>NZ_MVBC01000009.1 GCF_002007105.1 Hymenobacter sp. CRA2 | reverse complement strand
CAGGCCCGTACCCGTGAAGCACTGGAGGCGGCTATCCAAACCGCGGTTGAGTGGATTTCCAGCAAGGATGCCAAAGCCTGGTTCAACCATTGTGGTTATCATGTACATCGTTCATGAATCCGCTATAAGACCAGACTGCGTAACCCCAACTCAATGCGTTGACCCTAGCTTGTTGCGGACTCAGAAGGGGCTCAGCGACTGACAATGCAAATTGATATATAAAACAATCCTCACAGGGTAACCGCAGACAAGGGGAGAATTTTCAGTTTGCGGGGCTTTTAAGTGTCCAAAAGCAGAATTTAAAAAGTTACCCAGGAACATGGCGTTTCTAGGTCGCTTTCGCGTGACGTGAGGCTGGGCTCGAAAACGGGAGCCTTATGAATACCTGTGACGAGGTGCCCGGCCGGTTCATCCCTACGGGCGTGGGGAGTAGGGCGGATGCCTTGTCCTGGGCCTCTTTTTGGTCGGTTCATCCCTACGGGCGTGGGGAGTAGATTGGAAATTTACGCGGAATAGCGGATTTTTTAGTCATTGTCCTAACTATGTGTATGCTTACTTCAGCTTCAGCTAAAGGGCTGCATAAATAGCTATATGGATGTAGTGTCGTTTGGGCGGGCCAATGATAACAGCCTAAACACGAAGGCCTTGGCCGAACCAATACCCTGGTTCAGGGCATTGTTTAGTAAAGCCGGATCTGTCACGCGCAGCAAGCCGTCGAAGCGTGCCCCATACAGCGGCAATTGGCCTTTCTGCTGGTGCGAGGCACGGGCGCTACTGAGCGGGAAGCCTTCCGAGAATACGTGCAGCACCTCGAAGCCGCTACGGGTCGCTTTGCGGTGCAGCCACTGCTGAGCCGGGGTGCCGTCTTCTGCTCTGCCCACATCCAGCAGGGCCACCCGGCTGCCCTGGCGGTGGTCCGGGCGTGCAACTTTCTTCGTGGGGTTGGCCACCAGCCGGAAGCCTAGAATCTGACCGTGAGTTGGCGCCAGGCTTAATGGCTTGCATTGGGCTGTCTGGTGCAGGTAGCCGGCGGGCAGTCGGGCCCAATCGGGTGCGGTGGCGGACTGTACCAGAACTGTCGAGCAGGGCGGTGAAGCGCAGGTCCAGGCTGTCCTGGCCGGTGCCCAGTTGCCCGCGCAACCGGCGCATGGACGCACCCACCGACCGGCGTTTGGCCTCGTCGGCAAATCGGGGCAGTCGCAGGTGGCGGCTGGCATCCCAGAACTTGGCCGCGTACAAAGCGAACAAACCGGCCACGAGGCGCTGGGCCTCGGCTACCTGGTCATCTGCCCGCCCAGGATGCGCAGGTCGCGCAGGTCGTACGCGGGGTTGGCGGCGGCGCGCCGTAGCTCGGCCAGATTGGCGCGGCGCGTAGGCCCGGCCTGCCGATAGAGGAAGGCAGCGAATTCGCTGGCCTGCTCAAGGGTTAGCTTGCTCATGCGGAAACGGGTAGAGGTTTGACGGATTTGGGGTAGAGCGTGCCGTAGCGCAGCACGGCATCGACTTAGGCCAGCGCCTGCCGGGTGCGGGCGTCGGTGGCCAGCGAGGTTAGTGCGCGGTGCAGGGCCCGTTCGGCGGCCTGGCGGCTAGCCTGCTGCCAATGGGTTCGTACCTGTGCCAGGTCTTCCAATGGTGCGCTGGCAGTGCGGGCCAGGAAGGTGTCGAACAGCTCGCCCAAGGCCAGCCAATAGCGCGAATCGGCGTCGAGCATCTGCACCCGGGCGTCGCGCTTGTCCCGCTCCACGTCGCCCAGCCGCACGCCCCAGGGCTTATGCAGGCGGGCGCGGGTGGCGAAGGAGCTTCGCGCAGGCGCCCGGCGCGCTTGGCCGCGTCGTCCTAGTCGGCTTGCTCACCGTTGAGCAGCTCGCGCAGGGTTTTCTATCGGTCGGGGTCTTCGAGGATGGAAGGGTAAATAGTGGCCCGTTCTTGGCGCCAGAGCTCCATCTTGGCCTGGTCGTTTACCAACCCGAAAACATCCACGGCGTAGGCAGTGTCGCGGCTGGTGCCGAGTAGGCGCAAGGTAGAAGGCGACGACAGCCACTCCAGCGTATGGGGCGCGTGGCCCCCACTGCCGTTGCCGCGGTGCAGCAGGTAGGTGCTGCTGTCGCGCCAGAGGGCGCGGTCGGCCTGCAGGCGCAGTGGAAATACGCCCTCCTCGCCGGCGCGGTAGGCCAGGTGCGGGTCGTGGAGCAGCTCCTCCACTTTCGAACCTTTGTTGTAGCGCACGCCCAGCACCTGACCCTGCTCGTCACCTACCAGGGCTAGGCGGCGGCTCTGAAAGGTGAACAGCTCCCGGATACCGCCAACCTGTCGTCTATCGGCCGTCAGTGGAGCCGGTGCTTCCCAGGTCGGCTTATCGTGAGAAGAGGTGCCCCATACTTCTACACTGCTATGCTGCAGTGGACCCTGAAGCTCGAACGCGAGTGGGTAGCGCTCAGTATCATTGGCGGGTAGTCGAGTAGATGCAGGTGCGATGCAGGCGTGGGGCAGCCTGGGCATCGGAAAGCTGAGCGTGGTTGCTCGACCTGGCCCAGCACACAGCTCTTTCCAACGGCTTCTAGCCACAATCAGAAACCCGAGTCTCATTCTCCATATAGCGACGGCATGAGAGGGGTGTAGGCACCACCGTGGGCACCAAAACAAATCAGCCACCCAGACTCTCGTCTAAGTGGCTGATTATAAATGAGCGGGAAACGAGGCTCGAACTCGCGACCCTCAGCTTGGGAAGCTGTGTGATAGTGATATTTACTGGTTGTTGCGACTTGTTAAAAGTGCGTTTTTAGCTCATTTTGGCAGATTTAGTTTATCGTGCTTTATCACCGTTCCTCGTTATTTACTATACTTGTTTAAACCAACGTTTAAACCGGCGCTGGTTTAAACACGATGAGCAGAACTACTGAACACAAGGAAGGCAAAGCCTCCGTTAAGGCCGTTTACTTCACCTCTAAAACCCTGGCGGACGGCTCCCATCCATTCATGGTTCGCATCACGAAGGACCGGAAGCTGAAGTACATTGCTACCGGTCTGAGCCTGCATCCCAAATACTGGAACCCCAAGAAGAAGGAAGTCCGGCGCAGCTTTCCGGAGCCGGACCGGGAAGACCTGATAACAAAGCTGGAAGAGTGGGAGCAGAAGTACAACGAAGCCGCTAAGAACCTAAGCTTGGCGGACGAGCAACATGATGCCCCTTCTGTTGCCAAGAAAGCCGTGGAAGGTCGCAAGGCCTACCGCCGCATCAGGCTACTGGCGTACATCGAGGAGCTGGCCGCTGGAATGGTCGCTGCCGGTCAGGTGGGTAACTCCACTGTATACCGAGACCTTGGCAATCAGTTGGCAAAACACCTCGCTTCGCAGGCCGGCATAGGTGACCCGCCGCTTGGCAAAGGTTTGGAGCAGGAGCGTGCGGCTTGGGTACAGCTGCACGATATTCCATTCGACCAAGTCACGGTAGCTTTCTGTCAGAAATGGGAGGAAGTCCTGCGGAGTTCGGGCGTAGAAGAAATCACTCTTTCGCTACGCTTCCGTACGCTGCGCGCTGTGCTTAACAAAGCTATTGCGGCGGGGGTGGCGAAAGGAGAGGGGTACCCGTTTGCGCGTACTGCGGCGGAGAAGCACAAGTTTCAAGTAGGCAAGTTCGACGTGAGCACGGCCAAGCGCGCCATTTCACGCGACGACATTCGTCGGTTGGAAAACTTGCCCGTAAGTACCGAGCGCCATCAACTAGCCAAGGCCGTGTTTGCCTTTTCCTTCTACTGTGGCGGCATCAATTTCGTGGACTTGGCCCAGTTACGGTGGCACAACCTGACGCCCGCCGATGGTGGGTTACGGCTTAGCTACGTGCGGCAAAAGACTGGCGGGAAATTTTCGGTTAAGTTGCTGGCTCCGGCTGAGGCCATTGTGGAGCAGTATCGCGCCCTGACTCACGCCAGCCCAAATAGTTACCTCTTTCCGATTCTGGATGCCGCTAAACATGTTTCGCCCGCACAAGTGAAAAACCGTCTTCACAAGGTGTTAGGGCAAGTCAACGCTGATTTGAAGGAGTTGGCTGGACAGGCTGGCATTGCTACGCCGTTGACAACCTATGTGGCACGCCACTCTTTCGCTACAAGTCTTAAGCGGAGCGGAGTATCCAATGCAGTTATAAGCGAAGCCTTAGGGCACCAAGATGAGCGAACGACAGCTGTATATCTAGACAGTTTTGCTTCGGATACTATGGACGCAGCCTTTGAAACTTTGCTCTAATTGCTTATGCTGCGAGTATCTAAATTTCAAGCCTATCGTGCTGTTCTGGAGGAGCTTTTATCTGGCTCTACTATAAACGCGTATGGTCACGCAAGGGCTTTGCAATCACAGCTAAATACTGCTTATCATAGCTTTATTGAAGAAGTAGAAGGCAACTTGTTGAAGTTGTCTGAAGCACGTCAAAAGCTTCATTTGGAGGATTTAATAGCCGGACTTCGTGAGTATTCGTCTTTTATGCCGAGAGACAACCGGGATATAGAAGACTCGATAATCAAGGTGTTGATGCAACCTCGTGAGGTAAACGTTTCCGCTGAAGCGTTGGAGGATGCTAGGGTATACCATATGAGGATTTTACTCTCGAATGATATACCTGAATCTATCTCGTTTGAGTCGGCTGATTGGCGAGTATACCAAACGGTGCTGGCTGCGGCTTCGATAGAGAAGGCTTGGGAAAGGTTGAACGCACTGTATGCCCGACGTGGAGGCGTTCCAAGTGCAGTGCCACAGCAGTTAGAAGAGATGGGGCCTGTTCAGGTGCGAGTTATCCGAGATTTGCGCATGTATGCTCCAGGGTTCGGTGAGTTGCCATCTGAGCACTTACCCACTGAATCTCATGGACTGGAAGAGTGGGCGCAAGAACTGTCTCGTTTGACGTGGCGCAATTACCCGTATTCAAGGCCTTGGCTTGCTCCGCTCGATTATGAACAAGCCTTTGATAATGCTCCCAACAAAAAAGCATTTCTAGCAGGATTGTTAAGATTGTTGGACGCGGTAGATCCACTTCTTGCTATGGCTGATGTAGAAAGTTGGTTGTTCCGAAGGCACAACAGCGCATTATCGGCGGACATGCGAAGTGAATTACGTCAGCAGATGCTGCACCATGCGCGTACAGGTTCAAGGCACATGCGACAGTGGGTGGATATGCGCCTAAGTACAGCGTCTCTACAGCTTTTGGATGCATTAGAACGAATACTGTTAGTGCCTGATTGGGATGGTGCTGGCAGGCCGACGTCCCGAGTTACAATAGCAGGCGAGCATACTCAGAATGAAGTTGATGCTCGGTTTCAGATGCTGGTTGCCCGGTTCAAAAATGAGCTGCCTAAAACAAGTATTGAATTGAATTCTGTGCGGCATCGTTTAGAATGTATTATAAATTGGTCAACTAATAAAGTTGTTGAACTGCTTGATTATGAGCGAAATAATTACTCTCTAACCCGCTTGCGAAGCCTTCTGCCGTCATTTAAGATAGTGGAGCATGAGGGGGTAAAAATACAGACCACCTCTACCCTGGCCGACAACTTCTGCGATAAGCTTGTGCATACAATGCTTGCTCGTATACCCTGGGCCAGCCAAGCACTAGCATATATCAACCAAGTAGTCGAGGACGGTAGAGATATTCTCCCTCGTAAAGTTTCAAGCTCTCAAGGGCAGAAGCTTAGTCTAAAGCAAATTGCTCTAGTGTCGATATATAAAGGCATATCAATCACTAAAGGGCGTGTGGCTAATAATATCGCAAATGAATATGGATACAAAAGCGGGGAGAAACTGTACAAGAACTATATCGCACTTGTAAAACCTATAGATAGATTGAATATATCAGATCAACAACTATCTAACATGATAGAAAATATTCAAGCTGTCATTCCACTACTTCAAGGGAACCAACTAGGTCGAGCGCAAGATGAGCTCCGCACATTGCAAGTAAAAAAAGGGACCGATAGAGACCGGTCCCTAGCCTAGTCATCAGCCCACATTTGCTGGCGTACAACAAACGACAGCAACTATGGTAAACCCTTTCGAGTCGATCAATGCCCGGCTCAACAATCTTGAGGCATTGGCCCTGGAAACCCTGCAACATGTGCGTGGGGTGACTAAACCTGCGGATGAGGTAGGTGGAGTAGAACTTGCTCAAGAAGTTACTCGCTTGAGCAAAGCACGCATCTATACGCTGGTGTCGAGCCGCCAGATCCCCCACAGTAAGCGTGGCAATAAGCTATACTTCAACCGTGCTGAGTTGTTGAAGTGGGTGAATGAAGGCAAGCGTATTGAAAGTAATGTCAAAAATGCGATGGGTTTTCAGCCCAAGCCTAAGCGTAGGATTTCTTAGGCCATGGTCACTGACATCCCACCTTCTGCCGATAAAAGCACAGATGTAGAAGCGCACTTCCACGCAAGCGTTTCTTCTGCTCAGGTAACCATTGCTGACCTCAAGCAACACATCGGTAAAGACGCCGCTGCTCATGGCAAAGCTTCTAATCTCGTATTACATTCTAGCGTGCTGGGGGAGCTGTTGCAAAAGGTGCAGCCCATAGATTTCCGTAAGACTGTTGGCCTCGACAACGATGCAGAAAAGCTAAAGCAGAAGCATTACATCGTCACGGTGGTTGAAGAAGTTTGTACCGTTGCGAAGCAAAATCATTGGGGATTGCGACGTAGCGCTGGGTTTGTGTACGCTTACAACGGCGCCTATTGGAAGCCGTTGCTTGAGGATGATCTGAGAGCGTTCTTACAAGCCGCCGCGGAGAAGCTTGGCGTGGACAAGTACGATGCTCGGTATGTAGATTTTGGCGCTCAGCTACATAAGCAGTTCTTAAGTAGTGCTTACCTGCCTGCTCCTGAGAAAAGCCGCGATTCAGTAAAGATCAACTTGCTGAACGGCACTTTTCACATTACTGCCGAGTCTCAATGCTTGGATGGCTTCGCACCAGCTGACTTTTTGACTCATCAGTTGCCATTTGAATTCAATCCAGAGGCATCTGCTCCCCTATTTCAAGGTTTTCTGGATAGGGTCCTGCCTGATCAGGATTGTCAGAGAATCTTGGCGGAGTACCTGGGGTATCTGTTCATTCCGCATTCCAAGCTCAAGCTAGAGAAGGCGCTTCTTCTGTACGGAACAGGCGCAAACGGCAAGTCTGTTTTTTTTGAGGTGGTTTCGGCTTTGCTAGGGCCGGAGAACATCAGCCATAACTCTCTGCAAAGTCTCACCATCGACCCCTCTTATGCTCGGCCTCACCTAGCAAACAAACTGGTGAACTACGCCAGTGAGATAAGTGGTAAGTCTGATGCCAACGTGTTCAAACAGCTTGTGTCTGGTGAGCCGGTTGAGGCACGCTTTCCATACGGTCAGCCCTTCACCTTAACAGATTACGCGAAGCTCATCTTCAACTGCAATGAACTACCTGCGGACGTAGAGCATTCGCATGCCTACTTTCGGCGATTCCTCATCGTACCCTTCAAGGTTACTATCCCTGAAGCTGAGCAGGATAAAAGTCTCGCAGCTAAAATCATCAGTTCTGAGCTGTCCGGAGTATTCAACTGGGTACTAGCAGGTCTTAAGCGCCTGTTGAAGCAAGCTAGGTTTTCGGATTCAGCAGCTGTTAACCAGCAGATTGAAGAGTACAGACGGCAAGCAGATAGCGTACGCTCATTTCTTGACGATAATAGCTACGAGGCTAGTAGCTCCGCATTCATTGCTCGAAAGGACCTTTACGCCGAGTATAGGGCCTATTGTTTAGAGGAAGGTAATCAGCCTGTCAACAGCCGAAAGTTTGTGAAGCGCCTAGAGAGCTATGGGATTCAGGGAATGCGCAAGCACATCGGTCATGTGCACTGCTTGGTGAAACTCGGTTTTTAAAGTTTTTCCCGGAGTTGCACTACCAACACTATCTGCACTTAGCGGAGTGCAGGAAGTGCAGAGAGTGTAGCTCAAAAACAAACCTTATTTGTGCACAAATCATCTCGCTTCTGTCTACAACCTTATGGCGGAAGGAAAACCCGTTTTACATGCCCTAGTTGTGATAGGCCCCAAGAGTTTACTCGCTGGGTCGATACGATAACTGGAGAATTGCTGCCTGAAAAGTATGGGCGCTGTAATCGTCTTGAGCAATGCGCTTATTCGTGCAGCCCATACGATCAAGAACTAAATGGTCAGACCTATGCTGAATCAGTCAGGAAAGAGGAGAACGGCACTTTCAACAGCTCTCAGAGGGCACCAGCAGTAATAGGCCATAAGCCCCGGACAGCTTCAGCGCCTACAATACCAGATGAAGTACTAACCCAGTCGTTGAGCCACTACGAGCGGAACAACTTCGCCCTGTTGCTAAGAAGCCGGTTAGGTGCTAGCGTTACTGATAGCCTGCTTCAGCGCTTTGAAATAGGTACGTCTGCGTACTGGCCAGGAGCCACGGTATTTTGGCAAAGAGACGAACTAGGACGGGTGAGAGGGGGCCAGGTTGTACTATTTGATGCTGAAGGACACACAGCTAAGCGTATTGGTCCCGATGGGGAGTCAAGGCGCTTGACAACCTGGGTACATACCGCCTATGAGGCACACTGTAAGAAAAACGGGAAGGCTATCCCTGCTTGGCTTACAGATTATCTCAACTCTTCAGGGCAAAAATCACCTTCCCTCTATGGGTTAGCTCAACTAACTGCTGAACCAACAAACCGGCCAGTAGCCATTGTCGAGGCGCCTAAAACGGCTGTTATCTGCACCTCCTACTTTCCAGGCTTCACCTGGCTCGCTATTGGTGCACTTGGTTACTTAAACATCGACCGTCTTCGACCACTGAAGTCTTACCCCATCACTTTGTTTCCAGATGCTTCTGCAAGTGGTAACGCATACCGGATGTGGTGTGATAAGGCTGAGGCGCTAGTTCGAATGGGGTTCAAGGTCAATGTCTCCGACGTATTGGAAGTAAAGGCCACAGAATCTCAGAAGGCAGCCGGCATCGACCTAGCGGATTTGCTACTCGATCAATGGGCAGGTTACCCGCCTAGTTGGGACGAGTGAGTTCGATGTTGACTGCTTCTGACCCATTTCACAAACGACCATTTAAGAATCAGGTCACCTAGTCAAAGCCCAAAAGTCAATGTATTGACCGGTCGGCTTTAGGTGGCTACTCCGGTAGGTTCCCGCGGTTTGCCTAGAGGGTCACACAAGCCATGTGGATTGCTTTTGTGTGACAAAAAAATGCGTTTTGACCGGTCAAAAACGGTTTTAATCAGTTGCAAACCGTTTTGTAAACGGTTTGCTGTAACGCCCACGTCTTCTTATGAAAGAGAAAAAACGTTTTTGCCCTTACTGTGGCAACGAAGTTGATGGCAGGCCAAACAAAGTCTTTTGCAGTAGCCTCTGCAAGGGCCGCCATTTCCGCGACTTAGGCCCTGCCTCTAACAACGAGGTTGAGATAGAAGAACCCACACTCGCTTCCCTACAAACAGCTCAGCGGTCTACGTTCACATCAGCCCTTCAATCCCCAACCCCTGCTGAACCAGAAGAATTATATCAGTTGAACCAGAAACGCGAAGAGCAAGCATGGGAAGTCGAATCTCTTCATGATAAGTTCTGCTCTGTGGTCCGAGAGTTCCTGCAGTCAGAAGGTTGTGCCCTTTCGAAAAGGTCTATTCAGAGGATGATGTCCCGTGTTGAGCAACTCGCGCGTGACTACAATCGCCACCCTTACCTTAAAGAACCTGGGAACTCTGCCAAGAGCAGGCTCAAAGCGCTCTATGACATTCTCGACGTGCTAGCCGAGGTATGCCAAGAAGTATCTTCTAAGCTGCTTTGGCAAGCAGAAGAAGGCCATTACGAACTAAAGGACAAGTGGCGTAACAAGCTAAGGGACCTGCTTATAGCTGATTAAATTGTTGCCACTTATTCGGTGCTGCAAGCCCCTGCCTTCAAGTGAGAGGTAGGGGCTTAGTGTTTCAGGAAAACGGGCTGCTCGAAAGATGGGATAACACATGGTTTTGGCAGAGTCAAGCTTGTTTCTGACAACTCAGCCCAATGTATCTTTGAGGCTTAGGTGTAGAAGCGCGTATGTCCTCTTTTCAGTACAATCTCTTTTCTGATCCTCTGGAAGATGCTGTTGTTGCTGCATTCCCTCAATTTGAAGGAAGCGAAATAGAGTACAAGTCGGCGAAGGGTGGTTTTCCTGGCTCCTTCTGGGAAACATACTCTGCTTTTGCCAACACCGAGGGTGGGATGGTTGTGCTGGGTGTACGAGAATCAAAAAATCAATTCCATCCGGATGGGTTGACGCTGGAACAGGTGCAGCGCTTTCGGCAGGACTTTTTCGATACCCAGAACAACCGCAACAAGATCAGTACTGGGCTGTTGTCCGATGCCAACGTGCAGGCCATACCAGTGCCTGAACAGCCGGGTCAGTACTTTTTGGCTTTCGACGTGCCTCGCGCTTCTCGTGAGCAAATGCCGGTGTATGTGGGGCTAGATCCAAGGAGCGGTACATATAAGCGGCGCGACGGAGGCGACTACCGCTGCGACCAGGATGCAGTGCGCCGCATGTTGTCTGATAGCAACACCAGTGTGCCCGCAGACAGCCGGATCTTACGCGGCTTCTCGTTCCCAGATGATATCGACCTGAAGAGCTTGCAGCAGTTCCGGCAACTCATGGCCAGCATTCGGCCAGGGCATCCGTGGCTCGTACACAATGATTTGGAGCTGCTGAAAAAGCTGGAAGGCTACCGCGTAGATCGGCCAAGCCGGCAGGAGGGGCTGACATTAGCTGGGGTACTCATGTTCGGCAAAACTGAAGCCATCCATGACCCCGAATGCGCGCCACAGTTTTTTCCGGATTTTCGGGAAGTGTTGACCCAAGACCCAGATGTGCGCTGGACCGACCGCCTGTACCCCGATGGCACCTGGGAAGCTAACCTATTCCAGTTCTACCTACAAGTTTGGCCGCGCATCTCGGCAGGGCTGCCACGACCTTTCCAGCTAAAAAACGGTCAGCGGCAAGATGAAACACCGGCCCATACTGCACTACGAGAAGCGTTCATCAACTCGTTGGTCCACGCTGACTACAGTGCACCGGGAGGCTTGGTAAGCATTCGTCATCTTAATGGCTTCAAGTTTACCAATCCTGGTACCCTACTCGTGCCCATTCGCCAATACTATGAAGGCGGAGTGAGCGTCTGTCGCAATAAAGCCTTGCAAAAGATGTTCAGCCTGATTGGCGGTGCCGAACAAGCTGGTAGCGGAGCTGATAAGATCGTGCGAGGCTGGGAAAGCGCCCACTGGCAACGTCCTTATCTGGAGGTGAAAGACCAGCCCGACCGAGTGACGCTGGACCTTGAAATGGAAAGTATCCTCTCAGAGCAGGCGCGGGAGCGATTGTTTGAGGTATTTGGTGAGCAAGCCGATAGCTTGTTTGGCGACAGAAAAACAATTCTGGCAATTGTGGCAGTAGAGGGCACCGTAACGCACCGCCGCCTGCGCTACCGCGTAGACATGCACGCCGCTGATCTGTCTGTACTACTTAAAGCATTGTGCCAGGAGGGGTACCTCACTTCTACCGGTTGGGGCTCAGGTACTACTTATTCGCTCAAGGAAACTAATGCCGCGCCTGTAGCAGCTTTACATGAGGAAAGCTCTTTACAAAATGTGGAGAGCTACGAGGATAAGGAATACGATACGGCCGAAAAGAAGGAAAGCTCAGAGCAAAATGTGGAGAGCTTACTGGAGAATGTGGAGAGCTTGCCGGAGAATGTGGAGAGCGTATCTGAAAAGCTATCAGCTCAGCAACGGCTACAAAAGCTAGTATTGCAAGCTGCGTCTATAGGGTGGCGCACCTTGCCGGAGTTGGCCGAGGCAACTGGCAAAAGCGGTAAATATTTGATAAACAGAATTATACCTTCAATGGTAGAAGCCGGTCAACTAGAACGCCGCTATCCACAGGCAACTCATCCGCACCAAGCCTATCGCGCCGTAAAGTAGATCCTTGCTAACGGCGAGATATAATTCTCTTTTCGCTGCAGGATATTAACAATGACCTGCTGTAGCAGTACTACATACTTTCGGCTTACTTAGCTCAATAAACCTACTTGAAGCTGTCTGATGCTACACACTGCCGCTTTTACCACCTGGATGCTCAACCAAGGCTATCCACCCAAGACGCCGCGTGCCTATCTGCGAGACATCGAACGCGCGGTAGCTCGAACGGGCGTGGCGTTGGAACCCATCAGCGTGGCCAACACAAATCAACTGCTGCACCGCATCGACAATGAGAGCCTGGCCCGCACCAGGAAGCAGATCAGCAACGATAAATCTGCCGTCAACTGCTATCATGAGTTCCGGACCGGTCTGGCTTTGCCAGGCTACAAGCGTCGTGGCGCTCAGTTGGCAGCAGCAGTGTAGCAGGTACTCTGTAGTCGCAGTTGCTATCTGTATTGGCTGGTGATTACGTTTAGGCAGGCCAATAGTAGTATTGATGCCTTAGGAGCTAACTGACTCCCCCGTTTGGATACTTGCCCATACCTCATCCGCTAGCTCAACTAAGTTTCGACCATCGGCTAAACACCAATGTCGGCCAGCTTGCATACCGGCCGGGCGAA
The DNA here is from genome assembly GCF_002007105.1 of Hymenobacter sp. CRA2. Taxonomy (GTDB): domain Bacteria; phylum Bacteroidota; class Bacteroidia; order Cytophagales; family Hymenobacteraceae; genus Solirubrum. The sequence continues at coordinate 251,883 of NZ_MVBC01000009.1, read as the reverse complement.
CACCGGTTGGGTGAAACTGCTGAAAGATGGTTTGGGTCAGATTCATCAGGGAGTATGGTTTCCCATCGTATGCCCACTTTACCGTGTAGCTTTTACCTTGTCGCGGAAGTATCTCTGCCTGGAAGTAAACTTCGTCCACGGCGGTTTTAGCTTCGGAAGAGAGGTAGCTGGGCAGCCGGTCGCGTAAGTAAATGCTGTCGCCTACGCACAGGTGACCATGGTCGAGGAGCAGGGTGAATGTTTCCGGCCGACCGCTTTGTACGGTTTGCTGCTCGCGCCCTTCTTCTTTGTGCTTCAACTCAATCATGTACTGATTGGCTTCCTGCAACGGGATAATCTTTGTGGGAACCACTACCACGTTGTCGCCCACTTTATAAGGCACGATACGGACGCAGGAAATGTCCAGCTCCGCCTGGTTGAGCCAAAGCACTGTCGTCGTCAGTTCCGTCGAGAAATTCTCTGAACATAGAATAATTCGCGGGCGATTCGACAACTCCTGAAAAGTATCGTTTTCCGTAACAAACTCGTGTATCTGCTCCTGGGCACGGGTGGTATCTGCATCTGCTCGGCCAAGGTATTTCTGCTGGTAATGCACGAAGTAGGGCAGGAGCCGCTCTATGGTCATGGTTGACACCATAGCCGCGTAGCGCAACGCTTGCAGGTCGGCGTAGCTAGCCAAGCCGTCACGCTTCAATTCCACGACGACTAGGTTACCACGCCGATCCAATGCTAGCAAGTCCAGTCGGTCAGAACTTTGCTTGAAACGGTCGAACTCCATGCTGACGATGAGCAAATCCTCGCCAAGCACTTCCGGCGCTTGGCGAACCCACTCTTGAATGTGCACCCGCTCCCAGATTGAAAACTCGGTGAAGGTGCCGGCCTGGACTTTGGCGAACTGCCTGGGGTTGTGAGTTGGTACTACTAGCAACATATTGCCGAATAGAAACAAGTTTATAAGATTGCTTGAGTTGGTCATTGCAGACCAAGTGTTTTACTCTTCTGTGTAAGCAGTAGTGAAACTATGGAAGAGTGCTTGTATATCGGCAAAATGCTCCTCACTTCGTAAGCTTTCAATGTCAAACCGAAGACACGAGCTTATATCTTGTCTTGAGAAGTAATTGTCGTGAATTAAACTTTCTCGTATCTGATCTTCAGCCAAAGTGTATGCTCGACTTTCAGAGTTATAGCTTTCAATCAAAAACTGCTTCAGGCAACTATGAAGCACAGGTTTCATTAATTCTTGAACAACTGTAAGCTGTCGTATTACTTCTGCGATCTGTATGTCAGCTGCGGCTTTGGTAGAAAAGAAAATGTTTCCATTAGAATGGGCAATGCTATTTCTGTCTTTTACCAGCTTCGTAAGTTTGCCGATATGCTGGTCCTCGCAGTCAATAAGTCGCATAAATTTAAAAATACTACTCTCTTGAGCTTTGTGGAATACGAAAGGGGATGTGGCGTTTAGCATGGCTTCCTCATGCTGATGAAATAATAGTGCATTAGTAAATAGATCTGATCTGCTGCTTCTGATTTGCCATAGTGAACAATATACGCCGCTCATGAATAGCATGTGGTAGGCTAGCAAAGCAAATTGATACTGCTCTGCTTCGTAGTTGCTTACAAATGCATCCCACAAGAAATTTACATAGTCTTGTTCGTTCTGGTGCTTGAAAGATCTAGGTAGGAAGTCTAATATTTGGGCTGCTTCTTCCATGGTATAGGTGACGCTTTAGCTAATAGATTCAAGTTTATGAATTGCCGAACCCCACACACGACCGATAGCAGCTTGTATCCGTGACTCCATCCGCTCGATAAGCTCTGTAGTAGCCGCTACCAATCGCTGTTCAGCTTTGATATCGGCTACAAGGCGCTGCTGTGTTGCAAGGTCAGGAAGAGCAAACTTAAAGCGCAGAACGTCGCTTTTGGTGATATTGGCGTCCTTGCGAGTACTGTTAGCTACTTGCTTCCAATATTCTCTAGAACTCACCAGAGTATAGTTGAGGAAGTAAGGATCTACGTCCTCATGAGGTAGTAATGCAGTCATGGCTTGGTTCTGAGTTGCTTCTATTTCAAGAACCCCACTTCGCCCAATCTGCTTAAATCCTCCATACATAGCTACTAATACCGTGCCTTTGGGTAGAACTTGCAAAGAGGTTTCAGATAAGGCCAAATCAGTTATACATTCTTCTGTTTTTAATATCGGTCCATCGTTTAGATCGAGTGTCTTTACCCAAGGGATTGTTCCATCAATGAAATAGTCCTGTCGGTCGCGGCTTGGCGTAGTTCCTGAACGAGTTTTGAATATCTCCCCAATCTCCACCATCGGCCACTCTGGCTGCACAACGATTCGTGGTTGATAGAACACCAATATTTGCCGTGCTCCATCAATTACGCGTTGATAACCTGTAATCTCAGTTACGATTTCCTGCTGAACTGTCAGCGAGGGAAGCGGAATCTCGATTTCAGTTAACGCTTTTCCATTTATGGCAGCTTGTCCTACCCATTTGCTGCATAATTCTAGAAAGTGTCCTTGTTGCCATAAATTATGGAGGATTCTGGATAGATACGCCGGATGAAGTTCTTCCTTGGTTCTAAGCCGAGTGATATGATTCGAATAATATGATGCTCCTTGTCCTGAGAATAAGGTTGTTTTGCCAACAAGCTCCTTGCTGTTAGTGTTATTGAATAAGACATCATTTTCTGTTAATAGATAAGAGTTGTATTTATCTGCTTCCTCTTGCGGTATATATTTAACATCGTCTAGTACTAAATCTCCTTCTCGGCTTATGTTCATTGGCCGAAGATGAGGCAAACCTCCTGTTTGTTCTTTGGATGATCCGCCATAAGCAAAACCAGGTTTAGCTTCTAATAGCAAATCTCCTAGTTTTACCAAGGGATGAGTAGAGTCTCTCTGAATTTGCTCTCGATAACGCTCACCACTTAAGTTCCATTCATCATTTTCTCCAATACGAGCCTTGCTTACTAAGTGCAGCTCACCAAGGTCAGAGACGGTAGAGCCAATAGCAGACTTGCGCAAGTGGTGAAACCAAGTGCGAAGTTGTGCAGCGGCGGCCGGCAATTCCGAGCCCGTCACTTCACGGCGTTGCGCGCCCAGTCCAAAGCCGTCGTTAGTGATTTTAACAAATAGCACCTCCCCGGCGTGTGCAGCCAGCCGCTTGTCAAGGATCAGCACGCTGGTTTTTACGCCGCTATAGGGCTGGAATACGCCGGCTGGAAGACTTACCACGGCTACCAAGCTCTGTTGTACGAGTAGCTTGCGCAGGGCGCGGTAAGCAGTACCACTCTGGAAGACGATGCCTTCGGGCACGATGATGGCTGCCCGACCCTGGGGTGAGAGATGCTCAGCGATGTAGTCTACAAACAGCACTTCCGAGCGGTTGGAAGGCATCGAAAAGCGCTTATGTGGCCGAATTCCGCCTTTTGGCGACATAAACGGCGGGTTGGCCAGCACTACGTCGAAGGTGTCGTTCCAGTGGGTTTCACTGGTAAGCGTATCGTACTCCTCAATGCGCGGTTCGGGGAAGCCGTGCAGATAGAGGTTGGCTAGCGAGAGGCGCACCATGTCGGGTGAGATGTCGTAACCCTGGAAGTTGCGCACTAACCGGGCGCGCTCATCGGGCGTGAGCTTATCACCAGGGCGCTTATCCATGTTAGCCCGCAGGATGTGCTTGTATGCCGAGATAAGAAAGCCCGCCGTGCCGCAGGCTGGGTCAAGAACGGTTTCGTTTTTCTGCGGGTCTATGACCTCCACCAAGAAGTCAATCAGGTGGCGCGGGGTGCGGAATTGCCCCGCGTCGCCTTGCGCGCCCAGCACCGAGAGCAGGTACTCGAAGGCATCGCCCAGCCGCTCGGAGTGGTCGTAGCTAAAGGCATTAATTTCCTTGAGAAAAGCCCGCAGCGTTTCCGGGTCCCGATAAGGCAAATAAGCGTTCTTAAAGATGTCGCGGAACAGCGTAGGTACGCCTGGGTTCTCATTCATCTTGGCTATGGCCTCGGAGTAGAGGTTGAGCACGTCTTGGCCGCCTAGGCCGGGAGCCATGAGCTGTGCCCAGCCAAAGCGGGCAAACTCCTTGGTAAAGAAGGTGCGCTTGCCGTCCAGCTCCTCCGATTCAGCGTCCATGTCATCCATGAACTTATAAATCAGGGCAATGGTGATCTGCTCTACCTGCGATTTGGGGTCGGGTACTTTACCCACCAAGATGTCGCGGCAAGAATCTATTCGGCGTTTAGTTTCGGTGTCGAGCACTGTTAAAACACGAAAAGTCGAGTACTAACGTCCACTGGCTTACAGAAAGCGGTTGAGCGGTACGTAGTCCTTGATGTATGTGGGAATGATGTTGCGCCAGCTGGCCGGAACGGCTTTGTAATCGGTCATACCGAAGCTGGGGTTGGTGTTGAGGTCGGTGAGGCGTCCTTCGGCTAAGATGGTGCGCAGCCGGCCGTCGGTGATGTAAGCTTTGAAGAAGTACTTCATTGCCACAATGTGCTCGGCATCGGCGGGCTTGTAGTCGAGCACAAACCGACCGAACTCTTCTTCGAGCAATTCATCTTTTGACTTAAAGGACGGAATACGACCAAAGGCTTTTTCCAGCACCTCGCGCACAGTCAAGCGGCGATCCAAGCCAGCCGCTCGGCGCAACTTGTCGAGGTTGAAGTATTCCTGAGGTTTATCGAAGAAAGTTTTGATCAGGTATTCGGTAGCCTGTTCCCACTGCCCGGCTTCTACTTGGTGGCGTAGGACGTCGTCGGCCGTTACTTTGTCTTCGAATTTTTCGAAGAACATACGGTCAATTTTCATCCCCTCTAGGCCAATCTGCTGCTCCTGCAAAGTGCGTACAGCATCAGTTTCGGTAACCTCATAGGCACCAACCGGCGGCTGGCTGCCGCCGAAGTCGTCGTTGGGCTTGGCAGAAGTGGTGCGAGCCGGCAGCTTCAGGATTTGGTCGTAATCGAACCTCTCTTCAAAGTATTCGCAATTAGCGAAGAAGTCGAACAGTTTGAAGGCCGTTTTGTGCGGGTGGCGCACGAGTTCGCGCTGCTCTTTGTCGAATAACTCATCCAGAAAATTGTGCTTGCGGGTGCCCCGGCCTTTCATCTGCACGAATTCCGAAGGCGAGAAGATGGGCCGCATTAGGGCCAAATTCAAAATATCCGGGCAGTCGTAACCAGTTGTCATCATACCCACCGTCACGCAGACTCGTGCCTTGCTAGTGCGGTACTCGGGCAGGAAGTTGGCGCTGCCCAGCAGCCTGTTGTTAGCGAAGTTGATGGTATACTGTTGGGCGCCTGGAACATGCGAAGTCACTTGCACCGCGAAATCAGATTGATAACGGCCAGGGTAAAGCTTGTCAGCTAACACATTCAGTACCTGCGTCAGCTTGGCGGCGTGGGCTTGGCTCACCGCAAACACAATGGTTTTGCCGAACTCGCCACTGACTGGGTCACGCAGACCGTGTTTTAGCAGCGTTTCGCAAAACACAATGTTTGTGTTCTCCGAGAAGAACTTCTTCTCAAAATCGCGTTGGAAGTACGTTTCCTCCTCGTCTTCGCCGTTGGCCTCGTTTACTACGCTTGCTGCGTAGCCTTCATCCGACAATAACTGGGTCGTGATGTCGGTGCGGGCGTCTACTACAAGCGGGTTGATTAGAAATTCATCGCTTACTCCATCCAGCAGTGAGTAACGAAACGTGGGCTGGCCTGATTCGCAACCGAAGGTACGATAGGTATCCAGTAGCATTCGGCGCTCCAACTCTCGCGGGTCGCGGGTTGTGGGTTTTTCCGCATCGAAATGCTTGATGTAGTCGCGGGGCGTGGCCGTGAGCCCCAGCTTGTAGCCAATGAAGTACTCGAAAACCGCCCGCGCATTGCCGCCGATGGAGCGGTGAGCTTCGTCGGAAATCACTAGGTCGAAGTCGGTGGGGGCGAACAGTCGTTGGTACTTGCCATTGAAGAGCAACGACTGCACCGTAGTAACTACAATTTCGGCCTTGCGCCAATCATCGCGCTGCTCTTTGTAGATAACCGACTTGGCATCGTTCTTTAGGAGCTGCACGAAAGCTTTGTTGGCTTGGTCCTCAAGCTCGAGGCGGTCTACCAGAAAAAGCACCCGACGAGCATTGCCAGTGCGCAAAAAGAGCTTAATGATGGCAGCGGCCGTGAGGGTTTTGCCGGTGCCGGTGGCCATCTCAAACAGAAAACGGCTGCTGCCTTCGTTCACCGCTTCCTGTAGCCGCCGCACAGCGCGCAGTTGGTAAGGGCGCAGGAAGCGCAGCTTGTTCTTCTCGATAAAGCTTGACCGCTCCGCTTCGGACTTCCAGCCTGCTTCGTTAGCATAGTTAGGGAGTTGAGTGAGAGTGATATAGTCGCTCTCCACAGCTTCGTCCACCAACTTCTGCGGGTTGGGCTCGAACTTCTTGTACCCAGCTACTGAATCCGGCCCTGGAAACTTCGAAATTACCTGTGGGTTACCCTGCGTCAAGTCCCAGAAGTAGTGCAGGTTGCCATTCGAAAGCAATACAAACCGGCAGTTTTGCGAGCGGGCGTACTTGCGTGCTTGCTCTTTGCCAACCAGCGGGCTTTTGTCTTCAGCCTTGGCTTCTAATACAATCAACGGCGCGTTCTTCTCGTCTAGCAGTAGAAAGTCGACAAAGCCGTTCTTGGTGCTTTCGAAGTCATCGCCCAACGCTGATACTTGTGACGTGGTCAGCTTGACGTTGGGCTCTAACACGATATTAGCCTGACCAGCTTCTGAATCGAAGAACCTCCAACCGGCCTCCTCTAACAACTTATTGATCTTGATACGAGCGGTAGCTTCTTTGTTAGGCATAAAGCAGCGTAGTGGTAGATCAAATGTAGCAGGTTACCTGGCGTAGAATCAAGAAGCAGCCTCTTCACAGACGGGAGCAGGTCAAGACTACCCGTAATCTAACAACATGGGCAGGAAGCCCGATAAAGAAGGCAGTTGTTTAAACCAACGTTTAAACCAAAAGCAAATCAGCCACCCAGACTCTCGTCTAAGTGGCTGATTATGAGTGAGCGGGAAACGAGGCTCGAACTCGCGACCCTCAGCTTGGGAAGCTGATGCTCTACCAACTGAGCTACTCCCGCGGGTATTTGGTAAAGCAAAAATACACAGCCTGAAGGAATATACAACGTAGCAGGGCTGAATAGACCGATTAATAGTCAACGCTCAAGAACTGTTAATAAACCGCTGTATCAGCAGCATATGGCCTATTATCTGGGCTAGCATTGACACATTTGAGGGACAACGCTTCGGGGAATATTGCGTTGATTTAGACCATGAAGTCCTCACTTTCTCCTTTTTCGCGCCGCGTAGTAGGGTTGATGCTGGTTGTAGCAGGAGGGTTGCTGGTAGCGGCGCAGGTATTGCGGTTTGCCGTGACGGCAGTAGAATGGAGAGGTAGCGGCTGGGCCGGCACCAATACGACTTACCTGGGACTGACGGTGCTGATGCTAGCCGTTGGTATTCTGATTGTACGCTACGGCTGGCGCATGCGCCAAGACGGGCGCATTTCGGACGAGCCTGGCAAAGGGCGTATTTCCTGAGGCACTATGGCGGATGAACCACGGCGGCCTCTCTGGCGGCTGATTCTCGGTGTGCTGTTGATGGCGTACGGCGTACTGATGTTGGCGGCCAACGTGTACGGAATGGTGCTGATGGGCAGCTTGGCTGCTTTGGGCCTCGGGCCTGTGCTGATTGGAGTGGTGGCGCTGTTCATCGGTTGGCGCCTGTACCGCGTTGACTAACTTTGGGCGCATCCTAATTTCTTGCCTATGTCGTCACCGCTTCGCATTACTTCGGCCAAACGCACGGCGGCCGTTGCTGCCCAACTCGCTGAATTTGGCCGGCAGAGCTTCCACGACACCTACGCCGCGCAGAATACCCCCGAAGACATGGCGCTGTATCTGGCCGAAACCTTCGGCCCGCAGCAGCAACTGGCCGAACTCCACGACCCGCACACGTTCTTCTTTTTGGCCCTGATGCAACAGCAGCTGGTGGGTTACGCCAAGCTCTACATTGGCTCGGGGCTGGGAGCGGAGGCGGGCGCCGATGTGCGCACCCGCGCCGAGCTGCAACGGCTCTACGTGCAGGAGGATTGGCAGGGCACGGGTCTGGGAGCAGCCTTGCTACGGCGCTGCATCGAGGAAGCCCGTACGCAGGGCTGCCGCACGCTGGTACTGACGGTTTGGGAGAAGAACCTGAAAGCGCAGGAGTTCTACCGCCGCAAGGGCTTCAAGCAGATTGGCGAGACGGAGTACCGCGTCGGCAACGACGTGCAGAACGATTTCATCTTGCGCAAAGGCCTGTGAGAGGACGGCGCTCCGCGGTATGCCGCCGATGTGGGCTGGTGCTTGCACTGCTAAGCAGTGTGTGGGCTGCACTGTCGGCTTGTAGCCCAACCGCGGAAAAGCGGCGTCCTGCGCCTGTTGGGCGTTACGAAGGCACGCTGACGTACCACGGTGCCGAGCTGCCGGTGGTCGTGCAGCTGTACCAGGATTCTGCTAGCCGCAGGGTGCAGCTCCGGCTGCAGGTGGCGCAGGTGCCGCTGTATGCGCGAGTGTTCGACAGCGTAGCGTATCAGGCCCCGGCGCTGACGGCGCATTTGCCGGGTGGTACCCGCTTGGCGTTGCGGGAAGAACCTAACTTTTTAACGGGAGCTGTTTGGCTCAACGATACGCTCCGGGCCGAACTTGTAGCCGTGCGGCGCGGGGCGGCCGACGCACCAACCTTCGCGGTGGTGCAACCACCGGCCGATGGGGCTCCGCCACCGCTCCGCTACTGGCTGCCTCTCGACACCCTGTCGCAACAACCGGCAGTACTCCTGTGCCCCGATGCGGCTGCGACTGGCGCGGCATACGGCTGGGCTGCCTGGCTGGCCGACCAAGGCACGGTGGTAGCCTTACTGGCGCTTCCGCCCGCGGCCCCGGATTCGATAGTGGCGCAAAACGTGACGGCCGCTATGCAGCACCTGCGGCACAATGACCGCGCCCGAATAGATTCGACGCGAGTAGGTATCTGGGCAATGGGCACAGCAGCGCGCGGAGCCGCAAGGGCCATGACAGCTGCCCGAGCACCGGGAGCCGCATTTCTGTGGCTGCAGGGCGCGGCTTTCGAAATGGCTGACCGCACCTGGTTGCGGCAATTGGGACGCCGGCGGGTGCCCGTGCTGGGATTGTACGGTGGGCGGGATACGACAATTAACGTGGCCGAAAGCAGTCAGCTGCTGCGTAGCGCGGTAGGGCGACGTGGACAGTCCAGCATCAGCGTATACGCCGGGGCCAACGCGCAGCTCCTGATGCCAGCCGATACTGCCGGGCAGTGGCCGCAACTGCCGCCCAACCTGCTGCCCATTCTGCAGAAGTGGGTGGGCGTAACCCGCTAATTACGGCCTGATCAGTAGCGTTGCTGGACCACGCGAAAAAGGCCTGACTTCGGTTTATACCAGCAACAGGCCTTTTTCGCGCAGCAACAGCCAAGCCGGGGAAATCAGCCAGGCTTCGAACGATAGGCCTGCTTCGGCCGCCGGAAAGGTAGCGGCGGCTTCTTTGAGCAGCAGCTTGGTATCGTAATCGACGGCGAGCTGGGTAAGCAGGGCCTGCAGCCAGCGGCCAATGACCGGCGTCGTCTTCAGCTCAAAGTCTTCGGCCTGCTCGTAGAACGTGAGCACCGCCTGCTCCACGACGCGGCCTTTTTTCTGCTTGGTTTCCAGGCGCAGCTCTGGCGCGTTGCCCAGCCAGAACAGCCGTTGGTTTTGCTTGGCCAAGTCCGGTTTGCCCGGTTCCGTCAGCGCCGATTCCACCAGCTGCCGCGGTACGGTGGGGCGGGGCACGCGAAAGTCGAACCAGAACTGCAGGGGCTCGTTCAGGGCTACGCCGTGCATGTAGTTGTACAGGGCCTTGGCCAGGCCGGGGCCGAACTGCTCGTGGTCGGCGCCGGTGGGGTCGTCGTGCCACAGATCGTTCCAGGCGAAGTTGCCGGGCTCGGGGCCGATTTGCCGCACCTTGTACTTGGCCGGGTTTTTACCCACGGGCGAGTGGGCCGTCATGGCGAAGCGGTGCCAGTAGCCCGACTGCACAATGCCGGTCGCAAACAGCTGACGCACGACTTCCAGCGAGTCCACCGTTTCCTGGGCGGTTTCGGTAGGGAATCCATACATCAGGTAAGCGTGCACCATGATGCCAGCCTGGGTGAAGCCTTCCGTCACGCGGGCGACCTGGGCGATGGTGACACCCTTTTCCATCAGGGCCAGCAGGCGGTCGGAAGCCACTTCCAGCCCGCCCGACACGGCAATGCAGCCCGAGGCGGCCAGCAGGCGGCATAAATCGGGCGAGAAGGTCTTCTCGAAGCGGATATTGCCCCACCACGTGATGCTCACGCGGCGTTTGAGCAACTCGATGGCTAGGTCGCGCAGGGCGAGGGGCGGGGCCGCTTCGTCGACGAAGTGAAAGCCCGTCTGCCCGGTTTGCCGTACGATTTGCTCGATGCGGTCCACCAGCAGGGTGCTGGGCGCGGTTTCGTAGCGGCTGATGTAATCCAGCGTCACGTCGCAGAAGGAGCAGCGCTTCCAGTAGCAGCCGTGGGCCACCGTGAGCTTGTTCCAGCGGCCGTCGCTCCAGAGGCGGTGCATGGGGTTCAACACCTCGATGACCGAGAGGTAATCCGCTAGCGGCAGGCCGTCGTAATTGGGCGTGCCTACCTCGGTATGCGGGATGTCGGCGCTAGTGGCTTCGTTGTGGTATTCCACCTGGCCGGTGGCAGAGTTGCGCAGGAAAGTGCGCTGGAAGGGAGGTTGCCGGCTGTCGGTAGGAGAAACCAGCACGTCGTGGAGAGGTGTAACCGGCGTATTCCGCGCGTGCGCCTCACCCCCCGGCCCCCTCTCCGAAAGGGAGGGGGAGTAGAATGTATCCGCCATCAGCACGCGAGATACCTCGGCAAGCTCGGCATTACGTTCTTTTTGGTCGGCTTGGACTGCCTTTTCAGCTGCGAAATGCTCCAGCAGCTTCAGCCAGGGGCCTTCGCCATCGTCGAGGGTTAGGTAGTCGATGTAGTCGAAGAAGCGCGGCTCCTTGATGCCACGCAACTCGGTATTGGGGTAGCCGCCGCCCATCAGAGTACGCACGGCGGGGTTTTGCTGCTTGGCGTACTGGGCCAGCCGCAGCGCGCCGTACAGGTTGCCGGGGAAGGGCACCGTGAAGCCGATAACCGTGGGCTGCTCGCGCTCCAGTACTGCCGCGAAGCACTCCAGCATGATTTCGTCCACCAGGTTCGGGGCCGTTTGCAGCGCGTCGTGCAGCTCGTCGAAGGAGGTGGCGGTGAGACCCAGGTGCTCGGCGTAGCGCGAGAAGCCGAACTGCGGCCCGACGGTTTCCTTGAGCAGGTCGGCGAGGTCTTCGAGGTAGAGCGTGGCCAGGTGCCGGGCCTGATCAGTGAGGCCCATGGTGCCGAAGGCTGACTCCAGATCGGCCACGTTGTCGAAGCGGGCGGCTTCGGGCAAAAAGCGGCCGTGGCAGATGCGCGAAGCCAGCGTCAGGTCCTTGTTCTGCAGGAAGCGGATAACGGGCTCCACCGTGCTTTCGTAACGGCGGCGCAGGCGCAGCATCCGCTGAGCATTGTCGCTGAGCTCAAACGCGCCGGCTTCAATGGCGTAGAACACGCGGCGCAGCCCTGCAGCCGAAAACAGCCGCAGCACCAGCTCAATACCGATATCCGCCTGTGCCACATGGCAGCCGCGGCCGCGCAGAAAGCCCGTGAGGTAGGCCGTGGCCGGGTACGGGGTATTGAGCTGCGTGAGCGGCGGGGTGATGAGCAGGATGCGGGAAGTAGATGTCGTCGGCACGGGGCAACAACCGCCACGCGGCGGCAAAGGTGCCCGCAAAGGTAAGTGCGCCCAAGTCGTTAGGCTCAGGCGCACCTATTAATGAGAATAAGGCTTGCAGAAGAAAGGAAGGCTACATCTTCATACCGCCCATGCGCATCAGCGGGGCGTTCAGGCGCAGATACAACTGGGCCGATACCGGCGTCTTGCCGTAGTAGCCGCGGATTTCGGCATCGGGGCGGTACACGGTGCCTTGCGCGCCCAGATGTAGCTCCGGGCCTTTCTGGCCCAGCTGCGCCAGGCGGTAGCTGGTGCCCAGTGTGAGGGCATGGATGTTGAAGGTGGTTTCGCTCTCGTGCAGGTGCACCACATTCAACTCGTCGGGGTCCTTCTGCACGAACTCGTAGCGGCCGTAAAACGTCGGCCGGCCCAGCGTGAGGTTCGTTTCGGCCAGGGCGGAATGCTCCCGGCCGTGGCCCGATTTGTTCATGCCCCAGATCAGGGAAGACGCCACAAAGCGGTAATCAGCCCACTGCCGGCTGTGGAGCACGGCGGCGGTAGTGCGCGTCACGTCGTCTTCGGGGTGCAGTTCCTCGGGGCTCTTGAGCCAGGCCTGACCAAGCTGCACCGACAGCTCCCGCGTGGGGTTCCACTGCAGGCGCCCCGACCACGAATCGGCGCGCGGCCGGTCGAAGTCGTAGCGGTTTTCGTCGGGCTCCCGGCCGGTGAAGTTGCTGGCTTCGAGCTTAAATTGGCGGTAGCGCAGCCCCAGCGTGGCCACCCCGAAGGTAATGTGCGTGGCATCGACCCAGTGGTGACCCAGCGGCGCGTCGGGGTTGGGCATGGCCGATATGCGGTGCATAAAGGCCGTCGGGCCCACGGCCGGCTCGCCGGGGTAGCCCAGGTACAGGCTCAGGTCCACGTCTTCCGAAAAAGTGTGGGTGTAGCCGATGCTCAGGGCCGAAAACAGGTCGTGGGGGTGCTGCCGGTCGTAAAGCGTCTGGCCATTGTAGGCCTCGCCCGACTGAAACAGCAAGGGGTAGCCGTTTTTGCCCTCGGTGAGCGGATCCAGCGAAATCATGGCCGTCAGGTTCAGCAGCCCGCGCTGGCCAATGTTGCGCTGGGCCATGGTCATAAACCAGTTGGGCGCGTCCCAGGTGCTGCCGCCGCGCTGCCCACCCGAGCGGCCGATGTTCTGGTTGGTGTAGCGGCCAAAGACGGCGCCGTGGTTCATCACCATCCACTTGCCGTGGTGGCTCATCCACATGTACATGGGCGTGGCGTCGGGTTGCCAGGCCGTACCCGAACCGTTGCGCGACATGGGCAGGTTGCGCGAGTAGGCGTGCGACATGCTTTCCATCCCGCCGTGCTGCATGCCGCTCATGTGGTGGGCGGTGTCGGGTGCCATGCCGGGCATGTTGTGGCCCGCGTGCTGGCTGTGGTCCATGCCCGGCATGGGCGCGGCGTGGCGCTGGTGGGTAGTATCGGCGGGCGGCGCGGTGGGGGCGGGGTGGTGCTGATGCTGGGCGGCAGCGGCCAGGGGCAACCACAGCGCCAAAAGGGACAAGGCAGGCTTCATAAGGCTCGGACATTGGGGTAGCTGAAATACCCCGATACCGGGCCTAGGGTTGGTGCATGATTACCGTTCCCGGCGTACGACTTTCGGCACTACCAAAGCCGCGTCAGGCAATCTGGTCCAGCGAAGTGCGCTGCGGGTTAGCCCGGTATTCGGTCACCGTCTGGCCCGTCACCTGGCGAAACTGCGTGCTCAGGTGCTGCGACGAGCTGTAGCGCAGCTCCTCGGCAATTTCGGCCAGCGTCAGCTGCCCGTAGCTCAGCAGCTCCTTCACCCGCTCGATTTTCAGCCGGATGAGGTATTTCTCCAGCGTGATGCCCACCAGCCGCGAAAACAGCTTGCTCAGGTGGGCGTAGGAGGACTCAAACCGCTCGGCCAGAAATGCCGACGTGGTCAGGGGCACGCGCGCCGTGCGCAGGTGCTCCAGGTAATCGGCCAAAGCCAGCTTCACTTGGTCTACCAGCTGCTCGTCGCGGCCCTGCAGCAGCTCGAAGCCGGCTGCTTCCAGCAGGGGCTTTAGTTGGGCCTGGTCGGCAGGCGTAGCTTCGTCGAGCACGGCGTGGCCCAGCGTCACCTCCTGCGGCTGCAGGCCTGCATCAGTCAAAATAGCGTGCACCGTGCTGATGCAGCGCGGGCAAACCATGTTTTTGATGTGCAGCTCGGTGGTCACGATTTCGGGTCTTTCTCGGCCGGACGCGGGGCGTAGCGGGCGGGCTTGGGGGTGTTGGCGGCTCGGGGGCGGCGCGTAGGCTGCGGCGTGGGGGCTTCGGCCCAGGTCCGGCCAAACCAGTTCTCGGCCGCCCAATTGACAAACGGTACCACGGCCAAAAAAGTGACGCCCAACAGCACAAACCACACGAAGGTGGCGCCCATCAGCCGGCCAAAAAAGCCGCTGGTCAGCCCGAATAGGTACGCCACCAGCGCAAAGGAAAGTACCAGACTCACCGCCAGCAGAATACCGGCGCGGCGAACCAACGGATGAGCAAGTAGGGGAGCCTTGGGGGAGCGACGACGCGGAGCAGCCATGCAGCAAAGATAGACCGTCGGCGGTCAACCAATTAGCCCCGTTGGCGTTTGTGCTAGCACCTGCGTTGCCGCAGCTCTTGAGCGGCGCGTATATTGTCCCGACCTCAACCTTACTCCTTACTTCCATGAACACCTCCCTCCACCTGCTGCGGACCCTGCGCTACGCGGGCGCGGCTGCGCTGCTGGCCGCTGGGCTGACGGCCTGCAACACCGGCACCGAAACGGGCGACACCAACGTAGAGCGCGGCACCGATAAAATTGCCCTCGACCCGGGCGCCCATCACCCCACCGGCGGCGTCGACAGCGCCCGTATTCAGCAGGACACGGCCGTGAGCAAGCAGGAACGCATGTACGAAGGCGGCAGCGAGCGGAAAGACCGCGACAACGACGGCAAGGCCGACTAACTGCTGTACGCCAACAACGAATAAGCCCCGCCGGCAGCTGCCGGCGGGGCTTATTGCTTAAGACAGACCGAGAAGCTGACTAGCGGAAAGAGAAGCCGCTCGGGCCGATGCCGACGCTGAACGAATCGACGGGGGCGCCGCTGGTGTTGTAGCGCACGGTGCGGCCATCGGTGGTGTAGTTGCCCACGCCGCCGTACAGCGTACCATCGGTGGGGTCCACGCCGATGCCGTTCAGGCGGCGCCGGATCAGGGCCGTAGTGGGCAGGGCCGTGGCGGCGGCGCTCATGCGGTACACGGCCCCCTCATAGCGGTAATACAGCTGCTGCCCGTCGGGCGACACCTGCAGGTTGGTGGCCCCGCCGCTGGCGAAGGGCAGCTCCAGCCGGCCCGTCGTCGGGGCGGCTGGGTTCAGGCGCACCAGCTTGCCCGGCGTGCTCGACAGCACGTTGTAGGGCGGCACCGGGTTGTAGCGCGTCAGGCCGCTGCACAGCACCCAGATGTTGCCGGCCGCGTCTTTCGCCAGGGAGTTCGGTCCGTCGGCAATGGAGAGGGTCGTCTCTACCTGGTTGGAAGTCGTGTTGATGACCGTGAGGGTGTTTTCGTCGGAGTTCGGCACGTACAGCTTGCCGTTGAGCAGCAGCGGCTGCTCGGGCAGCTTGCCCACTGGCACGGTGGTCGTCACGGCGTTGGTGCGCAGGTCGACAATGGATACGCGGCCGGTTTGGCCGTAGGCTACCCACTCCGTGACGAAGCCCTTGTTGTTATCGGCCGCCAGATAACGCGGCAGGGCCAGGCCCGTGACGACGCCGGCTGAGCGGAAGTCGGGCAGATTCACCACTTCCACCTTGTTGCCGTTGTTGACTACCACGTAGCCCTTGTTGCCCACCACGCTCATCGACTGCACTACGTCGCCGAGCGTGCGCGAATTCACCCGCAGAAACGGGTCTTTCTCGCTGGCTTTGGTCGACTTGATGTACAGGCTCACCGAGCCGTTGGGTGTGCCGAACTGGCCCTCGTTGACCACGTACACCGAGTCGTGGCGAATGGCTTGCGGCTCGGGCTGCTGCGGCTGCGGGTCTTCTTTCTTCTTCGGCTCGCAGCTGAAGAGCAGGCCCGACAAGGCCAGCCCGAACACCGGGGCCGTGCGCAGGAGAGAAAAGGTTTTCATGCGGAGAATAAGGTGAGTGAAATGAGGTGTTAGGGGTATCAGTACCAGCTGGCGCGCAGGCTCAGGGCCGCGGAACGCAGCGGCATGGCCCGGAAAGCGTAGTTCTGGTAGGCCGTGTTGGTGAGGTTGTAGCCCTGCACCAGCGCCGTCAGCTGCCAGCGCTGCACGCGGAAGGTGCGTCCGGCCGAAGCGTTCAGCAGGGCGTAGCCGGGCAGGAAAGTGGTGGCCGAGGCGTCGGTGTAGCGGTAGCTGGTCAGGGCCAGGCTGCTGGTCAGCGTCCAGCCGCGCCAGCTTTGGTCCACGGCCACGTTGCCGGCGTGCAGCGGCACGTAGGCCAGCTGCACGCCGCTTGGGTCTTCATCCACGGCGTAGCCGCTCACTTTCTGAGCCTGCGTGAAGGCGTAGCCGAGGCGGCCCGTCAGCTGGTAGCGCCCGGCCGCGTAGTGCAGCTGGCCGCTGAATTCCAGGCCTTGGGTGCGCACCTGCCGCAGGTTGCGCGGGCTCCACTGGCCGGCGTCGTTGGGTATCCACTGTACCCAGTCGTCGACCAGCAGGCGGTAGGCCGTCACGTCGACTTCGGTGCCGATGGCGCCGATCCGGCCCCAGCGGGCTTCGTGGTGCAGCCCGCCTTCGTAGCCAAAGCCCGTTTCGGGCAGCAGGTTGGGGTTGCCGGTGGGCCAGTACCGCTCGTTCAGGGTAGGGGCGCGGTAGCTGCGGGCCACGTTGCCCTTCAGCCACAGCTGCTGCGCGGCCGTGCGCCACAGCTCCCACTCGGCGCCTAGCGTAGGGGCCAGTGGCGGGCGGCGGTGGGGCAGGGCGGCCTGCCGGGCGTTCAGGGTAAGGCGCAGGCGCGGCGTGGGGTCGTAGCGCAGCAGCCCGAAGCCGGCGAAGCGCCACTCCTCGATGCGGCGTCGGTACCCATCCACGTCGGCCACCAGCTGCTGCACTTCCGCGCCCAGGCGCAGACCCAGGTTCGGCGCGGCCTGAAAGGTGTGCTCGGCCTGCGCCTGGCGGTTTTGGGTGCGCGAGTGGCTGGTGCGCATCGAGTTGTCGCCGTAGTCAATCAGGTCGCCAAACCAGGCGGCGCGCACGGCCGTTTCGCCGCGGCGGTGCTGGTGGCGGTAGCCCAGCAGGGCCCGGGCGCTCTGGTCCACTTCGCGGGCTGCACGGTTGGCTGAGCCAATGGCGGGCTGAATCTGCCGGTCGGCACTGGTTATCCACAGCGCTCCGAGCAGCTCGTCGTGGGCACTTAAGCGCAGGCTGAGGTCCTGGGTGAAGCTGCTTTGGTTAAGGGCCGCGTTTTCCTGCCGCCGCCACACCGTGCCGCCAAGCTCGGGCGCGGCGTAGCGGAAATCGTTCTGTGCTGTGCGGTGCATAAAGCCCGTGCGGATGCTCACGCTGCTGTCGCGCTGGCTGCCCTGAAAGCTCAGGGCCCGGTGGCCAAAGCTGCCAGCTTCCACCATCCCGCTGACCTGGGTGCCAACGGGCGCGGCCTGGGCGCCGAGCACCACCGCGCCGCCCATGGCGCCGGTGCCGTACAGCGCCGCCGCCGGGCCGTGCTGCACATCGATGCGGCCTACCGAGGCCACCGGCAGCAGGGCAAAGTCGGCCTCACCCAGCGTGGGGAAGTTCAGGGAAAAGCCATGCCAGAGCACGGCCGTGTGCCGCGCCGAGGTGCCGCGGATGGATATCGACGCTAGCTGCCCCGGCCCGTAGGTCTTCACGTACAGCGGCGAGCGGGCCGATAGCGCATCGGCCACGGTGCCGGCCTGGTAGGGCGCCAGCGCCACCGAATCGAGCGTGGTGAAGCGGCTGCCAGCGGCATAACGGGCCGGGCGCAAGGCTTGCACCTGCACGCCGGGCAGCAGATGACGGGCCGTATCAGCTGGCGCCGGGCGGGGAGCTTGGGCCCACGCCGGTAGCTGCAGGCTTAGGCTAAGCCAAGTCAGAAGCAGCCCGCGCTGCCGCAGAGGCCGCGCCAGGGAGAAGAAAGCATACATCCGAACCAAAGTTTTCGGGGCCGAAAATTTCGGTTCAGAACCCTGCCGCCAGCTCGTGAAAGCCGCCCGCCGGGCCGAGTCAGAATCAGGAAAAAATGGGCTGGAGCCGCGTAGCTACCCGCCCGCAATGATTCATTCTCCGCCCGTCCTCCGCAGGCGCCGAACACTAAGATGTGCAGGGGCAGGTCTCCTGACTTGCTTCGCGTCGGGCGGCCTTCCCATCCCTCCGGCGGCCTAATGAAGGCCGCCATCAGCGGAACAGTGGCGAAGAGAGGCCCGACGCATGGTAATGAAGCTCACAGTTGCGGGGACAGTCGCCGAATTTCACGGCATTCCCTTTTCAGCCGCGCCCCCCAATCGGGGTCTGGCCACCCATGCAGCGGCAAAGATAATCACGGATTTAGCCGCATTAGCTTCGCTGAACTTCGTTTCTCCGGATTGTACGGATTTTGTGGCCGGTCGGCACAGTCTTGTTACTGACTGTCATGGCTTTGTGCGGTTGATGAATACTGCGTCGGGAGCGAAACACCAACCGCATCACCGGCCATAAATCCAGGCCAAGCGTACAGCCTGCGCATGAAACTCCCGCTCGCCTATTACCAACAACCCGATGTGGTAGCCATTGCCCGCGACCTGGTTGGTAAGTACCTGTTTACGCGCATCGATGGCGTCCTCACCGGCGGCCGCATCGTCGAAACCGAGGCTTACGCCCATATCGACGACCAGGCCTGTCACTCGCACCTCGGCCGCTTCACCAAGCGCACCCGCGTGATGTACGAGGCCGGTGGCGTCGCCTACGTGTACCTGATTTACGGGCGTTACGCCTTGTTCAATATCATCACCAACGTGGCCGGTAAGGCCGATGCCGTGCTCATTCGGGGCCTCGAACCCACCGAAGGCATTGCCGAAATGCAGCTGCGGCGGGGCCTGACTACGGCCGCGAAAAACCTAACCGCCGGCCCCGGTCTGCTCACGCAGGCGCTGGGTATTCAGGTCAGTCACTACGGTACCGATTTAAGCGGCGACCTTATCTGGCTGGAAGACCACCAGGAAGTCGTGCCCGCCGCTGACATCGTCGCCAGCCCCCGCGTCGGTATCGACTACGCCGGCGCCGACGCGGCCCTGCCGTGGCGCTTCCGCATTAAGGGCAACCCGTGGACCAGCCCGGCCAAGTGATTAAGGAAGAAGGATGGATGAACAAGGAAGATTAATGACGGATACCGGAACTACCGTTAGAAAAAAAAGAAGGACGAACAAGCAGCTTGTTCGTCCTTGTTCATTCATCTTTTTTCCTTAATCACGGCGCCAGCCGCTCACAGACCAGCACGATGAGGCGGCCGGTGAGGTCGGTGGTAGCCAGCAGGTAGGTGGTGCCGCCTTCGCGAATACCGGTGCGGTAGCGAAATTCGGCCACCGAATCCGGGAAGTTGCGCGTGGTGACGTGGGCACGCTGCTCGGGGCCCAGGTGCGCCAGCAGCTCTTTCTTGTCGTAGCGGCATACGGCTCGGCAGCGGAAAATGCGGCCGGGGAAGTCCTCGCGCAGCTGGTTGGAAGTGTAGAGGTGACTATGCTGATGCAGCTTCAGCAGGCTGTAGCTGGTGCCCACGCTCTTGAAGCTGCCCGCCTTGAGCACGGCCACGTTGGGCTCGTAGATGTAGTCCTGCGGCTCGGCGTAGCGCGGAATGGCTTTTGCCTCGCGGGTTCGGTTCGAGCGGAATGTTTGCTCACGCCCGTCGCGCAGCAGGTTCACCGTCAGACGCTCGGGGTCCACGGCGGGCTCCTGGCCGAGTTCGTAGAGCACTTCCTTGCATTCGTTGTCCACGGCCACCACCCACAGGCGGCGCACGCGACCCAGCTCCTGAATGGCCTGGTCCACGTCGAGCATAGGCGAGGTTTTCAGCAGAATGCGGTCGGACTTACGCAGCAGCAAAGGCAGTAGGCGCAGTACGTCCGGCTCGCAGTCGGCCAGGCGGAAAATCTTCTTGTCGGCCGTGTCGCGCCGGGCCGGATCGAGGTAGATCCAGTCGAAGTGCCCGTCGGGTTGCTCGCGCAGCCACGCCGCCGCGTCGCCCACGTGGTAGTGCACGTTGTCGATGCCGAGCACCTCCAGGTTGTGCTGCACCACGCCCACGAGCTGCGCGTTGCGCTCCACGTAGTGCACCTCGCTCACCGTGCCGGCAAAATGGCTGGTGTCCACGCCGAAGCCGCCGGTAAGATCGGCTAGGCGCGTGCCTCCGACCAACTGGGCCTTAAATGCAGCCGAACGCGCCGACGAGGCCTGCTCCACCGACAGCGCCGGCGGAAAGACCAGATCAGGGTTGGCTGCCCAGGTCGGAATTTTGGTTTTGGCCTTCTGACGGGCCTGAATCTGCCGCACCAGCTCGGGCACCGGCAGATTGGGGTAACGGCGGGCCTGCAGGGCCAGCTTGGCAGGGTCGTCGTGCAGGTGCTCGGCCACGTATTGCCGGGCCGCCGCCGACAGGGGAACGTCCATCACAACTAAGAAAAGCGCCTAAAGACGCAAAGGTAAGGGGTGGGACTAGCGCAGCGTCCAGCCCACCAGCAGCTGCGGCCGGCCGGTGGGGGCCGTCACGCCGAGCAGGTCGGGCATAGCTCTATCCAGTCCCATACGGCGCGCAGCTGGTAAAGTGGCATTCTGCGCTTCCACCGCCCGAATGAAATGCTGGTTGGTGTGGCGCGTAATCAGGGCGTTCGACAGCAGACTAACCGCCGCCACGCCGATGGCCACTTTCTGGGTATTGTTGAAATACACCTGTTTGTCGCCGCTGAGCACCTGCTGAGCATACACGCCGGCCGCGCCCACAAACACGAGCCGCTCGCTCAAGTGCAGCCAGCGCTGTCGGCGGTAGCGGTCGAGGCTGGCAATAGCCTGCTCATCGGTGAGGTAAGGGCGCAGGCGCTGGCCGAAGAAGCCGGCGTTTTTGTAGTCCTCGCCGCTGCCGGTAGTAAACCAAAAGTGCTTTTGCACCCCGTTCAGGCCGCGGTCGGCATCTTCTGGGCTCAGGCGAATAACCGGGGCGGGCTTAGCAGCCTGCTGGGCCAGCGCCGGGGCAGCAGTGCCTAACAGCACGGGCAAGAAGAGGGTGGCAACGCGACGGCGGCGTGGCAAATTCAGCAGGGCGGAAAACGTCATGCTACAAAGTTAATATTCAAGTCGTCAGATAAAACCACATATCTGAGTGAGGAGCCAACAAAACGGCTGAGCGTTACGTTCTCAGGCGCAACGCTTGTAGTCAAACTTATTTTTCGTTCCATGAACAACCCGTTCTACCGCGTGAGCCGCCTGTTGCTGCTGGCCGCCCTTCCCGCAGCGTTGCTTACCACTGCTTGCGGCAGCGACGACAACGATGATCCGCCAGCCCCCGTGGTTGAGAAAGGCCGTTTGCTGACGGTACATGCCGCTGGTAATGCTGCTGGCAGCCCTACTGTCACGCTAAAGGTACTTGCAGATGATACCGAGCTGGGGCAGTTAACCTACGGCCAGAACACGGGCTATAAAGATGTCAACGCCGGGGGCCGTACGATCAAAGTCAACGTCAGCAGCGACAACCGGACTCTGGTCACGCAGGCCGTGCCCGTCGAAAAGGATAAAAGCTACTCGTTATTCGCCTATGCCACCGGTACCGCTCAGGAAGTAGCGGGGCTGCTGCTGACGGATGATTTAACGGCCCCCGTAGCCAACACGGCCAAAGTCCGGGTGGTGCATTTAGCGTACGGTGCCCCCTCGCCGGTGCGGCTTATCGTGCCGCCGGCTACTTCCACGGCTCCGCCAACTGATCTGACGCCGGAAATTGCTTTCGGCGCGGGCTCGGTCTTCGTGGACCTGAACGCGTCTGGCTACAACCTGCAGGTCGCTACCGGTGCCACGCGCACGCGGGTGTTGGACGTAGGCAGCCGCAATTACGAAGCGGGTAAGATCTACACCATTCTGGTGCAAGGGGTGCAAGGCTCATTCGATCAGGCATTGCAACCCAAGGTCACTGTAATTCAACACAACTAAGTTTTACAGGTTCTTGACATCAATCAAAGCCCGGGCCCTCAGGTCCGGGCTTTGGCTTTACTGGCCGGCCGCGAACAAATTGGTTATCTTTGCAGTTGCATTGCGAAAATTCCGCGACTGACCATGGTTGAGACCAAGACTTACGTACCGTATAAGGTAAAAGACATTTCGCTGGCCGAATGGGGCCGCAAGGAAATCCGCCTGGCCGAGGCGGAAATGCCCGGCCTGATGGCCCTGCGCGCGCAGTACGGCGAGAGCAAGCCCCTGCAGGGTGCCCGCATCGCCGGCTGCCTGCACATGACGATTCAGACGGCTGTGCTGATCGAGACGCTGCAGGCCCTCGGCGCCGAGGTAACCTGGTCGTCGTGCAACATCTTTTCGACGCAGGACCACGCCGCTGCCGCTATTGCCGCTGCTGGCACCGCTGTGTACGCCTGGAAAGGCATGAACGAGGAGGAGTTCAACTGGTGCATCGAGCAGACGCTATTCTTCGGCGAGGAGCGTCAGCCGCTGAACATGATCCTCGACGACGGTGGCGACCTGACCAACATGGTGTTGGACCGCTTCCCTGAGCTGGTGAGCGGTATCCGCGGCATCTCGGAAGAGACGACTACGGGCGTGCTGCGCCTGGTGGAACGCATGAAAGCCGGCACGTTGCCCCTGCCCGCCATCAACATCAACGACTCGGTGACCAAGTCGAAGTTCGACAACAAGTACGGCTGCAAAGAGTCGGCCGTGGACGCTATCCGCCGCGCTACCGACGTGATGATGGCCGGTAAGATTGCCGTGGTAGCCGGTTACGGCGACGTAGGAAAAGGCACCGCAGCCTCGCTGCGCGGCGCCGGCGCCCGCGTCATCGTGACGGAAATCGACCCGATCTGCGCCCTGCAGGCCGCCATGGACGGCTACGCGGTGAAGAAGATGGAAAATGCCATCAAGGAAGCCGACATCGTCATCACCACCACCGGCAACTGCGACATCGTGCGCGAAGAGCACTTCCGCGCGCTGAAGGACAAGGCCATCGTCTGCAACATCGGTCACTTCGACGATGAAATCGACATGGCCTGGCTGAACAAGAACTACGGCCACACCAAAGACACCGTTAAGCCGCAGGTGGACCTCTACACCATCGACGGCAAAGAGGTGATTATCCTCGCCGAAGGTCGCTTGGTGAACTTGGGCTGCGCCACCGGTCACCCCTCGTTCGTGATGTCGAATTCGTTCACGAACCAGACGCTGGCCCAGCTGGAGCTGTGGCAGAACCACGACAGCTACGAAAACAAGGTGTACACCCTGCCCAAGCACCTCGACGAGATGGTGGCCCGCCTGCACCTTGAGAAAATCGGGGTGGAACTGGACGAGCTGACGCCCAAGCAGGCCGACTACATCAAAGTACCGGTGGAAGGCCCGTTCAAATCGGACCTGTACCGCTACTAAGCCTTGCGCTGACTAGCAAAAAGCCCCGCCTGAGCATCAGGCGGGGCTTTTTTGTTATTCGCCTACCGTATACCACGGAAGGTCGAGCCGGCCCGACATCAGCAGGATGCTGACGGAGTCGCCCGGCTGCGTTTGCTCGTAATATGCGCGGCTCACCTGCACGTCCTCCACTTTCTTGATAGGCCCCCACGGCGTAACCGTGAGGTTGTACGTGGTGGTACGGCCCGAGCTTTTGTGCTTCTTCAGCACTTTGGCCAGATGCACGGCTGGTTCGGCTTCGTCAAAGGCGGCGTTGTACATGGTGGTAGCGCCGTAGCCGTACAGAGCCGCGCAAAAAACGGCCGTCGATATGGTCATCAGCGCGGTGCCGCGCTGCCGCAGGGTTTGGCGGTTGCCGAGCAACAAGGCCACTGCAAGGAGCGCGGCCACTACGCCCACCAGCGGCCACAGCGGGGCCATGCGCACCAGCTCCTGATCGAACAGGGAGCGGAGAATCAGCCCCAGGCTGGGGAAAATCAAGGCCGGGCTGATCGACGGATACGCGCTGCTTTTCCTGTCGCCGAGGCGCAGCACACCCGGGTGAAGCCACAGGGTGCCCGCCGCGGCCAGCGGAACGAGCAGCCCCGCCGCGGTGGCCCACCGATAAGGCTCGGGCTGCAAAAACAGCCAGGCTCCGGCCACACCACCGGCAACGTTTACAATGGTGGCTGTCTTTCTGGCCGCCGCCAGCTTGGCCGCGCGTTCGTCCGTGGTGCTGCCAAGGGTGTCATCGGCAAGGATGCGCTGTTCTTCTTCCTGTTGTTGCAGAGCTGCCAGGTCGTTGAAATGCATATACAGCCAGCGCTGCAGCTCATCGAACTGTTCGAGCACGTAGCTGAGCTTGGGCAAGCCCTTGCGCCGGGGTTCGATAAAGGTGTAGTTCTGGTCGACCCGAAACCCCTTTATGTCCTCAAACAGGAGCTCTTTGCTGCGGAACGGAAAGGCATTTCGCTCGGTAATCCGGTCGGGGCCTACCACCAGACGGTACCGCAGAGCTGCCGCCAAACCATAGCCAAATAAGGCCACCAAGCCCAGAGACATAGCCGTGATGACTGCCGCGGCCGTCGCCGACGTCTTTTCATCCAGCCACACATCGAAGGGAAGCCAAACAAACGCGGCTACAATGATTGGGCAAAGCACAAAGAAGAGCAGGCGCCAGCCTTTGGCTATGCGGTATTCGCGGGTGGGTACTACTTGCGGTAAAGTCAGGGGCATATAAAGGGGAATAGACATGTAAATGGGCTGTCTGCCGCTAAAACCGGATGACAGCCCATCTTAGATATGCGCTAAAATAGCAGGAGGCAAGCAGTTGAGCCAAGGCTAGCGGGTAATTGCGACGGGCTCCTTGATTAGCTCCAGCGCCCTTTGCAGCACGGGGTCGGCCGAGGCAAATTCCTCTTCCCGGGCCGCCACGTGCACGTCGGGCTGCACGCCGTGGCCCTCGATGGGGTGGCCCCAACGGTCCATTTCGCGCCACGAGGGGAGGAGCACCCGCACCCCGTTGGGCAGCTCGACCGGCTTGGGGTTGCCGCTGCTACCGCAGGTCGGGGCACCCACCAGCGTGGTGTTGGGCTGTTGCTGCATCATCAGCACGAAGGCCTCCGAGCTGCTCATGGTGCCCGCGCCGGTCAGCACGAACACCTTGCCGGCGTACGGGTTTTTGCCGGCGGGCTGCACGTAGTTGTGCTCTACGCGGGTGATGGTGCGCTTTTTCTCATCCAAGGCTTCGATGCGGCTGTACACGGTTTTGCGGCGGAAAAACTGCGCGGCCATCTCCTGGGCAATGCTTTCGTCGCCACCGCCGTTCTGGCGCACGTCGATGATGAGGTAGGGCTTCTCGCGCAGCGTTTGCAGCGCGTCGAGGCACTTGCGGATTTCGTCGCGGTGGTTTCGGTCCCAGGAATCAATAGCCAGGTAACCGGCCGGGCCCAGCTCGCCGGTGCTCACGTACTTCGACCACTGCCGAAAGTTCTGCACCAGCTTGGGGCGCAGCTCGTCGTTGCTGTTCAGCTCGTAGAGCCGTTCGTAGGTGGGGTAGCCCTGCCCGTTCAGGCGCAGGCGCAGATGCAGGTCGTGGGCCGGCTGCAGCACGCGCAGCAGCTGAATCAGGAAGGCGCTGGCGTCGGGCGCTTCGGTGAGCTGGGTGCGGTGGTCGGCCAGCACCTGCCGCCAGTTGATGCCCGTTTTGCCCAGGTGCGAGTATTCCTTGAGGAATTTCTGGCAAAACAGCTCGTAGGATGCCGTATTCAGCACGCGGTTGCGTAGCTGCTCCTCGGGCGTGAGGGCAGGCTTCTGCGTTTCAAACACGATGGGGTAATGCGGCAGAACCTCGCCCGCGGCGCTGCGCACGCGCTTGTAGTAGGGGTTATTCAGCGTGAAGTAATACAGCTGATTGGGCGCCAGGCGCACGGGCAGGCTGAAAGTGCGCGCGTCCACCCAGCCGGGCTTGCCAGTCAGCCTCGGCAGCACGCTGTGCTCCACCATGGAGAAGCCCTTGACCATGTCCTGGTTGAACGTCAGCCGGATTTCGCGCAGTGTGGTATCCACGCCGGTGGCGTAGTTGCCGGTATTGACGGACGTCACGGCCAATTGCTGACCCTGGCTGCATAAAGGCATCAGCCCCAGCAAAGCAAAAAGTAGAACGCGCATAAACGGAGAATACATGGGAAGCCGCTGAAACTGATGCCGCAAGTTCAAGAATAGCTACTTGCGGCGCATCACATCATCGGGTACTAACCTGCAGCTAGCGGCGGAATGCGGATATTTGCGCCTATGCCTTCGGTTCCGCTTTCGGTCGTCATCATCACCTTCAACGAAGAGGCCAACATCGGCCGCTGCCTTGCCGCGCTCGGCGGTGTGGCCGACGACGTGGTGGTCGTCGATTCTGGCTCGACGGACCGCACAGTGAGTATCTGCCAGGAGCAGGGCGTGCGGGTGGTGCACCATGCTTTTGCTGGCTACGTGGCCCAAAAGAACTTCGCCACCGCTCAGGCCCGCTTCGAGCACGTGCTGCAGCTCGACGCCGACGAGGTGCTGACCGATGAGCTGCGGACCGAAATCAACCAGCTCAAGGCCAACTGGCAACACGCGGGCTACACTTTGCCGCGCCTAACGAACTACTGCGGCCACTGGGTGCGGCACGGTGGCTGGTACCCCGACCGGAAGCTACGCCTCTACGACCGGCACCTTGGGGCTTGGCAGGGGCAGCTGCTGCACGAGCGCTACGATGTGCAGCCGGACCAAACCGTGGGCCATCTGCGCGCAGACCTGCTGCACTACTCGTACCCCACTATCGAAAGCCACGTGCAGCAGCTAAACAAATTCACGAGCATTGGGGCCGAGGAGCTGGCTGCCCGCGGCAAGCGCGCTGGCTGGGTGCAGCTCACGCTAAAGCCGGTGTGGAAGTTCTGGCACCTGTACCTGCTGCGCGGCGGCGTGCTCGATGGCTTCGCAGGCCTCTGCATTGCCGCGTTGTCGGCCTGGGGCGTGTTTCTCAAATACGCCAAGCTGCGCGTGCTTAACCAAGCGGCCGCATGAAGACCTTTCTCGTTAGCCGCACCGACGCCATCGGCGACCTGGTGCTGACGTTGCCCGTCTGTGGCTGGCTGAAGCAGCAGTACCCCGGCTGCCGAGTGATATTGCTCGGCCGCAACTATACCCGCGCCGTAGCCGCCGCCTGCCCCGCCATTGATGATTTTATCAGCGCCGATGAGCTGCTGCAGCTGCCGGCCCCGGAGCAGGTTCTAACCGTGCGAGCCGTGCAAGCCGATGCCGTAGTGCACGTGTTTCCCAACCGGCGCATCGCTCAGCTGTGCCGTGAGGCTGGCATCCCGGTACGTATCGGCACGCGTAACCGCTGGTTTCACTGGCTGAGCTGCAACCAACTGGTGGCGCTCAGTCGCAAGAACTCCCCATTGCACGAAGCGCAGCTGAACATGGCCCTGCTACGGCCTCTGGGCCTGACCACCGTGCCGCCGCTGGAGGAATTGATTCCGCCGGGTCGTCTGGTCGCGCCCGAGCCGCTGGCGCCGGCCCACACGGCGCTGCTAACGCGCCAGCGGCCGCAGCAGCTCAACATCATTCTGCACCCCCGTTCCCGGGGCCACGGCCGCGAGTGGGGCTTGGAGCATTTCGGGCAGCTGGCCCGGCAACTGCACCAGCGCGGCCACCGCGTCTTTGTCAGCGGTACCCAGGCCGAGGGCGACACGATGCGCGAGTGGCTCCAGGAGCACGCCGCTATCCTCACGGACCTCACCAGCCAGTTGAGCTTACCGCAGTTTCTGGCCTTCATTGCCGCCGCCGACGGGCTCGTGGCCTCTGGTACTGGTCCGCTGCACCTGGCGGCTGCCCTGGGCCGCTACGCGCTGGGGCTATTTCCGCCCATGAAACCCATTCACCCCGGCCGTTGGGCGCCATTGGGGCCGCACGCCGAGTACTTGGTGTTCAACAAACCCGATTGCCAGCAGTGCCGACAGGCTCCTGAGGCCTGCACCTGCATCAAAGCCATTTCCGCTGCCGAAGCGCTGGCCCGCATCGATGCTTGGCAGCCGCTGCCCTCGTCGTAGCTTTAGCCGCACGTTGCTTTCGTTTTTCCGGTGAATTCGCGTTTCGGCTTTTTTACAGAGTGGTATCAATCGGGCCGGTGGTCACAGTATTTGCTGCTGCTGGCCTGCGTAGCCGGTGTGCTGGGCCTGTTGCTTACCGCCCGGGCCCTAGTAGCCTTGGCGCCGGTAGCCGCAGTAGTTGCCGGGCTGCTTAATCCGGCGTTGCGCGCCGCCATGCCCGGCTGGCTGCGCAGCGGCTCTGTGCGTCGCGCGGCGTTGCTCTACCTGCTCATACCCCTGACGTGGTGGTACACCGAAGACTGGGCCACCTGGCGCCACGAAGTGTATCGGCAGTTACCGCTTATTGGCGTGCCCCTGGCGTTTTCGCTGGCCGTGCCGCTCACGCGCCGGCAGCGCCTGTGGGTCGGGGCTGGCTTTATAGGTGGGGTGGCTGCTGCGGGCTTAGCTACCATGGCGCGTTACCTGCTCGACCCCGCCGCCGCCCAGGAGTTGATTCGCATCGGGCAGAACGTGCCCTCGGTCACGGGCATTTTCCACATCCACTTCGGGATTATGCTGACCATGGCGGCTTTTTTTGCCGTTCAGCTCAGCCAAGAGGAGGATATAAGCCGCGCAAGCCGCTGGTTGCTGTGGGTGGCCGCCGCCGTGGCTGTTCTTAGCTTGCACGTGCTGGCCTACCGCACCGGTCTGCTGGCTTTCTACCTCACGCTGGCAGCTTCACTGCTCGTCCTGCTCTTTCACCGGCCACGGCTGGCGTTGGGCCTGACCGCTTTAGCTGTCCTGCTAATGGTCGGCGCTTATTATAGCCTGCCTACTGTGCAGGCCCGGGTGGCTACCACGGTGTACGATGTGCAGCAGTTCTACTACAGCCACGACATCAATCAGTTTTCGCTGGCCCGCCGGCTGGCGGCGCTGCAAAACGCTAAAGTGCTTATCAACCAGCATCCGTGGCTGGGCGTGGCTCCGGCCGATGTGCGGCTGGCCATGGACGAACAATTTTCCTGGCAGACCTACGGCCTGGAGCAGCAGAACCGCGTCATGGTTCACAACCAGTACGTTCACTACCTCGTAGGCGCGGGCATTGTGGGCCTGCTCATCTGGCTGTGGGTGCTCATTACGCCCTTGGTGCAACCCGGCCTGCGGCGCAATCCGTACGTCAGACAGCTCCTGTTCATTTTCGGCGCGGCAACCCTGGCGGATTCGTTGCTCGAGATGCAGATAGGATTCAACTTATTTGTTTTCCTCTATGGCTTCCTGGTAGTGGCCGCTGAGCGCCGGCTGCACCCCAACGATGTAACCCGTTGAGCCCTTCCTTTCGTTACATTTAGCCGAGGCAATACTCACCTGCCCGAACCACCCCGCATATGAGCGACAATCCCGAACGGGTTCCGAAACTGAGCAAGGAGGAAAAAGACCGCCGATTCCAGGCCGAGCTGCTGCCCGTGCTGGATTCGCTGTACAACTTTGCCTTCCGCCTGACCCTTGATGAAGACGATGCCAATGACCTCGTCCAGGAGACATATCTGAAGGCCTACCGCTTCTTCGAGTACTTCGAGCCCGGAACCAACGCCAAAGCCTGGCTGTTTCGCATCCTGAAAAATTCGTTCATCAACGATTTTCGGAAGAAAAGCAAGCAGCCCGCCAAGGTCGACTACAGCGAAATCGAGGGCTACTACAACACTGAGGAGGTAGACGCCGACGCCGACACGGGCGCCAGCTCGCCCGATCTGCGCCAGCAGGCCACCCGCGACCTGATCGGCGACGAAGTAGCCAGCGCGCTGAACTCGCTGCCCGTCGACTTCCGCACCGTCATTATCCTCTGCGACCTGGAAGGGTTTACCTACGAGGAAATGGCCAAGGTGCTCGATATTCCCATCGGTACCGTCCGCTCCCGTCTGCACCGCGCACGTAATTTTTTGAAGGATAAATTGGAGCGCTACGCAAAAAAGATGGGTTACGGCAACGATTCTGAGGAAGGCGATGTTGACCCAGCGTACGACGAAGATGAAGACTAAGTACATTTAACCACTCTCCTCCACCGACTTACCCCCCAAGCTATGGCTTCGAAGTCTACACCCAACCAACAAGGCGCGGCCGCCAACACTGCCGCCGGCGCCGACTGTGAGCGTGTGAACACCATTCTAGACCAACTCATCGTGGGCCAGGACCCTACGCTTGAGGACGAAGAATACTTCGTTAACCATGCTGAGGACTGCTCCCCGTGCTTCGATAGCATTGATAAGCAGCGCGTTTTCGTCGACTTCCTCAACCAGTATGTAGGGCGCAAAGGCGTACCTGCTAGCCTCTCCGCCAACATTATGGCGCGCGTGCAGTCCGAAAAGGTCTAATTTTGCCCCATGCAGGGGAAAATCATTGCCTTTTCGGCACCATCGGGCGCCGGCAAAACCACCATTGTCCATCGGCTCATGGAGCGAATCCCAGAGCTGAGCTTTTCTATCTCGGCCTGCACGCGCGACCGACGCGGGCGGGCCGAGCAGAACGGCAAGGACTACTATTTCATTACCGTTCAGGAGTTTCAGGAAAAAATCCGCCACGACGAGTTCGTGGAGTGGGAGGAAGTCTACGAAGGCTCTTACTACGGTACCCTGAAATCCGAGATTGAGCGCATCTGGGAAGGTGGCAAGCACGCCATCCTCGATATCGACGTCAAAGGCGGCCTCAGCATCAAGGATTTCTACAAGGAGCGGGCGCTGTGCATTTTCGTGAAGCCGCCGTCCCTGGAAGTACTTGAGCAGCGCCTCAAGTCCCGCGCCACCGACTCGGCTTCGAGCATCTCGGCCCGGCTTTACAAAGCCAACTTCGAGCTAACTTTCGAGGATCGGTTTGACGCCGTCATTATCAACGACGACTTGGACGAGGCCACGGCCCAGGCCGAAAAGCTGGTTCGCAACTTCATCATGGCCGAGCCGGCCATTGTTTGATGAGCAGCCCGCGGCGCGTGGGCCTGCTGTTCGGTTCGTTCAACCCCATCCACGTCGGGCACCTGATCTTAGCCAACCATTTGGCTACGCGTACCGACCTGAATGCCGTCTGGCTCGTGGTGTCGCCGCAGAGTCCGTTCAAGGTAGGGGAGGAGCTGCTGCCCGAGCAGGCACGCCTGCAACTGGTACAGTTGGCCATTGCCGGCAATGAGCACCTGCGTGTCCTCGATGTAGAGTTCTGCCTGCCCAAGCCCAGTTATACCATCGATACGCTCGACGAGCTGCGCCGCCAGTATCCCGGCGTCAAGTTTGTGTTGCTCATGGGTGGTGATAATCTGCCAGGCCTGCCCCGCTGGAAAGCCGCCGAACGGTTGATGGCGGAGTTCGAGGTGTACGTGTACCCCCGCCCGGGTTACGCGTTGCCGGAGCCGCTGCCGGCTGGTGTGCGGGTAGTAGAAGCACCATTGCTGGATATTTCGGCCACGTTTATTCGTAAAAGTATGCGGGCTGGTCAGTCCATTCGTTACCTCGTGCCGGAAGCCGTGGAGCGCGAAATCATTGCGCAGGGCTATTGGCAGTAGTCATAACAACCACACAAACGCACAACGCCCCGGCTGACGAATCAGCCGGGGCGTTGTGCGTTTTGAGCTTAAGCCGGAGGCTTAGATGGTCATAATCTCGGCTTCCTTCTTGCTCATCGCGTCGTCAATCTTAACGATGTAGCTGTCGGTGTACTTCTGCACCTTGGCTTCGGCGTCCTTGACAGCGTCTTCCGCAGCACCTTCTTTCTGGAGCTTGCGCAGCGACTCGTTCACGTCCTTGCGAATACCGCGGATGCGGACTTTGCCGCTTTCGGCTTCGTTTTTCACTTGCTTTACCAGGTCGCGGCGGCGTTCCTCGGTCATCGGAGGCAGGTTCAGGCGCACCGAATCAGCGTCCATCACCGGGTTCAGGCCCAGGTCGCTGTTCTTGATGGCCTTGGAGATTTCGCCCAGCATGTTTTTCTCCCAGGGGCGGATAACCAGCGAGCGGGCGTCCGGAGCCGAAACGTTGGCCACCTGCCCTACCGGCGTAGGCGTGCCGTAGTAATCGACGCGCAGCGAATCAAGCATGGCCGGCGTGGCTTTGCCCGCCCGGATACGGCTCAGTTCCGTGTTGGTGTGCTGCAAGGCCTTCGCCATCGATTCCTCGGCGTCACTCAGGTACAGCTGGATTTCTTCGTCCATGTGTTAAAAAATGAATGGTTAAATGGTTTAAGGGGTAAATGGTTGGTTGTTCTGCCGTCAGAACGACTAGCCATTCAGCCGTTCAGCCATTTGACATAAAAGTTACGCTTGTTGTTCGGCCGAAGCCGTGGAAGCACGCTTCTGCTCAGGAAGCAGCGTACCGGGTTTGGCTGCAACGTCGTGCTCGGCGTCGCCGGTCATCGTTACCAGCGTGCCGATCTGCTCGCCGTTGACCAGCTTCAGCAGGTTATCCTTCTTGTTCATATCGAACACGATGATGGGCAGGTTGTTCTCCTTGCACAGCGTGAAGGCTGTCATGTCCATCACGTTGAGGTTTTTCTCCATCACCTCGTCGAAGGTAATCTGCGGGAAGCGCGTTGCCGACGGGTCTTTCTCCGGGTCGGCCGTGTAGATACCGTCCACGCGCGTGCCCTTCAGCACCACGGCGGCTTCCACCTCAATGGCGCGCAGCGAGGCCGCCGAATCGGTGGTGAAGTACGGCGAGCCGATGCCGGCGCCGAAGATGACGACCCGACCTTTTTCCAGGTGACGCATGGCCCGGCGGCGGATATACGGTTCGCACACGCGCTGAATGGTCAGGCCCGACAGCAAGCGGGTAGGAGTGCCGAGCTTTTCCAGGGCGCTCTGCAGGGCCATTGAGTTGATGACGGTGGCCAGCATGCCCATGTAGTCGCCCTGCACGCGGTCGAGCCCAAAGGCTTCGGCCTGCACGCCGCGGAAGATGTTGCCGCCACCAATCACCACGGCGACTTGCACGCCCAGCTCCGCTACGGCGCGCACTTCTTGGGCGTACTGCATCAGACGGTCGGCATCGATGCCGTACTGCTGCTTGCCCATCAAGGCCTCGCCGCTCAGCTTTAGCAGAATTCGGTTGTATTTCAACGGTCTTGAGTTAGGTTGATGACGTTTGAGTAGCTACGCACAGGGTAGCGTGGGTGTTGGGGCGCCTGCAGGCTTAGGCAAACTGCACCAATACCTGTCCTTTGGTGACGTTGTCGCGCAACCCGACTTTGATGGTGCTGACAACCCCGTCGCCGGGCGACTTAAGGATGTTCTCCATTTTCATGGCTTCCAGCACCAGCAGCGGGTCGCCCTTCTGCACGGCTTGGCCTGGCTGCACGCGGATGTCAACAATCAGGCCCGGCATGGGGGCTTTCACCTCGTTGATCTTATTGCTGGCCGCCTGGCTCATGCCCAACTTATCGAGCAGCAAATCGAACCGGTCCTTGGCTTGCAATTCGAAGCGCTGCCCGGCCAGTTTCAAGCGCACGGACTTGGCTGCTGCATCTACTTCCAAGATTTCCGCCGGGTAGGAGCGGCCCTGCCAGAGCACGTGGTAACGGCCATCCCCGAGGTCTACCAAGTCCCAATCGAACGGTTGATCATCAACTGTAATACCGTGGGCGGTGATGTCAACACTCCATGAGTGTTCGGGGCCAGCGCTGACCTGTAGCATGCGGGTGGGGGTAAGGAGAGAGGAGAATGCGGCGGAAAAGGGCTTAAAGATAGGCGTATTCTGAAATTATTTCGGAACTTGAACCCCCAGATTACCCCAATTAGCACCCCATGAAATATCCGGCACTCGGGGCGTTTGCGCTGGCTATTGCATTGCCATTCACCTTGCTGGGTCAGCCTTCCAAGTCGGGGACGACGAAGAAGAGCCCCCCCCACAAAGCCGCTCCCGCCGAATCTGCCAATAGCCCCAAGCCAGCTACACAATCCATTATGGTTGTGCCGAACTGGTTGCCCCCGGTCAATCCGGTGCAGCCCGCGGCTACCCTGTTGCACGACGTGCTCGATACCAAGCTCGACGTGCGCTTCGATTGGGCCAAGCAGTGGCTGCTAGGCACCGCTACCGTCACGGTGCGGCCGCACTTTTACCCGCAGACGCAGCTGGTGCTCGACGCCAAGGGTTTCGATGTCAAGAGTGTGAAGCTGGTGAGCGGGGGCAAGGAGAAGACGCTGAACTACCAGTACGACAAGCGCCGCCTGTCTATCACGCTCGACCGGACGTACGCCCGTACCGAGCCATATCAGGTACGCATTCAGTACGTCGCCAAGCCCAATGAACTGCCCGCCGGCGGCAGCACTGCTATCCGAGCCTCCAAGGGCCTGTACTTCATCAACCCGTTGGGTACCGATAAGAACAAACCCAAGCAGATCTGGACCCAGGGCGAAACAGAGGGTAGCTCGTGCTGGTATCCCACCATCGACCGGCCCAACCAGCGCATGACGCAGGAAATCAGCATGACTGTGGAGCAGCAGTACAAAACGCTCTCCAACGGCCTGCTCATTTCCTCGAAGAAGAACAGCGACGGCACGCGCACCGATACGTGGAAGCAGAGCCTGCCCCACGCGCCGTATCTGAGCATGATGGCCGTCGGCGATTACGCCATTGTCAACGATACGTGGCACGGGAAGGCCGTAGATTACTACGTGGAGCCCCAAAACGCCGCCGATGCCAAGCCGCTATTCGGCCAGACGCCCCAGATGCTGGACTTCTTTTCCAAGAAGCTCGGCGTGGAGTATCCGTGGGAGAAATACAGCCAGGTCATCGTCCGTGACTATATATCGGGCGCCATGGAAAATACTTCGGCCACCGTTCACGGTACGGAACTGGTGCTGAAGAACCGACGTCAGCTCATCGACGGCAACAGCGACGACGTCATTGCCCACGAACTTATCCACCAGTGGTTTGGCGACTACGTTACGTCTGAATCATGGTCGAATTTGCCGCTGAACGAGGCTTTTGCCAATTACGGCGAATACCTCTGGAACGAGTTCAAGTACGGCCGCGATGCTGCCGACCTATGGAGCTACAAGCAGGCCGCGCTGTATTTTGAGGAAGCTCAGGGCAAGCGCGAACCGCTCATCCGTTACCGCTACGCCGACAAGGAAGACATGTTCGACCGCCATTCCTACCAGAAGGGCGGGCAAGTGCTCCACATGCTCCGCAGCTACGTCGGCGACGACGCCTTCTTTACGGCGCTCAACCGCTACCTGACGCAGCACAAATTCTCCGCCGTCGAAATAGCCGAGTTGCGCGTGGCGTTCGAGGAAGTCACCGGCGAAGACCTGATGTGGTTTTTTGACCAGTGGTTCTTGCAGCGCGGCCACCCGGAAGTTGCCGTGGCCCATTCGTATGCCGATGGCAAGGTAACGCTGCGCGTAGTGCAGAAGCAGGATACGCTCTACCAGCCGGTCTTCCGCCTACCCGTTACGGTTACCACCTGGGTCAACGACAAGCCCACTGACCACCGCATTGTCATCACGAAGGCTAGCCAGACTTTCCAGCTGCCTGCTAATCAGAAGCCGGCGCTGGTGCAGTTTGATTCAGACAAAACGCTGCTGGCTGAGCTGACGGAAGAAAAAAGTCAGGATGAGCTTGTCTACCAGTTCTACCATGCCCGCAACTACCTTTCGAAAGTGCAGGCCATTACAGAGCTGAAACCTAAAGTGGCCGACTTGAACGTCAGCAGTGTGATGCGCAATGCCCTGAACGATTCCTTCTGGGGAGTGCGTATGACTGCCGCGGAGGCCCTGCGCCGCTATCGAGGACCGGAAGGCGGGGCAGTGCGCAAAGACCTGGAGCGCGTTGCCTCCACCGATAAGAGCAGCCGAGTTCGAGCCGCCGCCATTAGTACGCTGTCGGCCTTCCAAAACGAGGATTACGGCAAAGTATACACCCAAGCGTTGGCTGACAGCTCTTATCTGGTGATGGGCGCTGCCATCACGGCGCTTACCAAGTCGCCTACTGCCGCCGCGCAGCCCCGGATTGAGGCCTTGCGCAACGAGAAGAACCCCTCCATCGTCAGCGCGCTGTCGACCTACTTTACGCTGAACGGTAACATCGATCAGTATCAGTGGTACCTGGCTCAGCTCGACGACGCCGATGCGGCCACCTTGTACCAACTACTACAGGATTTTGGTACCTACATGCTGCGCATTCCGGCAGTAGAGCGCGACAAAGCGCTGAAGAAAATGGAGCAAATGGCCCGCACCAACCCCAACTATGAGGTGCGGCTTGGAGCCTACCACGGACTCCGGACCCTGTCCGAAAACATGCCGACGCTCAAAATGACCTTGGCTGATATCCGTAGTAAGGAAAAAGATGAGCGGCTTATTGGTATCTATAACCTGCTGCAATAGCGTGGTTTAAGCCTTTTCTTCGAAAAACGACGAAAAAAAATAGTTCAGGTTTTTGCGCGGGTGCTTGACTTGCATCAGAAAGCCCCTAATTTTGCAATCCAATTCAGCGACCTACTCACAGCAGCAAGTTCTGAATTGAAACAAAAAGCACTTCGGCATCCGGCCGGAGTACCTGACAAGGGGGGATTCCAGAGCGGCCAAATGGGACGGACTGTAAATCCGTTGTCTTACGACTTCGAAGGTTCGAATCCTTCTCCCCCCACTTCATTTTTTCTTGC
Source organism: Hymenobacter sp. CRA2 (assembly GCF_002007105.1). Classification (GTDB taxonomy): domain Bacteria; phylum Bacteroidota; class Bacteroidia; order Cytophagales; family Hymenobacteraceae; genus Solirubrum. The sequence goes on along the minus strand of NZ_MVBC01000009.1, from coordinate 215,176 downwards.
TATCAGCTCATCACGCGGGAGTAGCTCAGTTGGTAGAGCGGCAGCCTTCCAAGCTGCAGGTCGCGGGTTCGAACCTCGTCTCCCGCTCTTTTTCCGCTGACCGAGTCTGATTAAGGTAAGATACCAGCCGTTGTAGCTCAGGGGTAGAGCACTTCCTTGGTAAGGAAGAGGTCCGGGGTTCAAATCCCCGCAACGGCTCCAGAGTGAACCTAACGGGGCAGCGCGCCTGCCGCCGTCTGGCCTGCAACAAGCGACGTGCAGTTTTTTCCTAGGGAGAAGTCTGCGTATCGCTTTCTTGCAGTATACAAGCAGCGCGAAAGCACCCTCTTTTCCCTCAAAAATTTCTTCCCAATCTCTTTACAATGGCTAAAGAAACTTTTGACCGGTCCAAGCCGCACGTAAACATCGGCACGATCGGTCACGTGGACCACGGCAAAACGACTCTGACCGCTGCTATCACCACGGTGCTGGCTAACAAAGGTCTGGCCGCTAAGCGTGATTTCTCCTCGATCGACAACGCTCCGGAGGAAAAAGAGCGCGGTATCACCATCAACACCGCTCACGTAGAGTACTCCACCGCCAACCGTCACTACGCTCACGTTGACTGCCCGGGTCACGCTGACTACGTGAAGAACATGGTAACCGGTGCTGCTCAGATGGATGGCGCTATCCTCGTAGTAGCTGCTACCGACGGCCCGATGCCCCAGACCCGTGAGCACATCCTGCTGGCTCGCCAAGTAGGTGTACCGCAGCTGGTTGTGTTCATGAACAAAGTGGACATGGTAGACGACCCCGAGTTGCTCGAACTCGTTGAGATGGAAATCCGTGAGCTGCTGTCGTTCTACGACTTCGACGGTGACAACATCCCGGTTATCCAAGGTTCAGCCCTCGGCGGTCTGAACGGCGATGCCAAGTGGGTGGGCACCATCGAGGCCCTGATGGACGCTGTTGACTCCTTCATTCCGATTCCTCCCCGTCTGACGGACCAGCCTTTCCTGATGCCGGTAGAAGACGTGTTCTCGATTACTGGCCGTGGCACCGTAGCTACCGGTCGTATCGAGCGCGGTGTAATCAACTCGGGTGAGCCGGTTGAAATCCTCGGTATGGGTGCTGAAAACCTCAAGTCGACCGTAACGGGGGTTGAGATGTTCCGCAAGATCCTCGACCGTGGCGAAGCTGGTGACAACGTAGGTCTGCTGCTCCGTGGTATTGAAAAAGAAGCCATCCGTCGCGGCATGGTTATCTGCAAGCCCGGCTCGGTAACCCCCCACAAAAAGTTCAAGGCTGAAGTTTACGTTCTGTCGAAGGAAGAAGGTGGCCGTCACACGCCGTTCTTCAACAACTACCGTCCGCAGTTCTACTTCCGCACCACCGACGTAACCGGTATCATCTCGCTGGCTGAAGGCGTAGAAATGGTAATGCCGGGTGACAACGTGACCATCTCCGTTGAGCTGATCAACGCTGTGGCCATGGAGAAAGGCTTGCGCTTCGCTATCCGCGAAGGTGGCCGCACGGTAGGTGCCGGTCAGGTAACCGAAATCCTCGACTAATTACGACCTCAGGTCTTATTAGGCACACGGCCTCTGCTGGGAAACCAGTAGAGGCCGTCGTGTTTTTGATAGTTTCTGAGCCTGGTGTAATGAGGTAAACCGAGTTTTCGAGTACTTCTTCTGTCGCTGGTAGAAAGGCGTTAGAGCGCGGTGCTACGCGAATCAATAACCTTCGGCGTTGGAGCCTATTCAGTACAATCAACAGCCGAATGCATAGCTAGTAAGTTGCTACACGAGGCCTGATAGCTATCAAATAGCAGTAAAAAGTGGCATCCAAGTAGTTTTATGCATTGCGAACCGGCTGTAATTATCGGTGCATCAACAGAATCCGCACACGAAATTTTTGTGGGCAAATTTGTTTTATCCGTAACCTTCGGTACATTTGCACTCCGAATTGAAGCATCCCTGCCTCATTAGGAACTTACACGGGCGTAGTTCAAGGGTAGAATAGAGGTCTCCAAAACCTTTGATGGGAGTTCGAATCTCTCCGCCCGTGCAGATTAAACCTAAAGACGGCCGCTGCTGAAGCGGCCGCTTTTGCCTTACCGCCAACCGGTCCTTCAATCATGGATAAGCTGTCGAAATACTTCCGCGATACCGTCGAAGAGATGCGTTACAAAGTGACGTGGTCCTCGTTCGAGGAATTGCAGAAGAGCGCCGGTCTGGTGCTCGTAGGTTCGCTGGTGTTTGCCATCGTGGTGGGCCTGATGGATGTGACCTTTGAGTCGCTGCTGAAGGCGTTTTACAACTCGTTCCGCTAAGCTTTACCACTAACCAGCTAGGAAAATGGGAGAACTGAAGTGGTACGTGGTGCGCTCGGTAAGCGGCCAGGAAAAGAAAGCCAAGCAATACCTCGAAACGGAAATTCACCGCCATGGGCTCGATGAGCTAGTGCCGCAGGTGCTAATTCCGGCTGAGAAGGTGTACGAGATGCGTAATGGCAAGAAGCGGGTGCGCGAGCGTAGCTTCTTCCCTGGCTATATCCTCATCCACGCGGATCTGACGCACGGGGAGGTAGACCATATCATTACCACCACGCCGGGCGTGCTGGGCTTCCTCAGCGACAAAGAGGGCAAGACGGCCAACGCCAAGCCCATTCCGTTGCGCATGAGCGAAGTGAACCGCATCCTCGGTATCGTGGATGAAACGGAAGAACAGCCGGCGGCGCTGGAAGTGCCTTTCGTAGCCGGCGAGCTGGTGAAGATTATCGACGGCGGCTTTGCGGGCATGTCGGGTACCGTATCGGAGGTATTCGAGGAGCGCAAGAAGCTGAATGTAATCGTGAAGATTTTCGGCCGCAGCACTCCGATGGAGCTGAGCTACACGCAGGTCGAAAAAGAAGTCTAGAACTGTTACAGTTGGGCTACTGGTCGTCCGCTCCGGACTGGTAGCCGCTTCCATAGGAGCATTTTTCACAACGGCGGTGGGAGCCACCCACAGCCGAAGTAATCAACCAAATGGCCAAGGAAATCAGAGGTTACCTGAAGCTTCAGGTAAAGGGAGGCGCGGCAAACCCTGCCCCGCCGATTGGACCTGCGCTTGGTTCGAAAGGCTTAAACATCATGGAGTTCTGCAAGCAGTTCAATGCTCGCACCCAGGATAAAGCCGGCCAAGTGTTACCTGTTCTCATCACCATGTACACTGACAAGTCGTTTGACTTTGTCATTAAGACGCCGCCTGCGCCGATCCTGCTCATGGAAGCAGCGAAGATTCAGAGCGGGTCGAAAGAGCCGAACCGTAACAAGGTTGGCTCGGTGACCTGGGACCAAGTCCGCCAAATTGCCGAAACGAAGATGCCCGACTTGAACGCCTTCAAGATCGAGTCGGCCATGAAACTCGTTGCTGGCACCGCTCGCAGCATGGGCCTCACCATTACGGGCGAAAGCCCCCTCACCAAGTAATCGGCTAAGACCATGGCAAAAGTGAGCAAAAAGCGCAAGGAAGCCCTTGCCAAATTCGATCTGACGGAAGTACGCACGCTGCAGGACGCCGCCAAAGTGGTAAAGGAAATCACCTTCACCAAGTTTGACGCTTCGGTAGACATCGACGTACGCCTAGGTGTTGACCCGCGCAAAGCTGACCAGATGGTTCGCGGCGTGGCCACGCTGCCCCACGGCACGGGTAAAACCGTTCGTGTGCTGGCTCTGGTAACCCCGGACAAAGAAGCCGAAGCTACCGCTGCTGGTGCTGACTTCGTAGGTCTGGACGACTACATCTCGAAAATCGAGAAGGGTTGGACCGATGTGGACGTTATCATCACCATGCCGGCCGTAATGGCTAAGGTAGGCCGTCTGGGCCGCGTACTGGGTCCCCGTGGCCTGATGCCGAACCCCAAGTCGGGCACCGTAACCACGGACGTGGCCAAGGCTGTGCAGGAAGTGAAGGCTGGCAAAATCGACTTCAAAGTTGACAAAACCGGCATTATTCACACCTCGGTTGGTAAAGTGTCTTTCACCGAGGACAAACTCGCTGAAAACGCACTGGAACTGATCCAGACCCTGCAGCGTCTGAAGCCTTCGTCGGCTAAGGGTACGTACATCAAGAGCATCACGCTCTCGAGTACGATGAGCCCCGGCGTACCGGTTGACACCGCTGTGAATTCCGCCAAGTAATTACACGCCTGATCATGACGAAGGAAGAAAAATACGCCCTCGTAGATGAGCTGGCCGGCAAATTCGGCGAATACAGCTTCTTCTACCTCACGGATGCTTCGGGCATGACCGTGGCTAAGATCAACGAATTCCGTCGCCTCTGCTACAACCGGGGCATGGAGTACAAGGTCTACAAAAACACGCTGATCCGTAAGGCGCTGGACCGTTTGTCGGGTGATACCTCGGCAATGGACGCAGCTCTGAAAGGCCAGTCGGGCATCCTGTTCTCGCAGGAGTCTGGTTCGGCTCCGGCTAAGCTGCTGAAAGACTTCTACAAGTCGCAGAACTACGGCCGCGGCGTTGAGCCCAAGCCCGTGTTTAAAGGTGCTTACCTGGACAGCGACGTGTACGTTGGTACCGACCAACTTGACACGCTCAGCACTATCAAAGGCAAGCAGGAACTCATCGGTGACATCATCGGTCTGCTCCAGTCGCCAGCCAAAAATGTTATCAGCGCTCTGTCGAGCGGTGGCAACAAGCTGGCCGGCATCCTCAAAACCCTTTCGGAAAAAGAAGAGGCCGCAGGCTAACCGCTGCTCTCTTTCTCTCTCAATTCATCGTTTTCAACAACACCCCAAATTTTTTGCAAAATGGCAGATCTGAAAGCATTTGCAGAGCAGCTTGTTAGCCTGACCGTTAAAGAAGTTAACGAACTGGCCACGATTCTGAAGGACGAGTACGGCATCGAGCCGGCAGCTGCTGCTCCGGTAATGATGGCTGGTGGTGGCGCTGGCGCTGCTGCTGAGGCTCCCGAAGAGAAGACTTCGTTCGACGTAATCCTGAAGTCGGCTGGCGCTCAGAAACTGGCTGTAGTGAAGCTGGTGAAAGACCTGACCGGCCTGGGCCTGAAGGAAGCCAAAGAACTGGTTGACGGCGCTCCGAAGCCCCTGAAAGAAGGTGTTGCTAAGGACGAGGCTGAAGGCCTGCGTAAGCAGCTGGAAGAAGCTGGTGCTGAAGTAGAGGTTAAGTAATTACTTCTCTCCCTCACCTGCTTTAACCGGACTGACCAACTCGAAACAGATTACGGTTTAATTCATTTGCCGCACCTGTTTTTCCAGTCCGACAAAGCATGGATTAGACCTGGCAACTAAGTCAGGTCTTTTCCTGTTTGTAGCCTGCAAACTTTGCTAAAAGCTGTTCTAACGCTCTGGGAGCGTTTTTGCGGCAAAACAGTAGCGCGAACTTACCACGGCTTAATGCACTTGAAGAACGTTTTTGTTACCCCTGGGGTTGTTCTTCGATGCGTGAGTGGTTGGCTCGCGCTACTGGCATGGTTTGAAGATTCCATCCTCCCAGTGTCATTTTAATTCTTAACACATTGGCTACACCCAAAGCAAAGGCTACGGCCCTGGAGCGGATCAATTTCGCCAAGATTAAGAAGGTAATCGAGTACCCGGACTTCCTGGACGTGCAGCTGCAGTCGTTCCGGGACTTCTTCCAGTTGGAGACGGCGGCCGAAAACCGTTCGAATGAGGGCCTGTTCAAGGTGTTTGCCGAGAACTTCCCCATCTCCGACTCGCGTGAGAATTTCGTCCTGGAGTTTATCGACTACCACGTTGATCCGCCGAAGTACTCCGTGGACGAGTGCATCGACCGCGGCCTGACGTACTCGGTTCCGCTGAAAGCCAAGCTGCGCCTGCTCTGCAACGACGAGGACAACGAGGACTTCGAAACCATCGAGCAAGAGGTGTTCCTGGGGAACATCCCGTACATGACGGAGAAGGGTTCCTTCGTAATCAACGGTGCCGAGCGCGTTATCGTATCGCAGCTGCACCGTTCGCCCGGCGTGTTCTTTGCCCAGAGCAAGCACACCAACGGCACGAAGCTGTATTCGGCCCGTATCATTCCGTTCAAAGGCTCGTGGATTGAATTTGCCACGGACGTGAACAACGTGATGTACGCGTACATCGACCGGAAGAAGAAATTCCCGGTCACGACGCTGCTTCGCGCCATCGGCTACGGCACCGACAAAGACATCCTGGACCTGTTCGGGCTGTCGGAAGAGGTGAAAGCCGACAAGAAAACCCTCAAGAAGGTAGTTGGCCGCAAGCTGGCCGCCCGCGTGCTGCGCACCTGGACGGAAGACTTCGTGGACGAGGACACCGGTGAGGTAGTTTCGATTGACCGCAACGAGGTGCTGCTGGAGCGTGACTCGACCGTTGAGGACGAGGACATCGACACCATCGTGGATTCGGGCGTGAAGTCCATCATCCTGCACCGCGAAAACGTCAACATCGCCGATTTCGCAATCATCTACAACACCCTCCAGAAGGACAACTCCAACTCGGAGAAGGAAGCTGTAGAGCAGATTTACCGCCAGCTCCGTAACACGGAAGCGCCGGACGAAGAAACCGCCCGTGACATCATCCAGAAGCTGTTCTTCTCGGATAAGCGTTACGACCTCGGGGACGTAGGCCGCTACCGCATCAACAAGAAGCTGGGCATCGACACGGGTTGGGACGCCCGCGTACTCACGAACGAGGACATCGTGCTCATCGTGAAGTACCTGATCGGCCTGATCAACTCGAAGGCCATCGTCGACGACATCGACCACTTGTCGAACCGTCGCGTGCGCACCGTGGGCGAACAGCTGTACGCCCAGTTCGGCGTCGGCCTGGCCCGTATGGCCCGCACGATCAAGGAGCGCATGAACGTGCGCGACAACGAGGACTTCAAGCCCGTTGACCTGATCAACGCCCGTACGCTGTCGTCGGTAATCAACTCGTTCTTCGGCACCAACCAGTTGTCGCAGTTCATGGACCAGACCAACCCGCTGGCCGAGGTGACGCACAAGCGTCGCGTATCGGCACTGGGGCCGGGCGGTCTGTCGCGCGAGCGGGCTGGTTTCGAAGTACGTGACGTACACTACACGCACTACGGCCGCCTCTGCACCATCGAGACGCCGGAAGGCCCGAACATCGGTCTGATTTCGTCGCTGTGCGTGCACGCCCGCGTCAACTCGATGGGCTTCATTGAGACGCCCTACCGCACCGTGGAAAACGGCAAGGTGGACGTAACGCACACCGTGAAGTACCTGACGGCCGAGGAGGAAGACACCCACCACATCGCGCAGGCCAACGCCCGCATCGATGACTCCGGTAACTTCATCAACGAACTCGTGAAGGGTCGTTTCGAAGGTGACTTCCCGGTGGTTGGTCCGACCGAGTACACCTACATGGACGTAGCCCCGAACCAGATTGTGTCGGTGGCTGCTTCGATGATTCCGTTCCTGGAGCACGACGACGCCAACCGTGCGCTGATGGGCTCGAACATGCAGCGCCAGGCGGTGCCGCTGTTGAAGCCCCAGGCGCCCATCGTGGGCACCGGCCTCGAAGGCCGCGTGGCCATCGACTCGCGCGCCCTGGTGGTAGCCGAAGGCGACGGTGTCATTGACTACGTGGACGCCAACAAGATCATCGTTCGTTACGACCTCACCGCCGAAGACATCCTCGTGAGCTTCGACGCTGAGCGTGTGACCTACGAGCTGATCAAGTTCCGCCGCACCAACCAGGACACCTGCTTGAACCTGACGCCCATCGTGAAGAAGGGCGAGCGGGTAGTGAAAGGCCAGCCGCTATGCGAAGGCTACGCTACCGAAGCTGGTGAGCTGGCCCTGGGCCGCAACATGCAGGTGGCGTTCATGCCGTGGCAGGGTTACAACTTCGAGGACGCCATCGTCATTTCGGAGAAGGTAGTCCGCGACGACATCTTCACCTCGATTCACATCGAAGAGTTTGAGCTGGAAGTACGCGAGACCAAGCGCGGCGAAGAAGAGCTGACCTCGGAAATTCCGAACGTGAGCGAAGAAGCCGTCCGCAACCTCGACGAAAACGGCATCATCCGCATCGGTGCGGAAGTGCGCGAAGGCGACATTCTGATCGGTAAAATCACGCCGAAGGGCGAGACGGACCCGACCCCGGAAGAGAAGCTGCTGCGCGCCATCTTCGGCGACAAGGCCGGCGACGTGAAGGATGCCTCCCTCAAGGCGCCGCCCTCCCTGAACGGCGTGGTTATCGAGACCAAGCTGTTCTCGCGCCCGAAGAAGGACAAGAACCTGCGCGCCAAATCCAAGCGCGAAGTAGAAGAGCTCAAGGACAAGTACGCCGCCGAGCTGCGGGGCGTGAAGGCAGTAATGGTCGACAAGCTGGTGCAGCTGCTGGAGGGTAAGACCTCGCAGGGCATCAAGCACAAGTTTGGCGACGAGCTGCTGACCAAAGGGGCCAAATTCGGCAAGAAGAACATCACCGATGCCCTCTTCCCCGAGAAGAACCCCTACAAGGACGAGAGCAACTACGCCGTGCCGGAAGAGGTGAACCTGTTCAAGGACCTCATCCTGGAAAACTGGACTGCCGACGAGAAGACCAACTCGATGGTGGCGGAACTGGTGAAGAACTACACCAAGCGTCGCAACATCGTAACGGCCCGCTTCAAGCGCGACCGGTTTACCCTGGAGGTAGGCGACGAACTGCCCGCCGGTATCGTGCAGCTGGCTAAAGTGTACATCGCCAAGAAGCGAAAGCTGAAGGTGGGTGACAAGATGGCCGGTCGTCACGGTAACAAGGGTGTGGTAGCCCGCATCGTGCGCGATGAGGACATGCCCTTCCTGCCCGACGGCACCCCGATGGACATCGTGCTCAACCCGCTGGGGGTACCGAGCCGCATGAACATCGGTCAGATCTACGAAACGGTACTGGGCTGGGCCGGCCTCAAGCTGGGCCGCAAGTACTCGACCCCCATCTTCGACGGTGGTACCGAAGAAGAGGTGGCCAAGGAGCTGACCGAAGCCGGCTTGCCGGATTGGGGCCGCGCGTACCTGCACGATGGTCTGACGGGTGACCGTTTCGACCAACCCGTGACGGTAGGTGTGATTTACATGCTGAAGCTGGGACACCTTGTCGACGACAAGATGCACGCCCGTTCGATCGGGCCGTACTCGCTCATCACGCAGCAGCCGCTGGGTGGTAAGGCGCAGTTCGGTGGTCAGCGTTTCGGCGAGATGGAAGTGTGGGCGCTGGAGGCCTTCGGCGCGTCGAACATCCTGCAGGAAATCCTGACGGTGAAGTCTGACGACGTGATTGGCCGGGCCAAAGCCTACGAAGCCATCGTGAAGGGCGACGTGCTGCCCAAGCCGAATATCCCGGAGTCGTTCAACGTACTCATTCACGAGCTGCGTGGTCTGGCCCTGGAAATCACGCTGGACTAGTTTAAAAGCGGCTAACAGAATGGTTGTCGGTGCCTCGGTGCCGGCAACCATTTTGAGCATCCTGCCCTAGGCTGACTCGTCAGCGAGTAGAGGAGGAGTGAAGCAGAATAGAACGATAGTACGAGCGGCTTTGCGACATGCTTTTCGGCCGTTGTTCCGAGATATGGTCAGGACAACACCACAAGGCCCAGAAGTCATCAACAAGCTGGTCGATTGGAGCCGACGAGGCTTCGCCCAGACCCGAAAAATCTACTGCGCGGCGTACCTATCCGACCTGCAGAGCACTTTTTCCGGAGTCGAGCTGTTCTGAGTGTTTGGGCACTGCCCGAAGAAACCGAACGGTGAAATAGCAACAAGCTAAAGCTTAAACCCAAGCAACATGGCGTTTGCAAAAACGAAAAAGCTGGTTCAAGACTTCTCGAAAGTCACCATCTCGCTCGCCTCTCCGGAAGCCATTCTGGAGCGCTCGAACGGGGAAGTGGTGAAGCCCGAGACGATCAACTACCGCACGTACAAGCCCGAAATGGGCGGCTTGTTCTGCGAGCGGATCTTCGGACCGGTAAAAGACTGGGAGTGCCACTGCGGCAAATACAAGCGCATTCGCTACAAGGGCATCATCTGCGACCGTTGCGGCGTGGAAGTGACCGAGAAGAAGGTGCGCCGCGAGCGGATGGGCCACATCGAACTGGTGGTACCCGTTGCGCACATCTGGTACTTCAAGTCGCTGCCCAACAAAATTGGTTACCTGTTGGGCCTGCCCACCAAGAAGCTCGACCAGATCATCTACTACGAGCGTTACGTGGTAGTGCAGCCGGGCTTGCTGGAAACGGACGGCGTACAGCAACTCGACTTCCTGACGGAAGACGAATACCTGGACATCATCGACAAGCTCCCCCGCGAGAACCAGATGCTGCCCAACGAGGACCCGCAGAAGTTCATCGCCAAGATGGGCGCCGAAGCGTTGTACATGCTGCTCGAGCGCCTGAACCTGGACGAGCTGAGCTACTCCCTGCGTGACTCCGCTGCCCACGAAACTTCGCAGCAGCGTAAGGCTGAGGCGTTGAAGCGTCTGCGCGTGGTGGAAGCCTTCCGCGAAGCCAACGGCCGCATCGAGAACCGCCCCGAGTGGATGGTGATTCGCATGGTGCCGGTGATTCCGCCGGAACTGCGCCCCCTCGTGCCCCTGGACGGTGGCCGTTTCGCTACCTCCGACTTGAACGACCTGTACCGTCGCGTTATCATCCGCAACAACCGCCTCAAGCGCCTGATCGAAATCAAGGCCCCCGAGGTGATTCTGCGCAACGAGAAACGCATGCTGCAGGAAGCCGTCGACTCCCTGTTCGACAACTCGCGCAAGGTGAATGCCGTGCGCGCCGAAGGCAACCGCGCCCTGAAGTCGCTGTCCGATATGCTGAAAGGCAAGCAGGGCCGCTTCCGTCAGAACCTGCTCGGTAAGCGCGTCGACTACTCGGGCCGTTCGGTTATCGTGGTAGGTCCTGAACTGAAGCTGCACGAGTGCGGTCTGCCCAAGAACATGGCGGCCGAGCTGTTCAAGCCGTTCATCATCCGCAAGCTCATCGAGCGCGGCATCGTGAAGACGGTGAAGTCGGCCAAGAAAATCGTGGACCGCAAGGACGCCGTGGTATGGGACATCCTGGAGAACGTGCTGAAAGGCCACCCGGTGCTCCTGAACCGTGCTCCTACGCTGCACCGTCTGGGTATCCAGGCTTTCCAGCCGCGCCTGATCGAGGGCAAAGCCATCCAGCTGCACCCACTGGTGTGTACGGCCTTCAACGCTGACTTTGACGGTGACCAGATGGCTGTGCACGTGCCGCTCGGACCGGCCGCCGTACTGGAAGCCTCGATGCTCATGCTGGCCTCGCACAACATCCTGAACCCGGCCAACGGCGCTCCGATTGCGGTACCGTCGCAGGACATGGTTCTGGGTCTGTACTACGTGACCAAGGGCAAGCGCACCACCGAAGAGGAAGTAGTGCAAGGCGAAGGCCGTTCGTTCTATTCCGCCGAGGAGGTTGTTATTGCCATCAACGAAGGTCAGCTCTCGAAGCACGCCTACATCAAGGTGCGCACTAAAGTCCGCGACGAGGAAGACAACCTGGTAACGAAGGTGATTGAGACCGTGGCTGGCCGCGTGCTCTTCAACCTGCACGTGCCGGAAGAAGTCGGCTTCGTGGACGAGCTGCTGACCAAGAAGAAGCTGCAGCAGATCATTTCGCTGGTGTTCAAGCGTACGGGCATGGCCCGCACGGCGCAGTTCCTCGACGACATCAAGACGCTGGGCTTCCAGTCGGCTTACAAAGGTGGTCTGTCGATGGGTCTGGGCGACATCAACATCCCGAAAGAGAAGGATGAGCTGATTCTTCAGGCGCAAAACGACGTGAAGGCGGTAACCCAGAACTACCAAATGGGTCTGATTACCGACAACGAGCGTTACAACCAGGTTATCGACATCTGGACGCGCATCAACAACCAGATTACGGAAACCCTCATGTCCCGCTTGGAGAAGGAGAAGCAAGGCTTCAACTCCATCTACATGATGATGCACTCCGGCGCCCGTGGTTCGCGCGAGCAGATTCGTCAGCTCGGCGGTATGCGTGGTCTGATGGCCAAGCCGCAGAAGTCGCTGCAGGGTTCGGTCGGCGAGATTATCGAAAACCCGATTCTGTCCAACTTCAAAGAAGGCCTGGACGTTATCGAGTACTTCATTTCGACCCACGGTGCCCGTAAGGGTCTGGCCGACACCGCTCTGAAGACGGCTGACGCCGGCTACCTGACCCGCCGTCTGGTGGACGTGTCGCAGGACGTTATCGTGAACGACGTGGACTGCGGTACCCTGCGTGGCATCGAGACCTTCGCCCTGAAGGACAACGAGGACATCGTGGAGCCGCTGGCCGAGCGTATCCTGGGCCGCGTAGCCGTGCACGACATCGTGGACCCGCTGACGGACGAGGTTATCCTGCCCGCCGGTGAGGAAATCACCGAGGAAATCACGCGTCGCATCGATAACACCAGCATCGAATCGGTGGAAATCCGCTCGGTACTGACCTGCGAATCGAAGCGCGGTATCTGCGGCAAGTGCTATGGTCGTAACCTCTCGTCGGGCCGCATGGTGCAGAAAGGCGAAGCTGTCGGCGTTATTGCTGCGCAGTCCATCGGCGAACCGGGCACCCAGCTCACGCTGCGTACCTTCCACGTGGGTGGTACGGCCTCGAACATCGCCGTAGAAGCTAGCATCCGCGCCAAGTTTGCCGGCGTCATCGAGTTTGAAGATGTGCGCACTGTGGATTCGGTGAATGCGGAAGGCGAACCGGTGAAAGTGGTCATGGGCCGCTCGGGCGAAGTACGTATCGTGGAGAAGGGCACCGGCAAGGTGTACATCTCGAACCACGTACCGTACGGCTCGTTCCTGCTCGTGGAAGAAGGTCAGGAGGTCGAGAAGGGCCAGGAGCTCAACAACTGGGACCCCTACAACGCCGTTATTCTGGCCGAATTCGACGGTACCATCGTGTACGAGGGTATCAAGGAGGGTGTCACTTACCGCGAGGAGTCGGACGAACAGACCGGCTACCGCGAGAAGGTGGTTATCGAATCCAAGGACAAGACCCTGGCTCCGGCCATCGTGGTGAAAGCCGGCCGCTCGGGTGGCGACGAAAGCCAGAAGGCTTACAACATCCCCGTAGGCTCGCACATCAACGTGGAGAATGGTGAGAAGATCAAGGCTGGTCACATCCTGGCCAAGATTCCGCGTGCCGTGGGCAAAACCCGCGACATCACCGGTGGTCTGCCCCGCGTTACCGAACTGTTCGAAGCCCGTAACCCGTCGAACCCGGCGGTGGTATCGGAAATCGACGGCGTGGTAACCTACGGCACCGTGAAGCGTGGTAACCGTGAAATCTTCGTCGAGTCGAAAGACGGCGTGAAGAAGAAGTACATGGTGCCGCTGTCCAAGCACATTCTGGTGCAGGACAACGACTTCATCCGCGCCGGTGCGCCGCTGTCGGATGGTGCCATCACGCCGACCGACATCCTGAACATTCAGGGCCCCGGTGCCGTGCAGGAGTACCTCGTGAACGAGATTCAGGAAGTGTACCGCTTGCAGGGTGTGAAAATCAACGACAAGCACATCGAGGTGGTCGTCCGCCAGATGATGCAGAAGGTGATTATCATGGATCCGGGCGACACCTCGTTCCTGGAGCACCAGTCGGTCGATAAGGTGACGTTCATGGAAGAGAACGACTCCATCATCGACATGAAGGTGGTGACGGACGAAGGCGACTCGACGGTGCTCAAGCGCGGTCAGATCGTGACGGCCCGCAAGCTGCGCGACGAGAATTCCTCGCTGCGCCGCCGCGACCTGAAGCTGGTGGAAGTGCGCGACGCCTCCCCGGCCGTGTCCCGTCCGACGCTGCAGGGCATCACGCAGGCCTCGCTGGGCACGCAGTCGTTTATCTCGGCTGCTTCGTTCCAGGAGACGACGAAGGTGCTGTCGGAGGCTGCCATCCGTGGCAAAGCCGACGAACTGCTCGGTCTGAAGGAAAACGTTATCGTGGGTCACCTCATTCCGGCCGGTACCGGTCTGCGCGAGTACACGCGCATTCAGGTCGGCTCAACGGAGGATCCGGAACCGGCACCCGCCGCTCCGGCCGCCACGGAAACGCGCCCCGCCCGCGCCAGCCGCAGCAAGCGCGAAGTATCGGCCGAGTAATCGGTTGATGGAATAGGGAAGCCCGTCGGAAGCAATTCCGGCGGGCTTTTCTTTTTCTGCCTACTTTTAGGAGTGCGCGTTGTAGCGCGAAGTTGTACTTCGCGTTTCGTCCGCGCCGTTTCTACGATTCTTTTCAACGACACGCGGAGTACAACTTCGCGCTACAGCATGGCCCAACAACCACCCACTCCCGCACCCGAAGAGCAACAAATCAACATCGAGCTGTCGGAGGAAATTGCCGAGGGCGAATACGCCAACCTGGCGATGATTGCGCATTCCAGCAGCGAATTCGTCATCGACTTCATTCGCCTGATGCCCGGTTTGCCCAAGGCTAAAGTGAAAGCCCGCGTCGTCATTACGCCAGAGCATGCCAAGCGGCTGCTGTCGGCGCTGCAGGACAACCTGGACCGCTACGAGCGGAGCTTCGGCCCGGTGAAAGTCCAGACGGATATGGCCAGCTTCCCGATGAATTTCAGTGGGACGATGGGAGAGGCATAAGCGGCTCCATTTTCGATCAGCAACTCCAGGAGCTGCGGCGCTGTCCGCGGCTCTTGCTATTTTCAGCCAATGGCTCTCGACCGTTTCTCCGACCACGCCGCGCAGTACGCGCAGTTCCGCATTACTTACCCGCCGGCTCTGTACGATTACCTGCTGTCCATCACGCCTGGCCGCGAAGCAGCCTGGGACTGTGGCACCGGCAATGGCCAAGTTGCGGCTGATCTGGCGCCGCACTTTGGCCATATAGAAGCCACCGACATCAGCCGGAAGCAGCTCGAACAGGCCGTGCCGCAGCTAAATATCCGCTACACCATTAGTGGTGCGGAGCAGACGCCATTTGCTGATAATACTTTCGACCTGATTACGGTAGCGCAGGCCCTGCACTGGTTTAATGCCGACGCTTTTCATCGAGAAGCAACGCGCGTGGCCAAGCCCAATGCTACCCTTGCCGAGTGGGGCTATGGGCTGGTCAAAGTCAATGAGCAGATTGATCCGTTGATCCGTCACTTTTACACGGATATCGTCGGACCTTACTGGGACGAGAACCGCCGTCACATCGACGACGAGTTTGCCTGCATTCCGTTTCCCTTCGCCGAAGTGCAGCACCGCCGCTTCGAGCAGCGGCAACTCTGGGACGCCGAACGGTTTCTGCGTTACTTACAGACGTGGAGCAGCGTGCAGCGCTACCGACAAGCACTAGGGGAGGAGCCGTTGCAACAGATTGAACAACCACTGTGCGAGCTGTGGGGCAAAAAGAAACGTGAAGTCTGCTTCCCAATATTCCTGCGAGCCAGCAAAATCAACAAGTAGTAAACTTTGCTACGGAATCTAGTTATTGGTAAACTGTATTACAGAATTGGGTAATGTGTTTGGTAGAAACCGGTTTTGAGTACCGCATCATCTGCACGTTGACCATCGAGCAGATCAATAGCATCCTCGGCAAAGCACCCAACTTCGACCACTGCGACGAATTGGGCCTGCACGAGTACCGCAGTTCCGGCAGCCTCGCCAGCCTCCCCGATGCGGTGCTGCAGCGCGCCGAGTACGGCCTCTACTACTGCGACTACAGCCGCAGCCGCACCAGCCTGGAAGTGCTGGGCTACGTCCTCAGCCGCTGCGCCGACCTGGGCCCGGTGACGCTACAAGCAGCCGATTAAGTTGCTTTCAAACTATGGGCTACGAATACAAGGTCATCTGCACCATTGGCGACGAAGAGGCCAAACAGGTATTAGAATCGGTTGCGTACTTCTCACGACTGGATGGCACGGGCTTCCACGAGTATCGTAAGCCTACTAACCCAGGCACAATGCCTGATGCGCGTAGTTCGCGGGAGCCGTATGGGTTCTATTTCTGTGATAATGGCGGGGCACATGATATACTAGACAGCTTGATGGCATATTGCCTAAAGCATGTGCCGATAACGGTAGAAGATCGGGAGTAATAGAGGCAGAATCTGTTACCACTTCTCTTTAGCAAGCACCAAAAAGCCCGTCTGCTTCCGGTCGGGCTTTCGTGATTCTTAGGGATGTTCAACTTAGCCATGAGCAAAGCCGCTGATACTGAGTCGTCGGGCCTTTCCGGGTTAAGTTACAATACTCGTTTGCTATTGTAAATCAGACTCTCTACCTTTGCAAGCCTAATTTTTTGGGAGAAGACCCTCCCGGACAAAACGCTCAATAGATGCCAACCATCAACCAATTAGTGCGCAAAGGCCGCGAGAAGCTGACGACGAAATCCAAGTCGCCTGCCCTCGATTCGTGCCCGCAGCGCCGTGGTGTGTGCACCCGCGTGTACACCACCACGCCCAAGAAGCCGAACTCGGCCATGCGTAAAGTAGCTCGCGTGCGCTTGACCAACGGCAAAGAAGTTAACGCCTACATCCCGGGCGAAGGCCACAACCTGCAGGAGCACAGCATCGTGCTGATCCGCGGCGGCCGCGTGAAGGACCTTCCCGGCGTGCGTTACCACATCATCCGTGGCGCCCTGGACACCGCCGGCGTAAATGGCCGTCTGCAGCGTCGTTCGAAGTACGGTGCTAAGCGTCCGAAGCCCGGTCAACCGGCTGCAGCAGCTGGCAAAGGTGGCAAACCCGCAGGCAAGAAGAAATAGTAATCAGGTAGTTGGGGCCTGAACGTTGACCACGGGTCTGAGTAATGCGTCGCAGGGCGCGTGAAGCTAGGTCAACGAACTACCCCAGTCCCCACGACTCCTCATATACCATGAGAAAAGCAAAACCGAAGAAGCGTATCCTCCTGCCGGACCCCAAGTTCGGCGAGACGCTGGTAACCCGTTTCGTTAACTACCTGATGTACGACGGCAAGAAGAGCTTGGCGTACGGCATCTTCTACGATGCCCTGGAGCAGGTAGAATCGCGCACGAAGGAAAACGGCCTCGAGCAGTGGCGCAAAGCCCTGAATAACGTGATGCCGACCGTGGAAGTAAAGAGCCGCCGCGTAGGTGGTGCTACCTTCCAGGTGCCCACGGAAGTTCGCCCCGACCGTCGTATCGCCGTTGGCTCGAAATGGCTGATTCAGTACTCGCGCCGCCGCAGTGAGAAGACGATGAAAGACAAGCTGGCTGGCGAAATCATCGCTGCCGCCAAAGGTGAAGGTGCCGCCGTCAAGAAGAAGGACGACACCCACCGGATGGCCGAAGCCAACAAGGCCTTCTCGCACTTCCGCTTCTAACCATAGGAATTTGGGTGCTTGGGGACTTTCGGGCGAGAATTGTTGTTGAGTAGCAATTCTCATCCCTTGAGTCCCCAAGTTCCTAAGACCCCATACTGACATGGCCGTCAACGAAAACCTGAAGTACCTCCGCAACATTGGGATTATGGCGCACATCGACGCCGGTAAGACCACGACGTCGGAGCGCATTCTTTACTACACGGGTAAAACCCACAAAATCGGGGAAGTGCACGAAGGTGCGGCCACGATGGACTGGATGGAGCAGGAGCAGGAGCGTGGTATCACCATCACCTCGGCCGCTACTACCACGTTCTGGAACTACCCCACGGTGCAGGGCGAATCGACGCCTGAGACCAAGCAGTACAAAATCAACCTGATTGACACCCCCGGCCACGTTGACTTCACCGTTGAAGTTGAACGTTCGCTGCGCGTGCTCGACGGTGCCGTTGCTCTGTTCTGCGCCGTATCGGGCGTAGAGCCGCAGTCGGAAACCGTATGGCGTCAGGCTGACAAATACAAAGTGCCGCGCATCTGCTTCGTCAACAAGATGGACCGTGCCGGTGCTGACTTCTTCAAGGCTGTAACGGAAATCAAGGACAAGCTCGGTGCTAACCCCGTGCCCCTGCAGATTCCGATCGGTGCTGAAGACACCTTCAAAGGCGTAGTGGACCTGCTGACCGGCAAGGCCATCGTATGGGACGACGCTACCCAAGGCAAAACCTACAAGGAAGTACCGGTTCCCGAAGACCTCGTGGACACTGTAGCCGAGTGGCGTGAGAAGCTCGTGGAAAGCGTTGCCGAGTACGACGACACGCTGATGGAGAAGTTCTTCGATGATCCGGACAGCATCACGCGTGAGGAAATGATGACGGTAATCCGCCAAGCGGTTATCGACATGAAGTTCTCTCCGGTAATGTGCGGCTCGGCCTTCAAAAACAAGGGTGTACAGGCTATGCTGGACGCCGTTATGGCCTACTTGCCCTCGCCGCTCGACATGCCCGCTATCATCGGTACCAACCCCGACACCGGCGAGGAAGTAGAGCGTCACCCGGACAACTCGGAGCCCTTCACCGCCTTGGCGTTCAAGATTGCTACCGACCCCTTCGTGGGCCGTCTGTGCTTCTTCCGCTGCTACAGCGGTCAGCTCGACGCTGGTTCGTACGTGTTCAACAACCGTACGGGCAAGAAGGAGCGCATCTCGCGTCTGATGCAGATGCACTCCAACAAGCAGAACCCCATCGACAAAATCCAGGCTGGTGACATTGCTGCCGGCGTGGGTTTCAAAGACATCAAGACCGGTGACACGCTGACGGAAGAGAAAGACCGTCTCGTGCTCGAGTCTATGTCGTTCCCCGAGCCCGTAATCGGCTACGCCATCGAGCCCAAGACTCAGGCTGACGTCGACAAGATGGGTATGGCCATTGCCAAGCTCGTGGAAGAAGACCCCACCCTCACGGTATTTACCGACCAAGAGACTGGCCAGACGGTACTGCGCGGCATGGGTGAGCTTCACTTGGAAATCATCATCGACCGTATGCGTCGCGAGTTCAAGGTTGAAATCAACCAGGGTGCTCCGCAGGTAGCCTACAAGGAAATGATTACCAAGAAAATCGAGCACCGCGAAGTCTACAAGAAGCAGACGGGTGGTCGTGGTAAATTCGCTCACATCGAATTCGAAATCGGTCCGAAAGAAACCGAGCCGGAGAAACCCGGTCTGGAATTCGTCAACGGTATCACCGGCGGCGTTATCCCGAAAGAATTCATTGCTCCGGTTCAGAAAGGCTTCGAAGAAGCTATGAAGAACGGCGTACTGGCGGGCTTCCCGCTGGACTCGATGCGCGTGCGTATCTACCACGGTTCGTACCACGATGTGGACTCGGACGCCCTGTCGTTTGAAATGGCTGCTCGCCTCGGCTACAAGGAAGCTGCCCCGCGTTGCGCTCCGAAGCTCCTCGAGCCCATCATGGCCGTGGAAGTAGTGTCGCCAGACGAGTACACGGGCCCGGTAACGGGTGACCTGAACCGTCGTCGTGGCATCATGAAAGGCATGGACACGAAGGCTGGTGCCCAGGTTATTAAGGCTGACGTTCCGCTGTCGGAACTGTTCGGCTACGTAACCGACCTGCGCACCATCTCGTCGGGCCGCGCTTCGGCTTCGCTGACCTTCTCGCACTACGAGCAGGTACCGCAGAACCTCGCCGAGGGCATCATCGCCAAAGTAAAAGGCGGTAAATAATTCTTGCTTTCACAAGCTGACCTCATGAACCAGAAAATTCGCATCAAACTGAAGTCTTACGATCATAACCTCGTCGACAAGTCGTCGGAGAAGATCGTAAAGGCGGTGAAAGCAACGGGTGCCATCGTTAGCGGCCCGATTCCTTTGCCGACGGAAAAAGAAAAGTTCACCGTACTCCGTTCGCCCCACGTGAACAAGAAGTCGCGTGAGCAATTCCAGCTCTGCACCTACAAGCGCTTGGTGGATATCTTCTCGACCTCGTCGAAGACGGTAGACGCCCTGATGAAGCTCGAACTGCCGAGCGGCGTTGACGTAGAAATCAAGGTCTGAGCCTAACCGCTTAGCAGCAAAAAGCCCCGCTGGCCTCGGCCAGTGGGGCTTTTTGTTTGCAACCATTACTGTTGAGTCTGGCTCTTCGTAGAAGAAGGGAGAAATCGTGCTGCTGGAAAGGCTGGCACGAAATAGGTATCTTGCGTTTCTCCCAAGCGTGCAGCTGTGGGTATGCGTTCAACGTCTGTGAGTATTTCTGCCGCTTCAAGTTCTGCTTCCTGGCTAACAGTAGGCCGCATTCAAACAGCCGCAGCCATTAGCTGCGGCATGGTGATTACCGGGTTGTTTACTTTCCCGTTTTTCCGGGTGCTGTCGAGCATTGGACAGGGCTGCTTACTGCTGTGTGCGTTAGCATACCTGAAGCAGTTCCGACAAATAGCGCAGTTTCGAAAATGGCCAGTATACGCCGGGTTCGCCCTGATCTTTCTGATGCACTTGGCTGCCGGAGCAAATACAAGCGTGCCCAATACCAGTGAGTTCTGGCGCGACATTATACTGCAGCTGCCTTTTCTGCTGCTGCCATTGTGTTTCTGGATACTGCCGCCTTTACAAAGTGACGACTTAAAGCGCTTGTATAAGCTTTTGCTACTTGTCACCACGTTTTCAGCAATCGGCAGTACTATCTACTATCTATTCAATGCTGATTATATCAATGAACTGTATATCCACTCCAAGATTATGCCCACTGTACCGGATCATATCCGGTTTAGTTTACTTATAGTATTGTCCATTGCCGTGGGCGCCGTAATGCTCAACCGTGGGGCACTGCGGGGATGGCGCCGAGCTGCCGTCTTAGGTGCCACAATCTTCCTGGCTGGTTTTCTTCACTTACTGGCCGTACGCAGTGGTTTGGTAGCCTTGTACATGTTGGCTGTCGTCGCCATTGGATACTTATTGAAGAAGCGCGACTGGCGCAAAGCGGGCTTTGTGGCCTTGATGATGGTACTGCTACCCATGGTGAGCTATTTTACGCTGCCCACCTTTTATAATAAGTACCACAATACAAAGGAAGATGCCAGCAAAGTAGAGCAGACGCATTCGGCTAATAACTACTCGCTGGTGGGACGGGTGTATTCTTACCAAACGGCCATCCGCGTATGGGAAGATCATCCGCTGTTTGGAGTAGGTAAAGCTGATCTGCGAGATGAAATGTCAGCGCGGTATCGGGAGTTCTTTCCCCAAATTGATGAAGAGCATCAGATTCAACCTCACAACCAGTTTCTGTTCTACTTGGTAGCCTTCGGCGCACTAGGGTTAGCGCTTTTCATCATAGCGTTTTACTATCCCTTGTGGTGGGCACGCCGTCGGCATGCTCCTATGCTGGTGGCACAATACATAATCGTGACCTTGTCTTTTATGGTCGAGCCGACGATGGAAGGACAAACGGGGCTTACGTTTTCCCTGTTTTTCTTGCTGCTACCATTGAGTAGCGTCGCCGATTGCCGCAAAGAGCAAGTCGTGCGCAAGGGACTGAAATGGCGTCCCGCCTAATTATAGAATAAGCAGCTAAATAGGATTCCGTCGCACTTAGCAAATTGCCGACCAGTTTCGGTACGGGGGCAGGAGAGGGGGAGTGGATGGCTCTAGCGAGGAAGGCAAACTGACTGACTAATAGCGGCAAGGCATAACGCATTATCTGAAATATTTTCAGATGGGGTTATGCTTTTGTCTTAACAATTCCCTAGCTTTGCACTCCCTTTCCGAAAACGTCATTCGGGCGTTTTCACTGTGTCTTTTCTAAAACCCCATTCGAATGCCTGGCATTATCGGTAAAAAAATCGGTATGACAAGCCTCTTCACCGCCGATGGTCGGAACGTGCCCTGCACGCTCATCCAAGCCGGCCCGTGCGTAGTGACGCAGGTGAAGACGCTCGAAGTTGACGGCTACACGGCCGTTCAGCTCGGTTACGGCGACAAGAAGGCCAAGAACACCAACAAACCGTTGGCTGGCCACTTCGCTAAGGCGGGAGTTACCCCCCGCAAAAAACTCGTCGAGTTCCGCACCGACGACGTGGCATCCTACTCGCTGGGTGCTGAAATCAGCGCTGACTACTTCGCCGAAGGTGACTTCGTAGACGTGGTTGGTACCTCTAAAGGCAAAGGTTTCCAGGGCGTTGTAAAGCGTCACAACTTTGCTGGTGTAGGTGGCCAAACCCACGGTCAGCACAACCGCGGCCGTCACCCCGGCTCGATCGGTGCCTGCTCCTGGCCCTCCCGCGTGTTCAAGGGCATGCGCATGGCTGGCCGCATGGGCGGTGACCGAGTGAAGATCCAGAACCTGAAAGTGCTGCGCGTGATGAACGAGCAGAACCTCATACTGGTGAGCGGCTCGGTACCCGGTGCTAAAAACGGTTACGTGATTCTGGAGAAATAGGCGCGATGGAACTCTCTGTATTGACGATCAAAGGCGAGGACACCGGCCGCAAGGTGACGCTGTCCGACGCAATCTTCGGGCTGGAGCCGAACGAGCACGCCATGTACCTCGACGTGAAGCTGTACCTGGCCAACCAGCGCCAAGGCACGCACAAGTCGAAGGAGCGCGCTGAAATCGCCCGCACGACCAAGAAACTGAAGAAGCAGAAAGGCACCGGCGGTGCCCGCGCTGGTTCGATGAAGTCGCCGGTGTTCATCGGTGGTGGCCGCGTATTCGGTCCCAAGCCCCGTGACTACGGCTTCAAAGTGAACAAGAAGACCAAGCAGCTGGCCCGTCTGTCGGCCCTCTCGGTTCTTGCTCGCGAAAACCGTCTGGCCCTGGTAGAGAACTTCTCCCTGGAAGCTGCCAAGACGAAGGATTTCCTGAACATCCTGAGCGGCCTGAACCTGAACACCGGCAAGAAGACCCTGCTGGTAACCGGTTCGGTTGACAAGAACGTGGTACTGTCGGCCCGCAACATCCAAAAGGTGAAGGTGGCTGTCCCCACGGCTCTGAACACCCACGACCTGCTGAACACCGACACGCTGCTGCTGTCGGAAGCTGGCCTGGAGACGCTCACCCAACTTTACACGGCCGCTGAGTAATGAGCATCATCAAGAAGCCCATCGTGACCGAGAAGGCAACGTCGCTGAACGAGAAAGGCCAGTACGCCTTTGAAGTGGAGCGCACCGCCAACAAGGTTGAAATCAAAAAAGAAATTGAGAAGCTCTACGGTGTGACCGTGGTGGGCATCAGCACCATCCGCAGCCAGGGCAAACTCAAGTCGCGCTTCACCAAGACCGGTGCAGTTACCGGCCGTCGTGCTTCGAGCAAGAAGGCCATCGTAACCGTGAAGGAAGGCGAAGTAATCGACTTCTACAGCGGCATCTAAGCCGACTGAATTTCTGACCGAGGCCCCTCGCTAGAGCATTTTCGCTATAAAATGGCACTCAAAAAACTAAGACCAACATCACCGGGTCAGCGCTTCCGTATCGCCCCGGGTTTCGACGAGATTACCACGTCGACGCCGGAGAAGTCGCTGTTGGCACCCAAGAAAAAATCCGGTGGCCGGAATGATTCCGGGAAAATGACCAACCGTTACATCGGTGGTGGTCACAAGCAACAGTATCGTATCATCGACTTCAAGCGCAGCAAGCACTCGGTGCCGGCTACCGTGAAGAGCATCGAGTACGATCCGAACCGTACGGCTCGCATCGCCCTGATCAGCTACGCTGACGGTGAGAAGGCCTACATCATCGCTCCGAATGGCCTGCAGGTAGGCGCTACCGTGGTAGCAGGCCCCGGCGCCGCACCGGAACTGGGCAACGCCTTGCCGCTGCGCGAAATGCCGCTCGGTACGATTGTTCACAACATCGAGCTGATGCCGGGTGCCGGCGCAGTGCTGGCCCGCTCGGCTGGTACCTACGCCCAGCTGGTGGCCCGCGAAGAAAAATACGCGACGCTGAAACTGCCCTCTGGCGAGATGCGCATGGTCCTGGTGACCTGCATGGCTACGGTTGGCACCGTTTCGAACGGCGAGCACATGAACGTGCGTCTCGGCAAAGCCGGTCGTCACCGTTGGTTGGGCTACCGTCCGCGCGTTCGTGGTGTGGCAATGAACCCCGTTGACCACCCGATGGGTGGTGGTGAAGGCCGCTCGAGCGGTGGTCACCCGCGCAGCCGCAAAGGCCTGCTCGCGAAGGGTTACAAGACCCGCAACAAGAACAAGTACTCTGAGCAACTCATCGTTTCGCGTAAAGGCAAGAAGTAATGGCACGTTCGCTTAAAAAAGGCCCGTACATCGACTTCCGCCTGGAGCGGAAGGTGCAGGTGATGGAGGAGTCCAACAAGAAATCGGTGGTGAAGACCTGGTCGCGCCGCTCGATGATTTCGCCGGACTTCGTAGGGCACACCTTCGCCGTGCACAACGGCAATAAGTTCATCCCGGTGTACGTGACCGAAAACATGGTTGGTCACAAGCTTGGGGAATTTGCGCCCACGCGCAACTTCCGCGGCCACGTAGCCAAGAAAGATAAAGGCAAGCGCTAAGACATGGAAGCAGTAGCCAAACTCCGTAACGTACCGACCTCGCCGCGCAAGATGCGCCTCGTGGCCGGCCTAGTACGCGGCAAAAGCGTTACCCGTGCCTTGGGCTTGTTGAAGTTCGAGGCTAACTCGGGCGCCGAGAAAATCGAGAAACTGCTCCTGTCGGCCCTGGCCAACTGGCAGCAGAAGAACGAGGACGAGCGTATCGAAGACGCCAACCTGTACATCAAAGAAATCTTCGTTGACGAAGGCCGCCAGCTGAAGCGCCTGCGCCCCGCCCCCCAGGGCCGTGGTCACCGCATCCGCAAGCGCAGCAACCACGTCACGATTATTATCGACTCGAAGGTGGAAGCCATCGGCAGCCGCCAGGGTCTGAAAGACGCCGCCGCTAAACTGGAAACCGCTCCCGCCGCCACTCCGGCTGCTGAAGAGGCTCCCACCAAGAAGCCGGCCCGTCGTTCGACCAAGAAAGCTGACACCCAAACCGCGGCTGACGCCACCGAATAAGCACCATGGGACAGAAAGTTAATCCGGTTGGCCTCCGTCTGGGTATCGTTAAAGGCTGGGACTCTAACTGGTACGGCGGCAAAGACTTCGCCGACAAGCTGGTAGAGGACGAGAAAATCCGCAAATACATCCTGGCGCGCATCCCGAAGGGTGGTATCTCGAAAATCATCATCGAGCGTACCCTCAAGCGCATCACCATCACCATCAACACCGCTCGTCCGGGCGTGGTTATCGGTAAGGGTGGTCAGGAAGTTGATAAGATCAAGGACGAACTGAAAAAGCTCACGAGCAAAGACGTCCAGATCAACATCTTCGAAATCAAGCGTCCGGAACTCGACGCCAAGCTGGTAGGTGAGAGCATTGCTCAGCAGCTGCAGGCTCGTATCTCGTTCCGCCGCGCGATGAAGCAAGCCATTCAGGGCGCACTCCGCGTGGGCGCTGAAGGCATCAAGGTGCAGTGCGGCGGCCGCCTCGGCGGTGCTGAAATTGCCCGTTCGGAACAATATAAGGAAGGCCGCACCCCGCTGCACACCCTCCGCGCTGATATCGACTACGCCCTCTCGGAAGCCCAGACGGTGTATGGCAAAATCGGCATTAAGGTGTGGATCATGCGCGGTGAAGTATTCGGCAAGCCAGACCTGTCGCCCAACCAGCTGCTGAGCCAGCAGCAAGGCCAAGGTGGCAACGACCGCAACGACCGTGGTCCCCGCGGTGAGCGTGGCGAGCGTGGTGACCGTGGGGGCCGTGGCGGCGACCGTGGTGGCCGTGGTGGCAACGACCGTGGCCCGCGTGGCGGCGGTGACAACCGTGGCGGCTTTGGCGGTGGCCAAGGCGGCGGCGGTAATCGTGGCGGCCAAGGCGGCGGCGGTAATCGTGGCGGTCAAGGCGGCGGCGCAGGCCGTGGCCCCCGTCGCTAGTCCTTCTTCCTTCCATTCTTTTTCGAGAACTAGATCATGTTACAACCGAAAAGAACCAAATACCGGAAGATGCAGAAGGGCCGCGTAAACGGCCTGGCCTATCGTGGCAGCTCGCTGGACTTCGGTTCGTTTGGCATTAAGTCGCTGGAGGCCGCTTGGATCACCGCGCGTCAAATCGAAGCAGCCCGTATCGCCATGACCCGCGCTATGAAGCGTGAAGGTCAGGTTTGGATCCGCATCTTCCCGGACAAGCCCATCACCAAGAAGCCGGCTGAAGTACGTATGGGTAAGGGCAAAGGCTCGCCCGAGTACTGGGTAGCCATCGTGAAGCCTGGCACCATCCTGTTCGAATCGGACGGGGTTTCGCTGGAACTCGCACAGGAGTCGCTGCGTTTGGCCGCTCAGAAGTTGCCGGTCCGCACCAAGTTTGTCGTTCGTCGTGACTTCGTTGAGGCATAAGCAAAATGAAAAACGCTGAAATCCGCGCCCTTTCGATCGAGGATCTGAAAGAGCAAATCAACAAGGAACAGTCGGGCGCGCAAACCTTGCGTTTCGCTCACGCTATTTCCCCGCTCGAAAACCCGGTGCGCATCAAAACCGCCCGCCGCAACATCGCCCGCCTGCTCACCGAGCTGAAGCGTCGCGAGCAGGAGCAGCAATCGTAGTCCCCCGCTAGTAATGGAAAACAACGCAGAACAGCAGGGCACCGCTACGGTAGAGCGTAACCTGCGCAAAGAGCGTATCGGCCGCGTCACCAGCAGCAAGATGGATAAAACCATCACTGTAGTGGTCGAGAGCAAAATGAAGCACCCGATTTACGGCAAGTTCGTGTCGAAATCGACCAAGTTCGTCGCCCACGACGAGAACAACGAGTGTGGCGAAGGCGACACGGTGCGCATCATGGAAACCCGCCCGCTGAGCAAGCGCAAGCGGTGGCGTTTGGTAGAAATCGTAGAACGCGCCAAGTAAGATGATCCAGCAAGAATCCCGTCTGACGGTAGCCGACAACAGCGGCGCTAAAGAAGTACTCTGCATCCGCGTCCTCGGTGGCACGGGCAAGAAGTACGCTACGGTAGGCGACAAGATCGTCGTGGCAATCAAATCGGCCATCCCCTCGGGCAATGCCAAGAAGGGTGCCGTTTCGAAAGCCGTGGTAGTTCGCACGAAGAAGGAAGTACGCCGCAAAGACGGTTCGTACATCCGCTTCGACGACAACGCCGCCGTGCTGCTCAACAACAACGACGAGCCTCGCGGCACGCGTATCTTCGGCCCGGTGGCCCGCGAACTGCGCGAGAAGCAGTTCATGAAGATCGTTTCGCTGGCTCCTGAAGTTCTCTAACCGCAATGGCACTGAAAACCAAAGAAGCAAAGCCCGCGAAGCTGCACGTGAAAACCGGTGATACCGTCCAGGTAATCGCCGGTGACGAGCGCGGCAAGACTGGCGTCATCAAATCGGTGAACCGCCAGACCCAGCGCGTCATCATCGAAGGCCTGAACCTGGTAACGAAGCACTCGAAGCCGAGCGCCAAGAACCCCCAGGGCGGCATCTCGAAGATCGAGGCACCGATCCACGCCAGCAATGTCAAACTTGTTAGCACGGCTAACGCCTAACCAAGTATCCGACAATGGCTCGACTGAAAGAAATTTACGATAAGGAGATTCGCCAGCAGCTGCAGGAGAAATTCCAGTTCAAGAGCACCATGCAGGTGCCGCGCATTACCAAAATCTGCATCAACCGCGGTATTGGTAAGGCCGTAGCCGACAAGAAGCTCGTTGACAACGGCGTGGATGAGCTGACGACCATCACCGGTCAGAAAGCTGTTCCGACCATCGCCAAGCGTTCGGTTTCGAACTTCAAGCTGCGCGAGGGCATGCCGATTGGCGCCCGCGTAACGCTGCGTGGCACCCAGATGTACGAATTCCTTGACCGCCTGCTGACCATCGCGCTGCCCCGCGTACGCGACTTCAAAGGTATCAGCGACAAGGGCTTCGACGGCCGTGGTAACTACACGCTCGGCATCAAGGAGCAAATCATCTTCCCGGAAATCTCCATTGACAAGATCAAGGAGATTGGCGGTATGGATATCACCTTCGTGACGACGGCTGAAAACGACGAGCAGAGCTACGAGCTGCTGCGCGCCTTCGGGATGCCGTTTGCCAACGCTAAGAAAAACAGCTAATCATGGCTAAGGAATCAATCAAAGCAAGAGAGCGGAAGCGTGTGGCGATGGTTGCCCGTTACGCTGAGAAGCGCAAGGCTCTGAAAGAGGCTGGCGACTTCGAAGGTCTGGACAAGCTGCCCCGCAACGCTTCGCCCGTACGTCTGCACAACCGCTGCAAACTGACCGGCCGTCCGCGTGGCTACATGCGCAAGTTTGGTATCAGCCGCGTAACGTTCCGGGAAATGGCTTCGGCCGGCAAAATTCCCGGCGTAACGAAAGCTAGCTGGTAGTCCGCTACCGCAGCAACGCTAAGCAAAACTGCTCAGCTGAAACTCTCTTGGGAGTTTTGGCTGAGCGGTTTGCTTTTGTAGACTGCTGACAAATCGCGTTCCTAATGCTGTAGTAATGTATCTAGATGTGTCACGTACTTCTTTCGCTTTAAGCCTAGTGGTAACAGGGCTGATGAGCTATGGTTGCTCTTCTACCAATGGACCGGTTACTAGTAGCCAAGATGCGTCACTGGCTTCAGGTAAGGTAATAGGAAGGACTTGCTTAAACGGGCTTATTATCGAGGTCAGCAATAATCACCCTATTGGTCGTCCAGTACACGGCTATGTAGAACATCGCGAATACGCAAACTTTCGTGAGGGCGACAGTATCGTAGGCCGTAATGCAATTGCTGCTGTTAACGATACAAGCTTTGGGCTAAAGAAGGGTGCCCGGATCCTGTTCAAGTACCGGCCACTGGATAGCACTGAAATTATCAACCGAGTGTGCCCGGGCTGGCATGAGCCGCTACAGCTTCCTGTTTATAGCTTGTCCATTGTATCTGCTGAGCAGAGATGATGCTACACGTTTAGGATTGGCATAACAGTATACTAATTAACCAAAAGCGCCTATTGCTTTTGTGTTAAGCATTTACGTATCTTTGCACCCCATAATGCTCTAGGGCAGTGGGGGACGCCCCACACACCATTTGGCAGGTTGCCACAAGAAACCATTGGCTGCGGCGGAAACGCTGTGGATGTCAAGTAGTCTTAACCGAGGATTTCGCCGTCATAGGAAAACTATGGCTGCGAAATTTTCCTACCTTTGCGGTTCCCTTAACCACGGGGTGCCCTTCAAATCATCCAAATGAACACAGATCCGATTGCCGACTACCTGACCCGGGTGCGCAACGCCATCAAGGCTAACCACCGGGTAGTAGAAATTCCGGCTAACAAAATCAAAAAGGAAATCACGAAAGTACTCTACGAGAAAGGGTACATTCAGAGCTACCGTTTTGATGACTCGGCAGTACAAGGCACGATCAAAATCGCGCTGAAGTACCACCCCGTGACCAAGAAGCCCGCCATCCAGAAGCTGCAGCGGATCAGCACCCCGGGCCTGCGTACGTACGCCCACGTTGAAAACCTGCCGCGCGTGCTGAGCGGTCTGGGCATTGCCATCCTGTCGACCTCGAAAGGGGTAATGACGGAGAAGGAAGCTCGCACCCAGAACGTAGGCGGCGAGGTGCTGTGCTACGTGTACTAAGCTCAACGCAGCAGTAAACTCCCGACAATATGTCCCGCATTGGTAAACTCCCGATCAGCCTGCCCTCGGGCGTGCAGGTATCGGTTGATAACGACAACACCATCACGGTTAAGGGCCCCAAAGGGGAACTGAAAACCGCTGTCGACCGCGACATCACGGTACGCTCCGAAGACAACACCGTAGTCGTAGAACGTCCTACCGAGCAAAAGCGCCACAAGGCCATGCACGGCCTCTACCGTTCGCTGCTCAACAACATGGTAACCGGCGTCAGCACCGGCTACACGCACCAGCTGGAACTGGTGGGCGTAGGTTTCAAGGCTACTGCTACCGGCTCGACGCTGGAGCTGGCCCTGGGCTACTCGCACAACATCTTCCTGGCGCTGCCGAAAGAAGTAACCGCTACGGCCGTTACCGAAAAAGGTAAGAACCCGATCATCACCCTGACCAGCATCGACAAGGAACTCATCGGCCAGGTAGCCGCTAAGATCCGTTCGCTGCGCAAGGTTGAGCCTTACAAAGGCAAAGGTGTGCGCTTCGTTGGTGAGCAGATTCGTCGTAAGGCTGGTAAGACTGCCTCGAAATAACCGAGCATCATGGCTTTTAATAAAACTGAGAGAAGACTCCGGATCAAGCGCCACATCCGCACGAAAGTGTCGGGTACCGCTGAGCGCCCCCGCCTGTCGGTGTTCCGCAGCAACAAGGGCATCTACGCCCAGATCATCGACGACACCGCCGGCCGCACGCTGGTAGCTGCTTCGTCGAAGAACGTAACGGCTGGCGACTCGCCGGTAGCTACCGCTTCGGCAGTAGGCAAAGAGCTGGCCTCGCGTGCGACGGCCGCTGGTATCACGACGGTAGTATTCGACCGTTCGGGCTACCTCTACCACGGTCGTGTTAAATCATTGGCAGAAGGTGCCCGCGAAGGCGGCCTGAATTTCTAAGCTATGCGCGAGCAAAATAAACCCACGGCGAAGACCACGGAGTCGGACCTGAAGGAAAAAGTAGTTGCCATCAACCGCGTAGCGAAGGTGGTAAAAGGTGGTCGTCGCTTCAGCTTCTCGGCCATTGTAGTAGTAGGTGACGGCGCTGGCACCGTAGGCTACGGCCTGGGCAAAGCCAACGAAGTAACCGACGCCATTGCCAAAGCCATTGACGATGCCAAGAAGAACTTGGTGAAGGTGCCGCTGTACAAGCACACCGTTCCCCACGTGATGGAAGGCAAGTACTCGGGTGGCTTCGTGCTGGTGCAGCCGGCTGCTGCTGGTACCGGCGTAATTGCTGGTGGTGCCATGCGTGCCGTGTTCGAAAGCGCCGGCATCAAGGACGTACTGGCCAAGTCGAAAGGTTCATCTAACCCCCACAACGTGGTGAAGGCTACCTTCGACGCTCTGAACAAGATGCGCGACCCGATGCAGATTGCACAGCAGCGCGGCATCTCCCTCGCCAAAGTATTTAACGGCTAAGCGACGATGGCACGGATCCAAATCAAGCAAGTTCGTAGCGTTATTGACCGCCCCGAGCGTCAGAAGCGCACGATGCAGGCCCTGGGCCTGAACAAAATCGGCGCGGTGAAGGAAGTGGAAAACACTCCTGCCATTGCCGGCATGGTAGCCAAAGTTGGCCACCTGGTAGAAGTAACCGAACTGTAGACCTCAGCTCATCATGAATCTCAGCAATCTTAAGCCCGCTGAAGGCTCGGTACGCACCAACAAGCGTCTGGGTCGTGGTGAAGGCTCGACCCGCGGCGGTACGTCGACGCGCGGCCACAAAGGCCAGAAGTCGCGTTCGGGTTACTCCAAGAAAATCGGCTTTGAAGGTGGCCAGATGCCCCTGCAGCGCCGCGTGCCGAAGTTTGGCTTCAAAAACATCAATCGTGTGGAGTACAAGGGTATTAACCTGGACGTACTGCAAGCCCTGAACGAGAAATCGGCTACGGGTACGATGGATGTAGCCTACTTCATCCAGCACGGTCTGGTGTCGAAAAACGCCAAGATCAAAGTTCTCGGCCGTGGCGAACTGACCGCCGCTGTGGAAGTACACGCCCACGCTTTCTCGCAATCGGCTATCGAAGCCATTGAGAAGGCTGGTGGCAAAGCAGTGACCCTGTAGTCAAAGCACGCCGGCGATGAACAAGTTTATCACGACGATTAAGAACATTTTTGCGATTGAGGATCTGCGTACGCGGATTCTCAATACGCTTTTTTTCATCGCCATTTACCGGCTGGGTTCTTACGTCGTGCTGCCGGGTGTCGATCCGTCCCGTCTCGACGCTAAGTCGGGCGGGATTTTCGGCATCCTCGACACCCTAGTTGGCGGCGCGTTCAGCCACGCTTCCATTTTCGCGTTGGGCATCATGCCCTACATCTCGGCTTCCATCGTGCTGCAGCTGCTGACCATCGCAGTGCCGTACTTCCAGAAGCTGCAGAAAGAAGGGGAATCGGGGCGTAAGAAGATCAACCAGTACACCCGTCTGCTCACCATTCCTATCGTGATGGCGCAGTCGGTGGGCTTCATTGCTACGCTGAACCAAGATGCGCTAGTTAATCCCGGCGTATTCTTTACGGTTTCGACGATGATTATTCTCACGGCCGGCACGCTGTTTTGCATGTGGCTGGGCGAGAAAATTACCGATAAGGGCATCGGCAACGGTATTTCTATGATCATTATGATCGGTATCGTTTCCCGCTTCCCCGGTGCAATCATTCAAGAGGCTGCGGCGAAAGGCATGCGTGGTTCGTTGATTTTCCTCATCGAATTGGCAGTGCTGTTCTTCATCGTAATGGGCGTTATCATCCTCACGCAGGCAGTACGTCAGATTCCGGTGCAGTACGCTAAGCAAGTGGGCGGCGTAAGCCAGCTGAACGCTCAGCGCCAGTTCATCCCACTAAAGGTGAATGCAGCCGGCGTAATGCCGATCATTTTTGCCCAATCGCTGATGTTCGTGCCAGCCATTGCTGCCTCGGCATGGAAGGATAGCGAAACGGCTAATTACATCGGGCAAAAGTTTTCGGACTACACTTCGTGGCAGCACAACGTGGGGTTTGCAGTACTGATCATTCTGTTCACGTACTTCTATACCGCCATTAGTGTGAACCCGAAGCAAATTGCTGATGACCTGAAACGCAGCGGTGGCTTCGTGCCGGGCGTTAAGCCTGGTGATGCTACTTCCGAGTACATCGACCAAGTACTGACCCACATTACCTTGCCTGGAGCAGTGGCTTTGGCCCTGATTGCAATCTTTCCGGCCATTGCATTGTTATTTGGGGTCACTCGTCCGTTCTCAGCCTTCTATGGTGGCACATCGCTCATCATTATGGTGGGTGTGGTACTAGATACCATGAACCAGATTGAAAGCTATCTGCTCATGCGCCACTACGATGGGATGATGAAAACGGGCAAGCTGAAAGGACGGACGCAAAACATTGCGCTGGCCTCCTAAGCCATGATCCTGTACAAGAGCGAAGAAGAAATCGAATTGATCCGAGCCAGTGCTGATGTGCTGGCTCGTGCCCATGGGGAAGTAGCCGGCATGATCCGGGAAGGGATTGCCACGGCGGAGCTGGACAAGCGCGCCGAGGAATTCATCCGAGACCACGGCGGCGTTCCTTCTTTCAAGGGCTACAACGGGTTCAAATACAGCCTGTGCATTTCGCCCAATGAGGTGGTAGTGCACGGGTTTCCCGGTAACC
Organism: Hymenobacter sp. CRA2; assembly: GCF_002007105.1. Lineage (GTDB taxonomy): Bacteria > Bacteroidota > Bacteroidia > Cytophagales > Hymenobacteraceae > Solirubrum. The sequence goes on along the minus strand of NZ_MVBC01000009.1, from coordinate 182,028 downwards.
ATGTATTGAAAAGCGGCGATATCATTTCGGTAGACGCGGGCGTGAAGCTCAACGGCTACCACAGTGACAGCGCCTATACCTACCCAGTAGGGGAGGTGAAACCGGAAGTGTTAGCCTTGCTCGAAGCTACGAAGCAGTCCTTGTACGAGGGCATCGAGCAAGCCGTCGCTGGCAACCGTATGGGTGATGTCGGCTACGCCATCCAGAGCTACGTGGAAAAACGTGGATATTCGGTGGTTCGGGAACTTGTTGGGCACGGCCTTGGTAAGAGCCTGCACGAGAAGCCCGAGGTGCCAAACTACGGCAAGCGTGGCTCGGGCCTGAAACTGCAGAGCGGTTTAGTTATAGCCATCGAACCGATGGTGAACCTGGGCGGCAAAGCTGTAGTGCAGGAACAGGACGGCTGGACCATCCGGACCAAAGACCGCCAGCCCTCGGCGCATTTCGAGCACACCGTAGTGGTTCGTCAGAATAAAGCGGAGATACTAACCTCTTTCGCCCACATAGAAAAAGCGTTACAGCAGACCTCGCAGCCTTATGGCCAAACAGTCATCGATTGAGCAGGACGGAACCATCCTGGAAGCCTTGTCTAATGCCATGTTCCGAGTGGAACTGGAAAACGGGCACCAGCTGATTGCGCACATCTCCGGAAAGATGCGCATGCACTACATCAAGATTCTGCCCGGCGATAAGGTGAAGCTCGAAATGTCGCCCTACGATTTGTCGAAGGGGCGAATCGTTTACCGTTACAAATAACCCCCCGGACATGAAAGTCAAAGCCTCGGTGAAAAAGCGCAGCGCCGACTGCAAGGTGATCCGCCGTAAAGGGAAGCTTTACGTGATCAACAAGAAGAACCCCCGCTACAAGCAGCGTCAGGGCTAATCAACAAGCAATAGGAAGAACATGGCACGTATTGCAGGGGTAGACATCCCGGACAAGAAGCGCGGCGAAATCGCCCTCACCTACATCTTCGGCATCGGTCGTTCGTCGGCCGCCGCTATCCTCACGAAAGCAGGTGTTGACCTGAACAAAAAGGTTAGCGAGTGGACGGAAGCCGAGTCGGGTGAAATCCGTAGCATCATTGCTTCGGAATACAAGACGGAAGGTGTGCTGCGCTCGGAAGTTCAGCTCAACATCAAGCGTTTGATGGACATCGGTTGCTACCGTGGCCTCCGTCACCGCAAAGGGCTGCCGGTTCGGGGTCAGCGCACCAAGAACAACTCGCGTACCCGCAAAGGCAAACGGAAAACCGTTGCCGGCAAAAAGAAGGCTACGAAATAATCATAGCGGGAATCGGCGGCGGGCCTTCATGACTTTCCAACTGCCGCCAACACCTCTCGCCTTTTTTGCGATAACCAAATGGCACAAAAGAGAAAAGACAAAGCCAAGAAGCGCGTCGTCCAGGTTGAAGCAACCGGTCAGGTGCACATCAAGGCTTCGTTTAACAACATCATCATCTCGGTTACGAATAACAACGGCCAGGTGATTTCGTGGGCTTCGGCCGGCAAAATGGGTTTCCGTGGTTCGAAGAAGAACACGCCCTACGCCGCCCAAACCGCTGCCCAAGACTGCGGCAAAGTAGCCTACGACCTGGGCATGCGCAAGTGCGAAGTGTTCGTGAAAGGTCCGGGTGCTGGCCGCGAGTCGGCTATCCGTGCATTCCAGAACATGGGTATTGAGGTGCAGACCATCCGCGACGTGACTCCGCTGCCGCACAACGGCTGCCGTCCCCCCAAACGTCGCCGCGTCTGAGTAACGGCAGACGCGTGGCCGCTACCGCCCCGTGAGGGAGCTAGGGTGGCCAGGCAGTTTTCTTTTCTTCCCAGAAAAATCACCTCTCTAGAATGGCACGTTATACCGGCCCCAAAACCAAGATTGCCCGTCGCTTCGGGGAAGCCATTTTCGGCCCGAGCAAGGCACTCACCAAGAAAGCATATCCTCCGGGCCAGCACGGCCGTGGCCGCCGCAAGAAGCAGTCGGAATACGCCGTGCAGCTGATGGAGAAGCAGAAAGTAAAGTACCTCTACGGGGTACTGGAAAAGCAGTTCGCTAACCTCTTCGACAAAGCCGCTCGTGTACCCGGTATCACCGGCGAAAACCTGCTGGCTTTCCTGGAGACGCGTCTGGACAACGTGGTGTACCGTCTGGGCATCGCCCCGACGCGCCGCGCTGCCCGTCAGCTTGTGTCGCACCAGCACATCACCGTGAACGGCGAGGTGGTTAACATCCCCTCGTACCACGTAAAGCCCGGCACCATCGTAGCCGTGCGCGAAAAGTCGAAGTCGCTGGAAGTAATCACGAACAGCCTGTCGGTGCGCAACGCCCGTCAGTTTGGCTGGCTCGAGTGGGACGCCAAAGAGCTGACCGGTAAGGTTATCTCGACGCCCCAGCGCGACCAGATCCCCGAGAAAATCGAGGAGCAGCTGATCGTCGAACTGTATTCGAAGTAAGCCTGAGCTGCAGAGCCGGCCGCTGCCTGGGAAGCCCCATTGGCAGCGGCCGGCTCCTGCATTGGCTTGACTTCTTCCTTCAACATCCCTTACATCCGCATCTATGTCAATTCTCGCTTTTCAAATGCCGGAGAAGGTCGTGATGGAGAAATCCGACGACTTCTACGGAACGTTTGAGTTTAAACCGCTGGAGAAGGGTTACGGCGTGACGATCGGCAACGCGCTGCGGCGCATCCTGCTGTCGTCGCTCGAGGGGTACGCAATTACCTCGGTCCGCACGAGCAACGTGCTGCACGAGTTCCAGACCATCGAAGGCGTTATCGAGGACATGTCGGAAATCATCCTGAACCTGAAGCAAGTTCGGTTCAAGAAGATCAACGATGTCATCGAAGACAAAATCACGGTGCGCATCAGCGGCCAGGATTCCTTCACCGCTGGTGACATCAACAAGTTCACCAACGGCTTCCAGGTGCTGAACCCGGAGCTGGTGATTTGCAACATCGACACGAACACCTCACTGGAGTTCGAGTTTACGGTTCAGAAGGGCCGTGGCTACGTACCCGCCGAGGAAAACAAGCCGGCTGATCAAGTTTTTGGTCAGATTGCCATCGACGCCATCTTCACGCCCATCAAGAACGTGAAGTACAGCATCGAAAACACCCGCGTGGAGCAGAAGACCGACTACGAGCGGTTGTTGCTGGAAATCCACACGGACGGCTCGATTCACCCCGAGGACGCGCTGAAAGGCGCTGCCAACATCCTGATTCAACACTTCATGTTGTTCTCGGACAACACGATGACCTTCGAAACGGCCAAGGCCGAAGAGGAGACCAGCGTGGATGAAGAGACGCTGCACATGCGCAAGGTCCTCAAGACCCCGCTGCAGGACATGGACCTGTCGGTTCGCGCGTACAACTGCCTCAAGGCTGCCGATATCAAGACCCTCGGCGACCTGGTGCAATTGGACTTGGCCGACATGATGAAGTTCCGCAACTTCGGTAAGAAGTCGCTGACCGAGCTGGAGAACCTTGTCGAAGAGAAGGGCCTGCACTTCGGTATGGACGTGGCTAAGTTCCGTCTGGAAGAAGACTAGTATCTTTGGGGATGAATGAGTTGACACCCTCGGCTCATTCATCCTTTTTACTTTTTCACACTTCTCGGTGTGCCCTACGGGGCGACGGTTCTAATGAGGCTTCGGTCCGCCGTGGTCGTCGTCCGCAAGCATACCACTAACTTTTCTTGACCAATGCGTCACGGTAAAAAAGACAACCACCTGGGCCGGACTACTGCCCACCGCAGCGCCATGCTGTCGAACTTGGCCATCTCGCTGATCCTGCACAAGCGCATCACGACGACGACGGCTAAGGCGAAGGAACTGCGTAAGTACGTAGAGCCGATTCTGACCCGCTCGAAGGACGACACGACGCACTCGCGCCGCATCGTATTTGCTGAACTGCAGAACAAAGAAGCCATCAAGGAGCTGTACGGCGAAGTAGCTGGCAAAATTGCCGGCCGTCCGGGCGGTTACACCCGCATCATCAAGCTGAGCGCCGGCCGTGCCGGTGACAACGCTGATATGTGCGTAATCGAGCTGGTGGACTACAACGAAGCTCTGCTGGCTGCTAAGTCGGCTGGCGAAGCCAAGGCTACGACCCGCCGTTCGCGTCGTGGTGGTGCTAAGAAGGAAGGTGCTGCTACCACGGTCGCTCCCGCTGCTTCGACCACGCAGGTAGAAACGTCGGCTCCGGCTGACACGGCTACCGACACGCTGAAGGAAGGCGAAACCCGCGAGGAGAACACCGAGGAATCGGCTTCGTAATTGCGGCGCTTCGGCGCTTAGAGTTGAAAGGGACGGCTCCTCACGGGCCGTCCCTTTTTGTTGTGACTCTTGCGCTTCGTCTGAGAGGCCTCGGTTGCGCTCGGCATAAGAGTTTTTTCACCGCTCTGGACTGACGCAAACGGTTGATTTGAAATGCTGCGTAGGCTAATCCCCGGCACTTGTGTTTCTTTGCCGTTGGGCCCGTGTGGGACGGGCCTTGCTGACTGATTCCCCATGGGCTGGTCAGGCCCGATTCACTTTTCATTCTCCGATTATGAGCATCATCGCCGCCATCAACGCCCGGCAAATTTTTGACTCGCGCGGTAACCCGACCGTGGAAGTAGATGTGACCACCGACAGCGGCGTGGTAGGCCGCGCCGCGGTGCCCTCAGGCGCTTCGACTGGTAAGCACGAAGCGGTGGAACTGCGCGACGACGACAAGTCCAAGTACATGGGCAAGGGCGTGCTGACGGCCGTCGACAACGTGAACAGCAAGATTGCCGAGGAACTGGTAGGCTTCTCCGTGTTTGAGCAGGCTCTGTTGGACCGCATCATGCTGGAGCTGGATGGGACGCCGAACAAGGCTAACCTGGGCGCCAACGCCATTCTGGGCGTTTCGCTGGCCGCCGCTCGCGCCGCCGCGCAGGAAGCCGGGATGCCGCTGTACCGCTACGTGGGCGGTGTGGGCGCCAACACGCTGCCGGTGCCGATGATGAACATCCTGAACGGCGGCTCGCACGCCGATAATTCGATTGATTTCCAGGAGTTCATGATTATGCCGGTGGGCGCTAAGTCGTTCACGGAAGCCATGCGCTGGGGCTCAGAAATCTTCCACCACCTGAAATCGGTGCTGAAGAAGAAGGGCCTTAGCACGAACGTGGGCGACGAAGGCGGTTTCGCCCCGAACATTGAATCGAACGAAGCCGCTATCGAAGTAGTGCTGCAGGCCATCGAGGCCGCGGGCTACAAGCCGGGCGACGACGTGATGATTGCGCTGGATGCTGCCGCTTCGGAGTTCTACTCCGATGGTTACTACCACTTCAAGAAGAGCACCGGCGATAAGCTGACCTCTTCGGAAATGGCGAACTACTGGGCCGAGTGGACCCGCAAGTACCCCATCATCAGCATCGAGGACGGCCTGGACGAGGACGACTGGAGCGGCTGGAAGCAGCTGACCGACGCCGTGGGCGACAAGGTGCAGCTGGTGGGCGACGACCTGTTCGTGACCAACGTGAAGCGCCTGCAGCAGGGCATCGACCAGGGCGTGGCCAACGCCATCCTGATTAAGGTGAACCAGATCGGTTCACTGTCGGAAACTATCGATGCCGTGAACCTGGGCCGCCGCTTCAAGTACAAGAGCATCATGTCGCACCGCTCGGGCGAAACGGAGGACAGCACCATCGCCGACCTGGCCGTGGCCCTGAATACCGGCCAGATCAAGACCGGCTCGATGTCGCGCTCGGACCGGATGGCCAAGTACAACCAGCTGCTCCGCATCGAGGAGGAACTGGGTGAAGTGGCTTACTTCCCCGGCCGTAACATGTAAGCTGGGCGTACCTAGCAAGGCAAAGCCGGCTCGTCGCAAGATGGGCCGGCTTTGTTGTGCTTACAGAGGTTTATCCCCAACTTTACCAAGCTATTACTACTCCAAAACCCATCACCGCATGAATAGATTGTTTACTTCACAAGTCAGCCGAGTGCTCTTGCTGCTTCTATTCAGCTGGCTGGGACTATCGGCGCGGACCCAGGCGCAGCCGGATCTAGTAGTAACGACGCCTATTTCTTGCCCAAGCACCGTGTACGCCGGTGCCAACTACCAACTCTCTGCGACCATTCGCACACTGGGTACCGCCGCGCAGTTTGCCTTTATCGGTGCTTATCTGTCGGCGGACAATACCTGGGATGGGACTGACGTGTACCTGAATTCGGTAGGGACCAATTTGTTCGGCTCGACAACTTCTGCGACGCTGACTATCAACGTCACCATCCCGGCCGCGACGCGAGCAGGCAATTACCACGTGGTATTTGTGGCTGATCCGCTGGATATGGAGCGGGAAAGCAACGAGCAAAACAACGTACTGACGACGCCTGTCACCGTAGCGGTAGGCGGGGCACCTCAATTGCCGGATCTGGCGTTGTGGCGGCCCTCCATTTCGTTTAACGCTCTGCCGGCGGGCGGCAGCCTGGGGGCATTTACCTTCATCAGCAACTACGGGGTGGGCAGTAGCCCCAACGTGGAACTGGGCTATTACCTGTCGGCGGATACCGTGCTGGCTCCTGGCGACGTGGTACTGGGCACTTCCGCCACGGGAGCGTTGGCCGGCAATAGCTCAGGGGGCAGCACCGGCACTATCACCTCCAACCCCGTGCTGACGGTGCCGGCCAGCACGCGGCCCGGCAGGTACTATATCCTGATTGTGGCAGACCACCTGAACCGGATTGCTGAGTCGAATGAGAACAACAACAGCCGGGCACTGGCCATTACCGTTACTGGCGGCGTCACGGCGGCGCGCGGGGCGCAGAAGCCGTTTGCGGCACAGGTTTACCCTAATCCAGTGGTAGGCGGCCAGCCTCTGCATATAGAACTGGAAGAGGTGTTGCAGGCAAAACCGGTGACGGTGGTGCTGCGCAACACGCTAGGCCAGGAAGTGCTGCGGCGGCAAGTCCAGCCGCTGGTCGGCAGCGCAAGCCAGCTGAATGTAGATGGCATGGCGCCCGGACAATACCTGCTGGAAGTATTTGCCGGCGACCAGCTACAAGGGCGGCAGCGGCTGCTGGTGCAATAAGGCGGCAAAAGCCCGTACTTTGCAGTAACCAGCCGTTTGCCCATGCAGCTCGCCAACTTGTTCAACCGCGTTCCGCGCTTTTTGCGCAGCTTCTACTTCCTCACCGGGCTGACTTTTCTGATATGGATGCTGCTGTTCGACGCCAACGACCTGCTGAAGCAGTACGAGATGTTCGATAAGTACCGGGAACTGCAGGAGCAGAAGGAATACTATACCGGCAAGATCGAGGAAGTGAAACAGGACCGGGCGGAGCTGCTGAGCAGCCCCGAGATGCTGGAGAAGTTTGCCCGCGAGAAGTACGTGATGAAGCGCCCGGGTGAGGATGTGTTTCTGCTGGTACCAGCAGAAGAAGAATAAGGCGGCCGGCCGGGGCAAACCGGCAGCGTAACCTGAAGCGCCAAGCATCAAACTGCTACTCTGGCGTGGAATGTGCGTTAGACGAGCACATGTATTTTCCCGCTGCGCCGAGCAAGGCGTTTTTCAGAAAGCTTGGCCTGCTGGCCGGGCTGTGGTTGCTGGGCACCGCTGCCTGGGCTACGCCGCCCAAACAGGGCTTTATTGCCCGAAGCTTTTTACTGGCTATTCTGCAAGGCCGATACGCGCAAGCCTACGCGCTGCTGGCGCCCGAAGTGCAGACCGTTACTACGCCGCGGCAGTTTCGGGCGGCCGCGCAGCCGATCTATCAGCAGGGCCAGCAAGCCGGTGTGGGCATTGAGCTGTACCGGCTGGGCCTGCGCCTAGGCGAAAACGAGGATAGCCGCTGGTTTTACGCCTTCACCTTCAAAAGCGATTCGGCCAAGGCCGCGCCGGTGCAGCTGGACGTGACTTTCCGCGACTCGGCGGCTACCAAGGTGCTGGAGTTCCGGCTGGTACCCGGTAAAGTGCGCTGAAAGGCTTAGGCCGGCAAAGAAATCTTCCCCAGGTGTACCGCCGGCACCCGTTGGCGCCCCGCACCGATGGCCACGGCCGAACCGGCCAGGGCTTCGTTGGCCAGCACGGCAAAAAGCACTGCCTCCTTGGCATCGGGGTGCACACCAAGGCTTTGCGTGGTGCTGAAGCGGCAGGCCGGCAGACGCTGCCGGATAGCGGCCATCAGCACCGGATTGTGCATGCCGCCACCGCTGGCGTACACGGTGGCCGCTGGTGTCGGGCCGAAGGCCTGCTGGGCCGCACGGACAATACCTTCGGCACTTAATTTGGTGAGGGTGGCCAGCAGCTCGGCCGGTGACGCCGCCAAGGTGCCGCTGCGCTGCTGGGCCGCGCGCACGTAGGCGGGGCTGAAAAGCTCGGGGCCGGTGGTTTTGGGTAGCGAAGCCGCGAAGAAAGGATGATCGAGCAGGGCAGCCAGCAGGGGCTGGTTGGGCGTGCCAGCGGCGGCAAACCGGCCGTCGGGGTCGTAGCTGTGGCCGGGGTAGTACTCGCGCACGAAGGCATCGAGCAGCGTGTTGCCCGGGCCGACATCGGTGCTGAAAACCTGGCTGGCATCGAGGGAGGCGGGCAGGTAGGTGAAGTTGGCAATGCCGCCCAGATTGAGCAGCAGCCGGTCTTCCTGCGGATCGGAAAAGAGCAGGTAGTCGCCGTACACGGCCAGCGGGGCACCTTCGCCGCCGGCGGCTACGTGCTTCTGGCGAAAGTCGCTAAGGGTGACGATGCCGGTGCGCACGGCCACGTGGTCCCCGTCGCCGATTTGCAGCGTGGCGTTGAGCGGGTATTCGGCGCGCTGGTGCTGGTGCTGCGGCGCGTGGTATACCGTTTGGCCGTGACTAGCTACTAGGTCGACGGCGGTTGCCGTGAGGCCCCACTGTTGCAGGCAATCGAGCACCAGCTGGCCGTGCAGCGTGCCCAACCAGGCGTTGAGCAAGGTCAATTCCTCCAGCGACACCTCAGCCTGGGCAAACACGCGCCGCACCCGCGTGCGCACCTCGTCGGGGTAGGGCATGGTGCAAAACTGCTCCAGCGTCAGGCGCGTGGCCGGCCCGCTGCCTTCGAGGTGGCACAGAGCCACGTCGAGGCCATCGAGGGATGTGCCGGACATCAGGCCGATGATGCGGCGGCTGGGCTGCTGGGCCAGCTGGTAGAGGTGGGCGAGGTGAGCATTCATCAGCGGCTAAGGTAGCGCCGCCGCGGCCGCCCGGCTTATATTTAGCATCCGTCAATGCCGTTGCCATGCCTCCGAAAGTCCTCCTCGCTGACCTGCCCCACGTAACGGCCGCCGACCGCCAGCAGTGGCGGCAATGGCTGGAAGAAAACCACGCCACAGCCGCGGGCGCGTGGTTGGTGTACCACAAAAAGAGCAGCGGGCAGCCCAGCATCAGTTGGGCCGAGGCCGTGCAGGAAGCGCTGTGCTTCGGCTGGGTTGATTCCAAGGCCAACACCATCGACGAGCACCGCTACAAGCAGGTATTCACCCCGCGCAAGCCACGCAGCGTGTGGTCTAAGATCAACAAGCAGCATATTGAAAGGCTGAGCGCCGCGGGGCTTATGCAGCCGGCTGGGCTGCACGCCATCGAGGTGGCCAAGCAAAACGGCAGCTGGACGGCCATCGACGCTTCCGAAAACCTGGAGGTGCCCGCTGATCTGGTTGAGGCGCTGGCAACCAATGAAGCCGCCCGCGGCAATTTTGAGGACTTCAGCACTAGCAACCGCAAGATGTTGCTGCAGTGGCTGCTCAGCGCCAAGCGCCCCGACACGCGGGCGCGCCGCGTCGCTGATATCGTGCAGATGGCCGCGGCCAACCAAACGCTACTGCAGGCGCAAGCCAGCCGACGCCAACAGGCCTCGTAAAGCAGCACGGCGCCGCAACCGGAAGCTGCGGCGCCGTGCGCATAGTTGCCAAAATGGGCGGCTAGATGATCTTTTTACCTGACATGGCCTGCTTGATGCTGATTTGCATCACGCGCTCGGCGAAGGGGCGCGTCAGCTCCTCCAGGTCATCGACGGCGCGGTAGATGGTGTCCTTGTCGCCCGAGCCGAGCGTCTGGCGCAGTACCTCGGCTTTCTGGCGCGTCTGGGTGATTTCCTCTTCGGTGAGGTGCTGGCCGTTGTTCTGCACGAAGCGGTCCACCTGGTAAAGCATCTGCTCGGCGGCGGTGCGGGCTTCGATAACCATGCGAGCGGCCACGTCGTCCTTGGCGTGGGTGAGCGAGTCCATCAGCATCTGCTCCACCTGGTCGTCGGTGAGGCCGTACTGAGGCTTGATTTCCACGCTTTGCTGGGTGCCAGAGCGCAGCTCAATGGCCTCGACTTTCAGGATGCCGTCGGCGTTGAGGATGAAGTTGACGTCGATTTTGGGCAGGCCGGCGGGCATGGCCGGAATGCCGCGCAGGTCGAACTCGGCCAGCTTGCGGTTTTCCTTCACCAAATCCCGCTCGCCCTGAAACACCGAAATCTTCATGTTCACCTGCCCATCTACGGAGGTGGTGTACTGCCGGCCCGCTTTGGTCGGAATCTTGGAGTTGCGCGGAATAATGGGGTCCATCAGTCCGCCCATGGTTTCGATGCCCAGCGTGAGCGGCGTCACATCGAGCAGCAGGATGTCGCGGCGGTTGCCGGCCAGGATGTCGGCCTGAATGGCAGCACCCAGGGCTACGACCTCATCGGGGTTGAGCGAGGCGTTGGCCGGCTGCCCGAAAAATGCCGACACGGAATCATACACCAGCGGCACACGCGTGGAGCCGCCCACCAGCAGCACCGCATCGAGTTTATCGGCCGTGAGTTTGGCATCGGCCAGCGCCTGGCGGCAGCTCTCGATGGTGCGGGCTACCAGCGGGCGAATCAGCTCATCGAATTCCGCGCGGGTCAGCGTCAGGTTGGTTTCGGCGTTGAGGGCCGCGCCGAACTGCTCGTTTTGGCTGAGGTGGCGCTTGGCCTGCTCGGCCAGCAGGCGCAGGCGCTGCTTGAGCTGGGCATCGTTGGCCACGAGGTGTTGCAGCTCGTGGCGGTGCACCCAGTGGTTCACCACCACGCGGTCGAAGTCGTCACCGCCGAGGTAGGTGTCGCCGTTGGTGCTCAGCACTTCAAAAATGCCCTGGTGCAGGCTCAGAATGCTGATATCGAAGGTGCCGCCACCGAGGTCGTACACGGCCACCGTCTTCTCTTCCTCAGGATTGAGGCCGATGCCGTAGGCAAGTGCGGCAGCCGTAGGCTCGTTGACGATGCGCAGCACTTCCAGCCCGGCCAGGCGGCCAGCGTCACGGGTAGCCTGGCGCTGCGAGTCGTTGAAATAAGCCGGCACGGTGATAACGGCTTTGTTGACGGGCGTCTTCAGGGCGTGCTCGGCGCGGGCGCGCAGCTCCTTCAGGATTTCGCTCGACAGCTCGATGGGGGAGTAGAAGCGGTCGGCTACCCGAATTTTTACCAGGCCTTCCGAGTCGTCGTCGATAACCTTGTAGCCCAGCTCGCCGGCGTGGGTGCCCAGGTCGCGGTAGCTCTTGCCGAGCAGACGCTTCACCGAGTAGATGGTGCGCTCCGGGGAGGTTTCGAGGTAGCCCTTGGCCTCGTTGCCCACGAGCGGGGCCGAGTCGTCGGTGGGGAAGTACACCACCGAGGGCACGATGGTACCGCGGCCCTGGTCGTTGATGGCAATGGGCTGCCGCGACTCGGGGTGGATGTAGGCGACGAGGCTATTGGTGGTACCCAGGTCGATGCCGACGATGATTTCCTCCTGCTGGAGGGCGCCGGTTGACAGGTTGATCGAAACTTTGGCCATATTAAATGCTCAGAACGGCGTCCGCCGAGTGGCGGACGGCTGCGCCGGGGGCGCAAAAGTACAACGGAAACCGCCGCCCGGTCGGCGGCTGTATCTTTGCCGTGTATGCGCAGCACAACAGCAACACTAGGGCTCGGGTTATGCGGACTGCTGATCGGCGTGCTGCCGGGCTGCCAGCCGCCGGCTACATCGGAAGTGAGCCGCAGCGGTCCGGCCCCTGCGCAGGCCACCGCGGCCCCAGTAGCTAGTACGCAGCCGGTCCCGCCGAAGCTATTGCCGGGCTTGCCCGATTCGTTGCAGCCGCAGCCGCTGACGCCGCTAGCGGGCGTACCGGACTCGCTGCGGCGCGAGGTGCAGCGCCTGCACGCTGCGCTGGGCACCGAGGCCGCTACCCTGCGTCCGGCGGTGCTAGAGCGGGCTTACGTGGGCTTTCAGCGCCTGCGCCGGCTGCGGCGGCTCAGCGGCCCGCCGGTGCTGGCCGTGGCCGATATGGAGTTGCCGTCGTCGGAGCCGCGGCTGTGGGTTATCGACGTCAAGCAAGGCCGCCTGCTGCAGCACAGCCACGTCACGCACGGGCGCGGCTCGGGTGCACTGCGCGCCCGGCGCTTCTCCAACCGGCTGAAATCGGCCTGCACGGCGCTGGGCTTCTACCGCACCGGCGACACGTATCAGGGGAAGCACGGCCTGTCGCGGCGGCTGCACGGGCTGGACAAGGGCCAGAACAGCAACGCCCTGGACCGCTACGTGGTGCTGCACGCGGCAGACTACGCCAGCGCAGCGTATTTGCAGCAGCACGGCGAGCTGGGCAACAGCCGCGGCTGCCCGGCGCTGCCGCCTACGCAGTACCGCGCCATCATCGGCAGCCTGAAAGCCGGGAGCTGCCTGTTCATCTACGGCCCCGATCCGGCTTATCAGTCGGCCTACCTGACTCCCTGAGCCACTTCATTATTAAAAAAGCCGCTTCCGATACTCGGAAGCGGCTTTTTTGATTGTGCGGGGCCTTGCGTTATTTCACCACCAGCTTGCGCGTGAGGTGCAGCTCAGGCACGCTGACCGTGTACACGCCGGCCGGCAGCTGCTGGGCCGGTTGCAGGCGCGTGGTCGTTGAGCCGGGGTAGAGCTTCAGGGCCTGCTGGTGCACGAGGCGGCCGGTGAGGTCGTGCAGGCGCACGGTCACGGGCTGCTCCTGCGGCGAGACCAAGGTCATTTCGATGCGGTCGGCGCTAACCGGGTTCGGGTAGATCTGCAGATCGGCATCGAGAGCCAGCTTGGCCTCGGTGCCTGCCGTAACAGTGGCGCTGCGGCCGGCGGTGGCGGTGTTGATAGTGGCCGGCGCGGTATATGTAGCCTTCACGAAAGCCTTCTGCGCGGGGTTGGCCGTGCTGTTCTGGCGGGCTTTCAGCGTAATCCAGCCATCGGCCGTGGGCGTGTACGAGCCCGTGAGCGTGCCGGTGCCCGAAGCGCTGCTAACCTGCGTACCGGCCGCGTTGAACAGGGCCACCACCAACGAGCGGGTGCCATCGGACGGGAACAGATTATAGCTTACTGTCTTGCCAGCGCCCACATAAATGCGGCCCGCCGTGCGCCAAGCCGTGGAAGCAGCCGGCAGCTGTCCGCCTTGGCCCAGGGAGCGGCTGTCCCGGTCGCCGAGGTCGTCGGCCAGCTCCCACTCCTGCGTGGTGCTCATGGCGGCGCGCACGTAGTTCGTGCCGATGTTCACCGGGGCCCACACCGAGTAGCCGCGGCGTCCGCCCGAAGCGGTGCCGTTGCAGGGCGGGGTGTTGATGGCCACCGTCTGCGCGCTGCTCACCGTCACGGTAGTCGTGCCATTGGCGCCGGAGTAGTCCTTCAGCACGGTGCCCGGGGCGAAGTCGCAGGAGACGATATTGTTCTGCCAGCTGGAGTAGTTGTCGTTGATACCGATAAGGGCTTTGGAGCTGCGTTCGATGACGAGGTGGTCGGCGGCCTGGTAGCGCACCTTGTACGCGCCGTCCTTGAAGCGCAGGTTCTGGTGGCACCAGATCAGGTTTTCCAGGTCCGAGCGCGTGGGCAGGTCGGCGGTGCTGGTGGGCCGGTGCGAGAAGCGCTTCCCGGTGTTGCCCACGTTGAACAGGTCTTCGAAGAAGATTTGCGGCGAACCGTCGAGGGCCAGCGCCGCGGCGTAGGCGGCCGAGAGGCGCGGGTCGAACGGGTCGATGTGCGGGGCCAGCTCCGAGCCGGTGTTCCAGCCGGTGTAGTTGCCGGTGCTGCTTGTCTGCGGGCGGAAGGTGTCGTGGTTGTTCACGAAGGGCACCGTGCGGTGCACGTACGCGCCGTTGATGTTGACCACCCGCGTGCCCTGCTGGTAACCGGGCAGGGTGCCGATATCGAAGTTGCCGCCGCCGCTGATGATGTTGTACAGCCCGTTGCGCAGGCCGAAATCGAACGTGCCGGCGCGGTTCTGCACATTGGTGCACCACTGGTCGAGCTGGCTGCCGCCGCCTACCCATTCGCCCACGGCAAACATGCCGGCACCACCCGAAGCCCAGCCGGCGTTGCTCTGCAGGTTATAGAGGAAGTCCTCGGTGGCGAAGTCCGGGAAGTGCTTCACCGCGTCGAGGCGCACGCCATCGAAACCCACCTGCTTCTTGTACCAGATCAGCCAGTTGCGGGCCTGGGCGCGCATGTAGTCCGAGGTCTGAGCGGGGTTGTACGTGGCGTTGGAGGAGGTGCCGTAGGAGCCGGAATAGTAGCTCACATCGGGCCCGAAATACACCGCGTTCCAGTCACCGGAAGTTGAATTATTTCCGGGGTTGGGGTTAAAGTTCTGCCAGTTCTTGGGCCAGCGCCCCGAGCGGGAGAGGTAGTTTGTGGCATCCTCCGCCGACGCTGGAGTGTTATAGGATACGTATCGGAAGTTTTTGTACTTGCTCGTGCTGTAGTCCTCCCAGGCGGCGGGGTCCTGGCCGCCTGCGCCGGATGCCGAGCCGGCGCCATCAACGTGGTTGAGTACCACGTCCTGCACCACTTCGATGCCGTTGGCGTGCAGCACCGCTACCATGCGCAACAGCTCGTCTTTGGTGCCGAGGCGCGTGCCCACGAAGCCCTTCTGGTATTTGTCGCCGAGGTCGTACTGGTCAAACGGGGAGTAGCCGTTGCCCTGATTGCCGTTTTTGATGCTCGGCGGAATCCAGACGGCATCCACGCCCATGGCTTTCAGGCGCGGGGCCAGCTCGGCCAGGTAGTTAGCCCAGCCGTTGGGGTAGTTGGAGTTCCAGTAGTCCCACCAGAAGCCCTGGAGGACGACTTTGGATTGTGCCTGGGCGGCCGGGCCCAGCAGCAGGGCCAAGCCGACTGCGGCCAGCGCCCCCAGACGGGACGCGGTACGCCAGATTTTTAGCATGAGTAGAGTTGTGGGAATGGGTAAGGGAAAAAGGACGAAACCGGGGCGGCATACGCCGGGCCGGGTAAGTAAGTTGTGGAATTTATTTAGCTACGTCAATTGTCGGCGCGGTTTTAATTTCCGGAGGGAATCATCCGGCGCCCGCGCCTGTTGAATATCTGTCGTAGCCTATATGGGATGCGCCTCGTATACAGGTAATACAAGGCCTCAAGCCTTTAGCTGCCGAAACGAACTTGCAATGGAAAAGCACAATAACGTCGTCCGCCGCCTTCGCCTGAAAGCCCACGCCCGCCGCATTGCCCGCCGGACGCTGCCCTTCGTTGCGTCGCTGTTCCTGGCGACGCCGCTGGCCGGTCCCGTGCGCTCATCCCAGGCGCACGGCCACCAGACGGTTCAGAAGCTCCCGACCTCGCAGGCCGTGCAGGCTGCGCTGTTTGCCCAAAGCACGCGCCGCCTCTACGACGACCTGGGGCTGGAGCAGCAGGGCCTGGATTTAGCCGTGTTCGAGAAAGCCTACACCGGTTACCTGAACATGCGTGCGGAAGGCAAGCTTGACCCTGCGCGCCAGCTGCTGACCGTAGCTGACTTCACCCTGCCTTCGACCGAAAAGCGCCTGTGGGTGCTGGATCTGGCTTCGAAGCAGGTGCTGTTTCACACCCTGGTGGCCCACGGGCACAACTCGGGCGAGAACGTAGCCACCACCTTCTCCAACCAGAACGAGTCCAACATGAGCAGCCTTGGCTTCTACGTCACCGACGCGGAGTATACCGGCAAGCACGGCCGTTCGCTTAAGCTGGATGGCGTGGACCTGGGCTTCAACGACAACGCCCGCGAGCGGGCCGTGGTAATGCACGGCGCCGACTACGTAAGCGAAGACTTCATCAAGCAGTTTGGCCGTCTGGGCCGCAGCCTCGGCTGCCCGGCCCTGCCCATGGACCAATACGCCCAAATCATCGACACGCTGGGCAAAGGCAGCTGCCTGTTCCTGAATGGCAACGACCCGAGCTACCAGTCGCACTACTTGGACGCTAACATGGCCATGCAGGAGTTTTTGGCCGACCCGACCGTGCAACAGGTCTGATTTCGCCTAATCGGATGTTTACGCGTTGATAAATGTGAAAAGAGGGAAAAGCCCTGCCGACGCAGTCGGCAGGGCTTTTTGCATCTGGCTGAACGATGAGTAGCGGCTACAGCGTCACGCCGAATTTCTCGCCCACAGTCTGCAAGTCGTCCACCACTTTCTGCAGCAGCGGAATGCCATTGAGCAGCCGCTCCTCCGTCATGCGGCGCTCCGGGTCGCCGGGGATGAGCACCTGCTGGCCGGGTACGCTACGGGCCTGGCGGAACGTTTCGATCCACTTATCCATGTGGGCCTTGAACTCGGCGGCGGGGCGGAAAGCATCCACGCGCATGACGCCGAAAAAGTGGCCGATGCCCTGACCCACTGGGTCGGAGGGCGGTTGCAGAAAGGCCACGAAGGGCGGTACCCACGGCCCGTAGTTGGCACCCGACAGCACAGCCGACAGAATGTCGACGGTAGCACCGAGGCCGTAGCCCTTGTGCGAGCCGGTTTCGCCACCCAGCGGCACCAGTGCACCGCCGTTGCGCGTCTCGGTAGGGTTACTGCTGGGGTTGCCGTCCTTATCCTGAATCCAGCCGGCGGGCGCGGGTAGGCCCTTGCGTTCCAGGATTTCCATCTTGCCCTGCGCGGCCGTGGTGGTGGCCATGTCCAGCACGAAAGGCGGCTGCTCGCCGGCCGGAATGGCCACGGAAATCGGGTTGGTGCCCAGCAGCCGTTCCAGCGAATAAGTAGGCGCTACCAACGGCGAGGCGTTGGTGAGGGCAATGCCAATCATGTCGTGGGGCAGGGCCAGCATGGCGTGGTAGCCAGCAATACCGAAGTGGTTGGAGTTGCGCACGGCTATCCAACCCGTACCCGCTACCCGCGCCTTCTCGATGGCCAGGCGCATGGCATGCGGGGCCACCACCAGCCCAAGGCCCGCGTCGCCGTCGATGACGGCGGTGCTGGGCGTCTCGTGCACCACCCCGATGCGCGCCGCCGCATTGATGCGCTGGGCTTCCCACAGGCGCACGTAGCCGCTCAGGCGGGCTACGCCGTGCGAATCGACGCCGCGCAAATCGGCGGACAGCAGGGTTTCAGTGGCTTGGCGGGCGTCTTCTTCGGGGCAGCCCATGGCCCGAAATACACCTTCGGCAAAAGCAAACAGGCGGTGGTAGGCGAAAGTCAAAACGACGTGCGGCTAAGTGCGCGGAGGCTGTGGCAACGGCTGCCGCAGCGGAACCCGCGGGGTAAGAATGGAAAGCGAAAGAGCGGCAGCAGGAGGGAGGTGCCGGGTTACTGAGCGAGCATTTCGGCCAGCAGCCCTTCCTTCAGAGCGTAGGCCGAGGAGGTGATGTGCGTCAGCCGACAGGCCTTCAGCACGAAATCAATGAGCACGCAGGCCACCACAATCATGTCGGCGCGCATGGGCGTCATGCCCGGCATTGCCACGCGTTCGGCGTGGGTGGTGGAGAGCAGCTGGTCGTAGCTGTGGTAGAAGCTGTCGAGGGAAATGTCGCGGGCAGGTGGTTGTTGCGTCAGCGGCTCGCCTTGGCGCGCGGCCTGCAAATCCCCGAGCGTATCGAACGAGCCCGAGGCACCCACAAGGCTGATGGGGCGGAAATGCTCGGCGGCGCTTAGCATCGGAACCAGCACTGAGCGCAGGTATTCCTGCTCAGCGCGCACGTCGTCGGCGTGCATGGGGTCGTGGCGGAAAAACTGGTCCAGCAACCGCTGCGCCCCGATTTCGAAGCTCTGCTTCCAGAAGATGGTGTCGGCGTTGGCAATAATAAACTCCACCGAGCCGCCGCCGATATCCATCAGTAGGTGCGGCTCCTGCCCGAGACGCACGGCTTGGCGGATGCCCAGGCAAATCAGCTCGGCCTCGCGGGCGCCGGCAATGACTTCCACTTGAATGCCCGTCTGCTCGAAGATGGCCTTGACCAGCTCCGGACCGTTGCGGGCCACGCGCATGGCGCTGGTGGCCGTGGCGCGCACCTGCGTCACCTGGTGCAGCTCAATTTCCTCCTGAAACGCCTGTAGCGTGTGCAGGGCGCGGTCGAAAGCCGCCGGCACAATTTCGCCTTGGCTGATGCCGCCTTCGCCCAGCTTCACGCCCACCTTGGTGCGCAGCAGCACGCGCGGCTCGTCGCCGCGCCGCTCGGGCAGCTCCACGATCAGCAGGTGAAAGGTGTTGGTGCCCATGTCGATGAGGGCGAGGCGCTGGTGGTGAGGATGGTGAAGCGACACGTGACGGATTACAAGTGGCAGGTGAGCAGAAAGCAGGCGGCGGGCCGCCCGACGAGGGGCAAGATAAGATGCCGGAGCGTCGAGGCGGAATTACGCCCTACGTGGCAAACCGGCAGAATGTGCCGAGCGGCAGCTTGCGCTGGCCCTTGTCGTGCAGGTAGATTTCCCCGATTTCGCGCTGCCGGCCGTAGGGCGCGTAAATCGTGTCGATCAGGTTATCCAGAATCAGCGCCGAGTAGCCGATGGAGTACAGGTTGATGACGTAGAAGTGGTCCTGCGGATCGAGCAGCTCGCGGCACAGCTTGAGCATCTCGTTGAGCTGGTCTTCCAGCTGCCACTTCTCGCCGGTGGGGCCGCGGCCGTAAGCGGGCGGGTCGAGGATAAGGCCCTGGTATTTGTTGCCGCGCTTTACTTCGCGCTGCACGTACTTGAAGGCGTCTTCCACCAGCCAGCGTACCCCGTCGAGGCCGGAGGCTTCCATGTTGTCGCGGGCCCAGAAGTTCACCTGCTTCACCGAGTCAAGGTGGGTGACGTCGGCGCCGGCAGCGCGGGCAGCCAGCGTGGCCGCGCCGGTGTAGGCAAACAGGTTCAGCACCCGCGGCTTTTCGGCGCGGCGCTTTTGCGTCTGCTCGTAGATGAATTGCCAGTTCGGGTCCTGCTCCGGAAACAGGCCCACGTGCTTAAACGACGACAAACCAAGGCGGAAGCGCAGCTTCAGCCCGTCGGGCCGCTCGTAGCTGATAACCCACTGCTCGGCCATGCCCGGCTTGAGGCGCCACTGGCCCTTTTCGGTGGCGGCGTTGGCGCCCTTTTCGCGGGTAAACGTGGCGTGCGCCCGGTCCCACTCGCTCTTGGGCAGGTGCGGGTCCCACACGGCCTGCGGCTCGGGGCGGCTGAGCACGTAGCGGCCGAAGCGCTCCAGCTTTTGGAAGTTGCCGCTGTCAAGCAGCTCGTAGTCGGGCCAGGGACTGGTGGTCAGGAAAGAGTACATGCGCTACCTTTGGTGTACCCGCCGAGCGGGCCGGCAAAGGTACGCTTCAAGTCAGGAAGCGTCATCGAGGAAGATGCGCACTCCTTTGGTCTGGCTGAACGCCATTATTTACTGTTTTATGGAGCGGTGGTGGGTAGATGCTTCTAAAGACAAGCACAACACCTTTATGGCGGCCACGTGCCTGCTTACGCTTCATGCCATGGCTCCCTTGCTACTGCGCCACTGCTACACGAGCCGCAACGCAGGAGGCTTGGGCGAGGAGGAAGTATTGGCCGGCATCGGGGTGCTGGGCCTGCTGCTGAATTATCTGCTGGTGTATTGGCGCCGCGACGCAGTAGGGGAGTTCTATGAATTGTATCGGCGGCCGCGCATGGCCGCCCTGATGCCTTGGGCCTCGGCTTATGTCTTGCTGGCTTTCGTTGGCCTGTTGGGGCTGCTTTTTTTCCAGTGAGTGGTTTTACAATGACAAACCGTTATGGCTGAACTACCCCGCATCCTCGATCAACTCGAACGCGCCTTCGACGGCGACGCTTGGTCGGGTCCGTCGTTGCTGGCTACGCTGATTGGTCTTTCCGCCGCGCAGGCAGCTGCCCGGCCCATCCCGCCGGCGCACAGTATCTGGGAAATCGTGCTGCACCTGCGTACTTGGGTAGACACCGGGCGCGTGCGGCTGGAGCAGCGCTACCACGTGCCCATCGAGGGCGAAGACTGGCCCGCCGTGCCGCTGCTGGCCGACGAAGCCGTCTGGCAACAAACTCAGACTGACCTCGCCAAAGCGCACGAACGGCTGCTGACGGCCGTGCAGGCCCTGCACGAAAAAGACCTCGACGAAGTTCTCGGCGCGGAGCGCAACCGCGCCGATGGAACGGGTGTTTCGATTTATGTATTGTTGCACGGCCTCGCGCAGCACTATCTCTACCACGCCGGGCAAGTGGCGCTGCTGCGCAAACTAGTCTGACAGCTTTTTCCTCGCTTAGTCATGCGTTTCTACAAATACCAGGGCACCGGCAACGACTTCGTCATGATTGACGACCGCAGCCGCACCTTTCCTGCCGACGATTACGCCCTCGTGCGTCGCCTCTGCGACCGGCGCCGCGGCATCGGGGCCGACGGCCTTATCCTACTGCGTACCCTACCCGATTTCGACTTCGAAATGGTGTACTACAACGCCGACGGCTACGTGGGCTCGATGTGCGGGAACGGCGGCCGTTGCACGGTGGCTTTTGCCAAGCAGCTCGGCGTGATTCAGAACCAAGCCCGCTTCCTCGCTGCCGACGGCCCCCACGAAGCCAGCGTGGATGCCGACGGACTGGTGCGCCTGCGCATGATTGACGTGGCCGGCCAGCAGGAAATGCCCGATGGCATATTTCTTAATACCGGCTCCCCACACATCGTCCGCTTTTTGCCTGCTAGCACTTTGGCTGAGCACAACGTGTACGCCGAAGGCCGGGCCGTGCGCTTCGGCGAGCATTTCCGCGAGCGGGGCGGCACCAACGTCAACTTCGTGGAGGAGCCGCAGCAGACCGGCCAGCCTTGGCAGGTGCGCACCTACGAGCGTGGCGTGGAGGACGAAACTTTCTCCTGCGGCACCGGCGTGACGGCCGTAGCGCTGGCTGCCGCACGCCGCGGTGCTGTGAGCCCCGTGCCGCTGCGCACCATCGGCGGCGACTTGTCCGTTTCGTTTGCCCTGCAGGCCGATGGCTCGTTCGTCGACGTGTACCTGAATGGTCCGGCGGAGTTCGTATTCGAGGGCAACATTGCGCTGTAAGCTATGCTGCGCGGCGACACGATTTACCTGCGCGCCCTCGAAGTCGAGGACCTGAAATTCCTCTACCAGATCGAAAACGACGCGAGCGTATGGGGCCTGGCCAGCGACACGCTCACGCCGATTTCGCTGTTTTCGCTGCAGCGCTACCTGGAGCACGCCGCCGCCGATTTTTACGAAGTGCGGCAGTTGCGCTTGGTCATCTGCCGGCAGAGCGACAACGCGGCCGTGGGCACCGTAGACTTGTTCAACTTCGAGCCGCACCACCGTCGCGCGGCCGTGGGCATTATGGTGCTGCGCGGGGAGCGGCGCCAGGGTTACGCCGACGAAGCCCTGCACCTGACGTTGAATTATGCGCGACGTACGTTGCATTTACATCAGATCTATTGCACCGTGGCCGCCAGTAATCGGGCTAGTTTGCAGCTCTTTCGGAAGGTCGGTTTTCGTCGCGTAGGGCTTCGCCATCAGTGGCTTAGTACGGATGTGGGCTGGGAAGATGCCGTGGAAATGCAGTGCGTGTTAGCGGGCCGATAGGCCCGCTTTTTTATGCCGTTCGCGCCTCCGGCGCTGAGAACATTCGACGGGTAGTATCCTTTTTGGAAGCAGCTGCGTATGCCTATATGCCGCGCTTGGTTGAGAAGGGCCGTGTAACCGAGCCGACCAACATTTTTAGACCGCACCTATCGCCAAAACTTTTGACGCCTGATTCGCATGTCCCTACTCGATGCCCCGACTTATCCGTCGGCGACACCCAACACCTCGCCTGAGTCCTCAGCGGTTGCCGATTCTACCACCAACGACAATGCCGCCACGAACGGTCAGCTGCCCGACCTGGTGTGTTTCGCGCACTTGCATTGGGACTTTGTGTGGCAGCGCCCGCAGCACTTGCTCTCGCGTTTTGCCAAGCACACGCGGGTGTTTTATGTAGAGGAACCGTGCACGCACTGGGGCGACAAAAGCATGCAGCCCTGGCTCGAAATCAAGGACCGCGAGGAAGGCCGCTTGAAAATCGTGGTGGTACACCTGCCCGAAGGCCTGGCCGAAGAAGCCGCCGACCAAACGCAGGCTGACATCCTGAACGAATACTTCGAGAAGGAAAACATCAAAGATTTCATTGCCTGGTACTACTCGCCCATGTTCCTGGCCAAGTCGCGGCAGTTTAAGCCCGCGCTGACCATCTACGACTGCATGGACGAGCTGGCCAGCTTCAAGGGCGCCCACCCGGAATTGCGCAGCCGCGAGCAGGAATTGTTCAAAAAAGCGCAGCTGGTTTTCACCGGCGGCCAAAGCTTGTACGAAGCCAAGACCAAGCAGCACCACAGTGCACATGCCTTCCCGAGCAGCATCGACAAAGCCCACTTCGGGCAGGCCCGCGACCCGCAGATGAAGGACCCCGCAGACCAGGCTTCGATTCCGCACCCACGCGTTGGCTTCTTCGGCGTGGTGGATGAGCGCCTCGATATCGAGCTGGTGCGCCAGCTGGCCACTGCTCGCCCCGATTGGCAGTTCGTCATCATCGGCCCGGTTGTGAAAATCGACCCGGCCACGCTGCCGCAGGGTGCCAACATCCACTACCTCGGTGGCAAAGACTACAAGGAGCTGCCTTCTTATCTCAAAGGCTGGGATGTGGCCACGCTGCTCTTCGCCGACAACGAAAGCACCAAGTTCATCTCACCGACCAAGACGCCCGAGTACCTGGCTGCCGGCCGCCCCGTGGTGAGCACGCCCATCCGCGATGTGGTGCGCCCCTACGGTGAACTGGGCCTCGTGCACATCGCCGCCGATGCCCAATCATTCGAACAAGGCATCGAAAAAGCCCTGCAGGACGAAGCCGACCCCAACTGGCTGCCCGGCGTGGACGAATACCTGAGCACCATTTCCTGGGACCAAACCTGGCAGAACATGGTCGACCTGATGCAAGCTGAGCTTAAAAAGGCCAAGGCCTAACCCAAACTTTCCGCGCGCTGCTACCGCCGCCGCCAAGACTTCACACATCCAAATCACCACCTTCCCCCGGAGCTATGTTTGACTATCTGATCGTCGGGGCCGGCTTTGCCGGCAGCGTACTAGCCGAGCGGTTGGCCACGCGTTCGAACAAAAAAGTGCTGATCATCGACAAGCGCAACCACATGGCTGGCAACGCTTTCGACCACTACAACGAGGAAGGCATCCTCGTGCACAAGTACGGACCGCACATCTTCCACACGAACTCCAAAGAGGTATTCGAATACCTCTCCAACTTCACCGATTGGCGCCCCTACGAGCACTGGGTACTGGCCTCGGTGGATGGACAGCACGTGCCGATTCCGATCAACCTGGACACCATCAACAAGCTGTACGGCACCAACATGACCTCCTTCGAGGTCGATGCCTTCTTCGAGTCGCAAGCCGAGGAAGTGCCGGTCATCAAGACGTCGGAAGACGTGGTGGTGAGCAAAGTGGGCCGCGAGCTGTACGAGAAGTTCTTCCGCAACTACACCCGCAAGCAGTGGGGCCTCGACCCTTCGGAGCTGGATAAGTCGGTGACCTCGCGCGTGCCTACCCGCACCAACCGCGACCGGCGCTACTTCACCGACACCTACCAGGCCATGCCCCTGCACGGCTACACCAAGATGTTCGAGAAGATGCTCGACCACCCGAACATCAAGGTGATGCTCAACACGGATTACCACGAAATCGTGAATGTCATTCCGTTCAAGGAAATGATCTTCACCGGTCCCGTGGATGAGTACTTCGACTACAAGTTCGGCAAGCTGCCTTACCGCTCACTGGAGTTCAAGCACGAGACCTTGAACAAGGAGCAGCATCTGGAAGCCCCGGTGGTAAACTACCCCAACGAGCACCTGTACACCCGCATCACGGAGTTCAAGGCGCTGACGGGGCAGCAGCACCCCAAGACCAGCCTCGTGTATGAGTTTCCGAAGGCCGAGGGCGACCCGTACTACCCGATTCCGAAGCCGGAAAACGCCGAACTGTACAACAAGTACAAGAAGCTGGCTGACGAAACGCCCAACGTGCACTTCGTAGGCCGCTTGGCCACCTACAAGTACTACAACATGGACCAGGTAGTGGCCCAGGCGCTGACGCTGTACAAGAAGCTTACGGAGAAATCCGAAGAGGCTCAGCAACCCAAAAAACCGACTATTACCGGCTCGGCCAGCTTGATGGAAAAGCTGCTCCCCCGCGACCCGGACAAGAAGAAAGCTTAATTTCACTTAACCCGCGGGGTGTAGCAGTTTGCCGTGCTTGCTACACCCCGCGGCTTTTTATTGCGCATGGCAAAACTGGAAATGTGGGGCGGCGTCGAGTGCAGCATTCGACGCGTGCAAGATGATTTTTCCGACCAGACCCGCCTAAGCGGGCACCGCACGCGCCTGTCGGACTTAGACGAAATTGCCGAGCTCGGGGTGCGTAAGCTGCGCTACCCCGTGCTTTGGGAAAACGTCGCGCCCGAAACCCTGGACAACCCAGACTGGTCGTGGACCGATGAGCGGATGCACCGCCTACGTGAGTTGGGCATCGACCCCATCGTAGGGCTGGTGCACCACGGCAGCGGACCGCGCTACACGGCCATGGACCAACCCAGCTTCGTGACGGGATTGGCCCGCTTCGCGCGGATGGTGGCCGAGCGTTACCCTTGGGTGACGCACTACACGCCCGTAAACGAACCGCTGACCACGGCCCGCTTCAGCGGCCTGTACGGCCTGTGGTATCCGCACAGCCACGGTGATAACGCCTTTGTGCGCATGTTATTGCATCAGGTTCAGGCCACTAAGGAAGCCATGCTGGCCATTCGGGAAGTGAATCCAGAGGCCAGGCTGGTGCAGACCGAGGACCTGGGCAAGATTTACAGCACGCCGCAGCTGGTGTACCAAGCCGACTTCGAAAACCAGCGGCGCTGGCTCAGCTACGATTTGCTCTGCGGCCGCGTAACGCCCAAGCATATGCTGTATAGCTACCTCATGGAGCACGGGGCTACCGCAGAAGAGCTGAGCGCATTGGTGCAGGTACCGTTGCCGCCCGACATTCTGGGCATCAACTACTACGTGACCAGCGAGCGGTTTCTTGACGAACGAGTAGAGCAATACCCCTCGCACAGCATAGGCAGCAATGAGGTCGACCGTTATGCCGACGTGGAGGCCGTACGGGTGGAGCCGCTGGAGCTGGCCGGCCTGCGCACGCTGCTGCTGGAAGCCTGGCAACGCTACCAAATCCCGCTGGCCATTACGGAAGTACAGCTGGCCTGCACCCGCGAGGAACAAATGCGCTGGCTGCAGCAGGCCTGGGATGCCGCCAACGCCGTGCAGGAAACAGGTGCCGATATGCGCGCCGTAACTGTGTGGGCTTTGTTCGGCGCCTTCAACTGGGATACCCTGCTCACCCGCGACGGTACCTACGAAACGGGCGTCTTCGACGTGCGCAGCGGGCAGCCCCGCCGCACGGCCTTGTTCAAAATGGTGCAGCACCTGGCCAATAACCTTCCTTACCATCACCCCGTCCTGGAAGGCGCTGGTTGGTGGCAACGGCCCAACCGCTTTGCCTACCGCCACTTCCAATCCGCCTAACCCACCTAGCTATGAATGCCATTCAGTCAACCGCGACTGGGCCGCAGCCGCTGCTGATTACCGGCGCCCACGGTACCCTGGGCCGGGCGTTTCAGCGCGTCTGCGAGGTCCGCAACCTCCACACCGTTTGCCTCAACCGAGAGGAGCTTGACATTGCCGATCCGGTGGCCGTAGAGCTGGCTCTGCAGCGCTACAACCCCTGGGCCATCGTCAACGCGGCCGGCTACGTGCGCGTGGACGAGGCTGAAAACGATGCGGCCGTATGCTACCGCGTGAATACCACCGGCCCGAAGGTGCTGGCCGAAGCCTGCGCCCACCGCGACATCCAGCTGCTGACTTTCTCTTCGGACCTAGTGTTCGATGGGCAGCAGTCGGTGCCTTACACCGAGGACGACGCCAAACGGCCACTCAACGTGTATGGCCGCAGCAAGAGCCTCGCCGAGCGCGACGTGCTGACGACGCTGCCGCAAGCCCTGGTAGTGCGTACCAGCGCCTTTTTCGGTCCCTGGGACGAATACAACTTCGTGCACTATGCCCTGCAGGCCATGCGCGGCGGCCGCGTATTCGAAGCCGCTGCCGACCTGCAGATTTCCCCGACCTACGTGCCCGATTTGGTGAACACCGCGCTGGATTTGCTCATCGACGAGGAATGCGGCATCTGGCACATTGCCAACCGCGGCACCTGCACCTGGGCCCAACTCGCCCAAATGGCCTCCGAAGCCGCCGGCCTCAATACGGCGCTGGTGCGTCCGCGCCCGGCGGCCGAGTTTCGCTGGCCGGCACCGCGCCCGGCCTTCAGCGCCCTGAGCAGCGGCCGCGGCATCGTGTTGCCCACCGTGGAGGACGGCTTAGGCCGCTACCTGCACGATATCGGCGCCGAGGAATGCTCGCTCAGGGGCGAAGCGCTACGCGAAGCTTCGTAGACAGGCGGCTCCGGCAACTTTGGCACCTGAGCCGGGCCGAACTGCCTGCAACTCTGCCAATACTTCTTTCCCGACCAACCCCGCACTCTTTTTGAGGGAGCGGGGTTTGTCTTTTCTGGGACATCTTGGAACGCGTCTGGGGCATTTGGCCTAAACCACGTATTTTTGAGGTGCGCCCCAGCGCATTCAGTACATTTTCCTACACAGCATGTTCGATTTTATCGGGAAGGCCGTCACGAAAGTCTTCGGCACCAAGTCGGAGCGGGACTTGAAAGGCATCATCCCCTACGTGGCGACCATCAACGCCGAATACGCCAAACTGGCAGGCATCTCCGATGACGAGTTGCGCGGCCAGTCCAACGAGCTGCGCGCCATCATCGATGAGCGCCTGCAAGCCGTAGACGCCCAGATCGGCGGCCTGCACCAGCGTATCAACGACCAGCCCAACCTCGACATTCAGGAAAAGGAGCAGATCTTCGACCAGATCGACGCGCTGGAAAAGCAGCGTAACGTGCAGCTGGAAGAGGTTCTGATGGAAATCATGCCGCGGGCCTTCGCCATTGTGAAGGAGACGGCGCGCCGCTACAAGGAAAACAGCCAGCTGGTGGTAACCGCCACCGAGCACGACCGCAGCTTGTCGCGCATCCGCCCGCACATTCGCTTCGAAGGCGACAAGGCCATCTGGCCGAATAAGTGGGTCGCTGGGGGCTCCGAACTCACCTGGGAGATGGTGCACTACGACGTGCAGCTCATCGGCGGCATCGTGCTGCACCAGGGCAAAATCGCCGAAATGGCCACGGGTGAAGGCAAGACGCTGGTGGCCACGCTGCCCGCGTTCCTGAACGCACTGGCCCGTCGGGGCGTGCACGTGGTAACGGTAAACGACTACCTGGCCAAGCGTGACTCGGAGTGGATGGCTCCGCTGTTCGAGTTTCACAACATGCGTTGTGACTGCATTGACAAGCACCAGCCCAACACCGACGCCCGCCGGCAGGCCTACCTGGCCGACATCACCTACGGCACCAACAACGAATTTGGCTTCGACTATCTGCGCGACAACATGGCGCGCGACCCGGAAGAACTGGTGCAGCGCAAGCACCACTACGCCATGGTCGACGAAGTGGACTCGGTGCTCATCGACGACGCCCGTACCCCGCTCATCATTTCGGGCCCGGTGCCGCGCGGCGACGTGCACGAGTTCCTCGTGCTGAAGCCCCGCATCGAGCGCCTGGTGAACGAGCAGAAGCGGCTCATTCAGCAATACCTGCTCGACGCCAAGCGCCTGATCAAGGAAGGCAAGGACGGCGCCAAAGAAGGGGAGGGCGGCCTCGCGCTGTTCCGCGCGTTCCGCGGTCTGCCGAAGAGCAAGCCGCTGATCAAGTTCCTCTCGGAAACCGGCAACCGCGCTATCCTGCAGAAGACCGAAAACTTCTACCTGGCCGACAACTCGCGCCAGATGCCGCAGGCCGACGCGCCGCTGTTTTTCACCATCGATGAGAAGAACAACCAGATTGAGCTGACGGAAAAGGGCATCGACCTAATTACCGGCCAGGGCGAAGACCCGCACTTCTTCATCATGCCCGATATCGGCACCGACTTGGCCGTTATCGAAAACAACAAGGCCCTGACGGCCGAGGAGCGCCTCCATCAGAAGGAGCACCTGATGCAGGACTTTCAGGAGAAGTCAGAGCGCATCCATACCGTCAACCAGCTGCTGAAGGCCTACACCTTGTTCGAACTCAACGACCAGTACATCGTGAGCGAGGACAACAAGGTGAAGATTGTAGACGAGCAGACCGGCCGCGTGATGGAAGGTCGCCGCTACTCCGACGGCCTGCACCAAGCCATCGAGGCCAAGGAAAACGTGCGCATCGAAGACGCCACGCAGACCTACGCCACGGTGACGCTGCAGAACTACTTCCGCATGTACCACAAGCTGGCCGGCATGACCGGTACGGCCGAAACGGAAGCGGGCGAATTCTGGCAGATCTACAAGCTGGACGTGGTGGTTATCCCCACCAACCGCGGCATCGCCCGCAAAGACCAGCACGACAAAGTGTACAAAACCACGCGCGAGAAGTACAACGCCGTGGCCGAGGAAATCCAGGAGCTGGTGAAAGCCGGCCGCCCGGTACTGGTGGGTACTACCACCGTAGAAAACTCCGAAATCATCAGCCGCCTGCTGCAGCTGCGCAAGATTCCGCACCAGGTGCTGAACGCCAAGCAGAACCAGCGCGAAGCTGAAATTGTGGCCAACGCCGGTTACCCCGGCACCGTGACCATTGCCACCAACATGGCCGGCCGTGGTACCGACATCAAGCTGAAGGAGACGTCGAAGGAAGCGGGCGGTCTGGCCATCATCGGCACGGAGCGCCACGAATCCCGCCGCGTGGACCGGCAGCTGCGCGGCCGTGCCGGCCGCCAGGGCGACCCGGGCACCTCGCAGTTCTTCGTTTCGCTCGAAGACAACCTGATGCGCCTGTTCGGCTCCGACCGCATTGCCCGCCTCATGGACCGCATGGGCCTGGAGGAAGGCGAGGTGATTCAGCACTCGATGATTACGTCAAGCATCGAACGCGCTCAGAAGAAGGTGGAGGAAAACAACTTCGGCATGCGCAAGCGTCTGCTGGAGTACGACGACGTGATGAATGCCCAGCGCGAGGTGGTGTACCGTCGCCGCCGCAATGCCCTCTTCGGCGAGCGTCTGGAGCTGGACGTATGGAACATGATCTACGAAGTGTCGGAGGACATTGTGGCGGGTCACAAGATCAGCGGCAACTACGACGACTTCCAGCTGGCCATCATCCGCGTCTTTGGCTACGACACGCACATCACGGCAGGTGAGTTTGCCGCGCAGCAGGCGCCGCTACTGGTGCAGCGTCTGTACGACGAGGCCCTGGGCTACTACCACTCCAAGAACGAGGTCATCGGCGAGTCGGCCCTGCCGCTCGTGAACGACCTGATTTCGCAGAACGCGCCGTTCGAAAACATCGCGGTGCCCTTTAGCGACCAGCGCAAGCAGGTGACGGCCGTGGCCAACCTACGCCGCGCTCAGGCCTCGAACGGGCAGGAGCTGATCCGCGCCATGGAAAAAGTGGTGGTGCTGTCGCTCATCGACGAGGCCTGGACCCAGCACCTGCGCGGCATGGACGACCTGAAGCAGGTGGTGCAGAACGCCGTGTACGAGCAGAAGGACCCGCTGCTGGTGTACAAGTTTGAATCGTTCGAGCTG
This sequence comes from Hymenobacter sp. CRA2, assembly GCF_002007105.1. Classification (GTDB taxonomy): domain Bacteria; phylum Bacteroidota; class Bacteroidia; order Cytophagales; family Hymenobacteraceae; genus Solirubrum. The sequence continues at coordinate 152,096 of NZ_MVBC01000009.1, read as the reverse complement.
TTCAAGCGCATGATCAGCAAGGTGAACGAGGAGACGGTGACCTTCCTGTTCCACGCCGACATTCCGGCCACGGTGCAGGGCGCGGGCGAGGAGCCCGAAATTCACTTCGAGGAAGCTGCCGCGCTGCCGCGCGTGTCGCAGCCCCGCGTGCGGGCCGAGAAGGAGCAGGTGCACTCGCAGCTGGAGTCGGGCTTCGCTGCCGAGGACGACAACGCCGAAACCATCGCGGAGCGGCAGGAGCCGGTTCGCTCGCAGAAAATTGCCAACCGCAACGACAAGGTGAGCGTGCAGTACATGGACGGCCGCATCCTGCGCGACGTGAAGTTCAAGAGCGTGGAAGAAGACGTACTGAACAACCGCGCCGTCATCATCGACTAATCACGGATTTAGACGGATTTTTCGGATTCCACGGATTTTGTGGACGACGATTCAGGAGCCGAAGCTTTGCAGCTTCGGCTCCTTCGTTTACCGCCGTTTAAACGTAGGTGGAACACGGCAACCATAAACCGCCCGAACAGGAAGTCGACGGCAGTTGGCGGGTAATCGTCCACAAAATCCGTGGAATCCGAAAAATCCGTCTAAATCCGTGATTTATCTTTGCCTTATGCTTTCCACCGACAACCTCGCCGCCCGCATCGACCATACGCTACTGAAGCCCGAGGCTACGCGGGCGCAGATTGAGTGGCTGTGCGCCGAGGCGCGCGAGGCGCAGTTTGCCAGCGTGTGCGTGCCGCCGCATTACGTGAGCGTGGCCGCCGCGGCGTTGCAGGGCTCCGGCGTGAAGGTGTGCACGGTCATCGGCTTTCCGCTGGGCTACGCTACCTCCGCCGCCAAGCTGGCCGAAGCCGAGGACGCGCTGCGCAACGGCGCCGAAGAGCTGGATATGGTGATGAACAATGCCGCCTTCAAGTCGGGGGAGTACACCGTGGTGGAGCAGGATATCCGGCAGCTGTCGGCGCTTTGCCATGCTTCTGGGGCCATCCTGAAAGTCATCATCGAAACGGCGCTGCTCACGCCCGACGAAATCCGGCAGGCCTGCGACCTGTGCGCGGCCGCCGGTGCCGACTTCGTGAAAACCTCAACGGGCTTCGCCAGCCGCGGCGCTTCGGTGGAGGACATCCGGCTGATGCGTAGCCACCTGCCCGAGCACATCCGTATTAAAGCCTCCGGTGGTATCCGGACCCACGCGCAGGCCGTGGCTCTGGTAGAAGCCGGAGCCGACCGCCTTGGGGCCTCCGCCGGCCTCGCCCTGCTTACGCCTGCCGCTGACGACGCCTCCACCCATGAACCGACTGCTTACTAACGTGCCCGTGCTGTTTGTCTCGCTGACCTTAGCTGCCTGCGCCGCCTCGGGGCCGGCCGCGCCATCGGCTAGCACCACCGCGCCCGATACTACCCGGCCGGCCACGGCCACTGCGGCCGCCAAAAAAGGCCAACCGGCGGAGGACCTGAGCAAGTACCGGCCGAAGTTTACCGTGCCCGCGCCCAAGGCGGCCCCCCCCAAAACCTTCGTAACGCCCACGGCTTCGGTCAATGCCCTCATCGACCAGCGGCTGCGCGACCAGGCCTACACCAACCAGAACGTGAAGTACACCTCGGGCTTCCGCATCCTGGCTTACGTGGGTCTGGAGCGTGACCAAGCCATGAGCATCCGCCGCTCCGTCATCAGCCGCTACCCGGAGGAAACGGACTACGTAGTGTTCAAGCAGCCGATTTACCGCCTGTTCATCGGCGACTACTCCAACCGCCTGGATGCCGAGCGGGCTATGCTGCGCATCAAGCCGCTGGCGCCTAAGGCCGAGCTGCAGCCGGCGCAGGTGCTCATCAACAAAACGCGCTTCTAGCCCCGTGCCGCTGATTCGCCAGCTGCAGTGGGACGAACTGGACCTGCTGCAGGGCCTCGAAGCCATTCCGGTGGAAGACGACAACGGCGGCACGCACTACCGCGTGCGCCACGACGGCCTGCTGCTACTCGTCTCACTCTGGCCTTACCTGGGCGTGGTGGACGTGACGCTGGTGCAGTCGGTCACCGAGGCCGTGCTGCTGGACCTGACGGTGGCCGTGCGTGGCCGCATCCGCTACAACAACGACAAGCGCGGCGAGTACCTGGAGTTTGCCGACTGCGTGCTGGTCAGCCGCGTGGCCCTGACCGAGGAGCAGGCCGAAGCCGCTTTCAGCCCCAATCTGCTGGGGCGCACCATGCTGGTGGCCATGAAGCCGCACGTAAGCGTGCTGTTTGAGTAAGCTACGTGTTTTGGACTTTTAGCTTTGGGTCATATTGAGCTTGTCGAAGTATGACCTGCACAAGGCATTTGCAGCATCAGTTCAAAAAGGCTCTTCGAATTAATGCTAGTTGGTAATTTCATTAACAGGATTGACCTTTCTTGCCTCAGCGCACATGTTACTTATGATTTGACACTATGCTTTTAGCCTTAATTGGACTTGCTTTCGGAGTTGTGATGAGTTCTATTCTCGGAGCGGCGGTCATTGTTGTTCACCCCAGGTGGAAGCTTACCTCAACTAATATCACCTTGTTTGTCGTCGGCTCTTTCCCGGCGGCAATATGCTCGTCTCTCATCTATACCTGGATTTTCGCCGATGAAAACCGGCGCCTGCATTCCTCAGCAGCGGTTATTGGTTATCTGGTAACGCTTTTAGTAGCTATCCTACTGGGTGGTACTTTGTCTACTTTCATTGGTCGGAAATTATTCAGCCCCTCTGAATAGAAGCTTGCTTTGAAACCAATGTAGCCGGCTAAGGCAAAAGCGTAACGTTGGCCCAGATAAGCCAAGCGGCTGGCTTCCCGGGGTGCAATGGTACCCCATGACGAGGCGGCGGAAGAAGGTCAGCAAAGGTGTGCTCGACTACTGTTGTTTCCGGCGGGCGCTAAGCCGCGTCGTGCCACTGAACTAATCTAGTGCGCCGCGGGCGTCGTACCTTGCGGCGTATGCAGCACTTGCTTTCCCGCATCCAGGAACTGGCCGCCGCCCAAGCCGAGCAGGTTGTGGGCCTGCGCCACCACTTGCACGCTCACCCCGAGCTGTCGTTCAAGGAATTCGAAACCGCGAAGTACGTGGCGGCCGAGCTGCACCAGCTCGGCCTCGACCCGCAGCCCATTGCCACTACCGGCCTTGTGGCCCTCATCGAAGGGCGTAACCCCGGCAAGCGCACCGTGGCCCTGCGCGCCGATATGGACGCGTTGCCCATTCAGGAGCAGAACGACGTGCCGTACCGCTCACAGAACCCCGGCGTGATGCACGCCTGCGGCCACGACGTGCACACCTCGTCCCTGCTCGGCGTAGCACGCATTCTGGTGCAGCTGCGCGACGAATTCGAGGGCACCGTGAAGCTGATGTTTCAGCCCGGCGAGGAGCTGGTGCCCGGCGGGGCGTCCATCATGATCAAGGAAGGCGTGCTCGACAATCCCGCGCCCCAGACGGTGCTGGGTCAGCACGTGTTTCCGCAGCTACCGGCCGGCAAGGTGGGCATCCACTCGGGCCGCTACATGGCCTCGGCCGACGAGCTATACCTCACCGTGCGCGGAAAGGGCGGCCACGGCGCCATGCCTGACCTGAACATCGACACCGTGCTGGTGGCGGCCAACCTGATTGTGGCCGCCCAGCAACTGGTAAGCCGCCGCGCCAACCCCAAGATTCCCTCGGTGCTGTCCTTCGGCAAAGTCATTGCCAACGGCGCTACCAACGTCATTCCGAACGAGGTGTACATCGAGGGTACTTTCCGCACCATGGATGAGCAGTGGCGCGAGCAGGCCCACGTGCACCTGCGCCAGCTCTGCGAAGGACTGGCCGCTGCTATGGGCGCCACCTGCGAGCTGGAAATCCGCCGCGGCTACCCCTGCCTCGACAACGACCCGACCGTAACCGCCCGCGTGCGCGCCGCCATGGTCGATTACCTCGGCGCCGACAACGTGGTCGACATTGACCAGTGGATGGCCTCCGAAGACTTTGCTTTCTTCTCCCAGGCCGCCCCGAGCTGCTTTTACCGCCTCGGTACCCGCGCCCTCGACGGCCGCTACGCCTCCTCCGTACACACGCCTACCTTCGACGTGGAGGCCCACGCCCTGACGGTGGGGCCGGGCCTGATGGTCTGGCTGGCACTGCAGGAACTGGCCACCGGCACCGAATAAATAGCCTATCTAAGCCGCTACCTATGATAAACCGAGTATTCCGCGGATTGCTGACGAGTACCCTGCTGGGGCTGCTGACTACCTATGCGGCTCAGGGCCAACGCAAGCTGTCCAATGGCTTAGAGTTGCGCACGGAGGCGCAGCTGGAATACGTGCGTCCCGACGGCGACTTTTGGTGGGGAAGCCTGCACGCCGACCACCGCCTGCAGGATTATGCCGAGTCGTTTGCCCTCAATTGGGGACAAGTGGGCTACGAGCATTTCTGGTCCCAGCACTGGAGCGGCGGCGCCAATGCCCGCCTGTATGTGGTAGAGGAGCTGAACGGTGGCGACATAAGCCGGCTGCGCGCCTACTTCCGGCCCGAATTGCTGCTGCGCCACCGTAGTCAGGTGCTCGGGCTTACCTTCGGGCAGCGCCTGAGTGCGGAGTACCTGTTTCAGGAGGAGCGTAACCTGGGTACGGCCCGCTTGCGCCTGGATCTGGAGCGCGTTATTCCCGTAGGGGAGCGGCTGAAGCTGCGCCCGCGCGTAGCCTACGAGGCCGCGGCCAACATCCGGCTGCAGCCGCCCGACGATGCTCCGGAAGAGCGCACCCTCGAGCAGGGCATCTGGCGCGCCGAAGTGGGCGTACGCCTGTCCGACCACTTTGACCTGACGCCCTACGTCGCCCGCCAATCGGACTACCGGTTTTTCCTGTTCCAGTTTGATGCCGACGGCAACGTGACGTCCGGCGGCCGCACCAACGTGCGTACGCCGGTAATCGGGGTGGATTTGCGCTTTACGCTCTTTAAGAATCAACTGCCTGCGGAATGGCTGCCGTTGCCAACGCAGCACTAATCGGCGGGCTGAGAAGCTACCCAAATTGATCCTAATGTCCGGCTGGGCATTGTCGCTGCACCTTTCAGTTCAACGGAACTGGATAGGATGCTGCGACAACGCCCAGCCGGACATTAGGATCTTATGTAAGCATCATTATTCGCCTAAACGACTTGATGATGACAGGCAATTGTTGAGTGTTGTAGTGCTTTTAATGTTATTTTGTCAGTTGTTATTTGGTGGCTTAAACACTGCTGTAGGGCTTTAATGTGAGCTTTTGACAGAAGGCATGAATTGATTTAAGCAGTTGTTTAATTGATTTGTGTCATTATGTCTTATTCTGGTGATTGGTACGAAATTGATAATAGGGTAGTCGTCCCGCTGAATGCAGGACCTCCTCTGAAATCGAAACCAACCAAACGTAATAACATCATGGCAACCTTGTTCAACACCCTGCCGGCCCGCCGCGCTGTACGTCCCTTCGACGCTGTGTTCAACCAGTTGTTTAACGATACCCTGCCCGGCTTCACGGCCGCTAATACCGGCTTCCTGCCCGCCGCCGACGTGCTCGAAACCGCCAACGGCTTTGAGTTGCAACTGACGCTGCCGGGCGTGCTCAAAGATGCGCTGACCATCGATGTGCACGAAGGCACTCTCACCGTGAGCGGCGAGCGGAAAGCCCCCGTCATGGAAGGCGAAAACGCCGTGAAAGTGCGCCGTGCTGAGTCTAGCTACGGCACGTTCTCGCGCAAATTCCGCCTGCCCGACAACGTTAACCACAACGCCATCGAGGCCAACCTCACCGACGGGGTGTTGCGCCTGACGCTCCCCTTCGACACCGAGAAGACGGCCAAGCGCTTGATCGAAGTGCGCTAGCTGTCAGTCCGGACTGCAAAAAAGGCACCTCTATGTGGTGCCTTTTTTGTTGGCGCGCGTGTTGCTATACTAGCCGTGCGATGCAACGGTATATGGCCAAGTGGGTATCTAGCGTTAAAGCCCGCGTTGGTTCATTGCACCTTCACGAAAGACTTCGTACTTTAACCTCGGTCTCACACCTCTTTTCTCCTTTATCATACCCATGCAAGCCAAACAAATGATGCTCGGCCTCCTTGGCTCCGCCGTACTGGGCGGGAGCGTGGCCGTGGGAGGGTACAAGCTGCTGGAACCCGCGCGCACCGATGCGCCGCAGGCCGTGGCCGCCGACCCCAACGTGCGTTACACCAGCGCGCTGCGTAACTCTACTTACAACGTGCCTGAGGGCTTGAACTTCGTGGCCGCCGCATCGGCCGTGACGCCGGCCGTAGTGCACGTAATGACCGAATACGCGCCGAAAATGGCGCAGAACGACCAGATTCGCATGGACCCGTTCTTACGCCAGTTCTTCGGCGACGACTTCGATGGCGGCATGCGCCGGCAGCAGTCGGGGCCGCAGGTAGGCTCGGGCTCGGGGGTGATTATCGCCGCCAACGGCTACATCGTCACCAACAACCACGTTATCGACAAGGCCGACAAGATTGAGGTCGTGCTCGACGACAAGCGCAAGTACTCCGCGACGCTGGTGGGCGCCGACCCCACCACCGACCTGGCCCTGCTGAAGGTCAATGCCGACAACCTGCCCTACGTGCGTTACGGCAACTCCGACAACGTGAAAGTAGGGGAGTGGGTACTGGCCGTGGGCAACCCCTTCAACCTGAACTCGACCGTTACGGCCGGCATCATTTCCGCCAAGGGGCGTAATATCAACATCTTGGCCCGCGAGGACCGCATGGGTATTGAGTCGTTTCTGCAGACCGACGCGGTGGTGAACCCCGGCAACTCGGGCGGTGCCCTGGTGAACCTGAACGGGGACCTGATCGGCATCAACTCGGCCATTGCTTCGCACACGGGCTCGTTTGAAGGCTACTCGTTTGCGGTGCCCTCCTCCATCGTGAGCAAGGTAATCGACGACCTGCTGAAGTATAAAGTAGTGCAGCGCGCCCTGCTGGGCGTGAACATCCGCGAAGTGGACGCCACACTGGCCTCGGAGAAGAAGCTCAAGACGCTGGATGGCGTGTACGTGGTGGGCATGGGCAAAACCAGCGCCGCCGCCGAAGCCGGCCTGAAGGAAGGCGACATCATCACCGAAATCAACGGGGTGAAGGTGAACACCTCCTCGCAGCTGCAGGAGCAGGTGGCCCGCTTCCGCCCCGGCGACAAGATTAAGGTGAGCTACCTGCGCGGCGACGACCGCCGCACGGCCAGCGCTACGCTGCGTAACGCCTCGGGTACTACCGATATTGTGCGCGAGGAAACGGCCGCGGCCATCGAGTACGAAGGCGCCAAGTTTGCGCCGCTGAGCCGGCAGGAAATGAACAAGCTGGACCTCGACGGCGGCGCCAAAATCAGCGACGTGCGCAGCTCCAACTTCCGCGAAACCGGCATCGGCGACGGGTTCATCATCACCCGCATCGACAAGAACAAGGTGAGCAAGCCCCAGGACGTGAAGCGTTACCTGGAGGCCGCCAAGCAAAGCCAGGGCGCGCTGGTAGAAGGCGTGTACCCCGACGGCCGCAAGGCGTACTACCCCATCGGGCAGGCCGACTAATTGGACTAGCTCTGCGCAAGCAAAAGCCCCCGCTGTTCAGCGGGGGCTTTTTTGTTGATGGCGAAGCCGCTGTTTGCTAGCCTCAATAAGCTGGCAAAGGGCGCTGCGGGAATGGTTTCCGGCAACGTTGCCGACAACGTTTGCACAAATAAAGAATAGGAAGGAAGCCAGAAGCGGAGCGGGAACCGCCTAACATCGTGGACGTTCGGCTTATTGTGCGCTGCCGGCAGGGGGTAGCCCTCTGACCGGCAAGCACATTGCCGAAAGGATTCCCACCCAACTGCTTACCCCTTTATGGCCTCTTTTTACCTGGCTCGCGTTGCCCGGCATGGCGCTCTGGCAGCATCCTTTCTGTTGCTGACCGCCGGTGCCCAGGCACAGTTGATTTCGTTTCCCGGTGCCGAAGGTGCCGGCCGGTTTACTTCCGGGGGCCGCGGCACGGCCACCACGCCTACCACGGTATTTGAAGTCACCGACCTCAACGACGACGGCCAGCCCGGCTCCCTGCGTTACGCCCTGACCACGGCCGCTGCGTACCGCACGGTGGTGTTTCGGGTGTCCGGTACCATTCACTTGACTTCCGAGCTGCGCATCACGCGGGCCAATACCACCATTGCCGGCCAGACGGCGCCCGGCGACGGTATCTGCCTGGCTGATTTCCCGGTTACCGTCAGCGCCGACAACGTCATCATTCGCTTCATCCGCTGCCGCCTGGGCGACAAAAACCAGGACAAAGGCAAGGTGAACGGCAGCGGCGACGGCGACGCCTTCGGCGGGCTGGGCCGCAAAAACATCATGGTGGACCACTGCACGATGAGCTGGTCGTCGGACGAGGCGTGCACAGTGTACCGCGGCGACAGCACCACGCTGCAGTGGAACATCATCAGCGAGCCGCTGGACTACTCCTACCACTTCGAAACGGGCGACTCCGACTACGAGCGGCACGCCTACGGCGGCATCTGGGGTGGGCGCACGGCTTCGTTTCATCACAATCTGCTGGCCCACATGCGCGGCCGCATGCCCCGCTTCGACGGCAGCCGCAACCTCTCGCCCAACACCGCCGGCCAGGAAAACGCCGACTTCCGCAACAACGTCGTCTACAACTGGGCCAGCTACAACGTGAACGGCGGCGAGGGCGGCAATTACAACATCGTCAACAACTACTACAAGTACGGCCCGAACACGGGCACGGGCTCGTCGGGCGGGGTGCCGGTGCGCGCCGAAGTGCTGACGCCCTACAAGCAAAATTCCTCGCCGGTGCTGCCCTACGGCAAGTTTTACCTCGCCGGCAACTACGTGGAAAGCTCGCCTGCCGTGACCAACCGCAACTGGCTGGGCGTGGTGATGAATGGCGGCACCCGGGCCGACACGGCCGTAGCCAAAGTGACGGCGCCCTTCCCGCTGCCCGCTATCAACACCCAGAGCGCGCAGGATGCCTACACCGCCGTGCTACAGCGCGCCGGCTGCGTGCTTCCCACGCGTGATGCGCTGGACCAGCGCATCGTGCAGGACGTGATAAACCGCACCGGCAGCCTCATCGACGTGCAGGGCGGCTACGCGCACGGCACGCCCTACAGCACCTCGCAGGCCGCCTGGCCGGTGCTGAACTCACTGCCCGCGCCCACCGACACCGACCACGACGGCATGCCCGACACCTGGGAAACGGCTCGTGGCCTGGACCCTAACAACGCTGCTGACCGCGCCACCCGCGGGTCCTCGGGCTACACCGCGCTGGAAGAGTACCTCAACAGCCTGACCAGCGCCGTGGTGCTGGCCGCTACGCCCGCCGCCACGCCCGCCGTGGCCGCGCTACAGGCTTACCCGAACCCAACCTCCGATCAGCTGACGCTGGTGCACCCGGCAGCGCAGCGCGGCGCCCTGGTGCAGGTGTACAACTCCCTGGGCCAGGTGGTGCACACCGTGGCCGTAACGCCCGGCACCGTGGAAACGCAGCTCTCGACGGCTACGCTGGCACCGGGCAGCTACCTGCTGCGCTACGCCGACGGGGCCACGCACTTGACCACGCGCATCGGGCGGCAGTAATTCACTGCCGCCCTCTTTACTCTGCTTCCGCTTTCCCACTACTCATTCCCACTCTATGCCCCACTTGTTTACCCCCCGAGCCTGGCTCACCCTTTGTTGTCTGATGCTGCTGAGCTTGCTCGGCGGCCGCGCCTTCGCCTACGATGCGGTGGTGGCCAAAGACGGCAGCGGCAACTTTACCACGGTGCAGGCTGCCATCAACGCGGCGCCTTCTGGGCGCACCGCGACCTACACCATCTTCATCAAGAACGGCCGCTACAAGGAGAAAATCTCCGTGCCCAGCTCCAAGCCCTTCCTGCAACTCGTAGGGGAGAGCGTGGCCAACACCATTCTGACCTACGACGACGGCGCTAGCACGCCGGCGCAGGGCGGCGGCACGCTGGGCACGCAGAACTCGGCCAGCTTCAGCATCAGCGCCGACGACTTTTCGGCCCTGAACATCACCTTCGAAAACTCCTTCGGCGACGGCTCGCAGGCCGTGGCGGTGCTGGTGAATGCCGACCGCGCAGCGTTTAAGAACTGCCGCTTCCTGGGCAACCAGGATACGGTGTACACCAAGGGCAACGGTACGCCGCGCCACTACTTCAAGGACTGCTACATCGACGGCAACGTCGACTTCATCTTCGGCTCGTCGGTGGCCTTGTTTGAGAACTGCGTGGTGTACGCCAAGGCGCGTACCAGCACCGGCAGCTCGTTTATCACCGCCGCCAACACGCCCGCAGGCCAGACTTTCGGCTACGTGTTCAAGAAAACCAAGCTGCCGGCCAATACCGGCGGCACGCAGTATTTCCTGGGCCGGCCCTGGCAAAACTCCACCGGCTCCTCGCCGCTGGCGGCCAACAAAACCGTGTTCATCAGCAGCACGGTGGGCGCGGGGCTGCTGCAGCCGGCCGGATGGACAACCTGGGACGCGGGCACCAACACCAGCCTGATTACCTACGCCGAATTCCAGAGCAAATACTTCAGCGGCAACCTGATGCCCACCACGCAGCGCGTGAGCTGGTCGCGGCAGCTGGCGGCGGCCGATACGGTGGCGTATTCGCGCACCAACCTCTTCGGCACCTGGGACCCCTGCGCCGTGGCCACGGGCTTCTGCACCACGACCACGCCGGACATTGCCGTATCGAACTTCCGCGCCGTGAAGGGCGCTTCGCAGAGCAGCATCAGCTGGAACATCAGCTGGGCCATGGAGCAGATCAAGTACGAGCTGTTCCGCTCCTCGGATAACACAACTTTCAGCAAAGTCTACGAGACGACGGCTGCCACCGACTCGCTCGTCAACTTCCAGACCACCGACGCGCTGCCGGCCGCCGGCACGGCGTATTACTACTACCTGCGTGCCTCCAAAAACGGCCTGACCACGCACACCACCGAAACTATTCAGGTATCGAGCGTGCCCACCGTTACGGCTCCGGCCAGCCTGGGGGCATTTGCCCAGTATCAGGTGGGGGCTTCGGCCGTGCAGACCTACACGTTGTCGGGCGTGAACCTGACCGACAACGTGACCGTGACGCCGCCCGCGGGCTACGAAGTATCGGCCAACAACGGCACGAACTGGTACACCAGCGCCGCCCCGCTGGTGCTGACGCCGGCCAACAACACGCTGGGCGCTACCACCATCAGCGTGCGGCTGAATGCCGCCGCCGTCGGGACCTACTCCGGTGATATCACCCACACCAGCGCTGGCGCTACCGCCGTAGCAGTAACTGTGACGGGCACCAAGACCAATGCCATGCAGGTGGTGACGGCGCCGCTGCAGTGGTGGCCCTTCAAGCTGTCGGCCCAGGACAGCGCCGCCGTGCGCGCGGCGGGCGTAGTGCCCAGCACCACCTTGTTGCACCGTCTGGCCGTATCGGATGCTTCCACGGTAGCGGCCATCCGCGGCTACTCCAGCAAGTTCGGGCAGGCCTCGGCCCCGATTGCGGCCGGCTCCTGGTCGACGGCGGCCACGCCGGCGGCCCCGGTAACGGTGGGCGCCAGCCTCGACCGCCGCTTCTACGAGCAGTTTACCATCACGGCCGCGGCCGGGCGCACGCTGCGCCTCGATACGCTGCAGATGACGGCCGCCTTCTACAACTCTTCCAACGGCCGCATGGCGCTGGTGACCTCGCTCACGGGCTTCACCACGGCTGACTCCACCAACATTCCCACGGGCGGCAAAGTCGGTTCGGCTTCTCTGCCGGCCGCCAACTACGGCGCCTTCAATGCGCCCGTCATTCTGAACAACCAGACCGGCGGACCCACCACGGTGTACCGTTTCCCGTTGAGCACCGGCACCAGCGGCCTCACCCTGACCGCAGGCCAAACGCTGACGGTACGCGTGTACTTCGGTGCGGGCACCAGCAGCCCGGGCCGCTACGCCCTGCTCAAGGACGTGATGTTCAAGGGCGAGGACGTAACGCCGGTGGCCTGCAACGCTGCCTTCAGCTACGCGCCCGCCGCGTTCTGTCAATCAGGCACCAACCCCACGCCCACGGTAACGGGCACCACGGGCGGTACCTTCGCCTCGACCACGGGCCTGACTCTGGATGCCACCACGGGCGCCATCAACCTGGCCGCCTCGACGCCCGGCACCTACACCGTGACCTACACCGCCGGTGCTACCTGCAGCAGCACGGCCACGGTGACCATCACGGCCCCCGCTACGGCCGGCTTGAGCTACCCCAGTGCCAGCTACTGCACCTCGCAGATTACCGCTGTGGCACCGGTCATGGCGTCGGGCGCCAGCACCGGCATGTTCTCCTCGACTTCGGGCCTGGTCATCAACGCGCTGACCGGCATCATCTCGCCGAGCCTGAGCACGCCGGGCACTTACACCGTGACGAATACGGTAGCGGCCAGCGGCGCGTGCGCGGCCGTTACGGGCACGTTTACCGTAACCATCACGGCGCCGGCTACGGCTGGTTTCAGCTACCCGGCCACTGCCTCTTACTGCGCGGGCACCACCGGCACGGTAACGCCTGCGCTGACTACGGGTGCCACGGCTGGTGCCTTCTCCTCGACCACAGGATTGACCATTGACGCTGCTACGGGTGCCATCAACCTGAGCACTTCCACCGCTGGTACCTACACCGTGACCAACACGGTGGCCGCCAGCGGCGCGTGCGCCGCCGTGACGAGCACCGCCACGGTAACGATTAACCCAACACCGGTACGGCCGACGGTGAGCGTAGCCTATACCACGCCCGGCGTGGTAGTCGTGACCAGCTCGTCGGCTACGGGTAATCAGTGGTACCTGAATGGTACGGCCATCAGCGGCGCTACGGGCCAGACCTACACGGCCAACGGCAACACGCAACCCGGCGCCTACACCGTAGTGGTGACGGGCGCTGGCGGCTGCGCCTCGCAGGCGTCGGTTACGCTGACGGTGACGGCCACCAGCAAGCCGCTGGCCAGCTCCTCGCTGACGGTGTACCCCAACCCCACGCCCGATGGCCAGCTCACGCTGGAGCTGAGCGGCTACCACAAAGCCGTGGAGCTGACCGTGCTCAACGCCGTGGGCCAGGTGGTAGCGCGCCGCACTGTGGCAGCGGGCACCACGCGGCAGGCGCTTGATCTGCGCCAGCTGCCCGCCGGCGTGTACGTGCTGCGCGCCGTTACGGAGGGCGGCACCGACACGCGCCGCATCGTGCGCCAGTAAAAGGCTTCGGCCGATTGGGCTTACCCAAAACCCGCTCCGTTGGCTTGGCCAGCGGGGCGGGTTTTGTATTTACGGCCTGGGCACCGGCTGCGCGGCGGCACGCGCCCACTCACCTAATTCGCTAGCTTTGCCATCCGGCAAGTGCCTTGCTTTCATCCCCCAATACTCCCACCCATGAAACTAGCCATCGAAGAAGCTACCGCCACCGGCACCGACGTACAGGACCACGACCATCACGGCATCCGTGAGGTGCTGCGCGAGCTGGGCATTCAGGACACCAACGCGGCCTACAGCACCGGTTTGCAGTGGGGCGGCGCTGATAACGGGCAGGTACGCCGCATCTCGTCGCCTACCGACGGCAAGCTCATTGCTCAGGTGCGCATGGCCACGGCCCAGGACTACGAGCAGGTAGTCATCACGGCGCAGGAGGCCTTCAAAACCTGGCGCCTGGTGCCCGCGCCCAAGCGCGGCGAAATCGTGCGCCAGATCGGCAACAAGCTGCGCGAGTACAAGGAGCCGCTGGGCAAGCTGGTGAGCTACGAAATGGGCAAAATCCTGCAGGAAGGTCTGGGCGAAGTGCAGGAAATGATTGACATCTGCGACTTTGCCGTGGGCCTCTCGCGCCAGTTGCACGGCCTGACGATGCACTCCGAGCGTCCGGCGCACCGCATGTACGAGCAGTACCACCCGCTGGGGTTGGTAGGCATCATTTCGGCCTTCAACTTCCCCGTGGCCGTGTGGAGCTGGAACGCCATGCTCGCGGCCGTGTGCGGCGACGTGAGCATCTGGAAGCCCTCGGAGAAAACCCCGCTGGTGGCCGTAGCCGTGCAGCACATCATCAAGGACGTGCTGCGCGAAAACGAGCTGCCCGAAGGCGTGTTCAACGTCATCGTGGGCGACGCGGAAATCGGTGGGCTGATGGCCGCCGATGAGCGCGTGGCGCTGGTATCGGCCACGGGCTCCACGCGCATGGGCAAGAAAGTAGGCGCCGTGGTGGGGGCCCGCCTCGGCAAGGCCCTGCTGGAGCTGGGCGGCAACAACGCCATCATCATCACTCCCCACGCCGACCTCGACATGGCCATCCGCGCCGTGCTCTTCGGGGCCGTGGGCACCGCGGGCCAGCGCTGCACCACCACGCGCCGCCTCATCGTGCACGAAGATGTGTACGAGGACGTGAAGCAGCGCTTGCTTTCGGCCTACCCCAAGCTGCCGGTTGGTCACCCGCTGCAGGAGGGCAACCTCGTCGGCCCGCTCATCGACACCGACGCCGTGCAGGGCTTCACCAAGGCGCTGGAAGCCGTGCAGCAGGAAGGCGGCACGCTGCTCACCGGCGGTGAGGTGCTCAGCGGTCCGGGCTACGAAACGGGCACCTACGTGCAGCCCGCCCTGGTAGAGGCTCGGAATGACTACCACACCGTGCAGGAAGAAACCTTCGCGCCCATCCTGTACCTGATTAAGTACTCGGGCACGGTCGACAATGCCATTGAGCTGCAAAACGGCGTGCGCCAGGGCCTGTCCTCGGCCATCTTCTCGCTGAACATGCGCGAGACGGAAGCCTTCCTCTCGCAGACCGGCTCCGACTGCGGCATTGCCAACGTGAACATCGGCACCTCGGGCGCCGAAATCGGCGGGGCCTTCGGCGGTGAAAAGGAAACCGGTGGCGGCCGCGAATCCGGCTCTGATGCCTGGAAAGTGTACATGCGCCGGCAAACCAACACCATGAACTACGGCACCGCGCTGCCGCTGGCGCAAGGCATCAAATTCGATATCTAAGCCGGGCCGATGCCTAAGCAAAACGCCCCGCGGCTACTAGCTGCGGGGCGTTTTCTTATTTCTTAATCTTGATGTCGCCGTGGCCTTTCAGGAAAAGCGTTTTGCTGTCGTCGTACAGGATGTAGTACATGCGGTACAGCGTGCCGGATTTGAACTTGCCGTCGCTGAAGTCGAGGCGGAGCATTAGGGGCCGGTCGGTTTGCAGCTCGAAGTTTGAAGAGGAGAGGACCTGGTACTTTTTATCAACAACGGCCAGGCGGCCGTGCAGCGAGTACACCGGCGGCAGCGGTAACACCGGCGGCAGGGGAACGGACACGCTCTGGATGGTAAAAGCCCCGACGCTTGCGCAGGCATTGGGGTAGAAGCTAAGGGTGCCCACACCGCCCTGCTGGCCTTGGCTCAAATCTACGCCGCTATCCTTGAACAGCTCTTTTTCCTCCTTCTTCCAGTCTTTGTCACTGGTCCAGTCGGAGTTATCCACCGCGCCGGTGCTTTGGTTGGACGAGTCCTTCTCGGTGTAGCCCTCGTCGGGGCCAAAGTCGATTTTGTTGCAGCTACTCAGGCCTGCGCCCAGGAGCATTGCCATCAGCGTAGCCGCGCGAAATACACGGTTCATGTCTAGGATAGTTAGGCCGGGTAGGCAATGAAATAATAGTTCTTGCCCTGCTCGAACTGCTGCACGAACTCCTGACGGGTAAACGGCGCCTCCTGACGCAGCCAGCGCTTCATCAGCGATACGCGCAGGCCGGCCTTCTCCGTCAGCAGGTCGTACACCTGCTCGGGGCGGGTGCCGTAGCAGTCGGCGGCGCCCAGGCCGTGCTCGAAGATGACAACTGGCCGCGTGCGGCGCAGCGTTTCCACGGCGCCTTCCAGTACCTGCAGCTCGGCGCCTTCCACGTCGATTTTAATCAGATCCACGCGCTGGGTGTCGGCAATGACGCGGTCCATCAAATCGGTCTGCACCTCGATGGTGGTGTCCTGCTCGTCGGGCTTGTCGTAGGTGCGCTTCTGCAGGCCGCTGTAGGCGGGGTTGCTGATGACGTAGTTGAAAGTAGCCGTGCCGGTAGCGTTGCTCAGCGCTACATTCAGGATCTGGGCCTTGCCCGTGTCGGCGTAGCGACGCTTCAACTCGGCGTATAGGTCGGGGAGGGGCTCAAAGCCGAAATGACGCCCTTGCGGAGCCGCGGCCAGCATCAGGTCCAGCACCTCGCCCTTGTGGCAGCCGATGTCGATGCACGTCGACTCGGGGCGGCACACGCGCTTAATCACGGCGCGGGTCTGCTCGTCGTACTGCTGATTCTTGGTAAAGGCGATGGGCAGACGCTTGATAATGGCTTTGAGCACTTCTTTCATGGCCGGGCGGCAGGGGGCAAAAGCAAAACGGCTCTAAAGTTGGTAAAAAGCCGCCGCTTCTGCGGTGTTGGCCTGCCGTGCAACCCTGCTATAAGGGCCCGGGTCTTTGAGGTGCTAATGGTCAGAGGAGTAGAAAATCTGCCGCCGATGTCTGAACTTTATCCGCCCCCCTCCACCGTTAGTGATTCGCTGACCTCTCCAACTGCTGCGCCTATGGAAGCCGTTGCTTACGTTGATATCAATGCTCCGCTGGTGGAGCGCTGCCGCCTCGGCGACCGGCGCGCCCAGGCCGAGATTTACAAGCGCTACGCCAAAGCCATGTTCAACGCCTCGCTGCGCATCACCGGCGACTACGCCGAGGCCGAAGACGTGCTCCAGGAGTCGTTCTTGAGCGCCTTCCGCGAACTGCACACCTACAAGGGCGACTCCTCGTTCGGCTCGTGGCTCAAGCGCATCGTCATCAACAAGAGCATCAATTGCCTGCGCAACCGCCGCCTGCAGCTGGTGCCCCTGGCCGAGCAGCACGACGGCGCCGCCTCGGAAGACGCCGTAACCCCCGGCGAGCAGGACGACGTACAGTGGCGGGCCGACGTGCTGCGCCGCTGCATTCAGGAGCTGCCCGACGGCTACCGCCTCGTGCTGACCCTGTACCTGCTCGAAGGCTACGACCACGGCGAAATAGCCACCATCCTCGGCATCACCGAATCCACCTCCAAGTCGCAGTACAGCCGGGCCCGCAAAAAGCTATTGGAGCTGGCCCACGAGCAAGGACTGTAATTACCGAATTTCATCAGTAGCGGCCCCTTGGCAGCGCCCCACCCAATCAGCGCTCCGGCCGCGGGAAGCCCCGTGCGAAAGATCATGACTGTTATGAAACCCAACTCCGGACTTGAGGCCTTTGTCGAGCGCCACCGCGCCGACTTCGACGCCTTCGAGCCGCGCCCCGACCTCTGGGACGCCATCGAAGCCCGCCTGGATGCGCCGGCCGACGAGGACGAGACGCCCACCCACGTCTTGCCGCTGAACCCGGTTGTTGCACCCGCCTCCACTACTATTGTTCCCGAAGGCAGCGCCCCCGCCACCTCCATTTTCGGCTGGCAGCGCTACGCCGCGGCCGCTGCGGTAGCCCTGCTGCTGGTAGCCGGCGGCTACGGCCTGCGCCGTGCCGACCAAACCGCCGCTTCGGCGCCGGTGGCCGCCACGGAACTCTCCACCGCGCTGCAGCAGCAGCCCGCAGCCGTAGCCGATATGCTCGGCTCGCCCGACGCCATGCCCGTATCGAGCAACGCGGCGGCCCGCCGCCTGGCCGGGGCCGTGCGCCGTATGGAGGCCTACTACGCCTCGCAAATCGTGGAAAAACAGCACGAACTGAAGCAGGTGGACGCCGCCGCGGTTCCCGGCACCATGCCCAAGGCCGCCGACTGGAAGCAGGAACTGGTAGCCCTGGACTCCACCTACCGGCAGCTGCGCACCGAGCTGTACCAGAACCCCGATCCGGACGCCGTGCTCGATGCCATGAACCGCAACCTGCAAATCCGCCTGGATATTCTGAATCAGCAGCTGCGCACCCGCGAGCAGATCCGGCAGTACCACGACGACGCCTACACGCTCGCCGAAGACAAGTAACCCTTGCTTTTCCCACCCGCTATGTCTTCCCCTATTCGTCACCTGATGCACGGCGCGCTGACGCTGTCAGCGCTGCTGGCTGCTGCAGTGGGTCCGGCCGCGGCCCAGCGCCGCGTCGCCCAGCCGGCCGGTAGGTACGCGCAGCCTTGCCCCGAGGCCGACTATTACTGGGACCAGACCACCGATCCGCGCTTCCAGCAACAGCAGCAGGACGGGCAGCAGACCACCGCCCAACCCGAGCCAAGCAGCAGTACGCTGGCGGCGGAAAAGACGCGCCGGATTACCCGCTCCTTCAAAGCAGCCAACGGCCGCCCGCTCACGGTGGACACGCGCTACGGCCGCGTGCAGATCAACACCTGGAGCCGCCGTGAAATCAAAGCCGAGGTGGACATCGTGGCCCGCGCCGACGAGGACGGCAAGGCCCAGCAACTGCTGGACATGATCCAGGTGCTGCTGCAGGAGCAACCGGCCCCCGAGGGCGGCGTACTGATGCAGACCAAGCTAGGCCAGATGCCGCGGGAGTGCTGGGGCCGCCAGCGTCTCTACGAAATCAACTACACCATCTGGATGCCGGCCAATACGCCGCTGAAGGTGAAAAATTCCTTCGGGGACGTGAGCGTGACCGGCGACCTGGCCGGCGCCGCCGACCTGAGCGTGTGCTACGGTAGCCTGCGCACCGGCCGCTTGGAAGGCCCGCGCAACAGCGTGCGCATCAACAACGGGGCCGCCGCCGTGCAGTATGCCCGGCAGGCCACCATCGAGGCCAACCATTCACGCCTGCGCCTGGAAGAAGGCCAGACGGTGGATTTGCGCAACAACGGTTCCGACATCGACCTGGGTACGGTGCAGAGCCTGGCCGTGGCCAGCAAGTACGGCGACGTGAACGTGGGCACCGTGTACACCCTGCAAGGCTCCACCGGCTACTCGCGCTTCAGCATCGATAAAGTGGCCGAGCAGCTCGACATGAAGGTGCAATACTGCCCCGCCTTCGAGGTGCGCACCACCGGCCCGAACTTCCGCCGCATCAACCTCGACGGCGGGTACAGCACCATCCTGCTGAATTTCCCCGACAACGCGGGCTTCAACTTCGACGTGAACTCAGCCAACGGCAAGCTGCTGATTGATAAGCGGCTGGTGAAGGTGCGCAGCGAGGAAAGCAGCCCTTCGCTTACCGAAATGCAGGGCCAATACGGAGCGGTGCAGGCCCGACCGGCCGGCAACGTGAACATCAAAACCCGTTACAGCAGCGTGAGCTTCAACCGCTAACGCTACCCATACGATTTTGCCGGACCGAGCATCGCTGCAACGATGGGGAGGACCGGAGTGAAGGGAAAAAGCCGGCTGCAACCGGCTTTTTCTGGTTTTGGAGCAGGTAGCAGCGGCTATCTTTGGCCCATGCGTTTTTTGTTACTGGCCGCTGCGTTGTTAGTTGCGGGCGCCGCCCGGGCCCAATCGTCTTCCATGAGTACCCCGCCTGTAGTGCCCTCCGTCGCCGTTCAGCCCTCGCGCATGCACACGCTCACGCTACGCCTGAAGCCGGGCCAGGACCTGCGGCAGCAGCTCATCGCCGTGGTGCAGGCCCAGCACTTACGCGCCGCGGCCGTGCTCACCTGCGTCGGCAGCCTCACGCAGCTAACGCTGCGCCTAGCCAATCAGGAAGGACCGACCGTGTACCGCGGCCACTTCGAAATCGTGTCGCTGGTGGGTACGCTGGCCGAAAGCGGTAGCCACCTGCACCTGTCCGTGGCCGATTCCACCGGGCGTACCATTGGCGGCCACCTGCTCGATGGCAACCTGGTGTACACCACGGCCGAAATAGTGCTGGGCGTGTTGGAAGATGTAGAGTTTCGGCGCGAAGAAGACCCCACGTTTGGCTACCGCGAATTGACCGTGTACCCGGCGGTGCCGCAGAAGCCTGCAGCCCGGCGCAAGCCCGGTAAGTAGCCTCAGGCCCGCAGCCAGCGCGTCATTTGCGGAAAGCTCTCGGCAGTCGTCAGGCCCATCCACACCAGCAGCGGCAAGCCTGGATACACGCCGCTTGCGTAAGAGCCCGTCAGCCATTCGCTGTGCCCGTGGTAGCCCTCGGAGTGAAATACCACGGTGGCGGGCAGGCCAATAGCCAGGATGGCGGCGTAGCTCCAGAGTTGCGCAGCAATTTCGTCGCCTTGCGCCTCGCTCTCGGTGCGGTAATGCGCGATGTTGCTGCCCAAACCGGCCCGCTCGGCCGCGGGCACCACAGCCAGGTGGCCAGCCTCGTGCAGAATGTCGCCAGGATAGCGCAGCCGGCGACGGTCGACCACCAACTGGCCCTGCTCAATCAGTAGGCCCGGCAAAAAGGTATCAGCGGGGGTAGGAGCTTCGCGTACCTCCAGGCCCGTGCCGCGCACGAAAGCAATCAGCTGATCTACCAGCGCTGTATCAACCGCCGCGGATTTGGAGCGAAACAAGGAAAACATCGGCAAGGAACTAAGGAACAGCAGCTCCACGAAAGGTAACGCAAAATGCGGAACGCGGGAATAAGGTAGTCGGCATGCCGACTATTTCCGCTACTTTAGGCCGCCTCATCCTTCCTGCGCTACTGCCATGTCCCAACCCGCCGCCAACGCCCCCGCCGATACTCCGCAGCTGGCCGCTTTCCGGCGCCGTCTGCTCGATCCGCTTAAGCAGCGGGTGTTCCTGCTGAGCCAGTTGCCGGCAGCCGGTCTGGCCGGCGTGCGCGTGCAGCAGCTTTCGTTTGGCGCGGCCACGGTTACGGTTCCGTTTAAGTTTCTCACTAAGAATCCCTTCCGCAGCATCTACTTCGCCTGCCAGAGCATGGCCGCCGAAATGGCTTCCGGCGTGCTGGCCATGATGCACACCAGCACCGGCGCGCCCGTGTCCATGCTGGTTGTGGGTATGGAGGCCTCGTTTCACAAGAAAGCCGTGACGCGCGTAGCCTTCGAGTGCACCGACGGTGAGGTCATTGCGCAGGCCATTGCCGAAAGCCGGGCCACCGGCGAGGGCCGCACCGTACGCGCCACCAGCACCGGCCGCGACGCCAGCGGCGATGTGGTGGCCGTGTTTCACATCACGTGGTCGTTTCGGGCTAAAAACCGGGCCTAGCGGCAAAGTATTTCGGTAGCTTGAGCGTCAGCGCGTGAGTAGCCCGGCTACTTGCGTTTTACCACATCCGCTGCCATGTCTCTGCTTCAGCGCGCCCGCCGCGACGGCCTCAAGTTTGTCAATCCTGTACCCACGGCCGTTGGCCTGGAAGGTAGCACCTTTTCCACGCTGCGTCAGCTGCTCACTGGTCCCGAGGAGCGGGTGCCCAAGCCAGCCCTGCCGCCGTTTCGCGGCGATACGGCCGCGTACCGGACGCCCCCGCCCAGCGGCCTGCGCGTGACGTGGCTGGGCCACTCCACGGTATTGCTAGAGCTTGATGGCCGCCGCATCCTCACCGACCCCATGTGGGCCCCGTACGCCTCGCCCATGCCCTTGGGCTTTGGCAAACGCTTTTTTCCGGTGCCGCTGGCCCTGGCCGATTTGCCGCCGCTCGACGCCATTGTGCAGTCGCACGACCATTACGACCACCTCGACCCGGCCACCCTGCGCCAGCTGGCTCGCCTACAGCCTACCGTGCCGGTGTTCTGCCCGCTGGGCGTGGGCCGGTACTTTGCCGGTGCCGGGTTTGCCCCGCCCCTGATTCACGAGCTGAACTGGACCGATTCGGTACCGCTGGCAGCTGATATGACCATCACGGCGGTACCGGCGCGGCACTTTGCCGGGCGGGGCATCACCAACCGCAACGAAACGCTGTGGGCAGCTTACGTGCTGCAGGGGCCCCGGCACCGCGTGTTCTTCGGTGGCGACTCCGGCCCGATGCCGGCCGTTTTTGCCGAAATCGGTGCCACATACGGCCCTTTCGACCTGACGATGCTGGAAATCGGGGCGTACGGCGCTAACTGGCCGGATATTCACATGGGCCCCGCGCACGCTCTGGCGACGCATCGGGCACTGCAGGGGCGGGTAATGTTGCCGTTGCACTGGGGCACGTTCAACCTGGCTTTCCACAGCTGGCGCGAGCCGGTAGAGCAGGTCCAGCGGTTGGCCGAGGATGCGGGCATTTCGTTACTGCTGCCCACGCCTGGCGCGCCTACAGAGGTAGCACCTACGGGCTTCAGTTCCCGCTGGTGGGAGCGGTAGCCGGGTAGCAGCGGGCGCTAAGAGCGTGCGTGGATGGCGCCAGAAATGCTGCCAGGACGTATCTGAAAACTCCAGAACGGTCGGTCATGCTGAGCCTCGCCGCAGCCTCTCTACCGCTTCGTTGAACAGTAGCAGACGAAGCGGTAGAGAGGCTGCGGTGAGCGGACGGCGGATCGGGCAGTACCTGAGTCTAAATCCGCCGCACACTCTCCGCTTCGGAGGCTGCTTACTCGTGTCGGTTTGGCAGCGTGTCCTTGGTCAGGATGTCGACCAGACCGTCTTCACTGACCACAATGGCCATGCAGGGGTAGGGCGAGCTTTCCACGTAGCGCAGGGCGGAGTTGTAGCGGGCCCCGCGGGTGCTGGAGCCCCGGCCCGAGGCCTTGCCGTCCAGAATCACGCCGATGGAATAGCAGTACGCCTCCGGGTCGATGAGCACGGCCCCATCGATGGCGGTGACCAAGCGCGTGATAAGCGGCGTGAGCGGCACCGGCTCGATGAGCGTGCACTGCAGCTTCAGGCGGTCGGCTTCGGCCAGGGCTTCGGTGGTGATGACCACCAGCGTGCCGTGCTTCTGGCGGCTGGCTTCGAGCAGCACGTCCCAGAGGCGCTCTACTTTCTCAGGTTCGTTCACCCCGAAGGTGTGGCGCAGGCCCCGCCGAAACTCCGAGCGGCTCAGGCGCGACTGCGGCAGGCTGGGCTGCCCGTACGAGGAGCGCACCAGCACCTGTCCGTCGTGGCGCAGCTCCCACACATAGTGGTGCAGGAAGCTGATGATGAACATATCCTCGCGGCTGGCGTCGTACTGGCCCACGGTGCGGCCCAGGGCGTACACGTTTTCGCCGTCGGAGAGCAGGCTCACGTCGGCCGTCGACATCTGCAAAAGCTTGCGCACGGCGCGGTAGTCGCTGAGCGGGGTGGGGCAGGTGAGGGCAAAGATTTCCTGCACGTTGGGGTGGCCGCGGCGGGCCAGCACCATCTGGCCCACGCCGGCCGTACCCTCGTAGCGCAAGGATGACACCGTGTTCAGCACGTTGAACAGCTTGGCCCCGGCCGGGTCGAGGCCCAAGGCCTGGGCGGGCGTGTCCATCAGAAACTTGCCGGCGCCGCGCACGATTTCGTCGGTGTCGCGCGGGCGGGTGAGCAGGCCGGCGCCGGGCTCAGGCTCCGTGAGGGCCTTGATGCATTCCTCGTTGAAGCGCGCAATGGCGGCTTCGATCAGCGAGGAAGCCAGCGGGCGGCCGTCGGTGTAGTAGCGGTAAGGCTTCAGGGCGGGGTGGTGGCGCAGGGCCTTGCGGCGCACCTGCAGCACCGTCACCACGAAAAAGTCGCCGATGAGCACCGGCCAGCCCGAGAAGGAGCGCCGGGCGCCGTTGCGGGGCGTCAGCTCGTCGAGCACTTCCTGCACGGCCATTTTGATGCCCTTGAACTCGTGCCGCCGCCGCCGGATTTCGGCTGTGTCGCCCTCGCGCGAAGGCCAGGTATCCGACTCAGTGCGGCGCAGGTACTGCCCGCGCGCCACCACGCCGTTGAAAGCCTCCGGCGGCAGGCCGCAGGTGTCGGGCTCCAGGCACACGGCCGCGCCGCCCTCCAGCGGAATGCCGATGAGCAGCACCTGGGGCTGCAACTCGGCGTCGAGGTCGTCGAAAATGCCCTCCGCCATGTGCTGGGCCGCCTGCTGAAAGCGGTGCTGATAAGGCCAGATGGTATATTCGGCGGCTGCCGGCACAATGATGGCGTGCGGCGAGACGACGGGCAGGGGGCTGAACATGGCGCGGCGGTATAGGGGCGGAATGGTGCTACAAGTACCCGCCGCGCCCCGAAATGTTTCGGCGAATACAGCGAGCAGGGACTACCTAAAGCTGAAAGAGGATGGGTAGTACCATCTTCTGACGGATAGGCTGCCCCTTATATTTTGCCGGCTCCCATTTTGGGCTGGCTTTTACGATGCGGATGGCTTCTTCATCGAGGCCAGAGCCCAGACGCTTAACGGGTTTGATGTTGGAAAGCGAGCCGTCTTTCTCGATGAAAAACTCCATCAGCACCTTGCCTTCCACCTTGCGCTGCCGGGCCTGGGCCGGGTACTTCTGCTCCTTCTGTACCCACTCAAACCACGCATCGGTGCCGCCGACGGGGCGGGCCGGCTCATCGGGCGACACGGTTTGGGGGCCGGCGTCGGCGGCCGGGGCGGCCCCGGGCTGGGTGGCGGCGCTGGCGCCTTCGCTACCGGCCGGAATCTGGAATGTAACGGGCAAGGTCACGCGCTGGCGCACCACGCCGCCCTTGTGCTCGGCGGGTTTCCAGCGCGGGCCGGCTTTTACCAGCCGCAGGGCCTCGGCGTCGCACTCGGGCGAGAGGCTTTTGGTCACCTGCCAGTTGGAGGTAGCGCCGGTTTTTTCTACCACCATGGTAATTTCCACGGTGCCTTGCACGCCGGCCCGCAGCGCGGCGGTGGGGTAGTTGAGCTTGTCGCCGAGGTAATCGGCGTACGCTTGCGCGCCGCCCACTGGTTCGGCGGGCTTTTCGGTGGCGTCGTACACGTCGGGTGCCGACTGCTTGGGGTACTTCAGCTTGGTTTTCTGCGCCTCGGCAGCGGGGGCGGCGGCCAGGCCGAGGGCGGCCACTACGAGGGCCAGGCGTGCGGAGCGGAGCATAGAAAGCAGCGTAAGGTGAAGCGCGGGCCTGCTCTCAACAACCGGACCACGCGGCGTACTGGTTCAGCCGAAGCTAGGAAAAAGCGGCTATTTTCGGCCCATGACCTCTCCCGCCACTACCGATCCGTCGGCCCTGAACTCTTCGCGCGCCCCCGAGCCAGTGGGCCTCTACCCGCATGCCCGCCGCGTGGGCAACCTGCTTTTCCTCTCGGGCGTGGGCCCGCGCCAGCGCGGGCAGAAAGCCATTCCCGGCGTGGAGCTGGACGAGGACGGCAACATCCTGCGCTACGACTTCGAAAGCCAGTGCCACGCCGTGTTTCAGAACGTGCGCTACATCGTGGAGGAGGCCGGGGCCCGCTGGGAAGACCTGGTGGACGTGACCGTGTTCCTGACCAACATGAAGGACGACTTCGCCACCTACAACCGCCTGTACGCCCAGTATTTCGCCACCAACCAGCCCTGCCGCACCACCGTCGAAATCAACTGCCTGCCCACGCCCATTGCCATCGAGCTGAAGTGCGTGGCCTGGGTAGGGGAGCGGTAGAATGTCATAAGGCTCAACTTAACTGCTACAACATGTGCCTAGCTACCCTGGAATTAGAAGAAAATGAGTTAGTCATATCAGTGCCTGGTAATCAAGGCGGCGAGGACTCCTTGCAGAACCACCGAGTCTATGAGTTTCCCGCCAGTGATACTTACAAGTACCGGATGGTTCGCTACATCGTGGCTCGTAACCGCAACGGCTCGATGCGCTACCTCTGTCGGATCAGTAAGTTTTTGATATTTGATCCGTCAGTGCCGGCGGAGATAAAGCACTTCGTAACCGATAATCCTCATCTGAGCGAAGAGGAAAAAAAGCGGTTAGCTGAATTTCTGCAGGCCCAAAAGCTTACCGCAGAGCGCACCAAGAAGATGCGGTATTTTGTCTGCAACTCTACGTATCAGAACTTGGGCAAACGGCATCCCAACGGCGGCGGTAATGTGTTTCCGCGCCTTGCAGGCCAAGCAGTAGATGATGCTTTTCGCTGCTATTTTACTCGGGCTGAACTAACCAGCGGCCGTATGCAAGTCCTGAAGCTTGAACGAGAGGATTACGAGCGGCTGAGCTATTATCCGGGTTGCTGAATCGTAGCCGCCAGAAAACAAAGCAGGGCCACCAGCATAGTGCCGGGGCCCTGTCTTTTGTTTGGTACCATGACGAGTACCCACAACCCACGGCGGGAAGCCCTGGCACAAGGCCGCAGGCTTAGCCCGGATGCCCCTTGAGGTAAGGAGTAGTACCCCGCCGCAACTCGATGAAAGGGCATCGGACTCGCTGTCTTTAACGTGCAAGCGGCTGGCGGTGGGCAGTGGTAAATACGGAAATACCGCGTGGTTAAAACACGTAATTTTTATATCCGATTAAATTGTCAGGCGTTATTTCGTTGCCTCGCGCCGGTAAATAACTCGTTGAGTACAAATTATTAGCTGACTAAATACGTGGGCTTAGCGTAGAACAGAAGTGCCGGCGGCTTACATCCGCGCCCCGCCAATGGGCGTACTAATTACTGCCGCTACACATCTGCCATAATCAGGTATGCCTACCAAGAAGAAATCCAGGATGTCAAACGGAGAAAAAGGCTCCTCGTCGCACAGCGGGGCCAGCAGCTGCCCCCCGCCCAAAGGGGTGCTTATTGCCATCGGCGGCCACGAGCAAAAGGACGTTAACAAGAAGTCCCAGGAAGAAAGCGAATACGACGAGTTTGCCTCCGACATCATACTACAGCGCTTCGTGGACGAGCTGCGCGGCGACGGGCCGGTACTGGTAATTCCGACGGCCTCGGAAGAGCCCGTGGAATCGGGTCAGGACTACGTGAAGGTGTTCACCGACCTGGGCCTGAAGCGGGTGGAAGTGCTCGACATCCGCTCCCGCGACGAGGTAGACACCGAGGAAAACCTGCGCCTGCTCGATGAAGCGGCCGGGATGATGTTTACCGGCGGCGACCAGCTGCGCCTCACCGCCATTCTGGGTGGCACGGAATTTCTGAAGCGCATCAAGCAGCGCTACACCGAAAGCCACTTCGTTATCGGCGGGACCAGCGCGGGAGCGGCCGCCATGTCGACGCCCATGATTTACCAGGGCCGCAACGACGCCGGCTACCAGAAAGACGAAATCCACATCACCACCGGCCTGCAGTTCATGCACGACGTGGCCATCGATACGCACTTTGTGAAGCGCGGGCGCATCGTGCGCATGGCCCAGATCATTGCCACCAACCCCGGCTGCATCGGCATTGGGCTGGAAGAGGACACGGGCATCGTGGTGACCAACGGCAAGGACATAGAAGTGGTGGGCAACGGCCTGGTTGTGGTGGTAGACGGGCTGCACTGCAACGGCAACACCATCCACGAAATCAAGCCCGGCGAAGTGTTTTCTATCCGCGACCTGCACCTGCACCTGCTGGCCCGCGGGCAGCGCTACGTCATTCCGGTGCTGGAGCAGATGTACTCCTAACCGCCCGGCGCTGCGCGCCCCAAGCAAAACGGCCCCCGGAGAGTAGTCTCCGGGGGCCGTCTGTTTTCATAGCTCAGCAAGTGAACCGTAGGGGTAAGGTTGCCTGGTGGAGCAATCTGGATACACCCGTTAGCGGGCGGTTACTTCTGCTGAGCCTTGGTGCGGTTGCTGCTCTGGCCGCCCTTGCGGCCGGCTTCGCGGGCTTCGGCGGAGGTCCACTCGTGGCCGCGGCCGCTGGCGTGCGAGGCCTTGCCGCCTTCCGAGGCGATGCGGCGCTGCTCTTCCGGGTCCATGGAAGCAAAGCCGCGCTTGCTGGTGTTGCTCTGCGTGCGGCTCTGGTTGCTGCTTTGTTGGGTGTTGCGGGCTTCGGCGCCCATGCGGCCGGCTTGTGCGTGTTGGGCCGATGAGCCGCCGCGCGTGTTTTGGTTGTTCGCTGCCATAGCTAAAAAAGATGGTTGGTTGTGGAAAGGAGAACGAGAAGCTGCGTTTCCCTCCCGGCTCTAACGGCTGGGTGGGAATAAAAGCCGAGGTAATCGGCCTAAAAAATGTCGGAATAAGTCATTTTACGCCTTTGTACGGATGAGCCTCGCCTGTTTAGGTTCGGGAGAGTACGTACAAATAGGGAGGCGCCGAGCTTAGGCGGATACGCGGGCGGCGCGGCCCACGCCGAAGGCGTCGTCGAGGCGGAGCAGGCGCAGCAGTTGGGCCAGCGGCGTGCCCACATTTTGGAGCAGCAGGCGGGCGCCCGTGCGCTGGATGAGCAGCAGCAGCGCCACAAAGTGGCCCACGCCGCGGGTGCGCAGGCAGGCCACGTCGCGGCAGTCGATGAGCAGCACGGGCGGCTGGTGAGCGGGGGCGGTGCGGGTAAGGCGGCGGGCCAGCTGCACGGGGTCGGCGACGTTGACATCGAAGTGCACGGCGCCAGTTACCTGGGGTGAGGAGGGGTTGTTAAGCATGTTTTCAGTGGTAGTGGAGAGAGGGGCAGGAAATACTCGCGCAGCACAAAAAGCTGATAACGGCCAATTTACACTTTGTTGGCTGAGTTTTGTGCAACGGGGTACATCAAAATTACCGAGCTTATCTGAACCCGCGCCCCGGGTAAACCCCTATTTTACCGGCTAGGTATAAATACTGACTGGTCCGTAATTTGACAAACCATGTTCCGTGCAACTGCTGAATCTTCGCCGCAGGCAGGCCATTCGCCAATGTTTGGCGTTAATGTTGAACCCGCATAGCCGTTCGCTGACTCTTAACTACCTGTGCCTATGATTCGCCTGATGCTCGTTGACGACCACACCATCATCCGCGATGGTATTCAGGCCCTGCTAGCCGACATACCTGATTTTCAGGTGGTGGGCCAGGCGCGCAACGGCCGCGAGCTGCTGGATACGCTCCCCGATACGCCGGCCGACGTGGTGCTGATGGACCTGAACATGCCCGAAATGTCCGGGTTCGAGGCCATTCCGCTGCTGCGCGCCCAGTTCCCCGACGTGCGTATCCTCATCCTGAGCATGCTCGACCACGAGAAATACGTGCACCAGGTGCTGGAAGCCGGTGCGCTGGGCTACGTGCTCAAGAATGCCAGCAAGGAGGAAATCGTGCACGCCATTCGGATGGTGGCGGGCGGCAAGGCCTTCCTGTGCACCGAAGTCGGCATCGGTATGCTGAATAAGCTGGTGCAGGGCCCGGTGAGCCCGCCGCCGGGCGCCAAGCGGCCCTCCGACCTCTCCAACCGCGAAACCGAGGTGCTCAAGCTCATTGCCGAGGGCCTCACCAACGCCGAAATTGCCGACAAGCTCTTCACCAGCAAGCGTACCATCGAGACGCACCGGCAGAACATCATCGAGAAAACCCAGGCCAAAAACACGGCCGCGCTCATCAAGTACGCCATGGAAAACGGCCTGCTGGCCTGAGCTGCACAGAACTTACCGGCCCGATACCAGCGCGGCCCCGGCTATCAGTAGCCGGGGCCGCGCTGGTATCGGGCCGTGTCCGAAAAGGACCTTGTCTCTTCCCGCATGGCTGAAAACCCACTGACCGTCATGCTGAGCGCAGTCGAAGCATGACGGTCAGTGGGTTTCAAACGACTTTTCAGACGTAGCCCAGCGCCATAGCGGCTGCTTCGGTGACTGGCGCCTTACTGCAGCCCGTTGCCTTGTTCCGTGGGGCCATCCTGCACCGTGGTGTTGCGCTCATGGGTGCGGGGGCCACCGATGGAGCCGTTGAGCAGAAACTGCCGTAGCCGGTCGATGTGCGTTTTCAGCTCTTCCACGCGCTGTTCCTGCAGCTTGGCGCCCGGCGCCTCGCCGCGGGAGGCCATGTTGTTGAGCAGGTTTTTGCGCTCCTCCAGCATGCGCAGGGCCACCCACATGCTTTCTTCCAGTTGGTGCTGGGTAGAGTCGAGCAGGGCGGCGGCCGTGAAGGTGTGCCCGGTGTGGCAGCGGTAGCGGTGTACCTCGCCGTGCGCCATTTCCCAGAGGTTGCCCCCGCAGTCGGGGCAGGTCATGGGCACCTGGTGCCCGAGCTGATTAACATCTTCTACCGTTCCCACCACGCGTTCCGCAATTGAGGCTTCCAAAATAATGTCGTCGGGAATGTTCGTCGGGGCCGCGTGCTGGCGTTGCACCAGCTGCAGCAGCAGCGCCCCCATCTCGTCGAGGCGGACCTTGTAATCGACCGAGACGTTGCGCAGGGCGCTTTCGGGCATGCTCGGGAATTCGGCATCGTGCGGGTCCTGCACCACCGTGGTGCCGCCGGCCCGCCGGATAAAGTCCAGCCCGGCCGTGCCGTCGTGGAGCATGCCCGTGAGCACCACGCCGATGACGCGGCCGCCGTGCGAGGCCGCCGCGGAGCGAAACAGCGCGTCGGCGGCTGGGCGGTAGTGGTTTTCGTGCGGGCCCTTGGTGATGAGCAGGTGCTCACCCTTAACGAGCATGTGGCGGTCGGCCGGGGCCAGGTACAGGTGCCCGGGCTGCAGGTGCTGGTGATGCGTGCCGAGGTGGCACCGGAGCGCGGTGTGCTGAGCCAGGCGCGCCACCAGAAACTCGCCCGACGAATCGACGGCCAGGTGCTGCACCACGAGCACCGCCGCGGGCAGCCCGGCGGGCAGCTGGGCCACCAGGCGCGTCAGGGCGGGCATGCCCCCGGCCGAGGTGCCGATGACGATGATGCTGGGGTGTACGTCCACAGGAAGAAGGAAGGAGGTAAGAAGCAACTGTGGGCGCCGGAGCGCGGCAAAAGCCGGCGGCCATTCTTCTATACGTGGTCCGGGAAAAGTAGCTGCTGCAGCCCCGCAAATCATCTGCCCGCCTGCCCCGCGCCAACTTCGTGGCCAAGAAAGTACCTTTGAAGGAGTGCCTGTGGTTGCTGCCGGGCTCCTACTTCAGCTTACCCCTTTTCGCGGCCCTGCTTACCGGCTGGTCCTTTTTGCGTGCCATGGCCCACTCCGCTCCCGATTCAGCCCCCGACCAACTCCCGGACCCCAACGGCCCGGCCCTGCCCGGCCCCGGCCAGGGGCCCGCGGCCTCGGAGCCGCTCATCACCCAGGACGACGACAGCCTGAGCGAAGAATACGCCGGCGCCCTGCTGGTCACCTTGCCCCAGGCGGCGGAGCGGTTTCCCATCGTGGCGCTGTGCGGCTCGGCAGGCTCCATCGAGGCCCTGGAGCGGTTTTTTCAGCACATGCCGGCGGTTTCCGACATGGCCTTCGTGGTGGTGGTGCACCTGATGCACGGGCAGCGCAGTCACCTGCCCGAGGTGGTGCAGCAGTTCACCAACATGCTGGTGTACGAAATCGAGGACGGGATGCGCCTGCAGCCCAACACGGTGTACGTGCTGCCGCCCGACCGCGACCTGAGCCTGCTCAGCGGGCAGCTGCTGCTGCTGCCGCCGGGCCAGGCCCCGGGCCACCGCCTGCCCATCGACTATTTTCTGCAGAGCCTGGCCAAGGACGCGCGCGCGCGCGCCGTGGCTGTCATCCTCTCCGGCATGGGCTCCGACGGGGCGGTGGGCCTGAAGATGGTGATGGAAAACTTCGGGATGATCATGGCACAGGACCCGCTCTCGGCCGAGTACGACGCCATGCCCCGCGCCGCCGTGGCCACCGAGTTTGTCGATTTCGTGCTGCCGGCCGAGGAGCTGCCGGCCAAGCTGCTGGAATACGTGCGCCAGCCGCCGCAGGAGCGCCCCAATGCCGCCAGCCGCGTCAGCGACAGTAAGCCCACCAACGCGCTGCAGAAGATCTTCCTGCTGATCCGCACCCAGACCGGGCACGACTTCTCCCTCTACAAGCGCAACACCGTGTTCCGGCGCATCGACCGGCGCATGAACGCGCACCAGATCCGCGACTTTGCCCAGTACGTGCGCCTGCTGCAGGAAAACGCCCACGAGGTGGAGCTGCTGTTCAAGGAGCTGCTCATCGGGGTGACCAAGTTTTTCCGGGACTTCGAGGCCTTCGACGCGCTGAAAAGCTACCTGCTGCCGCTGCTGCGCGACAAGCCCGTGGATGCGCTGGTGCGGGTGTGGGCCCCCGGCTGCTCCACCGGCGAGGAGGCCTACACCCTGGCCATGGTGCTGCAGGAGTGCCTCGATGAGCTGCCGGCCAAGTACCTGAAGCTGCAGATTTTTGCCACCGACATCAACAGCGACGCCATCGACTACGCGCGGGCCGGGGTGTACCCCCCCAACATCGAGGCCGACGTGAGCCCGGCGCGGCTGCAGCGCTTCTTCACCAAGGTGGAGGGCGGCTACCAGATCCGCAAGGACGTGCGCGACGTGGTCGTCTTCGCCCTGCACAACATCAACAAGGACGCGCCCTTCATCAAGCTGGACCTGCTGGTGTGCCGCAACCTGCTCATCTACCTCAGCAGCGAGCTGCAGCGCAACCTGCTGCCCGTGTTTCACTACGCCCTGAACCCCGAGGGCCTGCTGTTCCTCGGCCCCTCCGAGAACATGACGGGCTTCCAGTCGCTGTTTACGCCGCTGGACATGAAGTGGAAAATCTCGCGCCGCAACGACGTAGCCTACTCGCTGGCGCGCATCTCCAACTTCTCGTTTTCGCTTTCGCACCGGGCCACCACGGCGCCCATCATCAGCACCCCGCCCGCCATGCACACCACCCCGCCGCGCAAGGAAAGCCAGTTTGTGACCCTGATCCAGAAAATGCTGCTGCGCACCTTCACGCCGCCGGCGGTGGTGATAAATCAGAAGGGCGAAATCCTGTTCGTGAACGGGCGCACCGGGCGCTACCTGGAGCCGGCCCCCGGCCTGGGCGGCATGAACGTGTTCGAAATGGCCCGCGAGGAAATGGGCTTCGAGCTGAGCGGGGCCGTGCACCGCGCCCACCTGCACCACGAGGACGTGGTGGTCGACAACGTGAAGCTGCGCGTGGAGGGCGGCTTTCAGCTGGTGCGCCTCACGGTGAAGTACCTCGACGCGCCCGACGATTTGGCCGGCCTGCTGCTGGTGGCTTTCGAGGACATGCCCACCTCGCGCCGGCAGCGCAAGCAGGGGCCGCAGCCGGAAAGCCTCACCCGCGACTCGGTGGTGGCCGCCCTGGAAAAGGAGCTGCAGTACACCAAGAACCGGCTGCAAACCACGGTGGAGGAAATGGAATCCTCCCTGGAGGAGCTCAAGAGCACCAACGAGGAGCTGCAATCGGCCAACGAGGAGCTGCAGAGCACCAACGAGGAGGCCATGACCAACAAGGAGGAAATGCAGAGCCTGAACGAGGAGCTGATGACCCTGAACGTGCAGTACCTGAGCAAGACAGAGGAGCTAAGCCAGGCGGCCAACGACATGAAGAACCTGCTCGATGCCACCGACATTGCCACCATCTTCCTCGATAACGACATGTGCATCAAGCGCTTCACCCCGCCGGTGTCGCGCATCATCAGCCTGCTGCCCACCGACCTGGGCCGGCCCCTCACGCACTTCGCCTCCAACCTGCGCTACCAGGGCTTGGTCGACGACGTGCGCCAGGTGCTCAGCCGCCTGGTGAGCATCGAGACGAACATCCAGACCCACAGCGGCGAGTGGTTTGCCATGCGCATTCTGCCCTACCGCACCCTCGATAACTACATCAGCGGGGCCGTCATCACCTTCATCGACATCACCGCCCTCAAGAACCTGGAGCAGCAGCTGCAGGCCAGCAGCGCCCTGGCCGAAAGCATCATCGAGAACCTGCGCGACCCGCTGCTGGTGCTCGACCGCGACTGGCGGGTACTCGCCCTCAACCGGGCCTTCGGCCAAGTGTTCCAGGTCGATATCGACCAGGCCAGGGGGCTACCGCTGGCCCAGCTCAGCCGCGGGGCCTGGCAGCTGCCCGAGCTGCAGCAGGCCCTGCGCCACACCCTGGAAACCGGCGAAGGCTTCGACGACCTGGCGGTGCACACCCGCCTGCCCGGCCTGGGCCCGCGGCGCCTGCAGCTCTACGGCCGCCACATCGTCAGCGGCGGCACCCGCACGGGCCAGCTGCTGCTGGGCGTCACGCGGATTGACGAATAGCCGGGCCGCCGGCTCACTTACCGCCCGGACGCTGCCAGGCTACTGCCGCAGTTACTTGCCTGAGCCCTCGTATACAGGGCCGGGGAGCTTGTTTTTGTCCGGGCTTGCCCAGCTTTAATCCAGTATCTTTAACCACCTGACGCGCCGCCGCACGTCGTCTGGCCCATTTCCCGACTTCCCCGACGCGCTATGGAGCAGACTCCCGCCGAAGAAGACGCCCTGCGCCGCCGCATGGACGAGCTGCGCGCCAAGGCCGAGGACCGCCGCAACCTCGTCACGGCCGACGTGGCCAACCTCACGCCCGCCGACGTACGCCGGCTGGTGCAGGACCTGCAGGTGCACCAGATCGAGCTGGAAATGCAGTACGAGGAGCTGCTCTCCACCCAGGCCGAGCGCGAAGTGCTGCACCAGCAGTTTGTCGACTTGTTCGAGTTTGCCCCCATCGGCTACTGCACCCTCGATGCGCTGGGCACCATAGTGCAGATCAACCTGCGCGCCAGCCAGTTTTTGGGCACGCCGCGGAGCCACCTGCTCAGCCGGCGCTTTGCCCAGTTCGTGCCCATCGGCGACGAGCGGGCGCACTTCTACGCCTTTCTGCAGCGCGTGCTCACCTCCGATGTGCCCCAGAGCCACGAGCTGGAGCTGCAGCGCCCCGACGGCAGCACCTTCTTTGCTTTGCTCGAAGGCGTGCGCCTGAAAGCGGAGCTGGGCGCGAATCAGTGCCGCCTGGCCCTCTTCGACGACACCGCCCGGCGCCAGGCCATCAGCAAGCTGGCCGCCAGCGAGCAGAAGTTTCGGGCCCTCTTCGAGGAATCAGCCGACGCAGCCGTGCTCGTGCGCGACGCCGTTTTTGTCGACTGCAACCGCGCGGCCCTGGCCATGCTCGGCGCCGCCCGCCGCGAGCAGGTGGTGGGCGAGTCGGTGCTGCTGCTCACCCCCGAGTACCAGCCCAACGGCACCCGCTCGGCCGAGTGCATGCGCGAAGCCCAGGACACCGCCCAGCGCCGGGGCTCCTACCGCTTCGAGTGGCTGCGCCGGAGCTTTGCGGGCGCGGCCATCTGGCAGGAGGTGGTGCTCACGCCCATGCGCGTGGAGGGCGAGGTGCTGATGCACGCCGTATGGCGCGACATCACCGAGCAGAAGCAGCTCGATCAGCGCCTGCGCGAAAGCGAAACGCGCTTCCGCACCATCTTCGAGCAGAGCACCGACGCCACCCTGCTCATGCAGGGCACCACCTACATCGACTGCAACGCGGCCGCCCTGCGCCTGCTCGGGGCCACCAGCCGGGAGCAGCTGCTGGGCCAGCCGGCCTGGGTACGCACGCCCGAGGTGCAGCCCAACGGCCGCCGCACCGCCGAGTGGTTTGCCGAAAACACGGCCGCCGCCCTGCGCGAGGGCTCGTTCCGCTGCATGGCCCAGATGGAGCACTTCGACGGCCGCCCCATCTGGGTGGAGGCCGTGCTCACGCCCATCACCGTGGCCGAGCAGCCCCCCCTGATGCACATCGTGTGGCGCGACGTGACGGAGCAGCAGCGCATGGTTACGCGCCTGCAGGAAAGCCAGAAGCAGTTCAGCTCGGCCATGAGCGCCGCCCGCATGGGCCTGGCCGTGTGGAACTTTGTGAGCTGGACCGTGCGCCTCGACGCCCGCGCCGCCGAAATCTACGGGTACCCGGCCGAGGAAGTGCAGCTCAGCGTCAACGACGTCATTGCCTGCACCCACCCCGACGACTACGACGGGCTGACCAGCACCCTGCAGCGCTGCGGCGAAACCAAGGAGCCCTTCTCCGCCGATTTTCGCCTGCTGTGGGCCGACGGCACCGTGCGCTACGTGCGGGCCGCCGGGCAGATGATTACCGACGAGCACGGGCAGCTTACCCAGGCCGCCGGCGTGGTGCGCGACGTGACGGAGCGCCGCCTTTCGCGCCTGCGCCTGCAGCAGAGCGAGGAGCGCCTGCGCCACGCCGTGCAGGCCGCGCACCTGGGCGTGGGCGAGTGGGACCTGTCCGACGGCACAGCCCTGTTCGACGAGCGTATCCACGAGATGTACGGCTGGCCCTACACGCAGAACCCCATCCCGCTGGACCAAGTGGCGGCCAATATTCACCCCGACGACCTGGCGCGGGTGCTCGGGGCCCTCACCAGCGAGCAAGCCGACACCTCGCCCCGGCAGGTGGAGTTCCGGCTGGTGCGGCCCGACGGCGAGCTGCGCCACGTGGTAACGGTGGCCGCGCCCCTGCCCGACGTCACCGGCCAGTACGTGCGCCGCACCGGGGTGATGAACGACGTGACCGACGCCAAGCTGGCCGAGCAGCGCCTGCAGGAAAGCGAAACGCGCCTGAAAAATGCCATTGAGGCCGCCGACATGGGCATCGGCATCTGGGACTTCAACACCCAGCGCTTCTACGTGGACAAGCGCGCCTGTCAGATGTTGGGCGTAGCCCCGGAGAACGGCGAGCTGACCTTCGACGAGCTGATGAACGTGGTGTATCCGCCCGACGTGGAGCTGGCCAGCACCGCGCTGTGGCACGCCGCCACCGGCAACGTGCCCCTCGACGTGGAAGTGCGCGTGCAGCACCCCGGCGGCACCATCCGCCACATCGCCGCCAGCGGCCAGCTCATGGCCAGCGAGGATGGCACCACCGTGCGCATGAGCGGCGTGGTGCGCGACGTGACCGAGCGCCACCTGGCCGAGCAGCGCCTGCGCGAGAGCGAGGAGCAGCTGCGCGCAGCCCTGAACGCGGCCAACATGGGCGTGGGCCTCTGGGAGCCGGCCTCCCACGAAGTCACCATCGACGCGCGCACGGCCGAAATCTTCGGCTTTGCGGCCGGCGCCGGGCGCTACCCGGCCCCCGAGCTCAGCCAGCGCGTGCACCCCGAGGACCTGCCCGGCGCGGTAACCCAAATCCGGCTCAGCCTGCAGAATCACCTGGCCTTTTCCCTGAACGTGCGCGTGCAGCGCCCTGCCGATGGCATGTGGCGCCACGTGCGCATCAGCGGGCAGGGCCTCTACGACGACCGGAACCGCCCCAGCCGCGTGGCCGGCGTGGCCCGCGACGTGACCGAAAGCATCTTGGCCGAGCAGCGCCTGCGCGAAAGCGAGGAG
This sequence comes from Hymenobacter sp. CRA2, assembly GCF_002007105.1. GTDB lineage: Bacteria > Bacteroidota > Bacteroidia > Cytophagales > Hymenobacteraceae > Solirubrum. The sequence goes on along the minus strand of NZ_MVBC01000009.1, from coordinate 115,176 downwards.
CGCCTGCGGCTGGCGCTGGAGTCCACCGCCACCGGCGTGTTCGAGTGGAGCTTCGAGAACGATGAGCTGTTTTGGGACGAGCGCACCCAGGCCATCTTCGGCCGCTCCTACGAAGACCGTCGCCAGAGCTTCAATTCCATCCGCGACGCGCTGTACCCGGCCGATGCGGCGGCCGTCACCGAGGCCCTCACGCACTCCATCCGCCAGGCCGTGCCCTTCGAGCTGGAGCACCGCATTCAGTGGGCCGATGGCACCACGCGCTACGTGGCCGCCAGCGGGCAGGTGCAGTACGACGACGCCGGCCAGCCCCAGCGCCTGGCCGGCCTCATCCGCGACGTGACCGAGCGCCGCATGGCTCAGGAAGAGCTGGGCTACAAAAACCGCCTGCTCGAGCACATCCTGAGCACCATGCCCGTGGTACTCTCGCGCATCGGCACCGACGGCACCCTGCAGGAAGTGGTGGGCGCGGGCCTGCGCCGCCTTGGCGTGGCCGACAACGCCCTGAACGGCCGCAACGTGTTCGAGGCCTGGCCGCAGCTCACCGACTACATTCAGCGGCTGCTGATGGGGGAGAAGGTGCAGTTTGTGGGCGAGCCGCCGCGCCGCGACGGCGAGCAGGTGTACTTCCAGAACTACGGCTTCTTCGACGAGGAGCGGGAAACGGGCGTGCTCTTCGGCATCGACGTGACCGACACGCACCAGGCCAACGCCAAGCTGGCCGCCGACGCGGCCTTCCTACACGGGCTGGTGTCCAACATCCAGGAGGGCATCATGGTGTTTGATACCGATCTGCGCGTGACGGAGTGGAACTACCTGATGGAGCAGTACCTGCACGTGGCGCGCGCCGCCGTGCTCGGGCACAACATCTTCGAGGCGGTGGCGGTGGCCGATAAGCAGCGCTACCGCGACATTCTGCGGCGCACGCTCGACGGCGAGGCCCAGACCTACTACAACATTCCCTTCAGCCGGCGCGAGGGCTTCTTCGACGCGGCCTTCGTGCCCCTGCGCGACGCGGCCGGGGCCGTGGCCGGGGTACTCGGCGTCATCCGCGACGTGACCGAGCGCAACCGCCTGATGGAAGAGGCCACCAAGCTGCGGCTGCAGCGGGAGAAGGAGGTGCTCAGCGCCATCATGCACACCCAGGAAGACGAGCGGAAGCGCATTGCCGAGGCCCTGCACAACGGCGTGGGCCAGCTGCTGTACGCGGCCAAGCTGCACCTCTACAACCAGCCCGTGGAAGAAGCGCACCGCGCCGCCGCGCTGGGCCTGCTCAACGAGGGCATCAAGGCCACGCGCACCATTTCCTTTGAGCTGACGCCCAACATCCTGGAGGACTTTGGCCTGAAAACGGCCTTGGAAGAGCTCTGCAAGCGCATCCCGAAGCAGAATCTGAACGTGCACCTGAACGTGGGCGAGCTGCCGCCGGGCCTGGCGCGTCTGCTCGAAACGGCCGTGTACCGCATCGTGCAGGAGTTGCTCAACAACGTCATCAAGCACGCCGAGGCCCGCGAGGCCTTCATATACGTGGAGCAGCAGGACGACCAGCTGCACGTGAGCGTGGAGGACGACGGCGTGGGCTTCGACGTGGAAGAGGCCACCCGCAAGCGCGGCGGCATTGGCCTGACGGGCATCCGCAACCGCGTGAGTTTGCTGGGCGGGCAGCTCACCATTCGCTCCATGCAGGGGCGCGGCACCACCATCGTCATCGAGCTGCCGCTGGGCACGGAAGCCGGCCAGGGGAGTTAAGGCCCTGGCCGGCAAGCTCGGCCGTACGAACCTGCCGCGCCGCCGGGCGTAAGCAAAAGCCGTTCACCCAATTCCTCGCGGCCTATGCAGACTCCTGACCAAACTTCCGGCGCCAACACAACCTCGTGGCTGGCCACTGCTGAACGTCCTTCCTTTGCCCCGCTCACCGACAACACCAGCGCCGACGTGGTGGTGGTGGGTGCCGGGCTGGCCGGGCTCACCACGGCCTACCTGCTCACGCGCGAAGGCCGCAGCGTGGTGGTGCTCGAAGACGGCGAAATCCTGTCGGGCGAAACGGGCCGCACCACCGCGCACCTCAGCAACGCCCTCGACGACCGGTACTACCACCTGGAAAGCCTCTTCGGCAAGGACGGCGCCCGCCTGGCCGCCCAAAGCCACGGTGCCGCCATCGACCGCATCGAAACCATTGCCAGCGCCGAGAACATCAGCTGCGACTTTGAGCGGCTCGACGGCTTCCTGTTTCTGCCCAAGGACGGCGACCCGAAAGAGTTGGACGACGAGCTGGAGGCCGCCCACCGCGCTGGCCTCACGGGGGTGGAGCGTCTGAAGAACTCGCGCACGCAGGGCTTTCATACCGGTGAGTGCCTGCGCTTCCCGAACCAGGGCCAGTTTCACCCGGTGCGCTACGCCATCGGGCTGGCCGAGGCCATCGTGCGCGGTGGCGGGCGCATCTTCACCCGTACCCGCGTGAGCGAAGTACACGGCGGCGACAACGCCCGCGTGGTAACCAAAAACGGGCAGGAAGTGAAGGCCCAGCACATCGTGGTGGCCACCAACACGCCCTTCAACGACCTGGTGGTGATGCACACCAAGCAGCACCCCTACCGCACCTACGCGCTGGCCTTCCGCATTCCGAAGGGCTCGGTGACCAAGGCCCTGTACTGGGACACACCCGATCCGTACCACTACATCCGCCTGCAGGAGGTGCACGAGCCCGCCGGCAGCGGCGACGCCTACGACCTGCTCATCGTGGGCGGCGAAGACCACAAAACCGGGCAGGAAGAAGACTACGACGAGCGGTTCCGCTGCCTGGAAGACTGGTCGCGCCAGAACTTCCCCACCACCCAGCAGGTGGAGTTCCGCTGGTCGGGGCAGGTGATGGAGCCCGTCGACAGCCTGGGCTACGCCGGCCGCAATCCGCTCGACTCCGACAACGTGTACATCATCACCGGCGACTCGGGCCACGGCATGACGCACAGCACCCTGGGCGCCATGATTGTGACCGACCTGATTCAGAAGCGCGAAAATCCCTGGGCCAAGCTCTACGACCCCGGCCGCGTAACGGCCAAGCCGGATTCGCTGAAGGAGTACGTGAAGGAAAACCTGAACGTGGCCTTCGAATACACCGACCTGCTCACCGGCGGCGACGTGAAGAGCGAGGACGAAATCCAGCCCGGCACCGGTGCCGTCATCGGCCGCGGCCCGCTGAAAGTAGCCGTGTACCGTGACCCTACCGGCAAAACCCACGAGTGCTCGGCCATCTGCCCGCACCTGCACTGCGTGGTGCACTGGAACAACGCCGAGAAAAGCTGGGACTGCCCCTGCCACGGCTCCCGCTTCTCGGCCTACGGCGAACTGATGAACGGCCCCGCTGCCTCGGGCCTGCCCAAGCTGGAGTAAGAACCGCCCTATAAGCAACGCCGATACGCAGCGACGGGAAATAGCACAGCAACTCTTTAGATTGCCGCGCTATTTCCCGTCGCTGCGTATGTTTTTGCGTTTTATTGTGCCCTTGGTCGGGCTATCCGCTGCTCTAACCGGCTGTAACGCCCCCAACGACCGTACCACCACCGCACCCGCCGCTACCGAGGCGGCACCGCTTGTTGCTCGGCCCGGCACCCCCCAAACCAAGGTTATGCCGGCGGAATGGAGTGGCACCTATGAAGGCACCATCGGCGGGCGGTACGCGGTGCGCGTGCAACTGCGCCAAGAGGCCGACACGCTGTGGCGCGGGCAGTACTATTATCTCTCGCAGGGCAAGCTGCTGGCGCTGCGGGGCCGTCGGCAGCCTGATGGCCAGCTGCTACTGCGCGAATCGGGCTCGGCGGAAGCCCGGCTTACGGGCGTGTTCCGGCTGCAGCTGGCTGCGAATGGCACCCTTGGCGGCACGTGGCAGGACGCTGGCAGGCGCGCCCCACTGCCCGTGCAGCTCCGGCGCTCCGACGGTAGTCAGCCCCGCCTCTGCCAGCTACAGCTCACCGAGCGCACTTACTTCGACGAATACGCCGTGCCCGTAGTGCGCGTCGCCGATGCGGGCGTGACGCGGCGGCTGCGGCAGCGCTTTGCCATCGAGACAGTGGCCGAACTAAGCCTGGCCGAGCTGAAGGAAGAGCACGACAACCTGGGTGCCGATTATCCGCAGGGCTACCACGACCTGCATTATGAAGTCGGGTACCGCGACAACTGCCTGCTGAGCCTGACGTTCCGCTCCGAGTCGGTGGGGGCCAACGTCAACACCACTTACGAGGACGTAACCGTGGATCTGGTCACGGGCTTCGAACTGGACATCCTCGGCGAAATAGCCCCGGAGCGGCAGCAAGCGTTTCTGACCGAAGGCGACCGGCGCCTGCACCAGCAGATTCGGGGCTACATCCGCGACGAAGGCGGGGTGGACGCTGAGTCGGCAGCCGGCCTGAACGCGCAGGTATTCGCGCCCGAATCCATGTTCATTCGCGGCGACACCGTGCAGCTGCACCACAATGTCGAGTTCGAGGAGCTGTCGAACTTCGAGTGGAAAAACTACAACCACCAGTTCTTCGCCGCATTCAGCGCCGCCGAGCTGCTGCCCTACCTGCGCCCCGACAGCCCGCTACGGCGCCTGGCCCGGCCGACGGCCCGGCGGTAGTAGCTTTGCTGTATGCCCGTTGCCACTACCATCCGCCCGCTCACCGTCGAGCCGCGCGACATCTTCACCGATAACCTCGCCACTTATGCCGCCGAGGAGCGGCGCTTCGCCGGCCGGCACAGCGCCATCGGCTGGCTGCGGGTGGCCGTGTTTCTGGCCGGGGCAGGAGGGGCCTGGTGGCTGTTTCGGCACGACCAGAACCTGCCGGGCCTGGCTTGGCTGGTGGGCTGCTACGTGGTGTTTCTGGTGGTGATGCGCTGGCACGGCCGCGTGGGCTACCAGCTGCGGCAGCGCCAGCTGCTGCGCCTCATCAACGAGGAAGAGCTGGAGCGCCTGGCCGGCAAGCTCAACGGCTTGGATGCCGGCGAGCGGTACCAGGACCCCGCGCACCCCTACACCGCCGACCTCGACGTGTTCGGCGCGCACTCGCTGTTTCAGCTGGTGAGCCGCTCCACCTCGCGCCTTGGGCAAGACAGGCTGGCCGGCTGGCTGCAGGCCCCCGCCGATCTGCCGACCCTGCACGCCCGGCAGCAGGCCGTAGCCGAACTGGCCCCCGACGTAGCGTGGCGGCAGCACTGGCAGGCCCGCGCCCGGCAGTTCCCGAAGCAGTCCGACGACCCACGCCCTTTCCTGGCCTGGATGCACGAGCCCGATTTTTATCAGGGCCGCGGCTGGGTGCTGGCCGCGCTGGTGGTGCTGCCGCCGGTGGCCTTGGTCGGCATTGGGCTGTGGCTCACGGGCTGGTCGGGCTGGCTGGCGCTGGTGCCGCTGTTGCTGATGTACGGCCTCAACTACCGCTTCCGGCAGGAGCGCGACGCTGTGTTTGAGCGCTGCATGGATATGTACGACGTGCTGCGCGCCTACCGCGACCAGCTCCGCCACCTGGAAGCGCGCCCGTGCGAGACGCCGCGGCTAGCCGAGCTGCGGGCCCAGTTGCTGGCCCGCGGGTTGCCGGCCTCCGCTTACGTGGCGCTGCTGGCGCGCATCGCGCAGAACTTCTCCCTGCGCTGGAGCACCCTGGCCGGGTTCTTCGCCAACAACCTGCTGTTGTGGGATTTTTTCTGGATGTGGCGGCTGGAGCGGTGGCGCCGGCAGCTCGGCGGCCAGCTGGAGCCCTGGCTGGAAGTGGTAGCCGAAGTAGAAGCGCTGAGCAGCCTGGCTGCCACGCAGTATGCCCAGCCCAAGTGGGCCGTGCCGGTGCTGGCCGACGCCCCGCTTACCTTTGTGGCCGAAGAACTGGCGCATCCGCTCATCTTCAACGCCGGGCGCGTAGCCAATGATTTTGCCACCGAAGGCGCCGGCCGCACCGGGCTGGTAACGGGCTCCAACATGTCGGGCAAAACCACCTTTCTGCGCACCGTGGGCGTCAATGCCGTGCTGGCTCTGGCGGGCGGCCCAGTGTGCGCCCAGGCGTTGCGCATCGGGCCTATGCAGCTGTTTACGGCCATGCGCACCCAGGATAACCTGGCCGAAAGCACGTCCTCGTTCTACGCGGAGCTGAAGCGCCTGCGCCAGCTGCTCGACCTGACCGAAGTCGGCCAGCCGGTGTTTTTCCTGCTCGATGAAATCCTGAAGGGCACCAACTCCCGCGACCGGCACGACGGCGCCCGCGGCCTCATCCGGCAGCTGCACCGGCGCCCCGCCAGCGGCCTCGTCAGCACCCACGACTTGGAGCTGGGCGACCTGGCCCAGGAGCTGGCCGGATTCCTGACCAACTACAGCTTCAACAGCGACATTGTGGGCGACGAAATTCGGTTCGACTACCGCCTCACGCCCGGCCTGTGCCGCGAATTCAACGCCAGCAAGCTGATGCAGCTCATGGGCATCGGTACCGACCTCGCGCGATGAGGTGAGCATGCAACCTAAAGGAGCACCGTGGGCATCCTGCAGTTGAACGCCAACCTCTTGTACTATGAGAATCACGTCTTTGGGAGCCTGGGTCCTTACCAGCCTGGCTCTGCTCGGCAGCTGCAGCGACGACAAAAACAAGGAGAACCTGGGCATCACGGCCAGCGTGTCGTACGTGCAGACGTATTGCGCCGACCCCTGGGGGCAGGCCCGCAGCAGCCAGGACCTCGTAAGCGCTGCTACGGCCTACCTCAGCCAGCGTAACATCACCCTCTACCAGGCGCAGGCCACGCAGGATAACGCACCGTCGTTGTGCTTGGCTTGCAGCTGCACCAGCGGGCTGGTGCTCCATGGCCTCGTGCGCGACCAGGACGTAGCCGCGGTGCAGGCATTAGGTTTTACCGTCGATTAGCAACAAAATGATGGCGGGGTAATGCCCGGACCAACCTCTGACGGGGATGGGCCGGGCGCTTGTTGGGGCAGGCTGTACCCTTTGCGCTTTTCTTCGTACAGAGTACGCTCAACGGAAATTTATACTCCGCTGGCTGCCGCATGTACATCCGACAAAACCTCCGCTGGAGCATCATTTGGCGCAGCGCCTGGCGCAGCGTCCTCATCCTGACTATTTACAACCTGGTAGTGTGCTGGTTCTACGTCAGCGGCTTCCGGCATCTGGCCATTCCTTGGCAGCCCGTGGCCACGCTGGGTACGGCCGTTGCGTTTTACATCGGGTTCAAGAACAACGGCTCCTACGACCGGTTCTGGGAGGGCCGCCAGATCTGGGGCGGCATCGTCAATACCAGCCGCACCTGGGCCATTCAGGCGCTGGAGTTCATTACCTCCCGCGTCGACGCGCCCGAGCTGACCGAGTTGCGGCTCCCGGCCACCGCCGTCGAGCTGACGGAGCGGCATCGTCGGCTGATCTACCGGCACATTGCCTGGTGCAACGCCCTACGCCTGCAGCTGCGCCAGCAGCGCGATACACTCTGGGACGGCGAGGTAGCTCCATTCCTGTCGCCCGACGAGTCGGAGTTTATGCGCCAGCGGGCCAACCCGCCGGTGCACCTGTTGCGCAAGCAGGCCGCCGAGCTGCGCAGCCTGCGCGAGGAGCGGGGCCTGCTCAACGACTTTCAGCACGTAAACATGATGCGCACGCTCGAAAAGCTGTTTGACCTGCAGGGCGGCTGCGAGCGAATCAAAAACACACCTTTTCCGCGGCAGTATGCTTTCTATAGCTTCCTGTTCGTGAGCGTGTTTTCCCTGATGCTGCCCCTGGGCCTGCTGCACGAGTTCGATGACCTGGGCCCGGGTCTGGTGTGGCTTACCGTGCCTGCTTCCATTCTAGTAGCTTGGGTGTTCCAGACCATCGAAGTGGTGGGGCACACCAGCGAAAATCCCTTCGAAAACCAGATGAACGACGTGCCGATGCAGGCGCTGTGCCGCACCATTGAAATTGATCTGCGCGAAATGCTTGGCGAAACCGCCCTGCCGCCCAAAATCGAGCCCGTAGGCGACGTGCTGCTGTAGTAGAGTGCCAGGAAGATTACATATAGCCGTTAAGACTGTTTAAATCAAAGCGGTGCGTATTTGCCGTATTGTTACTTCGGTCGATACGTAATTGGCGGAATTTCAATAGTCTAGTTTATATGTAACCTCAAACGGATACGTATATTAGCTTAACCGAACCAAGACTGCATTGGATAAAATCCGGTGCGTTGGATTGGCTGAAGAATCGTCAACCTGTTTTCCCGAAGGTTCTTTTTTCCGCTCCGCGTCGCAGCCACCTCCACCCTTTAGTGCTGCTGGTTACCCCCAACACACCTATTGTTTCTTAAACCCATGGAGGTTTATCGCGAAATCTTACCGGAAAGCTACTTGTTGATCCTGGCCGACGACATACCGCCGTCCCTTGACCACGAGGAAGCGTTGGATCGGGCTCTGCGCCGCGCGGCGCGCAGCGGAAAATCCAGCGTATGGGTGGATTGCAGCCACCTGCACCACCTGCCCCCCGATGCGGCCGAACTGCTGCTCTACTACTACCGCAAGCTTACGCGGCACGGCATGAGCCTAGTGCTGTGCCACCTCAACGAAACGGTGCAGGCCGAGCTGGAACGCCTGACGACGGCCCGCCTGCCGGTGGTGTCCACGCTGCTGGACGCCGAGCGGTACTGCCACCTGCCTGCCAACCGGCGCGCCTCCTGACACCGCCCGCCTGATACCTGCGCCCAACAGCCTTGCCCCGCACTACCGAACCTGTGGTAGTGCGGGGCAAGGCTGTGCCTTATAGCACCGAAAGTGGCCCGTCGGGTTCTGAAGCCTTGGCTTGGAAGCTGTTCAAAATCCTGACCATTTATAGGGTTATTGGTCAGGAGCAAGCATTACATATTAACCTGATCTTTAAAAATTGCTAAACGGATGTATAGCTACCCGACTATTTAATAATATTGTTAGCGGTATTCTCGGCTATTGGCTTAGCACGGATACGCTTGACTTGTTTTTAGTTCTTTACGCTACTTTCTGATGCCCTTTTCTACTCTCGGGAGCCAGCCCCGCGCGGACGTGTTCGGCCGGCGGGGTGCCGGCTCACGTGCGCTGGCTGTTTCGCTTATCTGCGGACTTACCGCATTGGCAGCCGGTCCGGCGCGGGCCCAGGCGCCGGTACTCACCAGCCGCAATCCTGCTCGCAATGCAACCAGTGCGGCGCGCACCGGTCCGGTTACGGCCAGCTTTACGCAGGCCATTACTGCTGCTTCCGGTTCGGCCATGCGCGTGTACGGCAACCAGTTGCGCGGGCTGCGTCCCGGCAGCTACGCGGCCGGCAGCACCCTGCTGAGCTTTACGCCCACGCAGAGCTTTGCGCCGGGTGAGCTGATCAGCGTCACGCTGCCCAACGCCCTGCAGGGTGCCGGTGGCGGCATCAGCAAGCAGGTGTATCAGTTTACGGCCGCGGCGGGTGGCAGCGGCCGCGGTTTCTTCGCCGATACCACCAGTGTGCCCCTGGTGGGCACCAGCGGCATGGCCGTAGGGGACGTGGATAACGACGGCGACCTGGACCTGGTGTCCGCCAGCGACTTCTTTTCGGCCGGGGTCCGCTTCAACAACGGCAGCGGTGCCTTTCCGACGGTGCGCACCGTGCTGGCTGGCGGTGAGCCCTCGGGCCTGACGCTGGGCGACGTGGATAACGACGGCGACCTGGACTTGGTAGTGACCGACGCGCCGAACAACGGCGGCACCGGCTACGCCAACGTGTGCTACAACGACGGCGCCGGCAACTTCGCGGGCTTTATCAGCGGGGCGCAGCTGGTGCCGGTGGGCACGAACCCCGTCGGGGTGGCCCTGGGCGACATCGACGCCGACGGCGACCTAGACATCGTGACGGCTAATCAAGGCTCCAATTCGGCCAGCATCCGGCTCAACAACGGCACTGGCGTATTCGGCGGCACCGGGAGCGTGGCGGTGGGCACGGCTCCGCGCAAGCTGCTGCTAGCCGACGTGAACAACGACGGCTCGCTGGACCTGCTCACGCTCACCGGCAACACGGTGAGCCTGCGCCTGAACAACGGCAGCGGCAGCTTCTCGAACGCCGGCAGCGTAAGCGTGGGTAATACGCCCGAGGACCTGGCCGTAGCCGATATCGATGGCGACGGTGACTTGGATCTGGCAACGGCCAATGCGGGCGGCAGTACGCTGAGCCTGCGCCTGAACAACGGCACTGGCACGTTTTCGGGCACTACCGAGCTGACCGTGGGCACCGGCCCCGGGGCCGTGGCTTTCGGGGATATGGATGCCGACGGCGACCTGGACCTGCTCGCCACTATCTTGAACGGCACCACCGTGCTGCTGCAAAACAACGGTCGGGGCACCTTTGCCAGCGTCGCGGGCGCGCTGACCGCCGCCGGGCCTTTTGGGCTGGCCCTGGCCGACGTGGACAACGACGGCGACCTGGACGTGGTGGCCGCCAGCGGCAACGGCACGGCCAGCATTGCCCTCAACCAAGCCAGCGTGCCCCTGGCCATTACCGGCCTGTCGCCGGCCAGCGGTTTGATTGGTACCTCGGTAACCGTGACGGGAACCAACCTGGTGGGTACCACCAGCGTGTCGTTTAACGGCACGCCCGCCCCGAGTTTCGTGCTCAACTCGCCGCGCCAGCTCACCGTGACGGTGCCGCCGGGCACCACCACGGGCCCGGTCACGGTAACTACGCCCTTGGGAACGGCTACATCAGTCACCAGCTTTACCGTGCTGATACCCATTGCCATTAGCGGCGTGCAGCCGGCGCGCAATACCGCCGCGGTGTCACGCACCGGCAGCGTGACGGTGAATTTCTCCGAGCCCATAGCCGGCACCACGGCCGATCAGCTGCGCGTGTACGGCAACCGCCTGCAGGGCCTGCGGGCGGGTACTCGCACGGGCGGCGGCACGTCCTCGCTGTCCTTCACCCCCACGCTGCCTTACGCACCCGGCGAAGCCGTAAGCGTAAGCATCACCTCGGGGCTACGGGGGCCGGGCGGCAACCCCGTCCTGCCGCCGCAGCTGCTGCAGTTTACGGCCGCTGTGGGCGGCACGGGGCAGGGCAATTTCAGCTCAGGCGCGTCCGTACCCGTGGGCTACGACTCTCGCTCGGTGGCCGCGGGCGACGTCAACGGCGACGGCAGCGTGGATTTGGTAACGGCCGATTACGCCTCACAGGCCGTCAGCATTCGGCTCAACAATGGCAGCGGCTCCTTCAGCGGCAGTGCCGCGGTGGCCTTGGGCACTGCCCCGCAGTACGTGGCCTTAGGCGACGTGGACGGCGACAGTGACCTGGACCTGGTGGCCAGCAGCCCCAACGGCACCATAAGCATCCGGCTGAACAACGGCAGCGGCACGTTCTCCGGTACGGCATCCGTGGCCGGCAGCGGCCGTTTTGGCGCGCCGGTGCTGGCCGATATCGACGCCGACGGCGACCTGGATTTGCTGGCCGTCGACCAATACTACGGCGGGGTGGCCGTGTACTTCAACAGCCTCGGCAGCTTCTCGGCAGCCAGTACCGGTCTGCTTACCGTGGGCGCCGGCATAGCGGACCTGGCCTTAGGCGACGTGGACAACGACGGCGACCTGGACCTGGCCGTGGCCGGCGGCACGGGTACCAATGCCGTATACCTGCGCTACAACGACGGCCGCGGCGCATTTTCGGGCGCCAGCAGTATTGCTACGGCCGGGCAGCAGCCCACCAAAGTGCGCTTGGCCGACCTGGACGGCGACGGCGACCTGGACCTGCTGACGGCCGATGCGGCCAGCAACGCCTTATCCGTACTGCTAAACAGCGGCAACGGCAGCGCGTTTGCCGCGCCGGTAACCCTGGCAGTGGGGGCTCAGCCCCGCAGCCTGCAAGTCGGCGACCTGGATGCCGACGGCGACCCGGATGTGGTGGTAGTCAGTTCGGCCACGCCCGCCACCGCCAGCCTGCTGTTCAACGCTGGCAACGGCAGCTTCGAGCCTGCAGCTACCGTGCGGCTGAGCGCCGTAGCCGAAGACCTGGCCCTGGCCGACGTCAGCGGCGACGGCGACCTGGACCTGCTGACGGCCAACGGCACGAGCAACACCGTGAGCGTTTTCGAAAACGCCTCCTTTGCACCCGCCATCAGCGCCTTTACGCCCAGCAGCGGCCCCGCCGGCACGGGAGTGCTGCTGACAGGATTCAACTTACAGCACGTGGCCAGCGTCCGCTTCAACGGCGCGCCGGCTACGGAATTCGTTGCCACCTCCCCGACGCAGCTGGCCGTGACCGTGCCGGCCGGCGCCAGCACGGGCCCCATCAGCCTGACTTCCCGCTACGGCACCAGCACTTCCGCCACCAGCTTCACGGTGCTGCCCGCCGTGGCCATCGTCACGCTGGCTCCGGGGCGCAACAGCCTGACGGCACCCGTCGGCGGCGCCGTAACCGCGACTTTCACCCAACCGATTACCGCCGCTACGGCATCCGGGCTGGTGGCATTTGGTAGTCAGCACGGCCGCTTGGCAGGGGGCTACAGCGGTGGAGGCACCACGGCGGTGAGCTTCGCCCCGACGCGTCCATTTGCTCCCGGCGAGCGGGTCAGTGTGACGGTGCCGGGCACCCTGCGCAGCGCTACCGGCGCCGTGGCGAAGCAGGTGTACCAGTTTGCGGCGGCGGTTACGGGCCCCGGCCGTGGCGTGTACACCAGCCTGGGCCAGGCGCAGGTGCAGGCCGGTCCGAGGAGCATTGCCACCGGCGACCTAGACGGTGACGGCGACTTGGATATGGCCGTGGTGAATGCCAACAGCCATTCAGTAAGCATTCGATTCAATGACGGTACGGGCGTTTTCGCCGGCATTGTCAACCTGACCACCTTGCTCAACCCGGCCGCCGTCGTGCTGGCCGATATGGACGCCGACGGTGACCTTGATTTGCTGGTGGCGCACTACGGTAGTGGCTCCATTGCTACCAACTCGTTGCTGCTAAGCCGTAATAACGGGCGCGGTGTATTTGGCGCTCCGGTGGTTACCGCCCTGAGCAGCAACCCGCGCGACCTGGCCGTGGGCGACATGGACGCGGATGGCGACCTGGACGTGGTAACAGCCAACTACGACAGCAACCAAGCTACCGTGTGCTTCAACGACGGCAGCGGCACGCTGACGCCCGCGGCCCTGATAGCCGTGGGCAGCCAACCGACCGCCGTGGAGCTGGGCGACGTAGACAACGACGGCGACCTGGACTTGCTGAGTGCCAATGCCGGCAGCAACAACGTGAGCGTGCGGCTGAACATCGGCTCGGGCTACTTCCTCGCCGGGCCCGACGTGCCCGTGGGCGCCACGCCCGCCGATCTGGCCGTGGCCGACGTAAACGGCGACGGCAGCGTGGACATCGTAACGGCTAACGCCGGCAACACCGCCAGCGTGAGCCTCAACGGCGGCAGCGGCGCGTTTGGGCCCGCTGGCACCGTGCCGCTCGCGGGGCCGGCCAAAGTGCTGGTCGTGGCTGACATCGACAGCGACGGCGACCTGGACCTGCTGGTCAGCCACTCCGGTACCGACAACGTAAGCCTGCGCTTCAACAACGGCAGCGGCGCGTTTGGCGGTACGGCCGCCCTGCCGACCGGCCTCGGCACCGAAGCCCTGGCCGCCGCCGACCTGGACGGTGATGCTGACCTGGACCTGCTGACTTCGGCCCGCGACACCAACAGCGTGCGCGGCGACGTGATAAGCCTGTGGCTGAATCAGCGCATTGCGCCGCCTACTATTACGGCCCTGGCTCCGGCCAGCGGCTTGGTGGGGTCGGCTGTACTTATCAAGGGTTCGGATTTGATTGGCGCCACCGCGGTCAGCTTCAACGGCGTACCGGCCACCAGCTTTGAAGTCAATTCGGCTACGCAGGTGACGGCCGTGGTACCGGCAGGTGCCAGCACGGGCGTCGTCACGCTGACCAATGCGGCTGGTATGGCCTCATCGCCCGCGCCGTTCACGGTGCTGGTGCCGGTGGCCGTTACGGCCCTTTCGCCGGCGCGCAATGCCACGGCGGCGCCGGGCACGGGCCCGGTAACGGCCACCTTTGCCCAACCCATCACGGCGGCTTCGGCGGCGGGCATGAGCATATTCAGCAGCCAGCGCGTGGGGTACCGCAGCGCGGCGCCCAGCGGTGGCTCCACCACTTTGTCGGTAACGCCTACGCCGGGCTTTGCGCCCGACGAGCAGGTGAGCGTGACGCTGCCGGCCAGCCTGCACAGCAGCACGGGCGGCGTAGCCAAGCAGGTGTACCAGTTCAAGGCCGCCGCCGCCGGCACCGGCCGTGGCTACTACACGCGCGCCACCACCTTGCCGCTGTACAGCTTCGTTTACATCGTGCGCTTGGCCGACGTGGACGCCGACGGCGACCTGGACATGCTGGTGGGCCACAACGAAATGAACCGGGTGGAGATTCTGCGCAACGACGGCCACGGTGCGTTTACGCCCTCCGACACAGTGCGCGTCAGCAGCCTGCAGGACTTCTCCAATGCGCTGTCCAACAACCACACCGCACTGACGGTAGCCGATATCGACCACGACGGCGACCTGGACCTGCTGGCCAGCTTCTCGGTTAACAGCAGCGTAGCCATCCGGCGCAACGACGGGCGCGGGCACTTCACCGGCCGCGACAGCCTGATTGTGGCGGATTTCCCCATGAACATTACTACCGGCGACGTGGACGCCGACGGCGACCTGGACCTGGTAACTGCCAACGGCGCCATCATCCGTGGGGGCAGCAACAGCTCGACTTACCTCAACGACGGCCTCGGGCACTTCAGCCCGCACCGCACAGCCCCGCTCGCCGTCAGCAGTAACCCCCGCTCGATGTCGGAAGCGCAGCTAGCCGATATCGACAACGACGGCGACCTGGACCTGATCCTCATCGATACGACCCGCCCGGCCGTGTGGACCTTCCGCAACGATGGGCAGGCCAACTTCAGCAACCCGGCCAGCCTGCCCACCGGCTATAGTCCCTACCACGTGGCCCTGGGCGACATCGACGCCGACGGCGACGTGGACATGGTGGTGACCAACGGGCACTTTAACACCACGGATCCGGGTACCATCAGCATCCGGGTCAACGACGGGCAGGGCAACTACTCTGTCGCTACCGATCTGCCGGTGGCGGGCTACCCGTACAGCTCTTCGCTGAGCGATATCGACGCCGACGGCGACCTGGACCTGCTGGTGGTGGATAGTGCCAACAACGCCGTGGAGGTGCACTTCAACGACGGCCGCGGCACGTTTACCCCGGCGCCCCTGCGCTTTGCCATTGGCCGCGGCTCGATAGACATGGCCACCGGCGACCTGGACGGCGACGGCGACGTGGACTTCGTAACGGCCGACCGCGGTGCCAACAGCGTTGGCATCGTCTTCAACGAAGCAGCGCCGGTGCCGGCCGTGACCAGCTTCACGCCGGCGCTGGGGCCGGTGGGCACGAGCGTGGTCATCACGGGCCGGAACTTCACCGGCGCCACGCAGGTGAAGTTCAACAACACCGCGGCGGCCAGCTTCACGGTGAATTCTGCCACGCAAATCACCGCTACGGTGCCGGCCGGCGCTACCACTGGCCCCATCAGCGTAGTCCTGCCCACGGGCAGCGCCGCTTCGGCGGCCAGCTTCACCGTGACGCAGCCCACGGCCATTACCAGCGTCACGCCCGCGGCCAACGCCAACAGTGTGGCGCGCAACAGCGCCGTGACCATCGTCTTCGCGCAGGCCATCGAGCCCGCCACCGCCAACCGGGTACGCATGTTCAGCGCGCAGGTGCGGGGGGCGCGGCCTTACCTGGCCACCATCAACAACCGCACGCTGTCGTTGCCGCCGGCCCAGCCCTTCGTGGCCGGCGAGCAAATCAGCGTGGTGGTGCCCGCCACGGTGCAAACTACCAGCGGCAACGCCGTCGGCAAGCGGGTGTACCAGTTTACAGCCGCTACCGGCGGCACGGGGCAGGGCGAGTTTGCGGCGGGCGGCAGCTGGACCGGCGGTCCGAGTGCGCAGAGCGTGCAGCTCGGTGACCTTGATAACGATGGGGACCTGGATATGCTGGCCGGGCGCTACGGGGCCGTCGACGTGTGGCTGAACAACGGCCGCGGGCAGTTCACGGCGGCTGCGCCCATTATGCAGATGAACAGCCAGTCCACGGCCGTGGCCCTGGGCGACATCGACGCCGACGGCGACCTGGACGTGCTGACCGTCGACGCCGGCGGAACCTACGTCATTAGCTACCTGAACTATGGGTCTGCGGCCTTTAGCCAAGGCTACTTCTGGTACATCGGCAGCGGTGCCAACGCCTTGACATTAGGCGACGTGGATGCCGACGGCGACCTGGACTGGGTGGCCAGCAATTTTACTACCGGCCGCCTTACCGTGCAGCTCAACGACGGTCTGGGTAGTTTCTCCAACGGCTCGACGGTGACCGTGGGCAGCGCGCCCAGCGCGGTAGTGCTGGGCGACGTGGATGCCGACGGCGACCTGGACCTGGTAGCCGCCAACCGCAACAGCAACAGCGTCAGCGTTCGGCTCAACGACGGCGCCGGCGCGTTCAGCGGCACCACCGAGCTGAGCGTGGGCGGCTCCGCCACCAGCGTAGCCTTGGCCGACGTCAACGGCGACCGAAACCTCGATCTGGCCGTCAGCTACACGGCCGGTGGGGTAGGAGCCCTGGCAACGTACCTCAACAACGGCAGCGGCGTCTTCGCCACTGCCCGCACGGTGGCGGTCGGTGCCGGAGCGGGCCATATCCGCCTGGCCGACGTGGACGCCGATGGTGACCTGGATGCTCTCACCCTGAACGGCACCGGCAATTCCCTCAGCGTACGTCTGAACGACGGCCTCGGCAGCTTCAGCGGCAGCACCGATGCGCCCACCAGCACCGGCCCCGGCGCCCTGGCCCTGGGCGACGTCGACGGCGACAACGACCTCGACCTGATGGTGGCCCACCCGGGCAGCGCGGCCGGCAGCGAAATCAAGCTGCTACTGAACCAGCCGCGCACGGTTTCAGCCGCCGCTTCGGGGCAGGCCCTGCAGGCCGCCACGGTGCACCCGAATCCGGCTCGCCAGCAGTTTGTGGTAACCTTGCCGGCCGTGGCCGGGGCCCGCGAAGCACGCCTGACGCTCTACAACGCACTGGGGCAGGCGGTGCGCACGCAAGTGGCGCCGCTACCGACTACCGCGGCCACGGCGGTGCCCGTGGCCGCGTCGCAGCTACCGCCCGGCGTGTACACGGTGCGCATCGAGGTGGCCGGGGCGCCGCCGCTCACCCGGCAGGTGATACTGCAATAACCCTCAGGCGAAGCCCGGCCCCTCGGCCGGGCTTCGCTGTTTTTTAAGCTCGTCGGCTGGGGCTGTCGTTTGCCGATGTAAGCCGTTCAAGCCGCGTTGCTTAGGCGGCTCACCGAGGCGGCACGGGCCGGGTTATTTCGCCTCTGGCATACGGTTTTCGAGGCCGGATGCTTACGTTGGCGCGCCGGTGTCGTTTAAGGTTGGGCTTCGGTCCCGACCGACCCGCTTCTTCTTTGCCTTGGTATGCGCCGACACGAACGGACCCTTCAATACTTTTTCTTCGGGCAGGACTTCGCCGACGGGCTGCGCGTCACGCTCGGCATTCTGCTGCCCACGCTCATTCTGGCCCAGTTCAACCAAGCCGAAATCGGCCTGAACGTCTCGCTCGGGGCCGTGTGCGCCAGTCTCACCGACATTCCCGGCCCGGTGGTGCACAAGCGCAACGGTTTGACGCTATGCGTGGCCCTGATTTTTCTGGTAGCCCTGCTCACCGGCGTGGCGCGCCTGCACGTGTGGGTGCTCGGGGCCGAAATCCTGCTGCTCTGTTTCGGCCTGACCATGCTGCTGGTGTACGGCACCCGCGCCGGGGCCATCGGTTCGGCGGGGCTGCTGATGATGATTATGACCATGGACCGGGAGCTTAGCTTGGTGCAGCTGGCCGAGTACGCGGGCCTGGTGCTGGCGGGCGGGGTGTGGTACACGCTCATCTGCCTGTTTTCGTCCCGCATCCGGCCCTACCGCCCCGCCCAGCGGGCCTTAGGGGAGTGCATTCACGCCATTGCCGAGTACCTGCGCCTGAAAGCTGAGTTCTACGACCCCGAAACCAGCCTGGAGAAAGATTACCGGCAACTGGTGAAGCAGCAGGTGGTGGTGAGCGAAAAGCAGGATGCCACCCGCGAGCTGATGTTTAAGTCGCGGCTGATCGTGCGCGAAACCACCGGCACCGGGCGCCGCCTGATTCTCACCTTCGTCGAGTCGGTGGACTTGTTTGAGCAGATTACGGCCGCCTACTACGACTACGCGGCCCTGCGCCAGCGCTTCAACCACACCGGTGTGCTCAGCGACGTGGCCCGGCTCATCCGGGTGATGGCCGTGGAGCTGGACCACCTCGGCCTTGCCATTCAGGCCAACCGGCCCCACGGCCCGCTGCGCGACCGGCTGCCCGAGCTGGAACAGCTCAAGACCCGCATCGACCGCATCGGTGAGGAGGAGCCCGGCTCCAACCTGGTGCTGCGTAAAATTCTGGTGCAGCTGCGCAACCTGAACCTGCGCCTCACCGACATGAGCCGCTACTCCGACCCCACGTACCGCGTGCCCGACAGCAATGCCCAGACCGAAGCCGACTACAGCCGCTTCGTGTCGCACCAGTCGCTGAGCCCGGAGCTGCTGCTCGACAACCTTACGTTTTCTTCGGCCACGTTTCGCCACGCCATCCGGGTGAGCGTGGCGGCCATCATCGGCTTTGTGGTGTCGCGCCTGTGGGTGACGGGCTACCACAGCTACTGGATTGTAATGACCACGGTGTACATGCTCAAGCCAGGCTTCAGTCTTACCAAGGAACGCAACATTCAGCGCGTGGTGGGCACGCTCATCGGCGGGGCCATCGGGGTGGCCATTCTGTACCTGATTCCGAACGAAAAGGTGCAGTTCGGCTTTCTGTTGCTCTTCATGATCATTGCCTACAGTTTCCAGCGACTCAGCTACGTGGTGATGGTCACCTTTCTGACGCCCTTCCTGCTGATCATGTTCCACTTCCTGGGCGTGCGCTACGTGAGCGTGATTGAGGAGCGGCTGCTCGATACGGTTATCGGCTGCGCCATTGCCCTCACCGTCGGCTACCTGCTGTTTCCGCGCTGGGAATCGGAGCAGCTGAGCACTTACATGCGCGACGTGCTGCGCGCCAACCGCCAGTACCTGTACCGCCTGGCCGAGTCCTTGGCGGGCCGCAACGTCAATACCACCGAGTACAAGCTGGCGCGGAAGGAAGTGTACATCAGCTCGGCCAACCTGGCCGCCGCGTTTCAGCGGATGCTTTCCGAGCCCAAAAGCAAGCAGCGCCACGAGGTGGAGGTGCACCAGTTCGTGGTACTGAACCTCATCCTCTCGTCGAACATTGCTACGGTCGCCTCGGCGGCCCGCACCGGTGGCTTGCCCGACCGCCCCGCCGAAAGCCTGAAACCGGTGCGCCAGTCGCTCATGCTGCTCGCCGAAAGCCTGGGCAAGCTCAGCCCCGAGGAGGTGCCCGAACTGCCCCCGCTGCCAACGACGGCCGCGCCAATCCCGGCCGAGCGCACAGCCCCCGCTGGCGAGGAGCGCCTGCTGCTGGAGCAGCTGGAGTTTCTACAGAAGATCAGCAACGACATCCGCAAAGTGACGGAAGTAGTTGCGGCGTAGCTCCGGCCGTCAGGCGCATGGAAACTACTGCTGAACGCAGAATACTGAGGTCCGAGCTGCGCCAAGTACCCGCAGCCGAAGCCCTGGCCATGGTTCTGCTAGGCCGCCAAAGGCTCCTTCAGTGTAGGACCTGTTGTATGCAACGACGCCGCGCAGGATGGCCCTGCGCGGCGTTGCGAGTTTGGCAGAAACAACCCGCGCAGTTAGTTGCGGAAGGCGTACTGGTAGCTGTAGAACACCGGTTTGCTGCTGCTGGAGTTGGTGGTTTCGCCGACCAGCAGGCCCTGCGGCGAGTACGAGTAGGTGATATAGGTGGTGCGGGCCGGAATCTGCACCGACGATATCGTTTCCGTCCGGCCGATGAGCTGCTGCAGGTTATTGTAGGTGTAGAGCACTACGGTATTGAGCGTCTGCGGCATGCTGGCGTTCAGCTGGGGCATCAACAGCCGGGTATTTATTTCTTCCCGCACGAGCAGCATGCGCTGGTCATACAGCCAGCGGTGCAGCACCTCGCGGCCACGGCCGCTGCGGAGCAGGCGCCGGGCCACGCCGTACTGCGGGGCCTGCTCAGCGGCTTTATCGGCTTCGCCCAAGCCTTTCCGAATGCGCCCAAGGGCCAGCTCGCCTACTTCCATCGGGCGGCCCTGGCGCTGCAGCAGGTACGTCACACTGATCAGCCGCAGCTGGCCGTTGTCGGGACCCTCGTAGCGGAAATACAGCGTGGTATCCGGGTGAGGGGCGAACGTTTCCTGCTGCCGGGCAATGGGGCGCATACCGGGTACTGCGCTCGGGTATTTCCGATTGCTGAGGCGCACTGAATCGCCCGCCGGGCCGTCCTGGGTGCGCAGGGCCTGCGCCAGGGTCGAGGCTGGCATATCCTCGCGGTTGTTGGGGCGGGCCGGCAGCACAATGGGGTTCGGTTCGCCCGGCGAGTAGTAAATCTTCTGCCGCTCGTTGGGCATGAAGGTCTTGAAGCGCCGGCCGGTGCGCGGCTGCTCATCCTCGGCGCTTCCCATCACGTTGCCGGCGGCATCCACCTCGTACTGGTTGACGATGTCCTTTACCTTCCCCTGCTCATCCAGCTGTACCTTCGTCACGGCTTTTACGCGGTGCAGGGCCAGCAGGCGGCGCGCCGTGCTGTCGGGCTGAAACCCCACGGGCCTGGCGGGCTTGGCATAGGCTATGGGCGTACCCGAAACCGAAGCCGCCTCCGGGGTCCAGTTGCTGCGCAACGGCGGCATCCGGCCTTGAAACTGGGCTTGCGCAGCACTGGGCAACGCCAGCAACAAGCCGCTGAGCGGCAGCAGGGAGAGGAGAAGTACACGCACGGCGAATGGGGTAAATAATGGAAACTGAATGTAAACAAAAACGGCCACGTTTTGGCTCCTTGTCAAGCAGTATCAAACGCTTTTTGAGTCCTGGCGAAGCAGGTAACTCAAGAGTTGCTGACCGGGTTTTGTACACAAAAACAGCGCCAGCCTCCTAAAAAACTGGCTCCACCGCGTGCAGCGGCAGAGCCAGTGTTAAGGTAGACCCGGAGGAAGTGAAGGCACTTATTTAGTGGCCTGCCCGTCGGGCTTGAGCGTACGGCCCAGCCAGTCAAAGAACACGCGGTTCCAGAGCACCGAGTTCTGCGGCTTCTGAATCCAGTGGCCTTCGTTGGGGAAATACAGGAAGCGGCTGGGAATGCCCCGCAGCTGTGCCGAACCGAACGCCTCCATGCCCTGGCCCTCCGGCACGCGGAAGTCCTTGCCGCCGTGAATCACCAGAATAGGCGTATCCCATTGCCCCACGAACTTCTGCGGGTTGAACTCCTGGTAGCTCTTGCTCAGCTGCGCGTCCCAGGGCGTGCCCTTCATTTCGTAGTTGGCGAAGAACATTTCCTCCGTCGTCGGGTACCAGCTCGTCAGGTCGAACAGGCCGGCGTGGGCAATGAAGGTCTTGAAGCGCCCCTGGTGGTGGCCCGCCAGATAGTACACCGAAAAGCCGCCGTAGGAAGCGCCGATGCAGCCGCGGCGGCTCTTGTCCACGTAGGGCTCCTCCGAAATCTTGTCAATGGCGGAGAGGTAGTCGCGGATGGGCTGCCCGCCCCAGTCGCCGCTGATCTGGTCGTTCCACTCCCGGCCGAAACCGGGTAGGCCGCGCCGGTTCGGGGCCACCACGATGTAGCCCCGCGCGGCCATCAGCGGGAAGTTCCAGCGGTAGCTGAAGGCCTGCGAAATGGGACTCTGCGGGCCGCCCTGACAATAGAGCAGTGTCGGGTACTTCTTGCTCGGGTCGAAGTCGGGCGGGTAGATGACATACACCTGCATCTGCTTGCCGTCGGTGGTCGTCACGCGGCGGTTTTCTACCTTGCCCACTTTCACCGCCCCCATCAGGTCCTGGTTGAGCTGGGTCAGCGCCGTTTCCTGCCCGTTTTTCAGGTTCACGCGCACCACTTCGGCCGGGCTCTGCATGGTGGTACGGTTGCAGATGGCCACATCCGGGCCGGCCAACTCGAAGGAGTTGTAGTTCTGCAGGCCCTTGGTCAGCTGCTTGATCTTGCCGCCCTTGCTTGACACCGCAAACAGCTGCTCGGTGCCTTCCACCACGGCCGCGAAATAGATGGTCTTGCCATCGGCGGACCAGCGCACGTTTGCGGCGCTCAGCTCCGAGCCCTTGGTCACGTCCTCGTGCTTGCCGGTCTTCAGGTCGTACACGATGATGGCGTTGCGGTCCGCCTCGAAGCCCGGCGTGGCCATGCTCAGCCAGGCTACGCGGCCGCCGTCGGGCGAAAACACCGGCTCAATGTCGTAGCCCTCCATGCCCTGCGAGAGGTTCTGCGTCTTCCCGTCGCGCACCGAAAACAGGTAGATGTCGGAGTTGGTACTCGCGGCTTCGGCCTTGCCCGTGAGCTTGCGCGAGGTGTACGCCAGGGTATAGCCGTCGGGCGAAAACGCCAGCTGCTCGGAGCCCGCCAGCGGCCGCACCGGCGCGTCGAATACCTCGCCGGCTTGCACGTCCTTGCCGTAGCCGGTCAGGCGGCCGTCGTCGCCCACGGGCTGGAAAAACACGTGCGAGGCTTTGTCGTCCTCCCACTGCGTCCAGTGGCGGTAGAATAAGTCGTCGTAGAGCTTGGCGTCGGCCTTGGGCAGGTCGGGGTACAGGTCCTGAATGCCCTTGCGCACCTTCACGTCCTGGGTGTAAAGCACGAATTTGCCCGTAGGCGCGTACTTCAGGTTCGACAGGCTTTCGCCCGTGAATTCGCTGATTTTCTGCCGGCCCGAGCCGTCGGCGTTCATCACGTACAGCTGCGCGCCCTGGCCTTCATCGGCCAGAAAGGTGAGCTTGCCGTCGGGGCGCCAGTTCAAGGTGTTTTCGCTGTAGGGCGTGCTGGTGAGCTGCTTCACCGCGCCGCCGCTCACGGGCACGGTGTACACGTCGGCGCTGCCGCCGTTGGCCGCCAGGTCGTAGCGTGTCACGGTGAAGGCCACCGTCTTGCGGTCCGGCGACACCTGCATTTCGCCCAGGCGGCCCAGCTTCCAGAGCAGTTCCGGCGTGAGGGTTTGCTGCGCCGTGGCAGAGAACGAAGCACCAGCCAGCGCGGCCAGTAGCAGCCGTTTTTTCATGAGAAAGGGGAGAATGGGAGTGAGAGCGGCAAGGTAGCGAGGCCGCCCGGAAAGGGCCGTTGCCGCCGCAACGGCCCCGGCAAATTACCTTGCGGCCATGCCCGATTTTCGCCTCCGCGTTTTCCAGGCCGTGGCCCGGCACCTGAGTTTCACCAAAGCCGCCCAGGAGCTGTGCATCACCCAGCCGGCCGTCACCAAGCACATCCGGGAGCTGGAGCGCAGCTACGATCAACGCCTGTTCGAGCGGCGCGGCAACCGCGTCAGCCTCACCGAAGCGGGCCAGCTGCTGGTTCGCTACGCCGAGCAGGTGCACGAGCTGCACCACCAACTAGCCGAGCAGCTGCACACCCTGCACGACACCACCGCCGGCCGTTTGCGCCTCGGGGCCAGCTCTACTTTGGCGCAGTACGTTATTCCCGGCATCCTGCCCGGCTTTCAGGCCCGGCATCCGCGCGTCGAGCTGACCATGCTTATCGGCAACTCCGAGCAGGTGGCCGAAGCCCTGCTTAGTGGACAGATTGACCTGGGTTTCGTGGAAGGCCAGATCAAAAACCGCGACCTGCACTACGAATTTCTGCTCGACGATGAGCTAGTGGCCGTGCGTCGCGCTACCGCTGCCAGGCCGCCTGCACAGCCCTTGCCCCTGAGCGAAGTACTGCAGCACCCCCTGGTGCTGCGCGAGCGGGGCTCCGGCACGCTGGAAGTGCTGGAGCTAGCCCTGCGCGCCCACGGCGTGCGTCTGGCGCAGTGCCGGGTGGCCATTTACCTCGACAACACCGAGGGCATCAAATCCTACCTCGAAGCCGCTCCTGACTGCATGGGCTTCGTCTCTATCCGCGCCCTGACGCAGGAGCTGGTCGGCAATCAGCTGGAAATAGTGCCGATTGCGGGCTTGCAGCTCGCCCGGCACTTCGAAGCCGTGTGGCTGCAGGGCCAGCCGCTGATTCGGGCTGCCCAGCAGTTCCTGCGCTACGCCCACTCCCAATTCGACTCCGCAACCCATAACCAGAAGTAATACGCAATAAATATTATTGATAACCACGCCGGTAGGGGAGGACGTACCTTTGAGGGCTTTTTCCCTTCCCACCATGAAGCTTACCTCCACCTACTCGCCGGCCGAAGAAGACTGTAGAAGCACCGTCTCGTTTTGGCAGCGGTCCTTTAGTCTCGGCCACTACCGCGTCAGCTTCCAGATGCTGGCTTTTGCATTGGCCATAGTATTTTGCCTCACACCCTGGGGCTCCCCGCCGCTGGCCCTGGCCCTCGGGCTGGTCGTGGCCCTACTGATTGGCAACCCCTTCCCGACCCAAAGCAAGCAATACACCAGTAAGCTGCTGCAGTGGTCCGTGGTGGGCCTGGGCTTCGGCATGAATGCCCATACGGCCCTGCAAGCCGGCCGCGAAGGCTTCTTGTTCTCGGTAGCTTCTATCCTCGGTACGCTCACGCTAGGCTACTTCGTGGGACGCTGGCTGGGCATCACCCGCAAAACCTCGCACCTCATTGCTAGCGGCACTGCCATCTGCGGCGGCTCGGCCATTGCGGCCGTGGGGCCCGTCGTAAAGGCCTCCGATGAGGAAATGTCCGTGGCCTTGGGTACGGTTTTCGTGCTCAATGCCGTGGCGCTGTTCCTATTTCCTGTCATCGGCGAGCTGCTGAGTCTGTCGCAAAACCAGTTCGGTCTTTGGGCTGCCATTGCCATCCACGACACCAGCTCGGTGGTGGGCGCCGCCAGCCACTACGGCGACGAAGCCCTGCAGGTAGCTACCACCGTCAAGCTAGCCCGCGCCCTCTGGATTATCCCGGTGGCGCTGCTCACCGCCGTTATTTTTAAAACGCCGGGAGCGAAAGTCAAGCTGCCTTACTTCATCTTCGGCTTCGTAGGAGCCATGTTGCTCGTCAGCTACGTGCCCGTGTTGCAGCCCGTCGGCCCCTGGATGGTGAAGCTGGCCAAAGTAGGCATGACACTCACGCTGTTTCTCATCGGGGCGGGGCTCTCTACGCGGGTGCTAAAAGCCGTGGGGCCGCGGCCCTTCCTGCAGGGCGTACTGCTGTGGGTCGTTATTTCAGCCGCCTCGCTGTGGGTGATTCTGCATACGGTGGCGTAAACCACCGGCGCCCTTTGCTTCTGACACAAGGAACGTCCACGGCCTCTTGCCGTGGACTTTTTGTTGCTCCGCGGTTGTTATCAGCCTTTGTCTTCAACCCACTGATTGCCACCGAAGCCGTACCTTCGCCGGCCCGATATGAAGCTACCCGCGTTCCAAGACCTCATCATTTTCGAGAACGAGGATTACCTCGTCATCAACAAACCGCCGTTTCTGGCCACGCTCGACGAGCGGGTAGGAGGGGCGCCCAACATCCTGCGCCTCGCCCGCCAGCACTACGACGACATCCAGGCCTGCCACCGCCTCGACAAGGAAACCAGCGGCGCCCTGGCCCTGTCCAAGAACCCCGAGGCCTACCGCAACCTAGCCATGCAGTTCGAGGACCGGCAGGTGAAAAAAGTGTACCACGCCGTTGGTTGGGGCGTGCACCAGTTCGACGGTCTTCGCGTGGAGCGCAACATCGAAACCACCACCAAGGGCAAGGCCCGCCTGGCACCCGGCGGCAAGCACGCCGAAACCCTCGTCCGGACCCTCGAAACCTACACCCGCCACACCTTATTTGAGTGCCTGCCCGTCACTGGCCGCATGCACCAGATCCGCCTACACCTGATGTACCTCCAGGCGCCCATCGTAGGTGACAAGACGTACGGCGGCGAGGATTTCTACCTCTCCACCATCAAGCGCAAGTTCAACATGAAGCAGGGTGAAGAGGAGCAGCCCTTCATCAAGCGCTTTGCCCTGCACGCCCGCCAGCTCACCTTCGCCGGCCTCGACGGCGAGCCGATCAGCGTAGAAGCCGAATACCCTAAGGACTTCCGCGTGCTCGTCGATACGCTGCGCCAGTACAGCTAAGGACTGTAAGCAGAACGTCATTCCAAGCGGAGTCGACGCACCCCACGTGCTGGTAGCTGATAGTAAATCCAAAGAGAAATTGCTATCCGGCTAAACACGCCAGATGCGTCGACTCCGCTTGGAATGACGTTCCATTTTATGCTTTACAAACTGTTGCTGAGTTATTCTTGGCGCAGTCTTTCCGCACTTTATTAGTCTACTGCTTTGCTTCTCAAGCAAAAAGCACTAATTTTGTGTCCGTTTTTCCCGGACCCTTTCTTCTTTCTTGGGGTTTCGGGCTGAATCGTAAATACTTACCCAACCCACAAGAAACTGATCCATGGATCATCTGAGCTTTAAGACGCGCTCGGTAAACAAAGCCTCGGCCGAAAAGGCCTGGGTTGTTGTTGATGCCAGCGACAACACGCTCGGGCGAGTGGCCAGCCAGATTGCCAACATTCTGCGCGGCAAGCACAAGCCCTCGTTCACGCCCAACTCCGATTGCGGCGACTACGTCATCGTCATCAACGCCGACAAACTGCGCGTGACCGGCAAAAAGTTGACGGACAAGATCTACCTGCGCCACACGGGCTACCCCGGCGGTCAGCGTAGCATCAACCTGCGCGACAAGAAGGCCAAGAACTCGGCCTCGGTAATCGAGCACGCCGTGAAAGGCATGCTGCAGGGCAACCGCCTCGGTGCCGCCCAGTACCGCAACCTGTTCGTGTACGCCGGTGCCGAGCACCCGCACGAAGCCCAGCAGCCGACCACGGTTTCGCTGACCAACCTGTAAAAAACGCTGCGGCCTTAGCGGGCCTGCGGTTCATTGATTCGTCAACTCATGGAAATCACCAACACCTCTGGTAGAAGAAAAACCTCGGTGGCTCGCGTGTATGTGCAAGCCGGGCAAGGGAATATCACTATCAACGACCGGGAAGCGAAGGCGTACTTCGGTAACGACCTCCTGGTAACCATCGTCAACCAGCCCTTCACCACGCTCGATGCCGTGGGTAAGTACGACGTGCAAGTAAACGTGCGCGGCGGAGGCATCAGCGCCCAGGCCGAAGCAATTCGCCTGGCCATTTCGAAGGCCTTGGTTGAAGAAAACGCCGAGACCCGTCCGGCCCTCAAGAAGGAAGGCTTCCTGACCCGCGACCCCCGCATGGTGGAGCGCAAGAAGCCGGGCCGCCGCAAGGCTCGTCGTTCGTTCCAGTTCTCGAAACGCTAATCTTCCAGAGGAACTCCTATCATGGCTCAGTCCGTAACCTATAAAGACCTGCTGGATGCTGGTGCCCACTTTGGTCACCTCACCCGTAAGTGGGACCCGAAAATGGCGCCGTACATCTTCATGGAGAAGAACGGCATCCATATCATCGACCTGAACAAGACCCTGGCGTCGCTGGAGCAGGCCACCTCGGCCATCCGCAACATCGCCAAGTCGGGCCGTAAAGTAATGTTCGTAGCCACGAAGAAGCAGGCTCAGGAAATCGTTTCGGATGAAGCGAAGCGCCTGAAAATGCCCTACGTGACCGACCGTTGGCTGGGTGGCATGCTCACCAACTTCGCGACCGTTCGCAAGTCGCTGAAGAAAATGAGCACCATCGACAAGATGGTAAAAGAGAACACCGCCTACGCTGCACTGGCTAAGCGCGAGAAGCTCATGATGAACCGCGAGCGTGAGAAGCTGGAGCGTGTACTGGGTGGCATCGCCGACCTGAGCCGCCTGCCCGCCGCTCTGTTCGTGGTGGACGTGAAGCGTGAGCACATTGCCGTGAAAGAAGCTCAGAAACTGGGCATCCCGGTATTCGCCATCGTCGACACCAACTCCAACCCCGAGCTGGTAGACTTCCCGATTCCGGCCAACGACGACGCCTCGAAGTCGGTTTCCCTGATCATCAACGCCATCGGCAAAGCCATCGAAGAAGGCCTGTCGGAGCGTAAGGTGGACAAAGAGGACGCTGACCGCAAGCAGGCTGACGAAGAAGCCATCCAGGAAAAGCAGAACGCCGACGAATAGTCCCGCACTGCCCCTGATTTGAGAGGAGGGAACATTCGAAGCAAAGGGCTCCGGTGTTCCCTTCTTTTTTAAAGCTGCGGCTAGCCAGAATGACCCTATAGAACGTCATTCCGAACGAAACCGAGAAATCTCGCCTGGTAGTATTCTTCTCGTTGTACGATGAGTTTACTTCTCAATGTCAGCACGCGAGATGTCTCGACAAGCTCGACATGACGTGCAGATGTCGTTAGCCGCAGTTATCCACGAGAAATCCACATCAACCTCTCCCAATTTTCACCGCTATGGCAATTACCGCCCAAGACGTGAACAAGCTGCGCGCCATGACCGGCGCCGGTATGATGGACTGCAAAAAAGCACTGACCGAAGCCAATGGTGACTTCGAGCAGGCTAAAGACATTCTACGCAAGCAGGGCCAGAAAATTGCCGACAAGCGTTCAGACAACGCTACTTCGGAAGGTGTAGTACTGGCTAGCGTGAGCGAAGACGGCACCACCGGTAAACTGGTGGCCTTGGCCTGCGAAACCGAGCCCGTTGCTAAAGTGGCTGACTTCAAAGCCTTGGCTCAACTGGTTATCGGCTCGGCTGTGAAAACCAACGCCGGTACCAAGGAAGACCTGCTGGCTGCTACGCAGGAAGACGGCCGCTCGCTGCAGGAGCACATCACCGACCTGATGGGCAAAATCGGCGAGAAAATCGATGTGGTAGCTTACGAGACGCTGACCGCTGAGAAAGTGGCTTCGTACATCCACAGCGACAACAAGAAGGGCGTACTGGTGGGCCTGAAGAACACCAATGGCACCGACGTAGCCGGCGTAGGCCGCGACGTAGCTATGCAGATCGTAGCTATGCGCCCCGTAGCCGTTGACAAAGACGGTGTGGACTCGGCTACCGTAGAGCGTGAAATTGAAATCGGCAAAGAGCAGGCTCGCGCTGAAGGCAAGCCGGAAGCTATGCTGGAGAAGATTGCTCAAGGCAAGCTGAACAAGTTCTACAAAGAAAATACCCTGCTGAACCAGGAGTTCGTGAAGGACAGCTCGGTAACTATTGCTCAGCTGCTCGACAAGACGTCAAAAGGTATGACGGTAACCGATTTTAAGCGCGTTGCTATTGGCGCGTAAGCGTTAAGAATTTAAGTAGAAAAGCCCGCTGGTATTATACCGGCGGGCTTTTTTATTGCCATTTGCTACAACTATATCATAACAGGAACGTATCACCCTTCCCAGCGAATTCGTAGGATGTCCTACTATACCGGGTGCAGAACAAGTATGAACTAATACTTATTTTTTAATTATTGATTTGTAACATAACAATATTGTTTTATCTTGCTATGTCTCAAAAAGGGAAAGTCTATTCAACAAGCAAAATGCTTCCTTCACCCAGCATTCTATCTAGTTCGCCGAATTTCCATCTAGTCGGCAATTATATATGTGTTGAATACGGCTTGTAAAGCCCAATTTTGTTCTTCCGCTCCTCCATCGGCTTCTTGCCATTGCAACACCATAACGTTTTCCCAAAATGAAACTAAGTGCTACGCCATTTCACCCCGCCACGGGTGAACTGCTTCCTGCCTACCGAGACGCTTATCTGCGCGGGGACCTATCCAGCCAAAATACCGAGCTGGTAGACGCTTATCTGAAAGCCAACAAAGGATTGGCCGATGAGACGCTTCAGCGCTTTTACGACCTGAAAAAAGCTGGCCACAGCGTGAAGCCGGTGGGCTGGGTACAACGCCAGTTTGACCTGGTGCGCACCGAGCCGGAACGCTTCCGTCGCCGGGCTGCCTCCCTGGTAGTAGGTGGGGCTTTGATTGGTGGGGCCGTATTTGCCGGCACCAATCTGCCTTCGACCAACACGCCGCTGGAAAATGAGCCGGTGCTGGCCGAAGCCGCCAACCTCGCTCCCGAAGCCAGCGCGATGCGCATGGTATCCGTGCGCGGCCGCATCCTTGACGAAAACGGCCGTCCGCTGGTGGGTGCTACCGTGCTGCACAAGGGTACCCGCATGGGCGTAAGCACCGATGCTACGGGTAGCTACACGCTGCGCGTGCCGGCTGGCCAGGCCAATACGCTGCAGTACGCCTATGCTGGCTACGCCGAAGAAGAACTGAAGGTGCGCGGCGGTACCGAAAACGTAACGCTGGTGCCGCGCGCCAAAGAAGAGCGCGTGACCCCGAAAAAACGCTGGTTGTTCTTTTAGTAGCGACAGGTGAGCCAGGCGGTGTACCCGATACGCAAGAAGCTGGTGTGCCGCCTCACGCTACCCAAGTCTACTCGACGCTCCTCCGCACTGCGGGGAGCGTCGACGAAGCCAGCCCCTGCTTAGACACCCGCCTCCTGCCGAATAACCACCCATGAGACTTCCTTTTCTGCACAAACCTGTTGTGAAGAAAATTACGGGAGACGCACTAGGCATTGAGCGCCACAAGGCCGATACGGTCATCAATAGCTTACTGCGGGAATTGCCCGAACTTGTAGCTGCCGCAGTAGTCGACGTCAAATCCAGTAAGACGCTCGCTGCCTATACCGCCCAGGTCAGCTTCGATCCTTACAAACTCAGCATCCGCAACGCGGAGCTCATCCGCCAGACCCAGAAAAACCTCACGTCGCCGTGGCTAGCCGGACAGCAGCTTAACGACTTGGTGGTGATTCTCGATGAGCAATTGCATTGCCTGCGCACCACGGCCAATGGCCAATGGCTTTGTTACGTAGCCGTTCATCTCGCCGATACCAACATGGCAATGGTGCGGGATGTGATGCGCCGGGCAGCCAACTAATCTCCCTTCAGCCTTTTCAACTCTACTCTTTTTTCCCTCCACCATTATCATGGCCTCTTCCATCACCCCGCAGCAAGCCGTTCAGAATATCCTGGCCGAGCTGCCCTCGCTCGTAGCCGTTGCCATCGTGGAAACGGAAACCGGCATGCCGCTGGCTCACCACTCCAACCTGGCTTCGTTCGACGCTGAAACGGCCGCTGCTTACAACACGGAAGTCATCAAGCAAAAGCTGAAGGCCATCAAGGCCCTGAAGCTGGACCAGACGGTACAGGACATCCTGCTCACGCTGACCGACCAGCTGCACCTGCTCAAGCTCTCGCCCACTGGCGACAAGTTTATCTACCTGGCTGTGAAATCGGCTGACACCAACCTGGCCGTAGCCCGCCAGGTGCTGAAAGGCCAGACGGCCGTGCTCAACTAAGCAATCAGCTTCAATAGTAAAAGGCCCGCGGACAGACGTCTGCGGGCCTTTTTTGTATTTAATTCCACCGGAAGGCGTCAGGGGTTCTGGCGCTGCCAAGCCTGTACGCGCGCCACAGCGTTGCGGCGGATACTCAGGTAGTAGAGGCCATAATCGACGAGGTGAAAGGAGCGGCGCAGCTCCGCTTGGCCCGGCAGTAATAGGCGCACGTAGCCCAACGGCTTTCCGGGCGGATGCACCCAGACCAAGCCGTTATGAACCTTCGCGTCGGCCAGTTGGGGGTCGACGTGGTTAAATTCTATGGGCACGCTGCCACGGTTGAGTTTCGCCGGGGCCGTTGCGGTATCGGTGGTCCAGGTAAGCGGGTTCACGACGGCAGCTTCGGCGTAGGGGGCATAATCGTAACCCCATTCGGCGACGTTCCAGCTAAGGTAGCAGCCCGTCTGCAGCGAATCGGCGCAGGGCCGCAGAGTACGGTAGGACCTGGGGGGTGACTTTTAAGCCAACGAGATAAGCCGCGACGAGGCGTTTGCGCAGCGACGAGTCCTGGTCGAAGAATTCACGCAGCAGGCGCTGGGCGTGGTAGGTTCCTTGGCTATGCCCGGCCAGAATAATGGGCCGGTTATGGTTGTAGTGCTGCAGAAAGTAGATGAAGGCCGCGCGCACATCGGAGTAAGCCAGCGCCAGGGCCTGGTGGCTGTTGGCCGTGCTGTCGAAGAACGAGTACAGCGTAGCCTGGCGGTAACGCGGGGCGTACACCCGCGCGGCCGCATTGAACACCGAAGCCTGGGGCCGGACGCTGAACTGATCGGTCAGACGGTTAATCAGCGGGTTGGTGATGCTCGCGTTCCAACCATACGGAGTTACGCGGGTAGTCATGTGCACGAAGAATACGTCAGCAGCGGCCGTGGCTTGCTGGTCGCGCAGGCCCGAGTGGCGCGGTACCGCGTCAGCCGAATCTTTTAGCGTGGGCAGGGCCGACCAGCTTTCAGGGCGGCTGTAGTCGGGGGCAGGGGGCAGGGTGTAGTGCTCGTAGCTGCGCACCGGGCTCAGCACCTTGATGCACCCACCCAACGCAAATAGCCCCAGCAGCCAGCACCAGTGGTGCCAGCAGCCGGGGCCAAAGCTGAATAATTTACTGCTGATCGGCGGGCGGCGTGCCATCGGTAGCCGGCGGGGTAGTGGGAGCGGCCGGCTTGGGTGCGTCGGTAAACGAGTTCTGCAGCAGGCGTTCCTGGCGGAAATACGTCAGCTGGCCGTTGCGGTCGAAGCGGGCCCGTACCTGCGCCAGCGTCTGCTGGTACTGGTTCAGGGTCTTGCGCAACGACCGGCCACGCTCCTGGTAAGTCACCGTGACAGAACCATCTTCGGCCGGCTGGCTGATCTGTAGCGTGGCCGGGTCGAAGCTTATTTTGGCCTCCGTAAATTCGGGAAAGTGCGTGCGGTTCAGCTCGGCCTCGATGGCCGCCGGCGTCGTGTTCTGCAGGGAGTAGAAGCGCTCCACCTGCGGCGCGAAGTATTGGCTGGCCGTGAAAGGAGCCGTCTGCAGGTCGCTGTACAACGCCGTCAGGGTGCGTTGCACGCGGGCGCGGGTGGCTGCTTCAGCTGCGGCCGCATCGGCGGCCGAGGTGCCGGCCGCGGTGTCCGTCGGCAGCGTAGCAGCTGGCACATTGGGCTGCACGCGCACGGTTTCGGGCGCTGCCACCGGGGGAAGGGTGAGCTGTTCGGCCTGGGGCCCTTCTTCGATGGGCGTGGCCGTGGTATCGGCTGCCGTGATGGAGCTGCTCGTCAGGCGCTCGGAGTTGCGGTTGCCGAGTACGAGGTAGCCCACTACCGCCAGCAGTAGCACGATGCCGCCGATGATGAGCACGGTGGCCAGTGGCGACTTGGGCTGCGGCTCTTCCTCTGGCCCGTCCAGGTCGGCAACTGGCGGGGCCGGCCGGAAATAGTCGGGGGACGTTGGGGGCGCAGCGGTAGTATACACCGGTTCGGTTTCGACCATGAGCGGCAGCAGCGGGTCCTCCACCGGCGCCGACACCACGTGAGATTCCGGCGCGGGCGGCACCAGCGGGGTAGGCGGTACGGGCGGCGCGGCTACCGGCGCGGTGGGCGGCGGCACCAGAGGAGGCACGGTTGAGCTGGCGGCAGCTCCAGCAGGGGTGGAGGGTGCGTCCGGGAACAGCAGTTTCTGCTTCAGCGCGTTGAACTCCTGCTGCGTGATGGTACCCGCGTCGAGCCATTCTTTTAGCTGACGCAGGGTTTCGAGGGGCGACGAGTCGTTTTTGTCCATGGCGGATCGGTGGCCTGCGGTTCAGGCTACTTACGTTCGAGGGCGGAAAGCCGGTCACGGCGGCGCTGCACCAATATTTTGCGGCGCTCGGTTTCGGTGGCGTTTTGCACCAGCTTTTGCTGGTCTTCCTTGATTTTGGCGCTGTGCAGCTTGTTCTGCTCGTGCAGCTGCTGGATTTTGGCCAGGTTGCTGACGGTGTCGGCGGCCAGGGTTTTGATTTCCTTGTCGAGCCGGGTTTTTTCCCTTTCGGCGTCGGCTACCTGCTTTTCGGCGGCAGCCACTTCCAGCTTGTAATGGCGCGGGCGGTACTCTTTGGCGTAGTTCTGCACAATGGAGCGCAGCGCCGCAAACTCCGACGGGGTACGGTCGGGGTCAATCCAAGTGGTGCCGTTGTCGAAGGCGGCGAATACCTGCACCTCGGCGGTGCTGTCGCTGGGCGCTACCACGTTGGTGTAAAGGTCCAGCAGCTTGCCCGAAACGCTGGACACCGGCGTCTGCTTGGCCAGCATCACGTCCTTGTTGCCGCCAATGCCCAGCACCCCGCCGGATTTGATTTTGATGTTGTAGCTGTCCTTCAGGAACTGCTGCCAGAAGTCGCGCGCCTCTTTGGCGCTGCCTTCTACCTGCACTTTCAGGGCGGGCCGCTCGCGTTTGTCCACGTTCACGGTGCTGGTGCGCACGTCGTACACCTGCGCCGCAGCCGAGCCACCGGCCAGCAGCAGCAGCCCGAGCAGGCCTGCCCGGCAGAGAAAAGTGGTCATGACGAAAAAGGGAATGGAGTGAGAGAATCAGCCAAGCTACACCAAATCGTGGCGTTCGAGTGCGGCCCCGAAATCGGCGCGCATATCGGCAAAACGCCGGAGCACCGCAGCCACAAACGCTTCGTCGAGCACCTGGGGCAGTTCCGCGTCGCCGCCCAGCAGGTCCAGCTCGCTCACCTTGTAGGTTTGTTCGAATGGGCCCTGCTCGCACTTGAGCAGGTACTTGCCGTTCCACGCCAGCAGCGTGAGTTTCATGTCGGGGTGGGGAATGTGGGCTACGTGGCGCATGGGCAGCGGGATTTGGCTCGGCGAAGATACCAACCGCCTCAGGAATCGGGCCAGCCGCCGCGGAACCTCGGCTCGGGCGCTGCGTACACCTGCTTGTTGCCGCGCTCCTTTCACAACCAAACGCTCTGTCATCATGCCACAAGGAGATAAGTCCAAGTACACGGACAAGCAGAAACGCCAAGCCGAACACATCGAAGAAGGCTACGAAAAGCGCGGCCTGTCGGAAGACGAAGCCGAACGCCGCGCCTGGGCCACCGTCAACAAGCACGACGGCGGCGGCAAAAAGCCCGGCGGCTCCGGCCGCAAATCAAGCTAGCTTAACTTGCTTCATAATAGCAAAACGGCCTTCGCGCAGAGCGGAGGCCGTTTTTTTATTCCTGGTCGTGAGGCTCGGGCGTGGGGGCTAAGGGTAGTTGCCGCGCCTTGGGCAGCTTGAATTCAAGCGTGGTGCCCTGCCCGGCCCCGCTGCGCACCCGGATGGTAGATTTGTGCGCCTCCACGATGTGTTTGCTGATAGCCAGGCCGAGGCCCGAGCCGCCGGCGTCGCGGGAGCGGCTTTTGTCGATGCGGTAAAACCGCTCGAAGATGCGCCGCTGGTGCTCCTCGGCAATGCCTTCGCCGTCGTCATGCACGGCTATGCGGATGGATTTGCCGCTTTCGTGCAGCGTCACGGTGATGTTGCCCTGCTCGCGGCCGTACTTGATGGCGTTGTCGATGAGGTTGATGAGCACTTGCCGGATGCGGTTGCGGTCGGCCAGTACCGGCACGCCTTCCCGGGGCAGGTTGGCGGGCCGTAGGTGCAGGGTCATCTGCCGCTTGCTGGCTTTCTGCTCCAGGTGGTCGAAGATTTCGCGCACCAGCAGCACCAGGTCGAAGGTCTGCCGGCGCATGCGCACCACGCCTTTTTCCAGCTGCGAAATCGTTACCAGGTCCTGCACCAGCGCGTCCAGCGCATCCAGCGCCGAGGCGGCCTTGAGCAGAAACTTCTCCCGGATAAATACCTCGTCCTCGCCCGCGTCGAGCACGGTATACACGAAGCCTTGGGCGGCGAAAATGGGCGTTTTCAGCTCGTGCGACACGTCAGCCAGGAAGTCGGAACGTAGCTGCTGCAGGCGGCGCAGCTCGTCGATTTCCTGCTGGCGCCGCACGGCCATGTCGAGGATTTCCTCGCGCATGCGCTTGAGCGGCTCGGGCCGAAACAGAAACTTGTTGGAGAGCTTGCGGAATTCCTTGCGCTTGACGTGCTCCAGGCCGGAGTAGATGTTGTTTACTTCCCGGAACATCAGCGCCTCAAACGCGAGGTACACCAGCAGGAAGCACGCCGCAATGGTGATGCCCCCGGCCAGCACGGCCTGCTGAAAGGGCAAACGGGGTACCATGGTGGTGTACGCTACCAGCACGCCCGCCACCAGCAGAGCGATGATGACGGCAATAGCGCGCGACGACAGGTGCAAGCGGAACACGAAGGGCAGCGGTGACTCGTTGGCCGAAAACGCGGCACGTGCCGCCGGCTTGCGCACGACGCGGGCAACGGCCGAACGCCACAGCTCGGCCACGGAACGGCTGGTTTTCACCGTAAAGGTCGCTGTTAAATGGCTAAATGATCAAGTGGTTAAATGGCTGGTCATTCTGGGGGTGAACGACCAGCCATTTAACCACACAGCCATTCGCCCATTCCTAATTATCCGCGTTGAACTTGTAGCCCACGCCCTTGATGGTCTGGATGTGGTGCTCACCCACTTTCTCGCGCACTTTGCGCACGTGCACGTCCACGGTGCGGGCCAGCACGAACACGTCGTTGCCCCAGATGTTCTGCAGCAGCTCGTCGCGGCCAAACACCTTGTGGGGCGAGGCGGCCAGGAAAGCCAGCAGCTCAAACTCTTTCTTGGGCAGCGTGATTTTGCGGCCGTCCTGGTACACGGCGAAGCCTGTGCGGTCGATGCGCAGGCCGTTGATGTCGATGACGTCGGAAAGGGGAGCGGCGGGCTCCAGGTCGCGGCGCACCACGGCGGCGAGGCGGCTCATCAGGGCGCGGGGCTTGATGGGCTTGCTCAGGTAGTCGTCGGCACCGGCGTCGAAGGCAGCCACTTCCGAAAACTCCTCCGAGCGGGCCGTCAGAAACAGGATGTAGGTATCCTTGAAGCGCGGCATGGCGCGCAGCTCGCGGCAGGCGGCAATGCCGTCGAGGTGGGGCATCATCACATCGAGCAGGATGATATCGGGGCCGAATTGCGGGGCTACCTCCAGCGCCTTGCGCCCGTCGGAAGCCGTGGCCACCTCGTAGCCTTCCTTGCGCAGGTTGTATTCGAGCAGCTCCACGATGTCCGGGTCGTCATCGACAACCAAAATCTTGTAGGGCGTGGAAGCGGAAGCGGCAGGATGTTGCACGGCGAAAGCGACTTAGGTGAGCAAAGACACGCGTTGCGCCACAAAAATACCGCCTTATGCCCCAGCGTTGGTGTTACCTTTTTGTGAACCAGCCCGATCGGTAGCCCTAGCAGTCATTGCGCGGACGCAGAACATTCCGTGCATCAAACGGCGTCAATCTTTCCCAAGCAGCACCGCCCCAATACCTGCCAACCGAAAACGGCACCGCCCGAAACCTGAGTTACTGGTTTCGGGCGGTGCTGCGAGTAGGGTCGACACATTGTACAGGACCGATTGCTTGACTACGTCGACCTCCGGTTCGCGTTGCTCGCGACGACAGCCGGTGCGGCCGTTAGTTGTTCTTGGCTACCAGCGCCAGCTTATTCTTCAGACCGCTGCACTTGTACATGTCTATCTTCACCGAGCCCACGAACATTTCGGCTTCGAAGAGCACGGGAATCTTGTTGCGGTCATCGGAGAGGTACACCGAAATGGCGTCTTCGCCCCGGAATAGCTTATTTTTTGGCATGCGCGGGGTCAGGCGAATAGCGCGAATAACGCCGGCCTTGGTTTCCACGTTCTGCCGGCCCATGTACTTCACCGTCATGTCGAACACCTCGTCGTCGAAGAAGCCCTGTACTTTGATCTGCTCACCTACCCGGCGGTTGGAGTAGTCGAGGGTGCGCAGGAAATAGAAGCCGCTCACCAGGTCCTGCACGTTGTCGGGCACCTTAAACGAGGCGTGCTTCACGTCGTTCTTGTTTTTCTTGTGCGACTCCACGGCCACCATGTTCTTGTAGTGGTCGAAGTCGACGGTTTCGCGCTTGCGGTAGTTGTTCTCCTCGATGTTGCGGAAAAAGCGTTGGGGCAGGATGCTCGTGGTGTCGATGTAGGAGCGCCAGGTGTCGCGCACCTTCAGGAACATATCGAACGAGCCGGTGGTGCGGCCCGTCACGGTGGCTTTGTAGCAGGGCCGGTCGTTTACCTTGTGCAGGTCGTCCGATACTTCGATGGTAGCTTCGGCTGCGTTGATCAGGCCGTAGTGCACCTTGTACTGCATGACTTCGCCCCGCTGGAAGCTGTCGTTGCGTACGATGCGGGGCGCTTCATTCGGCGCGAAGGCCATCAGACCCGCGCTGAGCACAACCGGAAGGGAAAAAAGGGGCCAGAAGCGACGGTTCATGTAAGCGAGTAATCAATACTGGTCAAGAGGCGGTTGGCGTTACGCAAAGGAGGTGCCAAGCAAATATACCAAGGCTACCTGCCGGATGAAAGGCTTATACGGCGTTTGCAGGCCGCGCAGATTAACGGAAAGGTATATAGTTGTAGTTCTGCTTAATGAGGAAATAATATGCCGGTCTGCCCGCCGCCTTAGCCAACGACATACACCATAATATCTTTCCGATGCAGCACCAAGGAATTGCAGCGCCGGCGGAGCTACAAGATACCATCCAGGGTTTTTGGTACGCCCGCCTAGACATTGGGCAGTTGCCGGCCGGTTTTGAGATAGTGCCGGATGGCTTTGCCGAAATTATTTTTCACTTCGGCAGCTCCTGCCGCATTGCCGTCAGCGCCAGTTTGCAGCCCTTGCCCTCCCCGTTTTTGATGGGGCTGCTCAATCAGCCGGTGCACCTGCACGGCGAAAGCCACCTAGAAGTTATCGGTATCAAGTGCTTTCCCTGGACGGTGTTTGAGCTGCTCGGTTTGCCGGCGGCCAGTGGCGGCGTGCGCGTCTTCACGCATCCTATGGCCGGGCTGCAACCGCTTTTGGCGGAGCTGGTCCGGGCGGGTCGGATAGCAGAAGCGCTGGCGCAGGTAAAGCAATACTTCCTGGATGCCCGGCGCGGGGTAGCCACCGACAGCACCCTGGCCAAAGCGGGCGGCGCGATGCGCGCCGCGGGCGGCACCTTGCCGGTCAGCGAGGTAGCGGCGGCCGCGCACGCCACGGTGCGCACCCTGGAACGAAAGTTCAAGCAGGCCGCCGGCCACACGGTAAAGGATGTGGCTAGTCTGATGCGCTTTGAGCAGGTCCGCAACCGCTTGTGGCACGATGCAAAGGTCAACCTGGCCGGCTTGGCGCACGAGTTGGGCTACACCGATCAGTCCCACCTAAGCCGGGAGTTCAAGCGCTACAGTGGCACGACCCCCGCAGCCTTTGCGCGCAAGGCCGAGCAGCGGAAGCAGGCGGTCAGTGGCGAGATTGTCGCGTTTGTACAATCCTAGCGCGGGCGCCGGCCGGAGCTTTGTGGCTCAATCCTGCGACATGAAAGCGACACTAGCCAGCCCGGACTCCGCATCCACTCAACCTATTTACGACGTTATCATTGCTGGCGCCGGGCCGGTCGGGCTGTTCCTCGCCTGCGAGCTGGCCCTGCGCCACTGCCGCGTCTTGGTGCTTGAGAAGGCCGACAGCCTACACGCGCCCTTGAAGCAGCTCCCGTTCGGTCTACGGGGCCTAAACGCACTTTCGGTGGAGGCGCTGTATCGCCGGGGCTTGCAGTCAGAGCTGCAGGTGTCCCAACGCCTGAAAGCGCCCCATTTCTCCGCTACTGCCCCGCAAGGACAGCGGCCCCAGGTAGGCGGGCACTTCGCCGGCATTCAATTTCCCAGCGAGAAGATTGACCCCGCGCAGTGGCCGTACCGTCTGCCCGGCGCTACCGAGGTGCAGTTGTTGTCCGAACTGGAAGAGCTCGAAACGGTACTGGCCCGCCGCGCAGCCGGCCTGGGCGTAGCTATCAGGCGCGGGTTGGCCCTGACGGACTTCCAGCAAACCACAAACGGCGTGATGGTGCAAGCCGGAAACCAGACTCTTCAGGGCATGTGGCTGGTGGGCTGCGACGGTAGCCGCAGCGAAGTGCGCAAGATGGGTGGGTTCGACTTTGTCGGTACCGAGCCCGAATTCACCGGCTACACGGCTCTGGTTGATATCGTGGAGCCGGAGAAGCTCAAGCCCGGCCGCAACGTGACGCCAACCGGCATGTACCTCCAGTCCCAGCCGGGCTATTTGATTCTGCAGGATTTTGATGGTGGAGCCTTCCATCAGTCGCAGAAGCCCGTGACGCAGGAGCACTTCCAGCAGCTGCTACGCCGCATTTCGGGTACCGACGTTACCATCACGGCCTTGCATATCGCCACTACCTGGACGGACCGCGCCCGCCAAGCCACCGACTACCGCCGCGGCCGGGTGCTACTCGCCGGCGACGCCGCCCACATTCATTCGCCGCTCGGGGGACAGGGGCTCAATCTGGGCCTCGGCGACGCGCTAAATCTGGGCTGGAAGCTGGCTGCCATCATCCATGAGCAGGCGCCGGAAGGCTTGCTGGACAGCTACCAGACCGAACGCCACCCGATCGGAGCACAGGTATTGGATTGGTCCCGCGCTCAGGTGGCCATCATGGAGCCGCGGCCTCAGGCGCAAGCGCTACGGGCCCTTATCAGCGACCTGATGAACACCCGTGACGGGGCTACCTACTTTGCCGGGCGGGTGTGGGGCGTGACGACCCACTATGACCTGGGCGGCAAGCACCCGCTGGTCGGCCGCAGCGCCCCCAACTTCGCCTTCGAAGACGGCACGACACTGGGCGAGCATATGCACGACGGCCGCGGCATCCTGCTGGACTTCGACCAGAACGCCGACTGGCAAGCGTTGGCCCGTGCATACGGCGACCAACTCAAGTACCTTTCGGGTCGGGCAAAAGAGCCATTGGGCCTGAGCACGCTGCTGATTCGCCCGGATGGTTTCGTGGCCTGGGCTTCGGATAATGGCGCAGACACCAGCGAATGTCAACGGGCGGCTGCTCGTTGGTTTGGGCAGCGTTCGGTGGTAGAAGCCAAGCCGTAGGCAAAGGCCAAAGCTTTGCTCAACCCCCAAACAAAAAGCCCGCTGCACCTCTGTGCAGCGGGCTTTTTGCAAGTAGCGGGAATCGACTTACAGCGTGTCTTCGCCGTCCTCAGGGCCGCTCATGTCCACCGGAATGGCGGCTTCGAGGGCTTCGGGTTCCCCCTTGGCCATGGCCCGTACTTTAGCTTCGATTTCGTCGGCCAGCTCAGGGTTGTCCTGCAGGATGGTCTTGACGCCTTCGCGGCCCTGGCCGAGGCGGTTGCCGTTGTAGGAGAACCAGGAGCCCGACTTGGCGATGATGCCCATGTCGGTAGCCAGGTCGAGGATTTCGCCGACTTTGCTGATGCCTTCGCCGTAGATGATGTCAAACTCGACCACCTTGAAGGGCGGCGCGACTTTGTTTTTCACCACCTTCACCTTGGTACGGTTACCGGTCACGTTGTCTTTGTCTTCCTTGATCTGGCCGATGCGGCGGATATCGAGGCGGACGGAAGCGTAGAATTTCAGCGCGTTACCACCCGTGGTGGTTTCGGGCGAGCCGAACATTACGCCGATTTTCTCGCGTAGCTGGTTGATGAAAATGCACAAGCAGCCGGTCTTGTTGATGGTACCGGTGAGCTTACGCAGGGCCTGCGACATGAGGCGGGCGTGCAGACCCACTTTCGAGTCGCCCATGTCGCCTTCCAGTTCGCCTTTCGGCACCAGGGCGGCCACGGAGTCAATTACGCAGATGTCGATGGCACCCGACGAAATCAGCTGGTCGGCGATTTCGAGGGCTTGTTCGCCGTTGTCGGGCTGCGAGATAAGCAGGTTTTCGGTGTCGATGCCGAGCTTCTGGGCGTAGATCGGGTCGAAGGCGTGCTCGGCGTCGATGAACGCGGCAATGCCGCCCTTCTTCTGGGCTTCGGCAATGGCGTGCATGGTCAGCGTGGTTTTACCCGACGATTCAGGACCGTAAATCTCGACGATACGGCCCTTGGGCAGGCCGCCAATACCGAGGGCAATGTCCAAACCGAGCGAACCGGTGCTAATGGCGGCAATGTCGCCAATTTTGTTGTCGCTCAGCTTCATGACGGTGCCCTTGCCGTAGGCCTTGTCGAGCTTGTCCATCGTGAGCTGGAGCGCCTTCAGTTTCTCGGCGTTCTGGTTCACCGTTTTGTCAGTGGTAGCAGCCATGTTGTGCGTGCGTTGGGGAGATATGATGTAGGTTTGGAAGTCGCTTGGAGGCGATGCGGCCGGCGCCGAAACTAGTACGGGTAAAACCGCGCTAGCGTCCGTTACAGGCAGCTTTTTCTAACACAGCCGACCCGCGTTTTGTGCCAACTGAGCGATAAATATATGAGAAAATCTTTGCTAAAACTATTAGTAGCTGGTCTTCTGATTTTTACAAGCTCGTTAGCACAGGCGCAGCTCAATAACCAAACGTTTATAGCTCCGGCTCCCGGCGCGGCCCATACCCAAATTATCAAAAAATCGATTCCTATTGACGGGGACGAGAAGCAGCGGACGGACACTACTTACGTTGGCGGAGCGCCTTGGACAGCCCAAGCAACGGTCCAAGCTGGCGACTTGCGACTGCACCTAGACGCCTTCACCTTCTTCAAGGACAACGAGTATTTCAACAAGATAATCGAAGGCTACACGCTATTCGGCACGCAGCTGCACCCGAAGCTGGTGTATTACCCCACGGCCAAGTTGAGGCTGGAAGCCGGCGTATTCCTGTGGCAGGACTTCGGCAAGGGCCGGCTGCAGCAGGCGCGGCCGACCTTCACGGCCCGTTACCGCAGCGGGGCGCACGAAGTGGTGCTGGGCAACATCCGCGGGCACCTGAATCATGGCTACATCGAGCCGTTGTTCAACTTCGAGCGGGTGATTCTGAAGCGGGTGGAGGAGGGGCTGCAGTACCGCTACCTCGGCAACCGAGTGCAGCTGGACACCTGGGTGGACTGGCTGCGGCAGCAGTACCGCTACAGCAACTACCAGGAGCAGATTGCGGGCGGCTTCAGCAGCAACTTTCGCCTCACCGGCGACAATAGCCCACTGACGGTGTCCATCCCCGTGCAGTTTACCGCCACCCACAACGGTGGGCAGATCGACACGCTGGATCGGCCCTTGCAGACCTTGTTCAACGGGGCCGCGGGCGTGTACGTGAGCAAGGACAACGTCGGGCCCTTCAGCCGCCTGCACCTGCAGGCTTACGGACTGGGCTTCAAGGACCGCTCCTTCGAGTACCAGCTGCCGTACCACCAAGGCACGGCCCTGTACCTGAACGCCGGCGCCGATACCCGCTGG
Organism: Hymenobacter sp. CRA2; assembly: GCF_002007105.1. Lineage (GTDB taxonomy): Bacteria > Bacteroidota > Bacteroidia > Cytophagales > Hymenobacteraceae > Solirubrum. Next base: position 71,940 of record NZ_MVBC01000009.1, on the reverse strand, counting down.
CTCAATGTGCTGGTGAGCTACTGGCACGGGCACAAGTTCGTGGCTCCCTTGGGCGGCGACCTGTACCAGAGCGTCTCGCGCAGCGTGGGCAACCCTACCTATCGGGAGGCTACCAGGCAGCTGCTGTTCGTGCGCCTGATGCGCGATTTTTCGCTGGGCGAGGCGGCGGCCATTACCGTGCGCCTGGAGCCGGTGTACGACTTCCGGGCCGGGAGCACCGAGTTTTCGGCCGGGGTGTATTTGAATTTTCGGCAGGAGTGGTTGCTGGGCAACGTGGGGAAGCGGGCGCGCTGGGCGCAGTAACAGTGCTTAGGTAGCTAGGCATGCCAGCGGAAACACAACGTTTTTAGGCCGCTCAGTAGTCCTACCTGCCCGGAAACAATGGTTTCTGGACAGGTAGGAACTCCCATGAGGGCAAAAACAATGGTTTCTGTGCTCATGGGAGTTCCTATCGAAGCAAAAACAATGGTTTCTGAGCCCATAGGAATTCCTGCCAAGGCAAAAACAATGGTTTCCGGGCAAGTAGGAGTTCCTATGGGCTCAGAAACCATTGTTTTTGCTCTGCTGATAACTCATACCTGCTCGGCAGCTGCCTTGGGCAGCCACTAGCCAACTTTGGCAAAGGGAATGGGCCGCCCAAGGGCCGCCGTTACTTTAGCTGCGGCGCAGCGCGTAGTGCCAGATGCCGGGCTCGTCGGCGCCGTCGCGGCGGAAGCCCAGGGCTTCGGCGGTGGCTTGGCTGCGCACGTTTTCGGGGCGGCAGCGCAGGGTGAGGCGGCGGGCCTCAAGGTCAGCAAAGGCGTACTGCACCACGGCTCCGAGGGCTTCGCGGGCGTAGCCGTAGCCTTCGGCCGCGGCGGCTAGGTAGTAGCCGATTTCGCCGGCGCGGATGCGCGGGGCATCGGGCTGCAGGCTGATGTCGCCGAGGTACTGGCCCGTCTCGGCGTGCCAGATGCCCCACACCAGCAGGCGGCGCTGGCGCCATTGCTCGCCAAAGGTGCGCAGGGCCTGCTCGGCATCGGCGTAGGAGCGCACGGCGGCCACGCGCCGCGGAAAAGCGGGCTCCAACCGGGGGGCCTCGGCGTGCAACAGGGCGTAAAAATCGGGCGTGTCCGTCAGCCGGTAAGGCCGCAGCAGCAGGCGGGCAGTGCGGAGGGTAGCAGGCGCAAGAGTAGGCAACAAGGACATGGCAGGCGTTTCCCCACACGAAAGGCGGACGAAAACGGTTGCGTCACCAGACAGCAGAGCGGACAAATCAGCGGAATGAACCCGAAGCCCGAAGTTGACAGACGCCGGCCGGGGGTAGGTGAGGAGCCGATTAACCGTGAGCAGCCAGCTTTTCACCGCTCGGCCGGTAACCCCGGGCTGGGCCGGCCGTTAGCAAGGAGCACCGCCCGCCGCGGCGCGGGCCATCTACCCACACCAAAACACCCTAGTATGAATCGTTTAGCAGGCAAAGTGGCCATCGTAACCGGTGGTGGCGCCGGCATCGGCGAAGCCATCAGCAAGAAGTTTGCCCGGGAGGGCGCCGCCGTGGTCGTGTGTGGCTTCCCCGAAGACCCCGTCGAGCAGGTAGTGGCGGAAATTCAGCAGGCGGGCGGCCGCGCCATTGCCCACACCGGCGACATATCGCAGCAGGAAGAAGCCGAAGCCTGCGTGCGTATGGCCGTGAAGGAATTCGGCCAGCTGGATATCCTCATCAACAACGCGGGCGTGTTTCCGGCCACCGGCACCATCGATAAGTATCCAGTGGAGGCGTTTCAGTACATGATCAAAAACAACATCTATTCCTGCTTCATGATGACGCGGGCCGCCATTCCGGAGCTGCAGAAAACGCGCGGCAATATCGTGTCGGCCGGCTCGGAAGCGGGGTGGATGGGCATTCCCGAAAACACGCCCTACGGCGGTACCAAGGGCTTTATCCATGCCTTCATGAAGGGCGTGGCAGTGGAGCAGGCCAAGGAAGGGGTACGCGCTAACTGTGTGTGCCCCGGCCCGGTAGATACGGCCTGGACGCACAAGGAAACCGGGCCGATGTCGGGCAAGATGGAAAAGCAGACGGTGGAAGGCACCCCGATGGGGCGGCGCGGCACACCCGAGGAAATTGCCAACGTGTACCTGTTCCTGGCCTCCGAGGAAGCCAGCTTCGTGACGGGCGCCCTCTTCTTTGCCGACGGCGGCGTAACCAACTCCAAGGGCCCGCACGGCGCCGAAGTGCCCAGCGACCTGAAAAAAGAGCCCAAGGGGGAGCTAGACCTCAAACACGCCCTCGACGGCCACGCCGAAATCCGCAAGCAGGACGAGTGGAAGCATTTGGGGTAGGGCAACCCTGATGCTGCAGCAAGCCCAACGTGCCCCGACGCAGTGCATGCGTCGGGGCACGTTGGGTTAGACTAGCGACAGAAGCACCACGGCTAGCAGATACACCAACAGCAGCACGATATCCAGCAGGGTGACGCGCCGCTCGTGGTAAATATCGAACTGGCCATGCTTGGCGGGGCACACCAAATCCAGAGCCTGCGCGGCCAAACTAACCAGCCGCAGACACTGGAACAGGAGCAGCAGCGGCAGGGTGGCGCGTAAGGATTGGCACCCCGTCGGCGGTGCTCCGGCAATGTGGACGCCGGAATGACGCAGCAGGTAGTAGAGCAGCAGATGCAGCCCGCCAAACAGGCAACACAACGCGAAAAATACCGGGTTGCGCAGTGATTGGTAGAACAACACGTACAAGAGCAACTGGACCTCAAAGGTATAAGTCAGCAGCAACGGCCGAAGCAGAGCCTCTTGGGGGCCATAGGCAGCTGCCCCAACTACTACTCCCGTCAGCAAGGTATAAGCGAGCAGGCTACCGATTTCGAAGCCAAGGAGCGGCTTACGCTGAAAAAATGCCATGCAGAATCTAAAGAGAAAGAAACCACAGGAGTAGATGCAAACCCTTGAGGTAGAAAACAGACAGGCCCGCTGCTAGCAGCGGGCCTGTCTGTTTTCTGGTTGTACTCAGCGACTACCGCTGCGCCGGCAGCGTCGAAATCAGCGCGGCCTCGGGCAGGTGCGGATGCTTGTACTGCGCCGGGCTACCCAAGGACTGCTGCGTACGCATCACGTTTACCTGGCGGGCGGCTTCGTTGAAGAACTCTAGGCGGCGGATGAGCATTTCCTTGGTCAGCACGCGGCCTTCGGGCGTCTTCATGTAGTCCTTCGCGTCATCGAGCAGGCGGCGCATGATGGCGTTGGCAGCGTCGAAGCTGGCTTCGTACTGCTGCTTAAACTCGGCTACCCGGGCCAGGCCGTCGGTGGTGAGTTTGAAGGAGGCGCCGCCGTGGTTGAGCACTTCGCTCAGCACGTAGATTTCCAGGGGCAGCGAGGTTTCGAGGGCCGTGGTGCGCAGGTCGAGGCCGGCGCGCAGCGCGTCGTCCACCATGTGCAGGTTGCGGGGAAAGCTGTCGTAGTAGCCTTGGACTTCCATGAGGGTCAGGATGGAGTAGTAAGCATGGCGTACAGAGTAGAAGGTTGATAACTCTCGCTACTCAATACTCATGGCTATAAAAGTTCTTGCACGAGCTGGTCTACCGACACGCCTTCGGCCTCGGCCTTGAAGTTACGCACGATGCGGTGCCGCAGAATGGCCGGCGCCACGGCGCGCACGTCCTCGATGTCGGGCGAGTACTTGCCGTTGAGCAACGCGTTGCACTTCGCCCCCACGATGAGGTGCTGCGAGGCGCGCGGACCGGCACCCCATTCCAGCAGCTGCGTGGCGCGCTGGGTGGCGCGGGGCCCGCCGGGGCGGGTTTTGTGCACCAGCCCCACGGCGTACTCGATAACGTTGTCCGTCACGGGCACGCGGCGCACCAGGTGCTGGAACGCTTCGATTTCGTCGGCGTGCAAGATTTTCTGTACCGTCGGCCGGATGTCGGCCGTGGTGTTCTTCACAATCTGCAGCTCGGCCTCGTAGCTGGGGTAGTCCAGCGTGATGTTGAACATGAAACGGTCCAGCTGCGCCTCGGGCAGCGGGTAGGTGCCTTCCTGCTCGATGGGGTTCTGGGTGGCCAGCACGAAGAACGGGCGCGGCAGCTGGTAGCGCTGCCCGGCCACGGTTACGGCGTGCTCCTGCATGGCTTCCAGCAAAGCAGCCTGCGTCTTGGGCGGCGTGCGGTTGATTTCGTCCGCGAGGATGATGTTGGCGAAAATCGGCCCCTTCACGAAGTGGAATTCGCGCTGCTGGTTCAGCGTCTCCGAGCCCACGATATCGGAGGGCATCAGGTCGGGCGTGAACTGAATGCGGTTGAAGGAGAGGTCCAGCGCGTTGCTGATGGTTTGCACCAGCAGCGTCTTGGCCAGGCCGGGCACGCCCACCAGCAGGGCGTGGCCCTGCGAAAAGACGGCCGTCAGCATCAGCCGCACCACCTCGTCCTGCCCGATGATAACCTTGCCGATTTCCTGCCGCAGCGTGCGGTACGACTGCGCCAGGGCATCAGCCGCTTCTTTATCCGAGGAGAATTTTTGAGACATGAGAACTGAGACGTGAGATAACAGACTTCGGATGCAGGCGCATGAGAGAGAAATGTGAAAAAGCTCTCACATCTCACTTCTAATTTCTCACGTCTGGTTACTGCGCGGTATCCAGCACTTTGCAGCCGGCGTACTCGGGGTCTACTTCGATAAACACGGTGCCGCGGTTGCGGTCAAACCACTCGTCGAGGGCTTTATTCTTCTTCTGGTTGAGCGCCGCCGTCGAAATCTTCTGGTAGTCATCCTTCAGGTTGGCCTGGTGGGGCGGGGTGTTCGACTTCAGCCAGATGATGCGCACCGCGTCCTTGCCGTCGTCGGTGCGGTAGGGCAGGGGCTTGCTGATGCTGCCCACCTTCATCGTGTCGATGGTGAAGAAGATGGCCGGGTCGAGCTGGTCGAGCGGGAGGTAGGAGCTGGCGTCGCGGCGGTTCTGGAGCAGGCCGCCGTTGCCGCTGGTTTCCTTGTCGTCGGAGTTGTCCTTGGCCGCTTTGGCGAAGGTGATGCTGTCCTGCATGATGCGGGTGCGCAGCTTGCTGAGCTGGGCCGAGGCCACGTCCACGTCGGTGCCGCCGGTAGCGGGCTTCATCAGAATGTGGCGCGTGTTGTAGGAGTCGCCCTTCTTCTCGATCAGCTGGATGAGGTGGTAGCCAAACTGCGACTTGACGATGGGCGAGAGGCCGCCCGGCTGCATGCGCAGGGAAGCGGCTTCGTACTCGGGCACCAGCTCCTTGCGCTTAAACCAGCCCAGATTGCCGCCTTCCTTAGCCGAAACCGGGTCTTCAGAGAACTGCTTGGCCAACTCGGCAAAGTCGGCCCCGGCCAGAATCTGGGCGCGGATGTCGTTCATCTTGGCCAGCGTGGCCTGCTCGGCTTTGGGGTCGGGCTTCGCCAGCTTCACGATCTGGCCTACTTCCACCTCGGTGGAGTAGTAGGGCAGCGAGTCCTTGGGAATGCGGCTGAAGAACTGGCGCACCTCGCGGGGCGTCACCGTCACCTTACCGGCAATCTGGTCCTGCATCTTTTGCTGCAGCAGCTGCTCCTTCACCTGCCCACGCAGCTCTTCCTTGATCTGGCGCAGGGGCTTGTTGTAGTACTCCTCCAGCTTCTTTTCCGAGCCTATCTGCTGCACGAAGTAGTTCATGCGGCGGTTCAGCTCGCCCGTCACCTGCTCGTCGGTTACCACCACCGAGTCGGTTTCGGCTTTGGCCAGCAGCAGCTTGTTCAGGGTCAGCGACTGCAGAATCTTGCACTGCAGATCAGGCGGCAGGGGCTTGCCCTCGGCCTGCTGCAGTTGTTGCTGGTAGATGCCTTCCAGGTCGGAACGCAGCACAATCTGGTTGTCGACCTTCACAATGATGCCGTCGACTACCGTTTTACCGGCGGCGGGGCGGGAAAGACCGGCGACTGTCTGCGCCTGGGCGCTGCCCGCGGCCGCTGTAAAGGCCAGCAGCACCAGGGCCGCCAAACGAAACAAATGAGTCATGTCAGAAGAAAAAGCTTCGGCAAGGAGCGTAACCCGCGCTACGCAGCGACGGCATACACCCCTGGCTCCGCTTGGCAAACGCCAAAAGCGGCCGGTAAATTTCAACATAATTAACTGCGCGGGCAAAAAGCAGCGCCGCAGTGCTGGAAAGAGCCGGCTCTGGCAGCTGGGGTTGCAAGCCGGGGCTCTATCCCGCTAAGCTTCGCCCTAGCCTAAGGGGCTGCACCGGTAGAAACGGGTTTGCGCCTTAAAAATAGTGGTGCCACGACTCCAAAGTCGTGGCACCACGCGATTCTGAGCCCTCAGCGACCAGCTTACTTGGTCACCAGCTTGTTGACCTCGGCTTCGTTGACCTTCACCGGGTATTTGGCGCGCAGCTCCTTTATCCATTCCTGCTCCAGGTAGTTCTGGTAGTCGGACGTGGCCTGGCCGCGGGCATCGGCCAGTGTTTTGGGGCCCGCAGGCAGGGTTTTTTCCACGCGCACGGCGTAGAAGCGGCCGTCTTGCTGGGTAGTGTAGGTGCCCGGCTGCTGTGGCACGGCGTCCACGGCTTTGCTTTCTCCCTTGGGGAAGGCGCGCTGCTGCACCTGCACGGCCAACGGGTTCTGCTCGTTCATCATTTCCTCCAGCCCGCTCAGCTGCGAAGTCGTCAGCGTGATTTTGGCCGCGGCCGTGGCCGGGCGACTTGCCGTAGCAGTGCTGATGCGGCCGGCGGCAATGCGCTGGCGGCGCAGCTCTTCCACCACATGCTGGGCCCGGCGCTGAGCGAGGTTAGCGCCCTTTTCACCGGCTTTCACCTGCCCCGTAATGCGCACCTGCAGCGTCGTATCGCCCTTCAGCTGGCTGACGAGGTTCTTCTGCTGCATGATGGCCACTTTGGTCAGAATGGCGCTGTTGGGCTGGAAGGCCAGCTCCGGCGCCAGCCCGCGCTTCACCGTGTAACGGCCGGTGGCCAGCTGCTGCTGGGCCTGCTTCAGCAGCTCCGGCGTGGCCGCGCTGATGACGGTGGCCTGCACGCGCGGCTCCCACTGGTACTTGGTCTGGTTGGCGGCGAAGTACTTCTGCAGCCCCACCGTGTCCTCGATGGCCTTCGACCAAACTTTCTCGTCCATGAGCTGGAACAGCAGAATCCCGTCGCGGTACTCTTTCACGAGCATGCGGTAGTCTTCGTACTTGTTTTCGAGGTTGGCGCGCTCGTACTCCATCAGGCTCTGATCCACGAACTGGTCGTAGAGCAGCTGCATGGCGTAGCTGGGCGTGGTGCCCGGGCGGGGCTGCTGGTGCTGCTCGGCGAAGCCGGCAAAGTCCTTCACCGTGTAGGGCTTGGTGGCAATGGTAAATACCGGCGTGGCGCCGGCCACCGTGCTTTTCTTGCCCTTCGCGGCCGGTACACTGGCCAGCTTGGTCAGGTACGCGTCAGCTTTGAACCGGCCGGTCGTCAGCGCAGTATCGGCCTGGGCCAGCAACAGCTCTTTTACCGGAGCCACTTCGGTGAAGCGGTTTTCGGTGCGTACGCGCTTGATGAAGGCAGAGCGGTTGAGCTCGGAGCGCGAGTCCTTGGCTACTTTCTGCTTCAGGCCGGGCTCCATCTGCTCGAAGGTGGGCACGGGCTGCTTCTCGATCAGCTTGATGATGTGCCAGCCGTAGGGCGTCTGGACCGGAGCGGAAAGCTGGCCGGGCTGCTGCAGCTTAAAGGCGGCTTCCTCGAAGGAGGGAATCATGCGGCCGGTACCGAAGGGCGGCAGCTCGCCCCCGCCCGACGCCGAACCGGCGTCTTCCGAGAACTGTGCCACCAGCTTGTCCCAGTTTTCGCCCTTCTGCAGGCGGCTGTACAGCTCGTCGACCTTCTTTTTGGCCGTCACCGAGTCGGCAGCAGGCATGGCCGGGGTAGCGCGCACCATCAGGTGAGCCACCTTGATTTCGCCCTGGGCCGCGCGCATGTCGTTGACCTTGATGATGTGGTAGCCGAAGCGGGTACGAATCGGCTGCGACACCTGGCCCACGGGCGTTTTGTAAGCGGCGGCCTCGAAGGGGTACACCATCTGCAGGGCCGTGAAGTAGCCCAGGCGGCCGCCGTTTTCGCGGGCCGAAGGATCTTCCGAGGTTTCGCGGGCCACCTGCTCGAAGTTCTCGCCGCCGGTGGTCACGCGCTGGCGTAGTGCCACCACTTTGTTATAAGCGGCCAGCGTGTCCTTGGGGTCGGCCTCGGGCGTCACGCGGATCAGGATGTGCGAGGCGTTGACCTCCTTCTGGGAGTGCTCGTAGGCCTCGCGCACCAGCTGATCGGTCACGCTCTTCTCCGTCAGGTAGGGCTGGGCCAGCTGCTGCTTGTAGCCGTCCAGCTCGCGCCGGAAGGCCTGCGTCGTATCGAGGCCTTTGCCTTCGGCTTCGAGCACCTTCAGCTTGAAGTTGGTGTACAGGTCCAGGTACTCCTGCACGCTCTGCCGGGTGCCGGCGTCGGGGGAGGTGCTGTTGTTTTTGCGGTAAACGTACGCAAACTCCGACGTGGGCACGTTGTTCGTGCCCAGGGTCATGAGCACCGGTTGCGGAGCAGAAGCGGTAGGCTTGGAAGCTTGGCACGCGGCCAGGAATGTCGCCGCGGCAGCGGCGCCCGAAAACAGAATGCGGTTGCTACGCATACAAACTAATTAGCACAAAAAAGCCGTCCACACCCTGGTCACGCCAGTTGCGGACGGCTGCTTGTCGCAATGTTACGCAAAATTCGGCGGCTGCCGAATGCCTGAAGCTCAGCCGATGCGCTTGCTCAGGCGGCAGAAATTGCGCGTGCCAATGGTGGTAAATTCCACCTGGTCCATGATGCGGTTGACCAGGGCAATGCCCACGCCGCCCTTCTTGCCGGCGCGGATGTGCTCCTGCAGGTCCGGGTCGCGGTATTCGGACGGCGAAAATGACTCCCCATCGTCCTCGGCTTCGAAGCGAAACTCCTGGTCTTCCACCGCCACGCGGATATCCAGGTGCTTGCTCTCGTCCTCCTGGTTGGAGTGGATGATGAGGTTGGCCACGATTTCATCGACGGCCAGAATAATCTGGTTTTGCAGGATATCGGAAAGCTGATGCTCCTGCAGCACGCCCGCAACAAAATCGCGCACCGTTTTCAGATTGCTGCGGCTGCAACTGATGCGGATGGCGTGCTTCATGGCGGCTGACAAGAAAAACAAGCGTTAAACCGAAGCCGCTTCCTGCGCGGTCGGGACGATGGTCATGAGCGAATCCAGGCCCAGAATCTCGAACACGTTGTGCACCTTGTCCTGCATGTTGAAGAACACCAGCTTCACGCCGGCATCCTGAAACCGCTGCAGGTGCGAAATGAACACGCCCAGGCCGGCCGAAGAAATGTAATTCAGCCGCTGGCAGTCGATCATGACCTTGCGGTAGCTGAGGATATCGGGCTTGGTCAGCTCGGTATCGAGCGACACGGAAGAGCTGGCGTCCAGCTCGCCGTCCAGGGCCAGCGTGAGGGTATCGTTATCGGTGTGTTGTGCAATTTTCATAGCAGGCTTCTACGCGGCGGTTACACCAGGGGTTGGGCGTTCTTGAACTTGATAACGAGCAGGGTCTGGTCGTCGAAGGGCGGCAGGCCGCGGCTGAACTCCTCCAGGTCGCGAATAATGGACTGCTTGATTTCCTCGGCCTCCAGGTAATGCGAGCGTTCGAGCAGCTGGCGCAGGCGGTCTTCGCCGTATTCCTCGTCCTGGGCGTTGCGCGCTTCCACGATGCCGTCGGTGTACATCACCATTACGTCGCCGGGGTTGTAGTCGTAGTACATATTCTTGATGCGCTTCTCGTAGGAGGCATCCCGAATAATCCCGAGCCCGAGGCCTTCCGTCTGGAAGTAGAAGGTTTCCTCGGTGATGGCGTTGTAGTAGAGCGTGTGGCAGTGGCCGGCGCGGGCGAAGGCAAAGCCGCGGTCCTTGTAGTCGACGATGTAGAAGGAGGCCGTAATAAACGAGCTGCGCTCCAGGCAGTGGCTCAGGGCCTGGTTGGCCATGGCCATGAACTTGCTGGGCTGCAGGGGCTGGCCTTTTTCGGGCTTGTCGAGCAGCATCAGCGAGTGGAAGATGCCCTTCATCTGAGCCACGTGAAAAGCCGCCGTGGTGCCCTTGCCCGACACGTCGCCAATGATGATGGCAATGCGCGAGGCGCTCAACTGCAGGAAGTCGTAGAAGTCGCCGCCCACTTCGCGCGCGGGCAGGCTGTGCCAGCGAATCTCAAACCAGCTGTCGACGGGCAGGGTTTTCGGAATGAGGCTTTGCTGGACGATGCTGGCAATTTTCAGCTCCTCCTTCACCAGCTCGTTGTGCAGGGCCTCGGCCATGAGCCGCAGGTTGTCGATGCGCACCACGGTTTGGCTGGTGAAGATGTGGAGCAGGCTCAGGTTTTCGCGCTCGAAGCCCTGGCGCAGCTCCTTAAGCAGGTAAAGCGTGCCGTAGTGGTGGTTCGAGGAGCGCAGCGGCATCACGATAAGGGAGCCGTACGTCAGGCCCAGAGCACGGAAGCCGGCACTGTTGGGCAAGTCGTTATTGAGGTACTCAATATGGCCGATGTTGTAGTCGGTCAGCAGGCGGTTGATGCCCTGGCGCGTTGGCGGGTCAATCTGGTATTCCAGACTGGGCGCCGAGCCATCGGACGTCAGATCCAGCCAAGCAGCGTCGGCCTCCATGGTGTGCACGGCCGAATCGAAGAGCAGCGAGTACACCTCCTTTTCGGTCTGGCCCTTCTGAATAAGCTGCGACAGGCGCTGCATGCTCAGGATTTCCTCCCGCTTCTGCTCAAACACGCCCGCTGTGGGCAGGTTGAAAAGCGTCACGAGCAAGCCCATGACGGCGTAGAAACCGGCGAAGAAGCTGGTGAGTACCAGGAAGGCGTGCTGAGCCAGCGGCCCGGCCAGGTTGGGGTCTTGCTGCAGGTGTAGGAAGTACACCAGAAACACCGCCATCAGCCCCAGCACGGCCAACTGCAGGAATACGACTTCCCACTTCTGGCGACGGTTCAGGTAGGCCACCCATTGCTGATGGGCGCTCAGGTACACGCCCATGCCCGCCAGCAGGGCCAGCACGGGCAGCATCAGCCAGTTGGGCGCGCCGCTATCGGCCAGGCGAAACAGCAGCGTAGCACCCAGCAACATCTCGAACCAGAGCCACTGGCGCCGCGTGCGGTGATTGGCCCGGAAGAACACTAAGGTCCGCCAGGTGTAGCAGGTGCGGGCCAGAAAGTACACGAACAGGCCCAGGTTGATGACGTAGAACGCGTTCAGCAGTACCGGGCCGCGCTCGGGTAGGTGAGCTGACAGGAGCCGCTCGGCCAGGTGCAGCAGCGCGCACACGCCGGCCAGCACGCCGGGCCAGAACAGCAGCTGGCGCAGCAGCGGCACAAACTCGGCGCCGCGCAGGCGGTCAGGCCGAAACCGTTCGTGCGTGAAGGTGGCCGCGGCGAATACCGCCTGCGTGACCAGAATCAACCAATCGGGAGGAACGCCTATCCAGGCCGCCGACGCCGGGCTGGCGCGTAGGAGCATGCACGCCAGCAAAGCCAACCAGCTGAGCGCGGCCAAAGGCAGCATAACTGGCAGAAGCTTGCGAAGGAATGAAGTCATGCAGGAGGAAAGAGGCGGAGAGCAGCCGGGTGGCGCAGGCGGCCAGCCGAATCGGACAGCCAAGATACGAACGGGGCGCAAAATGGATGAGCCCCGCTGCGCCGGCATGGCCGGCAGCCGGGCAACAAAAAGCCGCTGCCCGCATTGGGCAGCGGCTCTTCGAAAAGCAGCCGTAAGAGCTAAGCCGCTTAGCGCGAGCTGTAATTGGGCGCTTCGCGGGTGATCTGCACGTCGTGGGGGTGCGACTCGCGCAGGCCCGCGCCGGTGATGCGCACCATCTGGGCCTGCTGCAGGGCGGGCACATCGGCCGCGCCCACGTAGCCCATGCCGGCGCGCAGGCCACCTACCAGCTGGTAGAGCACTTCGGCCGTGCTGCCCTTGAAGGCCACGCGGCCCACGATGCCCTCGGGAACCAGCTTTTTCACATCGTCCTCGGCGTCCTGGAAGTAGCGGTCCTTGGAGCCTTCCTCCATGGCCTCCACCGAGCCCATGCCGCGGTACGATTTGAACTTGCGGCCTTCGTAAATGATGACCTCGCCGGGCGCCTCTTCGGTGCCGGCCAACAAGGAGCCGATCATGATGGTGGAAGCGCCACCGGCCAGGGCTTTCACCGCGTCGCCGGAAAACTTAATGCCGCCGTCAGCAATGACCGGGACGCCGGTGCCTTCGAGGCCGCGCACGGCTTCCATTACGGCCGACAGCTGCGGTACGCCAATGCCTGCAATGATGCGGGTGGTGCAGATGGAGCCGGGCCCTACGCCCACTTTCACGGCGTCGGCGCCGGCATCGGCCAGGGCGCGGGCCCCGGCGGCGGTGGCTACGTTGCCGGCAATGAGCTCCAGCTGCGGAAACTCCGTCTTCACGCGGCGTACCATATCGAGCACGCCCTTGGAGTGGCCGTGGGCCGTGTCGATGCTGATGACGTCCACGCCGGCTTCCACTAAGGCCTTTACGCGTTCCAGCGTGTCGCCGGTTACGCCTACGGCAGCTCCCACGCGCAGGCGGCCGAACTCGTCCTTGCAGGCGCGGGGGCGGCTACGGCGCTTGCGGATGTCGCGGTAGGTGATGAGGCCCTGCAGGCGGCCATCGGCGTCGACCACCGGCAGCTTTTCCACGCGGTTGTCCTGCAGCACCACTTCGGCCTGGGCCAGGTCGGTGCCCACGGGAGTCGTGATGAGCCGCTCGCCGGGCGTCATCAGCTCGGTGACGGAGCGCGTCAGGTCCTTTTCGAAACGCATGTCGCGCGAGGTGAGCAAACCCAGCAGGCGCCGCTCGCCGTCGACGATGGGAATACCGCCGATTTTGTTGTCGCGCATCAGCTTCTGGGCATCACCCAGCGTGGCCGAGTCGCCGAGGGTGATGGGGTCGAGCACCATGCCACTTTCACTGCGCTTCACGCGGCGGACCAGGTTGGCCTGCTGCTTGATGCTCATGTTTTTGTGGACGATGCCGATGCCGCCCTCCTGCGCCATGGCAATGGCCATATCGGCTTCCGTCACGGTGTCCATGGCGGCCGAAATGAAGGGGATGTTGAGGGTGATGCGGCGGGTAAGCCGGGTGCCGGTGTCGGCGTCGCGGGGCAGTACTTCCGAATAAGCCGGCAGCAGCAGGACGTCGTCGTAGGTCAGCGCCTCGAAGGCAATTTTGGCGGCGGGTTCGGCGGCCATAGGCAAAAGGCTTTTAAGCGTGGTTGACTCCTTTTGCCAAGCAAAGCTACGGCGAATTCCCGACTCGCCCGCACCGCGCCAATGATTTAGCCGTTACTTACAGGAAAGCTAATCGACAACAGAGGCCGCATCGGGCAGCGCGTCGCGGCGCAAGTCTACGTTGAAAAGCACGCTCAGCTGCAAGGTGTGGTTGTGCTCGAACACCCGCTGGTCACGCTGCTGCAACAGCTGGTTCAGGTAGCCGGCTTCGAGGCGTACCAGCTTGGAGGCGGTGTAGCCCAACCCGGCGTAAAGGCGGTTTTGGTCGAACTTGTTGGGCGCGTTACGGCCGAAGTTCACCAAGATTTCGTCGCTGGCAATAAGGTAAGGCATGCCGGTGGTCAGCTTCGCGCCGAGCAAGGGCAGCAGCAGGGCGAGCTGATAGCGGGTGCGGTTCTGGTAGGTAAACCGCTGGGCTTCGGGCCAGCGTATCCAGCGCTGCTCCAGGCGGTAGCGGTGCAGCAGTTGCACCCGGCCGGTGAGGTCCTGAAACTGCACCTGTTGGTAGAAGCCGTGCTCCGGAGCCGATTCGGGCAGCGCGAAGCGGCCGTAGGGGTAGACCTTCTGGTAAAGCGCACCGGCACCGAGCTGCAGGCAACTGCCGACGTGGTAGTTGGCGGCCACGCGCAGCACCGTTTGCTGAGGCTTGCGGCCTTGGTCGGTGCGGCGCAGCTGCACTTCCGCGTAGCCGTTCCACTTGTCGGTGAGGCGGGCCTGGGCGGCACCTACCAGCCAGAGGTTGTCGTTGCGCTCAGCTACGGAGCCGTCGGGCAGTTGCTGAGCAAGGGCAACTGCAGGAGCCGTCAAAAGCAAAGCGCAAGTGAAGAAGCGGAGAAGTGGGGTCATACCGGGCGGGAAAAACGGTTGACGGCTTATTAAGAAACTGTTATCGAATATCGACTAATGTTACGGTAGTGTTATGCTTTAGTATGTTAAGTTTTCGGCCGGCGTGTGTTAAGTTTTTTGGCGGTGCTCTTTCGAGGCGTGAACCCCGCATTTCGCATGGCCGGTCCGCGCCAACTTTGCGTACTTGCAGTGCCGCTCGGACCTACATCTTCCGCCCGTGCCCACTCCCCTGAACGAATTCGTGGTCAGCTCCTGGGAAGAGCTGCAGCACATCCTGTTTCGCGACACCTGGGACGGCCGTATCGGCCGGTTCCGCTCGCCGTTTGTATACCGCGGCGTACGCAGCTACGATTATACCCTGAGTACCAGCCTGCAGCGCCTCGGCGGCGCTTTTCACGAGCTGGAGCACCACCTGCTGCGCAACTTCCGCAAGTACGCCCACGACACGAGCATCCCCGACAAGGCCTCGGTGTGGGATTGGCTGGCCGTGGCCCAGCACCACGGCCTGCCCACGCGCCTGCTCGACTGGACGTACTCGCCCTACGTGGCCCTGCACTTCGCCACCGACGACCTCGAGGCCTACCACCAGGACGGCGTCATCTGGGCGCTGAACTATGTAAAGGCCGCCGAATACATGCCGCCCAAGCTGCGCGACGCGCTGCGCACAGAGGGCTCCAACGTGTTTACGCCCGATCTGCTGGAGCCCGTGTGCCGCAACCTGCGCGAACTGGCCGACATGCAGCCCGAGCAGCCCTTTCTGCTGTTTCTGGAGCCGCCCTCGCTCGACGCGCGCATCGTGCACCAGTACGCCCTGTTTGCCCTAATGTCGACGGCGCAGGCCGACCTGGACGCCTGGCTGGCTGAGCATCCAGAACTGTACTTTCGCATCATCCTGCCGGCCCGGCTGAAGTGGGAAACCCGCGACAAGCTCGATCAGGCCAATATTACCGAGCGGGTACTGTTTCCGGGCCTGGGCGGGCTCAGCCGCTGGTTGCACCGCCACTACAGCACGGCTTATCGTCCCGGCGGAGCGCCACCCGAGGGCAATGGCCGGCCGGAGATGCTGGAGTAATCCGCAAATCAACTGCCCGAGTAGCCGAGGTCGATAACGTCGCTTTTACTGCTTATTGCAGCCCGAGCTACTAACTGCAAGACGCTATGATCATCGCCCAACTCAGCGATACGCATATCCGTGACGGCCACGACGAGGCCGGCATTCGGCTGCAGCAGGCCGTGGAGCACGTGCTGAGCCTGCCCGCGCTGCCCGACGTGGTGTTCGTCACCGGCGACTGTACCGAACACGGCACGGCCACGGAGTACGCGCGTTTTCGGGAGTTGCTGCGGCCGCTGACCATGCCCGTGTACGTGCTGCCCGGCAACCACGACCAGCGCGCCGAACTGCAGGGCGTTTTCGGTGCTCAAGGCACGCAGGCCATGGCCGATTACGTGCAGTTCGTAGTCGATGCAGGGCCGCTGCGGCTGATTGGGCTGGATACTCACGTGCCGGGGCAGGACGGTGGCCTGCTCGATGAAGCGCGGCTGCAGTGGCTGGAGGCCCGCCTTCAGGAAGCGCCTGAGCGGCCCACGCTGCTGTTTATGCACCACCCGCCGTTCCTGACGGGCCTGAAGGCCTACGACGACATGGGCTTGGCCGGCGCTGAGGCTTTTGCCGCTATAATAGCCCGGCATCCGCAGGTAGCGCTGATTACGGCCGGGCACGTGCACGCCGCTATGCAGCGGGCATTCCACGGAGCGTTAGCCATTACGTGCCCGTCCACCATGCACCAGCTGCTGGCCGATTACCGCGAAACGGAGCGCCTGCACGTGGTGTCCGACGCGCCGGCTTGCCTGCTGCATACCTGGCACCCGGTGGCGGGCGTCCTCACTCATACCAGCCCCATTGCGAGCAGTGCGCGCCCGGTAGGCGAAGTCTACGACGGGCAGCAATGGCTGATGCCGCCCCGGCCCGTGACGCGCTAAACGGGCCGGTCTTAAATCGATGAACAGACAGGGCCTGAAAAGCATGTTGCTGTTCCAGGGTGTCCTGCTAAACGGCGTCTACTGGCCTTCCAGGCGCTTCTTGGTCAGCTTGGTCGGAACATGGGTCATCGGGTCATCGGGCCAGGGGTGCTTGGGGTAGCGGCCGCGCAGGTCTTTGCGTACCTCGAAGTAGCCCGTTTGCCAGAAACTGCGCAGGTCGCGGGTCACCTGGGCCGGCCGCCCGCCCGGCGACAACAGGTGCAGCAGCAGCGGCACCCGCCCGCCAGCAATAGTCGGCGTCTCGACGAGGCCGAACAGCTCCTGCAGCTTCACGGCCAGCACGGGCGCGGCTGCTTCGCTGTAGTCGATGCGCACGTGCGAGCCACTGGGAACTTCCAGATGCGAGGGCGCGAGGCGGTCTAGGTCCTGGCGCTGTGCCCAGCCGCCGGGCAGCCGCTGCAGGAGCAGCTCCGCGGCATCGAGGCGGCCGACGTCGGCGAGGCTGCGCAGGCCGGCCAGGTGCGGGGCCAGCCACTCATCCAGCTCTGCCAACAGGGCCTCATCAGACATAGCCGGCCATTCCTCGGGGAAGAGCTGGTGCAGGAAACCCAACCGCTCGCGCATCTGCTGGGCGTGCTCGGTCCAGCTGAGCGCCCGCAGGCCGGTGGTGCGCACCCCCTCCAGCAGCGCGGCCGATACGGCCTCGGCATCGGGGTTGGGCAGCGCGGCGTCGGACAAGACCAGCGCGCCCAGGCGCCGGAGCCGGCGGGCCAGCACGCGGCCGGTAGCCGCATCGAACTGCACTTCCGCCTGCTCGCTGATCTGCTCGGCAAACAGCTCCTCCACTTCAGCGCGCGACATCGGGGCCGCCAAGGCCGCTCGGGGGGCGTTGGCGGGGCCGTCGAGGTGGGCGGCGGCAAAAAACACGTCGGTGGCGGCGAAAAACTCGGCCGGCAAGCTTACGCGTTGGCCCGTGACGAGGCGCAGACGGTCGGTACCCTCGCGCTGCCCAAGACGGTCGGGGTAGGCAAGAGCGGCGAGCAGGCCGGCCACATCGGGTTCCAGGTTGGTAGCCTTGACGCCAGCGCGGCCCCGCAGGGCGGTGGCGGCGTCGCGCACGCGGCGCAAACCGGTGTTATCGGCCAACAGACCGGGCAGGGGCGCGCGGCCGCTTTGCAGGGCTTCCAGGCGCAGGCGCAGGTCGGGCGGGGCGGGCTGGCCGTCGGTGCTGCGCAGGATGTCGCGCTCGGCCAGCAGGGCGGCCAGGGCACAGGCGGTGGCACCGTGGCCTAGCTCGCGGCCGCGCACTACCAAGTGTCCGAGGCGCGGCGGCAGGCCCAGGCGGGCCAGTTCGCGGCCGTGGGCCGTGGGCTGACCGCCGGGCGTGACGGCACCTAAGCGCACCAGCAGCTCGCGGGCCTGCGCCAAGGCGGGGGCGGGTGGCACGTCGAGCCAGTGCAGGGCGGTGGCATCGGTAGCGCCCCACAGGGCCAGCTCCAGCGCCAGGCTGCTCAGGTCGGCGGTGAGGATTTCGGGCGCGAGGTGCGCGGGCAGGCCGGTATGGTCGCCTTCGGTCCAGAGACGGTAGCACACGCCGGGGCCCAGACGGCCGGCGCGGCCCCGGCGCTGGTCGGCCGCCGCCTGGCTGACGGGGACGGTTTCGAGCGTGGTCAGGCCGGTGCGGGGCACAAAGCGCGGCACGCGGGCAAAGCCACCGTCGACAACTACCCGCACGCCTTCGATGGTCAGGCTGGTTTCAGCAATGCTGGTGGCCAGCACCACTTTGCGGCGGCCAGCCAGGGCAGGGCGGAGGGCAGCGTCCTGCTGATCCAGCGGCAGCTCGCCGTGCAGCACGTGCAGGTCAACTTCGGCGCCCAGGCTCGGCGACAGACGCTCGCTTACGCGGCGCTGATCGGCCAAGCCGGGCAAAAACACGAGCACGTCGCCAGTGTGCTGAGTCAGGGCCTCGCGCACAGTGGCCGGCGTCAGCTCGCTGAGTCGTTCGCCGGGACGATTGGGCAGGCCCGCGGCGCGGCGTGGGCTCAGGTATACCGTCTCGACCGGGTGCATGCGGCCTTCGCTGCTGACGACCGGCGCCTGCAGCCACGGCCCCAGCCGGGCCGCGTCCAGCGTAGCCGACATGACGAGCAGGCGCAAATCGGGCCGCAGCACCTGCTGGGCGTCCAGCGCCAAGGCCAGGCCGAGGTCGGCCGGCAGGCTGCGTTCGTGAAATTCGTCGAAGAGCACGGCGCTGATGCCTTCCAGGGCCGGGTCGTCCTGCACAAGGCGCGTCAGAATGCCCTCCGTCACGACTTCGATGCGCGTGCGGGCCGAGACTTTGTTTTCGAGCCGGACGCGGTAACCGACGGTCTGGCCCACCGGCTCCCCCAACAGCTGGGCCATGCGCGTGGCAGCGGCGCGGGCAGCCAGGCGGCGCGGCTCCAGCATGATAATCTTGCCATTCTCACGCCAGGGCGCCTCGAGCAACGCCAGCGGCACCAGCGTGGTTTTGCCCGCACCGGGCGGGGCCTGCAGCACGGCTCGGTTGCCGGCTTCGAGGGCGCGCAGCAGCTCCGGCAGCGCGGCGCGAATGGGCAAATCGGGGAAGGTCAAGTGGTGATGTGGTGATGTGGTGAACTGGTGAGTTTGACGTTTTGGCTGCGTGGACGGCACTCACCAGTTCTCCATCTCACTATTTCACCACTTAATACACCGGCACCGCCGGGTCTACCCGCACCGACCACGCGTGGATGCCGCCGCGCAGGTTCAGCAGATTGGTCAGCCCGTGGCGGTGCTGCAGGTAGGCCAGCGCCTGCATGGAACGCACGCCGTGGTGGCAGATAAGTACCACCGGCTGCTCCTCGCCGATTTCGTCGGCGCGGCGGGCCAGCTCGCCCAGCGGAATCAGCTGGCTGCCCTCGATGCGGCAGTAGGCGTACTCCTCGGGCTCCCGCACGTCGATAAGCTGCAGGGTTTCGCCGGCGGCCAGCCGGTCGCGGAGTTGTTCGGGCGTGAGTTCGGGCAAGGACATGCGGCGAAGTGGTGAAATGGCGAATTGGTGAGTTGATGTGCGGGCTACAGAAACGGCACTCATCATTTCACCAGTTCACTTACAAAAGTAGCCTGACAGTCGTTAGCTTTGGCGGCGCCACCCTGGCCGGGCTGTGCTGTTGGTTTTTCCACCCGCTTCCATTTCTCTGCTTTGTCTTGGTATGACCTCTGGACCGCAGTAGCCGGCACCGGCCCGCTGGAGTGGGCCGCCTTTGCCACCGGGCTGGTGTGCGTGGTGCTGGCCGCCGTGGGCACCATCTGGAATTTTCCGGTGGCCATCGTGAGCTGCGCGCTCTACGTGCTGGTATTTCACCGTGCCCTGCTGTACTCCGACCGCAACCTGCAGTTCGTATTCATTGCCATGAGCATTTACGGCTGGTACGAGTGGCTGCGCGGCGGGCAGCAGCACCAGGCGCTGGTGGTGACGCGCGCCACCGCGCCGGAGTGGCTGTGGCTGGCGCTGGCCGCCGCCGCGTACACCGGCGGCTTCGGCTACTACCTGGCCAACCACACCGATGCCGCGCTGCCCTACCTCGACAGCCTGACCACCGCCATCAGCCTGATGGCCCAGTACTTGCTCACCCGCAAGCGCGTGGAAAACTGGCTGCTCTGGATTGTGGTCGATTTGATTTACGTGCCCATGTACTGGTACAAGAGCCTGCACGCCACCAGCGGGCTGTATTTGCTGTACCTCGGCATTGCTGCCTTCGGGTATTGGGAGTGGCGCCGGCTGATGCGCCAAGCCCAGGCCGCGCCCGTCCTCGACACCGTTAACCCGCCCACCCGCTGATGCTGCGCGTTGCCCTCACTGGTCCCGAATCCACCGGTAAAACCACGCTCAGCCAGCAGCTGGCCGGGCACTACGGCACCAGCTGGGTGCCCGAATACGCCCGTCAGTACCTCGAAACGCACGACATCGGGCTGGCCTACACCCTGGCCGACGTGGAAGCCATTGCCCGTGGGCAGCTGGCCGCTGAAGACGCCGCCATAGCCGCCGCCGAAGCCCGCGGCCTGCCCGTCATCTTCTGCGACACGGAGCTGCTGGTTATCAAGGTCTGGACTGAGCACGCCTTCGGGGAGTGCCCCAACTGGATTCGGGAGGAAATCGAGCGGCGGCGCTACGACCTGATTCTGCTGCTGGGCGTGGATCTGCCCTGGGAGCCAGACCCGCTGCGGGAGCATCCGCACCTGCGCCAATATTTTTACGACCTCTACCGCCGCGAGCTGACCGAGCAACTGTCCAACTTCGCCGAAATCGACGGCAGCGCCGAGCGGCGGCTGGAGCAGGCCATTTTCGTGGTCGATACCCTGCTGGGGCGCGACACAGGGCCCATCCTGGCTTCTTCGAACCCCGACTACCAACACCCGCAGTTATGAGCGTCTACCACCTCGAAAACGACCGGTGCCGTGTCGCCGTCAACGCCCACGGGGCCGAGCTGAGCAGCTTCGTCCGCACCGACTTCGACGGGCTGGAATACATCTGGCCGGCCGACCCGGCCGTGTGGGCCCGCCATGCGCCGGTGCTGTTTCCCATCGTCGGCCGCCTGTCCGATGATACCTACCAGCACCAAGGCCAGCACTACCGCCTGCCGCAGCACGGCTTTGCCCGCGACCAAGCCTTCGAGCTGGTAGAGCAGGCCCCCGGCCGCGTGCAGCTGCGCCTGCGCGACGACGCGCAGACCCGCGAGCAGTACCCCTTTGCCTTTGAGCTGATCATCGGCTACCGCTTGCAGGAAACTACCCTGCACGTAAGCTGGCAGGTGCGCAACCCCAGCGCCGAGCAGGAGCTGCTGTTCAGCATCGGGGCGCACCCGGCTTTCCGCTGCCCGCTGCTGCCCGACGAAACGTTCGAGGACTACGCCTTCCGCTTCGAGCATCCCGTGACGCTAGAGCGCCACCTGCTCAGCGGCGGCCTGCTCAACGGCGAAACGGAAACCATCCTAGCCGATGCCAGTGAGCTGCCGCTGACGTACGAGCTGTTCAGCCAGGATGCCCTGGTGCTGAAGCACTACGACTTTACGCAGCTGACCTTGGCCAGCCGCCGCTCCGCGCGCCACGTGCAGATACAGTTCAACGGCTTCCCGTACCTCGGCCTGTGGACCAAGGGCCCCGGTGCCCCGTTTGTGTGCATCGAGCCCTGGCACGGTATTGCCAGCTCCGTGGGCGACTCAGGCGAGCTGCGCGACAAAGAAGGCATTATGACCTTGGCGCCGGGGCGGACGTTTGCGGCCAGTTATTCCATCAGCGTAGGCTGAGGATGAGCCTCGATATCCGCCGCATCGAGCCCGCGGCCACCTACGCGCTGCGCCACCAGGTGCTCTGGCCCGATAAGCCCGCCGCCTACGTGGAGCTGCCCGAGGACGCCGCGGGGCTGCACTTCGGGGCCTTTCGTGGCCAGGAACTGCTGAGCGTGGTGTCCTTGTTTGTGGACGGCGAGGTGGCCCGCTTCCGCAAGTTTGCTACCCGGCCCGACGTGCAGGGGCAGGGCGTTGGTTCGGCCTTGCTGCGCCATATCATGCAAGAAGCCGCCCGGTTGGGTACCCGGCGGCTGTGGTGCGATGCCCGGCAGGAAAAGGCCGGGTTTTACCAGAAATTTGGTTTTGCCGTGGAGGGCGAGCCGTTTTACAAGGGCCCGATTCCCTACGTGCGCATGAGCTGTGTCCTGCCCGCTGCCTAGAGCAGCAGCGGCTCCTTGGGGCGCACCGGCCGGCCGTAATCTGGCTCCCAGTCGTTGATGGGCCGCGAAATACCGGGCGGCAGGTCCAGGTCCGGCAGGCCGTCGTCGAGTGGTTCGCCTCCGTCGTCGTCGCTGTCGGTAGCCGAAGGCCGGGTGGAGGTGGGGCGCGGCATCACCATGAAATAGGCCAGAATGGTGAGGACCACGAGAAAGTAAACGAGGCTAATCATGGCGGTGTTCGGGCTGGGGTGGCAACCAGCGCCGGAACGCCGGTTATCTAGCAGGTAACGGGACAAGGCCCGCCGTGGTTTTGGTCGGCCGGGCTTTTTTGAGCGGGTGGAGCATCAGGGTTAATATACTAATCGGTAACGCGTTATCCAATGCCCTGCGCCTTCGATTTCCGGTGCGGCGGCAGGCTCGACCGTAGGTGCTGGACGCCGGTCGAAAGCCAACGGCCACCGACTAAAACGGCTCCGGCGCGGGCCTGGTCGCTACCTATTTAGCGCCGATAACCGCGCCACCATTTGCCTGGGCCTGTGCCACGGCCTACCTTTGCCCACGTTTAGGGGTGCTTCGTCCGTATGCGACGAGGCTGAGATCATACCCATTGAACCTGATGCGGCTAATACCGACGAAGGGAACAAACGGTCCGCGAACGAGCAATCCACAGCTCCGACCCCTGGGGCGTGGCTTCGTTCCATCCATTTTCTTCACGCTTTGTTAAAGCTTGGAAACCTGTCCGGGGCAGCGCTGCTAGCGTGCCTGCCCGTGGGCGCGGCGTGGGCCCAGGGCCCCGTCAGCGGCGTCGTGACCGATGCCCGCACCGGCACGGCCTTGCCCAGTGCCACCATTCTGCTCGACGGCACGCCCGTGGGCACCACCGATGTAAGCGGGGCGTACGCCCTGCCGGCCGTGCCGGCTGGCGCGCACGAGCTGCGCGTCTCCTTCCTGGGCTACGAAACCCTGAAGCGGCGCGTGCAGGGGCAGCCCGATGCCCAGCAGCTCAGCCTGAGCCTGCAGCCCACCGCCGTGCTGACGGGCGAAGCCGTGGTGACGGCCACCCGCGCCAACGAGCGCACCGCCACGGCCTACACCAACGTGAGCAAGGAAGAGCTGGCCCGGCGCAACTTCGGCCAGGACCTGCCTTTCCTGCTCGACCAGACGCCCTCGGTGGTGGTCAATTCCGACGCGGGCGCCGGGGTGGGCTACACCGACATCCGCATCCGCGGCACCAGCAACACGGGCATCAACATGACCATCAACGGCGTGCCGCTCAACGATGCGGAGTCGCACGGCTCGTTTCTGGTCAACCTGCCCGACCTGGCTTCGTCCGTTAACTCCCTGCAGATTCAGCGCGGGGTGGGCACCAGCCAGAACGGCGGCGCGGCCTTCGGGGCCAGCATCAACATCAGCACGCTGGACAACCGCCGCGAGGCCTACGCCGAGACGCAAAACACCTACGGCTCCTTCAACACCTGGAAAAACAACGTGCAGTTTGGCACCGGGCTGGTAGGCAAGTACTTCACCTTCGACGGCCGCCTCTCGCGCATTGCCTCCGACGGCTACGTGAACCGCGGCGCCTCGGACCTGAAGTCGTACTACTTCGCGGCCGGCTACCAGCAGAAAAACACGCTGCTGAAGTTCATCACCTTCTCGGGCCGCGAAAAAACCTACCAGTCCTGGAACGGCGTGCCCGAGTTTGCCCTAACCGGCAACCGGGCGCTGATGCAGCAGTTCATCGACAACGGCGAGCTGTCGGCGGCCGAGGCGGCGCGTGCCCTGCAGGAGGGCCGCCGCTTCAGCCACTACACCTACGACAACCAGACCGACAACTACCAGCAGAACCACTACCAGCTGCATCTGTCGCAGGGCATCGGGGAGGACTGGAACGTGGGCGCGGCCCTGCACTTGACGCGCGGTTTTGGTTACTACGAAAGCTACCGCACCCGGCGCAAATTCGCGGACTACGGCCTGCCGAACTTCGTGCTGGGCGACACCACCATCACCCGCACCAACCTGGTGGACCGCAAGTGGCTGGACAACTACTTCTACGGCGGCACCTTCGCCCTGAACTACCAGCCGCGCGACAACGACAAGCTGCAGGCCACCGTGGGCGGGGCCTGGAACCGCTTCACCAACGACCACTACGGTGAGGTCATCTGGGCGCAGTACGCTTCCACGGGCAATACGCGCCAGCGCTACTACGCCAACGACGCCGACAAAACCGACTACAACGGCTACGCCCGCGCCACCTGGCAGGTGCTGCCGCGCCTGGGCGTGTACGGCGACGTGCAGCTGCGCCACATTGAGTACAACATCAGCGGGGTGGAGGACGAGCAGAACGACGTGACCACCCACGTCAAGTACACGTTCTTCAACCCCAAAGCCGGCGCCACCTTCATCCTGGCCCGGGGGCAGCAGCTCTACGCCAGCTACGCCGTGGGCCAGCGCGAGCCGGTGCGCTCCGACTTCACCGACCGCCCGGCCGGCGACGTCAGTGCCAAGGCCGAACGGCTGGAGGATTTCGAGGGCGGCTACCGCCTGAGCTTGCCCGACGCCGATTGGCTGGGCCCCCGCACCGCCGTGCGCTTCGAGGCCAACTACTTCTACATGAAGTACCGCAACCAGCTGGTGGCTACCGGCCAGCTCAACGACGTGGGCACGGCCCTGCGCACCAACGTGGGCCGCAGCTACCGCACCGGCCTGGAGCTGACGGGCGCGGTATCAGCCAACGACAAAATCGGGCTGAGCAGCACGCTCACGCTCAGCCGCAACCGCATCCAGAACTACCGCAACGTCATCTACGACGCGGATTACAACATGCTGGTGGACGATGTAGCCCGCACCACCACTATTTCCTACTCGCCCGCGGCCGTGTCGGCGCACACGCTGGAAGGGCAGCCGCTGAAGGGCCTGCGCCTGGCCCTGCTCTACAAAACCGTGAGCCGCCAGTACCTCGACAACACGGCCAGCCGGGAGCGGAGCCTCAAGCCCTACCAGGTGCTGGACCTGCGGGTGCGCTACAGCATCCGCCCGCAGTTCGTGAAGGAAATCGAGCTGGGCCTGCTGGTGAACAACGTGCTGAACCAGAAGTACGTGAACAACGGCTACACCTACGGCTACCCTGATGCCGCCGGCCGTCAGCAGACCTTCAACTGGTACTTCCCGCAGGCCACACGCAACGTGCTGGCCTCGGTGGGGGTGAAGTTCTAGCGGCGGCTCTGTAGCCTGATTTGAAAACGCCCTTGCGGGATGCCGCAAGGGCGTTTTCAAATCAGCATGGCCGTCGATAAGGGCATTTTATAGCTCTACACACCCTCGTGGTACTCCGCAAGCCTGTTTTGGCGTGCAGAAACAGGCTTGCGGAGTACCACAAAGCTCTTTCTGCACGCCAAAACAGGCTTGTAGTACTCCACAAGCCTGTTTTGGCGTGCAGAAAGAGCTTTGGTGAGTTCAGCAGGGCCGTAAGGGCGGCTAGAAAGCCCGCCGAAAACACAGGGGCCAGCCCCCGCTGCGGAGCGGGAATGGTCGGGTTTGGAACTGTACCGCGGGCAAAACGGCTTTTCTCAAGCAGCCGGAATGACTATATTTGTAGCCCTCGCCTTGCATCGTGCTGTTTTTCACCCACATATTCCCTCGCCTTCGCTTTAGCCTGCTGGCCGCAACGCTGTTGCTGGTAGTGGGGCTGAACAACCAGGCCGTGGCCACCTTCCGCGTAGCGGCGAAGGCTGGTACCACGCGGGTAGTGGGCGTGCCCAAGAGCACGGTGGTGAAGCAAAAGGTGACGCTGGAAGCCACGAGCCAACTCGGCCCCTGGCTGCAGCCCGCCGCCGAAGCCTGGGAGCCGGCCGCCCCCGCGGCCGTCGAGCGAATTGCCTGGTTCCGGGCCGAAGCGCCCGCCGTACGGCCCTCGGCCGTGCCCGACTGGTTCCGCACGCGCCTGCTCGAAGCAGCGCTGTCGCCGCACGCGCCCTAGCGCCGGCGTACGGGCCACTAGCCGGGGCGCAGCCGCCCCGCGGGCCCACGAACGGAAGCAGGCCTTCGGACCTGCGTCAGCCGAATGGCAGCGCCCAGCTGCCTTGCCGCCAATGGCCGAAGTGGCCGCGGCGGTAACTCTCACCGCAATTCATTTACCCCTTTTTCATGCGTAATAAAGGTATAGTCATTGCGCTGACGCTTATCGTGTCGGCGTTGTGCGTCTACTTCCTCTACTTCACGTTCGTGTCGCGCCGCGTGCAGGCCGATGCCGTGACCTATGCCACCCACAACGGGACGGTGGACCAGAACAAGCGCCAGCACTACCTCGACTCGGTGTGGCGCGCTCCGGTAACGAGCGTGCTCGGGGCTGATTACACCTACCGCGATGTGCGCGCCTCGGAACTGGGCCTCGGCCTCGACCTGAAGGGCGGCATGCACGTGACGCTGGAAGTATCCCCGGTGGAGATTGTGCGCGCCATGGCCGGCAACTCCAAGGACGCCAAGTTCAACCAGGCCCTGCGCCGCGCCCAGGAGCTGCAGAAGCAGAACCCGAGCACCGCGTTTACGGCCCTGTTCGGCCAGGCTTGGCGTGAGGCGGCTCCCGGCGACAAGCTGGCCCGCATCTTCGCCAACACCACCAACCGTAGCCGCGGCATCGACGCCGGCTCGTCGGATGAGAAAGTGCTGCGCGAAATCGACCAGGAAGTGGAAGAGGCCATTACCCGCGCCTTCACCATCCTGCGCACCCGTGTCGACAAGTTCGGTGTGAACCAGCCCAACATTCAGCGCGTGAAGGGCACCGGCCGTATCCAAGTGGAGCTGCCCGGCGTGGACAACCCCGACCGTATCCGCAAGCTGCTTCAGAGCCAGGCTAAGCTGGAGTTCTGGGAAGTGTGGAACCTGCAGGAAATCATTCCTGCCCTGCAGCAGGCTAATGAGCTGATCATTGCCCAGGACAAAGTCTCCAAAACCGCTCCGGCCGTAGCCGCCGCTACGCCCGCCGCTGCCGGCGACACCGCCGCCCAGGCCGCTGGCGACACCACCTCGCTGGCTGCTCAGCTGGCCAACAAGAACAAGACCACCAAAGCCGCTGCCAAAGACAGCAGCGCCGCTTCGCAGCAAAACCAAGGCCTGTTTCAGTACCTGATTCCGGTAGACCCCTACACGCTGGTGGCCCAGCTGCGCGACACCGCCCGCGTCAACGCCCTGCTTGCTCGCCCGGAAGTAAAAGCCTCGCTACCGCCGAACCTGACCTTCATGTGGGGCTCCAAGCCCGACACGCGTGACAAGAAGGAATTCCTGACCATTTACCCCATCCGCAAGGCCCGCGACCAGCAGGCGCCCATCAGCGGGGAAGTGGTATCCGATGCCCGCCAGGACTACGACCAGCAGGGGCAACCGGAAGTATCGATGCAGATGAACCCCTCGGGGGCCAAGAAGTGGCAGAAGCTGACCGGCGCCAACGTGAACCGTCAGGTAGCCATCGTGCTCGACGACCTAGTGCAGTCGGCTCCGCGCGTCAACGGCGAAATTGCCGGCGGCAACTCCAGCATCTCGGGCTCGTTCGACATCGACGAGGCGCAGGACCTGGCTACCAAGCTGAAGTCGGGTAAGCTGCCCGCTCCCACGCGCATCGTGGAAGAAGCCGTAGTGGGTCCCTCGCTCGGTCAGGAAGCCATCAACCAGGGCCTGTACTCCTCGCTGGCCGGTCTGGGCATCATCATGATTTTCATGGCCTTCTACTACGGCCGTGCCGGTCTGGTAGCCGATGCCGCCCTGCTCTTCAACATGTTCCTGATCCTGGGTGTACTGGCCCAGTTCAGCACTGCCCTCACGCTGCCCGGCATTGCCGGTATGATCCTGGTAATTGCTACCTCGGTTGACGCCAACGTGCTGATCTTCGAGCGTATCCGCGAAGAACTCAACCACGGCCTCTCGCACAAGGACGCCATCAACAAAGGCTACTCGCGCGCTTTCACGGCCATCTTCGATACCAACGTCACCACGCTGATCATTGCCATCATCCTGGGCTTCTTCGGCACGGGTCCGGTGCAGAACTTCGCCGTGACGCTGGGTATCGGCGTGTTTACCTCGTTCCTCTCGGCCTTCTTCGTGTCGCGCCTTATCATCGAGTGGCTGATCAAGGGCAAGGAAACGACCCGCATCACCTTCTCGACCTTCCTCTCGCGCAACCTGTTCCAGAACGTGAACTTCGACATCGTGGGCAAGCGCTACATCGCCTACGCCCTGTCGTCGAGCATCATCGTCATCGGCTTTATCCTGATGTTTATTCAGGGTGGTCCGAACCTGGGTGTGGACTTCCGCGGGGGCCGCGCCTACGTGGTTGACTTCAGCCAGCCTATGGTGGCTTCCGACGTGCGGGAGCACCTGCACGGGGTATTCCAGAACGCCGGCACCGAGGTGAAAACCTACGGCTCACCCGACCGCCTGCGCATCACCACCGGCTACCTGGCCGATGACGAAAGCGTCGCTGCGGACCAGAAAGTGCGCGCGGCTCTCGACAAAGGTCTGGACCAGTACGCCTCGGCTAAACCGGTGGTGCAGAGCACCTCGAAAGTAGGCGCTACCATTGCCGACGACATCAAGAAGACCTCGGTGTTGAGCCTGGGTCTGACGCTGCTGGCCATCTTCGTGTACGTACTGTTCCGCTTCGAGAAGTGGCAGTACTCGATGGCCGCCGTAGTCGCCCTGTTCCACGACGCGCTGTTCGTAATTGCCTGCTACCCGATTGCCCGCGCCCTGGGCATGAACCTGGAAATTGACCAGGTATTCGTGGCCGCCGTGCTGACGGTAATCGGCTACTCGATGAACGACACCGTGGTTATCTACGACCGTATCCGCGAGTACCTGAAGGAAAACCCCAACCTGACCTTCGCGCAGGTGGTGAACCCGGCCCTGAACAGCACCTTCTCCCGCACGATGATTACCGCTACCACCATCCTGATGGTAGTGACGGTGCTCTTCTTCTTCGGCGGCGAGACGCTGCGCTCGTTCTCCTTCGCCATGATTGTGGGTATGATCATCGGCACGTACTCCTCGCTGTTCATCGCGGCTCCGCTTATCCTCGATACCTCGGCCGGCAAGGCCAAAGGCTCGGAGCCCGGTGCGCCGACCGATGCCGCCGCTCCGAAGCTGTCGACGGCCCTGCAATAAGAAGCACGGATTTAGACGGATTTTTCGAATTCCACGGATTTTGTGGACGATTGTAGAGGTGCCACGGCTTGCAGCCGTGGCACCTCTTTTTCTTTACCGCGGACCTTCAGTTCGTGCCGAAGACCTTTGTTTCCTTGCAGCCGTGGCACCCCTTTTTTCCAGGGAGTCTTTGCCGGGCATTCGGTGGTAGATGGGGCTTGGTACCGGGATGCGGCGGAGGCTACGCCGCTTATCAGACTGGGCTTAAGTTTTTTAGTGGGTTAGCGGCCTTGGACTTTATTTTGGCGCTGATTTTCATGTAGCTACATCTTTTTCTATCTTTTTATGAATTATCAAGCAACCATTTATCCGGCAGCCGGCGAGTTGCCAGATGTAACACCACTACCGCCGCCGTGCCCACCGCTCAGCCCGACCACGACCCCGCTTTGCTTCTTGGCCTGTTGGCCGGGTGCCAGCGTGCCGACCGCGGCAGCCAGCGCCGGCTGTACCTGCTGTACTACAGCTACGCCATGAGCATTTGCCTGCGCTACGCCCGCACCCGCGACGAAGCCATGGAAGCCGTCAACGACGGTTTTATGAAGGTATTCAAGGACGTCGCCCGCTTCGACACGGGCAAGTACGAGCAGTTGAGCAATACCTTCCGGGGGTGGCTGAAGCGCATCATGATTCACACCGCTATCGACCAGTACCGCGCCACCGAAAAACATCGCCACCAGCAGTCCATCGACGAGACGCCCGCCCTGCAGTATGCCGACGACCACTACACGGCGCTGGACGCGCTGAGCTACGACGAAATCATCACGCTGGTCAGCCAGCTCACGCCCGGTTACCGGGCCGTGTTCAACCTGTACGTCATCGACGGGTACACGCACGAGGAAATAGCCGCGCAGCTGGGTATTTCCGTTGGTGCCTCCAAGTCCAACCTTTCCAAGGCACGGGCTCACCTCAAGACCTTGCTTTTTAAGAACCGCCACCATGCATACGCCGGAACTATCGGATGAGGAACTCGACGCGCTGTTCCGGCAGGGCGCTGAGCACTACCCCGATGAGCTGAACCTGGGGGCGTGGTCGCGCATGGAGCAGAAGCTGGACGCGGCCCACGTGCAGCAGCTGGTCAACCGTAAGGTGGCCCGCCTGTTCGCGGCCGAAATGGCCGTCGTGGCCCTGGTACTGCTCATCTGGGCTGGCTACCGCCAGTACACCGGCTCTGGTGAGCCTGAAGCTGCCGCCCGAACGGCCATCAATCAGCCATCAGGCGCCAGTACGGCGCACCGAGTAGGCCAGGCCAGCGGGCAGGCGCCGAATAGCCGCGTAGCTGCCGCCGATCCAACTCGCATAAGCCCGGCCGCTGCTGTACCGGGCCAAGCAGCCGCCGCGGTAAGTATGCCCGACCGCAACGCTACCGCTGAAGCTGCGGAAACAGAAACAGGCGTATCAGCGGGCGTTGGCGCGAAAAAGTCGGCGCAAGGCATCCGGGTGCGGCCTGGCCTGGGGCTGGCCCCGGCGGCCGTGACGATTCGTCTGCCCGAGCCTGGGCAGGCTGCTGAGGCAAGTGATGCCGCGGCGCCGCGGCATACACGTCGGACGCAAGCAGCCTGGGCCGCCGCCCGCGAACAGTTCATCAGCGCGGCCGTGGCCGAGGCAGTAGGGCAGGAGAGAGGCGCCCGGCGCAAACCAGGTAACCGCACGAAGCGTGAGCAAGGGGCAGTTTCGGGCACGGCGGCCGTAGCAGCCACCTCGCAGCAACCCGCCGTAACCCGGGCCGCAATGGATGGCCGGAAGCCGGCAGCACGGGTAGCCCTTGAAGGCCCAACAAGTGTAGCTGCCAACAGCGCACCGGACCAGCCAGCCGCAAAACCAATGCCCGGCCAGGAATCCACATCGGCTTCTGCTCAAGCTGCTACATCCGCAGGTCCGGAAGCCGCGGTGCAGGAAACGAGCCCGGCCTCAGCAGCTGCGAACGAAGCAACTGCGGCTGGAGCAGCCGAAACCCTGGCAACGCTACCCACAGCCTTGCTCACCGAGGCCGAAGCACTGCCGGAAGCTCTGATGGGCACCGCGCCGGTACGCCCGCGGCGCCCCTCGACGCCTTCGCGGGTGTTCATCACGGGCCTGTACGCGCCGGAGTTGAGCACCGTGCACCACGCCGGCTTCACGCGGCCGGGCCGCAGCGCGGGCATTCAGGTAGAGTACCTGCTGACTCCGCGGCTGCGCGTGAGCGTGGGCCTGCTGAGCTCCATGAAGTATTACTACGCCCACGGCTCCGACTACACCTTTGCGTGGCCGCCGTCCTACCCCGTGGAGCGCATCGATGCCGCCTGCCGCATCACCGATATTCCCGTCAACCTGCGCTTCGACGTGTGGCAAGGGGTGCGCGGGCGCGTGTTTGGCAGCGCGGGGGCGTCGTCGCTGCTGATGCGCGATGAGCTGTACAAGTACACGTACCGCACCAACGGCTACATCTATAGCCGTAGCTGGGGCGTGAAAAATGGGAAAAACCACCCTTTCAGCGTGGTGAATATTTCCGCTGGCTACGAATACCAACTCTCACCCCGCTGGAGCGCGCAGGCCGAGCCCTTCCTGAAGCTGCCGCTGGGCGGCGTGGGCGCAGGCAGCGTGCGGCTGAGCAGCGGCGGCGTGTTCCTGGGCTTGAAATACGGCCTCTAGCCTTCTTTTCCACCGCGCCGGGCTGACGCCCGGCCACAGCTTACAACTATGGATTTACGGCATCTGCCGCGCGCCGCCGCCTGGGCGGCGTGGGCGGCACTGGCTGCTAGTGCCTGGCTGGGTACGGGCGGCTGCTCCTACCAAAACGAAGAAGAGCTGTTCGGCCCGCAGCTGGTCAGCTGCGACACCACCGCCGTGACCTACGCGGGCACCATCGCGCCGCTGCTGGCCCAGCACTGCCAGCGCTGCCACGGCGCCACC
Organism: Hymenobacter sp. CRA2; assembly: GCF_002007105.1. Classification (GTDB taxonomy): domain Bacteria; phylum Bacteroidota; class Bacteroidia; order Cytophagales; family Hymenobacteraceae; genus Solirubrum. The sequence goes on along the minus strand of NZ_MVBC01000009.1, from coordinate 39,994 downwards.
CGCCGCGAGGCCGGCGTGCTCGTCGGCAGCCACCACGATGTGCAGACCCTGGGCCGCACCGGCCAACTGCTCGGCGTGATTCAGCACAAGCCTGGTTACCCCGCCATGCCCTACGACGAGCCCAAGCTCTCGGAGTGCGACATCAATAAAGTCCGAACCTGGGTGCGCGCCGGCATGCCCGATAACTAACCCCACCGACCAACCATGAAACGCCTGTTTCCGTTGCTGGGCGCCCTGCTGCTCAGCCTACCGCTGCTCGCGCAGCAGCGCTATACCACGCGCTCCGCCTCCATCGACTTCTTCTCCGACGCCCCGCTGGAGGACATCAGCGCCAAGAATACCCAGGTGACGGCGGCCGTCGACCTGCTGAGCCAACAGGTAGCCTTCGTGGCCAACATGAAGGAGTTTGTTTTCCCCGACGGGCTGATGCAGGCGCACTTCAACGAGAACTTCGTGGAGTCGGAGAAATTTCCGCGCGCCACCTTCAGCGGGCGCATCCTGAACCTGCCCGAAAACGGCTTGCCCGCCCAGGGCGTGGTGCCCGTGGAGGTGGAGGGCGACCTGACCATCCACGGCGTGAAGCGCCACATCAAGGCGCCGGGCACGCTGGAAATGCTCGACAAGCAACTGGTGGCCAAGGCCAAGTTCAGCGTGGCGCCAGCCGATTACAAGATTGAAATTCCTTCGCTGGTGAAGGAGCACATTGCCAAGTCGGTGGCCATTACGGTGTACGCCGTGTGCGCTCCGCAGATTGCCCCGCCGGTTTCTTCCCAGACGCCGCGCTAACCCATGCGGCTTTCCCTTCTCTCCATGGCCACTTTTTACTCCGCACTTTTCCGCCTGCTGCTCCTGGGCGGCGCGTTGCTGCTCGGGCTGAGCCTGCCCGCCGCCGCGCAGGATGATTTGCTGCAGCAGCTGGAGCAGCAAACCAAGACCGACGCCCAGCCCGACTTTACCACCGCCACCTTCAAGGGCACGCGCATCGTCAACGGGCAATCCATCGAAACGCCCGCCAAGGGCTCGATGATATTCCTGATCGGGCACCGCTTCGGGCAGCTCAACAGCGGCACCTACAATTTCTTCGGCCTCGACCAGGCCACCATCCGGCTGGGGCTGGAGTACGGCATCAACGACCGGCTGGCCGTGGGCATCGGGCGCAGCTCCCTGGATAAGACCTTCGACGGCTTCGTGAAGTACCGGGCGCTGCGGCAGCACACGGGCGTGCGCGCCATGCCGGTGTCGCTTACGCTGCTGGGCAACAGCACCATCAGCACGCTCAAGTACCCCGTCGGGGCCGAGCGCAGCACGGCCTCCCGCATGGCCTACAGCTACCAGGCCCTGATTGCGCGCAAGTTCAGCCCCAGCCTCTCGGTGCAGCTCATGCCCACGCTGGTGCACCGCAACCTGGTGCCGCTGCCCACCGACGACAACGACGTGTATGCCGTGGGCGGCGCCATTCGTCAGAAGCTCACCCGCCGCATTGCCGTCACGGCCGAGTATTACTACGTGCTGTCGGAGGAAACCGCCCGGCAGGCCCGCAACCCACTGGCCATCGGCTTCGACATCGAAACCGGCGGGCACGTGTTTCAACTGCACTTCACCAACGCCCAGGGCATGGTCGACCCGCTGTTCATTCCGCGCACCACGGGCGACTTCTTCAACGGTGACATCTTCTTCGGCTTCAACATCAGCCGCTCCTTCGGCCTGAACCACTAATCACGGATTTAGACGGATTTTTCGGATTACACGGATTTTGTGGACGATTACCTACCGTACCAAACAGCCCGACCTTGCGGTCGGGCTGTCGCATTTATACCCGCCAGGCCCAGCAGGAAACAAAAGAGCCGAAGCTTTTCAGCTTCGGCTCTATGATCGTCCACAAAATCCGTCTAAATCCGTGATTTAGAAGCCGGCCGTTACGCCTTCGGCTACTACTTCGCGTACTTCGGGCACCATACGCTTGAGCAGGTTTTCGATGCCCGACTTCAGGGTAACCGTGGCCGAGGGGCAGCCCGAGCAGGAGCCCTGCAGGTTTACCGTCACCACGCCTTCGTTGTAGCTCTTGAAGGTGATGTTGCCACCGTCCTGCTCCACGGCGGGGCGCACGTAGTTGTCGAGCAGGTCGATGATTTTCTGGGCCGTGGCCTGGTCCTCTTCCGAGTGGTTGGCGCTGGCAGCCTGCTGGGCGGCGCGCTGCTCCTGGGCCGGATCAACGAGGAAGATGGGCCCGCCCGACTCCACGTAGGACTTCAGGAAGGTGCGAAGCTCCGGAATCAGGTGCGTCCACGTCAGGTCCGAAGACTTGGTCACCGTTACGAAGTTCTGGGCGATGAACACGCGGCTCACGTAGTCGAACTTAAACAGCTCCTGGGCCAGCGGCGAGTTGGCGGCGGCTTCGGCGTCGGGGTAATCCACGCTCACCCCGTCGCTCACGAGCTGGGTGTTGAGCACGAACTTCATCGACTCGGGGTTCGGGGAGGCTTCGGCGTAAATCGACACCGAGCCGGTGGGGGCGGAAGTATTCATGATTGAGACTGTGCTGCTTAGAGACGCAAGGGAAGGCCGCCGGAAAGCGGATATGGTGTATAACCGCAACGAGGGCCTGCTGGTTGCAAAGGTAGCAGAAAGCCCCCACCGCCGCGCCGCAAAGCAGGCCGCAGCGCCGGTGACCAACCGGAAACCGGAGGCGCTGGTCGGGCCCGGACCTAACCCCTGGGTAGGCGAAGCCCGTAGGTACCGGCATGCTGCCTGTTCGCCTTGTTCGTGCGTTGTTTCGGCCGGTTGATATTGCCTGGCTGGTGTATTTGCGGCTGGGTGCCGGGTTTTTGCTGGCGCTGGAGCACGGCGGCGCTTTCGTGTGGGGGCGTGTGCGCAACTACACCGAGCCGCGCTTTCACCTGCGCTACGTGGGCTGGGAGTGGCTGCCGCACCCGCCGCCTACGGTTATCTACATCATCTACGCCGCCATTGTCGCGGCGGGCATTGCGGTAGCGGCGGGCTGGCGCTACCGCTGGGCCGCCGCCGTACTCAGCCTCGGCTACGTGGCCCTGCTGCTGCTGGAAGAAACCGAGTACATCAACCACTTCTACCTCTACGCCTTGGTAGCGGCGGTGCTGGCGGTGCTGCCGGCCCACCGCGCCGCCTCTGCCGATGTGCGCGCTGGCCGGGTGGCGCCCGCCGCCACGGTGCCGGCCTGGACGCGCGCCGTGCTGCTGTTCCAGATCGGGCTGGTGTACGTCTTTGCCGCCCTGGCCAAGCTCAACCCCGACTGGCTGGCCGCCCGGCCCCTGACGGTGTGGCTGTCGGCCAAGGCGCACTACCCCGTGCTGGGGCCGCTGCTGACGCAACCCAGCACCGCCTGGCTCATGAGCTACGGCGGCATCCTGTTCGACGCGCTGGTGGTGCCGCTGCTGCTGTGGCGCCGCACCAGGGTCTGGGGCTTTGCCTGGGCTGCCCTGTTTCACCTCACCAACGTGGTGATATTCGGCTTGGGCACCTTCCCATGGGCGGCCTTGCTGCTCACCAGCCTGTTCTTCGCCCCCGATTTCCCGCGCCGCCTGCCCGGCTTCGTTGGTCGTTGGTTTCGCACGCGTGTGCCAGCTCCCGCCACCCAGGCACCAGCCGAGGCTCCCGCACCGGAACCGGCCGATACACCGGCCCAGCGCTGGGTGCTTATCGGCCTGGGCGTATTTGTGTTGCTGCAGGTACTGATTCCGTTGCGCCACTTCCTGTACCCGGCCGACGCGCACTGGACCGAGGAAGGCCACCGCTTCAGCTGGCACTTGATGCTGCGCACCAAGGACGGCACGGCCCGTTTCCGCGTGCGCCTGCCCAATGGCCGCGAGGAAGTAGTGCTGCCCGAGGACTACCTCACCCACAACCAGCTGCGCAAGCTCACCGACAACCCGGACATGCTCCTGCAGTTTGCCCAACTACTGGCCCAGGACTACCGGCGGCGCGGCCTGCAGCCCGTAGCCGTTTACTGCGACTCCCAGGTCAGCCTGAACGGCCACCCACCGCAGCCCTTGGTTAGCCCCGAGCTGAACCTGCTCGCGCAGCGGCGCGGCTGGGGCCACTACGCCTGGGTACTGCCCGGGCCGGTGCGGTAGGGGCTAGCGCGGCGCTGGCTCCGGCAGCGTGTCCTGCACCACGGCCAGCAGCCAGTCCTCGCCGGTGCGGGTGAGCTGGTAATAATGGTAGTGGCCCTCCCAGTAATCATCGGTGAGACCGGCGCGCTGCAGGCGCATGGCGGCGCGGTTGGCGGCGGGGCGCCGCACGCCTGCCGCCTGCGCAAGGGCCGAGGTGGCACAGGCCGGCTGCTCCATCAGAGCCAGGCACACGGCTACCAGCACCGGGAGCTGGTGGTCAGTGGGCAAGGCCAGGCGGGCGCGTAGGTGGCGGCCCACACGGGCGGCTACCTGAGGTGGCTCGAAGCGTTGCGGGTCGGGTTGTGGGGGCTGGTCGCGCCGGATTACGCGCTCGGCAAAACGCTCGACCAGAGAAGCGGGAGCAGATTCAGGAAGCATCAGCAGGATAAGAATAGGATTAAGCGTCAACTTAAGCGCTTTTGCCTGCTTGCACAATGGGCCGCCTCCCCGGTGTACTCCCAAACCGACTTCGGTTAGCCGTCTGCCGGTCCGGCTTAGCGCTTGGCCGACCCAGCTTAGCATCCGGCCGGTTCAGCTTAGTCCGATTACGGTCCAGTTTGCTAACTATTCGACCTGGCTTGGTACGTAGCCGACCCCTCTTACCACCCGAGCGGTCCAGCTTACCACATATCCGGTCCGAAATGGTCTTATATCGGTCCGATAAGGTTCCTGATCGGTCCGGTTTACTTGCTTTGCGGCCTAGTTTACAGGGCCGTTAGCATTAAGCGTAGCCCATTAGGCATCGTGCTTCGTCCGGTTCCCCCTCTCCTCTTCGGAGAGGGGGCCGGGGGGTGAGGCGCAACGTGAGGCGCAACGAAGCGGTAGAGATGCTTCGGCTTCGCTCAGCATGACGTTCAGACACTATTGCACGAGTACTTAGCTTGCCTCCAGCCTGATAGGTCGGCGCTACACCCGGCTCGTGCGCGCCCGCAACAGCATATCAGCCAGCACCAGCGCGGTCATGGCATCCACGATGGGCACGGCGCGGGGCAGTACGCACGGGTCGTGGCGGCCGCGGCCGGCCAGCTCGACGCTCTGGCCCTGGTCGTCGATGGTCTGTTGGGGCTGCAGGATAGTGGCCACCGGCTTGAAGGCCACGCGGAAGTAGATATCCTGCCCGTTGCTGATGCCGCCCTGAATGCCGCCGCTGTGGTTGGTACGCGTACGCACCTGCCCGGCTTCATCCGTGTAAAACTGGTCGTTGTGCTCCGAGCCAAACAGCAGCGTGCCGGCGAAGCCCGAGCCGTATTCGAAGCCCTTCACGGCGTTGATGCTCAGCATGGCCTTGCCCAGCTCGGCGTGCAGCTTGTCGAACACCGGTTCGCCCAGGCCCGCCGGTACGCCCCGCACCACGCCCGTTACCAGGCCACCCACGGTGTCGTGTCGGTCCCGGGTCTGGCGAATCAGCTCGGCCATGCGCTCGGCGGTGTCGGGGTGGGGGCAGCGCACCGGGTTGGTATCGATGAGGGACAGATCTAGCTGCTCGTAGCCTACGGGCACGGCCACTGCGCCCACCTGCGACACGTAGCTCTGCACCGTGATGCCTTGCTGCTGCAAAAACTGCATGGCCACGGCGCCGGCCGCCACGCGCGCGGCCGTTTCACGGGCCGAGCTGCGGCCTCCGCCGCGGTAGTCGCGGTGGCCGTATTTCTGGTCGTAGGTATAATCGGCGTGGGACGGCCGGTAAGCGTGCTGAATGTGCGAGTAATCGTGGCTGCGCTGGTCCTGGTTGCGAATCAGCAGAGCAATGGGCGTGCCCGTGCTCCGGCCCTCAAACAGGCCCGACAGCACCTCCACCTGGTCGGCCTCGGCGCGCGGCGTGGTCAGGTCCGACTGCCCGGGGCGGCGGCGGTCCAGGTCCCGCTGAATGTCGGCTACGTCCACGGCCAAGCCGGCCGGGCAGCCATCGATAATTACGCCGATGCCGGGGCCGTGCGACTCGCCGAAGGTGCTGATGCGAAACAGGGTGCCGTAGGAATTGCTCATGCGCGCAAAGGTAGACGCTAGATGGGCGCCGACGCACCTCGCTCCGTATAGGAGCCGGTATGCTCTGCCTTTGCCGTTGTTGCCTGTTATTGCTTGTGCTGTTAGGCCTTGGCCCGATGGTGCGGGCCCAAACCGCCCCGCCGCGCCGCTTCGACCGCGCCTTCCAGGCTTGGTACAACTACACCGGCGACCACCGCCTGACCGATTTCTGGGGCGTGCACACGGAGGGTCAGTTGCGCCGCGCCGACCTCGGGCCCCGGCGTCAGCAGCTGCTCCTGCGGCTGGGCCTGAATCAGCACTGGTCTGACAAGTGGCAGACGGCCGCTGGCTACACCTTTCTGCGCACCTACCCTTATGGGGAGTTTCCGGAAGGCAATAGCTGGGAGCACCGCAGCTACGAGGAAGTGCAGCTGACCGATACGCTGGGCCGGCTGGCCCTCGGGCACCGCTACCGCCTGGAGCAGCGCTGGATTCGGGGCGAAGGTGAAGCTGGCCCCACGTACGAAAACCGCGCCCGCTACCAGTTCAGCGTGCAGCTGCCCTTGCGGGGCCGGCGCGTCGATGCGCACGAGTGGTACCTGACGGCTTACGACGAGGTGTTCCTGGGTTTCGGCCACCACGTGCAACATGCCTTCGACCAAAACCGCCTGTACAGCGCGCTAGGCCGGCAGTTTACCCAAGCCGCGGCCGCTGAGCTGGGGTACATGTACCACGTCAAAGCCCACGACGACGGGCAGGTATATGAGCTACACCACACCCTGTACCTGGCCCTGACCTACAACCTGGATCTGCGCCGGACGCAAGACCATTGACTGTCAGGTCGAGCTTGTCGCGCATCAAGCGAGGAATCAAGACATTCTCGCGGGCTGACTTCTGAGAGAAGCCTTAATGAGGTATTTACTATCCGGCGAGGTGTCTCGACAAGCTCGACCTGACGGACCTCACCTCCTCACAAAATCAGCCGCACGCCGCCCAGCTCCGAGAGCTGATAGGGAAACTGGTTGCCGGGCGAGCCGATAAACATAAAGTTCTTCGGAATGCCCCACTCCGCGGAAAGCTCTTCGATCAGCTCGGGGCCAAACCGGCCCTCCCGAATAACAAAGTCCACCTCAATCTGCTCATAGGCGCGGTCGAGCACGCGCACGTCGTTGATGAGCTCGGGCGCTACCTGCTCGCCGGGGTTGAGCAGGGTCACGATTTTCAGTCGGTTGGTGAATTCGTTTTCCACCACGTAAGCCATGACCTTGTTGAGGTTCGACACGTTGTCGCCCTTGGTGAAAAACACGAATTCCTGTTGGTTCAGCTCGCGCAGCAGCCGGCGCACCGTCAGCCGCCCGAAGCGCGACCAGCTACCGTAGCGCTCTGATAGCGACTGAATACCGTGCAGCACCAGCCGCAGGATGGCCACGCGCTCCAGCATTACCACCACCAGCAGCATGGTGGGCACGAAGTATTCCAGAAACACCACCAGGTAGTCGGGGTGCAGCTTGATGTTGCCGAACAAACCCACCACCACGCCCAGCAGCGCCAGAAACACCGTCAGTATGGTGGCGTATTCGGGGCGCGGCAGGCGGCGGCGCTTGCCCTTCAGCAGGAAGTTGCCGATGGCAAAAAACGCCATGACGGAGAGAAACGAAATAGTATACACGCCCGCCAAGGGCCCGAGCTGCCCGCGCGTGATGAGCAGGATGCTCACGCAAAGCAGGAAGAAGCTCAGCAGGATGATGTAGTTGCTGCCGCGGCGGTTTTCCTTCAGGAAGGCCTGCGGCCAGATGCGGTCCAGGGCCATGCGCTTCATCAGCCCGCTCACGCCCACGAAGGAGGTAAGCACGGCCCCGCTGAGCACGGCTACGGCATCGATGGAAATGAGTGCGGCCAGCCACCGGCCTCCGGCCACCTGCCCGAGGTAGGAGAGGAGCGTTTCGGTGTGCTGGCCCACCGTCACGAGCGGCAGCACGCCCACGGCCAGCAGCGCCAGCACGGGGTTGAAGAAGCTCACCACTACCCACATGTTGCGCAGCGTCTTGCGAAACACGCCGGGAGCCTGTTCTTCCACAAAGTTGGCCGAGCTTTCGAAGCCCGAAATACCCAGCAGCGCCGCGCTGAAGCCATAGAATAGCGCCGTGGCGATGCTGCCGCGCACCGGAGCGTGGAAGTTTAGCTTAAGCGTGCCCAGCCCGTGCGTGGCCAGGTACCACGTGGCCGCGCCCACCAGCAGCAGCAGCGTAGCCAGGTGCACCAGAAAAATCACCAGCGCCACCTTGGCCGATTCCGACATGCCCAGCAGCGTTAGTACCAGAAACAGCCCCAGCAGGGCCATGGTGGCCGGCAGCACGGGCAGCGGCGCCCACAGCGCGTGCAGGTAGTGCATGGCTTCGCTGGCCGAAATCACCGCCGTGGCCATGTACGAAAGGATGGTCAGGGCCGCGGCCAGGGAGGCGTTGCTCTTGCTGGTGGTGTTGAGCAGTACGTTGTAGGCCCCGCCGTTGAGGGGCAGCGCACCCACCACTTCACCGTAGATTTTGCGAAACAGAAACAGCACCGCCGCCACCAGCAGCAGGGCCAGCCAGGCGTATTGCCCGGCGTAAGTAATGGCCAGCGCCGACACGTACAGGCACGAGGAGGATATATCGTTGCCGCAGATAGCCGTGGCTTCCAGTTCGTTCAGCTTGGTGTGGGTGCTCATGAGCAGACGCGGTAAAGGAAAGCAAGTGGCTAGGCTACGCAGACGGCGCCCGCGAAGATGAATTTAGGCTACAAAACCATTGAGGCGCCGCCCCAAGCGTGCTGAGCAGGGCACCCGTAAGCATTCCGAAACGTTTATCTTTGAGCTTCCCATCCCAACTCACTTGCTTATGTCCTCCCAGGCCGACGTCCTCTCGCCCAAAGCGCAGGTCCAACGCAACAAAGGCTCCCTCAACGCCGCTGGTTTCACCGATTACTACGACATCGACGACCTGTTGACCGAGGAGCACAAGCTCATCCGTCAGAGCATCCGCGACTTCGTCAAGAAGGAAATCAGCCCCAACATCGAGAAGTGGGCCCAGCAGGCGCACTTCCCGTCGGAAATCGTGCGCAAGTTTGGTGAGGTAGGCGCCTTCGGCCCCACCATTCCCACCGAGTACGGCGGCGGCGGGCTGGACTACATCAGCTACGGCCTGATCATGCAGGAAATTGAGCGCGGCGACTCTGGCATGCGCTCTACCGCCTCGGTGCAAGGCTCGCTGGTGATGTACCCCATCTACCAGTACGGCTCCGAGGAGCAGCGCCGCAAGTACCTGCCCAAGCTGGCCTCCGGCGAGTGGCTGGGCTGCTTCGGCCTCACCGAGCCCGACCACGGCTCGAACCCCGGCGGCATGGTCACCACCATCAAGGACATGGGCGACTACTACCTGCTCAACGGCGCCAAGCTGTGGATCAGTAACTCGCCCCAGAGCCAAGTGGCCGTGGTGTGGGCCAAGGACGACAACGGCCGCATCCGCGGCGTTATCGTGGAGAAAGGCATGGAAGGCTTCACCGCCCCCGAAATTCACAACAAGTGGAGCCTGCGCGCCAGCATCACCGGCGAGCTGGTGTTCGACAACGTGAAGGTGCCCAAGGAAAACCTGCTGCCCAACGTGGAAGGCCTCAAGGGGCCGCTCGGCTGCCTCGACTCGGCCCGCTACGGCATTGCCTGGGGCGCCATCGGCGTGGCCATTGACTGCTACGAATCGGCCCTGAAATACTCGCTGGAGCGCGAGCAGTTCGGCAAGCCCATTGCCTCCTTCCAGCTGCAGCAGAAGAAGCTGGCCGAAATGATTACCGAGATTACCAAAGCTCAGCTGATGGTGTGGCGCCTCGGCATGCTCAAAAACGCCGGCAAAGCCACCTCGGCCCAGATCAGCATGGCTAAGCGCAACTCGGTAGATATGGCTCTGCACGTAGCCCGCGAAGCCCGGCAGATTCACGGCGGCATGGGCATTACGGGCGAGTACCCCATCATGCGCCACATGATGAACCTGGAGTCGGTCATCACCTACGAAGGCACCCACGACATTCACCTGCTTATTACCGGGGCGGATATTACCGGGATTCAGGCGTTTAAGTAAGCGCTGATACAGTTCAATCAAAACGGCCGTCCCGCATAGGGCGGCCGTTTTCCGTTTCAGAAGTTATGGCGTTGATTCAGCTTATGCAAAAGCGGCTGACAGGCTGTTGTCTGCTATTGAGCAGCGCAGCCCTGGGGCAAAAGTCGCCTGTACCCGAGCGGCTGGTGTACGAGCTGACGCACAGCATTCTGAATGAGCTGCGGCCTCAGGCCCAGACGTGGTACAAGCGCGGCGCTAACGGCAAGTACCAATGGCAGCGGCCCACGCCCAATGACACCCCCGCCGTGCGTCTGCTGCTGCAAGACCGGTCGGGCGTGGCCTGGTGCAAAGGCCTGCTGTGCTCATCCAGCGCCGCCGACTCCGCCCGCGACGAGCAGGAGCTAACCCCCCGCTACTTCAGCCCCGCCGACCTGGCCTACATGCGCCAGCAACTGCCAACGGCGGCAAGCTTCGTCTTCCGGCAAGTCCGGATCAAGTTGCCCTGGGTGCATGTGGTGCCCCTAGATACCCTCAACGCGCTGCGCAAGCGGCTGGGCTGGCAGGCCCGCCCCTGGCTCGGCGACACGCTGCTGCAGCGCTACGGCAATCAGAGCATATACCATATCAGCCGCATCGTCTTTACCCGGGACCGGCGCCGCGCCTTGGTTGCCGTCGGCAGCAACTACAACGGCTACACGGTGGCGGTATACCGCAAAAACGGGGCAGTCTGGCGCTGGGAACGGGAACTGATGATGGTGGAGTATTAGCGCTGTTATTCAGCCTGGAGCCACTACTCAGCGCTTTTTCAGCAGGTACACGGCTCGGAGTGTATATAGGTGCTGCTAGTGAAATGAGTGATTATCGGCCCACTTGCCAACCTTGGCGGTGCAGCTGATTCTCTTAGCCACGCTCCGGGCCAACCGGCCCGACTCAGCGCAGCTCGTCAAACGCGTACTGCGCCGTGCTCCAGAACTCGTCCAGGGCCACAATGCGCGGCTTAAAGAACGAAATCAGCCGGGGCCAGTCCTCACGGCTGAACATATTCACCGGCGTCAGCTCCTGATAAATACGGCTGATGGGCTTGCCGTATTCGTCGGCCGAGTCGGCTTCCCAGATCCAGGTTTCGCCGGTGGTTTCTTCCAGCATGGTGCACAGCTCCCGAAACTGCTCGAAAAACAGCTCCCGTAGGCCCGCGTCGGCATGCGTGATGTCGATGCTGACGGTGGCGCGGCGCGTATCGGCGTGCAGGCGGAAGTACACGTGCTTGAGGCCGGTTTTGTAGTTGACCCAGTTGGTGGGCAGGCCTTCGGCATTGGGTACCGGCTGCATATATTGGCCAAAAGCCGTCCAAAAGGCCTGCCGCAGCTGCGCGGCTTCGGTTTTGCTGTACATGGGAAAGGGGAGAAGCGGGGCGCGAAGGTAGGTACTAGGCTATACGCCGTAAGTTGGGTCCCGATTGTTATTCCGCGTCTATGGGCCTCGATACCGTTGAGTTGATTGTTGCTGTCGAAGACTTTTTTGGCTTCTCGATTCCTGATACCGAAGCCGAGCAAATGGGCACCGTGCAGCAGATTGCCGACGGCGTGTGCCGGCTGCGCGGCGGCTGCGACGCCACTACCCCCTCGCGTATTCAGCAGGGCTGTCACGCCACCATCCGCCGGGAATTGCAGGCCGCCCTGCGCCTGGCTCGCCGGCCCGATTCTCATATACCCCTGACCAAGCTGCTGCCCACCACGGCGGCCAACTGGCGGCCGCTGTTAGCCGGGGTGGCCGGGCGCACCGGCTGGCGGGTTCCCGAATTCACCGACCCCCAGCTGCCGGCTGCCTCTTGGCTGGGCCGGCTGTTTAGGGCGCAGCCCGAGCGGTGGGTTGACTGGCGCCAAGCTACCGTAGGCGACTTAGTCGACTGGACGGTGTCGCTGAACTACCCGCGCTTCTACCACGGGCCCGACGTGGCGCTGGCCTACGACGTGTTACGCATCGTCACGGGCATCGTGGCCGAGCGTTCCGGCCACGACATCTGGGAAATCCGCCCGCCGGACAGCATCACCCATGACCTGGGCATGGACTGAGAAGCCGCCCGGATTGCTATTTTGCAGCCGCTAAGACCTTTCGCCATGCCCCAAGCCGCTCCGCTCGTTGTCCTCGAATGCCTCGTTGCCGGTACCTCGCACCGTGACAACCTCGCCGAGCACGAGCCCAACCTGAAGATTAACCAACCTTTGGAGCTGCGCCGCGAGGCCGATAGCACTTTTGACGACTGGGCCGTGCAGGTGCACACCCTGCCCGAAGCCGGCGCCGTGTGGCTGGGCTACCTGCCTGAAGGCCGCAACGAAACCGTGGCCCGGCTGCTCGACGCGGGCAAGCGCCTCACGGCTCGCCTCACCCACAAGTCCTGGGAAGACGACTGGCTGTACCTCAACATCGAGGTGTTGCTGCACGAATAGCACCTATTACCTCCTATGGCAAGCTCCAGCTAGGCTTGGGCGCGGACGAGCCTACTCCCGCCGAAAAGCTCGGTTATGGTGGCAGCTGGTATAGACGGTTTTTGGATGCTAATGGTTGAGCTATAGATGATTACGTTGGTGGCTAAGGCCACCGGTCGTGCAGGTCTATCGTATAGGCGGGTATCACCAATCCATTTTTTTCCGCCATGGCTACCGACAACCAGAATACCAACCGCGACCAGCGCGAAGAGGACAAGCAGAACTACCGCGACACGCCCGAATCGCGCTACCAGCCCGACCGCAACAACCCCCAGCGCCACCACGACCGTGACCCGCAGGACGACGGCGACGCTACCCAGGACTTCAACACCATCGGCGACGATGGCACCTCCGACGGCATAGCCAAAACCACGGCCGGCTCGGGCGGCAACAACGGCGGCCCCGGCGGCCGCGTCGGCGATAAAACGGCCAGCCCCAACCGCGACCAGGGCGGCACCAAAGGCGCCGGTACCTCGCACCAGGACCAGCTGCGTACGCCCTCGGCACAAGGCCCTCACCAGGGACAAGGCGATAAGCGCAACGACGCCGACCATGGCCAAAGCGGCCAGGCCGGTTCGCGCTCCGGCCGTCAGGTGTAGCGCAGCCAGCCTTTTTGCAAAAGGATCTGCCGCGCCGGGCAGCCGCTGAAACGGGCTGCCCGGCGCGGTGGAGTTTTCATACCAGCAAATCAGCCAGGGCCGCCGTTTCGGTGCGGGCCGCTTCGATAAGCGGCTCGTCGTCGAAGTTGTCCTGCACAAACTCCACGAAATCCTCAATCAGCCCGCAAATCAGCTGCACGTAGGGCGTGGACTCGTCATTAAACGTTTCAGCTACCCCGGGCACGGAAGAAGCCATAAGCAGTTCGTCGAAGAGGTGCGAAGTCAAGACCATGCCCAGCACCTGGGATGCCTGATACAGCAGCGCCACCTCGGCCAGGGAGAAGGTCAGGTATTCGTCGGGCTGCGTTTCGCGCAGGCGCCGTTGCAGGGCCGCTACGTCGGGCAGGGGGCAGGCGCGCAGGCTGGGCAAAGCCTGCGCGAAGGCATGCTCACTCAAACCGGGGAGCCTTAGCAGCATTGTCACGGCCAGCTGCATCATGCGTAGCTGCACGGCCGTCAGGGCTGTTTCCATTACTACCTCGGCGCCAGCCGGCACGGCCACCGCGGTGGCCGTGCCGGCCAGCTGCTGAAACGCGTTTTCCACCTGCCGCCGAAGGCCGTCGAGCTCTTCGCCTACTTCTGCATCACCGCCAGCAAGGTAGCTGCCTATCAGTTCCGCCACGGCGGCTCCGAAGCTAAGGGTATGCTGGCGCAGCGAGGCTACTTCCGCCTCGCCCATCGACGTTTGCTGCTGCAGGTAGTCAAGCACCGTATTGGCCAACGGGCTCGTCAGCACCAAGCGGCCCACTACCAGAAAGGCATACAGCATCTCAGGAGCTTCCAGCAGCTGCCGCGCCAAAGCCTGATTACTGTGTATGGCCGTAATCAGCCGCGTTTCGGCCATGTCCAAGCCCGTCAGCTCGGTGATTTCCTGCGGCAGCGGGTCGTGCGGACGGGCAAAAAGCTGCATGCACGCCATGCCGCAAATATTGAGCACAGGCGCTAGCTGAGCATATAAGTCGGGCGGCATGGCGCGAAGCGCCGCGTCGTGGTCAGGTGAGTCGGCCATTGAAATCCAGGGGGATAAGCCGAATAATGTACGAAACTCGAGCCATTTATGGGGATGGAGACAGTAACGTTGTATTGCTAATACTGTTAGTATATGTGGTGTTGCCTAACCTTTTTGGCTAAAAATATCGCGTTAGCGAAATGATTTGCCAGCTGGTGGTGTTACTTTACCTACTGAAACTACCGCTTTACGCCCCTCTGCACGTATGCGCGAATCATATTTGACCGGTGACTCCGACCACATGAGCGCCACCGACAAAGACATTGACAAGGCCCTGCGCCCGCTAAGCTTTGCCGACTTTACGGGTCAGGCCAAAGTCGTGGAAAACCTGCGCGTGTTCGTGGCCGCGGCCAAACAGCGTGGCGACGCCCTCGACCACGTCCTGTTGCACGGGCCTCCCGGCCTGGGCAAAACCACTTTGTCGCACATCATTGCCAACGAGTTGGGCTCGGGCATCAAAATGACCTCTGGGCCGGTGCTCGATAAGCCCTCCGACCTAGCCGGTCTGCTCACCAATCTCGACCCGCACGACGTGCTTTTCATCGATGAGATTCACCGCCTGAACCCGGTGGTGGAGGAGTACCTGTACTCGGCGATGGAGGACTACCGCATCGACATCATGCTCGACTCGGGCCCCAACGCCCGTTCCGTGCAGATTTCGTTGTCGCCCTTCACGCTCATCGGCGCCACCACGCGCTCGGGCATGCTCACGGCGCCGCTGCGGGCCCGCTTCGGCATCAGCTCGCGCCTGGAGTACTACGACGCCAAGCTGCTGACCGACATCGTGCAGCGCTCGGCCGAAATCCTGGGCACGCCCATTCACGAGGACGCCGCCTTCGAAATTGCCCGCCGCTCGCGCGGTACGCCCCGTATTGCCAACAACCTGCTGCGCCGCACCCGCGACTTCGCCCAGATCAAAGGTACCGGCACCATCACCCGCGACATTGCCCAGTTCGCCCTCAGCGCCCTCGACGTGGACTCGCAAGGCCTCGACGACATGGACAAGCGCATCCTGTCGACCATCATCGACAAGTTCAAAGGCGGGCCGGTCGGTATTACCACCATTGCCACGGCCTGCGGAGAAGAAGCCGAAACCATTGAGGAAGTGTACGAGCCATTCCTGATCCAGGAAGGCTATATCAAGCGCACCTCGCGCGGCCGCGAAGCTACCGAGCAAGCGTATACTCACCTCGGCCGTCCGCTGCCCCAGCACCTGCGCGGCAACGTAGCCGGAGACCTGTTTTCGCAGGAATAAAGATCAATCGACCATTCAGGCGGCAGCTTACGGTACTCGTAAGCTGCCGCTTGTCGTTTGTCGGCACCGCTGCTAAGCAGGAGCATTTCTATCAATCGGGACATACAGCAGAATTTAATCTCATTTTTTATTGATAATCAATAAAAATTTATCGAAAGTTGCTAAAAGGAAGTTCTTCACCTCTGCCATCGGGAGTCAGCAGATGGGAAACAGTATAACGCAACACTTCTATGAAAACCGATTCGACGCATGTTCTGAAGATTCTGCACGTCGTGTTCTGGGTGCTCTTTATTGGGTTTTGCATCCAGATCGGGTCCGTGCTCATCTCTTTCCTGGTGAGCAAGTTCAGCAACCCAGCGGGGGCGCAGAATCTCTCCATGGGGCTAAATCTCTTGTCCCTCAAGAGCTATAGCGAAGCACATTACGCCGGCGTAGTATCGCTTATCGTGTATTTCCTGGTAGTTAAGGCGTATATGGCTTATCTGGTCATTCAGATATTTCGCAGACTTGACTTCGCCGTGCCCTTTAGTGCTGAAGTAGCCGCCCTTATAACTCAAATCAGTCATGTTGCCCTGGGGGCTGGGGTAGTGGGCCTGGGTGCTGCCAGATACTCTAAATGGCTGATGAAAAGCGGAGCCGTGGAAGCGCTGACCTGGCCGGGCGGGGAGTTTCTATTGCTGGCCGGCATCATCTTCCTTATTGCTAGGGTGTTTCAGAAAGGCGCCGATATCCAGGCTGAAAACGCCCTGACGGTATAAATCATGCCCATAGTTGTGAACCTGGACGTGGTAATGGCCCAGCGGAAGATGAGCCTGAGCGAGCTTTCAGAAAAGGTGGATCTGACGCTGGCTAACCTCTCCATCCTGAAGACGGGCAAGGCCAAGGCGGTGCGCTTCAGCACGCTCGAGGCCTTGTGCAAGGCCCTGGATTGCCAGCCCGGCGACATTCTGGAGTGCCGCTGATTCAGTTAGGCGAAACTGCTAGCTGCTGCCGGGTGTTGTCCGGCCCGAGGCCCGCCACCGCTGGGGCTAAATAGCCCTAAACCGCGGTGTGCTGCCGACCTTTGCCGTTATGCTTGCTTCCGACCTCACCCGCGCCGAATGGACCGGCTTCATCAAACGCCGCGCGGCGGAGCTGGGCTTTATGGCCTGCGGCATTTCCAAGGCCGATTTTCTGGAGGAGGAAGCCCCGCGCCTGGAGCAGTGGCTGGCCCGCGGCATGCAGGGTGAAATGCGCTGGATGGAAAACCACTTCGACAAGCGCCTGGACCCGCGCCGGCTCGTCGATGGGGCCAAGTCGGTGATTTCGCTGCTGCTGAACTACTACCCAGCGCAGGAAGATCAACAGCCCGACGACACGCTCAAGGTCAGCAAATACGCCTACGGCCGCGACTACCACCACGTCATCAAGGACAAGCTCAAGCACCTGATGTGGGATATGCAGGCGCACATCGGGGAGGTGGGTGGCCGGGCCTTCGTGGATTCGGCGCCGGTGCTGGACAAGGCCTGGGCCAAGAAGAGCGGCCTGGGCTGGGTAGGCAAGAACTCGAACCTGATTACGCCCGGTGCCGGCTCGTTCTACTTCATTGCCGAGCTGATCGTGGACGTGGAACTGAGCTACGACGGTCCCATCCGCGACTACTGCGGCAGCTGCACCCGCTGCCTCGACGCGTGCCCCACCCAAGCCATTACGGAGCCCTACATAGTCGACGGCAGCAAGTGCATCAGCTACTTTACCATCGAGCTAAAAGACCAATTGCCCGCTGACGTACAGGGTCAGCTGGGCAATTGGATTTTTGGGTGCGATATCTGCCAGGACGTATGCCCGTGGAACCGGTTTGCCCGGCCTACCACCGAAGAGCAGTTTCGGCCTCACCCGCACCTACAGCAAATGCGGGAAGCCGACTGGCAGGAAATCACGCAGGAAGTTTTTCAGACGCTGTTTCGGCATTCGGCGGTAAAGCGCACCGGGTACGCCGGTCTGCAACGAAACATTGCCTTCGTCACGGGCAAGGGGCCCGGGGAGCCGCTGCCCGGGGCAGCCGCTAGGCCAGCCGAACCTGATTAAACACGCGGTTCAGTACGCGGCGGTACAGCTTAGCGAATTGCTGGTAGCACCAGGCCTTGAGCAGGCCAGCTTCGGCGGGCACCAGCGTACGCAGGGCCTTGCGAAGTTCTTTCTCAAACAGCGTCCGATCGAAGCTGACCTTGAGCAGAATGGTTTTTACGTATTCCAGCATTGGAGTAGTGCGTAGAATGTGACAGGGTGGGAAATGGGGGAAGTGCAAGTGGCGGGCTCACTATACGAGCAAGAATAAAAAAAGCTAACAAACATTCGCTCCTTTTATTTGCTACGAAGAAAGATACAAAGTTTGGGGGATATAATGCAAGCTTGATATAAAAAATCCCGGCCAGCACGAAGGCTGACCGGGATGGGAAATAGTGACGGAGCCAGTAAAAAGCTAAATCACGAACAGGGCCATGATTCTCTGAGCTTCGGCGGTGGTCAGCGGTTCGTCGTAGGCTTCGGTAGCGGCGGCTTTCTGCTCGGCATCGGTAAGCACTGGCAGGGTTGGCAGCAGCGCCACCAGGGAAGTTTTTACAGGCGGGTAAACCGACACTGTAGCCAACTGTTCCAGCTGACCCTCGCCGGCGTAAATGGGCGCCGTAGCGGGCGGAATGGGGCCGTCGCCATCGGTGCCACTGATCCAAGGCTTGACGCTGGCACCGCGCTGCTGCCGCAGCCGCCGCAGGTGCGCGGCATGACGGCCCTCTACGGCGTACATCCGCACCACCAGGTCCATCAAGTCATTGTTGCTCATCAGCGAGGCCAGCTGGCCCTGGTAAGCGCGTACGCTGAAGTCCTCCAGGACTTGCGCTACGGCCAGTGCGGTGTCGGCGCTGGTGAATACGTCGGGGAAGAGGGAGGGCGTGGTTTGGCCGTGGCTGCCGGTGAAGTCATACGTAGGCCGCGTCGGAAGTACTCCTCCCGACGTGCTGATGACGTTTTCCAGCAAGGCAACGTGCTGCTGCTGCTGGGCCCGAATCAGCGCTAGATCGGGCTGAATGGCGGCGGGCACGACGGTAGGAGCAGTCAGCAGGCGGCTGTAAAAAGCCTCCTGCAGCCACTCAACGCGCAGAATAAGCAGCAGCGCATCGAGTAAGGTGCCGCTGCGCTGGGCGGTGGCCGGAGTCACCACGGCGCCGGCAAGTACTGCGGGCAGCGCTACCGCAGCGGTACGGGCCAGTTGGGCAAGGGCGGTGCGGCGCTCGGTGGGCTGCGGCATGGTGTCGGCCGCTGCCAGGTGCTGAAGAAGTGAAAGCAGACTCATGAGAAAAGCGCGCCCTTAGGTTGTTGGCAACGAATTGCCGGTCAGTATAACACCGTTGGTGTACTTATTAAGCTCCGTCAGGGCGGCCGCCGGGGTCAGGATCTGGTTCAGACCGGCCTGGCTGCCCGTACTAGCTACCGCGTCGGGGCCGGCAAAGGAGCCCGGCTGTACCAAGTCGCGCATCGTGGCCGCGTGGCGGCTATCTACGGCCAGCATTTTCATCAGCAGCGGGAAATACACGACGCTGCTGGTGACAAGTTTGGCCGTGCCCGCCAGCGCGGCTACGCTCAGGTCTTCGATCAGGCGCGCTCCAGCCAGCACGCCCTGGCGCGTGGTGATGGTAAAGGTGGCGGTGGGGTAAGTGAATGCCACGCCCTGCAGCAGGCCTATGGTAGGGGCATCCACCAGCGAGTTCTTTTGGAATACCTGCACGAGCATTTCGCGGTGGATAATCTCGTGGCGGTTCACGTCACGCAGTATAGCCAAATCAGCCGCAGTCAGGTCGGCCGCGGGAGTGGTCAGCGCCGCTTGGTAAAAGCCGGTCGCAAAACGCTTCAGCAGGAACACGTACGACAGCAGCCCGGCGTCGCCCGAACCCAATTCCAGACCGGGGGTGCCGGTAGCTGGTTTAACCGGGTCGTCGCCGCAAGCGGTGAGCAGCATGGCAGTGGCCGTCAGCACGCCTGCCGAGCCCAGAAAAGTACGCCGGCTGAGCGCCGCCGTGGATAAAGAAGATGCCTCGGGCATACGGGAAAGACAAAATAGCTTACCGGCCAAGCGTGGCTGCCCTGCCGGAACCGCAAAGGTACTCGCTACCAGCCGAACACGCTAACAGCTGGAATAAGAGCATTCGGCGCGGAGAAAAGGTTGCACTGCCGGAAATAGAAAAGGCTGCCCCATGTGGGGCAGCCTTTTCTGGTAATGGCGAACGGTGCGCCTACGGATTGAACAGACCGAGCGCAGCACCCGCAGCCGAGCGGAAATTGCGGGCAATGGTTTTCACCGTGGCGGCATCGAGCGGTTCGTCGAAAGCCTCCGAAGCCGCAGCGGGCGTGATGGTCAAGCCCGTCGGGGCCGTAGAGCCGGTCTGGGCGTTGAACTGGGCGTGCATGAGGTTGTCTTCGGCCGGCGAGGGCAGAGGGGTAGAACCCACCGTTACGACGCCGCCGGCGGCGTACACCGGGCGGGTGTTTACCGGAGTTGCATTGGGAGCCGCGCCACCGTTATCCTGGCCCGAAATCCAGCTCTTCGGTTTGTTATTCAGGTCGTTTGGATCGGCTGCTACGATGGTGCCGACAGCATTCGACGCTAAGGCGCGCCGCACGGTGCGGATGTGCGACGAGTGACGGGCCTCCACCGAGTGGATGTTCAGGGCCGCCTGCAGAATGTCCTTGTTATTGATCAGAATCGGCGCACCGCCTTTGTAAGCACGTACGCCGGTGTCAACGAAGGACTGAGCAACGCCAAAGTACTTGGCGGTGTTGGTGTTCCAATCCGGGAAAGAACCCTGACCGGTGTAGTCGAAGGCGGTAACCGGCACGTCAGACTGGCTGAAAGCCTGGTTGCCCAGGGCTTGGCGCAGCACTTTAATGTGTCCGGCTTCGTCGTTGCGGATGGTCGTAATGGCTGCTACTTCCGAAGCCGGAATCAGGCCGGGCGTATTCAGGCCGGCGTTGTAGAAGTTGTACTCAAGGTACTCCAGTTGCAGTGCTAGGTTGAGCACGGCTACTACGTCGGCTGGCAGGCTGCCGGTGCCTTGGCCGTAAGCTTTGTTGAACAGAGCCCCCACGAGGCCCGGCAGCGCCGCTGCCGTCAGCTTCTGGCCCAGGCCGGTTAGGTGCTTGAATGCCCGGCGACGCGTGTCAAACCGTTCGTAGACTTCCGGGTCTACTTTCTCGATATCGGAAATGATTTTAAATAAATCCATGGTGTTGAGGCTGGTGAAGTGGATGTTGGAGAAATGCGGCTGCCAACTAGCTGATACCTGAAACGTTGAGTTTGGAACCTGATTTCAGGAAGTTGTTGGCAATGGCCACTACTTCACTCGGCGTTTTGGAACGCTCCAAGCCCGTGCCGGTGCCTTGGCTGAAGGGCGTGGGGCCGTTACTGCCCGGCGTGGGCGTAAATACATCCACTACATCGTTGGCCACGAAGGTATTGTAGGCACGCAGGTCGCGGATGAGGCCAGCGTGGCGAGCTTCCACCGATACGATTTTACCAGCTATGCTCAAGAACAACGGATTGCTCAGGTAGCGCCCGGCACCGTTGTAAGCCGCCACCCCGAGGTCTTCGAAATCCTGAGCCGCCTTCAGCACGCTGTCTTTGCTGTTGAAGTTGATGCTGGAGAAATCCGGCTCCAGGTCCTTGATCAGCGTGCCCCCGTTGGCCGGAATGGCAGCGCGGAAAAAATCAGCGTGGATTTTCTCGTGCAGGGCCAGATCATCGAGGATCTGCTTCTCGGCGCTGTTGGCGCCCAGACCGGTGTAGTACGAGCCAGTGCGCAGTTGCGTGTAGAAGGCCGCTTCGAGCTGCTCCAGCGCAAAGGCGTAGTTGAGCACGCCGAAGTCGCCGGTCCCCACGTTCACTGCGTTGGAGTCGGAATTGTTGTCGTCGTCGTCGCAGCCGGCGAGCAGCAGGCCGGTGGCGGCGGCCGTCACGCCGGTGTAGCGCAGGAACAGACGGCGGTCAATGGGTTGCAACAGCCGGTTGCCGATGCCTGCTTCGTCGGGCGCAGGGGTGTGGTTTGGGGTGGCCATGTGAATAAGTAAAGGTGTTGGGTTGTTTAGATCCCACAGGCATGAGGGTTTCTGCTTGGCACCGAATAGGGCACCAATAGGAAAAACTTGGACCGAGTGGGGAGGATGAATCTGATGCAACTACGGCCTGATGCTTTGCTTGGATTCTTTTTGTTATAAAAATTTGGAAATATTGTTGTGTTTTTATATATGTAAACCAAGCTTGGCTGCGAGGAAACGGGCTTTTTGCGTAGTTTTGGTTAATGCGGGGGCGTCTTCTTTTTTTTATCTGCTTGTGCGCAGGACTGCTTCAGCCGTGGCTGTTAAAGGCGCAACAAGCTCAGCAGTCAGCGGTACAGCAAAGCGAGCTGGTGCTGGGCCGCACCACGTTTCCCGTCAACGAGTATTTCACCATTGCGCTGCGCCTAAGCGGGGCGCCGCTGGAGCGCTACTCAGCCTTCCCCGACATCGAAGGCTTTAAGAAAAGCGGCAAAACCTCGACCACCACCACGCGCACCGTGGAGGGCCGCAGCAGCGTCGAGTTGTTGCTCACGCAGCGCTACGCCGCCTTCGGCCCCGGTGACTTTGTGCTCAAGCCGTTTACCCTCACCGTCAACGGGCAGGTGCTGCGCTCGGCGGGTGCCACGCTGCACGTCACGCCCCAGCAGGCCACCACGCCGGCCCCAACTGTCCCCGGCACCGCACCGCCGGCTGCAGCCGCCAAGCCGCCCTTGCAAGGCATCGGGTCCCTGGATCAGCTCCTGGGCAAGCCCAAGCCGCAGGAGTACGTAGAACCCCGCGACAACGCCTTTCTCACCGTGGAGCCCAATAAGGCGGCGGCCTGGGTCGGGGAGCCGGTGCACGTCGGGCTCTATTTCTACCTGACGCCCTCCGATCAGGGCCTGCTCGATTTCTACCGCTTTGCCGAGCAGCTACCCGGCATATTGCGGCAGTTGCGCCAGCCCTCGGCTTGGGAAGAAGCCTTCGATGAAACGGACATCCGGCCCGACTCCGTTCGGCTCGGCGGTAAGGTGTACCTGCGCTACCAGCTGTACGAGGCGGTGTATTACCCGCTGAGCGCCCGGTCGTTGCAGTTTCCGGCGGTGGCCCTGCAGATGAAAAAGTACCGGGTAGCCAAGCGCCCCGTGCCCGACCTGGACAACCGCATGGAGGGCCTCAAAACCTACGTCAGCCAGCCGCGCACGGTGCAGGTGCGGCCGTTGCCCGCGCCGCCTGACAGCGCTACCGTAGCGCCAGCGGTGGGGCGCTACCAGCTGCGCGAAGGCGTAAGCGGCACCCGGTTCCGGACCGGGCACACCATCACCTACACGCTCACGGTGGAAGGAGAAGGCAATCTGGCCGCGGTAGCGCCGCCGCTACCACGCGAGCAGCCCGCGCTGGAGGTCTACGGGCCCGAAGTGCACCAGGAGCTGACCCGCGCCGACGGGCGCGTGAGCGGCCGCAAGGTGCTGCGCTACCGCCTTGTGCCGCGCCAGCCGGGCGTCCTGCGCCTGCGTGACGTGCTGGCCCTGCCCGTCTTCGACCCCGGCACCGGCCGCTACGATACGCTGCGCCCCGAACTGCAGCTGACTGTGACGGGGCCCGCCGTGGCGCCCCCGCAGGAGGTAACGGCCTTCGTGCGCACCGACCCCTTCTACGCCCAGCAGCTGGCCAGTGCCGACAATAGCCTACTGGAAATGGACACCGCCCGCCGCGTCCGGCACTACGCCAACCTGGTGCTGGGGCTGCTGCTGGCCCTGGCCGCCTACGGGTGGTGGACGGCCCGCCGCTCGTAGCCAGCCGAAAACCACTGAAAAGGAAAGCCGCCCGGACGTGCGTCCGGGCGGCTTTATCGGTAAGCAGAGAGTCTTAGCAGGCTAGG
Organism: Hymenobacter sp. CRA2; assembly: GCF_002007105.1. Lineage (GTDB taxonomy): Bacteria > Bacteroidota > Bacteroidia > Cytophagales > Hymenobacteraceae > Solirubrum. The sequence goes on along the minus strand of NZ_MVBC01000009.1, from coordinate 16,436 downwards.
CCTTGCCTTGATCGATGCGGCTTTTCAGGAAGGCCACCAATACCTCCAGGCCTTTCTCGAAGTGGCGGTTGTTGGGGATGATGATATCCGCGTCGTGCTTGAAGGGCTTGATGTACTTCTCGTACGTGGGGGCCACGTGGTGGGTGTAGCGGTAAAGCACGTCCTCCAGGTCATAGCCGCGCTCATCCCGGTCGCGCACGATGCGGCGCAGCACTTTCACGTGCTCCCGGGCATCGATGTACACCTTCAGGTCCAGCAGCTTGGCCACTTCCTCGAAGTAAAACACGAAGATGCCTTCCACCACCACGATGGGAGCGGGCCGGAAGACCAGGTCAGTTGCCGGGGCGTTGGGGTTGTTGAAGGTGTACTCCTGACGGCGCACTTCCTGGCCCTGGCTGATGCGCAGCACATCGGCCGCGTACGCAGCCGAGTCGATACTGGCCGGCAGGTCGAAGTTGGTAACGCCCTGCGAGTCGACCTGCTGCGCTTCGCGCGGGTGGTAGTAGTTGTCCTGCGAAATCAGGCAGACGTCCTCGGCCGGGAAGGAGGCGAGAAGCCGCCGCAGAAAAGTGGTTTTGCCCGAGGCGCTGCCTCCGGTAATGCCAACGATGAAAGGTTGTTGCATGGATGCTGACTGCGGCCCGACCAGCAGGGCCAACCTTGCAAAAGTAAGGGTTTCGCCCGTTACGGGCCAACGCAAAGCCCAAATGTGGAGTGGGCGCTTACTCTACCGAGTAGCGTTCCTTCAGAAAAGAGGTTAGTTGGGCCACGGCGCGGGCGCGGTGGCTGAGCTGGTTTTTCTCCTCGCCGCTCATTTCGGCGAAGGTTCGTTCCAGGTCTTCGGGCTCGAAAATAGGGTCGTAGCCGAAACCGGCCGCGCCGCGTTCCTTGGCCGTAATGCGACCCATGACCTCGCCGCTGAAGGTAAATTCGTCGTCCTCTGATGGGCCGACGACCAGCGCAATAACGGTGCGAAAACGGGCCGTGCGGTCGGCGTCGGCGGGCAGTTCGCGCAGCAGCTTCTGCACGTTGTCGGCCGAGGAGCGCTGCGGCCCGGCGTAGCGGGCCGAGTACACGCCGGGCGCGCCGTCCAGGGCGTTTACTTCCAGGCCGGTATCATCGGCAAAGCAGGGCACGCCGTAATTGCCCCATACGTAGTGCGCTTTCTGCAGCGCGTTGCCTTCCAGCGTGTCCTGGGTTTCGGGCAGCTCCTCCTCGCAGCCAATATCAGCCAGGCTCAGCAGCTCGACGTGGGCAGGAAGCAGCGGCCGGATTTCATCCAGCTTGTGGGCGTTGTTGGAGGCAAAGCAGAGGCGCATGGGCGGTGAGATGGTGTAATAGTGAAAGGGGAGGGCCGTTCTGCCTACGCTGAACGGCTAAGGCGGAAGTGGGGCAAAGGTAAGCGCACAAAAAAACCGGTCTGCACCGGCTCTGCTGTTGGGGGTTGGAGTGATGAGAGGTAGCCGAAGACAACTTACCTACGCCAGCTCACTACCTACCGAAACATCGACTTGATGCTGCCCCAGGAGCGCTGCACGGCGCTGGGCGACTGGCTGAGCACGGTCGTATACGTCTGCTCGCCGGTAGCAGCTTTGACAATGAGGCGGTACGTGTACGGGCCACCGTTGGTGCTGCTGGTGCTGGCCGGGCCACGGTACAGGTTGGCGTCGAGGTACTGGTAGCGGCGCTGGCCCGTGGGCGTAATGGCGCTGATGCGGTTAAACGACGCGTCCGTGGCTCCCTTGCGGTAAAGGTCGAAACCTGTCAAGCCATTTTCGTTCAGAACTTCCCACTCCACCTTCACCGAGGAGGTGCCTTCCAGCGTCGCCTGAAACAGCGTGACCGTCACGGCCCAGGCTGTGGTGGCAGCTAGCAGCAGTGTAAGGAGCACAGACAGAAGGAAGCGGCGGGTCATGCGGCGGCACGGGGAAGAAGCGGGCGGGCAGGGGCGGGGTGGGCCGGACCGGCACCAAAAATAACCTTTTCGCACAACTGCAAAAGGTAAAGTTTGTATGAAGCCCGAAAAACGGCCGCTTGCTTTTCTTTTTAGCGTCAAGCTCTTACCTTTGCCGTCCCTTCCGCAAAATCGGCGGGGCCTACCAGGAACTCACGCATCAGCGCCATGAAAAAGGACATCCACCCCGAGTACCGCGAGGTTGTGTTTCAGGACACCACCAGCGACTTCAAATTCATCACCCGCTCGACCATGACGTCGAACGAGACCATCACGATGGAGGACGGCAAAACCTACCCCGTTATCAAGGTGGAAGTTAGCAGCCAGTCGCACCCCTTCTACACCGGCAAGAACGTGCTGCTCGACACCGCTGGCCGCGTAGAGAAGTTCATGAACCGCTACAAGAAGAGCAAATAGTTCTGCTTGAGTTAATAATTGCGGGCGGGCCCTTGTCAGTGACAAAGGCCGCCTGCTCCGAAGCTCCCGCCGGCTCTGCGCCAGCGGGAGTTTTGTTTTGTCGGGGGTTTTATGCTGACGCCGGAGCCCCGACCTTTGCAGCTGGTACGCGGCCCGGCCGCCTGCTGCCTACCGGCAACTAGCCCCTGACATCCGACAACTCCTATGACCGTTCTGCTCTTCGACGACCCGGCCATCCGGCCCAACCTGTTGCCGTTTACCTTCACCCGGCCCGTCGCCGCGCTGCGTTGCGGCATTCTGACGCTGGCCGAGAAGTGGACGCACCGCCTGGGCCAGCCCGCGCACTTCCTCACCGAGCCGTATCTGCAGGCCAAGTTTCCGGCTGGCCCGACGGAGGGCCCTGCTCTGGTTATCAACGGCGCCGTGTGCCCCGACGACTTGCTGGCCCGGCAGGTGCAGGCCCTGCAGCCCGGTGAGGCCCTGCTCGACGGGGAGCTGCTGGTGGCCGCGCACCTGGCCGACGCGGGCAAGGTGGCCGAGCTGATTCAGGACGGCTTCAAGCAAACCAAGCAGGTGGCCGAGCCGGTGACGGTGATTCGCCAGCCGTGGCAGCTGTTTCTGTTTAACGGCGCCGAAATCCGCCGCGACTTTGCCCTGCTGACCGCAGGCCGCCAGTCGCAGCCAGTAAACGACGCGCACACCATCGTGTACGCGCCGGAGAACATATTTATCGAGGAAGGCGTGAAGATCCGGGCGGCTATTCTCAACGCCGAGGATGGCCCCATCTACCTCGGCCGGAACTCGCAGGTGCACGAGGGTGCCATCATCAAGGGGCCGCTGGCCCTCTGCGAGGGCGCGCACATCAACGCCGGCGCCAAGATGCGCGGCGACAACACCGTGGGCCCGCACTGCAAAGTCGGGGGCGAAGTGGGCAACAGCATCCTGCTCGGCTACTCCAACAAGGGCCACGACGGCTACCTCGGCAACTCGGTAATAGGGGAGTGGTGCAACCTCGGCGCCGACACAAACACCTCCAACCTGAAGAACAACTACGCCCCGGTGAAAATCTGGAGCCACACGCACAACCGCTTCGTGAACACCGGCCAGCAGTTTTGCGGGCTGATGATGGGCGACCACAGCAAGTGCGGCATCAACACCATGTTCAACACCGGCACGGTGGTGGGCGTGGCGGCCAACATCTTCGGGGCGGGCTTCCCACGCAACTTTATTCCTTCCTTCAGCTGGGGCGGCCCGGCGGGCTTCGAAACCTTCCGTCTCAACAAAGTGGCCGAGGTGAATGAGCGGGTAATGGCCCGCCGCAGCCTGGCCTACGACGAGGTGGAGCAGGGCATTATGCAGAAGGTATATGAACTGACGGCCAAGGACCGCGTGTGGGAGCGAAGCGCCCCGGCGGCCGACAACGCCAACATCGAACTATAATATTATGAGCGAACAGGCACCCCTGCAGGAAACCGACCGGGCGCTGACCATCTTTCTGGTCGCGGTGCTGTTTGGCGGCGCGTTTTTCGCCTTTTTCCAGTCCATCACGGCGGGGCTGGTGGCCGAAGCAGTGACGGCCGTGGGCGTGTGGGGGCTACTGCGCTTCGTGCGTGGCGCCCAAGGCCAGCCGCAGACAATCAGGGTTCTGGGCGCCTTGGGCATTGCCGCGCTGATCATGGCCGTGCGCACGGGGCTACTATTTCTGTTGCGTTAGCGTTGGAGAGGTATGCGTTTCGCTGAAATTCCGGGTCTGCACGAAGTCAAGCAGGTGCTGCGCCAATCGGTGCGGCGCCAGCACGTGGCGCACGCGCAGCTGTTTCGCGGGGCCGAGGGTTCCGGGGCGCTGGCGCTGGCGCTGGCCTACGCGGCCTTTCTGAACTGCGAAAACCGCCAGCCCGAAGATTCGTGCGGGGAGTGCCCCAACTGCCGCAAAATCGACCGGCTGGTGCACCCCGACCTGAATTTCATCCTGCCCGTCACGACCACCAAGGCCGTGAGCAAGGACGCGCTCAGCCACAAGTTCACGGCGGACTGGCGCAGCTTCGTGCTGGCCGATGGTGGTCTGTACCAAGGGCTGAACGACTGGATGCAGCACATCGGGGCCGACAACAAGCAGGGCAGCATCAGCAAAGACGAGGCCGTGCAGCTGCTCAAGCTGGTGTCGCTGAAAGCCTTCGAGGCCCCGTTCAAGGTGGTGGTTATCTGGCTACCCGAACTGATGCACCCAGCCGCCGCCAACGCCGTGCTCAAGCTGCTGGAGGAACCGCCGCCCGCCACGGTGTTTTTGCTGGTGAGCCAGCAGCCCGACAAGCTGTTGCCTACCATCGTGAGCCGGGTGCAGGTGGTGCTGGTGCCGCGCTTTCAGGAGCCGGACCTCACGCGCTACCTCGTGGACCACTACCAGGTGCCCGAGGTCAAGGCGCGGCAGCTGGCCCTCGTGAGCGAAGGTAACCTGGGCGCCGCTCTGGCCGCCCGCGACGCGCCCGACAACGATTACTTCGCCTTCTTTGCCGATTGGATGCGTAGCTGCTTCGCCGCCGAGCGCAACCTCGACAAGCTGGTGGCCGCCGCCGATCAGTTTCAGAAGATGGGCCGCGAAAACCAGAAGGAGTTTCTGCAGTATGCCCTCGGGCTGGTGCGCAAGGTGCTGCTCTACGGCCTCGACGCGCAGCTGGTGCCGCACCTGCCGGCCGCCGAACAGACGTTTATCAGCAAGTTCAGCCCCTTTGTGCACCGGCAAAACGCCGAGGGCTTGGCGCAGGTGCTCAACGAGGCGCACTTTCACGTGGAACGCAACGCCAACCCGCGCATCACCTTCGTGGACACTTCCCTGCAAGTGGCCGATCTGCTGCGCGTACCGGTGAACTAAGGCAGGGGTGAAGTTGTGAGGGGTGAAATTGTGAAGCGCAGTTTCAGCCGGACACAACCTCCTGGCCCTTTCACAATTTCACAACTTCTCAACTTCACCTTTGATGTCCCAACGTCCCATCCGCATCGGTACCCGTGGCAGCAAGCTGGCCCTGTGGCAGGCTCACCACGTGGCCGATACCCTGAACGCCGCCGGCCTCGAAACTGAAATTGTCATCATCACCACCAAGGGCGACGTGGTGCTCGACCGCTCCCTGGACAAGATCGGGGCGAAGGGCGTGTTTACGGAGGAGCTGGAGGAAAGCCTGCGCACCGGCCACATTGACATTGCCGTGCACAGCGCCAAGGACGTGCAAAGCTCCATTCCAGATGATTTGGAGCTGCTGGCCTTTATGTCGCGCGAAAAAGTCAACGACGTCATCATCAGCTTCGACCCCGGCTTTTCGCTCGACCGCCCCGACATCGTGCTAGGTACCAGTAGCACCCGGCGCCGGGCCATGTTCAAGCGCCATTACCCGCACGCCATTACGGCCGAAGCGCGCGGCAACCTGCAGACGCGCCTGCGCAAGCTGGAAGAGGGCCAGTACGACGCCCTGGTGCTGGCCTTTGCCGGCGTGCACCGCATGGAGTACGACAACCTCATCGTGCGCGTGCTGCCCGAGACGCAGTTTATCCCCGCGGCTGGGCAGGGCTCCGTGGCCATCGAGTGCGCCAAGAACCTGGATTTGCCCCGCAAGCTGGCCCTGCGCAACCTGCTCGACGACCCCGACACCCACACCTGCCTGCGGGCCGAGCGCGCCTACCTGCGCACCATGGAAGGCGGCTGCAGCATCCCCAGCTTTGCTCTGGCCACCTTTACCGACGACGGCGCTCTGCAGCTGCACGGCGGCCTCATCAGCCTCGACGGGCAGCAGTACGTGGAGGAAATTCAGGAAACCCACGACCCCAAGGACGCCGAAGCCCTGGGCGTACGCGTGGCTGAAGCCGTGCTCAGCCGCGGCGGCGAGCAGATCCTGCGCGACATCCGGGAGCACCGGGACTCGGAATCGGGAACGTTTTAAGTAAACAGTGGTGCCACGACTTGAGGATTGTGGCACCACTGTTTTTGAGCTATACCATTTATTTTCTACCAACTTACGCAGTGCTTATATGTCATCGAGGCCATCCAATGTCTCCATGAATGGGGAAGGCTTGCAACTGGCGCCCGGGCATGTGTATTGGCTTATCGATGCGCTGTACTTGGCGGAAATCGTGGAGGAAGCTGCCCGACTGGATAGGCATGAGCTGGTGGAGTCGGCCCGGCGACTATTCGAGTGGAATCCCACGCCTTTCGCCCGCTTTGAGCTACCTGCAGCTAACGACTTGTACGAGCTGCGGGTGGCCGATATCGTTTTTGGTGACGAAATGGACCCCGCGTACGCAGCACAGCCACTGCACTACTTCAGCACCGATGCGGCCGTGCTGCTGGTAATAGCCGAGATGTACGTGCCCCTACTAATCGAGCGTGGGTTCACCTACGAAGCCTTGCTCGAATGCCAGCCGAGCGAACAGCCGTACCACGAGTCCTTCAGCGGACAGTATTGGCAGCAGTTGACAACCAAATTTGCGCCGCACACGGCCGGGCTGATTTACTGCCCTGGTATGAATGCCGGCTTCGACTTTATCGGTAGCGGGTTCTATCGGCTACGCCTCAGTACTTCGCCTGAGGCGTAGAAGCGGGGCGTTTGTGGTTCGTCACCGTGTAGAGTAGCAGGGCCGCTACGGCGCCACTGGTATCGGCCAGCATGTCCTTTTGCGCGTCCCAGATGTCGCCCTGGCTGCCCAGAAACGCTGCGCCGGATTCGCCGCCGGCCGTGGCCGCGTACAGCCACTCGATGATTTCGTAGCTCATGGCCACCGTGCCGATGACGCACAGCGGCAGCAGGTAGGAGAGGAAGCGGCTGCGGATAAGCTGGCGCGAATCGGTGTACTCGATGAGCGCATAGGCGTAGAAGCCCACCGAGAAGTGCGCCACCCGGTCGTACATGTTGCGCTGGAAGCCGAACAGGTGGTTGAACCAGTCGAAAGGCACCCGCTCGAAGGTGTAGTAGCCGCCGATGGTGTGCATGTATATCAGCACGCTCATCAGCAAGTAGGCCGTGTTGGAAAACCGCACCCCGCGCAGGTATAGCACGACGATAGCCGCCACGATGAGCACGATGGGCAGGTTTTCGGCGACCCAGGTGCTGCGGCTGTAGGGATGAATGGCCAGGGCGGTGAACAGTACCACGTAGAGAAGCAGCAGCAAAGCCGGAAACCAACGAAAACGCGCGGTAGTAACAGGGGCGGCGGTAGCGGCAACAGACATAAGGAGGCGGGGTGTGGTCAGTATTGGGCCGCATACGTAAACTTGGGCTTCGTCGCCAACGCCCTGCCTTATGCGCCCTCAGCTTGCCGCCGCCCCCGAACTCACCACGTCCCGCTTCGTGCTGCGGCCCTGGCGGCCAGCCGAGGAATCGATGAGCTTTTTCCGCCTCATCGACGAAGACCGGCCGCGTTTGACCCGCGACTTTCCCAAAACCCTAAACGCCGTGCAGGACGAGGCCAGCACCCGCGCCTACCTCGAAATCCGCCACGCCGACTGGCTCATGGGCAAAGGTATTCTGCTCGGCATCTGGCCCCGGGCCGAGGCCACGCCGCTGGGCTTCGTGAGCCTGCGCAACATCGAGTGGGAAGTACCGAAGGCCGAGCTGGCCTACCTGCTCAGCGCCCGGGCCGAAGGCCGCAGCGTGATGCACGAAGCGGCCACGGCCGCGCTGCACTGGGCTTTTACCGAGCTGCAGCTGCTGCGCGTGTACTGCCACGTCGACCCCGACAACGAGCGCAGCGCCCGGCTGGCCCGCCGCTGCGGCTTTCGGCAGGAAGGGCTGTTGCGCAACAATTTTCGGGGCGGCGACGGACTAGTGCACGACAGCTACTGCTTCGGGCTGACGCAGGCCGACTGGCTGGCGCGTTCCGCCGAATCGGCTTAGCTTCGTTAAGTGAATTACCCCTGATGTTGATGAACCCGTTTTCTTCCCCGAGCCGATTCTTCCGCCCCGCCGCCCTGCTGCTGGCTTTGACGCTGGCCGCCACGCCGAGCCTGCACGCGCAGAAAGCGCCCACCCAAAAGGTGAAAGCAAAAGCCAGGAAGCCCGGCAAAAAAGACCAACTGGTGACGCTGCACATCACGCAGGGCGGCACCTCACTGGGCGACATCCGGCTGGTGACCTTTGAGCAGACGCCCCTGCACCGGGAAAACTTTCTGCAAAAGGCCAAAAGTGGCTTCTACAGCGGTACCACGTTTCACCGCATCATCCCCGGCTTCATGATTCAGGGCGGCGACGCCAACTCCAAGGACGCCGACCCCACCAACGACGGCATGGGCCAGCCCAACGACCCCACCATTCCGGCCGAGCTGCGCCCCGAGCTGCACCACAAGCGCGGTGCCGTGGCCGCGGCGCGCTCGGGTGGCCCGGCCGGTACGCCGAGCAGCTACTCGCAATTCTACATCGTGCAAAACCCCAGCGGCACGCCCCACCTCGACGGCGCCTACACCGTGTTCGGGCAGGTGATTCAGGGCCAGGACGTGGTAGATAAAATTGCCAAGGTGTCGCGCAACCAAATGGACCGCCCCGAGCAGGACGTGAAGATGGATGTGAAGGTGGAAAAGCTCAGCAAGAAGAAAATCACCAAGCTCTACGGGTATCAGTATTAGGTGAACTGGTGAGGTGGTGAAATGGCGAGTGCCGTGCTGACTGCGCGCAATGCGCTACAGGCGCGGTTCGTGCCATCAGAACATCAAACTCACCAGTTCACTACCTCACCCTCTCACCGTATGCGTCTCCTCATCACCGGCTCCAATGGCCTGCTGGGTCAGAAGCTCATCGACCGCATGCACCAGCAGCCTGGCGTGGAACTGGTAGCTACCGCCCGCGGCGCCAACCGCCTGGCGGAGTATTATCCGGCCGTGCGCTTCGTGTCGCTCGATGTAGCCGATGCCGCGCAGGTCGAGGCCGTCATCGGGCAGGAGCGGCCTACGCACGTCATCCACACGGCGGCCATTACCCACGTGGACGAGTGCGAGTTGAACCCCGACGCTTGCTGGCTGGCCAACGTAACGGGCACCGAAAACCTGGCCCGCGCCTGCGCCGGCCACGGCGCGCACCTCACGCACCTCAGCACCGATTTTGTGTTCGACGGCAGCCACGGTCCTCTGGCCGAAGACGCCGTGCCCAACCCCATCAGCCACTACGGCCGCAGCAAGTTGGCCGCCGAGCAGGCCGTAATGAATACGCCGGAGCTGCGCTGGGCCATTGCGCGCACGGTGCTGGTGTATGGCGTGCTGCGCGGCGGTGGGCGCACCAATATCGTGCTCTGGGTGCGCGACTCACTGCGGGCCGGCAAGCCTATCAAGGTGGTTACCGACCAGTGGCGCACGCCCACCCTGGCCGAGGACTTAGCCGAAGGCTGCTGGCTCATTGCCCGGCAAAACGCCACCGGCCTCTACCACCTCTCGGGGCGCGAGTTTTTCACGCCCTACGAAATGGCTTTGCGCGTGGCGGCGCATTTCGGGCTCGATGCCTCGCTGATTGAGCCGGTGGATGCCAGCACCTTCACCCAGCCCGGCAAACGGCCCCCGCGCACGGGCTTTGTCATCGATAAAGCGGAACGGGAACTGGGTTATCGGCCGCACACTTTCGCCGAAGGTATTGATGTGGTGGCTGGGCAGGCTTAGGCGGCTAAATAAGAACGTCGTGTCGAGCACAGCCGAGATAGGTTGCGGGCTGACGTCTGGGCGGTAAGCGTGTAAGGAGCAACTGCTGCCTGGCCAGATGCTTGCCTACGGCGCCCTTCGATTTAGCTGCGCCTCTGCCTGAGGTTCTGGTTACATTCGGCGCCGCGTTGTCTTCTGCGCTCCACCTGCATGATCAGAACTATACTCCGCCTCCTGCTTTTGCTGCTGACCGTCGGCCCGGCTGCCGTCACTGCCCAGACCCTGCCCGAGCCCGTCGATCTGGTCAACCCGCTGATGGGTACTGACTCCAAGCCGGAGCTATCAAACGGCAATACCTACCCGGCCATTGCCATGCCCTGGGGCATGAATACTTGGATGCCGCAGACCGGCAAGATGGGCAGCGGCTGGGCCTACCAGTACTCGGCCGACAAGCTGCGCGGCTTCAAGCAGACGCACCAACCCTCGCCGTGGATGAACGACTACGGCCAGTTTGCGCTGATGCCGCTCACCGGCAAGCTGCGCTTCGAGGAAGACGAGCGGGCCAGCTGGTTTTCGCACAAGGCGGAAGAGGCCCGCCCGTACTACTACCGCGTGTACCTGGCCGACCACGACATCACCACCGAAATAGCGCCCACCGAGCGGGCGGCGCGCTTCCGCTTCACCGTGCACCACGCCGACAGCGCCTACGTGGTGCTCGACGCCCTGGACCGCGGCTCCTACGTGAAGCTGCTGCCCCAGCAGCGCCGCATCATCGGTTACACCACGCGCAACAGCCGTGGCGTGCCGGATGGCTTCAAGAACTACTTCGTCATCGAGTTTGACCACGCGTTTGCCAGCACCACCGTCTACCGCGACAAGGTGCTCTACGCCCAGCAGCTCGAAGCCCGCGCCGACCACGCCGGGGCCGTGGTGGGCTTCCGCCTGCGGCCGGGTGAGCAGCTGCAGGCGCGGGTGGCTTCGTCGTTTATCAGCCCCGAGCAGGCCGAGCTAAACCTGCAGACGGAAATCGGTACCGACGATTTCGAGACGGTGAAGCAGAAGGCGCGGGCAGCCTGGGCCAAGCAGCTCGGGCGCATCGAGGTAGCGGGCGGCAGCGAGGAGCAGCAACGTACCTTCTACTCCTGCCTGTACCGGGCCTTGCAGTTTCCGCGCAAGTTCTATGAGCTGGACGCCCAGGGCCAGCCGGTGCACTATTCGCCCTACAATGGCAAGGTGCTGCCCGGCTACCTCTATACCGATACCGGCTTCTGGGACACCTTCCGCAGCCTGTTTCCCTTCCTGAACTTGCTCTACCCGAGCGTGAACAGCCAGATTCAGGCCGGACTGGCCAACGCCTACAAAGAAGGCGGCTGGCTGCCGGAGTGGGGCAGCCCCGGCTACCGCGACGTGATGATCGGTAACAACTCCGCCTCCGTGGTAGCCGATGCCTACCTGAAAGGCGTGCGCGGTTACGACATCAACGTGCTCTACCAGGCCCTGCTGCACGGGGCCAACAACGCGGGCCCGCTGGAAGCCGTGGGCCGCGCTGGCGTGCAGTACTACAACAAGCTCGGCTACGTGCCCTACGACGCGGGCATCAACGAAAACGCCGCCCGTACGCTCGAATACGCCTACGACGACTTCACCATCTACCAGCTCGGCAAGGCCCTGGGGCGGCCCAAAAAGGAGCTGGCCCTCTACGCCAAGCGCAGCCAGAACTACCGCAACGTCTTCGACAAGCAAACCGGGCTGATGCGCGGCCGCAACCAGAACGGCTCGTTCCAGACGCCCTTCAACCCCTTCAAGTGGGGCGACGCCTTCACGGAGGGCAACAGCTGGCACTACACTTGGTCGGTCTTCCACGACGTGCACGGGCTGATGACGCTCATGGGCGGGCCCCGGCCCTTCGTGGCCAAGCTGGACACAGTGTTTACCCTCGCGCCGGTGTTCGATGCCTCCTACTACGGCTCGGTCATTCACGAAATCCGCGAAATGCAGATTGCCGGCATGGGCAACTACGCCCACGGCAACCAGCCCATTCAGCACATGGTGTACCTCTACAACTACGCCGGCCAGCCGTGGAAGGCGCAGTACTGGGCCCGCGAAACCATGAACCGCCTCTACCACCCCACGCCCGACGGCTACTGCGGCGACGAGGACAACGGCCAAACCTCGGCGTGGTACGTCTTCTCTGCCCTGGGCTTTTACCCCGTCTGCCCCGCCACCGATGAGTACGTGCTGGGCGCGCCACTCTTCCCGAAGGCCACGCTGCACCTGGAAAACGGCAAGGACGTGGTGCTCAGCGCGCCTCAGAACACCGACGCCAACCGCTACATCGGCCAACTGCGCCTCAACGGGCAGCCCTACGGCGCCAATTACCTCCGTCACCAACAGCTGCTGCAGGGCGCCACGCTGGAATTCGACATGACCAGCCAGCCGAATACCAGCCGCGGTACCCAGCCGCAGGATGCGCCGTATTCGTTCAGCAAGGACGAGAAGAAGTAGGGCGGAAGCGCGGGCAGTTGCCGCGTCAGGCGTTGCGTATTGGGTGGTTTCGGGTAGGAAAGTTCACGGAGACAACCCGGGCGTTGCGCGGGTCGTTAGCCCTAGCTACGTATCTACCACAACCAACCCACACCCTATGAAAGCCTTAGTCTTCCACGGCATCAAGGACGTGCGCGTCGACACGGTCGACGACCCGGAAATCGTCGATTCGCGCGACGCCATTATCCGCGTGACGAGCACCGCCATCTGCGGCTCCGATCTGCACATCTACAACGGCGGCATTCCGCAGCCGCGGCCCATGGTGCTCGGCCACGAGTTCATGGGCATCGTGGAAGAAGTGGGCAAGGGCGTGGGCAATAAGCTGAAGGTGGGCGACCGGGTGGTGGTGCCCTTTCCGGTGGCTTGCGGTACCTGTTTCTTCTGCAACCACGAGCTGCCCGGCCACTGCGAAAACTCCAACCCCGACCACTACGGCCCCGAGGGCGGCGTGCTGACGGAAAAAGGCGGTGCCCTCTTCGGCTACACCGACCTCTACGGCGGCTACAACGGCGGGCAGGCCGAGTACGTGCGCGTGCCCTACGCCGACTACGGCCCGCGCGTCATTCCCGATTCGCTGACCGACGAGCAGGCCCTGTTCCTCACCGATATCTTCCCCACCGGTTACTCCGGCATCGACTGGGGCGAGGTAAAGGGCGGTGAGTTTGTGGCCATTTTCGGGGCCGGGCCGGTGGGCATCATGGCCGCCAAATCGGCTTGGCTGCGCGGCGCCGCCCGCGTGGTCATCGTCGATCCGCTGGAATACCGCCTGGAGAAAGCGCGGGCTTCGGCCAACTGCGAAACCATCAAGTGGGAGGACCGCAAGCAGGTGATTGAGGAAATCCGGGCCATGAGCCAGGGCCGCGGCGCCGACGTGTGCGTGGAGGCCGTGGGCTTCGAGCCCATGCGCGACCTAATCGACCGTGTCAAGGCCGTGGTGAACTTCGAAAAAGGCTCTGTGAAAGTGCTGGAAACCTGCATGAGTGCTGTGCGCCGCGGTGGCATCGTATCGGTTCTGGGCGTGTACGGAGCTTACTTCGACAACTTCCCCGTCGGGCAATTCTTCGACAAGGGCATCAAGCTCGTGGGCGGCCAGGCCCCGGCCCACAAGCACATCGACAAGCTGCTGCAGTACGTAGTGGAAGGCAAGGTGAAGCTCGACGACATCATCAGCCACAAACTGCCGCTGAGCGAAGCCGCCCACGGCTACGACATCTTCCGCAACAAGAAAGACAACTGTACAAAAGTGGTCTTAAAACCGTAGAAACGCGGTTTTTAAAAATACCTTGCTACAAGGTTTGCATCAATGTTAGGGGTTGGTAACTTCGTGAAATTCAACGGAGTCGCCAACCCTTAATAGTGCAAAAAGATGGCAAATGCTAAAGTAGTAGTTCGTAAGGTCAATAAGGGGCTAGAACAGCCTGTATACATTCGCTACAGTCACCCTGACGCCAGCGGCAAGAACAAAGATTACTACGTCCCTTGCGGCTTCTCTATCAATCCGGCTAGCCTGAAGAAAGGACGTGTAGTAGGGGAGTTGTTTGCACCTGAAGCAAACGATAAGATAGGAGCCGCCCAACGCCGTTTAGACTACGCTATTCGATTGGCGTCCGCTGGTGGTGCTCAGCCCTACGCTGAACGAGTTAAGCACTACTACACCACTATACCGGGCTTCAATGAGACGGTAAAGGAGATGTTTGATGAGTGGGAAGAGGAAGGTAAAAGCCAGATTGAGATACTAGAGCACGAAATAGAGTTACTGTTAAAACAGGTTGAAGAGAAACGAAATGAGATAGTAAAGATTCAGAAAGAAATAGGCACGTTTCAGCCGGAAAACATAACCCTGCTAATTGATAGGTTTATTGAAGCAAAGCACAAGGCTAAACCTAAGAATACTGACGCTAAAGCAAAGAATAGTTTTGCTGCTGGCACAGAAAACACCTATCTACACTTAAAAAATACACTTGCTAAGTTCCAAGTAGATATTTCTATCAGAGCGTTTGACAAGAATACAATGGAAGAATTTGAGGCGTTTCTAGTTAAGGAACGTTTCTATAACAGCACCATCAAAGTATTGATGGATAAGCTAGGTGCTGTACTGAATCACTTCAAAGAGGAATATGGGTTGTCTAATGATTATAAAAAGTATTCGTTTAACCTGCCTCTTAAAGATGAATCAGTAATATATCTGACTACGGAAGAGCTTAAAGCATTTCGCAATGTAAATACACATCATCTGAACGGGCTAACTAGAAGAGCACAGGAACGGGTGAAAGACCTTGCACTATTGATGTCGGAAACTGCATTGCGTTTTGTAGATTCTCAGATTGCCCGCGCCGATATTCAAGGAGGGTACATTATCAAAACACAAAAGAAAACAGGTGGTAAGGTCTATATCCCATTTACAGACCGTTTGAAGAGCATTCTAGAGAAATACGACTACAACCTAAAGCCCGGTGCTATCAATGCATTTAAGGGCACGTTTAGACGCTTGCTGAAGTCGTTGGATATGCCCTCACTGAATGAGGAAATAACTGTATGGAACTATATCGGACACGAACAAGTACCGGACACCCGACCTAAATACGAGCATTGCGGGGCACATACCTTGCGCCGTACTATGATTAACCAATGCCTTATCAGAAACCTACGCTATGATAAAATTACCCGCATAACTGGACATAAAGATTTCGATACCTTCCAAAGGTACGCAGACAGAGCTACTAAGGCTGCTGAGATGGATAGCGTCTTTGATTTTCTCAATGAAGAGCCAGCGTTGAAAGTAGTAGCCTAAGCTATTACAGCCCCTTAGAGACACTATCAGTACCTAACCCACACAGAGCCGCAACAGGCAAGAAAGAGGCTTAAAACGCACGAAACCCTAGCTGCTGATGTGGCTAGGGTTTCTCTTTGTCTCTATCTTGCTACTGACAACATCACAGAGCATCTATGAGCACTCCGCTTAATCATCACTATGTTTCCCAATGTCAGATAAGAAACTTCTTTAATCAATCAGAGAAGAAAATTTACTTATATGACAAAATCCGCAACAACTTCTTTAATAAGACTACAACTAAATCAGTGTTTAGTGAGCGTGAGTTAAATACCGTTTATGAAAACGGTCAATTGAATCACGATATTATTGAAAAGGATTTGAAAGATTACTTTGAGGATTCATTCGTCAAGAATACCAAAATAATTCTTGACTATGCAGAGACTCAAATTGCAGTAAAAGATGAGCTTATAAATGCATTGATTGATATTACTAAGCTTGGAATTATTGGCGATATGCGTAATCCTGTCAGTAAAAGACAGTTAGATGATGCTATTTATAAGCCGTTTGAAGAATTAAGGCAGTATGCGGCTCCAAACTTAAAAGAGCAAATTGACCAAGCCTTAGAAGACAGAAAGAAAACAAAGTATTCAAATAAGTTGCAATACTCAAAAATTGCAGAAGATGTAATTGAAAAGATGTTCCCGCTTGTTAGCGTGATATTTTATATCACTACTGAGGATGATTACTTTGTATTGTCTGATTGCTCTTCTATAGTAAGTAGGGCTAAGATAAATAAATACTTTAATCCTGATATTCAAGAAATTGCCAATGTGGGAACACCACTCACTAGTAAGCTGTTAGTTCAAACTATGTCTAGTAAGCTAGGTAGAAAAGAGGGAGGGATATACTACTTAGGTGATAACCATAAGAGTATGATAAATGATATTAATATGATGACGCTTGCAAGTTCTAAGAAGATGGTTGCTTGCGAGAGTGAAGCTTATTTGAAATCGTTTATAGAGCGTGTTTGGGAATTCAAGGCAGTCTATTGAGGCAGAGCGTGACGTTTGCCCAGAGAATCCAGGCGGCGTGGCTTTCCGGGGTGTACTCGTAGTCCATCACCACGCGCCGAAAGAAGTTGAGCC
>NZ_MVBC01000008.1 GCF_002007105.1 Hymenobacter sp. CRA2 | reverse complement strand
CAGGCCCGTACCCGTGAAGCACTGGAGGCGGCTATCCAAACCGCGGTTGAGTGGATTTCCAGCAAGGATGCCAAAGCCTGGTTCAACCATTGTGGTTATCATGTACATCGTTCATGAATCCGCTATATGTAGACGATTTTAACCTGTTTTTTTCAAGTATGGAACACGCCGAAAAAGCGATTAGAATTCTGCAAGAAATTTTCAGTTCTCTTCATCTAGATATAAATGACGAAAAAACTTTTGTCAATAAGTCTCCTCACTTTTTTGACAATGGATGGTCATCCGTACTTTCAAATTACAAATTTTCATCCGATCAAAAAAAGCAATTATACGACTTAATAAGATATTTTGATATTTCGTATCGATACTCTATTGATTTTCCTCTAGACAGCGTCTTAAAATATGCAATAAAGCGGTTAAACAATGTAAATATAGAATCTGGAAACTGGTCACACTTTGAATCGTTGTTGATGAAAACAGCCATTACTGAGCCGGCGACATTGCATGAATTTTCAGCAATAATGTATAAAAACAAAAGAATAGTCGATAATAAAAAGATAAAGGAAATAATATTTACGTTATTAGAAGAACACATCTACAAGGGCCATTCTTATGAAATAAATTGGGCTTTATGGCTTTCAAAAGTTTTTAACATACAAATACCCGATAAAATAGCAAGTAACTTATTTAATTTAGTCGACGCAAGCAATTTAATAATGGCACTAGACCTCAAAAATCGAGGACTAATATCATCGACAATAATCACAGACAACATAGTAGACCTCATTGACGAGAATGCACTACAAGACGAATATTGGCTTTTAGCTTATGAAGCTGATTATCACGGCTGGCTCACTCTGAAGCACCCTGATTTAATTAACAACCACCCATTCTTCAGCATTTTAAAGAAAAACAATATCTCATTCTACCATTCCTCCAAAGTTTTTTACCATAAACCAGCTTCATCAACACTCGCACACAAAAACACTCGCACAGAGAACCAACAAGCTGAAAACAAAACTCACGGCCAACCAGAAGAAAAAGATTTGTTTTCCTTGCTATCTAATGATTATTAAAACGCAAAAGCGGCTGAAGCTCCCGGAGCTTCAGCCGCTTTTGCGTTTCTACTGCTAGGCAGTAAGAATTACATATGAATCGCCCGGTTCTCGGTGGCGGCCAGGCAGGCTTCTTTCATGGCTTCGGCGTAGGTGGGGTGGGCGTGGCTCATGCGGGCTACGTCCTCGGCGGAGGCGCGGAACTCCATGGCCGTCACGGCTTCGGCGATGAGGTCGGCGATGCGCGGGCCGATCATGTGCACGCCCAGGATTTCGTCGGTTTCCTTGTCGGCCAGCACTTTCACGAAGCCGTCGAGGTCCATGGAGGCGCGGGCGCGGCCCGAGGCGCGGAAGGGGAAGGAGCCGGTTTTGTAGGCCCGGCCGGCTTCCTTGAGCTGCTCTTCGGTGTAGCCCACGCCGGCCACTTCGGGCCAGGTGTACACCACGCCGGGGATGAGCAGGTAATTCACGTGCGGCTTCTGGCCGGCGAGGCGCTCGGCCACGAACACGCCCTCTTCCTCGGCCTTGTGGGCCAGCATGGCGCCCCGAATCACGTCGCCGATGGCGTAGATGCCGGGCACGGAGGTCTGCAGGTGCTCATCGACCTTGATGCGGCCGCGCTCTTCCATCTGCACGCCGGCGGCTTCCAGGTTCAGGCCCTGGGTGTAGGGCACGCGGCCCACGGCCACGAGGCAGTAGTCGCCCTCAAACTTCACTTCCTCGCCCTTGGGGTTGGTAGCGGTTACCGTCACGGTGTCGTCCTCGCGGGTGGCGCCGGTGACTTTATGCGAGAGGAAGAACTCGATGCCGATTTTGCCCAGGATGCGCTTGAGCTCCTTGCCCAGGGCGCGGTCCATGGTGGGGATGAGCGAGTCCATGAACTCCACCACCGACACCTTGGCGCCGAGGCGGGCGTACACCGAAGCCATTTCCAGGCCGATAACGCCGCCGCCAATCACAATCATGTGCTTGGGTACTTCGCGGATGTTCAGGGCCTCGGTGCTGGTGATGATGCGCTCCTTGTCCTGTGCGATGAACGGCAGCACCGTGGGCTTGGAGCCGGTGGCGATGATGACGTTTTTGCTTTCGATCTGCTGGGCCTCGCCCCCGTCGCGTGGGGTGATGCTGATGTGGGTGGCGTCGACAAACGAACCAACGCCTTTGATGACGTCGATTTTGTTTTTCTTCATCAGGAACTGGATGCCATCCGTATTGGCCTTCACCACCCCGTTTTTGCGGTCGATGAGCTGGTTCATGTTGATCTGCAGGTCGCTCAGCTCGATGCCGTGCTCCTTGAAGGTATGACCAGCGTTGTGGAAGTGCTCGGTCGAGTCGAGCAGGGCCTTCGAGGGGATGCAGCCCACGTTCAGGCAGGTGCCGCCGAGCGTGTCGTATTTCTCGATGAGGGCCGTTTTGAAGCCGAGCTGGGCGCAGCGGATGGCCGCCACGTAGCCGCCGGGGCCGGAGCCGATGACGGTAACGTCGTATTGGTTCATGCTGAAAGTCGGGTTGATGAAGCGCTGACGGGCAAAGGTAAGGCAGAATGCCCAGCGCCGCAGGAGAAAACCCGCAAGGGCCGGGAAAGGTTAGCGGACGGCCGTTGTGAGGCCCGTTTTAGCGGCGGCCGTTGTTTACGCTGTCATCCTGAGCAGAACGCGAGGGGCCTTACCACGCGTGACCGACCATCGTTGTTACGACTTGTTCTCACGGGGTAAGGTCCTTCTCGTTCCGCTCAGGATGACGGACGACTTTCAGGATGTTTCTGGACGGTTACTGCCCGGCCCCGAGTGCCTTGCTGTGCCGAATTCCACAACAGCACTGGCACCGGTAGGCTCCGCCCCTACTCCACCAGCACGCCGATGTAGTAGTTGAAGGTGTCGACTTCCAGATTGTCCTTGGCCAGACCAGGCACATCAATAGGCTGGAAAGCGGTAGAGGGCTGCACCAGGCGCCATTCACCGCCCTTGGTGCGCAGGCGCACGGGCATATCGAAGCCGCGCACGTCGGCAATCCAGCGGGCCACGGCCCGGCCCTGCTCGAAGCGCACTTCCAGGGTGGGAATATTCGCGTGGCGCAGGTACTGGTCGAAGATCTTGGTCAGGTCGCGGCCGGCTTGCTGGTTGATGTAGCCCACGATTTGCTCGGTGGTCACCGTCTGGTGGTAGAACTGCTGGTTGAGCCCGCGCAGAATCTGCCGCCACTTTGCGTCGTCGTTAAGCACCGTGCGTACCATGCCCAGCATATTGGCGCCCTTGGGGTACATGTCGCCGGAGCCTTCGCGGTTTACGCCGTACACGCCGATGATGGGCCCATCGTTCTGGATGACGCGCCGCAGGCCGTGCAGGTATTCCAGCCCGGCCGGCTTGCCGAAGTGCGTTTCGATGTACAGGCTTTCCGAGTAGTTGGTAAACGACTCGTGAATCCACATATCGGCAATGTCCTTCGAGGTGATGTTGTTGCCGAACCACTCGTGCCCGCTTTCGTGCACCACGATGAAGTCCCACTTGGTGCCCCAGCCGGTACCCGACAGGTCGCGGCCGAGGTAGCCGTTCTGGTACTTGTTGCCGTAGGCCACGGCGCTCTGGTGCTCCATGCCCAGGTGCGGCGTCTCCACCAGCTTGTAGCCGTCCTTATAGAAGGGGTAAGGCCCAAACCACGCCTCCATGGACTTAAGCATGGGCTTCACGTTGGCGTCGAACTGCTTGCGGGCCTTGTCCCGGTTTTCGGGCAGCACCCAGTAGTCCAGCGTCAGCTTGCCCTTTTCGCCCTGGTAGGTGTCGCCGATGTGCTCGTAGTTGGCCACGTTCAGGGCCACGTCGTAGTTGTTGATGGGGTTCGATACGGCCCAGTCGAAGCGCGTGAGGCCGCCCTTGAGCTGGGTGGTTTTGCGCAGGCGCCCGTTCGAAATGTCCTTCAGGCCCTTGGGCACCGTCACGCTGATCATCATCGAATCGGGCTCGTCGGACTGGTGGTCCTTGGTGGGCCACCAGATGCTGGCGCCCACGCCCTGGCAGGCCGTGGCTACCCAGGGCTGGCCCGGCCCGTGCTCGGTGAACACGAAGCCGCCGTCCCAGGGCGCGCGCTGCGCCACGGTGGGCTGGCCGGAGTAGTACACGGTGAATTCGTCGCGCGTGCCCTGGCGGATGGGCTGCGGAAAGGTCACGAACACCGCGTTGGCCTCGCGGGTGAAGGGCAGCTCCTTGCCGCGGTACACCACGCGCTCCACTTTCAGGTTGGCAAACAGATCGAACTGCAGCCGGCTGAAATCCTGCGTGGCCGTGAAGCGGAACAGATTCGAGCCGCTGATGGCGCGCTGCGGAATGTCCAGCTTGACGTCGAGGTGGTAGTAGTTGACGTCGTAGCAGCTGCGCAGGGGCGTAAGCGTGCCGCGCAGGGAGTCGGCGCGGGTGAAGGCCGGCTTGGCTTGTAGTAACTGGGCAGCGCCAAGGCGTGGCAACACCAACAGAGCAAGGCCCAGCGCGGCGCGGCGCGGCGAAACGAAGCAGAAGGAAAGCATATGCTGAAATACACTAGTGGGCCCGCGCAGGCTGCGTGACGGGCCGTGACCACGCCAATCTATTCCCGTCAGCCCCTAGCGGATGCACCGAATAAGCTGGTTTTTGGCGTCGGTAACAAACACGGTGGCGCCCGAAGCTTCTACGGCTATGCCGAGCGGTACCTCAAACCTCGCGTCCGGGCCAGCGCCGTCCTGGTAGCCCCACCCATGCACGCGGCCCGCCAGCGTGCTGACTTCGCCCGCAGGCGAAATGCGGCGCACCGTGGCATTGGCACAATCGGTGACGTACACGACGCCCTGCGCGTCCACCGACACGCCATTTGGCCAATCGAAGCGGGCGGCGGAGGCCGGCCCGTCGGCGCTGCCCGATCGGCCTGGCTGTCCGGCCAAGGTGGTTACCGTACCGGCAGGCAAAACTTTGCGCACGGTGTGGTTGCCGTTGTCTGCTACGTAGAGCGTCCCCGTGGCGTCCAGCGCCAAGCCGGCCGGATGAAAAAACCGTGCTGCGGAGCCGCTGCCGTCGGTTGAGCCCTTTTGCCCCGCGGCACCAGCCAGAGTACCCACCTCACCGGCCGCCGAAATCCGGCGCAGGGTGTGGTTCTCCGTATCACTCACATACACGGTGCCATCGGACCCCACGGCAATGCCATGAGGAGTGTAAAATGCAGCAGTGCGGCCAGCGCCGTCGGCACCGCCTTTACGACCGACTTGCCCGGCCAGGGTAGTCACCTCCCCTGCCGGGGTCACCTTCCGAATGGTATGGTTATCCGCGTCGGTGATGTACAGCATGCCATCGGCTGCTACCGCTATGCCCACCGGGTGATTAAAACGCGCAGCGCCGCCCTGTCCGTCGTTGCTGCCCTTGGCGCCGGCGGCGCCGGCTAGCGTGGTTACCACTCCGGCAGGCGTTACGCGACGAATCGTGTGGTTGTCTGTATCGGCTACGTACAGCGTTCCGTCGGCGGCCAAAGCTATGCCCATCGGCCTTTGGAAACGCCCCAGCGCCCCAGCTCCATCCGAACTGCCGCTTTGGCGGGCCGTTCCGGCCAGCGTCGTCACCGCCGCCGGGCGCCGGGCATCAAGTGACGCGCCGGGCGCCAGAGCTTGCCCCCTGCTTAGAGCCGGCAACAGCCACAACGTGAGCAGCGAACGAATGAAAAGCTTCTTCATTATCGGGCTATAATTTATTAGCGCCCTTTCAGCCAATGGTACTTCCGCAGGGCAGAAAATTTCAACCGAAAGTGGATTTCGCGGCTTAGTAAACTTGTTTATCACCAGTCTAGTAAAACTGTTTACTACCGATTAACGCTTTTCAGCGCACTTTGGCGCGCGTCAGCAGCCGGGCGAAAATACCCGGCGCGAAGCGCTTCAGCAGCACGCCCATAGTCTCTTTCCCGCCGATGTAAGCTTCGTTGTCGCCGCGGGCCATGACGGGCAGCGCCCGGCGCGCAAACTCTTCGGGGGCCAGTCCTTTTTCCGTGGCCTCGTCCATGGTGCCGAGGGCGCGGCCGTCGCCGGTAAGCGCATTCACCGACACGCCCGTGCGGATAAAGCCTGGGCAGATGATGGTAATGCCCACGCCCGAGCCGCTCAGCTCGGCCCGCAACGAATCGAAAAAGCCGTGCAGCGCGTGCTTGCTGGCCGCGTAGGCCGAGCGGTAGGGCGTGCCGAATTTGCCCACAAGCGAGCTGATGGTGACTACGCGGCCTTGGCGCTGCTGGAGCAGTTGCGGCAGCACGGCTTTGGTCAGGGCCACGGTGCCGAAGTAGTTCACCTCCATCAGGCGGCGGTCCACGTCGAGCGTGGTTTCCAGCGCCAGGCTGCGCTGGCTCACGCCGCCGTTGTTTACCAGCACGTCGAGGCGGCCGTAGCGGGCCAGCACCTGCTGCACCTTGGCGGGCAGGGCGGCGCTGTCGGCCAGGTCCAGAGGCAGCACCAGCGTTTCGGCCGGGGCGCAGGCGGCGGCCACGCGGCGCAGCTCGGCCTCGTTGCGGGCCGACAACACAAGACGGGCCCCTGAGCGGGCAAAGGCTTGGGCCAGCGCTTCGCCGATGCCGGCCGAGGCCCCTGTAATCCAGACAACTTGCTGCGAAAATTTCATTGGCGGCAAGGTAGGAAGCGCAGCCGGCGAAAAAAGTGTTTTCTGCATAGCC
Source organism: Hymenobacter sp. CRA2 (assembly GCF_002007105.1). GTDB lineage: Bacteria > Bacteroidota > Bacteroidia > Cytophagales > Hymenobacteraceae > Solirubrum. Next base: position 274,547 of record NZ_MVBC01000008.1, on the reverse strand, counting down.
GAGCGGCGACGTGGTGCCGTTTTTGGTAGTCGAAACCCGCTGCTCCGCGCCATGTACATCCGTTCCACCGTCGCCACCGAGCAAGAGTCGCTGCAGGAATTCGTGCAGTTTCAGCGCCTCGCCGACCGCAGCACGGTCATTGATTCGCTCTGTAAGTTCTGCGTCTGGCCCACGTACACGAACCGGTTGTCGCTGAAATGCACCTTCGCCGGCCGCGAAACCTACTACCTGCACCACCGCCCCGTACACGTGGAGCACAACCAGTTGCTCATTGTCAATGCCGGGCAGCCCTACGCCAGCGCCATCCGCTCCGCCGACTGGGTGCATTCCTTCGCCATCTACTTCGATCCACGGCTGGTGGCCGATGTGGCGCACGCGCACCGCGCCTCCGACGAAGCCCTGCTAACCAACCCCTGGGCCAGCCCCGACGCCGACGTGTGGTTTTTCGAGCAGCTGCACATGGCCACGCCAGCCTTACGAAACCGGCTGCTGCAGCTGCAACGCGAACTGGCCTGCCGGCCCGTCCCGGAGCTAGAGCTCGATTCGCGCCTGCACGGCATCCTGGCCGAACTCCTGGGCCTGCACCAGCGCCGCGTGGCGCGCAGCGCCGACCAGCTCTCGGCCGTGAAGCGCGCCACCCGCCTGGAAATCTGCCGGCGCTTGTACCTGGCCAGGGAGTACATCGAGGCGCAGCCCGCCGAAGCGCTGACGCTCGACGGCATTGCGCAGGCCAGTATGCTCTCCAAAAACCACTTGCTGCGGCATTTTCGGCAGTTGTTTGCCTGCTCGCCGCACCAGTACGCCACGGGCATCCGGCTGGCGCGGGCCCGCACCCTGCTCATCCACTCCGGGCTGACGGTGCAGGAAATCAGCGCGCAGGCCGGGTTTGAGTCGCCCAGTTCCTTCGGGCGCGTGTTCAAAGCTGCGCAGCAGCTCACGCCCCAGCAGTACCGACGCCGCCACGCGGCGTAGGCGCCAGCCCACCATTTCCGACCTTTGCAGCTTCCCGGCGCGCCGCTGTGCGCGCTGGCCGTTTCCCTGTTGATTATGCCTACCATTGTTTCTGCTCCTGTTAGCACCCGTCCGGCCCCGCTGCTCATCGGCGCGGCGCTGCTGGCCATTTACCTGATCTGGGGCTCCACGTACCTGGCCACCAAGACGGCCTTGTCGGCCTGGCCGCCGCTGCTGCTCTCGGGCATGCGCTTTCTGGTGGCCGGCAGCGTGCAGTACGCCGCCGTGCGCCTGAGCGGCAGCCCTGCCCCCACCCGCCAGGATTGGCTGCGGGCCGCGGCCGTGGGTGCCTGCCTGCTGCTGTGCGGCAACGGCGGCACCACATTCTCGCAGCAGTACATTCCCTCGGGCCTTACGGCGCTGCTGGTAGCCTCGGTGCCCATGTTTCTGGCCGTGCTGGGCTGGTGGAGCGGCGTCTCGCCCCGGCCCAACGCGCCGGTAGCCGCCGGGCTGGCGCTGGGTATGGGCGGGCTGTACCTGCTCACGCGCGTTCATTCGGCCGCGCCGGTGCTCATTCCGGGGCACCCGGCGCTAGGCATGGCCATCGTGCTGAGCGCCTCGTTTGTGTGGTCCATCGGCTCATTGCTCTCCAGGCAAAAGCCCGTGGGCGGGTCGCCCTTCCTTGGCGTGGGCATGCAGATGCTGTGCGGGGGCGCCTTTCTATTGACGGCGGGCCTGCTGCGCGGCGAGGCGACGCAGTTTCACCTCAGCGGCATCGGCTGGCAGCCCTGGGTGGCCTTCGGCTATGTGGTCGTATTCGGTTCCTGGATAGCGTTTTCGGCCTATATCTGGCTGCTGCGCACGGTGGAGCCCGCCCTGGCCGGCACTTACGCCTTCGTCAATCCGGTGGTGGCCGTGCTGCTGGGGCAGGCCGTGGGCGGTGAGCCGCTCAACGCGCAAATGGGCAGCGGCGCCGTGCTCATCGTGCTGGCCGTGATGCTGGTGGTGCTGGGCGGACGTCGGGCTGCCGCCCCCGCACCGGCCGCGGAGCCGGTTCTGGCCGAAACGGAGTAGCCGGCGCTTACGTGCAAGCTCGGCCGTAGCTCAACCCTGATTCCGCCCCGCTCATCCGTTTTTTGCTAGGCTTCGCCAGTTTCCGCCGGGCAGTGGCAGCTCCGGCCCCTTGATTTGCGGCAACTTCCCCTTCTGTTGCCGTTCGCATGAAAGCCCTGTTTGCCCTTTGTCTGGTTGCTGCGCCCGTCGCGCTGTGCCACGCCCAATCGGCGGGGCGCGTCACGGGCAGGCTGCTGGACGAGCGGGGCAAGCCGCTGCCCTTTGCCACGGTGCTGCTGCAGCAGGCGCAGGATTCGGCCTGGGTGAAGGTGGAGCTGAGCCAGCCCGACGGGAGCTTTGGCTTTGCGGGCATCGGCCCGGGCCGCTACCGCATCGTGGTGAGCATGATGGGCTACCGCACGTACCGCTCCATGCCCTTCGCCCTCACGCCGGCCCAGCCCGCCGCCACGCTGCCCGAGGTGCAGCTGGCCGCGGCTACTCAGCAGTTGCGCGGCGTGGAAGTGGTAGCTCAGAAGCCGCTGCTGGAAATGCAGGCCGGAAAAATGGTGGTGAACGTGGCGGGCAGCCCGGCCGCCGCCGGCGCCTCGGCCCTGGAAGTGCTGCAGAAAGTGCCGGGCCTCCTGGTGCTGAACGACCGCCTCAGCCTGGCTGGCCGCGAGGGCGTCATTGTGCTCATCGACGGCCGCACCACCCAGTACACCGACGTGGTGAGCGTGCTGAAGGATTACCCGAGCAGCTCCATTGAGAAAATGGAAGTGATGACCCAGCCCGGCGCCGCCTACGACGCGGCCGGCTCGGCGGGCATTATCAACATCATCCTGAAAAAGGACGCCGCCCTGGGCACCAACGGCTCGGCCACGCTGACGGCCGCCTACGGCCGCTTCGGTAAGGGCGCCGCGACCCTGGACCTGAACCACCGCCGCAAGGCGCTGAACGTGTTCGGCAACTACGGCTACACTTACCGCAAAACCTATGAGCAGCTGAACACCGACCGCGCCGCTTCGGAGGCCGGCCAATCGGTGAGCTACGCCCAGCGGAGCTACCAGCCCCGCACCTCACACGTGCACACGGCCCGCCTGGGGGCTGATTACCGCCTCTCCCCGCGCCAAACCCTGGGCGTGCTCGTCAACGGCTACGCCGTGGGTACCGCCGTGGCGGCCGAAAACCAGATTGAGGTGGACCGCGCCGGCGAGCTGACGCGTACCACCACGCGCAACCGCATCGACCGGCGCACCACCAGCTACGCCGGCAACCTGAACTACAAGCTTGCCCTGGATACGCTGGGCCGTGAGCTGGTGGCCGACGCGGACTACTCACGCTACCACTCCGGCAGCACCAGCCGCCTCACCAATGCCCTGGCCGACGACGACCGGACCACCCAGCAGCTGCGCTTCGAGCAGCCCACCGACATCGAGCTGCGCTCGGCCAAGGCCGACTACCGCCACCCGCTCGGCCGCACGGCCAAGCTGGCGGCCGGCGCCAAGGCCAGCCGCGTAGCCATCGACAGCCGCCTGGACTTTGCCCGCCTTACGTCCGCCGGCTGGCAGCCCGAGCCCGCCCGCTCCGACCACTTCCGCTATCAGGAGCGCATTTCAGCCGCTTACCTGAGCCTCGACCAGCAGTGGACCGGCGTGCAGCTGCAGGCCGGCCTGCGCGCCGAGCACACGCACTCGGTAGCTACCTCGGTGGCCCTGGCCAAAACGGTGCGCCGCGACTACCTGCAGCTGTTCCCCAGCCTGTCGGTGGACAAGGCCCTGACCAAGCAGCTTGGGGTGAACCTGGCGTACGGCCGCCGCATCGACCGACCCAGCTACCAGGACCTGAACCCGAGCATCGTGTACCTCGACCCATACTCGCAGCAGAAGGGCAACCCTTTCCTCAAGCCGCAGTTTACCAACAGCTACAAGGCCGCGCTGACCTACGAGAAGCAGCCAGTGCTCCAGTTCTCGTACACGCGCACGGCCAACGCCATCAACCTGGCCACCGGGCAGCAGGACAGCGTGCTGTACTCGACCACCGCCAACTTCGGCCGCCTCGACAACTACAGCGCCACGCTGAATTTTCCGCTGAACCTGGGCCAGCGCATCAGCGGCTTTGGCGGCACCAACGTGTTCTACAACGAGTACCGCAGCCAGTACCTTGGCGGCGAGTACCGCAACGCCCGGCTCTCGGCCATGTTTTACCTGCAGAGCAAGGTGCGCCTGCCCCAGCGCGTGAACCTGGAAGTGACGGGCTTTTACCACACGGCGGGCGTCAACGGGCTGGTAAACTTCCGGCCCTTTGGCATGCTGGGCCTGGGCCTGCAGAAGTCGTTCTGGCACGAGCTGGCCCAGCTGCGCGTTTCGGCCTCCGACGTGCTCTTTACCGGCAAGCAGCGCGGCACGGTGCGCTACCAGGACATGGACGTCCGCTTCTTTACCCAAAACGAGTCGCAGCAGGTGCGCGTGAGCTTCAGCTACCGCTTCGGCAATCAGCAGCTGCTAGCCGCTCGCAAGCGCAACACCGGCCTGGAGGAAGAACGCGGCCGGGTAAAGGCCGATAAAGAGTAACTTACCCGATGCCTGACCGTGCGCGCCCGCCCATGAAGACCTTTCTCACGCATCCGCTCCGCTCCGATCTGCAGGTCACAGCCGCCTACTGGCTGGTGGCCTTGCTGGTCATTTTCCCCAGCTACGTGGTGGAGTACGACTGGCTGCGCGCCATCGGGGCCATGGCCTACAACATCGTGCTCGATACCATGGCGGTGTACTTTATTGTATTCGGCTTTTTGCCCCTGGTAATGGAGCCGCGCACCCGGTTGGTGTCGCTGCCACTGATTCCGGTGTTTCTGCTGCTGAGCGGCGTGCTCTACAAGGTGGGCTACGGGCTGATTCTGGGCACGCCCATTTTCTGGACGCCTGCCTTGTTCATCAGCAGCATCATCCGGCACGGGCAGAGCTACGGCATGCTGGGCGTGATGCTCGTCGGCAAGGGCTACTTCGATATGCAACGGCGCCTGCTACTGGCCCACAAAGCCCAGACCGAGAGCGAGCTGAAGTCACTGAAAGCCCAGATCGACCCGCACTTTCTCTTCAACAACCTCAACATTCTGTACGCCCTCATTCAGCAGGACAAGCAGATTGCCAGCCACTACCTGAGTTGCTTTTCGGCCCTGTACCGCTACCTCATCCGCCACAAGGACGACGACTTCGTGTCCCTGGCCGAGGAGCTGAAGTTCGTCGACGAGTACATCTACCTGCTGCACCACCGCTTCGGCGAGGCCTACTCCTTTCATAAGGTGATGCTGACCGAGGCCAACCTGGATGGCCGCTTCGTGGTGCCGGCCACCCTGCAGATCCTGGTAGAAAACGCCATCAAGCACAACCGCGGCGACGAGGACAGTCCGCTGGCCATCGTCATCAGCGTGGGCGAAGACACGGTGTCGGTGAGCAACAAGATCCGGCCCAAGCTCACGCCGGTAGAATCGACCGGCACGGGGCTGCTGAACCTACAGGAGCGCTACAAGATTCTCTCCAACAAGGAAATGCAGGTGTACCGCGACGGTTTTTTTGAAGTCCTCGTGCCCGTCATCAAGGAATGGAACTAGGCCGGCCCTACCCGGCTCCGAAAGCAGGCCGAACCCCTGCGGGGGCGGGCGCAAGCCCGGCATCTCTGCCGACAGTAGTCGGAAACGTCAGTGAGTGAGAAAACCTCGGACGAACCCGGCAGAGATGTTTCGGCCCCGCTTTCGGAAGCGGCCGGCCCGCCGGTGCCTCGCCGCTACTCCTTAGCTTCGCCTTGCCTTACCCTTGCCGCCATGAATGTTCTGATCATCGAAGACGAAGAGTGGACCGCCCGCCAAACCACCCAGTTCCTGCGCGAATACGCGCCGCAGGCCACCGTGGCCGGCGTGCTCAAAAGCGTGGGCAAGGCCCTAGACTGGTTTCAGCAGAACCCGATGCCGGACCTGATTTTCTCCGACATCGAGCTGCTCGACGGCAACGTATTCACGCTCTACAGCCAGGTGCGCATCACCTGCCCCATCATCTTCGTCACGGCCTACGACCAGTTTCTGCTGCAGGCCTTCAAGGTCAACGGCATTGCGTACCTGCTGAAGCCCTACGACGGGCAGCAGTTTCAGGAAACCCTGGCTAAGTACGATGCGCTGCGCACCAGCTTCACGCAGGCGGTTCCGAGTGCCCCGGCGGCGCCCGCCGGCCTCAACGAAGCCCTGGTGCAGGAGCTGAGCCGGGCGCTGCAGCAAAACGCGCGTGCCTACAAGCAGCGCTTTTCCGTGCGCATGCGCAACGGCCTGTATATTCTGCCCGTCGACGACGTGATGTACCTGCAGGCCGACGAAGGCGTGGTGTTTGCCACCGATAAGCAGTCCACGCGCTACCCCCTTACCGGCACGCTCACCGACCTGGAGCGCCAACTCGACCCGAACCGTTTTTTTCGCATCAACCGCTCGGAGTTGGTCAACATCGAGTACGTAGAGAAAGTGGAGCCGTACTTCAATAACCGTCTTTCGGTGAAAATGAAAAACAGCGACGCCGCGCTGGTTACCAGCACGGCACAGACGCCCGAATTCCGCAAGTGGCTGGAAAGCTAGCAGCTAGTCGCCGTGCGCTTGGGCAAACACAAATTTGGCTTCAGCCCGGGCGTTAAGCTCACCAGCTGCTAAACTGATTTATACTTATAAAAACGCATTACTAAACCCAGAGCCTCGCTCTATGTTACCCTTCTGACAGTATGCAAATTAGGCTAATGGGCCTATTGCAAGGGCCGGATTTTATGCAGAACTTTCGGGTGTCCGAAGCCGCCGCGACACCATCGTAGCTCTTTCCCCAGTACACGCGTTTCACCTAGCAAAAATACCACTATGAGCCACCTTGACTCTATTGCGTTGTTGCCCTCTTCCGCCTCTACTCCGGTGCTCGGCATGGCCGAGTCGCTTATTGCGGAGTTAGAAGAAAGCCTTGTGCTGTCGTCGGTAGCTGACATCATCATCAAGTGCTTTTCGCCGGACCCTCTGTAAGACGGCCCACCAGCGCTAAACCGCTACCAGTCATTAAATTGCATACCACGCCCGACGCCTTACAGCGCCGGGCGTTTGGTGTATAAGGGGCCAGCTGCCGCACGTATGCGTTTTACCGGCGGCAATCGGCCACAAGCCCGGCTCACCGAAGCTGCCACCGCCGTGCAAGTAGCCTCCGCAGGGCAAACGCCGCGAAAAAGCGAGTCAGCTCGACCGGGTTTTCCACCGGTTAAAGCGAATTTTCTTTGACTTCATCGGAAAGCGACGGGGCCGCTTCAAAAGGAGCCGCATCTTCGAAGTACGCTCTTGCACCGCCCAGACGGCGTCAGAGGCTAATCAGCTTCTTTGAAACGAGTTTGGGCTGTGTACCCCGTTCCGCCTTTCTGCGCTATGAAAACCGCTGCCCTCACCCCTTCGGCGTTGCCCGACGTCGAGCCTGACACGGCTACCCCGCGCGAGGCCTACCTCGCGCGGGTGGCAGCCATGACAGCTCGTTCACGGGAACAGGCCGACGGGGCGCGCAGCCAGGCCCCCGGCGGCCTACCCTCGCACAACTACCTGCTGTGCTCGGCCAACCGCCGCAACTACCTGCCCGACTACCCCAGCACCGACGCGGCCTTCTACGAGCACGTGCTGCGCCACCGCGACTGGGCTTCGCTGGACGAAGGCGAAGACCTGGCCTATTTTCTAACCCGTTTCACCGGCGATACGTCGTTTTTGGCCGATGTGCACCAGCGGCCGCGCGTGTTCTGCACGTTCCACCTGGGCTCCTACCGCGTCATTCACCATTTCCTGCTGCGCCACCAGGTGCGGTTCACCCTGGTCGTCGACCGGGCCACGCTGGAGCAGCAGGGCGAGAAGTTTGAGCAGTTGCGCGCCCAAAACCCGGCTTTCCAAGGCGGCGAGTTCCGCCTGCTCGACGCGGAGTCGCCGAGCATCGGCCGGCAGATGATGCGTGAGGTAAAAGCCGGCCGCAGCCTGCTGTTTTACCTCGACGGCAACACCGGCGTAGGCGGCATGCACCGGCAGGACGACAAGCTGGCGCTGATTCCCTTTCTGCACGGCCGCATCTACGCACGCAAGGGCATTGCCTTTCTGGCTCACCTCACGGGCACGCCTATCGTGCCACTCGTGTCGTTTCGCCACAGCGCCGACGAGCTGGAAACGCATTTTTTTCCGGCCATCGAGCCCGACCAGGCTCTGCCGCGTGAGCAATTCGCCGTCGATACCACCCGTCACCTGTTCGGGTTGCTGGAGCCGACGGTGCGCCGCTACCCCGAGCAGTGGGAAGGCTGGTTGTACATGCACCACTTTGCCGATGTGCACGGCTTGCGCGAGCAGCACCCGCCGCTACCCAGCCCGGCCCCGGAAGAGCTGACCGGCCCGCTGGCTTTCCATACGGCCCGCTACGGCCTGTTCGCCCACGCCGAAGGTCCGCAGCTATTTGATCGATTGACTTACCAGACGTTTGGCATTTCCGACAAGCTGGCCACGCTGCTACAGCAGCTCGACAGCTTGCCCCTAGAAGTGCATCAACGCTTGGCCATGGCCCCGCTTTTTCGGGATTTATGGAGCCGGCAGGTGCTGATACCCGCCGCCCGCCGCTCCTGAAGCTCCGCTTTCCGTGAGTTCCTTGCCGCCTGATTATGATTCTGGTTCTCAGCCCCCCCGACGACGAACAAGGCCCTGAGCCCGTGCTCGAGTGGTTGCGCGCGTACGGCGCTAGCTTCCTGCGCATCAGCAGCGCCGACCTGGTCGACATGCCGCGCTCATGGGTTATCGATGCGACTCGCGGGGACATTCTGATCAACGGCATCAGCCTGCGCGAGCAGGTGCACGTGGTGTGGTACCGGCGGTTTTTCGATTTTTTTGGGGACGCCCTGACGGCCGCTCCCGCCGCGGCCGGCGCTCAGCACACCGCCGATTCGTCCCACCTGGCTCAGTTACTCTTCGATGTGCTGCGCAACAAGCTGTGGCTGCCGAACTATCCCGCTCTGCACCAGGCCCACAACAAGCTGGCTACCCTGCAGCTAGCCCAGCGCAGCGGGCTCCTAACGCCCAATGCGCAAGTGCTCAGCACCAAGGCCGACCTACGGGTATTTCTGGCGGCCAACAACGACCAGCTCGTAACCAAAGCCGCCGAAACCAACGATTTGTTTCCCGAACCGTCGATTGAAACCGCGGCGCTGCCGGCCCAGATCAGCGCGGCCGAGCTCGAAGAATTGCCCGACCAGTTTCTGCCCACGCTGGTACACGCCCGCCTGGAAGCTGCCTACGAGCTGCGCGTATTTTACCTCGACGGCTCGTGCTACGCCACGGCTATTCTGAATGAGCCGCTGAGCGACGGCGACGCATCGGTAGCTTCCCTCAGCGAGCTGTACGGCGCCCCGCCAACGCAAGTGGTTCCCTACCAGCTGTCGACCACCATTGCCATGCGCATCCGCAACTTCATGCGGGCCGCGCGGCTGCGCACCGGCTCGCTGGACCTGCTGCGCACGCCCACCGGCGAGTATGCTTTCCTCGACGTGAACCCCGTGGGGCAGTACCTGTCGCCCTCACACCAATGCCATTACCGCCTGGAGCAGCGCATTGCCCAGTGGCTGATTGCCAACGACCACCCGCCCGTCGCACGAGCCAAAGGCCCGACGACGGTGCACGCGCCGCGCAGCTTTTTTCGCTAAGCCCGGCTTGATCGGCTGACCGCCGATGCAGCAACTAGCTACGCTTGCCGGATTAATGTCCGGGCAGGTGGCTACCGAGCACTGTTTTGCCGGTGGCCACCGTCAGAGCATCTTCGATAAAGCCGGTCCAGGGCTCTTGCACGGGCGTGCGCGCCGCCGTGAGCTTGCGCAGGTACAGCGCGGCAAACGAGCCGGCTACCGCGCCCAGCCCACCAAGGGCAGCCCCCTTCAGCAGGCTCCCTCGGTCGAGCTTGTGCAATACGGCGCCGACCAGCGCCCCCGAAAGCACGCGGCCGCTGAGCACCGGCGCTATGGTGCGGTCGGGCATGTTGGGGAGCTTGTCGCTGGCCATTTCGGCCCCGGCCAGCAGCGTCAGGCCACGTGCTACCCCTTGGGACTGTATCCAGCGCAGCGACGAGTGCGCCAGACGGCCGGAGGGGTTGTCGCGCAGTGCGTTGCTGAGCAGCGCGGGCGCCGTCATGCTGCGCATGCCCGCCACTACGCCCATGCCAAAAGATTTCCAGGTAGCCGAAGAAGAAGCCATAGCACGCGAGGTAAAGTTGATGCGTGCTTTAACGGGCGCCACCGGCTGAGGGATGGATTCGGGCTGCTTTTTCGTGGACGGAGGCATTCGCAACGCGCCGACCTGAGCATGAGACCTTGGCCATAAGACTCACCACGTACAGGCGGACTTTAATTACTTGAAGCAGGCAAATTGCTACAGTTCTACTTCCGCAGCAGAAAGGGCCCGAGCACCAATGCGTCGAGTCCGGAAGCGAAGTAGCAGTCCAGCGCATCGGCCGGCGACTCCACCAAGGGCATGCCGTTGACGTTGAAAGAGGTATTGAGCAGCACCGGTACGCCGCTCAGGGCGCCGAACTGCAAGAGCAGGCGGTGAAACAGCTCGTTATCGGCGGCTACCACGGTTTGCAGGCGGCCGGTGCCATCGTCGTGGGTGACGGCCGGCAGGCGGCGCTGGGCTTCCGGGCGCAGCGAAAAGACCTTTTCCATGAAGTAGGCCGTTTCGCCGGCGGGCAGGTCGAAGTATTCGGTTTGGTGCTCCTCGGGCACGGCTGGAGCGAATGGCCGAAACGCTTCGCGGTACTTGATGCTGGCGTTGACGCGCGCTTTCATGTCGGCACGCGTGGGGTCGGCAAGGATGCTGCGGTGGCCCAAGGCCCGCTGGCCCAGCTCGGAGCCCCCCTGAAACCAGCCCATTACCAGCCCGGCGTGCAGCAGCTCGGCGGCGGCGGCAGCCATGTCAGCGGGGCGGGTGTAGCTGAGGCGGCGGCGCTGCAGCTCCTGCTCCAGCGCGGCGTCGGGATACGCACGGCCGAAGAAGTTGTGCCGCGTGGGCTCGGCAGCCGGCAGCGCGTGGCCCAGCACAAAGTGCCGCCCGTAGAGGGCGCTGCCGACGCTGATGCCGGTGTCGTCGGGGGTGCCGCCGATGAACACGGCCTCGTAGGGCGTGTGCTGGCGCAGCTTGCCGTTGAGCACGGAATTCATCAGCACGCCGCCGCCGAGCACCAGCCGGCGGCGGCCGGTGCGGGCGTGCAGATTGTGTAGCAGCTCAAACACAACTTCCTCGGTGATGCGCTGCACGGCGGCCACGATGTCGTACTCGCGCTGCCCGGGCTCGGCACCGGGCGTCAGCGGCGGGCCTAGTAGCTCCACCAGCTTGGGCGAGTAGTAGTGCGGCGTGAAAAACAGGAAGAACTCGAAGTAGCGCAGATCCAGCTCAAACTGCAGCCCCTGCACGCTGATGAGCGGACGCAGCTGCTCGTAGTAGGTGCGCCAGTTGCCGCGGGCCGCCAAGGCCATAATCTTCCACTCGTCGCTGTTGGGCCGGAAGCCCAGGAAATCGGTGAAAGCGGCGTAAAACAGGCCCAGGGAGTGCGGCGTGCGGTTGGCGGCCAGCACTTCCAGGTTCGTGCCGGTGGCTGAGCCGATCAGGCCGGTGGTGGTTTCGCCGAAACCGTCGGCCACGAACACATCGGCCTCGGCCCAGCCCGCGGGCACGAAGGCGTTGGCGAAGTGCGCGTGGTGGTGGTCGACGTAGTGCACGCGGGTGCGGCGGCCGTTGGCGTGGTGCAGCTCCTGGCTCAGGCCGCTGACACCGCCCTGCATGGCAGCAAGTTCGTTGAGCACCAGCTGGGCCAGCTTGCCGCGGTTCTGAAATGCGTCGGCCAGCGCCTGGGAGGGCTGGCTCAGGTAAGGCGCCGGGTTCCAACCGATAAACACGTCCGTTACCTCCTCGAGCCCGATGCCGGCAGCCTCGCAGCAGTAGCGAATGGCTTGGCGCGGAAAGGATTTGTCCTGCTTCTGGCGCGTGAGGCGTTCCTCGGCAATGGCGACCTGCACGCGGCCATCGGCCCCGAGCAGGCAGGCCGAGGAGTGAAATCCGCTGCAATTGATTCCGAGAATGACTGGCTGCATGGCCCGCACGGCTGAAAAGTGAACCCCGCGCCGAAATTACACCGTAACGGCGGAGCCACGGCCCAGCACTTGCGGGAGGCGGAGCAAGCCGGACCGAAACGGCCGTTCGCAGTCGGCGTAGCACCAACGGCTTCGGCCCGCGCCGCTTCGGTGGTAAGGCACGCCGTTACATTTGCTTTCATGCGTTTCTCCCTTGCCACCACCGGCCTGCTCGCCCTCGGGCTGCTGGGCGCCTGCCACATGACAAAAACCAGTACTTCAGCGGTTTCAGCTCCAAACCCTGCCGCTCCCGTGTGGCAATCCGATGCCTATACGCTTTACCGGGATTCGCTCACGCAGGGCCGCTTCACGGCGCGGGCTCGTTCGCGTCACGAGTTAACATCCGATTACCAAAGCCCTGCCAATGAGTTCCAGAGCCCGCAGGTGAGCTTCAAGTTCAGCCTCAACGGCCAGGACAACGAAATGCCGCCCGGTCAGGACCACGTGTTGGTGGCCGTGCCCAAAGCCGGCGGCGAGGCTCTGGAAACGCCCGTCATCGTGTTTGGGCAGCAGTACGTGGACCGCACGCCGGTGCCGGCCAACGCCTATCTGGCGCCGAATACGCCGCTGCGGATTCGGCTGGACCTGCGCCCGGTGCTGGCCGCCTTCAGGCAGCAGGGCTACTACCAGCTCTACAACGGGCAGAAGCTGTACCAGCAGGACTTCAAGCACGTCTTCGTAGCCGGCAACACCGCGCCGCTGAGCTGGGACTTCGACAACCTTATCCACAAGCCGCAACTGGAGCTGCACGACGCGGACGGCGACGGGATTTACGAAACCACCCTCACGCTGAATGCCCGCGCCGACGCACCGACCACGGCCAAAGCGTGGCAGGCCAGCCTCGACGTATCGGCGCTGCCGCAGTACCAATCGGATTACCCGCTGCTCGACGCGCTCTACCGCCTGGCGCTGGAAGAGGCCAAGCGCGCTGTGGAGCCCGACGGCACGTTCCGCACCGGCGAGTCGTGGGCCGGCGTATGGACGCGCGACATCAGCTACAGCATTATCCTGGCGCAGGCCGCCTTGCAGCCCGAGGTGGCCAAGATCAGCCTGCTGCGCAAGGTCAGCGCCAAGGGCCGCATCATTCAGGACACCGGCACGGGCGGGGCCTACCCCTGCTCCACCGACCGCCTGATCTGGGCCGTGGCCGCCTGGGAAGTCTACCTCACCACCGGCGACGAGGCCTGGCTGCGGCAGGTGTACCCGATTATCAAAAACTCCATCGAGGACGACGTGCAGAACGGCATCTACGACTCGCCAACCGGACTGGTGCGCGGCGAATCGTCGTTTCTGGACTGGCGGGAGCAGACCTATCCGAAGTGGATGCAGCCGGTAGATATTTACCAATCAGAAACCTTGGGTACCAACGCGGTGCACTTCCAGGCCAACCAAGTGCTGGAGCAGATGGCAGACCGCCTGGGTGACGGCGCTACCGCGGCCAAGCACCGCGCTTTAGCCGCGCGTATTGCCGCCGGCCTGAATCAGCATTTGTGGCAGGCCGAGAAAGGCTATTATGGTCAGTACCTCTACGGCCGCAGCCAGCTGCTGCTCTCGCCGCGGGCGGAGGCGCTGGGCGAGGCCCTGAGCGTGCTCTACGGTGTGGCCGACGCCGAACGGGCCCGCACGGTGGTGCAGCGCACGCCCGTCATGGCCTACGGCGTTCCGTGCATCTACCCACAGATTTCGGGCATTCCGCCCTACCACAACAACGCCGTGTGGCCCTTCGTGCAGAGCTACTGGGGCCTGGCCGCCGCTCAGGTGGGCAATGAAACGGCTTTTATGGAAAGCATTGCCGCCGTGTCGCGCCCGGCGGCGCTGTTTCTCACCAACAAGGAAAACTTCGTGGCCTCGAACGGCGACTTTGCCGGGACGCAGGTCAACAGCTCGGTGATGCTCTGGAGCCTCTCGGGCGCGCTGGGGCTGGTGTACAAGGGCCTGTTCGGCATGGATTTTCAGGCGGTGGGCCTCACGTTTCGCCCCTTCGTGCCGCAGGCGCTGCAAGGCACGCGCCGGCTCACCGGGTTCCGTTACCGACAAGCCACGCTGGATATCGAGCTGACCGGCTACGGCCGCACCATCCGTCGCATTGCCCTAGATGGCCAGCCCCTGCCCGAAGCCACCGTGCCGGGCACGCTCAGCGGCCCGCACACGGTCCACATCGAGCTGACCGACGAAGCCCCGACCGCGGCCACGCAACACAAAGTGCCCCACCACGTGGCGCCGATGACGCCGGCCGTGCACTACCGGGCCGGCCGCCTGAGCTGGGCGCCGGTGGAAGGAGCTAAGGCCTACCAGGTGCTGCACAACGGCGAGTTTGCGGCCCGCACCACCGAGACGGAGTTTGGCGTGCCCGCGCCCACCGCCTACACCGAATATCAAGTACTGGCCGTGGATGCGCAGGGCTACGAGAGTTTTGCCAGCGAGCCACTTGCCATTGAGGTCAACCGGTTTCGCCAGCTGGTGGAGCTGGAAACGGCTGCCACCAAATCCGGCAAACCTTACCCAGGCGCTACCGGCCGGGGCTTCGTGGAAATCAGCCACACCGTAAACCGCCGCCTGACCGTGCGCGTGCCGGTGCCGGCCGCGGGCCTCTACGCGCTGGATTTCCGCTACGCCAACGGCAACGGCCCCATCAACACGAGCAACAAGTGTGCGATTCGGACGCTGCGACGCGGGCCGCAGCGGCTGGGCACGGTGGTGCTGCCCCAGCGCGGCGTGGGCGAGTGGTCGGATTGGGGCTATACCAACCCCATCGTGGTGGAGCTGCCGCAGGGCACACACACGCTGACCCTCGATTTTGACCCCGCCAATGAAAACATGAACGGCGAAGTCAACCAAGCCATGCTCGATCATCTTCGCCTGACGCGCCTGCGGTAAACCCATTGGCTACTGCCGGCAAAAGACGGTTTGCAGGCGGCCAGTCAGGCCGTCTTTATCGGCTCCGTATTCCTTCGTAGTTAAATATTTTTTCACCCTATAATCACTGATTATCAGGTTTGTTGTGGAGTTGTTGTTTGCTTACGCAAACGTTTGCGCTACCTTAGCCTAACCTGGACGCATCCTCATCCGTATGCCAGCCCCCAAGCCTCTCGCTCTATGAAACCCACCACGACCACCGCCCTCACCGACATCACCCGGGAAGCCGATGTAAAATTTCTTGTGGATAACTTCTGCGAGAAGGTGAACCAGGACGAAGTGCTCAGCCCCGCCTTCAAGGCCGTGGCACGCGTGTACTGGCCCCAGCACTTGTTTACGCTCTACAATTTCTGGAGCACCATGCTCTTCGGTGCCAAGCAGGACAAGAGCGAGGCGGCGCTGCCCAAAAACCTGGGGCTGCCTACCGAAGGCCCGCTTTGCCGCCGCTGGCTGCAGCTGTTCGACGCTACGGTGCAGGAGCACTTCGCCGGCCCCAAAGCCGAGGAAGCCAAAGTGAAAGTATTGAAGCTGGCTTCGTTGTTCGAGCCGAAATCCTCGCTCACGACGCTGCAGGCCTAGCCGTACCGCCTGCCCTCAGCGACCAAGATACCCACCCTAAGCGGGTGCCAGCCCGGCAGCTGGCACCCGCTTGTTGTTTTAGGGGCCCGCGCCTAATGCGAAGACGCGCCCACCCGCCGGCTACCCTATCCGGAGGTTGAGCGCGTCGGGCGCGGCAAAGGACAGCGGCCCGTGGGGCGGGGCTGTCGGGAAAAAATGGCAGGAGCGGCCGCCCTTTACGGATAGCCAGCGACTTGTTTAGAGTTGCCCGGCTTGTACCTGCAGCACCTCCCGGGCCATGGCCAGGTTGGTGGCGTGAGCATTCACCGCGAGGTAAATGAACTTGCGGCCGCCGTCGGCCAACCGCATCAGGTGCAGCTGCGAGGACAAGGAAATCAGAATGTCCTCGATGTGCTCGTCGATGAGGTTGAGGGCCGTGAGGGCTTTCTGCTTCTGGCGCACCACCTCCGCGTTGAATGCCGCGGCCGTGGCCGGGGCAATGTCGGCGGAATTGGAGTGGGCGGCCAGGCTGGTGCCCGTGCGGGCGTCCACCACGGCCACGGCCAACAGATCGGGCAGGGCGGCCAGCACGTTCTGCACTACCTCGCCGGCGCCGGCCACCGCGTCGAGGGCAGCCAGGCGGGCACGTTTGGTAGCAGTTTTTTTACGATACGACTTCGGTTTCACGGAGTGAGCGTTAGGCCCCGTGCATTGCCGCGGATTAGAAAATAAACCAGCGGCGCTGCTTGGCGCGGGGCGTCAGGGTTACGTTGGCCTGAGCCGAGTTTTGCACTTGCAGCTCCTGGTCCTGGTAGCCGCCGTAGCCGTACACCAGCGTCTGCTGGCCGGCGGGCACGCGCATGGTGTAGGTACCGCTGGCATCGGTGCTCACGCCGAAGCGCGTGCCCTTCTGCAGCACGGTAGCACCTACCAGCGGCTGGCCGTCGTGGCCCATGATGCGGCCTTTCACCGTCACCATGCGAATGGCGCTGGCGGCCTCAGCAGCGGGCGCCAGCGTGAGGTCGGTGGTTTCCACCATCGGTAGGTTGTCGGTGGGCAGGTTGTTGTTCGGCAGGTTGGTGCCGGCAAACACCATTCCGCCCACCAGCGCAGCGCAGGTCACCAGACCAGCGGCGCGGCGGCGGAAGCGCTGCGGCTCGGCCTGAATGTGTAGGATCTGGCGCCGCACCCAGCTCGGGGCCGCTTCCTGGGCCTCGTTCTGGATCTGGTGCCAGCGCGTGAGCGTGTCGTGGGCCTGGTCGGCGTCGCGGCGCAGGTATTCTTCCACGGCGCGGGCCGAAGCCTTGCTTAGGTCGCCGCGCAGGTACGCGTCGCGGTACACCGGCAGCAGCTCGCCGGTTTGTGGGTCAAAAGGAGAAGCAGTTAATCTCATGCAAGTGGTAGTAGAGAAGGAAAGGGTAGATGCTTATTGAGGGGCAGCGGCCAGCCCTGTCGGCGCCCGTCTCCGCTTGCGTGGGGTCGGTACTTGCTTCAGGCTTCACAGGTGCGCAGCACCTCCCGGGCAATGCCCAGGTTAGTGTCGCGGCAGTCCACGGCCACGTACAGCACGCGGCGCCCGTCGGCCAGCACGCGCAGCAAGTGAAACTGGGTGCGCAGCGTAATCAGGATGTCTTCCAGCGCCTCGTCGGTCTGCTGCAGCGCGGCCAGCGCCTGCCGCTGCTGCTTCACTACTTCGGCATTGAAAGCAGCCACCTTATCGGGGTTTAGCTCGCGCGCGGTGGTGTAGCTGGCCAGCACCTGGCCATCGGCGATGCGCACAACGGCGGCCGCGAGCAGCTCGGGCAAGCCCGCCAGCACGCGGTGCAGCACCTGTTCGGCGGCCGTGCGCTCGGCAGTGGCCGCGCCCACGCCCACCACCCGGTGCAAAACCGGTCCGGTTAGCTTCTGAAGGAAAGGAATGTTCATGGCAGCCTCCCGGATGGCTCCGGGCCGGAGCAGGTACGCCGCAGGCAAGCAGGGCCGGGTAGCCCGTCACGGTTCGCAGACCGCCACGGGCTACCCAAGCTGCGCCGCCAGCCATGCGGCATGTTATGTGAGGGCAGGTAGAGGAGGGTACTCAGGGCACCTAAACACCGCCGGCCAGCCCTGTGCTGCCGACCGACGGCATCCGGTATTAGTTCAGATGAGCCGAGTGCGAGCGAAGGATTTCGCGGGCAATGGCCAGGTTCGTATCGCGCGAATTCACCACCAGGTAGATGAACTTCGAGCCGGTGCTGTTCAGCTTGATCAGGTGCAGCTGGTTGGAGAGCGTGATGAGGATGTCCTCGATGTTCTCACCGGTCAGCTTCAGGGCCGACATGGCTTTTTGCTTCTGCTTTACCACTTCGGTGTTGTAGGCCGCAGCGGTGTCGGGGTTGATGCTCGGCGAGTTGGTGTGCGAGGCCAGCGACATGCCGGACGTTACGTCCACAACGGCAATAGCCATCAGGGTGGGCAGGTCGTCGATGACGCCTTGTACCAGTTTGCCGGCGGGGTTGTTGACAGAGTAAGCCATGGGAATGGTTTATGTGAGGTTTGTGAAATTGTGTTTGTCCAATTTTTAACTTAACTCATCGACTCTTCATCGGCTTACCACCTAGTCTTTCCCGGGTTATCTAAACCCAAACCAGAGCACGACTCCAATCGCATCGAATCAGCTAAAAACCAGCCGTTTTGCTTTTTCAAAGGTCCTCATTGTCACTACCCAAAAAAATGACCACGGTCAATTTTCATTTTGATTCTCGTCAAAAACCACAGTTTAACAAATCCTAAATAGTACTAATCACGTATGTGCTAGGTTTGTCCAAAGCAAACGGGCGCCCCCGTTCAGGAGGCGCCCGTTTTCATTACCCTTAGCAGCACTGTGTGCGGCTTATGGCTTAATCGTACTGCGTAGAAATCTGCGTTAGAGTCGCGGCGTTGAGAATGGTGATTTTACTGCCCTTGGTGGCAATCAGTCCTTCTTCCTTGAACTCCGATACCAGCCGGCTGGCCGTTTCGGTGGCCGTGCCGATAAGCGAGGCTAAATCGTCGCGCGAGATGGGAATGTCGCAGCGGGCCCCGTCCTGACAAAAGGTGCGGTGCAGCAGCAGCAGCGCCCCGGCCAGCCGCTCGCGCACGGGCTTGTAGGTCATGTGCAGCATACGGGTTTCGGTGTCGGTGAGCGACTCGCTCAGTTGCCGCAGCAGCGCCTGGGTAAACTGCGGATTCTGCTGCATCAGGCTCTGGGCATCGGGGCGCGGCACCATGCATACCACGCAGTCTTCCAGCGCCACAGCCGAGCAGGCATACGGCGCGTCGCTCAGCAGGGAGCGGTAGCCCATCGTGTCGCCCTCGCGCGCAAAGCGCATGATCTGCTCCTTGGCGTCGCCGCCGGTTTTGGTCATCTTCACCTTGCCCTGGAAGATGCAGTACAGGCTGTTCAGCCGGCTGCCCTCGCGGAAGATGACCTGTCCTTTTTGATAAGTCTGAAAAGTCTTGCTGGCCGAAACCAGGTTTAGTTCATCGAGTTGGCAACAGCCCAGCAGGGCTTGTTGCCGACGCGGGCAATCCTGGCAATTGGAAGGAGCAAGCGTAGGCGTGTTTCGCATAGAAGAGGAATCGGGCGGCTGTTCCGAGGGCAGCAGTTGCCCAACGGGTAATAGTATTGGCCGACTACCTCTATGATTAAGGGCGCGGCTAACTGGCACGGCATTACAATTTTGCGGCCGCAGCAGCTGATGGTCCTACCAAATACTTGTCTACCGGCTAAATACTATTGACAACCTGTCAATTAACGCATTAATGAGTTGCTAAATATTTAATAAATACGAACGAGAAAACATAGTTATGCACCTATCCTTTCCCATATTGGCATAAATCACAAAAACACGTTTCCCAAAAACGAACAAAACCCCTCTTACCTCGCCTAGCTGGCAAGGTGACCATTATAGATAAATATAGTACAATATGACTAAGCGACTGAAACTTTCGGATAAGCTGAACTAGCCACGTTGCTTAGCATTAAAATGCTGGTGTAGAAAACGCTCGAGCACTTCGTAATTGCTGTAGTCAGCGGCGGCAATGCGTATCCGACTGCCGTGTTTAAAATCTAAATGCAGCATTTCCGCTGTGGTACCCCTGCTGGTTACTCGCACTGACCACCAACCCATCAGCGTACTCATAGGGTGTTCGGCCAGCACGGTGGCTGGCAACTGCAGCAGTTGAAACCGTTCTGCGTCTATAGCCACGCGGTATTGCTTGAGCGAGGCAGCGTAAGCGAGCAGCGGTACTGTCAGCAACCCTACCAACAACACAGTTCCCCAAACCTGGGATGGCTCCGTTCGGGCATTACCGCTGCCCAGACCCAGCAAGCACGTTGCCCACAGTAGCAGCGCCACGAAGTAGCAGCTGATCTTGGTGGAACGGTTAGTCGATTCGGCTTGGAGCATATGCGCAGGTCTGGAAAATAACAAAAGCCGCGTCCCCGAAACCGGGGACGCGGCTTTTGCCTTACGGACGAAGCCAGACTTACACGCCCAGCAGCAGGCGCATCGGGTCTTCGAGCAGCTCTTTCACGCGCACCAGGAACGACACCGACTCGCGGCCGTCGATGATGCGGTGGTCGTAGCTCAGCGCCAGGTACATCATGGGGCGGATGACCACCTGTCCGTTTTCGGCGATGGGGCGCTGCACGATGTTGTGCATGCCCAGAATGGCCGACTGTGGGGCGTTGATGATCGGGGTGCTCATCATAGAGCCGAACACGCCGCCGTTGGTGATGGTGAACGTGCCGCCGGTCATCTGCTCGATGGTGAGCTTGTTGTCGCGGGCCAGGCCAGCGAGGCGGGCAATTTCTTTCTCGATGCCGTCGAAGCTGAGCTGTTCGGCGTTGCGAATTACCGGCACCACCAGCCCTTTCGGGGCCGATACGGCGATACTGATGTCACAGAAGTCGTTGTATACGATGTCCGTGCCGTCGATCTGCGCATTCACGGCGGGCCATTCCTGCAGGGCCACGCACACGGCCTTGGTGAAGAACGACATGAAGCCCAGGCCCACACCCTTCTTCTCCTTGAACTTGTCCTTGAACTTGTTGCGCAGGTCCATGATGGGCTGCATGTTCACCTCGTTGAAGGTGGTGAGCATGGCCGTTTCATTTTTCACCGCCACCAGGCGGCGCGACACCGTCTTGCGCAGGTTCGACATCCGCTCGCGGCGCTGGTTTCGGCTGCCAGCGGCAGCGGGAGCTTCCTGGGTAGCAGGAGCCGCGACCGGCTTGGCGGCCGGAGCAGCTGGCGCGGCAGCCGGAGCAGCGGCTTGCGGCTGGGCCTTCAGCGCGTCTTCCTTGGTGATGCGCCCGTCGCGGCCCGAACCCTGCACATTAGCAGCGTTGATGCCTTTCTCGTCGAGGATCTTGCCGGCAGCCGGCGAAGGCACGCCCGAAGCGTAGGTGGCATTGCCGCTAGGCGCGGCAGCTTGAGCCGGAGCGGCAGCAGCGGCCTGGGCCGGAGCAGCCGCGGGAGCTGCGGTCGAAGCGCTGGCGCCAGCACCTTCGATGCGGGCAATAACGGCGCCGATGCCGATGGTTTCGCCTTCTTTGGCCACATGGCGCAGTACGCCGGCCGCTTCCGAGGGCAGCTCAAACGTGGCCTTGTCCGACTCCAGCTCGGCAATGACTTCGTCCTGAGCCACGGTAGCGCCATCGGGCTTCAGCCACTTGGCTACCGTCACCTCCGTGATGGACTCGCCCACGGCCGGAATCTTCATTTCCTTGGTTTCGCCGGCACCACCACCAGCGGCGGGGGTAGCAGCCGGAGCCGCCGTCGGCGTGTTAGCCGAGCCGGCTTGCGAGCCGCCGTAGCCCGACTGATTGCTGGCCTGCGGATTCTGCTCGCCGGCATTTACTGGGTCGGCCTGCGGGGCCGCAGCAGGAGCAGCCGCTGGTGCGGAAGCAGCCGCGCCGTCGCCGCCGATTTCGGCAATGACGGTGCCGATGCCGATGGTTTCGCCCTCGGCCACGCGGATTTTCAGCGTGCCGTCGCCTTCGGCGGGCAGCTCGAAGGTAGCCTTGTCCGATTCAAGCTCGGCAATGACTTCGTCGCGCTTCACGGCCTCGCCGTCTTTCTTGAGCCACTTGGCGATAGTGACTTCGGTGATAGATTCGCCGACGGCGGGTATTTTGATTTCCAGAGCCATGTACTAGCTGGTGGGAATGATGTCGATGGTGGGAATTTAGAAAGCCGAAGCGGAAATTAGCGCCGTAGCGCAGACCGAAGTCCGCGCTACGGCGCTGTTGCTTTAGTCCGTTACGTCCTTCTTGGCCGTTTCGGCCGTGGCCTTGATGTTCTGAGCAGCGGGAGCCGCCGTTTCGAAGGCACGGGCCACGATGTTCTTCTGCTCCTGCACGTGCACCTTGTTGTAGCCGGTAGCGGGCGAAGCGGAGGGCTTGCGGGCCACCACGTCGTTCAGCTCGCGGCGCAGGAAGCGCAGCATGTAGTTCCAGTAGCCCATGTTTTCGGGCTCTTCCTGCACCCAGATCAGCTCGGCTTTCGGGTACTTCTTGAGCTCCTCGGCCAGCTGCACCTGAGGGAAGGGGTGCAACTGCTCCAGGCGCACGATGGCCACGTCTTTGCGTTCCGACTTGGTTTGCTCCTCGAGCAGGTCGAAGTACACCTTGCCCGAGCACAGCAGCACGCGCTTCACCTTCTTGGGGTCGGCGTAGGTGTCGCCGAGCACTTCGCGGAAAGTGCCGGAGGTGAATTCCTCCACCGGCGACACGCACAGCGGGTGACGCAGCAAGGACTTGGGCGACATCACCACGCAGGGCTTGCGGAAATTCCAGACGAGCTGACGACGCAGCAGGTGGAAGAAGTTGGCCGGCGTAGTGATGTTGGCCACCACCATGTTTAGCTCGGCCGAGAGCTGCAGGAAACGCTCGGGGCGGGCGTTGGAGTGCTCCGGGCCCTGGCCTTCGTAGCCGTGGGGCAGCTGCATCACCAGGCCGTTCATGCGCTGCCACTTGCTTTCCGACGAGGAAATGAACTGGTCAATCATCGTCTGGGCGCCGTTGGCGAAGTCGCCGAACTGGGCTTCCCAGATAGTCAGCGCCGTCGGGTTGGCCATGGCGTAGCCGAATTCGAAGCCCAGCACCGCGTACTCGCTCAGCAGCGAGTTGTAGATAGCAAGCTTCTCCGGCTGCCCGCCTTCGATGTGGTTCAGCGGGGTATACGGGGCCGAGGTCACCGCATCATGTAGCACCGCGTGGCGGTGCGAGAAGGTACCGCGCTGCACGTCCTGGCCGCTGACGCGCACAATGTGGTTTTCGAGCAGCAGCGAGCCGTAGGCCAGCTGTTCGCCAGCGGCCCAGTTGAGCACCCGCGTCTCGAAAAACATCTTGTTGCGCTCCTTCAGCAGGTTTTCGATCTGCTTGATGGGCTTGAAGCCTTCCGGAATGGTGGTCAGGGCCTTGGCCACTTTCTGCACCACTTCTTCGCTCACGCCCGTTTCCGGCGACTTATTGAAGTCTTCGGCCGTAGCGCGGCGCAGGCTGCGCCACTCGTTTTCCAGCGGCTGGTACTTATAAGGCAGCGGCTGCTGCTTCACCATATCGAGGCGGGCCTGCAGCAGGTCGCGGAACTCGCGGTCCATCTGGTTGGCCAGCTCCTTGTCCACGTCGCCGCGCTGCACCAGCGTGGCGTTGTACACCTCGCGCGGGTTTTGGTGCTTCGAGATGATGTTGTAGAGCGAAGGCTGCGTGAATTTCGGCTCGTCCGACTCGTTGTGGCCGTGGCGGCGGTAGCACACCATATCGATGAAGATATCGGCGTGGAACTGCTGGCGGTACTCCGTGGCCAGCTGCACCGCAAACACGACGGCCTCGGGGTCGTCGCCATTCACGTGCACCACCGGCGCGTCAATGATTTTGGCCAGGTCGGTCGAGTAAATCGACGAGCGGGCGTCCTCGAAGTCGGTGGTGAAGCCCACTTGGTTGTTGATGACGAAGTGCAGGGTGCCGCCGGTCTTGTAGCCTTCCAGCTGCGACATCTGCGTCACTTCGTAGCCGATACCCTGGCCGGCCACGGCCGCGTCGCCGTGAATCAGGATGGGCAGGATTTTCTTGTAGTCGCCGCCGTACTGGTGGTCCAGTTTGGCGCGCACGAAGCCTTCCACTACCGGGTTCACCGCCTCCAGGTGGGAGGGGTTCGGGGCCAGCTTTAGGTTCACTTTCTTACCACCGGCCGCGTCCACCTCCGAGCTGTAGCCCATGTGGTACTTCACGTCGCCGTCGCCCATGGTCAGGTCCGGTACGGCCGTCCCCTCGAATTCCGAGAAGATCTGCTCGTAGGTCTTGCCCATGATGTTGGCCAGCACGTTCAGACGGCCGCGGTGGGCCATGCCGATCATAACTTCCTCCACGCCCAGCTCGGCGCCCTTTTGAATGATGGCGTCCAGCGCGGGAATGGTGGTTTCGCCGCCTTCCAGCGAGAAACGCTTCTGGCCCAGGAACTTCGTATGCAGGAAGTTCTCGAACACCACCGCCTCGTTGAGCTTGCTCAGAATACGCTTTTTGTACTCCACGCCTGGGTTGAAGCTCAGCGAGTCCTTCTCCACCTTGGTGCGGAACCAGTCGAGCACCTGCGGGTCGCGGATGTACATGTACTCGAAACCGATGGTCCGAGTGTAAATCTTCTGCAGCGCGTCGATGATGTCGCGCAGCTTGGCATTGCCGCCGAGGCCCAGCAGCTCTCCGTTCTTAAAGGTCGTGTCGAGGTCGGCGTCGCTCAGGCCGAAATCGGCGAGGCTCAGGCGAGCCTTGCGGTCCTTCCGCTCGCGTACCGGGTTGGTGCGGGCCACCAGGTGGCCACGGCTGCGGTAGGCGTGAATGAGGTTGCGCACCGCCGTTTCCTTATCAGTCGAAACCGAATCGGAGGAACTGATGGCCGTGCTGCCCAGCGTGGAGGCCGATTTCGTCAGCACGCCGGTGCCGGTGGCTTGCTCCGCGCCGTCTTCCGGGTACGTCTGCGAGAAGTCGAAGCCTTCGAAGAATTTGCGCCAGCCAAAGTCTACCGATTCTGGATCAGCCTTGTAGGCTTGGTAGAGCTGGTCGATGTACTCGCCATGCGCGTTGGCGATATAGGAATATGCGTCCATGTGAACGGCTATGGTGGGAAAGCAAATGTAAGGCGTATTCAGCCAGGCGCAAATCTACATTCGCATACACGAATCTGTTTGTACTTCAACTCATAGCACAACAACCCGACAACTCCCGTTGTTAGCTAAGACACTTCACCAGAGCTGAATCTGCAAGAAAAGAATTTTAGCTAACGCAACGGCCCGCCCAAAGTTGGGCGGGCCGGCATCAGGATACGGAATAGCGCGAAACTCACTTCGGCAACGCCATTTTGAACAGGCGGTACGGCTGGTTTTGTTTGCCAACACCTTTATTCCAGGTAGGCGTCTTATGGATGGCCGATGCGGTAACGTATAAGGTATTATCCGGCGTGAGGAAGTAAGTATCCGGCCACTGCAGGCGCGGGTCCTTGGCCAGGGTCTCGATTTTGCCATCAGGCGTGCGGCGCACCACGGCATTCTGCTCGATGGCAGTGATGTAGAGGTTGTTGTTGGCGTCGATTTCCAGCCCGTCGCAGGCAGGCGTCTTGCCCAGGTTTTCCACTTGCGCCCCTAGTTGCGCTTCGCTGAGCGAAGCATTGCGCAGGGCAGCCGTTGGAATGCGGTAGAGCGTGTAGCCGGTGACGGCGTGGTAGTACAGGTGCTGGTTGTCGCGGCTGAGGGCAATGCCATCGGAGTGCAGCTTGGCGGGCTTGCCCATGGGGTCGAGCATGGGGTTGCCTTCCACGTTCAGCCGGATGTCTTCGGCCTTCACCGACGGATGATTGGTCAACACCCGCCGGGCCTTCTGCGTCTTCAGATCAACTACTACCAAGCCGCCTTGACTGGACTCGGTGATGTAAGCGTAGTTGTGGTCAAGGTCGATACGCACGTCGTTGAGGTAGGACTTGCGCGGGGCCACCGTCTGGTCGAAGCGGATGGTCTGCACCACTTGGTTGGTCTTGGGGTCGATTTTGACCAGCTTCGGTCCGCCGGGTACGGTGTACTTCAGGCCGGGCGCGGCGGGGTCGAGCACCCACAGCATACCGCTGCGGTCTACGGTGGCGGCCTGTGGACTGATCCAGTGCTTCTCCGGCTCGGTGCGCACCGAGTCATTCCACATACACCACTTGGCGTCGGGATAGGGCTGCACGGAGTTGTCGGGGCCGAGGATGGCAATGGGGTTGACGGGGTTGTAGTCCCAGCGCGGCGACACGATGAGCACCCGCTGATCGGGCAGCACGGCCACGCCCACGAATTGCGGTTCGCGCAGTTCGCCAACGAGTTGCAGCGGCGAATTGGCCGGAGCCTCGGGCGCCGCGCTGGCAGTGGCAGTGGAGTCGGCCGACGCGTTTGAATTGGTTGTCGTACCTTTGTCGGCGCCAGCGTTGCAGCCCACCAAGGTGGCAGCAAGCAGCACGGGCCCTAAAGCGGCCCGGTGGATGGTAGCGAAGCATCGCATAGTCAAGCGGTGTTTGGTGTGGTAGTAAGAAGTCAGCATGTTCCCTGCCGAGCAGGAATGGCTTTACTACGCGGCTTTTACCAGCGCGTTCGGCAGCGGCTACTGATGCGGCCCGGCATCTACTCGGCTCAGCACTAACCTTTCCGGAAAGGCGGCCGTTTAACGACTTCTTCTGCCTGCTGGTCTACTCCAACGAGCTATTTATATAATTTAGTCAATAAATTTTGTGATTAAATACAAATAAAAACCTAACTTAACCAACTCTGAACCCGGCAAGCGAGGCCAATCGGGCCTTCTTCATTCATATGATTTCCGGTCGCGCGACGGCTGGACCTTACCCTCCCCAGGTGCAAGCGGGAGTGCACGAACCCTAACGTCATGTCTATCGCCTTTTTTCTGCTGTACCTTTTTCTCCCCACCCCCACTCCTACTCCTTCTGTTCCCCGGCACTTGCCCACTGCGCACCTGGCGCCGCGCGTGGCAGCAGTGAATCCAGCGCCAGCTTCCAAGCCAGTAGCTTATCATCCACCCAAGAAGCTACCCACTTACCACGTAACGGCCACCGTTTATATGGCCGAAGTCGGCCAAACCGATGACGAACCGTTCGTCACGGCCGACAACTCCCGCATTTCGCCCCACCAAACCCATAAAAGCCGCTGGGCCGCCCTTTCGCGCGACCTGCTGAAGCAATGGGGCGGCCCCTTCACTTACGGCGACTCGGTGCGTATAAGCGGCATTTCGCCGCAGCTCGACGGCGTATATATTATCCACGATACCATGGCCCGGCGCCACAAGCACTGCTTTGATGTGCTCGTGGGGGCCAACGAGGGGCACTTGTCCGATATGTGGCACAACGTGCGCCTGACGCCCGTACCCGCCCGCCCGGCTCCTCAGCCGGAATGGCAGGCTGGCTAAGCAGCTTTCATTCTTGCTTCGTTGCCATCGGCCGCTGCCAATAGCAGCCGTAGAGCAGCGCATTGCCTACCCATTTGCCTAATGCCTGCGGGATGCTTGCCCGGTCGTGCCACTATGCCCGGCCCGCACGAGCGACCAGCAACAAGGCCGGGGCCTTCTTCCGCGTCGCTCGCAGAGGAAGGGCCCAGCTTGGTTTACAGACAACAGGACAGGCGCTTACGCCGGAAATGTGGTAATCGTACGGGGCTGCCCAGCGTCGTCGTAGAGGTAGCTCATCGGCTCGCGCGGGTCGGCCAGAATCGTGCGCAGCTCTATCTTCCAAGGCAGCCAAAGCTCTTCCAATGTTTGGGCGTAGGCCATGTTGTCCCAGGGGTTGAACACCGAACCGGTCACGTCGTCTAGGAAGGTGTCCATCACCAGCACCTCGTCGCCGGGCTTGACGGCGCGCGGGAAGTACTCCGGAATGGCGCTGATGAGGTAGGCGCCGTAGTACACGCGAGCCTTGAACTCAGCTAGTTGTATCGGGTGCAGGGGCCGGGTGCGGGCGTCATCGTACACGCGCTGCATCACGTGGCGCAGCATGTCGTTGTCGAGCAGGCAGCTGATGATGGCCACGTTGCCGAGGCGCAGGCTGAAGACCATGGTGGCCAGGTCATCATCGTAGGCGAAGGCGGGCCCTTCGGGGCCCACATTCACGTCGAGGATGAACACGGAGCCAGGCGTGAAGTCGTCGAACTGCATAGGCACACGCAGGCCCTGCAGCACCTGGAAAAAGGAGCGGAAGCGGCTAAACAGCGAGCGGTTTTCGGCCAGCGGGTAGCGCGGCTTGATGAGTGGCTCCAGCTCGCGCGCCAGCTCGTTGACGAAGATGCCATAGAACATCTTGCCCAGCCACAAAAACAGCGTCTGGTCGTCGAGCTGGCGCAGGCCGGCGGGGTCAGCGGCGGTAGCGGCTTCCACGCGGGCTTCTACCGCCGCTACGTGCTGCTGGCACTGCTCGCAGCACGGGATGGTCAGCTCGCGGAAGGTGGTGGTACTTTGGTCGAGCAGGCGGATTTCCTTGTCGGCCAGGCCGTAGCGCTGCATCAGCCACGGGGCAAACACCGTCACGTGCTGGTGGGCGGGGTCGACGGGCGTGCCGCACAAAAAGCACGCGGGCGCCACCAGTTGCATGCGCTCAAACGGGTCGTAGAGCGTCAGGTCGGGCGAAGAAGAAGCTGCCATAGGCCACAAAAATACGCGACCCGCCGCAGCCGGAGGCTTCCGGCGCGGCGGGTCGGGCATACATGTGCAGCTAAGCCGCTGAGCGTTAGCGCGACAAGGAGGAGCCGAGTTTGATCAGCAGCTTGCCGAGCTGGGCCAGCGGCGGCCCGTAGCCGGCCGAAGCGTCGTCGGCCACCTTGCTGGTTTCGGCGCCGAGCGTCGCCAGGGTTTCGGCGATGCTGTGCGAATCCGCGTCGTTGCTGGTGAGCTGTTCGCGCAGGTTGTCCAGTTCTTTGATAATCTTGGCCAGGCCCGGCTTTTCGCTGGAGCGCAGCACTTCGGCCCACCGGTCGATTTCGGTCAGGCCATATTGGTTGGCCTGCGTGGGCACGCCTTCGCCCAGCAAGGCCAGCGTGTCATCGATTAGGGCCGAATGCTGGCCGTCGGTGACGTCGAGCGGAGCCTGAAACTCGGGCGTATGGGAGGGGGTGGGCGTGAGGGAGTCCATAAAGAAGCGAGAAAAAACAGTCGAACAAGGGCGGCGGCCGTTTGCGTATACTTCGCCTGATTCCAAAAAGTTGAGTTCAGAAGCGCACCCCGCGCTTTTCCGGCGGCGGCCGGCTCCGCTGGCCACCTACGCTGCTACATGCTGCACGTTTTCCTACCTGCTCCCTTTCCCGACGCGGCCCGGCAACGCCTGTTCGAGGCCGTCTGGGCCACGTTGGACACTCCCGCGACACCGCCCACGCTGTTGGCCGGCCAGGTACCGCTGCCCAATGGCGCCGTGGCCGATGCCGTGGTGGTGCGTCCGCACAGCCTCACGGTGCTGCTGCTCCACCCCGGCGGGGGCCTGCTGAGTATCCCCGACTTTGCTGGCGCCCCGTGGCTGCTCAACGGCCAGCCGCTGCCCGACAATCCGTTTCAGCAGTTTCAGCAGCTGCAGCCGGCCCTGCTGCAGCTGCTGGGCCCGTGGCTGCCGCCCGATGCCGTTAACCCACGTTTCGTTACTGGCCTGTGGCTGGCGGCCGAGCCCGTGCGTTTCGCGGCGGACGTGGAAGTCAGCATGAGCACCGCCCCCGAAGCCCGCCAACTGCAACTGGTAGCCGACCTCGGGCGCCTGCCCCGCCGCCTGGCGCAGCTGGCTACTCCGGAAATTGACCTGACGGCGGCCGACATCAGCCAGCTCGCTGATGGGCTGCAAGCCGCTACGGCTGTGGCGCCCAGTGCTTCCCTCTTGCCGACGGAACCCACTGCCGACGCCCCTACGCTGGGCACGGTGATGCAAAACACCGCCCGCCAGCTGTGGCGCTGGCTGGGAGCTGAAGACGTGGACGAGCTGCCGCCCGATACCTATGCCCTGGCCGCCCGCGGCGAAGACCGCAAACACGAGCTGGAAGCGCAGCAGGTGGAGCTGCAGCAGCAACTAGCCGAGCAGCTACGCGCCATTGAAGCCCGCGAAGCAGCTCGGGAACACAGCATTGCGCAGCTGCGTGCCGAACTCGCGCAGGCACAGCAGCAAGCAGCTCCCAACACGGCCGAACTGCAGGCGCGGCTGGCGGCTGAAAACCGTGCGCACGAAGCCGAAGAATCCCGGCGGCAGACCTCCCAGGCCGAATGGCAGCGCCGTAACCAGGACCTCGACGCGAAGATCAACGCGCTTGAGCAACTGATTCAGCGGCTCCAAACTGCTCCAGCGCCCGCGCAATCGACAGCCGCTTCCATTCCCGATTCGGTGGCAGCGACTGTGGTAGCGCCTAAGGTAGCTGCAGCGCCCACACCTACCACCCAAGCTCCGCCGTCCGCCACTGCGTCTTCCCCCGCTGCCCCGCGCCCGGCGGGCGCTTCGCCGCTACCGGAACGCCTGCGCGCTTGGCTAAGCCGCTTGCCCTTGCGGGAATGGGGACAGAAGCTGCGGCGGCGCGGCCTGGCGACGGATCATTGGCTGGCCATGGTCGGGCTGGCGGTTCTTGGCTTTGGCGCTATGATCTGGCTGGGTACCCAGGGCTTTACCCGCGTACCTCCGGAACCGTATCAGGCCAACGGCCGCTGGGGCTTCAGCAAGCACGACAAGCCCGTGATAGAGGCCAAGTACAGCTCAGTACAGCCGTTTCAGGAAGACCGGGCCGTGGTGGAGCAGGATGGGGCCTTTGGCGCGGTGAATCCTGAAGGCGAGGAGGTGGTGCCGCCAACCTATGACGCGCTCAATTCCTACGCTGAAGGCTACGCCCGGGTGCGCATCGGTCAGCTGTACACCTTCATCGATCAGAACGGAGAGGAATTCAGCCACTACTTCTACAACGCCTACGACTTTTCGGAAGGCTACGCGCCAGTGCTCGACCGCCGCGGCTGGTTTTACATCAGCGGGCCCGATGCCGGCGTACCGGAGCACCCGCGGCTGTTTCAGGAAGCGTACCCGTTTCATGACGGGCTGGCCCGCGTGCGCAAAAACGGCACGTACACCTTTATCGACCGCGACTACCTCACCGACACCACCCGTCACGACACGGCCCCGTTTGGCCGCTACGAGCAGGCCACAGATTTTACCGACGGCAAAGCCCGCGTACGTCAGCACGGGCGCAGCTTTTACATTGACAAGGACGCCGAGGAAGTAAAACCGTAGTGCGCGGCGGGCCGGACGGGGTCTGATAACACTGGAGCGTTCCTGCTTCGATCCGTTCAGCAGGACGCTTAGGAAAGCTTTTACCGACTGGTCAGACGCAGCCTAGTGGTCGTGTTTGCGGCCGTGCTTCTTGCCCAGGTGCTTCAGCAGCTTTTTGCGCTGCCCCGGTGGCAGCCGCCACAGCTGCTCGGCGTATGGCTGATACGCCGCTGGCACTGGCCGGGGCTGCGCCGTGGCGGAGCCCAGCGCCCAAGCGCCATTGCTCTGCTGCCGGCCCGAAACTGGCACGCCGCGCAGGTCGCAGCCCTGTCCCTCGGCCAGGGCGGTGCGCTGGCCATCGGCGGATAGCACAAACCCTTCGGGCGTGACGGTA
Organism: Hymenobacter sp. CRA2; assembly: GCF_002007105.1. GTDB lineage: Bacteria > Bacteroidota > Bacteroidia > Cytophagales > Hymenobacteraceae > Solirubrum. Next base: position 243,212 of record NZ_MVBC01000008.1, on the reverse strand, counting down.
CGGCCGTTGGGCAAGTGCACTTCGCGCATGAGCGGGCGCAACTGCCCGTGCCGCACGAGGTACGTGGTGCCGTTGCGGCGCAGAAACCCGTCGTCGGAGCCCTGGGCAGCGGCCGAAAGAGCCAAGCCTAGACAGAAACTCAGCGGAAGTAAAAAACCACGCGGTGAAAACATAAGGCAAACGTACGAGCCGAAACCGTCTATTCGGCGCCTTGTACGCGCCCGCGCCTGGGGCGTTCGGGCGCGGGGTGGGTTACCTTCGGCAGCTCATCGGCATAAAGGTCACGATTACCCCACCGAAACAACCTACTACCATGAAAATGACCTTCAAAACCCTGCTGGCCGTAGCCGCTTTCGCCGTTTTCGCTACCACCTCGTGCAGCGAAAAAACCCAGGACAACGCCGAAGCCACCGCCGAAAGCGCTGCTAACGACGCTGCCGCCAACACCGAAGCCGCTGCCAACGCTACCGAAAATGCCGTGGACAACGCCGCTGCTTCGACCAAAGACGCTGCCAACGAAATGGCTACCCCGGAAAATGGCGACACGGCTGTGGTGAAAAACCAGCCCGCCAACGGCGTAGTAGAAGAAACGCCCGAGAAGAAGTAATTGCTTTTTCGCATTTACGCAGCGGCCTGCCCTTTCCGGGGTAGGCCGCTGTCGTTTTAGGCAGGCTTGGGTCAGGCAGGTATCGGCGCAGCTGCCTGGGGCTGCGCGGCGGCCAGCTCGACCAGCACGTCGTAGTAGGGCCGGCCGTCCATGCGGGCCCGCAACCAGGCGTAGAAGCTCAGCGCCTGCAGGTCTTCCCGCTCCAGGGGCAGGAAGCGCGGCATTTCGGCCACGCGCGCCGCAAACCCGGGCTGGCTGGGGGCGGAGGGGTCGTCGAGGATGTCGCGCACCAGCGAGAGGTAACTCAGGATGTAGCGGTACGAGCCGCCGTCGGCCCCGAACCGGTCGCGCACGAGGCGCTCCACGGCGCGCAGGCGGTGGGTGGCCACGTCGGAGTTGCCCATTTCGAGCTGGGTGAGCAGCTCGCCGAGGTTTTTGTTGAGCAGCCACTCCACGCCCATTTTCTCCTCGCACCAGTGGTCGGAGCGGCCAATGGCCATCAGCGTGTGGCTGGTGCGCTGAAACTGCCCCTCGGCGAAGTAGTGGAAGCCCAGGCCGAGGCGGGCCGTCATCTGGTCGCGGGGGTTGAGCGGATGCGTGCGCAGCAGCTCTTCCAGCAGGCGGATGCTCTCGGCGTTGCGGCGCTGAAAGGCCAGGTTGGCGGCCAGCAGGAAGATGTAGCGGGGGTAAAACTCGTTGTGGTGGCTACGCGGCCCGGTGCGGATAAGCTGGTGCAACTGCTCCAGGTACTGCACCGATTCATCGAAGCGGCGGTTGCGGTACAGAGCGTGTGCAATCATGTAGAGCAGGCCTAGCTGGTACTCGCGGTGGGCCGCCTGAAAGCCGTGGCGCTTTTCCATGAGGTGGTAGCAGCGCCGCACAAAGGGCTCGAAGGAGGCAAAATCCCGGCGCACCAGCATGGCCGAGCGGGCAATGGAAAGCAGGCGGTACAGCAGCGAAGGCCGCCGGGCAAAGGCTTCCTGCAAGTCGTACTCGCGCAGGATGTCCTGCATGATCTGGTCGAAAGCTACCGGGCCGCCGGAGCGGCCCTGGGTGCGCGCCTGGCGCAGGCGGGCACGCATCAGGCTGTAGGCAATGGCGGCGCGTTCTTCCTCGTCGGCGGCGGGCTTGTTGCGGTTGCGGCGCCGGATGATGTCGTCGAGCGGCTCGGCATGTTCGCCGTGCGCGTGCTCGATTTGCAGGTTGTACACGGTGTTGAGCAGTTCGTACTGCTCGTTCTGGCTGGCCAGTTTCTCGGCCTTGCGCAGGGTAGCCCAGGCCAGCCGCGGAATGTCGGCATCGAACAGATACTGCGCGAGGCTGAGCTGGCCGCGCACGGTGGAGGCCGCGGTCAGGTCCTGGTCGCGCTGCTTGAGCAGCAGGAAGTCGGTGACCTGGCGCAGCAGCCGCTTGCGCAGGGCGTAGTAAGCCACGGCGTTGGGGTCGTCGGGCGGGTAGAGCTGGGCCAGCAACTCGGCGGTGCTGTAGTCGCGCTTGTGCCACAGCAGTTCGCAGAGCTGCGCATCCTTGCGGCCTTTCTCCTTGCGGCGCTGCCGCTGCAGAAAACGCAGAAACTCCTTCCGGTCATCGGGCGAAAAAGTGGCGAGGGTGGTCCGTAGGTCATCCATGCGGCTAAGCTACAAGGATACCTTGGTCTGATGGTTAATGAAGTCCCAATATCTAAAGCCCTCCATCACACGCATTAATAACTGTATTTCAATTATCTACGCATAAATAACCTACATAAGTAAAGTCTAATCATTTTCTATTTTGGCTCATTGTCATTGCTATAAATGAGTCGTGCCTTGATGTGGTTATGCGCTGACCGCCTAGGCAATAGGAGTAGCATCCTAGAGTTTTCTGCTCTTGACTTTAACCCTGCATCTGATTTTCAACGAGATGCTACCAGTACAGATCCTCTTTAAAAGTCAGACGAATAGTGGGCAATTAGATGCTTTGCAACTATTCTAGCGCTAAATAACTCCTGTTGTAAAGTCTGATACCAGTAGTGATTGTTTACGCTTCCGCGTGCTGAGTACAATATCTTTCCAACAACAATTTTAACTGCTTATGACCCGACTATTACTCCTGCTTGTTTTCGCTCTGTGTTTCGCCCATGCGGCCCGGGCACAGGATATCCTTACCAAGCGCACCGGCGACGAGCTAAGCGTGAAAGTATTGGAGGTGACGCCCACCGAAATCCGCTACAAGCGCACCGACAACCCCGACGGGCCCCTCTTCGTGGTGATGCGGGCGGACGTATTCATGATCAAATACGCCAACGGCACCAAGGAAGTGATGAATGCGGCGCCCGGCGCGAGCATGTCGGCGGCGGGTGCCTCGCCCCTGCCGCCCGGCACCAAGGCCGTGGTCGGCGACGGCCCAGCCGCCTACGACGGGGTACGCCTGAGCGGGCCGCGCCTGGGCTTTACGGTGCTCACGGGCGGTGCCGCCTCGTATGCCGAGCGCGAATTCAACGTCAATCCTTTTCTGACGCAATTCGGCTGGCAATTCGAAACACGGCTGTTCCGCATGCCCAATGGTACCAGCGGCCTGTTTGAGTTTGTGCCGCTGATTGGTGGGCTGGAGCAGGGCAAGTTTATTCCGAGCGTCAACGCCTTATTGGGCGTGCGCGGGCCCAAGGGCTTTGAAGTCGGCTTAGGGCCAAATATTACGCCCGTCAGCGTGGGCGTGGCCCTGGCTGCAGGTACGACCATCCGCACCGCCAGCGGCATCAATTTTCCCATTACGGCGGCGGTAGTGCCCGGCAACGACGGCGTACGGCTTAGCTTGCTGATGGGCTTTACCACTCGCCGGCCCTAACGTTCATTTACACCAGCTATTCCGCATTGTCATGCCCCCTGCCTTTATGTACCGCATCCTGTGTCTGCTAGCGGTTTTGTCCGGCATTAGTGCCCAGGCTCAACAGCCCACCGCGCCGCCGGTCACCGCAGCCGCCGCCCCATTCCCCGACATAATCGTGCGCACCAACGGGGACGAAATCCCTGCGCGGGTGCTGCTCGTGGGGCCCGCCTATCTGCGCTACCTCGCCGCCCCGGATTCGACGCACGCAGCTACCGACACACTTTCCCTGGCGCGGACGGAGGTGTTTATGGTACGCTTCGCCAACGGCACCAAAGAGGTAATGGCCGATGCCACTCCCGCCCCTGCTACCGACACCTCTCCCCTGGCCGGGCTGACGCCGGAGCAACGCTACACCAAAGGCCGCTTGGATGCCCGTCAGCACTACAAACCGGCCAAAGGCGTCTTCTGGGGCACTTTCGGCGCTTCTTTCACGCCATACGTAGGACCTCTGGGCGGTATTGCGGCCGGGGTAGCCATCGGCACCACGCCGCCGCCGCGCGACGCCCTGCAGGCAGCCGCGCCCAAGCCGGAGCTTCTCAATGACCCGCAGTACTACCACGGCTTTGAGAAGCAGGCCAAAAACCGCAAGCTTGGCAAAGCCGCCGAGGGTTTTGGCGTGGCTACAGGGACGCAGCTGGTTTTGGGAGTGATTCTGCTGGCGGCTTTCTTCAGCGCGTGGGGCGGGTAAGAGGAAACTCAGCCGTAACGGGTGCGTATACCTGAGCATTACGCTTTTGCACCACCCCAAAACACCTGTCAATCATGGACCTGAATAACAATAACTTCAACGACCAAACCGAATTGCGCGCCCGCGGCGACTGGAACCAGATCAAAGGCCAAGCCAAGCAGAAGTGGGGCCAGCTCACCGACGACGACCTGGATTACCAGGAAGGCCAGCAGGACGAGTGGTTTGGTCGCCTGCAGCACAAAACCGGCGAAACCATTGACGACATCAAGGACTGGTTCCGCCGCACGTTCTAAGAAGCGTCGCTTAACTGTTTTGCAAACGGCCCCGTAGTGCATACTACGGGGCCGCGTTGTTTTTCGGCGGCGGGCGGCTCCGGCCGTGGGGCTCCTTTTCTGACGCTGCTATGTACACCGCTCCGGCCGAGCTGCACACCCTGGGCAACAAAGCGCTGTTTCGCCTGCCCAAAAGGGCCTTCTTCTGCTCGCGCGACTACCCCGCCGATATCGAGCGGCCCACCTTGTTGTGGGCTATGGAACAGCGCTACCGCGGCCACTGCGTGCTGTCAGGCTTTCACTCGCGCCTGGAGCAAGCCATGCTCCGCTACTTTCTGCACGGCGAGTGGCAGCCGGTGATTTACGTCCTGGGGCGGGGCATTCAGCCCGGCATCCGCTTCGACTACGAGACGCCGGTGGCGGCGGGGCGGCTGTTGTTCGTTACGCCGTTTGGGCCCGAAATTCAGACCGTGACGCAGGAAACGGCCGACATCCGTAACCTGCTCGTGGCCGACCTGGCCGACCAGTTTTTCATTCCCTTCCTCACGCCGAGCGGCAACCTGCACCGCCTGCTGCGCAGCGAACTGCTGCAGGACAAGCCCATTCTGACGCTGGACCGCCCCGAAAACCAGCCGCTGCTGGCCATCGGGGCGCAGGTATTCCGGCCCGGCGGCGTGTTCAGCCATTTGGACCGTTGAGAATGGACCCGACGGCGGCCGGGTGCGTATGCGGTAGAATTCCAACCTAGCATCCGCATATCATGGCTACACTTTCTTCTTCCATGCCGGCGCGCCTGCCGGCCTCGCCGGCCGACGGCCTGCGGACCCTCGCGCGCTTTGGCTTCGCGGCCAAGGGCATTGTATATGGCATCCTCGGCGCCCTGGCTGTAATGGCCGCTACCGGCCTGAACGGCGGCCGCACCGCCGATAAGCAACAAGTGCTGCAAACCGTACAGGACATGCCCCTGGGCCGCTGGCTACTGGGCCTGGTGGCATTTGGGCTGGCCGGCTACGTGGTCTGGCGCCTGGTGCAGGCCATCCGCGACACAGAGGGTAAAGGCAATAGCGCCAAGGGCATTGCCACGCGCATTGGGTACGTAGCCTCGGCGGTGGGCTACGCGGTGCTGGCATTTATTGCCGGCAAAGCAGCCTTCGAAAACACCAGTGCCGGCGGTGGTGGCGGCAATACCCGCCAATCGATGGTGGCCAAGCTGCTGGAGCAGGACTACGGGCAGTGGCTGGTGGGGGCCGCGGGTTTGTTTGTCATCGGCATTGGGGTGTATCAGCTCGTGCGGGCTTATTCCGGCTCGTTTGCCAAGCACGTCAACAGCAGCCAGCTGCCGACTGAGCAGCAGCGTTTGGTATACCGCGTGGGTCAGCTGGGCTACACGGCCCGGGGCATCGTGTGGGGCATTTTGGGGTACTTCCTGGTGCAGGCCGCCCGCCATGCCAACGCCAGCGAAGCCCAGGGCACCGAAGGCGCCTTTGATTTTCTGGCCTCTATCGGCCGGGCGCCGCTGCTTATCGTGGCACTGGGCCTTGTGGCCTACGGCTTGTACATGCTGGTGCGCGCCAAGTACCCCATCCTGCGCGGGGTGTAAACCCGTTTCGCGGCTACGTATAACCCGCCGGGCCCGGCCTGGCGTATGAAAACCGTTCAACTGAACGGTTTTCTTTTTGCCCGTGCCTCAACCGAACTCGCTTACGCTCCCGGATATGCCCAAACCCGCCAAGGCTTTTGCCGTGCTGGCGCGGTGTGGGCTGGCCGCGCAGGGCGTGGTGTACCTGCTGCTGGGCCTGCTGGCAGCGGAAGCGGCCGGCGGGGTGCGCGCTGCCAAAGCCGACCGGGAACAAGCTCTGCTCACCATTGAGCACCTGCCGTTGGGCCCTTGGCTGCTGGGCTTGCTGGCGCTGGGCCTGGCCGCTTACGTGTCGTGGCGCTTCGTGCAGGCGGCTTTCAACACGGAAAACTGCGGCTACGATGCCAAGGGCCTCAGCAAGCGGTTTTTCTTCGCCTGCAGCGCCGTGGGCTACGGCTGGCTGGCCTATTACGCGGCCCAGCTGGCCTGGGCAGGCCGGGCCACCGGCGAGTCGCAGCAGCACCTCATTGCGCGCCTGCTCAGCTACGCCTACGGCCAGTGGCTGATCGGGGTCGTGGCGCTGACGGTCATCGGCATTGCCCTGTTTCAGCTCTACCAGGCCTACGCGGGCACCATGAACGAGGAAGTCAATGCCCGGCGGATGTCGGAGCAGCCCTGGCGGATGGTGTACCGCTTCGGGCAGGTGGGCTACACGGCCCGGGGCATCGTCTGGAGCATTCTGGGCTATTACTTGCTGCGGGCGGCCCTGCACGGCAACCCGCGCGAAGCCCGCGACACCGACGGGGCGTTTGACATCCTGGCGGCCATGGGCAGCGGAGTCTTGCTCGTCGTGGCCGCGGGCTTCGTGTGCTACGGGCTGTATATGTTGGTGCGGGCGCGCTACCCCATCATGCAGGGGCCGGGCTAGCGGCTAGTACGCGGCCAGTACGTCCGCGCCCACGTAATCCTGCAAGTACTCGTAGCGCGGGGTGAGGCGGCCGCCGCGGGCAATGGTAGCCCGCTCGATAATGCCATCGGGGTCGGGGCCGAACAGGTGCGGAAACACGTTGTCGATGAGCTGACGGCCGAAGTCGCGGGAGGCATTGCGCGGCAGCTCGCAAGGCAGGTTGTCCACGGCCATGACCGTGAGGTTCAGCGGGTGCGAGTAAGCCGGCTCCAGCTCCCCGGTGCGCGGGTTGTAGTCGAAGGCGGGCTCCGGGATGCTGGTGCTGCGCTTGGTGACGGGAATGGAGCCGTCCACGTCGCAGGTCACGTCGGCAATGGTGTTGATGCGGAAGTTAGGCTGACGCGTATCGTCCTCGGTAAAGAGCTTGGGCGCTTTCGGGTCCCAGTAGGCGCAGGCAATCAGCAGGTCCGTCACCGGCAGGAACTTGCTGAACGTGGAGAGGTACTCCTCCGGGTGGCGGTGAAAATCGGGCGTGTCCCACACCCGGCCATCCTTGCGGGCGTTGTAATCGGAGGAACGCAGCTGGGTGTACACCGGCTCGTCGAAGTCCAGGTAGAGGTAGTCGTACACGCTGACGCGGCGGATACCCATCTTATCAAGCACCTGCACGGCGCCTTGGGCGACGCGGCCCGAGCCGGTCACGGCCATCTTGATGGGCGGCAGGGCCCGCACCTTGAAGTACTCCTCCTGCATGTCGTCGAGGTCGGTGCAGAGGTAGGCGGGCTTGAGGTTGTAGAGGTTGTGCTTGCGCCCGTAGGTCAGCAGGCCGTTGTAGGCCCCTACCACCCCGGCCCAGTAACCAAAGGCCACAATTCTTTCACCGCGTATGTTGGTCAGCACCTCGTAGTCGACCAGCGTGATGTTTTTCTGGAGCACGGCGCGCAGCAGCTTGCGGTTGGCCGGCTGTTTTTTGATGGTGTGCGAGAAGAAGCAGTACGTCTTGTTCGGAATGAGCTGGTCGACGGGCACTTCCTTCACGCCCAGCAGAATGTCGCAGTCGGTTACATCCGTTTGCACCTGAATGCCTAAGTCGCTGTACTCGCGGTCGGCGTAGCTGCGGATGTCGCTGCTTTGGGCTACTACCTGCACCTGCGGCCAGGTTTGCTGCACTTCCACGCACTTTTTCGGGGTGAGCGGTACGCGGCGGTCAACGGGGATTTTGCCTTCGCGGATAAGGCCGAGCTTGAAGGTGGTCATGGGAGGATGCGTTCAGGTGGGGATGAGCAAAGCTAGAATTTTTACCCAGAGCACCTTAGCGGCAGCCGCGTCTTAACCAATGCATAAAGGCCCCACCGGGTTGGCAGGGCCTTTGCTATTCCGAATGGTGACCAATGCCAGAGCTAGCCCTAACTTCTAGCTCTGGCAGATTACTCGCTTACGCCGGCTGCACGAAGCGCTTGATGTCGCCGCTGGCAATGTAGGACTTGCCGTCGGGCGCGGTGTTCACGTGGTCGACCACGTAGAGCGTGTTTTCCTGGCGGATGTCGCGGGGGAAGCGCATGTTCCAGTCGGGCTCAAACCCGTCGCTTACCACGCGGGCGCGCAGCTTGCTCTTGTCCTTCACCACCTGTACCAAGATACCGTTGCCCACGGCGTCGGTTTCCTGCAGATCGGCCAGCGTTTTGGGCGTGCGGGCCACCGAAGTAGTGACGCTAACCGAGCGGCTGCGCCCCGCGCCGAACTGCCGGCCGGCCAAGGGGTCATTTTCGCCGGCACGCACAAGGCGGGTGATGCTGCCCTTGGCGCGGTAAAACGAGCCGTCCTGGCTGGGTTCCAGCGTTTCCACCAAGTAGTGAGCACCTTCAGCCCGCAGGTCGCGCGGGAACTGCACGTTCAGGTCGGCGTAGCCTTCGCTTATCACTTTCATGCGCAGCTTGCCGCCCTCGCGGAAGCACACCAGCTCCACGCCGCCGGCCGCCGCGTCGGTTACCACTGGCAGCGCGTAAGCCGCCGCATCCACGCTCACGCCGCGGCCGGCCAGGGCCTGACGGGCCTGCCGACCCTGGAAGGCCTGGTCGCGCAGCTCCTTGCGGCTGGCGTTGTCGAGGTGGCGCTTGGCAATGCGCTCGGCGTAGTGTGCGAGCTGATCGATTTCCTCCGCAATTTCGAAGTGCTCGTGCAGGCCGGCCGCTTTCAGATCGGTAATGACCTGGCGCAGCAGGGCTTCGGCTTCGGCATGCTGTCCGGTGTCGGCCAGGTCCACGGCCCGTTCCTTGTCGCGGCCGATGCGCAGCACTGCCAGGTCCAGCGTTACGCGGCTGTCAGTGGCGGCGGCTACGGCCTCGATGGGTCCGGCCGTCACCTGCACCACGTAGTCGCCGCTTACTACTTCCACGGCGCCGTTGCGAATCACATCGGCGCGGTAGCTGAGCTGCAACAGCTGGTGCGGGCCCGGCGGCAGCGCAGGCAGGTTCAGCTGCAGCCCGAGCAGCTTGTCTTCGTTTTCGTACACGTCGCCGAGGCGCACCAGCAGCTCCCCGCCGGCCTGGGTCTCGGTGCGGGCCAGGCTCAGCACATCGAGTACCTGCACCGCACCCAGAGGCTTCAGGGTCACCGTCAGGTTCTGGGCAGCTACGGCCTTGAGGCTGTCCAGCTCGGCCGCAAATACTTCGGCCGCGTCGTCGGGCGACTGGATAAAGTAGAAGTTGCCGCCCGCTGCCCGCGCCATGCCAATGAGCAGGTCTTCCTCGAAATGCTCCCCAAAACCCAGCGTAGTGGTCGAAATACCTTCTTCGGCTTTCTTGCTCGCGGTGCTGATGAGCACCTTAGCTTGCGTGATGCCCGCGTTGGCCTGCCCGTCGGTGAGCAACAGCACCCGGTTTACTTGTTCGTCGCTCCGGTGCTTGGCCACCAGCTCGCAGCCGCGCAGCCAGCCCCCGCTCAGGTTGGTCAGCCCCCCGGCCCGGATGCCGCTGATGATGCGCTTGATAGCATCCTTATCGGTCACCAGCTGCGCGTCGAGCAGCGTATCCACCTGGTCGTCGTACACCACGATGCTCAACCGGTCTTCGGGCGACAGGCGGTCGACGAAGTTGGCGGCTGCCTGCTGGGCGTAGCGCAGGGGCACGCCGGCCATCGAGCCGCTGCGGTCCATTACCAGGGCCACGTTGAGGGGGCGGCGCTGAGGGTTGGGCACGTCTTCACGGAAGCTCAGCAGCAAGCTGGTGGTGTCGGCCGTGTTTTCGAGGAGCACGGCCTGGGCTGGTTGCTGGGTAATCTGCATGGGCAAAGGGGATTGGGGTGGAAGAAAGCCTCGCAGCCGCCCTGCGGCGGGCAGACTCAGAGGCACTAGGATTAGCTAAGTAGTTCGGCGCTCAGGTTTCGATGAGCGGCTGGTAGTCACGTTCGTCCTCGAAACCGGCCAGCCAGGCGGCGGCGCGGCGGCAGGTGCGGATGTGGGGCGGCACACGCAGCACGTACACGTGGCCGGTGGAAGGGCAGTTCACGCGCAGAGCATGGATGGGTTCGTCGTCGGTCAGGGGCACGCACAGCAGCTGCCGCTCCCCGCCCGCGTCCCGGTCGCGGTCGAGCACCAACCCGCCCAGCTCGCGCATAAAGCGCTCTAGGCCCATGCGCTCGATGAGCACGCGGCGGTGCGTCACGTTGCGCACCTGCAGCAGGTCGATGGCCCGCAGCTCGTCGGGGCGGAAGGCGGTGCGCTCGTCCACCGAAGTGCCCTGCCAGCGCAGCGGCACCCGCAAGCCGTCGGGCAGGCTGCCGAGGCCGCTGCCAGCCACCTCCAGCCAGTGCGTGAGGTGCAGGCCGGCGGGCAGCTGCCGCAGCTGCGGGCAGTTGCTTACATCGAGCGAGCGGGCGGTGAGGCGCTCGGGCAGCTGGCGCAGGCGCGGGCAGTTGCTCAGGTCCAGGTGTTCACGCACCAGCCAGTCGCCGCCCACTTCACGCACGGCCGTTCCCGAAGCCCGTACGTTGACGGCCCGCAGGCGCTCGGGCAGCAGCTCCAGGTGGGCACAGTCGCGCACGTCGAGCTGGGTGCATTCGAGGTAAGCGGGCAGTTCGCGCAGGCGCAGCTCGCCGCGCAGCCGCACCGGGCCGTTGACGACCAGCGCCGCGGGCATCCGGCCGCCGAGCAGCAGGGCGCGGACCTGGTCGGGGGCTACCACCATGGGTCCCTCGGCCGGGGCCACGGGGGACCGTAGCGGTGCCGGTAGCGGCTCCTGGGCTATGGGCAACACCGGCGGCGCAGGCGGGGTGGCGGGGCGGACAGTGTTGCGGCCACGGGCATTGATGCGGAACATGGCAAACGTATAAGGTTAGTCGACGACCGTGCGGATGGCCTCGGGCGAGTATTCCCGCTGCTGCCACACGCTGTACACCCCGGCTGGCAGCGTGATGGGCCGGTGTTCCTCATGCACCAGCGTGGCCGTAGGCGCGGTGATGTGCAAGTATATGCGGCGGCCGTCATTAAAAAGCCGAGCCGCCCCAATTTCGCGGATGCGGTGGGAGTGGCCGGTTACCTCGCCGTGGGCGAGAACCAGGCCGGGCTGGGGTACGGCGCTGGCCGGCAGGGCAGGTACGGCGGCAATCAGGACGTCGCCGTGGCGGTAAAGCGGAGTGCTGGTCATTGCTAAAAAATTTGGTGTTTCACTATCAATCTGGTCGGACATAAAGCTTCTTTAAGCCCTAAACGACGCTCTAATTTACTATTATTTTTAGCAAAAAGTTACGCATATATCTCGCTGCTTTAATCAAGTAAGCTGGGGCAGTCTTGCTTGGAGGACGTACCGCCAAGCCATTGACTGGGTTACGGACCGCACAGGCTACCATTGATTGATAACCTTGCCGTCATATGCTGCCGCGCCGTCCCGGGTAGGCAGTTCAGTGCTACTCAATTCGGCCTATGCTATTCCCTCTGATTACCAAGGGCAAAGCTTTCTTGGTGCGGGCAACACTTTTTTGCCGCCGAAATGGTTTAAGCTTGAGCCCTTTTCGGCCTACCTTTGTTAGGGCCTTATCAAGGTTCGTTTCCCCGCCAACCCATCCGTTTTCTGTATGAAGTTGTCCTTCAAGCCCGCCGACGTGTTTGTTGACCGTCACAACGGTCCTGACGCAGCGGCCGTGGCCGAGATGTTGCACACCATCGGCGTCGAGTCGGTAGAGCAGCTGATCAATGAAACCGTGCCGGCACGCATCCGCCTCAAGCACGAGCTGAACCTGCCTGCCGCCCTCACCGAGCGGCAGTTTTTGCAGAAGTTCAAGCAGATTGCCGGCCAAAACCAAGTATTCCGCTCCTTTATCGGCCTGGGCTACCACGACACGCAGATGCCGCCCGTCATCCTGCGCAACATCATGGAAAACCCCGGCTGGTACACGGCCTATACCCCTTACCAGGCTGAAATTGCCCAGGGCCGCCTCGAAGCCCTGATCAACTTCCAGACCGTGATTATCGACCTCACGGGCCTGGAAATTGCCAACGCCTCGTTGCTCGACGAAGGCACCGCCGCCGCCGAAGCGCTGCACATGTTCCACAACCTGACCAAGAAGAAGAACGCCACCAAGTTCTTCGTCTCCGATCAGGTGCTGCCCCAGACCTTGGACGTGGTACGCACCCGCGCTACGCCGCTGGGCATTGAGGTGGTAGTAGGCGACCACCGCACCGCCGACCTGTCCGACAACACGTTCTTCGGCTCGCTGGTGCAGTACCCGGCCGCCGACGGCGAGGTGTTCGACTACACCGATTTCATTGCCCAGGCGCACGAGCGCGGCCAGTTCGTGGCCGTGGGTGCCGACCTGCTGGCCCTGACCTTGCTTACCTCGCCCGGCGAGATGGGCGCCGACGCCGTTATCGGCAACTCCCAGCGCTTCGGCGTGCCGATGGGCTACGGCGGCCCGCACGCCGGCTTCTTTGCCACCAAGGACGCCTACAAGCGCGTGATTCCCGGCCGCATCATCGGCCAGAGCGTGGATGCTACCGGCAACAAGGCCTACCGCATGGCCCTGCAGACCCGCGAGCAGCACATCCGCCGCGAAAAAGCCACCTCCAACATCTGTACCGCCCAGGTGCTGCTGTCGGTTATTGCTAGCATGTACGCCGTGTACCACGGCCCCGAGCGCCTGAAGCAGATTGCCACCAACGTGCACCTGCTGGCCCGCGAACTGGCCGGCGGCCTGCGCGAGCTGGGCGTGGAGCTGCTGGTGGAGAACTTCTTCGACACCGTATCGGTGAAGTTGGAAAGCGCCGAGCTGCAGCAAGCCGTGAAGCGCGAAGCCGAAGCCCTGCAGATCAACCTGCGCTACTTCGGGGAGAGCAACGTGGGCATCTCGCTGCACCAGAACACCGAAGCTGCCGACGTGGCCGACATTCTGGACGTATTCGGCAAGGTGCTGGGCAAGACGGCTGAATCCGATGATGTAATATCTATTGCATTAGAGATTCGCACCAAGCGCATGCTTTCTGGCATGCTTGCTGTTGAGTTGACTTGGCCCGCCAGCCTGATCCGCACCTCGGAGTACCTCACGCACCCGGTGTTCAACACGCACCACTCCGAAAGCGAGCTGCTGCGCTACATGAAGCAGCTGGAGAACAAGGACCTGTCCCTGGCGCACTCCATGATTCCGCTGGGCTCCTGCACCATGAAGCTCAATGCCACGGCCGAGATGATTCCGGTAACCTGGCCCGAAATCGGCCAGCTCCACCCCTTTGCCCCGCGGGAGCAAGCCCAAGGCTACGCCCAGATCTTCACCGATCTGGAAGCCTGGCTGTGCGAGGTGACCGGCTTTGCCGCCGTGTCCTTGCAGCCCAACTCGGGCGCTCAGGGCGAGTACGCCGGCCTGTTGGTGATTAAGGCCTACCACGAAGCCCGCGGCGACCATCACCGCAACGTGGCGCTGATTCCGGCTTCGGCCCACGGCACCAACCCCGCCTCGGCCGTCATGGCCGGCATGCAGGTAGTGGTGGTGAAGAGCACCGAGCAGGGTGAAGTCGACCTCGACGACCTGCGCGCCAAAGCCGAGCAGTACTCGGATAAGCTGAGCTGCCTGATGGTGACCTACCCCTCGACGCACGGCGTGTACGAGGAAAGCATCATCGACGTCTGCAACCTCATTCACGAGCACGGCGGCCGCGTGTACATGGACGGCGCCAACATGAACGCCCAGGTAGGCCTGACCTCGCCGGCCAACATCGGTGCCGACGTGTGCCACCTGAACCTGCACAAGACCTTCTGCATTCCTCACGGCGGCGGCGGCCCCGGCGTAGGCCCCATCGGCGTAGTAGCCGACCTGGCTCCCTACCTGCCCGGCCACGTGGTGGTTGACGCCGACGGCCGCTCGGGCGGTGCCGTTTCGGCCGCTCCCTGGGGTTCGGCCAGCATTCTGCCCATCAGCTACGCTTACATCAACATGATGGGCGGTGAAGGCCTGAAGGCGGCCACGCAGACGGCCATCCTGAATGCGAACTACATCAAGGCCCGCCTCGAGCAGCACTATCCGGTGCTCTACACCGGCCAGAACGGCCGCTGCGCCCACGAAATGATCCTCGACTGCCGCCAGTTCAAGAAAGCCGGTATCGAAGTGGAGGACATTGCCAAGCGCTTGATGGACTACGGCTACCACGCGCCTACCGTGTCGTTCCCGGTAGCGGGCACGCTGATGGTGGAGCCCACAGAATCGGAAAGCAAGGAGGAGCTGGACCGCTTCTGCGAGGCCATGATCAAGATCCGCGAGGAAATTCGCGCGGTGGAAGAGGGCCGCGCCGATGCCAAGGAGAACGTGCTGAAGCACGCCCCGCACACCGCCGCCGTGCTGCTGCAGGAAGAGTGGACCCGCCCGTACACCCGCGAGCAGGCCGCTTACCCCACGGACTTTGCCCGCCGCTTCAAGTTCTGGCCCACCGTGTCGCGCATCGACTCGGCTTTCGGCGACCGGAACCTGATCTGCGCCTGCACGCCCATCGAGGCGTACGCAGACCAGGAGGAGCACCTCGTGCCCACCGACAAAGGCCCGTCGTACTAGTAAGTAAGTAGCCGGCAGCTGGTCTTAAGATCCTGTTCCGGCTGCTCACCGCTTCCAGCTGCCGCTCAATAACAAGGCCCGCTACCGGATGGTAGCGGGCCTTGTTGCGTTAGGAGTCGCCGGGTACTTATTTGGCCGCGAAGCAGGTGCGGTACATGTAGCCCGTCTGGGTCTTGCCGGCGTTGGTGGCGCGTACCTTCACGAAGTACTGGTCGATGGTGTCCATCACCTGTACTTCGGTGCCGGAACTCACCGCCATCAGCAGCGCGGACTCCTTCTTCATGCCGTCGTAGAGGCTGCAGTCGACCACGGTGTTGTGGGCCACGGGCGTGCGGTCGGGCCGGGTGGCGGTACCGTCGTCTTTGGCGGCGTTGCAAGCCGCTAGTGCCAGTAGGGAAAGAAGCAGTAGAGGTTTATTCATAGGGGGTGGATTACGCTGGGAATGTAGCAAAATATTGCCGCGTAACAGCATTTTATCAACTCCCACAACGGATTATTCGCTGTCAGCGCACCCCGCCCAGGCACGCCCGATACATGTAGCCGGTCAGCGTTTTGCCATCCTTGCTCAGCTGTGCCCGCACAAAGTACGCGTGCGATGAATCGAGCACCTGCACCTGCGTGCCTGGGCTAATGATGGAGAGCATGGCCGACTGGGTACTGGCCTGGGCATAGAGGCCGCGGTGGTGCCCGTGGCCCGGCTGGGGACCTGCGACGGGGCAGGCGAAGCCGGGCCCTGGGCTAGGCAGAGGGAGGCACCACCAAGCCCGCAGAGCAGGTTTAGCGCAATAGGTTGGAGGCGTGGCATAGATGAAAAGAGCGCAGAATAGTTTATTCTAATATTCAGATAAAACTAAACTATACCTAACATTTCTTTTTTAAAGTTTATGCAATCAGCTTTAGAGAATACTATTCTGCGGGAACGACGGGCCCGGTGCCGATGTTGAATAACTGCGAGCAGGCAAGGCTCCTCCCACTACCGGGAGTCCGGATTTGCGGCCGCTTTTCAACTCGACCCTATATGAATTTGCTCACCCGCTTTTTTTCTCGTCCGGTGGCCCTGGTGGCTATCGGCCTGACGACGCTCCTGGGTGCGGCTGGCTGTGCTTCGGTGCCCCGCGTTGGCGTCACTACTGATTTCGACCACGCCGTAAACTTTCGCAACTACAAGACCTGGGCTTGGTACCCCGAGCAGCCCACCGATGCGGAAGGTGGCCCGGCCAAAGGCTACAACTCGTTTTTTGACAAGCGCATGCGCACGTCCCTCGAAGCCGAGATGGTGCGCAAGGGCCTGACGAAAGTGGAGAAGAACCCCGACGTGTATCTGGCCTACTCGGCCCGCGTGGAGGACAAGCAGCAAGCCAACACCAACTACTACGGTCCCTACGGGTACCCGTTCTGGTACGGCTACGGCAGCGCCTGGAACCGTCCGTACACGGTGACCAACTACAAAGCCGGCAACGTCATCATCGACATTGTGGACGCCAAGCGCAAGGAGTTGGTATGGCGCGGTTACGGCCAGGCCGCCGTAAATAACCAGACCATCACCGAGCCCGAAGTAAACCGCATCGTGAGCGGCGTACTGGAAGCCTACCCGCCCACCGACAACACGGCCCGCCGCTAAGCCCGGCAGCTCCGATTTCAAAGCCCTTTCTGCCCTGCGGAAAGGGCTTTTTTGTTGATCATTGGGCCGGCACTGGAGGCTCTCGGAATGCTTTTGAATTCAGTTGGTTCGAGGTCAGGCCGCTACTTTTGCGCTGGCCCGATTCCGTTCGGCTGTCTTTTATCCGCTTATGCCGCACTTTTCCTCTCTGCGCCGCGCCTGTCTGCCGGCGTTTGCCTTATTGCTTCCGCTAGCCAGCCACGCACAAACGACTGCCTTCGGCGAATCCTTTGAAGGCGGCCTCGGCTCGTTTATCCCCGTCAATGGCACGCAGGTAAACCAGTGGCACGCCGGCCGGGCAGCTGGCAACGGCGGCAGCGAACCGGGCAGCCAGGCCGCTTACATCAGCAATAACGGCGGCACCGGCCACGCCTACGATACCAATGCTACCTCCATCGCGCACCTGTACAGCGACGTGACCCTGCCCGCCGGCAACGTGTTCGAGCTGAGCTTCGACTGGCAGAACCAGGGCGAACCGGGCGAGCGGGACTACCTGAAGGTGTACCTGGTGCCGACGTCCTTTACGCCCACCGCCGGCGCGCTGCCAGCCGGCAGCGGGGTGGTGCCCATCACGCCGCTGGGCCTGTGCCAGCGCACCGGTTTCGGCCACCTCACGCTGCCGCTGCCCGTGGGCGCCACTACCGGGCCCACTACCGTGCGGCTGGTATTCACCTGGGCTAACAACATTATCACGGGTACGCAGCCGCCCGCAGCCATCGACAACGTGACGGTAACGGCGCAGACCGCGCTGCCGCTGCCCGCGGGTACCTACACGGTGGATAACTCGCAGCCCGCCTCGGCCACCAACTTTTCCAGCTTGGCGGCGGCTATTCAGCGGCTAAACCAAGCGCCCCCGGCCGGCGCAGTGACTTTTGAGGTAGCAGCGGGCCAGACGTTTGCGCAGGAACTGCCGCCGCTCCTGGCCAGCGGCACGCCTACCCAGCGCATTGTATTCCGCAAGGCCGGCAGTGGTGCCAACCCCGTGGTGCTGAGCAACGGCGGGCCGGCGGCCATCGATGTGGTTGGCAGTGACTTCGTGACGTTCGACGGCATTGATGTGCGGGCCGTGGGCCCCGGGCCGGTGTGCGGCTACCGCGTGCGCGGCGCCTCGGCGACGGATGGCACGCGCGGTATCGTGGTGCGCAACGCGGCCATTACGCTGAACCGCGCTACCCCCGGCAGCGTGGGGCTGCTACAGGCCACAGGCACCAGCCTGGGCACCGCCGCCCCCACCGACTCGCTGGGTACTCACCGCAACAACCGTTACCTGGACCTGACCATCAGCAACGCCGTCGGCGGTCTGTGGCTGGTGTCGTCGAGCAGCACCTACCCCGATAACAAGACCGAAGTAGCCAACGTGGCCGTGGGCAACGGCACGCCCGGCGACATCGGCAATACCGGCCTGACCTACGGCATCCGGGCCGAAAACCAACGGCAGCTGAGCGTGCACGATAACGTCATCCGTGGCGTGCAGGCCTCGGCTGCCTCCGTGTATGGACTGTATACGCTGGCGCTACAGGGCAGTGGCGCGGCGGCCTGCCGCATCTACAACAACCGCATTTCGGACATCCGCTTCAACAACCCGACCAGCGGTTCCACGGCCTTTTCGGTGAACGGGATGGTGCTGGACCCGCTCACGGGTACCACCGCCGGCAGCACCACCATCTACTGCTACAACAACGAAATCAACGACCTGCGCCGCGACTACGCCGGCACAACGACCACGCCGAGCCGCCTGCTGCGCGGCTTGCAAATTACGACGCTGGGCAACGCCAACAACAACCAGATCATGGTGTGGCACAACACCGTGGCGGTAGGCGACCCGGCTGCCGCGGCCTTTTCGAACGTCACCTTGGAGTTTGCCGGCTCGGCCACCAGCGGCGGGCTGCTCGACGTGCGCAACAACATCTTCGTGAATACTACTGCCTCGCAAAGCGCCGGCAAACACTACGCCTACTTTGCCCTGAACCCAAGTGCCGGTCCCGTAGGCTCCACCGTCGATTATAACAACCTGTACCTGACTGATGCCAACGGGGGCATTCTGGCCCACACCACCACCGCCGATTACACCTCCCTGGCCGACTGGCGCGCGGCTAGCGGCCAAGAGGTTCACAGCCTGTCGGTCGATCCGCGCCTTGCCACTACCTCGCCCCTACTTCCCGGCAATCCGGCTCTTGATAATCAAGGCACGCCGCTGGCTGGCGTCGCCACGGACCTCGCCGGTACCCCGCGCAATCGCACTGCACCCGATATGGGCGCCTACGAATTCACGGTGCTCAGCAACCGCCTGCCCCGCCGTGCCCAGCTGGGCCTGACGGCTTATCCCGTGCCTTTCACTCAGGCGCTGACGGTACGGCTGACGCAGGCCCTGCCTGCGGCTGCTACGCTGCAGCTAGTGGATGCGCTGGGCCGCCTGGTATGCCAGGCCAGCCTGCCGGCGCACAGCACCCAGCTCACGCTGCCCGGGTTGGCCGCCCTGCCGTCTGGCGCCTACGTGCTACGGTTCATCACGGCCGATGGCCAGCAGCAGGCACTGCCCTTGCTACATTAAACGGCAATAAATGGCGACAAAATGGTTGGCAGAAGTGCCACTCTGAGGCGCTACGCCTGCCAACAAAATAACGGCCTCTTCGCAGGAAGAGGCCGTTATTTTGTTGGCTGATGCCTGTAAGGGCAGGCCGCCGCAGGCTTACAACACAACCGCCCGGCTACCACTTGGCGGCCGGGCGGCTTTAGTCAAAAGTGTGTCAGGCTTAGATGGGCACGTTCACGTGGCGCTCAGCGTGGTAAGAGCTGCGCACCAGCGGGCCGCTTTCCACGTACTTCAGGCCGCGGCGCAGGCCTTCTTCCTTGTAGTGGGCGAAGAGGTCCGGGTGGATAAACTCGGCTACTTCGATGTGGCGCTTGGTGGGCTGCAGGTACTGACCCAAGGTGAGGATGTCGAGGCCGTTGGCAGCCAGGTCGTCCATAGCCTGGTACACTTCCTCCTTCGTCTCGCCCAAGCCCAGCATGATGCCCGACTTGGTGCGGCGGCCCGCTTCCTTGGTGCGGCGAATCTGCTCCAGGCTACGGTCGTACTTGGCCTGAGGGCGCACGAGGCGGTAGAGGCTGCCCACGGTTTCCATGTTGTGCGACACCACTTCCTGCCCACCGGCAATCATCGTATCCAGCGCGGCCCAGTTGGCCTTCACGTCCGGAATCAGCGTTTCGATGGTCGTGGTGGGCGACATAAGCTTGGTCTGCACCACCGTTTCGTACCACACGCTGGCGCCGCGGTCCTTCAGCTCGTCGCGGTTGACGCTGGTAATGACGGCGTGCTTCACGCCCATCAGCTTGATGGCTTCGGCCACGCGGCGGGGCTCGTCGAGGTCGTACTCGGTGGGGCGGCCCGTGGCCACGGCGCAGAACGAGCAGGAGCGCGTGCACACGTTGCCCAGAATCATGAAGGTGGCCGTGCCGGCGCCCCAGCACTCGCCCATGTTCGGGCAGTTGCCCGATTCGCAGATGGTATGCAGCTTGTGTTCGTCCACCAGCTTGCGCACGTTGGCGTAGGCCGGGCCCACGGGCAGCTTCACGCGCAGCCAGTCGGGCTTGCGCGGCTTGGCCGGAGCAGCGGCTTCGGGCTGAATGACGGGTAAGGTCAGGAGAGTATCCATACTACAAAGGTAGTTGGTAGCGAGTTGTGACGAAGCAGGAATTGCTGCGCGTGCCGGGTAAACAAGCAGATGGCCGCGGTAGTTGCAACGCGGCCCCATCGTGGCGGGCCGACACGAAAAAAGCCGCGGCCCCGGAGTATCCGGGGCCGCGGCCGTATAGCTCAGCAGCTCTGGCAGGGCAGTTATTTGCGCGAGCCGATGTAGATGGTCATGTACACCGAGGTGAACACGTTGTCGTTGATTTTGCTGGTGGCCACACCCTGCTCCTGCAGCGTCACGAGGCGCTTGGCGTAGGCCTCCACCAGAAAGCCGGTTTCGATGCCCGCCACGGCGTCGCGGTAGCGCCCGTACTCAAAGTTCAGCGCCCCGCGCACGTGCGCCCCGATGTTAGGCTTCAGGTCGCCGATGCCCGAGAAAATGGGCGCCCGGTCGTAAATCTTGCCCGGGTCGTTGTGCTTGATGGGGTCGTACTGCTCAGCACGGATGTCCTCGGAGGGGTGCGGGTTCTGCGGGTCGCGCTGGGTGTAGTCGTAGTAGATGTAGTAAGGCAGCAGCAGCCCGATGGACGGCCCGGCGCCGAACAGCCCGCCCACTTCCACGCCCGACTCGGCAGCCTTGCGGAAGATGGTGCGCTGCAGGCCGATGGTGGGACGCAGGGCGAAGAGGTAGTTGGTCTTGCCCTTCACGTACACCCCGCCGATGCTGTTTTGCACGCGCTGCTCCTTGCGGCCTTTCACCTCCACGCCCTCCAGCGTCCAGAAGCGCGCCCAGTCGTCGTTGAGGCGGCGCGTGGAGCGCACGGCCACCCCGCCGATCAGGCCGGCGTTGGTGTTCAGGTTGATGCCGTAGGTGAATTCCTTTTGGTAGCCGGGCGCCTCCTGGGCTTCCTGGGCCTGAGCGGCCGAAGAAAGCAGCAGGGCAGCCGTAAGCAATAAGCCGGAGTAGAGTAACGTGCGCACGGCAGAGGCAGGCAGAAGGGAGGAGAAACGCGAAGCCACGCGCGGGCTGCGGGCCACTTCGAAAGTACGTAAATTTGAGCGCATCCGTCTGTAGTTTTTCTGAATTTATGAGCACTGCCACCGCCCGGTACGCCGGCCAGCTACGCACCGAAGCCACGCACGTGGCCTCGGGCAATTCCATTCATACCGACGCCCCGGTGGACAACCACGGCCGCGGCGAAGCGTTTTCGCCGACGGACCTGGTCAGCGCCGCCCTCGGCTCCTGCATGATGACCATCATGGGCATCGTGGCGGAGCGGCAGGGGCTGGATTTGACCAGCGTGACGTGGGAAGTCACCAAGCACATGGCCGCGGAGCCCCGGCGCATCGCCGAAATCGAAGTGGCATTCAAGATGCCCGCTTCGCTTTCGGCCAAAGAACGCGCTACGCTCGAAAACGCGGCGCGCACCTGCCCCGTGGCCCTTAGCCTGAACCCGGAAATCCGGCAATCGGTTCAGTTCACGTACGGCGCGTAAAGCGCTTCGTTACAGCGGGGTTTAGGCCGAACTGCCGAGCTGGCCTTAATAACCGGTAAGCAGCGACGGTCCGCTAGTAACCAGACATGGGCAGCCGCTAAAAAAGCCTGTCATCCTGAGCAGAGCCAAGGACCTCCTCGCCGCCGACCGGCCGTCGTTGTTACGGCTCGTTCAGGCGTGAGGAGGTCCTTCGCTCTACTCAGGATGACAGGCACTGCGGCCTTGAAGGGTTGCCTACGCGGCTACTTTCTTCTTCACCTCGCCGAGCTGAATGCTCATGTGCGAGGCGTCGTAGCGGCACTCGCCGTCCTGGATCAGCAGCAGCTGCGGCGACTGGTGCTGCACGCCAAACTGCTCAGCAATCTGGTTGGAGATGGGGCGGTAGCGCAGCAAATCGAGGTAGTACGCCTTCACATCGGCAAGGCCGGCATCGGCCCACTGACGCTCCAGGCGGCTTTTGGCCATGGCGCTGATGGAGCAGCTGGTGCTGTGCTTGAAAATAACAACGGGCTGCCCGGCCGACTCGCGTACGATATCGGCCAGCTGCTCGGGCTGGGTCAGCGGGGTCCACTGCATGGCTACTGGGAATCTTTGGGTTGTTTCTTGCTCTTACGCGTGGTCGTAATCATTTGATGGTCGCTCACGCGCGGGGTGCCGGTATTGTCGAACTGGTAACCGTCGACGCCCTCGGCGGAGTTCCGCGGCGGGGTTTCGCCGGGGCGCAGGTCGCGCTTGCCCACCGCCAGGTGCGTCTGGCGCAGCTCTTCGGGCGCTTTGTACTTCTTGGCTTCCTTCAGCGACTTGCGGGCCGCGCGCTTCTGCGATACGAAATCAGTTTGGGCAGCGGCGGGCAGTGCCGCCAGCCCCCACAGCAGCAGGCTGGCCATCAGGGTGCGAATCAGCATAGCGAAGTAAGAATACAGAAGGTGAAAACGAGAAGGCTGCGCCTGTTATACGCCGCCGAAAGGGAAAAGCTCGGCTAGAAGGGTAACGTGATGCCGAGGAATTTGTGCTGGCCCACCTTCTTTTTCAGGCGGCGGCGCTTGAGCTTGGGCTTTTTGAGCAGGCCGTTCTTGTCGTAGCTGTTTTTCTGGACCTTGGCCGGTTCGTCGTTGGCTTCGCCGGTCGAGCCGTCGGCCATTTCCGTAGCGTCGGGGTCTTTCTTCTTGACCTTTTTGTGCTTGACGACGGGCCCCTTAGGCGTGGGCAAACGGTACGGATGAAACAGTCGGCACCCGCTCAGCACCGGGCCGGCCAGCAGCACCAGCACCAGCAGTTGCCAGCCCAGCCGGCGCAAACGCAGAAATTCCATCACAGGCAGCGGGGTAAGCAGAACCGTATCAGTCCGAAAAATACTAAACTGAGTACAGAGTATAGAGATATGAGAAGTAAGACGACGTGCTGGTAAACTGAACCTCGTCTTACTTCTCACCTCTTCATACTCGTGTCTAGCCTAATACGCCAGCAGCTTTTCTACGCACTGGCGCAGGCGGTTGTCGGCCAGGAAATTGTGCTCTAAAGCGGGCGCAAAGGGAATAGCCGTATCGAGCGAGGCCACGCGCTGAATGGGCGCATCCAGCTTGGTAAAGCAGTGCTCGGCAATCCAGGCACCGATTTCGCCGCCGATGCCGCCGGTCAGCGTGTCTTCGTGCAGGATGATGACGCGGCCGGTTTTCTCCACGGTGCGGCGTACGGCTTCTTCATCCCAGGGAAGCAGGGTGCGCAGGTCGAGGATGTCGCAGTCGAGGTTCATTTCCTCGGCCAGCTTGGCGGCCCAGTGCACCCCCATACCGTAGGTGATGATGCTCAGCTCCGAGCCTTCGCGGGCCAGGCGGGCCTGGCCGATGGGCAGGGTGTAGTAGTCGTTCGGCACCGGCCCGCTGATGGAGCGGTAGAGCATTTTGTGCTCGAAAAAGATAATCGGGTTGGGGTCTTCCAGGGCAGCGCAGAGCAGGCCCTTGGCGTCGTAGGGCGTGGCGGGGTACACCACCTTCAGGCCGGGCGTGTGCACAAACCACGCTTCGTTCGACTGCGAGTGGAACGGACCGGCGGCCGAGCCGGCGCCGGTGGGCATGCGCACCACCACGTCGGCGTGCTGGCCCCAGCGGTAGTGGCTCTTGGCGAGGTTGTTCACAATCTGGTTGAAGCCGCAGGTCACGAAGTCAGCAAACTGCATTTCCACCATGGCCTTCTTGCCCTTGATGCTCAGCCCGAGGCCCGTGCCGATAATGGCCGACTCGCACAGCGGGGTGTTGCGCACGCGGCCCTTGCCGAACTGCTGCACGAAGCCCTCGGTAATCTTGAACACGCCACCGTACTCGGCAATGTCCTGGCCCATGAGCACCAGCTCGGGGAAGCGCTCCATGCTCTGCCGCAGCCCGTCGCTGATGGCATCGACGTAGCGGCGCTCGGTACTCGGGGCGTCGGCGGCGGGGGTGCGGTCTTCGGGCGTGAAGGGCTGGTACATATCAGCTACTTCCTCCGTGGTGTCGGCCGTGACTTCGGGCGTCTCGAACACCACGCGCCAGGCCTCGTCGATTTCGTCCTTGATGGTGCGGCGGTAGCGCTGCTTGGCTTCCTCATCGAGCACGCCCTGCTCCAGCAGCCACCGCTCGAAGTTCTCGACCGGGTCTTTCTGGGCCCATTCCTCGAACAGCTCCTGCGGCACGTACTTGGTGCCGCTGGCTTCCTCGTGGCCGCGCATGCGGAAGGTCAGGGCTTCCAGCAGCACCGGGCGCGGGTTCTGGCGCAGGTCCTCGGCCAGGCGGCGCACCGTGTCGTACACCTCCAGCACGTTGTTGCCATCCACTTGCACGGCCTCGATGCCGTAGGCCGGGCCCTTGTTAATGAAGTAGCCGTGGCGGAACTGCTCGTTGGAGGGCGTGGAGAGGCCGTAGCCGTTGTTTTCGACGATGAAGATGACCGGCAGTTGCCACACGGCGGCCACGTTCAGGCCCTCGTGGAAGTCGCCCTCGGAAGCGCCGCCGTCGCCGGAATACACCACTGTTACTTTGCCTTCGTCGTTGAGCTTGGAAGCCAGCGCGATGCCGTCGGCTACGGCCAGCTGCGGGCCCAGGTGGCTGATCATGCCCACGATGTGGTGCTCGTTGGTGCCGAAGTGGAAGCTACGGTCGCGGCCCTTGGTGAAGCCGGTTTTCTTGCCCTGCCACTGCGCAAACAGGCGGTCCAAGGGCAGCTGACGGCAGGTAAACACGCCCAGGTTGCGGTGCAGGGGCAGGATGTACTCGTCGGGCTGCAGGGCCAGGGTAGAACCCACCGAAATTGCCTCCTGCCCGATGCCCGAAAACCACTTGCTCACCTTGCCCTGGCGCAGCAGGATGAGCATTTTCTCTTCGATCATGCGCGGCTTCACGAGGCCTTCGTAGAGGCGCAGCAGGTCGTCGTTGGAGTAGTCTTTGCGGTCGAATTGCATGGGGTGGAGGAAGTTCGGGAAGGAATGGCGGCAAAGGTAGGGGTTGGCGTACTCTTTGGCCGCCCACTTTCCTCTGTGCTTCCTGTCGACACTAGTCCCGACCGCGCAACCGTAACGTTTTGCCACTACAGCTGTCCACCACTAGGTTATAAGATGACCATGCAGCAGCTTAGAGCATGCATATCCGGCATCCTCTTATTGGCTTCTTTGTCCTTGCAGCTTTAGGGGCCTGTGCTCAGGAAAGCGCGCCCCCAGACTTGGTTTCTACCCTTCGTTACAGCTACGGTTTTCGTGTGGGGCTGGGGTTTTCGGCTTACAGCGACGGACGAGACGCGGCCAAGCTACGTCCTACAGCCGCCCTCACCGGCGCTTACAATGTGCCTTTCATCAATTGCTGGCTGGGGGCCTCGGGGGCTTTTGAATTTCGCCCCGATGCTTCTTTGGGCGACTTCAGCGCCCCCTATGCCGCCGCTACCATTTTCCTGCGCACCGGGCACGGCCCCAACCGCGCCCACTTACTGCTGGGCCTGGGCCGTAACTGGGCCTTGGGCGACAATCCTGCCGACACTGATTTTGCAGAGTATACCCGGCAGGATTCCTTCATTATGCTGGGGTTTGAATCGGATTACACGCACCGATTACGCCACTCCAATGCCTTAGGCGTGTACTTTAATTATGGCATAACGCCGGCCATCCGGGGGTACCGGTTCTCGCCGGGTGGCGGCAGAATAACCTCCGATAATACCCGGCACCTAGCCCTAACCATCAGCCTAAGCCCCTACTGGTTCCGCTAGCTCGACCCTTGACGTATGCAATCGGCACGGTCTACGCATCTATCTTCGTAGCCGCCTTTTCCTATCCTTCTTTACGATGAATCGTGTTTTACCTCTTGGCGCCCTGGTGGTACTGAGCGCTGCGGCCCAAGCCCAGCAAGCCGACCCGCTGGCTCCTACCCCGGCCCTGACTACTGATTCGCTCTGCCTGCTGCCCTACCGGGAGTACGTAGCCGGCGGCAGCACCGTGTATTTCGCCGACCGCCCGCAACCTGCCACCACCATTCAGCCCAGCCTGACGCGCGTAGCGGGCGTGCAGGTGACGCCTTACTCCGGTGCCCCGGGCGCCTGGGCCATGGTGCGCGTGCGCGGGGTCATCAACCTCACCGGCAACAGCCAGCCGCTGTACGTGGTCGACGGCGTGCCCGTGTACAACAACGACGTAAAGCCCGAAACCTTCAATAACCTGACCGGCTTTTCCGGACCGCAGGCCCCCCAATCGACGCCGCGCACGCCGGGCGCCAACCCGCTGATGGACCTGCCCGTAGAGGACGTGGCCTCGGTGGAAGTGCTGAAGGGCGCGGCGGCCACGGCCCTTTACGGCATGCAGGGCGCCAACGGGGTCATTCGCATCACCACCAAGCGCGGCGGGGGCAACGCCGACGAACCGCAGCCGCTGCGGGTGCGCTACGCCGGCTACGGCGGCGTGCAGCAGGTGCGCCAGCGCTACGAGCTGCTCAACGCCCGGCAGTTTGCCGAAGTAGCCAACGCCGCCTCGGCTAACGACGGCTTTGGCGGCACGCCGCCCTACGACGAGGCCACCATTCAGCGCCGCGGCGAGGTGGACTGGCAGGACCGTCTGCTGCGCGTGGCCGGCGTTCAAAGCCACAACCTCAGCCTCGACGGCCAGCACGGCGGCACCCGCTATTACGTGGCCGCCGACTACCTGCGGCAGGCCGGGGTGGTCATCAACTCCCGGCTGAACCGGGCCAACCTGCGCCTGAACCTGGAGCAGCAACTGGGCCGCCGGCTGACCCTGGACCTGAAAGCCGCCGGCACCCAAATCGACCAGCGCCAGCCCGGCCCCGACAACGACGCGGCCGACGTGCTGCGCACCGGCCTGCTCACGGAACCGCTGGGCGCAGAATCCCGCAACGGCTTCACGGTGTACAGCCCCGAGCAGCGAGCCACCGAGTTTTACCGCGCGCCGCGCACCCGCCGCCTGCTCACCCAGCTCGGCGCCACGTACCGGCTGGCTCCTGAGCTGACGCTGTACGCCCGCGGCGGCTACGAGCGGGTGTACGTGCGCGAGTCGTATCACACGCCCGATCAGGCCTACCCCAACGGCGCGCTGCTGCGCAGCACGGAGCTGTCGAAAACCTTCGCCGACAGCTGGGTGGCCGAGTCCGGGGCGCGCTACCAGCACGCATTTGTGGCTGGCCACTCGCTGTCGGCCTCGCTGACGTACCTGCGGCAGGAGTTTCAGAACCGCCTGAGCCGCGACCAGCAGACATTTCCCGTCAGTGGCCCCGGCGGTATAGGCTATGGCTACAGCCACTCGGAGATGAGCCAGAAGTCCGTGCCCATTCACAGCCCCTCGGCCGTAGTCGACTTCACGTTCGGCGGGCGTTACGAGGTGCAGGCCTCGCTGCGGGCCGATATGGGCAAAGGCGACGAATGGAAGGCGTACTGGTTTCCGGGCGCGCAACTAAGCTGGCACCTGGCCAAGGAAGCCTTCCTCATTGAACACCCCGTGCTGAGTACGCTTACGCTGCGCGCCGGCACCGGCCTTACCAGCAGCTACTTCACCCCCGACCGCACCCGTCAGCTCGATGCCGGCCTGCTGGTGGGTGTGCTGCAAAACCGCTTCACCCTGAGCCTGGACGCCTACCAGCGGCGCACCGAGCACGCGCAGGGCATTCTGGCCATTGCCGTACCCCTGCCCACTGGCTACAGCGTTATTTACGTCTCGCCCGACGCGAAGCTGCGCAACCGCGGCCTGGAGCTGATGCTGGCCGGCCGCTGGCAGGCAGGAGCGCTGACGGGTAACTCGGCCCTGGCCGCGTCGCTAAACCAGAACGAGCTGACGGACATTGCATACCGGGGCCAGTTGCTGAGTTACCCCGGCCTGGAAAAAGGGCATTCCGTCGCGCGCTTTTTGGCCTACGAGCAGGAAGGCATCAATCCGGCCGGCGCGCCCGGCGCGGGCACCATCCGCTACCGCGACGTGAACAACGACGGCCAGCGCAACTATAGCGACGCTTATTACCAGGGTACCGGCCTGCCCCGCTACGCGCTCAGCTTCACGCAGCAGTTGCGCCGCGGGCCTTTCGAGCTGACCGCACAGGTCGACGGCCTGTTTGGCTACCAGATCTTCAACGCCACGCTGCAGGCTCTGGACTTACCGAACGGCTACACCAACGCCTCGCAGCAGGCCCTGCACTACTGGACGCCGACGCGCACCAACACCGACACGCCGGCGCCCTCCAGCTACAACTACCCCGGCAACTTCGGCAGCACCCGCCCGCCCACCGACCGCGACCTGGCCAGCGGCAACCACCTGCGCCTGACCCAGCTTACCCTGGGCTACGACGTGGTGAACACGGCCGCGCGGCAGCTGGGCGTGTGGATTGGCGGCCAGAACCTGCTGGTGACGGGCCCCTACCGCGGCTTCGACCCCAACGTAAGCAGCGGCGGGGCCTCGCCGATAGCCGCCGGCCAAGACGCCAGCGTGTACCCCGTGGCCCGGGTGTGGCAGCTGGGCGTGCGCGGCCGCTTCTGATGCCCTCACCTATAGACAATGAGGCTACGCTTCCTTGGCCCCTGATTGGGTTGCGCGAGCTGTTCGTTGCTTATTGATAATTGCTCATCGATAATCCTCCGCCGAACCCGGCGCCGTTTTCGTAGGTTACTACGTTTTAGCGCCCTGACTACTTCCCTATTGCCTCATGATCAACTTCCAGGAATTTTCGCTTGCCAACGGCCTGCGCTGCATCGTGCACGAAGACTTCACCCAGCCCATGGCGGTGCTCAACGTGCTCTACAACGTCGGCTCGCGCGACGAGGACCCGGGCCATACCGGCTTTGCGCACTTGTTTGAGCACCTGATGTTTTCGGGCTCCGTCAACATCCCGAGCTACGACGAGCCGCTGCAGCGCGTGGGCGGCGAAAACAACGCCTTCACCTCGCCCGATATCACCAACTATTACCTCACCCTGCCCGCCCAGAACATCGAAACCGCGTTCTGGCTGGAGTCGGACCGCATGCTGAGCCTGGCTTTCAGCGAAAACGGGCTGGAAGTGCAGCGCAAAGTGGTGGTGGAGGAATTCAAGCAGACCTACCTCAACCAGCCCTACGGCGACGTGTGGCTGAAGCTGCGCCCCCTCGCCTACCAGCACCACCCCTACCAGTGGGCCACCATCGGCAAAGAAATTAGCCACATCGAAAACGCCACCATGCAGCAGGTGCGCGACTTTTTCGCCAAGCACTACTCCCCGTCCAACGCTATTCTGGTGGTGGCCGGCGCCGTGAGCCTGGCCGAAGCCCAGCAGCTGGCCGAGAAGTGGTTCGGGCCCATCCCGACCGGCACGCGCTACGAGCGGCAGCTGCCCCGCGAGCCGCGCCAGACCGAAGCCCGCTTGCTGGAGGTAGAAGCCGACGTGCCGCTGAGCGCCCTCTACAAGGTGTACCACATGCCCGGCCGTACCGAGGCCGATTACTACGCGGCGGATTTGCTTTCCGACGTGCTGGGCCGCGGCAAATCCAGCCGCCTGTACCAGCGCTTGGTGAAGGAGCAGGCTCTGTTCAACTCTATTTCGGCTTCCGTGATGGGGTCGTTGGAGCCGGGCCTGATGGTGGTCAGCGGCAAGCTCAACCAAGGCGTGAGCCTGGCCGACGCCGACGCGGCCGTGCAGGCCGTGGTGGACGAGCTGTGCCAGCAGCCCATCGACGCCGAGGAGCTGGAGAAGGTAAAAAACCAGGCCGAAGCCAGCATCGTGTTCAGCGAAGTAGAGTTGCTGAACCGCGCCATGAACCTGGCCTACGCCAAGCTGATGGGCGACGCCAACTTTGTGAACGAGGAAAGTGCCCGCGTGCAGGCCGTGCAGCCCGCCGACGTGCTGCGCGCCGCCCAGGAGTACCTGCGCCCCGACAACTGCTCCACCCTGCGCTACCAGGCCCGCGCCGAGCAGGCCACCGAAGCCCCGGTGGAAGAGGAAGAAGCCACCGCCTAGCGGCCATAAAGGCGTAAGCAAAAAGCCCGGAGCGCGCGATGCGCTCCGGGCTTTTTGCTTGGGGAATGTGCTAGGGTGCTTAGTTGCGCTGCGTGCGCGGACGCATCGAAGGCTTCTGCTCAATGGGACGGCCGCGGTAGTCGAAGCGGGTGCGACCCATGGGGCGCAGAGCCGAACCCGGCGCCACGCTCATGCCCTGAATGGACGAAGACGACGAGCCACCGCCGGCAGCCCCATCGGAGCCGCCGCCGAAACCACCGGCCCCGGCGCTGCCGACCCCGGAAGCCTGCCCACCCTGGCTTTGGGCAGCCGCATCTTGCGGCGTGGCCGCGGGCTGCTCAGTGGGGGCAGGGCTTGCTTCAGCCTGCGACTTGGCGGTAGCGGCTTTGGCCGGCGCGGCGGCTTTAGTAGCTTTTTTGGGTGCGGGAGTATCCCAGCCGCTGTCGCCCCAACCGTCGCTGCTCTTTTTGGTAGTATTTTTTTGCTGGGCTTGCGCCTGGAACGTCATCAGGCCCAATACCAACCCGAGTAATGCCAACCGTTTCATGTGGTCTGAATCTTAAAGCGGAGGTGGAAGAATAGTCAGTACTTGTTTACGCATAAAAGGCCCTGCCGATCAGCAT
This sequence comes from Hymenobacter sp. CRA2, assembly GCF_002007105.1. Taxonomy (GTDB): domain Bacteria; phylum Bacteroidota; class Bacteroidia; order Cytophagales; family Hymenobacteraceae; genus Solirubrum. The sequence goes on along the minus strand of NZ_MVBC01000008.1, from coordinate 212,412 downwards.
TTTTCCTCCCATTTTGCGCCAAGCTCCTGCCCAACCGCCCGCCGTTGGAAACAGTTTCAGCGGCGGCGGATTTTCTTGAACTTGGTCTTAGTCTTGGCTTTAGCCTGGCCGCCCGACGAGGTAGTACCCCGCGCCGACATCGACGTAGCGGCGACAGTTTTGGGTTTTACCGGCGTGGAAGTCAGTTTGGCTTTGGGCTTGATGGGACGGCCCATGTAGTCGGTGGTGAGGGCCAGCGGGCGGCCCAGGCGCATGCCCGGCGCCAGCTTCACGTCGTCGGAGGAGGCGGGCTGGTGGCGGGCCCGGTAGCCGCGCCCGCTGCGCGACTTGGTTTGGGCCTCGGCGCTGGCAGCATCGGCCAGGGCCAGCACCAGGGTGAGCAGAAACAGCGGTAGTAGGCGGCGAATCATAGCAACTGCGGAAGTGAGTGAAACGGAGAACCTGACGGCGGCAAAGCCGGGCACGGCTAAGGGGTAGCCGAACGGAAGGGTATCGAACGGTGCGCCTGGTTGACGCTGTACCTGGGAGTGACGGCGGCCCCAGCGGCGGGCTTTGCCGGGACTGGGCCGGGCACGGGGACACAATCAGCAGGGGGGGGCGAAAAACGCATCGGCGGGTACCTAACCGGGTGTACTTTTGCTTCATACGTAAGCGTGGCCGGTTCAGCCAAACGGCGCGGGCCGGCTGCCCCTCATTACGTATTTGTCCCGACCGCGCCCGTGCCCCACGGCCGTTTATCTTTGCAGTTACTTATGCAGGACACGATCCAACAGCTTCAGCAGGAAATCGAGGCCTACGACGTCAGCACGGCGGTCGGGCTCGATCAGTTTCGCATTGCCTACACCGGCCGAAAGGGCCGCATTGCCGACCTTTTCGATCAACTCAAGAGCGTGCCGGCCGAAGACCGCCGCGCCGTGGGCCAGCAACTCAACGCCCTGAAGCAGCTGGCGCAGGACAAGTTTGACCAGCGCCGCCAGCAGCTCGAAGAAGAAGCCGCCAGCCAACCCGCCGACCCGGGCTATGACTACACCCTGCCCGCGGTGCCCGGCGCCCTGGGCACGCGCCACCCGCTGAGCCTGACCCGCGACGAAATCGTGCGCATCTTCTCGCGCATCGGCTTCAACGTGGCCGAGGGCCCCGAAATCGAGGACGACTGGCACAACTTCTCGGCCCTGAACTTCCCCGAGAACCACCCGGCCCGCGAAATGCAGGATACCTTCTTCCTGCCGCCCGCCGGCGAGGAAGAGCAGAACCGCCTGCTGCGCACCCACACCAGCACGGTACAGGTGCGCCTGATGCAAAGCCAGAAGCCGCCCATTCGCTCGATCATGCCGGGCCGCGTGTACCGCAACGAGGCCATTTCGGCCCGCGCCCACATGGTGTTTCACCAGATCGAGGGCCTGTACATCGACGAAAACGTGAGCTTCGCCGACCTGAAGCAAACCATCTACTACTTCGCCCAGGAGTTCTACGGGGCCGATGTGAAGATGCGCATGCGCCCGTCGTACTTCCCCTTTACCGAGCCGAGCACCGAAATCGATATTTCCTGCCTGATTTGCAAAGGCGCCGGCTGCAACATTTGCAAGTACACCGGCTGGGTGGAAATCATGGGCGCTGGCATGGTCGACCCGAACGTGCTGCGCAACTGCGGCATCGACCCGGAGCGCTACTCCGGCTTTGCCTTCGGCATGGGCCTGGAGCGCCCCACCATGCTCAAGTACCAGATCAAGGACCTGCGCCTGTTCACCCAGAACGACCTGCGCTTCCTGCGGCAGTTCGAAGGCATACATTAAGCCCCCGGAGCCGGTACCGATAGTTTTCGGTACCGGCTTTTTGCTGGTTTGGTGTCGAGCTTCCCTGCCAACCCAACATGCCCGGCACCCAGCTCCCAGACGTGTGCCACCGCAAGCTGGTCAGCATTTACTTCGGGCTACCGTAGGCCGTAGCGGCTATTCTTGCTGAACACAGCCTGTCGGCGAACATAAACGCAGTCTTTGGGCGTTACCAGTCACATGAACACCTCCTCCCGCCGTATTTGGTTTATAGCCGTTGTCAGCGCCGCTCTGTTGGGGCTAGAAAGCTGCGGTTCTTCGGGCTCCAATGTGCAGCCCGCCATTCCCACGGCCGTGGTCAATGAGGTAGTGAACCTGAGCACCCAGCAAGCCGCCCCCCTCCGCTTCGACCGGGGCTATATTTACCTGAACGCGGGTGCCCGCGGCATTGTCCTGATTCGGCAGAATGCACAGGAGTACTTGGCCTTTGAGCGCAACTGCCCCTACCAGCCCTATGATGCCTGCGCCAAGGTGAGCGTGGACCCGTCCAGCTTCTTCCTGGTGGACACCTGCTGCACCTCCCGTTTTGATCTGACGGGGCAGGTTACCAGCGGTCCTGCCCGTCTACCGCTGCGTCGGTACAGCACTTCGCTCAACGGCAACCTGCTGTACATCACCAACTAAACATTTTTTACAAAAAAAATATGTAGCAAGGGTTGTGCAAACTGATCCTACTGCCTAATATTGCACCCGCAACGGCAATCAAACGCCGCCATAACCGCTTCCTTAGCTCAGTCGGTTAGAGCATCTGACTGTTAATCAGAGGGTCCCTGGTTCGAGCCCAGGAGGGAGCGCCACAACGAAATACCTGCCTTAACCGGCGGGTATTTTTGTTTTCAGCCCTAAGGGTTGGAACAGCGAGATGCTTTGGAGTGCTAACAAGCATAAAGCAAGTCCTTTACATCTGGGCTTCCGGCTGCTAGGGGTGGCTTTTTGGAGAAGTCCTTGGGTTAGCGAGTATCAGCTAGCGTTGTTGCAGCCAGGAGCAGGCTGTTGCTAGGTCTTCAAAAGCAGCCACAAAGGGCTGGGAAGCAGAATTCAGCGTTGTATCCAGGGAAAAGCGGGCCGCTAAGGCTGCCGGGTATATGCACGCCATGTAGCGTACGCCGGCCTCGGCCAGCTTGAGAAAGAGCGTTTCGCCGACCCATTGTTCCCGGCCGGCCCAGCCAGTGGCTGCGTACCGGGCGTCGTTGAGCAGCTTGGCGCAGGGCCGCTGCTGCAGCGCCTGTAGCAGCAGTGCCCACCCTTCGCTCGCGGAATGCTCCTCGAAGCTGCCGCGCCACTGGACGTACAACCACTGAGCTTCATTGTCATGCCAAACCTGCACTGCGCTGGTGGCGCCCAGTAGCGTTAAGCGGCTGTCTTCCACTTGGTAAAGCCATTCTCGGCCAAAGGTTAATCAAAGATAGGCTACCGGATGGAAGCCGTGCGCCATGGAGTTCTTGCACAACGCCTATCAGGTGGCGAAGAGTAAGCCGTTCGGAACGGCTGGGTGTTGCGGCGACACTGACAACATTCCGGGCAGTAGGCAAAACAGCCTGCCGTGCCGGCACCGTAGCGGCCGCAGCCACCCCACCCTACTACTCCCCTCACCCTCAGATGTTCAGCATCAACGGCCGGCGGGCGCTGGGTGAACCCGGAGTAATCGGGCGTGAGGGGCGGATCAGGCCCGGCGGTTTTCCAGGTACTGGCTCATTTGCTGCAGAGTCTGCTGCAATAGGAGGGCTATTTCCTCAACGAGGGGCTCCAGGGTAGGACGGTAAAAGGCGCCCGGCCATTTTTCTACTTGCAGCAGCAAGGGCACCAACTGCTGCATGTGCATGTGTGATGCACTGGGCCGGATTTCGTGCGCTACTTCTTTCAGCGCGTCCAGGTCGCCGCGCTCCATAGCCGTGCGCAGGCGCGTCAGGATGTCGGCACCGCTCTTGAGAAACATGCTGACCATGCGGGTGACGAACTGTTCATCCTGATTGGCTATTTCCCGCAGCTGGGTAAGCTGGTAAAGTGGCGGCGCCGGCGCGTCGGCGGGAGCCGGCAGCCACGCGTGCAGCATGGTCAGCAACTGGTTTTCCAGAAAGGGCTTGGAGAGGTAATCGTCCATGCCCGCGGCCAGGCACTTCTCGTTGTCGCCTTTGATGGCGTTGGCCGTCAGGCCGATGATGGGGATGCACACGCCTTGCTCGCGCAGCTGCCGGGTTGCTTCCAGGCCGTTCATCACGGGCATCTGCACATCCATCAGAATCAGGTCGAACTGCTGCTCCTGTACGGCGGCCACGGCCACGGCGCCATTTTCGGCTTCCCGTACGTGCATATAAGCCTGCTCCAGAAAGGTTTTGGCCAGCAAGCGGTTGTACTCGTTGTCTTCTACCAGCAGCACGCGCCGGCCGCGCAGGGCCTGGCGCAGCACCGTCGGGTTTGGCGCCAGCTCGGGGCGGGGCATATCCGCGGCCGTGCCCACCGGCAGGCGCAGGGAAAACATGCTGGTAGTGCCCTGGCCCGGCTCGCTTTCGAGCCGCAGCTGCCCGCCCATTAGCTGCACCAGCTTCCGGGAAATGCTCAGCCCCAAGCCCGTACCGCCGAATTTGCGCGACACAGACGCATCCTGCTGGCTGAAGTTCTGAAACAGATTTTCCAGGTACTCGGGCGCAATACCGACGCCCGTATCGCGGATGCGAAACTCGACCACCAGCTCGGGCCCCACGTGCTCCAGCACCTCGCAGGAAATACGGACGGCGCCCTGCTCCGTGAACTTCAGGGCGTTGCCGGCCAGGTTCAGCAGCACCTGCGTGAGGCGGTGCGGGTCGCCGAGCAGCACCGGCGGAATGGCCGGGCTGACGTGCACGTGCAGGCTGAGGCCCTTGTCTTCGGCTTTGTACTGCAGCGTTTGCTCCACCTGCCGGCACACCTGGCCCACATCGAAGCCCACGTGCTCAATGCTCATCTTGCCCGCCTCGATTTTGGCCTGGTCCAGCACGTCGTTGATGATGACGAGCAGGTTTTCGGCCGAGGTGGTGATGGCGTGCAGGTACTCGCTCTGCGGGGCCGACAGGCTGGTTTTGGCCAGCAGCTGGCTCATACCCAGAATGGCATTCATGGGCGTGCGAATCTCGTGGCTCATGTTGGCCAGAAACAGCTCCTTGGCCTGCGCCGACTCTTCGGCCTGCTTCTTGGCCTCGCGCAGGCTGCTTTCCAGCTGCTTCTGGTGCGTGATGTCGAGGTGGGCCGCAATGGAGCCGATGTACTGCTTTTCGTCGTTGTAGAGCGGGGCGCCGCTCACCAGCAGCCACTTTATTTCGTCCGCTTTGGTCATGATGGGCACTTCGTAGGTATCGGCCAGGCCGGCCGCCCGCAGCGCGCGCTTTTGCTGCGGAATATGCCCGCTGCCTTCAGCCGGCCTGATTTTGGTCATGGGCGCGTTCAGCAACTCTTCGAGGCGGTAGCCGGAGATGTCGCAGTAGCTCTGGTTGACAAAGACAATGCGCTGATCGACGCTGATTTCGACCAGACCCAGCCGCAGGTTCTCCAGAATGCCCCGGTACTTCTCCTCCCGCCGCCGCAGCGCCTCTTCCTCGGTGGCCCGCACGGTGATGTCCTCGTACTTCCACAGGAAGCCGATGTATTCGTCGTGGGCGTAGATGGGGGTGGCGTCGCGCTTGAGCACGCGACCATCCTTGAGCGTCATGATTTCTTCCTGCACCGTCAGGCGCTGCTCGCGGATGTCGTTGACGCGCCGCAAAAACAGTTCTTCGTCGCGGAAAGCGGTGCTGGCCTCCTGCGCCAGTTCCCGGCAATCGGCCCCGACCAAGGCCTCGGGGGAAATGGGAAGCTGGAACAGCCGGCAGAAAGCCGCGTTGGCCAGGATAATCTTCTGGTGCTCGTCTTCCAGCAGCACCGCACCCTGCAAGCTGGCAATGGTGCTGGCCAGCCGCAGCGTCGACGCTTCGCGGGCCCGGTTGGCCTGGGTGATTTCGGTGACATCGGTGTAGCTACCCGTCAGCATCAGGGGCACGCCGTACTCGTCGCGCTCCGTAATCAGCCCGCGCACCAGTATCCAATGGACTTCTCCCAAGGCATCGACCAGCTGGTAGGTGGTCGAGTACATGCTGGCTTCTCCGCGGAAATAGGCCTCAAAAGCGCGCTGGGATGCGTCTTCGTCTTCTGGACGAACGTTGGACAGCTGCGGCAGGAGCGTAGGCTGCGCGTCGGGGTTGTACCCCAGCAGTTCGCGGTACTTCTGGGAAATGGATAGTTGCCGGGTGCGCACATTGTATTCCCAGGTATGGTTGCCGACGCCTTCCATGGCGGCGCGCCAGCGCTGGTTGCTGGCTTGCACCAACTCCTGCGCTGCCACGGCCGCGGTGCTGTCGTGCATAATGCCCCGGTACACCAGGCCTTGCTCGTCTTGGTCCGACACCAAGGCGTAACCGCGCCACCAGCGCAGCGGCTGGCCCGGCACCACCAGCCGGCCTTCAAATTCCCAGGGGGTCCGTTGCTGATTGGATACTTCCACCGACCGGCGCCACGCCTTCCAGTCGTCGGGGTGGATGAAGCTGGGAATGAGGAACAGCTCGTCGGGGCCGATGCCGAACAGCTCCTGAAATTTTGGGCTGGCGTAGGTCACGTAATACGTGCCGTCGTAGTTTTCGCGCCATTCGTAGAGCGCGCCCGGCGCCTTCTCGATCAGCTTCCGGAAGCGCTGCTCGTTTTCGAGCAGGGCCTGCTGGGCGAGGCGCTGCGCCGTAATGTCCTCCACCAGGCTGACGTAGAGCAGGGACTGATACTGCGCATTCCAAATGGGCTGCGCTTTCACCCGCATCCAGCGCACCGGGCTCGGCAGGTGCGGGTTAGGCCCCTCGAAAGAGTACGGCAGGCCCTGGGCACGGCACTGCCAGATATGCGCGGCGGTGGCCTCGTCGGGCCAGTAATGCGGTAGGGCATCCGGCAGAAGCCGGCCCGCCACATCGGCCAGCGTGCAGCCGCAAAGCCGGGTGAAGCCCTCGTTTAGCCAAACAATATGGCCTTGCGCGTCGGATAGCATCACCGACGGAAACACGTTTTCCAGTATCTGCAGGGTCGGGCTCAGGTGCTCCAGCCCGGGCAGGGCCAGTTCGATGGCGGGAATCCGCTGGCAGGCTTGGGCTTTGAGCGCCTCAATCTCCGCTTGCTGCCGGGCTACCAGTTGCTGTAAACGTTCATTCTCGGCTTGTATCGCAGCGAAATTCATATCGTCGTTTTCCATTAGCCCACGCATTCCCTGGTTCCGATTGCTGATAAGTAGACTGAATACGCTTGCGGTATAAGTTGGGCAGGCGGCCGGCCCGCACCCAAGGCGCAAGCTCTCTGCAGGATAAAGATAAATAGCAATCCTATTTCGCCCCGATCTTATCGGGCAATGGGTAGGCTAACTGCCTTCGGCCTATTAGGCGCGCAACCGGCCGGAGCAGGCCCCATTTTCGCCTGGCAAGGGCTGGCTGGTGCGCCCAGCCCCGGCCCGAATGGCCTCCTGCCCGGCGAAAATGGCATTTCAGCCGTAAGTTGTAGGCGCCGCAAATGGCCCCTCTTGCCTCATTGCTATGGCTGTTGCCAATCTAGTCCGGCCGCTGGTGCGGCCCTTTGCCGAATTCTTTCGCCGGGAAGCCTCCGGCAGCATCGTGCTGCTCTTTAGTGCCGCGCTGGCTCTGTTGCTGGCCAATACCTCGTGGGGGCCGGCACAGTACTTCCCTGCCATCTGGGATGAGCACCTGCGCGTGGCTCTGGGCAGCTTGGTACTCGATAAAAGCCTGCTGCACTGGATCAACGACGGGCTGATGGCCGTGTTCTTCCTCATCGTGGGGCTGGAAATCAAGCGCGAAGTGCTCGACGGGGAGCTGTCCTCCCTGCGGCAGGCCGCGCTGCCAGTGGCCGGTGCGGTGGGCGGCATGGTGGTGCCGGCGCTGCTCTATGCCGTCTTCAACCGCGGCACCGCTACGGCCGATGGCTGGGGCATTCCCATGGCCACCGACATTGCCTTTGCGCTGGCCGCGCTGCAGCTGCTCGGCCCGCGCGTGCCGCTGGGGCTGAAGGTGTTCCTCACGGCGCTGGCCATCGTCGACGACCTGGGCGCGGTGGTAGTCATTGCCGGCTTTTACACCCGCGAGCTGCACCTGACGTGGCTGTACTGGGCCCTGGGAATCTGGGCAGCGCTGCTGAGCCTCAATGCCCTAGGCGTGCGCAGCCTGGGCCTGTACCTGCTGCTGGGCCTCGGGCTGTGGTACGCCACGCTGGAATCGGGGGTGCACGCTACGCTGGCCGGGGTGCTGCTGGCCATGGCCATTCCCGCGCGCATCGGGCAGGAACGGCCCGCGCTGCTGCGCCTGCTGGAGGAGCGCCTGCACCTGCTTGGCGACGAAGCCCACAGCCGCGACGCCGACCCGCGCACCATCAGCGAGGAGCTGGAAGAACTGGCGGAAAGCATCAGTTCGCCCGCGCAGAAGCTGGAGCAGCGCCTGCACGCGGTGGTGGCGTTTGGCATCGTGCCCTTGTTTGCTTTTGCCAACACCAGCCTGACCATCGACGCCTCGGCCATACAGCAACTGGTGTCGCCCCTGGGCCTGGGCATCCTGGCGGGGCTGGTGGTGGGCAAGCCGCTGGGCATCGGGCTGCTGTCGTGGCTGACGGTGCGCCTGGGGTGGGCCACGCTGCCCGCCGGCGTGACGTGGCGGCACCTATGGGGCGCCGGCCTGCTCGGCGGCATTGGCTTTACCATGTCGCTATTCGTTACGCTGCTGGCCTTTGGGGTGCACTCCCCGGCTGAAGCCGTAGCCAAACTAGCCATCCTGCTGGCCTCGCTGCTGGCGGGCGTCGGCGGCTTTCTGCTGCTGCGCACGACGCCGCCGGTTCCGGAGCCGGAGGCCGCTTAGTTTGCTTGCCCATCACCACTTCGGCAGGAGCACTTACTCGTGCCGGTTTGTAAGCTACGCTTGGGCGCAGGTGTACCGCGTGCGGCTCGCACAGCCGGCCTGATAGTGTTAGATGAGGCAGGGAGGATGCCGGAGGGGAGAAAAACAGTTTTACTGCTGATGGCAGAGCTGCCGCGCAGGACGCGGTTATAGCGTCAGCAGGACGCGCAACTAAGGAGTAAGCGGCGGAAGCTAAGGCTGGAAGCGGCTTCTATTGGTCCGTGCTACAGGATGCGGAGGCAGGTGAACGATGCGCACTGGCGGCTGGAACGGATGGTTTCCGCCTATGGCCGGGTTTGCACAGAATTGCTTCAGAATCCCTTCGTACACGGCCCTTACCCGGTTGATTAGCCGGGTCATCCGCCGGATGCTTTACTCCACTTCCTCTCCGCTTAACTGGCAATGAAATTCTTGCTTTGCCGCTTCCTGCTGTGCGTCGCCGTAGCCACGGCGGCGCTGGCACCGGCTACGGCCCAGGTAATGCCCACCGTCACGCTGCCGCCCGATACCACGCATAAATTTGAAAACCCCACCGGTGTGCCGCTCGTGGTCAAGCAGCCCTGGTACCGCGGCAAGCTGGTGAAGGCCGTAGCCATTCCGGCCGTGCTCATCGGCTACGGCGCGTACACGTTCAACGGCGGCGGTTTTTACACCAACCAGCAGGCCAACCGCGACATCCACCGGGCGTTTCCGACTTACCGCACCTCACTCGACAACTACCTCATCTTCGCGCCATACGCCGAGCTGGGCCTGGTGGCGCTGTCGGGCGTGGAGTCGCGCGACGACCGGCTCAACACCCTGCTGGTCATTGGCAAGTCGGAGCTGTTTATGCTCGCGACGGTATTTGCCGTCAAGAACCTAACGCGCGAAACGCGGCCCGATGGCTCCGATAACCTCTCGTTTCCCTCGGGCCACACGGCGCAGGCGTTTCTGGCCGCCAGCATCGTGCACACCGAGTTCCGCGACAAAAGCCAGTGGTACGGCATTGGGGCCTACACCATTGCCACCGGCGTGGGTGCCCTGCGCATGATCAACACCAAGCACTGGCAATCGGACGTGGTGGCCGGCGCGGGCTTCGGCATTCTGGCGGCGCACGTGGGTTACCTCACCCACCGCAACCGTTGGGGCCGCAAGCCGCGCATCCTCAACGGCACCACGTTTACGCCCACCTGGGTGCCCGGCGGCGCCGGCTTCGGCATGGTGTGGCGCCCCACGCAATAACCCGCTGTTTCCTCCTCGCTATGTGGTGGGCCTACGCGCTTCTTTCCGCCGTCTTTGCGGCGCTTACCGCCGTGCTGGCCAAAGTCGGCATCAAGGGCGTCGACTCCAACCTGGCCACGGCCGTGCGCACCTCGGTTATCCTGGTGCTGGCCTGGGCCATTGTGTATTTCCGCGGGGGCATCGGGGCCGTGGCCACGTTGTCGCGCACCAACCTGCTGTTCCTGGCGCTGTCGGGGCTGGCCACGGGTTTGTCGTGGTTGTGCTATTTCCGGGCGCTGCAGCTGGGCAAAGTGTCGCAGGTAGCGCCCGTCGACAAGCTTAGCGTGGCCCTGGCCATTGTGCTGGCGGTGGTGTTTCTGGGCGAAAAGCTGACCTGGCAAGCCGGCCTCGGCGCGACCCTCATCGTGGCCGGCACCATTGTACTTATCTGGGGCTGAGCCTGGCCCCAACCTTTTGGCAGATGCCACAGTATTTGAATTCAAATGGCTGGCCCGCAAGCCGGCCTCATCCTTGCACTTCCTTCCCCTACTGACATGAAACGCTCCCTTCCCCTGCTGCCGCTGCTGCTGTGCGCGCTACTGCTGCCCCTGACCGGCTGCGAAGCCATCGGCGATATTTTCAAGGCTGGCGCCTACACCGGCATCATCGGGGTAGTCGTCGTGCTGATTCTGCTGTTCTGGCTGTTTGGCCGCTTTTTCCGCCGCGGCTAGCTCAGCGACGATACCCACGAAAAAAGGCCCGGCTTATGCAGCCGGGCCTTTTTCATGCATACTAGGCAGCGGTTACTGCTTCACTACGCGCACCGTGCTCGAGCCCGTGGCCGACGTAACGCGCACCAAGTAAATGCCCGCGGGCTGCGCGTCCAGGTTCAGCACCGGACGCTGCGCGCCCACCACCGTCCGCTGACGCAGCACCTGCGCCCCGGTAGCGGCGTGCACCACCACGTCCAGCTCCGTGCCTTCGGCGGCACCGCTCCACAGCTCAAAGCGGCCGGTGCCGGGGTTCGGCACCACGGCTACGCTACCGGCCGGCGCGCACTTGGCGCAGCCTTCCACCACCGCAATGCCCGACACGGTAGCCGTGCCGTCCAGATCCACCTGGCGCAGGCGGTAGTAGGCGCGCTGGGCCACGGGCCGCACGTCCTCAAACTGGTAGTCGTGGCGCTGGCTGGAAGTGCCCACGCCCCGCACCCGGCCGATGCCCTCGAAGGTGCGGCCATCGAGGCTGCGTTCTACTTCGAAGCGGTCATTGTTTTGCTCCTGCGCCGTGGCCCAGCGGCACGTTACGGCGTCGCCCGTGCGCTTGGCGGTGAAGCTCAGCAGCGCCACCGGCAGTACTTGCCCCTGGCTGGTCGATACCCCGAACGGCGAGAAGCTGGTGATGCCGGCCCGGCCCACCGACTGCAAGCCGGCGCCCGCGGGAGCTGCCCCGGAGAAGGCGCTGACGCCTTCCCAGCGGCCACCGGTGTAGTGGTCGATGAAGGCGCGGCTGGAGGTGAACGTGCTGGTCTGATGAGCAGTGCTCCAGTACAGCTGCATGGTCACGTTGGAGTTGCCGGGCACTTCCTCGCTCACCAGCCAGGTTTTATTTACCGCGTCGCTGGTCAGGGCCCGCCCCTGGCCTACTTCGTTGCTGTCGTAGGTGTGGTACACGCCTTCGCTGACGCGTACGCTGTAGGTATCTTCCGATTGGCTGGCCGACGAAGGCTGGCTGAGCGTGACGGGCGTATACGCCGTGGCCGCGGCCGTGCTGGCCACCGGAAACAGCATGTTGCTGCCATTGTTGGTCACCGTTTGGCGCAGGGCACCCGTACCATTGGTCACGATCAGGGTATTCTGGTCACCCAGGCCGCTGAAGCCCGCGCCCTTAATCAGCGTCAGGTCGTTGTTGCCCAGAGACAGGCTGGCGAAGGAGTTGGTCGGCACGTCAAAGCTCATCCAGCTATTGATCAGCGCGGAGCTGGCCAGGGTGCGGTTGCCGGCTCCCGTCAGCTTAAGCGCGCCGTACGAACCGCCCTGCACGCGCTGGGTGGTGGCATTGCTCGGGAAGATGTACTCCACCGTGCTGGCACTGCTCACCGCACCTAGCGTCAGGTTGGTGTTGGCCTGCTGGATCTGCAGGGTCGAAGTCGGGTTAATGTCCACCTTGCCCGCAATCTGGTCGTTGGGGCCTACGTACAGCGTGGCGGCTTCCGTCGGCGTGCCCACGATGATTTTGGAGTTGGCGCCCGATACCGTCCAGGTGCCGTTGATGCGGTCCGCGTTGCTGGTGCCGCGCACGTAGTACACCGTGTTGTCGGTCGTGAAGTTGGGTGGGACAGTGCCGGAGCCGTCCGCACTCAGCCCCCAACTGTTTCGACTGTCGAGGTTGGAGTTAGCGGTATTTTTGGAGTAGTAGATGTTGGTCTGGGGCGTGATGACCACGTCGTCGATGCTCAGGCCGTTGCCGTTGGTGGTCGAGTTGAACGTGTACGACCAACGGATCATAATTTCCTCGTTGTTGGCAATGTTCAGCCCCATCAGGGTCGTGCGCATCACGCGGCGGTTGGTGTCGGCGTTGCCGTCGCGCGGGGCAATGGCGGTGGAGGTGGAGGGAGCCGCCACGTTCAGCGCCGAAATGGCCGTCCAGGTACCGCTGGTCAGCGACGTAATGCCCGCCGTAGCCGTACTGCGCTGGTACGCCACCGCCACGTTGGCAGCCTGGGTTTGGCTGGAGTTGTACCACTGCTCCATGGCGTACTCAATCTCCAGGTTCTTGATAACCACCCCAGAAGTGTTCTTGAGCCGGATACCGATGTAGCCAACGCCCGGCGCCGTATTGGTAGCCGCGATGCCGCCGAAGGCCCGGTCGGTGGCACCGGATTCGCCGAAATGGTACCAGTCGGCGCCGTTGGGGTTGCCGTTGACGTCGCGCGAATAGCCCTGCGAGCCGTCGTCGGGCCGTAAGGTAACCGCACCGGTTCCACGGGCGCCCGATTCAAACTCGCCGGAAACACCGTTCAGCGTGTACTTGGCGTACACGGCCTTCAATGTACTGTTGCTGGTGAACACCCGGTTGGTGCCGGCCAGCGCATCGAAGTTCTGCGTGTACGGCCCGAGGCCGTTGGAGCCCACGCTGGCGTCGGGCGCGCTCTTGAACAGGTACTGCGCTTGGGTAGACAGCGCACTCAGGCATAGACCCAACCAAAGCGTTTTGCGCAAGTAGGTTTGCAACATACGGTGGAGGTTTTGTAGAAAGCAAAAGGCTTAACTACCCGGCCTTGCGGGGGCCGGACGTAAAATCAGAGGTACAAAGGTAAGCAGTAAAGCAAAGGAGGTGTTCTTTTCATCTTTGAATATCAATGCATTAATACAAATAACTTCGAACAATTCAATTTGATAATGAAAATAAAAAAGGCGGCCCCGGGAGGAGCCGCCTTTAAGCGAAGAGCAAAAGCCGAAACAGCTACTTCTTATCCGGCATGGTGCCCACGATGTGGTCCCACAGCGTCGTCGACACGCCAAAGGCCACTTCGTCTTGCCGGTAATGGTGCTGGGCGTGGTGGTGCCACCAGAACTTGAGGAAGTTTTTCGGGGGGTTGTACACGTGAATAGCGTAGTGCACAAACAGGTACAGCGCGTAGCCGAACACGAACCCGGCCAGCACCCCGAAGCCGGCGTTGCCGAGCGTGAAGTGGAAGATGAAGAACAGCAGCGAGGCCACGAACACCGTCAGGATGGGCGGCATGGCCAGGCGGGTTTTGTCCTTGGGGTACTCGTGGTGCACGCCGTGCATGGTGTACTGAAACTTGGCCTTGCGAGGCGTGTTCGTATCCATGTGGTACACGTAGCGGTGCATCAGGTACTCCGCCAGCGTGAAGGCAAACCAGCCGGTCAGAAACAGCCCAAACGCCGCCAGGCCCGTGAGCAGGCCCCGGCTGAGGCTGTAGTAGAGGCTGAGAGCCGCCACGGTGAAGAAAATGGTAAGCGGCGCGGCAATGTGCGTGTGCGTCATACGCTCCAGCACAGGGTTGTCAAACAATTGCGCCGAACCTTTGTGCTTGGGCTTGTGGAGTTGGCCCGACGCCGGAGCAGCCTTTTGTTCCATACGAGGTAAGGGGTGTGTTTCAGTGGGCAAAAGTAGCCACCAGCGCGCAAACGCTGTGCCACACCAAAGGTTTAGCCCGTCGCCCGAAAGTGTGTCAGCAACTGCTGCACGGCTTCGGGGCTACACGCTTCGGCGGGGCAGCGCAGGGCAGCCGCCTGATAAAACCGCTGCCGCGCGCCCAATGTTTCGCGCAGCCGCGCCTCCAGGGCGGCCGGGTCGGGCAGGGCGGCCAGCAGCGGGCGCGTGGCCGCGGCGTGCCGCAGGCGCGCCAGCAGCTCCTCCACCGGCACATCCAGCCACAGCGTGATACCCGTCTGATTGAGCACCTCCATGTTTTGGTGAAAGCAGGGCGTGCCCCCGCCGGTGGCCAGCACCAGCCGCTCGTGTGCAGCCACTGCCGCCCGCAAGGTGTCAGCCTCCAGCTGCCGAAAGCACTCCTCGCCGTCCTGAGCGAAAATGTCGGGAATACTGCGGCCGGCGCGCCGCACGATTTCGTCGTCCAGGTCGCGAAAGGGCAGGCTGTAAAGCGTGGCCAGCGCCCGGCCCAGCGTGGTTTTGCCGGCGCCGGGCATCCCGACGAGGTGAATTCGGAAAGTAGTAGGCAGTTCAGGTTCGGCGGGCATGGGCGCTGTGGTGGGAAGGGTTCTTCCGTCGTTTGTCATCCTGAGCCAAAGGCACCTTGTTTCTTCGGGTTGATAATGGCTCCAACGACTCGTTCCCCGGCAATAAGGGCCTTCGCAGGCTCAGGATGACAGCCGAAGACAAATGACTGCCGGAGCTGCTCTAGCCCAGCTTCACCCGTGGGTCGAGCACGGCGTAGAGCACGTCCACGGCGATGTTGATGACCACGAACAGAAAAGCGACGAAGAGCGTGGCGCCCATCACCACCGGAAAGTCCAGGTTTTCCACGGCCCGCAGCGTGACGGTGCCCAGGCCCTTCCAGTTGAAGATGTACTCGATAAAAAACGCGCCGGCCATGAGCGAGGCCAGCCAGCCCGACACGGCCGTCACCACCGGGTTCAGGGCGTTCTGCAGGGCGTGGTGCCACACCGTACGCTCCTTGGAGAGGCCCTTGGCCCGTGCCGTGCGCACAAAATCCTGCGACATCACCTCCAGCATGGAGCTGCGTGTGAGCTGCACAATCACGGCCAGGGGACGCACGCCCAGGGCCAGGGCCGGCAGCAGCAGGTTGCGCCACACCACGTGCGACTCGGCCGTGAACGGGTCTGTTTCGAACAGCTGCCCGGTCAGGTTCAGCCCCGTCCAGTGGCTCCAGTAGAAGCCAAACGTCATGGCAATAAGAATGGCGGCTACAAACGAGGGCACCGAAATACCCAGCACCGACACCGTCAGCAGCGCCCGGTCCAGCCAGGTGTGGGCGCGCAGCGCCGCCAGGATGCCCAGCCCAATGCCCAGCACCGAGGCCAGCAGCATGGCCGCCAGGGCCAGCCACAGCGTGCCGTCGAAGTGGTCGAGCAGAATATCGAGCACGTCCTTGTTCGACTGGAACGAGCGGCGTAGGTAGGGCTTCTTGAGCACCAGGGCTTTCTGGCCACCCAGCGGCAGCAGCGTCAGGCCACCGTAACGGGCCACGCCGGCCGAGTCGCGGGCATGAATGCCCAGGGGCGAGACGTCGTTGAGGTAGCCGGCCAGCTGCGCGGGCACCGGCTGGTCGAGGCCCAGGTCGGCGGCAATGGCGGCGCGGGTAGCCACGTCGCTGCGCTGGCCGGCCAGCAGGGC
Source organism: Hymenobacter sp. CRA2 (assembly GCF_002007105.1). Classification (GTDB taxonomy): domain Bacteria; phylum Bacteroidota; class Bacteroidia; order Cytophagales; family Hymenobacteraceae; genus Solirubrum. Next base: position 196,595 of record NZ_MVBC01000008.1, on the reverse strand, counting down.
CACCGGGTCGCCGGGCAGCACCTGAAACAGCACGAACACCGTCAGGGCCACGCCGGCCAGAATCAAGATACCGTGCAGCAGCCGCCGCAGGACGAAGAGGAGCATGGAGCTAAAGCTAAAAATCAGAACGTCATTCCGAGCGAAGTCGAGGAATCTCGCGTGCTGACTCCCAATAGCATTTTTCTCGTTCAACGAGCATTTTACTATCTGCCATCAGCACGCGGGATTCCTCGACTTCGCTCGGAATGACGTTCACGGAAAATCGACAATTCTCCTACAGCGCTTCTTCCAGCTTGGCGCGGCTGGGAATGTCGTGGTAGTGGTACTTGCCCTTCACCACGCCGTCCTTCAGCAGCAGGAAGCCGGGGTTGGAGCGGATCATCGACTTGAGCACCGTCGCGTCGGCGAAGTAGTACTTGCCGGGCAGGTTCACCTCGTGGCGGAACACGTCGAACTCGTTGGGCGAGCTGCTGGTGATGATCATGGGCGTAATCTGCTTCTTCGACGAATCGGCACCGGCCAGCATCAGGTTGATTTCCCGGAACCGGTCACGGTCGGCCTTGTCGGTGTTCTGGATGATGAGCAGCAGCTTGTTGCCCGTCAGCACTTCCTTGGTCAGCTCTTCCTGCTCGGCTCCCCACACGCGGAAGTCGGTGATTTTGGGGCCGTCTTCCGGGTTGAGCGCCACCATCTGCTTGAATTTCCACAGCGTATCCGTCGGGTACTCCGTGAATTCCTGCGTGGCGCCGTTCTTTTCCATGATGTACTTGTAGCGCAGCGGAGCCGAGGGCTGCATCAGCTTGCCGATGTCGTTGCCGACCTTGTAAGGCAGGAAATCAAAGTACGGCAGGTGGCCCAGGGCGTACACCCCGATGCCCACCGCCACGGCCAGCGCAAAGGTGACGTACATGGTGCCCAGCGTGCCCCGGGCAAACACGCGCCGCAGGTAGCGCTGGTTGAAGAACACCACCACCCACAGGCCCAGCAGGAACAGATCCTTGAAAAACGACTGCCAGGGCTTGAGCTTGATGAAGTCGCCGAAGCAGCCGCAGTCGGTGACCTTGTTGAAGGCGGCCGAGTAGAAGGTCAGAAAGGCGAAGAACACCAGCAGCACAAACAGCATCCAGAGCGTGGTGCGCAGGTTCCAGCGCAGCAGCAGGGCCACGCCCAGCACCACTTCCAGCGAGCTGAGCGTGATGCTCAGCGTGCGGGCCATGCCGTGGAAGACCATGAAGAACGAGCCGAAGTCCTGCGAGAAGACCTCGAAGTACTCTTCCAGCTTGTAAGCCGTGCCGATGGGGTCGTTGAGCTTTACCAGCCCCGAGAAAATAAACAGGGCGCCCAGCAGAAACCAGCAGAGCCGGACGAACGTGCGCGCAAAATGCGAAGGCTGACGGCCAGCCGTCATGGCCGTGGAGGCAGCAGCGGAAGCGGATGTGGACATATCTACAAAGTAAGCGGCTGGCAAACGGCCGGGCAACGCGGAAAGTTTGGGGCGGAAGAGAAATAGCAGTGCGCAGTAGGCAGTAGTAAGCAAAAACGTCATGTCGAGCTTGTCGAGACATCTCGCGTGCTGACGCCAGATAGTATCTTCCTGTATGAGCTACTTCGTCTATATCCTCAGCAATCCTGCCCGAACCGTGCTATACATCGGCGTGACCAATGACTTAGAACGGCGACTGTACGAGCATGGCCAAGGTTTGGGAAACGCCGGAAAGTTTACCGGCCTTTATCAGTGCAATCTGCTGGTATACTGCGAAGTCAGCCCGGACGCCACGCAAGCCATTGCTCGTGAAAAGCAGCTCAAAAACTGGAGCCGCGCGAAGAAGGAATGGTTGATTGCTAAGCTGAATTCGAATTGGGAGGCTATCGATCCGCGTACCTGGCAAGGGTGAAGATACTATCGGGCATCAGCACGCGAGATGTCTCGACAAGCTCGACATGACGTTCGGTGGGTTCTATCCAACCCATAAACCCAACCCCGCCCTACCCTACTTCCTGCTCAACGGCCCCGCGCAGGATCAGCGCAAACGCGGCGTAGTTGAGCATGTCGCGGTAGTTGGCTTCCACGCCCTCCGAGGCGAGGGTGCGGCCGTGCAAATCCTCGATCTGCTTGGTGCGGTGCAGCTTCATCAGGATGATGTCGGTGATGCTCGACACGCGCATCTGCCGCCAGGCCTCGCCGTAATCGTGGTTTTTGGCGAAGAGCAGGCGGCGGTTCTCGGCCACTTCCTCGTCGTAGGTAGCAGCCACGGCTTCGGGGTCCAGGTCCAGGGGCGCGTCCGGGGGCAGGTGCAGCTGCATCAGGGCAATGACGCAGTAGTTGATGATGGCCACGAACTCGTCGTCGATGGGGTCCTGCACCAGCTGCGTGCCCTTTTCCTGAATGGAGCGAATGCGCTGCGCCTTGATGTAAAGCTGGTCGGTGATGCTGGGCAGGCGCAGGATGCGCCAGGCCGTGCCGTAGTCGTGCGTCTTAGCCAGAAACAGCGTCCGACACTGCTCAATCACCTGGTCGTACTGCCGCGGGGTTTGGTCGTTCAACGTGAAAAAGCTATTTTTAAAACAGAGCGGAGGTATTAGGGCTTTGGTCTTAGAACTTTCTTTGCAGGCTTGACTCACGCGGCGCCGGCGCCGTGCGCGGCCCCTTGCCACTTGTCAAGCCCTAACATCTACTGCCCTAAGCCCTAACGCCCATGACTGGTCTTTCCGCGCAAGATACGCTATTTCGGGGCCGACAAACGCTGCGCTGCCCGGGGGGCTCCGTGCTCGATCTGAGCCGCCCGCAGGTGATGGGCATCCTGAACGTCACCCCCGATTCGTTCTTCAGCGGCTCGCGCCTCGACTCGGAAACGGCGCTGCTCGGGCGCGCCGAGCAGATGCTGCAGGCCGGCGCCGCCATCCTCGACGTGGGTGGCTACTCCTCGCGCCCCGGCGCCGAAGACATCAGCCCCGCCGAAGAGCTGGCACGCGTGCTGCCGGCCATCGAGGCGCTGCGCCGGCGCTTCCCCGCGGTGTTTCTGTCCGTCGATACGTTTCGGGCGGAGGTGGCGGCGCAGGCCGTAGCCGCCGGGGCCAACATGATCAACGACATCGGCGGCGGCCTGCTCGACGCGGACATGTTTCCGACCGTGGCCCGGCTGCGCATGCCCTACATCCTGATGCACATGCGCGGCACCCCGCAGACCATGACCCAGCTCACCGGCTACGACGAAGACCTGGTGCTGGTGCTCACGCGTTACTTCCGCGACCGGCTGGCGGCCCTGCGCGCCCTTTGGCCCGCCGCCGACGTGGTGCTCGACCCCGGCATCGGCTTTGCCAAAACCCCGCAGCAGGGCTACGAGCTGCTCAAGCGCCTGCCCGAGCTGCGCACGGCCTTGGACTTGCCACTTTTGGTAGGACTTTCCCGTAAAACCCTCGTGTGGAAACCCCTGGGCCTCACGCCCGACGCCGCCCTGCCCGGCACCATTGTCCTGAATACCCTGGCCGTGCTCGGCGGGGCCAACATCGTGCGCGTGCACGACGTGGCCGAAGCCGCCCAAGCCGTCCGCCTGATCGAACACACGCTTAGCTCCTGATTTTTAGCTCTCACTCCCATGTTTAACCCCGTCGCCATCGGCTTCCTGCGCATCGGCTGGATCGACGTCGTCGACGTGGTGCTGGTGACCATTCTGTTCTACCAGATCTACAAGCTGCTCACCGGCTCGGTGGCGCTGCGCATCTTCCTGGGCTTTCTGTCCATCTACCTGTTTTACCTGGTGGTGAAGGCCGCGGGCATGGAGCTGCTGACCATGATTCTGGGGCAGTTTATGTCGGTGGGCGTGCTGGCGGGCATCATTCTGTTTCAGCAGGAAATCCGCCGCTTCCTGCTCAACGTGGGCAAGGTGACGGCCCTGGAGCGCATGCGTATGTTCTCGTGGCGCCGCGAAACGCCGCAGCAACGCATGTCCGTCACGCCCTTCGTGGAGGCGGCCAAGAGTTTGGCCGGCAAGAACACCGGCGCGCTCATCGCCTTTCAGCAGGCGTCGGACCTGAAGTTCTACGCCGAATCGGGCGACCTGCTCGACGCAGCCGTGAGCAAGCGCCTGCTCATGAGCATATTCAACAAAACTTCCCCGCTGCACGACGGGGCCGTTATCATCGCCCAGGGCCGCATCAAGGCCGCGCGCTGCATCCTGCCGGTCAGCGAAAACCCTGACGTGCCCGCTTCCATGGGCCTGCGCCACCGCGCCGCCATCGGCCTGACGGAGGTAACGGATTCGGTGGTGCTGGTAGTGAGCGAGGAAACCGGGCAGATGTCGCTGGTGCGCGGCGGCGAAGTGTTCCGCAACCTTTCCTCGGCCGATTTGCGCGCCAAGCTCAACGAGTTTCTGTTCGACGCGCAGCCGCGCCCGGCCGCGCCGCCATCTTCTTCGGCCCGCTCGGCGGCGGAGGTGGCGGCATAGCATCCCCACCCAGCTGTTGGCTTACGGTGCTCAAACGACAACGCCTCCCTAAGCGCTTAGGGAGGCGTTGTCGTTTGGGAATTGATGCCCTAAGCGCTTAGCCAAGCGTTACGATTTTGCCGACGCGTGGCTAAGCGCTTAGGCAAGCGTTGCAGTTTGAGCAATGGCCGGCTAAGCCCTTAGACCCGCGCTGCGCATTCGGCAATGGTCGGCTAAGCGCTTAGACCACCGTTTCCAGTTTGGCTTTGTCGGCTTTGGCAGCTTTGGGCTTACTCGGCAGCATGGAGAGGTCGAAATAGGTGGCGGCCTGCTCGGGGTTGTCGGCGAAGGCGGCCAGCAGAGTGGCGTAGCAGCGCAGCAATACCACGGCCAGGGCGCGCTGGTCGGCCTTGATGGCTTGCCCGCCGTCCTTTTTGGCTTTCTTGGCCTGGCCTTGCTGCTGCTCGGCGGCGAGGTAGGCATCGAGGCGGGATTGGGCGGTGGTGGCTACTTCCTCGCTGATGTCGGGGGCGTGCTCGAGGCCGGCGGCAATGAAGGCGCGCATGTCGGTGACGATGCTCTTGCGGGTGGCCTGCGAAAAGGCCGAGCGGCCCTCGGGGAAGAACTCCCGGTAGACGGCCGTCGTCTCGGTGAACTTGGGCAGGATGAAGCGGCGGGCGGCTTCGGCCGGCCAGCTGCGCAGCTGCTCAAAGGCGTCTTCGGCCGAGATGGTGCCGCCCTGTTGCCGGGCCGCGGCGGTGGCGCCGCTGCCCAGGTTCTCGTCAAAGCTCTGGTAGAGCGGGCGCAGGGCGGCGGCCAGCGCGGTGGTGTTGGGCGCGCCGGCGGGCTGCTTGGGCGTTTCCAGGGCGTTGAGGGTGTAGGCGGCCAACTTTTTCATGTTGGCCCGGCTGATGCGGGGGCTCAGGAAGGGGTTCCGGAACCAGCGGTTGATGAAGGCAGATGCCATCGGGGATAGAGGGATAAAAGGTGGAAAGATGAACGACTTGCAATAGGATATCGGGGTACTCGGAGCGTAGGAGAAATATAGCAAAAGGGCCGCACACCTCGACGGTATGCGGCCCTTTCGCGAAGGATTTTTTGGGGACGGCTAGGCCTCTACGACCGGCTCGGCAACGGGCCGGGGCGCAAAGGCTTCGCGCAGGGCGGCCGCGTGCAGGGCTTCGGCTGCCTGCCGGGCCTGGGTCAGCTCGGCCTCCAGCGCGTCGCAGTGGCTCAGCAGCTCGGTGACTTTCGCCACGATGCGGTGCTGCTCGGCGAGGGGAGGAAGGGGGAATGACAGGACTTTAGAGTCAGGCACTCTTAAATGCTTTACCGTCATTCCTACCCCAAGCTGTTTGATTTGGTTTTGCATAATCGGTCCTCTAAAAACATGGAATAGAAAGTTCTTTGACAATAATTGCTCGTCTGCTCGGTATTGAACTAGCCTTTGTCCTAAAAATATCGTGTCATCTTGCTCTATCAATCCTACCTCACCTAGCGGAGCCTCACGAGTTAAGATTAAGTCACCTTTACATGGCTTGTCTCGAGCCGTCCATTTCAGGTAGGTTTCCTCTGATACATATCGCACATTCATAGTATCGACTTTACCATTCCTAATATTTGTAGTCCTAAGCATCTTAAAGGGCGTAATACTTTGACTCAGTGGAGCTGTTTTGTTTACGCAATCAGTGATAGAGCTACAGACTTCTTCAATTCTCACCCACTCCCATCCCTGCGGCAGTTCATACGGCTTCTCCGCCTCCGTGAGCAGCTCCAACGGCTTTTCCTTGCGGAGCTTCTTTTCTTTTATCAGGCGCTCCTTCTCGGCGCGGATGCGGGTGAGCAGGGCGGCGGCGGGTTCGTCGGCGGGGTCTTGCGGCACGAGCTTGCCCTGCACGGCTTCGCGTAGGATGGCTTGGCGGAGCTGGGTGAGCAGGGCGGCTTGCGTAGTAAACTCCTCTTCTAATTCTTCGACTGCTTCATCTGTGGCTTTCAACTCTGCCAATAGTTGCTTCTGCTCCTCTATTTCGGGCAGAGGCATTTCTATTTCCAGTAGGTCGCGGGGGTTAATACGGCGCGAACCTATACCCCGCGCAATGCGGTCAAGGCTTTGGTAGAAATTCCCTTGCCGAAAGAAATAAAGCAGCCACTCCGGCAAACACTCGGGGCTGACATCAAAGGCGGGTAAATCTTGACTGGATTCGTAGCCATCCAACTCGGATGGAATGATACCGAAAGCACCTTTGTGTAAATTCTGACGGCCGTAGATAAACTGCCCGGCCGAGCGGATAAAATACTTCGTTGCGCCTTCTTTGTCGGACCCTACAGGCCGTTTTTCCACGCCCTTTACGTTCAGGCGTACAGTAATGCGTCGCTCGTTGGAAGAGTTGATGGCCGGAACAGCCGATTCAGTCAGGATATCTCCCAGGCGTACCTGTTTCCAGTGTTGCATATACTAATCGTTCAGCGCGGCCCGAAATTTCTCCAACAGCTGCACGCTGTTGCCGTACGATGCGGCCAGCTGCGCCAGTAGCTCCTGGCTGGTATACTCGTGGATTTCCTCGGCTTGGTGTGGATTCTTGATATCCAGGTTATACCCCCGCGCTTTGATGTCGTCGAGGGACACTTTCCAGGCGCGTTCGTTCTCGTAGCGGGTATTCCACCAGCTGCGCAGCTCGCCGAATTCCTCGCTGCGCATGGGGCGGGTTTTGGAGTAGCTCTTGACGCCGGCCGGGTACGGGTGCTCGTAGTACCACACTTCCTGGGTAGCGGGGCCTTTGTCGAAGAAGAGCAGATTGGTGCGGATGCCGGTGTAGGGGGCAAACACGCCGTTGGGCAGGCGCACGATGGTGTGCAGGTTGCAATGCTGCAACAGGTGCTCTTTCACCCGCAGCTTCACGCCGCTTTCCCCGAATAGGGAGCCATCGGGCAGCACCACGCCGGCGCGGCCACCGGGCTTGAGCTTTTCGATGATGAGATACAGGAAGAGGTCGGCCGTTTCGGTGGTGCGGTAGTTGGAGGGGAAGCCGTTGGCCACCACGTTTTCTTCCAACCCGCCGAAGGGGGGGTTCGACAGGATATACTCGACCTCGGGCAGGTCGCGCCACACTTTTAGCGTATTGTCGTGCACCACGGCGCCGGGTGTTTCCACATCGTGCAGCAGCAGGTTGGTGGTAGCCAGCAGGTGCGGCAGGGGCTTTTTCTCGTAGCCGCGCACGCTGCCCAGCCACTCGGCCTTGCGCTCGGGGGTGGTGAGCGGCTGCCGGTCCTTCATGTACTCCAGCGCGTTGATGAGGAAGCCGGCGGTGCCGCAGGCGGGGTCCATGGTCACTTGCCCGCCGCGGTAGTCGGGGTTGACCAGCTCCGTAACGAGCTGCGTGACGGCGCGGGGCGTGTAGAACTCCCCGGCATTGCCGGCGCTCTGCAAATCGCGCAGAATCTGCTCGTAGATGTCGTTGAACAGGTGCCGGTCGTGGCGCGAGCCGTAGTCGATGCCCTTTTCCAGCTCGTTAATCACCTTGCGCAGCAGGGTGCCCGACTTCATGTAGTTGTAGGAGTCGGCGAAGATGTCGCGCACGAGGTGGGCGCGGTCGGTGGGGCCATGGGGTTGCAGGCCCTTTAGCTGCGGAAACAGCACGTCGTTGACGAAAGCCAGCAGCACGTCGCCGGTGTAGCCTTCGGGGTTGGCGGCCCAGTCGCGCCAGCGCAGGCCCTCGGGAATGGGCGAACGGTAGTCGGGGTTCAGGGCTTCTTCGTCTTCCTCCTTTTTGTCGAAGATTTTCAGAAACAGCAGCCACACGAGCTGCGAAATGCGCTGAGCGTCGCCATCCACGCCCGCATCCTGGCGCATGAGGTTCTGGATGGACTTGATGGTAGCCGAAAGAGAAGCCATGTAAGCGGAAACAAAACGCAAAGGTACAGGGGAACCTCACCCCCGGCCCCCTCTCTTTTGCAGAGGGGGCCGGGGGTGAGGTTTCACGACGCCTGGTAGAGGCCGGTGCGCAACTCGTGCAGGGCCGCCGCAAACTGCTGGCTGCCGCCGAAGCGGCGCACCAGCTCGGTGGGGGTGCCCAGGTCGCGCAAGGGGTCGAGGGTAAGGACGTTGGGGGATTCGAGGCCGGCGGGGCCTTCGTCGGTGTACTTGTCGAGCAACAGGTCCAGCACCTGCCGGGCCGGCGCCCCGAACCGCTCGAAATAGTCGCGGCGGCGTACCCGTTCGGCGCGCTGGCGGCGGGTCAGCGGGGGCTGGTCGTAGGCCACGTGGCAGAGCAGGTCGAACAGGTCGAGGTCGGGCTGATTGGCTTGTTCCTGCAGCTCGGCCAGCAGCAGTCCATGGGCTTCCAGCTCCTGCACCAGCTGCTGCGGGTTGTCGGCGGTGCGCCAGCGGGCAAGGAAGTCGGTCAGGTCGGCGTAGTGGTTGCGCAGGCGGCGGCGGGTGTAATCGAGCAACGACTCGGTAATGAGCCGGCCATCGGGCCCGTAGTACTGCACTTGTTCGCGCAGCACGCTTACGGGTACATCGCGCACGTAGACTTTGGGGCGAGGCCCCGGATTGGGGCCGCCAGGCAGGACAGGAACCGGGGGGCTGGCCGGTGGCGTGCCTCCGCTTACGGCTCCGCTCATGTCCTCGTCTTCGGGCTCTACTTCTATTACGTCTTCCGGTTCGCCGTCAAAATTGGGGTCGGCAAACAGGCGGGTGGCGTTGCGGAAATCGAGGATGGTGAAGAAGAATTTCTTATGCTTCTCATCGATGCGCGTGCCCCGGCCGATAATCTGCTTGAACTCGGTAAGGGAGCTAATGGGCGCATCCAGCACGATGACCTTGACCGTCTTGGTATCCACGCCGGTGGTGAGCAGCTTGGAGGTGGTCACGATGACCGGCATGGGGTCTTTGGGCTCGGTAAAGCGCTCCACCCAGCCCAGGTAGTTGGGCTGGTCGCTGGTGAGCTGCATCACGTACTCGGGGTGCTGGTGTACCATGCCCTGGTTGCGGTTGACCAGCGCCGTGCGCATGCGGCTGGCATGTTCCCGGTCGATGCAGAACACGATGGTTTTGGCGTACCGGTCGCCGAGGGCGTGCAGGAACTGGGTGACGCGCTCGGCTATTTTCTCAGTGCGCTTTTCGAGCACCAGGGTGCGGTCGTAGTCGGAGAGGTTGTATTCCCGGTCTTCCACTTCGCTGCCGTTGCTGTCCTTCTGCCCTACTTCGGGGCGCCAGCTCAGGTCCCGGTCCAGCTGCACGCGCACTACTTTGTACGGGGCCAGGAAGCCGTCGGCAATGCCCTGCTTGAGCGAGTAGGTATAGATGGGCCGGCCGAAGTAGTCGTAGTTGGAACGGTCTTCGTCGTTGCTGGGGGTAGCCGTCAGGCCCAGGTGGGTAGCCGTGGGGAAGTAATCCAGAATGGCCCGCCAGCGGGAATCGGCGGCGCTGCTGCCCCGGTGGCACTCGTCCACCACGATGAGGTCGAAAAAGCCGGGGCTAAATTGCTTGTAGGCCTCGGCCTCGGGGTCGTTGCTGCTCAAGCCCTGGTAGAGGGCAAGGTAAATTTCGTAGGCGTGGTCGACGTGGTGGTTCTTTACCAGCGTCATGCTGTCGCCGAAGGGGCGGAAGTCGCCGCGGTATGGCTGGTCGATGAGGATGTTGCGGTCGGCCAGAAACAGGATGCGCTTTTTGGCACCGGCTTTCCACAGGCGGTGAATAATCTGGAATGCGGTGTAGGTTTTGCCCGTGCCGGTAGCCATGACCAGCAGCAAACGCTTCTGCCCGCGGGCTACGGCTTCTGCGGTTTTGTTCACGGCTACGGCCTGGTAGTAGCGCGGCTCGTGCGTGGTGCTATCCTGGTAAAATGGCTGGTTCAGCAGCTTCTGCTGCTCGGGCTGCTCCAGGCCCTTGTAGCGGCAGTAGCGTTGCCACAGCTCCTGTGGCGAGGGAAATTCGTCGAGGCTGATTTGCCGCTCCAGCACACCGTTGGCCTGAGTCAGGTCGTGTTCCAGGAATCCGTCGCCGTTGGAGCTATAGGCAAACGGCACATCCAGCAGCTGAGCGTAGTCCAGCGCCTGCCGCATACCAGCACCAATAGCGTGCTTGTTGTCTTTGGCTTCCACCACGGCCAGCGGCACGCCGGGCTGTTGGTAGAGCACATAATCCGCGAAAAGCTTATTCCCGCGCTGGTGCATGTTATTGCCACGCACTTGAACTCGCCCAACCGTCAGGGTTACTTCTTCTCTGATTTGTCGGTGTAAATCCCAACCTGCTTGCTGCAGCGATGGGGTAATGTATTTGGAGCAAATGTCCCGCTCGGAAAGTAGCTTTTTATCCATCACCCGAAATGAAAACCCCACTTCCAACTCAGGTGTGGAAGCGGGGTATCAAAGATAACTTTCGGCTATAGCTTATGCTAGCCTCCTACCGGTACAGCAGGTACTTCTTGCGCATCTGCTTGTACTGGCTCAGCTTCGGCTCCCAGGAGGCCCGGATTTGCTCCGGGGTTTGCCCCGTCTCGATCTGCTTTCTGAAGTCGAGCGTGCCGGCCAGGCCATTGATGTTGCCGATTTCCTTGCTCTGCGTGCGGTCAAAGAACTTCTCCTTATCCGGGTAAGCCTGGTAAAGCGCCAGCATCCAATCCAGGTTGATGCGCCCGGTTTTGCGCAGCTCGTGCACGTCGTACTGTCGCAGGTCGAGGCCGTAGCAGACTTGGTTCATGTACAAGGGCGTCTCGCTCATGCCGGGGATGCTGATGGGCGTGAAGGAAAAGCTGTATTTGCCCTGCAAGGCGGGGCTGCCTAGCACGGTGAACGGAAACTGGGTCCCGCGGCCGAGGTTGAGCGCCGTGCCCTCGAACAGGCAGGTCGACGGGTAGAGCAGAATGCTCTGCTGGGTGTTCAGGTTGGGCGAGGGTTTTACCGGCAGCACGTACTCCATATCGTGCCGGTAGTTCTTCACCGGAATGATTTTGAGCCGGCAGGGCTTGCCGCCGGGCAGCCACTTTTCGCCGTTGACCATCTGGGCAAATTCGGCGATGGTCAGGCCGTGGGCAATGGGAATGGGAAACTGCCCGATGCCGGATTTTAGCGCCATGTCCAGCACCGGCCCGTCGACGAGGTAGCCGTTGGGGTTGGGCCGGTCGAGGATGAGCAGCTCCTTGTTATTTTCGGCGCAGGCGTCCATCACGTCGCGCAGCACATTGATGTAGGTGTAGAAGCGGCAGCCCACGTCCTGCACGTCGAACATCATCACGTCCACGTCGGCCAGGTCTTCCGCCGAGGGCTTGCGCTTCTTGCCGTACAGGGAAATAACCGGGATGCCCGTGGCCGGGTCTTTCTCGTCGGCGACTTTGGCGCCGGCGCTGGCGTTGCCCCGGAAACCGTGCTCCGGCCCGAACACCTTCACGATGTTCACGCCCCGGCTCGGCAGGCTGTCGACCAGGTGCCGCCGGCCTATGACGGTGGTGGGGTTGGCCAGGATGGCGACGCGCTTGCCCTTGAGGTAGCCGAGGTAGGCCTCGGTTTGGTCGGCGCCGGTGATGATAGCGGTTTTGGCGCGCGGGCTGCTCGGCTCGGCAGCCGGCACTAGTTCTTGCCGGTTTAGCCCGGCGACCAACGTGCCAGTCGACAGCAGCGAAGCAAATAGATAAGCGAATTTCATGGCGTGGGCGGGCAGTTTGCGGGAAGGGGGCTGCGGAAATTAGCGCTTTTCCTCCATGCAGCGGCTGTAGCGCCCGCGTGCGCCGGCAGCCCAGCATCCCGCCGCCGCGGGGCTACGCCCCTACCAGCTGAGCACTTGTCTGGGTCTCCTGTTTCGCTAGCCACACGGGCATGTTCACGCCCTTTATTACCAGCCACAGCGCCAGCGACGTCTCTGCCACGAAAGAAGGCAGCATGATGAAGGGGAACAGCTGGTCGGCCACCTCAGGCGCGACGATCAGCGCGAAGCTGTTGACGATGTAGCACAAGCCGGCCACCTGCATCAGCAGGCCCAAGAGCCGCGGCAAAAAGCCCGCGCGGATGATGAGGTAGCCCCAGCCCAGGCAGGTGCAGCCAAAAAACAGCAGGCCGATGCCGAAGCCGTAGCTGTGGGCCTGAATGAAGACGTAAGCCAAGGCGTGCCGCTGAGCCGGGTCCAGCACCCGCAGGTACGCCGAATCTTCAAGCAGCAACGTGGGCAGCAGCAGGTTCAGCTTGTTTAGTGCCAGCACGGCGGTCTGAACGATATTGAACAGCAGCGCCATGAACGCCACGCGCGGGTTTATGGGCTTTAGCAGGGTGTACAGCACGAACATTACCAGCACGTCCAGCATGTGCATCAGCAAGTCGCCGGCAATGCCCGCCCGCCAGAGCAGCGACGAACTGCTGATGCGCTGCGCCGTGGCGGCAGCATCTCCGGCCACCACCAGGGTGTTGCGCACAAACGCCTCGCCGAGCAACCCGGCCGCAATGATGACCAGGTAAGCAATGCCGCCCAACCGGACGTACTTATTCGGCGAAGCGCCCAAGGTAGAATTCAGCATATCGGCCCTAATATATAAGACTAAATATATTGAAGATGCGCTGCCCTGCTGACGCCTTTAGCCCTAATCGGGTGCTACGGCCCACAAACCTCACAGCAGGGAGGTCTGCGGACCTTCCCAAAACCAGATAAACGACAAGGCCCGCCGAAGCTTCGGCGGGCCTTGTCGTTTACTGAGGCGGCAGGCTTCACGGCGTGTTCTGCACCACTTGGCCGGCTTCGGGCTGCTGGGCCGAGGGTTCCTTGATGGTACCCAGCTCGCGGCCCACTTCGATAAAGGCGTTGATGGCTTTGTCCAGATGCTCGCGGTTGTGGGCGGCGGAGAGCTGCACGCGGATGCGGGCCTGGCCCTTGGGCACCACCGGGTAGTAGAAGCCCACCACGTAAATACCCTTCTCGAGCATTTTGGCGGCGAATTCCTGGGCCAGCTTGGCGTCGTAGAGCATGACGGGCACGATGGGATGCTCGCCGGGCTTGATGTCGAAGCCGGCGGCGGTCATCTTCTCGCGGAAGTACTTGGTGTTTTCCTCCAGCTTGTCGCGCAGCTCGGTGCTCTCGGTCAGCAGATCAAGCACGCGGATGCTGGCGCCCACGATGGCCGGGGCCAGCGTGTTGGAGAACAAGTAAGGGCGGCTGCGCTGGCGCAGCATGTCGATGATTTCCTTGCGGCCCGAGGTGAAGCCGCCCATGGCCCCGCCCAGGGCCTTGCCTAGCGTGCCGGTGATGATGTCGACGCGGCCCATGACGCCCCGGTACTCGTGGGTGCCGCGGCCGGTTTTGCCGAGGAAGCCCATGGAGTGGCACTCGTCAATCATGACCAGCGCCTGGTACTTGTCGGCCAGGTCGCAGATCTGGTCGAGGCGGGCGATGGTGCCGTCCATGGAGAACGAGCCGTCGGTGACGATGATGCGGTGGCGGGCGCCCTTGGCTTGGGCGTCCTGGAGTTGCTTCTCCAGGTCCTGCATGTCGTTGTGGGTGTAGCGGTAGCGCTGGGCCTTGCACAGGCGCACCCCGTCGATGATGCTGGCGTGGTTGAGCGCGTCGCTGATAATAGCGTCCTGCTCGTTGAACAGCGGCTCGAACACCCCGCCGTTGGCGTCGAAGGCGGCGGCGTAGAGGATGGTGTCCTCGGTGCCCAGAAACTCGGCAATCTTCTGCTCCAGCTCCTTGTGAATGTCCTGGGTACCGCAGATAAAGCGTACCGACGACATGCCGTAGCCGTGGGTATCAATGGCTTCCTTGGCGGCCTTAATCACTTCGGGGTGGGAGCTGAGGCCCAGGTAGTTGTTGGCGCAGAAGTTGAGCACCTCGCCGGCCTCGTCGGTTTCGATTTCGGCGCCTTGCGGGCTGGTGATGATGCGCTCCTTCTTGTAGAGGCCGGCATCCTTGATTTCCTGTAGCTGCTGCTGCAGGTCGGGCTGAAGGGTGGTGTACATCGAGGTTGGGGTACGTGGGGAATCGGTGGGCGAAGGTACGGCCGTGGCCGTACTCAAAGCTACGCAAAACCTCCCCCGGCCGCCGCTTACTTCTGGGGCAAAGCGGCTAGTACGTGGTTCAGGCTGGATGCGGGGTTTACCGCTACGTCGGGGGCCACCCCAACCAGGTCGAGCCGCTTGCCGTCGGCGGTGTAGTAATCGGCGGTAGGGACCCACAGCACAAACGGGGCGGGCAAGGCAAACCGCTCCCCGCTCAGCATGGCGCCGGCGGTGTTTTCGCCCACCACCACGGCGCGCTTGTTGTGCTGATAACTGTAGACCAGCGGTTCGCACGCACTGGCCGTTTCCCGGTTCACCAGGAAATACACGCTGCCGCTGAAGGGACGGGTATCCGGCGGGGCAAGCAAGCAGACGCCCTTCGTCTGATGAATAGCCGCCATGATGCGTTCATAACTCGCTTCGGAGAATGACTGCAGGCTCTTGTACTCGCTCTGCTTCGGGGGCGTGGAGGAATGCTCAAACCAGTGGCGGGTGACGATGGCGCCCAGGTACACCGTATCGGCTGACAGGTACCGGGCCAGGGGCATCACGGCCTGCACCGACCCGCCCTGGTTGTCGCGCAGGTCAATGATCAGGTTCTGGTAGGGTTTGGCTTTCAGCAAGGTCACGACGCTGTCCATTTCCGCGGCGGTGCCGTTGAAGGAGCGCACTTGCAGATAAGCCGTTTGCGGGGCCACTTCCCGAAGCGCCACATTGCCCACGGGCAAGGCCGGAGCGCTCCTGCCCGGGGCAGGCGTTAGGGCCGGGCGCTGGGAGCTTAGGCTGTAGTGGCTGAACGGCAGGCGCGCTGCCCCGAGCGTAAACACAATCTTGAGCTGGTAATCGTCCCAGATGGCGCCCTGCTGCCGGCGGAGCTGCTGCTTGAACGCCACCCAAGGCCCCTGCCGTAGCAAATGGGGGTTGTAGAACTTGCGTTCCGTCACCTGGATGGCCGAGTCAATGACTGCCGCGTAATTTCTCAACGGCTTTTTCTGCGCCAGCCGGCTGCCTTGCCAATCATTTCGGGATTTGCCATCGGCAGCGGTAACGGCGCGGAAAGCGCCGCGGTAGATGGTGGCCCGAAACTGCCGCTGGCTGTAGACGGACTGGAAGCGGCCTTCCAACACCAGACTGTCCCCGCTGGTCCGGGTCTGGCCTTCGATGTAAATCAGGCTGCCGTGGATAGTTTTATTGGCCAGATGGTCTTTGTTGGCGGCGGCATCCGGCGCAAACGTTTTTAGCACATCCTTCTGGGAATAGAGTTGGAAGGAGCCTCGGTCTAAGCGGAGCGTCCACAGGTGCAGGTCGCCGGAGGTCGTATTGGTTACTTGCCAAACGGACTCAGCCGGAATGGCCTGGGCCAGCACCGGGGCTGCGCACCCCATCAATGCTAGGATGGATAGAACGGATGCTGTATTCATAGCTTGTCGGGGAAGTAAGGTGAATGAAGGCCCGCTGGGTCGGGCGCAAGCCCTCAGCATGCGCTCAGATGCAACTAGCAGGCGCATAGTTGCCTAGCCTCCCGGCTGGCAGGCTCTGCCTTCGGACCTGGCATGAACTTCCCGCCGCCGGGCTGCTGGCCGGAGCGCCACGAGGCAGCTTGCATCGGCCGGCGCCCCGCTTACCTAATAGCACAGCCGGGGGAGCGGCCCGGCCTGCGTATACTTGCGCGCCGCCTCACCATCCCCGCCGTTCTTCATGCTTCTGCCCCAACCAAGCCGCCTGCTCCGCCTCGCCCTGACCCTGCTCCTGCCCGCCGCGGCCCAGGCCCAAACCCAACCTGCCTTCACCCCGCAAACGCGCGAGTTCATTCGCACCGACGCGCCGTTGATTGCCCTCACCGACGCCAAAGTCATCGACGGCACCGGCCGGCCGGCGCAGCAGCACCAGACTGTGCTCGTGCGCAACGGGCGCATCGAGCAGGTAGGGCCACTGAAAAAGGTGAAGGTGCCTAAGGACGCGCAAGTCATTAACTGCGCCGGCAAGACGCTGATTCCGGGCCTGGTGATGCTGCACGAGCACCTGTACTACACCATGCCCACGGGCCAGTACTTCAACATCGCGCAGATGCCCTACTCCTTCCCGCGGCTGTACCTGGCGGGCGGGGCCACCACCATCCGCACGGCGGGCAGCATCGAGCCGCAGACGGATCTGGCTATCAAGCGCATGGTGGCCGAAGGCAAGCTCATCGGACCCGACATCGACGTGACGGCGCCCTATATGGAGGAGCCGGGCATGGATATTCCGGCCCTGAACACCATCCACGGCCCCGAGGACGCTACCCGCACCGCCGCGTACTGGGCCGACCGCGGCTGCACTTCCTTCAAGATGTACATGCACGCCACCCGCGCCGACCTCGCCGCCGTGGTCAAGGAAGCGCACCAGCGCAACCTCAAGGTGACCGGCCACCTCTGCGCCATCAGCTACCGCGAAGCCGCCGAGCTGGGCATCGACAACCTGGAGCACGGCTTCATGGCCAGCTCGGACTTCGCTGCCGGCAAGCAGCCCGACAACTGCGACTACCCCGCCGCCCGCCAAGGGCTGATGCGCCTGCCGGCCAATGCGCCCGAGATGCAAAGCCTGATCAGCTTCCTCATCAGCAAGAAGGTGGCCCTGACTTCGACCCTGCCCGTGTTTGAGCCCTACACCGGCCGCGAAGCCGTGCTGGGCGGCGGTATGGAAGCGCTGATTCCGCAGCTGCAGGAGCGCGAAACCAAAACCTGGCAGCAAAACCAGCGCAAGGACTCGGCCAGCGCGGCGCTGTTTAAGAAGGAGTTGGGCTGGGAAAAGCAATTTCACGATGCGGGCGGCCTACTCGTATCGGGCACCGACCCTACGGGCGCCGGCCGCACCATTGCCGGCTACTCCAACCGCCGGCAGGTGGAGCTGCTGGTGGAAGCGGGCTTCACGCCGGTGCAGGCCATCAAAATCAGCACGCTGAACGGGGCCGTGTTCCTCGGCCGCGACAAGGAAATCGGCTCCATCGAGGCCGGTAAACAGGCCGACTTGGTGCTTATCGACGGCGACCCGGAAAAGGATATCCAGCAGCTGCGCCGCATGGAAGTGGTGTTCAAGCGCGGCGTGGGTTTCGACTCGGCCAAGATCTTCGAGTCGGTGAAGGGCAAGGTGGGCCTGAACTAAGCTGACAGGTCGTAGCCGTTTGAGCCGGCTTTATTAGCCTGCATGACGCCCTGCGTGGTTTGTGGCCCACACGACCACTGCCCAACCGGCCCCAACGCACCCGCCGACAGCCACCGGCGTAAAACCGCTTGCTTTGCACTTTACCCTTCACGGCCCGGGCGCCTGCGTGGCGCGCAGCCGTGAGCTTTCCACCGCATGAACGTACACCTCCAGCAAATCCTCGATAATCCTTTGGCTGCGGCGGCCATCGTCGGCAACCTCATCATCATCGAAAGCCTGCTCTCCGTGGACAACGCGGCCGTGCTGGCCACCATGGTGGGCGACCTACCCAAGGAGCAACACCAAAAAGCCCTGCGCTACGGCATCATCGGCGCCTACGTGTTCCGCGGCCTGTGCCTGCTTTTCGCTTCGTTCCTCATCAATTTCTGGTACCTCAAGCCCCTCGGCGGCCTATACCTGCTCTACCTGGCGTACCAGCAGTTCAAACCCAAAAACCACGGCTCGGCCGACGATGACGAGGGTGCCCCCGACAAGCAGAAAAGCTGGCTGTACCGCCGCACGCTGGGTATGTTCGGCCAATTCTGGGCTACCGTAGCCCTGATCGAGCTGATGGACCTGGCCTTTTCCATCGACAACGTCTTCGCCGTCGTAGCCTTCACTGACAACCTGATTCTGATCTGCCTCGGCGTGTTTATCGGCATTCTGGCTATGCGACTGGTGGCGCAGGCTTTCGTGCTGCTGATGGCCAAGTACCCCTTCCTGGAAACCTCGGCCTTCCTGGTCATCGGTTTGCTGGGCCTGAAGCTGCTGCTGTCCTTGTTCGAGCACTTTCAGCCTGAGCATCCGTTCAGCCGATTTCTTGAAAGCCACGCCGCCGACGTTGGCCTGACGGTGCTGACGGTACTCATGTTCTTGGTGCCGCTGGCTACCTCGCTGCTCTTCAACGTGCCGCGGCACCAGCGGCTGTAGGTTGCTGCTCCCAAGCATTTTATACCACTAAACCCACGTTGCGGCTCGGGATTAGAACTAGCTCCCCTCCTCAGCTGAGGAGGGGTTGGGGGTGGTTGAAAGGTTAAGGGTACTATCCGCCATCAGCAAGCGAGATGTCTCGACTTCGCTCGACATGACGGGCTGATGTGGTTGTTTCAGGAAGGTCAACCACCCCTAACCCCTCCTCAGCTGAGGAGGGGGACTAGTCTAACCTTAGTTCTAGCTTCAGGCTGTAGATTAACGTTGCCGAATATTTATTACAGTTAATGCAACTGACTGTGCATGTAGAGGCTCAGTCCATCAAGCACTATTCCCTTTACACCTATGCACGCACCCGTTTACCTCCGGCGCCGCTGGCGCAGCTTACTTCTGGCCGGTGCCGCCATGCTCGGCCTAGCCTCCGCGGCGCAGGCTCAGGCCCCGGCCAAAGTGTGGGACCGAACCCTCGGTGGCACGCACTTCGACTACTTGCACGCCATGCGCCAGACGCCCGACGGCGGCCTGCTGGTGGGCGGCAGCTCCCAGTCAGGCGTGTCGGGGGATAAGTCCCAGCCCAATGTGGGCAACACCGACTACTGGATAGTCAAGCTCGACGGCGCCGGCACCAAGCTCTGGGACCGGACCTACGGGGGCAGCAACGGCGAGGACTTTACCTGCCTGGAGTTGACCAAAGACGGTGGCTTTATCATCGGCGGCTTCTCCAACTCGCCCGCTTCCTACGACAAAAGCCAGGGCAGCCGGGGCGAAACCGACTACTGGATCATCAAGCTCGATGCCAACGGCCAGAAGCAATGGGACCGAACCCTGGGCGGCGCCAAAAGCGAAGCCCTGCGCGTGGTGCGCCAGACGGCCGACGGCGGCTACATCCTCGGCGGCGACTCGTACTCGGGCGCGGGCGGCGACAAAACCGGGGCCTTGCGCGGCATTCAGGACTTCTGGATAGTGAAGCTCGACGCGGCCGGCAACAAGCTCTGGGACCGGAGCATTGGGGGCGGCAACGTGGAGCAGCTCACGGGCCTGCAGCCCACGGCCGACGGCGGCTATCTGCTGGCTGGCAACTCGTGGTCGGGCGCCGGCGGCGACAAGTCAGCGTCTAACTTCAACCGGGAAGCCGATATCTGGGTGGTGAAGCTCGACGGCAATGGCAACAAGATGTGGGACAAGACCTTCGGCGGCGACAGTTACGACGTGTGCCAGGACTTGCAAGGCACGCCCGACGGCGGGTTCATCCTCGGCGGCTGGTCGAACTCCGGGGCCACGGGCAATAAAACCCAGCCCAGCAAGGGCGGCAACGACTTCTGGGTGCTGAGGCTCGACGGCCTGGGCACCAAGCTCTGGGACCGGGCCTACGGCGGCAGCGGCCACGACCAGATCTACCGCCTGCAGCCCACGGCCGACGGCGGCTTTGCCTTCGCGGGCGGCTCCAGCTCCCCCGTATCGGGCGACAAGACCCAGGGCCAACGCGGCAACGCCGATTACTGGCTGGTCAAAACCGACGCGGCCGGCACCCTGCAGTGGGACGTGACCATGGGCGGCAACCGTGATGATTTCTTGTGGGGGCTGGAGCAGACGATGGACGGCGGCCTGGTCATGGCCGGCTATTCCTCCTCCGACGCCGTGGGCGACAAAACCCACCCCGGCTACAACACGGCCCAGCCCTACGGCTACAACTTAGATATGTGGGTGGTGAAAGTCGGCGGCTCGGCCACGGCGCCGCCCGCCCCGGTGGTCGTGGTGCCGCCCACCGCCCCGCCCTCGGAAAGCCAAGCTGCCCCGGCCACCCTGGAAGCCTACCCCAACCCGGCCCACGACCAGCTCACGCTGCGCCTGCCCGCCGCTGCGCCGCGCACCCACCTGCAGCTCAGCCTCGTCAGTGCCCAAACGGGCCGCCCGGTACTGCGGCAGGAACTCGGCGCAGCGCCTGCGGCCAGCAGCATTCCCGTTTCGTTGCTGGGGCAGCCAGCGGGCCTGTACCTGCTCCAGCTCAGCGGCCCCAACGGCTACCGCTACTCGCAGCGACTGGTGATTGAGTAGCCGCGGCAGAGCAGCATTCGCACTTAGCAAACCAGAACTGCCCGGCACGTACATGTGCCGGGCAGTTCTCGTTTGGCTCGTTTTCAGTCGGCCGCGCCGCTACCGCCGCACCTGTCCGCGCTGAAAAAAGGCCTGCACCCCGCGGCGGCCGCTGGCCATCAGCAGCTGCTTCTGCGGCTCGGGCACGCGCTTGATTTTCGGGGCGAAGCCTTCGGTGCTGATGCTCACCGTGCGCGACCAGTCCTGCGGCTGGGCCGGGTTCAGGGTTTCCTCCACCAGGTTGTACAGCCCGCCGATGTAGGACGGCAAGTCGCGGA
Organism: Hymenobacter sp. CRA2; assembly: GCF_002007105.1. Classification (GTDB taxonomy): domain Bacteria; phylum Bacteroidota; class Bacteroidia; order Cytophagales; family Hymenobacteraceae; genus Solirubrum. The sequence goes on along the minus strand of NZ_MVBC01000008.1, from coordinate 175,708 downwards.
TGGGATAAGGCGCCAGGGCCTGCCGGCCAGTGGCGGTGGTGTCGAGGGCAATCTGCTCGGCGCGGTCGAGGCGCAGGCCCAGGGTTTCGGGGTTGAACACGTTGCCGCGGGCATCGGGCGTGGCCGTGGTGCCGGTAGGTAGGTAACGCGGCTTGTCGAAGAGGTCCACCGGGTAATTGGCCAGCACGCCCCCGTCGACGAGCACCTGCACGGGCTGGCCCTTCTCGGGCTTGCCGTGAATGACGTTGTTCTGCGCGTCGAGCAGCACGGCCCGGAAGTACATCGGGATGCTCATGCTGATGCGCACCGCGTCGGCCACGCGCATCTGCGGGTTGGTTTCGTAGCTGAACACCTGCACGCGCTGGGTGGTGAGGTTGGTGCCGGTGGTGTACAGGTCGCGGAAGCGGCCGGGCTGCTGCTGGGCCAGATGGTGCAGCTCGCCCAGGGTGAGGTCGGGCTTGCTGGTTTTGCGGGCCACCAGCTCGGCCAGGTAGTTGCTGAAGGCCTCGCCGCGGTACCAGCCGTACTGCTTCATGAGTCGGTGCGAGCCGCCGAAGAAGATCATGCGCCCGTCGTTGAAGCGCTGAATGGGCGTGTTGTTGACCACCTCGATGATTTCGGCAGGGGTGTAGCCCACGGCCAGCAGCGCGGCCTGAATGGCCCCGGCCGAGGTGCCGCCCACCCGCTCGATGCGACCGAGCACGCCGAGCTTATCCAGTTCGTCGAGGGCGCCGCCGTAGGCAATGCCGCGGATGCCGCCGCCTTCCATCACCAGGTTGCGGTACGTGGGGGCACTGGCGGCCGTCTGGGCCGTGGCCGGAAGCGCCATTCCCCCCATCAGCAGGCTGCCGAGCAGCCCGATCCAGCGCCCGCGGCGCGTGCAGTGGTGCATCATACCCCAAAGATAACCGTACGAAGGTCGGCGGTTGCATGGCGCCGGGTGCGGGCGGGCGCCGCCAAAGGCGGTATCTTTGCGGCGGCCCGCGGGCCACTCCGCTCCCACGCTCCCATTCGGCATTCCCCACCCGTTTTCCCCACTTCCCCACTTATGAGCACACCCGGCACAGGCGACACAATTCTGGTTATTGGCGCCGGCGGACAACTCGGCTTCGAGCTGACCCACGAACTACGCCAGCGCTACGGCGCCTCCAACGTTATTGCGGCCGATGTGCGCCTGCCCAAGCACCCGGAGCTGGCCCAGGCCGGCCCCTTTGAGCAGCTCGACGTGCTCGACCGCGCCCGCCTCGGCGAGGTGATGCAGCGCTACCGCCCCAAGCAGGTGTATCACCTGGCCGCCCTGCTCTCGGCCACGGCCGAAAAACAGCCCGAGTTCGGCTGGCAGCTGAACATGGACGGCCTGTTCAACGTGCTCAACGCCGCCCTCGAATACGACAAGCCGCGCATCTACTGGCCTTCGTCCATTGCCGTGTTCGGCCCGAACACCCCGCGCGACAACACGCCGCAGTACACCGTGATGGACCCCGGCACGGTGTACGGCATCAGCAAGCAGGCCGGCGAGCTGTGGCTCGACTGGTACTTCCGCCGCCACGGCCTCGACGTGCGCAGCCTGCGCTACCCCGGCCTGATCGGCTACAAGAGCCTGCCCGGCGGCGGCACCACCGATTACGCCGTCGACATCTACCACCACGCCGTGCACGGGTTGCCTTACCAGTGCTTTCTGCAGCAGGATACCTACCTGCCGATGATGTACATGCCCGACGCGCTGAAGGCCACGCTGGATTTGATGCACGCGCCCGCCGAGCAGATCAAAATCCGCACCAGCTACAACCTGGGCGCCATGAGCTTCTCGCCGGCCGAAATCACCCGCAGCATTCAGCAGCACCTGCCCGATTTTCAGGTCACGTACCAGCCCGATTCGCGCCAGCAGATTGCCGACAGCTGGCCCAAGAGCATCGACGACTCACGCGCCCGCGAAGACTGGGGCTGGCAGCCGCAGTTCGACCTGGACAAGATGACGGCCGACATGCTGCAGCACTTACAGCAGGAGCCTGAGTATCTGGCGCCGCTGGCCGCTGCGAAATAAAATCACCCGGTGCCACGACTCTGAAAGTCGTGGCACCGTTCTTTTGCAGGCTGTTGTCAAGCCTTGGTGGCCCCGCGGCTATTTACGGGCAGGGTAGCTTTTCCAGCACGGCGCTTACTGCCCGACGATACCCCGCCTGTCCCCCGTACTTCTTCGCAGCATCCGCATGCAGCCCTTTCTCAACTTATGGTCGGTGTTGATTCTGCTGGGGGCCGCGCAGGGCCTGCTGCTGAGCTGGACGTTCTTTTTCGCACCTCAGGGCGTGCGGCTGAGCAACCGCTTGCTGGGTTTGCTGGTGCTTAGCCTGGCCCTGCTGGTCGTGGAGATTTTGCTGTGCTACTCCGGCTACATTCAGTTTGCACCCTATTTCGTGGGCCTCACCGAGCCGCTGGCCTTTGTGGTGTCGCCGCTGCTCTACCTCTACACCCGTAGCCTGACGGAGCCCGGCTTCCGCTGGCAGCCCCGCTACCTGCTGCTCCTGCTGCCGGCTGCCGTGCACGCCGTGTACATGGTACCCTTCTTCGCCCAGAGCGAGGCCTGGAAGCTGCGTTCCGTGGCCGAATCGTTTCACCAGCCCCACCCGGCTGCCCCGGCCGCCGCGCACGACTTCTGGTGGTTTGCCTCTTACACCCAGTTCTACGCGGCTTTTTACCTCGTGCTGGGTGCTTACCTGCTGGTGTACGCGGGGCTTCAGGTACGCGTCCTGCTGGCTTATCAGCGCCAGCAGGTGGCCAGTTCGGCTCCGGCTCTTAGCTGGCTGAAGCGTCTGGGCCTGGGCTGTGGGCTGTTGCTGCTCGTGTACGTGGGTGCCACCACCTATTTCCACTCCACCACAGGCGACATGAACGACGCCGGCGACGTGTGGGTGGCGTCCCTCATTGCGCTGCTCTTCTACAGCATGAGCGGGCGGGCCATCAGCCGGTCCTCGCTGCTGGCCATGCAGACTACGCCCGAAGCCCCACCGGCGGAGGCCGCTACGCCGCGCCGGAAATATGAAAAAACGGCACTGAGCCCCGATGCCGCCTCGGAAATTCTGGCCCGGCTGCGCGCCCTGATGGATGCCGCTCACCCCTACCGCAACCCCGACCTGTCGTTGGCGGAGTTGGCCAGCCTGCTGCGTCTGCCGCCGCATCACCTCTCCCAGGTCATCAACGAGCAGTGCCAGCAAAACTTCTTCGACTTTATCAATGCGCACCGCATCGAAGAAGTAAAACGCCAGCTCCTGAGCCTCGAAACCACGCACCTGAAGCTGGAAGAAATCGGCTTTGCGGCCGGCTTCAACTCGAAATCAGCGTTCAACGCGGCCTTTAAGAAGCATACCCAGACCACTCCGTCCCAATTTCGAAAAAGTGCCGTGGCGCAGTAAAAACACGGGTTTGCCGGAGTCGTGGCGTCCGGACTTGTAAGGCAGTACGCCGGGTTTGCGAGGTATGTCGTGGCTTGGGAGGCTCACTGGGTAGGTTTGAGCATCGATTCACCTACCCCCTCCTCAACGATGAGCCTTGCCTCTTCCCCCCCTCCCACGGCCAGCCGCCGCTACGACCTCGACTGGCTCCGCGTACTGGCCTTCGGTCTGCTGATACTCTACCACACCGGGCTGATTTTCGTGGGCTGGAAATTCCACCTCATGAGCCAAGTCAGCACCCCCGCGCTGGAGCTGCCCATGGAGTTCCTGAACCAGTGGCGCATGCCCCTGCTGTTTGTAATTTCCGGGGTTGGCGCCACCTTCGCCCTGAGGCGCCGCACGGCCGGGCAGTTTGCGGGCGAGCGGCTCCAGCGCCTGCTGCTGCCGTTGGTGTTTGGCATGCTGGTGGTAGTGGTGCCACAGGTGTACTACGAGCGGCTGACGCAGGGTGCCGGCTATACGTCCCTGCTCGACTTCTACCCCCACTACTTCGAGGGCACTTACCCCAAGGGCAACTTCTCCTGGAACCACCTGTGGTTTATTGCTTACCTGCTGCCCTTCTCGCTGCTCAGCCTGCCCCTGTTTCTGCAGTTGCGCAAGCCGGCCGCGCAGGCCGCGCTGGCCCGCCTGAGTCAGTGGCTGCAGCAGCCGGGCCGCGTGCTGCTGTTTGCGCTGCCGCTGGTGCTGCTGCAGCTCGTGTTGCGCCCCTACTGGCCCGACCACCGCAACCTGGTTTCGGACTGGTTTAACTTCGCTTTCTACCTGACCCTGTTCATCTATGGGTACCTGCTAGGCCCCTTGGCGGGCTTCTGGCAGGCCGCTGAGCGGCAGCGCTACCTGTTCCTGGCCCTGGGCCTGGCCGCTTTCAGCTTCTATTACTGGGCCGACGACTATTATTACGCTCTTATCGGCGGGGCCATCAAGCGCGCTGTGCAGGGCTTCAACTGCTGGTGCTGGATACTCGTCTGCGTGGGTTTTGGGCGGCGCTACCTCAACCGCAACTCCCCGCTGCTACAGCGCGCCAACGAGGCGGTGTACCCATTTTACATTCTGCACCAAACGGTGCTTATCGTGCTGGGCTACTACGTGCTGCAATGGCACGCCACCAACGGCGCCAAATTCCTGATTATTGCCTTGGGTACCTTCGGCTTCACCGCGCTTCTTTACGCCGTAATCGAGCGTTTTTCGGTGCTGCGGGTGCTGTTCGGCCTCAAGCCCCGGGCGGCGCGCAAAGCCGCGCCGCATCAGGCACTGGCTACCGCTGCTTATCAGGCTTAGCAAACGGTCCATCGGGAAGTGAGCAGCCGCCGGGCAAACCACACGGGAGTTGCGGCGTAACCGGTCAGCGTCCGTAGCTACCGGGGCCAGTAGCCCGTATCAAGCAACCGGTTCCATCGTACCTCTGGCCCCATCTGCTCCATGATTGTCAACTACACCGCCGACGGCTGGCAGCTGATTTACCAACAGGCCCACGCCCTGCTGGCGGCCCAGCTGCTGCACCAGTGGCCTGCATTTCTGCCCCTCGACCGGTGGGTGGGCCTGCTCGCCGCCGCCGCCCAGCACGACGACGGCCAGCGCCGCTGGGACGGCCGCTACGCCCTCACGCCCGCCGGCGCCCCGGCCGACTTCACCATGAAGGACTTCTCGCTGGAGCAGGCCACCGAAGTCATGCACGAGGCGCGCTTTCAGGGCCGCTGGCGTAGCCTGCTCACCAGCATGCACATGAGCTTTCTGTACGAGGAGCTGCGCGGGCAGCAGCCCGAAATCGATGTTTTTCTCGATGAGCAGCGCCAGTGCCAGCAGCGCTGGCGCCGCGAGCTGAAGCTGAAGAAAGATGAGGCCCAGCAGGCCTACGCCCTGCTGCAGTGGTGCGACCGGCTCAGCCTGATTCTGTGCCGCCGCGAACTGCCCGAAATGGAGCGCGCCCTGGAAATCAGCCTGGGGCCCGACGGCCAGCGCTACGACGTGCGCCAGCGCGCCGATGAGTCGGTACAGGTGGCGCCGTGGCCCTTTGCCGCCGCTGAATTTGAGGTATCGGTAGAAGCCGCCGTGCTGCGCCAGCTGCAGTTCGGCAGCGACGAGGAGCTGAGCGCGGCCATTAAGGCAGCCCCAGCCGAAACCCTGCGCTGGACGTTGCGACGCTGAGCTCCTCGTCAACGCGTGGAGCCCCGGGGCCGTAGTACCGCCTAGACTTACTCCGCCGACCTAGCTCCGTGCCATGGCTTCTCATTTCCGCCTCTCTTCGCTGCCCTCGCTGCTGAGCAATACGTTCGCGCAGTTCAACGAGAACAACTCCCTGCGCCTCGCCGCCGCCCTGTCCTACAACGCGGTGCTCTCTTTGCCGCCGCTGCTGCTCATCGTCATTGCCACGGCCGGCACCCTGCTAGGGGAAGAGGCGGTGCAAGGGCAGGTGTTTGCCCAGCTCAATGGCCTGGTCAGCGCCGACGCGGCCAAGACCATCCAGGACTCCATCAAAAGCTTCAACCAGCAGCGTCAGGGCGGCATGTCGGCGGCGTTGGGCATTGGCACGCTTATTTTCACGGCCACTACTTTCTTCGTCACCCTACAGGAATGCCTCAACAGCATCTGGAACCTGCGCGTGAAAACGGATAACAACGTGGGCGTGATTAAGCAATTCGTCCGCGACCGGGTGCTATCCTTTGGCCTTATCCTGAGCGTGGCCCTGCTGCTGCTCATTTCGTTCGTCATCAGCGCCACGCTCAGCTTTTTCACCGGTTACCTGCAGCGCATTCTACCCGACGTGGCCGTAGTGCTCATCCGTCTGGTCGATTTCGTGCTGTCCTTCAGCGTCACCACGGTGCTCTTCGCGCTGATTTACCGCTTCCTGCCCGACGCCCTCATCCGCTGGCGCGACGTGTGGGTGGGCGCCGCCTGCACCGCTCTGCTCTTCGTGCTCGGCAAATACCTGCTCACATTCTACATCAGCACCGCCGACCCGGGCTCGGCCTTCGGCGCGGCGGGCTCCATCATTGTGCTGCTGATCTGGATTTACTACTCCTCCCTCATCATCTTCTTCGGGGCCGAGCTTACCCAGCAGTACGCCGACTGTTACGGCGCCCACGTAATGCCCAAAGCCCATGCCGTCCGCATAGAAGTGCGCGAGGTGCCGCCCGGCGAAAGCAAAGAAGAGCAGAAGACCGGCCGCCCCCACGCCGAAGGCCGCTGGAAACAGTAAGGCTATAGCACGCCGCGAATAGAATTAGGCGGCTGACCGGCTCCGCCTTACCTTGCCGGCATGAAGCTTTTCTATTTCCTGTTAGTTATCTGGGCGTTGACTATATCTGCGGCCCGAGCTGGTGGCCCGCCAACTCCCCCGGATACCATCCCCGGGCAACAGCAGCTGATCCGCCGGGTTGCGGCTGATGCCTGTAAAGAACTGGGCTCCCCTGCCGCTTCTCTTTCGGCGGCCGAAGCGCAGGAGCAGTTGGAGCGAGGCATCGAGGCAGCCATTACCAAGCACGAAAAAGCCGCCGAGCGGCTCAGCCGTTCGGCATCTTCGCCCGATGCGAGGCGGCAGTTCAGCGAGGGGTTTTCCACTGCCGTGGCGCTGGAACTGATTAAACACTGCCCCGCCGGCCAGCAACTCTACAACGCGTTCAGCAATACGGTGGCCGCGCACAGCCCTGCCGATCAGCTCCTGGAATCCATCGGCAACGACTTGTGCGCGAGCCTGGCCCGCCACCAAGCCAACGGGGATTTTGCCACCCGCAAGCCGGCAGAGCGGATGGAGCTTTTTCACGCCGATTTTTTACGGGTGGTCAACGGCTACGGACCGCAAATCATGCGCGTGCACGGCGCTAAGGCCAATACCCAGGCGTGGGTTGCGGACATGAGCACGCAGGTAACCAGCTACCTGGAACGGCACTGTCCCAACGCCCTACTGTCCTTGGGCCGTTAGCCAGCGCGCCCCGACGGCAGCCTGTGCCCGACCGCAGCCAGATGGCGCCCGGTAGGCTATTACGCAGCACGGCCCGCTACGCAAACTGTGCGTAGCGGGCCGTGTATGCTTTGTGAAGCACAGCGGTTACGCCGGCTGGGGCTGGCCTTCCTTGGTGGCTAGCTGCCCGCAGGCAGCGTCAATGTCCTTGCCGCGCGAACGGCGCACGTTCACCTGCACGCCGCGGTCGGCGAGGTACTTCATGAAGGGCACGAGGCGGTCCTCCTGCGCATTGAGGAAGGCAGCCGGCGCGATGGGGTTGTACTCGATCAGGTTGACCTTGCAGGGAATCCACTTCGTAATTTCCAGCAGGTTCTTAGCGTCCTCGATGGAGTCGTTGAAGTTGTCGAACACGATGTACTCGTAGGTCACCATGCGGCCCGTCACCTGGTGGTAGTGCTGCAGGGCCTCCTTCAGCACCGGCAGCGAGTTCGACTCGTTGATGGGCATGATGGTGTTGCGCTTCTCGTCAGTGGGCGCATGCAGCGAGAGGGCCAGGTTGGCTTTGAAGCCGTCGTCGGCCAGCTTCTTGATCATCTTGGAGATGCCGGCGGTGCTCACCGTGAGGCGGCGGGCGGCCATGCCCAGGCCCTCCTTGTTGTCAGTGATGCGCTCCACGCTCTTGAGCACGTTGGCATAGTTGAGCAGCGGCTCGCCCATGCCCATGTACACGATGTTGGTGAGCGGGGTACCAAAGTGCTCCTGGGCCTGCTGGGCGATGATGGCGACCTGGTCGAAAATCTCGGCCGTGTCGAGGTTGCGTTTGCGCTCCATGTAGCCGGTGGCGCAGAACTTACACGTCAGCGAGCAGCCCACCTGCGAGGAAATGCACGCCGTCATGCGCTCATCTTTCGGGATGAGCACGCCCTCCACGAGGTGGCCGTCGTGCAGGCGGAAGGCATACTTGATGGTGCCGTCCGAGCTTTGCTGCTGGGTATGGATCTGCACCGAGTTGATGCGAAAGTGCGCCTCGAGCAACTCGCGGGTGCTCAGCGAAATGTTGTTCATTTCGCTGAAGCTGGTGGCCACATTGCGCCATAGCCATTCCATTACCTGCTTGGCGCGGAAAGGCTTTTCGCCGTGCTCCACGAAGAAGGCTTTCAGCTCGTCGAGCGTGAGTTTGCGGATGTCGCGTTTGGTGACGATGGGCAGCGTGATCATAGCACAAAGGTACAACCAAACAGCGGCTTAGGTTCCCGGACGGGTCCGGGTTTGCGGGCGCGCCTAGAAGGCCACCGCTTTGCGCTGGCTGGGCAGGTAGGCCAGCCGGCGTGCCGGGGCGTCGCCCTGGGCGTAGCGGAAGCCGGGCAAGCCGGTTTGCTGCAGCTCAGTCCACACGCCGGCTTCCACCCCAGAAGCTGGTGCCGTACCGGGTGGCACGGCCGGCATCACAAACTGTTTTTGGGTCAGGAAGCCCCGAAACTGCGCCAGCATGTAGGCTTGCTGCCGGGCCGCGGGTGCCCGGCGCAAGGCTGTGGGCAGTAGCGCCGTGGCCGCAAACTGCTCGCGCCAGAGCGTGTCGCCGGCGGCCGAGATGATACAGAAGCGCACCACCGCCCGCTGCACGGAGTCGCCCACCAACTGCAGGCTGAATAAGTCCTGGTCACGTGCGGTGGAAAATACGTGCCGGCTCACGCTCTGCGACAATAGCCGTTGCTTGGGCAGCGCCGCTACGGCCGTGGCCGAATCGGGCCCGGTGGGGTACTGCACGGGTTCAGGGGTGGGCGCCGCCTGGACTTGGGTTCGTTTGGGCTCCGAGTCGCAGGCGGTAAGCAGGGAGCCGGCCAACAGCAGCAGGCCTATGGGGCGGGAGAGTACAGTCATCGAGCAAAAAAGCGGGGCGCAGGCTGCGCGGCCCGGCAGGTAGAGGTCAAAATTAGCGGCAGCAGGCGCTGATACGGATAAGTGCGCTACCTCGGCTGGCACAAACGCCGCCCGCGTCACCCGGGGCGGCAGGGCCGGATGCGCCGCGCCCGGTCATTTACGGTGGCAGTTTCCGCCTTTTTTGGCATTCCGTCTTCGAGCAGCAGCTGCCTATAACACCACTAGCCGACGCGGCCCCAACTCAGCCCGCGGGCTCAGGCCGACAGGCGGGCAGCCGCTTCCTCGGGCAGCGTGGCGAGCTTGCGGGTAGTGTAGTCGAAGCACAGCATGCCGGTTTTGGCCCGGGCTATTTCGCGGCCGGCGGTGGTGTGTACGTGGTACACCACGTCGAAACCGTACTTGTGCAGGTCGGTGGCGGCCATCTGCACGCGCAGTACGTCGCCGTAAAAGCCTTCGCCCTTGTACTCCACGGCCAGGTCGGCCATGATCATGCCCTGCCGGGTGGCCGGGTCGAACTCGGTGAGCTGCATCTGGCGCAGAAACTGCACCCGGGCTTCGTGCAGCAGGCTCACCAGGGCGTCGTTGCCGAGGTGGGCACCGTAGTTGAGGTCGGTGATGCGGACGGGCAGGTCGATGGTGACCGAAAACGCGGTGGGCAGCGCAACTTTAAGACGAGCCATGAAATAAAAAGAAGTTTGGAACTGCAACCTGCGCTCCGGCAATTACGATTAAGGCGATTTTTCAGCGTTTTACGGCCCACAAATATCGGCACGCCTAATTTGTGGAAGTTTATGATTTGACATTAACTTACATCCCGCTCCAGCCGCCTTGGGTGCGTTTCTGTTCCCCCTCTTCTCCTCCGTTCCCCCATGATTGTAGAAGTTCGCCCCACTGCCGATGGGTCCAGCACGCTTTACGTGCCGGCCCTCGACGAGCATTACCATTCCACCCACGGCGCCGTGCAGGAAGCCATGCACGTGTACCTGCAGGCGGGCCTGGAACCAGCCCTGAATGCGGCCAGCGGCCCCGCCCCGGTGTGGGTGCTGGAAGTTGGCTTTGGTACGGGCCTGAACGCGCTGCTCACCCTGCAGCGCAGCTTTACCTCGGCCGCCCCCATTTTCTACGATACCATTGAGAAGCACCCGCTATCGGCCGCCGTGATTCGCAAGCTGGGTGCCGAGCGCTACATCCTCAACCCTGAGCTGCTGGAATGCTACGAGCTGCTGCACGAAGCCAGCTGGGACACCACCGAGGCCCTGACACCCAACTTCGCCTTGCTGAAGCTGACCGGTGCCCTGCAGGATACGCCGCTGGCCGAGGACACCTACCACGTCATCTACTTCGATGCCTTTGCGCCTGAAAAGCAGCCCGATATGTGGACCGACGAAGTGTTTCAGCAACTGTACGCGGCCACTGCGCCGGGCGGCTGCCTGGTGAGCTACTGCGCCAAAGGCAGCTTCAAGCGCAGCCTGAAAGCGGCCGGCTGGCAGGTAGAGTCCTTGCCCGGCCCGGCCGGCAAACGCGAAATGACGCGGGCCTGGAAGCGGTAACCTGACTTACCCATCCCGGAAACTATCTTAGGGCGTCGGTTCCGCGTGCGGGGCCGACGCTTTTTGTATGCCCGATTCTTATTCCTCACCCCCGATTATCTCGCAGCTCACCCGCATCGGCGCCCACCACCTCAACCACTGCGAGGATTACACCGTGGTGGAAAGCCTGGGCGGGACGCGGCTGCTGGCGGCCGTGCTCGACGGCTGCACCATGGGCACCGACAGTTATTTCGCCGCTACGCTGGTAGGTAAGCTGCTGCGTCGGATTGCGGTAGAGCTGAGCTACGAGGCGTTTTATCAGCGGCAAGCGGCGCCTGAGCTGGCAGATACCCTGCGCGAGGTGATGCGCCGGCTAATGCCCGAGCTGCGCGCCCTGAAAAGCCAGCTGCAGCTCCGCGACGATGAACTGCTCACCACCCTGCTGTTGGCGGTGGTTAATACGGCTACTGGCGCCGTTGAAACCCTGGCCCTGGGCGACGGCCTGATATGCCTGGACGGACAGCTGACCGAATACGAGCAGCAAAACACGCCCGATTACCTGGGCTACCACCTCGCCGAGGACTTCGAGCTGTGGTACGCCGCGCAGGCACAGCGCCTTTCGGCGCTCGGCGTCAGGGAGCTGAGCCTGAGCACCGACGGTATCTTCACCTTTGTGCAGCCGGCGGCTCCTGCTGCGCCCTTGCCGCTCAATCCGGTCACCTACCTGCTGGGCGACACCACGGCCCCGGCCTCGCCCCACATGCTACGCCGAAAGCTGCTGGCCCTGGAACAGCGCGGCCTGGTAGCCACCGACGACCTGGGCATCGTGCAGCTGCGCTGGGCGTAGCCGGGCTGCTTGAGCTTTGGAAGGCAGCAACTAGCCGCAAGTGCACCTTTCCGCGTAAGTTGAAGCCGCATTATGAGCCAACGATTTCTCGATACCGAAGGGCCCGGCTGGGTAGAGCGCGGCATCATCAGCGCCGAACAGCTGCAGCAGTTGCGGGCGCTGTACCCCGAGCAGCCGCGGGCCATCGGCTTGCTGCCCCTGCTAGGCAGCCTACTAGTGGGCCTGAGCGCGCTGAGCGTAGTAGCGGCCAATTGGCAGGGCCTGCCCGAAGCCCTGCGCCTGGGGCTGCTCATCGGCGCGCTGGTGGGCGCCTACGCAGGCGGCGAGTACTTTCTGGCGCGCGGGCACCGCTCCATGGGTATTGGCTTGATTGGGCTGGGCTTACTGCTGTTCGGGGCGGGCATCGTGCTCACCAGCCAGCTCTACCAGCTCGTGGGCTACGACGTGACGGGCCTGCTGGCCTGGGTGGTGGCCGGCGTGGGCCTCACTTACCTGTACCAAAGCCGCTCCCTGCTCCTGCTCACGGTGGCCATTGGCGCGGTGGCGCAGGGCTATAGCGTGGGCAGCCTCAGCACCTACAGCTACGCCACCGCGGGGCTGCTGGCTGGCGGCCTGGGTTACTACTGGTGGCGCCGCCCCGATAGCCTGTGCGGCGTGGTGTTGTCGGCCGGGCTGCTGTGGCAGGCGGCGTTGCTGGTGCAGCACCTGCACATCAAAATCACCTGGTTTTTTGTGCCGGCTATGCTGGTATATGCCCTCGGCGACTGGCAGCTAGAGCGCCCGCAGGCCCGCGGCTGGCAGGCGCCCCCGCTGGTAGCAGCGTTTCTGTTTACGCTGGGGCTGGCCATGTTCGGTGAGGCGGGCAGCTACACCAACGAGCTGCGGCCCCAGCCGCTGGGCTTCCTGGGGGCTTTGCTGCTGGTATTTCTGTTGTCTCTGGCCGGCAAACGGGCCCGCGGCCGCCTCGGCAGCGCCGCCGACTGGCTCTTGCTGCTGCCGGGCTACTACTTCCCGGGCGGCTTGCCGCTGGCCGTGGCTACGCTGGTAGTGCTTTATGCCTATTCCGGCTCAGTGCTCTACCGTGGCTTCCGCGAGCAGGCCCCCGACCGCGTCAACCTCGGTACCGTGCTCTTCGTGCTCACGACCATGGTGGCTTACTTCAAGCTCACGTGGGGCTTCATGGACAAGTCGCTGTTTTTCCTGCTCGGGGGCGTGCTGCTGCTCGGGCTGAGCTGGTACCTGCGCCGCCAGGCTAATAGCATCCCGCCCGCCGACCAAACTTCTAACCCGCGTTCCTGATGCCGTTGCCGACCTTTCTGGTGCCCGCACCCGAACACCGCCGCCGCTGGGTGCTGCTGGCCATCGGGGCGCAGGTGGTGTTCCTGTTGCTGGTGGCCGCCGCGGGCTACGCCGTCACCAACTACGGGCGCACCGTCACGCTACGCACCTCTCCCATCGACCCGCGCGACCTGCTCCGCGGCGACTACGTGACCCTCAACTACGACATCAGCCAAGTACCCCGCCGCCTGTGGCGCGGCAGCGCCGAGCCCCGCCGGCGGCGCCCGGTATACGTGGAGCTGCAGCCCGATTCGGCCGGCTTTCACCGCGCCGTAGCCGTGTACCCCGACGAACCCGCGACTCTGCCGACGGGCCACGTGGTGCTGCGCGGCTGGGTAGCCAATGCCTGGCGCCAGGGCCTGCAGCTGCGCTACGGGCTGGAACGCTACTACGTGCCCGAGGGCACCGGCCTGCAGCTGGAGCGGCAGTCGCGCCGCGGCCCCCTGCGCGTGCACGTTAGCATCGCACCGTGGGGGCAGGCGCGTATCACGGAGGTGAGCCATACTCCTACTGCTTCGCCCCGGTAACTCATGCCTCTTGCCATTGGGTATCGTGCGGCACTCTGGATGCTTGGGCTGATTGCGACTAGCTTGCTGCTGTACGGCGGCTTGTTCGGCTTCCGCTCCCTTGCCGGGCCGGAGCTAGATATCCAGTTCCACAACACCTACTTCGTCGTGACGCCCGCGCACGCCCTGGGCTTTATTGCGCTGCTACTGGGTTTGCTGAGCGGCACCATCTATCTGCTCCTGACGCGGTTGCCGGCGCGGGCAGCAGCTTGGGTGGTTGGTCTGGCGGGTTTGGTCCTTATCTGCCTGCTTAGCACTGCCATCAGCGCAGTGTCTACAGCCATCGGCTACTGGGCACTGCCGGGTGAGGCTGACCACAACTTACCGGCTTCGCCTGAGGCTGGTCACGTGTTACCACGGCTGCTCACCTCGCTGAAAGGGCTGCAAATACTACTGGCCGCCGCGGTTTTGTTTGCCGGTGTGAAGCTTGCCCGCAGCTACCGGCTCGGTAAATAGCCAGGGCCCGGCCGGGATTATGGACGCGGCTGATTCGTCTGCCCACAACCCCGGCCGGGCCCCAAATGCAATTACTCGTTAGCGGTGCAGCAAAGCCAGGTCGGCCGGGCTGGTGTCTACCACGGCGTACTTTTTCTGGCCAGTAATGGTCATTTCGTCCAGGGCGTCCACCATGTCGCGGTAGGTAGCGTCGGGGGTAGTTTTGATGAGCACCACGGTACGGGGACTGCGCTGCCGCTGCTTCAGCAGTACCTGCCGCAGCCCGTCGGCACTGAAGCCGGTGGTGTGCAGCTCGGCCGGGTTCTGCGCATCGTTCAGGCCGTAGAAATAGTGCACCCGGTTTTTACCGTCCAGAATCAGCGTCAGCGCGTCGGCCTCCACGATAACGGGCGGCACGTCGTTGATATCAGGCTTCACCGGCATGGTCAGCTGCATCACGTTGGGCTTGCTGAACGTGGTGGTGAGCATGAAGAAGGTCAGCAGCAGAAAGGCCAGGTCTACCATCGGCGTCATGTCGAGGCGGAAGGCGTGTTTCTTGGCGCGGGGCTTGGTGCCCCGGGACTCGGCGGCGGCTTGGATTTCGGCCATGACGGATACGGGCTTTGGTGAAGACTAACTGCCTTACCAACGGCCGCTTCCGCCCCGATATTGTTGGCTACACCGCTTCCGGCGCCGGCCTAAAGCGCCACACCTTCTCCGGCGTCACGCAGGCGTGCAGGGGCACATCGCCGGGCCACACGTCGGCGATGCGCGGTACGGGCGGCTCCAGGCTCAGGCCGATGCGCAGGGCGCGCGGGCATTCGGCCAGGAATCGGTCATAGAAACCCTTGCCATAGCCCACGCGGTGGCCCTGCTCGTCGAAGGCCAGCAGCGGCAGCAGCACCGCGTCGATGTCGGCGGGGCTGATTAGCGGGGCATCCACCGGCTCCGGAATGCCCCAGGCGCTTTCGACCAGCGGCGTGTCGGGCGTCAGCAGGCGGTGCGTGAGGGTGCCGCTGGCCTGCACCACCGGCACCACTACGCGCGTGCCGGGCTGCTCAGTCCATAATCGGCGGATGATGAGCCAGGTATCGGGCTCCTGCCGCCGCTGTAAGGGCAAAAAGAGGTGTACCGCGCGCCAGGCGCCCACATCGAAGCCGGCAAACAGCCGCGCAGCCATGCGCGTGCTGCGGGCTGCCAGCTCGGCCGGCGGCAGCGCCCGTCGCCGGGCCAGCATCAGGCGGCGCAGCTCGGCTTTGGTCATGATCTGGAACGGGCGGCAGTCTTGCGGAAATGCTGCATAGCTGCGTCGCTGCCCGATTCTATGCCGAAGTATGCCCAGGGGTAGGGCGTGAAGCGCGGGGCTAGTTGGTCCAGCAGCGCGTCGCGCCGGGCCCGCTCACCCAGCAGGTGGTACACATAGGCCAGGTGGTTATTGGCGTAGATGGATACCAGCGAGTCGCTGACGGGCAGCGCGGGCAGGGCCAGCACCTGCCCGATGCGGTCCTGATACGCGGGATACCAGCGGCGGAGCGCGGTTGCTTCGCTTTCCGTTTCGCGCTCCAGGTCGTCGTACATTTCCACCAGGTACATCAGCCACAGCGCGTACTGCACCCGCGGCTCGTCCACCGATTCGATGTAGCCCACCAGCTCCTCCTGACTGCCAAACCAGCGCGGCGAAGCCACCTTGAACAAATGGTGGTAGGCCCAGAACTTGCCCGGATCGAGGGCCACGCTTTCGTGAAACGCAGCCAGCGCCGCTTCCACATCGCCGAAGCCCTGTTCTACGCGCACCAGCCGGGCTCGTGCTTCGCTGCGAAACAGCTCGCTGCCAAAGGAGCCGCTCAACCGTTCGTGCGCCAGCCGCAGGTACTGCTCGAACCCGTTGATTTCCGTCTCCGTCAGGTCCTTGCCATACTTGGCAGTGCGGGCTTCCCAGGCCTGAAACAGGTACCAGGCACCGAGCGCCAACCGGCTGAACTCATCGTCCGGGCGGCTAGCCAACCGACTAATTTCCAGGGTGTAGGCTTCCGTCAGGCATAGGCCGTCGAGCAGGCGGGAAAGCTCATCACCGGAGAGGCCAGCAGCCAGGGACGCCAGCTCTTGCCAGCGCTGGGCACGCACGAGGGCGGGCGGGCCATGCGCGCTCAGCAGTCCGAACGACAAATCCCGCCCGGCGGGCGCCGGCGGGCGCCCCGAAAACAAGGAGGACAAAAAGGAAAACATGCGAGCTGGCCGTAGAGGTCAATAGTGGCCTCAAAATAGCGGAATTCCGGCCGCCGCCTTACTCCTCCTCGATAACCGTGAACTGCAACGCCAGCGGGTCGAAGGCCTCGATGAGCTGCGCGACGAAGCCGGGGTTGTTCGTGAGGATGCTCAGCACATTGTCGTGGCGCTCCTGCAGGCTGCCAGTCGGAAACAGCTTTTCCTTGAGCCCGCTCAGCTGGTTGTAGGCCGTTTCGTGCTTGGTTTCGGCGGCCTTGCTCAGGCGCTTCTCCAGCCCCGCCACGATGCCCGCTACCTTCTGCTGCTCGGCGGCCACGGTCTTCACCAGCGTCGGGTCGACGCGCTGGGCCAGGGCCGATACGGCCGCAAAGGCTTCGGCCAGCTGCTGCTGCTGCTCGGCCAGGCTCACTTCCTCCTGCCCCACGGCGGCGGCCACCTGCTTTTTCAGCTCGGACAGCGGGCGGAACAAGTCGTCGGTGCTCAGGCCCAGCTTGCGCAGCTTGCCCAGGTGCGTGCGGCCCACGTACAGGGCCGAGTTGCGCAGCAGCACCAGCGGCATGGGCACCTGGTAGTGGTCGAATACGCCCTTGAGCTGCAGCCAGTAGTTTACTTCGGCCCCGCCGCCCACGTAGCAGAGGTTGGGCAGCAGCAGCTCCTGGTAGAGCGGACGCAGCACCACGTTGGGGCTGAAGCATTCCGGCTCGGTTTCGGCGCGGCGCACGGCTTCGTCGGTGGTCCAGCGAATGTCGGTGTTGCGCACCACCACGTGGCCGTCTTCCAGCTCCAGCCGCTCGCGCGTGCCGGTGCTGCTGAGGTAGAAGAGGTTGAGCGGGCGGCTGTACACCTGCGGCTTGTAGCCCGCAGCTTCCAGGGCTTCGTCGGCCGTCTGCACGGCCTTGAACGCGGGTTGGCTGCGCAGCTCCCCGGCCAGCACAGGGGTCAGCACGGGTTTCAGGTCGGCGTCGTCAGGCTCCACACTCAGCAGGCCGTACTCCCCGAACAGCGTGTGCACGAGGCGGCGCATAGCTTCGGCCAGCGTGGCACTCTGTTCGTAGGCTTCGCGGAAGGCGGCCGGCACCTCGGCGGGGAGTTGGCTGAGCACCTGCTCGGCCAGGCCGTCGAGCTTCAGCCGGCCCACGGGCCCGCCGGTCTGCTCGGCCTGCCACTCCAGCTTCTTGCCGAAGAGGTGCAGGTGGTTGATTTCGGCAAAGTCGTGGTCTTCCGAGGCCAGCCAGTACACCGGCACGAAATCGTGCTGCGGGTACTCGGCCTTGAGCTGCCGGCACAGCTTGATGACCGTGGCGATTTTGTAGATGAAGTACAGCGGCCCGGTCAGCACGTTGAGCTGGTGGCCGGTGGTCACGGTGAAGGTGGTGTCCTTTTCAAGCAGGGCCAGGTTGGCCTGCACAGCCGGATGCACTTCGGGCAAGGTCTGGTACTGCCGCTGCAGGGTAGCCGTCAGCCGCTGCCGCGTGGCGGCGGGATAGTGCGCCTGCTTTTCGGCTATCTGCTCCGCAAACGCTGCCAGCGTGGGAAATCGGTGGTAAAACGGCTGGAGACGGGGCTCCTGGTTCAGGTAATCGGTGAGAAACGCGCTGAACGCGCCGGTGGCGGCGTAGGGCAAACAGTGCACGGGCATGGGCGGTCGGGAAACGTTACGAGCTGCAACGTTCGCAAAAAAACCGGGCCCCGCGCCGAATGTTCACTCGCAACCTTCTTTTCCCGACTTGCGTCTTCCCTGCGCCCGCCCAATTCGGTATATTGCTTACTTACCCTCCACCACTCACTACCACCCCCTTATGCACTTTTCTACCTTGATTTGGGGCTGGCTAGCAGCCGTGGCGCTGCTGCCGTGGCTCTACACGCTGTGGCACATCCGCAGCGGCGAGTTTCCGGGCCGTTCGGAGCGGCGCCGGTGGTTGTTTTCGGTGATGTACCTGCCCATCCTTGGCATGTGGCAGTACTGGACCAGCGGCGTGCACCGCCGCAACCTCTCCCATTAACTTCCCCCTCGTTGCCGGCTCCGCCAACGGCGGTAGTACCGGCAGTCATTGCGAGCAACGCGAAGCAATCCTTCCTCTAGTAGCACCGCCGACACAATACCTACTCACCAAAAACGGCCCCGCCCGAAACCAGAGTTACTTGGTTTTGGGCGGGGCCGTTTTTAGTTTGTGCCAGTTGTACCGCTTCTACCACGAGAGGAACGATTGCCGCGCTCCGCTCGCAATGACTGCCAGTGAACCGCCGCGTGCGCAGCCGCTTACTTCACTACTTCGCCGTACAGGTCGAAATCCGAAGCGTCGGTAATTTTTACCTGAGCGAAGTCACCGAGGCGGATGTACTGCTCGGTGGCGGGCACCAGCACTTCGTTGTCCACTTCGGGCGAGTCGTACTGGGTGCGGCCCACCCAGTAGCCGCTTTCCTTGCGGTCGAAGAGCACCTTGTAGGTGTTGCCCACTTTCTGCTCGTTCAGCTCCAGCGAAATGCCCTGCTGCAGCTCCATGATGGCGTCGGCGCGTTCCTGCTTTACCTCGGCCGGCACGTTGTCCTCCAGCGAGAAAGCGTGGGTGTTTTCCTCGTGCGAGTAGGTGAAGATGCCCAGGCGCTCAAACTTTGTCTTTTCCACGAAGTCGTACAGCTCCTGGAAGTCCTGGTCCGTCTCGCCGGGGTGACCGGCAATGAGGGTGGTGCGCAGGGCTATATCGGGCATGCGCTGGCGGATCTGGTCGACCAGCTCCACCGTGCGGCGCTTGCTGATGCCGCGGCGCATGGTCTTGAGCATGTTGTCGCTGATGTGCTGCAGGGGCATGTCGAGGTACTTGCACACGTTTTCGCGCTCCTGCATCACGTCCAGCACTTCCATCGGGAACTGCGAGGGATAGGCGTATTGCAGCCGGATCCAGTCGATGCCGTTCACGTCGCTCAGGCGGCGCACCAGCTCGGCTAGCTTCCGCTCACCGTACTTCTCCAGGCCGTAGTAGGTCAGGTCCTGCGCAATCAGCACCAGCTCCTTGGTGCCCATGCGCGCCAACTTGGTGGCCTCCGTCACCAGGTCGTCCATCGACTTGTCCACGTGCTTGCCGCGCATCAGCGGGATGGCGCAGAACGAGCACGGGCGGTTGCAGCCCTCGGCAATCTTGAAGTAGGCGTAGTGCTTGGGCGTGGTCAGCAGCCGCTCGCCCACCAGCTCGTGCTTGTAGTCGGCGTTCAGGGTCTTGAGCAGCTGGGGCAGTTCCAGGGTGCCGAAGTAGGCATCCACCTGCGGAATTTCCACTTCCAGCTGGTCCTTGTAGCGCTGCGAGAGGCAGCCCGTCACGTACACCTTGTCCACCTTGCCGGCTTCCTTGGCGTCGGCGTACTGCAGAATGGTGTCGATGCTCTCCTGCTTGGCGTTGTCGATGAAGCCGCAGGTATTGATGATGACGATGCCCGACTCGTCTTTGGTCGATTCGTGCGTCACGTCGTAGCCGTTGCCGCGCAGCTGGCCCATCAGCACTTCCGAGTCCACCAGGTTCTTGGAGCAGCCCAGGGTGATGACGTTGACCTTGTTGGCCCGATTGCCTTTTACTTTCATTCTGCCTATGGCGCGAAGTTTCCCTCCGCGTATCGTTGTGCAGCGCCTCCTCGCGGAAAGCACCTAATCCTGAACATTTTGCCGCGTTTTCGCCGGGGGCGAAAATGGGAGGGCAAAGGTACGAAGACGCCAACGCCTTTTCCTAGGACGAACGTTCCTTCGGTTTACGGATGCGCCACCGGCACCATCCGCTTCATCAGAATATCGGTTTGCCGGTCGTCGCCCAGCGTAAACACGTGCTAGCCAAACGCCACGAAGCCGTTTTTCTGGTAAACCGGATGGCGCGCGGATTTTCTTCCCACACGCCCAGTCACACGTACTTGGCCCGGGCCTGCGCGGCCACCTCCACGGCTTTGTCGTACAGGACCTGCCCCACCTGCTGCCCGTGATAGGCCTTCAGCACGTAAATGCGCTCAATTTCTAGTACCTGAGCTACCTCTGGTCCACACCATGCGTTTCTTTTTATTAATGCTAAAAACGATACGGCTGAGTACCCCGCGCGTCCAGACCCAGCAACCAAACAGCACTTTTTCAGCTAATCAACATTGCCCGGAGGCTAAGCCCGCCGCTCCGCTATACAATAAACCTACAATCCTCGCCCGCCCGTCAGCACGCCGTACACTCCCGGCACCGCCCGGCGCAAGGCCGCGCCGAGTAGCACGGCCAGGGCCGCTACCGCCAGCGGCAGGAGCAGGAACGTAAGCAGCTGCTGCCGCGGCCAGTGCTGCAGTACGGCTTCGGTGGCGTAGTTCACCAAGGGCACGTGCAAGGCATAAATCATAAACGAAAAGCCCGTCAGCCACTGAAACCAGCGCCGCTGCATGGCCACGCGCACCAGCGCGTTCGAGCCAAACCACATGACCAGCACGCCCAGCAGCTCGGCCGCCCGGTGCAGCAGCAGCATCGGCATGAACGGTGGATGCGCGTAGTAAAAGGCCAGCCAGGTTTTCAGCCCGACAATGCCCAGCCAGAGCGCAGCAAAGGGCAGCAGCCGAAACCAGCGCGGCTGCAGCAGTACTTCCTTGCCGCGCCGCCGCAGCCACACGCCTAGGGCAAAGAACAGCAACCCATTGCCTTCGACGAACAGCACGTTAAACTCCGTCAGCCAGAGCAGCGCGGCTACGACGAAGTAGATGCCCGCCGCCCGGTCGAGCACCCAGCGCAGGGCCGGGTATGCCAGGTTGTACACCAGCAGGCTACGTAGAAACCACAACTGAAACGGCACCGGCAACAGCAGCCAGCGCAGCAGCAGCTGCCCCGGCGAATACCCGCTCACAAACGGGTTCTGCGGGCCGAAAATGCTCAGCGCCGCGTCCTGCACCAGCTGCCGGGTGTACGGATGCTGCTCCAGCGCCCAGGTGAAGCCCAGCCCGATCAGGCTCCAGAGCAGGTAGGGCACCAGCAAGGTGCGCAGCCGCCGCTTCACCCGCTGCCCGTGCGGCGTGCCCGCATCGTGGTGGGCAAACAGGTAGCCCGATATGGCAAACAGAATCGGGATGCGGAAGCGCAGCAGCCCGTTGGCCAGGAAGTACTGCAGAAACGACCCCACCGACAGCGGCTCGTCGACGGGCGTCCAGGGCTGTAGGTAGCGGCTGTGCAGGTTGTAGGCGTGCACGTACACCAGCAGCAGCATGGCTACCAAGGACCAGAACCGCAGCTTCTGGCTCAGAAACGGGTCGAGGCGCTCGGGCTGCACCAATGGCGGAGCGGTGGATTTGTAGACGACTTCCATAATCGGGCAGATGCACCCGGCGGCGCAACCGTTGGCTGGTTAGGCAGATAATTGCGGCAGCGCACTCCCGCAATCAGGTACGCTTGGCGTAAGCCCTAAAAAGAACGTCATCCTCCGTGTGGCGCAGGCCAGACAAAGGATGACGAATCAGGAATGGCGACGGGTTCTTCCCTATTTTTTCGAAAACAGCGAGTCTACGAACGTGCGGCGGTCAAACAGTTGCAAATCGGTCATCTTTTCGCCCACGCCGATGTAGCGTACCGGCACATTCAGCTGATCGGAAATGCCGATGACCACCCCGCCCTTGGCCGTGCCGTCGAGCTTGGTAATAGCCAGGGCCGAAACCTCGGTGGCTTTGGTAAATTCCTTGGCCTGCAGGAAGGCGTTCTGGCCGGTGCTGCCGTCGAGCACCAGCAGCACTTCGTGCGGGGCGTCGGGAATAACCTTCTGCATCACGCGCTTGATCTTGCTCAGCTCGTTCATCAGGTTCACCTTGTTGTGCAAACGGCCCGCCGTGTCGATGATGACCACGTCGGCCTGCATCTCCACGCCCTTCTGCACCGCGTCGTAGGCCACCGAAGCCGGGTCGGTGTTCATGCCGTGCGAAATCACCGGCACGCCCACGCGCTGCCCCCAGATGATGAGCTGATCCACGGCGGCGGCGCGGAAGGTATCGGCGGCGCCGAGCACCACCTTTTTGCCGGCCGAGTGGAAGCGGTGCGCCAGCTTGCCGATGGTCGTGGTTTTGCCCACGCCGTTGACGCCCACCACCATAATCACGAAGGGCTGCCCGTCGGCCCGGTCGCTGCGCTCGAGCACGGCCGTGGAGCCGGAGTCGTTCTTTTGCAGCAGCTCGGCAATTTCCTCGCGCAGGATGCGGTCCAGCTCCGAGGTGCCCACGTACTTGTCGCGGGCCACGCGCTTCTCGATGCGGTCGATGACCTTCACTGTGGTGTCGATGCCCACGTCGGCGTGTACCAGCACGGTTTCGAGCTCGTCCAGCACTTCCTCATCGACGGTGCTCTTGCCGACCACGGCTTTGCTGAGCTGGTCGAAGAAGCTGGTTTTGGTTTTTTCCAGCCCTTTGTCCAGCGACTCGCGCTGCTCCTTGTTCTCCTTATCCTTCTTAAAAAAATCGAACAGGCCCATGTACTAGGTCTTAGGGGGTTAGGTCTTAGGGCTTAGCTCGGCACAACTAAGCCAACGAACAGGCCGAAGGGGCGGCGTAACTAAGACCTAAGCCCTAATCACCAAGCCCTAACACGCAAAAAAGTCCCACGGGAAGGCGGGACTTCTTCACTTATCGAACGGGCGCGTAACGGCGGCCCCGTGGGGCACCGGATGGGCGTTGGCACAGCCTTGTGACCGTACGCACCCGCTAAGGCCTTACTTGGTGCCGGAAGCGAGGAACTCCTGCACTTTGTCCACCGGTACCATCTCCTCCTTGAAGGTGTAGGCGCCAGTCTTGGGCGAGCGGACCGCACGGATAACCTTAGCCCAGTCTTTGCCGCCCGAGGTTTTCAGGGTAGCTACTACTTTCTTAGCCATGACTCAGCTTACTTGATTTCCTTGTGAACGGTCATTTTCTTGAGTACCGAGTTGTACTTCTTCAGCTCGATACGCTCCGGAGTATTTTTCCGGTTTTTCGTCGTGATGTAGCGCGAGGTGCCCGGTTGGCCCGAGTTCTTGTGCTCGGTGCACTCCAGGATTACCTGCACCCGGTTTCCTTTCTTGGCCATCGTGGTACGGTCAGAACGTGGGTTTCGATTTTAGGACTGCAAAGATACGCGGAGTTTTGGAAAAGTCAAACTCCTGACTGGTTGTTGGTTGATGGTTTTTGGTTTTTGGTCCCTGGAAGGCTGCTGGCAGCGCCCGAGGGGGCTCCTTTTCAGCCGCGTACACAGCGCCTCAGCGGCCCAAAACGACTAACCAGCAATTACTTCAGCTCCGGCAGCTTGAAGTTGTCCAGCGCACTGGGCCTGGCCATCATGGCTTCCACTTCCGCTACGGTGCGCGGGGCTTCCTTCGAGAGGTTGTCCCAGCCGGTGGGCGTGATGAGCACGTCGTCCTCGATGCGCACGCCGATGTTCCACCACTTCTTGTCGCAGGGGCTGCCCTCGGGGATGTAGATGCCGGGTTCCACCGTGATGACGTTGCCAGCCTTCAGCGGTCCGTAGCTGCCGCGGTCGTGCACATCGAGGCCGAGGTAGTGCGAGGTGCCGTGCGGGAAGTAGCGGCGCACTTCGGCGTCGGTCTTCACGATGCCCAGCTTCCTGAGCCCGTCGGCAATGACTTTCTCGGCCGCATTGTGCGGAGCCCGGAACTCGGCGCCGGGCTTGCAAGCCTGAAAGCCCGCTTCCTGCGCGGCCAGCACCAGCTCGTAAATCTGTTTCTGCTCGGGGCTGAACTTGCCCGAGGGCGGTATGGTGCGCGTCACATCGGCCGAGTAGCCGTGGTACTCGGCACCGCAGTCCATGAGCACCAAGTCGTTGCCCACGCGCGGCTTGTCGTTGGTTTCGTAGTGCAGGATGCAGCCGTTGGCACCTGCCCCCACGATGCTGGGGTAGCCCTGAAATTCCGCCCCGTACTTGCGGTACACGTACTCGTGCAGGCCCTGCACTTCCATCTCACCCATGTCGGGCTTCAGGGCTTTCATCACTTCCTGCTGCCCCACCGCACTGATGCGCACCGCCTGGCGCAGCAGCTTGATTTCTTCCGGGGACTTCACCTCGCGGAGCTGATCCAGCGCGTCGCTCAGCGTACCCCCGTCAATGCGGGAATTGGGCTTGTTTGCTACCACTTTCTCCCGGGCCGCTTTGGAATCAGCCTTCAGAAAAGCCTGCACGTACGCGTCGTTGGCCACGGCCGGCTGGCTGCTGGCCAGGTTGGCCACGTAGGGCCGCAGGTTGTCGCCGTTGGCCACGCCGTAGCGCTGAATCAGCTGCTGCACCTCGCTCAGGCGCGGGTTGTAGTCGGCGGGCACGTTGGCCTTCTGCCGGAACGTAGCCACCAGATTGAACAGGTCGGCGGGGTTGTCGGCATCGTCGCGCACGTCGGCCGGCATGTCCAGCACCAGTACCTGGCTGAACTTGTCCCAGGCAATGGGGGCGGAGGCAAATTCCTTGTTGTCGGCCGTGTATTGCAGTTTGAGTTGCTGCCTGGTGCCATCGGCCCCGAGGCGCCGGCCCGTCCACACCTCCCGCTGCGGGTCGCGGGGCTGTACAAACAGGGCTTCCGTCACGCCGCTCTGCCCGCCCAGGGTTTGCGGGTCTTTGAAGAGCAGCAGCACGCCATCGGGCTCGTCGTAGCCGGTAAGGTAGTACAGGTCGGGGCTCTGGTGGTAGACGTAGCTGACGTCGTTGGCGCGGTTGCGCACCGGCGCGGTGAAGATGACGGCCACCGCTCCGGCCGGCAGCTGCTGGCGCAGGGCTTCGCGGCGCCCGCGGTGAAAGGCCGGGTCCAGGAAATCGGCCGGGCGGCCGGGGCCCGTCTGACGCTGGGCCAGCGCCGGCGCGGCGCTCAGGGCACTTACACAAAACAGCGCGAACGTTCCGCGACGGAACCACGACGACACAGACGACATAGCAGGTAGAGGTAGAAGCCGCCTACGCAACGCACGAGGCGGCCCAAACAAAGGAAGTGAGATTCGGGCGGTTCGTTGCGCCGCGCGGGCCCCAACTTCTGCCAAAATCTCACTTCCCCAAAAAGCAATCGGTAGCCCGGCCCGAGGCCCAGCTACCGATAATACCTTCGCCAGCGGCGCTACTTAGTAAACTACGTAGCCTTCCTGCTTGGCTTTCTTCAGCACGGCCATGATGCCGTTCTTGTTGATCGTGCGGATGGTCGATGCCGCAACGCGCAGGGTTACCCAAGCATCCTCTTCGGGGATGTAGAAGCGCTTCTTCTGCAGGTTCGGGTAGAACTTGCGCTTGGTCTTGTTGTTGGCGTGCGACACGTTGTTACCAACGCGCGTGCGCTTGCCGGTCAGATCACAAACTCGGGCCATGGCTATGTGTACTTTGAAGTGACGATGCTAGAAAAAGGGACGCAAATATCGGCAAAAGTCTGAATTAGTCAAACTATCCCTGAAAAATAGTGCGTTAGACCGCCCCGGATTGGCCCTTGGCGGCTTTCTGAGCCTTCCAGGGGCAGTGCCGGCAGCCGCTGCCGCAGCAGTGGCCGCGCCGCCGGTGGTACTGCTCGGTGAAGACCATGTAGCCCTCGGGGGTGTAGTAAAAGTCGCCGGGCTGCAGGGGCTGGGGTTTGGCTTTCATGCAGTAGCCTCAACCGCGCAACGCCGCAATACATTCAATCTCGACCAGTGCCTCCAGCGGCAGCCGCGACACTTCCACGGTGGTGCGGGCGGGCCGGTGCGCCCCGAATACCTCGGCGTACACCGCGTTCATGCGCTGAAAGTCAGCGAAGTTTTTCAGGAACACGGTGGTCTTGACGATGTCTGCCAGCCTGAGACCTTGCGCCGACAACACCGTGGCCAAGTTCTGCAGCGCCTGCCGCGTCTGCTCCTCGATGGTGCGGGCCTCGATTTGCATGGTAGCGGGGTTGAGCGGCGTCTGACCGGAGCAGAACACGAGGCCGCCGGTGACAATGGCCTGGGAGTACGGCCCCACGGCCTGGGGTGCGTCGGGGTGATGAAGGATTTGCATGGGCGCCAGCAGCCGAAGGAGCTGCCCCGCAAAAGTAACGGCCAGGCGCTACTCCCCTTTGCGCGGAATATCCTTCAGCTCCTTGAGCGTGCCCTCGCTGTTGAAGCGCATGCTCATGTCCTTGGGATTGTGCCGCCCGGCTGCCACCACGGCCACACCATTGAGGTCGTAGGCGGTTTTGTCGGCTTTGAAGAGGCTCTTGAAGGCCACCTTGGGCAGGGCTTTGGGCTGAAAGGTGACGTGAATGGGCATGATTTCGGTCCCGCGCTTGCGAAAGGTCACGTCCTTGGTTTCCAGACCCTTCACCTCCATATCGTCGCCGCCGATGCGGAAAGTGTACTTCACGCTACGGATGGTAACGGGAAAGGGGTTGTAGTTGGTCACGCGCAGGTTCACGGTGGCTTCGCCGCGCTTCAGGCCCAGGTGAGTCACGTCCACGTCGGCTACTTCTACTTTGGGCATTTTGGGTACGTACACCTTCTTCGACACACGTATCGGAATCTTCTCCACGCCCATTAGCGGCAGGCGGGTATACATCTGCATGACCATTTCCACGTCGACGCAGTCCTGCTGAATGTCTTTGATTTTGCGCTTGAGCTGGCTCATATCCACGCTGAGGGGAATATCAAGCTGGCTGCTGCCGCGGCGCTTCACCACGGTGGGCTCGGTCTTGGCGCCCTGGGCCATCCGCTCGCCGTCGATGCGCGTGACGTAGCTGAAGCTGTCAATGCGCAGGCCCATGGGGGCGTGGTTTTGCAGGCTCACCTGCATGCGGGCCTTGAGAGAGTCGGCCGTGATGTTGCCCACATTCATGCTGGCGTTTTCGAGGGTGGGCAGCAGTTTCTTGCCGTTGTCGGTGGCCTTGTAGCCGATAAAGCCGCTCACGACGAGCAGTAACAATAGGCCGAGCAGCGCCCCGAGCACGGGATGCCGCCCGAAAAATGACTTTCTGGCCATATTCCGAGGGAGTTGATAACAGAGTGAGATGATTTGCCCGCCGCGTCCTGCACCGAATCGGCGTAACTCATCTTCTTCACGACCATAGCAGGCAAATTGTTATCGTTCAGCTACTTACTGTCGAGCATCTTCCCTGGTCGTTTTCCGTACTTTTGAAGCCTCCGACCCCATTTACCCATCCCAACATTCCCCGCCATGTCCGTTAGCACGCCCCCCGCTACCGCCGCTCCCATCGAGCTCAGCAGCCACGACCTGATGCAGCTGGAAGACCAGTACGGTGCCCACAACTACCACCCGCTGCCCGTGGTGCTCAGCCGCGGCGAGGGCGTGCACCTCTGGGACGTGGAAGGCAAGCACTACTACGATTTCCTTTCCGCCTACTCGGCCGTGAACCAGGGCCACTGCCACCCGCGCATCATCAAGGCCCTGACCGACCAGGCCCAGAAGCTCACGCTCACCTCGCGCGCCTTCTTCAACGACCAGCTCGGCCGGGCCGAAAAGTACCTCTGCGAGCTGTTCAACTACGACAAGGCGCTGCTGATGAACTCGGGCGCCGAAGCCGTGGAAACCGCCCTGAAGCTGGCCCGCCGCTGGGGCTACGAGCAGAAGGGCATTGCCCCGAACCAGGCCCGCATCGTGGTGGCCGAGCACAACTTCCACGGCCGAACCACCGGCATCATTTCCTTCAGCACCGACCCGGACAGCACCGGCGGCTTTGGCCCCTTCGTGCCCGGCTACCAGGTGGTGCCCTACGACGACCTGGGTGCCCTGGAAGCCGCCGTGCAGGACCCGCACGTGTGCGCTTTCCTGGTCGAGCCGATTCAGGGCGAGGCCGGTGTGGTGGTGCCTTCGGATGGCTACCTGGCCCACGCCCACGAAATCTGCAAGCGGCACAAGGTGCTGCTCATCGCCGATGAAATTCAGACCGGGCTGGGCCGCACCGGCGAGCTGCTGGCCTCCTGCTACGAGGGCCTGCACGCCGACATGCTGGTGCTGGGCAAGGCGCTGAGCGGCGGGGTGCTGCCCGTGTCGGCAGTGCTGGCCCGCAACGAAATCATGCTGGGCATCAAGCCCGGGCAGCACGGCAGCACCTTCGGCGGCAACCCGCTGGCCTGCGCCGTGATGGTGGCCGCCCTGGACGTGCTGCTGGAAGAAAAGCTGACCGAAAACGCCCGCGCCCTGGGCGAGGTGTTCCGCGAGCGGATGCGCCGCGTGCAGGCCAAGCGCCCCGAAGTGGTGGAGCTGGTGCGCGGCAAGGGCCTGCTCAACGCCGTGGTCATCAAGCCCCACCCCGACGGCCGCACGGCGTGGGACGTGTGCGTAACCCTGATGGAGCGCGGCGTGCTGGCCAAACCCACCCACGGCGACATCATCCGCTTCGCCCCGCCGCTGGTCATCACCGAAGAGCAGCTACACGAAGCCTGCGACGTGATTGAGGAGGTTATTCTGGCGTTTTAGGGGCCGGGCGCTGGCTCCAGCTACTTACCTGCACCCAGCCATTCCGCATTTTCGCACAGCTACGGAACGGTTTCGCCAAGTCCGGCGGTTAGGCGGCTGATTGATAGCGCACTTTTGCACTGTCGCCACCACCAAACCCCGGTTATGCTGCTTCGCTACGCCCTACTGTTGACTTTTTCCGTGCTGACTTTGGCCAGCTGCCAGAGCGCCCGACCCACTCTTTCGGCCTCGGGCTGGGCGCTTACCGGCGCCGCCACCGACTCTACCGTAGTGCTGATGCACAGCTCGCAGGGCCCCGAGCCCGTGCGGGCCACCGTCTCGATGACCGAGGCGCGCAGCATGTCGGCCGAGCGCGCCGGGGCCGGGCGCCGCTAGGCCGCCGGGCCGTCCGACTTCCCGTATTCGCCGCGGTGGGCTGCCCAGCCCGCTGCGGCGAACTGCTTTTCGGGCTGCGCCGTAGGTAGCCGAGCCGGTGGTATTTTGCCGCGGCCCCTTGCCTCTGCCCGATGTCTACCCCCTTCCCGCGCCGCCTGACCTGGCTGCTGGCCCTGACCGGCTTGCTCGGCGGCTGCCACAGCGCCAAACCCAGCTTCACGTTCCACTCCGCCGCCAGCACGTCCGTGGCCGAAGCGGCGGTGCCGGCGGCTGCCGCGCCGGTGCCCGCAGCAACCCCGCCGGCCGTAGCGGCCGCGTCGGCAGGGCCTGCGGCGGCGCGGCCCACGCGCCCCGTAGCGGCGGCCCCGGCCGGCCCGACGGCGGCGCGGCAGCTACGGCCGGCGCCCTGGCGGCAGGCTCTGCGGCCCCGGCCGGTAGCGCGCCACCAGGCCAGCCGGCAGCCCGTTCGCCCGCGCTCCGAATCCGGCCCCAATACCTTTCACATCGTGCTGGGTGCGGTGCTCATCGTGAGCAGCATCGTGGTGGGGCTGTGGCTGGGCGGCTGGCTGGGGCTGGGCGTGGGCGCGGCCATCATGCTGCTGGGCGACTATTTCCTGGTGCTGGGCATCGGCGGCAAGCACGCCTGGCTGGAGATATTCCAGGAGTTTTTCAATATGTGACCCTGGCCGGGCGCTTGTTGCGGGCGGGGCCGGCTACGACGTTGCGCGTCGAGCGGAGGAATACCACAACCACCGGGCTACGACCAGCTGAAAAGTCAGCTCCCGGCGGGGCAGCGGCGCTTGTCAGCCGCTATACGGGGCATTACGGCAGCGGCGCCACGTCGTGGCCGATGTCATACCGCCCGGCGTTTTGGCCGGAATAAGCAGCACGAAACGACTTACTTGCCCACTCGTTGATTTCGTTCCACAAGCTTCTTCCTTCCGCATGCGCCGCTGCTGTTTACTCCCGTTTGTGCTGTTACTCACGTTGTTGCCCGGCCTGCTGAGCAGCTGCCAGAGCAGCCGGCCGGCGTTCTATTTCGGCGCCCGGCCCGCGCCGGCTCATGGTGCAGCGGCTGTGGCTTCGGTAAAAGCCGCCGCGCCACCCGATTCGGCCTTTGGTGCTTCATCGGCGGCAGCGGTGGCCCGGCCGGCCGCAAATGCCCGCATAACGGCTCCTCAGCGGCTCCGGCAGCCGCGTTCCACGCATCAGCTCTCTCGATTCGCGCCCAAGCGCCAAAACCCGGCGGACTCCAGAGCCCGCGTAGCTGGCCGGGCCGTCCGGCGAGGCGCTTTTCAGCAGCGGCCCCACCGCAATGCCGCCGACTACGACCACGGCAAAGCCCTGGGTGAAACCATCCTGGCCGCGCTGTACGTGGTGGGCCTGGCCGTGCTGCTGATTCTGCTGCTGTCGGCCACCACGGCGACGGGGCAGCTGATCTGGGGCATTGCGCTGGGCGTGGCGGCCCTGCCGTTGCTGTACTGGATTGGCCGGGTCGTGGCAGCGCTGATTCGTCCGGCCGGAAATGCCCGGCAGCACCGACGTGCCTTCGTTAACGAACGGCCCCGACACCTGATTTCTTCAGCGCGGCAACCGGGCCTTTCCGAAGCTGAGCTATTCCTAATCTGCGTTGCGCTTGTGGGCATAGCGCTACTACTGCGCTTGCTGCTAGGCATTTCGTTCTTAGGGGCGCTGGCTATTGCCGTGTTCGGCGTTCCGCTTCTCGTTATCTGGGCAATGCTTCTGATTGACTTAGCTCGCAATTCCTCGCCGCGGAAGTCATAACAGCGGCCCTACATGTAGTACCCCGCCCCGCAACTTTATCTTTGCTCCGGCTGTTTTGCCCGGTTGATTCACGAGTTTCTCATGGCACTAATCCCCACGCACCGCCCCCGGCGGAACCGCAAGTCCGAAGTCATCCGCAACATGGTGCAGGAAACCAACCTGTCCGTGCACGACTTCATCTATCCCGTGTTCCTGATCGAAGGCGAAAATAAGACCATCGAAGTCACGTCGATGCCAGGCATCAACCGCTACACGGCCGACCGGCTCATCGATGAAATCGGCCGCTGCGTCGACCTCGGCATCAAGGCCTTCGCGCCTTTCCCCAGCATCGACGACCGGCTAAAGGACCGCCTCGCCAAAGAAAGCCACAACCCCGACGGGCTCTACACCCGCACCATCGCCCAGATCAGAAAGGCCTTTCCGGACGTGGTCATCATGTCGGACGTGGCTATGGACCCCTACTCCTCCGATGGCCACGACGGCATCGTGGACCCGGATTCGGGCGAAATTCTGAACGACGCCACCCTGGAAGTGCTCGGCCAGATGGCCCTAGCCCAGGCCCGCGCCGGCGCCGACATCATCGGCCCCTCGGACATGATGGACGGCCGCGTGGCCTGGATCCGCGACGTGCTCGACCGCAACGCGTTCAGCCACGTGAGCATCATGAGCTACACGGCCAAGTACGCCTCGGCCTTCTACGGCCCCTTCCGCGACGCCCTCGGCTCGGCCCCCAAGAAGGGCGACAAAAAGAGCTACCAGATGAACCCGGCCAACCGCCGCGAGGCCCTGCGCGAGTTGGCCCTCGACGAGCAGGAAGGTGCCGACATGGTGATGATCAAGCCCGCCCTGAGCTACCTCGACGTGATTCGGGAAGTGCGCAACCACACCCAGCTGCCTGTGACGGCCTACAACGTATCGGGCGAGTACGCCATGGTGAAGGCGGCCGCGCAGAACGGCTGGGTCGATGGGGAGCGGACGATGCTGGAGGTGCTCATGAGCATCAAGCGCGCCGGCGCCGACGCCATCCTGACCTACTTCGCCAAGGAAGCGGCTCAGGTGCTGCGCCGCGGGTAAGCCAGCTCGGCAAGCTGATTTATGGGCAAGTTCGGCGGGCTCTCCGCTGAATTTGCCCATTTTTATTGCCCAGTTTCACGGGCTATTTCCGCTTGGCTATGTATTCTCGTTTGGTTATCCTCGCCGCCATCAGTCTGGCGCTTACCTCGGCCCCGGCCCACGCGCAGCAGGCGCCAGCTCCTCTTTCGGCTCCTTACCAGGCCATTGATGCGCGCATGCAGCAGCTACCCGACTCGACCGCGCGCTCGGTGGATGGGGTGGCCCGCTACATCAAAGCCGCGTTTGCCACCGACGACGACCGGGCCTGGGCGGCGCTGGCCTGGACGACCCGCCACATTCGCTACGACCTGGACGGAGTATCTACCGCCGATTTTGCCTACGAAGCCGGCGAAGTGGTACAACAAGCCCTGAGTACCCGCGTGGGCACGCCCGCCGCGTACGCCGAGGTCTACGCCGCCCTGGCCAATCAGCTGGGCCTGAAAACCTACGTGGTGAGTGGGCAGGCCCAACGCGCGGCAGAACGCGGCGGCCCGCCCTTTCACTTCTGGTGCGCCACCCGCCTCGGGGGCCAGTGGTACCTGCTCGACCCGGCGTGGGCGGCCGGCTACCTGGCCAACGGCGCCTTCGTGCCGCAGCTGAGCAGTACTTACTTCAAAGTCGCGCCGGCCGAGTTTGTGCGCACGCACCTGCCCTTCGACCCGCTCTGGCAGCTGCTGCCGACGCCCTATTCGCCGCAGCAGTTTCAGCAGGGCAAGGTGCCCGCGCCGCTGGCGCAGCCGTGGGCCGTGGCCGATTCGGTGGCTGCCTACGAGCGGCTGAGCGTGGTGGGGCAGCTGCGCAGCGCCAGCCGCCGGGCCCGGCAAGCCTTGCGCACGTCCCTGACCGAGCTCTACCTGAGCGGCAACGAGCGGTACGAGCAGAACTACTACGTGACGGAGCACAACCGCATGCTCGCGGCCTACAACGAGGCGCAGCAGCACGCGCAGCAAGCCATTGCGCAGCTAAACGCCTTTCTGGCTTACTACAACCACCAGTTTCAGCCCCGCAAGACCGATGCCCAGCTGCGGCAGCTGCTGGCGCCCATCGGGGCCGACTTTCAGCGGGCCCGCACGCTGCTCAGCACCATCCAGTTTCGGGAGGAAACGCGCCAGGCCACAGTGCGGGAGCTGACGGCTGCCGTGCAAAGCGGCGAAGCACGCCTGCGCAAAAGCCAGGCCTTCCTGACGCGGTACCTGGGCACGGCGCCGGCCCAGCGGCCGGTGTTGTTTACGACCAAGGACGCGGCCCGCAACGAAATGCTGCGCTAAGCCGGGCTTGGGCCGGTCGTCGTTGCGCCCCGGAGCGGCTCAGGAGCCAAAATCGGTGCCCAAGAGCCGGCGCACCTGCTGGTCAATAACCTTGTCCTTCAGCAGCTTGTCTCTTTTTACGGCGCAGTGCCCGTAGTACACCACGCGCTTTTCCTGCCGGTCGTACACCAGCGCGTAGAGGCCCAGGCGGCTAGGCTGCGGCGCCGAAGCCAGCATGGGGCCGTAGAGCGCACGTTGATGGCCGTATTGGTTGGCCGTTTGCCAGTTGTTGTCGGTGGTGCGCATGAAGCCGCGGCACATGGTGAGCAGGGCGTAGCGGCCGGCCTGCTGGGCGGCGAAGCTCTCCAGCACGGGCAGCGGCGCCGAGAAGCCTTCGGCCGGCTGGCGGGATAGTTGGGCCATGGCGCGCTCTACCTCGCGGCGCAGCTCGTCGCGGCGCAGGGAATCGTCGGCGGGGGCGGGGCCGAGCTTCAGCTGAGCCGCTTGCCGCTGCAGGCTGCGCTGAAGACAGTCGGCCATGTAGCGCGAAAACCACGGGTCGGTGGGGGCCTCGTCGCCGCGCACCACCAGGGCCATGACGGCCACCGGGCGCACGCACACCATGTCGCGGGCTTCGGCGGGCCGGAAGCCGTGGTAGGCCTGGCGCGTCACGCCGCAGCCCGTCAGCAACGTACCAATAACAACACTACAGGATAGTAAAACGCGGCGCATAGCCTTCGGCGGTAGTATGGACGATGCGGCAAATATAGTCGCTGCATCTGCTCAACGTGCCGTCTTAGAGGCCATTCCGAAAGTTTGGATGGTCATGCTGAGCGCAGTGGAAGCATCTCTGCTGCTTCGTTGCGCCTCACCCCCTGGCCCCCTCTCGAAAAGGAGAGGGGGAGCCTAACGAAGCGGTAAAGATGCTTCGACAAGCTCAGCATGACGTCCTTTTTTCCTGGCTTGGCGCGAACGGCCAGCGGCCCTGCCGCCGGCTCCAGAGCAGAAACACGCCGGTGCCCAGGGCCATCATCAGCAGGGCGGCCAGCTGGAAAGGCAGTACCAGCTGCGTGTGCGTGACCGGGTTCTGGTAGAGCACGGCCCCGTCCTTGATGCTGACGAATACCCACAGCCACACCACCACGGCCACCACCACCGGCAGCGGGTACAAGGGCATGCGGAACGGCAGCCCGGCCGTGCCGCGGCGCCGGCGTAGTAGCATCAGCCCGATGGCCTGCCCTACGAACTGCACCAAGATGCGCATGGCCAGGATGGCGCTGATGACCTCGCCCAGCCGAAACAGCAGGCTGAACACGAAGCCCACGCCCCCCAGCAGCAGCAGGGACACGTGCGGAAACTGCTTGGTGGGGTGCGTGCGGGCAAACACGGGCAGAAACTCGCCGTCGGCGGCGGCGGCGTAGGGGATGCGCGAGTAGCCCAGCAGCACCGCAAACAGGGAGGCAAACGCCACCCACAGCACCAGCGCCGTGGCGGCTTTGGCGGCCGTGGGCCCGTAGATGCGCTCCACGAAGGTGCTCACGATGAACTTCGACTGGCTGGCCTCCTGCCAGGGTATGACCGTGCCCACGCTCCAGTTCAGCAGCAAGTACAGGGCCATGATGCCGAGGATGCTCAGGAAGATGCTGCGCGGAATCACGCGCTCCGGCTCCCGGATTTCGCCGCCCAGGTGGCACACGTTGTAGTAGCCGAGGTAGCTGTAGATGGTCTTGACGGTGGCCTGCCCCATGGCCGCCGAGAGCAGCACGCCCGGCAGCGCCCCCACCCCGCCGGCCGGCAGCCAGGCCACCGCGTGGGTGCTGTGCGTGAGCCCACCCACAATGAGCCAGCCCATCAGCCCCAGCACGCCCACCCACAGCAGCACGCCCAGGCGGCCGATATCGGTGATGCGGCGGTAGAGCAGGGCAATGAGCAGCAGCACCACCGTGCCCGACACCAGCTTGGGCTGCCAGGTATCGTTCAGGGGCACGAGGTAGCCGAAGTACTGCGCGAAACCGATGGCGCCGGAGGCCACCACCAGCGGCGCCTGCACCAGCGTCTGCCACACGTACAGAAACGACATCAGCCGGCCCCATTTCTGCTCACCGTAGGCCAGCTTCAGAAAGCGGTAGGAGCCGCCGGCCTCGGGGTAAGCCGCCCCCAGCTCCGACCAGATCAGCCCGTCGATGAGGGCCAGCGCGGCGCCTACGGCCCAGGCCAGCAGAAAGTACGGGCCCATGAAGCCCATCACCAGCGGCAGCGTCACGAAGGGCCCGATGCCCACCATGTCAATCATGTTCAGGGCCGTGGCGGGCAGCAGGCCCAGCTCGCGGCGCAGGGGCGGCGCGGCGGGCACGGGGGCAGTGGCCGGCACGGGAGTAGAGGTATCGGGCATAAGCAGGCTATACGGGGCAGCGGGGTGCGAAGTAACCCGTAGTAGCGGGCAGAAGTTTTCGGCCGTATGTTGCGCCGGTAAGCCAATCCGTTGGCTTTGCGTATAGCTAGGCCGGTCCGACCATTCCAACTACGCTTTCTGTGGCAAATCCCAATTCGTCCAAAGCCGCCCTCTACGGCGGCCTGCTCGCCAACGTCGGCATTGCCGTCAGCAAATTCGTAGCGGCCTACATCACCCGCAGCTCGGCCATGCTCTCGGAGGGCATTCACTCGCTCGTCGACAGCGGCAACGCCGTGCTGCTGCTCTACGGCATGAACCGCAGCCAGCGCCCGGCCGACGCGCGCCACCCCTTCGGCCACAGCAAGGAGCTGTACTTCTGGGGCCTGATCGTGGCCGTGCTAATTTTCGCCATTGGCGGCGGCATGTCGTTTTACGAGGGCATCAAGCACATCGAGCACCCGGAGCCGCTGACCGACCCGCTGTGGAACTACCTCGTGCTAGGCGTGTCCATCGCCTTTGAGGGCTGGGCGCTTTACCTGGCCCTGAAGGCGCTGTTTCACATGGAAGGGGCCCGCGAAGCCGGTTTTTGGCGCACCCTGCGCGGCAGCCGCGACCCCGCCGTCTTCGCCTCGGTGCTCGAAAACCTGGCCGCCGTGGTGGGCCTGGTGGTGGCGCTGCTGGGTGTGTACTTCGGACACCTGCTGCACAACCCCTACCTCGACGGGGCGGCCTCCATCGTCATCGGTGTGCTGCTGATGCTGGTGGCCGTGTTCCTGGTGGCCCGCTCGCGCGCCCTGCTCATCGGCGAGGGCGTCGATGCCAGCACGCTGGCTACCTTGGAGCGCATCACCACGCAGGACCCGGCCGTGGAAGGCCAGGCCCGCACCCCGCTGACTATGTACCTCGGCCCGGCAGACGTGATGCTGGCCCTCGACGTCAAATTCCGCCCCGATATCAGCGCCACCGAAGTCGAAAAGGCCATCGACCGCCTGCAGGACGCCATCCGGGCCGAGCACCCCGAGTTCAAGCGTATCTTCATTGAGGCGCATTCCGTATCGGCTCGGGAGCGGGTGAGCTCAGCCGTTTAGGCCGGCCCACGCGCTGCCCCGCGCCCTGCCTGCAGCATTCCCGATTTCTTGTTGCCTGTTCTGTCGGGCCGCCCCGTGGTGGGTGGCCGCCACTTCTCAGCTATTACCTTATGCTGCACCTCGATGCGCCCCTGACCCCGCACCGCCCTTCGCCTTTCCGCTCCTTCTGGATGGGCGGCTATGAATGCACCGACCAGCAGAACTGCTTCGGCCACCGCGTGGATTTTCTGCACCAGACGGGCCATTACCAGCTCCTCAACGAAGACTACCAGGACCTGCAGGCCTTCGGCATCAGCACCGTGCGCGAGGGCATCCGGTGGAGCCAGGTGGAGCGCACGCCCTACCACTACGACTGGAGCACCGTGGCCGAGATGCTGGAAGCCGGCCGGCGCTACGGCGTGCAGCAGCTCTGGGACCTGTGCCACTTTGGTTACCCCGACGACCTGACGCCCCTGCACCCCATGTTTGCGCGCCGCTTCGCCTCACTGTGCCGCGCCTTCGTGGACTTTTACCGCTCCGTGCGCCCCGACGACGAGCTGATCGTGACGCCCATCAACGAGGTGAGCTTTATGAGCTGGCTGGGCGGCGACGCCCGCGGCACGGTGCCCTACTGCGTGGGCCAGGGCTGGGAAGTGAAGTACGGGCTGATGCGCGCCTACATCGAGGGCGTGGCGGCCCTGCGCGAGGCCGACCCGAGCATCCGCATCCTGACCACCGAGCCGCTGGTCAACATCGTGCCCCCGCTCGGGGCCGACGCACACCAGCTCCAAGTAGCGCGTGAGCGGCATGGGCACCAGTATCAGGCCGTGGACATGCTCAGCGGGCGCATGTGCCCCGAACTGGGCGGCCGTCCCGAGTACCTCGACCTGCTGGGCTTCAATTACTACTACGACAACCAGTGGGATAGCCACACCGGCGCCCGCCTGGGCTGGGTCAACGAAGCCAACGACCCGCGCTGGCGCCCGCTGCGCAGCCTGCTGCAGGAAGCCTACCAGCGCTATCAGCGCCCCGTCGTCATCACCGAAACCAGCCACCCGCTGGAGCACCGCCCCGACTGGGTTCGCTCCGTGGCGACGGAGTGCAAGGCGGCCCTGGAGGCCGGCGTGCCGCTGCTGGGCGTGTGCCTCTACCCCATCATCGACCGGCCCGACTGGGACTTCCTGGACCGCCCCTGGCACCGCTCCGGCCTCTGGGACGTGGAGCCCCGCGCCGATGGCCGGCTGGACCGCGTGCTCTATGAGCCCTACGCCGAGGCTTTGCGCGAGGCCCAGGTGCAAGTAGCCGGTGCCGTTGTGCCCGCCCCGGCCGAGCCGCACAAGGCCCGCAAACCCCGCAAAGCCCCGGAACTGCTGCTGCCCTAAGTACCCCTTCCAGAAACCGCCGGGACGATTTCGAAATCGTCCCGGCGGTTTCTGAAATCGTGGCCACGACTCTGCCCGGTGCCGTAACGGCTGCCTGGCGGGCGTCGGCACGTCATTTCCCTTGCTTTCTTTCGCTTACATGCCTGCTTTCCCCACCGCTGCCGACCCGTTCCTGCTCCTCAGCCGCTTCCGCCAGGCCCTGACCGATGCCTCGCTTTCGGCCGCCGAAGCCGAGCACCTGCGGCGCGAGGCGGCGGTCTTTGCCGATGCCGGCGGCGACGTGGCGCAGCTGCGCCGGCAGGTGTTTGCGCTGGCCAAGGAATTTGTGGGCACTCCGCTCGACAAGGCCGTTATCAGTTGGCTGGCGGGGGCTACGGCCCTGCTGCCCGGCGCCGAGGCGCACCACCCGCAGGTGTACTTCAGCCCCGGCGACGAGTGCGTGGCGGCCATCAGGCGCTTTATCGGGCAGGCCGCGCACCGGCTGGACGTGTGCGTGTTTACGGTGGCCGATGACCGCCTGACCGCGGCGCTGTTGGCCGCGCACCGCCACGGGGTGCAGGTGCGCCTGCTCACCGACAACGACAAGCTGCTGGACCGCGGCTCCGACGTGCAGGAGCTGTACCGCGCCGGCATCCCGGTGCGCACCGACTGCACGGCCAATCACATGCACCACAAGTTTGCCGTGGCTGACCACCGCGCCGTGCTCACGGGCAGCTATAACTGGACGCGCTCGGCCAGCCTTTACAACCTGGAAAACCTGCTCATCACCGACGACCCCGCCGTGGTGCAGCCCTACGACCGCGAATTTGAGCGGCTTTGGGGCGAAATGGGCGTGTTTGAGGGCCAGCCGACGCTCAGGAAGTAAAAAAGCCGACCCACAGGACCGGCTTTTTCCAACACTCACTTGGTTGCATTATAACTCCTTGCCTTTTGCGCCAACGAGTTGCCGGGGCCACTAGCCAAAACCGGTAACCGGAAGATGCCCGGTTGCTTTGGCAAGCAGCAAATCAGGTAGACGAGCACCCGCAAAAAGTAGCCTAATTCGTCGTTGGCTGCTCTGCCCCCACAAAGGGCAGCAGCCGCTGGTAGATGAGGTTATCGGCCCAATAGAGCTGCAATACCATGGCCACGTGCGTTTTGCCCGGCATCGGGGTGAAGACGGGCGGGGCGCCCAGCGCCGCCAGCTGCTGCCGAAACTTTTCGGAGCTGCGCCGGATAGACGGATACGTTTTGCCGCCCACGAACAGCAGGCAGGGCGGGCTGTCGGCGCGCAGGTGGTAGAGCGCCGATACCTGCCGCCACCCCGCCGAATCGGGGCCGAAGGGCACGAGGTACTGCGCGTCGTTGGGGTACTCCATGCGCTGCAGGTAGTCGTACATATCCAGGCCGGCCGGGTCGTCGAGGATGGTGCCGCGCACGGGATTCTGGAGTTGCCCGCGGCGGGCAAACAGGGCGTCGTCGGTGGCCAGCAGCGCAGCCAGGCCGCCGCCCGCCGAGTGCCCCATCAGGTAAATGCGCTGGGCGTCGCCGCCGTACTCGCCGATGTGAGCCTGCACCCACAGCACGGCCCGCACGCAGTCGTCGGCCATCTGCGGCACCCGCACCTGCGGCGCCAGCCGGTAATTGATGACCACGGCTACCACGCCCTGCTTAGCTAAGCGCCGCCCGATAAAGGAGTAGAAATTCTTGTTGCCGCTGTTCCAGCTGCCCCCGTGGATGAATACAACCACCGCCCGGGGCGCCGTGGGCCGCGTGCGCGGGGCGTACACGTCGAGGCGGTGGCGCTGAGCGTCGTAGGCGGTATCGGTGGCGGGCACGTAGGCCAAGTCGGCGGTGCGGCGGCTGGCGCGGGCGGTGGCGTATTCGTTGGCCACGCCCAGCAGCAGGGGCAACGTGAGCAGGGCCGGCAACGCCAGCCATCGGCGGAAGGACATAAGCGGAAGGGCTGCCGAGAAGCAGGTTGCCGGCATCTACGCAGCGGCAGCGCCCCCGGATGCTGCCTGGGCCCGCAACCGGCCGGCGGCGCAGCGCCCGACAGCCGCCATACCTCGTTCGGCACCGGGAGCAAAGCGTGGCATGCTTTCGGCAGCGGTACGATGGAAAGACATACCACGAGCCCTCACCCGAACGTTGATAACGCCCGGCGCCTCGGAACTTGGTTGCGGAGTACCGGTGTATCTTTAGCCGCTTGGCTGTACGCAGTGTACCCCGGCTCTGCTTTATGACACGGATTCCCCTTCTTCTTTCCCTCTCGGCAGCCTTGCTGCTCGGCAGTCCCGCCTTCGCCCAAAAAGTCAAAACGAAAACCAAAACTGCTGCCGCTGATGTGCCGGCCGCGGCCCGCCGTACGCTGCCGCTGTTTGGGGGGCTTACGCCCGAGGCGGCGCAGCAGTTTGTGGGCGAGGCGTTTCTGAAAAATGCCGAGCAAAGCTTTGCTTCGCGCGCCGAGGCCAGCCAATTCTTCGCCAACAAGGGCTACGAGTACCTGACCGAAGGCAAGGCCGATACGGCCCGCTCGCGTTTCAACCTGGCGTGGGTGCTCGACCCCAAAAACCCCGAGCCCTACCGCGGCCTCGGCCTGCTGGTAGCCGCCAGCTCGCCCGACGAAGCCATCGGCCTTTTCAACCAGGCTCTGGCGCTGAACCCCAACAACACGCAGCTGCTCTCCGATCTGGGCGCCAGCTACCTGCTGCGCTACGGCCAGACCAAGAAAAGCAAGGACCTGAAGACGGCCGACGAGCTGCTGCAGCGCGCCGTGGCGGCCGACGCCAAGAACGCCTACGCGTGGCAGCAGCTCTCCTGGGCGCAGTACTACGCGGAGAAGTACCCCCAATCCTGGGAGTCTTTGCACAAGGCGCAGGCCCTGGACCTGAGCACCCTGGATTTCGAACTGGTCAGCCAGCTCAAAGAAAAGCTTCCTGATCCACAGGGCTTGATTAAGTAACCGGGCGGCAGACAACGTACCCGCCTCGCGGGGCGTATCGGCCTACTCACCTTTGTCTTTTCTGTTCGTGCGCATAGCCCCTCTCCTTCTTGGCGCCGCGCTGCTCCCCGTAGTGGCGGCGGCCCAGGCTCCCCGCCGCCACTACGATGCCCAGGCCCGGGCCTTCTACCGCGGTCCGGTCCGCCTCACGGCCGGCGGCGGAGCCGCGCTCTACATCGGCGACCTGGGCACGCTGCGGCCCGGCCCCGCGTTCAACGCCGGCGTGGTGTACACCTGGCGGCCGCACTGGTCGGTGGGCGGCGAGCTGACGTGGTTTCAGCTGGCCGGCGTCGACCAGCTGAAGGAGCGCAACCTCGGTTTCCGCGGCCGCAACCTCTCGCTGACCAGCTTTGTCCGCTTCGAGCCGCTGACCGACCGCTCGTGGTACGCGGCTACCAGCCGCGAGTACGCGCGCGTGAAGCCGTTTCTGCAGGCCGGTGCGGGCTTTGTCATCTACAACCCAAAGTCCTACCGCGGCACCAATATTCCCAACAACGCCGAGGGCTTCCTGCCGCCCGAGCGCACCGACTACCCCGCCACGGCCCTCGTTGCGCCCGTAGGTGGCGGTCTGACGTTCAACGTGGTACCGCGGCTGTGGATTACGGCCCAGGGCAGCTACGCCTTCACTACCACCGACCACCTGGACGACGTGAGCAAGCGGGCCAACCCCGACCAGAACGACGGCTACGCCCTGTTTGAGCTGAAAGCCGAATACCAATTGAAGTAACCGCCGCCCGGTAGTCGTCCGCAGAAAAGCCCGTTGCTCCTCTTGGGCGGCTTTGTATACCCGCTACCGGCGCGCCTTACCAATTACCTCCCATGCCCTTTCCCGCTGATGCGGCCACGCGCTGGTCGCTGCAAGGCCGCGTGTTTCTCGTTACGGGTGCTTCCGCCGGCATCGGCGCGGCGGTAGCCCAGGAGCTGCTGGGCTTCGGCGCTACCGTGGTAGCCGCCGCCCGCCGCCCCGAGCCGCTGCAGGCGGCCGTCGATGCCTGGCAGCAGGAGGGCCTCGACGCCCACGCCGTAGCCGCCGACGTGAGCACTGCGGCCGGCCGCCAGGCACTGCTCGCCGAGGTGCGCGCCCGCCACGGCCGCCTCGATGGCCTCGTCAACAACGTCGGGACCAACATCCGCAAACCCACCGCCGACTACCAGGAAGGCGAGTACCAGCACGTGATGCAGACCAACCTGGATTCGGCTTTCGCGCTGTGCCAGCTGGTGTATCCGCTCCTTAAAGAAAGCGGGGCCGGCAGCATCGTCAATATCGCGTCGGTGGCGGGCCTCACGCACGTGCGCACCGGCGCCGTGTACGGCATGACCAAAGCCGCCATGGTGCAGCTCACGCGCTACCTCGCCGCCGAATGGGCGCCGGACCACATTCGAGTCAACTGCGTAGCGCCGTGGTACATCCAGACGCCCCTGGCGGCGGGCGTGCTCAGCAACGAAGCCTACCGGGCCGAAGTCATCAGCCGCACGCCCATGGGCCGCGTGGGCGAGCCGCAGGAGGTGGCCGCCGCAGTGGCGTTTATGTGCCTGCCCGCCGCCAGCTACATCACCGGCCAGACCCTGGCCGTGGACGGCGGTTTCGTCGGCCACGGCTTTTAGGCGGCAGCGGAGCGTCGGTTCACTCACTGTCATTGCGGGCGAACCGAAGGTCGATGCAGTCAAGCGCAGCAACCGCAGGAAGGCGTAGCCAATCGGTCCTGACCAATGTGCTGACCCTGAAATGAGCACCGCCCGAAACCAGCTTCTGCAGTTTCGGGCGGTGTCGTTTTGGGCTTCTACCGGTTGTATCGGCAGTGCTACTGGAGGAAGGATTCCGTCGCTTTGCTCGCAATGACAGCCGGTGTGGCCGTGGCGCCGTATTCTACTTTTCGATGCTCGTCAGCCGCAGCAGCGCATCGGCGTAGCGTGCGAAAGCGGCTTCGCCACCGGCCTCCATGTACAGGAACGGCTCGATCAGCTCCAGCTCCATGAGCCAAAAGCCTCCTTCCGGCGTTTCCACCCCATCGACGCGGGCGTAGAGGCAGCCTGGGGCGAAGCGCTCCACGATGTCAGCGGCCACGCGCTGGATAGCAGCCGAGGGCGTTTCGGCGTGAATACCGCCGCCGAACATATGCTGCACGCGGAAGTCGCCGGCTTTTGGGGTTTTGCGCACGCAGTGGCTCAGCTCGCCGCCGAAGTAAATCAGCGACCATTCGCCGGAGGTTTGAATCTGCGGCAGAAAAGGCTGGGCCAGAAAGTCCCCGGCATCGACCAAGGACTGCAGCTGCGGCGCGGCCACGGCGGCTTCCTGGCGGGTGAGGGCGAAAGTGTCCTTGGCGCCGCCGCTCACGGTGGGCTTCAGCACGAGGCGGTCGGTGGCCAGCTCGGCCAGCAGCGCGTCGGTGTCTACCTGGCTGCCGCGGGCCAGCCAACGCGTGGGCACGATGGGCACCCCGGCCAGCTCCATGTCGCGCAGGTACGCTTTGTCGGCGTTGTGGCGCACGATGCCGGTAGGGTTGAGCAGGCGCACGCCGCGGGCGTCCAGCGCGTCGAGCCACTGGTGAAACTCGGTGGGCCGGTCGAAATAGTCCCAGGGCGTTTTCAGCACGGCCACGTCGAAGGATTC
Source organism: Hymenobacter sp. CRA2 (assembly GCF_002007105.1). Lineage (GTDB taxonomy): Bacteria > Bacteroidota > Bacteroidia > Cytophagales > Hymenobacteraceae > Solirubrum. The sequence goes on along the minus strand of NZ_MVBC01000008.1, from coordinate 132,196 downwards.
CCAGCGTACCGCCGGGTCCGACCACACGGCAAACGTTACGTCGATGCCGCGGCGGCGCAGGTAAGCGGCTAGTTCCTGGTCTTCGTTGGCGACGCCGGTGGCCGCGTACTGGGCCAGCGCGTCGCAGGTAACAAGGGCAATATGCATAGGTGCGAACAGACGAAAGGTAACCGGCCAACGACGCACGGCCCGGCCTTTTCGTTCACAAAAAAGCCCACCGTGTGCAGTAACACGGCGGGCTTTCTGGGTTCTGAGCCCCGTTAGCGAAGCGGGTTATTGCTTCACGAAGCGGGTGCGGAAGGCTTTCTGGCCATCCGACAGGCTTACCTGATAGATGCCGGCGCGCAGCTGGCTTACGTCGAGTTGGCCGTCGGCCAGCAGGCGTACCTGCTTCACTTCCGCCCCGCGCTGGTCGTACACGTGCACGGCCTTCGGCTGGCCGTTGTTCGGCAGCGCCACGGTCAGCATACCCGAAGTCGGGTTCGGGAAGGCGCGGGCCTCACGGGCTTCTTCGTTGCCCAGCGGCGTAGCGCCCGAGATGCTGGCGAAAGTGCTCGGAGCCAGCGTACCGCCCGTGATGTTCACGGTGTAGTCTTCCGTCTCGCCGTAGCTGTAGGCGCTGCAGCTAGTAGTGGCCGATGCGTCGCTCATGATAACGCGCAGGCGCGTGGTACCGCTCTTGGCCGTGGCGGGCACGGTAAAGGTGCCGCTCAGCGTGGCCGCGCTCGAGGAGGAGCCCGACACCACCAGTTCGCCAGCGTCGGTGAACACGCCGTTCTTGTTGTAGTCGATGTACACCTTCCAGTACTCGGTGTAAGCCGTGCTGGTGAAGCCGGCCGAGAAGTAGATGGTCTGCGACGAGCCCGCCGCAATGCTGGTGCTGGTGGCCGTACCATCGTAGTAACCGGCGTCTTTGCTCGATGCCCGGTTGATGGAGCCCAGCTGCACCAGGTCAATCCACTCATAGCTCTGGTTGGAGCCCTTCGACGCGCAGTACGCGGTGGTGCCGGTGCCACCACCCGTCGAGCCTGCGCCCACGCCCACGGCACCCCAGGCGTTGGTCACGGCCGTTACCTGCGTGGAGCCGGCGCCGAACAGGTCGGTGGCGGCGTTGATGGTGGCCGTGCGGGCCGCGGCATAGTTCGAGGAAGCCGTCAGGTACACGCTTTCGGCGCGGAAGGCGATTTTGGCCGCGGCGTCGATGCCTACGCCCGCTACCGAGAAGGCCGTGCCCTTGTCGTTGGTGCCCGAGCCGCCCTGCGCCAGCAGGTAGAACCAGTAGTTCAGCACGCCCGAGTTGGTGTGCACGCCGCCGTAGTCGTTGTACTGGGTGGGCGAGCTGGTGGTAGCCTTCCAGTAAGTGCCCTGGTAGGTGTCGGGCTGGCCGTACTGGTTGGGGTTGCTCATGGAGCGCAAGGCACCGCCGGCTTTCATAATTTCCTCGCCGATCAGCCAGGTGCTCTTGCCGGTCAGGCCGTAGGTGCTCACGGCGCGGGCTTCCACGCAGGCACCCCAGATGTCGGAGAAGCCTTCGTTCATGGCCCCCGACTCGTTCTGGTAAGTCAGGTTCGAGGTTTTTTCGCACACGGCGTGGCCGATTTCGTGGCCGCACACGTCCATGGCCGTCAGCGGCTTAAAGGTGCTGGCCCCGTCGCCGTAGGTCATTACCGAGCCGTTCCAGTACGCGTTTTCGAAGCCCACGCCGTCGCCGGGCGTGTCGTCGAAGTGCACGTAGCTCTTGATTTTAGCGCCAGCGTTGTCGAAGGAATTGCGGTTGAAAACGGCCTTCCAGTAATCGTAGGTGCACTGGGCGCCGAAGTGGGCGTCGCCGGCCACGTTGTCGTAGTTGGCGTTGTTGTACTCCGTCCAGCTGTTGTCGGCGTCGGTGAAGTCGACAGCGGCGGTGTAGCTGCTGCCCTTCTTGGCGTTGTAGGTTTCGACGCCCAAACCGCGGGTGTACTCGCGCAGGCGGTAGGCCGTGGCGCCGGTGGAGGTGGTGTAGCTTTCGTTGGCCAGCGAGCGGGTGCCGTTGTAAGCCGTGGCGAAGGTGGCGGTGCCGGCGGCGTGCTTGATGATGGCGTCCTGCAGCACGATTTCGCCGGTGTGGGCGTCCACGTAGATGTAGGCGCGGCTCACCGGCTCGGCGGCGTACACGTCAAACTTCCAGGCCAGCGTGGGCTGCCCGGCTTTGGCGGCGTCCATGCTCAGGCCGTTGCGCACGATGACCAGCTCACCGGTGGGCTTGAAGGTGCGCTTGCCCTCGGTTTCCATGGCAAAGCGGCCTTCGCTGTCGACCTGCCACATGTACTTACGGGCCCGCACGAAGCCCAGCGCCGACTGCAGCGCAGCTTCGGCCGACAGCGCGGGGCGCGTGCTGAAACCCTCGCCCAGCTTCTCGAAGTCGCCGCTGAGGCTTTCTACCTGACCGTTGCGGCGGTGCGCGGTGTAGGTAGCGTGTTCTACCTTAATGCCCTTGAAGAACTGTTGGAACTTCTCGTGGGTAAAGCCCAGCTCGTCGGCTTCGGCGCGGGCGGCGCGTAGCTCGTCGTGCTGCGTGAGCGGCAGAATAGCCGCCATGGCCTGACGGGAGTCGCTCAAACGGCTGGCAGCGGGGAACTGCACGAATTCGGGCAAACCGTCGGCACCATTGATGCGCTGCACGGCGGCGCGGGAGCCATCCTGAGCCTGGGCCGCCAGGCTGCCGAGCAGCGCCAGACCCAAAGCAGAGTATTTGTTAAGCATAGAACGCGGGTTGGAGGGTTGGTTGTAGAAAAGAGTTGGACGGGAATGGGAGTCGCTTGAGGCGGCGGGCAAATTAATATTTTTTTAATCTTTCAAATGTTTCAAATCGATTTTGGCAAAAAAATTTACTCAAAATAAAAATCCATTAATAATCAACCTCTAAAACCGATTTCGCGTATCGCGCCCACGCCACCAAAAACGAGGCCATTAGAAAAACGCTATTTCTATTACTTGGTCACTGCATCCACCTGTTTTCGCTCCATTTGCACCAAGAGCTATTCCTTGGTCAAAATTCTCTGGCAAACTTCTAACTGCTTTCTATCCATCGTACCATACCGAAATGCAACTGCCCGGCCACAGTCCTGCTAAGAACCATGGCCGGGCAGCACAATGCAGCGGGCTTACTTTTTCTTGCCCGTGCCGCCGCTTAGGTAATCGACGGTGAGCTGCGCCAGGGTACGCACGCCCAGCTCCAGCCCGCTTTCGTCGATGAAAAAGCCGGCGGTGTGGTGCGGGGCCGTAGTAGCGGCATTAGTGCCGCGGGGCATGCCGCCGAGGTAGAGGAACAGCCCGGGCACTTTCTCCTGGTAGCAGCCAAAGTCTTCGGCCCCGGTCACGGCTTTCATGAGCGTCACATTGGGGGCGCCGGCCACGGCCTGCAGCGTGGGCAGCATGCGGGCCGTCAGGGCAGGGTCGTTGTAGGTGAGGGGGGCGGCGGGGCGCACGTCCACCTCGGCCGTGGTGCCGGCGGCCTCGGCAATGTTGGTGGCAATGCGCTTCACGCTGCGGCCCAGCAGCTCGCGCGTTTGGGGGTTGAGGGCGCGTAGCGTGCCCTGCAGCTCCACCTGCTCGGGGATGATGTTGTTGCGCACGCCGCCGTGCACCATGCCCACCGTCACCACGGCGGCGTCTTCGGTCAGCTGCACTTCGCGGCTCACGACGGTTTGCAGCGCCACGATGATTTGTGCGGCCGTTACCACCGGGTCGGTGGCCAGCCAGGGGTAGGCCCCGTGCGCCGATTTGCCCTTGACGCGGATCTGGAACACGTCGGCGCTGGCCATCATGCCCTCGGGCCGGTACTTGATCTGCCCGACTTCGGTCTGGGCGTTGACGTGCAGGCCGAACACGGCGTCGACTTTGGGATTGTCGAGCACGCCCTCTTTCACCATGAGTTTGGCGCCGCCTTCCTCACCGGGCGGCGGGCCCTCCTCGGCGGGCTGGAAGACGAACTTGACGGTGCCGGGCAGGTCGGCTTTCAGGCCGCTGAGCACATTGGCCGCCCCCAGCAGCATGGCTACGTGGGTGTCGTGGCCGCAGGCGTGCATCACGCCCACTTCCTGCCCGCTGTACTGGGCGCGCACCTTGGAGGCGAAGGGCACCTTGGGCTCTTCCGTCACGGGCAGGCCGTCCATGTCGGCGCGCAGGGCTACCACGGGGCCGGGCTTGCCGCCGCGCAGCAGGCCCACCACGCCGGTTTTACCCACCCCGGTTTGCACTTCCAGGCCCAGGCGTTTGAGTTCGGCGGCTATCAGGGCCGCCGTGCGGGTTTCGCGGTTGCCGAGCTCGGGATGCTCGTGAATGTCGCGGCGCCAGGCCACCACTTGCGGCTCCACGCGGCGGGCGGCGGCCTCGATGCGGCCCGCCAGGGCACTGTTGGACTTTTGGGCGGCCGCCGGCGAAGAGGCCGCGGCGAGTAGCCCGCAGGCTACCACGAACGGAAGACGAAGGCGAAACATACAGCGCCGTAAAACTGAAGTGGGCGCTTAAGGTACAACGCGCGCCGCGTGTAACTTGCTTGCCCATGCCCATTGCCCTTTTCTCTACCGCGCCGCCGCTGCGCCAGGCGTGGCATCAGGCCTGGCGCCACCCTGCTTTTCGGAGGCTGCTGGCCGGGGCGCTGGGCGGATTGCTGCTGCTGGCCGCACTGATTCCGCGCTTTTTTGCCTGGGTGCAGCAGCGCCCCGGTGTCCGTCCGCCCGATGCGGTGCTGCTGCACCTGCCGGCCTACGATGTATCCGGCCTCACCTTCGCGGTTATCTACGCGGCCATCGTGCTGGGGCTGGCCGTGCTGCTGCCCCGCCCCCGGCAGCTGCTGCGGGCGCTGTGGGGCTACCTGCTGCTTCACGGCCTGCGCTTGGTCACGCTGGCGCTGGTGCCGTGGGAAGCACCGCCGCACCTAATCGTGCTGCACGACCCGGTTGTCGACCGGCTTTTTTATGCCTCGGCCACCAGCATTACCAAGGACTTGTTTTTCTCCGGCCACACGGCCACCGTGCTGCTGCTGGCCCTGGCGGCTCCGCCCGGCCGGGTGCGTAAGGTCCTGCTACTAGGTACAGCCCTGGTAGCCAGCTTGGTGCTGGTGCAGCACGCGCACTACAGCTGGGACGTGCTCGGGGCGCTGCTGGCCGCGCCGCTGGCGTGGCGGCTGGCCGGCTACGTTACCAACCCCGCGCGCTCCGAGGCCGCGCAGCCCTGAGCGGTTACTTCAGGAGCTTCTCGTACAGGCCAGCGGCAACTTTCTCGGTCAGGCTTTTGGGTACCACGCGGGTGAGGGCGGCCGAGAGCTTGTTCAGGGCACCGGGAATGATTTCGGCCTCGCCGGCCAGCAACCCAGCTACGCCGATACGGGCCACGTCTTCCGCCGACATGGCGAAGCGGGCAGACGTTTCCTGCAGAGCCGCGTTCATGCCGGCACGGTCGGCAAAATCGGTGGCGGTGGCGCCCGGGCTGAGGCAGCTTACAGATACCGGAGTGCCCTGCAGCTCGTAGCGCAGCCCGCGCGAAAACGTGAGCAGAAAGGCCTTGCTGGCCGCGTACAGCGCCAGCGTGGGCACAGCCTGGTAAGCGGCGGTGCTAGCCACGTTCAGGATGTAGGCCCGGGCTTGCTGCCGCAGCTGCGGCAGCAAAGCGTGCGTGAGGGCCACGGGCAGCAGCATGTTAAGCTGCAGCATCTGCTGCTGCTCGGCCAGGGGCAGCTCGGCAAAACGCCCCCACAAGCCAAAGCCGGCGTTGTTGACGAGTACGGCCAGCTGGTCGGTGGCGCGCTGCTGCACCCAGTCGGCCAGCTCCTGAGCGGCGCGCGGGGCCGTCAGGTCCAGGGCCAGGTAGGCGGCCGGCACGCCGTGGGCAATGCGCAACTCGGCGGCCAGGGCGTGCAGCTCCACGCTGGTGCGCGCGACCAGCAGCACACCGTAGCCGCGCCGCGCCAGCTCGTGCGCCAGGGCGCGGCCAATGCCGCGGCTAGCGCCGGTTATCAGGGCGTAAGAAATCATGAAACGAAAGCCGGCAGAAGTCCGGCGAGAGGCCACACGGGGCGGGAAAACAGGGAACGGAAAGTCATTTGACGAGGTGCAAAAACCGCAGGTAAAACGGCGTCGGGCTGTGCTCGTGCTTGGGCTGGTACTTGCCGGCCAGCACGGGCACGTACATCACACGGCGGCGCGAGGCCTCGCCCACCAGCGGCGAGCGGGCCACGCGGTGCCACATGCGCCCGTCGTGCACGGTCAGGTCGCCGGCCTCGGTTTCGATGGCCACTTCAGCGGGGTCGGCGGCGGTATCCTTGAAGTACTTTTTGCGCAGCAGCATGCTGGCCAACGACTGCCGGTGCGTGCCGGGCAGCACCCGCAAGCCGCCGTTGTGGGCCGGGCAGGCGTCGAGGTGTACGCCCACGTTCAGCATGGGCCCGATGCGGCGGCCGTAGAATACGTCGCGCAGGGCATCGGTGTGCCAACCCATCTGCGAAAACTCTGAGCCCGGCACGTTCACGTAGTGGTTGACCACCAGCCCGTCCTTCTCGTTCTCGCCGATGCGGCCGCCAGGGGCGTCCAGCAGCTCAAACAAGGCCGCGAAGCGCGCGTCCTGCAGAAACGCGTGCAAAACCGGGCTGTGCTGCGAGGCAAAGGCGAAGCGCTGCACAATGGGGCGGCCGTCCACATCGTGGCCGTACTTGATGGGCACGCCGTTGACTTTGGCGACGCCCGTACGCAGCCACTGCTGCTGCACGGCTTCGGTGGCCCGCAATAGGACCTGCACGGCCTCGGGGGTAACGAAACCGCGAAAATGCAAGAAGCCGTAGCGCCGGAAGAAGTCTACCTGCGCAGTGGTAAGCCGGGGCGAGGTCAATGAAAACCGCGGGTAATCAGCAGCGAGAAGCATGGCACATCAGCTGAAAAAACGGTACTGCGGAGCCGGGCAGCGGCACTTACTCAAGATACCACCCGCAAGCCGCCATCGAAAGTTTCCGATGCGAACTTATCCGGCGCCGGGTGAAGCCGTGGTGAAGGCCATGATTCACCGCCAATTGTGTATTTTCGGGAAGCCTTAGCCCTGCCCACTCCACCTTTCGGCGGCTCTTGCTTTCGTATGAAACGCTTTGCCTGGCTCCCCCTGACGGGCGGCTTCCTGCTCGGCCACCTGGCCCTGGCCCAGACGCCGGCCACGGCCCCGCGCTTGGTGCCCTACCACAAAGGCGCGCAGTGGGGCTACGCCGACCGCCGCGGCCGCCTGGTGCTGCCCCTGCGCTACGACGAGGCCGGCCCCCTGGTCGACGAGGTGGCCTGGGTGCGCATCGGCACGCGCTACGGCTACATCGACGGGGGCGGCAACCCCATCACGCCGGTGCAGTACGAGCGGGCCGGCACCTTCCGCAACGGCCGCGCCACGGTGATGCTCAACGGCGAAACGTTTGACATTTCCAGCACGGGCAAGCGCCTGACCGAGCCGGCGGAAGTGGTGGAAGAAGACTTCCTGCCCCAGGGCGACCCGATGCGCCAAGGCGGCAAGGTGGGCTTCCGCTTCTCGGTGGGCCAGGCCACCGTGCCGCCGCTCTACGACGAAGTGCGCGACCTGTACCACGACGGCCTCGTGCTGGTGCGCCAGGGCCCGAAGTGGGGCGTGGTCGATAGCCGCGGGCGCATCCGCCTCGCGCCCGAATACGACGCCATCCGGGCCGTGGAACAGAACGGCTACCAGTTCCCCATTGTGGAGCAGCAGGGCCGCTTCGGCTACCTCGGCACCGACGGCAAGCTGCTGGTGCCGCCCAAGTACGCCGCCGCCGAGCCCTTCGAGGCCGGTGTGGCCCGCGTAACCACCACCAGCGGCGTGGTGGGCTACATTGATGCCGAGGGGCGGGAGTATTTCAGCGAGTAAGCGGCGGAATACTGCCGCCGTGGGTACGCGCGTTCAGCATCATGTAGTGCTCTATTGCTCTAGCTGATTATGCTGCACGCGCTGCCCATTACCAACGTTCTGCTCAGCCCCTGCCCGGTACCGGCCGAGCAGCTTACGCCCGTAGCGGGCGGGCACTTCTGCGCCGACTGCCAGCGCGTGGTCTACGACTTCACTGGGGCCTCGCAGCAGGAGTTGGCCGCGGCCCGTGCCGCCGCGCCCGATAGCCGGCTATGCGGCCGGTTTCGGCGCAGCCAGCTAGCAGCTGCGGCACCCACGCCCCCACCTCGACTGCGCCCCCAGCTGCGGCGGTTTCTGCTGGCGGCGTTGCTGATTCTGGTACAGGGCTTATCGGCGCGGCAGGCCTGGGCGCAGGTGTGTGGTAACCGACCACCTTTTAAGGTCGCGGCAGTACCGGCTCAGCTATATCAGCTACCAAGTAGCTGGCCGCTGCTTCCCGATGCGCTACCACCGGCTATTGACCTTGCTAACGAGCCGCAAGAAGCTGTTTTTACGGGTATGCTGGAGCCTACGCCCCAATTTCCGGGCGGCATTGAAGCTTTGCGGCAGTTTCTGCATACCAACATTCATTATCCCGCCACCACGGCCGAAGGAAAAGTCTTCATCACCTTCACTATAGACGGCACGGGGCAAGTCCACAAGGCCAAAGTTCTAAAAGGAGCTCATCCCCTTCTCAATGAAGAAGCCTTGCGGGTAGTGCGCCTTATGCCCCGCTGGCGCGTAGATTTTCAAGGCCGGCAGCCATACAGTGTTGACTATACATTACCTATCAGCTTCATCCTCACGGAGGAGGCCACGAGTCCAGCAGGTTCTAATTAAACTTATCGGCCTACTTGGCTGCTCATCCTATGCTACACGAGTTTCTTAGGGTCCCGCTGTCCTTCCAATTAAAATGCCCCCAGCTCCGACAGCACCTGTTTTTGGCGGCTATAGCACTGGGAATGCAGGCCTTGATAGCTTGTGAAATAGCACCGCGTCCTGGCGCTACTGATACCAACACCTCTAGGTCCAGGCCTAAGCTTTCATTGGCCGAAGCCGCCTCAGGAGCAGTCGACACCAATCGGTTCGAATGCGTATTGCCGATGGAGCGCATGGCCGAATTTCCCGGCGGTCTGGATAGCCTGAATAGCTATTTACAGCGCAATCTGCATTACCCCAATGCTCCACTTCCCTGGCCAGGACTCAAAGGCAAGGTATTCGTCAGCTTTACCGTACTGCGCACCGGCCAGATAGCTCACGCGCATGTTGAACGCGGCGTGAATCCCAAACTTGACGCCGAGGCGCTGCGCGTAGTACGAGCAATGCCCGCCTGGAAGCCAGGGGAGCAATTCGGCCAGCCAGTGGCCATAGTATACACGCTGCCCATTACTTTCTTGCTCGACGCAGATACTACGGGTAGCCAGTAACTATGCCTGCTACCGCTCCAATAGTGTTCGGGCAGCGGTAAGCTGGTTCATCGTACCTCAGTTGGTGGCACCTAGGAGCGTCGTGCGCTTGCTACAGTCCTTTGCACCCAGCCGCAAGCAGGGCCAGGCGATGAACTACGCTACGTCGTAGCGGTGGAGTTTTCCGCCCGGTAGCATTCCATCCGGAAAACCTTAAACTTATACCCAGGCAAGCATCTCTTCCGTACCACAGCCGCTACCACTCTCTCCGAACCCCATCCCGGCCATGATCTTCACCCCGAGCCCGATGTTGCTCAAGCTGCTCTACACCCGCGGCAGCCTGCACAACCTGCCCGACAACGGCGGCGTCGCCTTCTCCCTCAAGAACCGTCTGGACACCGTGCGCCTCACCCGCCTCGATCAGGTGCGCGTCGACGGGCGCACGCTCGGGCCCGAATCCATTACCCTGGACCTGGGCGACGGCAACGTGCGCCCGGCCACCGAAATCGGGGAAGACGGGGGCGTAAACTTCCCGGTGGGCCAGAGCATCACCGTGCGCCTGCACACCGAGCCGCTGCCCGAGGGCATGCACCCGGTGCAGCTGCAGTTCGAAACCGACCCGTTCGGCACCCTGAACGTGGAAGTAGAGGACGCCATCGTGCACCAGGAAGGGGCCCGCGTGCGCATTCCGCGCCACGACCACGACGACTATTCCGAGGCCGCTATCCAGGCCCGGCAGCGCTTTGCCCAGGACTTTACCGGGCAGGAGTTCGAGCACATTCACCAGTACTCCTTCGATGCGCACATGCTGCAGGGCAACTGCGAGCATTTCACCGGCGTGGCGCAGATTCCCATCGGGCTGGCTGGCCCGTTGCGCGTCAATGGGGAGCACGCGCAGGGCGACTTCCTCATCCCGATGGCCACCACCGAGGGCACCCTGGTGGCCAGCTACAACCGCGGCATGCAGGTGCTTAACCTCTGCGGCGGGGTGAAGTGCACCGTCATTGGCGACGCCATGCAGCGCGCCCCGGTGTTCGTGTTTGAGGATGCGCGCGGCGCCCGCGACTTCGCCCGCTGGATTGACGAGAACATCGACCCCATCCGGGCCGAAGCGGAAGGTACCTCGCGCGTGGCCAAGCTGCAGTACATCGACACGTACCTGGCCAACAAATTTGCCTACCTGCGCTTCAACTACAGCACCGGCGACGCGGCCGGCCAGAACATGGTGGGCCGCGCCACTTTCGCGGCCTGCTCCTGGGTTCTGGAAAACTACAAGGGCGCCGGCATCCGCCACTTCTACCTCGAATCCAACTTCGCCACCGACAAAAAGGCTTCGCAGATCAACGTGATGCGCACCCGCGGCAAGCGCGTGGTGGCCGAGGCCGTCATCAAGCGCGACATCCTGCAGCAGCGCATGCGCGTGACGCCCGAGCAACTGGCCTACCACGGGCAGGTGAGCAACGTGGGCGCCTTCCTCTCGGGGGCCAACAACAACGGCGCGCACTCGGCCAACGGCATCACGGCCATGTTCATTGCCACGGGGCAGGACGTGGCCAACGTGTCGGAGTCGTCGGCCGGCGTGATTTACTCCGAAGTGACGCCCGAGCGCGACCTGTACCTGAGCATCACCATTCCCTCGCTTATCGTGGCCACGCACGGCGGCGGCACCGGACTGGCTACACAAAACGAGTGCCTGCGCATGCTGGGCTGCGTGGGCCGCGGCACCGTCAATAAGCTAGCCGAAATCGTGGCCGGCGTGGTGCTGGCCGGCGAGCTAAGCCTGGCCTCGGCCATCAGCAGCTCCGACTGGGTCAGCTCGCACGAGCAGTACGGCCGCAACCGGTAATCAACCCAAGTTGCGGGTAACCTAAAGCCAGAGCTAAGGTTAGTCCCCCTCCTCAGCTGAGGAGGGGCTAGGGGTGGTTGACCTCGATTTAACACGTCCGACACAGAACGTCATGAAAAGCCGCAGTCGAGACATCTCGCGTGCTGATACCGGCTAGTAACCTTTAGCTCTAGCCGTTCAACCACCCCTAGCCCCTCCTCAACTGAGGAGGGGAACTAACTCTAGCCACGTTCTACAACTTGGGCTGTGTCATTCCTCCTTGTTCCTTCTGCCTACAAAGGGTCGGCCGTTACCTTGAACTTGTAGTTGATGCTCATGTCGGTGTTTTGCGTGAGCGGACTGCGGAAGCGCGTTTCCACGCTCAGGATGTACTGATCGGTCTTCAGGTACTTGTCCAGCTTGGCGTTGCTGGAGCGCAGCTCAATGGTTTTGACACCCATGGGCACCTGGTCGAGGGAGGCCAGCAGGGTCCGCTCGCTCGGGTCGAGGCTGATGTACACGGCCACGTTTTCCAGAAAGTCGAAGTTGGCGTTGCTCGGCCCGCTGATGTCCAGCGTGAGCTTGTTCAGGCTCACGTCCTTCACCAGATTGGCGGCGGTGTTGGCCTTGCGGTACTCCTCGGCCGAGTTGAACTGCACCGGAAAAGCCAGCAGCGGCAGCTGGCCCACCAAGGGCGAGGCCGGCAGCTGAAACGCCTGCGAATCCTCGATGTAGAACGTAAGCAGCTCGTTGATTTTCTTACACGCGCCCACCCCCAGTAGCAGGACGGCTATCAGGGGAAGTAGAAGTTTTTTGGTCATAAGCACACGGTGGAGGTTGCGGCGAAAATAGCACGCTACCTGCGCATTACAACATACTCATCAACTAATACTGCCCTGCGCCGCCCAAAGCAAACTGCCCCGGTCGCCCTGGCAAAACCAGCGCAGCCGGGGCAGCAGCCTAAGTGGGCAAGGCTACAGCGGGTCGGCCGTTACCTTGAACCGGGCGTCGGAGCGCACGTTGATGTCCTGGCCCACGGCGCGGCGGATGCGCGCCTCGGTGGTCAGGGTGTAGCTCGGGGCCTTCACGTACTTATCGAGCTTGGTGCCGCTGGGCTGCAGCTCGATGGTTTTGGCGCCCGTAGGCACGTTGCTCAGCGAGGCCAGCGGCACGCGGTCCGTGTTATCGGTGCTGATGTAGAGCGTGATGCTTTCGAGGAAGTCGAAGTTGGCCGTGCTCGGGTCGGTGACGGTTAGGGTGAGTTTGTTCAGGCTCACGTCTTTCACCAGGTCGGCGCGGGTGTTTTCGTTCTGGAACCGCTCTTCCGAGCGGGTGCTTACGGCCACCGGCGAAATGGGCAGCATGGACCCAATCGGCAAGCCGCTACCGGGCACGCGGATGTTCTGCGTGTCCTCGATGTAAAAGGTCAGCAGCTTATCGAGTTTCTTGCAGGAAGCAGCCCCAATGAGCACCAAGGCGGCAAACAGAAATAGGACTTTTTTCATGTACAATCGGGAGTATGGGGCAACATACGCCATTATCAACCCACTTGGTTTCGCTCTAACTATAAAATAACGCAGATTCGCTCCAGAACCCTACAACACATAAATTAAGTACACCCGCACCCAATTATTGTACTTACGCAATTTTTCATGGCGCTTATACACCCACCATTCCGGTGCTACCTACGCTCCGAGCCCATTAAGGCTTGCGCGCCTGCACCTGATACCGCAACTGCAGCTTCAAATCGCCTGCTAGCTGAGCGCCGGACTGCAGCTCAACTGCGGGCGCTACGTAGTACGAGCCGGCTTTTAATTCGCTCAGCATGGACGGGCCGCCGTGGGTGAGCAACAACCGCGTCGCTCCTGACGGAATAGCCGTCGTCTGCGCCAGCACACTGCGGGCGCCTTGGGCATCGATCAGGTAAACGGTAACAGAACGCAGCCGATCGAAATTTTGCGCAGCATAGCTGCTGGTCAACTGCAGCTCTACTTCGCTGAGCGTGGCAGCTTGTACTTGGTTGGGCGAAGTGCCGTTGTTGTTACTAGCCTGATCGAGCCGGGAATACACCTGCCGCACCGGCAAGTAGTGCTGCGGCCCGGGCCCTAAGCCCAACTCCGCGCCTGGGTATAGGGCCGAATTTACCACCTCAAACGTTGCGATGGATTCTTCCTTTTTGCAGCCGAAACCAACGGTCAGCAGCAGTAGCCAACCCAGCGCAGACGGAATGTGAAACGCGATACGCCTCATGGAGTCATCAGTAAAAAAGATAGCAGCTACTTCTCCTGCCCCGCGGGGCAGGAGAAGTAGCTGCCAAACTACGGCGAATCCGCCACCTTACCTAGTCCATCATATCCGCCGGCTTGGGCCCGGCGTGCGGGTAGTCGGGGTTCCAGCTCATGGGGTAACCGGTATCCTCGTACTGCAGGGCGGTTTCGGTAAGGTAAAGCGGGCGGAAGGTGTCCACCATCACGGCCAGCTCGTGGGTTTCTTTCTTGCCGATGCTGGCCTCCACGGTGCCCGGGTGCGGGCCGTGCGGCAGGCCGGAGGGGTGCAGCGTGAAGGAGGCCAGGTCCACGCCGCGGCGCGACATGAAGTTGCCGGCCACGTAGTACAGCACCTCGTCGGAATCCACGTTGGAGTGGTTGTAGGGCGCCGGAATCGACAGCGGGTGGTAGTCGAACAGCCGCGGCACGAAGGAGCAGATGACGAAGTTGTGCGCCTCGAACTGCTGGTGCACGGGCGGCGGCTGGTGCAGACGGCCGGTGATGGGCTCGAAGTCGTGGATGCTGATGGCGTAGGGGAAGAAGTATCCGTCCCAGCCCACCACGTCGAAGGGCGTGTGGGCGTAAATCAGCTCGTGCAAGGCGTCCTCGCGCTTCACCAGCAGGCGGTATTCCTCTTTACCGTCGTCTTCGGTCACCAGCTCGTGCGGGGGCCGGATGTCCCGCTCGCAGTAGGGCGAGTGTTCCAGCAGCTGCCCGAAGTGGTTGCGGTAACGGCGGCACGTTTCCACCGGGCTGAACGACTCGATGATGAGCAGGCGCACCGGCCCTTCTTCGAAGTGAAACTGGTGGATGATGGTGCGCGGAATGACCACGTAGTCGCCCGGCTCGAACTGTACCTTGCCCAACTGGCTCCACAGCTCGCCGCGGCCCTCGTGCACGAAGATGACCTCGTCGGCCAGCGCGTTCTTGTAATAGTAATCCATGCGCCCCGCGGTGGGGTTGCAGATGCTCAGGGCCACGTCGGCGTTGGCCAGCAAGGTCTGGCGGGCCGAGAGGTAGTCGGTGCCGGTGCTGGTTTGGGGCAGGGTGCGCAGGTGGGTGGGCTGCAGCGGGCGGTCCTTCAGCAGCTTGGGCGCGTAGGGCCGGGGCGTGCCCACGCGCTTGATCTGCGTGGGCGGGTTCTGATGATAGAGCAGCGACGAAACGCCCGAGAAGCCCAGCGTACCCACCAGCTGCTCGGAGTAGAGCGAGCCGTCGGGCTGGCGGAACTGGGTGTGGCGCTTGCGCGGAATCTGACCGAGGCGGTGGTAATACGGCATGTTCGGCGAGGAAAACGGGGTGGGAAAACGAAGCTCGGGGTAGGCCGTGAAGGTACGAAAAAGCCGTACCGCCCGGCGCAGTCTGCGCCGCGTACCATGTGCCTGCTGATACGGCCCGGCTCTGCGCCATTCGGCTAGGCAATCAGCTTACTGGCAGGCCTTTGCCAAGGTTGTTAAGACAATCCGCCGGTTATATGCAGCAAGCCCAATGCGTTAGACAATTATTCGCGCCGCTTGGATTTTGGCAATGTCCGCGGGGCTCCCGACATTAGGTGGCCCAATTGCCGCGCCCAGTGACCGGGTAGTTTTTGGCGTCTTGCCGGCATTAGATTTTCCTTGCTGAAGTACCTCTGCCATGAGCGACAGCCGCGTGCACATTTTACTGGTCGAAGACGAAGCCGTGCTGGCGCTGGACCTGAGCGACCTGCTGGAGGCCGAGGGCTATACCGTGGTGGGCCCGGCCCGCAACGGCCGGCGCGCCCTGGAGCTTTTCGAGCAGTACCCCATCGACCTGCTGCTCTGCGACATCAACATTCAGGGCGACTGGGACGGCATCGAAACGGCGGCCCGGTTGCAGGCTCTGCGCCCGCTGCCCATCATCTACCTCACCGCCCACGGCGACCGGGAAACCCTCGACCGCGCCCTGCAAACCAGCCCCGCCGCCTACCTCACCAAACCCGTGACGCTGCCCGGCCTGCGCGCCGCCATTGAAGTAGCCCTGCGGCCTTTCACGGCGCCGGCCACTCCCGCGGCCGCCCCCACCGACCGGGAGCCACTCTCGCGCGAGTCCATTTTGCAGCTCAACGGGCACGTGTTCATCAAGCACAACTACCAGTTTGTGCGCGTGCCGCTGGCCGACATCCTCGTGCTCGAAGCCGATAACACCTACACCACGCTGGTAACGGCCTCTCGCAAGTACGCCCTGCGCCTGCCCCTGAGCACGGTGCTGGAGCGCCTGGCCGTGCCGCAGCTGGTGCGCGTGCACCGCTCCCACGCCGTCAACATTCACCAGGTGGAGTCATTCAGCGAAACCGAGGCGGTGGTGGCCGAGCACACCGTGCCGCTGGGCCGTCAGTACAAGGAGTCGTTTTTGCAGCACTTCCTGGTGCGCTAGCCGCCGCTTACCTACCAAACCCGGTCGTTGGCCCACGTGCGCGGGTTGCTCGGGCGCCGGGCGTAGCAGCCGCTGATCAGGCCGTTTACCTTGCAATACGCCGGGCGGTACCGGCACCGCTTTCTTTCCTGTTTTATGCGTCCGTGGTATTGGTTAGGTAGCCTGTGGGCCGTGGTGGCCATGACAGCGACGGCACAAGCCGGCGCGCCCACCGATACCGCTCAGATACGGCGGTGGAGCGAGCAGGCCCGGCGCGAGCTGTCCAGCAACAACGACTCGGCCCTGCGCCACAGCCGCTACGTGGTGCGGCTGGCCCGGCAGCTGAGCGACGGGCGCGGGCTGGCCCAGGGCTACCTGCTGCTGGGCAGCGCCCTGCGCAACAAAAGCGACTTCGACTCCAGCCTGTACTACGGGCAGCGGGCCCTGACTTTGTTTGAGCAGCAGGGCCGCAGCGAAGGCGAAGCTGCCACTTACAACCTCATTGCGCAGACTTACAAGCGCATGGGCGACGGGCAAACCATCCCGCTGCTCACGCGCAAAGCCCTGCGCCTGGGCTACCAGGCCGAAGCCGCGGCCCGCCGCGGGCCGCACTACTCCGAGCTGAGCCGCGCCTACATCACGCAGGGCATCGTGTACCGCGACCTGGGCCGCCTCGATTCAGCCGAGCAGTGTTACCTCAAGGCCCTGCACGTGGAGCAGCGCTTTCACCCGCAGCCGTCGTTTCTGCCCGTGGTGTACGCCGATTTCGGGCAGCTGCTGATGGACCGCGACGCGAAGCTGGACGAGGCCATTGCCTACTTCAAAAGGGCCATTCCGCTTTACGAGCAGCAAAACAACCGCAACGGCCTGGAGCACGCCTACCGCAACATCTGCTGGGCCTACCGCCGCCAGGGCCGCTTTCAGGAGGCCATTGCCGCCGGCGAAAAAAGCCTGGCCCTAGGCCGCGCCTCCGGCGACCCGCACCGCCTCTGCAACTCGCTGCAATCGGCCTACATGGCCTACCGCGCCGCCGGCCAGCCGGCCCGGGCCCTGGAACTGCTCGATGAGTGGAAAAGCACCCAGGATGCTCTCGTCAACGTGGACATTGCCCAAGCCGTGGCCAAGGTGGAAGCCGCCTACGCCGCCGAGAAAAAGCAGGCCCAGATTACCCGCCTCGGCGAGGACAACGCCCGGCAAAAGCAGCAGCTCTGGGCCCTGGGCGCCGGGGCGTCGTTGCTGGCCGTGCTGCTGCTGGTCACGGCGCAGCAGTACCGCATCATCCGGCGCACCAACGCGCAGCTGCAGCTCACCAACGGCACCATCTCCGAGCAAAACCAGCGCATCAGCGAGCAGGCCACCCGCCTCACGGTGCTGATGAAAGAGCTGCACCACCGTGTGAAGAACAACCTGGCCATCGTCTCCAGCCTACTGCGCCTGCAATCGAATCGCCTCACCGACGAGGGCGCCGTGCGGGCCGTGCGCGAGGGCCAGCAGCGCGTGGAAGCCATGGTGCTCATTCACCAGCGCCTGTACCAGACCGACAACGTGGGCAGCGTAGACATGCGCGCCTACATCCACGACCTCGTCGACGGCCTGCTGGCCGCCTACGGGCACAGCCGCACCTACTTCGACGTGCAAGTGGAGGTGGAGTCGCCGCCGCTGGACATCGACTGGGCCGTGCCGCTGGGCCTGATCCTGAACGAGTTGCTCACCAACGCTTTTAAGTATGCTTACGCCAACGTAGCCCATCCGGCGCTGCGCGTGTATTTCGGCCCCACCGCCGACCACGGCCTGGTGCTGGAAGTGCAGGACAACGGCCCCGGCCTACCACCTCCCGACAGCAGCAATCTGCGTCGCTCCTTCGGGCAGCGCTTGGTCATGTCCCTGGCCGAGCAGCTCGGCAGCCAACTGGAACAGGAAAACCGCGGCGGAGCGTATTTCCGGCTGCGTCTGGTGCCACTACCGGCGGCCTTCGTCGTCACGACGGCGGCGCCCAGCACGGTAGAGGCCTGAGCAAGCGGTCCAGGGCAACGCGCTGTTGTAGGGTTGGCTTCGCTAGGACAATGCTCTATGCCCGTCATGTCGAGCGCAGCCGAGACATCTTGCTCGGGTGGTAAGCTGCTCATTGAACGCCTCGAAAAAGGTTCGTCCTGTCGAGCTTGTCGAGACATCTCGCGTGCTGATGGCCGATAGTGACTTCATCTTGCAACGATTGAAGTTACTACGCGAGCGAGATGTCTCGGCTGCGCTCGACAGGACGGGCTGATTGTGGCTGTTCAGGTGTAAGCTGGCGTACTCAAGTCCCTGACCAGGTAGTTGCCTCCAGCTACTGCCCGTTCGTCTCGCCCAGCGCCAGGCGCGAGTTGGCCTCTTGCAGGCTGATCATGGCCTGTTTCAACTCGTGGTCCTGCTCGCGCAGCACGGCGTAGTAGGCGTCCTTGCCGTAGGCACTGCGGGCCACCAATGCTTTCAGCTGGTTGCGCAGAGCGGGCGTGCAGCGCTCCAGCGCAGCGGCATTGGTGCGCACACCTTCCTGGGCGGCGCGACCAGCTAGGGCCTGCAGCTGAATGGCGCTGACCTCGAAGGTGCGCAGGTACTGCTCGAAGGTAATTTGCTCCAGCTCGGTACGGTGCTCCTGGTAGAGCGTCAGCGCAAACTCACGCACCAGGTTGCTGCCCTGCAGACGGGCGAAGTAGCGGTTCTGGGTGGTGCTGTCGCGCGGCACGAACACGTCTGGCATGATGCCGCCGCCGCCGTACACTGTGCGGCCGTGCGCGGTGCGGAAGCGCAGCTTCGGCGCGAAGTGGACGCTGTCGGCGTGGAAGGCTTCGCCGCGGGCGTAGCGCTCCTGAATGTCGCGGTCGTAAGCGGCCACGCCGTCGCGGTAGGGCTTCTGAATGGAGCGGCCCGAGGGCGTGTAGTAGCGCGCAATGGTCAGGCGCAGCTCCGAGCCGTCGTTGAGCGTAATCGGCTGCTGCACCAGGCCCTTACCGAAGGAACGGCGGCCTACCACCAGGGCGCGGTCCTGATCCTGCAAAGCGCCGGCCAGCACTTCGGAAGCCGAGGCCGAGCCCTCGTCGACAATGACCACCAGCGGGCCGTCCTCAAACTCGCCGGCCACCCGCGAAAACGTCTGGGTGTCGTACTGGTCGCCCTTGCCGTCGGTGTACACGATTTTGCGGGTACCGCTAATAAATTCGTCGGCAATCCTGGTGGCGCGGTCGAGGTAGCCGCCGGGGTTGCCGCGCAGGTCGAGCACCAGCTTAGTCATGCCTTCGCGCCGCAGCCGGCCCAGGGCTTCCTTAAACTCCTCGTAAGTGCCGGCGGCAAAACGGCTGATCTTGATGTAGCCCGTTTGCCCATCCGGGAGCAGCGCGGCCACGTCCACCGAGGCGTTGGGGATGCGGTTACGGGTGAGCGTGAAGATTAGCGGGCGGCTCTGGCCGCGGCGCAGCAGCAGGATGCGCACTGCGCTGCCGCGCGGGCCGCGCAGCCGGGCAAATACCTGGTCGTTGCTCAAGTGCTGCCCCGACACGTTTTGCCCATCCACGGCCAGCACCCGGTCGCCGGGCTGCATGCCGGCCTGCTCAGCGGGCCCACCGCTGAGCGGGGCTACCACCGTCACGGTGTCGCGAAACATGTTAAACTCCACTCCTACCCCGTCGTAGTCGCTCTGCAGAAAGGCCGCGGCCTGCTGCTGCTCCTTGGCGGGGATGTATACCGAGTGCGGATCCAGCCGCTCCAGCAGGCGCTTGATGGCGTAGTCCGACAGCTCCTCGGCGTTGACCGAGTCGACGTATTCGCGGTCCACGTAGCTCAGGATTTCCTTGAACTTCAGGTAGCCGCGGGCCGTGGCGTCGGGGTTCTGGTCGGAGGGCCGAAAGGGGTTGGAGCCCAGCAACACTCCGCTCAGCAAGGCAGCGCCCAGCAATATAGGTTGCCGCCACCGCGCCCAGGCGCGCCGCGTCGCACTGCTACCGGACGCGGGCACGGCCGGAGCTTCGGGGCGAGAAGCTGGATTCATCGGTTATGCGAGCGAGGAGAAGTGGGCGATAAAGAGCGGGTTGAGTCTCAGAATACTAGTCAAATTTACTTCAACTATTCCGAGACCATTGGGCGGAAGCCGTAAGCATGGCTATTTTCAGATAATAAGTCAACAGCATATTCGATTAGAACAATAGTTGAGGTATTGCGGCACCTCTCTGGCAAAGGTCGGGCAGAGCCAGCGCAGCGTCAATCACATGATCAGGGCTGACTGGGCCGAAAACAACGCAGCTCAACGCCGGTGCCCATGTTGAGTAAAGGCGTGAGTGGGCACCGCCGTTGAGCCGGAAAGGGAGGGTGTAAGACTAGAAGTTAGAGCTAGCTCCCCTCCTCAGCTGAGGAGGGGCTGGGGTGGTTGACCTTAACGTCTGGGCGTCATCTAGTATTAGCTTCCTAACCCTAGCTTTTCAACCACCCCTAGCCCCTCCTCAGCTGAGGAGGGGAAGTAGTTTCTTAGCCTTTAATTTGACTTCTTCAGCAGACGGCCCAGGGTATTCTGCAGCTCTTCGCCGGTAAGGTTGGCAGCCACGATTTTACCCTGCGGATCGATGAGGAAGTTCTGCGGAATGGCCTGCACGCCGTACTCCTGGGCAGCGGCGTTCTGCCAGTATTTCAGGTCCGACACGTGGTTCCAGGCCAGCCCGTCGGACTGGATGGCTTTCAGCCAGGCTTCGCGGCCGGTAGGCTTGTCGAGCGACACGCCGAGTACGGTGAAGCCCTGGTCCTTGTAAGCGTTGTAGGCCTTCACCACGTTGGGATTTTCGCGGCGGCAGGGGCCGCACCACGAGGCCCAGAAATCGAGCAGCACGTACTTGCCGCGCAGGCTGCTCAGGCTCATGGGCTTGCCTTCGGCGTCGTTCTGGGTGAAGTCGGGCGCCACGGCGCCGATGGCCGTCTTCTGCACGCGCTTCAACTGCTCACCCAGCCGCACGCCCTGGGGCGTGGTGCGTAGCGCGGGCGCGAGGCCGTTGTAGAGGGCCGCAAACTCGTCGGCTTTGGGGAAGTAGCCCACGGCCTTGGGCAGGGCAAACAGGCTGAAGCGGGCGTTGGGGTTGGCCTTCACATAAGCCGCGTATACCTGCTGTTCCTGGGCATCGAGCGGGTCGAGCTTGGCTTCCAGCGCCTTGATGGTGGCCGCGTCGCTCTGCTTTTCCTTGGGCAGGGCACGAAACTCCTTCATGGCGGCCGTGGCTTGGTCGCTGAGGGGCTTGAGCCTGGCCTGCAGCTTGTTGTTCTCGACGTTGAGCGGCGTGCCCGTGGCCGAGCCTTTGCGGGCCGAATCGGCGCTGGTGAAGACAATGGTCCCTTTTTCCAGGTACAGCTCCGTCGCGTCCTGCGACTTGTTGTAGGCCGTGCCTTTGTGCGCCAGCGTCAGGCGGGCCAGCACGGCTTCGGCCGGGGCGCCTTTGAACTCAAACTCGCCGTTTTTCACCTCTACCGAATCAGTGGTGCGCTGCTTGTTGATGGCGTAGGTCAGGTAAGCCTTGGTCACGTCGGCTTTAGGTCCGAGTTTGCCCTTGAGCACGTAGGGTTCGGTGGGCGCGGGCGCGGCGGCTACCAGCATCAGTAGCAGGGCCGAACCTTGGAGAAGGGTTTTCATAAAGACTTATGTTGAGAGTATCTGCAAAACAACATACTTGATTTGGAGCGCAAAGCCGCATCTGCCACCAAGCCAGTGACGTGGAGTGCTACTCCGCGCCACTGACTTGGCAGATTTAGGCCAGTACCTCAATGACGGCCTCCGAGAAGCGCTCCATTTCTTCCAGCTGCGGGCTGCATTGCAACAGGAACAAATCCACGCCGGCGGCTTCGAACTCGCCCACGCGGTCGGCAATCTGCTGCGGGGTGCCGGTGAGGCCCGAGCGCAGGCCGCGGTTCGACACCGAGTAATCCTGCAGGCTCACCTGGTTTTCGAGCTGCGTGCCCGCCAACCACTGCTGGTAGTTTTTGTAGCCGGCGGCCGAGCCCTGCACGTTGGTGATGCGCTCCAGCTCTTTTTTCACTTCCGCCTCGGTGTTGCGCACGATGCTGTAGGCGGCCACCCCGAATTTCATCGGCGGCAAGCCCAGCCGGTCGCGGCGCTCCTGCAGGTCGCGGATGCGGCGGCCGATGGCTTCGGGCGCGTCGCCGTGCATCACGTAACCGTCGCACTGAGCGGCAATCATGTTCTTGGCCGCCTCCGACTCGCCCCCGGCGTACAGGAACGGGCGCGGGCGCGACACGGGCTTGGGCTGCAGAATGCTGTCCGTCACCTCGTAGTACTTGCCCTTGAAGCTGAAGTGGTCCTGCTTCCACAGGTTATCCACCACCTGCAGCCACTCGGCGGTGCGGGCGTACCGGTCGTCGTGCTGCTCGAAGTGCACGCCGTACTTCTTGGCCTCGTCCTGCCACCACGACGACACCACGTTCAGGGACAAACGCCCGCCGCTGATGTGGTCAATGTTGGCGGCTTGCTTGGCCAGCAGCGCCGGCGAATGGAAGGTGGGCCGCACGGCCACCATCAGTTCCAGTTTCTTGGTGACGGCGGCCAACGCCGCGGCCGTGCTCCAGGCATCCAGACTCGGGGCTTCTTCGCCCTTGATGTCGTTCAGGTTCAGCTCGGCGATGAGCGAAAGGTCGTAGCCGAGTTCCTCGCTGCGCTGGGCCAGCGTCTTGACGTAGTCCCAGTCGGCGCGCATGTTTTCGTCCTCGACGTTGCGCAGCCACCCGCCAAAAACGGGCATCCAATATCCGTAACGCATCTTGCTTAAGGGGCTGATGTGATGGAATGTGCTGAGTGTGAGAGTCAGCGACTAGGCCAGGGCGCCGGCGGTAACGTCGGCCGTGGCGGTGTCCAGCTCCTGCTCCAGGTAGTCCACAAAGCGCACGTAAGGGTCGAAGCCGACCACGTTCACGGCGTCGGCCACGAAGTTGGAGAGGGCGTTGATGTCGTAGAACAGCACCTCGCCGGTGCGGTCGTCCACCAGGTACTCGATGCCGCCCACGTCGATTTTGGCGGTGGCTACCAGGCGCTCCACGGCTTCAATCACCTCGACCGGCGGCGTGGTGGCTTCTACCTGAATGCCCTTCTTGGGCGCCTCGGTTAGGCAGAACTCGCCCTCGGTGGCGGGCTCGTCGGGAATCTGGCAGATTTCGGCCGGGCACAGGTTGAAGCTCGTGCCGGTGGTGTACACCTTCATAGCGTACAGGAATTTGCCGTTGAGCGTTTCCACGCGGGTGATGTGGCCGCCGCGGGGCTGCACGAATTCCTGCACCAGGGCCGTCTGGTCGATGCCGAGGTCAATCTGGCCGGCATCCACGGCCGCCTGCAGGCCCTCGGGCGTATCGAAGCGCACAATGCCCGCGCCGCTGCCGCCGATGTTCACCTTCACCACCAACGGGTAGCTCAGCTCTTTGGCAGCGTCGGGGATGCGCGAGACGTGGTTGACGACGCGTGACTTCGGAAACTTCAACCCCAGACCAGCCAGCAAATCCAGCTGCCGGGCTTTGTTGGTTTCGATGCCGGAAGCCACCGTACCGTTGATGACACGCACGCCCAGACGCTCCAGGTGCGTGAGGAAGCCGGCCGTATGGAAAATGCCCTGGCCGTGCCCGCGCAGGTAGGCCGAGGAACTCATGCGGTTGATGACGAGGCCGTAGCGGCTTTCCTCCTCCGAGGGGTCGAAGAGGTGATGCGCAGCATCGATTTTCTCATAAGGCACGCCGCGGCGGTCCAGCTCAGCGAAAAGCGGCTTGAACCATTCGGGGTGCTCGTAATAAATACCAATGGGCTTGGGGTACTGGGCCATAGCTAACAAAGAAGTGACGAAAGGAATGCCCGGCAGTCAGCGGCTACCCGGTGCGCCCGGGAACCGTGCGGGGCAGAAAAAGCCAAAAACAGAAGGGCCGCGGCGCAGAGCCGCAGCAACGGGGAGGCCGGCCGTAACGGCGGGCCCAGGGCCGGGCTGGCACCGCCCGCCAAACGGCGCACGCGGCGACAGATGCGCGCTACGCCGATTGGCGCAGCCACACCTGCAGGGCAGTGGTTACACTACCGCCAGGTTAGCCCGGAAAAGGCAGGAGTTGACCAGCTCAACAACAACACGCCGCGCAGACGCAGCCCATACAGCAGCCCGACGCCATAGCGCGCGGGGTGAGGGCTCGGAAAGCGAGAGAGAAAGCGGCGATGCGGTTGGTTGAAGCCACGGCTACTTGTTTTTATATGGTCAGGACTTGGCACCGTTCCCGGGAAAAGCTTCCCGCTGGTGGTTGCCGGCGTTTCGCAGAGCCTGTCTCTCCACGCCTCTGTATAAAAACAATCCTTTGGTCGGAAAGAATTGGTAAGGCAAAGGTACAACCGCGCGTTTGAGAAAGACAAACTTTCGTGCAATAGCCATTGTATGTACAGCGTGACAATCGTGCGGGCGTAGCGCAATAGCTAGGTGCCGTATCTTTGCAGCCGCCCCGCCGCATCGGCGCGTGGCACTTGCCGCCTTATCCCACGCTTCAGTTATGCCCCGCCTTCTTGCCATTGATTACGGGAACAAGCGCGTGGGCCTGGCCGTCACCGACCCGCTGCAGCTCATTGCCACGCCGCTGGACACGATTCACAGCAAGGATTTGTTTGACTTCGTGAAGAAGTACCACCAGCAGGAAGGCGGTCTGGCCGGCATCGTCATCGGCATGCCGCGCACGCTGATGAACGAAGCCACCGACTCGACCTCGGCCGTAGTAGGCGTAGTGCGCAAGTTGCGCCGCGAGCTGCCCGAGGTGCCCGTGCACGAAGTGGACGAGCGGTTTACCTCGCGCATGGCGCACCAGACCATGCGCGACGGCGGCCTGGGCCAGAAAGCCCGCCGCGACAAAGCCTTGGTGGACCGCATCAGCGCCACCATCATTCTGCAATCTTTTCTCGACTCTCGCCCGTTATGATTTACCCCATTGTAGCCTACGGTGACCCGGTGCTCAAAGCCCGCGCCAAGGACATCCCGGCTGATTTTTCGGCCGATGAGCTGCAAAAGCTCATTGCCGACATGTACGAAACCATGTACTACGCCAACGGCGTGGGCCTGGCCGCCCCGCAGGTCGGCAAGAGCGTGCGCCTGTTCGTTATCGACTCCTCGCCCATGACCGATGACGACGAGGACGATGACGCCCCGGCCGAAACGGGCATCAAGCGCGCGTTCATCAACCCCGTGATGCTGAAGGAAAGCGGCGAGGAGTGGCCCTTCGAGGAAGGCTGCCTGAGCATTCCCGGCATCCGGGAGCGGGTGTTCCGCCAGCCCGACATCATCATCCGCTACGAGGACGAAAACCGGCAGGTGCACGAGGAAGGCTTCTCGGGCATGACCGCGCGCGTGATTCAGCACGAGTACGACCACCTGGAAGGCGTGCTGTTCACCGACAAGATTTCGGCCTTTAAGAAGCAGATCATCAAGAACAAGCTCACGCGCATTGCCAAGGGCGACGCCAAGGCCGACTACCGCATGCGCTTTGCCGGGCAGCGCGGGCGCTAAGGCCACTGATTCTGCTTGATTTTCTTTGGCAAACGCCCGGCCCAGCCGGGCGTTTTTGCTTTCTTTGGGTAGGCTAATCTACTCTATCCTTACGCTATGCTCCGCCGTCCTATCCTCGCTGGTTTATTGGCCCTGCTGCTCTGGCTGGTGCCGCTGCGGCCCGACACCCGCGCCTGGGGCTTTTTCGGGCACCGCAGCATCAACCGGCTGGCCGTGTTTACCCTGCCGCCCGAGATGATAGGCTTCTACAAAAGCCGCATTGAGTACCTCACGGTGCAGGCCACCCGGCCCGATTCTCGCCGCAACGTGGTGCAGGGCGAGGCCCCGCGCCACTTCATCGATCTGGACGTGTACGGCGACTCGGCGGCCTACAAGCTGCCGCGCAACTACGCCGACGCCGTGGCCCGCTTCGGCGAGGACTCCCTGCAGCGCCACGGCATCGTGCCCTGGCACGTGGCGCGCATGAAAAACCAGCTGACGGAGGCCTTCCGGGCCCGCGACGCGGAGCGCATCATCAGCCTCTCGGCCGATATGGGGCACTACGTAGCCGACGCCTGCGTGCCGCTGCACACCACCCACAACTACAACGGGCAACTCACCGGGCAGCGCGGCATTCACGGGCTGTGGGAGTCGCGGCTGCCCGAGCTGCTGGCCTCCAACTACGACTTCTTTACCGGGCCGGCGCCTTACCTGATCAAGCCCACCGACGCCATCTGGGCCACCGTGACCCGCTCCAGCGCCGCCGTCGATTCGGTGCTGCGCTTTGAGCGCGAGGTGACGCAGAAACTGCCGGAGGACCGCAAATACAGCTTTGAGGAGCGCGGCGGGCGCACCGCGCGGGTGTACTCGCAGGAGTTCAGCCGCGAGTATCACCAGCGCCTGAGCGGGCAGGTGGAGCGGCAGATGCGCCTGGCGGTGCGCATGGTGGGCGCGTTCTGGTTTACCTGCTGGGTAGATGCCGGTCAGCCCGACCTGAACAACCTGCCCAAGCTTACCGCCGACGAGATGCGCCAACTGGCCCTGCGCGACAAGGAGGAGCAGGCCGCTCCGGCCGTGGAAACGCACGGCCACGTGGACTGAGGGGGCAGGGAGTGAGTTTCTGAGTTAGGGAGTTTGCGAGTGGTGCGCTGGTGCTCAGCCGCCACATTTGCTTCTGCGTACGCACCTTTGCCGGCCGGTGCTACCCAGGGCCGGCGGCTTCTTGTTGCTGCACCTATGAAAAGCCTCACGACCATCGTCCTGCTCTGCGTCTCCAACCTGTTCATGACCTTTGCCTGGTACGGGCACCTGTACTTCAAAAAGCTGCCGTGGTTTGCCAAAACCGGGCTGATTGGCGTGGTGCTGCTGAGCTGGGGGCTGGCCTTGTTTGAGTACGCCTTCCAAGTGCCGGCCAACCGGATCGGCTTCGCGGAAAACGGCGGACCGTTCAACCTGTTTCAGCTCAAAGTCATCCAGGAGGTTATTACGCTGACCGTGTTTACCCTCTGCGCCGTGTTCGTGTTCAAGTCCGACACGCTGCGCTGGAACCACCTGGTGGGCTTTGCGCTGCTGGTGGTGGCGGTGTACGTCATCTTCCGCAAGTGGTAGGCTGAAGAAAAATTAATGTGGAGTTCAGCCCGGCCTCAGGTGCGCGGCGGAAGTTTGGGCCGTCGACTGGGAACAAGCCCGGCCGCGTAACCGCTCCAACCGTATGTCTACTTCCCAGCGCCTGCTCATCGGTTTGCTGGCCGTCGGCCTGGCCCTGCCCGCCGTGGCGCAGAAGACCACCAAGACCAAGCAAAAAACCAAAACGGCCGCGTCGGCGGACCCGTCAGCCCCGTTCCGGAAAAGCGCTGGCAGGGTCGTTTACACCTTGTCCGACAGCAACTACTACAGCGGATCCCTGCTGCGCTACACCACCAACGAAGAGGGGCTTTACGACGGCTTTGTGGCCAGCAGCAACGGCAAAGAGCTGGCTGTGCACTTCCCGCCGCCCCGCGCCAAAGAACTGATGGCCGCCGCTAAAGCCGGCCAGTCTGTGCGGTTTGGCGCGCTCAAGCTGTCCTCGCTCACCGGTACCAAGCAGCTCGAGCTAGTGGTACTGAAACGCCCAGAAGGCGACATTGTGTTGGCGCCACCTGCGCCGCCGGCGCCGCCCGCGCCCCCATCTGCCCCGCCCGTGGCCCCGGGTGCGCCTGCCGCCCCCGGGGCTATGGCGCCCCCGCCCCCGGCCCCGCCTGCTCCCCCCGCTCCGCCACGGCCCGAACTGATGGAGATGCGCACGGTGGAAGGCCGCATCAGCGCCCTGCGCTTTGATGAGCAGAACCATCTGCGGGGCATCACCCTGGCCGACCATACTGTGTTGCTGTTTCCGCCCCACGTGGGCGAGCAGCTCCGCGACAAGCTGC
The DNA here is from genome assembly GCF_002007105.1 of Hymenobacter sp. CRA2. GTDB lineage: Bacteria > Bacteroidota > Bacteroidia > Cytophagales > Hymenobacteraceae > Solirubrum. The sequence goes on along the minus strand of NZ_MVBC01000008.1, from coordinate 104,491 downwards.
AAGTGGGCACCACCGTACAGGCCACGGCCTTGAAACGGAGCCTGCGCGAGGGCGAAGCCGCGGCCGACAACGTGCCCCGGCTCCTGACCGAGTCCCTGACCATCAACGGCGTCAAATTCGTGACGCGCTAACTTTCAGCCGCAACGCGGGGCCATTTGCTCCGCGTTGCGTAGTTTTTGCCGATGCGCATCCTCATTGTCGAAGACGAAACCCGCCTGGCCAGCTTCCTGCAGAAGGGCCTCACGCAGGCCGGACACCTGGCCGACGTGGCCGCCTCGGGCCCGGCGGGCCTGGAGCTAGCCGCCACGGTAGCCTACGACGTAATCCTGCTCGACCTGATGCTGCCTGGCCAAAACGGCCTGGACGTGCTGCGCAACCTGCGCGAGTTTGGCTTGCCCACGCCGGTCATCATCCTGAGCGCCCTCACCGATACCCAACACGTAATCCGCGGCCTCGATGCGGGGGCGGTGGACTACCTGCGCAAGCCCTTCGAGTTCGACGAGCTGCTGGCCCGCCTGCGCATCGTGCAGCGCAAAACCGCCACGCCCGCCGAAGCCGCGCCCCTCGCCGTGGCCGACCTCGTGCTCGACCCGCTGCAGCGCATCGTGACGCGCGGTGGTCGGCGCGTGGAGCTGACCAACCGCGAATTTGCCCTGCTGGAGTTGCTGCTGCGCCACGCGGGCCGCGTCCTGCCCAAGACGCGCATCGCCGAGAAAGTCTGGGACGTGGATTTTGACCTGGGCTCCAACGTCATTGAGGTGCATATCTCGCAGCTGCGCAAAAAGCTCGACCGAGGCGCGACCGAGCCGTTGCTCGAAACAGTCATCGGGCAGGGCTACCGCCTGCGCAACCTGCCCGTCCAGGTCTAGCCCTACACGCGTTATGGCTTTGCTCTCGACCCTGAGTTTGCGCCGCCGCTTGCTGCTGGGCCTGGCTGGCGGGCTGATGCTGCTTACGCTGCTGGCCGGGGCGTACCAGTACTTCAGCCTGCGCCGCCTGCTGGCCCGCGCCGACCACGAGCGGCTGCGCGCCCGGGCTGAGCTGCTGCTCAGCCGCATCAGCCTGGACCCGCTGCCCACCCTGCCCCTGCCCGACCAAGCCAGCGAGCAAATGCGTGTGGTGCTTCGTTTTCCCGGTCGCGCGCCCTGGGAAGTGTTCCGCTCGCCCGGCTTCCCCACCGACAGCGCTGCTTCCCCGACGCACCCGCTGCAACTCGTGCACGTGCAGCGCCCGGCCGCCGTACCCGGCCCCGGCGCCAACGAGGCCCTGCCCACCGGGCAGCTGCTGCTGTGGCTGGCACGGCCGGCCGCGCCGCTGGCCGCCGAGCTGCGCCAGGTGCGCACGGTGCTGCTGCTGGGCTTGCTGGGCAGTGCTGGCTTGGCCGCTTTGCTGGCGGCCTGGCTTGGTGGGGCGGCCCTGCACCCGCTGCGCCGCATCAGCGCCCAGGCCCAACGGATCCGCGACGCGGCCAGCATCGAGCCGCTGCCCGTGCCCGCCACCGGCGACGAAGTGCAAACGCTGGCCGAAACCCTCAACGCCGTGCTCGGCCGCCTGCGCGAGCAAGCCGAAGTCCAGGCCAACTTTCTGGCCGCCGCCGCCCACGAGTTGCGCACGCCGCTGGCCACCCTGCAGCTCAGCCTGGACGTGACCGGCACCGACCCCACCGTGCCCGCCGTCACCCGCGAAGCGCTGGCGGGGCACGGGGCCGAGCTGCGCCGCCTCAGCCGCCTGGTGGAGGACTTTCTGCTGGTCAGCCGACTGCGCACGCCCGAGGCGCTGCCGCTGTACCGCGCCGCCGTGGAGCTGGACGAGCTGGTGCTGGCCATTGTGGACCGCGCCCTGCCCGCCTTCCGGGCCGCCGGGCGGCAGCTACACCTGCACATCGACGAACAGGCCGCGGATTACCGCCTCAGCACCGACGCCGATAAGCTCACCACCATTCTGCTGAACCTGCTTGACAACGCCCGCAAGCACGCCCGGCTGCACACATCGGTACAGGTGCAGGTAGCGCGCACCGCCGACTACGTAGGGGTGAGCGTGCACAACGAACTGCTGGCCCCACTTGGCGACAACCTGACCAGGTTGACGGCGCCCTACTTCCAGGCCGATGTGCTACAAGACGGCGCCGGGCTAGGGCTGTGGATCAGCAGCCGGCTGGCGCAGTTGCTCGGGGCCGAGCTGCACTTTACCGAAGCCGCCGGGCAGCTGCGGGTTGAGTTGCGCTTTCCCGTCGCTGTCCACGGTGCTTAAAGTGGCTTTGGAATGTGCTTCAGCGAAATGGTAACGCGGTGGAATCAGGCCTCAACCGGATCGGCTTCGCGGAAAACGGGGCTGTTCAACCTGTTTCCGCTCAAGGTCATTCAGGAGGTCATTACGCTGACGGTGTTTACCCTGTGCGCCGTGTTCGTGTTCAAGTCCGACACGCTGCGCTGGAACCACCTGGTGGGCTTTGCCTTGCTGATAGCGGCGGTGTATGTGATTTTCCGCAAGTGGTAGGCGGGCTGAATAGCACTTTGCCGTAGCTTCGTGGAATTATCCTTTTCACTCACGCGGCATGCGTCGTTCTTTACTTATTCTTTCAGCCCTGGCTTTTCCGGCCCTGAGCTTTGCCCAGAGCACCTTTTTTCAGCCCGGCTACATTGTGCGAACCGGTGCCCCCAACGATACAGTGCGCGGGTATCTTGACGCCTACCATGCGACGCGCCGCGTGGGCTTCGTGCGGTTTCGCCCTAGCTTGGATGCCCCCGCCGAAACCCTGCGGGCCCGGGATTTGGCGGCGGCTGGCACCGCTGATAGACGCCAGGCTTTTCGCACGCGTATGGTCAACGGCGACAGTCTGCGCATTCTGGAATTAATCACCGCTGGCCCGCTGAACCTGTATACCGGCTATTCGCCCCGTTCCGATGTCGATTTCATGATTGAGCAAACCGGAGGCGAGCTGCTGCCCTTGTCCCGCGCGCAGTATGAGCCGGTGCTCAAAGGCGTGTTGGCCGGCTGCCCATCGCTCACTACCGACAACAGCCAGCCGCGCTTGCACTACGCCCGCGTATCGCTAGGCCGACGTATCGACCGTTACAACCGCTGTCAGCCGGATGTTTCGGCGCGCTATTTCCCCGGCAGCAAGCAGCGCACCGAGCTAAGCATACGCGTGGGGAGCCAACGCAGCCAATTTTGGTCTGTGTACAAGAATCAAGATTTCGGTTTTAAGAAACCAGCGCCTGCTACTGATATAACGGGCGCCGTGCAACTGGCCGTACCCATTGGTGGCAGCCTCAAGGCGGTGGTGGAAGCGTCCTACAGCCGCGCCCGTTCTTTCACGCAGGTCCATGACATGCCCCGGGCAGCGACAAATTACTTCACGCGCAGCATTGATCTGCAAGCACAATTGCTGCAAGTACCCATTATGCTGCGCTGGCAGCTTGGGCGCGACGCCCAGCGCGTACGCCCTTACCTGGAAGGGGGCGGTGGTCTCAGCATGGTACTGAGCCACCGCGCTTGGTACAGCGAAATTCCGGACGTGCCCACGGACCGCCCTGACGCCTACGAATTGGGCATGTCCCCCGTGACGGGCTTTTCCCGCGGTGGCGCTGGCGTGGTCTGCCGTACCCCCATCGGCAACGTTGGGGTAGCATTTCATACCCAGCGTCTATCCACCTCCAGCCCAAACGAGAAGTCTTACTCGTATCGCCTGCGCCAGTCGGACCTCTCGCTGACGTATGCCTGGTAAGAATCGTGTCTGGCCGCGTTAACTTTTGGTCATTATACCCCGGGCCCATTGGCCAGTTTGCGGGCTTTGCTTACCTTCCCGGCTAACCATTCCATCTTCTCAAATTCCAAACCCTTATGGAGCAATCCTATTCCTCCCCCACCGGTGGCATGCCGCCCACCAATGCTCGGCCGAAAAACTGGCTGGTGGAGTCGATTCTGGTGACCCTATTCTGCTGCCTGCCCTTTGGCATCGTGGGCATCATCAACGCGGCCAGCGTCAATTCCCGCTACGACGCGGGCGACTACAACGGCGCCTTGCACGCTTCTGAGCAAGCCGGCAAGTGGACCAAGATTGGTTTGATCATTGGTCTGGCCTCGATTGTACTCAGCTTCATCCTTTCGATGCTGGGTGTATTCGGCAGCCTGATGGGCGCTTCGAACCTGTAAATGACCGCTACGGCATTACAACCCGCTGTGCGCCGCCGGCTCGGCTGGCGCGCAGCGGGTTTGGTATTGGCGGCCAGCGCACTGCTCTTCGTGTACTTCCGCTTCGACCCCAGCCGGTACTTCTTTCCGAAGTGCCCGCTGTACTGGCTGGCGGGCCTGCACTGCCCGGGCTGTGGTACCCAGCGCGCCCTGCACGCTCTGCTGAACGGGCGCTGGGCCGAGGCTGCCGGCCACAACCTACTGGCCGCTGCTTACACGCCCGTGGTGCTGTTTGGCGGCTTGGAGCGGCTGCGCGCCGAAGTAACCGGCCAGCCGCGCCGCGCGTCGTTTCTGTACCGGCCCTGGTTTGGCTGGCTGACCGCGGCCCTGGTTATCGTGTTTGCCGTGCTGCGCAACTTGCCCGGCCCACTCGGCCACTGGCTCGCGCCCTAACTTGCCCACCGCCCCGGCTGCATCAGCCGGGGCTTTTTTGTGGCCGTGTTTTCGAAAGCATTGGCAGATCTGTCACTCCGCACGTTTGCTAGCGGCTGCTCAAAGTCGCTTGCTCACACGTGGCACGCCTCTTCACCGACGGCTCAGGATGCTGGATAAAACGGGCGCGGCAACGCGGGCGCGGCACCGGATATCCGAAAACTGCTTGCCGGCCTGAGTCGCGCCAAAAGGCTGAATTCACCCCGCGGCAGACGCCCCGAGCGGCCCCGCGAATCTCGACCGGCCGGCCCTCACAACCCGGCTTACCCCCCTGCGTACCAAGCGCGTTGCCCTCTCCGCTTCTTCGCTTTCTATGCACCGTTTTCTCCGCCTGATTGCAGGCTTACTGATTCTCTGTTTTGTGTTACCCCGCCCGGCGGCGGCCCAGAAAGTGGGCCTCGTGCTCAGCGGCGGTGGCGCCAAAGGCCTGGCCCACGTGGGCGTGCTCAAGGTACTGGAAAAGAACCGCATCCCCATCGACTACATCGTGGGCACTAGTATGGGCGCCATCGTGGGCGGGCTGTACGCGGCGGGTTACTCACCCCGCGAAATCGAGGAAATTGTCATCAGCCCGCAGTTTCAGGACTGGGTAGCGGGCCGCCCGCTCGAGGGCAAGGTGTTCAACTACTACGACGCCGACCCCTCCCCCGCCGCCCTGCACCTGCGGCTGGCCCTCGACTCGACCCTGAAAGCGCGCGTGACGCCCAAGCTGGTGGACGACGTGACCCTGAACTACGTGCTGGCCACCATGCTGGCCCCGGCGGGCGCCATTTCGGGCTACGACTTCAACAAGCTCTTCGTGCCGTACCGGGCCGTGGCCTCCGAGGTGTTCACGCGTGAGAAAGTGGTGCAGCGCAGCGGCTCCCTGTCCGACGCAGTGCGCAACTCCATGGCCTTTCCGCTGGCCTTTCGCCCCATCCGCCAGCCCGATGGCCGCTACCTCTTCGACGGGGCCGTGGTCGACAACTTCCCCACCGGCGTGATGCGCGAGGAGTTTCAGCCCGACATCATCATCGGGGTGAACGTGGGCGACGTGGCCTACGGCAAGTACCCCACGGGCAAGGACGATGCGCTGCTCACCAGCACGCTCATCTTTCTGGGCTCGAACGCGGCCGACACCCTATCCGTGGGCAAGAACGGCATCTTCATTCAGCCCGACCTGCAGGGCGTCACGGCCGCGGACTTTGCCAAGGTGCGCAAGCTGGTGCACTCGGGCGAGCAGGCCGCCGAGGCCAAGCTGCCACTGGCGCTGCGCCGCATTGCGCGCCGCGAAGACACGCTAGCCCTGCAGCAGCGCCGCCGCGACTTCCAGAACCGTGCCCCCAAGCCGGATTTCAAGGAAATCCGGGTGCAAGGCGTGCCGCAGATGCAGCAGGGGTTCGTCACCCGGTTTTTCCGGCGCACCGGCTCCACCTACACCCCTTCCGACATTGAAGAAGGCTACTACCGCCTCGTCAACAACGACTTCTTCAACAACGTGTACCCGCGCATCCGCTACGACCGGCAGAAGGAAGGGTACGTGCTGAACGTGGATGCGCGCCAGAACTCCAACCTGACGACCGACCTGGGCGTGCTGCTGACCACGCGCTCCATGAGCAATTTTTACCTCGGTGGGGCCTACCGCTACCTCAACCGCTACCTCTACACCATCCAGGCCGACGCCACCATCGGGCGCTTCTACAACGGGGCCGAGGGCTCGTTTCGGGTGAGCATCCCCGGGCGTATTCCGCTGTACTTCGAGCCCACCATCGTCTTCAACAACTTCAACTACCAGGATACCGGCGGCCTGCTCGATAACGGCAAAGCCGCCCAGAACACCGCCCTGCAGCAGCGCGACCTGAAAACCTTCGTGCAGGTGGGCATCAGCCCGAACTACCGCAGCCGCTACATCTTGAGCTTCGGCGCGTTTACCAACCGCGACCGGTTTGCCAACGCCGACGAAATCAGCTCGGCTGCGACCCTCGACCAAAACCGTTTTCACGGCTTCACGGCGGCGGTACAGTTTCAGCGCAACTCGCTCAACCGCCGGCAATACGCTACCAAGGGCCGCCGCGCCGAGTTCAGCTTCCGGGGTGTGACGGGCGAGGAGAAATACAACCCCGGCTCCACGGCCGAGGGCCTGAGTGGCCGCAGCCGCAACCACCAGTGGGTGAAGGCCACACTCTTTACGGAGCAGTACTTCAGCCTGAACAAAGTCGATACCGTGGGCGCCCGCACCAATGCTTGGGGCTACATGACGGAGCTGGTAGCCAGCACGCAGGGCTTGTTTGCCACTTACCGTTCCACGCTCACCACCTCGCCGGCCTTTCTGCCCCTACCCGACTCGCGTACTATCTTCCTCGACAACTACCGCGGCACGGCCTACGCCGCCGCGGGCCTGCGCTACGTGCGCGCCATTGCCGGGTCGTTGGAGTGGCGCACCGAGGGCTACCTGCACGCCTTCGTGCGGCCCTGGGACCGGCGCCCGGATAACCCGCTGCTGGCCCAGCGCACCAACTTCCTGAGCCGGCCCTACCTCACCATCATGACGGGCTTCCAGTACCAGACGCCGGTTGGCCCGGCCGCCATTCAGTTCATCCACTACGACGAGCGTAACAACCAATTCGGCGTGTTTGCCCACATCGGCTACGTGCTGTTCCGCGACCGGTCGCTGGATTAACCGCTAACTCTTCCCGTTGAGGCGGCCGCCGCTTAGCTCTGATCCGAGCTGGGCGGCGGCCGTTCGCGTTGGTGAGTTTCGGCTTTCCGCCCACCAAATGCGGTAGCTCGCTGCCTGCCACCTGCCGCTGGCCACCATTGCCAAGCCGTCCGCCGGTAGCGCGCTTTACTTGCAAGCTGAAGGACCCAAAAGGGCTGGCCGCCCCGTTCAGCTGTTAGCTGCGTTTCCCATAGTGACAATATCCCAAGTATAATATGACTTTTACCTATAGCATTAAGAATAGATACACTATATTCGTCCGCGGTTTGCTGACCCCAGAGTTAGCGGCCCTTTTACGCTGCCTGCACGCTCCTCAGTGGTTCGTGCCCTCCTACTACCACACCATTGCACTTATAGCTTCTTTGCTCTGCGGTACCTACGGGTGCCCGCTGAGTTAGTATTGCCTTGTACCTGTGCTTACCGCTGCCAGCTGGTGGCTTTAGAAGTTCTTTCCCATCCTTTTTCCTTCTTCTCAACTCATTCTTTTATGGACGAAGCTTACATCGGCTCTATCGTACTGTTTGCCGGCACTTTTGCGCCCCGCGGCTGGGCGTTCTGCAACGGGCAGCAACTGTCCATCGCGCAGAACACGGCGCTGTTCTCCATTCTGGGCACCACTTACGGCGGCAACGGCCAGACCACTTTCGGCCTGCCCGACCTGCGCGGCCGCGTACCGGTGCACAGCGGCATGAGCCAGGGCCCCGGCCTGAGCCCCTACCAGCTGGGCCAAATGTCGGGCACGGAAAACGTAACGCTTACTACGGCGGAGCTGCCGGCCCACAACCACCAGCTGAACGTGAGCAAATCGGCGGGCTCGGTGAGCAACCCGGCGGGGGGCTTTCTGGCCATTACCAATGGCACCGACGTCAACGGCGAATCGGTGACGGTGAATGCCTACGCGCCGAACGGCGACGCCACCGCGGCGCCGGCCTCCATCGGCCTGGCGGGCGGCAATAAGCCGGTGAACCTAGTGCAGCCGGTGCTCGGGCTGAACTACATCATCTGCCTGCAAGGCCTTTTCCCCTCGCGCGACTAGTAGCCTCTTCTCGCTGGCCCCAGTGCTGTATCGTGGCTGCCCGTAGCAGCTCCGGCAGCGCTGGGGCTTTTGTGGCTAACGACTTCGCTTTCAGGGTAAATAAGCACTACTTTTGCACCCCAGCTCGGCAGTAGCTCGGACCGCACAAGTGCCGCTGGCCGCCCACGCCATTGGGAAACCAGTGCTTCACCTCTCTCAACAACCTTCTTTTCCCTTTCCATGAGATTAATCGCTACTCAGCAGGGCATCGTTTCCGCAGCCCAGGTTGCAGGCCAACCTACCGCCGACCCAGCTCGCCGCAGTTGGCTTAAGCGCCTCGGCGCCCTGCTTGGGGGCGGCCTGCTGGCCGGTCCGGCCATGGCCGCTACGTCCTCCCGACAGCCTTACGGCACCAACGCTTTAGAACCGTACGTTGGCGAAATCATGCTATTTGCGGGCAATTACGAAGTACAGAATTTCGCCTTCTGCAGCGGGCAGATTCTGTCCATCGCGCAGAACACGGCGCTGTTCTCCATTCTGGGCACCACCTATGGCGGCAACGGCCAGACCACCTTCGGTCTGCCCGACCTGCGCGGCCGCGTACCGATGCACTTTGGCCAGGGCCCGGGCCTGACAAATCATATACTGGGCGAGCGGGCCGGCAGCGAAAACACGACGCTGATACAGAGCAACATGCCCGCTCACTTGCACACCGTATTGGGCGGCGGCATCAGCTCCGCTACCGCTACCACCAACTCGCCCATAGGGGCAGTGCCAGCCGTACTGACGGGCACGGATGTGAACGGTGAAACTGTAGACGTGAAGGGCTACGCCCCCACCGCGACCGGCAACTACCCGGGCGGCAACACGGGCATAGCGGGCAGCAGCACCCCCTTTTCCACCATGCAGCCCTATCTGGCGCTGAACTACCAGATTTGCTTGTACGGCGTGTACCCGTCGCGCAACTAATACCACCTGCCTGGGAGTGAGGTCCCGGCAGGCTGCTCCGACGTTGGCGTGCCTGGCTTCGGCCAGGAGCCACCGGCTTTGCCCGGTCTTCACTAGTAGTATCCCCATGCATGGGCACGCCCCCTTCGGCTCGGCGACGAGCAGCGGGCGGGCCCTTTTTCGGCGTTCATCCGATAATCGTTCTATGAAAAAACCTTACCTCTCTAGCGGCCGGCTCCGAACAGCGGCGACGCTGCTACTATTCCTGTGGGGAGCCTTCGCGGCCCGCGCGCAGGTCAGCTACTCGGTGCAGCCGAGCCCGTTCCCGGTGTTGACTTTACCTAACCGGCAAGGGTTCTTGGATGTGGATAAAGACGGCGACCTGGACTTGCTGTACCAAGACGGCAACACTCCTGGGCAGGGCATTGCCCTTAAGCGGAATGACGGCTCGGGCAACTACACTACGTTTACGGCTGATAATACCGGCAAGTTCACCAGCGGCCCGCTCAACGGCATTACGTTCACGCAAATCGTCTTTGGCACCGTCAGCAACAACTACGCGCTGTTTGCTGTCGATTACGACAAGGACGGCGACACGGACATTGTACAGGCGGTGAATAACGCCGCCGGGTCGATATTCCGCAACAACGGCAACGGCACCTTCTCTACCATTGGCAGCCCCTTTGCCCAGTTATCCATCGCCTCACGCCGCGTCTTTATCGACGTAAACAATGACGGTGCTATTGATCAGCTATACCAGGATGGAACCGCCCCTGGCACCAATATCGGGGTGCAGATTAACAACGGCAGCGGCGGCTTTAGCACCACTACGGCTAACGGCAGCGGCACCTTCACCAGCGGCCCGCTCAACGGGGTTACGCTCACGGGCGTGGTGGCTAGCGGTGACCCTTCGGTCTTCGCGGTGGATTACGACAACGATGGCGACAGCGACCTGCTGACGGCTCCTAACAATGGTACTGGCACGCTATATCGTAACAATGGCGGCAGCTTTGCTCAGGTGACAAACCCGTTCCCGGCCCTGTCCTTTGCTTCCCGGCGCCGCTTCATCGATGTGGATGCCGATGGGGCAGTGGATATGCTGTATCAAAGCAGCAACGTAACCAATACGGGCATTGGCTTGTTGCTGAACAACGGGAGTGGCACCTTCACCAACATTGCCACCAACGCCAGCGGCACCTTCACCAGCGGCCCGCTCAACGGCATTGATTTCGATAATATTTCGCAATCCACCCCGGGCCTGTTTCCCGCCGACTACGACACCGACGCGGATATTGACCTGATCGAATTCACGGCCGGGACTGGTGGTACTGCTACAGGCCGCGTTATACGCCAGGAGGGCAATCCGCCGCTGCTGGTATCGAGCACGCCGGCCGATAACGCGACGGGCATCGCGCCGACCACCAACATCACGCTGGTATTCGATAAGAACGTCGTTAAAAGCGCGGGCAACTTCTACGTGGTGCGCACCTCCGACAACGTGACCATCGAAACCATTCCGGTGGGCGATGCGCGCGTGACGGGCAGCAACACCACCTGGACCATCAACCCCACCACGACGCTGGCGCTGGGCACGGCCTACGCCATTCGCATTGACGAAGGCGTGTTCCGTGATGCTAATAACCGGGCCTACGCGGGTATCCTGGATAACACCACGCTCAATTTCACGACCTACAACACGGCTACCGTTACCACGGCCGCTGCCGGCAGCATTACGGGCACCAGCGCCGTGCTGGGTGGCCAGGTAACGGCCGACGGCGGCGCCGGCGTAACCGAGCGCGGCGTGGTATTCAGCTCCACCAACACCACCCCCGCCATCGGCGGCAGCGGTGTGACGCAGGCGGCCAACGGCTCGGGCACGGGTACGTTCTCGGCCACCATTTCGAGTCTGGCTTCCGGCACCACGTACTACGTGCGCGCTTACGCCACCAACCCGGCCGGCACCAGCTACGGCAGCGTGCAAACCTTTACCACGCCCACGACTGTCGCGTCTATTGTGCGGGCCGGCACCGACCCAAGCAACGCCGCCAGCGTGAGCTTCACGGTGACGTTTGCCAGCTCCGTGACGGGCCTGACCACCAGCAACTTCGCCACGGCGCCCAGCGCGGGCATCACCGGCAGCAGCGTCAGCAGCGTGTCGGGCTCGGGCACTACCTACACGGTAACGGTGAATACCGGCTCGGGCAGCGGTACGCTCGGGCTGAACCTAGCCAACTCGACCAGCCTGACGCCCAGCGTAAGCAACGCGCCCTACACCAGCGGCCAACAGTACACCATCGACAAGACCCAGCCGACGGTGGCCATCAGCTCGTCGGCCGGCTTCTCGGGCAGCACCACGCTCACCTCGCCGATTCCATTCACGGTGACCTTCTCGGAGTCGGTGACGGGCTTCGTGGCTGGCGACCTGACAGTGGTCAACGGCACCATCTCGGGCTTCGCCGGCTCGGGCAGCACCTATACCTTCAACGTGACGCCCACCACGCCCGGCACCGTTACCACGGTAAATGTACCGGCTAACGTGGCCCAGGACGCGGCGACTAACTTCAATACCGCTGCCACCCAGTTCAGCATCACCTATCAGCAGCCCACTGCTACCGTCACGGCCGTAACCGGCCAGACGCCGACGCCCACGGCCACCGCCACGGTGAGCTACACCGTGACGTTCTCGACGGCAGTATCAGGCTTGACGACCAACAACTTCTCGGTCACCAGCACCACGGGCGCCACCGTGACCAGCGTATCGGGCTCGGGCACTGCCTACACCGTAGTGGTGAATACCGGCACCGGTGACGGGACGCTGCGCCTGAACGTGAACAACAGCACGGGCGTGACGCCGACCATTACCGGCCTGCCCTACACCAGCGGCACTACCTACACCATCACCAAGAGCTTTGCGGCCGCGCCCACCCTGCGCATTCAGGGCGCGGGCAGCGCCAGCGGCAACAGCGACGTGACGGCCTTCGTGGACGTGGTGCAGGTGCTGCAAGGCGGCTCGGCCGTGCCGAATGCCCTGCAGAACAGCAGCTTTGAAAGCAGCAACGTAGCTCCTAGCAGCTTCCTGTACCAGCAGCAGGGCGTGGTAGCCGCGCCCTGGAGCTTTGGCACCCAGGCCGGCGTGTCGCGCAGTGGTAGCGGCTTCGGCTCGACGGCGGCGGCGGGCGACGCGGTGGCTTTGCTGCAAAGCGCAGTCGGCAGCAACGGCAGCGTGTCGCAGAATCTGGCCGTGCCCACGGGCAGCTACCAGGTCAGCTTCCAGGCCATTCAGCGTGACTACACCTCGCGCGACCAGGTGCTGAACGTGTTCGTGAACGACGTTTTCGTAGGCAGCGTTCAGCCTACCAGCGCCTCGGCCTACCAGACCTTCACCTCGGCCACGTTCAGCGTGACGGCCCCGGCCCTGACGGCCACCGTCAGCACCACGGCCAGCAGCCCCACCAGCACCGCGCCGATTCCCTTCGCGGTGAGCTTCTCGCAGAGCGTGGGCACCTCGTTTACGGCTACGGACGTAACGGTATCGGGCGGTGCGGTAACGGGCGGCAGCTTCGCGGGTAGCGGCAGCGGGCCCTACACGTTCACCATCACGCCCAGCGGCACCGGCACCGTTTCGGTGAGCCTGGCTGCGGGCGTAGCTACCGACGCTAACAACACCGGCAACACTGCCAGCAACACGGTGAGCGTGCAGTACAACCAGCCGCAGACGGCGGCTCCGGTGGTATTAGTACCGGCCAACGGCGGCTACGTCAGCACCGCCACCCCGACTTATGCGGGCAACAACTCGCCGGTCGGCGCCACCATCCGCGTGTATGTGGACGGCGTACTGCTGTTCAACTCGACCACGGTCAATTCGGCCGGCAACTGGGCCCTCACTCAGCCCACGGCCCTGGCGCAGGGTTCGCACACGGTGTACGCCACGGCCCAGCTCAACGGCCAGACGGTGAGCGTCAACAGCAACACGAACAACTTCTTCGTCGACTCGGTGCGGCCCACGGTGGCCACCAGCTCCACGGCCACGAGCCCGACGAGCACCTCGCCCATTCCGGTGCGGGTAACGTTCTCGGAAAACGTGACCGGCTTCGTGACCGGTGACGTGACGGTGGGCAATGGCACGATTACCTCGGGCAGCTTCTCGGGCTCGGGCACTACCTACAACTTCACCGTGACGCCCACCGCTCCGGGCACCGTGACGGTGAGCGTGCCGGCCAACGTGGCCCAGGATCAGGCCGGCAACGGCAACACCGCCGCCACCCAGTTCTCCATCCAGTACAACCTACCCGTCACGGCGACGCCGGTGGTGCTTGTACCGGCCAACAACAGCACTACCGCCAACGACCAGCCGACCTACAGCGGCACGGCCCCGGCCAACGCGACGGTGACAGTGTATGTGGACTTTACCAGCCGCGGCAGCACCACGGCTACGGCCGGCGGCACCTGGAGCTTCACCCAGCCTTCGAGCCTGGCTACTGGCTCGCACACGGTGTATGTTACGGCTCAGCTGAACGGCTACGCCATCAGCGCCAACAGCAACGTCAACAACTTCATCGTACCGAACCCGGCCACCTACACCAGCAGCACGGCCGATCAGCCCAACACCGGCCGGGTGGCAGCAGGCAGTACCAACCAGGAAATCCTGCGCGTGGCCGTCGTCATCGGTGGCGGCAACGACTCCCCGCTGAGCGCCCAGTCGATTTCGTTCACCACCGGCGGCAGCACCTCGGCCGCGGATATTGCGGCGGCACGGGTGTACTACACCGGCACCAGCGGCACTTTTGCCACCGCCACGGCCTTTGGCAGTGCAGTAGCCAACCCGAACGGCTCCTTCACCATCACCGGCACGCAGCAGCTGACCACGGGCGCCAACTACTTCTGGCTGGCGTACGACGTGGATGCCAACGCCACGAGCCGCAACGTGCTCGATGCTACCGTGCCCAGCCTGACCATCAGCGGTACGACCTACACCCCCAGCGTAACGAGCCCGACCGGCAACCGCCAGATCATCAAAACTGACCGCGTGGCCGGGCAGGCGCTGCGCTTCGTGGGCGGAAGCACCGCCGGTTACGTAAACTTCAGCGCCGACGCGACCAATCCGGCACCGGTGCTGAACGGACAATACACGCAGATAGCCTGGATCAAACCCAACATCGGGACGGGTAGCACGACCTACTACGTGCTGGGCAACGGCACGGGCGACTCGGCAGCGCCCTACATTGCCGTAACCGGCAACCGGCGTATCGAGGCCGGCTTCGGCTCAAGCAACGGTTTGCAGAGCAAGCAGACTGGTCCGCAAACCATAGCAACCGGCGCCTGGAGCCAGGTAGCCGCCATCTACAACGGCAGCACCCTCAGCATCTACCTCAACGGGGAGCTTCAGACCTCGCTCAACACGACGAGCACGCCGGCCAGCACGGCCGTCAACTACGTGGGCAGCGCCGGCACCACCGGGGCCAACTACTTCCCCGGCGACATCGACGAGGTGAGCCAGTGGAACCGGGCCCTGAGCCTGACGGAGCTGCGCCAGCTGCGTCACCTCACCCTCAGCGGTGTGGAGACGGGCCTGGTTTCGTACCTGCAGTTCAACGAAAGCGGCACCACCACTACTGATGCCATCAGCGGCACGGTGGGCAGCCTCACCGGCGCCACGCGCGTAAGCAGCACCGCCCCGGTGGGCTACGGCGTGAGCCGCCTGCTCTCGGTGACGGGCACGGGCAACTACGTTTTCACGGGCACCAACGCGGCCATCAACTTCAGCAGCACCGGCGCTACTCCTTACGACGTAGTGGTGAGCCGCCTCGATGGCCAGCCGCTGGGCACCCAGGTCAGCGACCCCAGCCTGCAGAATGTGTTTACGCCGGCTTACTGGATTGTCGACCGGTACAGCAGCACCAACTTTGCCGCGACTATCACCTACACGCTCAGCCCGGTGGACATCAGCGTCGCCGACCAGAATGCCCCCGCCAACCTGAAGCTCTACAAGCGCGAGAGCAACAGCGACGGGGCCTTCGACGCGCCGATTTCCGCTACGGCTGCTAATGCCGCCGCGGGCACGGTGACCTTCCCGGTTACGTCGTTCAGCCAGACGGTTATCGGCAGCTACGGAACCTCGCCGCTGCCGGTGGAGCTGGTGGCCTTCACGGCCGAGCGCGTGGGCAAGGACGGCCTGCTGCGCTGGACCACGGCCCAGGAGAAGAACAACGACCGGTTTGAGGTGGAAAGCAGCGTGGATGGCCGCACGTTCCGCGCCATTGGCCGCGTAGCCGGCCACGGCACGAGCACCAACCGCCACGACTACCAGCTCACCGACGCCAACCTGGCCCGTTACGCCCGCTCGGTCATCTACTACCGCCTGCGCCAAGTGGACCAGGACGGCTCGGAGCACCTCTCGGATGTGGTGACGCTGGCCGTGCCGCAGGGCGCTGCCGTCAGCGCCACGGCTTACCCGAACCCGACCAGCGACCAGCTGTCGGTGCGCGTGGGCGGCGTGCAGGAAGGCAAAGTGGATTGCCAGCTGTTCGACGCGCAGGGCCGCAAGGTGCTGCAGTTTGGCCAGCGCCTCACGGTCGATTCCCAATCCGACCTGACCACGTCGGTGCGCCACCTGCCCATGGGCGTGTACATGCTGCGCATCACCCTGCCCGACCGCGTGGTGAACCAGTCGGTTATTATCAGCCGCTAATTCCCGCAGGGAATAGCCCAAAGAAAAAGCCCCGGCCGGTTGGTCGGGGCTTTTTCTTTGGGGGTACGCGGCCGCTACGCCTAGTAGCGCACCAGCGGCAGCGTAATGGCGGTAGCGCCGCCGCTTACTTTCACCACGTAGGTGCCGGGGCGCAGGTCCTGCAGCGGCAAGGCCTGGCGCTGGGCGCCGGCGGCGGTGTGTTGCTTCACCAGGCGCCCGGTCACGTCCAGAATACGCACCGAGTAGGTGCCGGCGGCCAGGCCGCTCAGGTCCAGGGTGGCTTCCTCCGCGGCGGGGTTGGGGTACAGCGCTACGGCCACATTCGCGGCCTCGAAGCGCACCACGCGGATGTCGCTGTAAGTGGCCGTGCCGTCGAAGTCAATCTGGCGCAGGCGGTAGTAGGCCGTGGAGCCGCTGCGGCCGGCCCCGGCGTCGCGGAAGCTGTACTCGGTAGTGCTGCTGACGGTGCCGTGCCCGGCCACGGTGCCCACACGCTCAAAGGCGGCGCCGTTGCGGGAACGTTCTACCTCGAAGCGGTCATTGTTCTTTTCCTGGGCCGTGCGCCAGTTCAGCTGCGCGTCGGCGCCCTGGGCTTTGGCCTCGAAGCGGACCAGCACCACGGGCAGCGGTGCCGTACCACCACCGATGGCGGTGGTCACGGAAGCCGAGTTGTTGGCGTCGACGGGGTCAGGCACGGCCGTGGAGGCGGCGCGGGCCAGGCCGGCAACGGGCCCGGTAGCGGGAGCGGTGAACGTGGCCGAGTTGGTAACGGCCGTGGCGCCGCTGGCCAGGCTGCCAATCGGCGAGAAGGTTACCCAGCCGGTGCCCGGGTCATAGGTGCCGCCGGGAGCCGATACGCTGGCCTGGGCCAGGCCAGTGGGCAGCTGCAGCTTGGGCACCACGTTGGTAGCCGGGAGGCCGCCGGCGTTGGAGGTACGCATGGAGTAGGTAATGGGCGTGCCGGCCGTGGCCGAGGTCGGGCCGCTGACGGCGGCGGCAATGTCGGCGCCCTGCACCGTTACCCGCATGTTGGCCGGGCTGGAGGTGTAGTCAGCCCCCAGAATCGACTGGATGGTGTACGGGGCCGTGACGGTGCCGGCGAACGTACCGGAGGGCGTAAACGTGACCACGCCCTGCGCGTTGACGGCAAACGTGCCCTTGCCCGCCAGCGTCAGCGAGGTTTGCTGGCCGGCGGTGTTGGGGTCCAGGTCCACCGACGTGGGGTCGATGCTGCTGCCCGGGGCCACGTCGTTGTCGAGCACGCGGATAGTAGCGGCCGTGTTGTAGGGCGTAGTGGCCACGTCCACGTTGGCGAAGGGCACCTGCACGATGTTCAGGTTGCGGATTTCGTGCACGTTGGTGCTGCCGCCGGTGGAGCCGGCAAAACCCAGGCGCAGGTTTTGGGGCGGCGTGGCCACCTGGAAGTTCTGAATGGCCGTGTGCACCTCCGAGCCGTGCTGAATGCGCACCGTGATGCGGTAGGTAGTCACGCCACCCGAGGTGGTGGGCACCACGTCGATGAAGGCGCGGCGGTAATCGGCCGAGCCGGTCTGGGCCCGGGCCGTGGGTACGTCCAGCTCGAAGCCCAGCTCGCCCGGGTCGGTACCGGTCAGGTAAGGGTAGTCGGTGGCAGCCGAGCCGTTGCCGGCCCCGCGGATGGCCACGCCGTTGGGTACGCGGCCGTCGGCGTCGGCGTTGGGGCTGCTGCCCGAGCGGCCTTCGTTGCCGTTGGAGTAGTTGCCGAACTCGTCGATGCCGATGCCGATGTAGCCGCGCGTGACGCCCGGCGACACGGGGTCGATGGTTTTTTGGGCGTAGCCCAGCGAGCCGCCCGAGGCCCCGATGCGGAAGCCGCCGGTGGGCTGGTTGGCGTCGACGAGGAACACGCTGAAGCCGTCGGCGCCGTCGGGGGTGGTTTTGCCGTAGGAGAAGAACTCAAACGAGATGGTGAAACCCGCCCCGGCCGGGAAGCCTACGTTGTCGATGACGTAGCCGGCCTGGTTGGTGGCCGCGTCGGTGAGGCGCAGGTAGCCCTGACCCACGGCGTCGTTGCCGGTGCCGCCGATGCCGGTCAGGCGGGCCGTGCCGCCGAAGGTGAAGTTACCGGCGGAGCTGCCCTTAAAGGTTTCGTTGCGCGGAAAAGCGGATGTCTGAGCCACAGCGGTGCCGCTCAGACATCCGAGTAGCAGCAAGGTACTGCCACACTTAAGCAGGCCGGCCAAAGCCGGAAGAGTACAAGTTGTTTTCATAGCAAGCGTAGAAGAAGTGGCGCGAGAAGGCAAATCAAATTTGCACTGAAAGGTAGGGGCACACGAATTTTATTCGCAATACCGGCCCTGAAATTTTCTTACCTAAAGTCAATTCCAAGGCAATATTCTTGACCTTTTGACGTATTTTATTTTTAAAGTTATATTATGCCAGTATGTTCAAATTGTTGCTCACAACCTACTTCAACCAACCATCATTTTGCACTAAAGCAACCAGACTGCCACCAACCCGCATAAATACCTTATGAATAAAGTCAAAATAGCCACCAACTATAATCGGGTGCTTTTCAGGGCTTTTATGGCCCGGTCTAAAAATCTCCTGGCCTGCCGCGCAACGATTGGCCGGCTTCTGCATCCGTTAAAACGCTCTTACTTTGCCTTATGCATTTTTCCTTTCGCCCCGCTCTGCTAACCGCCCTGTGCGCAGTGGCCGCCCCGGCCTTGGCTGCCTCCGAACTTAGCTACACCGTCACCATCGACCCAGCCAAGTCGACGGATGAGTTTCAGGTCGCCCTGCAGCTGCCCAAGAAGCTCAAGAAAGACCAGGCCATCTACCAGTTTGCCTCCACCGCGCCTGGCACCTACCAGGTGATGGACATGGGCCGCTTCGTGCGCAACTTCCAGGCCTTCGACGCCAAGGGCAAGCCCCTGGAGGCCAAGCAGATTTCCACCAACCAGTGGCAGCTCGCGCAGCCCGACAAGACGCGCGAAATCCGCTACACCATCGCCGAAACCTGGGACACCCCGGTGAAGGAGCACCGCATCTACCGCATGTGCGGCTCCTCGCTCGAAGCCGACCACGCGCTGATCAACGGGCAGACCATTCTGGGCTACCCGCAGGGCATGCAGAACGAGCCGCTGCGGCTTAAAATCAACTATCCCAGCGGCTGGAAGGCCGGCTCGGCCCTCACGCCCGACGCCCAGGGCTACTACCACGCCAAGGACTACGACCAGGCCGTGGACTCGCCCATTCTGCTGGGCCGCCTGACGGAAGCCACCACCAAGCTCGGCGACGCCGAGGTGGCCTTGTACTGCTACTCCAAAACCGACGTCATCAAGGCCGAGCCGCTGCTGGCCGACATGCAGAAGATGCTGAACGCCGCCCAGGCCTTCCTGGTGCAGCTGCCGGTGAAGCGCTACGCCTTCCTCTACCACTTCGAAGACCAGAGCCAGGGCGCCTGGGAGCACTCCTACAGCTCGGAGTACGCCCTGCGCGAGCAGCCGCTCACGCCTGAGTACGCGCAGACCATTACCGACATGGCCGCGCACGAGTTTTTTCACATTGTGACGCCGCTGAACATCCACTCGGAAATCATCGAGCACTTCAACTTCGTGCAGCCCACCGGCTCGCAGCACCTGTGGCTGTACGAGGGCACCACGGAGTGGGCCGCCCACATGATGCAGCTGCGCGGCGGACTGGTGCCACTGGACCAGTACCTGAACACCCTGCACGAGAAAGTATCTTTCGACCACCTGCGCGCCGACACCACGTACTCGCTCAAGCGCCTCGGCCTGAACTCGTTCTCGGACGAGGGCCAGCGACAGTACGGCAACATCTACCAGCGCGGCGCCATGACGGCGGCCCTGCTCGATCTGCGCCTGCTGGAGCTGTCGGGCGGCAAGCGCGGCCTGCGCGACGTGCTGCTGGAGCTAGCCAAGAAGTACGGCCCGAGCAAGCCCATCAGCGAGAAGGACTTCTTCGACGATTTCACGAAGATGACCTACCCCGAAATCCGCGACTTCTTTACCCGCTACGTGGAAAACGCCGAGCCGCTGCCGCTGCAGGAGTACTACAGCAAAGTGGGCATCCGCTACGACGCGGCCCTGCGCACCGGCCGCAAGCTGGCCTCGCTGGGCACCAACGGCTACGGCATGTCGCAGAGCGGCGGCATTGCCTTTACGGAGGTAAGCCCCACGCTGCAGAGCTGCGGCGTAGCCAAGGGTGACCAATTGGTAGCCTACGAAGGCATGGCCCTGAAGCAGGAAAACATCCGCCAGGTCTTTGCTGCCATGCAGTCCGCCAAGCCCGGCGCCGAAGTGGAGCTGACCATCAGCCGCGACGGCGCGGAGAAGAAAGTGCGCTGCCGCACCCTGGAGCGCGACGAAATCAAGCGCTACAACTTCACCACGGACGCCAACGCCACGCCGCAGCAGCTGGCCCTGCGCCAGGCCTGGCTGAAAAATATGTAGGCCGCAGCCCGCGCGGTTTGAAAAGGCTCAGGCCAGACAATCTACTGTCATCCTGAGCGCAGCGAAGGACCTTCTCACGCTGGATAGTAATCTATCTGGCGTAGAGAAGGTCCTTCGCTTTTAAAGTCTGTTGGCATTTTCGATTCCGGGTCCTGCTCCATCTGGCGTCCGCTTGTCAAAGCAGGACCACTGCTGCGTTGCGCCTCACCCCCCGGCCCCTCTCCGCAAAGGAGAGGGGGTGCCTGACGACGCGGTAGAGAGGGTTCGGCAGGCAGACGACAGATAGTGTATGACGTGCCAGTAGCAGTTTTGGCAGAATCAGACGCTGCCGAAAACAGCATTTACGGCGACTTGTCAGCGGCTTAGCTGTCTTTGCTGGGGGCTGAGCCGCGGAAGGCGTCCAGCTTGCCGGCCGCGGCGGTGCTGATTTTTACCGGTTTGTTTTCCTTGGCCGACTGGTAGATGGCCTCCATGATGCGGTGGTCCTGTAGGCCTTCTTCGCCGGGGGTGTAGGGCGTTTTGTTTTCGCGCACGCACTCGGCCATGTGGTCCAGCTCCAGGGCAAACTGGTTTTTCTCCGTGATGCTGGGCTTTTCCTTCACCTCGTGGCGCTCCGGCTCGGGCGCGTGGGCGCGCTCCAGCTGTAGGCCGTGGTAGGAGAAGCCGGGGTCCATGCCAAACCAGCCCCGCTCGGCGTACACGCGGTAACGCTTGGCGTTGAAGGCCCCGTAGCTGGTGGCGCAGTTGGCCACTGCCCCGCTGGGGAAGCGCAGCTGGAAGTGCACGTTTTCTTCCACCTCCTTGAAGCGCGGGTCGTTCGGGGTGGTGTGGATCTGGGCGTAGACTTCCGTGGGTTCTTCGCCCAGGATGTAGCGGGCCGTGTTCAGGCAGTACAGGCCGATATCGGGCAGGGCGCCGCCGCCGGCCAGGGCTTTCTTGTGCCGCCACTGGTTCGGGTCGCCCTGGTTCTGGCAGTTGATGGCGTCGATGACCTTGACCTTGCCGTAGGTCTGGTTGCGGGCCATGTCCTTCACCATGCGGTTCATGGGCTCGTACTGAATGCGGTAGGCAATCATGAGCTTTTTGCCTGCCTTCTGGCAGGCCTCAATCATGCGCTGCGCCTCCTTGCTGGAGTTGGCCATGGGCTTTTCGCAGAGGATGTGCTTGCCGGCCTTGGCCCCGCGAATGGTGTACTCCTCGTGCATGGAGTTGGGCAGCACGATGTAGATGATTTCGACGTCGCGGTTGTCCTTGAGCTTGTCGTAGTTCTGGTAGCTGTAGCAGTTTTCGGGCTTCACGCCGTACTGCCGGGCCACCTTCTGCATCTTGTCGGCGTCGCCGCTCACCAGCGCCACCAGCCGGGCCTTCTTGGCATCGGCGAAGGCCGGCAGGATTTCTTCCAA
The DNA here is from genome assembly GCF_002007105.1 of Hymenobacter sp. CRA2. Classification (GTDB taxonomy): domain Bacteria; phylum Bacteroidota; class Bacteroidia; order Cytophagales; family Hymenobacteraceae; genus Solirubrum. The sequence continues at coordinate 82,656 of NZ_MVBC01000008.1, read as the reverse complement.
CGTAAGGTGCCCTAGCCCTACCACGGCGTAGCCCACGCGCTGCTCCGGCGGCTGCGGATTGGGCAGCGCACCTTTCTTGGGCTCGGTGTTGGCGAATATTTCGGGCAGCTTCACGTCGGTGGGGCCCTGCTGCGGCCAGGCGTCGGCGCCGGGCGCGGCCTGGGCTTCGTCGGCAGCGTAGGCGGCTAGCCCGCCGGTGACGCCCACGGCCAGCAGCCCGCGGCCGGCCTGGTTGATAAACTGACGCCGGGAAGCGTCGCACAGGGTTACATCTTCGTCGGCAGGATGTAGCGGCATAATCGTCGGATGAAGGTGGTTTGGTTGCAGGGTAGCCGTTGTGGCACGGCGGGCATCGGGCAGGCCAACCCGCTGATGCCCAAGTCGCACAAGCTTTGCTGTACGCAGCCCCGCCGCGTTTGGGCTACCCCGCCTCCATAATTTTCCGCCGGCGGTTGAGCTTCGCCGCTACCGCGTGGGGCCGATCTTGTACTGGTTCATCAGCCGCAGCAGCACGCCGTTGGTCCAGCCGAAGCCGTCCTGCGTGGGGTACTCCCCGCCGCCGGCCACCACGTGGGTATCCTCTACGTTGTACTTCTCCAGCAGCTTGCCCGTCTGCTCAAACACGCGCACGTTCGTGGCCACCCAGCGCTGGGCAATGGTGCGCGCCAGCTTGCCCTGCTTGTAGCGCTCCAGCCCTTCGATGGCCACGTACTGCAGCGGCGCCCAGCCGTTGGGCGCATCCCACTGCTGCCCGCTGTGGTTGAGCGTAGTCACCAGCCCGCCGGCTTTCAGAAAATCCTTTTCCAGCCCCGCGGCCACGCGCCGGGCCTGCGCGAGCGAGGCCACTTCACTGTATAGCGCAAACGCCGCAGCCAGGGTGCGGATGCGCGCCGGCTGCCGGGCTGTCAGGTCATAATCGACAAACCAGCCAAGCTGCTCATTCCAGCAGTAGCGCCGGATGGCCAGCCGGCGCCGCTCGGCCCGCTGCTGGTAGTCCTGGGCCACGGCCGTATTGCCCTGCTGTCGGTAGCTACGGGCCAGGGTCAGCTCCAGCCCGTAGAGCAGGCAGTTCAAATCCACGGGCACCAACTCGGTGGTGCGGATGCTGGCCAGCGTACCGGCCGGCCCGAACCAGCGGGTGCTGAAGTCCCAGCCCGAGGCGGCAGCGCTCCGCACGTGACGGTAAAATGTGGGCGCGGCCTGCTGGCTCTGCCGGGCCGTGGCCACGTCCTCGGCGTACGACTCCTCGCGGGCGTAGTCGCCGCTGTCCCAGTAGCGGTTCAGCACCTCGCCGCCGGGCAGGCGCACGGCGCGGCGGCTGGCTTGCCCGGGCTGCAGGGAGTCGCTACCGGCCATCCAGTGGGCATATTCGCGCAGCAGCTGGGGCTGGTAGCGCCGCAGCACCGAGTCGCCCTGCACCTGGGCCAGCAGCTCCACCATCGGCCCGAAAAACGGCGGCTGCGAGCGAGTAAGGTAGTAGGTGCGGTTGCCATTGGGGATGAAGCCGTAGCGGCTGATTAGGCTGGCGAAATTATCGACCATGCCGCGGATCAGGTCCGCGCGGCCGCTTTCGCGCAGGCCCAGCATGGTGAAGTACGAATCCCAGTAGTACACCTCGCGGAAGCGGCCGCCCGGCACCACGTAGGGTCGCGGCAGCGGGATGAGCGAGCTGTAGCGCCCCACCGAATCCTGCGGCTGCCGCCGCAGCACCGCCCAGAGCGTATCGAGGTGGTGGCGCAGGCCGGCGACCACGTGGCTGCGGTAGGCACTGGTGGCGGGCGCGGGCAGCTCGAAGTACGTTTCCACGAAGCGCCGCAGCTCGAAACCGGGCTGCGGCCGCTGCTGCTGGAAGGCCCGCTCGATTACCGCCGGCGCGGCCTTGGGCCGGGCATCCACGAAGGTTTTGCTGTCGGCAAACACGCGGCTCAGCTGCACGGCCTCGAATACCGTGGGGTACAGCTGCCGCGGCGAGGCTTGAGCCAGGACGGTTTGCACCGTTAGCAGCAGGGGCAGGCAGAGAAGCAGGAATCGGAGCATGGTAGGAGCGCGGCTTGGCGGTTCGCGGGTCGTTACTGAGGCTTGAGCGGGTCGCCGAACGGGTATTGTGCTGCGATACGCGCACTAAAGGTTAGCTACGCTGACCTTGGGTTTGTGCTGCACACCGGTGCGGGCTGGGGCTGCCAGCGCGAGGCCACGCCGCCCGTCACCAGCCGCGGCCAGCCGTCGGCGGTGTACTCCAGCCGGTCGAGCAGCATCACGCGGCGCGAGTAGCCCTGGTCGGCGTCGATGGCGTTGAAGGTGGGCTGCGCGGGGTCGATGGCGTGATAGGCCAGCCAGTCCTGCCCGGCCGCGTCGGTTATCACGCAGTTGTGGCCGGGGCCGCGCCAGTCGGCGTTGCCCTCCAGAATGGCACCGGGGCCGCCGGTAGCATCGGCCAGCGTTTCGAAGGGGCCGGTAGCTGCGTGGCTGCGCGCCACCAGCACGCCGTAGTGCGCGTCGGGGCCGCAGCAGTTGTTGCCGGAGTAAAACAGGTAGTACCAGCCGTGGCGCAGAATCACCCAGCTGCCTTCGATGAGGCGGTGGTAGTGGTGCTCGTCGTCGGGCTGGGCGGGCAGTACCTCCACAGGCTCGCTGCCGGGCAAAAAGGAAATGCGGTCGGGCGCCAGCTCCTGCACCCGCAGCGGCCCGAAGCCCGAGCCCCAGTACAGCCAGCGCCGGCCGGTGGCGGGGTCGTCGAAGGCCATGGGGTCGATGTCGGCGAAGCCAGGCAGGCCGGTCTGCAGCAGCGGCCGGCCAATATCTACGAAGGGCCCGGCAGGGGCGTCGGCGGTGGCCACGGCCAGGCACAGTCCGGGGCCCTGGTCGGGCTCGGCAGAGTAGTACAGGTAGTAGCGGCCCGCGTGCTCACTGACGTGCGGCGCCCAGAACTCCTGCGTGCCGCGGGCCCACACGGGTTTCTCGGGCAGGGCTTCGCCGAGGTAGTGCCAATGCACCAGGTCCTGGGAGCGGGCTACCTGAATATTAACGATGCGCCCGCCGAAGAGCTTGGTTTGGGTGCCATAGACGTAATACCAACTATCGGAAGCCTGAATAATGGTCGGATCCGGAAAATCGGCGTCGAGCACGGGGTTGCGGTAGCGGCCAGGAGCAGCAGGCATGGCAGAGCGACAATGATGCGGCTCTACTCTACGCAGCTCCACCGCCGAAAAGCCAACTTTTCAGCGTCGGCGGCTAACGCTGCCTCTAAATCAACACTTTACCTGACCAGTTATCGTTCGTGCGTAGCTCTTCTTACCTCCACAGTATGCACGGCGCCGGATGCGTCACCCGAGCAAGCTGGCCAGCGTTGCTTCCGGCACGGATTGCCCGAGACGGCTCAGGGCCTGCTGCAGCTCGGCGGCGCTGGGTAGCGGCGGCAGCTGTAGCCTGGCCTGCAAACTTAGGGTAGGCCGCAGCAGCCAGGTACTGGCCGCATCGGGGGCCGGGGCTGTGCTCATCACCCGGCAGCCGCGGTGGCCGCCGTGGTCATCCGCGGTAGCGGTTACGCTCAGGTAACGCCCGTTGAAGCCCTGCAGCCGCACGAAGAAATCCGCCGTGCTCAGGGTCAGTATCTCGTCGCGGCCCACGCCGGTAATCCAATCGGCAGAATGCGGGGCCTGTACCTGCACGTAGTAATTCCAGTCGTCGCGCACGCTGGCGTAGAGTGTGCGACCGGCGTAGCCGTTTTTGGGCGACAGGGCTACGTGCTGCTCGTCGAGCTTGTGCAGCACCCACACAAAAGAAGAGGCGTCGGCAGCGTCGCAGTTCAGGGCCGAATACAGCCAGTTGTAGGTCACGCGCAGGCGGCCCTGGTTCGAGAGCGGCAGTAGTTCGGCCTCCACCACGGGCCCGGGCGCGGCGGCTTGCCACAGCGTTGTCAGCATAGTGTAGGAACGGTTACAGGGCGGCTAGGGCCGGCTGGCTTATCAGGTGATGCTGGAAGGCACCAACTTCCTCGCCGATGGCCCGCCAGGTTAGCAGCGCCTGCTGCAGGTTGAGGTCGAGCAGCACCGCCACCGTGAGCGGCAGCTGCCCCTCCAGCAGCGGGTGCAGGTCGTCGGCAATGGCGCTCCAGTCGCCCAGTACGCGGCCGCAGGCCGTATCGACGGCCCGCGTAGCCTGCCCGATGGGTTGCCCCAAAAAGCCCAGCCGGTCCTGGTAGCGGCTGATTTCGGTGTCCACCACCCCATTGACGAGATGAAAGTTGCTGATCGGCTCGCGCAGGGCGTCGCAGGCCTGGCTAAGCACCTGGGTTCCTTGTCCGAGTTCGGTAAAGGCAGCCTGCGCCCGCGTGCGCAGCTCGGCGGGCAGGTCGGCGTTGGGGTCCAGCAGGGCTACTTCCTGGGCCAGGGGCGTAAAGCGCTGCCGGGCCCGCTCGGCATAGGCCGCCAGCTGCCGGCTTAGGTCGATGATACCGGGAAAGGTGCTCGTCTGCCATTGCTGGCACACCGTCATCAGGTCCGGAAAATGGGGCAGCATAACTTGGATTTCGCCGGCCAGAGGCTGGGCCAGCTGCGTCAGGCTCACGCGCTGCTGAATGGCCGCCCAGTCGGCGGGCGGCACGGTGAAGAGGTCGGCCACGGAGGCCCGGGCAATGTCCACGGAAAGGAGCAGGTAAAAAGTTTACAGATGGTAGCTACGCCGCAAAGCGCCGGGGCCAGGGCCGTTGCCCCGCACCCCGGCGCTGTTGCTAAAGCGAAGCCGGATCAGGATTCGGCTAGCAGGGCCGTCGGCGCCTGGGCCTCGGCGCGGGCCACGCGCTTGGCGACCGTGCCGATGGCGCTGCCTTCGAATTGCAGCGTGACCTTGCGCAGCTGCGCGAGGTCGAGGCCCGCGTTGGCCGGCAGCGGGTTGACGCGCACCGTCCACTCGGTAAAGGGCGTGGGCTGGAAGTAGGCGTATTGCACCTCGTTGTCCACGCGCCCGTCCAGCTCGATGTAGCCCAGGGAGCCATCGGGGAAGCGCCAGTCGGGGTGGAGCTGGTGTCCTTCGGGGCCTTCCACGTGGTACTCGAAGGGGCGCTTGAGCGGCGCGCTGGAAAACAGGTATTCCTGGCCCTGAAACTGGTCGCGGTAGTTGCCAGAAGTGCTGATGGTCAGGCTGATTTTCTGCTTGCCGCGCGTCTGGGCGCCTTCCAGCCAGGCCCGCACCGCCGTGATGCGCACCCGGTTGAGCCCCAGGAAATCGGCCTGCGCGGCGGGCATGGCCCAAGTGGCGGGTTGCCCCTGACGCAGAGCCTGCAGGAAGGCCTCGTCGGTGATGTCCACGTGCTTGTTGCTCATCACGCCGGGAGCCGGGTTGAACTGCTCCAGGGCCGCGGCCTGATCCAGGGTAATGGCCGTGAGCGACTTCAGCCCGCTTTCCAGCCCCCCTACTTTGTCGAGCACCTGCGGGCGCACCTGCGAGGGTGCCAGCGCCCAGTAGGCGTAGGAAGCCCGATAATTGTGCAGGGCCGCCAGCAACGATTCCTTCGCGTCGAGGTAACGCTGGAAGAACTGCTGCATCATCGCCGCCGTGGCCCGTTCGCCCACTTGCAGCGCCTTCACGTAGGCGTCGAGGCGCTCCTGCTGCTGCGCGGCCAGCTGTTCCTGCAGCAGCACGCGGGCGTATTCCTGGGCGGCCTGCACCGCCGCCAGCTGGGCCGAGGCCACGGCCTGACCGTAAATCACCAGGATGTCCAGCTCGTTCTGGTACTCGCGGGCAAAGTTGATACCCTGCGCCACGGGCGTCTCCAGCACCGAATGCACTTTCAGGCTAAAGATCTGCCAGGCGTCGCCGGCCGACAGGTCGCCGGCCTCCGCGTCCAGGTTTAGCTTCTTCAGCATCTCCACCAAGCTGTGGGCGTCCTTCATGCTGCCGCCGGCCTTCACGAAGGCCAGCACCATCACCCCCATCTTCTGCAGGCCCAGCACTAGGTTCTTGAGCTTTTTCATCGCGTCCACCAGCTCCTTGGCCATCTTCACGACGCCCGCGGTGCTGCTGGCCGCCGAGGCCACGGCCTCGGTGGCAGCCACGGCCTGGCCGAGGGCCGCCGGAGCCGCCGCGGGCGCAGCGGCGGGCGCCGCCACAATGGCCCCGATGGCGCCGACGCAGGTTATCACGGCCGTGCCCATTTCCATCAGGCCTTTCAGGATCATGCGCCGCTCGTACTCGGGCAGGCCGGCTTTCTCGAAGTCGATGCCGGTCATCTCCGCCTTGTGCTGCTGGGCGTTGAAGTTGCTCAGGGCCTTGTCGACGGCCGCCTGGGCATTCTGGTAGTTGGTGGCGGCCTGCTGCTTGAGCGCCTTCACGTACTGGCTCTGGTACTGCGCGTTGTCGCGCAGCGCCATGGCCTGCTCGATGTTCTGCTTGGTGAGTACATCCTGTGTATTCAGCGCCAGGTACTTGTTCTCGTATTCCTGGGCTTCGGCCACGAAGGCGCCTGCCAGTTGGGTGTACACCGAGGCCGTGAGGTAGGGCACAAACGCCGCCCCGTTGGCGCGGGCGTTGATTTGCGAGGTCAGCAGGGACACCAGCGTGCAGCTGCGCCAGAACAGGCCCTGCAGTTCCTCGGCTTCGGCGGCCCAGGCTTTCACCCAGTTCATGATGCCCAGTGCCAGCGGCGGGTTTTCATCGTAGAGCAGCGAGCCGAACAGGAAGGCGTTGGTCAGAGCCAGGCTCATGGCCTCGGGCAGCTGGTTGGGTATGCCCTGGGCGTGGGTCAGGGGCTGCAGGCGGGGCAGCTGGTCGGTGTCCAAATGCAGCTGTACCCCGTCGCCGGCCAGCGGGGCGGCCACCGTAAAGTTGGCTGGCTGGGCCTGCCCGCTCAGCACGGCCTGCGCCGTCCAGCTGCCGCTGATTTCGGCGGCGTACAGCACGAGGCTGGCCGTGTTGCTGTGGCGGTAGTCGAGCACCACGGCGGCCTTGTCCCCCACTTCTATCCGGCGGGCCTGCACTACCAGCGCGGCGGAGGCCAGCAGCCAGGTAAGCCGCGCGGGCACGGTCAGCACATCGGCGTAGAGTGTTACCTGGGCCGGCGCATGCCCGGAGGCATCCAGGGCGGCTTTCACGGCGCCCAGATCCAGGTGCATGGCCCGAAAAGTAGCGCTGTTGGGGGTGATTATGGCGTCGGTGGCGTAGGGCACGCCGCCCTGCACTTCGAGGCCCTGGTAGAGCGCCGCCCAGTCGGCGGCGCTCTGTGGGAGTTGCGAATGGCTGGTCGTCATCGGTTGGCGGCGTCGGACTAGGCGGTGGCTTCGGCCGGCTCGGCTACGGCCTGCACGGGCGCCGTGGAGTTGCCGTCGATGGAGATGTAGGCGTTGGTGCGGTAGTCGTTGGCCTCGGTGGCCACGTTCTTCCAGGCCACAATGGCTTCCTCGATGCCCAGGTTCATGATGATGGGCAGGGCCTGGCGAATGTCCTGGTCGATCAGCGAAACGATGTTTTGCAGGTCGGCGTGCAGCGCGCCCCAGATGCCCTGAATCTTCTGAATCACCGGCAGGGCCTGCGCCAGGTCCTGGGTAATGCGCGTCATGCCGATTTCGGCGTTGTGAATGGCAATGAGCAGGTTGGCATCGGCCGCCAGCTGGGCGTTCATCTTGTCGATTTTGGCCTGCGCCGCGTGGATGGTGTCCAGCGCCGCAGTGGCGCGGTGGCCGTACACGCCTGCCACCACGGCGGCGGCAATGAGGCCCTCGGGTATCAGCCAGGCGTAGGTGGGCGTGGTGGCGGCCACCGTCACGTCGTAGTTGTACTCGTCGGTGGCTTTCTTCACGATGGCCTGCTCGTCGGCAATCTGCTTGGTCAGGTCCTGCACTTCCTTGCTGGTGGTGCCGTACTTCTCGTTGTACTTCTTCACCAGCCCGCTCTTTCCATCGGGGCCCAGCAGCGTGGCTTTGTCGGCTTCGGTTTGGGTGGCAAACTCGGCTACCTGCTTATACACGGCGCCGGCGCGGTCGGCTTTGTCCTGCGCCGACTTCGACAGGTTGTCCAGAATGGCTTTGAGCGCTTTTTGGGCCTGCGCGTTATCGGGGTCTTCGGTCAGGATGTCGGCTTCTTTCTGAATGGCGCCGTAGTACGTCGGCACTTTCAGGTTGTAGGATACGATGTCGCTGGCCAGGTCGACGCTGGCCGGATACGTGGTCTTCTTCCACGTATTGCAGTGCGTATTGATGGCTTTATAGCAGTCGATCAGCTCCACGAAATCCTTCAGGTCGGCGGGGGCACCGGCGCCCAGCGACTTTTTAAAGGCCTCATCGGTAATGGGCAGCGCCAGGGCGTCCGTTACGTACACCTGAATGGCGTACCACTCAGCCTTGGAAAGCAGGAAGGGCCGGCCACCGGTGGTACCGGGAGTAGCGAGGCCAGCGGGGCTAATGTTAGGGGAAGACGTGGTGGTCATGGATGTGAAAAATTTGATGATAGATTGGGTTGAAAAGCAGCCCAATCTTACCGCCTCATCTTTCGGTGCCAAAGGAACAACCCTGCCTGGCTGTGACTACCACTTTACGACCGGGCTGTATAACGCCCTGCCGGAACTGGACAATTCCATTTATTATTGATACACTACAGGTGCATAGTAGTCAATAGCTTACCGCGCCGTTCCCGTTCTGAAACTTGCAATAATCTTAACACGACTCTAGCCAAGCGGTGGAAATCAGCGGCTTCCGCGGACAAATCTTCCCCAAACCACGCCGCCGTGGCCGACGTATGATGTGGCCCGCTAGCCGTTACAGCGGAGCTGGTGTTCGGCGTCCGGCCAGCCTTACGCCTGCTGCTGCAGCCACAGGTAGGCCGAGGCCACGTCGTCGAACGAGGCTACTACCGGCTTGGTGATGTGGCGGATGACGTTTTCGGTGGCTTCGCGGGCCTCAAAGTCACGCGGGTACACCCAGGCCACGTACTCCAGCCCGGCGTTCATCATTTCCTCCAGCCACCACGCGCCCCACAGGGTCAGCTGCATCGATTGGCGCGTCACGCTGGAGTTGTCGTTGAGAATCTTGCGGCAGGGCCGGGCCCGCAGCGCCTCCAGCATCTGCAGGCACGCCGCCTGCGACGACTCCTGGTCGTGCTCCCCGCGCCAGTCGGTGTACAGCCAGTGGTTGGCTTCGTCGTAGCCGATGGCCAGGCCGGGGGTGTTTACAAAGAAATGCAGCTGCATTGGTGGAATGCGGGTAATAAAAGGCGGGCAACAATAAAGGTACGCGTTTGGCCCGCCAATGGCTGAGCAGCGGCCACCACCGGCCACGCGGCCTACGTATACCGCGCAGCTTTTTTCGGCGGCCGGGCAGCCCTGCCCGTATCTTACGCGCCCTTACTTCTACTCCCCTACCCTCTTCGTTGCTTATGGAAGGCTTGGCCAAAATCGAAGACCTCGGCAAGCCGCGCGTCGTCATCGTGGGCGGCGGCTTCGGCGGCCTCGAACTCGCCAAGGCGCTGCGGCACGCCCCCGTGCAGGTGGTGCTCATCGACAAACAGAACTACCACACGTTTCAGCCCTTGCTCTACCAGGTGGCCACGGCCGGGCTGGAGGCCGATACGGTGGTGTCGCCCTTCCGCCAAATCCTCGACGAGCAGCAGAACCTCTACTTCCGCCTGGCCGAGGTGCAGCGCATCGACGCCGACCGGCAGGTGGTGGAAACGTCCATCGGGCTGGTGCGCTACGACTACCTGGTGGTGGCTACTGGTGCCACCACCAACTACTTCGGCGATGCGCAGATGGAGCGCAACGCCATTGCCATGAAAAGCGTGGAGGACGCCATCGAGCTGCGCAACACGGTGCTCACCAACTTCGAGAAGGCCCTACAGCTCGGCGACGAGGAGCAGCTGAACTCCCTGCTCGACTTCGTCATCGTGGGCGGCGGCCCCACGGGTGTGGAAATTGCCGGGGCCCTGAGCGAGCTGCGCAAGCACGTCTTCCCCACCGACTACCGCGAGCTGGACTTCCGGCAGATGGATATCCACCTGATTCAGAGTGGGGACATACTGCTGAAGGGCATGTCGGCGGAGGCTTCACAGGCCTCGCTGAAGTACCTGGAGGATTTCGGCGTGCAGGTGCACCTGAACAAGCGCGTGAAAAGCTACGACGGTTATACCGTAACGCTGAACACCGGCGAAACGCTCGTCACGCGCACGCTCATCTGGGCCGCGGGTGTGGCCGGCGCCCCGCTTACGGGCCTCGCGCCCGAATGCCTGCGCAAGGGCGGCCGCTACGCCGTCGACCAGTACAACCGCATTCAGGGCTACCCCAACATCTTCGCCATCGGCGACATTGCCGCCATGGTGTCCGACGCGTACCCCGAAGGCCACCCCATGCTGGCCCAGCCCGCCCTGCAGCAGGGCCGCCTACTGGCCCATAACCTCACCCGCCTGCTCGCCCAGCAGCCCCTGGAGCCCTTTCGCTACGACGACAAGGGCGCCATGGCCACCATCGGCCGCAACCACGCCGTGGCCGACATCAAGCTCTTCGGCAAAGAATGGCGCACGCAGGGCTTCCTGGCCTGGCTGATGTGGACGTTTATCCACCTGGTTTCGCTCATCGGCTTCCGCAACCGCTTCGTGGTGCTGCTGAACTGGACCTGGAGCTACTTCACCTTCGACAAAGGCCGCCGCTACATCATCGGCCGCGTGCGCCAGCCCGTGCCCGTGGAAGCCACCACGGCCAAGGCCATAGTCTAGAGCTAAGGTTAGTTCCCCTCCTCAGCTGAGGAGGGGCTAGGGGTGGTTGACCACTCATCAGAACGTCCAACAAAGCCCATCATGTCGAGCGCAGCCGAGACATCTCGCGGGCTGACGCTAAATAGTATCCCTACCCCTAGCCTTTCAACCCCCCCCAGCCCCTCCTCAGCTGAGGAGGGGAGTTAGTTTTAATCTTAGCTCAAGGTAGTAGCTGGTTTTTCGGTCCCTACCTCCTCCACCGGCTGCACGAACACGTGCTGCACGTCGGCGTAGTGCTCCTTGATGTTGGTCTGCAAGCGCGCTACGGCCGTGGTCACCTGCGCGGCCGTTAGCGCGGGCTCGAAGGTGACAGGCAGCACCAGCAGCACCTCGTGCGGGCTCAGGTAGGTGGAGAGCGGCGCCCCCACGGCGTGCACGGCTTCGTCGGCCTGCGCCAGGGCCACCACCTGGGCGCGCAGGGCCGGCTCGGCCGGCTCGCCGAGCAGCAGACTTTTGTTTTCGCGCAGCAGCAGCAGAGCTACTATTACCAGTATCACCCCAATCAGCAGCGAGGCCACGCCGTCGAGGTAAGGGTTGTTGAGCTGGTGGCTGAGAAACACGCCGAGGAAGGCCACGATCAGGCCCAACAGGTCGGCCGCGTCCTCGAAGAGCACCACGAACAGCGAGGGGTCTTTGCTCGCCCGAAACGCGGCCCAGAACGACATTCCCGAGGCCGCCCGTTGGGCATTGAAAGTGCGCAGGGCCACCACAAACGAGGCGCCATCGAAGCAGAAGGCCACGCCCAGCACCACGTAGTTCCACAGCGGGTTGCTCATCTCCGTGGGGTGGCGCAGGTGCTGCACGCCCTCGTAGACGGAAATGCCGCCGCCGATGCCAAAAATGCAGACCGCCACGATAAACGACCAGAAGTACAGCTCCCGGCCGTAGCCGAAAGGCCGCTGCTCGGAGGCCGGCCGCTGGCTTTTGCGCAGGCCCAGCAGCAGCAGCCACTCGTTGGCCGTGTCGACCACCGAGTGAATGCCTTCGGCCAGCATGGCCGAGCTGCCGGTAAAGGCCGCGGCCACAAACTTGATGGTGGCAATGGCCAGGTTGGCCGACAGGGCCGCAATGATGGCCGTTTTGGACGAAGGCGGCGCGGCGCCGGTGGTAGCGGAAGCGTCGGACATAGGGAGCAGTAAACAGTAGCTCGGCCGCAGGTGGCCCCACAGCTGCCTGCTTGGTACGCGCCTGGAGGCAGCGCGGCCGAAGAATTCGCGTAAAAGCCACTTCTTCGCGCCGCGGCCGCCGCAGCGTTTGCTTTTCCGGCTCGTCCTTATTTCCCTATGACTTACTCCGCCCTGATGTTTACCGGCCTGCTTAGTGCGGGCCTGCTGTTGCGGGCCGCCGCGCCGTCGCACGGCCAGGCTGCGCCGGCTACCAGCCCCGTTATTGCCCCGCAGGCCAAACTGCAGCTGGTGGCCCGGCAGTTCAAGTTCACCGAGGGCCCGGCCGTCGACAAGGCCGGCAACGTGTTCTTCACCGACCAGCCCAACAACAAAATCTGGAAGTACGACACCAGCGGCAAGCTCAGCGTGTTTCTCGACCCGGCCGGCCGCGCCAACGGCCTGTACTTCGACCAGAAGGGCAACCTGCTGGCCTGCGCCGACGAGCAGAACCAGCTCTGGTCCATCAGCCCGGCCGGCAAGGTAACGGTGCTGGTGAAGGACCTGCAGGGCCGCCGCCTCAACGGCCCCAACGACCTGTGGCTGAACCCCAAAAACGGCAGCCTCTACTTCACCGACCCCTACTACCAGCGCGACTACTGGACGCGCACCACCTCCGAGCTGGACGGGCAGAAACTGTACTACATGGCCAGCCCGCAGGCCGCGCCCGTGGTAGCCGACGACCAGTTCCGGCAGCCCAACGGCATCATCGGCACGCCCGACGGCCGCACGCTCTACGTAGCCGACATCGGCGCCAACAAAACCTACCGCTACCGCATCGGTGCCGACGGGAAGCTGCAGGACCGGCAGCTGTTCGTGGAGCAGGGTTCCGACGGCATGACCATCGACACGCAGGGCAACGTGTACCTCACCGGCAAGGGCGTGACCGTGTACAACGCTGCCGGGCAGCGCATTGAGCACATCGACGTGCCGGCCGAGTGGACGGGCAACGTGTGCTTCGGCGGCAAAGACCGGCGCACGCTCTTCATCACCGCCTCCGACGCCGTTTTTGTGCTGCCGATGCGGGTAAAAGGCGTGCAGTAACGGGCGGGGCGCCCCCGGTTAGCAACGCCGGTAACCGGGGGCCAGCCTCGGGCAATATTCAGCGGGCAAACCAACCGTTTACTGGTTTCGCTCGTTTGCTAAGTGCCCCACCGCTACGTGCTATGCTGCAAACTGTATCCCTTCTTTCTCTAGCCGGTCTGCTGTGCTACGCCGGCACGGCCCAGGCCCAACACTCCACGAGCGGCTCCAGCCCGGTGCCCGGTCAGTCGGCTCCCTCCTCCGCGGCGGCTTCTTCCGCGCCCACCTCTTACGTACTGCAAGGGCAGGTGCTCACCGAAGACAGCCGGCCGCTGCCCGGCGCTACCATCCGCGTAGCCAGCAACAAGCAGGTGTACATCACCAACTCGGAAGGCTACTTCTCCTTCACCTCGCCGCAGCCCGCCGAGGAAGTACAGGTCAGCCTGGCCGGCTACGACGAAACCAAGGCCCAGCTGCGGCGCGGCCCGGTTACGCCCATTTCGCTGAAGCTGCTCCCCGGCACGCGCTTCAAAGCCGACGGCCGCATCAAGAAAACCGACAGCACAGGCAAGATCCGCTAGTAGCACCCGCCCTATGGTCCCATGCCGCCACCCCACCAGGAGGGCGGCATTGTTGTTTTCCAGCGAATCTGACGGTGTAGACAATAACACTAAAGCGCGGTCCTGAGAATGGTTGGGCTATGGTACCATCCGTGCGTTCATCTCCCTAGCCCCGCCAAAATATTTACCTTATTCAATAAATACTTGCACATTATTATTTTAAACTTAATATTTAAACAAACTTAAATACCAATTCATCATGCGCACTATCTTCTTCTCTTCCCTGCTGTTGGGCTGCCTGCTGGGCGCTACTGCGGCGTATTCCCAGTCTTCGCTCCCTACCAAGCCCGCAACGGAGGCAACGGAGCCGCAAGTGATTCGCGGGCAGGTCCTGACCGAAGACGGCCAGCCCCTGCCAGGCGCCACGGTGCTATTGAAGGGCACCAAACAAGTGTACAGCACCAATTCCGACGGCCAGTACGCGTTTGCATCAGCGCTACCGACCCAGGCAGTACAGATCAGCCTGCTGGGCTATGCCGACGTGGACGCGACCGTGCGCCCCGATGTCACCAACTCCACTATTCTGCAGATGCTGCCGGGAACCCGCGTCAAGAAAGGCAAACTGATAGCCGTAGGGCGTGAAACGGCTCAGTAAGCCTCAAGCCACCGGCCCTGCTTCCGCCCGCGGGGCTATCTGCTGGCAGCTCCGCGCCGCTGGCTCTTGGCCGGTTCGGGTTCGGAAGACTTTAGCACGTATTGGCTGACTGCTCAACTCGCATCCGTGAGCAAAACCGGCGCAGCGGCCATAGTGCTCCTGCAATGAGTGGAGCGCGCGAGTAGTTGTAACTAAGTCATTCACTCATATAATTTTTTTACGCCAGACGCATTGCAAAACATGTATATACAGCTGATATTGCTCCATTCGCGGCACCAGCCGAACTGCCTCCCGTCCCATTCTGCCTGCACACCTATTGTTCCCCATTTGTCACCCCCTACATGACTATACTCCTACCCACATGTTGCCTTCAGCTTCAGACGGCGTCCTCGTGGCAGCGCCGCCTTCTCTGCATCGGCAGGGCCTGCTCGCTACCCTGCACGATGCCTGGCCAACCCTAGCGCTTACCCTCACCCCCGACGCCGCGCAACTGCCCGCGCTGCTCCGCCAGCAAGCGTTTGCGCTACTTATCCTCGACGGTTCGCTGTCCGGCCCCCAATTGCCGGAGTTGCTGGATACGCTGCGTCGCGCCCGCAGTCAGCAGCCCATGCTGGTGCTGACCGGCCAGCGGCTGCCGCCCAGCATGCGGCAGGCCCTGCAATGCCACGTAGCGCTGCTGCCCCGGCACACCACGCCGCAGGAAGTTATAGCCGCCGTGCGCCCGTGGCTTAACGGCGCTTCTGGTGGCAGCATCTCCCCCGTTTCCTCTTTTCCCGCCCGGCACCATGCTCCGCCCACGCCTTTCAGCCGGCGCGAGCTGGAAGTGCTGCGCCTCGTCGTGGACGACCACTGCAACCAGGAAATTGCCGAGCAGCTGTGCCTGAGCGTGCGCACCGTGGAAAGCCACCGCCGCGCCCTGCTCCAAAAAACCGGTGCCCGCACGCTGGTGGGCCTGGTCGTGCAGGCCATGCGCGAAGGATGGGTAGCGGCCTGATGCGCGTCCCATAACCGCAGCGACAAGGCAGCCTCTGAAAACGCTTCATGCCGGGTCCGGAACCGATTCAATAGCTACGCCCCAGATGCCCAACCGGCAAGCAGCCGGCACGACATGCCACCGCGAGCTTTCCGGGTATGCCCAAACGACGTCGCCCCGGCCGCATATGCGGCCGGGGCGACGTCGTCCTGAAAAAAGCAGCTGCCGAGCTAATCTACAGCGTGGCCCGGCGGGCCTGCACAGCGCCGATGTAGGTGTTCAGCTCCGTGATTTCGGCTTGGATGCGCGCCAGCTTCAGCTCCTGGTTGAGCGCCCCAACGGCGCTACGCGCCTGCTGCTGCGCAATGAGGGAGCTTTGGCGGTTTTCGGCCCGCCGTAGCGCCGCCTGGTTTTTGCGCTTCACATCGGTGTCGGGCAGCGTGGGCAGCAGCACCTGCAGCGCCCCGATTTCGGAAGCCAGGCTGTCCAGGGCGGCTCGCGTTTCGGTGGCGTTTTCGGACGTGTTGTCGCGGCGGAGCGCGATGCTGGCCGCGGAGCTGTTCAGCTCGCGCAGGTCGTTTTGGGCTTGCGCCAGGGCCAGGTCGCAGTCCGCGGTGTTGGTAAGAAGGCTGACGGTGTACGCCATAATAAAAAGGAGTTAGGAATAGATGATGGCCCGAAACTAGGCCTCGCCCTACTCCTTCGCAATCAGGCATATTGCCGCAAAAAGTAGTCGTGGCAAAATCCACCACGACTACGGGGTAAAATTGCCACGACTACCAAGCAGCCACTGCTGAAGCTCAGCCACTTCGGCTTCTAACAGGCGCAAACGCAGCATTTGCAGCGCTTGCGCCGTGGTGGGCTCAGCCGCCAGCCGGGCCAGGGCCAACTCAGCCTGCGTTTCCAGCCAGGGCCGCAGCCGTGCATCCAGGGGCTGCGCAGCGGCATTGGTCGGCTCCGCCAACAATTGCGTGAGGGCCGCCAGCCAGCGCCGGGCCTGCTCCGTTTTGGTTTGGGTACGGGCGAGTTGGCGGCGCCGCCGTTCGGCTTTTACCTGGCACACGCGCAAGCGGTCCTGCACCGCCGGCACATCCAGGGGCACCGGCGGCGCCGTGGAGCTATCCATTGGCAATGGCACCGCGGCAGTTGCCACATTTTCTGGTGGCATAAGCTTCACTAGCCGCTGCAGGCGCCGCGCTACCTCCTCGGAGAATAGGTGCCGGCCGGCCTCTATGTGCGCTATCTGACTTGCCGTCACGCCCAGCAGCAGCGCCAGCTCCGCCTGCGACAAGCCAAAGTAGCCTCGTACGGTGGCCGCCAGGGCAGTAGAAAAGGTAAACCGCATAAAACTGCTGTTTGGATAAGCCCTTGCCCCGCCCATACCTTGGATTCAGCAGGCCCGGCCGAACTCAGCGAGGCGTCCGTTGGTAGAAGCGACTATCAGTTCCGCCGACGGACTGACTAAAGTTCCCGAAAAAAAACTTCTGGAACTTTAGCCGGCTTTTTTCTGAAAAGAGAAAAAGGTTTTCCTTTTCGCCGCGCAGAAAAGTTTTTGAAGAGCAGGCAGAGGCTTCCATGCATACCCGCTTAGCTGCTACCTCACAGCTGCCTTTGTGGGTGCAATGAAAAATCAATCGAAGCGGTGACATGCACCGGCTTTGCAGGCCGCAGCTCAAGGGCCTTGTTCACAAACCACCCGAAACTGCTGCTATGCCGTCCGACCTATTACCCCCCTACAGCAGGCTCACGGCCCGTGTAGCGACACTGTCGAGACGCCTGCTTGCGTCTCAGCCGCTGACTGATTGGCGCCTACTCGGGGCGGGCGACTGAGACGCAGGCGGGCGTCTCGCCACTAGCTTTGAAACCGTTCTGGCAGCTCCCATAGCAGTTGTATCCGCCTCGGCAATCAGCGTGCGGCGAGCAGCGAGGACAGGGCATCGGGTGAGGGCTGTTGTCGGCTGCGCCAACTTTAGTATCTGGTTGGAATTATACAAAATGCTAGCAGCTATAGCTTGCCCTACCTGTGGCGTTACTGCAATTTTTCTTTTCCTAAAAACGTCAAATCAATACTTCAAATCACCTTTTCGGTTATTCCCCGAAGCCCGGCCGCACAAGCAATGCAAATCCTGATTAACTTACCCTAGGCTCCTCGTCGCGCCTTGTCCTATTTCGCCCGCTGTAAAGAGCCGTTCAATGCTCTAACCAGACGGCCAGGGACAAGCCGACCGGAGCCTTACTGCCCCCTTTTCACCTTCACCACCTTGCTATGAAACTGCTTGCTACCCTCACTTTCGGCCTGGCTTTGACGGCCGCGGCCCAGGCTCAACAACTAGTGGCCCAACCCGACTCGGCCCAAGCGGCCACTGCTCCGAGCGTGACGCCGGCTGCCGCAACGGGCGCTCCTGCCGAAGTGGCCGCGACGCCTGCGGCCCCGGCTACGCTGGAGTGCAACACGCTCTCCGGCCGCGTGGCCGACGCCTTCGATTACCCCCTGACGGGCGCCACCGTGATGCTGCGCACCCGCGACCAGGTCTTCAGCGTTGACGCCTTCAGCACCAACGGTGACGGCCGCTACCTGATTACCTCCAAGAAGCCGATTCCCCGCGACGCGGTGCTGCAAGTCAGCGCGGCGGGCTACACCAGCGTGGAGCAGCCGCTGAGCAGCTGCAAGCCGCTGGATATTTCGCTGGAGCTGCTGCCGGGCACCAAGTTTAAGTCGGACGGGCGGATCAAGAAAACGGCAACGGCGGGCAAGGTGCGCTGATTACCAAGCGGCCCGCCACCCCAGCTCTTAGCGCCGGGCGGTAGAACGACCAACGTTCTGCCGCCCGGCTTTTTTGTTTGCTCAGGCCTCCCGGCAACGAGAAGCCTGGCTGCTAAACCAGTCTAATATTCAGTGCTACCACTGATTTCCTGCTGAACAATACCGGGGAAGTTTAGCCGCTTGTTTCCTCATCTGTAGAATCTTAAAATCGGCACAACACAAGTCTAATCGGCTCGGCTGCTTTGAAGCCGCACGTTCTTCTACTTACTGCATGAAAACAACTTTACCTCGCTTTTACTCCCGCCTGCTCGCATTCCTGTTGGCAACTGCAGCTGTGCTGCCGCAGCAACTCCAGGCGCAAAATGTGCAGCTAACGGTTACGGCCTACAGTGCTACCGGCAGCCCCAGTGCGGTTGTTGGAGGCCTTACCCTGCCCACCCTGCCCGGAAGCGCTGCTAACAACGCAGCCTATACCATTAAGATAGAAGGCTTTCCCATCCCACACAAGGAGGGCGTTACTGCAGGAACCAGCATTACCCGCTCGATCTGGGCAAACGGCCCGCAGTTTGATTCGCGGCTGGCTGCGCGCATTCTGTTGGATACCATGCGGCGGTATGCCTGGCGGAACGACGCTGTAAACAAGAACCTGCAAGCCCATCCGCAGAGCTTCGCCAGGCAGCTGTTGCTTGTCCGGGGTGCCCGCCCATTTGGCAAATGGAAGCGCCAAGGCTCAACGGAGGAGCAGGCCATTGCGAAAGGCTTCATCGAAGCCGTCAGCGCGCAGCTGGCCAGCGAGTACACCAAGCACGTGCTGTCAGGCGCAGGCTTGACCGAACAACCCGTCACTACCCAGCACCGGGTACGGCGCCAGGAATACACCATCAGCAGCAACAGCGACTTCCCGCGGTATCTGAAACCGGGCGCAGTGGTCAAGTTTCCGTTTCAGCAGCTGAACTGGTTGAAATACGCTCCCACGGTGGAAAGCCAGGGCTTTGTGCGTGAATACGCCCAGGACAAAGAATTCGCTTCTTCATCTGGTGCTAAGACGGATTCAGCTAAGAATGATAAAGCAGCGCACGGTATACTTCCTTCAGAGTCCTTAACAGTCCGGGAACAAAAACTAGAGGTAGCAATAGCGGACTTCAAAGAACTGGTGGCAGAGCTGGAGCATACTTACCGGGCCGATTATTGGCCTTCGGTACAGGAGGATCTGGAAACCCGTACCAAGCTGGTTGAGAAGGTCTTTGGGGTGAGCTTCGTTTCAGCCCGGCAGTTCACCGAAAAGCCACAAACCCTTCAGCAACAAGCAAGTACCCTACTTAAAGAAGCCGACGCAGCTATTGCTAAAGGAAAACCGAAGCAAGCCGTAGAAGAAGCCCAGTCGGTAAAAACCCGCCTAACGCCAATACTGGATTACCTAAAGCCCTACACGACAGCTACGGATGAGCAGAAGCGGCTGGCGACGCTGGGCGATGCCCTGGTACAGCTGCGCACCGCTACCCGGCCCCGAGTGCCTACCGTCCTGCTGCTGCCGGATGATAAGGACGAAGCCGATGTAACCATCACCTATAAAATCAGGTCTGAGTATCAGTCGCCCAGCGGCGTGACCCTCACCCCTCTAGCGGCGCAGAAGTTTACCATTCTGCTGCTGCCCCGCTTCCGGATTACCGGTTCCATCGGGCCGTACTACAGCGGGTTGGTTGACCACCGCTTTTCTTTCTTGAGCGACTCTTTGCTTACCGGCCGTACGCAGGGCACAGCGGCGGATACGACGACGCGCAAAGTGTACTCGCCGCGCAAACGCATTGAGCGCGACAACGACGACGAATGGTTTAGCAGCGTTGGCGCCAGTGCCTTCATTCACTTCGAATACCGCCTCAGCCCTTTTATTGGCCTGGGTACAGCCCTGGGCATAGGCGTGCAGAACGACGGACCGCGGCTCCTGTTCGGTCCCTCCGTCTTGTTTGGCAATAGCCAACGCGTAGCGCTTTCGGGCGGCGTAGCGACCGGCCGCGTGACGCGGCTGGCCAGAGGCTACGCCGAGGGCCACGAAAACGCCATCAAAGACCCGGGCACCTCGCAAGTACCGACGCGGGTAGTCAACGCGGCTTCGTGGTTTGTGGGCCTCAGCTATAATCTATCCAGTAGCCGCAAGTAAAGCGCATTGCCTGCCGGCCAATTCTCCTTCACGCCCACTACCACCGCTTGTCATGGAAACTACTACCCCCAGCTCCGCAACGCCGGCAGATGACGCATCGGCCCAAAACGCCCAGCGCCGCTACTGCACTATCAAACAAGGGCCGGCGCCGGCTATTCCGGCGGGCATTCAGCCCACCCGCGCCATTATAGTAAAGGACACGAAGAAGCGCTGGATAAATGGCACCGTGCTGCACTACTACTTTTTCAACCGCCCTACCGATGGCGGCTACCTGACTTTTACTGATGGACACCAGGAATGGCGCTCCTGGGTGGGCGCCCCCGATCAACAGGCCATAGTCAGGTGGGCCTTCCAGCAGTGGAAAGCACTAGGCATTGGCCTGGAGTTTCGGGAAGTGTTCAGCCGCGAGCAGGCCGAAATTCGCATCGGCTTTATGCAGGACGACGGCTCCTGGTCCTACGTCGGGCGTGACCAGGTGCTAAGCATCCGCGATGCAAACCAGCGCACCATGAACTTCGGCTGGAATTTGAGCGACGCCTACGGCCACGATACTGCCCTGCACGAAATCGGCCACACGCTGGGCTTTGAGCACGAACACCAATCCAATTTTGCGGGCATCGTCTGGAACGAGCCGGCTGTAAAGGCCTACTTCGGCAAAGGCACCGCTAACAACTGGGACGAGGAGACCATTCAGCTCAACATCCTCAATAAGGTAGCGCCCAACAGTGTAGAAGGCTCCAACTGGGACCCCAACTCCGTTATGGAGTACCATTTCGCGCCGGGCCTGGTAACGGCTCCCCAGCCCTACGACCGGACAGGCATTACCCCGGCCGGTGGTCTGTCGGCTCAGGACAGGCAGTGGATTCTGCGGGCCTATCCCCCGTTGAGGCCAGCAGCGATGCTTCTGCCGGGCCAGGTAGAGGAAATAGGCACCGACAGCGGCACCCAACGGGACTTTCTGATTAAGCCAACCCAAACGGGCCTTTACGAAATAGCCACCTCCGGCCCCGACGATGCCGATACCTTACTGGTATTGTTCAAAGACCAGCCAGCGGCGGCTTCCACCCCGGGCCCGCTGTTTCTGGCGGGTGACGACGACAGCGGCGAAGAGCGGAAGGCCAAGCTCCGGGTAGAGTTAACAGCCGGCCGCGAATACATATTGCGAGCCAAGCAGGTATACAACTCTTCAGCGGAGCCATCCATCATCAAACTGACAGCAGCCAATAGCTAACGGACGGCTGCGAACCTATTCATAAGAAGGAAGGACCAAAGCTGGCCGGGAGTCACTTATAAATTCCCGGCCCGTTCTAAGCTCTAAAATCAAGCCGGCTATAGGTGCTTCGCGCAGCTATGGCCGGCTTTGCATTTGTACCATAGCCTTCCTGATCGACCCACAGTCGTTTGTGGCCGAAGACGCGCGGTGGGGTGCATGGTGCGGGACCAGACTGCTGGGTCGGGGCCTTGTGGAAGGCCGCAGGTCCGGCCCAGAACCCAGAAGGTGGTGGCAGCTGCGGAGTGAGGCTGATATAATTAGCCACGAGGCGGCAGTCTTTCCTTGCGCCCAGCTCAACCAGCCGGCAGGTGGTACATGCGGCGCTCTGAAAGCTAGCAGCTCTGATTATTTCAGTGGTGGCACTGATTCATTACTTGCTGACAATGAACAGCTTTAACACATCAGTTTCCTTTCAGCGCTGAGGAAGACCGGTGCCGCCCCCTGCCTGCCATGCTCCCGGTTTGGGGGGTTGCCCTCCCTTGCGGTAGCCCTGCCTGCCGCCAGGGCAAGGCCTTGTGCATGTGTACTTCATCACCTCCAACTTCATTTCTTCCGCTATGAACGCTCCTGCTTCCGCCGCCTCGGCTATGACCTTCGAGCAAATCGACCAGCACATCGGCGATTTTGATTTTCAGCAGTACATGGCCGGCGCCACCCCAGCGGCTGCCGGCTCCCCCGACCGGGCCATGGCTCCCGCAGCGGCTGCCGGCCTCGACCTGGGTAAGTTCTGCCCGGTTTATGGCAAGGTAAAACCCATCCTGACGGCCTTGCTGGCATTCCCACTCATCCCGGAAAAGTGGAAGACCGGCATTCGGACCCTGACGAGCCTGCTGGATGCCGTGTGCCCCTAACGTTTGTCTCCAGGACACCGAGGGTACCCAGGCGCTTCCGATACCGCAGGGCACCAACGCCACGCTTACCGAACGTTGGCTGCCTCGGGGGCGCAGCTATGTCCTGCGGAGGCGTCTTGAGTACCGGGTACCGGGCCCTGCTCCGGCCGCCATGCTGTGCTAAGGTGTAAGCATAGACCCTTTCTCTCCTCCAAATACCTGATCCATGGCCTCTGATTTAACTGCTGATGTTCGCGTAGGCTCTGCCCTATGGATTACCGTTCTGGGCTTACTGATTACCGCGGCCCTTGCCGTTTACCTGGTAGCGCAAGGCAAGCCCGTGACCGATGTTGTGGCCCTGGTCGGCGTATTTACCAGCCTGATCGGTACCCTGGTCGGGGCTTTCCTGGGCATTCAGGTAGGAGCCCAGGGAAAAGCCAAGGCCGAGGAGGATAAGGCCAAGGCGGAAGAAATTACCCGTCGGGCGCTGGCAGTACTCCCACAGGAGCAGGCCGACATGGTATTGGGTCGTTAGCTGTAAGCAGCACTGCCTCCGCTACCTCCGCTTCTTAAAGCCTGTTGAGAAATTCAGGTTTTGGTCATGCTTCGACAAGCGGACGCCAGATCAAGCATGACGTTCTGATGGTCATTTGAGCAAAATCCCAACACGCTCCTAGTTTTTGCCAACGCCTTATTACGTAACCTTATGCTGGTAGCCGTCGATGATGTTCAACTGGAGTGGCACCCCACCCTGGGCCTGCGCAGCCGCTACAAGCTGGCAACGGAGCCAGACTGGTCGGGGTGGCAGGCACTAGGCCCCGCTGAGCACGGACTAACCGCCCTGCTACTCAGTGGCCAGCCCCTGTGGTATAATCTGCTGACCGGCACGCTCTGCGTGGGCAACAGCTACGCCGCCGCGGCAGCCGACCTGGCCCCGGCGGCCGATATCATGCCGCTGCCCACGCCCAACGCCAACGATGACGACGCGGCCAAACAGGAGGAAACGGCGGCAATGGATGCCGACTCTACATCCGACGCCGGCGCGGCCAGGGCCCTGGCGCAGCCGCTGCGCTTGTCCGGGCCCTGGCGCACGGCCGGGTCGCTGCTGGCGCTGCTCAACCAGGTTAACCGCCGCTACCCCAACCGCAGCAAGGTCAGCGACGGCACCATCGGCGACGCGGCACACCAGACCACCAATTCCGACCACAACCCGCACGTCAGAGACGGGAGCATGGGCGTGGTAACGGCCCTGGACATTACCCACGACCCGGCCCGGGGCTGCGACGCCGGCCGGTTGGCCCAAGCCCTGATAGCCAGCCGCGACTCACGTTTGAAGTACGTGATTTGGAACCGGCGCATCGCCACCGCCGGCCCCATCGATGTGGCAACGGCCTGGACGTGGCGCCCCTACAACGGCACCAACCCGCACGACCACCACGTGCACATCTCGGTGCAGCCCAATAAGACACTCTACGACGCCGTTACGCCCTGGGCAATGCCCTCCTAGCTTTAGTCTGCGCTGCGTTGCCGGCTTCTTCTCGCGGCGTACGACCTACTGATTCGCGGTCGAAGAGGCATACCCTCTCATATGGCTCACGGGTTGACACCTATCACAGTGGACGGCAGAAGAGGTTCGGGTAGGCTTAGCTACTGCCCTACCACCTAGCCGCCCCTGTTGTCAGCATTCGTGCCCACGCGCTGGCCGTGTGCCGGGCTTGTCTGGTCTCTCACCACTACTGATTAACGCCCTTTGCCCATGCCTCCCAGAATCACTTGCCGCGAAGACGCCCTACCTGCATTACAGCAAGCCGTAGACCAAGCCAATCAAGTACTGGCCCGACCTGAGTTCTACGCAGGTATCCGAAAGCACAAAGATTTCAAGAGCACGAAGGTTAAGCCCGCCACTATTGCCCAGCTGATCGAAAGCTGCGAGCTGGAATTCCACGTCGACACGTTCGAGCCAAACGAAGATCAGGGCAAAACCCTGGGCTTGTTTAGCCACAAGCGGCCGACTTACCTGTCGCTTAATGCCACCAAGCTCGCCAACCGCTCCGGGTGGAGCTCCACGTTTTTCATAGAGGATGTGGCTTCCACCATCATTCACGAGTCGGTGCACGCCGTGGATCATGCCAACCCCGACTACCGATTCGGGCACAAAAACCGCAAGCGGGGTTCTGCCCCCTACTGGATCGGCAACCACGCCTTCCATTTACTGACTCATGACCCAGTGCTTGAGCTGGCCTTCGACCGGATTACTGAAATTGACGAAGTGGCGGTCTAACCAGCCTGCTCTGCCGGTGTGGTACACATCGTGAGTGCGGCGGTGCTGAAAACGATAGAACGTCATGCTCGATCTGGCGTCCGCGCAGTCGAACCGAAGGAAGGCGTAAGCCAAGCATCTCTCCCGCTTCGTCAGGTGCTATCCAACGAAGCGGTAGAGATGCTTCGGCAAGCGGACGCCAGATGAGCATGACCGTTCGGGGAGCCTATAACGACTTTTCAGCCACGGCCTAGGCTGTTGGCTGATTTTTCCTCTTTCTCTCATTCCTAACCTCACAGCCTATGGCAACGCTTCTCAAACCAGACGTCGTTTTTGAGCCATCTGCTATCCTGCAGGAGCATTCCATGCTCGGTGCGGTCAACCGGGACAGTTTCCCCGTCACCATCGAGGCGGTACGCCTGCGGCTGAATTCCGTGTTCATCCACAAAGTCCGCGAACCGGGCAAGGGCGAAATCCGCGTTATCAGCGTGGTCACGGACGGGATATCCGAACAGCCCATTCAACTCTTCGCCCAAACCTTCGAAAAGGTGCGCCGCAAGACCGCTCTGAACCTTGGTACCGGGGTCACGCTCTACCGCACCGAATCAAAGGATAAAATTCCCGCTTACCTGGATTACCAGATTTTGGTGATGGAGCTGGACGACGATGTGCGTGCGGTGGGCACCATGCTCGACGAGGTACGCAACGACAAGCAGTTCAAGGATTTTGAGAAGGCCCTGCTGGCCACTACTTCCGCCACTGCTCCGCAGGTAGCCCTCATTACCGCCGCGGCCGACCTGGCCCTCAACCTCATTGCGAAGATTCTGAAAGCCAACAAAGACGATCAGCTGTTCTTGCTCCGAGGGTCTTTCGACAACGCTTTTGATGACCTCGGCACCGGCTTCGGCCCCTTGACGCAGGAAAACCGCAACGTAACCATCACCTACCAGGTGGAAGCCAAAAAGGTGAAAGCCGCCAACGACAACGGGGCAGCAGTAGCCGCCGTCGATGGAAATCAGGAGTAATTCCGCTATAGCCCTACCAGCTTACCGCTACGCCCTGGCTACCTAGGTGGTCAGGGCGTACTTGTTTCGCGGGCTTTGCCCACACCACAGCTGAAAAGCGTCTTTACTCTCCCCCAAACGTCATACTTAATCCGGGGTACCCGCGCAGTCAAAGCAAAACGGTCCAGGGCTTTCGGCTACGGCGTAATATGCAGCTAGCCAGCTGTAAGTAACTCTTGGCCGCCGGCCGGACTGCAGTTACCCGCCGTGCATCACACGTAGGCTAAGCTTGCCGCCTTACTACGCATCTACTCCCCGCTGCGCCCGCAAATTCTCCCGATCCGGCCACCACGCCTGCTCCTGCGGCAGCTGCAGCATCTTGCCCTCAAACTGCCGAATGCCGTGCGCCTGGCCCGCTAGCTCGCCGAAGCTGGCGGCCAGGCGCACGCGGTATTCCTCGTCGATCCACAGGAGTTTGCGGTCGAAGGCGCGGTGCAGGGTGGGCGTTAGGGCCAGGCCATTAGGCAGGGTATCGTCGTGGGTGAGGGCCCAGGGCACGATGTGGCAGGCGTCGAGTAGGGGATTGGGGGCGGCGCTCTGGGTGCTGATGAGTTTTAGGCCGCTGATGGCGCAGGTGTGGTCGTAGGCCTCGAGCACCAGGCGCTTGAACACGCCGCTGCGCACGGCCACGTCCAGCTCGTCGGCGGGGGCTACGTGGCGGCGGTACTCGGCGGCAGGCTCTTCCAGCATTTGCCGCCGGATGGCCTGCACGGTGGCGGCGCCGGCGCGAGGCTGGTAGTGAAAGCGCGTTTGGGGAAAGTAGCGGTGCAGCAGCGCCTGGCGCAGCGTTTCGCGGGCGGCGGGCTCTTGCAGCAGCGCCCATAGCTCCGCATCCAGGTAGGCGTACTCCACGGTGTCGCGCAGGCTGCGGAAGCTTTTGACCGAGCGCGAGGCCGTCAGCAGCACTTCCAGCCCCGGCAGGGTGCGCAGGTGCCAGAACCCGTCGCCGGTGAGGTGGTAGAAGGGCAGGGAAAAGTCGTTGGCCCGAAACAGCGCGGAGGTGCTCAGGTCGCGGCAGAGGCTGCGGAAGGCGGCCAGCAGCTCCGGGGTGATGTAGATGCGGTTGTCCTGGATGCTGCCGTCTTCGATGCCGTCGAGCACGGCCAGCAGCAGGGCGGGCTTGTACGGGGCCTCGCCGTGCTGATGGCTGCGCGCCACGCGCAGGTGGGTGAAGCGGTAGAGGTAGGGCTTTGGAATACTCACGGCCGAAAAATGGTCGTGTTATGGAAGTTCAAATATTCTGTCCCTGGCCGGTTACTAACAGTGCTCGGGAGTACAAACAGGCCCTTGCCGTGGTATTGATAATACTCGCGCCCATTTTCAAACTCCTCCCTAATTTGGCTACTGATTTCAATCTTATAGTCGGGTGTTACGGTGATATAGCCATCGTCAAACAGCTTATGCATATCCGAACGAAGTAGCAACCCGTTGGTAACCGTGTTGGGCCCCGCTTCAGCGTATGGTTTAATGTGGGCTGCCTCCAACACTGGAAGCGTCTTTTCTCCCGTGATGGCGCAACGTTTGGTATAGGCATCAGTAACTGAGAGTCGAAAAGCCCCCTGCCCAATACGGACTTTTCTAAGAACCGGGGCCCCGTATAGCGGCGCAGGCTCGGCCACGACTAGCGCGGCCTCCTGACTGCTAGGAAAATTTGCGTGGTAGCGCGTAAGGGTTGCCTGTACTTGCCGCCAGAGTGCAGCATCAACACTATCCTTCTCTGTATTGTAGCTCTTTCCAACTACAATATTGTTACTCCAGTTTGCGGGCAATGGTATCCAATCTTCTCGCTGAAAGAATACCGGATTGGTCAACGCAATGCACCCAATAGTAGGATTACGGTCGACATCACCACGAATCTGCTGAATAGCTGCCCGAAACTGTTCGATTGTCTCGAATCCGTTGCGTTGACGGAAAGTGTCCCACGCCACCGACAACGGCACTTGGCTTTGTGCCGTGAAAAAGCCTATGCCGCCAATTGCATTGTAAGGGCTCTTTAACTTGAAAAGAAAAGGGCCGCCCGGTTCCAACACCCGAAAGGCAGATTTTCCGCCAGGCTGCCAGAAGTTTACATCCTCCTGAGAAGTTTGACTCAGATAGCTGTACCAGCGCCAGTCAGTGACACCTAGGTAGTATTTCATCCTTAATCAGTATACCGCAGGCCTAATATGCGAATAGCCGTTGGTACTCTGTTCCAACGGCTATTCTGGATTGCACTACCTGTTACTCAGCAGCTGGAACTGGTGGTTGCCAGAGTTGCTGCGGGCTGATAATTGGCAAGGAAGCGCCGCTGAATGAAGTGCCAGCCAATCGTGCCTGTAGCTGCCCACGCATGGTGGAATACGCCAGGCTTACGGCCGTGTGGGCCAGTTGCAAGGGGAGTTTTCCATTTTTGCGCAAATCGTCTAGTCCGCGGTATTCAAATACAACGGCAATACGGGCTTTCACGCGTGGCTTAGTGCCGCCAGTCATGCGAGCTTTAGCAGGAACATTAATATCAGTGTGCACGTCTACCCGCAGCTGATCAGCTTGCAGTGAGCTAAATAAGATATCGGCCTTCGACTTAAATCCATAACGCCCCTGAATGGCCAGAAGCGGCATAGTGTCGTCCAAGGTAAAATGCAGCAATTGCACTTGGCATAGCGTTAGGGCATCAACCGCAAAACGCGGAGCGGCAGCAGGAGTTTCGGCCATTAGGCGGCTTCCGTAAGTGAGTAAGGTTCTTCCACCGAGACAACGGTGCGACGCTGTGGCTGCTGACTACGCACTGGCGGTTGCCAAGTGTCTGCGGCTTCGGCCCACTGCACCTTGGCTGGGGCAGTAAGCGTAGCCGTAGCCACTTGGTCACGGAAGGTCAGAACCAAATCTTCTCCCAATACCGCTTCTAAGCGTGTGAGGCTTTTGAGCGTGAAGTTGTGCAAACCGCTAAGCCAACGGCTTACCTCCGACTCTTTCTTGCCCAATTGGTCCGCCAACGCTTTTTGCGTTAGCCCTTTCCGCCTCATGGCTGCGGCAATCAAGCCGGACAGTTGCATCGATTTATCTACAAACCGCTTGTCTTCCTCAGAAGGAGGCGTTTGAGCAAGTAAGTCAGCTAGGGTATTCATCGTCGGGAATGTCAATTTCAAGTGGGTAGGCTTGAGAAGCGTTTTCAGGTAGACGCTCTGGGCCAACGTGCCGGTTTCGCAGTGCTTGTACTACGTAATTCATCAAATTGAAGTGCGGTAGACAATCCGGGCTTTCCTGAACTGTCTGACTTGATTTGATGCCTCCGCCACAAAGCAACAGTGTACGGTCGTCGAACCGATAACAGTATAAGCGTAGCGGGCCTCCATCTATTGGCAATGCTTGTCCGTGCCATTCAGGTCGGAAGAAGCGTGACGACGCTCCTTCCAACCGAACAATCCGGTCAAGCCAGTCAAGTAGCTTTTCTCTCGCCTTGCGAAATCGGGCGTCTGATTTATAACGAGGATGATCATAGATACGGCTGAAGAAACGAACTGTCTCCGGAACGTTCTGCTCCGGCAGCCTTACCGAATATAAGCGAGCCTTGAGCCCCTCGGCAAACCACACTATTTCAACTCGAATCTTCACTTAAAAGTTAAGGCAAAAGTAAAGAAATATTCGAACAGCAATCGGAGTCGACCTAATTTCATCTGTTACCCCAAGCTCCGGTACCGCACCCGCTTGGGCTCTACGTCGCCGAGGCGCTTCTTCTTGGCTTCCTCGTAATCTGAGAAGTTGCCCTCGAACCATACCACCTGCGAATCGCCCTCGAAAGCGAGGATGTGGGTGGCCAGACGGTCGAGGAACCACCGGTCGTGGCTGATGATGACGGCGCACCCGGCGAAGTTTTCCAGCGCGTCTTCCAAGGCGCGGATGGCATTCACGTCGAGGTCGTTGGTCGGTTCGTCGAGCAGCAGCAGGTTGGCGCCCTGCTTAAGGGTGGTGGCCAGGTGCACGCGGTTCCGCTCCCCGCCCGAGAGCGAGCCGACTTTCTTTTCCTGGTCGCCGCCGCGGAAGTTGAAGTTGCTCACGTAAGCGCGCGAGTTCACCTGCCGGCCGGCCAGCAGCATGGTTTCGGTGCCGCCCGAGATGGTTTCAAACACCGACTTGTTGGGGTCCAGCGTGTCGTGCTGCTGGTCCACGTAGGCCGTCTGCACGGTGGGGCCCACCACGAAGGTGCCCGCGTCGGCTTTCATCTGGTCGGTGATGAGGCGGAACAGGGTGGTTTTACCGGCGCCGTTCGGGCCGATGATGCCCACGATGCCGCCCTGCGGCAACGAGAACGAGAGGTTCTCGAACAGCAGCTTGTCGCCGAAGGCCTTGCTGAGGCCCTCGGCCTCGATAACCTGGGCACCCAGGCGCGGACCGTCGGGGATGAACAGCTCCAGCTTCTGCTCTTTTTCCTTGGCGTCGGCCGTCACCATCTTGTCGTAGCCGGCGAGGCGGGCCTTGCTCTTGGCCTGGCGCGCTTTCGGAGCCATGCGCACCCACTCCAGCTCACGCTGCAGCGTCTTCTGGCGCTTGCTCTCGGTTTTCTCTTCCTGGGCGAGGCGGTTGGACTTCTGCTCCAGCCACGAGGAGTAGTTGCCCTTCCACGGAATGCCTTCGCCGCGGTCCAGCTCCAGAATCCAGCCGGCCACGTTGTCGAGGAAGTACCGGTCGTGGGTTACGGCAATGACGGTGCCTTTGTACTGCTGCAAGTGTTGCTCCAGCCACAGCACCGATTCGGCGTCCAGGTGGTTGGTTGGTTCGTCGAGCAGCAGCACGTCGGGCTCCTGTAGCAGCAGGCGGCACAGGGCCACGCGGCGCTTTTCGCCACCGGAGAGGTTGCCGATGATGGCGTCTTCGGGCGGGGTGCGCAGCGCGTCCATGGCGCGCTCCAACTTGTTGTCGAGGTTCCAGGCGTCGAGTTGGTCGAGGCGCTCCTGCACCTGGCCCTGGCGCTCCAGCAGCTTGTCGAAGTCGGGGTCTTCGCCGCCGAAGGCTTCGTTGATTTCCTCGAATTCCTTGAGTAGGGCTACCGTTTCGGCCACGCCTTCTTCGATAACCTCGCGCACCGTCTTGGTGGCGTCGAGCTGGGGCTCCTGCTCCAGGTAGCCCACGGTGTAGCCCGGTGACCACACCACGTCGCCCTGAATCTGCTTGTCGACGCCGGCAATGACCTTCAGCAGCGAAGACTTACCGGAGCCGTTCAGACCGAGCACGCCGATTTTGGCGCCGTAGAAGAAGGAGAGGTAGATGTTTTTGAGAACCTGTTTCTGGGGCGGGTAAACCTTCGTTACCCCCGCCATGGAGAAAATAATGGTGGGCTGGTCGCTCATGCAGAGAAGCTGGTAAAAAGAGTCGAGAGGAAAAAGAAGAACGAAACTCCCCTCCTCAGCTGAGGAGGGGTGCCCGAAGGGCGGGGTGGTTGACAATCGTTGGCGGATTATCAACAGCCCTCCCACCAAGCGCCGTCGAAGCAGCTATACCACTTCGCCAGGCTCCCCCTCTCCTTTTTCGGAGAGGGGGCCGGGGGGTGAGGCGAACGTGAGGCGCCCAACGAAGCGGTAGAGATGCTTCGACAAGCGTACGCCAAATGAGCAGGACGGGCCAGTAGTTGCGAACGGCGCGGACGCCCGTCAACCACCCCAGCGTTGCCTTCGGCACCGCGTCCCCTCCTCAGCTGAAGAGGGGAGTTGGCCGCTCTCACAAAACTACGCCGCCTGCGGCACAGAACCAGCCGCAGAGTTTTACTTGCGTTGTATCCGATATATAATGCAACTTCCGGCAGCGTACGCCGTCTGCCCTGCCTACGTATTTGTTCGACGCTTCTCTTTAACCTCAACGCGATAGCTGCGTACCGTCAAGTCGTTACGAAACCCGTAAACTTGTACGTTTTTCGTTTTCCGCCACCCACCACCCCGCACCTATCCAGGAGGTTAGTATCCTATGGAACAGCAAACCCAGCTGCTCGATCAGGCCCGTCAGTTCGGCTACATCGAAAGCGACCAAGTTTGGCTCCGTCCGTTCATGGACCTGCCGGCCCGCCAAGTCGGCCAAGTAAAAGACACCGAAGACGCTGCCCTGATTTATTTCGCCCAGCGTTTTGAGAGCTTCCGCGCCAAAGTAGACGACCTGCTGGCCCGCATCGACGAGTCGGAAAACAAGGGCTCGTTCCTGATGAAGGCCCTGCACCTGAAGGAGCAAATTGCCTCCTTCGACGGCCTCGGCGACTTTACGGCCCTGCACGCGCGCCTCACCGAGGCCGAAGAACAGATCCGCACCCTGGTAGCCCGCAACCGCGAGAAAAACCTGGCTACCAAAGTCAAGCTCATCGAGGAAGCCGAGGCCCTGCACACCAGCGTGGACTGGCAGGCCGGCGGCGAGCAGCTCAAGGAGCTGCGCCAGGCCTGGATCAAGACCGGCCCCGTGGCCAAGGAGCTAACCGACGAAATGGAGCAGCGCTTTCAGGCGGCGGTAGAAGACTTCTACACCCGCAAGAAAGCCTTCCAGGCCGACAAGAAGGCCATGACCAACCGGGCCTTCGAGAAGTACAAATCCCTGATTCACAAATCAGAGGCCCTGCAGAACTCCGACGACTGGGAGGGCGTGACGGCCCAGCTCAAGCTGCTGCAGCAGGAGTGGAAGGAAGTAGGCGGCTCCTTGCCGCGCAAAACCGCCAACGACCTGTGGACGCGCTTCCGCGCCGCGCACAACCGCTTCTTCGACCGCCTGAAGGAGCACATCAGCTCCAAGCGCAGCGAGGCTAAGGACCACTACATGGACGACAACCTCACCCGCAAGCGCGACCTGGTGAAGGAAGCCGAAGCCCTGGTGGAGCGCCCCATGCACGAGGCCGTGGCCCGCGCCAAGGAGTTGCAAACGGCCTGGAAAAAGGTCGGCCCCGTGCGCGGCCCCGAGTCGGACCGCGTGTGGGAGGCTTTCCTCTCGGCCTGCGACCGGGTGTTTGAGCTTAGCTCGCTGGAACACTATATTCGGAAGCGGCAGGCCCCCGAGGGCCCCAAGCCCCCGGCGGCCGAGCAGTACGCGCAACGCGTGGCCGCGCTCAAAGACTTTATCAAGTACGACCGGCAGGAGCAGCAGGTGCTGGAAGAAAACCTGGGCAAGCTCAACGACTCGCCCGGCAACGAAGCCTTCCGCACCATGCTGCAAAGCAAAATCCGGGCGTTTGAACGGAAAATTCGCACCAAAAACGACCTCATCGAATTCCTGCGCCTGCGCTACCAGCAGTAGGCCTAACATTTCGGGCGCGTTTGCGTTGTCCCCCAAACGCCGCCCTCACCTGACGCCTTGTCGTACGGTCGCGCGTCGGCCGGATTTTTGTGGGCAGCTCGTCCACGACTCTTTCTCAACTCCCTCTTTTACGCACACCCTAGACTATGTACTGGACTCTGGAACTTGCCTCGTACCTGGAAGATGCTCCCTGGCCGGCAACCAAAGACGAGCTGATTGACTACTCAATCCGGTCGGGCGCTCCGATGGAAGTGGTAGAAAACCTGCAGGCCCTCGAAGACGACGGCCAGCCCTACGAGAGCATCGAGGAAGTTTGGCCGGACTACCCGACCAAAGAAGACTTCATGTTCAACGAGGACGAGTATTAGCATTCAGAGGCGCGAGGTTAGACAGGAGAAGTGAGTTTTCGGGCTCAGCCTGATCTTATTGGTCTTATGTCTGACTTCTCACTTCTAACCAAGGATTTGGTTGCGGGGTATGCACCACGGGTGCTGCTCCGCAACCTTTTTTTGTCGGTACCCGAAGGCGCGTTTGTGGCCATTGTGGGGCACAACGGCGCCGGCAAGACCACCCTGTTTCGGGTGCTGACGGGGCAGTTGCCCTACCAGGGGCAGGTAACCATTCAGGGCCGCGACCTGCGCACGGTGCGGCGCCCGGCCGTGGAAGGCCTGCTGGCGCACTTGCCGCAGCGCAACGTAGTCAGCTTTCCCATTGAGGTGCGCGAGCTGGTGCTGATGGGCCGCTTCCGGCAGCACCGCGGCCTGCTGGCGGGCTACGGCCCCACCGATTATGCCCTGGCCGACGCGGCGCTGGCGGAAGTAGGCGCCACGCACCTCGCCCACCGCGACTTTACCCAGCTCTCGGGCGGCGAGCAGCAGCTGGTGTGGCTGGCGCAGCTGCGGCTCCAGGACGCGGCCCTCTGGCTGCTCGACGAGCCCACCCAGCAGCTGGACGTGTACTACCGCCGCCGCGTGTTCGGCCTGCTGCAGCGCTGGGGCCAGGAGCGCCGCAAAACCATCCTCTGCATCACCCACGACCTGGATCAGCTCCCCGACCTGCCGGGCTACTTGCTGAACCTCTCGGCTCCTCAACCCGAGCTGCAGCCCCTAAGCCGCGCCACCGTAGAAGCCGCCCGCACGTGGCTGGAAGATGAAGCAAGCCTGCCAGAGCTAAGAAGCCAGGAGCTACGAGATAAGAGCTAGGAAAGCTACGAACTAGCTCCCCTCCTCAGATGAGGAGGGGCTGGGGGTGGTTGACCTTAACGTTTGGACGTCATCTAACTTTTAAATTTCTAGCTCTAATTTTTCAACCACCCCCAACCCCTCCTCATCTGAGGAGGGGAGCTAGCTTGTAATTTTGGCCTAGCGGCCCGTATTGCTATGCCTGATACCAAACACGTACACAATCTCGGCCATAAAAAGGAGGCCCGCCAGCAATTGCGCAACAGCGCAACGCCCGCGGAGGCACTGCTTTGGCGTGGGCTGCAACGCAGCCAGCTTGCCGGGCGAAAGTTTCGTCGCCAGCAGAGCATTGGGCCATACATCGTGGATTTTTATTGCCCGAGCGAGAAACTGGTAGTAGAACTCGACGGTGCTGCGCACTACACGGCTAGCGGTGGAGCGTATGATACAGACCGTACGGCTTATCTCAACAGCTTGGGCTTACGCGTGCTGCGGTTTGAGAATTGGCTTGTGTTGCAGCAGCCTGATAATGTATTGCTGCTATTCGGGCGGCGTTCGTGCCAAAGGCCGATGACGGGCAAGCGTCCAGATCAACCACCCCTAGCCCCTCCTCAGCTGAGGAGGAGAACTAACCCTTAGTATCTAACTCTAACCTAGATCCTACTTCCCGGACGGCCGCGCAGTACCTGCGCGATGGAGCGCAGGAAGGGCCAGGGCGTGACGGAGTTCATCACCTGCAGATTTTGCGGCCAGGTGGTGCGCTCGTCCAGAAAATCGAGGATGCGCTCGGGTGGGTTTCGCTGGAATAGTTCGGCAAAAATGCCGCCGGTTCGTTCGCCCTGGCGCAGCATGATGTCGAGCAGCAGGGTGTCGAAAAAGTGGAACTGCCACTGGTCGCCGGTTAAGTCGGCGGGCAGGGCGCCGGTGGTGGCTAAAGCTTCGGTGAGGCGCCGGGCGTGCTGCTGCATGCGCAGAAAGGCGTAACCCGTACTGGCTTTCACGCGGCCGCCGCGGGTACCCAAGTGCACGATGTTGGGGCCGGTGCGCGCCGCAAACGGGTGGTCCGTCATCGGAATGGCACCGGCTTCCGTTTCCACGATGCGGTAAGGCCGGCCGCCCAGCTCCGCGGCCAGGTAAGCACGCAGGG
This sequence comes from Hymenobacter sp. CRA2, assembly GCF_002007105.1. Taxonomy (GTDB): domain Bacteria; phylum Bacteroidota; class Bacteroidia; order Cytophagales; family Hymenobacteraceae; genus Solirubrum. Next base: position 47,632 of record NZ_MVBC01000008.1, on the reverse strand, counting down.
CCGCTTCGTACTCCTCGCGCGGCAGCAGCGTGGCCGAAAACAAGGTGTACTCCACCAGCGCCCGGCGGCTGGTAAAGGGCAGCACGTACACGAAGCGGCACTGCTGCTGCTGCGGCACCCGGAAGTCCATGAATACGGGCGTAGCCCGGTCAAAAGCGTCGAAGTCAGTTTCGATTTCCCAGCCCGCGAAGTGCTGCCAGAGGTAGCGCCGCTCCGGGCGGGGCGAGAGCTGCGGTGGGCGGCTGTCGAAGGCGTAACGGGCGGTAAAGCTGCCGGCGGAAGTATGCGCCAGCACGCCGGTGGCGGTATTTTCCAGCTGCTCCACGCGGGCGGCCACGCGCACAAATTGCTCGGGCCGTGCATCCAGCGCGGCTTGCACGAAGCGGTAAAAATCCAGCCCGCGCAGGGTGCAGTAGCGGTGCCGCTGCAGCGGCAGCACGGCCGAAAACTGCGGGCTGTGAAACGCCAGCTGCCGCCACTCGCCGGCCAGCACCGCATCGTAGGGCGTGGGCTGGTCCGTCCAGAACGACCAGGTACGGTCGTTCTGGGTTTTGGCTTCGGGTTCGAGCAGCAGCACGCGCTTGTGGCGCAGGCGGGGCTCCTGGCTCAGGTAGTAGGCCAGGCTCAGGCCCGCCGCGCCGCCGCCGGCCAGCAGGTAATCGTAGTCGTCGGACTTCACAGGCACAAAAGAACACCGGCGACCCGAATGTTTGGGCCGCCGGTAGCTCAACGGCGATACAGGCGTGGCAGGTTACGCCGCTACGCGCTGTGGCGACTGGTCAGCTCGGAGCTGAAGGCACCGGCCAGGTCGCGCACGGCGTCGCGCACGTCCAGGTCGAGCGTGGCGCTGAAGTGCTGGCGGCCGGGCAGAATGCTCACCTGCGCGTGCAGGCGCTCCACCCACAGCTGCTCGTTTTGCTGGTAGCCGGAGGTATAAGGGTCGTCGTCGGAAAGCAGCACCGTGAGCTTGTCAGCAGGCACGGCCTGGCGGGCGCGCTCGAAGTTGATAGGCGCGTTCATCCAGTTCAGAATATCCTGCCACGGGCTATCGACCATAAACCAGCCAGCCACGCAGAGCACTCCGCCCACGCGGGCTGCGGGCACTTGCTCGGCCACCTGGGCCAGGTAGTGCAGAATGGCCAGGCAGCCCACGCTGTGGCCTACCAGGTACACGTCCTCGGTGAGCAGACGCGGCGGGGGCAGGATTTCCGAGAGGTAGCTTACGGCATTGTCGATGGTGGGCACGTCCCAGGCGGGCATGTCCAGCAGGTGCACTTCGTAGTGGACGCCGTCTTCGGCGGCGGTTTGCTCCAGCTGTAGCTTGAGCCAGGGGTACCAGTCGCTGCTGCTGTTGCCGCCCCAGCGGGGCACTACGTACACGTGTTTGACGGGAAGCATTATTACTGCAGAAAAAGAGATGAATAAAGCGCTTTGCACCGGCGCGGCTTATCGGCACAATAACATGACTCTATAATACCACAAATTGGGCAGTAGACCAAAGCCAGGAGCTAGAGTTAGAGCTAGGGTTATTCCCCATCCTGAGTTGAGGAGGGGCTAGGGGTGATTGGCCAGGCATCTGGCCGTTAGCTAATTTTTAGACTTCTAGCCCCATTCTTTCAACCACCCCCAGCCCCTCCTCAGCTGAGGAGGGGAGCTAGTTTTAATCCTGCAACCTGGGTTACGGGTTACATAGCCAATGGCTCGTTGGCAAACTATCCGGCGCCAGCGGCATCAGCCCGCAAGCCCTCCTCCGCTCAGGGCAATGGCCAGCACCGTAATCAGGGTAGCCAGGCCCACGACTGTGCCCACGCCCCAGCCCAGCATCGTTTTGCCCAGGTGCCGGCCGCTGGCCTTGGCGGAGTAGCCGCGGTAATAATCCGGGTCACGCAGCAGCTCTGGCTCCGGGGCGCTGCGTTGTAGCTTCTGGGCCTTTGGCCGCACCGCCCCGATGCCGACCGCCGTGCCCAAGCCGCCCACAATCCCCACCGGCCCCACAGTAGCCAGCCCCAGCGCCGGCACCACCGTGCCGGCCCCAAATCCAGCCCAGAAAGCGCCGCGCGGGCGGTAATGCTGCCCGGCATCGGCGCGGCCCCGCTGCATCCGCTCCTCCGCCGATAAGCCCCGCAGGGCAGCCGGAACGGAATCAGGGGCCGCAGCCGTGGCGCTGGGTATGGTATCGGTGGGCAGCACCGGGAGTGCCACGGAATCCGCCAGCGCGGGAGTGGCCCTGGAAACCAATGCCACGGCGGCAGTATCGGGAGCGGCTACCTGGGCGCTGGCCAGCCATGGCAGGCTCAGCAACAAGAAAGTCAGTAAGCGTTTCATACGAGCAAGCGTAAACCAGCCGCCGGCTTCGCGCGCAGCTGCCGCGGCCGGCTACTCATTAGAGTACCTGGGGCCAACGTGGGTTGCGCGGCTCACATACACATGTGATGGCTGATCGGCCCGTAGCGCGGGCTATTGCCGATACCCAAAAACAAAAGCCTCCAACCCGGTGGGTTGGAGGCTCGCATGCCTGGTTCGGGCCGAAGGGCTTAGAAGTTCGGCGAGAGCAGGTACTTGTGGTAGAAGTCGTCGATGATTTTCACGGCCGAAGCCGCGTCGTCCACGATCTGCACCAGCTGCATGTCTTCGGCCGAGATGTTGTGCTCCTCGTGCAGCATCACTTCCTCGATCCACTGGAACAGACCATTCCAGTAGGCCGAGCCCACCAGCACGATGGGGAAGCGGCCGATTTTGCGGGTCTGAATCAGGGTAATGGCTTCGAACAGTTCGTCGAGGGTGCCGAAGCCGCCGGGCATGCCGATGAAGCCCTGGGCGTACTTCACGAACATCACCTTGCGCACGAAGAAGTAGTCGAAGTTGATAACCTTGTCCGGGTCGATGTAGATGTTGTGCGTCTGCTCGAAGGGGAGTTCAATGTTCAGACCTACCGACTTGCCGCCCTCAGAACGGGCGCCCTTGTTGCCGGCTTCCATGATGCCAGGGCCACCGCCGGTGATAACACCGTAGCCGTGGCGCACCAGCTTGGCCGCAATTTCTTCGGCCATCTGGTAGTAGGGGTTTTCGGGCTTGGTGCGGGCCGAGCCGAAGATGGATACGCACGGGCCGATTTTGGACATCTTCTCGAAGCCCTCCACGAACTCGGCCATTACCTTAAAGATCTGCCAGGAGTCGGCAATCTTAATCTCGTTCCAGTCTTTGTCGACGAAAGCCTTGCGGATCTTCTGCTCGTCCTCCAGCTGAATCGTCCGCTCGCCGTGGGTTTGCTCGCGGATGTCGCTGATGCTCGTGACCTTGTTGTCGTTCACGTCGGGCTGCACGATGGTCTGGCCGCTGCCGGCGTTGTGCGCCTCCTCCTGGAGATTGGTTTTGCTGGTTTTCTTCAGTTTGGTCATAGCCTCGCTGACGTAATAAGCCGGCCGCCTCTAAGCTGACACAACCGCACGGGTTCGGGCACGGCAGGCCGGGAAGTGGAAAAATGGGAATGAATTGGGGAGCAAAAGAAAGGCCGTTCGACACCTACGCGGTGGAACGACCAAAAGTATGGGCGGCCAAGTTAACAATTTATTAACATTAGCCTATTAAGATGGTGAAATTGTTATGCGGGCTTGTGCACCTTTTCCGTCATCTTGAGCGGAACGCGAAGGACCTTATCACGTGTGAACGACAATCGCCTGGACAACTCGTCCAGGCGTGATAAGGTCCTTCAACTGCGTCTCAGGATGACAAACGATTTGCTGCCCTGCTTACTTCGAGCGGATGGCAATAACCGGGTCCATCATGGCGGCAATGACGGCCGGAATGATGCCCGAAATGACGCCGATGAGCACCGACAGGCCCAGGCCCAGCACGATGCGGTTCAGGGACATGAATATCTTCATTGCGTCCTGCGGTATCAGTGTCACCAGCCAGACCAGGCACAGGCCGGCGGCCCCGCCGATCAGGCACAGGAACACGGCTTCGAAGAGAAACTGGGCCAGGATAAAGTAGTTCTTGGCCCCGAGCGACTTCTGAATGCCGATGATGTTGGTGCGCTCCTTCACCGACACGAACATGATGTTGGCAATGCCGAAGCCGCCCACCAGAATGGCAAACGAGCCGATAATGGCCCCGGCCACGCCAATAACGCTAAACAGGCTGGTGATGGCGTCGGCCAGCATTTCGGGCCGGTTCAGGGCAAAGTTGTCGTCCTCGCGCGGCTTCAGCCCCCGGATGGTGCGCATGGCCCCCTGGATTTCCGATTCCAGGTTGAGCAGGCCGGGGTCGTTGTCGGTGCCCTTCACGCCGATAGTGCCCTGGGCGCCGCCCATGCTGCCGGTGCTCAGGGCGTAGATTTTGGTGAACGAGCCCAGCGGCACGAGGCAGTTGGTGTCGTTGCTGGGCGTATCGAGCAGCTTCTTGCCTTCCTTCTCCATCACCCCGACAATGGTGTAGCGCAGGCCGTGGGTGCGGAATTCCTGCCCGATGGCCGAGCCGTTGGGGTACAGGTTGTGGGCAATGTCGTAGCCCACGATGGCCACGTTGCGCGAGGCATCCACTTCCTGCTGCGTGAAGTAGCGGCCTTCCGCTACCGGCACGTCGGATACCTGCCGGTACTCGTAGGTGACGCCCTGCAGCGGAATGTCCTCCACGCTGTTGGAGCCGGCCTTGAGCGTGTTGCCCCCGCGGGCGGCGAACAGCGCTACCCCGCGGTTGTTGTCGGCCGTGAGCAGGCGCTGCAGTTCCCGCAGCTCGCGCACGGTGGGGCTGGGGCGGTTGAAGTACTTCCACCACGGATAATCCCCGCCGAAGGCCCAGGGCCACTTGGCCACGTAGATGACCTTGTCGCCCACGAAGTTCATGCTTTGCCGCACGTTGGCCTCCAGCGAATCGACCACGGTGAATACCGAAATAATGGCAAAAATGCCCACCGTGACGCCCAGCAGCGAGAGAATGGTGCGCAGCAGATTGGAGCGCAACGCCTCCCAGGCGAAACGGAAACTTTCAAAGGTCAGGCGAAGCGTTTTCATAGCGGATACAAGTACTCCTACAACACGGCGGCAAGTAAGCAGGTTACAGCTAAACTGCTGAACCACGCGGCCCGAAACGCGTATGCCGGACCCGGCTGCGCCCTCGGTGGCCTATGCAAATTTTAACAGAAACATACTGATATATCCGGGCTGGCTCTGTACTTTTGCAATCCGAAAAAAATGCGTATTCTCCCCGCATTGTTGCCTGTACCCAACGCCGGCTCATGAAGCTTTCTGAATTTAAGTTTGACCTGCCCGAATCCCTGGTAGCTCAGCACCCCGCCAAGCAGCGCGACGAATCGCGCCTGATGGTGCTGCATCGCGACAGTGGCCGCATCGAGCATCGCACCTTCAAAGATATCATTGAATACTTCGACGACGGCGACGTTTTCGTGGTAAATGACACGAAGGTATTTCCCGCCCGCCTTTACGGCAACAAAGAAAAAACCGGCGCCAAGATTGAAGTATTCCTGCTGCGCGAGCTGAACAAGGAGCTGCACCTGTGGGACGTGCTGGTGGACCCGGCGCGCAAAATCCGCGTCGGCAACAAGCTGTACTTCGACGACGACGGCGTGATGGTGGCCGAGGTCATCGACAACACCACCTCGCGCGGCCGCACGATCAAGTTCCTGTTCGATGGCCCGGAGGAGGAGTTCTACAAGGCCCTGCACGACCTGGGCGAAACGCCGCTGCCCAAGGAGGTAATTACCCGCGACCCGGAAACGGCCGACAAGGAGCGTTACCAAACCATCTACGCCAAGCACACGGGTGCCGTGGCCGCGCCCTCGGCCGGCCTGCACTTCACCCGCGAAGTGATTAAGCGCCTCGAAATCAAAGGCGTGGACATGGTACCGGTGACCATGCACGTAGGCCTGGGCACCTTCCGCCCCGTCGACGTAGAGGACCTGACCAAGCACAAGATGGACTCGGAAAACTTCATCGTGCCGGCCGACTCGGCCACGGTGGTGAACCGCGCCCTCGACAACAAGAAGCGCGTGTGCGCGGTGGGCACTACCTCCATGCGGGCCATGGAGTCGTCGGTGTCGGCCAACGCCCGCCTGAAGCCCACCGAGGGCTGGACGGACAAGTTCATCTTCCCGCCCTACGACTTCAAAATTGCCAACTCGCTGCTGACCAACTTCCACATGCCGGAAAGCACGCTGATGATGCTGGCCTCGGCCTTCGCCGGCTACGACCTGCTCATCGAAGCGTACCAGACCGCCATCAAGGAGAAGTATAAGTTCTTCAGCTACGGCGACGCCATGCTGATCCTGTAAGCAGGAGCATACTTACGTTGAGAAGCCCGGCCGCTGCGAGCGGCCGGGCTTTTTGTTTGTAGCGCCGAGCCTATTCCGCGGGGTTAGGCGCGGCGGTGGGTGAGTCGCCAGTCTTGGTCAGCACCAACTCATCCACTTGCAGACGCTTGATGGTAAGCTGCTGAATTTCGAGCGTGCGCAGCTGGGCCTGCACCACGCTGAGGCGGCGAATGGCTACCACGCCTACCGCCAATGCCCCGAGGGCCAAAGCGCCAAGGGCAGCCGCGCCGATGGCCAGCGCCCCCTGCGCCCCAGCCCCAATGGCCTGCGCCCCGGTAGCAGCGGCGCCCGTAGCCGATGCACCGGTAGCGGAAGCCCCAGTGGCAGAGGCTCCGACGGCTTGCGCCCCGATGGCTTGCACAGGGACGACGTGAGAATTGGCGGAGGCTTTCTTCGGGCTAGCGGAGTGGGTCTTATCAGTGCTATGTGCCATGAAAAGGGAAGTAAACAAGCAGAACGACCTTATTTCAGACGTACCTTCCGCCATAGAGTTGCCCGGTTGGTGGGCGGCGAGTGGCCACCTGCTACTTTTGCCCGGCGGCGCTTCCGCATTCCGGCGCCGGGCCTAGTGCATGAATCTTCCGCGTTTTGCCATCATCGTTGCCGGGGGCACTGGCACGCGCATGGGCGCCAACCGGCCCAAGCAGTTTCTGGAATTGCTCGGCGAACCGGTGCTGGTGCACACGTTGCGCCGCTTCGCCGAGCCGGCACTGCGCGTGGAAAAGCTGGTGCTGGTGCTACCCGCCGACCAGTTTGGGGTGTGGGAGGAGTTGCGCGCCCGCTACGCGCCCGACCTGGCCCACGAAGTAGTGGCAGGCGGGGCCACGCGCTGGGCCTCGGTGCGGCAGGGACTGGCGCAGCTACGCGCGTACACCACGGGCGTAGTGGCAGTGCATGACGGGGTGCGCCCCCTCACGCCGGCCCGCGTCATCGAGCAGACGTACGCGGCGGCAGCGGAGCACGGCGCGGCCATTGCGGCCGTAGCCCCCAAAGACTCGGTGCGCGGTTTGTCGGCCACGGGCTCGTACGCGCTGGACCGCTCGCGGCTGCGGCTGGTGCAAACGCCACAGTGCTTCGAGCTGGAGCTGCTGCGGCGGGCCTACCAGCTGCCGGAGCTGCCCACCTTCACCGACGACGCGAGTGTGGTGGAGGATTTGCACCCCATCCGCCTGGTGGAAGGCGACTACGGCAACCTCAAAATCACCACGCCGGAAGACCTGGTGCTGGCCGAAGCGCTACTGCGCGGCCGCTAGCGTGGCCCTGGGAGCGATTAAGCCAAAGCCTGCTTCCGGAGCGGGCTTTTTTGTTTCCGACCAAGCCGCCTGGCTACCAGCATTCGAAGCGGGCCCGTACGAACGCGCATGGGCACAGCTGGCGGGAGTAGGAATAACACGGCCGGGCCGTTGTGGCGGTGGGCCAAAACCCAGCCTATGCAAGTGCATCTCAAAAAACTCCCAGCTCGGCTGTAGCCTTCGCCGGGAGTTTTGCGTAATGCCCTCCACACCCGTTCGGCGGCTGCCGGCCGGGTGTTTGTTCCGATACCATCTACCAACTGTTCCGCCCCATGGACAACCAGCTCGAAAAGCAAATCGAAGACATTCTGCCGGAAGACATTGCCCGCACGTTTGAAAGCGCCTTCCACGTCATCCGCGGCGACAACGACCACGTGGAAGACCTGCTGCGCCACGGCGGTGCTCTGCTGCGCAAAGCCAGCCAGCGCCTGACGCCCACCCAGCTCGTGCTCGGCATTGCGGCCATTGCTGCCGGGGCCGTCTTCGTGCTGGCGAAGTACTCCGACCAGATTCAGGACGCCATCGAAGACTTCACCGACGGCGACGACCAAGGCAACGCCCAAGCCGGCAAAGGTGGGCAGGGTGGCCAAAGCAACCAGGGCGCGAAACCCGCTGGCGCTCAAGCTGGTCAATAATCCGACTCGGCATTTTCTAGCAGCCTGCTTCTGACAAGGAGCGGGCTGTTTTGCTGAACTGATAATTCCAAACGCCTAACTATATAACTTTGCTAATTAATTGTTGAATTAATATCACTTATGCGTATACTTGCCTCCCGTTGACGCCGACCCTTTTCCACCACCAAAACTTACCTTTATGCGTAAGCAGATCTACTATGCCCTGGCCGGATTGCTGCTAGGTACCACGGTTTTCCCTGAGCACAGCAGCGCCGAATCCTTCACCGCTCCTGCCCCCGCGGCCCCAACGCTTAAAGCCGCATCTGCTGACCGCGTCGAGGGGCTGAAAAAGCGAAAGAAGCGCAAGAAGAACCGGCCCGCCTGGCGCCGACGCCGCTAACGCCCCGCATGTTTGGGGGATATCTGCAGCTTCACCTTGGTAGCGAAACCTAACCGCTGAGCTTCGGAAGTGGTTTTTGCACCTGTGCCGACTACCTCCTACTCCTGAGCCACAAAGGGCCTCACATCTTCATGTGAGGCCCTTTTTTTTGCCCTGGCAGAAAGTAGGCGTAGACTTGCACCGTCAAAAGATTCTAGGATTTCTCCACTTCAGCACCTTTCTACCGCTATGAAAACGCTTTGCTTCTCCCTCGTTCTCGCCGTATTGGCCACCGCTCCGGCCGAGGCTACGTACGGCGCCCACGCCAGCGCAGCTACCACGAGCACGCTGACCACAACTGACCACGACGCCTTTGGTGGCGGCTACAAATTCAAGCGCAAAAAGCGCAAGAAGACCCGCGGTGCGGCTTACCGCCGGCACAAAGGCGGTTTTCTCGGCTTCGGCCGCTAAGCCGCCGCGGCGGGCTCCAGCACCGAAGGGTCGTTGTGAGCCGGCGAGTTGACCAGGGTGGTCACGGCATATTCCCGGAGCAGGCCGTCGGGCAGCGGGCGCAGCAGCGCCTGGTGCTCGGCGGCCGTTGCGTCTTCGGACAACCAGGCCAGCTCGGCGGCGCGGTCGGGCAGGATGACGGGCATGCGGTTGTGCAGGCGGGCCATCAGCTCGTTGGGGTCGGTGGTGATGATGGTGTAGGTGGGAATAACCTCGCCGGTGCTGCGGTCGGCCCATTCGTCCCAGAGGCCGGCAAAGGCGAAAGGCTGCTCGTCCTCACGCAGGATGCGGTGCGGAATCTTGCCGCGCGCGGTTTGCTGCCACTCGTAGAAGCTGTCGGCCAGCACCAGGCAGCGCCGGCGCTGCAGCAGCTGCCGAAACGACGGCTTTTCGGGCAGGGTTTCGGCCCGGGCGTTGATGGGCTTGGGGGCCTGCTTGAGGTCCTTCACCCAGGCCGGAATCAGCCCCCACTGCACGGCCTGAATGTCGTGCGGGGCCAGGTTGGTGATGATGGGCATGCGCTGCGAGGGAGCCACGTTGTAATTGGCCGTGGGCGCGGCGTCGGAGAAGGAGGCGTCGAAGCGCTGCTCAAGGGAAGGTCCGGGCGTGATGACGGTGTAGCGGCCGCACATAGTGAGGGGGCAGTAAGGTGAAGCTGCCGGTACCGGCAACTTCACCTTTTTACTGATTCCGGCTACGCTACGTTTTCCGCAGCGTGCAGCATCTGCCGCAACTGGTCAGCCGTCAGATGCACCGTTTGCGTAGCGGCGCCGGTGGTTGGGCGGCCCTCAGCCCAAGTACGCAGGCGTACGCAGCTGACGCCGTTGGCCGTAACGACATCGTACAGGCCGTTTGCCGTGGTGATGTTATGGGCATCGTGGGTACCCTCGGTGGGCAAAAGAGTGAGGTTGACAAAAGCCATAAAGCAGGGAGGAAAAGTAGTTTGGGGCCAAACTACGCTTTTGGGCGTCGCCTAGGCCCCTTATTTTTCCGTCGCCTGCGGGTCGGGGTACAGCGGCGGCTCGGTGAGGTCGGCGTGGGGGCTGCGCGGCGACGGGTCGCAGCCGGCCAGAATGGCGCATACCATGGAATGATCGTGGTAGAAGCGCCGAAACAGCGCGGTGGCCAGCCAGGTGGCGGCTACGGGCGCCGTCAGGTAGATCCAGTAGCCGTGAAACTGACCCGCCGCTACGGCCGAGGCCAGGGAGCGGGCGGGGTTCAGGCTCATGCCCGAATACGGTGTCTCGAAGATGATATACGCCGCCAGCAGCACGCCCGTCACCCAGCCCGTCCAACGCTTGAGCCGGGCCGAATGCAGCATCAGCAGGGTGGTGCCCATCAGCACGAAGGTGATGCTGAACTCGGCCAGCCAGGCCAGCCACCAGCCGTTGGGGCCGGGCGGGGGTTGCGTCAGCACGTAGTTGACGGCGGGGTGGCCGTACCAGGGCGCCAGCACCACGTGCTTCATCAGCTGCGCCGCCAGCAGGCCGCCCAGCAGCTGAAAGAGTACGTACCACACGGCATCGGCGGTGCGCACCTTGCCTAGGTGCCAGAAGGCGGCCGTCACGGCGGGGTTGATGTGGGCTCCGGAACGTTGGCCCCACGGGCTGTAGATAATAACGACGATGACCAGCCCCATCAGCCCGGCCATAATGACGCGGCGCAGCAGCTCGTCGGCGGCCAGGCTCTGGCGCACGGGCGAAGCCGGGTGTTCGAGCAGCACGGTAAAGCAGCTGGCGCAACTCACAAAAAAGGCGAGGCCGGCGGCTTCGGTCAGGTAATGCGGCCAATGGCGCCGCCACGCCCCGGCAAGGGAGGAAACGAAGGACATACGGGAAGGAGCGGCATCCGCTACAACGTAACGCGCACGAGCTTAGTTAGGCCGCTACGGCCTGCAGCTCGCCCAGGAATTGGCGCAGCGCAGGGGCTACTTCGCCCGGGGCTTCCAGCGGCAGCAGGTGGCCGGCGCCTTCGATGAGGTGAAACGTGGTGCTGGCGGGCAGGCAGGGCAGCAGCTCACGCCGGTGCACCTGGGGCGGCAATACCGCATCGGCCGTACCGGTCAGCAGAAACACGGGCACCTGCACCCGCGGCATCAGGGCGCACAGGTCCTCTTTGCTGCCTTGCAGCAGCCAAGCATCCCAGGCGGCTTTGCTGCTGCGCAGGTTGTCGGCAATGACCTGCTGGCGCACCTCGTCGGGCAGGGGCCGGGCGGTAATGTGCTCGAAGGTTTCGTCGGCGGCGTTTGGGTCGCCGAAGCTGCGCAGGCTCAGCTGGCGCTCCTCCTCGCGCATGGGCTCGGGCGTGGGCGGCGAGGGCGTGAGCAGCGCCAGACCGCGCAGGCCCACGGGCTGGCGCGTGGCTACTGCCAGCGCAATTTTGCCGCCCATGCTGTGCCCGACGAGCACATAATCCGTTAGCTCATGTCGGGTTACCAGGGCTTCCACTTCGCTGGCGTAGGCCTCCACGGAAAAGCCCGTGGCCGGCGGCGGGGCATCGCCGAAACCACCGAGGTCGGGCGTCAGGCACTGATAATCGGGCCCAAGGGCGCTGACGACTTCGTTCCACTCGCGGCCCGAGCCGGCCCAGTAATGCAGGAAGATGAGCGTAGGAACCGGGGCGGCCATGGCAGGGCAAAAATTAGCTGTTTGGCTCCTTACGCAAAACGGCCTGGCCGGGACGAACACCCGCCGCCCCTGAGGAGCATTGGAAATTCGGCTGCGTTGACTGCCATGCCCGCTACTTCCCTACTACGAAGCCGGATGCTTGGCCGCTGGCCCTGGCCACTGGTACGCAAGCTCCTGTAGAACACCTCCGGGGCGGCCGCCAACCCCGCCCACCAGGACCGGCGTACCTTGGAGTGCCACTGAACGCGCGGTCATGCTTGCTCCCCTCTTCAATTTCCTGCGGATGTTCCGCTCCATTTCTGCTGCTGACGAAGCCCTGATCGGTACCGAGCTGCGGCCGCGCGCCGCGGCTCCGGGTGAATACCTGCATCAGGAGGGCCGCGTCTGCCGCGAGTTGTTCTTTGTCGTGGAGGGCGTGCTGCGCATCGTGAAGCAAAACGAGCAAGGCGTGGAAGTGACGCATTTTTTCCTGAAGGAAAACCAGTTCTGTACCATTCTGCACAGCTTCACGCAGGAAACGCCCTCCACCGAAGGCATTCAGGCCGCTTGCCCGGCGCAAGTCATCGGGCTGCCCAAGCAGGGGCTGGAACGCCTGTACGCGCAGCTGCCGTACCTGCGCGAGTTACTCAACGGCATCATCCAGCAAGCCTTGCTCGACAAAATCCAGACCCGCAACGCCTACCTCGGGGCCGATGCCAAGACGCGCTATCAGTTGTTTCTGATCCGGCAGCCCGAGGTGGCCCTGCGCGTCCCGCTGCGCGACGTGGCCTCTTACCTGGGGGTGACGCAACAGTCGCTGAGCCGCATCCGCCGGACCGCCAACTAACGCTTTTTACCATTTGGTAAACGCGGCCGAATGCCCCGTCCGGACCTTTGTTGGCACAAACCAATTACTGCCAACCAATGACAGACCAAGCTCATTCTCTGCCCGCTACCTCCGATTTTCTGGCCGACAAACGCGTTGTGGTGCTCGGCGGCACGGCCGGTATCGGGCTGGCCACAGCCCAGGCCGCCGCGGCGGCCGGCGCAACGGTGGTTGTGGTATCAAGCCAGCCGGAACGGGTGGCCCAGGCCGTGGCCCAGCTTCCGGCCGGCGCTACCGGACACGCCGCCGACCTCACCGATGAAGCCCGGGTGCAAGAGCTGTTCGCCCGGGTTGGCGCCTTCGACCACCTCGTGTTTACCGCCGGCGACGCGCTGCAGCTCGGCGATTTGGCCGCTACCGCCCTGGATCAGGTGCGCCGCGCCTTCGAGCTGCGCTACTTCGGGGCGCTGGCGGCCGTCAGGCACGCGGTGCCGCGCCTGCGTCCGGGCGGCTCCATCGTTCTCACCAGTGGCATTGCCGCATTGCGACCCGGCCGCGGCTGGGCAGTGGGCGCCAGCATTTGCGGGGCCATGGATGCCCTAACGCGGGCCCTGGCCGTGGAATTGGCCCCGATTCGCGTCAATGCCGTGGCGCCGGGCGTGGTCAAGACCGATTTGTGGGCCCCCTTGCCGGCGGCTGAACGTGAAGCCCTCTACGCCCAAACCGGCCAGCGCCTGCCGGTGGGCCGCGTGGGCGAGGCCGCTGACGTGGCTCAGACCTACCTGTACCTGCTGCGCGAGCGGTTTAGCACCGGCCAGACCATTGTGGTCGATGGTGGCGCCGTGCTGGTGTAAGCCGCCTTCAGCCTACCCACAGCGCCCGTTGCCTTTCCGCGACGGGCGCTGCTATTTCCACCGAATCTTCTTCCCCGCGCCGCGGGCGTGCAGGCGCTCGGGCGTGCGGCGCAGCACCGTGTCGCGCAGGGTGGTGAGCAGCGGCCGGCGCACGAAGCTGTGGTGCACCACCAAGCTGACTTCGCGCACCGGCTCGGGCGCGGCAAAGCGCTTGATCATGGGGTTGTGGTCGATTTCATCGAGCACCGACAGCTCAGGCACCAGCGTGTAGCCGCGGTTTTGGCGCACCAGGTGCTTGAGCGTTTCGATGGAGCCGCTTTCGTAGGTAAACGGACGCGGATCGGCGGCCGGGCGCGGCGTGCAGATGTTGAGCACCTGGTGGCGGAAGCAATGGCCCTGCTGCAGCAGCCACATTTCATGGTCCTGCAGGTCCTCGGGCTGGATGTCCGGGCGCTGGTAGAGCGGGTGGCCTTCGGCGACGTAAGCCAGAAAGGGCTCTTCCAGCAGCGGTATTTCCTGCAGGGCGCGGTCGTCGAGCGGCGTCACGAGCAGGCCCACGTCAAGGCGGTTATCTTTCAGCCGCTGCACGATGTGCTCGGTTTGGAGCTCCTCCACCTGCACGCGCAACTGCGGGTGCTGCTCCACCAGTTCCAGCAAGAACAGCGGCACCAAGTAAGGCGCCAGGGTGGGAATGATGCCGAGGCGCAGCTCGCCCACCAGTTCGCCTTTTTCCATTTGCACGGCCTCGCGCAGCTGTTTTACGGCGCGCAGCACCTCGCGGGCCTGCTGCACCACCTTCGCGCCCACCGGCGTCGGCTCGATGCCGCCTTTGGTGCGGTGAAACAGCAGCACGCCAAGCTCGTCTTCGAGCTTCTGCACCTGCATACTGAGTGTGGGCTGGGTAACAAAGCACTTGTCGGCGGCCAGCACGAACTGCCGGTGCGTCTCGAGGCTAACCAGGTATTCCAGTTGCTGCAGGGTCATGGCGCGGGAAATCTTACAGGGTATCTGTCATCCTTCGATTCACTCTGAAATGACAGGCAAAGCTAACCATCAACAAAAACTATACACGAATAAAAATTATCGATTTTCTTGATAATACCTTTCCGGGCACCTTTGCAGCACCTCAACAACAGAATCAACTGCTGCTACCGATGGCTGAGAACCAGAATCCGAACCGACTGACTACCGCCGCTGGGCGTCCCATCTGGGACAACCAAAACTCGCAAACCGCCGGCCCGCGCGGCCCGGTGCTGCTGCAGGATTACCTGCTGCACGAGAAGCTGGCTCATTTCAACCGGGAGCGGATTCCGGAGCGCGTGGTGCACGCCAAAGGCTCGGGCGCGTACGGCACCTTTACCGTGACACAGGACCTGACGCAGTACACCCGCGCCAAGGTGTTTTCGGAGGTAGGCAAGCAGACGCGTGTATTCCTGCGCTTCAGCACCGTGGGCGGTGAAAAAGGCTCGGCCGACACGGAGCGCGACCCGCGCGGTTTCGCGGTGAAGTTTTACACCGAGGAAGGTAACTGGGACCTGGTGGGCAACAACACGCCCGTGTTCTTTGTGAAAGACCCAGTGAAGTTTCCCGACTTCATCCACACCCAGAAGCGTGACCCGTTCACCAACTGCAAATCGGCCACGGCCATGTGGGACTTCTGGTCGCTGAACCCGGAGTCGCTGCACCAGGTGCTCATTCTGATGTCGGACCGCGGCACGCCCTACGGCTACCGCCACATGCACGGCTTCGGCTCGCACACCTTCTCCTTTATCAATAAGGACAACGAGCGGTTCTACGTTAAATTCCACTTCATCACCCAGCAGGGCATCAAGAACTTCTCCGCCGAGGAAGCCACGGCGATGAAGGGCATCGACCCGGATTTTGCGCAGCGCGACTTAGTGGAGGCCATTGAGAAAGGCGACTTCCCGCGCTGGACGCTGAAGGTGCAGATCATGCCCCAGGCCGACGCGGCGACGTACCGCATCAATCCCTTCGACCTGACCAAGGTGTGGCCCCACGCCGACTACCCGCTGCACGAACTGGGGGTGCTGGAGCTGAACGAAAACCCGGTGAACTACCACGCTCACGTGGAGCAGGCCGCCTTCGCCCCGGCCCACGTGGTGGACGGCATCGGCTACTCGCCCGATAAAATGCTGCAGGGTCGTCTGCTAGGCTACCCCGATGCGCAGCGCTACCGCCTGGGCACCAACTACGAGCACCTGCCCGTGAACCGCTGCCCCTACGGCTTCAGCAACTACCAGCGCGACGGCCAAATGGCCCTGGGCGACAACGGCGGCGCCGGCCCTAACTACTTCCCGAACTCCTTCGACGGGCCGCAGGAAGACCACTCGGTGGGCGAGCCGGCCGAGGAGCTGCACGGCCTGGCCGACCGCTACGACCGCAACGCCCCCGGCGAAAACGACCACTACTCGCAGCCGGGCAACCTATTCCGCCTGATGACGCCTGAAGCCCAGCGCAACACCATCGAGAACATCGTAGGCGCGATGAGCGGCGTGACGGGCCCCAAGCGCGAAGAGATTCTGCAGCGCCAGCTCTGCCACTGGTTCCGCGCCGACATCGGGCTGGGTATGGCCATTGCGCAGGGCCTGAACGTGAACATCACCATGCCGGCGCACCACGCCCCGGCCGCAGCTACAGTGTAGTGTTGGGGGAAACATTTTAGTTAAAGAAAACTCATTGCACTGGAAAAAGCCGGCTCCCTTGGGGCCGGCTTTTTTGCGTGGCGGCCGCACCAGCCCCGGGTGCTCTGCCAGCTTACTTAAGACGCATCGTACAAAATCCTTCGCTGGTTTTCTAAGCAGGAGTGCTACATTAGGCGCACCGGCTGAACCGGTTACGTTGCAACTTTCCTTCCACCACCCCTAACTCCGCTGTATGAGCGAAAAACTCTACTCCCCTCCTTTCGCCAAGAGTAGCTTGCGGCTGCGGCTGCTGACCTTGGCCTCGGCTCTGCTGCTAGCCCCGGCGGCTATGGCTCAGCTTACGGTGCCGGCCGGCAACCCCAACGTCGGCGTTCAGCGCCGCCCCCTAGCCACCTGGTTTGGCTTCGAGCGCAGCGCCCTGATCTACACGCCGGCCGAAATCGGCAGCAGCGGCACCATCACGGCTGTGGGCTTCTACCTCAACGCGGTGGGCACGCCCGGCGCCGCGCCTACTAAGGTGTACCTGAAGGCCGTCAGCAACAGTAGCTTTGCGGCGGCCACCACGGTAGCCGCGGAAGAAACGGGGGCTACGCTGGTGTACGACGGCACCATCCCGGCGACGTCTTTCACCGCCAATACCTGGGTTACCATTCCGCTGGCGACTTCCTTCGCCTACAACGGCACCAGCAACCTGGAGGTCATTGTGGAAACTAATGCCGGCGGCGGCGGCAACGAAACCAGCACCGGCAAAGCATTCCGCAGCATCGCCACCACCACCGCGCAGGCCCAGTACTGGAGCGCCGACAACACCGCGCCCAGCGGTAACGGCACGCTGAGCGCCGCCCGCCCGAACATTCAGCTGACGGGGCTCACCTCAACCTGCCCGGCTGCCACGGACCTGGCCGTATCCGGCCTGACCCCCACCGGCGCCCAGGTGACCTTTACGCCCGGCGCGGGCAATACTACCTACAACGTCACCTACTTCCCCACGGCGACGCCCGCCAACGTTACCACGGTGACGCCGTCGCCGATCAACTCGCCCATCACCCTGACGGGCCTGACGCCGGGCACGGCCTACACCGTCAACATCGTGGCGAACTGCGTGGGCAGCACGACCTCGCAGCTTACCTCGGTTTCGTTTCTGACGACCCTGGCCAACGACGACTGCGCCGGCGCTATTACCCTGACGCCGAGCGCTACCTCCACCTGCGCCACTACAACTAACGGCACCACCACCGGCGCCACGCAGAGCCAGGCCCCCAGCGCCTGCTCGGGCTCGACGTCCGGCGCGGCCGGCGACGTGTGGTATAAGTTCACGGCCACGTCCACGGCGCACATCGTCACGGCCAGCAGCACCACCCTCGACGGGGTAGTGCAGGCCTTCAGCGGCGCTTGCGGCTCGCTCACGGCCCTGAACTGCGTAGATGCCACCGCGAGCGGGGCCGAAACGCTGGCCCTGACCGGCCTGACCATTGGCAACGTCTACTACGTGCGCTACTACGGCTACACGGACCTCACCACACCCGTGGGCGGCGCATTCACGCTTTGCATCACCACCCTGCCGCCCAACGACGCGGCCGTAGCAGCCGTGTACACCACGGGCAAAGTATCGCCGCTGGCCTCGCCCGTAACGGTGCAGGCAGTAGTGCGCAACGGCGGCTCCACGGCCATCACCAACCGCACCGTGACGCTGAACGTGACGGGCGCTACCACCTTCACGAACCAGCAAACCATTGCTTCGCTGGCCCCGGGTGCTTCCACCGTCGTGACGTTTGCCACCTACCCCGTCACGGCTACGTCGGGCACCAACGCCATCAGCGTAACGCTGCCCGCCGATGACGACGCCGCCAACAACACCGGCACTTACTCGCAGGCTGTTACCCCGGCCCAGCTGAGCTACTACGACGACGCCAGCCCGCTCAACGCGACGGGCGTGGGCGTATCGAGCACTACCCCGAACGGCATCCTGGCCGTGAAATACTCGGTGCCGCAGAACACGCGCGTCAGTGAAGTGCGCCTGAACTTCCCGGCCAACGCTACCACCACTTCCACCTACCAAGTGGTGGTGCTGAACGCCACCAGCACGGGGGCGCCGGGCACGGTAATCTACTCCTCGCCCACGCAAAACCGGCCGACGGCCGCTGGCATCGTTACCGTTCCGGTACCGGGCAACGTGACGGTGAACGGGCCGTTCTACATCGGTCTGCGCGAAGTGGCCGGCAACGTGGGCATCGGCTACCAAGTGGAAGACCCGCTGCGCTCCGGCGTGTTCTTCTTCCAGTCGCCGACCACGGGTGCCTGGGCCGACGTGAACACCACCACGCTCAAAACCCGCCTGGCCATTGAAGTTGGGCTGGCCGTGGTGACGGCTACGCGCAGCGCCGAACTGAGCAACGCCATTACCCTGTTCCCGAACCCGAGCAACGGCCAAGTAGCGCTGGATGTGCGCGCCGCCCATGTACAGGGCGCCCTGCAGGTGCGCGTTATCAACGCCCTGGGCCAGACGGTGCACACGGCCGAGCTGCGCAACAACTTCGAAAACCAGCTGAACCTCTCGCACCTGGCCGCGGGCATCTACACGGTGAAAGTGCAGGCCGGCAACGAGTTCACGGTGCGTCAGCTCTCGCTGACCAAGTAAGCCAGCTTACTCGCCCGGCGGCTGGCCCGCCCGGGTTGCCAACAAAAAGCCCGACTCCGCGAGGAGCCGGGCTTTTTTGCTCAATAACACCTGGGTAGCTGACTTACACGTCTACTTTCAGCGCGGCCGGGCGGGGCGTTATTTCGAACAGCTCGCCGTGGGGCACCATGGTAATCTGCCCAAACTCGCGGATCATCATCTTGTAGCTCTCGCCCACAGCCCTGATTTTCCGGTCGAGGTCGTAGAGGCCGCAGGCGTTGACGGACATGCGCTTTTCGGCCAGGCTGATGTCCCAATCGAGCTGATCGAGCAGCGAATACCACGTGAAGCCGACGACGGGCACACCGTCTTGCCGGATGCGCATCACGTTGACCCACTGCTTCCAGAGCCAGCACTCGGCGTCCTGCTTGTTGAAGGTGTTGGTTTCGGTGTGCATCACGGGCTTGCGGTACCGCTCGTAGTACTGGCGCGTCATGGTGTACCAGCCCAGCACGTCCTCGGCCGAGCACCAGTTGCCGTCGGGCTTCACGATTCGCTCGTTGCGGCCGTAGTAGTCGTTGCCCATGATCTGGTAGCCGGGCGGCTCGCCGGCCATAAACCAGTCCAGCTCCTGCCGCGTCAGGCCGTTGTCGAGGCAGTACATCAGCACCCGCGAATCGAGCGGGTGGGCGTAGAGCAAATCCAGCGAGAGGAAGCGCAGCTGGTTGATGAGCTTGATTTCCTCGGAGGGCACGGCGCGCATCTCGTGGATGTACTCGGCCGATTCGCTTTGCACGATGACGCAATCGGGGCGGTGCTGGGCAATTTGCTGGGTGCCCATGATGCTGGCCGCCGCCGCGTGCTTCATGGCCGTGATAAAGGCCCGGTCATCCTGGAGCTGCTCGTTCCAGATGCCGTCCTTGGCGGAGGCGCGGGCCGTCACGTAGATTTCGTTGACGGGCGTGTAGAAGCGCACCCAGGGGTAGCGCCGGGCCACCGCCCCGCAGTACTCGGCAAAGTGCACCGGCAGCTCGGGGTTCTGGAAGTTGCCCACCCAGTCGGGCACGCCGAAGTGCATCAGATCCAGGATGGGCGTGAGGCCCAGGCGCTGAATTTCGGCCAGGGCCAGGTCGGCAAACTCCCAGTCGTAGCGCCCGGCCCCCTTGTGGATCAGGTAGTAGGGCAGATTATAGCGTAGCACTTTCAGGCCCAGCTCCTTCACCAGCCCCAGGTCCTCCTTGTAGCGGGCGTAGTGGTCGGTTTCGGCCAGCAGGTCGCGGCGCGTGCGGCCGTTATCAATGGTGGGGTACGAGCACTCGATGCCGGTGGCAAACATGAAGTTGCCGGGCGCGCCGGTGGGCAGGCCGCGGCCGTCGTGGCCAGCGGCCCCGCCGTACTCGTCGCCGGCGTAGTGCCCGTCGCCGAACTTGCGCTTGATTAGGGAAAGAAAGTCTTGCGGCATGGGTGGTGTGGTGGTTGCGGCGGTATTTTATCGTGTCATCCTGAGCCGCAGGCGAAGGGCCTCCTCACGTCAGGTAGTAAGCTCTGATGCCTGCCGTTCAGGCACGATAAGGTCCTTCGGCTTGCGCCTCAGGATGACCCGACACGAGCAGGTTATGCGTCGCGGCGCAGTTTCTTTTCCAGGAACCGGTCGGCGGTGCGCAGGCTCAGGGCCATGATGGTCAGGGCCGGATTGACGCTTAGGGCACTGGGAAATACGGAATTGTCGCAGATGTAGAGGTTGGGCACGTCGAAGCAGCGGCCGTCGGCATCCACCACGGCATCGTCGCCGCTCAGGCCCATGCGGCAGGTTCCGATGACGTGGGCCGAGCGCGGAAACGTCCACAGGTCGCGGGCGCCGGCGGCTTCCCAGATTTGGCGCATCATGCGCTCGGCGTGGACGGTCAGGCGCTGCTCGTTTTCCTGGTACGAGAAGTACACGCGCGGCTTGGGCAGGCCGCGGGAGTCTTTTTCCTCCGACAGCTCCAGGAAATTATCGGCGTGCGGCAAACAGTCGCCAAGGATGTTGATGCCGGCCACGTGGTTGTACTGCCGCAGGTAGTCGCGCAGGGCTTGGCCCCACAGGCCACGGCCCCGCGCCACCTGGCTGGCAAAGGTCACGGGCATCACGCCGATGCTCTGCAGCAGGTAGCCACCGGCAAAATCCGCGTCCCGAGGCCGGTGGGTGTCCTCCGAAATCAGCCCGCCCGGAATGCCTTTGTTGGGCCGCACCACCTCGTCGAAGGTGCCCCAGAGCTGCAGGCCGGGGTGGGCCATGAGGTTGCGGCCGACGTGCCCGCTGCTCAGGGCCAATTCGTTGAGCAACAGCAAGCGTGGCGTCTCCACGGCGCCAGCGCAGAGGAAGAGTGTGCGGCACTTTTGGCGGTGCTCTTCGCCGTGCTGCTGGTACACCACGCCCGTCACGCGGCCCTGGGCGTCGCGCTCAATTTCCGTCACGAAGCACTCGGCGCGCACTTCAGCACCGTGGGCCTCGGCCAGCGGGATGAAGGTGACGTCCATGCTGGCCTTGGCGCCGTTGGAGCAGCCGGCCTGGCAGAAGCCACGGTTGGTGCACGCCTCGCGCCAGCCAATGCCCTCCTGGTAGTAGCGCGCCGACAAGGCCGCGTTGGCCGCCGGCGAGGTGCGGATGCCCAGCTTTTCGCAGGCCCGCTGCATGAGCTGCGCGGCCCCGTTGAGCGGCAGCGGCGGCAGCGGGTACCCGCGTTGGCGCGCCGGCCCCCACGGGTACGGCGAGGGGCCCGACACCCCCAGCAGCCACTCCAGCTCGTCGTAGTACGGGGCGAGGTCGTCGTAGCTCAACGGCCAGTCCTGGCTCACGCCGAACTCGGTGCGCAGGCGCAGGTCGTCGGGCTGCACGCGCGGGGTGTAGGCGGTGTAGTGTAGGGTGCTGCCGCCCACGCCGGTGCCGGAGTTGTTGTTGCCGAAGGACAGCGGGTCGCGGCCGGCCGATAGCCGCTCGTCGTTCCAAAAGAGAAACGCCTGGGCCTGCTCATCGGTGGCAAAGTCGCGACGGGGCTCGTGGCGCGGGCCGGCTTCTAAGGCCACCACGCGCAAGCCCGCCATAGCTAGGCGCGCCAGCAGCGGCGCTCCGCCCGCCCCGGTACCGATGACGACGCAGTCCACTTCGTCGGCAGGCTCGGGCAGCTTGTCGGGCTGGGGCGCGGTGATTTTGCCAGCAGCGGGCTCCTTCTGCAGCAGCTCGCGCAGCAGCGGGTCCTGGATTTCGGGCTGCACGGGGCTGACTACGCTTTCTTCTAATAACTCTTCTTCGTCGGGCACGGTGTGGTAGGTGATATGGTGACATGGTGAAATAGTGAGCGGCGGACGGCGAAATGGAGTAACGTCAGCTCACCATTTCACCACCTCGCTATTCCACCGCTTCCGGCTCTCGGTCTTCCCGCTCGTTCAGCCCGATGCGCGTCCACGCGGGTAAGTCGGCAGAACCCACGTAACCGATTTCTTCCTGGGCCAGTGGGTGGCAGTAATACAGAATGGTGGCCTCGGCCAGCAACTCTTCGAAAAAGCGGCCGGCATCCACCTTCAGCCAGACGTCGCCGGGCGGATTGCCGCTCTGCACGGCCGTGAGTACGGCGTCCTGTTCTTCCTCCGTCAGGCGGAGAAAGTCGCGCTGAAACTGCGCCTGCGCCACTTGCTGAATGCCGCCCAGCCCAAGCCGGTAAGCTTCGCGGTCGGGCGGCAGCACGTCGTAACGCCAACCGTCGGCGCGGCCGGTCAGCAGCCGCTCGTCGATGCCCGCGGCCAGCTCAATGGCATCGGTTGGGCGGTCGGGCTGGGGCAGCAGGCGGCGGCACACGGCCTGCAGCAGGGCGTAGGTGTCGGCGTCGAAGAATTGCGGCGTGTACGGGGGCGCCATGAGGCGCGCTTCCAGGGCGGCACGGGTCGGCTCGCTCACGTGCGGGGTGGCGAGCAAGGCCCGCACCGTGCCGGCGGGATACTGAGGTGCGGCGGGCATAATGGTAAAATAAGCCGGGTGTGGTCGGCGGGTAATCGAGGCGGCGCGAAGCCGCGGCGTAGCCGAGTTATGATGAGCTAACTACCTGACTCGGCGAAAGGTTGTGCTGGGGTGGTCAGGTGCCGGCTGCGGCCGTATCCAGGCCGGCCCCCTACTGGTCGCTGCTGAGCTTGCCGCCCGTTACGTGCACCAGCGAGCCGGTCATGAAGGAGCCGTCCTGCGAGGCCAGCAGCACGTAGGCCGGAGCCAGCTCTTCGGGTTGGCCGGGGCGTTTCAGGGCTACTTCATGGCCAAACTTCTCGATTTCCTCCAGCGGCATGGTGCCGGGAATGTTGGGCGTCCAGACCGGGCCCGGCACCACGCAGTTGACGCGGATGCCCCGCTCGCCCAGGTACTGCGCCAGGCTTTTCACCAAGGCATGAATGGCCGACTTGGTGCAGGCATAATCCACTAGCAGCGGAATACCCGTCAGGCCCACGATGCTGCCGGTGCAGATGATACTGTCGCCCTTCTGCAGGTGCGGAATGGCGGCCTGCGCCATCCAGATGTAGCCGAGGATGTTGGTGTCGAAGGTGCGGCGGATTTGCTCCTCCGAAATATCCTCAAACTTCTCCTGCGCCATCTGAAAGGCGGCGTTGTTGACGAGGATGTTCAGCCCGCCCAGCTCCTTACGGGTGCGGCGCACGGCCTGCTTGCACTGCTCCGGGTCGCGCACGTCCAGCTTCAGCAGCAGGCAGCGGCGCTTTTGCCCTTCCACCAACCGTTGCGTTTCCTGCGCGTCCACGTCGTTTTCGTTGTAGAGCACGGCTACGTCGGCGCCTTCCATGGCAAAGGCCACGGCCACCGCCCGCCCGATGCCTGAGTCGGCCCCAGTAACGAGGGCAATTTTGCCTTTGAGCTTGCCGGCGGGCTGGTAGCCAGCCAGGTCCGAGGCCGGTTGCAGCTTCATATCGGCCTGCCGGGCCGGGTAAGGCAGTTTTTCGGCGTGCTGCTTCATCTCAGCCGCCGTCGGGCGCTTTTCGCTTTTGGCGGCAGGTGCTTTGCGGGTCGATTTTGCGGCCGGCTGGGCGGCGGCTTTGGAAGCGGCAGGTTTCTTGGCGGCCATGGGGTGGCGGGGTCAGGGGTGTGGTCGAGTTTGCATACGCAAAGCCGCGCCGCGGCGGCTATGGGCGGGCGGTGACCTGCACCCTACCGCCAACGAAAAAGCCCCTGCCTCGCCGCAGCAAGACAGGGGCCTGGGCACGCTGGGCGCAGCAGCCGCTACGGGCTATTCAGCCGCCCTTAGTTGCTCTGGTAGTCGGCAGCCTTTTCCGTTTGGGCTTCGGCCAGCGAGGGGTAGTCGATGTAGCCTTTGTCGCCGGGCACGTAGAAAGTGGCAAAATCGGGCTGGTTCAGCGCGGCGCCTTGCTCGAAGCGTTCCACCAGGTCGGGGTTGGCAATGTAGGGCACCCCGAAGGAAATCAGGTCGGCCTCGTTGGCTGAGAGGGCCGCTTCGGCCGTTTCCTGGGTGTAGCCGCCGTTCAGGATGACGGTGCCGTTGAAGATCTTACGCAGGGCGGGCGCAATGGCGGGCTTGCCATCGGGGCGGGCCATGGGGTGGCCGGGCAGGGGCTCGAGCACGTGCAGGTAGGCCAGGTTGAACTGGTTCAGCTGCTCGGTGACGTAGCTGAAGGTGGCCGTGGGGTCGGAATCGGAAATGCTGGCGCTGCCCTGCGGCGAGAGGCGGATGCCCACGCGGTCGGCACCCAGCTCGTCGACGACGGCCTGCACTACTTCCAGCACGAAGCGGGCGCGGTTTTCTACCGAGCCGCCGTACTCGTCGGTGCGCTGGTTCGAGCCGTCTTGGATGAACTGGTCGAGCAGGTAGCCATTGGCGCCGTGGATTTCGGCCCCGTCAAAACCGGCGGCTTTGGCGTTGCGGGCAGCCTGACGGAATTGCTCCACCACGCCCGGAATTTCTTCCAGCGTGAGGGCGCGCGGCGTGGGTACTTCCTCAAAGCCCTGGCCGGTGAAGGCCTTGGCACCTTCCGGCTTGATGGCCGACGGGCCGACGGGCAGCTCGCCGTTGTGGAAGAAGGGGTGCGACACGCGGCCTACGTGCCAGAGCTGCACGTAAATGCGGCCGCCGGCGGCGTGCACCGCGTCGGTTACGCGCTTCCAACCGGCTACCTGCTCTTCGGTGTAGATGCCGGGCGTATTGATGTAGCCCACGCCCTGCGCCGATACCTGGGCGCCTTCGGTGATGATGAGGCCGGCCGAGGCGCGCTGCACGTAGTACTGCACGACGGAATCCGTCGGTGCATTGCCGGGTTCGGTGGCGCGGCTGCGGGTCATGGGGGCCATTACCAGGCGGTTAGGCAGCTCAATGGCGCCCAGCTTGTAGGGCGAAAACAGAACGGGAGTGTGGTGGCTCATGGATTTCGGAAGGGTTAGCAGTACCCGCTTTCGGGCACAATGGCAGTCTAACCGTCAACCAGAGCCCGCGGTTACGGCCGAACGCGCTTCGGCCGGTATCCTGCGGGGAACCACAACGCCCCAACTTACGCCCGCTACCGCGCCACCAGCTCTACGCGCCGGTTGCGCGGACGCAGCCGCGGGTCGCGGTTGTCGGCCACGGGGCGGGCGCCGCCGTAGCCCACGGCCGTCAGCCGCAGCGAGTCGATGCCGCGCTGGACCAGGTAGGCGCGCACCACCCGGGCGCGCTGCTCGGAGAGCTGCTGGTTTAGTGCGGCGTCGCCCACGTTGTCGGTGTGGCCCGCTATTTCGAAACGCAGCGCCGCCTGCGCCTGCAGCACCCGCACCAGCCGGTTGAGCTCGGGTTGCGAGGAAGGCAGCAGGCGCGCCTTCCCTTGCTCAAAGTACAGGTTACGCAGCGCTACCGCCTCGCCTTTGACCAGCGCCGCCAGGTCGGGTAGCGAGTCGGTGGGCACGGCTACCTGGGCCACCGGCGGCGTGGGCACGCGGCCCGGCGCGGCCGCCGGAACCACGGCGCGCTGCACCGGGCGGGGCCGCGGCGGGGCGGGCTTGCGCGCCGGGGCCTTCACCGCCGCGGGCCGCGCCGCCACTCGCTCGGCCGGTAGGGGCTGCGGGCGCGCAGCTACGGGCGCCGCCTTGGGCGCGGGCGGCGCAATGGGCCTGGCCGATGCGGGCAGGGCGGCAAAGAAATATGCGCCGCTTACCGGCTCAGGCGCGGAGGCATTGGGCAGGCGCCAGCGCAGCAGGGCGCGGGTGTCCCGGATGGTCTGAAAATACTCGACGCGCAAGCGGTAATACCGCCCAGCCTCCAGCCGCAGGTGCGCTTCGCCGGGCACGTGGTCCTGCTCGCGCCAGGCGTTGATGATGCGCTTGCCGCCCAGCCACACGCGCAGGCCGTCGTCCATTACCGTCGAAAACTCATATTCGCCGGTGACTGGCGCGAGAATAAACCCCTCCCAGCGCACCGAGAAGAACTCGGAGCCCAAGCCATCCACAGGCGGCTCTTTTTTCCAGTCGAAGTCGATGGCCGCGTCGCGGCGGCGCAGCACCAGCTTATCGAAGTTGATGCCGTTGTAGTAGGCCGCCTGCAGCCCGTCGCCGGTAGGCAGCGCCGAGGTTTGGGCCTGTGCGCCCGTCGCCAGGCCGAGTAAGAGTAGTAGTGCGAGGCGTTTCATAAGGAAAAGATAACGCTGACTAACTCGTTTTGCGTGCTTAATCAACCAGCGCCCCGTGCCAGTCTACCAACGCCTGGCCACGCCCCTACCAACCTCACCGGGGCTCCGCCTGATGGCTGCATCCGAAAGCAGTACCCGTTGATTGAACGCCCGTGGCCGCCGGAAAGATGGTCAGTTGAAGCCGGGGATATGGCCGGCAATGGCGCGGGCGGCGCTGTTTTTGAACCCCAAGCAAAGTACCGGCGCGGGCTGCGGGGCCTGCTTGGCATTCCCATTATTGCGTAGTATCTTCGCTGTAGCTTATCCAGAAAGACCGAGGGACTGGGCCCTGTGACGTCTTAGCAACCAGCCACTGCGGCAGAGGTGCTAACTCCCATCCGAGGCGCAGCCGCGCGTTCGGAAAAGATGAGCGGAACCGGCACTTTCCGAAGTGGCCGGGGCTTTCTGGATAGCGCCAAGCGCACCTCCAAGATCCAGAAAGCAGCTATGCCAAGCCTTCCCGCCTCTCCCCTCGCCGACCTGCTCCGCCAGCGCGTGCTCGTGCTCGACGGCGCCATGGGCACTATGATTCAGCGCCACCAGCTCACCGAGGAAGACTTCCGCGGGGAGCGGTTTGCCGGTCACCCCACCCCCCTGCGCGGCAACAACGACCTGCTCTGTCTGACGCGCCCCGACGTGGTGCGCGGCATTCACGCTGAGTACTTCGCCGCGGGCGCGGACATCGTCGAAACCAACACCTTCTCGGGCACCACCGTGGCCCAGGCCGACTACGGGCTGGAGCATATCGTGTACGAACTGAACTACGAGGCCGCCCGCCTGGCCCGCTCCGCCGCCGATGAGTACAGCACGCCCGAGCGCCCCCGCTTCGTGGCCGGCGCCATCGGGCCCACCAACCGCACTGCCTCGCTCTCGCCCGACGTAAACCGCCCCGGCTTCCGCGCCATCACCTTCGATGAGCTGGCCGAGGCCTACCACGAGCAGGTGCGCGGCCTCATCGACGGCGGCTCCGACGCGCTGCTGATCGAAACCATCTTCGACACGCTCAACGCCAAAGCAGCCCTGTTCGCGGCCCAGCGCTTTTTTGACGAAGGCGGGCGGGTGGTGCCCATCATGATTTCGGGCACCATCACCGACGCCTCGGGCCGCACCTTGTCGGGCCAGACGGTGGAGGCGTTCTGGAACTCCATGCGCCACTTGCCCATCCTGAGCATCGGCTTGAACTGCGCCCTCGGGGCCAAGCAGCTGAAGGTGTACCTGCAGGAGCTGAGCCGCTTGGCCGACTGCTACGTGTCGGCTTACCCCAACGCTGGCTTGCCCAACGCCTTCGGTGGCTACGATGAATCGGCCCAGGAATTTGCGGCGGTGCTGGAAGAATACCTGCAGGAAGGGCTGGTGAACATCGTGGGCGGCTGCTGCGGCACCACGCCCCAGCACATTGCCGAGGCAACCAAAGTCTCGGCCCGCTACGCGCCGCGCCAGCTGCCGGTGCGGCCCCGCGCCACGCGCCTGAGCGGGCTGGAGCCGCTGAATATCTACCCCGAAAGCCTGTTCGTGAACGTGGGCGAGCGGTGCAACGTGACCGGCTCCCGCGCCTTTGCCCGCCTGATTCGGGCGGGGCAGTTCGATGAGGCCGTGGCCGTGGCCCGCGCTCAGGTGGAAGGCGGTGCCCAGGTGCTCGACGTGAACATGGACGAAGGCCTGCTCGACTCGGTGGAGGCCATGACCAACTTCCTCAACCTGCTGGCTTCGGAGCCCGACGTGGCCCGGCTGCCCATCATGATTGACTCCTCGAAGTGGGAGGTGCTCGAAGCCGGCCTGAAGTGCACCCAGGGCAAGAGCATCGTCAACTCGATTTCGCTGAAAGAGGGCGAGGACGTGTTCCGGCACCACGCCCGGCTGGTGCGAGCCTACGGGGCGTCGGTTATCGTCATGGCCTTCGACGAGCAGGGCCAGGCCGACAGCTACCAGCGCCGCATCGACATCTGCCAGCGCGCCTACCGCATCCTCACCGAGGAAGTGGGCCTGCCGGCCGAGGACATCATCTTCGACCCGAATATCCTGACCGTCGGCACCGGTATCGAGGAGCACCGCCGCTACGCCATCGACTTCATCGAGGCCGTGCGCTGGATCAAGCAGCATTTGCCCGGCGCCCTCACCAGCGGCGGCGTGTCGAACATCAGCTTTGCCTTCCGGGGGCAGGACGTGGTGCGCGAAGCCATGCACGCGGCCTTCCTCTACCACGCCATCCAGGCCGGGCTCGACATGGGCATCGTCAACCCCAGCCAGCTGGCCGTGTATGACGAGGTGCCCAAGCCCCTGCTCGAAGCCGTGGAAGACGTGCTCTTCGACCGCCGCGACGACGCCACCGAACAGCTGGTGCAGCTGGGCGAATTGCTGAGCCTGACCAAGGGCACGGCGGCCGCCAAAGCCGTGGAAACCGAAACCTGGCGCACCTGGCCGGTGGAAAAGCGCCTGGAGCACGCCTTGGTGAAAGGCATCACCGACTACATCGACGCCGACACCGAGGAAACCTTGAAGCGCCTGGGCCGGCCGCTGGCTGTTATCGAAGGCCCGCTGATGGCCGGCATGACGGTGGTCGGTGACCTGTTCGGGGCGGGCAAGATGTTTTTGCCGCAGGTGGTGAAGTCGGCGCGGGTGATGAAGCGGGCCGTAGCCTGGCTGGAGCCCTACATGCAGGCCGAGCGCGACGCGGCGGCCGCCGCCGGCGGCACCCAAGCCCGCCAGACGGCCGGCAAGGTGCTACTAGCTACCGTGAAGGGCGACGTGCACGACATCGGCAAGAACATCGTGGGCGTGGTGCTGGCCTGCAACAACTACGAGGTCATCGACCTGGGCGTGATGGTGCCGCTGGAAAAGATTGTGGAGGAAGCCGAGCGGCAGCAGGCCGACATCGTGGGCCTGAGCGGGCTCATCACGCCCTCGCTCGACGAGATGGTGTACGTGGCGCAGGCCTTGGAAAAGCGGAAGCTGCGGGTGCCCCTGCTCATCGGTGGGGCCACCACCTCGCGCCTGCACACGGCCGTGCGCATCGCGCCGGCTTACAAGGGCCCGGTGATTCACGTCAACGACGCCTCGCGGGCCGTGCCGGTGGCCTCGCAGCTGCTGGGGCTGGGCCGCGACGCCTTCGCCAACGACGTAGCCCAGGAGTACCTGCAGCTGCGCGACGACCACGCCGGCCGCCAGCGCAACAAGGACTACGTACCCATCGAAGAAGCGCGCCGGCAGAAATTCCAGGCCGACTGGGCCGCCGCCGACATCGTGAAGCCTTCGTTTCTCGGTGCCCGCGTGTTCGAGGACTACCCGCTCACCGAGCTGCTGCCCTACATCGACTGGACGCCCTTTTTCCACGCATGGGAGCTGAAAGGACGCTACCCGCGCATCCTTGACGACGCGACCTACGGCGAAGCCGCCCGCAAGCTGTTCGAGGATGGTCAGGCCCTGCTCAAGCGCATCATCGACGAGAAGCTGCTGACGGCCCGCGCCACGGTGGGCTTCTGGCCGGCTAATACGGTCGATTCCGACACCATCGAAATCTACGCCGATGATTCGCGCCAGCAGGTGCAGGCCCACACCTTCACCCTGCGTCAGCAGAGCCTGAAAGCCGCTGGCCTGCCCTACCTGGCCTTCTCCGACTTCCTCGCCCCCAAAGATTCTGGCCGCCCCGACTACCTCGGCGGCTTCGCCGTCACGGCCGGCATCGGCCTGGATGAGCTGGTGGCCGAATTCGACGCCCAGCACGACGACTACTCCGGCATCCTGGCCAAGGCCCTGGCCGACCGCCTCGCCGAAGCGCTGGCCGAGCGCCTGCACGAGCGGGTGCGCCGGGAGCTGTGGGGCTACGCGCCGCAGGAGCACTTCACGAACGAAGACCTCATCAAGGAAGAGTACCGCGGCATCCGCCCCGCCCCCGGCTACCCCGGCTGCCCCGACCACACTGAGAAAATCGTGTTGTTCGAGCTGCTGGGCGGCCCGGAGCAAACGGGCATCACCCTCACCGAAAACCTGGCCATGTACCCCACGGCCGCCGTCAGCGGCTTCTACTACTCGCACCCCGAGGCGCGCTACTTCGGCCTGGGCCGCATAGCCCAGGACCAGGTGCAGGACCTGGCCCGGCGCAAAGGAATGCCGTTTGCGGAGCTGGAGCGGTGGTTGTCGCCGAATCTGAACTATGAACCGTCCGCCGAGCCAGTGCCGGTAACAGCCGGATAAGCCTGGCTGATCAAGGCCGTCATGTCGAGCGCAGTCGAGACATCTCGCGTGCTGATGGTGGATAGTAAACCCAATGAGGGAGTTGCTATCCAGCGAGATTTCTCGACTGCGCTCGACATGATGAACTAACCGCCTGTCCCGATACGCACTAATCATCCTGGTTCCTCCTGAGCCACCACACGCTGCCTGATTGGCATGCGCACCCCATGAAAGTAACCGAGCACCTGGCCCGCGCCGCCGGCAAGACGCTGTTTTCCTTTGAAGTGCTGCCGCCCAAGAAGGGCGAGAACATTCAGACGCTGTTTTCGAACATCGAGCCGCTGATGGAGTTCAAGCCGCCGTTTATCGACGTGACCTACCACCGCGAGGAGTACGTGTACCGGCAGCACCCCAACGGCCTGCTGGAAAAGAAAACCGTGCGCCGCCGCCCCGGCACCGTCGGCATCTGCGCCGCCATCAAGAACCGCTTCGACGTGGACACCGTGCCCCACCTGATTTGCGGGGGCTTCACCAAGGAAGAAACCGAAAACGCCCTCATCGACCTGCATTTCCTCGGCATCGACAACGTGCTGGCCCTGCGAGGCGACCCGATCAAGTCGGAAGGCCGCTTCGTGCCAGAGCCCGATGGCCACGCCTACGCCTGCGACCTGATCGGGCAGGTGGCCGACCTTAACAAGGGCGCCTATCTCGATGAGGAGCAGGACGACACCTGGGCTACCAACTTCTGCATCGGTACGGCCGGCTACCCCGAAAAGCACTTCGAGGCCCCCAGCCACGCCGCCGATTTGCGCTACCTCAAGCACAAGGTGGACCGCGGCGCGGAGTACATCGTCACGCAGATGTTTTTCGACAACGAGCAGTTCTTCAGCTTCGAAAAGCGCTGCCGCGCGGCCGGTATCCACGTGCCCATTATCCCGGGCCTGAAGCCCATCACCACCAAGGCCCAGCTCACGGCCCTGCCCCGCTCGTTCTTCCTGAACCTGCCCGACGAGCTGGTCGACGCCATTCACCTCGCCCCCGACAATGCGGCGGCCCGCGAAATCGGCATCGAATGGTGCATCAACCAGAGCCGGGAGCTGATGGCCCACGGCGTACCCGTGCTCCATTACTACAGCATGGGCAAGGCCGAAAGCGTGCGGAAGGTGGCTGCTGCCTTATTTTAAAGCTTACCGCTGCTGCTCATTGCCTAACGCTGCCGGGTTCGTCTGAGCCCGGCAGCGCTGTTTACCCCGGGCAGTACCCCACCCGAATACCTACCCGGGCTAAACGCCCGCCGGCCGCCTACGTACTACTACTGACCACAGCCGCCGCTCCACCAGCGCGCTGGTTCGTGCCCCATCGATACTGGCTCCCCGACCTCCATGCCCGACCGTCTGCACCAACTCGATGAGCTGTTTCAGCGCTTGCGCACGGCTACTGCCCCGCTCGAAATCGAGGCGTTGCAGCAGGGCATCTGGCAGCTGTGGCTGGAAACCGACGACGTGGCCCTCAACAAGTGCATGGAGAGCGGCATGCGCGCCATAGCCGCCGAGGACTACGCCCGGGCCATCATCGATTTTACCTGGATTGTCGACCACAATCCGGCCTTTCCGGAAGGCTGGAACAAGCGCGCAACGGCTTATTACCTGCGCGGCGAGTACCGCGCCTCGCTGCTTGACATCAGCCAGACGCTGCGCCGCGAGCCCCGGCACTTCGGGGCGCTGTCGGGCAAGGCCACCATTCAGCGCCTCATCGGCGACGACCACGGAGCCCTACGGACTCTGCGCCGGCTGAGCCGCTTGTGCCCGCATTTGCCGGGCCTGCAAGCCCAGCTTTTGGACCTGCAGAACCGCCTGGATGACCCCACCAGCTAGCCAGTACGGTTCATAATTATTCCACGAATATCAAAAATTAGTTCGCAGAAAATAGCTATATATTTAGGCTGCCAATTCTGGGCAGTTTGCTGTTCAAGGTTGGATTGTTCTTTTTCCTCCTTGTTTACCACCCCAAATGGAATAGGACGTTCCCCGACTATTCCATTTTGCATTCTCACTATGAAAGGAACCTTACTACTGCTCTGCGGGGTCCTCGCCGTGCCCTGCGCCCTGCACGCGCAAGGCCGCGTGCGCCAAACCGACTTGGATAGCGGCCGCGTAGAAAAGGGCCGCAAGCTGGGTGAATGGGCTTACTACGCCATGACGCCGAGCGGCCGCAAAGTGCTGGTGCAGCGCTACGACTACGACAAAAAGCAGCTGCTCTACTACCGCAAGCCCGACGAGCACACCTACCGCTACCAGGTCGGCGACACCTGGCAGGTAGGCTACCTCGACCGCCCGCCGCTCTACGTGGGCGGCGAGCCGGTGCTGGGCACCTACATGCGCCAGATGAACTACCCCGAAGTTGCCCGCCAGAAGAACGTGCAGGGCCGCGTGCTCATCAGTTTTGTGGTGGATACCATGGGCGTGGCCAGCAACTACAAGGTGCTGACGAGCATCGGCTCGGGCTGCGACGAGGAAGCCCTGCGTGTGGCTCGCATCATTCCGCCCACCGATTGGATTCCGGGCCTTAAGGACGGCCGCGCCGTGCCCGTGCAGGTAGAAATGCCGTTTACCTTCCGCATCAGCCCCGGTCAGTAAGCCCAGCATCCCGTCTGGCCGGCGTTGCGTAAACTGCGGGCATGAAACCGACCGCCGCTTTTGCCTCCTCCGCCCCTCTGGCGGCCTTACTGCTGACCGCAGGCCTGCTGCTGACTGCCTGCGACTCCACGCCGCGCGAGCGGCAGGACGCCGTGGAAAACAGCACCCGCAAGCTCGATTCCCTGGCCGACAAAGCCGGCACCGCCCTCAAGCGGGCCGGCAGCCGCGCCGCCCGCTGGGACTCCGTCTCCAAGGCCCGCACCCGTCAGCCGCTGGATACCACCGCCGCCAACGCCTTCATGCAGGAGCTGCTGGGCACCTACGCCAACGTGGAAACCCTGCAGGTAGAAAACCTCGACCCGGCCTACACCCAGCTGCTACGCCAGACGCGCGCCCGGCGCCGCGAGTGGACGCAGCGCGACTGGGATTACGCCACGGCTGTGTTCAAGCGCCTGAACGCCCGCTACCGCGCTATCCGGCTCGATTTGCCGGCCCGCCAGGAGCTGCACATCAAGGCCTTGCAAGCCGAGTTTGAAGGGCTGGAAGCCGGCCGCGACCTGAAAGACCTGCGCGAAGCCGTGCGGGATAAACCTGCCGCCAAGTAAGCCTGCCCGGCTCTTTTTCGTCTTCCCTCACCCGGCCGGCCCCGCTTCGCCCTACGCACAGGGCAAGCGGGGCCGGCCGTTTGGTTTGGCCCACAGGCGGTCTTATTGACGCGTAAGCGCATCCTCGCCTGCCGCGGGCCGTTTCTTTGCGGTATGAATCCATTTCGGCATCCTTTACGGGGGCTCCGGGCAGCGTTGGTTGCCTGGGCCTGCCTGTGTCTGACCATACCAACCCAGGCTCAGCGCCTCATCACTTCGGCGGAGCTGCTGCCGGCCAAGGACCAGTGGCTGCAGCCCGGCGACCGGCTGCAATTGCGCGTGAAGGCCCAGCCCGGCGCCCGTGTAGCCGTGTTGCAGACGGTGACGCCCGGCCTGCCCGGCCCCGATGGCAAACGCCCGGCCAGCCTAGTGCGCGATGTGCCCCTGACCGAGCTGCCCGCCGCCAGCGGCAAGCAGGGCAGCGGCACCTACCAGCTCAGCTACGTGGTGCAGCCCACCGATACCCTGCTGGGCACCGCCGCCAGCCGGCCGCTGCTGGTGCGCCTGCGCCTGCCCGACGGCCGCCGCGACTCTCTGCTGACCGCCAACACCGTCCGGCTGCTTAACCCCAACCTGCCGCAGCTGGCCCGCACCAGCACGTCACTGGCTTACCTGAACTACGGCTTGGGTGAAGACCGCCTCGGCGGGGCCAAAATCGGCTACCTCGACTCCCTGGTGCTGCTGCACGTGACCGGCCGCGTGGGCGAATACCTGCGCGTACGGCTGGCGGAAAATCAGACGGCCTGGGTGCCCGACGAAACCGTGCGCCTGTTGCCGGCCGGCGGCTTTGTGCCGCAGTCGCTCACCGGCTCGTGGAGCGTGAGCGGCGACGAGCAGTACGACTACGTGCGCGTGCCGCTGCAGGAGCGCCTGCCCTACCGCTCGCAGCTGCAGCTGGAGCCCACGCGGCTGGTGGTAGACGTGTTCGGGGCTACCTCGAACACCAACTGGATAACCCAGCGCACCGGCCTGCGCGAAATCACCAACGTGTACTACGAGCAGCCCCAGCCCGACGTGTTTCGCATCGTCATCGACCTGAAGCACCGGCAGAACTGGGGCTACGGCATCAGCTACGCGGGCAACGTGCTGACCATTCGGGTGCGGCGCCCGCCGGCCCGGCTGGAGCTGCAAGGGCTGACCATTGCCGTGGATGCGGGCCACGGCGGCGACAACCAGGGCGCTGTTGGCGCCTTGGGCATCATGGAAAAGACGCTCACGCTCAGCATAGCCCAGAAGCTGCGCGCCGAGCTGGAAAAAGCCGGTGCCACCGTGCTCATGACCCGCGAGGCCGACGTGAGCGTGGGCAACGAGCTACGCATCCGCCGCCTGCGCAAGCTCATGCCGCAACTTATGGTGAGCGTGCACGTCAACTCGGCCGGCAGCAAAGACGCCAAGGGAACGGCCACCTTCTACCGCTACGTGGCCTTCCGCCCGCTGTCGAAAGCCATCTACGACGAGATGCTGCAGACCGGCCTCGACGGCTGGGGCAACGTCGGCGCGTTCAACTTCGGCCTGAACGGCCCCACGGAATACCCCAACGCCTTGGTAGAAACGGCCTTTGTCTCCAACCCCGACGACGAAAAGCGGCTCACCGACCCTGCGTTTCAGCAGCAGATGGCCGAGCGCATCACCGCGGGCATCCGGCAATTTGTGGAAGGGCAGCGGGCCAAGAAGTTTCTGGGCCGCAGCAAGACCGAGGCGGTAGAGCAATAAGTGAAATGGTGAGTACTATTTCTCTGCGAAACGCGCCAACGGCCCCGGCAGCATCAGCTAACCGGGGCCGTTGGCGCGTTTCGCGTCGCCTGAACGTCAAACTCACTGTTTCACCATTTCACCGCTAGAAGGGGTAGCCGATGGCCAGGTTCAGGCGGCCATCGGTGAGCTTGCCGGGCTTGGGAAACAGGTCTTCTTTGCCTTGCGGAATGTCGCTGCGCTTGTAGGGTACCAGCATGGGCACGGCGTAATCGAGGCGGATGACCAGGAACTGGATGTCAATGCGGATACCAGCGCCGGCGCCCACGGCCAGTTGCGTCAGGAAGCTGCCGGGCTTGAATTCGGCGTCTTTGCGCTCGGGGTCGGAGTTGGCCAGCCAGATATTACCGGCATCCACAAACAGGGCGCCCTTCACGTAGGGAAACAGGTCCTGGCGGTACTCGGCGTTGGCCTCCAGGCGAATGTCGCCCACCTGATCGTAGAAGCGGTTGTTGATCTGGTCGTCGGTTTGGGGAACGTAGCCGCCCGGGCCGATGTAGCGCGCGCCGAAAGCCCGCACGCTGTTAGGGCCGCCGATGCCGTACTGCTTCAGGTAGGGCAGCACGCGCGAGTTGCCGTAGGGCATTCCCAGGCCCACCAGCAAGCGGGTGGCAAAGCGGTTGCCGCTGGTCGGGTTCTGGCTGATGCGGTAGTAGTTGCGGAATTCCAGGTCCACCTTGGCGTACTGCGAAAACGCCTGCCCGAAGATTTCCTTCTGGGTGCGGCCGTCGGCGGCGGTGCTGGTGCCGTTGCTGAGCACGCTGGCCAAGTTGCCGGCCAGCTCCAGCCCGCCGCTGAAATACACTTGGTCGCGGCGCTTCTCGTACACCTGCGTGTTGTAGGTGTAGCGGTACGAGGAGGCCGGCACGAACTGCTGCTCGAAGCTGGTGCGCAGGTAGGCCCGTTGCGCCAGCAGCTGCCGAAACTCATCGGTCTGATTACCCAGCCGGATATACTGCAAATCGATGGGCCGCAGCTCCTGCTCGTTGGTAATCTTGGTTTTCCAACTGTAACCGTAGTTCAGGTTGAAGAGGTCTTCCTGGAAAAACTGCCGGCGCTCCACGTAGCGGTAGCCCGCCCCAAAGGTGGTGCGCGGCTGAAAGTCGGAGTTGACGAGGCGGATGTTGAAGGGCGGGGTGATGAGGCGCGGCACCAGCAGTTGCCCGTTCACCCCGGCCTCGATAGAGGACAGGCCCAACGCGGGCGTGCCGCCTTCGGTGGTTGGCGGCTTGGAGCGCGTCTCGAAGGTGCCCACGAAGTTCAGGATCAGCTGCTCGGCCCCGCGCAGGGCGGAGCGGTTGCGAAACTGCGCCGTGAAGCCCGGCCCGGTAAAGCCGTTGGTCTTGGACACCAGCTGCACCTCAGCCCGCAACGACTTCTTCTTGAGCTGCGTCATACGCACCTGCGCGTTCAGGAAGCCGTAGCCGGCCGAGTCGGGCTTCTGCCGGGCCGGCCGGAATTGGATGTCGACGAACTTGAACGTGCCCAAGCTCATCAGGCGGCTCAGCGTCTGGTCCTGGCGCTTGCGGCGGTAGATGGAGTCGGGATGCAAGAAGGTGGCGCGGGTAATGGCCCGGGCCTTGAATACCTTTTCGTCGGGTACGTAGCGAAACTTATCGTAGATGATGGGCTTAACCGATTCGGTGGTGTCGGTCAGGCCGAAACGCGTGTTCAGCGTCACGCGGTTGAGCACGTAGGGCTTGGCGGCCCGCTGCGGGATGCTGCCCTTCACCCGGATGTACACGTCCACCGTGTTGTGCTCCACGCTGTCGACTTCGTAGATGAGGTAGTCGGGCGCAAAGTAGTAGTACCCGTTCTGCTTCAGCTCGTTGTCGATGCGCGTACGCTCATCGATAAGGCGGTTGAGGTTGTACGCGTCGCCCACCTTGAGCAGCGTATTCGCCTGCGTTTTGCGAATGTCGCGGTCGATGAGGGTGTCACGGTCCGGGAAGTGAATTTCCTTGATGGTGTAGGCCCTCTGCACCTTGGCCGTGTAGTCCACGGTAGCCGTCTGGCCCTTGGCCGTCACCTTGCTCTGCAGCACCGGTGCGGCAAAGTAGCCATTGTTGTAGAGGCGGTTGAGCATCAGGTTTTTCACCTTCTGCGTGTCCACCTGGCTGAGCAGCACGGGCGCCTCGCCGTACTTGTCGGCTATCCACTTGCCGAGGCCCTTGGTTTTGCCCTCGCCCATATGCCAGAAGTAGAGCTTGGGCCGCAGCCCGAGGATGGAGGCATTGGGCTTGGGCGTCAGCACCGATTCCAGTTCGGTCGTGAGCGTGGCTTCGTCGGCAATCTTGTAGGGCGAAGTCACCTTCACCGTCGAGCCGGTGTAGAGCTTGTCGTTTTCGGGAATGAATCGCGTACCGCTGCAGCCGGCCAACAGCAGCGCGGCGGCCAGCGCGGCGTAGCGCATCGGATAGGTCGTCCGCATCGGCGTCTTTAGTAGTTCTGACATCTGCGGTCCTAGTTCAAGGCATTGTTTTTAAGCGTATCCTGAGCGGCGGCCTTTTCGGCCTTGCGGGCTTTGCGGTCGGCCCGCACCGACTGCTTCACCTCCGGCGCCACTTTCTGGAACAGCTCCTGCAGGGAGTTGTAGTCGCGCTGGAAGATGATGGCGGTACCGGTGCGGATGAATTGGCCGTCGATGTCCTCGTAGGCGTTGTTGCGGAAGGCGCGCAGGCGCAGGCGGCCGTCGGGCAGGATGTTGTACTCGATGCTCACGTCGCCGGCAAACTGGCTGGCCGCGGCCGTGCCCGAGGTGGCCTGGGTGCCGTTGCTGCCGCCGCCCAGCGGCACATCGGTGCCGAGGCGCACCGAGAGCCGGTCGTTGAAGAGCTGCCGGCGCAGGGCCACGTTCAGGTCGGTGCGGTTTTGCTGGGCGCCCGTGCCCGACACGGCCGTGTACGAATCCACGCCCAGCTCCAGGCCCAGGCCCGCGAGGTACTCGCCGGTGAGGTTGTTGAGCTGGTCCGTCAGCACCTGGCTGGCCGAGCCGCGCAGCTGGTTGCCCACGAAGGAGCCGGGGCCGGCGGTGCTCTGGAAGGGATTTTCGGCCACGAAGCGGTTCAGGGCCAGCAGCGCGAATACCTGCTTGTTCAGCTCGTTCACGTTGCTGGGCTGGCGCAGCTGCTCCAGCTTGGCGCGCACCGGCTCGGCCACCGGGCTGGTCGTGCCCTCGGGCACCCGGATATCGAAGCTGATGGCCGGCTTGAGCAGCTGATCGGTCACGTTCAGGTACACTTCGAAGGGCAAGCGGTTGCGGGCCAGGTTGTTGAGTGCCGCATCGTTGGCATCCAGCTGGTTGGCAATGAGGTCGGCGGCCACGGCGCGCACCCGGTAAATGGCCGACACGTTCAGCTGCGCGTTGTACGGGTCGCCGCTCCACACCAGGTAGGAGCCCGGGGCAATATCGAATTTGCGCTCGGCCAGGTCGTAGAGCGAGAGTTCGTACTGGCCCGAGGTAACGTCGAGGCGGCCCGTCAGGGTCTGGGCGCCGCGCTCATCCAGCAGGGCCACCAGCGTGCCGGCGGCGCGCACCTGCAGGTTGTCGCCGGCAGCTTCGTCGATGACGATTTTAAACGGCGTCTGGTCGGTGATGGTAATGTTGGCGCGCACGTCGTAGCCCGTGGCCACGGCCGAGCTATCGATGTCGTCGGCCGTGGCCGCCAGCAGCGAATCGGTGTTGGGCTTGGGTCCGTCTTTGTCGACAAACACGACAATGCCCTCCCGGTCCACGGACGTAGCCTCGTCGGTAGGCACCACCACGGTCAAGTTCGAGCCCTCGGCCACGGTGGCGCGGGTGCGCACGTTAGGCCGTTGCAGGTTGCCGCGCACCTGCGTATCGGAGTCCACGAACAATTTGCCGTAGTACAGCGGGTTTTCGCGGCGGGTGCTCTGCACAGCCAGGAAGTGGTCGGTGGTTACATTCAGGTTCAGGCGGTACTGGCCCACTTGTGCCAGGTTGCGGGCCGGCACGATGTAGCCATCCACAATGGCTTGCTTGCCCAGCGAGTCGATGATGGCGAAGTTGTCGAAGTGCAGGCCCTGGTCGGTCAGCGTCAGCTCCTGGTCGGAGAGGCGGAAGGGCGCCCCGAGTTGCGTCAGGGTCAAGCCCGCATCGCGGAAGCGGGCCGCACCGCGCAGCTGCGGGGCGGCTGTGGTGCCCGTCACGGTGAAGCGGCCCGTCAAGGCACCCGTCGATTCCTGAATCTGCCCCGCGGAGAACGGCTCAATGGCTTTCAGGTTGAACTGCGCAATGTCGGCTACCACGTTGATGGCGCCGCTGGTGGCGTAGTAGCCGCTCAGGCGCACGTCGGTGCCGTCGGCGTTGGTCAGGTTGGCCGTCAGGTCGTAGCGGTCGGCCACGTTGTTGACCACCTGGGCGCGCAGGTCACCGAGCACGTACTTGTTGTAGGCCAGCCCGCCCAGCGTCAGATCGGCCGTGAAAGCCTGGCCCGTACGGCCGAGGTTGTAGGCCACGGCCTGCCCATTGAGCGTGCCGCCCACCAGCGAGTCCTGCAAGCCGGCGGCGCGGGCCAGGCCGTTTAGGTCGAGGTTGCCGAGCTGCACCTGCAAAGGGTTGCGGGCGCCCGGCAGCGTCTGCAGGGCCAGAAACCGGTCGGCAGCGCCCTGGTTGCGCGAGATGCGCACGTTCTGGGCGTCGATGTTGCCAGTTGACAGGGTGTAGCGCACCACGCCGCCCGGCGCGGCCGTCCACTGCTTGTTGTCCAGCACGATGTCGGGCGCGAAGCTGAACTGGTAGGTCTGCGCCCCGTTGAGCACCTGCAAGGTGCCGCCCAGGCTCAGGCGCTGCACCGAATCGGACTCGGCAATGCGCAGGCGCGTGCCGATCTGATTGTTGGCAATGCTGCCGGCAATGCTGGGGTTGGGAATCTTGAGCGTCGTGTCCTGATACACCTGATCCAGGCCGAGGCTGTAGTCCAGCTTCTGCGGATCGGAGCCCACGCGCAGCTTCAAGGAGTCGAACACGATGCCTTGGTAGCGCATGCGGGCAATGTCGGAGCGCACCGTCAGGTTAGCGGCGCGGCTGTCGTAGCTGCCGTTGAGCTGGAAGGGCGAAATGCGCGTCAGCCCGGTCACGAAGCGCGGCAGCAGCCGGGCGCCCGTCTGCGGCACCGTTACCTGGAAGGTAAACTGCCGGTTGGCCGACGAAGCGCGGTACTGCACGCCCGGCAGGTCGAAGTACCGGTCGATGTGTTGCTGCAGCTCGGTGGCAATGTCGCCGAGGCGGGTGTTGCCCCGCAGCGTGGCCTGCAGAATGCGCGAGGTAAAGTCCACCTCCGTGCGGCCGGTTTCCTGCACGATGCGCGCGTTGAGCGAGTCGAGCGGAATCGTCTGCCCATTCAGGCTGATGACCACGTTGTCGCCCTTCACCGTGCCGTTGAGCGAGTTCAGGTCCGAGCCGCGCAGGTTGGCATCCAGGTCACCCTTGAGGCTCAGTTGCCCACCGGAGTAGAAGCCCAGGGCCGTCAGGTTCAGGCCCTGCAACGAGCCGCCGAAGGAGTACTGCGGCGCATTGGGGTTGCTCAGGTCGACCACGCCCTTGATGTTAAAGGCCGCATTCTGGTCGCCCTGGCTGCGGGCGGCAATGGCGTAGCGCTGCCCGGTGATGCCCACGTTGGCGGCGATGTTGCGGTAGGTGTAGTTGCCGTAACGCACCTGCTGCAGGTTGGCCGTCAGCTGCCCCCGCATGGTCTGCGGGTCGAAGCCCACGCCCTTGTAAGTACCCGAGCCCGTCACCGGCCCGATATCGGGCTGCTTGAGCAGGCGGCCGAGCTGGAAGTTCTGCAGGTTGAAGCGCGCATCCAGCGGCTCCCGGCCCGTGGGTCCGGGGCGCAGGTTGGCCACGATGGTGGCCCCGCCAAACGAGGTATTGGCCTTGAGGTTCACCGCCAGGTCGTTGGCCGTAGGCCGGCCCTTGATAGTGCCGCTGAGCGTGGCCCGGTCGGGCAGCTCAATGACGTCCTGCGGAATGATGCCCGCGGGCAGAATGTCGTTGATATCCCGCTTGGTGGTGGTCAGCTGCCGGATGTCCAGATCGGTGTAGAGGCGCTGGTCGGTATTGGGCAGGCCCTGAATGCGGCCCGAGGCGCGCACAATGGTGTTGCGCAGCCCCACAATTTCAATGTTGTTCAGCGCCAGGTTGTCGAGGCGGCCGTTCACCTGCCCGCTCAGCAGCACCGACTGGTTCGGGCCGCTCGTGAAGGGCTTTTCGGTCACCAGATCGGGCGCCAGGTACAGAATGTCGCGGAAGCCCAGGCGGGTGTTCTGCAGGTTGGCTTCGATGCGCGTCTTGCCCATGGTCCGGCTATCAGCCAGCGCGCCCAGCGAGTCGAACCCGATGGCCAGGGTGCGGCGGATGCGCGTATGAGGCGTCGCCAGATCGAGGTTATCTAGCCGGATCTGCACCGAGTCGTACACCACGTCGGCCTGGGCCCGGTCCACGCGGAAACCGCTCTGCTCCCGCCCGCGCAATAGGTCGATGCGGCCGGTGGTGCGGTTTTCGGTGTACACCAGGTTGCGGGTGCGCAGGGCCAGCGAGTCGAAGAGCAGGTGGTTGTAGTCCATGGCCGGCAGGCGAGTGCGCTGCTTGGTCTCGTCCAGGTTATCGAAAGCGAAACGGACGCCGCTGATGTCGGAATTCTTCAGCGCCACGCGCCAGGAAGTGGGCGCGCCGGTGGTTTGGGCCACGGCCGAGTCTACTTTCTGCACGGCTTCGGCCGGGTTCACCACGCGTTGCTCCACCGGCACGTTGGAGTTCTGGGCGTAGCTGATTTCCGAGTTGCGCAGCACCAAGGTGTTCAGCCCGATGCGCTGCCGGATCAGGTCGATGTTGTCGGCCGTCACCTGCGCTTGCCCGATGCGCGTCTTGATGTACTGCTTCGAGGGGTCGTTGGCGTAGTTCAGCGCCACGTTGTCGAGCGTGGCCCGCTCCAGGCCCAGCGTCAGCGTCATGGGCTCGGCGGGCGTGTCCGGTGGCACTTTGGTCTGCCGGATGTTGAAGCCCGTGTTTTTCAGGCTGGCCGACTGAATGCGGTAGATGCTGTGGTCCACGTCCACCTCGTTCATGGCCACGGCCAGGTCGCCCACGCGGCCGCGCACGTTCATGCCGTCCACCTGGTCGTCGTAGTTCAGGAAGATGCGGGCCAGGTGCGCGTCGCCGATGTCGTACTTGAAGCCGCCCGTCGAGT
Source organism: Hymenobacter sp. CRA2 (assembly GCF_002007105.1). Classification (GTDB taxonomy): domain Bacteria; phylum Bacteroidota; class Bacteroidia; order Cytophagales; family Hymenobacteraceae; genus Solirubrum. The sequence continues at coordinate 4,847 of NZ_MVBC01000008.1, read as the reverse complement.
CGGCCGGCGTGGCCGTGGTGGTGTCGCCAGTGGCGAAGGCGGCCAGGATGTAGTCGAAGTTATAAGTCGAATCGGGCAACGTGCGCGCAATGTGCACCGTGCCGTCGGTCAGCTCCACGTTGCTCACGTTGATCTGCGACTTGGTCAGCGCCCACAGGTCGATGCCCACGGCCAGCTTGCCCACCGACAGCAGGGTGTCGCCCTTCTGGTCTTCCAGGTACACGCCGTCCAGGGCCACGCCGTGGCGCCAGTCGGTCCGGAACCGGTCGATGCGGACTTCCGTCCCAATTTTGTTCTGCAGGTAGCTCGCTGCCTTGTGGGCCGCATAATCCTGCACCGAGGGCACCTGTAGGGCCACCACCAGCCCGACCACCACCAGGATGATCAGGCCTACTAAACCTAATAAGCCCCACAGCAGCCAGCGCAGGGGGCCGGGCAGCCGGTGGCGCGGCGCCGGCGACGAAGCTGGCGTCGCTGACGAAGGAGACGACGTAGAGTTTGCCAAGAGAGAGAAGGGCTGAAGGCCGCGGCCGGCTGAAACACTGACTGCGGCTCAGCCCCTTCGGACGAACTTCGGGCCCGGAATGTTACATGCACGTCACGCTTGGGCTCGGTTGGCGCGCCAAAAATCCTCCGGAAGCAGGTTTGCGGCTCTACTACTAGTTGATTTTCCCGGCCGCTGCCCCAGGCCACACCTTATCATTTCCGGCCTTGGTTTCGTACTGGGCAGCACCGCTTCAGCCTTGATTAAGTCCTCACGCACTGCGCGAAAACAATACGCGGTAGAATCGGCTAAATCTGCGACTTTTGCACACCGATTTCTTGCATCTTTTTTTTATGCGCCTCCGTTTCCGCATTCCCTATTTTACGGCTTGGGGCCAGCGCCTCGAGGTGCGCGGCAGCAGCTCCGCCCTCGGCGACTGGAGCCCACAGCAAGCCCTACGCCTAACTTATCAACCCGCCACCAATACCTGGGAAGGCGAAACGGAGCTGCCCGCTGATGTGGTGGAGCTGCGCTACAAGTACGTGCTCGTCGACGACAACTCGGGCGCGGTGAACTGGGAAAGCGGCCCCGACCGCGTGCTTCCCGTTGCTGGCGAAACCTACGGCACGGTGGTGCTCGACGAGTTCTGGCACGTGCCCGAGCTGCCTGAGTACGAGCTGCAGACCAACGCCTTCACCCAGGCTATTTTCCGCCGTCCGGCCGATTCGCCCTGCCACCAGCCCCGCCCGGCGCGCCTCCGCGCCGGCGACGCCACCGTGCGCTTCTCGCTCACGGCCCCGCGCATCGCGCCCGGTCAGTGCCTGTGCGTGCTCGGCTCCGATGCCGCCCTCGGCGCCTGGGACAACAAAAAGCCCCTCATTCTCTCCGACGCTACCTACCCCATGTGGTCGGCCGACGTCGTGCTGGCCGAGTCCGATAAGCCCGTTGTCTACAAATACGGCCTCTACGACCCGCAGCGCCAGCAGTGCATCGACCTCGAAGGCGGCCCCGACCGCGTGCTGCCGCCCTTCCAGGGCCGCGACACCCTGCGCTGGCGCCACGACGAGCTGTACCGCCACCCCGAAGGGCCCTGGCGCGGCGCCGGTGTAGCGCTGCCCGTTTTCGCCCTGCGCAGCAAGCAAGGCCTCGGCGTCGGCGAATTCCCCGACCTCAAGCTGCTCATAGACTGGGCCGTCGAAACCGGGCTGCAGCTGGTACAGGTGCTGCCCATCAACGACACCACCGCCACCCACACTTGGGTTGATTCTTACCCGTACGCGGCCATTTCAGTCTTCGCCCTGCACCCGCAGTACCTCAACCTCGACAGCGTAGCCCCGCTGCAGGACGCTGCGCTGCAACAGGAGCTGGCCGAAACGCGTGAGCTGCTCAACGTCCGGGACTTCGTCGACTATCAGCCCGTAATGAAGGCCAAGTGGAAGTTTCTGCGCGCCCTCTACAAGCAGGAAAAACAGGCTTTCCTGGCCGATCAGCAATATCAGCAATTCTTTCAGGAGCAGCAATCCTGGCTGGCACCATATGCCGTGTTCAGCGGCCTGCGCGACCGGTTCCAGACCGTTGACTTCCGCCAGTGGCCCACCGAGTTCCAGCAACCCGGCGAACTGCCCGAAACCCTTCTGGACCCCACGCACGCCGAGTTCGACGAATTCGGTCTGCACCTATTCATCCAGTACCACCTCGACAAGCAGCTGCGCGAGGCTGTGGAGTACGCCCGCCAGCATGGCGTGGTGCTCAAGGGCGACCTGCCCATCGGCATCTACCGCCACTCCGTGGAAGCCTGGACCCAGCCCGAGCTGTACCACCTCGATCAGCAAGCCGGCGCCCCGCCCGACGACTTCTCCGTCACGGGCCAGAACTGGCGTTTCCCGACCTACAATTGGGACAAGATGGCTGAAGACGGCTACCAGTGGTGGCGCCAGCGCCTGGGCCACCTCAGCCGCTACTTCGATGCCCTGCGCATCGACCATATCCTCGGCTTCTTCCGCATCTGGGAGATTCCCAACCACGCCGTCGAAGGCCTGCTTGGTCACTTCTCGCCTGCCCTGCCCCTGCACCGCGACGAAGTCCGCGACCGGCTCGGCTGGTGGGATTACCAGCGCCTGACGCAACCGTACATCCGCTGGCACATCCTCGAAGAACTATTCAGCGCCGATGCCAACGCGGTACGCGAAGAGTTCCTAGAGGAAATCGGCCACGGCGCCTTCCGTTTGCAGGAGTTCGTGAATACCCAGCGTAAAGTAGAAGCTGTCTTCGCACCCAAGCTGGAGTTTGCCCAGGGTCCCGAAGAGCAGCGGCTGACACGCCAGCGCAACGGCCTCTACCGCCTGCTCACCGAGGTGCTCTTCGTCGAAGCCGAAGGCTCCAACGGCGAGTTCTGGCACCCGCGCATCACCGTCGACAAGTCGCGCACCTTCCGCGAGCTGGACGACCAGACGCGGCAGCGGATGAACGACCTCTACGTTGACTTCTTCTTCCGCCGCCACGAAAACTTCTGGCGCGAGCAGGGCCTCGTCAAGCTGCCCGCCGTGCGCTACGCCACCGATATGCTCATCTGCGGCGAAGACCTCGGCATGGTGCCTGCTTCGGTGCCCGGCGTGATGCGCCAGCTCGGTATGCTCGGCCTGAACATTCAGCGCATGCCCGCCGCTACCGGCGTCGAATTCTCCCACCCCAACGATGCGGCTTACCTCTCCGTGGTGTCGCCCTCCTGCCACGATATGAGCACCGTTCGCGGCTGGTGGGAAGAGGACCACGAGCGTACCCAACGCTTCTTTGAGCAACTCCTCGGTCACTACGGCCAGCCCGCTCCTTACTTCGCCGAGCCCTGGGTAAGCCGTGAAATGGTAGTGCAGCACCTCTACTCGCCCGCTATGTGGGCCATCTTCCCGCTGCAGGACTTTATGGCCTTGGACGAGCATCTACGCCGCTCAAATCCTTTGGACGAGCAAATCAACGTTCCCGCCAATCCGGAGCACTTCTGGAAGTACCGCTTCCACCTGCCACTGGAAGAGTTGAAAGAAGCCGCCGAATTCAATCAGCAGATCCGTGAGTTAGTTGAGCAAAGCGGCCGCGGCCCTATTCATTAAAGACTCGTACGCACGCGCAAGCCCCGCCAGGCGCTCCACTCCGGAGCCATGCCTGGTGGGGCTTTTTGTTGCCTGAAACCAGATGTATTGTCTCGACACTAAAAACCCATATTCTGTTTAGTCGGTATGCAGAAGGCCATTTAAACCTTCATTGCTCATGCCTGCTTCTGCTCGCCGCCCCTTCAAGCGCCCGCGTCACGTTCCCGCCACCGACTACGAAGTCGTTATTGTCGGCGCCGGTGCAGCAGGCCTAAGCGCAGCGTTGGTGCTAGGCCGTTGCCGCCGCCGGGTGCTGCTGTGCGATGGTGGCCGCACGCGCAACTACCCTTCTCCTGCCGTACACGGCTTTCTTTCTCGTGACGGCATCAAACCGCAGGAATTGCTGCGTATAGGCCACGAGCAGCTCCAACCCTACCCCACCGTCGAGCAACGAGAGAACTGTGTCACCACGGCATCAAGAGACCCTCTAACGGGCACCTTCACCCTCACACTGGACTCCGGCCGGGAAGTCACCTCACGTAAAATCATTTTGGCGACCGGCGTCATGGACATCTTACCAACCATCGACGGCATGCACGAGCTTTGGGGCACCGGCGTCTTGCATTGCCCTTACTGCCACGGTTACGAAGTCAGCGACCAGCCCGTAGCCGTATATGGCTGCGATAAATCTGTAGCCGGCTTTGCCCTGCTGATTAGCCGTTGGTCAAAGGATGTCGCCGTCTGCACTGATGGTTGGACCAAAATGACTGACCATGCTCGCCATCGGCTCCAGCGTCACGGCATAGCTCTTTACGAGCAGCCCATTACCAAACTCGTAGGCTACGCCAACAAGACGCTACGGCACATTGAGTTTCAAGACGGTAGCACATTACCCCGGAAGGCTCTCTTCATTCATCCGCAGCAAAAGCAACGCAGCGACCTAGCTATTCAACTAGGCTGCCGCATTCTGCAGCGCAATGGCAGCGTAGCAGTCGACAAACGGATCCTAACGACAGTTCCAGGGGTGTACGCGGCGGGCGACACCACGCCGGCGGCGCAGCAGGCGCTGGTGGCGGCGGCGGAAGGGGCGCAGGCGGCCATCAGCTGCAACGAGCAGCTCACGCGGGAGGAGTGCGCCTAGGGCGGGGCCGTGGGGGGGGGTAGAAACAGCGACGCCCCCTCGGCGGGCGAACCGCGAGGGGGCGAAGCGAGGGACAAGGTTGGCGGCGACCGACTCTCCCGCCGGCGAAGGCAGTACCATGGGCGCTCCGGGGCTTAAC
>NZ_MVBC01000007.1 GCF_002007105.1 Hymenobacter sp. CRA2 | reverse complement strand
CAGGCCCGTACCCGTGAAGCACTGGAGGCGGCTATCCAAACCGCGGTTGAGTGGATTTCCAGCAAGGATGCCAAAGCCTGGTTCAACCATTGTGGTTATCATGTACATCGTTCATGAATCCGCTATATCAAGTCTATCCCCCTGTCTGCTGAAGGCCCCAAACACATGCTCATGCATAAGTAAGCGGAGCAGAACAGTTCACCTCATATGGAACACGCAACGCCCTGAACTGAGCGGCACACATCCAGCTATAGATTGCGTTATTCTGAAAAGCCCGGACTCCTCACAAGAGGCGCCCGGGCTTTTTTGCTTTCCAGCTCCGATAAGCCCGACCCCAACCACCCCGCCCAGCCAGCGTACACCTGCCTACGCTTTGATGCCGCGCGAAGCCCTACCTCAACCGTCTTTACTCCGATGGCCAAGCGCACCGCTTCCTCTCGCCGCACCACCCACGTCCTGCTAGCCGGCGCCGCTGCTGCCGCCGCGCTGCTGCTGCCCCGCCGCGGCCCTTGGCGGCTGGTCGCTGGCGCGGCCGCCGCGGCTGAGCTGCTCCGTGCCTGGCGCCAACCGCCCGCCCCCATCATCGCTGCGCACCCCGCTGCCCTGCCCGAAACCATCCGCACGGCCCGCATCAACGGCATAAACATGCGCTGGGAAGAACACGGCATGCCGGAGGCTCATGATGCCGTAGTTTTTCTGCACGGCCTGCCCACCGGCCCGCGGCTGTGGCGCTACGTGATGGCGCAGGTGATGCGCCCGGGCGTGCGCTGCCTAGCCTGGGAAATGGTGGGGTACGCCGGCTCCATGCGCGAAGGCCTGGAGCGTAACATTTCCGTGGCCCGGCAGGCCGAATACCTGCGTTTCTGGCTGGAGCACCTAGGCATTGAGCGCGCCATCTTTGTCGGGCACGACCTTGGCGGCGGCGTGGCCCAGCGCGTGGCCGTGCTCTACCCGGAAGTGTGTGCCGGCCTGGTGCTCGTCGACTGCGTGGCCTACGACAACTGGCCGGTGGCGCCCGTGGCAGCCGCGCGCAAGGTGAGCGGCGTCATCGAGAAAACGCCCGCGGAGCTGGTAGCCAAGGCCGTGAAGCGCGGCATCAAAGCCCTGGGCGACAAAGACGACCCGGTACGCCGCACCTCGGCCCGCCTGCACGCGGCGCCCTACGCCCGCCCCGAAGGCCCCGCCGCCCTGGCGCACCAGCTGCGCAGCGTCAACAACCTCGACACACTTAACATCGCCTCGCAGCTACCCGACGTGCGCGTGCCGGCCCGCGTCGTATGGGGCGAGGACGACCTGCTCAGCCTGGACTCGGGCGAACAGCTCGCCGCTGACCTGCGTGCCCGCCTCCTCTGCGTGGCGCACGGCCGGCACTACACGCCCGAGGACCACCCCGGCACGGTGGCGCGGGCGGTCAATCAGGTTCTGACGGAAGCGCACTACGCCACGGCCGTAGCCCGTCCTTTCCGCTAAGGCTGGTTGACTCTCCCGCCCCAGCTTATCTTTGCCCCGTTCGCAACCAGCGCGCTGCCTTGGCAGTTTCAGCCCCCGCTGAAGCGCCGTACGACCAGCAGCGCTGCGGCTGTTTACTTACCCCTGACTGCACCCGAATGGATTACGCCAACGACCCCGAGCTGAGCGGCAAATACCTCGGCACCATCACCAAAGACTTCGCCATCGTAGCGGATACGCTCAAGGAAGCCTCCTATCAGATCCGCCGCAACGATATTAAGTACCCCATTTTCATTTTCTCCCGGGTGCCGGTGCCCTTCGGCTCCCTGCTGCTCTCCCCCGACGAGGTAGCCACCGAATGGTACGTGCTGGCATCCTACCTCGACATTTTCGTGCAGCAGGGCCTCGTGGCCGCCGAGCACATCGAGGATTTCCAACGCGCCTACAAGGACGCCGACGAGTTCTGCTGCCTGTTCGTGGTGGATGGCGAGTTTACCAAGTTCGTCTTTGTGCCCTACCCGGAGGACTAGCCCTGAAACCGGTTACAACAAAAACGCCCGCAGCTGGAGCTGCGGGCGTTTTTGTTGGCAGAGTATATGGCCTTATCGCCCGAAGTGCGACCAGCCCTGCGCCCGCAGCGGCACCGCGTTGCCGCCCTTCGTAGCCAGGATAGCTCCTTCCGAAGCTTCCGTGATTTTGCCGATGATAGTGACGTCGGGGTGGTTTTTGAGCTTGTCGAAGTCGGTGAGCGGCACGGTGAAGAGCAGCTCATAGTCTTCGCCGCCGTTGAGGATGCACATCACCGGGTCGAGGCGGAACTCGTCGGCTACGTCGTACACCTGCTGGTCGGCGGGCAGGCGGTCGGAGAAGACGGTGGCGCCCACACCCGAGGCGGCGCACAGGTGCATAATTTCCGAGGCCAGCCCGTCGGACACGTCAATCATGCTGGTGGGCTTCACGTCCAGGTCGCGGAGCATGTGCACCACGTCCATGCGGGCTTCGGGGCGCAGTTGCCGCTGCACCACGTACTCGTAGGCCTCCAGGCTGGGTTGCGTTTCGGGGTCGGCCAGGTAGGCCTGCTTTTCGCGTTCCAGAATCTGCAGGCCTAGGTAGGCCGCGCCCAGGTCGCCAGTGACGCAAATAAGGTCGTTGACCTGCGCGCCGGAGCGGCGGGCCGCCTGCCCGCGGGCCGCCGTGCCCAGCGCCGTGACGGAAATAACCAGCCCGCCACGGGAAGCGGTGGTGTCGCCGCCCACTACATCCACGCGGTAAGCTTCCGAAGCCAGCCGCACGCCGTCGTAAAACTCCTGTACGGCCTCCACCGAAAAGCGGCTCGGCAGGGCCAGGCTCACCGTAATCTGCGTGGGCAAGGCGTTCATGGCGGCAATGTCGGAGACGTTGACGGCCACAGCCTTGTAGCCCAAGTGGCGCAACGGGCAGAACGTGAGGTCGAAGTGCACACCTTCCACCAGCAGGTCGGTGCTGACGACTACCTCATGCTCGGCGGGCGGGGCCAGGATAGCTGCGTCGTCGCCGATGCCGAGCACGGTGCTGGGCTGGTGCAGGGTGATGGTATCCTGAATGAGGCGAATCAGGCCGATTTCGCCGACTTGATTAAGCGGAGTTACTTGTTCAGACATAGCAGTAAGCACTACGGTGCGGAAGCGCAAAGGTAGCGCCTAAGCAGCCCGGATTTGCTACTGGCCCAGGTCCGCCTCGATGCCGTTGGGGTACACTCCCTCGATTTTGAGCGTTCCGGCTTCGTCCACCAGCTCCATGCGCAGCTCGCCGGCAGTGGGCAAGTGCACTAGCACCTGCCCCGTCACTGGCTTGTCGGCCGCCAGGGCTTCCAGCTTCGCGCCCCGCAGAGCCGCCGACAGCACCTCGGCTGGGCGCGGCGTGTAGAGTATCCACCCGTAATCGTACCCTACGGGCGTGCCGTACGCCTGCCGGGTGCTCCTGAAGGCCTCGTTGGTGCGCCGAAACTGCTGGCGCTGATCCTCCACGAACTGCTTGCTGAACACGCCCGACTGCCGCAGGCGCTCCAGGTACTGCTCGGCCTGAATGAAGTTTACCACGTAGTGCGCCGTGTCGCCGCGCCCTTGCTTGCTGACGGCGGCCGACCATGTTTTGTCTAGCTCCGGCAGGTGCTGCTGGTACCACTGCAAAAAATGCGTGACGGCCGCCTTGTGCCGCGCAGCTTCGGCGGGGGCTAGGGCGGGTGCGCTTACTACGGCGGGTTCAGGTGTTTGCGCAGCTTCAGGAGCTTCGGTCGCTTCGCCGGCGCAACTGCCCACAACGAGCCCCAAGCTCAGCCACCACAAACGTTTGCACGAAATCATAACGAAATGAAAAAGATAATGGTATTATCACTCTGCAAGTTGCCACAATTGCTATTGAAACCACAACAATGGCTTGCTAACGAACGTTAGGAACCATATATTTGCTTGCAGTTAGTCCCGCATGGAAGCCACCTCCCCCATTCTCTCGCGCAAAGCCCAAATCGACCAGACTGCCACGGCGCTGTTTCGGCGGCGCGGCTACGCTGCTACCAGCATGCGTGAGCTGGCCGCGGCTCTGGGCATCGAGGCCGGTAGCATTTACTCCCACATCAAGTCGAAGGAGGAACTGCTGCACCGCATTTGCTTCCGCGTGGCCGACGAGTTTATGGCGGGTCTGCGCAGCGCCACGGCCGACGACACCGAGCCGGCCGCTATCCACCTGCGCCGCGCCATCGATAGCCACGTGCGGGTGCTGATCCACGATACCGACGCCTCGGCCGTGTTTTTGCACGAATGGCGTCACCTCAGCGAGCCGGCTTTGTCGGAGTTTGTGCAATTGCAGCGCAACTACGAAGCAGCCTTCCGCGACATGATTGCCCGCGGCGTGGCCGACGGCGCCTTGCGCACGCCCGATCCGGCCTTTGCCACGCTCACGCTGTTTGCCAGCGTAACGTGGCTCCCCAACTGGTACCGCCCCGACGGCAAGCTCGGCCCCGATCAGATTGCCGAGCGCCTGACCAATCAGCTCTTCGACGGCCTGGCCACCTGAGCTGCCTTTCCCCAACCTGAGCGCAGCGGGGTGTCCGGATGAGCATTCCCCCCTGCTTTTCCCCGTAGTCCGGGCACTCTGCTGCTGCTCTCGTTACCCTTCCCGACTTTCCCCGCCGTGCTGCCTGCGCCAGTAATACGCAGGCTTCCGGCTAGTTATATACCGCTTATTTTTCAGTAGTTTACGCTTCAACGCTGCGTTTGCTGCTCTCGTTAAGAGTACATTGTGTGCGCCCGACAGGCGACGCGCCATTACGCACTAATGCGCCGGCTAGGCTTAAATTCTGCGGAATATTTCGCCCGGGCCGGGAATATCCAGCCGCCCCGCTGCGTTTCACCCTCGATATGCGTAGACTGCTGATTTACCTCCCGCTGCTGATGCTGTTGGCAGCGGCTTCTTGCCGTAAAACGGCTGACAACCCGGCCGCCCTGGACCCGACCTCGCCCGCCGCTGCCCGGGAGCAGCTGACGGTGCTCCGCGACACGGTGAACGTACGGTGGAAGCGTATGATTGACAGCGACAACCAGAAGCTAGTGGCCACAACGGCCGTATTGCAGACGCTCAGCCAGCTGCCCGGCACCGATAGGGCTCAGGCCGACCAGCTCCGCAAGGACAACGACGCCCTTCTCGGCCTGCGCTACGACCAGAACACCATGGCCGAATCGGCCCGCATCGACGCCTACGACGAGGCCCAGACGAAAATCCTGAACGCGGTGTACAACCTGGCCCAGCCCCAGTACGAGCGTAACGAGGAGGTACAGGCCCTCACCGAAACCATCAAGGAGGCTGACAGCCAGGTCATCGGCTACCGGGTGCGCTACGACCAAGCCGCCAAGAGCTACAACCAGTACATCCAGATGCACGAGCAGACGCTCAAGAAAGCAGGCCGTAAGTACACGCAGCTACAGCCGTTGCCGCTGTTTGAGCTAAAAACGGAGTAAGACCGGCTTGCATTCGGCCTCTTCACCGCGCCCGCGGCCTTTCGGCTACGGGCGCGGTTGTTTTTTACGGTGGCCCCGCTTTTACACGCCCCATCCATGCAACCCGGCGCCCAATGATGTGCATCCTGTAGCTGAATGCCACAAGCTCTCTTCTCTATGCGTCGGCTGCACCTCCTGTTACCCGCGGTAGCTCTGATGCTGACCGCCTTCAGCTGCCAGAATGCCGATAGCCCCGCGCCGGATTGCCAGACACCGTCAACCATCCGCGACCTGACGGGCCTCGACGGCTGCGGCTATGTGCTGGTGCTCGACAACGGTCAGCGCCTGGAACCGCACGGCGACGTGTGGCAGGCCTACGCCAAGCACGACGGCGAGCGGGTCACCATCAACTACGAGGAGGAGCCCAGCCCGAGCATCTGCATGGTCGGTGCCGGTGTCAAGCTCAACTGCATTCAGCAGCAGCTCGGGCGCTGCGGCACGGTAGCGCCCCCAAAGAGTAACTAACTCGCGCCCCGACTGCTAGCCGCTGCGCTTGCTGCAAACACCGACGCCCGACCTTACGGCCGGGCGTCGGTGTTTGCAGCAAGCGCAGCGGCTTACAGCTGAGCCATTTCCTCGCGCACGAAATCGGCGAGGCTGCGCAGGTAGTCGGTGCTGAAATCGAAGCGGATACCGGCCGCCTCGTAAATCTCACCAATGGTAGCCGTGTAACCCAGGGCCAGGGCGCGCTTGTAGGCCTCGAGGCCCGCCTGCGGGTCGTGGCGGAAGTTGCGCCACACGGCAATGGCTCCGAGCTGCGCCATGGCGTACTCGATGTAGTAAAAGGGCACTTCGTAGAGGTGCAGCTGCTTCTGCCATAGCCAAGGCTTGTAGGCCTCCAGCCCCTTCCAGCTCACGGTACGCTGGTTGAACTCGTCAAAAATATGCGTCCAGTGCTGCTGACGCTCGACCGGCGTGTGCTGTGGATGCTCGTACACCCAGTGCTGGAACTTGTCGATGGTGGCCACCCAGGGGAAGGTTTCCAGCACCGATTCCAGGTGCGTCTTCTTGGCCCGGCGCAGCTCGTCTTCGTCGGCGAAGAATACGTCCCAGTAGTCCATGGAAATCAGCTCCATCGACATGGAGGCCAGTTCGGCCACCTCGCTTGGCGGGTGCTTGTCGGCGCCCATCGGCAGGCGGCGCGTCAGGAAAGAGTGCACAGCGTGGCCGCCCTCGTGCAACATCGTGATGACGTCGCGCAGCGAGGACGTGGCATTCATGAAAATGAACGGCACGCCGGTCTCGTCGAGCGGGTAGTTGTAGCCGCCCGGCGCCTTGCCCTTGCGCGACTCCAAGTCGAGGTGGCCCATGTCGCGCATGGTGGTGAGGCAGTTCCCCAGGAAGGAGTCGAGGCGCTGGAAGACGGTGATGGTCTTGTCCAGCAGCTCCTGCCCGGTGCCAAAGGGCCGCAGCGGCGCCTTGCCGGAAGTATCCACGTCCAGGTCCCAGGGGCGCAGCTCGCTCAAGCCCAGCTCCTGCCGACGCTGCTGGTCCAGCTCGTCAATCAGGGGTACTACCGTATCGTGAATGGCCTGGTGGAAGGCAAAGCAGTCCTCGGGGGTGTAGTCGAAACGGCCCAGGGCGGCGAACATGTAGTCGCGGAAGTTGGGGAAGTCCGCGTTCAGGGCCATTTGGTGGCGCAGGCCAATGAGCTCGGTGAAGAGCTTGTCCAGCTTCTGCGCGTCCTGCACGCGGCGGTCCTGAATGGCCTGCCAGGCTTCTTCGCGCTTGCGGCGGTCGGTGTCCTTGAGGCGGTCGGCGGCGCGCTGCAGGGTCATTTCCTCCCCGTCCAAGGTCACCGTCATGGCGCCCACGATGGCGGCGTACTCCTGCTGCTTGGTGCTGATGTCGGTTTTGAGCGGGATGTTCTCGGCGCGGTAGATTTCCAGCGCCCGGCGCACGGAGCGCAGGAAAATGCGGTAGCGCTCCGGGCTCAGCTCGCCCGCGTAGGGCGACTGCACCAGCTTTTCGTTCAGGGCGTGGTCGTAGGGCGCTACCAGCGGCTCGATTTCGCTCACGAAATACTGAAAGGCTTCGGCGCGACCCTGATCCTGCGTGTCGCAGGTCATGCGGATGTAGCGCCAGGCGAGGTCTTCGCTGAGCACGGCTTCCAGCTCGGAGCGGTCGAGCAGCCACTGCTCCAGCTCCGGGGCCGAGTTAATGGTCCGGTCGCGCAGCTCAATAAAGTACGGCTCCAACACAGCCCAATCCGTCACCGTAAAGGCTTCGGGCAGGTAGTGTCGGGGCGGCCGAGTAGCGGCAGTTACGTCGGCGGTGAGTTCCAGGGAAGAATGAATCATGGGGCAGGCTAAGCAGAGCAGGGGTAACCTGAGTCCTACGCAAACGCGGCAGCAATGGCGAACGGCTGCCGCAGAAATTCCTAATCAATTTCGATGACCACGTCGTTGGTGAGCGGGTGGCCCACGCACACCAGCACGAAGCCCTGCTGGATTTCGCGGTCCGACAGGCCTTCGCGCTCATCCAGGTGCACCTTACCGGAGTGGCACTTGCCGCGGCAGGCCGTGCACAGACCGGCCTGGCAGCTGTAGGGCAGGTCGATGTCGAGGTCGAGAGCCGCTTCCAGAATGGTCTGGTTCGGGGCTACTTCGATTTCGTAATCGGTGCCCTCATACTGGATGATGACCTTGCGCGTGGTAATCTCGTCGGAGTCGTCGGCCGACACGGTGCCGTGGCCCTGGGGCTGCGCGGCCGCAGCTTCGGCCGAATCAGCGGAGGCCACGAAACTCTCGCGGCGGATGCGAACGGCGGGTACGCCCAGTAGCTCCAGGGCGGCTTTGGCCTCGTTCATCATGCCCTCGGGGCCACACATAAAGTACTCGGCCTCAGGCGCCGGCACCTGGTGACGCTGCTCCAGCACGCGCAGCAGCATGGTGCGGTTCAGGCGGCCGGTGTGCTGGTGCGCGGGCTCGGCCGGTGCCGAGGAACCGCCGCCGAACAGGCGCGAAAACATGCCGCCGCTGCTCTTGGGCGCTTGCGCAGGCTGGCTGAAGATGTGCTCGACCTGCAGGCGGCCGGCATATTGCTTTTCCAGCGCCTCCAGCTGCTGCCGGAAGATAACCGTCTGATCGTTGCGGTTGCCGTACACCAGCAGCACGCGGCTCTGTGGCTCCTGCTGCAGCACGGTTTTCAGCATCGACATCAGCGGGGTGATGCCCGAGCCGGCGCCGATAAGCACCACCGAGCGCGCAGCCTGCGGATTGGTTTCGATGGTGAAGTTGCCCATCGGCGCCATGGCCTCGATGGTTTGGCCCACCTTCACGGTATCGAGCAGGTGGTTGCTGACGAGGCCGCCGGGCACGCGCTTCACCGTTACGGACAGGCGCGGCGCTTCGCTGGGGGTGCTGCTGAGCGAGTACGAGCGGCGCTCCGGGCGCTTGCCCGAGCCGCAGGGCACAATCAGCGTCAGGAACTGCCCGGGCTGACTGGCGACGGGTTGCCGGTCGGGGCGCTCCAAGTGGATGGTAATGGCGTCGGCGGTTTCGCGGGTGATGTCGACGACCTTCAGGGTCAGGTAAGGGCTTGTACTCATGCGGTTCTCGGCCGGCCGCAGCCGACGCACGAAAACATAGGTTCGAGGTGGAAAAATCAGGGCCGCCGCCAACCCGGCGGTGGGCCTGCAAAATACGGTAAAACCAAGCGAAAGGGTACCTCCTGCCGTTGGGTTGTTGCGGGCCGCTCATTGCCTAAACCAACTAAGGCTCGCTCGGTTTTGCCCATCTTGCAGCGGGTTTTGCTCACGCTGCCAGCGTGCGGCCGCCTTCTTACCCACCGCGGCCGCTGCCCCTCCCTATTCGCCTACCCTTACCGTATGTCCTCTCTTCTCTCCGAACTACTGCAGCGCCACGCGGCTGATTTCGGCCCGGTGCTCCCCGTCGACCTGAATGCAGCCGACGTTACCCGCCTCGACTTTACCGCCGCCAATCCGCGCCTGCAGCACGCCGACCTGCGCGATACGGTCGCCTTCGACCAGTTGGTAAATCAACTATTGGCCGACCAACAGGCCCGCATCGGCGTGGGCGGCTACCTCGAAAACCGCGTCATCTACCGCCGCAGCCCCGGTTTGTTTGGCAATGCAGCCCTGCCGGCCCGCTCCATGCACCTGGGCGTCGACGTGTGGCTACCGGCCGGCACGCCGGTGCTGGCGCCGCTGGCGGCCACCATCCACAGCCTCGCCGACAACGACAACTTCGGCGACTACGGCCCTACCGTCATTCTGCAGCACGAACTGGAAGGCACCACCTTCTACTCGCTCTACGGCCATTTGAGCCGCGCTGGTTTCGGGGCTTTGCAGGCTGGCCAGACGCTGCAAAAAGGCGAGGCCTTTACCACCGTCGGGCCGTGGCCCGAAAACGGCGACTGGCCGGCGCACCTGCACTTCCAGCTCATGGCCGATATGCAGGGCCGCCGCGGCGACTTTCCCGGCGTGGCGCTGCCCGACGAGCGGGAATACTGGTCCGCATTGTGCCCGAACCCCAACCTGGTATTACAGAGCCGCTGGCTGGACTAGACGGACTGCAGCTCGCTGCTGCCGGACGGCGGGAAGGCGGGGGCCAGACGGTGACGCAGATCCTGCATCACTTCGAAGGTCACATCCTTTCCGCCGCTCAGGTTGCTGAACAGCACCATGGGCGTGTAAATGAAACCCCACGGAATGCCCCACCAGCCGAGCACGAAAGAAAGCAGGGTCAGCCCCAGCCCGGGCATAACGGCGCTTTCGCCGGCGCGGATGAAGTAGATGTCGGAAGGCCGCTTGAAGGTCATCACCAGGACCGACACGCAGTACTGATAGAAAACAAACTTACCGCCACGCTCAATCTCCTCCTCGATTTGGGCCAGGGTCAGGCCGTCCGCATTTTTCAGCTGCATTGCTCGGATTTAGTCAAACTTGATAGCCACCACGGGCTTAATCCGAGCAATTAAGTAAGTGGGGATGAGGACTGCAAGCTGCGAGGTAACAAACACGGCCCCGTTGATGAGCAGGATAACCGTCGGGTCCCAGAAAATGGGCACGCGGTCCATGTAGTAGTTTTCGGGGTCGAGCGGGATGGGGTGGAAAAAGTACTGAATGGAGCAGAAGCCCAGCCCCACCAGGTTGCCCCAAAGCATGCCCTTCAGCGTCAGGTTCAGGCCGCGAAAAAAGAACATGCGCCGGATCTGGTTGTCCGTCGCGCCCAGGGCCTTGAGCACCCCGATCATGTTGGTACGCTCCAGGATCATGATGAAAATCGTGGCGACCATGTTGAAGGTAGCCACGAAGATGATCAGGATGAGGAAGATGATGACGTTGCGGTTGAGCAGCTGCAGCCAGTCGAAAAGCTGAGCGTACTGGTCGGTAATCTTGTCCAGCTTCAGGTCGTAGGGCAGCGAGTTCAGGATGTTGTCGTACACCGGATCGAGCTGACGGAAGTCCTTGAGCACCACCTCGTAGCCGCCCACCAGGGAGTCGGGCCAGGCGTTGAGGCCGCGGATCTGGCGGATGTCGCCGATGACGTACACCTCGTCGAACTCATCGAGGCCGGTCTGGTAAATGCCGGCCACCGTGAATTTGCGCACCCGCGGCGGGTTCTGGATGAAGTAGAAAATGGCATCGTCGCCCACCTTCAGGCGCAGCTTGTCGGCCATTTTACGCGAGAGCATTACCTGCTCGGAAGCGCTGGAATCGGGGAAGGTCAGAAACTTGCCTGCTACTAGGTTGGCGCGCATCGGCGAGGGCCCGTTGACTTCGTCGATGCCCTTGAGCACCACGCCCATCACCTCATCGGTGGTTTTGATGATGGCCGTTTTGCGGGCAAAGGGCTGCATGGAGCGCACCTGCGGGTAGCGGTGCAGCTCCCGGGTCAGGGTGTAGCCGTTGATGGGCTCGACTTCCAGCGAGTTGTTGTTGTCGTACTTGCTGACGGTGAGGTGGGCGCCGAAGGAGAAAATCTTGGCCTGAATTTCGTTACGAAACCCTTCCAGAATAGCAAACGACACGACCATCACCGCCAGCCCGAGGGCAATGCTGATGATGGCAATTTTGGTCACCGACGAGGTGAACGACCCCGAATCGGAGCCTTCAATCTTCTGGGATATGTACCGCGAAACGTTCACTGGGCGTAAAGCTACGCGAAGCCGGCTAGTTTTGTGAATTCTCCCACCGTCCTGATGTCAACGATGATTTCTCTTGGTTTGCCCATCTGGGCCACCTTGTTATTAATGCAAGGTTCGGCCTGTACGCCAACGCAGCCGGCAACGTTGCCCACGGCGCCGAGCCCGGCCATAAATAATTCTGCGCCAAGCACTTCGGTTCCCGCGTCCGCCGCGGCCCTGCAGGTTGGCGCCGCCCGCTTTGATCAGTACCTGCCCCTGCTTAAGGGCAAGCGCGTGGGCGTGGTGGTGAACCAAACGTCCACCATCGGGCGGGCCCTGCTACCGGATACGCTGCTGGCCAAGGGCGTCAACATCACGGCCATTTTCGGCCCCGAGCACGGCTTCCGCGGCGAAGCGGCCGATGGGGCCACCATCAAGGACGGCAAGGATGAACGCACGGGCAAGCCGGTGCGCAGCCTGTACGGCGCCACCAAGAAGCCCACCGCCGAGATGCTGCAGGATGTGGACGTGCTCCTCTTCGACATTCAGGACGTGGGCACGCGCTTCTACACCTACATCAGCACCATGCACTACGTGATGGAGGCCGCCGCCGAGCAGGGTAAGCCCGTCATCGTGCTCGACCGGCCCAACCCCAACGGCTGGTACGTGGATGGGCCCGTGATGGAGCCGGCGCACAAGTCCTTCGTGGGCATGCACCCCATTCCGGTGGTGCACGGCCTGACGGTGGGCGAGCTGGCCAAGATGATCAACGGCGAAAAGTGGCTGGCTGGCGGCAAGCAGTGCCAGCTGACGGTGGTGCCGGTGCAGGGCTACACCCACAGCACCCGCTACGTGCTGCCGGTGCGCCCCTCCCCCAACCTGCCCAACCCGCACGCCGTGTCGCTCTACGCCACCATGTGCCTGTTTGAGGGCACCGACGTGAGCGTGGGCCGCGGCACCGACACGCCCTTCGAGGTTATAGGTGCCCCCACGCAGCCGAGTACCCGGCCGTACTCGTTTACGCCCCGGCCCAACCCCGGCTCTACCTCGCCGCCGCAAAACGGCAAGCTCTGCTACGGCGAAGACCTGCGCCAAACCGGCAACGACATGGGCTTTACGCTCAAGTACCTCATCGACTACTACCAGCAGAGCACGGCCAAGGACAAGTTCTTCGGCAAGTACTTCGAGCAGCTCACCGGCACCCGCTCGGTGCGCGACATGATTGTGGCGGGTAAGTCGGAAAAGGAAATCCGCACCGCCTGGGAGCCGAAGCTGGGCCAGTACAAGCAGTTGCGCAAGAAGTACCTGCTGTACCCGGATTTCAAGTAGGACCGAACGCAATGCTTTTAGCCCGCAGAGGGCGCCAGGGTCTATAAGGAAGGTGCAATGTCCTCTGTAAGCCTTGGCGCCCTCTGCGGGCTATATCAATTCAGCACTTTTGCGGCCCAGCCGGGGCAACCGGCGGCAGCTGCTTCATCCGTTTGGCCATTCGTTGCCATTCGTGGCCTATTTTTACCCGCTCTTTCTGACTCCGTACATGGCCGAAACCACTCCTCTCCGCATCGTTTTTATGGGCACGCCCGAGTTTGCCGTGCCCACGCTCGAAGCCCTGACTACCTGGGCCGGCTGCCAGGTAGTAGCCGTGGTGACGGCGCCCGACAAGCCGGCCGGCCGTGGGCAGAAGCTGGCCGAGTCGGCGGTGAAGGCGGCGGCGGTGCAGCACGGGCTGCCGGTGCTGCAGCCCACCAACCTCAAGGCGCTGGAGTTTCAGCAGGAGCTGCGCAGCTACGCGGCCGATTTGCAGGTGATTGTGGCGTTTCGCATGCTTCCGGAAGCCGTGTGGAGCATGCCGCGCCTGGGCTCCATCAACATCCACGCCTCGCTGCTGCCGCAGTACCGGGGGGCGGCGCCTATCAACTGGGCCATCATCCACGGCGAGACGGTGACGGGCGTGACGTCCTTTTTCCTGCAGCACGAAATCGACACCGGCAACCTGATTTTCCAGGACGAAGTGAGCATCGAGCCCGCGGACGACTTCGGCGCGGTGTACGAAAAGCTTAAGCACGCCGGCGCCGCCCTGGCCCTGCGCACGGTGCAGGCCATTGCCACCGGCACGGCGCCCAGCATTCCGCAACCCGACCGCGGCGACCTGCGCCCCGCGCATAAGCTGCAGAAGGAAACCGGCCGAATCGATTTTCAGCAGTCCGCCACGGCGCTAGTCAACCTCATCCGCGGTCTTTCGCCCTGGCCCACGGCCTTTACCCATCTGCCCGACGGGCGCGGCCTGAAAGTGTTTCGGGCGCAAGCCCAGCCCGGCACCGCTGCTACCGAGGCCGCAGTAGGCCAGTGGCTCACCGACGGCCGCAGCTACCTGCGTGTGCAAACCGCCGACGGCCAGCTGGATTTACTCGATATCCAGCTCGAAGGCAAAAAGCGCATGCCCGTAGCCGACTTCTTGCGCGGCTTCAATGCAGAGCTGCTAAGCCCGAAGAACGAGCAATAAGGGACAGGCCGTTCGAACGGCCCAAACTTGGCTCTTCGTCTATTCCCTACGCCTCATTCTTGACTGATCATATGATTGCTCTCGTAGTAGCCCGCGCCGATAACGGCGTCATCGGCCGCGACAACCAGCTCCCGTGGCACTTGCCCGCCGACTTGCGCCACTTCAAGCAGCTGACCACCGGCCATCCCGTGGTGATGGGCCGCCGCACTTACGAAAGCATCGGCCGGCCCCTGCCAAACCGCCGCAACATCGTAGTGACGCGTCAGCAGGAATGGCAGGCCGAAGGGGTAGAAACCGCACATTCCGTGCTCGGCGCGCTGGAGCTGGCCCGCCAAACCGACGAGGATGTATTCGTCATCGGTGGCGCCGAAATCTACCGCGAGGCGCTGCCCGCGGCCGACACGGTGTTCCTGACCGAAGTGCATCACGCCCCCGACGGCGACACTGCCCTGCCCGAATTTACGGCCTCCGTGTGGCGCGAAGAAAGCCGCGAGCGGCACGAACCTGACGACAGGCACGCTTACGCGTTCAGCTTCGTGACGCTGCGCCGCCGCTAGGTAGCGACGGATTATTTCCTAATACCAAAAAGGGCCACCCCGCACGGGGTAGCCCTTTTTTGATAGGATCAGGTAAGCCCTAGCGCAGCAGTACCAATTTGCCCCAGCCCTTCTTGAAGGCTTGGTCGGCAGCGGTGCGGCGGTGCTTGTACTCGCTTTCCGGGTCGTCGAGCACCACGCGGTAGAGGTAGGTGCCGTTGGCCAGCTGGTCGCCGTACTGATCGGTACCGTCCCAGGCGTAGTCGGTTATGTTGTTGCCTACGCGCACGTTGCCCAGCTCAGCCTGCATGATTTCTTTCACCACCTTCCCCGATAGGGTCAGGATCTGAATTTTCATGTTGCGCGGCGGCGAGGCGCCGGTAAGCGTGAATACGAAGCGGGCCTTGCTGGTCACCGGGTTCGGGTACGGGAAGACGTTGGTGATGCTGGCCTGATTGATTACCTCGAACGTCACGGCAAAGCGCTGCGCCGCTACCGGGTTGTCGGCCATGTCCTTGGCCTGAGCTTCGAGCTTGTATACCCCGTCAGGCAAGGTGCCCGGCGTGTAGTACACGCGGAAGCGGCCTGCCACCGTATCGCTCACGAAGCGAATCAGCGACTGGTTCGTCATGTCGATCTGCTGCGCCACCGCCGAGCCGGGGCGCGTCAGGTACACCTGCACCCGCGTCGGGTCCTTGATGGGCCGGCGTTTGTCTTCGTACTTCACGTCCACCAGGATTTCCGGGCTGGCCGACACGATGTCGCCGTTCAGGATGTGCTGCCCGTCGAAGGCCACGTCGAGCACTGGTGGCACGGTCACGCTGGGAGCCGTAAAGCTCAGGTTCAGGGTGTTGTTGTAGGTAATCAACTCGGGCAGCTGCCGCGAGTTGGCGTCGACGCGCACGGTTACGTCGCCGGAGTAGCGGCGCACATCTACGCGGGCGAAGTTGAAGAAGGCCGTGGAGTCGGCCCCGGGCAGACGAGCCGCACTCGAGCGAACCGAGAACGTGTCGCGCACGCCGCCGTTGCGGTTTTCACTCACGGTAATCAGCGCGCGGGTGCGGCCGGTGAAGTCGTTGCTCGATACGTTTTCGAAGTACACCGGGATGTTCAGGTAGCCCGCGCTGGCCGCAGCCGCGCTCAGAGTAGCTGAGGAATACGCTCCGGCCGGAATGCTGGGGTGGTCGCGCCGCACCACGCCTTCCGGCATCCCGCGGTAGGTAATCAGCCACTGCTTCAGCTGCGGCGGCGTGCGGTTGGTGGTGTCGCGCAGCTCGGCTTCGAGCTGCAGGTACGGGTACTGCTGGGCGCTGATGCCGCTGAGCGAGAAGTTGCGGCTGGTCACGTTGGCATTCAGCACCGTGCGGGTGTTGCTCTGGTCGTAGCCCACCAGGCGCAGCGTGTAGCTGTCGGTGGCTTCGGGCAGCTTCACGGTGTGGTAGAGCGTCTGCCACTGCAGGGCTGGGCCCACGCGCGTGCTTACCACGGTGCCAGCCCCCTCGCGGGTGCGCACGGCGCCGTTGAGCGAAACCACCTGCTGGCTGCGCGGGGTGGCGCTGCCGGGGTCGAAGGTGGCTTCCTGCCGGTCGTTGGGGAAGCCCTTGTGCAGCAGCATCACCAGCGGGTCGCCATCCTGGGCCGAGTTGATGAGCTGGGAGCCAAGGTTGGCCAGCTCCTGCTTCACCTGTGGGTTCAGCGTGCTGAAGTTCACGCGGTTCATCGACACCAGTGCGACGTACGCCCCGGCGGGAATGTTGCGCAGCAAGGCCAGCAGCTGGGCCTGCCGCTGCGGCGTGTTCACGTCGTCCAGCGTCGAGGCCGTGGTACGGCCGTCGCCGCTGGCGAAGTGGAAGTAGGTAGTGGAGCCGACTTCGCCGCACAGCTGGTAAGGCCCGCCCGGCAGGTTGTTGTACTGGCGCAGCGTGCGCCCGTCGAACACGGCCGCCATGATGTTGGGCTGGTACACCACCGGGCTGTTGTCGATGCCGCAGTTGTTGACGCGCACGGAGTTGCCGTCGGGTCGGATGCCGTAGGAAAACTGGAACGTCGCCGCGGAGCCGTCGCCGCCCCCGGCGGTTTGCAATTCAACCCTGCGGGTGCGCTCGGCAAAATCCCAGCGGCCCGAGGGCACTGCCTGCACCAGATTCCGCTTGTCGTTGGCGGCCATCTGCCCGTAGTGGCTTTGTGACCACCCGCCCGGGCTGTTGCTGATCAGGCGGAACGAGCTGGTCGTCCAGGTCTGATCCAGCCCGGTGCTGGCGGCGAAGCGCACGCGCCAGTAGTACACCACCGAGTCGCGGCCAGCGGCCGGGGCCGGCAGGCCGGGGCGCCATTCCACCACATCCAGCGCCTGCACCGTAGTGCGCCGCAGCGGGCTGCTGAAGGTCGGAATGGTATCCAACTCCAGCTCGTAAGCCACGGGCTGGCTCTGCACCAGATTGCTCTGGGCTACCAGGCGCACGTTGGTTTTGCCCACGATGGCAAATTCCGTCGGATTCAGGATGGTTACCCCACCGTTCAGGAAGTTGAAGTCCGTAGTGCCAGTATTGTTGCCCTCGTTCAGCTCGTCGATGACGTTGGGGTCGTCTAGCTTCACGGTGAAGACGTTCCGCCCGAATACGTTCACGCCGTTCGGGTTGGTCAGCGTCAGCGTGACGGTGGTATCTCGGCGGAAGAACGGGATGGTAAAGGGCTGCGTCGTGGCCGGGTTCGAGCCGATCTGGCGCGCCACCGTTATCTGCAGCGGCGTGCGAATCACCTTGCCTGGGTTGCTGATCTGCAGGCGCAGGCCAAAAGTGGGCGAGTTAGCCAGTACCGGCCCGCTGCCCAGCGACACCACGCTCACACTGGTGGTACCAGCCGTAAACTGGTAGTCCGGCTTTGCGGGCGCGTACAACGTCAGTGCCGGGTCGCCCTGCCAGATGGTGTTCATGATCGTGGACAGGAAGAACCGGTAGGCATACGTAGCACTCGGCGACGGCAGCAAGGGCATCATCCGGCGGTTTACCTCCGCTTGGACGGCTGCCACGGGCTTGCCGTACCACTGCGGGTCACTAAATAGCGCCTCGTACAATCGTTGGCCTTGCAGGGAGTCGTCGTTATCGAGCGTGAAGTCGGAGTTGGACAGGAAACCTACCGAGCCTTTGTTGGCTACCAGCGTCCAGTCTTCCCCAATGGACGACTCCGAGGTAAAGGCGTTGCCGGCGGCACAGCCCAGGGCCACCCACACTGGATACTTGCCACGGTTGGCGTAGCCGTTGCTGGGGTCCAAAATGTTGGTCGGCATCAGGTTCAGGTACTGCGGCGAGGCGTGGCCGAAGTAAGTGATGAGCGAGAGGCCGCGGTTGACCTGCGGGGCAATATTGATAACCACAGGGTTGCCGCCGGTCGTCGTGTTGTAGATGTTCTCGACATTGGCCCCAAAGAACGGACCTTCGGCTACCTTCTGGAAGTTGCGCAGATAGCTCTGAAACAGCGCAAACTCACCCGGCTCCTGCCCGCCAGCTAAGTGCAGGATGTTTTTAGCCCAGGGCTTGATGCCCGGCGTTTCGTGCTCCTGCAGCTTGCTGAGGTAGTCCACCACCTGTTGCGGCGTGCGGGCAGCAATGCGGCCGGTCGGGATGCGCGGCACGAAATCGTCGCGCTGCCAGTCGGCGGTGAAGAAGAGGTCGGAGGCACCGCGGGTGCTGGCGGGCACCAGATCCGGCGGCAGGGTCGCGCGCTGGGCCGCGTTGGATTGTCGGTAGAAACCGCCGGACGTACCCTCGGTGATGAGCACCCCGCGCCCGAGCAGCAGCAGGTACCGGTCGGTGCGCGGGGCCGTGAGCATGTAGTTAACGAAGTGCTTCACGGCCAGCGGCGACCGTTCGCCGTAGTGAAACTGGTCGTAGAGCAGGTCCGAGGTTACCACCAGGGTATCGTGGCGGCCACCGGCGGTGCTGGCGCGGTAGTTGGCGTAGGCCCGCACGGGGTTGGCCACGCTGCCGACCGGCTGCATCAGGGCCTTGCTGCTCACGATGAGGAAGGCCGACTGCGCCGGGGTAAGCACGCGGAAAGTGGTGCGCTGCGCCGGGGCCGGCTGCAGCGTCTGAGCGCCATCGGCCAGCAGCAGGCGGCGGGTACGGCCCGCGGCCGAGGGAAAGGCGTAGCCGCGGCGGCCGTTGTTCAGGGCCAGCCCCTGCACGCGTTGCACGTTGGTGGGGTCCGTCACGTCGTAGCCCAGCAGGGTAGCCGGCGCGTTGTTCAGCTCGTAGTAGGCGGGCGTCGCCAGCGTCGAGTCGTTCAGGAATGCAAACGAGGTGCGCGTGCCGCCCAGCCACTGCGGCAGCTGGGGGGCACGCACGCGGATGTAGCCCACGCTGAACCGGTCGCGGGGGTTGGCCGCGGCGTTATCGACGGCAAAGGTCACTTTAACGACGCCATTGTTGCCGATATCCGAGCGCTGCAGCGGAAAGACAAAGCGGTTCGTGGTGTAATTGGCGTAGCGCGCCGTGCCCACCAATCGGCTGGTGGTGCTGCCGTCGGGCGTCACGCTGATGTTGGTCACGTGATTGGCCGCGTACTCGCCCACCAGCCGCACTTCCAGCTGCGGCGTAGCGCCCACAGCGGTTATCCAGTCCACGCCGTCCACCGAAAAGGTGGCTTGTTCGTTGGGGTCCGGTTGGCTGAAGTTGCGGCGGCCGATAAAGCCCGACAGAAATCCTTCGCCCGTATCGGCCCACGGCACATTCGTCAGAATGCCGTCGTGGTTCTGCCCGTACATGTAGTCGTAGATGAACACGTTGCCGAATCCGACTACGTTCCCCGCCTCGTTGATCCAGTTGGGATGCGCAGTAGCGGCGCTGGTAGCCGGCTCGGCCATGTCGCGGCCGTTGGCCGTGGCCGACCACGTCAGGAAGTACGCGGCCGTGTCGGTGAAGAGGCTGTAGAGCTGGTGCGGCTGGTCGCCCGGCGCCTTGTACATGTCGCGGTCGAGCTTGCCGTCGTTGCGCTGCCCGTAAAACTCCACGTAGGTTGTGGCGTCCAGCTGCGCGCGGTTGCCGCCGATGTAGCGGGCCACCTGCTGGCCCCGGCGCCACAGTTGCAGACGCTGCGGGCTCACGCCGGTGATGCCGGCGCGCGTGAGGTAGTTGTAGTCGAGGCGGTAGATACCGTCCTGCGTGACTTTGATTTTGTAGTAGGTCTGCGAGGGCACAATCCACTCGTTGCCGTAGGGCCCCGATTGTGCCTGTGCGGCCACCTGGACCAGCACCAGCCACAGCACCCAACTCCACCGGCTCAGCACGCGGGTGTATTTATTACTCATAGAAATTGATTTTCGTCTTGTACGCACTGCAGCAGCTCGGCAGGCAGCGGTTTATTTGAAACCGTAGCCCAGCGACACCATCACCGAGTTGGCCTGCGAGCTTTGGCCGGCTATTTTCTCGATGGCGAGGCGCGAAAGAGCCACATCCAGGCGCAGGCCGCTCAGGGCCAGGCCCACGCCCAGCGTCGGCTGCACCGACCATTGCTCCTTCAGGCTGACGCTGCTTACATACTTCTGCACGTTGGTGGCCCCGCCGCGCAGAAACACCAGGTTGCGGTAGCCCAGCTCCAGACCGGCGTGCGGGGCAATGCTCACCAGGTCCGAAGACACGAGCGTATTGCGCTTGCCATCGGTGGTCATTTCCAAGTCTACGGCCGCTACCAAGGACAGGTCCTTGGGCAACGTAAACTGTCGGCTGACGCCCAGTACAAAGCGGGGCAGAGCAATTTCGGTGCTGTTCTTGGGCACGCCCGCGAGCGAATCCATGGAAGCCGTGAACTTCTCCGGGTGCATCGACCACACGTTGTACGTGGTGGTGATGTCGCGCGCCATCAGGCCGAAGCGCCAGCTGCCGCGGGTGTACTGCGCCCCGGCATCCACGCCAAAGCCCCAGGCGTTGCCGAAGCTGCCGTAGTTGCGGTAGATGATTTTGGCGTTGGCCCCGACCTGCAGCCCTTCTACCGATTCCAGCTTGCGCGCGTACGAGAGCAGCATACCGTAGTCGGCCACCGAGAAGTACGTCACCCGGTCGTAGAGCACCTGGTTGTACTGGTTGATCAGCGACTGGGTGTTGGGAATATCGTCGACGCCGACGCGGATGATGGTTGCGCCGATGGCGCTGCGCTCATCCAGCGGCATGGAGAAAGCCGCGTAGTCGTTTTTCACCACGCCCGAAAACAGCTCGGAGTGCATCAGCACGGCGTCGTACTTGGTTTTCTGGCCTACCAGCCCGGCCGGGTTCCAGTAGCCGGCAGTGGCGTCCTGGGCCAGGCTCACCTGCGTGCTGCCCATGGCCTGGGCGCGTCCGCCTACCCCGATGTTGAGGAATTCGTTGGTGTACTTCGGCGTCTTGTCTTTCTTGACGGCCTGGGCCTGCGCTGCGCCGGTGCTAACCAGCGAAACAGCCGATAAGACGATGATACTGCGGCGGAAGAAGTGTGGCATAGAGTAATGCGTAAAAGCCGGGCATGGGGTAAGCGGCTTCCCAACGCAAGTTACTTATTAATAGTGCGAGCCGCAGTGTAAAAACGTCCGGTGGCCTTGGCACCCTTTCGCGCTCAGACTAGCTCGGTTGCCCTATTCCACTAAAAAGTTTCGCTACGATGGTTATCCGTACCTAACCGTATGAATTTTCCAGATTCCATCAAATAGAAAGTATCAAGCGCAATAAACTATAATCCAATAGTTTACACACTAAGCAGCCCAACTACTTACCGGTGAACATCGCACAACCAAAATTATTTTAGCCTAGTACCTTGCGTTACAAAGTACCTGCCTTTATATTTGTACCATTCTTCACCGACTACCGCCCGCAAGCCTATGAAAGTCGAAAACACCCAAGTGCAGATGCGAAAGGGCATCCTCGAATTCTGCATTCTGGAAATCATTGCGCGGGGCGAGGTGTATGCCTCCGACATGCTGGAGGAGCTAACCCAAGCCCGCATGATCGTGGTGGAGGGGACTCTGTATCCCCTGCTCACCCGCCTCAAGAACGCCGGCCTGCTCGACTATACCTGGAAGGAGTCGAGCAGCGGCCCGCCCCGCAAGTACTACACCCTCACGCCGGTGGGGCAGGACTTCCTGCACGAACTGCGCCTGACCTGGGAGGAAATCGAAGATTCCATCCAGATTATCCGCACCAAACCCAATGGCGCCGCGCCCAGCCCCCTTGGCGGCCTCGTCCCGCCCACTCCCCTGCCGGACGCGATTATCTAACCACCGCTTAGTTGCAGCACTGCGATGAAAAAGAATATCAGCATCAATCTGCAGGGTCTTATCTTCCACATTGAGGAAGATGGCTACGAAGTACTCCAGCGCTACCTGCAGGACGTCAAGGCGCACTTCAGTACCTTCCGCGGACACGAGGAAATCGTGGCCGACATCGAAGGCCGTATCGCCGAAATCTTCGCTGCCCGGACTTCCACCACCAAGCAGGTCATCACCTTCGAGGACGTGGAAGCCATGATGGCCAAGATGGGCCGCGTGCAGGACTTCCAGAACGACGGGGCCCTCGACGAGGACGAGGAAGAGGTACTCGTGGCCGGCACGGCGGCTTCCGGCGGCATCGGCGCGCCCGACGGCCCCTTCGGCCCGGCCGGCGCGTTCGGCAAGAAAGGCCCGTTCGGCCCGGAGGGTCCGTTTGGCTCCAAAGGCCCCTTCGGCGCGGAAAGCTCGTCGAGCGCCGAGGCCGATGCGCCCCGCCGCCTGTACCGCGACATGGGTAACCGCCGCGTGGCTGGCGTGGCTGCCGGCCTGGCCCGTTACTTCAACGTCAACCCCCTCTGGGTTCGCCTGGCCTTCGTGCTCACGCTGCTCTCGCCCGTTATCGGCGACTTCGTGGGCGCCCTGCCGGCCATCAGCTTCCTGACCTACGTGGTGCTCTGGATTTCGCTGCCCAAGCGCTACGACGACAACACCCCGATGCCCGACGACGACGTGACGCGCAAGCTCTTTCGCGATACGGACAACGGCTCCATCGGTGGGGTAGCGGCCGGCCTGGCCCACTACCTGGGCGTGGAAGTAGCCGTGATGCGCATCGTATTCGTGCTCAGCATCTTCATCGGGGGCACCGGCCTGTTCCTCTACCTGATCTTGTGGATGGTGGTGCCCCCGGCCCTCTCCCTCACCCAAAAGGCGCAGATGCGGGGGGAGCCCGTGACGCTGTCTGGTTTGGAAAACAGCCTACGCAACCCGCAGCCGGCTGCTAACCGCCCGGTCGGCGCGTTCCTCGAAGAATTTGCCCGCGCCGTGCGCCCCGTGGCCCGCGTGTTGGGCACCATCATCCGGGTGTTCGTGGGCCTGATGTTCCTGTTCATTGGCTTCGCCCTGCTGATCGGGCTGCTCGTGCTGGCTGGCGTGGCCCTGGGCTGGATTCCGGAGTCGCAAAACATCCACTTGGGCGATGCGCCCGCCTTTGCCGTACTGGCCGGCGTGCCGGGCTGGTTCGTGCTGAGCGGCTTCCTGGCCGCGGGTATCCCGGTGCTGCTGCTGCTCTTCGCTGGCGTGGGCCTGCTGGTGCGCCGCTGGCTGATGAGCCGCACGCTCACCATCCTGCTGCTGGGCCTCTGGATGCTGGGCATCGTGGGCTCCATCTTCGGCGGGATACGTCTCTCGCAGGAGTTCCAGGAGCAGGGCTACTTCACGGCCAAGCGCAACCTGGGCACCATTGCCAACCCCACCATCACGCTGAGTACCCGCTCGTTCGACTACAGCCGCTCTTGGGAAATGACGCCCGACCTGAGCTTGTCGGCCGCCGACAGCGGCAACGTGGTCACGCTGATCGAAGACTACTCGGCCCACGGCCGCACCGAAGCGGCCGGCGCCGCCCTGGCCCGCACCAGCGTCAGCTACCGCGCCGCCATCCGCGACTCCTCCGTGGTGCTCGATGACCGCTTCACCTTCAAGCCCGGCGCCGTGTTCCGCGGCCAGCAGCTAAACCTGACCCTGCGCCTGCCCCGCGACAAGCGCATCCGCCTGACCCGCGACTTTGCCTACTTACTCGACGAGGACGACTTTGTGGGTGACAACCGCCCGGAAGACCCCGAAAAGCACACGTACGAGCTCATCGGCCGGCAACTGCACTGCCTCGACTGCAGCACGACCGATCTGCCCGAGCGCGACGAGGACGGCGACGACTTTTCGGCTGACGTAAACATCGGCGACGTGCGCATCAAAGTTGGCGACGATGGCAAGGGCGTGGACTTCTCCACCGACCCGGGCGACTACGGCGACCAGCACGAAACCTACAGCTTCACCAACTTCGACGACATCGACGTTGCGGGCGCTTACAACGTGGTTATCCGCCGCGGCGAGCAGCACAGCGTGGATGCCTACGGCTCGGAGCGGGCCCTGCGCAACCTGGAGGCCGAAAGCCCCGGCAACGAGCTCAACATCTCGCCCCGTAGCCGCGGCTTCTTCAACCTCGGCTCCCGCAACGACGCCAACAACCGCGTGCTCATCGTGATTGAAACTCCCGAGCTGAAAGACCTGGAGCTCAGCGGCGCCGTGCAGGCCCACGTAATGGGCTTCGACAACGACAACGAACTGCGCGTGGAGCAGACCGGCGCCAGCAACCTCTCCTTCCAGGGCAGCTGCCAGCGCTTGATGCTGGGCCTGAGCGGCGCCTGCCACACTACCCTCGAAGGCCGCGCCGACCGCCTGGAAATCGACGGCTCCGGTGTGTGCAACGTGCAGGCCGCCCGCTTCCCGGTGCAGCGCGCCAAAGTAGAGCTCAGCGGCGCCAGCGAAGCCCGCCTCAACGTGGAGCAAGAGCTCAACACCGACCTTTCGGGCGCCAGCCACGTGGACTACAGCGGCAACCCGCAGAACGTGCGTAACCACAAATCCGGTGCCTCGCAGATCCGGCGCGTAGATGAGCAATCGGCGCAATAAAAAGCTGCCCGGTATGTACTTACCCTCCCGATAATCCTTACATTGGGTAGTGTATCCTTACCTGGCTGGCTGCGTAAGCAACCCTATATGGATTGTCCGCATCTTACTGCCGAACACTACGAGTTTTGGGGCCCCTTGGTGAGTGAATGGTTGCCCCCGAGGAAATTCGGCGCCTTTCCGAGCTGCAACTGGAAGGCAACGGTTTCCTCGAACTCGAAGTGAGTTGCCCGCGGTTCAATCCCAACGACAAAGCCGACGCGTCTGAGTAGCGCGTCGGCTTTGTCATGTTTGGTCCGCTGGGTGCGGCTTCCCGGCTCAGGCCAACTTCGGTGCGCCGGCACTAACGGTGAGGCCCTTCCGCTCGCCCAGGGCCAGCAGGAAAGGATAGGCCTCCGCCAGCTCGTTGCGCACCTGCCCGTCGAGAATGGCTTCGAGCACGGCGTCCTTCAGCTCGCCCACGGCCTTGGAGGGCGACAGGCCGAAGGTTTGCATGATGACTTCGCCGGTAATGACGGGCTTGAAGTTGCGCAGGTGGTCCTTTTCCTCTACCTCCTTTAGCTTCTCCTCCACCCGCTCGAAGTTCCTGAGGTAGCGCGCCACGCGCTGGTGGTCCTTGCTGGTGATATCGGCCCGGCACAAGCTCATCAGCCGGTCGATGTCGTCGCCGGCTTCGAAGAGCAAGCGGCGCACGGCCGAGTCAGTGACGGTTTCCTTCACCAGCGCGATGGGGCGCAGGTGCAGCTTCACTAGCTTCTGCACCATGCGCATTTCCTCGCCCAGGGGCAGCTTGAGGTCAGCGAAGATGCCGGGCGTCCAACGCGCTCCTTTGTCCTCGTGGCCGTGGAAGGTCCAGCCTACTTTCGGGTCGAAGCGCTTGGTGGCCGGTTTGGCAATGTCGTGCAGGATAGCCGCCCAGCGCAGCCACAGGTCGGCACCGGCGGCCACTACGTTGTCGAGCACCTGCAGCGTGTGGTAAAAGTTGTCCTTGTGGGCGTGCTGCCCGCGCTTTTCTACGCCCTGCAGCAGGGCCATCTTCGGAAAAATGAGCTGCAGCAGCCCCGAGGCAAAGAGCAGCTTGAAGCCGTAGCTCGGCTTCGGGGCCATGATGATTTTGTTCAGCTCGGTGGTAATGCGCTCCTGCGACACAATCTTGATCCGCTCCTTATTGCGCCCAATGGCGTCGAAGGTGTCGGGGTCGATGTCGAAATTCAGCTGCGTGGCGAAGCGAATGGCCCGCATCATGCGCAGCGGGTCGTCCGAGAAAGTAATGTCCGGATCGAGCGGCGTGCGGATGATGCCATCCTTCAGGTCCTGAATGCCGTTGTAGCGGTCGACCAGTGTCCCAAAGTCGTTCGCGTTCAGGCTCAGCCCCAAGGCGTTGATGGTGAAGTCGCGGCGGGCCAGGTCTTCTTCCAGCGTGCCGGCTTCCACTTCGGGCTTGCGCGACTCGGCACGGTAGCTTTCCTTGCGGGCCCCCACAAACTCCAGCTCGATTTCCGACGTCGGCAGCATGGCCGTGCCGAAGTTCTTGAACACGGTCACGCGCGGCCGGTTGGGCAGCTTTTTGCCCACGGCCTGCGCCAGCAGAATACCGTCGCCTACGCACACCACGTCCACGTCCTTGCTCGGCCGCTGCAAGGCTAAGTCGCGCACATAGCCCCCGATGACGTAAGCCGGGTAGCCCAGCTCCTGGGCGGCATCGGCGATGGTACGAAACAACGGCAAGTCGGGCAGCTGAGGCGGCAGGTTCATGCGAAACGTGGGTCAATGAGCCCGCAAAGGTACGGCAGCCTGGAGAACTGGCGCCGGTTTAGCGGCGGAAGCCGCGTAACCGGTGCCCAACATTAGGTAGGCTTTCAGCCTGCGTACGGCGCCTGACCGCAGGACTACCGAAATAGTCCAACGTTCGACGCAGGTTGAAAACCCGCTTTATTTTCGGCGCCGGTTACCCTCGCGTTGCTCGCCAAACCGGCGCCAGTTCGCAGCTGCCTAATCCCGCAGCACTTCCAGCTCGCCGTTGTCGAGCACGCGTACCACCCGCGACGGCGCCGCGCGCGTTTCGTCGTTCTGCCGCCAGCCCACCACGTGGTCGGCGCCGCGCACAATGGTCGGTGCCACCTCCTTGTATATAGCCGGCGTCGGCTCGCCGCTGACGTTGGCCGACGTCGACACCACGCCGTGGCCCAGCCGGCGCACCAGCTTATGCGCAAACTCATCGTCTTTTACCACGCGCAGCCCCACGGTGCCGTCGGCGGCCAGCAGGTTGGAGGCCAGGTAGCGGCTGCCTTTCACGACGTACGTAGTGGGCCGCTCCTGCGTGGCCAGCAGTTCCGTCAGGTTTGCGGGTACCTGCTCGGCGTAGCGGGCAAACATGGCTTCATCGGCCACCAGCACGATGCAGGCTTTGTCGGCGGGGCGCTGCTTGAGCTTGTACACCTTGTCCACCGCCCGGGGCACTTCCGCGTCGCAGCCGAGGCCCCACACCGTATCAGTTGGGTACAAGATGACCAGCTGCATCAGCAGCGCATCCACGGCGGCATCGACTTCTTCGCGTAGTTGTTTCTGGCTCATGGCTTACTCCTTAATAGACTGGCACAGCTCCACCAATACGCCGTGGGCCGACTTCGGATGCACAAAACACACCAGCTTGTTGTCGGCGCCGCGCTTGGGCTCTTCGTTCAGCAGCACGAAGCCCTCCTGGCGCAGCCGCTGCATCTCGGCCCGGATGTCATCTACCTCAAAGGCCACGTGGTGGATGCCCTCTCCTTTCCTGGCCACGAACTTGGTGATGGCGCTATCCTCGGTGGTACCGCCCAGCAGCTCTATCTTGGAGCCTCCTACCTGAAAAAAGACCGTATCCACGCCTTCGCTTTCCACGGCTTCGCGTTTGTAGGGCTCGGCGCCCAGCAGCTTGGTATACAAAGCAGTAGCAGCTTCCAGGTCCTGCACGGCCAGGCCCAGGTGTTCGAGGTTGGTGAACATATAATAAGGAGTGAAAAAAACGTTCGGCGCGGCCGCCACTACGTTATTTGGATTGTGTCTACTTTTGTGTGACAAAAGTAAACCTCCGGGTTCGTTTCGCTGTTCTACCTGCGAATCATTCTCCACTAGCCTGCAGCCTCCTGTGGTTTCCGCGGCGCAGTGGTTACCTTTGCTTCGACAACACCAAGCTACCATGCTCAAGCTGCCCATTTACCTCGACAACAACGCCACCACGCCGATGGACCCGCGCGTGTTGGAAGCCATGTTGCCTTATTTCACCGACCAATTTGGCAACGCGGCCTCGCGCAACCACCCGTTTGGCTGGCAGGCCGAGGAGGCCGTGGATTATGCCCGCGAGCAGATTGCGCAGCTGATCAATTGCGACCCGAAGGAAATTATCTTCACCTCGGGCGCTACCGAATCGGACAACCTTGCTATCAAAGGCGTGTACGAGATGTACGCCCAGAAGGGCAACCACATCATCACCGCCACCACCGAGCACAAAGCCGTGCTCGATACCTGCAAGCACCTGGAGAAGCAGGGCGCCCGCGTTACCTACCTGCAGGTAAACGAGGAAGGCCTCATCAGCCTGGAGGAACTGGAAGCTGCTATGACGCCCCAGACCATTCTGGTGGCCATCATGTACGGCAACAACGAAATCGGCGTGCTTCAGGACATCCGCGCTATTTCGGCCATTGCCAAGAAGCACGGCGCGCTGTTCTTCTCCGACGCTACCCAGGCGGTAGGCAAAGTGCCCGTTGACGTTATTGCCGACGGCATCGACCTGATGGCCTTCACCGGCCACAAGATGTACGGCCCCAAAGGCATCGGCGCGCTGTACGTACGCCGCAAAAACCCGCGGGTGAAAGTAACCGCCCAGATGGACGGCGGCGGCCACGAGCGCGGCATGCGCTCCGGCACCCTGAACGTGCCCGGTATCGTGGGCCTGGGTAAGGCCTGCGAGCTGTGCCGCTTGGAAATGGAATCGGATACGGCTCGTATCTCGGCCATGCGCGACCGGCTGGAGCGTGAGCTGCTGACGCTGGAAGAAAGCTACGTAAACGGTTCGCGGGAGCACCGCCTGCCCCACGTGGCCAACATCTCCTTCAAGTACGTGGAAGGCGAAGGCCTGATGATGGGCGTGAAAGACCTCGCGGTGTCGTCGGGTTCGGCCTGCACCTCGGCTTCGCTGGAGCCTTCGTACGTGCTTAAGGCCCTGGGCCTGAGCGACGACCTGGCGCACTCCTCGCTGCGCTTCGGTCTGTCGCGCTTCACCACCGATGAGCAGATCGACTACGCCATCAACCACGTAAAAGAAGCGGTGACGAAGCTCCGCGAAATGTCTCCGCTGTGGGAGATGTTCAAGGAAGGCATCGACCTCAACTCCATTGAGTGGGCTGAACACTAAGACCAGTTAGCGAGTTAATGAGTTTGAGAGTTTATGAGGGATTTAGGTCCTCAACTCTTAAACTCAAAAACTCCCAAACTCATAAACTCTCAAACCCTTAAGTCCGTCATGGCTTACTCCGATAAAGTAATCGACCACTACAGCAACCCGCGCAACGTGGGCACGCTGGACAAGAGCAAGAAAAACGTGGGCACCGGCCTGGTCGGCGCTCCTGAGTGCGGCGACGTAATGCGCCTGCAGATCGAGGTGGACGAAACCACCAACGTCATCACCGATGCCAAGTTCAAGACCTTCGGTTGCGGCTCGGCCATTGCTTCCTCGTCGCTCGCTACCGAGTGGCTGAAGGGCAAATCGGTGGACGAGGCATTGAACATCGACAACATGGAGATTGTGGAGGAGCTGGCCCTGCCGCCCGTTAAAATCCACTGCTCGGTGCTGGCTGAAGACGCCATCAAGGCTGCCATCAACGACTACCGCGTGAAAAACGGTCTGCCGGAGCTGGAAGCTGCCAAGTCGCACCACTAAGTAGAACTGAGAGCGTAGAAGTGAGCAGTCAGACTCCGAATACGGGGCTGATTTCTCACTTCTAAGTTCTGACTGCTCACTTCTATACCGAATGGAAGTTTCCTCCGACGTGCACGTAGAGAGTGCGCGCATTCAGCGGCAAATTGCCGAAGCTCTGGGTTTGCCGGCCGATCAGCTGGTGTTTGATTTCCGGCAGATCGACGGACAAACGCGGCTGGATTTGATTACCGTGAATCCGCGTCACCAGCAGAGTTTTCTGTTTCGCTACGAGCTGGGCTACGACAAGCTGGATGCGCTGCGCAAGATGCTCGGCTACGTGCAAAGCTCGCGCGACAGCGAAGCTTCCTACACCATTCAGTGGCGGGCTCGTGGTGGCAAGGAGCTGCAAACCTCCTACTTCCGCGCCCACAACGCCTACGAAGCCCTCGACAAACTTTACTACGGCCGCGACCTGAACACCATCACCGTGTTTAGCGTCGTGCTGAATCCTTCTTCCTAGTTGTTTGTTATCAGACAGGACGCGCTGCTGACGTGCCCGCCTGACAACTGGCAACCGACAACTGACAAGCGACATGATTACCGTTTCTGACAAGGCCAAAGAGAAAGTAGCTGCCCTGCGCCAGGACGCGGGCCTTACCGACGCTTTCCGCCTGCGTGCCTCGGTGGCCGGCGGCGGCTGCTCGGGCCTGAGCTACAAGCTCGACTTCGACGACGAGGTGAAGCCCATGGACCAGGAGTTTGAGGATAAGGGCGTGCGCGTGGTGGTCGACATGAAGAGCTTCCTGTACCTGGCTGGTACCGAGTTGGACTTTTCGGACGGCCTCAACGGCAAGGGCTTCTTCTTCAACAACCCCAACGCTTCGCGCACCTGCGGCTGCGGCGAAAGTTTCTCGGTATAACCGTTTTGCCAACGACTTCATGACAAGCCCTCCTGCCCAGCGGCGGAGGGCTTGTTTGTTTTCTGCTCAATTGGAGCTTATCGTTCTAACTGGCGGGCCTAATCGGGTTATTAGTACCTTGCGTGCTTCTTTCCCCAGTCATTAGCTCCGCGCAATGAAGAATACTCTGATCCAAGCGCGCCTGCGCCGCGATGAAGCAGTTAGCGCCTTTCTGGCCGCCGAAACCGCCCATTACACTGATATTGAAGCCGACGTAGCGCCCCTGCGCCAGCAATTGAGCGCTGCATTAGCGCAGGCGCAGGAACTGGCCGCGCAAGGCGAGGCATCTGCGTCGCCAACAACCGCCCGCCCCGTTGGCGTACGCCGGCAGCTGACTTTGCTGCTGCAGCGCTTTTCGGTAGCTATGCGCGCCTTGGCTACCAGCGCCAAAGATCCACGTTTGGCCGCGCTGGCCGGCCGCGCGAACGGGTTGCGTAAGCTTTCCGACCAAGCCTTGGTGGAGGAAGCCCGCCGGTTGCTCAGCTTAGCGCCCGAACGCGCCGCAGCCCTGGCGCAGCGCCGCTTTACTAAGGAACATTACCAACAAGCCCAAAGCCTGCTCAGCGAGCTGCGCCGCAACCTCGCAGCCAGTGGGGAGAACAGCCCGGCTAATAGCCTAGAGCGCTTGCTCAAGCAGAATGCCCGTGCAGTGGCCTCGTTGCGCACGTTCTTCCGCATTTACGAGCAGGACGAACCCGAGCTTTGGCAGCGCTTTCGCGCAGCAGCGCGCACCGAGCGGGGCTAAACGCCACTAACTGCTGATTGGGTCGTCTGAAACCGTTCAAACAACAAAGCCTTGCCGCGCTGGCAAGGCTTTGTTGTTTGAGCACCACGTTGCGTGGGCCTTTATTCAGCTTTGATGAACCGTTGCACCGAGCGTTGGCCATCGGCCGTTGCCTCGAAGAAGTAAGCACCCGGACGTAGGTCGGAGACATTGAGCGTGGCGTTGGCCGCAATGGCGCCTTTGCGCAGTACCTGACCCACTGGGTTGAGGATGCGCCACTGCACGGCCTCGCCGCTGAAGCGCACGTCTAGTTGGCTAACGGCCGGGTTGGGTGTCAGCAGTACCTGCCGCTTGCCGCCCTGCACGACAACCACGGGCGAGTAGTGGACGGAACCGTCAAAATCGACCTGGCGCAGGCGGTAGTAGTTCGAGCCGCTCAGCGGCTGGGCGTCGGCGAAGGAATAGGACGTGGCTACCGACGTAGTGCCTTTACCTTGTACCGTGCCAATGGTCTGGTAGTCGCGGCCCTCGGCGGAGCGCTGCACCTCAAAACGGTCGTTGTTCAGCTCCTGAGCCGTGGTCCACTTCAGCAGTACCGAGCTGGTTTGGCGGATGCCGGTGAAGGAAGCCAGCTCAACGGGCAGGAGTTGTCCGCCCCCATCCAGCACCAGATTATCAATCCGCAGCGCTGTTTTGGCTGGAGCCGTTAGCTGAATAGACGCTTGAAAATTATATGTTCCGGTTGGTAAGTTGATGGTTACTACGCCTGCGCTACCGTTGCTAAGGATAGTTACATCTGCAAGAGAAGCCCCCGGTGCCGTAATAGCGCGGGTCAGGGTGCCAGTGTTGTAATCCCACGCCGCCGAACCGTTATTGGCCCCGGTAATACGCAGTGTAGTTACTTGATTGTTGTTAAGTGTGACTGTAACCAATATGGAGCCATTGTTATCTAAGCCTCCGTTGCCTAACGTGACACTGGCGAGATTAAACCTGAAAAAAGCTGCTGCGGTACCCGTAACACGTATTTGACTAGTGGTAATAGCAGTAACCGGGTTTGAGTTGTTGTTGCCAGTAATGTTCTCAATGTTGATGGCACTGGTTCCACCTATTCCGACTCCGGCCGAAGGAGTCGCGCCGGTATAGGTCATCGTAGCGTCGGTAGCTACGGCTCCGTCGAAATTTTGACTCATTACCGTCACCCGCTGCGCGACTGCTGCGGTGGAAAACTGCAGCATCGCGTATGCGGCTGTGCCGGCCATTAAGAGTCTGTTGAAGCAGGTATTGGTACGGCTTTTCATGCTGCAATAGGAAGTAAGTGGCGTGTTGAACTGAAAATAGAAGCAATTTTACACTTAATCATATTTTATATTTATTTTATTATAAATATCCATACAAAACAAAAACTTCATATAGCTCTGGATTACAGCCTTATATAGCCATAAACAAAACCGCCCGGACTTAAAAGCCCGGGCGGTGCAAGAGGCAAACAAGAAAGCTTGTTCTAATTAGCCTTGATCAGCTGTTGGCGCAGGCGCTGAGCGCCGGTAGTTACATGAATCTGGTACGAGCCAGCCGGCAGCTGGCTGATGTCGATTCCATCGGTGGGGTAGCGGTGGCCTTCGAGCACCGTCCGGCCGAGCATATCGGTAATCACCCACTGGGCAGCACCCTCCACGGCTATGTACACGCGGTTGCGGGCCGGGTTGGGGTATACAGAAGCCGTTTGCGCCGCTAGCTTGCTGAGCGTCGCCACGTCCGAAAGCGTAGCCGTACCGTCGAAGTCGACCTGACGCAGGCGGTAGTACCACGTACCGGCCGCCAGTTCGGGGTCAACCAGCGCATACGTGTGGGCTACCGTGCTGTTGCCCGATCCGGCTACTGAGCCTATGGTGCGGAACTCGCGGCCGTCGGCGCTGCGCTGCACCTCAAAGCGGGCGTTGTTTTTCTCCTGGGCGGTGGTCCAGCGCAGCAGCGCGCCGTGGCCCTGCGGGCGGGCCGTAAACTCTACCAGCGTCACGGGCAAGGGATTGGCGCCGTCAGCGGTGGCGGACGTAGCCAGCGCCACATCGGCCGGGAGGCTGCTCAGACTGGCAGTGATGGTGCCGGTGGCGAAACCGGAGCTGGGGAAGGTGCCCGTGATGGTGGGCGTGCCCAGATCGGCGAAGGCCGCGCCGCCGGAGGAAGCGGCCAGGCGCAGCGTGCTCTGGTCGTTTGCGCCGTCGTCCGTGCCGAAGGTCAGCGTGAGGGTGCCGCTGGTAAAGCCACCGCCGCCGTTTTCCTTGTTGAGGGCAAAGTAGCGGATGGCCGACACGTTGGTGAGCGGCGCCGTTACCCCGCGCGGGTTAGCCGACTGCTCCACGATGCGGGCCGTATAGCCGGTAACGGCCGCGCTGGTTGTTTGGGCCAGGTCCAGCGTGAGCGGGCGGTAAAAGCCCAGGGCACCACCCAGCGGGTAGCTGAGCGTGGCCGCGGCGGCATTGGCCCCGGCCTGCAGGGTAAGGGCATTCACGTAGCTGTCGGCGGAGCCTCCCGTGAGCGTGCCCGTTACCACCAGGCGCGTGGTCGGGGTGAAGAACAAGGAGCCACGGATCAGCGTAGCGTTGGTGACGGTCAGAACGTCGCTCAGCGCCACGGTCACGTTCGCGTCGCGGTTCAGGACGAGGGCGCTCAGCGTGGCCGTACCGGTGGCAAAATCAAGGGCACCGATGCTGCCGGTGCCGGTAAAGATCAGGGAGCTGCCAGTGCCGCCCCGCAGCTGGGCAGCCGTGGTCGTCGTTACCGGGCCGTTGAGGGTCAGGGCTTTGCCGTTGAGGGCCAGCACACCGTCCGTGAGGTTGAGGTTGTTCACGGTCACGTTGCTACCCAGGGTCAGTTCGTCGCCGCTGCCGGTGGCATTCAGGGTCAGCGTGCCGAGCGTCTCGCCCGTCCCGAAGTACACGTTGCCGGGGTCGGCATTGCCGGTTTTGGCAACGGCCAGCGTAGCCGTGGAGGCCGCCGTGAGCGTGCCGGTGCCGCTGAACACGCCGTTCTCGGCCACGGTAACGGTATTGCCGTTGAGGGCCAGGGTCGTACCCGCGCTTTGCGTCAGGCCCCCGGTGCTGCTATTGCCAAGGCGCATATCGGTCCCGCCTGCCGCCAGCGAAGCGCCGGCCACGTTGTTGTTGGTGAGGCGGAACAGGCTGATGACGTTGCCGTTGCCGGTCAGCGTCTGCGGGCTCGTGCCGTCGAGCAACAGGGTGTAGCCGTTGCCGGTGGGGCCGTGAGTCACGGTGCCGAGCAGGGTCAGGTTGCCCTCCAGGCTCAGCGTCGTGTAAGTCGAGGCGCTGTTGCCGGCGAAGCCGTTGAAGCCCGTCACGTTTTCCACGGTGAAGTTGCCGCGGATGGTGGTGGAGCCGGTGGGCAGGGTCTTGGTGCCGTTGGTGAGCTTGAGGTTGCCGTAGCCGCCGTTCGGAGTGCGGCTGGCGGGCACCGCGAAGGTGCCGCTCTGAGCATAATCAACGGTGCTGGTGGCGTCGACGGTGCCCAGGGTGTAGGCCAGGGTGTTGTTCTGCACTACCAGCGTGCTGCCGGCGCCCAGGTCGAGCGGGCCGGTGTAGTTGAAGCCGCTCGGGATGATCAGCTCGGCGTTCGGGGCCACTACCAGCCGGGAGCCAGTGCCCGAAATGGTCAGGTTGGCGGCCAGGGTGCGGCCCGTGCCCGTCACCGTAAATAGCTGCCCGGCGGCGGTGAAGCTCGTGGGCTCCAGGCCCGTACCGTCGGGGTTCACCCCGAACGTAGCGGGGTTGTTGAGCAGGCCGGTAGCCTTGGCGTAGTACACGGCCGTAGCGCTGCCGCTCAGGTTGATGACGAAGGGGTCTTCGTTGCCGGTGACGTCATTGTTGGGGATGCTGATGGAGCCGGTTCGCGTACCGGCTCCGGCCGGCGCGAAGCGCACCGTGAAGTTCGCCGTGCCGCCGTTGGCCGCCAGCGTGGTGTTGGAAGGGTCGGAGCCGGTGAGGCTAAACTCGGCGTTGGCTGCGGTGATGGTGCCCAGCGTCAGGGGCTGCACACCGTCGTTGGTGATGGTGAAGGCCACATCGGTGGGGATGCCGCCAACGGCCGTCGTGGCTACGCTAACCGTCCCGCCGGTGTTGACGTTGGTGCTTGGGTCCTGCTTGACGGTGATTTCCGGGCCGGTGGGCACGTAATCCGAGATAGATACATCGTCGATGTTTAAGCGCGGGTCGTTGCCGACGGAGCCGCCCACGTGGCGGATGCGGATGCGCACGGCCCCGTTGACGTCGGCCGTAAAGGTGTAGCCCGTCAGCGTGGCCGTAACGGGCGTGACAGCGCTGGTGTACGCCGTAAAGCTGGCGCCGCCGTCGTTCGATACCTCCACCACGAACGAGCTGGCAGCGTCGGTTCCGTAACGGGCGGCCTGCACGGTTATCGTCCCGGCGCCGTTCGGCTTGTCAAAGTTCATGTAGATGCTCCCGCCGCGCAGGCGGGCCGACTTGCTGCCGTTCTTTTTATCATTGGCTAGGGCGCCTAGCGCGGCTTCGTCAAAGGTCCAGCTGCCGCTGGTCAGCGCCAACGAACCCGTGTTGTAGACGGTCTTGCTGAGCGAGGTTTCAAAGTCCTCAATCAGCCCCGAAAAGGGTGCCTCGGCCGTAAACGTGGCTGCGACCGACTGTCCGGCGCTCGGTGCCGGGTTGATTACTACCACGTCGTAAGGGCCGGCCGTGGTGGGCACGGCCACGCCCGCCACGGTAATTTGGGTGCCCGTCTGCGAGGTGGTGGGGTAGCTGGTGCCGGCGAAATTCACCGTGGCCCCGCTCACGAAATTGGTGCCGGTGATGGTCAGCGAGGAGATGGTGCTGCCGGTAATAGCCGAGTTGGGCGAGAGTGTGGTGATGGTGGGCACCGGGTTGTTGCCGATGCCCGAGAAGGTGACGACGTACGGATTCTCGTCCTGGTCGTTGTTGGCGATGCTCACCGAGCCGGTATTGGCCCCGCTCTGCGTGGGCGCAAAAACCACATCGAACGTAACGGCCCCGCCGGCAGCTACCGTCGTGGGCGCCGTACCACTCAGCGCGAAGGGCCCGGTGAAGGTGAAAGCGCCCAGCGTGAGGGCATCGGTGGCGCTGGTGTTCTGGATGGTAAACGTCAGCGCGGCGGCCGAGCTGCCGATGGTGGTGGCGGCAAAACCGCTGAAGGTGCTGCCGCTGGTTACGTTGTTACCGGCTTGCTGCACGTTGATTTCGGGGTTGGGCAGGGCCCCCACAGTAAACGTAGGGCCGGTGGCCGTGCCCCCGGGCGTAGTTACGCTTACGGTGCCGGTGGTAGCGCCGGCAGGCACCGTGGCGGTAATGCTCGTGGCCGAGTTGACCGTGAAGCTCGTGGCGGCCGTGCCGTTGAAGCTCACGCCCGTCGCGCCGGTCAGGTTCGTACCCGTGATGGCGACGCTGGTGCCTATCGGCCCGACGTTCGGGCTAAGGTTGGTGAGAGTGGGGGTAGTCGATAGTGGATTGGGAGTCAGCGAGAAATCATCTATCGCCAAGCCATCGTCGGCGCCACTTGCGTCAAGGTCAGTCCAACGAATTCTGATTGTAGCCCCCGCTTCAATGTTCAATCCGGTAATGGTATAGGAAATGCTCGTGCGGTTTGCAGGGATATTGCCATCCTTAGCATTTATAGGTGTCGCTGTATTAGGCGTGATGAAATCTAGTTGATTGACGTCAACCCAAGTACCTGAGCTAAGGCTGGTCGCGTTGATGCTATATTGAAAGTCTAGCTGATCTGTACGACCTGCCGTGCCGAGCCGCCACTCTTCACCTACGTAAGCAATATTCAGCGAAGTAATGGTTTGCCCTGTGTTATTGGTAAATGCTGCGCCAATAATTGGTACGGCATTGTTGCTTCGTAGACCGCCGAAAGCACGCTCGGGCGTGCTACCCGTTCCGTAGCTGTAAGTATTGCCGCCGTTGCCACCACCGGCATCGGCGGCATACGTTGTGTTGGCGTTGCTACCGGTTTCAACAAACGCCCAACCTGCAGGCACACTGCTACTTGTTCCTGATGAGGCAAGTGTATTGAAATCCTCATTATATGTAGCCCCAAGAATACTTGCTGGTGTCTGCCCCCACCCCATCAGCGGTGCACAGAGCATCAACAAGAGTGTTAGCCATTGAACCGCAGGGTAAGGCCAGCGCAAACGCGTAAATGCGTGCTTCATGCAATCAGGATTTGGTAGGTGAAGAGAGTCGCAGACAAGGTACAAAAGTACCGTGCGTGCTTACCATAGTCCTACCATGTCAATATTAACTAATTGTTATACCGCGCGGCCGGCCGCCAACAAAAAAGCCCCTACCGAAGTCGGCAGGGGCTTTTCTCTTTTACAGAGAGCAGGTTATTTTATTGCTTGCTCACTTTGCGGGTGGTCTTGCCAAGCTTGGTCGTGAAAGTCACCAGGTAGTTACCGCTTGGCAGACGGCTCGTGTCCAGGGTGCCATCGGCAGCCAAGCGGCCGTTGAGCACCACGCGGCCCAGCATGTCGGTTACGAGCACTTCAGCGGCGGGTACTGCGCCGGCCAAGCGTACGTTGAGCACGTTCTCCACCGGGTTGGGGTACACCGTCAGGCCATCGAGGGCGCGGGCCGCAGCGTTAGCCGTGGGCGTAGTCACGGTGAAGACGTTGGCGCTGGTAGCAGTGCCGCCCGGCGTGGTTACGGAGATAGTACCGCTGCTGGCACCGGCTGGCACCGTCACGGTAAGCTGCGTAGCACTTACCACCGTAAATGTCGGCGCATTGACCCCGTTGAAGGCCACGGCCGTGGCCCCCGTCAGGTTGGTACCGGTGATGGTCACCACTGAGCCTACGGCGCCGCTCGACGGCGAAATAGCCGTAATGGTGGGCGCCGGCGTGGGCGTAGTCACGGTAAACGAGGTAGTCGAGGTAGCCGTGCCGCCGGGCGTGGTCACGGCGATGGTGCCGGAAGTAGCGCCGGCCGGCACCGTGGCGGTAATGCTCGTGGCGGAGTTAACCGTGAAGCTGGTCGCGGCCGTGCCGTTGAAACTCACGGCCGTGGCCCCGGTCAGGTTCGCGCCCGTAATCGTCACCACCGTGCCCACCGGCCCGCTGGCGGGCGTGAAGCTGGTAACAGTCGGCGCCGGCGTGGGCACGGTTACCGTGAAGCTCGTCGTGGAAGTAGCGGTGCCGCCCGGGGTCGTGACGGCAATA
Source organism: Hymenobacter sp. CRA2 (assembly GCF_002007105.1). Taxonomy (GTDB): domain Bacteria; phylum Bacteroidota; class Bacteroidia; order Cytophagales; family Hymenobacteraceae; genus Solirubrum. The sequence goes on along the minus strand of NZ_MVBC01000007.1, from coordinate 259,912 downwards.
GTGCCCGTCGTAGCACCGGCCGGTACGGTGGCGGTGATGCTCGTAGCGCTTACGACGCTGAAGGCGGTGGCCGCCGTGCCGTTAAATGTCACTGCCGTAGCACCCGTCAGGTTGGTACCGGTGATGGTCACCACGGTACCCACCGGGCCGCTAACCGGCGTAAAGCTGGCAATGGTCGGAGCCGGAGTGGGGGCCGTCACAGTGAAGGTGGCAGCCGCCGAGGTGCCGCCGCCCGGAGCCGGGTTGGTTACCGTCACGTTGTAGGTACCAGCCGTGGCCACGGCCGTAGCGGGTACTGCCGCCGTCAGCTGCGTAGCCGATACAAATGTGGTAGTCAGCACCGTGCCGTTGAAGTTCACCACCGAACCCGTTACGAAGCCAGTGCCCGTCACCGTCAGGGTGAAGGCCGGGCTGCCGGCTACCGTCGTGCTGGGCGACAAGCTGCTGATGGTCGGTGCCGGGTTGGGCACGGTCACCGTGAAGCTGGTAGCCGAAGTAGCCGTGCCGCCGGGCGTGGTCACGGCGATGGTGCCGGAAGTAGCGCCCGTGGGCACCGTGGCCGTGATGCTGGTAGCCGAGTTAACCGTGAAGCTGGTCGCAGCCATACCGTTGAAGCTCACGCCCGTCGCGCCGGTCAGGTTCGTGCCCGTAATCGTCACCACCGTGCCCACCGGCCCGCTGGCGGGCGTGAAGCTGGTAACAGTCGGCGCCGGCGTGGTAACGGTGAAAGTAGCAGCCGCCGAGGTGCCACCGCCCGGAGCGGGGTTGGTCACCGTCACGTTGTAAGTGCCAGCCGTAGTAATGGCCGAAGCGGGCACCGCCGCCGTCAGTTGCGTGGCCGACACGAACGTGGTCGTCAGGGCAGCACCGCTGAAGTTCACTGCCGACCCGTTTACGAAGCCAGTGCCCGTCACCGTCAGGGTGAAGGCCGGGCTACCAGCTACCGCCGTGTTGGGTGACAAGCTGCTGATGACTGGCAGCGGGTTCGGTACCGTTACCGTGAAGTTTGTGGTCGAAGTAGCAGTGCCGCCGGGAGTCGTGATGGCAATAGCACCGGTGGTAGCGCCCGTGGGTACCGTCGCCGTGATGCTTGTAGCGGAGTTGATGGTGAAGCTGCTGGCGGCCGTGCCGTTGAAGCTTACAGCGGTGGCACCGGTGAAATCAGTGCCGGTAATGGTTACCACCGTGCCCACCGGTCCGCTCGCAGGCGTAAAGCTGGCAATGGTCGGGGCCGGAGTAGCAGACGTTACCGTGAAGGGCAGCGCCGTGGAGGTACCGCCGCCGGGCGCTGGGTTGGTCACTGTCACGTTGTAGGTGCCGGCCGTAGCCAGGGCGGAAGCTGGTACCGCCGCCGTCAGCTCACCCGCCGACACAAACGTGGTGGTCAGCGCCGTACCGTTGAAGTTGATAACGGCCGAGGGCAGAAAGCTGGAGCCTGTTACCGTCAGGGTAAAGCCCGCGCTACCGGCCACCGCCGTGTTGGGCGACAGGCCGCTGATGGTGGGCACCGGGTTCGGTGCTGTCACCGTGAAGGAAACGAGCGAAGTGGCCGTGCCGCCGGGCGTGGTCACGGTGATGGTACCGGACGTGGCGCCGGCCGGCACCGTGGCCGTGATGCTGGACGCCGAGTTAACCGTGAAGCTGGTCGCGGCCGTGCCGTTGAAGCTCACGGCTGTAGCGCCGGTAAAGTTGGCTCCCGAAATCGTCACTACCGTGCCCGCCGGACCGCTGCCCGGCGTGAAGCTGGCAATGGTTGGCGCAGTGGAGGTAGCACCGGCAGTCGGCGCGAAAGCTACCCCACGGTACACTGTGTTAGTAGCAGCCGCCTTCAGGGTAGTGAGCGTCGCGGCGGCAGCAGGTGCGACGTTATAGCCTGTATTGTCCGTTACCGAGTAGAGCGTGGAATTGCTGGTGGCAAACAACGTCACGGAGCTACCCGTTGCGCGGGCAGTCAGCCCCCGCAGCCCCGTCGTGGCCGAGATGGTGCCGTTCAAGGTCCACGTCCCTCCTACCAGCGAGTACTTGTAAATGCCGCCGCCGGCCGTCGTGCGGTCATCGGCTACGTAGGCCACGTCCGGCCCGGCTACGGTCGCATCCAAGTCGAGCAGCACAAAGCCGTAGGGCGAAGGGCTGGAACCGGTGTTGTCAGGCACCACCAGGGTCGAGGTTTGCCCGGTGGTGGTCGGCAGGCCCGTACCCACAGCATTTACCCCGATGTAGGAGGCAGCGGCCGAGCTATTGTACAACTGTCCGCCAAAAATACCAACCGAGCGCACGTTAGCGGGGGTGGCGCTGATCTGCACGGAATTGGTGGCGCCCAGGGCGGCATAGCGAGTACCGGCGCTGCTGCCGGTGCTGCTGTTGCCAGCCAGCCAGAAGCGCGTGCCATCGTCGGTCACGGCCCCGCGGATGTTGCTGCCGAGGTAGGCATCGGTCAGGCCCGTGGACGTATCCACGTTGCCATTGGCATCGATACGGGCTATGATTCGCGCGCTGGTGGTCGTAGCCACGTTGGTGGTGCCCACGGGGGCCTCGTAGCCAGCCAGCGTCAGGTAGCGCCCATCCGTCGACAGGCTCAGCATGCCCTCAGAGTTGGCTGTACCGGCCAACGAAAACAGCCTCTGCGTGCTGGTAGCCGTGGTCGGGAGCATGATGGTTTGCACCAGCGCGCCGGCCGGAGTGTATTCGTCCAGGTACACCGCAGCCGCGTTGTTCGACAGGGCGGGCGTGGTGGCGCCGTCGCCTACGCGCACCACCACCACGTTACCGTTGGTAAAGGGAGCTGCGTGGAGGGCAAGCGGGCAGGCCGCCAGCGCCAGAGTAGCTAATCGACGGGAGAAGCGCAGCAAGCGGCGCCACCCGTCCGGGTTGGTAGAGTTTAGGGACACGGGCAATCAAAAATTAGGGGTGAGAGAAATGGCAGAAACAGGCCGCGGCTCCACAGTTGGCGCGGCCCGGTGAGTACCGTCTTCCGCGGTGAATAGTTGCGCTGCTGGCCGCCGTTGGCAAAAAAAAAGCTCCCTGCGGATGTGCAGGGAGCTTTTTGCTGGGGTGCCGAGCGAGCTTAGCGCTTGGTCACTTTGTGGTTGGTTTTCTCAGCGCCGTTGGTCACCGTCACGATGTAGTTGCCCGAGCGCAGGCTGCTGGTGTTGAAGGTGCCGTCGGCCGACAGCTTGCCGCGCAGTACTACCCGGCCCATCATGTCGCTCACCACCACTTCGGCGTCAGCGCCGGGGCTGGCGAGGCGCACGTTCAGCACGTCGTCCATCGGGTTCGGGAATACCGTCACCTCGGCGGTGCGGCCGTTCTTCACGGCTACCAGCTGCGAGTAGCTCACCGAGCCGTCGTTATCGATCTGCTTCAGGCGGTAGTACGAGGTACCAGCCAGCGGCTGCGCGTCTTCGGCGCTGTACTCGTGACGTACCGAGCTGGTGCCGTGACCGGCCACGAAACCGAACGAGGTGAAGTCACGCCCGTTCTGGCTGCGCTGCAGCTCGAAGCCGCGGTTGTTCTTCTCCTGCGCCGTTACCCAGGTCAGGGCCACTTTGCCGTTGCGCAGCTTAGCGTCGAACGATACCAGTTCCACGGGCAGCGGTACCTGCGGCTCGTTGTTCGGCACTTTGTAGTTCTCAGCGTTCAGCAGGCCGTCGTCATTGAATTCGAAGGCGAAGAAGTAGTAATCCAGAGCCGGATCCAGGTTGCCCACGGTGAAGCTGTTGGCCGCACCGCTGAACACCACAAACGTATTGCTGCTGGTTTCAATCGGCGTACCCGTGCCGAACTGGTAAGCACCGTCCTGGGTTACGCCCGGGTTGAAGTTCTGCTTGGCCTGGGGGAAGAGGCTGGGCGGCAGCTGACGGTACGTCGACGAAGCGATTACCAGGCGGTTCTGGCCGTAGCTTTCACCGGCGGGCGGGTTGGTCAGGTCAAACGTGATGGTAGCCGAAGCACCAGCGCGTACCACCCGAGCCGTCGACTGAGCCGTGGGCACCGGAGCAATGGCGAAGCCCTGGGCACGGCCGTTGCCGCTGGTCAGTGCAAACTCCGCATTGTTCATCAGCGCAGCGTTGCGGAACAGCAGCTCCTGCGCCGAGTTACCCACGCGGGTCGGCGCGTAGCGCACCAGCAGGTTGATCGAGCGGTTGCCTTCGTTGTTGTTCAGCAGCGTGTCCGACTTCACGTAGGTAGCGCCGTTGTCCGTCGAGAATTCGAACTGGGGGGTGTTCGTGGGGTTACGTTGCGGGTCGTCCGTGTCGTTGGGGAAACGGAAGTACAGCGGGCCCGTCAGCAGGAAGGCATCCAGCCGCACGCTGATCGGCGCCGTGGTCTCGTTTTTCACTACGGCGTCGCCGAAGAAGCCCAGCACGCGGTTCAGGCGCACCGTAGGCTCGCTGATGCCCGTCACCGATACGTCGCGGTCGGGTGCCGGCGAGCTGGTGGCGCGGATGATGGCGTTAACCGTCACGGCGTTGTTGCCCGGCACGAAGCGTACGTATACCGGACGCTGCGTTACGTTGCCTTGGCCGTCAGGCGTGAAGGAAATCTGGCTCGAGTACGTGATGTTGTCGGCCGATACTTCGAAGTAGCCGCCGCTGGGGCCCGTCGGGAATACCGTCAGAGGCTGCAGCAGGTTGGTACCCGAGATGAGGAAGGTTTGCGGAACCGAAACGGTGCCCGGACGGGTAGCAAACGTAAAGGTGTTGCTCGTGGGGTTCGTGATGGAAATATCCGACACGTTGCCGTTCGAGTTAGCCGAAATCGAAATGGATACCGGCGTAGCACCCGGGCTCGTCAGATCGATGGTGCCGGCGAAGGCGCCGTTGGGGATGGGAGCCACCAGACGCGCTTCAATGGTCGTCGGCGAAATCGTGCCGTTGTTGGAAGCCAACGTGAGCGCGCCGCTGGTGAAAGAACCACCAGCCGAAGCATTGCGCACCTGAATGTTAGCGTTTGATGGCGTAATGGTAACTGGGTTCGTGCCCAGGCCCGTGCCGCTTACCGTGAACTGGCGCGTATCGGCTGAGCCGCTTTGCGTTACGTTACCGAAGGTAATTACCGTCGGCGTAGCGTTGATGTTAGCACCTGCCGGAGCCGCCGTGCCAGTGCCGCTTACGCGCACATTGCGGGTGGTGGTACCGCCCGAGTTATTCGAGGTCGAAACAACCACGTTCTGGTTGCCGGTAGCCCCGGCGACAACCGGCACGAAACGCACGTTAACCGTGGTGGTGGCCAGCGTACCGTTGACCGGCGTCAGCGTAATCTGGTTCGAGAACACGCCCGACCCCGATTGCACCTGGAAGCCCGTCGGGGCAGTCACTGTTACGGCGCTCGATAGGTTGCTGCCGCCGATGGTGAAGGATTGTGAGCCGCTGGCAGCCCCCACCTGTACCGAACCAAAGTCGTTCAGGCTGATGGGCGTCACGGTCAGGCTCGGAGCGGGGTTCAGGGCCCGGCCAAATACCTGTACTTGCTGATTGAAGCCGTCGGCCGGCTCGTCGAACGTTACCACGTCGCCGAAGAAGCTCGTGGTAGCTACCGTCGAGTAGAAACGGATGAATACGTTCTGATTCAGGTTTCCCGCGGCCGGCGCCAAGGTCAGCGTCTGCGAGTAAGTGCCGTTGGCGGTGGTGCTAAGCTCGAAGCGCGCGGTGCCGTTCTGTACGGTAAAGACCGGTGCCGTTACTACGATGTCGCCGTTGATGTCTTGAGCTAATACGTTAACCGACTGCGGCGCCGAGGGCACGCCCGGCGACGACTGGAAGGACAGCGGACCTTCAGGGGTTAGCGTAATGGTCTGTGCACGACCAGCTACTGACAAGCTTAAAAGGGTGAACATTATCGCACAGAGGCGCTGCCATGCAACGCGTCGTAGGGCGACCTTGTAAGCGTTTTTCATATGAAAAGCGAGGAATGGTTACAGAGAAAGGTGTTCGAAGAGGTTGCGTCGGCTACGCCTGAGTCTTCAGGGCACATTACGGAGAAACCTGCCGAATGGATGATTGTTTTCTGCTTTTATTGTTGGATCTTTTTTAGGCCTCCACTGCCTTTAATCCTGAGGAGAGCGTTGCGCCCGTCATCACATTTCGTGCCACACAAAGGTGCGAAGGTATTTGCCATAAAAAAATTTGTTTGCTTCATAGTCAGTTTATAAAGAAGCGTTTTACGCTCCTTAGCTTGCTATAGCAGCACGTTAACTTTTTGCTATTATTTGAATTTCGCCACACCTAAACGGACACTTGCTGACATTGTTATCAATGAAATCCGGCAAATGATCCTGTTTCTGAATCAAAACAAGTAGCTACATGGGTCAGAAAGCAAGTCATTGACGAGTAGTTCGCGCCGCTATACGTAGCAGTTGGAACAGGGTTAAACAAAAATAGGCCAGGCCCGGTCGGTTCATCTAGAACCGACCGGGCCTGGCCTATCACAAAAAGCTAGCGCTTACTTCCAGTCCGGCAACGCGGCGTTCTGAAACAACCGCACCCGGGCGGTGCCGTCCGCTGCGTCCATCATCCAGATTTCGGGGGGCGTAATGTTATCGTTGGCAACGTTGACAAAAATCACTTTGGCCCCATCAGGGGAGAAGCGCGGGTTCAGATCGTTCGTTCCGGCGGGCTTGCGCGCCGACAGGTCTACCAGGCCGGAGCCGTCGGGGCGCTGCACGTAGATGCGCGCGTTGAGCTGCCGGCCCATGGGGTCGTCGATGCCGGCCGCGTCGCGGGAGTAGAGAATCTGCCGGCCATCGATGCTGAAGCTGGGCGAATCGAGGCGCCCGGGCAGGTTGCCCATGATGAGCGCGAGGTTGCTGCCGTCGGCGTTCATCTGATAGATTTCGGCGTCGTAAATGTTGGAGCCCACGGTTTGCACCACGATTTTGTTGGTCAGGGCATTCCAATCCAGCTCCCGGAAGTGCCGCCCGGCCGGCGCCGTGGCCAACAGCACCAAGCCCGTGCCGTCGCGGTTGATGCGGTACAGCTGATCGTAGCGGGCGTAAATGAACTGCGAGCCGTCGGGCGACCAGCGGTAGGCTACTCCTTGGTTATAATAACCCTCGATGGGCACTACGGTGACCTTGCGCACGTCCGAGCCGTCCCGGTTCATCGTGTAGAGGTGGTACTGCCCCGTTGCGTTGCTGGTGTAGGCAATACGGTCGCGCGTCGGGCTCAGCTGGGGCGAGGTTTCCACGAAGGAGGACGAAGTCAGGCGCAGTACCATGCCGTTGAGCTGGCCGTCGGCTGCAAACACGTCGGTATTGCCGCTGACTTCGCTGGCGTATAAGTAGCGGAGCTCGGGCAGGCTGCGGGTCTGGAAGCTCAGTACGTCGCTGCGGTTGGTTTCGCCGGCTTTGTCGCGCACGGTAATCTGCCAGAAATAGGTCGTGCTGAACTTCAGGCCCGTGGCGCGCACGGTGGTGTCGCGGCTGTTGACCAGCAGCTGGCGCCGCGCGGTGGAATTGCTTTCGTAGAGCACCACGTCGTAGCGCAGGGAGTCGCCGGCATCCGGGTCGCTGCCGTGCCAGCGCAGCGTCAGTTCGGTGGCCTGGTTGGCGGCTGCGTCGGCGGGTGTAATCTGGTTGGGCACCGCGGGCCGGGTGTTGGCCACCGATTTGTCCAGCATGATTTGCATGGTGGTCGGGACGCCTTCCGTCACGTTCACGTTGACTGTTTCGGTGCGGTAGTCGGCCTTGCGAATGGAGAGGGCGTATTTGCCGACGGGCAGGTCCGTCAACGCAAAATGGCCACTAGCATCGGTGACGATGGACGTAGTGGCGGGCGTGGTGGTAATGGCTACTCCGGTAAGCACAACGCTGTTGCGGCTGTCGCGCACGTTGCCTTCCAGGGTTCCGTAGTGGGCGGGCTCAACCTTGTCTTCCTCGCAGGCTATCAGCCCAAGGGCCAGTAGCAGCGAGGCAACGACGGTCAGCCACCGCGTGGCTATAGCATTCATGTGGTGGGAAGCATGAAGGAGGTACAGCGGGCGGCTTAGCAGGCGTGGCGTCCTGGCGTGGCTCGGCCCGGGAACAGTAATGATTAGCGTTGGCTCGGGTGAACCAGGGAGTCGGCGGCTACTACGCGGCCCTCGGCAGTGAGCAGCACCAGCCGGATGCGGTAAGAATCCTGGGCAGTAACATTAAAGGAAGACCGGCCCAGGGCAACTTCCTGACCCGGTAGCGCCCGGCAATTGCCGGACTGGGTATTGCGGGAAGTGCCGCTCTGCCCCTGCCGCTCGCTGCGCAGCTCGTAGCGCAGAGCCACGGGCTCGGCGGTTTGGTTTAGGCAGTGCGCCACAATGGTGAGTTGCTCGCCTTGCTGCCGGGCTTCGATGCGAGCGACGTAGGGCGCGGCTCCGGGAGTGGTCCACAGCCCCAGCGCCAGGAAGAGGGGTATCATAGAAAAGAACTGAAACATGTAATTGCGGCCGCCAAAATCCCAGCGGGTTCATCGGCTCGGAGGGAAACGGCCTAGAACCCGCTGGCATTCTTAGGGACGGCCTTGTTCAATGACCACGCGCATACCGCCGGTCATGCGTACCTCGTAGCCCGGGGCCGCGGCTGCGCCACCGCCTTCGCGCTGGATCAGCTCGTTGCCGTAGCCCGACTGCTCCACCAGGTAGCGTCGTCCGTCGGTCGTCAGCTCCTGCTGCAGCTTGTTGGCGCTGCCCTGCTGGCGAATCACCGATTCGGTGTTGGAGCCGACCATGCTGCCGCTGACCTCGTTGGCCCGGCCGCGCTGCTCCACGTCGTACTCCAGGCCGGCGCCGCGCTGCGTCAGGTCGGCGGCGTTGTTATTGCCCACCTGCTGAATCTGCAGCATGTTAGCGCCCGAGCCGTTCTGGTACTGGGCGGCGCTGGTCTGGTTGCCGGAGCCTTGCTGCAGCAACAAGGCCTGGTTTTGAGCGGAGGGGTTGCTCGCCAGGCGCTGCCGCATGTCGTCGAAGGTGCTCAGGTGCTGGGGCGTCGCGTGGCCGGAGTCGTCGGCTTCGTCTTCCTCGCGTCCCTGCTGGGCCCATGCGGGCAGGGCCACCAGCCCCACCAGCACTACTAACAGCCATCGGATCATAACTGATCAAACGCCAAAAGTCCGGCTCCGCCACCGCCTTGGGGCAGCAGCGGAGCCGGGTGGCTTCCGACATTACGGGTGGTCCTGACGAATGGTCGAGGTGTTGCCGTTGCCGGTCTGCGTTACGTCAGCCCACTGGCGGTCCGAAGTGGCACCAATGCCTCCCATACCGGGCTGGCCCTGGCTGATGGAAGAACGGTTGCCTACGCCATCCTGACGCTGGCGGGCCCAGCTGCTGTCGCTGTCCTGGTCGATTTCAGCAGTGTTGCTGGTTCCGACCTGGCTTTGCAGAGCCGTGTTGCGGTTGCCGTCCTGGTCGATGGTAGCCATGTTGCCTACCCCGTCCTGCGACTGCGTGGCATCGTTGCGGTTGCCGGTCTGGTACACGTAGGCCGAGCTACCCACAATAGCCTGGGAGCGTTGCGTCTGGCGCGACACGTTGTTGTTGCCGGTTTGCTCGGCTAAAGCTGTGTTGCCGTCGCCGTTCTGCACCTGCGAAGCGCCGTTGTCGTCGCCTACCTGGCGAATAGTGGCTTCGTTGTACCAGGCCGGGGCCACTTGGTTGTTGTACTGGGTCTGCGAAGCGGTGTTGCGGTTGCCACGCTGGTACACGTCGGCGCTGTTGTCGTCGCCGTTGGTGCTTTGCGTCGACACGTTTTCGTTGCCGCGCTGCTCGGCCATGGCCCGGTTGCGTGAAGCTACCCCATCCGAGGCGCCGCCCGACAGCGTTTCCGACTGCGTTTGGGTGGCGCGGTTCAGGTTGCCTACCTGCAAGATGTCGGCGTCGTTGTCGGCGCCGCGCTGGGTCGTGGTAGCTTGGTTGCCATTGCCAGTCTGGGTTTGTGTAGCGGCGTTGTCTCCCTGAGCGCGGGTCGAAATCTGAGCATTAGCGGCGCCAGCCAGCAGCAGGGCCCCGAGGAGCAAGTTGAGTTTTTTCATGATGGTTGGGAATGTGAAAGAGGGAAGTAGAACTAGTAACGATATTCCGTCCGGAGGAATGATCCAAAATTATATTGTTTAAGTGTAATGTCAATAGCCGACTAAAGAATTTTGTTAAATTTTTTCCTAGAATACTTACAAATACAGGCACGTAAAACGAAATCAGCTGAACTTCAGGCGTTTCCAAATACAGCTTATCATCCTTTGTACTTTACTTGCCCTGGTCATTGGACTGAGGTGAGCCGGGCGAAGGGTTGCTGCCATTGCCGCCGCGTGCTTTCCGCCCGCCCAGGTAGAAGATCAAGCCAGCCCGTCCGCCCCAGAAGTAATCATTGTACTTCCCCTGGCTCATGCGGTCCACTTGGTCTGATAAGTACAGGTGCTGATCGACCTGCAGGTGCAAGCCTATGCGGTCGGTCAGCAGTACTTCAGCTCCCAGCCCAATCACGCCGTGCGGATACCAGTGCACGGATTGCCCCTCCCCCAGCCCGGCATTGGTCACGCCGACACCGGCCATGGCCAGCGGGGTAAAGCGCTCCAGTGGAAACAACCGCCATAAAGCACCTGCTTCTATATAAGAGTACGTCTGCCGAAACACCTGAGCGGCGGCCAGCTGGCCCCGGCCCACATTGGCAAAAGCGCCCCACCGCCGGCCGGCGGCGCCGTCGTAGCGCAGTGTCAGATCCACCACGGGCCGCAGCAAGGGGTTGCGGTAGTCGCCGGCGTAACGCTGGGTACCGGCCAGCAGGCCAATGCCCAGGGGTGCCCGGCGCGGGTGCATGGAGCGCCCGACCGCGTCGTAGGTGAGGTTGTCGTCCTTTTCGTGAAGGTATTGTTGCACCAGAGGCCCGGTACGGTCGGCGGGGTTGCGCGGCTCCCAGATGCCAGCCATGATGCCTTCGAGCACCAATGCTTGCACCGCCTTTTCAATGGCTTCCTTCACCGCCATTTCCGAAGGCTCGTTGTAGGTGAAGCCGGTTTCGGTTTCGAGCAGGCGCTTGAAGTTGACAAACCGAAACAAACTCGCGTCGACCTGCTGCGAGAGGATGGTTTTGGAGGTATACACCGTCTTGAGCACCTGCCCCGAGCTGGTGCTGATGGCCCGCAAATACACCGTCACGCGGTCTTGCCGGTACTGGCCCGAGGCACCGGCGCCGAAGTAGCGCAGCCCCGCCCCGCCCGTCAGCACGTTGGCGTCGTACGACACGATACCGCCTTCCAGGATAATGCCCGCAAACAGCAGCGGCGGCAGCGGTGGCTGCTTCACGCCGGTTTGGTCGGTGTACTCAGCGCGCGTCGAGCGGATGATTTTCCGTTCGTTGAGCAGATTGCCGAGGTTTTCGCGCTCGATGGCCTTAAACCAGCGCGACTCTTCCAGCGCCCGCATGAGAATGGTGGTGGTACCCTGCGAAATGGCCGTCGAGAAGCTCGAGCCGTTGGTGGTGGGCTTGTACTGCCCGGTCTGGTCCCGGAACTTGTACACAGCCGCTACCACGGGCTCTTTCGGCACGGGCAGGCGCAGCAGCTCGCTGTTGCCGCGCACTTCGGCACCCAGCCGGGCCGATTGGGTACTTAGCGGTTGGTGAAAATAGGGCGCGCAGCCGGCCAGCAACAGCAAGCCCGCTGCGCTCCAACGCAGGAATGACAACATGGCGGAAATGCAATAAGGAACAGATAAGCCGACGGGTGGCGCCGTCAGGGCATGTTGGGAATGGTCACCGTCGTCTGGCCCCCGGTGGTGGTATCCGTAATCTGAATGACCACGCCGCTGGACCCGGGCGTAACCTGGATCTGGTAGCTGCCCACGTTGTAGCTGCCCTCGCGGATCTGCCCTTCCCCGAACTGGGAGGTGACGAAGCGAGTAGTCAGCAGGTTCAGAATCTGCCGGTTGAGGTTTTCCTGAAATTCCACCAGCGGGTCGCGGTTGAGCAGGGAGCTGCGCTGGGCGCTGGGGTCCTCGATGGTGTTCTGGGCCGTGGCCGAGCTGAGCAGCCAGGAATAGTTGTAGGGGTTGCCGCCGCCGAAGCTGGGGTTTTTCGGCTCATAGACTAAATCCTGGGCCTGCAGTGACCCGGCCAAACCGAGCAACAGCCCCCAGCAGAGCAGTAGTAAACGTTTCATACGAGTGTGGGAATGAGGTGGTAGGGTTGGCGGATGCTCCCGCCGGTCAGTAGCGGCCGCTTACGCCGCGGTCTTCTTTTTCCAGCTGCCGGCTCACGTCGTGGGCTTCGCGCAGGTAGTCCTGTGCCATGCCCACGGCCTCGGTGGCGCCTTCCTCGATGAGGTCGTACTTGGGTTGCAGCGGCATCTCAAACAGCTCTGCATCGTCGATGACCAAGGCAATGAGGGTGGTAGTGCCCCGCCCCGGCCGCTCGACCAAGGCAATGGCGTAACCGTTGATGCCTGGCGGCGACTCCCAGCGCGTGTAAAAGGCGTCGTAGAAGTCGTGGCCGACTTTGGTAATGGTCTGGTCGATAACGAAGCCCTCTTCTTCGGGCCCCATGGGCCGGGGCGCTACCCGGCCGCGGGCCGAGTCGGCGCGGAACAGCAGTTGCAGGGCCTCCTCCAGTTTTTTGGACGGCACCGGCTTGGCTTGGGCTTCGTTGGCCGGCACATCTGTTTTGTGCGTCTGCTCGCCCGCCCGCACGGGGCGGCGTCGCTCCGATTGGGCCATGGCGGCGGTGCTGACCAGTAAATACAGGCCGATGAAGCTTCCCAAGGCCATAGACCATGGGCGCCACCAGATGACTATTGGCTCTGGCGGGGTGGCAGGCAGTGGTGGAGAGTGTTTGCGCATACGGTTGCTATAGGGCAATAGGCAGCTGGAGGCGCAGCTGAGGCTTGCCAGGAGACAAAATCATTTATCGGAAGAAATGGTAAAATGAGCTTTACAGCTCAGGCATAAACATAATTATTTGAAAGAATAATACAAGCTATAGACCAAAATAAATAATTTAAATAATTATTATTATAACTATTACATCAGACATGCACTATTAAAAGCTTGGCTAACTACTACCCAAAACCTAAGCAGCCCTGCGCGCAGCATGTAGTTGCTGCGCGCAGGGCTACACTGACGCACCCGGCTGTGCTGGCTGGCTACTCCCAGAGCGGATAATGCTCCAGGCTTACCTCCTGCCCGAAAAACAACCGGGTACTTTCCTCAAACGAAGGCGTAAAATCCGACACGTAGAAATGGTGCTGCGGCGCGCGCGCCGTATCGGCAGTTGCCAACCCATGCTGAGCCAGCAGCTGCTCCAGCGCCTGCGCCACGATGTCGGACGGGTCCAGCACGTCTACCTGGCCCTGGTAGTATTCGGCAATTTGCTCCCGGATCAGCGGGTAGTGCGTGCAGGCCAGCACCAGCGCCTCGATGCCTTCCAGTCCGGGGTCTGATAAGTAGGTATTGATAACGCTCTGGCTCACCGCCCCGCGCACAAAACCTTCCTCAATCATCGGCGCGAGCAGCGGGGTGGCCAGGGCATGCAGGCGGATGTCGCGGTCCAACGAATCGAGCTTCTTGCGGTACACGTTGGAGCCCACCGTTTGCTTGGTCCCAATCAGGCCCACCTCCCGCCCGCCGTAATGTTGCCCCACGTACTGCACAATGGGGTCGATAACGTTGAGCACCCGCGCCTTGGACCCCACGTATTCGCGCACCAGCTCGTAGGCCGCCGCCGAGGCCGAGTTGCAGGCTATCAGAATGACTTTGCAGTGCTGACGCAGCAGCAAGTCACAGATTTTGACGCTGTAGGCCTGAATGGCGGCAGTACTTTTGTCGCCATACGGCAGGTGGGCCGTGTCGCCGAAGTAAACCAGCCGCTCCTGCGGCAGCAGCTGGTTTACGGCGCGGGCCACGGTGAGGCCGCCGATGCCGCTGTCGAACACGCCAATGGGACGGGCATCGGAAGCAGCGGAAAGCGCGGAGGAGGCAGAGGCAGAAGCCACGGGCGAATAATTAAGGTTAGCGGGTCAGGTGTTCGTTGACGACTTGACGGCTGCCGTCGTTAGCCGCAAACTCGTAGTGCCACTGTAACTGGGTGGCGGAAAGCTGGTCTATTTTCAGGCGCTGCGACACTTCCGCGCCGCGGTACAGCTGCAGTTCGTCTTCCTCGCGGCGGCAGGGCTGTGCATCCACCAGGCGGCCGAAATCATAAAGACGGAGCGTGGCTGGGGTCAACTCTACGACCCGCTGCCCGCCTAGCTCGCGGTCCACCCCCAGCACCCGGCCGGAGGCGCCGTAGCGCGTGGTTTCGGTTTGCTGCACGTGCCAGCGGCGCCTCGCTGCAGCTCAGCAGGCCGGAAAGTACCAGCCCGGCGCCGGCGCCGCGGATTATCCAGTTATGCCACTTCATAGGGTGCGGATGAACGCCAAAGGTACGCCGGGCACCGCGACTACCCCGGGGCCGTTCATTTTGGATTGCCGGCAAATTTGTATGTTGCTCGGCGAACTACCTTTGCTTTTTATGCACCGAAGCGTCATTCTGGAGGAAATTGACCAGGCGCTGGCTCATTACACTTCCACCAACGGCCGCCCGGTTGCCATCGAGCTGGGCGAACGAAAATACACCCAATTGGTCCTGGATGTGGCCGCGCTGCACGCCGACGGCGGCGACCTGACCACCAACACCGGCCGCCCGCTGGCCTACCGGGGCCTGGAAATATTACGCGACGACGTGCACCGCGACCGAATTCGGGTAATCTGATTCTGCTGCGCGGGCTGCAACAGCGGCAGCGAGGGATTACCTTTGCGGCATGAATTTGCTGTCGGCTGAGAATATTTCGAAGAATTACGCGGACCGTTGGTTGTTCCGCGACCTGTCGTTTGGCTTGCAACAGGGCCAGCGCACGGCGCTGGTCGGCGTCAACGGCTCGGGCAAAACCACCCTGCTGCGCGTACTGGCCGGCCTGGAGCCGCCCGACTCGGGCCTGGTGAGCGTGCGCAACGGCGTACGCCTGGGCTTCCTGTCCCAGCAGCCCACCTTCGACGGTAACCTGACCGTGCAGCAAAGCATCTTCGCCGGCGAAAACGAGACACTGGCGGCCGTGCACGAGTACGAGCGACTGATGCTCAAGGGCGACGCCGCCGACCCCACCGAGTTGCAGCACGCCCTGCAGCGCATGGACGCCCTCGACGCCTGGGACTACGAGGCGCAGGTACGCCAGATCCTTGGCCAGCTCGGCATTCATGATCTGGAGCAGCGCGTGGGCACGCTCTCGGGTGGGCAGCAGAAGCGCGTGGCCCTGGCCCGCCTGCTCATCGAAGAGCCGGAAATCATCATCCTCGACGAGCCCACCAACCACCTCGACCTCGACACCATCGAGTGGCTGGAAAACCGCCTGGCCTCCCCCACCCTCACCCTGCTGATGGTAACCCACGACCGGTACTTCCTCGACCGCGTGGCCAACGAAATTGTGGAGCTGGACCGCGGCAGCGTGCACCGCTACCAAGGCAACTACGCCTACTTCGTAGAGAAGAAAGCGGAACGCGAGCTGATGGAAGTGGCCGAAGTGGAAAAGGCCCGCAACCTGCTGCGCAAGGAGCTGGAATGGATGCGCCGCCAGCCCCAGGCGCGCGGCACCAAGCAAAAGGCCCGCATCGAGGCCTTCTACGACACGCAGGAAAAGGCCAAGGGCCGCGGCCCGCAGCAGCAGGTGGAGCTGTCGGTAAAATCGACGCGCCAAGGCAACAAAGTGCTCGAAGCCAAGCACCTGATGAAGCGCTTCGGCGAGAAGAGCGTGCTCCACGACTTCAGCCACGTATTCCGCAAGCAGGAACGCCTGGGCATCGTGGGGCCGAACGGGGCCGGCAAAACCACCCTGCTCAATATCCTCACCCAGCGCCTGCAGCCCGACAGCGGCGAGGTGGAAGCCGGCCAGACCACCGTGTTTGGGTACTACACCCAGCAGGAGCTGCAGTTCACGGACGACCAGCGCGTTATCGACGTGGTGAAGGAAGTGGCCGAAGTGGTAGAAATGGCCGACGGCTCGGTGCTCACGGCCTCGCAGCTGCTACAGCACTTCCTGTTTCCGCCGGCCCAGCAGTACACGCTGGTCAGCAAGCTCAGCGGGGGCGAAAAACGCCGCCTGCAGCTGCTGCGCGTACTCATCAAGAACCCCAACTTTCTTATCCTTGACGAGCCCACGAACGACCTGGACATCGTGACGCTCAACATTCTGGAGGACTTCCTGCTCAACTTCGGCGGCTGCCTGGTACTCGTCTCGCACGACCGGTACTTCATGGACCGGCTGGTGGAGCAGCTGCTGGTGCTGGAGCCGGGCGGCCGCGTGCGCCTCTTCCCCGGCAACTACACCGACTACCGCCAGTACCTGAAGGACCAGCAGGCCGCCGAAGCAGCCGCAGCGGCTGCCAAAGCAGCCAAGACTGCGGCGTCGACCCCGGCGGCACCGGCTGCCGTAGCTCCCAGCAAAGCCCGCCGCGCTACGTTCGCCGAGAAAAAGGAGTACGAGCAGCTCGAAGCCGCCATTGCCAAGCTCGAAGACGAGAAAAAGCAGCTGGTCGAGCAGATGAACGGTGGCTCGGGCAGCCATCAGCAGCTCGCCGAGTGGGCCGCCCGCCTGCAGCAGGTGGACGACGAGCTGGACGCTAAGGGCGAACGGTGGCTGGAGCTGGCGGAACTGGTGGATTAAGCCCGGCCGGTGGCTGGACTGCCGGTACTACCACGGGCGTGCGGGCCACCGCCGGCTGGGTGCCGTCCATGCGGTAAGCGGTCTGCACAAAATCGGCGGCCAGCGCGTGCCCGTCAAGGGGTAACACCAGTTGCAGCTTATCGGCCGCGTAATACCAGGAGCGGAAGCGCACCCGGCCCTGCAGCGCGTAGCCGGGGTCGAGGGTGGTTTTGCGCAGCAGGGTCTGCTCGGCGTGACGAATGTCCTCGCGCAGGCTGGCGGCGCGCACGGCATGGTCGGTGCGCTCCTGCTCGTAGCGATTCATTTCGGCCTGGTAGGCGGCCTGGCGGGCGTTGTACTGCTCGGTGGTTTCCTTGCGCTTGTTGCTGCTCAGGTCCTGCACCACGCTGCTCACCGTGGAAAGCAGTTCCGCCGCGGGCACGGCTGTTGATTTCTGGGTGTGGTGCTCCGCCTCCTGGGTCATGGTCTGCAGGGCAGCTTCGGGGTCATCGGCCGTGACGCGTACCTGCGCCGGTGCCGTGGTTTTGGTGGCCGGAAAGCTGACCAGCACATAGAACTGCTCGGGCGCCACCAGCACCGGCCCGCGACTGGTATTGCGCACGGTCACGTCAAATTCTGTCCAGGGCCCGATGGTGGATACGACACCTACCTCGGCTTCGAGGCTGTCGGCGGCCATTACTACCATTTCGCGGCCGTTTACCCAGCGGGCCGCCTCGGTGGCAGGGCGCACCGTCACGTGGTACGAGGGCATGCAGCCGGTGGTCAATAGAGCTAGCAGCAGACTGCTGCCGAGCCAACGGGTAATGATGGGCATGATACTTAGGGAATAAGGAGGCGGTATCGGGCGGCAGCGCCGGCGAGGCGTGCAGCTGCGCGGGCCGAGGCAAAAAGTGTGCTAATTGGCCCAGCGCTGGCATTAGTAGCTGATTTTAGCCTCAGCGGCTTGTAGCCGACGTCCGTATTTTGCACTGCCTATTGACTTTAACCCAGCGGCGCGCAACCTTGTAGGCCCCACCGGGTTATGTAGACCACATTCCAAACTCCCTTACCTCCATGAAACACCTCCCCTCTTTCCGCTACTGGTTTCTGGCGTTGAGCCTGCTGCTGTTCGCCGGCCTGGCACACGCCCAACAAGACCCGGCGCAGCGCCCCAGCCCGCCAGCCACGGCCACGGGTAAGGCGGGCAAAGCCAACGTGACTATCAAGTACAGCAGCCCCGCCGTGAAGGGCCGCAAAATTTTCGGCGGGCTGGAGCCCTACGGCAAGGTGTGGCGCGCCGGCGCCAACGAAGCCACCACCGTGACCTTCGACCAGCCCGTGACGGTAGAAGGCAAGGCCCTGCCGGCCGGCACCTACGCCTTCTTCGTCATCCCCACGGAAAAAGAGTGGACCATCATCTTCAACAAAACGGCCAATCAGTGGGGTGCCTTCAAGTACGACGAGAAGCAGGACGCCCTGCGCGCCACGGTGATGCCCCGCAAAGCCGCTTCGCTGACCGAGCGGCTGGCGTACACGGTAGAAAGCCCCGGTTTCGTGCTGCGCTGGGAAAACGTGGAGCTGCCGGTAGCAGTGAAGTAACCTTCCGCCTGACCTCACCAAAAAGCCCCGCCGGAATAATCCGGCGGGGCTTTTTATCTTCGGTACGTCAGCTTCTGATTTAGCGCTGCCGGCTGGCCGGCGCGGCCCGCTTGGCCGGGGCCGACTGAGCCGTGGGCAGTTGGTGGCCATCGAGCCGGAAGCGTTGCTGGCTGAACTCAGCCGCTAGTTCGCGCCCGGCTACCGGCGTGACGACGCGCAGACGGGTAGCGGCGTCGGTGTAGCGCCGGAACCGCACGCGGCCGCGCAGGGCGTAGCCGGGAGCCACGGTGGTTTTGCGCAGCAGGTTGGCTTCCAGCTGCCGGGCTTCTTCCCGGGCCGAGGCCGCCTGCACGGCGTGGTTGGTGCGCTCCTGCTCGTAGCGGGCCACTTCGGCCTGCCGGTTGGTTTCGCGCGAGGTGCGCTGCTGCTCCGTTTCGCGGCGGCGCTTGCCGCTGAAGTCGTCAATCAGGTTGGCCAGCGACGAGAGCATTTCGCCCGCCGGCCGGGCCGTGGATTTCTGCTCGTGGTACTGCGCCTGCTGCTGCAGCGTCTGAATATTGCGCTCGGGGTTTTCGGCTTGCACGCGCAGCGGGGCGGTAGCTACCACCGTTCCGCCGGAGGTGGCGCCGTAGGCATCGAGGTAAAAGGTTTCCGGCGCTACCACTACGGGGCGGGTGCTGCGGTTTTGCACCGTCACGTCGAACTCCAGCCACTGCCCGGTAGTGGATACCACGCCCAGGCGCACATCCAGGCTGTCGGCCTTGCTGGCCACCACTTCCATTCCGTCGGACAGGCGCCCATTGGTAGCGGCCGGCTTCACCAGCACGAAGTACGAGGGGGCGCAGGCGCCCAGCAGCGCAAGCGAGCTGGCAGTGAGTGCGGTTTTGAAGAGACGAAGAGTAGAAAGGGGCATACGCGTTGAGCTAGGAAAGGCTCGTAAGAAACGATTATTCCCGCCCTAAATCAAGGCGTTACTGCCGGGCTTGGCCGCATATTTTTTTGCGGCCCGCGCTTTGGGCCGCAGCTTCGTTGATGGTCGCGGGCTACAGGGCCGGCGGCAGGGCAAAGCGGCCATCGGCGGCGGGCTGAAAGCCGAAGGTGCGCACCACGGCGCTGAGCGGAATCGGCTCGAACACGTGCGCAAAATGCTGCCCGCGGCTGGCAGCCCACTCACGCTTCACCTCTACGCCGGCCGCCAGCAGGGCCTGCTCGTCCAGCTCCAGCAGCAGCACGTCGCGGCGGCCGTGGTAGTACCGGTTCGCGGTTTCCACCCCCTGATACAGCTCGGACGTGTGAATGAAGCCTTCGGCCTGCAGGTCGGCGCTAGCAAAAAAGCCGGTTTGCTGGGCCTGCTGCCAATCGGCCTGATCGGCGACGCGGTAGAGCATGGGCAATAGGGTTAAATGGCCGGATGGCTAAATAGCTGGTCGTTCAGAGGAAGAGAACGATCAGTCATTTAGCCATCCGACTACTGGGCAATGCCGAAAATTATGCCTTCCAGAGCTCGTGCTGCTGGCCCTTGCTGGTGGTCAGCACGAAGCGTACGGGGTTGGGCAGCAGCACCAGGCGCACTTTGCCGGGGTACTTCTCCGAATCCACCCACACGCCGTCTTCGGTGGTGAGCTGGGGGCCGGCGGGCAGGTAAGCTGTGGGCAGCAGCACGTCGGTATCGGAGCTCAGGTCGCCGTGGACTTTCTCCAGGGCGGCTTCCAGAAACTCGCCGTACTCCTCGTTGAAGTCGTCTTCGAGGTCGTGCAGCTCTTCTTCCACGTCG
This sequence comes from Hymenobacter sp. CRA2, assembly GCF_002007105.1. Classification (GTDB taxonomy): domain Bacteria; phylum Bacteroidota; class Bacteroidia; order Cytophagales; family Hymenobacteraceae; genus Solirubrum. Next base: position 239,911 of record NZ_MVBC01000007.1, on the reverse strand, counting down.
TCGTAGCGGGCGTCGCTGTAGGCGAGTTGGTGCAGCTCGTGCTTTTTGGTGAGGAGGGCCGCCAGGGCCTTGTTCAGGGCGTTAGTATCCATAGGAGTAAGGGTTGACGGCCGGGTTGGGAACGGGCGGCAGCCAGAGCAAATTTGGGAAAGAATCAAGAAACTGTACAAGCCGGGCACGAATTAGCCCGAAACAGTATTTTTACGAAGACTTTCCCCCTTCCCGTTTCTTCCACCCAAAAATTAGTTCTGCGCATGGAAACGCTGACGCCGGCCGCTACCGCTGCCCCGCAAACCGCCGACTTCCTCCCCTTGAACGGCACCGACTTCATTGAGTTCTACGTCGGCAACGCCAAGCAGTCGGCCTACTACTACCAGGCTGCGTTCGGCTTTGAGCTGGTGGCCTATGCCGGCCCCGAAACGGGCGTGCGCGACCGGGCCAGCTACGTGCTGCAGCAAAACAAAATCCGCTTCGTGCTCACCACCTCGCTGCTGCCCGATTCGGAAATCACCCAGCACGTGGCCAAGCACGGCGACGGCGTGAAGGTAATGGCCCTGTGGGTGGACGACGCCCGCAAATCCTTCGAGGAAACGACCAAACGCGGCGCCAAGCCGGCTTTTGAGCCCTACACCGTTTCCGACGAACACGGCGAGGTGACCATGGCCGGCATCTACACCTACGGCGAAACCATCCACACCTTCGTGGAGCGCTCCAAGTACAACGGCCCCTTCCTGCCCGGCTTCGTGGCCAAGACCAGCAACATCCCGCAGGGCGCACCCGTGGGCCTGCAGTACGTGGACCACTGCGTGGGCAACGTGGGCTGGGGCCAGATGAACCAGTGGGTGAAGTTTTACGAGGACGTGATGGGCTTCAAGCTGCTCATCACCTTCGACGACGACGACATTTCCACCGAGTACTCGGCGCTGATGTCCAAGGTAGTGTCGAACGGCAACGGCTTCGTGAAATTCCCCATCAACGAGCCCGCCGAAGGCAAGAAAAAGTCGCAGATCGAGGAATACCTCGACTTCTACCACGACGCGGGCGTGCAGCACATGGCCCTCATCACCCACGATATCCGCCAGACGGTGACTGAGCTGCGCCGCCGCGGCGTGGAGTTCCTCACCGTACCCAGCACCTACTACGAGGACCTGCTGGAGCGCGTGGGCCACATCGATGAGGACCTGGAGAGCATCAAGCAACTGAACCTGCTGGTAGACCGCGACGAGGAAGGCTACCTGCTGCAGATTTTCACCAAACCGGTGGAAGACCGCCCCACCGTGTTCTACGAAATCATCCAGCGCAAAGGCGCCAAGAGCTTCGGCAAGGGCAACTTCAAGGCCCTGTTCGAAGCCATCGAGCGGGAGCAAGCCCTGCGCGGCAACCTGTAATCACGGATTTAGACGGATTCGTCGGATTGCACGGATTTTGTGGACGATTGTCGTTCACACAGAAAGGCCACGGCTTACGCCGTGGCCTTTTGGTTTTTAGTGCTGGAGCGCCGCGCAGAAGCGGTGGGTCCGCGCTTTTGCGAGTAGCGGCGCCAATAGACTCCGCTAGTTACTTCGAGCCGACCAGCAGACCGCCCACGAAGTAGTTGCCGGTTTCGGTGCGCAGGTTGTAGACGATGGGCGCGGTGCCGGCCGCCTGCCGGTCGCTGAGGTGCGTGGTTTCCACGGCAGTTTGGGCGCTGAGCTGCAACACGTCGTCGGAGGGGCGCAGCTCATCGGCGCGCAGCTGCTGGCCGTCGCGCGTCAGGATGGGATGGTTGGGCGTCATCGTTAGCTCGGTGGCGGGCTTGTAGGCGTGGCCGCCGGCGGGCAGCAGCCCGGCGTACACCTGCGGAGCGCCGATGGTCAGCTGCACCAGCGGATAGGCTTTGTCGTCGTGGATATCGAGGCGCACGACGCGGGTGGGCACCACGCGGCCCGTTTGGGCGTCGTAGCCCAGCACCACGTCGCCGGGGCGCACTTTGCTGATGCTCACTTCGCGGCCGTTGGGCAGGGCCACCCGGGCGTAGAGCGGGAAGCACACCAGTTCCTCGCACTTGAAGGGCTGGTCGTAAGCCGTCTTGAGGTCGAAATATTCCTTGTTTAAGTCGTAGATGGCGCTGCTGTAGCCCAGCAACTGCTGCACCTGACCGAGCATCAGCTGCTGCCCGCCGGCCAGGGTGCTCAGGAAGTTTTTCTCTTCGGGCCGCTGAATGTCGTCGCCGTAGTGAATCTTGGCCAGCTCGGCCTGGAAGGGTGCTACGCGGGCTTTCAGCAAGGTTTTCTGGGTATTCCACGCGGTGTTGAGCTGGGGCAGGTACTTGGTGAGCAGGTCGAGGCGGCGCTTAGTGAACTGATGGCCATGGTCGTAGATTTTGCGCTGGCCGGCACAGTCGCCCTCCCGGCCTTCCGGCAATTGCCGGGCCTGAGCGTGCTCCTGCTCCTTCAGGGCCTCCAGCTCCGTCTGCAACTGCTGTTGCACCCGCGTGAAAATATTGCCGCTCATCTCGGCGTTGAAGGCCTCCGCCATTTTGCTGCTGGCCTCCAGAGCCGGCGTGGCCACCAGCGGCGCCAGCTTGGCCGGGTGCTGATTGCCGCCGATGGCCTGCATCCGGGCCTCGCTCACGCCGTGCTTGCGCATGAACTGTTGCATGTAGGCATCCTGCTCCGCTTCCGATTTCTTTTCCCAGGCCGTGCGGAAGGCCGGGCTGCGCATCTGCTGCATGAAATCGGCCTGCGCGGCCTGCACCGCGGGGTCTGCGGCCATGCGCTGCTGCGCGCTGCCGGCCGGGGTCATCTGCGCCTGCATGAACCGGGCCTTTTCTGCGTCGCTCATTCTGGCAAACCGGGCCTGAAACGCCGGGTCCTGCATCTGCTGGGCCAGCTGCACTGCCTGGCCGTTGTAGCCCGGCGTGCCCGCGCCGTGCTGTTGCATATAAGCCAGCTTCTGCTGATCGGTCATCTTATCAAGCCCTGCCGCCTGGGCTTGCCGGCCCATGTGCAACTGGGCCTGTTCGTCGCGCTGCTGCTCAGCCGTGCGGCCGGAGCCGATGCCGACGGCCAGTTGGTTGAGCTGCTTGTCAAGCTCGGCGAAGGCGGCCGGACGCTTGAGCGCGGCATTGAACGCCGTGGGTGGGACGGGCACCTTGTCGAAAAGCGGCACCACATCGGTCTTGACGGGCTTCTGGGCGAAGGCCACCGCGAAGGGCAGCGCCACGAGCAGGGCGGCCAGCAGAAACATCAGCAGGCTGGCCAGACGGTGAATGGTTTTCATAGCGGGGTAAGCGGGAAAGGAAGGACGAAACGGCGGCGGAGCCTGTCCGCGGCGGCCAGCACCAACGCGGCCGCTAAGACGGCTGCAAGTGCGCGAAAAATCAGGCGCAGTTCAATCGCATGATAATGTGGCTCTTATCCAACCCCGTCTCCATCGTGTGCAAACTTCCGTTTTCTTTGGCGTAGAAAACCTTCCTTTTGACCTCCCGTGCTTATGGCTCTGTCCGCTGACGTTCAACAGAAGATCAATACCTGGCTTACCGGCAACTACGACGACGCCACCAAGGCCGAAATCACCCGCCTGCAAGCCGAAGGCGACGAAGAATCCCTCAACGACGCCTTTTACCGCGACCTGGAATTTGGTACCGGTGGGCTGCGCGGCGTGATGGGCGTGGGCTCGAACCGCATGAACCGCTACACCCTGGGCATGGCCACCCAGGGCCTATGCAACTACCTGCTGCAGAGCTTCCCCGGCCAGGAAATCAAGGTGGCCGTGGCCCACGACTCGCGCCTGAACTCGCGCGCCTTCGCCGAAACCGCCGCCGGCATTTTCTCGGCCAACGGCATTACCGTGTACCTCTTCGAAGACCTGCGCCCCACGCCGGAGCTGTCGTACACCATCCGTCACCTGGGCTGCCAGAGCGGCGTGGTTATCACGGCCTCGCACAACCCCAAGGAGTACAACGGCTACAAGGTGTACTGGAACGACGGCGCGCAGGTGGTGGCTCCGCACGACAAAAACATCATCCGCGAAGTCAACGCCATTCACAGCGTGGACGCGGTAAAGTTTGAGGCCGACGACGACCGGATTCACCTCATCGGTGCCGACGTCGACGATGCGTACCTGAGCCAGGTGCAGCAGCTGAGCATCAACCCTGCTGCCATTCAGCGCCAGCACGACCTGAAAATCGTGTACACGCCCATCCACGGCACCGGCATTACCATGGTGCCGCCCGCGCTGAAGCGTTTCGGCTTCACCAACGTGAGCATCGTGGAGGAGCAGGCCACGCCCGACGGCAACTTCCCGACGGTAAAATCGCCGAACCCGGAGGAAAAAGTGGCCATGCAGATGGCCCTGGACAAGGCCAAGCAGCTTGATGCGGACCTCGTCATTGCCACCGACCCGGACTCCGACCGCGTGGGCATCGGCGTGAAAAACGCGCTGGGCGAATGGGTGCTCGTCAACGGCAACCAGACGGCCGCGCTGCTGACGCACTACCTCGTGTCGGCGCGCCAGCGAGCCGGCAAGCTCAACACCGAGAAGGACTACATCGTCTACACCATCGTGACCAGCGACGTGCTCGGCGACGTGGCCCGGCACCACGGCATCCGCTCGTTCCAGACCCTGACGGGCTTCAAGTACATTGCCGGCGTTATCCGCGAGCTGGAAGCCCAGAACGACGGGCAGTACTATATCGGCGGCGGCGAGGAAAGCTACGGCTACATGATCGGGGACTTCGTGCGCGACAAGGACGCAGTATCCGCCTGCTGCCTGATTGCCGAAATGGCTGCCGTGGCCAAGGACCAGGGCCGCACGCTCTACGAAGAAATGGAGCAGATGTACCGCACCTATGGCCTTTACAAGGAAGACCTCATTTCGCTGACCAAGAAGGGCCAGCGCGGCGCCGAGGAAATCCAGGAAATGATGGCCGAGCTGCGCCAGAACCCGCCCGCCTCGCTCGGCGGCTCGCCCGTGGTGCAGCTGCTCGATTACCAGCAGAGCCAGGCCCGCGACCTGCGCACCGGCGAAACAACGCCGCTCAGCTACGAGAAGTCCAACGTGCTGCAGTTCCTGACCGAGGACGGCTCCAAAGTATCGGCCCGCCCCTCCGGCACCGAGCCCAAGATCAAGTTTTACTTCAGCCTGAAGCAACCCAACTTCGGCGCCGGTGCTTCCTTTGAGGAAGCACTAAGCGGGCTGGACCGCCGCATCAAGCAGATTATCCAGGAGATGCAGCTGCAGTAAACGCGGGTACACAAAAGCAAAGAGGCTGGAAGTTTTTCCAGCCTCTTTGCTTTTATTGCCAGAGCGAAATACGCTTATAAACGTTAGTGGTAAACTTGCTTACCACTACTGTCAGCGAGTGCAAAACGGTATACATGCTAAGTAACCTAGTTTACAAGTTGCTATGCCATATGATTGCTTATAACCATCAGGTTATAACTGATCTTCCCTACTTGTAATAAGCTCACGTACTATGCGCTACGAAGTCCGCACCTCGTCCCACTCCTTCTGGGCCGGTTTGCCGGTGCTGCTTTTCGGCTTGCTGTGCTTGCTGGCTTATTCCAGCTGGATTGGTAGCGCCCCTGGTCTTATCATCGGTACTGCCATTGCCACGAGTTACCGCGCTATTGAGCTGGAGCCGGCGCGCCGACGTTACCGTAATTTCACGTGGGTGCTGGGCTGGCACGCGGGAACGTGGGAGCCGCTGCCGCCCACAACGCGCGTGGTGCTCAAGCCGCACTCCGATACCATCGTGTACGCCGCCAGCCACTGCGGCCGCTACGGTACCGAAAGCTACATTTCCAGTTCCGGCCGCTACGAGCACCTAACCTTGCTGCTATCGGTGCCCAATTCCATCATTGGGGAGGTGATGGAAGAATTCCCGCTTGTCCAGCGCCGCCGCGCCATTGCCGTAGGGCAAGAGCTGGCGGAGGCACTGGGCGTGCCGTTGCTGATCCTGGAAGGCGTGTAGGCCTACAGTCGCACCCCGATACCGGGCCCGAACATCAGGAACGGTTGCTTTTTGTTGAGCAGGTAGCCCCCGCCGAGGTAGAGCGGGAAGGTGAGTTTGGCCTCTCGCCGGGTGGGGTACACCGAGCCCAGAATCACAAAGCCCAGGTCGCGGCTGGTGTTGGTGTTGCTCAGGTTGAAGGCGTTCAGCGCCACGAAGCCTGCCCCGACTTTGTAGGGCCGCAGGCGGTTGATTTTCTCGGGGTTGTAGAAGCTAAACTGCGCCAGCGTGGCCAGCGAAATGCCGCCGAACTCGGTGTAGCTCGTCTCGCCGGCGCGCTTGGTAAGCAGGCCGCCGGGAAAGCTCACGTCGATATCGAATTTGAACTTGCGCTTGAGCACCAGCTCCACCACCTGCGTAAAGCCCGCGTCGCTGTACTGCGCGGCCTGGTGCTTCACCGTCACGATGATGCGGCTCCAGTCGTCGAGGTCGTAGGTTTTGCGGCCCAGCAACGCGTTCAGGCTCAGCGGGTCGGTCCGGCACTGCTTGTCCTGGTAGAACACCGCCCGCGGGGAGTTGTCGCCCGGGCAGATGACCACGTTGTCTACGTTGCGGATTTCCACCAGCTCGCCCTTGCTGTTGATGGTGCGGATTTCGAAGCTCAGAAACTGCTTGCCGTACAGCGCATTGTCGGAGTCGATGCCGTTGGCGTTGAAGTTGAACACCACGTCGCGGATGGTGCTGCCGTAGAGCACGGGGCCGTTCAGGCGCGTAATCGGGCGGGCCGTTTCGCCGTAGCTTACCGTGATGAAATCGAGGGGGTGCGGGCGCTGAAATTCGCGCACGCTCAGGGCGAAGCCCGTGGGCTGCCCGGCGTTCAGGATGCTGCTCTTGCGCTTGTCGAAGGTGGTGGGCACCTGCACGCGCAGCACCACACGAGCGTCGGTGCGGATGGACGAGTCGGAGGGAATCACCGGCAGGTCCTCGAAGTGGAAGCGGGCTTTCTGCAGCCCCTCCCCTTCCAGGCGCACGTCCACCGTTTCGCCGGGGCTCACGCTCAACGACGAGGTCCAGTCGCCGCCGCGGTGCAGCACCTGCACGCCGGTGATGGTGGTTTTGGGCGTGATGTCGAGGTTGGTGACGTACAGGGCCTGGTCGTTCTGCTTCAGGTAGAGGTAGCCCTCGGTCTGGCGGTGCGTGTTGAAGGGACGCAGGTAGCAGAGCACCCGGTCGTTGGTGAGGTACTGGCGCGTAAACAACTCGGCAATGAGCGCCCCGCCGGGCTCTTCCTGGTCTTCCACGCGGTAAGTGCGGCGCAGGTCGAAGGCCCGGCCGTTGTCGAGGATCAGCTCCACGCCGCGGCGCCGGCTGTTTTCGTCCAGTGTCACCATGCGTTTATCCGGCGTGAGGAAGCGCAGGCGCGAGGCCTTCACGGTGAAATCCTGGCGCACGGCGGGCAGCTGGTAGCTGAGCTTGCCGCCGCTCTGCAGCATGGGCCGCTCGCTCTGCAGCTTTACGGTGAGGGTGTGGCGGCCGAGCTGCTTGGGCAGCACGTGCAGGCGCAGCATGCCGTTGGTTTCGCGCACCACCTGGTAGTCGAAGTCGTCGGTGCGCACCCACTCGCCGGTGGCGCGCACGTTGCGCGGGTTGGAGCTGTTCAGGGCCAGCACTTTCTCTTCGCCCACGAACAGCTCATCGTCGGGGGCGCGCAGGCTGACGGTGGTGTAGGCCACGGGCAGCAGCGGTACCACGTCGCGCAGGGTTTCCTCGGCGGTGGCACCGGGCTGCTCCACCACCAGGCGGATAAACTGGCTGCTGGTCAGGTCCTGGAACTTGAGGCGGGTGCGCCAGGCGCCGTCGGGCTCCCGGGTGAGCGAGTCGAGCTGCTGAAAATCGGCCGAGCGGCGCAGGCGCAAAGGTTTGTCGCCGGCAATGCGTTCGGGGTAGAGCCGCAGCTCCACCGTTTCGTCGTCGCGCCGGAACCAGAAAAACAGGGTCGGCTCGCCTTGCACAACTACAGTGTGGCGGCTGAGCTGGTAAGTAGCCGTGTCGGTGCGCAGGCTTACATCGCGCAACAATGGTACCTGCGCCTGCGCATTGCCCACACCAAACCAGAGCAGGACGGCCAACGCGCCCAGCAATCGAAAAATCCTAGAAATTCCCACGGTGCAAAAATAGACCAGGGAGTTGAGGGATTCTTCGGTTTGCGCGGATTTTGGGTTGATTGCGCCGGTTCACTGGCAGTCATTGCGAGCGAAGCGCGATAATCCTTCCTCTCACGGCACCAACGCCTCAACTGGCAGCAACGCCGCCCGAAACCTGAGTTACTAAGTTTCGGGCGGGACCGTTTTCAGTCTGGGGAAATTGCATCGGCGGTGCTACTAGAGGAACGATTGCCGCGCTCTGCTCACAATGACTGCCAGTGCTGCCGTTATTGTTTCTCCTTCCGAATCGTCAGAATAAAGAGCACCAGCAGCCAGAAAGCCGTGGCGCCCAGGCCCCACCACGTCACGGCGGGCAAGCCGCGGAAATAGGGCATTTGGCCCGCTGGGTAATGCCCGAGCAGCGTCAGGCCCGAAAACAGCAGGAACGCCACCGCCAGCAGCGTAATGATGGTGCGCGACACCAGCCGCTCGGCCGTGCGCAGCAGCGGCAGGTAGCCGCTCAGCTGGGCCTGCACGCGCAAGTCGCCCTTCGAGAGCTTGCGTACGATCTGGCGCAGGTCCGTCGGCAGGGTGTACATCAGGGCCAGCAGCTGCTGCCCGGTGTACTGCAGCTCGGTAGTCACGTTCGACACCGAATACTGCTCCAGAATGAGCCGGCGGCCATAGGGGCGCACAAACTCGAAGGTGTTGAAGGCCGGGTGCAGCACCTTGCCGATGCCTTCCAGAATGACCAGCGCCCGCAGAATCAGGAACACCGAGCCCGGCACCTGCAGCTTGTAGCGGTAGATGATGGTTTGCAGGCGCTCGGCCAGCGCACTCATGCTCATTTCCTTCACGTCGAGGCCGGTGAAGTCGTCGATGAGCTGCTGCAGATCGGCCTCGAAGGCGCGCATGTCGCGGATGTCGGCCGTGAGGGCCAGGCGGCGGAAGTTCAGGGCCATGCCGCGCGCGTCCTGCTGGCTCATGCTGATGAATACCCCCGCGAAGGCGTACTTCTGCTGCTTGGTGAGGCGGCCCACCATACCGAAGTCGATGAGCACGATGGTGCCGTCGGGGCGCACGAGCACGTTGCCGGGGTGCGGGTCGGCGTGAAAGATGCCGAACTCGAAAATCTGGGTCAGGTAAATGTCCATCCCCGTTTCGGCCACCGTGGCGGGGCTCAGATTCCAGCGCTGCAGCTGCTCCTTGTCGGTAATCTTGCAGCCGTTGATGTACTCGATGACCAGCACCCGGCTGGTGCTCAGCTCGCGGTAGGGCTTGGGCACGTAGAAGGTCTGGTACTCGGCGTAGAGCTTGCGAAACTGCTCCATGGCCCGCCCCTCCGAGGTATAGTCCAGCTCGGCCATCATGCTGCGCTCGAAGGCGTCCACGATGTCCTGCGGGTTGCTCAGGCCCTGCTTGCGCAGGTAGCCGCCGGTCAGGCGCACCAACTCGCGCAGCAGCGTGAGGTCGGTGGTGATTTTGTCGCGGGCGTCGGGGCGCTGCACCTTCACCACCACGTCGGTGCCATCAAGCAGCCGCGCCTGGTGCACCTGCCCGATGGAGGCCGAGCCCAGCGGCACGTCCTCGAACTCGCTGAACACCTCTTCCAGCGGCAGTCCGATTTCGGCCTGGATGATGCGCTTGGCCTCGGCCGTGGCAAAGGGCGGCACCGAACTCTGCAGCTTGGCAAACTCGTCGACCAGCTCCTGGGGCAGCAAATCGGCGCGGTTGCTGAGCACCTGGGCCAGCTTCACAAAGGTGGGGCCCAGCTCCTCGATGACCATGCGCACCCGCTCCCAACGCGACATCTCAAACACGGGTTTGCCCTCGGGCCCATGCTGCCAGGTGCGCCGACGCTGGCGCGGCACCAGCCGGCGCAGCGCCGTGGTGGTTACCGCGTCCTCAAAGCCGTAGCGCAGCAGCACCTCCACCACTTGGCGGATGCGCCCTAGGTTATTCATCGTGTTCTTGAACATTGCTGGCAAGTTAGGCCGCAGGCTGAGTTTGTAAGTAAAATTCTAGTTTGCTCGCGCCTGGCGTAGTTGCTGCTCATACGCGGCGGCTTCCGCGGGCAGCTTCAGGCGCCGGGCCACTTCCGCCAGCAGTTCCCAGAAGAGCGGCGGCACCGGCGTCAGGGCCGCCGCTAGCTCCGCCAAGTCCTCCATGGCAAGCGCCCACTCGTGCTGCGCTACAAACTCTAGATAGCTCGCCGCCACCTGAGCGTACGAGCGAGTGGAGTCGGGAAGCAGCTGAGTCGCTGCGGGCGGCGCGGGCAACTGCAGATAAGCGGCCTGCAGCAGACGAGCTACTGGGTGCGGGCGAAACATCCTTTCTAATAAGGCATTGAGCATAACAAAATCACCTAACGAAAAAGCCAGCCCCGCTGCGCACGGCAGGCGGGGCTGGCTCTAAGCTAATGCGCGGAGCGCTTAGGCGTTGCCGCCTTCGGCCGGGCTGTCGGCTGAGCCGTTGGCGCTGGCTTTCTTGGCGCTGCCGCCTTTGCTGCCAGCGGCCGATTTCTTTGCGGCAGTCGAAGCGGCACCGGTAGCTTTGGTGGTAGCCTTAGCCGCGGTTTTGGCGCCGTCGGCCGCCGAGGCAGCAGCCGATGACGAGCCGGCTTTCTTAGCGCTGCCGCCCGAGCCTTTCACCGTGCGCTTCAGCTCTTCCACGTCGGCGCTCGAGGCCACGCCCATGCCCTTCATCACGCGCTTGGCGATGCTGTTGATCTGGGTTTCGAACTCTTTGCGCTTGGTGTCGGTGTTTTTCTGCAGCGACTTCAGAATTTGTTCGCCCTCCTTCTGGGAGAGTTTGTTTTCCTGCACCAGCTGGTTGATGGTGTCCTGCACCCGGTCGTTGGTACGCGAAACGAACCCAACGCCGGCATAGATGAATTTCTTAAACAGATCTTCCATGGGAGGGAAAAAGTGAAAGTGGTGAGAAACCGGCGCGGCAGGCCCGGGAAGCAAGAAGTAGTATGCATGCCGACTACCTGACACAAACCTACGAAAAGCTAAATATTCCGGGATGCTTGACTGCCAATTTTTTGCAGAAAATTCATCCGTCGCCGCAGCGGGGCGGGCCAGGTTCTTTACGCGGCTAATCGGCTACGGTTCAGCGCGCGTTTGGCACCAGCCGCCGGTCGGCAAACCGCGGCCACCTGCCGGGCCGATGCCTGGGCCTGCCATACGCTTTGGGCAAAGTCTGCCGCGCGCTGCAGGGCTTGCCGCGCCTCCGGCACGGTGCGCCAAAACAGGTGCCACCAGTGCACCAAGCCCTGAAACTGCTGCACCGTGACGGGCACCCCGGCAGCCCGCGCCCGCGCCGCCAAAGCGAGGGTATCGGTGTAGAGCAGTTCCCCGTCGGATACCTGCAGCAGCAAGGGCGGCAGCTGGTGCAGCTCGGCGTAGAGCGGAGAAAGCAGCGGGTTGGTCAGCGGCGTGGCGCCGGCGTACTGCTGGCCCCAGGCGCGAATTTCGAGGGCTTCCACCAGGCCCGCTTCGCTCGTTGCTGCGCTTGCGGCACCGGGCGGCAGAGCCAGGTCCGTCCAGGGCGAAAAGCACAGGGCCGCGGCGGGCAGGGCCTGGCCGGCGTCGCGCAGGTGCACGAGCAGGGCCAGTACTAGTCCGCCGCCGGCCGAGTCGCCGGCCAGCAGGATATCTTCGGGTCGGTAGCCTTGCGCCAATAGCCACTGCCAAGCAGCCAAGGCGTCTTCCAGCGCGGCCGGGAACGGATTTTCGGGGGCTTTGCGGTAATCGGCCGAGAGGGCGCGCAGGCCGCTGCGCTGCGCCAGCGCGCCGATAAAGCCGCGGTGCGTATTCAGGGAGCCCATGACGTAAGCGCCGCCGTGCAGGTACAGCAGCACGCGCTGCTCATCGGCCCCTTCCGGCTCTATCCACTCAGCCACGATGCCCTCGGCCGGGTCGACGCGCTCGAAGTGCACGCCCCAGGGCATGAACTGCAGCAGCGTGCTCAGCTCCAGCCCCAGCCGCAGCGTGTTGATTGCCGGTCGGCGGCGGGCAATAGGCCCCGCGGCCGCCGACAGGAGGCGTTTGACGAGTTCGTGCTGAAAGGAAGGCATGGGTGGGGAGGCGGGGAAGGGAGCCCGGCTGAATGGGAAAACGCAGGGGCTCAGAGCGGATGGCGGACTTTCCTATAACGGCAGGCCCGACGGAAGAGTTGAAATATAGGAGCCTGCGGGGTTGGTTGTACCAGCTCGACAATTAATCTGCAGCCAGTACAAAAAGGCCGTGGTTTAGTCCGAACCCGTCTATCCCACGCAGCTTCAGCTGCCGCACGAATTCTATATCGACCGTCTGCCCACGGCAGACGGACTACCTTTTCGACTTCGCCGATTGGTACTACCCACACCTGCGCCGCACCAGCTCAGCTGGAGCATCCAGAGGCTAACGCCTTAGGCGGGCGGTTTCAGCCTTGCCCCGGCAGCTTCTCCCCTATCCGGTGCTTGCGGTAGCCGCGAATGGCCACCGGAATCAGCCCGAGCACCGGAATAAAGAAACTGAGCACGAACGGATTGCGCCATATCAGCCGCAGCGTGGTGCCAAAGCCGCTGAGCCGCAGGCGGTACTTGGGCCCGTACTTGGCGTAGCCGCGCGCAAACTCATGGAAGAGCAGCGGCCAGAACGGGGGTAAAAAGAAGGGGAAGAAGTGCCAGTTTTCCTTCATGCGCTGCCACAGCTCGCCCCAGCGGTAGGGCTTCTGGCCGTGCTTGGCTACAGCGTCGTTCAGCTCCTGCTGCATCTGTCCCTGCACGCGCTCGGTCAGGGCCACGAAGTCTTCGCGCGTCAGCTCCTCAAAGGGGCGGTCCGTCCAGTCGGCGGGGCGCAGGCGGCTGCCGAGTACGAAGGTGAGCTTGGCCGGAAACGCCATGTAGAACACCCAGGGCTGCAGGATGATACCGATCAGCAGCCAGGTGACGGGCAGAAACGGAATGCCGATTTTGCGCACCCATTTGTTGATCCACTCGAAGCTATAGGCGCCTGGGTTAAGGTACTCGCCGTTGACGGTGGAGAAGAGCACCAGGTCGGTTTTGTGCTGAATGCTGAGCCGGACGATGCTGCTGGCCAGGCGCTGCAGCTGGTACTTACGGTTGAACCCCTTCCCGATGCCCGGCACCCCCTCGGGGTAGAGCATCAGGTTGTAGTCGTTGTAGTACATCATCGTCTCGAAGTTCAGCGTGGTGGCGTCCACGCAGCCGGCGCGCTTCCAGAAGTTGGGTAGCAGGAAGGGGTTCATCAGCACCGACTGCGAGAGCAGCGGCGCCGAGAGCGGCCGCAGCATGTCGTTGGGCCGGGGCACGGTACGGTACAGGTGCGCCAGGGCCACGATGGCGTCCCAGGGGAAAGCCATGCCCGAGTGGTTCGAGCAAAAAATCAGCGGCCGGTCGGGGTTGTTGCGCTGCGGGTAGTTCTCCAGAAAGCCCACCAGCTCAGAGCGAAACCACACCCGATCGAGCAACTGCAGCACGTTCTCGTCGATGGCCCGCACGAACTCTTCGTCGTAGTAATCCGAGTAGATGTGCTGGTTGGCAACGATGGCCGCCGGGGGCGACTGAGGCAATGAAGCGGCAGAGACGGGAGCCGGGGGCATGAGCGGGAAAACGGCGGGTAGGCGGAGGAGTTTCCCAAGATAGCGGTTTTGCGCGGCTGCGCGCCCGTACTCAACGCTCACACCCAGCCGCCGCAACGCCCTCGTTAGGCATACTCCGCCGGCTTGGCGGGCCCGGCTAGATCTGCCGCTTCAGCTTGACGTAGGCCACGAACAGGTCGCCGTCGGGGCGGCGCACGAAGAGCATCAGCTGGCGGCCGTCGGCGGAGTGCAGCAGGCGGCTGATCTGCGTCAGGGTCATGGAGGACGCTGGGGCTAGGTTGATGGAAATGATTTCGTCCTGCGGGCGCAGCTGGGCCTGGTCGGCGGGCGAGCCGGGCTCCACGCGCTGAATGACGTAGCGGTGGTAATCAGGCCCGTTGGCCAGCAGCTCGATGCCGCACATGTCGTGCTCAAACGGGTCGCGAAACAACGCGTTGGGGCGCAGCCACAGCCGGTTGTGCGGGTAATCGATGACCACGTCGAAGCGCTTCAGCAGCTCAAAGCCCAGGTTGCCGTTGCGGGGCACTTCTACCCGCGCCCGCACCGACTCCTCATCGGGAAAGGATGTGACGAGTGATTGTAGCCGGTACTGTCCCAGCCGCAGCCCGCGCACGCGGCCCAGGTAGCCGTGCACGTCGCCGCTCAGGCCCCGGCCCAGGGGCGTGCGCAGGCGCTGCGGCGGCAGCGTCAGGCGCCGGTCCGAGCCGGTTTCGATGGACAGCGCGTGGCCCGCGCCGGTATCCAGAATCAGCTTAAGCGGCAGCTGCACCGAATCGTTGAGGGCTACTTTGGTGTTGATGTAGGATTTGTCGCCTTCTATCTCCAGCGGCAGCTTGGCCCAGCGCCGGCCGCGCGGTGCCTGAAAACGCTCCGGGGAGTGTAGCGTCAGCATTTGCCGCTCGGCGTTGATGCCCACTACGAAGCTGCGAAAAACATCGGCCCCCAGGATGCCGTGGATGGGCCGCCCGACGTAGCTCGACAGGTCGAAGATGTCGTCGGAGAGCAATAGCAGCGACACGCACGCGGCCGAGGCCTGCGTACCGAGCTGCACGCGGATGCTGTCGGTCTGAAATGCGACGAGCGGGGCTTCCTCCCCCACCCCGGCCACGAGAAACTTCTGACCCAGCCGCAGGTTCAGCGAATCGCGCAGGCGCGGGTCGGTGATGAGCGAGGTGCCCACCCCGGTATCGAGCATGAAGTGGTAAGGACCGCGCCCGTTGAGGTATACCGGCACCACGATGAGGTTGCGCTGCAGCTCAAACGAGAGCTGGGCGTACCGGGCTTTGGCGCGGCGCAGGGTAAAAAGGCCGGTTTGGGCCTGAGCGCTCAGGCCGGGCAGCACCAGCAGCAGGCACACCCACCCCGCCCACCGCAGGCGGCTACGCAGGTACTGACTAAACTGAGCAGGCGCGGCCATGGCGGCGGGAAGGCGTAAAGAGTAGAAGCGGAATAAGATACAAAATCTTTCCGCCCTATGCCAACGCTTTTACCCCGGCATTTCCCAATGCCCTTGCGAGTTATAGTGCAATTTTCCGCCGCGCACCTCCAGTGGGGCCGTTAAGTTGTTGTGGTACAGCTGCCCGGTGCCGAGCCCCTGCGCCATGTCGCCCGTTGCAAACTCGGCCGTGTACTGGCTGATGGCGTTCAGCCCCACGTTGGACTCCAGCGCGGAGGTCATCCACCAGCCGATGCCGCGGGCGGTAGCCTGCTCGATCCAGCGGCCGGCCGCGGCTAGCCCACCCACCAGCGTGGGCTTCAGCACGATGTAGGCCGGCTGCACGGTATCCAGCAAGTCGGCCTGCCGGGCGGCATCGGTCACGCCGATCAGCTCCTCGTCCAAGGCAATGGGCACAGGCGAAGTGCGGCACAGCTCGGCCAGCAAGGGCCATTGCCCGGCCCGCACGGGCTGCTCGATGGAATGCAGCTCGAATTCGGCCAGCTGCGCGAGCTTCGCCCGGGCATCGGCAGGTGCAAAAGCGCCGTTGGCATCCACGCGCAGCACCAGCTCAGCGGGCGACGCCACTTCGCGGATGCTGCGCAGCAAGCTCAATTCGGTGTCGAAATCGATGCCGCCGATTTTCATTTTCAGGCAGCTAAAGCCTTCGATGAGCTTCTTGCGGATTTGGGTACGCATGAAGTCCACGTCGCCCATCCATACTAGCCCGTTGATAGGCAGGCCGGCCTCGCCACGGCTGAAGAAGTTATCGAAGAGCACGCGCCGGCCGCCCAGCTGCCAATCCAGCATAGCAGTTTCGAGCCCAAAGCGCAGGCTGGGCCACTCGGGCTCCAGCAGTTCGGCCGCGGAAGCGGGCGGGACGGCGTACTGCCGGGCATTAAACGCGGTGCAAAGCTGCTGCAGACGCGCTTCTACGTCGGGCCGGTCGTCGGGGCTGAGGCCCGCCAGCGGAGCGGCCTCGCCGAGGCCAACTAGCTCGGGCCGCTCGGAATCAGCCAGGTGCAGGTACCAGGCGACGTGCTCGGTGAGGGCGCCGCGCGAGGTGCGGGCCGGAAAGTTGAAGCGCAGCGCGCGGCGGGTGTAGTGCAGGCGCAGGGGCATGGGCAGAAAAGCAACAGTGGACTCAAAAGTAAGCGCCCCGCCCGGGCGGCCAAAGCCAACCGGCGCGGGGCGCGCTGGATCAAACGCGGAAAGCTAATCGACCACCGGACCGGTGGTAGCTTCGGGGTTGCGGCCTAGGGGAGAGTCGCCGGCCTGTTCGGCCTGGCCGCCGAAGGCCTCGGGCGTTACGTCGAGCGGCTCGCCGCGGCGCTGCTTGTCACGCTCGTGGGCTTCCACTAGGGCGTCGTCAAGCTGATTGCTCATGCCGCTGCTGCTCTGGCTGCCGGGTTCGTTGCTTTTATTGAGTTCGGCGTCGGGCCGGGGTTGGTCGGCGGTGTTCTGGGGCTCGGTCATGGCTGTGGGAATAATAGGGTGAGACGGGTGGCTTCTGGCACCTGATACGCCAAAGCTGAACCGCGGGGTTGTGCCACCGCCCCGGCCCACTACGCGAGCAGGCCGGGGCGGCGCATCAATGGGGCCTGACGGCCGGCATTAGTTGTTGCGGCGGCTGCCGGTGCTGGCGTCGCGGTCCTGCTCGGTGCCCATGCCCGTACCGTTGTCCACGCGGCTCTGGCCGTGCTTATCGGTGCGGGCAGTGCCGTGGTTCGAGCCGCCTTGGTTTTCGCCCGGGCGGTTCTGGCCCATGCCGCTGCTCATGGTGGTGTTTACCTGGTCTTCGAGGTCGTCGGCGCGGTCGGCCCCGGCGTGCATCTGGCTGGGGATGCCCGGCAGGCCGCTCTGCACCGAGCGGTCTTCGTCGATGGAGCCCATATGCTGCGCCTGCTCCGACGATTGGTTGCTTTGCTGGTTTCCTTGGTTCTGGGCGGCGTTCGGGTCGTTCTGGCTACGTTGGCCTTGCTGATTTGCCATGATTGAAAACAGTTTTTAGGTGGTTGGGAATGAGGCGCCTCCGGATGCTGAAACGCCGTATCCGGGCGTGGAGGGGTCGGCCGGATCGGTAAACTACCTGTACGCCCCCCGACCCGACGGGTTCAGGCCCGGCGGCATTTTTTCACCCCCTCGGCCTGCGGCGCCACATATGAATTAACAAATATTTATTGCGTCTTTTACCCGTTTCTCCAGCCAAACAAGCCCTTCCGCGGTTTATTGTCGTAGCTACCGCAGTTGCCCATTCCTATGTCACTTTCCCTTGCTTCCGCCCCGGCTGCGCCGGCCCTGGTCTCCGCTTCCTTTGCCGAACGCTTTGCGGCCGTGCGCGCCCAGACCGAGGCGCTGTGCCGCCCGCTGCTGCCCGAAGACACCGTGGTGCAGCCCGTCATCGACGTGAGCCCGCCTAAGTGGCACTTGGCCCACACCACGTGGTTTTTCGAGACGTTTCTGCTCAAGGAGCACTTGCCCGGCTACGAAGTGTTTCACCCGCAGTACGCTTACCTCTTCAACTCTTATTATAATTCGCTTGGCTCGCGCGTGAACCGCGCCGACCGCGGCACCCTCTCACGCCCGCCCCTGGCCGATGTGTACGCCTACCGCGCCCACGTCGATAGGCACATGCAGCAGCTGCTCGCTTCCTACACCGATGACGCCGCGCCCTTTGCCGAAGTCATGGAGCTGGGCCTGCAGCACGAGCAGCAGCACCAGGAGCTGCTCGTCACCGATATCAAGTACATCCTGAGTACCAACCCGCTGGCCCCCAGCTACTGGCCCGCCGAACAGCCCGCGCCGGCTGCATCGGCCGCGCTGCCGCCAGCCAGCTGGCTGGCCGTGCCCGGGGGCCTGGGCCGCATCGGCTACCAGCCCGAAGCCGGTGACGCCGCGGGCTTCTGCTTCGACAACGAGCAAGGCGTGCACACGGTGTACGTAGAGCCCTTCGAGGTGCAAAACCGCCTGGTAACCAACGCCGAGTACCTGGCCTTCGTGGAAGCGGGCGGCTACCAGGATTTCCGCTACTGGCTGGGCGAGGGCTGGGACCTAGTGCAGGCGGAAGGCTGGCAGGCCCCGCTGTACTGGGTGCGCCCCGAGGCCGCGGACGGCCCGTGGCAGCGCTTCACCCACCACGGCCTACAGCCGCTCGACCCGGCGGCGCCCGTCACGCACATCAGCTTCTACGAGGCCGATGCCTACGCCCACTGGGCCGGTGCGCGCCTGCTCACGGAGGCAGAATGGGAGCTGGCCGCCCGGCATTTTGCGCCCGACGCAGCCGCAGGTAACTTCCTGGAAAGCCAGCGCTACGACCCCGCGCCCCTGCCCGCCGATGCGGCCCCGGACCAGTGCCACCAGCTGCTCGGCGACTGTTGGGAATGGACCTATTCGGCCTACCACCCCTACCCCGGCTACCAGAAAGCACCCGGCGCGCTGGGCGAGTACAACGGCAAGTTTATGATCAACCAGCTGGTGCTGCGCGGGGGCTCCTGCGCCACGCCTGCCAGCCATATCCGCCTGAGCTACCGCAACTTCTTCCACGCCGACAAGCGCTGGCAGTTCACCGGCATCCGCCTGGCCCGCTGACATTCCGGGCCTTCATCTGTTACACCTGAGCGGCTGCCCCTCCCTACTACGGCCACGTCATTCTCGCTTTTTGCCGCATCCTTCCTTATGCCTGCGCCCCAACCAACCCTCTTAGCTACCGCCCCCGACGCCTCGCCGGCCTCCTCCCCGCTCGCCCAGCACGTGCTGCAGGGCCTGAGCCGCCAGCCGCGAGCCTTGTCGTCGATGTACTTCTACGACGAGGTCGGCAGCCAACTGTTCCAGCAAATCATGGCGC
This sequence comes from Hymenobacter sp. CRA2, assembly GCF_002007105.1. Taxonomy (GTDB): domain Bacteria; phylum Bacteroidota; class Bacteroidia; order Cytophagales; family Hymenobacteraceae; genus Solirubrum. Next base: position 220,943 of record NZ_MVBC01000007.1, on the reverse strand, counting down.
TGCCGGAGTACTACCCCACGCGCACCGAGTTCGGCCTGCTCACCCAGCACCGCCAGGCCATCAGCCAGGCCCTCACGCCCGCCGACGGCCAGCCCTTCCACCTGCTGGAGCTGGGCGCCGGCGACGGGCTCAAAACCAAGATTCTGCTGCGCGAGCTGCTCGACCGGAACACGCGCTTCACGTACGCTCCGGTCGATATTTCGCCCTCGGCGGTGGAAGGCCTGGCCACTAGCCTGCGCACCGAGCTGCCGACGCTGCAGGTGCAGCCCCTGGTGGCCGAGTATACCACTGCCCTGGCCGAGCTGCACGGGCAGCCCGGCCGTAAGGCGGTGCTGTTCCTGGGCTCCACCATCGGCAACTTCCCCCCGGCCGAGCGGCAGCAGTTCCTCGGAGCGCTGGCCGCCCAGCTCGGCCCCGACGACCGGCTGCTCATCGGCTTCGACCTGCGCAAAGGCCCGCGCCAGATCCGGGCCGCTTACGACGACGCGCAGGGCGTTACGGCCGCCTTCAACCTGAACCTGCTCACCCGCATCAACCGCGAGCTGGGCGCCGACTTCGACCTGGCCGCCTGGGAGCATTTCGCCGATTACGACCCACAAACGGGGGCCATGCGCTCCTTCCTGGTCAGCAACCGGGCCCAGACGGTGCACATTGCCGCCCTGGAACGCACGTTCGCCTTCGAAGCCTGGGAAGCCATTCACACCGAGAATTCCTTCAAGTTTACCCCGCCGCAGATTGAAGCCTTGGCCGCGGCGGCCGGCCTGCGCGTGCAGCAGGTATTCAGCGACGAGCAGCAGTGGTTTGCCGATGTGCTGCTGGCGCCGCTGAGCTAAAGTCCGCGGCCTTCTTTGCTTCTGAACTCATGGGGTCGGCTGATATAGCTGGCCCCATTTTTTTCGCACTGAGAAATGTCCGTGCGCCCCGGCGCTAAAACCAGCTGATTCACTTCGGTTCTACTACGTCGGCACCGCCGCAGAGAGACTCAACCACGGGCTGCCGGCGCCGGAAGCCGTACCTTTGCGGCCCTTTTCCACCTTGCTTATGGCCCTGGCTGATCTACGCTCCCATTTTCGTCCGACCGCGCTGCTGGCCTACCCCGTGGTGCTGAGTCAACTCGGCCACGTGCTGGTCAACGTGGTCGACAGCGTGGCGGTGGGTCACACGGGCACGGTGCCGCTGGCAGCCGTATCGTTGGGCGTGAGCGTGGTAACGGTGCTCATGGTGCTGGGCCTGGGCATTTCCATGGGCATTACGCCCCTGGTAGCGGCCGCCGACGGCCAACGCGACGTGCCCCAGATCAGCCGCCTGCTCACCGGCGGGGTAGTGCTCTGCACGGTAACGGGCGTGGTGCTGGCCGGCCTCGGCTGGGCCCTCACGCCCCTGCTGCCCTACCTGCACCAGCCCCCAGCCGTGGTGGCGCTGGCCGCGCCCTGGATTCGCGTCATGCTGCTGTCCTTGATTCCGCTGATGGTGTTTCAGGGCTTCCGTCAGTTTGCCGAAGGCCTCGGGCTGACGCGCCAGGCCATGCAGCTCTCCATTCTGGCCAACGTGGTCAACGGGGTGCTGTGCTACGCGCTGGTGTTTGGCAAGCTCGGAGCGCCGGCCATGGGCATGATGGGCGCGGCCGTGGCTACGGTGCTGGCCCGCACCCTCATGGCGGGCCTGATGGCCGCTTACGTGCTGCGGGCCCGCCGCCTGCAGCCCTACCGCGACGTTATTCAGAGCTGGGCGCTGGACCGGGACACCCAGGGCCGCCTGCTGGGCCTGGGCCTGCCCATCGGCGCGCAAATGGTGTTCGAAGTGGGCGCCTTCAGTGTGTCGGCCATCATGGCGGGCTGGCTAGGGGCCACCATTCAGGCCGCGCACCAGATTGCCATCAACGTGGCTTCGGTAACGTACATGGCGGCCAGCGGTATTGCCACCGCCGCCACCATCCGGGTGGGCAACCTACGCGGGCTGGGCCAGGCGCTGGAAGCGCGCCGGGCCGGTTTTGCCGCTTACCTGCTCACGCTGGCATTTATGGGCAGCATGGGGCTGCTGCTGGTGGCACTGCGCCACTTCATCCCCACACTCTACAACTCCGACCCGGCCGTGGTAAATCAGGCGGCTTCCCTGCTGCTGATTGCCGCTCTGTTTCAGATTTCCGACGGCATACAGGTGGTTGGCCTCGGCGCCCTGCGGGGGCTCGAAGACGTGAAGATTCCTTCCGTAGTGGCCTTACTGTCCTACTGGGTGGTAGCGCTGCCGCTGAGCTATTTGCTGGGCTTTGTGCTCCACTGGGGCGCGCCGGGCGTATGGACGGGCCTGCTGGCGGGCTTGTCGCTGGTAGCGGGGGTGCTGCTGTGGCGGTTTCAGCGCGAAACGCAGGACGCCGGAATAGCCGGCCCGGCAGTGAACGAATCCGCGACACTGCGGCGTTGAAGCAGCAGACTACGTAGCTTTGCTTCACCAGGTTGCGCCGATATGCTCAATTTCTTCTTGCTTCCGCTGCTCATGCGCGTCATGCTCCCGTTTGCGGCCCCGGCTGCGTCGGCAGCTCCATCCGTAGCCCCTCAGGGTCCCGCGCCTAAGCAGGCGCCGGCGCAGGCCAAGCCCGAAATGCTGGCCTGGTCAGCGTCGCGGCCGCTTACCTGGGCCGACTTCAAAGGGCGCCCCAACACCGCTGACCCGTTGCACGCCCTGACCACGGCCAACATCGGTGCCCAGATCGGCTGCCAGGACTACGTATTCTCGGCCAACGTGCAGGCTACGTTCACGCCTGCGGAGTCGTGGGTGAAGGCGCCGCACACCGAATCGGTAGCGCTGCTGCACCACGAGCAAGTGCACTTCGACCTGACGGAGGTGCACGCCCGGCAGTTGCGCCAGAAGCTGGCGACGCTCAAGTTCGACTGCGAGCATCTACAGCCGGCTTTCAACAACGTGATGAAAGTGGCCATTGCCAACTGGCAGCGCGAGCAGCAGCGCTACGACGTGGACACCAACCACGGCCTGAACGTGGTGAAGCAGAAAGCCTGGGACGAGCAGGTGCTGCGCCGCCTCAATGACTTGCAGGCCTTTACCGCCCCGGCCGCTACCGGCACGGCATCGGCTGGCCGCTAGACCGCAACAGCCGCCGGCCCCTGCACGCAGTCTTATGTAGCTGCGTGCAGGGGCCGGCGGCTTTATTTTTGGCCGCAAAAAGCCCCTGCCGGCTTACCTTGCGGCTATGTCTACTCCTGATTCTGATTTTATTTCCTGGGCCGATTTTGAGCGCGTCGACCTGCGCGTGGGCACCATCTTGGAGGTTCACCCCTTCCCCGAAGCGCGCAAACCCGCTTTTCGCCTGCTCATTGACCTGGGCCCGGAAATCGGCCTGAAGAAATCCAGCGCCCAGATTACGGCCCTCTACACGCCCGAAACGCTGGTGGGCCGGCAGGTGCTGTGCGTGGTCAACTTTCCGCCCAAGCAGGTCGGAAAATTCCGCTCCGAAGTACTCGTAACCGGCGCCGCCGATACCGAAGGCCGCATTGTGCTGGCCTCGTTTGCGGGGCCGCTGCCCAACGGCAGCCGGCTGATTTAGGCGCCAGCCTTACTGCTTGGGCAGCTTCAGTTCCCGCACGCCCAGGCTGTCGACGACGGCGCCGTAGATTTCCTCCAGGTCCTTGCCGTGCACGCCGTAGTACTGCAGGCTTTGCTTGAACGTGGCCTCGTCGGTGCTGTGGCGCCAGAATATTTCACGTGCCTGCTGCCGGTACAGCACGTGCGCCGAATCGGGCGGCAGGCGGGAGGCTTCCACGCGGGCTTCCGTCAGGTGCATATCCACCAGCAGTTCCACCATCTGCCCCCGGGGCAGCAGTTTGGCGGGCGGCGTGGGGTCTTCGGGCCGGTCGCACTGGCTAAACAGCAGCGTGGCAAGGCTTAGAACGAGTACTAACCAGGAATTCTTCACGCCACAAAAATAGCACTTGGGCACCGTACCGTTATTTTAGCCGCCCGGCCATGACTCCATCCGCCCCCGATACGTCTTTGCAGGCCATTCTGCGCCGCCTGCGCCAGCTCGAAATCCGCATCCGCAAGGTGGTGGATGCCCAGTTGCAGGGCGACTTCCACTCCGTGTTCAAGGGCACCGGGCTGGAATTCGACGATGTGCGTCAGTACCAGTACGGCGACGAGGTGCGGGCCATCGACTGGGCCGTGTCGGCCAAGGGCCACGGCACCTTCGTGAAGACCTACAAGGAGGAACGGGAGCAGTCGGTGCTGCTGCTGCTCGACGTGAGCCGCTCGCAGCAGGTGGGCGCCGAAGGCCGGCGCAAGCTGGACGTGGCCCGCGAAATCTGCGGCATTCTAGCGCTGTCGGCGGCCCGGCAGGACGCGCAGCTGGGCGTGCTGGCCTTTTCCGACCAGAAGGAGCTGTACCGGCCGCCGGGCAAGGGCCTGCGCCACACGTATGCGCTTATCAAGTCGTTGTTTGACCTGCAGCCCGAGCACGCGGGCACCGACGTGGCCGCCGGCATCCGGCAGGCCCTGAGCCTGCTCAAGCGCCGCAGCCTGGTGCTGCTGCTCTCCGACTTCATCGACGCGGACTACGAGCGGGAGCTGACCATGCTGGCCCGCAAGCACGACCTCATCGTGGTGCAGCTGCTCGATCCGCGCGAACAGGAATTTCCGCCGCTGGGCATCGTGCCGCTGCGCGACCAGGAAACCGGGCGCACGGTGTGGGTCAATACGTCGTCGAAAGCCTGGCGGGCGCGCTACCGGGCCACCACCGAGCAGAACCGGGAGCAAATCGGGCAGATCTGCCGGCGGCACCGCACCTCGTTTTTGAGCATCACCACCAACGTAGATTACGTGCCCCAGCTCGTGAACCTGTTCCGCCTGCGCAACCAGCGCGGAGCCCAACCACCGGGCAGCGCCTCGTGAGGCGGCGTGGCTACATAGCGGCCGGCCTGCTGCTCGGCCTGCTCCTGCCCGCGGCTGCGCAAGCCGGCCGCTCGCAGGGCACCACCACGGCCGCCCCCGACTCGGTGCCGGTGGCCCGCTTTGTACGCTCCACCACGCAGGTGGGTGCCCTCATCGACTACGAGTTGACGTTTCGCCATTCACCGTCGCTGAACGTCATTTTCCCCGATTCTACGGCCGAGTTCAAGCCCTTTGAGTACGTGCGGCGCCGCTACTGGCCCACCCAGACGCGCCAGGGGCTCAGCCTCGATCGTTGCCGCTACACGCTGCGCACGTTTTCGCTGGACTCGGTGCAGACGCTGCGCCTGCCCGTGACGCTGCTGCGCGGCCGCGACACCGTGCTGCTCTATGCCCAACCCACTGGCGTGCGGCTGGTGCGCACCGCCCCGGTGCTGCCGCCTACGGATGAGCTGCCCCCGCTGCGCCAGAATACCGCGCTGCTGCCCATGCCCGAGCGGTTCAACTACCCCTACCTCGCGGCGGCGCTGGCCGCCGTGCTGGTGACGGCGGGCGTGGTGTGGTGGACGTTTGGGCGCAACCTGCGCCGCCGCTACCGGCTCTACCGCATGGCCCGCAACCACGTGTACTTTCTGGCCCAGTACACGCGCCACCTGGAGCGGTTCCAGCTCAGCCGCTCCCTGGCCAACATGGAGCGCGCCATTACGCTCTGGAAGAACTACCTGGCGCGCCTGGAGGGCAACTCGCTGAATACCCTGACGACCCGCGAAATCGTGGCGCTCTACCAGGGCGACGCCGACGTAGCCACTGCCCTGCGCCTCTCCGACCGCATCATTTACGGCAACCAGCAGCCCGACGAAGCCGCGGAGCAAACCGACCACGCCCTCGACTCGTTGCGCCACTTCGCCGACCGCCGCTTCGCCCTGGTACGGGCCGCCCGGCAGCGCCGCCCGATGGCTTAATTGCCCTGCGCGGGGCTGTTTCCGGCGCGGTTTCGTGCGTACCTTTCGGCTCGCATGGATCAATTCTGGCAGCACTTTCTGGCGCCGTTGTTCGATGGGCTGCGCTACAGCACGCTCACCAGCTACACCTGGGCGCACCCGCGCGCACTGCTGCTGCTGCCGGCCGTGGTGCTACTGTTCCTGCTGCGCGAAGGGCTGGCCCAGCACCGCCGCCAGCAGCTGGGCGTGGCTTTCGTGCGGGGACAGGCGCGCGGCCATTGGAGCGCCCTGCTGCGCTTCATCCCCGATATCGTACTCGGGCTGAGCCTGATGGCCGGCGTGCTGGCCCTGGCCCGCCCCCAGCGCCCCGACGAGCGGGTGGAGCAATCCGGCCGCGGCATTGATATTGTGCTGGTGGTGGACGTGTCGGCTTCCATGGAACTGCAGGACCTGCGCCCCAACCGCCTCGAAGCCGCCAAGCGCGTGGCGCAGGCCTTCGTGCAGGGCCGCCGCGGTGACCGAATCGGCCTGGTTGCCTTTGCCGGCGACGCGTACTCCGTGCTGCCGCTCACCACCGATTACGAGCTGCTGCAGGAAGAGCTGCAGGGCCTGCGCCTGGGCCTGATTCCGACCGACGGCACGGCCATCGGGACGGCGCTGGGCGTGGCCACCAACCGCCTGCGCGCCGCGCCGGGCCACGCCCGCGTCTGCATTTTGCTGTCGGATGGCGAAAACACCGCCGGTGCCCTCGATCCGCTCACGGCCGCCCAGCTGGCCCACACCTTTGGGCTGCGCATTTACACCATCGGGCTGGGCAAGGACGGGCGCGTGCCCTACGGCAAAGACGAGTTGGGCCGCCCGCGCTACGTGGAGACGCGCCTCGACGAGACGACCATGCGCCAGATTGCCAGCGTGGGCGAAGGCCAGTTCTTCCGTGCTACCGACAACACGGCCCTACAGCGCATCTTCACCCGTATCAATGGCCTGGAGCAATCCGAAATCAAGCTCACCCGCTACCGCAACACCCACGACTATTACCGGTATTACCTGTACTGGTGCCTCGGGCTGTGGCTGCTGTGGCTGGCGCTGAAAAACACTTTCCTCACCAACGCCATGGAAGACTAAATCACGGATTGGGGCTGGTTTGACGGATTAACCGGATTTCGTGAATAGCTGTTAGTCGTTCCGGAAGCCGTAAGTCTGCAGCTGCGCAGCCCCGTTCTGTTAAAGAAAGTACTTCCAGGAGCGGCCATTGCGGCTTTCTCTTTCCGCCTCAATCGTCTACAACATCCGTGAAATCCGAACAATCCGTAGAATCCGTGATTCGCCATTTTCAGCAGGAGCTGAGCGGCACCGGCGCTCGGCTGGTGGCCGTGTCCAAAACCCATCCCGTCGAGCTGATCCGCCAGGCTTACGACGCGGGCCAGCGCCTGTTCGGCGAAAACCGCGTGCAGGAGCTCACGGCTAAGCAACCCGAGCTGCCCGCCGACATCGAGTGGCACCTCATCGGCCACCTGCAGACCAACAAGGTCAAGTACATTGCGCCCTTCGTGCACACCATTCAGAGCATCGACAGCCTGAAGCTGCTGCAGGAAATCGAGCGGCAGGCGGCCAAGGCCGGACGCGTGATTCAGGGCCTGCTGCAGTTTCACATTGCGGCCGAAGAAACCAAGTTTGGCCTCTCCTGGGCCGAGGCCGAGGAGCTGCTGCAAAGCGAAACCGTGCGCGCGCTTCAGCACGTGCGCCTGGCCGGCGTCATGGGCATTGCCACCAACACCGAGGACGAAGCTCAGCTGCGGCGCGAATTCGGCACCCTGCGCGGTTATTTCCAGCAGATCAAGGCGGCGTACTTCCCCACTGACGATGTCTTCCGCGAAATATCCATGGGCATGAGCGGTGACTACCGCCTGGCCATCGAGGAAGGCAGCACGCTCATCCGGGTGGGCAGCGCCATCTTCGGCAACCGGACTTATCCGGCGGCCCAGTAGCCCCAGCTTTTCTAATCCGCAGCGGCTTGTGCTACTAGGCCGCTGAGCTGCTTCACTCGTTCACCATCTACCTCATCCACCGCACATGACTCCTCGCCTCATCCTGCTGCTGGCCGCCGTGCTCGGCGCCCTCGGCGTGGCCCTCGGGGCCTTTGGCGCCCATGCCTTCAAGGCGCACCTCGAGGCCACCCAGCGCCTCGACACCTTCGAAACGGCCGTGCGCTACCAGTTTTACCACACGCTGGCCCTGCTGGCCGTGGGCATCTTGCGCCTGGTGCGCCCCGAGCTGACGAACCTGGGCACCGTGGCTTGGCTGTTCGTGGGCGGCATCGTCATCTTCAGCGGCTCGCTGTACCTGCTGTGCCTGACGGGCATTACCAAACTCGGCGCCATCACGCCCATCGGCGGGGTACTGCTTATTGCCGGCTGGGTGCTGCTGGCCGTAGCTGCGCTGAAGCTGGCGTAAAGCCCAATCCGCACTTAACGCAACGGCCCGGCTAGCAGTGCTAGCCGGGCCGTTGTGCTTCAAGGGTCGCCGTCGAATTACGACTTCTTGCCTTTGGCCTTCAGTTTGGTGTCGCCATCTTTGGCTTTCACCTTGGCATCAGCCTCTTTAGTGGCTTCGGCGGTGGGAGCAGCGGCCGGGTCCAGCACTTCGCCGATCAGCGACACCATGGCGTTGCCCGCGGCGGCGTTCGACTCGATGGTCAGCACCTTGTTCTGCATGCCGATTTTGCCGGCCGAGTTGAACTTAGCCGTGATGGTGCCCGATTTGCCGGGGGCAATGGGGTCCTTGGTCCAGTCCGGCGTGGTGCAGCCGCAGCTCGTACCGATGTTGGAGATGACCAGCGGCGCGGTGCCGGTGTTCTTGAACTTGAACACGTGCTCCACTACGTCGCCCTGCTTGATTTTGCCGAAGTCATACTTCATTTCGGCGAAGGTGATGGCCGGGCCGTTCACCTTTTCTTTGGCGTTGGCGGGCTGTACAGCCGCGGTTTGGGCCTGGGCAGCAAAGCCGGCCAGCGTGAGCGACAGCGCCAGTACGAGTGCTTTTTTCATGGTGCGGGTAAACTGTGAAGAGGAGGTGGTGAACAAATTTAGGGGTTTCGCGCGGCCAGCCAAGAATCAGGCCAAGTACGTGAAGGCGAGGTGAAGTGCGCCTACCAGATGCGCACCAACCGGCCGGGCCGGTGCTTGCGGGCGTAGCGCTGCGGATCGGGGCAGTTTTCGTAAGCCTGCCGGTCTTGCCGCGACATCGGCGGCGGGGCTGGTGCGGCCGTAGCGGCACCCGGCGCATTGCGCCACGCCGAGGGCTGAGCGGTGCGCGAGGGGGCGGCAGGTACGCCCATGCGGTGCGGACGGCTGGGCAAAGTAGGCGCCGTCTGGGCTTGTACCGCTAGGCTCAGCAGTATCATCAGTACCGCGCTTGCTAGAAAACGCACAGGCATTAGTAGCTGGTTATCAATCTGACCGTCAAACAATAGCTGCGGGCCAAATCATTCCGCGGCCAGGGATAAACGTAAGGATTTCGCGGCAAAAGGGCACACTACCGGAGCGGTAGCTGATGCCCGGCAGTCGGCCGAGCCGGGCTAGCTAGCCCGGCTCGCCGTCGACCAGCTTGGCGTTGAAATTCAGCAGGAACAGCTTGTCGGAAGCCCGCGTGACGGCCGTGTACAGCCAGCGGGTAAACTCGGCGTTGATCATGTCCTCCTTCAGAAAGCCGTGGTCGACGAACACCGCCGGCCACTGGCCGCCCTGGGCCTTGTGGCAGGTCAGGGCGTAGGCGAACTTCACCTGCAAGGCGTTCAGGTACGGGTCGGCGCGTAGGGCGGCGGCCTGCTCCTTCTTGGTAGTGAGGTGGGCGTAATCGGCCTTCACGGCCTCGTAAAGGGCCTTGTTGCGGTCGGCGGGGAAGGCCGGGCTTTCGGTGTGCAGGGTATCGAGCAGCAGGCGGGCCTCCAGCTCGGGCTCGTCGGGGTAATCCACGAGGCGCAGGCGGGCATCGGCGAAGCGGCAGCCGAACTCCTCGATGCGGCGCACGATTTTGGTGACTTCCACGAAGTCGCCGTTGGCCAGGAAGCCCGCTTCCGACTCGGCCGGCAGCCAGGTGTAGTTGTTGCGCACCACCATGAGGTAGTCGCCCGCCTCGATTTCCTCCTCCGCGTCGAACAGAGTGCGCCGGATCAGTTGGTTGTACTGGTTGGCGTTCTTGTTGGAGCGGCAGATGATGGTGGTGTTTTCGTGGCCGAAATGGCGGTAGGCCCAGCGCAGGCCATCCTCGAGCTTGTCGCCGCCCATCTTGTAGAGGTCGGGGTAGCCCTTGGTGACGAAGTTGATGCGCGGCGCGGCGTCGGGGGTGCCAGGCGTGGCCTCCTGGGCGTGGCGCAGCTCCTCGCGCAGCACGGTGGCGTTCATCAGAATGCCCGACGACTCGGCCTGGCGCATCACCTGGCGCAGCTCGGCGTCTTCCACCCGGCAGCGGTACGAGGAGGCAAGCACGCCCGCGTCCAGGGCTGGGCTCAGGGCCTGCCCTACTGGCGGCAGCTGGGCTGTGTCGCCGATGAGCAGCAGGCGGTTGGTGGTTTTTTCGAACACGTAGCCGAGCAAATCGTCCAGCAGGGCGCTTTCCCCGAACGACTTCTCGTTGGAAATCATCGAGGCCTCGTCGACGATGAAGAGCGTTTCGCCGTTGCGGTTGGGCTGGCGGGTGAAAGCCATGCTGTCGGAGCCGCCCGACTTGCGGTAAATGCGCTTGTGAATGGTGCTGGCCGGCACACCCGCGTACTGGCTCATCACCTTGGCGGCGCGGCCGGTGGGGGCCATCAGCACATACTTGCGGCCCATTTTGTCGAGCCATTTCACCAGGGCACTGACCACGGTGGTTTTGCCAGTGCCGGCGTAGCCGCGCAGCAGAAATACCTTGCGGCCGGGAAGCTGGTCTTTCAAAAAGCCGTCGAGCTGCCCGAACAAGTCGGCCTGGTCGGCCGTGGGTTCGTAGGGGAAGTAGTTGCGAACGGAGGGTATTCTCGTTGTAATCATTCGGGAGGCTGAACTCAGCTCTTAGAACAGCAAATTAGGCAGCGGCATTCGATACCGGGTAAACATATTTCTGCCAGAGCCGGAACCCTTGCCGCAACACCCGGTGCAGGGTGCGGCGTTCTTCCTGGCGCCAATGCCGCGCTTGCCGCGCTTGCCGCGCTTCGGTGGGTGAGATTTGCCAAAGACCAGAGCCGTCATACAGCTTGTCATAGACCCGGTTTCGGACCGGACCACGGCGGCGGCCAATGAAGGCGGCGCCAGCGCCGCTAGCTAGGTCATCGAACAGATTCCAGGCATCCAGACAGGCTTTGACCGGCACTTGTTTGGCCGGGTTGGCCAGCCACGTCAGCACTAGGTCAAAGTTCGTCAGCTCGGGCGGTTGCGGCTCCAGCCGTACGCCGATGGCCTCGGTTAGCTTAATCAGCTGCTCCAGGTTATCGAAGCTCGGTACGCGCCCGGTGGCATCAGGCCACAAAGCCTCGCTTTCGGCGCGTTCCATCCAAAGCAAATAGGCATCATGCTGCCGCAGTCGTACCCAAGCTAGGTAATATTTCCACTCCGATGCCACTAAAGGATGCATTGATTATAGCTTCTGTGAAATAGACCTGCAAGTAACCACTAAACCGCAACAGCTTCTCCGCAGCTTCCTAGCTTTGTCCAAAGAGCTTGGAACATGCCTAGCGCCTTGCGGTTATTTCGCCAGTAGGATTTCCTACGTTTTTTTCTTCCCATGACCGACTTCATCACCCGCAACGCCCTGCGCGGCGCCGTGGCCGGCCTGCTGCTGGTGCCCGCCTGGGCGGCCCAGGCCCAGCAGACGCGCCAGGAATACCTGCTGACCACCGACTGGAAATTCACGAAAGGCGACGTGCCCGACGCGGCCCGACCTGATTTCAAGGACGCGAAATGGCAGACGGTGCAGGTGCCCCACGACTGGGCCATCTACGGCCCGTTCAGCCCGCAAAATGACCTCCAGACCGTCAAAATCGAGCAGAACAACGAGAAGGAGGCTACCACCAAGCCCGGGCGCACCGGCGGGCTGCTCTTCGTCGGCACGGGCTGGTACCGGCGCAGGTTGCCGGTGCCAGGCTTCGGGGCCGGGCAGCGGGCGGTGCTGCTCTTTGATGGGGCCATGAGCGACGCGCACGTTTTCGTGAACGGCAAAGAGGTAGGCGCCTGGCCCTACGGCTACAACTCCTTCGCCGTCGACATCACCGACGCGGTGAAGCCCGGCGCCGACAACGTGCTGGCCGTGCGGCTGCAGAATCTGCCCGAAGCCTCGCGCTGGTACCCCGGCGCCGGGCTCTACCGCAACGTACACCTCATCGTGACCAGCGACGTGCACATCCCGGTGTGGGGCACCTACCTGACCACGCCCACCATCACGGCCGAGTACGCCCGGGTGAAGCTGCGCACGAAGGTGCAGACGCCCGGCAATGCCTTCCAGCCGCTGCGCCTGGAAACCGAGCTGCGCGACGCGCAGGGCACCGTAGTGGCCCGGACCAGCACCCAGCTCACGGCCACCGATGGGCAGGAATTCGAGCAGAACCTGGTGGTGCCCCGGCCGCGGCTCTGGTCGCCCGAGACGCCCACGCTCTACGCGGCTACCTCGAAGCTGTACGCCGGCGACGTGCTCAAGGACGAGTACCGCACCAGCTTCGGCATCCGCTCGTTCAGCTTCGAGGCGGGCCGGGGCTTCGTGCTGAACGGGCAGCCGCGCAAGTTCCGGGGCGTGTGCAACCACCACGACCTGGGCCCGCTGGGCGCGGCCGTGAACGTGGCCGCCCTGCGCCGGCAGCTCACCTTGCTCAAGGACCTGGGCTGCGACGCCATCCGGACCACCCACAACATGCCCGCCCCGGAGCTGGTGCAGCTCTGCGACGAAATGGGCTTTATGCTCATCGTCGAGTCGTTTGACGAGTGGAAGACGCCCAAGGTGAAGAACGGCTACAGCCGCCTCTTCGATGAATGGGCCGAAAAGGACCTGGTGAGCATGGTACACCGCGACCGGAACCACCCCTCAGTCATCATGTGGAGCATCGGCAACGAGGTGCCCGACCAGTGGGCGCCGGGCGGCAACAAGCTGGCCCGGCGGCTGCAGGACGTGGTGCACCGCGAGGACCCTACCCGCCCGGTGTCGGCCGGCATGGACCAGTTCGACGCCGTGGTGAACAACGGTTTCGCGGCCGTGCTCGACGTGCCGGGCTTCAACTACAAGCCCCACCGCTACCCCGAAGCCCAGCAGAAGCTGCCGCAGGGCATGATTCTGGGCTCCGAAACCGCCTCCACCGTGAGCAGCCGCGGGGTGTACAAGTTTCCGGTGGAAAAAGCCAAGGACAAGCGCTACCCCGATAATCAGTCGTCGTCGTACGATGTGGAGGCCAGCAACTGGTCGCAGACGCCGGACGAGGAATTTGCCGCGCAGGACGATCTGCCCTACACCCTGGGCGAGTTCGTGTGGACGGGCTTCGACTACCTCGGGGAGCCGTGGCCCTACGAGGGCTACTGGCCCTCGCACAGCTCCTACTTCGGCATCATCGACCTGGCCGGCATTCCGAAGGACCGGTTTTACCTCTACCGCTCGCGCTGGAACCCCAGCCAGCCCACGCTGCACCTGCTGCCGCACTGGACCTGGCCCGGCCGTGAGGGCCAGTCCACGCCGGTATTCTGCTACACGAATTATCCTTCGGCCGAGCTGTTTGTGAACGGCGTGAGCCAGGGCCGCCAGACCAAAGGCGCCTCCGATCAGCCCCAGACGCGCTACCGCCTGATGTGGAACGACGTGAAATACCAGCCCGGCGCCCTGAAAGTGGTGGCCTACGACGCGCAGGGCAAGGCCGTGGCCGAGCAGGAAGTACGCACCGCCGGCCAGCCCCACCACCTGCGGCTGGTGGCCGACCGCCCCACCCTCGCGGCCGATGGGCAGGACCTGGCCTACGTGACCGTGCGCGTGGAGGACGCGCAGGGCAACCTCTGCCCCAGTGCCACCCACGAATTGCAGTTCAAGGTGCAGGGCGCGGGCCGCTTCCGCGCCGTGGCCAACGGCGACCCGACGAACCTGGAGCCGTTTCATCAGCCGCGGATGCACGCCTTTGGCGGGATGCTGGTGGCTACTGTGCAGGCCTCGGACAAGACCGGCGCCGTGCAGCTGCAAGTGAGCGGCAAAGGGCTGAAACCCGCTACGCTCCAGCTGGAAACGCGGAAATAGCGGCTAAGGCCGATGCGCCAAACACGCGGGGAGGACGGCCAGTGGGCCGTCCTCCCCGCTCATTTTCGGGCCTGGGAAGCCGCTAGCCCGCAGCCTGGGCCACAAGCGGCTCGACCACGGCCATGGTGGCCGAGGCTTTGGCAATAACCAGTCCTTCGGCTGGGTTCTTGCCGCCAAAGGCCCGTACCTCCGCCTCGCAGAAGTGCAGGCGTCGGCCGGCTTTCAGCACCCAACCAGTGGCCACCAGCTTGTCGCCAAGGCCGGGGTGCAGGTAGCTCACACGCAAATCAGCCGTGACGAGGCCGTATTCATCGGGAATCAGGGTGACGCCGGCAAAACCAGCTACCAGATCGGCCAGGGTAGCCACCAGGCCGCCGTGGGCGAAGCCACGTTGCTGCTGGTGCTGCAGTTCCAGTTTCAGCTCGGCCTGCACGCGGCCGGGCTCGATGGTGGTGAGGTCGGCACCGATGAGGTGCATGAACTGCTGGCGCTGCAGCTTGCGGCGGATGCGGGCCTCCAGTTCGGCGTTGGATTCGGAAACGGACAAAGAAGACATTGCGGCAAAGGTACCCGCTGCACCGCCGCTGAGCCAAGCCCTGCCTCACCGTATATTTTGAGCGCGGTTCACTCAGCAGTCTTGTCATGAATCCCTCCGACTACCTCCTTTCCGGCGCCCTAGGCCTGGCCCTGGCCGCGTGCTGCGGCTTTCGCGTGTTTGTGCCGCTGCTGGCCGCCAGCATAGCCTACCGCACGGGGTACCTCGCGCCCTCGGCCGGCTTTGCCTGGCTGGGCACCTGGCTGGCGGTGGGCGTGCTGGCCACCGCCACTGTCGCCGAAATGCTCGGCTACTACTTTCCCGTGGTCGATAACTTCCTCGACACGCTCACCACGCCCGCGTCGTTCGTGGCTGGCACGGTGCTGATGACGGCGGCGCTGCCCGAGCTGAACCCGATGTTGCGCTGGGGCCTCGGGGTGCTCGTCGGCGGCGGGGCAGCCGGCGTCATCCAGTCGGGGACGGCGCTGCTGCGGGCCGGCTCCACGGCGGCCACCGGGGGCCTGGGCAACCCGCTGTTTGCCACCCTGGAAAACGTGCTGGCCGTGGTCGGGGCGGTGCTGGGCCTGCTGCTGCCGTTGCTAATGGCAGGGCTGGCCGTTGGCTTTATCATCTTGGTGATAAGCCGCTTCCGGCGCTGGCGGGCCCAACGCCGCCAACAAAATGCGCAAATTTTGTCGGGCTCCGGCTCGACCGATCAGCCCTAGGCTCGTACACTTGCACCCCTGACCGCTCCCTTTTGCCCTAATCCCTGCCACACCATTGCCTGACGATTCTTTGCTCGAAGCCTACGTCGACCGCGCCCGCGTGCGCGTCTGCGGGCTGCTGGTCCACCAAGGTGCTTTTCTGCTCACGGCCCACCGCGGCCTGCTGCCCGAGGCGCAGCCGTTCTGGTCGCCGCCCGGCGGCGGCTGGCACTTCGGCGAAACGCTGCGCGAAGGCGTGGCCCGCGAATTCTGTGAAGAAACCGGCCTGACGGTGCGCGTCGGGCGCTTCCTGCATCTGCACGAGTATCACGGCGACCGGCTGCAGGCCATTGAGCTGTTCTTCGAAGTGCTGGCCACCGATGCCGCCGAACTGCCGCGCCTGGGCCACGACCCCGAGCACGCCCCCGACCGGCAGCTGCTCACCGAGCTGGCCTGGCGCACGCCGCGCGAACTGGTACGCCTGCCCCCGCAGCAGGTGCACCCCATTCTGCGCGACCTGATCAGCACCGACGACGCCTACATTCCGCAACTGCGCCTGCGCTGATGACGGCCCACAACGCTGGCCTGCGTACCTTTAGGCTCTTCATTCGCTCCTGAACGCCCGCCCGTGTCCCCGCTCGTTGCTCCCGCCGATTTCATTGCCGATCCGCCCGCGGCCTTGCACCGCCTCCGCGACGAAACCCTCGATCCGGACAACCTGGCGGGCTACAACCTCTACCTGACCGCCGGCCACACCGGCCTGCGGGTGGGCGTAGCCGACGTGCGCCGCAACAAATTTGTGGTGCTGGAAGACTACGCCCCGCAGCCCGCTACCTCGCTGGCCGGGCAGGTGCAGGCCCTGGCCGCCCAGCACGACTTGCTGGGCCAGCCCGGCTGGAACCGCGTGCGGCTGGCCGTGCAGCACCGGCACTTCACGCTGCTGCCCGCCCCCCTCTTCCGCGACGGCGACGAGGCTGCCTACCTGCGCCTGCACCACACCGTGGATCCGCAGCACGAGGTGGTGCGCCACTACCGCCACCCCGGGCAGGAAGTAGTCAGCATTTTCGCCGCTGAAAAGGCCTTGACCGAGTGGTTTGAGCGCATTTACCCCCAGCAAAAACTCCTGCACCAAACCAGCGCCTTCATGGCAGGAGTGGTGCACCAGAGCGAGCGGCAGGCCCCGCCCCGCCTGTTTCTGAGCGTGGCGCCCACGGAAATGACCGTGGTAGTGGTGCGCGACAAGCGCCCGGAGTTCTGCAACGTCTTCACCTTCAGCACGGCCGAGGACTTTATCTACTACGTCATCCTGGTGATGCAGGAGCTGAGCCTCAACCCCGACGAGGACCCGGTGGTGGTGTATGGCGACCTGATGCACGACTCGGAGCTGTTCAGCATCCTGCGCAAGTACATCCGCCACGTGCGCTTCGGCAACCGCCCCTACGACCTGGGCTATAGCTACCGCCTCAACGACGTCTTTGAGTACCGCTACTTCGAGTTGTACAGCCTGCACCTCTGCGAATAGGTGAACTGGCGAGGTCGTGAAATGGTGAGTGTCTGCGCTGTAGGCGCGGTTTCACGCCTCCCAAACATCAAACTCACCAGTTCACCACTCATGCGCATCGCCTTATTCCCCGGCTCGTTTGACCCGTTCACCAACGGCCACCTCGACGTGGTACGCCGCGGCACAGACCTGTTTGACCACATCATCATTGCCATCGGCAACAACAGCTCGAAGCAGCGCTACTTACCGGTGGAGCAGATGGTGGCCACCATTGAGGAAGTGTTCAAGGACGAGCCGCGGGTATCGGTGCAGGCGTACAAAGGACTCACGGCGGATTTTGCCCGTGAAACGGGAGCCCGCTACCTGCTGCGCGGTTTGCGCAACACCACCGATTTCGAGTACGAAAACACCATTGCGCAGGCCAACCGCCACGTCAACCCCGAGCTGGAAACGGTATTCCTGATTACGTCCCCGGCCCTGGCAGCCATCAGCAGCACCATCATCCGCGAGATTCACCGCTTCGGCGGCAATGTCGACGACTTCGTGCCGTTTCAGATGCCCCCGGCAACGCCGGCCTAAGTCCTCATCCGACCAACAAGCAAAATCCCGGGGCTGAATCGAGTGATTCGGCCCCGGGATTTTAGTTGCGTTGAAGGGGTTCAGCGGGCTACCACGCGCACGCCCAGCACCCGGGAGGGCGCGGCGGGGTCAGTAACGGGTAGCACTAGGTATTTATCGGCCACCAGGTCCAGGCCGGCGCGCCGCACCAGCTCGTCTTCGTTGCTGCCGGGCAGCATCAGGTCACGCACTTCCCGCGTACGGGCATCGAAGGTGACGACGATGGTCAGGCCGCTTTTCTCGAAGGTATTCACCCAGTCCTTGGCCTGCACCGTGCGCAGCTGTTCCGCCCCTGGCTCAGCGGCCGAGCTGTGGCTTTCCTTGGCCGGCCCCAGTTCGCGCCGCAGCTGATCGATATTGCGGCCCACCAAAGCCGCGATATTCAGCTGGTGGGCACGCGAGGGGCGCAGCGGGGGCGCATCGCGCTCCATTACGCCGGGGCTGCGGGTACACGCCGCGCCGCCACACAGCAGCACGGTCAGCAGCAGTAAGCAGGCACGATGAACGGGCATACAGGTAAGATGCGGCGGGACAGCTGCGGCACCTGCCCCGCCCGCATGGTGGGTTATTTACTGACGGGCTCGTTGGCTTTGCCGGCCACTTCGCTGAGGTAGTGGCGTACCACCAGGGCAATGGAGGCGTAGGACTCCTCCAAGGCCTTGAGGGCCTCCTGGGGCTGCATCCAGCGCACTTCCTCGATGTACTCCTCGGCCTGGGGCTTCATCAGCGAGTCGTCGAGGCACTGCATGATGTACCAGTTGGTCTTCTTCAGGATTTTGTTGCCGTTGTAGGCGTAGGAGTGCCAGGTGCTCGGGAGCTTGTCGCCCAGGGCGAGCTTGACGTTGGTTTCCTCCTCCACTTCACGCAGGGCGCCTTCCATGGGGTCTTCGTCCTTCTTCAGCTTGCCCTTCGGCAAATCCCACTTCCCCAGGCGGTAGATCATCAGGATCATGCCGTCTTTCACTACCAGGCCGCCCGCAGCCTTGGCAATGCGGAATTGGTCTTTGAGGTGCAGGATGAGGGACTTTTTCTTTTTGGCCATCAGCGTGAGTGAGGTCAGCTTCTTGAGCTTCTTCACTTCCATCAGGCGCAGCATGCGGTCGATGAACGAAGGCGTGGCATCGCGCACCAGCACGTCCCCTATCAGGTCCTTAGAGATGAATTCGTCTTCGGCCCCCAGAATGAGGTCGTAACGGTGTTTGTAGACCTTCTCGGAGGTCTTCTTAATGATAATCGGGATGTCGTTGATGAAAACGTTCATCGCGGCAAGTCAGAAGGGGAAAGGAGCAATTGAACGTCCGGCAAAGCTGCAAAACACAGCATTAATTTCGGAATACGAAATAATACCCCGCTCTGCTGCCTGAGCCAGACGGGCCAGGTGTGGCGGCCAGTCAGGCGACATACGGCTACCGGCGAGAAAGGTAACACGTCGCCGGAAATTAGCCCAACCCCGGCGCGGCATCTGCGCCGGGGACGTACCTTGCCGGCCCTTTTTTCCCGCTTTTGCCATGCTCATCGGCCTGCTTTCCGACACCCACAGCTACTTCGACGACCGAATCCGGCACCACCTGACGGGCTGCGACGAAATCTGGCACGCCGGCGACGTGGGCGACGAAAAAGTGCTCGACGAGCTGCAGACCATTGCTCCGCTGCGGGCCGTGTTCGGCAACATCGACGACCGAAGCGTACGCACGCGCTGCCCCGAAACGCTCGTATTCGACGCCAACGGCCTGAAAGTGCTCATCACGCATATCGGCGGCTACCCCGGCCGCTACGCCCCTGCGGCCCGGCCGCTACTGCAGCGCGAACGGCCGGGTTTGTTTATCTGCGGCCACTCCCACATTTTGCGGGTGATGCCCGACCGTCAGCTCGGTCTGCTGCACCTGAACCCCGGCGCGGCCGGCCGCCACGGTTTCCACAAAGTGCGCACCCTGCTCAAATTTCGGGTAGAAGATGGCCGCGTGCAGGACCTGCAGGCCGTGGAACTGGGGCCGCGGGTGTAGCCTAGTGGCCCGGGCCCCGGGCACCTCGCTGCGCTTGTCATCCTGAGCGGAATGCGAAGGACCTTACCACGACAGAATGAGCCGTTGATACGACTATCGCTCACGCGTGAGAAGATTCTTCGCTCTACTCAGGATGACAGCCGAAAACTCAAGAAAGACAAATAAAAAACGCCTGGTCGTGGCCACGACCAGGCGTTTTTAGTATTACCAGCCGACCGGCCGGAGTGCCGCGTCAGCTTTCCGCAGAAAGCCGCGGCGAAAAACTAGGCAGCAGCCTCGTTCTTCTTGAAGCTGGCTTTCAGCTCCTCGATGTCCACGTTCTTCAGAACGGGGGTGCGGAGCAGGTCCTTTATTTCCTGCACCTTGTTGTTGGCGCGGGCGATGTTTTTGCGGTGCTTACGCTTGAGACGAGTAGTAGTCATGACGCGGTCGGTTTGAGTCTATTCTGCAGAATGAGGGGGCAAAGGTAAGCAAAAGTTTGCCAGGTTGGGCTATACCGGCCAGGAGAGTTGCACAAACGTGCGGCTATAGCTCCCCCGAGCACCTATTTTTGTGCTTACCAGTGCAGCCTTGCAGGCGCGACTGGCTCTTTGTTGCTCTTTTCCGGCTTATCCATGATTGACCTCCGTTCCGATACCGTGACCCGGCCCACCGCGGCCATGCTCGACGCCATGTTCCGCGCCCCGGTGGGCGACGACGTATACGAAGAAGACCCCACCGTGCGCGACCTGGAGCACGAAGCAGCCCGACGCTTCGGGCTGGAAGCGGGCCTGTTTTGCCCCTCCGGCACGATGACCAACCAGATTGCCATTAAGGGCCACACCCAGCCGATGTCGGAAGTGGTGTGCGAGCAGACTTCCCACATCTACCTCTGGGAGGTGGGCGGTATTGCCTTTCACTCGGGCGCCTCGGTGGCCCTGCTGGCCGGCGACCGGGGCCGGCTCACGGCGGGGCAGGTGGCCTCGGCCATCCGCTCCGAAAACGTGCACTACCCCAATACCAGCCTCATCAGCCTGGAAAACACCCACAACCGCGGCGGCGGCAGCTGCTACGAGTGGGCGGCGCTGGAGGATATTGCCGAGCTGGCCAAGCGCCAGCGCATTCCCCTGCACCTCGACGGGGCCCGCATCTACAATGCCTTGGTGGCCACCGGCCAGCAAAGCCAGGAGTACGGCCGCCTGTTCGATTCCATTTCCATTTGCCTGAGCAAGGGCCTGGGCACACCGGTGGGCTCGGTGCTGGTGGGCAGCCGCGAGTTTATCCAGAAGTGCAAGCGCATCCGCAAGGTGATGGGCGGCGGCTGGCGCCAGGCCGGCTACCTAGCCGCGGCGGGCCTCTACGCCCTCGACAACCACGTGGAGCGCCTGGCCGATGACCACTGCCGCGCCCGGCAGCTGGCCGAAGCCCTCGAAGCTGCCCCGTATGTGGAGTACGTGCTGCCGGCCCAGACCAACCTGGTCATTTTCCGGCTCCGCGAAGGCCTGACCGAGGATCAATTCCTGGCGCATCTGGCCGACAACGGCATCAAAGCGTCGGCGTTTGGTCCGCAGATGGTCCGCTTCGTGACTCACCTAGACGTAGACGACGCAGCCATCGACAAGGTGCTGGCCGCCCTGCAAACGGTGCCGCAGTAGTAGCGGCGTCACTATACGCTGCTTCTCAGCGCCCCACCCGCGCCGCCCTACCTCGCTGCAACCAGCCAGGCGGGGCGGCGCGGTCATTTTCGCGGCCGCAGACCGGGCTAAAGCGGATGGCCTGAGTTGGGGCCCAGCACTTGATCTGGAGTAGAACCTTTACAGCACACAATGCGCCTGGACGGCAACTTTCAGCCTGCCCAAAGGGTAAGCCCCGAAAAGCCTTGTCCTATGTCGCTGCGCATCCGGGCCTACGCGCCCACCGACGAAGACGCCGTGCTGCAGCTGTTTCGCAGCAACCTGGAGCCCTATTTCGTGCCGGAAGAGGAGGAAGAGCTACGCCACTTTCTGCGCCAGCAAGTGGAAGTGGAAGGCCTGCCCTACTTCGTGGCCGAGCAAGACGGCTGGTCCGGGCCGGTGGCGGCCGGCGGCTACGCCCTAAACAACCCGCACGCGGTGCTCACCTGGGGCATGGTGGAGCGCAGCCTGCACCGCCGGGGCATCGGCAAGGAATTCACGCGGCACCGCATCCGGGAATGCCGACGCGCTTACCCGGACCGGGGCATCGAAGTCAAGACCTCTCAGCTTACGGAGGACTTTTACGCCGGGCTGGGCTTTCGGACCCTGAGCGTGGAGCCGGATAAGTTTGGGCCCGGCCTGCACCAGGTGCACATGCTGCTGGAAGAAGCCTGAGCCGGCGCCGGGCTTGTGCTTTTCGCCCCGTTCTGTAGTAGGTTTGCCGGCATGCGTCGCCGTGCCTCCTCCCCTACTATTTTGCTTCTGCTGGCGCTGCTGTGCCTGCTCCAACTACCAGCCGCTCAGGCCCAAAAGAAAAGCATCGGACCTAAGAAGGGCACCGCCTATTTTCCGCCGCCCGGCAGCTGGGAAACGCGTCAGCCCGAAGCGGTAGGCCTGAACCCGGCGCGGCTGCAGGAAGCCGTGCAATACGCGCAGGCCAACGAGAGCAAGGCCCCGCGCGACCTGCGGGCCGCTCACTACGAAAGCGCCTTCGGCCGGGAGCCGTTCGGCTACCCCGTGGGGCCGATGAAGGAGCGCGGTCCGCAGACCGGACTTATCATCCGAAAGGGCTACCTGGTGGCGCAGTGGGGCGAGCCGCAGCGCGTGGACCTCACCTTCAGCGTGGCCAAAAGCTTCCTGTCGACGGTGGTGGGCCTGGCTTATCAGGATGGCCTGATCAAAAGCCTCGACGATAAAGTGGGGCCGTACATGGCGCCTATCATTCCGTTTCAGCCCTGGAATACGGTCGCCAACAAAGCCGACGAGCTGGGTCAGCAGGACCTCATCGAACTATTCAACACCGAGCACAACCGCAAAATCAGCTGGGACCATCTGCTGCGCCAGACCTCCGATTGGGAAGGCACGCTCTGGGGCAAGCCCGACTGGGCCGACCGCCCGCAGGGCCCGGCCGCGGAGTGGCAGACGCGCCCGCGCCACGCGCCCGGCACGGTGTACAAGTACAACGACACGCGTGTAAATGTACTGGCCCTGGCCGCGCTGAACCTGTGGCGCCGTCCGCTGCCGCAGGTGCTCAAGGAACGTATCATGGACCCCATCGGCGCCTCCCCCACCTGGCGCTGGACCGGCTACGAAAACTCCTGGGTGGTCCTGGACGGTGTGCCGGTGCAGTCGGTGAGCGGCGGTTCGCACTGGGGCGGCGGCTTGTTCATCTCGGCGCTGGATCAGGCCCGCTTCGGGCTGCTGACGCTGCGCGGCGGGCGCTGGAACGGCCGGCAGCTCATCAGCGCAGACTGGCTGCAACGGGCCCGCACGCCCACGCCGGTGCAGCCCACCTACGGCTTCATGAACTACTTCCTGAACACCGACAAGAAGCTTTACCCGAGCGCCCCGGCCTCGGCCTTTGCCCACCTCGGCGCCGGTGCCAATATCATCTACGTTGATGCGGAGCACGACCTGGTTATCGTCACGCGCTGGATGGACGATAAGGCCATGGACGGGCTGATTCAGCGGGTGCTGCAGAGCATGGAAAAGTGAGGAGCACGCGTTAAAGCAGCGTAGTCCGCCAAACCGCATGAGCTTTCAGGACCCTTATTTTCACTACCAGAGGTGGCTGCCGTTTCGCCACTGGTTTGGCCCCAAACAATGGACTTCGCTTCCACAAGCCCTCAAATATGCCGGCCGCGTGCGGAAGCTGGCGCTGGCCCTTACGGATGACCTGGCGCCGCACGCGGCTGATTTTGCCCGCCTGACCCGCCTGCGCTATCTGGACCTGCAAGGCTGGAGTGGGCCGCCGCTTACGGGCCAGCCGTCGTTTGCGCTGCCCGATACCATGGGGAACCTGACGGAATTGCGGGAACTGCTGATGCTCAATCTGGCCCTGAGCGAAGTCCCGCCCTGGCTGCCGAACCTCACCCAGCTGTGCTACCTCATGATTCGAGGCACCGACATCACGGAGCTACCCACCGACTTCGGCCGCCTGCAGCGGCTGGAGCTTCTGCGCATCGAAAACTGCGTATTCCCGCTGCGCACCCTGCCCAGCTCCTTCCGGGAACTGACGACGCTGCGGCGCCTGAGCTTCGCCGATACCTACGTCCGCCACCTGCCCATCGACCATTTGCCGCCCGGCCTGACGCACCTGCAGCTCAGCTGGTCTTCGCAGCTGGCAGGCGTGGATTTTGACGCCCTACACCAACGTTTTCCACGGCTGCAGCTGCAAATCAACGGCGTCAAATAAGTTTGTGCCATGACCCCACCCGCCGACTATACCTACGACCACGACGAAGCCCGCCGTCACCTCAGCCACGCCGACCCGGTGCTGGCCGACATCATTGCCCGGGGCCGGCCCGTGCGCGCTTCCTCCCACGAAGACCTGTACCTGGCCCTGCTCAAAGCCGTAGTCAGCCAGCAGATTTCGACCAAGGCCGCCGCGGCCATCTGGCGCAAGCTGGAAGGCCTCTTCAAGCCCGATGGCTACCCCGAACCCAATGTGCTGGTGCAGCTCTCGGACGAGGACCTGCGCGGCGCCGGCATATCGAAGCAGAAAGCCGGCTACCTGCGGGCCATTGCCGAGTTCAACCTGGCCGGCCAGCTGGACCACGCGCACCTTTCGCAGCTCCACGAGGACGCCTTCACCCAACACCTGACGCAGATTAAGGGCGTAGGCCGCTGGACGGCCCAGATGCTGCAGATGTTTGCCCTCGACCAGCCCGACGTGTTTGCCGAAGGCGACCTGGGCATTCAGAACGCCATGCGCCGGCATTACGGCCTGACGGAAACCGGGCGGGCGTTACTCAAGCGCATGACGGAGCTGGCCGAGCCCTGGCGCCCCTACCGCTCTCTGGCTTGCAAGTACCTCTGGCAGTCTTTGGATAACACGCCGGAGTCTTAACGGTAGCTAATGGGCACTTGCCCTAACTGAGAGCTGACGTCCCAATTATTGGGGCGGCGCTTTGGGTCAAACCATTTGCTCCCCGCGCTAAGCCACTGCTGCCGGTAGTTTCTGGTAGAAGATATCGTATGATCCTCGTACCCAAATTCTATCCCGCAGCACTCACAGATGCTGTGGTCAGGAGTGCGCTCATCCCCTCCCCAAGGTGAGTAATCATACTCTAGCCCGCACACCCGGCAGTACCACATCTAGCCCTTTTGCTGTTTCTCCTCGGCTTTATGCTCGCGGTACACCATGATCATGGCAATGAAGATGCTCACGTAGGGCAGCACCATGCCGATGATAAACCAGCGCCAGAACGGCTTGCCCTGGGCAATGTACGTGGTAACCAACGCGCTCAGTACCGTCAGCACAAAGCAGGCAATGAATAAAGCTATGTGCTCCATCAGGGGAAGAAAATTGGGGTAGTTAGCGGACTTTACCGCGCTTCACCAGGTAAGCGTGCAGGACTTTGTCGAACGGCTCCTGGATGTCGACGGGCACGAAATCAATCTTGTACTGCCCACAGCGCAGGGCCAGCTCCTGGGTGTACTGCTGCATGGCGGCGCGGTACTGCTCGCGCACCTGGGCGGGGCTGAGCTTCACGCGCTGCCCCGTTTCCACGTCCTCGAACACGTAAGGGCGCTCAGCAAAGTCGAACTCGGCCTCGGTGGCGCGGTCCATCACGTGGAAGAGCAGCACCTCGTGGTGCTGGTGCTTCAGGTGCTGCAGGGCCGCCAGGGTGTCGGTCTGATCCTGCTGGCTGCGGCCCAGCATGTCAGAGAAGATGACCACCAGGGAGCGTTTGGGAATCTGCTGGGCAATCTGGTGGATGACGCCCGCCACGTCGGTGCCGCCGCGCTGCGTGGGCGCGGGGCGCTCCATGAGCTGCTGCAGTTGCAAGAGCAAGGTGTGGCGGTGGGTGCTGGTGGAGCGCACCGGCGTCTGCAGCTCGATTTTGTCGGCGAAGGTCACCAACCCGATGGCGTCGCGCTGCTTCTGCAGCAGCGTGGCCAGGGCCGCCGTGCAGAGCACCGCAAAGTGCAGCTTGTCGTGGCTGGGGCGCGGGTAGTACATGCTGGGGCTCACATCGAGCAGCACGTGGCAGCGCAGGTTGGTTTCCTCCTCGTAGCGCTTCACGAAGAGCTTATCGGTGCGGGCCAGCACTTTCCAGTCGAGGTGGCGGGTGCTTTCGCCGGGGTTGTAGAGGCGGTGCTCCGAAAACTCTACCGAGAAGCCATGATAAGGCGACTGGTGCAGGCCGGTGATGAAGCCGTCGACGAGCTGCCGGGCCAGAAATTCCAGGTTTTCGAAGGAGCGGACGGCGGCCAGATCGAGCGGCTGAGGAGGCATAGGCGGCGGAAAGAAACCAGTGCGGAAGGACTGCGAAGGTAACATGCAGGTTGCGCCCGCAGTGCCCGCACGGGCCTATAAACTCAGGGCAGGCCCCTACTCGCCCGCAGCCCATGGCATCCAACTTGGCGATACTCAATTTGTTGCCGGCAGATTTTTATATCCGCCGGCAATAGGCTAGTTTTAGCCGGGGATTTTTGCAACAATCCCAAAATCTTTCAACCTCCCTCCCTTTCTTCATCTTTTAGCTGGACCCCGTGGAAGACCGCTACGAACAGGACGAGATTTATTCCCAGCGCATTAAAGCCGGCAAACGCACGTATTTCTTCGACGTGAAAGCCACGCGCGGGCAGGATTACTACCTGACCATCACCGAAAGCAAGCGCCGCCTGCGCGACGACGACACCTTCTCCTACGAGAAACACAAGATTTTCCTTTACAAGGAGGACTTCCTGAAGTTTGCCGACGCCTTGCAGGACGCCATCGACTACGTACGGCAGGAGCTGCTCTCGCCCGAAGAAGTGGCCGAGCTGGACCGTCCGCGCCCCGAGTTCAACGACCCCAACCGCTACGAAGGCCCCGAGTATACGGCGGAAAACTACTAAGCTCCTTCTCTTTAGGCATTGATTACGCGCTACCGCAGCGGCTCTTACCAGGCTGCCGCGGTAGCGCGTTGCTGCATCTACCCGCATGAAAAAGCTGTGGACCGGGCTCTGGAGCGTGCTGATTTTCTGGCTAACGGTGCACTGCGGCTGGACGGTAGTAGAAGGCCTGCACGATACGGCGCACGCAGCCGACTGCCTGCTGGTGCCGGGCAACACCGTCAACCCCGACGGCACGCTTTCGGAGCGCTTGCGCGGCCGGCTCGACAAGGCCCTGCAGCTCTATCAGGCCCACCTGGCCCCGAAGATTATGGTGAGCGGGGGCCTGGGCCGCGAAGGCCACTACGAAGGCTTCGTGATGGGCCAGTACCTGCGGGCGCAGGGCGTACCGGCCGATGCCATTATCGTGGATGACCTGGGCACTACCACCGGGGCTACAGCCGACAATTTCGTCGCCGTGGCCGCGCAGCGCCAGTTCCGGTCGGTGCTGGTGGTGTCGCAGTTTTACCACCTGCCGCGGTGCCGCTACCTGCTGCAGCAGCGCGGCTTCCGGGTGTACACCACTCACGCCGATTACTACGAGCTGCGCGACGCGTACAGCCTGCTCCGCGAGGTGCCGGCTTACTACGCGGCAATGCTGAAATAATTCGGGGGCAGTTATCCTTCATCTGGCGTGCGCAGAGCGAAGGATGACAGACGGTTACTGCATAACCGTGTTTTCCGCCCCCGGGCTTCGTACCTTTGCGCCCGGATCGGGCCGGCTGGCCTGTTTCCCTCATTCACTACGTCACTCATTCCCTGACCTATGGGTCTTCGCTGCGGTATCGTCGGGCTGCCTAACGTGGGCAAGTCCACCCTGTTCAACGCGTTGTCGAACGCCAAGGCCGAATCGGCCAACTACCCTTTCTGCACCATCGAGCCGAACGTGGGCGTGGTCACCGTGCCCGACCCGCGCCTGCAGGTGCTGGAGGAAATCGTGAAGCCCCAGCGCGTAGTGCCCACCATCGTGGAGTTCGTGGACATTGCCGGGCTGGTGAAGGGTGCCTCGAAGGGTGAAGGCCTGGGCAACAAGTTCCTGGCCAACATCCGCGAGGTGGACGCCATCATCCACGTGGTACGCTGCTTCGACGACCCCAACATCGTGCACGTAGCCGGCGGCGTCGACCCCGTGTTCGACAAGGAGGTAATCGACACGGAGCTGCAGCTCAAGGACCTGGAAAGCATCGACAAGAAGCTGCAGAAGTCGGAGCGCTCGGCCAAGAGCGGCGACGCGGTGGCCAAGAAGGAAGTGGCCGCGCTGACGCGCTTCAAGGCCCACCTGGAAGCCGGCCACAACGCCCGCTCGCTCGACGCTTCGGAAGAAGAGCTGGCCGCCGTGGAGGATTTGCAGCTGCTTACCATCAAGCCCGTCATCTACGCAGCCAACGTGGATGAGGCCAGCATTCCGCAAGGCGGCAACGCCTTCGTGGAAGCCCTGCGCCAGCACGTGGCCGGCGAAAACGCCCAGATTGTAGTCATCTCGGCCGCCATCGAGTCGCAGATTGCGGAGATGGAAGACCCGGAGGAAAAGGAAATGTTCCTCGGCGAATACGGCCTCACCGAGTCGGGCCTGGACAAGCTCATCCGCGCCAGCTACGACATCCTGAATCTGATTACCTACTTCACCGCCGGCGTACAGGAAGTACGCGCCTGGACCGTGCACCGCGGCGACAAAGCCCCGGCGGCGGCTGGTGTTATCCACTCGGATTTTGAGAAGGGCTTCATCCGCGCCGAAGTAATCAAGCTGGACGACTACGTGCAGTACCGCTCCGAGGCCAAAATCAAGGAGGCCGGTAAGATGGCCGTGGAAGGCAAGGAATACGTGGTGCAGGACGGCGACATTATGCACTTCCGCTTCAATGTGTAAATCCGGCCGGGGCTTACACGCGGCTTAATCCAACGCCAGCTTCACTCAGTGAGGCTGGCGTTGTCATGTCAGGGCAAGGACATCTTCTCACTATTGATATTATCTAATGATACCCTAGGCGATTTTCGTGCACATTCAACTTATAAAGAGCCAGTTTCGTATTAATATAAGTAAATTAAATATGATATTTATACCAATATTTCAATTCATCTCATACCCATCACGCTTATGAAAAAGTCGCAGGTAATGTACATCGTCGGCCTAGCGCTGGTAGCGGGCACTCCCCTAGCTCAGGCCCAGGACAATCACAGCCAGATTGCCCAAATCGGTAATGAAAACAGCGCTGATGTTTCCCAGGCAGGCTGGCAAAATGCGTCCACCATTGCGCAGACCGGGGAGCTTAACAGCGTCGCCGTGCAGCAAGCGGGAAGAGACCTTCAGGCTGTAGCTACTCAGCTCGGCAGCAACAATGTGATTACGCAAACTCAGTCGAGTATTGGCAACCAAGCTACTGCTACCCAAACTGGTAACCGCAACAATGCCAGCCAAATGCAGCAGACAACCGGATTAAGCGCCGGCAGCGTGGCCACATCGGAACAAACCGGCAACGATAACAATACCGTTCAGGAGCAGACGGGGGCCGCTTTCGTCGCAACCTTGGTGCAGACGGGCAACCGGAATGACAGCCGCCAGCAGCAGACCGGGTTTCTTACCAGTGGCTCCGTGGTGCAAACGGGCGATGATAACCACGCCATTCAGCTTCAGGCGGGGCGGAACATTTACAGCAGAATTCTGCAAGTTGGTACCCGCAACTTCGGCCTGCAGCATCTGGCAGGGGGATTAGATGTAATAGCCGACATTACCAGCCTGGGGGTTGGCAACTACGCTAGCCAAAGGCTTGATGGCTCCCAACTTCGGGCGACGGCCATGCAGCAGGGCAATGAGAACTTCATCAACCAGCAGAGCGAGCGGTATAACAATGGTACGGCAGCCACCCAAACCGGCAACCGCAACTACGCCGAACAGCTGCAGCAAGGCGCAAACCTGCTGGCCACCATCACGCAGCGCGGCAACGGCAACTTCGGCCGCCAAACCCAAACCACCCCTTTCAACTACAACGGCTTCAACAACCAAGCCACCATTGAGCAGGATGGCAACAACAACACGGCGCTGCAAGCACAGTCCGAGGGTGTGTCGAACCGCGCGAATACTTATCAACAGATGAATCTTAACACCAGCACCACTACCCAGGCCGGCTTTTTCAACTCGGCCACTACTTACCAGGGCACGAATTCTAACAACGCCGACATCACACAGACGGGCGACTTTAACGGTGCGACCATCGACCAAGGCCGGCCGTAGCCTGGCTACCTGCTTACCCAATGCCAAACGGCCCCGTTTCCGGGTGGGAAACGGGGCCATTGTGGTAAATGCTGGTGCCGCTTACCGGAGTTATTTGCCCACGACTTTAAACAACTGACCGGCCGCCAGCTTGTCGGTGGTTTTCATGCCATTGAGAATGGCCAACTCCTCGTGCCGCTTGCTGGCAATGCCGTTGGCAGCCAGGGCCTGGCTGAGCGTTTGGCCGGCTTTGGCAGTTTTGATACGCACGCGCTCGGGTTGGCGGTTGAGCTTATCGGCGGCGGTAAGGCGCTGAAAGCCCTGCGCCGTGCGCTGGAACTGCGGCGCATAGGTCTGGAATGCCGAGGGCGAAGTCAGGCCCACCAGCGCGTAGAGGCTTTGCCCGTCCTGGATGATGTAGCTGAGCGTGCGGGCCGTGATGCCCTGCTGGCCGGTCTGCTGGTCCTGCCCTACCTGGTCGCCCTGAATGGCCACGGCCGGGAAACCGTTGATGGTGGTTTTTTGGGCCTGGGCATTCTGTAGTTTCAGCTGCTGAGCCAGCGCCTGGGCCGTTTCATCCAGGGCCTTGTTGCCGGCCGGCAAGAGCACGATGACGGCTTTGCCGTTGGGCTCGGCCATCTGAAACTGGCTGGGCGAGTTCTGGCTTTGCCAGCCCGAAGGAATCGGGAACTGGAACTTCAGATCCGGGTGGTAGAACACGCTGTTTTCCACGAATCCTTCGCGCGGGTTGTCGCCGTAGGCCAGCCCGTCTATAAGGCGCAGGTACTGGTCGCGGTTGACGGCCAGCTGCCGGCCGGCCTGCTGCTCAGCCGTCACGGCCAGTTTCTTCACGCGCTGGTAGCGGTCGGCGGAGTTGGGGTGGGTGCTCAGGAAGGTCGGCACGCCGGCCGCGCCGCTTTGCTGCTCGGTGCGCTGCAGCGTGAGGAAGAAGTCGGCCATGGAAGCCGGGTCGTAGCCGATTTTGCTGGAGTACTTCACGCCCAACTGATCCGACTCGTTTTCGGCGTCGCGGCCGTACTTGAGCAGGCCCAGGCCTACCACCTGCGAGGCCGGCTCCGCAATGGAGGCCACGCGCTTGGAGAGGATGGAGCCGAGAATCAGGGCGCCGTTGGCAATGGTGGAGCGCGTCTGCTGCTTCTGGCTGTGGCGGGCGGTGATGTGGCCGATTTCGTGGCCGAGCACGCCGCTGAACTGCGCTTCGTTGTTGAAGTGCGCCAGAATGCCGCGGGTGAAGTACACGTGGCCGTCGGGCGTGGCGAAGGCGTTGATGATGGGCGAATCGACCACCGTGAAGCCTTTTACATCGGCAGGGCGGTCGGAAACACGCCCCATCTGCATGCCTTTCTGGTCGATGTAGCTCTGCAGCTTGGCGTTGTCGAGCAGGCCGAACTGGGCAATGACGGCCGGATCGGGCTGGGCACCCTGTACGGGCGCAGCGGGCCGTGCGGCCGATGAAACAGGAGCCGTGGGGGCGCTGCCCAGCGGGAGCAGCGCCATGAGGGCGGTAGCAAGGGATGAAAGCATGGGGAAGCGAGGTTGGAGGGGAACGGTTGGGGTTCGGCATTTGCAACGAACGTACCAACATAGGGTTGCAGGCGGCAGCTAACAGGCTACTTACGGGCGCTTATCAGCCGATGCGGACGCGAAACCAGCCTGAACAGCTACCTTGAGCGTATGGTCAGACACCTAACCAGCGCCGCGAAAAAGTAGGTACCAACTTACTCTCCGCATGAAGCGACCCAAGAAACGCTGGGCCTGGAAAGCCCGGCACAAGCGCCCTAACTTCACCAACTGGTGGCAACGGGGCGAAGACGTTGGCTGGGTGCACGGGGTGCGCGAAAACCACCACTGCACCCTCACGCGCAAAGCGCTGCACCGCATCCGGCAGAGCGAGGACGAAGGCCACGTGGCCTTTCCCTACTATCACCGCCACTCCCTTATCTGGTGGTGGATTTTCATAAAAAGCCCCGGTGCAGACCGAGGCTTTTTTGTTGCTAGCGCCGCTTTGCGGACCTTCGTACCACGCATGGACATTCAGCACCTACTCGACCACTTCAACCAGCTCAACGCCGAAGAGCAAACCAAGGAAGTGTACGCCCATTTCGGCCTGGCGGTGTACTTCGGGCAGGCCCTGGAGCAGCAGCTCAGCAACATGCTCATCTTCGACCAGCTGTTTCAGGTGAAGCCTGCTACGCCGGCCGAATACACCGCGCTGTTTGAGGAATATGCCGCGGCCGCCAAGCCCGCCGATCTGCTGGTGGTAGCCGCCCAACTAGCGTATCAGCTCAGCGACCCGGACCGCGACGAGCTGCTGCGCCTGCTCGTGTCGCGCCGCTTCCTGGCCGATACCTACTTCAAAGTACACGCCCAGCGCCTGCTGCAACCGGAAGCCAAAACCCAGCTGGTGGCCGACTTTGCCGGCTTCCAGAACCGTTGCCGCCAGCTGCATACCCGCTTGCAGCAATACCAGCAGCAGTACATCGACAAAACCGGTGTGGAGCCGGAGCTGATGCAGCAAACCTGGCTGACGGTGGTGCGCGACGCACAACGCGTCCTCGGCGGACAAGCGGCGTCATAAACTAAGCCTGCCGCTTCACAAAAACCGCTACCCCCGAAGCCCGTGGCGCTAACCACGGGCTTCGGGGGGCAAACCTATACGGTTGGGGTGGTAGCAACGCCAGTCGCCGCTGCCCAGGTGTATCAGCGAAACAGGCCGGGCTGGCTGGTACGTACCTGCGCCCCGTTGACCACGAGCGGCCGGTAGCCGATCAGCAAATCGGCCCGGGTGCCAGGCGGGCGGTAGTACACCAGGATATCATACTGGTTTTCGGTGAGTTGGTAACTGCCCTCGAAGTAGCCCGCGTCGGGCGCCGTGCCGGGCTGCCCCACCACGTAGTAATAGTTGTAGTAGCCCTGTTTCAGCAGGGCGCGGCCGGTGTAGAGCTGCTGCTCGGCGTTGTAGGTCAGCTTGAAGTCGTCCTTCAGCTTCCAGTCGCTCAGGGCACCAAACACGTACACGGGGCCCGGCGCGGGGCTTTCGGCACGCAGCTGGAAGGTCGTCCAGATGTAGTCGGCGTTGGTGGTGCCGTTGCCGTACTCGCGGTTCTCAAACACGCGCTGCCCGTCGGCGTCTTCGTACTGGGTGTAGGTGCGGCCGCCGCGCGTGGTTTCGGGCAGTAGGAGCACTTCGCGCGGCGAGGCCTGCATGTCGAGGCGGGCCACGCCTACGCCCACGGTGCGCAAGGAGCGCAGGTCGGCGTAGCGAAACTCGTTGAGGGCCGGAAAGGCGTTTTCGAAGTTGAAGTACTGGTAGTCCAACTGCTGCTCGGCGTCGCGCACGAAGGTGGGGCGCAGGCCGTACTTGGCGTTGTCCCAGCGGAAGTTCTGGCGCAGCACCACCTTGGTTTCCACCGCCGGGTTCACCAGCGGGTAGGCCCCGTAGCGGATCAGGAAGTCGATTTGCTGCATGGTGTAGCGCGCCGAGCCGCCGGGGGCCAGCCCCAGCTGCGCTTGTACCTCCACCTGATTTTCGTACACCAGCAGGCGGCGCGACAACAGCGGCGTGCGGGTATTGGCGTCCTGCACCACCAGCAGGAAATTGCCGGAGAGTTTCACGCCTGGCACCTGAAACCGGTAGTGGTAATACGGCACCTGCGTGGCCACCGAGGTGCGGTAGTCGGTGAGGTTGAATTCGTTGATGTCGTTGAGAAACTGCAGGTCGGTGAGCGTGGAGGGTGTCCAGTCAGCGTTGCAGTGCACCAAGCGGGCCGTCAGGCGCCGGCTCTGGCTGCCCAGAAAGTCAAACTCCAGGACGATGCCGCCGGCCTGCGCGAGCGACACCACCGGCGCATTGAAGATTTCGGTGGGCTGCCCGGAGCTGGCGTAGCACTGCACGCTCTGGATGTCCGGGTCGTAGGTCGCGTCCTCGAAGCGCAGCTGCGCATTGGCCCGCGGCGCCTGCACCGGGCTGCTCTGGCCGGGCTTGCCGGCGTTGGGGTCGGTGATGGGCGTGCCCAGCGGCACGCAGGCGGCAGCAGCTGCTAGCAGCGGGAATAGGTAGGCAGAACGACGCATACAAGCAAGTACGATTCTGCCAAAACTAGAGCTAAATGCCCGAAGGGGAAAAGATTTGCTACTCCTGCGCAGAAAGGGCGCGCACAGAGCTTAAAGCACTACCGAATACTGCTTGTAGAGCGTCCGCTTATCTGAATCGGTTTTTACGCAGTAGCGGTCCGGCATGCTCTGGGCCAATGCGTCGGAGGAGGGCGAGAGAAGAGCCGCATCTTCCATGACAAAGCACCGCCCTTGACTGCGGCGCATCAGCTCGGCCAACAATTCTTTGTTGGGCATGGTGCTCTTCCAGCGTTCCGCGATGCGGTTGAGGTCCAGGCTGGCCATCACGGCCAGCTCCGGACTGGTCATCATTTGTACGCCCTTGGCCAGCGGGGTGCCGTTGTAGCTCAGGTGGTGCGCGACTTTGTAGAATACGGTGCGGTTGAGCAGGTCCTCGACCAGGTGCTTGCCGCCGGCACCCAGGCCCTCCCACTGCTCTATCATGTGCCAGCTTTCCCAGCTACCGAATTCTGCGTCGCCCGGGAGCAGCAGCACGGGGCCACCCGCACCGAGCTCGACGCCCAAGGCCAAACTTGTATTGTTGATGTGGGAGTTGAGGCGAATGGCCAAGCTGCCCGCCGCGAAAAGCCACTCGTCCTCAATGGAGCGCCACGCGCAACGGGGATGGTGGTAACGGTCGACCAGGGCCTTGGCCTGACGCAGGTAACGCTGCCAGTCCGCCGGAGCGTGCCGGATGCCGGTGTCGTCCAGGTCAAACTCATTCAGGACGAACTCTGGATTAAACGGCAGGTCTGCGTCGCGCAGCTCGTGGTTGAGCTCCAGCAGGCTGTCTAAAGCCATGAGACTATCCCCGATGGAGAAGTGACGCTTGTATACATCTCGGCCTTCCTTGCCGTTTTTATAGATGTACTTTTTATCGAGGGGTGGCCCGAGCACGTGAAAATTGACGCCCGGCAGCTCGGGTAGGGCCACCGAATGCCCCGGGTGCAGGTAGCGGGTTTCAACACCACGACGGCGGAGCAAGTCTTTGATGACCTTCATGCCCATCAGCTCCTGGTCCGATTTTTTTTTGGTGCTCAGGTTGTTGCCCTCGTCAAGGTTGACGAAGCTCAATGTATCAAGGCCCGACATGAAAGCATCGAGCGGTCGGCCACGGCCGGGTGGGTTTTGCCTAATGTTCTTACGGACCTGCTTGAGCGCTTTGCGCAGGCCCACGCGCATCTTTTGCCGTTTATTCAGCAGCTCCTGCGCCTGCCCGGTAGGGTCGTTGGGATTTTCCGTCCACGCAAACCATGCCTGCTTGATAGTCAGGCCCTCAAAGACATTGTGGCACCGATCGAAGCCGTTGACGTGGTCGTTGTGCTCGTGCGTGACGATGAGCAGGTCGATTTGCCCCCCGACGTACTCACGCAGGTCGTTCAGGTACGGGCGCAGCTTCTCTCCATCACGGACGCAGCTACCGCAATCAACTAGGATGGTGAACTGCTCGGCGTCGCCGGCATAAAACTTAAGCACAAAACAGTCTCCAGTACCAAGGCAGTACATGCGCACGTCTACCCGGGTAGTAGCGGTGCGTGCAGCCAAGCTCGTGGCTGTTCCATTTACCGAATTCATGATAGCCTAATGGTTAGTGTTGGTGCAGAAAAGAAAAGGGTTCCTGCAGCTGATGACGCTGCTGCCCGAAATACTGAGCGAAAGGGTTATGGTCGTCGCCAGCACCGAACTGATACTGAAACTGCCGCTCGGCCCGCCGCTGGTCGCTACGTCTCTTGTGCCCGTCGGACTTGAGCCAAGCCCGCATGTCGAGCAGGGGCTTCGTGATGGCGTACTTGAGCACGCGTGTGTCGAGGTCGAAAATCAGGGTGCAGCCACCGCGGAATTTCAGGCAGGCTGTACCGTTGGTGGAGCCCTCGGCAGCGAGTCCAGGATTTACTGGGTCGTGAGTGCCTTTCCACTTGAATTTTTGTCCCTTTTTCTGGTGCCGTTTCAGGCTGCAGCGCTGTACCAGCGAGAAGACCACTTGGTTGATCTGGTTCCCATTGGGCCCAATGCGGTCAACCAGCCTTAGGTTCTGAATCTGAAAGGACGCCTCCTGTGACTCGCCCTGGTCCTTGGGGCGCATCTTGACGCCGAGCTTTTTCGCCTCCGGTCCGAATACCAAACCGGTGATATCCATAAACCTGCGCGGGCCCGCTTGGTGGCTGTTGATGCGCTTGTGTAACCCGCCTTCCTGCCCACCTTCAATGTACCCCTTGGTAATACGGTAGATTTCCCGGCGGTCATTGACGTACTTGATTTCGTCAGCGTAACCGCGCAGAAATTCGCTGAGGTCGGTAAACCACGAATCGGTGACGTTTATGCTTTCCGTCGCCGTGGGGCGCTCAGCTCGCGGCGACGGAGCCTGTTTGCCCCTCAAGTGCTGCGGCTGGCAGTCGTCCTTGTCTTCCTCGGCCCACAGGTCGGCAATGCTGTCGCCCCCTGGCCCAAGAGCAGGAGCTGTTTTACCGATGTTCCAGATCTTGTGCTGCAGGCTTTCCACGCTCAGGGTCTTGATGCCGGAGGGGTAGATGCCACGGCGTCGGAACGCGTCGATGAAGGCCAAACGATAATCCAAGACGTCATCGGTTACCAGGTCCATATCGGCCGTAATGATGGCGCGCAGGTACTCACCGAAGGTAATGTCGACAGGCGGACAGTAATCCAGGGCGCGAATGCACATGCTCAGCACGTGGTTGGCCGCTTTGGCCGCTTCGTGGGCCAGCCGGTCGACGAGGTCCGGATGCAGGTCGCCTTGGGGTAAGATACCGGTGCCGTTGGAGGCGATGCGCAGCAGCGAGGCAATGCGCGACTTATAAATCGACAGAAAAGCTTCGAAAACGGCTGCGACTAAGATACTGCCTCGGGGGTGCGGCTCGTACACTTCGCGGTATTCGTCACCACTGGGCTCCTTCGCCTGCCAGCGGCCGTGCTCGTCGTAGAAACCGATGGCATCGCGCAGGCTGCCGTAGCCGCCAATGGCCGAGCCAAACTGCTGTGCCAGCTCACCCAGCAAGTTCTGCGAAGCCAAATTGCCGCGGGTTTTGCCGATCTGGTGCTTGAGCACCTCCGGAAAGGTAAAATGCTGAAATAGCGCCACGATATCGGCGAAGGCCTCGTGGAAAGCCAGCACATCGGGGTTGGTAGCTTCGTTATAGTAATAGTGCATGCCATCAAGGATGGCATGCGTTACTTCGTGGGCAACGATGTCGTGACTCAGGCAGGTAAATACCAGCGAGTCGGGCATCAGCGTGGTTTCGTCCGCTGGAGCAGAGGCGAAATAACCGAAGAGCAGCGCCTTCTTCGGTGGACTGTAGTAGGCATTGGCGTCGCGCAGGGCGTGGGGGTAGATGCGCAGCCGCTGCACGAAGCTAAAGGTACCGCCGCGGGTCCCGTTGGGCTGGTAATCGGAAGCCCACAGCACTTTACGCCCGAGCGCCCGCTCAAAGTTCTTGATGGTCGTCATCACCACCGCGTACACCATCTGCTGGTGGTACTGCGGGTTGCTCTCGCTCGGGTCCAAGCCGTCTTGAGCCATGATGTAACGGCTGTCCAGGTCCACAGGCTTGTAGAAGCGCCGCACAGTCGGGTCGTAATCGATGATTTCGACGTACTCACCCACAGGGCCCGGCACCAATTCCTCCCATTCGACTTTGTAGGTGAGGTTGTTGATGTCGACCGTATCCATACGCAGCGATAAGGAGGGGTCGAAGCTGTAGGCGCGGAGCTTGCGGAAGGCCGGCCGTCGGTGCAGATTGGTAAAGGTATTCATACATACAAGCAGTTAATCGGAGCGAACAACTACTAGCAGCCAAAGCCGCTTCCATAGTAGGCAACCGGTACCGGCTCACTGTCATAGCTGGCGTGCAGCCAATAAGCCAGTGCGGCAGAGGTAGAAAGCAGGTAATGTATGTTGCAGGAACGCCGCCGAATAAGTAGTGCGACTGAACCTGTGGATGGAAGCTGGAGGCGGTGCACCTCTAGCGCCGGTTGTCGGCAGAGCGTGATACGGGTAGCAAAAGCGAAATGGCTACCAAGGACAAAATACTATTTTTTAGCAGTATTTCATAAAAAATAACCCATTCTACTCACCACTTCAGGCATCCATATATCACGCAGCAAATTCTTGCCTGATTAAGGCATCCCTAAAAGCTTTCCCTACGTCCTAACAAAATGTATAATTTTTTATTTGCATTATACAAAATATCTGTTTATCGTTGTCTTCCGGCCCGGCTACTTCTACGTCAGCCTTCCTCCTGCGGAAGGCCTTCCGATTTCCCTGCATTTATGGAACCTTGGCTGCTTTGCCGGGGATGACGCCACAGCTGTAATACCATAGCCTCTAAGCCTCTGCGGGCAGCCCGATTCATTAATCTGCCGATCCCCAGCGCCCCTTACTCCGGTTTTAGGCTGCCGAAGCTAACCCACACGGCACACCTTCCTGCTGCTCCTTTGCTTGCACGCTCCCGCGACGACCAGTTGGCCCTGGCAGTCGCGCAAATTATCTGTGCCCGACCGTGTCGGGCAGGCATAGGCTAGTCACCGAGTTTCGCCTTAATCCTCCAGCCAACATGAAAAAGAACAAAAAGCAACTTCGTGCCACGCTGAGTCACATTCGCCAATTGGTTGACGATGTACTTCACAGCTTGGAGCACGACTCCGAGAACAATGACTTTCCCAATCCGGAGCCCGCTGACGAAGACGATTCAAACCAAGATGGTCCGCAGTCCCAGTTCATTGGTTGCTCCATTCGGCAGCTGCCGCAGCGGCTACAGCAACGCGCGGCAGACACGGCCATTGAGGTCTACACCAAAAATGATCCACGGAAGCGGTTGAACATGCTGGGATTAGCCCAGTTGGGCCTAACCGACCGGCTTAGCCTGACCTTGTTGACGAGCAAGTACTGGGGCAAGAAGACCCGCCAGCTAACCGTGAGCTTTATGGCGCCTGCATCGCAGCGGCTACGCCGGATGATTCTGGAGCATATGAATGCCTGGAGCAGGACGACCTGCATCAGCTTTGCCGAAACCAAAGACGTCGGAACGGTCCGTATTGCCTTCGACAACACGGGCTACTGGTCGTACTTAGGCACAGACATTCTCCTGATTCCCAAAAATCAGCCGACCATGAACCTGCAGGGCTTCACGGAGAGTACCCCGCTATCGGAGTTTAAGCGGGTGGTATGCCACGAAACTGGTCATACCCTGGGCTTTCCACACGAACACATGCGCGAGGAACTGGTCAACCGCATCGACCCAAGAAAAGCTTACGCTTACTTCTTACGGACACAAGGCTGGAACGAGGACATGGTAAACCGCCAGGTGCTCACACCGCTGAGCCGCAACAGCATTATGGGCACGCCGCCTGATCAAACATCTATTATGTGCTATCAGCTGCCCGGTGACATTACCAAGGATGGACAGCCGATTCGGGGCGGCCTTGTGATTAACAGCACCGATTTTGCTTTTGCGGGCCAGCTATACCCTAAACGGGAACTGAGCAACCTACAGCTGCAGCGGAAGAGCAGACGATCTGTGGAATCTGACTGGGACGCGAGCGACGACCCCGACGATGAAACAATCAATACAGCTGTCCAAAACTCTATGCTCGCCGAGGACAGCACAGGGTTCAGTCCCGATTCCAACGGCAAGCCGTCCCGTTAATAAATCAGGGGGGTCTGGAATGGATGCCGGCTCTACACCCAAGCCTTTATGCGCTCCGCTCAAAGAATGCTACGCGCTGCAAGTCCAATACGGGTGGCCATTCAACACCGGCCCCATTAGTTTACTGCCGCCCTCTCCTGCTCCACTGGATCTTGCTGCGGCAGGCACGTAAGCCCTGAACAATCCTAAAGCATGTATAAGCACAAAGCAGCGCGAATTCGCTATTCGCACTGCTTTGTGCTTAGATCTTACAACTTCCCCTCCAGCGCTTCCACCTTTTCGGCCAGCTCGCTCCACTGGTCGTTGGCCTTGCTCAGCTCCTTCTTCACCTGCTCAAACTTCACCGTGGCGTCCTTCAGCTGGGCGGCGTTGTTGTAGATATTCGGGTCGCCGAGCTGCTTTTCGTAGCCGGCCAGCTCCTGCTCCAGCTTAGCCACGCGGGCTTCCACTTCCTGCAGCTGCTTGCTGGTCTGCTTCAGCTCGCGCTGGGTGGTTTCGCGCTCCTGCTGGCTCAGCTCCTTTTTCACCTCCACCGGCTTGGGCTTCGGGGCGGCCGGGGCCGCGAGGCCGAGCTTCTTAGCTTCCTTGGCGCGCTCGTCCTGCCACTGCTCGTACTCGTGGTAGGTGCCGGGGTACTCCTTCAGCTGGAAGTTCTCGATGTACCAGATCTTGGTGGCCACGTTTTCCACGAAGTAACGGTCGTGGCTGATGACCAGGAACGTGCCCTCGAACTGCTCCAGCGCCTGAATCAGGATGTTCACCGACTGCATGTCCAAGTGGTTGGTCGGTTCGTCGAGCAGCAGGAAGTTGGCCTCCGAAATCAGCGTTTTGGCCAGGGCCACGCGGCTTTTCTCGCCCCCGCTGAGCACCTTGATTTTCTTGAACACCGAGTCGCCGGTGAAGAGGAAGGAGCCGAGTACCGTGCGCAATTCCATTTCGGTGCGCTTCGAGCCGGCCTGTACCATCTCCTGCAGCACCTCGTTGTCCACGTTCAGCGACTCCAACTGGTGCTGGGCGTAGAAGGCCATAATCACGTTGTGGCCCAGCTGGTGGGTGCCCGAAGTCGGCCCTTCCGAGCCCGACACCATGCGCATCAGCGTGGATTTACCCTTGCCGTTGGCCCCAATCAGGGCAATCTTGTCGCCGCGCTCGATGTGCACGTTGGTGTCGCGGAAAATGAGCTTTTCGCCGTACTTCTTGGTCACGTGCTCCATGCGCAGGATGTGGCGGCCGGGCTGCACCGAGAAGCGGAAGGAGAAGTTCACCTTGGCCGCCTCGGGGGCTACCGAGTCGATGCGGTCCATTTTGTCGAGCATCTTCTGGCGGCTCTGGGCCTGCTTGGCCTTCGAGGCCTTGGCCTTAAACCGCTCGATAAACCGCTCGGCCTGCCGGATGGCGGCCTGCTGGTTGTCGAAGGCGCCCTGCTGAATTTCGTCGCGCAGGGCCTTTTCCTCCATGTAGAAGGAGTAGTTGCCGGCGTAGGGCACCAGCTTGCCGCCGGTTACCTCCACCGTCATGTTGGTGGTGTTGTCGAGGAATTCCCGGTCGTGCGACACGATAATCACGGCGCCTTCGTAGCCGGCCAGGTAGTTTTCAATCCACTTAATCGACGGTAGGTCCAAGTGGTTGGTCGGTTCGTCGAGCAGCAGCAAGGAGGGTTCCTGCAGGAGGATTTTGGCCAGCATCACGCGCATGCGCCAGCCGCCCGAAAACAGCTTCAGCGGGCGCTGCAGCTCCTCGGTGGTAAAGCCCAGGCCTTCGAGAATTTCCTCGGTGCGGGCCTGCATGGTGTAGCCGCCCAGGGCCTCGAAGCGCTCCTGCAGCCCGGCCAGCTTGTCGACGAGGTCGTCGGTGTAGTTGTTCTCAAACTCCAGCAGCACCTCGTCAATCTTCTTTTGCAGGTCCAGCGCTTCGGCGAAGGCCTGCATGGCCACCACCAGGATGGGCTCGTGCGAGTCGTAGCTAAGCAAATCCTGGTTCAGGAAGCCCAGCGACACGTCCTTGCTCATGCTGATGGAGCCGCCGTCGGGGCGGTACTCGCCTACCAGCAGGCGCAGCAGCGTGGATTTGCCCTGGCCGTTCAGCCCGATGAGGCCAATCTTGTCTTTGGGCTTGATGTGCAGGTTGGCCCCGTCGTAAAGCGTACGGGCACCGAAGTGAAAGTCGAGGTCGGAGATGGAAATCATGTAGATACCTTGCAGCGCAGGAACTGCAAAGGTACGGCGTTGATTCCGCTTGGCCTTTCACAATTGCTACTGCCGGCTGCGTAACATAATTCTTCAGATATGCTTCATGCTTTTGACGCGCACGGCGCGGTGCTGACTGAGCTACGGGTGAACTGGGCCGCCGGCACCCGTCAGGTATCCCTGCGGCACCATACTGGCCTCAAAGTGCTGACGATACACAAGCTGCGGGCCCTCACGTTGAGCAGGGCTTTTCCCTGGGGTTTCAGCGAATCCATCCATGCGTTGAGCACCGGGGAAGATGCGCTAACTATTGAGATGCAAAGCGGAGACACCATTCGTATTGATGGCCAGTATCTGCCTACCTAATTTGAGTGGGTAGATTATCAGACCTTATCATGATCGAAATCCGCGGCTGGCTAACCCTGCGCTACAGCGACTATGATTCGGAAGACCGCCGCAGCGCGACTTTATTGCCCGCTTCCGCCGCTACCGGCAGCCGCATTGCCGTTGGGTGCAGGTCTAAATGCTGCAGCGCGGGTAGTTACTCAAAGCTCAAGACCCGTTCCTGCGCCCTACGAGCGGGCATACGACGAAAACGACCCGCCAAAGGATTAACTACCTGCTTTTTTACAGCAACCCTACCAATGAATGGACTGGAAAATCTACTGGAAGGCATCAGCTTGCTGCTGGAAACCAGCGAAACCGTCGGCCGCCGGTCCAGCGTACTGGGGCTGCTCAGTTTTCTTTCGCTACCGGGCACTGTGCCTTGGTGCATTATTGAGCTGGTTCGTTTATCGGATGCCGGTTACTCAGGCAGCTTTATGGCCCTGCTTGGCCTGGGGGCGCTGGTCGTAGGCATCGGCATTGCACTTCTGCTGTTCTGGCTGCGCTTAGTTCATTCGTACCGGCCCACAGGCTTCTTTATGGTTGTTGCGGCCTTGGCGGTGCTGCTCACGGCCAGCACCAGCTACGCGTTGAACCGCCGAGCCGTTGAACCTCATGCCTCGGCCGGTGAAGTTCATGTCACGGCCGCTAGGTGCCACGTCACCGCTGCTAAACCCCTACTGGCGCGAGTTTAGCGCAGCGTAACTCGTGCCCAGATTTGCCGGGAGGCTGCGCCTCCCCGTTAGAGCAATTAAGCCGCGCGGCGTACGCAATTAGCCCGTTACCACCTTGCCGCCGGGGCAGCGGTGGAGGTACAACCTCCACTTTATGTCTGACACGAGTTACGCTGCGCTAAACTCGCGCCAGATGAGAGGTGCAGCAGATGAAACCGGCGCGACGGTTGAAAGTACCGTGCAGTAGCCCCCGCTATTGCGCCCGGCTGATGCCGCCGCTTTCAAGCGCCATGACACCTCTACTCAATGGCATGTCGCCCGCATTGAACCTCATGTCAGCTTCGCCAAGGTTCATGTCACCTCCGTTGAAGTCCATGCCACGGCTTTCAAGGTCCATGTCACCTGCGTTGAACCTCATGTCAGGCTCGTTGAAGTCCATGTCACCACTGCCGAACCTCATGTCAGCTTCGCCGAAGCTCATGTCAAGCCCGCCAGATGCCATGTCAGCGCTGCCAAACGCGTTGCCAGCCCGCACAACCCTCATTTAGCGTGCGTTAGGCGCAACACAACATAGCCAGCCTGGCAGATGGCGCGCCCTGCCAGCAGCACAAACGCGGTTCCGAGTTCCCAGACGCTTTATTCCTGGATGGCTGCCTGACTTGCGGTTGCCAGCAATTTGCCGGCCCCGTACTTGACTACCCCAACAATCCCTTTAAATTTGGTAGCTTCTGCCTACCCATGCCGCTTCCCCTTACGCTGTATTCTGCCTGGACCGACGACGCGCTGGCGCAAGCGCTTGCGCAGGGGGATGAGCGCGCGTTTGCCGAGATTTACGAGCGGTACTGGTACCCGCTCTTCGAAGCGGCCCACCGCAAAACCCGCTCCCGCGAAGACGCCGAGGAAATCGTGCAGGAGCTGTTTACGGCCCTGTGGCTGAAGCGCGCCGACAGCCCCATCCAGTCGCTCAAAGCCTACCTGTATTCCGCCGTCAAGCACCGGGTCATCGATTTGATCCGCTCCCAGATGATGCACGCCGGGTACGTCGACTATACCCAGGTGCACGTATCAGCCCTCGATTTCA
Source organism: Hymenobacter sp. CRA2 (assembly GCF_002007105.1). Taxonomy (GTDB): domain Bacteria; phylum Bacteroidota; class Bacteroidia; order Cytophagales; family Hymenobacteraceae; genus Solirubrum. The sequence continues at coordinate 177,149 of NZ_MVBC01000007.1, read as the reverse complement.
GCACCGAAAAAACCGTAGCGGCCGACGACCTGTCCCTGGCCCTGCTGACCAGCCTAAACACGCTGCCCGAGCACACGCGGGAAGTATTTCGCCTGAGCCGCTTCGAGAACCGCTCGGTACCGGAAATTGCCGAGCAGCTCAACATCTCCCCCAAAACGGTGGAGTATCACCTGACGCGGGCACTGAAGCAGTTGCGCCTCCGGCTGAAGGATTTCCTGGTGATGTGGCTGCTGTAGTCCAGCCGCGTCGCTGCCGGCCGCAAGCACAGGGCCACACCTTTACCGCTATAAGCCCGGCACACGTTCGGGCAATTGTCCCCTTTATAAGCCTGCTGCTTACTAGGGTGATTCAGGCCGATCCGAAAACCTTGAAACGTCATGCTCATCTGGCGTCCGCGAAGCCGAAGCATCTTTACCGCTTCGTTGAGTTGTTCGGTATAAGTGCTTGGGCTTCGCTCCGCATGGTGCTATGGAAGCTGGCGTCCGCTTTTCGGACATTGCTGAATTCACGTCGGCAAAAAAATATTTATCTGTTACGTAACCAAATATCAACCACCCATTCAGCTATACATCAATGCCATACATCCGACAACTAGACTAAAGCGTGCTCTATTTTACCTCGGGTGATTAGCCACTCACTCATTTTTTTCATTTGCGCACTAGGGTTACCAAGGAGTTGCTCGTCTTAGGAGAAGAAGCCTGCTGACGAGCCTACATGAAACAACCTTACTTACAGGATTTGCTACGGCGCTACCAGACCGGGGAGTGCACGCCCGCGGAAGAACAGGTCGTAGAGCAGTGGTACGAAAGCCTGGGCCAGCACCGCGAGGTGCAACAGCTTACCCCGGCCGAGCGACAGGAACTGGGCACGGCCCTGTGGCAGCGCATTATGCTGCAAACCGGTCTGTCGACGGCCGAAGAAGCGCCCGCGCCGCCCACGCGCTGGCAGATCTGGCGTGCGCAGCCCCTGCGCTGGGCCGCCGCGGCGGCCGTGCTGGTGGGCGTCGGGTTGGGAGCCGCACGACTGGCCTCGGGCCCGGCCACCGTGACCGACACCGCCGCCACGGCCACCTCCGACTGGACGGAATACACCAACCAAACCCCGCACGCCGTCACGCTCACGCTGCAGGACCAGAGCCGCGTGACGCTGGCGCCGGCCAGCAGCCTGAAGTATCCGCAGCACTTCACCGGCCCCGGCCGCGACGTGTATCTGGTCGGCAAGGGTTTCTTTAAGGTGTCGCACAACCCGGCGCGGCCCTTTCAGGTGCACACCCAGCAACTCGTGACCACGGTGCTGGGCACCACGTTTACCGTGGATGCTTTTGCCGGGCAAAAAGCCTCGGTGCAGGTGCGCACGGGCAAGGTGCGCGTGACGCCGCTGGCCACGGCGGCCGAAATCACGGCGGCCGCGCCGGCCAGCGTGGTGCTGCGCCCCAATCAGCAGGCCGTGTACACGCCCGACAAAGCCCAGCTAACCAAAGAGCTGGTAACTCAGCCGGCGGTGCTGGTGGAGCAGAACTTCGCCTTCGAAGACCGGCCGGTGGCGGACGTGCTGACGGCCCTGGAAACGGCCTACGGCGTGGACATCGTGTACGACAAAGACGCCTTCGCGCACTGCACCGTGACGCTCAAGCTCAGCAGCGAATCGTTGTACGAAAAGCTGGACGTGCTCTGCAAAACCCTAGGCGCTTCTTACCAGAAAGACGGCACCCGCATTCACATGCTCGGCCGCCCCTGCAAGCCCGAATAATCCCTAGTAACCAGCAGTTTACTACCCATAACAGCCAACCCGAGCTTCACAGCAATCTGTGAATGCCGGCCCGGCTCATGCCCTGCCAACCGCCTTCCCGCGACATCTCAACACACCCGCCCTTATGAGTCGTTTTTTACCTCTTCCCTCCCTTCCCTGGCACGTGAAGCGGCTGGCGCTGCTTCCGGCGCTGAGCGTGTCGTTGTGCACCAGCCTGGCGGCGCACCCGTCGGCCTTTTCCCAGAACCTGGCGCAGCCCGTCACGGTGCAGGCCCAGGAAATTACCATCAAGGCCCTGCTCGACCAGATCGAAGCGCAGACCAGCGTGCGGTTTCAGTACAGCGGCCAGCTGATTCGGGCGCAGCGCCGCGTGTCGGTCAACGCCGTCAACCAGCCGCTGGACTCGGTGCTGCACGACGTGCTGCGGCCCATGCAGATTGACTACGAAGTCAGCCAGGACCGCGTGATTCTCAAGCCCGTGGGCGCCGACATCACCATCAGCGGGCGGGTGCTCGACGAGAAGGGCCAGGGTATTCCGGGGGTGAACGTGGTGGTGAAGGGTGGCACCAACGGCACCACCACCGACCCCGACGGCCGCTACAAAATCACGGCGGCCTCGGAGGCCACGCTGGTGTTCAGCTTCATCGGCTACCTGGCGCAGGAAGTGCCCGTGCAGGGCCGCGACGCGGTGAGCATCACCCTGCAGCCCGACAACAAGACGCTGAGCGAAGTAGTGGTGGTGGGCTACGGCGTGCAGGAGAAAAAGCTGCTGGCCACGTCCATTGCCTCGATTCAGGCCAAGGACGTGGAGCTGCTGCCGGTGGCCTCGCCCTCCGAGGCGCTGGTGGGCCTGGTGGCCGGCGCCCAGATTACGGAGCCGTCCGGCGAGCCGGGCCAGGGCGCGGTGATTCGCATCCGCGGGCTGGGCTCGATTACGGCCGGCAACAACCCGCTGTACGTGGTGGACGGCTACCCGCTCAACAACCCCGACAGCTACTACCAGATTCCGCCCGGCGATATTCAGTCGGTGCAGATCCTGAAGGACGCGGCGGCGGCGGCCATCTACGGCTCGCGCGGCGGCAACGGCATCGTCATCGTGACGACCAAGCACGGGCGCACCGACGGCAAGACGCGCTTCAACTTCTCGGCCAACACCGGCATCGTGCAGGTGGCCAAGAAGGTGGACCTGCTGAACCGCGACGAGTTTGTGGAGTACCTGCGCGACTCGTACACCAACGGCGCCCGCACCTACCCCGTCGAGCTGACGAACTACCTGAACTCGCCCAACGGCCTGCCCGATACCGATTGGCAGAACGAGATTTTCCGCACCGGCACCCAGCAGCAGTACCAGCTGTCGGCCTCGGGCGGCACGGAAAAAGGCCGTTTCTACATTTCGGGCGGCTACTTCAAGCAAACGGGCACGCTGAAGGGCTCGGCCTTTGAGCGCTTCTCCCTACGCGCCAACTACGACGCGCAACTGAGCAAGAAGCTGAAGCTGGGCCTGAGCCTGGCCCCCAACTTCACCCGCACCGACGTGGTGCCCACCTCGGGCAGCTACAACGGCGGCAACATCTCGGGCGGCGGCCCGAGCGGCGAAACCGGCGCCATCACGGCCGCCCTGATCATGCCGCCCATCGTGCCCACGCGCCTGGCCAATGGTGACTACGCCGGCCTGCGCAACGGCACCAACAACGGCATCACCAACCCCGGCGACCTACTGAGCCCCCTGGCCGCGCTGGACCTGTACCAGGACCGCAACAACGTGGTGCGCGGCCTGGGTACTTCGTTCCTGGATTTCGAGGTCATCAAGGGCCTGAACCTGCGCACCACCTTCGGGGCGGAGCTGATCAACTCGCGCCGGGGCATTTACGTGCCGGCCACGCTGGGCACGGCCGGCAACCAGGCCGCCAACCTCTCCAACCCCATCCTGAACAACATCGACGCGCGCCGCATCAACGGCACGAACCTGAACTGGGTGTGGGAAAACACGGCCACCTACAACCGCACCTTCGGCACCGACCACAACCTGACGCTGCTGGCCGGCTACGCCTCGCAGTACAACAGCTTCGAGGGCAACACGGTGCTGGGCCAGACGGGCACCTTCACCAACACCAACATCGACTACCCGACGGCCGCCGGGCAGGTGTTCGGCCAGGGCCTGAGCAAAAACGAAAACGCGCTGACCTCGGTATTCGGCCGCCTCGACTACTCCTTCAAGGAGCGCTACATCCTGACGGCCGCCCTGCGCCGCGACGGTTCGTCGCGCTTCGGGCCTGATAACCGCTACGCCACCTTCCCCTCGCTGGCTTTGGCCTGGCGCGTGGCCGAGGAAGGCTTCATCAAGCAGTTCCCGACCATCTCGGAGCTGAAGCTGCGTGCCTCCTACGGCGTGACCGGCAACAACAACATCGGCGACTACAACTACCAGAGCTACCAGGACGCGGCCAACTACGTGCTGGGCACCGGCAACGGCACCCGCGTGTACGGCTTCTCGCCCAACGGCGTGGCCCTGCGCAACCTGGGCTGGGAAACCAACACGCAGTTCGACGCGGGCTTCGACCTGGGCTTGTGGCGCGACCGGGTGTACCTGACGGTGGCCGGCTACCAGCGCAACACCACTGACCTGCTGCTGAACCGCAACATCCCGGCCATCCTGGGCTTCGCGTCGCGGGCCCTGGCCAACGTGGGCGAGGTGCGCAACCGCGGCTTGGAGTTCCAGCTGAACACGGCCAACATCGTGGACGGCGACTTTACCTGGAGCTCTTCGGCCAACCTGACGCTGAACCGCAACGAGGTCATTTCGCTGGCCGGCGCCAACGAGCAAATTACCTTCGACGCGGTGTTTGGCTACACCAGCTCCATCCGGGTGGTGCCGGGCCAGCCGCTGGGCGTGTTCTACGGCTACCAGCAGGAGGGCATCTACCGCGACCAGGCCGACATCGACCGCAGCCCGAAGTGGACGGCCAGCAACACGGTCATCAAGCCCGGCGACTTCAAGTTCAAGGACGTGAACGGCGACGGGGTGATTAACACCCAGGACATTACCGTCATCGGCAACCCGTTCCCGAAGTTCACCTACGGCCTGCAGAACACCTTCGGCTACAAGGCCTTCTCGCTGGCCGTGACGCTGCAAGGCTCGCAGGGCAACGACGTGCTCTACGGCGGCGACCGGTACACCTTCAACGCGCCCGGCGGCACCAACGCCCGCGCCGAAATGACCAACCGCTGGCGCAGCCCCGACAACCCCGGCGACGGCAAAACCCCGCTGGCTACCACCGCCGCCTCGCTGCGCACGCAGTTCAACTCCTACTTCGTGCACGACGCCTCTTTCCTGCGGGTGCGCAACGTGACCCTGCGCTACAACGTGCCGGCCGACTGGGCCCGGAAGGTGAAGCTGGAAAGCGCCAGCATCTACACCAGCATCCAGAACCTGTACACCTTCACCAAGTACATCGGCTACAACCCGGAAGCCAACAACTACGGCAACACCACCAACCCCACCTACGGCGTCGATCAGGGCTCTTACCCCATGAACCGGACCCTTACGCTGGGCGTGCAGCTGGGCTTCTAAAATCAGTTGACGGTCATGCAGTTGCCAGTCCGTTCCGCTACGTCTGCCGGAACTCCGCTGACAACCAACCACTGACAGCTCCCTTCCCTTCCCATCATGACTTTCGACTACAAAAACATATTTGCCGGGGCCAGCGTGGCGGCGCTGCTGGGCCTGGCCACCTTGGGCACCACCTCGTGCAGCAAGGACTTTATCGACCTGAACGACCCCACGCGCCTGCCCACCACGGAGGGCTACACCGACTCGCTGAGCATCCTGAACGGGGTGACGGCGGCGTACTCCTCCTTGCAGGATTTGTACGGCAAGTCGTCCTCGAACAACCGCGGCATCTTCGTCTTCGGCGAAATCCCGTCGGACAACAGCTTCACGGTGGTATCGGGTGAGCGGCTCAACGAGTTCAACGACTTTACGGTGGTCAGCGACAACCCGCGCATCCAGAGCCAGTGGCTGATGACCTACCGCACCATTGCCCGCTGCAACATCGTGCTGGGCCGGGCCGCGGCCGTGAAGCTCACCGACGCCACGCGCAACCGCTACTACGCCGAGGTGCGCTTCATCCGGGCCCTGGCCTATTTCAACGCCGTGCGCATCTGGGGCGACGTGCCGCTGGTGACCCGCGAAATCGAGAGCATCCCCGAAGCCTACGAGTTTGGCCGCACGCCAGCCGCGCAGGTGTACGCCCTGATCGAGCAGGACCTGGCCTTCGCCGAAACCAACCTGCCCGCCACGCAAACCGGCGTGAACCTGGGCCGCGCCACCAAGGGCGCCGCCCAGGGCCTGCTGGGCAAGGTGCTGCTGACCCAGCGCAAGTACACCGACGCGGCCGCCAAGCTCAAGCAGGTTATCGACGCGAACAACTACTCGCTGCAGCCCACCTACGCCAACATCTTCGCCACCAACAACGAGATGAACAGCGAAATCCTGTTTGCGGTGCGCTACACCAAAGGCGCCCTGAACCTGGGCAGCGCGTTTACCACTTGGTTTATGCCCGCCTACACCACGGCCCAGACCACGGCCCTGATCGGCGCTTCGTTTACCGGTCAGCAGTTCAATACGGTGGATACGGACTTGGTCAACGCCTTCACGGCCAGCGGCACCACCGACGTGCGCGCCGCCACGTCCTACACGCTGCCTATCAATCCTTCGTCGACCACCACGTACTACACCAAGAAGTACATCGACACGCCCACCAGCTCGACGGACGCGGAAAATGACTGGATTGTGCTGCGCTACGCCGACGTGCTGCTGATGTACGCCGAAGCCGTGAACGAGGCCACCGGCCCGAACGCGCAGGCCCTGGACGCGGTGAACCGCGTTATCCGCCGCTCGCGCAACCTGCCCGTGGCCACGCCCAACGCCACCGTGGACCTGCCCGCCGGCACCGGCGCCCAGACCCTGCGCGACCGAATTGAGCTGGAGCGCCGCCTGGAGCTGAGCTTCGAGGGCCACCGCTGGTTCGACCTAGTGCGCACCGGCCGCGCCATCCCGGTGATGAACGCCTTCTTCACCCGCACGGGCGCCTCCACCCGCATCAACCAAGACGATTTGCTGTTCCCCATCCCGCTGCAGGAAATCCAGACGAACCCGATTCTGAACCAGAACCCGGGTTACAATTAAAGGCTACTAGCTAGCCCTCCTCCTCAGCTGAGGAGGGGCTGGGGGTGGTTGACCTTAACGTTTGGGCGTCATCTAGAACTAGCCTTTAGCTCTAGTCTTTCAACCACCCCTAGCCCCTCCTCAGCTGAGGAGGGGGGCTAGCACTAGGCCCTACTTTTCCCCTCACTACCACCCGCTTAATGACTTTCTGCACCTCGCTGAAGACGCTGGCCGTGGCGGCCCTGCTGCTGGCCGGCGCTTTCACCTCTTCGCCGCTGTTGGCTCAGTCGAGCCTGATTCAGAACGCGCCCGGCCGCCGGGTGCTGAGCCTGAATGGCCGCTGGAACTACATCATCGACCCGTACGAAAACGGCTTCTACGACTACCGCCGCGAGGCTTTCGATCAGTCGAAGAGCGGCAAGGGCGGCTACTACGACAACCAGAAACCCAGCTCTAAGCAAGAGACGGAGCTGATCGAGTACGACTTCGACCACGCCGACGCCCTGCAGGTGCCCGGCGACTGGAACTCGCAGCGGCCGGAGCTGCTCTACTACGAGGGCACCATCTGGTACAAGAAAAGCTTCGCGCTCCAGCCCCAGGCCGGCAAGCGGTATCACCTGTACTTCGGGGCCATCAACTACGAGGCGCACATCTACCTGAATGGCAAGAAGCTGGGCACCCACAAGGGCGGCTTCACCCCAATTCAATACGACATCACGGACCGGCTCGACCCCAGCGGGGACAACTTCGTGGTGGTGAAGGCCGATAATACCCGCCGCCCGGAGGAAGTGCCGACCATTAACACCGACTGGTGGAACTACGGCGGCATCACGCGCGACGTGTTCGTGGCCGAAACGCCGCAGACCTTCATCAGCGACTACAAGGTGCAGCTGGCCAAGGGCGACATGGGCAAGCTGGCCGGCTACGTGCAGCTGACGGGCGAGGCGCGGGCCAATCAAACGGTGACTTTGAGCATTCCGGAGGCCAAGCTCACGCAGCAGGTGAAAACCGACGCGGAGGGCCGCGCCAGCTTTTCGGTGCCCGCGAAGAAGCTCACGCTCTGGTCACCGCAGCAGCCCAAGCTGTACGCGGTGACCCTGAGCACCGGCGCCGATCAGGTGCAGGACCGCATCGGCTTCCGCACCATCGAAACCAGGGGCGCGGATATTCTGCTGAACGGCAAGTCGATTTTCATGCGCGGCATCAGCATGCACGACGAGAACCCGCTGATTCCGGGCCGGGCCCGGGGTGAGGGTGACCTGCGAATGCTGCTGACCTGGGCCAAGGAACTGGGCTGCAACTATGTGCGCCTGGCCCACTACCCGCACAACGAAACCATGCTCAAGCTGGCCGATGAAATGGGCCTGCTGGTGTGGGGTGAGGTGCCGGTGTACTGGACCATCGCGTGGCAGAACCCTGCTACTTACCAGAACGCCGAGCAGCAGCTCACCGACCTGATTTCGCTCGGGAAAAACCGCGCCAGCGTGGTAGTGTGGAGCATCGGCAACGAAACGCCGCTGAGCGAGCCGCGCCTGAAGTTCATGAGCAGCCTGGCCCTGAAAGCCCGCTCGCTGGACGACACGCGCCTGATTTCGGCCGCGCTGGAACTGCACCGCACTCCCGACAACGTCATCCACGTGGACGACCCGCTGGGCGAGTATCTCGACCTGACGAGCATCAACGAGTACGCCGGCTGGTACTGGGGCGGCAAGCCCGGCGAAATCACCAAGTACACCTTCGATATCAAGTACAACAAGCCGGTGACCATCAGCGAATTCGGGGGCGACGCGCTGGCCGGCTACCACGCCGACGCCGACACGCGCTGGAGCGAGGAATACCAGGAGGCGCTGTACGTGAACCAGCTCAAGATGCTGAGCACCATCAAGAACCTGCGCGGCATGACGCCCTGGATTCTGGCCGACTTCCGCGCCACCCGCCGCCAGCACCCGGTATACCAGCAGGGCTTCAACCGCAAGGGCTTGATTTCGAGCACCGGCACGAAGAAAAGGGCCTTCTACGTGCTGCAGGAGTACTACCGCCAGATGGCGCAGAAATACGACGGCAAATGAGCACTGCGCTGAGGTCCAATCAGAACGTCATGTCGAGCGAAGCCGAGACATCTCGCGTGCTGACGCCGGATAGTAAAATCATGTGCAACGAGAGGAATACTATCCGGCGAGATGTCTCGACTTCGCTCGACATGACGGCCTTTTTGGCCGGGCGACGAATCAGCCGTTACCTACTACTTGGTGGCCTGCTCCTGCTAGGCTTGCCCGCCGCCCAGGCCCAGCAACTCGACACCACCGAGTACACCCTGCGCGTCGACGCGAAGAAGACGCTCAACAACTCCAAAACCGACGGCACGGCCTCGTTTTCGCCCTACAAGAGCTACGCCACGCGCACCATGGCTCAGCTTAAAGGCTTCAAGCCCGGCAAAACCAAGCTGAGCAAGTACGGCGGGCGCCTCGACAAGCGCACCACGGCCACCGGCTTCTACTACGTGAAGAAGGTGGACGGGCGCTGGTGGGCCGTGGACCCGGAGGGCTACTATTTTCTGCACAACGCGCCCAACAACGTGCAGGCCGTGGGCTCGGAGCGGGCGCAGCAGGCGCTGAAGGAGCAGTTTGGCGACCGGGCCGGCTGGATGCGCAAGACGCGGCAGCTGCTGGTGGACAATGGCTTCAACGGCGCGGGCGCGTGGTCGGCCAACGAGGAAATACGGGCGGAAAACGCCAAGGCAGACCGGCCGCTGGCCTACACCGTGAACCTGGATTTCATGGCTAAGTACGGCGACAAGCGCGGCGGCACCTACGTGCAGCCCGGCCACAAAGGCTACCCCAACGACGTCATTTTCGCCTTCGACCCGGGCTTCGCGGAGTTCTGCGAGCAGTACGCCCAGCAGCTCACGAAGTACAAGGACGACCCGAACCTGTTCGGCTACTTCTCCGACAACGAGATGCCGCTGCTGCGCAAAAACCTCGACGGCTACCTCAAGCTGCCGCAGACCGAGCCGGGCTACCAGGCCGCCAGGCAGTGGGCCGATCAGCGCGGCATCACGCTACAAACCATCACCGACCAGCACCGCCAGGAGTTCCTGGCCTTCGTGGCCGACAAGTACTTCGGCACGGTGGCCCGGGCGCTGAAAAAGGTCGACCCCAACCACCTGTACCTGGGCTGCCGCTTCCACGGTGCCCAGCGCTACTACCCCGAGCTGATGCAGGTGACGGGCAAGTACGTGGACGTGGTCAGCATCAACTACTACAACCACTGGACGCCCGAGCCGAAGTGGGTAAGCGAGTGGGAAAAGCTGTCGGGCAAGCCTTTTATGGTGACCGAGTGGTACGTGAAGGGCGAAGACGCGCCGGGCCTGGCCAACACGGCCGGCGCCGGCTGGGTGGTGCGCACCCAGGCCGACCGCGGCAAGTTCTACCAGAACTTCACGCTGGGCCTGTTGGAATCGAAGAATTGCGTGGGCTGGCACTGGTTTAAGTACCAGGACAACGACCCCACCCTGAAAGGCGCCGAGCCCTCCAACACCGACGCCAACAAGGGCATCGTCAACTGGAGCTTCCAGCCCTACCAGCCGCTGCTGCTGCCCATGCGCGAGCTGAACCAGCAGATGTACCGCCTGGCCGACTACTTCGACAAACGATAGAGCTGGCAGGAGCGGGTTGTCACCTGACAGTTCGCGCTGCTAGCTGCCCTGATAACTGACCACCCCACATCCGCCCGCGTCAGGCTCCCCTCTCCTCGTTCAGCTCGCGCATCAAGCGAGGCAGGGAGCCGGGGTGAAGCGCCAACCAGAACCGCCTATGCCGCTCCGCTCCATTCTGCTTGCGACGCTGCTGCTCACCAGCTGCGGCAGCAAAGGTCCTCAGCCAGGGCCATCCGCCCCGGGCAGCCTGCGCGAGGCCGCGTTTCCCATCGGTGCCGCCGTGAACGTGAATCTGCTGCGCAGCAACGCCGCTTACCGCGAAGTAGTGACGCGGGAGTACCGCAGCGTGACGGCCGAAAACGCCATGAAGTTTCGCAGCCTGCACCCGGACGCGGCCACCTACACCTGGACCGACGCAGATTACCTGGTGCAGTTTGCCCGGCAGAACAACGCCCGCGTGCACGGCCACACGCTCGTCTGGCACAACTCGCTGCCGGCCTGGGTGACCAACTTTCAGGGTGACTCCGCCGCCTGGGAAAACCTGCTGAAAACGCACATCCAGACGGTGGTGGGGCACTTCCGCGGCCAGGTCTCTTCGTGGGATGTCGTCAACGAAGCCATTGCCGAGGACGGCACCCTGCGCCCCAGCGTGTGGCGCCAGCACCTCGGGCCCGACTACGTGGCCCGCGCCTTTCAGTACGCCCATCAGGCCGACCCCGACGCCAAGCTGTTCTACAACGACTACGGCCACGAGTTCGGGCCCACCAAGCGCACGGCCATTCTGAACCTGGTGGGCAGCCTCAAAAGCCGCGGCATCCCCATCCACGGCATCGGGCTGCAGCTGCACACCAACAGCAACCGCGCCGACGCGAACCTGGCGGCGGCCATTACCACGGCCGCCCAGAGCGGGCTGCTGGTGCACATTTCGGAGCTGGACGTGGCCATGAACCCCGGCAAAACGGCCGGGCTCACCTGGAGCAGCGCCCTGGCCGAGGCCCAGAAAGCCAAGTACCAGTTCATCGTGCAGACCTACAACGCCCTGCCGGCGGCCCAACGCTTCGGCCTGACCACCTGGAACGTAACCGATGCCGACACCTGGGTGCGCGGCGACTGCAGCTGCCCCGACTGGCCCCTGCCCTTCGACGACCACTACCAACGCAAGCCCGCCTACGACGGCATCGTGGCGGGCCTGAAATAAAAAGCAGGACGCAGAATGCCGCTGGGCTCCCGGCTGGTGCCTTGCTCCGTCCTCCTCGCTTTCAACCAGCTATTGTACTCACCTGGCGGCTGCCATCCGCATCGGGAACAAGGGAATACCGCTTTCCGGGCCCGCAGGGCACCAGCATTGAGTGAGTGCCGCCCCGCCACGGCCCGGCAAGCTGCGGCGGGCGGCCGCCAGCGAGTACAATCCTTCTTGCGGACAGGGTGCCTTGCACTGCCTGCATCTGCTTTCCTCCCGGCCGCCGCAGCCGGGCTGCTTCGCTCTTTCTCAACCTAACCTTTCCCACCCGTATGCGAAAACTGTTACCCTTCTTCGCGCTGGGCTGCCTGGCTGCCACCACGGCTGCCCAGGCGCAGCAGATTTCGCCGTACCTGGCCGGCCAGAACGCCTGGATGGCTTACAGCTACGGCGCCCGCGTGTACAACGGGCAGCTAGACCAGCTCTGGCCCACCGTGAAAAAGTCCAAGGTGCGCATGGTGCGCATCGGCGGCAACGGCGTGGAGTTCAACATGCCCACGCCGCAGCAGTACCTGAGCATGATTGACTCCATCCGCCGCATCGGGGCCGAGCCCATGGTGCAGGTATCGGAGGGCCGCGGCCGCTACACGGCCCAGCAAGCGGCGGCCGTGGTCGACTACGTCAACAACCAGATGCGCCGCGGCGTCAAGTACTGGATTATCGGCAACGAGCCCAACCTGACCGGCAACTTCGGCAAGGTGGGCGTGGAGGGCGTGGAAGCCTACATCAAGAGCTGGGCCACGGCCATGAAACAGGCCGACCCGACGATTCTGACGGTGGGCCCAGAAACCTCCTTCTACGACACGAGCTACTTGCGCCCGCTCATCGGCGGGGCCAACGACGTGACGGGCAAGGACGCCAACGGCCGCTACTACCTCGACGTGGTGACCTTCCACTCCTACCCCTTCAGCGGCACGCAGACGCGCGCCCAAGTGCTGACGGCTGCGGGTACGCTGGCCGGCAACGTGAATGGGCTGCTCACGATGATAGACGCGGCCAACGCCCTGCACAACCGCTCGGGCGCCGACGCGCTGAAGTGGGCCGTGACGGAGTTCAACATCGGCTACCAGAACCCCACGGCCAACGGCGTGGACGGGCTGGGCGTGCACGGCTTTCTGAACGGGCAGTATTGGGCCGAGGTGTTCGGCATCGGCATGCAGAAGCAGGCCGTGTCGATGATGCCGTGGTCGATTCACGAAAGCAACGGGAGCCGCGGCGAGGGCGACCTGGGCTACCTCGACGGCTCGGGCGCCAGCATCAAGCCCCGCTCGGCCTTCTACCACGAAATGCTGGTGGCCGAAAACCTGCGCGGCTCTTACCTGGCCGCTACCGACAATCAGGCCGACGTATCGGTCATCAGCAGCCGCCACGGCGACACCACGGCGGTGATGGTGCTCAACAAGAGTAACACGGCCGATTTCGACTTCACGGTGCAGTTGTCGGCAGCCGCAGTGCCGGGTACGGCCGCACTGAAAATCAACGTACCGGCCGGCCTCAATGCCGCCTACAACGACAAAATCTACGGGCAGTCGACCCAGGTACTGCTCTTTGATGGGCAAGGCCAGCTACTGCGCAAAATCGTGTACTCGCTGCAGCACGCGACCAACAACCTCGCGCCCACTTACCTGCGCCCCGGCCAGCAGGTGACGCTGGCCGACTTTCGGGCCGATAAAACCTTTACCTGCGTGGCACCGGAGCAGGTGAGCTTCGCGCCGGCCATTCTGGGCTCGTACGCCTCCTTGAGCTGGAATTTTGGGGCCGATGCCACGCCGGCTACCGGCACCGGGCCCGGGCCTTTTGCGGTGCGCTACGCCACGCCGGGCGCCAAGTCGGTGACCATGACCCTGCAGAACGCCGACACGACCATCGCGGTCAGCAAGGCCGGCTACGTGCAGGTCAGCGCCTGCGCGCGCACGCCTTATTCGGGCACGCCCATAGCGCTGCCGGGCGTCATCCGGGCCGTCGAATTCGACAACGGCGGGCAGAACGTGGCCTACTACGACTCGGACCCGACCAACCGCGGCGCGGCGCTGAACCCCAACGTGCCCCGCGCTTCGGAAGCGGTGGATACGGAGCTGGGCGACGGCGGCTACGGCAACATCGGCTACTCGGCCTCGGGCGAGTGGCTGAAGTACTCGGTGAACGTGCAGCGCACGGGCCTCTACAAGCTCACGGCGCGGGTATCGGCCAGCGCTACGGGCGGCTCCTTCCGCGTGTCGGTGGATGGCGTGGACAAAACCGGCGTTATCGGGGTGCCGGTGACAGGCGGCTTCGGGGTGTTTCAGGATGTGGTGGTGAGCAACGTGTACCTGGAGGCCAACGCCAACGCCACGCTGCAGTTAGAGCTGGTGAGCAGCTCGTTCAACTTCTCCAAACTGACGCTTGAGGAGCAGCCCCCAACGGGCATCGTGGTGAACCGCCTCTACAACGCCACCTCCACGCCCGACGGTATGTCGGACGCGGTGGAGCTGCTGGTGACCAAGGACCATGTCGACGTGCGCGGGCTCATCGTGAAAGACTTCGAGACCAACCTGACGTCGGACGCGGGCGGCAAGTACCAATTTAAGGACCAGGCTCTGTGGAAAGACCTGCGCATCGGCACGACCATCGTGCTGCGGCGGCTGGCCTCGGGCATCACCGGCTACGCGGAGGACCTCGACGCGGCTGATTTCAAGCTGGATCTGCTGATGGGAAACGGCGCTTACCTCACGAACCTGGCGCCCAACAACAGCTTCAACCTGACCAACACCGACATGGTGCTGCTCAAGACCGGCGCGGCCAGCGGCACGGCTGGGGCGGTGCACGCCTTTGCCACGGGCAGCTCAAACACGGCTATTTTCCAGGCGGTAACCTCGCCCAAGCTGGTGTCGGCCGCCATTACCAACACCGGGCAGTTTCAGTACCCGCTGAATCCTACGCAGTCGGTGGCCGACTACAACGGCACGGCCGCCGCCGCCTCCTTCGACGCCAACCGCAACTGGGGCAACGGCTACGGCGCCGCTAACGTGGCCTACATCCAGACGCTGCGCAACGCCGCCTTCACGCCCCCGCCCATCGTGGTTAACCGCGTGTACAACGGCTCGAACGACGCCAACGGCCAGACCGACGCCGTGGAGCTGCTGGTGGTACAGGACCACTTCGACGCCCGCAACCTCCTCGTGAAGGACTTCGAGACGAACAACACGGCCGACAACGGCGGCAAGTACCGCTTCAACAACGTGGCCTTCTGGCAGGACCTGCGCGCCGGCACCACCATCGTGCTGCGCCGCATCAGCGGCCCCGCGGGCTACGTGCAGGACCTCGACGCGTCGGATTTCACGCTGGATCTGCTGCTGGACAACACCGGCTATATGACCAACCTGGCCACCGGCAACTCATTCAACATCACGCAGTACGACATGGTGCTGCTCAAGACCGGTACCGCCGCGGGCGTGAGCGGGGCTCTGCACGCCTTTGCCACCAAGGGCGGCGGCGCCAATGGCGTGCCCTCGGCCCTGTTTCAGTCGGTAGCGGCGGCCAAGCTGACCTCGCCCGACGGCACCGACGCGGGCGGCGGCACCTTCCACTACCCGCTGAACCCCGAGCAGCAACCCACCGATTACCACGGCGCCAAAGCGGCCCTTTCCAAGAGCATGGCCTTCAACTGGGGTTACGGCTTCGGCGCGGGCAACGTGGCCTACATTCAGGCGCTACGCGACGCGGTGCTGGCCCCGCCCGCAGCGCTGACAGCCGCGGCCGCGGGCAACGCCGTGATGCTGCGCTGGACCGACAACACCGCCGACGAAACCGGCTTCGACATTTTCCGCTCGACCAACGGAATCAGCTACGCGCCCCTGACCACGGTGGGCCGCGACGCCAGCAGCTACACCGATAGCTGCCGCAACTACGGCACGCGCTACTACTACCAGGTGCGCACCCGCGGCGAAGGGCTCACGTCGGCCTTCGCCCCCGCCGCCAGTGCCCTGACGAGCAGCCGCCCGGCCATCGTGCTGCCGGCTCTGACGGGTGAATGCGCCGTAACGGCAACGGCACCGACCGCGCCCGACCTGTGCGGCACGGCTACCGTCACGGCCCTTACCACCGACCCGACCACGTACGCCGCACAGGGCGCCTATACCATTCGCTGGCGCTTCACTTACAGCGACGGCACGGCCGACACGGTAGCCCAGGCCGTGCAGGTGCAGGACCGCACCGCCCCCACGGTACTCACCCGCAACCTAACCGTAACGCTGGCAAACGGCACGGCCACCATCACGGCCGCCGACGTGGACCACGGCAGCTACGATACCTGCGGTATCCAAAGCCTGACGCTGGACAATACCACCTTCGATTGCAGCAACCTCGGGCCGAATACCGTGACGCTGACCGTGACGGACACGCACGGCAACGCGGCTTCAGCCCCGGCTACGGTCACCGTTATCGGCGCCGTGCCCACGCCGGCTATTGCCGTTGGTCGTACCGATAATACCTTCACCGGCCTGAGCGCCAACACCATTGCCCTGGGCTACGGCACCCAAAGCCTGACGCTGACGGCCACCGACGGCACCTCAAGCGCCACGACTTACGCCTGGGCGCCGGCTACTGGCCTGAGCAGTGCCACGGCCGCCAGCCCAGTCTTCACGCCCACGGCGGCCGGTACCTACACCTTCACCGTCACGGCCACCAACGAGTACGGCTGCACGGCAAGCAGCAGCGTTACCATCACGGTAATCGACGTGCGCTGCGGCAACAAAAACGACAAGGTGCAGCTCTGCCACAACGGCCACGAAATCTGCGTGGCCCCGGCAGCCGTGGCGGCCCACCTCGGCCAGCACGGCGACCAGCTCGGCAGCTGCCAGCCCACGGCCGCCCGCGCCACCGCGGCCGGCTCGCAGCCCGCAACGCTCCAGCAAGCTACTGTGCTCGAAGCTTACCCAAATCCGTTTGCGGGCCGCACTACCATCCGCTTCCAGCCGGCGACGTCTGGTCCGGCGCAGCTGCAGGTCTTCAACCACCTGGGCCAGCTCGTTGCCACGCTTTACCAGGCCGAGGCCCAGGCGGGCTACCGCTACGAGCTGCCGCTGCGCGCCGACGCCCTGCCTGCGGGCCTTTACACCTGCCGGCTGCTGAGTGCCGGCCAAGCCCAGAGCCTACGCCTGGTGCTGGTGAAATAACCCGCCGTTTGCTCACCCAAACGCAACCGACCCGAGTCCTGGCGCCAGGACTCGGGTCGGTTGCGTTTAGGGCCTGCTTACGATGCGCGCAGAGCTGCCGAAGCCACCTCAAAAGCGGCCTACGCCAAGCCCCCGTACCGGCGCTGACTTCAACTCAGCGCAGCAGCGGCGCCACCCGCGTGCCGAGCAGCTCGATGGCCTGCAGCAGCTGCGCGTGGGGCAGCGTGGCCACGTCCATCTGAAACGTGACCCGCGTAATGCCGCCCAGCGCTTCGGCATGGCGCCGAATCTTGGCGGCTACGTCCTCGGGGCTGCCCACGAGCAAGGCGCCGAGCGGCCCGGTTTGGGCATCGAAGGCGGCGCGGGTGATGGGCGGGCCTCCGCGCTCCTTGCTGCGGGCCGAAAAAGTGCGGGCGTAGCCGGGAAAAAAGCTTTCAATGGCCTCTTCGGTGGTTTCGGCTACGTAGCCCAGGGAGTGCAGGCCCACCTGCAGCTGCTCGGGCGCGTGGCCGGCGCGGCGCCCGGCTTCGCGGTACAGGTCTACCAGCGGCCGAAAGCGGTGCGTGTCGCCGCCGATGATGGCCACCATCAGCGGCAGGCCCAGCGCGCCGGCGCGCGCAAACGACTGCGGCGTGCCGCCCACGCCCAGCCAGATGGGCAAGGGCTGCTGCACCGGGCGCGGGTAAATGCCCTGCCCGGTGAGGGCCGGCCGAAACTTGCCCGACCAGTGCGGGCGTTCCTCGTTCCGGATTTTGAGCAGCAGCTCCAGCTTTTCGGCGAAGAGCTCGTCGTAGTCGTCGAGGTCGAAGCCAAAGAGCGGGAAAGCTTCAATGGACGAGCCGCGGCCCACCACCATTTCGGCCCGGCCCTGCGAAATGAGGTCGAGGGTGGCAAACTCCTGGAACACGCGCACCGGGTCGGCGGCCGAAAGCACCGTTACGGCACTGGTCAGGCGGATGCGCTTGGTGCGGGCGGCGGCCGCGGCCAGAATAACCGCCGTGGCCGAATCCAGGTACTCCGGGCGGTGATGCTCGCCGATGCCGAACACGTCGAGCCCGACCTCGTCGGCCCGCTCGATGCGCGCCAGCAGCTGGGCCATGGCCTGCTGGCCGGTGAGGGTGGTGCCGCTGCTGTTGCTCAGCAGGTGGGAGGCAAAGCTGTCGATTCCGAGTTGCATACAGTTGGCGTTAGGCCCCTACCCGCGCGGGGGTTCTGGACGGTAGGTAGTTGCATTAACCCGACAACCCGGTTGCGGTTTTAGCGTGCGGCTGGGTAAAGGGGCCGGCCCAGCCGGCCGACGCGGCTTTCTGGGAGCAACGGGGCGCCTGCGCCGGGCCTCTTCTCTTATCTTCGGCCGTTTGTCTTATCAGCCGCTATGCCCGCCCGAGCCTACGTTTACTACTGTTTGAGTGCCCTGCTCCTGGCCGGCTGTCAGGGCCAGACTTCCGAACCGGACGCCGGCGTACCAGCCGCGGCGCCGCCTCCGGCCGCCGCGCCGGCAGATACCGCCGTCGTCAACCGGACGGTGCGCAACTTCTACGCCTGGTACGGCAAGGCCATCAGCAGCGAGGGGCCGCAAACAGAATTTCAGCCCGACTTCGTGGCGGACGCCCAGGGGCGCCTCACGCTGGACTACCGCCGCTACTTCGCCAACCTGCGCCGCCTGCACTTTGCCGAAAGCCTCATCCGGCGGGAAATGGCCACTTACCAGCCGTGCATCGACACCCTGCGCGCCATTCCCTACGCCCAACGGGACAGCCTGCTGGACGACGTCGACGACTACGAACAGCGGGACTGCGCTTTCTTCGACTCTTACCGCTGGACCCGCAGCCAGGACAGGTTCACGGGCATCAGGCTCCAGCAAACCCGAATCATGGGTGACTCGGCCGCGGTGCAGGTGCAGCTGTTTGAGTATTATCCCGACAACGAAGCCGCCAGCCGGTACTACTTCTGGGAAACGCCCTACACCGTAAGGCTCACCCGCGCCGCTGGGGCGTGGCTGATCAGTGATATTGACTTCAGCGACAAGCGTTAAGCCCCGGCAGGCGGCTTCTGCCCCGACTAACTTGGATCGGGCCGCGGCCTTACATACCGGTGTGCCCCAGCATGGGAAAGCGCTGCTGGTGCCAATACGGGTAAATGGGCGTGGTAGCGCTGACGCCATCCAGCCGGGCCACCTGCTCGGCCGAGAGGTTCCAGCCGGCCGCACCGAGGTTCTGGCGCAGCTGTTCCTCGTTGCGGGCGCCGATGACGAGGTTGACCACCGTGGGGCGCTGCAGCAGCCAGTTCAGGGCCACCTGCGGCACGGTTTTGCCGGTTTCCGCCGCCACCTCATCGAGCACGTCCACAATGGCAAACAGCCGCTCGTCGGGCACTTGCGGGCCCTGGCCGCCGCCCTGGGCCAGGCGGCTGCTCTCGGGGATGGGCCGGCCGCGGCGGATTTTGCCGCTCAGCAGCCCCGCCGACAATGGGCTCCACACGATGGTACCTACACCCTGGTCCTGGGCCAGGGGCATCAGCTCCCACTCAAACTCGCGGTGGGCCAGCGAATAATACGCCTGGTGCCCCACGTAGCGCGCCCAACCGTAGCGCTCCGATACCGAGAGGCTTTTCATCAGGTGCCAGCCCGAGAAGTTGGAGCAGGCGATGTAGCGCACCTTGCCGCTTTGCACCAGCTGATCGAGCGTGCGCAGCGTCTCCTCCACCGGCGTGTGCGCGTCGAAGCCGTGCATGTGATAGATGTCGATGTAGTCGGTGCCAAGGCGGCGCAGCGAGTCCTCGCAAGCCCGGATCAGGTGCAGGCGCGAGGAGCCATAGTCGTTGGCGCCGGGGCCGGTGGGAAACGTGGCTTTGGTGGAAATCAGCACCTCCGGGCGGCGGCCCGCCAGCGCCCGGCCCAGGATTTCCTCGGCCTTGCCGTCGGAGTAGCCGTTAGCCGTGTCGAAGAGGTTGACGCCGGCCTCCAGGCAGATGTCGATGAGGTGGCGGGCTTCCTCGACCTGGGTGTCGCCCCAGGCCTTGAAGAATTCGTTGCCGCCGCCGAAGGTAGCGGTGCCGTAGCTCAGCACCGGAATGCGCAGGCCCGAAGCGCCTAGTTGGCGGTATTCCATAGCGTATAGTCAGAAAAAGCGGCGTGCCGCCGGTGAGAGGGTCGCGGCTTTCGCGGCACCGCGTAGTACCTGCTACAACCGACTGGCCCCGCCGATGTTCGGTCCTGCCCGCGTACGGGTAGCCATGCGCCGGTACCGGCAGACAAGGCAAGGTAGGGCAAGGTGCGGCCTTGGCTACGGAATTTGGCGGCCCCAGCGCCCTGATCCAGCGTCAGCGCTTACCTTACGCCGGACCATCCGGCTGCCTCACGATGAAGATGTTACCCGCCCTTGGCGCCGCTGCGGCTGCGCTGCTCCTGTCGGCTTGCGCCAGCGGACGCATCACCCGCCTCGACGGCAGCCATTTGCGGGAGCCGGAGCTTACGCGGCGCATTCAGCAGATAACCGACTCGGCGCACGTGCACGGGCTGGCGGTGGCCGTGTTCAACCGCCGCCGGGCCGTGTACCGCCACGCCTTTGGGGTGAAAAGCACGGCTACCAAGGAGCCGCTGCAGTTCGACACGGAGTTTTATGGGGCCTCGCTGAGCAAGGCCGTGTTTGCGGTGCTGGTGCTGAAGCTGGTGGAGGAAGGGCAGCTGACGCTGGACGAGCCGCTGCAGCGCTACCTGCCCCGGCCCATTTACGAGTACGCCCCCAAAACGCGCTGGCACGACGACTACTCCAGCCTGCGCGACGACACGCTCTACCGCCGTCTCACGGCCCGCATGTGCCTGAGCCACACCACCGGGCTGCCCAACTGGCGCTGGGACGAGCCCGCCCAGCGGCTGCATATCCACGGGCGGCCCGGCAGCCGCTACAGCTACTCCGGCGAGGGGCTGGTGTACCTGCAAGTGGTGCTGGAGCACAAGCTGGGCCGCTCGCTGGAGTCGCTGATGCAGGAAAAGGTATTTAGGCCACTGGGCATGAGCACCTCCAGCTACCAGTGGCAGCCGCGCTTCGAGGCCAACTACTGCTTCGGCCATGCCACCGACGGCAAGGTGCTGGAAAAGGACAAGGACAACGAGCCGCGCAGCGCCAGCACCCTGGAAACCACCCCGGCCGATTACACCCGCTTTCTGGAAGCCGTACTGCAGCAGCGGCTACTGCGGCCCGAGTCGTGGCAGGAGCTGTTTCGGCCCCAGATTACCATTCACTCCCGGGCGCAGTTCGGCCCGCTTTCCCGCCAGGATACCGACCGCTACGACCACTTGCGGCTGGCCTACGGCCTGGGCTGGGGCCTGCTGCAGTCGCCCTACGGCGTGGGCGCTTTCAAGGAAGGCCACGGCGACGGATTCCAGCACTATTCCATCCTGTTTCCGCAGCAGGGCATCGGCGTGCTGCTGATGAGCAACAGCGACAACGCCGAAAGCGCCTTTCAGAGTCTGCTGCGCGTGACCATCGGCGACAAGTTCACGCCCGTGGACTGGCAGAATTACATACCCTACACCCGGCCCCAGGCCGCACGATGACTGTTGCCCCACAGGTATGTGGCGCAAACCGGTAGCGGCTGGCCCCACGAGCAGCTGAGCGCCAAAACGGCGTTGCGGCCTGGTTACGAGCAGCCGCGAACCGGATATCATCAGCCCCGCAGCAACGAAATGCCGGGCTTGAAGGTACACACCCTGATGCCGCTACCACCCCATAGTCCATGACCGACTACGCCACTCTGTTCCGCTCGTTGGCCGCACACAGCCAGTGCGTATACTTTGCCTACGACCCGGTTTCTCGCCAAGTCACTTACGTCAGCCCGGCTTACGAGCACGTGCTGGGCGGCGACAGCAGCCGCGTCAACGCCGAGCTGGGCCGCTGGCAGCAGCTGCTCCACCCCGATGACTGGGACTACCTGCAGGAGCAAGTAGCCCTGGTACTGAGCGGACGGCCCGCCGTGGAAGACGTGGAGCTACGCCTGCGCCACCCCGATGGCCGCCGCCAGTGGCTGTGCCTCACGCTGTGCCGCCCCGCTGCCGAGGGCGAGGGCGAGCTGCTGACGGGCACCGTGCAGGACATTACCCGCGTAAAGGAGTATATGTCGAACGCCGACAAGTTCAACGCGAAAAAGAACGCCACGCTCGAAATCCTCTCCCACGACCTGTCGGGTCCGCTGCTGGTGGTGCAGCAGTTGGCCGAGCACGTGGCCGAGCAGGCCAAAAACTACAGCAACCCGGCCCTGGATGAGCTGGTGCGCCTGATGCGCACGACCTGCCAGGACAGCGTGGATTTGATCCGGGACTTCGTCAACCAGGAATTCCTCGAATCGGCCAACGTGGAGCTGAAGCTGGCGCGCCTGAACTTGGTGTCGCACCTGCGCGTGCTACTCAACAACTACCGCGACGCCCAGCACCTGCTCGACAAACGCATTGGCTTCACCACCAACGCGGAGGCCATCTACGTGTACATCGACGACAACAAGTTTCAGCAGGTCATCAACAACCTGATCAGCAACGCCCTCAAGTTCACGCCCGATGGGGGCCGCATCGAGGTGCATGTGGAAGAGCGGGCGGGCCGCGTGCGCGTCAGCGTGCAGGATACCGGCATTGGCATTCCGGCCAAGCTCCAGCCGGTGCTCTTCGATAAGTTTACCAAAGCCCGACGACCGGGCCTGCGCGGCGAGCGGACCATCGGTCTGGGCATGTCCGTCATCCGGACCCTGGTGCTGCTGCACGACGGCAACATTTCCTTTACCAGCGAGGAAGGCCGGGGCACCACCTTTATCATCGACCTGCCCACCGTGGCCGACGAACAGCTGGCCCACCGCGGCCCCCAGTAGTTCGGCTTCGGCAGCCTGGTTTAGAGCGTGTTGGAGATTTTCGTTCCAGGCAGTGTGGGCAGTAACTAACCAATGGTGTTTTGAGGCTTCCTAGGCCGTCATGCTTCGACAAGCTCAGCATGACGGCCTAGGAAGCCTCTTTCGTGTTTCGCTAGGCTCCCCCTCTCCTTTTCCGGAGAGGGGGCCGGGGGCGAGGCGCAACGTCAGCACGCGAGATGTCTCGACTTCGCTCGACATGACGACCTATGGGCATTTTTGGCAAAACCCAAATACGCTCGTGCCCCACCTGGCTCAGTAATGATAGTTCGCTGACGCCGTGCAACGATACTGGTCAGGCACCACCCAAGCTACAACTCGCTGAGCTCCTCGGCCATCTTGCCGGGCACACCCACACTGCGCAGCAGGCCGCTATTGACGCCCTGCAGCCAGATGGTAAACACGCTGTAGCGCAGGTCGCGGTCGGAGCGCACGGGCGCCACTTTCAGCGGCTCGCCCTTGCGGCGCGGGTTGTCGTCGCGGATAACGAGCACGTTGGCGGCCTTGGAAATCACCTTGGTGATAAACTTCTGCCGGTCGGGCCCGCCGCCGTTGGCGCTGAGGATATCCAGCTTCAGGTCGTTGTAGCGCGCCCACATGGTGCCCGTTACCTGCCGCTTGTCCACTTGCAGCTCCACCCGGATGTGGCGCACCTCGCCCCGCTCGAAGCGGGCAAAGCGCGTGGGCTCGGTGAGGGGATTCAGAATAGCAAACGGGGCCGGCCCGAAGGTAGCCACCACGCGGTGCCGCCCCTGCGCATCGAGCAGCGGCAGCCAGGCGGTAGCCTGCAGGCGGCAGCGGTCTTGCAGATACACCGTGGCGCGCAGCACCGCCGGGCGGGCCGCCGTCATGCGCTGCGGGTCGTTGGTGAGGTTGGTGCCGGTGCCGTTGAAGCGCGTGAGGGCGAAGTAGCCGGGGCGCCGGGCCATTTCGCCGGTAAACTTGAAGTACATGGCCAAGTCGCGCACCCGTAGCGTGCGCACATCGAGGCGGAAGGGCAGGCGGCGCATGTTTTCGGGCGTCACCAGAGCCAGCTTGTTGCCCAGTGGGTAGTGCGCGTTGCCAATGATGTGCAGCCGCGCGCCGCCCATATCCACTTCGCGGGCCAGCACGGCCTTGCGCCGAACCAGCGCCCCGAAATCGAAGCCGCTGACGCGCAGTTGCGGCGCGCGCAGCGTGAGGTGCGTGGCCTGGTGGCCCTTGCTGCGGGCCAGAGCATCGGGCGACATAGTGGGCCGAATCAGCCCGCCGGTGAGGCGCAGCGTGCGGGCGCGCGTTCCTACTTGCAGCCCCGCCCATTGCAGGCGGTAATACGGCGCATCGATGGTGAGCTGGCCGGGGCCGGTGCGGGCGCGCCAGTCGCGGGCGTAGAGCACGCGGCGCGGGTCGCGCGCGGCGGCGGCGTCCACCCGAATGTCGCGGCCGTCGATGGCCAGATCCGCCACTTGCGGTGCCAGCTCCAGCTGGGTAATGCGCAGCTGCCCGCCGGCAATGCCCAGGTGCCCCAGCTGCACCCGGCGCAGATAAGGGGCCAGCGCCACATGCAAGGGCGGCGGAGGCTGCGCTGGTGCCCCAAAAGTAAGGCGTGGCTGGTGCAGCTCCAGCGAATCGGCCTGCAGCATGCGGCGGCTCAGCAGCTCGGGCCGCAGCCCTTCCAGCGCCAGCCGCGGCAGCCACAGCGTCACGTGGGTGTCGCGGGCTTTCAGCTGCCCGTCGGCCACGGGCGTTACGCGCAGCGAATCCAGCTGCAGGCGGCGCCCACGGGAAGTAAACTGCACCGCCCCGAGGCTGACGTGGTGGCCCGGCACGTTGGCCTCCAGGCCGGTCACGTTCAACTCCACGGCCGCCGCGTAGCTCAGCCGCGCCGAGTCCCGCGCGCCGCTACGGCTCACCAGCACGTCGGTGGCGGCGAGGTTGCCGTGGCGCAATTGCGTGCGGGTGCGCCCGTGCTGGCCCGAGGCCACGCGCACATCCTGCACCAGCAGGTGAGCCAGCCGAATACCGGGAATGCGCTGCGGCAACTGCTCGTGCAGGGGTTTGTGCGCACTGTTTTGCTCGGGCGTGTTCAGCACCCGGGCCCGCAGCGTGTGCACCAGCAGCGTATCCACGCTCACCACCTCGCCCTGCAGCAGGGCCCCTACCCCGATGCCGGCTACGCGGAACTGATCCACGGTGAGCAGCAGCCACGCCGGTTCGCCCGGGGCTTTGGAGGGTTGCTTATTGGGCCAGCCGGTGGGCCGCAACCAGACGCGCCGCAGCGTGAGGGCGCGCCGGGCCCAGTTGGTGCGCAGCTCGCCGATGTGCAGCTCGTAGCGCCCCTGCGACTTGTCGTGCACCAGCTGCACCAGCTTGCGGCGCAGCCAGGGGTCGAACAGCCGGGCGCCCACCACGGCTAATACACCTAGCACCAACAGCACGCCCGCCAGCCACCAGAGCCAGCGAAAACGCGGCCGGGCAGCAGGAGCATCGGTGGAAGGCGGACTGAAAGAGGTAAGCTCGGCGGACACAGGACTTGACAGAGATGCTTCTAACGCAAAAGCAGCCCGCACGGCTGCAAACCCGTCGGGTAAGGCAGCCATTTAAGTTAGTCTGTTACCTTCACAGGGCTCTTTATTTCATCCTACTATGCCCGCATCCCATCCTACCGATCTGGCCGCGGCCCTGCTGGGCACGGTGAGCCACAGCTTCCGCAGCTACCAGGCGCTGGCCGATAAAGCCCTGGCCCGGCTCACGCCCGAGGAGTGGCTTTGGCGGCCGGGACCCGAGTCCAACAGCGCGGCCGTCATCGTGCAGCATTTGGTGGGCAACCTCCGCTCCCGCTTCACGGATTTCTGGACGGCCGACGGCGAGAAGCCCGACCGCCACCGCGACCAGGAGTTTGAGGAGCCTACCACGGCGGCCGGCATCGAGGCGCTACGCGCGCAGTGGGTGGCGGCCTGGCCGGTGCTCTGGGCCGTGCTCGACCACCTGGAGCAGCACCCCGAAGACTGGCTGCGCACCGTCACCATCCGGCAGGAGCCCCACACGGCGCTGGCGGCCCTGCAGCGGCAAGTCACCCACTACGCCTACCACACCGGCCAGCTGGTGCAGCTGGCCAAGCACCTGCGGGGCGCGGAGTGGGAGTCGCTGAGCATTCCGCGCGGGCAGAGCGAGCAGTTTAACGCCCGCATGCGCGACCAACCGGCGCGCTAGCACGTACAAGCCGCGGTCTGGCTGACCGTCCGCCGGGGCGGCCACCGGTCGGTCCACCGTTTACACCGTACTTTCGCGGCCTGATTTGCCCGCCCGGCCTATTGCCGGGTTCCAGCGCTGCCCCACCTCACCTATATGCTTGCCATTACGTCGCTGCTCAACCCGCAGAACGCCCAACGCATCAACGGCATCATCCAAAGCCTGGAGGATGAATTCGGGCTCGACGACGTGCAGGCCACGCCCGACCCGCACATCACCTACCTGCTGGCCGGCGTGAGCAAGCACGAGCCGCTCAAGCAGGTGCTGGAAGACATTGCCACCACCACCGTGCCCTTCGAGGCGCACACCACCGGCCTGGGCCTGTTTCCGGGGCCGAACCCGGTCATCTACATCCCCGTGCTCCGCTCCGACGAGCTGAACCGCCTGCACCGCCGCCTGCTCCACGCCACCGAGCCCCTGTGCCTGCGCACCGACCGCTTCAGCCAGCCCGAGCTGTGGCTGCCGCACATTTCGCTGGCCCTGCACGATACCACGCCCGAGCTGCTGGGCCCGGTGCTGCAGTACCTCAACGAGCAAACCTTCAATCTGCAGCTGCGCATCAGCAACCTCGCCATCCTGCGCCAGGAAGGCGAGCAGTTCATCCCCGAGGAAGTGTACCCGCTCGAAGGCGAGGACGAGTAGAACAATGAAATTGGTTTTGCCCCTCTATTAATCTTGTCCTCACCCAAATCTAAGAGCCTCCTAAGTTTGAGCAGTCGCTTAAACTTAGGAGGCTTTTACTTAGACCGACCGTATGTGTCTGGATCTACACCAGATAAGGTTGTGAAGGCGATTAGGGGGTTTCGAAGTGTACACTTTTCATGTTGTCGTCAGCAAATGCAACTTGCGTAGGTAAGCGACGAAGTTGCGGCACTAGCTTGGGAATATGGAAAAATGGAATCTGAACGGTGTATTGAATATTTACGCTGACCTCAGCCAAGAGGACTGCACAACCATTGCGCGAGCTGTTGACGCCAGCCCGTATGGATTACGACAGATCCAGTTTGCTCGCCGCTTCCCCGTAAGCCGGTACACGCTGGAGCATGTCAATAACGTCTTGTTAAGAAAGAGTCCATTAACGCCTCTTAAGGAGACTATCAATGGCTTCGGCGCTTTTGATGATTTGACTTTCCTGCAATGGCTCCCGGATTTGAGGAAGTTAGTGGTGGACCTGTTACAACCCGCTAGCCTTCGGCCGATAGTCGATTATACCAACCTAGAAGATCTGTTTTTAGACGGCCATTCGGTTTCCCTGAGTTCCTTAGCAGGCGCACATACATTAACCCACTTTAAGGGTAATGATAAGCTGCGGGACGTTGGGGCCATTGGCACATTTTCCAACCTCGCTTCGCTGGCACTATCCAAACAACGCCTCGCCAACTTCGACTTTTTGTTGCCTGTGTCGGAGCTGAAAACGCTGACGCTTTGGCAAGGGAAGATCCAAGACTTAACCGCTCTTCCCGGTGTTGGCAAGCTTGAGCAGGTAAAGTTCGTGAACGTCGCTAATCTATCACCTGAGCAGCTCTTACCTCTAAACGATATGCCCTTTTTGCAGCACGTTAGTTTCTATGACCAACATCTTATCAAGAACAGCAACTGGTTGACAAACCCTGCTGTAACCGTTGAGATAAATGGGGTCATGCAGCCCCTAGCTAAATAACCCCAATAGGGTGGTCAGCAGCTGGCGTAGGCCTGTCCGCCGCTCAAGCGGGGAATACTCGTGCCTGGCTCCCGCGCCCAGCCGGCGGCTAAGCGGCAGATGCGGCGCCTACGACGTACGTCTCCCAACTGCACGGTGCCGAAATGCCGCCCAGTCGACGGCATCCCCAAAATAAGTCGATACCCTCATCCCCATAACCTACGAAAAAGCCGCCCCGGTCACTTGAGCGGGGCGGCTTTGAGTTTTGGGTAAGGATAAGCTATTAATCGGGCCAGCCCCAATCCCTCGTTCTTAACTACTCATTGACTTACTTTGCCCCGCACCAACCCGCTGTTTATGTACCCCACCTTACTGCTGCTGCACTCCTGGACGCGCTGGTTCGTCCTCATCTTCGGCATCATTGCTTTCTTGCGCGCCCTTTCCGGCTGGCTGGGCCGCAAGCCCTACACCGGGGCCGATAACGGCATGGGCGCCGCCTTCGTGGGCTCCATGCACCTGCAGCTGCTGCTCGGCCTGATTCTGTACTTCGGCGCCAGCCCCTTCGCCGCCCGCGCCATGGAAAACATGGGCGCCGCCATGAAGGACGCCGAGCTGCGCTTCTGGGGCGTGGAGCACATCGTCACGATGGTGCTGGCCGTGGTAGCCGCCCAGATTGGCCGCTCTACCTCCAAAAAGGCTGCCGACGCCGTGCTCAAGCACAAGCGCGCCGCCATCTGGTTCGGCATTGCCATTCTGCTGGTGCTGCTGATGATTCCGTGGGGCATCTGGAACCCGGCCCGCCCGCTGTTCCGCTTCTAAGCCCGGAGCACCGGCAAGCGTCCGACTCTTTCCGCTTCACACCGCCCGGTCAGCCCAGCTGGCCGGGCGGTTTTGTTTTGGCGGTGCGCCGTTGTGGTGGTTTGTTTTGGCCCGACTAGCGGAGCGAACATAGCAATTACCTATCTTCCGATACCGCTATACTTCAGTCGCTCACCGCTTTGGAAACACTTACTCATCCGTTGCCCACCGCGGCGGCCGCTCCGCCGCCGGTGCACCACGCGCACGCCTGCCTGAACTGCGGCGCCCACGTCGCGGACCGCTACTGCGGCCACTGCGGGCAGGACGGCCACACCCACCGCTTCACCCTGGGCCACCTGCTGCTCCACGATTTGCCGCACTCGGTCTGGCACGTCGACAAGGGCCTGCCGCGCACGCTGTGGCAGCTGGTGAAACGCCCCGGCAGCGCCATTACCGAGTACCTGGCCGGGCGCCGGGCCAGCTATTTTTCGCCGCTTTCCTACCTGCTGCTGCTCGCGGGTTTGTCGGCGCTGCTGATGTCGGCCATCCACCTCAATCCCTACGCCGCCGCGCCCGATACGCCCCGGCTGCTGGTGCTCACTATGGAGCGCTACCTGAGCACGGTCTTCAAATACCCCTCGGCCACGTACGTGCTGCTGCTACCGCTGAACGCGCTGCTCTCGCGCTGGCTGCTGAAGCCGACGGGCTACAACTACGCCGAAATGCTCATCAGCCAGGCCTTTATTGCCGGCACGCTGTCGGTTCTCGCTATGCTGCTGATGGTGCCGCTCGTGCTGCTGTTCGTGCACTCGGCGCATTTTTCCATCATCAGCCAGCTACCGCTGCTGCTGAGCCTGGGTTACCCGGCTTGGGTGTACCGGCAGCTGCTGGAGCCCGCGGGCATTTCGGCGGCGGGCAAATGGACGCGGGCCGTGCTTACCTCGGCGCTGCAGCTGCTGGTTATGTTCGTGGCGGCCTTGGTGTTTATGGTTTATCTGGCCGTGACGCTGGCCCGCCAGGATCCGTCGCTGCTGACCGACTTTCAGGCCCGTATGGCCAAGCAGCAACCGGCCCGCCCTACGCCGCCGGTGCCCCGCCCCTAGCCTTTCGCTTTCACTAGATTCTAAAATCGAAAAAGCCCGCCGCAGAGCTGTCTGCGGCGGGCTCCTTTTTTGGTCCGCGAACTACAGGGAATAGCCGCCCGAGGCCTCGATGCGCTGGGCATTCACCCAGCGGGCCGCATCGGAGCAGAGGAAGGCCACCACGCCGCCCACGTCGTCGGGCTCCCCAATGCGGCCCAGGGCCGTCTGCGTCGACATATAGGCTTCCAGCTCGGGGTGCGCCTCGCGGGCGGCCTTGGTGAAGTCGGTTTTGATGATACCCGGCGCCACCACATTGGCCCGAATGCCGCGGCCGCCCAGCTCCTTGGCCAGGTACTTGGTCAGCGTCTCCACGGCGCCTTTCATGGCTGCGTAGGCCGAGTAGCCAGGCACGGTAAAGCGGGCTAGCCCAGTGGAAAAGTTGACAATGGCGCCGCCGTCGGCCAGCAGCGGCAGCAGCTTCTGCGTGAGAAAGTACACGCCCTTGAAGTGCACGTTCAGCAGGTCGTCGAAGGCCTCTTCGGTCATTTCCGCAAACATACCGCGCGAGTCGATGCCGGCGTTGTTGATGAGGAAGTCGAAAGTGTCGCGCTGCCAGTGGCGGCGCAGCTCGGTGGCCAGCGCCTCGGCAAAGGCGGCAAAGCTGGCCACCTGGCTGGTATCAAGCGGCAGGGCCACGGCCCGGCGGCCCAGGGCCTCTACTTCGGCCACGGCGGCCTGCGCCTCATCGGCGCGGGTGCGGTAGGTCAGCACGATGTCGTGGCCGCTGGCGGCCAGGTGCTGGGCAGTGTTACGGCCCAGGCCGCGGCTACCGCCGGTTATCAGGGCAATTTTGGGAGTGGTGCTCATCGGAATCAGAGACAGAAAAAACGATGGCCCAAAGGTGGCGGCCCGCTTGGCGGCGGGCATGGTGAGAGCTTCAGTTTAAATGGTGATAGTTTCCGATTCCTGCCGCTGCCGGGCCCATTCGGCTTCGCGGTACTGCTTGGGCGTGAGCCCCACGAAGCGCTTGAAAAACTTGGTGAAGTTAGAGGGGTCGTAGGTAAGGCGGGCCGCCACTTCGGCCGCCGACAAAGCCGGGTCGCGCAGCAGGCGCTGGGCCGTGTCCACGATGCGGCGCTCGAAGTAATAACAAGGCGAATTGCCCGTGGTGAGCTTGATGGTGTTGCTCAGGTGGGTGGGATGAATGTGCAGCAGATCAGCCAAGTCGCGGATTTCCAGCATTTCCGTCACGCGTCCGGCTTCGATGTCGGCCAGGTGCCGGTCGACGGCCCGCAGAAAATCGGCGGTAATCTCGTGCTGGCGGGCCATGATTTTCTTCGGGATGGGAGTAGCCATAAGACAGCAACACTTAGGGATAATAGGCGGGGGCTTGCTAAGCGACAGCGCCCGGGAGCAACAAGGTACAAAGGGCGTCATTTTTCCTTTGCCCCTCGGCAGCATAAACCACTTACCGCCAGCCACAGTTGTAGCCCCGAAGCCATTGGCCCGGCCCGCTACTTCGGCCCGTAGGTGTAAGGGCGACGGCTGCCGTTTGATTTTCGTAACTTCCGCCTATGACTTCCGCCGTTAGCCTTGCCGAGTTTTACCAGCAGAAAATTCACTGGTTGCCCGATAACCTCAAGCAGGACATCGGCCACTTCAACGTATTTCGGCTCGATGATTTTGTGGGGCCCAAGGCTTGTCACCTGCCCTACAGCCGCAAGGATTTCTACAAAATCACCCTGGTGCAGGGCCGCAGCAACTACCACTTTGCCGATAAGACCGTGGAAATCCGCGGCCACGCGCTGCTGTTTGCCAACCCCATGGTGCCCTACGACTGGGAAATGCTCGACGAGGAGCAGTCGGGCTACTTCTGCATCTTCACCGAAGCTTTCTTGCAGCGTTATCTGGCCGCGGCGGGCCTGGAGCTGCCCATGTTTCGGCCCGGCGGGCAGCCGCTGTACTCCCTGACGCCAGCGCAGTTTGTGGCCCTGGCGCAGTTGTTTGAGAAGATGTCTGCTGAACTTAGCTCCGATTACGCCTATAAGTATGACCTGCTGCGCAATTATGTCTTCGAGCTGGTACACAGCGCCCTGAAGCTGCAGCCGGCCGCCACCCTTTACCACGATGCTACGGCCACCACGCGCATTGCGTCGCTGTTTGCGGAGCTGCTGGAGCGGCAGTTTCCCATCGAGGCGCCGGGGCAGCGGGTGCGCCTGCGCAGCGCGCAGGCGTTTGCCGGGCAGCTGGCCGTGCATGTTAACCACCTAAATCGTGCCCTGAAGGCCGTCACCGGCAAAACCACCACCGAGCTGATTGCCGCCCGCTTGGTGCAGGAAGCCCAGGCCTTGCTGAAGCACACCAGCTGGCAGGTAGCCGAAATCAGCTACTGCCTGGGCTTCGAGGAACCCGCGCACTTCAGCAACTTTTTCAAGAAGCACACGGGCGTTGCGCCCTCGGTGCAGCGCGCTGTTTGATTTTCGCAAGCATCCGTTTGATCTAGGTAAGCCCCTCGCCTACGCGCTGCTCTAGTTTTGCTCTCCTCAATCACCGAGCAACTATGAGCACTTCCCAAACTTGGTTTATCACCGGGGCCTCGCAAGGCTTGGGCCTGGCCCTGGTGCAGCAATTGCGGCAGCAGGGGCACCGGGTAGCGGCCACGTCCCGCCGGCCCGCCGACCTTATCCGCGCCGTCGGACCAGCGTCCGCCGACTTCCTGCCCTTGCACGTCGACCTGGCCAGCGAAGCCAGCGTGCAGCAGGCCGTGGCGCAGGCCATCAGCGCCTTCGGCCGGCTGGATGTAGTCGTCAACAACGCGGGCTACGGCATTGGCGGCAGCATCGAAGAGCTGACCGACGCCGAAACCCGGCAGGCCTTCGACGTGAACGTGTTCGGCATGCTGCACGTCATCCGCCACGTAATGCCGCAGCTGCGGGCCCAGGGCGCGGGGCATATCATCAATGTATCGTCCATTGCCGGCCTGGCGCCCAATGCCGGCTGGAGCATCTACGCGGCTACCAAATTCGCCGTGGAAGGCCCCTCCGACGTGCTGGCCCAGGATGCAGCGCCCTTCGGCGTGAAGGTCACTATTGTGGAGCCGGGCGCGTTTCGCACCAACTTCCTCTCACCCGAGTCCCTGATCATGGCCGCGCAGCCCGTGCCGGCTTACGCGGCCGTGCGCGCCTCGCACGAGAAGTACCTCGCCATGAACGGCGCCCAGGCCGGCGACCCGGCCAAAGCCGCCGCGGCCATTATTCGGGTGGCTGGCGAAGCTCACCCGCCGCTGCGCCTGCTCCTGGGTCAGGATGCATATGACCGCGCCCAGCACAAACTCGATGCGCTGCGCGAGGAGTTTCAGGCCTGGCGCGCCCTAACCGTCTCCACCGGCATCAATCAATAATTGCCCCGCGGCTTGTGCTACCGCGGCCAACATTCACCTTTCCTATGAAAACCAATCAGATCTGGTTTGTTACCGGCGCCTCGCGGGGCCTCGGTCTGGCGCTGGTGCGCCAGTTGCTGGCCACTGGCTACTCCGTAGCCGCCACCTCCCGTAACCTGGCCGAACTCCGGGGCACCGTACCACCTGAGCAGGCCGGCTTTCTGGCCCTACACATGGACCTTGGCGACGAAGCCAGCGTGCAACAGGCCCTGACGGCCGCCGTGACGCACTTCGGCCGACTCGATGTAGTGGTCAACAACGCTGGCTTCGGCCAGCTTGGCGCCTTGGAGGAGCTGACCGATGCCGAAAGCCGCCGCAACTTCGACGTGAACGTGTTCGGCCTGCTGCACGTGCTGCGCCACGCCACGCCGCTGCTGCGCGCTCAAGGCCGCGGCCGCGTGTTCAACATTGCCTCCATCGGGGGCTTCACCGGCGCTTTCCCCGGCTGGGGCGTTTACTGCGCCACTAAGTTTGCCGTGGCAGGCCTCACGGCTTCCTACGCGGCCGAGGTACGGGAATTCGGCGTGCAAGCCAGCGTGGTGTACCCCGGTTATTTCCGCACCGATTTCCTCACCGCCAGTTCGCTGGGCACGCCCGCGCAGCCTATGGCGGCCTACCAGGCCGTCCGCGAATCGCAACAGGCCCACGAGCAAAGCATCAACGGCAACCAACCCGGCGACCCGGAAAAAGCCGCGCAGGTGCTCATCGAGGTCAGCCACGCCGAGCAGCAGCCCTTGCACCTCTTCCTGGGCGCCGATGCTTATCAACTAGCCGATCAGCAACTCCAGGCAGTGCAGCAGGACATGCAGCAGTGGCAGGCAGTAGCCACCGCTACCGATCTGGCCGTAAATGCCTAAGCACGGAGCATAACCTCGGTGCTCAGCTGAAACGGCCAAAAACGAAACCGCCCGCCGCTGAAGCTCAGCGGCGGGCGGTTCAACTTTGTACCGGGCGGCAATTACTGGCCCAGCACCATCGCGAAAATCAGCGGCGCCACGATGGTCGCGTCCGATTCGATGATGTACTTGGGCGTGTCCTGGCCCAGCTTGCCCCAGGTGATTTTCTCGTTGGGCACGGCGCCGGAGTACGAGCCGTACGAGGTGGTGGAGTCCGAAATCTGGGCGAAGTAGCCCCACAGCGGCACCGAGGTGCGCTGCAGATCCTGGTGCAGCATGGGCACCACGCAGATCGGGAAGTCGCCGGCAATGCCGCCGCCAATCTGGAAGAAGCCCACTTTGCTTTCTTCCTTAGCGTTCTGGGTGTACCAGTCGGCCAGGTAGATCATGTACTCGATGCCGGTACGCACCGTGTGCACGTTCTGGATGTCGCCCGAAATGACGTGGCCGGCGAAGATGTTGCCGAGCGTGGAGTCTTCCCAGCCCGGGCAGATGATGGGCAGGTTTTTCTCGGCGGCGGCCAGCATCCAGCTGTCCTTGGGGTCGATCTGGTAGTACTGCTCCAGCTCGCCCGACTTGAGGATCTGGTAGAAGAACTCGTGGGGGAAGTACCGCTCGCCGGCTTTGTCGGCCTGCTCCCAGAACTTCAGCACCGAGTGCTCCAGGCGGCGCATGGCCTCCTCTTCCGGAATGCAGGTGTCGGTTACGCGGTTCATGTGGCGCTCCAGCAGGGCCTGCTCGTCGGCAGCCGTCAGGTCGCGGTAGTTGGGCACCCGCTCGTAGAAGTCGTGGGCCACGAGGTTGAAGATGTCCTCTTCCAGGTTGGCACCCGTGCAGCTGATGATTTGCACCTTGTCCTGGCGGATGAGCTCGGCCAGCTGGATGCCCATTTCGGCGGTGCTCATGGCACCGGCCAGGGTAATCATCATCTTGCCACCTTCGGCGAGGTGCTTGTTATAGCCTTCGGCCGCGTCGATGAGAGCAGCGGCGTTGAAGTGGCGGTAGTGGTGCTTGAGGAAGTTGGTTACGTTCATCGAAAGATGGTCAGAAGAAGTGGGTGTGCGGTTTACAATCAAACTACAGCCGGGAATCGTTCAACGGTGAGGCGCTATATCGAAAGTTCTGAATAGCGTACCATTCCGGCTGGGTTGCTCACCAAAAAGCCAGGATTAGGGCCTATTGGCGGAAATGCTTTTTCAAAAGAGCCGGCGGAATGGTGTCCTTCCAGGCGTCGTATTCTTCATCCATGCCCTCGGCAAAGTAGATGAAATCGGGCGTGCGGGGCAGCTTGGCGAAGTCCAACTGCTGCATCACCTGGCTGATCATCTGCTTGAACTGTTCCGGCAGGTGGGCGGTGTCCGTGTCCTCGTCGTAGCACAGCTCCGAGTAGGCTTCAAACAGCGCCAAGGTGGGTTCCGACAACGAAGCCTGCACATGGTCGTCGTAATAGAACCAGGACGCGGTATCACTGATGGAGGCGCCTACCTCCTTGCTGGTTGCCCGCTGCGGCAGCATCATGCCCGTCGCGTCCAGGGTTGATTCGAAGTACAAGCAAAACGCCAGGATGGGCCCGTCCTCGGGGTATTTGGCCGCGTACGTGTCGATAAACTCCTGCGTATCGGCCCGCAACGACTCGCCCAGGGTCTGGAAATCGAATTGGCTTTGCTTCATGCCTTGGCGTCGAAACAGCGGTTAGGAAGTGCGAATGAAGCCCCTCGCCTGCAGAAAGCCGGTGATGCGCGCTACGTACAGGTCGCCAAAGGTAGCATAAGCCAAGGGCTGCGGCGACAAGGCTTCGAAACCGCCTAGGTGTCCGCCCGCAAACTCTACCAACTCGCGTCGGCGGCCCTGCGCCACCAGTTGCCGGCTGTCGGCTAGTGGCGTAAAAGCGTCTTGGCTGCCGGCAAACACGAGCATCGGACACTTGATCTTGGGAAGCAGTGCGGGGTACTGCGCGGCCGTAGCTGGCAGCAACACGTCTTTGTTCTTCGCCTGTTTTACGCTGCGCACCATGGCCTGCGGATCGGCCACGAAGCCTTCCGCCACCAGAAAATCCACCTCACGCCCGGCCGCCACGGTAGCCGCCGGGATAGTACCCATCGAGAGGGCAAACACACCTAGCGGCTGCCGCGGCCAGAGCTGGCGCGCGGCGTGTACCACTGCCCGCAGGTCCTCGGCAAACTCGGGGTAGTAGAGCTGCGCGGGGTTAAGCGGGAAATCGGCACTTTGCCCAAAGCCGCGGTAGTCGAACGTGATGACGTGGTAACCGGCGCGGTGCAAGGCCTTTACCTGGTGCAGGTAATAGCCCATGTTGCCGAAGTCCTGATAAGCCAGCACCACCGTGGCGTGCCGAGCGGCGGCCGGAGCCGGTTCGAAACGCCAGGTTTTGAGCCGGTAGCCGTCGGCCGTTTGTACGTCGGCCGCGGTGTAAGCCAAGCCTACCGAATCGGGCAATTGGTGGTATACGCGGTCGGGCCTGAGCGCCCAAGCTTCGGCCGTGAGCAGCAACAGGCTCAGCACCAGAAAGGGTATTTGCAGCGTGCGAATCAGTTGAATTGCCTTGCTCATCAGGTAGTACGCCGGCAGCTTGGTGCAGGAAAGGGCAGCGAAGGCAGCGGATGGCTTGCGGTTGGCAGGCCATTCCTCCACCCTAGGCTGTCCTTGTTCGGTCACAGGCGGGTGGGGTATTTATCGGGCTGTGCGGCGGGGGTAGTGGCCTCCTCGGTCGGCGTCGGGGTAGGCCACTGCAGCGCCAGCTGTTGGTAGATGTAGTCGACCACAGATCTGGCCGGCGTGTCGGTGTTGGCCGTCACGAGCACAAAGGGTGCCCAGCCAGCGGCGACGTTCAGCTCCCCAAGCGTGCGAATTAGTACGGGTTGCTTGCGCTTGAACTGCTCAGGGTTGCGCACCTGCACCTGCACGTTTTTGTGCCACAGGTAGGGCAACTCGTAGGCGCGTATTACCTCACCCCACGGAATGATGCCGATTTTGAGCCGCCGGTCCTCAATGCCTTCGTCGGAGACGATGAGCACGGGTTTGTGCTGAATCACCTTCACCAGCGCAAACACCATCAGTCCCCCAAACAAGGCCAGGAAGCCCAAACCCATTACCTGCAGCGCCACGTCGTCCTCCGGTAGCAGCAGCAAGCCGAGCAGGGCAAACGGCAGCATCAGCAGGGCTAGCAGGATAAAGCGCCAGCGCGCGAGGCGAACGACCAGGGGTTCCATAGAGCGGCGTAAGCAGGTGAGCGTCTACCCTATACCGGCTCCTCGATGATGAGGTTATGGTTCGTGTAAATGCAGATATCGGCGGCGATGTGCAGGGCTTCCTCCACCATCTGCCGGGCCGTGAGCTGCGGGGCGTGCTTCTTCAGGGCCAGCGCGGCGGCCTGGGCGTACATGGCCCCCGAGCCGATGGCAGCCACGTCGGAATCGGGCTCCAGCACGTCGCCGGTGCCGGCAATGATGAGCAGCTCGTCCTTGTCGGCCACCACCATCATGGCTTCCAGCTTGCGCAGGTACTGGTCTTTGCGCCAGTCCTTGGCCAGCTCAATGGCGGCGCGCTTCAGGTTCTGGCCGAAAGCGCCCAGCTTTTCCTCGAAGCGTTCCAGCAGCGCGAAGGCGTCGGCGGTGGAGCCGGCAAAGCCCGTTACCACTTTGCCGCCGTGCAGCTGGCGAATCTTGCGCACGTTGTTTTTGGCCACGTGCTTGTCCATGGTGGCCTGGCCATCGGCACCCACGGCAATTTCGCCGTTGTGCCGGATGCCCAGCACCGTAGTAGAGCGGATTTTCATAGGAGCAGCAAAAGGAATGACCCGCTTTTTCGGCGGGAAGGCGCAAAGCTACGCGAATCCACCTGGAACGCCCAGCTTGCCCCAGGTCGCTCCTGAGAAGTGGGTCATGCTCATTGAATGAAAAAAGACCGTCATTCCTCGACGATGCTCGGAATGACGGTCTAGAGCTTTTAAGCCTACCAGCCTACTGCACCGCGTTGCGCGGGTCGGGCCGGGGCTTCATCTGGTAGTCGTGCGGGGGCTCGGCGCCAGCCAGGTGCTGCACGAAGTAGTCCCAGCGGCGACGCATCATGTAGGGCGAGTACTGGCCGTAGCCGTGGGCCGCGTTGGGGAATACCACGAGGTCGTAGCTCTTGTTGGCCTTGGTGAGGGCTTCTACCACCAACCACGTGTTGTAGGGCGGCACGTTGTCGTCCATCAAGCCATGGGCCAGCATCAGCTTGCCCTTGAGGTTTTTGGCATTAACGGCGTTGGCTTGGTTGTCGTAGTTGGTGGTGCCGTCGGCGTTGGTTTTGAGCAGGCCGATGTAGCGCTCGGCCCAGTCGTCCTCGTAGTTGCGGTTTTCGTGGTTGCCCGACTCGGAGATGCCCACCTTGAAGAAGTCGGGGTAGCGGAACAGGGCCGCGGCCGTAGCGTAGCCGCCGCCCGAGTGCCCCCAGATGCCAGCCCGCTCCAAATCGATGTAGGGGAAGCGTTGGGCCAGCTGGCGCATGCCGCTCACTTGGTCCGACAGCGTGTTTTCGGCCATGTTGCCGTAGCAGGCGTCGTGGTAGCTTTTGGAGCGCAGCGGGTTGCAGCTGCCCTCAATCACCACCACCACGAAGCCCAGCTCCGCCAGGGCTTGGTGGTCGTTGCGCGCCGCCGCAAACGACCAGCTGCCCACGCCCCCGCCCTGCGGCCCGGGGTAGATGTAGTCGATGATGGGGTACTTCCGGCCAGCCTCCAGCGTGCTGGGCGTAAACATCAGCCCGTAAAGGTCGGTCTGCCCGTCGGCGGCCTTCACCGTGATGGGCGTGGGCGCCTTCCAGCCAGTAGCGGTGAGGCGGGAAATATCGGTTTTCTCCAGGGTCGAAATCAGCTTGCCATCGGCCGAGCGCAGCACCGTGCTGCCGGGGCGGTCGGGCTGCGAGTACGTGTCGACGAAGTACTTACCCGAGGGCGCAAACGTCACCTGGTGGTTGCCGGCTTCCGGCGTGAGCAGGGTGAGGTTCTTGCCATCCAGCCCGATGCGGTAGAGGTGGGTGAAGTAGGGGTTGCCGGGCTCCCGGCCATCGGCCAGGAAGTACAGCTGCCGGTTTTTCTCGTCCACCCGCAGCAGCTGCGTCACCACCCAGTTGCCCTTGGTGATTTGCTTTTTGAGCTTGCCGCTGGTGGCGTCGTAGAGGTACAGGTGGCCCCAGTTCTCGCGCTCCGAGTACCAGATGATTTCCTTGGTTTTGGGCAGGTAGCGCCAGTTGATAGCGCCCTGGCCCGACTCGTACTGGGTGGCGACGGTTTCCGTAAACACGTCTCGCACAGCGCCGGTCGTGGCGTCGACAATGCGCACCTTTTCTTCCTTATGGTCGCGCGAAGTCGAGACGAAGGCCAGCTGGCTCGCGTCGGCGCTCCAGTCCACGTCGTCGAAGGTGCCGCTGCTGGAAATGTCGTCGGAGAGCGTGCCGCGGTGCGGGTCCGGGGCCATCTGGAAGCGTACCACTTTGGCCGGATTTACCTCGATGACTATCCGCTCGATCATGGCAATGTCCTTGTCGCCGGGCAGCGGGTATTTCCACGCTTCCAGCTTCGGATGGCCCACGTTGGTCGTCACCAGGTACATGTCGCCTACGTTGCGCTGGTCCTGGCGGAAGGTGGCAATCTTGCGCGAATCGGGCGACCAGCGCAGCACCGCCTTGTCGCTGTGGCTCCAGCCGGCGTTGTCGGTGGCGTAGCCGTAGTTCTGCACGCCGTCGGTGGTCAGCGGGGTACTTTGGTTGGTTTTCGTATCGCGCACCCACAGGTTGTAGTCCTTGATGTAGGCGGCCAGCTTGCCGTCGGGCGACAGAATTTCGTTGGCTTCGTTGCGGGCGGGGGCCACGGCCGTTCCCGGACTCAGCTGGCTGCTGGCCAGGTCGTACTGCCAGGTTTTGCCAGCGGCTGCGAACGAGATGCTCTTTTCATCGGGCACAAACCCGAAGCTGCGAAACGGCAGGCGGCCCGCCGCGTAGGTTTTGCCGCTGGCCGTCGACAGCGCAGCCGCCAGCTTGGCCTGATCGAAAGCTACCGTGCGGCTTTTGCGAGCCGGGTCGACGAGGACAAACTCGCTGCCCTGCGGCGTGAGCACGCGGTACCAGAACCGGTCGTTGGCCAGCCAGTTGGGCGCGCCTGCGCCGCCATCCACCAGGGCTTGGGTGTTGTAGCTCAGGAACCGTTCGGCCCGGGCGTAGTCCTGCTCCGTCAGCGCGGGGCGCTGCTGGGCCGGGGCCGTGGACATGAAAAGCGTAGCAGCCGCGAGGGCCAGTACATACTTGTGCATAGAGGTTGGCGAGGGGAATGAAAAGGACTGTGCGTAGCAGCAGGGGCGGAAGGTAGCACACAAATCTGGCGCAGCCCGCCCGCAAGGGGCCGGTAGCCGGTGCTGACCTAAATACATTCTGCCTTTGCCAGGCCAGCGAAAATAAAGCCGGCCAACCCCGAGGGCTGGCCGGCTTCGGCAATACAATTCAGGTGGTTAGGCAGCTCAGATGAGCATGCGCATCGGGTCTTCCAGCAGGCCTTTCAGCGTCTGCAGGAAGGCGGCGCCGGTAGCGCCGTCCACCACGCGGTGGTCGCAGGACAGCGTCACTTTCATCACGTTGCCGACCACGATCTGGCCGTCCTTCACCACGGGCGTCTGCTTGATGCCGCCCACGGCCAGGATGCAGGCATCCGGCGGGTTGATGATGGCAGTGAATTCCTCGATGCCGAACATGCCCAGGTTGGAGATGGTGAAGGTGCTGCCTTCCCACTCGGCCGGCTGCAGCTTCTTGCTCTTGGCCTTGCCAGCCAGCTCTTTTACCTCCGAGGCAATGGCCGAGAGGCCCTTCTGGTCGGCGTTGCGCACCACGGGCACCAGCAGGCCTTCGTCCACGGCCACGGCCACGCCGATGTTGTACACCTTGTTGACGCGGATTTTGTCGCCGAGCCACGAGGAGTTTACGGCCGGGTGCTGACGCAACGCCACGGCGGCAGCCTTGATGACCATGTCGTTGAACGACAGCTTCACCGGCGACAGCTCGTTGAGGCGGCCGCGGGCTTCGATGGCTTTGTCCATCGAAATTTCCATCGTGAGATAGAAGTGCGGGGCCGTAAACAGGCTCTCGGACAGACGGCGGGCAATGACCTTGCGCATCTGCGACACCGGCGTCTCGGTGTAAGTGCCTTCGGCGGCAGCCGGGGCGGCCGGGGCCGCTTGCGGTGCCGGAGCAGCCTGCTGAGCGGGTGCCGCGGCGGGTTGCGGCGCAGCCGTGGGCTGAGCGGCCGGAGCAGCCTGCGGCGCGGCGCCGGGCTGGGCATTTTCCAGGTCACGCGACACGATGCGGCCGTTTTCGCCCGAGCCCTTCACGGCGTTCAGGTCGATGCCTTTGTCCTGCGCAATGCGCTTGGCCAGCGGCGAAGCGAAGATGCGGCCACCGGCCGAAGCCGTAGCGGCAGCCTGCGGAGCTGCTTCAGCGGCGTTAGCGGCCGGCGCAGCAGCGGCCGCCGGAGCAGCTTCTGGCTGCGGCGCCGCGGCCGGCGCCGGCGAAGCACCACCCGACTGGCCACCAATCAGGGCCTGTACGTCGGCACCTTCTTCGCCGATAACGGCCAGCACGCCATCTACGGCCACGGACTCACCATCCTTGGCGCCGATGTAGAGCAGGGTGCCGTCCTCGTAGTTTTCCAGCTCCATCGTAGCCTTGTCGGTTTCTACCTCGGCCAGGATGTCGCCTGATTTCACTTTGTCGCCCACCTTCTTGAGCCAGGAGGCAATAACGCCTTCGGTCATGGTGTCGCTCATCTTGGGCATGCGCACCACGGTGGCTTTTTTGCCGTTGCCGGCCGGCGCCGCGGCTACAGGAGCCGGGGCAGGCGCAGCGGGAGCCGGCGCGGGGGCCGGTTGCTCGGCCTGGGGCTGCTCGGCGGCGGGTGCGGGCGCTGCGGCGCCGTTGCCGCCGGCTTGGTT
Source organism: Hymenobacter sp. CRA2 (assembly GCF_002007105.1). Taxonomy (GTDB): domain Bacteria; phylum Bacteroidota; class Bacteroidia; order Cytophagales; family Hymenobacteraceae; genus Solirubrum. The sequence continues at coordinate 135,235 of NZ_MVBC01000007.1, read as the reverse complement.
CAGCAAGCCGGAAATGTCTTCACCTTCTTTGCCGATGATGGCCAATACCCCGTCCACCGGAACCGATTCTTTTTCTTTCGGCCCGATGTACAGCAAGGTTCCGTCTTCGTAGTTCTCCAGCTCCATGGTGGCCTTGTCGGTTTCCACTTCCGCCAGGATGTCACCCGACTTTACCTTGTCGCCCACTTTTTTGAGCCACGCGGCGATGACACCTTCCGTCATCGTGTCGCTCATCTTGGGCATTTTTATGATTTGGGCCATTGCTAGTCGTCAGTTGTGTTCAGGGGGTCAAAAATAGACCGGATTTTTTCCGGCCGCAAACCCGAATTTGCGCAAACGTTCCCGGCTTCGAAAGCCTTAGGGTATTCAGCGAAACGGCGCTGACTGAGTAACCCAGGCGACGACAAACAGTTCAGGGCAGCTTCACCGGGCCCAGCCCATGGATTTGCGCGCCCTTGGCTACTGCTTTTGGGCAGTGGTTTTCGGCGTGGACCTTACATCAGATGCGCGGTATCCATGTAGCTGCGGATGCTGAACAACGAGCCGGTGTAGTGCACGCGGTACAGGCACAGGTTGCGGTGCTCGAAGTGGTCCATGCGGCTGAGCGGGTAGTTCAGCAGCTGGCACAGCAGCACGCGCATGGCGCGGCCGTGCATGCACACCAGCACGGTTTCTTCCTCGGGCCGGCCGCGCAGCACCTCCTCGATGAAGGGCCGCTGCCGGGCCGCTACCTGCTCCGGGCTTTCGCCGCCGGGCAGAGCCAGCTGGGTTTCGCCGCGCTGCCAGGCACGCAGCAGGCCGTGGTACTCGATGTCTTCTTCGGGGGTGATGCGCGTACCCTCGCGGTGGCCCCAGCTGATTTCGTCGAGGGCGCGGTGCCGCTCGTGGGGCAGGCCCATGTCGAGGAAGGGCTGCACCGACTGCTGGGTACGCATCAGGGTGGAAATGTGCACCCGGTCGAAGGGCACGTGCTGGTAGGCGGCGTGAAACTGCCGGGCCTGCTGCTGGCCCACGTCGTTGAGGGGCGCGTCGACGCCGCTGCCTTGCACAATGCCGCGCACATTGAAGTACGTCTGGCCGTGGCGAATGAGGTAGATTTTCTTGACCACGCGGTTTTGGGGCGTAGTTTTGCTGAGATGGGGGCCAAAAGTAGCACTTTAGCGGCCCCGAACGTTTCGGGAACCTACTTAGCGCCACTCCACTTTTATGCTGCCTGCTTCCGCTTCTCTGCCCTCGGTGGCCGAACTCAACGCTTGGTCCCGCAACACCATGGGCGAGCATCTCGGCATTGAAATCACCGCCGTGGGCGAGCAATTCATCGAGGGCCGGATGCCCGTCGACCACCGCACGCACCAGCCCATGGGCCTGTTGCACGGCGGTGCTTCGGTAGTGCTGGCCGAAACACTGGGCAGCATCGGCGCAGTGCTGCAAGTAGACCGTACGCGCTACGCCTGCGTGGGGTTAGAAATCAACGCCAACCACATCAAGAGCGTGCGCTCGGGCTACGTACTGGGCCGGGCCGAGGCCCTGCACCTGGGCCGCACCACCCAGATCTGGGAAATCAAGATCCGGCACGAGGAAACCAACGCCCTGATCTGCGTGAGCCGCATTACGATGGCGGTGATTGAGTTGCCGGCCAAAAAGATTCAGCAGTGACGCAAAAACAAGTAGCCGACACGGCCGCCTCCGCCACGGTGCGCCGGCTGGTAGCCCTGGCGCTGCGGCACGAGGGCTCGGTGGCCCTGTGGCGCCTGCCGCACGCGGCCGCGCCAGTACTGCTGCTGAGCTTGCGGCCGCTGCACCTGTCGGGTTTACCGCCGTCGCTGGAGCCCACGGCCCCGGCCGGCTTTGCCTTTTACCCCTTCCAGGACGGCGACACGGCCGAGGCCATGCTGCTGCCCGCCGACGTGGTGCTGGATTTCTCGGCTGGCCAGCAGCTGAGTCTCTCGCACGCGCTGCCGGTGGAAGCAGTAGCGGCCGTGCAGCGCGTCATCCACGAAACCACGGAGCCCGAACAACTGGCATGGCACGTGAGCCCGCAACCGCTGCCGGCTACCACCGACCGCGGCGGCTACGAAACGCTGGTGGCCCAGGCCGTGGGCGCCATCCGGGCCGGGCAGATGACCAAAGTAGTATCGAGCCGGGCCGCGCTGCGTCCGTTGCCGGCAGGCTTCGATACCCTGAAAGCTTTCGACGAGCTGTGCCGACAGCATCCGCGCGCGTTTGTGAGCCTGGTCAGTGCGCCGCAGGCCGGTACGTGGTTGGGCGCCACGCCCGAAGTGCTGGTGGAAACCGATGGGGCGGAGTTTCGGACCATGGCCCTGGCTGGCACGCAGCCGCTCACGCCGGATATCACCGCCAACTCGGCGATGTGGCGGCAGAAAGACATCGAGGAACAGGCCATGGTGGGACGCTACGTGGTGGGTTGCTTCAAGCAGCTGCGCATCCGCGACTACGACGAAACCGGGCCCAAAACCGTGCAGGCGGGCAACCTGCTGCACCTGCGCACGGAGTTTCGGGTGGATCTGAAGCGCGTCACCTCCCCTACTTTCGCCACCGACATGCTGCGGCTGCTGCACCCGACCTCGGCCGTGGGCGGCATGCCCCGCGAGGCAGCCCTGGGCTTCCTGCAGCGCCACGAAGGCTACGACCGAACTTACTACAGCGGCTTCCTGGGGCCCGTGAACCTGCCCGCGCCCGGCACCTCGCGCCTGTTCGTGAACCTGCGCTGCATGCAGCTGCGCCCCACTGAAGCTATTCTGTACGCCGGCACCGGCCTCACTACGGAATCGGACCCGGCGAAGGAGTGGCAGGAAACGGAAATGAAGCTGCGCACGGTGGGCTCGGTGCTGGACGAGTAGCGGCTACGCTTATACAGCTGTCCGCTTTCGTTGGATTCCGCGTAAGCAGCGGAATCAGTTGGCTGCGCGGTTTACCTTTGCCGCGCCTTACCTCGCTCCTGCCCTTGGCCACGCTTCAGCCCATCCACAACATTCCCGAAATCTGCGCCCAGCACGGCATCACCGATGTGGTTTTGTCGCCCGGGTCGCGGTCGGCGCCGCTTACCATTGCCTTTGCCCGCCACCCCGAGCTGCGCGTGCGCGTAGTGCCCGATGAGCGCGCCGCGGCCTTTATTGGCTTGGGCCTGGCGCAGGCGCAGCGGCGGCCTGTAGCGCTGGTATGCACCTCCGGCACGGCGGGGGTGAACTACGCTCCTGCGGTGGCGGAGGCGTTTTTCCAGCAGATTCCGCTGGTGGTATTCACCGCCGACCGCCCGCCGGAGTGGATTGACCAGCTCGACGGCCAGACCATCCGCCAGACCAATCTGTACGGGCGCCACGCCAAGGCGGCCTTCGAGCTGCCGGTAGACTTTACGCACGCCGACGCCCGATGGCAGGCCACGCGCCTGGTCAATGAGGCCATCAACATCGCGCAGGAGTTTCCGGCCGGACCAGTGCAGGTAAATGTGCCCCTGCGGGAGCCGTTTTACCCCAAAGCCGGCGAGGAAATTCAATACGAGTCGGTCAAGATCAGCCGCGAGGTGGCCGGCGTGCCGCAGCTGCCCGCGGGCGAGCTGAACGTGCTGCGCCGACAGCTGGGGCAGACCAAGCGCGTGCTCATCGTGGCCGGGCAGCACCCCACCGACGAGCCGCTGCTGCTGGCCCTGCGCCGGCTGGCCACGGCGTACCAGATTCCGGTGGTCGGCGACCTGATTGCCAACGTGCACCAGCCCGTCGGGCCTGACTTCGACGTGCGCACTGCGCCGCTGGGCAAGCAGGACGTGTTCATGGCAGTGCCCGAGCAGGGTCTGCGGGAAGCCTTGCGGCCGGAGCTGCTCATCACCTACGGCCAGTCGTTGATATCGAAGGCACTGAAAAATTACCTCCGCGACTTCGCGCCGCAGCAGCACTGGCACGTGCAGCCCGCCGGCCCGGTGGCCGATACGTTCCGCTCGCTCACGCGCATCATTCGCATGGAGCCGGCGGCATTTTTCGAGAGTATACTAGTCCCCGAAGCTCTTGATCCAGGTTCGATTCCTGGCGCGACTACAGCTGCTCAAGCCCCCGGCTCAAATCCTCCTCCCGGCACAACGCCAGCAGCCAACACCCGCCTGACCTGGCAAGGTCCCGGCTCAGCCCGCGGCGAGGCGGCGGCTCCCAAAGACGCTTACACCACGCCCTGGCAGCGGGCCAACGGCTGGGCCACGGATTTCCTGCGCGAGTTCATTACGCAGCCCAACCAGCCGTTCAACGAGTTTACGGCCATTTACCGCGCCCTGCAGCTGGTGCCCAACGGCGCCGCGCTGCACCTGGCCAACAGCATGGCCGTGCGCTACGCCAACATCCTGGGCCTACCGGCTGGCAGCACCGTCGAGGTCTTCGCCAACCGCGGCACCAGTGGCATCGATGGCTGCAACTCTACCGCAGTAGGCGCGGCACTGGCCCAGCCCGAGCGCCCCGTGGTGCTGCTCACCGGCGACGTGGCCTTCTTCTATGACCGCAACGGTTTTTGGCACAACTACCCCACGCCCAACCTGCGCGTTATTCTCATCAACAACCACGCGGGCGGCATCTTCCGGCTGATCGACGGGCCGCGGCAGCAGCCCGAACTGGAGGAGTTCTTTGAGACGCGGCAGGCCCTGACGGCCGAAAACACGGCGCGGGATTTTGGCTTGCGCTACTTCATTGCCACCTCGTTTGCCGAACTAGATAAGGTGCTGCCGGTTTTCTTTGCACCGAGCAGCAAGGGCAACGCCGCCGTGCTGGAAATCACCACCGACTCGGCCAGCAACGCCGCCTTCTTCGAACAATACCGCGCCGCCGTGCGCACGTCTTTTTTCTAATCGTTCAACCCATTGCCCGTCATGCAGAGGCGCAGCCGAAGCATCTCGCCGGATAGTAATTCTTGTCTTGAGTTTACTACCTGACATCAGCCCGCGAGATTCCTCGCCAAGCTCGGAATGACGGCCTTTTCCCACTCCCATGTCCCAGCAAGTCAACTGGACGCCCATCAAGGAATTCAAGGAAATTCTGTTTTCCTTCCACGAGGGCATTGCCAAAATCTCCATCAACCGCCCGCAGGTCCACAACGCCTTCACCCCCCTCACGGTGCAGGAAATGATTGAGGCCATGCACATCTGCCGCGACCGGACCGATATCGGCGTGGTGATTCTGACCGGCGAGGGCGGGCGCGCCTTCTGCTCGGGCGGCGACCAGAGCGTGCGCGGCCACGGCGGCTACGTGGGCGACGACACGGTGCCGCGCCTGAACGTGCTCGACCTGCAAAAGCTCATCCGTTCCATCCCCAAGCCCGTCATTGCCATGGTGGCCGGCTGGGCCATCGGGGGCGGCCACGTGCTGCACGTGGTGTGCGACCTGACCATTGCGGCTGAAAATGCCCGTTTCGGCCAGACCGGCCCGAAAGTGGGTTCGTTCGACGGCGGCTTCGGCGCTTCGTACCTGGCGCGCATCGTGGGCCAAAAGAAAGCCCGCGAAATCTGGTACCTCTGCGACCAGTACGACGCCCAGGAAGCCCTCGACATGGGCCTGGTCAACAAAGTGGTGCCGCTGGAGCAGCTGGAAGAAACCACCTTGCAGTGGTGCCACAAGATCCTGGAGAAAAGCCCGTTGGCCCTGCGCATGCTCAAGTCGTCCTTCAACGCCGAACTAGACGGCCAAGCTGGTATTCAGGAGCTGGCCGGCAACGCCACCCTGCTCTACTACCTCTCCGAAGAAGCCAAAGAGGGCAAAAACGCCTTCATCGAGAAGCGCAAGCCGGATTTCGACAAGTTCCCGAAGTTTCCGTAGCGGCTCCGGCCGCTTGGCGACTCTGGTAACCCCAGCGCGTCCTGCAGGGCTGTTTTGGCAGCCTTGCAGGACGTTTTTTTATGTACCGCTGTAAGCTGACGGCTGTGTTGGGTTACCTGTGCCTGACGCTGCACTCTTGCATACCCAAAGCGGATTGCCGTTGTTAGCTCCCGGCTGAGGCGAGGCAGGCTGTCGGCTGCGCCAAGTACCTGCTTTTCTCCAGCTGATTCCTACTACCCGCTTTCCCATATGAGCACAGCAAACCAGGCGTTATCGTCGGAGCAACGCGAAGAACTACTCCGCACTTTGCAAGCCCGCTTTGAGCACCATCCGAGCCGCCACCCAGGGCTTGCGTGGGCACCCATTCAAGGCAAGCTGGAGCGCAATCTGGAAAAGCTGGCGGCGCTCCACGCCATGGAGCAGACCGGCGGCGAACCGGATGTGGTGGGCTACGACGATAAGACGGACGCGTATCAGTTTGTGGATTGCGCGGCGGAAAGCCCCACCGGCCGCCGGAGCACGTGCTACGACCGCGCAGCGCAGGAATCCAGGAAAGAGCACAAACCCGCCGCCAACGCGCTCGACATGGCCGCCGCCATGGGCATCGAATTGCTGACGGAAGAGCAATACCGGCAGCTGCAAAAGCTGGGGCGGTTCGACCAAAAAACGTCGAGCTGGCTGAGCACGCCTGCTGATATCCGCCAGCTCGGCGGGGCGCTTTACGCGGACTTGCGCTACGGGCGGGTCTTCGTTTATCACAACGGGGCCGCTTCTTATTACGCTGCCCGAGGATTTCGGGGCATGCTCTGGGTCTAATCAGCACCTTTCGCCTCGCCGCCTATTCGCCCCTAGCAGCACCTACCCGAGTGTGCTGAAAACCGCGGGACGTCAGGTAGCCACAGCTTCGCGCCAGCGGCGTTTACGGCGCCCACGGTCTGCTCAGTTTGCCGTAGCTTCGGGCTCTTCCCATCGACTTTTTGCTATGATTACCGGTCAGGATTTTATTAACCTGGGCTACCGTCCCTCCAAGTGGTTTAAGGAAGCCCTGGAGCACGCCAACCGCTACGAACTCAGCGGCCCCGCTCTGGCAGAATACCTGCAAACCGTCAGCCCGCGCGTGGTGTACCCGCACGAGGCGCCCCTCCCCTTTCACCAGAACATTCAGGCCGATACGCCGGCGGAAGCGGCCAACGTGGAACAGGTGCTGCTGACCATGCAGGAGCTGATGAAGACGCCGACGCTGGTGGGCGGCACCATCATGCCAGATGCCTGCCCCACCGGCGCCATCGGGCAGATTCCGGTGGGTGGCGTGGCCGTGGCCCGCAACGCCATCCACCCGGCCATGCACAGCGCGGATATCTGCTGCTCGGTGATGATGACCAACTTCGGCCACCTCGACCCGAAAAAGGTGCTCGACACGGCCCATGCCGTCACGCACTTTGGCGGGGGCGGCCGACCGGAGTTTTCGGACCTGCCGCGGGAGTTGGAAGAGCAGCTGCGCCAGAACCGCTTCCTCAACGACGAGCGCAGCCGCAACTTCGCCCGGTTCCACCTTGCCACCCAGGGCGACGGCAACCACTTCCTGTACGTAGGCCGCTCGCGCAACACCGGCGAAACCATCATGGTGACGCACCACGGCAGCCGCGGCCTGGGCGCCCACCTATACTCGCAGGGCATGAAGGTAGCCGAAGCCTTCCGCAAGGATATTGCCCCCACTACCCTGGCCAAAAACGCCTGGATTCCCTACGACACCGACGAGGGCCGCGCTTACTGGGAGGCCTTGCAGATCGTGCGCACGTGGACCAAGCTCAACCACAGCACCCTGCACGACGCAACGGCAGCCGGGCTGCGGGCTGAGGTGCTGAACCGCTTCTGGAACGAGCACAACTTCGTCTTCAAGGACCAGGACCTGTTTTATCACGCCAAAGGCGCCACGCCGCTCGACGATAAATTTGTGCCCGATAGCCAAGATGGTCTGCGGCTGATTCCCCTGAACATGCGCGAGCCGGTGCTTGTGGTGCGCGGCCAGACCACGGAAACCAACCTGGGATTTGCCCCGCACGGGGCAGGCCGCAACATCAGCCGCTCGGCCCACAAGCGCCTGCAGGCCCACAAAACCATCGAGCAGCTGTTCGCCGAAGAAACGGCCGGCCTTGATGTGCGCTTCTTCTCCAACCACATCGATATTTCCGAGCTGCCGAGCGCCTACAAGGATGCCCGCGCGGTGAAGGCGCAAATGCAGCACTTCGGCCTCGGCGAAGTCGTTGACGAAATCCTGCCCTACGGCTGCATTATGGCCGGCGACTGGGAAATCGACGCGCCGTGGCGGCAGAAACGCCTGCAGCGGCAGGCCGCACGCACGGCGGCCGACGATGCGCCTACGGCTTAACCGATGGCGTTACTCAGCGAAGAGCAGCTGATTTGGTCGCCGGTGGTAGCCAACTCGGCCATGAACCGCCTGCGCGGCGCCAACCGCTACGCACAAGCCCTGAAGCTGGCCCCGGAAAGTTACCTCGGCGCGCTGCTCCGGCAGTTCGGCCAGGCGGCCTGGCTGGATCTGTGCTGCGGCGCGGGCAACGCCCTGCGGCAAACGGCCGAGCACTTCCAGCGCCTCGGTGCGCCCGGGTCGTTCATCCTGCACGGCGTGGATTTAGTCGATGCGTTTGCGCCTGTTCCGCCGGTGGTGAGCGGCCTCACCTTCGAAGTGGCCTCCGTGGTCGACTGGACCGCGCCCCGGTAATTCGACCTGATAACCTGTTTGCACGGCCTGCATTACCTCGGCGACAAGCTGCGGGTAATCGAAATGGCATCGGCCAGCCTGACGGCACACGGTGTATTCGTTGCCAACCTCGATCTGGCCAACATCCTCATCGGGCAGGCCGACGCGCGGCGGGTGCTCGGGCGGCTGCTTCGGGCCAATGGCCTGCAATCTATTCTGGTCAGGCGGCCGTCGCCTCGCACTACGCGCTGCTCTAATGCGCGGTGTCGGCGCTGAGTATCTGCATGAAAAAAGCTCCTGCAACGGGGCTTTTTTCATGTACTGTGCAGAGCAAACTTAGCTTAACGGTTGGCAGCTGTTTGCTCGATGACGCCGCTCACGTCCTGCTGCCGGCGAATGGTCAGCGGCAAAGAGGTAAGGGTAACGACGGCGTTGTTGCTGGTGGAGCTTTCTTCGTAGCGTAGTAGGGTCCGCTCGCCGCGCCAGGTAAACCGCTGCTGCGTGCCTTTCTGCTCGCCCGGGCCGTAGAGGTCCTGCAGGCGGGCCAGCACGGCGTGGCTGTTGGCGGCGCCCTTGGTGGTAAAGGACAGGCTCAGCAGCTTACCGCGGTAAAACGCGTAGCTCGGGCCGGATACAGCCGCCTTGGCCCACGTCAGGCTATCGGTGTCGCGATGGTAATAAAACAAGTCGTTGTCGCGGCGCTCAAAGGCCAGAGCGCTCAGGCTGGTGCTGTCGGCCTCCAGCTTCACCCCGCGGAAGCCGTACTGCTGATCCAGCACCTGCGGCGAGTGCGCCACCGGCGCTGGTACCGTTACCGGCTTGGCAGCCGGCACTGCTTTGGTTTTTGGACTTCCGCCGTGCTGGGCCGCAACAGGCAGTGCTAGCAACAAGGGCAGGGCAAGAATAAAAAGGCGCATATCAGGAACTATGGGAAAAGTAGGAGCTAAGCGGCCCTTAAGCTGAGCAAAAAAGTAGGTAACAACAAGCTGGTAAGCCTAAAATCAGTGGTTTATCTTTTAAGGAAGTGTTTATTCCTGACGAATTATAAACGCTTCATTATTGCATCCAACTAATCAGACAATCAGCCAGTCAACTCAATAAATCAGGGACTTCGCAAGCGCAGTAATATTTGCACTTAATCAATATTAAATTCACCCATGATCATACACATTGTTAAGCCCCCTTACACGTTCCGCGCAGGGGTATGGATGACCTGAAGGTTTGTCCCCCTACCCTATCATAGGATCGATCTTTACAGCTAACGCCCAACTCCGAAAGGCTTTAAAAATTTTACAAAATATAACCGAATATGTTATTGACAATACCAGAATAACATTACTTTACCGATACCAAAGCACCTAACCACCGTTCGTTTTATGAAAACAACTTTACTGCTCTGGGCAGGCCTGCTGGGCCTGCCCATGGCCGCGCACGCCCAAACTGCGCCCTACCAAACCCTTGAGGCGGAAGTGCCCTACGCTGCCGACTTTGCCGCGGCGTACCGGCAGTACCCAATCATTCCGCGGGGCATGCTGGAGGCTGTGGCCTACACCCAAACCCACATCCGCCACATTGGTCCGGCAGAGCCGACGAGCTGCACTGGTATGCCGCTGCCAGTGGGGGTGATGGGCCTGTTCGCCGATGGCAAAGATTATTTCCGCGAGAACCTGAAAGTAGTGGCGCAGCTTTCGGGCATCAGCGTCACGCGCATTCAGCAGGAGCCCGGCGCTAATATTCTGGCCTATGCCGCTGCCTATGCCAAGCTGGCCGAGCAACAACAGCTCACGGCTGATAACCCTGGCAAGCACCTGCCGGTGCTCATCGCGCTGAGCGAGCTGCCCCTGGAAAAGGACGCGGTGAACAGCTACGCCCTGGACTCGCATTTGTACAGCGTGCTCACCTTCCTGACCAAGGCGGAAAACCAGCAGCGTTACCGCTTCCCGGATTACCACCTCTATTTGCCGGCCATCTTCAGCGCCAACTACCGCATTTTGAGCGCCAGCACCACGCAGGTATCCGATAGAAGCGTGGAAGCCGACGGCCAGCGCTACGACCCGGCTAGCTCCACAGCCGCACGCACGGCCTCGACGGACTACGGCCCGGCCAATACTGACCTGACCACCTGCAACTACAGCTCGCGCAGCGGCACGGCCGTAACCCACTACGCCGTTCACACCACGCAGGGCTCCTACGCGGGCACGCTTTCGTGGTTCAAGAACTGCTCGGCGCAGGTATCGGCCCACTACGTCATCCGCTCCAGCGACGGGCAGGTGACACAGATGGTCAGCGAAGCCAACAAAGCCTGGCACATCGGCTCGGAAAACCCCTACACCATCGGCACGGAGCACGAGGGCTACGTGGACGACGCCTCGTGGTACACCACGGCCATGTACACAAGCTCGGCGGCGCTGGCACGCGATATTGTGGGCAGTGGCTACGGCATCAATGGGTTGCGCACGTTCTACGGCGCAGCTACCACCGGCACCTACAGCACTGGCGCCTGCGTCAAGATCAAAGGCCACCAACACTACCCCAACCAGACGCATACCGACCCGGGCGTGAACTGGAACTGGGAGTACTTCTACACCTTGGTGAACAACAACCCGACGGTGAGCACGCTGACGGCGGCTTCGGGCAACGTGTACGACCCGGGCGGCAGCGCCGCCAACTACGCGGACGACGCGCGCCAGTGCCAGCTTATAGCCCCCACGGGCGCGACCAGCGTGACGCTGAGCTTCAGCAGCTTCGACGTAGAGAGTGGCTACGACCACCTGCTGGTGTTCAACGGCGCGAACAACCGCGCCCCGCTGCTCGGCAAGTTTTCCGGCACCTCGCTGCCGGCCACGCTCACGGCTTCGTCGGGCAAGATGTTTCTGGAGTTCCGCAGCGACTGCGCTACCACGCGCCCGGGCTTTACGGCCCGCTGGACCTCCACCGGTGGCAGCACCACCGCCTGCCCCACCGACAGCTACGAAGCCAACGAAACCCTGGCCGCCGCGCCGGCCATCGGCGTGAACGTGAACAACACCGCCTACGTGTGCCCCGCCGGCGACGTGGACTGGTACAAGTTCACGAGCTCCACGACCAACAACAACCTGAAGGTGACGCTGACCAACGTGCCCGTCGACTACGACCTGGAGCTGTATAATGCCAGCGGCACGCTGCTCTACTCCTCGACGCAGCCGGGCACCACGGCCGAAACCGTCGTGTACAACGGCGCGCCGGCGGCCACTTACTACGTGAAAGTGTACGGCTACAACGGCAACACCAGTGCCTCGGCCTACACCCTGCGCGTCTCGACCCAGTCTACCACGTGGTCTGCTCCTGCCGTGGCCCGCACTACTGACCTGAGCAGTTCCGATAAAAAATCCTTGGCAGAGCAGCCGGTGGTCAAAATCACCAACCCGGTGGAGGCTGGGCAGCAGGCCCAGCTCACGGTAACGGGCTACGAAGGTCCGGCCGAGCTGCAGCTGCGCGACGCCCAGGGCCAGCCCATCGGCAGCAGCCTGCCCGTGGAATTTGTGGCCAACCGCCCGCTGGCCTACCCCCTGCCCGGCAATTTGCGGCGCGGCGTGTACGTGCTGACGGTGCAGTTGCGCACCCATGTGCAGAAGCTCAAGCTGCTGGTGCAGTAGCCTCCGAAGGCGCATAAAAACGGCCCGGTTCGCCTCGTGCGTACCGGGCCGTTTTTATGCGCCTTGATGCCGGGCAGCTACCCTGCGCCGGAGCTATAGGTAGCGTTTAATCACTTATAGCATTGTCCGTTCCAGTTGCCGTAGGGCTTGACCTTTGCCTGGGCATTTCGTATCTCACAAGTCCCAACCTAGCTCCATCCGTGCTCCTATGGCGCCTATTCGCCTGACGCAGTTTTTCCACGCGGTGCACTATACCGTACAGGGGACACTTATGGCGGCACTCGTGCTCTGGACGGGCCGTGGGCTGCGGGCGGTGCCCGGCCCGGGAGGGGCCGCGCCGGCGCTGGGGCCGTATATATTGCTGGCTTTCCTGCTGGTTTTGATGGTGGGCAGCAGCCTTTACACTCTTTCACGGTACATGCGGCCCGATCTGCGCCGGCCCATCCGCGAAAACCGCCGGGTATACCGCAGCCGCCAGCTGCTGTACAACAGCCTGCTGGGCTTGCTGGGCTTGCCGCCGCTGCTGTTTTACCAAACCACCGGCGACCCTATTCATTTGTGCTATTACGTGCTGCTGCTGCTTGGCCTGACGACGCTCAGCTGGCCCACCCAGCACCGGTACCAGCGCTGGCTGCTCTCGCAGCACTGGGCTAGAAAATAGAGCCGAAGCCCTCGCAGCCGGAGCACCAGGCGTAAAAATCACGCTTGGTTTGAGCGTCCTTTTCGTCTTCCTCGTCGGGCAGAGGCCGCGCGGGCTGCGGTGCGGGCGTGGCAGCCGCATACGGGTATTCCGGCAGCTGAGCCGAAGTAGTAGCTGCCTGCGGCTGGGTCTGGACCGAGGTCTTGGCGGGGCGGACGAACGTGTTCATGGCAGTAAGAAAGTTGGTACAGCTATCCGTAAGATACGGAATTTACCGGTAAGCGTCCACTCACTCACAATACAAACCAATACAACAACATCGCCAAGCCACCACTTTCTAGTGGGCGGGCCATGGCTCTGGCTTTACGCGCTGCATCCTTTCTTTGCCCCGACCGGTATCAGCATACGACTTTCCTCCGGTCTACTCCTGCTCATGCCCGCTACCACCGCCCCCGATTCCTTGCTGCTCAACGGCCGCCGCTACCGCTACGCCGACATTCAGGAGTACCCCGGTCATGCCGGCGCCGACATCAACGGCTACGAGGCCCGCATCCTGGATTTTTGCCGGCAATGGCTCAACGGCGTGCAGGAGTTTGTGCTTACCACCTCCGGCTCCACGGGCACACCGCAGCCCATTACCCTGCGCCGCAGCCAGCTCGTAGCCAGTGCCCAGCGGACCATGAGCCACCTGGGCCTGGGGCTGGGCCAGCGCATGCTCGTGTGCCTGAACTGCGAGTTTATCGGCGGGCTGATGATGCTGGTGCGCGCCTTTGAACACGGCCTTCACCTGACCATTACCGAGCCCGTGGCCGATCCGTTTGCCTGGGTGCCGGAGGATGCGGAGTTCGACTTCGGCTCCTTCGTGCCGCTGCAGCTGCGCACGGTGCTGGAGCATGGCCACGCTCCCCAGCTGGAACGCATGCAGGCCATTCTCATCGGGGGGGCGGCCGTGGATTATTCGCTCACGCAGCTGGCCCAAGGCCTGCGGGTGCCGCTCTACCACACCTACGGCATGACGGAAACCTGCTCCCACATTGCCCTGCGCCGCCTCAACGGCCCCGACGCCTCCGCCTACTACCGCGTGCTGCCCGGCCTGCACGTGGAGCAGGACGCGCGCGGCTGCCTCGCCATCCGCGGCGACGTGACCAGCCAGGAGCTGATCCAGACCAACGACCTGGTGCGCTTCGCCGAGCACGACCACCACCTGTTCGAATGGCTGGGCCGCGCCGATTTCGTCATCAACTCGGGCGGGGTGAAAGTGCCGGCCGAGAAAGTAGAGCAGGTACTGGAAGTGACGCTGGCCGAATTGGGTCACCTGGGCCGCCGCGCCTTCGTCACGGGCCTGCCCGACGAGCGGCTGGGCCAGCAGGTAACGGCCGTAGTCGAAGGCGAACCGCTGCCGGAAGCAGCCGAAGCGGAGGTCCTGGCGCTGCTGCGCGAACGGCTGGGCCGCTACGAAGTGCCGCGCGCGGTGCACTACGCGGCGCAATTTGCCCAAACGGCCAGCGGCAAGCTGGACCGCCGCCGCACGCTGCACGCCGCCGGGCTGGCCGCAGCTGATGAGGCCAATCAAGGGTAACGCGCTTACCCAACAGAAGCCCAATTTCGCTTATCGTTAGCCGCCATCGTTTGGGCCTCAGCCTGTGCGCTGGCGGCTACCGTCAATTCATTGGCCTTGTCGAACCGCCACGCACCTTACTGCTAATCAGTCAGTAGCCAAGCCGCGGACTGGCTTCGATTCTGGCCGCGTTGCCGAACTGTGCGGATGCAGAAACGACTTTAGCCCGCCGACCAGAGCGGACAAACACGTTATTTAATTTTATCTAGCAGTATAGAATTATTCAAGAATTTAGCGGTTACTTTACCCTGATTACACCAGTCCGTTCGGGGCTCATTTTTATTCATTTTGACTTCTGTCGGCTGCTTCTTTTACCACCCTTTCCAGTCTGCATGAAAAAACTTTTTACCCCAGCGGTGGGCAGCCTGCTGATCAGCTCGATGCTGCTGCAAAGCTGCGCCACCATCATTTCCACACCCAAGCAAACGGTGCACATCACGGGCGCGCCGGCGGGCACAGTAGTCTACGTCAACAGCACGCCGGCCAAGAACAGCAACACCACGCCGCCGAGGGTGCGCCTGTCGCGCAAGAAGACCTCGGAAATCACGCTGAAGGCCGAGGGCTACAAGGACCACACGGAAATTCTGTACCCGGATAAGACCAACCCGTTGGCCATCCTCGACCTAATTGCCAGCATTCCGACCCTGCTGATTCCGTACCTGGTGGACATGGGCACCGGCGCGGTGTACCGCCTCAACAAGAGCGAGGTCAACGCCCCGATGATCAAGCTGCCGAACAAGATTGACGGCAGCCTGCCCGTGGCATGCAGCGGCGTGACGGTGCGCTTCAAGGGCGGCGACAAACTGGGCAACTTCTACGTCAAGAACAGCCCGGAGGAAATCCTGTACTACGGCAAGTCGCTGGACACCGACGCCAACCACCTGAAGGAAAACGTGAACAGCGCCCTGAAGGAAGCTGGCTTCTCGGTGCCCGATACGGAAGCCAAGAGCCTATTTTCGGCCGGCACCTCGGCGAAGTACACCGTGGTGGGCGAGCTGCAGAACATCCGCTACGACGTGGTGGCCACGCACCGCTACGAGGCGTACGCCAAGTACTTTACCCGCTGCGAAACCACCGTCAACTGGAAGCTGCTCAACCGCAAAAAGGAGGTCGTATTCGAGCAAAAGACCACGGGCAACGCCGACAAGTTTGAGAAGGGCGGCTCGGCGGCTTTCGAAGACTCCTTTGAAAACGCGTTCTACGCCTTCCTCTACAACAAGAAGCCCTACGAGCTGCTGAGCAAATCGGCCCCGAAAACGACGGTGGACACGGAGGAGGAAAAGGAAATCAGCCTGGCCCGCCCCGTGACGAGCACGCAGGAAAGCAACGACATCAGCCGCGCGGCCAAGGGCGTGGTGACGGTGGAAACCACCGATGGGCACGGCAGCGGCTGCATCCTCTCGGCCGACGGCTACATCGTGACCAACTTCCACGTGGTGGACGGGGCCAACGAAGTGCGCGTGGTGCTGCAGAGCGGTGACAGCCTCAAGGCCGACATCGTACGCGTAAACGAAACCATGGACCTGGCCCTGCTGAAGGTGAAGGCCGGCAAGCCGCTGCAGCCGCTGCGCCTGGTGGAAGAAGGCGGCGTGGACCTGGGCACCGACGTGTTTGCCATCGGCACGCCCGCCGACCGCGACCTGGGCCAGACCGTGACCAAGGGCATCATCAGCGCCCAGCGCAAGGTGGAAGGCCGCAGCTTTATCCAGACCGACGTGAGCATCAACCCTGGCAACTCGGGCGGGGCCCTGGTGAACCGCACCGGCAACCTGCTGGGCGTCATCAACGCCAAGCTGATGGGCCGCGGCATTGAAGGCCTGGGCTTTGCTATTCCGGCCCCGCAGGTGCTGCAGGCGCTGCACCTGAAGTACATCAACTAACTCCGTGTGGCGGGCCCCGGTGGTCTGCCTGCCCAAGCCGGCTGCGCCTCGCGCAGCCGGCTTGTGTGTTTTTGGACGCGGTGCGGTACGGCTGCGACTGACGAGCTAAAGCCCTGTGCCACATCATACTTGTAACTGAGTCGCTGTGCCAGTCGCCCGACAAGCCACTGCCCAGACCTCGTCTTTCCGGCCTACAGATAGCGTATAGCGGGCTTTTGCGTTTATTCGCTACGTTTCACGTTCCCCCTTTTCTTCTCCATCCCCATGACCCGCACGCTACAAACCTGGCTATTCGCATTCCTCTTTCTGCTAACTGCAGCGGCCGGTGCGCAGGCCCAGAACAACCGGTCCCAGCCCCAGTCCACTCCCGAGGCCAGCCGCTATGAGTACTGCGAAGTGCACGTGACCGGCAGCAGCAACGTGTACGCCGACTTTGGCTACGGCCGCGAGAAGCTGGGCGGCCCCGAGCTATCGAAACTGGAAGTGGGTAAGCTCCAGGTATTTGCCACGCCCATCAGTGCCCTCAACTACCTGGGCTCCCTGGGCTGGGAACTGGTGCAGGTGTACCAGCCCGACCGCCCCACCCCAACCAAAACCACCGCGCACGACACCGACCGCTACTACGTGATGCGCCGGCTGCGCTCCTCGACGGGCGTCACCGTTACCAAGCCGTAAGGTCCTCTTTACCGCGCCCCGCAGGCGCATCCCGGACCGCCCCGGGCGGAGGCCATTGGTTCGCCAGGAACCGGTGACTCCGCCCGGGGCGATGTTTTTGCTGGCCCCAAAAAAATCCTTCTCCCGGCCTGCTTTCAGTACCACGGCCCTGCGAATTGTGCTTACCTTGGACGGGTTTTGCCTACGGGCTTAATCCCGACAATTCAGTCCTTCTCCTCCTGTGTTTACCCTATGACAAAACGCTCTACCCTAGTTATCAGCGGCCTGCTCATCAGCTCCACGTTGCTGCCCAGCTGCGCCACCATTCTCTCCACGCCGTGGCAAACGGTGAAGGTGGTGGGCCAGCCGGCGGGCAGCACCATTTTAGTGAACGACAAGGAGGTGAAGACCCGCCCCATTGCCGGCAACCCCGGCGAGGTGAAGATCCGGCTGCGACGCAACAAGAACTCGGAGGTGCGCGTGAAGCACGAGGGCTACAAGGACCACGTGGAAATGCTCTACCCCGACAAGTGGAACTCCACGGTGTACCTCAGCCTGGGCGCCCTGGCCGCCCCCCTCTACACCCAGGCCAACGACATCGACCTGCACGGCACGGGGCTGGTTCTGGGGTTTGCGCCCTATCTGATCGATCTGGCCACCGGCTCGCACAAGCGCCTGAACAAGAAGACCATCGGGGCGCAGCTGGTGCGCAAGCCTACCCAGGTAGCCGGGAGCCAGACGGTGCAGTGCACGGTGCTGAACGTGCACCTCAAGGGCGGCGACAAAATGGGCACCGCCTCCGTTCACAAGGGCGAGACCGAAACGCTGTACTTCGGCAAGTCGCTGGACGTGGACTCGGACCACCTGAAGCAAACCGTGAACAGCTCGCTTAAGGACCTGGGCTACGCCGTGCCGGCCACGGAAGCCAAGAGCCTGTTTTCGACCGGGGCCAACACGCGCTACACCCTGCAGGGCGAGATGCGCACCGTGCACCTCGATGTCCGCGCCTCCAGCCCCTACGAGGCCCTGGCCCGCTACGAAACGCGCTGCTCGGTGGAAGTGACCTGGAAGCTGCTGAACCGCAACCGCCAAACCGTCTTCGAGCAGAAGACCACCGGCGACGCGCTCAAGTTTGAGAAGGGCGGCTCGGCAGCCTTCGAAGACGCCTTCGAAAACGCGCTATATGCCTTCGTGGGTAGCAAGCAGGTAACCACGGCCCTGGCCAAACCGGCCGGCGACGCCCCCGAGGAAAAGCAGGCGCCCATCGTGCTGCACCGCACCGCGCTGAAGCCAGCCGCCAACGGCAACGAAATCGGGGCGGCCGCGCGCCGCGTGGTGACGGTGGAAACCGCCGGCGGCCACGGCAGCGGCTGCATCATCTCCGCTGACGGCTACATCGTGACCAACTTCCACGTGGTGGGCGAGCAGGAGGAAGTGAAAGTAAACCTGCCCGACGGGCTGGAGGCCAAAGCTAAAGTGGTGCGCACCAACCCCGAAATGGACCTGGCGCTGCTGAAAGTGGACGTGGACGGCCTCACGCCCTTCCTGCTGCCCACGGCCGGCGCCGCCGACCTGGGCACCGACGTGTTTGCCATCGGCACGCCCGCCGACAAGGAGCTGGGCCAGACCATCACCAAGGGCATCATCAGCGGCCGCCGCAAGGTGGAGGGCCACACCATCCTGCAAACCGATGTGAGCATCAACCCCGGCAACTCCGGCGGCGCCCTGGTGGCCCGCTCCGGCGAACTGGTAGGCATCGTCAACGCCAAGCTGGTGGGGCGCGGCATCGAGGGCATCGGCTTTGCCATTCCGGCCGAGCAGGTGGGCGAGGCGCTGCAGCTGCAGTACGCCGATTAAGGTACCCGGGCACCGATCAAAAACGGCCGCTCCTGACGTCAGGAGCGGCCGTTTTTTGCTTTCTATGAATTCACCGTCAACTGGGTCGTAGCCAACATTTGCGCATTTCGGACCGGCGTACGGCCCGCAGGCTACCGGGCCGGCCAGTCGCGGCGGTGCAGGCCCCGCTGCGAAAACAGCCGCTCGCGACCCCGCACTACTTTGTACAGGTCGCCGAGGAAGAGCTTGACGCGGCCGTAGAAAATCACGCCGCTGATGTCGTCTTCGAGCTTATCGGCGGTGAGCAGGGCCTGGCGGTACCCTACCCCGCCCCCGATGCCCACCCAGCGAAACACGCGCATGTGCCCGCCCACCGTGGGCTCGATCAGCCAGATGGTGCGGCGGGGCGAGTGGTACACCGTGCCGTCGGGGTACTGGTAACGGGTGTAGTAGCGCCCCACCCCGGCCTGCACGGGCGTGCTCAGCTCCCAGCGCGGGTTGCCGATGAGCACGTACTCGCCGTAGAGCGCCGCGTAGCGGAAGCGCACCTTGTCCTCGGCGCCGGGCGGCACGAAGACGGGCGGCGTTTCGCGGGTGGGCACGGCGCTGCTGAGAAAGTACAAGCCCACACCCGTGCGCAAGCGGCCGCGCCACTCCACGCCCAGCTTCACGCCGTTGATGCCCACCAGTGCGCCCTGCAGCAGGGAGTACCGCTGGTCGAACTGAAACACGACGCGCCGGTGCGTCTGCCGCACGAGGCTGGAATCGGGAGGTGGCAGGGCGGCTGCGGCCACGGGCAGCAGCGCAGCGGCCGCCACGCAGACGGAGGCTTTCCGGACGAAGCAGTTCACGCCGCAAAGCTACGCGGTGCCGGGCAGGAAGTTGTAGCGCCTCGGTCAGCCAGCGGTTCACCCGGTCCGCCTCCCGGTTCACCCGCCCCTGCCGGCGGTTCACCCGGCTTGGGCTACGGCTGCCCCGCCCCGCCGCGTAGTTTTGAGCCGAACCTTACTTCTACCCCCGATGCTCACGCCCGAACTCGTGTTTTCGCTGGCCAACACGGCCGTGCTGCCCGCCTGGCTGCTGCTGGCCGTGGCCCCGCGCTGGGGGCTGACGCGCCGCCTCATCCGCAGCGGTGCCTGGCCCCTGCTGCTCGCCGCCACCTACGCCGCTCTGCTGGTGGTGCACTACCTCAGTCCCCACGCCACCGAAGGCAGCTTCAGCTCCCTGGCCGAGGTGGCCGCGCTGTTTCGTGACCCGTGGGCTCTCACGGCCGGCTGGGCCCACTACCTCTGCTTCGATCTGTGCGTGGGCATCTGGGAAGTGCGCGACGCCGAACGCCGCGGCCTGCCGCACATTCTGCTGCTGCCCGCGCTGGTGCTCACGTTCTTGGTTGGGCCCATTGGGCTGCTGCTGTACGCTGCCCTGCGCCAGCTGCGGCCGACGCCCGCGCCCGGCGCGCCGGCAATCCCGGCTTAAGTACCTGCTCCTACTTCGGAATCTATTCTTCTACCCTTGCCGACTATGAAAACTGCTGCTCTTACCCTTACCCTGCCTTCTCGTCCTCAGGCCCTGGCTAGCTGGCGCCCGGCCTGGCTGCGCATCATTCACGGCTGCCAGCCCGCGCTGGCCTGGACCGGTTGGCTGCACGTGGCGTTGCTGGTGCTGGCCCTGGCCCTGTGGCTGGTAGATGACCGCGTGGTAACGGGCCTGAACGTGTGGATCAAGCCCGCGAAGTTCAGTGCCTCGGGGCTGATTTACCTCTGGACGCTGGCCTGGCTGCTGGCCGACGTGCCTGCCCAGGACCAGCGCAGCGCCCGCCGTATTGGCCGGCTGGTGGCGCTGTCGCTGGTAGTCGAAATGGCCTGCATCGTGCTGCAGGCAGCCCGGGGCACTACCTCGCACTTCAACATCGATTCGGTCTTCGACGCTGTGCTGTTTCAGATCATGGGCGTGTTCATCATGCTCAATTCGGCCGCCATCGTGTGGGCCATTGTGCTGGTGTTTCGCCGGCGGCCTTTTGGCTCGGCGGCCTGGGTATGGGGCATCCGGCTGGGCCTGATTCTGTTTCTGGTGGGCAGCGCCGTGGGCGGCGTGATGGCCGGGCGCATGGCCCACACCGTGGGCGCCGCCGACGGGGGTGCAGGCCTGCCCGTGCTGGGCTGGAGCACCCGCCACGGCGACCTGCGCGCCGCGCACTTCCTGGGTCTGCACGCCTTGCAGGCGCTGCCGCTGGTCGGCTGGCTGCTGGAGCGCTACGTCACGCGCCGGGCCGCCGTGCAGACATTGGGCGTGGTCCTGTTCGCGGCGCTGTACGTAGCCGCTGTGGCCTGGCTGTACTGGCACGCCATGCAGGGCCTGCCGCTGCTGTAGGTTCGGGGCCTGGTTGCTGGCGGGGCACCTTATTGTCCGGCCGCTATGCTCCTACCTTCCGCTGCGGGCCGCAGCCTATATTACTCTGGCGTGGACGTATTTTGCGCTGCTTCGGCCCGGCAGCTGACTTCTGTCAGCCACACTCCCCGGCGCAGGCGCCCTACGTCAGCCTCAGTACTTCTCATTTGCCATGGACGACCGTCGCCTACGCCTGCTGGGCATTCCGCTGCTGAGCCTGCTGATTGTGCTGCTGAATGGGTGGTACCAGGAGTCAGTGGCGAATTTTGTCGTGAGCTGGGGCATTTCTGCCCTGTTTACGGCCGTGCTGTGGCTGGGCGTGCGCAGCATTTGGGCGCTGCTGGTGCAGCGTTTTCCGCGGGTGGAGCACACCTCGCGCCGGCTGTGGCTGCTGGTGCCAGCCTGCCTGCTCTATACCAGCGTGGCCACCGTCGCCATTGTGGCGCTGCTGCAACTGTTTCTGCCGCAGTATTTCTCGTTCACGCCGCGGTACCTGGCCGAGCAGATCAAGTTCAACCTAGTGCCCACCAGCATTGTGATGCTGGTGTACGAAAGCCGGATGTTCTTTCTGCGCTGGGCCGAAAACGTGCGCCGGGCCGAGCAGCTGCAAAGCGCCAGCCAACGGGCCGAGCTACAGGCCCTGCAGCAGCAGCTCGACCCGCACTTTCTCTTCAACTCGCTCAACACCCTGGCCGCCCTGGTGGAGCCCGACAACGCCCCGGCCCAGCAATTTGTGGAGCAGCTCGCCGACGTGTACCGCTACGTGCTGCTGAGCCGCGAGCGGCTCACCGTGCCGCTGCGCGAGGAACTGGCCTTCGTGGAGGCGTATGTGGCGCTGCAGAAAGCTCGCCTACGCGACAATCTGCAGGTGAGCGTGGAAGTACCCGGGGCGCTGCTCGACGAGCAGGTAGCCCCGCTGAGCGTGCAGCTGCTGATCGAAAACGCGCTCAAGCACAACGAAGCCTCGCGCCGGCACCCGCTACGGGTGCGCGTAACGGCAGCGGAGGGCTGGCTGACGGTGCAGAACCCGCGCCGCGCCCGCACCACCAGCCTCGGGCCGAGCACCGGCCTGGGCCTGCGCAACATCCGGGAGCGGTACGCCCTGCTGGCCGCGCGGCAGCCCGTGCAGATTCACGACGAGCCGGCCACGTTTACGGTGCGCCTGCCGCTGCTCGGGGCTGCGGCTGCTGTGCCGACGGCGGGCTAGCCAAGCTGTGTCTGAAAACTCGAAAACGGTCATGCTCCATCTGGCTCCCCCTCTCCTTTTCGGAGAGGGGCCGGGGGTGAGGCGCAACGAAGCAGTAAAGATGCTCCGCTCAGCAAGACGCTCAATAAGCCCAAAACGACTTTTCAGGCACAACCTAGGAAGGGGCTGGGTTTGTCAGCGTTTGCAACAGGGCGTGGCCTTCGGGCCACAGACCGAGCCCGGAGGCTGAGTTGAGGTGACCGTGAGGCCCCATGTTCACGAAACGGCTGCCCCAATCCTGCGCCAGCTGCCGGGCCCGCTCCAGGCTGATGTACTCGTCGGTGGTGCTGCCGACCACCATGGTCGGAAACGGCAGCCGCCGGCGCGGCATCGGGCCAAAACCCCGCAGCACCGCCGGAAAGTCGGGCCGGTCGGCATCGGGCGGCGCGACCAGCAGGGCGCCGGCCACGCGCAGGCTGGTGGCGCCGGCCCAGTGCGCCACGGCCAGGCATGCCAGGCTGTGCGCGGCCAGCACCACGTTCGGCCCTGCAGCAGCCACAGCGCATTCCAGGGTGTGCAGCCAGTCGGCGCGGTCGGGCTCGTCCCAGCTGCCGGGCACGATGCGCCGGTAGCCGTAGTGCTGCTCCCACTGGGTTTGCCAGTGCTCAGAATCGGAGCTGCCCCAGCCCGGAAAAGTTAATACCTCAAGTGACACGTGCAACAGCCAAGGGTGGAGTCCAAAGATGCTACTTTCAGCCCGGCGTATTGTCTTTGCCCTGTGTTTGTCCGTCCCCTGCCATGAACGTCCTGCTCCTCGAAGACGAATACCCGGCCGCCGAGCGTCTGCAGCGCCTGCTGGCCCAGGCGGCGCCCGAAGCTACCGTGGTGGCCCACCTCGATACCGTGGCCGGCGCCGTGGAATGGCTGCGCACCCACCCCGAGCCGCAGCTTATCCTGGCCGATATTCACCTCGCCGACGGCATCAGCCTAGATGTGTTCGACCAGCTGGTGGTGACCACGCCTGTCATCTTCACCACCGCCTACGACCAGTACGCCCTGCAGGCTTTTAGAACGCACAGCGTGGACTACCTGCTCAAGCCCATCAAGCTGGCCGAGCTGCAAACCGCGCTGCAGAAGCTGCGCCAGTGGCACAGCCCGGCGCTGGCCGCCTCGGAGGTGGCCCAACGGCTGCAAAACCTGCTCAACGTGCCGACCGGTGCGGCTGCGGCCCCCAAATCCCGCTTTCTGGTGCGACAAGGCGAGCAGCTGCTGCCCGTGCAGGCTGCCGATATTGCCTGGTTTCAGAGCCGCAACGAAACCGTGACGCTCGTCACGCTGGCCGGGCAGCGCTACCTCGTCGACTACACCCTCGAGCAGCTGGAGCAGTTGCTGGACGGGCGGCAGTTTTTCCGGCTCAACCGCCAGTTCATTGCCCAGCTACCGGCCGTGCACCGCCTGCACCCGTGGTTCAACGGCAAGCTAAAGCTGGACCTGCAGCCCGCCCCCGCCGACGAGGTCATCGTGAGTCGCGAGAAGGCCACCGCCGTCAAAAGCTGGCTGGAAGGCTGAGCTGCCGGCGGGCCCAGACGCTACGCCACGGCTGCTGGCGCGGCAGCGTTTGTGGGTTCCTCGGCAGCTACCGGCGGGGGCAGCACGGCGGGCATCAACCTGCCGTACAGCCGCAGGAATGGTAGCTCGAAGTACCAGAAGCTGACGTAAGCGGCAACGACGGTCAGGCCGAAGGACCACACGGGAATCCACCAGATCATGTCCCAAACGTCTTTGCGTAGGCCGAACAGGCGGTACACCCCGTACATGGCCACGATGGCAATACCGTGCAGCAGGTACAGGCCGTAAGCCAGCTGCCCCAGGCGGCGCAGCATCTTGCGCCGGCCCAGCTTGAAGAGCGAGTGCCGCCCGTAGTTCTGCTCCAGCAGCACCAGCACCGCCACCGCGTCGATGAGCGGACGCTCCAGGGGCTGCAGCGTGGGCAGGGCCTGCAGGCCGTGGCGGTACAGGTAAACGGCCGCAATCCAGAGCAGCGCTACGCCCCAGCGGGGCAGCTGCCGCACAGCCAGCAGCCAGCGGCGGGCCCACGGGTGACGCACCTGCTCGGCGTAGAACACGCCCAGGGCGGCCAGCCCCCCCACGGCCAGATCGGAGGTGCACGTAAACGTGTGGTAGCCAGTGGCCGGGTGCGCCCATTGCCAGCCAATCGACGCGGCCAGGATGGCCAGCATGGCGGGTAGGTAGGCGCGCACCGGTAGCAGCGCCAGCAGCACGGGCCACACTAGGTAGAACTGCTCCTCAATGGCCAGCGACCAGAGCGGACCGAGCCCGAAAAAGGTGGGCGCGGGGCTCAAGTGGTCGATATTTTGCAGAAACAACACGTAGGGCCACAGCGCCGCCGCTTCCTGGTACGGATGGGAGCCGAAACGACTCAGCCAGGGAAACGCGCAGAAGCCCACGAACAGCACCGCGTAATACAGCGGCCAGATGCGCAGCAGCCGGCGCAGGTAAAACGCCCCGACGCCGATGCGGCCCGTGTGCGCCCGCTCGCGCAGCAGCAGCAACGTGATGATAAAGCTGCTCATCACGAAGAAAAAGGCCATGACCAGCGACGGGTTGTGCACCGAGCCAAATTGCACGAGCGGCTTCACCCAATGCTTTTCCAGCTCCGGCGCTTGGTAGCTGCAGCCGTGGGCAATGAACACTAAGATGAAAAACAAACCGCGCAGGCCGTCCAGATTGGCGAAATAAGCCCGCTTGCGAGGGGTAGATAGGGACATAGAAAGCTATAAACCCCGCGTGGGGGCGCCCGGAAAGAGGGGCGTAAAGGAGTTTCTGGTTAGCACAGCAAGGCCGGGACTTCGGCCAGCGACGCCACCTGCTCGAAGGCCACGCCCTGCAGTTGCTCGGCGGGCACTTCTTCCATGATCCAGGTGGTGTGGTAGGGCACGTGCACGGCCCGCGCCCCCAGCCGCGCCACCGGCAGAATATCCGACTTAAGGGAGTTGCCGATCATGACAAACTCCGCCGGCGCCACCTGGTAGCGCGCGAGGATGCGCTGATACGAGGCCTCGTTTTTCTCGCTCACGATTTCCACGTGCTCGAAGTAGGCGTCGAGGCCGGAACGGGCCAGCTTGCTTTCCTGGTCGAACAGGTCGCCCTTGGTGAGCAGCATCAGCGGCAGGCCGTGCGCCTGCAGCGTGCTGAGCACGTCCACTACGTGCGGCAAGGGCTCGATGTGGAAGTCCAGCAAGCGCTTGCCGTGGTCGAGAATCTGCTGGATTTCGCGGCCGCTCACGGCTCCGTCGGTCAGCTGGATTACCGTCTCGACCATCGAGAGCATAAAGGATTTGGCGCCGTAGCCGAGCAGGGGTAGGTTGTGGCGCTGCACTTCAAAAAAGCGCTGGCCCAATGTAGCGGCGTCGGCGTAATGGGTAAGTAACTCGTAGAGACGGGCTTCGGCGGCGTCGTAGTGCGGCTGATTGGGCCACAGCGTGTCGTCGGCATCGAAGGCCACCAGCTTGGGAAGGGACATAGCAAAGAGCAAAGCTGCTGCGCGGACGTGGATTAGTGCAGCGGCAGCCCGGCAAAGTTACCGAACTTTGTGCCCCATGAAACATTTACTCGACCTATCTACCTGGAATCGGCGCGAGCATTTCGCCTTTTTTTCGGGCTTCGCCGAGCCATTTTTTGGGCTGGTGGCCGAACTCGACGCGGCACGCGCCTACGAGCGGGCCAAGACGCTGAACGTATCGTTTTTTCAGCTGTACCTGCACGCGGTGCTGCGCGCCGCCAATGCGGTGGAGGCCCTGCGCTACCGCGTGGAGGACGGGCAGGTAGTCTGCTTCGACGAGGTGCACGCCTCGGCTACGCTCACCCGCCCCGACCATACGTTTGCCTTCAGTTTCGTGCCCTATACGGCTTCGCTGGCGGACTTCGGGCCGGGCCTGCAACGGGAAATGGACGCGGTGCGCGCCAGCACCGGCCTGCGCCTCGGCGGCGACTCCGCCCGCCTCGACGTGGTGCACTTCTCGGCCCTGCCGTGGGTGGCCTTCACCAGCCTCAGCCACGCCCGCCACTTCCCCCACCCCGACAGCATCCCCAAAATTTCGGTGGGCCGCTACCGCCGGCAGGGCGCGCAACTGCTGTTACCGGTGAGCATTCACGTGCACCACGGCCTGGCCGACGGCTACCACGTGGGCCTGTTCTACGAAGCCTTGCAGCGCGAGCTGGACGGCGGGGCGCAGAATTAATAGTTAATGGGGTGCCGCACCGGCGGCTGGCCGCATGGCGGCTAAATGCCGGTGGGTTTGCCGTCCAGGCTCAGGGCATTGCGCTGCTCCCAGTATTCCTGCACCTTCGCCGGGCCCTTCTTTTCCAAGGAGTGGTTTAGCTCGTCCCGCTCGCTCCGAAAATCCATCAGCGGAACGGCCATGCCGCAGGAAGTCGTGACCAGGTCGAGGTCCATGACGAAGATTTGCCGGGCACCGGGCAGCGGCGGAAACAGCGCCATCAGCTCCGCCCATTCGGCGTCGCGCGGATGAAAAATTACCGCCGTACCGTACAGCCGCAGAATGTTGGGCTTGCCCTCGAAAGCGCAAAACATCAGCGTCATGCGATTTTGTTCGAGCAGGTGGGCGGCCGTTTCGTTGCCACTGCCCGTCAGGTTCAGCCAAGCCACCCGCCGGCTGTCGAGCACCCGCAACGTGTCCTGGCCTTTGGGCGAAACGTTGACCCGGCCTTCCGGGGCGGCCGTGCCCACGAAGAAGACTTTCTGCTGCTCGATAAAGGCCCGGTGGGCGGCTTCTAATTCGGTAAAGTGCTTGGCCATGGCTCAGAAGGCTTGGGGCTGGAATATGTTGCCGACCAATGCAAGGTGCATACGAACTTGCATGGCGGCAACAACTCCACAAGTTACCTCGCGAAGGCGCCTGCCGGTGTAGAAAGAGCTAAACTTTTGCAGCGGGGCCTTATTCCACCGCCTGGCCTTGCATATAGGCCTGTACCACCGGCAGCAGCAGCGGCAAGGCGGCTTCCAGGTACTCGCGCTGGCCGGCCGTCCAGTGGTGCGGGTGGCCAAAGACGCAGGGCTGCAGAATACCCCAGAGCTGTCTGTCCGCATCGAGGATGGGCGCATGCACCAACGCCCGGTGCCCGAAGGTGCGGCGCTCGAAGTCGCGGTTGAGCACCTCCGGCCCGGCAGCGTCCACATCGTCGACATACACTGTGGGCTCAGCGGCCAGGGCGGCCCGAAACAGCGGGTCTTCGGTGGGCAGCGCGCCGGTATCGTCCTGCCACGGGTGGCGCGGATCGGGCACGGCCTCGTCGAGGCGCCAGAGCAGGGCAATGCGGCCGCGCCCCCGCGCCGGGTCGCGTACGTACAGAAAGCAGCGGTCGGCCCCCACGTGCGGGCCAATGAGGGCCAGCGCCTCGTTCAGGACAGTTTCGGGCGAGTCGGCACGCGTGAGCGTATCCTGCAGGGCAACGAGTTCGGGCGTGGGCATAAGCAACGGAGTTGTTGCAGGCAGTACGCGCCCCTGTCGTGGGGGTTGGCAGCATGCCTTCGGGTGGGGCCGCTCGTGCTCCGGCACTATTAGGCCTGCTCAGCGGTCCAGCCAGGCGCGGAAGGCCGGTACCCGCTCGCGGCTGACGAGCACGTCGCCTTCGGGGCTGGCGGGCTGCAGGGTGGTTTTCAGGCGCGAGTTGGTGTAGTGAATAATGTCCTGAATGGCCTCGTGGTGCACGAGGTAGGCGCGGTTGAGGCGGAAAAATTGCTGCGGATCGAGCAGCTTCTCCAGCTGCTCCAGTGTTTGGTCGAGCACGAAGCGGCGGTTTTCGCGCGTCTGCACGAAGGTGGCTTTTTCCAGGCTGAAGAAATAACTCACCTGCTCCACGGGCACCACTTTCAGGTGCTCCCCCACTTTCACCACAAACTGCTTCTTGTACTGATTTTGCTGCGGCTGCAGTTGCTGCAGCATCTGCGCCAGCAGCGCGGAATCGAAGGCGGGCGGGGCAGCAGCCGGCGCGGCGGCGCGCATGGTGCGCAGCTTGCGCAGAGCCGCCTGCAGTTCCTCCTCGTCGATGGGCTTGAGCAAATAATCCACGCTGTTGACCTTGAAAGCGCGCAGCGCATATTGGTCGTAGGCGGTGGTGAAGATGACCGGGCAGCGCACCTGCACCCGCTCAAACAGCTCGAAGCTCAGCCCATCGGCCAGGTGAATGTCGAGGAAGAGCACGTCGGGCGGTGCGGCAGCCGTTTGCAGCAGAGTCACGGCGGCCTCCACCGAATCGGCGGTGGCCAGCACCTGCACGGGCGGCTCCTGGCGGCGCAGCAGGTCGGTGAGGCGGCGGGCGGCCAGCGGCTCGTCTTCAACTACAAAGGCGGTCATGGGCGGTGAAATGGTGAGTTGATATTTAGGAGGTGCGGGGCCGCGCAGCTTGCGCAAATAGAACGATGCTCACCATTTCACTACCCCACCAACTCACCACTCAGCGCCAGCACGGGCAGCGTCACGCTGAACTCCGCGGCGTCGCGCTCCACCTGCACCGGCTCGGCGGTGAGGTGGCGGTAGCGGCCCTGCAGGTTGGGCAGCCCGATACACGTGGACTCGCCCGGCGCTACCCGGCGCGGGCGCAGCGTGTTCACCACGCGCAGGCGGCGGCCCGCTTCGTCCAGCTCGATGCGCAATTGCAGGGGCTGGCTGGCGGTGGCTACGTTGTGCTTCAGGGCGTTTTCGATGAGCAGCTGCAAGCTCAGCGGCGGCACCACGGCGTCGGCGGGTACGGCGGTGGCGTCGGGCATGGTCACGGCCAGAGCCTCGCCGTAGCGGATGCGCTGCAGGAAAAGGTAGGACTCGGCGAAGGCCAGCTCGTCGTGCAGCGGCACCACGTCGCGGCCGCGGGCGTCGAGCACGTAGCGGTACACCAGCGAAAGTTGGCGAATGAAGCGCACGGCCACTTTCGGCTCTTCTTCCACCAGCGAGGTCAGCGCGTTCAGGGCGTTGAACATGAAGTGCGGATCGAGCTGCTGGCGCAGGGTTTCGGCCTCGGCCTGGGCCATTTCCTTCTGCAGCCGCTCGTTTTTCACCAGCGCCTCGCGCCAGCTCAGCAGGAAGGAACGGCTGTGCAGCACCAGCGAAATCAGCATGGCCATGAACAGCGGAAACACGTAGCGCGGCCAGATAGCCGCCGACCACAGTATCTCCACCGGGCGGCCCAGGTAGAGCACCAGAAAGCCGAAGTTGATGAGCAGCACCACCAGCAGCGAGCCGCCGATGGAAATGAGCAAGGTGAGCAGCAGGCGCCGGATCGGCTCCTCCCGCCACGACACGTAGCCGTCGAGCCAGTCGACAGAGTAGCCGTTGCTCAGCCACAGGCCCATCGAGTAGGTAAAGTTCATGACGAAGTTGACCAGCATGGCCTCGCCGTCGCCTTGCCAGCACCGGGGGCAGGTGCTGATGCTGGTGAATACCGACAGAACCAGCACGGACAGCAGCAGCCGCAGCCAGCGCCGCCGGTTCTGGAGCGACCAGCGGCGTACCGGGGGAATCTGGGTGGAGCGGTCGGCGGGCATGGCGGGAGCAAAAACGGCGTGGGCGGCGGGCATTGGGCAGGGCAAGATAAGCGCGGATATGCTGTTCTACGCCGCTGCCCGGCCGCTCCTGCGCTGGGGCAGGCCAGCCGGGCAGCGGCGGTGGTTACTTCGAGGCCTGGGTGCTGGCGGCCGTTTCGTACTGCTTCAGGCGGCCCATCAGCTGCCGCTCGCCCCAGCTGGGGGCGAGCGGCGTAGCAGGCCGGAAGGCGGCGTAGCGGGCTTTGGCTTCGTCGTACACGGGCTTGGCGGCCTCGGCTCCGCCTCCGAACATCTTGGGCGTGAAGTACAGGTTGTTGGCCTGCACCAGGTAGATGCGTGGGTTACCCGGGTTCAACTCTTTGGCCGCGGCCAGCGCCTCGTTGACCTTCGGCGACAACTGCATGGAGCGCATCATGGGCGAAATGCTCAGGCGGGCCTGGTAGATGTAGGCCTGCAGCACCAGCAGCTCCGATTTGTCGCCCCCAAGCTTGCGGGCCTGCTGCAGGGCGGTTTCAGCCTGGTCGAGCTGCTTATCCTTCACGTCGCCGTCTTCCTTGCTCTGAAAGGTGGCAATGAGCAAGGCGTAGCTCTGGTAGTAGCGCGGCAGCCAGTCCTGCGGGGCCACGGCGGCGGCGCGCTCCATCTTGCTGGCCAGCTCCTTCAGCTGCACCGCGTCGCCGGTGCTCATGATGTCCTGGATGGTGGCCGCGAGCATGTCGTGGTAGCCGGCGGGGGCGGCTTGCGCGGCGGTAGTTTTGGGTTGAGTCTGCGCGGCAGCGGGAGTCAGCGAAGCGGCGAGCAGGGCGAAGAAGAGCAGGGACGTTTTCATGGTGATTGAGGCGGTTGGAGGTTGAGGTTTGGAAGAAGGCGGCGGGCGTTTGCCGCGCTGGTGATTCAAAAGTGGGGGCCGGCTTTCCGGGCCGAAACTTTGGGTTGCCCAAGCGTCGGATGGGGCGGATGAAGCGTTGGCGCGCAGGGCCGAATTGTTCTGCGGTTTCGCCTTACCGGCTGCCTCTCTCCGAAAAGAGAATGCGCATCAAGCTTTGGGGTGAGCTGGAAGAGTTGGGTGATTCATGGAGCCGTTCTGCCAACTCACTATTTTCACCATCTTACCAGTTCACCGCTACTCCGGTGCGGTTTCGGTGTCGGCGGGGCGCTTTTTGTTGATGGAGATGAGCAGGCCCACAAACAGCATGCGCGGTGCGGCGGGCGTCACGGCCGTGCCCTGGTAGTGGCCGCTGGCGTCGGGCGTAGCGGCGTAGCGGTAGCCGAACACGTTGTTGCGGCCCAGCACGTTGGAGCAGGAAACGTGCACGATGGTCAGGTTGCGGCGGATGCTCGTCACGTAGCTCAGGTTCAGGCTCAGGTCCTGGTAGTTGGGCGTGCGGGCCTGGTTGTAGCCGGGCTGGTTGGGGTCGTAGTAGGCGCGCGGCGAGCCGTAGCTGTAGGTAGCGCCCAGCAGCGTGTGCAGCGGCTGAATCCAGTACTTGCCGACTACCGAGAGATTGTGGCGCGAGGCGAAGGTGGGCACGGCCAGCACCGGGTCTTGGCGCTGCTGCCGGCGCGTGTCCACCAAGCCGTAGCTCACCCAGTAGTCGAGGCCTTTTACCGTCTTTTTGTCGCGCCAGAACAGGTCCACGCCGCGGGCGTAGCCCTGGCCGGTGCTCTGATAGCTGCTTGGGCTGAAGGGCAGTAGCACGTTGCCGGTCAGGGCCAGCGGCGCGTAGCGCACGAGGCGGGCGTAGTCTTTGTAGTAGGCTTCCAAGCGCAGCGTGCGCTCATTTTTCACGCGCTGATAGCTGACGAGGTAGTGCGTGGCCCGCTCGAAGCGCAGCGCGGGGTTATACTGTCCGAAGCGCAGCAAATCGTTGGCCGGCGTCTGGTAGAAGTAGCCCCAGGCGCCCGACAGCTGCGAGCCTTCACGGAACTGATAAGCTAGGGCCAGGCGCGGGGCAGCGTTCCAGCGGCCCAGCACCCGCGAGTATTCGGCACGAGCACCGGCGCGGGCCACCAGCTTGTTGCTGAAAGCAATGTCGGATTCGGCGAAGGCGGCGGCACGGGTTTCGTCGAAGCCCGAGCGCAGCTCCGGGGCGGCACCTTCCGTGTTGGACTGGTACTGCTGCCGGAAGCGTTGGGCCAAGCCCTCGGCGCCGAGCTTTAGGTTCCAGTAAGTGCTGGCCGAGTCGTTGGTGAGCACCACGCGGCCTACCAGGCTCTGCTCCAGCTCGTGCACGCGCTGCACGTCGGGGCGGATTTCCTGCTCGTCGCGGGTGCCGGCCAGGCCCGTCTGCAGGCTCCAGCCGCGCCGCAACGGGCTGCGGAAAGTGGCGTTCAGGTATTCGTTGTTGTTGCCAAGGGCCACGGGCCGGCCGCCGTCGAAAGCCGGGTCGGGCTGGCGCAGGGCAAAGCGCGAGCGGGTGACGGCGCCGTACACTTTCAGCATGCCCAGCTCGCCTACGCGCTGCCGCACGGCCACCGAGCCGCCCGCCGACTGCGGGGCCGTGGTCCAGCCCCAGCGCTGGGGCACTAAGCGGTAATAAGGTTGTAGGTTCGTGTAGTCGCCCGTCATGGCCACCGAGCTGCGCTCGAAGCGCTGCTGGTGCGAAAGACTCAGCCCCACCGACAAGAGCGAAATGCCGGTCTGCGTTTCGGGCGCCAGGTCGTAGGAGTTCAGCCCCACCACCGCCGACAGCGCCTGCCCGTACTCGGCCGAGTAGCCGCCGGTGCTGAACACGGTGCCCTTGAACAAATTCGGCGAGAAGCGCCCGCGCGAAGGAACGCCGGCCACCGACGCGTTATAGGGGCTTTGCAGGGGCAGGCCGTCGAGGTACTGCCGGGTTTCGCCGGCCGCCCCGCCGCGCACGAACAGCTTGCCCTCCTCTCCTACCCGCGAGGTGCCCGGCAAGGTATTCAGTGCCCCGCTTACGTCGGCCAGCGCCCCGGCGGTGGTTTGCACGTCGCGGGTGGTGAGCACCGTGCTGCGCTTTTCGTCGCTGGCCTCGAAGGAGCCGGCCGTAATGGTCACGTCGCCGAGCTGGTTGCGCACTTCCTTCAGCGTGAGGGCAAGGCGGTGAATCTGCCCGTCGAGCACGGCGGGCTGCTCCTGGGGCTGGTAGCCCAGCAGCGTGACCAGCAGCGGCAGCGTGCCCGTCTGGCGGGTACTGAAGCGGAAGCGGCCGAGCGAGTCGGTGGTGGCGCCGTCGAAGGTGGTTTTCAGGAACACATTGGCGCCGGGCAGCGGCTGGCCGGCCGCGTCGCGCACGGTGCCGCTGAGCGTGGTTTGGGCAACGACGACGCTGGTGGAGGCGAGCAGCAGCGGCAGGGCGAGAAGTAGCGGACGGTTCATGGCTGGGGCGTTTGGAATGCTCCAAAGGTGGCCGCCATGCTCCCCTGGCCGCCACTTGCCGTTGCCGAAGCGTCGGCTGGTCAGGACGAAGCGTCGCGGCGGGCCGATGAGGCCGGCGCGGCCCGTAGGTTCTGCGGCGCCAGTCCCGTAACTTACCCGACCTGTTTTGTCCGCTCGCTTGCCTGCATGCCTATTGCCCTTTCTACCCCGCTGCGCCGGCACACGGCGCGCTGCCTGCGCCCGTTGCTCCGCTTCCTGGTTCTGCTGCTGGCCACCGGCCTGCCGGGGCACCGCGCCCGCGCCCAGGCGCCGCCGAGCTGGCTGCTGACGGCTCAAAGCCGCACCACGTCGGTGTCCGGCGTCAATGCCATGCGCTGCGCCGTCGATGCCGGCGGCAACGTCTTCGTGGTGGGCAGCTTCAACGACGTGCTGAACTTCGGCACGCTGCCCGCGCTGACCAGCCGCGGCAACAGCGACATTTTCGTGGCCAAGCTCAGCCCCGCGGGGCAGTGGCTGTGGGCCCAATCGGCCGGTGGCTCCGGGGCAGATTACGCCACCAGCATTGGTCTGAGTTCCACCGGCGAGGTGCTGGTAGCGGGCAACTTCGTGGGCACCGCCCGGTTTGGCTCACTGCCAGGTGTGGTCAGCGCCGGTGGCCAGGACGTCTTTGTGGCGCGCTTAGCCGCCGCCAACGGCCAGTGGCTCGCCACACAGCACGCGGGCGGCGTCGGCCTCGACAACTGCAGCAGCCTGGTGGTGACGGCCAACGACGAAGTCGTGGTGGCCGGAAGCTTCAGCCAGGTGGTTGCCTTTGGGCCGACTCATCAGCTGACGACCAACGGCGGCGAAGACGTGTTTGTGGCCCGGCTAACCAGCAACCTGGCCTCCTGGCACTGGGCCACGCAGGCCGGCAGCACCGGCACCGACGGTGCCAACGACCTGGCTCTGACCGCCAACGGCGACGCCGTGGTAGTGGGTGCTTACACCAATACCACCCGCGGCGCCACCTTCGACAACCTGCCTCCGCTCACGGGCACCACAGGACGCAATATGTTTGTGGCGCGGCTGCAAGGCACCACCGGCGAGTGGACGTGGGCCATTGGCAGCGCCGGCCAAACCGGCTCGGCCATAGCCATCAGCGTGCCCACCGACGAAGTGGTGGTGGCGGGCAACTTCGCGGGAACGGTGACGCTGGCGGGCAGTGCGCTGGTCAGTGCCGGCTCCAACGACGTGTTTGTGGCGCGGCTCGACGGCACCGGGCAGTGGCTGACGGCCCAGCGCGCCGGCGGCCCCGGCGACGACACCGCCAACGACGTGGTCATCAGTGGAACGGATGGCGCGGTGGTGGTCGGCTACTTCAATGCTACGGCCACCTTCGGTACGCAACCGTCCCTGACCAGCGTCGGCGCCCGCGACCTGTTTGTGGCCCAGCTGAACCGCCCGCTCAACCGTTGGGGTTGGGCATTGCGTGCCGGCGGCACCAGCCACGACAGCGGCAACGGCGTGGCCGTGGCCCCTAGCGGCCGGCTGACCGTTACGGGCTACTTCGGTCAGCAGGTGAGCTTCGGCGGGCTGCCCGCGCTCAGCAGCACCAGCCTCGATGCCTTCGTGGCCCAGCTCGGCGGCGCGACAACGGCGGCCAGCCCGCGTCAACCCGGAATCCTCAGCGCGCAGGTTTATCCGAACCCGGCTTCCCGGAACGTGAGTGTGCAGCTACCCGGCCGCGGGGCCGGCAGCGCGGTGCTCCTCAACAGCCTGGGGCAGCTGGTGCGGCAGGCCACGTGGCCCGAGGCGGTAACCAGCCCCAGCCTAGACGTGCGCGGCTTGCCCGCGGGCGCTTACCAGCTGCGCCTGACGCAGGGCGCGGCTCAGCAGAGCCAACGCCTGATGGTGGAGTAGCTGACGCGGCTTTTTACGCTGCATTTGAAAATGCTGGCATGGTTTGGCGGCGCCTGGCGCCCGCACATTCGGAGCCGGACAATTCAAGATGAGCAAAAACCGCTTTCAGACGACATGCCAACTAGCAAACTGTTTATTTTCAAATAAATAGCTTAAATATTATATATTAATATCCGGCAATCAGATAGGCTACCGCTAAGCTCGTGTGTTGTATTTTTTATCCTAATCTGGACAATAACAAGTCAACAAGGCACGCGTAAGCTCAGGTGATTTACCGCTTTAGTCACCTGCGGGATGTTTCACCCGGCCCAGTTCTCCACTGGGCGCTAGCCACGCTTGCGCATGCTTCCCCCTGCCGCCCCCACCCCCTCCGACGACTTTAATGCGCCCCAGTCCATTGAGCCGCAGCTGGTGATTCCGGTCATCGAAGAGCAGTTGCGCGTCGGGACGGAAGTGGTGGAAACCGGCCGCGTGCGCGTAACCAAGCAGGTACACGAGGAACACCACGACATCACGGCTCCCACGGTGCGCGAGGAAATCGAGGTGCAGCGCGTGCCCATCAACCAGTACGTGGACGTGGCCCCACCGGCCGTGCGCCAAGAGGGCGACACCACCATCATGCCCGTGCTGCGCGAAGTGCTGGTGGTGGAAAAGCGCATTCTGTTCGTGGAAGAAGTGCGCATCACCAAGCGGCAGGTGCACGCCGAAACCACGCAGCCCGTCACACTGCGCCAGGAAGAAATCATCGTGGAACGCGTCAGCGGCGCCACGCCCCCACCGGCGGGCTCGGGCATCAGTGCCTGACCCGCCGTTTTATTTCCCCAACCTAAACCTTACCCAAACACCATGGCACAACAAACCGTCATCGGCATGTTCGACGACGCCAACCAGGCGCGTCAGGCCGCTCAACAACTGGAATCCATCGGGGTTACCCGCGACCATATAGATGTATCGGCCCAAAGCGCCGGCACCCAGCAAACCACTCAGTCGTCGAGTGACGACTCCATCGGCGGGTTTTTCCGCTCGCTGTTCAGCAGCGACGACGAAGTGCAGAACTACTCGGAGGTAGCGCGCCGCGGCGCCCTCGTTACCGTGCACGCCGACACCACGCAGGAAGCCGAGCGCGCCCGCGACATCCTGGACCGTTTCGGGGCCGTGGACGTGGATGAGCGCGCCCAGCAATACCGCAGCGGCTGGATGGATGCCAGCCAGCAGCAAACCGGCGCCCAGAACCTGACAGATCAGCAACAAACCACCGGCGCTATTCCCATCATTGAGGAGCAGATGCAAGTGGGCAAGCGCGTAGTAGAAACCGGTGGCGCCCGCCTGCGCAGCCGCATCATCGAGCGCCCGGTAGAAGAGCACCTGCGCCTGCGCGAGGAACACGTGAACGTGGAGCGCATCCCCGTAAACCGCCCGGCCACGGAGGCTGATATTCAGAACTTCCGCGAAGGCGAAATGGAAATTACCGAGCGCGCCGAGGTGCCCGTAGTGGGCAAAGAGGCCCGCGTGGTGGAGGAAGTGCGCCTGGGCAAAGACGTGGAGGAGCGCGACGAAACTATCCGCGGCACGGTGCGCCGCACCGACGTGGAAGTGGAGCGTATGGAAGGCGACCAGGCCTTTCAGCAGCGCCGCATGACCTCCGACGATGACGACGACACCAACCGCGGCAGCGGGCTGTAGTAGCCGGCTCCCACCACCTATTGCCAGAACGGGCCGCTGCGTGTGCAGCGGCCCGTTTTTTATGCTGGCGCCGGTTCCACAAAATCCGCTTCCATAGCCACCAAAGCGAATAATGAGCTGATCCATAGCCGTATCTCGACACTAACCTGCGGGGCAGCCTCCCGTTTCACCCAACTCACGTCAGGCGCACCCGGGCAGCTGGTGCGGCCCGGAGGCTGCGCGAATTGTCTGCGTTCAGCACTGCCCTTTTTTCCTCTAAACACCCGCTATGAAACTCAAGCTTAAACCCCTTGCTCAACAAGTCATTGTCATCACCGGCGCGTCGTCCGGCATCGGGCTGGTAACGGCGCGTATGGCCGCCAGGCAGGGCGCCAAGGTAGTGCTGGCCGCCCGCAACGCCGAAGCCCTGCGCGAGTTGGCTGATGAAATCCGCGCGCAGGGCGGGCAGGCGCTGGCCGTGCCCACCGATGTCGGCAGCGAGGAGGAGATGATGCGCCTGGCGGCGGCAGCCGTGGCCGAATTCGGCACCTTCGACACCTGGGTCAACAACGCCGGCGTGAGCATCTTCGGCTACTGCGACGAGGTGTCAATACCCGACATGAAGCGCATGTTCGATACGGTGTATTGGGGGGCGGTGTACGGCTCGCGCCTGGCCGTGGCGCACTACAAGCAGCGCGGCGAGGCGGGCGCGCTCATCAACATCGGCAGCTTCTTCGGCGACCGGGCCACGCCGGTTCAGAGCACTTACTGCAGCGCCAAGCACGCCCTGCACGGCTGGACAGATGCCTTGCGCATGGAGCTGGAAATGGAGAAGGCGCCGGTGTCGGTGACGCTTGTTCACCCCGGCCGCATCGACACGCCCTACAACGAGCACGCCCAAAGCTACTACGAGCACCAGGTGGCGCACCGCGGCATGGTTTACCCTCCCGAGTCTGTCGCCGAAGCCGTCCTGTTTGCCGCCGAGCACCCTAAGCGGGATATGTTCGTGGGTTTTCAGGCCAAGGCCCTGGCGGTAGTCGGCCACGTGGCCCCGCGGTTTATGGATAAGCTGATGGAGGCACTGATTCCGCCTACCCAAATTGACCCGAAGCGCCCCTCCAAAAACCCGGAAACCAGCGCGCTGTACGAGGCGGGTTACGGCCTGCAGGAGCACGGTTCGCACGAAGGTTGGTTTCGCTCCGGCAGCTACTACGTGAAAGCGCAAAAGCGGCCCTGGCTGGCCGCGCTGGCCTTGGCAGGCGTGGGCGGCGCGGCTTGGCTGCTGGCGCGGCCGCGCTCCTGACATCATCTGACAGCTACCCTTTCATCAACGCTGAAATGACCACTTCCCGGCCCTCCCTGGCTACTGCGCTGGCCGAAGCGCAGCATGTGCTTGGCCAGGCAAACAGCTACATACCCAAGCCCGTGTCGCCCCAGACCCACGCGTGGATTGACCTGCTGGCCTTCCCGGCTATGCTGGGGCTGTCGGCCTGGCTACGCAAGCGCAACAGCGCGGCGGCAGCTTTGGTACTGTTCAATGCGTTGGGCGAGGGCACCATTGCCGGCATTACCGATTTTCCGCCTAGCCTGCTGCCGCTGATCAGCTTTCGGAACCACATCCGCATCGGCCTGCTGGCCTCGCCCATGTATCTAGCCTTGGCAGCCCTTACGCCGGGTATCCCCTGGCGCTACCGGCGCTTCCCGGTATACCTGGGATTGGTGCCGATAGTGCTCAATAGCTTGAGTAACCCGAAGAACCGCGCGGCTCACTAATTCCGGCACGGGCCAAAATGTGCGCAGCGGCCGGGTTCACCAAGAGGAGTTTGGTGAACCCGGCCGCTACGACTTTCTGAGGCGCGGCCACATCGTTCAGCGTGCCTCGCTGCCGGGTCTATCAAGCAAAACGATACGCGGGGGGCCAGCCATTTCCCGGCTAATGCCGCGGCGCCACCGGGAACCGCTCGAACAGCTCGGCCATGGCGTCGTCGATGCGCCTGGTGAGCTTTTCGGGGTCTTTGGTGAGCGTGCTGGCGGCCACGCCCTGCCACACGGCTTCGTTGCGGGCCGCATCCACCAGCTCCACGGTGGCGGTGCCCACGGCGTAAGTGCTCACCGGCACTTCCTCACTTTTCCAGTGGTAGTTGCGCTGCCCGATGTACTGCGGGGCGCCGTCGGTGATAAAATTCGTCTGGCGCGTCTGCACCTTTTCTTCCGTTACCACGCCGATGTTCACCCATACGTCGGGGGTGGCGGCCTGACGGTAGCCGCGGCGTTGCAGCTCGCGTCCCACGGCTTGCTTTAGCGCGTCGATGGCGCCGGGCGGGGCGTCGAAGGCGGCTTCGTTGCGGGCCGTTGCGTCGAGGAAGTTGTAGGTTTTGTAGCCGGCCAGGTTGATACCGGGCGTCTCGGTGGTCGATTTGATGTCGGTGGTGGAGCAGGCAGCCAGAAAAGGCAGCAACAGCAGCAAAAGCAGTTTGCGCATGACTAAAAGAGCAAGGTTGACGCGGCGCGGGGCCTGAAGGCACTCCGTAGCGCCTGATGTTTGACTAACAACGGATTATACGCGCCGGCGTCCATCGTTGCCGGCCAAAGCGGGTTGATTTGATTGGCGGGGCGTATTTTCGGAAATCTGCACGCCTGCCTTGGCAGCTGATTATCCAACCTGATACTTTTCCCCGTGAAACCATTTACCCTGTGTACCGCCGCATTGGCCGCCACCGCTACGCTGATCCTCGCCACGACGTCCTGTACCGCTCCCCGCAGCGCGCCGGCAGCCCCGCAAGCAGCGGCCACAGTGACGAAGCCCACCATCGAAATCCTGTCGCTGAATCCGGCGGCGGGCAGCCAGCTCAGCGCGGCCAGCACCATCCGGGCCCGGCTGGCCTACACCGTGCCGGCGGCCGATACGGCTACGTATGGCTACAGCTTGTTTGTGCAGTTTGCCACCACGCTGGCCGATGGCCGCACCGTGGGAGCCCCTACTTCGGGGTCACTCCCGAAGCTGACGCCGGGCAGCGGCACCCTGGACGTCGTCACGTCCCTGGACCGCGTGTGGAACAACCCGGTCATCAAGCACCCGCTCACCTGCTCCTACTATTTGGTGAAGTACACTTCGGCGCACCGCTCCACGGTGGTGGCCCGTACCGAACCTATCACCTTCGCGGAATAGTCTGCCGCCGTTAGTCGGGGCACTTACAGCAGAAGTAGGCCTGATCCGCTACCCGGCCTGCTTCTGCGACCAGGCGATAAACACGGCGCCGGCCACCATCAGCACGGCGCCCACCACGAGCTGCCAGTTCAGCTTTTCCTTCAGAAAGACGACGGCCAGAATCACCACGAACACCAGCGACACTTTATCGAGCACACCGGCGCGGGAGGCCGCCCCGAGCTTGAGAGCCTGAAAAGAAAACAGCGACGAGAGGCAGGTGATGACGCCGGCTGCCACCAGATACAGCAGGTCGCGGCGGGGCACCTCGGCCAGCCCGCCCAGCTTGCCCTGCCAGGCCACCACGCCCCACGACACCAGCAAGATCAGCACGGCCTGAATGGCAAAGGCCAGGACGGGGTCGACGTGCTTGATGCCTACCTTCGAGAGGGTTACGACCACGGCGGCGGATATAGCGGCCAGCAATGAAAAGATAATCCACATACGATGCGGGCGCAGCCACCGGCGGCCGGGAGAGGCCCCGGTCCGCGGCCGCCGCGGTAGTAGACGGTACGGGCCCTCGGCGCCCGAGTTACCGCGGCCACACCCGGCGCAACGCGGCCCAGCCCGCCCCGTACGCAAAGGCTGCCTAACTTGGGCCCGGCCAGACGTCTTTCCCCCGTTACCGCGCCGCTTTTGTTGTCTGCCTACCCCCATCGTTTCTGTGTACCTCCACCACGTCGCGGCGTATTTGCCCGCTACCGTCGTTTCTAACGACCACTTCACCCAGCTCAACGGCCTTTCGTCGGACTGGATTATCGAACGAACCGGCATCCGTGAACGACGCCGCGCCGGCAAAGGCGAAAACACCAACACCATGGCCATTGCGGCCAGCCAGCGGGTTCTGCAGGAAGCGCCCGGCATCGAAGCGGCCGACATCGACCTCATCGTGGGCGCCACCTACACGCCCCACGATACCATCGTGACGCTGGCCCACGCCGTGCAGCACGCCCTGGGCGTGGCCGACATCCCGGTGGTGAGCATCTCCTCGGCCTGCTCCTCGCTGCTGAACGCGGTAGAAATCGTGCAGGGCTACTTCGCCTTGGGCAAGGCCCGCCGCGCGCTGGTCGTCACCTCGGAGCACAACACGGCCTACAACAACGAGCAGGACACCGTGGCTGGCCACCTCTGGGGCGACGGCGCCGCGGCGCTGCTGCTCACGCCGGAAAAGCTCGCCGACACCGATTTGCGGGTGGATGAAGTCATCACCGCCGGGGCCGCCACGGTGGGCAAAGCCACCACCAGCGTGACGCTGAAACCGGTGGAGCGCGGCATCGTGATGCCCCACGGCCGCGACGTGTTTCAGTACGCCTGCCAGTACATGACCCGCGTAACCGAACAGGTGCTGGAACGCCACGGCCTGACCGTGCAGGACTTGCGCTGGCTGATTCCGCACCAGGCCAACAAGCGCATCAGCGACGTGGTGGTGCGCAACACCGGCCTGGCGCCCGAGCGCGTGGTATCCAACGTGGAGCGGCTTGGCAACACGGGCTGCGCGGGTGCCGCCATCGGCCTGGCCGATACCTGGGCGCAGCTGCAGCCCCACGACCGGGTGGTAGTGACGGTGTTCGGTGGGGGCTACTCCTACGGTGCCATGCTGCTGACCCGCGAAGGCGCCGCGTAACGGCTGCCAGGCAGCCTGAACGGCTTACTTACACGCAAAAAGGCCCCGGCAAGCCGGGGCCTTTTGCAGTGGGTCGTGCGCCGCAGAGCGGCTTAGTCGTTGTTGCCGGTGGCGCCTTCGTCGGTGAAGTTGCCCTCGTTCTGTGGGCTCGATTGGGTGGCGTTGGCCACTTCGGCGCTCAGGTCCGGGTCGACGCCTTTCACGGCTTGGCCCTGTCCTTGGTCCTTGTTGTCCTGGCTCTTGCCTTTGAAGAGGCCGGTGGCGGCTTCCTGCGCTTGCTTGATGGGCCAGCTGCGGCGCGTGAGGGCGATGAGGACGCCGGCACCCACGGCCAGCAACGAGGCGCCCATGATGGTGCCGGTGCTCGGGCCTTTTCCTTTGGACTTGTAGCCCTGCTCCTTGGCGGTGCTCGGGTGCTCGGCGCTGGTCGAGGCCCCGCTCGGGCGCTGGGCCTTGGCAAATTTCACGGATTTCTTGCTCATGGTGTTTCGGTAGAATGGAGGTAGCGCTTACGCAACTGCCGTGGGCCACGTTCTGCAAAAACCACATTCGCAACGCACAGCTCGACTTTACCCGGCGGTGCCAGCCGGCAATTCCGGCCGCGGCCGGCAGCCTCGGGCGCCAGCTTGCGTACACGCTTCCGACCATCCTTGCCCTGCTATGCTTACCCGCCTGATTCCGTCCAGCCAGCAGCCGCTGCCCGCCGTGGGGCTAGGCACCTGGCAAACCTTTGACGCGCCCAACCCCGGCGCCCAGCCCGGTCTGCGCCAAACGCTGGAAACCCTGCACACCCACGGCGGCGCGGTCATCGACTCGTCGCCGATGTACGGGCGGGCCGAAAGCGTGGTGGGCGAGCTGACGCA
The DNA here is from genome assembly GCF_002007105.1 of Hymenobacter sp. CRA2. Taxonomy (GTDB): domain Bacteria; phylum Bacteroidota; class Bacteroidia; order Cytophagales; family Hymenobacteraceae; genus Solirubrum. Next base: position 92,691 of record NZ_MVBC01000007.1, on the reverse strand, counting down.
GCAACTGCCCGCTGCCGACACGTTTTTCTACGCCACCAAAGTCTGGACCCAGGGGCGCCAAGCGGGCATCGCGCAGATGGAGGGCTCGCTGCGCAAGCTGCGCCGCCCAAGCCTCGACCTGATGCAGATTCATAACCTGGTGGACTGGCAAACGCACCTGCCCACGCTGCGCGACTGGCAGGCGGCCGGCCGGGTGCGCTACCTCGGCATCACGCACTACACCGACGGCATGCACGCCGAGCTGGAGCGCGTGCTCACGCAGGAGCCCGTGGACTTCGTGCAGTTCAACTACTCCATCCTCGACCGCCACGCCGAGCAGCGCCTGCTGCCCGCGGCCGCGGCCCGCGGCGTGGCCACGCTCATCAACCGCCCCTACGGCGAGGGACGCCTGCTCCAGCGCCTGCGCGGCCGCACCCTGCCCGAATGGGCCGCCGAGCTGGGCATCGGCAGCTGGCCGCAGTTTCTACTTAAGTTCATCCTTTCGCACCCGGCCGTCACCTGCGTCATCCCCGGCACCAGCAGCCCCGAGCATATGGCCGATAACCTGCGCGCCGCCGAAGGCGAGCTGCCCGACGAGCCGATGCGCGAGAAAATGGCGGCTTACGTGCGCGGGTTGTAGGTGAAAGTGTGTTCTTGTTCAACGCACATACTTCCGCTGTCATCCTGAGCAATGGGCGAAGGGCCTGCTCACGTTGGATAATACTCTAAAGCCAGTCGCTCAGGATGACAAGGTGAACAACGACTCAGGCCAGCGAGGAAGCAGCTTTTTCGGCTGCGCCGGGCGCCAAATGAAGCAAGGCGGGCGTAGCTCCGCTGCCAGTTGCCCCGTACTTTTGCCGCCCATATTTGCCTTCCCAATGACGCTGACCTGGACCACCAAGCCGTTTGCCGACCTTTTCCTCGCCGAGCTTTACGCCCTGTTGCAGCTGCGCAGCGAGGTGTTCGTGGTGGAGCAGACCTGCGCCTTTCAGGACATCGACGGGCAGGACCAGGTGGCCTACCACCTGCTGGGCCACACCCCGGAAGGCGACCTGGCGGCCTATGCACGCTTGTTCGGGCCGGGGCTGAGCTACGCGCAGGTGAGCATCGGCCGCGTGGTGGCGTCGCCGCGCTTCCGGCGCTACGGCTTCGGCCGCCAACTCATGGGGCAAGCCATAAGCCAGTGCGAGACGCTGTTCGGCGCGCAGCCCATCAAGATCGGGGCGCAGCTGTACCTGAAGCACTTCTACGAAAGCTTCGGCTTTGAGCAGCAGGGTGAAGGGTATCTGGAGGATGGCATTCCGCACATCTACATGCTGCGGGCATAACGACTCGACTGCACTACCTACCGAAAACACCAGTGCCAGCCAACGGCTCGTTGACTGGCACGACGGATGCGCCCCGGCCGCCAGGTTAGCGCGTGGCCTGGCTGGCGCCGGCCTGCAGCACGTTGGTGCCAGTAGCCAGGTTCTTGCGCCGCTGCAGCGCTTCCAGGAAGTAATAATCGGCGTAGATCAGCGGCACGTCGATTTCGCTGTTGGCCGGTTTGTGGCCGGTGCTGTGCAGCAGCAGGAAGCCGTGGCTGCCGCCGGGCTGCGCGGTGTAGGACTTGGCGAGGCTCTTGACCATCTGCTCGGCCTTGCTGCGGTAGAGCGCGGCGTTGGCGGCGCTGTAAGTACTCAGCTCGTACAGGGCCGAAGCCGTAATGGCTGCGGCGGAGGCGTCGCGCGGGGCAGCGGGAATATCGGGTGCGTTGTAGTCCCAGTACGGCACCAGGTCTTTCGGCATATTGGGGTGGTTGAGGATAAACCGGGCAATGTTTTCGGCCTGCTGCAGATAGACCTTGTTCCTGGTTTCGCGGTAGCACATGGTGTAGCCGTACAGGCCCCAGGCCTGCCCGCGCGCCCACGCCGATTCGTCGGCGTAGCCCTGGGCCGTCTGGCGCTGGCGCACCTGGCCGGTTGCCGGGTCGTAGTCCACCACGTGGTAGGAGCTGAAGTCGGGCCGGAAGTGGTTGCGCAGGGTGGTGTTGGCGTGCGTCACGGCCAGTTGGTAGAACGAAGAGTCGCCGCTGAGCCGGGTGGCTTCGAAGAGCAGCTCCAGGTTCATCATGTTGTCGATGATGACCGGAAACTGCCAGTTGTCGCGGTTATGGTCCCAGGAGCGCAGCGTGCCGGTCTTGGCGTTGAAGCGGCTGCTCAGGCTGCGGGCCGCCTGCAGAATCACCGGTTTGTAGTGCGCGTCCTGCGTCAACTCGTAGCCCTTGCCCACGGGGCAGTACACCATGAAGCCCAGGTCGTGGGTGGTCTTGTTGTACTGCTCCGGCTCGATCCGGGCCGTGTACGTGCGGGCGGCGGTTTGCCACTCCGCCTTGCCGGTGGCCTGGTAAAGCAGCCACAGCTCGGCGGGAAAGAAGCCGCTGGTCCAGTCGGGCGAGGGCACCACTGCCAGCTCGCCCGCGGGCGTGAGGCTACGCGGCGACACCGGGGCGGGCTTGCCGGCCGCGGTGGGCTTTTGCTGCACGGCTTTGGGCACTTCCTGCAGCATCAGGTTGGCCTGCGTTTCGGCCAGCTTCAGCGTCTTTTTGTAGAGGGCGTCCTGCGCCCAGGCCGGGGCCACGAGCAGGCTCAGGCCTAAGCTGATGGGAAGAAGCTTTCGGTTCATGGTATCGAAGGAAAGAGGAATAGGTAGCACGCCGGGCGGTCCGGATTGGTATTCAAGCTCTGGCTGCAAACTTCCGCCCGTCGTGTTTCGGCCGGGCCGCTGCACGACGGGCGGAAGCCCCACGGTACGCCACCGCTACGGCAGCAGCTCCAGCTTGGTCTGCTGGCGAATGTCGTCGGAGGCAGAGCCAATCATCAGCTCGAACTCACCGGGCTCGGCCGCCCACTGCAGCTGCGCGTTGTAGAAGGCCAGCTGATCGGGGCCGATGGTGAAGGTGACGGTGCGGGATTCGCCGGGCTTGAGGTTGATTTTCTGGAAGCCCTTCAGCTCCCGGAGCGGGCGCACCACCGAGGCCACCAGGTCGCGCACATAGAGTTGCACCACCTCCTCGCCGGCCCGCTGGCCGGTATTGGTGACGGTGCATTGCAGCTGCGCGGTCTGGCCAGTGCCGAGCTTGGGCTGGCTCAGCTGCAGGTTGTCGTAGCGGAACGTGGTGTAGCTCAGGCCGTGGCCGAAGGCGTAGCGCGGCGTGTTCAGCTCGTCGATATAGGCCGACTTGTAGCGGATGTCGCCGGGCTTGGTGACGGGCCGGCCGGTGTTGTACTGGGTGTAGGGCAAGGGCAGCTGGCCCACCGAGCGCGGGAAGGTGCTCGGCAGCTTACCCGCGGGGTTGTAGTCGCCGTAGAGCACGTCGGCCAGGGCGTGGCCGCCTTCCGAGCCGGGAAACCAGGCGTAGAGAATGGCGTCGGCCTGCTCAGCAATCTGGTTGAAGATGAGCGGACGGCCCCCAAAGACCACCGCTACCACGGGCTTGCCGGTGGCTTTCAGCGCCTGAAACAACTCCTCCTGCATGCCGGGCAGGTGAATGTCGACCCGCGACTTGGCCTCGCCGCTCATATCCCAGCTCTCCCCCACGGCTAGCACCACCACATCGGCGTTTTTGGCCGCTTCCACCGCCTGCGCAAAGCCCGCGCGCGAGCTGCCCGTGATGTCGCAGCCCTTGGCGTAGCGCAGCTCGGCGCTCTTGCCGGCGCGCTGCTGCAGCCCGTCGTACATCGACACGATTTGCGTGGTGTCGGCGTACACCGTCCAGCTCCCGGCCAAGTCACGCTTGCTCTTGGCCAGCGGACCGATGACGACAATACGCCGCTGTTGCGCACTCAGCGGCAGGGTGTTGCGCTCATTTTTGAGCAGCACCATGGACTTGCGGGCCACCTCGCGGGCGGCGGTGCGGTGCTGCGGGTCGGCCAGCACCTGCTTTTCGCGCTTCAGGTCCGAGAACTTATAGGGGTCGTCGAAGAGGCCCAACTCAAACTTCTTGCGCAGGATGCGGCCGGCCGCGTCGTCAACCAGGGCTACGTCTACCTTGCCGTCCTTGACCAGCTGGGCCAGGGTGGTGCGGTACACGTCGTTTTCCATGTCCATGTCGTTGCCGGCCACCAGGGCTTTCTGGGCCGCGTCGGCGGGCGTCGGGGCGTAGCCCCAGGGCACCATTTCGCGGATGGAGCCCCAGTCGGACACCACGAAGCCGGGGTACTTCCACTGGCCCTTCAGAATGTCGCGCTGCAGGTAGCTACTGCCGGTGGCGGGCTGCCCGTTCAGGGTATTGAAGGAGTTCATGAACGTGGCCACGCCGGCATCGACGGACGCTTTGAAGGGCGGCAAATACACCTCCCACAGCTGCTGCGGACTCAGGTCCACGGCGTTGTAGTCGCGGCCGGCAATGGCGGCGCCGTAGGCGGCAAAGTGCTTGGCGCAGGCCATGATGGCATCGGTGCCGCCGAGCCGCTCGCCCTGGAAGCCCAGCACCCGCGCCCGGGCAATCTGGCTGCCGAGGTAGGTGTCTTCGCCGGCGCCTTCCATCACGCGGCCCCAGCGCGGGTCGCGGCCCACGTCCACCATAGGCGCGAAGGTCCAGTGCACGCCCGAGGCGGCGGCTTCGCGCGCCGCTACGTGCGCCGACAAGCGGATGGCATCCAGGTCCCAGCTGGCGGCCTCGCCCAGCGGCACCGGAAACACCGTCTGGTAGCCGTGAATCACGTCGAGGCCGAAGAGCAGCGGAATTTTCAGGCGTGCCTTCAGCGCTTCGGCCTGAATGGCGCGCGTATCGGCCACACCCTTCACGTTCAGCATGGAGCCTACCTGGCCGGAGCGAATCTGGTTGAGCAGGTCGGTCTGCCGCGGGTTTACCGGCCCGGTCACCTCGCGGCCGGAGTACTGGGTCAGCTGCCCGATTTTCTCCTCCAGCGTCATCTGCGCCAGCAGCGCTGCCACGCGCTGCTCGACGTTGGCCGCCGGGGCCGCTTTTACCGCCGATTTAGCTGCCTTGCGCTGCGCGGCCGCGGGGGCGGCCGGCGCCAGCAGGGCCCCGAGCAACAGCAGGGTTTGGGCGGCGGAAAGCGTTGATTTTACGCTGGTCGGAGCCAGCTTCCACGATCTGAAAATCATTGGTTTGGAGTAAGGCAAAGGTTGACGCTGCCCGTGCAGCGCCGGGTAGAAGTAAGGCCGCGTATTCACCAGGAATAGCGGCGACTGTATGCACATCGGGCGCCCGCAGCGCCGTGGCCGCAAGGGTACTGCTCGCCGGAGGTGTTCCCACGCACCTTCCTTTTTCAGCAGGGCTGCCCGGCCGGCGGCCCTTTCCCTTGTAGCCCGACGCGCGGGTTCCCGATGGCAAAAATCAACATGACGCGGCTCGATGAACCACCTCAGTAGCGCCGCCGGAGCTGGATACCGTTGAGCACGGCCTCGCCCACGAGCGGCTTGAAATCGACAATAATGCCCTGCCCCGCCCGCGCTGACGCCGGAAAGGTGAAGCTAGTGGCTTGCAGCGGCAGCAGCCCCGTAGCAGCGCCCAGCGCGGGCAGCACCGGTAGCCCGTTCAGCAGCACTGCGAAGGTCCGCGTGGGCTTCGTAGCCACGCTACCCGCGGCGGTACTGGCTGAGAGGTTGTAGACCAGTTGCTCGGCCTGGGGCACGGCTTCCAGCTCGGCGAAGTGCAACGTGACTTCGTACTCGCCGTCGGGCACGTCGGCGCGGAACTGCTGCAGGCCTACCCGCTGGGTTTCGTAGATGGCGTCGTAGTCGGTGCCGAGGATGTTGCGGTCGGAGCCGTAGGGCAGCCGCTCACCGGGCAGCTTGTACACCTGCCCGCCCACGTAGCCCCAGCCGCCGGGCCGGTATTCCTGCTCGGGCAGCCACACCTGCTGCAGCTTGTCGTCGGTGAAGATGCGGGCGTCGCCCAGGCTCACGTTCAGCTCGGTGAAGGACAGCGCGGCGGCGCGCAGGTCGGTGGGCACGAGCCGGAACTCGATATCTGCTTGGTCGCTGAGCGGCTGATTAGGTGCTTCGGCGTGCAGCTGGTTCCGGCCGTTGGCGAAGGGAACCCGGAAGCGGGCAATACCGCCTTCGGCAGGCTGGGTGCCCAGGTCGCGGCCGTTGAGCAGCAGGCGCACGGCGGGCTGGTTGGTGTACACGTCCACGGGCTGCGGACAGTAGAGCGAATCGGGCCCGGCGGCCAGGCCGCTGCGCAGTACCCAGCCGCGGGAGCCGATTTTGAGGAAGGGCGTTTTCAGCAGCTTGGCCTGGTAGTAGAAATAGGTGTCCTTGGGCTGCCGCTCCCCGGTGAGCAGGCTCTTGTTGTTGACGTGCGGCACGGCTTCCTGCCGGGTTTCAGAGTTGAACTCGGCCAGGTTCCAGACGGTGCTGCCCGCCACGAAGGGCCGGGCCAGAATCTGCTCCAGGTAGTACTGGTGGTAGCGGTTGGCGTACTCCATGGTCTTGTCGAAGCGCCGGGGCTGGAAGCTGTGCAGGCGCACGTCGGAATCGGCGCCGTACTCGGTAATGAGGACCGGCTTGGTGGGCAGCTCGCGGTGGTGCTTGTCCAAGAATTCGGCAAAGCCGGTCAGCTCGCCGGAGTACCAGCCCTGGTAGAGGTTCCAGCCCACAAGCATCGGAATCTGCGTCAGGCCTGCCTGCTGGTAGAGGTTCCAGTCGCCGTGGTTCACGAGCATGGTGGCGCGGCCCGGGTCTTCGCGCCGGGTGAGGTCCTCGAGCTGCCGGGCCAGCTCATTGACCTGCTGCAGGTACACCTTGCCGGCCTCGTTGTCGCGCTTGATGCCCTCGGGCAGGCGCAGCAGCACCTCGTTCATGTAAGCCCAGATGATGACCGACGGGTGGTTGAAGCCCTGGCGGATCATCTCCCGCTGCATGGTCAGGCAGTTCTGGGTAAAGCCTGCCGAGGGCGTAATGGCGTTGACAATGGGAATTTCCACCGAGGCCAGAATGCCGAGCCGGTCGCAGGCTTCGAGCACCGCGGGGTCCTGGGGGTAGTGCGACACGCGCAGAAAGTTGCCGCCCATCTGCTTGAGCAGCCGCACGTCGCGCTCGTGCAGGGCATTGGGCAGGGCGTTGCCGAGGCCGGGCTGGTCCTGGTGGCGGTTGGTGCCGATGAGCTTGAGCGGCTGCCCGTTCAGGAAAAAGCCCTTGTCGGCATCGAAGCGAAACCAGCGCAAGCCCAGCGGGTTGGTCACCTCGTCGAGCTGCTGCTGGCCTTCGGTGATGGAGGACACCACCCGGTACAGGGCAGGCGCGTCCGGCGACCAAAGCCGGGGCGTTAGCAGTTTTGGCAGCTGCTGCCGGAAGGGCCGCCTCTCCCCTGCTTTCAGCGCAACGCTGGTTTGCTGCCGCGCCACCACGCGGCCGCTCGGGTCGAGCACCTGCGTGAGCACCGCCACCTTGCGGCTGCGTTCCGAATCGTTGCTTACGGCCCCGCTCACCACCACTTCCGCCGCCGCCGCCGACACGGCCGGCGTGCTGACGAAGACCCCGCTGGAAGCGTGATTGTCGAGGTCGAAGTGCACGGGGTCGGCGGCCTCCAGGTGCACGTCGCGGTAGATGCCGCCGTAAAAAGTGAAGTCGGCCGAAAGCGGCGGGATGTCCACGTTATGCCGGTTGGTGAGCTTGACCAGTACTTCGTTGGCAGCCCCGGCACCGAACTTCAGCCACTGGCTTACGGGCACCCGGAAGGCCGTGTAGCCGCCAGCGTGGCGGCCGGCCAATTGCCCGTTCACGTACACCTCGGTCTCCTGGCTGGCGCCCTCAAAGCGTAGGTACACGCGGCGCGGCTGCCAGTCGGTGGGCACCTGCAGGGTCTTTTTGTACCAGCCCACGCCGCGGTAGTAGCCCGGTTCGTCGTCGAGCACGTCAGTGGCATTCCAGGTGTGGGGCAAGGCCACCTTTTCCCAGCCGCTGGCCGGGGCCTGGGCACTGGCGAAGTCCTGGCCGGGCGCTTTGGCGAACTGCCAACCGGTGTTGATGGTCTGCGTGAGGCGCTGGGCCAAGGCGGGCGGCCCCAGCAGCACGAGCAGCACCAGGCATAACGCCGAGGAAACGCGCCACTGACCAGCCCGGAGGGTAAATCCTGGGCTGGCGCGGTTTGCGCGGTGCTTGGTCATCTTTTTCATCACAGCGTCAGCAACACAGTTTCGAGGCCCGGCGACTGAACGGCCACGGCGGTTTTGCCCTTTTGCGGGGCGCGCAGGCGGATGATGGCGCGGCCGTTGTAGGCCTGCACCTTACGCGAGCCGCTGCTGGTGCCCAGGTCATCGAGCAGTTGGCCGGCGCCGGCCAGGGAGAAGTTTACCCAGTTGGCGGCATCGAGGCACTGCACGCCCTGCGCGTCGTAGAGCTTGACTTCCACGGTGGTCAGCCCGTTGGCGTCCCCTACTTTCTCCAGCGTGAGCTTGGCCGGCTTGCCCCATTTCTGCGTCTGGTAACGGAAGCTGAGCTGGTCGGTAACCGTCTGCTTGCCCTGGCGGGCCACCACGCGCACCTCGTTTTGGCCGCTGATGAGGGGCACGTTCCAGTGCAGGCTGGCGGCGGGAAAGTCCTGGCTGCTGCGCTTTTTCACGCCGTAGCTTTTGCCGTTGACGAATAGCTCGGCCTCGGCGCAGTTGGAGTACACCTTCACCATTTTCAGTTCGCCTTCCTCGCCCCAGCGCACCGGCCAGCCGTGGCCGTAGATGTGGGCCATCGGCTGCGCGGTCCAGTACGACTGGAACACGTAGTAGGCCTCCTTGGGCGTGAAGTCGCGCTCCACCACGCCCTTCTGGTTCATGTAAGGCACAGGGTTGTCGGGGCGCACGGGCGTGCTGAAGTCCTTGAAGGGCCAGTAGGCCGCGCCACTGAGCCAGGGCATGGTTTCCTGCTCCTTGAGGTGCCAGTCCACGAGGTTGCAGAGGTAGGATTCGCTCCAGTCGCCGTCCTTGGATACGCGGGCCGCACCGCCCACCAACGAAGCGTCGCCGGCGCGCTCGTCGGCGCCCTGCCCAGCGCTGATTTTGGCCAGGGCGTTGTCGGGGGTTTCGGAGTGGCGGCCGGCATGCGAGTCGCCGCCCCACTCCACGTGCAGGAAGCGCTTCACGCCCTCAAATTCCTTGCGGCTGGCCTCCTTGTACTCGGTGTAAATGCCGCGGTACCAGCCGGCCCAGATGGAGGGCGAGTACACGTCGACGATGTCCTTGCAGAAGTCGCAGCGGCGGATGGCGGTGTAACGCGCCGGGTCGAGCTGGTGCGAGAGGTCATTCAGCTCGGTCATGAAGGCGCGGATCTGCTGCTTGTCGAACTCGGGAAAGTCGCCGGGCCAGTCGTTTTCGTTGCCCAGGCCCCAGATGATGACGGCCGGGTGGTTGTAGTGCTGCTGAATCATGTTGGTCAGCATGCGCTTGGCCTGCGCCTGGTACACCGGCCCACCGAGGCCGCCGCGGCACCAGGGAATTTCCTCCCAGACCAGGATGCCCAGCGAGTCGCAGAGGTTGAGCACGATGGGCGACTGTTGGTAGTGGCCGAGGCGAATGAAGTTGACGCCCATTTGCTTCATCATCACCATTTCCTGCTGAATCATGGGCTCGGTCATAGCCGCGGCCACGCCGGCGTGGTCTTCGTGGCGGTGGGTACCGCGCAGCAGCAGGCGCTGCCCGTTGAGCTTGAACGGGCCTTTTTCCACGAACTCAATGTGCCGGAAGCCCACTTTCTCCGTCTGCCGGTAGGCCTGCGCGCCGGTTCCCACGGAGACTTCCACCGCGTAGAGCTGCGGCGTTTCCGGCGACCAGAGCCGCGGGTTCTTGAGCTTGAACTGGTGCACGGCTTGCTCGCCGGCATGCAGCGGCAACGGGCCTTTGAACTGCTCTATCTGCTTGCCGCGCGGGTCCAGTACCCGCACCGTGACGGGGGCCGCGCTGCTGCCGGTTGGGTTATAGAGCGTGGCCTTGACGGTGAGCGTGCCTGCCTTGCCCGCCGCGTCCACTTCGGCCTTGGCCGCCACCCGCTCCAGGGCCACAGCAGGCAGGTACTCCAGATTGAGGTAGCGGTAGAGGCCACCGTAGAGGTTGAAGTCCGAGAGGTCGGACGGTATCATTTCCAGGTCGCGAGAATTGTCGCAGCGGATGCTGAGCGGCACCTTGCCCTTGAACTGCTTCTGGTAGACGTCGGTCTTCTGGAAGTCGGCAATGGCCTGGGTCAGGTCTACCGTCCATTCGTCGTAGCCGCCCACGTGGCTGCCGACTTTGGTGGTGTACAGGTACACCTCCGTTTTCTGCCCGGCGCCCTCGAAGTGCAGCACGGTACGGCCGCCAGGGTACGGGTTCTTTACTTCGAGCTGGGTGCGGTACCAGCCCGGCCCCTGGTAGTAGTTCACGTCCGGGTCCACGGCGTCGCGGGCGTTGAAGCAGTGGGGCACGGGCACGGGCTCCCACAGCGGCACGCCCTCCGGGTTGCCGGCCCCCACGGGACGCACGGCTTCCCACACGCCGCCGAGGTCCTGGCGCACAAACTCCCAGCCGGCATTGAGCCGCACACGCTGCTGCCCGACAGCCGCCGCAGCCGCTGTCAGGAGCAGCAGTGCGGCGGCCAATATGGGCGTGCAAATGGTTCTGAAAGTACTCACGCAGGGCTCCAAGAGTGGAGTAAAGGGAATGGCTTAGTAGAGCTGCGAAATTGTCTGTCATCCTGAGCTAAAGGCGAAGGACCTTACCACGTCGGCTAGTAGCTGACGCAGGTCGAGCACGCGGAATAAGGTCCTTCGCCTGCGGCTCAGGATGACAAACGGCACAAATTCCTAGTGCAGGCTGCGGGCTATGCCCAGCTCCAGGCCGCGCAGCTCCGCGAGGCCGCGCAGGCGGCCTATGGCGGAGTAGCCGGGGTTGGTTTTCTTGGTCAGGTCGTCGAGCATCTGGTGGCCGTGGTCGGGGCGCACGGCCAAGCTGAGTTGGCGCTGCTGCATCACGGCTACCAGCTCGCGCATCACGCCGTACATGTCCACGTCGCCCTCGAGGTGGTTGTCCTCGAAAAAGTCGCCGTGCTCGTTGCGGCGGGTGCTGCGCAGGTGCACAAAGTGGATGCGGTCGGCAAACTGGCGCACCATGGCGGGCAGGTCGTTGTCGGGGCGCACGCCGAAGGAGCCGGTGCAGAAGCATAGCCCGTTGCTGGGCGAAGGCACCGCCTCGAACAACGCTTGTACATCGGCGGCGGTGCTCACCACGCGCGGCAGCCCCAGGATGGGGTACGGCGGGTCGTCGGGGTGAATTACCAGCTTCACGCCCGCTTCCTCGGCCACCGGCGCCACCTGCTGCAGGAAGTAGATCAGATGCTGGCGCAGCTTGTCGGCGTCGATGCCCTGATACGTATCCAAGGCCTGCTGAAACTGCTGCAGGGTGAAGCTTTCCTCCGAACCGGGCAGGCCGGCAATGATGTTGCGCACCAGCAGCTGCCGCTCGGCCTCGCTCATGCCTGCCAGCCGGGCTTCGGCGCGGCCCAGCTCCTCGGCTGGGTACTCGGCTTCGGCGCCGGGGCGCCGGAGCAGCAGCGCATCGAAGGCCACGAAGGCGGCGCGCTCGAAGCGCAGGGCGCGGGAGCCGTCGGCCACTTCGTAGCTGAGGTCGGTGCGCGTCCAGTCGAGCACGGGCATGAAGTTGTAGGTCACCACGCGTACGTCGCAGGCGGCCAGGTTGCGCAGGCTCTGCTGGTAGTTGAGGATGTAGCGCTGGAAGTCGCCGGTCTGGGTTTTGATGGCTTCGTGCACTGGCACGCTTTCCACCACGCTCCATACGAGGCCCGCAGCCTCGATTTCGGCTTTGCGGCGCTGAATTTCGTCGACTGGCCACACCTCGCCGTTGGGCACGTGGTGCAGGGCGGTGACTACGCCGGTGCAGCCGGCCTGGCGGATGTCGGCTAGGGAAACGGGGTCGTTGGGGCCAAACCAGCGCATGGTCTGCTCCATCAGGTAGAGGTTCATCGGCTGCGTCATGTTATACGCCGCCAAAGATGGAGAACCCGCCGTCGACGCAAATCATGGAGCCGGTCACGAATTTGGAAGCGTCGCTGAGCAGCCAGACCAGGGCGCCCTGCAGCTCGTCGGGGTGGCCGAAGCGTTTGAACGGCGTCTGGCGAATGACTTTCTCGCCACGCTCGGTAAAGGAGCCGTCCGCATTGGTGAGCAGAGCGCGGTTTTGCTCGGTGAGGAAGAAGCCCGGGGCCAGCGCGTTCATGCGCAGCCGGTCGCCGTAGCGGTGCGCCATTTCCACCGCAAACCATTGGTTGTAGCAGTCCAGGGCGGCCTTGCCCATGTTGTAGCCCAGCACCTTGGTGATGGCGCGCTTGGAGTTCATGGAGGAGATGTTGACGATGCTGCCCGTGCCCGACTGGGCCAGTGCCTCGCCAAATACCTGCGTGGGCAGCACCGCCCCCCAGAGGTTCAGGTCCATCACGCGCTTCATGCCCGCCAGGTTCATCTTGAATACGTCCTCCGCCGGGTCGAGCACGCCGTCGGGACCGTTGCCGCCGGCGGCATTCACCAGCCCGTCGATGCGGCCGTAGGTGCTCATTACCTGCTGGCAGGCGGCGCGCAGCTGGTCTTCATCCAGTACGTCGGCCACCAGCGCCAGCGCATCGCCGCCCTGGCTTTTGATGGCCTCGGCGCGCTCGTGCGCTACCGCGGCGTTGCGGCCCAGAATGGCGACGGTGCCGCCCGCGTCGGCAATGCCGCTGATGAAGGCCTGGCCCAGGATGCCGGTGCCGCCGGTGACGACGACCACCTTACCGCGCAGGGAAAAACTATCGGTCATGGTACTTGAAAAAAGGTAAAAACGGCGCAGCACACGCGGCGCCGAAAAACCGCAACAGGCACGCTCGCGGAGCTTGCCGGCGCTAACAGCGGCAGAGACAGGACGGTCGTCTAGGGCAGGTCGCGGCTTGCTCAGGAGAATTGATGGTGGAAATCTCCGCAAACTGCGAGTCGCAAAAACGCTGTAAGGCGACTTTATTTACGTAAACGTTTACGGAACATGAGCGCGCACTCACCCATTGCCGATAGGGTTACCTCAGCGGCCCACGCGCCTTAATTACACTTTCACTATCAGTAATTTACAACATGTAATCACGCACTTACTTCAACTGACATAAGCCAGCGAAAAGCCTGATTTTGTTACGTAAAACCAACGCAATAGCTGCTACCGCCCTGAGCAAGTGGGGTAAGCCCGCGCGGCCTACCTACCTTGGATTATGAAATCGGTGAACCTGAAGAAACTGGCCGAGGAGCTGAACCTCTCCGTGGCCACAGTCTCCCGCGCGCTCAACGACCGGTATGACATCTCGCAGGCGACGAAAGACCGGGTGCGCGAACTGGCCAACAAGCTCAACTACGAACCCAACCCCTACGCCAGCAGCCTGCGGCGGCAGCGCAGCAAAACCATCGGCGTGGTGATTCCGGAAGTCGCCAACCACTTCTTCTCCCTCGCCATCAACGGCATCGAGGAAGTGGCCCGCAACAACAACTACCACGTGCTGGTGTACCTCACCCACGAGGATTACCAGCAAGAAGCGTCCATTGTGCGGTTGCTGGCCGGCGGCCGCGTCGACGGGGTGCTGCTCTCGGTAGCCAGCACCAGCCACGATTTGGGCCACCTGGACATGCTGCGCGAGCGGGGCATTCCGATGGTGTTTTTCGACCGGGTGTACGACGACATGGCCACGGCCAAAGTCACCACCGACGACTACGACAGCGGCTACCGAGCCACGCGGCACCTGCTCGAGGTGGGCTGCCGCAGCATTGCCCACCTCACCCTCTCTCCCAGCTTGTCCATTAGTCGCCGGCGCATGCAGGGCTACATCGACGCCCTGCGCGACGCGGGCGTGCCCTTCGATGAATCGTTGGTACTGCAGGGCGGCACGAACCGGACGCAGGATATCGACGCCATCGAGCAACTGCTCCGGCAGCGCCGCATCGACGGCATTTTTGCCTCCATCGAGAGCCTGGCCATGTGCAGCTACGAAGCCTGCCACAACCTGGGCCTGCGCATCCCGCAGGACGTCAAAGTCATTGGCTTTTCCAACCTGGAAATAGCCTCCCTGCTCGATCCGCCCCTCACCACCATCACGCAGCCGGCGTACTCCATCGGCAAGGAAGCGGCCCGGCTGCTGTTTCAGGCCATCACGAAAAACCGCCCCATTTCCTTGGGTCACAGCCAGGAGCTGAAATCGGAGCTGGTTATCCGGGCTTCCACCAGCCTGGAGCAAAGCCAGGCCCGTGCGGCGGCTTTGGCGGCGTACTGCGTCCGCCGCCCCGCCCATTACACCGAAAACGCTCTTGCCTCGGACCCGGCTCCGTTGCAGGGCTTTTGACCTTGATTCCGGGAAGCCGGCCCCGCGGCTCCTGATGCAGTACCAAGAGCACGCGGCGGGGCAAGCTCATCCGTGAGCACACGAGTCAGCCTGCATTTGGCGCATGGCACAGCAAAAGGCCTTTCGGCTGCGCCGTACGCCCGATGCAGGCTGACGCTTGCGGAAAGCTCAAGTGGCACCAAGCTGCGCCTGCTGTTCAGGGGCTCTCCTGATCCTCCCCGAAAGCTTACGAAAAGCCTAGTACCGGGTGCGGCTGATACAGCTCTTCCAGCTGCTTGATTTCCTGGCCCGACAGCTTGACCGATACGGCGGCCACGGCGTCTTCCAGGTGCCCAGGCTTGCTGGCCCCGACGATGGGCGCCGTCACCACCGACTTCGACAGCAACCAGGCCAGGGCAATTTGCGCGGCGGGTAGGCCCCGTTGTTCGGCCAGCGCCGAGACGCGGTCGGCTACCTGAAAATCATCGTCGCGGGAGTACATGCTCTTGGCGAAAGCGTCGGTGCGGGCACGCTCGGTTTCGTTGCCCTCCTTGCGGCGCTTGCCCGAAAGCAGCCCGCGCGCCAGCGGCGACCAGGGAATTACGCCAATTCTCTGGTCCTGGCACAGCGGCAGCATTTCGCGCTCCTCCTCGCGGTACACCAAGTTGTAGTGCGGCTGCATCGACACGAAGCGCGTCCAGTTGTGCTTGTCGGCCAGGTAGAGGGCCTGGGCAAACTGCCACGCGTACATGCTGGAGGCACCGATGTAGCGCGCCTTGCCGGCCTTTACCACGTCGTGCAGGGCTTCCAGCGTCTCTTCAATGGGCGTGTTGTAGTCCCAGCGGTGAATCTGGTAGAGGTCGACGTAATCGGTGCCAAGGCGCTTCAGGCTCGCGTCGATGGCACTCATGATGTGCTTGCGCGAAAGGCCGCGGTTATTCGGGTCGGGGCCCATGGGGTTGTACACTTTGGTAGCCAGCACCACCTCGTCGCGCTTGGCGAAGTCGCGCAGGGCGCGGCCCAGCACTTCCTCACTGGCCCCGTTGGAGTACACGTCAGCCGTATCAAAGAAGTTGATGCCCAGCTCCAGGGCCTGCTGAATAAATGGCCGACTGGCTTCCTCTTCCAAGGCCCAGGGCCACCGCTCGGTGGGGCGGCCGTAGGTCATAGTGCCGAGGCAAATGCGCGAAACTTTCAGGCCGGTATTTCCGAGGCGGATGTAGTCCATAACTGACGAAACGGGCCGCAGCGAGCGGCCAGTGAGATGATTCGGTAACAACAGACGGCATACGCAACCGGGCACAAAAAAGACCGCTCCGGGCGGTCTTTTTTTGCTACCTGCACTGCTGCAGTTCCTATCGGTTGCGGGCTACTTCGCGCTGGCGCCGACGCTCATCGCGCCGCTCCTCTTTTTCGCGTTCTTTCTTCTTGTCGCGGGCATTGCCAATGATGGCCCCGCCCACAACCCCGGCGGCACCGCCAATCACGGCCCCTTTTTTACCCCCGATGGCGCTGCCGGTAACGGCGCCGGCCGAGCCACCCAGAATGGCCCCGGTGGTGCGGCCGGAACAGCTGGCAAAAAACAGGCTGGTGACGAACAACAGAACAAGACTTAAGGCTCTCATGGCTCACTATCGTTTTGTGCAACAATGGCTTCCTTGCGGAAGCTTCGGGCACTACTCAAGACAATTTCGTGCCATATTTAAACAAGAGAGCAGCCACTAAAATTCGATTTCCCGCCTTGGCAGTGCCCTGCCCTCTCAAGCAGGCCTGCTTACGATGCCAAGCTCCTGTCCGGCAACGGCTTGGTAGCAGGCCGAGCTGCGGGCAAACATTCGCCGCCTTCCCGATAACCCAGTCGGCTTTTTGCCGGTACTACAGCAACGGCTCCGTCATCCTCCACAACTACCTTGAGTTATGAAAAGCGTTGACCCTTCCTCCTCACCGGCTACCGCCTCACGGCGCGAATTTATCCGCACCGCGGCTTTGGGCCTGGGCGCCACGCTCGTGGGCTCGTCGGTGTTGGGCGCCCCCTTTTCCTGGCTGGAAGAAATGCCCTACGGCCCGGCCAGCCTGGAGGCCCTGCGCCAGGGCCGCAAGCTGGGCGTGGCGCTGGTGGGCCTGGGCAAGTACAGCAGCGGCCAGCTCGCCCCGGCGTTGCAACAAACCAGGCTCTGCCGCCTCGCGGGCATCGTGACGGGTACGCCGGGCAAGGCGCAGCAATGGCAGCAGCAATACGGTATTGCGGCCAAGAGCACATACGACTACAAGACCTTCGACCGCATTGCCGACAACCCCGACATCGACATTGTGTACGTGGTGCTGCCCAATGCCTTGCATGCCGAGTACACGGTGCGCGCCCTGCAGGCAGGCAAGCACGTCATCTGCGAAAAGCCGATGGCTACCACCGTGGCCGACGCGCAACGCATGATTGCGGCCAGTCAGAAAGCGGGCAAGAAGCTGGGCATCGGCTACCGCCTGCACTCCGAGCCGCACCACCGCGAAATGATGCGCCTGGGTCAGCAGCAGGTGCTTGGGCCGGTGAAGCGCATCCTGGCCGATAACGGCTTCCGGTTCAACAACGACACGCCCTGGCGCGTGGACCGGGAGCTGAGCGGCGGCGGGCCACTGATGGATATGGGCATTTATTGCCTGCAGGGCGCGCTCTACACCAAAGGACAGGTGCCCGTGTCGGTTACGGCGAAGTTCACGCCCAAGCCCGGTGGCGACCTGTTTAAGGAAGTGGAAGCCGGCGTGGACTGGCAGCTGCAGTTTGCCGACGGCTCGGTGGCTGATTGCCGCACCAGCTACGCCGAAAACATGCAGAGCCGCCTGCGCGCCGAAGCCTCCAAGGGTTGGTTTGAGCTGCAGTCCGCCTTCGGGTACGGCGGCATTGAGGGGCGCACCAGCCAGGGCGGGATGAACATTCGGAACGTGAACCAACAGGCTGCGCAGATGGACGACTTCGCCGACTGCGTGCTCAACAACAAGCTCACCCGCGTGCCCGGCGAAATGGGCCTGCGCGACGTGCAACTGCTGCTGGCCATTTACCGCGCCGCCGAAACCGGGCAGAAGGTATCAACCAAGGACGTAAAGGACGTGCTGGACCGGGTGGGCAAAGGTTAAAGGCTGAATTCGCTTTGGTTGGAGCCAAAGACATGCCGTCATTATGCCCGATTCTCCTGCGCCTGCCCCATGCACATCATCATTCCCGACGACTACCAGCACGTCATTCAGACCCTGGACTGCTTCCGTCTGCTCGACGGCCACCGGGTTAGTATTTACCACGACGCAGCCACTGACCTCGACACGCTGGCCAGCCGCTTTCAGGAGGCCGATGCCCTGGTGCTCACGCGCGAACGGACCAGCATCACAGCTGAATTGCTGGCGCGTCTGCCCAAGCTGCGCCTCATCAGCCAGACGGGCAAGATTTCCAGCCACCTCGACCTGGAGGCCTGCACGGCCCGCGGTGTGGCGGTGGCCGAGGGCGTCGGCTCACCCGTGGCGCCGGCCGAGCTGGCCTGGGCCCTGATGCTGAATGCGCGGCGCGAACTACCGGCCGCCATAGCGGCCATGAAGCAGGGCCGCTGGCAGGTCAACATGGGCCGCGCCCTGCAAGGCCAGACGCTGGGTATCTGGGGCTACGGCAAAATCGGGCGGCGCGTGGCCCACTACGCCCAGGCCTTCGAGGTGCCGGTGCTGGTGTGGGGCAGCGAAGCCTCGCGCCGGGCGGCCGTGGCCGATGGGCACCAAGCCGCCAGCAACCGCGAGGCCTTTTTCGCCGAGGCCGACATTGTGAGCCTGCACTTGCGCCTGACCGACGCCACGCGCCACCTCATCGGCCCCGCGGACCTGGCGCGCATGAAGCCCGACGCCCTGCTGGTCAACATCAGCCGGGCCGAGCTGCTGCAGCCGGGCGCGCTGGAAGCGACGCTGCGCCGGGGCCGCCCGGGCTTCGCCGCCGTGGATGTGTACGAGCAGGAGCCCATATTCGACCCCAACCACCCCTTGCTGCAACTGCCCAACGTGCTGTGCACCCCGCACCTAGGCTACGTGGAGCGCAGCAGCTACGAGCTATACTTCGGCAAGGCCTTCGAGAATGTGGTGGCCTTTGCCGCTGGCCGCCCGCAGGGCATTGCCAATCCGCAGGTGCTGCCCTCAGCATAATCAGCCAAGCCAATGCTGCTACCGTGCCCAAACCACGGACCTTGCTCCCTGCCTGCTACTTCCCGCCCGCTGCGCATCAGCGGGCGGCTTGCTTAGCACTTACTGGCAAAGCAGTATCTGCGCATACGGCAAGGCCTGGTTTTGGCGCATCAAAAAGTCAGAATATACCAGCCAAAACGCAGCCAAAAACCGCTGCCAATATACCTATTGGCGCATTTATTCAGATTGGCCTAAAGTCAGCTTAAACCACACTTTGGTGTGGTGGCAAGGGCTGTCGGCGACGTACTTGCTGAGGCTTTCAGCACTGCCGGGCAGCCTCCCTCCTACTGCGCCTGGTTGGCCCGAAGCAGTTTCGCCTTTCGCCGAGTCTACCACCGTTTATTGTTCTCATTCTGATGACACGCTTACTCCGCTATTCGCTTATGCTACTGGCCGCCGGCTTTGCGGCCCGCGCCACGGCCCAAACGCCCGACTGGAACCTGGCCCTGCCGGTCGGCGGCGCTTCCCCGGTGCTGATCCAATCCATCGTGGCCGATTCCAGCGACAACGTGTACCTGGCCGGCTCGTTCTACGACACCGCCACCTTCGGCCACCTCTCCCTGACCAGCCAGGGCTCTGAGGACATCTTCGTGGCGAAGTGGAACCGCACGACCCAGCGGTTTGTGTGGGTGCAGCGCGCCGGCGGCCCCGAAGCCGACCACGCGGCCCAACTGGTGCGGCGCGGCCCCTACCTCTACCTGACGGGTGAGTGCCAGAGCACGGATTATACTTTCGGCGCGCTGCACCGGCGCAACGCGGGCTTCACCGGCAACACCGAAGCCTTCGTGGCCAAGCTCACCGACGCCGGCCCTAGCAGCAGCTTCGCCTGGGTGCAGCCCCTCGGTACCGGCCAGGCCCAAGGCACGGCCCTGGCCGTGGAGGGCTCCCGCGTGTACGCGGCCGGCACCTTCTACGGGCCTTTGCGCTTTGCCACATTCACGCTGCCGAACAACAACCTACCCGGCTACGGCACCCAGGATATCTTCGTAGCGGCCGTGGACGACCAAGGCAGCAGCGCCTCCGTGGCGTGGGCCGATCGGGCCGGCGGTATCCGCGACGATTTTCCGACGGCCCTGGCCGTGTCGGGGCACCAGATCTACCTTTCGGGTGCCTTCTATAGCCCCGTAGCCCGCTTCGGCAGCACGGATCTGCCCAACAACGACCCCGAACGCCACACCTCCGACGCTTTTGTGGCCAAGCTTACCGACAACGGTTCGCGCGGGCAGTTTGTGTGGGCCCGGGGAGCCGGTGGCTGGTTTCACGACCAGTTTTCGGGCGTGGCCGTGCAGGGCCCGAACGTGTACGCAGTGGGCTCCATCGGCACCGCCGTGGACTTTGGCCCGCTGAAGGCGCGCACCGCCGGCACGCTGGACATGGTGGTAGCCAAGCTCGTAGACGCCGGGCCAAGTGCAGCCTTTAAGTGGGTGCAGACGGGCGGCGGCGCAGGCTACGAAGAAGCCAGGAGCGTGGCCGTGCAAGGCAACGTGCTGTACGTGAGCGGCGAGCTGAACAGCGGCGACAACCGCTTCGGCAACCTGCACTTCCGGCGCCAGGCCAGCATCGGCACCGGCGTGTTCGTCACCCGGCTTACCGACCTGGGCGAAATGAGCAATTTTGACTGGGTGCGCGAAGCCCACGGCGCCACCAACGGCCACGCGTACGCCTTTGCCCAGAGCGGCCAGCAGCTGTACCTGGCCGCTGGCTTGCCGCCTTCCGCGCAGCTCGGCCAGCTGCCGGCCACCCCACTCGATACGCCGCAAATCCTGCTGCTGGGCCTGACGGACACCCAATCGTCTGTATTCAACACTCCGGCCAGTAGCCTGGAAGTATTCCCCAACCCTGCCACCAACGCCCTGTGGGTACGCCTGCCCACAGCCGGCGCCGCGCCGGTGCGCCTGCAGGTACTGGATATGCTGGGCCGGGTGGTGCTACAGCGCACCGAGGCCGTGACGGAAGCCGGCCTGCTGAGCCAGGTACCCGTGACGCAGCTGGCTAGCGGCACCTATGTGCTGCGCGTGCAGGCCGGCCCCGCCACTGCGGCCACCCAACGGTTTGTCGTCACGCGCTAACGTCTGCCATTAATTGGCAACGGCCCCGGTGCTATCTGCACCGGGGCCGTTTCGTTTAGAGCAAGGCGTATCATCAGGCACGCTACTACAGCGGCTTGTAGGGCCCGAGCCGCCACACGTTGCGCATGATGAACTTGCTGCGCGGGTAGGTGGGCATGCGCGCCAGGCTGAAGCTCAGGTCCTGCTCGGGCACCTCGTAGGCGAGGTTGACGAGAAACTGCACGGCCACTTTGGTGGCTTCGATGGTAATCCACTCGCCGGCGCAGCGGTGCCCGCCGAGGAAGTCGCCGCCGCCCTGCGGAATAAAGTCGAAGGGGTTTTCCTGCCAGTGCCGAAACCGTTCGGGCTCGAACTCGTCCGGCCGCTGCCAGCGCTGGGCGTCGCGGTTGGTGCCGTACACATCCAGCAGCACCAGTGTGCCCTGCGGAAAGTGGTAGCCCTGCCAGTCAAAATCGGCCCGGACGCGGGCGCCGGTGAAGGGTGCAAAGGGGTAAAAACGCCGCACCTCGTGCACGAACAGCTCCAGGTAGCTGCGGTCGGCCAGCAGCTGAGCGCGGCACTCGGGGTGCTGGTGCAGCGCCAGCGCCGCGAAGGTGACGTACCACGCAATGGCCACGATGGGCCGGATAAGGTTGATGAGCTCCACGGCGGCCATTTGCACGCTCAGCAGCTCGTCGTCGAGGTTGCGGTGCCAGGCCACCACATAGGCCGGCGAATCCACGGCCGGGGCCAGTTCGCCCTTGCGAATCTGGCGGATAACGCCCCGAATCCAATGCTCGGCGCGGCTGCGGGCCGCGCGGCCGCGCCAGTGCCGCGGCGCCATGGTGCCGAAGGCGTCGACCATGGTGGCAAAGTCACGGGCGCGGCGCGGCGCATCAGCCTCCGACAGCGGCACCCCGGCCCAAGCGCAGGCGGCGCGGCACAGCACTTCCTGCGCTTGCTCAAACAGCCGGATTTCCTCTTGCTGCTCCCAGCCGGCGGCGTAGGCTTCCCAGTGCTCCTGCATCAGCGTCATCAGGCGGCGGATGTTCTGGGGCGTCATCACCGACATAAACATGGCCTTGCGGTGCCGGTGGGGCGCGTCGTCCATGGTTTGCACGCCGTTTTCACCGAGCAAGGTTTTCTGCACCGGCTTCGGAATGGCCCCCGTGCGCACAAAATGGCCCTGATCGTAGAACAGGCGCACCGCCTCCGGGCCGTGCAGGCAGATGGTGGTCATGCCCAGCAGGCGCATCTGGAACACGTCGGTACCGAGGCGGCGGCAGCGGTTGTTGATGAAGGGAAAGCCTTCGCGCAGCAGCGCCACGGTGCTGTCGAGGCTGGGGTCGCGGGGAATAGTTGCGTTCATAGCGGGCCAAAAAGCAGGTAGGCGGCGCCCTGTGGCCGGTGCCAGTACCGGCCAGCGCAGAGGCACCGTGCCTTGCCTACGCACGCCCGTTCATCAGGATACAACGGTCGAGCTGGCCCGCCGCTGCCGTCCGCGCTTTAGCCCTGATTTCCCGCCCGCTGGCCTCGGCCATAAAAAAGGCCACCCCGGCGGGGCAGCCTTAGTTCGGCACGAGAAGCCGCGGCTATTCGCTGCTCCGGTCGCGCTGCTTTTTCTTTTCGTCCTTCGCCGCTTTTTTCTCTTTGGCGGTTTTGGTGGGCTCCTTTTTTTTTTCCTTGCGGGCGTCTTGGGCTTTGGCCATGATGGAGAAGAGATTGGGGGTGAGTGTGCAGAGTTACTAACGAACGGGCCAACGCCGGCGTTGCCCGCTCAGAGGCGCAATAAACGCCAAAACCAGCAGAAAACCCGAGTAGAACCCGACGACCTACACCGGCCGGCAGCAGCCAGCAAAAAGCCGGCCGCCGCACCCAACTTTTCCGCGTGCCGGCAGTTGCTTACCGTTAGGCACTCAGACGTCGTGATGGTATGCTCGCTGACCGCATAGTTCCGCCCGGCGACCGGCTCGTAGTAGGCTGGCCGAAAGTATGTTGGCTGTACCTCATGCTGGTGCCCGCGGTGCTGTGGGCCCCGGCGGCCGTCAGTCTGCCGCGGGCGGTGGCCTCGGTACTGCTCACGTTCCTGACGGTGGGCGTGGGCCACTCCATCGGGCTGCACCGCGGGCTGATTCACCGGGCCTACCGCTGCGCGCCGCGCACGCGCCGGGTGCTGGCATACCTGGCCGTGCAGGCGGGCATGGGCGGGCCGCTGAGCTGGGTGCGCGTGCACTTCTACCGCGACTACTGGCAGAACCAGCCCGATTGTCCGCGCTACTTCGCCTACCGCCACTCGGCCCTGCGCGACTATTTCTGGAACCTGCACCTGAGCGTGCACCCCGCCGACGACGCCCGCTACGAGCTGCCCCCGGACGTGCTCCACGACCCGTGGCTGCGCTGGCTGGAGCGCACCTGGCAGTGGCACGTGCTGGGCGGCATCGGGCTGCTGGCCCTCGTCTTCGGCCCCGAGACGGCGGTGGTCTGCGGCTGCGCCCGTATCAGCGTGGCCATCCTGGGTCACTGGTTCGTCAACTACGTGTCGCACTCCTACGGCTACGTGCGCTACCGCATCGAGCGGGCCACCGAAAGCGGCTACAACAACTGGCTGCTGGGCCTGCTGTCCTTCGGCGAAGGGCTGCACAACAATCACCATGCCCACCCGCAGTCGGCCAAGCTGAGCGCGGCTTGGTACGAGGTGGACCTGGGCTGGCCCGCCGTGCGCGCCCTGCAGTGGCTGGGGCTGATCTGGGACGTGCAGGCCGTGGGCCACACGCCTACCCAGCGCCGCCGGGCCCTTAGCGGGCCGCTGCGCTGGCGCTTCTGGTGGCAGAAGTAGCCCGCGCCACGCCGTCGTTCCCAACCCGCGCCGGACTTGCTGCGTTGAGCTAAGGGTTATTGCGCCGACGCGGAGCTGCCGTGGCTGCTTTCCAGCCGCGCCCCCGCCGTTGGCGTACCCGTTCACCCCCAACCTTCCTCCCTGCCATGGCATACCAACACACCGTCGTCGGCGCCTTCGGTACCGTCGAGGCCGCCCAGCGCGTGGCCGACCAGCTCACCCAACACGGTTTTCCGACCGGCGCCGTAGAGGTGGCCGACCACGACACCACGACCACGGAAAACCCCACCGGCGAGTTCCCGGAAAACGACGGGTTCCACCACCTCATCATGGCCATCTTCGGCCCGCACTCCGATAGCGCCCACCCACGCTACGACGCCCGCCGCCACGGCTTCGTGGCCGTGCACGTGGATACCTACGCCGAGGCCGAGCGCGCCCGCGACCTGCTCGACGCGGGCGGCGCCGTAGACGTGCACGAGCTCGGCATCGGGCACCGCGGAGCCACCGCCGGCACGGCCCAGGACGCCGAGCTGCGCCCGCAGCGCAGCCGCATCGTGGAGCGGCGCCCCGGCCAGCCGCTGCGCCCGGTATAGGTAACGCAAGGGGGCTCTACCCCCTTATTTTCGGTTCGATTATCGGCGCTGGCCTTGTAGCCAGCGCCTTTCTTTTACCTATCCAACAAGCATTTAGTATCATGCCATTGATACTACCCGGCACCAGATAACGCTTTTCACTTGCCTCGCTGCCTGCCCCTGTAGTAGCTTCGAAGTACCGCAACCCGCACACCCTTCTTTTCAGGCTGGCTTCCTGCCTGCATTTCTATGGCCGACCGCTCCACTTCCATCGACTACCAACGCCTGTTTCGCGCGCTGCCGGATAACTTCCTGGTGATTGGCGCCGACGCCGACGCCACCATTCTCGACGACACCCACAACCACGCCGCGGTGGCGATGAAAAGCCGCGAAAGTGTGGTCGGCAAGCCCTTCTTCGAGGCGTACCCGATAGCGGACCAGAACGAAGCCAACGTCATCCGCGAATCGCACGAGCATGTGCGCCGCTACAAGCAGCCGCACACCATGCCCCTGATTCGCTACGACCTGGAGCGGCCCACGGAGCAGGGCGGCGGCTTCGAGCAGCGCTACTGGGAAGCCACGCACTTCCCCATCCTCGACGACAACGGCGACTTGCTCTACATCCTGCAACGCTCCCACGACGTGACCGAGCGGCACCTGGCCGAGCAGCACCGCCTGCGCATTCAGGCCGAGCTGGCCGAAAGCCAGGAGCGCGCCCGCTTCACTCTGGAAGCCCTGCCGATGATGGTGTGGACCACCAAGCCCACGGGCGAAGTCGAGTACTTCAACCAGCGCTGGCTGCAGTTTACCGGCCTGAGCATGGAGCAGCTGCGCGACCATGGCTGGACCGACAGCCTGCACCCCGACGACCGGGAGCGGGTAATGCAAACCTGGCAGCAGGCCGTCCAGAGCGGCGCCGAGTCGCAGCAGGAATACCGCCTGCGCCGCCACGACGGGCAGTACCGCTGGCTGCTGGCCCGCGGCGTGCCCCGCCGCAGCGCCGATGGGCAGATTACCATGTGGGTGGGCGGCGCCACCGATATTCACGACCAGAAGCAGATGGTGCAGGAGCTGCTGGAATCCAACGAGCAGCAGGCCCTGCTCTCCGATCAGGCCTACCAGGCCTACCAGCTGGCCGAAAGCCAGCGCGAGACGTTCCACAACCTGTTCATGCAGGCGCCGGCCCTGATCTGCATCCTGCGCGGTGCCGAGCACCGCTACGACTTCGTCAACCCCTTGTACCAGCAGCTGTTCCCGGGCCGGCAGCTGGTGGGCAAAACCGTGCCGGAAGCGCTGCCCGAAGTGCTGGAACAAGGCTTCCTGGACCTGCTCGACCGCGTTTACGAAACCGGCGAGCCGTATTTGGGCAACGAAATCGTGATTATGATCGACGACAACGACGGCACCCCGGCGCGACAGATGTACCTCAACTTTACCTACCAGCTGTTCCACGAAGCGGGGCAGAAAGCGGGCATTACCGTGTTTGCCTACGACGTGACGGACCTCGTGCAAGCCCGCAAGACCCTGGAGCGCCTCAACGGCACCATCCAGTAGCCCTTCCCCTTCCGCCCCATTCTGCCGGCTTTCTTTGTTCCCCTTCCTATGAGCCTTTCCAGCCTGGATTTCCAGCAAGCCAGGATCAAGCAGGTGCTCTTCAAGTCGCGGCTGCGCTCCGTGCTCTACGGCGTGCGCGAAGCCGACCCGACGTTGTTCTCCGCGCGCGACAACCCGCTGGGCCAGTGGTTTGAAGCGACCGTGCGGCCGCAGTTTGGGCGTACCCCTACCACCGTGGAGCTGGAGCGCGCCATTCAGCAGATGCTGGACGCGGGCCAAAACCTGGTGACGCAGTACCGCCGCGGCCAGATCGAAGAAGCCCGTGCCGGCCTCGACCAGGTGGACGTGCACGCGGCCCGCATTGAGCGGCTGCTCCAGCAGCTGGAGCGGGGCGCCGCCGCGGCCTAGCGTCGAGCTTGGCGCAAGATTCTCGCCTTTGCGCATGATTTAGCACGGGTTCGTGCTATTTTGCAGGCGGGGCCCGGTCTTTAGCGGCCGGGCCCCGCCTGTTTTTCTTTCGCGAGTCACCATGGTAGTTATCGGCTATACCTCTACTCACCTGCGGACGGCCAAAGTCCCCGAGGCCCCGTGTCCGGCGTGCGGGCAGGCCGGGGCCGTGCGCCTGCGAGTGTTTGGGCGCTATGCGCACTTGTCCGGCATTCCCATCTTCACCCTCGGCAAAACCGGCCACTTGCACTGCAACTACTGCCAGGTGGTGCTCAAGCCGCGGGAGCTGCCGGCCACGCACCGCTCGCACTGGCAGGCCCTGAAAAACCGCGTGCGCACGCCTAGCTGGCACTTTGCCTGGTTTATGGTCGCCGCCACGGTGGCCTTCGGCAACTGGGCGCACGGGGCGTGGCAGCTGTACCAGGGCGAGACGCGGCTGGCCCACCCGCACGTGGGCGACGTGTACCGCATCAGAAGCGAGGCACCGGGCTACTTCACCCTGCTGAAAGTGGTGGAAGTGAACGGCAACAGCGTGCGCCTGCGCCAGAACGCGTACGAATCCAACATCGAAGCCGACTTCCGGCAGCTGAACAAGCCCGCCAACTATGAGCCCGACCCCTTCGACCTGACGCAGCTGGATTTGCAGATCATGCAGCAGCAGCACGAACTGCTGGCGGTGGAGCGGCCGTAGTGAGACGTTTCAGCTGCGCTGGCTTTGGCGCCTTAACGAGCTTCCAAAGCACTTTTCATTATTCGGTCACGGTCGAGCCAGAGCAGCCAAAATGCCCAATGGTGGTAGCGCTCTGCCTCGTTCGCGGGTTTGGCATGTAAGGCAGCGAACAACCAGTGTGACCTTGGACCGGCCAGAACCTGTTTATTGAAGCTCTCCAAGCGTTGTTCGAGGTCCGCTAGCTCCTTCTCGTACATAATCTGCAAATCTCGGCCTACTTCGGCCAGCACATAATGCAAGATGGCTTTGGTAGCTTCGTCTGCTTCCCGCCCAAACTCTCTAAGGGCTGGGACATGCTCCAGTAAGCTGTGCCTCAACAGCGCCAACTGCAATACTTGCGGCGCCAAACGGCGGTATTCGCGATAGTGGTCAGACAACAGGGCTTCCCTCTTTCGTTTGAGAAACTGGCGATACTCTTCCAGCACATAAATGTCCTTATGAACCTGGCGGCTGCTTAATGGCCGCTTTAAGGTGAGCTGCTGTAGCGTATCTCCTATTTCTCGGCGGTAATAATCCAGCATCTGTTCCGCTACTGGTAGCTGAGCAGCGGCCTGTGCATCCTGTTGGTGCAGCCGCTGCTCGTGCTCCGCCATAGCTTGTTCATACTCGCTCAGATATAGCGGCCACTGCGCAGGCGTTAAAATGCGCTGAAAGTTTTCGTACTCAAAGTCGGTGCTTTCCCAGAAGCCCTGAATCAGGTCTTGGTCCTGCTGAAACCGCACAATGGCCTCGGCCTGCCCGGTGGTGATGTTCCAATGTTTATAGAGCACGCACGTCTGTTTGACGTGCCGAGCAAATTCTTTAGGGTTCATAGACGAAGGCTGAGAACTGGCAAAATAGCGGACTTGCGCAGCAATGCCACCCCACACGGCCGCGCGCCGTATGTTTGTGCTTTCCCGCGTTTGCCCATGATGCCACTTCGTTCCTGGCTTGCCCTAGCCAGCTTTTGCCTGCCGCTGACGGTGGCGGCGCAGTCTCCCGCTATTGATAAACCGGCAGCTTCGGCCCTGAAAAAGGTGAAGCCGGCCGATATCAAAGCCCACATCCAGTACCTGGCTGATGACAAGCTGCAGGGCCGCCAGCCCGGCACGCCCGGCTACCAGATGGCCGTCGATTACGTCACGCAGCAGCTCAAGTCCTTCGGGGTGCAGCCCGCCGGCGACAACGGCACCTTTGTGCAGAAAGTGCGCCTGCGCCGCGCCTTCGTGAAGCCCGAGCCGCTGCTGGTGCTGCGCGACGCGGGCGGCGTACCCACGGCCCTCACCGCCGGCCGCGACTACGCCTTCTACCCCAACCCGGCTGCCCCTACCGTGCAGACGGAAGCCCCGCTGGTGTTTGCCGGCTACGGCATCACCGCGCCCGAGCTGAAATACGACGATTACCAGGGCCTCGACGCCAACGGCAAAATCGTGGTGGTGGTGCGCGGGGCGCCCAAGTCGTTTCCCTCCACCGTATCGGCGGCCAGCCAGGACCTGCTGCTGGTGATGCAAAACGCGGCCCGCCACGGCGCGCTGGGCGTGCTGGTGGCCAGTGCCAATCCCAAAGCCAGCGTACCGAACCTGAAGCGCGGTGCCTACAGCGTGCTCGACGCGAAAGGCCAAGTAGCGGCCTCGCGCACCTACGCCGCCGGCTACAACCTGAACCTGCTGGCCTCGGTGGACGCGGCCACGCTGAACCGCCTGCTCACGGCCGCGCAGCTGGACACGGCCCGCACCCTGGCGGCCATGCGCAGCGGCAAGCCTGCCTCGGCCGCGCTGCGCACCACGGCCCGGGCCGATTTCGGCAGCACTTATCAGGACTTCGATTCCTACAACGTGGTGGGCAAGATTCCGGGCTCCGACAAGCAGCTCGGCAAGGAGTACGTGGTGCACTCGGCTCACCTCGACCACCTCGGCATCAGCACGCCGGTGAAGGGCGACTCCCTCTACAACGGCGCCCACGACAACGCTTCGGGCGTGGCTTCGGTGCTGGAAATTGCGCGCCTCTACTCCCACGTCAAGCAGAAGCCCAAGCGTAGCATCCTGCTGGTGCTGCAAACGGGCGAGGAGCTGGGCCTGTTGGGTTCGGCCTACTTCGCCTCGCACCCCACCGTGCCGAAGGCCCAGATTGTGGCCGACGTAAACACCGACATGCCCACCATCATTGCCCCGCTGCTGTCGGTGGTGCCGCTGGGGGCGCAGCATTCGTCGCTGCTGGAGCCAGTGAAGCGCGCCGCCTCCTACCTGGAGCTGACCGTGGAAGACGACCCGGAGCCCGAGCAAAACCGCTTTATCCGCTCCGACCAGTACAGCTTCGTGATGCAGGGCATTCCGGCCCTGCACATCAAGTACGGCAACAAGACCAAGGACGGGAAGAACAACCTCAGCGAGCTGGTGCAGAAGTGGCGGGCCGAAACCTACCACAAGCCCCAGGACGACATCAACGGCCTGTTTGACTTTGAAGCGGGCAAGAAGTACGTGCAGCTGAACTTCCTTATCGGCTACCAGGTGGCCAACGACCCGCAGCGCCCCAAGTGGAATGCGGGTGACTTTTTCGGCAGCCGCTTCGGAGCCGGCCGGCGGTAGCACGCCGGGCGCGGGCTGAAGTCCGCCCGACAAACAAGCGGCCCGCTGGTTTTGTACCGGCGGGCCGCTTGTGGTTTTAGTAGCCCGTCGGGCGCCAGTCGGTGGGCACGTGCGGGAAGTACTTCCGGCGCATTTCCTCGAGCGTGGCCGGACGGGCGGCCGCGAAGACGGGAAAGTGAAATGCATCGAGCTTGGTGAGCAGGTAAGCCAGCTGCTCCTGCTCGGCGGCGGTGAGGTTGCCGGCGGCCATAGCGGCTACCTGGCTCATGTTGGCAAACGCTTCGAAAAGCACCCGTTTGCCTTGATCCGTCAGGCTCAGCAACTTGCGGCGGCGGTCGGTGGCGTGGGGAGCTTCCTGCACCAGGCCGGCGGCCAGCAGGCGGCGGATGATTTCGGAGCCGGTGGGCTTCTCGTGAATGTTGCGGGTTATCAGTTCGCTTTTGCTGAGTGGGCCGCGCCCGTACACGGCGGCCAGGTACGAAAAATCGTCGTAGGTGATGAGCGGGGTATTGAGCAGGGCCAAGCGCGAGTACGTGCGCAGGTAGCGGTACATGAACGTGACGAACTTACCGATAACCGAAGCCGCCGTTTCCATCGGGTGGCTGGGCTCCCGTTCCACCGTCTGGCGGCGGGGGCTGCTGGCGGCACCGGTGCGGGCCTGCAGCCAACGGCTGAATTCGGCTAGTTCTGCGGCTGGGTCAGCCGTGGGGGACGCGTCGCGGTGAAATTCCTCGGCCAGCTCTACCAGCTGTTTGACCAGGCTGTAATCCATAAAACAAATGCCAGCGGGCAGACGCCGCCCGGGCTATATCCACTTACACCGAAAGGTAGAAAAACATTTAAAACATCTGAGCATTTAGAACGTTTTTAGACCAAACACGCTAACATTGCGGGCCATAACGGCTAAAAACATTCTATATGCGTCCTTTTCTACCCCCACTGCGTCCGATAGTTGTAGCTGCGTCAGTCCTGCTGAGCAGCACCGCCGCCTTGGCGCAGACGACTGGCATCATCACCGGCACCGTGCGTGACCGGCGTACGCAGGAGTTGCTGCCGGGCGTGTCGGTGGTAGTGGAAGGCGCCAACGTGGGCACCGTGACGGATGAGCAGGGCCGCTACCGCCTCACCGGCGTGCCCACCGGCAGCTACAACCTACGGGCCTCCTTCGTGGGCTACGACGCGCTGCTACGGGCCAACGTGCTGGTGAACAGCGGCAACGCCAACATCCTGAATCTGGAGCTGAACCCGGCCGCTCAGCAGCTGGGCGAGGTGCAGGTGGTGGCCAACCGCGCCATCCGGGTGGCCACGGCCGAAACGCCGCTGTCGGTGCAGCGGCTGAGCGTGGAGGAAATCCGCTCGAACCCGGGCGGCAACTTCGACATCTCGCGGGTGGTACAGAGCCTGCCGGGCGTGAGCGGGGGCGGCACCAACGGCACGGCCGGCTTCCGCAACGACATCATCATCCGGGGCGGGGCACCCAACGAAAACGTGTTTTACCTCGACGGCATCGAGGTGCCCGTCATCAACCACTTTCAGACGCAGGGCTCGGCCGGCGGCCCCACGGGCATTCTGAACGTGTCGTTTATCGAGGACGTGACCTTGAGCACCTCGGCCTTCGAGGCGCGTTACGACAACGTGCTGTCGTCGGTGTTTCAGTTTCGGCAGCGCGACGGCAACCCCGACCGCCTGCAGGGCAACGTGCGCCTGAGCGGCACCGAAGTGGCCGGCACGCTGGAAGGCCCGCTGGCCCCGAAAACGACCTTCCTGGCCTCAGCGCGGCGCTCTTACCTGCAGTTTCTGTTCAAGACCCTGGACATTCCCATCCGGCCGAACTACTGGGACTTCCAGTTCAAGACGACCACCAAACTCTCGCCCAAAACCACCTTCACTACCCTGGGCATCGGGGCCATCGACAAGTTCCGGCTGGCCGTGCCGCGCAAGTCCTCGCCCGACAAAGAGTACGTGCTGCGCTCCAACCCCAGCATCGACCAGTGGAACTACACCGTGGGCGCCTCCGTGCGCCAGCTGCTCACCGATGGCTACCTGAACGTAGCCCTAAGCCGCACCCAGCTCGATAACAAGCTCGACCAGTTTCAGGACGGGCAGACCGGCGACGAATCGAAGCGGGTGCTGCTGACGCGCTCGGGCGAGGCCGAAAACAAGCTGCGCGTGGACGTGAACAAGGCCCGCGGCAAGTGGCAGTGGGCCTACGGCGGCTCGGCCCAGTTCATCGAGTACGACAGCCGCTACTTCGCCCGCCTGCGCCGCGAAGTGCGCGACGTGGACGGCAACGTGGTGTCGCCCGACGTGGACGTGCGCTTCCAGACGGACCTGCATTTCCTGCGCTACGGCCTGTTCGGGCAGGTGACACGCACGCTGCTGCCCGACGACCGGCTGACCCTTTCGGCCGGCCTGCGCACCGACGGCAATACCTTCACCGACGACGGCCACAACCTGCTGCGCACCCTCTCGCCGCGCGTTTCGGCCTCCTACGCCCTGGCCGATAAATGGAACCTGAACGCCTCGGTGGGCCGCTACTACAAGATTCCGCCCAGCACCATCCTGGGCTTCCGCGACGAGGCCGGCCGGGCGGTGAACAAGCCCAGCCGCTACATCCGCTCCGACCACTACGTGGTTGGCCTGGAGTGGCTGCCCGGCCCGGCCACGCGCGTTACGCTGGAGGGCTTTTACAAGCGCTACGCCCACTACCCCGTGTCGGTGCGCGACGGCATTTCCTTGGCCAACCTCGGCGGCGACTTCGCGGCCCTGGGCAACGAGGCGGTGAGCAGCACCGGGCGCGGGCGCACCTTCGGGACGGAGCTTTTCTTTCAGCAGAAGTTCACCCGGCGCGTTTTCGGCGTCGCGTCGCTGACGGCCTTCCGCTCGGAGTTCAGCGGGCGCAACGGGCGGTACGTGTCCTCGGCCTGGGATTCGCGCTTCTTGGCCTCGGCGCTGTTCGGCTACAAGTTCGGGCGCGGCTGGGAAGTGGGGCTGAAGTACCGCTTCGCTGGCGGCTCGCCCTACACGCCCTTCGACGACGCGGTGTCGCAGGCCAGCTACCTGGCCACCGGCCGCGGCGTGCTCGACTACTCGCGCCTGAACACGCTGCGCCTGGGCAACTTCCAGCAGCTGGACTTCCGCCTCGACAAGAAAATCAACTGGCGCCGCACCACGCTCGACCTGTTCGTGGACCTGCAGAACGTGCTGGCCATCGTGAACCCCAGCCAGCCGAGCTACACCTTCCAGCGCCTCGACGACAACTCCGGCTTCCTGACCACCGACGGCCAGCCCCTGCAGCCCAACGGCTCAAACGCGCTGCCCATCCTGCTCTTCGACGACGACGCGCTGATTACGCCCACCATTGGCTTCATCTTCGAGTTCTGAGCCGCCCCCGCCATGCCCCACGCCGCCCTTGCACACTTGCTCGGCCAGTTGCTGTACCGCAGCCGGTGGGCCCCCACGCCCGCCACGCCGCTGACGCGGAGCTTCCGGGAGCTGGGCATGGCCGAGCCGGACTTGCACCGGCTGCTTTTTACGCTGCAGCGCTACCACGGCGCCGACTATCCCGCCGAGTGCATCAGCCTCGACGACCCGCTGCACTATTTGGTGGCCCTGACGGCCATGCTGCTGCGCCCGCCCTTGGCGGGAGAGTTGCGGCCATCTTAGGGCCGAGCTGCCGGGCCCGGCGCCGCCGGTAAGCGGCCGGTCTGCACCCAGCGCGCGAAGTCGTCGGCCACGTCGTCCCAACGGTACTGGTCGTAGTCGAGGCGGCCGTCGGGCGTGAAGCCAATGAAGTTGTGCTCCAATCCGGGGTAGTCCCGAAAGTGTAGGCGTGCGTTGCCGGTACGCATCATTTCCAGCCGGAAGGCGTCGTTGAAGGGCGCGGCGGCGTCCCGGGTGCCGTACATCACCAGTACCGGTACCCGGCTGCGCACCAAGTACTGCTGGGGCGGCACCGAAAACGAGTACGTGGTTTTGGGCGCGTCGCCGGGCGTGCAGGTCACCTCGTCGGGCTGCGCGAGGGTGCTTTGCCAGTAATGAAACAGCTCGGCTACATCGGCTCCCTCCGCCCCGCGCTGCTGCGTGATGATGGTAGCCATGCGTCCGGCCGGGTTGCCGCTCAGGTACACGACGTGGGTGAGGCGGCGGTCGGTAGCGGCCATTTTGGCGACGACCGTGCTGCCCTCGGAATGGCCTGCCGCTACCACAGTGTGGGCATCTACCCAGGGCTGCCGGGTCAGGTAGCGGAGCACGGCGGCATTGCGCGCCACGTAGTAATCGAGGTAGTTGCGCTGGCAATAGGCTTGCGGCGGCGCTTTGGTTAGCGGGTCGAAGTAGCTGAAGTTGGGCTGCAGCGCGCCGACCGGAGTCACCAGCGGAATACCTGGCTTGCTGATGATGGCCAAGTGGTACGCCTCAGCGAGGCGGCTTCCCTTGAAAGGAAACAGCGGGTACGCCCCTTTTTCGTGCACCTTAATCAGCGGCACGGGCAGAGAGCCCTGCACAAAAAGTAGCAGAGGTTTGCGCCGTTGTTCCTCGCCAGGCTTGGACAGGATCAGCACCTCGACCGTGTCGCGGCCGTAGGGCACGCGCAGGTGGCGGTAGCCGTAATCTGCCGGGGTTTTAGCCACCGGCTGGGCACTGCTGCCGTGGCTAAATGCCAGCCAGCATAAGGTCGTAAGCAGGTACCGAATCATGCACGCGGAATTTGGGGCGCAAGTTATCAGCCCTCGTAGAGTTCCAGCGGCAGGTGGTCGGGGTCGAAGAAAAAGGTGAAGCGCTTGCCCGTCCACTCGTCGGTGCGTATCGGCTCGTGCGCCACGCCCTGCTGGGCCAGCTCGGCCACGGCCGCGTCGAGGTCAGCCACTTGAAAGGCGAGGTGACGCAGCCCGGCCGCCTCGGGCCGCGACGCCCGCGCGGGCGGGGTCGGAAAGGAAAACAGCTCAATCAGGTACTGCTCCCCTAGGGCCATATCCAGCTTGTAGGACTGCCGCTCGGCACGGTACACCTCACGGATTACCCGCAGCCCGAGCACCTCGGTGTAGAAGCGCTTCGACACGGCGTAATCGGTGCAGATGATGGCAATATGGTGAACCTGAGCCAACTGAAGCATAACGGAGCAACTTAAGGCGGCGAGGCGCTGCCCGTAGCGGCCGCAACCTACGGCATCCGGTCGGTTTGGGCGGTGGTGCCGCCGCGGATTACACCTCGGGCAGCTGTACGCCTTCGAGCCAGGTATGCAGCAGGGCGGGCTTCTGAAACAGGTTGATGAAGAGCACGCGCTCCTCCCCTACCAAGCGCCATACCTCGGCGTAAAAATCCTCCAGCGCGTAAAGCTGCAGCCGGCAGCCGTGCTCGGCGCGGTCGGCCAGGTGGTGCCCCGCGCAGCGCAGCACTTCGGCCTGCTGGCCCAGTGAAAGAGTAGTGAAGTCGGCAAATTTCATAGCAACACGGAAGGCAACAACGCGGCCGGACGGGGGCAAGATACAAGGTTTGGGCACTCGTGGTACTCCGATAATTTTCGGCCTGCACCACCGCGCCGGAGCGGCCGGTGGCGGCCGTGTGCGGCGCACGCCGGGGCAGCTCTGGCGGCCGAGGGGCCCTGGCGTGCGCCGCTACGCCCTGCCTTAACTTCCGGATGTGGCTCGGGAGTTCGTTCTTTGGCGCTTCATTCTTCCCGCCGAGCTTATGCCCGCGTTTCGTTTTCCGCACCCACTGGTGCTCTTAGTTGGGTTTATTATGTTGGCCGTCGCGCTGAGCTACGTATTGCCGGCCGGCCGCTTCGAGCGGCGCCAGGACGCCGCCACCGGGCGCGAAGTGGTGGTGCCCGGCTCCTACCACCGCGTCGCGGCCACGCCGGTGTCGCCGCTGGCAGCTCTCAACGCCATTCCCAAAGGCCTGCAGGAAGCTGCCGACGTGATTTTCCTCGTCTTCCTGGCCGGTGGCGCCTTCACCGTAGTGGATCTGACCGGGGCGCTGCGCCGCGGCGTCGATTGGCTGCTGGATAAGCTCAGCGGGCGCGAGGCACTGGTCATCCCGGTGGTGGCGCTGCTCTTTGCCACCATGGGCGCCCTCGAAAATATGCAGGAGGAAATCGTGCCGCTGGTGCCGGTGCTGCTGGTGCTCATGCGCCGCATGCGCTACCCGGTTATCGTGGCCGCAGCCGTGAGCATTGGGGCGGCAGCCGTGGGCGCGGCTTTTAGCCCCATGAACCCCTTCCAGGTGGTGGTGGCTCAGAAGCTGGCCGGCCTGCCCGTGTTTTCGGGTCTCGCTTTCCGCCTGGTGTTCTTAGCCCTGGCCCTGCTGATCTGGATCGGGGGCACGCTGCGCTACGCCCTGCGCCACCGCGAAGCCGCCCCGCTGGCTGCCGATGCCGCGCAGGTTGAAGCCGAGCACTCGGCCCACGAAGGCGGCCACCGCCACGGCTTGGTGCTGCTGTTGCTGCTGGTCACCTTCGCCTTTTTCGCCTATGGCGTGCTGGAGCTGGGCTGGGACTTCGGGCAGATGGCGGCGTTGTTCTTCGCGCTAGGCGTGACGGCGGGGCTGATCGGCGGGCTGGGCCTGACGGGCACCGCCGAGGGCTTCATTGCCGGTTTCAAAGACATGGCCTTTTCGGGCATGCTCATCGGCTTCGCCCGAGCCATTTTTGTGGTGCTGGAGCAGGGGCAGGTTGTCGATACCCTCGTCAACGGTCTCTCTGCCCCGCTGGCCCACCTGCCCGTGGCGGCTTCGGCGCTGGGTATGCTGGGCGTGCACACAGCCCTGCACCTACCGGTGCCCTCCGTGAGCGGGCAGGCAGTGCTCACCATGCCCATCCTCACACCGCTCTCCGATTTGCTGGGCCTCTCGCGCCAGGTGACGGTACTGGCCTACCAGTATGGCGCCGGCCTGTGCGAAATTATCACGCCCACCAACGGGGCGCTCATGGCCATTGTGGCGGCCTGCGGTGTGCGCTTTGATCAGTGGTGGAAGTTTGTGCTGCCGCTGTACCTGCTGCTGCTGACGCTGGCCGTGGTGGCCATTCTGGTGGGTATTGCGCTGGGTATTTAGGCAAGTCACAGCATTCGCAACACGCCGCGCGGGTGGCAGCTCGTAGCCCCTGGAACGAAGATGTTCGGGCGCTACGAGCTGCCGCCCGCGCGGCGTTGCAGGTGCCTTATTTAGCAGAGCGCTACTCTAATAGCTTCGCATTAGCCGGCGCGCAGTTCGTCGGCTTCGAACACGCGCGGCACTTTCTTTTTGCGCACCACGATTTGGTAGCGGGCCTGATCGTTTCGCTCATCCCACATGATGTCGGACACCACGCCGCGCAGGCGCGGCTGCCCCGGCTCGAGGTGCACGGCCTCCACCGCGTCGCCGAAACCGAACGCGGGACGCTGAATGGGCCGGAACAGCTCGGGCCGCACCAGGTAGTTCCGCTCGTCGTAGCGCAGCGTAATCCATTCGTCGTCCTCGGAAATCTTTTCGAACACTTTATCCAGCGGCTCTACCCACTCGAAGGAGCGGCGGTTGGCTGGGTGCAGGTAGGAGTAGCCGTAAGCAGGCGACCAGCCATACAGGCCGTATTGGAGCATGGGACGGGGCACGGGCGAAAAAATTTTGGTGGTCCGTAGATGGGTAAAACACCGGCCCGCGGCCGGTGGTTCGGCGGGCGGCAAAAGTAGTACTACCCGCCTAACTGCTGCCGAGTTGTGGCCCCGCGTCAGCGCCTCGGCAGCCGGCAAAACCGCACAAAGCCGCCGGCTTACCCAGTCGGAAGCTGGGTTAAACTATTCCAATATCACTACACGATAAAAGGTTGAGCTTGCCGCCCGGCCGCAGCCCTGCCGCTGCGTTTACCCGCAACCCAAATACGTAGTTTTCAGCCAACAGCGCGGGCTTACTGGCCGTTCAAGAGCATTCGTGTCAGCTAGCCAGGCTACTGACGAGAAGGACATTTAGCTGTTGGAAAACCATGAAACCGGAAGACATCCACCTCTGGGACTTTAGACGCATTTTGATCGGTGAGGCGCCGGGCGAGTTCATGCTGGAAGTGCTGATCCGCTCCATCATTATGTATGCCGCGCTGCTGGTGGTGTTTCGGCTGCTGGGCAAACGCATGAACGCCCAGCTCACCGTCACCGAAATGGGCGTGATGATTACCCTCGGTGCCATTATCGCCGTACCCGCCCAGATTCCCGACCGTGGGCTGCTGGTGGGAATGGCGGCATTGCTGACGGCGCTGGCCCTGCAGCGTGGCCTCAACTACTGGGCCGTGCGCCAGCGCCCCGTGGAGGTAACCCTGCACGGCGACGCCTCGCTGCTGGTCAAAGACGGCGTGCTGCAAACCGAACAGCTGACCAAGGGTAGCATCTCGCACGAGCAACTGTTTGCTCAGCTTCGCTCCCACGATGTGCTGCACCTGGGCCAGGTCCGGCGGGTGTACCACGAGGGCGGCGGCCACTTCAGCGTTTTTAAACGGCCCCAACCGCAGCCTGGGCTGAGCGTCATGCCGCTCAAAGACCAGAAGCTGCACGGCGAAGAAGCCCACGCTGAGGGGCTGCAAGCCTGCCTGCACTGCGCTACTGTGGCCGAAGCCCACTCGGCACAGGGTGCCTGCCCCACCTGCGGGCAGCAGCAATGGACCTACGCCGTGGAAGCCGAAGCCCACGCCGTAGCCAAAGTCTAACCCCTGCTTTTTATCCTCGTTCAGCTACGCTTAGCCATGAAACCCGAAGACATCCACCTGACTGATTACATGCGTATTATCCTGGGCCAAGTACCCTGGAGCTTCCTGTTCGAAGTCGTGTTGCGCATGGTATTTCTATACCTGCTGCTCATCATTTCCATGCGGCTGATGGGCAAGCGCATGGCCGGCATGCTTAGCCGCATCGAAATGTCGGGGATGGTGACGCTGGCGGCGGCCATCGGCGTGCCCCTGCTGGCGCCCGACCGCGGCCTGCTCCCAGCCGTCATCATTGCCGCGGTGGTGATAATCGCCCAGCGCACCATTGCCCGCCTCGGCGTCGACCACAAACAGCTGGAGCAAATCACGCAGGGCGACATCGGCATCGTGGTGGTGGATGGCCGCCTGCAGTACCCGGCTATGGTGAAAGCGGTGCTGTCGCAGGAGCGGCTCTTTGCCGAGCTGCGGTATGCCGGCATCGACAACCTGGGCAAAATCAAGCGCGCCTACATGGAAGCCAACGGCAGCTTCACCATTCTGAAGGAAACCGACCCCAGGCCGGGCCTCACGCTGATTCCCAGCTGGGACCGGGATTTTATCGAAGAGCAACCCAAGTCCCCCGACGACTACGCCTGCTGCAACTGCGGTTTCGTGCGCCACAGCATCGGGCACGCGCCCAACACCGCCTGCGACGCATGCAGCCATAAGGAGTGGACGCCAGCCGTGCTCTGCGCGGACGTAGACTGAGGAATAAGGAATGGCTACGCTCCTAACGTTGCGCGGGGTTGCCCCAAGCCTTATTCCTCACTCTTCATTAACCTATTTGCTATTGCGTGGGCCAGCACTTGTTCGCGTAGCGTGGCTCCCTCGTGCATCTGATCAAAGGACAGGCGCCGTTCGCGCCCGTCGCGGTGGCGCACCAGCAGTTCGGCGGCACCTACCGGCTCTACGCCAGTCAGTTCTTCCCAGCGGTAGTCGAAGCGACGGCTGAACGGGTGCAGCCGCCCGGTAAACCCATCCTCGTGCAGGTGCAGGAAGCGACGCTGCTGCAGGCGCTGACTATTGAAGGCCAGCCACACATAGATGGCCGCAATCAGTGCGTACAGGTAAGGCAGCACGTGTATGCGCGCCGGCGCGCCGCCCAGCTCGGCCTCGTGGTGGCGGTGCCAGATATGATAACCTTCCAGGGCCGCAATGCCCGCGGCCGCCAGCTCCAGCCAGGCCACCCGCTCGTGGTGGTGCGGGTCGTGGCGCAGGTGGCGCAGCTCGCGCAGCAGCAGCACTAGGTACGCAGCTCCGACCACAAACTCCACTACCAGCAGCGGGGTGAGCGGCTCTGCCTTGGTCAGCACGCCCACCACCCCGGTTACCAGCATGCCCGCGGGCACCAGGTGCGACAGGCTTTTGGCCCGCGCCATGCGGGCCTGGCGCTTGTGATGCAGCACGATGTGCTGCTGGGAGGCGGGGGCGGCAGGGTTCATACCCCCAAGCACGGCAAATTCGCTGGCCTGTGCAATGCCTGGCTCACAACCAAATGCGGAGAAAGGCAGTAGCAGAGCTTACTGACGAGTTCCCGCATTCCTTATGTCTTCCCCTAAGCTGCGCGCCCGCCCTGCCAAGCAGAAGCCGGCGTCTCAGGCTGCCCTGCCCGCCGGCATGGGCGCCATTCTCCACCGCGACGGCACTGCCTTCCGCGTGTGGGCTCCCAATGCCCAAGCCGTGGCCGTAGTTGGCCCCTTCAACGACTGGAACCCCGAAGCCCATCCGCTCGCGCACGAAACCGACGGTTACTGGGCCGCCAACGTACCCGCGCTGGCCGCGGGTACCGAATATAAATTCTGGCTGAAAACCGAAGCCGGCGACGAGCTAACCCGCAACGACCCGTACGCCCGCGAAGTCACCCACTCAGCCGGCAATTCCGTGGTGCACGACCCCGGCTTTGATTGGGGCGACGACCAATTCGACATGCCCGCCTGGAACGAGCTGGTTATCTATGAGCTGCACGTGGGCACCTTCTACGCCCCCGACCCCACGCGCCCCGGCACCTTCCTCGACGCCATCGAGAAGCTGGGCTACCTGCAAAGCCTCGGGGTGAATGCCGTCGAAATCATGCCGGCCACCGAGTTTCCGGGCAGTTTGTCGTGGGGCTACAACCCCGCCCACCCCTTCGCCATCGAAACCGACTACGGCGGGCCGCTGGCCTTCAAGCAGTTCATCAAAGCCGCCCATCAGCACGGCATTGCCGTGATTCTGGACGTGGTGTACAACCACTTCGGCCCCGGCGACCTGGACCTGTGGCAGTTTGATGGCTGGAGCGAAAACGACGGCGGCGGCATCTACTTCTACAACGACTGGCGCGCCGAAACGCCCTGGGGCCACAACCGTCCCGACTACGGCCGCGACGCCGTGCGCTTCTACATCCGCGACAACGCCCTGATGTGGCTGGAAGAGTACCGCGTGGACGGCCTGCGCGCC
Source organism: Hymenobacter sp. CRA2 (assembly GCF_002007105.1). Lineage (GTDB taxonomy): Bacteria > Bacteroidota > Bacteroidia > Cytophagales > Hymenobacteraceae > Solirubrum. The sequence goes on along the minus strand of NZ_MVBC01000007.1, from coordinate 52,296 downwards.
GACGCCATTGCCCACATCCGCAACGTAGACGGCACCAGCGACCCGGCCCGCGACCTGCCCGAGGGCTGGAGCCTGATGAAGTGGATCAACGAGGAAATCCGCGAGCGGATGCCCTGGAAAATCACCATCGCCGAGGACCTGCTCGGCAACGAGTACATCACCCGGGCGCCCGAGGACGGTGGCCAGGGTTTTGCGGCCCAGTGGGATGCGGCCTTCGTGTACCCGGTGCGCGAGGCGCTGGTGACGCCCAACGACCAGGACCGCAGCATGCCCGCCGTGGCCGAAGCTATTAGTAAGACTTACAACGGCGACGCCTTCCAGCGCATTATCTACACCGAGTCGCACGACGAAGTGGCCAACGGCAAGGCCCGCGTGACGGAGGAAATCATGCCCGGCAACGCGGCTTCGTGGTTTCCCAAGAAACGCTCCACGCTGGGCGCCGCGCTGGTCTTTACCGCCCCGGGCATCCCCATGATTTTCCAGGGCCAGCCCATGCTCGCCGACGGCTATTTCAGCGACGACCAGCCCCTGGACTGGACGCGCGAAAAGCAGTTTGCGGGCCTGGTGCACCTGTACCGCGACCTGATAGCCCTGCGCCGCAACCAGCGCGGCGTCACCCGCGGCCTCACCGGCCAGCACGTGGAGGTGTTTCACGTCAACGACGAGCAGAAGGTGCTGGCTTTCTGCCGCTGGGCCGACGGCGGCCCCGGCGACACCACCGTGGTGCTCTGCAACTTCGCCGACCGCGCCCACGACGCCTACACCATCGGGCTGCCCACGGGCGGCCAGTGGCATGTGCGCTTCAACTCCGACTGGGCCGGCTACGACGAGGAGTTCGGCAACTCCGAGAGCGTAGGCACCGAGGCCGAGGAGGGTGAGTACGACGGCAAGCCCTTCAACGGCAGCTTCGGGCTGGCCCCCTACTCAGTGCTGATTTTGTCGCAGGACGCTGGTTAAGCAGCGGGTTTCCAGCCTCAGCCATGGGCGGTCGGCGCAGGTTTGCGTAAAAAACCTGCGCCGACCGCTTTTTTGGCGCTTTGCTGCCTGCTAAAACTGTCAGCGGCTTCTATCTTGCCGGACCTCTGCCAACCCACCGCTTCATGCAATTCCCCGTGCCCGCCCCCGAAACTGTTGTTCCCAACGCCCTGCTCATCGAAGTGGCTTGGGAAGTGTGTAACCAAGTCGGCGGCATCTACACCGTGATTCGCTCCAAGGTGCCGGCCACCGTGGAAGGCTGGGGCGAGCGGTACTGCTTGCTCGGCCCCTACTTTCCGCAGCAGGCCCAGGCCGAGTTCGAGCCGCTTTCCGATACCCAGCTGGCCGCCGCCTACCACGACCCCATTGCCCGCACGGTGCGCCGCCTGCGCCAGCAGGGCCTGGAAGTGCACTACGGCCACTGGCTGGTGACGGGCAAGCCGCGCGTGGTGCTCATTTCGCCCTTTCAGGCGTACCACGAGCTGGGCCAGATCAAGGCCAACCTGTGGGAGCACCACCACATTCCGTCGCAGGAGAACGACGATTTGCTGCACCAGGTATCGGCCTTCGGGCACCTGGCCACGCGCTTTATCCGCACGCTGGAAGCCGAAGCCGCCACCACCGAGCTGAGCATCATCGCCCACTTTCACGAGTGGATGACGGGTACGGCCATTCCGGCCCTGCGCCGCGAGCAAACGCGCGTGCGGCTGGTGTTTACCACCCACGCCACTTTGCTGGGCCGCTACCTGGCCATGAACGACCCCAACTTCTACGACCACCTATTGTATGTGGACTGGGAGCGGGAAGCCAAGCACTTCAACATCGAGACGGCCGTGAAGATGGAGCGGGCCGCCGCCCACGGCGCGCACGTGTTCAGCACCGTATCGGAGCTGACGGTGCGCGAATGCATTTACCTGCTCGACCGCATCCCCGATGCGGTGCTGCCCAACGGGCTGAACATTGAGCGGTTTGTGGCCCTGCACGAGTTTCAGAACCTGCACCAGAAGTACAAGTCGAAGATCCATGAGTTCGTCATGGCTCACTTTTTCCAGAGCTATTCCTTCGACCTCGACAAGACGCTGTACGTGTTTACCTCGGGCCGCTACGAGTACCACAACAAGGGCTTCGACCTGACGCTGGAGGCCTGCGCGCGCCTGAACTACCGCATTCAGCAGAGCGGGCTGGAGGGGCAGGTGGTGCTATTCATGATTACCAAGCGTCCCTACCACAGCATCAACGCCGAGGTGCTGCAGAGCCGCGCCATGCTCGATGAAGTGCACGCTACCTGCAAGGCCATCGAGCAGCAGGTGGGCGAGCGGCTGTTTTACCAGGCCGCCAGCAGCTCCGATTACCAGCTGCCCAATCTCACCGACCTCGTCGACGACTACTGGAAGCTGCGCTACCGCCGCGCTCTGCAGAGCTGGAAAACCACGCGCCTGCCCCCGGTCGTCACCCACAACCTGGTGGATGACGCCAAGGACGAAATTCTGGACTTCGTGCGGCGCGCCAACCTGGTCAACAACCGGCATGACCGGGTCAAAATCGTGTACCACCCCGATTTCGTGTCGCCTACCTCGCCGCTGTTCGGCATGGAGTACGGGCAGTTCGTGCGCGGCTGCCACCTGGGCATTTTCCCGAGCTACTACGAGCCCTGGGGCTACACCCCGCTGGAGTGCGTGGCCCGCGGCGTGCCCGCCATTACCTCCGACCTCTCCGGCTTCGGCGACTACGTGCAGCAGCACGTGCCCGACCACGAGCAGAAGGGCATTTTCGTGGTGCGGCGCAAGGAGCGCAGCTTCGACGAAGCCGCCGAAGAGCTGACCGACATGCTCTGGCGCTTCGTGATGCTCAACCGCCGCGAGCGTATCGCCCAGCGCAACCAGGTAGAAAGCTCCTCCGGGCAGTTCGACTGGCACCAGCTGCGCCAGTACTACGACCGCGCCTACGAGCTGGCCCTGGCCCGCGCAGAAGAGCCGGAATAACCCTGCCCAACAGAAATACCGGCACAAAAAACGCCCGACCAGCAGTCGGGCGTTTTTGTATCGGAAAGTAAGGATGTGGGCCCGGAATTAAGGGAGCAACACGCGGTCGATGACGTGAATGACGCCGTTGGTGGCCAGCACGTTGGCGGTGGCCACGTTGGCAGGGGTAGTGCCGTTGCCGGCGCCGCGCACGGTCACCGCGTTATTGGCCAGGCCCACGGTCACGTTGCCGTTCAGCGTCGGCACGGTCTGGCCGTTGGTCAGGTCCGACGAGAAGGCGCGGGCGTTGTTCACGATGTGCAGCTGCAGGATGCTGACCAGAGTGGCATCGGGCACCTGGTCGAGGCTGGTGAGGTTGAGCTGCGTCAGCAGGGCCCGGAATGCAGCATCGGTGGGCGCAAATACCGTCAGGTTGGCGTTAGCGTTGCCGGCGGCCGTCAGCAGGGCGGCGGCAGCGGGGCGCTGCAGGGCGCGCAGCAGTAGTGTAAACTGCGGCGTCGAGGCCGTGGACGAAGCCACCACGATTTCCGAAATGCGCTGCGTAGGCGGCATCAGCACGCGGTCGATGACGTGCACGATGCCGTTGCTGGCATCCACGTCGGCCTGCGTCACGCGGGTGTTGCCGTTGATAATCACTCCGCCCGCGGCCGGCTTGCTGATGTAAATGCTGTTGTCGTTGAGGCCCGTGGTAGCGGGGCGCTGCGTAGTGTAAGCGCGGGCCTGCAGCTCGCTGGCATCCAGGTCGCCGGCCGTCACGTGGTACAGCAGGATGCCGCGCAGGGTGGCAATCTGCGCCGCGTCGGTGATGGCGCTGATGTTCTGCGCGTTGTTAAATGGTGCCGGCAGCTGGCTGAACGCGTCGTTGGTGGGGGCAAATACCGTCAGTTCGGTGCTCCCGCTGAGCGTACTCACCAAGTCGGCCTTCTGGGCGGCAGCCACGAGGGTCGACAGGTTGGCATTGCCCTGGGCCAGCTGCACGATGTTGGACTGCGCAGCGGCGCTGCTTACGTCATCATCATCGTCGCAGGCGGTTAGCCCCATTGCGGCAGCTATACCGCAGATCAACAACGCGCGGGTCAGCGCCCGCGAAAAAAGGTTAGGTGTGGTTGGCATTTTGTTTAACTTTTTAGCATTAAACATTAAACAAGCCTTTAACCTACCCATGTTTAAAAGGTTGTTGAACTCACTATATTAAATTATTTTAATACATCTGTTACTATCCTAGTATGCCGCATCAAGGCTGTAGATGCTGGCCCAGCGCGGTAGTTGCTGTACCTCTTAATCAAGGCAGATACTCCATTACCCGCTTCCTTCAGGCCCGCTTCATCCATGCACACAGAACTTGTAAGCTGCATGTGGGGGTACGCCCTCACGCGTTTCCTTCTTTCTCGGCCAAGCTGCAGGATGCTATTATCGCAGCGCAAGTGGCTCTGAATAAGCAAATTTTCTTAACTATCAAGCCCGGGCTTATCTACCAAAACACAACGACGCCAAGCCCACAGACCACTGAGCTTCTTCGACAAAACCAGAAAAATGCCGCTTCGCTGTAACCGTATCGGGCTTTTAGCAGTAAGGCGGACTCGTGCCGGCCAAGTCGTCTATCTTAGCTCAATGCCAAAACCCCTACCGATGTTGCTTGTGGGCCTCCTCCTGCTCGGTTCCGCGGCCGCGGCGCACGAGTTCTGGTTGCAGCCTACGCGCTACGTCGTGCCCCCCGGCAGCCGCGTGCATCTGGGCCGCTGGGTAGGCGCCGCGTTTCGGGGCGAGCGGTGGGGCGGACAGAGCGCCCGCCTGGAGCAGCTGGTGCACCTGCAGCCCGGCGTGGCTGCCCCCACCGACCTGACGGCTTCGGCCCGGCAGACCGATTCGCTGCAAACCACGGCCCAACTCACGCAGCCCGGCACCCACCTGCTGGCCCTGCGCACCAACGACGCCTACCTCACCCTGCCGGCGGCAGAGTTTGAGGCCTACCTAAAGGAAGAAGGACTGAGCGACGTGAGCTGGCAGCGCCAGAAATACAAGCAGCAGGACCAGCCCGGCCGCGAAGCGTACCGCCGCTGCGCCAAGACGCTGGTACTGGCCGGCGCGGCCTCGGCACCTGATTCTACTTTTCGCCGCCGCGTGGGCCATCCGCTGGAAATCGTGCCCGAGCAAAACCCCTACCTGCTCCGCGCCGGCGCCTCGCTTACGGTACTCGTGCTGGCCGATGGCCGGCCGCTTGGCAGTCAACCGCTGCAGGCCTGGCTGCGCCCCACCGACGGCCATCCGGCCCAACATTTTACGCTGCACACCAACCAAAACGGCCGCGCCTTGTTACGGATGCAATACCCTGCTGACGTACTATTGGCCGCCGTGCGCATGACGCGACTAGCCAAATCCAGCCAGGCCGACTGGCAAAGTACCTGGGCTTCGCTCACTTTCACATGCTTAGCGCGTTGAATATGGCCGAAATCCGATAAATTCGTATGAATCCCTCCTTTCCCGGAGTCTTCTTTTTTCATTACCTTCGCAACCTACCCCTCCGAAAGCAACCTCCTCTCTGGTATGAAGTACTCCATTGATAAAAAAGAGAACTACACGATCATCACGATTGACGAGAAAAAGCTCGACACCACCGTCGCGCCCGATCTGAAATCTGAGTTCGTGAAGCTCAATGCCGAGGGCATCAACAACCTGATCCTCGACCTTCAAAACGTGAAGTACACCGATTCGTCGGGGCTGAGCTCAATCCTGATTGCCAACCGCCTGTGCAACTCCACCGGCGGCCTGCTGGTGCTGACCGGCCTGCAGGACCACGTGATGAAGCTCATCACCATTTCCAAGCTGGAGTCGGTACTGCACATCCTGCCCACGGTGGAAGAAGGTATTGACCGCATTTTCCTGCACGCCATCGAGCGGGACCTGACGAGCAAGGAGTAGTTTCTGCTAGCTGTTGGCTGTTGGCTGCTAGCCGTTAGTGTTCGGCTAACGGCTGGCAGCCAACAGCTTTTTATTGCTAAATGGCTGAATGGCTAACTGGCTGGTCGTTCTGACAACGGAACAATCAACCATTTAGCCATTCACCCATTTAACCATTTACATGGAGTTTGAGCTAACGATACTCGGCAGCGCCTCGGCCACGCCCATGCTGGGCCGCCACCACACGGCCCAGGTGCTCACGGTGGGCCGCGAGCCATACCTGATTGACTGCGGCGAAGCCACGCAGGAGCGCCTCATCGAGCAGCGCATTCGGTTTGGGCGCATCAACCGCGTGTTCATTTCGCACCTGCACGGCGACCATTTCTTCGGCATCTTCGGGCTGCTGGGCACCCTGCACCTGCAGGGCCGCACCGAGCCGCTGCAGCTGTTCGGCCCGGCCGGGCTCGACGAAATCATCACTACCCAGCTGCGCTGCTCGGGCACGCCCCTCTCCTTCGACGTGGACTTTGTGGCCGTCGACACCGAGAAACACCAGCTCATTTATCAGGACGCGCAGGTACAGGTGCTCACCCTGCCGATGCGCCACCGCATCCCGTGCTGCGGGTACCTGTTTCGGGAGCAGCCGCGGCGGCGGCGCCTGGTGAAGGAAAGCCTGCCGGAAGCCCTGACTCCGGAGCAGCTGCAGGCCCTGAGCCGCGGCGAAGACCTGCGCGACGCAGCCGGCCACGTGTGGCTGCGCCACACCGACGTAACCACCGCCCCGCCCGCGCCCCGCGCCTACGCCTACTGCTCCGATACGGTGTACCTGGAGTACCTGGCCGACTTAGTGCGCGGCGTGGACCTGCTCTACCATGAGTCGACCTTCCTGCACGAAATGGCGGAGCGGGCGCAGCAAACCGGCCACTCCACGGCCAAGCAAGCCGGACAGCTGGCACGCCTGGCCGAGGTGAAGCAGCTGCTCATCGGGCACTTCTCCTCCCGCTACCGCGACCTGCAACCGCTGCTAGCCGAAGCGCGCCACGAATTCGAAGCCACGCAGCTGGCTACCGAAGGGCTGACGGTGACGGTATAACTACCTCACAAAGACTAGAAAAGCCCGTCCTATCAAGCGCAGCCAGACATCTCGCGTGCTGACGTCTCGGATGGCAAATCAATGGTTCAACGAGCAGAATGCTATCCGGCGAGATGTCTCGATCAGCTCGACAGGACGAGCTGCTGACCGCCACCTTATTTTCTCCTCTATGTCTACTGCTGCCAACTCGCTGTTTACCCACAAGAAGCAACAGCTTTATTTGGTGCTCAGCGCCATTTTCATCGTCAACGCGCTGCTGGCCGAAATCATCGGAGTGAAGATTTTTCACGTCAACGGGCTACTGGGCCTGCCCGAATCAATGCCGGGCGACCTGACGGCGGGCGTGCTCATCTGGCCGGCGGTGTTCGTGACCACCGACATCCTGAACGAGTACTTCGGCCCCAAGGGCGTGCTGCGGGTGAGCCTGCTCACGGCCGGGCTGATTCTCTACGCCTTTGCCGTCATCTACGCCACCACGCGGCTGCAACCGGCCGCGTTCTGGCTCGACGTGAACAAGACCGATAACAACGGCCGCCCCTTCAACATCGACTACGCCTACCAGAGCATTTTCCGGCAGGGCGGCAACATCATCCTCGGCTCCATCACGGCCTTCATCGTGGGCCAGATTCTCGACGCGACGGTGTTTCAGGCCCTGCGCCGCATCACGGGCAGCCGCCTGATCTGGCTGCGCGCCACCGGCTCCACGCTCGTTTCGCAGCTCATCGACTCATTTGTAGTGCTATTCGTAGCCTTCTACGTGTTCGGCAACTGGAGCTTTCAGCAGGTGCTGACGGTGGCTAACACCAACTACTGGTATAAATTTGCGGCCGCGGTGCTGCTCACGCCGGTGCTCTACCTCGCCCACGCCATCATCGACCGGTACTTGGGCAAGGAAAAAACCATGGAATTGCAGCAAGAAGCTGAGCAGAACGTGAGCGTATAACTAACCGAAACGCGTTGTGAACAAAGCTCTACTGTTGCTGCTGGCGAGTATCATCGCGGCCCAAACGGCCCGCGCCCAGCAGATGATGCCAGGCAGGACGGCTATGTCGACAACTGCCGCTCAACAAGGCACCTGCGTGTTGCGCGACAGCTCACGCGTAACGGGCAGGCTCTGGCTGACGCCCACCAAAGCAGGTGAGCTACTGGTTAAAACAGAAGACGATCAGCAGTTTAACTACACCCCGGCGCAGCTGGCCTATTTTACGTTTGGCACGGCTAAGTATATCACCATCGACTTTCCCAACGAAAAAGGCAGCCCGGCAACGCGCCCCGTGTTTGCGCAAGTGGTGGCCACGGGCAAAATAGAAGCCATCCGCTATTCTTTCGTTCGCAACGTAGGTGGTTTACTGGTTTCAACGCTGCTCGTGCGACCGATTGGCTCCTCGGCCTGGACTTCCTTGCCCGAAAACGGCGGGCTCAAACAACTACGCGAAGTGGTCGGGCCACTGGTAGCTGACCAACCTTCCTTCGCGCGGGTGTTGGTCAGCGGCCGCATCAATTACGATAACCTTCTCGAGTACATCGTTTCCTACAACGGTTACGTAGCGAAGCAGCCTTAATTTCTTCCCATGTCCCGTATCCTGACCGGCATTCAGAGCACCGGCCGCCCGCACTTGGGCAACCTGCTCGGCGCCATCCTGCCCGCCATTGAGCTGTCGAAAAGCTCGGCCAACACCTCCCTGCTCTTCATCGCCGATCTGCACTCGCTCACCCAGGTGCGCGACGCGGAGCTGCTGCGCCACAATACCTACTCGGTGGCCGCCGCGTGGCTGGCCTGCGGTTTCGACACCGACAAGAACCTGTTTTACCGGCAGTCCGATGTGCCGCAGGTGACCGAGCTGACGTGGTATTTGTCGTGCTTCACGCCCTACCCGATGCTGGCCAACGCGCACTCGTTCAAGGACAAGTCGGACCGGCTGTCGGACGTGAATGCGGGGCTGTTTACCTACCCCGTTCTCATGGCCGCCGACATCCTGCTCTACGACGCGGATTTCGTGCCCGTAGGCAAGGACCAGATTCAGCACCTGGAAATTGCCCGCGACATTGCCAGCGCCTTCAACAACCGCTACGGCGAAACCTTCGTGCTGCCCCAGGCTCGCGTGGATGAGCAGATCCAGACCATTCCCGGCCTCGACGGGCAGAAGATGAGCAAGTCGTACGGCAACATCATCGATATCTTCCTCGACGACAAGGCCTTGCTGAAGAACATCCGCGGCATCGTGTCGGACAGCACGCCGCTGGAGGCCCCCAAAAACCCCGATACCGACACCACCTTCAAGCTGTTTTCCTTGCTGGCCACGCCCGAGCAGACCGAAGAAATGCGCCAGAACTACCTGAACGGCGGCTACGGCTACGGCCACGCCAAGCAGGCGCTGTTCGAGGTCATCCGCACGCGCTTTGCGCAGGAGCGGGAGCAGTTCAACTACTACATGCAAAACCTGCCGGAGGTGGACCGCAAGCTGGCCGAAGGCGCCCGCAAAGCTCAGGAATACGGCACCGTAGTGCTCAATAAAGTGCGCGAAAAAGTCGGCTACCAGCAGCGGTAGCACCCGCTGTCATTGAGAGGAGGTAGGAGATTCCGCACACCAAGCGGCATCAATTCTTCCTCTCGTGGCGCAAACGGCACAAAACAGCACCGCCCGAAACCGGTAATTCTGGTTTCGGGCGGTGCTGTTTTCGGTCTGAGCATTGTAGCGGCGGTGCTACTAGCAGAAGGATTGGCTAACGCCTTCCTACGGTTGCTTCGGCTACGCCTCGCAATGACGCGGGGTGCGCCGTCTGCCGGGCCGGCTCCTAACGGGCTTCACTATTTAGCTACCTGCTTTTATTCTCAAAAAACTCCGGCGCGGCACGCAGCTGGTCGGTTACCTTTGAAGTAATATCCGCTAATTGTCCACGGTGTTATGCACGAACAGACGGTAACTAATAGCCTTTTTGCTATGATTTTCGCCGGCAACGTCCGGTACGAAATTCCTTTCTTTCAGCGGGGCTACGCCTGGGAACAGGAGCAGTGGGACCAGCTGCTCTTCGACCTGGAAGAAAACGTGCTGGATGCGGATGCTACCCAGCACCGCCCCGAGCACTTCTTCGGGCCGGTGGTGCTGCTGCGCAAAACCCTCACGGCGCACCCCGACCTCCGCGAGTACTTGGTTATCGACGGGCAGCAGCGCATCACCACGGTGTACCTGCTGCTGCTGGTGCTGGAGCAACTGCTGCGCCCGCACGCTTCCGATGCGGAAGCCGCGGCCGTGCGCCAGGAGCTGGAGCCTTTGCTGGCCAACGAGCTGCCCGGCACTACCGATTCTTACCTGCAGCTCAAGGTATTCAGCACCAAGGGCGACCGGCTGCCGACGTATCGCATCCTGACCGGGCAAAACCCCAAGAGCCCGCACCTGGCCTCCGACCTGCGCCTCTACGACGAGAATACCAACGGCATCACGGCGCTGGCGCACTACCTGCAGCAGCGCCTGGCCGGGGAACCCGCAGCCTACCTCACCCAGCTGGCCCGGGCCGTGCTGCACGGCCTGAAAGTAGTCTGGATTCCGCTGGACGAAACGCGCGACAATCCGCAGTCCATCTTCGAAAGCCTGAACAACCGCGGCCGCCCACTGACGGCCGCTGAGCTGCTGTGCAACTACCTGTTTCGGGCGCTGCCGGCCACGGCCGAAGCCGATGCGGCCCGGCGCATCGAGGAGCTGCACAACGAGCAGTGGCTGCTGGCCCAGCAGCGCATGGGCTCGGCTGAGTCCTTTGAGGAATACCTGCGCTGCCTGCTCTCCATGGACGAGCCGCAGCTGCTAGAAACGGGCCGGCCGCTGTACACCCACTTCAAGCGCCGCTACCGCCAGCTCGATATCGGCACCGTGGAGCACTTGCTACACCAGTTGCGCGACGGCGTGAGCTCGTACCTGTACCTGCGCTTTCCGCACCGCTACAGCATTGGCGACGCGGGCATCCGGCAGGCGCTGCAGCACCTGGCCGCCGTGCTTACGCCCGCTGTGCAGCCGTTTTTGCTGGCCCTGCTACAGGCCTGGAAAACCCAGCGCGTATCGACTGAGCACACGCAACATCTTCTGGAAGCTACCTATGGCATTCTGGCCCGGCGGCGCCTGGCACGCCTACCGGAGCAGGCTTACGCCGCTTTCTTCCCGAGCTTGCTCACTCGCCTGCTCACGGCCGACGACCTGGTGGACGCGTTTAGGCAGGCCGTGCGGCGCGCCGGGCTGCTCGTGCCCGATGCTCTGCTGACCTCGGCCCTGACCGAGCAACCGTTGTACCAGCCGCATGAAGAGCCGTTTGTGCGCCACGTGCTCACCCACCTCGACGGCGCGCTGCAGCCCCTCGACCAGCAGCCCAACTACGAGCAGCTGACCGTGGTAGAGCATGTGCTGCCGCCCGAAGCGCCGGCCGGCTTCGATACCCGCCCGCCCGTGTGGTACGACAAGCTCGGCAACCTGGCCCTGAATACGGCCGACGCCTTCGCGCTGTTCGGCCACCAGTCGCCGGCCGAAAAGGCCCAGCAGTACCGCCACCCCGCCAGCGCCCTGCTGCGGCAGGCCCTGGCTGAACGCCGCTGGGACGAAACCACCGTCGACGCCCGCACCCGCGAGCTGGCCCAACGTGTGGCTCAGCTCTGGCCCTGCCCCATCGCGGCGGCCAGCTAGCCGCAGCCCGTATGCCGAAGGCCCGGGTCAAGTCCATTTATGGACTTGACCCGGGCCTTCGGCGTGTATTGCAGAGCGGGTTTAGTACGCCAGACCGTCGTAGCCGCGGGGGTGCTGCTGCTCGTTGCGGAAGCTGAAGCCCACTTTGCTACCGCGGCTAACCTGCTGGTTTTCCACCTTTTGCTTAACGGTTATTTTCTGAATATCCTGAATCGAGGGAGCCATCAGGTCGTTGTTGACGGCCGCAATCATGGCGCTTTCCACGTACAGGCGCATCGCGTCGTTGTTGACGACGTTGTGCTCCATGTCGTTGTCGGGCATGTCCAGCTGCTTGGCGCCCTCGATGTAGTAGTGGTTATCGATGTTGATCAGCAACCGCCCCACGAGGTAGCCCGGGTCGTTCATGCGCTGGTACTTGATGCTGTCGGCCATGAAGTTGTAGGCCATGATGTGCCCAAAGAAGCGGCGCCGAAAGTCCTCGCTCACGTAGCGCGAGCCGAACAGCGGAAACTCGTCGGGGAAAGTGATGATGTTGGAGTGCATCACGAACACCAGCAGGTCGCCGGAGAAGCGGATATGGAACTCCAGCTCGTTGACGGGCCGGTACTCGATGGCCACGCTGGCGTCGACGGGCGAGATGCGGCGCGTCAGCTCCAGCACCAGCTCCTGCGTCACGGTGCGCAGGCAGTCGAAGGCGGCCTGGGTATTGCGGAAGATGGCCTGCTTGGCGGTTGATTTCTGCCGCAGGCCTTCAAAGATGATATTGAGCTTATCCTCTACTTCCTCGGGCTCGGTTTCGGCTGCGGCGGCTGGAGCCGCCGCTTTTTCGGCCGCAGGTGCCGCCTGGGCCTTAGGGGCGGCTTTCTTGCGGCTCCGGCTGGCAGGCTTGGCTTCCTGCGCGGGGGCCACGGTCAGTTTCTTGTCGAGCTCGGCGGAGTTGTCGTTGAATTCGGCGGACGGAGTCGGGTGGTTCGTTTCCTCGGGCATAGGTGAGCAGGCAGAGCCTTTTGGGTCAGGAGAAGAACAGGCGCGGCGCCGACCTCGTCGGCGCGGCCATGACCTAATGCTACGAATCTTTGCGCCGGCCGGATGGTTTTTTCGACTGATTGCCCTTATGCGTCGCCCAACGTGGCCGCGTGGTCACCCAGCGTCGGCGGCGCGCCCAAGGCTTCGGCCACAGGCCAATCGGGGCTGCGAAAGGCCACCGTGCGCAGCCCCTGATGCGGAAAAGCCGGCGTAGGCGGCAGCAGCATGGCCGCAGCGGCGGGCTGGCGCAGGGCCTCCCCTACCGTGCGCACTGCCCCGGCCGGCACGCCCCGGCGCTCCAGGGCCGCCAGCAGCGCGGCCCCGCTCACCTCACCGATGCGCGCGGCCAGCAGCAGTTCCAGCTCCAGCCGGTGCTGCACGCGGGCGCCGTTGGCGGCGAAGCGCGCGTCGGTGGCCCACTCTGGGCGCTCTAGCGAGGCGCACAGGTCCTGAAACTGCCGGTCGGAGCCCACGGCCAGAATCAGGCGTACGCCGTCGGCGCCCTGGTACACGGTGCCGTAGGGCACGATGCTGGGATGGGCCGAGCCCAGCGGCTGCGGGTCGTGGCCGGTGACGAGGTAGGTGCTGCCCTGGTTGGCTAGCGAGGCCAGCCCGGCTTCCCACAGCGACACCTGCACCAGCGTACCCTGCCCTGTCCGCTCGCGGCGGTAGAGCGCCGTCAGCAGGCCTTCCTTGAGCTGGTGGGCGGCCAGCAGGTCCATCAGCGCCACGGGCATCTTGAGCGGAGGCTGGCCGGGTTCCCCGTTCAGGTGCATGAAGCCGGCCTCGGCCTGCACCACGGCGTCGTAGCCGGCGCGGGGCTCCTGCGGTCCGTAACCGGTAATCTGCCCGTAGATCAGGCGCGGGTTCTGCTGGCGCAGCGTGGCGTAATCGACTTGCAGCTTCTCGGCGTCGCCGGGCTTGTAGCTGGCCAGCACGATGTCGGCCTGCGCGGCCAGCCGGTGCACGGTGGCGAGGCCCACGGCCGTGCGCAAATCCACCACTACGGACTGCTTGCCCCAGTTGGCGCAGGCGAAATACGCCGACACGTCGGTGCCCGCCGGCTCGGCGGCGGTTTTCCAGCTGCGCGTCACGTCACCCGCGGGCGGCTCTATTTTGATGACCTCAGCGCCGAGTTCGGCCAGAAACTGCCCGACCTGCGGGCCGGCCAGCACGGCGGCCAGCTCCAGCACGCGCAGGCCGGCCAGGGGCAGTTCAGAGGAGGAAGCAGGATTATTTGGCAAGGCGAAGCTTCTACTGATTGGGTGCGAATGTAGCGCCGCGCGGCTCACGTGCCCGGCTTGAAGAGCAGACCCGCTGCTGTTCTTTGCCTGGCGCATGGGCGCGGTGGCGGCGAAAATCCATCGGCCCGCCGCCCGGGCCCGTGCCGCGACGCGCTTAGGCTTCTTCGCGTACCTTGCCGCCATGACCAACGCCATCCAAACCGGCCTGCTCGCCTACGGTATGTCGGGCCAGCTCTTTCAGGCGCCCTTCGTGGCGGCGCACCCGGGCTTCGCGCTCCGCGCCGTGGTGGAGCGCAGCCGCAAGCAGGCGCAGCAGCGCTACCCCGACGTCATCAGCTACGACGCGGTGGAAGAGTTGCTGGCCGACGAGGCCATCGAACTGGTCGTCGTCAACACCCCCAACGACTCGCACGTGCAACTGGCCCGGCAGGCCCTGCAGGCCGGCAAGCACGTGCTGCTGGAAAAGCCCGTGGCCACCACCATGGCCGAAGTGGCCGAGCTGTGGCAGCTGGCCCGCGCCATGAACCGGCAGATCTTCGCCTACCAGAACCGCCGCTGGGACTCCGATTTTCAGTCGGTGCAGCAGGTGGTGGCGAGCGGGCAGCTCGGGCAGCTGGTGGAAGTCACCTTCCGCTTCGACCGCTACAAGCTGCCGCTGCACCACAAGCTGTTCAAGGAGCAGCCCGAAACGGCCGGCAGCGGCCTGCTCTTCGACCTCGGCCCGCACATTCTTGATCAGGCCCTGAGCCTGTTTGGCCAGCCCCACCGCACGCGCGCCACCCTGGGCCGCTACCGGCCCGGCTCGCAGGTTACTGACTACTTTCAACTGCAGCTCTTCTACCCCGGCGGGCCGCTCGTGACGCTGGTATCGGGCCTGGTGATTCCGCAGCCCCTGCCCTCCTACGTGCTCCACGGCACACAGGGCAGCTACCTCAAAGCCCGCGCCGACGTGCAGGAAACCCAGCTCGATCAGGGCCTCTCGCCCCTGGACCCGAGCTACGGCCTCGAACCCGGTGAATTAGCCGGACAGCTCACCTTGGTCGACTCCGAGGGGCAGAAAACGGTAACTCCCGTGCCCGCTCCCAAGGGCGACTACCTGCAGCTGTTCGAAGCGGTGTACCAGGCCCTGCGCCACGGCGCGCCCTACCCCATCACGGAAGAACATCTGCTCTGGCAACTGCGCGTGATGACCCAGCCCGACGAGCGGTGGGAAATCGGCCACCAGAGCGGCGCCTAACCGAACATTTCCAACAGCAAAACGCCCTGGCCTTTCGGTCAGGGCGTTTTGCTGTCGGGGCAGAAAGCTTAGCGGCGGTAGCCGTCGTGCCGGCCGTGGTCGTCGTGGCGGTCATTGTGGTGCTGGGCTGAGTAGCGGGCCCGCTCGGCGGCGCGCTGCTGCTCGGCGCGGCGTTGGGCCTCCAGTCGGCGCTGGCGCTCCAGTTCCAGCTTGCGCTGGGCAGCTTCGCGGCGGGCGCGTTCGGCCTCCATTTTCCGGTCGTAGCGGATGGCTTCCTTCCGGTCTTTGTAGGGGTTCGAAGCCGGCGCCGCGGCGTACGAAGCGGTGGTGGCCAACAGGCCGAGGGCGGCAGCAAACGAAAGCAGGGAGGTTTTCATGGCAAACGAGATGTTACGGGTGAAGAGCTGTTTGCAACCTGGTAATCAGCGTTTCGGACTAATCCCAGGCGCTTGTCTCCCCATTTGCAAGCCCTGTGCCGCTCCCCACGTTGGCAGTGCTCTATCCCTCGAATCGGCGCCAAATGGGCCTGAATCGTCGCCCATCCTCCGCGTTTTATCTACCAATTGGGCACGGCATGAGCAGCGGCGTCAAGCTTGCTGCGTGTGCTTGGGGTCAAGCCTTAACTCAGCGCGCCTGCGCCGCTTGCACAATATCCTTCACCTCCAGCACGGGCTTGGCGTAGCCGCGCCGGGTCACGTTGATCATGGCCTGGCCCAATTCGGTCAGGGTAGAAACCCAGCCGGGCGTGAAGCGGCGCAGCACCGGGTACAGCCACGCTATGTATTTGTACATGGGCAGCACGTTTTGCTGACCCGGAGTAGCCTTCAGAAAGCCCGGCCGGAACATGTACGCCGCGCGGAACGGCAGCCGCAGCAGCTCGTTTTCGGTGCGGCCCTTCACCCGGGCCCACATCTGCCGGCCCTTTTCTGAGCTGTCGGTGCCCGCGCCGGAGACGTAGCAAAACGTCATGTGCGGATTCAGCCGGGCCAGCGTGCGGGCAAAGCCCAGGGTGAGGTCGTAGGTCAGGCGGGTGTACTCCGGCTCCTTCATGCCCACCGACGACACGCCCAGGCAGAAAAAGCAAGCGTCGTAGCCGCGCAGCTCCCGCTCGACGGGCGTGGGGTCTGCGAAGTCGGCGAGCAGTACTTCGTGCAATTTGGGGTGCTGCCGGCCGGTGGGCTTGCGCGTTACTACCAGTACCTGCTCGATGCTGGCGTCCTGCAGGCATTCGAGCAGCACGGCTTCGCCCACCATGCCGGTGGCGCCGGTTATCATCACGTTCATGGAGAAGGGCTGAGGTTGGTTGCCTTGCTAAGTCGACTTGGCCCGGTGAATACTTTGCCGCCGAGGCAAAAATCGGCTATTAGCAAGCTCATCAGGGCGCCGATGAGCTTCTAATTCCACAATATCAGCAGCTTGCTATACCCCGTGCGAACCATACCCCGCCGGCTCCTGTTGATTTCGCGTATCTTTAGCCAGAATACGCTGCTGTTTGCTGACCAGGAACCCAAAGGTCAGCCATCTTTCCAACCCATTTTGCTGAACCCTTGACGTTCGACGATTTCCAACTGCACCCCGACGTAGCCGACGGGGTACACGGCATGGGCTACACCAAGCCCTCCCCCATTCAGGAGCAGGCCATTCCGGCCGCCCTCGCCGGCAAAGACCTCATTGCCTGCGCCCAGACCGGCACCGGCAAAACCGCCGCCTACCTTCTTCCGGTCCTCGATTTCATCGCCTACGAGCGACCAGCCCACACCACGGCCCTTATCCTCTGCCCCACGCGCGAGCTGGCCAAGCAGATCGACGAGCAGGTGGAAGGCTTCGGCTACCACGTGGGCGCCAGCAGCATTGCCATCTACGGCGGTGGCAAGAGCGAAAACTGGGAGCAGCAGAAGCGCGCCCTCACGCAGGGCGCCGATATCATCATTGCCACGCCGGGCCGCCTGATTGCGCACATGCAATTGGGCTACGTGAAGCTCGACCAGCTCGACTTCCTCATTCTCGACGAGGCTGACAAAATGCTGGACATGGGCTTCTCGGACGACATTATCCAGATTGTCAACCATCTGCCCACCAAGCGCCAGACCCTGCTCTTCTCGGCCACCATGCCGAACAAGATACGCGAGTTTTCGAAGAAGATTCTGCACGAGCCGGAGGAAATCCGCCTGGCCGTGTCGAAGCCGGCCGAAAACATCAACCAGCAGATGTACATGGTGTACGACACCATGAAGCTGGCTTTGCTGGAGCACCTCATCGGCGAGCTGGACGTGCAGAGCATGATTCTGTTTACCTCGCGCAAGATGAACGTGGGCCCCATCGAGCGAGCCTTGCGCAAAAAGGGCCTGAACGTGCGCGGCATCACTTCCGACCGCACCCAGGAGGAGCGCGAGCAGGTAATGCGCGACTTCAAAAACAAGCAGTTCCAGATCCTGGTAGCCACCGACGTGATGTCGCGTGGCATCGACGTGAGTGAACTATCGCACGTGGTGAACTTCGACCTGCCCCGCGACGCGGAAGACTACGTGCACCGCATCGGCCGCACGGCCCGCGCCGGCACCTCCGGCATGGCCATTACATTCGTTTCGGACCACGACCAGGATGCGGTGGTGAAGATCGAGAAGCTCATCGAGCGGGAGCTGGAAAAGAAGCCCACGCCCGAGGAAATCGGCCCCTCGCCCGAATTCGACCCGAAGAAATACCGCGGCCGCGGTGCCAGCGGGCCCGGCGGCCGGGGCGGTAAGTCCTCGCCCTTTGGCGGTGGCGGCCGCAGCGGCAGCCGCCCGGAGCGCCCCGCATCCAGCGCCCCCAAACCGGCCATAGCCGTGGCCGAAGGAGCCGAGGCACCCGCCGTAGCAGGCGAAACCGACGAGCAGAAGAAGCGCCGCAAAAAGCGCCGCCGCGGGCCGAAGCCCGAAGGCGCTACCAGCGGCGGCATCGAGGCCACGGCATCGACCACAACTGAGAGCCCCGCTGGCGAAGCAGCCCCGAGCGTCGATGGCAGCACCGACGAAGCCGCCAAGCGCCGGCGCAAGCGCGGCGGCCGCAACCGCAGTGGCCGCGGCCCCAAGCCCGAAGGCAGCAGCGTAGCCGCTGAAGCTACCGCCACCAGCGAATAACAATCGCTCAACCGCAGTTCCTGCACAAAGCCCGGCCGCTAGCGGCCGGGCTTTTTTCGTAGTCTTACGGCCGAACCCCGCTTACTTATTCGGTAGTTGTGCATTTCTAATACCACCCGCTGCACATTAAGGGGTTGTTGGCTGCGGCCCGGTATCCTTCGCTCGCTTGCTTTATCTTTACCCTTCGTACCTGTCGCGCCACCTATGCCGATTGCCCTCGAACGCCCCGCCATTCTGCAACGCCTGCGCCGCGACACGCACCCGTATCATGAGGCGCTGGAGCAGAACGACTTCAATCAGGAGCTGACTGCGGGCACGGTTTCGCGGGCTGCTACCGAGCATTTTCTGGGCAAGCTCTACGGCTTTTTACTGCCCTACGAAGCCCAGCTGCGCCAGCACGCTTTGGCCCCGGCGTGGCAGGCTAGCGAGCGGCAACGCGCCCAGCTGATTCGTGCCGATGTGCCGACCGCCGAAGCGCTGCCGGTATGCTCCGACATGCCTCCGCTCGGCACCCGCGCGCAGCTGCTGGGCGCCATGTACGTGCTGGAGGGCTCTACGCTGGGCGGGCAGGTGATTACGCGCCAGCTGGCCAAAGCCGGTATCGACGCGCGCCACTACTTCACGGGCTACGCCGAGCGCACCGGCCCGATGTGGAAGTCTTTTTGCCAGCTGCTAGCCGACGAAGCCACTACCGACAACGAAGCGGAAATCGTGCACTCCGCCATCCTGACCTTTCAAAAGCTACACGCGTGGATCGAGCAACGGTAGTGTACTCCGACGAGAGCCTGATCAATGCGCCCGTCACTCTCACCAACTGCGACCGGGAGCCTATCCATATCCCCGGCTTGGTGCAGCCGCACGGCTTTTTGCTGTGCTTCGACGAGCAGACGCAGCGTGTAGCGCACGCGAGTGCCAACACGCAAAGTTTTCTGGGCAAGGAAGCCCAGGAGCTGATCGGAGCCAGCCTGGAAGAGGTACTGGGCCCACCCACGGCCGCTGCCGTAGCGCAGCGCTGGGCCTCGCTCACCGAAAACAACAAGCTGCTGATCACCCCGCTCGCCGCGGCGCCGGGCCACCCGCTCTACCAGCTCATTATGCACCGCTCCGACGGGCTGCTGTGGCTGGAGTGTGAGCCCGTGCCCCACGAGGGTACGCACGCCCTGGATCTGCCTTCGCTCAACGCCGCGCTGGGGCAACTGCTCAGCGCCACCAGCCTGCAGGACTTCTGCCAGTTCACCGTCGACCAGATCCGCGAAATCAGCGGCTACGACCGGGTGCTGATGTACCGTTTCGCTGCGGACGCCAGCGGCGAGGTGGTGGCCGAAGCCAAGCGCGACGACCTGGAGCCCTTCTTCGGCCTGCATTACCCGGCCACCGACATTCCGCAGCAGGCGCGGGCCATGTACCTGAAAAGCTGGCTGCGCTTTATCCCCGACGTGGATTACGTGCCGGTGCCGCTGGTGCCCGCGGTGCACCCGGCCAAGCAGCGCCCGCCCGACATGACCTACTCGGTGCTGCGCAGCGTGTCGCCGATTCACCTGCAGTACCTGCGCAATATGGGCGTGGCCGGCACCCTCACCGTCTCGCTCATCCTCGATGGGCAGCTGTGGGGCCTGATTACCTGCCACCACCTCACGCCGCGGCTGCTGAGCTACGAGCTGCGCGAGCTGTGCGTGTTCATCGGCAAGACGTTTTCGGCCCTGCTCAAAACCAAGCTGCAGCAGGAAGACTACGCCTACCAGCTGCACATCCGCGAAACGCAGGTGCGGCTATTTGAGCAAGTGGCCCGCCACAGCAACTTCATGGATGGCCTCTACCAGCGCAAGCCCACGGTGCTCGACGTGTTCGACTGCGGCGGGGTGGCCATCTGCTTCGAGGGAAACATCGTGACGCTGGGCACCACGCCCAGTAAGCCGCAGATTCAGGAGCTGACCAACTGGCTGCGCACCAACGTGGCCGACAACCTGTTCTACACCGATTCCTACGTGCGGCACAACCCCGCCGGCATTGCCATCCGCGGCGTGGCCAGCGGCATCCTGGCCATTTCCCTGGCCCAGGAGCCCGGCGACTACCTCATCTGGTTCCGCCCCGAGCTGATTCAGACCGTAACCTGGGCCGGACGCGAACAGAAAGTAGAGTCGGTGGAAAACGGCGTGCTGCACCTCTCGCCGCGCAAGTCCTTTGAGGCCTGGAAGCAGACGGTGGACAGCACCTCGGCCCCGTGGCGGCCCATGGAGCTGGAGGCGGCCGAAGAAATTCGCCTGCACCTCTCCGACGTGCGCCTGAAAATCTACAACGAACTGCAGGCCCGCGCCGCCTCGCTGAGCCGGCTGAACTCGGAGCTGGAGCGCAGCAACGACGAGCTGGACTCCTTCGCCTACGTGGCCTCCCACGACCTGAAGGAGCCCCTGCGCGGCATTCATAACTACTCCATCTTCCTGCTGGAAGATTACGCCGACAAGCTCGACGCCGACGGCACGCAGAAGCTGCAAACCCTCGTGCGCCTCAGCCAGCGCATGGAGGCGCTCATCGAGTCCTTGCTGCAGCTCTCACGCGTGGGCCGGCAGGAGCTGGTGGTAACGGAAGCGCCCCTACGGGAGGTGCTGGACGAAGTACTGGAAATTCTGCAGCCACGCTTCGAGCAACTGAATGTGCACGTGACGGTGCACGACACGCTGCCCACGTTCCGCTTCGACCAGGTGCGCATGCGCGAGGTGTTCAACAACCTGCTTACCAACGCGCTAAAATACAACGACAAGCCCGTTCGGCTCGTAACGGTAGGCATGGCGCCGCCCACCGTGCGCGGCCCGCGCGGCACCGGCGACCCGGCCAGTTACTACGTGTTCTACGTACAGGACAACGGCATTGGCATCGACCCGCGGCACCACGAAGCGGTGTTCAAAATCTTCAAACGCCTGCACGCGCAGGACAAGTACGGCGGCGGCACCGGGGCGGGCTTGTCCATTGCCCGCAAAATGGTGGAACGACACGACGGGGAACTGTGGTTAGAGTCGCAGCCGGGCGCCGGCACCACTTTTTTCTTCTCTCTTTCAAAGTACCTCTGAGTGATACCCTCCGTTCACAAACCTATCCTTGTCGTGGAAGACAGCGTGGAAGATTTCACGGCACTGGGCCGCGCCTTCCGCAAGCAGGCGCTGCCCAACCCGCTGCTGCGCTGCGAAGACGGTGACCAGGCCTTGGAGTACCTGCAGGGTTACGGCAAGCACGCGGGCTGGCCGAAGGAATTGCCGGCTTTCGTGCTGCTCGATCTGAACCTGCCCGGCACCGACGGGCGCACCGTGCTCGGCATCCTGAAAAAGGATCCGCAGCTACAGTCGATTCCGGTGATTATTTTCAGCACCTCCACCAACTCGCGCGACATCGAGGAGTGCTACCGGCTCGGGGCCAACAGCTACCTGACCAAGCCCATCGAATACTCCGTACTGGAGGAAAAAACCCAACTGCTGGTACGCTACTGGCTCAACACCGCCGAACTTCCTCCTCTTAGCTAGGCCTCGTTTTCCGCGTGAAGAAGATCTTACTCGTTGACGATAACGAGCACGACCGGATGCTCTACAAGCGCTTCCTGCGCAAGCATGCCGACTATCAGCCCTTCGAAATATTTGAAGCCTCCTCCGGCGAGGAGGGCTTCGCCCTGTTTCGGCAGCACCGCCCCGACTGCGTGCTGCTGGACTACAACCTGCTCGACACCGACGGCCTGGAAGTGCTGGATGGCCTCAAGCAACTGGCCCCACCCGATACCCTGTGCGCGGTGATGATAACCGGGGGCGGCAGCGAAACGCTGGCCGTGCGGGCCCTCAACAACGGCGCCCTGGACTACCTGGTCAAGCAGCAGTTCGACCACGAACTGCTGTACAAGACGGTGATGCACGCCATCGAGAAAAATGAGTGGCGCCAGCGCGTGGCCCAGCATCACCAGCAGCTACAGGCCGTTAATCAGCAACTGGCCCGCACCAACGCCGACCTAGACAACTTCGTGTACGCCGCCTCGCACGATTTGCGCCAGCCCGTGAACAACCTGCGCGGCCTCTTCGACGAGTTGCGCCGCGTAGCCACCTTCAACGACCCCGAGGAAGCGCAACTGCTGCACCTCGTGGATGAGTCGCTAGAGGACTTGTCTACCACCATCACCGATCTGGCGGCCGTGGTGCAGGTAGCGCGCCGTCCCGGTGAGCAGACCACCGAGCCTGTGGCCCTGGCCGACCTCACAGCGGACGTGCTGCAAACCCTGCGCCCGCAGATTCAGGAAGTTGATGCCACCATCAACACCGACTTCACGGCTCTGCCGGAGCTGGAATACGTGCGCAGCAACCTGCGCACAATTCTGCTCAACCTGCTCAGCAACGCCGTCAAGTACCGCCACCCCGACCGCTCCCCGTGCATCTGCGTACGCACGTACCCCGCGGGCGAGCAGCCGGTACTGGAGGTGAAAGACAATGGTCTGGGCATGAACCTCGAGCGTCACGGCAGCGAGCTGTTTCAGCTGTTTCGCCGCTTTCACCCGCACGCGGGCGAAGGCACCGGTGTGGGGCTATTCCTGGTGAACCGCCTGGTGCAGCCACATGGCGGCCGCGTGGAGGTGGAAAGCAAGGAAGGCCGGGGCACCACGTTCCGGGTGCTGCTGCGGGGGTAACCGACTTAACGGCGTCTGTCGCTCATCTTTTCTGCCGTTCCGATCATCCCCCCTCCTACATGTGCCTGACGCGAGCACGCCCAACGGCGATGCAGCCGTGCGACGGTGGCGCAACCAGGTATCTGCATTATCTACGATGCGCAGAAGTTGGACGAGCTCCCAGACTGGATTATCAAGACCGTGTTGCTGGGCAATGCGCCGTACGACACCAAGGCCAAGTTTGAACCCCAGGAGGAAAACAGCGTGGGTGAATACTGGACATGCTTCCCAGCGAAAGAGCCATTGCCGTGTATATGTTGCACGAAGTCCGCTACCAACTGCTGGGCGAATAGGGCTAGCCAGGTAGCATCACCGTAGCTACTAGGCCCGAAGTAGCGGTAGACGAAGCCTTTGAGAAGTATGTAGGCCGCAGTTACCCCATACTATCGTAAGGATAAAACGGCTCTTTGGGCTGCTCCAGCTGCATAAAAGCTTCAATGGCCTCGTCAGAAACGCGCCAGTCGTTTCCCTTGGCTTCGTAGACGTAAGCAATGCCGCAGAGCTGAATGGGGTCATATGCACCCAATTTTACCCCGTCTTTTTCCGCGGTGTACCACTCAGTTTTCTGGTCGTATTTTACCGTATATCCCTTTTCCAGAAGCACGTAATACGCGGGAGCCAGCACATTGGCGGCAGCTGCCAGGTTAGCTATAAGTCTTTTTACAGCAACTGCCCCACCCCGAACAGCAGCACGAACAGCAGCGTGCTCATGGCCATCTGCTTCAGCAGCGGGTCGAGCTGCATGGACTGCTGCCGTTTCCAGACCTGCACGCCATTGAAAACGAGCAAGGGCACGGCCCCCAGAAACAGCCACTGCCATGCGGAATGGTAGTTCTGCACCACGTACGTCACGGCGGCCCCGATGCCCAGCAGCAGCAGCAGCCAGTGATACAGCCGGGCCCGGCGTGGCCCGAGACGCACCGGCACCGTGATTTTGCCGGCAAGTTCGTCGGAGCGGATGTCGCGGATGTTGTTCACGTTCAGCACCGCCGCCGAGAAGCAGCCCAGGCTGATGGCCGGCAGCAATACGTCGTAGGGCAGCTCGCGCGTCTGCAGGAAGTAGCTGCCGCACACGCCCACCAGGCCGAAGAACAGAAACACCGACACGTCGCCGAGGCCGGCGTAACCGTAGGGCCGGGCGCCAGCGGTGTAGTTGACGGCCGCCCAGATGGCGCCCAGCCCCAGCAGCAGAAAGCCCATAAACAGCCACAGCCCCGACGAGCCCAGCGCCACCCACAGCAGCCCAAGGCCCGAGGCCAGCGAAGCGGCCCCGAATACCACCATGCCCTGCTTCATCGCGGCCGGGCTGATGGTCCCGCTCTGCACGGCCCGCTGCGGCCCCTCGCGGTGCACGCTGTCGGCCCCGTTCTGCGAGTCGCCGTAGTCGTTGGCCAGGTTGCTGAGCACCTGCAGCAGCACGGTGGTCAGGGCGGCCAAGCCGATGACGGCGCCGTTGAACTCGTGCTGGCTGGCGGCCAGGAAGCCGCCCATCAGGATGCTGGCCAGGGCCAGCGGCAACGTGCGCGGCCGAAAAGCCGAAACCCAAGCCCCGACGAGGCTAGGTTTGGCGGAAGGAGTTGAGGAAGTAGTCACAGCTGCAAAGAAAACAGGCGCAGACCGGTGCGCGGGGGCCGACGGCCACGGCGGGCTTTTTTTAAGACATAGTAATGTCCGGGGTCAGACAACAGTATGTCTTGCCCCGGACATTACTATGTCTTGCAGGATGGCTGGCGGCAGCCCTCGTTATTTCATGATGGCGGCCACCAGCTCCTCGCTCATGGGCTTCACCTTCGAGGGGTAAAACGCGACGACCTGTCCCTGCTCGTTAATGAGGTACTTGCAGAAGTTCCAGGTGGGCTTGTCGTCGGTGGTGCCGTTCTGCGCTTTGCTGCCGAGGAACTGGTAAAGCGGCGCGGTGTCGGCGCCCTGCACCGATACTTTCGAGAAGAGCGGGAACGTCACGCCGTAGTTTTTCTCGCAGAAAGTGGCAATCTGCTGGTTGGTGCCCGGCTCCTGCCCACCGAAGTTGTTGGCCGGAAAGCCCAGCACCGTTACCCGGTCGCCGTGCTTGCGGTAGAGCTCCTCCAGCTCCTTGTACTGCGGGGTGTAGCCGCACTCCGAGGCAGTATTGACGATGAGCAGCTTCTTGCCGGCGTATTGGCTCAGCTTCACGGGCTGGCCGTTGATGTCATTGACGGTGAAGTCGTAGACGGTGCCGCGGGCGGCGGGGACGGCAGTTTCGGTTTCGGGCATGGCGGCAGTGGCGTTGGGGCCGGAGGCCGAGCGCGCGCCGCAAGCGGCCAGCGCCGCGGCCGCGGCGTAGAGGACAAGTGTTTTCATGACTAACGGTGGTGAGGGTTGAACGGTCAACCGCCGGTCGGCAGGCTAACCCGGAGCAGGTATGGTTTGTTTGGCCGCGTGGGGCTTAGGTGCGGCGCGGCGTGAGCCACTTTTCCACGTTCAGCGGCTGCCAGGCGTTCATCTGAGCAAGCAGGTCGGTGATGTTGTCGGCTACCAGCAGCTGGCCGCGGTTTTCGGCCCGCAGCAGGCCCTGCTGGGTCATGTGGTCGAGCAAGGCAATCAGGGCGTCGTAAAAGCCGGCCACGTTCAGCAGGCCGATGGGTTTGCGGTGCAGTCCCAGCTGGCCCCAGGTCAGCACCTCGAAGAGCTCTTCCAAAGTACCGAATCCGCCGGGCATGGCAATAAAGCCTTCGGCCAGCTCGGCCATGCGCAGCTTGCGCTGGTGCATATTGTCCACCACTTCCAGCGTGGTGAGGCCCAGGTGGGCTACTTCCTTGTCCTTCAGGAAGCCGGGAATCACCCCAATGGCCTGGCCGCCGGCGTCCACGGTGGCGTCGGCTACGGCGCCCATCAGGCCCACGTTGCCGCCGCCGTACACCAGCGTGATGCCGCGCTGGGCAAAGGTCTGTCCTACTTCGGCGGCGTGCTGGCGGTACCGCTCGTCGGTGCCGGCGCTGGAGCCGCAGTATACTGCAATTGAGTTCATCGGAATCTGAGAAAGGGCACCTCTTGGCGGGCCCTCTGACTGGTGGTAAAAAGCAGAACGCGCCGAAGCGCGTTCTGGGTAAGCAATTACATGCGCTCCGGCGCTTGGATGCCGAGTAGCTTCAGGCTCTGCCGCAGCGTGTCGGCCACCTGGGCCGAGAGGGCCACGCGCAGGCTGCGCTTGGCCGCATCGGGCTCGGGCAGCACCGGCACTTCGGTGTAAAAGCGGTTATAGGTTTTGGCCAGGTCGTAGGCGTATTGGGCAATAACAGCTGGCGAGTAAGCCTTAGCGGCCTCGGCCACAGCCGTGGGGTAGCTGGCCAGAGCCTGCACCACGTCGCGTTCGGTTTCGTGCAGCTCAGATATATCGGCGTTGAGCTCGGGCTGAATACCCATTTCGGCCGCCTTGCGCCGGAGCTGCGCAATGCGTGCGTGGGTGTACTGAATGAACGGCCCGGTGTCGCCGTGCAGCTGCACCGACTCATTCGGGTCGAAGAGCATGCGCTTTTTCGGGTCCACCTTTAGCAGGTAGTACTTGAGCGCGCCCAGGCCCAGCTTGTGGTAGAGCTGATCCAGCTCCTCGTCGCTCAGGCCCTCGGTCTTGCCCTTGGCCAGGGTGGCTTCCTTGGCGGCTTCCTTCACTTCTTCCACCAGCTCGTCGGCATCCACCACCGTGCCTTCGCGCGACTTCATCTTGCCCGAGGGCAGGTCTACCATGCCGTAGCTGAGGTGGTAAATGGCGTCGGCGTAGGGCTTGCCCAGCTTTTTGAGCACGAGCTTGAGCACCTGCATGTGGTAGTTCTGCTCGTCGGCAATGACGTAGACCGAGGAGTCGTAGCCGAAGTCCTGGTACTTCAGCTCGGCCGTGCCCAGGTCCTGGGTCATGTACACGGAGGTGCCGTCGGCGCGCAGCAGCAGCTTCTGGTCGAGCCCCTCGTCGGTGAGGTCCACCCACACTGAGCCGTCCTCCTTGCGGAAGAACACGCCCTTCTGCAGGCCCTCTTCCACGCGCTCCTTGCCCAGCAGGTAGGTTTCCGACTCGTAGTAGAACTTGTCGAAATCCACGCCGATGCGCTGGTAGGTGTCGTTGAAGCCCTCGTATACCCACCCGTTCATCTGCCGCCACAGGCTCACCACCTGCTCATCGCCGGCTTCCCAGTCACGGAGCATGTCCTGGGCGTGGCGCATCAGCGGGGCTTCGCGTTTAGCTACTTCGTTCGATACGCCCTCGGCCTCCAGCTGCTTGATTTGCTCACGGTAGTGTTTCTCAAACAGCACGTAGTACTTGCCGATGAGGTGGTCACCCTTGATGCCCGCCGACTCCGGCGTTTCGCCGTGCCCATACTCCTGGTAGGCCAGCATCGACTTGCAGATGTGGATGCCGCGGTCGTTTACCAGGTTGGCCTTGGTGACGGTGGCGCCCGTAGCCTTCAGGATTTCGGCCACCGAGTAGCCCAGGAAGTTGTTGCGCAGGTGGCCTAGGTGCAGGGGCTTGTTGGTGTTGGGCGAGGAATACTCCACCACCACGTTCTGCGGACCGCCGGTTTGCACCGGCGCGGTAATGTCCTGGCTACGCAGCTCGCTAAGCAGCCGTAGCCACTCGGCGTCAGCAATTTCCAGGTTCAGGAAGCCTTTCACCACGTTGAAGCCGCTCACGCGCGGTTCATTGGCCGTCAGCCACTCGCCCAAGGCCTGCCCGATCTGCTCGGGGCCTTTGCCCAGGGGCTTGGTCAGCGGGAAGGTTACCAGCGTGAAGGTGCCGGCAAAATCCTTGCGCGTGGGCTGAATGGTAAGCTGCTCCGGCGCCACGGCCGCGCCGAAAACTTGCTGAATGGCGGCACTGAGGGCCGCTTTGAGGTCTTGTTCGAGTTGTTGCACGAGGTGCGGATTTTATACCGAAGCGGCGGGCTACCGGCCGGCCGCGCTGAAAAAACAATGGGCTTAAGAGACAAAAGCAGACTCCAGCGTAAACCTCGCCCGCGGCAACACCCGTTGCTGCGTCGGCGGCAGGCTTACGCTACATTCGTCGCTCGCTTCGGCTCCGAAACGACCGCACCCCAGGCATCAAAACGAAGAAAGGCAGCGGTTTCACGGGCGCAAAGCTAATCACGGATTCGGCGGATTTTTCGGATTCGACGGATTTTGTGGACGATTGCAGCCCTCTACCCTCCCGCAAAATGCTGCTTGCGCCACCTCCCGGGGACTTTTTGGCCGGCCTATACCAAGCCAGCCTGGCCCAGGCACTAACTGGATGGAGCGAAGCGCTTTTGCGCTATTCCGTGGCCCGGCGCACGGTCATCTGCACCCGCTTGGGGTTGCCGCGCGTGATGACGGGATAAGCCGCGTCGTTGGTGAACAGCAGCTTGCCATCGGCCTCGATGCGGGCCTGCACGGCGTAGGTGTTGGTGCGGTCGATACGCAGCGTATCGTAGCGCAGGCTGAAGGGCAGTGGCACCTGCCGACCGTTGGTGGGCACCGTAGTAGCGGCCACCACAGTAGCAGCGGCATCCTGCTTGGTCACGTCCTGCAGCTGCACGGTCAGCACTGCGTTGGGCGGCAGGCCAATCCGTTCGCGGTAAGCCACGGTGCCCGTTACCGAATCCTGCACCACGGCCGTGATGCTGGGAGCGGCGGCGCGGGCCGTTGGCTTGGTACAGGCAGCGGCGAGGGCAAGACAAAAGAAGGCAGTCGGCAGAACAACGGTTTTCATAGCGCAAGCGGCGAAACCCAGCCCAAACGTGACTGATTATCACGAATGTACCGGGTTTCGCCGCTTTTGCATTATTCATGCCATGAATTATTCTTTTTCATTGACCAGCCCGAATGCTACCGGTTTGTGGCACGTCGTTCAGCGCCCCGTCACCGTATCCAGCCGCAGCCGCTCCTGAATGGCGTCGGTGGCCACTTCCAGGATGTCGAAGGCGTTGGCGGCCATGGTGTTTTCCGAGTCGAGCGTGGGGTTGATTTCCACCATTTCGAAGCATACCACCCGGTCATTTTCGAGCAGATAGCGGCACAGGGCCATGGCTTCGCCCACGTCGAGACCCAGTTCCACGGGCGTGCCGGTGCCCTTGCTGAAGCGCGAATCCAGGGAGTCCACGTCGAAGGAGATGTACACTAGGTCGCAGAAGCGCAGCTGCTCGTAAATCTCGCGGGCTATCTGCCGGGCGCCTTTGGCGCGGAACTCGTCGAGCTTGAAGTTGCGGATGCCGTTGCGGGCAATAATGGCGTCCTCTTCCGGTTCGGTGTCGCGCACGACCACGTACACCAGGTGGTCGGGGGTGATTTTGGGGCCTTCTTCGCCGAGGTTCTTGATTTTGCGCCAGAAAAATTCGGTTTCCGGCTCCACCTGGTTGTGCTGCAGCTCGCGGTGGTCGGCCCCGAGGGCCATGGCCAAGGGCATGCCGTGCACGTTGCCCGAAGGCGTGGTGTAGGGTGAGTGGATGTCGGCGTGGGCATCGATCCAGACGACACCCAGGGTCTTGTGCGGGTACGCGGCCTTGATGCCGGCAATGGTGCCCGCGGCGTTGCTGTGGTCGCCGGCCAACACCAGCGGAAACTCCCCGAAGCGCAGCGTCTGCTCCACCGTGCTGCTGATGCCCTTGAGCACGTTGTAGATGGAGTCGATGTGCTTGGCGTAGGGGAAGTGGTTTTTGTCGAACAGCACCTGGTTTTGGTCGGGTACTGCCACGGAATTGAAGCGGCGGAAATAGTCGGAGCCTTTGTTCAGGCAGGCCACTTTGAGGGCATCGATGCCCAGGCTGGCCCCACGGGTGCCAGCGCCGAGTTCGGACCGAACTTCGATCAGTTTGATGCGTCGCATAGAATCTTACATGGGCAGAAAAGGTTAAAAGGTGTTGTTTGCCGATTGGTGGGTGGGAAGGCACTCAACCAGGCTCGGAGCGAGCGGACTTTCCGCTCTGTTATTCTCCGACGTACAATCAACAACCAAAACACCCCCGAGGGGGTATCTTTGCGGGCCTGAAGTTCGCGAAAAAGCCGTGCTTCCGGCTGCTGTCCCATAATTTACCCATTCTTCGCTGCTTTTCCGAGCCCGCCGGCACCCGCGCGGGCACCCCAGCTAATGCCCATGGACACGTACCACGACCTTATCAGCCAGACCTTCGATTTTCCCTCGCAGGAATTCACCGTGGAGCAGAGCGAATTGCGCTTCCACGACATTCCACTGATGGACCTGATCCAGAAGCACGGCACCCCGCTGCGCCTCACCTACCTGCCCAAAATCAGCTCCAACATTCAGCGGGCCAAGCAGTGGTTTCAGCAGGGCATCGAGAAAATCGGCTACCAAGGCTCGTACACCTACTGCTACTGCACCAAAGCCTCGCACTTCGCCTTTGTGGTGGAGGAAGCGCTGAAAAACGACATCCACATCGAGACGTCGTCGGGCTACGACATGCACATCATCCGCGCGCTCTACGGCAAGGGTAAGATCAAGAAGGATACTTACATCATTGCCAACGGCTTCAAGCGCGAGCGGTACAAGCGCTACCTCACCGAGTTCATGAACGACGGCTTCGTGAACTGCATGCCGATTCTCGACAACCTCAACGAAATCGACTACTACAAGGAGCACGTGCGCGACGACGTGCGCGCCAACCTGGGCATCCGCCTGGCCTCCGACGAGGAGCCGCGCTTCCAGTTCTACACCTCGCGCCTGGGCGTGCGCTACGCCGACGCCATCCCGCTCTACGAGGAGAAGATCAAGGAGGACCCGCGCTTCGAGCTGACGATGCTGCACTACTTCATCAACACGGGCATCAAGGACACCTCCTACTACTGGTCGGAGCTGCGCCGCTTCGTGCACAAGTACTGCGAGCTGCGCAAGGTGTGCCCCACCCTGCACACCATCGACATCGGCGGCGGCCTGCCCATCCAAACGTCGATTCAGCCCGAGTACGACTACCCGTACATGATCGAGGAAGTGCTGCGCACCATCCAGCGCATCTGCCGCGAAGAGGGTGTGCCCGAGCCGCACATCTTCACCGAGTTCGGCATCTTCACGGTGGGCGAGTCCGGCGCGCACATCTACAGCATCCTCGACGAGAAGCTGCAGAACGACAAGGAGCTGTGGTACATGATCGACGGCTCGTTTATCACCAACCTGCCCGACACCTGGGCCCTGAACCAGCGCTTTATCATGCTGGCGCTCAACGGCTGGGAGCGGAGCTACAAGAAGATTCAGCTCGGCGGCATGACCTGCGACTCGCAGGACTACTACAACGCTGAGAAGCACATCTACCAGGTGTTCCTGCCCGAGCAAAGCCCGCAGAAGCCGCTGTACGTGGGCTTCTTCCACACCGGCGCCTACCAGGAGCAGCTTTCCGGCTACGGCGGCATCAAGCACTGCCTGATTCCGGCACCCAAGCACATCATCATCGACCGCAACGAGGACGGTACCGTGCGCGACTGGGAGTTTGCCCCGGAGCAGGACCCCGAATCGATGATGCGCATTCTGGGCTACACCGAGTAAACTGCGCGTCCCCCTTGTTGAGCGTCCTGCCGCCTTGCCGCGGCAGGACGTTTTGTTTCGGGCCAAGGAACCAGCGCGCCAGCTCAGCTATATCTGATTGCTGCGCTGAAAATTGCCGGGCTGGTTGGAGGTAAGCGGCGCTAAGTCGTAAGTTTGTAAAGCTCACATACGCTAAGCATCTCCCCTACCATGAAAAAAGCTCTACTCCTGCTGACGGCCGCTGCTTCGCTGGCCCTGGGTGCCTGCAACAAAACCACCTGCCCGGCTTACTCGAAAGCCGACAACAAAGTAGCCGAGCCGGTAGCTTCGGCCGCTACGCCGCAGGCCCGCCAGTAATACTGCTTACAGCCGTTTTAAAGCCCGACGGGCGCCTTATATGGGGCGCCCGTCGGGCTTTTTTGGCTTTGCATAGTACTGCTCAGCTGAGCCGGTCAATTTCATAAAAAGATAGTCACAAATAAAATTTTTCCAATACCACACAAACTAACCGCCGTGCTTACTTCGTTGATATCACGTGTTTCAACAAACACACTGCTCATCTCTTTTTTACTTTTCCATGAAAAAGCTTTCACTCGCTGCCGTTGTGACCTTGGTAGTTGGCTTGGCTTCGTGCCAGACCAAATGCCCGGCTTACACCCAGAAGGCGGCCAACCGACAGGCATCGGCCGTCACGGCTAGCACGGCACAGCCCAGCACCAACCGGCTGTAGACATTAGACATAAGGTTGCGTTAGGGGCGTAACCTTGGCGTCCCGGCAGGCAGGCTTCAACGCGGAAGCCATCCGGCCGGGACGCCACTTTTTTGAGTAGTCGGACGAAGCGGTAGCCGATTTCGACTCTTCCCAACAGCTGTCATCCTTAACTTCTTACACGCTACCAATACCAAGAATCAAGTCGGTGGCGGCGGCCAGGTTCTCCACGCGCGGCTCGTAGGTCAGCGGCTCTTCGTGGCCCACGAGGATGGCCCGCACGCCGACTTTGGCGGCTGCCTGCAGGTCGCGGGCCCGGTCGCCGACGAGCCAGCACTGCGCGGCATCCACACCAAAGCGGGCCATGGCCTTTTCCAGCATCAGCGAGTCGGGCTTGCGCGAGAGGGACTGTGACACCGACGGGTGACCCGGCGCGAAGTAAAAGGCGTCGATCAGGCCGCCGCAGGCCTGCTGCAGCTTCTGGTGGCAGGCGTCCATGTCGGTGCGGGTGTAGAGGCCTTTGGCAATGCCGGCCTGGTTGGTCACGACGATGAGCCGGTAGCCGGCCGCGTGTAGCCGCTGCAGGGCGGCCGGGACGTCGGGCAGCACCTGAAATTCTTCGGGCCGCCACACGTAGTGGCCGATTTCAGCGTTCAGCACCCCATCACGGTCGAGGAACACGGCTTTGTTGGTAGCAGTCATGGCACGAAAGTACCGGCTTTCGGCTCTATCCTCGGGCTTAAGAAGGCGGAAATGGGGCCGGCGCGTGCTATTTTTGCGGTTTCGGGCGCTTTACTCGGCAGCATGAACGTAGCAATAATCGGGGGTGGCATCACAGGCCTGGCCACGGCGTGGCACCTGCAGCAGCGCGGGGCTACGGCCCACGTATTCGAAGCCGGCCACGACGCGGGCGGCAACATGCGCAGCCGCCAGTTGCCCGGCGGCTACGTGGTAGAGCTGGGTCCGAACTCGCTGCAGCTCAGCCCCGAGCTGGAGCTGCTACTCAAATCCCTGAACCTGGAAGACCAGATTCAGGAGCCCGAAGCCGTGAGCAGCCGCCGCTACGTGGTGCGCGGCGGTAAGGTGCGCGAGCTGCCGGCCAAGCCACAACAGCTGCTCTTCAGCGGCTTTTTCAGCCTCGGTGCCAAGCTCAACGTGCTACGCGAGCTACGCCGGCCGGCCCAGGCACCAGACCCCAACGAAAGCATTGCCGACTTTTTCCGCCGTCGTTTCGGCCAAGAAATCGTCGACTACGCCGTCAACCCCTTCGTATCGGGCATCTACGCCGGCGACCCGGCCCAGCTGCTGGTGCACAAGACGTTTCCCCAGCTGCCCGCCCTGGAGCAGCAGCACGGCTCGGTACTGAAGGGCTTTGCCAAGACGATGAAGGGAGCGGCCCGGCGCCGCATCATCTCGCTGCGCGGCGGCCTGCAGGCCCTCACCGACGCCTTACAGGCACACCTGCCGCACGTGCACCTGCACACCCAGGTGGAGGCCCTGTTGCCCCAGCCCGATGGCCGCTACCGCCTGCGCCTAGCCGATCAGCCCGCCCTGGCCGAAATGTTCGACGCCGTGGTGCTGGCCCTGCCGGCCTACGCGGCTGCTCCGCTGCTGGCCCCGCTCGATGCCGCAGCCGGCGAGGCCCTGACGGCCGTGCATTACCCGCCCATGACGGCCGTGCACACGGCCTACGACCGCAGCGCCGTGCAGCACCCGCTCAATGGATTTGGCGCCTTAAGCCCGCGCGTGGAACAACCCGTGGCCGCCGGCACGTTGTGGAGTAGCTCACTGTTTCCGGACCGCGCCCCGGCCGGGCAGGTGCTGTTCACCTCCTTCGTGGGCGGGGCACAGTACGAGGCCCTGGCCCAGCAGCCGGATGAGCAACTGCTGCAGGCCGTACGGGCCGAGCAGGAGCGGCTGTACGGGCTGCAACCGGGGGCGCCGGCCCGGCTCCAACATATTTTTCGCTGGCCCCGAAGCATCCCTCAGTACGATTCTCGCATCCTACCAGCACACGCCGCCGCCGACCGCCTGGAAGGACGTGGCATCTGGACGGTGGCCAACTGGCGCGCCGGCGTGGGCATCCCCGACTGCCTGCGCCGGGCCGAAGCAGTAGCCCAAAAAATCACCTCGGCTGCGTAGCCGAATTCTTACCTTTGCCCTAATGAACGATTCGCTCGTCATCATACCGACCTACAACGAACGGGAAAACGCCGAGCTAATCATTCGTAAGGTGTTTTCGTTGCCCAAGCTATTCGATGTGCTCATCATCGATGACGGCTCGC
Source organism: Hymenobacter sp. CRA2 (assembly GCF_002007105.1). GTDB lineage: Bacteria > Bacteroidota > Bacteroidia > Cytophagales > Hymenobacteraceae > Solirubrum. The sequence goes on along the minus strand of NZ_MVBC01000007.1, from coordinate 17,892 downwards.
CCGACGGCACCGCCGACGTGGTGCGCGCCCTTCAGCACGAGTTTCCGGAGCGCCTGCACCTGGAAGAGCGGCGCGGCAAGCTGGGCCTGGGCACGGCCTACCTGCACGGCTTCAAGTGGGCCCTGCAGCACGGCTACAGCTACATCTTCGAGATGGACGCCGACTTTTCCCACAACCCCGACGACCTTATCCGCCTCTACGAAGCCTGCGCCGTGGAGGGCAACGACATGGCCATCGGCTCGCGTTACATCACCGGCGTGAACGTGGTGAACTGGCCCATGGACCGCGTGCTCATGTCGTGGTTTGCCTCGGCCTACGTGCGCTTCGTCACCGGCATGCCCATCATGGATGCCACGGCCGGCTTCAAGTGCTACACGGCCCGGGTACTGCGCACCATCACGCAGAACAAGATTCACTTCGTGGGCTACGCCTTCCAGATCGAGATGAAGTGGCTGGCCTTCAAGCACGGCTTCCGCATTAAGGAAGTGCCCATTATCTTCACCGACCGCACCCGCGGCGCCTCCAAGATGTCGAAGGGCATCTTCAAGGAGGCCCTGCTGGGCGTGATGCAGATGAAGGTGGGCAGCTGGTTCCGCCAGTACCCGCACCCCGACGCGCCGGCCCTGCAACCCACGATGCCGCAATCGGCCGCAACCTCGGCCCCCGAAACACGGTAAGCCCTTGGTAAAGGCCCGCCTTGCCGCGCGGGCCGCTTACGACGGGCACCACGCATGATTTCTCCCTGGTTCTGGGTTGGCTTCAACCTGTTTGTGCTGGCCATGCTGCTGCTGGACCTGCTGGTATTCAACCGCAAGGCCCACGTGGTGCGCATGCGCGAGGCGCTGAGCTGGAGCGCGTTCTGGGTGGCGCTGTCGTTGGCGTTCAACTACTTCGTGTACCGCGAGTTCGGGCGCGAAGCGGGCATGAACTTCCTGACCGGCTACCTGCTGGAAAAGGCCCTGAGCGTGGACAATCTGTTCGTGTTCCTGCTCATCTTCACCTACTTCAAAGTGCCGGGCGAGTACCAGCACAAAATCCTGTTCTGGGGCGTGCTCGGCGCCTTGGTGCTGCGGGCGGCGTTTATCGTGCTCGGTGCCGCGCTCATTAGCAAGTTTAGCTGGACGCTCTACCTGCTGGGGGCATTCCTGGTGTACACGGGCATCAAGATGGCTTCCAGCAGCGGCGACCCGGACATCGACCCGGAAAACAACCCGGTGGTGAAGTTCCTAAGCCGCCGCTTGCCCATCACCTCGCGCTACGAGGGCGGCAAGTTCTTCGTGCGGCGCGAAAAGCTGCTGTTTGCCACGCCCCTATTCGTGGTGCTGGTGATGGTGGAAACCACCGACGTGGTCTTCGCTGCCGACTCCATCCCGGCCATCCTGGCCGTGACGCAGGACAAGTTCATCGTGTACACCTCCAACGTGTTTGCCCTGCTGGGTTTGCGCGCCCTCTATTTCGCGCTGGCCGGGCTGATGACGCTGTTTCACTACCTGCACTACGGCCTCTCGCTCATCCTCATCTTCATTGGGGGCAAGCTGCTGCTGCACGACTTTTTCGTCATTCCTACCGAGTGGGCCCTGGGCACCGTGGCTGCGCTGCTGGCCCTTTCCATTGTCGCGTCGCTGCTGCTGCCGAAGAAGGAAGTGCCCGTCGACGAGCCCGAGGACCTGCCCAAGGTGCAGTAGCCCGGACGACTCATCTGACCTTGCCGAGACGCGTCGCTACCGCCCTTTGCCAACCGCTATAAATGCCCGACGCCCGAGCAGCAGTGCTGCTCGGGCGTCGGTGTGTTGGGTAGTGCAGCGGGACAACTGCTAGCGCTGCTTGTCCTTGCCGGCCGGAGCCGCTTGCTCCTCGCGGGGCTGGTTGGTGTTGACGCCCGCGTCGGGCGCGCCGCCGGTGTTCAGTAGGTCGATGAGGTTGATGGGCTCAAACTGGCTGCTGTCGGCCGGCACCACGCGCGTGGTATCGGGGCGGGCAGAAAAGGCCATGTAGGCGCGGGCCGGACCGGTCAGGTTCACCGAGCGGCTCAAGCCCTCGGCCTCGCCCTCGGGAATGTAGCCGCGGGCGGCCATGATGTCGGCAATCAGGCGGAAGAAGTAGCGCGTGCTGCGGCGCAGGTCGCCGTAGGCATCAAACGACTGGCGGGCGTACTTGGGCTTGGGAATGATGCTGGCCAGGTACAGGCTTTCCTGCAGGTTCAGCTCGGCGGGCTCCTTGCTGTAGTAGAAGCGGGCCGCCTCTTTCACGCCGTACACGCCCCGCTCGCCGCCGGGCCAGCGGTACTTGCTCGGGCCCCACTCGATGATGTTCAGGTACACCTCCATCATGCGCTGCTTGCTCACGAGGCGGGTGTTTTCGATGAGCCACACCATCAGCGCCTCCTCGGCTTTGCGAGCAATGGTTTTCTGCCGGGTCAGGAACACGTTCTTCACCAGCTGCATCGATAGGGTGCTGCCGCCGCGGGCGAAGCGCTTCTCCTTAATGTTCTGGATGGCCGACTTCACGAAGGCCTTTTCCATGAAGCCCTTGTGGGTAAAAAAGCGCGGGTCTTCGGCTGTGATGATGGCGTACTTCAGGTAGTTCGATACCTGGTCGAAGGGCACAAACTCGGGGTTCGACGGGCCAACCAGGAAGGTCTTGAGCGAGTCGCCTTTGTCGTTATAAGCCGTGTAGGGAAACTCCGTATTGAGCATGCGCAAATCGGTCTTGCCGAAGCGCGTGATGCGGAAGTTCTTGGCGCTCAGGCCCGAGTCGAACTTCAGGCTATCGACCCGCTGCATGTCCAGGGCAGCGCTGAGGCGGTACTGCAGCGTACCGGTGCCCTGCATGCCTTCCACGGCCTCGAAAATGCCCTGCGGCAGCGAGGCGAAGAAGTCGGTGGCGGGCGTCGCGGCTGATTCCACGTTCAGGGCCACCAGCAGGCCGCGCAGGCGCGGGCTGTAGTTGAGGGTATTTTCGTCGTAGCGCCCTTTCAGCTCGGCCGGCGTGCGCATCTTTACGCTCAGCTGCGGGTAGGCCTCAATCTTGTTGAGCCGCACCTTCGAGCCCTTGTCCAGAGCGAGGTAGTTCTGCCCCAAGGTGGCCACAAAGTCGATGCCGCCGCGCTGCACCACTACGTCGGCAACCGAAATCTTGGGGTGGTTCACGCGGAAATTGCTGGCCGAGGCCGCGCCGCGCACGGTCAGCTGCTCGTCGTCGAACTCCTTGCCGGCCAGGCTCAGGTTCAGGGTATCGAACTGCACGCGGGCGCCGTAGCGGCGCTGCAGGTAGGGCAGAATCACGGGCTGGCGGTTCTGGCCGAACACCTGCACGTCCAGGTTTTCGTCGCCCTGCTCCACGTGGCCCGTCAGGCCGATGCGGTTGGTGACGGAGTCGAGCACCACGGTGAGTTGCCCGGTCAGGTCACCGTCTTCGATGGCTAGGCGCGGCATGGTGAGCGTGGCCGTGTGGCGGGGGCTGCGGTAGTCCACCAGGAAGTCGCGGAAATCCGCCTGCCCGGGAATGTTGTCCAGGCCCGCGTCGAGCAGTTGGTTGAGCACGGCGCCGTAGTTGGTGCCCTTGGTGGTGTCGCGCTTGACGGTGGCCGCGCCGCGCTTTTTGAGCAGGAAGCCGTAGTTATCCAGGCCGGCCGCGTTCTTGCGGGCCCGTAGCTGCGCCTGACTGATTTGCAGGTCGCTGAACACCGGGCGGCGCGCAAACAAGGAGCGCAGCGAAATGCTGGCGTTGATGCGCTTGGCCGTCAGCAGCGTATCGCGCAGGCCTTCCGTGGGCAGCAGGCTCACCCCGTCGATCTGCACCGTGTTCAGGTCGGTGAAGCGCGCCGGGCCCAGGGCCAGCGTTACGGGGTATTTGCGCTCTACTTTGGTTTTGACTTCGCCCATGGCGTAGCGGAGCAACTCTTCGCGCTTGAGCAGAAAAACGGCCAGCCCGATGAGCAGCAACCCCGCCACGGAGCCCAGGCTCCAGTACAATATCTTCTTGGTCTTTGGCTTCACGCGTCGGTCGGAAGTAGGTAAGCGGCGGCCCCCGGGCCACTTTCGTGCCGAACCGGGGACGCCCACGGTACAAAAGTACCAATAAACTGCCCCCTACGCGCAGCCGAGCCCAACGTTACCGAGGGTACGGGCCTTTCCTTACCTTCGCCCCCGAATCAAGCGGAGTACCCTGGCGCGGCGGACAGGAGCCTATTGCTTCAGCGTCTGAAACCCGCCGGCTGGCTCCGCGAGTTCCGCCCTATGCTGCACGACGCGCTGACGCCCCTCACCGCCCTCTCGCCCCTCGACGGCCGCTACCGCCGCCAAACCGCCCCGCTCGCCGCGTATTTCAGCGAGCTGGCCCTGATTCGCTACCGCGTGCTGGTGGAAGTGGAGTACTTCATTGCCCTCTGCGAGTTGCCCCTGCCCCAGCTCACGGGCGTTGATTCGGCCGTGTTCGAGCCCCTACGCCGCCTCTACCAGGACTTCACCGAGGCCGACGCGGAGGCCATCAAGGCCCATGAGCGCATTACCAACCACGACGTGAAGGCCGTGGAGTACTGGCTGCGCGACCAGTTTGCCCTACTGGAGCTGGAGCAGTACCAGGAGTTCATTCACTTCGGCCTGACCTCGCAGGACGTGAACAACACCGCCGTGCCGCTGAGCCTGCGCGAGGCGCTGCACCGCGAAATCCTGCCCGCCTACGAGCAGCTTATGGACCAGCTCCGCTCCTTCGTGGCGCAGTGGGCCGCCGTGCCCATGCTGGCCCGCACGCACGGGCAACCTGCTTCCCCCACGCGCCTCGGCAAGGAACTGGATGTATTTGTTGCCCGCCTGGAGGCTCAGCTGCACCTCCTGAAGCAGGTGCCGTTCGGGGCCAAGTTCGGCGGCGCCACCGGCAACTTCAACGCCCACCACGTTGCTTATCCGGCAGTCGATTGGCACGCCTTCGGGGAGAAGTTCGTGAACGAGCAGCTGGGCCTGCACCGCTCCTACCCCACCACCCAGATCGAGCACTACGACCACCTGGCCGCTACCTGCGACGGGCTCAAGCGCCTCAACACCATCCTCATCGATTTGGCGCGCGACGTGTGGCAGTACATTTCGCTGGGCTACTTCCGCCAGCAGGTGAAAGCCGGCGAGGTGGGCTCCTCGGCCATGCCGCACAAGGTCAACCCCATCGACTTCGAAAACGCGGAGGGCAACCTGGGCTTGGCCAACGCCGTGCTCGAACACCTGGCGGCCAAGCTGCCCATCAGCCGCCTGCAGCGCGACCTGACCGACTCCACGGTACTGCGCAACCTGGGCGTGCCGCTGGGCCACATCCTAATTTCGCTCACGGCCCTGCAGCGCGGCCTGGGCAAGCTGGCCCTCGACGAAACGGCCCTGCGCCGCGACCTAGAGCAGAATTGGGCCGTGGTGGCCGAGGCTATTCAGACCATCCTGCGCCGCGAGCGGTACCCCGACCCTTACAACGCCCTCAAGGCCCTGACGCGCACCGGCGGCGCTATTTCGGCCGATACTATCGCGGAGTTTGTGGCGGGCCTGGACGTGAACGACGCGGTGAAGACGGAGTTGCGCGGTATTACGCCCAGCAACTATACCGGCACCTGAGCGCCGTAGCGGCTGGCAGTACAGATGAATAACATATGAATATCAAGATTCAATTGTGTAGTTTGCTCATCTGCGTCTTCATTTACTACTGCCTAAATGCAATCCGACACATCTGCGCCGCTTCTTGTTCCACCCACTATTCAGCATCCTCCCACTCCGCAGCAGCAAGCCCGCATCGACGAAGCGGTGGCCGCAATAGCCACCACGGCCGATCTGCATCCCGGCGTCATTATCGTCGCCAATCTGCTGGTCGACCGCGTGGAGTACATGTCGCGGCGCGGCTTGCACGAGTTGCGCACGACGCTGCCCGAGCTACGAGCCCTCGGCGCCGGCTACTGGGCAAAGTATTTTAACCCTGCCGACGCCGCGGAGCTCTTGCCCAAGGTGTACGAGATGATTCAGAACCCGGACCCCTGGGCCTCCGTGAGCATCTTTCAGCAGGTGCGCACTGGCCCGGACGGCGGCTACGTGTGGCACCTGAGCGCCACGCGGGTAATGCTACGCGACGAAGACACCGGTCAGCCGCTGCTGATTACGTCTTCCGTCCCCATCGATCCGCTGCACCACGTTACGCACAAAGTGAACCGGCTGCTGGAGGAAAACAACTTTCTGCGTCTGAATGCGCCTCGCTTTGCCGCCCTTACCGCCCGCGAGCGAGAGGTGCTGCGGTTGCTGGTGCTGGGCCATAGTGCGCCGGAAATAGCCTTGGTGCTTCATATTTCCCCCCAAACGGCGGAAACCCACCGACGCAACCTGCGCCAGAAGCTCGGCGCGGATTCGGTGTTTGAGCTAAGCCAATACGCGCGTGCCTTCGACCTGATTTAGAAGCTCAAATCGGTTATCCTGATGGGTGTAAGCGCCGACCCAGATACCCCAAAATCACTATGCCAATCCGGTATAGAGGCGGTCCTGTACGGGCAACCGCGCCGGAACTGGTCCGCCAACAAGTATACCAGGAAGGTGGGCGCGCACTTGGTGGCCACGGCCGGTCCGCCCCGTCCGACGGACTGGGTCTACTACCCCTTGCGGTGCCTATCGATGACGTAGGCAAAACGCCAGCCCTGCGGCAGCTTCATCAACTGCAAGGAGTATGTTCCTGGCCAGGCGTGGGTAGGTCTTCCGCTATCTATATCAGATTCAAGAATGAGGTTGCGGTCATGTCGGGACGCCTACTTGCATCTCGTCGTTGAACAACAAGTCCCAAACGGCGCAGGCGACGAGACGCAAGTAGGCGTCTCTACACCATGCACAAAACTGCTATCCTGCCTACGGGGTGGCGCAGCAGGAATTCTACCTGAACTGACCACCGTAGGCCCGACAATATACCCGAAACCGGGTATGGTGACGCGTCTGCTAAAGCGTAGCTTTGGGGTTTGCTTGCTGCCAAGCAACTGATTTCCAATTTTATTCCTGCTGTATGCACAACTTCTACTCCTTTCTCCTGCCTGCGGGAGCCAAACGCCAGCTCCTCAGTTGGCTGCCCGTGTTGCTCTTAGCCCTGATGACGGCAACTTCTGCCCAGGCTCAGACCTGCGACTTAAGTTTTGAAACCCAGGCAGCGGTGAATAGCTACCTGGCATCCGGTAACCGCTGCTCCACGGCTTCTTCCCTCTTCATCCGGGGATTCGTTCGCAACCGGGACGGCTCTACCAACGGAGGGGTTTCGGATATCAGTGGGTTGCAGCACATAACTGCCGTGACGGGCAACGTATCGATTATTCTGAATGAACTAACTGGTTTGGCTGGCCTGGACAACATTCAGCGCATTGGGGGAGGATTGATCATTAGTGGGGCTACAGTTCCGACTGCGCTTGACGCCTTTCCTAACCTCCAACGGGTCGGTGGCACGGTGATGTTCATCTCCAATCCCGCCATGACAAGCATTGCTGGGTTCGGCCGGCTGCAAAGCGTGCAGGGCCTTTCCTTCGATTACAGCCCTAATCTGGCTGGCATTTCCGGGTTCGGGGCGCTGACTACCACAGGATATCTTTCCATTTCGGCACTTCCAGCTCTTCGCTCCATCAGCGGATTCAATAGCCTGCACACCATCGCGGGCCCGAATCCAAGTGCGGCAAACAACTTCGTTATAAGCGACAACCCTGTGCTGGAAACCATTCCGAATTTCAATGCCCTCACCACTGCGGCCTACATTACCATCAACAATAATCCTCGGTTACAGACTATAACCGGGTTCAACGTACTGAGAAGCGCTTCTTCCATTGTCATCTACGGCAACACGGTTCTGAGCACTATTTCAGGGTTTAATGGTCAGCTGGTGGCCAGCGGGAATGTGCAAATCCAACAGAATGCGGCGCTGGAAACCCTTTCTGGTTTTGAAGGGCTGGAAGTGGGACAGGTGAGCGTTGGCTTGCATAGCCGCTTGCGGGATATTTCCGGCTTCAACAACAGCAAATTGAATGGGCAGCTTGACGTATACCAGAATGCGGGCCTGGAGAAGATTACCGGGTTTCGGTCGCTGCGGGGCTCTCAGTATATTTCAATTCATCAGAACCCCGTACTCGACAGCATCAGTGGCCTTACGGGAAGCAATGCCCCATTGGGGCTTTGGATTAATGACAACCCCGCTTTGCAGACGCTTGCGCCCGGCCTGACGTTTGTCGATTATTCGACGTTGAATTCGCTCTCCCTGACCAACAACAGCAGCCTGATGGGCTGCGCCGTACCCTGGCTCTGCCAATACTTGGCCCGCAGCGGCTACGCCGTTATCAGCGGCAACGCGCCTAGCTGCAATTACGCAGCCATCCAGCAGGGCTGCGCCACGGCAGCGGCCTTGGACTTAAACGTATCCGGCGCCCAGGCCATTAGCGGCAGCTACCGCAACGTGACCATCACCGGCACGGGCGCGGCAGCGCTCAGCGGTCCGCTCACGGTCAGCGGCACGCTCACGGTGCAGCCCGGCGGCTCGCTCATGATGGCTTGCCAGCCCGTCACCGGCAGCGGCAGCTTCGCCCTGCAGGCCGGCGCCATGCTCAGCATCTGCGACCCGGCCGGCATCACGGCCAGCGGGGCCACCGGCGCCGTGCAGCTGACGGGTACCCGCTCGTTCAGCCCCGACGCCAACTACGTGTACAACGGCACGGCGGCGCAGGCAACCGGCAGCGGCCTGCCCGCGCAGGTGCGCAACCTGACGGTCAACAACGCGGCCGGGGTAACCCTGAGCCAGCCGCTCGGCCTAAGCCAGGTGCTGACCTTGACCAACGGCAACCTGAACACCAACGCCTGGGCGCTGACGCTGCTTTCCTCGGCCGCCAGCACGGCCCTGGTGGTCAATACCAACGGCGTGGTCAACGGTACGGCCACCGTGCAGCGCTACATCAGCCCCGCCCTGAACCCGGGCACCGGCTACCGCCACTTCTCTGCGCCGGTGCAGAACACCACCGTGGCGGACCTGTCCACCAGCGCGTTTACCCCCGTGGTGAACCCGGCGTACAACAGCTCGGCCACGCCGAACCAGGTGATGCCCTTCCCAACGGTATTTGGCTACGACCAAGCCCGGCAGGCTACCAGCCCCGCCAGCGCGTACAGCACCTTCGACAAAGGCTGGGTTTCGCCCGCAACGCTGGCCGATGCCCTGCAGCCGGGCCGCGGCTACACCGTGAACCTGTCCGCGGCGCAAACCGTCGACTTCGTGGGGCAGCTCAACACCGGCTCCCTGCCGCTGAACTTCGTGCGCGGCGCCGGGGCTGAAGCCGGCTGGCAGCTGGTGGGCAACCCCTACCCCGCCCCGCTCGACTGGAGCCGGGTCACGGTCGCCGACCGTCGTGGCCTCTCCGGAGCGATTCACATGTATGAAAGCACCGGCCCGTACGTGGGCCGCTACCGCAGCTACGTCAACGGCGTGGGCAACCCGCTGGTAGCCCTGGGGCAAGGCTTCTTCGTGCGCGTCGTTGACTCCGTCGCCACAGGCAGCCTCACGCTGCGCGACGCGCACCGCCTCACGGCTCCCGATGCTACCCCGTTGCTGCGTACCACGGCCGACCTGCGCCCGCAGCTGCAGCTGCAGCTCCTCGGGGCCGGCACCACCGATGCGTCTTACGTGTATTTTGAAGCCGGTGCCACCAGCGGCGTCGATGCCGAGTACGATGCCCACAAGCTTCCGAACAGCACCGGCCTGAACCTGGCCGCCCTGGCCGGCACCCGCCCGCTAGCCGTATCGGGCCTCCCGCTGCTGACGGCCGCTACTGTGGTGCCGCTACAGGTAGCCGTGCCCGCTGCCGGCACCTACTCGCTGCAGGCCGCTCAGCTGCTGAACTTTGCCCCCGGTACTCAGGTGTATCTGCACGATGCCTTTACCGCCCAGGATATCAGCCTGCAGCCGCAGACGACTTACTCCTTCGTGCACAGCGCGTCGAGCTCAACCGGCCGCTTCAGCCTCGTGTTCCGCCCCAGCAGTGTGACGGCTACGGCTAGCGCCCGCCAGAACGACCAACTCAGCGTATTCCCCAACCCGACGACTGGCTCGTTCACGCTGCGTCTGGCAGGGACCGTGCCGGGCAAACAGGCCGAAGCCATGCTCTGCAACGTGCTTGGCCAGGTGGTGCGGCGCCAAACGGTACCGGCCCTGAGCACCGGCCTGCAGGCGGAGGTCGGCACCACTGGGCTACCGGTAGGGGTGTACACGCTCCGCCTCGCCCTGGCCGATGGCACCTTCCTTACCAAACGCGTTGTCAAGCAATGATCCTTTCTTCGTTTTCCCCGATTGCCGTTTTCCGTTCGATTCTCCCCGCTCACTTAAACAAGTTGGCTACCTGGCTGGTCAGCAGCGCGCTACTGCTCCTGCTGACCAGCACCGCCTCCTACGCCCAGGGCCCGGGCTCGGGTGGCCCTGTGCCCGGCCCGGTTACGCCCCCCGACCCTACCGCCGTGCCCATTGATGGTGGTGCCTCCCTGCTGCTGGCCGGCGGTGCGGCCTACGCCCTCAAGCGCCTGCGCAAGCACCGCCAGGGCTAGGGGCGCCTGATCAAGGCAAACAAAAAAGCCGCTTCCCGTTGGGAAGCGGCTTTTTTGTTTGCCCGGGTCCGACATCTTGCGCGCTGGCTGGCAGCTATTGGCGCCGACACGCTAATTTTAGCCTCCGCTTATCCATTCCGCTCCGCCTTCATGCCCGATCTTAACGGCATCACCGTTCACCCCGACTGCCGTCATTTCCGCGGCGACTTGCCCTGCCGCCCCAACAAAGAGCACGGCTACCAGTGCGGTGGCTGCCCCATGTACGCGCCCGTGCAGCAGCGCATTCTCATCATCAAGCTCGGAGCCATCGGCGACGTGATTCGCACCACGCCGTTGCTGCGCCGCCTGCGCCAGGAATTCCCGCACTGCTACATCACCTGGCTCACGCACACGCCCGCCATCCTGCCCGCCCAGGAGGGCCCCGACGAAGTGCTGAAGTTTGAGCTGAGCAGCATCGTGCAGCTGCAGGGCCGCGAGTTCGATATTCTCTACAACCTCGATAAGGACAAGGAAGCCGGCGCGCTGCTGAACAGCATCCGGGCCACGCAGAAGTTCGGCTACGCCCTGCGCCCCTACGACGGCGTGGCCTGGCCCCAGAACGAGCTGGCCAACCACAAATTCCTCACCGGCGTCTTCGACGAGCTGAGCCTGCAAAACCAGAAGCCCTACGTGCAGGAAATCTTCGAGCTGTGCGGCTTCGAGTCCCGCGGCGAGGAGTACGTGTTCGACAACCACCAGGACAAGGGCTACGAGTGGCCCATGCTGCCCGCCGCCACCGGCCGCCGCGTGGGCCTGAACACCGGCTGCGGCGACCGATGGACCACCCGCCTGTGGTCCGACGAGAAGTGGGTGGCGCTTATTCAGCAGCTGCAGTACGGCGGCTACCAGCCTGTGCTGCTCGGCGGCGAGGCCGAAGACGCGCGCAACAAGCGCCTGCACGCCGCCACTGGCGCCGTGTACCCCGGTACCTTCCCGCTGCCGCAGTTCATCAACCTGCTCGACCAGATGGACCTCATCGTGACGCAGGTGACCATGGCCATGCACATCAGCATCGCCCTGCGCAAGCCCACGGTGCTGATGAACAACATCTTCAACCCCTACGAATTTGACCTTTACGGCCGCGGCCAGATCGTGCAGCCCGACCGGCCGTGCGTGTGCTTCTACCGCGGCTCCTGCAAGCTGGGCACCAGCTGCATGGAAGAGCTGCCGGCCGAAAAGGTCTTCGCCGCCGTGCAGCAAAGCCTGCCGGTATAAGCCTTCTATCGAACCTAAAAACCATTGGTTCCGGCCTGGTAGGACTTCCTACCAGGCCGGAACCAATGGTTTTTGCGCTTATGGGAACTCCCACCAGGGCAGAATCAATGGTTTCTGTGCTCATAGGAGTTCCCATGAGCACAGAAACAATGGTTTCCGAGCAGGTACGACTTGGCACGAGCACAGAAACCATCGTTTCTGCGCCCGTGGTCATCACCTCAGCCGGACCGGAGGCGCTGGCTACCGCAAGAAACCGCTTACGCCTTGCTTTCCGGCTGGGCTACAGCCTTGAGCGCCTTCACCATCTCCGCCCACGAGAACTGTTGCTTGTAGTGCCGGGCCCCGGCCTCGAATACGGCTTCTTTTTCGGGGTGCGTGGCAAAATCCACCAGCGCATCGGCAATGGCTTGAGGAGTGGGTTCTACCACGTAGCCCACCTCGCCGTGCGGAATCAGCTCGGCCAAGCCGCCCACGTCCGTCACCAGCATGGGCCGCTCGAAGTGGTAGGCAATCTGTGAGACGCCGCTCTGGGTGGCATCCTTGTAGGGCTGCACCACCAAGTCGGCGGCGCAGAAGTACTCGGGCACCTGCTCATTGGGGATGAAGCGCGTGGCCCGCACCAAGCGACTTTCCAAGTGATGCTCGCGAATCAGCTCCTCGTAGGGGGTCGGGTCCTTGTAGAATTCGCCCGCTACAATAAGCTTCAGAGGTAAACGCTGTAGTCGCTCGTCGGCAAAAGCCTCAAGCAGGATATCTAGGCCCTTGTAATCCCGAATAAGGCCGAAGAACAGTATATAGCGGTACTGCGGGTCGAGGCCCAGATGTCGCAGAGCCTCGGCTTTAGGTAGGATTGCGCCGAAGCTGTCGTAGAGCGGGTGCGGCTCGTACCGGGCCGGCTGCTTGAGGCCCAAGCGGCGTAGATCGGCCAGCACGGCCCGGCTCATGGTCACAAAACCGTGGTTCTTCGGCAAGAAGTACTGGGTCAGCGGTCGGTCACCGAGGCGCGCCTCGTGCGGAATGGCGTTGTCGCAGATGGTAACTACACGGGTGTACCGGTTGCGGCGCACCAAGCGGGCAATGGTGCCCAGGGCCGGCCCCATAAACGGCAGCCAGAAGCGGAACACGACCAGGTCAGGCCGCTCCCGGCGCAACTTCTGCCCCACGCGCCACCAGCTCAGCGGGTTCACCGAGTTAATGCTGACTTCGATGTCCAGATCGGCCGGCGCCGGGCTGCTGCTGTACTGCGTGGTGCCCGGAAACAGAAACTCCGGGTACTGCAGCGAGAACGTGACGATGTGCACCTCGTCGCCGGCCTCGCGGAAAGCCCGCGCCAGCCGCTCGTTGTAGGTGGCCAGTCCGCCGCGCAGCGGATACGCCGGCCCGATGATGACTACGCGCATGGAAAGTCGTTTAGGTGAAAACAGAACGTCATCCTTTATCTGGCGTCCGCGCAGCGAAAAACCTTCTCACCGATGAACGGCGGACGCCAGATAGTTGCTACCTGACGTAATAAGGTCCTTCGCTGCGCGGACGCCAGATAAAGGATGACTAATCGAACGCGTTAATCCAGATTCAGCCGCTCGCGCACCAGGTACTGGTTGTCGCGGTGCCCGTTGAGCTGCACCATTTCGGCCAGGAAGCCCACCAAAAACAACTGCACGCCCACGATAACCGCTACCAAAGCCAAGAAAAACAGTGGCTGGTCCGTCACGTCGCGCGCGCGCAGGTTGTGGCTGGCCAGCCATACTTTCTCACCCGTCAGCCACAGCGTAATGATGGCCCCGATAAGAAAGGATATTACGCCCATGGTGCCGAAGAAGTGCATCGGCCGCCGCCGGAACCGGCTCACGAAGGTGATGCTCATCAAGTCGAGGAAGCCGTATACGAAGCGTTCCAGCCCGAACTTGGTCACGCCGTACTTTCGCTCCTGGTGCTGCACCACTTTCTCGCCGATGCGCCGGAAACCGGCCCACTTGGCAATAACGGGGATGTAGCGGTGCATTTCGCCGTACACCTCGATGCTCTTGACCACGCGGCTGTCATAGGCCTTGAGGCCGCAGTTGAAATCGTGCAGCTGAATGCCCGAAATCCAGCGCGTCACGCCGTTGAACAGCTTGGTCGGAATGGTCTTCGACAGCGGGTCGAAGCGCTTTTTCTTCCAGCCGCTCACCAGGTCGTACTTCTCCTCGGTGATGAGGCGGTACAGATCCGGCAGCTCTTCGGGCGAGTCCTGCAGGTCGGCGTCCATGGTGCACACCACCCGGCCCCGCGTGGCCCGGAAGCCCGTGTCCAGCGCCGCTGACTTGCCATAGTTGCGGTTGAAGCGAATGCCGCGCAGCGCCGAGTCGGCCGCCGCCAGTTCTTCAATGACTTCCCAGGAATTGTCCGTCGAGCCGTCGTCGATCAGAATGACCTCGTACGTCAGCCCGTGGGCCTGCAGCACGCGGCGTATCCACTGCGTGAGTTCCGGCAACGATTCAGCTTCGTTGAGCAACGGAATAACGACGGACAGCTCAACGGGAAAGGATTTGGAAGCAAGCTTACTCAAACTCGGGGCGGGTGTGCTTGGTAATGGCCGACACGATCAGCGAGATAATCAAGCCGGCAATAATTGTGCTGACGACGGCAATGCCCATAAAGGCCGGCAGGCTCATGAACTTCTGCGTCATAGCCATGGCTTGATCCATCTGTTCATCGGAGTATTTGCCGCTGGCTTCCATTTGCGCACGCGCATTATCCACCATGCGGCCCATGAAGCCCGTGTCGAGGAACGAGACGTAGACGTAGAAGAATATCGCGCTAAGTACCCCCGTAATGGCCGAAAGGATCGTGCCGATGGATATGCCCTGTCCGAAGGACATGAAACCGCCGTTGTTGCGCTTGAAGAACTGATGCGCCATCCAGATGCCGGCCGCCAGGATGACATAGCCGAAAAAGCGCAGCGGGCTTTGTTCGGTGTTCGTCAGGAACATCACGGCCGACAGCAGGATGCTAGCCAAGCCCGTTATCAGGCCGTAGCGAATACCAACGGAGCCGGTGCTTACAGGGGCGGTAGAAGTGTTTTCCATGGAGAAGGATATTATGGTTGAGAGGAGTTAGCGACGTAAGAAAATAGCTCCGGGCACGGTAAGCAACAGCCCCAGCAGCAGTTTTTTCTGAAAGTCTTCATTGGCCACGCCTTGCGCCGTGCCGGCGGCTACCGGCAGGCTGCGCTTGTTGGCTTCGTAGGCCGCCTTGCTCAGCTCTTTTTCGCTGAACTGCTTGCGGCTGGCTTCCACGATTTGCGTAGCTTCTGCCAGGTTGCGCTGCATCAGCTTCTCTCCTCCCACACGCGCCACGCTGTACACCCCCACCGCCGACAGTACCGCCGTCAGGCCCACGGCCACGATGCCCATCAGCAATTGCCAGCCCATCGTCGCCTGCGCCCGGTGGTGTTTTCGCACCTGCCACTGCGCAATGACTCCGGCAGCAGGCGTCACAAAGATGATCATCAGGCGTTTGGGCCCGAAGGGGTTTTGCCCGGTGGCGTACAGCAGCACGCTCCAGGCGATGCAGACCAAACCGGCCAGTACGCCCACGCGCAGCGCCGTCCGGATTACTGCTTGCTTATTCATGGTTGGTTACCGACTCACTTGTGAATCGAAGCGCCAAGTTAGGCCTCTTTTCGCCAACAATGCCGCCTTCTTACGCTGCTTGGGCCACCGGCCGCTCGCGGCGGCGCCCAAAGCGTAGCACCAGCACCTCGCCCAGCAGGCACAGCAAGGCTCCCACCAAGCAATAGCGCCATAGCGGCGTGCCGTTACGGTCCTCTGCGAGCTGCGCCGCTGCGCTTCGCTCCCCACCGGCTTCGTACACGTGTATGTTCGGGTAAGCCGCCGTAAGCTGCCGCAGTTCCTCCGCCGAGTAGTGCGCCAGCTCCGATTCCTTTTTGTCCACATTGAACGCAAGGGTTGTTACCGCCTTACCGTTTTGCGTCAGCTGGTAAATACCAGCCCGGCGCATCGTAGCGGGCAACTGCAGATATAAGCGCCCGTTTCGCACCTGATAGGCCGGAATAAACGAGCTGCTGTCGTTGCTGAGCTTATACACCTGCTCCCCCGCGCCCTTGGCAGCAGTTGGTTGTTTCAGTACCACCGCCCGATCGGTCAGCCGGTATGCCGGCAGCTGCCCGCTGGATTTGCTGAGCGTAGCCAGCCGGTACATAACGGGTACGAACAGTGGGTGCTCCGCAAACGTGGAAAATCCAGCCTGTAACGGTGAAGCAAACAGGTATACCATGCCCTCCCCGCTGCGGAAGCCTGATAAAAAGGGCTGGCCGTCCCGAAATTGCAGAATATCGGTAGTCGAGCGCCCCCAGCTTAGCAGCGGAGTAGCTTTCGGCATTTCCGGCTGGCGGGCCTGTTCCGCAAAGACATCCTTGAAGAATGGATTTTGCTGGCTTGGCACGGCGAGTTCCTGTTGCACCGCGTTGACGGTGTTCCAGCGTACAGCTGCCACGCCCAAATCCCCCATCAGCTGTTCGTAGGCGCCTCGGCCCGCTGCCGTAGTAGGCGGCATTGCTACCACCGAACCTCCCTGCTGCACAAACTGACGCAGTACGCTACGGGCTCTACCTCCCACTTGTGCGTTGCTCTGAAGAATCACCACATCCGCTCCTTCAGCTGCCGTCGCCGACAATGCCTCGGGTCTGAGCAGCGAATAAGCAAATGTGGTTTCATTAGGATAAAGCTTTTGCGTAGGAGCTGCGCCCGCGCTAGCGTCCAGCACCCGAATGCGGCCAACGGGGTTCAGCGTGAAGTAATACAGGTTGTCGAAGCTTACCGGCTGCTCCTCAATTTCCACCCGGCATAGCTGGACCGCATCCCTGCTGAGGCGCACACGAACTACATTTTCCACGCTGCTGGTAGCCCTTACCGAGGCTTCGTAAGCGGCTACTTGCTGCTCTCCTATCAGTACGCGGATCTGTACGGTTGCTGCATCCTTGCTGCCACCATTACGCAGGCGAACATGCAGGGGGAAATCAACATTGGTTCGCACAAACTCTTCCGTCATATAGACACTGTCTACATAGACATTCGCAACGGGTTGAGCCATCAAAGGCAACAAGTACACTTCACCAGTAGTACCTAAGCTCTTTATTTGCCGCGGGCTCAAGTCGGTTTTCTGAAAGTCAGAAACTACAAACGTTGCTGCCCGCGCCACGCTCGTTTGAGCAGTTAGTCGCCCTAACTGCTCACTAACACCAGTACTCGCTCCTGATATGTCCATCCGATCGAGCTGATCAGCAAACTTGTCGGCGGAAATATTGCTATGCGAAGCACTTGAGTTCCATATCCTATACTGTGCAGTTGGTGGAAATGCTTGCTCGGTTCGCCGCATCTCCACTATAGCTTCTTCTAGCAAAGACTTACCATCATTCGCCTCCACCGACATACTGGGCGAATTATCGATGACTACGTTGACGCCTTGATTCGCAGTCTGAGCTTGTTGCTTAGCTGGAATAAACGGCTGGCAGAATAATAGCACTAGCAACGTCAAGAATGCTAGTCGCAATACCAGTACCAACAATTCTTGCAGCCGGCGCTGCTTTGCTGTTACCAGCTTTACCTCCCTGATAAACTCAACATTGGTAAACAGTATCTGCTGCGGCCGGCGCAATTCAAACAAATGTAGAATTACCGGAATGCCAAGAGCAATCAAGCCCAACAGATACCAAGGATGCGCTAACGCCATGCAGATGAATCCAGCTTATACTGCCAGAGATTCAAAGAACGCGAAAACACGAGAAAAGACGCCCAGACCCGAAATTCAATGTAAAATTTATAGCTACAACTTCGCATGAAACAAGCAGCGTAGTCAGTAGAAGCAACAGCGGCGGAAGGGGCGCAGGCCGCTATCAGCTGCAACGAGCAGCTCACGCGGGAGGAGTGCGCCTAGGGCGGGGCCGTGGGGGGGGGTAGAAACAGCGACGCCCCCTCGGCGGGCGAACCGCGAGGGGGCGAAGCGAGGGACAAGGTTGGCGGCGACCGACTCTCCCGCCGGCGAAGGCAGTACCATGGGCGCTCCGGGGCTTAAC
>NZ_MVBC01000006.1 GCF_002007105.1 Hymenobacter sp. CRA2 | reverse complement strand
CGCAAAAGCGCGCGGCCACTTGGGCCTGCCGGGCGCCCGGCTCGGCCAGCGCCTGCGCCACGCGCTGACGCAAATCCATCGAGTATGCTTGCATACAGCCGCTTACGTACGCGGAGCGCCAGCAGCTACATTGTCTGTGAATCTGCTATAAATACCCTTTTTTAGATACCTGTTTGCCAGATTGGGGGCTTCTCCTAGCCTGCACCTGCTGCACCTCCTTCAGCCCCTCGGCCTAGCGGCTAAGGGGCTGTTTGCTTTTAGCGGCACCAAAGCTTTATCGGGCGGGCACCCAGCTTATATTTTCGGTAGCCATAGCTATGTTCAGGCAACGTCGCTGGCCTCTTTTGAATCTAACCCAGCAGTAACGGCCGCCGATTTTGGCGCCACTGCGCATATCCTCCCATCTTTGGGCACCAATACGCTTCTGCATGTCGGGTTGCCAACGGTTATTTCTACTCATACTATGGTTAGGCTTGGCGGCCACTGGCGCCCGGGCACAAACCCAGCCGGCCCCAGCGCCGCCCGCCGCTCCTGCGCCGCCCCCGCAGACGCTAACGCTGCGCGTGACGCTGCCCACGGTGGTGGGCTACGCTATCCGGGCTCTTGCCAAGGATAACAAAGAAGCCGGCACGACGCAGCAGAAAACCCCGCGCACCAACAACCCCGTGCTGGTGCTCACCTTGCCCGTGCCGGAGCTACTGACCAGCAAAAAAACCGCGCGGGCCAAGGAGTAAGCGGCCCGGCTACTACCTTACCGACTTTCTTGCCCCTGCCCGCTGCCATGAAATTCAACTTTTCGCTGGTCCTTCCCATCCTGCTGGCCTTATGGGTTGTGCGGATGTTGCGCCAGTTCCTGGACCTCCCCAACCGCCTGCCCCGGCTCAACCGCCAGCTCGACTGGATTTGGGTGCCCGGCGTGGTACTGCTGGCCTGTTCAGCGGGCTGGAATTCCGAGCTGCTCGACGAGGTGTACCAGGTGTTCGTACTCAGCGCCGTTTCCCTGGTGCTGCTGCGCGTGCAGGAATACCGCCCGGCCCGCACGCTGCTGCTGGGCATCGCGCCCTATGCCGTGTACTCCGTCATCGAGCTGCTGGTAGCGCTGATGGGCAGAAGCCTGCTCAAGGACTTTGACAGCGTATTTGAAACGTCGCAGGGCTTTGCCATCATCTGGCTGGTGACCTTCGTGCTGATTGCCCGCAACCAGAAAAAGCACCTGGAACAAGAGCGGCTGGAGCGGGAGCAGGAAATAGCCGAGAAGCGGCGCATCGAGGCCGAGAACAGCGAACTGGAGCGCATGGTGGCCGAGCGCACCGCCACGCTCACCCAGCAGGCCCAGGAGCTGCAGCACGCCCTCGACGAGCTAAAGACCACCCAGGATCAGCTGATTCAGAGCGAAAAAATGGCCTCGCTGGGCGAGCTGACCGCCGGTATTGCCCACGAAATTCAGAACCCGCTGAACTTCGTCACCAACTTCTCCGACGTATCGGCCGAGCTGGTGCAGGAGCTGCTGGAGGAGCAGCAGCGCCCGGACCGTGACCCGGACCTGGAGGCCGAGCTGCTCGCCGACCTCAAGCAGAACCTGGAGAAGATTACCCACCACGGGCAGCGCGCCGCCAGCATCGTGCGGGGCATGCTGGAGCACAGCCGACAGAACACCGGCGAACGGCAGCCCACCGACGTCAACAAACTCGCCGACGAGTACCTGCGCTTGGCCTACCACGGCCTACGCGCCAAAAACAAGTCCTTCAACGCCACCATTACCACCTTCTTCGACCCGGCGGTGGGCAGCATCGCGGCCGTGTCGCAGGACCTGGGACGGGTGCTGCTGAACTTGTTTACCAACGCGTTCTACGCCGTGCAGAAGCGCCAGGAAGCGGCCGGCGCCGGGTTTGTGCCCACGGTAAACGTAGCCACGCGCCGCCGCGCGGAAGGCCACATCGAAATCCGGGTGCAGGACAACGGCACGGGCATTCCGGCGGAGGTGCAGCAGAAAATCTTCCAGCCGTTCTTCACCACCAAGCCCACCGGCGAGGGCACCGGCCTGGGCCTGTCGCTGAGCTACGACATCGTCACCAAGGGCCACGGCGGCAACATCGAAGTGGAGTCGGCGGAAGGCCAGGGCACCGAGTTTATTATCACCTTACCGGCGTAGCGTAGCCGGTGCACTACCGGTTTCTGCTAGCTTTGCTTACGATGAAAATACTAGTGGTCGACGACGAGCCGGACGTGCGCACGCTGTTTGAGCAGCGCTTCCGCCGCGAAATCCGCAGCGGGCAGTTTTCCTTCTCCTTTGCGTACTCCGGCGAAGAAGCCCTCGATTACCTGCACGCGCACGCTTCGGAAGTAGTGTTGATTCTCAGCGACATCAACATGCCCGGCATGAGCGGGCTGGAGTTGCTGCGCCACATCCGCCAGGAGTACCCCGCCCCGCCGCCCCCGCAGGTAATGATGATTACGGCCTACGGCGACCAGGACAGCCACGACCAGGCCCTGCGCCTCGGGGCCGACGATTTCCTGACCAAGCCCGTAGACTTCGTTGCCCTCAAGGCCAAGCTGGCCGCTATGGAAACGCATGAAAACTAAAATCCTCGTCGTGGACGACGAAGCGGACCTGGAACTGCTCATCAAGCAGAAGTTCCGGCGCAAAATCCGCGAAAACGTCTACGAATTTCTCTTTGCCGGCAACGGACAGGAAGCCCTGACGGTGCTGGCCCAGCACCCGGATACCGATATCATCCTCTCCGACATCAACATGCCGGTGATGGACGGGCTCACGCTGCTTTCCAAGCTGCAGGAGGCCAACCCGGTGGTGAAAGCCGTGATGGTGTCGGCTTACGGCGACTTGCAGAACATCCGCACGGCCATGAACCGCGGCGCCTTTGACTTCGTGACCAAGCCGGTGGACTTCGCCGACCTGGAAACGACGATGGAGAAAACCGCCCAGCACGTGCAGCAGCTGCGCGAAACACTGCGCGCCATTCAGGAAAACAACATCCTGAAGATGTACGTGGACGAGACGGTGCTCAACGTGATGGCCCGGCCCGAGTTTGAGCACACGCTCATGGTCAGCGAGACGGTGCAGGCCAGCGTGCTGTTCGTGGATATCTGCGGCTTCACCTCGCTCTCGGAAGTGCTGCCCCCGGCCGATATCGTGGGCATGCTTAACACCTACTTCGACCAGATGGTGCAGGAAATCATTGCCCAGGGCGGCCGCGTCGACAAGTTCATGGGCGACGCCGTCATGGCCGTGTTCCGCGGCGACTTTCACTTGGACCGCGCCATCGACGCAGCGTTGGCTGTGCGCGCCACGGTGCAGGCCAACGAGTACACCCTGCCCGACGGCAAGAAGTACCAGCCGCAGGTGAGCATCGGCGTGAATACCGGCGAAATGGTATCGGGCAACATCGGCTCGGCCTCGCTCAAGCGCCTGGATTACACCGTCATCGGTGACACCGTGAACGTGAGCCAGCGCCTGCAGTCGGTGGCCCAGCCCGGGCAGGTCATCATCACCGAATCGACCTACGAGTTGGTGAAGGAATCCTTCCAGTGCCGCCCGCTGCACGAAGTCAGCCTGAAAAACAAGACCCAGCCGGTGATGATTTACGAGGTGGTGGCCTAGTATCCAGCTCCATATCATCATCCGGAACAGAGCGAAGGACCTTGTCACCGCTGAACGAGTCGTTGCAACGACGGTCGTTCTGGCGTGGCAAGGTCCTTCGCTCTGTTCCGGATGACGGCTTTTTACCTCTACCCCGCCGCTACCGACTTCTCGTTTTGCCGCCTCAGGCGCTGGCAGAGCACGCGTAGGATGTTGCGCAGCACCTCGGGGCGCTCCTCCATCACGTCGTAGAAGTCGTCCTGATCGAGGCGGAAGGCGGTAACCGGCCCCTGAGTGATGGCCGAAGCGGAACGCGGCTCGGCATCGAGCAGGGCCAGCTCGCCGAAAAAGTCGCCGGGCCCGAAGGTGGCCAGCTGCTGCGCGCCGGAGAAGATGCCGACCTCGCCCTGGTGCACGATGAACAGCGAAATGCCCAGGTCGCCCTTGGCAAAAATCTGTTCCCCAGCCGGGAAGCTGACTTCCTTCATGATGGGCACGATGCTGCTGAGCACGTTTTCGGGAGTGGCGGCAAACAAGGCGGTGTGCTTGAGCAGGGCCACCCGCTCGGCAGCGGAAATACGGGGTTGGGGGCCTGAATGGCTCATAAGGACGTCGAGGGTGGGCTGGTGCGTCAGCAACTGTTGATAAAGACCACGCTCCTGCTGCTGCAGACGCCGGGCCAGGGCTAGGGCCGCTTCCCGCACCAGCGGGCTAGGGCTGCCGAGCCGGGCCAGCAAGGCGGCGGCATCGGCCAGGGCGGCGGTGGGCTGCCACTGCTGCAGGGCCTGGGCAATGGTCCAATCGGTGAAAGCGGCTTCGCCCCGGCGGGCCACGGTGGCGACAATGCCGGCCAGGGGTTCGTCGTAGGTGAGCAGCCGCTCGAAGGTGCGCAGGCGCTCCGGAGCCGGCGCCACTTCCAACAGGGCCTGCAAGGCCTGGTAAACGGGCCGCGGAATGAGGTTATCGAGGATTTCCAGGGCGTTGGCCTGCCGCTCGCGCGCGGCCTGGGCCACGCCGCGCTGGGCATCGGCAATAAGCTGGGGCGGGTAGAGCTGGGCCAGCAAGCTAAACAGGCGCTGCTGCACCCGCGTCAGCTCGTACTCCAGGCTGCGGGCCAGCGGTTCATCCGGCGCTAGCTCCGTCAAGCCCGTGAGCAGGTGGCGGGCCAGCTGCAATTCCTCCTGCACCAGGGCTTCGAACACGGGCGCTTCGGCGGCCTGGGGCGCAAAACTGCGCAGGGCGCGCAGCGCGGCTTCGCGGCGGAACAAGTGAGGCTGCCAGGCCAGCGCAATGAGGGCCTGCCGACTGGCGGGCAGGGGCAGGCGGCCGCAAAGCAGCGCCACGCGGCGCACCAGGGCGTCGTCGGCCTCGGGGCTATCGAGCACCTGCGCCAGGGCCGGCACGGCCTCGGGGCCCTGCTGCAGCAAGGCCTGCGCCGCCGCCGGGCGGGTAGCCTTGTCGCGCAGTGCTTCGATCAGCTGGCCGGGCGCAACGGGCGCGAAGTCGGTCGGGTTGAAGTCGGGCGCCGCGCTGCCGCCGCTGCCGGCCATATCGGCCCAGCGCAGGCTGCTGGCGGTTTCGGTGGTGCCCGAGAAACGGCGGCTCAGGGCGTGCTGCAGCTCAGCCAGGTAATGGGCGTGGGTGCGGTGCAGGAAGTACCAGGCCAGCAGCACGAACCCGCTCATCCACACGAAGGGCGCCCAGGCCGATACGTCGGGCAGCTGGTGCACGGCCAGCAACAAAAGCCCGCCCAAACCCAGCCCCAACGGCTCGTACACGCCCTTGGCCAGGGTGTGCGCCTGCAAGCGTTCGGGCGGCGACAGGGGCTGAAACAGCGTCAGAAACAGCGGATCGAACAGAGCGCGGCGCAGCACCTCCAGCGTCACGAACACGCCGCAGAAATACAGCAGCAGGGTTTCGTCATCGGCCTGCACAAACCACAGCCGGGCTGCCAGCAGCATGGCGGCGGCCAGCACGCCGGGCAGCAGCACCAACATGCGGCGCACCCCTACCTGGTCGGTGGCGGCGCGCGAAAACAGCAGCTTGAAGAGCAAGGCCAGCAGGTAAGCCGCCACCAGCACCGTGCCCACGTAGCGCATTACCATGGCCTGGTCGTGGAACTTGTGCTTGACGTTGACGAAAAACGAGTACTCGATACCCGTGGTGACGGCGGCAATGGCCAGCATGCTCAGGCACATCGTCAGCACCAGGCGGCTGCTGCCGAACCAGCGCTGCAGCGCCGCGGCTACGGGCTGCTGCCGCGTGGCACGGGCGGCTTCGCGCACCTCCACCGAGTGGGCGCGGCCAGTGCTGCGCAGCACCAGCAGGGCCGCCAGGTAGGCCCCAAAGGCAGTGAGCAACAGCCAGAGCAAGTCGGAATGGTGGTGAATGAGAATGGCCAGCACGGCCCCCATTGCCTTGGCGGGCATGTCGCCGGAGCTGATGACGCCGAACAGGCGCCGCCCCTGGCGCACATCGAACACCACGGCCGATACGCCCCAGAACTCCAGGTTGGTGAGCAGGTAAATGACGCGGTAGCCCGTCATGATGGCCACGGCCGCGGCAGCTGAGTGGCCCCAGGTGACCAGCGCAGCCAGCACGCCCGTCAGCACGATGCTGGCCAGCAGCACCCGCACGGCCACGCGCTGCAGGCCGAGGTGGTGCTCGTAATGGCGGTAGATCTGGCCAGCGACCAGCATGGCGGCGGCAGCGGCCAGGTAGGCCAGCGGCAGGTTTTGCTCCGGGTGGTTTTCGAGCAGGATGACGTTGGCCGACACGTACACCAGGATGGTGCCGATGCCCAGCAGGAAATTGTGCAGGAAGAACAGCCCTACCGTACGGCCTTCCCCGGCGCGAATGCCTAGCAGTTGCTGCCAGCGTGCGAGTAATGTCATTCTGGATAGCTAAAGTGGCGGGCCTGCCCCCGTTGAAGTTGCAAGATAGCGTCCGACGCGGTCCAGCGCGGAAATTTCCGGTAATTAGCCCCCGCTTGCTCCTGCTGCTCTCCCATGGATTGTCCCCGCGCCGAAGCGTACGTGCTCGATCAGCTCCGCCACCTGCCCGCTGCCCTCACCTACCACGGCCGGCACCATACCCTCGACGTGGTAACGGCCGCCCTGGCCCTGGCCACCGCTGAGGGCGTCGCCGACGCCGAGCAGCTGGCCCTGCTGCGCACTGCCGCCCACTACCACGACGCGGGCTTCCTCACCACCTACCACGGGCACGAAGCCGCTGGCTGCGCGCTGGCCCGCCGGGTACTACCTGGTTTTGGCTACTCCGGGGCGCAGGTAGAGCTGATCTGCCAGCTCATCATGGCCACGCAAATGCCCCAGACGCCCGGCCACGAGCCGCTGGCCCGCATCGTCTGCGACGCCGACCTGGATTACCTCGGCCGTGCCGATTACTGGCCCATCAGCCAGACGCTGCGCCAGGAGCTGGCGGCCCGCGGGCAGCTCTTCGATGAATTCGGTTGGCTGGAGCTTCAGCAACGCTTTTTGAGCACCCACCGCTACTGGACACGCGCGGCCACCGCGCAGCGCGAAGCGGCTAAACAGGCGCGCCTGGCCGAAGTCCAGGCGCAATTGGCCTACCTCACTGGTGCAGCCACCGTCAGCGGCGTAGAAGCGGCCGGTAAATAAATACGTAAGAAAGAGGCCTGACCATGCCAGGCGCAATTAGTCTTGCAGATACCGCCAGAACGGGGCAGCTAAGCCTCGTGGGCCCCAGCTCTACCCTTGCGCCGGAGGCAGCTGGCCCAGGCCCTGAGCGTTGAAGTGCAGCTGTAGGATGGTGGTCAACTTTTCGCCGGTGAGCGGCTTGCTCACGGTGCCGGCCACGGGGTATTTGCCGATGCGGCTCAGGTCGTCGGAAGTCATGCTGACGGCCAGTACCACCACCACCACGCTGGCTTGCAGCTCGCGGGGCAGGGTTTCGAGGGCCTCCAGGAACTCCATGCCGCCCATCACGGGCATGGCAATATCCAGCAGCACCAGAATCGGGCGCGAGGGCGAAGCGCTAACCTCCTGCCGCTTGAGCATAGCAATGGCTTCGGCCCCGTTTTTGGCCGCCCAATAGGTATCCGTCAGCCGCAGGGAGTACAGCGTAGCTTCGTTGAGGAAATTCGTCGACGGGTCGTCGTCGACCAATAAGATAGCGGCCAGTGGATGCATAGAACGCGGATTAACGGGCCCTAAAGGTAGGAGTTCGGCGAATGATTACCCAGCTCCGTCATGGGCCCCGCGCTTGGCGGGGTTATCGGCGGCGGAAAAGCAGTCGACCAGCGCACGGAGCCACATACCAGCCAGAAAGGCCCGGCTAATATTAAATTATAATTTTGTATATATTTTAAGCACACCACGCTCCCCCTTACCCATGCTCTCCACACCATGCAACCCGTTTCTTTCTCTTCCGCCACCCGCTTGGCTCCCGAGCTGGTTATCAGTTACCAGGATGCCCTGCTCTTCGTCAAGCACCGTTTGACTGGCTTTGCGCACGGGATGCTCAAACCCTGGGCCCTGGAGCACGGCATGAACTACTCCATGCTGGTCAACCTGAAAAACGACAAAATTCACAAGCAAACCCCGCTGCTGCTGCAGCGCCTGCTCGGCCTCTTCGGGTTCGAAACCAGCCCGATGCGCATTCAGGCCGATGGCGTGCCGACCTACGTGTTTCTGCTAAAAGACAAGCGAACCGTGAAGGCCTTCCGCCAGCAACTGCAGTTTTTTGACGCCACTCCGAATACCTAACCGCCTGTCGCTCGAACACTCTGGTGCTAACTCTGGGGAGTGAGCTTGTTCCAGCGTCGATTCAGGCAAAGCCCCGGGCCACCAGCCCGGGGCTTGCTTTTTTCAGCCACCCCGGAAGCTAGCTACAGCTGGCCGTGCGGCTTTTTGCTCAGCTCTACCCCTGCCCGAACGATACGTCGACTATCAAAAGCACAGCCCTCCGGCCGGTGGCCGAAGGGCTGTTGGTGTGGCGAAGACAAATGACGAGCCTCTGCCCTATTCCGGGAAGTCGGCTGAGTTGCCGAGGCTGGCGACGCTTTCCAGTTCCTGTACCAGGGCCGTGAACTTCTCGCGGGCGCCTTTGACGGCAGCTTTGCCCAACGGCAGGTGCAGGGGCGGATTTTCCTGGCGCACCAGATCAAACATAATCTGGGCGGCGCGCTGCGGGTCGCCGGGCTGACGGCCGCTGTAGCCCTGGATGCCGGCCAGGTTCTGGCCCACGGTGGGCTGGTAATCCTCGATGGCGGTGGTTACCACGTTGGCCGAGCGGCCGGCCCAGTCGGTGCGGAAGCCGCTGGGCTCGATGTTGGTGACCTTGATACCGAGCGGGCCGACCTGCTGGGCCAGGCTTTCGCCGAGGGCTTCGAGGGCAAACTTGCTGGCGTTGTACACGCCCACGCCGGGGAAGGTCTTGAGCCCGCCGATGCTGGTGATGTTGAGCACGTGGCCCGTGCGCCGCTCGCGCAGGTGAGGCAGCACGGCCCGCAGCACGCGCAGGGGGCCGAACACGTTCACGTCGAACTGGCGCTGCACCTCGGCCTCGTCGATTTCCTCGATGCTGCCTAAGGAGCCGTAGCCGGCGTTGTTCACCACCACGTCGAGGTGGCCTAGGGCCTGAATGGCGTCGGCCACGGCCTGCTTCACTTCGGCTTCGTTGGTGACGTCGCAGACGAGGCCGCGGCCGTTTTCGCCGGCTTTCTGGGTAAATTCATCGGCTTGCTCCTGCTGCCGGAAGGTGGCGGCCACTTTGTCGCCGTTTTGAAGGATCAGTTCGGCCAGCGCGGCGCCGAAACCGGTGCTGACGCCGGTAATAAACCAGTGTTTGGGAGTAGCTGACATATAGCTCTGGAGGGTGAAAAAAGGCGGAGTCCCCGGCCGTTGGCCGCGGCGAGCTTCTTCAACTATCGGCACCGGGCTTAGGTTTTGGTGGGCTGCCGCGTTGCCTCGGGTTAGCTAACGCTGAAACCGGTCAGATGGCCCTGCTCCCTTTGTCATCCTGAGCAGAGCGAGCCGAAGGTCGACGTAGTCAAGGACCTTCTCACCCTAGGGCAAGTCGTTACAACGATGGTCGTTCAACGGTACAACAGGCCTTTCTTCGCCAGCAAGACAGGCCGCCCATTCATTCGTCATTTACAACAAAAAAGCCGCTGCCCGGAATGGACAGCGGCTTTTTCAGGATTCAGCGGCAGGTTACTGCTTCACCAGGCGCTGGGTATAGGCCTTGCCATCGGCCGTGAGCACGCGCAGCAGGTAGGTGCCGGCCGGCAGGGCCTGCACATCCAGCGTAGCAGGCTGAGCGGCGTCGAAGGAAAGCGTGCGCAGCAGCTGGCCGGCGGCGCTGTAGAGCGTAGCCTGCGCCTGGCCGGTGGCACCGCTCAGGCGCACGTTCAGCACTTCGGTAGCCGGGTTGGGGAAGAGCGTCAATTCCACCGTGGTCAGCTGGCCGAAGCTCACCGACTGGATGGCCGAGTAGCTGTCGGCGCGGTCGAAGTCGACCTGGCGCAGGCGGTAGTACACCAGCTGGCCGAGGCGGGCGGCGTTGGCGTCGGTGAAGCGGTAGTGCTGGGCGTTGCTCACCGTGCCGTGGCCGGCTACTTCGCCTACTTTCTCAAACGTGCGCCCGTCCAGGCTGCGCTCCACGTCGAAGTGGTCGTTGTCCTTTTCCTGGGCCGTGGTCCAGGTCAGCAGCGCGTCGTTGCGCTGGGCTTTCACCCCGAACTCCACCAGCGTCACGGGCAGCGGGCCGAAGCCGATGGTGAAGCTCACCGTCTGCGCGTTGGTACCGCCGAACTCGTCCACGGTCGTTACTACTACCGAGTAGCTGCCGGCGCGCAGCAGCGTGCGGTTGGCCACGGTGATGGCACCGGTAGCCGGATTCAGGGCCAGGCCCAGGGTAGCCAGCTGCGTGGTACCGGCGGCGTCGGTGGTGGCCGAGCGCACGCCCGTATCGGTTACCGTCGTCTGGTTGGTCGAGCTGCTGAAGCTGTACTCGGCTCCGTTGGCGTCGGCGGCGCTGGTAATCACGTCACCGTTCTGGTAAGCCGTTTCCAGCGAACCACCCCGCACCGGCGCGGCCGTGTACACCGAAGCGTTGTCCTGCCCCACCGAAATGGCGTAGAGCACGGCCGCCGATTCAGCGTTGGCGTTGTCGACGGCGAGGTAGCTCAGGAAGGCGTTGCCCACGAAGCTGCTCACCGGATCGAAGCGTAGGTTGCCGGCATTGGCAGCCGGCAGGCTGAAGCGGCCGTTGCTCAGGGCGACGGGGCTGTAGTTCACGCCGTCGGCCGAGTAGTACAGCGTGCCTTGGGTAGCCGCATCGGGCAGCGAGGTGATGACGAAGCTACTGATGGTGCCGTCGGCGTCGCTGGCGCGCAGCGGCGAGAGCGGCAGGGCTACCTCCGAGGTGTTGCCGTCGGGTGCGGTCAGGCTGTTCTGCGTCATGTGGGCCACCGGCGCCTGGTTCAGCAGGGTGGTGTTGTAGGTCTGCGAGTCATCTGCGGTGCCGACCTGCGCCGTGGTAGTCGTGGCCGTAGCCGTTACGCTATAGGCCGTGCCCGGCGCCGGGAAGGTGATGGTGTAGGCCAGCGAAGCCTCCTGCCCCGCCGGCAGCGTAGCCGCGCCAGGGAAAGTAACCAGGCCCGAACCGGCGTTGTAGCTGCCGCCGCCCGAGATGCTCACCGTGGCCGGGTCGAGGCCGGCCGGGATTTGCGCCGTGAAACCCACGTTCTGGGCCGGCGACAACCCGTCGTTCAGCACGCGCACCAGGTAGGTGGCCGGCTGCCCGGCCAGCATGGTGCCCGACAAAGCCGTGCCCTGGCTGCGCACTACCGTGCGCACGTTGCTCAGTGCATTCACGGCCACGCTGCTCACGGCCGTGTTGTTGGCCGGCGTGCCATCGCTGCTGCCCGAGCTTACGCTGGCTACCGCCGTCAGCGGCCCCACGCCGGGCACCGTTACGGTGATGGTGTTCGTTTCCACGGCACCGGCGGCCTGCGTGGCCAGCGTCGGGAAGGATACCAGGCCGGTGGCCGGGTCGTAGCTGCCGCCACCTGAGATGACGAAACTACCGGCGCTCAGCCCGGCCGGGAAAGCGACCTGCTGCACCACGTTGCTGGCGGCATCCGCGGCGTTGTTGGTCGTCGTCAGGGTGTAGGTCACGGGCTGACCGGCCGTCTGGTTGGCCGCGCTGGCCGCCAGCGTCACGCCCAGGTCGGCCGAGGTAGCCGTGGGACGCAGCACGCTGGTGGTGTAGGTAGCCGTGTTGTTGGCGCGGCTCAGGTCGTTGGTGGCCGTGCTTACGCTGGCTACGGCCGTGGCGCTGATGGCCGCGGCATCGGGGGCCGAGAAGGTGATGGTGCGCGTAAGCGCCCCGGCAGTTCCGACGGCTACTTCCGTCTGCGCCGGGAAGGTTACCATACCCGTTGCGGCGTTGTAGGCGCCGTTGATAACCTGGCCGGCTTCATCGCGCACCACTACGCTGGCCAGGTCGGTGGGCAGCTGCACGGTGGTCGTTACGCCGGCGGCCGGCGAGGTACCGTTGTTGGCGGTGCGTACGCTGTACACTACCGGCGTGCCGCTCACCACTACCGAAGGACCGGCAATGGAAGCTACCACGTCCGAAGCACGCGTGGTGCTGACGGTCAGGGTGCTGGTGTTGCTGCTGGTCACGTTGTCGGGCGTGCTGCTGGTCACGTAGGCCAGGCTCGGGAACGAAGCGACGGCCGGAGCGTCAAACGTGATGGTGTTCGTCACCGACTGGCCGGGCGCCAGGGAAGCAATTACCGGGTAGCTCAGCAGCGCCTGGTTGGGCTGGGCATCCACCGCGCCGGTGGTGCCGGCGGGCAGGTTGGTGGTGTAGCTCAGGTTGGCCACGGCCGGGGGCAGGCGCACAAACTGTTGCACGTTGTAAGCTGTGCCGCCGCCGTTGTTGGTCGTCGTCACGGTGTAGCTCACGCGCTGGCCGGCCGTTACGGCCGTCGGCCCCACGATGCTGGTGGCCACGTCGGCGTTGGGGTTGATGGTCACCACGGTGGTGGCCACGTTGTCGCCCATCACGGCATCGGCCGAGGTACCGCTGGCGCTGGCCGAAGCCAGCAGCGGGCCGTAGGCCGGCGTCGGCAGCTGCACCGTTGTCGTCTGGGCACTCCCAGCCGTCAGCGACACGGCCGGCCAGCTGACTAGGCCGGTGCTGGCATTATAGCTACCGCCGCCCGAAATGGTCAGCGTAGCCGGGTTGAGGCCGGCTGGCAGGGTCAGGGTGCTCACCACGCCGGTAGCGGTGCCGGGGCCGGCGTTGTTGACGGTGCTCGTCAGCGTCAGGGCGGTGCCGGCCGCTGCATTGGTTACGGCCGTGCCGCCCGCGGTAGCCGTTACGGCGGTCATCAGGTTGGCCGCCTGGCCGGAGGTGGCCGTCACGGTCGTAGAGGCCGTAGCGGAGTTGTTCGTGGTGGTCGTTTCGCCCGTGGTAGCGGCTACCGTTGCCGTTGCCGTGAAGGTGGCAGCCGCAGCCGGCGCCGGTACGGTGATGGTGTTGTTCAACGTCTGGCCAGCCGGCAGCATGGCCACGCTCGGGAAGCTCACCACGGTGGTGTTGGTACCGGCGTTGTAGGCGTAGGTGCCGTTGTTCGACACGAACAGGCCGGTCAGGTTGCCGGGGAAGCTCACCGTCTGCGTCACGTCCGTGGCGGCTGAGGGGCCGGCATTGCGCGTCACCACGGCGTAGGTCAGGGCCGTGCCGGTGCCGGCGCTGGCCGGGCCGCCGATGGCGGTGGTCAGGTCGAAGCCGGTGGCCACGTTCAGCGTCGCGCTGGCCGTGTTGTTGGCCGTATTCAGGTCGGCAGTGGTGGCCGTTACGCTGGCCGCACCGCTGAAGGGCCCCGCGCCGGGCGCCAGGAAGGTAACGCTGTTGGTCACGCTGGCGCCGTTGGCGAGGCTGCTGGTCGGGAAGGTCACCAGACCGGTGGTGCTGTTGTAGCTACCGCCGTTGGAGAAAGTCAGCGCGCCGTTGGTGCCGGAGCCGGTCAGGCCGGCGGGCAGCTGCACGGTGGGCGCCACGCCGCTGGCGGCCGCCGCGCCGCTGTTGGTCGTTACGGCCGTGAAAGTCACGGGCTGGCCGGCCGTGACGGTCGAGCCGCTGGTCGGGGCCGTCAGGCTGATGGCCAGGTCGGCCGTGGTCGGCAGCACCGTCACGGCTATGTTGGCCTGGTTGGTGGGGGCGCCGGCAGCATCCTGCACCGTGTAGCTGGCCGTAGCCGTGCCCACAAAGCCGGCGGCGGGCGTGAAAGTCACCACGCCGTTGCTTACCGAGAAGCTGCCACCGGTTACGGCCACGGAGGTTTGCTGGCCGGCCACGCTCGGGTTCAGGTCGACGGTGGCCGCGTTGAAGGAACTCTCCGGGTCTACGTCGTTGGTCAGCACGTTCAGCGTAGTGCTGGCGCTGCTGCCAGGCATGGTCGCGGCATCGGCTACGGCCGTGGGGGCCAGGTTGCACGAGCCGAAGTACACGTCGTCCACGGCCAGGTCGTTGCCGCCCAGGGCCGTGCTCACGTTGCGGATTTCAAAGGTAGCCGTGGTGTTCGTGCCCGAGTACCACACATCGGAGAACTGCACCCACTGATCAGGCGACTCGTTCAGGGTGATGGTACCCGATACCGCTTCGCCGTTGATAACGAAGCCCAGCTCCGGCACGCCGCCGTTGCTGCCCGGGGCCAGCAGGTTGTTGAAGAACGCCGAGAAGGTGTAGTAGCGGCCCGGCTGTACGGTTACGGTTTGGGCATACAGGGTGCGGATGGAGGCCGCACCGTTTACCATCAGGAAGTTGTCGCCGGTGCCGCCGGTGTGGCCCGTGCCCTGGAAGCTCGGGTGGTAGGTAGTGGCGCTGGCGCCTACCGTGTAGGTGCCCTCCGGGTACAGGCCCGAGTTGGCGTTGACGGTTCCGTTGGTCGTGGTGTAGCCCGACGCTACGTAGCGGTAGTTGGTGGTGAAGCCCGTGTTGCCGCTGGTGAAGGCCGGGTTCTGCAGCAGGTTCGAGCCCGTGGCCGAGGTGCAGGCCGTGTTCGTACTGAATACGCGCAGGTTTACCGTGGCCGTGCCCGAGCACAGAGAAGGCGTAGCGTTGTCGCAGGCCGTGTAGGTGAAGCTGTCGGGGCCGGTGTAGCCCATGGCGGGCGTGTAGGAGTACGTGCCGTTGGCGTTCAGCGTGAGCGTGCCGCGGCTGGGGCCGCTGGCTAGCGTCACGGTGAACAGGTTCTGCTCCTGGTCCGCGTCATTCAGCACCACGTTGCCGCTCACGGTGGTGTTCAGCGGCACGTCGCGCGAGTCGTTGTTGACTACCGGCGCGCGGTTCGGGGCGCTGATGGTGTACGTAGCCGTGGCCACCGAGCGCATGCCCTGGTTGTCGACGGCGTAGTACTGGAACGAGGTCGTGCCCACGAGGCCGCTGAAGGTCAGGTTGCCGGCCTCAGCCACAGCAATGCTCTGGCCAACGGTTACGGCCGTGCCGTTCAGGGCCAGTGTGCCGTTGGCCGGCAGGGTATTGATGATGAAGCTGGCAATGCTGCCGTCGGGGTCCGTGCCGCTTAGGGCCTGCGTGAGGGTGTAGCCCACGGCCGGCAGGTTGCCGCTGACGTTATTGGCTACGGGGGGCAAGTTGCCGGGGCCGGCGCACAGCACCGCGTTGGGCACGACTTGCCGGCTGATGGCCGAAATGCCGTTAGCCGCAGGGCGGGCATACTCGAGGGTCAATAGGTTGTCACCGGTGCCTTCGCCGTAGAATATCAACAGGTTGTGCAGGCCCTTGCTCAAAAACACCGTGGCCGAACGCTCCCGCGAGGTATGCCCACCGCCGTTGTTGATAGTGGCCGATGCCACCGTAGGTGTGGCAGCCAGCGCGGCCGCGTCGAGCCAGAGGTACGAGGCGTCGTCGGAGGTCAGGTAGAAGGTGTAGTTCGCATCTTCGGTCACGTAGATGCTGCCGCGGTAACGGGCGCTGTAGTTGTCCGGGTTGGCAATGGTGCCCGAGGTGAAACTGGTGAAGTTGCCCCAACCGCTGGTGCCGAAGTCCAGTTGGGCGTCAAAGCGCCGCAGGGCGGGCGTGGCGGCGGCAAAGAAGCCCAGGTTATCGGCGAAGTTGCCGCTATAGTACTCCGCCGTCAGGCCGCTGTGCGAAGTGCCATCGAGGTAGGAGCTGCCGCAGCCCGCCGGTCCGGCCACCGCCTGGATGGGAATGGTGTAGGTGGCGGTGTTCGATTCCAGCCCGGCATCGTCGGTTGCCGTGTAGAGAAAGGTGACGTTGCCACCCGAGAAACTCGGCGCCGGATCGAAGCGCAGGGTAGCCGCCTGGGTAGTGGACAGCGTCGTGGTGGGCGTTACTTCCAGGTACCGGTTGGGGTTCAGGAAAGCGGGCGAGTTGTAGTACAGCACACCTTCGTTGGCGGCCGGCAGCTGCGTTACGGTAAAGCTGGTTACCGAGCCGTCGGCCACCGCGCTCAGGCCGCTTATCCCCGTTTGCGCAGCCGAGCTGGCCAGCGCTGCCGCGTTGGTCACGTCGCTGGCCACGGGCGCGACGCGGCACCAGGATATCTGCTCGATGCCTACCGCCTGGTTGGCCGGCGTCCCGTTAAAGTTGTTGCGGTACGTAAGGGTTATTTCGGTGATGTCGCTACTGAAGGTGGCAATGATGGTACCATCCGTGGTGTTGGCCACGTTGGAAGCCCCCGTAGCGGTAGTTCCGCTGATGGTAGTGGTTGTTGTCGTGTTGCTGGCCTTTCTCAGCGCAGGTACCACCGCCGCACCGTTGTTGCTTCCAGCAAACGTTACCTGGTCGATAAAGCCGCTTGAGGCGTCGATGTCCTGAATCCGGATGGTAGCGCCACTAACGGCCCGGTTGAAACGAAACGTGACGTTGGAGTACCGATCGGCCAGTGGGGTAGCGCCTGCGTGCGCGTTTGCCCACTCCAGCGAGGTGACTCCGTTCAGCTGCTGCGTAGCCAGCGTGGCGGTAGGAGCCGCGGAATTATAGCCGCTGCTGCCGATTGTGGTAAAAGTGGTACCCGCGGGTACTGCCAAGGGTGCGCGTGCCTTCCAGTCGCCGCTTGCTGCGCCACTGGAAAATGCCAGCGTGGTGGTGGCCGCGGAGGTACACTGACCCCAAGCCTGCCCAGCCAAACCCAACGGAATCAAGGACCCCAGCAAGGCCCAAAAACGTACGGGTGTTCTCATATAAGAGGGTTAATTGGTCGAAACACCCTTTCCCAGCAGTAGCTCGCGGAAAGGCAACCACAAAATTAGACCCCACAAAGTGGAATAATTCAATAACTCCCCTGAAACGGGATTAAAAGACTTTTAACAAGTCAGCAATATAAAAACTTACCCAGAGGCTGGATATGACATATCTCATAGTTTCCAGTTATTAGAAACCGTGTCTATTTTTGGGAATACATCAGCGGATAAGTTCTATTCTTCTTTGCTTCTTTTTTCTCGGGATTCATCAAAAAAAGCTTCGTTATTCCGTTACTTTTTTGGGAAAACGCCTCGGTTATCAGCTAAGATTTCAGTTCCGCTATAAATAGTCATAACCTATTTTAGTTTAAGCATATAGCATGGTTTTAGGCCGAACTTAAAGGCATAAGCTTCATCATACCTGATTAGATAAGAATGGACCCGACTTCTTTTCTGCTTTGCCAGTCAGCTAATAAAAACGGCGGGTTATACGTCTTGCCATATGGGCTACTTCCTAGCGCTTAAAGCGCTGGCTGGCAGACCACACCAGGTAA
Organism: Hymenobacter sp. CRA2; assembly: GCF_002007105.1. GTDB lineage: Bacteria > Bacteroidota > Bacteroidia > Cytophagales > Hymenobacteraceae > Solirubrum. The sequence continues at coordinate 288,263 of NZ_MVBC01000006.1, read as the reverse complement.
TCCATGCTAATGCCAACGACTCGCTACCGGCATCTGCACTGGCTCTTCAGGTTCGCTGCGGCAGCACTTGCGCCAAAACCTGAACTCCGACCCGGCAGGCCCGTGTTGGCCCCGGTATGCCCAATCCCCCTGCCTCCTACCGCTACCTTGGCGACCGGCTATGCCGGCTCACCGGCTCGCCGCTGGTCGGGCAGCTTTGCGTGGCCGTGCTCGATGGACGCGGCAAGTGCATCCGGGGCAGCAACGGCACCATGCTGGTTGAGTTTGCCAGCGGCCGCGCCGTGGTGCTGGGCCGGCAGCTGCGCAAGCTCCCCGCCTAGCCGCGGGCTAGTGGCGCGTCGGCTGGCTTTGCCAGTACGCAAAGGCAGCCAGCAGTAGCACGGCCAGCAGGACCAGTAAGGCCACCTTTACCCAGGAAACCGGCCGCTCGCCCGCTACTTCACCGGTCTGCCCGTTGACGAGAAACCGGTAGAGCTTGCCCCGGTACTGGTAGGTACAGATCCAAAGCGGCAGCAGCAGATGCTTGAAGGTTTGCTCGGTGAGTACCGTGTCCACTTGCAGGCCACGCTGGGTGTCGCCGCCCAGCTCCTCGGAGCAAGCCTCCTCCTCGCGCTGCCCAATAATGCTTTCCACCTTGTGGGCACTGGCCGCCAGATCAATGCTGTACACCTCGGCCTCCCAGCCCAGCAGCAGCCGCGGGTCGTAGTCGACGACGGCCTGCAGCTCGTAGCGGCTGGCCTGCGCCACGTGGTGCTCGGCCATGGAGAGCTTACTGGAGGCCATGATGAGCAGGTCGTCGTAGAACGCCTGGTGCGTGCCGCGGTGGTGTTCCCAGCGGGTGCGCTGCTCCTGCCGCGTCACGCGGTTGCCCTTCGCGTCGCGGCCTTCCACCGTTACGTAGTAATAATAGCCCGCGTCGCCCGCCCACTCCGAGGTGGCCTGTGCGTCGAAGGTCCAGTACGGCATGTACAGCCCGTGCAGGTTGTCGAGAGCCGCGCCCGATTTCAGGCTGGAAGGGGCCAGCCAGTAGCTACCCACCCAAGCCTTAAACTGCTGCTGCACCCGCTCGCGCGGCACGAAAAACGGCATCACGCCCGCCGGCTCGATCAGGCGGGTTTTATGAGCGTCGGGGTTTACGTTCTTCGAACCGCAGAAGGCGCAGGTAATCGTGGGCGTGTCGTCGCCCACGGTGGTCTGCGCCCCGCAGTTGTGGCACGAAAACACCTGTTTCTCGGCCGTAGGCGCGTGGGGTAGCTCGTGGCCCCGCAGCTGAAAGTCCAGTCGGTTTTCCTGCAGCCGGTTGCGCGTAAAGTCGATGGGCTCGGCGTGCTGACAGTACTCGCAGCTCAGCTGCTGGGTGCCGGCCGAAAACTTCAGCTGCGCGCCGCACCGCGGGCACGGCGCGTGCACCACGTTGCCGACTTGCTTCGGGTCGGCATCGGCGCGAAAAGATGGTTCCATGCGGGGATTACAACCGGGCCAGCAGCTCGGCTTTCTTAGCCGTAAACTCCTCTTCGCTCAGCACCCCGGCCGCTTTCAGCTCGCCGAGCTGCTTGAGCAGCTCCAGCACCTGCGCCTTGTCGGTTGGGCCCGCGGCGGGCGCAGGGCCAGCGGCCGGAGCGCCAGCCGGAGCAGTAGTGCCGGCCATGAAGTTGCCCAGGCCACCGAGCAACACGGCGGCGCTGCCAGCCCCGGAGCTTTCAGCGGCTTTTTCTACCGCTACGCCGGCCTGAAACTGCTGGAAGCGGCCCATGTCGCCCACCATGTTCATCTGGGTGGTTTTGTCGAGGAAGGCTTCGACTTCGGGCGGCAGGCTGGTGTTTTCGATGTAGAAACGCGTCAGCTCCAGCCCATAGGCGCCAAAGTCGTCCTGCAGCAGGGGGCGCAGCCGCTCGCCCAGCTCCTGGTAGTTACGGGCCAGGTCCAGCACCGACACCCCGGCCTCGGCAATGGCGTCGGAAAACTTATTGACGATGGCCGAGCGCAACTGCCCTTCCACGTCGGCAATGCGCAGGACGGCAGCCGTACCCGCAAACTCACGCACGAACTGGCCCGCGTCCTGCACGCGCAGGGCGTACGTCCCGAAAGCGCGCACGCGTACCTGCTTGAACTCCGGGTCGCGCACGATGAAAGGGTTCTGCGTGCCCCACTTCAGGTTGGTAAACTGCTTGGTGGAGGCAAAGTACACGTCGGCCTTGAAGGGCGACTCAAAGCCGTACTTCCAGCCGCGCAGCGTGGTGAGCACCGGCATGTTCTGCGTGGTGAGCGTGTAGCGCCCCGGCCCAAACACGTCGGCAATCCGGCCTTCGTTCAGAAACACGGCCACCTGCGATTCGCGCACCACCAGCTGCGCGCCGTACTTGATGTTGTTTTCCTGGTCGGGGAATTTCCAGATGACGGTGTCCGTCGAGTTATCGACCCAGTCAATAATCTCGATGAGTTCGTTGCGGATGAAATCGAACAGGCCCATAAGCGGCAGGATGATGGGAGAAAAGCTGCTGCCAAGCTACCAAAATCTGCCATACGCACGCGTTCAACCGTCGCAGAAACCGTAGGGTACCCCCTTCACCCACTAACCGTTCCTTGACGGGTCGCTACAGCGTCAGCTCCACGAATACGGCGGTGGAGCCGCCCGCATCGTCGTCGGTTACCAGCAGCAGCTCGTAGTGGCTGGGGCTCAGTTCGCGGCGCACCGTTACGCTTTCCACTTTGCCGCGGTACGCCCGACCGCCCGGCAATTCCAGTAGGGCCAGCGCCGCGGGCAGCACTGAGCGCGTGGGCTGCCGCGGGTCGATAATGCCCACGAAGCTACCAAGCACCGCGCCGTCGGCCACGGGGTCAGTGGTGTCCTCCACCGAGGCCGTCACGAACAAGCGGCCACCGTGGATGGTGGCGCCCGAAAAACCCGCCGGCTTGCCAGCAATACGGGGCAACTCGTAACGCTGCACGTCAATGCTAGGCAAGCGGCTGGTGCGGTGCTGGACAAACTCCATCGTGGGGCCCAGTGGGCAACGAAACACCAGGTTGCCGGCAGCTGTGCCCACGCTGCGCTGCATCAGCAGCAGGGCGTCGTCGGTGGCGGCAGCGGCCTCCAGGTTCAGCTCCAGGCCCTTGGGCAGCAGCGCGCGCAGGGCGGCGTACAGCGGCGTCAGCGACAGCGGATACACGGCCGCGCTGGGCGGCTGACCAGCCCCCAGGCTCACCCAATAGCCCACTTCCCGCGCCGCGGTGGCGCCCGAGCCCATCACCAGCAGCCCGCTTTCCTTGTCAGGCAGGGCCACGGCCGTGAGGCACTCCAGGTCGGGCTTCAGGCTTTTGGGGATGCGGCCGGAGCTGAAGTGTGCCGTTTCAAACAGCGAAATGGGCCGGGCCGCCGTCAGATCCGCCGCCTGAAAGCAGTAGAGAAAGGGCGCATCGTCGCCGATGATGTAGGCGTAATTGCCCACCACTTCGATGCCCGAGGCCGATGGCAGCTTCGGCAAGGTTATTTCTCGCTGAACAATGGCTTTCATGAGCAGATGACGGTGAATCGGCAGCTGAAGGTTACGCCGATGGGCCTGTGCCAGGTAGCCGGGATGGGGCTTGCGGCTACTCTCTCCCAGCGGCTTGATCCAGATTACCAACGCGCACTGGGCAGCGGGGCTACTGTTTGGTGATGGTAAATTCCACGCGGCGGTTCAGGCGGCGCGTTTCCTCCCGCTCGTTGCTGGCGCGCGGGCGGCTGCCACCGTAACCGACGGTGCTGATGCGCTCCTCGCCTACCCCGCGGCTTACCAGGTAGCGCTTTACCTCGGCCACGCGCTGTTCCGACAAGACTTTGTTTTTCTGCGCGTCACCCTGGTTATCGGTGTGCCCTTCCAGCCGAATCTGCACCGAGGGATTGTCGAGCAAGGTGCGCGCGAGGCGGTTCAGCTCGTTGTAGGAGCCTGAGAGCAGGCTGGCTTTGCCCTGGGCAAAAATGATGGTGGGCAGTTCCAGTTTGGCCCCCACGGCAGCTGGCAGCACCAGCAGCTCCAGGTTCATGGCGCCGTTCACGATTACCGTATCGGCGGCGGTCAGAAAGCCGCCGGCCGTGGCCGCCAGCCGGTACCGCCCGGCCGGCAGCGAGAACTGAAAATTACCGCCGGCGGCATCGGTCTGCCCGGTGGCATTGAACACCATGTCGCCGCCGAGCCGCTGGGCTTTTACCTGCGCCACTACTGGCTTGCGGGTGCGGGCGTCCAGCACCTTGCCGGTCACAAAGCCGCGCGGCGGCACCGAGGTAGTGGCCACGGCCACCACGGGCTTGGCGGCGGCCGTGTCGGTGGGCGGCGTGAGGCCGGCGGCGGCCCGCACGATGTCGGCGGGGCCGTTGGCCGTGCGCGACATGGCCCAGTAGGCCGATTTGCCGTCGGGCCCGAGCGAGAAGTAAGCATCGAAGCCCGCGCTGTTCACGGCCGGGCCCAGGTTCAGCGGCTCGCTCCACCGCGTCCACGTCTCGTCCTGCCGCTCGGTCACGAAGATGTCGGCGCTGCCGTAGCCGGCGTGGCCGTAGGAAGCGAAATACAGCGTTTTGCCGTCGGGCGCCAGCCACGGGGCAAAATCAAAGCCGGGCGAATTCACCACCGGGCCGAGGCTGTGGGGCTCGCCCCAGCCGCCGTTGCCGTCGCGCTGGCTTACGTACAGGTCGTTGCCGCCCTGCCCGTCGGCGCGCTCCAGGCTCATAAGCAGCACCTTTTCATCGGCAGGCTGAAAGAAAGTGGTGGAGGTGCCCGTGGAATAGTAGTTGGTGATTTCCAGCGACTCAATTTTGCCCCAGCCGCTGCCCACGCGCCGGGCCCGGGAGGCACCTTCGTCGCGCGAGGAGTTTTCGCGCGGCTGGTACCAGCCGCGCAACAGCAGCGCTTCGCCGCCGGCCAACACGGCCTGCACGCCGTTGTGCTGGGGGGTATTCAGGGCATCGAGGCGCGTAGCCGGGCTCCAGGTCTGGCCGTCGTCGGTGGTCTGGCTGGTCCAGATGTCCCCCGATTCGGCCACGCCTTCCATGTTGCCCGCAAAACGGGTACGCACGAAGTACAGGGTCTTGCCATCGGCCGTCAGCACGGGCTGCAGCTCGTTGGCCGGCGTATTGATGGCCGCCGCGAGAGGCGCTAGCTGCCCGAACGTAGGGGCGCTGGGCGCCACGCGCAGGCGCAGCGGAAACAGGCGCCACTGCTGGGCGGCGCGCCCGAGGTAGCGCTGCAGCACCACGGCGGTACCGTTGGCCTTGTCAGCCGAGGCCACGGCCAGGCTGGCCGTTTCGTTGCCGCGGCACACCAGTTGGGCACTGCCAATCGGGCCGGCGGCCACCAGCTTCCACTGCTGAAACAGGCTGCCCGTGTACGGGCGCTGCACTACCGGGGCGTTTTCGTCGGCCCGCTCGGCCGTCAGGCACTTGGTGCTATGGCGCACTTCGATGCGGTACCACTCGCTGCCCGGGCTGATGCGCACAAAGCGCCATTGCTGGCTGGGCGCCTGGGTAAATTCCCACTGCACCACGGCCGCGCCGGCCTCCGCCGCGGCGCCGCGTACCTCCAACGCCCGGCCGCTGCCGCGTGCCACCACGCCGTACCAGGTGTTGTCGGCGGGTACCGGTGCCGTTTGGGCCACCGACGGATGCACGCCTAGTACTCCACTGATAACAAGCAGAATAAGCAGCACACAACGCAGCAAGGGAGGGGCAAGGGGCATAATTTCACGCACTTGGTCTGGTGCGCAAGTTAGCCCGAAATCAGCCCCGAGCCCGGCCCCGGACACGCTGCCGCCCAATCGACGGGGGCCAATTGGGCGGCTCAGGCGTTCCGGGAAGGCAGGTCGCAGCAGGGCAACGGCGTGCTAGCTGGCGTTGCTGATGTACTTGAAGCGCACGAACCGCTCGTTTTCGTAGATAGCTGTAAAGTGCCCGCCCGGCTCGCTGGCAGAAGTGGTGGTACGCCGCTCACTCGACGGGGTGCGGGTTGGCACGGCAGCGTCGGTGGTGGGTACAGCCGGATAGGCACCAGGAATAACGCCAGGCACGTGGCAAATGAACGACAGTATTTTTGAGGCCATGGTGTCGCAGGTGAAGTGGTGATGGAAAAAAGGCAACAATTCGGTCAACCAAGAGTAGCGCGCTATTCAATATGAAGCAAACTTCATTTTATTGAACGATGCTAAGATAAAGGAATATCAAGCAGAAAGCATATCCGTACCAGCACGGATTTTGTACCCGTATTTCCACTTAGCTCCTGGCTCGATTATGATCCACTTTTTTATCAATTTATCAATAATTGCATGTGCTTATCCCTCTTTTATGCAAGCTCCTCACTACGCTTCACACTCCGAGCTCCTAGCGCATATAGCGAAAAAAGCCGCCGGCTCTCGAGGAACCAGCGGCTTATAACTCATCAAACTTATTCTATAACTTACCCAATAAGCTTATGCTTGAGTGCATACTGGATGAGCCCCACCACCGACTTCGAATTTGTCTTGGTCAGGATGTTTTTTCGGTGCGACTCCACGGTCCGCTCGCTGATGAACAGCTTCTCGGCAATGAGCGCATTGGAGTACTCGCGGGCAATGAGCTGGAGCACTTCCATCTCTCGCGCCGTTAGCTCCACCGGCCGCTCTTCGCGCGTGTCCGGGCTAGTCGGGTTGGCCCGGCGCACATTCTGCAGCAGCGTAGCCCCCACTTCCGGGCTGAAATAGGTATGCCCCTGGTAGACCTGGCGCACGGCCTCAATCAGCTCCTTCTTACTGGTATTTTTGAGCAGGTACCCCGAGCCGCCGCCCTCGAGCACGTCAGTCACCGAGCTGTAGTCGTAGTACACCGACAAGGCCATGGAGCGCACCAGCGGGAAGGCCTGGTGCATGCTGCGGATCAGTTCAACGCCCGTCATGCCGGGCATGTTCAGATCCACGATGGCCACGCGGATGCTGGGCTGCTCCTGCAGCCGCACGAGTGCCTGTTGCCCGCTCGCGGCGGTGGCCACAATGCGGATATCGTCGATGTCTTTCAGCAGGGAAATAATGCCCTCGATAACCAGCGGGTGGTCGTCGACGAGCAATACTTGAATAGCATCGGGAAGAAGTTCACTCATAGAACGAGGCTTTTATCACATAGCTGCGCGGCCTGGACCCGCGCAATAATCAGTCCCATCAACGGTGTGGCCGCCCATTCATTGCGCAGGGCAAAGGAGCTTAGGCGGTGGGATGCTGATAAAGTGGGCTACAAAACAGGGAAAAATTTACGCATCATTTGCCTACTCACGCCACAGAATGCGAGAATTGGGGCATCTCGCCTGGCTTTGTCCCTGTCGGCCGGGCCAGCCCGGTGCAGCAAAGCACCTGAGCCATGTGCCTGTTGTCGCCGTATACAATGCAGCACCTGATCCACTCATTCAATTCTTTGGCCATGCGCAAAGGCACGCAGGTTTCCTGGAAATACGGCACCGGTACCGCTTCAGGCAAGATCGAACAAACGTTTAAGGAATCGGTCACGCGCAAGCTGAAAGGCGCCGACATCACGCGCCACGGCACGCCCGACAACCCCGCGTTCCTTATTGTACAGGACAGCGGCGAGCGGGTGCTCAAGCTCAAGAGCGAAGTGCAGCCGATGAGCAAATAGCCTCGCCACGGCGGCTTAGGCGGTATTTGGCGCAGTTGCACCTATCTGTTGTCCGGATATCGGTCAGGCGCTGCTCAAATCAATTAATGCGACGCTGCATTTAGCCAGTACTCCAACAAAAAGCCCCGCCGAAATATCGGCGGGGCTTTTTGTTGGAACAACGAACGAGCGGTTACTTCTGCTCGATGAAGGCCTGTTCTTCCAATTCCGTGGGCACCACCACGATGCCCTGCTGCAGCTTGGAGTTGTTGCGGCCGTAGACGAAGTACACGATGAAGCCCAGCAGCATCCAGCCCAGGGCCAGCTTCAGGGTATCCGCGTCCAGAGCCAGAATCATGGCCAAGCAGATCAGGGCACCCAGCAACGGCACCAGCGGGAACGAGGCCGAGGACAGCGGCGAGCGGAACGGCCGCGGCTGATCCGGGTCGGAGCGGCGCATGATCCACACGCCGATGCTCACTATCACGAAGGCCAGCAGGGTGCCGAACGAGGTCAGGTCGCCGGCCAGGGAGCCCGGCACGAAGGCCGCGAAGGCGCCCACGAACACCAGCAGCACCAGGTTGGACTTGTAAGGCGTGTGGTATTTCGGGTGCAGCTCCGAGAAGGCCTTCGGCATCAGCCCGTCCTTGGCCATGGAGAAGAACACGCGGCTCTGGCCCATCAGCATCACCAGGATTACGGAGGAGAAACCCGCCAGGATGGCCACTACCACGGCCGTCGACAGCCACTCGTAGCCGGGCATGTGCTCCTTGATGGCGTAGGCCACCGAAGCTTCGCCGCCCTTGGCCGGGTCGGCAAACTCGCGCCAGTTGGCCACACCTGTCAGCACGTGGCCGAACAGGATGTAGAGCACGGTGCACACGGCCAGGGAGCCGAGGATGCCGATGGGCATGTCGCGCTTGGGGTTTTTGGCCTCCTGCGCGGCCGTCGATACGGCATCAAACCCGATGAAGGCGAAGAACACGATGGCCGCGCCGCCGAGGATACCGCCCCAGCCGTGCTTGTTCCACTCGGTGTACTCGCGCACCACCTTGCCGCCGCTCATTACGGGCTCGGCGTTTTCGGGAATCAGGTAGGGCGTGTGGTTGGCGGGGTTGATAAACTGCCAGCCTACAGCAATGAATACCAGCACGATGGCCACTTTCACCACCACGATAACAGCGTTGAACGTAGCCGATTCCTGGGTGCCTTTGATCAGCAGCAGGCTCAGGGCAATGATGATGAACAGGGCCGGCAGGTTCAGGAAACCCGTGTGCGTCACGCCGTTGATGACGGCGCTTTCCAGCGGCGAGTGGGACCATTCGTAGGGCATACTGGTCCCAAACACGGCTAAGAGCTTGTTCAGGTATTCGCTCCAGGCAATGGATACGGTGGCCGCGCCCAGCGCGTACTCCATAATCAGGGCCCAGCCGATAACCCAGGCCACAAACTCGCCCATGGTGGTGTAGGCGTAGGTGTAAGCCGAGCCGGCAATGGGAATCATGGCGGCGAATTCGGCGTAGCACAGGCCGGCAAAAGCGCAGCCGATGGCGGCCACGATGAAAGCCAGCGTAACGCCCGGGCCCGAGGCCTGAGCAGCCGCGGCGGCCGTGCGCACGAACAAGCCGGCCCCGATGATGGCCCCGACGCCGAGCGCGACGAGGCTCGCCGCGCCCAGGGTGCGCTTGAGCGCGCCCTCGCCCGAGGCGTTGGCTTCGCCCAGCAGCACGGCCAGCGGTTTTTTGGCGAAAATGTTTGCCATTAGTGAGTTGGGATGGGGAGAATTTGTAGAGAGAAAGTGGTCGTGGTGAATTCGGTTGGGGTGCCTTGCGACACGCCAGGGCCCGAATATAGGCAGAATCCGGCTGCCCGGGACTTGGCTCGGAAGTTGATTTGCTTGCACCGGCCCGGTTAAACCTTGCCGAAGCTCGGCCCTCTAACCCGGCAGATTTCCATCAGAGACCCACTTCCAATGAAAAAGATGCTTTTGTTGCTGACGGCTGCGGCCCTCAGCTTTACGGCTACCCAGGCCCAAACCATTCCGGCGGCCGATAACGGTGGCTTCCAGGGCCGCGGCATGGGCTACGGCCAGGGGCGTCAGCAGCGCACGCCCGAGCAACGCGCCGATATGCAAACCCAGCGCCTGACGAACCAATTGGCCCTTTCGGCGGATCAGCAAACCAAGGTGCGCGCCATTTACTTGGCTCAGGCCAACGAGTTTGATGCCGCCCGCGCGCAGATGACGCCCGGCAGCATGGACCGCGACGCCATGCGCCAGAAGATGCAGGAGGGCCGCACCCGCTACGACGAGCAGCTGAAGGCCGTGCTCACGCCGGAGCAGTTCACCAAATACACCGCCCAGCGCGAGGACCGCATGGAGCGCGCCGTCGACATGCGCGACGCCCGCCAGGAGGCCAAAACGGAAGGCAAGGTGAAAGCCAAAGCCGACAAGAAGGCCAGCAAGATCAAAGTCAAGGCTTAGGCGCTAAGCCATGTGCTTATACGTAAAGGCCGCTCCGGTTTCGGGGCGGCCTTCTGCGTTAAGCAGGCTTCCGGTGTTGCGGCTTCAGGTATGCTTCCAGCCTGCTTTGCAGCCGCCGCGCCGTTGCGGCAGGCAGCGGCAACAAGGATTACAGGGCTGGCACACCACGTTTTCACTGCAGACCGGCATCGAAACAACCCCGGCAAAAACCTAGTTACCAGTCGCTTTTCCTTCTGGCCGGTGAAAATAAATATACCCGTCCGGCCCCTCGGATAGTCTGCTTAGTATATTTGACTGATGCCGGTCGAACGGACCGGCCGGCGGCCATGCTGTCAGCTTTTGGCCAAACGGCGCGGTGCTTGTAACGGCCGCCGTCCTGTCGCATCGGTTCCGCAGCTGCTTGGCGGCGGGCTGGTAGTTGTCACTTTACTTTACGCACATGAGTCCCCTGCCTTCCTCACAACCCTTCAGGATACATCAGTTTTACGACAAGGGTCTGGCCCACGCCTCTTACGCCGTGCTCAGCGGTGGCCGCATGGCGGTCATCGACCCGGGCCGCGACCCGCAGCAGTATTACGATTTTGCCGACGAGCAGGACGCGCGCATCATCGCCGTCATCGAGACGCACCCGCACGCCGACTTCGTCTCGTCGCACCTGGAAATTGCGCAGGAAACCGGGGCCACGATTTACGTGAGCAAGCTGGTGAAGGCCAGCTACCCCCACAAAGGCTTCGACGAGGGCGACCGAATCAGCGTCGGGCAGGTGGAGCTGCACGCCATCAACACCCCGGGTCACTCGCCCGACTCCATCTGCGTGCTGCTGGTGGATGAGCTGGGCCAGATCCGGTCGGCTTTCACCGGGGACACCCTGTTTGTGGGCGACGTAGGCCGCCCCGACCTGCGCGAAGACGAGGCCGTGGGGGGCCACAAGCGCGAGGAACTGGCCGCCCAGATGTACGACAGCACCCGCGACAAGCTGATGACGCTGCCGGCCACCACCAAGGTCTACCCCGCGCACGGCCCCGGCAGCCTCTGCGGCAAGACTACCTCTACCGACCTCGACAGCACCATCGGCAAGGAGCTCAAGACCAACTACGCCCTGCAGCCCATGGCGCGCGAGGAATTCGTGCGGGTGCTGTTGGAAGACCAGCCTTTTGCGCCGAAGTACTTCGGCCGCGACGTGCAGCTGAACAAGCAGGGCGCACCGGCCTTCGAGGATTCGGTGCGGGCCGTGAAGCACTTGCCCAGTGGCACCGAGTTGGTCGCAGGCGTGCTCATCGTCGACACGCGGCCGGCGGCGCAGTTCCGCAAGGGGCACCTGCCCGGCGCCATCAACCTGATGGACGGTGGCAAGTTCGAAACCTGGCTGGGCTCCGTTATCGGCCCGCAGGAACCGTACTACCTCGTGGCCGATTCGCAGATTGCCCTGGACACGGTCATTCGCAAAGCCGCCAAAATCGGCTACGAAAGCAACATCCAGGGGGCACTGCTGGCCCCGCGCGAGGCAGCGGCCACCAGCCCCGAGCTGGACGTAGAACGCGTGCGCCAAAATCCGGAGCAGTTCACCATCGTGGACATCCGCAACCGCACCGAAGCCAAGCAGCCCGTGTTTGACGGCGCCCTGCTCATTCCGCTGCCCGAGCTGCGCGAGCGGGCTCAGGAAGTACCTACCGACAAACCCGTACTGGTGCATTGCGCAGGCGGCTACCGCTCGGCTGCGGGCAGCAGCATCCTGCAGGCCGCTCTGCCCGCAGGCACGGAGGTCTACGACCTGGGCGAGGCCATCAACGAGTTCCAGAAGCAGGCCGTGCACTAAGCCCCAACGACCCATAACTAAAAGCCCCAGCCGTTACCGGCTGGGGCTTTTGTATTTGCGAAGATGCTTACGCGGGGCTAATCGGCGTTGGGCCCCACTAGCCTGTTAGCATCGTCATTCAGCGGCAGGGCGCCGCTGAGGCGGCCCTGCATTTTGCGGCGCCATTGCTCGCCCAAGGCCGGGCAGGCCGCCAGCTCGGCCACCAAGGACAAGTCGTGACGCTGCTCGTATTTGGCGGCATTCACGCGCGTGAGCGGCCACTCGGGGTACGGCCGGCTTTGCAGCACCAGCGCATCGGAAGGGCTCACGCGGCCGGGCTGCAGCACGCGCAGGTACCAACCGGTAAAGCCCGTTTCCTGCAACCACTGCGAAAACAACGGTTGCTGCCAGCGCCGCGCGATTTTCCAACAGGGCGAGCGGGGCTGGCTGATCTGCACCAGCGCCTCCCCAAAGCTGAACACGTCGCCCAGGCACACCTCGGCCTCGGTCCAGGCGCCGCCGATGGTCAGGTTTTCGCCGAAGCTGCCGGGGCTCATCTCCCGGCCCAGCCGCTCGGACCAATAACTATAATGCGCCCCTGGGTAAGCACACAGGGCTTGGTCAGGCCCGCCGTGGTTGCGCAAGTCGGCTTGCTCGTCGCCGTTCAGGTTGAGGGAAGTCAGCCAGACGGCCTCGGTCAGCTCTGTTTTGTGAATGGCCGAGGTCCAGGCGCGAGCCAGCGGCTCGGTGGCAGCGGTGTTACCGAGCTGCTGCGGCCGGCCGACGCGCAACGAAATCAGCGGGAGAACTATGGCGGAAACCTGATCAGACATGGGCAATAAATGCTTCAAGGGACGCGGAAAGCAGCTGGGCAGGCTCGGCAAACTCTTTTAGGCTGAGGCAAACAAGCCTCAGCAGGCTTAGTAAACCAAGCTACTATGACATAGTAGTAAACCGGTTTACGCTACACCAGTTCCACACCAGCGGCGGCAAATTGCGGAGAAAATCGACGCGGGAAACGTTAATTTTGAAGTTGCACCGCCACTTCGTTTCCGCATGAAAGTTCTGCACACCGCCGACTGGCACCTGGGCCAGCACTTCCTGACCGGGCAGGAGCGCCTCACCGAGCAACGCCTGTTTCTGGACTGGCTGCTGACGATGGTGCGTGAGCACGGCGTGGAGGCGTTGGTGGTGGCCGGCGACGTGTTCGATACCACTTCCCCCTCGCACGCGGCGCAGGAGCTTTACTACACCTTTCTGATGCAGATGCAGGGCACCGGCTGCCGCCACGTAGTGATAGTCGGCGGCAACCACGACTCCCCTACCCTGCTCAACGCCTCCCGGCAGCTGCTGCGCCAGCTACGCATTCACGTGGTGGGCAACGTACCCACCGACCCCACCGAGCAGGTGCTCACGCTGGACGGCGCCGACGGCCGGCCCGCGCTGGTGGTGTGCGCCGTGCCCTTCCTGCGCGACCGGGACATCCGCCTGGCCGTGCCCGGCGAAACGCCCGAAGACCGGCAGCACCGCATTCGGGAAAGCATTGCGGCGCACTACGCGGCCCTGGCCGAGCACGAGGCCGTGTGCCGCCCGCGCGAGCAGGACGTACCCGTGCTGGCCACGGGCCACCTCTACGCCGCCGGCGGCGAAGCCCGCGAGGGTGCCGAGCGCGACGTACACATCGGGGGGCTGGGCCTGGTGGGCGCCGAGCACTTCCCCGCCGCCTTCGACTACGTAGCCCTGGGGCACCTGCACCGCCCGCAGGTGGTCGGCGGCCGCCAGCACATCCGCTACTCCGGCTCGCCGGTGCCGCTGTCCTTCACCGAGGCCGACGACCGGCAGCAGGTGCTGTTGCTGGAGTTTGGGGGGGCCGGCACGGCGCCTACTATCACGGCCCTGCCCGTGCCCGTGACGCGACGCCTGCAGCGTTTTCACGGCACGCTGGAGGAAGTGGAGGCCGACATCCTGGCCTACGACAACGCCGCTTTCGAACTGGTAGCCTGGGCCGATGTGTTGGTGCATTCCGATGAGGCCCCGGCCGAGGTGCAGCGCCGCGTGCAGGCGGCCCTCACGCACCAAAAAAAGCAGGTGCTGGCCCCGCGCGGGGTGCGCCACCAGCGCGCCACCGAAGCCCCCGACCTGGCCGCCAGCGTGGCACCGCTGCAGCTACTGAGCGACCTGACGGTGGAAGAAGTATTTGCGCGGCGCGTGGCGGGGCTGCCGCCCGAGCGGGCTTCCGCCCTCACGGCCACCTTCGGCGAGTTGCGGCAGCTGTTGGCCGAAGCCGACCCCGCTGCCTGGGGCGGTACTGCTGGCTAAGTCGCCGCTTCCCTCGCTTTTTCTCGCCACGCCGCCCGCTGCGGCGGCTGTATCTTCGGGAACCGTACCGGAATTTCGTTAGCATGAAAATTATCAGCGTCCGTTTCGCCAACCTCAACTCGCTGCCCGGACCTTACCTGATTCGCTTCGACACTACCCCGCTGGCCGACACGGGCCTGTTTGCCATTACCGGCCCCACCGGCGCGGGCAAAAGCACCCTGCTCGACGCTATTTCGGTGGGCCTCTACGGCCGCGTGCCCCGCCACGACCGGCAAGTGGGCGAAATGGTGAGCCGCCACGCGGCCTACGCCTTTTCGGAGGTGGAATTCGAAGTGTATGCCACCGATGCCGACACCGGCGCCCCACAGCGCGTGCGCTACCGCTCGCGCTGGGAAGTGCGGCGCAAAACCCGCGGTGAGGACAAGGGCGGGCTGAACCAGGACGCCATGTCGCTGGTCATGAGCCCGTCGAACGAGGCCGTGGTCAGCGGAAAAGAGGCCGTGCCGGCGCGCGTCAGCGAGCTGTCGGGGCTGGATTTCGGGCAGTTCGAGCAGTCGGTGCTGCTGAGCCAGGGCAAGTTTGCGCGCTTCCTGCACGCCCCGGAAAAGGAGCGCAGCGCCCTGTTGGAAAAGATGACCAACGTGGGCATCTACTCCCGGCTGTCGGTAGCAGCCTTCGAAAAAGCGAAGGAGGAAGAGCTGAAAACCAAGCTACTGCAAGCCAAGCTGGACGCCACCAAGCTGCTGACGGACGAAGAACGTGCCGAGCTGGAGCGCCAGCTGGACGCGCTGCACCAGCAAACGGAGCTGCACCACCACGAGCAGGAAGAGCTGACCGTGTGCCTGACCTGGCGCACCATCCTCGATCAGCTTGACCGGCAACTCGACGCCGCCGCCCGCGAAGTGGAGCGCCTGCGCGCCGTGGATGCGCAACTGCAGCCCGAGTTTGCCCGCCTGGCCGCGCACCAGCGAGCCAGCGCCGTGGCCACTCCCCTGGCCCTGACCGAAGCCGCCGAGCAGGAAGTGCGCAACGACGAGCGGCAGTTGCAGGAGCTGGAGCAGTTGCTGCCCCGCCTGACGCAGGCCACCGCCACGGCTGCCACCGCCCGGCAAGCTGCCCAGGAAGTGCTGGACGCCGCGCAGGCCGAGGAAACCCAGCGCCTGCCCCTGCTAGAAGAAGTAGGCCGGCAGGACGCGGCCATTGCCGTGGAGCACCAGCAGCTGGTTAAAAAGCGCGCCGCCTACGCGCAGGAGCAGCAGAGCGTGGCCGAAACCCAGGCCGCGCTGGACCGGCAAGCCCAGGAAATAGCCGGCCTGCAAACCGAAAACGCGGCCCTCGACCGGTGGCTGATCAGCCACAGCGCCGAAGCTGACCTCAAGAGCCAGATCAACGAGCTCAGCCGCGAAATCATCGACCTGCAGGCGGCGCAGAAGGAAGCGGCCACCCGCGAAGCCCGCCGGCAGGAGCTGCTGAACCAGCGGCAAACCGTGGCCGAGGACCTGCAGCGCCAGCGCCGCCTCGAAACGGAGGCCCTGGCCCGCCAGCAGGCCATTAAGGACGAAGGCCAGCCCTGCCGTGCCGAGCGCGACGAGCTGCTGCAAGGCACCACAGCCGCCGCCCTAGTGCAGCGCGCCGACGACTTGACTACCTACCTGCAGGGCTTGCAACAGCTGCTCCCCAAAGCCGAAGCCGCCGAACAGCACCGCACCCGCGCCGAAGCCCTGAGTGCCGACATTAGCCGCGAAGCCCCCGCCCTCAGCACCGCCGAAACGGCCTATAGCCACCTCGAAACCCGCCACACCGACGCCCAACGTCTGCTGGAAAGCTACCAGCGCGAGCTGCGCCTGCAGCAAGCCCTGGCCGACCTCAATGCCCACCGCCAACACCTGCACGCCGGCCAGCCCTGCCCACTGTGCGGGGCGCTAGAGCACGCTTTCGCGGCTGATTTTCAAGCCGAAACCACGGAGCAGGAACGCCGTGAAACCGAGCAGAAACTGGCCCTGGCAGCCCTGCAACAGGATCTGCAACAAGCCACCAGCGAGCTGACGCGCCGCCAGACCGAGCAGCGGCAGCGGCAACAGCAGCTTCAGGAAGCCCTGGCCGCCGCCGATACGGCCCGGCAGCAAGCCACGGCCCTGGCCCTCACGCTACAGCCCGCACCCGCCCAGCCCACCGACCCCGCCGCCGTGCAAGCGCTGCTTGCCGAAGCCACCACCCAGCAGGCCGCCGCCCTGGCGAGCCGCCGCCGCCTCGCCGTGCTCGACGAGCGGCTCGCAGAGCTGCGCGAGAAATACCAGCAGGCCGGCGAAGCTGCTACCGTCGCTCAGCGTGAAATTCCGCGTCTACTCGACCGCCAGACCGGCCTCGAAACCGAGCTGAAAACGATGGCCTTTGAGCTGGAATACTGGCGCGAGCAGGCCGAAGACTTTCTGCGCACCATACGGCAATATCTACAGCCGCATCAGTTGGCACTCCCCACCCGGGCACCTTACGACAGCGTGCTAGTGGAACTGCAAGACCGCGCGGCGTGCTATGAAGCGCAGGTTGCTCAGATGAAACAGTTGGATAAACACCTATTGGAACGCACTAGTCAGCACAAGTCCCGCACCGAGGAGCTGGCCCGCCAGCAGCAGCAATTAGCCGCCGCTGCCGCCGCGCTGGAGGCCGAGCAGATGGCCCTCGATCAGCAGCGGGCTGCCCGCCAAGCTCGCTACGCCGGCACCGACCCCAGCGCCGAGGCCGAGCAGCTGCGCCAGAGCACTCGCAAGCTGGCCGCTGCCCTCACCGATGCTCATAGCCAACTGACGCGGCAACAACAGGAACTGGCCATTCGCCAGAATACCCAAAGTGAGCTAAAAACCCAGCTGGCCGCTCACCAGGCTACTTTGGCCGCCCGGCAAACCGAACTGGCCGCGGCCCTGGCCAAAGCTGGCCTGAACAGTGCCGACGAAGCCCGCCGCCTGCTACTACCCGCCCCCGAAGCCACCCGCCTGGAGCAGCGCCGCCAGGAGCACCAAACAGCACAGGCCACCGCCACCCGCCGCCTCAACGAACTAACGGCCGAACAGCAGCACCACGCCGAAGCCTTCCTGACTCCGCACACCACCGCCGAGCTCAAAACCAAGCTTGATGCGTTGTCGATGGCCGACGCCACCTTGCAGCAGCAGCTAGGTGCCGTCAGCAACCAGCTCAGCCAGGACGATGCCGCGCGCCAGCAGCAAGCCGAAGGGCAACGCGAGCTGCAACTGCGCCGCCAGGAAGAGCAGCGCTGGCAGGATCTGAGTGAGCAAATCGGCTCGGCGCGGGGTGATAAGTTCAGCCAGTTTGCCCAGGGCCTCACCCTCAGCCACCTGGCCCGCTTGGCCAACCTGCGCCTGCGCCAGCTCACCGGCCGCTACACCATTCTGAAAACGCCCAACCGCAACCTGGAGCTCCAGATCATCGACCACGACCAGGCCGACACGGTGCGCCCCATGGCTTCGCTGTCGGGCGGCGAGAGTTTCCTGGTGAGCCTGGCCCTGGCCCTGGGCCTGAGCGAGCTAGCCGGCCACAAGGCCCGCATCGAGTCGCTGTTTATCGACGAAGGGTTCGGCACGCTCGACCCGGACGCGCTCAACACGGCCCTCGACGCGCTCGAACGCCTGCAACACTCGGGCAAGATGATCGGGGTGATTTCGCACGTTACCGACCTGAAGGAGCGCATCGGGACCCAGATCCGCGTGCGCCCCGGCGCGGGCGGCAACAGCACTGTGCACATCGTGGGCGTGATGGGCGACGAAACCAACTGCGCCGCGCCCGACTAGCATCCGTCGGCAGTTGCTCGACCTGGCTCTGTGGACAGTAGGATCTTTAAGAACGTCATGCTGAGCCCCGTCGAAGCATCTCTCCCGCTTCGTTAGGTTTAGTATCTGACATCAGCGATATAGATGCTTCGACGGGGCTCAGCATGACGTGCTAGCGTATTCGCTTTGCCAACTTGTTGACTGCCCTACCGTTCACTCCCGCTCAGCAGGACGTGGCAACGCGCTTTTCAGCTGCTGCCTTAGCCGATAGCTGCACCTGCGGCCCGCACCTCATCCCAGGTCCAGTACCGCCGCGGCCCGATGTGCGCGTAGTGCTGCCGGAAAAAGGCTGCCACCGTCTGCTCCATTTCCTGCGCGGTGATGGAGGACGGATAAATCGGGCGTTGGTCGGGGTCGGCGTAGCGCTGCACTTTGCTAAGCCTGCGGCCGTTCAGGCGCAGCAGCGGGCCGGTATCGGTGACGCCGTCGGCGGCCCAGGGCTGCCCGCTGGTTTCGCGTGCATTCAGCTGGGCCAGCAGCCCATCAAGCGGCAGCCGGGGCCTAGTGGGGCGACTTTCCAGGTCGACCCACGTGGTGTACTTGTATTCCAGCTCGTAGCGCTGCCCGGCGTAGCAGCTCAGCACGATGTCGCACCCGGCGGTATCCCCAAACAAGGCGTAATAGGGCAGCGGCGCGGGCGTGTGCACCACCACCAGGCCGATTTCCGGATACCGGTGCAGCTGCGTAGCCGGACTGTGCATCACGGCCACGGCGGCCCGCACCCGGTCGTACTCGGGTTGCCAGGCGGCGCGGCCGGTTTCGGGGTTTTGGAGTACCTCAGCGAAGCGGGGAAGAAACCAGTCGAATTTTTCGGCGGAGGCTTCGTCTTCGCGCCGGCGCCGGGCCGGGGCACCAAACGGCTCGTAGAAACGGGCTTTTTCCTCGGCGTTCAGCCAGCACACGAGCTTCAGGGCGTGGTCGGCCAACGGGTGCTGCCAGTCGATTTCGCGGAAGTCGCCGAGCACCGCCACGAGCCGCAGCAGCTCGGCGTGGGCGGCGGCCTGCTCCGGGTGCAGCGCCGCCCACACGCCCACAAAACCGTCCACGTCGAAGTGGTTGGCCGTGACGTAGCGCGCCGCTTGCAGACCGGGGACACTGGCAGCTATGGCC
Organism: Hymenobacter sp. CRA2; assembly: GCF_002007105.1. Lineage (GTDB taxonomy): Bacteria > Bacteroidota > Bacteroidia > Cytophagales > Hymenobacteraceae > Solirubrum. The sequence goes on along the minus strand of NZ_MVBC01000006.1, from coordinate 269,112 downwards.
CGCAGCACCGAGCCGGCGCTGGTATCGTCCTGAAACGCGGTGGGCGTGGGGGCCCCGCGCCAGTGAGCCAGCGTAAGGGCGGCGCGCGGCAGGATGCTGTCGACTACCACCGTTTCGGCGGCGTGGCGGCGGGCTTCGCCGAATGGCAGAAAGGTGAGCTGGGGCATGGACCGGCAAAGAAACGGCAGCGGCCGCAATCAGCGGCGCCGGCGTCGGTTAGTGAGCCGCTCCACGCGGCTGCGTCGAATCCAATGGAGGTATTTCTGCAGCTCTTCGGCCTGCTGCAGGCTTTCCACGCTGTGGTAGCGCCGGGCCAGCTCCTTGTTGGTCAGCAGCAGGTGCACCGAACTGTGGCAGGGCTGGCACAGGTCGACGGTGGGGCCGTAGCGCCCGCCTTCCTCGCGCGGCACCAGGTGATGACGCGAGGTGAACTGCACCTCCCGCTCGCAGAGCTGGCAGCGGGTCTCGGGCGCCGGCGCGGGTGCCGGCGGCGGAAGTTTATTGCGACGGGCCACGGCTTAGCTTACGCACCGGTACCGGCAGAAGATGCCCGCAGCCGGGTTTCTACTTTGCCAAGAAAAAAATATGGCCTTTTATATTTCAATCCTCTTACCACGTTTATATATTTGGTAGTGTGCGATGTTGCAGCATCGCCTCACCTTCAAACGGTTTACGCTCAAATACCTTCCTTTCTCTGGTTTTTATCCAGCTACCGGGGCCCCGCGGCCTCCCTTCACTCCTCGCGTCACACTTCACTCCCCTCTTTTCTTCTCGCTCTATGCACAACTCTACTCCTGCCATGTGGAAACGCTTCAGCGGCCTCTTGGGGCTGTTGCTGGTGCTCATGCTGTGGGCACCGCGGGTACAGGCCCAAACGTGGCTTGTGTCAACCGACGCCTTCGTCAAGATTGGCGTGTCCGATAAGTTTGGTCAGCTTGGCGCGTACACGGCCAAGTTTGTGGTAACCAATCAAACCTCCGGCAAAATCTTCAGCCTCGTGAAAGAGGTGGAAAAGGGCCAGAACGGCGTAGACGTAACCTTTCCAAGCCCGGCTACCGAAGCCGACTTCTTCAAGACCGACGCCGGCATCGCGGCCAACTCCGCCCCCGGCAACTACGTGTGGCAGTGCGAAGTAGGCGGCAAGCGCGTAGCCGGTGGCCACTTCACGCTGCCCGTCGTAGGCAACGACGTAACCGTGGTGGAGCGGGCTAAAAAATAAGTATAGCGCCTGCACGGCAGCCAACGCGGCCCGGTTCTGCCCAGAGCCGGGCCGCGTCTTTTTTCTGCTTTGGCCAATTTTGGGCTGGCCTGCGTATAGCGCAGGTATCACCCAGTCTTTCGAATCATCATGGCCAAGAAATCCTTCGCCGAACTCATCAGCAGCCCCGGCATGCCGGTGCTCGTCGATTTCTACGCCGATTGGTGCGGCCCCTGCAAAACCATGGCGCCCATTCTGCAGCAAGTAGCGGCGCGGCACCAGGGCAAAATCAAAATCATCAAGGTGGACGTGGACCGCAACCCGGCCGCGGCCCAGCAGTTTCGGGTGCAGGGCATTCCGACCTTGATTCTGTTTCACCAGGGCCAGCCGGTGTGGCGCCAGTCGGGCGTGGTGCCCGAGCCCCAACTCAACCAGGTGCTGGCTGGCTACGTGGGCAAGTAGTTGTCAGGGTGTACCTAAGCAGCTGACGAATGTTACTTCTGGCTTCGTGAGGTCCGCTTGCAAGCACAAGGGCCGCCACTCTCATCGGAGTGGCGGCCCTTGTGCTTGAGGAATGTCGGAGGTCAGCGTGTTATTTCACTGACAACCCACTTATTTCTTGGCGTAGCGCTTTAGGCTCTGAGTGGCGTCGGGGTTTAGCTGGGCGGCGCGCTCCAGGTCGCGGCGGGCTTCCTCGGGCTTGTTCAGCGAAGAATAGCAGATGCCGCGGTATTCGTACGCGTCGGCGTAGCTCGGGTCCAGTTCGATGGCTTTGTTGAAGTCGGGCAGCGCGCCTTTGAAGTTGTCGAGCGACATTTTGGCCAGGCCGCGACCAAAGAAGGCCTCTTTGTCTTCGGGGCGGTAGCGCAGGGCCTTGCCGAAGTCGCCGATAGCCGAATTGAATTCCTTGAGCTTGATGCGCGTCAGGCCGCGGTTGTAGTAGGCATCGGGGTTGGTGGGCTTCAGGCGCAGGGCTAGGTTGAAGTCGGTCATGGCCTCGCGGTAGTTTTTCAGCGCAGCTTGGGCGCGGCCGCGGCTCAGGTAGGCGTCGAAGTCACGGGGCTTGGTTTTCAGCACCACGTCGGCAGCTTTGATGTCAGCTTTGTAGTCGGCGTTGGTCCGGCGTACAGGCGCAGCCACCCGGCCTGCGGGAGCCGCCGGCGCAGCAGTGGTGGCGGTACCGGCAGGGTTGGCAGCGTCAGCGGGCGCTACGGCGGCATCGGTGGCGGGGGTAGCCGCAGCGACAGGGGCCGGGCGGGTTTCAGCGGCGGCGGCCGCGGTGGTTTCGTCGAGGCGGGCGCGACTGGACATGCTCGGTGTCTCGTTTTCGCGGGTGGCCGAGCACTGGGCCGTCAGTAGTAGTGCTAGTAGGCCGCCGGTGGCGGTGAGGACGCGGGGTATAAACAGTTTCATGAGGAAGCGAGAGGAAAAAGTCAGGAAAAGCGGCAAAACCCAACCGGGTTTCGGGGGTTGTATACGACAGCGGCCGACTTAGGTAACACCCATTGGGGCCGTAAGGCCGGGGCGGCTATCTTTGCCAGCCCGGCGCCCGCGGCACCGGCCCCCATTCGCTCATTTTTTCCCTCAGACAGTTTAATATGGCATTGCAATACGACGTAGTCGTGATTGGCTCGGGCCCCGGCGGCTACGTAGCAGCCATCCGCGCTTCCCAGCTTGGCTTTAAAGTGGGCGTGGTAGAGCGCGAATCGCTCGGCGGCATCTGCCTCAACTGGGGCTGCATCCCCACCAAGGCGCTGCTCAAGTCGGCGCAGGTATTCGACTACCTGAAGCACCCGCAGGACTACGGCCTCTCGGCCGACAACGTGGGCTACGACTTCGGGGCCGTGGTAAAGCGCAGCCGTGGCGTGGCCGATGGCATGAGCAAGGGCATCAACTTCCTGTTCAAAAAGAACAAGATCGACGCCATCATGGGCACGGCCAAAGTGACCAAGCCGGGCTCGATTGAAGTAACCAAGGCCGACGGCGGCAAGGAAACGGTGGAAGCCAAGCACATCATCCTGGCTACCGGCGCCCGCGCCCGGCAGCTGCCCAACCTGCCCATCGACGGCCAGAAAATCATCGGCTACCGCGAAGCCATGGTGCTGCCTGAGCAGCCCAAGTCGATGGTGGTGGTAGGCTCCGGCGCCATCGGCGTGGAGTTTGCCTACTTCTACGCCACCATGGGCACGAAAGTGACCATCGTGGAGTACCTACCGCGCATCGTGCCGGTGGAAGACGAGGAAGTGTCGAAGCAGCTGGAGCGCAGCTTCAAGAAAGCCGGCATCGACATCCTGACCTCGGCTGAGGTAACCAAGGTGGATACCGCTGGTGCGGGCTGCAAGGTGAGCATCAAAACCGCCAAGGGCGAGCAGCAACTGGAGGCCGACATCGTGCTGAGCGCCGTGGGCATTCAGCCGAACCTGGAGAACATCGGCATCGAGGAGTTGGGCATCGTGGTGGAGAAAGGCCGCGTGAAGGTCGACGAGTACTACCGCACCAACGTGCCCGGCGTATACGCCATCGGCGACATCGTGCCCGGCCCGGCGCTGGCGCACGTGGCTTCGGCCGAGGGCATTACCTGCGTGGAGGCCATTGCGGGCCACCACCCCGAGCCCATCAACTACGGCAACATCCCCGGCTGCACCTACTGCACCCCGGAAATTGCCTCGGTGGGCCTCACCGAAGAAGAAGCCAAAAAGCAGGGCTACGACATCCTGGTGGGTAAATTCCCCTTCTCGGCCTCGGGCAAAGCTTCGGCTTCCGGTGCCAAGGACGGCTTCGTGAAGGTTATCTTCGACAAGAAGTACGGCGAGTGGCTGGGCGCCCACATGATCGGCGCCGGCGTAACCGACATGATTGCCGAAGCCGTGGTGGCGCGCAAGCTCGAAACCACCGGCCACGAAATCATCAAGGCCATCCACCCCCACCCGACCATGTCGGAAGCGGTGATGGAAGCTGCCGCTGCTGCTTACGGCGAGGTGATTCACCTGTAAGCATCTTATTGGCTGAGCTAATTTCAACGGCCTTGCCGGGTACACCCGGCAAGGCCGTTTTCACGTTTACCCCCTCTTTTTACTGCTATACCCTTGACGTTTTACTTACGTTCCGGATTGCTGGCGGGCCTGCTCGCCCTGCTGAGCGCCACTGCCCAGGCCCAAGCCACCCCGGCCGCCCTCCCCGACACCCTGCGCAAGGCGGAAGTGCTGCAACACCTCGATGCCACAGCGCAGCAGACGCCGGGGACGCTCACGCTACGACCGGTGGCCGGCGGCCGGGCCCGCATCTTGGTGCCCGCCGCCTTCCGCCCCCTCGATAAGGAAGCCATCAGCCTGAAATACCCAATCCAGGGAGGCCCGCAGGAAGCCTATTCGGACAACGCTCTGGCCGTTAATCTGGCTTTCCGGCAAGGCCCCAACCCCATGAAGCAGGCGCAGCTGACGGCCAATATAGCCGAGAGAATGGTGCAGGCGTTTTCGAGCCGCCAGCCCGGCTTCAAAGACCTAGGCCACGGCATCAAGACTATCAATGGCCGGCAAGTGGTGTATCTGGAATTCATGTCGGACGTACCGCTGAGCGACAAGCCCAATGACCGGGTATACAACCTAATGTTCGTCACAGATGCCGGCGGACAAGCATTAGTGTGCACTTTCAACTGCGTGCAGCGGCTACAGAAGCAGTGGCAACCCGTGGCGCAGCAGATTCTGAATTCGTTGCAGGTGCCGTAACCTAGCCGCGCATACAAAACGCCCCGGTGGAGTTGGATTCCGCCGGGCCGTTTTGTATGTCGAAGTTTACCGCCTTTGGCCCCCGCCGTGCCGGTCGTCCATGTCGTTCCAACCGCGGCCGTAGTCGTGGTTGTCACGGCGGCGGTTGTCGTTCCGCGGCTCGTCGTAGCGGCGGTCTTGGTCCCGGCGCGGGTCCTGGGGGCCGCGGCTGTTCATGCCGATGCGGCCGAGCAGCGGCTCGTCGCGCTGGCCGCGGTCGTAGTCACCGCCGCCGTAGCCGCCGCGAAAGGCGTTGCGGTCCTGATCGAAGCGGCGGTCGGCGAAATCGTCGCGGCCGCCGCTGTTGCCGAGGCCGCCGCGCAGGCCGTTCTGGTCGTAGCCGCGGTCCTCGTCGCCGTTGAAGCCGGCGCGGCCCTGGCCGTACTCGCGGCCCACGTCGCCGTAGCCGTACCCCGTTGCACCCTGGCGGCGGCCGTCGTTGACGTAGGAGCCCGGGCGGCTGGAGCGGCCAAACTCCTGGTCAAAGCGGCGGTCGTCGCGCCGGTCCGGGTAGCCTTGGTCGGCACCGCGGGAGTTTGGTTGGCGGTACTCGGTGTCGTGAAAATCGTTGGTCTGGTTATCGGCGCGCGGGCCGGTGTGCCGGTGGCGGCGGTTATCCGCCTCGTACCGGCCGCGGCCGTATTCGTCGCGGAATTCGTTTTCCGATTGGGGATTGTAAGCCATAGTACAGCAACAGCTAAAGTTCGGGCGCACAGCGCGTAAGCTCTTGATACTGCACCCTGACCCGAATGTTATGGCCGAGCTGTGCCTAAAAGGCCCGCTCCGCAAGGCTATTACACGGCGGCGCCCAGCGGCCTACAGCGGCTGAGCGTCGTTGTTGTGGCTGGCGCCGGGGTCGGTGTCGCCGTGGGTATCTGGCTGAATGTCGGCCGCGGAAGGGTCGGCCAGTATTTCCCGGGCCGCCTGGCTGTCGGGAGTCGGCGTTTCGGCGTCGGATTGCGGGGCAGCGGATGGTTTCGCAGTACTGGAAGTGTTGGCGGGACGCGGCAGATTGGTGACCTGGGCAGCATCGTCGCGTTGGCTGTCGGGTGTGCCTTTGGTGGGCAAGGTGTTGGCGGCCGGGTTCGGCTGCTTGGGGTCGGGCTGCGACGAGGATTTGGGTGTGGGTTCCATGAGGTAGGCGGCAAAATGTAACGGCGGCCGAAAGGGCGCACCTGCTCCGGTGTACGGTTTTCCGGGCGCCGAGTGAACTGTTCGGCGCAAAAGCCGCTGCTCTTCACCCGCTGGCCAAACCGCGTTTCGGCTTCTTTGCGCCTACGCTACCTTATTTCGGTCTGGTGCCTCCGTCTCCTCCACGAGGTGCCGCAGAATGGCAGCACTGGGTTGCGCCCGGGCGGAGGCGCAGGCCTGCCCGGCCCACAAGGCGGTCAGCTCGGCGTTGTTTGAGGCCCGGGCCGCAGCGCGTAGCAGCGTAGTCAGGCTGTTTTGGTACGGATAGGGCGGAATCGGTAGGCCGGACTGCTCTACGCGCACGATGAGGTCGTTGGGCAAACCGCGGGCCCAACGGCCGGAAAAGGCCCGCGTGAGCACCGTGCTGGTATCGGTGGCCTGCTGCACGCGGGCTTTGTAGGTCGCAATGGCCTGGCTTTCGTCGCTGGCCAGAAACGCCGACCCTACCTGCACGGCCGCCGCGCCCAGCGCCAGGGCCGCCCGGATGCTGCGGCCGTCGTGAATGGCCCCGGCCGCCAGCACCGGCATCGACACACGACGGAGTATCTGCGGCAGCAGGGCCAGCAGGCCTACTTGCGGCAGGGGCTCGTCGGGTAGAAAGCTGCCGCGGTGCCCACCGGCTTCAATGCCCTGCGCACAGATGGCGTCGACGCCGCTGGCGGCCAGCAGTTCGGCTTCGCGCACGCTCGTGGCCGTGCCGACCAGCACTGCCCCGGCCCGGTGCAGCGCCTCGATGCTGGGTGCGTCGAGCAGGCCGAAGGTGAAGCTGATTACCGGAATCTGCTCCGCGACGAGTACCTCAATCTGCGCTTGGTAGGTGTACAGAGGCAACGTAGTTACGTTTTGCGGGGCGTAGGTCAAGCCATAGTCCTGGCTGATCTGCGCCAGCAGCGCCTGCATGGGCGTAGCCTGAGCGACATCGGGCGTGGGTACGTTGTGGGCAAATAGGTTGACGGCGAAGGGCCTTTCGGTCAGCGCCTTCGTCTGACGAATCGGTTCCTGCGCGCGCGCCGGCGAAAGGCCACCTACCGGCAAGGAGCCTAACCCGCCGGCATTGCTGACGGCTGCCACCATAGCCGGGCTGGTGACACCCAGCATGGGCGCCTGCACGATGGGATATGCAATGCCGAAGCGGCGCATCAGCTCGGTGGGCCAGTTCATACGGCGGCAGTTGGGTGGTCCTTATTGACTAGCCGGAAGCCCACGAAAATGTTTCGCTTCCGGCCGCCTCTGGCGGCCGGGCGGGCCCGCCGCGGGGCCATTATCTTTGTGGAGGCGCGGCCGCAGCGCGCTTTTTACCTGCCTGCCCGTGCCTGTTTCGGATGACAACCTGCCCGCTCCCGCTTCGCATCAGTACCTGCTGCGCGGCCTGCGCGTGCCCACGCTCACCAGCGCGGATGTGCGGGCGCACTGCGCCGTGCCGTTGTTGGCCGATGCCCGCACGCTGGCCGGCGTGCAGCCGGAGGAGCTGGCGGTAGATCAGGGCATTTTCAGCGCGGCGCCGGGCGCGGCCGGGGTATTGGCGTTTCCGGCCGTGGCGGTGCAGCAGCTGCCGCAGGGCCTGCTGCTGGCCTGCGCCTGCCTGCAGCCCAATACCAGCTTGTGCGAGCACGAGGCCTTGGTGCTGCTCAGCATCGTGCAGCGCAAGGAGCTGCGCCTGTTTTTCGACGCGCCAGCCCGGCACGCCTTCCTGCGCACGGCCGCCCGCGACTACGGGCTGGAAGACGCGGCCGACCCCGACGAGCATTTCCGGCTGGATTACCAGCGCCCGGGCACGCTCAGCGTGGTGCCCCGCCGCCCCGACCTCTACCCCGTCACCAGCACGGCCAACCAGGAACTGGTAACGCAACTGCTGGCCGGCGCGCGGCGCACCCCTCCTCCCCCACCCGCGCAGCAGCAACTCCTGGTGCTGGCGCGGCACCGCTACTACGGCCACCTGACGCTGCAGCTGGCCGAGGCGGCCACCACGACCACCGGCAAGCTCAAAAACCCCGTCACGGTGCTCAGCCCGCTCGACGGCATCTGGCAGCTGGAGCAGCCGGCCGAGGTGAAATTTTTCACCGGTATTGCGCGCCTACAGCAGAACTACGACGACGCCCGTTCCCCCGCCGTGCTCGAGGCCCTGCGCGCCGTGGTGCACAACCCGCTGGGCCTGCCGGTGTACACCCACAGCGCGGCCGTATCGGAAAAGCTGACGGCCCCGAGCCTAACGCCCGTGCGCCTGCGCCGCGCGCCGCTGGATTTGCACCTGCGCGTGGCGGAGCAGGGCGAGTACTACGAGGTGACGGGCCAGCTGCGCCTCGACGACCTGCCGCTGGACCTGAAAACGCTCACGGTGGCCTTCGACTACTTCGTGGCCGTGCACGACACCTTCTACCTGCTCGATGACCCGCAGGTGTGGCGCGTGCTCGACTTCTTTCAGCAGCGCAACAACACCCTGCTGATTCACCGGCGCAAGTTCGCGGACTTCCAGCGCGAAGTACTTAGCCAGCTCGAAGACCGCCTGCACATTCACTACGACCACGTGCGGCCGGCCACGCCCACCGAGCGGGTGGCCCTGGGCTTCGATGCGGCACCCGAGCCCTTGCTCTACCTCACCGACGCGGGCGCCCACGTGGAGCTGCTGCCGGTGATGCGCTACGGCCCGAAGGAAGTGCCGGTGTTGTCGCGGCGGCAGCTGCACGCCACCGACGAGTTGGGCCGGCCCTTCGTGGTGGAGCGCGACGCGGCGGCCGAAACGCGCTTCACCGCCGCCCTGATGCGGCATTTTCCAGACTTTCAGGAGCAGCTCAGCCAGGAGGCGCTGTACGTGCCGAAAGCCGATTTTCTGCAGCCGGAGTGGTTCCTGGAGGCTTTCGAGGACTGGCGGCAGCAGGGCGTTATCATTCTGGGCTTCAACCAGCTCAAGCAGAACACGCTCAACCCCTACAAAGCCCGCGTGACGGTACGTGTCAGCGGTGAAACCAACTGGTTCGATACCGAGCTGCGGGTGCAGTTTGGCGGGCAGCAGGTGTCGCTGCGCCACCTGCAAAAGGCGGTGCGCAACCGCAGCCGCTACGTGCAGCTCGACGACGGCACCCGCGGCCTGCTGCCCGAGGAATGGGTGGAGAAGTTTGCGGCCTACTTCGCCGCCGGCGAGGTCGTGGGCGAGGTTATCCGCACGCCCAGCGTGAGCTTTGCCACCCTGGCCGAGCTCTACGACCCGGCCGCGCTGACGCCCGCAACGCACGCCCAGCTGGCCCGTTACCAGGCCGCCGTAGCCGATTTTACGGGCATTGCGCCGGTGCCGGTACCCGCCGGGCTGCGGGCCACCCTGCGCGAGTACCAGCAGCAGGGCCTGAACTGGCTGAACTTCCTCGACACCTTCGGCTTCGGCGGCTGCCTGGCCGACGACATGGGCCTGGGCAAGACCGTGCAGGTGCTGGCCCTGCTGCTGCACCTGCGCGCGCAAGGCCGCCGTGGCGCCCATCTGGTGGTGGTGCCTACCTCGTTGGTCTTCAACTGGCAGGCCGAAGCCGCCCGGTTTGCGCCCGAGCTGCGCGTGCACGTGCTGCACGGCGCCGCCCGCCGCACCGATGCCCAGGCCTTTGCCGACGCCGACCTCGTGCTGACCACTTACAACACCATGGTCAACGACATTCGCTGGCTGCGGGAGTACGCCTTCGACTACGTAATTCTGGACGAGGCGCAGGCCATCAAGAACCCCGACTCGCAGCGCTACAAGGCGGCGCGGCTGTTGCAGGCCAGCCGCCGCTTGGTGCTCACGGGCACGCCCGTCGAAAACAACACCTACGATTTGTACGGGCAGCTGTCCTTTGCCTGCCCGGGCCTGCTGGGCAGCCGCCAGCACTTCCAGGACCAGTACGCGGCGCCCATCGACAAATTCAAGGATACCAAGCGGGCCCGCCAGCTTCAGCAGAAAATCAGCCCCTTCGTGCTGCGCCGCACCAAGGCGCAGGTAGCCCGCGAGCTGCCAGCCAAAACCGAAATGACGCTGTACTGCGAAATGGGCGAGGCCCAGCGCCGCGTGTACGAGGCCTGCCGCCTGGAGTACCGCGCCAAGCTGCTCGGGCAGCACGAGGACGCCGGCAGCAAGGACCACCTGCACATCCTGCAGGGCCTCACGCGCCTGCGCCAGCTCTGCGACGCCCCCGCCCTACTGCCCGACGGCGACTACGCCGCGCCGTCGGCCAAGCTCGACGCGCTGCTGACGGAAATCGAGAGCCGGGCTGGCCAGCACAAAATCCTCGTTTTCTCGCAGTTCGTGGGCATGCTGGATCTGATTCGGGCCGAGCTGACGCGACGCGGCATCCGGCACGAATACCTCACCGGCCAGACGCGCCGCCGGGCGGCGGCCGTGCAGGCGTTTCAGGAAGATGACGCGGTGCGCGTGTTCCTCGTCAGCCTGAAAGCCGGCGGCGTGGGCCTGAACCTGACCGCCGCCGACTACGTGTACCTCGTAGACCCGTGGTGGAACCCGGCCGTGGAAAATCAGGCCATCGACCGCAGCCACCGCCTGGGCCAGACGCGCCCCGTGGTGGCCGTGCGTCTGATCTGCCCTGGCACCATCGAGGAGAAAATCATGCGGCTGCAGGAAGGCAAGCAGCAGCTGGCTCACGAGTTGATTCGCACCGACGTGGCGCTGGTGAAGACGCTCACGCGGGCGGAGCTGCTGACGCTGTTTAGCTAGGCGGTGTCTGAAAACTCCAGAACGGTCATGCTTGATCTGGCGTCCGCCGATCCGAAGGTCGGCATAAGGCAAGCATCTCTACCGCTTCGTTGAAGCATTGCAGACGAACTGGTAGAGATGCTTCGGCAAGCTCAGCATGACAAATGTTATCCGGACAGTCGTTTACCGCCGTTCAACGTCAGCCCGCAGGCTTGGCGGCGCCTTTCTTCGGCGCTTCGCATTGCTGGCAATAACGACCTAAGGCAGCAAAAAAGTTATGCTCCGGCTGTAACTATTCCGCGGGCGGGCAGTGTCCACGTCCGAATACTGCTTGCTGCCCGCGTTACCAGCCTACTTACGCGCCGGTGCGGGGCCCATCCTTACTGCTTTTATTGCGGCCGATGCTCGTTTTGGAGCGTCGCGGGACGGCATTGCCCTTACTGAGCGGGGCCAGCGGCGGATTCAGGTCTTCTCTCCAGCCAACCGTTCCCATACCTCGATGCGCTACTGCTACTCTCATTTAACTCTGCTCACGGCTGGCGCGCTGCTCGGCGTATTGCCCCTGCTGGCTTCCTCAGCCGCCTTCGGCCAAAGCCTGAGCACCGTGGCCGGTACCGTGCGCGCCGCCGCGGGCAGTCCTATCGATTACGCCACCGTGACGCTGCACCGGGCCAAGGACTCGACGGTGGTCAAAACCGAGTTCAGCGACGCCAAAGGCCAGTTCACGTTCGAGTCGGCGCCGGGCGGGCAATATGTCGTGTCGGCCTCGCAGGTGGGCTTCGGGCGGCAGTGGTCCCGGCCGTTTGAGGTAGCGGGCGAGAAAGTCGTACTTCCGGCGCTGACGCTGGCCGCCAGCGCGGCTACCCAACTGAAGGAAGTGCAGGTGGTGGGCCAGAAACCAGTGTTTGAGCGCCTGGCCGACCGCACCGTGGTGAACGTGGAAGGCTCGACGCTGGCCACCGGCAACACTACCCTGGACGTGCTCAGCCGCGCCCCCGGCGTGACGGTGGACGCCAATGACAATCTGGCCCTGCGCGGGCGGCAGGGCTTGCTGGTGCTCATCGACGGCAAGCGCCAGCCCATGACCGGCGCGGAGCTGGCGGACTTTCTGCGCGCCTTGCCCGCCGATCAGCTCAAAAGCATCGAGCTGATAACCAACCCGCCGGCCAAGTACGACGCGCAGGGCAGCGCGGGCATCATTGCCATCAACCTCAAGAAGGACCAGCGCCAGGGCACTAATGCCAACGGCAGCATCAGCTACGGGCAGGGGCGCTTCGGCAAGTTCAGCACCAGTGCGGCCGTCAACCACCGCCGCAAGAGCCTGAACCTGTTTGCCTCCACCACCTACACCCGGCGCACCAACTACGGCGTGCGCAACACCTTCCGGTACTTCTACGAGCCGCGCGACGGCCAGGCGGTGCTGCAGAGCACCAGCGACCAGCGCAACTACCAGGTTTTTCGGGACCATTTCCTGATCTACCGCGCCGGGGCCGATCTGGACCTGTCGAAAACAACCCGCCTGGGCGCCGTGGTGACGGGCTTTGCCGTGCCCAAGCCCCACCCCTACGGGACGGGCGACAACACCAGCACCTTCCGCGACGCGCTGGGCAACGTTACGGACTACTACACGGCGCGCAGCAGCGGTTCGGGCTACAACCCCAACATCACCGCTAACCTGAACTTCCGCCACACCTTCGGCGAGGGCAGCACGGCCCCGGAGCTGACCGCCGACGCGGACTACGCCTACTATTACGCCCACCGCCTGCAAAGCCAGACTACGTTCTACGAATCGGCGCGACCCGACTCGACGGTGGACGGCGACCAGACCAGCTACCTCACCATTCGGGCGCTGAAGGCCGACTACGTACACCCACTCGGCACGCAGACGCGGCTGGAAGCCGGCGCCAAGATCAGCCAGGTGAATTCCGATAACGACGTGCTGTTCGAGAACTTCGTGCGCGGCGTGCGCACCGTGAACCTGGGCCTGACCAACCGCTTCCGCTACGACGAGGTCATCGGGGCGGCGTACGTGAATATGAACCACACCGCGGGCAAGCTGAACGTGCAGCTGGGCCTGCGCGGGGAGAAAACCAATGCCGAGGGCCGGCAGGTGGTGGCCAGCGAGAATTTCACGCGGGACTATTTCCAGCTCTTCCCCAGCGCAGCCCTGAAGTACACCGCCAATGAGCAGCACGAGTGGAATGCCTCCCTGAGCCGCCGCATCAACCGCCCCTCCTACCGCCAGCTCAACCCCTTCCGCAGCATCATCGATCCGGCCACCTACGCCAAGGGCAACCCCGACCTGCGCCCCGAGACCAGCTACAACGTGGAAGTAAACCACACGCTGAAGCAGAAATTTACCACCGGCCTGAGCTACAGCGTGACGCAGGTGCCCATCACCGATGTGGCCTACCCCGAACCCGACGGCAAAACAGTGTCGACTTACGTCAACCTGAAGCGCCAGCAGTACGCAGCCCTCACGCTGACCACGCCGCTCACGGTGGGCAAGTGGTGGACGGCGTACAACAACGCCGTGTTCTACTACATTCACTTCGAGGGCGAGCTGGCCGGCACCGCGCTGAGCCGCGGCCGGGCGGCCTTCACGCTGAGCAGCAACAGTACTTTCACGCTGGGCAAGGGCTGGGGCGCCGAGCTGAACGGCAGCTACGAGTCGCGGCAGCGGGTGGGCTACTTCGAGTTCAAGCCCTACGGCCAAGTATCGGCGGGCGTGCAGAAAGCCCTCTGGGACCGGAAAGTCACCGTGCGCCTGGCCGCTACCGACATCTTCTTCACCACCCCGCTGCGGGCCGTATCCATCTACAACAACTACCGCCAGGACCTGTACCTACGCCGCGATGCGCGCGTGGTAACTCTGTCGCTGAGCTGGCGCCTGGGCAATGACCAACTGACCAGCAGCAACCGCCGCAGCGGCGCCGAGGAGGAAAAGCGCCGGGCGCAGTAAGCCGCCATGGAATACACGGCCGACTATCCGCCGCTCAGCTAATAAAGCACCCCGGAATACTTTTTCAATGCCCCAGCTGCCGTACCCTACTTAGGCAAGGTGGTGCGGGCCGCGCCGAAGGGCAGCTTGTCGAACTTGTCGCGCAGATGCTCGTCGGTGACGGCTTTGTCGTCGGTGAAGCGCGGCGGGCCGGCCTGCTCAAAGTGCCAGGTGCCCACGTACTGCAGCTGCCCGGCCTCCACCGTGAAGGTGTAGCGCGTGGCGGCCACCGCTCCTGCCCGCCGCGACTTACGGATGTTGTCCACCGCGCCGTTGTACTGGTACGCCTGCAGGGCGTAGCGGCCGGGCGGCAGGGCCACGCAGAACTCGTTGTCCTTGCGCGACTTCATTACGGGCTTCACCAGGATGTTCATGACCCGGCCCGTGCCCAGGTGGTAGAGCCGCACGTACTGCCCGATGCCGCCGCTGCTGAAGCCCAGGCGCTGAATAAACACGCCGTACACCACGCCCTTGTCGGCGGGCAGCGCGTCCTTGCCGGCCGCCCAGCCGGGCATGATCGGCGCAATGACCTTGTTGACGGCCGGCGTCACGTCGAGCGAATCGGCCACCAGGGCCGTGGAGACGGGCGCATCCTTGATGCTGAAGGTGATGGGCACGGTGTAGAGCACGGGCACCTTGCGGCCGGCCTGCCAGGCAGGCGTCCAACCATTGAAGAGCCCCGCCAGGCGCGTGGCCTCGGCATCGAGGTCGGCGCGCACGCCCTGGCTCACGCGCACGTTGGTGGCGTTGCCCAGCGTATCGACGGTGAACTGCACCACCACGCGGCCGCTCACCTCGTCTTTCAGGGCCGAGGCGGGGTAACGAATGTTGTCGCGCACCACCTGCATCAACCCCGGCATGCCGCCCGGAAACGTAGGCATAACCTCCTCGTAGGCCTTTTTCGCCGGTGCCTGCTGGGCCAGCGCGGCCGTCGTCAGAGCGCTCCACGCGCACATTCCCATAAAAGTCCGCAGCCTGCTCATTGCCTGATATCTGAATCCGAAAATACCCGCAAGATACCGCGCCGGAGCCGAAAAGCAGTGATTGGGTTCGCGACGCCGCTAGCTCCTCCCAGCTTGTCCGGGGCTTCGCACCTGATTCTGCTACCCCGAGGCCAGCTTTTCGGGCGCTGGCACGTATGTCAGGCAGCAACTCCACTCTTCCGCGGCATGTTCGAGCAAGTAGACTGGGCGGCCATCTTTGTGCCGCATACGCCCCTGTTGGAAATCGTGGTGCGGGGCACGCTCATTTACCTGGGCCTGTACCTGCTGCTGCGCGTGGTGCTCAAGCGCGAATCGAGCACCTTGGGCATCAGCGACATGCTGCTGGTGGTGCTCATTGCCGATGCGGCCCAGAACGGCATGGCCCACGAGTACCGTTCCGTCACGGAGGGCCTGCTGCTGGTGGGCGTCATCATGTTCTGGAACTACGCCCTGAACTGGCTGGGCTTCCACTTTCCCGTGCTGCAGCGCTTCATCAAGCCCGACAAGCTGCTGCTGGTGAAAGACGGCTGCATGATCAAGGCCCACATGAAGCAGGAACTTATCACCTACGGCGAGCTGATGAGCGAAGTGCGCCTGCACGGCCTCACCGACCTATCCAGCATCAAGGAGGCCTACATGGAGCCCTCGGGCCGCATCAGCATCATCTGCGAGCAGGAAGCCTACGACGACAATAGCAACGAGCAGCAGGTAATCTGAGGCTCCTGCCTCGTGGCTAGGCAGCACAGCTACATCACCCTAAAGCCCCGGCCGCACGGAGCAGCCGGGGTTTCGGCACAGCGGACTTACTTATTGAACTTCTGCCGGGCTTCCGCCGTGACTGGCGTAAAGAAATTGACCAGGTTGCCGTCCGGGTCGCGCAGCAGCAGGGAACGGTTGCCCCAGGGCATGGTGGTCGGCGCCTGCACGACGGCGCTGCCCAGTACGGCGGCCAGCCGCCGGTAATCGGCGTCGACATCCTCGACGCGAAATTCCAGGATAACCGAGCGGTTGTGGGCGGCGGTGGCTACCTCGGCGCCCCCGAATAGCGGCAGGGTGCGCGTGCTGCCGATGGCCAGCGTGGCAGTGGGCAGCTGCAGCTCGGCAAAATCCTCGGTGTACTGCGTCAGGGCGTGGCCGGTAACCTGCTCGTAGAACTGCACCAAGCGCTTCATATCGGCGGTGATGATGCGGGCGGAGGCAAACTTCATGGAGATAAGTGAAAAGGTGAACAATGCCGCAAAGCACCGCCCGCCCACTGACAGCCCTATGGCAGTCCAAAAAGCCAGCCCGAAAAAATTATACCGTGTGGGGCAGGTTCAGGCCGGCAATGTACTCCGTGAGCAACAGGTGCTCGGCCCGGCTGAAGGGCTGGCCGGTAGCCGTGAGCCGACGGATGCGCGCTACCTTAAAGTCGCGGTAAGCCTGCCGCAGCTGGCACCAGCCGACCACGTGCCAGGCCAGATTGTAAAACGCCAGCCCGATGGGCTCCACGTAGCGCTGGCTGCTCCGGCCGCTTTTGTCGCAGTATTCCATGTCGACCACCTGCCGGTCGGCCAGCGCCGACTGCAGGGTGGCCAGGTAATCGGCGGGGCCGCGCAAATATTCCGGCACGTGCATTTTGATGCGGCTGGTAGACTGTTCGAGCCGCGCCCGTTCCCGCTCGCGCAGCACCGCTTTTACCTTGCTCAGGGCCGTGGCGCAATGCGCCTGGATGGACGCATCGGCCAGGGTGGCGGCCATGGTTTCGAGCAGCACCAAGGCGTTGGCCTCCTCCGCGGTAAACGACACGGGCGGCAGGAAATAGCCCTGCACCAGAAAGTAGCCCTTGTGCGGCTCGAAGCTCACGGGAATGCCCTGCTCGCCCAGGGCCTTGATGTCGCGGTACACCGTGCGCACGCTGATGCCAAACTGCTCGGCCAGCTGCTCAGCCGCCACGTATTTCTTGGCTTGCAGCAGAGTGGTAATGCCGAACAGGCGGTCGATGCGGTTCATAACGGGGTGGGCCAGCACTCGGGGTTCGAAATGGCTGGCTGTGGGCAAAAGGGCTGATGCGCGTAGCTGAGGCGGGAGTGTCTTAGCCTGCTGCCGTCTCAGCGGCCAGCGTGGGCACCTCGGGCCGCACCCGCGAAACGGCCGCAAGATCGGTCCGGGAACCGACTATCTGCCACTGCCTGCGCAACCGATTAAACAAAACTGCCCCCGGCAGCAGCACCACGGCCGAAGAAGCCCCGGCTACTTCCCAGAACGAGAAGCCGGGCACGCGCACCAGCACTTCGGCTAGCAGCGCCACGTACAGCTCCAGCACCGAGAGGTACATAAAGCCGTAGTGCAGCGGCTGCCAGTTGCGCACCCGCTGCCGGCCCCACACCGGTACCATACCAGCGAGCAGCGTGGCCGCGCTGAGCAGCGCCGCCACGTGAAAAATGCCGAAGCCGTGGAATTGGCGGTAAATGGCAAACGAGGTACTGAGCATCAGCGCGAGGGTGCCGACGTAGCCGTAGCCCAGGCGCCGGTGGAGCCGGCCTGGCTTGGGCAGCACCAGCACCGCCGTCCCCAGCACTAAGGAAAGCACGGCGGCCAGCAGGTGAATCAGCCCCCAGGTGCTGTAAACGAGGTTGTGCATGCCAGATGCTGATCCGGGCCCAATGACGGCTTGGCCCGAACGAGCGTAGTGTAACTACCCCAACAGTACGCAGCCGCCGGGGTATCGTTCGGCGGGGCGTACGGCCTCACGCGGCAGCCAATAGTTATGCCCGCAGCCTGGCGTCCTGCGTTTTTTGGCACTTGACCAAAAAGAACGGATAGTTCTCGTCGACTTCTGCAATGTCAATTAGCCCCGCTTCGCCAAACTCTGCGCGAATTGATTCTCTGTCGTAAAAGAACATGTTCACGCCGCCAAACAGATCATACCGATCCTTGCTGAGAAATTTGCCTTGCCCGTAAGTGGCGGCTTCTTTCGAAATGACCGTGAAAACCATATGGCCATTCTCCGCGAGCTGATGGTAGCAGTCCTGAATCAGCTTCGCCCGTTCAGCGCTGTCCAGTAAGTGTATCAGAGCGTAGCAGAATATTCCGTCGTATCGACGGGTGTCAAAGGGCATATCCGTCACCGAGCCGTGGTAGATGGTCATGCCAGCGCCGTAATGCTTTCGGGCCAGGTCGATGGCGGTTTGGGATATTTCGATTCCGGTCACTGTCATGCCGGCATCTTGGAAAATCTGCGCGTTGCGTCCGTAGCCAATTCCGGGAATCAGGACTTGCTGTACTGCCTGCTGCACAAAGAAGTCCTTGGTCAGAACGGCGGACTTGGCGGGCACAAAGCCCCACATTTCCTGCTTTACGCTGAAGGCTGATTCCCAGAACTCGGGCTTTTCGGTTTCGCTGGCCATGGTTGCTTATTTGGTATAGTGCCGACCCACAAAATACTACCGCGGGCGCGCCAACGGCGCAAATCATCTGCCTCATGGTCGTTAGCGGCGGGCATGCTTCAGACACCGAGCCGGCAAGTCCGCGCCGCCAATGCGCGCCAGCGGGCTGATTGGTAATGCAGCGCGGCACTCAGGCCGGCTGATGCGCTGCGGCTACGGCACCTGCTTTTCGAGCACGTACACGTGCATGCGCTTGCGGAGCTGAAAACCGAGCTTCAGGTACAAGGGGTAAGCCGGCAGATTGTCTTCGTAGACGTGCAGAAAGGGCGTGCGGCCCGCCGCCAGGATACGGCCTATTTGGTGCCGCACCAGCTGGTTGGCGTACCCGTGCCCCAGGTGCGCCGGGTGCGTGCACACCGCGCTGATTTCGGTGTAGGGCGAGGGCTGCAGCCGCTGCCCGGTCATAGCCACCAGCTGGCCATCCTGGAAGACGCCGTAGTAGCCGCCGAAGACGATGGTGCGGTCCAAAAACGGCCCCGGGCTGGTCAGGGCCGTGAGGGCCAGCATGGCGGGGATGTGCTGCTCCTCCAAGGCCACGAGGTTGTGGCTATCCACCGCGGGGGCCTCCGGGTGCGGATACACCAGCTGCAGCAACTCCCGGTGCAGGCGCTGCTGCCAGCCCATCGGCAGGGAAATGGGCTCGGCGGTGAACAGGATGGTGGGCGCGCCAACCGGGGCCAGCTCATGCAGGCGGGCAAAGGCCTGGGGCGAATAGCCGGCCAGGCCCGCGAAGGCGCCTACGTCGCGGGGAAATACGCGGGCCAGCTCGTCGCCGATGGCCAGGGGCTGGTTGCCGGTTAGCAGCGCGTTCCAGATCGGGTTGTCCAGGGGGTGTTCCATGAGGGCAGGCGAAAATGCGTGGTTATTCGCTGGCAGGGTAACCGCTCCGCCCGGCGCGGGTTCAGCGGAAGCTGCTTAAAACGACGTGCCAACGCATTCAGCAGAGGCGTAAATGACTTTGGGTGAAGCGGCAACGCGCTCCGCTGCCTGAGGTTGCTCCGGCGGCGCATATGCGGGCAATCTGCCGGACCTACACCTATTCCAGCCAGAGGCCTATGGAAAGGCCGGGCGGCACGCGTCTCCGACGTGTGCTAGCCGGGAGTACGGGGCTGTTTGCTCAGCTGCGCCCGAATGCGACTGAGCGAAGGGGCCTGAATGCCCAGGTACGATGCAATGTACCCCAGTGGCACCCGCTGCGTGATGCCGGGAAACTGCTGCAGCAAGGCCAGGTAGCGCTGCTCAGCACTCTGAAACAGCAGCGCCTCGCCCCTGGCCTGCTGGAACACCAGGTACTGCTCGGCCAGCAGGCGGCCAAACCGTTCCCAGCCGTGGGCCCGGGCGTAGAGCTGCTGCAACTGCTCGATGCCGATAACCAGCAGCTCGGCGTCTTCAGGGCCGCAATGTAGTAGGGGCAGGCTTCCTGCGTGAGCAAGCTTTTGAGCGAGGTGATAAAGGCGCCCTCGGGCACAAAGAAGACGGTATGCTCCGTCTGCGTGGCCGGGTCCACATAGTATACCCGAAACAAGCCCTTGACGATAAACCCCACGGAGCGGCACACCGCGTTGCGGTAGTTGAAAAACTCGTTTTTGGCAATGGTGCGGGCCGTCCAGCCCGGCGCCGCCAGGCGCAGGTCGTCGTCGGATAAGTGTGCGAAGTCGCGCAGCCGCTGGGCCAGCAACGCCTGCGCCGAAGCGTCGGGAGTAAGCATAATCAACCGGGCGAAAGGTGCCCGCGAAACTACTGCATTCCGGTGGCCGGGGTCGTCGCGCTTCCCGCAGGAAGCTAATTTTCTGGCCTCCTGCGGGAAGCGGCGGGCACTTTTTAACCTAGGTGAAAAAGTGCGTCCTCCGGCGCCGGGACCTTTGGCCCCATCATCAAGCCCCGCTAAACGCCTTGGTCACTACCTGGCAACAAGCGCCGGCTGCCCGGCCCGCAGCGGCTGCGTGGTAGTTGCGAAGCCTTAGCCACGGCGCCCAAACTCCTGCCCCACGCACCCGCTGCTCCCCCTCCACCCCTAGCCTCACAGCGGCCTTAAGGGGGTTAAGGCCGGCCGGCAGACCACGTCCAAACCTGCTTTTCTCTTCAATTCCAAGACCATGTCTGTTTCCTCGACTCCTCCCCTGCCGGCTCCCGTCCACACTGCCCAGGCACTGCGCTCCTTGTACTTCGTGCGGGCCGGTTTCTCGCTGATTTGGGTCAGCCTGCTGGTCTTGTTTGCCCAATCCTCGCCTACGCTCACGGCCGCCTTGCTGCTGCTGTATCCGGCCTGGGACGTACTGGCCACCTTCGGCGACATTCGAGCCAACCGCGGCAGCGGTTCACTATGGCCGCAATACGTGAACATTGTGGTAGGTGGCGTGACCACGCTGGCCGTGGGACTGGCCCTGCGCCACGGTGTGCCGGCGGCACTCATCGTGTACGGCGTGTGGGCCGGGCTCACGGGACTGATTCAACTGTTGCTCGGCTTGCGTCGGCGCCGCCAGTTGGGCGGGCAATGGCCCATGATACTCAGCGGCGGGCAGTCGGTGCTGGCCGGCGTCTCGTTTGTGGTTATGGCCCACGCCCCTACCATGGGCGTAGCCAATTTGGCCGGCTATTCCGCGTTCGGAGCGTTCTATTTCCTGCTCTCGGCACTGCGCCTGCGCAAAGCCACGCAGCCCCAAGGGTAAAGCTGGCTGTGTTCAAATGCTACGCTTTCAAGTCCGCACCACCATCGTAGGCGCGAAGTCGCAGGTAAGGACCTCTCTGTTGAGGCGGGCCCCTTCACGCAGCCATATTTGCCGCACTGTTTTTCGCGCAGCTACGAAAGAAGTCCTTCATCCGGCTATTCCACCGCCCAGGTGCGCAGCCAGGCCAAGTACTCGTCGCGGTAGGCGTTGTCGTTGAGCTGGCTGATCATGCGCGCCGTGGCGGCCGGGTCCGGGTCGTCCTCCGACACGCTAAACATCAGGAACACCTCGCGGCCGGCCGCTTGCTGGAAAAACCGCGCCCGGTGCAAGTCGTCCAGGACCTGCACGCAGGTGGCGTAGAGCTGCTCCCGAAACGCCTCGAACGCCGCGTCGTCGTCCTCGGGCAGCTCATCCAGGGCGGCGCGCAGCTGGTAGCAGATGGCGTTGAACTGCTCGTCGGCGCCCATCATCTCGTATTTCCACTCGGCCGGCTCGAACTTGTAGTAGGCGGCTTCGTCGGCGGGCTGCTGGGCCAGGTGGACCAGGGTGTTGGTGGCCGGGCACACGGTCATGGCGCCTTCGTCGCTGTAGAGGGCAAAGGCGTAAATACCCTCGGCGCGGTGCTGGCTTAGCATTTCCAGGAAGGCGGCCTGGGTGGCTTGGGTAATCTGCGCGGCCAGGGCGGTGAAGTCGAGGGGCATGGGCAGTGGCAGTCTTTGGTAGTGGCTACCAACGCGGCGGCGCACCCGGGGTTTCTCGGGCGCCCCGGCACAGGTGTTCCGGCCCACCCCAACTTTCTACGGTGCCTCGGAACACCCGTGCCGGAGCACCCGAAGTTTCTAGGGTGCCCCGGCACAGATGTGGTGGCGTTTGCCAGGTTTTGCGGGTATTCCGTCATCTGCGGCGCGTTTCGTGCCGCGTAACTTGTGCCTCTTCCGATGTCCGCTTTTTACTCGCTCGTATAGCGCGGTACCGGCTTGCCGCCGGGGCGGCAGTGGAGGCGCCGCGTCTACGTCAGGGCTGGTCACGAGTTACGCTGCGCTAAACGCGCACCAGATGGGGTGGTATTATGCTATGCAGTGTAAATTCTTCATGGATTTCGTTATTGGTATTGGTTAGATATACCCATAGTTTACTTGCAAAAGTAATGGGCACACCCTGAATATGTTGCATAGCATTGACTATACTATTCTTACATTCCTCTGCATTGATTACATTAAAAACCACAAATGCCCCTAATTGAAAATTTAAACTTTTAATATAATGAAGTAATTTAAGTATATCTATCTGAATCTTTCTTTGACTCAAACCATGATTCCGCTTCATCTCAATTATCAAAAATTGCCCAGACTCTTCGCGAGTATTTTGCGCTCTATGCATAACTATATCTGGACAAAAACTTCTACGTGGAAGCTCATGGCTTTCAACAAGCCCATAATTCTCTATCTGATCGATAAGTGCTTTATTAATCTCACCATCAATTCTAAAAGCAGAATATATATCACCCTTACTGGTCAGGCAACGCAACTGATGATATAACTCATAAGCATAAACTCGCTCTGCTTCTTCGAATATGCTATTCATCCCTGCAAATGTGTGGTAGTGGCCCTCTACATTTCTAATAGCTGAAGAGAGTAACGTTTGGGCGGACATCGTTTGAGATAGGCTTGGCAGATGCATACTTTTGATTCTTTTTCAAACTGACTCAATTCACGGCCGCGCGGCCATCGAAAACACCAACTCCCCGCCGTTCACAATATCCTGGTGCGCCAGGAAGGGCCGGGCGAGTTTCTGGCCATTGAGGCGGGCTTCCTTCACGTAGACGTTTTTGTCGCTCTGGTTTTTCACCGTGATGCGGAAGGTTTTGCCGTTCTCCAGGTTGAGCGTGGCGCCGTGCACGGCGGGGCTGCCCAGGGCGTATTCCGGGGAGCCGGGCGCGACGGGGTAGAAGCCCAGGGCAGAGAAGATGTACCAGGCCGACATCTGCCCGCAGTCGTCGTTGCCGCCGAGGCCGTCGGGGGTGGGGCGGTACATCTTGGGCAGGATCATGCGCACGCGGGCCTGCGTCTTCCACGGTTGGTCGGTCCAGTTGTATAGGTAGGCCACGTGGTGGGCGGGCTCGTTGCCGTGCACGTAGTTGCCGATGATGCCTTCGCGGGTGATGTCCTCGGTTTCGGCGAAGAACTTATCGGGCAGGTGCATGGTGAACAGCGAGTCGAGGTGCTCGGTGAAGCGGCGGTTGCCGCCCATCTTGGCAATGAGCGCGGCCGGGTCCTGGGGCACGTAGAGGCTGTAGTTCCAGGCGTTGCCCTCGATGAAGCCCTGGTTGTGGGTGCTCAGCACGTCGAAATTCGGGCGGAAGGAGCCGTCGGCCAGGCGCGGGCGCATGAAGCCGATGCGCTGGTCGTACACGTTCTGCCAGTTCTGGGCGCGCTTGCTGAATTCCTGGTAGATGTCCGGCCGATTGAGCTTCTGGGCCATCTGGGCGATGCACCAGTCGTCGTAGGTGTATTCGAGGGTTTTGGAGACGGAGGAGCCGCTTTTGTCCTCGGGCACGTAGCCCAGCTGCATGTAGTAGCCGATGCCGTCGTAGCGCTGGGTGCGGGCGGTGGTCACGCAGGCGTCGAGGGCTTTGTTGGCGTCGAAGGGGGCGTTGCCTTTCAGCACGGCGTCGGCCACCACGGGCACCGAGTGGTAGCCGATCATGCACCAGTTTTCGTTGGCGTAGTGGCTCCAGATGGGCAGCATGTGCTCGGCGCTCTGGTCGAAATGGGCCAGCATACTCTGCACCATGTCGGCATTACGCCGGGGCTGCAGCACGTTGAAGAGCGGGTGCAGGGCGCGGTAGGTGTCCCAGAGCGAGAAGGTGGTGTAGTTGGTGAAGCCGTCCGCCCGGTGGTTGTTTTGGTCGAGGCCGCGGTACTGGCCGTCGGCGTCCATGTAGGTGGTCGGGCTCAGGAAGGCGTGGTACATGGCGGTGTAGAAGTTCTCCTTGTCCACGCGCTTCGGCGACTCCACGACCACCTTACTCAGCTCCTGCTGCCAGAGCTGCTGGGCCTGGGCCTTCACGCGGTCGAAGTCCCAGCCGGGGGCTTCGGTGCGCAGGTTTTGCAGGGCGCCGGCGGTGCTCACGGGCGAGAGGGCAAATTTGACCTTCACCTTCTCCCCTGCCGTAGCCGTCTTGAAGTTGAAGTACATCCGCAGCTGTTCGCCGGCCAGGTCGGGGAAGTTCTTGGTCTGGTCGAACTTGCCCCAGAAGCCGCGGTAGGCCTGTTTTTTGGCGTAGTTGCGGCTGCCGTAGTCGGTGAAGGGCCGCGAGAATGACATGGCGAAGTACACCGTGCGGGTGCGGGCCCAGCCGTTGGTCTGCCGGTAGCCGGTGACGAGCGTGTCGTTTTCCACCCGCACGAAGGTCCACACGTTTTTATCCGGGTAGTTGTAGATGCCGTGCATCAAGTCCAGGATGAGGTGGGTCTGGTCGGTGGCCTGCGGGAAGGTGTACTGGTGCATGCCCACCCGGTTGGTGGCCGTCATTTCGGCCAGGATGCCGTGGTCCTCCAGCTTCACGCGGTAGTAGCCGGGCTCGGCCACCTCGGTATCGTGGCTGAAGCGGGAGCGGTAGCCGCGCTCGGGCTGCTGGGCGGTGCCGGGGTTGAGCTGCAGCGGGCCGGCGGTAGGCATCAGCAGGAAGTCGCCGAGGTCGGAGTGACCGGTGCCGCTGAAGTGGGTGTGGCTGAAGCCGACGATGGTCGGGTCCTGGTACTGGTAGCCGGCGCAGTACTTGTACACGTCGGGGTTGTACTTGCCGTCCTGCTCGTAGCTGAGCGTGTCGGTATCGGGCGAGAGCTGCACCATGCCGAAGGGCACGGTGGCGCCCGGAAACGTGTGCCCCATCTTGGCCGTGCCTACGATGGGCTTGGCGTACTGGGTGAGGTTTTCGGCGGGTTTGGTCGCTTTAGGCGGCTGCTTCTGGGCGAAGGTCGGGATGGTGGCGAGAAGTAGGGCGGCGAGGTGGAGCGGGCGGAGCATCAGCTTCAATCGTGGGGTGGCGTTGACGCTGACAAGGTAGGAAGGTGGTATTGCTTACCTCAAGAATAATCTTCCTCTAATACCCATTCGGTCTTCTCCCCTTCTTTGACTATTGCCCGCTTATACAACTGCATAGCAAACGTGTACTGCTGAAAGACTACCACTGTGTCTTCTTCGAATTCAATAGCGTAAGTATCATCCCTTGATACCAACATGTACTCTGTTTCAGCATCCAGAATAACTTCAACGCAGGTTGGCTCAAACCATAGGTTTCCCCGTCTTATTTCTGAACTGCACTGCAGTTAGCTTCGACTCCGAAAACGGTATTTTATCGTTCTCCTCCTCTTCAAAGAATACGCGGTTAAAAATTCCCATCGGTTGTATCTAATTGAGGTAAGAAGCTGCTTCAAGACTCCCCAGCGGCCCGGGCAGCGGCGGGGCATTGCCTCTTTTCCTACTCAATCCTCAATGGCCTCAATACCCTGTTGCTTCAGGCGCTCTAGGTGCTCCTGCATGGCGTTGAGTTGCTCAGGGGAATGTCCTTGCCAATCGGCCACTTCACCGGTAACCCGTAGCGGGTGCTGGGTACGGTAGGATTTAGTCGGATTGCCGGGAAACTTCTTGTCCGTTAGGTTGGGGTCGTCCTCTATCGGACCGGTTGGCTCAACGAGGTATATACGGCCGCGCCCCTCGCCCACGGCCAGTTCGGCGCCCCAGGTAGCGGCGTCCAGGGTGGCGGTTAGGTAAACGTAGGATGCCTTCTTGCGCTGGCCGTAGTTAGAGTTGAAGCCGGGCTCGATCAGGTCGCCCGGCTGCAGTTGGGCCTTGGTGCCGTGATAGAACGGCTGCGCGTTCAGGTCGCGGTGGGGCTCGGTTGCCCTTGGCTCGTTGCTGTTCGTTTCCATTGCCGCTGTATTTGTTGGTGGGTACTCCTGCCGGTGCTTTTGGGTAAGCCGTTAAATAGTTGTTACCGCATCGGCCCCAGCCAAAATAGCAACGCAAGTATCGATTCTACTTGGTCAACACCCAGAGCTGCACGTGCGGGCCGTGCACTATGACGCCCCACGCCGGTAAAGCCGGATGAGCTGCCAGACGGCCGTAAGCTGCCCCAGCAGCAACAGGCCGAACATACCCACGATGAAACGATATAGCCAAACGGGCTCGGTACCACGTCCGGCCACCACGGCCATCAAGGGTAGCACCTGCAGCAGCGACAATCCAACCAGCAACGCCCAATAGAACAGCACCGGGCGCTGGTAACGGATGGACCAGACGGTAACGCCCAACAGCGCCGCCCACGGCAGCAACCACAGAGTGGCTTCTACTCTTTCGCGCAACAGCAATGCGTCGCTGACCCCGCCCCAGTCCTCCGTTACAGATCTATCGGCTAAATCAGCCGGCACACCGAGGATAATGTTGCCAATACCCCCAAGCAGAAGCACGATGAGTAGGCCGGTGAATAGTCGCTGTAATATTCTCGTCATAGAAATGCCAGAATGCCCGGGCCACGCCCTCCGATTGGCAGGCAGTTTACTACCTAATCAGCCGCTATGAAACTCTGCCAGCTGGTACAGGTGCCTTTCCCCTGCCTCGGGCCGCCGCAGCCACGCTTGCTGCTCCAGTGCCCCGGTGCTGGGGCCGTAGGAAAAAAGCCGCAATGGCCGGCGCTGCGCCAGCTGCCGCAGCCGCGCCAGTACCTGCGCCATGATGCTGCCGGTAAACGGCGTGAACAGGTAGAACGCGGTGCCGTCGGCGTAGTCGGCGGTGCGCGCGTCAGCGCAACGGAACTGCACCTCGGGCAGGTTCAGGGCACCGGCGCAGGCTTGGGCGTAGCGGCAGTACGCGGGCTCGATTTCGATGCCGCGGGCCCTGGCGCCGCTCAGCAGGTGCACCAGCAACGGCACCTGACCCAGGCCGCTGCCGAGGTCGTAGAACACATCCGACGGTGCGAGCCGCGCGGCCAGCTCCAGGATGATGCGGGCGGGCGTTTTTTGGTAGTATACCATTTCCGGCTCCCGGTCCTGGGCTTCCAGCGGCTGCGTGGGCTCGATAAACAGGCCGTTGGTCAGGGTGTCGAGGCTGTCGTAACTGGTAGCGGCTGTGCCGGGGCTAGTGGCAGCCGGCGCTGCATAAGCCATTAGGAGTGCCCGGAGGCGGTCCTGTCGGCAGCGGCCCGCCCGGATATCGGCCCGGAAGCGGGCAAACAGCTGCTGATCGGCGGCTTCCAGGCGGGCCTGCAGCGCCAGGGCGCGGCTCCGGAGCTGGCTCAGGGCCGGTGAGGGCCGAGCCGCCAGCAGGTCGTCGAGCCGGTCGAGCACGTGCACCTCCAGCTCCTCCAGCACCTCGGCCCGGTAGGCGAAGTTGGCTTCGCGGAGCAACGCCGGTTGCGCCGCCCAGGCGTCCAGGATGGCAGTAATATGGGCGGGAATCATCGGCCCAAGGTAGCCGGGAAAACCGCAACCACGGGACGCACTTAGTCAGCTTACGCGCACGCCGTTCAGCATTCGTAGCACCGGTCCGGGCCGCGCTACGGGCGCCGGGGCGCTAGCCTGCGCGTCTATAGGCTGGCCTAAGCCCCCTCGCCCTGCGCCGAAAAATCCTGCTTTTTGTGCCAGGCCACGTAGCCGGGCAGCTCTTCCAGCTTCATCATGCCAGCGGCCTCGGGCTCGTCGGGCAGGGGCGCCAGCTCCACGTAGTCGATATCGAGGGCGTAGGAGACTTCGCCGAGCAGGGTATCCAGCACTTTGGCCAGGGTGGAGTCCAGCCATTCGCTGTCTTTCACCTGCTCGTAATTGCGGACGCCCACGCGCAGGCCAATCAGGGCCGCGCTGTCGTCGCGGCTGAGCGGCAGAAACCACATGTTGGCGGGGGTTAGCTCCACGTCGGCGAAGCGCACGCTGAAATCGGCGCCCATGGGTGGCTTAAAGGCAACGAACTTCCACTGGGCCAGCGCGGGCGCCTGCGCCACCAGCTCCGTGACTTTGCCGAAGTAGTTGATGTCGCCCTCGGCCGTGATAATAAGCTCCTGATTTTCGTCGGGGTGCCCGCCGATTTCAAACCACAGATGGGCGCAATAGCGGTGTAATTGCTCGATCAGCAGCGCAAACAGCCGTTCCCGCTCCGGCTCGGCTACCTGGTTTACAAACAAGTAGGCGCTGCTATTGTCGGCAAACCAGTGCCAGAAGTCGGTGGCGGTGTATTCCATAGGTGGGATTCGGCCCGAAAGAAACTCAAATCTGCCCTACGTAATCGGCTGCTGATTGGCTTCTATAGCTAAAGTAAAGTTCCGGCTTGGCCGCGCCACAAGTACCATCGGGCCAGCGCTTATTCGGGCCGCAACCGCGCGCCGGCCCGGCGCGGGCGCCATGCGTTTGCATCCGTCAGCCAGTAAGGGAGCCGCGCGTAGCGTCAGCTTCCGCTTCGGAGCTGATTGGCTTTCATTTCCCGCTCGGCAGCCTTGAGCTGGTGCTTTTTGGCTTCGAGGCGTTCCTGCTCACTTTTGGCTCGCAGCTTGGCTTCTTCCGTCACGCGCTCCTGGTCCCGGATTTCGCTGCGCAGCGTTTCGACCTGCTGCGCGTCGCCGCTAATCATGGAGCCCGATGTGGACGAGGCACCCGTATCGGAGCCGGAATTGAACACGGAGCAACCCACCAGCGGCAGCAACAGGGCCAGCCCTCCGGGCAATAGTCGTTTCAGTACATTCATGGCCGTATCAACGCTAAGTACACTAGGTTTACTGCATTGATTATCCGTTTGTTACTGCCGGGATTACCGAACCGAGGCAGCCGTTCTGGTGCCTGCACCCACGCTACTCCACCTTCAGTGGCGGCCCCACCACTTTCATGTCGTGGGCGGCAAATAGCTGCGCTATTTCCTGCGGGCTGGGCTCGGCCTTGAGCGCGGCCATGGCCACGAAAAATTCTTCCAGCTTGCCGGCCGGCTGCAGGGTCACCAGCATGTGGCCGCGCGCACTGACCTGCGTCCAGGCGTGGGGCACGTGGCGCGGCAGGAAAATGGCGTCGCCGGTTTTGAGGCGGTGCTTGTCCTCGCCGACCAGAAAGGCGTACTCGCCGTCGAGCACGTAGAAAACTTCGTCCTGGCCCAGGTGCACGTGCAGGGGCGTGCCACGGCCCGGCGAAAGGCTGGTTTGCTCGAAGATGGCCAGGTCGCCGTTGGTGTCCTTGCCCGACACTTTCACGTCGAGAATGTTCTGGTTGACGCCCTTAAGCCGAATATGGCCGTGGTAACGTCCTTCGCCGGCACTGGCCTTGAAGCCTTTGTCGGTACGGGCCGCGGGGGACGCGGCGCTCGGGCCGGCCCACAGGGGCAGCCCCGTAAGGGAGGTCTGCAGAAAAGCGCGGCGGTGCATGGCAGGAAACGGGAATGAGCGGTTGGGAAGGTGGCCGCTGGGCACAGATCGAGAAGCTGGCACTTCAAACCAATATACCGAATAATACATTACACTAAATGTCAGCACATTGCCTTTATACCTACGGGTAGACAGCTACCTTCTAATCACTGACGTCGGCATGCTCCTCAGGAATTAATCCGCAGCGCCAGGCAGCCATTTCGCCCTCGACAGTTCAATTCTACCCGTCGGGATTAAGGGGATACGCGGCTCCAACCCCGGCTTTATCCTAATCCTCCTTGCCCCGTTCAAGGAGAATTCCGCTTGGCGACGGGCAATACAAACGAGGGAGATATGAAAGCATCAACGCGTAGCGTGCGGGGCCTGGACTGGGTTAGCCTGCTCATGGCCGATGTGCGCGACGGCGTTGGCGTGTATCTATCCGTCTTTCTGCTCACCGTGCGCGACTGGGAGCCCGACGCCATCGGCCTGGTCATTGCCGCGCCGGGGCTGGTGGGCATTCTGGCGCAGCCCCCGGCCGGCGCCTTCATCGACCGCACCCGCTACAAACGTCTGCTACTCATGGCTGCATCCATCATTATTGCGGGGTGCTGCCTGGCGGTGATTCTGGGCACAGGGTTTTACCCCGTTCTGCTCTCCCAACTGGTGGTGGGGCTCACGCAGTCGGTGTACGCGCCGTGCGTGGCGGCCATTACGCTGGGCATTGTGGGGCACGCGGCGCTGGCCCGGCGCATCGGGCGCAACGAGAGCTTCAATCACCTGGGCAACATGCTGGCGGCCATCATTGCCGGGCTGCTCGGGCGCTACGTGTCCTACGAGGCTATTTTTTACTTTTCCATCGTGCAGTGCCTGTTGCTGGTAGCGGCGGTGTTGCTTATCCGCGAGCGAGACATCGACCACGAACTGGCCCGCGGCGCCGTGGCCAGCGAGCAGGGCGCCAGCGCGGCGGGCCTGAAGGAGCTGTTTGCCAATCGCGACATCCTCATGTTTACCGTGGCCATGGCGCTGTTTCACCTGGCCAACGCCGCGCTGCTTCCGCTGGTAGGCCAGAAAATGGGGCTGGTGGACAAGCAAAATTCCTCCCTGTACCTCTCGGCCGCCATCATCATTGCGCAGGGCGTGATGGTGTTCGTGGCTTCCTTTTCGGGGCGCGCCGCCGAGCAGGGCCGCAAGCGCGTGCTGCTGCTGGCCTTTCTGCTGCTGCCGGTACGGGCGCTGCTTTTCGCCTTCATCGACAATCCCTACGTGCTGACGGGCGTGCAGCTGCTCGACGGCATCGGGGCGGGCATTTTCGGGGTGGTCAGCATTCTGATGATGGCCGACCTGAGCCAGGGCACTGGGCGCTTCAACCTGCTGCAGGGCACGGTGTATTCGGCCATCGGGCTGGCGGTGGCCCTGAGCAATGTCGCGGCGGGCTTCGTGGTGAAGCACTACGGCTACCAGGTCGGGTTTATTTCGCTGGCTGGCATTGCGCTGCTGGCGCTGGGATTTTACCAATGGCAGGTGACGGAAACCAAGGCCGACGCCGGCGCGTCGGCCTCCGGGCGCGTCGTGCCGCTGTACCCGGCCAACCCCGCCACCTAGGCTAGCTTTGGCCCGGCACCTGCTGCTGACAGCTCATCCGTAGGGCTTTGCGGTGGCAGAACAAAGGTCCTGACGGCCACCCTGGGCGCCAAAAATCCGTTAGAGAGCGGGTTGCGGCCGAATGGGGCGGCGCCGAGGGGCGCGGCTTCATCAGCCGCGGGCGCCCCACCCAACCCCGGAGCAACATGGAAACTGCGCAGCCAACCGCCCTCACCTCCTCCACCTACGACGTGGCCCAGATCATGGGCGCCCTTTACGGCGAGGGCATTATCGGCCTCAAGGGCGCCTTCAGCCGCGAGTGGGCCCGGCAGCTCGGCGAAGACGTTATGCGCCTCTACGACGAGGCCCTGCGGCGCCCCGGCGGCGCCATCGGCCGCGGGCCTAAGCGGCACTACGTAGAGATTCACCCGGAGAACATCCGCGGCTTCGTGGAGCTGGCCACGCACCCCTGGGTGCACGCCGTGAGCGAGGCCGTGCTCGGGCCCGAC
This sequence comes from Hymenobacter sp. CRA2, assembly GCF_002007105.1. GTDB lineage: Bacteria > Bacteroidota > Bacteroidia > Cytophagales > Hymenobacteraceae > Solirubrum. The sequence continues at coordinate 237,739 of NZ_MVBC01000006.1, read as the reverse complement.
TACAAAATCGTGGAAATCGGCTTCGACGTGCCCAACCCCGGCGCCGTGCCCCAGCCCTGGCACCGCGACTTTCCTGCCCCCGAGGACACCATCCTCGGCCGCCGACTCAACTCCCTGGCCTTCAACCTGACCACCGTCGACGTGACCGAGGACATGGGGCCGTTTGAAATTGCGGTGGGCACGCAGTGGGATTTGCCCGAGGGTTTCGAGCACGGCATGTTTCCGCCCAAGAGCCTGAGCCCGCGCTACGAGGCGCGCGCCCAGCGCAAAATGCCGCAGATGGGCGACATTTCAGCCCGCTCGGCCCTGACCATTCACCGCGGCACGGCCAACTACTCCGACCGGCCCCGCCCCGCGCTGGTGCTCGGCGTGGACGCACCCACGGCCAACAACGCCGAGCGCCACGACCTGCAGATTACCCACCGCTTCTACGCCACCCTGCCCGAGAGCCTGAAGCAGCACCTGACCTGCCGCCTCGTCGATAAGCTGGAGCCCATCGTACAGGCTCACACCATTGAGGGACTGATGATGGGCGAGGCGTAAAAGGCTAATCACCCGTCATCCTGAGGCGCAGCCGGAGGACCTTCTAACGTGCGAACGGCCAACGCAACAATGGCTCGTACTGCGTGAGAAGGTCCTTCACTTTGCTCAGGATGACAAGACGTGTTAGGAAGTATACCTTCTCAACCTTAGTACTCATCACCCGCTTCCGCCAGTCCATGCACACCCCCGACGACCACATCTACCAGGAGGCACAGCTGGCCCCGATGACGGTAGCCGAAATCAATGAGCTGACGGCGCGGGCCCGGGCGCTGCCACCCAGCGGCGACCAGGCGCACGTGCTGGTGCCCGACGGCGAAGACCCGTGGGTGGTGGCCCGCGACGAGCAGCTGTACTACTGCACCGTGGACCGCGAGAAGCGCCGCATCCTGGTGAGCCGCTTTGGCGAGCTACGCGACATGGCGACGGCCGAACTGGTGCCCATCTGGCCGAATCCGGCCAAGCCCACGCCGGAATTCGTGGAAATCTGGGCGCCCGAGCTGCAGTGGCTCGACGGCCGCTGGTACGTGTACTTTGCCCTCTACCACGCCCGCCTCGGCGAGGAACGCCTGTACTGCCTGCGCAGCCGCACCACCGACGCGCAGGGCGAGTATGAGTTTATGGGCCGGCTCGAAGTGCCCACGGACCGTTGGGCCATCGACGGGACGGTGCTCACCCTGGGCACGGAGCGGTACTTTGTGTGGTCGGGCTGGGAAGGTTTCGACAACGTGAGCCAGAACCTGTACCTCGCCCGGATGAGCAACCCGTGGACCATTGCCTCCGACCGGGTGTGCATTGCCCGGCCCGAATACGCGTGGGAAAAGCACGGCTACCCGCACGTCAACGAGGGCCCGCAGGTGCTGCAGCGCGACGGGCGCACCTTCATCATCTACTCCGCCAGCGGCAGCTGGACCGACGACTACTGCCTGGGCCAGCTCACCTACCTCGGTGGCGACCCGCTCGACGCGGCCAACTGGCGCAAGGAGCCGCAGCCGGTGTTTGCCAAAACCGACACGATTTTCGGACCGGGCCACGGCTCTTTTGTGCAGCTCGCTGACCAGGATTACATCATCTATCACGCTGCCCGGCGCAGCCAAGCCGGCTGGGCCCGCCAGATCCGCTACAAGCCCTTCGGCTGGCACCCCGATGGCTCACCCGATTTCGGCGCGCCCTGCTAGGATTTTCATCTGAAAGTCATTGAAGGCTCTCTGAAGGTCTTGCTCCATCTGGCGTCCGCGCACTCGCCCCCAGGCAGGCGCAAGCCAAGTATCTCTCCTACTTCATCTGCATAGCCCGGAAAGAACGTCATGTCGAGCTTGTCGAGACATCTCGCGTGCTGATGATGAAGCTATTTGGGAAGTCTGCTTATTGGAAGTGGTCTGTCCTCCTGAGCGCAGCGAAGGACCTTATCACACCTGAGCGAAGCGTGCGGACGTAGCAAGGTCCTTCGCTGCGCTCAGGAGGACGGTTCTTAAACACCTTTGATGGATGGTAACTGCATCGTGCAACGAGAAGAATAGTCCCCGAGCGAGATGTCTCGACAAGCTCGACATGACGGCCTTGCGAAGCGGTAGGGAGGCTTCACGTGCGCCTGCCTGCGGGTCGACAAGCTCAGACGTGCTGGCTTGGCGGCCCCAGCCTGATCCTGGCTTTGTAGTAGTACCCGCTCCGAGAGCAGACGGGCTGCTTACTTTGCGGCGCACACTCTAAGGTCTAACAAAGCCCGCCACTGCACTGATGAATCTGAACCCCTCCTGGACCCGTCGGGCCTTTCTGCAACGTGCGGCACTGCTGGCCGCGGGGCCACTACTAGCTGGCTGCGTGGCGGGCCGCGGCACTGCGGCGGTTGATTATTTGCTGTACGTGGGTACCTACGGCCCCGCCGAGCAGGACAACATCTTTCTCTACCGCCTGAACGCCCGCACCGGTGAAATGACCCGCGTGGCCGGCTTCGGCGGAGGCGTTAAGCCGGGCTTCCTGACCATCAGCCCCGACCGCCGACACCTGTACGCCATCAATGCCAGCACTGACTTTCAGGGACGCAGCACCGGGGCCGTGCGCGCCTTTGCCGTCGACCCGCGCAGCGGCGAGCTGACGCTGCTCAACGAGCAACCCTCCGAGGGTGTGGGGCCGTGCTACATCAGCCTTACGCCCGATGGCCGCGCGGCGCTGGTGGCCAATTACTTTGGCGGTACCATCAGCGCGCTGCCAGTGCAGGCCGATGGCCGGCTGGGACCGGCCGCCGCGGTAGACCAGCACCAGGGCAGCGGACCGCACAAAAACCAGGACAAGGCCCACGCCCACTGCGTATTCCCGGACCCAGCCGGCCGCTATGCCCTGGCAGTGGACCTGGGCAACGACCAAATTCTGAGCTACCGACTGACGGGTAGTACTACGGTGCTGCAGCTGCCACCCCAGACGGCCTTCCGCGCCCAGCCCGGCGCCGGGCCGCGCCACCTGGCCTTTCACCCCAACGGGCGCTGGGCCTACGTCATCAACGAGCTGAACTCCACCCTCACGGCCCTCGACTACAACGCCGCGGCGGGCACTTTCGCGGAGGTACACACGCTGCCCACGCTGCCGGCCGACTTCAGCGACCCGAACTCCTGCGCCGACGTGCACACCTCGCCGGACGGGCGCTTCGTGTACGGCTCCAACCGCGGCCACGACAGCATCGTGGTGTTTGCGGTGGATGCGGGCACGGGCCGCCTGACGCTGGTGCAGCACGTGGGCACCCAAGGCAAGACGCCGCGCAACTTCACCCTCTCGCCCGATGGCCGCCTGCTGCTGGTGGCTAACCAGAACTCCGACAACATCTTCAGCTACCGCGTCGATGCAAAGACCGGCCGGCTGACGCCCACGGGCTTCTCGGCCACAGCCCCGGCGCCGGTGTGCCTGCAGGTACTGTCCGATTTTACGGGCCGGTAGCGCGGTACGGTGTGCCGGGCGCTAATGGTCGTAGCTCACCACGCGGGTGATTTTCCACTGCCCGTCGCGCAGACGCCACATCATCAGGTTTTTGAAGGTACCGCAGTCGTCCTTGCCGTTTTCCTGGTGGCAGAAGCGGTGCTGATAGGTTTCCACGGCCCCGTAGCCCTTGATGGGGTACACTTCCAGCGTGCCGGGCACCAGCTGCCGGTTCAGGCCGGTGGTTTTGTTGTTCTCAAACAAGCCCCGGAAGCCATCCATGGTCTGCTGAAAACTCTGCAGTCCGCCCCGGTCGTGGTAGAACTCCAGGTCATCGGCGAAGAAGGCCTGCATGGCCGTGGCGTCGTGGCGGTTGAAGGCCACAAACAGCAGGCTGTCCTGCCGGGCAATGGTGCGGTACAGGGCGGCATCGGCGGGCGGGTGCGGCACCGTAGCGGCCGAGTGTTTGGTGGCGGTGCAGGCCGGCAGCCACAGCGCGGCCGCTCCCAGCATTGTCCAGCCCAGGCGGGCCGGTAGTAGAAACGGGTGCATGCTTTTCCGGGGTTGGAGTAATACTCGTTCGGCGCCGGTAAAGGTATGCGCGTCCCGGAGCTGATGCCCCCCCATCACATGCACATGTGAGGCGCGCTCAAGCTGATGGGGGCTTACCCGCTACAGCAGTTGCACCAGCATGGCCGTCAGGCCTTCCAGCGTGCCGATGTAGTGCACCACGTGCTCGAACAGGCTGCCCGACGACAGCTCCACCTCGTTCCCGCCCTCGGGAATAAACAAGCGCAGGCTGCCGCGCCTGGTCATGCGCACCAGCAGCTCGCCGTGCAGGTAGCGGGTGCCGCTGGGAATCCAGTCGGCAGGAAAAAAGCCGGCTTGGGTCAGTTCTTCTCGGTTCATGCGTAAAAGACGAAAGGAAGCCGGGCGGCTTCCTTTCGGAAAAAGGAGTCAGACTTAAGGGGTTACCGGAGCCGCTTCCCAGCCGCCGCCCAGGGCCCGGTACAGGTCGATGAGCAGCAGGAACTGGTCGCGGCGCAGCTGGGTAGCTTCCAGCTCGGCGTCTAGCACGCTGCGCTGGGCGGTGATGACTTCCAGGTAGTTGGCGCGGTTGGCCACGTACAGGTCGCGGGCAGCTTCCACGGCGCGGGTGAGCGAGGCGGCCTCCTGCTGCTTCAGGGCGTAGGCGCGGCGGTAGTGAGCCAGGCCGCGCAGATTGGTATGCACCTCACGGAAGCCTGTTTGCAGGGCCTTTTGGTACCCGAAGAAGGCTTCGCGGTCGGCGGCGGTGGCACGCTGGTAATCGGCTTTGAGCGGGGCGCGGTTGACCACCGGCGCGGCCAGCCCACCCAGCACCCCGAAGGCTATCGACTCGGGCCGGAACAGCAGGGAGCCGCTGTAGGCATTCAGGCCCACGTAGGGCGTGATGGTGAGCGAGGGCAGAAAGGCAGCCCGGGCGGCCGATACGTCGGCGTGAGTGGCGGCTAGCTCCAGCTCGGCCTGGCGCACATCGGGGCGGCGCAGCAGGGCGCGGGCGGGCACCCCGGCGGCCACGGTATCAGGCAGGGCTTGCTGGCGGATGGCCGCCCCACGGGCCACGCGCTGCGGGTAGCGGCCGAGCAGCTGGTTAAGCTGGTTTTCGCGCTCCACGATGCGCTGCCGCACCTGCTGCTCCAGCCCCTGGGTGCGCAGTAGCTGGGCAGCAAACTGCTGCACGGCCAGTTCGGTGGCCCGGCCGGCGCGCTTCTGCACCTGAATGATTTCCAGGGCCCGCTGCTGGTAGTCGGCGTTGCGGGCCAGCACGTCCAGCTCGCCGTCGAGGGCCAGCAGCTCGTAGTACAGGCTGGCCACCTGGGCCACCAGCGAGGTCACCACCACGCGCCGGCCCTGATCAGTAGCCAGCAGGCGGGTGGCGGCGGCGCGGCGGCGCTGGCGCAGCTTGCCCCACACATCGATTTCCCAGGAGCTGCGCAGCCCGAGGAAGAAATCGGGCGTGACGGGCGTCGGAATGCGCTGCTGCCGGTCGATGTTGGGCGAGAGGTTGGTGTCGTAGTTGCCGACGCCGTTCAGGGTGTAGTCGCCCCAACGGTCCACGCCGGCGGCGGCTACGCCGTTGACCGAGGGCAGCAGCGCGCCGCGGGCGCCGATGAGGACGGCGCGGGCCTGCTCCACGCGCTGCACGGCTATTTGCAGGTCGAGGTTGTTCTGCAGGGCGGTGTCGATAAGGCCGACCAGCTGCCGGTCGTTGAAAAACTCGCGCCAGGGCTTGTCGGCAATGCTGGTCGAATCGGCGGCGGCCGCGGGGCCAAAGGCCGCAGGCACGCTGGCGCTGACGCGCGGCGGCTCCGGCTCGGTGACTTTGCAGCCGCCGAGCAGGCCGAGGGTCAGAAGGGCTAAGGCTATATGACTTCGTAAGCGGGACATGGCAGGCAGCTGTAGCGCGGGCTTGCGCCCGTGTCCGCCCGAGCAATGGTTGCGGCGCATCGGCTGGGCAAGCGAAAAGGTTAGTATCTGACCGACACGGGCTAAACCGTAGGAAGGCGTCAGCCAAACATCCCCGCCGCTTCGTTTGCTGGCGGTTCCCCAACCGTAACCCTCAATTGAAGGCGGCAAGGATGCGTGGCTGACGCCTTCCTGCGGTCTGGCCGGACGAGCCAGGTCGTATGAATGAGCTGGATTAGGCATGTTTCGGTTCGAGGCGACGCACCACGGCCGCTTCTTCGGCTTCCTCGTCGTCCTCCGTCACGGGCTTGCTCAGCGAGGCGAAGAGCACGTACAGGCCGGGGATGATGACCACGCCGAACAAGGTGCCGATGAGCATACCGCCCGCCGCGGCGGTACCGATGCTGCGGTTGCCCAGCGCGCCGGCGCCGGAGGCAATGCAGAGCGGAACCAGGCCAGCAATGAAGGCGAAAGAGGTCATCAGGATAGGCCGCAGGCGGGACACCGCGCCTTCCACGGCCGCGTCGAGCACCGAGGCGCCCTGCTGGCGCCGCTGGTTGGCCACTTCGATGATGAGGATGGCGTTTTTACCGAGCAAGCCGATGAGCATCACCAGCGCCACCTGGGCGTAGATGTTGTTTTCCAGCCCCAGCAGCTTCAGCGAGAGGAAAGCCCCGAACACGCCCACCGGCAACGACAGCAGCACCGGCAGCGGCAGCAGGAAGCTTTCGTACTGGGCCGCCAGCAGCAGGTACACAAACACGATAACCATCAGGAACACGTACACCGCCTGGTTGCCCGACAGAATCTGCTCCCGCGTCATGCCCGACCACTCGTAGCTGAAGCCGCGCGGCAGCTCCTGCTTGGCCACGCGCTCGGCGGCGGCAATGGCCTCGCCGGAGGAGAAGCCCGGGGCCGCGTCGCCGTTGAGCATGGCCGAGGTGTACATGTTGTAGCGAGTCAGCTGCTCAGGGCCGTACACGCGCTCCATCGTGAGGAAGGTGGAGTACGGCACCATCTCGCCCCGGTCGTTCTTCACGTAGAGCTTGAGCACGTCCTCGGGCGCGGCGCGGTAGTTCGGCGCGGCCTGCACCATCACCTTGTACATCTGCCCGAAGCGGATGAAGTTGGAGGCGTAGTACGAGCCCAGCAGCGTCTGCAGGGTGCTCATGGCCCGGTCCACGGTCACGCCGCGCTTGGCCGCCATTTCCTGATCCACGTGGATGAGGTACTGCGGGAAGTTCGGGTCGAAGGTGGTGAAGGCGGCCCCGATTTCGGGTGTTTTGGCCAGCGCGGTGATAAACTTATTGGTGGCGTTGGCGGTCTGTTGCAGGTCGCCGCGGCCGGTTTTGTCGAGGATGCGCAGCTCGAAGCCGCTGCTGTTGCCGAAGCCCGGCACGGTGGGCGGCGAGAAGAACTCGATGCGGGCGTCGCGGATATTGGCCGTGCGCTTGCGCAACTCGGCAATGAGGTCGTCCACCGACTGCTCCCGCTCGTCCCAGCCTTTCAGGTTGATCATGCCCATGCCGTAGGAAGCGCCGGCCACTTCGTTCAGCAGGCTGTAGCCCGCCAGCGTCGTCACCGATTCTACCGGCCCGAGCTTGGCCGCTTGCTGCTGAATCTGGTCCAGAACTTCCTCCGTGCGCTCCACGGTGGCGCCGGCCGGGGCCGTTACGTTCACGTAGATCATGCCCTGGTCCTCGTTCGGAATAAAGCCTGAAGGCAGAATCAGGCTCAATCCCCAGGTGGCCAGGCTGAACACTACGAACAGCCCGACAGTCAGCCAGCGGCGCGGCGCGAGGCGGTAGAGCAGCCGCTCGTAGCCACGGGCCAGCCGGTCGTAGTAGTGGTTGAAGCCGCCGAAGAAGCGCGTCAGCAGGCCAGGCTTTTTCGCCAGCGCGGCATCCGCTTCGCCCGGCGCGTCGGCCGTGTCGCCTTCGATGGCGTGGGTCGGCTTGAGCATCAGGGCGCACAGGGCCGGCGTGAGCGTGAGGGCGTTGACGCCCGAAATGACGATAGAAATGGCCAGCGTAAGCGAGAACTGGCGGTAGAACACGCCCACCGGGCCGCTCATAAAGGCCACCGGCACGAATACCGCCGTCATCACCAGCGTAATGGCCACAATGGCGCCGCCGATTTCCTTCATGGCCGCCAGCGTGGCCTTGCGCGCCGACAAATGCTCCTCGTGCATCTTCACGTGCACGGCCTCCACCACCACAATGGCGTTGTCGACCACGATGCCGATGGCCAGCACCAGCGCGAACAAGGTGAGCAGATTGATCGAGAAGCCGAACATCTGCATGAAGGCCAGCGTGCCGATGAGGGCCACGGGCACGGCCAGCGCCGGAATGAGCGTGCTGCGCCAGTCCTGCAGGAACAGGTAAACCACGATAAATACCAGCACGAAGGCCTCGAACAGCGTCCGCAGCACCTCGTGGATACTCGCGTCGAGGAAGCGCGACACGTCGTAGCTGATGTTGTAGGTCATGCCCGGCGGGAAAGAGGTCTTCTGCAGCTCGGCCATGCGGGTTTTCACATTTTCGATAACCTCGCGGGCATTGGAGCCGGGACGCTGCTTGAGCATGATGGCGGCCGAGGCGCGGCCGTCGGTCTTGGAAGCCATGCCGTAGCTGAGCGTGCCGAACTCCACCTCGGCCACGTCCTTGAGGCGCAGCACCGAGCCATCCGCGTCGGCGCGCACCACGATGTTCTTGTACTGCTCGGGCTCAAACAGCTTGCCGGTGTAGCGCAGCACGTACTGCAGCATCTGGGCCGAGCGGCCGGAGCTTTCTCCGGTCTGGCCAGGGGCCGCTTCCACGTTCTGGTTGCGGATGGCGTCCACGATTTCGTCGGCCGACACGTCGTAGGCCAGCAGGCGGTCGGGCTTGAGCCACACACGCATGGAGTACTCGCGGGAGCCCATGATTTCGGCCCGGCCCACGCCCTCGATACGCTTGAGCTCCTGCAGGATGTTGATGTCGGCGAAGTTGTAGATGAACTCCTCGTCGGCCGAGGCGTCGGTGCTCATCACGTTCAGGTACAGCAACATGCTGTTCACTTCCTTCTCCGTGGTCACGCCGGCCTTGATGACTTCCTCCGGCAGTTCGTCGATGATGGTGGTGACGCGGTTCTGCACGTTCACGGCCGCCAGGTCCGGGTCGGTGCCCACCTCGAAGAACACCTGAATGGCCGTGATGCCGTTGTTCGACGTCACCGTCGACATGTAGGTCATGCCCGGCACGCCGTTGATGGCGCGTTCCAGCGGCGTGGCCACGGCCTTGGCGCACACCTCGGCGTTGGCGCCGGTATACTTGGCCGTCACCGTTACCGAAGGCGGCACGATTTCGGGGAACTGCGTGATGGGCAGCGAGAAAAACGCCAGCCCGCCCAGCAGCAGGAATATCAGCGAAATGACCAGCGACAAAACCGGCCGTTTTATGAACAGTGCGAGCATGTTGTGGGGGTTGTCAGTTGACAGCGGGTAGCTGTCAGTGACGGAAGATTTCAGAAGGTCCTGTAGAGCGCAGCCAAGACACCTCGCCGGATAATAATGGCCGCGTTGAGCTGAAACTGCTCTCAGACGCCGGCACGCGAAATGCCTCGACTGCGCTTCGGCAGGACGTTCAGGATAGCGTATTGCCGCCGCATTACGCCCGCCGGAAGCGCCGTTGCCGGGTAACCGGACCATGTCCTGACTCTTCTCTATGCGAGAAAAAAAGTCCCGGCTACTCAGGGCAACGACGCTTCGGCGGGCGGGCGCCGGACCTGCAGGGTGGAGGGTCGCGGCGCCAGGGCGGGCGGCGGTTAGAAAGCGTGCGCGGTTACGGCGCCGCCCCCGCCGGTACGGGGTTGCGGCGCCGGCGCCAGCAGGCTATCCATGCCCACGGGGCGGGGCCGGATGCGCATGCCGTCGCGCGCGTCCTGCACGCCTTCGTACACCACCCGCTCGCCGGGCTGCAGGCCCGATTCAACCAGGTAGAAGTGCGCCAGTCGCGTTTTGGGCACGAAGTGGCGCTGGTGCAGGCGGTTCTGCTGATCCACCACGAAGACGTAGTTTTTATCCTGTAGCTCGAACACGGCCTTCTGCGGCAGCAGCAGGGCATTGTCGACTTCGCTGGCCAGCTTCACACGGCCGGTGGCGCCGTGCTTGAGCAGCTTGTCGGGGTTCTGGAAGCGCGCCCGGAAGGCAATGGAGCCGGTGTTGGCGTCGAACTCGCTCTCCACCGTCTCGATGCGGCCGGGATGCGGGTAGCTGGAGCCGTCGGCCAGAATGAGCTGCACGTCGTCGGCGCCGGCGGCCTGGGCCGTGCCGCTGCGGTGGCGCTTCACGTAGTCGAGGTACTCCCCTTCCGACACGGTGAAGTAGGCGTACACCGCCCGGATGTCGGACACGGTGGTGAGCAGGGTACCGTCATCCACCAAGCTGCCGACTTTCAGCGGAATGCGGTCGATGATGCCGTCGAAGGGCGCGCGTACCTGGGTGTAGCTCAGGTGCAGGCGCGCATCGGACAGGGCCGACTGCCCCTGCGCCACCTGCGACTGGGCGGCTTTCAGCTTGGCCTGGGCCACCTCCAGCTCGGTTTCCGACACGATTTTCTTTTGCACCAGCAGCTTTACCTGCTGCACCTCCAGCGCCGCTACGCGGGCCTCGGCCTGGGCACTCGACAGGGCTGCCTGGGCCTTGGAAAGCTGGGTGCGGAACGGCGCGTCGTTGATGCTGAAGAGCAGCTGCCCTTGCTTTACTTCCTGGCCTTCATCCACGTGGATGCGCTCCAGGTAGCCCTGCACGCGGCCGCGCAGCTCCACGTTGCGCACGGCCTGAATATCGGCCACGTACTTGCGGTAGAGCACCGTGTCCATGGTCACGAGCTGCGTGACGGGCAGCGTGGGCTGTTCCTCGGCCGTGGCAGCCGCGGCCGATTGTTCGGTTTCGCCCTTGGCGGTGCAGCCGGCGAGCAGGGTGCTGCTCAAGGCAGCGGTAGCAAGACTCAGGGAAAGAATGCGGAACAAGGGTATGGTCATGGCGCGATGCCGACGGGGCAGTATCAATCAGGGTAGGCCGCAAAGGAGGCCCGCGGGCATTAGAGCCGCGTGAGAATCAGATTAGAAAAGATTAAAAGCCGGTTAAAGCTTGGCTTCCGCCGTCTGGGTGCGGTGCAGCAGACTTACCAGCACGCTGTCTTTGCGCAGCTGCTCGGCCTGGCAGTGGGCCAGCTGGGTCTGGGCCAGCCGCAGCTCCAGCTCCGACTCGGCCACGCGGGCATCGGCGGCCACGTCGAGGTCGGGCAGAGCGGTGTCGGCCGCCAGCAGCAGGTAGCAGTTCAGGCCGGCCGAGAGCAGCAGCGCCAGCAGCAAGAGGAACGCCGGAAGCTGCAGGCGGTCTTGTTTCTTCATGGGCACAAAGCATCGTTCGGCCACAAAGGAGGCCGACGGGCATTAGAGCCGCGTGAGAACGGGATTAGAAAAGATTAGAAGGGCCACGCCGCGTGCGTGGAAGTGCGAATCGGAGGCCGGCGCAGTCAGGCTCTATGCCACGTATTCAGAACGATTATCGTTGACAGCTTTACAAACCCAAGCTGTAGAAATACTAGCGCTAGAAGCTAGTTTCCCTCCTCAGCTGAGGAGGGGCTAGGGGTGGTTGACCTCGTAGCAGAACGGTGCCAGAAGAACGTCATGTCGAGCGCAGCCGAGACATCTCGCCTGCTGATGCCCGATAATAACTTTAACTTTAGCCTTCCAACCACCCCTAGCCCCTCCTCAGCTGAGGAGGGAAACTAGTTTCTAGCCCTAGACGCAGAACCTGACTACGCCGAGCTACAGCGCTGGCAGTTGCACAGTAGCCGTCGTACCCTGACCCGAAGCCGATTCCACCGTTAGCTCGCCGCCGTGCAGCCGGATGACTTTCTGCGTGATGGGTAGGCCCAGCCCGTGGCCGGTGGCCTTGCGGCGGCCGTCTTCGGCCCGAAACAACGGCTCGTAGATGCGCTGCAGGGCCGCCGGCTCGATGCCAATGCCCTCGTCGCGGACGGTTATCTGCAGGGTGCGCCGGCCCGCGTAGCCGAGCTGCACCGCCACCGGGGCTTCGGAGTACTTGCAGGCGTTGTCGAGCAGATTGAACAGGGCCGTGGTGAGCAAGTACTCGTTGCCGCTGACCATAAAGGGCTCGTCCAGCTCGGGCGGCAGCTCCCCGAAGGCGAGGCGCACTGCCCTACCCGGGTACTTGGCCCGGCAATAGTCCTGCGCCTGCGCCAGGCACTCATCCAGGCGCACGGGGGTGCGGCTGAAGGCCGTTTCGTCGGCGCGGGCCAGAGCCAGCAGGCTGTTCGTCAGCTCGATCAGGCGCCGGATTTCTTCCATGGCCGACTGCATACTGGCCTTGGCTTCGGCGAGGTCCGTGTCGTAGAGCACGGAGGTTTCCAGGGTGCCCAGGGCGTTGGCCAGGGGCGTGCGCAGCTCGTGCGAGGCGTGCGACACGAAGCTCTTGTGCGCCTCAAACGCCTGCTCCAGCCCCGCCAGCATGCGGTTGAAGGTCATGGCCAGCTGGGCCACTTCGTCTTTCTGGTTGCCCTCGTGCACGCGCTGGCTCAGGTTGGAGGCCGTGATGCGCCGCACCTGCCGCACGATGCGCGCCATGGGCTTCAGGGATTCTTCGGCGAAGTACCAGCCGGCTACCACAATGAGGGCCAGGGCGCCGAGGTTGCCGATGAGCAGGATGAGCCGCAGCTTGTCAACCTGCTGAAAGCCTACGTCGTCGTAGCCGCCCACGAAAATGCGGAAGTCGTAGTCGCCGTGGGTGTACACCGCCCCGAGGGTTTCGCGGCCGTTGTAGCGGAAGCTGACCTGCTGCTGCGGCCGGAGCTCGGCCAGGTGCGCCAGGTTGCCGCGCTGGTCGATGTCGTCGTCGCTGGCGTAGAGCAGGCGCCCGTGGGGCGAGTAGATGCTGATTTGCTCGCGCGGCATGGTCAGCAAGTCCCGCCGGCGCACCGTGCGCAGAATGCCGCTGCGCAGGTTGGCGCGCTGAATCAGGATGCGGCCGGTCAGCGCGATTTTGCCTTCCAGCCGGTTGTGAAACTTCTGCTCACGCGTGGCGGCATGGAAGTAGTACACAAACAGCGAAAAGCACAGCTGGATAACGACCACCAGCAGCGTAAAGCGCAAAATGAGCTTGTTACGAATCAGCATTGGTGAATTAATAGCCTACAGGCCGTCATGCAGAGCGCAGCGAAGCATCTCGCTGGATAGTGTTTTCCCGTTGAACATTCGTTGAGTTACCCACCGAACGTCAGCGCGCGAGATGCTTCGCTGCGCTCTGCATGACGTTCTTCTCCTACTAGCCTTCCCGCATCACGTAGCCCATGCCTACCACCGTGTGAATGAGCTTGGGCGAGAAATCCTTGTCGATTTTCTTGCGCAGGTAGCTCACGTACACATCGATGATGTTGGTGTTCGTGTCGAAGTTCAGCTCCCACACGCGCTCGGCAATATCCACGCGGGTGACGGTTTTGCCGCGGTTCAGCAGCAGGTACTCCAGCAGCGAGTACTCGCGGGTGGTCAGGTCGATGCGCTGCCCGGCGCGGGTCACGTACTTGCCGTCGAGGTTCAGCTCCAGGTCGGCCATGCGCAGCACGTGGCGCACGGTGGCCGCGTCGGAGGCGCGTTTGGTGAGGGCGCGCACCCGCAGCAGCAGCTCCTTGAAGGCAAAGGGCTTGACCAGATAGTCATCGGCGCCGGCCTCAAAACCGGTCACTTTGTCGTCCAGCGAGTCCAGCGCGGTGAGCAGGAGCACGGGTACCTGCGCGTCGTGGGCACGCAGGCGGCGGCACAGCTCGAAGCCGTTGACGTAGGGCAGGTTCACGTCGAGGATGACCGCGTCGTAGCGGTTTTGCTCCAGCAACGACTGCCCGATCTGGCCGTCGTAGGCTATTTCCAGCTCGTAGGCCTCGTTTTCAAAGCCTTTTTTGATGAACGAGGCGAGCTTGGGCTCATCTTCTACCAACAGTATTTTCATGCGGTGCAGCGGCGGGGTGGCCGTTCGGGGCCGACAAGGTACGCCCACATACGCGGGCCCGGGCAATAAAGTATCCCCACTCAAACGTTGGGGATGCCACGGCCGTTAAGTATTCTTGGCATACTTCTGGCCCTGCGCCCCGCATCACTTCCCAAACACCGCCTGAGCCTACTGATGAAAGAGCTACTCACCCTGCGCAACCTGCTGTACCTGCTGCTGAGCGGCCTGGTCGTTATCGGCCTCGGCGGCTTTTTCAAAGTCACGCACCTGCACCCCATCATCGCCGACGGCAGCCTGCTGCTGGGCTTGGTGTGCGTGCTACTGGCCAAGGTGCTGCTGCTGACCATGTCGGTGCGCTGGGCCCTGCGCGTGAACCGCGACGCGGTAGCGGCGTAACGCTGCTCGACGTCGGCGGGCCGCGCTTATCTTGGCGGTATGCCAAACGACGCAAGCCCGTACGCGCCCCTGCTGGCTCATATTGCGCGCTACGTAGCCCTTACCGAAGACGAGCAAGCCGCCCTGCTGGCCGAACTTGCCGTGTGCACCTTGCCGCGCAAAGCCTGCCTGTTGGAGCAGGACCACGTGTGCACGGCCAGCTATTTCGTGCTGCAGGGGTGCCTGCGCATGTATTTTATCTCCGACAAGGGCGCCGAGCAAATCACCCACTTTGCCATCGAGAACTGGTGGCTGGCCGACTACACCAGCCTGAGCACCCAAACCCCGTCGCAGTTCTTTGTGCAGGCCGTGGAGCCCAGCACCGTGGCCCTGCTCGACTACCAGCAGCAGGAATCCTTGCTAAGCCGCGTGCCAAAGCTGGAACGCTACTTCCGGCTGATGATGCAGCGCGTGACGGCCGCGGCGCAGATGCGCATTCTGTACCTCTACGGGCAATCGGGCGAGCAGCGCTACCACCACTTTGCCACAGCCTTTCCGGATTTTGTGCAGCGGGTACCGCAGTATATGCTGGCCTCTTACCTCGGCTTCACGCCCGAGTTCCTGAGTAAAATTCGCGCCAAGGCGGCACACCAGGCCCTGCGTAGCCCTTCCAGCGGTTCTTGAACTAGATTAAGGACTTTCGGGCCTCGACGGAGGGACTTTTGTCGCACACTTCAAGCACACCCTGCCATGAATCAGCGACTCAACCTCTAGCAGCTCGAACCCGCCGCCTACCAGGCCATGATGGCCCTGGAAAAATACCTGGCCAGCACCCAGCTCACGCGCGGCCACAAGGACCTGATCAAGATCCGGGCCTCCCAAATCAACGGCTGCGCATTTTGCCTCGACATGCACACCCGCGAGGCCCGGCAGCACGGCGAAACCGAGCAGCGCCTCTACGTGCTCAGCGCCTGGCGCGACACTACCCTGTTTACGCCCGAAGAGCAAGCCATTCTGGCCCTGACTGAGGAAGTTACCCACATCAGCCAGCACGTGTCGGACGCGACTTATGAGCGGGCGGTGGCGCTGCTGGGCGAGAAGTACGTGGCCCAGGCCATCATGGCCGCTATTACCATCAACGCCTGGAACCGCATCGGCATCAGCACCAGGCTGATGCCGGCGTAGTCTGGCATTGCTGCAAGCGTGCTCCCGCCTCGGCGTCTGCCAGGCAGCCGGAACTATGGCCAGTTAATCCTGCACCGGCTCCAGCGGCGCCTTCTCCCCTACCGCTGCTGGCTGCTTGGGCTTCTGGCTCACCAGCCACACCCCCACAAAAATCAGCAGGCCCTGCACGGCGCGGGCCCAGGTGAGCTGGTCGCGGCCCAGGCTCACGGCGATGAGCACCGCCATGATGGGCTGGAGGTAGATGTACACCCCTAGCAGGGCCGGCGAAGCGTATTTCAGAGCCCAGTTGTTGAGCAGGTACGCCACGATGGTGAGCATGAACACCATGTACAAAATATCAACCCAGATGCCCGTGGGCAAGTGGGCGTAGTCGATGGCTAGGGCCTCACGCCAGCCGAAGGGTACCACAATGCAGGCGCCCACCAGAAAGCTGCGCGCCAGCACCGTGAAGGCGTGGTACTGCTTCATAAGCGGGGCCGCCAGCACCAGGTACAGGCCGAAGAAGGTGGCATTGAGCAGAATCATCAGGTTGCCCAGTGCCACAGAGTCGCCTTGCGCCCCTACCGGCCCGCGGCTGAGAATGACCAGTGCTGCCCCCACCCCGGCTACGCCGATGCCCAGGGCACGCAGCAACGTAATTCGCTCGCCGAGCAGCACCACCGAAGCCAGCACTACCACGATGGGCGACACCGTCTGGATCAGCGAGGCGCTGATGGGCGAGGTCAGGTTCAGGCCGCCGAAAAACAGCAGCTGGTTTAGTCCGATGCCCGAAATGCCGCACAGAATGGAGCGCACGGTGTCGGCGCGGCCGGTGATGGGCTTTTTGGTTACCAGCTTATCGAGCAGACCGAAAACCAGGGCGGCCGTCACCACGCGCAGCACCACGATGCCGTTGGGGTGGGCGTAGCGGGGCATCACCTCCTTGGCCAAGGAATAGTTAGCGGCGTAGATGGCCGCCACGGTAAACAAGGCTGCGTGCACGCGCCAGGCGGAAGTCGAGGAAGAATTTGTCAAGCCGTATGGAGGGGAAGCGTACCGTAGCGCAAACCGCAGGTCAGTGAAATTAACTTTGTAGTTCGCGTATTCAGGTCGACTTCGTGCTCCGACAATCGTACTGAATGCGCGAACTACAAAGTTCGCGCTACTTCTGTTCATGGCATCTCTTTTCGACCCGCCCGCCGATCAGCCCCGGCCTGGCGCCCCGCTGGCCGAGCGCCTGCGCCCCCGCACCCTGGCCGAGTACGTCGGCCAGCAGCACCTCGTGGGCGAGGGCGGCGTGCTGCGCCGCTACCTCGACGCCGGCCGGCTGCCCTCTCTGATCCTCTGGGGTCCGCCCGGCGTGGGCAAAACCACGCTGGCTCACCTGCTGGCTGCCCAGCTGAAGCTGCCCTTCGTGGCCCTGTCGGCCATCAACGCGGGCGTGAAAGACGTGCGCGACGTGATTCAGCAGGCCAAGTCGCGCCGCGGCACGCTGCTCTTCATCGACGAAATTCACCGCTTCAGCAAGTCGCAGCAGGATGCCTTGCTCGGCGCCGTGGAACAGGGCATCGTCACGCTCATCGGGGCCACCACCGAAAATCCCTCGTTTGAGGTCATCCCGGCTATTCTGAGCCGGGCACAGGTGTATGTGCTGGAGCCCCTGAGCAAGGAAGACCTTACCGGCCTAGTCGACCGCGCCCTGCGCGAGGACGAAGCTCTGCAGCGCCGCCCGGTGCGGGTGGAAAACTACGACGCGCTGCTGCGCATCAGCGGGGGCGACGCACGCAAGCTGCTCAACCTGCTCGAAATTGTAGTGCAGGCGGCCAAGGCCAACCCCGAAACCGGCGAAGTGGTCATCACCGACGAAGTGGTGCAGCAGCTGGCTCAGCAAAACCTGTCGCGCTACGACAAGGGCGGCGAAATGCACTACGACGTCATTTCGGCCTTTATCAAGAGCATCCGCGGCTCCGACCCCAACGCGGCGCTCTATTACCTGGCCGTGATGCTGGAAGGCGGCGAAGACCCCAAGTTCATTGCCCGTCGCCTGCTCATTCTCGCCTCCGAGGACGTGGGCAACGCCAACCCCAATGCCCTGCTGCTGGCCCAGAGCACCTTTCAGGCCGTCACCGTCATCGGCATGCCCGAGTCGGATATCATCCTGGGCCAGTGCGTAGTGTATTTGGCCACCTCGCCCAAGAGCAATGCCTCCTACCTGGCCATTCGGGAAGCGCGGGCGCTGGTGAAGCAGCAGGGCGTGCAGCCTGTGCCACTACAGCTGCGCAACGCCCCCACCAAGCTTATGAAGCAGTTGGGTTACGGCACCGAGTACCACTACTCGCACGACGGCGAGGGCAACTTCGTGTTCCAGGAGTTCATGCCCGACGCCCTGCAAGGCCACCGCTTCTACACCCCCGGCGACAACCCCACCGAAGCCAAGATGCTGGAGCGCCTGCGTTACTGGTGGGGCGAGAAGTACGGCTATTAATTAAGGGTTCGGGCGGGTTTCAGGGATTTTGTGGACAATTCACGGCAGCCCGTCATGATAGACTTTCAGCACCTGCGTCAGCACCGCACCGACTTCCCGCCCTACTCCTTTTTGGGCAGCGCGGCCGAAGCGGCGGCGTTGCCCGTGGAGCACCAGGCGCAGATTCACTTTCTGGACGCAGAAGCTTCGCGCTTTGTCGACCAGTACCTGGAGGCGTCCTCCATGCAGCGCGGGGCCATGAGCACTGGCAACCCCACGCCGTTTCGCGCCGGCTACTTCCAGCACTTGGAAACGTATTCGGATGATACGCCGGCGGTGCTGAAGAAGTGGCTGTACCGCCGCGGCATCCCGTTCAGCCACTACGTGCTGCTGTACGGCGGAACCAGCCCCCAGAACGTGCTGCTGACCTGGAAGATGGTCATCAAGTACGCCGGGCAACTCTTTCGGGCCCACGACTGGCTGGTATTCGACGAAACCCTGAACGGGGCCTTGTCCTACCACCACGACGGCCTGTTCACCTTCGCCCGCCCCCGCATCTTCGACCCCGAGCCGGAGTACCAGCAGATGTACGCCCAGCAGGAGCTGCAGCTGCGCTACCCGTTTCTGCGGTTTCCGTACTGAGCCGGCTCAAGCAACGCGGCCCCCCGGTATTCCGGACGGGGCCGCGGGGGCGGCGGCAATTGCCGGGGCTTACTTCACCACGGTATACTCCCAGTGGAAGCTCAGGGCGGTGAAAAAGTCTCCCTTCTGGTGGCCCGAAATGCCGGTCAGCCGGGCATTTACCGCGTCGTCGAGGCCGGCTTCGAAGTACGAGGGGTGGCTGACCTGGCCGGCGCTAATCACGCGGCCCTGGTTGGTTTCGATGGTGAGCTGCTCGATAACATCCCACTGGTGGCCGCGCACGTTGGTCACGTACTCGCCCACGTTGAGCAGCAGCTCCTGCTGGGTGCCGGCGCAGGAGCCCACCCGCAGGCTTTGCCCGTCGGTGTAAGTCAGGTGCAGGCCGCTCAGGTAGCCGTGGGGCTGGTTGCCGGGGTGGGTAAACAGGGTAATGGAGCGCAGCGTGCCGGCTAGGGCGCCAAAGGCCGGGCTGTCGGGCCGGGCGAAGGGGCCTACCACCACGGCCTTCAGCTGCGCGGAGGGCTTGTTGGCGGTGCCCACGTAGGGCCAGAGGTAGGCCGGGGCCAGCAGCACGTCCAGCTCGGCCTCGAACTGGGCCTGCACCTGGGTTTTGCGGTGGGCCAGCACCTGGGCCATGATGGGCTCGTTGCTGCGGTCGTGGGTGGTGGAGCTGCGGCTGCGCCAACTGCGCTGCTGCTGCCAGCCGTCGTAGCTGTCGGTTACCCAGTCGCGGCGCCACAGCTCCACAATCCGCGTGCGCCCGCCCCCACTTTCGCGGCCTTCCTCGCTGCCCCGGCTGATCTTGCCCAGCCGCCATTGCACGGCCTTCGCGCGGGCCTTGGTTACGGCCCGGCCGAACTCCTCGATGGCGCCCTGCAATTCCCGCAACGCTTCGGCCTTGCCCAGGGCCATGCGGTTCGCGTCTTTCTCGTCCGGGTGCAGGTCTTCGTAGTTGATGTATATCTCCAGACGCAGGGCCAGCAGCAGGGTGCCCCAGGCCACGAGCAGGGGCAGCACGCTGATGCCTTCCTCCTCGCGCTTGAAGCGGGCTTTCACAAAGTTGGCCGCCATGAGGGCCCCGTGCAGCTTTTCCCGCCGGTCGTTGGGCTGGTGAGTCCGCTCGACCTCGTCGAGTATGTCTTTGGCGCCTTCCAGGGCTTCTTTCAGTGAGGCAATGTGCTCCTGTTTGAGCAGCTGCTTCACGCGCTGCTCCACGTACTGGGTCATCTGGTTCCAGAAGTCCTGGTCGTGGCCATCGGGCCAGAACACGCCCAGCGCGCCCTTGAACAGCCCGCCCACCTTGGGCACGGCGCCCGTCAGGCCCATGACCACGTCGCGCAGCAGGTCGCTGTACTGGCGGAAGGGCACCGTTTCGTGGGGCAGGTAGTCGGGCGAGGCCGGCACGATGCGGAACAGTTGGTAGTCGCGCTGCCCAAGGTTGGGGTTGAGGTGGTTTTGCTGAATGTCCTCCCAGCTGCGGCCGGCGCCGGCCACTTCCAGCGTCTGCCCGCTGTGGGCCGGGCGCAGGTAGTAGTACCCGTCGCCGGCGTAAGCCAGGCGGAAATGCTGGTTGGGTGCCCCGCCGCCCCAGTCCCACTGTAGCAGCTTGGCCCCAGCCGCCTGCGACTCCCGCTCGATGTCCCAGTACTTGTCGCAGTACACCACGTGCACCCAATGCTCCCCGTTGCCGGTGGGGTCCAGGTGCACCTGCTGGCCGACGTGGTTGAGGTAGGCGTCCTGCTGCTGAATATGCAGGCCGCGGTGCCGGTCGTGGCGCTGCGGCCCCAGCGGGCGGCGGCTGTGCTTGGGAATGATGACGTAGGGACGTTGAGGCTGCGCTTTAAAAGCCATGGTCAGGTGGGGTTGGAGTGAAGTGCATACTAGCCCTTTGAACCAACACTAACACAATTACATATTCGATTTTTCATATTAAACACCTACCTGTTCCAGCAAGGCCAAGCTGCCCGCACCGTAGCATCCGCCGCGCCTGGGCAGCTTTCCCGCTTCCGCCCCGGCGGCCCGAAACGCGCGGCCCCGCCCGGACTAACCGGGCGGGGCCGCGCGTTTCGGGCCGCCGGGGCGGGTCTACTTCTGCAGGAAGTACTTCCAGTGGAAGGTCAGCGTGTTGATGAGGTTGCCCTGGTAAGTGCCCGAGATGCCCACCAGCCGGGCATTCACCGCGTCGTCGAGGCCGGCCTCGAAAAAGGTCCCATCCCCCATGCGGCCGCCCTCGATCAGCCGGCCGTGGTTGGTTTCCAGCATCAGGCCTTCCACCTGGTCCCACTCGTAGCCGCGGGCGTTGACAATGTACTCGTCCCTGGCCAGCTCCAGCTTGGCCTGGCGGCTGCCCGGCACGCCGTAGGTGTGCTCCACGTTGTCGATGTACGTCAGCTTCAGGCCGCAGACGAACGGATGCTCGTCGCTCCAGCAGATAACCACTTTGCGCAGGCCGCCGGGTTGCATGTCGAAGGCAGTGCCGCCCGGCCGGACGCCGAAGGGGCCCACGGCCACGGTTGTGGGCTGGGCGGAGGGCCTGATCGGCTTGGAGGGGTCCATGTAGGGCCAGAGGTAGGCCGGGGCCAGCAGCGCGTCCAGCTCGGCATTGAACTGGGCCCGCACCCGCGCCTGACGGGCCAGTCGGGCGGCGGTGATGTTGGCCTGGCTGTTCGGGTCGCCGGCTACGTCGGGTCTGTAGTTGTAGGTGGTATTGCCGCGGTCCATGCGCCAGCCGTCGTACTCGTCCACCACCCAGTCTTTGCGGTAAAACTCGGTGACGGTGATGTTGCCCGAGTCGAAGTCGCGCGAAGACTCGCTGCTGCCCTGCTTGATGTAGCTCAGGCGCCACTCCAGTGCCCGCTGGCGACTGTGTGCTACCCCGGCCACGTACTCCTCGATTTCCTCCCGCAGAAAGACTAACTCATCGGCTTTGCCGGCGGCCTTTTGCTCCGCGGTCTTGTCCGGAAACAGCGTCTCGTAGCCCTGCACCATCTCGGCGCGCAGCGTCAGTACCAGCGTGCCCCAGGCGGCCAGCAGCGGCAGCACGGTCACGCCTTCCCGGTCGCGCAGGAAGTCGTACTCGTCGCCCGTGGCCTCCGAAATGGCGGCAATGAGGCGCGTGCCCTTCACGTCGACCTCGGTGGTGTTCAGGAACTGTCTGGTTTTTTTGCGGATGCCGGCCAGATGCCCGTGCAGCTTGAGCATGTTTTCCTGCAGCAGCAGCTGCTTCATGCGCTGCTCCACGTACTGGGTCATCTGGTTCCAGAAGTCCTGGTCGTGCCCATCGGGCCAGAACACGCCCAGGGCCGCCTTGGCCCCGCCCCCGATGGTGGGAATCAGGCCGGTGACGCCCAGCACCAGGTCGCGGAGCTGGTCGCTGTGCTTGTGGAAGGTGCGCACCTCGTTGGAGAGGTAGTCGGCCGAAACCGGCACCACGCGAAACAGCTGATGGTCGCGGCCGCTTACCGGGGCCAAGTTGCCCTGCTTGATAACATCCTGGCCGTGGGTGGCGCCGGGCACTTCCAGCACGCGGCCGCGGGCGTGCACCGGGCGCAGGTAGTAGTACCCGTCGCCGGCGTACATGAAGCGGAACCGCTGGTTAGGCGACTCCTGCCCGCCGCTGTCCTGCATGTGCCACTGAATCAGACTGGCGCCGACCTCCGGCGAGACGCCCGCAATGGCCCAGTACAGATTGTCGTAGGGCAGGTACACGTGGTACTCGCCGCCCCCGTTTTTCTTGAGCTGAAACTGCTGGGCGGGGTTATTCTGGTAGGGTTCCTGCTGCTGAATGGTATTGCCGGGCTGCTTTTGGTGGTGGGTGGGCGCCAGCGGCAGGTTGCTGTGCTTAGGGATGATGACGAAGGAACGGTCGCCGGGAACGATAAATGTCATGCACTTAGGTGAAAATAGGTGGAAGGCGTTCCGGCAAGCTATGAAAAACCAAATCGTATATGCCTAATGCCATACACTAAATATTCGCCGCCTTCCACGGCACGCCGCGCCCGGTGTCGGCAGGGCGGGCCGCTTTCACGCCGCAGAACTGCCCGGTTGTCGATTAAGCCGGCACCCCGACCAAAAGCCTGCCTTACTTTGACCATCGGCAGCACCCGACGGCCCCACCCCGGATAGGCCCGGGCGCCCCGCCACCAAAACCCGCCTATTTTTGTTACCTGACCGCTGATTCTCTTTTCTCTCCGCAATGCTGCAATTTCTTAAGTACGTACTGGCCACCATCGTGGGGCTGGTGCTCTTTTCCCTTGTCGGCTTCGTGATTTTCGTCGGCATCGTGGCGGCCATCGGTTCGTCCTCCGACGAGGTGACGGTGGCCAGCAACTCCGTGCTGGAGCTCCGGCTCGACAAGCCGCTGACCGAGCGTAAGCAGGAAGCTGAGTTTTCCGTGTTTGGCGGCAGCGGCTCCTCCATCGGGCTGAACGCGCTGAAAGACGCCATCCGGCGCGCCAAAACCGACGACGACATCAAGGGCATCCTGCTGAACCTGGACGTGGTATCGGGCGGTATGGCCTCGCTGGAAGAAGTGCGCGACGCGCTGCTGGACTTCAAGAAGTCGGGCAAGTTCATCGTGGCCTACCACGAAACGGGCTCCGAGAAGGGCTACTACCTCTCCTCGGTGGCCAACGAGGTGTACCTGCACCCGCAGGGCCTGCTGGAGTTCAACGGCCTCTCGTCGGAGGTGTACTTCTACAAGCGCCTGTTCGACAAGCTCGGGGTGGAGCCCTTCATCTTCCGCGTGGGCTCGTTTAAGAGCGCCGTGGAGCCGTACTTCCGCGAAAACCTGTCGGATTCGGCCCGCTACCAGACGGTGTCGTTCCTGAACTCCATCAACGACCACACCGTGCAGCAGATTGCCGCCGCGCGCAAGCTGCCGCTGGCCCGCGTGAAGACGGTGCAGGACTCCATGCTGGTGCACAACGCCGAGGACGCCAAGCGCTACGGGCTGGTGACCAAGCTCGGCTACTACGACGAGGTGCTGGACTACCTGCGCCGGCAGCTGAAGCTGGACGCGGATAAGAAGCCCAGCCTGGTGAGCCTGAGCACCTACGCCAAGGCCGAGAAGGACGACGAAGAGAAAGTATCGGGCAACAACCGTATTGCCGTGATTTACGCCGAGGGCGACATCGTGGGTGGCAAAGGCGGCGAGGAAAGCATCGGCGGCACCAAGTTCGCCGAGACCATCCGCAAGGCCCGCATGGACAACAAGGTGAAGGCCATCGTGCTGCGCATCAACTCGCCCGGCGGCTCGGCCCTGGCCTCCGACGTGATTTACCGCGAGGTGATGCTGGCCAAAAAAGAGAAGCCCGTCATTGCCTCCATGTCGGACGTGGCTGCCTCCGGCGGCTACTACATTGCCATGGGCTGCGACACCATCGTGGCACACCCCAACACGATTACCGGCTCCATCGGCGTGTTCGGCGTGCTGCCCAACCTCGGCCCGCTCCTGTCCGATAAGCTCGGCATCACCGTGGACCGCGTGACCACCGGCAAGTTCAGCGACATTCCGACGGTGACGCGCCGCCTCACGCCTTTCGAGCAGCAGCAGCTGCAGCACGAAGTAGAGCGCACCTACGCCGACTTCACCAGCAAAGCCGCCATCGGCCGCCACATGCCCGTAGAGCGCCTGCGTCGCCTGGCCTCGGGCCGGGTATGGTCGGGCACCGAAGCCAAAGACCGCGGCCTGGTGGACGTGCTCGGCGACTTCGACGACGCGCTGGCCATTGCCGCCCGGCGCGCCGGCCTGAAAGAAGGCGACTACCGCATTCAGGCCCTGCCGCGCCGCAAATCGGCCTTCGAAAGCTTCGTGGGCATGTTCACCGACGGCAGCTCGGAGGAAGCCGAAGCCCGCATGCTGCAAAACAAGCTCGGCCCGCTGTTCCCCGTCTACCAGCAGTACCACGCCGTGATGCAGATGCAGGGTGTGCAGGCCCGCTTGCCCTACGAGCTGACGATTCAGTAAGCCGCGCCGTGCGTACCGGGAGCTGACGTTAATCAGCTGCATGTTCGCGCCACAGCGTTACTTTTGCCGCGCCGCCGACACCAGTCGGCGGCGCTTTTTTATGCACCTCCCCGCCGCCCAACAGATGCAGCAGCTCCGCGAAGCCGCCGCCTTTATTCAGCAACAAACCCAGCAGTTCCAGCCCGAATTTGGCATCATCCTCGGCACCGGCCTCGGGGCCCTGGCCAAGGAGGTGCAGGTGGAGCACAGCCTGAGCTACGCCGACATTCCGCACTTCCCCGTCTCGACGGTGGAAAGCCACGCCGGCCGCCTGCTGCTCGGCACGCTGGGCGGGCGCCGTGTGGTGGTGCTGCAGGGCCGCTTTCACTACTACGAGGGCTACACCATGGCGCAGGTGGTGTTTCCGGTGCGCGTGATGAAGCTGCTGGGCATCCGGAAGCTGTTCGTGAGCAACGCCGCCGGCGGGCTGCACCCCGACTTTGCCATCAGCGACCTGATGCTCATCGACGACCACATCAACCTGCAGCCGACCAACCCGCTGGTGGGCCCTAACCTGGACGAGCTGGGCCCGCGCTTCCCCGATATGTTCGAGCCCTACGACCACCAGCTGCTGGCCCAGGCCGAATCGGCGGCGCGGGAGCTGGGCTTCGGCGGGCGCGTGCGCTGCGGGGTGTACGCCTCCCTGCCCGGCCCGATGCTGGAAACGCCGGCCGAGTACCGCTACCTGCGCACCATCGGCGCCGATGCGGTGGGCATGAGCACGGTGCCCGAGGTCATTGCCGCCCGCCACATGGAGCTGCCGGTGCTGGCCATTTCCGTCATCACCGATCAGGCCTCGCCCGCTCACCTGAAGCCCGTCAACATCCAGCACATCCTCGCCGCCGCTGCCGACGCCGAGCCGCGCCTCACCGCGCTCATCAAGCGCGTGGTGGAGCAGCAGTAGTTGCGCCCGTTTTATAACGCCGACGCCCGGCCGTACCTGCGTGGTACGGCCGGGCGTCGGTGCTTTGGCAGAGGCGGCTTTCTAAAAGTCGCTGGCATCCTGGCCTTTTTTCGGGGCCATAGCGTCCATCAGGCCGGAAGTCAGGGTGAAGGCGTCGCGGCGGGTTTCCTGCCGGATAAAAGTCCAGCGCTTTTCTCCGCCCGATACGCCGGCCGGATTGTCCTGTTCCAGTGGGCCGCCCTTGCCTTGCGCGTTGCCAGCGGCGAGCGTGGCCGGTACGTATTCGAAGTCGGTGAGCACGTATTTGTAGCGCCCATCCTTGATGTAGAGCGTGAGCGTGTGGCGCACAAAACCCGGTGCAATCATGGTCAGGGTCCGCTCAGTGGGCACGATGGTGGCGCCTTTGCCCACCAGGCGGCCGGCTTCCTTGTCGTGCATCTGAATCACGGCGTTGGCCGAGCGGTAGGTTTTGGCCATCCACTCGTAGGCGCGGGTGTACAATTCGTCCTTGTTCACGCCGGGCACTTCCACCACGCCCTGGTAGGTGTAGTGCTGGGTGTTGGCATCAATCGGGAAAGCCTCCGTGGCGGCCTTTTCCTGGCCCTGGTACAGCACGGGGCTGAAATCGAGCAGGCTGCTGGCCGGGGCGTAGTAATAGTACTTCTGCCCCTGCACCTTCCGCTCGATGACAGCCCAATTCTTCCCCTTCGAGCCTACCACATCGGCCTTGCTGCCGGCCGGCAGGGTAATGGTCGATGCCCGGGCGGTGTCTTCGGGGTAAGCGTACAAAGCCAGGGCCTTGGAGCCCACCAGATAGGTGCGGGGCTCGAAGCTGGCCGTGGGTTTCTGGGCGTAAGCGGTGCCCAGCGTGGTAAAGGATAGAATAGCCAGACAGTACAGGTGGCGCACGGCGGTAATCGGGAACTGATGAGTGAACGGATGGCGGGGCAATAACGGCCGGAGCGTTGCGCCAACGCGGTTGAACAAGTCAAGCCGCGGGCCTCAACGCTGTTTGGCTATAGTACCATCTGCAAAGCTAAGCGGCTGATAGTGGATTACAAGAAAGCCTTAAACGCAGGGGCGGCAGCCAAGCCGTGCCCAGGCACCACTCAGCTGCCGCCCCACGGCTATCTGGTCCAGCCCTTACCGCACGATAAATCGGCGCCGCTGGTAGTTCAGGATGGCAAACACGCCCAGCCCGCCTTCCACCGTGCTCTGCACCGCCGCCGGCTGCCCGAAGGGGTTGCCGTTGGCCGATTGCGCGTCGTCGATGGAGCGCAGGAAGCGGTAGTAGGGCTGATCGAGGTGGTAGAGGGTGACAAACAACGTGTCCTGCTCCTCGAACTCGTAGCCGGTGCCCAGGGTCACGGCCTGCCCGTCGAGCAGGCGGTCATCGGGAAAGTACTCCGCCTCGGGGTTGTTGCCCACGTTGCTGCGGTGCACCTGAAAGCGGTAGTAATCGGCGGAGCCGGCCGGGTCGCGGAACTTGGTCAGCACGAGGGCGCGGCGGGCATCGCCGGGCTTGTCGTTGAACTGCCACTCCACCGTGTCGATGGGCACGGTGGCGGGCATGGTGGCCGAGCCCGTGACGCGGCGGCCCTGCGTGTCGCGCACGTCGAGGCGGTAGGTGTCGCCGGGGCGGATGCTGAGGCGGCGCCGGCCGCGGTGGGTGTACACCTTGCGGCTGCCGTTGTTCTGACCCGGCTGGAAGCGCAGCGTGTCCACCTGCCCGGTGGGCCCGGTGAGCAGCACCGTCACGTCGGTGAGTACGCTGGGGGCGGGCGCGCTCAGGTAGGCCACGGTTTCGCTCACCAGCGCCTGCGGCAGGCGGCCGTCTTCGAGGTAGCACTCCACCACCAGCTGCGGCGGGTAAGCCGGCAGCTCCACGTCCACGTCCTTCTGCAACCCGCAGCCCGACAGCAGGCCGCCGGCAAGCAGCGCGGCGCCCAGCCAGCGTTGCGGAACGCGGCCAAGAAGGCGCACTTGCATGTTGTTCTGAATCCGTTTCATCCGTTCAAACATCCGTTTCAATCCGCGGTCAGAATTTGAAGTTGTAGGTGAGCGAGGGAATCACCGGGAACAAGGACACCTGCCGGGCCCGGTAGCGAATCACCTGCTTGGTTTCCTTGTCCTTCACCTCGTCGATGTAGATGAAGTAGGGGTTGCGGTGGTTGTAGGCGTTGTAGATGCTCAGCGTCAGGTCCGATTCGCCGCCCAGCCGGCGCCAGGGCTTCAGCTTGTACACCACGCCCAGATCGAGGCGGTGGTAGCTGGGCAGGCGGTAGGAGTTGCGGTCGGGGTAGATGGGCACCACCTGCGGGTCGTGGCCGAACACGTCCTGCACCCCGATGCGGGCCGCCGGCAAGGTGGTAGGGTTGCCGGAGGTGTACACAAAGGAGCCGGTCAGGTTGATGCGCGGGTTGAGCTTGTGCAGCAGCACCAGCGTGAGGTTGTGACGGCGGTCATAGGTGGGGAAGAAGGCGCGGCCGCCGTTGATGCCGTTGGTGCCGCGCTGGGGCTCAAACTCGCGCTTGGTCCAGGCCAGGGTGTAGCCCAGCCAGCCGGTGGTCTTGCCGTCCTTTTTCTCCAGGTAGATTTCGTTGCCGTACGACCAGCCGCGACCGAACAGGAACTCCGCGTCCAGCTCGGGATTCACGAACAGCTGCGCCCCGTCGCGGAAGTCGATCTGGCGCTGGGCCCACTTATAGTACACCTCGTCGGTGAGCAGCAGGTGGCCGCCGGCCAGCAGCCAGCTTACGCCCGCCGACACCTGCTGGGAGCGTTGGGGCTTCACCGACAGGCGCGAAGGGTACCAGATATCGGTGGGCAGCGAGGCGCCGGAGTTCGTGACCAGGTGCACGTACTGGTACATCAGCGCGTAGCTGGCCTTCAGCGTGGTTTTGGGCGAGAGAGTGTAGCGCGCGGCCACACGCGGCTCCAGCCCGCCGTAATCGTTGCGGCCCGAGCGGAAGCCCGTCAGGCGCAGGCCATAATCCACGGCCAGCTTATCGGTGACGGAGTAATTGTCGGCGGCGAAGAGGCCCCCCTCCTGCCCGTCGTATTCCACGTCCTGCCCGATGTTGAGGCTGCCATCAGTGGCACCGGCCTGCAGGCGACCCACCCCGAAGTGGTGCAGCGTGGCGCTGCCGCCGAAGCGCACCACGTGCTTGCCGCCTTCGGGGCGCCACTCCCAGTCGGAGCGCAGGTTGTAGTCGCGGATGTTGCTGCCCAGCCCGAAGCTGAACTGGTCGAGCTTGTTCTGAATCTGGTAGGTGTAGTACGACCAGGTGGCGGTGGTATTGGTGAACAGGCGCGGATTGAACACGTGGCTCCAGCGCCCGGTGGCCGAGCGGTTGCCCCAGCTGAAGTCGAAATTGAAGCCGCGGGTGGAGTTGAAGCCGAACACGTCGTTGCCAAAATATCCGCTCACAAATACCTGATCCTTATCGGTGAGCTGGTAGTTGGCCTTCAGGTTCAGGTCGTAGAAGTAGTAGTCCGGGATGGGGTTATACTCCGGGTCGTCCTCGTTGAGCTTGTTGATCTGGCGCGTAAACACGTCGAAGTAGGTGCGGCGAGCGGCCACGATAAACGAGCCTTTGCCCTTCTTGATGGGCGCTTCCACCGCCAGGCGCGAGGAAATCAGCCCCAGCCCGCCGGATACGCCCACCGAGTCGCGGCTGCCCTCGCGCAACTTCACATCCACCACCGACGAGAGGCGCCCGCCGTACTGGGCCGGGAAGCCCGATTTGTAGAGGTCGACGGACTGCACCACGTCGGAGTTGAAGGTGCTGAACAGGCCGAACAAATGGTTGGGGTTGTACACCACCGCATCGTCGACGAGGAACAGGTTCTGGTCGGCCGAGCCGCCGCGCACGAACAGGCCGCTGGTACCCTCGCCGCCGTTTTGCACGCCGGGCTTGAGCTGCAGGGTCTTCAGGATGTCGACCTCCCCGAACAGGGCCGGCAGCAGCTTGGCCTCGCGGGCCGTGACGCGCTCCACGCCCATCTGGGTGGTTTGCAGCTTCTGCTCCAGGGTGCCCGAGCCCTGAATGACCACCTCCTGCAACTCCGTGCCGCCGGTGGGCAGCACGATATTCAGCTGCTGGTTGGCGCGCAGCGTGATGTCCTGGGTTACGCTCTGATAACCGATAAACGAGGCCTGCACCGCGTGGCGGCCGGCTGGCAGACTCAGTTCGTAACGGCCTTCGGGGTCGGTAGCGGTGCCCAGGCCGAGGCGCGGCACGGCCACGTTGGCGCCGGGCAGGCCGGTACCATCGGTGCCGCGCACGGTACCGCGCAGCAGGTAAGTGGTTTGGGCCAGCACGGCCAGCGGCATCAGCAACAGCCACGTAGCCAGCGCAAACCGGAAAGAGAAAAAACGAACCATGGAGGGTGGAAAAGCCGGCGCAAAGGTCGGCAGGTAGTTTCAGCCAAACGCCGCAACGAACCGAATAGTTTGAGCCGATTAGGCCGGAAAAAGTTGTATTAATCAGGTTTTAATGCGCACGGATGCTCCCGGCAGCAGGAGCCTTGCCCGGCTCCCGAAGTATACCTGATGCTCATCTTTCCGCAGGGCGAGGCGCGTGGCGTCAGCAACGACGCCGTTCAACGGGGTGGGGCTGCTCCGCTTGCGCTGCGCAGCCCCACCGCCAGCAGCCCGGGAGACCGGAGTCAGCTAGTGGGGCCAGAATTATCCAAGCTACCGGCTAACAGCCAGTTGCCTTGATTATCGAAGCTGTTTAAGAACAGTCATGTCGAGCTTGTCGAGACATCTCGCGTGCTGATGCCCGATAGTAACCTGACTCGTTCAACGAGAGGAATACTACCCGAGCGAGATGTCTCGACAAGCTCGACATGACGGCCCAGGGTCTTCCGGAACAGCTTCATCGTCTACAAAATCCGTGAAATCCGAAAAATCCGCGGAAATCCGTGATTTTTGTCTTTATGACCAAACTGCTCGACGGAAAAGTAGCGCTGATTACCGGCGCTTCGAAAGGAATTGGCCGGGCCATTGCCCAGCATTTTGCCCAACTGGGCGCTCAGGTGGCCTTCACCTACCTCTCCAGCGTGGAGAAAGGCCAGCAGCTCGAACAGGAGCTGGCCACTTTCGGCACCAAGGTGAAGGGCTACCGCTCCGACGCCTCCGACTACCAGCAGGCCGAAAAGCTGGTGGACGACGTGGTGACGGAATTCGGCAAGCTCGACGTGCTCGTCAACAACGCCGGCATCACCAAGGACGGCCTGCTGATGCGCATGAGCGAGGAGCAGTGGGACCAGGTGCTGAACGTGAACCTGAAGTCGGTGTTCAACCTGACCAAGGCCGCCACCAAGCCCATGATGCGCGCCAAAACGGGCAGCATCATCAACATGACCTCGGTGGTGGGCATCAAGGGCAACGCCGGCCAGGCTAACTACGCCGCATCCAAGTCGGGCATCATCGGCTTCACCAAGTCGGTGGCGCTGGAGCTGGGCTCGCGCAACATCCGCTGCAACGCCATTGCGCCGGGCTTCATCGAGACGGAAATGACCGGCGAGCTGGACCAGAAAGTGGTGGACGAGTGGCGCAAGGCCATTCCGCTCAAGCGCGGCGGCACCCCCGAGGACGTGGCCAAAGCCACCGCCTTCCTCGCCTCCGACGACTCAAGCTACATCACCGGCCAGGTGCTGCAGGTAGATGGCGGCATGCTGACCTAAGAAGCATCGTTTATGACCACGCCGGAGGAACACGCAGCGCACAACGCGGAAGCGGAAAGGCAGATCTTGCACGACGTGCAGGAGCACGGCTTTTTCGTGGCGTTGTTCCACGGCGATGGGTATTCACCGGGCTTTGCGTACACCATCGGCCTGTTTCAAACCTATGGTTACCCTGAGCTGATATGTTTTGGGCTCGGCCACGAGCTAATGCATTCGCTGTTTTGGGAAGCCAAAAGATTGTTTGACGAACAGCCGCAGCCGGACTTAAACGTCGGTCACCCCGGATTTCTGGAAGGCCACGACGTTCGGTTCTTAGTTGTCGACAAAGCCTGCTATGCCGATTACTTAGGCTACGGAATGTGGTTTTACAACGGCCGGGACTTTCCCGCGCTGCAGCTTGTGTGGCCCGACCAGCAAGGCTTGTTTCCGTGGCAGGACGACTTCAAGGCCGATTGGAAGTTCCTGCAGCCTCTACTCGACCGCGACCTGGACTTCAAGTTTCGGGAAGAGCGGAACTTGGGCGTTTTCACCACACGGCAAGTCCTGGAAGGTCTACCCGTACTGCGCGTATCGCACGATACAGATGGAGACTGGCAATTCCTGTGTACCACAACCGCTGAAACGGAAGACCTGAGAATTGTTGCTTTGGAAGAAATCCTAAAGCGTGACCCCAGCCTCAATGAGCTTTATCAGCTCAATTATGGTTGGTCGGCTTGGCGGGAGACGCCGGAGCACGAGTGGGAAACCTGGGAGCAAGCGGCAGACGAAGACACGGAATAGTCTGTATCGCCACGAATTCAGGTGTGCCTTCTTGTTTTCCACCTGCCAGCCCGGCCTGCTGACCTAGGCCTACGAACCGCAGTGCCAAGCCGCAACGCGAACGAGCCCATTAGGCGCACCGTAGGCCTATGCTTTTGCCTTTGTAGGCCAGTATTTCTTCTCCAGCTGCCGCACGTACTGAATGGCCGCCTCAGAAAAGACGGGTGGCTTTGCCTGGTCTTTGCGGGCGGCTTTGTTGTAGAGGTAAATGAATGCGAACGGGTTCTGCACCTGCTTGAGCAGGGCGCGGCGCAGGCCGTTGCGCACGATGATGTCGGTCATGTAGTAGCCGGGGCAGTGGCCGCTGGTCCACCGGATGAGGGTGCGGTAGTATTTCTCGGGCTGGGCTTCGGCCCCGTTGCTGCGGGCCATGGCGGCCAGGCGCTGGTCGAGCACCCGCACGATGCTGTCGGCCTGGTGCAGCAGGAACTCCGAGCGCTGAAACTCCATGGGCAGCTCGGCCTCGTGCTGCAGCGCCACGGGTTTGTCGATCATGTCGGCGCTGCCTTCGTTGAGCACGCTGTTCAGCGCGTAGATTATGCCTTTGTCCTGCTCCGTCACGTTCTGGAAAGCCACCGGCTGGCGCAGGTTGTGGTGCAGCTCGTGCCCGATGAGCGTGCCGTTCAGCAGCTTGTCCTGGTTGTAGGCCGACCACAGGGTCAAAATCATCAGATGGTTGCCGGCAATGGCGTCGTTTTCGATGCCGAGCAGGTAAATGATAGCGGCCGTATCCCGCTGCTGCAGGCGTTTGGGCAGCCACGCCCAGGCCGTTTGGTACATGGCCTCCTGGTACTCCGGTTGCTTTAGGCGGGCCTGGTAGGCCTTCAGCTCCGGCTCGTGGGCCTTGTACTGGTACACTTTGTAGGTCAGCCAGTTCTTGACGGGGTCCTTGAGCCGCTCCCGCAGCAGGGCCGCCTGTTGGGGCTGATACACCACTTCCACCGCCCGCCGCAGATTGGCCAGGTACTTCGCCCCGAAGCCCTGGTTGTTGATGTACGCCTCGTTGGCCTCGATTTTTAGAAACCGCGTCCAGTCGGCCACCCGCAACGAGTCACCCTGCTTGATGGGCTCTATCAACGCCCAGTAGACTTGCAGCGGGCCGTCATCGATGCGCTGAGCCCAGGCCGGGAAGGCGGCCGTCAGCAGGAATAATGATAGGGCGACAACTCTGTTTGCTAGCTTCATAGAGGGGCGGTAACGGCAAATGGTCGACTTTCCGAAAGAATGGCCCAAAGAAGGTCCGCAGCCAGCGAAACCAACTGCAGTATTCTTCCAGCCAATCGACCGGTACCAATATCCTAATTCACTCCGCATCGGCGCCGCTGCGCCGCGTGTTCCTAGCAAAAACGAATGCCGTACCGGGGCCCCGGTACGGCATTCGTTTTTGGGCAACTCCTACCGACGAAGCAGGTGTCAGCGGCTTACGGGTTCCGGGCCCCGCCGCGGGGGCTTTCGGGCGGGCCGAGGTAGCTGGGCTTCAGCCCGCCGTGGTCGAGCACAAGCTTTTCCAGCACCACGCCGGGGTCGACAAGCCAGAACTTCAGCGTATGCTCGCCTGTTTTGGCCAGCTGGTGCTGCGAGGTTTTGATGATGATGTTCTGGGCCACGGACTGCTCCCAGGGCCGGTTGCCGTTGTCGGCCACCAGCCCGGTGTGCAGGTTGATGATTTGCGGCGCTTCGTCGTCGATGCTGACGGCGTAGCGCAGGCCGCCCTGGTTGCGGAAGTCCAGCGTCGGGGCGAAGTAGGCGTGCACCGTGACCGGAGCGGTGCCCGTTAGCTGCACGCGGTACTCCAGGTGCGGGGTGCCGCCGCCGGGCGCGGGGCTGCCCACCGTGGGGGGCATGGCCGTCACGCCCGAAAGGGTGCGGCCTAGGTCAGGAATTACCTGCCAGGTGACGCCGGCGCCGTTCACGGCCTTGTCGAAGTGCTCCGCTTCGATGCTCACGTAGCCGTCGGTTTCCGCGAAGCCGCTGCTCGCAAGTCCTTTACCAGCTGGTTTGGAGGCCGCAACCGCAGGCTCCGCAGCCGCCTTAATTTGATCAGCCGGCAAGACAACCACCTCCGGCATTTTATCGGCGGGCGGCTGCTGCCAATACGTGTAGCCGATGTGCGTCTGGTCCATCATGTGGTTCCACTTGCCGCCGGCCAGCGCGTGGTAGCGCTGCTTGATTTCCGCGTCCTTGGCGAAGAGGGCTTTGGCTTTGTCGGCCAGCGCGTTGGTGTTGGCGGCACCGTCTTTGGCCGCGGCGCGGTTTTGGGCCACGGTGTAGTACAGCTCGTTGAGGTTGGCGCAGGCCTGTACCGGATGCAGCACCAGCTCGTAGTAGGCGTCGCGGTACTCGGCGGGCATTTGCTGGCCGATTTGTTCGGCTCGGGCGAGTAGCTGCTGCCAATTGGCCACCACGGTTTCCCACTCGCGGTAATTGGTTAGGCTGTAGGTGTCGGCGTCGAGCAGCTCGGGCTTGCGGCGGCTGTTGTACTTGGCGTATTTGGCCAGGATATCGGCAATGCCGGCCGCGTGCTTGGCGCCGAACTGCCCGGCGGCCCACTGCTGGTGGTACTGGGCTAGGCTATTGGCGGGCCACTTGTTGGGGTTCCAGGCGTAGTCGAGGAAGAAGCTGATAGGGAATTCCATGGGCTTCAGGTCGCCCACGTTCACAATCCAGATCTGGTTGGCGCCGTACTCGTGGGCCAGGTGCATCTGCTCCCAGATGCGCGGCAGCGGGTTCGTGTTCAGCCACTTGTAGTTGCGCGGGCCGCCCACGTAGTCGAAGTGGTAGTAGATGCCGTAGCCGCCGGGGCGGGGCTTTTCGCCGAGTTTGGGCAGCTTGCGGATGTTGCCCCAGTTGTCGTCGCAGAGCAGCAGGGTCACGTCGTCGGGCACGCGCATGCCGCGGTCGTAGTAGTCCTGCACTTCCTTGTAGAGGGCCCAGAGCTGCGGGGTCTGCTCGGCGGGCTTGCCGGTTTCTTCGGCAATGATCTTGCGCTGATCGGCCACGATGCGCTCCAGCAGGGCAATGTTGCTTTCCTCGCTCATGGGCTCGTCGCCGTCGCCGCGCATGCCGATGCTCACGATGTTTTCGCGCGTGCCCATGCGCTTCATGCCGCCGCGCCAAAACTCGCGCAGCTTCTCGGCATTGGTCTGGTAGTTCCAGGGGCCCTTACCGAAGCGGCGCCACTCGTCGTGGGCGCGCGTGAGCGGCTCGTGGTGCGAAGTGCCCATCACGATGCCGTACTCGTCGGCCAGCACGGGGTTCTGCGGATCGTCGGCGCTGAAGGCGTTGCCCCACATGGCGGGCCAGAGGTAGTTGCCCTTCAGGCGCAGAATCAGCTCGAACATGTGGGTGTACATCTTCGAGTTGACGCCGCCGAACTTCTCCTGCGACCAGTTTTGCAAGGCCGGCGCCTCGTCGTTGATGAAGATGCCACGGTACTTCACCTGCGGCTCGCCCAGGGAATGGCGCCCGGGCAGCACGTACAGCGCCTTTTGCGGCGCTACGGGCACATCGGCCCACCAGTACCAGGGCGAGACGCCCATCTGCTGCGACAAATCATAGATGCCGAAGATGGTGCCGCGCTTGTCGCTGCCGGCCACCACCAGGGCCCGGTCGACGCCGGCCAGGGGCTTGTCCACCGTCTGCACCACGAAGGTTTCCCACTTGCCGGCCAGCCCGTTGGCATCGAGCTTTTTGTCGCGGATGAGCTGATCGATGAGCGGGCTTTTGCCCACGGTGCCGATGATGACGACGTCCTTGCCGCTCGGGGCTTTGTCGGTAGTCAGCGCGGGCTGCAGCTTGGTCACGCGGTTGATGTCGGCCTGCAGGTCGCGGGCGGCACGCAGCACGCCAGGCCAGTCCTGGGCGCTGGCAAACAGCGGTGCGGCTTTGCCACCGGCTGCCAGCGGGAAGCGGTTCTTGCCTTTCTCGGCCGACACGTATGCTTCGGAGCCGGGTACAGCCGGCACGAGTGACGCGGCCAGCGCGGGCAGGGCGCCGAGCAGCAGAAGCAGCGCGGGCAGCCAGCGCAGGAGGCGAGGGAAAGTTGAATCAGGAAAGATCATGGGCATGCGAAATCAGCCAACGCGGGGCTAAAACCAGCTCCCCTCCTCAGCTGAGGAGGGGCTGGGGTGATTGAAAGACTAGAGCTAAAAGTCTAGAATTAGATGACGCCCAAACGATTGGTCAACCACCCCGCCCTTCGGGCACCCCTCCTCAGCTGAGGAGGGGAACTAGCTTTTAGCCTTAGCTCTAGTCTTGCTTCGGCAGCATTAGAAATTCACGACTTCCTGGAAAGCCTTCTTGGGCTTCAGGTTCTGGTCGAACAAAAGCGGGTAGTTTTTGCGGCCGGCTACGGGGTACGTGTCGAGCCACGAGTACTTGTCTGACACGTTCCAGAACGTGACGCCGGTCAGCACCTTTTTGTAGTCGCGGAACACGCGGAAAAACATCTTGTACTGCGCGGCCTGCTTCTGCTCCAGCTCGGGTGTGTAGGCATCCGACTCGCCCGGGCGCTTGGTGCGGCGCTCTTTTTCCCAGGGGTAAATGGATACGTCCAGCTCGGTAATCTGCACCTTCAGGCCCAGCGAAGCATACCGCTCGATGGCCTCGCGCAGCTCCTGCTCGGTGGGTTCCTGCAAGGACCAGTGCCCCTGTAGCCCCACCGCGTGAATGGGCACTTTCGCGTCGACGAGCTGCTTGAGCAGCTTATACACCCGCTCGCGCTTTTCGGGCCGCTCCGTGTTGTAGTCGTTGTAGAACAGCACGGCCTTGGGGTCGGCCTCGTGGGCGTACTCGAAGGCCTTGGCAATAAAATCCTCGCCGCAGATCTGGTACCACTCCGAGTTGCGCAAAAACTCCTGCGGGTTGTCGCTGATGGCTTCGTTGACCACGTCCCAGGCGTAAATCTTGCCCTTGTAGCGCTTCACCACGGTGAAGATGTGGTCATGCAGGCGTTTGAGCAGCACTTCCTTCGACACTGGCTTGCCCGCGGCGTCCTTGAACAGCCACTTGGGCGTCTGCTCGTGCCAGAGCAGGTTATGGCCACGCACGCGCAGCTTATTGGCCTGCGCGAAGTCCACGATGGCGTCGGCGTCGGTCCAGAAGTAGCGGTTTTCCTCCGGGTGAATCGGGCCCATCTTCATGGCGTTTTCCGGCGTCACGCTGTTGAACTGTGCTTTGATCAGGGCCGCCTCCTCCCCTTTGATGGACTGCGGCCCTACGGCCACGCCCACGGGAAAATAGTCCTTGTAGTAGTCTTTCAGGCCTTTATCGGCGGCGGGGCGCTGCGAGCTAAGCAGCGTGGTGCTGCCCGCGAGCAAGGCGCCGATCAGCAGACGGCGGCTCAGGCGAGCGGTGAAATTGGGCTTAGTCATTGGGTGGTCAAGAAGAACGTCATGCTTCGGCAAGCTGAGCATGGCGTACTAGAGAAATTGCGCAAGAATCAAGAGCTGGTTTTGCTCGTGGAAGTCAGTTCCAGCACCACCACCGATTTCGGCGGCAGCGTCACGACGAGCTGCTCGCCGCGTTTTTTGGCGC
The DNA here is from genome assembly GCF_002007105.1 of Hymenobacter sp. CRA2. Classification (GTDB taxonomy): domain Bacteria; phylum Bacteroidota; class Bacteroidia; order Cytophagales; family Hymenobacteraceae; genus Solirubrum. Next base: position 200,232 of record NZ_MVBC01000006.1, on the reverse strand, counting down.
CCCGGAAGCTGGCGAGCTTCACGTTGTCGGGCCGGTCAAAGGTATTGTAGTCGCTGACCTTGGCCGAGGTCAGAATGCGACCGGTTACCGCGTTCCACTTCACGCCGGGCAGCGTGGTTTCCAGCGTCAGCGGTTGGTTGGGGTTGAGGTTGACCAGCGAAATGTGCACCGCGCCGGCTTTGTCGCGCGAGGCAGAGGCGTTCAGGGCTGGGATTTTCTCGCTGCCCATAGCATACTCGGGGCTGCTAAACTGCAGCGGCAGCCACTGGGCATCCTGGTGCACCTGGTAGAGGTCGAAGACGTGGTAAGTGGGCGTCAGCAGCATCCGCTCCTTATCGGTGAGGATGAGCGCCTGCAGCACGTTCACGGCCTGGGCGAGGTTGGCGCCGCGCACCCGGTCGCAGTGGTTGTTGAAGATGTTGAGCGTGGTGCCGGCCACCAGCGCGTCGCGCAGCGAGTTTTGCTGGTACAAAAAGCCGGGGTTGGTGCCAGGCTCCACGTCGGTCCACACGCCCCACTCGTCCACCAGCAGCGCCACCTGCTTTTTGGGGTCGTATTTGTCCATGATGGCTGCGTGCTTGGCCACGATGGGCTCCATGCGCAGACAGTTGCGCATCGTATTGAAATACTCGGCCTCCCCGAAGCCGGTAGCCGGGCCCTTGCTGCCGCTCCAGCTGCCGGTCGGCAGCGTGTATTGGTGCAGGGTCAGGCCCCACATCATGTTGAGCGGAATCTTCTTCATGCACGTCTCCGTCCAGTTCGGGTCGTCGCCGTTGGCCCCGCTCACGATGCGCTTGAGCGGCGGCGAGCCGGGGTAGTTGTGGGCGAAGGTGGCGTAGCGCTTGTACACGTCGGCGTAGTAGTCGGGCGTCATGTTGCCGCCGCAGCCCCAGCTTTCGTTGCCGATGCCCCACATGGTCACGCCGTAGGGCGCGGGGTGGCCGTTTTGGCGGCGCTGCTGGGTGAGCGGGGTGTCGGCGTTGGAGTTCAGGTACTCCATCCAGTTGGCCATTTCCTGCACCGTGCCGCTCCCCACGTTGGCCGCCAGGTACGGCTCGGCGCCGAGCAGCTGGCACAGCTCCAGAAATTCGTGCGTGCCGAAGCTGTTGTCCTCCACCGCGTTGCCCCACCAGGTATTGATGGTGCGCGGACGCTGGGCCGCGGGGCCCACGCCGTCGCGCCAGTGGTAGGCGTCGGCGAAGCAGCCGCCGGGCCAGCGCAGGTTGGCTACTTTAATCTTGCGCAGCGCCTCCACAATGTCCATGCGGATACGGCCCTGCTTAGGTACGTTCAGCGCCGGGTCGACCCAGAAGCCGTCGTACACGCAGCGGCCCAGGTGCTCGGCGAAATGCCCGTAAATATGCTTGCTGATGACGGGCCCCGCGACGGGCGCGGGCTGCACCGTCAACTGTACCGTTTGGGCGGGCAGGGAAGTCGCGACCAGGACAACCAGCCCAATGGTGGAGCCTAGTTGACGCAGGCGGCGCGGACGTGTCGCTTCACCCCCCGGCCCCCTCTCCGAAAATGGAGAGGGGGTGCCAGCCGTTAGGGCATATGGACTAGTTACCGCCATCGGCCGAGCAGATAAGCCGAGGCAACGAGCAGTCCAACGTCTGAAGCTGGTGATTCTTCCGCGCTCAGAGGCGAGGAAGCCGGAGAATGAGGTTCGCAACACTGATTTGCTTAGATGTACTGGTTGATGATGTTTTCCAGCCATTCCTGCTTGCCGCTGCGCGGCGTCGGCTCGCCGTGCTCGTGCGCGATGCGGCGCAGGTCTTCCAGGGTCAGCTGGCCCTGCTCGAAGGCGCGGCCCTCGCCCGAGTCAAACGAGGCGTAGCGCTCCTGCCGGAACTGGCGGTAGGGCGACTTTTGCAGGATGTTGTCGGCCGTGACGAGGGCGCGGGCGAAGGCGTCCATGCCGCCGATGTGGGCCACGAAGATATCCTCCAGGTCGGTGGAGTTGCGGCGGGTCTTGGCGTCGAAGTTGATGCCGCCGTGCTTGAAGCCGCCGTGCTCCAGGATGATGAGCATGGACTCGGTCAACTCGTTCAGGTTCACCGGAAACTGGTCGGTGTCCCAGCCGTTCTGATAGTCGCCGCGGTTGGCGTCCATCGAGCCGAGCATGTTGGCATCGGCGGCCACCTGCAGCTCGTGCTCGAAGGTGTGGCCGGCCAGCGTGGCGTGGTTCACCTCCAGGTTGAGCATGAAGTCTTTGTCGAGGCCGTACTCCTTCAGGAAGCCGATGACGGTGGCCGCGTCGAAGTCGTACTGGTGCTTGGTGGGCTCGGCGGGCTTGGGCTCGATGAAGAACTTGCCGGTGAAGCCCTGCTTGCGGGCGTAGTCGCGGGCCATCGTGAGGAAGCGGCCCATGTGCTCCAGCTCGCGCTTCATGTTGGTATTGAGCAGGGTCATGTAGCCTTCGCGGCCGCCCCAGAACACGTAGTTCTCGCCGCCCAGCGCGATGGTCGCGTCCAGCGCGTTCAGCACCTGCGTGCCGGCGTGGGCCACCACCTGAAAGTCGGGGTTGGTGCTGGCGCCGTTCATGTAGCGCGGGTTCGAAAATACGTTGGCCGTGCCCCAGAGCAGCTTCACGCCGGTTTCCTGCTGCTTCTGCTTGGCGTACTCCACGATGCGCTGCAGGTTGCTTTCGTACTCGCGCAGCGAGGAGCCTTCGTCCACCAAATCCACGTCGTGGAAGCAGTAGTAGGGCGTGCCCAGCTTGGTGAAGAACTCGAAGGCGGCGTCCATCTTATCGTGGGCGCGGCCGAGGATGTCGGCCTGCTGGTCCCAGGCAAACTGCTTGGTGCCGGGGCCGAACGGGTCGCCGCCAGTGCCGGTGAAGGTATGCCAGTAGGCCGTGGCGAAGCGCAAGTGCTCCTTCATGGTCTTGCCAGCCACCACGCGGTTCTCGTCGTACCACTTAAAAGCCAGTGGGTTGTCCGACTCGCGGCCTTCGAACTTGATCGGCGCAATGCCCTTGAAATACTCGGTTTGGGAAAGCGTGCTAAGCGCCATGATGGGTAAGAAAAAGTTGGTTGGGTAATCAGCGAAATCGGTTCCCGGAACCGGCAGCGGACCGCCGCACTCACCTTCAGCCGCCCGCCGCCGGCCCGGGTAACCAAGAGGCTACTCCACCAGCAGCTTGCTGGTAATCAGGCTGCCGTCGGTGGCGGTCAGCTGCACAGCGTAGAGGCCGGCGGCCAGCTTGGGCTGCAGCTCCACGCTGGCTTGCTGATGCAGGGCCTGCTGGTGCACGGTGCGGCCCTGCATATCCACGATGCGCAGGTGGCTGATGGTTTGGGTGCCGGTGAGGCTGAAGCGGCCGTCGGTGGTTGGGTTCGGGAACAGGCGCACGGTGGTTTCCTGGCCGCTGCGGGTTTTCAGCACGGTGGTGCGCACGTAGTTTTTCAGCCACACCAGGGCCGAACGCTCGGTGTTGTCGGCGTTGGCCAGGTAGGCGCCCTGGGCGGAGCGCCAGTGGCCGGGGCGGTAGCCCCAGATGGTCATGCCCTTCACGGCCGGGTACTCCCACAGGGCCGGAAATACTCGCTGGTATTCGGCCAGCTGGATGGCGTCGTCGAGCTGGTTGGCGCTGTTCACGCCGTCGATGTCCAGCTCGGTGATGTACAAGGGTTTGCCGGCCGAGGCCAGCGTGTTCAAGTTGGCTATCAGCGTAGAAGTGGGGATATTCTTCGTCTCGAAGGCGTGGCCCTGAATGCCCACGCCGTCCACCAGGTTGCGCTGCACCAGCAGGTTCACGATGCCGAGGTAGCGCTGGGCGTTGGTGGTGTAGCTCATCACGCCGTAGTCGTTGATGAGCAGCTGGGCATTGGGGAAGTACTGCCGGGCCATCTGGTACGAGGTGATGACCCAGTCCCAGCCCGTAGTACCGGCCCCGCCGAGGGCGTCGTAGTAGTTGCCGGCGCCGCTGCCGGGCGTGTTCGGGCCGTTGTTGCCGGTCGAGCCGTTCAGCGGCAGGTCGTTGGTGGCCTCGTTCACCACCTCAATCTGGTCGATATTGGGGTAGCGCTGGGCCACGGCCTGAAACCACTCCCGGATTTCGGTCAGCTGCTCAGCGGGCGGCAGGGTTTCAATCCAGATCGGCTGCTGCTGGCCCCAGATCAGGGTGTGCATCTTGAAGGGAAAGCCGTTGCGGCGGGCCAGCGCGTAGGCCGAGTCCAGCTCGGCCCAGTTCATCTGGTTGCGCGTGGCTTCCACCGAGCCCCACTTGCCCGCGTTTTCGGGCGTCACCTGGTTGAAGTACTTGTTGAAGAAGGGCTTCTGCGGCGTACTGTACACCCCGCCCAGGTACTTGGACTTGCCTTGCGCCATGGGCGGCCCCGTGGGCGTGAAGGTGACGGGCGGCGCGCTGGTGCCCTGCTGGTTGTTGTCGAGCTGATCGGGCGTGAAGTACAGCCCCGTCTGGCCGAACACTAGCTTGTCGATGTCCAGCCCATCTTCGCGCGCCCCGATCTGGAAAGTCTGCGTGAGGCCGCCGGCCGCCACGGTGAAGCTGATGGGCGGCTCGCCGCCGTTGAACTTGGAGAGGTTAATCCACTTCCACACGCCCGTGCCGGCCCCGCCGGCGCCTTCCACGGCCACGTTGCCGCTGCCGCTGGCGTAGCCCACCGCGTTCAGGTTGTTAACGGTAATCCAGTTCGTGTCGTCGGCCGGCAGCTTCTGGCCGAAGCCGTTAGCGTAGTAAAAGCTGTCGTCGTTGGCCCCACCGGCGTTTACCCGCACGCGGGCGTACAGGTCGTAGGCGCCGGCGCCGGGGAAGGTCACCGAGTAAGTAATGACGCGGGCCGCCGTACCGGGGTTTTGCCCGTTGATAGTGGCCGTGGGCGTGACGGTGACGTATTGCACGCCGCTGGCCGTCTGGCTGAGCCAGTCGGCGCCGAGCGTGCCGCTTTCGGCCTGCTGCGGCACGGGCGCATTCTGAGCCTGCCCGCTTTGGGCGGCGCCTAAAGTGAGCAGCCCGAGCAGGCCGAGGAATAGGGTAGAGCGTTGTTTCATGGGTGTTTTGGGAATGCGAGGCGTCGCTTGAGCGGTGCGGAACAGGTAGTTGAAATCAAGCTTGAGTAGGTCAGCGGGCAGAGCGCGGCCCAGGGCTCAGCGCTACTTCACCGTCAGCTGGGCGGTGGCAGCCTTGGCCAGGCCCAATTGCTGGCTGCGCGCCGAGGGCAGGGCGCCGCCCACGGCCACCGTCACGGGGCCGCCGGGAGCCACGGCCAGCCCCTGCTCATTGATGCGGGCCAGCTGCTCGGGCGTGAGCGTAAACTTCACCGTCTGGCTGGCGCCGGGGGCCAGCTTCACGCGGCGGAAGCTTTTCAGGGTGTAAAGCGGCGTCTGGCTGCCTTTGGGGGCGGTGTGCGTGAGGTAGAGCTGCACCACTTCTTCGCCCTCCATTTTGCCGGTGTTGGTCACGGTGGCTTCCACTTCCACGGGCTTGTTTTTGGCCGCCTTCTTCGGCAGCTTCAGGCCCGAGTACTCGAAGCGGGCGTAGCTCAGCCCGTAGCCGAAGGGGTACATGGGCTCGGCGGCCATGTAGCGGTAGGTGCGGCCCTGCATGCCGTAGGCGTTGTAGGCCGGCAGTTGGTCCAAGGACTTCGGAAACGTAATCGGCAGCTTGCCCGAGGGCGAGACTTTGCCGAAGATGATGTCGGCCACGGCGCCACCGCCTTCCTCGCCGGGGTACCAGGCCAGCACCACGGCGTCGGCCAGCTCGTGCACCTCCTGCAGGTTCATGGGCGAACCGCCGGTAATCACCGCCACGATGGGGCGGGTATTGCCCTGGCGCAGCTTGCGCAGAAAGTCAATCTGGTTTTGCGGCAGGTTGTAGTCGAGCCGGTCGCCGGCGTGGGCCGAGGCAATGGACTCGCCCTCCTCCCCTTCGATCTGCCCGGTGATGCCCAGCACCACGATGGTCGCGTCGGAGCGCTTGGCGTCGCCGGTGGTCCAGTCGGCGGGGTTCACGTTGGGCCGGTCCAGCAGGATGCCGGGCTTGTACTGCATCTGGCTGCCCGGCTCGATGGCGCCCACCAGTCCTTCTAGGATGGTGCTCATGCGCGGGTTCACCCCGTAGTAGTTGCCGATGAGCGCGTCGAGGCTGGTGGCGTTGGGGCCGCACACGTAGTACTTAGCCAGGTCGTTGCGCAGGGGCAGCGCGCCGTTGTTCTTGAGCAGCACCACCGATTTCTGCGCCACCTCGCGAGCCAGGGCGCGGTGCGCGTCGCTGTTGATGACGGCCACCGGAATGTTGTCGTAGGGTGAGCTGCCTTTGGGGTCGAACAGGCCGAGTTTGAAGCGGGTGCGCAGCAGAATGGCCAGCGCGCTATCCACTTGAGCTTCGGTCAGCAGCCCCTGCTTCACGGCGTCGGCCACCGACTTATACTCGGTGCCGCAGTTCAGGCTCACGCCGTTCTTGATGGCCATGGCCGAGGCTTCGGCGGCGTTTTTCGCCACGTGGTGGCCGCTGGCGGAAAAGAAGTCCTCCAGCGCGCCGCAGTCCGTCACCACGTGGCCGCGGAAGCCCCACTCCTTGCGTAGTACGTCCTGCAGCAGGAATTTATTCGAGCAGCACGGCTCGCCGTTGGTGGCGTTGTAGGCGCACATCACCGATTCCACGTTGGCTTCCTGCACCAGCGCCTTGAAGGCTGGCAAGTAAGTCTCGCGCAAGTCCTGCATGGAGGCCTGGGCGTTGAACTCGTGGCGCAGCTTTTCGGGGCCGCTGTGCACGGCGTAGTGCTTGGCGCAGGCGGCCACTTTCAGGCGTTGCGGGTCGTTGCCCTGCAGCCCGCGCACGAAGGCCACGCCGATGCGCGAGGTCAGGTACGGGTCTTCGCCGTAGGTTTCCTGCCCGCGGCCCCAGCGCGGGTCGCGGAAGATGTTCACGTTGGGCGTCCAGAAGGTGAGCCCGCCATACTTCAGCCGGTAGTCCTTGGCCGAAGCGGCGTTGTACATGGCCCGCGCCTCATCGGAAATGGCCGTGGACACGCGCAGGGCCAGCTCGTCGTCGAAGGTGGCGCCCAGGGCAATGGCCTGCGGAAATACCGTAGCCGAGCCCGAGCGGCCCACGCCGTGCAGGGCCTCGTTCCACCAGTTGTAGGTGGGCACGCCCAGCCGCGGAATGGCCGCGCTGTAGTCCATCATCTGGCTGGCCTTTTCCTCCAGCGTCATCTTCGAGAGCAGGTCCTGCACCCGCGCGCTCAGCGGCTGGGCGGGGTCCAGGTACAGCGGCGCCACGGTCCTGGGTGCCTGGGCGCTGGTCAGCCGGGGCAGGCTCAGGAGCAGAGCGGCACTAAGCAAACGCGTGAGGGTCATGGGAAAGAAGGCAGAAAGTCGTTTTGGTGGTGATAACGCAGCCGGACGGCTGCGGCAAGGCTGGCAGCCCCCACCCGCCTGGGTGAGGGCTGCCGCCTGGCCAGCACGGGTCTCTCAGGCCCAGCTGGTGAGCGGCACCGTGGCCGGGCTTCTTGTCGGGAGGGCCGTAGCAAGCCGCCCCGACTGCACATTCCCCTTGAGGCCGACGCTTGCGCGCCAGCTGTGCACCAGCGGGCATGTTCCCACGCATGCCCCGGTCTTGGGAAGCCGCGGTTAGGTAGCCGCTCGCCGGTCCTCTGCGGACCGGATACTTTCGGAAGCCGCCACGGCGGGCGGCTCCGGGTACATTACTTGCCGGAATCGGTGCGAAAAGGCGACGCGGGCAGGCCAGCCTTGTTGTAAAGGTTGGCGCCCTGCGGGTTGTCGGCCCAGGCGTAGCGCACGGCCACGGGGTTGGGCACCTGCTCGTTCCACACCACCACTTTGTCGCCCTCGATGCGGGCCTGCGCCCACACCCACTGCTGGTCGGCACCGGCAATGGCAAACTGCTTCAGCTCACCGCCGCCTTTGGCCACTAGCCCGCCGCCGACGCTCGTGAAGCTCAGCGTGATTTTGTTGCCGTTGATTTTGTGGCTCTGGTACAGCGGCCCGGCAGCCACCACGTTGTCGCCGTAGGCTTCGCGCTCGGCAGCCAGGGCCAGGCGGTGGCCCACGGTAGCTTTGTCCAGGGGGTGAATGTCGTTCCACTCGCCCGCGTCGATGGCCACGGCCATGCTGGTGTGCGGCAGGGCCAGCGTGCGGCGCTGGGCTTCGCGCAGCTCAGCCCAACCGCTTTCACTGGGCTGGTCCTTCACGGCCATGAAGTTGGCCAGCTGCACGTAGAGGAAGGGTAAGGCCGGCTGCTGCCAGGCGCGGCGCCAGTCGGTAATCATGGTCGAAAATAGCTGCTGGTATTCCTTGGCGCGGCCGGTGTTCGACTCGCCCTGGTACCAGATGACGCCCTTCACGGCGTAAGGCAGCAGCGGCGCCACCATGCCGTTGAACAGGCCGCCGGGCTCGTACTGAAAGAACGTCGGTGGGGCCAGCGGCTCGGACTTGGCGCCGAGCTTGTACTGCCACGCGCCGCGCAAATCCACGGCTTGGCCGTTAGCGGCGCGCAGCTCGTAGGGCTTGTCCATGGTGAAGCCGCCGCGGCCCGTGCTGTTGATGACGCGCACCACCACCACGTTTTTGCCGGGCTTGAGCACCGTGGTCGGCAACTCATACTTGCGCGGCGGGTACTGGTACGAGGTGGTGCCCACGAACTGCCCGTTCACATACACCGAGTCGGCATCGACGATAGTGCCCAGGTTCAGGCGTACGGGCTGGTCGACTATGGCGGTCGGCACCTCTACTTCCTTACGAAACCACACCACACCATTGACCGGGCCCAGGCCCTGGTCGGCCCAGTAGCCGGGCAGGTTCATCGTTTTCCAGTCCGCGGCGTTGTAGCTGGGCGAAGTCCAGGACGTCTGGCCCTTAGCAAAGCCTTGGTCCTGCTGGCGCAGTTGCCGGTACCAGGCCGCGTCGCGGGCCCGCTCCTGCTGCTGCACGCCCACCACGTAGCTGCTGTCGCGCAGCTGGTCGGCGCGCTGCTGCAGGGCCGGATAATTTTTGAGCGCCTCGGGGCTCAGCCAGGCTTCGGCCGGCGAGCCGCCTACGGCAATGCGAATAAGCCCGATGGGCACTTTGTACTTATCGTGCAGCTCGCGGGCAAAGAAGTAGCCCACGGCGGTAAACTGCAGCACGGCTTTGGGGTCGGCGGCGGTCCAGCGGCCCGAGGGCAGATCCGCCTGCGGGCCCTTGAAGGCGTAGCGCGTCGGCCCGTCGAACTGCCGAATCTGCGGATTGGTGGCCGCGGCAATGACGTCGGGGTACTTGTCTTTCACCCGGTTCATCGGCAGCTCCATGTTCGATTGGCCCGAGCACACCCACACGTCGCCGACGAGGATGTCGCGCAGCGTGAGCTGATTCGAGCCTTTGAACGTCATTTCGTAGGGGCCGCCGGCTTTGAGCGCGGGCAGCTGCACGCGCCACTTGCCATCCGGGCCGGTGGTGGCGCGGTAGGTTTTGCCCTGAAAGCTCACCGATACGGCCTCGCCTTTATCGGCCCAGCCCCACACCGCTACCGGCTTGTCGCGCTGCAGCACCATGCCGTCGCTGATGAGGCGCGGCAGACGCACGGCGGCCGGGGCCACTGTGGCCGACAGCAAACCCAGGCCGGTGGCGGCAAGCAGAATCGGGAAGGCGGGTTTCATAGCAAAAGGCAGCAAGTCAGACGGCGGGGAAAAGGCTACGAAGCCGGGGCAGGCCAGGGCAGCAGCCCTCTCCCACCCCGGCCGACCGGTTAGTTGTAGCCCGGGTTCTGGGTGATTTTACCAGCGGTGCGGTCGATTTCGGTTTGCGGAATCGGACGCAGCACGTGGAAGTCCTTGATGTTGCGGGCGGCATCGGAGCCGTAGGGGCCCGCGGGGGGAGTCGTCACGTTGCTGCTCGGCGGCACCTTGGCGCGCACGCGCTCCACGAGCTTGTTGGTGCGTACCAGGTCGAAGTAGCGCATCTGCTCGCCGCACAGCTCGCGGGCCCGCTCATCGAGGATGAAGTCGATGTTGAGCTGCGAAGCCGTGATGTCCATCTGGGTTTTACGACCCGTGGCGCCGGCCCGCTCGCGCAGGGTATTGATCTGCGTCACGGCCGGGCCCGTGTTGTTGAGGTACATGTTGGCTTCGGCCGCAATCAGGTAGGTTTCGGCGAAGCGGTACACGATCAGCGGACGGTCGGAGGGGTTGTTCACGGCCGTGCGGGTGGCGTCGTCGTACTTGTTCATCACCGGCGAGAACAGGTTGCTGTAGCCAGCGGGCTCGATGACGGTGAACGGCCCGTTGGGACGAGCAGCAATGCGCGCCTTTTCGGCAGCCGAGAGCGGCCGGCCGGTGTACCAGGCGGCGGTGTCGCCGAGTACGGCGTTGGTGCGGCCGCCATTGGCAGCGCCCTGCCCGGTCGAGTTTACGCGGTACACGGTGGTAAACCACTTGTTGTAGCGCGTGTCGGTGCTGCGCAGGGTGCGGCCCGTTTCACCCGGCAGAATGTAGGAGTCGAGCAGGAAGGGCGTGGGGCAGAAGCGGCCGTAGGGGCGGCCGTTCGGAATGTCGCGCACCATGTTCGGCAGCAGGTCGTAGCGGCTGCGGAAGAAGAAGTTGGTCTGGTTGGCGCCGGTGGGCGAGAACGGGTCCTGGCCGGTAAAGGTGGGGTCCTGGTTGAACTGCACGTTCATCAGCACTTCCTTGCCGTTCTCGTTGCCCTCGCGGAACACGTCGGCTACGTCGGCCTCCAGGTCCACGCCGTAGCGCGCGCGGTTGGTAATCAGCTCTTCGGCGTACTGCTTGGCCTTGGCGTAGTCGTCGCTCTGCCGGGCCGTGGAGGTGGCGCGCGTCAGGTGAACTTTGGCCAGCAGGTGCAGAGCCGTGGCACGCGTCACGCGGCCGGTGCCGTTGGCGGCGTAGCCCGTCGTCTTGTCGGGCAGGGAGCCCAGCGCGTCGTTCAAGTCGGCGATAATGGCGTTGTACACGTCAGCCTTCGGAGCGCGCACGATATCCTTGGTGGGCGCGTCCACGAAGCTGAGCATCAGCGGCACGTCGCCGAAGTACTGCACCAGCATGAAGTAGAAATTGGCCCGTAGCAGCTTGGCCTGGCCTACCACCTGCGAGATGGTAGCCGGCGGCAGCCCCTGCACGGTGCCGGCGTACTGAATCACGCCGTTGGCCCCGTTGATGTAGCGGTAGATGATGGCCCACTGGTTGGTCACGGCCGAGTTCTGCGAGTTCAGCAGCGCCTGGTTGTAATCCTCGTAGCCCTGGGTGGCGGCAAAGCCGCGCATCCACTCATCGGTGCCCTGCACGGCCATGTATTCGGCTTCTTCATTGCCGTACACGTTGCGCAGGCCCGAGTACACGCCCGTCAGGCCGGCCTGCACGCCCTCGGGGGTGCCCAGAAAGGAGGGCACCAGAATAGAGCGTGGGTTTTCGTCCAGAATATCCTTGTCGCACCCGGTCACTGCCATCAGCAGTGCCAGCGCCGACCCGGTAAGCAATACCTTTTTCATATCTACGGTGGGCGCCAGGCGCCCTGGGAATGTTAAGGGGAAGGGGGAAATTAGAAGGCCAGGTTCAGGCCCACGATAAAGGCGCGGGTAGCCGGGTAATTCACGCCGCGGCCGGCGGTAGTGCTGTTCACGTTGCCGTTCAGGTCACCCTCGGCGAAGGCAATGCCGCTGGGGCCCGAGGCCGAGAAGCGCGTGGAGTACGACAGCGCATCCGGGTCAATAGCCTTGTTCTTCTTGTAGAAGGACAGCGGCGACCAGATCAGCGGGTTCTGCACCTGCACGTAGAGGCGGGCCGAGCTTACGCGTACTTTCTCCGACCAGCTGGCGGGCAGGGAGTAGCCCAAGTCGATGCTGCGCACCTTGATGAACGTGCCGCTCACGTAGGCCAGCGTCTGGCTGTAGGGCGGGAAGTCGCCGTTGCCCTGGCGGGGCTGCGGGAAGGCGTTGGTCGGGTTTTCCGGCGTCCAGTAATCCAGGTTCACCTGGTTGCGGCGCCCTTCGAAGGTGGTGAAGTAGGAGTTGCCGAACAGCAGCGGGTCCACGATGGTGGCGCCCACGCGGGTCAGCGCCACGGCCGTCAGGTCGAAGCCCTTGAAGCGGAAGCGCTGGGTGGTACCGGCCTCAAACTTGGGCTGGCGCGTACCGATGATCTGCCGGTCGCCCGGGTCGATGGTGCCGTTGCCGTTGGTGTCCTGAATCTTGATCTGGCCGACCTTGGAGTTGTACTTGGCCGCTTCGGCGGCTTCGTTGGTCTGCCAGATGCCGATTTTCTTGTAGTCGTAAATCACGTACAGCGGCTCGCCGATGAAGCGCTGGTTGCCGATGTCGCTCTTGGGGTTGCCGTTCTCGTCGTCGCCCAGGCCTAGGTCGAGCACCTTCTCGCGGTTGATGGTGAAGTTCCAGTCCGAGCTCCACTCGAAGCCGCTGCCGGTGCGCACGTTCACCGTAGTCACCCCGATTTCGAGGCCGCGGTTCTGCGTCTGGCCGATGTTGCGCGTGAAGGCGCTGTAGCCGCTGGAGGTGGGCAGTGCGTCGGGCAGCAGCAGGTCGCTGGTGCGCTGCTGGTACACTTCCACCGAACCGGCCACGCGGTTGTTGAAAAAGCCGAAGTCGAGGCCGAAGTTGGCGGTGGTGGTGTATTCCCAGCCCAGGTTGGGGTTCGGAATGGTAGCTGGCACCACCCCGATCAGGCCCGTGCCGCCGGAGTTGTAGTAGCCGTTGCCCAGCGCCGATTGCAGGGAGCCCAGCGTCTGGTAGGGGTTCACAGCGGTGCTGCCCACCCGGCCCAGGCTGGCGCGCAGCTTCAGGGCGCTCAGCCAGCCCTGGTCACGCAGGAAGCTCTCGTTGGCCACGTTCCAGGCCACGGCGGCTGAGGGGAAGGCCTTGTACTTGTTGCCCGGCGCCAGGCGCGACGAACCGTCGGCGCGCACCGTCACGGTGGCGGAGTAGCGGTTGTCGAACGAGTAGTTCAGGCGGCCCATGTACGAGATGATGTCGAACTGGCTCTGGAAGCTGCTCGGGGCCGTGGGCGTGCCCGCGCCGAGGTTGTTGTTCAACTGGTAGTTGGTAGGCAGGTTCTGCGAGCCGGCGCCAAAGCCGTCGGTGCGGTACTCCTGCGCGCTGTACAGGGCCGTCACGTTCAGGTCGTGCTTCTCGGCGAAGGTGCGGTTGTAGGTCAGGATGTTTTCCGCCAGCAGGTTGAAGGCCAGGTTCTGCGAGCGGGAAGCCGCGTTCTGTCCACCGCCGCGCGCCGGGGTTTGCGAGGCGTAGAACTGGTCGCTGTTCTCCGAGCGCCCGTCCAGGCCGATGTTCAGGCGGTAATCCAGCCCTTTCAGGATGTTCACCTGCCCGTACAGGCTGTTGAAGGTGCGGATGCGGCGGCGCTTGTCCAGGTGCGCATCCTCGGTGTAGAAGGCCAGCGGATTGCCCAGGGCGGTGTCGGTGTTCGGGAAGAGCACCGGAATGCCGTTGGCGTCGTAGGGCGAAGCCAGGGGGCTGCCCGTCAGAACGGCGTTGATGATGTTCAGCGTCGGGTCGTCCTGATCGGTGTAGCTGTTGAGCGTATTCAGGCCGATTTTGACGCGCTTGCCGATTTGCTGGTCCAGCGTGGCGCGCAGCGAGTAGCGCTGCAGCCGCTGCACCGGCACGATGCCCGTCTCGTCGTAGTAGCCCAGCGAAGCGGAGTACTGCGTCTGCTCGGTGCCACCCGATACGCCCAGCGAGTGGTTCTGGATGTGGCCGTTCTGGAACAGCAGATCCTGGTAGTCGATGCTGCGGCCGGCGGCCAGGTTGGCTTTTTCGTCGTCGGTCAGGAAGCCGGGCGTGTTGTCCGGGTTGGCCACGCCGTTGGCCAGGTAGGCCTGGCGGCGGAAGTTGTAGTACTGCTGCCCGTTCTGCAGGTCGAAGTCGCCGTAGGCCCGCTTGGTGCCGTAGTAGGCGCTGTAGGTGGCCCGGGGGGCGCCGGTCTTGCCGCGCTTGGTGGTGATAAGGATAACGCCGTTGGCGCCACGGGCCCCGTAGATGGCCGTCGAGGAGGCGTCTTTCAGCACTTCCAGCGAGGTGATGTCGTCCGGGTTCAGGTCGTTCAGGTTGCCGTCGTAGGGCACGCCGTCCACTACCAGCAGCGGGTCGTTGCTACCGGCGAAGGAGCGGTTGCCACGGATACGGATAACCGGGTTCTGGCCGGGCGAGGAGCTGGCGCTGGAGATGTTTACGCCAGCTGCGCGGCCCTGCAGGGCCTGGCCCACGTTGGCTACCGGCACGTCGCGCAGGGCTTGCTCGTCCACCGAAGAAATGGCCCCCGTCACCTGGCTTTTCTTCTGCACCCCGTAGCCTACCACCACTACTTCGTTGATGTTCTGCACATCTTCCAGCAGCTTCACGTCCACGGTGTTGCGGCCGCCCACCACTACGCGCTGCGTAGAGTAGCCCACGAAGGAAAACGTGAGCGTCGCGCCCTGGGGCACGTTCTGCAGGTTGTATACGCCTTCGGAGTTGGTGGTAGTGCCCTGCGTGGTGCCGGCTACTACTACGCTCACGCCGGGCAGGCCGGTGCCGTCGGCCGCCGTCACGCGCCCGGATACCGATTGGTTCGTTTGCGCCACGGCGCTGTGGGGCGCCAGGGCCAGGGTCAGTGGCAGCGCCACCGCCGGGAGCAGGGGCCAGCTAAGCAGCAGGGCCGTTCTGCGTAAAGGTGTAGTCATGGAAGTGTGTGGGAATTATGGAAAGGTAGGTTCTATTCGGGGCGCCCGCGGCATAGGCCGCCCAGGCGCTAGAAGCCGATGGAGTTGCCGCCGTCGACGGGCAGCGAGGCGCCGGTGATGTAGCGCGCGGCATCGGAGGCGAGGAACACGGCGGCCCGGCCGATGTCTTCGGGCTGGCCGAAGGAGCCCATGGGCGTGCGGCGCAGGGCGCGGCTTTTGCGGTCGGGGTCGGAGTTCATGGCCGTGCGGCTCATCTCCGTCTCGATAAAGCCCGGCGCAATGGCGTTGACGCGCACGTTGTCGCCGGAAAACTCGGAGGCCAGCACCTTCACCATACCCTCCACGGCCGACTTGGAGGCGGCGTAGGCCACCACGCGGTCGATGCCGTAGTAGGCCGCCATCGAGGAAATCATCAGGATGACGCCGCTGCGACGGGCTACCATGCGCTGGGCGCAGGCCCGGGTGAGGGCAAACACCGCGTTCAGGTTGGTGTGGATGATGCGGCTGAACTCCTCGTCCGTTACCTGCAGAGCGGGTTTCTTGAGGTTGATGCCGGCGTTGTTCACCAGCACGTCGACGGGGCCGTAGGTGGCTTCGATGTGCTCGACGAGCCCATCGAGCGAGGTCAGGTCGCAGATGTCGTTGACGAGGTATTCAACTCGTTCGCCCAGCTCACGCTTGGCCTCCTTGAGCACCTCTTCGCGCCGGCCGGTGATGACCACCGTGGCGCCGGCCTGCGCCATGCAGCGCGCTATTTCCAGGCCGATGCCGCTGCCGCCGCCGGTGACCAGCGCCAGCCGGCCTTCCAGCGAAAAAGCCTGCTGGTGCGCCGCGCGGCTGGCCGTGGCGGGGGCGGCCTGCTCGGGCCGGCCGTTTTGGCTCAGGGGTTCGACTATGTGTTTCATGCGCAAACGGGAAAGAGTGGTTAAGTCGGGAGGAAGGGCAATCAGCGCAGCTGGTACAGGTCTACCAGCCGCTTCACATCGGCCAGGCTGCGCTGAGGGGGTGCAAAGGGGGCGGGAATGGGCCGCCGGGCCCAGGTCTGGAAGTAGAGCACGCAGGCGTCGCGCCACCAGAGGGCTTCCTTGTGCTGGGTTTGCAGGCGAGCGGCCACGTCGGCGTGCAGGGCCGGGTCTACTTGCGGCTGCACCGCGGCCCACTGCCGCTGCAGCCACAGCACCGAGTCGGCGCCGGTGTAGTAGCGGGTACACAGCTCGTCCCAGAGGGTGCGGCCAGTGCTCAGCTTCTGGCGCCAGGGCACGTGGTGAAACCAGAGCAGGTAATCGGGCGCAATCGTTTGCGCGTTGCCCCACAGTTTTTGCACCTCGGGGCGGTACAGGGCCAGGGCGTTGGAGCCCTTAGCCGTCCGGTCGAAGCCCAGCCCCACCGAGTCGGCACGGTGGTAGTAGATGGACGTCCAGTCGGGGCGGGCGCTGCGCTCCAGCCAGGGCTGGGGGCCGTAGTGAATGCTCTCGCCCATGATGTGGTGCAGGCCCAGCGGCGTGGTGTAGCGCACGTAGATGCTGCGCGTCTGCTGCATCAGCCCGGCAATGGTCTGCACCGCCGCGGGCTCGTTGGTCAGCGTCTGCCGGGTCCATTCCTCGGCCAGGGCCTTAGAAGATAAGGAATAATCCCAGGCGAGGCGGCCGTAGGCGTACCAGTTGGCCTGCCCCATGGGGTGACCGGTCCAGTTGCGGTCCGAGCCGATGTTGGCCACGCCCGCAATGCCGCTGACGCTGTGCTTATCTACCGAACCGTCGATGACGCGGGCCACCGTCGAGCCTTTGCCCTGGGTGTAGGTGTCCGCATCCAGGCATTCCTTGATGAGCGGTGCCAGGTACACGGCGTGGGTGGCAAAACCCAGGTATTCCTGCGTGAGCTGCACTTCCAGCACCAGCGGGGTGCGCGGCATGGCGCCGAACAGCGGGTGAAACGGCTCCCGCGACTGGAAGTCAATCGGGCCGTTCTTGACCTGCACCAGCACCTTGGGCTGGAACTTGCCGTCGAGCGGCTGAAACTCTTCGTAGGCGGCCTTGAACCGGTCCCCGTTTGGGTCGGCTTTGTACACGAAGGCGCGCCACATCACCACGCCGTCGTGCCGGCCGAGGGCGGCGGCCAGCATGTTGGCCCCGTCGGCGTGGTTGCGGCCGTAGTCCTGCGGGCCGGGCTCCCCTTCCGAGTTGGCCTTCACCAGAAAGCCACCGAAATCGGGAATGGTCTGGTAGATTTCGTCGGTTTTGGCCGTCCACCACTGGCGCACCTTGGCGTCGAGCGGATCGGCCGTGGGCAGCCCGCCAATGACCTTGGGCGCGGCCCAGAACACCGATAAGTACACCCGGATGCCGTAGGGCCGCAGCACGCCGGCCAGGGCGGCCACTTTCTGCAGGTATTCGGCCGTGAGGTAGCGGGCCGAAGCGTTGACGTTGTTAATCACCGCCCCGTTGATGCCCACCGAGGCGTTGGCACGGGCATAGTCGCGGTAGCGCGGGTCGATGACCTCGGGCAGCTCGTACCACTTCCAGATGGAGGAGCCCGCGTAGCCGCGCTCCACCGTGCCGTTGGGGTTGTCCCAGTGGTTGAGCAGGCGGTGCTGAATCTTCGGCACGCTACTGATTGTCAGCCCGTCGAGCGGCTGCCGCGTCTGCACCTGCCGCAGCAGGGCGAAGGCGCCGTAGAGCACGGCCACGTCGCGGCGGCCCGTGATGATGATGTTCTGCTTGTCGGCGTAGATGCGGTAGCCCTCCTCCCCCAGCCCGGCGTTGTCGGCCGCTGCGGCATCCACTTGCAGGATGATGCCGCCCTTCTTGCCCTTGGCATCGGCCAGCACCGGCACCGCTTGGCCCAGCAGGCCGCTCAGGCCGGTTTTCAGCTCCTCGGCCGCGGCTTGCAGCGTAGCCGATTGCCCGCCCTTGGTGCTGATAAACTGCGCGTTGCGCTGGTAGCCTTTGCGCTGGCCGGCGGCCTGCATCAGGTCGTACTTCAGCCACAGGCGGTAGCCATCATCGGCCACTCCGCGGGTAGCGGCGCAGACGACAAGGCACAGCAGTAGCAGGCAGGTACGGAGAGACATGACGTGGGAATGCAGGCAGGACGGAGAAGCGGAAGCAGGCACTGGCCTAAGCCAGCAGGCGGGCCGCAGCGTGGGCGGCCGGGGTATCGGTGGTTGCAGCCGTAGCCGCGGGGGTATCTGGTTCGAGGGAGCGGCGGATGCCCAGCTCCAGGCCGCGCAGCTCGGCCAGCCCGCGCAGGCGGCCGATGGCGGAGTAGCCCGGGTAGGTTTTCTTGTGCAGGTCGTCGAGCATCTGGTGGCCATGGTCGGGGCGCATGGGCAGTTGCGGCTGCCCGAAGCCTTTGCGCTGGCGGCGCTGCTCCTGCAGCACCAGCTCGCGCACCACGGCGTACATGTCCACGTCGCCGGCGAGGTGGTCGGCCTCGTGGAAGTTGCGCGGGTTTTCCTCGCGCTTGGTGGCCCGCAGGTGCACGAAGTGGATGCGGTGCCCCAGCCGCCGCACAATGCCCGGCAGGTCGTTATCCTGGCGCACGCCCAACGAACCGGTGCAGTAGGTGATACCGTTGCTGGGGTGGTCGTAGGCGGCCATGAGCGCGGTCAGGTCGGCCTCGGTGCTCACCACGCGGGGCAGGCCCAGCAGCGGGTAAGGCGGGTCGTCGGGGTGAATGCAGAGGTTCACGCCCACTTCGGCGGCCACCGGGCCGACCTGCTGAATGAAGTAGTGCAGGTTTTGGCGCAGCGTATCGGCGTCGATTTGGGCGTATTCGTCGAGCAGGCCCTGGAAGCCAGCCAGCTCAAAGTCTTCTTCCGAACCGGGCAGGCCCAGCAGCACCGTATTGGTCAGGTGCTGCCGCTCAGCCTCGCTCATGGCGTCGAACTGCGCACGGGCGGCGGCGGCTACTTCGGGCTCGTAGTCGGCCTCGGCGCTGGGGCGGCGCAGGATGCACAGGTCGAACACGGCGAAGTCCTGCCACACGAAGCGCAGGGCCCGCGAGCCGTCGGGCATTTCGTAGCTCAGGTTGGTGCGCGACCAGTCGAGCACCGGCATGAAGTTGTAGCAGACGGTGCGGATGCCGCAGGCCGCGAGGTTGCGCAGCGAGGTTTTGTAGTTGTCGATGTACTGTTCGCGTGCCGGGCGGCCCTTCTTGATGTCCTCGTGCACGGGCAGGCTTTCCACCACCAGCCAGTGCAGCGGTGAGTACTCACTATTATCCGCTTCCACGAGCTGTTGCCGGGCCTGAATATCGGCTACGGGCCATACTTCGCCCACCGAAATCTGGTGCAGGGCAGTGACTACGCCGGTGCAGCCCGCCTGGCGGATGGCAAACAAGGAAACCGGGTCGGACGGACCGAACCAGCGCATGGTGGGAATCATACGCGTGCTGAGAGAAAGTACAATTAATCAGCACTCCCACCTATCTATTGCCGCAACTGCAGTGGGAATGTTGCGGCGGTGGGTGAGCACTGACTTCTGGTCGAAGATAGGCGAACAGTTTTCGCAAAGTCCAGTACACAAACGCCCGTAACACGCTGATTTCGAAATAAAAATACCGAAACCGTTTCCGAAAACGTTTTCGATAGGTATATTTAAGCTCGGGGAGAACAAGTTTTTTTCCCGGGCTTATCTTCAAATAATGAAAGGCCTCCTATCGGCCTTTTTGCGCCCCCTCTCCCACCGGATTTAGAAAAATCCCATTCCCAGTCGTTCTTCCTATGATGAAGTGCAGCAAGTGCCACTCCCCCGACGGAGTGCAGCGCGCCGGCTTTATCCGCGGCCGTCAGCGGTTCTTTTGCAAGCTCTGCGACTACCACTTTACCGACGCCAAAGCCATTCGCACGCCCGAGCGTAAGCGCCACCAAACCACCATCAGCGACGTGGCCAAGGTACTGGGCGTGGCGCCCTCCACCGTCTCGCGGGCGCTGAACGGGCACACCGATATCAATACCAACACGCGCGAGGCCATTCTGGAAGTGGCGCGCCAGCTCGACTACCAGCCCAACCTACTGGCCCAAAGCCTGAAGAGCAGCGCCACGCACACCATCGGCGTGCTCATCCCCGACCTGGAGCGGCCGTTTTTCGCTACCGTCGTGAGCGGTATTCAGCAGGTGGCGGCCGAGGCGGGCTACCGCGTGATGATCTGCCAGTCGAAGGAGTCGTACGAGATGGAAGTCACCAACGTGCAGGCGCTGATGGCCAGCCGCGTCGACGGGCTGCTCATCTGCCACGCCCGCGACACCGAGAACTTCGACCACGTAACCCAGCACGCCAACCGCGGCGTGCCCATCGTGCACTTCGACCGCGTGTGCAACGAGGTGGACAGCGCCCAGGTGGTGCTCGACGACTGGGGCGGCGCTTACGCCGTGACGGAGCACCTGATTCAGGAAGGCTGCCAGCGCATTGCCATCCTGGCTGGGCCCGAGTCCCTGCTGATCAGCCGGCAGCGCATCCTGGGCTACCAAAACGCGCTCAAGCGCTACCACCTGCCCATCCGGCCCGAGTACGAGGTGCACGGCAACTTCCAGCCCGAATCGGCGGTGGCAGCCCTGGATGCCTGGCTGGCCCTGCCCGAGCCGCCCGACGCCATCTTCGCCATCAGCTACCGCAACGCCTTCGACCTGATGCTGGCTCTGAAGCAGCGCGGCCTGCGCATTCCGCAGGACGTGGCCGTGGCGGGCTTCGGCGACGAGTTTCTGGCGGCGCTGGTCGAGCCTGGCCTCACCACCGTCGACCTGCACCCGCACCGGCTGGGCCAGCAGGCCGCCCGGCTATTTCTGGACCAGATCCGGCAGAAGGAAAACTTCAAGCCCCGCACCTACGTGGTATCTGGCGACCTGGTCATCCGGCAGTCGTCGCTGAAGGGCGTCGGCGGGCGCTTCAACCTGGAGATTTGAGCTAAGAGCCTACCTAAGTAAGTCCAGTCGTCATGTCGAGCGAAGTCGAGACATGACTGCCTGTTTCAGTCTGCGTGACTTGTGGATAGGCTCTAGGTAGCATTGCAGAGCGGCGGAGGTATTCCGCCGCTCTTTTTCTTTTCCTGACCGTCCTGCTGAGCCCCGTCGAAGCACCTCTACCGAACAGCTAAGCCGTTAGAGATGCTTCGACGGGGATCAGCAGGACGGTCTAATGTTTTCAGACATATCCCACCAATAGTCACACTTAGGGATAGATATTTGAGGCTTCAACCCCTCTCGTGAAACGCTCGGTTCTCCTTCTCTTTGTCGTCACCGCGCTGACTTTGCTAGCCGCGGCTTACCCGCGCGTAAAGCGCCGGCTGGTACGCTTCCGCCACCTGCGCCAGGCAGAAGCCGCTATGGCGCGAGAAACGGCGGCGCTGCACGACGGTGACCTAATCTTTCACACCTCACAGTCGGCGCAGAGCCGGGCCATTCAGCTGGCTACGCACTCCAAGTACAGTCACTGCGGCGTCCTGTTCCGGCAGGGCGGCGAGTGGCAGGTGTTCGAGGCTGTGCAGCCGGTGGGCACCACCTTGCTGGTCAAGTGGATTGCGCGAGGCCAAGGCGGCCATTTCGTGGTGAAGCGCCTGCGCGACGCCGATCAGGTGCTGACGCCTGCGGCGCTGCAGCGCCTGCAAAAGGCCGGCGAGCAGTACCGCGGCAAGAACTACGACCTGTACTTCGGCTGGTCCGACGAGCGGATTTACTGCTCCGAGCTGCTGTGGAAGATGTACCACGAGGCCACGGGCCGCGAAATCGGGCAGCTGCAGCGGCTACGGGAATTCGACCTATCACACCCGGCCGTGCAACAAAAAATGCGCGAGCGGTACGGCAGCCGTCTGCCGCTCGATGAGCAGGTGATTTCGCCGGTGCGCATGTTCGACAGCCCGGAGCTGGTGACGGTGACGCAGCGCTGAACCGGCCTGCACCTCAGTAGCCGCCCTGAAAATCAGCGAAGGGCACCTTGCCGTAGTCTTTTTCTGCTTCCAGGCCTTCCTCAACCTCGTTGCCCGTAGTGTCCTGGCATGAATAGTCGACGCGGCCGAAGCGGTGCAACAGCCAGTCGCGCCGGGCGCGGTTGTAGTGGAAGGTGACGACGAAATGCGTCTTGTCGCAAGCCCCGTACAGGCTTTCGATGGAGAAGTAATTGCCCTTGATAACGATGCCGCTAAAAGGGTCGCCCACGCCTGCGCCCCCACAATCGGAGCACTCCACCACGGCATCGTTGGTGGCGGCAATGCGCAGCTTCGGGAAGCCGTCGTTGACGACCAACAGCACCGTCCGGCACCGCGAGTCGCCGCCCACGCCCTCATCGGTGGCGCAAGGCTGCTCGGCCAGCACAATTAGGTCGGGGCGGCCGTCAGCATTGATGTCACCCGCCTTGAACTCGGCCACTTTCAACTTGGGGGAATGGGCCTGAATAAGCGCATCGAGCACAGCCGCGGTGTCGCCGGGTGTACTTGCAGCGGGCTCGGGTGCTACAGGAGCACTTGGCGCCGCGGCGGCTGACTCAACCGACGCTGTTTTTTCAGCAGCCGGCTCGGAGCAGGCAATGCAGCCCACTAACAACAGCGCGGGCAACAGGAAGCGGGTATTGACGAGCATGGCAAGTATGGCGTAGGTGCTACGGCTTCACCTCCTTGAAGCCCATTTTCTTTACTTCCTCCTCCGAGAGGTTTTTCACCTCCGAAATTACGTTCACATCGGATTTCTGCACCAGCTTGGCTTCACCAGGAGCCTGGGTTTGTTGCTTTTGCTGCTCGGAGTTGGCCAGCACCACTTTGGTGTTGTTCTCCACCTGCTTGAACTCGATGTTGACCTGATTGACGCGCTGCTGAGCCGTTACCAAGTCGCGGCGCAGGGCATCCACCTGGTTTTTGTACTCGTCGGTCGTCATGGCCTGCCGCTTCAGGCTTTCCTGAATTTCGGCCACTTTTCTTTTCAGCTCGTCGGCCTCGGCCTTGGCGGTTTTCAGCTCCGTTTCCTTGGCGCGGCGCTCCTGCTCGGCACGGTCGGCATCCTGGCGGGCGCGGTCGGCCTGCTGGCGGGCGGCCAGCTCGTTGCTGCTGATGACGTTGTCGCAGTTTTTGGTCAGCAGCAGGTTGGTCAGGCTCACCAAGTCCACCGACACCACGTAGTCCGTCTTGAACTGGTCGGAGGAGCTGTACACCTTGCCGTTGGCGCTGAACACGGTGCCGGTGATGCCCGCCTCGGCGTTGATTTCCTGGTAGGTGCGGCTGTGTACGCTGGTAAGCTTGGCCGAGCGGATGTAGTAAATCCGCTTTTTCAGGTCGGGCGCTACGTTTTTGGAGGCCTTGCAGATGTCTAGGTAGGGAATCGAGCCTTCGGGCACCAGCACGCCGTTGATGTCCGTCACAATCAGCTCCACCACCGAGGCGTGGCCGGCCGCCACCGAGGCAATCATGTAGCTGCCGTTCATCTTGAAGGCCGCGCTGATCTTGGAGCTGTAGAGCACGTCCGACAACGACACGTTCTTCAGCGGCGGCTCCCCGGCCTTGATGTACTGGCCGATGATACTGGCCTTGTCCCGGTCTTCGAGCAGGATGAGGCAGCCGGCCAGGTCCTCAATCTTGTTGCGGTACATGGCCAGCCCCTTGATGAAGGTGCGGTCGGTGTAGTCCTTCGGCAGGTTGCCGTTGAGCATGGGCGCGCCGTCGTTGAGCTTCACGCGCACGATGCGGCCTTGCGCGTGGGCCGAGACAGTAAGCAGCAGCGCCACCAGCGTGGCGAAAGTGGCTAGTAGCCCTTGTTTCATGTGAGTAGGCGGCCGAAGCGGGTCGAGGATAAAACTCAGCAGCCTAAGCAAAATTAAGGAATACGGCGCAGCGGCTCATGCCTGTACTCTCCTGATGGAAAGACAAGACTCGTTATTTCCGGAACAGTTGGTTGCGCAGTGCTCCGAAGTCGTGTATGTGCTGCCGCTGCCAATAACAGCTTAAGTCAAATTGATTCTTGAGTATTGCATCGAACGTACCGCCGCTATACCCTGCTTGTCGCTCTTGTAGGGTACACGCCAGCATTTGTTGCATATACCGCTTGACCTGCTGCTCGTCCTCAGCACTCATACGACGCTGTGCAACCAACAGGTAGCGGTGCCCGGGTCGATTTGCGCATTTGATAGGGTCGACCCACAACGTAGCTGTATACGGCCCCTGCCGCCACCGCCGAAACGCCACCCCGGCTTTAGGATGCTGCTTCGCTGGCAAGTATATTCTGATTTGTTCACGCTTAGAGCCCCATTCGCCGCATTCAGCTAATGCCGGAAATTGTGCGTCCAGAAGCAGCGTATCACCCCACGACAGATTGCCGATTACATGCTGTCGACTAGGCGCAGCCGGCTTGTTTTGCATCGATTCGCACGACTTAGCTAGCAGCAAAAACAGTACGCACGTTGCACAAAAAGTCCCAAATATCCGTAGCATTCGATGTGCGCAATATTGCCGAGTTAGTCTTTTGGATGATTAGCGTTAAACGAATAAAGTAGCTGCATCCGCATCCGACGCCATTTCCCCGCCTTCATCTTTCTACCTTCGCCTATATCGTGCCCAGGGACGCGGCGCGCAACTGTTTAGCTGCCCCCGGGGTTCTTGGTACTCCATCTGCTGAATTTCAGTCCTTGCTGACTACTGCCTACTCTCCTTGGTTTATCCTGCTGTGTCTGGCCATTGGGGCTGGCTACGCGGCGCTGCTGTATTCGAAAAAGGCCCCGTGGAGCCGCGCGCTGAACCTGACGCTGGCGGCACTGCGCTTTGTGCTGGTGAGCATGCTGTGCTGGCTGCTGCTGGGGCCCATTTTCCGGCGCAACACCACCTCGCAGGAAGCGCCCACCGTGGTGCTGGCCGTCGACGACTCCCGCTCCGTACCACTGTACTCGGCTGACTCCACTGCGCTGCGCCGCACGCTCACGGGCCTCGATGCCATGACCCAGCGTCTGCGCCAAGCCGGCTACGCCGTGCAGCTGCGCACCCTCGACACGGCCGCGCCGGCCCAGGTGGCGCAGGTGCGCTTCCGGCAGGGCGCTACCAACCTCGACGGGCTGCTGACCGGCCTGCAGCAAAGCTACCAGGGCCGCAACCTGGCCGCCGTGGTGCTGGCCTCCGACGGCCTCGCCAACCAGGGCCGCCCGCCCGTCTACGCCGATTTCAGCTACCCCATCTACCCCGTGGCCCTGGGCGACACCATCCCGCGCCGCGACCTGCGCGTGACGGATCTGCGCTACAATCGCGTGGCCTTCGCCGGCAACCGCTTTCCCGTGGAGGCCGAAATCGGCTACGACGGTTTCCCGGGTGGCGGCACGGCCACGGTGCTGCTGCGCGAAAACGGCCGCGTGCTGGCCCGGCAGCAAATTACGCTGAAGCCTACGCAGCGCTTGCAGCGCACCCAATTCATGCTGAGCGCGGCCGCCCCCGGCAAGCACCGCTACGAAGTGCTGGTGGAGCAGCAGCCCGGCGAGTTCACCCCGCTCAACAACACCCGCAACGCTTACATCGAGGTGGTGAAGGGGCGCCTGCGGGTGCTGCTGGCCGGCGCCGCCCCCCACCCCGACCTGAAAGCCCTGCGCACCGCTTTGCTAGGCAACGACAATTTCGACGTGACGCTGGTGCTACCGGGCATTGCCCCGCTGCGGGCCCAGCAGGATTACGACGTGGCCATTCTGCACCAGCTGCCCAGCCGCACCGGCGAGGGCCGCGAGGTGCTGCAGTACGTGCGCAGCCGCCATCTGCCGGCCCTGTACGTGCTCGGCGCCCAATCCGACCTGCCGGCCTACAACGGCCTCGGCACCGGCCTGCGCGTATCCGGCGCCGGCGCGCAGGAAGTTTCGCCGGCCATCAATCCCAACTTCACCCGCTTTACCCTCGACGCCGAAGCCGCCGGCCGCGTGGCCGATTACCCCGCCGTGCCCGTGGCCGTAGCCGATGCCCAAACCGGCGGCGGGGCCGAGGTCATTCTGCGTCAGCAGCTCGGCCAGGCCCGTACCGCCCGCCCCTTGCTGCTGGTGGCCGGGCAGGCCGGCCAGCGGCAAGCCACGCTGCTCACCGATGGCAGCTGGCAGTGGCGCCTGCACGAAGCCGCCACCCACCCCGATGAGCGCGCCCCGGCCTACGACGGCCTCATCACCCGCCTGCTGCAGCTGCTCACCCAGGACTCGCGCCGCAAACGCCTCGACGTGTACCCCACGCAGGACGCTTTCAATACCACCGACGACGTGACGATGGGCGTAGAAACCTACAACGCCGTGTTTGAGCGCGTGTACGGGCAGCGCATCACCCTCACGCTCACCGACGAGCAGAACCGCCCGCGCACGTTCAACTTCACCAACGGCGAAAACGGCGGCCCCATGCGCTTGGGTACTTTGCCCGGCGGCGTGTACCGCTACACCGCCCGCGCCACCGTGGCCGGGCAGGCTCAGGAAGACCGTGGCGAACTACTGGTGCAGGAGCAGCAGTTGGAAGCCGGTGCCGCCCACGCCGACCACAATGCCCTCTACCAGCTGGCCCAGCGCAGCGGCGGCCGCCTCTACTACCCCTCGCAGCTCCAGCAGCTGGAGCGGCAGCTCTTACAAGCTAAGTTCAAGCCCGTCATCTACTCGCAGGAGGAGCTGAAAGACCTCATCGACGAGCCTTGGCTGCTAGTGCTGCTACTGGCCCTCGTGACGGCCGAATGGGCCGCGCGACGGTATTCGGGCAGTATTTAGTATTCTTCTCCTCGTCATCCTGACGGACTTTTTATTTCCGATATGGACTACCCCACCGCCCTCGAAAAGCTCCTGCGCCACGCGGGGCTCTCCAAGCAGAAGCCCTCGGCCGAGGATTTTCAGTACGTGCTTTACCTCATCAGCGACAAGAAAACCTTCCGCCCAGTACAGCCGCTGGCCGATGACGTGGTGGCCTGTCTGGAAGTCGTAAATCAGCACCTGAACGGGGCTGAGCCGGCCGAAACGGACGATGCCGCCAAAGCCTCCACCCTGGACCGCGCGCTGGTGTACGCCTTGAGCAGCCTGCTCACTACCGGCCGCAAATACACCACCTGGGTGGAAAGTGAGTCGGGTTTTGCGCCCGAATCAGTGACCGAAATGCGCCGGACCGTGCAGGCTATCGAATTAGGATGGAACTTTGTGCTGGCCGGCGACTCCAATTCCATTCGGAAGGACGTCGACACCTGGTTGGACTAAATCCGCCCCGGCCTCGTTTTACTTTCCCGGACGCGGCCACCGCGTCGCCACCTTTCTGCCATGCGCTACCTGCTCGTCAACAAGCCCTTCGAAGTCCTGCCCCAGTTTACCGACGAGGCCGGGCGCGCCACCCTTAAGCAGTTTGTGCAGGTGCCGGAGGTGTACCCCGTCGGCCGCCTCGACTACGACTCCGAGGGCCTGATGCTGCTCACCGACGACAAGCAGCTGCAGTTTCGCCTGGCCGAGCCGCGCTACAAGGTGCCCAAAACCTACTGGGTGCAGGTAGAAGGCGAGCCCACCGAGGAAGCCCTGGAACAGTTGCGCCGCGGCGTGCAGATCAAGGACGGCTTCACTGCTCCGGCCGAAGTGCATTTGCTGCCTGAGACGCCCGCCGGCCTCTGGGAACGAAGCAAACCGGTGCGCTTCCGCGCCAACATCCCGACGAGCTGGATCGAGCTGACTATTTCGGAGGGCATGAACCGGCAGGTGCGCAAGATGACGGCCGCCGTGGGCTTTCCTACCCTGCGCCTGGTGCGGGCCGGTATTGCCTCCTTGGAGGTGCAGCAGTTGCAGCCCGGCCAGTGGCGCGAGCTGACGGCCGCCGAAGTGCAGGAACTGAAAAGCCTCACGGCTGCTGCGCTGCCCGGCGAAACTGCCCCGCGCCGCAGCAAGAACTTCGTGCCGTACGACCCCAACTACGAGCAGAAGGTAGCCGCTGAAAAAGCGGCCCGCGCCCGCCGCGCCTCCGAAAGGGCCGCTTCGGGCCGCGGCCCCAAAGGCGGTGGCCGCTCCGGCGGCCGCTCGGCCGGCAGCACCCGTGGTACCGGCCCGGCTGGCGCCGCGCCGCGCGGCGGTAAGCCCAGCGGCGGTGCCGGCAGCCCGCGCCCGGGCGGCAAAACGGCCGGCTCCGGTTCCGCCCGGCCGGCTTCTTCGGGTCGTTCATCGGCCCCGTCGGGCCGGCCGCCGCGCCGCAGCAAATGAGTGTGCCCGTGAAGCCCCGGCGTCGGTGGCGTTGGCTGATTCTGGCGGCGCTGCTTCTGTTTGTACTCGCCAACGTAGTGGCCTTCAACCACGCCTGGCGCTTCACGCACTTTTCCACGGAGGCGGGGCAGCACACCGCTAACCCCGAGCAGCTTTCCTTGGCCGACAAGCTCTGGGTACTAGCCACTGGCATCCACAACCCCAAGCCGCGCAATGCGCAGTCGCCAGCCTTTTTCTTTCAGACGGTCACTATTCCTAGCCCCAACGGCAGCCTGGAAAGCTGGTACAGCCCGGTAGCCGATGCCCGCGGCACGGTGGCGCTGTTTCATGGCTACACCAGCGACAAATCCCACCTGCTCCACGAAGCGGCGTACTTCCGGCAGCTGGGCTACTCCGTGCTCCTGACCGACTTTGCCGGGGCCGGCGGCTCCGAGGGCAACCGTATCACCGTGGGTTACCGCGAGGCCGACGACGTAGCGGCCGTGGTGCAGTGGCTGCGCGAGCGGCAGCCGGAAGCCCGCGTGGTGCTCTACGGCGTGAGCATGGGCGCCGTGGCCATCCTGCGCGCCGAAAGTGAGCTGGGCGTGCAGGCCGATGCCAACATTGTGGAGTGCCCCTACGGCAGCATGCTCCAAACGGCCGAAAACCGCTTCCACTCCATGGGCGTGCCGCCGTTCCCGATGGCCAACCTGCTCGTGTTTTGGGGTGGCGTGCAAAACGGCTTCTGGGCCTACGACCTTTCGGCCGAAGCCTACGCCCGCAGAGTCAAGACGCCGACCCTGCTGATGTGGGGCGAAGCCGACCCGCGCGTAACGCGCCAGGAAACCGACGCTATTTATGCTGCCCTGGCCGGCCCCAAGCAGCGCCGCGACTTCCCCGGCAGCGGCCACGAGCCGTACTGGCGCCGGCACAAGGTGGGCTGGCAGAGCGCCATCTGGGATTTTTTGACCAGGCGCAACCTGACCTCCTCCGCTATGTAGCTGCGCCGCCAGGGCGCTGATTATTCATTGCCGACCAGTCTCGTCCGACAACGACTTAGCGCCGGTTTATACCGATGGCTGCTCGGGAAGCGGCTTTCATGCTACCAAAGACGGCGGACGCTTAGCCTCTTCAGATTGAGCGCAGCTTAGGCAAATAGCGTAAATCTGCGGCTCAACCGTTCGGACTTGGGGCGGACTTAAGCCGCCCATTGGAAGCTCAATTTCCGGTTCTTAGCTAGCCTGTCCCACCGGCATTTCGGCGCGGCCGATGCGGCCCAAGTGCGTATGCTGAAAGCCGGTCGGGTACTTCAGCCCGTAGCCCAGCAGGCGGTCGAAGGCGGAGTGGCCGAGCAGCACAGCGCCCGCCAACATCAGCACCGGAGCGCCGAGCAACCAGCCGGCTACCCCGCAGGCTATAGCTAGGGCTTTGTGGTGAAACAGGTTGTAGCTGAGCGCTCCAATGCGCGGGCTGGCTAAGTAGCCCAGGGCGCTCAGGTCGGGCAGCAGAAAAGCGGCCGGCAGCACCCACCAGGCGTAGGGCAGGTAGGCAAATACCACCACGGCCAGGAGCATTTCGGCCAGTTCTTCGGTTTTCAGCAGGTTTTTCACGGTATTGTTGGGTTGTTGGTGAATGCTCAAGTGAACAGCCCAAAGGTCCGGCGGCCTGCCGCCCGCCGACGATAACAAAAGATAAGAAAACGTCTATCTATCCGCCCCGCGCCACGCGGGCCCGGATGCGGCTCAACGACACTGGCGTAATGCCTAGGTAATTGGCCACCAGGTGCTGCGGAATTCGCTCCAGGATTTTGGTTTTGCCCGAAGCCAGCAGGACCTGGTACCGCTCCTCGGGCGAGAGCAGCAGCTGCTCCGTTAGGCGAGCATCGGTGCCGAGCAGGTGGTACTCAGCCACCAGGCGCCCGAACCGTTCGTACACCGGAAACCGGTCGTACAACTCGCGCAGCACGGCGTAATCGAATACCAGCAACTCGGCTTCGGTCAGGGCCTGAATGTTGAGTTGGCCGGGCTTGCCCGTCAAGCAGCTGGGGTAATCACCCAGCAAGTGGTTTTCAAAGAAGAAATAAGTGGTGCGCTCCTCGCCGTCGGGCCGCGGGTAATACAAGCGCAGCGCCCCACTAAGCACCAGCGCCAACACCGGCCGGTACTGCCCCACCTGCACGAAATGCGCCCCGCGGGCCAACCGCTCCGTCCGCAGTGCTGCTTCTAGCGGGGCCCACTCTTGCTCGGTGAGGCCCGGCACAAAACGAAGCAAATAGGCGCGTAGTGGATTCATGCGGTAAACATAAGCGCTACAATAGCTACTGGCTGGGTAAAAACAGCCTACCCTTCGACAGCAAAGCCCGAGGTCATTATGCTGCGCCCGAGTGGCAAAACCTGCCGCAGCCGCTTGGTAAAGCCCAGCCAGGCAGAAGCATTACAGCTTTACTCCCACAATCCGGAATATCTGTCGGCCCGCCGTTGCCGTACAATTGCCTTTCGTCAGAAAACCCGGGGCGCTTCTGCCGCGCGGTGACATTGTGGCAGCCCAAAAGCCTATTTTCGGCCTTGGTACGCTGCTTGTAATCTGCCGGTCAGCCGCCTCAGTCGGGGCGGCTTCTGACTAAGACACCTTCACCCTACTCACTCCATAACAATGGGCAAAATTATCGGTATTGACCTCGGCACGACCAACTCGTGCGTGGCCGTGATGGAAGGCAACGAACCGGTTGTAATTCCGAATAGCGAAGGCCGCCGCACGACCCCGTCGATTGTGGCATTCCTCGATAATGGCAAAGGCGAGCGTAAAGTAGGCGACCCTGCTAAGCGCCAGGCTATTACCAACCCCAAGAATACCATCGCCTCGATCAAGCGCTTCATGGGCCGCCGCTTCTCGGAAGCTTCCAGCGAAGCTGGCCACATGGCCTACGAAGTCGTGCGTGGCAACAACGATACGGCCGTCGTGCAAATCGGCGACCGGCAGTACACCCCGCAGGAAATCTCCGCCATGGTGCTGCAAAAGATGAAGCAAACCGCTGAGGACTACCTCGGTACGACCGTAACTGAGGCGGTTATCACCGTTCCGGCTTACTTCAACGATGCCCAGCGCCAGGCTACCAAAGAAGCCGGTGCCATTGCGGGCCTCGACGTGAAGCGCATCATCAACGAGCCGACCGCCGCTGCCCTGGCCTACGGCCTCGACAAAGACCACTCGAACCACAAAGTCGCTGTCTATGACCTCGGCGGTGGTACGTTTGATATTTCGATTCTGGAGCTGGACAACGGCGTGTTCGAAGTGCTGTCGACCAACGGCGACACCCACCTCGGCGGCGACGACTTCGACCAGGTAATCATCAACTTCCTGGCCGAGACCTTCTCAAATGAGAACGAAGGCCTGGACCTGCGCAAGGACCCAATGGCCCTGCAGCGCCTGAAGGAAGCCGCCGAAAAGGCCAAGATTGAGCTGTCGTCCTCGAACGAGACGGAAGTCAACCTGCCCTACATCACGGCTACCGCTTCGGGCCCCAAGCACTTGGTGGTGAAAATCAGCCGCGCCAAGTTTGAGCAGCTGGCCGACTCGCTGATTCGCCGTTCGATGGAGCCCTGCAAAAAGGCTCTGCAAGACGCCGGCCTGACTGCCGCTGACATCAACGACGTAATCCTCGTAGGTGGCTCGACGCGCATTCCGCGCATCCAGGAAGAAGTAGAGAAGTTCTTCGGCAAGAAGCCTTCGAAGGGCGTAAACCCCGACGAAGTGGTGGCCGTGGGCGCTGCCATCCAGGGCGGCGTGCTCACCGGTGAGGTGAAGGACGTGCTGCTGCTGGACGTGACCCCGCTGAGCCTCGGCATCGAGACCATGGGCGGCGTGATGACCAAGCTCATCGAGTCGAACACGACCATTCCGACCAAGAAATCGGAGACCTTCTCGACGGCTTCGGATAACCAGCCTTCGGTGGAAATCCACGTGCTGCAAGGCGAGCGGCCGCTGGCTTCGCAGAACCGCACCATCGGCAAGTTCCACCTCGACAGCATTCCGCCCGCCCCGCGCGGCGTGCCGCAGATCGAAGTAATTTTCGACATCGACGCCAACGGCATTCTGCACGTGACGGCCAAGGACAAAGGCACCGGCAAAGAGCAGAAAATCCGCATCGAAGCATCCTCCGGCCTGTCGGATGCCGACATCGAGCGGATGCGCCAGGAAGCCCAGGCCAACGCCGAAGCTGACAAGACGGAGCGGGAGCGGATTGAGAAGGTCAACCAGGCCGACTCGATGATCTTCCAGACCGAGAAGCAGCTGAAGGAGTACGGCGACAAGCTGAGCGCCGGCAACAAGTCGGCTATCGAATCGGCGCTGACGGAGCTGCGCTCGGCCCACGAGAGCAAGGACCTGGCCCGCATCGACTCGGCCATGACGGCCATCAACGCGGCCTGGCAAGCAGCCTCGCAGGAAATGTACGCCCAGGGTGGCGGTGCCGAAGGTCAGCCCCAGGGCTACCCCGGCGGCGACGCCAGCGGCTTCCAGGGCGGCCAGCCCGGCGGCAACGGCCAGCAAACCCAGGGCCACGACAACGTGACCGACGTGGACTACGAAGAAGTAGACGGCCAGAAGTAATTCTGGCTAGTCGATAAGCAAAAAGCCCCGCAGCGTCAGCTGCGGGGCTTTTTTTGTTGTCAGGCAAAGGCATTGGTCGTCAACAGGGGCTAACGGTTGTTTCGCCACGGTGCCCCGGGGCCATAGTTGGTGGCACGGCGCAAAGCTTGTAGCTTACGCTAATTTATAGTCTTGCTCATGCTCCGTTCGGCTCTTGCACTCAGCCTCTTATTGATTACCATTGCGGTTCAGGCCCAAACGGCTTCTACCGACACCACCGCATTTCCTGTCGGCTACTGCACGGCGCTGCCCCGACCCTCTTTCGAGCAGTGGGACGCCGACTTCGGGCGATACGAACGGTGGTTGACGCCGGAGCTGCGCAAGACGCAAATGGGAATGGGCTTTCAGCGCGAAGGCGTGCACACCTGGTTTTGCCAGCCTTCTGCCAATCCACATGCCCAGCTGGACACGGCCACTGTTATCCGAAATGCTACGCAGCTGCAAGGCAACTGGCGCGCCGTGGTCACGCGCCGCGTCACGCACATCGACTCGGTATCCTTCGCCGAAAAGCGCATCTACCGCTCGGCCACGATGCAGCCCAGCGCCAACCCCTACACGCTGCTGCTAACCGACCGGAAGCTGCGCCTGACGGAAATCAATGCCGGCAGCGGCAAGGCCGGCAAAGCCCACAACTCCAACTACGAACTGGTTAATCAGCGCTATTTGCTGACGTATGGACTCGCCAAAAGTGGCGGCGCCGTATCACAGGTAGGCCTGGACACGGCGGGCCGGCTGGTCATGCACACCTGCGCCGTGACGGAACGCAAAATCCCGGGCCGTTACCAAGTGTACCAGACGATAATCAGCCAAACGATTCTGGAGCGCCAATAACGGCTGAAGCAGAAACCAGGCAGCTAATGCAAAAGGCCGGAACCCTGGGGTACCGGCCTTTGCCTTGTCTATGTGAGTAGTAGAGTGAAATTACAGCATTAGGTCGCCCACCTTCACGTCTTCCAGGTAGCGCGGCGCGGTGGGCACTTTGCCGTCCTTACGCGTCACCAGCTGCTTGGCGCCGCTTTTGTCGGCGGGGTCGGCGGTGATGTGCTCGGTTTGCTGCTGACCGGTGAGGTAGTCGGTGCGCTTGTAGGTGGTGTCGAGCTTGAGGCGGCTGCTCAGCATCAGGCTTTCGCCGATGAGGCGGACGCGGCCGGTTTCGGATTCGAAGCGGTAGCGCTGGGTCAGGTCCAGGGTCTGGTCGACGCCGGATACGTGCCGCACGGCCAGCACGCCCTTGGTGATGCTCAGCTCGGGCATGCCCGCGGCGGTGCGGTCGGAGGCAAAGCAGCCGGTGCAGTACAGCGCGGCTCCCGAGGCAGCCACGCGCCGAAACTGCCCGTTGGCCTCAGCCAGCAGCACCACCAGGGCCCGTTCGCGCCGGGCTTCGGGGGCTGTGGGACTCGGGCGCTCCACCAGCATCAGCACCGGATCGGGACGGTTGTCGCCGTTCAGGTCGCTGTTGAGCTGCTTTTCCAGCATCCAGCCATTGGGGATGAAGGCTGCCGGCCGCACGGCTTTGGCCGGCAGCATATCGGCTTTGAACACCGGCCCGGGCTCGGGGGTCGACAGCAAGCCGACGAGTAAGGAAGTAAAGAGAAAAATCATATTTCTGCGCTACTACTGACGAATCTACTCGCTCCCAACTCGCCTATCCCTTTTTTTAGTTCAATTGCCCTCTTCCCTATTTGGGAGTCATCATTTCCTATGTGGGAACACCTGACCAAGTGCCTTTCGGCCACTGCGCCCACCCGAATAAGAAATGCGCGACCCGCCCGGCAACGCACCGCTCCGATCAGGCAGTAGGTCTTGCCGGGGCATCTGGGTAAGTTGCATCCCTGTTTGCCGCCCGTGCTCAGCCTCCAGCGGCACATCGTCTACATCCATATGGAATTTCTCATCATTGGCGCCGGCATCGGTGGCCTGGCCACGGCGCTGGCGCTGCGGCAGCAGGGGCAAGGAGTGCAGGTATGCGAAGCGGCGCCGGCCCTGCGCGAAATCGGGGCGGGCGTGGTGCTCGGGGCCAACGCCATGCGCGCCCTCGACCACCTGGGCGTGCACGCGGTGGTGCGCACCGCCGGCTACCCCGTTACCCGGGTGGCGCTGCTGGATGAGCGCGGGCACGTGCTGAACGACATCGACACGCGGCCTTTTACGGAGCGCATCGGCTACGACAACCTGGCCATTCTCCGCGCCGATCTGCAACGCGTGCTGCTGGCCGAGCTGCCAGCCGGCACGGTGCAGCTAGGCAAAGTGCTGACGCGGTTTGAGTCGGCCGAAGGCCGGGTCACGGCCCACTTTGCCGATGGCAGCACGGCCACGGCCGAAGCCCTGGTAGCCGCCGACGGCATCCGCTCCCGGGTGCGCCAGCAACTGCTGCCCGCCGCGCAGCCGCGCTACGCGGGCTACACCTGCTGGCGCGGCGTGATAGAGGCGGCTAGTCTGGGGCTCGAACCGGGCCGTTCCACGGAGGCCTGGGGGCCGGCGGGCCGCTTCGGGGTGGTGCCGCTGGGCAACGGGCAGGTGTACTGGTTTGCGTGCATCAACAGCGCCCCGCCGCAGAACCCGACCTACCGCGCCTTCCGGCTGGCCGATCTGCAGCGGCACTTCGCCGGCTTTCACGCGCCCATTCCGCAGCTGCTGTCCCTCACCACCGACGAGCAGGTGCTCTGGGGCGACATCATCGACCTGCCGCCGCTGCCGCGCTTTTGCTTCGGGCAGGTGCTGCTGCTCGGCGACGCCGCCCACGCTACCACGCCCAACATGGGCCAGGGCGCGGGCCAGGCCGTGGAAGACGCCGCTATGCTGGCCCGCTGCCTGCAGGAGGCCCCCGACGTGGAGCAGGCGTTTCGGCTCTTCGACGCCCGCCGGCGCCCACGCACCACGCGCATCGTCAACCAGTCGTGGCAGCTTGGGAAAGTGGCTCAGCTGAGCAATCCGGCGCTGGTCTGGCTGCGCAACGCGGTGATGCGCCGCCTGCCCGCCGCCGTCAATGCCCGGCAAATGGCTTTTCTCTACGCCGATTAAGCACAACGACCGGCTTGCACTCCGGCCCTGCCCCGCCGACAGACCGCCAGCCCGCGTTGGCATACATCAAGGAAACTTCTGCACGCAATAGCCCAATCAACTTCCTATCTTTCAGCCCTTTTTTAATTTCTGCTTATGAGAAAAATGTACTTGCGGATGCTGGCGGCGGCGTGTAGCCTGGCGGCCGGCAGCTGGTTAAGCCCGCAGGCGTGGGCGCAAGCCCGCACGGCGGCGCCGTATTTTCGGGATGATGTTACTGCGGCCCGCTCGGCCCTGGGCTCCAGCCTGCGCCAAAGCCGCGCCCTGACGCTCGATGCGCCGGCGCTGCAGGCGGCCCTGGCCACGGCCCCGGCCGAAACCCAGCTCAGCGCCAGGCCGCTGGTGCTGGCCCTGCCCCTGCCCGATGGCGGCACGGCGCGCTTTGCAGTGGTGGAAACGGCCGTAATGGCGCCGGCGCTGGCCGCGCGCTACCCCATGATCAAAACCTACCGCGGCACGGGCCTCGACGACCCGGACGCCACCGTGCGCCTGGACATGACGCCGCGGGGCTTTCACGCGCAAATCTTGTCGCGCACCAGCGGCACGATTTACGTGGACCCGGCCACGCTTAACGACCCGCAGCACTACCTCAGCTTCTACCGCCGCGACATGAGCCCCGGAACCGGGGCGGCGGCCCCGGGCTGCCAGTTTAAGCCTAGCCCGGCCGAGCTGGCGGCGGCCCGGCAGCGCGCCGCTACGGCGGGCACGGCGCAGCGCACGCTGATTTCGGCGGGCCCGACGCTGCGCACCTACCGCCTAGCCGTAGCCACTACCGGTGAGTACACGACCTTTCACGGCGGCACCGTGGCCCTGGGCCTGTCGGCCGTGGTGACGAGCGTGAACCGCGTGGTGGGCGTGTACGAAAAGGAGCTGGCCGTGCGCCTGCAGCTGGTGGCCGGCAACGACCGGCTCATTTACACCAACGCCAACACCGACCCCTACGACAACGACGACGCCAGCACCCTGCTGACGCAAAACCAAGCCAACGTCGACGCAATCATTGGCGCGAGCGGGTACGACATCGGCCACGTGTTCAGCACGGATGGTGGTGGGCTGGCGGGTCTGGGGGTGGTGTGCCGGGGCGGCAACAAGGCCCGCGGCGAAACCGGCACCAGCAGCCCCGTGGGCGACGCCTACGACATCGACTACGTGGCCCACGAAATGGGGCACCAGTTCGGCGGCAACCACACCTTCAATAGCCCCAACAGCTCCTGCACCGACAATGGCAACCCCAGCACGGCCTTCGAGCCGGGCTCGGGCTCGACCATTATGGCCTACGCCGGCATTTGCGGCAACACCGACAACCTGCAGGGCAATTCCGACGCCTACTTCCACTCGGGCAGCATCCAGGAGATGCTGACGTTCATCGCCACCGCCACCTGCGCCACCACCACGGCCACGGGCAACACGGCGCCGGTGGTGAGCGTGCCGAGCTCGAAGACGTTGCCCATCGGTACGCCCTTCCGCCTCTCGGCCGGTGGTACTGACGCCGAGGGCGACGCGCTGACCTACTGCTGGGAGCAAATGGACCTCGGGCCCTTTGCCTCGGTGACAGCCGCCCAGGTGGCCAACTCCAACGTGCCGCTGTTCCGCTCTTTCCTGCCGACCACCTCGCCCACGCGCTACTTCCCGCGCCTGGCCAATGTCATCAACAATGCCACCAACAACGCGGAGCGCCTGCCCACGGTGACGCGTACCCTGAAGTTTCGCTGCACAGTCCGCGACCGGCACAGCGGCCCGGCGGGCGTGATTGGCGGCGTGAACTACAGCACCGACGTGAACCTGGGTGTGACCAGCGCGGCCGGGCCCTTCCTGGTAACGGCGCCGAACACGGCCGTTACCTGGACCGGCAACACCACCCAAACGGTGACGTGGAACGTGGCCGGCACCGCCGCCAACGGCGTGAACTGCGCCACGGTCAACATCCTGCTCTCCACCGACGGCGGCTTCACCTACCCCACGACGCTGGTCAGCGGCACAGCTAACGACGGCTCCGCGAGCGTATCGGTGCCCAACGTGACCACCTCGCAGGCCCGCATCATGGTGGCCGCGGCCGATAACTACTTCTTCGATATTTCGAACGCCAACTTCACCATCACGGCTCCCACGGCCTGCAACGCGCCGACGGGCGTGGCGGTGAACAACGTGACGCAAACCACGGCCACGGTGAGCTTCGCGGCCAGCGCCTCGGCCACAGGCTACACGGTGACGACCACGCCGGCTACCACCACGCAGACCGTGCCGGGCACGTCGGCCAACCTGACGGGCCTCACGCCGGGCACCAGCTACGCCGTCAACGTCGTGTCCAACTGCACCGGCGGCGCCACTTCCACGGCAGCCACGGCTTCGTTTACGACCACCGCGCCGCCGCCCTGCAACGCACCCACGAACCTGGCCGCAGGCAGCATCACGGTTTCCTCGGCGAGCATCAGCTTCACGGCCAGCGGCACGGCCAGCAGCTACACCGTGACGACGTTCCCGGCCACGACGACGCAGACGGTAACCGGCTCGCCGGTTACGCTGACGGGACTGTCGGGGGCCACCAACTACACGGTCAGCATCGTGAGCAACTGTACGAGCGGCGTAACGTCGACGCCCGGCACGCTGAGTTTTGCTACCCGCGTAGCCAACGACGAATGCGCCACGGCCATCAGCCTGACCTCGGGCCTCACCTGCGCGACTATCTCGGGCACCGTTACGGGCGCTACGCAGTCGCAGGCGGCCTCCACCTGCGACAATTCCATCAGCAACTCGGCCCTGGATGTGTGGTACTCGTTCGTGGCGACGGGTCCGCAGCATACCATCCGCACCAACAGCGCCTTCGATGGCGTGCTGCAGGTATACGCGGGCAGCTGCGGTAGCCTCACCTCCCTGGATTGCCGCGACATGAACTCCGCCGGCGGAGAATCGCTGACTTTTACCAACCTGACGAGCGGGGCACGCTACTACGTGCGCTACTATCCCTACGTGACGGCCAGCGTTCCGGTGCCGGCCGATGGCAGCTTTACCATCTGCGTGACCGGCCCGGCAACTCCGACGGCCGCGCCAGTGGTACTCACGCCGGCCAACGGCAGCTTGATCAGCAGTGCCCGCCCGCCCATCACTGGCACGGCCCCGAGCGGCACCACCGTTGCGGTTTACCTCGACGGCACGAGCAGCGGCTCGACTACGGCCAATGCCAGCGGCAACTGGAGCTTTACGCCGACTACCAACCTGGCCGACGGCTCGCACACGGTGTATGCTACGGCGGCGGTGGGCGCCAACATCAGCCCCAATAGCAATACCAACACCTTCACGGTGGATGCCACGGCCCCAACCGTAGCCATCAGCAGCACCGTGGGCGCCTCGGGCAGCAGCACCAGCACTTCCCCGATTCCATTCACGGTGACCTTCTCCGAAAGCGTGAGCAGCTTCGTGGCCAGCGACGTGACGGTGACGGGCGGTGCGGTAACGGCTGGCAGCTTCAGCGGCAGCGGCACCACTTACAATTTCAGCGTGACGCCTGCGGGCAACGGCACCGTGACGGTGAACGTGGCGGCGGGCGTAGCGCAGGATGCGCCCGGCAACGGCAACGCGGCGGCTTCGCCGTTCAGCATCATCTACAACCAAGCCACCACGGCGGCTCCAGTGGTAGTGCTACCCGCCAATGGTAGCTTCGTTAATAGCAGCATCCCCACCTACAGCGGCACGGCACCGGCCAGTGTAGTAATAGTATACGTCGATGGCATTGCAACTGCTCAATCCGTAGGCAATACCAACTGGAGCATTACCCAGCCGACGCCTTTGGCGGAGGGCACACACACGGTATACGCTACTGCCCAAATCCAAGGGCAGTTTGTAAGCCCCAGCAGCAACACCAATACCTTCATCGTCGACACCACGGCCCCGACGGTGAGCCTCAGCTCTTCGGCCGGCGCTTCGGGCAGCTCCACGACGACCTCGCCCCTGCCCTTCACGGCGACGTTCTCCGAACCGGTAACGGGCTTCTCGGTTAGCGGCATTCAGGTGACCAACGGCTCGGTCAGCAGCCTGACGACCAGCAACGCTACCACCTACACCTTCGTGGTGACGCCCATCACGGCGGGCACGCCTACCACGGTGCAGGTGCTGGCCAATGCCGCTCAGGACGTGGCCAGCAACGGCAACGCTGCCTCGAGCAGCTACTCGCTGACTTACCTTGCCCCTGTCACGGCCACTACCTGGACCGGCGCAGTAAGTACCGACTGGTATACGGCCGCCAACTGGACCGGCGGCGTGCCGACTGCTTCGCTGGATGCCACGGTGCCCGGCAACGCCCCGCGCATGCCCCTGATTGCGGCGGGCGTGGCTACAACCCGCAACCTGACCATTGGCAGCGGTGCTACGCTAAACCAGACGGCAGGCACCCTCGACGTACGCGCCAACCTGACCAACAACGGCACCTTTGTGCCCTCAGGCGGTACGACAGCCCTGGGCTCTACGGCCCAAACCAACGGCCCGAACATTCTGGGCAGCTCACGCATTCGCTTCTGGAACCTGACCGTGGGCACCAACGGGCTGCTGCTGAGCACCTCGGCCGGGGCCTCGGCCCGGCGGCTCGTGACGCTCAACGGCGCCTTGGTCACGCAGGGTAACCCGTTCACGCTCGAATCCGACGCCAACAACACGGCTATGCTAGTGAACAACGGCAGCAACGCCGTGTTGGGCAACGTGACGGTGCAGCGCTACATTGTGCCTGACCTCAACCCCAACCTGGGCTACCGCCACGTATCGGCGCCGACCGGCAACGCCACGGTGAGCAACCTGGCCACGGCGGGCTTTACGCCCGTGGTGAACCCAGCCTACAACACCAGCGCCCAGCCCAGCGCCGTAACGCCCTTCCCCACGGTGTACGGCTACGACCAGTCGCGCCTAGCCACGGCCACCAACACCCTGTCGACCTTCGACAAGGGCTGGTACTCGCCCGCTACTCTGAGCACCCCGCTTGGCGTGGGCCAGGGCTACACCGTCAACATGCCGGCCGGTCAGACGCTGGCCTTCACCGGGCCACAAAACAACGGCAGCATTGCCGTGGCGCTGAGCCGCAACACCGGCCCCACGGCTGCCGACGCCGGCTTGGCGCTGGTGGGCAACCCCTACCCCGCGCCCCTAGACTGGAGCCAGCTAACGGATGCCGACCGCCCGGGCGTGGATGCAGCGATGTACGTATTTGTCAGCGACGACCCGACCAACGCCTACGCCGGCACCTACCGCTTCTTTAACAACGGCATCGGCACGATCAGCCCGGTGCTGCCGCTGGGCCAGGGCTTTTTCGTGCGCGTGACGCCGGGCCAAACGGCGGGCACCATCAACTTCCGCAACAGCCACCGCGTCACGTCCTATACGAACCCGGTGTATCACCGCCCCACCGAAACCCGGCCTCTGGTGCAGCTCACGCTTAAAGCTGCGGGCGCCACAACGGGCGACGACGCGTTTGTGTACTTCGAGCAAGGCGCTACCGACGGCTTTGACTCTCAGTACGACGCCGAAAAGCTGCCCAACCCCTCGGGGCTTAACCTTTCGACCAGCCTCTCGGCCACTCAGCGCCTGAGCATTGACGGGCGCGCTGCGCTGGGCACGGCCCAACGCGTGGTACCGCT
Source organism: Hymenobacter sp. CRA2 (assembly GCF_002007105.1). Taxonomy (GTDB): domain Bacteria; phylum Bacteroidota; class Bacteroidia; order Cytophagales; family Hymenobacteraceae; genus Solirubrum. Next base: position 159,122 of record NZ_MVBC01000006.1, on the reverse strand, counting down.
GGCCGTGGGCGTACCAGCTGTGGGCAGCTACACGCTTTCGGCCGCCGAGCTACTGAACCTGACCGCTGTGCCGGTGTACCTGCGCGACGTGCAAACCGGCGCTCTGATTGACCTCGTGCAGCAGTCCAGCTACTCGTTCACGGTAACCAATGCCTCGGCTCTGATTACCGGCCGCTTCGAGCTGGTCTTCTCGCCGCAACGGCCGCTGGCTGCCACCTCGGCCGCTACGGCGCTGCAACTGAGCGTGTGGCCCAACCCGGTGGCCGGCCACGCCCAACTGCACCTGACGCTGAGCAAAGCCGTGCCGGCTGGCACCGCCACGCTACGCGACGTGCTAGGCCGCACCGTGGCCACGCACGACTTCAGCGGCAGCAGCACCAGCCTGCCCACCCAGGGCCTGGCTACTGGCACCTACCTGCTGAGCGTAACGGCCCCCGGCCAAGCACCGGTGACCCGCCGCGTGGTGGTGGAGTAATCTTACCATCAGTTAGTAGGCCAAAAAGCCCCGCCGGAATGCTCCGGCGGGGCTTTTTTATGATGAGCGAAGGCCAGATAAAGGACGACAGAGCTTCTTAAGTGCTTTAATCAGCTGGTACGGCAGCCCAACCGCCCGCTGCTACAACCACAGCGAGCGGTTAGGCCGCACGCGCGTGACGTTGCGCACTGGCTCGGCTTTGGCTTCTTCGCGCTCCTCTTCTACTTCTTCCTCGAAGCCCTCCTTGATTTTCTCCAGCGCTTCCACGTGGTCCGATTCGTCGGCTTCCTCCAGGTTGGCTTCCTGCTCGTGCCGGTCGCGGGGCTCGTAGCTGAGCTTGATGAAAATAGGAAAGTGGTCGGAGCCCACGTAGGGCAGGCGCTGCATGTCGTCGACTTTGAAGTGCGGTGAGACGAAAACGTGGTCGAGGGGCCAACGCAGCAGGCGGTACTCGGCGTGGAAGGTGGGCAGCAGGCCGCGGCCTACGCGCGGGTCCATGAGTCCGCTGATGCGCCGAAACAGCTCGGAAGTGTGCGACCAGGCCACGTCGTTCATGTCGCCGAACACGATGGTCGGCTCGTCTTTGCGGTCGATTTCCTTGCCCACCAGCAGCAGCTCGGCGTCGCGGCGGGTGCTGGTCTTGGACTCCTGCGGCGCGGGCGGCTTGGGGTGCAGCCCGTACACGCGCAGACGGGTACCGTCGGGCATCTGCACGCGGGTGTGGATGCTGGGCACGTCGTCGTCCAGCAAATACTTGATGCGGCAGCCGATCAGCGGCAGGCGCGAGAAGAACAGCAGGCCGTAAGTGTTGTCGAGCGGCTCGTGGCAGGTGTAGGGGTGCGTCTGCTGCAAGGGGCGCAGCTGGTCGAGCCACCACGAATCGGTTTCGACGGCCATGATGATGTCCGGGTCGGCTTCGCGGATAACCTGTAGAGCACGCGCGCCCTGCTTGTTGTACTGCAGCACGTTCATCATCAGCAGGCTCACGTGGCCGCGGCTGCTGTCGGTGGTGCTGTCGCCCACCTGCTTGCGCGCCAGCCGGGTGTAGGGCACGATGCGCAGCAGCTGGTAAACGATGGCCGCCGCCAGGCTCAGTACCAGGGCAATGCCCCACCAGCCGCAGTACCAGAAATCGAGCAGCAGGGCGGCGGGCAGCACCAGCGCCATCACACCTACGATTTGCAGGCGCGGAAAGTCGAAAATGCGGATCCACCAAGCCGTTTGGCGCAGCAGCGGCAGCAGCGTAGCCACGAGGCTGGCCACGCCGAGCAGGCCTACCAGGCCGATGAGCAGGTGAGTAAAAAATGAGGGGTGCAAGCCGGGACGGATGGGAGTTGGGAGAGGAGCTTTGAGGCATTGTACTACGCCGGCCCGACTTGGTTTCAACTCCTCCGTTACATTCTGGCCTTGGGCCCGTTAATTGGACTCAGCCCAGAACCGGCCGCCCTCAAATATCGTCGAGTCCGCCCTTGCGCAGCTCGTCCACGGAGCGCATCACTTTGTCGCGCAGGGCGGCGCGGTGCTTTTCCAGCGCATCGCTCAGGCGGGCGTTGCCGAGGGCCAGCATCTGCACGGCCAGCACGGCGGCGTTGGCGGCATTGTCGAGGGCGACGGTGGCCACGGGCACGCCGGCCGGCATCTGCAGCATCGACAGGATGGAATCGAGCCCGCCGATGCTGGTGGCCGCGTTGATGGGCACGCCGATGACGGGTAGGGTGGTAAAGGCCGCCACCATGCCGGGCAGGTGGGCGGCCCCGCCCCCGCCGGCAATAATGACGCGCAGCCCGCGCTTGCGGGCCGATTCGGCGTACTCAACGAGGCGGTGCGGGGTGCGGTGGGGCGAGACGAGGGTGAGTTCGTACGGCACCTGGAACTGGCGGAGCATTTCGGCCGCGGCGTTCATCACGCGCAGGTCCGACTGGCCGCCCATCAGAATGCCGACCACGGGCGTGGCGGCGTCCGTGGCGTTGGGCTCGGGGGGCAGGGTAGTCATAAACGGGTCAGAAAGAAGCTGGTGAAAGGCTGGGCCCGAAGCCCAACGGTAGTGATACGCACCTGCCTCTAAACATAGCGAACTTCCGCCCCGCTCGTATGCGCTTCTCCCCTACCTTTAGCGGGATTTTGTGCCCTACCGCATGGATTTGCTGAACATACTGCTCGCCACTTTCACCACGCTCTTCTCGGTCGTGAACCCCTTCGGCGCCATGCCAGTGTTCCTCACGCTGACCGAACACGAAACGGCCGGCGACCGGGCACGCATTGCCCTGCGGGCGTGTACTTACATGGTGGGCGTGCTGGCGGTGTCGTTCTTTGCCGGGCAGTACGTGCTGAATTTCTTCGGCATCAACATCCACCACCTGCGCATTGCGGGCGGCATCCTGCTCATGCGCTCGGCCTTCGATTTGCTCACGCCGGGCGGCAACCGCGCCAAGGTTTCGGACGCCACGCTGGAGGAAAGCCTGCACAAGGAGGACATTTCGTTTACGCCGCTGGCCATGCCCATGCTTTCGGGTCCGGGCTCCATTGCCGTATGCATCGGCCTGTTCACCGGCAAGCTGAGCTACCCCGACATGGCCCTGATTTTCCTGGGCTTCGTACTGGTAGCGGCGGCCAGCTACCTCATCCTGCTGTTCTCGCTACGGCTGACGCGCTTTTTGGGCCGGCCGGGCATGGCCGCACTGGCGCGCATCATGGGCTTTATCACCCTGGCTCTGGGTGTGAACTTCATCATGTCGGCCATCAAGGCGCTGTTCATGACGGAGTCGTGAGGCGGTAGCACCGCACCATCCATCATTGCGAGGAGGAACGACGGCCAGAGGCTACCGACGACCACCGGTACTGGTTGCCTCTGCGTTTCATCCGTGCACATATCCGTTGCCGCCCGCGGGTTATCTTTGTGGCCCGAAACTGCCAACTGATGCTGAAGAACGACCTGATCCTGCGTGCCGCCCGCGGCGAACAAACCGAACGTACGCCCGTGTGGCTGATGCGCCAAGCCGGCCGCATTCTGCCCGAGTACCGCGCCCTGCGCGCCCGGCTGAGCGGGTTCAAGGAATTGGTCGAGACGCCGGATCTGGCCGCCGAAGTCACCATTCAGCCCATCGACGCGCTGGACGTGGACGCGGCCATCATCTTCAGCGACATCCTAGTGGTGCCCGAGGCCATGGGCCTGACCTACGAAATGGTGGAAGCCCGCGGGCCGCTGTTTCCCGAAACCGTGAAATCGGCGGCTGATGTGGAGCGCCTGCGCGTGGCCGACCCGCACGAGCACTTGGGCTACGTGCTCGACGCCATTAAAGTGACCAAGAAAGCCCTGAGCGGCCGCGTGCCGCTGATTGGCTTCGCCGGCGCCCCCTGGACTATCCTGGCGTACATGGTGGAAGGTCATGGCTCCAAGACTTTCTCCAAAGCCCGCCGCCTGCTGTTTCAGGAGCCGGAGCTGGCCCACGCCCTGCTGCGCAAAATCACCGATACCACCATTGCCTACCTGCGCGCCCAGGTGGAGGCCGGCGCCAACATGCTGCAGGTATTCGACTCCTGGGCGGGTATCCTGAATCCGCAGCACTACCACACGTTCTCGGCCTCGTACATCGCCGAAATCTGCGCGGCCATGCCCGCCGATATTCCCGTGACGGTGTTTGCCAAGGGCGCTTACTTCGCCCACCAGGAATTCGCCCAAACCAATTGCCGCACCATCGGCCTGGACTGGAATGAGGACCCGCGCCAGGTGCGTCCGCTCGTCGGCAACAAAACACTGCAGGGTAACCTCGACCCCTGCGCGCTGTACGGCTCGGCCGAACAGGTACGCGCCGCCACCATTGAGATGCTGGAGCGTTTTGGCCCGCAGCACCACATTGCCAACCTCGGCCACGGCGTGTACCCCGATACCAACCCCGACCGCGTGCGCGTGTTCATCGAGACGGTGAAGGAGCACAGCCTGCGCATGCGCCAGGATTTGGCGTAACGGCAGACCGTTTAGAACGTCATCCTGACGCAGGAAGGACCTTACTCCGCTTGAACGATTATCGTCACAACGACTCGTTCAGGCTTGGTAAGGTCCTTCCTGCGTTAGGATGACCGTTCCGTTTTGCAGCCTCAGCCTTACAGTTTCTACAGCACTGCCGAGGCCTCGGCTTCCTGCAGCAGGCGCGTTTTCTCGATGGGCACCACGCCCACCTGCTCGCACACCAAGCCGCCGCCGAGGTTGGCCAACGCCGCCATGCTGGTCGGCGCTACCTCTAGGGCCACGCACAGGGCGGCAATACTGATAACGGTGTCGCCGGCGCCCGACACGTCGGAAATGGCGCGCACGTGGGCCGGCAGGTAGATGGGGCCCTGGCCGGCGTCGCAGAACACGCCGCGCTCGGAGAGGGTCACCAGGACCATATCCGGTGCCAGATGCTCGCGCAGCACCTGCACGGCGCGCTCCAGGCCGGCGTTGTCGCCGTCGGCGAAGTCGATTTTGAGGCCTTCGCGCAGCTCCTTCAGGTTGGGCTTAAACAACGTGCATCCGCGGTAGGCCAGGAAGTTGCGCTTTTTCGGGTCGACCACCGTGGGCACGCCCTTGGCCCGGGCCAACTCGATGAACTGGGCAATGCGCCCGGCATTAAGCACGCCCTTGTCGTAGTCTTCGAAGATGACCACGTCGGCGCGGTCGAGCAACTGCGCGTACGCCTCGGCCAGGGCGGCGTCTTCGGCGGTGCTCAGGTCGGTTTCCACTTCCGCGTCGATGCGCAGCAGCTGCTGGCCGTGGGCCAGGATGCGCTGCTTGACGGTGGTGGGCCGCTCGGCGCTGCGCACCAGGCCGTCGGCGGGCAGATGCCGCTCGTGCAGCAGCTGCAGCAGCTGGTCGCCGCCGGCGTCGTCGCCGATGACGGCGCAGAGCAGCGGCGTGGCCCCCAGGGCCTGCACGTTCAGGGCCACGTTGGCCGCGCCCCCGAGGCGCTGCTCGGTGCGCGTCACGTTCACCACCGGCACCGGGGCTTCGGGCGAAAGGCGGGCAGCTTTGCCCCACACGTAGGCGTCCACCATCACGTCGCCCACGATGAGCACGGTCAGGTCGTTGAAAGCAGTAAAGAGGGCGGGTAGCGTAGCGGGTGACGACGGAGCAGCAGCGGGCATCAGGGCAGGCAAAGCAAATGAGGCCGCAAAGATAACCGACAGTCAGCTGAGCAGCCCGGTTTTGGCGGCGCATGACTTCGGCAGAAAAGATAATCCGAGTTTGGCCGCACAAAACCGGGGGTATTCGGGTTGCATATACTACCTGGGGTTTTGACCGGCTCCGCTCCTCTCAATTCCCTATTCCCCTGCCGCGTGGATGAAGACCTGAAAACCAGCCTGGCCAACAACGCCAAGGCGTGGCTGGCCCTTTCCCTTTCAATCTCGGACGCCGAAAAAGTGGCATTCGACAAAGTGCACGACGACTTTCTAGCCACTTACGGCCCGAGCTTTATGGTGCGGGTGTACCGCAACATGGTGGAAAGAATGCTGCGTCACAGCACCAACGACGAGCGAGACAAGCTCCTCTCTGACTTCAAGGCGGCCATGGACCAGGCCATCGACGAGCACCACGGTTCGCGCTAAGCCACGCCGTGGCAAATTGTGCTTACACCGCAGCGGCGACCGGCTCTTCAGAGTTGGCCGCCGCTGCCGTTTTACGGTCGTCCATGGCTAGCGTGCCAGCAGCTGCACATGGCCCAGGTGATGCCGTCCGTGCCAGGCGTACTGCACCAGGGCCTGCTCCAGGGTATACACGCGGTCGAATACCGGGTGGTAGAAGGTCCGCTGCCAATCGGCTTCCGTCAGGTGATACAGCAGCACTACCCAGCGGGCGTGCAGGTGCTCCAGCATACCCAGCGACACCGTTATGGGCGTGGCCGCCACGTCGGGCAGCTCCACCCAGGCGTTGGGGTTCCAGGCCGGAATGCTGGGGTGCTCCTCCGTCAGGGCCAGGTGAAAGCGCAGGTAATTATTCAGGTGCGCGTCGGCGAGGTGATGGATAACCTGCCGGCCATTCCAGCCGCCGGGGCGGTAGGGCTGCTCCAGGCGCACGCCGCCGGCGGCTTTACCGGCTTCGCGGAGCTGGGCGGGCAGGTCCGCTATCTGCTGAATGTAGCCGAGGCGCTCGGCGGGCGTGAGTGGCTGCTGGGGCAGCACCACGCGGCCCACGGGGTAGCGCAGGTGTTCGTCGTCGATACCAGGGGCGGCAGCCGGGTTTTGGCTCATAGCAGTAAGCATGAAATAAATGCGCCAGCATTTTACCCAAAAGCCACCTTCCGTCGTGGAAGGTGGCTTTTGGGCATCGTAATAAGTCGGCTGCTTACTGCAGCTTGGCCAGGCTTACTTTGATGCGGCGGAAGGCTTCGGCCAGCTTCTCATCGGCGGCGGCGGTGCTGAAGCGCATACACTGCGGCGCCCCGAAAGCCGCGCCGTCGACGGCGGCTACGTGGCCGTCGCGCAGCAGGTAGAGGGCCAGGTCGCATGCGTTCTGGATGGTTTCGCCGTCGGGCGTGGTTTTGCCGAAGTAAGCCGACACGTCGGGGAAGATGTAGAAGGCGCCGTCGGGCTGGGGCGTCTTGAAGCCCGGAATGTCTTTCACCAGCTCCAGCACCAGGTCGCGGCGGCGGCGGTAGGCGGCCACCATCTCATCGGCCGAGCTGCGCCCGCCCTGCAACGCGGCCAGACCGGCACGCTGGGTGATGGAGCAGGTGGCGGAGGTAATCTGGCTTTGCATCTTCTCGCAGGCGGCGGCCACTTCCTTGCGGGCCGCCAGGTAGCCGATGCGCCAGCCCGTCATGGCGTAGCCCTTGGAGAAGCCGTTGACGGTCACCACCTGGTCTTTCACCGCGTCGAAGTGGGCCAGGCTGGCGTGCTCGCCCACGAAGTTGATGTACTCGTAAATCTCGTCGGCTACCACGAACACCTGCGGGTGCTGGGCAATGACGTCGGCAATGGCGCTTAGCTCCTCGCGCGACCAGACAGCGCCCGTCGGGTTGCAGGGCGAGGAGTACATCACCAGCTTGGTGCGGGGCGTAATGGCGTCGGCCAGCTGCGCGGCCGTCACTTTGTAGTCGTTTTCGAGGCTGCCCACGAGGCGCACCGTTACGCCCTCGGCCAGCTTCACCATCTCCTCGTAGCTCACCCAGTAGGGCGAAAACACGATGACCTCGTCGCCGGGGTTCACCAGCGTGAGCACGGCGTTGGCCAGGGCCTGCTTGGCGCCGGTGCTCACCACGATGTTCTCGGGCTGGTAGTCGAGGTTGTTGTCGCGCTTGAATTTGTCGGCAATGGCCTGGCGCAGGGCCGGAATGCCGGGCACGGGGGTATAAAAGGTGAAACCCTCATCGATGGCCTGCTTGGCGGCATCCTTGATGTACTGCGGCGTCTGGAAGTCCGGCTCCCCGAAGCTCAGGCTAATCACGTCGACGCCCTGGGCGGCTAGTTCGCGGGCCTTTTTGGCCATGCCGATGGTCTGGGACTCCTCCAGCGCGTTGATGCGGTCGGAGAGAAAGGAAACGGCGGCATTCGGCACGGCTGTAGCAGTAGACATGGGCAAAGGGTAAGCTGGGAGTGGGACGATGGAGAATGAGCCGCAAAAATACGCAGATGGCTCAGCTCAACGACTGATGCGGAAATATGGAAGCTTCTGGCCCTGTACGCACAAGTAAAGCAAGTAGCGGTGAATGAACTTGCTGTTTGGGAAGATCGGTCCGCAGAAGTGGAAGGCCCTGGCGCCTGTTTGGTCGCAGGCGTAACCGGAGCAGAATACCGCCCCTACTCCCGCCCCAGCCCGCGCAGGTTCTGCAGCACCAAGCGCAAATCGTCAGTCGGCGTGTAGTCGCGGGCGTAAAGCAACTCCAGGCGGCGGCGGGTAGCCTCGGAAAGGGGCCCGGCGCCCGGCGCCTCGGCGTGGTCGGCGGGCGAGAGGACGGCGCGGGCCGTGCCGCGGCGCGGTGCCAGGTAGCGTAGGCCTACCCAGGTGCGGCGGCCGAGTAGCACACGCAGTACGTTGCGCAGGTAGCCCGCCGCATGGCGCTGCAGCCAGAGCAGCAGCGGTGCCCCCAGCAGCAGGCCCAAGCTGAGCAGAATATCCACGAGGCGCTTGGCGCGGCGCTGCTGCGGCTTGTAGAGGTTCAGTTCGATGTCGAGGGCGTAGTAGTCGCCGGGCGAGTCTTTGCTGGACGAGCCGATGATGTATTCGCTGTCCTCGGGCAGAATCTTGAACGACACGCCGGGGTGCGTCTGCTGCAGCTGCACCATGCGGCCCATAATCTGGCTGGCCGACAGGTCCTTGCCGCAGAAAATCAACTCGTCCAGCGCGTAAATGCGCAGCACCTCGTCGAGCTGGCGCAAGGAACCAAGCAAATCCTCGGGCGCATTCACCGCTGCGCTGTCCTCGGTCGGGCTCACGAAACCGATGATGCGGGCCTGCACGGCGGCGGCTTCGAGCAGGTGACGCACCCGGGCGCTTTCAGCCTGCGAACCTACGATGGCAATGTTTTTCTGCCGCCGCTCCGAGAGGCGCAGGTCGCGGTAGCGCACCACGTGCTGCACCAGCCGCCGCCCCACCATGGCTGCCACCGCCCAGGTACCCCCGAGCACGATGAGCGCCTTGGAAAAGCGCCAGGCATCGAGGAAGTTTGAGAGGGCGGAGATGATGACCGTGCCGAAAAAGATGCCGCGCACAATGCGCGAGGCCTTGGCCGGTTCGTCGTAGGCGCCGCTGAGGTAGCTGGAGCTGAGCCACATCAGGATGTAGGCTGGTACGGCCACCAGCATATACTGCGGCGGGTAGGGCGTGGGCACGTACTTGTGGTTTCGCTCCCAGTACGTTTTCAGGAAGTATATCCCTACGAAGATGATCAGCGCATCGAGCAGGATGGGCCAGGCCTGGTCCCAGAACCGCCGTACGATGGCCACGCCCGCGCGCAGCCAGATGGCTAGGTTGATCAGCAGCGAAAAGGTGCCCGCCCGCTGCGGTGCGAAGTGCTTGCGGGCGAAGATGACCATGGCGCGGTAAAACACGAACACGTAGTTTACCGAGGTGCGCTTGGTGCTTTCGCCCTTGTAGTGGATGATGCGCGTACCGGCGAAGTAGTAATTCTTCCAGCCGCCCTGCGTCAAGCGGTACGAGAGGTCGATATCCTCGCCGTACATGAAGTAATCCTCGTCGAGCAGGCCGACCTGGTCCAGCGCCGCCTTGCGCATGAGCATGAACGCCCCGCTGAGCACCTCGATCTGGTGCGTCTGGTCCTTGTCGAGGAAGCCGAGGTGGTAGCGCCCGAAACGCCGCGACTTCGGAAACAGCGCTGCCAGCCCAAACACCTTGTAGAAGGCCACCCAGGGCGTAGGCAGGCCGCGCTTGCTTTCGGGCAGAAACTTGCCCTGCCCATCGAGCATTTTCACGCCCAGTCCGCCGCAGTCGGAGTGCTGGTCCATGAACTCGCAGCAGCGCAGGAAGGTATCTTCCTCCACCACCGTATCGGGGTTGAGCAGCAGCTGGTACTCGCCCTTGGCAATACGCAGGGCTTGGTTGTTGGCCTTCGAGAAACCGGGGTTGTCCTGGTTTTCGATAAGAATGACTTCCGGAAAACGCTGCCGCACCATGCTCACCGAGCGGTCCACCGAGTTGTTGTCGACCACGAAAACCTCCACCGGCTGGGCCAGCTTCTCGGCCGCACGCCGCACCGACAGCAGCGTCTGCTCCAGGAAGTAGCAGACGTTGTAATTGACGACGACGACGGAAAGCTTGACGGGGGCAGGCACGGGCGGGAGCAACTGACTGCGAAAGTTACGCAGAGTTTGATTCAAGCCCGGCCCTTGCGGTGCAGAGCCAACCCCAACAACGGCTCATCCCGCACTGATTGTGGGAGAAGCCGTTTGCGTTACGGCAGCCTTACCCCAGCAGCTCCGCGCACTGCCGGGCTATTTCCAGCTCCTCGTTGGTGGGCACCACCAGTACCTTCACCAGCGCATCGGCCGCGCTGATTGCGCGCAGCTCGCGGCTGCGCACCTGGTTGCGCGCCTCATCCAGCCGGATGCCGAGAAACTCCAGCCCGGAGCAGGCCAGCCGGCGTACCGCGGCGTCGTTCTCCCCTACCCCGGCCGTGAAGACCACCGCGTCGAGGCCCCCGAGCGCGGCGGCGTAGGCACCGAGGTATTTCTTGATGCGGTAGGCGTACAGCTCCAGCGCCAGGGTGGCTTCGGCGTCGCCGGCGGCTACGGCCGCGCCCACGTCGCGCATGTCGCTGTGGCCGGTGAGGCCGAGCATGCCGCTTTGCTTATTCAGCAGGGCGCTGACCTGCTCCACGGAGTAGCCGAGCTGCTGCACGAGGTGGAAGATGACTGACGGGTCGATGTCGCCGGAACGGGTGCCCATCACCAAGCCACTGAGCGGCCCAAAGCCCATGCTGGTGTCGATGCACCGCCCGGCCTGCACGGCGGCCATGCTGCAGCCGTTGCCCAGGTGCACAGTTACGAGGCGAGCGTCGGGCTTGCCGAGGTGCTCGGCGGCGCGGGCGGCCACGTACTTGTGGCTGGTGCCGTGGAAGCCGTACACGCGAATACCATGCTCGTGGTACAGGCTCGCCGGCAGCGCGTAGCGGAAGGCATGCTCGGGCAAGGTCTGGTGAAAAGCCGTGTCGAACACCGCCACCTGCCGGGCCTGCGGAATCAGCTGCTCGGCTACCTCAATGCCGAGGTAGTTGGCCGGGTTGTGCAGCGGGGCCAGGGCAAACAGGCTTTTGATTTCGGTCTTTACGGCTTCGTCGACGAGCGTCGTTGCCGCAAATTTCTCCCCGCCGTGCACCACCCGGTGGCCAACCACGTCGATATCAGTCGGGTCCTGAATCACGCCGTTTTCGGCATCGGTGAGCAGGGCCACTACTTCGCGCAGGCCGGCGGCGTGGTCGGGCAGCGCCAGGGTGCGCTGCTGCTTCTGCGGCTCGGCATCAGCCCCGAACACGGTGTGCGTGATGACAGAATCGGGCAGGCCGATGCGCTCAATAAGCCCGCTGCAGACAGGCTGCTCGGCGGGCCAGCGGAAGAGTTGGTACTTGATGGACGAGCTACCGGAGTTGACGACGAAGATGTTCATGAGAAAAACCAGGGCGCGGCTACCCATGAGCGGGTGGCCGCGGCGGTGCGACAGTATCGATGCAGAAGGCGCTAGGCGCTATTTAACGGGCAAAGTACTCGGTCCGCTCGGTCTGCGCGCTGAATTGATACGATTACCCAATTTGCGCCTCCCGTAGGTGCTACGTAACCTACCGTGCACACCACTTGGCCCGCAGCTATCGGCGGCTACCTCCTTTTGACTTCCCGCTGGCATGGCACTTGATAAATTATCCGACAGCTGGCTGTTTCAGCAACATTCCCGCGCCACCATCAAAGAGTGGGTAAATCAGCTGCGGTACTTCTGCTTTATCCGGGCCTGGGGCGGGCACGCCAACGACGGCGACGAGTTCAGAGCGCAGTTGCAGTACGCTGATCGGGCTGATTTGCTGGCTAAGCTGGGCCGCCTCGGCATCCACCCCAACCGGCTCCCGCCCGACTTTCCCCGCCCTGTTGTCGGCCAGGCTTACCCCGCGGCGGAGTTCAAACAGTTTAAGAGCGAAATTCGCCGGTTTCCGGACCTGGAGCAGCCGGGACACGTTGTGCTGTTCGGGTACCGGGTATTCATGTGGGTCACTGACTTCGCCATTCAGCTGTCCGTTTCGGGTACCCGCGACGACAACCGTTACGAGGTCACGGAAGACGACTTTCGCGCGTGCCGGGACCTGGAAAGGCACTTCGACGTCTTTGGTTGGCAGCAGGCTCTTGACCGGACCATGCAGCAAAGCGTGTGCTGCATTTCCCGGACCAGGTACCCGGAGCTGTACGGCTAGGCAAGTGCTGCACTTAAAGCTCATTCTTATCATTCGCTGAAACCAAGCCTGAGCAGCTATGGCTACAACCACGTTGCGCATTACAAACCTCTAACCGGTCCGATAACCAGCTGCGTTAGCTGACATAATGCCACCGTAGTGTTGTTACCAAAGTAGCCCAGCCAAACCAAGAAGAATTACCCTAAGTGATTACTTTCGGCTACTCAGATATCAAACAAGACTCTATGGAAACTGTAAAGACCATCTTCGACCGAACAATAACGCAAGCCATAAAACTTAAATTAGGCCTAGACATTTACGAATATATTATCAATGATAAAAATTCAAACTTCGTAAACTTTGAAGCAGAATTGGACGTCGATTATCCAATCAAGGGAACCGAAGTTAGATTCAGCGCCGAAATTTTTTCAAAATGGCGTAATCCCTATAACAACGACCTGATTGTAGACACTCAAAAAGATTTAGCAAGTACAGATATAACAAGCGAACTTTCAGCCGAACCTTTTCGACATAAAGAAATGATATTTATATATCTATTCACTCTACTTGAAGATTTTGGAAACTCATTAGTTGAAAAAGTAAATAACACCTACTACACTGGAGTAATTCAAGATGGGAAGTCTTGGCATAGTAAAGTAAATAAGCATGCCAAAAACGACGGACGAGATTTAGTAGCCGGCTTTGGCCTACCTTTTAACTTACAGCGTTCAGACATCGACGAAAAGTTTGTAGACCTTCTCTATGAGCTTAAGCAAAAAAGGAACAGCATTGCCCACGAACTAAAGTATCCAGATATCCACAGTTTCAAAGACGATATTAAATCTTTAATCGTTATAATATGTTATTTATATCACATAAATGATATAACAAAATCCCCAGTAAAAATTTATCCCTGGTATGACTACGACCAAGACTAATTACTCGTAGCAGTATTTACTGCTCAGTTATATCAATTCAAAATCACGACATATCCTGAAGTCCCTTAAATACAAAGTCCTGAGCCTCTTTTTAATTACCCCTGCTGGCTTTGAATAGCGGTAATGACCACCGTGTTGAACACGTCGTCGACGGTGCAGCCGCGGCTTAGGTCATTCACCGGCTTGTTCAGCCCCTGCAGCACCGGGCCAATGGCCAGGGCGCCTGTTTCGCGTTGCACGGCCTTGTAGGTGTTGTTGCCGGTATTCAGGTCGGGGAAGATGAGCACACTGGCCTGGCCCGCTACGGCCGAGCCGGGCAGCTTCTGCTGACCCACCAGCGGGTCCACGGCAGCGTCGTACTGAATGGGGCCTTCCACGGGCAAATCAGGACGCAGCTGGCGTACCAGCTCGGTGGCGCGGCGCACCTTGTCTACTTCGGCACCCTCGCCGGAGGTGCCCGAGGAATACGAGAGCATAGCCACGCGCGGGGCCACGCCGAAGCGCTGAGCGCTTTCGGCCGAGGAAATGGCAATTTCGGCCAGCTGCTCGGCCGTGGGGTTGGGGTTCACGGCGCAGTCGCCGAACACGGCCACGCGGTCGGGCAGGCACATGAAAAACACCGACGACACGAGCGAGATGCCCGGCTTGGTTTTGATGAACTGCAGGGCCGGCCGGATGGTGTGCTGGGTAGTGTGCACCGCCCCCGACACCATGCCGTCGGCGTGGCCCTTGTACACCATCATCGAGCCAAAATACGACACGTCGCGCAGCAGGTCGCGGGCCATGTCCTCGTTCACGCCCTTGCTCTTACGCAGCTCATAAAAGGTCTGCACGTAGTCGGCGTAGTACTCGGAGTGCACCGGATCGATGACGCGCAAATGGCCTAGCGGCAGGTTTAGGCCCAGGCGCTTGGCCGAGGCGGCCACTTCGGCTTCGTTGCCCAGGATGGTCAGGTCCACCACGTCCTGCTGCAGGAGCAGCGCCGCGGCGCGCAGAATCCGGTCGTCGTTGCCTTCGGGCAGCACAATGTGGCGGCGCTGCTGCTTGGCCCACTGCATCAGCCGGTACTGGAACATGTGCGGCGTGATGCCCTCCGACTGGTAGCTGGCCAGCTGCTGGTCCAGGGCCGGCACGTCGACGTAGCGCTCAAACGTGTGAATGGCCAGCTGCACCTTCTGCGGGTTGTCGGCCGAGATGCGCGACTTGACGGCCGCCAGCCGGGCGCTGGTTTCAAACGTGCCGGTGGACACGGCCAGGATGGGCATCACGCCCTGCAAGCCGCGCAGCAGCCGCAGAATGGGCTCTTCGGGCTGCCAGCCGGCCGTGAGCACCACGCCGGCCACCTTGGGGTAGCTGGCCGATACGTTGGCCTGCACGGCGCAGATGACGATGTCGCCCCGGTCGCCGGGCGTCACGATGACCACGTTTTCCTTGAGGTAGTTCAGGAAGTTGGGCACCTGCATGGCGCCGGTCACGAAGTTGTCGACCTGATTGGCCAGCAAGTCCTCCCCAAACAGCAGCTTGCCGCCCAGCGCCGCATGAATCTCGCGCATCGTGGGGTTGAGCAGGGCTTTGTCTTCAGGAATTACCGACAGGCCGATTTCGGCCGGCAGCTGGGCCCGCAGCAGTTGCTGCGCGTCGGCTACTTGCGCGGGCGCCACCTTATTGGCCACTACCGTGAGCACCGGCACCTCCCGCGCCTCGAAGCCGCGCAGGGCCGTGAGCGTGCTGCTGACCACCTGCGCCGTGGTTTTGCCCTCGCCCGATACCACCAGCAGCACCGGCACGCCCAGGTTTTTGGCAATGGTCACGTTCAGATCGAACTCGAAAGCGGTGCCCTGGCCCACGAAGTCGGTGCCTTCCACCACCACAAAATCGTGCTGCTCCTCCAGCTGCTTGTAGCGCCGGATGACGGTATCAATCATTTCGCCCTGGCGCTCGGTTTCCATCAGGCGCAGCACCTCCGGTCCGGTGTAGGCGAAGGTGTCCTCGTAGGCGGTGGGCAGCTGGAAGTAGCGGAGCACCGTGTCGATGTGCGCGTCGCGCTGCTCCTGGGGGCCGGTATTGATGATGGGCTTGAAGTAGCCTACTTTCTGGGCTTTGCTCAGCAGCATGTTCACTAAGCCCAGCGTAACAAGGGATTTGCCGCTGTAGGGTTCGGCCGAGGCGATAAAGACGGTTTTGGTCATACCGGAGGGGTGGTTCGGGTGACAGCAGAATAACTACCGAAGGCAGATATCGGCTGTAACTACGCAAAGTTTTCCGGCGCGGGCGAGCTGATTCTGCTCAGCTTTTCACCTAGCCGGTGACTGTCAACGAGCTATGCTGCCTAAGCTAAGTTCAAAAGCTAAGGCCAAAGCTAGTTCCCCTCCTCAGCTGAGGAGGAGCTAGGGGTGGTTGGCCAATCGTTGGGGTGATTTCTAATCCTAGACTTCTAACTCTAATTTTTCAACCACCCCCAACCCCTCCTCAGCTGAGGAGGGGAGCTAGCTCTAGCACAACAAAAAGCCCCAACCATTTGCATGGTCGGGGCTTTTTCATGGGAAGCGCAGTACTAGCTACCGCGCCTGCCGCTGGCGCTCCACGATGGAGCGGCCCAGGGTGATTTCGTCGGCGTACTCCAGCTCGCCGCCGACGGGAATGCCGCGGGCAATGCTGCTGATGTGCACCTCCGGAAACTCGCGCAGGCGGCGCGTGAGGTAGAAGGCCGTGGTGTCGCCCTCCATGGTGGGGCTGATGGCCAGGATAACTTCTTTGACTTCGCTTTCCTCCACTTTCACGCGCTCCACCAAGGGCTCGATGTGCAAATCGGCCGGGCCGATGCCTTCGATGGGTGAAATCACGCCGCCGAGCACGTGGTACACGCCCTGGAACTGCCCGGTGTTTTCGATGGCAATAACATCGCGGATATCCGACACGACGCAGACGGTGCTATGGTCGCGCAAGGGATTGGCGCAGATGGAGCACTGCTCGGTATCGGAGATGTTGTGGCAGGTCTGGCAGTAACGGATGTCGAAACGCATCTTGGCCAGTGCTTCGGCCAGGTTGCTGGTGGTATCGGTTTCGGCCTTGAGCAGGTGCAAAGCCAGGCGCAAAGCGGTTTTGCGCCCGATACCGGGCAGCTTGGCCAGCTCGGCCACGGCGTTTTCGATGAGTTTGGAGGGAAATTCCATTCGGATCTATAACAACAAAACTGTCATCCAGAGGCGCCAGCCTAAGGACCTTCAGCCGTCGGAACGGCATACGTCAGATAACACTTTTCTGACGCTGAAAGGTCCTTCGCGGGGCTCAGGATGACAGATGATTTTGGCGGCGCCGGGCTATACCACGTCGGCCGAAATGCCGCGGTCGTGGATGGCGGTGCACATGGGCTCCAGCTCCTCGTACGAGCCAACTTTCACCGTGCACTGACCCTTATGGTGGATGAGCAGCGTGCACTGCTCGGCCTGCATGGGCTCGTGCTGGCACACGTCGATGAGGGTCTGGATGACGTGGTCGAAGGTATTCACGTCGTCGTTGTAGACGACGAGGTCACGCAGGTCGGTGGTTTCCTCCAACAACAGAACGTCCTCGTCGTGTGCAATCTGCGGGTTGGTATTCATGGCGGTAAAGGTACGGATTCGGGCGCTAGGTTGTCTGCTCGCAAAAGGCACCCCTTAACACATCCGGTGCGGGGATAGTTGCCGCCCGGGTGGGGAATTTGTACCGGGGCGGGTCTGTTGAATCCGGCGTAAATTCCCGACGCCAATCCGTGTGGCCCACTCCCCTTTCCTGCTTCTCGTTCCTATGTCCCTGACGCTTCGGCAGCTTGCCCTTCCCGCTTTGCTTTTCGCCCTGGCCGGCGCCCCTACTGCCACATTGCGCGCCCAGCAGCAGCAGCTGAGCGTGGAAGACGCCTTCCGCAACCCTGCGCTCAACCCCGCCAACCTCAAGCAGCTCGCCTGGATTCCGGGCTCCAAGGACGAGTTCAGCTACCTGCGCACTGAGAACGGCCAGGATGCGCTGGTGCGCGGCCGCGCTGCGGGCGGCCCTGTGCAGCCCGTGGTGAGCATGGCCAATCTGTACAAAGCCCTGCAGGCTGCCGGCGCCCCTACGCTGAAAGCCACGGCATTTCCGCAGGTGCAATGGACCGGCCCCGACGCCTTCCTGGTGACCATGCCCAGCCGGGAGGTGTTTCGCTACTCCACCACTGATGGCAAGGCCTCGAAGCTCTTCGGCTACCAGACCGGCGCCGACAACGTGGACTTCGACCCGACCAAAACGCGCGTAGCCTACACCAAGGCGCAGAACCTGTTCATCAGCCGCGGCGGGCAGGAAAACGTGGCCGTGACCAACGAAACCAACCCGGCCATCGTGAACGGGCAGGCGGCGCACCGCTCGGAGTTCGGCATCACCAAGGGCACCTTCTGGAGCCCCAAGGGCAACAAGCTGGCCTACTACCGCATGGACCAGACCATGGTGACTGACTACCCGCTGGTGGATATCAGCGAGGTGCCGGCCCAGGCGGCGCCCATCAAGTACCCCATGGCCGGTGACAAAAGCCACCAAGTGACGGTGGGCGTGTTCGACGTGGCCTCGGGCAAAACGGTGTTTTTGCAGACCGGTGAGCCGAAGGAGCAGTACCTGACCAACATCAGCTGGAGCCCGGACGAGCAGAGCATCTACGTGGCCGTGCTCAACCGCGACCAGAACCACATGTGGCTGCGGCAGTACGACGCCGCGACGGGCGCGCTGGTGAAGACCTTGTTTGAGGAAACCGACACCGAGTACGTGGAGCCCACGCACCCGCTGGAATTTGTGCCCGGCCACCCCGACCAGTTCGTGTGGCAGAGCGAGCGGAGCGGCTATAACCACCTTTACCTTTACAACACCAGCGGCAAGCTGCTGCGCCAGCTCACCCAGGGCAATTGGCTGGTGACCGACGTGCTCGGCTTCGACGCCAAGGGCAAGCAGCTCTACTACGCCAGCAACCAGGACGGTACCATTCAGCGCCAGCTCTACGCCGTGAGCCTCGGCGGGGGCAAGCCGCGGCGCATCAGCAGCACGGCCGGCACGCACGCGGGCACGCTCAGCCCCTCCGGCGAGGCGTTGCTCGACAGCTACAGCAGCCAGACCACGCCGCGCACCATTTCGGTGGTGGGCACCAAGGACGGCAAGAGCCAGCAACAACTGCTCAGCGCTCCGAACCCGCTCAGCAACTACCGCCTGGGCCAGACCAAGGTATTCCCGCTCAAGGCCGCCGACGGACAAACCGACCTGTACGCCCGCATCATCACCCCGCCCGGCTTCGACCCGAACAAGAAATACCCGGCCGTGATTTACGTGTACGGCGGCCCGCACGTGCAGCTCGTCACCGACTCCTGGCTGGGCGGCGGCAACCTGTGGATGCAGATGATGGCCGAAAAAGGCTACGTGGTATTCACCATCGATTCGCGCGGCTCTGGCAACCGCGGGCTGCCTTTTGAGCAGGCCACTTTCCGCCAGTTGGGCACGCAGGAGCTGGCCGATCAGCTCAAGGGCGTTGATTACCTTAAGTCGCTGCCTTACGTGGATGCCCAGCGCATCGGGGTGCACGGCTGGAGCTTCGGCGGCTTCATGACCACGACCATGCTCACGCGCGCCCCGCAGGGCACGTTCAAGGTGGGCGTGGCCGGCGGCCCGGTTATCGACTGGCGCATGTACGAGGTGATGTACACGGAGCGCTACATGGACACGCCCGAGCAGAACCCCGAGGGTTACCAGAAAGCCAACCTGCTCAACTACGCGGAAAACCTGAAGGCCCCGCTGCTGATGATTCACGGCACCATCGACGACGTGGTGGTGTGGCAGCACAGCCTGAAGTACCTCAAAAACGCCGTGGACAAAGGCGTGCAACTGGACTACTTCGTATACCCCGGCCACCCGCACAACGTGGGCGGCAAGGACCGCGTGCACCTTTACACCAAGATTACCAACTACCTGGACCAGTACCTGAAGCCCGAAGCCCCGGCCGCAGGTGCCAGCAGCAACGGCCAGTAGTTAGGTTCGTTGGCCAGATGAACGTCATGCCGAGCGCAGCCGAGGCATCTCGCATGCTATGTCCGATAGTAACCGCATCGTGCAACGAGAAGAATAGTCCCCGAGCGAGATGTCTCGACAAGCTCGACATGACGTTCTAACGACGCCGCGCCTCCCTCCCTCCTCATTCCTCATTCTTCCTTCAACCCAAGAATGCCTGCCCCTTCCTCCGACTTCAAGCGCGCCCTCAAACTGCTTTCTGACAAGGAAAAGGAAGACCTGCTGCTCAAGGCCGTGCGCCGCGACGCGGAGCTCTATGACCTGGTGCGCTACGAAATCCTGCCCGACGTGGACCTGCGCACGGTGCAGGACGAGCACGCCGAGCGCATTGCGGAGCTGCTGCAGAAAGCCAACGGGCGGGTGATGAACCGCGCCTTGTCCCGGGCTCTGGGCAAAGCCGCCAAGGAAGTGGCCCGCGCCAAGCGCATCACCAAGGACAAGCGCCTGGAAGTCGACCTGAACCTGTACGTATTGCGCCTCGTGCTCGATGAGTACCAGAACTACTTCGACGGCTACTTCCACCTGTTTTACATGGCTACGGTGCGCTTTCTGGTGCGCACGGCCAAGCTCATTCCGAAGCTGCACGAGGACCTGTGGCTGGAATACAAGCCCGAGTTCGACGAAATCCTGGGCACGCTCCGCGCCCACGACAAGCACCGGCAGCTGCGCTACCCCCTGCCCCCGGAGCTGGAGCTACCGCATTAACCACCTGTTATTTCGTCAATGAACCCACGTATATTTCCCTGGGTTGCGCTTCCGCTGATTAGCGCAGCTTGCTCGCAATCGGCTACCGAAAAACCGGCCACTACCCCCACCGAAATAGAGGCTCAGCGCCAGAAAGCCGCGCAGGAATTCCGCCTGGAATACTCCAACCCCGCGCGCCTCGACAGCCTTAGCACCTATCAGTACCAGCTCGTGGGCCTTGCCGGCCAGCAAGGCCGCTCCTCGTCGCGCCTCGACAGCTACGGCAGCTCTTACAGCAGCGAGTCTTACGAGAGTGGCAGCAACTTCAACATAGCCTTCTTCCACCCCGACGGCACCGACGCGCACCTACTGTTGCCTCACAGTCGCTTCCGCATCACGGATTTCGACGCCAAGCTATGGCCTCAGGCCCGGACGCCGTACCTGTTCTATAACATCATCACCGCCGATACCAACCACGACGGACGGCAGGACTCCGACGACGCGGAAGCGCTGTTTGCCTCTGACCGCGAGGGGCGCCACCTGTGGCAAGTCACACCCGACTCAACGTATTTATTAAGCTGGAAAACCCTGGAGCCGCACTATTTGGTAGTCCAGCTGCGGTTCTACTCGGCCCGCTTTGCCCACTCCAGCACTGCGGATGCCATTCAGTGGCTGCGCTACGATCTGCGCACTCTGCATGCCCCGCCGGTTCCCCTGCTTCCTGCGGCCATGCAGAAAACCCTGCAGCAACACCTCATCGACCGCCGCCTGCAGTTGCCCAACGAGGGGTAGGCCCCTGATAGCAACAAACCGCCCCTTCACCACTGCGGTGAAGGGGCGGTTTGTTGCTTTTGGTCCGGTCAGGGACTAGTAGTTGCGGCAATTACTGCTTGGCAATGACGTTGAAGCTCAGCGTGAAGTTGTCTTCGATGGCTTTGTCGGCGGCAGCGCCGAACAGCGTCGAGCCGTACTTCACGTCGTACTTGGTGCGGTCCACGGTGGCTACGCCCGAGGCCGAGGCCACGCCGTCTTTCACGCCTACTTTGGCGGGGAAGGTCACCGGGTTCGTCTTGCCTTTGATGCTCAGGTTGCCCGTGATTTGGGCGTTGTTGCCTTGCGCGTCGGGCTTGATGTTCTTGATGTTGGTGATGACGAAGGTCGCGGTCGGGTTCTTGTCCACAGCGAAGAAGTCGTCATTCTTCAGGTGGCCCACCAGTTTGCCGTTCCACTCCGGGTCGGTCAGGTCAGCTACCTTGATGGTGCTCATGTCGAAGGCGAAGGTGCCGCCCACGATTTGGTTGCCCTTCACTTGCACGGCGCCGTCTTTCACGGAGATGGTGCCGTTGTGCTGGCCACCTACTTTCTTGCCCACCCAGCCGAGGGTGCTCAGCTGCGGCTGCACGGCGTAGGAAGCGGCGGTAGCCTTACCCGGCTTGGCGGCAGCGGTTTCCTTGGCACCGAATTTTTGTTGAGCGTGAGCCGGAGCAGCAAACAGGGCGCCAGCAACGAGCAGGGGCAGGATGAATTTTTTCATGGTCTTTAAAACGGTGTGAGAGTCGAGGTTAAGTTGGCTGATGAGAGGTCCGTCAGCTGCGGATTTTATCGAGCAGGTCACTCAGCTGAGTGGCTTCTTCTTCGGTGAGGTTTTGCAAGCCCTGGCTCTGGCTGTCGGCCAGGCTTTCGGTTTCGCGCAGCAGCTCCAGGCCAGCCTCGGTGATGCGGATGTCCACGGCCCGGCGGTTGCTCGGGCAGATCTGGCGCGTCACCAGGTGCTTGGCTTCCAGCTTATCCACGATGCGCGAGGCGTTGCTGGTCTTATCAAGCATGCGCTCGATAAGCAGGTTGACGGTGGCCGGCTTGGGGTGCTGGCCGCGCAGAATACGCAGCACGTTGTACTGCGGCAGGGTCAGGCTGTAGGGCTTGAAAGCCGAAGCCAAGCGCTGCTGCAGCCAGCCCGAGGTAAACACCACGTTCAGGTGGGCTTTCTGGTAAGCGTTTTTGAAGGCGCGCTGCTGAATTTCGTCTTCGAGCTTCATGGGTGATTCGAACTACGCTGCAAATATATGTACATACATTATATGTCACAACATTAGTTCCACGCTTTTTTTCAAAAGCCCTTGCTTCTACCCTTTCGTCGGTGTTTGCCGTATGCAAACCCGCTCCCTACACAAACCACACCAACTGCCTCCCCTATGAAGTTGTTTGCCGGCTTTCTGGTTCTGGCCGCCACCGCCCTCACGGCTCCGCTGGCCGTGGCCCAATCCGCCAAAGGCAAAGCGACGCCCGCCGAAACGCGCACGGAATTGCAAAACGGCGACCAGTTTGTGATGCTGAACGGCGCCGTGGTAAAGCGCCGCAACGGGCAAACCAGCGGCCTAAGCCAGAACGTGCGCCTGCCCAACGGCACCAAGGTGAACGTGAAGAGCGGCATCGTGGAGCTGCCCACGGGCAAGATCATCACGCTGACCGAGGGCGACTACGTGACGGCCGATGGCAGCGTGAACTACGCTACGCCGCAGAGCGCGGCCGCCGCACGTGGCGAAACCGCCCCCGCCGACGCGCAGTTCGATAAAGTGCTGGACCGCGGCGCCACCCCCACGCCTGCCAGCGTAGATGCCCGCATGACCGAGCTCAACCGCCGCGTCGATCTGATGGCGCAAAAGATTCAGTTGCTCAACCAGAAGATTTCCCTGCTCAGCCCAGGCAACGCCAAAGCCCCCGACACCAGCCAGCTAGACGGTCAGATTCGGGCGCTGGACGAGCAGTTGCGGGCGGTGCGGTAACGCAACTCAGAACGTCCTATCGAGCGCAGCCGAAACATCTCGCGCGCTTCGTTGAAAGACGAAAAAAGAACGTCCTATCGAGCGAAGTCGAGGAATCTCGCGTGTTGATGCGAGGAGTAACCTTCATTGAGGAATTATTCTCAGACGTCAGCACGCGAGATGCCTCGGCTGCGCTCGACATGACGCTCTGATTTTGTGCTGTCCTGCAGCGGTCAGCATCAATTCAGCACTGGTACTTGCGGCTGGACCATCAGGCGTCCGTCGGCTTCCGTCACCACGCCAAAAGGCTCGTGGCGCACGATCAGCAAGCCATCCAAATCACAGATTTCGCAGAGGCCGCTGACTTGCAGAGCTGACCAGATGCCCAGCGACGTTTCGACCATGCAGCCCACCATGGTACGCAGGCCGTGGGCGCGGGCTTCGTTGAGCAGCCGAATGCCGTTGAGGTAGCCGCCGGCTTTCATCAGCTTCATGTTCAGCACGTGGAACTGGCGGGCAATGTCGGCAAAGTCGGCCGCGTCGGTTACTGACTCGTCGGCGATGAGCGGCCAGGGGCTGCGCGGGCGCAGGTAGCGGTAATCGTCGGCGCAGGCGGCGGGCAGGGGCTGCTCCAGCAACTGCACGTTGAGGCGCGGTATGGCCTGCACTTCCTCGATAAAGCCTAGCAGGGCGTCCGCATCGGTCCAGGCCTCGTTGCCGTCGACGAGCACCGGGCGGCCGGGCAGCAGCCGGGCCACTTCACGCAGCAATTCGGCACCGGCGGCCTGATTGACCTTCACTTTCAGCAGTGGAAAGCGCGCCAAGCCGTGCCGCTCGATGAACGCCTGCACCGCGCCTGGCTCCATGATGGGCAGGGTAAAAGCCGTACCCACGGCCGGCAGCGGCGGGGGCACGCCCAGCAGCGCCGGTACCGATTGGCCGCGCCGCTGCGCTAGGTAGTGCACGTAAGCCGACTCGATAGCAAAGCGCAGCGCGTGGGCGGGCTGCGCGGCCTCCAGCAGCGCCGTCAGGTCGGGCAGCGCCTGCACCTGCTCCAGCCCGGCCCGCTGCAGCGCGGCAAACTGCTGCAGGAGCAGCTCAGGCGCCTCACCGTAGCGCACGTTAGGCGCGGCTTCGCCCCAGCCGGCTACCCCACCCGCGGTTTCCGCATCGCCCACCCGCACGAGCAGGTTGGTTTTGGCATCGGAGGCGTTGCGGGAAATCTTCCAGGTGAAGCGGAGCGGCAGCTCCAGCGGGCGAATGGACCAGTGTAGCATGATGGGTGGGCAGTAAGGCAAGAAGCAAACGGAAAACCGCCGGCCGAAGATGGGGCAAATCCTGTTCGCATAGAAATCAGCAGGGTTCGGCTAGCCAACCCCCAGTTGGCTCAAAAGCTCGTCTATTCAAACAATTTATAGTACTATTTAACCCCTTATTTGAACCAAGCCCCCTTTCCCACCAATTGCATGAAGACCATTTTACTATTTCTGGCTTTGCTGCTGGTCTTTTCGGCAAAGCTGATGGCCCCGAGGCACCCAGTCGGCGGGCTTTACTTCCTGGTTTACCGTCCGACACAACACCTTGGTAGTGCAAATGGGCACCAAAACGACGCCCGTCACCAAGAATGTGGTGCTGATCAACGGCACCCGGCTTGATTTCCAGACTCGCACGGCTCTGCTGCCAGGCGGCGGAAAAGTGGAATTGCACGAGGGCGACATGGTGACTTTGTACGGCGAGGTGCATCAGTCGGCCGAGGCCAAGGCGGCTACCAAAGCGCCAGCCGCACCGAGCGCATCGGCCCCCGCTGCCCCTACGGCTTCGGCAGCACCTACCGCAGCCCCGGCACTGTAGGCCGCAGCGCCCGCACCGGCTGCTAAAGCAGCGGCCTTTACGTTTCGGCCAGTAGCCCCGGCGGGCGGCAAGCTCAAGGCGTAGTGGAGCTCGGCGCCAGCGACTTCAACTCCTTTATCGTGCGCGTCGACGGGCTGAGAAACTGGCAGCTGGAAAAGTCGGAATTCGGTAATAGCCTGGTGATAGAAAACCTCGCTCCCGAAGAAGACATTCGCAAGGGCCTCAAAGCCTACATCGGCAAGATGCTGGATTACGGTGTCGGCGGCCGCGACATTCACTTCGTGGTCAGCTCTGGCGCGCTGGCAGCCCCAGGCACGCAGAAAATCATCCAGGAGCTGAAGGCCCTGAATTACGTAGTCATCAGCGTGACGGCGGAGCGCGAAGGCGCCCTGGGCTTGCGGGCCGCCGTGCCGGCCGCCTACGCCGACAAGGCCTTTCTAGCCGATATGGGCTCGGGCAACACCAAACTGGCCTGGCTGGAGCAGGGCACGGTTAAGTCGATTGAGACTTACGGCTCGAAGTTTTACGTGAAGAACACCGAGCCGGCCACCGTCGCCACGGAGGTGTAAACCAAGGCTCAACAAGTGCCGGCCGAGCTGCGCAGCACCTGCTTTATCATCGGGGGCATGCCCTACGAGTGGGCCAAGCCGCTGCGCCAGGGTCAAGATTACACCGTGCTGCAGGCCCCGGGCAGCTACGCCCAGCAAACGGGCGCCAAGGCCCAGGCCGGCGCCGTCATCTACCAAACCCTGGCCGACGCCACCGGCTGCAAGCAGTTCGTGTTCGACTGGGATGCCAACTTCACCATCGGCTACCTGCTGACGCTGCCCTAACGCTCGTTTTTTGCGAGCGGTTGGGCTGTGGCCCAATCGGCTATCTTTGCCGGACGCTGCCTTCCCCACCGGGCAGCGTCCGTTATTTTTCTCTGCTTATGAAGCTTTCCCGCTTTGCCGCGCCGGCGCTGGTCCTGCTGCTCGTGGCCGTGCTGCTGACCGCCTTGTCTCACTACGGAGTGCTGGCCCTGCCGCCGATGGTGCCGCTGGCTGCCCGCTGGGTAGCGCTGGTGGCCCTGATGGTATGGGCCGCCGGACGCCGCTCCCTTACCTTCTGGATTGTGGTGAGCATGCTGGTCGGCGCCGAAGCCGGGGCCGATTTTCCAGGTATTGCCCAGAACTTTAAGGTGTTGTCCGACATCTTCCTGCACCTGGTCAAGACCATCATTGCCCCGCTGGTATTCGCCACGCTGGTGGTCGGTATTGCCGGCCACGCCGACCTCAAGCAGGTGGGCCGCATGGGCGTGAAAGCCCTGGTGTACTTCGAAGTTGTCACCACTTTCGCGCTGTTCATCGGCTTGGCCGCCATCAACCTGACCAAGGCTGGCAAGCTGGACCCGGCCGTGCTGGCCGCCGCTCAGTCCGGCACCTCGGCTGCCGATGCCATTGCTACGGCGCCGAAGCAAACCGCTGCCGACATCATCCTACACATCTTCCCCGAGAACATTGCCAAATCGATAGCCGAAGGGCAGGTGCTGCAAGTGGTGGTGTTTGCCATCATTTTCGCTATTGGCCTGGCCATGGTACCCGAGAAGCACCGCCGCCCCATGCTGGCCTGGTCGGAAAGCCTGTCGGAGGTGATGTTCAAATTCACCAACGTGGTCATGTTCTTCGCTCCGCTGGGCGTGGGCGGCGCCATGGCTTATACGGTGGGTAAAATGGGCTTTGCCCCGCTGCTGAACGCGCTGCAGCTGCTGCTCACGCTCTACGGCGCCCTCATCGCCTTTGTGCTGCTCATCCTGCTGCCGGTGGCGCTGGTGGCGCGCATTCCGCTGAAGCGCTTCGTGCAGGCGGTGGCCGAGCCGGTGAGCATTGCTTTTGCCACTACGTCTTCGGAAGCCGCCTTGCCGCGGGCCATGGAAGCTATGGTGAGCATCGGGGTGCCGCGTCGGGTGGTGGCCTTCGTGATGCCTACGGGCTACTCCTTCAACCTTGATGGCACCACGCTGTACCTCTCGCTGGCCGCCATCTTCGTGGCCCAGGCCGCCGGCGTGGAGCTTACTTTTGGCCAGCAGCTGGTGATGGTCTTCACGCTGATGCTTACCTCCAAAGGCGTGGCTGGCGTGCCCCGCGCCTCACTGGTGATTCTGCTGGCCACCGTGGCTTCGTTCAACCTGCCTACATGGCCGGTGTTCATCATTCTCGGCATCGATGCGCTGATGGACATGGCGCGTACGGCCGTGAACGTGCTCGGCAACTGCCTGGCTTCGGCCGTCATTGCCCGCTGGGAAGGCGAGTTCGTCGACAATTACCAGCACTCGGAAATCACGGAGCTGTACGAGACGGAAGTAGAAACCGCCACGCCGCTGCACTAAGCGTACCCTGTTGTGCACAAGTTGTTGCAAACGCCCCGTTGGCTCACCGGCCGGCGGGGCGTTTGTATTTGGAGCCATCAGCTAATCAAGCAAACTCTTAAACATCATATTTTATTAATTCAACATTTATTTGCAATAAAATTATATTTACTTAGACCTCTGTTAGCCTGCTGCTGACCTCTGCTCTTGTCCCGCCCTAGCTGCTCGCGTTTTATGCTGCGTTCTTCTTCCTGCGTGCTCGTTGCGCTGCTTGTCATGAGCTTACTGGGCTGCAAATCGACTGATAAAGTGCTGTTTCAGCCTTCGCCCATGGCCTTGTCGAGCCGGCTGCCTTCGCTGGAAGTGCGGGTGGACAACGGCCCGCTGGACAGCAGCGAGGGCGCGCAGCCCGAGGACGCGCAGCAGCTCTTCGAACGCGAAGTGCACATGAACCTGACCGAGCCGGAGGACACGGCGCGCTTCGGTACCGCGGTGCTACAGGTGCAGCAGTGTCGCGTGGTGCGCCGCGGGCGGGTGCTGCAAGCCTTTCAGATGCTGACCTTTATGGCGCCTTCGGTGCTGGGCGTACCGCTGGAACACTACGAGGCCGAGCTGCAGGCTACGGTGCAGGTGCTCAATGCCAAGGGCAACATTCTGGGCACCTACAGCGGCCGGGGCACGTCGCGGGTGCGGGTGGCGCTGTACCACGGCTATTCCCAGACGCAAGCGCCGCGCCTGGCCGACGTGGCCGCGCTGCGCGAAGCCCTGGCCCAGATCAAGCCCCAGATGGAAGTAGACGCCGAACGGCTGCGCGCGGCGCTGCTGGCTACGGGCCCCATCGGCGGCCGGCACACCGAGGGAACCGGCAGCATTCCAGCTACACCTCCGGCCATTGCTCGCACCGGTCACTGATTTTGAGCCGGGGAGCCTACCCTCCGATAAAACGGCTGCAACTTTCCTCCTTCCCATGTTTCTTTGGCGCGCCGCCTCGGCAACGAGGCGGCGCGTTTGTCGTTTTTTCACCCTTGTTTTTGATATGAAACAGACGTTTCGGGCGCTGTGCGTAGCCGTAGCCATGCTGGCCGCAGGCGCCCCGGCCGCGCAGGCGCAACAAGCCGCAGCTACCAGCACGGCGGCTTTCCCTTACGCCATCGAGCAAAGTCAGCTGCCCAACGGGCTGAAGGTGGTGAC
Organism: Hymenobacter sp. CRA2; assembly: GCF_002007105.1. GTDB lineage: Bacteria > Bacteroidota > Bacteroidia > Cytophagales > Hymenobacteraceae > Solirubrum. Next base: position 130,953 of record NZ_MVBC01000006.1, on the reverse strand, counting down.
TGTGCCCTACGCCTCGCCGGGCCTGGCCTCGGTGTTTCTGGTGGTGCGCGCCGGTTCGCGCGACGAAGTAGAGGCCGGCAAAACCGGCTTTGCGCACTTCTTCGAGCACGTGATGTTCCGCGGCACCGATAAGTACTCGAAAGAGCAGTACGACGAAGTGCTCAAGAGCCTCGGGGCTTCGGCCAACGCCAATACCTCGCTGGACCGCACCGTGTACCACATGACCGGCAACGCCCGCATGCTGGAGAAGATGTTTGAGGTGGAAGCCGACCGGTTTCAGAACCTGAAGTACTCCGAGCACGACTTCAAGACCGAAGCTGGGGCCGTGAAGGGCGAATACACCAAGAACTCGGCCTCGCTCTACACCCAGCTGAACGAGAAGGTGTCGGACGCGGCCTTCGACCAGCACACCTACGAGCACACCACCATGGGCTTCTTCAAGGACGTGGTGGACATGCCCAACCAGTACGAGTATTCGAAGGTGTTCTTCGACCGGTTTTACCGCCCCGAGTACACCACCCTGCTGGTAGTGGGCGACGTGAAAGCGGCCGACGTGAACCGTTTGGCGCAGCAGTACTTCAGCTTGTGGAAGCGCGGCTCCTACGTACCCAACATGAAGCAGGAAGCCGAGCAAACGGCCCCGCGCTACGTGCACATCCAGAACGCCAACTTCCCGCCCATGCTCAGCCTGAGCTACAAGGGCCCGGCCTTCTCCGACCAGAGCAAGGACCTGCCGGCGCTGGATATTCTGATGACTATGCTCTTCGCCGAAAACTCCGACCTCTACCAGCAGCTGGTGGTGAAGGAGCAGAAAGTGCGCTTCGTGGGCGGCTCACCCAACATGACCCGCGACCCGCACCTGACGAGCATCCGCGCCTCGGTGGTGAAGGCCGAGGACATTCCGTACGTGAAGCAGCGCATCGTGCAGGCGCTGGAAGACGCCAAGACCAAGCCGCTGGACGCCAAGAAGCTGGCCGACACCAAATCGGCGCTGAAGTACGGCAACCTGATGGACCTGGACGCGCCCGATAACATTGCCAACACCCTGGCCCAATTTATCTGGCTGACGGGTGATGTGCAGTCGGTGAACCGCTACCCCGCGCTCTACGACCAGGTAACGGCCCAGGACATTCAGGCTGCCGCCAAGAAATACTTCGTGCCCGAGCACCTGACGGTGGGCACCATCGGCCCGAAAGACACGGGCGGCGTGCAGTAAGCTGACTGCCGGTTATTTCTCTTGCTTTCGATTTTGCATTCCATGAAACAGTTTTTTCTCCGCGCGTCTCTCGGCCTGCTGCTGGGCGCGGCTACCATCATCGCCGCCCCGGCCCTGGCCGCCGACGTGGTGGAGCTCAAGCAGCCTAACGCCGCCAAAGTGGTGGTGATGCTGCGCTTCAACAACGGCTCGGCCTCCGACCCCAAGGGCAAGGAAGGCCTGGCTTACCTCACCTCGCAGCTGGTGACCGAAGGCGGCACCAAGGAGCTGACCGCCGCCCAGCTCAAGGACCTGCTCTACCCCATGGCCGCCCGCTACGGCGCCCGCACCGACAAGGAAGTCACGACTTACACCTTCGAGTTTCACCGCGACTTTATCGACAAGTTCTACCCCGTGCTCAAGGGCCTGATGCTCACGCCCTCGTTCACGCAGGAAGACTTTGCACGCCTGAAATCCAACCAGCTCAACTACGTGGAGCAGGTGATTCGGGCCTCGTCGGATGAGGACTACAGCAAGTTTGCGCTGGAAGACCAGCTGTTCCGCGGCACGCGCTACCAGCACATGACGCGCGGCACCGCCGCCGGCGTGCGCAGCATTACTCTCGACGACGTGAAGCAGTTCTACGCCAAGGCCTACGGCAAGAACAACCTGACCATCGGCATCACCGGCAACTACCCCGAGAGCTTCGTGCAGAAGCTCAAGAAGGATATGGACGCGCTGCCCACGGCCTCCATCAAGCCGGAAGTGCCCAAGCTGAGCCCGACCAAAGGCGTGCACGTGGAAATCGTGAGCAAGCCCGACGCGCTGGGCTCGGCGGTGTACGCCGGCTTCCCCATCGAAACGACGCGCGGCAAGGACGACTTCGCGGCGCTGATGGTGGCCAACTCCTACCTCGGGGAGCACCGCAAGAGCTACGGCAAGCTATACGACAAGATCCGCACCACCCGCTCGATGAACTACGGCGACTACAGCTACATCGAGTGGTACGAAGCCGGCGGCAACAACATGCTGCCCGTGCCCGGCGTGCCGCGCCACGCCAACTACGCCAGCATCTGGCTGCGCCCGGTGCAGATTGCCGAGGGCCTGCGCAAGCAGTACCCCACCGAGCTGGGCGACCTGAAAGTGGGCCACGCGCCCTTCGCGCTGCGCCTGGCCCTGCGCGAGATGGATGGCTTGGTGAAGAACGGCATGACGAAGGAAAACTTCGAGCTGACGCGCACCTTCCTGCGCTCCTACACCAAGCTCTACGGCCTGACGCCCGCCAAGCAGCTCGGCTTCCTGCTCGACTCCAAGTTTTACGGCCGCAAAGACTGGCTTTCGGAGCTCGACGGGCAGCTGGCCAAGCTTACCCTCGACGACGTGAACAAGGCCATCAAGAAGTACTGGCAGGTGCAGAATATGTACGTGACCGTGGTAACCGACGACAGCGAAGCCCAGCCCCTGGCCGATGTGCTGAAGAACAACACGCCCTCGCCCATGAGCTACGCCAAAGTGGTGCGCGAAGGCCTGCCGAAGGAAGTGGTAGCCGAGGACGCGCAGGTTGCCAGCTTCAAGGTGAACGTGACCGACGTTAAGGTGGTCGACACCAAGGACACGTTCAAATAGGCCTGGCTAACGGTAGCCTCGTACTGTCATTGCGAGGACGAAGGACGAAGCAATCCTTCCTCCAGTAGCACCGCCGACGCAATACCTACTACCCGAAAACGGCCCCGCCCGAAACCTGAGTTGCTGGTTTCGGGCGGGGCCGTTTTTTAGTTGCTGTCAGTTAAGCCGTTTGTGCCGCGAGAGGAACGATTGCTTCGCGTTGCTCGCAATGACAGTGGGGTGAACCATTACATGAAATATTCTCTCAGCCGTTAAACCCGGCAGTGTCTTCTTCCTCTATGTGAGCAGAAAACGAAAATCCACTTCCCTCCTCACATAGACATGAAAAACCATTCCTGGCTGAAAGCACTGGCCTTTGCCGCTGCCATCCTGCCCGCCACTGCAAGCCTGAGTTTCGCGCAAGTAGCCCCGACCGACAAGCCAGCCAGCCAGCCCTTCGGCCGGCACAGCCGCGGCAGCCACGCGAAAGGCAACGGCGAAGTGCGGGCCTACACGCAGCAGAATATCCTGCCCGTGGTGCGCCAGCAGCGTCAGAAGCTCGACGCGCAGATGAGCGCCGCCGATAAAACGCAGCTGGCTACTTACCGCTCCCAGCTGAAAACCCTGCGTGAGCAAGGCAAGACGCTGCGCCAGAGCCTGAAGCCCACCGCCGGCACCGCCCAGGGCCAGCGCCCGCCGCTGACCGACGCGCAGAAGCAACAACTGCAGCAGCTGCGCACCGAGCAACGCGCCGTGATGCAGAATGTGGCCCAGCTGGCCCAGAAGTACGACGCCCAGATCAACCAGCTGAAAGCCGAAGTGCAGCCCCAACGCACCCAGTGGGCAGCTGACATCAAAGCGCTGATGTTGAAAAACGCCACGCCCGAGCAGCAACAGAAGCTGCAGCAATGGCAGGAGAAGGGCGGCAAAGGCGGCCACCACGGCTTCGGTGGAATGAAACAGAATTTCTTCGGCCCGACGCGCTTCCTGCTGCTCGACCCGAACGCTCCGGCTCAGCCAGCTACACCTGAAAACGGCACGCGTGCGGCCCTGTACCCCAACCCCGCTTCGGCTGCCCAGCGCCTCACCTACGAGGTAAAAAAAGAAGGCAGCGTGAAAGTGGAGCTACTGGATGAGCGCGGCAAAACCGTGCGCACCGTGTTCGACGGCAAGCAGGACAAGGGCAGCCACTCGCTCGACGTGAACCTGGCAGACCTCAACCGCGGCACTTACTACTACAAAATCACGAGCAAAGGCAGCTCGGAAACCCGCCGCTTCGTGAAGGAATAACGGCCGGGCACACCCCGAACGCAGCCTGTATCAGTGGGCCCGCCGCTTCGTAAGCGGTGGGCCCACTATTTTTACGTTCCGCTCGTTAGCTGACGGTAGCTCCTGCCGTTACCCTGTTTTCCGTTTCCGATGAAGTTGTTTGCTGCCGCGTCGTTTAAGTCCTGGTTTTTCGCGCTGAGCTGCGCGGCCCTGTTTGCCGGCTGCTGCGGCTCGGTGGGCTGTAATTGCCAGGATTATCGCGCCGACGCCCTGTTTTTCCGCTTCAGCGCCGACTCGCTGACCAAGGGCTTCCGGGCCAACGAAGTCGACACGGTGCTCATCGTGCGCTCGGTGTACCCGCGCCGAGCCATTACTTCCCCCGGTCCGCCGCCCGTTTACGCCAAGCCCGACACGGCGCGCATCATCCGCCCGCGCGGTACGGCCCTGAGCACGCCCATCGTCATCGACAACAACGAGCCGTTTGCGGCGGTGAATGGCCGCAAGCTGGGCGCCGTCAACGCCGATTCCTCGTACCGCTACACCATTCTGCTGCCCAGCCGCGGGCCGGGCCGCCGCCCTTTGTCGCTGCCGAGCTACCTCGTCGATCAGGTGGGTCTCGATGGCAAGCAGGAAGCCGACGGCTGCTGCACCTGCTACCGCAACACGCGCAAGTCGTTCCGCGTCAAGCCCCTATCCAACAGCACGCAGGCCGAGCAGTCGGTCGATGCCACTGGTCAGACGCAAGCCGCGGCGTTTGTGCTGACGCGCTGAGGCGCCGACGTCCGCCGGGCGCGTGCCTGCGTATAAACCAGAGCTGCATTTCGGCTGCCGAAGCGGCCCTCCCCTCTGTTTCTATGCCCCGCCCCCTCGACGTTGCCCCAGCGCCCGCGCCGGTATTTTTCTTTCAGACCACGCTCAGCCTCGAGCCCATCATTGCGTGGTGGCAGGCCCGCCTCGACGATGCCAACCCCGGCATTGCTCTGGTAGCGCGCGGCATTATGCGCAAGGTGGAGCAGGCGCCCGAGCTGCGCGGCCCCCTCACCGATACCAGCGTCCTCGACGCCCACCAGCAACTGGTGCAGGCCCTGATGCTGGCCGTGTTTCCGCCGGCCTCCTTCGCCACCGACATCATCGGGGCCATTCCGCCCTTTCAGCGCTACAGCTTCTACCACACGCCCCGCTTTGCCGAAGTGCTGCTGGCGCCCGACAAGCGCGTGAAGCAGCCGTTGAACATCGACGCGGCCACCATGGAGCGCCACATGGTGCACATGGTGTACGCCCAGATCATGGAGAAGCTGTACGGCCAGGACATGCCCGACCACTACGGCAGCATCATCTTCACCGTGCCCGACTACAACATCGGCCTGTACCGGCACTACAGCGTGGCTTTCAACTCGGCGTTTCTCGATGTGAAGCTCGTCGGGCCGAAGCCGGAGCTGGCCGACGAAAACCTGGAGCGCCTACGCCGCAACCCCCACGACGTGGCCCTGTGGCGCGAGCTGCTGCCGCCCGATAATTTCGCCCTGGAAGGCTTCAACATCCTGCAGCTTACTGACGTAACGGAGCAGGAAATCCTCTCGGAGCTGAAGTACGACCTGCTGGAGCGCGACGTGCTGCAGGCCTCCGACCGGCTCGAGCAGATTCAGGAAAAGCTGCGCGTGCTCTTCGGCCGGCCCTTCCTGCAGCTCGGCATTGCCGCCTACGACGAGAAGAAAAAGGCCTTCGTGGACTTTGGCCGCAAGATCAACCACTCGTTTCTGATGAAGCAGTTGCAGCGCCAGGACGCCAATTCGGGCTTCCGGCGCGTGTACGCCCAGGTGACGCAGGAGCGCCGCCCGCTGGTGCTGGAGGACGTGGCCACGGCCGATATTCCGGAGGACTTGCGTGAGCAGCTCACCAGCATCGGCATCCGCTCGGCCATTCTGGCGCTGCTGCCTTACGGCGACGATGCGGTGGGCCTGCTGGAGCTGGGCTCGCCCAACGCCGCCGACCTGGACGAGTTTGCCCTGGACAAAGTCACGGCCTTTCTGCCGCTCTTTGCCGTGGCCGTAAAGCGCAACGCCGAGGAAATCCAGACCCGCGTGCAGGCCATCGTGAAGGAGAAGTTTACCGCCATTCACCCCAGCATGGAGTGGCGCTTCACCGACGCGGCCCTGAACCTGCTGGAGAAAATCGACGAGGGCAACAAAAACGCGGAAATGGAGCCCATCGTGTTCCAGGACGTGTACCCGCTCTACGGCTCCTCCGACGTGCGCGGCTCCAGCACGGCCCGCAACGAGGCCATTCAGGGCGACCTGATCGAGCACCTGACCTTGGCTAACCGCGTGCTCAAGAAAGCCACCGAGTTTCAGGCCCTGCCCATCCTGGACGAGCTGAAGTTCTACGTCACCAAGAACCTGAAGCGCCTGCGCCAGGGCATTCTTTCGGGCGACGAGGTAAGCATTCTGGAATCCATCAAGTCGGAGGTGGAGCCGCTGTTTGAGTACCTGGCGCAGCACACGCCCGAGCTACGCGCCATCATCGGCGAGTACTGGTCGAACATCGACCCCGAACTGGGCATTCTCTACAAGCGCCGTAAGGCCTTCGAGCAGAGCATCACCCAGCTCAACGATGCGGTGAGCGACTACCTCGACGAGGAGGACCGCCGCGCCCAAAAGATGTTTCCGCACTACTTCCAGCGCTTTAAAACCGATGGCGTGGAGTACAATATCTACGTGGGCGCTTCGCTGGTGCACGACAAGCCCTTCGACCTGATCTTCCTCAAGAACCTGCGGCTGTGGCAGTTGCTGGTGAGTTGCGAAATCACCCGACTCACGCACCGGCTCAAGCCCACGCTGCCCGTGCCGCTGGATACCACCCAGCTGGTGCTCATCCACAGCCAGGCCCTGAGCATCCGCTTCCGCATGGACGAGCGGCAGTTCGACGTGGATGGCGCCTACAATATCCGCTACGAAATCATCAAGAAGCGCGTGGACAAGGCCACCGTGGCGGGCACCGGCGAGCGGCTGACGCAGCCCGGCTGCATCGCGCTAGTGTACGCCCAGGCCCGCGAAGCCGCCGAGTACCGCGAGTACGTGGACTACTTGCAGGACCGCGGCCTGCTGGAGCCCGGCGTGGAGGAGCTGGAACTAGAAGAGCTGCAAGGCGTGAAGGGCCTGCAGGCCATCCGCGTACGGGTGAAGCTGAGCTAACAGTAACGCATCCCGGCCTGTCAAGCGTAGCTGCGCTCGACAGGCTGGGCGCTTATAATCACTTTTTTACCACTTGTCCCATGCGCTGCAGCCGGCGCTGCACGGCAGCCTGTACCAGTACCACCCACGCTACAGCGGCCGCAAAGCCAGCCAGCACATCGGTGGCGTAGTGCACGTGCAGGTAGATACGCGTCAGGCCGACGAACACGGCCCAGAGCACCAGCAATATGGCCCAGATAGGGTGCCGGCCGTAGCGCCACAGCTGCCAGGCCAGCATGCCATACAGCGCCAGCCCAACCATAGAATGGCCGCTGGGAAAGCTCAGCCCCGGCTGGTAAATCAGTGCAGTGAGCGGCCGCACCCGCCCGAAAAAGTGCTTCAGCAGCTGATTCAGCAGCGAGGCACCGGCAATGGCGGCAAACAGCTCCACGGCCTCGCGGCGCCGCTTCAGCCACCACAGCAGCGGCGGAGCGGCCAAGCCCACGATGACAAACCAGAGCGCCGAGCCGAAAAACGTCACGCGTAGGGCCCAGGCGGTAAGGCCGGGCACAGAGGCACGTAGCCGATCCATGGCATCGAAGGCGGCCTGATCGAAGTGCTCCGGGCCGCGGTAGAACACTAGCCGGGTGATGTACAGAAACGCCAGAAACGCGCCCACGAAGGCCACGCCCATTGCGGCCAGCTCGGCAGAGAGTTGCCCGGTCAGGCGCACAAGAAAGCGAGGCAGACGGTTCATAACAAGCCTTTGCTTACGGCCGAAAGCCCGCGGCGGTGGCGGCAGGTACGGCGTGGGAAACGCTAAAAAACACGAGAGCCGGTTCCTTTCGGAACCGGCTCTCGGTTTGTGCGGTCGGAGAGACTCGAACTCTCACACCTTTCGGAACTGCCGCCTGAAGACAGCGCGTCTACCAATTTCGCCACAACCGCAGCTTTTAAAACTCGCCGCTGTTGGTAGGTCAGCGGCGAATTGTGATACAAAAGTAGAGGGCCTTGGGGTTGTTGTCAAGAGCCTACGCAAAAGATTTTCTTAACAAAAGCTTTGCCCACTGATAATCAGGCGCAAAAATTTCACTCCGTGGGCAACATGGTATTGGACTTAGCGCCCCGCGCCCGCTGTTTGATGAGGCGTTCCATCCGGTTTAGCAACGGAATAGCCACCAGCAGCCATAGCACGCCGGCCGCAAAGCCGGCCAGCACGTCGGAGGCGTAGTGCACGCGCAGGTACACCCGCGTCAGGCCAATCATCAGGATAAGGGCGGTCAGGAGTACCGTCAGCAGCCAACGTAGCGACTTATTGGTCACGTGCTGCCAGGTAAGGTAGATGAGCAGGCCGTAGAACGAGGCCGAAATCATGGCGTGGCCGCTCGGGAAGCTCAGGCCCGATGCCGATGTAAGCGGCAGCATTGGGCGCGGGCGGTTGTAAAATTGCTTCAGCAGCAGATTCAGCGTGATGCTGCCCAGGGCCACCACGGGCACTTTGAGCGAGTACCAGCGGTGCTTGCGCAGCACCAGGAAGTAGCCGATAACGGCCAGCGCAGCCACGATGATGAAGTTGCGCGAGGCCAGGAAAGTGATGAAGTCAACCCAGTGGCGGTTGGCGTCGCCAAGAAACCAGTGCGACCAGGTGAAGGCGCCCTCGTCGAAATCCAGTTGCCCGTCGCCGAGCACCTGCCGGCCCAGCAGCAGGAAGATGACCACGCCCGCCGTACCGATGGCCAGAATCAGAGCAAATTCGGTGACGAACAGGAGGATTCCGGCGAACAGGCGACGAAAAGAGGTGGTCATGCGGCGCAGAAAACGGGTAACTGCGTAGAACAACGCAAACCGCCGGGCGAAGGATACTCTGCGCCGCCGGCCGTAGGTTGCGCCGCCTAGCCCGCTCTGTCATGCCCACGCCCAACTTTGACCGCGTCGCCCGCTTCTACGACCCGTTGGCCGGCCTGGTCTTCGGGCCGCTGCTGCTGCGGGCCCAGCGCGCGGCGCTGCAAGCGGGCCTTGCTCAGGCACAGCCGGCACCGCGCGTATTGTTTATCGGGGGCGGCACGGGGCGGGTACTGCCCGATTTGTTTGCTCACCAGCCCGCGGCGCAGGTAGTCTATCTGGAAGCCTCGGCCCGCATGCTGGCTCAGGCGGCCAGCTTAATTCAGGAGCAGTTGCCCGCAGTAGCCGACCAGATCAGCCTGCGCCACGGCACCGAAACCGTGCTGCAGCCCGCGGAGCAGTTTGACGTCGTGGTGGCCTTCTTCCTCTTCGATCTGTTTCCCGACGTGGAGCTGGCCGCCTTGGTGCAACGGCTACACCAGCACACCCACACCAGCACCCGCTGGCTAGTGGCGGATTTTGCACCGCCACACCGGGGCTGGCAGCGCGGCCTGCAGTGGCTGATGTACCGCTTTTTCGGGCTAACGTCGGCCGTGCCGGGGAGGCAGTTGCCCGATATTGCCGGCGTGCTGGGCCGCTTGGGGCTGCAGCGCCACTGGCAGCAGCAGTGGGCCGATGGCCTGGTGGAGGCGGCGGTGTGGAAGTAGTCGTGCTGCTCCAGGGGCTTTCCAGCGCCGTTGCCACAATCCCTGCGCGGCACTTTGGCAAGCTAACGGGCGGGAAGCAACGCGGTGCACCGTTTCGGTGTCTGCTGGCGGGCGCGTACTTTCGGGCGTCCCCTACTCTACCCTATGCTCCATTCTTCTGCTGCCCGGCTGCTGCTGGGCCTGGGTTTGCTGACCGCGCCGCTGCTAAGCCAGGCGCAGCAGGCCGCTCCCGTCCAATACCGCATCAGCTTTCCCAACGCCGCGCACCACGAGGCGCAAGTGGTGGCCACCTTCGCGCAGGTGCCGGCTGGCCGACCGCTGCAGGTGCGCATGGCCCGCTCCTCGCCCGGCCGCTACGCCCTGCACGAATTCGCCAAGAACGTGTACGACGTGCAGGCCACCGACGCGCAGGGCAAAGCGCTGCCGCTCAGCCACCCCGACCCCTACGGCTGGGACGTGACGCCCGGTCCCGACGGCACCGTGCGCTTCAGCTACACCGTATTCGGCGACCGGACCGATGGCACCTACCTCGGCATCGACGCGCAACACGCGCACCTGAACATCCCGGCCACCTTTGCCTATGCCCGTGGGCTCGATCAGCGCCCCGTGGAAGTGCGCTTCGACCTGCCGGCTGGCTGGAACGTGGCCTCGCAGTTGCAGCCCGGCGGCGAGGTGTGGCGCGCCCCGCACTTCCAGTACTTTATGGACTCACCCACTTCCCTCGGCGCCCACCAGGTGCGCAGCTGGCAGGAAGACGGCCGCACCATCGAAATGCAGGTGCTACACCCCGGCACCGCGGCCGACCTGGACCGCTACGCCGAGCTGACCAAGGGCGTGGTGCGCGAGGCCCGGGCCGTGTTCGGCGAGCTACCGCAGTACGATTTCGGCCGCTACACCTTCGTGGCCGACTACCTGCCCCAGGCCAGCGGCGACGGCATGGAGCACCGCAACTCCACCTCGGTGACCAACGCGCGCCCCATCAGCGGGCCGGGCGCGCTGGACAACCTCGGCACGGTGTCGCACGAGTTTTTCCACAGCTGGAACGTGGAACGCATCCGCCCGCGCGACCTGGAGCCCTTCGACTTCGAGCGGGCCAACATGAGCGACATGCTCTGGTTTGCAGAGGGCTTCACGCAGTATTACGGCGAGCTACTGCTGCGCCGCTCGGGCGCATACCCCACCGATAAGCAGTACTGCGACGAAGCCCTGAACGGCCTCGTCAACTCCATGCAGGTGCCCGGCGCCCAGCGCTACGGGGCCATTTACATGAGCCAGCAGGCGCCGTTTGTGGACGCGGCCCGCTCCATCGACCCCAGCAACCGCGCCAACACGTACCAGTCGTACTACTTTGTGGGCGGGGCCAATGCCCTGGCGCTGGATCTGCTGCTGCGCCAGCGCTACAAAACCGACCTCGACACCTACATGCGCGCCGTGTGGCAGCAACACGGCAAGCCGCAGAAAGACTATGCGCCCGAGCGGCCCTACACCGTGCCCGAGCTACAGCGCCTGTTGGGTCAGGTAAGCGGCGACACGGCCTTTGCCGGGCAGTTTTTCCGCCAGCACATCTACCGCGCTACCCCGCACGATTACGCCGCCCTACTGGCCCCGGCCGGCCTGCTGGTGCGCCCCGCCCGCCCCGACGTACCCACGTTTGGCGCTCCGGGTCAGGTGGCTTTCACCAATAAACGCTACGTCATCAGCTACGGCACGCTCGTCGGCTCGCCGCTCTACCAGGTCGGCCTCGACCGCGACGACGAAATCCTGCGCTTCGACGGCAAAGAGCTGAAAAGCGAGAAGGACCTGCCCAAGCTGCTTAAGAAGCACAAGGTGGGTGATACCGTACCGGTGGAATTCCGCTCGCGCGGGCAGGTGCGCACCGTGCAGGTGCCGCTGACCGCCTCTACCTCGCTGGCCGTAGTGCCCGCCGAACAGGCCACTCCTGAACAGCTAGCCTTCCGGGCGGCCTGGCTGGGCGCGAAAGCGAAGTAACGTAGCGGGTGCGCAGCGTTGCCGAGCCAGCAGACTGTCATGTCTCGACAAGCTCGACATGACAGTCTGCTGGGAAGTTCATTGTTGAACATCTTGGCAAAGGCCGTCATGTCGAGCGCAGTCGAGACGTCTCGCCGGATAGTAATTCCCTCGTTGAACGAAGAGGTTACTATCGGCCGTCAGCACGCGAGATGTCTCGACAAGCTCGACATGACGAACCTTTTCCGAGTCGTTCAACCAAGCACGCGAGATGTCCTGACTACGCTCAGCATGACGTGCGGGAGTCTTTGCATTTCTGATTCTCTTCTTCCTGAAAGCCCAGAAAGCCGGACCTCACCGTCCGGCTTTTTCGTACTTGCAGCTTTCGTTTCCAGCAATGCCTCCACCTGACCGCCGCCTTTGGCTGCTGTACGCCATCATCCTGCTCGACGTCATCGTGGGCTCGGCCATCGGCCCCATCGTGCCGGAGTTTGTGCGCGGGCTGCCGCGGCCGCAGCTGTGGCTGGCGCTGGGCACGGGGTTGTTTTTGGGCGTGCAGCTGTTTGCCGCGCCGTTGTTGGGCAAGCTTTCGGACGGCTACGGCCGACGGCCCATTCTAGTGCTTTCGGCGGTGGGCACGCTACTGGCCAACGCCCTGCTGCTGCCGGTGCGCGCCGGCCTGTACTTCGCCAACCGCGGCAGCGACGGACTTACCAACGGCATGTACAGCGCCGTGCGCTCGGCCATTACCGATGTATCGCCGCCGGAGCGGCTGTTTCGCAACCTGGGCATCGAAGGGGCCATTATTTCGCTGGGCTTCGTCATCGGGCCGATGGTGAGCGGGCTGCTGCTTACGCTCGGGCACGTACCTACGGGGCTGCAGGCCCGCTACGTGGTAGGGCTGGCTATAGCGCTGGCGGCCGCTAACGTGGCCCTGAGCCTGCTGCTGCGCGAAACGCACGCGCAGCGTACCGGCCTCAGTCGGCTGGAGCTGCGCCAAACGCTCACCGAAGCCGTGAACGTGGCCGGGCTGTGGCGCCGGCTGCGGGCCAAGGGCCGGCAGCACCCGGGCCTGCTACCGCTGGTGCTGACGCAGGCGCTGTTCACGCTCAGCATCGGGTACTATTTCTATTTCGTGCCTTTCGCCAGCCTCGGCGAGCTGCGCATGGATGCCCGCGCCATTTCCTTCTTCTTCATGTTTTTTGGGGCGCTCAGCGTAGCCATCAACTACCTCTTCTTCACCTACCTGGCCGACCGCATTCCACAGCGGCAAGTCATCGGGTGGCTGGCGCTGCTGGGCACGCCGGTGCTGGCTGGCTACGGGCTGGTGGGCAGTTCGCGCGTGGCGCTGTACGCGCTGGTAGCCGTTGATTGCCTCACGCTCTCGCTGATTCAGGGCCTCATTGAGGGCTTGCTGGCGCAGCGCACGTCGGAGGAAGACCGCGGCGAGATATTCGGGCTGAACCAGGCGGTGCAGGGCCTGGCCAGCTTTGCTTCCACGCTGGTGTGCGGCATCTTATCGGTGGTGGATCTGCGCCTGCCGTGGGCGTGGTTTGCGCTGTGCCTGGCGGGCGTGGCGTACGCGTGCTTTTACTACCTGCGCATTGAGCAGCCCGCTGCTACGGCCGACTTACCCGAAGCGGCCTAAAAAAACAAAGCCCCGCGAAGCTGCTTTGCGGGGCTTTGTTCACATGCGGGTTCTCAGCGGCGACGGTCACCAAACAGGCGCAGCAGGTAGAGGAACAGGTTTACAAAGTCCAGGTACAGCGTGAGGGCACCCCATACAGCGGCTTTACGGTCCAGGTCTTCGTCTTCCAGGCCCACGAAGGCGAGGCTTTTCACTTTCTGCGTGTCGTAGGCGGTGAGGGCTACGAACAGCAGTACGCCGACGAAGGAAGTAATCCAGTAGAGCAGGCCGCTTTGCAGGAAGATGTTTACCACCGAGGCAATGACCAAACCGATCAGGCCCATCAGCAGCAGGTTGCCCCAACTGCTCAGGTCGGTGCGGGTGAAGTAGCCGTAGAGGCTCATCACCCCGAAGGTGCCGGCCGTCACGAAAAAGGTGGAGGCAATGCTGTCGGCGCGGTACACCATGAAGATGAAGCCGAGCGTGAGGCCGCTGATAACGGAGTACGCCACGAACGTACCCACGACCTGATTGGCCGACATTTTGGCCAGCCGTGCCCCGATGTAACCGACGAGCAGCATTTGCAGAATCAGCAGGCCGAAAAACACCAGCCGGTTGCCAATCACGAAGCGTTGGAGCACGTCGGAAGCGCCGACCATCATGGCCATGCCCCCGCTCATGGCCAGCGCGCCGGCCATCCAGCCGTAGACCTGCGTCATGAAGCGTGTTTGAATAGCGGCGGCCTCTTCGGCCGTCAGCACGATGCGCTGAGCTTGCGGCTCAGAGGTTTGTTCGGGCATCAGGTTTTCCATTGCGAAACGGTGGGACTAGAAGGGTGAGCAGGAGGAAAGAGCGAAACTGTGGGTAAAATACTGGTTTGCAGGCAATAAATATAGCACCTCGGCAATACTCTTAGCGCAGTAGACGCAAGCCCAGCCAACCGACCAGCGCCAGCCCGCCCAAAGCCATAATCCAGATGCCGTGCACGCGGTCCTGAGCGGAAAAGGTGTGTAACTCGCGGCCATCGGGCTGGGTGGAAGTGGCCGAGTACAGGTGCCAGCCGACCAAGATGCCGAAAGCTCCGCCCAGCACCGCCGACACGTAACCGGCAATGATCCAACCGGGGCGGCTTTTTTCGGGCTGGGGTAGCGGCTGCACCCGCTGCTGATGCTGCTGTAGCTGCTGCAGGGCCTGCACGTCGGGCTCGTGGCCGCGGCGGCGCAGCAGCAGTTCGGCCAGCAGCACGTCGTAGCGGCTCCAGTCGGCGTGGTGAGTGAGCACGTCCATCAGTTCCTGGTCCGTGAAGCTGAACAGGTAGTAGCTGGGGTCGGCCTGCTCGATGAGCTGGCGGTTTTCCTCGTCCTGCAAGGCGTTGACGCGGTCGACGTCGGCGGGCTGCAGGCGCACTTCGTACACGTAATGCACCGTGTTGAAGGACAGGTTGGGGTCGACGTTGGGCGCTACCCGGCTGGTTTCGAAGGGAATGTCGTGTTCTTCGAGCAGGCCTAGCAGGTGCGTGGCGGCGTCGGCGCTGGGGAACTGCTGGTAGCGGACAAAAGCAACTGGGGGCATACGGCACGCGGATTTTGTTTATTCGCGGCGAACAAGATAGGCACCGGGGCGTTTCAAGTCCGCCCCCTGGCTTGTCCTTTATCCTCTATATGGCTTCTTCCCGCCGCGTGCGCAACGAGCAGTTGCCGACCATTCGCCCCACCTACCCCGGCAACCTGATGATTGGCAACGAGTTTGCCAACGTGGACGAACAACTCTACGAGCCGAGCTTCAGCAACGTGCTGCGCTGGAAGGTGCTGACCAAGAACCCGCAGGCCGAAGCCAAAAAGCAGGACACCTGGGCCCCACAGGTGCAGCCCTGCGCCGACGTCCTGCGGCAGCGCCCGGAGGCCACGCTGATCTGGCTGGGCCACGCCTCCTTCTGGCTGCGCTGGGGCGGCAAAACCCTGCTTTTCGACCCGCTGCTCTTCGATTTGCCCCTGATCAAGCGGCGCCACCCCCTGCCCTGCGCGCCGCAGGACCTCACCGGCATCGACTACCTGCTGCTTTCCCACGGCCACCGCGACCACCTCGACGACGACTCTATCCGGCTGCTGGCCCGCCAGAACCCCGCCATGCAGGTGCTCGGGCCGCTGCGCGTAGCCGGGCTGCTTCGGCGTACGGCCGGCACGCTGCCGCCCACGCAGGAAGCCGGCTGGTGGCAGCAGTTTGACCTCGGCCCCGACGCGGCGCTGGAAATCTTCTACCTGCCCGCTGCCCACTGGCACCGCCGTGGCCTCAACGACCTGAACACCGTGCTCTGGGGCTCTTTCCTGCTGCGCGAAAAGGCCTCGGGCCGCACCCTCTACTTCTGCGGCGACTCCGCCGACGGCCCCCACTTCTACCAGATTGAGGAGCAGTTCGGCCCCCTGGACGTGGCGTTGCTGCCCATCGGGGCCTACAAGCCGGCTTTCATGATGCAGCGCAGCCACATGAACCCCAACGAAGCGGCCAAAATCAGCAACCAGCTCCGCGCTGGCCACTTCATCCCGATGCACTACGGCACTTACGACCTCAGCGACGAGCCGGCCTCCGAGCCGCTGCGCACCCTGGAGCAAATTGCCGGGGAAGGCTGGCTGAACGCGCAGCTGCACGCCCCCGCCGTGGGCGAGCCGCTGGATTTGGCGGCTATGGAGTAGAGCAGACGGTTCACCCCGCTGTCATTGCGAGGCGTAGCCGAAGCAATCGGTCCTGGCCAATGTGCTAGCCCTAACAGAAGCACCGCCCGAAACCAGCGTCTGCAGTTTCGGGCGGTGCTTCTGTTATCAGGTGTTACGTGCTTCACCGTTGTGCCACGAGAGGAAGGATTGGCTACGCCTTCCTGCGGTTGCCGCGCTTCGCTCGCAATGACAGCGGAATAAGCCGGCTAAAACTGCATGATCTTACCGCGGTTGTCCCAATGGCTGGATTTCACTTCCAGGCTATCGGGTACGCGCTTGATGGTGCGGGTGTACCGCTCGCCAGCAATGCTACCGTCGGGGCGGCGCTTGCCGAAGAACAGCGTCACGGGCTCACCGTGTTCGTTGGTCAGGAAGGTGATGTCGTAGCCCTTGAATACGTCGTCGATGCGCGTTTTGGGCTCGTAGGTCTTGCTCAGCTTCTTGTCGAGCTCAGGGTGCAGAGGCATGGCTAAAGGAGCGTTTGGTGCTTGCCTGCACGTACGTACCTCCCGCCGTCGTGTTAAGGCCGAGCCCGCTGCCACCGCGGCTACGACAACGGCTGCGGCGCCGCTCCGCCCGTAGCTCCGCCGGTGCCTGCGGGCCGGGTGCGGTCCTGCGGCAAGGGCACAAACTCGTGGTTATCACATTGGGCGGCAGCTCGATGCGTCCGGCCTGCCAGTCGGCCTTGGCCTGCTCGATACGCTCCTTGCGCGACGACACGAAATTCCACCAGATAAACCGCTCACCCAGCGGCTCGCCGCCCAGCAGCATCAGCGTGCTGGCCTCCCGGGCCATGATGACGGGGTCGATACCGGGCGTAAACACCAGCAGCTGGCCGGCCGTGTAGAAGCGCCCGCCGACTTCCACCGCGCCCTTGGCCACGTAGGCGCCGCGTTCCTGGTGGCCGCGCGGCAGCCCAAAGCGGGCACCCGGCTGCAGCACCACGTGCAGGTAGAACAGCGGCGAGTGAGTGCGGACGTCGTTGCCGAGGCCGAATGCGTTGCCGGCAATCAGGCGCATCCACACGCCGGTATCGGTGAAGACGGGCAGTTCGTGGGGCTGGTAGTTGGCAAAGCTCGGCGCGTCTTCCTCGTGCGCTTCGGGCAGGGCCACCCAGGTCTGAATCATTTCCAGCTGCCCGCCGGCCAGCGCGGCCGGGTCCTCGAAGCGCTCCGAGTGCGCGATGCCGCGGCCGGCCGTCATCCAGTTTACCTCCCCGGGCCGAATGATCTGCTCCACGCCGAGGCTGTCGCGGTGCGTGACTTGCCCGCCAAACAGGTAGCTCACCGTGGACAGCCCGATGTGCGGGTGCGGCAGCACGTCGAGGTCAGGCATTTGGGCCGGGGCCACGTCCACGGGGCCGGCGTGGTCCATGAACACGAAGGGGCCCACCATGCGCCGCTGCCGAAAGGGCAGAATGCGCCGCACGTCGAAACCCGGGCCGATACTGGCGGGGCGCGCATCGATGACGATATCCAGCATGGAAAAGTATTTTTAGGGGTACAGCGCCGGCAAGGTAGCGGACGCGGCGGTTTTGGCCGCAGCAGCCGGCCTCGGCTGCTTCCGGTTATCTTTGCGCCCTACTTTTTCGCCTATGTCTCCCACCCTGGTTTTAAGCCTAATTGCCGGCTACTTTGTTGTGCTGGTCATCATTGCGGTGCTCACGTCGCGTAAGGCCACGAGCGAATCCTTCTTCGTGGCCAACCGCAACGCGCCCTGGTACATGGTCGCGTTTGCCATGATTGGCACGTCCCTGTCGGGCGTCACTTTCGTGTCGGTGCCGGGGCAGGTGCTTACCGGGCAATGGAGCTACATGGGCATGGTATTCGGCTATGTGGCCGGCTACGCCGTCATTGCCACGGTGCTGTTGCCGCTGTATTACCGGCTCAATCTGGTCAGCATCTACACCTACCTGGAGCAGCGTTTCGGCTTCTGGAGCTACAAAACGGGCGCTTTTTTCTTTCTGCTGAGCCGGGCCATCGGCGCGTCGTTCCGCCTGTTTCTGGTGGCAGGCGTGCTGCAGCTCATCGTGTTTGAGCAGATGGGCGTGCCCTTTGCCGTGACGGTGACGGTGAGCATTCTGCTGATTTACCTCTATACCTTCCGCGGCGGGCTCAAAACCATCCTCTGGACCGACACCTTCCAGACCATGGCCATGCTGCTGTGCGTGGTGGTCAGCATCGGCCTGATCGGGCGGGAACTGAACCTGGGCTGGGCCGGGCTGGTGCAAACGGTGCGTGAGTCGCCACTGTCGGAGACGTTTTTCTTCTCCGACCCCAACGACAAAAAGTACTTCTGGAAGCTGTTTGCGGCCGGCATGTTCATCACCATCACCATGACGGGCCTCGACCAGGACCTGATGCAGAAAAACCTGAGCTGCCGCAACCTGCGCGACGCCCAGAAAAATATGCTCTGGTTTACCATCACGCTGGTATTCGTCAATCTGCTGTTCCTGGCGCTGGGCGTGCTCCTGTTTAAGTATGCCGAGCTGAAGGGCATTGCCCTGGACCAGCTGCCGCAGCTGCTGAACCTGAAAGGCAAGCTCGACACCGACCGCGTATTCCCCTACTTGGCCACCACGCACTTCTCCCTGTTTGCGGGCGTCGTGTTCGTGCTCGGCATCATCGCCGTTACGTACGCCTCCGCCGACTCCGCCCTGACCGCCCTGACTACCTCTTTTTGCGTCGATTTTTTGGGCATCTCGCGCTACCCCGAGGCCAAGCAGAAATCCATGCGCCAGCTTACGCACCTGGCGTTTACGGGCGTGCTCATTGCCATCATCCTGATTTTCCGCGCCCTCAACGACCAGAACGTGGTATCGGCGGTGTTCGACGCGGCGGGCTATACCTACGGTCCGCTGCTGGGACTGTACGCCTTCGGCTTGTACACCCAGCGCCGCCCGCAGGACAAGTTCGTGCCCCTCATCTGCGTGCTCTCGCCGGTACTCACCTGGCTGCTGGTGCAGAACTCGGCCGCGTGGCTTGGCGGCTACGAAATTGGTTTCGAGAAGCTGATCTACAACGGGCTGCTCACCTTTCTGGGACTCTGGCTGATTTCGCGCCGCGCCGAGGTGCCGGCCGCAGTGAACCCCGCTGCGCGCGAATTGGTTAGCTAGGGCGTACCTTTGTGGTCGGCCTCACCCAGCCCGTTTGTCCGTGAAATATCACCTGCTCTTCATCCTGCTGCTCGCAGCTTGCGCCCCGGCGCTGGCCCAGCGCAAGGCGCCCAATGTCCGCGGCCCCATCATCATGCGTGCCGACCAGATGCGCCCGCAGATGAAGCCCGGCGAAAACCGCCCCGACGTGGCTCCCGCCTACCCCGGTGGCCAACCCGCGCTGAGCGAGTTCATTCAGCAGAACGTGCAGACGCCGGCCGCGGTGCGCGACCAAGGCAAGTCGGGCGTGGTTTTCACCAGCTTTTCGGTGGGCGAAGATGGCCGCCTGACCAACGCCAAGGTCGACAAGGGCTTTACGCCCGAGTGCGACGCGGAAGCCCTGCGCGTGCTCGGCCTGATGCCCGCCTGGAAACCAGCTACCCGCAAGGGCAAGCCGGTAGCCGTGGACGTGACCCTGGCGGTGCCTTTTGGCACGTCGCAGCACGTGGAGTTCGAGCAGGGTAAAGTAAAATTTGAGTAACAGCGACGTATAGGTGAGATAGTGAGATGGTGAAATGGTGAGTGCCGTTCTAATCAGCAGAACATCAAACTCGCCATTTCACCATCTCACTATTTCACCGTTCAGAAGATGGCAGCTAGAAGCGGATTCAATACCAGTGGCAGTGTCGGCGGCGACGCGCCCAAAATCAAGCTTACCAAAGAGACTTTCCAGCGCGGGCTGCGGATTTTCCGCTTCGTGCTGCCTTATAAAGCCCCGTTCATTGCGGGCCTGCTGCTGCTGCTGTTCAGCAGCATTTCCACGATGGTGATGCCCAAGATGCTGGGCTACCTCGTCAACATTGCTAACCACCAGACCAACACGCTACCCCGTTTTCTGCCCAAAACCATCACCGGCATTGCCCTGGTGCTGTTCGGGGTGGTGCTGCTACAGGGCCTGTTTTCCTTTCTGCGGATATACTTTTTCTCGCGGGTGAGCGAGTTCACCGTGCGCGACATCCGCCGCACGCTATACCAGAAGCTCGTTACGCTGCCGATTCCCTTTTTCGAGCAGCGCCGAGTGGGCGAAATCACCTCCCGCCTCACCTCGGACGTGGCCAATATCCAAGACACGTTTACGCTGACGCTGGCGGAGTTCATGCGGCAGATCCTGACGCTGCTGGCGGGCGTGGCTTTTATCATGTGGGAATCGTGGCGGCTGTCGCTGTTCATGCTGGCCACGTTTCCGCCCCTGGTGCTGATGGCCTTCCTGTTCGGCCGCAGCATCCGCAAACTCTCGAAGCAAACCCAGGATGAGCTGGCCAAAACCAACATCATCGTGGAGGAAACGATGCAGGGCATCAGCTCGGTAAAGGCCTTCACCAGCGAGCAGCACGAGGTAAGCCGCTACGGCGCCGGCCTGAACCGTACCGTACAGGCGGCGCTGAAATCCAGCTTGTACCGTGGCGGCTTCGTGTCGTTTATCATCGTGGCCATCTTCGGCGGCATCTTCCTGGTGCTTTGGCGCGGTGCTACCTACGTAGAGCTGCCCGCCTCCGACCCGCGCCACCTGCCCATGGGCGACTTGGTGTCGTTTATTCTCTACACCATGTTCATCGGGGCTTCGGTGGCTGGGCTGGGCGAGATGTATGGCAAGATCCAAAGCAGCCTGGGCGCCTCGGAACGCATTCTGGAAATCCTGGATGAGCCGTCGGAGCCGGTACACCAACCCCGTGTGACTGGCGCGCAGCCTTTGCGCCTGCACGGCAACATCCGCTACGACCACGTGGAGTTCCGCTACCCCACCCGCCCCGATCTGACGGTGCTCAAGGACATTACCTTCAGCATCGAGGCGGGCGAGAAAGTGGCGCTGGTGGGTCCCTCGGGCGCCGGCAAATCCACCATCGTGCAGCTGCTCATGCACATCTACGAGCTGAGCGGCGGCAGCATTTGCATCGACGGCTACAACATCAACGACCTGGACCTGACGGAGCTGCGCCAGCACATCGGTATCGTACCGCAGGAGACGCTGCTGTTTGGCGGCACCATCCGCGAAAACATCCTCTACGGTCGCCCCGACGCGCTGGAGGCTGATATCGTGGATGCCGCCCGCCGCGCCAACGCCTGGCAGTTCATCCAGTCCTTCCCCGAAGGCCTCGATACGGTGGTGGGTGAGCGGGGCATCAAGCTTTCGGGCGGGCAGCGCCAGCGCATTGCCATTGCCCGCGCCATCCTGAAAAACCCCGCCATCCTGCTGCTCGACGAAGCTACTTCTGCCCTCGATTCGGAAAGCGAGAAGCTGGTGCAGGCGGCCATGGACGAGCTGATGCAGAACCGCACCAGCATCATCATTGCTCACCGCCTGAGCACCATCCGCAAGGTGGACAAGATCCTGGTTATCGACGGCGGCCGCATCGTGGAGCAAGGTTCGCACGAAGAGCTGAGCGACAACGAAAACGGGCTGTACGCCAACCTGCTCAAGCTACAGTTTGAGCTGACGTAAAACGAAAACGGGGCCGCAAGCCCCGTTTTCGTTTTAGTTTCGCGGCCATTGCCGTTGTATACTCCGTAGCCCGATGCTCATAACTATTCCCGACGTCACCATTTCCGAAGCCGAGTTTGCCACCATAGCTACCGAGCAGTGGCTGAGCCAACCCAAAAACCGCTGGGTGCTCTGGATTTACGGCCTTTCCGGGGTGGTCTTTCTGGTTTTGGCGGGGCTGCGCTTGTGGGAGCGTGCTGAAGACCCAACGGCGCCCTGGCCAGTATTCGAGCTGATCTGGGTAGCCTTCATTCTGCTTTACGTGTTCTGGTGGCGCCCCTACCGGCTGCGCCAGTTCTTCCGCAAGAACTACCGCTCGTCGGCAGCCTCGCAAGCAGCGTGCACCTACCACTTCCGCGAGGATGAAATAGACAACATCAGCGACCTGGCGCGGGGCAGTGTCCGCTACGAAGCGCTGGTGAAAGCCCGGCAGCGCGGCCGTTGGCTGCTGCTTTACTTCTCCGACAGCGGCTACGCCTTCATCGACGTGGACAAGATTCAGCCGCCGGCCACCGCCGCAGACCTGCACCAGCTACTGCAGCAGAAAGGTGTGAATGTGAGTTAGCCGCTCCTTGCTTCAGCGCTAAGAGCATAACCGCTTCTGCCTAAGGCACAACTAATACCTAACCGATACCGGCGCGCTACTGCAGTTGTCGGCCATTCGGCAGCGCGTGGCTAACTTGCCTGCGTGCAGCCCATTCTTGTTTCCCAACCGCCCGTTCCGTTTCCTGAGTTTCGTCGGCAATACCTGCGACACAATTCCCGTAGCCTGCGGCGGCAGGCGCTTTTTTTCCTGGTTCCGTTCGGCGTCATGGTTGGGCTAATCATTGCCCTGGGCAACATTAAGTACCTCTCGACGCCGTGGTTTTACGGGCCGCCCCTGCTGCTGATTCTGGGCCTGATTGTGGCGGGCGTGCTGGCTTATTTGAGCCGTGTGCGGCAGCTGCACGCCGCTACGGGCCTGACGGCGCCGGTGGAGTACATTTTCTCCGCCGATAAGCTCATCATAAACGCAGCGGAAGGTACCGGGGAACTGGCGTGGCCCGACATAACGGGCGCTTCCGTCGTGGGCTCCTGGCTGTTGCTGACCACTGGCGGCGCCTTGCAGCCCTTCGTGGACCTGCGCGCGGTGCAGGCCCCGGCTACGGCAGCTGCGCTGCTGCAGTTGCTGCGCGCCAAAGGCTTTACGCTGGCCGAATAAACTGCTGCTGCCGTATGCAAACCCGCATCCAGGCGACCTTCAACGAGAATTACCTCGACGCGCCCGCCGTGCGTGCCATGTTCTTCGAAGCCATGGACGCCGACGCCCGCGTCGGGCGCGGCTGGGGCAACTCGGCTACCTGCGTGAGCTTCGTGCTCTACGGGCGCTTCTCGGAGATGTCGCTGTTTCGCTTCTACCGCATGCTGCACCGCCGCGACCCGTTTGCGCGGGTGCTGGTGGATGGCCGTTTGTTCACGGCTCAACCGTCCATTTAACCCATAACCATCATGCCCAGGACGTACTCTCCACGTATTACGCTTGGCCTGATGGGGCTACCCGCCGTGTCGCTGCTGCTATTATTGTTCAGCACACTCATCAGCTATTCTGGCCAGTCTAGTCTGGGGTTAAGCAGCCGCCACCTCACCTCGCCAGCGGCCAGTCAGCCCGGCGGCTGCATCCTGCTTGATGCCGAGCCGGTGGTTATCAACGTTACCCAAGACCGGCGGGTATTTTTCAGGTGGAGTGATTCAGCTCGGCAACTGCAATGCTGGCGTGCCGGCGCCGCAGCTAACGGCATGCGCTTACTGCCGGGACAGCTGCGTCAGTTAAGCCAGCAGCCCTACATTGGCGTCGATACCCGCACGTTGGCGCAGTATTTTTCCTTACCGGCCCCAGCTCAAAGCCAGCGCATGGCCCGCGGCATTGCCTTCGACTCGGCACTGCAACAGCTGGGCGCCTTTGCCGCACTACCGCAGGCCCATACCTGGCTCCGCCCTGCTTTTTATCTGCACGCCGATCAAACACTGCCCGTGGGCGACATCCGGCGAATTGCCCGTGTGCTGCACCAGCACCGCGTCAATCGCCTGTACTTCTTGCTCGATACCAAGTAAACGCCCCGGTATTAGCTAAAAATTTTGGCAAAAACTATTTGCTAAAAACCCGCGCATCGGCTGAAAGCTGTACTTTTACTTCTACGTATCACATTTACCATTCCTTCTCTCATGTTGCTCAAGAACCGGACTTCGCTGCTCAGCGGCACTGCCCTGGCAGGCGCAATCCTCTTCTCGGCTCCGGCCGCTCAGGCCCAGCTTAATACGCCGGCCGCCAGCCCCAAAAGCACTGTGACGCAGCGCGTGGGCCTGACCGACGTAACCATCACGTACTCGCGCCCCAGCGCCAAGGGCCGTAAGGTTTTCGGCGAGCTGGTGCCTTACCACAAGCGCTGGCGCACGGGCGCCAACTCCACCACGACCATCAAGTTCTCGGACGACGTGACGGTGGAAGGCAAGAAGATTTCGGCCGGTGAGTACGGCATCTACACCATCCCTACGGCGGGCGAATGGCTGGTGGTCTTCAACAAGGACACCAAGCGCGGCGCCGACGTGGAGAACTTCAAGGACGACCAGGACGTGGCCCGCGTGAGCATCAAGCCTTACAAGCTGGGCAACAAGCTGGAAACCTTTACCATCAACTTCAGTGACCTCACCCCCGCCACCGCCAGCGTGGACATGCAGTGGGAGCTGACCGGTGCCAAGTTCAAAATCGCGGCCGACGTGGAGCCTAAGGTGATGGCCCAGATCGACGAGAAGGTGGTGAAAAATGCTTCGCCCAGCACCGGCGACCTGGCCGCTGCTGCTTCGTACTACTACGACAACGGCAAGGACCTGAGCCAGGCCCTGTCGTGGATTCAGAAAGCCAACGCGACCGATCCTAAGTTCTGGAACGTGCACACGGAGGCCAAAATCAAGCTGAAGCAGAAGGACTATAAGGGCGCGGTGGCCTCGGCCGAACAGTCGCGCACGCTGGCGCTGGAAGCCAAGAACATGGACTACGTGAAGCTGAACGAGCAGCTGATGATCGACGCGAAGAAGGGCGAAATGAAGCCCGCCGGCGACGTGAAGGTAAAGGAGAAGGTGAAAGCCGAAGCCCCGAAATCGGACGACAAAACCAAGGCTGAGGTCAAGGTGAAAGTGGACGAGAAGAAGGGCGAGGTGAAAGAAAAAGCGCTGTACAAGCCGAAAGCCGACGACAAGAAGGAAGAGGCTCCCAAAAAGGGCTAAGCGGCGGCTTACGAATGCAAAACGGCCCGTCACCGAGTGGTGACGGGCCGTTTTTTATTGTCATTGCGAGCAGCGCGTAGTAGTAAGCTCTGGGCAATGTACCGACCGACAAGAAGCACCGCCCGAAACTGGTAACTGCAGTTTCGGGCGGTGCTGTTTGGTTCTAACAACTTTTCGGTTGGTAGGTATCGACTCGGCGGCGCAGTGTACAGGACCGATTGCTTCGCGCTGCTCGCAATGACAATGGGTGCCGCCGCTTGCTGTGGCACCAGCGGCCTGGGCAGTTGCTTAACGCTATTGCCTTTTAACTAGCTACGACCTGATTACTAGGCTCTACTGCTTGTGGGATAGGCGCCTGGGGCCAGATGCGTTGCAAGAGCTCCGCAAGCAGGAGCACGGCGAAGCAGCCCAGGATATTGTACCACAGGTAGGCTATATCGGTGAGCCAAAAGGCCAGCAGGGTGGCTAGCTGGGTGACTACAGCGGCCCAGAACACGGCCGGGCCGTGCACCTGCTTGCGGAAAAAGGCCACGGCGAAAATGCCCAGAATGGTGCCGTAGAACAGGGAACCGAGGATATTGACGGCCTGAATCAGGTTTTCCATGCGGGCAGCAAACAGGGCAAAGGCGATGCCCAGGGCACCCCAGCCCAGCGTGGCCCAGCGCGAGACGCGTACCAGGTGCGCGTCGGTGCACACGGCGCGGCGGGTAAAGGGGCGGTACAAATCGACGAGGGTGGTGGAGCCGAGCGAGTTCAGGCCGCCGGCAGCCGAGCCCAGGGCGGCGCTCAGCACCACGGCAATCAGCAGCCCGACGAGGCCCTGGGGCAGGTAGCGCAGCACGAAGGAGATGAACACGTAATCGGTGTCCTTGGCATCGGCTTCGGGGGCGGCTTGGCGGGCCAGGGCCAGCCAGTCGGTGCGCAGGCCGGCGGTGGCGGCCTGGGTGGTTTGCAGGCGCTGGCGGGCATCGGCTTGCAGGGCCGCGTCGGCGTGGTGGCGGGCGGCTACCAGGTCGGCGGCGGCTTGCTGCTGGCTGAGCTGGATGCTGGCGTGGGCGGCTTCGAGGCGGCGGGCCTCGGTGGCGGCGGCGGGGTTCTGCAGCACCCGGTCGTAGAGGGGGCGGTTGAAGGTGAGCGGGGCGGGCTGGAAGAGAAAAAACACGAACAGCAGCACGCCGATGAGCAGGATGCCGAGCTGCATGGGCACTTTCACGAGGCCGTTCATCAGCAGGCCGAGGCGGCTTTGGGTGATGCTCTGCCCGCTGAGGTAGCGCTGCACCTGGCTTTGGTCGGTGCCGAAGTAGGAAAGAGCCAGGAACAGGCCGCCGGTCATGCCGGTCCAGAAGTTGTAACGGTCGGTCCAGTTGAAGTGAAAGTCGACCAGGTTGAGCTTGCCCATGCTGCCGGCCACGTGCAGGGCATCGGAGAAGCCGACGCCGGCGGGCAGGTAGTGCACCAGCAGGTAGCCGGCCGTGGCCATGCCGGCGAAAATGACGGCCACCTGCCCCTGCTGCGTGACGGTGACGGCCCGGGTGCCGCCGCTGACGGTGTAGCCGATGATGGCCGCGCCAAGCAGGCAGACGGTGACGGTGGTGTTCCAGCCGAGAATGGCCGACAGCACCAGCGCGGGCGCGTAGAGCGAGAGGCCGTTGCTGAGGCCGCGCTGCACCAGAAACAGCCCGGCCGCCAGGGTGCGGGTGCGGCGGTCGAAGCGCGTTTGCAGGTACTCGTAGGCGGTGTACACGCGCAGGCGCTGGTAAATGGGCACGGCCACCACCGCAATCAGCACCATGGCCACGGGCAGGCCGAAGTAGAACTGGATGAAGCGCATGCCGTCGGCGTAGGCCTGGCCGGGGGTGCTCAGGAAGGTGACGGCCGAGGCCTGGGTGGCGATGATGCTCAGGCCCACGCCCCACCAGCGCGTCTGGCGGCCGCCGAGCAGGTAGCCGTCGAGGGAGGCGCCGGCGTGGCGGGTGCGCCAGGTGCCGTAGCCGATGATGAACAGCAGGGTGCCCGTGAGCACCGCCCAGTCGAGGGGGCTCATGGGGCGAAGTAGCGGCTGATGGCCACAAATACGCCGATTTCCGCCGCCAGCGCCCCTAGTACCAGCACGTACCAGGCCCGCCAGCTGGGCAGCAGCGGGGGCCGGGCGTCGGGGGCAGGTGAATCTGTGGTAGTGGAGACGTGCGGCATGATGGGCGGGATGAGACGCGGAAGGGACGGAACGGGCGCGGTGGGGGTTGCGGGCAGGGGCCGGCAATATCGTGCCAGCTTTGGCTGCTTCGGCGGCGCAGGATGCGGGCGGTGAGATGGTAGTTGCGGCCGGCGAGGTGGTAGTTGGCGTCGGAGAGGCAGTAGTTGACGGCGGCGAAGTGGTAGTTGGTGTCGGCGAAGCGGTAGTTATCGTCGGAGAGATGGTAGTTGAGGTCGGCGAAGCGGTAGTTGGTATCGGAGAGATGGTAGTTGAAGGCGGCGAGGCGGTAGTTGGCGGCGGGGAGGTGGTAGGTGGTGCGGAGTGGGTACGAAAGGGGCTTGGCGGACGTCAGCAACGGCGGCCAACCACCCCGGCGGCCGCTAAAGCGGCCGCGTCCCCTTCTCATCTGAGGAGGGGAGTTTGTCGTTCTTGTCTGCTGTGCTGTTCCCGGTTTTGTCAACTCTTACCCTCACACCCTCTTACCCTCCTGCCCTGCCCTCTTCCTAATTCGCCTTGTCTTTGCCCAGCTCGATCATGTTGGTGATGAGGCGGTAGGCGCCGGGCACGCCGGCGGGCAACTCGCGGAAGAACGAAAGGCCGGTATAGATGTAGTGGCCCTTGCCGTAGTCGGTGACGAGGATGGCCGACTGCTTGGGCTGTTCGCCGGGGTCCTGGCTGCTGATGACGGTCTGGTACTTTGGGTCCCAGGAGCTGGGGTAGTACAGGCCCTGCTCCTGCACCCAGCCTTTGAAGTCCTCGGGGGTAATCTTGTTCGGGGCCGACATCAGCGGGTGCTGGGGCCGGGTGATGGTCACGGGGGCATCTTCCACCGTGACGCGGTCATTGGACAGCTGCATCGGGTACGGGCCGATTTCGGGCAGCACGGTGCCGCGGTTCACGGTGTACTGCACTACCAGGTTGCCGCCCTTTTCGACGTATTCGAGCAACTCTTTCTGCTGGAATTTAAGGCGGTCGACGGTGTTGTAGGCGCGCACGCCGAGCACTACGGCGTCGAAGCGCTTGAGGAATTCGGCGTGCAGGTCTTCGGGCTTGAGCATCGTGACGCGGTAGCCGAGCTGGCGCAGGGCGTCGGGCACTTCGTCGCCGGCGCCCATGAGGTAGCCGATTTCCTGCTTGCGGCGCTTCAGATCGAGCTTGACCAGCGGGGCCACGGCCTCGGGGAAGAGCGTCTGGATGGGGATGTGCGGGTAGTTGATCTGCTGGATGCCGCGCGCGTACGGCTGGCCGTCAAGCGTGGCCACGGCGCGCAGCTGACCGGTGCTTTCCTGGTTGCCCTGGGGTGCGACCTGGAAGCTGACGGTGCGCTCTTCGTCCTTGTTGGCAATAGTGAAGTCGATGCTGGCGGGCTCCACTTTCCAGCCGGCGGGCACCTGCAGGGCCACCGAGCCCTTGGCATTGGCACGGCCGGCTTTCAGGGTCACGGGGACGGTCTTGGGCTGGTTATCGGCGAAGACGTAGGCCCGGCCGACGACGTTGACGGCCACGGGCGGCACCACGGTCAGGGGTTGATATAGTTCGCCCAGGGCGGGGTCAGTGCGCTTGTATTGGACGGGGACGCTAAAATGAATAGTCCGTAAGACTTCCGATTTCCCCATATACAGCGGCTTCTTATTAGTCCCAAGCAGCACCCAGACCTTTACCTCCGCAAACGCTGCGTTTTGGGGAGTGCCGCGTTGCGCCTGGTCTGGCACCTTATACATGCCTTCGGTTGGTTTATCCACCAACCAGTACGGCTGAGAAGTGATGTGCAGATACGTGGTCAGTGAGTCCTTTGGATACTCGCGACCAGCACGAATCAGCTTCTGGGCTATGTCGGGCGCTACCGCTGCTTGTGTATGGGTATAGCGGATGGACGCACCATCAACCAGCATCGGGTCACCAATTGATTTATTTCTGTTCTCAACGCCTGATTCCAACAAGGTGATGGGCGCCCCCGACCGGTTCGTAACATCTATCGTCACGGTGAGCGGGTCCGATACAGTCGCGGCGCTTTGGGCCACCGTAGCTTCTACATAGATACCTGAGCAAGCTTTTATGAGCTGCCCGACATCCTCCAGCTTTTGGTTGACCCAGAAATCTACCTCTGGTATATCTTTTACATGCCCCTGCACCTTTCGTAAGCTTTGTAGCCGAAAACTGACCAAGGATTCATGTAGCTCGAATAGACTACTGAGACTAGCAGTAGGCTGCGAAGGGTTGTAGGAATTAATAATTGCGTCGATTTCCTTCTGGATTTTCAGGCCGTCCAGCCCTAGCTTCTTCCAAGTCATATCCACGCCTTCGAGCGGGTCTTTCGTGGCCTTCTCCCCTTTCACCAGCTGCAGGTACTCCAGTGCCTCGCCGCGCTGGGCGGCCGAGCCGAAGCCCTGGCTGCGGTGCTGGGAGCGGCTGCGGGCGGCAATTTCGCCGTAGCTCTGGCCGAGCAGGGCGTTGTAGCCGCCGGCGTCGATTTTGAGGTAGCCGTCCATGTTTTCGCCGGGCTTCACGAAGAAGGAGCCGGTGTTCCAGAGCAGGCGCTTGGGCTGCCAGGGCTGCACGTACTGGAGCTGCTCGGGGAAGCGTTTCGGGTCGCCGGCGGCGTCGAAGGCTTCGGCGGCGAGGATGGCCGAGGCGGTGTGGTGGCCGTGGCCGGCGCGGGCGTCGGGCGGGAAGCGGGTGATGAGCACGTCGGGGCGGCGCTGGCGGATGACCCAGACCATGTCGGCCAGCACCTGCTCCTTGTCCCAGATTTTGAACGTCTCGTCGGGGGTCTTGCTGAAGCCGAAGTCGTTGGCACGGGAGAAGAACTGCCGGCCGCCGTCGATGCGGCGGGCGGCCAGCAGCTCCTGGGTGCGGATGACGCCCAGCTGCTCGCGCAGCTCGGGACCGATGAGGTTCTGGCCGCCGTCGCCGCGAGTGCAGCTGAAGTAGCCGGTTTCCACGAGGCGGCCGTTGGCCATGTAGGCTATCAGGCGGGTGTTTTCGTCGTCGGGGTGGGCGGCGATGTAGAGCACCGAGCCGAGCACGTTGAGCTTCTTGAGGCCCAGCAGGATTTCCGAGGACGAGTAGGTTTTGGGCGCCTGGGCCTGGGCTTCGCTCAGGAAGAAGGAGGAATGCAGAGCGAGGAAGGCCGGCAGGGCGGCGCGGACGAGGCGACGGGTCAGGGACATTCGGGACCGATGTAGAAACGCGGGGCGTAAAGGTAGACCGGCAAAAGGCTAAGATGTTTACCGTGGGTTGCAGCGGATATGCCCCGCAAGCGGCCACTGCTATATTGCTTTTCGCCGATAAAGTGGAACAAGTCGGGCCGCCCGTCTCGTTAGCCCAGACGACATAAAACCCTGCCGCGCGGCAACACCCGACACCCGACGCGCGTCAGTGGCCTATCTTCCGGCGCAATAGTTGCCTGCGCCGCATTTCCACTCAGACTTTCTTTTTGCCCATGCGCAATTCTTTTCGTCCCTGGCTGCCTGTGCTGGGCCTCGCGCTGTTGCCCGCCGCTTCGTTTGCCCAAGGCACGGCGGCCCCAGCCGCGCCCGTACCGGAGCAGTGGACCATGCTCGACCCCAAGACCAACAAGGTTATGGGCATCAGCGTCGACCGCACCTACACCGAGCTGCTGAAGGGCCGCACGCCCGCGCCCGTGCTGGTGGCCGTTATTGATTCCGGTATCGACACCACCCACGCCGACCTGAAGCGCGTGCTCTGGCACAATCCCAAGGAAATTCCCGGCAACGGCAAGGACGACGACAACAACGGCTACGTGGACGACATCTACGGCTGGAACTTCATCGGCGGCAAGGACGGCCGCAACGTGGACACCGACACCTACGAGGAGACGCGCCTGATGGCCCGGCTCAAGCCGCTCTACGAGGGCAAGGTGCGCACGGCCGTGCCCAAGGCCAAGCAGGCCGAGTACGACCTGTACCAGCGCGTGAAGAAGGACTACGAGAAGAAGGTGAAGGAAGACACGGAGCAGGCCCAGGAATACGGCCCGCTCAGCGAGCAGCTGGCCGGCATTACCGAGCAGCTCAAGCAGGCCCTGGGCGTGCAGCGCCTCGATACAGCCGTGCTGCGCAAGCCCAACACCACCAACCCGGGCGTGCTGCAGATTACCGGCCAGCTCTACCAGAGCCTGCTGGCCTCCGGCTCGCCGGACATGGAATCGGTGGTGACGCAGATGAAGGATGCCGCCGCCGACGCCAAAAAGCGCGTGGAGTACTCGCTGAACCTGAGCTATAACCCGCGGGCGGAAATCGTGCAGGACGACGAAAACAACGTGGCCCAGCGCAACTACGGCAACGCCGACGTGATGGGCCCCGACCCCACGCACGGTACCCACGTGTCGGGCATCATCGCCGCCGACCGCCGCAACAACCTCGGTGTGCTGGGCGTGGCCGATGCGCCGGTGCGCGTGATGATGGTGCGGGCCGTGCCTAACGGCGACGAGCACGACAAGGACGTGGCCAACGCCATCCGCTACGCGGTGGACAACGGCGCCTCCGTCATCAACATGAGCTTCGGCAAGTACTACTCGCCCCAGCGCAAGGCCGTGGAGGACGCCATCCGCTACGCCGGCTCCAAAGGCGTACTGCTGGTGCACGCGGCCGGCAACGAGTCGAACAACATCGACCTCATCGACCACTACCCGGCCGCGCTGGCTGAAGGGGCTAAAGCGGCTTACCCGAACGTGCTGACGGTGGGTGCTTCGGCCAGCAAGAACGACGACCATCTGGCCGCCGACTTCTCCAACTACGGCAAGCGCGTCGACGTTTTCGCGCCGGGCGTGGCCATCTACAACACCCTGCCGGGCAGCAAATACGGCAACGAGAGCGGCACCAGCATGGCCGCGCCCACGGTGGCCGGCGCAGCGGCCGTGCTCAAGTCGTATTTCCCGCAGCTAACCGGCGCCGACCTGAAACGCATCCTGATGCAGTCGGCTGAGCCGGTGCACACCAAGGTGCTCAAGCCCGGCGAAGCGAACAAGACAGTGGATTTTGCGACGCTGTCGAGCACCGGCGGCGTGATTAACCTCTACCGCGCCGTGCAGCTGGCTCAGCAGGGCCCGGCTACCGGCAGCAACGCCGGCGGCGGCTCGGCCTCGGGCAAGTAGCCGGCTCCGACTTTGTATTGCAGCAGCCCCCAACGCCCCGCGTTGGGGGCTGTCTTGTTTTTAGGCTCTTTCTAAGCAATGTCCCAGGCCAGCGGACAGGAAATTCGTTGCGGCCATCAATTATCTGTTGATCATAATATATAACTAATACAGTAATTAATTACCGGGCGCCCTTACCTTTAGCGTCACATTGTTGCCTTCTTACTCTATGACCAGATCCTTACGTTGTTTTTCTCTGTTCAGCCCCGCTGTCCTTACCGTTGTATTGCTGTCGGGTCCGGCCGCCCTGGCGCAGACCGGAGGCGTGCGCATTGGCTCGGCCGGCACTCCCGATGCCAAAGCCGCCCTTGACGTATCAGCCACCGACCGCGGCCTGCTGATTCCGCGCCTGACGCAGGCCCAGCGCACGGCTATTACCAACCCGCCCCAGGGCCTGATGGTGTACCAGACCGACGGTACCCCTAGCGGCGGCACCCAGACGGGCTTCTGGTACTACGCCGGCAACCCGGCCGCCTGGGTGTACCTGAACCCGACCACGACCACCGTGGCGGCCGGCGCGGGCCTGAGCACCACCACCAGCGGCAGCACCACCACCGTACGCCTGGGTGGCACCGCCCTCACGGCCGATACCAGCGTCCCCCTGGACGGCAATGATCTGACCTTCTCTGGTACCGGCAACGTGGGCATCGGCGGCACCACGGCCAACCTGCCGCTGACCGTGCAGGGCAATACCTCGAACGACGCCGTGCAGCTGCGCAACAGCGGCGGCACCAACCGCTGGCACCTGGGCCTGCCTACCAACGGCACCAGCAACGGGCTGAACTTCGCGGAAAGCGGCGTGGCCGACAACCGCCTCTTTCTGAAGCCCGGCGGCAACGTGGGCGTCAGCACCAACGACCCCACCGCCCGCCTCGACGTGAACGGCAGCATGCGCGTACGCGACCTGACCGGCACTGGCAGCCGCATGGTGGTGGCCGCCGCCAACGGTGACCTGAGCACCCAGGCCATTCCGAGCGGTGGCGGCGCCCCCACCGGCGCGGCCGGCGGCGACTTGGCGGGCTCTTACCCAAACCCTACGGTAGGCACCGGTGCTATTGGCACGGCCAAGCTAGCCGATAACGCCGTAACCAACGCCAAAGTGGCCGATGACGCCATCGGCATTGCCGAGCTGAGCGCCTCGGGCACGGCCAGCAGCACCACCTTCCTGCGCGGCGACAACACCTGGGCCACGCCCGCCAGCAGCGGCTGGGACCTGAACGGCAACGCTATCAACGGCAACAATTTCATCGGCAGCACCAACAACGAGGACGTCGTCTTCAAGCGCAACGGGGCCGAGGCCTTCCGGCTATTCGCCAACGGGCGGGCGTCGTTTGGCACCAATACCGCCGCCAGCCAGTCGCTGATTCTGGGCTTCAACGCGGGCGTCAGCTTCAACAACCCGAGTGGCAGCGCCAATGGGGCCGTCTTTCTGGGGTTCCGGGCAGGCGAGAAGAGTGTGGGCTCCACCAATACCTACATTGGTTACCTAGCGGGCGCCAATAACTCCTCGGGCATCAACAACACGGTGCTGGGCGCGGACGCCTTCATGACCGGGGCAAACAGCACCGGTTCCAACAACATTGCCATCGGGTTCGACGCCCTCAGCAACGCCGGCACGTTCACGGGCGGCAGCAACGTGGTCATCGGGAGTGGAGCGGGCTACGACATGCGCTCCAACGACAACAACATCCTGCTGGGCAGCAGCGCCAATGCCGCCAACGGCCTCTACAACGCGTACGCCATCGGCTCCAACGCCTCGGTCACCCAGGGACACTCGATGGTTCTTGGCGGCTTGCCCGGCACCAACGACGGCATCCGGGTGGGTATTGGCGTGACGGCGCCTAGTAGCAGCCTGCAAGTAAACGGCACCTTTGCCGTGGGCGTGCAGACCGGCTACGGCGGCGGCAGCGGCCCCGGCGGCGCCGCCAACGGCCTGGACCAGGGCGCGCCCAACCTGACGAACAAAGGCGCCGGCTACTACGGCCTGGCCCCCACCAGCACCAGCAACCAGCATTACCTGCTGCCTAATGCCAATTCCTGCACGGGGCGAGTCTACTACCTGCGCAATAACAGCAGCAACACCGTGGCTAGGCTCAGCGTGACCAGCGGCCAGATTGTCGACGGCACGACCACCATCAGCGCTGGCAGCACCTTCGACATGAATGCCACTGGCTCGTCCAAGGTCGTCACGGCTATATCGGACGGGACGAACTGGATCATCATCCGCACTGGAATCTAAGGCCGACTAACCCACTCATAGTTAACCGGTCAGCGGAGCCGGGGTGTTTTAATCAACATCCCAGCTCCGCTATTATTTGCGTCAATTAAAAGGATTTAACTGGGCGCGGCGGGGTATTTGTGCGTACTTACCACAGTACCATCCTTATTTTCCGCATGCTGATTCAGCAACTCATCATCCGTAGCATCTTGCGTAACCAGAACGCCGAAGGCTTACCGCCGACGGGGTCAAACGGCTCCTTGTGGCCGCAAGCCTGGCGGCTGCTGCGGCGGCAACTGGTCAACG
Organism: Hymenobacter sp. CRA2; assembly: GCF_002007105.1. Classification (GTDB taxonomy): domain Bacteria; phylum Bacteroidota; class Bacteroidia; order Cytophagales; family Hymenobacteraceae; genus Solirubrum. Next base: position 96,095 of record NZ_MVBC01000006.1, on the reverse strand, counting down.
CAGCACTGATGATAGCGGGCATTTTTTCGGCAGCGCTGGGGCTGAAAGGCTTCCTGCTGCCCAATGACTTCATCGACGGCGGCGTAACGGGCATTTCCCTGCTCACGGCACACGTAACGGGTTGGCCGCTCTCGGTGCTCATCGTGATTATCAACGCGCCGTTTCTGCTGCTGGCCTACTTCCACCTCGACCGCGTGGTGGCGGTGCGCTCCATCCTGGCCATTCTGGGGCTGGCCATCGTGCTCTACTTCGTCTCGTTCCCGGTTCTCACCCACGATAAGCTGCTGATTTCCGTCTTTGGAGGCTTTTTCCTCGGCGCGGGCATCGGCCTCACTATCCGCGGCGGCGGCGTGCTCGACGGCACCGAAATTCTCTCCGTTTTTGCCAGCCGCAAAAGCCCGCTGAGCGTGGGCGACGTGATTCTGCTCATCAACGTCGTCATTTTTCTGGCCGCAGCCTGGATTCTGTCCGTCGAAACGGCCCTGTACTCGCTGCTGGCCTACCTTTCGGCCTCCAAAACGGTCGATTTCATGATTGACGGCCTGGAGGAATACACCGGTGTCACCATTATTTCCAAGCGCAGCGACGCCATTCGGCGCATGATTACCGAGCAGCTCGGGCACGGCGTGACCATCTACGCCGGTCGCACCGGCTACGGCGGGCACGGGCACCAGCAGGAAGGCCTCGACATTGTGTTTACCGCCGTCACGCGCTTGGAAGTCACCCGGCTCCGGAGCGAGGTAGAAGCCATCGACCACCAGGCCTTCATCATCATGCACAGCATCAAAGACACCAAGGGCGGGCTGATCAAAAAGCGGCCGCTGCATTAGCGTCCGCTCATCAGGACAGTTGAAGTGCCCGTCGTTGGGGCCGAACACGCCGCTGACGACGGGCACGAACCGGCTGATACTTAGACCGTTCAGCCTCGCTCGGTTTGGGAGCAAGCTCATTCCCTCTGCCCCGACCATCTGCCCCGGCTACTGCCGAGCTCCGAAGACGCGACTTGCCCGCTTTTCCACAGCCGCGCAAGCTGTACCTTCGTCTTATGTCTTCTGCTCTTGCCTCGCCTACGCTTACCGATCTTTACCTCTACCCCGTCAAGTCGCTCGGCGGCCTGCGCGTGCCCGAAGCCGAGCTAACGCCCCGCGGCCTGCGCCACGACCGCCGCTGGCTGGTAGTGGACCAGCGCGGACAGTTCCTGACGCAGCGCACCCAGCCGCAGATGGCGCTGCTGCACCTGGAGTACGCCCACAACGGGTTCATTATCCGCCACATCCAACGGCCTGAGCTGCGGCCGCTACTGGTGCCTTTCGCAGCCGAGCACAAGGGTACGCAGTTCGTTACCATCTGGGACGACATGGTATTCGCCTACCGCGGCCTTCAGGAACACGACGAATGGCTGACCGAAGCCCTGGGCCAACCCGTACGGCTGGTGCACATGCCCGAAGCCGCCCTGCGCGAAGCCGACGGCGGCGCAGCGCCCGGCCTGGTCAGCTTTGCCGATGCCTTCCCGTACCTGCTCATCGGGCAAGCTTCGCTGGACGACCTGAACCAGCGCCTGCCCACCGGCCCGGTGCCCATGAACCGCTTCCGGCCCAACCTGGTGGTGGCCGGCACTGAGGCCTACGCCGAGGACACCTGGCAGGAGTTCCGCCTCGGCGAGCTGACGTTTCAGGGCATTCGGCCCTGCGCCCGCTGCGTACTCACCACCACCGACCAGCAAACCGCGCAACGCAGCCCTGAACCCTTGCACACCCTGGCCAGCTACCGCACCGTGGGCAACAAGGTGATGTTCGGCATGAACGTGGTGGGCCCGGCCAGCGGCCTGCTCCACGTAGGCGCCCCGGCCGAAGTACTAAGTCAGCACCCGCTGCACTAAAGCCTAGCTTCGCGGCTATGATCTGACAGCCCGTTGCTTCTTTCACCAGGAGCGGCGGAGCTGCTTCTCTTGGCACACACAGATGATTTAATCGTCTACTCCACCAGCGGACTCAGGTAGCAGAGCAGCCAACCATTGCACCTTTTAATTTCGTCCTATTTTTGTTCAAGAAAATTTTATAACAATAGCATCTAAATATTATGCAATCATTAATTTTGAGTTTCCAAGCTCCTGAGAGAAAAGCATCAAGCCTGTAGTTAATGGCTTCGTGCTGTTCTCTGCCCCCACACCTACGCATGTTCCGCAACAACCCCTTCTGGTCGCAACTCCTGCTCTGGGTTGCCTTGCTGACCGCTACCAGCGCCCGCGCCGACAACCACTCGCTGGAGCAGCTTCAGCGGCCCTGGGACGAGTTGCTGAAGCGCACGGTTCAGCCCGATGGCCGCATTAATTACGCCGACCTGGCCGAGCACGACGACCAGCTGCGCGGGTATCTGCAGGCGCTGCGCCACACCACGCCTGCTGCCGACTGGACCCGCCCGCAATCCGCGGCTTTCTGGCTGAACGTGTACAACGCTTACACGCTGAACCTGGCTGTGCAGTACTACCCCGTGCTGCGCCTGAGCGACATCAAAGTGAAGACGGTGAGCGGCTACCGCCCGGTGTGGGACGCGCCCGAAGTCAACGTGGGCGGCAAGGTGTACTCCCTCAACCAGATAGAGCGCGAAATCCTGCCCCAGCTGCTTCCCCACGACCCGCGCCGCTTTGTGGCCCTGCACTGCGCCGCGCTGTCCAGCCCCACGCTGCTTCCGGAAGCCTACGACGGCTCCCGTCTCGATGCGCAGCTCAACGAACAAACCCGCCGCTTCGTCAACGACAAGCAGCGCAACCACCTCACGGCTGACGCGGTGCAGGTTTCCAGCCTGTTTGACTGGCACGCTACTGAATTCGGCGAAACCGCTGAGCTGATTGCTTTTTTGAACCGGTTTGCCAAAGCGCCCATTGCCGCCACGGCCACCGTGCAGTACCTCCCCTACGACTGGACGCTCAACGATACAAGCGTCAACGGCATCATGGCGCACCAGCACGGCCGCTAAAACCATGTTTTGCAGGCTGGAAAAGTTACCCAAACGGCCCCTCGCACATCACTGCGAGGGGCCGTTTGAGCTAATTGGACCAACCCCACGAGATGGAGCTTGCGTACCGGTGTTACGTTTACACCCGCATCTACCGTACTACCCGTGGCTGACCTTGCCCCCCTGCTCGATTTTCTGCGCCAACTCGGCCAAAACAACAACAAGCCGTGGATGGACGCCCACCGCGCCGACTACCAGCGCGCCCGCAAAACCTACACAGCCTTCGTAGCCGACCTGCTGCAGCGCGCCCAGCAATTTGAGCCCGCCTTGCTGGCCCTCACGCCTTCCGACGTGATGTACCGCATCAATAAAAACGACCGGTTCCAGCAGAGCGACGAGCCGTATAAGCGCCACATGGGCGCCGGCCTCAAGCGCGACGGCCGCCAAAGCCCGTGGGCGGGCTACTTCGTGGCCATAGAGCCGGGTGGCGAAACCTACGTGGGGGCCGGCCGCTGGCAGCCCGAACCGCAGCAACTGGCCCGCGTCCGGCAGGAAATCCACTACAACGCCGACGCGTTCCACGCCCTGCGGCAGGCTCCGGAGCTGCTGCGCGAGTTTCCCAGCGGCCTCGACATGAGCCAGAGCCTGCGCACCGCGCCCAAGGGCTACGACCGCGCCGACCCCGACATCGAGTGGCTGCGGCTAAAGAGCTTCTTTGTGTGGCGCCCCTTCCCCGACAAGGAAGTGCTGCGCGCCGATTTCCCCGACCGCGTTATCAGCGCCTGGCAGGCCGCGCAGCCCCTCGTGAACTTCCTCAACGAGGCCATGATGGGGGATTAGGCCGCTCTGGCAAGGCAACAAAAAAGAACGTCATTCCTCGGCTGCGCCCGGAATGACGTTCTTTTTTGTTGCCTTTTCTCCTAAAACAGGCCGAACAGCGTGCCCTGGATTTTTTCGATGATGACGCCCAGATCCTCGGGGTGGCTCACGTAGTCAAGCTTGTTCACGTCCACAATGAGCAGCTTGCCCGAGTTGTAGCTGCTGATCCACCGTTCGTAGTGCTCGTTGAGGTTCTTGAGGTACTCGATGCGCATGTGCGTCTCGTAGTCGCGGCCGCGCTTCTCAATCTGTTGAATGAGCTTGGGCAGGTCCGCTTTGAGGTAGAGCAGCAGGTCGGGCGGCTCCACCATGCTGATCATCGAGTCGAACAGCGCGCGGTAGTTGTTGAAGTCGCGCGGGTCCATCAAGCCCGATTCGTGCAGGTTGGCCGCGAAGATGTGGGCGTCTTCGTAGATGGTGCGGTCCTGCACCACGCCCTTGCTGGCCTGCTGCAACTGCTTGATGCGCTGCGTTTGGCGGAAGCGGCTGTTGAGGAAATATACCTGCAGGTGGAAGGCCCAGCGGGGCATGTCGTCGTAGAAATCCTTCAGGTAAGGATTGTCGTCGACGTCTTCCAGAAACACTTCCCAGTTGAAGTGGTGGGCCAGCTTGTGGGCCAGCGTGGTCTTACCGGCGCCGATGTTGCCGACGATGGCGATATGCATGAACGAGGAGCGAATTCAGAATGAAGCCGACAAAAATACGGGAAACCTGCCAGCGAATTGCGCAGGTGCGCGGTTGATTTCTGTCGCGGGGTATACTATCTTATATATATGACGCCGCAACCGCTTCCTACTGCCCGCACCGCCAAGCTGCATTCGCCGCCGCAGCTGGTTCAAGAAGTCAAAGACGAATTCGGCCGGCTCATCGCCGAGCTGTCGTTTTTTCCCGTGGAACGGGTGCTTTACGTGCGCTGGCACGGCCACCTCACCGCCGAAGAAGTCATCCAGGTCGCCAAGGCTACCCTGCCCTGGCATGAGCAGCTGCGCCCCGTGGGCCTGCTCAACGATAAGCGCGGTACCAGCGGCGACTGGGGCGAAGCCATGGCCTGGGTAGAATACGAATGGATTCCGTGGGCCAAAGCCCACGGCCTGCGCGCCTTCGCCTACGTCATGAACGAGGACATGATGGTGTCGTTTGAAAACGCGGCCCTGATTCACCGCATTCAGGAAAATATTCCGCTGCGCACCTATTACGGCGTGGGTTCCGCCTGGAAATGGCTGCGCCAGGTGGGCGGACGCCTGCCCAAAGTAGCCTAACGCAAAACCGCCCCGCCGCGGAGTGCAGCGGGGCGGCCAGCCGGTACGGGCGCAGCTTAGCTGCCGATGGCTTCCTTGGTTTTCTTGGCCTGTTCCAGGGTCCGGAACTCGGCTTGCCAGGAGCGGACGCGCAGTCGGTCTTCTACCCCGATCTGCTCGCGCACCTTTTCGTAGCGCTGGTTGAGGCGCGTGAGCACCACCGAGGCCTGGGCCCAGTCTTCGGCCGTCCAGTTCTTGCGGTTGGTGCGCACGTAGTCGATGAAGCGGCCGTAGAGGTCGGTCATTTCCGAGCCGCGGGCCGTAGCTAGGTTCACGTTTTCGCCCAGCATGCGCGTCTGGGTTTGCTGGGCCGTTTCGGGCTGGCTGGCCTGCTTTTCGAGGCGCTCCTGACGGGCTTCCCAGCTTTCATAGCGGTTTTTCAGGCCCGCGTACTCACGCTTGCCTTGGGCCGTGAGGCTGTCGATACCCCGGTCGATGCGGGTGCTTTGCGTTTCGTACTCTTCCTTGATGCGCGGCATTTCCCGCTTGGTCACCACGTCGGCCTGGTCCAGCTTCGTGTTGATCCAGTCGCGAAAGACGCCCAAGTCGCGTTCTACCGAGGAAATAGCCCGGTCAGTGGTCGAAGACGTGCGGCTAGGCGTAGTGGTTTTGGTCGTGGTGCTTTGGGCCGAGGCCGCGGGCGTCAGCAGAGCTGCCAGGGCCAGCGTCGCAACGGAAAAAACAATGCGTTTCATAGGTTCAGAGGTTGGGTGGCGGCGCAGCTCAGGCGGCGCGAGCTACGCCGGGCAATAGGGTGGCACCTTAAATTTCGGGCCAAACCTTCATACGGGCCGGAAGAACGTTCGTTAATTCGCGAAATTATAGCCTCCTTGCATCTTATGCCCGATTTCGAAGCTGCGCCCATTGCCGTTCAGCCCGCCACGCCGGCCGATATTCCCGTGATTATCGAGCTGGCCGAAGCTACCTGGGAGCCCACTTACCGCTTCATTATCAGCAAGGAGCAGATCGACTACATGTACCGCGTCATCTACACGCCGGCCTCGCTGGCCCGGCAGATGCAGGACGATGGCCACCGCTTTTTGCTGCTGCACTACGACGGGTACCCGGCCGGCTACGCCTCCTACAGCGAGCGGATGGAGGAGCCCGGTGTGTACAAGCTGCACAAGCTGTACGTGCTGCCTTCGCACCAAGGCCGCAAGCTGGGCCAGCGCTTGGTATCGGCCGTGGAGGGCGCCGTGCGCATGGCCGGCGGGCAGTGGCTGGAGTTGAACGTGAACCGCCACAACCCCGCCCTGGGCTTTTACCAGCACCTGGGATTCCAGCAGCACCGCGAGGAGGACATTCCCATCGGCCCGTACTGGATGAACGACTACGTAATGCGGAAGAAGCTGAACGGCTAAGGGAGCAACAGGCTGTTCATTTGTCGTCTCTCCACCCGTTTTCCGTTCCCTGTTACTTGTTTCCTGTCACCTCATCACTCCACATACATGCCCACTAAAATCACCGTCAACAACAACGGCTCCCTGCGCATCGAAGGCGAAGACTTCGAGATTGTCGACCCGCAGGGCAACGCCTACGGCCTGCAGGGCCGCACGCTGGTGAGCATCTGCCGCTGCGGCCTCTCCAGCAACAAACCCTTCTGCGATGGCTCACACAAAGGCCACTTCGAGCACAACGCCGTAGCCTTCGATCTGCCGCCCAAGAAAGCCTAAATCACGGATTTAGACGGATTGGTCGGATTGCACGGATTTCGTGAACGATAATTCGCTAGACAGCCCGGCTTCGGTCGGGCTGTTTGTATTTGTTCGCCTAAGCACCTCGCTGAGCTAATGGTATAAAGAAGAAGCCGAGGCGGTTAGCCTCGGCTTTTCAGTCGTCCACGAAATCCGTGCAATCCGACGAATTCGTCTAAATCCGTGATTAGGCTTGCTGGAACAGCTCGTTTACCAGCTCCACGTACTCCTGCCGGGCTTCGTCCTGGCCTTTGCCGCTTAGGCCGGCCCAGGCATCGTACTTGGCAATGGCTTTGAAATCGAAGCCACCGGGCCGGGTGCCGCTCACGTCGCCTTCGGAGGCTTGCTTGTAAAGCGCATAGAGCTTGAGCAGGGTCATGTTGTCGGGCTTCTTGGGAAGCTGCTGGGCGCGCTGGGCGGCTTGTTCGAACTCTTCGGCAGTGGCCATGGCTGTCGGGGAATGATGAAAGGTGGGATGGAATGCGGACCGCAATGCCCGCGGCGGGTAAGGTACGCAACGCCGGGCATTTAGTAGGCATGCAGCGTTCTTTTACGCCGTAACTTCCGCTTGGTTCCCTGCTCCTCTTCCCACTCCCCGACTATGCTCCGCTCCACTACCTTGTTTTCACTGCTGGCCAGCCTGACGTTGGCCTCGCCGGCCCTGGCCCAAAAAACTTACCTGCACTGCGGCCGCTTGCTCGACGTGCGCGCCGGCAAGCTGCTCGCGGAGCAAACCGTGGTGGTGGAAAAAGGCCGCGTACTGGCCGTGCAGGCCGGCTATGCTACTCCCGGCGCTGCCGCGGATAAAGTCATCGACCTGAAAAACCGCACGGTGCTGCCGGGCCTGATTGATTGCCACGTGCACCTGGAGGGCGAAACGAGCAAAGACGGCTTCCTGCAGGAATTCACGCAGAACCCTGCCGACGTGGCTTATGCGGCCGAAGCCCACGCCCGCACTACGCTGCTGGCTGGCTTTACCACCGTGCGCGACTTGGGTGGCTCGGGCGTCAACGTGTCGTTGCGCAACGCCATCAACCGCGGGCAGGTGGCCGGGCCGCGCATTTTCACCGCCGGCAAGGCCATCAGCGGCACCGGCGGGCACATGGACCCCACCAACGGCTACCGCCTCGACCTGATGGGCGTGCCCGGCCCCGCCGATGGCGTAGCCAACGGCCCCGACCAGGCCCGGCAGGCGGTGCGCGAGCAGTACAAGCGCGGCGCCGACCTGATCAAAATTGCCTCCACCGGCGGGGTGCTGTCGGTGGCCAAGGACGGCTCGGCCCCGCAGATGACCGAGGCCGAAATAGCCGCTGCCGTGGAAACTGCCCACGACCTGGGCCTGCGCGTGGCCTGCCACGCCCACGGCGCCGAGGGCATGAAGCGCGCCATCCGGGCGGGCGTTAACAGCATCGAGCACGGCACCTTGATGGACGACGAGACTATGAAGCTGATGAAAAAGTACGGCACCTGGTACGTGCCCACTATCACGGCCGGCAAATCCGTAGCCGACTCAGCGGCCAAGTACCCCACATATTACCCGCCGCTGGTAACGCCCAAGGCCCTGGCCATTGGGCCCAAGCTACAGGGCACGTTTGGGCGCGCGTACAAGGCTGGGGTAAAAATTGCCTTCGGTACCGATGCTTCGGTGTACCGCCACGGCGTCAACGCCAAGGAGTTTCAGTACATGGTGGAGGCCGGCATGCCGGCGCTGGAGGCGCTGCGCGCGGCTACCCTGAACGCGGCCGAGTTGCTGGATCAAACGGCCAACCTCGGCGCGCTGGAGCCGGGCAAGCTGGCCGATGTGGTAGCCGTGGATGGCGACCCGCTGCAGGATATCCAAGTAATGCAGCGCGTGCGCTTCGTGATGAAGCAGGGCGCGGTGTACCGGCAGGACTAGCCGGGCCGCCTACGAGTAGGCAGTGCCAAAAGCAAGCTGGCGAATCAAAGCAGGAAGGGCTGCGCCGCGAACTGCCGCAACCCTGACCCGGTCGGCGGAGTAAGCGCAAGCGCCGCGCCGTTTCTTTTTCCTCCTGCTCATGAAGCCAGCCGACGTCGACGCCCTCGTCAAGAAATTCCTCCAGCACAAACTCACCCTGGCCCTGGCCGAAAGCTGCACCTGTGGCTGGGTGGCGGCTCAAATGGCTCCCGCCACCGGCGTGAGCGAAGTATTGCTGGGCTCCGTGGTGACTTATCACGCCGAGGCCAAGCAACGGCTGCTCGGCGTGAAAAAGAAAACCCTGGAAGAGTACACAGCTGAAAGCCAGCAGATTGCCAACGAAATGGTGGAAGGCTTACACAAAGCCCTGCCGGCCGATGTGTGCGCCGCCATTACGGGGCTGTTCGGCCCGGGCGCTTCCGAAACGCCGGATAAGCCCGTTGGAACCATCTTCGTCACCATTATGATGGAGGAACGCGCCCACGAATACCGGGAGGTGTTGAAAGGCTCACCCGATAAGTTTCGCGACGCCGCAGCCGACTTTATCTACACCAAGCTTACGGAGCTGCTGGACCGCCGCCTGCTCAGCCCGACCAACATGGTGCACGGCAGTTAGCCTTCCGCCCAGCGGGCAAAAAACCAATGGAGGCGGCAGCTCCCACGGGGCTGTTGCGCCATGCACATTAATTTCAGTAAACGAGTTTAGTAGTTCGGCCGGATGTTTGCAGAGGCGTCGCTTGCTGCACCCTATGAGGTGCACAGGTCTAGCTTAAACCTCTCTTTCTCACGGTTATGAATCACCGCTACTTACTCTCTATCGGGGCCACGCTGGGGCTGGCCGTATGCATAGGGCGCCCGGCCGCCGCCCAAACCGAACTACCTACCCGCCCCGACCCCACGACGGCACCCGCCGCGCCGGTTACTCCAGCTGCCCCTTACGTAGCGCCGAAGTTGGCCACCTTCTACCCCCTCAATACCCTGGGCCTGGGCTTCGGCTGGGGCGCACCTTACGGCCTGGGCCTGGAATACGCCCGTATGGTTTCGCCGAATGTTGATATCAACGCGGGGTTGGGTATTGGCATTGGGGGCAAAATCGGCGTCGGTGTACGGTATTACTTCCGGCCCGATGCCCGCGTCTCAGGCTTTGTCGGCGCCAACCTGGCCCGCTCGGGCCGGATCGACAACGTTCGGGTGTCGTACTCCAACGGCTCACGTACCGAAGAAGCCGAGTACAGCATGGCCCCCAGCGGCGTGCTGCACCTACGCGGCGGCTTGCGCTGGCAGCCCGGCCGCGTAGGCTTGCTCGGCACCGTGGGCTACGGTGCCCGTTTCACCGGCGACCCGGTCATGTTCAAGAACACGGCTTACTACGGCCAGCCTTCGCAGGAAATGCGCAACCTAGTGAACATCATCAGCCCCGGTGGCCTGGAGCTGTCCATTGGGGTGCTCTTCCCCCTGGGTAGCCGCTAATAGGCTAAGCCAGAAAGAGCAAAGCCCGGAAGAATACCAGAGTCGCATTCTTCCGGGCTTTTTCATTGATTCCGGGGCCGGCCCAGCACCAGCCGCAGGTTCAGGCGCACCAGGTCGCCCACGGAGTCGCAGCGGTCAAACTCCTGGGTTTGGTGGTGCAGGTTCAGCTCCTTTTTGAGCTGGGCAATCTTATCGGTCTGCGAGAGTTCTTCCTGCCGCATGCAGTCGATCAGGTCCTTGAGGCGGTAACGTTCGGCGCGGGCCCGGCGGGCCATCAGGGCGCGTTCTTCCACTTGGTACTGCCGGATGGTTTCGGGCGAAAGCAGCCGCCGCACCAAGTCCACCACGGGGCGGTTGTCGCGAAAATACTGCGGCAGGTACATGGCCTTGTGGCCCTCGTAGCTCTGCTGGTCGAAGTCGATGGCGCGCACGCGGTACTGCTCATCCTCGAAGTCGGGCGTCACGTCGATGACGTAGTTGTAGGAGCGCATGTCGCCGAGCAGGCGCGCAAAGCACCGCTCGTTGAACTTCACGAACTCTTTGGCAATGCGCACCTGGTTCAGGTGCGGCCGGTCGAGGCGCGTCTTGATAAAATCGTCACCGGGAATGCCCGCAATGTGCTCCTCAATGAGCGTGTCGCCGGCCACGAGAAAGTTGATGCTGTTCGGCGACAACAGGTGCTCCAGTTCCAGCCCGTACACCCGCGAGGCATCGGCTCGCTTCACGTAGAAGTAGTCGTAGTTGTCGTTGAACTGGTTGACGATGCGCACCCGGAAGGGGTTGGAGTTACCGAAGCGGCAGTAGTCGACGCGGTCGGCAATGAGGTGCTCGGTAAACGACAGGTCACCGTCGGTTTTCAGGCGCGCGTACACCTCCGTCAGGCCCTGGCTGAGCTCCAGCAAGGTGTGCGGCTCGTAGTGCACCGTTTCCCAGAGCGTATCCTGGCCTTGGCGGTCCAGCAGCGGGAAGGAGCCGGTGTGGCGCAGCAGGTCGCCGTAAGTGACAGGCAGGCGAGTTTCACGGTCGTATTGCTGCAGGTAGTGGCGCAGGCCGGCGCCGATGCGGTACGAAGGCTTTTTGCGGGAAATGTTGTCGTTCATCGGGTGGGTAACGGGTGGCACAGGACAGATCGTGGCTAATACGAGTCTGGCCCGACCGTCGGCGGAAGATAAGGCGCCTGGCATGCTTGCCGCCCCTCGTGAATTTCACGCGCTGCAACCCGTTACTTGTCACGCCTGAGGTGTCAGCTGTGACTTAAATTTCCCGAACTTTAGGGACGTTTTCTCCCGCTTTCCGGCCGTTGCTCATGAAAAAAGCTTTCCTCTCCTTGTTGCTGGTGCTGCTGGTACCGGTTTTGTCGCCCGGTTGGGGCTTTTTTGCCCACCGCACCATCACGCAGGTAGCCGTGTACGCGCTGCCCAGCAGCATGCAGGCCTTCTATTTCCGTCACATGGCCCAGCTGGTGAAGCTGAGTACCGCCCCGGATGAGCGCCGCAACGACGACCCCACCGAGGAAACCAAGCACTTCATCGACATGGACCACTTCGGCGACAACCCCTTCGGGCTGATGCCGAAGGCCTATGAAAAGGCGGTGGCCAAATACACGGCCGACACCCTGAAGAAATACGGCACGGTACCGTGGACCATCCTGGAGGTGAAGGACAAGCTCACCCAGGCGTTCAAGGAAGGCGACACCACCGCCATTATTGCCCTGTCGGCCGACTTGGACCACTACGTGGCCGACGCCTTCGTGCCGCTGCACACCACCGAAAACTACGACGGCCAGCTGACCAAGCAGAACGGCATCCACTCGCTGTGGGAATCGAAGCTGCCCGAGATGTTCATCTCACAGTACAAGCTCGACTGCGAGAAAGCCGAGTACGTCAAGGACCCGGAAGCGACTATTTGGAGGGTGGTGCAGGACTCCTACGGCTTTCTAGGCGCCACTTTCGACATTGAAGCTGCCCTCAGCAAGAACTTCACCACCGAGAAAAAGTACACTTTCTCGCACAAGTACGGCAAGACGCGCCGCTCTTACTCCGATGCCTTTGCCAAGGCCTATTTTGGCAACGGCAGCTCGGGCGTGGGCGGACACGTGGCCTACCGCCTGAAGGGGGCGCCTACCATGGTAGCCTCGATGTGGTACACGGCCTGGAAGGATGCCGGCAGCCCCGACCTGAACAAGCTGATGCACCCCAACAAGCTCAGCAAGGATGAAAAGGAGCAGTTCGATGCGCAGCTGGCCGCCTGGAAGAAAAACGAGCTGGTAGACCAGAACCTGCTGCTGGCCATGCAGAAACAGGAAGCCGAAGCCGCCCCGGACGCCGTGGGCTCAGCGGCTGATGCCGCGCCGGCCCCGGCTGCTCCGGCTGCCGAGGCTACGCCCAAAGCCGACGCCGCGCAGCCTGCCAAGGTGAAAACCAAGGAGAAAAAGGAAGACGGCGGCAAGCAAAAGGAGAAGGTCAAAAAGAAGGACGACGCCAAGAAAAAGGACGCTAATACGCCCTTCGGTGACTAAGTCATCCGCCCACTAGCCGCGCCACTACCCACCAACGCCGCTCCCGCACCGGGGGCGGCTTTGTTTTTTGGTAAATGGTCCGCAGTCTGGCTACCTTTCGACTTGTGCGTCAACGCCTTAAAAAACCGAACAATCAGCGGGCTCCCCCTTCAGAGTATGATTCGGAGGTAAAATGGGCTCTACACCCTGTGCGGCTCTGTTAACTTGGCTTATTCTATGACAAGCTCAGCCATTACCCGATAAACTATTGACTTTTACTAAGATAAGCTGCGCAACCGCACCGCCCGCACCGCGTTAGTGCTAGTTGACGCACTCGTCTACGTTGCCCATCCACAAACAAACACCACTGCCTTATGATTCACCGGATTGATCGGCTGGCCCTGGAGCTACCCACCCCCAAAAACGCCTCGCCCAACGACGCGGCGGCCGTGCAGGAACTGCTTGGTGGCAAGTACGGGGAGATGTCGACGCTCATGAACTACACCTTCCAGTCGTTTAACTTCCGTGGGCGCAAACGCCTGCGGCCGTTTTACGAGTTGGTGGCCAGCATCGCCGCCGAGGAATACAGCCACATCGAGGCCGTGTCCTACGCTATCAACCTGCTGCTGACCGGTACCACCAAGCGCGGCCACGACCCGGAGCCCGGGCCGCTGCAGGGCGCCGTGGACGCGCGCAACAGCTACCACTTCCTGAGCAGCAACCAAGCGGCCGTGCCCTACGACTCGATGGGCAACCCCTGGACCGGGCAGTACGTGCACAATTCCGGCAACCTGAAGCTGGACCTGCTGCACAACTTCTTCCTGGAATGCGGGGCCCGCGCCAACAAAATGCGGGTGTACGAAATGGTAACCGACCCCACAGCCCGCGAAATGGTGGGTTACCTGCTGGTTCGGGGCGGGGTGCACGTGGTGGCTTACGCCCGCGCCCTGGAGTACCTCACTGGAGTAGAAGTAACCAAGCTGGTCCCCGTGCCTGACCTGAGCAACAAAGCCTTCAAGGAAGCCCGCAAGCACGAGGAAAAGGGCCTGCACCGCAAACTTTACACCTTCAGCGACGAAGATTACATGCAGGCGGGCTTGATCTGGAACGGCCCGCACCCCGAAGACGGGCAGCCGCTGGAAGTGGTGAAAGGCTCGGTAGAAGGCGTACCTTATCCGGACCTCGAGGAAGAGCCGCAGCTGAACTCGCCCGGCGCCGAGGACTACGACCCGGACATGTTCAAGGACATTGCCAAGAAGCTCGGCATTAAGCTCTGAGCCGGCTCCAAGCCGTATGTTTGTCCCCCGGGCTCGTCAGTGGGCCCGGGGGATTTTTATTGCCCCTGCCCCATGCCTGCCTTTTCCCGCCCCGCCCTCCTACTCGCCATCGGCAGCCTGGCCTGTGCCACCGCCTGCAATCAGCAGCCGCCGGCGCAGGAAAAGCCCCAGGCACCGGTTTCGCCCGACGGCTCCAACCGCCCCGGCCCCGACCTCTCGGCCCTGCGCGACTCCAACGTGGTGGCCGTGCTGCAGGCCTACGGGCAGGAGCACCCCGAAACGGAAGTGCTGTTCCGCACCGATCTGGGCAACGTGAAGGTGCGCCTGTACAAGGATACGCCCCTGCACCGGGCCAGCTTCCTGCTGCTGGCCAACAAGGGCTACTTCGACCAGACGGTATTCTACCGCGTCGAGCAGGGCTTTGTGGTGCAGGGCGGCAACTCCGACCACCGCACCATCAAGCTGGGTAAGTACCACATTCCGCCCGAAATCAAGCCGGAGCACTTCAACCGCCGCGGCGCGCTGGGCATGGCCCGCTACGACGACGAGAAAAACCCCGGCCAACTCTCATCCTCCCACGACTTCTACTTTATCGTGGGTCAGAAGCTGACGCCCCAGCAGGCGCAGTCCATTGCTGGTCGCAAGCTCACGCCTGCCCAGCTGAAGGTGTACGCCACCGAAGGCGGTGCTCCGGCTCTCGACGGCAAGTACACCGTCTTCGGCGAGGTTATCGAGGGCCTGGACGTGGTCGAGAAAATCAACCAGGTACCCGTCGACCGCTACAACTGGCCGCTCAAGGACGTGGGCATGAAGGTGGAAGTGGTGCAGTAGCACCTTCTCCTACTCACTACGCCGCACGCGCACCAGCCGCGAGTGAATCTTGTCGCCGGGGTCTTCCCGCTGGTATTCCACCAGTTCGCGCTTGGTGTAGGCGCGTGTGGCCTCAGTGGCAAACACGTCGGGCCGGCTGGCATCGGCATCGGGCGAAGCCGCGGGCTGCCGCGCCGGGTGCGTGTACACCGTGTCGCCGCTCAGCCGAAACACTTGGTAGAAATAAAACTGCTCGGTGCTGCTGCCTTCTGGTACGAAGCGCACCACCAGCACGTCGCCCACGCGCGGGTCGGCCAGGTACGTCGCTGTCTTGTCGGCGGGCGGCGCGGGCAGGGCCAGCGTAGTCGACTCGGTTTGAGCGGGGTCGGCGGTTTGTTCGGGCTTAGTTTCGGACTGGCAGGCGCTCAGGCCCGCTAGTAGCAGCGCAGCAGCAGCAAAGAGAGTACGCATAAGGCAAAGAAAGGGCAAGCGGGCGAGTTGGTGCGCAGTCTACGCATTTCAGGGACGCCGTGAACGAAAAAAGGCGGCCCGCACCGTGCGAGCCGCCTTTTTGGCCGGTTGACCACGCGGTCATTTAGCCATTCGATATTACCACACCTTGGCGCGTTCGGCCTGGGCCCGCACCATTTTGGCGTCGTCCTTGCAGCCGAAAGCCTCGAAGAACTGCGGCATGTTCATCAGCGGACCGTTGGTACGGAACTGAGCCGGCGAGTGTGGGTCCGTCATTACCTGCTGGCGCAGGAATTCGGGACGGGCGTTGGTGCGCCACACCTGAGCCCACGACAGGAAGAAACGCTGGTCGGGCGTCAGGCCGTCGTACTTGGGGTAGTTGCCGTTGGGGTATTGCTTCTTCAGCTGCTTGTGCAGAGCCGTGTAGGCAATGTTGAGGCCCCCGAGGTCGGCCAGGTTTTCACCCATGGTCAGCTTGCCGTTCACGAACACTGAGTCGACGGGCGAGAAGGCGTCGTACTGCTTGCCCACCAAGGCGGCGCGGGCCTCAAACTTCTGGGCGTCTTCCTTGGTCCACCAGTCGCGCAGGTTGCCCTGGGCGTCGTACTGGCGGCCCTGGTCGTCGAAGCCGTGGGTGATTTCGTGGCCGATAACGGCGCCCATGCCGCCGTAGTTCACCGCGTCGTCGGCCTTCGGGTCGAAGAACGGCGGCTGCATGATGCCAGCCGGGAAGACGATTTCGTTCATCGGCGGGTTGTAGTAGGCATTCACCGTGGGCGGCGTCATGCCCCACTCCTTCCGGTCGATGGGCTTACCAAACTTGCTGGTGTTGTCCTTGTAGCTCCACAGGCGCGTGGCCACGACGTTCTGCAGGTAGGAGTCGCGCGAAATGGTCAGCGCGGAGTAGTCCTTCCACTGATCCGGGTAGCCGATTTTCACCGTGAAGGCGTTCAGCTTCTTCATGGCTTCGGCCTTGGTGGCGGCGCTCATCCAGTCGCTGTTCTGGATATGCTCGCCCATGGCCTCGCGGATGTTGTTGACCATCTCCAGGGCCTTGGCCTTGGCTTCGGGCGTGAAGGCCTGGTCCACGTACAGCTGGCCGAAAGCTTCGCCCAGGGCCGCGTCGGTGGCGCGGTTCATGCGTTTCCAGCGGGGCTGCTGCTTTTTGGCGCCCGTCAGTACCTGCGTGAGCTTAAACGACTCGTCGCCAAAGGACTGCGGCAGGGCCGAGGTCATCGACGTGACGAGGTGCCAGCGCATGTAGGTTTTGAGGTCGGCCAGGGGCTCCTGCTTGAGCATGGTGTTCAGCTCCTGGAAGAAGGCCGGCTGGCCCACAATCACTTCCTTGGCGGCCTTCAGATCGAGGTGCTCCAGAACGTGCTTGGGGTTCAGGTTCGGGTACTTCTGCTGCAGCTGCGCCAGCGTCATCTTGTTGTAGTTGGCGTAGGGGTCGCGCAGGTCCACACGGCTCTTCGAGGCCTTGGCCAGGCGCGTTTCGATGCGCAGCACCGTGGCAGCGTTTTTCTTGGCGGTTGCTTCGTTGTCGCCGGCCAGCTTGAAGGTGTTCACCAGATAGTTCTGGTACGCTGCCCGGATGCCCTTGCTGCGCGCGTCGTCCTTCAGGTAGTAGTCGCGGTCGGGCAGCGAGAGGCCCCCCTGGTACATGTTGACGGCGTACTGGGAGCTGATTTTGTCGTCCTGCCCCACGTACGCCCCGAAAAAGGCGCCCGTTTGCAGTTGCAGGCTGCGGGCAATCTGGATTTGCAGCCCGTCGAGGTTCTTGATGGCATTGATGCGGTCCATCTCCGGCTTGAGCGGAGCAATACCGGCCTTCTCAATGGCCATGGTGTCCATGGCCGTAGCGTAGTAGTCTCCTACTTTCTGGGCATTGGTGCCCTTAGCAGCCGAGGTATTGGCAGCGGCCTTCTCCAGAATCTGCCGCATCACGGCGTTGTTCTTGTCGGCTAGCTCGTTGAAGGAGCCCCAGCGGGTTTCCGAAGCCGGAATCGGGTTGTTCTTGAGCCAGTTGCCGGAAGCATACTGGTTGAAGTCCTGGCAGGGCGACACCGATTTGTCGATGTTGGCCACGTTCAGGCCGGTACCCTGCGGGTAGGTTTCGGCAGCGGGCGCGGCTGGGGCCGTGCTAGCCGTCGGTTGCGTGGCCGGCGTGGTGGAGCTAACGGCGGAGGTTTTGGAGCTGGAAGCACAGCCCCCCAGCGCCAGGGCACCCCAAGCAGCGGCGACCAAGGTCACGCGGTTGCGGTTTTTCATAGCAGAAACGGGGAAAAGCAGTAAGAGTGAGAATTTGCCCGGTAAGGTAGGCACTCAGTAGCACTTTTGCCGGCCGAGTTGCCGCTTCACCCCTGCCTTACTCGTTCAACGTTCGCCGCACGTAACCCGCTCCCGTATCTTGGGCATGATGAAAGAGCCCAACGAACGTTACCGTAATTTCTTCCACGACGTGTACGAAGTCGTCCGCCTGATACCGCCGGGGCGCGTGAGCACCTACGGCGCCATTGCCGGCTACCTCGGCAGCCGCCAGGGCGCCCGCACCGTAGGCTGGGCCATGCAGGCGGCTCACGCCCTCAGCGGCCCTGAGTACGTACCCTGCCACCGGGTTATCAACCGCCTGGGCGTGCTTACAGGCAAGCAGTTTTTCGGCTCGCCCACCGCCATGCAGGAAGCCCTGGAGGCCGAAGGTGTCCCCATCATCGACGACCAGGTGCAGGACTTTGCCCAACGCTTCTGGGACCCCAGCACCGAGCTGCAGGCTTAGGCCAAAACGGTTCTATTTCTTTTTCTGGCGCGTCCGTAGCTCAGCCCGCCGTTGCTCGAAAGCACCTTCTTTGGCCGGCACGGCTTTCAGCTGGGCGCTTGTGCCTTCCTCGATCCACTCGTAGTAGAGGGTTTCGCCGGGCCGGGGCAGTGCGTCCACGCAGGCTTCGGCTGCCGAGCCCACACGCCCGCACAGCTTTAGGGCGTTGCGCCGGTCGGTCCAGGGAATGGTGATGCTACCGGTAGCCCCATCGAGGCCGCCCACCACATTTTTGCCGGCGTACACATCCACCACGCTTGGGCTAGGCTTGCGGCGGTACACCACCACGGCGCTTTCCCGGTCGTCGTTGCCGAAAGCCGGCTCGGTTTGCTTGAGCGGCACGGCAGTCACGCGTCCCGTCAGCAGGTTTAAGCGGTGCTCCTGCCGGTAGCCACTGGTAGCCGCAGCCGCAATGCCGGCCCCAATCAGGCCACCAACCACCGCTCCCGTACCTACCGCGCCGGGGTCAGCGGCGCTCGGAGCTTCAAACATAAAGCCCTCATCGGTGGGCATCAGCAGGTAGTAACGGCGCTGGTGCAGGATATATGAGTCCTGCCCATCGGAGAAGCCCCACACGTTGCGTACCGGCGTGCGGGCACCTTTGTCGTCCACGTAATACAGCTCCACCTCCGAGGTTCCGGCCCAGTTGGGGCTGGTGCGGGGCGTTTTGCTGACGGCAACGAGTTTTTGGTCGTTGGGCACATTGCGCCGGAAATCGTCGAGGGAGTGGTACACCCCGGGCCGCCGTACCTTTTCGGTCTGTAACGGGAAGGGCGTGAGTGGCCCCAATTTCGCCAGCGGGGCAGCGGCCTGCTCGGCCGTGAGCGTCGCTACGGCCGGCAGCTTAGCCGGACCAGCCGCCTCAAACTGGGCCAGGCATTTTTGCAGCAGGACTGAGATGTTGGCGCCATGCTTCCCGGTCACTTCCATGCCCCGGGTTTCCACCGCTTCGGCTGCCCGCCAGAGCACCTCGTACTGCCCGTTGCCTTGCAGGCGCAGCAGGTCCACGACCAGTTCGGCGCTGGCAGCTTCCGAAGCAGCACCGGTAGCCTCTCCGATGACCAGCTGGTGCACCCGCAGGGCATAAGGCGTCGCATCAGTGCCTGCAGGCGTTTGCGCCAGGCGCTGCAGCGCCGGCCCCACGCCCCCTTTGATGTCGGCGGGTACTCGTTCGTTTGCAATTCCGACCTGTACCCAGCCAATGCTCGTACGATCGGGGCGGGCATCGAGAACTTCGGTGATGCGGCCAGCCTGGAAAGGCTGAGCGAGGCTTTGGCTTGCCAAATCCACCTGATGGCGTTTTTGAGCGGTTGCTCCGAAGGCGCCAAAAAAGGCGCACAGCCACATGATATACTTCATAAAGCAGTCAGGAAATACCGCCAATATAATGCGGCACCCCACTGATACCAAGCTAATGCAACCAGAATCTGACGACTGGCTGGCAGCAGCGCAACTGCAGGCCTTAAACCGCGGCGGCTACTTTGCGCCCGGCGGCCGCGTAGATCAGCCGGCGCATTTCCTCGGGGCTGGCATTTTTCAGCAGGTAACCGAAAGCGCCTTCGGCTTTCAGGCTGTCCACTAACTCCGGCTCGTCGTGCATGGAAATGATGATGATGCGCACTTGCGGGTACTGCACGCGCAGCAGCCGCGTGGTCTGCAGGCCGTCGAGCACGGGCATCTGCAGGTCCATCAGCACCACGTCGGGGCGCGTGGAGGCGCTGTCGAGGCGCTCCAGCAGGTCCTGCCCGTCACCGGCTTCGAAGATAACTTCGATTTCTTCGAACCCCGTGAGCAAGGCGCGCAGGCCCTTTCGGAAGAGGATGTGGTCGTCGGCAATGGCCAGGCGAATACGAGGAGCAGCACTCATGGGGCTAACGAGACAGTAACCGGTGCCGCTGCAGCGCCGGCAGATTGAGTAGTAGGAAGGTAAGCAGCGGGAAAGGAAATCCAGACGCGGGTACCGGCTCCCGGGGCCGATTCGTGGCGTAGCATCCCGCGCAGCACAGCCACGCGGCTGCGCAGGTTGGTCAGGCCCAGGCCCGTGCGGGTGTCGGGTGTAGCCATGGCTTCGATGGCAGCTTGGTCGTAGCCCACCCCGTCGTCGGCGTAATCAATGGACAGACGATTTTCGCCAAACTCCAGGCGCACGCTGATTTCGCGGGCCTGGGCGTGCTTAAGCCCGTTGCCGAGCAACTCCTGCACTACGCGGTACACGGCCAACTCATGATGTGGGGGCAGGCGCCGCTGTTCGCCGAGCTGCTGAATGAGCACGCGCGGCCCGCCCTCCGGCACGGCCCTACCCAATGCCTCGATGGCGAAGGAAAGCCCGAACTTTTGCAGCACGGCCGGCAGCAGGTTGCGCGAGATGCGCCGCACCTCGGAAATGGCCTGGTCCAGCATGGCCGTCATTTCCACCGTCGTGGCCGATTCGGGTAAGCCGCTCAGGTGCAGCTTCACGATGGAGAGCATGGTACCCACCGCGTCGTGCAGGTCGCCGGCAATGCGGCGGCGCTCTTCTTCCTGGGCCAGCAGGGCGGCTTCCAGGGCCTGTGACTGGGCCTGCTCCCGCTCCCGCCGCAGTTCCTCCTGCTGCTGCAACAAGCGCCGCTGGTAGCGCAGCACGAAGGCCACGATACTCAGGGCCAGCAGCAGCAGCACGGGCGTAACGAGCAGTAAGGACTTGAGAATGGCAGTCATGGGCAGGTTCGTCCGCCGGGCCTAAAAACAATCAAAAAATTTAACCAAGGTACTATATTTCAAGCTACTTAGCACCAGAAATATGCTTATTGGCGAATACGCCGGCCAGCTAGGCCAGACGCGACATGTCATTTGCGGGCGAGCGGGCCTCGCGCCACAGCGCCCACGTCATCATCATCATTGTTATCAAATACGTGGTTGCGATAATCATCCCGCTGATGGCATCGGATACCGCCCGGTTTTGAGTGGTGCCCTGCAACAGGTAAGGCATGAAGGAGCCCGTATAATAAATGGCTTGTGCCACGCTCACGACGAACATGAAGTCGGCCCAGGGCTGCACGCGCAAATCCTGTAGCCACTGCTCAAAGTAAAGCAGAATCAGGGCCAGCAGCAGCACTACCTGCACCGTGCGGGCGTAGGTGTTGAAGTGCGATAACCCTGACCACACAAAGGCATCAAGCAGGCAGACCACAGTGAAAGCCAACCCGAGGGGCAGCATGAGGCGCCGAATGAATTCGCTGCGCAGCACGACGTAATAGGCCCAGCCTAGCAGCCAGGTTTCGACCAGAACGGTGACGTGGTACAGGTAAATATTGGTACGCAATACGTGGACGCTCCACAGATTGACGAACCCTTCTACCGACCAAAAGCCGAAGTACAGCACGATAATGCGCGCCGCCGCATCCAGCCGACGCCAGTACCAGAGCCCTATCAGAAAGGGCACCAGCACGCCGTAGTTGGTCATTTCTGCCATCACATGCTGCACCCGGCGCAGCCACCACTCAACTGGCATAAACTGGACTTCTGGGTTGCTTGCCTTCTAGGCAGCCGCAATCTAGCACAACGGGCTGTCACTTGGGCAATTCGAAGGGCAGGGTTCGGCCCGATCGGCAATCAGGTCCAGCATGTCCTGACCTTCGTTGGTGGCCCCTACCAGGACCACCGTCATCTGCTGGGCTTCGTTGAGCGCGAAATAGATTCGCAGGCCCATAGCACCGGGCTGGTCTAGCAGCTGATTGATGATGTCCTTGCCCATAAACCCACACTTAACCGGGTTTAGATTGGCGTCGCGGTAGCGCGTGGTCATGGCAACAGCTTCCTGCAGCGTGATTTCGCCGCCTTCAGAACCATCAAATGGCATACTAGTAGATGTTAAGAAAAGGTGAGACTGAATTAGTGGGCGCCCAATAGCTTGGACCTTCAAATATATAATTGTATTATCCAATATTAACCATTGCCAACACCCTGTCTTTATGTATTTGCCTCCGTTTTGACATAAAATATTGGTAAACAGGCAATAGGTATACATGCCGAGTAACTACCGGGCTGCTGGTGCTCAGGCCTTGTAATAAGACGTGTACACGTCACGCTGGCGCGCCAAAAGGTGGCTTGGCCTCCGCAACCTGGGGCGTGGATACGTCCAGATGCCCAGGGTCGTGAAAACTAGCCCGGTCAGGTCCATCAGCCCAATAAGGGTGTCGCTTGAGGAGTAGCTACCGCTTAGCCAAGCTCATTGCCGGCGTCTTCCTGCTCGTCTTCGTCGTCAAGAGCATCGAAGACGCGGTCCAGGGTGGCTTCGGCCGTGCGCAGGCGCTGCTTGCAGAAGCGGATGAGCTCGGCGGCGCGCTGGGCGCTGGCAGTGAGGTCGTCCACGTCTACGCTTTCGGTTTCGAGGCGGCGCAGCAGGGTTTCGAGTTCGGCAATGGCGTCGCGGTAGGTGCGGTCGGCGGGTTGGTGGTCAGGCATCAGGGTAATATCAGTAATAAGCAAGCGCAGTCGGCGCCGGTCTGCTGCGGTTAGAAAGGAAGGCGCGGCGCAGCGGGGTTGATAACCTGCACGGGCAGCGGGCCCTCCGGTAGCTGAATCACCAACACGGTGCCGGCGGGAGAATCGGGCGCGAGCGGCTGCAGGCTGTCGGTGCGCACGTAGCCGCGCTGGCCGAGCAACACGGGGTCGAGGGCGGCGTGCCGGGTGATAGCGGCGGCCAGTGCCAGGGCGTGGCGGGCGGTGGCGCGCACGGTGGCCACTTCCAGCTCGTAGCGCTGGCGCAACAAGGCCTCGCGGCGGCGCTGGTGCAGCTGCCGGAAGCGCCGCAGTAATGTACGCCCCAGGTGCCGCACGTGCTGGCGCTGCCGGGTAGCGGCCTGCCGGGCGGCGCGTTCCAGCTGGTGGCGGCGCGTTGTGAGCTGGCGGGCTTCGCGGTGCAAGGCTTGCCGGGGCTCCTCGGTGGCGCGGCGCAGGCGCTGCTGCAACGCGCTTTTCTCGGCCGTAAGTCGGCTTTGGCTGGCCTGCACCAGCTGCCGCCCCAGGCGCTCCAGGCCGGCGCCGTAGTTGGCCAGCTGCTGCAGGCAAAGCTCGTGGATACGCACGCCGTAACCGTCGAAAGCAGCTTCGAGCCGGGCCAGCCGCTCGACCAGGAAAATGGCCGCGGCGGTGGGCGTTTTCAGGGACGTGTGGGCCGTGAGGTCGACTACGGCTTCGTCACGGTCGTGCCCAATGCCGGTGAGTACGGGCAAGGGAAAGGCCCCGATGGCCGCGGCCAGGCCAAAATCGTCGAAGCACAGCAGATCGGTGCGGGAGCCGCCGCCGCGAATAATGACCACCGCGTCGAAGGCGCGGCGCTGCCGCCGGATCATGTCCAGGGCCGCGAGGATGCTGCCCGGGGCCTCCTGCCCCTGCATCTGGGCCGGGAACAGCGCCACTTCGAAGGCGTAAGGTGCTTCTTCCAGCTGCCGCACAAAGTCCTGCCAGCCGGCGGCCGTGGCCGAGGAAATAACGGCGAGGCGCTGCGGCGCCAGGGCCAGCGGCAGGCGCTTGTTGCGCTCCAGCAGGTCGCGCTCCTTCAGGCGGGCTATGGTTTCGGCCCGCTGCCGCGCCAGGGCCCCTACCGTGTAGGAGGCATCCAGCGCGATGATGTCGAGGCTAAGACCGTACTGCTCGTGGAAGCGCACCTGGCAGCGGGCCAGCACGCGCATGCCGGCGCGCAGCTCCTGGCCGGTTTGCTCCTCGAAATGCGGGGCCAGCACTTCGTAGCGGTTACGCCAAATGGTAGCCCGCGCCTGGGTACGCATTTCGGTGCCGCCGGGGCCGGCTGCAGGGTCAGTGAGGGTGAGGTAGCAGTGCCCGGCGCCAAAGCGCGGCAAGGTCAGCTCGGCAATTTCGGCCGTTACCCAGTAGGCATCGTCGAAGGTGAGCGTGAGCACGTCGCGCACGCGGCGCAGCAGCTCGGCCAGAGGCACGGGCGCCAGCGGAAGCAGCGGAGCAGCGGTACGACGGGGACTACGAGGGGCCATGCAACCCGCAAGGTACGCAATCAGAGGACGAATGGGTGGGCGCAGGAGCAACTGAGCAGATGAGATATGTCATCCGGAGCGCAGCGAAGGACCTGGCCACGCTGGAACGATAATCGTCGGGGCGGCTCATGCCCGCGTGGCCAGGTCCTTCGGCTGCGCCTCAGGACGACGCACCTTTTCTGTCCATCCACTCTCCTTTCCAAGCTCGTCGCTTTCAACCCTGCGCTCTGGCGCAGCGTACACAGGTCCCATTGCCGCACTTAACCTATCCTCCATTTCCCACCAAAACACTCCATCACCATGAGCTTCTTCGAAGGAAAACTTAATTCACTGGAAGACCTGTTTGCCGAGCAGCTGAAGGACCTGTACAGCGCCGAAACCCAGCTGGTGAAAGCCCTGCCCATGATGGCTCAGGAAGCCAGCGACCCGCGCCTGCGGCAGGCTTTTGAGACGCACCTGCAGGAAACGCAGGATCAGGTGTCGCGCCTGGAGCAGATCGGCCGCAGCCTGAACCTGGACCTGGGCGGCCACACCTGCAAGGCTATGCAGGGCCTGGTAGCCGAGGGCAAGGAAACCCTGAGCGAAGACGCCACGGAAGAAGTGAAAGACGCCGCCCTGATTGCGGCCTCGCAGCGCATCGAGCACTACGAAATTTCGGGCTACGGCACGGCCCGCCACTTTGCGGAGCGCCTCGGCCACGCCGAAGCAGCCGCGCTGCTCTCGCAAACGCTGCAGGAAGAGCAACTCACTGACACCAAGCTCAATGACCTGGCCAAAGGCTTTATCAACCAACGGGCCATGTAGTACGTACCCTCCCGGCAGACCGCCGGCCTACTTTTTCCCGAAAAAGCCTGCAACGCGCAGGCTTTTTTTGGGTCTGTAGGACTTGACCGTGCGCCGGCAGGCATTGGGTAAACTTTCTGCTGGTCGGCTGCTGTTGTAGTCGGTCCTGCCCAGGGTGGCGGGACCGATGCTTTTTGCCTTATCCCGTTTCACCATCATGCCCCAAACCGAGCCGTTGACTGACGCCCCCCACGTTCACCGCGAACCTAACTACGAAGAGCCCCGCGGCGGTGGGGCGTGGCGCTGGTGGCTGCTGGCCGCGGCCGTGGTAGCGGCCCTGGCCTTCGTCAAGATTAAGTATTTCCCCTCCCAATCGGCCGAAGGCGGCAAAGGCGGCGGGGGCGGTAAAGGAGCCGCCGGCGGTGGCAAAGGCGGCCCGGGTGGCCGCGGCGGAGGCCCCGTGCCCGTGCAGGTATATGTGGTGCAGCCCACCAAGCTCACCGACGCGGTAGCCGCCACCGGCTCGGTGCTGGCCGATGAGCAGGTGACCGTACGCAGTGAAATCAACGGGCGCATCACCAGCATCAACTTCAAGGAGGGCCAGCCGGTGAGCAAGGGCCAGCTCCTGCTGACCATCAACGCCGACGAAATTCAGGCCCAGCTGCAGAAGCTGCGCTACAACATCAAGCTGTACTCAGACCAGGAGAAGCGCCAGCGCACCCTGCTCGAAAAGGAGTACATCAGCGCTCAGGAATACGAGCAGTCCAACAACCAGCTGCTCACGGCGCAATCGGACCTGCGCCTGGTGCAGGCCCAGCTGGCCAAGGCCTACGTGCGGGCCCCGTTCAGCGGGGTGGTCGGGCTGCGCTCGGTGTCGGTAGGCGCTTACGTGTCGCCGAACTCGCCCATTACGACCCTGTCGCGGGTGTCGCCGGTGAAGGTGGACTTTGCCGTGCCCGGCCGCTACGCCAACGCTGTGAAAGTGGGCGACCAGGTACAGGTGCTCGACGAAGCATCCAATAAGAAATACAACGCCAGGGTCTACGCCATCAACCCGCAGATTGATCCGGCCTCGCGCACGCTGTCGGTGCGGGCCACTTACCCCAACGCCCAGAAGGAGCTGCAGCCCGGCGCCTTCGTGCGGGTAAACCTGCAGATCGGGCAGGTAGATGAGGCCATCCAGATTCCGAGCGAGTCGGTGTCGCCGGAGGCCTCGGGCTACATGGTATACAAGGTGCAGGGCGGCAAGGCCGAGCGCCAGCCGGTCAAGATTGGTATCCGCTCGGAAAGCCTGATTCAGATTACGGAGGGCTTGGCTCAGGGCGACACGATTCTGCGCACCGGCATTCTGCAGGTTAAACCCGGCGACAAGGTGAAGATCCAAAAAGGCAGCATATAAATCGGCTGGCGCCCGGCGCCGCCCGTTTCCCAATTACTGATTGATGAACGCTCCCGCTCCTGCTGCCGTTAGCGAAGTGACTTTTCGGTCCGCCACGCTGGCTGATGCCGCGGCGCTGGCCGGACTGATATCCTTGGTCGGCTACCCCACCGACGCCGCTGTGCTGAGCCGCCACCTGAGCAACCTCACTGCCGCCGGCGACCAGGTGCTGGTGGCGGAGCTGCAGGGCCGGGTAGCGGGCTATGCGCACTTGCATCGGATGCCCTTCCTGCACCGCGCCCCCGATGGGCGCGTGGTGACGCTGGTGGTGGCCGAGGAGCTGCGCAGCCAGGGCCTGGGGCGCCGCCTGCTGCAGGCCGCCGAGCAAGTGCTGCGGCAGTGGGGCTGCGGGCGCATCGAAATAACCAGTGGTTTCCAGCGCGAGGCCGCGCACCGATTTTACCGGCGGGAGGGCTACGAAGAACAGTCCAAGCGCTTTGTGAAGCTGCTCGGCAGTTAATCTTTCCTCCTGAGCTTTCCGTTCGTCGGCGTGGCCGCTGCCCCGCCGTTTTTTCCTAGAACCTACCGCAGTCTGCTGCTATGAGTATATCCTCCACCAGTATCGACCGGCCCGTATTGGCCATCGTGATGAGCGTGGTCATCGTGCTGTTCGGCGTGATTGGCTACCGCTACCTCTCGGTGCGCGAGTACCCCAGCGTCGACCCGCCCATCATCACCGTGCAGGGCTCCTACACCGGGGCCTCGGCCGACGTCATCCAGTCGCAGGTGACCGAGCCGCTGGAAGAAGGCATCAACGGTATTGCCGGCATCAAAAACCTGACGTCGACTTCGCGCGACGGCCGGGCCAGCATCACCGTCGAGTTTGACCTGGAAGCCGACTTGGAAACGGCCGCCAACGACGTGCGCGACAAGGTATCGAGTGCCCAGGGCCGCCTGCCCCGCGACATGGACCCGCCTACCGTCACCAAGGCCAACGCCGACTCCAACCCCATCATGATGGTGTACCTCAGCTCCGACAAGCGCAGCCTGCTGGAGCTGACTGACTACGCCGTGAACGTGCTTAAGGAACGCATTCAGACGATTCCGGGCGTGTCGGAGGTGCGCATCTTCGGTGAGCGGCGCTACTCCATGCGCCTGTGGCTCGACCCGGTGAAGCTCACGGCCCTGCGCGTATCGCCTTCGGAAGTGCAGCAGGCGCTGACGCGCGAAAACGTGGAGCTGCCCTCGGGCTCGGTACAGGGCCAGAACACCCAGCTCACGCTGCGCACCATGGGCCGCCTGAGCACCGAGCAGGACTTCAACAACCTCATCCTGCGCCGCGACTCGGTGTCCCTGATTCGCCTCTCCGACGTGGGCCGGGCCGAGCTCTACCCCGAAAACGACCAGACGCTGTTCCGCGTGAACGGGCAGCCGCAGGTGGGCGTGGCCGTCATTCCGCAGCCGGGCTCCAACCAGATTGAAATTGCCGACGCCTTCAACAAGCGCCTGGAGCAGCTGCGCACCGACCTGCCCAAGGACCTGAAAATTACCCCGGGCTTCGATAACTCGCAGTTTGTGCGCAAGTCGCTCAACGAGGTGAAGCACACCATCTTCGAAGCCTTCGTGCTCGTGGTGGTCATCATCTTCCTGTTCCTGCGCGACTGGCGCTCCACCATCATTCCAATGGTGGCCATTCCGGTGTCGCTGGTGGGTATCTTCTTCGTGATGTACCTGCTCAATTTCTCGGTGAACGTGCTCACGACCCTGGCCATCGTGCTGGCCATCGGTCTGGTGGTCGACGACGCCATCGTGGTGCTGGAAAACATCTACTCCCGCATCGAAGCGGGCGAAGAGCCGCTGGAAGCCGCGCACAAGGGCTCCAACGAAATCTTCTTCGCCATTGTCTCCACCACCATCGTGCTGGCGGCGGTGTTTCTGCCGGTGGTGTTCCTGTCGGGTATCACCGGGCGCCTGTTCCGCGAGTTTGGCATTGTGGTGGCCGGTTCGGTGCTGATTTCGGCCTTCGTATCCCTGACCTTGACGCCCATGATGTCGTCGCGGCTGCTGAAGCGGCAGGAGACGCACAACTGGTTTTACCGCAAAACGGAGCCCTTCTTTGAAAAGCTTACCAACGGCTACAAGCACAGCCTGGAGGCCTTTCTGCAGCGCCGCATCTGGGCCTGGCTGATGGTGGTGGCCACGGTCGGCGGCATTTTCTTCTTCGTGAAGGCCATTCCCTCGGAGCTGGCTCCCATTGAGGACCGTTCGCGCGTCAATATCAGCGCCACGGCGCCAGAGGGCTCGTCGTTTGAGTTTATGGACGCCTACATGAACCAGATGCAGGAGGCGGCCATGGACTCGGCCAGCGGGGCCATGAGCAGCGTGTTTGCCGTTACCTCGCCGGGCTCGGGCTCGGGCGCCAATTCCGGCATCGTCCGGGTGCTGCTCACCGACCCCGACGAGCGGCAGGTTTCCCAGCAGCAGCTGTCGGATAAGCTGAGCGGCATGGTGAAGAAGTTTTCGGCAGCCCGCGCCTCGGTGTCGCAGGACCAGAGTATTGGTTCGGGTGGCGGCGGGGGCGGGGGCGGCGGGGGCCTCCCGGTACAGTTCGTGGTGCAAAACCAGGACTTTGAGAAGCTCCGCCAGATCGTGCCCAAGTTTCTGGCCGCCGCGCAGGCCGACCCGACCTTCCAGTTCGCCGACGTGAACCTGAAGTTCAACAAGCCCGAGCTGCGCGTCATCATCGACCGCGACAAGGCCCAGACGCTGGGTGTATCGGTGCAGGATATTTCGCAGACGCTGCAAGCCGGCCTCTCGGGCCAGCGCTACGGCTACTTCCTGCGCGAAGGCAAGCAGTACCAGATCATCGGCCAGGTAGCGCGCGAAAACCGCAACCAGCCGCTGGACGTGCGCCTGCTCTCGGTGAAAAACAACCGCGGCGAGCAGGTGCAGCTGGATAACGTGGTGCGCCTGGTAGAAAGCAGCACGCCCCCGCAGCTCTACCGCTTCAACCGCTACAACGCGGCCACGTTCTCGGCCTCTTTGGCCAAGGGCAAGACGGTGGGCGACGGTATTGCCGCCATGCAGGCCATTGCCGACAAGATGCTCGACGACACGTACAGCACCGAGCTGGCCGGTACCTCACGCGACTTCCAGGAAAGCTCCTCCTCGCTGGTGTTTGCCTTCGGCCTGGCCCTGCTGTTGATTTACCTCACGCTGGCGGCCCAGTTTGAAAGCTTCAAGGACCCGGCCATCATCATGGTGACGGTGCCGCTGGCCCTGGCCGGGGCGCTGCTGAGCTTGTGGTACTTCAACCAGACGCTGAACATCTTCTCGCAGATCGGCATCATCATGCTCATTGGCCTGGTGACGAAAAACGGTATCCTTATCGTGGAATTTGCCAACCAGCGCGCCGAGCAGGGCGTGCACTACCTGGAGGCCCTGGTAGAAGCCGCCGCTACGCGTTTCCGTCCCATTCTGATGACCTCGCTGTGCGCCATCCTGGGTATCATGCCCATTGCCATTGCTACCGGCGCCGGCGCGCTGAGCCGCCGCGCCATGGGTATCGGCGTGGTGGGCGGTCTGGTATTTGCTACGGGCCTCACGCTTTACATCGTGCCGGTGATGTACTCGTACTTCGCCACGGCCAAGAAAAAGCACGGCCAGGCCAAGCCCGAGCCCACGGAAGACACCAGCAAGCACGCCGAGCCGGCACAGCCCGCGCTGGCCCGATAACTCTGTTCGCACTGGCCGCCTCCGCGGAGGCGGCCAGTGCGTTTTAGCTTCATTTATAGCTTAGCCCCCGCAAGCTTCCCCGAATGTTTTTTCCTTCTCGTATCTTCTCCTTCCGCTCCTTCCTACCTGCCGTGGCCCTGCTGCTACCGCTGGTCGCGGCGGCACAGCAGCCCACCACGCCGCCCGTGCCCAACCCCGGCAATCAGCTGGCCCAGCCCCAGACCGTGGCGCCCGGCACGCCACTGAGCCTGGAAGAGGCCATCCGCCTTGGGCTGGAGAATAACTACGGCATCCGCATCGCGCAGCGCGACGAGGAAATCGTGCGCAACAACGTCACGCGCGGCAACGCCGGGCAGCTGCCCACCGTGAACGGCAACCTCTCGCGCACGTTCAACATCAACTACTCGCGCCAGCAGCTCAACAACACCGAGCCGCGCCTCGTCAACGGTGGCAAGGCCAATGCCCTAGGCGTTGGCGTGGGGCTGAACTGGACCATCTTCGACGGGCTGGGCATGTTCATTGCCTACGACCGGCTGCGCACCCTGGATCAGCAGCAGCAGCAGGTGACGCGCGCCACCGTGGAGCAGGCCGTGGCCAACATCACAGATGCTTATTTTACGGTAGTGCGCGAGCGGGGCAAGATTCGCGCCTTCGAAGAAGCCCTGAAAGTAGGTCAGGCGCGTATCGACCTGACACAGGCGCAGGTAGAGGTGGGCGTGACGGCCAAGGTAGAACTGCTCACGGCGCAGGTGGACTTCAATGCCGACCGCGCCCTGCTCATTCAGCAGCAGGAAGCCCTAGCCACGGCCAAGGCCAACCTGAACAACCTGCTGGGCCGTGCCCCGGGCATCGACATGAGCCCCTCCGACTCCATCGTAGTCATGCGTACGCTGGATAAGCAGCAGGTGGCGGCGGGCATTCAGCAGCGCAACCCGGTGCTGCAACAGGCGCGGCTAGGGGTGGACGTGGCTAGCTTGGAACGCCGGGCCGTGGCAGCCACGCGCCTGCCGCAGGTAGACATAGTGGGCGGTTACAACCTCAACCGTAACATCAACAACGCGGCCTTTATCAACACGCCGCAGGGCTCCTCGCTGGCGACGAACACCAACCGCGTGTACGGCCCCAATTATGGCGTAGTGGCCTCGGTACCGATTTTCGACGGCTTCAACCGCCGCCGCCTGGAGCAGAATGCGCGCGTCAACATCGAGCGGAGCAAGCTGCAGCTGGATCAGACCCAGCTCGACCTGAACACCCAGGCAGAGCAGGCTTACCTGCAGTACCAAAACCGCCTGCAACTGCTGGATCTTGAAGAAGCCAACATTCAGCTGGCCCGCCAGAACGTGGCCATCACGCTGGAGCGCTACCGCCTGGGCCTGCTCACGCAGCTGGCCCTGCGCGAGGCGCAGCGCAACCAGCTGGACGCCGAAAACCGCCTGCTCGACGCCCGCTTCAACGCCAAACAGGCCGAAACCGTGCTGCGGCAGCTCAGCGGCCAACTGGTGCAAGCCGCGCCCAACACGAAGTAACTTCTCCGACTTAAAAAGCCCGGCCCCGCATCGTCCGATGCGGGGCCGGGCTTTTTAGGCGGCGTTGGGTAGTTCAGCCGCGGCAGTAACTCCTGGGGCGCACAACGTCTGTCCTTAGCGGGTAACGCCGCGCGGATACCCCTCGGGCCGGCTGCGCACTGTCATGGGGACGCTGGCTCCGAGGCCGCCGTGCGCCACGAAGAACGTATCGACGGCTTGCGCCAACGACGCGGTATCGTTTACCGCCAGGTCGTTGATGATGTCCTGCTGCGCAATGGGCCAGGGCAGCAGGCTGAGGCGCCAGCGCGGAATGCCGAAGGGCAACGACAGAAACAAGCCCGAGCCATCCTGCGCCGTGTGGTCGTGCTGGTAGAGCCAGGTATCAAAAAACACGTGCGGTTGGGGTTTTGCCTCGGAGAGTCGGTTGAATCCTAGGGCGGTGAAAGCGGCGTGTGACATCGTAGAACTGCGGCAAAGCAGCGTAAGTGGTTGGAGCCGAAGCGCGGCTCGACGCAAAACCAGCCGTGGGCGAGGCTCCGGGCGGAACTTAACCGGTAAGCTGTTCAAAAGGGTGAAGGCTTGGGCCTAGTTGAGCCAGGTAGAGCACAGCATCCGGAACCGGTGGGGCGCAAACGAGTTGAAGTAAGGCGCCTCGGCCGTCAGCAGGAGCACGTACACCAGGGTATAGCCCTGCCGCGGGTTTTGCACCACGCGCACGGCGTACACTTTGCCTTCAACCAGCCAGTCGCCAACGTGGTCGTGCGGGCGGCCGCTGGCATCGATGCAGCGCGCGTAGTCAATAAAGGGCGCAATAGCCACGGCTTCGCCCAGCGAAAGATTGGCATCGGGAATAGACATCATGGCCTTAAGGGGGAACAAGCGTGGGATTGAGAGCCAATAGCGGCCGCAATGGGCTAATCGGCAGCGGCATTTCGCCCGGCGAAATGCTCGGCCAGCCAGGCTTCGACGGCCTCATGCGCCATTTCCTGCTGCTGCACGTACTGGCCGCCGTCGAGCAGGCGCAGGTACACTGTGGCGGGGTTGGCGGTGGCGGCGCCCGCGTACACTTCGATTTCGGCGAGTAAGCGCCCGAGCAGGTACGCCTCGAAATACACGGAATCCTTGTCCGTCAGCTGCTGCCGCAGGTAGTGGGCTGGTAAGGCCGTAAGCTCCGAAATACGGTTTTGGTACGGTGCTGCGGGCGCAGCGAGTCCTCAACGGGCAGCTCGGCTTGGGAGAGTAGCTGGCGAAGGTTACTGCACGCGTACTCCAACGACCGTTTGCTACTCATCCCCTTGCCCCGATGCTGAAGGGCAACTCCACAGTAGGGCTGCCCGGACCGGTGCGTTCCGCCATGCCCGCGCTTGTGTACGGGGCTGATTGTGCCCCGGCCACCTTTCCCGCGCCTAATTGAAAATATAGTTACCTGCCCCGCTCCTGCGGCAAGCTGAGCGGTTTTTCGGCACCTGGAATACCTAATTTCACGGCCGAGCGGCTAACTTGTCCGCATATGCTTGCCCCCACCTGCTCTATCCAGTACCGGCCCGATTTAGATGTGCTTGTTGTGCGCTGGCCAGCCGACGCGCCATTTGTGCAGTTGCAGGCCGACTTTGAAGCGGTACTGAACACGGCCGAAGCCCAGCGCACGGCCCATTGGCTGCTGGATGTGCGGCGGCGCGAAGAGCTGACGCCGGAGCTAGCCGAGTGGACCACGCACGACTTCTTTCCTCGCGCGGCCCGGCAGCTGAGCTTCCAGGTGCTGCGCATCGGCGTGCTGGCCTCGCCTACGCGCATGGCCGTGTACGAGCAGGACGGCGTGCAGCGCGACACGCTACAGTTCGGGCTGGACGGCGCCCGGCCTTACCGCCTGCGCCTGTTTGGCGACGAGGGCGCCGCGGTGGAATGGCTGCGCAACTGAGTTTTACCTGA
Source organism: Hymenobacter sp. CRA2 (assembly GCF_002007105.1). Lineage (GTDB taxonomy): Bacteria > Bacteroidota > Bacteroidia > Cytophagales > Hymenobacteraceae > Solirubrum. The sequence goes on along the minus strand of NZ_MVBC01000006.1, from coordinate 62,652 downwards.
CTACCCCATAAAATAAAAAAGGCCTTTGCCGCGCAGCAAAGGCCTTTTTTATTTTATGTGAAGTGGCTATGCTCTGCGGTATTACTCCACCACAAAGCGGCTGACGCGCACGCCCGCCTGCGACGTGAGGCGGGCAAAGTACGTGCCGGAGCGCAAGTGGCGCACGTCGAGCTGGCCGGTGCCGGCTGGCAGCTGCACCGCCGGCAGCACCCGCTGCCCCGAGACGCTGCAGCACTCCAGCTGCCCGGCTTCGGCGGCAGTGTAGCGCAGCTGCCCATCGGCTACCAAGGTCGGCAGCACCTGGAACGCCTCATGCTGCTCCGGGCGGTTCACGGTCCGCACTTCGGAATACGTGGTGGTGCCGTCGAGGTCGACCTGGCGCAGGCGGTAATAGAGCGTAACCGCGGCGGGCAGCGTGGCGTCGGTGTACGTGTATCTGCGGGCGGTGGAACTGGTGCCCGAGCCCGTTAGCCGGCTTACTTCGGCGAAGTGCTGCCCGTCGTGGGCGCGCTCCAGGGCGAAGTAGGCGTTGTTTTTCTCCTGGGCCGTAGTCCAGTGCAGCTGCACGGCGGTGGCCCGCGCCGTAGCGCCGAACTCCACCAGCGTGACGGGCAGCGGAGTGGCTACGGGCGTGAGTCCAGGCGAGGCAAGCAAGCTGCTGCGCAGGCCGTTGGCCTCGAACAGGGTTTGCACGCGCAGGCGCTGCCCGGCCGTGAAGCTGTTCATGCAGGCGTCGTCCACGTAGTCCATGAAGTTCATGAACATGTCGCCGTTGGCGCCGGCGGCCCCGCAGCTAGTGCGCGGGAAAGTCGGGCAGCCGTAGTTGGCGGCGCTCTGCGGCGGCGTGTCGTCTACGTTGTCGGTGCCGCGGCAGCCGCCCTGAAAGATGTGGCTCAGATTCAGCCAGTGGCCCACCTCGTGGGTGGCGGTGCGGCCCAGGTTGTAGGGTGCCGCGCCGCCCGGCAGCGTGGAGTACAGCAGCACCACGCCGTCGAAAGCCGGCTCGCCGCCCGGCAGCTGGGCGTACCCGAGCATGCCCGCGTCGAGGTTGCACACCCATAGGTTCAGGTATTGCCCGGCCGGCCACGCATCGAGCCCGCCAAAGCTGCTCATTTTCACCCGGTCACCGAGCCAGTACGCGGCCGTGGTCTGGCGCCGCTCAATGCCGTTCGTAGCGGCGCCCTTCGGGTCGCGCACGGCCAGCCGGAACTGCACCCCCACGGCCGCCGTGCGCCCCGCAAACGCGGCGGGCGTGTTGACGGCGTCAGGGTTGGTGCGCGAATAATCTCGGTTGAGCACGTCAATCTGCGCCTGAATCTGGGCGTCGGTGACGTTTTGAGCGGCCGTGTTGTACACCACGTGCACCACCACCGGGATGGTAACGCCCCCCGCCGCAGTGCGCGCCGCCGTACCGGCCGCTGCTTCCTGCTGGCGCTGCGCAGCCCGGGCTTCAGCCCGCTGGTACGCCTGTTGCTGCGCCGGGTTCAGCTGCGCCTGCCATTCTTCCGCCGAAGGCGTGCCGCATATGCGCTGGGCCTGGGCGGCGGGCACCACGGCCGGGCTGGCCGTCATTACCAAACCAACAATTAACTGCGTGAGCTTCTCGCGGGGGTAGAAACGCGTCATGAAATTGTGTATTAGTATGACATAGGCGGCAAACCAGCCCCGAAACCCACTCCCGCAGATAAAGATTCACAGAGCCGCCGCGCAGCCACAGATTCTTATGCAGATGCTGCCGGTCCTTGCCGTCGTCCAATATTTCGCCTTATGCCAACCGCTGCGGTAACACACCCAAAGCAGCCTCTGGAAAAGCAGCGCCAGGGTCTCGCCTCATGAAGTCAGCTTATCCTGCCTGAAACCACCGGCAGAATTGGGTATGAGGCGGTTAAGGCTGTATGTTTGCCGAATGAGTGTTGCCGCCTCTACCGCTGAATTCGACTTTCTGGATTTGGGTTACCGCCCCGATCTGCGCGTGCTGACGGTGCGCTGGCTGCGCCCGGTTTCCTTTGTCGAATTACAGATAGGTTTTCGGGCTGCTTTGGCGCTCAACGAACACCACCACGCGGCTCTTTGGCTCATCGACGTGCGCCGCCGCACGGAGCTGGAAGCGGCTTCTTCCGCCTGGGTGGCTGACCATCTGCTGCCCGATGCCGCCGCGGCCGTGGCGCCCGGCACCTTGCACGTGGCCTACCTGCTCTCACCCATGCGCGCCGACGAGCTGAACCGCGACGCAGGTCTGCGCACGGCCACCGCTTCGGCCCAGAGCGCCGCGCAACCCTACCGCCTGGCCACGTTCATCGACGAGGGGCCGGCGCTGCAGTGGCTGCTCTCTCGCTCCTAACCCCGGTTTATGATGCCCACTGCTACGGAATTCTTTGACCTGCGCTACGGCCCCGAGCCCGACGTGCTGCGCCTGCGCTGGCAGCGGGCCCTGACCATGGGCGAGCTGAAGCACGGCTACGCGCAGGCGCACGGGCTAGCCGTACGCCTGCTGGCGGCACGCTGGTTTATCGATTCGCGGAGCCGGCCCTTGCCCCCACCGCCGGAGCAATCGGCGTGGTTGCACCAGGAGTTTTTGCCCAGCCTCTACCCCTACTTTGCCGAGCCTATGCGCCTAGCCTGCCTGATGACGCCGGACCAGTTTTACGCCCTGCGCAACGACGCCGCCCGCACCGCACAGGTACAGCACCTCACCGCCCCCGATCAGCCGTTCTGGATGGCTTTTTTCGACGACGAAACCCGGGCCCTGCGCTGGCTGCAGGCCTAAAGCCGCTTAGTTGCCGCCCGGAAGGCTCAAAGCCCGCAGTTGCTGCAGCGCCTCCTCGGTTTTTTCGCGGTGGCGCTTTTCTTTTTCCTCCTCGTCCTTGGGCGGCTTGGCCGAGCCATCGAAGAAGGCCAGGATGTTTTGGCGCACCGGCGGGGTCACGGCGGCGAACGTGTCGTTGTGCAGCTTGCGCACCCACTCCCCGTAGGTTTCGTCGGCCAGGGCGTACTCCCCTACTTTGGTGGGTTTGCCCGTGTCGAAATCAAAGTTGGGCAGCGCGGGCGGCGTGCCGGCGGCCGCTTGCTGCACACTGCCCAGCAAGTCGCAGTACTTCACGATGACGTCGGCGAAGCTTTGCCGAAACAGCTGCTGGGCCTCTGGGGTGGGCACCTTGAAGGCAAAGGGCCGCAGCGGACCGATCTTGGGCAGCACCTTAATGGCCTTTGACATGAGGCGGGCGCCCAGCCCGGGCTTGTCGTAGGAGGTGCCGTACTCGCGGCGAAATGCCTGCTCGTTGTGCCGGTAAAGGTAGTCGCGGCGGCGCGCCTGGGGCGAGAGTTTGCGAATCTCGTCGCGCTCGGCGTGCCAAGCCGCGCGGGCCGCAGTCGGAATCAACTGGCTCACGGCAAAGCGGAAGGTGGTCACGCTCAGGTCCAGGTCCACCACGACTTGCTTCAGCTCGATGCCGTAGGTCTTAACAAAGGCGCGCTCCAGCACGGATTTGCTGACGTGAAACCCAATGAAATCGTGGTAATTATCGGAACGGTAGCGCCCGGCGGCCAGCTGTACCACGTCGAAGGCAAACTCCAGCTGCGTGTGCTGAATGGGCGCTTCGTTGTAGGTGACCACGTCGCCAAACTTGGCGGCCAGCTCGGGGTATACCGAGGCCAAGGCGCGGTTGGTGCCCTCGGAGTGGCCTTTGATGTCGGCGGCGTAGTGCGCCAGCGCGCCCAGGGCAAAGGCGTACTCGTTGCGGTCGTGGGCTTCCAGCAGCAGGTTGCGCACGAAGTCGCCGGAGCGCACGTAGTGAGTCAGGTCGGTAAACAGCTTGGAGCCGAGCGGATAGTAGCCCATGTCCTGCACGATGGAGCCCCCGTAAGCGTGGCTTTTCGCCTCGATCATCTGCTCGTTGGTGGTGCCGGGGTAGCGCTGGGCGATGATGGGCCGGATGCAGCGCCGCCAGCAGGTGTCCACGTTGGCCTGGTGCGTCAGTACGGAATAGGCAGAAGCAGAAAACGGCGCAACCAGCAGCAGCACCAACAACAATCGGAACATAGGCGGCAACGGGGTCAGCAGCGGCCCCGAGTGCCCAAACGGCAAACTGCGGGGTGGCGTTGCCGTACCCTATACTCTCCCTCACTCGTCCGTTATGGCCCAATCGAAAACCACCCGCCTTCCGCTCTACATTTCCCTCGGCATCCTTGGCACGCTTGGCGCCTGCTACTTCCTGTGGCCGGCGTTTCAGCAGCAGGTACAGCAAGCCTGGGCGGCGCTGCGCAGCGGCGAGCAGCAGCAAGTGGCGGCCTGGGTCGAGCAGTTTGGCTACTGGGGCCCGGTAGTACTGGTGCTGGCCATGGTGGCGCAGATGTTTCTGTTCGTCATCAACAACGCCCTGCTCATCCTGGTGGCGGTGCTGGCTTACGGGCCGTGGTGGGGCTCGTTGCTGGCCTGGGTAGGCGTACTGACGGCTTCCAGCCTGGGCTACTGGATCGGGCACAGCCTAGGCGAGGCCTTTATCATCCGGCTGCTGGGCGAGAAGGCCGAGCGGAAAGTGGCTGGTTTTGTGGAGCGCTACGGCATCGGGGCGGTGGCCGTGGCCCGGCTTACGCCCGTCGTCAGCAACGACGCCATCAGCTTCGTGGCCGGCGTGGCGCGCATGGGCTACTGGAAGTTTATCGGCGTGACGGCTGTGGCCATCATTCCGCTCATCGGCCTGCTAGCCTACCTCGGCCAGGACAGCGGCCGGCTCAAGACGGGCCTGCTGTGGGTATCGGGCGTGGGGCTGCTGTTATTTGGGGCGTACATCTGGTGGGACAAGCGCCACCACCCGCAAAGCTCGGCGTCACAACCCGCCAACGATTCGGCTGAACGCGTTACCGAAAAGCCGGAATACCGCTGAGCCGTTGTGTGCTTCTTCGCCAGCCCGACGCCGGAAGGACCTTACCGTGCTGGAACGAGTCGTAACAACGACAGTCGTTCCGGCGTGATAAGGTCCTTTTGCTAGCGCCTCGGGATGACAGCTCCAGTGGAATGCCACCCGCTTAGCGACTTAAGCTTCGGTGATTTCGAAGCCTTCTTCCTGCACGGCGGCTACCACTTGCTCGGGCGTGAGCTTGTCAGATTGCACGGTGAGGACTTTTTCGGGCACGGCCGTATCCACTTGCCAGTTGCCGGCCCCGGCCAGCTCGTTGAGCGCCGGCGTGACGGCACGCACGCAGTTGCCGCAGTTGATGGAGGTGGTAAAACGCAGGGTTTGCATAAGCAGTTGATAGCGCCGGCTGTTGTGGGTGCCGGCAGCATGGATTTTCGTACGGCAAAGCTAGGCCGCGGGTGGCGAGCTTTGCGTACAGGATTGGCTGGCGCGACTTACAATATTTTTGCACCGCGCAGCGCCTTGCCGGCGCTTCTCATCCAACATTCATCTACCCGGCCCGTGCTTCGCTGCTGATTAGTGCTTCGGTACTTCGGTGGCAGGACGTCGGCCGGTGTTTTTTCTCCCCCAACCCCCTCTTGCATGTCGCAAAATTGGTGGCGCGCTGCGGCCCTAGCCCCGTTGCTAGCCGGCTTCCTCAGCGCCCAGGCCCAAGTACAGCCCGCGGCCCCGGCTCCGTCCTCTTCCCAAACCCCTCCGCCGCCCGCCGATACCCAGGGTGCGCAGGCCGCCCCGGCCCCGCAGCAGCCCGCTCCGGCCGCTGTGACGCCGCTCAAAGAGGGCAAGCTGCCCCTCAACGCCGACGCCAGCCACTACGTCAAGCTCACGCTGATTAACCAGGCCTGGGTGCGCTACGAGCAACTCAACCCCGGCTCCCGCGTCAACGGCCGCAGCGAAGACCACTTGCTCGACGCGGCCATTCGCCGCTTCCGCATCCAGTTTTACGGACAGCTCACCGACCGCGTGTTCATTTACTCGCAGATCGGTATCAACAACTTCGGCTACAACTCCGAGCGCAAAGTCGGCTTCTTCCTCCACGACGCCGTGGGCGAATACGCCGTCGTCAAAAACAAGCTCTCCTTAGGCACGGGGCTGGGCGCCTGGAACGGCCTGTCGCGCTTCACGGCCTCGTCGGTGGGCTCCATCCTGGGCCTTGATCTACCGCTGGTAGCCGAAACGACCAACGACGTCAACGACCAGTTCGGGCGCAAGCTGAGCGTGTACGCCAAGGGCAAGCTCAGCAAGCTGGATTACCGCCTGGCCATCAGCAAGCCGCTGCTCATTGCCACCAACACGCCCGCCGTCGGCATTGCTTCCTTTTCGTCGCTGGCACCGCGGGCCCAGTACCAGGGCTACCTGCAGTGGCAGTTTCTGGACCAGGAAAGCAACCTGACGCCCTACAACGCGGGCACGTACCTGGGCAAGAAGCGCGTATTCAACATCGGCGCCGGCTTCATTCTGCAGCCCAAAGCCACCTGGTACCGCAACGCCGGCAGCCCCGATACGGTGCAGACGGCCCTCAAGCAATTCGCCGTCGATGCGTACTACGATGCACCCATTGGGGCAGCGGACAAGGGGCAGGCCATCAGCGCCTACGCTGCCTACTACCACCTCGACTACGGCCCCAATTACATCCGCAACACGGCCCCGCTGAATCCCGTCAACGGCCTGGCCAGCTCGGCCGCCAACAGCCTGAACGGCTCGGGCAACGGCTGGCCCGCCTACGGCACCGGCAATGTGCTCTACGGCCAGGTGGGCTACAAACTGCCCGACAACCTCGTGGGCTCGACCACCTTCATGCCCTACGTGAGCATGCAGCACGCCAACTACGAACGGCTCAACGACGCCATGAACTACTACGACGTGGGCGTGAACTGGCTGCTGGTGGGCCACACCTCCAAGTTTACGGTGGCGTACCAAAACCGCCCCATTTTCACCCTGGACGGGCTCAAGGCCAACCGTACTTCCTCGCGTAGCGCGGTGGTGGCCCAGTACCAGGTCTACTTCAACTAACGGCCGCCTGCGGCCTTATCGGCCGGTTGTGCGCAGTTTCGGTGTCTCGCCAGGCAGTTATCAGGACATTGGTGAGAGAGTTTCTTGAGGAACGCTGAGGCCCAGGACTGCGCCAACTTTACCAATCGGCAATAGCCATTTGCCCAACGCCAACGGCCCCGGTACCAAGTGTGGTATCGGGGCCGTTGGCGTTGGGGCAACTCTTAAGCGGCAGCTTGCTGGCGGCAAGCTTCGGCACAGCGGCGGCAGGCCTCGGCGCACTCCTGGCAGTGCTGGTCCTGGTGTTGGGCGCACTCCTCGGCGCAGAGCCGGCAGATTTCGGCGCACTCGCGCATCAGGTGCGCGGCATGGGCCGAGCCGCGCGCCACCAGCCGGGCCGTCAGGGCACAGATATCAGCGCAGTCCCGGTCGAGGCTGATGCAGCGCACCATCATTTTCACGTCGTCTTCCTGCAGGCAGGACGAAATGCAATGTTCGCAGGCGGCGACGCAGGCGTTAAGTGCGGCCAGGAGCTGTTGGTTTTGCGGGTGCATGGCAAAGGGGTTTCGATTGGCACAATGTCCTGTCGGCTATTGGCTTACTTACCCCATTCTGTCCGAGCGGGTTGGCATACCCTTCACCCCCGGCGGGTGCAGAGCCCTCTGCTTCTGCGGTGGCCTAGCTTTTCTTTTCCAGGTCCATCTCGCACACCGGGCACTGGCCGGGCTTGGTGCTTTCGCTGCCCTTGCAGCCCATGGGGCACACGTAGGTGGTCGAGCCGGTGTTCGTCTGGTCACCGGTGCCGCCTTCGGTGCTGGGGCGGCTCACCTCGTCGGTGGGCTGCTCGATTTTGGCCGAATCGGCCGTGGCAGCCGTGGGCGCGGCGGGCGTAGCGGCGTCGCCGGTGGGCTTGCTGTTGCAGGCGGTAAAGAGGCTGGCCGTTACCAGCAGTGCGAAAAGCTTGTTCATCATGCGAAAGACAGCGCAGAACGCCGGTTAATTCCTGGAGCGCAAAGGTACAGCACAACGGCGGCGGCGCCACGCTTCAGGGCGTGGCAGGCCACTGCGCGCCAAATAAAAGCGCCGAAACGGCGGTTCCAGCGCTTTAAGGGTTCCTCTTACAAACGGCGGATTTACACGCCAAGCCATCGGGTCACCGGGATGGCGGAGCGGGCGGCGGGAGCCGGGTTGGCGAAGGAGTGTTTGCCTGCCGGCTCGCGCTAGTGGGTTGGCACTGCTTCGGGCACGCCAGGACCGGTAGGCCCTGCTCGACCAAGTAGGGCTCTTTCAAAACCGTAAACGGGCTACAACTTCCCCGCGTTGAGCTACAAAACCCGCTCGACAACGGCGGAATTTTGCCTTCGTACCTCATCACTTCTTATGAATAAAGTATGGCTGATTACCGGTGCCAACCGCGGCATCGGGGCTGAGATTGTTAAGGCTGCCCTCGCCGCCGGTGACTACGTGGTCGCCGCCAGCCGCCACCCGGAAACCGCCGCCGACACGTTCGGCCGCACTTCCCACCTGACCGCCCTGCGGTTGGACGTGACCAGCGAGGCCGATGTGCAACGCACCGTGCAGCAGGTAATCGATCAGCACGGCCGGCTCGACGTGGTAGTCAACAACGCCGGCTACCCCCTGCTCGGGGCCCTGGAAACCACGACGGACGCCGAGGTGCGCCGCCAGTTTGACACCAACGTGTTCGGGCTGCTCAACGTGACGCGGGCGGTGCTGCCCCACTTGCGGCGCCAGCGGGCCGGGCACATCCTCAATATCTCCTCCATGCAGGGCGTCATCGGCGCGCCGGCCTCGTCGAGTTACAGCGGGTCCAAGTTTGCCGTGGAAGGCCTGACCGAGTCGCTGCAGCAGGAGGTGCAGCCGCTGGGCATCCGGGTGACGCTGGTGGAGCCGGGCACCTTCCGCACGGAGCTGCTCAGCAACAAGTCGCTCCGCAAGGCGCCAGCGGTACTGCCCGACTACGCCCCCACCGTGGGCCAGACGCTGCATTACGTGGACCACCTCAGCGGGCAGCAGCCCGGGGACCCGCAGCGGCTGGCCGCCGCCATCGTTCGGCTCACCGACGAGGCGGAGCCGCCGCTGCGCTTTCTGGCCGGCTCGGATGCCGTGCAGGCGGTGACGCAGGCGCTGCGCCAGCGCCTGGCGGAAGCCGAACAGTGGCACGCCTTGTCCGTGTCGACCGATTTTCCAACCTAACTTTTGCCGCCCAGCTGGTCGGGCATCCTGCTCGCGCCAGGTACTGGCCGCCGGTCCGCGCGGGCCGGCGGCCCTTTTCTACTTCTTCGCATGAAGCCGCACCGCCCGCCGCTGCACCATCTGCGCTCCATTTCGGCCCTGCACCAGGCGCTGCAGGTACCCAAGCCCACGCACCCGCTCATCAGCGTGGTGGACTTGCGGGCCATGCAGGCCCGCACCGCACAGACCATTTCCTACAGCTTCTACACCATTGCGTTTAAGCAGCTGACTGGGGGGCAGCTGCGCTACGGCCAGCAGCACTACGACTTCGACGAGGGCGTGCTGATTTTTACCGCCCCGCACCAGACCGTGCGCCTGGAGGCGGACGTACCCGTCCTGGTGGAGGGCTGCCTGGTGGTCGTGCACCCGGATTTTCTCCAGGGGTATCCCCTGGCCCGCAAAATCACGGAGTACGGCTTTTTCGGCTACGCGGCCAACGAGGCCCTGCACCTCTCGGCCGCCGAGCAGCAGCAGGTGCTGGACATGATGCAGCGCCTCGCCCGGGAGGTGGCCGCGCCCATCACGGCCTTTACCCAGGACCTGCTGGTGGCGCACCTCGACCTGCTGCTGACCTATTGCAACCAGTTTTACCACCGGCAGTTCCTCACGCGCCGGGCGGCCAGCCACGATGTGGTGAGCCGCTTCGAGCAGCTGCTGGCCGAGTACGTGGCCGGCGACCAGCTCCCCCAGCATGGCCTACCTAGTATAGAGGAGCTAGCCGGGCGGCTGCACCTGTCGGCCAACTACCTCAGTGACCTGCTGCGCACCCATACGGGCCTCACGGCCCGGCAGCACGTGCAGCAGAAACTACTCGACCACGCCAAACAGTTGCTCACCACTACTGCCCTCTCGGTCGGGGAAGTGGCGTACCGCCTGGGCTTCGAGCACTCCCAGTCGTTCAGCAAGTTTTTTAAGCAGCACGCCGCCGTCTCGCCCCTCCAGTACCGGCTCTCCGTGCATTAACCCCGCTGCTTTTTTACCTTTTTTATTCCATAGGAAACAAGACCGTTGACTTAATTTTTGCCTTCAACGTGCAGCCGACTACTGTTAGCAATCCAGCCGCCATCATGACTGCATTGGACAAGCTTCGCTACCTGGACAGCCTCGGCGTGGCGAGCTGGAACGTGAGTGGGCTGCACCCTAACCGGCAGAAACACCTGGCGCTGCTGGCCCGCAGCCGATCGAACCGAGAGCTGTACGCCCTGCGGGCCTGGCTCTGGTTTGGCAGCGAAGGCATTATCCGCCGCAAGCAGCAGGAAGCCCAAACCGAAGCGGCCCGGTGCCTGACGCTGCTCACCAACTGCGTGCTGCTTTGAACCATGCTATATATGCAGGAGGTCCTCCAGCAGCTGCGGGCCGAAGGCTAGCCGGTTAGGAAGCGCACTTCGAATACTTATCTCCCAGCCGCTACGAGTGCATCAACCGGTTCAGTAAGTACTCTGCCAACCCGGCCCACCTCGACCTGCTGCACCGCCGCCATCCCGGTGACTCGATGGTTTAGCGTGTAAATCTGCCCGTTTGGAAGAAGAACCCCTTTAAGACTAAGCTGACGGCAGACCCGCTACGCTTTTTTCTTCCACTTGATGGTGCAGCCGATGGCCTTGGTAGAAGTCGTCTGCACGGCCTTGCCGCTCATCAGCTGGGCCAGCGCGTCGTCCACGTAGTGTTGGGTGGCGGCTTTGGCATCTTCGGTGTTGTTGTCGATGGCGCCGATGTAGGCCACCTTGAAATCAGCGCCGGTGCGCTGCAGCACGTACACGTGGGGCGTGCGGGTAGCGCCGTAGGCGTGGGCTACCTCCTGGCTTTCGTCGAGCAGGTACGGGAAGGCGTACCGTTTGGTCTTGGCCCGCTGCTGCATGGACGCGTAGGAGTCGCCGGGTGCCACCTGCGGGTCGTTGGGATTGATGGCCACTACCGGGTAGCCCTGGGCAGCGTATTTCTGGTGCAGGGCCATGATGCGGTCCTCGTAGGCCTGGGCGTATGGGCAGGTATTGCAGGTAAAGACCACGATGTAGCCTTTGGCGGTAGCGTTATCGGCCAACGACACCGTTTTACCGTCCACGTTCTTCAGCTTGAAGTCCGCGACTTTGTCGCCCACCTGGTAGCCGCCTTCGGCCACCGGCCGAAACGCGCTGCTGAGGGTGAGCACCGTCCCGAGCAGGGCAATCAGGGCAAGCATTGACTTTTTCATGCTGGCAAGGAAAAGGGTGAAACAGAAAAACTACGGTACCCGCACGGCCTGCACGGCCGCTTCCAGCTCCGCCGCCGACAGCGCCTGCTCGAAGCTGCGTCGTCGCTGGCGGGCGTTGTTGTACACCACGGTAAAGGGCAGCGCGCCCGTCCATTTTGGGTCAATAGCCTCAATGTAAGCGTTCTGGTCGGTTTCGCTAAGCAGCCACACCGCCGACTTCAGTCCTTGGCGCTGCACGAAGGGCCGAACTTTGGCGTCGAGCTTGGAGGGAAAATCCAGGCTGACCAGCACCACCCGCACGTTTTGCCGGGCGTAGCGGGTGCGCAGCTGCTCGAAGTTCGGCAGCTCCTCGATGCAGGGCTTGCACCACGTCGCCCAGAAATTGACCACGTACGTCGTGTCGCCGGAGCGGCGCAGCAGCTCCTGCAGGGCGGGCAGCTTCACTACGCGCACCTGCTGGGCCCGCGCCGCCGGCCCCGCGAGCAGCAGTAGCCCAAACAAGGGCAAAAAGGCCAGGAACCGAAGTTGCATGTGCTTCATAACCGAGTAAGATGGTTGGTATAGGGCCTTGGTCTACGGACAAGGCCGATAACAGATGGCTGCATGCGCGCCCACTCGCCACGCCCGGGCAATGATAAGCTCAGAAACCACAACGGCGCCCCTGCCGGGGCGCCGTTGCTCAGTGAAGTTCTCGGGCTGCTTAACCGCGTTCGGCCAGCTGCTGGCGCAGCTGCTGCACCTCATGCTCCAGCTCCAGCGTGCGGAACATGACCTTGGCTTCCAGATCCGAATAGGCGCGTTCGAGCTGCTCCTGCAGCTGCTTCTGCTCGCCGATGTCGGTGCAGGTGCCAAACCACTGCACAATCTGCCCTTGCTCGTCGCGGATGGGCTTGGCCAGGCCCAAAAACCAGCGGTAGCCCCCGTCCTTGCTCTTGAAGCGGTACTCGATTTCGTAGTCGGCGCCGGTGGCCAGCGAGTGGCTCCAGATCTGCCGGGCCCGCGCCTGGTCGTCGGGGTGCAGTAGGTTGTTCCACATTTCGGTGCCCTGGCTTTGGGCCACGGTGTAGCCCGTGTAATCAATCCAGCGCTGGTTGAAGAAGGTATGGAAGCCCTCCGGATCGGTCAGCCACACCATCTGCGGAATCAGCTCCACCACGGAGCGGTACTCCGCGTCGAGGCGCTTGGCGTCGCTCACATCGGTGATGGTACCCACGAAGCGCAGCGCCTGGGTGCGCGCGGCATCAAAGGAAGCCCGGCCGGTGGCGCGCACCCAGCGCACCTGCCCCTCGGGCGTCACCGTGCGGTACTCGATGTCGTAGCTGCCGGAGCCGCGCGGGTCCAGCGCCTGTTGCACCACGGCGTCGGTGCGGGCGCGGTCGTCGGGGTGCAGCCCGGCCAGAAAGCGTGGGTAGTCCACATCGGCCGTAACCGGCAGGCCAAACAGTTCCTTGCAGCGGGCCGACCATTGTAGTTCGCCGCTGAGCGGGTTAAGATCCCACGTACCGACGCCCGCCGCCTCGATGGCGGCCTGCAGGCGTTCGTAGCTCGTGGTGCTGGGTTCTTCGGGCATCAACATGGAAGTGGCAAAAAAAGGCACTGCTCAGGGCTGGGTGAGCAGTACCTCCATTCCTGACAGGAAATACAGGTTTAGTTGGCTGGTTTGCCCATCGGCCGAGCGCCGCAGGCGGGTAATCAGGGCGCGGGTACGCTCGTCTTCCAGCTGGATGTCGAGGTACGGACGCTGCAACAACGCGTCGCGCTGCACCGACCACTGCCCGTTCTGCACCTGTTGCGCGGCCTGCACCTGCAACTGCCCTGGCTCCAGCCGCAGGCACGTAGCCTGTGCCAGGCTACTATCGGGGTCGGTGCGGTTGAGCACCCGGTTGGTCACCCGCCAGTCGCCCGTCAGAAACTCGTCTGGCAACTGTTGCAGATTCACGTCAAAAAGCAATTCAGACATGCGCGAGCAATGACGGCGGAAATATTAAGTCGGCAAAGATACCATCTAGTACCAGCACAAGTTCCATTTATGGCCGATTCGCTACGTGTATATACTTACTATTAGCAAGAACAAACACGCAGAATCCATGTACTCTGCCACTTGCTGGTGCATTCGTTGGCGCAAGTATAGCTACTAGCGCACAGCTACCCTCGTATGCCGACCTTTGGGGCCTTACTGCGCCCCCTCCTACCATGCCTGTTGCTTTTACCCGTTTCCGCGCCTGCGGCCTGGCTGCCCTGCTGCTCAGCGCCTGCACCGACCAGGAATCACCCCAACCCGCTCCGGCCGTCAACGAGCACCTCGTGCTCGGTAACCCGAGCGGGGCGACAACCGACGCCGCCAAGCCCACCAACTACCTGCTGGAAAAGCCCCAGTACGCGCTGTCGTACCACCGCGACCGGGGCCTGCCCAACTGGGTGGCGTGGCACCTGAGCCCCGACTGGCTCGGCAATGCGGCCCGGCAAGACGACTTTCGCCCCGACGCTGCGCTGCCTGCCGGCTGGTACCAAGTGCAGGCCAGCAGCTACGTGGGCTCGGGCTTCGACCGCGGCCACCACTGCCCTTCCGCCGACCGCACCCGCTCCGCGGCCGATAACTCGGCCACCTTTCTGATGACCAACATGGGCCCGCAGGCGCCCAACCACAACCAGCGCACCTGGGCCCGGCTGGAGGACTACTGCCGCAGCCTCGTCGAAGACGGGCAGGAGCTTTACATCGTGTGCGGCTCGTACGGCCGGGGCGGCACCGGCTCCAACGGCTACGCCCTGACCCTCGACCGCGGCCGCGTAACCGTGCCCGCGCACTACTGGAAGGTAATAGTGGCCCTGCCCGTGGGCGAGCAGGACGCCCAGCGCGTGGGCCGCGAAGCGCGCATCATTGCCGTGGACGTGCCCAACGACAACGACGTGAGCAGCAACTGGGCCTCGTACCGCACCAGCGTCGACGCCATCGAGCAAGCCACTGGCTACGACCTGCTTTCGGCCGTGCCGCAGGCAACGCAGGCCACCGTGGAAGCCCGCGTCGACAACGGGCCTACCCAGTAAATAACGGAGCTGCTTTCCTAAACAATAGCGCCGCGGCACTGAACCAATCTTTCCCGTCGCGACTTATCTTGCCATCATGAGTAAAGAAGTAGCCAACCTGAGTTTAGCCGACGCCACCCGCCACGAGCCCGTACTGCACTATGCGTACTGCGTGGATGCCGGCAACCGCCCGGCCAACCACGCCGGCGACTGGCCCGAAGAAGGCAAAATTTACCCCGTGCGGATGGTGCAGAGCCGCCTGGAAGGCATGCCGCTGATCCACGTGCTGGGTTTTGAGGCCGAAGCCCCCTACTACAACGCTTTTGCGCCGCACCGTTTCGAAATAGCCGCGGAGGTGTGGCTGAACTAGCCGCCTGCGCCCAAACCATAACCAACTGCGGCCCCGCTTCACGCTCAGGTGAAGCGGGGCCGCTTATTTACGCCGGTGCAGGCTCCATGCTTTTAGGAGCGTTCGAAGCGGTACTTCAGCCAAATTACGTCGTTGTCGAGCTGCTCTACCTTCGTGAGGTATAGCCGCGTAGCCGGGCCTTTGGGCAGGTACTCGCTTACTTCGAAAGTAGTCGGCGACTTGGGTGTGCCGTCGGCCAGGGGTAGCACGAGCAGGCTCAGCTCGTCGATGAGCCCGGCGTTGAGTAAGGAGCCATTCAGGTGGCCGCCGCCTTCCAGCATCAGCGTCTGGATGGGGAACAACGCGGCCAGCTGCTCGAGCACCGAGGTGAAATCGACCTCGCTCTGGCCCGCGAACAGGTAGGAAATGCGCTTGCGCTGCAGGTAATGCAGGTACTCGTCGCTGACCTGTTCCGTCAGCACCTCGATGATATGGTCGCCGTGCGTCTGGTTGCTGTCCCAGCCCAGCTTGCCGTGGGCATCCACGGCCACGGCGAAGGAAGTAGCATTCGGGTCGCCGATGAACGGCTCGCGGGGTATCGGGTGCGGGGCCGGCTGCAGCTCGGGCTGCACACCGCCGGAAAAGTCGCGCTCCATAGTGATGCGCCCGCACATCCAAGCCTGGCTGGTGAATGTGACGTGGTACTTCTCAAAATACCCGGCGAAGGTGTTGGTCAGCTCCTCGTCCTTCCAGTTGGCGGAGAGAATTTTGCCGTCCACCGAGGACATCATGTGGCAGATAACGTGGGGTCGTGTCATAGGGCGCTTATACGGCCCTGGCGGCCGCGCGGCGGAAGGCCAGCGGCATCAGCAGCCCGGGGTGTTCACGGAAGCGTAGGTGGCAACGACAGTGCTGGTCAGCTCCGGCAAGAAGCGGCGCCGCTGGGGCAGCTAGGGCGCGTCGGCGGCTTGTGGCAGCTTCTCGCGCAGCTTCAGCTCCTCCAGATCCGTTAAGGACAGGTACTTCCGAATCAGCTCTTCGTCGTAGTCCGGCTGCTGGTTCAGGGCGTGGAGCAACTGCCGCTGGCCAGCCAGCAGCTCCACATACAGGCGCTGAAAGCGGGTCAGCTCGTTTTCCGCTGGGGCCGAGTCGGCGGCGTGCTCCTGCCCGTAAATGGTCATATCGAGCTGCAAGCGGGCCCGCAGGTTGTGCAGGTAGTCGTTGGCGGCGCCGTCGGGCCCGAAGCGTTCCTCCACGAACTGTAGCGCCTGCCGGGTCAGCTGCTGCTGAATCACGCGCTCCTGCTCCGGCTCCGACAAAGTCGCGTTGTGGTCCTGCGGTTGCAGCTTGCGAATCAGCCAGGGCAGCGTCAGGCCCTGAAAAACCAGCGTGACAAGGATGACCACGAAGGTGACGAACAGAATCAGGTTGCGGTACGGAAACGGCTGCCCGGCCGGCGTGAGCAGCGGCACCGATAGCGCCGCGGCCAGGGACACCACCCCGCGCATGCCCGCCCACCCCACAATCAGCGGCGCTTTCCAGCCGGGGTTCGGGTCGGCTACGGTGATGAAGTGACTGGCCAGCCGGGTAAATTGCGCCGTACCCAGCGCAAACAGCAGGCGCGTCACGATAAGGGCCAGCGAAATCAGCAGGCCGTAGCCAATGGCGCTGCTCAGGCTGATGCTGCCGAGCTGCGCGGTAATGATGGGCAGCTGCAGGCCGATGAGCAGGAACACCAACCCGTTCAGCACGAAGCTGAGCACTGCCCACACATTGAAGGCCTGCAGCCGGCTCTGCGAGGACAGCAGCGTGTCGCGCCGACTGGAGAGCAACAAGCCGCCGCTGACCACCGCCAGCACGCCGGAGTAGTGAAAGTGCTCGGCCGCGAAGTACATACAGTAAGGCGTCACCAGCGTCAGCACAATCTCGATGCTGGGCGTGGTGGGCAGCCAGCGGTGAATGGCGTAGAACACCAGCCCGACGAGCAGGCCAATGAGCGTGCCGAGCACGATAACCAGGAAAAAGCTCGTGGTGGCCTCGCCGAGGTGAAACTGCCCGGTAAGCACAGCCGCCAGCGCAAACCGCAGCACAATCAGCGACGACGCGTCGTTGAGCAGGCTCTCCCCTTCTATCACGCTGACCAGCACCTTGGGCACCTTCACCTGCCGCATGATGGTAGTAGCGGAAATGGCATCGGGCGGCGAAATGATACCGCCCAGCAGAAAGCCCAAGGCCAGGGTGAAGCCCGGAATCAGCGCTTGCGACACCACCGCTACGACGCAGGAGGTCAGGATGACGATGGGAAACGCGAAGCCGGTAATAATCCGCCGCCAGCGCCAGAACTCCTTCCACGAGGTTTGCCAAGCCGCTTCGTAGAGCAGCGGCGGCAGAAAAAGGTAGAAGACGAGGTCGGGGTCGATAGCAATGTTGGCAAACCCGGCCGTGAAGCTCAGCCCCAACCCGCCCAGCACCAGCACAATGGGGTAGGCCACGCGCAGCCTGCGGGCCAGCATAACCAGCGCCAGAATGATCAGGACCAAACAGACGAGTTCGAACAACTGGCTTTGCATAGCAGGCGGCTTAGAAAAAGGAAATACCGAAAGCCCGCGTAGGGCCTTCCGGGTGCAGGCTTGCTGTCAAAAGTGCTGATTAACTTCCTTGATTGAAAGCCGTGCTCCGACCGCGCGCCCAGCCGCCACAGTACGGTTTGCTGACGAAAAAGTGGCCCTTGGTGTCGGGCATTTTGATGGCGTCCCTTTTCCCCGGCCTTAGCTCAAAGTCGAAAATGCCCAGGCTCCTGGCTAGGCCTTCCGGCCTCACCAACCCAGGAACAGCTCCATGGCTGGCACTCTGAGCGGCCAAAATGAAAAAGCGCTGCCACCGGCCATTGGACCGGAGCAGCGCTTTTGCGTTCAACCTGTTACGAACCCAACAGGTACTTAAGTGGCTTATTTGCCGCCGGGGAAGGCAAAGCCCAGTTGAAATTGAAATACCGAGTTGCGAATGTTATTCCCTCCGGGGAGAGTGGCGTCTCCGTCATAGAGCCTGGTGATGCCGCCGTTGTAGCGGATGCCGACATTGGGGCCGCTCTCCAGCTGGTAGCCAACGCCCACGATGTAGCCGAACTGGAGCTTGTTGAGTTGGCCCCGACCGGTGATGTCCGGAATGGCTGAATCATCGAATTTCGTCTTACGCGCAAATAAGTACCCCACTTGCGGACCGACTTCAAACACAAGGCCGGCGGCGTTTATACGGGCCAGGAGCGGCAGATCGATGTTGTGAAAAGTTGTTTTGGAGACGTCCTCAATCTGGTAGCCGCGCTGAGAGTAGAGCAACTCGGGGTGCAGTTCGAACAGCCCGCCTACGCCCAGGGTCGTCGTGGTCGTGATGCCGGCCTGAAAACCAAAGCGGTTTTGCACATCGCCTTGGAAGTCTTTGTCGTCGCCGGCCAGCGTAGCAGCCACCACGCCCACTTTGAGGCCGAAACGGGTGCCGCCACCGTTGGTGGATTGGGCCTGTGCTGCGGCGGTAGCGCCGGTAAGCAGGGCCAGGAACAGAAGAATTTTGTTCATAGCTAGCAAGTGAGGATGGTAAAGAGGTCCGTTTCCGCACAGGAGAGAATAGCTCGAAAGCCACTGCATCCAGGGTGCGTAAGTAAAGACGGCATACACGTAATTTTGTTTAGATAAAATATTGATTATCAATATACAAGCTCATCATTTAAAATTATCGACGTTGGCGAGTACTGCCCTGAAGAGGCTGTTTCAGCTACCAATAGCCCAAACGGCCGCCTAAAGGATTGCTTTTCTTGTTCTGGCCTGATAGTAGTGTGCAAGTAGCGTTGTGCAGGTTATTGGCTGTGCCCACTTGCGGCCGACTTCCTGTTGCCTTGCTTCTTATTGGCTGACTCTATCCCAAAGCGTCCCTGAAAACAAAAGCCCCGTTTCCAAGATGGAAACGGGGCTTTTTCGCAGAGGAGGAGGGATTCGAACCCCCGGACCTTTTACAGTCAACGGTTTTCAAGACCGCCGCAATCGACCACTCTGCCACTCCTCTGTGGCGGGTATTCACAAAAAAAGGCTTTTTCGGGATACCGGAAAAGCCTTTTTGCAGAGAGGGGGGGATTCGAACCCCCGATACCCTTGCAGGTATAACGGATTTCGAATCCGTCGCATTCGACCACTCTGCCACCTCTCTGTAGCCCAAATCGAGTGGTTTGGGATGGCAAAAGTAGTAGGCAGATACAGGTAGCGCAAGTAGCCAGCACAAAAAAATCCGCCGCCGCGGCCTGTTGCCGCTGCACCAGCTTGGCAATCAGCGCCAAAAAATTACGCCGCTCCGTGGTCTTCTTCCCGATGGCGGACTTTGCCGCGGCCGGTTACGGCGTCCACGCTCACGTTGACTTCGAATCCCAGGATCAGCGTCATGCACACGAAATCCAGCCAGACCATGAAGCCCACGAGCGTACCGATGGAGCCGTAGAAGTGGTTGTAGCTGTCGAAGATCTTGACGTAGAGCACGAATAGAAACGACACCAGCAGAATCAGGATGGTGGCTACCACGGCCCCAGCCGATAGAAACGGCCACCGGTCCTGCACGGCCGGCACGTAGTAGTAAATCATGCACGTCACGAATAGGAAGAGCCCGAGCACCGAGCCGTAGCGCAGCACGGTAATCAGCAGCTCGGTGAGCCGCTCGGGCACTATCTCGTAGTACACCAGCCCGTCGATGATGTAGGTACCGAAGAAGATGCCGGCCAGGGATACCAGCAGCGCCAGCGACAACACCACCGTCAGCACCGTGGCAATGACGCGCTTGCGTAGGTAAGAGCGCCGCTTGAAGATGCTGTGCTTCTTGTCGAAGGCATCGAGCAGGGCCATGATGCCGTTAGAGCTGAGCACCAGCGCGGCGGCAAAACCGAAGGACAACAACCCGCCGTGCGGGATTTTGACGATGTCCTCGATGGTTTCGCGGGTGGCGGCGTACATCTCGCGGGGCATGATGTCGCCCAGAAACTGCAGGATGTCGATGTCCATGCCCGGCACCGTCTTGGAGAGGTACGGGATGAGCGTGAACAGGAAAATGATGGTGGGAAACACGGCCACCGTGAAGTTGAAGGCCATGTAGGAGCTGCGCTTGGTCAGGGAGTCGAAGCGCAGCTCGTAGAGCATCCGGTCGACCACGTCGTACAGCGAAGCGCCGCCGCGCAGCCGAAAGCCCCCCAGCCACTGGATGAAGCGGCGGTACGTACGGCGGCGCCGAATTACCAGGGCCTTGCGGTAACGGTCGGGTAGGTTCATGAGCGAGTTGTCAGTTGCGGGTTGTCAGGCGGCAGGCCCGTTGGCTTCCGGGCACATAACACCAGCCTGACACCTGAAAACTCAATTGCTGTCAACTAAAATACGGCCGGATGCCGTCGAGCACGTGCTGGGGCATGGCCGTGGGCCGGCCCGTGCTGCCGTTGACGAACACCATCAGCGTGGAGCCTTCGGTGAGCAGCTCGTCGGCCTCGTTGTAGATTTCATACTCGAAGAGCACGCGGGAGCCCTGCGGCATCTCGCGCAGCAGCATGCGCACGCGCAGCAGGTCGTCGTAGCGGGCGGGGCGCTTGTACTTGATGCGCAGCTCCCCTACCGGCATTCCCACGCCTTCGGCCTCCATTTCCTTGTAGCTGATGCCCAGCTGGCGGAAGGCTTCGGTGCGGGCTACTTCAAAGTACGCGGCAAAGTTGCCGTGGTACACGTAGCCCATCTGGTCGGTTTCGGCGTAGCGGACGCGGATGTGAACGTCGGAAGAGTACATGGCAGAGAGTTTACGCAGGCTTGCTACAAGCCGGCATTACCAGCAGATGTAGCTACCAAAGACGAATAAGCTGAAAGCGTAGAGCAGCAAGGTAAGGACAGTCAGCAGGCCAAGGGCTGCGGCCCGCCATCCGCTGGCGTATACTATGGACGTCACACTGAGGCCCAACCAGATACCAACTACCCAAGGTGAAAGCGAAACCGTCACGCACAAGCTGTGCTTGACAGATTGAATCCATTCGGGCGCGTCGGTTGGCAGGTTACCAAACCCGTCGCCGTGATAATAAGCCTGCTGGTAGCAGGTATAAGCCCCGAATAAGACGCTCAGCAAGTTCACGACCAGCACCATCGGGCGGTGCATCCGGCGTAGCTGTGCAGTACTAAGCTCGAGTTGCATGAAGTGTTATTACTTCATAATCCCGCTGCGGTTCAGCGCGGCCTGGTAGCGGCGGGCGTTCAGGATATGCTCCCGCTCGGTGGCGGCGAAGGCATGGTAACCGCTGAAGTCCTCGCGGGCGCAGAAGTAGTAGTAGTTGTGCTGCTCGGGGTTGAGCACCGCGTCGATGCTGGTGATGCTGGGCAGGTTGATGGGGCCAGGTGGCAAGCCGGCGTACTTGTAGGTGTTGTAGGGCGAATCCTTCTGCAGGTGCACGTTGAGCACGCGGCGGATGCCAAAGTCACCGTTGGCGTACACCACCGTGGGGTCGGCCTGCAGCTTCTGGCCGCGCTTGAGACGGTTCAGGTACACGCCGGCCACGCGGGGCCGCTCGTCGGGGTGCTGCTGCTGCTCGGCCTCCACGATGCTGGCCAGGGTGCTTACTTCGGCGCGACTCAGCCCCAGGGCCTTAGCCTTGGCGTCGCGAGCGGGTGTCCAAAACCGCTCGTACTCCTCTTTCAGACGGTTCATCACCTTTTTCGGCGGCGTGGTGTAGTACAGCTCGTAGGTGTTCGGGATGAACATGGTGAGCAGGGCCGTCGTGTCCTTGAAGCCCAGGGACTGGGCGTAGCTGTTGCTGCTCAGCAGCGAGTCAAACTCCTGCGGGCGGGCAGCAAAGCTCTGGCTGAGCTTCTGGCCCAAGTCGCGGCGCAGGCGAATGTTCTGGAAGGTTAGCTTCAGGGGCGCCTGAATGCCGCGGCGCAGGTCGTTGATCAGCTGGCGGTTGGTGTAGCCGTCCTTGAGTTCGTAGCGGCCGGGCTTCACCAGCTGGTCGTACTTCATGAGCCGCGCCACGAAGTGCAGCGAGAGTTTGTCGATGATGACGCCGCTGCCGTCAATGCTGTCGAGCACGGCCTTGGAACTCTGGCCCGGGCGCACTACCACGTAGGTCGGGTGGCCCTTGGTTTCCACGTTGGGCGTGAAGAAAATCTGGTAAGCGTAGTACGAAAACGTAATCAGGAGAATACCGAAAATGCCCAGGGGGTAGGCAAAGCGGTTGCGGCGGCGGGTGGCGCGGGCGCGGTACTCGGCGGGAGTTGGCATTGGAGGAAAGGTAGCAGAACCAGCGTAGCTGCCCGGCCCCGACCATGTGGCGGCGCCCGCGGCAGCATTGCGTAGTCAAAAGTAAGGCGTTTGTGCTCGTTCGCGGCGGGCCGACAACCGAATGCCGCCATCCGCCGTGCCGAAGCAGTCAGCGCGCGGCCGAGAAAAAGGCAACTCCGCCGTGGGCTTGCGCGTCATAGAGGGATTGTGTAACTAAGCCGCCCTTGTTTCACCTAAGCCCCGACTATGTATGGCCGCTACCCTGCTGCGCATCCACCCCGATAATCCGCCCCAGAACAAAATTCAACAGGCCGTAGAGGTGCTGCGCCAAGGGGGCGTCATCATCTACCCTACCGATACCATTTATGGCCTCGGCTGCGACATCACCAACCAGCGCGCCGTGGAAAAGCTCTGCCGCATCCGCGGCCTGAAGCCCGATAAGGCCAATCTGTCCTTTATCTGCTCCGACCTCTCCCATATCAGCGACTACGCCCACGGCATCAGCACGCCCGTGTACAAGCTGCTGAAGAAAGCCCTGCCGGGCCCGTTCACCTTCATCTTCGAAGCCAGTGCCAAAGCGCCCAAATACGGCGGCGTAAAGCGCCGGACCGTCGGCATCCGCGTGCCCGACAACGCCATCAGCCTCGCCCTGGTGCGCGAGCTGGGCAACCCCATCGTCAGCACGTCGGTGCACGACGACGACACCATCATTGAGTACAGCACCGACCCGGAGCTGATTTTCGAGAAGTACCGCCCGCTCGTGGACCTGGTCATCGACGGCGGCTACGGCAACAACATAGCCAGCACCGTGGTCGACTGCACCACCGAAGACTTCGAGGTCATCCGCCAGGGTGCCGGCGACATTGAACAGTATCTGTGAGTTTGCGAGTTAAAGAGTTGGGGAGTTTATGAGTTGGTCGTTTCGGACCCATAACTCATAAACTCCCCAACTCTTTAACTCTTAATCTTTTTTGAGCTTCCAGCGGCGGTGCGACCAGAGGTAGTCCGTCGGCCGCTCCCGGATGTCGCGCTCGATGCGGCGGGCAAAGGCCTCCGTGATGGGGTGCTGGCTCAGGTCGAGCGGCGACTCGCCGTCGTAGACCTGCTCCAACCACAGCCCGTAGTAGCCGCGCCGGATGCGCCGAATGCTACCGTAGAACACCGGGCAATTAAACTGCACCGCTAGCCGGTCGGCACCCGTGTAGAAAGCAGTATCTTGGTGCAGCAGCGTGGTCCAGTACGCGTATTTGCTTTTTTGCGGACTTTGGTCCGAGAGCATGCACAGCGAGTTTCCCTGGCCGCGGCGCTCCTCCATGTGGCGCACCGTTTCGCGCATGGGCACCAGCCCGGCGCCGGTACGGCTGCGCAGCCGGTACACGAAGTAGTCGAAGAACTTGTTGTTGAGTGGCTTGTACACCCCGTCCAGCTTGCCGGGGTAAAACAACGCCCCAGCCGGCAGAATCCACTCCCAGTTGCCGGCGTGCGAGCCGAAGGTGATAACCGTGCGGTTCTGATCGAAGTAGTGGGCTATCTGTTCGTGGCCGTACAAGGTTACCCGCTGGCTCAGCTCCTCCTTGCTGATGGTGGCCAGCTTGAGTATTTCGACAATGAGGTCGGCGAAGTGGCGGTAAAAGCCGTGCTGCAGGCCGGTAATTTCAGCTTCACTCTTCTCCGGAAAGGAGTTGCGCAGGTTCTGCAGCACCACTTTCTGGCGGTAGCGCAGCACGAAGCGCAGCAGCAAATAAAAGCCGTCGGCTACGACGTAGAGCACGGGCATAGGCAGGCTGGAGAGGCCCAGCAGCAGCCATTCGAGCGGGAGGTAGTACCACGCGAAGTTGCGCGTGGGCTTGGCATGATTCATCGGGGCAAAGATGCACCCGCCGGCGCGTACTCTTCCTTGGTGCGGTTGAGCTGCGCCTTGCGCGAGGCCAGCACCTTGCCCGCGGCCGTGCGCACCTCCACCGTCAGCGTGTATAGTCCCGAAGGCAACGGCCCCAGCGGGAACTCACCCGCTACCGCCGTTGGCCGGCCCGATTTGGCCTGTGCAATGCTGGCGTCGGCATCTGCGGCCGCCCCTTCTTCCGATTCGAGGTGGTAATGCAGTTTCAGCGGCTGGCTGGCCGGGGCGTTGTAGAGCTCGAAGTAGAAATACAGCTGCTCGGCCCCACGGCCATAGTTGCCGGCCGGCGTGCGTGTCAGCGAGTAGCCGCCGCGGGTAAAATTGCTCTGTTCCGTGGTCTTGCCGGCTGCTTTGGCCAGAAACACGATGTCGCTAAGCGTAGGCGCGGTAACCGAAAAGTCCAGTGCCAGGGGCTCCTCTACCTTGAAGGTAGCGGCAGTTTTGCGGTACAGATCCTTCAACTCGGCTTTCACAGTGTACTGCCCGCCGCGCAGCGTCAGCCGGCGCAGAAAGCTCTGCGGGTTCTTCAGCCCGATAGTCGTGTCGCTGATGACCGGCGGCTTGATGGTGATGGTTTCGGAGTGCACCGGCTTGCCATCGGCCGTCAGTACATATAAGGCCACCGTGGCACCAGCCTGGTAGGTGTCGCGGGTGCGCTTGATGTAGGTGAGCCCGTTGCCAGGCACGGTCAGGTACAGCTCCACTTCGTAGTTGTCGCCGGCCGCCAAAGGCCGGAAGCGGGCCACATCCACGAGCAGCGTAGGCGAGGCGGCAGCGGCCGACAGTGCGGTCAGCAGAACGAACAGCAGGGGCAGCAGGAGGAAGCGCGGGCGTGAGAGCATCAGAGGCAACGAAAGCGGGTGAATCTGCGCGTAGAACGCAAAAAGCCGACCGAAGTGCAACAAGTTCAGTAAAATCGAGCCTACGACTCCGCCGCAGCGGCCAGCTTAACCAGACCAATCCCCTACTTTCGCCCGCTCATTTCCTGCCACAATGTCCACGGTCCTTTTTGAGCTGTCCTATTGCCCCCCGGTCGCTTTCTTCGCTGAACTTCTCTCGGCCGACCGGCTGTTGCTGGAGCGGCACGAGCACTACCGCAAGCAAACCTACCGCAACCGCTGCCTCGTGCTCACGGCCCAGGGCGTGCAGCCACTCACCGTCCCCGTCATCGATGGCAACCGTTCCGAGAAGGTCGGTATTGACGAGCTGGAAATAGATTACCGCCAGAATTGGGTGCACCGCCACTGGCGCACCCTGCAGACGGCGTACGGCAACAGCTCTTTTTTTGAGTACTACGCCGACTATTTCCACGATATCTACGTAAGCAAACCCGACCGGCTCTTTGATCTGAACCTTGCCTTGCTGCGCCTCGTCTTGTGCTGCCTGCGCCTTCCTTTGCCGGTAGCGTTTACGGCCGGGTGGCACGCTAGCTACTCGCCCGAAACCTTGCTTGATCGGCGGGATTGGCTGAGTCCTAAAGTCCTGCCTGACACAGCGTCAGGTGCCGGGCTCCGCGGACCCTATCGGCAGTGCTTTGGCGCGGCGTTTGTACCCGGCCTGAGCGTGCTGGACCTGTTATTCGCAGTGGGTCCGGCGGCTGGCCACTACCTCGTGCCGGCCCCCTCACCGGCGGCGAACCTTCTGCCCCAAGAGCCGGTTTAAGTATTTGATATCCGGTGCCACCCGTTTGCGCGTATCCGGATTCTTTCTCACCTTATCTGCATGGAAGCGAAATTCTCAAATAGAGTCAAGGAGGTCATCTCCCTGAGTCGGGAGGAAGCCATCCGACTCGGCCACGACTATATAGGCACCGAGCACCTGTTGCTGGGAATGATTCGGGAGGGTGAAGGCACTGCCATTGCTCTGTTGAAGAAGCTCGGCGTATCCGTCGAGGAGTTGAAATACGCCCTCGAGCAAGCCACTCGTAACACTGCCACCCAGGGTATCAGTATAACGGGCAGCATCCCGCTGACGAAGCAGACGGAAAAGGTCCTGAAGATTACGTATCTCGAAGCCAAAATCTTCAAGAGCGAAATCATCGGCACCGAACATCTGCTGCTCTCGATTCTGCGTGATGAAGACAACATTTCTTCCCAAATCCTGAGCAAGTTCAACGTGAACTACGAATCCGTACGCGACTCGCTGGATTACCACGGCGGTAACACCAGCCAAAACCCGACCTCGGGCCCCTCGGACACCGACGACGACGACAACGACAAATTGTTTGGCTCGTCCAAAGGCTCCGGCTCGGCTGCTGCCAAGAAGCCCGGCGAAAAGTCGCGCACGCCCGTGCTCGATAACTTCGGCCGCGACCTGACCAAGCTCGCCGAAGACGACAAGCTTGACCCTATCGTCGGCCGCGAAAAAGAAATCGAGCGCGTAGCGCAGATTCTGTCGCGCCGCAAAAAGAACAACCCGATTCTCATCGGTGAGCCCGGCGTAGGTAAGACGGCTATTGCCGAAGGCCTCGCCCTGCGCATCGTGCAGAAGAAAGTATCGCGCGTGCTCTTCAACAAGCGCGTCGTTACGCTGGACCTCGCTTCGCTGGTAGCCGGTACCAAGTACCGCGGCCAGTTTGAGGAGCGCATGAAGGCCGTGATGAACGAGCTGGAGAAGTCACCCGACGTTATCCTGTTCATCGACGAGCTGCACACCATTGTGGGCGCCGGCGGCGCTTCCGGTTCGCTGGATGCTTCGAATATGTTCAAGCCGGCTCTGGCCCGCGGCGAAATCCAATGCATCGGCGCTACCACGCTGGACGAATACCGTCAGTACATTGAGAAGGACGGCGCTTTGGCCCGTCGTTTCCAGATGGTGATGGTAGACCCGACCACGCCGGAGGAAACCATCGAAATCCTGCACAACATCAAGGACAAGTATCAGGACCACCACCACGTGGTGTACACCGATAAGGCCATTGAGGCGTGCGTGAAACTGTCGGACCGCTACATGTCGGACCGCTTCCTGCCGGACAAAGCCATCGACATCCTCGATGAGGCTGGTGCCCGCGTGCACATCAACAACATCGTGGTGCCCGAGGACATCGTGAAGCTCGAAGAGCAGATCGAGAACATCAAGGGCGAGAAGAACGCGGTGGTGAAGTCGCAGAAGTACGAGGAAGCCGCCCGCCTGCGCGACACGGAGAAGAAGCTGATTGAGCAACTCGACCAGGCCAAGAAGAACTGGGAAGAGGAGACCAAGAAGAAGCGCTACACCGTGAAGGAGGAAAACGTGGCCGAGGTTATTGCCATGATGACTGGCATCCCGGTAAGCCGCGTGGCCCAGAACGAAAGCGCCAAGCTGCTCAACATGGGTGAGGAGCTGAAGGGCAAGGTAATCGGCCAGGACAAGGCCATTGCCCAGCTCGTGAAGGCCATCCAGCGCACCCGCGTGGGCCTGAAAGACCCGAAGAAGCCTATCGGCTCGTTCGTGTTCCTCGGCCCGACCGGCGTAGGTAAGACGGAGCTGGCCAAGGTGCTGGCTACCTACCTTTTCGACAAGGAAGATTCGCTCGTGCGCATCGACATGTCGGAGTACATGGAGAAATTCAGCGTATCGCGCCTAGTGGGCGCGCCTCCCGGCTACGTGGGCTACGAAGAGGGCGGTCAGCTGACGGAGAAAATCCGCCGCAAGCCGTACTCGGTTATCCTGCTCGACGAAATCGAAAAGGCGCACCCGGACGTGTACAACCTGCTGCTGCAGGTGCTCGACGACGGTATCCTGACCGACGGCCTCGGCCGCAAGGTGGACTTCCGCAACACCATCATCATCATGACCTCGAACATCGGGGCGCGTGATCTGGCCGACTTCGGCGTGGGCATCGGCTTCGGCACGAAGGCCCGTACGGAGAACATGGACGAGATGATGAAGGGCACCATTGCCAGCGCGCTGCGCAAGACCTTCGCACCGGAGTTCCTGAACCGCCTGGACGACGTTATCGTGTTCAACGGTCTGCAGAAGGAAGACATCTTCCGCATCATCGACATTTCGCTAGCTAAGCTGCGCCAGCGCGTACAGGCCCTGGGCTACCGCATCGAGCTGACCGAAGCCGCGAAGACCTTCGTGGCCGAGAAAGGCTACGATCCGAAGTATGGCGCGCGTCCGCTGAACCGGGCCATCCAGAAGTACATCGAAGACCCAATTGCGGAGGAAATCCTGAAGGCTCAGCTGACCCAGGGCGACGTCATCACCGCTGACTTTGAGGAAGGCAAGGAGGAACTTACGTTCAGCTCGCACAAGAGCGACGAAGCTCCGAACCTCGCCAGCGACGAGCGGCCGGCCGAAACGCCGGAGTCGCCGGAAGGCAAGAAGGGCGAGTAAGTACCCTGGAGTAAAATGAAGAACGGCCGGTTCCCTCGCGGGAGCCGGCCGTTTTTTTGTTTTCCGATGGATTATTACTGTCTAACTTCGAGGTTCTCGCAATTCCTTTATGAAGTATTTCCTACAACACTTTATAACGACAGCATTGCTGTTGGGCTGCCTTCTATTCAAAGTCAACGAGGCCAACGGACAACAACAGCCGTTACCTTACGACTTGAAATTCGTCGTTAACGATCCGGAAAATACCATATCACCGCCCGCGGATAAGCGTGAGCTATTTCATTCGAAACCGCATGTAGCGCCAAAGACTGGTGTGCTGTCCAATTTGTGGGTCAGTGATGATGGAAACGGCAATTACGTTATCAAAGACTATATTGGTATTCAGGATTCTACTGGGACGGTATTTTGGCTTGACAATGTTCGACATATATTGATTGCTTACCGCAGATCAACTGAGCTCTGGAAAGTAGATCTAAATCACCACTGGGTCACCATCCATAATAAGCTTATTCAGTGTATTCAATTGCGGGGAGACTACATTTGGATTTATGGATTCCATTGCAGCGTTGGGCTTAACCGTTCAACAGGTAGCGAGCGGGGTGGCGGCTGTGACTAAGTATGGCAGCCTAGAGTAAATGAAGAACGGCCGGTCCCCGCGAGGGAGCCGGCCGTTTTTTGTTGGTTATCTTTGAGCTAGAGCGGTTTCATGAACGATATAGAGACGCATCGTCTCATCGTCCCGTCCGGGCCGCTTGGACGTCATCGTTCGACGGCGAGACGCAATGATGCATCTCTATATCGTTGCCATGCCGCAAATTTGCTACAGAGCCGGAACCGTCATGGAATCACCCCGCAAGCGCCGTTACACCGAGGAGGAATACTCGGCAATGGAGTACGCCTCCGAGTTTAAGCACGAATTCGTGGACGGGCAGATTTACCCGTGGGGCCACCCCGATATGCTGGGCATGTACGATGTGCAGGCCATGTCCGGCGCGTCATTGGCGCACAACATCATTGCGGGCAACGTTTTCGGGTTGTTTCAGAACGCCTTGCGCGGCAAAGGCTGCCGGACCTTCGGCAGCGATATGCGGGTGTATGTTCCGCTCACCGGCACGTACCTGTACCCTGACGCGCTGGTGGTGTGTGGCAAGCCGGAAATTCAGCAGAACGGCAAGCTGGATTTGCTCACCAATCCGGTTGTCATCATCGAAGTGCTTTCGGATTCCACGGCCGATTATGACCGCAGCGGCAAATTCATGCGCTACCGCAGCATCGAATCGGTACGGGATTATCTGCTGATTGACTCGCGCAGCTTGCGGGTAGAGCTGTACTCGCGCACCGAAACCGGGCAATGGACGCTGACGGAAATTCTGGATGCTCAGGGCGCGGTGACGCTACCGAGCCTTGGCGTGACACTGACAGTGGCGGAGTTGTACGAGGACGTAGAATTGTAATGGATTGCGCCGGAAGGCCATAAGGGCGAGTAAGTAGCTTGGAGTAATTGAAGAACGGCCGGCTCCCTCGCAGGAGCCGGCCGTTTTTTTATTTTCAGTTAAGGTCATTCATCTCAATGAATCTGTATGTACCACGGCCTTTACTGCCTGTGGTCTGGCTTTTCGATTTTAATATTATAAACCCATCCTTTGTTATCATTCCTGTATAATCCACTATGGCCGTTCTACTCTTTGTAGAAAACTTTATTTTATTATTTACAACCTTATACTCTCCAATGCCTACCTGTTCTGCACCAGCCTTAAACCAACCTTTCAACTCCGACACACTTCCCTCACAATCTGTGACAACGTCTATCACTTTGCCATCAGCATAAAATCTTAAATAATCTTGATTACCCTCGTCATCACCTTTTTCTAGGTAGCATTCCGTCTGATACAACCCATTAAATTTAGGCGGAAAGTCTTTCCTGGATTGCTTGAAATAAAACATGATTAATAGCATTGTTAAAGCAGCAAGAGTCTTCATATCCTTGAAAATTATTTAATAGTATTCATATTCCTGACGAAGCGTGAGGAGACCTAAATATAGGAGTAGATACCACAAGCACGAAATTGCTATACATCAGTACATCTACTTCTCATCCAAGCCCCAAACCCCAAACCCCATTCGGCTATCTTGCCTCCACAACTTACCTTTGGCCTCCTTTCCCAACTGACCTTTCGCATCCCCGCTCCCACCCTATGTCCGATCCGCACGACGACCCGACGCTGAGCAAACTCGAAATCCTGGAACAGAAAAACGCCGAGGCCCTACTAGGTGGCGGCGTGGCCCGCATCGAGGCCCAACACAAGAAGGGCAAGCTGACGGCCCGCGAGCGGCTGGATTTGCTGATGGACCCCGGCTCCTTCGAGGAAATCGGCAAGTTTGTGATGCACCGCTCCAAGGACTTCGGCCTCGACAAGGAGTACTACCTCGGCGACGGCGTGGTGACGGGTTACGGCACGATTAACGGCCGGTTGGTGTACGTTTTCTCGCAGGATTTCACGGTACTGGGCGGCTCCTTGAGCGAAACGCACGCCGAGAAAATCGTGAAGATCATGGACCTGGCCATGAAGAACGGCGCCCCGGTTATTGGCCTGAACGACTCGGGCGGGGCCCGCATTCAGGAGGGCGTGGTGAGCCTGGGCGGCTATGCTGACATCTTCTACAAGAATACCCTGGCCTCGGGCGTGGTGCCGCAGCTGTCGGCCATCATGGGGCCGTGCGCGGGCGGCGCGGTGTACTCGCCGGCCATTACCGACTTCATCCTGATGGTGGAGGACACGAGCTACATGTTCGTGACCGGCCCGAACGTGGTGAAGACGGTGACCCACGAAACGGTAACCAGCGAGGAGCTGGGCGGTGCCAGCACCCACAGCACCAAGAGCGGCGTGACGCACTTCACGGCGCCCAACGAGGTGGCCATCATTCAGCAGCTCAAGCAGCTGCTGAGCTACATGCCGCAGAACTGCGAGGACACCGCCCCGGTCTATCCCTACGACGCCCAGGGCGACGAGCTGCGCCCCGAGCTGGACAGCATCATCCCCGACAACCCCAACCAGCCTTACGACATCCGCGAGGTCATCCATGGCATCATCGACCAGGACTCGTTCATGGAGGTGCACCAGAACTTCGCCGAGAACATCGTGGTGGGCTTCGCGCGGCTGGGCGGGCGCAGCATCGGCATCGTGGGCAACCAGCCGGCGGTGCTGGCCGGCGTGCTCGACATCAACGCCTCGACCAAGGCGGCCCGCTTCGTGCGCTTCTGCGACTCGTTTAACATCCCGCTGCTGGTGCTGGAAGACGTGCCCGGCTTCCTGCCCGGCACCGACCAGGAGTGGCGCGGCATCATCACCAACGGCGCCAAGCTGCTCTACGCCTTCTGCGAAGCCACCGTGCCGCGCATCACCGTCATTACCCGCAAAGCCTACGGTGGCGCTTACGACGTGATGAACAGCAAGCACATCGGGGCGGACATGAACTACGCCTGGCCCACCGCCGAAATTGCGGTGATGGGCGCCAAGGGCGCGGCCGAAATCATCTTCAAGCGCGAAATAGCCGAAGCCGCCGACCCGGAAGCCAAGCTGCAGGAAAAGGTGGACGACTATCAGCGCAAGTTTGCCACGCCCTACCGCGCCGCCCACCGCGGCTTCGTCGACGAGGTGATTGTGCCCTCGCAGACGCGGCAGAAGCTGATCCGTGCGTTCAAGATGCTGGAAAACAAGGTGGACCAACTGCCGCGCAAGAAGCACGGCAACATTCCGCTGTAATTGGTTATAATTGAATCTGAGGCGGTGCTGTTTTTCCGAATGGCACCGCTTCTTTGTCCCTGCCCCTATTAGGGCCTACCTGCGCAACTCTTAGCTATTCCTCGGGTCTTTCCTGGCTGCTTTTCCGCATTTATACGCAGCAACCCCCGGTTATCCCCGCCGTTCATCAATCTCCATTTCTCTCACCGCTACTCCACTACCATGCGTTCGGAAAGCTTCGACTTCCTCCAGAAATACCTGAACACCCACTCCCCCACCGGCTTCGAAAAAGAAGGTCAGAAGGTGTGGTTGGAGTACATCAAGCCGTACATCGACGAGTATTTCGTGGATACCTACGGCACGGTGGTGGGCGTTGTCAATCCGAAAGCGGAGTACAAAGTTGTTATTGAAGCTCACGCCGACGAAATCAGCTGGTTCGTCAACTACATCACGAAGGAAGGCTACATCTACCTGCGCCGCAACGGCGGCTCCGACGCGCTGATTGCCCCGTCGAAGCGGGTGCTGATTCATACCGCGAAGGGCCCGGTACGGGCGGTGTTCGGCTGGCCGGCCATTCACGTGCGCAAAACCGAGCAGGACAAGGCTCCCACCATTGAAACCATCTTCCTGGACTGCGGTGCCTCGTCGGCGAAGGAAGTCGAGGAAATGGGTATTCACGTGGGCTCCGTGGTCACTTTCGAGGATGACCTGATGGAGCTGAACGGCAAGTACTTGGTGGGCCGGGCACTGGACAACCGGGTCGGTGGCTTCATGATTGCCGAGGTGGCCCGCCGCCTGAAGGAAGAAGGCAACACCCTGCCTTTCGGCCTGTACATCGTGAATGCGGTGCAGGAGGAAATCGGGCTGCGCGGGGCCGAAATGATTGCCCACCGCATCATGCCCAACGTGGCCATCGTGACGGACGTGACGCACGACACCCAGTCGCCGATGTACGAGAAGAAAACCTCCGGCGACATTCACTGCGGCAAGGGCCCGGTGATTACCTACGGCCCTGCCGTGCAGAACAACCTGCGCGAGCTGATCATCGAAACAGCCCAGCAAAAGGAAATTCCCTTCCAGCGCGCCGCCGCCACCCGCGCCACCGGCACCGATACCGACGCCTTTGCCTACGCCGGCGCCGGGGTGGCTTCGGCTCTGATTTCCTTGCCGCTGAAGTACATGCACACTACGGTGGAAACCGTCAGCCACGACGACGTGCAGCACGTTATTGACCTGATTTACGAGGCGCTGTTGCGCATCGAAGACGGGCACGACTTCCGCTACTTTAAGTAAGCCTTACTGCCCCGAGCATCTTGGGTAACGCACAGGACCTTGCTACGACTTATTTGGGCGTGGCAAGGTCCTTTGCATTGAGCCTGGCGGCCTCCAGGATGCGTTTTTACCATAATACCCACGAACAGCGTGCTTACGTGGGCTCAGCAGCTTGTCGGCCGGAGCTTCAGCCCCGACGGCTGCAATTGCCAATTAACCTAATGCAACTGCCCCCCGTTTTTCCGCCGCTTACCGTCACCGACCAAATGCGCCGGCGGGTAGCGGTGCCGTTTCCGCCGCAGCGCATCGTGTCACTGGTGCCCTCTCAAACGGAACTGCTCTTCGACCTGGGCCTGGGCGAGCGGGTGGTTGGCGTCACCAAGTTCTGCGTTCATCCGGCCGAAGCGCGGCAAAGAGCCACCGTTGTCGGCGGCACCAAGAACTTTCATTTCGACAAGGTTGCCGCGCTGAAGCCCGACCTGATCCTCGGCAACAAGGAAGAAAACTACCAGGAGGGCATAGAGCAGCTGGCCGCGCAGTACCCGGTGTGGATGAGCGACATCGTGACCCTGGCCGACGCGCTGGACATGATGCGGCGCGTGGGGCTGATTACGGGCACTAAAACCCGTGCTGAGCAACTCAGCGCGGGCATTGCAGCCTCGTTCGGGGCTTTGGCACCAGCCGAGCCCCTGGTAACGGCCGCCTATTTTATCTGGCGCCATCCGTATATGGCCGCCGCCTCAGGCACTTTTATCGATGAGATGCTGCCGTACGCCGGCTTCCGCAACGTGCTGGGCCACCTGACGCGCTACCCCGAAATCAGCGCCGAACAGCTGGCCGAGGCAAATCCGCAGGTCATTCTGCTGTCCTCGGAGCCCTACCCCTTCCAGGATAAGCACATGGCCGAGTTTCAGGCCATCTGCCCGACGGCCCGGGTGCTGGTGGTCGACGGGGAACTGTTCAGCTGGTACGGTAGCCGGCTGCAGCATTCAGCGGCGTATTTCCAGCAACTGCGGCAGCAGTAGTAGCATGGGCTCAGTGCCGTGCTACCACCTATGCTACAGCTGAAAGCCCGCTTGGCGCAGCTCTTCCCAGAACGAAGGGTACGATTTGCGAACCACGGCGGGCTGCTCAATGGTGATGTCGCCGCGCAGGGCCAGGGGCGCAAAAGCCATAGCCATGCGGTGGTCGTGGTAGGTGGCTACCGACTGGCCGCCCACGTGCAAGTGCTGGGCGGCGGCCCGGAACAGGTCACGGCCGGCGGGTTCCAGCGAAGCGCCGAACTTGGCCAACTCCTGCTGCAAGGCCGCAATGCGGTCGGTTTCCTTGATGCGCAGGCTTTCCAGGCCCGTCATGTCCACTACCACGCCGGTGGCGGCGGCTACTACGGCCACGGTCTGGGCCAGGTCCGGGCAATCGGTGAAGTTCATGGCCACACGCACGGCGCGCTCTTCGGCCGGCAGTTGGTGCAGCACCACGCCATCGGCCACAAACTCGGTGCGCACGCCCAGCGGCTGCATCAGGTGCATGATGGCCTGGTCGCCCTGCCAGGAGTGGCGGCGCAGGCCCGGCAGGTGCAGCTGCGAGCCAGCCGGAGCCAGGGCCACCATGGCGTACCAGTAGCTGGCCGCCGACCAATCCGACTCCACCGTGTAATCGGCCGGCTGGTACGGACGGCTGCCCACGCGCACGTCGCGCTCCTGCACGTCTACTTCAGCCCCGAAGTGCCGCATCAGGGCCGCCGTCATCTGAATGTAGGGCCGCGAACCCACGTGGCCGGTGAGCTGCAGGTGCAGGCCACCGGGCAGCAGCGGCCCAATCATCATCAGGGCCGAAATAAACTGGCTGCTGATGTCGCCGCGCACGCTCAGCGGGGCGCTTTCCTGACGCTGCCAGCCCTGCAGGCGCAAGGGCGGATAGCCTTCCCGGCCCACGTAGTCAATCTGGGCGCCCAATTGGCGCAGGGCATCTACCAGCACCCCGATGGGCCGCTCCAGCATGCGCGCTGTGCCCGTGAGTGTGGCGCGGCGGCCGGTAGCGGCGAGGTAGCCGGTGACAAAACGCATCACCGTGCCGGCGTCCTCGGCGTCGAACTCGGTGGCCTCAGGGTGCGTCAGCAGCCGGCGCATCAGCTGGGTGTCGTTGGCTTCGGAGAGGTTGCCGAGTGAGCCGCCGCCCGCCAGGGCCTGAATGATGAGGGCGCGGTTGCTTTCGCTCTTGGAGGCGGGCAGCAAGGCCGTGCCGCGGAGCGGGCCGCCGCTCCAGTGCAGCGTGAGCGAATCAGGAAACGAAGAGTGGTGCACAGTATCTCGGGGGTAATGCGGGCCGTACCGCTGGCAAGCGGCGCCCAGCGGTAAGTCAACGGAAAACTCGCGGGGCGTAAAGCTACAGGCGGTGGTAATAGCGCAGGCTTTCGGCCAGCTCGGCTACGGTCACGGGTTGGTCGTACACGCCCTGCCCGATGCCGCGCAGCAGGGTGCAGTTGATGGTGTCGCCCTGGTTTTTCTTGTCCTGCCGGGCCAGCTCGGCAATGACGGCGGCTTCGAGGCCGACGAACTGCACCTTCTCGTAGATGGTGAACAGGAAGGTTTCTATCTGGTCGAGGGCGGCTTCATCGAGCAGGCCTTTCTGCACCGACAGCCACGTTTCGCAGATCATGCCGGCCGCCACGGCCTCGCCGTGCAGAATGGGATGCCCTTGCAGCAGCAGGTAGCTTTCTAGGGCGTGGCCCACGGTGTGGCCGAAGTTGAGCAGCTTGCGCGGGCCGCGCTCCGTAGGGTCTTCGGCCACAATGCGCTGCTTCACCGCCACCGACTCGCGCACCGTGGGTGTCCAATCCTCAACAAACAAGCCCACGTGCCGGCCCTGGGCAAACGCATCGGCGTCAGCAATGAGCCAGTGCTTGACGACCTCAGCGTAACCGGCGCGCAACTCGCGCTGATCGAGCGTGCTCAGAAACCGCGGCTCGATGCACACCGCCTCCGGCAGCTGAAATACCCCGATGTGATTCTTGAAGCCGCGGAAGTCGACGCCCGTTTTGCCCCCGATGGCCGCATCTACCTGCGCCAGCAGCGTGGTAGGCACCAGCGCGCAGCGCAGGCCGCGCTTGTAGAGCGCGGCGCAGAAGCCGCCGAGGTCCGTCACCACACCGCCGCCCAGGCACACCAGCACGCTGTGGCGGTCGAAGCCGTGTTCAGTCAGCTCGGCCCACACCTGCTCGCAGGTAGCGAGGGTTTTGTATTCCTCGCCGGCATCAATCACAATGAGGCGGTGCTCGGCGGGCAGGTGCGGCTGCAACTGCGGGTAGCACAGCCGGGCGGTATTGCTATCGGCCAGCACAGCCACGCGCGTGGTGCCGGGGCGGCTGAGCAGGGCGGTGAGGGCCGGCAGGGCCGCCGGACCCATGTGAACGTAGTCAGTCATCGGGGTAAAGGTCGGAGTTCTGGCGCTACTACGCATGCGTGCCGCCCGCATGCAACCTATTTCCCCGAGGCGGCATCCTCCGAATAAACCCTATATTCTTGGCTGCCATGCTACACCGCTCTATGTTCTCCCTACTTGCTTGCGCGGCACTCGTGCTACCGAGCTGCCTGAGCAAAAAATCCGACGACGCCAGCCCTAGCCAGCGGGCCGAGCTGGAGAAAGGCACGTGGAATTGGCAACAAAGCACGGGTGGCTTTATCGGAGCTACCACCACCCCGGCCAGCACGGGCAAGCAGCAGTCCATTATATTTAACGGCGGCATGGTGCGCCACTTCGTCAACGGCCAGCTGACCCGCACCGATACCTATACCATTCAGCGGGGTGACTGCATCCACACCGGGCAGCCGGCCGACCTGATCATCTATGGCAGCGGCCAGAGGGACCATTTTACCGTATCAGGCGACGAGCTAGGCCTAGCCAATGAAGTATATGATGGATTCGGGCATTCCTACCATCGATAACAACCCAACCAACACCTTCCCGCGCCTGTCATGACCTTCTCCCGCCTGTACTCCGCTGCACTCTACGCGCTGCCCCTGCTGGCTAGCGCCTGCCAATCCGATGCGGACAAACCCACAGGCCTGAAAGGCCATTGGCAGCTAACGAAGCTCGAATGCTTCTGCCCGCCCAATACGCCCACGCCCAACGAGGCCATTGAGTTTGACGGCGCCGGCAATGTACGGGAGTACACGGATGGAAAAGTAACGCACAGCACTACGTACCAGCTCAGCACCGGCTCCACCGGCTGCGCGGCTAATGCCAACTTGGTTACCATCAACTACGCACCCAATACTATCACTGCCTCCTACACCATTACGGATAATGTGCTGGTCCTTGACCGGGGCCTGTGCCTGGATGCACCGCGCAAAACCTACACCTACGTAGGCGCCACAGGGCAGAAATAAGGCGGCCGGTTACTCCGGCCGCTGCATAATTTCCGTCTGCTTGCGGATGCTCTCGATGTGGATGAGCTTGTAGAGCTCGGCTACAAATTTGTCGTTGACGTTGAGTTTGGCGGCCCATTCCGGCCGGCTGCGGAAGATTTCGTTCCAGCGGTCCAGCTGCAGAATCTTCACGTTGTTCTGCTTCTTATACTCGGCCAGCTCTTCCACCAGCGCCATGCGCCGCGCCAAGGCCTCGATGATGTCCTGGTCGGCCACGTCCATTTTCTGGCGTAGCTCCTCGGCTTTGTTGAGGTAATCGGCGTTGTCGGTGGAGCGGTAGCGGTGCTTCAGCTCGCGCATCATCTCGCCGAGGCGCGCGGGCGTCACCTGCTGGGCCGCGTCGCTCCAGGCGTTGTCCGGATCGGGGTGCGTTTCCAGCATCAGCCCGTCGTAGTCGAGGTCGAGGGCCTTCTGGGCCACGGGCAGCAGCAGGTCGCGGCGGCCGCTGATGTGGCTCGGGTCGCAGATCAGCGGAATTTCTGGAAAGCGCGTTTTCAACTCGATGGCAATGCCCCAGGTAGGCGCGTTGCGGTACTTGCTGGGCGCGCCGGTGCTGAAGCCGCGATGAATGGCAGCCAGGTCGCGCACGCCGGCGCGGTCCAGCCGCTCCAGCGCCCCCGCCCACAGCGCCAGGTCGGGGTTGACGGGGTTTTTGACCATCACCGGCACGCCGGTACCACCCAGCGCCTCGGCCAGCTCCTGCACCGCGAAAGGGTTGACGGTGGTGCGCGCCCCAATCCAGACCACGTCCACGCCGTGGGCCAAGGCTTCCTCCACGTGGCGCGGCGTGGCCACTTCCACCGTCACGGCCAAGCCCGTTTCCTGCTGCACGCGCTGCAGCCAGCGCAGCCCTTCCGTGCCGATGCCCTCAAAAGAGCCGGGCCGGGTGCGGGGCTTCCAGATGCCGGCGCGGAACAAATCGACGCCCAGCCCCTGCAGGCCGCGGGCGGTAGCCATTACTTGTTCTTCGGTTTCGGCTGAGCACGGGCCGGCTAGCAGCAGCGGTTGCCCTTTTTGGGCCAGCCGGCGGGTAAAATAGGTATCGAGTTCCATGGGAAGAGGCGGCAAACGGACCAGCCAGCCAGGGCTGAACTACGCTTGCCCAACATGCGTTGTAAGGGCGCCACGGGCGCATTCAGCTGCTAAACTACGTCCATCGGTCCGATGTTTCGTGGCTATCTTCGCGCCCCCAACTTTCCCCGCTCCCATGCCTGAACCCCAGACCCACCCGCTGATTTCATTCGACAACACCGCCGTGGCCTTCGCCGCCAAATCCGACGGTGAGCTGCGCCAGATGTACGCCCTGTTCGCGGCCATGAACAACAAAGGGCTGGTTGACTTCGGCGGCGGCGCGATGAAACGGGCGCTGAGTTGGGGCATTCCGGGCACCAAGAGCATCATCAAGCATACCATCTTCAAGCAGTTCTGCGGTGGCGAGACCATCCAGGAGTGCAAGCCCGTCATTGCCGAGCTGGGCAAATACCGCATCGGCACCATCCTCGATTATTCGGTGGAGGGCGAAGGCAACGAGCAGAGCTACGACCACACCCGCGACGAGCTGCTGAAAACGATTGAGCTGGCCGCCGGCAATCCGCACATTCCCTTCTCGGTGTTTAAGGTAACCGGCGTGGCCGACAGCGCCCTGCTGGAAAAAGTGCAGAGCGGCCAGGCCCTGAGCCCGGCTGAGCAGCAGGCCTACCAGCTCGCCCAGCAGCGCATCGACGAGCTGTGCCGCCGCGCCCACGACCGGAACGTGCGCATTTTCGTCGATGCGGAGGAAAGCTGGTTTCAGGACACCATCGACAACATAGCCCGTGAAATGATGCGCCGCTACAATCAGGAGCGCGCCATCGTGTGGAATACCTACCAGCTCTACCGCCACGACCGGCTCGACGCCCTGGAGGCCGACTGCAAGCACGCCGCCGACGAGGGCTATTACCTCGGCGCCAAGCTCGTGCGCGGTGCTTACATGGAGAAGGAAGCCCGCGTGGCCCAGCAGCGCGGCTACCAGAACCCCATCAACCCCAGCAAACAGGCCACCGACGACCTGTACAACGAGGCCCTGCGCTTCTCCATCGACCACATCGACCGCATGGCCATCTGCGCGGGCACCCACAACGAGGCCTCCTCGCGCCTGCTCACCGAGCTACTGGCCGACGCGGGCCTTGCCCCCAACGACGAGCGGGTATGGTTTGCCCAGCTTTACGGTATGAGCGACAACCTGAGCTACAACTTGGCGCACGCCGGCTATAACACGGCCAAGTACGTGCCCTACGGCCCGGTGGAAGCGGTGATGCCCTACCTGCTGCGTCGCGCCGACGAAAACACGGCCATTGCGGGCCAGACCAGCCGGGAGTTTCTGTTGATCAAAAATGAGATGGAGCGACGCAAAAATAAAGCGCGCTAACACTCAGCGGCATAGTTATTGGTAACGGGCCCGGTGCGTTGGAATTGTACAACGCATCGGGCTTTTTTGGTATTTTAACCCCTCTCAACCTCCCCTTACTTCCCACATGATTACTCGCGTCCGCCGCTACCTCATCAACTATTCCCGGAACCAGACCGGTACCGTCAGCTACCTGACGGTGGTACAAGATGCGGAGCTGGGCCTCAACCTTGACATCTCGCACGAAAAGTCGCGGCTGAATGAGCTGCTGGCCGAAATTTCCGAAACTGAATTCGAGGCCGGCCGCCCTATCCTGAGTTGCCTGGTGAAAGTCGAAGGCTCCAAGGGCCAGGGCGACAATTTCTTTAAGCTCTGCGAACGGCTGGGCATGGGCCCGTGGCGCGAACTGAAGCAGAACCCCGAATTCCTGCCCAAGCTGCGGGCCGAATGCCGCGAGTTCTGGCGTAATGAGGAAAACTTCGCGCAGTTCTCTTAAGTCGGTTCGGCTGAGGTAGTGGCTTGGATTCGGTAAAGCCGTTCCTAGGTTTTATACCAGCCCGTGTAACCCGGATGGAAACGCTCCCGTTAAGGTAGCCAAACAAGCGGCAAGCTCGTCCCCTCGACTGCCGCTTGTCAAAAAAACTCCTTCCCTTACACCATCCACACAACCTCACCTGTCATGAATACCGACAATAATTCGAACCTGGGCAACACGCCCGGCACCGGCTCTTCGATGAACCCCGCTAACCAAGGTACCGGCGCTGGCGCTGGCTACGGCAGCGAACAGCATTCGGGCAGCGGCTCGATGGGCTCGTCGGGCCTGAACTCGAGCAGCAACGTATCGAACGCCTCGAATGTAGGCTCGGGCACCGACCAGAGCACCGGTGCTAACTACAACTCGGGCTCGTCGACGGGCAACAGCAACATGGGCTCGACCTCGTCGTATGGCACCGCCAACAGCGGCTCGTCGATGGGCAGCTCAAGCGGCTCGACTTCGGGCGGCTACCTTACTTCGACTTTCCGCGACCGTGAATCGGCTGAGCGCGCTTACTCGTCGCTCTCGTCGCGTGGCTATACCAAGGACGACGTGAACCTGCTGATGTCGGACGAAACGCGCAAAACGCATTTCGGTGACGACACCCCCCACACCGAACTGGGCAACAAAGCCATGGAAGGTGCCGGCGTAGGCTCGGCCATCGGTGGCACGGCTGGTGCCGTAATCGGTGCCATTGCTGCCATCGGTACGTCGGTAGCACTGCCGGGCCTGGGCCTGATCGTGGCTGGCCCGCTGGCTGCTGCTCTGGCCGGTGCCGGTGCCGGTGGTCTGACGGGTGGCCTGGTGGGCGCCCTGGTAGGCTCGGGTATCCCCGAAGAGCGTGCTGCTGAGTACGAGCACGACATCAAGAACGGCGGCATCGTGATGGGCGTACGTCCGCGTAGCGACGAAGATGCCCGCCACTTCCAGGACGAATTCCGTCGCAACAACGGCGACCGTATCTACTACTAGCCGATTGGGCTAGTCTAGCATGCCAGCTTTTTTAGCGCTGGTCTTAAAGACCTCCCCGCAACCGGGGAGGTCTTTTTTGTTTCTATAGTGGCAAAGCTATTCATCGGGCACTATTGCCCAGCCGGGCTGGTTAGTTAACCAGAATGGGGCGGTTTTTGACCATACCCATTCCGTGCGGCTTACGTACATTTAAGACCACTTTTTTCCGCGTCTCTGCCCATGTCATTCCTTCGCCTGAAAATAGGCCTGTACACTGCCGTAGTTATGGCGGTGTTCGTACTGGCTTCCTACAAGCTTTACCGGGGCACTGGCGCTCCGGCCCCTGAAAAAGAAGAAGTGCTCATCAAGGCCATGATTCAGGGCCTGAGCGCTGCCCACTATCAACCCGAGCAAATCGACGACAACTTCTCGAAGCGCGTCTTTGACTTGTACCTGAAGCGCATCGATTACTCCAAGAAGTTTCTGCTGCAGTCGGACGTGGCTCAGCTGCGGAAATACCAGACCGACATCGACGACGAGGTAAAGCGTGGTTCGCACGAGTTTCTGGAGCTGTCGACGCAGCTGATGGACCAGCGCACGAAGGAAGCCCAAGTGCTTTACCGCGAGCTGCTGAGCAAGCCGATGGATTTCACCACTGATGAGTCGTTTCAGACAGACTTCGACAAGGCGCAGTTTCCGGCCGACAAAGCCGCGCAGCGCGACGAGTGGCGCCGCTACGTGAAGTACCATGTGATGACGCGCCTGGCCGAAATCCAGGACGAGCAGGCCAAGCGTGACCCGAAGAAAGCCACTGCGCCGGCCCTCTCGGCTACCGAAATGGAAGCCGAAGCCCGCAAGCGCGTGCTGAAGTACTTCGACGAGTCGTTCAACGACATGATGCAGAACGACGCCAACGACCGGCTCGCGCTGTGGGCTAATACCATTGCCAACACCTACGACCCCCACACGGAGTACTTTGCTCCCAAGGACAAGGAGTCGTTTGACATTGCCATGACCGGCCGCTTCGAAGGCATCGGCGCCACGCTGCAGGAGAAGGACGGCCAGATCAAAGTAGCCGACATCATTCCCGGTTCGGCTTCGTACCGCCAGGGCCAGCTGAAGGCCGGTGACATCATCCAGCGCGTGGCCCAAGGTCCCGCCGAGCCGGTAACCGTAGAAGGGATGCGCCTCGACAAAGCCATTAGCTACATCCGCGGTGCCAAAGGCACGGAAGTACGCCTGACCGTGAAAAAGCCCGACGGCAGCACCCAGGTTATTCCGATTACCCGCGACGTGGTAGTGGTGGAAGAAACCTACGCCCAATCGGCCGTTATCAACGAGGACGGTAAGAAAATCGGTTACCTCCGCCTGCCGGCCTTCTACGCCGACTTCAACGACAACGGCGGCCGCAGCTCGGCCGACGACGTGAAGAAGGAGCTGGAAAAGCTGAAGGCTGAGAACGTACAGGGCATCGTGTTTGACCTGCGCACCAACGGTGGCGGTTCGCTGACCGACGCCGTAGAAATGGCGGGCCTCTTCATCGACAGCGGCCCCGTAGTGCAGGTGCGCTCGGGCCAGGGCTCGGCCCAGGTGCTCAACGACCGTGACCCACGCGTGCAGTATGACGGCCCGCTGGTGCTGATGGTGAACAAGTACAGCGCCTCGGCTTCTGAGATTCTGGCAGCTGCTATCCAAGACTACAAGCGTGGCGTGATTATGGGCTCGACCAGCACCTACGGCAAAGGCACGGTACAGCGCATATTCAACCTCGATGACGCTCTACCGGCTGAATTCAATGCCATCAAGCCTTTCGGCTCGCTGAAACTCACCACGCAGAAGTTCTACCGCATCAACGGCGGCTCGACGCAGTTCAAAGGCGTAGTGCCGGACATCATCCTGCCCGACGCTTACAGCTACCTCGACCAAGGCGAGAAAGATTCGGACTACCCGCTGAAGTGGGACGAAATCAGCCCGGCCAAGTACCGTACCTGGCAGCAGGCCCCGCAGATCGACAAGCTGAAGTCGGCCAGCTCGGCCCGCGTATCTGCCAGCCCGAGCTTTAAGTTGGTCACCGACATCGTGGAGCGTATGCGCAAGCGTAAGGACGACACCAGCGTATCGCTGAAGCTGGCCACCTACCGCGCTGAGCAGGAGCAGGCCAAAACTGAGTCGAAGCGCTACGAGGACCTGCAGAAAGCTGCTCCGGCCCTCAGCATCGCCCCGCTGGCCGCCGACCTGCGCACCGTGCAGAACGACACGGTGCAGGTGAACCGCCGCCGCCGCATGTCGAAGAACCTGGTGAAGGACATCAACCTGCGCGAGGCTGTGGCCGTGGTAAAAGACCAGATTGGCGCTCCGCAAGTGACGCAGACGCGCGTAGCTCCTCGCAAGTAAGCTTGCTTTCCAGCAGAGCTTGTTTCGGCTAATATTCTTTGCAAAAGCCCCGGTGCTGTCTTAGCGCCGGGGCTTTTTGCTTGTTACGTGCTTATAGAGGCGACCTTTCTAATACCGAGCGAATAACACACTAAAAATCAACACTTATTTTACACACCAAGACAGTTGTCAATCTATTACATAACGCCCTCATTATCAGGCATAAAATTTAGCTTGAAAACAACTAATTTTATTAGCATCATGGCACTCAATCTGGCTAACTTGCGTTGAGCAGATATGATGACGAACAACGAACAACTGACCGATAACGTCCTGCAACTGCCGGTAGCCGACGATGCCCAGCTTCAGCATGATGAGGCATGGCGTAAGTCCATCCCGGCACAGGTGTTCCTGAACTACTTCTTCGCCCTGAGCTACCACATCCGCGAAGCGGATGACGCCACGGGTGGGCTTCAGCATCTCCCCTTCTTCCGGGCTCATCAGGCCGAGTTGACCGATACTGACCGTGCTGCCGTAGAAAAGGCTTTGCACAGCTGCTGGAGCACGGAGTACGCCCTGCGTGCTACCGCCGAGCTGGGCGATGATGAGTACCTGCGCAACGCTCTGCACTGGACCTTCCCGCAGGCTTACCACGCCGTCACGGCTGGGCTGCAGGCTTTCCTGTACACGGCCGGCATTCGTACCAACAACCCGGCTCTGGTCCGCC
This sequence comes from Hymenobacter sp. CRA2, assembly GCF_002007105.1. Taxonomy (GTDB): domain Bacteria; phylum Bacteroidota; class Bacteroidia; order Cytophagales; family Hymenobacteraceae; genus Solirubrum. Next base: position 18,012 of record NZ_MVBC01000006.1, on the reverse strand, counting down.
GTGAGGTAGGCCGCTTGGTAGTACGCAATGCCTACCCGCGCCCGGTGTCGTTCTACGCTGCTGGCTCCTACGGCGACTTTAGCATTCACCGCCTGCCGCTGGCTGGCTACAAAGCCGGGCTGCAGATTGCTGGCAAGGCCATTGATGCGCAGGCCCAGATTGGGCAGTTTCTGCGCACCACCCGCAAGCAGAAGGCGGTGAGCGTGCGTCAGCAAGTGCAGGCCAACCCGAGCACCGCCATCCGCAGCCAGAAGACGGGCCAACCGCTGGAGAAGTGGACGGCGCAGCACTGGCAGCAGATTACCTGGCGCCTGGGCTACACCACCATCTTCGATCTGCTGGGCCGCCTGCGCATTTCGCAGACCAGCCGCGAGATTGAGCGCTACGTGGAGGCCGACATTGACTTCCGCCTGTTCCACCAGTCGCTGCTGGATATCGTGAGCTACCTCAACGGCATTCACGAAACCTACGTGGCCAAGGCCCTGGGCCTGGAGCGCTACCAGGAGCTGGTGAACAACCTGCCCAAGCACCTGCAGCACGGCTTTGTGGAAGAGCGTCTGCGTACCCGCGTGGCCCCGTCGCTAACCGAAGGCGAGCCGCAACTGGGCATGGCTGCTTAATTCAGCTTGTATCCGTACATCACTGCATATACACGTAACCGCCGGTCCACTGGACTGGCGGTTTTTGTTTGGCTACCCTGGTGCCACCTTCGGCTTATCAGCCGGCAGTGGCATCCTAGTCCGCTCGTGCGCGTAGCAGAGTCTACCAGCCTTACCACAGCATATCCTTGATGAGCCAAGACCAATCCCTACAGCGTTTTCTGGACGCCCAGGAAACGGCTTTTCCCCAAGCCTTGGCCGAGCTGCAGCAGGGCCAGAAGCAGAGCCACTGGATGTGGTACATCTTCCCGCAGCTACAAGGCCTGGGCCGCAGCATCACCGCGCACTACTACGGCCTGCACGACGCCGTGGAAGCCCGGGCCTACGCACAGCACCCGCAGCTGGGCAGCCGCCTGCTGTTGCTGTGTGCGGCCCTGCTGGCGGTGCCAGGGAATAACGCGACCCGCATCATGGGCAGCCCCGACGACATGAAGCTGCGCTCCTGCATGACCCTGTTTGACGCCGTGTGCCCCGACCAGCCCATCTTTCAGGAAGTTCTGGATAAGTTCTTCCGCGGGCAGCCCGATGCCCAGACGCTGCGCCTGCTCTACCCAAACTAGGCTCAGGCACAACACCCTCTACGCCGGATCTACCACGCCAAAGCAGAACTTGACCGTAAACCGGGCTGGGCGTATCTCTGAACACCCGATTATCATCATTGGCGGTCCGTGGTCTATCTTTGCGGCTTGACTTTCGCGGCCCGCTGTGGGCCTTGTTATTAAGCCTCGTGCCATGCACCACCTTAGCGAACAGGAAATTATTCGCCGCAACAAGCTCGACGAGCTGCAGAAGCTCGGCATCGAGCCCTACCCGTCGGAGCTGTTCGACGTGAACTTCTACGCCCAGGAAATTCACGACAACTACCACCCGGAGCTCAACAACTTCCAGGAAGTGAGCCTGGCCGGCCGCCTGATGTCGATTCGCGTGAAGGGCAAGGCCTCATTTGCGGAGCTGCAGGACGCCTCGGGCCGCATTCAGCTCTATATCAACCGCGACGAAATCTGCCCCGGTGAGGACAAGGAGCTGTATAACACCGTCTTCAAGCGCCTGATTGACCTGGGTGACTTCGTAGGGGTGACCGGCCGCGTGTTCAAGACCATGGTGGGCGAAACCTCCATCCATGTAACAGGCTTCAAGCTGCTGAGCAAGGCCCTGCGCCCGCTGCCGGTAGTAAAGGAGCGCAAGGACGAAGCAACGGGCGAAACTATCGTATACGACGCCTTCACCGACCCCGAGCAGCGCTACCGTCAGCGCTACGTGGACCTGGTGGTGAACCCGCACGTGCGTGACGCCTTCGTAAAGCGCACCCAGCTGGTGCAGGCCATGCGCAACTACCTCAACGACAAAGGCTACCTGGAGGTGGAAACGCCTATCCTGCAGCCCCTGTACGGCGGAGCGGCCGCGCGCCCATTCAAGACGCACCACAACACGCTGGACATGACGCTGTACCTGCGCATTGCCAACGAGCTGTACCTGAAGCGCCTCATCGTGGGCGGTTTCGATGGGGTATACGAATTCTCGAAGGACTTCCGCAACGAAGGCATGTCGCGGTTCCACAACCCGGAATTCACCCAGATGGAGCTGTACGTCGCCTACAAGGACTACTACTGGATGATGGATCTGGTGGAGGAAATGGTGGAGCGCGTAGCCCTGGCCCTGCACGGCAAAACCGAAGTACGGGTCGGTGAAAACGTCATCAACTTCCAGCGCCCCTGGAAGCGCTTCACCATGGCCGAGGCTATCGAGCACTACACCGGCTTCAACATCGACGGCAAGAGCGAAGAGGAGCTGCGCGCCGCCGCCAAGGACCTGAAGGTGGCCCTCGACCCGACCATGGGCAAGGCTAAGATCATCGATGAACTCTTCGGGGAGCACGTGGAGCCGAAGCTGATCCAGCCCACGTTTATCACCGACTACCCGGTGGAAATGTCGCCGCTGGCCAAGAAGCACCGCTCGAAGCCGGGCCTGGTGGAGCGCTTCGAGGCCATCTGCAACGGCAAGGAAATCTGCAACGCCTTCTCCGAGCTGAACGACCCCATTGACCAGCGTCAGCGCTTCGAGGACCAGCTGGAACTGGGCAAGCGCGGCGACACCGAGGCCATGGTGCTCGACGAGGACTTCCTGCGCGCCCTAGAGTACGGCATGCCGCCGACGGCTGGCCTGGGCATCGGCATCGACCGTCTGTCTATGATTATGACCAACTCCAACTCCATTCAGGACGTGTTGTTCTTCCCGCAGATGAAGCCTGAGCAAGCCGAGAAGAAAACTGAGAAAAGCGAAAAGCCGGTGGAATAATCTTGGCTTGACGCCACAGCAGTTTCTGTCATCCTGAGCAAAGTGAAGGACCTTATCACGTTTGGATAGCTTGACTACTATCTGACGTAATAAGGTCCTTCGCTTTGCGGGTACTAAATCAAGAATGACAGCTTCAGTGCAAAATGGATACTGGCTAAAACGTCGAAAGCCCCTCGTGCTAATAACGTGCACGGGGGGCTTTCTTCTATTAATCAGTTAACCATTCCGGTCAGTACACATCGAAGAAATGTGCGATGGACTAGTGAGATTTTACTTCCAGGTTGTTTGACCAGATCCTGGCAGAAGCTCCACAGTCGGCAATTTTGCTCCGAAGGTTTATCCGACCTTCTTACAAACTGATTACACTAGCTTTAACGCTGATGTTATCAGAAGGTTACGCATCGTTTAGCTTTTTTCGCAGCGCCTTCTGCTTTTAGCGCAGGTTGGCTGGTAAGGCCACAAAAGTCGAAAGGCCTCGCACCAGTCTAAACGGGTACGAGGCCTTTCTTTTAGAATTGTCTTAGCTAAACTCGGCTGCTTTACTAACTGAAGAAGCTTACCAGAATACCAGTCAATTTTGCTGTTACGGCTGTTTAACCAAATCCGTACAGAAGCTTAACCGTTTGGCAATTTTGCTTCAGCGAAGAATGCAGCGACTTATCTAAGTCAATTTCTACCTTCTTTAACGACAGCGTTACCATAAGGTTACGCTTGGGCCGAAAAAATCCTGTGTTAGCTGCCTACGCCGCTGCCGCCGGTGGTGCCACCAGCTGCCGCTTCGCCACCGCCCGTGGTGCGCGACGAGCTGGCCGTAGAAGCGCCAGCGTCGCCACTGGAGGTGCCGGCCGAGCCGGAGGTGCTGCTGCCAGCGCCCGACGACGAGCCACCAGCGCTGCCGCCGTTGCTGGCTTTGCTACCGCCACTTTTGCCGCGGCCCGACGACGAGCTGCCGGCGCTGCCGCTGGCTCCACCGCCCATGCCGGCCAGCGCATCTTCGGCCCCGGAACGGTCGGCGCCGGCTTCGTCGCCGCTGCCACCACCGCCTTTCAGCGCATCCAGTTTGGAAAGGCCATCCTGCAGCAGCTTGTTCAGGTCGTCGCCGAACTTACCGAGCGACTTGCCCCAGGTTTCACGCGTGGCCGTGCCGGCCTCGGGGGCCATCAGCAAGCCCGCTACAATACCGGCGCTGGCACCGGCCAGCAAGGCGAGAAGTACTTTACCGCTGTTGTCTTTCATAACGGAATGAGGTGTTTTAGGGTGAGGAGGAAGATGCGAACGGGCCGCGGGGCCGTAGCTACCTAACGGGATTGTGAGGGGAAGGTTATCAGAAAAAACGCCCCGTACCGACGGGGTACGGGGCGTTTTACACTGATTCGGAAACCGAAACGACTACAGGTCGTTGAGGATTTTCACGATTTCGCGCTTGCCCTTGCCGAGCTTCTCCTGCAGGCGGCCTACGAGCTCATCAGCGGCGCCCTCCGAGTAAGTCAGGTCTTCGTCGGTGAGCTGGGCGTACTGCTGCTTCAGCTTGCCTTTCGACTGTTCCCAGTCGCCTTTCAGGTTCAGGCTGGAGCCGGCGCCGGTCACGCCAAGGTCTTCCAGCTTCTCCACCAGGTTCTTGAAGGTGCCGTCGAGCTGGGTGCCGAACTTATTGAGCGTGTCGCCAAACTGGTCGCCGTATTTGCCGGCGTAGTTTTTCAGGTTGCCACGGGTAGCGCTGCCTTTGTCGGGAGCGATGAGCAGGCCGGCCACGATGCCAGCGCTGGCGCCGGCCAGCAGGGCCAGCAGGACTTTGCCCGAGTTGTTGTCTTCGTTGTAAGACATGGGAGGAAGGATGTGGGGTTGAAAGAAAGGTTCTCGGTAGAAAATCGGCCGGGCTATATATCCAACGGCTGATTTGCCTGCCTATACGAAAGGCTTTCCGTCGGGTTGTTGAGCTAGGGTGGAAATCCCGGCGGCGTGCCGGTAATATATAACACAAACTATATACCAGTTAAAATCAGCCATCTGATTTGGGACAGTTTGGCACAGACAAGGCCTGCCATCAGAGTTTAAGCGTAATTTTCCGCCCTCACCAGCACTTTTGCCTATGTCTGCTCGCCTGTTTTTCTCGATGTCCTTCGCGCTGCTGCTCGGCAGCGCCTGCCAGCGTGGCACGCCCTCTACTGCCGCAGCTGACTGCATCGACCCGAGCAAGATCCGTAAGGACGCCATGTGCACCATGCAGTACGACCCGGTGTGCGGCTGTGACCAGAAAACCTACTCCAACGCCTGCCAGGCCAGCAACGCCGGCGTGAAAACCTACACCAGCGGGGCCTGCCCCGGGGCCAAGTAACGGGCCCGGCTATGTCAGCGAAGGACCGCTACCGAGCGTTTTGCCGCACGGCACCGGATCTGCCCGTCTTCGCGCAGGACTGGTATCTGGATGCCTGCTGCACGGGCGGCGCCTGGGACGTGGTGCTGGCGGAAGAAGCGGGCCAGGTAGCGGCCGCGCTGCCGTACTTCTGCAAGCAGAAAGGGCCGTTTCGGTACGTGACCATGCCGCCGTTTGTGAAGACCATGGGCCCGTACGTGCTGCCGGAGTACCGCGGCGTGCTCAAAAAAGAGCACGCGCTGCTGCAGGCACTCATCGAGCAGTTGCCACCGCTGGCTGCTTTTCGGCAGAACTTTCACCCGCTGGTAACCAACTGGCTACCTTTTTACTGGCAGCAGTACCGGCAGACCACCTACTATACCTACCGGCTCGACAACCTGCAGGACCTGGAAGGCATACGTAGCGGCGTCAACCGCAACATCCGGCGCAACCTGCAGAAGGCCAGCCAGCAGCTGCAGGTGCGCCACGACCTTTCGCCCGAGGCGTTCTATGGCATCAATCAGCTCAGCTTCCACCGCCAGGGCCTGCCGATGCCGTATACCTGGGAGCAGTTTCGGCGCCACGACGAGGCCCTGGCCCGGCACCAGGCGCGGCAGCTGTTCTTCGCCGTCGACGCGGAGCAGCGGGTTCATTCGGCGGCGTACCTGATCTGGGACCAGCACACGGCCTATTACCACCTGGCCGGCGACGACCCGGAGCTGCGCGAAAGCGGCTCGGGCATTCTGCTGATCTGGGAGGCCATCCGCTACGCCAGCGAGCAGCTCGGGCTGCGGTGCTTCGATTTTGAGGGCAGTATGCTGCCGGCCATTGAGCGCATCCGGGTGCAGTTCGGCGCGACGCAGACGCCGTACTTTTTTGTGCACAAAACGCCTTCCCGCTGGTTTCAGCTGCTGGAGCTACTCCGGCGCTGATGCCTGCGCGCTTCCTGCCTTTCCATTCTTTTTCCATTCCCAGCCATGGCTGACAAACGCTACGTCCTGAACCCCGCGCCCTTCGTGGTGCCCACCACCGACGGTAAACTCATCGAAGAACACGTGGGCCACGCCAGCACCGGCACCGGGCAGTACAGCCTGGCCCACATGGTGGCACCGCCGCACTGGAGCGAGCCGCACCAGACCCCGCAGTTCGACGAAATCACCATCGTGGTGCGCGGCCGCAAACGCTTCGAAGTCGACGGTGAGACTATTGAGCTGAGCGCGGGGCAGACGCTGCTCATCAAAGGCGGGGCGCGGGTGCGCTACTCCAACCCCTTCGACGCGGAAGTGGAGTACTGGTCGATTTGCATTCCGGCCTTCAGCCCCGATACCGTGAACCGGGAAGAGTAAGTCGCTCCGTGACGGAAGCTGTTTAGGCAGAATTGCCGCAAAATAGTTATCCGTCATCCTGACGCAGGCAGGACCTTGCCCCGCCAGCACGAGTCGTTGTAATGACTATCGTTCAGGTGTGGCAAGGTCCTGCCAGCGTCAGGATGACGGATAACTACTTGGTTTCCGTGTGCTCGTCGATGCCTTCTTTCATCAGCCCTCCTACCCCTGCAGCCCCTTGCGCAGCTCGGGGGTGCGGTGGGTGCTGCTGACCAGCTTCGCCTCGGGCATGCCCTTGAGCCGAACGGCCAGCGTGTCGTTGAAGTAGGGTTCGAGTCGCTCAATGGCGCTGAGCTGCACGATTCCGCTACGGTTGAGGCGGAAGAAGTGCGCCGGGTCGAGCAGGGCTTCGAGCTGGGTCAGGGTTTCGTTGAGCACGTAGGCGCGGCCCTGCCGGTCGATGGCATGGGTGACGCCGTGGCGCAGCTGGAAGTAGGCTAGCTCGGCCACGTTGAGCACGTAGAGCCCGGTGCGCGACTTGCTCACAAGGCGCTGCTTGTATTGGGGCACCGCCGGGGCAGCGTAAGCGGTGGTGAGGCGCTGCAGCACTTCGCCCTGGAAGGCCTGGCGCAGCCGTTCGTATTTCTGCATGGCCGCCGCAAAGTAGGCGTACTGCACGGGCTTGAGCACGTAGGCAATGCCGTTCTGCTCGAACGCCTGCACCAAAAAGGAGTCGTAAGCGGTGATGAAGATAACGGGGCTGCTGACCGTGACCTGCTCAAACAACTGGAACACGTTGCCGTCGAGCAGCTCGATATCGGACAGAATCAGGCCGGACGCGGGGTGCTGGCGCAGGTAGCCGACGGCCTCGCTCACCTGCTGGCACTCGGCCACGATGGTGGCGGCGGGGTGGTATTGCAGCACAAAGCGGCGCAGCTGCGCCAGGGCGGGTTCTTCGTCCTCAATCAGCAGAATGCGCATGGGCAGGTACAGCTAGCGCGGCCGTGAGGGGCAGCGTGACGGTAAAAGTATCGGCGGTGACGGCTACGCGCACGGGCGCGGCAGCTACCAGCGTCACCCGCGCCTGTAGGCCGGCCCAGCCGCTGCCGGCCTCGGGCGCGGGCTGGGGCGCGGGCGCCGCTCGTTCTGCACCTCCAGCTCGGTGGGGCGCACGCGCAGCCAGATGCACAGCGGTTGGGCGCGGCTGGCCAAATTGTGCTTTACGGCGTTGGTGAGTAGCTCCTGCAGCACGCCGGGCGGCATGAGCTGGCTTTGCAGTTGCGCGGGCGTGGCCTGCAAGTCTTGTTCAAACTGATAAGCGGCCCCGAACCGGCAGCGCAGCAGGTGGCAATAGTCGCGGGCGAAGGCCAGCTCTTCGGTCACGGGCACCACTTCCTGCTCGCGGGTGCGCACCGGGTAGCGGTACACTTCGGCCAGGTGCACCACGTAGGCGTGGGCCGCCTCGTTGTCTGGTTCGATAAGGGCGGCCAGGATGTTGAGGTTGTTGAAGAGAAAATGCGGGTCGACGTGCTGCTGCAGCACCTGCAGCTTAGCGCGTGCGGCCTCCTTTTCGAGGCGTTCCAGCTCCAGGCGCACCTGCCCCGCGTGCTGCTGGTAAAGGAACGGCAGGTAGATGCTGCCGGTCAGTAGGTATAGGAATACGTCGGAGGAAAGACCGCGCACCACAGGGTACCAGCCGCCGTAGTCGCCGCGGCCGATGCCCGACAGCACCAGTGCGGCCTGCAACAGCTGCAGCAGCCCGATAAAGAGCAGCGTCCCTTGCCAGAGCAGGCCGAAGTAGTAGCCCGCCCGGCCGCTGGCCTGGCCGCGGCGCGTGGCCCGGGCGTGCAGCCGGTCGAGCAAATACACCACCAGCAGCGCCTCCAAAAACGTCCAGAAGGGCGCATCGGGAAAGAGGTGGAACTCCTCGGGGCTCACGGCCATGGTCAGGCGCGTGTAAAGGGTCAGCAGCACCGACAGGCCGAGCACAAACAGGTAAAACCAGGGCTTCTTGCGCATTGTGAGCGGCAAGTTAGCGGGGTACGGCCGGCACGCGGGCTAGAGGCCGGTGGCTTTCATCTCCTTGCCGTTCTCGTCGAGGAAGCGGAGCACGGGCTGGTTGTTTTTGTCGACGCCGATGGTGAGGCGGGTGCGGCCCTGGTTGTCCTTGAAGTCGAGCGTCGACTGGTCGGTGTTGGCCACCAGCATCACGCGGGTTTCGCCGCGCTGGTCGGCCATAATCATGGCCGAGGACCGGCCGGCAGTGGTACCCACGTACATGCGGCGCATCAAACCCAGCTTGCCCTCCTTCGCGGCCTGCTGCTGCTGTTCGGGTGTGGCGTCCTTGTATTTTTCTTTCAGCGCCATCATCGACTCGTCGGGGGCGTCGCTGAAAGTGAGGCCGGCTTTGTAGCCGCCGCCCTGCTCCTGGTAGTTGAGGGCAATGACCTGATCCTGCCCGAACCGGTCGAAGGAAAGGTGTCCGCCGGCCGATACCTTGCCATCCTTGTCCTTTTCGCCGCCGAAAATCAGGCCGCCGCACTCTTCGCCCTTGTCGTTGTAGAAGAGCATGCCGGGGTGCTCCCGTTTATAGTCGATGTGCTTGCCGTCGACGGTGACGCCCTGCGGAAACCGTTCCTTGTTGCTCATCAGCATCTTCACGGTGCCGTCGCGCTCCACCAAGTTCAGGCGCTCCACCGATATTTCCCCGAAGCGCACTGGTTTGTCGGGCTTGCCGAAGGCGCAGAGCAGGGTAGCCGCCGGAATGATGGTGGCAGCTAGGGCGTAAGCCTTGAGGAATTTCACGTCGCGGGCGAGTTTCTGGGTATCCATGGCGGTAGTGGTTAGGACTTGGTTGGTGCCCAAAACTGGCGCGCCCCGCGGCCGAAAGCAGGTAAAATCGGGTGAATGCCGGAAAAACCGCGGGAGTGCCGGGAATCAGCGGCTGAAGCTGGTATTGCGACCGGTAGCCCGCTGTATCTTGGCTTATGCTTTTACCCGTGTTTATTGCCCGGCTACTTGCGGCCGTTATCCAGCCCTCTGACACCCCAATAGTTAGTAGCACTCCGCGTCCGTTGACTTATACGATGCGCATCGAGTCCCAACCGGATATGCGCGGCGCCACTTACCATATCATCATTCGACGCAGCGCCCGCACCACTAAGCTGGTGTATGCGCGCCGGGACAGTATCAGGCGTTATTTCGACCCGGTGGAGGACAGCCTGCGCCGGGAGTATTTCGATAAGCCTCCTGACAACAAAGAAGCCCGTTGGAAACTAATCGGAGACATCGGCCGCAGAGCTGCGGAAAATCATCGGCGCTATGCCGCCTACACTAAAGACAGCATAGCGCTAAAGAATACTCAGGTTGCCAGCCGGCGCTATGTGGCGCTGCTCGACTCGGTTTTCCTGGCTGACGACGATGCATTCCACGATTTTAGCTCAGTGCGAACGGTAAAGGCGAAAACTGTAATGGTGATTCACGCTACCCAGTATCGGTTATACCGGGAAGCAGCCGGCCAGCCCGTGCGCAAAGCATATATGACGGCCCCCGATATGGACACTAACCCGCTGTTTGTGCGCTTGCTGACACAAACCCTGGAGCTGTACCGCCTCTCCCACCCCAATTCCTTCATGGATAAGCGCTACACCCGGGACTACTGAACAAGCCCGGTTGTCTTGCTTTCCCGGCAATAAGTGCTAAGCTTGGCGCATGGACCAGCGCATCATCAACCTCTTCGACGAATACACGCACCGCCCGCTCACCCGCAAGGAGTTTATGAAGCGGCTGGTGCAACTCACCGGCAGCCTCGCGCTGGCCACCACTGCGTTGAGCGTGCTCGACCCGGGCTACGCCGAGGCCGCCACGGTGCCGGAAGACGACAAGGACCTCATCATTGAGGAAGTGAGCTGGCCCGGCGACGGCGCCACCATGAAAGGCTACCTCGCCCACCCCAAGGGCAAAAAGAAGCGCGGGGCGGTGGTCGTCATCCACGAAAACCGCGGCCTGACGCCTCACATCAAGGACGTGACGCGGCGCGTGGCCAAAGCCGGTTACCTGGCCCTGGGCGCGGATGCGCTGTCGCCCTTTGGGGGCACGCCCACCGATGAGGAAAAAGGCCGGGAGCTGATCGGCAAGCTCGATGCCGCCCAGAACCTCAATAACTACCTGCGGGCCCTGGACTACCTGCGCAGCCGTCCCGATTCCAACGGCAAAACCGGTTGCGTGGGCTTCTGCTGGGGCGGAGCCATGGCCAACCAGCTAGCCACCCACGACCCCAAGCTGAACGCCGCCGTGGCCTATTACGGCCGCCAGCCCGACGCCGCGGAGGCAACCAACATCAAGGCCCGCCTGATGATGCACTACGCTGGTCTGGATGAGCGCGTAAATGCCGGTATGACCGCCTGGGAAAATGCACTGAAAGCCGCGGGCGTGAAGTATGAGCAGTTTGTGTACGAAGGCGCCCAGCACACTTTCAACAACGACTCCTCGCCGGCCCGCTACAACGAAACGGCCGCCAAGCTGGCCTGGGAGCGGACGCTAAGACTGTTCAAGGAGCAACTGGGCTGATCATTTCGTCCCATGCACCCCACCCCGCTGATTGGCTTGGGCCGCTGGCGCAATTTGTTGCTACAGGATCCGCTGTTGCCGGATGCGGCTTGGTTTGTTGATACCCACTGGGAGCCTGTAGAGAGGCAACGCATTCTGACGTATCTGCGCCAGGGGCGCCCGCTACATCACTGGATGAGTCACGCTCAATGTGAATTTCGGTGCCAATTGCCCGGTTCGCACATGCCCGATGTGGAATTAACCGATAGCATGTACCTATGGCCCGAAATGCTTATTCACCAGATAGAACAGCACTCGGTGCGGCTACCTGCGCAGTTTGTGGCGCATGCGCTGGACCAGGCGGCATTTCCTACTGCTCAGGCGGCTGAAGCAGAAGAAGGCACCGCGGTAGATTACACGTGGTGGCACGCTCAGCCGGGCTGGCAGCAGAAGGTGTCTACATTGTCATTGCTTCCGCCAGAAGAAGTCCGCTGCTATTTGTCGCGCTACGCAAGAGGCGCCATCGAATACGGCTCCGAAACGGCCGAGACCGTGGCGAGGCGGGCACAAATAGTACAGGAGCTTCGTCAACAAATCGATTAAACTAGCGCCTCGCTTCTGCTAGACCACTCCGCCAGTCAAGCCGGGGCTTCATATAGATGCCGGGCTAACAGCCCTTAAGCTGGCCTTAAACTAAATACCCAGAACGGCTTGAAGAGCAGCCCGCATTCAGATTTGGTCTTTTTGGTATGTGTATTCCCATGATTCATCGCGCCGTGGGTGTTGTACTGATCAGCCTATTAGGCCTGACCAGCTGTACCGAACCCGAAAAACCGTCTCAAACCGCTCCGGCCAGTGCGGCAACGCCTTCCAGCACGGCGCCGGCTAGTTCGCCTGCCGATACTACTGAATATCTGAATTGGGCCGCGGCGCGCATCAACGGGCGCCTGCCGTTGCAGAGTCAACTGCAAGCGGCGTGGCGCGAGTTAGGTTCGCCCGACAGCGTAGTCACGCCGGATTTGGACAACGAGTGCACCTCTTTTTTCAGCCTCTCGTTCCAACGGGCCTACACTCCTAAGGCTGCGCTGGAACTGTACGGCGACACAGCCGTCGTAACGTCGCTGGACGTGCGCAAAGGCGGCGGGCTACAAGCCGGCGGCTTGCGTCTGGACCGTACTACCACGCTGGCGGAGCTAGGCCGAGCTTTTCCGCGGGCGGTAAGCCGCCAATCGACGGAGCAGGATGACGTGCTGGGCGAAGTGCAGATGGTGAGCCTGGACGTGGCCCCTCCCCCCACCGACGACCATTGGAGGCTGCTTTTTAAGGACGGCCGTTTGGTGCGCATCGATTATTTCATGCCTTGCTGAGGCAAACCTGAATGCAAAAAAGCCCCGCTGGGTCAGTACCAGCGGGGCTTTTCGTGGGTGGCGGAGTCTTTTACGACTTCGGCTGGGGCAGCGGCTTGCGCGGCAGCTTCTGGTCGCGCATGGCCGTGTTGTACACGAACGTGGCCACGATGATGGACGCCTGTTTCAGGTCGTCGGCCTGCAGCCGCTCGTAGGTGTCCATGTTGGTGTGGTGGGTGCGCGTGTTGTAGTCGAGGCCGTCCTGGATGAACTGGAAGCCCGGCAGGCCTACGGCGTCGAACGACAGGTGGTCAGTGCCGCCGGTGTTGCGGGGCGTCACGGTGGTAGCGCCCATGTCAGCGAAAGGCTTCAGCCACTCGGTGAAGATGGGCTGTACCTGCTCGTTGCCCTGGGCATAGATGCCGCGGATTTTGCCCGAGCCGTTGTCGAGGTTGAAGTAGCCGGCCAGCTTTTCGTGCTCGGGCAGCAGCTTCATGGTAGCCGGGTCGCCGAAGTGGTTTTTCACGTAGTTGCGCGAGCCGAACAGGCCCTGCTCCTCCTCGCCCCACAGGGCCACGCGGATGGTGCGGCGCGGCTTCACGCCCACGGTTTTGAGGATGCGCATGGCTTCCATCATCACGGCGCAGCCGGCGGCGTTGTCGGTGGCGCCGGTGGCGGCGTGCCACGAGTCGATGTGGGCGCCGAGCATCACCACTTCGCTCTTGAGCTTCTTGTCGGTGCCGGGAATTTCGGCCACCACGTTGTAACCCTTCAGGTCCTGGCTCTGGAAGCGGGTCCTGGTTTCCATTTCCAGCTCCACCGGAATGCCGGCTTCTACCAGGCGGATCAGGCGCAGCTGGTCCTCGGGCGACATTTCGATTTCGGGCAGCACGGGCTTGGCATCGGCGGCGTAGGGGGCACCGTTGGAGGTGAAAAACGTGCCGTGCGAGCCGCCGCGGGTGCTGAGTACGGCCGCCGCGCCTTCCTGCTGGAGCATATCCACCATCTTGGTGCGCAGCGCTATGCGGGCGCGCATGGCGCTGCGCGCCGCTTCGTCGCCACCTTCGCGGGCCGGACGCGGCTCAGCCGGGCCGGCCATTTTCTGCAGCTCCTCGTCGGTGTAGCGCTTGGCGTCGGCGGTGAAAGTGGTTTTGGGCTCCTGAGCCACTTCCATCAGCGCGATTTTGTCGCGCAGCTGGCCTTTGTACTTGTCGAGGTCGGCTTCGGTGGCGGCTTTCACCAGCACCACCTGCTTTTTGAGCACGCCGTTGGTGCTCGGGGTCCAGGCTTTCGGCGCCCCGATCATGGCGTGGTAGTAGGGCGCCGTCATGGCCACGTACGACTTCTCAATGTCCCAGCCGCGGCCAAAGTCGCCCCAGGGCTCGATCTTGGAGTTCGAGAGGCCCCACAGCGCCATCTGCTTCTGCGTCCACTCGTTGGCGCGCTTCAGGCCCTCGGAGTTGGCAAGGCGCGGGCCGCACACGTCGGTGAGGTAAAAGGCCGTTTTCATCACCTGCGAACGGTTCAGGCCTTCGTCCTTGATTTTGGCAATCATGGCCTGGTCCACTTTCTCGGCCTGTTGGGCCGCAGCGGGTGTGGTGACAGCCAGGCCGCAGGCGGCGGCCAGGTATAGTAGTTTCTGCATGGTATAGGGAGAGGGTTGGGTTGCTTGCGCCGAAGAAACGCGAAAGAGACGAGCTTTCGGCCGCGGCGTTGCGCCGAGGGCCTATAAGTTGGCTCGTCTGCTCTTTATCTTTAGCAGCCTGCTATTTATGCCCAACACCTTACCGCGCTATGAAACGACTTCGCCTCCTACTCCCGCTGCTGCTCCTGTTGCCCCTGCTAGCTCGGGCGCAGGCCAAAGACAGCAGCTACTACGCCAAGCTCAAAGCCCCGGGCGTCAAGATGATAACCATCGACGGGAAGTATAAGGTCTGGACGCAGAAGGTGGGCCGGGGCAAAATCAAGCTGCTGCTGCTGCACGGCGGCCCGGCCAACTCGCACGAGTACTTCGAGAACTTCCCGGAGTATCTGGCCAAGGAAGGCGTCGAAATCTACTTCTACGACCAGCTCGGCTCCTACCACTCCGATCAGCCCAAGGATACGAGCATCTGGAAGGTCAGCCGCTTCGTGGAGGAAGTGGAGCAGGTGCGCCAGGGCCTCGGCCTCGACCACTTTTACCTGCTCGGCCACAGTTGGGGCGGGCTGCTGGCCCAGGAGTACGCCGTGAAGTACCCGCAGCACCTGCGCGGACTCATCATTTCCAACATGGGCTACAGCGCGCCGGTCTACAACCAATACCGCTTTGGCCTCTACGCCGACATCATCCGGCAGCAGGCCGCGGCCCGGGGCCGGCAGGTGGCGCCCGACAGCCTGCTGGAACTCAGTAAACTGGCCCCGCTGATAACCAAGCCAGTGCAGGACGAGTTTTTCCGCCGCCACATGCTGCGGCTACCCGCCGAGCCCGATGCCTACAAACGCAACCTCACCCACATCAACCGACAGGACCGCGCCCCCATCTTCCCGGTGCTCAGCAGCTGGGATTTTACCGCCAAGGTGGCCAGCATCAAAACGCCCACCCTGCTGCTGGGCTCCCGCTACGACTTCATTCCGGCCTCTACTTACGAAACCATGCACCAGCTGATGGCCAACAGCCGGGTGTCCATCTGCCCCAACGGCGCGCACTTTGCCATGTGGGACGACCCGCAACACTATTTCCCGCCGCTGGTGGAGTTCCTGAAGCACCCCAAGCGCAAAAGCTGAGAAACGCCGGCAAGGTATAGCCCCGTGGCGCAGCGGCTTTGGCGTGCCCAGCCTGTCCCGTTTTGGTATCTAATTGAGAATCAGCGCACCGGCTAACCAAGCCCAGCTGGGCTATAGCGCTGCATTCGGCAATTACCAGCCCGGTGGCCGTAATGAGAAAGACTTCCCAGTTTGAAGCATAGTTGAATGTTTATAATTTTTTAGACTATTTAAATAACACATTCCTCTCTTATTACGCTTGCGACATGGATATTACCAAGCGCAACAACGTCCACGTCATTGGCCACGGCACCCGCACTTTTCTGTTTGTCAATGGCTTCGGCTGCGACCAAACCATCTGGCATTCCCTCACCCCGGCCCTGCTCAGCCGCTACAAGCTGGTGCTCTACGACCACGTAGGCGCCGGCCTGTCGGATATCTCCGCCTACGACGCCAACCGGTACTCCACCTTACAGGGCTACGCTCAGGACGTACTCGATATCTGCCAGCACCTTGCGTTGCAGGACGTGGTACTGGTGGGCCATTCGGTGGGCGGCACCATCGCCGCGCTGGCAGCTATTGCCGAGCCGGAACGGTTTGCGCAATTGATGCTGCTCTGCCCCTCGCCCTGCTACCTCAACGACGAGCATTATCAGGGCGGCTTCGAGCGCCTCGACGTGGAGCAAATGCTGGCCTTCATGGACCAGGATTTTGTAGGCTGGGCCGATTCGTTTGCCAGCTTCATCATGGGCACGCCCGACCGCCCTTCGCTGTCGGTGGAGCTGGCGCACCGCTTCTGCCAGAACGACCCGGTTATTGCCAAGCGGTTTGCCCGCGTTACGTTTCTTTCGGACAACCGCGCCGACATGGCGCAGCTGCGCACGCCCTGCCTGCTGGTGCAGTGCGCTGAAGACCTGATAGCGCCGCCGACCGTCGGGGAGTTTCTGCAGATGGTCATTCCGGGCGCCACCCTGGTCACGCTGCCCATCAGCGGCCACTGTCCGCACGTTAGCGCCCCGATGGATACGTTGAGTGTGATTGAGTCGTATCTGGCGGCGTGACTGGGTCCTGCTTCGGCTACACACCCAACCAACGCGATTATTGCGCATCTTAGGACTGCTGTAGTTCATTCCTTTTCCTTCGCTTATTCTTCCGTGCTGATTCGTTCCTTGCTGGCGGCCCTGTCGCTGCTACTTCTGCCCCTGCTTGCCGCGGCCCAAACGGCCGCTCCCGCCTCCACCGCTGCCGATAGCAGCTACGCCGTCAAGATGCGGGCCCCGGGCGTTAAGATGATAACCATCGACGGGAAGTACAAGGTGTGGACGCAGAAGGTGGGGCAGGGCAAAATCAAGCTGCTGGTGCTGCACGGCGGCCCCGGCAACACCCATGAGTACTTCGAGAACTTTCCGGAGTATCTGGCCACAGAAGGCGTTGAGCTCTATTACTACGACCAGCTCAACTCGTACTACTCCGATAAAACGGCCGACAAAAGCATCTGGAACATTACCCGCTTCGTGGAAGAAGTGGAACAGGTGCGCCAGGGCCTTGGCCTCGACCAATTTTACCTGCTCGGCCACAGCTGGGGAGGCATGCTGGCGCTGGAATACACGGCCAAGTACCCGCAGCACCTGAAAGGGCTGATTACCTCCGACATCGGCTACAAAGCCACCGTGTTCAACAAGCACCGCTTTGCACTCTACGCCGACATCGTGCGCCGCTTCGCCGCCAAGGAGGGCAAAACCATTGCCGGCCTCGACACCATGGGCATGCAAACGCTTTCCGCCTACATCACGCCGGCGGTACAAACGGAATTTCGCCACCTGCACATGATGCGCCTGGCCCAGGAGCCGCCCACGTTTACCCGCAGCCAGGTGCACATCACGCGCACGTACGCGGGCTACTTCATGCCCTTCATGCTGGCCTGGGACTTCTCCGACCGGCTGGCCGCCATCAAGCCGCCCACGCTGGTCATCGGTTCGAAGTACGACTTCGTGCCCACGGCCGATATCGACTACATGCAGCGCCGCATTCCGAACTGCCAGAAGTATATCTGCCCGGAAGGCTCGCACTACGCCATGTGGGACGACCCGGAGCACTACTTCCCGGCGCTGATCAAGTTCCTGCGCCGTACGGAGCGTAAAAGCTAACCCCAACGCCTGCCCCTGCCGCCATGACCGTTGAGTACATCCGCTACCGCATCAACGCTGAGCAGCAACCGGCCTTCGTCGGAGCCATCGGCCGGGCCCACGAGCTGCTGGCCGCCGCGCCCGACTGCCTGAAGTACGAGTTGGCGCACTGCGAGGAAGACCCCGAGCTGTTCGTCTGGCGCATAGAGTGGACGTCGGTAGAGCGGCACCTGAACGGCTTCCGCAAGAGCCCGGAGTTCGGGGCGTTTTTTCAGTTGGTGAAGCCGTTTTACCAGAGCATTCAGGAGATGCAGCACTACGCGGTGGTGAACTAAAGAATGTCAGGCAGAGCGCAGCGAAGCATCTCGCTTGCTGACGTTGGATAGCAACTTCTACCCACCTCTATGTACATCTATTTACTCACCAATCCCGCTCGCACTGTCCTCTATACCGGCGTCACCAACGATTTATAGCAGATTCACAGACAATGTAGCTGCTGGCGCTCCGCGTACGTAAGCGGCTGTATGCAAGCATACTCGATGGATTTGCGTCAGCGCGTGGCGCAGGCGCTGGCCGAGCCGGGCGCCCGGCAGGCCCAAGTGGCCGCGCGCTTTTGCG
>NZ_MVBC01000005.1 GCF_002007105.1 Hymenobacter sp. CRA2 | reverse complement strand
CGCAAAAGCGCGCGGCCACTTGGGCCTGCCGGGCGCCCGGCTCGGCCAGCGCCTGCGCCACGCGCTGACGCAAATCCATCGAGTATGCTTGCATACAGCCGCTTACGTACGCGGAGCGCCAGCAGCTACATTGTCTGTGAATCTGCTATAGCAATATTGCCACTGCGAAAACAGCCAAATATCGAGCAGTTTTTTTGGCATTGCTACAAGAGCATAGCAATAGTTCCGTTTTTCTTAGCGCGTAGTAGCAAGACAGCTTGCAACAACATGCGTTTGCACTTGCTGTAACATTTGGTGCGTCGGCGGAAGCGGGCCAAGTAGTGGCGCAGCAAGCTGTTGCAGCTTTCCACAGAGGTCGTTTCGGCCTTGCTGCGGTAATGCAAGTGGATGGGTACCAGGGCGCGGTAGGGGCGGTAAAAGTCGGTGCACACGAGCTGAAAGGAATGCCGCGCTAACGAGGCGAACAGCCGGGCGCCGGTCTGCTCGTCGCGGGCGCCGACCACCGCATCCAGCACTTGCTTCCGCTCCCGGTCTACCGCGAGCCAGACCCAGCAGGCGGTTTTTTCTGCCCCACGTAGCTGTGCAGTTCGTCCACCTCCGCGATGCGCACGGCCTGGGCGGGCGCCGCAGCGGCTTGCTGCTCAGCACGCTGGCCCTACGTGCGCACCCAGCGCATGACCGTCACATTCGACACGTCCAGCACCCGGCCGATGGCGCGCAGTCCCATGCCTTCCAAGTACAGTTTCAGCGCCAACTGCCGCTTCTCGTCCGGGTGGGCCATGCCAGCCCCGCCCGTGTAGTTGTAGCCGCAGGCCAGACACCGATACCGCTGCTTGCCCCGCATTAGCCCGTTTTTACGCTTTGACTCACTGCCGCATCGGGTACATTGCATGCGCCTAAGGTACTACTTGCTCTGCTGTGTAGCAATGCCCTAATTTCTCCAGGATAGTTCATTCCTAACCCAACCATAATTTGAGATTGGCTTTTACCAGTATTGGGGTAATAGCCCATATAACGACTTATTCCATTTTGCTCTATACCTATAAAGGTATGACCCACTTGGGAAGGACCCATTAGCTGATCTGTGTTAGGATTTGATTGCTGAACATAGATAGTCAATGTTGCAGGCTGGTTAACATCAAAACATTTTAGTTCATCTTCAGGCCGAACTTTGGGCCCGGAAATAATCATAGGCACACTCGTAGTGCCTGTAGTTCCCGAACCAGCTCCTCCACCGTACGGCGGGTTGGTAGGCTGGCCAGGGTCCGGGTAAGTAGGCCCGCCTTCGCCGCCACTTCCACCGCCAGCACCGTCATCTACGCAGGATAAATCGTCGGTGGTAGTAATATACTCCCAAGTATTAGGGTCATACCAGTCTGTGATGACAGGTATGCACTGCACCCGCTGGCTGGTGCCGCCAGCAGTGTCCGGCGAGGCCGCTCGGGATACGAGAAGCAAACGCGCGGGATGGATCAGCTGGCCCTTGTGGTAGGTGTAGCCGGCCAGGTATTGGTACTCGGTGGAGTAGTACAGCACGCGGCCAGTCACTTCGCCTAATCGTTCGGAAGTTTGTGCGTGGTAGTTGCTACAGGCCTGCTCGGCCAGCCCCAGGGCTACTTCCGGGCCTACGCTTTTGTCAGCCAGCAGCAGCTCGACGAGTATCGCGCGGAAGTTGCCCGCTTCGTCACTGGAAATGGCCAGGTAGCGGTACCCCTGCGCGGCGCTTTTAGCAAAGATGTTTTCGGCTTCGCGCAGTGGCACCAGCAGCACTCCATTGCCTGGCCGGGCTTCGGGCCAGGCCAGGCTCAAAGCGCCTGGGCGGCCGCCGTACGTTTGCTCGTACCAGGCCTGCGCGGAGACCGTGCTACGCTGGCCGCTGGGAACTGCCGCTAAAGAAGGACCGGGCATTTCCTCCGGCAAGTACGAACATGCCACGAGTGAGACCAGTAGGCTCGCCGCTGAAAGTGCGAGCGGTAACCGAGAAAGATGTTTATACATATGAATTACTGGTGCAATTATAGAAAACTTACACTTCAACTATATCACCAGGCTGGCACCAAAATACGACCATGCCGCTGCGCGCCTGCTTACCTTTGTGCTTTACCGGCTTTTCCGCTTCCTTGCCCCATGCAGCAAAAGATCCTCCAGGACATCCAGGCGCTCAACTTCACGGCCATCGACTTCGAAACGGCCACTGAGCAGCGGCATAGCGCCTGTTCCATTGGGCTGGTGCGGGTGGAAGGCGGTGAGGTGGCGGAGACGCACCAATACCTGATCCGGCCGTTTGAGCTGCGCGTGGCGCCCATGAACTACAGCGTGCACCGCATTTCGCTGGAGCAGCTGCGCCCGGCCCCGGCCCTGCCGGAGCTCTGGCCCCTGCTGCGGCCCTTCGTGGAGGAGCAGCTGGTGGTGGCCCACAACGCCCCCTTCGACGTGAGCGTGCTGGAGCACAGCCTGAAAGCCTATGAGCTGCCGGTGCCGGCCTTTCACAGCATGTGCTCGGTGAAGCTGATGCGCGCCAGCCACCCCGATCTGGGCTCTTACCGCTTGAACAACCTAGCCGAACGCTTCGGCCTGGCGCTGAATCACCACGACAGCTTATCCGACGCCGTGGCCTGCGCCCACCTCGCGCTGCGGGCCCTGCGCAGCGGGCACCCATTCGCGTGGTCCTTCAAGCAGCGGGAACTTACCAAGGGCATCGGTAGCCAGGCCAAACCGCGCGTGGCCCGCACGTGGCGCTGGTAGGCACACACTTCGCTCCCCCAAATCAGAACAGCACCGACGCTTGCATGCGGCCGGTGTGAATGGCGTTGAGGCCATTGGGCTTACGGCCGTCGTAGCTGATGGTGATGTTGAGGCCGTTGCTGAGGCGCTGCTCCAGGTTCAGGTTCCAGGTCACGTTGTTGCCGGGACGCAGAGCGTTGAGGATTTCCAGCCCTACCACCGAGCCCACGTCGCCGGTGAAGCCCACGCGCACGAAGCTGGTGGCGCCGCTCAGGGTACGCTTGCCTACTTGGCTGATACGCGTTTCCAAACTCAGCTCGTCGAACACGCCGCGGGCGTCGGGCGTGGGATTGTCCGGGGTCGGGGCCAGCACGTTGCGCTTGGTGGTGTGGTGGTAGGTACCAGTGAAGCGCCAGATACCCGTGGGCTGATAGCTCAGCTCCGGGGTGACTTCGTACTCTTCGATGCGAAAATTGCGCCCTTGCAGGTAGCTCAGGTTTTCGCGGATGCTGCGCGTGCCGGTGAGGCGCGCCGTGTAGGACTGCGCCAGCGTGCGGCGCAGCAACACGCTCTGCGAGGCCAGGTTGCGCGTCTCGGAGCCTTGGGCCAGCAGCGTTTTTTGCTGCGCCTGTTGCACCGTCAGCTCCGAGCCGAAGGTCGGGTTGGAGCGGTTGAAGTACACGGTATTGCGCAGCAGCTTGTTTAGCGAAAGCAGCTCCGGGCTGTTGGTCTGGTACGCGAAGGGGTTCAGGCGCGCGTTCAGGCTCTTGCCGATAGTGCGGCGGTCCAGCGTGACGGTGCTGATGGACGAAAACCGCGCCGCCGTGGCCCGCCAGTTCTTGGCCTCGCGCCAGCTGCGCGGCGCGCTCAGCGTGAGCCGGTAGCCGAAGCGGTTGGTAAAGGCCGTCACGTAGGTATCGGTGAAGAGGTACACCTTGATGTGGGTGCGATACACCGCATCGGAGGTGGGCGCTTCCAGAAACTCGTCCTTGTCCTGCCGGCCGTTGTTGTTCAGGTCGCCGGCGTAGTAGTGCGTGCCCTGCCCTTGCTGGCCGGTAGGTACCGGGATGAACACGTAGTCGCGCTTCGGCTCGCGGCCGGTGGCTACGTTGTACGTCAGCTCCGAGCGAATCTGCCCTTGCAGCAGCGAGGCGTTCCAGCTCAGCTGTCCGAGCACCGTGCGCTGCCGGGCGCTGTCGCGGGCGGCCAGGTCGCGGTAGGTGGCCAGCACGTTCAGGTCCTGCCAGCGGCCGATACGAGTGGTGAGCTGGCCCTGCCAGGTTTGGGCTACACCGCGCAGCTGCAGGGCGCGCTGATCGGCGGTGGGCGTCCGGTCGCGGCGGTAGGTATAGGCCACGCGGTACTTGGTTTTGGCGCTGTCCTGGCTTTGCACGAACACGGCGTGCTCGTCAAAGTAATTGGCCGAGGAAAGCGAGTCACCCGAGGGCAGGCGCACGCGGTTTTTGTCGAAGCGGTAGGCGTAGCCTGGCACGATGGCACCGGCCACGTAGCGCACGGCCGTTTCGCCGCGGGCCCAGGTGCTGCGCCGGCGGCCGGCATCGGCTCCGAGCAGGAACAGCGAGCCGCGCCATTCCAGGTTGCCCACTTTCTGTGCCGCGTCCAGCCAGTGCTGCACCCCGCTCACTTCGCCGGCCCGGTAGCGCCGGCTCACGCGGTAGTTCACGCTGTTGTTCGGGTCTTTCACCGCCCCGATGGCGAAGTTGAAGATGTTGTCCTCGCGGGAGAGGCGGCCGCCGGTGGTGTTGCTCTGCTGCGTAGCCCCGGTGCTCCAGTTGCGGTCAAACTCGATGTCGCGGTAACGGTCGACGGGCGCGAAGCCGCGGCTGGTATACTCGTAGTCCATGGCCGAGCGCAGCCGGTAGCCCCTCAGCCCGGGCAGGGCTAGCGGCCGATCCTGCACGGCGTACCCGATGCGCATGGCCCGCCCCCGCGACGACTCGGGCGAGAAGCGGTTCACGTCGAGCTCCGAGGAGGCCAGGTCCACAAACACGGTGGTTGTGGAATCTACCTGGTAGCTGGCGCCGGCCGTCACCAGCTGCTTTTCCAGCGGCGTGGGCAGCAGCCGCTCGGGGCGGTAGCGGCCGCGCGAGACGCCCCCCACGGGTGCCACGAATTCGTACACGCGGCCGTTGGCGTTACTTTTGGTGGGGTCGTTGCTGAGCACGTAGTCGCCGTTGCCCTCGCCCACATCGGTAAAGCTCACCGTGTACGCACGGCTGGTGGAGTCCGTCAGCAGAGCAAAAATCCAGCGCTGCTGTCCGGTGGCGGGGTCGGTGAAGCGTACGCGGTTGTACTGTATCTGCCGCCGGTCGTAGCGCGACAAGGAATCGACGCCGGAGGTGGCGGCTAGACTCACGTTGTCGCCGATGGTGCGCAAGTAGGCCTTCTGCTGGTCGCTGAGGTTGAGGTTGGGCGAGTTGTCGGGGTTGTCGGCCTCGCGGTAGTAGTTGGCGTGCACCTGCAGGCGGCCCACCTCCTGGTAGTGGTTCAGGTGGTAGAGCGAGCGGGCATAGTTGAAGTCGGAGTACTCGTAATCGACGCGGATGCGGGAGTTGCGCGTGATGAGGTGGCGCGGCGAAAACGTCAGCTCGGCCGTGTTGTAGTCGATGACGTAGTCGTTGTCGAAGCCGCGTACCAGCAGCCGGCCGTCGAGGTACACGCGCTCGGAGTTAGCCAGGATGATGATGAACTGCTCGCCGTTGGGTCCGCGCAGCCGGTACGGCCCCTGCACGTTCTCGATGGGGTCGACGGTGGTGCTGGCAAACTTGCCCTTGGCCACGCCCGCCGCCACGGTGGTGGAGCTACGCAGCGGCCCGAGCACGGAATTGGCCTGCACCGACGTCAGGGGCAGGCGCGTGGCGGTGCGGTCCGTGGGGTAGCGCGGGTCCAGCGTCTGCGGGGCCGTCACGGGCAGCTGCGGGCCAGTGGTGCCGGGGTTGGTGGGATTGAGCGGGTTGGGCAGCAAAGCACCGGGCGCGCCGGTGGGGGCCTGCGTCTGGCCCAGGAACACGTCGGCGGCGGCCCCCTGAATGTTCTTGTAGAAGCGCAGAAAGTAATCAGGCTTGTTACGCAGCACCACGTCGCCGGCCGTTAGGGCCCAGTTGGGGTGCGTCAGGGTGACGTAGATGCGGTCAAACTCTTGCAGCTGCTGGGTGTTGCCTTCGGGCTGAAACGGGACGTTCTGGTCGCTGATAGCCGCCGTCAGGTTGATTTTATCGGTGAGCTTGCCCTCCAGCTGCAGGTTCAGGGCCGAGTTGACGAATACGTTCTGCGCGTTGCCAAAGGAGATGCCGCGCGTCAGGCTGCCGGTTTTGTTGATGCCGGGCGTGGCCAGAATCTGCTCCTTTTGGCCGAGGTTGCCGTAGCCGGCAAAGGGCCGGTTGTTGAAGCTGAGCGAATCCATCAGCCGCCGCGGCCGCCGCAGCACCGGCGCCGCCAGCCGCATGGGCAGCACCCGGTAGCAAATCAGCACTGAATCGGGCCGGTTGGTGGGCAGGCGCAAATCGGGCTGCCCCGGCTCGGGCGAGGCCACGCGGCTGGCAGGCCAGATGATGCGGTACCGGTCGGTGCGAGAGTCGTAGGCCACGCTGCGGGTGGCGGTGGATACGGACGACGGCACCACCGTCAGCGTATCAGCCAGGCTGAACTCGGTGGTGTCGCGCTCCGGCGGCACGCGTACCCACACGCAGCGCCGCGACGAGGGTACCGCCCCCGGCCGCACCTGCGCCCGCACGCCCACGCGGCTGCCGGCCAGCACGGCCACCACCAGCAAGGCGCGAATGACAAGGCGTAGGAATTGCGGCATAGAGCGAGCCGGGCAGGCTTCGGCAAGACGAAATAACGTTTGGCGGGCTAACGTCGTGCGCAGCCGGAAAAATCCCATCAGTTCACTTGCGCGCCCCAACCGTCTTCATGTCGCCGCCGGCCAGGCTTGATAGTCGTTGCTTCCGCCATTCGGCAAAGGAACAGCTGGTATTATCCATGCTACCCCGGCGCCTGCGGCAGCTCGATGAAGAACGTGGTACCCTCCCCCACTTTTGTCTCGAACCACACCTGGCCGCCGGCGCTTTCGATGCCGCGCTTGGCCACCGCCAGCCCAATACCCGAGCCGGTTTCCTTGGTGGTAAAGTTGGGCCGGAACACCTTGTCGCGCACATCCTCGTCGATACCACTGCCGTTGTCCTGAATGCTGATGCGCACCTGCCCGGGCTTGGGTAGCTCCACGCGGGCGTGCACTTCGGGCTGTCGGTCTTTGGGAATGGCCTGCAGCGCGTTCAGCAGCAAATTGTTGAAGGTACGCACCAGCAGGCTCTCGTCGGCGAATACGTTTACCTCCTCGGCGCCGGGCGCCACTTCCAGCTGCACGTGCTGGTGCAGGGCCACGCAGCGGCGCAGCACCGAAGCAATGGCCAGGCGCTCGGGCCGCATGGCCGGCAGGTTGGTGAAGTTCGAAAACGAGGTAGCAATGTCCGTCAGCACGTCGATCTGGGTGATGAGCGTCTGCGAGATGCGCCCGATCATTTCCTCCAGGTTGCCGCGCTTTTCGGCCAAAGCCCGCTGCAGAAACTGCAGGCTCAGCTTCATGGGCGTGAGCGGATTCTTGATTTCGTGGGCCACCTGCCGCGCCATTTCGCGCCACGCGGCCTCTTTTTCCTGCATGGCCAGCTCCTGCTTGCTTTCTTCCAGCTTGTGCAGCATGGTGTTGTACTCGCGCACCAGCAGCCCCACCTCGTCGTTCGATTCGTAGGCCAGCGGCTCATTCTGGCCCGTGAGCGTGGTGTGCCGCAGCTTTTCGGTGATGAGCTTCAGCGGCTGGGTAAGCACACGCGTGGCCACGAAGGAGAGGAACAGAAACAGGATGAACATCACGGTGAAGATGTTCAGGATGGTCGTGGTCAGCTCGGTGAGCTTGGTGTTCAGATCCTTTTGCGAATCGAAGAACGGAATGCCCACGTAGCCCACCACCGCCCCGCCGCCCAGCGAAGCCGACTGCGCCCGCAGCGGCAGGTACAACGTGTTGAACGACAATGAACCGGCCCGCTCCGTCAGCAGAATCCGCGGCTGCCCGCGCTCGGCCAGCGCTACCACCGCCTCGGGGTTCATCAGGTTGCTGATCAGTCCGGCCTCGAAAATCAGCGGCTGGCTGCTCACCAGCAGCTCGCCCTGGGCGTCGTACAGGTTCAGGTCGGTTTCGGTCAGCGTCGATACGTTGTCGGCCAGCTCGGTGAGGCGGCTGCGGCCGCTCGAATCGGCCAGCAGCGTGC
Source organism: Hymenobacter sp. CRA2 (assembly GCF_002007105.1). GTDB lineage: Bacteria > Bacteroidota > Bacteroidia > Cytophagales > Hymenobacteraceae > Solirubrum. The sequence continues at coordinate 299,671 of NZ_MVBC01000005.1, read as the reverse complement.
GGTAGCGCAGCAGGCTTTCCTGAGCCAGAGCACCGCGCCGCTCGTAGCTGCGCCGGATGTCCTGCTTGTAGGTATCGGTAAACAGGCTGGCGGTGGCCAGGCTCACCACCAGTAGCGTCGCCAGAATGCCCACGGTCATGAACACCTGAATCTTGGCCGAAAACGTGGTGCGGAACCAGCGCAGCCGGGGGCTGCGCAGCATGAGCAAAATCAGCCCGATAATGCCGCCCCCAATCAGGTGCAGCAAAAACCAGAACGAGAAGTTGGCCAGCCACTCAGCAGCGGCGTAGGTAGGCGTCGTAACTACTACCGTGCGCTGCTGCGGGCCTTTCACGGCGAGGTGGTGGGCCCCGTTCAGTACCAGGCCCGAGGTGTACAGGCGTTCCGTTTGCAGTACATCAGCGGGCAGCTCGTTCACGTAGTCGAAGTCGCCTTCGCTGTACACCAAGCGGCCGTTCTCGTAGCCCGCGTAGCTGAGTTCGTTGCTCAGCCCCGGCTGAAAGTACTTCTGGTCCACCAGCAGCTCGGGAGCGACGCTGTTGGTAGTAAGTTTTTTCAGCGTCAGCTCCAGCAGCACGGTAGCGGTGTTATTGGCCACCGTGCGCACGGGCACAAAGGCCACGTAGCGCCGCGAGTCAAAGGAATTGCTGCCGTGCAGCAGGTACAGGTTGGGCAGATCGGTGGGCAGGGCCTGCCGGAGCAGCTGGGCCCGTACCGCGCTTAGCGACAATGCGCCGTCCGCTTCGCCCATGGGCTGGCCCTTGGCATCGAAGAGGTCGACCTGAATTTCGTACTTATCGAAGTAGCCGCGCAGGTAGTACTTGGCTACTTTCTGGCGCACCACATCCTGGTTGGAAAACGGGTCGGCCAGCTTGGTCCGGATAATAGGGTCGGCAGCAATATCGTGGGCGCGCTCGACCAGCAAAAACTCGCCCTGCAGGTCATTATCCACCAGCAAGTTGCCCGCCAAGCGCTGCTTATTCAGGATCATCTGCTCCTTGAAGTGTTGATACAGAGCCAATGAGCCCACCCCGGCGCTCATCCCCAGCATCAGAAACAAGAACACCACGATGCGAAACGGCAGCACCCCGGCCAGCTGACGCAAAGCCGCAATGCGCAGCAGCAGAAAAAACAGCAGCGTAAATCCTAATAGCACCACCAGGGCTTCGCCAAAAGCAAACCCAATGGGCAGCACCACTAGAGCCGGCACGCCCAGCAGCAGCAGCGCCACGGGCCGGGGCTCCGCGGGCACGGCCGCCAGGTATACCTGCGTCAGCAACCAGAACCCGATCAGGTAGCTGCCGGTGTGCAGCACCACGGCCAGGCATAGCAGGAGCTTGAAGCCCGAAAACTGAATGCTCTGTGTGACATCGAGCACCAACTGCGAATTGCTTACCGAGCTCAGGTAAAAGTTGTAGAGCATCAGCAGCAAACCCAGAAAGCCCAGAAACGCGCCGCCTGCCACCACGCGCCGCGGCAGCCCGTCCGGAATGCGCCGCACGTAGCGGGCTACGCCGTAGCGCCGGAACAGCAGCAGGGCATACGAGGCCACCACCAACAGCAACGCCGCATTGATCAGCAAGTCGCCCAGCGAAGGCGACGCCCATGAGGCGGCGTACACCTTCGGATCGAACAAGGGCAGCTCGATAAATGAGAAGGGCAGATTAAAGTGCAGCAGTACGGCCCGCAGCACAATGAGCGGCAGTACCACCGCCAGAGCGCCGAACCAGGGCTGCCGACGCTCAAAAATGCCCTGGGCCAACAGCAGCCACGCGGCCACGTACAGCCCTAGCCCTACTGCCACCAACGCTAGTGGCAGGTACTTGCCGGTAATGGGGCTGGGCTGCAGGCTTTGCAGCGAAAACAGGTAGTGGCCTTCGTGCGAAATCAGCTGCGGCAGCTCCAGGTTCTGCTCTGCATTGGCCACCAGGCGCACATCCGAGCCCCGGAACAAAGCCCGTTCGCTGCCCTCACGCAGGTAGCGGTTGCTGATGCCGTATTGCCGACGCAGCGGAATGTAGGTCAGAATCACGTACGGCCCGGCGGGGCGCCGGATAGCGAGGTAGCTCCCGAAACGCATGTCCACCAGCTTGTCGCGGAAGGGCTGGCCGACGTTGTCCAGGTCGGGCCGCATCGTGTGGTCCGACCAATACAGCAAATGCCCATCCCGAAACACAAACGTCGGGTAGTTGACGTCGCGCAGCGTGGCAAAACTCCCTTGTCCCCGCAGCAGTTGCACCGCCAGGGTTTCTACTTCGTGCTCGGCCTGGCGCTCGGCTCCTGATAGCAATTGCTGCAGCCGGGCCACATCGGTGCGCACCAACACACCGGGGGCGGTAAAGTAATTGCTCAGGAAAGCCCCCAGAAAGCAAAGCAAAGCGGCCAGTAACAGCCACAGCGGCAGAAAACGCTTCGTCACGATGGAACGAGGGCGAACAGATGGTGAAGGAACGAATAAGGCGGCGCAAAGAGTAGCGCCGCCGGGTAATAAGCAAAAATGCCGCCAGCAGGCGGCATTTCAAGCACATATGGTTCCGATTACGGCATTGGTGGCATAGCGTCCGGATAAAACGGCCACCACTAACGACGTATAGAGTAGGCTAGTGCCGGCGTAGCAACAGAGACACTGCCGAGCCGCCTTTACCAATATTAAACGGCCCGCTGACGCTTACGGCGCACGTTGCGGTACCAGAAGAAACCTACCAAGCCGCCCATCACGTACGGCGCGGCCATCATGTACAGAATGCCTTTGTTCAGCCCCGTAATATCGTAGCCGTCCGTTTCGGTGCGCGAAGCCTCTACGTTGCTTTTACACAGAGTACACTGAGCACTGCTCGGGCGGGGCGCTACGAGCAGCACCAGAACAAACAGCAACGGCAGCAGGGTGGTCAATACCTTTTTCATACCTCTTATCAACAGCTTCAGGAAGTCAGAGTTCCGCCAACAAATTTAGTGTACGTAGTACGGCGAAATCATGAAATACACGATAACGCCCGTTACTGATACGTACAACCAGATGGGAAAGGTCCAGCGTGCAATGCGGCGGTGCTTCGCAAATTGGTTTGTCAGGGCAAAGTACAGCGTGAAGAGCACCAGCCCCACCGTCACGGCCGCTAGTACAATGTGCGTCAGCAGCAGGAAGTAGTAGATGCCTTTAATCAGGCCTTCGCCACCGAACCGGGTCGTTTCCGTCTGCGAGTGGTACACCACGTACGAGACTAGGAAAACAGAGCCCAGCAGAAAAGCCGTACCCATCATGGCCCGGTGCTTGGCCACATCCTTGTTGCGGATGAAGTAATACCCCGCCACCAGCACCAGGGCCGTCAGCGAGTTCAGCCCTGCATTGACAGCCGGCAGAAAGCTCACGTCGGCCCCTTCGACGCGGAACACGTTGGGGAAATAGTAGAGCACGGCCACGGCTATCGGAATGATAATGCCCAGGGCCAGCATCACCACTTTGTACCCGCGCGGCGTAGCGGGGCCGGCTGCTAAGCCGGGGTTATTCGTGGTCATAGGTGTAAAGCAAAATGCGGATTTCGGTCATCAGCCGGTCGACCTCCTTCGGGTCGAGTCCGTCGTACACACCGCGCACGTGCTTGTCACGGTCGACAAGCAACAGGCGCTGGCTGTGTACCAAACCGGGCGTGGCGGCCAGAGGGGCCGGGCCGGGTGCGGTTACGCGGTACTCCTCCCGGGCCAGCCGATTGATGCTGTCCTTGTTACCCGTCAGGAAATACCACTTATCGGGCATAGCCCCAAACTGCTCGGCGTAGCGAGCCAGCACCGCCACCGAGTCGTGCTGCGGGTCGACGGTGTGCGACACCAGCTTCACCCTGGGCTCTTTGCGGTACTTTTCCTGCACCCGCTGCAGTTGCGCATTGAGGCGCGGGCATACTTGTGGGCAGGTAGCGAAGAAAAAGCTGGCCACATACACATCCCCGTCGAGGTTGCGCTGGGTAATCCATTGCCCGTTTTGGGCCTGCAACCGGAAATTACCTACCCGGTGAAAAACCGTATCGCGCCGCCACTTCCCCCCTATCTGCGTGGAATCCACACGGTCGGGATAGTAAGTAGACAGCGCGAAATGGTTGGTCCCGAAGCTGAACAGGAACAGAAAGGCCAGTACTGGCACAAGCAGAAGAAGGCCCAGAATCAGAACCTGCTGGGGCCTCATCCTTTACTTGTAAGCGCTGAAGATAGCCTCGCCAACGGCGCTACCTTCGGTAATCAGGGCTACCAGCAGCCAGACGAGCAGTGCCATCGGAACCATAATCGACCAGATCAGGCCTTTGGTCTCGTGGCGCAAGTGCATGAACTCGGCAACGATGAAGAAAGCCTTGAAGATGGTCAGGATGATGAAGATGCTGTTGCGCAGCGTGCTGGAAGGCATCGTGAAGGCCAGCAGGAATTCGAAGGCGGTGATGCCCACAATCCAGGCGAGTGCGCGCAGGATCGGTTTTACGTTCGCCTTGCCGTGCACAGCGTGGGTGCCGTCGTTGTAATCGTGTTCGGGAGCGTGGTGAGCCATTTCGTTGAATGGTTATATGGCAAATGGCTAAATGGTTGATTGTTCTGCTGTCAGAACGACCAGCCATTTAGCCATCAGACCATTTAGCAATTAAATCAGGTAGAAGAACGTGAAGACGAACACCCACACCAGATCCACAAAGTGCCAGTACAGACCGATTTTCTCGATCATCTCGTAGTGGCCGCGCTTATGGAAGGTACCGTTGGTGGTAGCAATGAAGGCGTAGGTCAGCAGGCAGAGGCCCGAGAATACGTGCGTGCCGTGGAAACCGGTAATGAAGAAGAACAGGTCGGCGAAGAGCACCGGGCCGTATTCGTTCACTTGCAGGTTAGCGCCAAAGACCGTCGAGCCATCGGCCATCTTCAGGCCATGCTCTGAACCGGTGATAAAGTGCGTCCATTCCCAGGCCTGGCAACCCAGGAACATAGCGCCGAAGAGCAGCGTCCAGAGCAACCATTTTTGCACGTCGTCCTTATCCATCCGGTGTCCAGCTTCGACAGCCAGTACCATCGTCACCGATGACACGATGAGAATCATCGTCATCAGGGCCACGAAAGCCAGCGGGATGTCCATGCCGTGCAGGCCGGGGAAGGAGTTAAATACCTTCTCGGGAATCGGCCAGTAGGCTTGGCTGAATTTGAAGGCTTCGGCAGTGCCAGTGTAGGCAAGGTGGCGGTGACGCACCATGCCGTAGGTGGTCAGGAATGCTGCGAACGTGAAAGCATCCGACAGCAGAAAGAACCACATCATCAGCTTGCCGTAGCTCGCTTTGAAAGGTTCGTTACCGCCGTCCCAGGTGCCGCTACGCGGAGCTTCGTAGGACGCCGAGTTCTGCAGCGTCGTGGTCGGGTTGGCCATAAAGAGCGGAAAAAAGGCGAAATCAGTGGTTCAAAAGTAGGAACAAATACAAGTACAACCAAAGCCCGCCGAGGAAGTGCCAGTAGATAGTGCCATTGGTAATGGCCATCATCTGGCGCGAGTGGATTTTGTAGCGGAAGGCTTTGAGGAGTAGTATCGTCAGGAAGATCAGGCCGGTAACCAAGTGGAAGCCGTGGACGCCGGTGAGCACGTATACGAACGAGCCGGCCGGATTGCTGTCGGCACCGCCGAAGAAAATCTTGTTTTGAACCAGTTCACCCCACACTTGATATTGGCCAAAGAGGAAGACTATGCCGAGTACGAAGGTGATTATCACCAAAGTCTTTACCCGGTTGACTTCATCTTTTTTGGCCGAAAACCACGCCCATTGCATGGTCGCGCTGCTGGCCAAAATCACCACCGAATTGATGAACATTCCGGTAGGCATATCAAATTCCAGCCAGTTGCCCTCTCCACGGCGCACAATGTAAGCGCTGGTGAAAGCGGCAAACATCATGGTAATGCTGATGATCATCAGCCAGAGCAGAAAACGTAGCGGGTGCACGCCCAACGCCACCTGCTTGTTGTTCAACGTCTCAGAAGGATGCATGTCGTTTATGTTACTTGCTGAACGGTTGGTTGTTCATGACTGTGGAGCCATTCATCACCTGAATGCAACCTCAGTCACTCCCTCATTCAGCTATTTGATTACAGTTTGTCGAGTACCAAGGCTATCTGCACAATAGGCAGGTACAGAAATGAGCCGAACATAATGCGCATAGCGGCCTTTTTGCTGACCGTGCGCATCAAGTAAAAGGTCTGCATCAGAAACAGAACCCCGCACACCGCCGCTACCATGGGGTAGATATGATCTGTCATGCCGAAGTAAAACGGCAACAGGCTCAGCGGAATCAGGATCAGGGTGTAAGTCATGATCTGAAAAGCCGTGCGCAGGTCGCGTCCGCCTTCCATGGGCAGCATCTTAAAGCCCGCTTTGTGGTAGTCCTCATCGAGCACCCAGGCAATGGCCCAGAAGTGCGGAAACTGCCACATGAACTGGATGCCAAACAGAATCCACGCTTCCACAGTAAGCATACCCGTAGCGGCTACCCAGCCAATCATTGGAGGCAAGCCCCCGGGAATGGCGCCGACCGCCACACAGATGGGCGAAATGCGCTTCAGCGGGGTGTAGATGAAGCCGTAGAGGATCAGTGACAGCAGCGAAATGGCAGCCGTCAACGGGTTGAAGTATAGGCCCAGGAGCAATAGCCCCGCCAGCCCCGTCACCACCACAAATACCCAAGCCTCAGTGACCGTAAGTACTCCTTGTGGCAACGGCCTCTTGGCCGTACGCTTCATCAGCCGGTCCAGATCTTTTTCGTAGATCTGGTTGATGGTATTGGCCGAACCCGTCACGAGCAAGCCGCCCAGCATTACCAGCAGTGCACCGGCCCAGTGGATATGCCAGGCAAACTCGTGCTGGCCCAGCATGTAGCCAATGGCCGCCGAAAACGCTACCGTGAGCGACAGGCGGAACTTAAGAAGTTGGAAATAGGCCCTGGCCTTGGTCATCAGCAGCAAAAACAAACAAGCCGGCCGTTCGGCTCCAAATCGGGCCGCAAAGTTACGCAACAACTACCGGAAACGCGGCTGTGCGGCTGGCTTTTAGCGCCTGCCGGTAACACACCAGCAACAGGAACTGCACGCCAAACAGCAAGGTCCCCAGCGTAAGGTGAATGGGCTGAGCTGCTGCTGGCATGGCGAAGTACGTCAGCACGATACCAGTAATTATTTCCAGTCCAATTACCATCATAGTAGCTGTAGCCAGCTTGCTGAGGTTCCTTTCTCCTACCTGGTACATTTTCAGTGCCACGTAGAGGTTAAGCAGCAGCACCAGCGCGGAGAAGACCCGATGCCAATCAAACACCCCGCTCAGTTCCCCTATCCATTGTTCCCGGTGCAGGTAGTTCAAGCCAAACGCTACCATGTCGATGTTTTCCCGCACCTGAGTCCCAATTACAATCTGCACGAAGGTTAAGAGCACCAGGGTCACCAGACCTATTGTTAACCCAGAACTCAGAGGTTGAGCAGTTGTGCGTTCCTGCTGAGGCTTGTCCGCGCGCACCAGAATCCAGGTCAGTAGCGCGATGAGCACCAACGCCAAAGCCATATGAATGGTAACCATCACCGGGAGCAGATTGGTCGATACCACCAATGAGCCAAGCCAGCCCTGCACTCCTACGGTAACGAAGCTTAGCACCGAGCCCCAGAAGATGATTGGGTCATAGCGGCGGTACGGCCATGCAGCCAACACAGTACCAAAGATGAGCACTCCGATAAGCACGCCAGTAAGCCGGTTCAGGTATTCAATCCACGTTTTCGTAGGGTTGAAATCCGTCTCAATGTACTGCGTAGGATGCGCGAAGATGTTGGCAGCTACTTCAGCAAAACCCAGTCGGCTGAGCGTCGTGGCGAGCCGCTGGTTTTTGGCCACCCGCTGAGCGGTATATACTTCCTTGTAGTTTGGAGGAAGCTGGCTGATGTCGGTCGGGGGCACCCATTGCCCAAAGCATTTAGGCCAATCAGGGCAGCCCATTCCGGAACCGGTGCTCCGCACAATTCCACCAACCAAGATGAGCACGTACACGGCTATTACCGTCAGCGTTGCTACGGCCCGAAAACGCCGGGCAAAAGCAGGTATCTCCATCAGAAATTTAACAGCATTTCGCTTCGCAAAGGTCCAACGGAAACGTCTGAAAAAGAAGAAGGAGACCCTTTTTTGGGCCTCCTTCTCTCAGATTTGTCCAACTAGGACTATTCCATTTCTTTTTCGTACGGCAGGTTCGACGATACGGTCTGCGAGTACGGGATGTGCTGCGGAATAAAGTCCTGTTCAGCCCCAGGCTTGCTGTAATCGTAAGGCCAGCGGTACACGGCAGGAATAGCACCAGGCCAGTTGCCGTGGCCGGGTTCTACCGGCGTCGTCCATTCCAGCGTGTTCGAGTTCCAGGGGTTCTCCGTAGCGCGACGGCCGCGGAAGATGCTGTAGATGAAGTTGAACAGGAAGATGAACTGCGCGAAGAACGCCATGATGGCGGCAATCGAGATGAACGTGTTCAGGTCACCAAACTGGTTAAACGTCTCGTAAGCCGTGTAAGCATAGTAGCGACGCGGGAAGCCGGCGATACCAACGTAGTGCATCGGCAGGAACACCAGATAGGCAGCGAGAATGGTCAGCCAGAAGTGCACGTAGCCGAGTTTCTCGTCCATCATGCGACCAAACATCTTGGGGAACCAGTGGTACACCCCGGCGAACATGCCGAAGAATGCCGACGAACCCATTACCAAGTGGAAGTGAGCTACCACGAAGTAGGTATTGTGCATCTGGATATCCAGTGCTGCGTTGCCCAGAATAATACCCGTCAGACCACCTGACACAAACAGCGATACGAAGCCGATAGCAAACAGCATGGCGGCCGTGAAGCGGATGTTACCACGCCATAGCGTAGCCAGCCAGTTGAAGGTCTTCACTGCCGACGGTACGGCGATGATCAGCGTCAGGAACATGAACACCGACCCGAGGAAGGGGTTCATGCCCGTTACGAACATGTGGTGAGCCCACACGACGAACGACAGCAACGAAATGCCAATCAGCGAGCCAATCATGGCGCGGTAGCCGAAGATGGGCTTGCGAGCATTCGTTGCCATTACCTCCGACACAATACCCATGGCGGGCATAATCACGATGTACACCTCGGGGTGACCCAGGAACCAGAACAAGTGCTGGAACAGGATCGGCGAACCGCCTACGTGGTTCAGGGCTTCCCCACCGATGTAGATGTCCGACAGGAAGAAGGACGTACCGAATGAACGGTCAAAGATCAGCAGCAGAGCAGCCGAGAAGAGTACTGGGAAAGAGAGCAGACCCAGGATGGCCGTCAGGAAAAACGACCAAATCGTCAACGGCAGCTTGGCCATAGACATACCAGCCGTACGCAGGTTGATAATAGTGGTGATGTAGTTAACACCACCCAGCAGCTGCGACACAATGAACAGTGCCATCGATACCAGCCACAGCGTCTGGCCTGCGCCCGAACCCGGAATTGCTTGCGGCAGGGCCGATAGCGGCGGGTAAATAGTCCAGCCAGCAGAAGCGGGGCCAGTTTCAAGGAACAGGGAAACGAACATGATAATCCCGGCCAAGAAGAAGAACCAGAATGAGAGCATGTTCATAAAGCCCGAAGCCATATCGCGGGCTCCAATCTGCAGCGGAATCAGGAAGTTGGAGAACGTACCTGATAGGCCCGCAGTCAGCACGAAGAACACCATAATGGTGCCGTGCATCGTCACGAGAGCAAGGTAGAATTCGGGGTTGAGCTTACCACCTTCCACCCACCGGCCAAGCAAAGGCTCCAACCAAGTCAGTTGAGCGTCGGGCCAGCCGAGCTGAATACGAAAGAGCGTGGACAGCGTAGCACCGATGAATGCCCAGACAATACCCGAAATCAGGAACTGCTTGGCAATCCACTTGTGGTCCTGGCTGAATACGTACTTAAACAGCCAGTGCTGGTCGTGGTGGTCGTGCTCGTCGTGGTGGTCACCAGCGACGTGGTGCTGGATGTGCGGCGCGCTGGTAGGCGACGAGCCCATCGGTGTATTAGATGCAGCCATCAGAAAAGCGTGCGTTTAGTTACGTTAGAGGGAGGCCTGAGCCTTTTCCGTCGCAGCAGGCGCAGCCGTAGTTTCGGCCGGCGCGTCTTCAATCACCGGCGTCTTCTTGTTCTTGAAGGCGGCCAGGATGTCGGGGTTCTGGTCAGCAAACGACTTCTGCTGGGCGTACCAAGCTATGTAATCGTCCGGCTCGTCGACAATGATGTTCGCTTTCATAGCGAAGTGACCACGGCCGCAGATCTGGTTGCAGGCAATTTCATAGTTGAAGTTCGGGTTACCCGTCTGAGCCCGCATTTCATCGGTCGACTTGGTCGGGATAAACCAAAACTTGGTCGGCATACCTGGCACAGCATACATCTGCACCCGGAAGTGGGGAGCGTATACAGCGTGCAACACGTCGCGCGAACGAATGTGCAGCAACACCGGGTGACCTTTCGGTACGTGTACTTCGCTAGCCGTGAAGTCATCAAGACCACGCTGGTCGTTCAGGTCAAACCCGAATTCGTTGGTGGCGTCGATCAGACGGTAGTTGATACGGCCCAGCTTCTGGTCGCGACCGGGGTAACGAACCAGGAAGTTGAACTGCTTGCCCATGATTTCAACTTCCACGGCGTCTTTAGGAGCTGGGCCCATGATGTTGGACCATTCTTTCCAACCGCCGAACACCAGACCAGCCATTACGATGGCCGGGATTACCGTCCAGATAACTTCGATCTTGTTGTTGTGCGAGTAAAAGAATGCGCGGCGCCCTTCGCGGTATTGGTACTTATAAGAGTACACAAAAAGAGCAACCTGCGTCAGCACGAACACGATGCCGATAATGATCATCGTAGTCCAGAACAGTTTCTCCGTGTGGAGACCATGTACCGACGCAATCGGCGGGTTCATTTTATCGAAGTTGGCAACGAAGGAGTAGGCGAATGCCGCCATGCCAACTACCATGAACACCACCATGAGGATGGCATTTACCCGGTTGCTGAGGCCAATCTGGCGCGCGTAGCTTCCCGAGAAAATGGAGGTGAGAATCTGAAGCCGGAACAGAAGGCCGAAAACGACCAGCAGAAGCACCAGCGCCAGTAGGATACCGAGAGCAATCATTAGTTGTACGTTGTGAAAGTCAGTCGTCCGAACAGCGCGAGGCTTAAGTCGTGTGGTGCACGCTCTCCTCCACGAAGGGGTGATTTACCGGTACCAGCGAGGCCTGCGACAGGCGCTTAGTCATCAGCAGCAGGAAACCGCCAAGGAACACGAGGCCCGTACCAATTTCAATGATAAACCCGCTGTCGCCCTGAAGCGTTCCGGGCATGATCATCATGTAGAAGTCCAGCCAGTGGCCAATCAACACCGCGGTAGCTACGATCTTCAGCATAATGATCTGACGCTTAGCGTCACGAGTCATCAGCACGAGGAAGGGGAAGGCGAAGTTGATAATCAGGTTGAAGAAAAACAGCCAGGTGTACTTACCGTCAAAACCGCCGAGGCGCTGGTTGAAGTACACGGCTTCTTCAGGTAGGTTGGCGTACCAGATCAGCATGAACTGCGAGAACCATACGTAGGTCCAGAAAATGCTGAAGCCAAACATCAGTTTGCCAAGGTCGTGCAGATGGTTAGCGTTCAGGAAACGCAGATAGCCTGCCTGCTTCAGGTAGATGGCCGTCAGCAAAATGCCGGCGATGCCCGATACCCACCACGAAGCAAAAACATACCAACCAAACATCGTCGAGAACCAGTGCGTGTCAATCGACATTACCCAGTCCCAAGCCGAGATGGATGACGTAACGGCGTAGAGCACGAGGAACATGGCCGATACGTTGATGCTCTTATCCCAGAAGCCAGTACCACCCAGTTGGTCTTCCTGCAGCGACAAGTCGCGGAGGCGCTTCGAGAAGAACCACCAGATGGCAATGAAAGCCACCATGCGGCCTACGTAGAAGCCAATGTTGAGGAAACCCGCCTTACCCGCAATGATGGCATCGTAGTTGGCACTACCCGGCTCCATAATGCCTTCGGTACGCCAGTGGAACAGGTTGTGGCCGCTAGCGAAGAACACCAGTAGCAGGATTACACCACCAGGCAGAATCCAGGCACTGAAGGCTTCAGCAATGCGACGAACCATGATGGACCAGCCGGCATAGGCTACCGTGTGAATAGCTACAAACACAGTACCTACAGCTGAAATGCCGAGGAAGAACACGTTGCTCTGCCACAGTGAAGCAAACAGGCGACGCAGCCAGATAGGCGCGTGCTCCGAACCGTGAGCCGAAGCACCTTGGCCAGCCCCGTGGGCTGCACCGGCTACTTCGTGGTGGCCGCCAATATTCATGGCGGACATGATCAAACCGATGGCCATAAGCACGACCCCGGCGACGATGAACAGGATGAACCGACGACGCGCTGCAGCCGAAAGCTCCAGAAACTCGGCCGTTACCGGTTCATGATGATGATGCGTTGATGCCATAATTACTGAGCCGTGCCGTTACGTGCTTTCTCACCCTGGCCTTGCTCTTCCGACATATCGTTGGCTTGAGCTTGACCGTAAGGAGCCTGGTTTTCGGGGTTGGTTTTCTGCGAAGGTTCAAGTTCGTCCTGCACCAATTCGCTCATGCCTTCCGGGCCTTTGCCCTTCTGCAACACGCGAACGTACATGGCAATCTTCCAGCGTTCCTCGGGATTAACCTGGGAGCCGTGCGGCATCATGCGGCCTTTGCCCCACTGGATGACGTGGTAGATATGGCCTTCGTTCATGTTCACGTAGGCACCCTGCGAGTAGTTAGGGACACCTTTGAACTTCACCCCCACTGGGCCCTGACCATCACCTTGCTCGCCGTGGCAGTGCTGGCAGTTGCGGGTGTAGAGAACTTTGCCTTCTTCGAGGTTGGCCGTGGTGTAGCGCAACGGGTTGCGCAACGTACGCTCGGCAATGCCCGTGCTGTCTTTACCGATATGGTTGAAGTAGCTGAGCTTGCCGCGGGGTACCGTGCCAATGGCCGGGGTGCGCTCATTGATGCCCATCGGGTTAACCGTATTGGCATCTACCTGGCGCAGCGGGTCGTACGGAATAGACTCGTACATCTGCGGCGCATATTCCAGACCCGGGTCGTTGGCGTCGTTGCAGGCCGTAGTCAGCACCGAAGCAAACAGAATGGCCGAAGCCTGGACGCCGTATTTAAAAGAGTGCGTCATTATTCTTTGGTCATTTCTTTCTCGTTCACTTCGGAAGCGCCGTTCGAGCGAAGCAACTGGGTTAGGTTACCCATATCCGTTCCTTCCTTCAACTCGATAGCCATGACGAACTTATCGTCAGTAGAGCGCACGTCCATCACCGGCACTTTCATGCGGGGGTAGAGCCCACTGATCGTGTAGAAGGTGATAACCATGCCGTGACAGCAGAAAAGCACTGTCAGCTCGAAAGCAACCGGGATAAACGAAGGCAGCGAAATGTGGGGCTTACCGCCGATAATCATCGGCCAGTCGAAGCCTAGCATGTAGATCTGCATCCACAGCGCAAACGACAGACCGCACAGCCCATAGAAGAAGGCAGCAATCGGCAGACGGGAGCGTTCGATACCCAGGGCGTCGTCGATGCCGTGCACCGGGTAGGGCGAGAAAACGTCGTAGATTTTTACGCCGGCAGCACGGACGTTCTCAATGGCGTGCAGGAGCACGTCTTCGTCCTCGAAGATGCCGAGCGCGTAACGCTTAGTCATGCTTGTTGTAGTTTACGGGGGCGGAGGCAGGAGCACCGGTGGGGCGGTAGGTCGACTGTTGGGCACCCGTGTTCGGGCCACCGTAGGTCGGACCGTTGTCCACACCGTATTTCAGGATCGATTTCACTTCGGCCATGTTAATCACGGGGAAGAACTTGGCGAAGAGCAGGAACAGGGTGAAGAACAGGCCCAGCGTGCCGACGTAGATGCCGATGTCGATAATGGAGGGCGAGAACATAGCCCAGGACGACGGCAGGTAGTCGCGGTGCAGCGACGTCACGATGATTACAAAGCGTTCGAACCACATACCGATGTTCACGATGATCGAGAGAACAAAGGTGGCCGGGATGCTGTAGCGGATGCGACGGATCCACACCAGCTGGGGCGAAATCACGTTGCAGGTCATCATCGACCAGTACGCCCACCAGTAAGGACCGGTAGCGCGGTTGATGAAGGCGTACTGTTCGAACTCCACCTGCGAGTACCAGGCGATGAAGAACTCCGTGATGTAAGCCACACCTACGATGGAGCCGGTAATCATCATGATTTTGTTCATCAACGCAATGTGCTCCAGCGTGATGTAATCTTCCAGCTTAAACACCACGCGGGTGATGAGCATCAGCGTGAGTACCATGGCGAAGCCGGAGAAGATAGCACCAGCAACGAAGTAGGGCGGGAAGATGGTGGTGTGCCAGCCCGGTACTACCGAGGTAGCAAAGTCCATCGATACAATGGTGTGTACCGACAGTACCAGCGGCGTGGAAACACCGGCCAGAATCAGCGACACCGTTTCGTAGCGCGACCAGTGCTTAGCCCCGCCCTTCCAGCCAAAGCTCAGCAGGGCGTACGCGCGGCGGGCAATCGGACCTTTGGCACGGTCACGGATGGTAGCGAAGTCGGGTACTAGACCGGTGTACCAGAACACCAGCGACACCGAGAAGTAGGTCGAAATTGCGAATACGTCCCAGAGCAGCGGCGAATTGAAGTTCGCCCATAGCGAGCCGAACGTGTTTTGCAGCGGCAGTACCCAGAAAGCGAGCCACGGACGGCCCATGTGCAGTACCGGGAACATAGCCGCGCAGATTACGGCGAAGATGGTCATTGCCTCAGCCGCGCGGTTGATGGAGGTCCGCCACTTCTGACGAAACAGCAGCAGTACGGCCGAAATCAAGGTACCGGCGTGGCCGATACCTACCCACCATACGAAGTTGGTGATGTCCCAGGCCCAGTCAACGGTTTTGTTCAGACCCCATTCCCCGATACCATACCACAGGGTGCGGTACACGGAGTAGAGGAAAACACCAAGGAAAAACAGGGCGACACTCAAGGCGGCCATCCAGCGGATGTTCGGCTTGGCCTCTACCTGGCGGCACACGTCCTCGGTGACGTCGTGGTACGTCTTACCGCTGGTTACGAGCGGTATGCGTACAGGCGAAACGTGCTGCATATTGGTTGGTTAATTGGTTCGTGTTGACTTAGGCGTTGTGGGCTTCCGCCTTTTTACCAGCTTTTTCACCTTCTTCCTCGGGAGCGAAGAAGTTCGACACATCCGTGTTACGGATCTTGGTCAGATACGTAATGTTGGGCTGCGTATTGATAGCGTCCAGGACCTTGAAGCCCCGCTCACCATCCTCACGGCGCCAGATCTGGCTAACGCGCGAGTTCGGGTCCTTCAGGTCACCGAAGACAATGGCTTGGGTGGGGCAGGACTGGGCGCAGGCCGTTACCACTTCACCATCCTGCGGGCGACGCTTCTGCTTCTTAGCTTCGAGTTTGCCGAGCTGAATGCGCTGCACGCAGAACGAGCACTTCTCGATAACGCCGCGGGCACGAACCATTACGTCCGGGTTCAGCGTCATGCGGCCCAGGTCGGTGAACATGTGGCCGTTTACCGATTCGAACTTCTCGTTGGAGTAGTACGAGAACCAGTTAAAGCGACGCACTTTGTACGGGCAGTTGTTAGCGCAGTAGCGCGTACCCACGCAGCGGTTGTAGGTCATCTGGTTCAGACCTTCCGTGCTGTGGGTGGTAGCCAGTACCGGGCACACCGTTTCGCAGGGAGCGTGGTTGCAGTGCTGGCAGAGCATCGGCTGGAAGATAACCTGCGGGTTGTCCGAGGGGTCTTCCATGTTGGCGTAGGTAGCCAACTTGCCTTCCGTCGCGAATTCGTCTTTGTGGTGGTCCGAGCTGTAGTAGCGGTCGATACGCAACCAGTGCATTTCGCGACGGTTGATAACCTCCTGCTTACCTACTACCGGGATGTTGTTCTCTACCTGGCAACCCACCACGCACGAGCCGCAGCCAATGCACGAGTTGAGGTCGATAGCCATGGCCCAGTGGTGGTTCTTGTACTCATAATCCTGCCACAGCGAAACCTTGTTGGGCTTCTCCAAGCCATCAGGCGTGGCAATCTTATCGTACTCGGTTACCTTCTTGGGGTCAGCGATGTACTGGGCCAGCGTAGCTTCCTGCACCACCGGCTTACGGTCCATGATGGTGTGGTGGGTCTGCGTCTGGGCAATCGGCTGCTTCGAACCTGCACCAGCCAACGTGGCTACGCCGGTGTACATGATGGCACCGTTGCGCAGTTGAGCCAGCGGGTAAGCATTAGCGCCTACTTTGTCGCCTACTTTGCCGGCTTTCTCGCGGCCGTAGCCCACTGCAATACCAATGGAGCCTTGGGCCTGACCCGGCTGAATCAGCACGGGCAATTCCAGCGACTTGCCGTTGGCAGTTACTTTCACTACGTCGCCCTGTTCCCAGTTCTGCTGCTTCGCCATAGTGCGCGAAACAGTTATGTAGTTGCCCCAGGTTGCCTTCGACACGGGGTCGGGCAGCTCCTGTAGCCAAGGGTTGTTGGCTTGCTGGCCGTTGCCAACGCCTACTTTTTCGTAGAGAGCAAATTCAACTGCACCACCTTTCTGACCAGCTACCGTGTTGGCAGCCTCGGCGGCGGCAACAGCCGGAGCTAGCTGAGCGGCCGGGGCTGGGGTTAAGGTGCCAACGGCTACGCCATCGTGCACGGCTTTGTCCCAGCCAGCCTGGCCAGCAACAACACCGCGCCAGTTGTTACGCAGGTAGTTGTAGTACGTATTGGGGTTACCAGCCCAAGCCAATAAGCTTTCTTGCGCCTGACGGGTCTTGAACAGCGGCGTGATAACCGGCTGGGCAAGGCTGAGGAAGCCACGCTTAGGCTCGTAATCGTTCCACGACTCCATCCAGTGATGGTCGGGGCACTGGTACTGGCACAGCGAGGTGGTTTCGTCCATCTTTTCGTTGAACGAAATGCTCAGCAGGTTTTTATTCTGCAGGGCCTTCTGTACCTGCTCAGCCAGCGGATGGTCGTAAGCCGGGTTAGCGTGGTAGAAGATTACAGCCCCTACCCCACCGGTGCCAAGGTCACGCACCAAACGCTCCATGCGGGCGTCATCACCCTGACGCACGTAAGAAGGTGCATTCGGGTTGATGGTCGTGCCGGTGTTACCGAGAGCGGCGTTGATGGCCGTTACCAAAGTTTGTACGGCTACATCGTCGGAGCCCGAAACTACCAGAGCGCGGCTACCAGCGGCTTTCAGCTCGTCGATGGCCTTGGTCAGCGTCGGCGTGGCTTTGTAGTTCGAAGCGGCACCACCGCCTACGATACCGTTGTAGATAGCCAGCGCGACCTGGTTCAGGTCCGAAGGCCTCACAGCTACGCGGACGTCGGCGTTGGCGCCGGTCAGCGACATGTTCGACTCGAACTGGAAGTGGCGCGACATTGAACGCTTGGTGTTCGACACCTTGCGGTTTACGATATACTGCGCAGCATACTCTACCGGCGAAATCCAGGTGCCGAGGAAGTCAGCGCCCAGACTCACGATAACAGCAGCTTGGCTGAAGTCGTAACCCGGAACGACGCCACCGTTGGCGCGCAGCAGGCCCGAAGCCGAAACGGCGTCGTACTGTACGTGTTCGGTGTTGGCGTAGCGGCCGGCGAAGTCAGCAATGGCACGCTTGGTGCTCGGGCTGATGATGGTCGGCGAAACGATGGCGATACGGCCGGTTACGCCTGCCAGCTTGGTGCGGATTTCCTGGTCCACCTGATCCTTATCGACCGGCTTGCCATTGATGGCAAACGACTGCAGACGATTCTGGTCGTACAGGTTCAGCAGCGAAGCTTGGCCGCGAGCCGACAGACCACCACGCGTGATGGGCGACTCAGGGTTGCCTTCGACCTTGATCGGACGACCTTCGCGCGTCTTCACGAGCACGCTGTTGTAGTCCTGACCGTTGAAATAGGTCGAGGCGTAGAAGTTAGCAATACCCGGATCTACCTCCTCGGGCTTGTTCAGGTACGGAATTGCTTTGCGAACGGGCGTTTCGCAGCTTGCCAGCGTGGCAGCGGCCAGGCCGAAGCCCATCAGCTTGAGGAAGTCGCGGCGCGGGGCGACCGTGTCGTCCGACGAGGGACGGCTCTCCTTCATCGGCATCGACCCGAACTCACTCAGGGCATTATGCAGAAACTCCGGCGAGTTTTCGAGCTCCTCGATTCCCTTCCAGTACTTAGGCGACTCTTGCATGTGTGTATGGGTACTTAGGGACTGTGCGGTGACGTATTGGCGGCCGTCAGTGCCCAAGTGTATCTCTGTTTCGACGTGAAAGCGGAAAGGGAGGCGCCGAATGCTAGATTCAGCGTCTCCGAAATCCTAGCAACCTATTAGTAGTGGCACTTCGAGCATTCGGTACCGCCGTTCGACGACACGGTGAACGGAGCGCTGGCGTTAGCCTCGTCGTGCAGCTTCACGAGGTTGTCGTAGTAGCCGTTGCCTTTGGTGTTCAGCGGCGTCTCGCGGTGGCAGTTGATGCACCAGCCCATGGTCAGGGCCGAGTACTGGTACACCACGTCCATGTTCTGGATCGGGCCGTGGCAGGTCTGGCACTCGATGCCACCTACTTGGGTGTGCTGCGAGTGGTTGAAGTAAGCCAGGTCCGGCAGGTTGTGGATACGTACCCACTGGATCGGCTGCTGACGCTGAATAGCGCGGTAGATTTTCTTGATTTCCGGCGACGTCGTCTTGATCTGCGAGTGGCAGTTCATACAGATGTTGGCCGACGGAATGTTAGCCGACTTGCTCTTGTATACCGAGGTGTGGCAGTAAGCACAGTTGATCTGGTGCTCACCGGCGTGCAGTTTGTGCGAGAAGGCAATGGGCTGGGCCGGCTGGTAACCTTGGGTAAGACCCACAGCCATAATACCTTGGATAGACTCGTAGAGCACAACGAGTACGAACAGCGTACCCACAACGCCTTTAAACCAGCCCGACTTCAGGATACCCATCCAGTCGGTTTTCTGATCGAGGAGTTCTACGTCGCGGCCATCAAGATCTTTGCGGCCCCGCAGTACGTCCTTCATGATGTTGGCGATGATAACCAGTGTTACCACCAGCACAATCAGCACTACAATCAGGACAATCAGAACCACGTTGACGTATTTGCCAGCGCCGGCAGCGTCATCGGCACCGGCAGCACCGCCTTGGTTGGCTTGTGCGCCTTGATCAGGCGAGCCACCTTGCTCCTGCTTCGTGCCAGCGCCAGGGCCGGTTTGCGACTTAACGTAGGCAACAATCGAGGTAATTTCTTCGTCGCTGAGCGCAAAGTTGGGCATTTGCTGCTTCTGGTACTGGTTGAAGAGCTTCACCGCGTACTCGTCGCCGCTGGCGACCATCTTGCTGGAGTTCTTCACCCATTTAATAATCCAGGGCAGGGGACGGCGCTGGTCGATGCCGGCCAAAGCCGGACCTACGACTACGTCGTTGACGGCGTGGCACTGGGCGCAGTTGCCTTTGAACAGGGCGTCGCCGGCCGCAACAGCGGCGGCGTCACCGGCTGGCGCGGCGCCACCTGCGGCGGCTGCGGGAGCAGCGGCGGCAGTTTGGCCGGGCACCACACCATCCTTACTCACCGTCGCGGCGTCCTGCGCGGCCACTTGGCCAACGGCAGTAAACGTCAGGAACAGAGCGAGAAGCCAGTGTGAAAAAGAGCGTAGTCGGTAGCTACTCATTGCAAAACGTGCTGGAAAAACGTAAAAGCAGGGTGCTTTAGGGCCACAAATGTAGCCCACGAACGGCAGAGAACAAACCGGGTATGGCTAATTTTCGGCCTATTCAGCCTACTTAGAACCATTCTAAAAAGCTCTATTCTACACCTTATTATATATAGGTATAGAAAAGTCGCCCTGAAAACGTCCAACTCCGCGCTTGCCCTCTGGCTTGTCATCATGCTCCCCTATCCCTACGCAGGCTTTGGTTTGCGAGTTGAGAGTCAGAAGCTTGCCGAACTGTTTTGAGAAATTATTTGTCGAGTACAGTCCGAGCCAATAGGTAAAAGTCTTACCTTTGCCGGCTCATTCATCGTCTCACTTACTTTTTCTCTGTTCCGCAATGGCAAACAGAAACTATGAGACCGTCTTCGTACTGACGCCCGTCCTCAATGACGCGCAGGTTCAAGAGACGATCGAGAAGTTCACGCAGGTGCTTAAGGAAAATGGCGCCGACCTCCTGAACACGGAAAACTGGGGCTTGCGCAAGCTGGCCTATCCGATTCAGAAAAAATCGACCGGGTACTACTACCTGGTTGAGTTCACCGCTCCCGCCGGCGCTATCGACGTGCTGGAACTGGCTTACCGCCGCGACGAGCGGGTAATCCGCTTCCTGACCACGGTGCTCGACAAGCACGCCGTGGCTTACAACGAGCGTCGCCGCAAAGGCGAACTGAACTCGCAGAAAGCAAAACAAACCGAAGCCGTAGCCCAGTAATCAGATGAGCCTCGCCAACGAACGCATCCACAAGCAGGAGCAGCGCACCAAGTACTGCCGCTTCAAGAAGGCTGGTATCCGCTACGTAGACTACAAAAACCCGGACTTCCTGCTGAAGTTCGTGAACGAGCAGGGCCGCATTCTGCCCCGCCGCATCACGGGCACCAGCCTGAAATTCCAGCGCAAAGTGGCCCAGGCCGTGGCAAAAGCCCGTCACCTGGCCCTGATGCCCTACGTGGCTGACCAGCTGAAATAGTCCATTACCCTTAACGACGACTCCGCAAGATGGAAGTTATCCTGAAAGACGACGTAAAAGGCTTGGGCTACAAGAACGACGTCGTGACGGTAAAGCCCGGCTACGGCCGCAATTACCTGCTGCCCCAGGGTCTGGCCGTAGTAGCCGACAAGACCAACAAGAAAATCGTAGCCGAGAACGTACGCCAGGCGTCGCACAAGGCTGAGAAGGTGAAAACCGACGCTCAGACCCTGGCCAACAACATCGGCGACCTGAGCATCGACATCCCCGCCAAGGTGGGTGATTCGGGCAAGATCTTCGGCCGCGTAACCACGCTGCAGATTGCCGACGCGCTGAAAGCCAAAGGCTTCGACGTGGACCGCAAGCGCATCAGCCTCGACTCGGATCCTTCGAGCGTAGGTGAGTACACCGCTTCGATCGACCTGCACCGCGAGGTGAAGCACAAGATTCGCGTAAACGTAGTAGCTGAGTAATCCGGCTGCTGACTGCGCTTTCAAAAGCCCTGCCCCCGTGGCAGGGCTTTTTTTTGTCGTATAAGCCTTAGCTTGCGTAGGCGGAAGCACGTACGTTGCTTTATCTGCAACACCATCCGGACGCGGTGCCGCTGGCTTCAGGAGAAGCCGCGCCGGCCCCGAGCGTTTGGTGGTCAGCCTGCGGTTATGTAGGTTGGCTTTCTAGTTGCTGCCGCCAGGACTGTTTTTGCTAATGTTTCGAACTGAATTATCCCTTCGACCCGCCGCGCAACTCCTTAATCAGGGGGCGCGGGTACTTACCATCGGGTCGTGCTTTTCGGATGTCATCGGGGAGCAGCTAGCCGGCCACAAGGTCCGGACGCTGGCAAACCCGTTTGGCACCGTGTTTAATCCCCTGGCCGCCGCGCGGCTGCTGCGCGCCGTAGCTGGCGAGGACACCGACTGGCAACAGCACCTAGTGGAAGCCCGGGGCCGCTGGCAGAGCTACGACCTGCACGCCACCGTGGGGGCCGACTCCCCTCCTGCCCTGCTGGAACGCATCGAGCAGACGGTTCGCGAAACGGCCGCATTTGCCCGTCGCGCCGATGTATTGGTCTGGACGCTGGGCACAGCCTACGGCTACCGGCTGCGCGACACGGGCGAAGTGGTGAACAACTGCCACAAAGTGCCGGCGGAGCGCTTTGATAAAGAGCTGCTGACGGCAGAGGAAATCGTATCGGCCGTGACGGAGGCGTATGCGCTACTGCGTCAGCAAAACCCCAAGCTGCGACTGGTGCTGACGGTGAGCCCCGTGCGGCACCTCAAGGATACGCTGCCGCTGAATGCCGTGAGCAAGTCGGTGCTGCGCGTGGCCTGCCACTACCTGAGCGAGCTGCTGCCCGGTGCCTCTTACTTTCCGGCCTATGAGCTGCTGCTGGACGACTTACGGGATTACCGCTTCTACGCGTCCGACATGCTGCACCCTTCGGAGGTGGCCGAACAGTATATCTGGGAAAAGTTTACACAGGTCTATTTCGACGCCAACTTCAAGCAGTTCGTGCACGAATGGGAGGGCATTCAACGCTCCCTGAACCATCGGCCACTGCACGAAGGAGCACCGGAGCACCGCGAGTTCCTGGAGCAAACGCAGAAGCGCCTAGAGCGGCTGCTTAGCCGAAACGTGGACGTGCGCCTGGAACTGCTCGACGTGCAAGACCGACTAGCTGCCCTTCCCCCGCCCCCGCCGCCCGCGCCAGCAGAGGATGTGGATGACGGGGAAGAACGCATAGACATCGGTTACGAGGACGCAACGGCCCCGGCAACTCCGAGAGTGGAGCCGGAAGTAGTAGCGCCTGCGCCGGTGAAAGCTGAACCTACCTGGGCTGAGATTTTGGCGGCTGAGGAAGAACCAGCAGAGGAAACCGCGGACGCAACTGAGGAGCTTGAGGATGCTGCCGGGGTCGTCAACGAAGCGGAAGCTGCGCTGCCTGGCGAAGCCGGTGCCGGCAAGCGGCGCAAACGCAAACGTGGCGGCCGTAAGCACAAGAAAAAGGGTAACCGCTCTGCTGAAGAGCAAGGTGGCCCGGCCGACGCTTCGGAAGCGAATGAGGTCATAACGGAAGCTATGGCGGAACCCGCAGTAGCGGAGGGCACTGTGTCTGTAGTGGTAGAACAGGCGCCAGCGCCTGAGGAAGAACCAGCAAATACCACGGCAGAACAAGTAACCGAACCTGTGGAGTTGCCGGCTGCGGAAGAGCCGATACCAGCCTCGTCCAAGCGGCGTAAGCGGCCGAACCGCAAAAAGCCAGCGCTGTATGCCGAACAAGTGCCGGGCGATGAACCGTCGGCGGAGCTGCAGGCAGAACGGGCCGACGAACCCGCCGCAGTAGCCTCGGTGCCGGTGGAACTGCCAGTGCCTGAAGAGCCGGAAGTAGTTGCCGAATCAGCAGCGGCTGAGTCAGCAACTCCAGCAATATCGACGGACACAGCCGAACCTGATAGCCCAGCCGAGGTAACTCCGCAACGGCCGGGCCGTCGGCCAGCACGAGGCGGGCGCAAAACCAAAGCAGCCGCACCGGGGCCCGACGCCTCAGCGGAGGCTTTACCGGCCCCGGCAGTTACCGCTACGCCGGCCATCTTGCCGCCCGTAGAACCTGTGACGCCCCTGGCAGCACCCGAAGCGGAGGCACCGCAAGCCCCGGCACCGCCCCGGCGACGCGCCGCGCCGCGACGGAAAGCCGCAGAAGCAGCGGCTCCCGCTCCGGCCCCTGATGTTCCTGCCGTACCGGACCCAACGCCCGAAACGCCGCCTGCGCCGAAAAAGCGCAGCCGCCCCCCGCGTCGGAAGCCCGATACGCCCGAGACTAACAGTTAAGCTAAACCCGGCCCCAAGCGGCCGGGTTTACTGTTTTTCACGGGTTGCACGTACACTGTAACCGTTGCATAACCTGTTCCGCCAACTTCAGCTCACCATGACTACCCACGCTCCCGACGCGCAGCCCAACCGCCTCATCCACGAATCGAGCCCGTACCTGCTGCAGCACGCCTACAACCCGGTGGACTGGTACCCGTGGGGCGAGGAGGCACTGAGCCGCGCGCAGGCAGAGCAAAAGCCGATTCTGGTAAGCATCGGGTACGCAGCCTGCCACTGGTGCCACGTAATGGAGCGCGAATCCTTTGAGCACGAGCAGATTGCGCAGATGATGAACGAGCGGTTCGTGTGCATCAAGGTAGACCGCGAGGAACGGCCCGACGTGGATCAGGTGTATATGGACGCCATCCACGCCATGGGGTTGGGCGGCGGCTGGCCGCTGAATGTGTTTCTGACGCCGGAAGCCAAGCCGTTCTACGGCGGCACGTACTTTCCGCCGCGCAACTGGTTTGAGCTGCTGCAACAGGTTTCCAATGCCTACGCATCCGCCGAACACCGACCGGAGCTGGACAAGTCGGCCGAGGACTTTGCGCGGGTGCTGCGGGCCAACGACCTGGAAAAGTACGGGGCGCAGACGGTAGGCGTGAGCGTATCGCGGCGTGAGCTGCAAATGCTGCTGCAGAACCTGGAGAAGCGCTTCGATACCCAGCTGGGCGGTACGGGCCAGGCGCCCAAGTTTCCGATGCCGGTTATCTGGCGCTTTTTGCTGAGAGCCCACGCCTTGACCGACAACCACGCCGCTCTGCAACAAACGCAACTAACCCTGCGCGAAATGGCCTGGGGCGGCATCTACGACCAGATCGGCGGGGGCTTTGCCCGCTACTCGGTGGATGAGCAATGGTTGGTGCCGCACTTCGAGAAAATGCTCTACGACAACGGCCAGCTTCTGAGCCTTTACGCCGAAGCCTACCAGCTCACCCAGGACGAGCTGTACCGCGACGTGGTAGAGCAGACCGTGGCCTGGGCCCGGCGGGAGCTGATGAGTCCGGAAGGCGGCTTCTACTCCTCGCTCGACGCCGACAGCGAAGGCGAGGAAGGCAAGTTCTACGTCTTTACCCTCGACGAGCTGCGCGAAGCCCTCGGCGACGAAGCACCGCTGGCCGCCGACTACTACCGCTGCACGGCCGAAGGCAACTGGGAGCACGGCCGCAACATTTTGCACCGCCGCCACTCCGACGCCGACTTTGCCCAAACGCATCAACTCACCCCCGGCGTAGTGGCCGAGCTGTTGCAAGGCTGGCGCGAGCGGCTCCTCGCCTACCGCAGCCAGCGCGTACGTCCCGGCCTCGACGACAAAATTCTGACCGGCTGGAACGCGCTGATGCTGCGCGGTCTGGTAGACGCTTACCGCGCTTTTCATCAGCCCGAGTACCTGCAACTAGCGTTGCAGAACGCGGAGTTTATCGAAAACAACCTGCGCCGGGCGCACGGGGGCCTCTGGCGCACCACCAAGAACGGGCGCGCCACCATTCCGGCATTTCTCGAAGACTACGCCTTGCTCATCGATGCTTACACGGCGCTCTACGAAGCCACTTTTGCGGAGCGCTGGCTGCAGCGGGCCCGGGAGCTGACGGAATATGTGCTACAGAACTTTGCCGACCCGGCCGAGCCGCACTTTTTCTACACCGATGCCACCGGCGAGGCCCTGATTGCCCGAAAAAAGGAGCTGTTCGACAACGTTATTCCGGGCTCCAACTCCGTGATGGCGCACAACCTGCTGCGCCTCGGCACCCTGCTCGATGTGCCGGCGTGGCGCGAGCAAGCCGCTGCCATGCTGGCTCTGGTGCAGGATATGGCCGTGAAAGAGCCGCAGCACCTAGCTGGCTGGGCTAGCCTATACCTGAGCCTGCTGTTTCCGCTGGCGGAGGTGGCTATTGCCGGCCCAGCCGCCGAGCAGCTTCGCCAGGAGCTCAGCCGCCACCCCCTGCCCAATGCCGTGCTGACGGGGGCCGCTATGGAAAGCAACTTGCCGCTTCTGCAGGGCCGCTTTCAGCCTGAGCGGAGCCTGATTTATGTGTGCTACAACCACGCCTGCCAGCAGCCAGTGGCCTCGGCGACGGAAGCGCTGGCACAGCTACGCGCCGCCTGGCAAGCAGCTCAACGGGAAGTCTAACCCCCAGCTTTAGAGGGCTACTTGCAAGGCCTTGACGCAGCGCAACATGCTGGCATAGCCATGTTTCCATGCTGAATTACGGTGCAGTGAGCCCCGTACACATCTTGGCTGATAGCGAACAATCATAGCCCCTCGGCGGTCTATCTTTGCAGTTCGCCGTTGCCTTCGCCGTGTCCCAGACTCACCTATTTGCCCTTCCCAACCAGGAGCCTGCCGCCACGCAGGACCGTGTCACG
This sequence comes from Hymenobacter sp. CRA2, assembly GCF_002007105.1. Lineage (GTDB taxonomy): Bacteria > Bacteroidota > Bacteroidia > Cytophagales > Hymenobacteraceae > Solirubrum. The sequence continues at coordinate 273,625 of NZ_MVBC01000005.1, read as the reverse complement.
CTCTTCGCCGACGTGGTGCTGCCCTTGCCGCTGCCCAAGCTCTACACCTACCGCGTGCCCTTCGAGCTGAACGACCAGGTCGTCATCGGCGGGCGGGTGCTGGTGCAGTTTGGAGCAAAGAAGACGCTGAGCTGCATTGTAGCAGCCGTGCACGAGACGCCGCCCAAGGACTACCAGGCCAAGTACATCCTAGAGTTTATCGACGACGCGCCGGTGGTGACGCAGCCCCAGCTGAAGCTGTTTCGCTGGATTGCGGACTACTACATGTGCACGCTGGGTGAGGTCATCAATGCGGCCCTGCCCTCCGCGCTTAAGCTCAGCTCGGAGTCGCGCATTCAGCTGCACCCGCAGTACCTGTCGGAAGGCACGCCGTACCCGCTTACCGAGCAGGAGGAGAAAATCGTGGCAGCTTTGGGGCCGGGCGAAGAGAAGGTAGATGGCAAGGCCTTAACCTTCTCGGAAGTAGGCGAAATCCTGGGCATCAGCTCCTTCCACAAGGTTATCAAGTCCTTGATTCAGAAGGACGTTATCTTCCTGTTCGAGCACATTGCAGATAAGTACGCGCCCAAGGTGGTGAAGAAGGTGCGCCTGGCGCATCACTTCGTGGCCGAGGCGGCGCTGGAAGGCTTGTTTGAGGGCTTGGCCAGCAAGCCCAAGCAGCTGGATGTGCTCATGCGCTACATCCAGCGCGTGCCGGTGTATCAGAACGAGCACCTCAACCACAACGGCATCGAGAAGGCCGCCCTGACCAGCAGCCCGCACCTCTCGCCTTCCGCCGTTAACACACTGATTAAGAACGGTGTGCTGGAACAGTTCGACCAGATTGTGTCGCGCTTTCCGCTCGACGAGGTGGAGCGCAACCAGATGCCGTTTGCGCTGAGCGAAGCACAGACCTCGGCCCGGGACCAGATCATGGACTTTTTCGGACAGAAAGACATAACCCTGCTGCACGGCGTGACGGGTGCGGGCAAGACGGAAATCTACATCGACCTGATTCGCTCGGCGCTGGAAGGCGGGGGGCAGGTGCTGTACCTGCTGCCCGAAATTGCCCTCACGGCCCAGATTGTGACCCGCCTGATGCGCGTGTTCGGCTCGCGCCTGGGCGTGTACCACTCGAAGTTCTCCGATAACGAACGGGTGGAAGTGTGGAACGGCGTGCTGTCGGGCCGCTTTCAGGTGGTCGTGGGCGTGCGCTCGGCCGTGTTTCTGCCCTTCGACAACCTCTCGCTCATCATCGTCGACGAGGAGCACGAATCGAGCTACAAGCAGTACGACCCGGCCCCGCGCTACAACGCCCGCGAAGTAGCCCTGATGATGGGCACCTTTCAGGGCGCCAAGGTCCTGCTGGGCTCGGCTACGCCCTCGGTAGAAACCTATTACCAGTGCCGTGCCGGCCGCTGGGGCCTGGTGTCGCTCACGAAGCGCTTCGGCGAGGCCGGCCTGCCCGACATCGAGCTGATTGACACCCGCCGCAACGCGCAAGCCGGCCAGAAAAAACCTACGCACCATTTCACGCCCGAGCTGACGGCCGCCATCGAAGGCAAGCTCAGCCAGGGCGAGCAGGTGATTCTGTTCCAGAACCGCCGCGGCTACTCGCCCTTCATCAGCTGCCTCGACTGCGGCTGGATACCGAAGTGCAAGAGCTGCGCCGTGAGCCTGAGCTACCACAAGCACGCCCACGAGCTGCGCTGCCACTACTGCGGCCACCACGACCAGATGCCGCGCGAGTGCCCGGCCTGCGGCTCCCGCGCCATCAAGGCTATCGGCTTCGGCACCGAGCGCATTGAGGATGACCTGAAGCTGATGCTGCCCGAGGCGCAGGTGCAGCGCATGGACCTGGACACGACCCGCGCCAAAAACGCCTACCAACAGATCATCAGTGACTTTGAGCAGCAGCGCACCAACGTGCTGGTGGGCACGCAGATGGTAACCAAGGGCCTGGACTTCGGCAACGTGAGCCTGGTGGGCATCATCAACGCCGATAGCATCATCCATTACCCCGATTTCCGGGCGCACGAGCGGGCGTACCAGATGTTTGTGCAGGTGAGCGGGCGCGCGGGCCGCAAGGGCAAGAAGGGCAAGGTCATCATTCAGACCGGCGACCCGCAGCAGCAGATCTTTGATAAGGTGATGCGCAACGACTACGTGGAGTTCTACGAGTACGAAATAGCGCAACGCCGCGAGCATATGTACCCGCCCTTTGCGCGCGTCATCAAGCTCACGGTAAAGCACGTGGAGGAGCGCGTGGCCCTCGACGCGGCCGTGCGCCTGACGCAGGAGCTGGTGGACCGCCTAGGGCGCGACGCCGTGCTCGGGCCCGAAGCGCCATACATTTTCCGCATCCGCAACTTCTACCTGCAGGAAATTACCATCAAGCTCAGCCGTGAGCATACCGTGCTCAAGCACGCTAAGGCGCAGATTCTGGATGCGCTAAACCTGATGCGCGAAGACAAAGATTTCCGTCAGGCGCGCTTCGTGGCCGACGTGGACCCGATGTAGTCGCCTGCAGGATCCCGCGAACTGACCTCTGCAAGGGCACCTCAGCTTGTTTCGGTGAAGCCCACAAAAAAAGCCCCCGCCAGTACTGGCGGGGGCTTTTTGTTGATAGCACTACCGGAAAGTTAGGCCTGATCCAGCAACCAGAGGATCAGCAGCACTACGGCGATGATGACGGCAATGGTAGCCAGTACCGCGAAGATGCCGTTGACGCCCGAGAACAGGCCCAGGATCAAACCAATGGCCAGAATCACCAGGGCCAGGCGCAGGCGCTGGTCGAGGCGCTGCGATTCGGCGGCGTTACTGTGCTTCTTAAGCTGGGTTTTGGCCACCATCTTGTTGGCCTTGTTCATGGCCTTGTGCAGCAAAGCTTTTTGCACCAGGTTCAGCTTGGGAGCAGCCGTCGGCGCTTGTGCCGTGCTGCTTTGGGCCACGGGGGCCGGCTGAGCAACCGCTGCCGCAGCGGGAGCCGCTGCAGTAACCGGAGCGGCTGCAATGGGAGTGGCCTTGGGCTCGATGGCGGCCGGGGCCGGCTCGGCCACTGCGGGCTCGGGTGCTACCACGGCTTTAGTCTGCACGCGGGGGGCAGCAGGCGTTACTGCTACGGCGCGGTGGGTGTCGTGGTAAGCACTGGTTTTGGGCAACATGGCGTATTCGCCGCGGCCGCAACCGGTGAGAGCAACGGCCACCAGCGCTGCGCTGGAGAGTTGCGAGAGCAGTTTGGCAAGGTGCTTCATGAGTTTGGAATTTAGGGGATGAAAAAGCGTTGGCATTAGGTGTGCTACGGCTGCAAAATAAAAACCGCCATTTAAATGCGGCTGCGGCCACTGGTTGGCGCCCTTACGCAGACCGTCCCCGTGGGGTTGGGCGCCGCCGCGAACGTACTCCGCTTCAGCACTGTTAGCCCAATGACGCTTTATTTGCAGTCAATATGCTCCTCAAGCACCGTTTTTTCTTCGTGCGCCTGCTGCCAGCCAGTTTTCTGGCGCCGGCCTTCATGCTTGCCTGCACCCAAACGCCCATCGCGGAAAGCGACGCGGCCCTGATGGCGCAGCGCCGCATTGGCTCGACGCCGGACAGCGCGGGCTACCAGCGCAAAGCCCCGCAGGACCCCAACGGCATCGGCAAGTATTACATGGGCCGGCAGATTGCCCACGTCATGGGCCACGAAGCTTCCGGCTGGCTGGAACGCCCCGACCGGCAGCAGGAGGAAGGCACCGATATCCTGCTGCGGGCCCTGAAGCTCAAGCCTACCGATGTGGTAGCCGATCTGGGCGCGGGCACCGGTTATTTTTCGTTCCGCATGAGTTCCTTGGTCCCCAAGGGCAAAGTGCTGGCCGTGGATATTCAGCCCGAAATGCTGGATAAGCTACGGGCCACCAGCACCAAGCTGCACGTCACCAACGTGGAGCCGGTACTGGGCACCGTGCGCAACCCCAATCTGCCCGCCAACAGCCTCGATCTGGTGCTCATCGTGGATGCGTACCACGAGTTTGACCACCCCCGGGAGATGATGCGCGCCGTGCGCAACTCGCTGAAGCCCGGCGGCCGGCTTGCCCTGGTTGAATACCGGGCCGAGGACCCTAAGCTTACCATCAAGCGCATTCACCGCATGAGCGAGGAGCAGGCCCGCCGGGAGATGGAAGCCGTGGGTCTGAAGTTCGTGCAGAACGACAAATCCCTGCCCCAGCAGCACCTGCTGATTTTTCAGCGCCAGTAAGCCGGCTGCCGGTACAGCCGGAGCCAGGAGTCCCGGCGTGGGCGCAGCAATCCGCGGCAATACATTTTACCTTTGCCGGGCATGAGTAACCCCGTCGATCCGCGCCTGCTCTCCATTCAGGACTACACCTACCACCTGCCGGCTGAGCGCATTGCCCCGGCCCCCCTACCCGACCGCGACGCCTCGCGTTTGCTAGTGTACCGCCACGGGCAAATTACGGATCTGGGCTTCCGCGAACTGCCGGCCCAGCTCCCCCCCGATGCCCTGCTGGTCTTCAACAATACCAAAGTGGTGCGGGCCCGGCTGTACTTGCACAAGCCCAGCGGCGGCCAGATTGAGCTGTTTTGCCTGGAGCCGGTGGCGCCGCACAGCGCCATCGAGCTGGCCATGCAGCAGACGGGTGAGTGTACTTGGCGCTGCCTGGTGGGCAACGGCAAACGCTGGAAAAGCGGCACTATTGAAACCACCTTCGCAACTGCCGACGGCCGAACGGCCACGCTGACGGCCGAGCGAGCAGCCTCCGAGGACGGCAGTTCGCTGATCCAATTCCACTGGCAGCCGCAGGAGCTGCCTTTTGCGCAGGTGCTGGCCGGGGCCGGGCAGTTGCCGCTGCCGCCCTACCTCGGCCGCCAGGCTACCGGCGAGGACGACGAACGGTACCAGACGGTATACGCTGCCCACGACGGGGCCGTAGCCGCTCCCACGGCCGGCCTGCACTTCACCGACGCCGTACTGCGCGAACTGGCCCAGCGGCACATCGGCACGGCCCAACTCACGCTGCACGTGGGCGCGGGCACCTTTCAGCCGGTAAAGGCTGCCTACATGCAGGAGCACGCCATGCACGCCGAGCCCATCAGCGCAACGCGGCAAGTGCTACGGCAGCTACTGGAGCACGCGCCCAAGCCGGTTATTGCGGTGGGTACCACCAGCCTGCGCACGCTCGAAAGCCTTTACTGGCTCGGCTGCCAGGTGGTGCGGGGCGGCACCTTCAGCGGGCAGGTGCAGCAGTGGGAGCCCTACGAGCCCGAATCCGATATTTCCACGGCCGACGCACTACAGGCTTTGCTGGATGCCCTAGAGCAAAGCGGCGAAGGGGCCGTGCGCGCCAGCACCCAACTGCTGATTGCTCCCGGATATCGATTCCGAGTGGTCCAGGGCCTCGTCACCAATTTCCACCAGCCCGAAAGCACGCTGCTGCTGCTGGTTTCTGCGCTTATCGGGCCGGATTGGCGCCGCGTGTACGACCACGCCCTGCAGCACGGCTACCGCTTCCTGAGCTACGGCGACAGTTCGCTGCTGCTGCCCTAGGGCCGCTTGCCGCATGAAGTTTGGCTGAATGCACACTGCGAAAGCGCACATTTGAGTATCCTTCGGAACGAGGCCGCGTAGAAGGCAAGTCACCTAACTCCTGACCTCCATTCCGATGAAAAAGATAATGATGATGCTGGCTGCCGTAGCGGTGACCAGCGTTTCGGCCCTGGCCCAAACGACCCCGACGCAAACGACGCAGACCACCCCGACCCAAACGACGCCGTCGACGACTACGACCACCACGACGACCGAAAGCAATACTCCTTACGAGCGTAGCAAAGCCGGCAAAATGGTGAGCAACACCGCCAGCGACGCCAAGCGCGGTGGCAAAAAAGTAGGCCATGCCGTGGGCAAGGGCGCTAAGAAAGTCGGCCACGGCGTGAAGAAAGGCGCCAAGAAAGTCGGCAACAAAGCTGAAGACGCAGTAGACTAAGGCTACCTGGTCTGAAAAACGCAAAAAGCCCCGCCAAATAACTTTGGCGGGGCTTTTTGTTGTCGGCTGACCTACTACTGCCCGACGAAGAATACGGCGTTGCTGAACAACAGCTTGCCGGCGTGCCAGAAGCCCCGGAACAGCGGGTTGTCGCCGAGGTACACTACCTGGCCGCGGCCCATTTCCTGCACGCCCAGCACCACGGTATCGTTGAGCTTGCGGCGGGCCTGGCTGCCGGTGAAGCCCGCAGCGGCTTGCCCTTTCTTGAGCACGCCCACGTTCCAGCTGCCCTCGCCCAGAAACTGGTAGTTGAGCGGGCTGCGCACCAGCGCGTAGTAGGTGTTGCCGTAGCCAAAGGCCAGCGGATGCGTGTTGTCGAGCTGCACGGAGTACACGCTGCCCTGCACCAGCTCCTGCAAGGACTCCCGTTCGGCCGAGCCGTAGCGGCGCAGCAGGCGGTAGGGGTCGGCGCGGCGGGCGCGCGTGGTATCGGCACCTTTGGCCTTCAGCGCGAAGTCTTTTTTGCCGGCCAGGTAGCTCATGGCGCCTTCCATGGCAATCAGCCGGCCACCGCCGCGTACCCAGGCCTTGAGGACGTCGAGCTGCCGCTCGGGCAGGGCTTCGGCGTAGCTGCCATCGGGCAGGATGATGACGTCAAATTTGGTCAGCGGCACCGAGGCAAAGTAATCTGTGCCGAGCACGGTAAGCGGGTAGCCCAGCTGCTGCTCGAAGAAGTGCCAGACCTCGCCAAACGCCGTCGCGTCGACGCCGTTGCCGGCCAGCACGGCCACGTTTGGCCGGCCCACACCGTGCACGTTGCTGGAGCCTAAGTCGCTGCCGGTACTCACGAACCCGGTTTGCACCGGCGTCAGCTCCGTGCCGATAGAATCGGCCATGGTGCGCACGATATCATCGAAACGGCGGCCCAGGCCTTCGTTGTTGCCCCGGTTGATGATGAGCGTGCCGGGCTGAAACTGCCGGCCATCAGCTTCGAATGCCTGATACGCCACGCGCACGCGCACCTGCCGCTGCAGCAGGGCTGCCAGCAGCCGGGCATCGCGCAGGGAGTTCCAGCGAGCCAAGTAGGCATACGGCGCGGCAGTAGCAGCCGGGGCAGCCTTCACCATGGTGGCCGCCGGGGCAGACCTGGCCGCCTTCAGCGTGCTGGTAAGAGCGTATCCCTGCAGGCCATAGGCGTAAGGCAACGACCACGCCGTGATGTCATAGGTCAGCGAGTCTTCCAGCGCCGACTGCGGCTCAAACAGCACCTTCACAAGTGTAGACTTGGGCTGGTACATGCTTACGACCAGGTCCGTAGGCTGCAGCGCTACCGACTCACGCCGGCCGCTGGTGTAGTTGTACGCCGACGTTTTGCGCCGCTCGCCCACGTAGCCAAACTCGATTTGCTGGCGCTGCAGGTACTCGGCCAGCGGCGCCAGGCGCTCCGGCGAGCCGCTCACCACGAAGCTCTTGTACTGCCCACGCGGCTTCTGCCGGGCGTCGGCGTAGTAGCGGCCAAATTCCTTCAGCAGCTCGGACTGGTGGTCGGCCGCCGCGCGGATGGTGGCCCAGCTGGCAGCGTGGTGGTGCGCGATGCGCTGGCTCAGCGTGAGTGTATCGCCGTCGGCCTTGATGATGCGCACGCCGCCGCGGCCGCCCCCGCCTTGCTCGTAGGTCATGCCGATGGCCCCGTTGAACGACGGCCAGGTGTCGCCGTAGCTGGGCGCAAACAGGTCGTACGTTTCGCGGGTGAAGTACAGCCAGCCGTTCTTATCGAAGGTCTGCCGGTTGTAGTCGCCGATGCGGTTCTGGAAGCTGCGCTGGTAGGTGGTAATATCCTCGTGGAAAGGCTTGGCCGCGGGCGAGAAGTAATACGGCGCTTCCGGGCCCATTTCGTGGAAATCGGCGTGCACCTGGGGCAGCCACTGGTTGTACAAGGCAATGCGCTGCTGACTTTCGCGCTGCGTCTGCCAGGCCCAGTCGCGGTTCAGGTCGAAATAGTAGTGGTTGTAGCGGCCACCAGGCCACGGCTCGCGGTGCTCCCAGCTCAGCGGCGAGGCGTTGGTGGGGCCGGCCGCCACGCGCTGGTACCACTGCACGTACCGCTCGCGGCCGTCCGGGTTCACGCACGGGTCGAGCAGCAGTACTACCTTATCGAGCAGGGCCTGGGCATCGGCGTTCTGCGGGTTGGCAAAGTCGTAGAGTACCTGCAGCACCGCCTCCGACGACACCGCTTCGTTGCCGTGCACGTTGTAGCTCAGCCACACGATGGCCGGCTGATCAATAGCGGGCGTGCCGCTTTCCACACCGGTACGGCGCAGGTTGCTGTGACGGATGTCGTCGAGGCGGGCCAGGTTGCGGGCCGAAGCTACCTGCACCACTTCCAGCGGCCGGCCCTCGTAGGTTTTGCCGTAGGGCACGATGCGCAACCGGTCGGGGTACTGCTGGGCCAGGTAGGCTGCGTAGCGCAGCACATCGGCGTGGAAGGTGAAGCGGCTGCCGAGCCGATAGCCCAGGAACTGTTCGGGCGACTGAGGCCCCCCGCCAGCCGATTGAGCCACAGCGGGTACGGCCATCAGTAGCCCCGAGGCCAGCACCGCAGCGCCAAGCAGGCGCAAAAAAGGTCGGAACATGAAATTTGCCGAAACAAAACGGATGAACAGGCTCCAAACGGCGCCTGAGCGAAAGTACACCGCGCGTCCGGCTTCCGCTATATAGCCGCCTTCCTACTTGCCGGTGAGTCGTGCCGGCACAACCCGCCGGCAAGGTTTACCCCTGATTATCGGCAGTTGATTGCTGATCCTTTTCCTGCGGCTTTTCCTTAATCTGGTACAGCACACTCTCGGCCACGCCGCGGCCAAACAGGCTAACGCCCGCGTTGAACACGCCTAGGGCCAGCGTGCCCGCAGCCACCCACTGGGCGGTAGGGGCTTTTTCCTGCTTCATGGCCGTGGCCCACTGAATCAGGCAGGTACCGAAACCAATTACAACCAGGCCGCTGGGGGCAAACAGCAACCATTTGGATTTGTGCGTCATCGGGCAAACGTACGTAGGTGAAAGCACGGCCGCTTTCTGCGGCCGCATCCTGAAGCTTACGGCAAAAGTGCGCCCGCCGATGCTGCTGGTGCGCCGTAGCTGCGGGCGTTTGTGTTCCTTTGCACCTTCCACTTGATTTCCGCTGCCCATGTCTGCTACCCTGTTTCAGCAGCTGCTCCACGGCGCCTTCCGCCAGGAAGCCGCCGATTACCTGCCCCACACCGATCTGCAAGCCTACTCGGATTTGCAACGGGCAGCCCCGCGCGAGCAGGGTTTTCGCTTTGAGCGGGTGCGGCTGCTGGTGGCCATGAGCCTGATGAAAGCTCTGGCCGACCTCGGCGACCATGAGGAAAGCCGGCAGGTGTTACAAGTGCTGCACAAGGCCCTCAAGGCCAAATCCGCCGATCAGATCGACGCCGTCATTACGAAGGAAGCTCACCACTTTGAGCGGTTGTACACCGATTTGTACGTCAACGACGAGGGCGAGCAGCTGCTGCACCTCTTCGAGCGTACCCTCGACGCCGACTCCATTCCGGCCATGGACGCCGTGATTCAGGAGGCCGCCGAGCTGGTCGACGACCTGGACTTCGATGCCCCACATGAGGACGACGAGGACTAGCTGGCAGTAGCTTATCGGTCCCGTCCCATTTTTATCGAGCCGACTTGCGCTTCAATAAAAAAGCCGCTCCGGAAATTCCGGAGCGGCTTTTTTTAGGGACCAAGCATCAGCTTACAAGTAGCCCGGTGTTTGCGGGGTACCGTTGCCCAGATTGATTTCGTACTGTGGAACGGGCAGCACGCGGGCATCAGCCGTGGAGGGGTTGCTGCCCAAGTTACGGCCGGTACGGCGGTAGTCATGAATGCGGAAGCCCTCGAAAGCTAGCTCCAACTCCCGTTCCAACAGGATATCGTTCAGCGTAACGGCAACTTTAGGCGTGGCTCCTGCTCGCTGCCGAATAGCGTTGATATCGGCCAAGGGCGTGGCTCCGATGGTGGTACCCAGACGCTGATTGGTCTCAGCCCGGATTAGGAGCATCTCAGCCAGACGGATAACCGGGATGTTTTGAGCAAAGTCATTCCATTTAAAGGAGCGCAGTTGGCCGGTGCGCACAGCGTCGCCCACGTAAATCAAGCCTTCGCCGATATTGGCCTGCTGACCGCGCTCATCATTGGCTTCGTACTGCGCCGCAAAAGTGGCCGAAACGGCTACGTCAGCGCGGCCTTGGAAGCCAACCGACTTACCTGAGTAGAAGGTCGCCAAGCCGTCATTGGCGGCACCAGCATTGTTCTGCTCGTTCTGCAGCACCTCAAACAATACTTCCGATGACCCGTCGCCCGTGAAAGCCTCCAGCACCGACGAGTTCAACGTGGCGCCGCTGCTCTGGATGACCTCGTTGGCCAAGTCGCGGGCTTGCGCGTAGTTACCGATCTGCAGGTACACGCGGGCCAGCAAAGCTTTGGCATCGTAGCGGTCGAAGCGGCCGGTTTCGTTTTGGGTTGGCAGCACCTGTTCGGCAGCACGCATGTCGGCCAGGATCTGATCATATACCTGCTGTACGGTGTTGCGCGGCAGGCGCGCCGAAGCTTCGTCTACGGTGCGGTTGGCACGCGTTACCAGCGGTACTCCGTAAGTGCTACTCAGGCTAGGTTGCCCGTACAGGCGCACCAGTTCGAAATACATCAAGCCCCGCATCAGCTGCATCTCGCCCTGAAGCCGTTCCCGCTCGCCCGCATCGCGAATCACGGGCAGCGCTTCCAGCACGAGGTTGTTGATGTTGATCAGGCGGTAAGCGTCACGCCATGTGCGCTGCACATCCGCGTTGACAGTGGTAATCTGTACCGAAGAAATTTCACGGTACGACTGAAACGACCCTTGCCACGATAGGTAGCCCGGTGAAGCCAGCAGATCGGGTATCAGGATCAAGTTGGTGCCGTACAGCGCGGGCTGATACAGGCGTGAGTATGCCCCTACCACCGCCGTTTGCACGCCTTGCTCATCGCTGAGGGCCGTTTCGGTGTCGATGGATTGCTCTGGGTTTATTTCCTGCTGACAAGCCGAGGTCAGCAGACCAGCTCCGAGCAGCAGCGCCGCCAATAGGGCGCGAGTAGTCATTTTGATCATGTCAGTACGCATCGGTTAAGGTTAAAAACCGAGGTTAAAGCCAACCAACCAGGTTTTGGCCAGTGGCGGCGTGTAGAAGTCGTGACCCAGCAAGTAGTTGGCAGCGGCCGTGTTCAGGCCAGAGGTATTTACCTCGGGGTCGTACCCTTCGTAGTTGGTCAGGGTAATCAGGTTCTGACCGGTAACGTAAATGCGGGCGCTCTGCAGCATGGCTTTCGAAGCCCAGCTCTTGGGCAGATTATAGGCCAGCGTCAGGTTCTTGAAGCGGAAGAACGAGCCATCCTGAATCCAGCGCGAAGAGGCGGCCGTGCCATTCCCCTCGTAGAAGCGGGCCTGCGGCACGTCGGTGATGTCGCCGGGCTGCCGCCAGCGTTTGAGCTGGTCACGGGTTTGGTTATCGAAGTAATCCCCGTTCACCGATTGGTACAGGCCGGCAATGTTGTAAATGTCATTGCCGTAGGTAAACTGCGTGAGCAGGCTCAGCTCAAACCCTTTGTAGGAGAAGGTGTTAGTAAAACCACCCGTAAACTTGGGGTTTGGGTCGCCTAGCTTCACCAGTGCAGCGGCATTGGGGTTATTCGTAGTACTACGGTCTACCGAGCCGTCGGCGTTGGGCGTGTTTAGGTAGTAGAGTGCGTCGCCGTTGGCCGGATCGACACCCGCGTACTCACGTCCCCAAAATACCCCAATAGGTTCGCCTTCCCGCACGCGCCCCAGGTTTCGGGAGCCCGAAATCAGTTCCTGCCCAGCTAGGTCGGTTACTTTGTTGCGGTTGAGCGAGATGTTGAAGTTGGTATTCCACTTAAACTCGCCGTCGAGGTTACGCGTGTTCAGCGTCAATTCTACCCCTTTGTTGACCAGCGTACCCAGGTTGCGTTGTACCAATTGGTAGCCGCCGGTGTAGGGCAGTTGCTGGTCGAGCAACAAGTCAGTGGTTTTCTTATGGTACACGTCGACTTCACCAGCAATGCGGTCGTTGAGGAAACCGAACTCGATACCGATGTCGGCCTGAGCGGTATTCTCCCAGGTCAGCGTATTGTCCCCTAGGCGGGCATCGGGAATGATGCCGGGCTCGGTTTGGTACTGAGCACCGCTGTACAACGTGCGCGAAGCAAAGTTACCTACCTCGGCATTACCCGTGAGGCCATAGCTACCGCGTAGCTTCAGCAGGCTCACGGCTTTATTGCCTTGCAGGAAGCCTTCCTCCGTGAGCACCCACCCTACCGAAGCGGCTGGGAAGTAGCCCCAGGGGTCTTTAGAGCCGAAACGAGAAGAGTAGTCAGCGCGCAGGCTACCTGAGAGGAGGTACTTGTTGCGGAACGTGTAGTTCACCCGCCCGAATACCGACTGGAAGTCGTAGCCGGTGCCGGCGCTGGTGGTACCGGGCGAGTACACTGCCGCCGAAGCCACTTTGCGGAACTGGTCGCTGGAGAAGCCCCGGCCTACTGCGGCCGTCTGCTCGCTGTCGAAGCGCTGGTACGAATACCCTAACAACCCCTCCACGGTGTGGTCGCCGCCGATGGTACGCAGGTAAGTCGCCGTTTGGTTAGTGGTGTAGTTGACGGCCTGGATTTGGTTGCTCAACGCCTGACCTTCGCCGGCGGCATCAGCCGTGAAGCGACTCCAGTACACGTCTTCACGCAGCGCCAGCAGGTCGCCGCCGATTTCGGAACGCAGTGTCAGGCCTTGGATGGGCTGATACTGCAGCGACAGGTTGCTGAACGAGCGGTAGTTGCTCGAGCGGTTGGTATTCCGATTGACGGCCACCAGCGCGTTTTCATAGAGCAGCGTCCGGTTGAAGCCCGTTGGGTCGGCCGGGTTATAAGGCGATTGTACGGGCGGTAGTGCGTTCAGCTGCACCGGGTTGGTGAAGGCATTGTCATCGGGCACCCGGTCGTTTACGGCTCGCGTTGCCGAAATATTCAACCCGATTTTCAGCTTGTCGGTAATCGAGTGGTCAAAATTGGTGCGTAACGAGCCACGGCGGTACCGGTTCCCGATGATGATACCGGTTTGGTCGTTGTAATTGGCGCTGATGTAGAACCGGGTTTTGGCGTCACCGCCTGATATGTTGGCGTCGTACTGAGCTACTTTCCCCTTGCGAAACGCCAGCTTGTTCCACGGTGTATCATTGGAGGAGTTGAAGTCGTCGTTGCCAGAAAACAGCTCGAAGACCTCCGCCGTCGAGGTGTTGGCGGGCAGTTGCAGCTCCGTACGCAGGAAGCTATTAGGGTTAGTCAACGCGTTTTGCACCGACTCATTAAACAGCTCCCGGTATTCGGCTGCATTCAAAAACTTACGAATGCGCGTAGCCTCGCTCGTGCCGAAATAGGCGCCTACATTGACACGCGTTTGGCCTTGCCGTCCCTTTTTGGTCGTTACGAGGATTACCCCGTTGGAAGCGCGCGAGCCGTAGATAGCCGAAGCTGCGGCATCCTTCAGAATCGAAATGGACTCGATGTCATTCGGGTTCAGGTCGGCCAGGGGGTTGATGGGCTCGTCGGCTACCACACTTCCTACATCTGTGGAAGTGACGGGAATTCCATCGATAACATAGAGAGGCTGGTTGGATGCCGTCACCGACGAAGAGCCACGCACGCGGATCTGCACGCCGGCTCCCAGCTTACCCGTGCCCTGGTTGATCTGCACACCTGGCGTGCGGCCCTGAATGGCCTGCTCAAAGCTGACGGTGGGCACGTTCTCTACTTCTTTGCTGCCCACTTGCGTGATGGCGCCCGTCAGTTCGCGTTTGGCCTGCGTGCCGTAGCCCACCACGACAGTTTCGCCAAGCAACGTTTCGCTACCCCGCATATTCACGTTCACCGTCGTTTGGTCGCCCACGGCTACTTCCTGCGTGGCAAAACCAATGGAACTGAGTACCAGCGTAGCTCCCGGCTGCACGGTCAGGCGGAAGTTTCCGTCGGCATCGGTGCTAGTGCCGTTGGTGGTGCCGCGCTCAAGCACGGTCACCCCCGGTAGCCCCGTACCATCGGCTACGGATGTAACCCGGCCGCTGACGGTTCGCGTCTGCGCCTGAGCTACTACCGTCACCGGCACCGCAAGGGCCAGAGAGAGTAATAGTTTTCGGTTCATAGGGTATGGGCCTGAAGCCCGTTTGGAGTGAGTGATAAGCCAATTTACAAATTGCTAATATTTCTGTACACTTCATGCTTCCCTTTCAGTATTGAGAAGGGGTAATTGCACCTTGTTTACTATTATTCTTCAATTCTCTTGTTATAAGTCCATCCATCAGCAACCGTTACATTTACCGTAGACTTACGGTCAGCGCAGGTTGGTTTTCGCTCCCGGCTAAACCTAATCCTTGCGGCCAGCTTCCAACTTCGCCCCTGCTATTAGGAACTGCCGCGTCCACACAATTCATCGGTAGATTCTGTTGTTTACCAGCTGCGGCGTTGCCTACATTAGATTAGGCCGCTACTCCTACCTACCTTTACCCGAAGCAGGTGCTACCCGCCGCCGTCCTGGCCGGCACTCATCTGATGGCCTACCTTAGTTTTAATGGCTGAAATACAATACCTCACTACGCCGGCCGCTATGCAGCAAGCAGCGGACTGGCTGCGTACCCAACCCCGCCTCGCCGTCGACTTAGAGTTTGACGACATGCGCCACCACTACGGGCGCAATCTGGCGCTGATTCAGATTTACGACGGGCAGACCGTGTTTCTGCTCGATCCGGTGCCCCTGACCAACCCCGCCGAGGAGCTGGCGCCGCTGTGGGCCGTGCTCGGCGACCCGGCGGTGGAAAAGGTGTTCCACAGCTGCAAATCCGACATCCTGCTGCTCGACGAGCTGTACCAGGTGCGGGTGCGCCACATCACCGATACCAGCGTGCTGCACACCTTGCTGGCCGAATCGGACAACAACATTTCGCTGGGCCGCCTGATTCAGAGCGAACTAGGTGTGGAAGTAGACAAGGGTGAGCAGAAATCCAACTGGCTGAAGCGGCCGCTGACGGAAGCACAGAAGATCTACGCCGCCAACGACGTGCTCTACCTGCTGGAGCTGGCCGACCGCCTCACCGCCAAGCTAGCCGACCTGGGCCGCCTCAACTGGGCCGAGGAGGAAAACGCGGCGCTGGAAGACGTGCGCTATACCCGCGACGAGCGGCCCTACCTGCGCATGGCTAGCAAGTACCGCATCCTGCCCCAGGAAATGCCCCTGTTCCGCGACTTGTACCTGCTGCGTGATAAAGTGGCCCAGGAGCTAGACCGCCCGCCCTACATGGTGTTCAGC
This sequence comes from Hymenobacter sp. CRA2, assembly GCF_002007105.1. Lineage (GTDB taxonomy): Bacteria > Bacteroidota > Bacteroidia > Cytophagales > Hymenobacteraceae > Solirubrum. The sequence continues at coordinate 258,253 of NZ_MVBC01000005.1, read as the reverse complement.
AACGACCGGCTTTCGGAGCTGGTGCGCGACACGCCTCGCACGGCCAACGACTGGAAAGCGGCCCGCGGCCTGCACCCCGAGCTGAAGCGCGCCCCGTACTTCGAGCAGTTGCTGACCTTCTCGCCCGAGAACTTCGTGGCCGTGCCCGAGCCGCCGCAAGCCGCCGAAGCCCGACGCTTCCCCTTCCGACGCCGACTCAATGGCGAAAAGGCTGCGCAGGCTGATGCCCGCGAGCAGTTTCTCGTCAACCTGAAGGCCCATGTAGCGCAGGACCTGAATAGCTACGTGGCCAACCTGGTCCTCTCCAACCGCCTCATTGCCGACATCATCGAACTCGGTGCCGATGCGGCCCTGCGCCCCTGGCAGCAGCAGATCCTGCGCGACGTGACGCAGAACCGCGGCCTCGACTACGGTTTTATTTCGCAGCCCTTTCCCTGGGCTACGCAGCGTTAGGGCTTAACATAGCATCAGAACAATCAAAAAAGCCCGGCAAACACGCCGGGCTTTTTTGATTGGGCTACACAGGATAGTATCAGGCCGAATGTCTTATATGCCCACTATTGCTAGCGCTGAAACTGAGCTTCTTCCGTGGGGTACATCTGGCCGGCCAGGTTGGCATCGGCAGCCACCTGCCAGCCTGAGAGGTAGATGGCCTTCAGGCCGGCCTGCACCTCCTGCACGGCTTGGTTGCCGGTGAGGGCACCGAGGCCGGCCACGTAGTCTTCCTGGTGCAGCAGCTGCCAGGCGCTCGGCGCCCTGCCGGGCCAGCGTGTATTCGATGTGAACAGAGCCCTGCAGCTTCACCACGTCCTGGGGTGAGTAGGGCCGTTCGATGCCGTTCCAGCGGGGATTGGTAGCCCAGTCGTGGGCCTGCGCGGCGGCGCATTCGGTGCGGGTCATAGGAAACAGGGTTTTGGTTGTGGAAAAGGGGAATGAGTTGGGCAAAGAGGTAGCTGTCGACGCTTTCTGAGCATCGGAACAGGCATTCTGAAAAGGCAGAGTTGAACCTTAGGGCGAGGGCGCACTGTACGGCCCGCGCCACGTGGACCACCGTCGGCTTACGCTACGGCGGGCAACGTCACGGCAGCAGCTGGTAGGCAGGCAGCGTCAGGAAGGGTGCGCATTCGTCGGCCAGCACCAGCCGGTCGAGCAGCTGCAGCGCCGGGCGGTAGAAGTCGGCGTACACGTCCTCCCCTACTTCCTGGCGCAGCTTGCCCACTACTTCGTGCAGCAGCACGCGGTATAGCTCGGGCGTGACTGGCCATCAGCCAGCGCGGTGCCGGGCATGTGCAGCCACTGCCAGAGTTGCACCCGGGATATTTCGGCGGTGGCCGCGTCCTCCATCAAGTGGTAGAGTGGCACGCAGCCGTTGCTGCTCAGCTAGGTGCCGAGGTAGCGCAGGGCCACGTCGATGTTCTGGCGCAGGCCGGCTTCGGTTATCGAGCCCTGCGGCGCCTGCAGCAGCTCGGCGGCCGTGGGCAGCGGTTCAGTAGCGCGCGGTTTGTCGATCTGATTGGCGCCGGGCATCAGCTCATCGAATACCGCCAGCGCGATGGGCACCAGGGCCGGATGCGCCACCCAGGTGCCGTCGTGGCCTAGTTGGGCCTCGCGCAGCTTATCCATGTGCACTTTGTCCAGGGCAATGGCATTTTCGGCAGGGTTGTCCTTGATGGGAATCTGCGCGGCCATACCGCCCATGGCGTGCACGCCGCGGCGGTGGCAGGTATCGATAACCAGGCGCACGTAGGCGGCCATATTGGGCACGGTCATCGTTACCTGGGCGCGGTCAGGCAGGCGGTACTCGGGGCGGGCACCGAGGGTTTTGACGTAGGAGAAAATGTAGTCCCAGCGCCCGCAGTTCAGCCCCGCCGAGTGCTGGCGCAGCTCCCAGAGAATTTCGTGCGTTTCGAAGGCAGCGGGCAGCGTTTCGATGAGCACGGTGGCTTTGATGGTACCCTTGGGAATCTTCAGCTCCCACTGCGCAAACTCAAATACCTCGTTCTACAGCCGCGCTTCGAGTAACTTTCCAGCTTGAGCAAGTAGAAGTACGGGCCGCTGCCGCGGGCCAGCAGCTCGTGGGCGTTGTGAAAGAAATACAGGCCGAAATCAAACAGCGCCCCACTGATTTCTTCCCCGTCAATAAGCACGTGCTTCTCGCTCAGGTGCCAGCCGCGCGGCCGCACCATCAGCGAAGCGGTGCGCTCCTGGAGCCGATACGTTTTCTGCGGCGTCACGAGCGAGATGGTGCGGCGCACGGCATCGCGCAGGTTCAGCTGGCCCTGTACCACATTTTCCCAGGTTGGCGCCAAGGAATCCTCGCAGTTGGCCATGAATAGCCGCGCCCCGGAGTTTAGCGCATTGATAATCATCTTGCGCTCCGTGGGGCCGGTTATTTCCACGCGGCGGTCCAGCAAATCAGCCGGCAGCGGCGCTACCTGCCAGTCGCTTTCACGCAGTTGCGTCGTCTCCGGCAGAAAGTCGGGAAGTTTACCACTGTCAAATCCGGTTTGCCGCTGCCGGCGACGCTGCAATAGCTCCTGCCGCCGCGGCTCGAACCGTCGGTGCAGAGCAGCAGCAAAAGCTAAGGCTGAAGGCGTCAAGACTTCCACGAATTCGGCACGGTAACCGCCCACTACTTTAATGCGCGCCGGACAACGGCAAGCACTTGCTGGGCTAATGGCTGGTTGATCAATGGTTTCCATGTGTTTTGGTTGGGTAAGTGAAAAGAGCAAAGAGTTGAACAAACATACGTCTGCGAATAAAACTTATAAAGCGAATTTTCGCTAATAGTAATGTTTTAGCTAAACAGGCGTTTTTCACAGGCATAAAAGCCTTTTGCTTTCTTTGCATGAGCGGAGCCGCATCTAAGCGGGTGGTAAAGCCGCTTACTTCCATTATGCTTACCCAGACGCAGGTTGTTCGCCTCATCTTCGGCCTCAAGATTCGCCAGCTGCGGCAAGAGCGCGGCCTCACCCCAGCGGCACTGGCGCAGGCCGTTGATGTGTCCGTATCGTACCTGAATGAGATTGAGAAGGGGAAAAAGTACCCGAAGGCCGACAAAATCCTCGCCTTTGCGCGCGTGCTTGGGGTGAGCTACGACGGGCTGGTGTCGCTCATGCTGGATAAAAAGCTGGCCCCGGTATCGGAGCTGCTGCAATCGAGCGTGCTGCGGGAGTTTCCGCTGGAAATGTTTGGCCTGGACCCGGCGCGGCTCATCGAACTGATCATGGACGCGCCCACGCGGGTCATGGCATTTATCAGCACGCTCTGGGAGCTGGCCCGCAACTACGAGGTGCGGCAGGAGCACTTCTACCTGGCCGCGCTGCGCTCCTATCAGGAGATGCACGATAACTACTTCGATGACCTGGAAGATGCCGTGCGCAGCTGCGTGGCGCGCTACCACCTGCGCACCGACGCGCCTTTCGACCTGCACCAGCTGGAGGAGCTGCTCGGCCAGGAATACGACTACCTCGTGGACCGCACCACGCTGGGCACCCTGCCGGAGCTGCAAGGGCTGCGCTCGGTGTACCAACCCGTGGCCAAACGGCTGCTGCTGCGGCCCGGCCTCACGCGGGCGCAGGAAGCCTTCGTGCTCGGGCGCGAGGTGGCTTTCAATTACCTCGGGCTGAAGGACCGGCCGTACACCAACGTACCGGCCGCCACGCCGGGCTCGTTTGAGCAGGTACTGAACCACTTCCGGGCCTCCTACTTCGCCGTGGCTTTGCTGATGGAGGAAAGCCAGCTGGTGGCCGATCTGCAGGCGTTTTTCTCCTACCCGCGCTGGAACGCGGCCCTGCTGCTGGGCCTGCTGACGCGCTACGAGGTGTCGCCGGAGATGATGCTGCAGCGGGTGACCAACCTGCTGGCGCGGCACTTCGGCATCGGCAGCCTGTTCTTCCTGCGCTTCGACCAGGCCGCGGGCGACACGCGCTTTCAGCTGACCAAGGAGCTGCACCTCGCGCGCCTGCACAACCCGCACGCCAATGAGCTGCAGGAGCACTACTGCCGCCGCTGGGTGAGTCTGTGGCTGATGGAGCAGGCCCGCCAGGCGGGCGGCCCCGGCCTGCGCGTGGCCGCCCAACGCTCCCGCTACTGGCAAACGCCCGACGAGTACCTCTGCCTCACCGTGGCCCGCTTCGATGCCTCCGGCCACGCCACCAGCGTCACCGTGGGCCTGCCCGTGGACGACAACCTGCGCCAGAAAGTGAAGTTCCTCGACGACGACAGCATCCCCGTGCGCTGGGTGAACGAAACCTGCGAACGGTGCTCGATACCTGATTGCGAAGTACGCGCCGCCCCACCGGTGGAAATCGAACGGCGGGCCCGGCAGCAGCAGCTGGCCACGGCGGTGCAGGCCTTGGTGCAGGGGCGGTAAAGCAGCTTCAATCCCTCTGACTTGCCATGAACGCAGAAGAATTTGCCCAGGGCTTCTTCCACGAGAAACAGCATCACCTCGACTTATACCTGAACCACGGCGCCAGCACCGCCGTTGGGGCGCTGCTTCAGGAACTACGGCTGGATGAGCGCCAAGCTCCGCTGCTGCGGCAACTGCTGGATACGGCCCTGACGGACACTTATTTCTCAGTCTTGTGCATTCTGGGCGGGGGCGCCTCCATGGCCGGCGTGCAACAAACCTACGAGGTGCGCGACGAAGCAGGCCGGCTGATTACCGGCGACGCCAACTTCGGCGAGCTGGAAGCTGCCGCTTACGAACTGTTTCACGAACCCGAGGAATAGTACCCGAGCCCAAAGCGCGTGGCTGGGGCCCCGCCGGGCCCGTCGTATCTTCGTGGTTCCATCACCTCTTCGCTTGCCTTGTCCGTTTCGCCTTCTTCTCTTCGTTTGTGGGCCCGCGTGGGCTGGGCGGTGCTGCTGGCCCTGCTCCTGCTGGGCGGAATCGGCCTGTACGCAGCTTGGCGCGTGCTGTGGAAACCCAACGTGACAGAGTCGCCCTACGGACCGGCGTATTTGTTTGTGCGCACGGGCGCTGGCTACAACGAAGTGCTGGATTCGCTGGAACGCCACGAGCTGCTGCGCGAGCCGCGCACCTTCCAGTGGCTGGCCGAGCAGCGCGGCTACCCGCAGCACGTGCGCGCCGGCCGCTACCGCCTGGATTTCAAGCTGGGCAACGCGGCCTTGCTGGACCGCCTGATGCGCGGGGAGCAGGACACGGTGGATTTTGTGCTCGATGCCTTCAAGTACAAGCCCCAATTGGCGCGGCAGGTCAGCCGGCAGCTGGAAGTGGATTCGTCGGTGCTGCGGCGCCTGCTCAATGAACAGGACCTGCTGCAGCGGCGCTACCGCGTGGACACGACCTCGGTGCTGACGCTGTTCATCCCCGGCCGCTACCGTTTCGTGTGGAATACTTCGTCGGAACAGTTTGTCGACAGCATGGCGGCGCACTACCGCCGCTTCTGGACGACCGAGCGGCAGCACCGGGCCGATTCGCTGCGCCTGACGCAAACCGAGGTGCACGTGCTGGCCAGCATTGTGCAGCGCGAAACGGCCAAGAAGGAAGACAAGCCGGTAATTGCGGGAGTGTACCTGAACCGCCTGCGCCGCGGCATGAAGCTGCAGGCCGACCCCACGCTGCTCTGGGCCATCGGCAACTTCGGCGTGCGGCGCGTGCTCAACAAGGATAAGCTCGTCGACTCTCCCTACAACACGTACAAGCACAAGGGCCTGCCACCTGGGCCCATCACCTCGGCCAACCGCCAAAGCCTCGACGCGGTGCTGAAGCCCGCGGCGCACAACTACCTTTTCTTCTGCGCCCGCCCCGGCGGCAGCGGCTACTCCGATTTTGCGGCCACCTTCGCCGAGCACAAGCAAAACGCCCGCCGCTACCAGCACTGGCTCGACAGCCTGAATATTAAGCGCTGAGCCCCGCCAGAGTCGATACCAAAGTCGCGGCTCACGGCAGCCGCAGCAGCAGCAGCTGCACGGTATCCTGCGCGGCCTGGCGCTGACGGGCCAGCGTACCGGCGTAGCCTTGGCCGGTAAATTCGGAGTGCTCCAGGTACAGCAGCGGCGAAGCGAGCAGGGGCTCGGGCCAGGCCGCTACGACTGGCAGCGTACGCAGCGAGTCGAAGCCGGGCACCCCGGCCACGCGGTAGTAGTCGTCGAGTAGCACGTAGCGGTAGCCTTGGCGGCGCAGGGCAGCTAGCTCCGCCGGATTTTTGGCGCTTTGCACGTCCAGGTGGCCGGCCACGGGCAGCAAGCTGATGCCGACGGTGGTGACTACGCGCGGAATTCGGTGTTGTCGCAGCCACGCCGCCACTTGCGGGTAGTGGGAGGGCTGATAGGCGTAAATCTGTTGCTGCACCCGCCAGCCGTTGTAGAGAACGGCGGCAGTTAGCAGGCCCAGAGCCAGGCCCCGCGGCCAGCGCTGCACCCACAGCACTGCCAGCGCATACAGGGGAACGTAGCCGAACAGCAGCCCACGCGGCGCCTTGATCAGCAACGACATACCCGCCAGCGTGCAGGCCGCCCACACCAGCAGGTAAGCACTGATGGGCAACGGCCGCTGCCGCAAACCACCGCTGAACCAGACCAGCGCCGCGCCCAGCCCCGGCAGCAGCACCGGCGACTCAAACTCCGCGAGGTAGCGCAGATAGTACGCGAAATCGACCTGCACCGTGCCCTGCCGGCCGGCGGCGTTGGCCGCTGCCGGAAACATGATGACGAAGTACACCGCCGGCCAGCGGTATACCGGCACGCCCGACACCACCCAGGCCAGCAGCCCCAGCACCGCGAAAGGCGCCGCCAGAATCAGCAGCACGCGCCACCAGTTGCTCCGGCGCCACATCAGCCCATCGGCCTGCTGCCACTCCAGCACCACCAGAATAGGCACGGTGAGCAGAAACTTGTAGTTGATGCTCAGCCCCACGGCCAGCACCACGGCGGTGCGCAGTAGCGCCGCGCGGCTGGGGTGCCGCAGCCGCTGCCAATGTGCCCGCAGCAGCAAAGCCAGTGCAAGCAAGCTGGCCGAACTCATGGTAAAGTCGCGGCCGGAAAAGGTCAGGAACACCGACGAGCCAGCCAGCAGCGTGAGCAGCGCGGTTTCAGGGCCGCGCAGGCGGGCGGCACAGGCTATCCAGTCGGTCATCAGGCCCAGCGCGGCTACGGCCAGCAGGGCGTTGAGCAGCAGAAAAACACGGTGGTCAGTGGTAATGGCCGCGACGGGGGCGTAGAGCAGGTAGAAGCCGGGGCTGCCGTGGTGGAAAAGGTGCGTTAGGTTCCCATGGGCCACTTCCTGCACGATTTGCCAGTTGCGCACCGAATCGTAATCCGGCAGGGTCAGCGTAGGCAGGCCCCACAGGCGCAGCGCCAGCACCAGCAGCAACGCCGCCCCCAGCCAGCGGCAGGCCGCGACGTCTTCGACGGGGTCAACGGGCACAAAGGGCGAAACGGGGCGCAACGACACGGCGGCGAAGATGGGCATTTGCTGCGTTTCTTTGCGGCTTCACCTCCTTCTCCCCTGCCCTATGCGCGTAGTTGTGCAGCGCGTCACGGAAGCTTCGGTTACCGTCGACGGCGAAATCACCGGCCAGATTGGGCCGGGCCTGCTGGTACTGGCCGGCTTCACCCACGCCGATACAGCCGCCGAACTGGACTGGATGGCCCGCAAGCTGGTGCAGCTCCGCATCTTTTCCGACGCGGACGACAAAATGAACCTCTCGGTGCAGGATGTAGGCGGCGACGTGCTCGTAGTCAGCCAGTTTACGCTGCTGGCCGATGTGCGTAAGGGCACGCGCCCCAGCTACGTGCAAGCGGCGCCCCCCCCTGTAGCCATTCCGCTCTACGAAGAGTTTGTACGCCAGCTGACCGCTCTGCTGGGCCGCGCCGTAGCCACCGGACGCTTCGGCGCCGACATGAAAGTGCGCCTGCTCAACGACGGCCCCGTAACTATTGTGCTGGACCGCGAAGCCACGTCAGTTTAAGAGTTAAGGAGGGTGAGGGTTTACGAGTTGCTGGCCGGACAAAGCGCGGTTCTACCTGCCTATCCTCACCCTCAATACAACTCATAAACCCCTAACCTCCTTAACTCTTAAACTCATTAAGATGACCATCGAAGAAGCCCAACAGACCGTCGACCACTGGATTCAGACTACGGGCGTGCGGTATTTCAACGAGCTGACCAACATGGCCATGCTCACGGAGGAAGTAGGCGAAGTGGCCCGCATCATCGCCCGGCAGTACGGCGAGCAGTCCTTCAAGCCTTCCGACCGCGACAAAGTGCTGGCCGATGAGCTGGCCGACGTGCTGTTCGTGGTGATTTGTCTGGCCAACCAAACCGGCGTCAACCTCACCGAAGCCCTACAGCGCAACCTCGAGAAGAAAACCCAGCGCGACGCCGACCGACACAAGCAAAACCAGAAGCTGCAGTAGCCGATTAAACCGGCTACGCTCCGTCCGTCATCCTAACGCAAGAAGGACCTTCTCACGCCAGAACGACAATCGTTATAACGACTTGCGCTGGCGTGAGAAGGTCCTTTTGACAGGCGTTGGATAGAGGACGGCCGTGCTTTGCTAAGCCAGTACCAGCCGATCTTCCCGCCACACGGGCAGTACGCCGGGGTATTCGTCAGTCTTCAGGCAGAACTCAAAGTCCTTGTTGGCTTCGAGCGAGTTCAGGCGGCGCACGTGCGAGGACTGCAACAGGTAGCCGTTCAGGTCGGCCTTAGCCTGCTGCCACAGGTGCAGGGCGGCCAGCGTAGCGTCGGAGCTGCTCACGTCGAAGTCCTGGGCCAGCCGCTCGGCCAGAGCGCCGCCGAAAACGGTGTCTTCGAGGCAGAACTTGCCCTTCCAGCCGGCGCAGACGACTACCACGTCCTTTTGCTGGGCGCGGGCAAAATCGGCTACGGCCTGCAGATTCAGGAAGGCCCCAACCACCACGGCGTCGGCCGTGAGGGAGCGGCGCAGGGCCTGGGTGCCATTGGTGGTGCTGATGACCACGGCGCGGCCCTGCACGGGTACCACGCCGTCGAGGTAGCCGAAGGGCGAATTGCCGAGGTCAAAGCCCTCGGCCTGGCGGCCGTCGCGCTCGGCGGCGGTCAGGCAGCCGTGCTGCTGGCCCAGGGCCTGGCACTCGGCCAGCTCCGCGACGGGGAAGATGTGCGTCACGCCGTTGGCTAGGGCCGTAACGATGCTGGACGTGGCGCGCAGAATATCAACCACCACGGCCACGCGGCCGCGCAGGTCATAGAGGGGCAGCAGCTCCGGGGAGAAGCAGATGTCGACGGAGGGCATGAGGTCAGACTGTTATCTGAAAAGAAAAACAGAACATCATTCCGAGCGAAGTCGAGGAATCTCGCGTGTTTGGTCAGATAGTGAAATCCTCGTTGAACGAGAACATTGCTATCCGGCGTCAGCACGCGGGATTCCTCGACTTCGCTCGGAATGACGTTTGGAGGAAATTACTGGCTTATTCTTCGGTGCCTTTCACGAAGGGCAGCTTCGTCACGGTGGCGGGCAGGTTCTTGCCGCGCACCTGCACGAAAATCTTGCTGCCGGGCGCGCTCAGCTCCGTTTTCACGTAGCCCAGGCCAATGCCCTTGCTCATGGAAGGCGACTGGGTGCCCGAAGTTACCTCCCCTACTTTCTCACCGGCTTCGTCCACCAGCTCGTAGTGGGCGCGCGGAATGCCGGGGCCGTCCATCACAAAGCCCACCAGCTTGCGCGTCACGCCTTGTTCTTTTTGCTGCTTGAGCGCCTCGCTGTTGGTGAATTCCTTGGTGAACTTGGTAATCCAGCCCAGCCCGCCTTCCAGCGGCGAGGTGGCGTCGTCGATGTCGTTGCCGTAGAGGCAGTAGCCCATTTCCAGGCGCAGGGTGTCGCGGGCGCCGAGGCCGATAGGCTTCAGGCCGAAGGGCTTGCCGGCTTCCAGAATCTTGCTCCACACCTCGTGGGCCGACTCATTCGGGATGTACAGCTCGAAGCCGCCGGCGCCGGTGTAACCCGTGGCCGAGATAATCACGTCGGGCTGGCCGGCGAAGGTGCCCTGCACGAAGCCGTAGTACGGAATGCTCTTCAGGTCTACCTCCGGGGCCAGGCTCTGCAGCGCGTCGGCCGCTTTGGGGCCTTGCACCGCGAACAGGCTCAGCTGGTCCGATACGTTTTCCATATCGGCGCCAAACTCCTGGTTGTACTGCTGAATCCAGTTCCAGTCCTTTTCGATGTTGGAGGCGTTGACGACGAGCATGTAGTCCTCGTCGGCCAGCTTGTACACCAGCAGGTCGTCCACGATGCCACCCTGCTCGTTGGGCAGGCAGCTGTACTGGGCCTTGCCGTCCTGCAGCTTGCTGGCGTCGTTGCTGGTCACGCGCTGAATCAGGGGCAGGGCCTGCGGGCCGCGCACCCGGAATTCGCCCATGTGCGACACGTCGAAGATGCCCACGGCCCGACGCACGGTGTGGTGCTCGTCGAGGTCGGAGGAGTAGCGCACGGGCATGTTGTAGCCGGCGAAAGGCACCATCTTGGCGCCGAGTTGCTGGTGCACGTCGTTCAGCACAACGGTCTTCAGGTCGCTCATCGGGGAATACTTGCGGTTCGGGAAAGAGCCCGGGGCAGCGCGCCCGCTAGGCCAAAGCAAAAGTACTCCAAAAGCCGGCCGCGCCCAATTTGGTATCTTTGCCGGTGCCGGCAGCTGCACGCCGCCCCTGGTTTCCTGCATGGACGATAATCTCAAGCGCGAGTTCGACGCTGCCCGCCTGAAGCACATCTTATTTAAGGCGAAGCTGCGCACATTCCTGTACGGCGCCGGCACCAACGAATCACCCGTGCGCGACCCGGATGTCTGCGCGCTGGGGCAATGGATCAATACCGTGGCGTTGCCACAGTTTGGTTATCTGCCCGAGACCCAGGAACTCAACCGCTTACACCGCCACCTCCATCAGGTAGCCAACCGACTGCTCGATCTTCACCAAGCGGGCCAAGTGGAAGAAGCGGTGCAGGGGTTGCGCGAAACGACCACCCTGACCGACCAGGTGCTGGACCTGCTCAATACCATCGAGCGAAACTTGCGTAAAGAGAGCCGCTAGCGCCCGCGCGCTACCCTCTTTTGCATGAAGCTCAAGCTTTCTACCCGCCTCTTTATTGGTTTTGCGGCCATTGCGCTGCTGTTTGTGATGGTTGGCATCGTCAACTATCAACTCTCGCGGCAGGTGCTGCGCAATTCCGAGCGCATTGCCCAGTCGCAGAACCGCACGGCGCAGGCCACGCGCATGCTCGGCCACATCGTGGACATGGAATCGGGTTTTCGGGGCTACCTGCTGGTGGGCAACGAAGGCCTGCTGGAATCCTACTACGAAGGCGAGCGGCAGCTGCTGGGCTCCTTCATGGCCCTGCGCCACGAGTTCACCCCCGACGACCCGCAGTACGCCCGCATGACGCGCGCCCAGCAGCTCTACGAGCGGTGGGCGGCTTACTCGCACCTGCTCATCGGCGAAAAGCGCGCCGCCCGCAAGCGCAGTGCCCGCCAGGAGGGCGTCGACGGGATGGAGCACCGCTCGCTGGTGGAAGACGGCACCGGCAAGCAGCTCATGGACCAGATTCGGGTGATTTTTCGCGGTTTCGACCGCGACGAGCTGAACACCCGCGAAAAGCAGCGCCAGAAGCTGGCCGAAAGCATCCGCGAAACGCGCATCCTGTCGGTAGTGCTCACGCTGCTGGCCGTGGTGCTCGGGCTGATCGGGGCGTACCTGCTGGCCCGGCTGCTTTCGCGCCGCCTCACGGGCATGGTGCAGCTGGCCACCCGCATTGCCAAGGGCGAGTACCACGTGCGCCTCACCGACCACGACCAGGACGAGCTGACCGAGCTGGCTACCTCGCTCAACTCCATGGCCGGTACCATCGAATCGACCATCACGCAGCTGGAGCGCCGCAACCAGGAGCTGGATCAGTTTGCCTACGTGGTGTCGCACGATTTGAAAGCGCCGCTGCGGGGCATCGAAAGTGCTTCGCGCTGGATCGAGGAAGACATGGACGCCGAGCTGCCCGAGCACATCCGGGAGTTCCTGGTGCTGATGCGCACCCGCGTGCACCGCATGGAAAACCTCATCAGCGGCATTCTGGAGCTGGCTCGCATCGGGCGGGTGGAGCAGCAGCAGGAGCGCGTGAACATCCGCGAGTTGCTCCACGAAATCATCGACTCGCTGGCCCCGCCCGAAGGCTTCCAGGTAATGCTCCCCCCCTACCTGCCGGTGCTCATGGCCTCGCGCGTGGAGCTGCAGCAGGTATTCAGCAACCTCATCAGCAACGCCCTGAAGTACCACCACGACCCGGCCCACGGGCTGGTGCGCATCGGGCTGCGCGAGACCACCGAGGAATACACGTTCACGGTGGCGGATAACGGCCCGGGCATTGCGCCGGAGTACCACGAGCGGGTCTTTGTCATCTTTCAGACGCTGACCGAGCGCGACACGCTGGAAAGCACCGGTGTGGGCCTGGCCATCGTCAAGAAAATCATTGAGCGGCACGGCGGCGCCATCCGGCTGGAGTCGCACGAGGGAGCGGGCGCCACGTTCACCTTTACCTGGCCGAAGACCTTGGCCCGGACGGTGGCCGCCACAGCCGCTACGGCCAACGTCAGCCAATAACGGCCGGCCCCCGTATACCACGGCAGAGAAGCGCCTCCCGGGGCGGCTTCTCCACTCTCATCACCGCTCTCCCATGTCTACCGATTCCGCTTCCCCGCCTAGCATTCTGCTCGTCGAAGACGACCAAATGGACATCATGAATGTGCAACGCGAGCTGCGCAAGCACAACATCACTGTCCCCTTGTACGTGGCCCGCAACGGCCGCGAGGCCCTGGCTCTGCTGCGCGGCGAAGGCGATAAAGAGCAGATTCCCAAGCCCAGCGTGGTGATGCTCGACATCAATATGCCGCGCATGAACGGCCTGGAGCTGCTCGAAGCCCTGCGCTCTGACTCCGAATTCGTGGGGCTGAACGTGTTCATCATGACGACTTCGGATCTGGAGTCGGACCGCCTGAAGGCCCGCGACCTGGCCGTGAGCGGCTACATCATCAAGCCGCTGAGCTTCGACAAGTTCGGCGAAGGCGGCTCTACCGTCGACGGCTTCAGCCTGTTTCTGGACCTGCTCCAGCTCAAAGAACAAGCCTCAAAATAGTATAGAGTATAAAGAAGCGCGAGGTAAGACGCCGTTCTGACGAATCAGAACGGCGTCTTACCTCGCGCTTCTTTAATACTGATGTCTACAATAGTCGAAATCCCATGCGGTGGTGCGGCGAGGGGCCGTGCGCCCGGATGGCGGCCCGGTGCAGCTCCGTGGGGTAGCCGGCATTCTGCTGCCAGCCGTAGTGCGGAAATTCGGCAGCCAGCTCGCGCATCCGCTCGTCGCGGAAGGTTTTGGCCAGCACCGAGGCCGCGGCAATGTTCAGGTACTTCCCGTCGCCCTTCACAATGCACGTGTGCGCGATGCCCACGTACGCCCGAAAGCGGTTGCCGTCGACGGCCAGGTGCGTGGGTGTGAGGCCGAGGCTGGCTACGGCACGGTGCATGGCCAGGTAGCTGGCCTGGGCGATGTTGATGCTGGCAATTTCGTCGGGCGAGGCCTCGGCCACGGCCCAGGCCACGGCATCGCGGCAGATAATATCGCGCAGCTGCTCACGGCGCCGAGCGCTGAGCTGCTTGGAATCGGTAAGGCCGGCGGCCACGAAGTCGGGCGGCAGCACCACAGCCGCGGCAAACACGGGCCCGGCGAGGCAGCCCCGGCCGGCTTCGTCGAGGCCGGCCTCCAACGGATGGTCGGTAAAAGAAACGGGAAGCATAAGTGCCCGCAAAGCTAGCCACACGGGCACGCTTCGGCCGCTACACAATTAAAAAAGTGCCGCCCGCCTCAGTCGGAAGACCAAGGCGGGCGGCAGCGTAAGAATTCGCGTCAGCGGAATTAATGCTTACCGGCCGTACTGCCGGGCAGGTTATCGGTGGCTTCGCCGCGGCGCAGGCCCTGGCTGTCACGGGGGCCTTCGTCCAGCTCCCCGTCTTCGTCGGTGCTGATGTATTCGTTGGTTATCGGGCCGAGGCCGCCGGTTTGCTGCTGCAGCTCGGCTTCGGCCTGGGCGTGCTTCAGGTTGAACAGCGGGTCGCCCGGAGTGTCGGCGTTCTGGTTGTTGTTTTTCTGCGAGTTGGCCATAGTAGTGCAGTGAGCCGGCCGGAATGTCAGCGACCAGCTTAGCTTAAGTTACGGCTTTAGCTAATATGGAGTTAAGTCTATGTTACGCCGCCCAAGAAAAAAGCCGCTGCCCTTTGCAGGACAGCGGCTTTTGCCGTTCGTGGGTTCCATCCACCCTAGTGCTTCACGAAGCGGCGGGTAAGGGGCAGGCCGTTGGCCGCCTGCACCTTTACTAGGTACGTTCCGGCGGGCAGGGCCCGCACGTCAAGAATTGTGCTCAGCGAGCCATCGAGCTGGCCTTTCAGCACCAGCGCGCCGGTGGCGCTGTACACCGTCACGGCAGCTTGGGTAGCCGGGCCGCTCAGGCGCACGTTCAGCACTTCGGTAGCCGGGTTGGGGAAGAGCGTCAGCTCCACCGTGGTCAGCTGGCCGAAGCTCACCGACTGGATGGCCGAGTAGCTGTCGGCGCGGTCGAAGTCGACCTGGCGCAGGCGGTAGTACACCAGCTGGCCGAGGCGGGCGGCGTTGGCGTCGGTGAAGCGGTAGTGCTGGGCGTTGCTCACCGTGCCGTGGCCGGCGACTTCGCCCACTTTCTCAAACGTGCGCCCGTCGAGGCTGCGCTCCACGTCGAAGTGGTCGTTGTCCTTCTCCTGGGCCGTGGTCCAGGTCAGCAGCGCGTCGTTGTTCTGAGCTTTCACCCCGAACTCCACCAGCGTCACGGGCAACGGACCGAAGCCGATGGTGAAGCTCACCGTCTGCGCGTTGGTACCGCCGTTCACGTCTACCGTCGTTACGTTGAGCGAGTAGGTGCCCGAGCGCAGCGCCAGCTTGGTGCGGTCCTGCACCCGGATTTCACCCGTCACCGGGTCCAGCGTCAGGCCCAGCAGGCTCAGCGTGGCCGCCCCGTTCGTGTCGGTCGTGGCCGAGCGGACGCCGTTTTCGGTACCCACCAGCTTACCGGTCGAGCCGTTGGCGTTGACAGCGGCGTAGTCGTACACCACGCCGCTGGTGTTGGAGCGGGAGGCGTTGGCGTCCGCCACGGCGGCAATCAGGTCACCGTTCTGGTAAGCCGTAGCGGTGCTGCCGCCCTTCACCGTGGAGGTGTACACCGAGCTGGCGTCCTGGCCCACAGCGATGGTGTAGATAGCCGTGTTGGAGGTAGCCGGCGTGGCCGCGTTGTCGGTGGCCGTGTAGGAGAAGAAGGCGTTGCCGATGAAGCCGGCGGCCGGGTCGAAGCGCAGCGCGTTAATTTGCGCGGCGGTCAGCGGCGTGCTGGTGGAGACAAGCGTAGTACCTACGTACAGGGTACCGGCAGCCGTGGCTGGCAGCGAGGTAATGTTGTAGGTCAGCGTGTTGCCATCGGCGTCGGTAGCTACCAGCGGCGAGAGGCCCAGCGAACCGGCCGTATTGGCTTGCGGCGTCTGCAGGTTGTTTACCACGTTGTAGGCCACCGGCGCGCGGTTGATGCGCGTGGTTACCGATGCCGTGTTGTCCGTTGTCACGTCACCGGTGGTCGTGCCGGGCGTCAGGTTGGCCGTCACCGTGAAGTCGGCCGCCGGAGCGGTAAACGACACGTAGTTGGTTACCTGGCCGGCCGCACCTACCGCCTGGCTGCTGATGGCCGGGAAAGTGATAGTCGTCGTACCGTTGGCCGCCGTTACCGGGCCGTTAGCGCCCGAGTAGGTGATGTTCGTGGCGCCGGCGGGCAGCGTAACCGCCTGCGTCGACGAAGCGGGCGAGCCGCCGTTGTTCAGGGTCGTTACGGCGTAGGTCACGGGGGCACCGGACTGTACGATAGCCGGGCCGCTGATGCCCGTCGAGACGTTGGCCGAGGGGTTCACCGTGATAGTGGTGCTGGCCACGTTGTTGGCGGGCGCCGAATCCGACGTGCTGGAGTTGATAACCGAGCTGGCGGTGATGCTGCCGCTGTTCGGGGCTACAAACGTTACGCGGTAGGTATTGGCGGGCAGCGAAGCGCCGCCTGCCAGGTCGCCGGGGCTGCTCCAGGTCACCACGCCGGTCATGTTGTTGTAGCTGCCGTTCGTACCGCCAACTACCGTTACCGTGTTGCCGTTGCTGGTCAGGCCGGCGGGCAGGTACAGCGTCGGCACCACGGCCGTAGCGGCACCGGCACCAGCCGCATTCGAGAAGTTAGCCGTCAGCGTCACGCTGGTGCCAGGACCTACCGAGGTAGCCGACGCGCCGATGGTGGTACCGAGGTTGGCTACCGCCGCCGTGGCCGGGCTGATGGTCGTCACGACGGAGGCGAAGTTGTTGTCGTAGTTGGTTTCAGCGGCGGCCGAACTTACGCGGGCCACGCCGTTGATCTGCGTCACGTCGGGCACGGTCAGGATAACCGAGTTCGATACGCTGCGGCCGCTCGGCAACGAAACGATGCTGAAGGTCACCAGGCCGGTGGCGTTGTCGTAGCTACCGCCGCCGTACACCGTCACGGTGCCGTTGTTGGTCAGGCCAGCGGGCAGTTGCAGCGTCGGCACCACGGAGGTAGCCGGCGAGGGGCCGTTGTTGGTCGTCGTTACGGCGTACACTACCGGGCTGCCCACCAGACCCGTAGCCGGACCAGCTACAGCCACGGTCACGTCGGCCGTAGCCAGCACCGTGGTATACACGGTGGCCGTGTTGTTGGTCAGTACCGTCTCCGGGGTGCTGCTGCTCACGCTGGCCGTAGCCGTGAAGCTGGTAGCGCCCGTGGGTACGGCGTAGGAAACCGAGTTGGTCTGCAGCTGGCCCTGCGCCAGCGTGCCGGCGATGTTGAAGGTTACGATGCCGGTGTTGGCGTCGTAGCTGCCCCCGTTCGATACCGTCACGTTCGTCAGGCCGGCCGGCAGCGTTACGCGCTGCACCGTGCCCACCGCAGCTTCGCCGCCGTTGTTGGTCGTCGTCACCGTGTAGGTCACTTGCTGCCCCGTCGATACTGTGCTCGGGCCGGCCAGCACCGTGGCCAGGTCGGCTACGGGGTTTACTTCCACTTTGGTCTGGGCCAGGTTGTCAGCCGGTACCACGTCGGTGGTTGCGCTGGTTACGGTGGCCGTAGCCAGCACGAAGCCCTGAGCCGGCGCGGTGAAGCTCACCGTGAAGGGCAGGTTATTGCCGCCCGTAGTGTTGGTCGTGCCCGGGTTCAGCGTAGCAATGCTGCTGAAGGTCACCAGACCGGTGCTCGGCGCGTAGGTGCCGTTCGTTACCGTCACGCCCGTCAGGTTGGCGGGCAGCAGCAGCGTCTGGGCTACCGTGCCGGCGGCGTTCGGGCCGGCGTTGCCGGTGGTTACCGTCAGCGTCACGGGGGCGCCGGGGGCCACGTTAGCGGCCGGCGACGTCACGTTGGTGTACACGTTGGCCACCGTGCCCGTCTGAGCCGTGCCAGGTGCGGCCGGCGTGCCGGTCGGAGCCGTGGTAGCCACGTTGCCCAGAGCCGCAGCGCCGTTCAGGAAAGCCGAGTTGTTGACCGTGTTCAGGTCGCCGGGGTTGTTGGTGCTGGCCGTCACCGTGGCCGAGGGCGACACGAAGCTCGTGCCCGTCGTGGGTGCGGCAAAGCTGATGGAGTTGACCACCGTCTGGCCCACCGGCAGCGTGCCGATGGTCGGGAAGGTCACTACGCCCGAAGCGGCGTCGTAGGTACCGCCGTTCGAGGCGAAGACGCCCGTCAGGCCGGCCGGCAGCTGTACCGTCTGCACCACGTTGGTGGCCGTCGACACCGAGCCCGAAGTCGTGCTCAGGTTGCTGGTCGTCACGGTGTAGGTTACCTCGTTGCCGCGCACCACGCCCGCCGTGGGCCCGCTGATGGTGGTAGCCACGTCGTAACGCGGGTTGATGGTTACCGTCGTAGCGGCCGTGTTGTTCGTCGTGTTCGTCTCCGTTACGGCGCCGCTGATGTTGGCCGTGGCCGTAATCGGGCCGCTACCGGGCATGTTCGATACCGTTACGGCGTAGGTCTGGGGGAAGCCATTGATGAGCGTGCCCACCGGGATGGTTACCAAGCCGGTCGTGTTGTTGTACGTAGCGGCAGCCGCGTTGGCGCCGTTACCGATGGTCACCGTGCCGCCGTTGCTGGTCAGGCCGGCCGGCAGCTGCAGGGTTTCCACCACGCCCGTGGCCGTTATGCCCGCGGTGTTGTTGGTGGCCACCACCGTGTAGTTCAGGCTGGCCCCGCCGTTGATGGCCGTGTTGTTGAGCGGCCCCGTGATGGTGGCCTGCAGGTCCGCGTTCGGGTTGCGCACTTCCACCGTGATGAAGGCGGTGTTGGAGGTGTTGCCCGAAGTGTTGTTGATCGTGTAGGGAATCGTGACGATGCCCGTGAAACCGGCTGCCGGCGTGAAGGCAATCTGCCCGCTGCTGGCCCAGGTGAAGGTGCCCTGGCCGGCTACGGTGTAGCTGTTGCCGATGCCCTGAGCCGCTAGGTTGATGCTGGCCGCGTCGATGCTGTTCTGGTCGTTGCCGGCTACGTTCAGCGTCACGGCGGTGCCGGGGCCCGTTACTGCCTGGTCGTTGGCGGCCACCGGGGCCGAGCGTACCGGTACGTTGCCCGAGAATTCCGAAGTGCCGGTGCCCGTTACCGTGGCCGTAGCCGTCAGCAGGGCCGTACCGGCGTTCAGCGCGCTCTGCTGGGTCGCGGTCAGCGAGGAAAGCGGAATCGAGAACGTAAAGCGGCTCTGGTTTACTTCCGCGCCCTGGTTCAGGCCGTTGATCAGGCCGCTGTAGCTGCCCGTGCCGGCGTTCAGGTCGTTGCCCGAGCCTTCGACGCGGCTGAACAAATAGGTCTGGCCTTCGCCGAAGCCGCTGTCGTCGTTAGCTGCCAGGAAGAATTCCAGGTTGCTGCCGGCCGTGGCGAAACCCGTCAGGATCAGATTGCCGTTGCGAATCGTGGCGGTCTGAATCACCGGGAAGTTGAGCAGGCCGTTGCCGCCCGCGTCAATGTCGTTGGTCGTGCCGTTGTTGTCGTTCAGGGTTACGTAATTCGGCGTACCCGTCGCGCTGTTGTCCGTAGTCCCGAGCAGGTCGATACCGATCTGGTAGGTAGCGGCCGAGCCGCCCACACTCAGGACGGTACCGTTGGCAAAGATGGAGTTCTGGGTGAACGTGTTGTTGTTCGAGCCCGAAGTACCCAGGATGCCGGCGCCGAAGTTGGCGTTGATGATGTTGTTGCCCACCGTCGAACCCGACCCAAACAGGCGGATAGCGGCCGTTTCCGAGTTACCACCGCCGTTGCCCGTGATGGTGTTGCCCGTGATGGTATGGTTGCTGCCGCCGTTGTAGCTGTCGATACCGTTACCGCGGTTGTTAATGATCAGGTTGTTGGTAATGGTCGCGTTGTTGCCCTGCGCGTCGATGCCGTCGAGGTAATAAAACGCAGGGATGTTGGCGTTCTGACGGATTTCGTTGTTGGTCACCGTCGTGTTGGTCACCCCAAGCTTGATAGCCACGCCCTTGCCGTTGGCAAAACCGATGAGGTTGTTGCTGATCTGCACGTCGGTGCCACCGATTACCCGAATGTTGTCGGCGTTGGTCGCCGTGCCCGGGGCTGTGGTAAAGTTGTTGGCGGTGTTGCCAATCACGCTGCCCGTGATGGTCGTGTTGTCGGCCGCCACGCGAATGTTGGCACTACCGTCGTTGTCAGGAGTATTGCCAAAACCGTAAATCGAAATACCTTCGATGCGGGTATTGATAGCGGTGCTGCGCACGTCCAAGCCAATCAGGCGAGCCGTCGAACCCACAATCTGAATTTCGGGCTGATTAACCGTGCTCAGTGCCGTAGCGGCCGTGCCGACAGTACCGCCTACGCCGAGGGTGCCCGTGTTGGAGTTACCGATGTTGGCCGTTTGCGTCGTGCCGTCGATGGAGGTGTTGGCATCCGACAGGAAGGGCAAGTCAGCCGTCTGCGTGATAACAGCTACCCCGTTGGCGTCAACCATATCGGTCAGGCCCGTGCGGGGAGCAGTGTAACCAGCTACGTCCGCCCCGTTGTAGATCATGAAGATGCTGGTTTCTACCCCGGCCGTCTGCCCTACCTGCGCCAGGCCCGTATTGCTGAGCCCGTTGGCGTTGGTGATGAACTGGCTCAGCGAACCGCGTCCGGAGGCGTTGGTGTTGATGATGGTGCTGAAGTTGAAGCCGAAATCAACGCCCACGCGGGGGCCGCTAGCGGGCAGCGTGACGGTGGTGATGGACTGGGGAACCGCAGCAGTACCGGTGAGCGAAGCAATGGTCGTACCAGATGAGGTACCGTTGCCGATGGTGGTGCCGTTCCCAGCTTCTGCCAGGGTGTTGTTTTCGCCCCCTACGCGCTCGGTATCATTGGTTACCCCGTTGCTAACAAATGTCTGCACTGGAATCAGCGTCGAAGCCGTCACGCCGCTGTTCAGGCGTTGGCTAGCCGCCGACGTGCTTACTACTCGGACGATATAGCTGGTGTTGCTGCTCAGATCCAGCGCCGTGCCAGCGCCGTTGTTTTGGCCATCCACAAACCGGTAGTTACCCGCCGCATCCGTAGTCGTCACGGCAATGAGGCGCTGCAACGCGGCGGTAAGACCAGCGGAGTACAGTTCTACACGGGTACCGGCAACCGTTGCCAAACCCTGGCTGGTAGCCTGCGAGCGGCCGGCGCCGCCGCCATAGTTGAAGTCTTCGAATACGTTACCAAGAATGGCTGGCGTAAAATACACCGGGCTCGGCGACGGCGTATCGCCGTTGGGAGTAGTCGGCAGCGAGGCGCTGTTGGTGGAAGCATCTACGGCCAGCAGGTCGCCGGGAGGTACTATCAGCGTGCCGTTGCCCTGCAGCGAGTAGCCGGGATTAGTTGTGGTGCCAGCCACGCTGGATGCGTAAGCCGTGTTGTTCTGGGCCGTGGTGGGTACGCTGCCGGTGGGGTATACCACCTGCGCCGTAAACGTAATGGTGGCGCTCTGCCCAGCCGTCAGCGACTGGTTGCCGGTGAGCAGGTCAGCATTGGCTCCCTGCCCGGTGAAGGCCGTATTTACGGCTAACGAGCCCCCGGCATTGGCTACTGCCAAGTTGCTGACCGTTACCGAAGACGACGTTGGGAAGGTGCTGTTCGTAGCAGAACCGCGCAAGAAGTCGCTTACCTGCACGTTGGTAGTCGTCACCGTACCGGTATTTTTCACCCGGATAGCGAAGCTCACGTTATAGGTCGTGGCGTTTACGGCCGTTACGCCCGTCACTTCCTTCACCACGTCCAGGCGTTGATCCGGATTCACGCAGCTGGCGCCGTCGGTTACCGAGGCCGTCGGCACGTCCCCGATATCAGTAGCGGCCCCGGTGCTGGTGTTGATGGAGTAAAAGTTACCCTCGTTGGAGTACGCGTAGAAGTTGCCCGATACGTCGAAGCTGGCCGAACCGAGGTTAACCGTACCATCGGGTACGGGGCCGGTACGCGTCACGCGGGCCACACCCGCCGTCGTCGTGAAGTCAAATTTGTAGATGGTTCCCAGTCCGTATACCCCGTACAAGGTATTGTCGGCGGGGTTGAAGCCCAGGTCGATAAAGCTGAAGTCGGTCGTATTCGTCGGCGCTACCTGCGTGGTTGGTGCCGTCGACACGTAAAAGCGCATCGGAATAACCGTTGCGTTACGCTTGTTAGCGTTGGTCGCTTGGTTCAGATCGAAGCGGAACAGCGACGATTGGTACGAAGCATCGGCCAGGTTACGCGGGGCGGCGTAGTAGAAGCCGTTCTGGTCGATAACGCCGGCCGCAAATTGCGGGTAGTTGCCGGTGGGGGCAGCGCCACCGATGGTGATGGTACCTAGGTTTTCGACGCCGCCCTGCCCGATGCGGTACAGGTTGACGACCGGAAAACCGGTGTTGCTAACGGGATAAGTCAGGGCATACAAATACCCATCGCGCGGGTTGTACGCCAAGCCGTTAACCACAAAGTTGGTGTTGGCAGCCACGCCAGCGCCCGTGCCCAGGTCGTACACCAGCGTGTTGGTATACTGGGTAGTGGTCGGATCAGCAGCAGGAACCACGTTGCGGTTTACCCGAAACAGTTGCGAACGGTCGACACCAGTCACTCCGTTGGCATTGGCTACCTGCCGGATGATGTAGAAGGTACCGTCACAGGAGAATGCAGCACCGGCACTCCCTGGTGTTGACTGAGCCAGCGCTGGATTACTGAGCACCGGCAGCAACAAACCCAGCAACGCTAACAAGCGTAAGGCTGTTTTCATTGAGTATGTAGTTGAATGGATGAAAAAACTCATTTAGTGGCCTTGGAGCGGACTTTCTAGGCCTGCAAAACTATTTTGGCTTGTCACCTCAATTCCGGGTTTCTGGGCTAATGCACCGGTTCGCTAGCTGAACAGTTGTATCTCCTAGCTGAACTTCTACTACCGGGATGCGCATATCCCATAAATAGAATTACCCTCTGGATTTAGGAAACCTCCCGTGCTCGACAACCAGGGATTTGGTCAAATTGCTGACCGCCTCAGCAAGTGCTGACGCAAAACTAACTGACCAACTGCACTATTAGCAAAGAATAACCACAATAAAATAAAATAAGTACAATTTTGTTCCGAAACAAATAGAGCACCTACGTAGCTGTCCCAAAACTGGATTTAGCAGCTTTAAATATATAGTTTCAATAATATAAACTTAGGGCAGCTGTTGCTCGAAGCCCTGCTTTGATTGGCTCTGCTAGCTTTGCCGAAGCGGCAACTTTTCCATTAGCACATGCACCCAGCCCCCGACGAAACCCATAACCCGTGGCAGACTCTTAGCACCGAGCTTAAGTACCAGAACCCCTGGATCAGCGTGCGCGAAGACCAGGTTATCAACCCCAAGGGCGGACGCGGCATTTACGGCGTGGTCAGCATGAAGAACAAGGCGCTGGGCATCATCCCCGTCGATGCCGACGGCAACACCTGGCTGGTCGGTCAGTACCGCTACGCGCTCAACGAGTATTCCTGGGAAATTCCCATGGGCGGCGGCCCCATCGAAGTCGACATTCTGGAATCGGCCCAGCGGGAGCTGCGCGAGGAAACCGGCATGACAGCGCGGCGCTGGACCAACATCGCCCGGCTGCACACCTCCAACTCCGTGACCGACGAGGAGGGCTTCGTATTCCTGGCCGAAGACCTGGAGCACGGCCAGACCGAGCCCGAAGAAACCGAGGAGCTGCACCTGTGGAAGCTACCACTCCACGAAGCGGTGCAGATGGCCCTGGACAGCCGCATCACCGACGCCATCAGCGTGGCGGGCCTGCTCAAAGCGGCCCATGTTCTGGCCGCCCGCCAAGCCGGCACGAAGTAGATAGTTTGGGGGTAATGGGGCCGCTGTAGCGGAAGTAGCGGGCGTCCGCCCGCGGCTTGTTACCTTTGTAGGTATGCGTCGGCTGCTCCAATACCTCGGTCACCGCCTGTACACAACCTGGGCGACGTTCTGGTTTGTGTTTCCTTTCATCGTGACCTATCCGCTGCAGGTGCTGTTGTCGAAACAGCCCCGCTGGCACCGCTACCTGCACGGGCTCAACCGGTGGTGGTCCATCCTCTTCATTCGTATGTGGGGCATGCCCGTATCGGTGGAGCGCCGCGGCAGCATTCCGCCGGGCCAGCCGGTGATATACGTGCCCAACCACGGCTCCTACATCGACATTCCGCTGCTGTTCAAGGCCATTCCCGGGCACCTGAACATCATGGGCAAAAGCTCACTGGCCAAAACGCCGCTGTGGGGGCCCATCTTCGGGCGCGCCTACATCACCGTCGACCGCAACAGCGCCGTGAGCCGGGGCCGCTCCGTGGTGCAGGCCCGCCAGACGCTGCTGGCCGGCCGCTCCGTGGTCATCTTCCCCGAAGGCGCCATTGCCGAAAAGCCCGGCGAGGAGCTGATGCCCTTTAAGGACGGTCCGTTTCAGCTGGCCATTGCCACGGGCGCTCCGCTGGTGCCCGTCACGATGCCCTACAACCACCGCTTCATGCCCGGCGTCAAAGGGCTGCGGGTGCGCTATTCCAAGCTGCGCATCGTGCTGCACGAGCCAATTTCCACGCTGGGCATGACGCCGGCCGACATTCCCGCCCTGAAAGAGCGCGTGGCGCGTATCATTGCCAGCGAATTTGACCCGGCGGCGGCCGGCATCCCCGGTCCCAGCCGTTTGCGGGCTACCCCGCCCGAGCCCGAGCAGGCCAAATCCGTGGCCCGCTGATTCCTTTTCTTCGACCCTAACGTTCCGCTTTCCGTGAGCACCGACCTGAATACCCTGCGCCAACTGGCCCACCTTGCCCGCCTCGAATTCGACGAGCGGAATGAGCAGAAAATGCTTTCCGACCTCAACGAAATCCTCAACTGGGTTGACCAACTCAACAGCCTCGACACCAGCAGCGTGGAGCCGCTGGTGCACCTTTCGCACGAGCTCAACGTACTACGGACCGATGAGCCGCGCAACACGGTGAGCCACACCGAGGGCCTCAAAAACGCCCCGCGCAAGGATTCGGACTACTTCCGCGTACCCAAAGTTCTCGAATAAGGCGTGCGCGACGCTTCTGCGGCCCGGCCCCTCAGCCAACGCGCGCTGGTGGGCGGGCTCGGCGCCCTACTCCTGCTGGTGCTGGGGTGGGCGCTGTACTGCTACTTTACCGGCGACGACCACACCCTGCCCATCGGTACGGTGGCCCAGCTCACGCCCCTACCCGTCACCCTCGACCGCCTCGCGGCCGGCACCGACAGCCTGGCTCTACAGGCTAATGGCTACCTCATCACCCAGACCTACGACGTAGCCGGCCCGCAGCTCTGGCCCGCCGCAGCGGCTATCTGGGCGGGGGTGCTGGGCGTTTGCCTCGCTGTGTGGCTGGCGGTGATTAGCCAGTTGCAGCGCCTGCCCTTCGTGGTGGGCGCGGGCCTGGTGATATTTCTGCTGATGTCGCTCAGCGCGGATGTGCTGGACGTATTCGGCGCGCAAAGTCAATATTTCCTCTTGCTGGCGCTGGGCCTGCTGCTGGTCCCGTCCTTTTTGCTGCACGCCTTCTTCGAGCAGGTCGGCCTTGGCTGGCGCGTGCTGCTGATGCTGGTGCTGGTGGCAATACTGGCTGCCGTGCTGTTCGTCAAGGCCCCGCATTCCGCCGACTTTATCGTCTTGCACTTGGCCGCCTACGGCACGCTGGCCGGCGTGGTGGCGCTGGTGCTGCTGAGCCTGTGGCTGGGCGGTGAGTTGATTTACGGCCTGCTGTGGCTCAATACCCAGGGCGCCAGCCCCGGCGGGCGTTTCGGTCTGCCACCTTTCCTTATTTCCAGCGTGCTGCTGCTGGGCATCCTCACGCTGTATTACTGGAACAACGGCCAGCTGGCCGTGCTGCCCGGCATTCACCTGGAACCCTTCCTGCTGCTGCTGGTGGCGGCCGTAGTGGGCTGGTGGAGCCTGCCGCGTCGCCTGCCCACTTACCAGGCCCTGGTGCCGCTGCGTGCGGCCGCGCCCCTGTATCTCGTGCTGGTGACGCTGGCCACGGCTTCCGTTGCGTACGCCGCGGCCACGGCCAACGAGCCGCTGCTGCGCGCCAGCCGGCAGTTCGTCAACCTGGCGCTGGCGGGCATTGGCGTGGCGTTCTTCCTATACCTGCTGCTGAATTTTGCCCCGCTGATTCGCCAGAAGCTGCAAGTGCACCGCGTGGCCTACGACCCGCGCCGCGTACCCTTCTTCGCGGCGTACCTGCTGGGCATCGGCATCATTGCGGCCGTACTGATGCGCAACAACTTCGACCTGCTCGACTTTGCCCGGGCCGGCTCTTATATCCAGCTTGGCGACCTGACGCGCTACCAAAGCGAGCAGCAACCGGATAATTTCTACCTGGCGGCCCTCGCCGAGCGTTATTACGCCGAAGCCGACCAACTGGACCCGCGCAACGCCCGCGCCGCCTGGGGCCGGGCGGCCCTTTACCAGGCTCGCGCTCAGCGCCAAAATGAGCTGAACATTCTGCATACCGCCCTGCAGCGTGAGCCCAACGAAAAGGTCCTGCTGCGCCTAGCTGCCCGCTTCGATCAACCCACCGACTTTTTTGACCGTCAGCAGGTGCTGCGGCAGGCCCTGCGCGCCTTCCCGGCCAGCAGCCGCGTCAACGCCGAGCTGGCTCAGCTGTTTGCCCGCTCCACGCTGGCCGACTCGGTGCAGTACTACTACCGGCGCGCCGTGGCAGCCGACGAAGCCAACCCTGTGGCCCGCACCAATTGGCTGGCCTTCCTGCTGAAAAGCACGCAGCTCCCGGCCGCCCGGCAAGCCGCGGCCGATAAACCGCAAACGGACTGGCCCGCCTGGCAGAACAACGCGTGGGTACTCAACCTGCTGCAAGGCCAGTTTCAGCCCGTCGCTACCACCCAGCCGGCCATCGATACCACGCTGACGGTGGCACAGTTTGCGCAGCTCTACCACGTGGGCTTGGCCCAGGCCGCCCGTCACGACACCACGCTGCTGCCGGCCGTGCGCCGCCTGCGCCAGGTGCGCAGCAACGATGCTTTTGCCGATCAGTTGGCGTTTTTGAGCGGCCTGCAGCAGTTGCGCAGCACTCAGCCCGCCGCCGGTTTTGATCAGCTGGAAGCGTTGGCCACCGGCGAGTCGGCGGGCTATTACCAGCAGGTACTGGGAAATTACCTGCTCACGCGCGGCCTGTATGCCTCGGCAGCGGCACGCTTTGCTGCGGCCGAAGCAGCGGGCAATTCCGCCGCAGCTTTGCCTGAATCGTACGCCCTGGCGTGGGCCGGCCAACCGGATTCGGCTCGTACCGCCGCCCGGCGCGCCCTCAAAGTCACACCGACCGCCGGCCTGCAGCAATTGCTGACCGGTGCGGCGCCCCGTCCAGCCGCCGTCGGCCGCCCGTTCCAGGCCGCTTTTGCTGCTGCCGCCAAGCTAGCGGCTTCCGACTCCAAGGCGGCCGCTCGGCAGTACCGCCGTCTGGTCGCCGCCGACCCCTTCGACGAAGCAGGCGTGTTGCAGGCTGCTGAGTTCTTTGTCCGCGGACAGGATCCCCTCACGGCCTACGAGCTGCTACAGCGTGCACTGTCCTATAACCCCGAGTCAGTACCACTGCTGAAAAGCTTTGTTTTGACCGCTGTTGATGCGGGTTTGGACGAATACGCGGCCAATGCGCTGAGCAAACTTGGCACGTTGCTTCCATCCACAGAATATACTATCTTTCGTAGCCAATACGACAAGCGGCGCGCCATCCACCAGGCCGCCGTAGCACCCTGGAACTAACCCCTACTTTCATGCTGCCGCCTGTCATCGAAACTACCAACATCTCCAAAGTGTACCGGATGGGCACGGAGGAAATCCACGCGCTACGGTCGGTTAGCATCCGCATCCCGCGCGGCGAATACGTGGCGTTCATGGGGCCTTCGGGCTCCGGCAAGTCCACCCTTATGAACATCGTCGGCTGCCTCGACACGCCGTCGACGGGCTCGTACATCCTCAACGGCAAGGACGTGAGCCGCATGACCGATAACCAGTTGGCGGACGTCCGCAACCGTGAAATCGGCTTCGTGTTTCAGACCTTCAATCTGCTGCCCCGCGCCACGGCCCTCGATAACGTAGCCCTGCCGCTGATCTACGCGGGCTACTCCAAGTCGGAGCGCGAAGAGCGGGCCATGGAATCCTTGCGCTCCGTGGGCCTGGCCGACCGCGCCAAGCACAAGCCCAACGAGCTGTCGGGCGGTCAGCGCCAACGCGTAGCTATTGCCCGGGCGCTGGTAAATAACCCCAGCGTACTGCTTGCCGACGAACCCACCGGCGCCCTGGACTCCAAGACCAGCTACGAAATCATGGAGCTGTTTGAGGCCCTGTACGCCAAGGGCAATACCATTATCATGGTAACGCACGAAGAGGACATTGCCCGGTACGCGCACCGCATCGTGCGCCTGCGCGACGGCGAAATCGAAACCGATTTGCCCAACCACGACGTGCTCTCGCACCGCACTGTTGTTCATTCCTGATTTTTCTGCATTTAAGCAGCGTATTGGCTTTCAAGCACCTGCCCCGGCTCGCCACCGGGGCAGTTCTTTTCCCGTAACTTTCGGTGCAACCGGCCCGGCCCCGGGCCGACTTTTCTTCAGCATCTGTTCCCGTGAAGATCTACACCCGTACCGGCGACCAAGGCCTTACCTCACTCATTGGCGGCACCCGCGTGCCCAAGTCCAGCTTGCGCATCGAAGCCTATGGCACCGTCGACGAGCTGAACTCCTGGGTGGGCATGGTACGCGACCAGGACGTCAACCAGCCACACCGCGCCCTGCTCAAGCACGTACAGGACCGCCTGTTTACTATCGGCGCCACCTTGGCTTCTGACCCCGAACGCTCCCGCATGCAACTGCCCGATTTACTTGATTCGGACGTGGCCGAGCTGGAGCAGGAAATGGACCGTCTGAACGAAGTACTGCCCGAGCTGCGCCACTTTATTTTGCCCGGCGGGCATCCGGCTGTGTCGCAGGCCCACGTGGCCCGCTGCGTTTGCCGCCGCGCCGAACGCCTCAGCATTGCCCTGCGCGAAGACTCCTTCGTGCCGGACCTGGTGGTAAAATATTTGAACCGCCTCTCCGACTACTTGTTTGTATTAGCACGCTGGATGGCTCACGCCCTCGGTGCCGAAGAAGTAACCTGGCAACCACGCCAATCTGCCTAGCGTTTCAGCGTTGGGCCTTGCTGCTCGTTTCTACCCGACCTTTTCTGCATTCCCCCACGCTTTTCCCCATTTCCATGCTTGATACGCTGACGATTCGCACCCAGCGCACGACCAATTCGCGCCTGGGCGAGCTGGACCCTGCCAACATCGAATTCGGCAAGACCTTCGCCGACCACATGTTCGTCGTCGACTATGCCAACGGTGAGTGGCAAGAGCCGCAGATTGTGCCCTTCGGCGACATTGCCGTAAGCCCGGCCAACTCGGCGCTCCATTACGGCCAAGCCATTTTTGAGGGCATGAAAGCTTACCGCACCACCACCGGTGAGGTGCAGCTGTTCCGCCCCCTCGACAACCTCCGTCGCCTCAACCTGTCGGCTGTGCGCATGTGCATGCCCGAGCTTCCCGAAGAGCTGTTCATGCAGGGCCTCACTCAGCTCGTGCGCCTCGATTCGGATTGGGTGCCTTCGCAGGACGGTTACTCGCTTTACATCCGCCCGTTCATGTTTGCCATGGATGGTCTGCTGGGCGTCCGCCCTTCCGATACCTATCGGTTCATGATCATTACCTGCCCGGCCGGTGCGTTCTACAACAAGCCCATCCGCGTACGCTTCGAGGAGAAGTACGTACGCTCCGCTGAAGGCGGCGCCGGTTTTGCCAAGAACGCGGGTAACTACGGCGCGGCCATGTACCCCACCAAGCTGGCCCAGCAGGAAGGCTACAACCAACTGATCTGGACCGACGCCTCGGAGCACCGCTACGTGGAAGAATCGGGCACCATGAATGCCATTTTCGTCATCGACGGGCGTATCATCACGCCGGCCGTCAGCTCCTCCATCCTCGACGGCATCACCCGCAAGAGCGTGCTGCAGCTGGCCTGCGACTGGGGAATGCCGGTGGAAGAGCGAAAAGTCTCGGTGCACGAAATCATCGACGCGTTGCAAAACGGCACGCTTCACGAAGCGTTCGGCGTTGGCACCGCCGCCACCATTGCCTCCATCGCCGTAATCGGCTTCGAAGGCACGGATTACACGCTGCCTCCTATCTCTGCCGATTCTTTCTCGCGCCGTGTCGGCCAAACGCTGGACGATATCCGCGCCGGTAAAATTGCTGATCCGCACGAATGGATGGTTCGGGTCTAATTACGCTCGGCTAGCTTTTTCGCATCCAACATACCGCGCCCGCAACTGCATGGCCAGTTGCGGGCGCGGTGTTCTTTACCCCTACCCTACCTTTGCAAAGCGCTGCCAGGTCGGCAGCCCGGGCACCGGCCCGTTTTTTTCACCCGCTACCCTTTCCCTGAGCAGATGACTGCAGACCAAGTGAAAGACTTGAGAGGCCGCGTGGAGGCCTTGAGGAGGTACCTTTGACTACGATAACCGCAAATCCCAGGTAACCGAGCTGGAGCAAAAAAGCCAATCCGCGAGCTTTTGGGACGACTCCAAAAAAGCGGAAGCCACGCTCAAAGAGCTCAAAGGCATCAAAGTCTGGACCGACGACTACGAGGCTACGTCAAAAGCCGTGGACGATGTAGATGTGCTGTTCGACTTCTATAAGGAAGGTGAAGCTTCTGAAGAAGAGATGCGCGCCGAGTATGACCAAGCGGTGCAAGCCGTGGAGCAGCTCGAGTTCAAGCGCATGCTCTCCAACGAGGAGGACCAACTGTCGGCCATCGTCGAAATCAACCCCGGTGCCGGCGGTACCGAAAGCCAGGACTGGGCCGAAATGCTCATGCGCATGTACATCATGTGGGGCGAAAAGCACGGCTTCACCGTCCGCGAGGTAAACTACCAACCGGGCGAAGGCGCAGGTATTAAGTCGGCGACCCTCGAAATCGAAGGTCAATTTGCTTATGGGTACCTGAAAAGCGAAATTGGCGTGCATCGCCTGGTCCGCATTTCTCCCTTCGACAGCAGCGGCCGCCGTCACACGTCCTTTGCGTCGGTTTTTGCCTATCCCGTGGTTGATGACACGATCAACATCACGATCAATCCGGCTGATATCTCCTGGGATACGTTCCGGGCCGGCGGCGCTGGTGGGCAGAACGTAAACAAAGTGGAAACGGCCGTGCGCCTGACCCACGCGCCTTCCGGGATTATTATCGCAGTTCAGATCGAGCGCAGCCAGCTCATGAATAAAGAGCACGCCCTGCGTATGCTCAAATCACGGCTGTATCAGATCGAAATGGACAAGCGTAATGCTGCCCGGGCCGAAGTAGAAGCGGGCAAGAAGCGCATCGATTTTGGCTCGCAGATCCGCAACTACGTGCTGCACCCCTACAAGCTCATTAAGGACATTCGTACCGGCGTCGAGCGCACCGACGTGCAGAACGTCCTCGATGGCGACCTGGACGACTACATCAAGGCTTTCCTGATGGAGAACTAAGTTGACCTAGCTAAAGCGTAATAAAAAAGGCTCCTCAGCAATGCTGAGGAGCCTTTTCCTTGTAGTGCGAAACTACTAGTTAACATCCCAGAACACTTTCGGGGTGAAAGTGGTCGAGCCTTTCGGCGAATTCGGGTTGTTAGCAATTTCCGTCTGCGGATACGGAATACGCACCGGAATCTTGTTCGGGTTGCTAGCTTCGATACTGTTCAACGAAGTGTAGATACCCGACGGGAAACCCGTACGACGGTATTCATTCCACGATTCGAAGCCGTTGATGCCGTTGTTAGCAATCCACTTCTGGGTGATGATCTTCTCGATCTTGTCACCGGTACCGTTGTAAGACGGATCAACTGCCTTCGGATCGAACTGACCGTTGCTGGTCAGAGCGGTAGGAGCGTTAGTATCCGTTACTTTTCTACCAGCTACACCCGTCTGGCTGTAGTAAGCCGTAGCAGCAGCTTGGGGGCTAGCTACACCCAAGATTTTGAACGATTCGGTGATGCCAGCTTCGTAAGCCGTTTTCGCAGCAGCCGTACCGCCCGTCAGCCAGCCGCGCTCAGCAGCTTCAGCTTGCAGGAAGAACGACTCAGCCGAGC
Organism: Hymenobacter sp. CRA2; assembly: GCF_002007105.1. Lineage (GTDB taxonomy): Bacteria > Bacteroidota > Bacteroidia > Cytophagales > Hymenobacteraceae > Solirubrum. The sequence continues at coordinate 226,515 of NZ_MVBC01000005.1, read as the reverse complement.
TCAGCAGGTAAATCGGCTGAGCAAAGCCATTTTGCGCGAAAGGACGAATTACGCCAGGGCCAATACCCGACAAACGGGCAGAGGCGATGGGGCTCGGAACCTGAGCACGGATGTCTCCCGAAGCCACTGCTACGTAGTTACGTGCAATATCCGTACGGCCAGCAACCGGCGTATAGATACGCTTGAGACGCAGCGTATCATTGGTAGCCTTTAGGTAGTTAACACCCAGCGTGTTAGCACGCGTAGCTTGGTAACCGCCCGTAGGGCCGCCAGTAGTGTTGTAGCCGATGTTAGCCACCAGCGGGTTGGTTTTGCCAGCGGTATTGAGGAAGCCAGGGTTAGCAGTAGCCGATTCATCAGCACCCAGGAATTGAGCGCCAGCCGTCTGCATAGCTTGGATGCCTGCGCGGGCTACGTCCGGACGCGCACCGCTCTGACGCACGTATACACGCAGCTTGATGGTGTTAGCAAACTTGCGCCACTGCGTCATGTTGCCACGGAAGACAATATCAGCGGAGCCAGGCGTAGCAGCCGTGGTATTGATAGCAGCAATACCCTCGTTCAGCAGGTCAATGATGTTATCATACACTACCTGGTCGTCCTCAAAGCGCGGAGCCAGGTTATCGGTGCCTTGCAGCGCATCGCCGTACGGTACATCACCCCATGCATCCACCAGCAACTGATAGTTGTAGGCTTGCATGATTTTGACAATGGCAATGGTGTTCGTAGCATTCGAACGCTGAGCCTCTGCCAGTACGTAGCTCAGGTCACGCAGGCTGCCAGCGTAGAGGTCCGTCCACGTAGGCTCATACGAGAGCGGTGTAAGACCATACGATTGCTGCGGAACGTAGTAGATGTAATCCTGGGCCTGGGCCCAGTTCTCGGTCCACAGGTTACCCAAAATGTTCAGGTCATTGCCCAGGCGGGTAGCCGTGCGGAACTGGGCATTCGGCAGAACCAGAGTTGCCGACGCTTCAGTAGGGTTGTTCGGGTTCTGGTTTACATCCAGAAAATCCTCACACGAAGCCAGCGCAACAGAGGAGACTAACAAGCCGCCCAGTACTGCCTTATTGAAAGAGAAATTTTTCATGATATGATTGGAAGAGTGCTGCTATTGGCCTGCAAACTGTGACACAGAAGATCTAAGTTCCAAGTTGGACTTAGAAAGTAACCGTCAGGTTTGCGCCGTAGCTGCGCGTCGAGGGAATGGTATTGAACTCACGGCCTTGCGAGTTGCTCGTACCAAAGATGTTGGCCTCCGGATCGACAAATTCGTTCGACTTGGGCGTGAAGAGCAGCAGGTTGCGGCCCGATACACCTACTTGCACGCGACCGAACGGCGTCTTGTCCATCAGAGCACGCGGCAAATCGTAGGTCAGCGATACTTCACGCAGTTTGAAGAAGTCAGCCTTTACGATGTTAGCCTCAGCAAACACGCCGTGGAGTTTGTCGTACCAGAAGTCATAACCACCATCGAACGTCTTAACCGTCGTGTTGGGGGTGTAAGTACCGTCAGCATTACGGGTTACCGAGTTCGGGAAAACGAACGGCTCACGACCGTAAGCAGCCGTCTCCTTCGACGTACCAGTGAAGGCCAGCGTGCTACGCGTACCCGAGTAGAACACGTTGCCGCGGCGCATATCTACTACGCTGCTCAAACGCAAGCCTTTGTAGGATACGGTCAGCGTACCGCCCAAAATGTATTTCGGGTTTACTTGACCGAATACTTTCAGCTCAGCGTCACGCAGCGGTACACCCGTAACCGGGTCAACTACTACGCGGCCTTCCGGGTCGCGCTGGTAGCCCGAGCCTTTCAGCACCGGGAAGGGCTGGCCCACGATAGCCGTCGGTACGGGGTCACCACCACCCAGTGCGAAGTTGGTTACGTCGCGGAACAGTTCATTAACCTTACTGTCGTTCTTGGAGAAGTTCGCACCGATATCCACGCGGAAACCGCTCTGGGTACGGATGGGCGTAGTACGCAGCGACAGTTCGAGACCCGTGTTTTCTACTTCACCGATGTTAACCACAGCCTGAGTAAAACCCGTCGACGTCGGCACGTCGATCGAAGTAATCAGGTCGCGCGACAGCGTCTTGTAGTAAGTAGCGTCACCCGAGATGCGGTCATCGAACATGGCAAACTCGATACCACCTTCGTAGTTCGTCGTCAACTCCGGTCTGATATCCCGGTTACGGCTCAGGTCACTTACCGTGAAGCTTGCCAGTGCTCCATAGGGGAAGCCAGCAGCTGCCGGGAAGGTGTTTTCCAGGTTATAAGCGCCAGTGCCATTGCCGACTTGGGCATAGGAGACACGGATTTTGCCGTACGAGAGAATTTTATTGTCTTTCAGAGGAGCAATTGCTTCCGTAAAGACAAAGCCTAAACTCGCAGACGGGAAGAAGTAGGAGCGGTTGCCTCTGGACAGTGTTGACGACCAGTCATTGCGCGCCGTGGCATTCAAAAACAGAAAGTCCTTATAGCCCAGAGTTAGGTCAGCGTAGCCGGCGACAAGACGGGTTTTAACTGACTCTTCGCTGCCACCTAGTTCACCTACACGGTTGCTCAGGTTGTAGAAACCCGGAATCGACAGAGCGCTGGCGCTGGCCGAAACCTGACGGGTGTTCCGCTGACGCAGGTTCTGGCCCAAGATCAACTGCGCCGAAATGTCTGGCGTGATGTTGCGCTTGATGGTGGCCAACAGGTCAGTGGTAATCTCCTGAATGTAGATGTCTGTTTCAGTAACGCGGCCGGGGAAGTTAGCAGGACGTACTACAAGCGCGCCGTCTTGGTCACGGCGGTTGCTAATGTAAGTGCGGATTGCGGCCCGTTCTTTACGACGGTCAAACGACACGTCGGTACCTGCCCGGTACGTAAACGACAGCCAATCCAGGGGAGCGTAGTTCAACGTAGCGTTGCCAATTACGCGGTCCAGGTCGCTGGTAAAGCGGCTTTCGCCGATGTTAAACCAGGGGTTGTCGTAGTAAGCCGAATAGAAGCCGTCCAGGTTCGAGAACTTATCGTTCTTGTAGTCCTTGTACTTCTTCAGATCCACAAAGCGCGGCGTGTTGATCACGTTGTTTAGCACGCTGGTGTTACCCGTGCCCTGGAACGTAATGTCCGTCTTGTTGTGGTTGTAGTTGATGGACGTAGAAGCCGAGATTTTATTCGACAACTGCGTACCAGCCGTGAACTTCACCGTATTGCGGCGGAATTTATCATCCGGCACAATGCCCTTCTGCGTAGCATCCGAGAACGACAGGTAGTAGTTCGTTTTCTCGTTACCGCCTTGCAGCGACACGGTGTTCTGGAACGTCGTACCGGTGTTGAAGAAGTTACGAACGTTGTCCTTGATCGGCGAGAACGGTACCGTCTGGATGCTGCCATCTACTGCGGGCGGTCCCAGCTGCACCGGGCTACCATCGAAACGCGGGCCCCAGCTCGTGTTTTCGTACGGGATGTACTCCCCAGCGTAGCCCGAACCGAATTCGTTTTGGAATTCGGGCAGTTTCAGGATGCTTTCGGCCGTGAACGAGCTCGTCAGCGTTACTTCCGACTTCTTACCACGGGCAGCAGCGTCGCGGCCCGTTTTGGTGGTAATGATGATAGCGCCGTTGGAAGCACGCGAACCGTAAAGAGCCGCGGCGCTCGGGCCTTTCAGCACCGTCATCGACTCGATATCCTCGGGGTTGATGTCACCCACGCGGTTACCCACGTCCACGGTGTTAGCCGAAGTGCTCGATGGCTGAATTGAGCTGTTGTCGATCGGAATACCATCCACTACGAACAGCGGTTGGTTATCCTGTTGCAACGAGCGTTGGCCACGCAGCGTGATGCGCTGCGAGCTGTTTACACCGCCGCTGGAGCGGGTAATCTGTACACCAGCTACTTTACCCTGCAATGCTGCAATGGGGTTCGTTTCCTTACCCTGGGTCAGCGAACGGTTACTGATAACATCAACGGAGTAGCCGAGCGACTTTTCCTGGCGCTCAATACCAACGGCCGTAACTACAACCTCGCTCAGTTGGCGAGTGTCGGTACCCAGAGCTACGTCGATTACGCTGCTGTTACCAACTACACGTTCAATGGTGCGGTAACCAATAGAGCTGAACGATACGGTAGCACCAGCGGGTACTTCGAGGCTAAAGCTACCTTCTGCATTGGTAGACGTGCCGTTGGTGGTGCCCTTTACGATAACGGTAACACCCGGTAAGCCTTGACCGTTGGTCGCGTCGGTTACACGACCGGAAACAGTCCGGGTCTGCGCCGCTACCTGATGCACCATGAGGGGTGCAGTAAGTAGCGCACTAAGCAGGAGTTTTCCCATAAAAGTGAGACTTGGTTGTTGGTGAGTGAATGAGTAGCCCCAAACCTAACGATTTTTATGTTTTGCTCAGTAATCCTCAACGATAAAAAAGTATAACATATACGAACTCCTATAGATGATCAGGATTGCCTCTCAGCCTATAGCCACCTGAATTGTCTACAAATGCGAAGTGGGTCTTGATTCTGCATAGAGCTAGACAAACTATCATTGACAAATTGACAAATATTAGCCCAAATGATTAGTAACTGGCAAAGAAGCTAAACCGCAAGCCATAATAACCCATGCATATAATATCTGATATGAATGATAGTTTTATAACTATTTCCTTGTAAACGGACAACGTGCTTATAAAAATCCGGCTATGAAGTAAGAAACAATCCTATTGATCAACTTAATAAAATCCAATTTCAATAGCATATCTATTCCTATTCAAATGACTTATCTACTCCTGTGCATTATTATCTTACTGTTTAGCTGCCCGCCAGTAAAAACCATAAGTCATTGAATCTATAACCCCTATATTAGCACGTCAAAATCGAAGGTATTCTGCCTGCTTATCAAGTTTATAATCTTCTTCTATGTATTCTGAGTTCATCATGCACAAGCACCAAAAACCACCCTTTTTCATACCTCCTCACACCTCCATCACCCAAATTTTACTGCATGAACAAACTTTTACTGGGCTTATTCCCCCTAGCGGCATTGGTCCACCAGGCCAACGCGCAGACCAGGAGCATAGCCGGCCGGGTTACTGACCGGGTAACCGGCGAGGGCATTCCGGGCGTCACGGTGGTGGCGCTGGGCACTACCACCGGCGTTTCGACCGGCGCCGATGGATCCTTTACGCTGGAGTTACCAGCCAATGCCAAAACCCTGCGCTTCAGCTCGGTGGGCTACGAGACGCTGGAACGCCCTGCCAGCACCGACGGGAAACTCATCGTGGCCCTGTCGCCCGATACCAAGCAGATTGGCGAGGTAGTGGTGACGGGCTACGGCGGCTCGCAGGACATTAAGGACATCACCGGTTCGTACGCCAAAGTAGATCAGTCGAAGCTGACCTCGCAGCCGGTACAAAGCGCTGATCAGGCCCTGGCAGGCCGCATTGCGGGGGTGCAGATTACCAACACGAGCGGTACTCTTGGAGATGCTGTAACGGTGCGTATTCGCGGCATCAATTCCATCAATGGGAGCTCACAGCCGCTGTTTGTAGTGGATGGGGTGCCGATGACTGAGTTCGGCAATTTTAATATCCTGACCGACGGCTTGCGTTACAACCCGCTGGCGGATATTAACCCGAACGACATCGAATCGATGACGGTGCTGAAGGATGCGTCAGCCGCCGCTATTTATGGTTCGCGTGCCACCAACGGCGTAGTGCTAATTACTACCAAGCGCGGTAAGAATGGCACGGCCAAGCTGTCCGTAAATGCCTCAACGGGCTTTATGGAAGCTACGCGTCTACCCAAACTATTGAACGCTAGCGAGTTTCGGGATATCACGAATGAGAAGTTCTTCAACGCCAACCCGAACGCAACGGCGCCGATTATTCCGGAATTCAACGACGTGAACGGCGACGGCGTGCCCGACGAAACGGATTGGCTGAAGGAAGTTTACCACCGTGGGGTCATGCAGGACTACCAGTTGGCCCTGACCAGCGGGAACGACCGGGGCTCGTACTACGCATCCATCGGCTACTCCGACCTCAACGGGTCTATTAAAAACAACCGTCTGCGCCGCGCAAACGGCCGCCTGAATTTTGAGCTTACGCCCAAAACCTGGGTGAAGGCAGGCATCAACATGGGCTTTTCGCACGCTTACAACCAAGGTGTGCTGACGGACAAATACCTGGCCGGCGCGACGGTAGCTGCTTACAACGCCCCGCCCAACGTGCCGGCGTATGGCCCGGATGGTTACTACTACCTCAGCGAAGCGGGGGACATCGGCACCGGCAACGGGCCGATCTATGACAGCTCCGGCATCTTGGTAAACAATAACGGCGGCAATACCTACAACAACACCTGGCTGATCAACCGCTTCTTCCACCCGGTTGCCAACCTGGACCTGCAGCGCAACGAAAACACGCAGCGACGCCTGCTGGGCAATACGTATATTACTTTCACGCCTGCTAAGGGCTTGAGCCTTACGACTAAGTTTGGCCTCGACTACCTGAATAACAGCGAATACCAGTATAGCAGCCCGGAAATTTCAGGCCTGGGCCGCTCATACGACGGGCTGGTCCAACGTTTCAGAGCCGATAATACCCTGACCACCTGGCAGAGCTACGCCTCGTACAACCACCTGTTCGGCGAAAATCATAATCTGGACGCTACCGTCGGGTACGAGCAGAATATTGAGTCGTATGGGTCGCAGTTTGGTTCGGCGGCGTTTATCACGGACCCCAAGTTCAAGGACATTTTTGACGGGCTGTTCGACCCGCTCCAGTCACCTCAGGGCGGCTCCCAGGACGTAACAGCTTGGCAATCGGTATTTGGTCGGGCGAATTACTCGTTCTCGGATAAGTACTACGCTACTTTCACCGCCCGCTACGACGGCAGCTCACGCTTCGGCGCCAATGCGCAATACGGGTTCTTCCCGGGCGCTTCGGTGGGCTGGCGCATTTCGCGCGAGGGGTTCATGAGCCGCTTCACGTTCCTGGACGACCTAAAGCTGCGTGCCAGTTACGGTATTGTCGGCAATAGTGCCGGCATCTCGTCGTATGCCTCGCGCATCCTCATCGGCCAGGGTCAATATGCCAACTTTGCTGGCCTGAATATCAACCAGCTAAACAACCCCAAGCTGCGCTGGGAAACTGGGGGCAAGTTGGACTTGGGCTTCGACTTTGCCGTGTTGAAGGACCGCATCAGCGGTACCGTCGACTTTTTCAGCAACGACATCAACAACCTGCTACTTGGCGCTTCGGCCGTGCACAGCACCGGCGCCCCTTTTATCCCGTCTATTGGTTCGCCTGGGGTAATTCGGAACGTGGGCAAGATGTGGAACCGCGGCGTGGAGGTAACGGTGAACACGACCAATCTGGAGTTGGCCAATGGGTTCAAATGGACGTCCTCGCTTAATTATAGCTACGTCAAGAACCGCGTCACAGAACTCACAACGGATGGTGACGTCCTTTCCTCCTACGCGTTTGCTCGGGCCAGCGTCGGCCACTCCATCACGGAGTACAAGATTCTGCGCTGGGCCGGGGTAAACCCACAGAACGGCAACCCGATGTGGTACGACAAGGACAACAACATCCGCGAGTACCAGCCCGGCGTCGGCCCTACTAAAGGCCTATGGCTGCAAAATGGCGAAACCTCGGTCAATGGCCAGCCCGTCGATCCTATTGACCTTGATAAGGACGGCGTGTGGATTGGAAAGCAACGTTTCCCCAAGTGGTTCGGGGGCGTTGATAACACCTTTTCTTATAAGGGGCTGCAGCTGGAGGTGTTTCTGCAATATAGCGGGGGCAACTACCTGTATAACCTCACCCGTGGCAGCATGCTGACCAACTACATCAGCAACAACTTCGCGGAAATCAAAGACCGTTGGACCACCCCAGGCCAGGTAACAGACGTGCCCAAGCCTTACATCGGCGACAATACGGCTAATAACCAAAAACTGTCCACGCGTTTCGTGGAGAAGGGTGACTTCCTACGCGTACGTCAATTGCGCCTCGCCTACCTGCTGCCCACCCCGGTCAGCCAGAAGTTCGGCAGCTCGCGCGCCAACGTATTTGTGATGGTGCAAAATGCTTTTGTATTCACCAAGTACTCGGGTACTGATCCGGAGGTGAACTCCTCGGGCAACGAAGGCACGGACAGTAATCTGGCCTACGGCGTTGACAACCGCGCCAACCCGCAGGTGCGCACCTACACGGCCGGCATCAACCTGGACTTTTAATTCCTCTGGCTTTTTCCCTCATGAAATCCATTCCTACCATGTTGTGGCGGGCCAGTTTGCTAGGCCTGCTCATTATTACTGCTCCCGGCTGCGACCTGCTGGAGCAGGACGACCCCCAGGCGCTAGGGCCGAACGATATATTCGGTTCGCCCTCCCGCATTGATAAGCTGGCCATCGGTATGTACGACGGCCTGCAGAACGGCGAGTTCCTGGGCAGTCACGCGCTTATTTACTCCGACATCCGCTCCGACGATACAGATCCGTCGGGCTTCTTTGGGGGCATTGCCCTGTCGAACGCCACGGCCAGCGACGGCAACGCTGCCGCTACCTGGCTGGCCGGGTACCAGTCGATGTACACGGCTAATTACTTGATGCAGGAGCTCACCCGGCGCAACGGTGCGGGCTTAGACGCAGCCAAGTACAACCAGTACATTGGCGAGGCCAAGTTCATCCGGGCCCTGTGCCACTTTACCTTGGTCAACCTGTACGCTCAGCCGTACAACTTCTCGTCCGACGCGTCGCACCCAGGTATCCCGCTGCAACTGATGGCCGTCAGCGGCGAAGAAGCCTACAGCCCAGCGCAACAGCTGCCGCGGGCTTCGGTGCGCGACGTGTATGCCCAGATTGAAAGCGACTTGGTAGACGCCGTTACGCTGCTGCCCGCAGATTACGGCGACCCGAGCTCCTCTGCTGCCCGTGCCACGCAGGATGCCGCCCGGGGGCTGCTGGCTCGTCTATACCTATACAAGGGCGATTACGCCAACGCCGCCCGCTACTCGGGCGAAATCATCTCGTCCAATCGGCACGAGCTGGCAGCCTCGCCGTACACCCCCTTCCGCTCGCCCTTCCCCGAGTACACGCAGGCCACCACGAGCGAGATGATTTTTTACGTGGCCATGTCGCAGAACGACAACCCCAATACCAACGCAGCCATTGGGGAACACTACTCGCCGCCACCCGGCCGGGGCGACATTTCCGTTACGCCGTACTCGCGCGTGATTCCGGCCAACGACAAGCGCCGGACGGAGTTGATAGCGCAAAAGTCGGGACGTTTCTGGACGCGCAAGTACAACGCGGAGCTGCAAAGCGGCGCCCCGGGTGGGGCCAATCGTGGCGCCCGGATTCCGATTCTGCGTTACTCCGAGATTCTGCTGACCCGTGCGGAGGCGTTGGTCAAACAGCCGACCTGGACGTCCACCGACTCCAGCGCCGTGATTCTGCTGAACCTGGTGCGTAACCGTTCCAAGCCAGCTTCATCTCCGCGTTACAAAGCCAGCACCTTCGGCACCAACAAGCAAGCTTTAATCGACGCCATTCTGCTGGAACGGCGCTTTGAACTGGCGTTCGAAGGCCATCGGTTGTACGACTTGTTCCGCAACGGCTTGGGCGTCCCGGCCCGCACCGGTACCTCACCTACACCGGCTATTCCGTGGAAGGATAATCGGGCTGTACTTCCCATTCCGGCGAACGAAATCCTACGCAATCCGAACCTGATTCAGAACCCCGGATACTAGTACCGGCTTACTAATCAGATTGATAACGAAACCCCGGTCGGTTACTGACCGGGGTTTTTATTTGCCTCATACAAGGCAAACCGGGTTTAGACGGCCTAAGCGCAAAAAAAAGCGGACTGAACTTAGACATTGTACTGTCGCTTTGTACATTTAGGGGAGTTTCACTCACTTCACTCACTTATCAGTCGCATGAACAAACTTTTACTGGGTTTGATACCCTTGGCGGCGTTTGTCCACCAAGCAGAAGCCCAAACGCGCCAGGTTTCTGGCCGCGTGACCGACCGCGCCACGGGCGAAGGCATTCCTGGCGCCACCGTACTGATCAAAGGAACCACCACGGGGGTATCGACCAACTCGGACGGCACCTTTACGCTGAGTGCTCCGACGGGTAGCGGTACCCTCTCCGTTAGCTCGGTAGGCTACATTGCCGTAGAACGCACGCTTGGAGCCGACAACCAGATCAACATTGGTTTGGCGGCCGACAATAAGACCCTGAGCGAAGTAGTAGTAACCGGCTACGGCACGCAGGAGCGTCGCGATGTGACCGGCTCGATTGCCTCTATCCAAGGCGAAACTATTGCCAACTTGCCCACCCCGAGCTTCGACCAGCAATTGGCTGGCCGGGCTGCTGGTGTGCAGGTAACTACGCCTTCCGGCCTGATTGGTCAAGCCCCACGTATCCGTATCCGTGGTACTAACTCCATCTCCTCCAGCGCGTCGCCGCTGGTGGTAGTTGATGGTGTACCGATCATCACAGGTGACCAGAGCGGTGTCGTAGCTAGCAACGCGCTGGCCGACATTAACCCTTCGGATATCGAGTCGTACGAAGTGCTGAAGGACGGTTCGTCCACGGCCATCTACGGCTCGCGCGGGGCTAACGGTGTTATCCTTATCACGACCAAGAAAGGGCGTCTGGGCAAAGCGCAGATTAGCTACGACAACTGGTTTGGTTGGGCAAAAACGGTGAAGCGCTACGAAGTTCTTAATGCTGATCAATTCATTGAAATCAGCAACGAGAAGCGTAGTAACAACAACCAGCCGGCTATTGCTTTTCCCTACGAGTCAAATGGCCAGCGCGTCGACACCGACTGGCAAGACGAGATTTTCCGTACGGGCTTCCAGCAAAACCATGCCCTGAGCATCAGCGGTGCCACGGATAAGACCAATTACTTTTTCTCGGTAGGGTACACGGACCAGGATGCAGTGCTGAAGGCCAACTCCATGCGGCGTGCTACTTTCCGCACCAACGTGGACCAGGAAGTAGTGAAGTGGCTGCGCGTAGGTCTAAACGTAGGCCTGACCCGCACCGAAACTAACGGCCTGAACACCAGCATCAACGGCTTGTCTGGTAACGTGACAAACGCTTTGTCGCTGTTTCCGAACGTGCCGGTTCGCAATCCTGACGGTACGCCCTTCTTCAACACGCCCAATAACAACCCCACGGGCACGAACAACACGGCAGTTATTGGCCAGGGCGCTAACCTTGCCACGATTGGCTTCAACTACCCGAACATTGTCTTCCCCTTGGAAAACAACGTGTATCGGGCTACCAACTACCGCATCTTGGGCAACGTCTACGCTGAAGCGGAGCCCATTAAGAACCTGCGTCTCCGTACGCAGTTCGGTAGCGACTTTTTCCTGAACGACGATTTCCAGTACAACGACCCGCGTCACGGCGATGGTTTTGGCCCGAATGGTATCGTGTTCCAGCAATTTGCCCCAACGTTCCGCTGGAACTGGCAAAACACGATTTCCTACAATACCACCATTGCCGAAGCGCATAAGATTAACGCTGTTGCCGGTATTGAATACCAGAAAACCAAGGCTCAGTCTTACTACGCACAAGGCACGGGCTTATCGGATACTTACTTCGGTCCGAACAACCTGATTACCGGTACTGTCGCCTCACCGACCGTAGGTGGTGGGGTTTCGCAGGAAGGCTTCCAGTCGTACTTCGGCCGGATTAACTACGGCTTCAAAGACCGCTACCTGTTTAGCGTTACGGCTCGGTACGACGGGCTGTCGAAGTTGTCGCCCGACAACCGCTTCGGCTTGTTCCCCGGCGCTTCGGTGGGCTGGCGTATTTCGGAAGAACCGTTCTTCAAAGGCCTGGGGCTGAATTTCCTGTCGGACATGAAATTCCGTGCCAGCTACGCTATCGTGGGTAATGACGCCATTCCTGGCGGCTCCTTCCCCTACGCAGGCATTTTTGGCCCTGGTAAGTACGGCTCGCAAAACGGCATCGGTTACAACCGCGAAGGTGGCCTCGGCAACCCTGAGCTGCAGTGGGAAACCTCGAAGAAGAAAGATGCAGGTCTGGACCTGGGCTTCATGGACAACCGCATCACGGTGGGGCTTGACTACTACATCAACGACAACGATGATCAGGTGCTAAGCGTGCCGATACCGCTGTCGTTGGGTGCGCCGAACAACCGTTACATTGCCAACGTAGGTCGCTTGGAAAGCCGGGGCTTTGAATTCAATTTCAACTCCCAGAACATTCAGAGCGAAGACTTTACCTGGAATACCAACCTGAACTTCTCGACTAACAAGAGCGTTGTTAAGGAGCTGTTCCAAGGTCAAGACATCCTGAATACCTACAATGTGACGCGGGTTGGTCAGCCTATTGGTGCCCTCTTCGGTTACGACTTCCAAGGCGTAAACCCACAGAACGGTTATCCGATCTATCGCCGCCCCGATGGCTCGTTGCTGCAGGCCAACGTAGATAACAACCTCTACTACAACTACGATCCTAGCAACCCGGGCGCTACTATTTTCACTGGCACTGGCCCCGTGCCGGCCGGCCAAGTAGGAGCAACCGCTGCGTTAGCTGCTGTAGACCGCGTAATTCTGGGCAACCCCAACCCGACCTGGTTCGGGGGTGTAACCAACTCGTTCACCTACAAAGGCTTTGACGCTTCGTTGTTCATTCGCTTCTCGGGTGGTAACAAAATCATGAACGTTACCCGTCAGGAGCAACTGCGTATGGAATTCGTGAACAACGGTACCGAAATTTTGGACCGTTGGACGACGCCGGGCCAGGTAACCACTGTACCGAAGCTGCGATTCGGCAACTCCACCTTCATCAACAAGAACGGGGAAGCCTTGTCCCGCTTTGTTGAGAAAGGCGACTTCGTACGCATTCAGAACATCACGCTGGGCTACACCTTGCCGAAGAGTGCAATTGCCGGCCTGAGCCGCGTGCGCATCTACGGCCAAGTAAACAATGCTTTCATCTTCACGAAGTACAAAGGGGTAGACCCGGAAGTAAACTCGAACGGCGATGTGAATCAGACGTTCGGCGTTGACTACAACAGCAACCCGCAGCAACGCGTGTTCACGGCTGGCCTCAACGTAGCTTTCTAATCATTTTGTCTCTAGCATTCATGAATAATCGCATTCTGGCATCCTTTGCCCCCCACCGCGTGCGGGTAATGGCGCTGGCCGCTTTCCTGTCGTTGGGCACATTCTCCTGCGAAGTAACCGACCTACAGCCGCAGGACGCCATCTCTGAAACGGCGGCTTTTTCGACCCCCGACCGAATTGCACTGGCTGTAACCGGCGTATATAATGCTGCTCAGTCGGGTTTCTACGACCCCCTGAACGGTACTGCGATTGGTACGCGTGGCTATCCGTTTGGCTCGGCAGCTACGGCACTAGGTGACGTGCGTGGTGAAGACGTAACGGACATGGCAGGCTTCTTCCTAATCGTGTATGCGAACAACGTTACGCCTTCGGCTCCTAACGTCGTGAACATGTGGAGCAACCTGTACGCCACGATCAATCAGGCAAACGTTGTGATTGAAGGCGTGCGTGCTGCAGCACAAGCTGGCACCATTACGACGGAAACGGCTAACGCGTACGAAGGCGAAATGCGCTTCCTACGGGCATTGTCCTACCACGAGTTGGTAATCAACTTCGCTAAGCCTTACAACGACAACGCTGGCGGCAACCTCGGTGTACCGTACCGTGATTTCCCAGTTACGACGCCGGCCGCCGTTGAGCGTGCCCGCACCATAGGCCGTAACACCGTAGCGGAAGTGTACACCAAGATGTTGGAGGACTTGGACTTTGCGGAAACCAACCTCCCGGCAGCCCGGACCGGCAACCTGAAGGTAACCCGTGCCACCAAAGGGGCTGCTATTGCTTTGAAGCAGCGCCTGCGCATTCATCAAAGCAACTGGGCTCAAGCCAAAGCGGAGGGTGACAAGCTCATTACCGGCACGACTACCTTCTCGGCCCCTACGGCCGCTGGCGGTTACACATTGGCTGCTAATCCAGAAGCCGCCGCACCTGGGGGCACCACTGTCACGCCCGAGAATATCTTCTCCATCGAGAACAGCGCTGACGACAACTCCACTACCAACGGCTCGTTGGCGTCGGTGTTCCGTTCAAATGGCGGGGTAGCTGGCCCTGGTCGGGGTCTGGCCGCTATTAGCCCTGCTTTGTTCAACCTGCCCGCCTTCCCGTGCAGCGATACCCGCCGCACGGCCCTGATGGCGCGTAATGGTGCCGCTGGTCCTTACTTCAGCAATAAGTACAAAGACGCTGCTACGTATACGGACTTTGCCCCCATCATCCGCTACGCCGAGGTGCTGCTAAACCAAGCTGAAGCAGAAGCCAACCTGGGTGCCACGAATGCTCCCCGGGCATTAGCTCTGCTGAACGCCGTGCGTGGCCGCGCGGTGGCTGCTGCTGACCGGTACACTGCTCTCACGGGTGATGCTCTTATTCAGGCGGTGCTAAACGAGCGTCGTATTGAGCTATTCTCGGAAGGCTTCCGTTGGGACGACATTCATCGTTTGTCAGCCCCTGGCCCCTACCAGCGGTTCAGCCCACGCCCGGGTGGTGGTATTCCCCGTAAGTTTGATACCACCCAAGCAGCGGGTGCTAACTATAACTGCGCTACGCCTCCGGCAAGCCTTAGAGGGTCCATTGACGATATTCCCTACACGGACTACCGTTTCTTGTGGCCAATTCCGGCTCAAGAAGTTTCCAACAATCCTACGCTGGCTGCGCAGCAGAACCCTGGATACTAGTATTCAGGCAGTTGGATAAAAAGGCCTTGGCTGATACAGCCAGGGCCTTTTTTTATTGCTTTACTCAAGAGGAAGCAACGTCAGACATGAACAAAATTATAACTAAACCAATAAATTATACATTGATTGTATCTCATATCCTCCAAAAATGCAGCAGTTACCAGCAACAACTTGACAATCTCCCTATTACCATATTTAAAACTCTACGATCAAAAACCACGAGTACTATCATTGTAACACATACCATAATGAAACTATAATAGCTGTCCAGAAAAATTTAACAAAATCTATGATGTATCATTTTCCCAAATATTTGCTCCTTTTTCTATTGAAGTAAGTTGAACTGTAGCTAGATTGAAGGGACATTTTTCACTCACTTCACAGTCGCATGAACAAACTTTTACTGGGTTTGATACCCTTGGCGGCGTTTGTCCACTAAGCGGAAGCCCAAACGCGTCAGGTTTCTGGCCGCGTGACCGACCGCGCTACCGGCGAAGGCATTCCCGGTGCCACCGTGCTGGTTAAGGGCACTAACAATGGAGTGTCTACCAATTCTGATGGCACTTTTACCCTGACGGCCCCAACTACTGGGGGTACGTTGGCTATCAGCTCCGTGGGATATTTGTCCATCGAGCAGGCAATTGGTAGCAGCGACCAAATCAGTATTGGTTTGGCCGCCGATAATAAAACTCTGAGCGAAATCGTCGTAGTGGGCTACGGCCAGCAATCCAAAACGCTGGTAACAGGGGCCGTGGCATCGGTGGACGCCAAGCAATTTGAAGGGCAACCAGTCGCTGGGCTTGATCAAGTACTGCAGGGACGTGCTTCGGGGGTTCAGGTAACGGCCAACTCGGGTACCCCAGGCGGGGGCGTGGCGGTGCGCATTCGGGGTAATAACTCGATTTCAGCCAGCAGCGAACCCTTGTATGTAGTTGACGGGGTGCCAATCAATACGGGCAGCTATTCGAACATTGCAGTGGGTAACCAGCAGCTCAATGACCTGGCTGACATCAACCCCAATGATATTGCCTCGATGGAAATCCTGAAGGATGCATCGGCGGCAGCCATCTACGGTTCGCGTGCGGCCAACGGGGTAGTTCTTATTACTACCAAACGTGGGCAGGCCGGCCGCACCAAGATTACCTTGGATGCTTACCAAGGAGTACAGCAAACGATCAAGCGACTGGACGTGCTCAACGGCCAGGAGTCCCAGGACCTCATCAACGAAGCCCGGACCAACGTGGGAGCGGCTCCGCGCTATGTTACGGCTAACCCGACGTCGACACAGCAACTGTTTTCGACGGCTAGCACTAATTGGCAAGACGAGATTTTCCGTACTGCCCGGGTGGGCAGCTACACCTTGTCGGCTTCGGGGGGCGACACCAAAACCCGTTTCCTGGTGTCGGGGACGTACTTTGACCAGCAGGGCATCATTCTCGGGTCGGGCTTCAAACGGGGCAGCGGCCGCGTGAACCTTGACCACAAACTGACGGACAAAATTCGCTTCGGCCTGAATGCTACCGGCAGCCGCTCGCTCAGCACGCGTATTAACAACGACAACAACATTTACGGGGTACTAAGCACGGCGGTCCTGCTTGGCTCCCAGTTCCCCGTGCGCAACCCGGACGGCACCTACGGCCGCGACCCATTCTCCTCGGTGGAAAACCCGGTAGCCGCCGCTACCGAGCCCACTTTTACGGCGCGCAATAACCGGGTGGTGGGCAACGTGTACGGCGAAATCGATATTCTCAAGACCCTGCGGTTCCGCTCCTCTCTTGGGGCTGACTACCTCAACCTGAAGGAAGACCGGTTTGTGCCGAGCACCTTGCTGCAGGGCGTAGGCAGCAACGGCCTGGGCAACGCCAACAGCCGCTACGACATCTCGTGGCTAACAGAGAATACGCTTTCGTACAACAAAGCATTTGGGGACCATAACCTGAGCGTGCTGCTCGGCCAGAGCGCCCAGAAGTCGGTGCAGGAAGGCATTCAGACGACGGTAACGGGCTTTGCTACGAACAAGATTACGCGCCTCTCGGCGGGGGCAGTGAAAAGCGAAGCCTCATCCGACGCGACCCAGTGGACGTTGCTCTCCTACTTCGGGCGCCTGAACTACGACTACAAGAGCCGGTACCTACTAACGGCCACCATGCGCACCGACGGTTCTTCGCGCTTCGGCGTCGACAACAAGTGGGGCTACTTCCCGGCCGTATCAGGCGGCTGGCGCGTTTCGCAGGAAAGCTTCTTCCCACAGGACTTTGTTATCAGCGAGTTGAAGCTGCGCGCGGGCTACGGCCAAACCGGCAACTTCGAAATCGGCAACTTCGCCTCGCGTACGCTGTTCGGCGTAGGCGCAGCCAACCTGGCTAACTACAACGGTGTAGCCGGCCTGGCACCTACCCAGCTGGGCGTACGTGACCTTTCGTGGGAGAAGGTGGAAGAAACCAACGCCGGCATTGACCTGGGCTTCTTCCAGGACCGCATCGGTTTCAGCGCGAACGTGTTCAAACGCAACAACAATGACTTGTTGCTCAATCGTCCGCTGCCGCTTACTTCGGGCTATGCGTCGGTAACGCAGAACATCGGCAACCTGGAAAACAAAGGCTTGGAGTTTGAAGTCACGTCGCAGAACGTGAAATCGGATAATGGCTTGAACTGGACGACGAATTTCAACATCTCGTTTATCCGCAACAAAGTCACCAAGCTTTACAACAACGCTCCTATTCTGCAAGGTTTTGCCAGCCGCGTAGCGGTGGGCGAGCCGCTCGGGTCCTTCTTCGGCTACCGGGTAGACCGCATTTACCAGTCGCAGGAAGAAATCAACGCGGACATTGCCAACGCTCGGGCCCGCACTGGCAATGCTAACGCTTTCTACCAAGGCACCAGCACCACCAACCAGCCCCGCCCGGGCGACATCCGCTTCGTGGACGTAAACGGCGACGGTGTCATCACCTCGGATGACCAGACAACCATTGGTTCGGCGCAGCCCAAGTTCTTTGGCGGCATCAACAACCAATTGAGTTGGGGTGGCTTTGACCTGGCCTTCTTCTTCCAGTTCACCTACGGCAACAAGATTTACAACAACACGCGCTCCTTTGCCGAGGGCATGAGCGGGCAGTTTGGTCAGTTGGCTTCGGTACGTGACCGTTGGACGCCCACGAACACGGACACGGACATACCGCGGGCTGCGGCCGGCGACCCTAACCAGAACAACCGCGTTTCGGACCGGTGGCTGGAGGATGGCTCCTACCTGCGCCTGAAGACGCTCACGTTGGGCTACAACATCCCGAGCACGTGGGCCAAATCGGCCCATTTGCAGTCGGCACGGATATACGTAGGCGGCCAAAACTTGCTCACGTTTACCAAGTACTCGGGCCTGGACCCTGAAATTAATACGTTCAGCGGTAGCAACACCTCTCTCGGCACGGACTTCCTCACCTTCCCGCAAGCCCGCGTGTATCAGGTCGGCATCAACCTGGGCCTGTAACATCCACCTTTGTCGCTTCTCTTCCCATGAATATCCGTTTGAGAGTCGCCACCATGGCCATGCTGGGCTTGCTCAGCCTTGGGGCCAGCAGTTGCTCTGACTTCCTTAACCCCGACCCCTCCAACTCGCTGGACACCAGCCAGGTGTTCACCGACCTTGAAGGCGCCAATGCCGTACTGGTGGGCGCTTACGGCAACCTGACCAGCTCCAACTACTACGGACTGCGCTACCCATTTTTCGCAGAAATGGCCGCTGATAACCTGGCGTGGACCGGTACTTTGCCCTCGTTTGGGGAAATCAAGCAGCGTAACATCCAGACCTCCAACGTGGAGGTTACCTCGATGTGGCAGCAGATTTACTCCACTATAAACCGGGCTAACAACGTCATTACCCTGGCGCCAACAGTAGCTTCGATTCCGGAAACCAACCGCGTTCAGCTGGTAGCGGAGGCACGTTTCATTCGGGCAGTAGCTTATTTTGACTTGGTGCGCTACTGGGGCGACGTGCCGCTGGTACTTACTCCCACCTCCACGCCCGACAACTCCCTGAACGTGTCGCGCAGCCCAGTCAGCGCCGTGTACGACCAGGTGCGGGAAGATCTGGACGCGGCCGAGGCAGTGCTGCCCGTGGCCAATACCGGCCGGGCCACCAAATGGGCTGCTACCGCGATGAAAGCCCGTTTGGCGCTGTACCGCCAGCAGTGGCAGACGGCCGCAACGCTAGCCGATCAGGTTATTGCCAGCGGCCGTTTCAGCCTGCTGCCGAACTACCGGGCCGTGTTCGAAACGGAAAACTCGGCCGAGTCTATCTGGGAAATCCAGTTTGACGCTCAGGTATCGAGTCAGTTTGCCTTTTACGCCCTGCCAACCAGCGCTGGCGGCCGCAACGAGCTAAGCCCCACGGGCACGGGCTCGACGCTGCCCAACGCGTATGAAAACGGCGACCAACGGAAAAACGCCACCATTTCGGACGGCACGTATAAAATCCCGGCTACGGGCCGCACCGTGCCCGCTGGTCAGCAGATTAAGTATTTCGACCCCGGCACGGGCACGGATAACTACCGGGCCATCCGGTTTGCGGAAATTCTGTTGATCGGCGCCGAAGCCAAGGCCCAGCAGCAGGACCTGCCCGGCGCGCTGACCCTGCTGAACCGTGTGCGCAACCGCGCGGGCTTGGCCAACTTCGCTTCGACCTCGCAATCGGCCGTTCTGGATGCCATCCAGCAGGAACGTCGCGTGGAACTAGCTCTGGAAGGCCACCGGTGGTTCGACTTGATCCGCACTGGCAAAGCAGCACAGGTGCTCAACGTTCCCGATGCGCGTCGCCTGTTATTCCCGATTCCATTCCGCGAAACGGTGAATAACCCGAACATAATCCAAAACCCGGGTTATTAATCCGTCGCGCATTTCAGGCAAACGCCCCCGGTTAGTTGATAACCGGGGGCGTTTGTTTTGTTAAGCCTTGAGTTCGGGTAGCTCTGTTACGCGCAGCACTACTGGCTGAGCAGCATCTACACCCTGCTGCAACCACTGCACAATGCGCGTAGCCACCGCATCCGGCGAAGCCAGCTGCCCACCCGCCGACAGCTCCTGAAACCGCTCGATTTCACTGAAGCTCGGCTTGGCTGCTCCCCTGATCTGCTCCTGCATAGCCGTGTCCACCACCCCAGGCGCCAAGCTCCGGATGCGAACATGCGAGCTGCGTAAGTCCTGCTCCTTCTGCGCTACCTGGCTGAGCATATCCAGCGCGGCCTTGGAGGCGCAGTAAGCCCCCCAGCCATCTACCGGGCGCTGGGCGGCTCCGCTGCTGATGTTGAGCACCGTGCGCGGGCACTGCAGGCTGCCGTAGGCACTAAGGAAGGTGTTCATCAGCATGGCCGGCACCACCAAATTCACGTCGAACACGAATTCGTACTGCTCATTGGTCTGCTCGCCGGCGTAACCGATGTCGCCTACCACCCCGGCGTTGTTGATCAGGGTAATGCTCTGGGCATCGGGGCGTGCAGGAAAGAGCTTGAACAGGTTGCTCTGCACAGCTACGGTGTCGGAGAAGTCGAGGGGCTGGTGCTGGTAGCGGGGGTGCTCGATGGTAGCGTGGCGCGATACACCCAGCACGGCGGTGTCGGGTTGAGCCAGCACCGCCTCGGCCAGGGCTTTGCCCAAGCCACGGCTGGCGCCGGTGATGATGTAGTAGTGCATGCGGTGAATAGTGAATTGGCGAAATGGTGAGTGTCGCTCAGGTGGTGCTTGCTAGCATTACGCCGCAAAAGCCAGCGCCGTTGAACAAGAACTCACCATTTCGCCAATTCATCGGCTCACAGTATGTACTGGCTCAAGTCACGGTTGCGGACCATGCCTTGCAGGCGCTCCTCCACCAGTTCGCGCGTGACCTGAATGCGGGCGTTGGCCCCGATGCGGTCGGGCACGTCGAACAGGATATCGTTGAGCAAGCGGCTCATTACCGTGTGCAGGCGGCGGGCGCCGATGTTTTCCACCTCGCTGTTGACTTCGAAGGCAATACTGGCCAGCTGCTCCAGGGCAGCATCATCGAAAGTCAGCTCGACGTCTTCGGCCTGCAACAGAGCTTCGTACTGCTTGGTCAAGGCGTTTTTGGGGTCCTTTAGAATGCGGTAGAAGTCCTCCTTGGTTAGGCTCTGCAGCTCCACGCGGATGGGGAAACGGCCCTGCAATTCGGGAATCAGATCTGACGGCTTGCTGACGTGGAAAGCACCGGCGGCAATAAACAGAATGTGGTCGGTGTGCACCACGCCGTACTTGGTGGTGACGGCCGAGCCTTCCACGATGGGCAGTAGGTCGCGCTGCACGCCTTCGCGGCTTACATCGGGGCCGCCTTTGCTGGCGTTGGAGGAAGCCACCTTGTCGATTTCGTCGATGAAGATGATGCCGGCGTTTTCGGCCAGCCGGATGGCTTCGTCCTTCACCTCGTCCATGTCAATGAGCTTGGCGGCTTCCTCGTCGAGCAGGATTTTGCGGGCTTCGGCGATGGTTACCTTGCGCTTGCGCGTCTTCTTGGGCATCATCGAGCCGAGCATGTCCTGCAGGCCCTGCAGCGAGGCTTCGTCGAGGCCAGCCTGTCCGCCCATCAGGCCGATGCCGGGACCGGAGTTCTGCTGCACCTTGATGTCGATGGTGCGCTCTTCCAGTTCACCGCGGCGCAGCTTCTCGCGAAACCGCTCCCGGGTCCGCTCGTTCAGCTCCACATCGGACGAGGGCATTTCATCGGGGCCCGTGGTACCGCCAAAGCCGAATGCCGGCTTCACCACCGAGGAGCCGGAGCCCTGGATGGGTGGAATGAGCGCGTCGAGGATGGCGTCTTCCACGGCTTGCGCGGCCTGGGTTTTCACGGCTTCCTTGCGGCGCTGCTTTACCAGATTCACAGCCTGCTCGGCCAGGTCGCGCACCATGCTTTCCACGTCGCGGCCCACATAGCCGACCTCGGTGAACTTCGAGGCTTCGACCTTGGTGAAAGGCGCATCGGCAATAGCGGCGAGGCGGCGGGCAATTTCGGTTTTGCCGACGCCCGTGGAGCCGATCATCAGGATGTTATTCGGCACGATTTCGCGCTGCATGTCCTGCGGCGCGTGCAGGCGGCGCCAGCGGTTGCGCAGGGCAATGGCCACGTTACGCTTGGCGTCGTGCTGGCCGATGATGTATTTGTCGAGCTCAGCCACAATCTGGGCCGGCGTGAGGAAGGTCGCGGAATCAAGCATGAAGCGGAAGATAACGGAAAGTGCAGCTGCCGCCTAGATACTCAAGGGGAGCCGCAGGGTTGCCTGACTACAAAAATGGCCTCAAGCAGCTAAGCAGAGACCGTGTAAGCTTCCCGGACAACAGCTAAACCAAGCAACAGTTCCGCCGCCTGCCAAGAGCAAAGGGCTAAATGCGTGCGACTGGACTGCAGTGCACAGCCTGGTTTGCTACGGGCTCTGCTCGTTTGGCTGTGTCTGGGGTGAAGCTTTAGACGGCACTATCTGATATAATATCGATGAGAATCACCGCCGATTATTTGAACTTTTTCATTAACCATTATCTATAACAGGGTTTTTTAACAATAGTATCAGGAATGGCTATAAAGTACGGCCACAGCTTACTAGTCCTAAAAGCCACCGAAACATTAAAATACAGCTCAATATATAGAACTAATAATCAGATGATTCTAAAAATAGTTTAATGGTAGGCCATTGCTAGACAAGGCAATATCCTATCACCATGATAAGATCATATAACAGAACGAACAGATGTTACAATGAAGCAACTGGGCAAATAGGGACTTTTGACGAATTGTATTCTAACAGAATACGACGGAAAACTTACCAACTTCTACTCTTTTACATGAGGCGTCATTTACTCCCCATTGTGTTGCTGTCTTGCGTAGCTACGGCTTCGCACGCTCAGTCCCGTACCCAAACACGTGTCATCTCCGGACTGGTCGTCTCAGCTGACAGCAAGGAGCCTATAGCGGGGGCAACGGTGATACTAAAGGGCACCACTATCGGCAACACCACCAATGCCGATGGCAAGTTTATTCTGAACGTGCCGAGTAATGAGCCGGCAACGATAGTGGTAAGCTTCCTGGGCTACCGGCCCGAGGAGCTTACGGTTGGAAATGGCCAGAACGTCGTCCAGATTCAGCTGGAAGAAAACATTGCGGCGCTGAACGACGTGGTTGTTATCGGTTTCGGCGCCGTCAAGAAGCGTGACGTAACGGGCTCGGTGCATTCCGTCAAGGCCGAGGAAATCGTGCAGACGCCGACCCACAACGCCTTGGAAGCGCTGCAAGGCCGCGTGCCCGGCGCCGACATCGTGCGTAACTCAGGCGCGGCCGGTGCCAACTCGTCCATTACCATCCGCGGCAACCGCTCCATCAATAGCGCGGGCTCGAGCATCGACAAGAACAGCCCGCTGGTGATTATCGACGGTTTCCAGGGAGGCAATATCAACGACCTGAACCCCAACGATATCGAGAGCATCGAGATATTGAAGGATGCTTCCGCCACGGCTATCTACGGGGCGCAGGGTGGCAACGGGGTCATTATCGTGACGACCAAGCGCGGCGTGGCCAACAAAGTGCACGTGGACTATAACGGGTACTACGGGGTCAACGATTACCAGTTTCCAGAGTCCCGCATCGGCGATTCCTACCTGGCCCTGCGCCGCGAAGCCTACCGCACGGTGGGCCAGTGGAGCAGCCCGGCCGACGATGCCCGCCTGTTCCCGGCTCCGGGCGAGTACGACGCGGTGCAGAACGGACAGTGGGTAAACTGGGTAGACCAGGTGAAGCACCGCGGCGTCCAGCAAAGCCACGCCGTGTCGTTGCGCGGGGGTACCGAAACCACCAAGATTTTTGCCTCCACCGGCTATTTCCGGGAAGAAGGCATGTTGGCCAACAACAACTTCAACCGCTACAACGCCCGTCTGAATGTTGACCAGTCCATCAGCAAGGTGTTTAAGGCCGGGTTGCTGAGCCAGGTAACGTACTACAAGCAGGACGACCGGCGCGACCCGCTGAGCGTGGCGACGTCCATCAGCCCGCTGGGCGTGCCCTACGACGAAAATGGCCGCGTCAACACCTTCCCGATTATTACCGATCAGACGCGCATCAGCCCGCTGGCCGATGAGGCTGGTCCGAACGTGGCCCGCAACAACACGATTCGCACCAACATCATTGCCAACGGCTACCTGGAAGCCAAGCCGCTGCGCGGCCTGACCCTGCGCACCAACTTTGGCTCCAACCTGGACTTCCGTCGCCAGGGCATCTTCAACGACCGTTTGTCGCTGGCCCAGAACGGGACGGGTCTTTCGGTGGCCTCGACGCAGAATACCTTCAGCCGCTTCATCAACTGGGACAACATCCTGACCTACGTACAGGAGTTTGGCAAGAGCACCGTCACGCTGACGGGCATTACCAACTACATCCGTAGCGACGTCGACAACACCTACGCCGGCGGTCAGAACCAGCTGCTTGCCTCGCAGCTGTTTTACGACCTGAACTCGAGCAGCACTTCCGGCCGCACATTTGCCTCGCCGAGCACGCTACCCTACGTGGGCTCGAAAAACATGGCGTACGCCGCGCGCGCCAACTACAACTACGCCGGCAAGTACCTGCTGACGCTGACCGGCCGCTACGACGGCTCTTCGCGCCTGGCCAGCGGCAACAAGTGGGACTTCTTCCCCTCCATTGCCGCCGCCTGGAACATCGGCGACGAGGACTTCCTGCGCAACAGCCGCAAGCTCACCCAGCTGAAGCTGCGCACCAGCTACGGCGTAACCGGCAACTACGCCATTGCGCCCTACGGCACGCAGAGCGTGCTGGCCGCCTCGCCGCGCATGAGCTTCGGCGAGGTACCGGCTCAGATGTACCAGTTCTCCCCCACTGTGGGCAACCCCAATCTGGGCTGGGAAAAATCGGCGACGCTGAACCTGGGCCTGGACCTGGGCTTCTTCGACAACCGCCTGATGGCGACGATCGACGCCTACGACACGCGCACTTCCGACATTCTGCTGCTGCGCCCGCTGCCGCAGTCGACGGGTGTGTCGCAGATCTACGAGAACATCGGGGCCACGCGCAACCGCGGCATCGAGCTGTCCATCACCTCGCAGAACTTTTCGACGGAGAATTTTAGCTGGTCGACCACGCTCACCTTTACCCGCAACAAAGAGGAAATCACCGAACTGCTCGACGGCCGCAACATCATTGGCTCGGAGCAGAACTCGCTGCTGCTGGGTTACCCCATCAACTCGTTCTACAGCTACACGAAGCAGGGTATCTGGCAGGCCAACGAAGCCGACGAGGCTGCCAAGTACAAGACGGGCACTTACACCTTCCAGCCCGGCGACATCAAACTGGCTGACCTGAACGGGGACTTCGTGCTCGACGCGGCCAACGACCAGTCCTACATCGGCTCGGCGGTGCCCAAGTTTGTAATGGGCCTGCAGAATACGGTGAAATACCGCGGCTTCGACCTGAACGTGTTTGCCATGGCCCGCTACGGCCAGATGATCAACGCGCGCTTCCTGGGTCGCTACAACCCCAGCGGCACCGGCAACGGTCCGGCCAATCTGGAGTACTGGACCCCCGAAAACCCGACCAACGACTTTCCGCGCCCGCGCAAGGATGCTGGCCTGAACTCGTACTCCGGCTACTTCGGCTACCAGGCGCTGAACTTCGTCGACGGCTCTTATTTCAAGATCCGCACGATGACCCTGGGCTACACCCTGCCCAAATCCATCGGCAGCAAGGCCCTGCTGCAGAACGCACGCCTTTACGTGACGGCGACCAACCTGCTCATTCTCACCAAGAGCCACCTGCTCGACAACTACGACCCGGAGCGCGGCGGCGACGAATCGACCCCGCTGAGCCGGCAGGTGCTGGTAGGCCTGAACCTTTCCTTCTAACGACTTCCCTCTGAAACGATAATGAACTTTACTTCACCGAAGTTGCTGGGCCGCGTGGCCCTGATGGCCGGGGCCCTGGGCCTGGCTGCCTGCAACGACCTGGACGAATACAACCCCTCCAACGCCACCGCCGAAAGCGTGTGGACGACGCCGGAAGGCTTCGTCACGGTGGTCAACGCGGCGTACTCCGAGCAGCGCACTTGGTACGGCCACGAAGACGGCATCATGATGAGCGAAGTCGGGACGGACCTGTGGTTCAACCGCGACAAGAACACCTACGCCATGCAGCTGACGCAGTACCAGGGCCTCAACTCTGGTGCCGGCAACCCTAACCGCATCTGGGCGCAGCTGTGGAAGGCCATCAACCTCTGCAACGCGGGCATCAACCGTATCAACCAGGCGGGCTTCACCAACGCCAATACGCGCAACCAGCGCGAAGGGGAACTGCGCTTTCTGCGCGCTTTCTACTACTGGCACATCGTGGAAACCTGGGGCGGCGTGATGCTGCGCACCGAGGAAACCCAAGCCCCCATCACGACGGCGGTACGCAGCTCGGTACCCGAGTTCTACAACCTGATCATCAACGACCTGCAGTTCGCGGCCAATAACCTGCCTGTGAGCTGGGGCAACGAGTATAGCCGGGCTACCAAGAAGGCCGCTATGGGCTTTCTGGCCCGCGCTTACCTCTCGCGCGCTTACTACAGCAGCGGCTCGGAAGCCCAGCAGTACTTCACCCTGGCCCGCAACGCGGCCAACGAGGTAATCCGCAACAAGGCGACGCTGCTTACCGACCTGCGCGCCAACTACGCCGACCTCTGGGCCCAGGCCAACAACAAAACCCTGGGCCGCGACGGCGGCGAGGGCCTGTACGTGGTCAGCTTTTCCACCAACCCGGGCTTGAACTACAGCGACAACGGCACCCGCCTGTTTCACGTGTTTCAGGCCCCTTACAACGGCAAGCCGGGCCTGGAATCGAGCGTGGCCTATGGCTATGAGAGCAGCCGTCGCCTGATGCCCACCCGCACCCTGCTGGACCTGTACGACCAGACCCGCGACAACCGCTACGACGGCTCTTTCCAGGAAGTGTGGCTGGCCAACCGGACGACGCCCTACACCTGGACCGCCGCCGACGCCAACACCTACCAGAAGGACCCTAGCATCGTGGGGCGGCAGATTCGCCAGGGTGATACGGCCATGGTGGTGACCAAGCGCGCCATCCCGAATAAGCGGCTGAAACCTTACGTGGTGTACGACCGCGACGACGTGTACAACGCCAACGGCACCATCAAAACCGGGCTGAACTACGTCAACCTGAAGAAATTCTGGGACACCAGCCGCTCAGCGGCCAACGTGCAGAACGGCACCAACGACATCGTGGTGATGCGCCTGGCGGAAATGTATCTGATTGCGGCCGAAGCCGAAAACCAGCTGGGCAACAACGCCGCTGCCGCCGACCTGGTCAACGTGCTGCGCGTGCGTGCGGCCAAGAAGACGCCGGTTGACTACTCGCAGGCCATGCGCGTAACGGCCGCCGACATCACGCCCGACTTCATTCTGGACGAGCGGGCCCGGGAGTTTGCCGGCGAATACATCCGCTGGTTTGATGTGAAGCGCATGAAGAACAACCAGAATTTCGCCAGCTACATCAAGGCGCGCAACCCCGACATTACGC
Source organism: Hymenobacter sp. CRA2 (assembly GCF_002007105.1). Taxonomy (GTDB): domain Bacteria; phylum Bacteroidota; class Bacteroidia; order Cytophagales; family Hymenobacteraceae; genus Solirubrum. The sequence goes on along the minus strand of NZ_MVBC01000005.1, from coordinate 199,169 downwards.
AGGTGCAGGAATTCCACCGGCTTCGGCCCATCCGCCAGGAAGAGCTGAATGCCCTGCAGAACGCCGGGGAATTTGGCCAGAACCCCGGTTACTAAGCGCACTACCCCGCCGCCCGCCGGGCGCCGACAGGTGGTTGTAGCATCTCACAACGCTGCTTTCCTGCCCCCGCCGACGTTATTGTCGGTGGGGGCAACCAGCAAGCCTGCGGGCGCCTCGCGGCTGAAGTCCCTACTAGCAGCTTCCGCTGCAGCCGCTGCATTCCCCTATGCGTCTACTTATACCCCTGCTCTTTGGCGCCTGCTGTTGCGTGCCCCTCACCCAAATGCGCGCCCAAGGCCGCGTCCGCCAGACCGACCTCGACAGCGGCCGCATTGAAAAAGGCCACCGACTCGGGCCGTGGTCGTTTTATGCCCAGACGGCCAGCGGCCGCACCGTGCTGGTTCAGCGCTACGACTACGACCGTAAAAAGCTACTCTACTACCGCAAACCGGAGGACCACCCCTACCGCATCCAACTCAACGGCGAATGGCAAATGGCCAGCCTCGACAGACCTCCGCTGTACGTGGGGGGCGAAGCCGTCCTGGCCACTTATATCCGCCAGCTGACTTACCCTGACCAAGCGCGCGAACGAAACGTGCAGGGACGCGTGATAGTCCGCTTTGTGATTGATACGCTCGGCGTCGCGTCGGACCACCAGGTCCTGACGGGCATCGGGGCCGGCTGCGACGAAGAGGCCCTGCGCACGGCCCGCGCCATTCCCCACGAGTGGATTCCGGGGCGCAAGGGCGGCCGGGCCGTACCGGTGCAATACGAGTTGCCCTTCGTGTTTCGCATAGTGACAACCACGCCTAACTAGCGTGGCTTGCTCACCGCTCAACCACCAACAAGCCCCGCCCAGATAGCTGAGCGGGGCTTGTTTGCGTTGGTGCCAAAGCGTTCTGCCGTTTAGTTTTTCTTCCCGAACATCTCGTGCACGTTGCGGGCCAGCGTGATGTAGTTGGCACCACCCGACCCGTGGTACAGGGCGCGGGTGTACTCGAACTGATAAGCCCCGAGGCGCAGCATAGCCCCGAATGACAGCCCCGCCCCGCCGGACGTATTATCCAGACGCAGCTCGCGGCGGCGCAGGTGGTTGTAGGCCACGCGCAGGTTGAGGCTTTTGCCCAGCATCAGCTCGCCACCGATGACAAAGTGCCGCGCAATCTGGTCGCCGATAGTTTTCTTGGGCGCTTTCGCGTTGCCGTCGAGGCTCTGGTTGCGGCGCTGCAGGGTATCGAGGTACACTATATCGAACTGTTGCAGGTGGTGGGCCGTGATGCTGAAGCGCACCGGCATGTGCTCGGGCTTGATGGTGGTACCGATCTGCACATCGAGGGGCAGCGGCTCCCGGTCGCTGCCCGGAAACGGCTTGATCTGGTAGCCGAGGTTCTTCACGGCCAGCCCCACGGTAAAGTCCTTCTCCGGGTGCTTGAACACGCTGCCCACGTCGGTGAGCAGGGCCATGGAATGCTCCCCGGCAATGCCTGCCACCGCAAAACGAGCCGTAGCGCCCATGGTGAAGTTGCCGTAAGTCTGCGCGTTGCTGATGTTCAGGTGGTAGTCGTTCACCGAGAACTGCCCCATAGGGTTGCCGGCGGGGTCGTACATGTCGAAGTCGCCGTAGCTGAGGTACGACAGGCCGAAGCCCCAGCGGCCCAGCTTCTCCGAATTGCGCACGTACGCGGCCGTGCTCTGTTTGATGCCGCCGAGGTAGCCGCCGTAGCTCAGGGCCAGGCGCCCGTCCATATCTGCGTTGAGCAGGGCCGGGTTGGCGAAGAGCATGCCCGGGTCGTTGTCGCGCACCGATACGCTCACGCCGCCGACGCCCGCCAGCTTGGCCGTGGGCGGCAGGTTCAGCGAGGAAAATACGCTTTGCCCACCGATCTGGGCATGCGCAGCCGTAGCGCCCAGTAGCAGGGCCGGGCCAATCAACAAAGCACGAGACAAGCGGCGTACAGGTAGAATCATTGAAGCTAAGATACAACAGGAAGATGCGGCCTTAACGCGGCGGAGCCACTTTTATGATTGCGGGCGGGTTAAGTTTTCGAGCCGGTAAGGCACGGCTGCTACCGGCACAAAAAACCGCCCGAACTGGCAGTGCCAATCCGGGCGGTTCTGGATTTTATCGTCGGCGCTTACTGCACCTCCACCTCGTGGGCCGGGGCGGGCACCGGCTGATCCTCGCGCACCGTCAGCTTGAGCGGCTTTTTCACCAGCTCATCCAGCAACGCTACCTGCAGCACGTCGTCCACGCGGTCGGCGTAGTGAATGGTGAGGTCCTTCAGGTATTCAGCCGAAATTTCCTGGATGTCCTTGCGGTTTTTGTGGCTCAGGATGATGTCCCTGATGCCGGCACGCTTGGCGGCCAGCACTTTCTCCTTGATGCCGCCCACCGGCAGTACCTTGCCGCGCAGGGTGATTTCACCGGTCATGGCCAGGTGCGAACGAATTTTGCGCTGCGTAAACACCGAGGCAATGCTGGTGAAGATGGCAATGCCCGCGCTCGGCCCGTCCTTGGGCACGGCGCCCTCGGGAAAGTGAATGTGCAGGTCGTACTGGTCGAAGAGGCGGTAATCGATGCCCAGCTCCTCGGCGCGGCTGCGCAGGTAGCTCAGGGCCGTAATGGCCGATTCCTTCATCACGTCGCCGAGCTGGCCCGACAGCGTGAGCTTGCCCCGGCCGCGGCTCAGCAGGCTTTCGATAAACAGGATGTCGCCGCCCACCGAGGTCCAGGCCAGGCCCGTTACCACACCGGCGGTGTCGTTGTCCTGGTACAGGTCGCGGTCGAAGATGGCCGCGCCAAGGATTCTGGTCACGTCCTCGGGCTCCAGCTTGGCCGGGAAGGCCTCGTTCATGGCCTTGTGCTTGGCGATGTTGCGCGCCACAGCCCCTAGCTTGCGCTCCAGGCTACGCACGCCCGATTCGCGGGTATAGTCGTCGATGACGCGCTGCACGGCGCTGGTGCTGATGCTCACGTCCTTGCTGGTGAGGCCGTGTTCGGTCACCTGCTTGGGCCACAGGTGCTTTTTGGCAATCTGCGTTTTCTCTTCCAGCGTGTAGCCCGTCAAATCGATGATTTCCATCCGGTCGCGCAGAGCGGGGTGGATGGAATCCAGCGAATTGGCCGTAGCAATAAAGAGCACGCGCGAGAGGTCGTACTCCACTTCCAGGTAGTTGTCGGTAAAGGTGGAGTTCTGCTCGGGGTCCAGCACTTCCAGCAGGGCCGCTTGCGGGTCGCCGCGGAAGTCGGAGCTGAGCTTGTCCACCTCGTCCAGAATCATCACCGGGTTGGAGGCGCCGGCCTTTTTGATCTGCGAAACGATGCGGCCGGGCATGGCGCCCACGTAGGTTTTGCGGTGCCCGCGGATTTCGGCCTCGTCGCGCACGCCACCCAGCGAGAGGCGCACGTACTTGCGGCCCAGCGCCGTGGCAATGGAGCGCCCAAGTGAGGTTTTGCCCACGCCGGGCGGGCCGTAGAGACACAGAATGGGCGCGCGCAGGTCCTGTTTCAGCTTGAGCACGGCCAGGTACTCCAGGATGCGCTCCTTCACCTTTTCCAGGCCGTAGTGGTCCTGATCGAGGATTTTGCGGGTGCGCTTCAGGTTGAAGTTGTCCTTGGTGTACTCACCCCAGGGCAGGTCCAGCAGAAACTCAGCATAATTCAGGCTGACCGGGTATTCGGCGGCCATGGGGCTCATGCGGCCCAGTTTGTCCAACTCCTTCTGGAAGTGCTTGGCTACCGTTTCGGGCCACTTTTTGTCCTTGGCGCGGGCGCGCAGCTTGTCCAGCTCGGCGTCGGGGCCGTCCTGGCCCAGCTCGTCTTGCAACACCTTGAGTTGCTGGCGCAGGAAATAGTCGCGCTGCTGCTGATCCAGATCGGTGTGGACCTTGCTCTGGATTTCGTGCTTGATTTCGAGCAGCTGAATTTCCTTCAGCAGCATTTCCAGCAGCTGGGTGCCGCGGGCCACACCCTCGTTGATTTCGAGCAGGCGTTGCTTCTGTCCTACCTCCACGTTGAGGTTGGAGGCCAGGAAGTGAATCAGGAAAGCCGGCGACTCGATGTTGTCCAGCGCCACCTGGGCTTCCTGCGGGATTTCTGGGTTCAGCTTGAGCATCTTGGTGGCCGCATCCTTCAGCGAGGCCACCAAGCCTTTTACTTCCTTGTTAGCCCGCAGCGGCATCAGCTCGGGCAGGTACTCCACGCGAGCCGTGTAATAGGGCGTGCTCTGCACCAGCTCGGCCACGCGGAAGCGCTGCTGGCCCTGAATGATGATGGTAGTGTTGCCATCGGGCAGCTCCAGCAGCTTCAGAATGCGGGCCATGGTGCCCACCTCGTAGAGGTCGGCCGGGGTCGGGTCTTCGGCGTTGCTGTTTTTTTGCGCGATGACGCCCACCAGCTTGTCGCCTTTGTACGCCTTGCGCACCAGGCGGATGCTCTTTTTGCGCGTAACCGTGACGGGCAGCACCACGCCGGGGAAGAGCACGGTGTTGCGCACGGGCAGAATGGGCAGCACTTCCGGCGTTGCGCCCAGCTCGGGGCTGGTCTGCTCGGGGTCGGCCGATACCACCTGCACCAGCTCGTCGGGGCCGTCGGTCATGAGCACCAGCCCGGCGGGCAAACGCGGATCAGATTTTTTTGGCATAGATACTACAGGGAGGCGGCAGCGCCAGAATGGCAGGCCATGACGGCCAGCGTGCGGTCCACCGAACGAAGATACCGGTTTGTCAAGTGCCGTGCCACGCTGCGAGGCAGCAAAAACAGCGGCGGTGGCCCGGTATGCCGCACGCCAAGGCGGCAGGCCGCTTTTGAACGGGCGCCAACGGATAAATTCGGGCCGCATCACCGAAAAGCTATATTTTTGGTGTCCTTGGCTTTCCCACGCCCGGTCCGTGCGCTGTTTCCTCTATGTCTCGTTCGATACGACTCCTTTTTTCGCTGCTTATTACCTGGCTTAGCCTGGCCAGCCCGGCGCTGGCGCAGAAAACGTCTCCTTATCAGCAACGCGCCCTCAAGGGCAAAATTACCCGCCAGCTGCGCGTGCGCCCCGACGCCACGCCGGACTTCGTCAACGTCAACCGCATCCCCTACTTCCAGGACAAAAAACAGCTGCGCGAAATTGCCAAGGCCGAAAAACGCAAGAACTGGACGGCCGCCCGCAACCTGCTGGAAAAGTACGTGGCGCAGTTCGGCATCGAGAACTTTTACAAGGACAACATGATGCTCTGGCGCCTGGGGCAGCTGTTTGAGCGCGCCGGTAACGAGGACAAGGCCAAGGCATACTACCGCCTTGCTCTGAAGCACTACCGCCAGGACGTCACCAAAATTCAGCTGTACTACGACTCGCTGGAGCAGAAGGACGCCGACTTGTACGTGCCGCTGAAGACGTACTACGACATTGTGGAGTACCGGAAGAACATTGCCACCTTCCGGCCGCCCAAGGGCGTGTACACCAACATGGGCGCGGGCATCAACTCCGACGTGGAGGACTACGGCCCGAGCTACAACGACGACTCGCAGCAGCTGATTTTCTCCTCCAAGCGCAAGCGCCGCGGCCTGCACAACGTGGTGGACGAGGAGCTGTACATGGCCAAGCGCGAGGGCGAAACCTGGACCGATGCCACGCCCCTGCCCAAGCCCATCAGCTCGCCCTACAACGAAGGCTCGGCCTGCCTCACCAAGGACGGCAGCACCATGTACTTCTCGCGCTGCGAGTGCCCCACCTGCCACGGCAACTGCGACCTGTTCGTAACCAAGTTCAAGAACGGGCAGTGGACGGTACCGCAGAGCCTGGGCATGGCCGTCAACTCCACCAGCTGGGACTCGCAGCCCACTTTGTCGCGCACCGAGGACACCTTGTACTTCGCCTCGGACCGCATCGGCGGCTTCGGGCTGTCGGATATCTGGTTTACCTACAAGCTCAAGAACGGGCAGTGGGCCAAGGCGCAGAACATGGGACCCATCATCAACACCCGCGAAAGTGAGGTGAGCCCCTTCTACCACCCGCTCTACAACGTGCTGTATTTCAGCTCGCGCGGGCAGCTGCTGAACTTCGGCGACTTCGACATCTACAAGGCCTACCGCGTGCAGGGCCGCTGGCAGGAACCCATCAACATCGGCCCGCTGGTAAACGGCAAGGGCTCGGAGTATTACTTCACTATCGACGCGGACTCCAAGAACCTGTACTACGCCCGCTCGGAGGAAAAGCAGCTCAAGAACCTCGACCTCTACTCCTTCCCACTGCCGATGGAGGCCCAGCCGCTGGCTACCACCCACGTGGAAGGCTCGCTGATTGACTCCGTCACGCAAAAGCCGCTCAATGGCATCGTGAGCATCATCGACGTGGACAACGGCATCGAGGTAGCCTCGAAGTACGTGCGCCCCGACGGCACTTTCGACTTCGACCTCATCGACGGCTCGAAGTACGTGATGCTGATTCAGAGCCCGGATTACTTCACGGTAGAGAAAAAATTTGATCTGAAGGCCGACACGGTGATGAAGCTGATGACTACCAGCATCGACTACAACATCCCGCTCATCTTCAAAAACATCGAATTCGACGCGGGCAAGGCCAACATCCGCCAGGAAATGCACGCGACGCTGGACCGCATCGTGGTATTCATGGTGGACCACCCCGAGACCAAGCTGCGCATTGCCGGCCACACCGATGCCGTGGGCGACCCGGACGTGAACGAGAAACTCTCGCAGGACCGCGCCGACGCCATCCGGAAGTACATCGAAACCAAGGGCAAGCTCAAACCCAACCGCATCGAAAGCCGCGGCTACGGCAGCACTGTGCCGCTGAAGGAAGAAGTGACCGAGGAAGACATGCGCACCAACCGCCGCGTGGAGTTTCGCCTGATCAAGCCCGACTCGGAGCAGAAACCGGTGAAGGACGTCGGCGGGTGGAACTAGCTGGCTTGGCTGGCGGCAGCACCGGCCCTAACAGAAAAACAGCACCGCCCGAAACCAGTAACTCAGGTTTCGGGCGGTGCTGTTTTCGGCTGCTGCCAGTTGGGCCGCGAGAGGACCGATTACCTCGTCATTCCTCCTCGTAATGACAGCCCGTGCTACCAGCTCAACTGCTGCTCCTCGTTGCCGTCGCGGAACAGGGCGCTTTGCTTTTTGCCGCCGGCATCCAGGTTCACGATGTTCATCTGGTCGGAAAACTGGTCCATGAGCAGGCGGTGGCGCATGGTCAGGCCCTGCACCGGCCGCGGCAGCTTCACGCTGAAGTACAGCCAGTAGGCGTCCTTTTCCTGCTGCAGGCCAAGGTAATTCAGCGGCAGTACCTCGCCGGGCTTGGTGCCGATGACGACGGTGCGGCGCAGGTAGCCGGCCAGCATGGGCGTAAGCTGGGCAGCCGGCGTTTCGGCAATGCTCACGTGCCGCGGCTGCCCATTGGAGAGCACCGCTTCCATATCATCGGTAAAGACTTTCAGGGCTACTTCCAACTGTTGGGTTTTGGCGTTCAGGCGCGCCTCCATGATGCTGGCGTGGTAGGCGTGAGCGGCGGCGGTAAGAGCGACAAGCAGCAGTGCGGCTGCAAAAACAAGGAAACGGCGCATGGGGAGGGGTACTACCGGAGGACAACACCGGCTTAGAAAAAGTAATGCCATCTTCCGGGCAGAAGATGGCATTACGTGACACTCAGCACGCGGCCCGCGCTAGCGCATGGCCTTCATGATGGGGTTGATGACGAGGATGAACACCATCAGCGACAGAATCAGGACCATGCCCACCTTCTGCGCGTTTTCCAGGAATTTGTCGGAGGGCTTGCGGCCCGACAGCATTTCGTAGGTCAGGAACATCACGTGGCCGCCGTCGAGGGCCGGGATGGGCAGCAGGTTCATGAAGGCCAGCACCATGGAGAGCATGCCCGTCATGCGCCAGAACCAGGGCCAGTCCCAGGTCGAGCCGTACTGCTGGGCAATTTCGATGGGGCCGCCCAGCGACTCCGACGCCGACGCCTGGCGCTTCAGGATTTTGCCAAAGGCCTTGGCCTGGGTGGTGATGATGCCGAACGCCTGCTTGGTGCCCTCGGGGAAGCTTTCCACCAGGCTGTAGTCGCGGGTTTCGAGCTTCAGCAGCGGCTCCTGCTCCAGGCCTACTTTGCCGCTTTCGCTCACTGCCACCTGCAGGGGCAGCACCTGCGAGCCGCGCTGCACCTGAATGGGGGCCGTTTTGCCGGCGTACTTCAGCAGGGCAGCCTGCAGCTCGTCGAAGAACTGAATGGGCGTGTCGCCGATGCGCACAATCCGGTCGTTGGCTTGGATGCCGGCCTTGGAGGCATTGTTGCCGGGCACCACGCGCTTCACCTTGAAGGGCATGCGCGGGGCCACGAACAGGGCTTTGTCCTGGTCCGACAGCTCGTTCATGATGGTTACGGGCACCGGAATGTCTACCAGCTGGCCGTTGCGCTCCACGGTGTAGTAGCTGGCACTGCCCAGCACCACGTCGGGCGCGTACACGTCGTTGAACCGCTCGAAGGGGCGGCCGTTGATTTTCACAATCTTGTCGCCGGTGCGGAAGCCGATTTTCTGGCCCAGCTCATTCGGAATCACGCCGAACCGCTCGGCCTCGCGGGCCGGCACGTAGGTTTCGCCGTAGGCGTAGAGCAGCAGGGAGAAGATGATGATGCCCGTGAGCACGTTGACGATGATACCACCGAGCATCACGATGAGGCGCTGCCAGGCCGGCTTGGCCCGGAACTCGTAGGGCTGGGGCGGGCCGCTCAGCGCGTCGGTGTCTAGCGACTCGTCGACCATGCCGGTAATCTTGACGAAGCCGCCCAGCGGCACGGCCCCGATCATGTACTCGGTTTCGCCGATCTGCTTGCCGAAAATCTTGGGCGGAAAGCCGATGGAGAACTTCTCCACCCGCATCCCGAACCACTTGGCCGAAATCATGTGCCCGGCCTCGTGCACGCCCACCAGGATGGAGAGGCCCAGCAGCAGCTGGCCGACCATTACCAGAATATCCATTCGTTACTTAGTTGTCAGTTGGGTTGTAGTGTCATCCTGAGGCGGGAGCCGAAGGACCTTATCACGTTAGATAGCAATTACCCAACGCCAGTCGTTCCAGCTTGAGAAGGTCCTTGACTACGTCGACCTTCGCTTCGCTGTGCTCAGGATGACAACGAAGCCTTGATACAAATTCATTTTACCAACTCCGCAGCTACCCGGCGGGTTTCCGCATCGGTTTGCACGTAGTCGTCGAGCGAGGGTTCGGCAAGGTACGAAACCCGGCTGAGGCAATTCTCGACCACTTCGGGCAGCTGCAGAAAGCCGATCTGCTCGCGTAGAAAAGCGGCCACCGCAATTTCGTTGGCCGCGTTGAGCACGCAGGGCGCGTTGCCGCCGCGGCGCATGGCTTCGAAGGCCAGCGGCAGGTTGCGGAAAGTGTCGCCGTCTGGCTTTTCGAACGTCAGCGTGGGGTAATCGAGGAAGCTGAAGCGCGGGAAGTCGTTGGGCAGGCGCTCGGGGTAGCCCAGCGCGTACTGGATGGGCAGCTTCATGTCGGGCAGGCCGAGCTGGGCCTTCAGGGAGCCGTCACGGAACTGCACCAGGGAGTGAATGATGCTCTGCGGGTGCACCACCACCTCAATCTGGTCATCTGTCAGCCCAAACAGCCACTTGGCCTCAATGACTTCGAGGCCCTTATTCATCAGGGAGGCCGAGTCGATGGTGATTTTGGCGCCCATTTCCCAGTTGGGGTGCTTCAGGGCCTGCGCCCTCGTCACTTGGGCCAGTTCCTGCACGGAGCGGCCGCGGAAGGGTCCGCCTGAGGCCGTCAGGATGATTTTCTCTACTGCATCGGGCTCCTCCCCTACCAGGCACTGGAAAATGGCGGAGTGCTCGGAGTCGACGGGGTAAATGGCCGAACCGGACTGCCGGGCCAGCGTGGTGACGAGCTGCCCAGCCACCACCAGCGTTTCCTTATTGGCCAGGGCAATGGCTTTGCCGGCCTTCAGGGCCGCAATGGTTGGCAGCAGCCCGGCGTAGCCCACCAGCGCGGTCAGCACCATGTCCACGTCGGGGCGGGCGGCGGCTTCGGCCAGGGCCGCGGCGCCCGCCATGACGGTGGTTTCGGGCTGACCAGCCAGGGCCGCTTTCACGCCCGCGTACTGGGCCTCGTCGCCGATGACCACCACGGCGGGCCGGAACTCGCGGGCCTGCATCACCAGCAAATCGGCGCTGCGCTGGGCGGTGAGCACCGCCACGCGGAAACGGCCGGGGTGGGCGCGTACCACGTCCAGCGTTTGGGTGCCGATGGAGCCGGTGGAGCCCAGCAGGGCCAGGGAGCGAGCAGGAGAAGGAGTCATACGGGAAAGGCGTCGGCGGCTCGACGCAGCAGGTCGGGTAACAAAGGTAAGAGGCTTCGGGCGAGGCAACACGCCGCCGGCCCGCAAACCGGCGCCCGCGGCGTCGGCGCGCTCCTACCGGGGCATCCTGAATTGTAGCGCAGCTGGTAGGGTTCCTACCACGGCCTATCGAAGTGAAAACATCCCGGTAGGGTCCCTACCGCCTCGTATGTGCCTGAATAGCTCGCGGTAGGGTTTGCCACGCCAGGGCTTCCATTCACCGCTTCAGGCCACGGCTTCTATCCGAACCGGCTTACCGTTGAACGTAGCCGACTCGCCGGCGCGCTTGCCGCTCAGTGCCTGCGCCACCGGCGCCGCGGCCGATACAGCGAAGTAATCCACGCCGTCGACCGTGAGCTTGCCGGCGCTGATGCTGACGTAAAACCGCCCCATGCTGGTGGTGACCAGCGCGCCCGGCCGCACGGCGTCGCAGTCCCGAGCCGGGTCGATGCGCTGCAGCTCGCCGAGCAGCTGCTTGGCTTCGTGGAGCTGCACGGCGTTTCGGTCCCGCTCGTTCTGGGCCATGGCGCGGCCGGTTTCGTACTTGTCGCCGGCGCTGCTCTTGGTTTCGGAGTTGGCCGATTCCTGCGCGGCGTTGATGGCGGCCTGGCAAGTAGCCATGCGCTGCTCAACGAAGGTGAGGCAGAGGGCGTGGAGTTGGAGTTTAGCAGACATTGGCATTGGAACAGGGCAGATCAAAAGGACTGTATAATCATACTTAGTCCTCCCACAAGCGTAGCAACTGCAAGCAGCAAGGAGACAGTGCTTCCCTCTTGCAAGCCTTGGCGGTAATACAGTATTTCCTTATAACGGATAACCTCTACTGGTTGTCCTATCGAAAAAGGTTGTCCTGGGCGTTGCGCGTATTTTAACCGTTCCAGCTTCACGTCGCCGTGCTCATCCGTGTATTCCACGTATGGGTATTCCAGCCAGTCCCACGATCCAGCCACGCGCACGTACTCTTCGCGATAGAAGCGCACTACGGCTTCGGCATGGAAGCCCAACTGTTCTATTCTAGCCTGCTCCCGAAGCCCATTCTTCCAGCCTAGATAGAGTAAGCAGGCCAGTCCAAGCAAACATAACCCTCCGAAAAAACCCACCTACAAAACCTGAATTAAAGCCCAACAAAGCTATACTATGATAATAAAGCTTGCTGCACCGTGCGCAGCCAGCCTTCGTCCTCCGGCCGCACCACTATCACCCGAAACCCGTGCCGCTCGCCTTCCAGCCGCACGCCCGGCGAGTCATCCACCAGCACGTCAATGCCGAAGGTTGGCGGGTGCTTGGAGCAGCTAACGCGTACTTCCCGCTCGTGCCGGCTTTGGTTGACCACGCCCCCGAGTCGAATGCCGTGCAGCCTGAACAGCCGGCGAATGTAGCCCGCTGAGCGGTATGAGGTGGTATACACCCACACCTCCCAGCCCTGGCGCTGGCAATGCCGCAGCAGCTCTACCGTGCCGCTACGCAGGCTTTCGTAGCCGAGCAGCCGGGCCAACCACCCCAGGCGCGGCCTTTCCAGCGCAAACGGGTGTGCCGAGCGAATAAGGGTATTATCTAAGTCGAAGGCAATGCGCATGGGCAAGCCAGTTACGGCTTCAGCGGCTGCGGAAACTCCCCCACCAGGAAAGTGTGCTTGCCCTTCTCGGCAATCTTGGTGATGGTTTCGAGGAACTGGAAGAACCGCAGGTTGTCGTCGCCCTTCATCAGCTCGGAGGCGTTTTTGAGGGCGCGGGCCGTGGCCACGGCGGTACGGGCGTTTTCCAGGTCGGCCTTGGCGCGGATTTTCGCTTCGAGGTGGCGGGCGAAGAGGTCCTGAATGTTCTTGGGGAAGGTCAGGTCGCGCAGCTGGGCTTCTTCGATGACGACGCCCAGCGGGGCCACGGCCGCGGCCAGCACCTCGCTGCGCAGGTCGGTCAGCTCGGCGCGGCGCTCGTTCAGCTCCTCGCTCTCATACTGCACGATGCGGTTGCGGATGCTGCTCTGGGCCGCGTTGTGGATGCGCTGCTCTACCTCGGCCAGCAAAGCGGGCACGGGGCGGTTCAGCTCCAGCTGGCTGAGCAGCTGGCGGCCATCGTGGATGCGGTAGAGCAAACTGAAGGAAAAGCGCAGGGCCACGTTGTCACGGGTCAGCACTTCCTGATTCGTGACGGTGAGCAGGCGCGGCACGGTGGGCAGAGCCAGCAGCTCGGTGCGGCGGCGCAGGTCCAGCACTTCGTGGCGGCCGGGCGGCAGCTGCCGTTCCAGCACGCTGTCGCGAAATAAGTATCCCTCCTGGTTGGGGCGGACGTGGTAGGTGCGGGTGAATAGGCCCATGCGGCGGCAAAAAATACGTTAGCGAATAGCCGATAAGGGCGAAAAGCCCGCCGACCGAGGGAAACCCGCTTCAGCCGCGGCCAGAGCTGCGGCGGTATCCGCGGGTTTGCAGGCTCGGGCGCCGTTTGGACCGCAAGGGCCCGGCTTTTCACCCTTTCTCACAGCATGTTCAGTGCTTATGCCCTTGTGGGGCGGCAACCAGCGCTGCGGGGAATCGAACCTCTCCGAACCTGCTCCGCAATACCCCGCTTCGGGTGCAGATTCGGTAAGATGAAACGGGTGGCGGTTGGCGGCAAGTTACAGCATTGGCGCGGCAGAGTTTACCGGTCGGCGCCGGGTTCGGGTTCCTCCTTTTCCTCATCAAAGCCAGTTAGCTCAGCGTGCAGGGCCAGCAGTTGCTCCTCACGGAAGCCGTCGGCGGTACTGAGAGTGAGCGTGCGGCCGAGGCCGGGGTTGGAGATGCGCAGCTCATATAAGGGCTGATTGCCCAGCAGCCCGCCGGCTTTGCGCAGCTCGTTTACGCTCACTTCGGCCAGCGGCCAGGTGACCTGATGCCTGGTCAGGCGCTGGTAATAAGTCAGGCTCACCTGCTCGTCGGTCAAGGTCAGGCTTTGCGTGTGGCGGTCCAGCCCCAGGGCCAGCAGCCCCAGCACGGCCACACCCACGGCCGGCCCGCTGTAGCCCTGCACCGCCGCCCACGCGCACACGCCCGCGCCGAGCAGCACCAGCGGCACCTCGCGCAGCAGGTGCTGGCGGTAGCTGCGGGGGTTGTCAATGCGCTGGCTCGGCATCTGGCGGGCGTCGGTGGAGAAACTAGTATCTGTTTTTATCATGCCTTGTTCGGCAGTGGCAATCTATTACTCATAGCTGTGAGCTAAGACCCAGAATCGCCTAAGTTCAATAACTGCACAGCAGTTAGTTAGCCAACGTTCATTTTCTATCACAGGCGCAGGCCCTACACACCAAGAACGATAACCTCTGAACAGCTTTAGTCCTTGGGTTTTGCTTTTAACAGCTGAATTTCTGATTCAACTTTAGTGATTCTATTGGTATTGGAATCTGTTTTGATGAGGTTCATTATGAACGTTGATATTGTTATAGATGCCGCTACTATTATTCCGAATATCTGCATCCATCTCAGCAGATTGGCTTTTCCCTTCTCGTCTCCTTCAGCAAGCAGCTTCTTCTGTAAATAAGCGCTAGCTCCTTCGGGCGAACATCGGATAATGTATGGTTTGTGGCCTCTATCGATTGAAACCATCCCTCGTTCCAACAGAAGATATGCAGCTTGCACCACCTCATCTTCTGTCATTCCAGTTGAGTTTGCTATTTCACTCACATTAGGGAAGTCATTAATACTTGGAACATTATAGACTTGATCTAGTACGCGATGCTGACGAACGAAAACAGGCGGTATCAAAAATCTCATGTGGTCATTTATCTAAAGTTAAATACCCAACAGCCCGTCGGCCAGCTTCCGGTCGTTGCTGAGCCGCGGCACTTTGTTTTGCCCGCCCAGCTTGCCCTGGCTGCGCATGTAGCGTTGAAAGGCCCCGGCCGGCAGCGGCGTGAGCAGCAGCGGAGCCAGAATGTTGCCGGCGAGCAGGTCGTCGTAGTACACATTGCGGCGGCGCAGGCCGGCATCCAGCGCGGCCGCGAAGGCGGCCGCGTCGCGGGGCGGTTGGGCAAACTCCACCAGCCACTCGTGCCGTGAGGGCTCGGCTCCGGCTTCGCTCACGCGCGGGGCCACGGTGAATTCCACTACTTCGGCCTCCGGAAACTGCTGCAGCGCCTCGCGTAAGGTCTGCTCCACTTCCTCGCCGATGACGTGCTCCCCGAAGGCCGACAGAAAGTGCTTGATGCGGCCGGATACCACTACCCGGTGCGGGCGCAAGCTCACGAAGCGTACGGTGTCGCCCACGGAGTAGCCCCAAAGCCCCGCGTTGGAGCTGACGACGAGGGCGTAGTTGCGGTCCAGCTCCACTTCGGCCAGGGTCAGGCGCGGCGGGTTGGGCTCGAAGAACTGCTCGGCTGGGATGAACTCGTAATAAATGCCCGCGTCGGCCAGCAGCAGCAGGCCGGGGTTGTCGGGCTGGTCCTGAAAGGCGAAGAAGCCCTCCGAGGCCGGAAACAGCTCCACCGTATCCACCGCCCGCCCGATGCTCTCGAACAGCTTGCGCCGGTACGGCTCGAAGTTGACGCCGCCGTACACGAACAGCTGAAACGCCGGAAATACCTCCCCCACCGGCCGGCCGGTGCGCTGGGTGATGCGGTCGAAGTACATCTGCACCCAAGGCGGAATGCCCGAAATCAGCGTCATGCGCTGGTCAAGCGTCTCGTCCACCACCCGGTCCAGCTTCTGCTCCCAGTCCTCGATGATGTTGGTGGCGTAACTCGGCAGCTGGTTGCGGCGCAGGTAGGCTGGCACGTGGTGGTTGCTGATACCCGACAACCGCCCGGTCTTGATGCCACCGACTTCCTCCAGCTCCGGGGAGCCCGACAAGAACATCAGCCGACCGTCGAGAAACTGCGGCTTGCCCGAGTAATGCACGTAGTGCAGCAGCGCATCCTTGGCCCCGTTGATGTGGTTGCTGATGCTGTCCTTGGTAATCGGGATGTACTTCGTGCCGGAAGTAGTGCCCGAGGTTTTGGCCAGGTACAGCGGCTTGCCGGGCCAGAGCACGCTGCCTTCGCCCTGCTTCACGCGCTCGAAGTACGGGCTGAGCGCTTCGTAGTCGCGCACCGGTACGCGCTGCTGAAATTCGCGGACGTTGCGGGCCGCGCCCAGCTGATGGTCGCGGCCGAAGGCGGTGGCGCGGCCGCGCTGCAGCAGCTCCTGCAGGATGCGCTGCTGGGCGAGTTCGGGGCGCGGCGTCCACTGCTGGTACTGGCGGACGGTATAGGCGGCGAGCGGGCGGCTCAGGAAAGACTTCAGGCCCATTCAGGGAGAGGGGTTGAGGGTAGGCAGGTGTCAGGGCAGTAAGTAAAAGTAGTTGGCCTTACGTCAATGGCTGCCGGTTAATCATGTGCCGCCAATAATGGGAAAGCTGCCCCCGGCCGGTGATGGTATTAGGGTCGACGTAAGCAGGTATGGCCTCGTAGCCGGGGCCCGAGTATTGCGAAAGCGCTGTCTTTTCGCGCAGAAACCTCGTCATAGCAGGACGCGGGCCGCCTTCCTCGCCCAGTGGCTGCAGCGCCTCTTCCCAGACCCAATTGGCGTAATGGGCCAACATCCAGTCGAACTCCGCGTCCAGTTGCTGGCGGGCTATGGCCGCGTCGAGGGCGTCGAACACCGTAGCGGCATCATCCGGCCGGGGCATGCCTATGCCCGAAAGCCAGTCCGGCTCGGTAAAGATGTACCAGCGCAGAAACACGGTCCGCTTCAGCACTTCCAGCCACACGGCCGGGTCGGTGGTGGCGCGCAACAGCCCCACGTACTGCTGATACACCTGCGTGTACTCGGCCGTGACGCGGGTATAAATGGCGTCGAAGGCTGGCCGTGAAGGCTCCGTTTGGGCGGCACTTATCTGAGCGTACAGCGCCATTTCCTGCGCCGCCAGCTCGTCCAGTACGCCTTGCTCCTTGCTCATGCCGCAAGAAACAGTATGTTCGGCAGACGTATTAGCTCAACGGCAAAAGGCCGGTTGAACCGAACACACGCATACCAATCACCCTTACTTCCAAACCTACCAAACCCCATGATCAACCAACGTGGCAACGCTGTCTGGAACGGCGACAGCAAAGGCAGCGGCGAAATCAGCACCCAGAGCGGGCTGGTGAAAGTGCCGTACTCCGTCGGGGCCCGCTTCAACGGCGAAAAGGGCAGCAACCCCGAGGAGCTGGTAGCGGCCGCGCACGCCGCCTGCTACACCATGTTTCTCGACGTGATTCTGACCAAGGACGGCAAGCAGGTGAAGCAGCTCCGCTCCGAGTCGAAAGTGACGCTGGACACCTCCGGCGACGTGCCGAAGGTGACCAAAATTGCGCTGACCACCGAAGGCGAAGTGGAAGGCATCACGCAGGAAGAGTTTCAGCGCTACGCCGAAACGGCCAAGGAAAACTGCCCCATTTCGGCCCTGCTCAAGGGCGGTGCCGAGCTGACGCTGGCCTCGGCCACGCTGAAATCGTAAGGCCCGCGGGCTCTGCGCGGCACGCCGCAGCCCGGAACCCCATCCGCGCTGCGGCGTTTTGCGTAGTTTTGTCGCCTCCCCGCCGTTTTTGCCTATGCCCTCATCGTATACCCGCATCGGGCTGCAGCCCGCCAACACCTCCCGCGTCCCGTTTTTCGGCCAACTCGTGTTCGGCCTGGTGGCCGTAGCTTACCCCCTGCTCTCCATCCTGGGCGACCCGAACCGCACGCCCGGCGTGCTGCGCTACCTCGACTGGATGTTTCTCGGCCTGGCCGTGCTCTACATCTTCTACATCATGGTGCAGAACCTGCCCTTGTTCGGCACCCAGACCTACCTGGAAATCACGCCGTCCTACCTAGTGCACAAGCCCGGCCTGTTCATCGGCAAGCAGCCCTTCGAAGCCAAGGACATGCGTGCCCTGCTGTTGGAGCCGCGCCAGCTGTTGCTGCGCATGCAGGACGGCACCAGCTACTCGCTGAACCTGCGTCAGGTACGCGGCAAGCGCCGCCGCCAGCAGCTGCGTTCCATGCTCCAGGATTTCGCCCAACACAACAAGCTGGACTTCGAAGAGCGGACCACCTCGGAGCTGTAGAAGTTAGAACCAGAAATAAGAACTGAGCGCTTGGAAGTCGTTCTGGATTGATTCCAGTTGAACGACTTCCAAGCGCTCAGTTCTTATTTCTCTACGGTCTACTTACCCCCGGTAAACTTCTTGCGCAGCTCCTGAATGGTGGTGCGGAAGGTTTTGTCGGAGTCGATGAGGTCCGATACGGTCTGCACCGAGTGAATGACGGTGCTGTGGTCGCGGCCGCCGAAGTGGTAGCCGATGCTCTTGAGCGAGTGATTGGTGTGCTCCTTGGCGAAGTACATGGCCACCTGCCGGGCCGTTACCACTTCCTTTTTGCGGGTTTTAGCCTTCAACAAGTCCACCGGGATGCTGAAGTGCTCGGCCACGGTTTTCTGGATGAAGTCCAGGTTGACCTCCGCTTCCACATCCTCGATGATGTGGCGCAGGGCCTGCTTGGCCATTTCCAGGTCGATTTCGCGGCGCGTCAGCGAGGATTGCGCAATGAGCGAAATCAGTACACCTTCCAACTCGCGCACGTTCGTCTCGACCGAGTACGCGAGGTACTCCACCACCTGCGGCGGAATATCGATGCCGTCGGCCTGCATCTTGTTCATGATGATGGCCACGCGCGTCTCAAAGTCCGGGCTCTGCAAGTCGGCGGTGAGGCCCCACTTGAAGCGCGACAGGAGGCGTTCCTCGAACCCCTTCAGCTCCCGCGGTGGCACGTCGGAGGTCATGATGACCTGTTTGCCGGCTTGGTGCAAGTGGTTGAAGATGTGGAAGAACATTTCCTGCGTCCGGTCTTTGCCAGCCAGAAATTGCACGTCGTCCAGGATCAGAATATCGACCAGCAGGTAAAAGTTGCCAAAATCCTGTACCGAGTTGGTTTTCAGGCTTTCGATAAACTGGTTGGTAAACTTTTCCGCCGACACGTAGAGCACGAATTTGCCCTGCGCGTGCTCCTTGATGTGGTTGCCAATGGCCTGGACCAGGTGCGTCTTGCCCAGCCCTACCCCGCCGTAAATCATCAGCGGGTTGAAGCTCGTGGTGCCGGGCTTCTGCGCCACGGCCCAGCCGGCCGAGCGTGCCAGGCGGTTGCACGAGCCCTCGATGTAGTTCGTGAACGAGTAGTTCTGGTTGAGCTGTGAGTCGAGGTAGCTGCGGTCCGTCACGGAGCGCACCTCGAAGGGGTTGCGCAGCGGCGGCGCGGCGGGCGCTGCCGTAGCAGCAGCAGCCGCATTGGCTGCCGGGTTGGGCGTGGTTTGCCGCTTGGGGTACGGGTTGCCCGCGTTGCCGGCGTAGGCCGGGCCGCTGGGCAGGTAAGGCGTTTGGTTGCCGGTGCCCTGGCCGCCATTGGGCTGCTGCGGCGCCATGGGCCGCACCTGTGCGGCCGTGGGCGTGTTGGCGGGTGCACGGTGCGCCGCGCCACCGCGCGTAGCCGGCAGGTTCACGGTGCGGGGCCGGGCCTGCTCGTTGCCCTGGTCCACCACGATGGAATACTCCAGCTGCCCTTCTGAGCCCAGTTCCTGCACAATGGCCTTCTTCAGCACATCGACATAGTGCTCTTCCAGCCACTCGTAAAAGAACTGGCTGGGCACCTGAATGATGAGCAGGTTGCCCTGCAAAGCCACCGGCACAATGGGCTCAAACCACGTGCGGAAGCTCTGTTCCCCAACGCTGCTCCGGATGACGCGCAGGCAGTTAACCCAGACTGTACGGCAATCCTTGTGCATTAAAATCTAGGCTGCGCAGGCGGTGTGGGGATAGGAACGGGCAGAACCAGCCGAAACCGGGTTTGGGTACCCGGTTTCGGCAAAGGGGAGACAAAAATGTGGAAAAGTCGGCAGAGCGCCAAACCGATTTCCGCTAGCCTAACGCTGAAGCGTTGATACTCAGTGCATCAGCCGCAGCGACACTTTTTCGGCCGGTGGCGCGGTCGAAGACGTAATCGATGCGGCCGAGCTTGATGCCGGACCAGCCCACCTGGTTCACGAGGGTGCGGTGGCCCTGCGGGCCTTCCACTACCGTCGGGGTATCGAGGAAGGTGTGGGTGTGGCCGCCGATGATCAGGTCGATGCCCGGGGCACCGGTCGCCAGTTTGTGGTCATCCACTTTGCTGCTCTCGTACTTGTAGCCGAGGTGCGAAAGGCAAATGACCAGGTCGCACTTCTCGGCGCCGCGCAGGTGCTGCACCTGCTCGCGGGCCACGGCCACGGGGTCGAGGTACTTGGTGGCGCCGTAGTTCTTATCGGAAATCAGCCCGGCCATTTCGATACCCACGCCGAACACGCCGATGCGCACGCCCTGCTTCTCAAATACCTTATAGGGCTGAAAACGGCCTTTCAGCGGCGTCTGGGAGAAGTCGTAGTTGGCAACGAGGAAGGGGAACTGCGCGTGGGGCAGCTGCTTCACCAAGCCTTCCAGCCCGTTGTCGAAGTCGTGGTTGCCCAGCGTGGCCGCGTCGTAGTGCATCTGGCTCATGAGCTTGTATTCCAGCTCGCCGCCGAAGAAGTTGAAGTACGGCGTGCCCTGCCAGATGTCGCCCGCGTCGAGCAGGAGCACGTTGGGCTGCTCCTGCCGGATTTTGGCCACCAGCGCGGCCCGGCGGGCCATGCCGCCCTCATCGGCCCACTGCGCCGAGCCCTTGGGAAAGGGGTCGATGCGCGAGTGCATGTCGTTGGTGTGCAGAATGGTAAGGTGCACCTGCTGACCGGCCGCGGCGGCCGACGAAATCAGGCCCGGCCCCAGCAGGCCCAGCCCGGCGGCGCCCCACGCTGAAGATTTTATGAAGTCGCGACGGTTCACTGCGTCGAATGTGGTAATGTGAGAAATGTGGGTTAATGCGCTGATGCCTTAATGCGCTGAGGTACTAACTCCGTTCAGGTTTATTAGCCACCTCAGCGCATTAAGGCATCAGCACATCAGAATTTAACCCGGTTTTCGGCCTTGGCTTCCACGGGCTTGCCGGCTTTGGTGAGCTGGCGGATGTGGTCGTTGAAGGCGGTGCGCAGCAGCACATTGGTGTGGCGCGGGGACAAGGGACGGAAAAAGTCCAGCTTGTCGCCGCCGCCAGCCAGGTAGTCGGAAATGGCAATGGTGTAGGTGCGCGACGCATCGAAGGGCGCCTGGCCAATGCGGATGTCGGTGGGTTTGCCATCCGCGGTAGCCGTGTAGGTAGCACCCGACACGGCCATGTGAATGGGCGCGGCGTAGTTAAAGAGCTGCTGCACCACCGGGCCGGGGGCGTCGAGCACCACCAGCTCGTTTTCGAAGGGCATCAGCTCAAACACCGAGCCCACAGTGATGTTGCCGGCCGGCAGCTCGGCGCGCAGGCCGCCGTTGGTCATCACCCCCAGGTCGATGGGCTGGCCCAGCTCCTTGGCGGCTCGCTCGCGCTGCACGTCGCCGGCAAAATTGGCCAGCGGCGACTCACCGGAGTTCTTGCGAATGGCGACGGGCGCGCGGCCAATCACCTCGTCCATCTGTTCCTTTACTTTCTGGCGGTAAGGCGCCACCACGGCCTCCACCTGCGGATCGGTGGGCTGGGCGGCGCTGACGGTGGGGGCCGTAGCGGTGGGCGGCCCCTGCAGCTGGTAGCCGCTGCGCTGGCACGCCGGCAACACTAAGCCGGCGGCCAGCAACAGTCCCAGGCTACGATTCAGGAATGCATTCATGCCGCAAAGGTACGGCGCGGAACGCGAGGGTTACTTGGTCAGGTCGTAGCTGAGCAGGCCGAAGATGCGCGCAACAGTCGTCGACGTACCTACAACGGTCGAAAAACCATTGCTGCGCTCGTAGCGCGCCTCCACACTCAGTTTGCGGGCGCCTTCCCGGCCGATGCGCACGCCTACTCCACCGGCAAAAGCTTGCTCGAACCGGCGAATGGAATTGTCTATTGCCAGCGTTTCCAAATGGTAGGTAGGGAACAGTCGCAGGTCTGTCTCTTTTTCCAGCGCCATTCCCAGGGTAATGCCGGCCTGCACGTAGGGCCGCACCAATCCTCGCTGGAGGGAATAGCGCAGCAGCACCGGCACCCGGACGTAGCTGAAACTTGTCTTTTGGCTGGCCGGCGCCGGCGAGGTGCTCGTACCCCACGAAGAATACAGGTTGTAGCTCTGCGCGTGGTATTGACCCTCTAGCTGAAACGACAGCTTTTCGCTAACTGCGGGGATGCTGAAATTCATCCCCAACCCAACGACAGGCTTCAACGAGCCTTTATATTCCCCATCGCTGCTATACGCGCTTTCCTTAATGGTCAAAGTACTAGTGCCCGCGCCAGCCGTCACCGTGAACGTTGCGTGAGCTTTCGGCCGCTGACGAACTGATCCGCCCTTCATCACACTGCCGCTCATGCACTCATTGTAGCGGGCCGCGGCGCCGGCCAGCGCGCCGCTGGAAAAGGGCAACTTGCTTAAGTGCCCCTGCACGTCGGGGCAGGCGCTGAAGGCGGCGGCCAGCATGTTGCGGTAGATGGGCTGCTCCTGGTCGAACATACGGCCGTCCGCATCTTTTACCCGCACGGTACGCTTCACGAGCTCGGCCACGGGCTCGGTGCCCAGGCTCAGGTAGTAATGCTCACGGTCCTTTTCGTCGCGCAGGCTGTAAACACTGGCTTTGCCGACTGCTAGTACCTCCAGGAAATAGCGCTGACGGCGGTTGCTGCTGTCGGCCACCACCTCGTGGCTTTCGTAGGCGCGGCTGCCCGGAAAACCGTAGCCGCGCAGCTGCTCGGGCTGATACTCAGTCACGGCGCCGCTGGCCGACGGGCGGAAACGCGCCAGCCGGCTGCTGCGCTGGGCGCCGCGGTAGTCTACCTCGCCGCGCAGCGTGTCGCCAGCGGGCTGCACGATGTAACCGGGGCGGAAATCGGATTGGGCCTGAACGGCCAGGGCTGAACCTACGCAGAGCAGCCCGGTGAGTAGCGTGTGCTTCACTATAAAAAAGGAAAGAAGGAAATGCGGAGCGTTGGGTGCCCGCCGCGTCGGGGTACAGTGGCTGGCAGCCCGAGGGGCGGAAAGCGGATTATTAAGGGCTAACAGAGTGATACCGGGCCAAGCGCCCTGGCATAGCAGCGGAAAAAATGATTGGATATCGACGAACAATAAAAACCCGTATCAGGCCTGGTTGCTTACTGGCAATCCGGCAAAGCTACGCAGCCTCAGCCGCTTCATGAAATGCCGCGGTGCCTCGCGCGGCCCTCTTGCCCAAAGGCGGTATCTTGCGGGCACCGATGCGGGCCCTTTTGGCCCGTCTGCCGCCTGTTGCTTAGCTATGTCCGACAGCCCACGTCCCGCCCCTGTTACCTTTTCCGAGTTTGAGCCGCTGACCACCGACGCGTGGCAGGAGCGGATTCGCCGCGACCTGAAGGGCGCCGACCCCACCGGCCTGCAGTGGCACACGCCGGCGGGCCTGACCCTCGAGCCCTTTTACCACCGCGAGGCGCTAACGGCGCTGGGCGACGCGCCCACGCCCCAGGTGCGCCCCGGCCGCCGCGTGGCCCCCAACTCCTGGCGCAACATGCCCACGCTGCTGGTGCTGGCTGAGCAGGACGGCCGCGCCGCCGTGGACCACGCCGCCCGGACCCTGCAAACCGGTGCCGACGGCATTCATTTCGACATCACCGAGCCGGAGCGCTTCGACCTGGGCTACCTGGCCGCTACCCTGCCCTTGAGCAACGGCGTGTTCGGCTTCACGGTGTGCCGCCACCCCGAGGAGTTTCTGCAGCGCCTGCTCGAAGCCACGGCTGGGGTGCAGCTCCGGGGCTTTCTGCGCTACTCGCCCGGGCAGGGCACCTCACCCGATGACTACGCCATGCAGACGCATGCCATGCTGCGCTGCCTGCAGCTGACGCGCCACCTGCCGGAGTTCTTTCCGCTTTCCATCAACGGCAGCTTCTTCGGCAACCGCGGCGCCACGGCGGTGCAGGAGCTGGCCTACGCGCTGAGCATTGCCGCGTCGTTTTTCGACAACCTGGTGTCGGCTGACCAGGACGTGGACGCCACGGCCGTAGCCTCGGCCCTGCACTTTCACGTGAGCGTGGGCCCCAGCTACTTCACCGAAATGGCCAAAATCCGGGCGCTGCGCCGCCTCTGGGGCACCATGCTGCACGCCTTCGGGGTGCGGCCGGAAGTGGCGGCCACGCTGCGCATTCACGCTACCACCTCCTCCTGGACGCAAACCACGCTGGACCCGCACACCAACATGCTGCGCGTGACCACCGAGGCCATGAGCGCGGTGCTGGGCGGCGCTGATTCCGTGTCCGTCACGCCTTACGACAGCCTGTACGCCGAGCCCAACGAGTTTTCGGCCCGCATTGCCCGCAACGTGCCGGTGATTCTGCGCGAAGAAGCTCACCTCGACCTGGTGGCCGACCCGGCCGCCGGCTCCTACTTCATCGAGACGCTGACCGACCAGCTGGCGCAGGAAGCCTGGGCCCTGTTTCAGGAAACCGAGGCGGCCGGCGGCTTCCTCATCACGCGCGGCAAGGTGATGGAGAGCATCCGTCTCAAGACCATGGACCAGTTCCGCCGCATTGCTACCGGCGAGGAGGTCATCGTGGGCACCAACCGCTTCCAGAACCTGAAGGAGCAGTTCACCTTCGACCCCAAGCACCTGCTGCGCAGCCGGCAGTTTGACACCGCGCGGGCGGCCTACCCCTCGGAGGTGCTGCGCCTGGCCACGGCCATGCACTTCATCCGCAAGGAGCAGAAAAAGAAAAAGGCGGCCGTGGTGCTGCTCGGCACCGATACCATTCAGCAGATCTACGACTCCTTCGTGCGCCTGCTGCCCGCCGACCAGCGCCCGGCCATGACGGAGGTGCCGCCCCGCGGCGCCTTGTCGCTGCTGTTTTCCTCGCCCGAGGAAGCCACGCTGATGTCGGCTCACCCGGAGCAGTTCCAGCAGTTTGCCGACTTCATCCGCAACCGCCCCCAGGACAGTGAGGAAGACGGCGCCCAGCTTCAGCACGAAGCCCCCGTGCTGCTGGCCTGCGACCTGCCCACTATGCAGGACGCGGTGAAGTACTTTGGCTTCAAGGAATTTACCGTGTCGGGCTACAGCACGGATGATGTGCTGGCCCGCTTGCAGGGACGGTAGTACGAGATAATAAAGAACGTCATGTCGAGCGCAGTCGAGACATCTCGCGTGCTGATGTCTGATAGTAAACTCAACGAGCAGAATACTATCCAGCGAGATTCCTCGACTGCGCTCGGAATGACGGGCAAGAGGCAATTCAGCACCGTTCCCAGCGCCCCCTACTCCCATGAAACCCGACTTCTCCCATATTCCCTACAACGCCGCCCCGCAGCCCGCGCTGCCGGCGCAGCCTACTACCAGCGCCACGCCCGAGGGCATCGAGGTAAAGGCATTCTACACCGCCGCCGACGTGGCCCCGCTCGACCACCTCGGCTTCGGGGCCGGGCAGGCGCCTTACCTGCGCGGGCCCTACAGCACGATGTACGTGCAGAACCCCTGGACCATTCGCCAGTACGCGGGCTTCAGCACGGCCGAGGAATCGAATGCCTTTTACCGCCGCAACCTCGCCGGCGGGCAGAAGGGCCTGTCCGTGGCCTTCGACCTGGCCACGCACCGCGGCTACGACTCCGACCACCCGCGCGTGGTGGGCGACGTGGGCAAGGCCGGCGTGGCTATCGACTCGGTGGAGGACATGAAGATTCTCTTCGACCAGATTCCGCTGGACCAGATGTCGGTGTCGATGACCATGAACGGGGCGGTGCTACCGGTGCTGGCCTTCTACATCGTGGCGGCCGAGGAGCAGGGCGTGGCGCCAGAGAAGCTGGCGGGCACCATTCAGAACGACATTCTGAAGGAGTTCATGGTGCGCAACACCTACATCTACCCGCCCGAGCCGTCGATGCGCATCATTGCCGACATCTTCAGCTACACGGCCCAGAAGATGCCCAAGTTCAACAGCATCAGCATCTCGGGCTACCACATGCAGGAAGCCGGGGCCACCGCTGATCTGGAGCTGGCCTACACCCTGGCCGACGGCGTGGAATACGTGCGCGCCGGCATCAAGGCGGGCATGACCATCGACCAGTTCGCGCCGCGCCTGTCCTTCTTCTGGGCCATCGGCATGAACCACTTCATGGAAATTGCCAAGATGCGCGCCGGCCGCCTGCTCTGGGCCAAGCTCATCAAGCAGTTTGGGGCCGAAAACCCCAAGTCGCTGGCTTTGCGCACGCACTGCCAGACCTCGGGCTACTCGCTCACCGAGCAGGACCCGTTCAACAACGTCACGCGCACCGCCGTGGAAGCCCTGGCCGCGGCCCTGGGCGGCACCCAGAGCCTGCACACCAACGCCCTGGACGAGGCCATTGCCCTGCCCACCGACTTCTCGGCCCGCATTGCCCGCAACACCCAGCTCTACCTGCAGCACGAAACCGACATCACCCGCGTGGTGGACCCCTGGGGCGGCTCCTACTACGTGGAGACGCTCACCCACGAGCTGGCCGACAAGGCCTGGGCGCTCATCCAGGAAGTAGAACAGCTGGGCGGCATGGCCAAGGCCATCGAAACCGGGCTGCCCAAGCTGCGCATCGAGGAAGCCGCCGCGCGCAAGCAGGCCCGCATCGACTCGGGCAAGGAGGTCATCGTCGGCGTCAACAAGTACAAGGTGGACGAGAAGACCGACATTGAAATCCTCGACATCGACAACGCCGCTGTGCGCGAGTCGCAGATTGCCCGCCTGAACCGCATCCGCGCCGAGCGCGACAACGCCGCCGTGCAGCAGGCCCTGGTGGCCCTGACCGAAGCCGCCCGCTCAGGCGCGAATGAGGAAGGAAGAACGAAGAAGGCAGCTGGCAACGAATCTTCCTTGGTCACTCCTCCTTCTTCCTTAGACAATAATCTATTGGCCCTGGCCGTGCAGGCCGCCCGCCTGCGTGCCACCCTGGGCGAAATCTCCGACGCGCTCGAAACCGTCTTTGGCCGCCACCAGGCCACCATCCGCACCGTCTCGGGTGTGTACTCCGCCGAAATGGACTACGACCAGGAATTTGCCAAAGCCCGGCAGCTGGCCGACGAGTTCAGCCAGAAAGAAGGCCGCCGCCCCCGCATGATGGTGGCCAAAATGGGCCAGGACGGCCACGACCGCGGCGCCAAAGTCATTGCCACTTCCTTCGCCGACGTGGGCTTCGACGTGGACATTGCCCCCCTGTTCCAGACGCCCGAAGAAGTAGCCCGCCAAGCCGCCGAAAACGACGTGCACGTCGTGGGCGTGTCCTCGCTGGCCGCCGGCCACAAAACCCTCATTCCCCAGCTCATCGACGAGCTGGCCAAGCTCGGCCGCGAAGACATCCTCGTCATTGCCGGCGGCGTCATCCCCGCCCAGGACTACCAGTTCCTCTACGACGCGGGCGTCACCGGCATCTACGGCCCCGGCACCGTCATTGCCGTGGCCGCGCAGGAGATTTTGCAGAAGCTGGGGGAGTAACCACAGCTTGCCTAGCAAAAAGGCTCGGGTTTACCGAGCCTTTTTGTTGGTGTCTATGCGGTTAGTACTTCGCAACAGTATAGGTGCTGTCAATCTGTTTTGTATACAGTTGCCCTCCTCTCGCCTCAATCCTTGATTTTGTCACCGTGATGCCTCTGCCAATTGGGTCCATCACGCCGCCTTGTTGCTCAGGATGCGCATAAACGAAATCGGACAATTCTTTGCGCCGCACAAAGGAAACTGGTGTTACCTGAGTACTGCTCCACTCTTCTTTTCCTCCCGCCTCGTCATAATGAACAGCCAAAGGGGTTGTTGCGACGCATTTTCCTGCTTGGTCTAAGAGCAACAGATGCAACGAAGCGAAAATGGTATTGAACTCGGTAATTTCCGCTAAAACTACTGCACGCTGACCGCCAACGGGAAGCAAGCTACAGCGGTGGTACGTGGTTACAGTATCCAATACTTCATTCGGTACAAAACGTGAGTCTGAAGCAGCAAGGAAACTTTTGACAAGCAATTCATCGGCTTTAGGCAACGCCCGCAGACTATCCAGGAAGCTCTCGAAGCTATCAATCCGGGCAAGAGAGAAGTTCACTGGCTGGAACGCAACAGCTCGTTGTGATTCAATTGGCTTTTCCTGACTCTGCTCCGCTCCGCATGAACATAGGGCTAGAAGCCCTAGTAGTCCGCAAATACTTGCAGCGCCTAGCTTGGAAGAAATACCCATTAGCTTAAGTCTACGCGTCTGCACCTTCCGCATAAGAGTTGCTCAGAATAATACAAATAAAGTAAAGGCAGGTTCAGCTCTACCCCAAGTCCGTTCAATTGCTCGAAGCTGTAGCAAAAGCATTGTATAAGTACCGCTTCGCTTCATACCTTGCTGCTTTGAGCCCCCTTAGTTCCTCTACGAGGCCGGCGTGACCGGCATCTACGGCCCCGGCGCCGTCATTGCCGTAGCCGCGCAGGAGGTTCTGGGGAAGTAAATTTAACCAAATTCACACCAAATGAAGCCTAGAGTTTTTATTAGTTCAACCTACTATGACCTCAAATACGTCAGGGAAAACCTCGAACATTTCATAAAACAGTATGGATTTGACTCTGTATTATTCGAGAGTGGAAATGTAACATTTGAGCATGGAAAAAAGCTAGATATATCTTGTTATAACGAAGTTGATTTATGTCAATTAATGATTTTGATTGTAGGAGGAAGATACGGAAGCGCTTCTTCCAATGAAAGCCAAGCAAAAATAAGAAAAAAATATGACGAACAATATATAAGTATAACCAGAAAAGAATTTGAAACAGCTCAAAAGAATGGCATACCTATATTCGTATTCATCGACAAAAATGTGCACAGTGAATATCAAACATTTAAAAGAAACGAAGAGATATTTAATAGCTTAAAAAAAGATTTTGAAAAAAAACACAAGCATCAAAAAGACGAGAAATACTTTGACTTCGCATATGTAGATTCAACTAATGTATTCAAATTTATTGACGCAATTATTCATCTTCCGACTAAAACCTTTGAAAAATCAGAAGAGATAATTGAATATTTAAGAAGCCAGCTTGCAGGAATGTTTTTCCTCTATCTAGACCAGCTAAAGAGGGAATCCACGAATAAAGAAATATTAAGCTCAGTAACGGAACTAAATAATGCCGTATCTAAGATAGATATCATAATTGAGGCATTAGGAAGACAAGTAATAGAAAAAGACAAACTCAAAGAGGTTGAAGAAAAACAAAGACAGATAGAAGAAAAGAGCTTCTTAGACGCTCTAACATTATTTATGGGCCAAATAAAAGAAGGCATCGACAGCACCGATCTATTAGATAACACAGAAGCCGAGCAGCTTGCAAAAGCATTAATTAACGATTTTTTCAATAAAGATTTTCAAAACTACGAATCTCTAATAAAAACCTTAAAATTAATTTTACTTGATTTGCCATTTCATGAGAGACTAACCATCGCCCCAAAAATATATTCCATGCACCGCACTTATAACAACATCATTAAACCATTATTAAACACCCAAGCAAGGAGAAATGAGTTCAAAAAGCAGCTTGAATCACGTTTAGAGTTACCCTTCTAAACAAGTACTAGCCGGCCCGCCACCCCAGCGGGTCGGCTTCTTTTCTACTCGCCCACCGCTCCATGTACAAAGACCTCACCCCCGCCCAGCAGCAGCTATCCGACTACATCAGCGGCCTTTCCCAGCGGTGCTTTCACGGCGCGGAGTGGATTATGAACATAGAATACGTGGCCTGGGACGCCCTCACTAACGGGCCGCGGCGGTTCGGGTGGAGCAGTATTACGGCGGAGGATATTCAGGAGCTGCTGCGGCTGGCGCGGGCGGCCGGGGCCTGGGTGATGTTTGACGACGCGACGCGGGAAACGGCCGTGCCGCTGGCCCAGTGGCCCGCCGTGTTCGATCAGGCGCGGGGGCGCAACCGGGAGCTGCTGGACGGCTAACAGCTGGCCGCGTCCGTAGGTACCGAGCCGTGCGGGTGCGTGGGCCGGGCGCCAGCTTCTTCCGCACCTCTCTCCTGCCCGCGTGCCCTTCCGGCTGCTCCTACAGCCGCGCCCGCCGCTCCGAAGCAGCTTCCCGGGCTTCCGCAGGGTCTTCCCGCCGCTCCGCAGCGGCTTCCCGGCGTTCCGAAGGCTTTGCCCGGGCTTCCGAAAGGTCTTCCCGCCGTTCCGAAGGGTCTTCCCGAGCTCGGGAACAGGCTTCGGAACGGCGGGAAGACCTTTCGGAGGTCGTTGGTGATGTGGGCGAGATGCGGTATTATTAGCAGAGTTTAACCTTCTTTATTTCAACCCTTATGAGTAAGTCAGAAGTACGCGTGTATTCCGAACCTGATGCCGACATGCGCCAGCGCATGCGCACCATGCACGGGCATTTCCTCACCGATGCGGCCGCTTTCGCCGGCTTCAACCCCGACCTGAACGCGGCCTTTGCCGGCGCGTGGCTGGCGGCCATTGAGGCGGCCGACGCGGCTACGCCGGGGAGTGTGCGCGTGGGTGAGCTGAAAGAGCAGACCGCCGCCGTGGACGAGGTGATGGAGCAGGCCCGCCAGCAGGTGCAGCAGCTGTATTACTACGTGGGGCAGGCCTTCCCCAGGAACGCCGGCCGCCTGGACCAGTACGGCAAGAAACACTACGACCGGGCCCGCGACAGCCACGAGCAGATGCGCGCCCTGCTGGACATGGCCGTGCAAGCGGCCGAGCGCGACGAAACGGCGCTGGCGGCCAAGGGCTACGCGGCCACCAAGCGCCTGGCCCTGCAAGCCCTGAGCACCCAGCTCACCGCCACCAACACCAGTCAGGAGCAGAAAAAGGGCAGCAACAAGGAAGGCGGCGACGAGTACCTGGCGCTGCAGAACGCGGCCTTTGGCTACGGCCAGCAGGTGAGCGGGGCGGCCAGGGTGCTCTTCGCCGAGGGCACCACCAAGCGCCAGCTCTACCGCCTCTCCGACGCCGACGCGGCCAAACGGGCGGCTAAGAAGTCATCCGGTACCCCTGGCCCGCTAGCCCAGGGCTAAGCTGCGCGCAGCCCGTTACCCACTCGATTACCCCTATTGCTACGATGAAAAAGCCGGGCGCCCCCGGCTTTTTCTATGCCCGGCGCGTTCCTTCTCCCCCTTCCGCTGTGCCGCTGCACTAGTTGAGCGGGCGTTTCCGTCGTCGGGGCGGCGGCCAGCCTGGCCGGGGTTTGGGCCTGGGTCGCCCCGGCCGTCAGCCAGGCGCCGGCAAGTAGTACTAGTTTGGTCATGGTGAAGGGTATTGAAAAAAGAAAACAACGACGCTTACTGCCCAAACGCCAGGCAGACCACCTGAGCACGCGCACCGGTTCTCCCCTCTGGCATCTTTAGGCGGTCCGGCAGCCGCGGGGCGGGCGGGCCGGCAGTTCAGGGCTTGGTGGCGGTTGCTTTATTGTCTGCGCTGCCTAGCCACGGCGGCGGGGCAGCCAGGTAGCATTCGGTGCCAGCGGGCAGAAGCCGGCGGCGCCTCGATGCCCAACCGCGCTGTGGCTGTTTGAGCTTCAGGGCGCCGCCACGGGCAGGCTTATAGTCTTGCTTACTCCGCCGTTACGGGGTCGATGACGCGGGCCACCCGGTTCACGGCATTTGCCGGGAAGCCGCCTTGTTTCGCGTGTTCCCGAATCATGTCTTCGTTGGGAGCATTGTAGACACAGTATATTTTGTCGGCCGTCACGTAGCTGTTTACCCACTGTATTTCGGGGCCCATATTCCGAAGTACCCCGCAGGAGGTCTGCGAAATGGCTTGCAGCTGCTCGGCGGAGAGCTGACCGGCGCCGGGAATTTCCCGCTCGATTACATACTTAGGCATGGCCTTCTACTGTTTGGTTTACCTACTCGTAAGGCTTTTCGGACCCGCCCCGTTTTTTTACCTGTTGGCTGGCCTACAGGGTCATACCCGGCCACGTGGGTTTCAAAGCGGTTGGCGGCAGCAGCGGCTTCGTTTCTTCATCCTCTTATCCGCCACCCACTGACGCTACGCCTCCTTGCCCCGAGCCGTGATGAGGTATATAATATACCGATTATTAGCAATGAGCCCATAATGTTACCCGTCAGCGGTACGAATAGCCTATGCAGCTTGGCCCCCCGACCAAAGCTTAATCGACCGCCTCACGCCTGACACGAGCATTTAGCAATCAGCTTCGCGGGACTGGGCGGCCACTCCCGTCGGCAGGCTTGGTTTTGAGCAAAGCCTGACCGGTAGCATGGGACATTTGTTGGCGGTGGGCCTACCCGACATGGCAAGCAGCCAGGCCAGGGTATCGCCCAATGTGCAGGCATGGGTACTCCAGGGCCTGGCGCAGTTTGTCGGCGGGGCCGAATAAGTAGCGCGCGGGTGCCGGACGGCGCCTGCCAGCTGCCTCTGCTAGCGACCTGCTCAGTACGCCCAGCCAACAGAAAGCGTCCGCGCCGTGTACAAACGGCGCGGACGCTTTGCATTCAGCGGGTGCCCGCCGGCTACAGGCCGCTAGGCGTGGTCGGTGGGGTCAGCGAGGGAGCTTCCACATCCTGCGGATTGGGCAGGCCGGCGTCACGCAGGGTCCTCACATCGCGGCCCGTACCGGGGTTGCCCGATACCATCTGTGGTGTCTGGCCGGTGGTGGTGTCGGCAGAGGAGGCAGCGGGCGTCACAG
This sequence comes from Hymenobacter sp. CRA2, assembly GCF_002007105.1. Classification (GTDB taxonomy): domain Bacteria; phylum Bacteroidota; class Bacteroidia; order Cytophagales; family Hymenobacteraceae; genus Solirubrum. Next base: position 167,130 of record NZ_MVBC01000005.1, on the reverse strand, counting down.
GCGGCGTGGCCGGTACAGAGGTGCGCCGGCGGCCCAGCCACCAGGTAGCGGCGCCGGTGGCAGCGGCCAGCAGGGTGGCCGTGAGCACCGGGTGGCGGTTGGCGCGGGTGTAGAGGGAGGTCTTCATCACGTAACCGGGATGGTCGCCGTGCACCTGTCCATCCTGCCCGGGCTGGTGCAGGGCGCCGCGCGGGTTACGGGGCCGCTCGTCGCGCTTCTGCTCTTTCACCATCACGGTTTCGCTGAGCTTGTCCATGGCCCGGGGCAGGTGCTTGCTGAATGAACTCATGACCTTGCCGCCACCGCCGACGAACACGTCGCGCTCCGGGTGCGCAGCCGCGTGCAGAATGGCCTTGGCTACCTCCTCCGGCGCGTAGACGGGCGGCGGCAGCTTGGGCTCCTCTTTCATGTAGTTGCGGGCGTGCTGGGGAAAGGGCGTGTTGATGGCGGCCGGCTTGATGAGCGTCACCGACACGGGCGCGCCTTCTTCCTCCAGCTCCATGCGCAGCGCATCGGTAAAGCCCTTCACGGCGTGCTTGCTGGCCGAGTACATGCCCTGTAGTGGCAGGGCCACGTCGGAGGCCACGCTGCCCACGTTGATGATGGCCCCGCCGCGGTTTTTGAGTTGGCGGGCAGCCGTGAGCGAGCCGTAGACCACGCCCCAGTAGTTGGTGTCGAACAGGCGGCGGTGGTCTTCGTCGCTGCCTTCCTCCAGGCGCCCCCAGATGCTCACGCCCGCGTCGTTGATCCAGGTATCGAAGCCGCCGAAGTGCTCCACGGCCGTTTCGGCAATGCGCGCCACGTCGGCCTGGCTGGCTACGTCGGCGGCCACGGCCACGACCTGGTGGCCGTGCGCCCGCAGCTCTTCTTCGATGCGCTGCAGCTCGGCGTGGTTGCGGGCAGCCAACACCACCTTGGCACCCTGCGCGGCCGCCATCTGGGCCGTCAGCAGGCCGATGCCGCTGCTGGCGCCGGTGATAACGAGGATTTGTTGCTTAAGAGGCTTGAGCTTGGTTGCCATGCGTCAGGGGGTTTACTCAGTGAAATTCCGCGGGGCTTTGCTTATGGCCGGGGTCAGGCTAGCCGCCGCAGCCGTAAGCAAAGCCATACGCAGAGCCTGCTCAGGGGATATAGCCCAGCTACCGGCTGATGGCCTCTGCTCAGGCCGCAACCGAGAGTTGCTCGACGCCTAACGACTCCATGGCGCAGCGCCCACGCTCCGCAGAGCTAGAGCGCGCAAGGACGGGTTTGTAGGAGCTTTGATAGCGGCTCTGATTGGGGCCTGCTTGGGGAGCCCCGCAGCGGCCTGACCCATCAAACCCAGCCGCTACGGCAGAGTTTTGCCGCTGCCGATGCGCTTTTTCGGAGAGCCTTGCCGTTGTAGTTAAACGGCACCGTGGTAGTATTCCGTAGTAGCCCGGTGCGTCTATATTGGCTAGCCTGCCTATATTGGCTGCGGCAACCCCGTTCTATTTTCCTCTAAAACAGTACGGTTATGGCTTCTTTTTATGCGGAGTTGTACGTTGAAGGGCGTGTGTACCCGGTGTTGCGCTGCAGCCTGGAGTTCAACCAGGCCACGCGCGAACGAGGTCGGGTAGCGGGCCGGGTCCGCCACGGGCCGCTGCAAGTGCTGCTGGACGTGCCCGACGACGACACCTTGGTAGCCTGGGCGGCCGATCCGCACAAGAAGCTCGCCGGCCACCTCATCTTTTTCGACACGGCCCGCCTGAGCCCGCACGAGTCCATTGAGTTTGCGCAGGGCGAGTGCGTGCGCTACCAGGAGGATTTTGAGCCGGACGGAACCCCGACGGGTGCTTACCAATGCACCATTCTGATAACGGCTCCGCAGTTCGTGCTCGGCAACGGCTTTCCGGCCGCCGCGCCGGAGGCTTTACCGCGGCAGCTGGCCGCAGCCGCGGCCGGCCCCACGCCGCACCTGGCCGCGCAGCTGCAGGAAGTAGTCGAATCCAAGGCGGAGCGCTACCAGAAGCGGTTGCGCCTGATCCGGGCAGGCCAGCAAAAACTGGATACGCTGACGGCCCCTGCCCTACCCGCGCTGGCGGCAGTAGACGAGGCCCCCGCGGCCCGTGGTCCGCTGGCCCGGCTGGGCTCGGCCCTGGGCCTGCGCGGCGGTGCCGCAGCCTCTCCCGCCCTGACGCCCGAAGAGCTGCTGCAGGCCAACCGCGCCACGCTGGGCACGGCGGTGCAGCGCCTGGCCTTCAACAACGTGGCCGTGGAACGGGCCCGGCTCAGCGCCCACGCCTACGCCTTTACCACCACCAACGTGGACGGCACGCTGGTGCCGGAGTTTACCCGGCCCGTACCCGAAGGCTGGGCGGTGGAACGCGTATGGGACGACCCCGACACCGGGTTTGCCGCGGCGCTTTACCGCAGCAGCTTCGAGGAGCCCAACGCGCAGGTACTGGCTTTCCGGGGCACCAACCCCACCGAAATGGGCGACATCAAAGCCGACGTGTTGCAGGCGCTGGGCCGGCGCACCGAGCAGTACGACCAGGCCATTCTGCGGGCGCAGGAAGTGGCTACGGCCAACGACGGCGCCGTCGACATTGTGGAAGGGGCCATGCAGGTGACCGGGCATTCGTTGGGTGGCGGGCTGGCCTCGGCGGCGGCTATGGTGGCCAACGTGCGCGCCTACACCTTCAACGCGGCTGGCTTGCACCGCAACACCGTGGCAGCCTACGGCATCACGGCCGAGGACTTTGCCGCCAAGCAGCACCTGATCGAGCACGTGTATTCCAGCCAGGACCCACTCAACTGGGTGCAGAACCACATGGGCGGGCTCATTCCCAAAGCCGCCGGGACGCAGCAGCACGTGCTGCCGCAGGCCGGCTTCCACCCCATTCAAGGCGTAGTCGACGCCATCGAAAAGCAGAAGGATGAGGATACGGCCACTATCCGGCGCTTTACGGCGCCCTGACGCGGCCCGCCGGCTGCTGTGCCTGCTGGCCTTCTGCCTTTGTCTGCTTTCCGGTTGCGTCGCCCAAGCGCCTTTTGTTGCGAAACCCATGCCTACCAAGAATCCTGAAACCTACTTCGCCCCACCCGAGCTAGCCGCCGCCCGCGCCATTTACCGCGGCGACGCGGCGGGCACGCGGCAGGCCGTGACGACTCAGCACATCAACCCGAACTACGTCAGCCCCCAGGGCATGACGCTGCTCATCTTCGCGCTGGCCAACCGCCAGCACGCCTGCGTGCAGGCCCTGCTGGAGCTGGGCGCCGACCCCAACCTGCCTACCCGCCTCGGCGGCACCAAGCTCACCCAGCCCGTGGCCCTGGTCGCCGGGGGCGAAGACACCGAGCTGCTGCGCCTGCTGCTGGCGGCCAAGGGCGACCCCAACAGCAAGGAAGGCGACGAAACGGCCATCTCCCAGGCCATCCACGGCCGGCGCTTCGAGCACCTGCGCCTGCTGCTCGACCACGGCGCCGACCTCAACGCCGTGGAAGGCAATGGCATGACGCCGGTGCTCATGCTGGCCGTCTTCAACCAGTTTGAGCAGGTGGCCTACCTCATCGAGCGCGGCGCCGACTTCCGCAGGCCCTCCAACTCCGGCGCCACGGTGGCCTATATCGTGCAGGACCACGTGCTGACCGACCACAACAGCGAGGCTTACCAGTGGCAGCAGCGGGTGCGCCGCCTGCTGGAGGAGCGCGGCGTGCAGTTCCCGGTGCCCAACCCGGCCGCGGCCAACGGCCAGAAGCGCAACGAGGTAGCCCGCTACCGCCAGCAGTGGCTGCAGCAGCCGGAGGGCCGCGGCTGGCGCGCCCGCATCGACGCGGCCGGCAACGACACCGACCGGTTCCGCCTGCGCCTCGACGCCCAGCGCGCCTTTCACCAGTGGCTGCAGACGCAGCTGCCCCCCGACCACGAGCTGGTGCAGTACGAACTGAAGCGCAGCCAGATTACTGGTATCGAAGGATTTTAGCACCGACCATCCACCTACAGAAAACAAACAGCGCGTCATCTCCGCCAGCCCGTCAGGTCCCGGCTTCGCTCGCCACTCCAGACTGGATTGACGTAAGTATTCATCCCTCTTCCCCGTCCGATTATGTCATTTAGCGCCGAATTACACCTTGAGGGCCGCACCTACGCCGTGCGCCGCTTTGGCTGGGCCATCGGGCAGGCCACCGACGCCGTGGGCCGGCCCGAAGCCCGCGTGCAGGGCGGACAGCTGCGCATCGAGCTGGACTCGCAGCCCGACGACCTCATCCACCACTGGGCCCTCGACGACACCAAGCAGATGAGCGGCTCCATCACGGTGCTCTACTCCGATGTGCGGGCCGTGCGCAAGACCATTGCCTTCGCCGATGCCTACTGCATCGGCCTGCGCAAGGTGTTTGACGCTTCTACCTCGGCCCAGAACATGACCATGGCCCTGTCCTTGTCGGCCGACCGGCTCACGGTGGGGCCGGTCGAAATCAACAACCACTGGCCCAAATAACCCGCGCATGGCTTCCTTCCACGGCATTCTTCACCTCGAAGGCCAGCAGTACCCCCTGGAGCACTGCAGCTACGAGTTCACGCAGTCGACGGACCCGCGCGGCCGCGCCACCACCAAGGTGCAGGGCGGCTTCATCAGCCTCACGCTGGTGGTGCCCGACGACGACGCCCTGCTGGCCTGGGCTGCCGACCCGCACAAAAAGCTCAGCGGCCGGCTCACCTTCAACGCCATCGACCAGGCCGTGACGCACGAGGAAGTCAGCTTCGAGCAGGGCTTCTGCGTGGCCTACGAGGAGGTCTTTGCGCCGGGCCCGAACTACGGCCCCACCTCCTACTTCTGCACCCTGCAGATTGCGGCCGGCTCCCTGTCGCTGGGCGTAGCCACCAAAGACCACCGCTGGGCGCAGAGCCGCTGAGGCCTTTCTGCCCGTTGAAGTTGCGCTATTTGCTTTCTGGCTTATGGAATACCGCGTCGTTCTGAAGAACCCGTTCAAGCGGGCCGAGGTGCTGCGGCAGCTGTCGGGGGCCGCGCCGGCGAGCCTGTGGAACCCCACGGGCAGCACCGAGCTGCTGCGCCCGTTTGGCGCCGATACGTTTGCGTTTGCCCTCACGCCGCCGTTGCCCGGGCAGTCTTTGGGGTTTGCTCCGGGCCCAGCGCCGACCTACGAAACCGCCGACTACGCCCTGTACTTCGTCTCGTCGCGGGGCGGGCAGGAAAAGGACTATTATGCTGTCGACCAGCGCATGCTGGTGTACGACCGGCAGGTGAGGTGGGCGTACTGGGAGCCCACCGTGGCCACCGACGAACTGACCGTGACGGCGGCCCAGCTCAAGCTCATCTGCCCGGACGCGAGCATGGCCAACATCAACAAGCACATCACTCCGCTCAACGAAACCATGCGCAAGTACCAGATCAATACGCGGCTGCGGCAGGCGCATTTTCTGGCGCAGGTGGCCAAGGAAAGCGACCATTTTGCCACGGCCCGCGAGTACCACGACGGCTCGAACTACGAGGGGCGCGCTGACCTGGGCAACACCCAGCCGGGCGACGGTAAGCGGTTTCGGGGGCGGGGGCTGATTCAGCTGACCGGCCGCGACGTATACGCCGCCTACGGCCGCTACCTCGGCAAAAACCTGACCGAGGGCACCAACATGCTGCTGGTGGAAGAAGAGCCGTACGCCTCGGATGCCTCGGGCTGGTTCTGGCTGATTTACAAGAAAGGCAAGGACATCAACGCCCGTGCCGACCGCGACGACGTAGTGGCCGTGACGCGCGCCGTAAACGGTGGGCAGAACGGCCTGGCTGACCGGCGGCGCTACACGGAAAATGCCAAAAAGGCCTTCGGCATTCAGTAAACGCTCATGCCCCAGCTGTTGAACCGTACCTTGTGGTGGCTCTGCACCGCCTTGCTGGCCCTGCTGCACGTGCAGTGCCAAGGGCAAAGCAAACCGAAGTCTGCGCCCGCGTCGGCGGCAGCGCCGTACCAGCAGCTCCTGCTGGGGCGGTGGCAGTCGTTGAGCGACCCGAGCTTCGTGCTGCGCATCACGGCCACGGCGTACATCGAAGAATACAAAGGCGAAAAACCCAGTTCCTTGCACTATCAGCTCACCGACGTTTGCCGCTGCAATCCGCCCGCTGCCGCGCTCAAAGCCGACACCAAGCGGCTGCTCGTGACGTACGAGGACTCGCCCGCCGATTGCTACTGCTACTCCATCGACCGCGTGGATAAGCAGTATCTTACCCTGCTCTACATCGGCCGCGGCAACGCCTTACGGTTCAAGCGGCTGCCCTAGGGCAGCATTTGCGCCCTCCTCTGCCACGCCATACCAACGCCTCCTCTCCCCTATGAAAACAACTCTCTGCTCATCCTGCCCGAACGCCCCCGCGCCGCCATTGAACCGCAGTGGCCGGGCCAGCTGCCGCGACACGCGGCCCCGCCTCTCCCTGCTGCCCGCCACGGGCCCGGCGCCCGCCCTTCGGCAGGGCCCTGCGCAGGATGCGTATTATCGTCAGCGGCTCAGCTAAGACTACCCCAAGAACCTGTAGGCCCCGCCAAAACGGCTTTTTGCCCTGCTGCAGAACACTCACTCCGTCCCGGCCCGGGCACTGGAACCAGTGCTTCTACAGCCGAGCTTCGCGGCCCGTGGCGAACCGTTGGCCGGTTCTTACAAGCCGAATCCTACTACATTGGCATTGTCCATCGTTTTAACAATCAACTGTTATGGCGCGTCAGGTAAAGTTGATCATCCAGCCGAAAGACAGCTCGGCGCCGTTGTCGGAGTACAACTACGTGCGCATTTCCCAGGATTTGCACACGCACCACTCCTTCGAAATCAGCGTGCCCTTTGACTACCTCGAAAGCCGCAAGGCGGGCTTCATGCAGAAGGCCCACCGCGAGCTGGTGGGCAAGCCCATTGCCTTCTCGCTCACGCCCGACGCTACCGGCACCGGCAGCAAGTTCGCCTTCACCGGCTTCGTGACGGACCTGGTGGTGGCCAGCGACAACGACTACACCGGCAGCTTCCTCATCCGCGGCTACAGCCCCAGCGTGCTACTCACCGACGGCGTGCAGAAGCGCACCTTCGTGAATCAGACGCTCGACGGCATTATCGGGCAGGTGCTGCAGCCCTACAAGGCCAATCTGCTGCCCACGAGCAAGAACCTGAAGAGCAAGGGCCCGCTGCCCTATGTGGTGCAGTACAACGAAAGCAACTTCGACTTTCTGAACCGCCTGATGGCCGAGTGCCACGAATGGTTTTTTTACGACGGCACCAAGCTGCAATTCGGCTTGCCCGAACAGAGCGGCACGGTGCAGCTGGAAATGAACCGGCACTGGAGCTCCTTCCAGCTCGAAGCCGCCATCCGGCCCGCCAAGGTGGCCCTGCACAGTTACGACCCCGCCCAGCACCAGCACTGGGACGGCACCAACCCCGCCACGGCCAATGGCATCGGCTCGAACCAGTACGCGCAGTTTGCCCTGCAGACGGCCAACGACGTCTTCTCCCAGCCCTCCCACGCTCGCCCGCCCCTGCCCGCGCAGAGCCGCAACGAGGTGGAGGACGCTGCAAAATCTGCCGGCGCAGCCCTGGCGGCCGGTTCGCTCGTGTTTCGCGGCCGCAGCGAAAACCCCGACCTGCGCCTGGGCACGCTCATCGATGCCTCGGCCGAGGGCCTGGGCAGCGACAACCTGAACGTGGACAGCTTGGGCAAGTACCGCATCGTGAGCATCAGCCACGACGTGGACTACACCGGCAACTACACCAACTCCTTCACGGCCGTGCTTCACTCCCTGGAGCTGCCCCCCGCTAACCCCAACGTGCGCCCCCAGCCCGGTTTGCCGGAGCTGGCCGAGGTTATTGACGTGCAGGACCCGCAGAAAATCGGGCGGGTGCGGGTGCGCTACTACTGGCCGGTGGAGAAGCCCACCAACGCCGAAAGCATCTGGCTGCGGGTGCTCACGCCCTACGCCGGCGACGGAAAAGGGCAGCTGTTTACGCCCGAAGTCGGCTCGCAGGTGCTGGTGCACTACGAGCAGCACCGTGCCGAGCAGCCGGTGGTGCTCGGCAACCTGTTTCACGCCCAGAACAAGCAGGGCGCCAAGTACACCAACCCGCAGAACAACCTCAAAGGCATGCAGACGGCGGGCGGCAACAAGTTTGTGATGTCGGACACGCAGGGTGAGCAGAAAATCCTTATTTCCAACTCCAACAACAAGGGCACGGCTATCGAAGTCGGCTTTAAGGGCGACGGCAGCGTGAGCATCAAGAGCAATGGCCCCATCAGCCTGACGGCCGGCGGCAACATCACGCTCACGGCCACCAAGGACATCACGCTGACGGCCGAAAACGTGACCATCAACGCCAAAAAGAAAATCACGAAGACGGCCAAGGAAATAGCCATGACCGGCAGCGACAAAGTCGACATGAACGGCAAGGCCACCTCCATTCAGGCCGGCGACACAATGAAAATTGCCGCCAACTCCTCGCTCGACGTCAACGGCGGCAGCAAGGCCAGCATCAGCTCGGGCCGCACCAAGATTCACTAAGTCCGCCATTTATGTCGTTGCCCCTCGCCCTGGCCCTGCAGGAACCGCGCACCTACGAGCTGAAAACCACCTCGCAGATGCGCATGAACCAAAAGGCCGAGCAGAACACCTACCACACCACGGCCCGGCAGACGCTGCTGGAGCGCAAACCCAACAATACCTACCGCCTCAAGCTGGAAGTGCTCAGCTTCCGCGTCGACAACCCGACCTTCTTCCACCAGCTGGCCACCGACCTGAACCAGGTCAGCAACACGCTGGTGGTGCAGACGGACCTGTACGGCCGGCTGGAGCGCATCGAAAACAAGCCGGATATGCTGCGCACCTGGCAACGCATCAAGCCCGACGTGGTGCGCAAGTACCGCGACTATTTTCCCAAGACGTTCTTCGAGTCGTTTGAGCAGAACCTGCGGGCCGAGGGCGTATTCGAGAAAACCCTGCGCCACAAGGGCCTGCACGGCGTGCTGCTCAGCGGCCTCTACGGCTACGGCTACGCCCCCGACGCGCCCGTGCCCGGTACCCGGGTGCTGGAGCAGTTCATTAACCAGGTAAGCCTGCCCTTGCAAACCAGCACCCGCGCCGCCGAGCCCGCTACGCCCGGCCACCTGGCGTTGGAAGTAGAAGGCGGCCTGCACGAAGCGGCCTTCCGCGACGACGACCTGCGCCGCCTGTTCCGCACCATGGCAGATAACCCGCTGCTGCGCGTGGATATGCAGGCCACCTGCCAGGAACGCTACGAGCTGGACGCGGCCGGCTGGCTGGTGACGGCCCGGCAGCAGCTGCGCGCCGAGGTGCCCGGCATCTACCTCAACGAAGTTGAGCATGAGCTACAAACCGTGAGCTAGCATGCCCGGCGGGCTGCTTTTTGACCTTTTCCGCTCCATTCCCTCCTACCACTACCAGCTATGGCAACAGGTGATAAGTACGTAATGAACGGGGTATGGCTCACCTGCGACAAGGGCGTAACCCCGTCGCGCTTCATGGTGACGCCCAAGCCCGTGCAGCTCTACGACGAGCATTTCGCTAACGAGCTGGACAAGGTACCCATGGTCAACATCCTGCCCTTTGGGGTGTGCAGCGTTACGCGCACGCCCTGCATGCCGGCCCCGGTGATGTGGGAACGGGTGATGGAGGACGGCCTGACGGTGCTGGGCGCCCGGCCCTTGCTCGATACCAGCAAATGCATGTGCGGGGTGGGCGGCAAAATGGCCATTCACTTCACCAAGGCCGATGCCACAGCGGCCGTGGAGCTGGACCAGAAGCTGGACCAGATAGACGCGGCGGCCGACGCGGCTATGGAGGCTTCTACCTGGGCTTTCTGGGGCGGAGTGGCCATGGCCGTGGGCGGGGCGGTGCTCTGCGCCACCGGCGTGGCGGCTCCGCTCGGCGCGGCCATGATTGCCGGCGGCGGCCACCTTATTACGGCCAGTACCGTGCTGGCTTCGGCGGCGGCCATAACCAAGGGCGTCACCAGCTTTGTCCGCGACCCGAGCCTGCAAAACGGCCTGAGCATCGTAGGCGAAGTGGTCAAGGAGCTGGCCATCAATTACGTGATGAACAAGCTGGGCGGGGCCGTGGTCAAGCGGCTGGGCCAGTTTGCGCAGAAGGCCATGAAGCGGCTCAACCTCTCCGAGCGCGCCTGCCGCCTGGCCAACCGCACCCTGTGCACCGTCACAGGCCACCCCGTCGACGTCATCAGCGGCTACCTCTACACCGAAGCCGTTGATTTTGAGCTGGCCGGCCCGATTCCGCTGCGCTGGGAGCGGCTCTGGAACTCAACCTCTATTCACGATGGCCCGCTGGGCCACGGCTGGCACCACAGCTACGACATGGCCTTGTGCGTCGAGGCCGAGCAGCAGGTGGTGGCGTTTCGGGCGGCCGACGGCCGCGGCATTGCTTTCGACCTAGTACCACTGGGCGGGCAGGACTACAACCGTCTGGAAAAGCTCACGCTGCTGCGCGACGAGCAGGGCTACGCCGTCGTCGACCACGCCCAGAACTTGACCTACCGCTTTGGCCCGAACCGCGGCGACGAGGTCATGCCCTTGGCCGCCATTGAGCACCCTAACGGGTTCAGCATCCGCTTCCGCTACGACGGAGCTGGCTATTTGACCGAAATCGAGGACAGTGCCCACCGCCTGCTGCAGGTCAGTACCGATTCGCAGGGACGTATTCTGCACATCAAGGCGCCGCACCCCACCGAGCCGCGGCAAACGGTGCGGCTGGTGGAGTACCGCTACAACCGCCGCGGCGAGCTGGTCAGCGCCCTGGATGCCCTCGGGCAGGCCGCCCACTACCGCTACGACAACCGCCTGCTGGTGCAGGAAACGTTCAAGCACGGCCTGAACTTCTACTTCCAGTACGAGGGCAGCGGCCCTGAGGCGCGCTGCGTGCGCACCTGGGGCGACGGTGGCATCTACGACCACCAGCTGCGCTACGACGTGGACGCCCACCGCACCGTCGTCACCGACTCGCTGGGCCACGCCACCACCTACGTCGGCAACGAAAACGGGCTGGTGGAAGAAACCATCGACGCCCGCGGCGGGGTGACGCTCACCGCGTACAACGAGTACAACGAGCTGCTGAGCGAAACCGACGCGCTGGGCAATCAGACGCTCTTTCAGTACGATGAGCGCGGCAACACCATTCAGCTGACCAAGGCCGATGGCGCGGCTCTGCAATTCAGCTACGACGCGGCCGACCGGCCCGTGGCCGCAACCGATGCCGCCGGGGGCGAGTGGCAGTGGCGTTACGACGCCGCGGGCAACCTGCTCGAAAGCACCGACCCACTGGGCAACGTAACGCGCTACACCTACGAGCACGGCCTGCTGCGGCGAATCGCCGATGCCGGCCCGCAGCCCGGGGAGCGGCGCTACGACGATGCCGGCAACCTGGTGGAAGAGTACACCCCCGCTGGCCAGCGCACCCGTTGGCTGTACGACGGCTGGGGCCGGGCGCTCAAAACCACCGACGCGCGGGGCAACGTGCAATGGCAGGAATACGACCTGCTCGGCCGCCCGGTGAAGGTGTACGAGCCCGATGGCAACGTGCGCACGCTTACCTACGACGCGTTCGACAACGTGGTACATTACCACGACCGGCACCAGGACGTGCGCTACGTCTACCAGGGCATGGGCCGGCTGATTCGCCGCGTGGAGGCCGGTACGGCCGTCGAGCTGCTGTACGACTCCGAGCAGCGCCTGCGCGCCGTCGTCAATGAGCACGGGCTCACGTACCGGTTCGAGCTGGACCCCGTGGGCGACGTGCTCAGCGAAACCAGCTTCGACGGGAGCACCCACCGCTACCTGCGCGACGCCGGTGGCCACGTGGTGGAGCTGCTGCTGCCCTCGGGCCAGCGTACTCGCTACGCGTATGACCGCGCCGGCCGCATCGAGGAAGTCACCCACGCCGACGGCAGCCGGGAAACGTTCCGCTACCGCCCCGACGGGCACCTGCTCGAAGCCACCAATCAGTGGGGCACGGTGCAGTTTGAGCGCGACGTGCTGGGGCGCGTGCTCACCGAAACCCAAGGCCCGCACGCGGTCAGCAGCAGCTACGACGCGCCGGGACGCCGCGTGCGCCTGCAGTCCACGCTCGGCGCCGACGTGCGCTTCGACCACGATGCCGGTGGCCACCTGGCGCGCATCGAAGCCAACCGCTGGCAGGTACGGTTTGAGCGCGACGCGCAGGGCCTGGAGCTGCAACGCACGTTCAGCCGGGTGCGCAGCCGCTGGAAGCACGACGCGCTGGGCCGCCCCACGGAGCAGCGCATCGGCACGGGGCCGGGAAGCCCCGAACGGGTGCGCAGCTACGGCTGGCAGCCCGCCGACCGCCTGGCCCAGATTCAGGACAGCCGCAGTGGGCTCACGCGCTTCGGGCACGATGCCCGGGGCCACCTGACGGCGGCCACCTTTGCCGACGGCACTCAGCAACGCCGCTACGCCGACGCGGTGGGCAACCTCTTCGCCGGCGCCAGCGCCCTGGACCGGCGCTACGGCCCGGCTGGGCAGCTGCTGGAAGCCGGAGGCACGCGCTACGAGTACGACGCGACCGGCAATCTGCAGCGGAAAGTGACGGCGGCGGGCGAGGAATGGACCTACCAGTGGAACGGCGCCGGCTACCTGACCGAAGTGCTGCGCCCCGACGGGGAGCAGGTGCGCTTTGCCTACGATGCGCTGGGCCGCCGCGTCAGCAAATCGTACCGGCAGCAGCTCACGCGCTGGGTGTGGAACGGCGACCAGCCGCTGCACGAGTGGACGGAGCCGGAAACCGCCGCCCGTCCGGAAGCTGACCTGGTGACGTGGCTGTTCGAGGAAGACTCCTTTGCCCCGGTGGCCAAGCTGCAGGGTGCCGCCTCCCAAGGTATCGTATGCGACTACCAAGGCACGCCGCTGGAGATGTACGAGCCCGATGGCCGCCTGACCTGGCAGGCCGAGCTGGATACCTATGGCCGCGTTCGGCCGGGCGCGGCCGGTCAGGCTGGCGCTTGCCCGTTCCGCTACCAAGGGCAGTACGAAGACGTCGAAACGGGCCTCTACTACAACCGCTTCCGCTACTACGACCCGGCGGCCGGCCTCTACATCAGCCAGGACCCCATCCGGCTGGCTGGCGGCCTGGAGCTGTACGGCTACGTAGCCGATCCGCTGGTGTGGCTGGACCCGTTTGGCCTGGCCAAGACGCCCACCAGCACGCTCCGCAGGATCTGGACGCAGTACAGCGGCACTAAGTCCACCGGGCAGGTGCACCACGGCTTGCCCGAGCAACTGGCCGGGGACTTCAAAAAGCTCGCGAACATCAAAGTCAACAACGGGAAATATTTCTTTGATTTGACCCCGCAGCAGCACATTCTGCGCCCCCACGGTATTCATACCAAAGGCAGCCCGCTGGGCCAGGAATGGAATGCTCACTGGCGCGAGTGGCTGGCCAAGAATCAGGCAACGCTGGCTGGCGGCTCGAAACGCCAGGCCCGGCGCATGATTGAGCAGCACTTGGACGACATTGCCGACCGGGCGGGTATTTCCGGTAACCGGGCCCGCAAACGAACCTCGCCTCCCTGCTAACCCCCATCCTTCTCATGGACTACTTTCAAAAGCGTGATTACGCCGCTATTCTGGCGGAACACAGCACCAACGCCACTTCCGACACCGCCGGCCTGCCGGATTATGCCGGCCCGCTGCTGCGGAACCTGGCGGGCGCCGCATTGGCCGACGACTTTCAGCTGCTGGAGCCGGAGGTAGCCGCCGAGCAAACACAGGACGTGGCCAGCACGCCCGGCAGTTTCGCTGATCAATGGGTGGTGTTTGCCTACAGCGGGCAGGGAGATTTTTGGCTGCTGGACCGGACGCGCAACAATGTGGGCTTCTACGACCACAACCAAGAAGATTACCGCCCGGAAAACGTGGTCAGCTTGGATATCACGCTCGAAGACTGGGTGGTACTAGCGGACCTTTGGCGGCAGTTCGACGCACTAAACGAAACAAATCCGGCCGCTTTCAACCGCGACTTCACGCTGAAACCTGACTACCGGGCGAATTTGGTGGAGCAGGTGGAACGTATCCAGCAGGGATTGTTCAGCAGGTTTCCGTTCAACGCGGTCTAGCCCAGCTGCCCCTGCGCCGGCTTGCCGTAGCAACCAGTTTCGGGAGGCCAGCTACCGGAGGCCAGCTGTTGACTTCAGCTGACAAGTACCGTAGTTCCTTGACGGCATGAGCACTTACAACGTCACCACCAAAATTCATGTCTGGCTCGGCAAAACCGCCCAGAGCCGGGAAGAATTTGCGCGCTACTTCGACGGTAGCCCCGCCGGCCACGACCAGGGCCACGGGGCCAGTCAGTTCGACCACGACCTGCAGCTCGCCTGGTACGATGACGACCTGATCGGGGTGTACTACAACGAGGAGGACGATAGTCTGGCAACGGCCATCGATGAAATTCCGACTTCGCCACGGTCCATTGGGCAGATTCAGGCGCGGTGCCAGGAAGTGGGCCTCACGGCGGCCAATGCCATGTTCTACTACGAGTACGCCGGGCTGGTCGTGCCAGACCCCGCGCGGCGCTACAACGACCTGACCTACCTGGGCTGCTTCGATAATGCGTAGACGCTTGACCGTGCAGTATGGGCACTCGGCAGTGCTGGTTTCCGCCGCTTGCCGCGTCTGCCTATGAAAGCCGAGCTGATAACGCGGCTGAGGCGCTTTCTGGCGCAGCATAAGTTGTTTGGCGGCCAGCCGGCCACCGAGGCGCAGCTTGCTGGCGCCGAGCAGGGACTAGGCGTCCGGTTCGAGGCAGATTACCGGCAGTTTATGGCGCTGTTTGGCGGCAGCTACGTCGGCGTGCCGGTGTACGGCTTCAACAACTGCGCCATGCTCCCCGACACGACGGTCGTCGGCCTGACGCTGGACTTGCGGGCCGCCTACCGCCCGCAGGACCGGTGGCCGGTGCTGGAGCGTAGCTACGTCGTTTCGATGACGGGCAGCGGCGACCCGATTATCATCAATGCGCAAGGTCTGGTTGTCGTGTTTTACCACGACTGCGAGCAGGAAGACGTGCTGGCTGCTACGTTTCAGGAACTGATCGAGCAAAACCTGCCAGACTGAAGCCGCCGCGGACTGGCGCGGCGTAGCAATGATGAATAGAAGTCCGTTTTCCACCCTCGACCACGGGTTTGTTGACCGCCTGAAGCAATTGCCGCTGTTTGCGTGCTGCGGCCAGCCGCTGACTTTGCATTTGCCATTCGCCTACAAGATGCTGCAGACGCCGCTTGCCGTCAACCAAGCGTTGGGCGCCGTGGTCTGGGAAAATTTCACGCTGGAGGCCCAAAACCGCCTAACCGTTTTCTTGCACCTCAAGCATAACAGGCAGTACCAGAATTGGAACACGCTGGTCGACGCCTACAAGCAGGAACTGCAGTTTCTGCCGCCGCTGGCGCAGCGCTTTGCCACGGCCAATGACCTTGAGCCGCTGCCGTTTGCGCACGATTGCCAATGGATTTTCCTGGGCCTGTGCATGGAAAACCATTATTCGCAGCTTGATGCCCGCGTACCCATCACGTTTCAACGGTTCCTGCCCCTGTACGAGGCCGGCCACGTTCCCTGCGGCTGGGAAGGCGAGGCGCCGGAAGAGTCCGGCTGCCGGGCCATGGACTTCAGCGCCGGTACGCTACTGGTCTATTAGGCAGCCAGCCGCGCAAACCCTAGCTGACCTACTCCGGTTCCTCTGCCTCAGATACCCGCCGTGGTGTAGCCGAGCACGGCCGTTTCGGCGCCCTCGGGGCCGAGCACAAACTCGGGCTGTTCCTGCACCACTTCGTAGCGGTACACGATGTCCGTCTCGAACGCCACGAAATACTGGCCCAGCAGCTGCAGGGCGCGCGCTTGCCAGCTGTCGGCCAGGTAGCTTTCCAGCCCGGACGCCGTCAGGCCCTCAATGCTGATTTCCAGGGCCGGCAGCGTTTCCTGGTACTCGCCGCCGAGTACGAAGTCGCGCCCCAGCTCTACCCGGCCCAGGGTCAGTCCGCCGCCCCCGCCTTCGGAGGAAGCGCCGGCTTCGGGCGCCGGAAAGCGTAGCGGGGCCACGGTGCGCAGGCGCACGGGCGTACCCAGTACGCTTTCGTAGCAGAGCTGCGTCAGGTGCAGGTCGCCGGTGATGCGGTGGGCCAGCGGCAGCAGGTAGAGCAGGGTGGTGAGCTGCGGCGCGGGCAGCTGGCCTTCCAGCCCCCAGAAGTGGGCCAGCAGCTGGTTGTACCACTGGGCCGAGAGGTTGGTCATGTAGCGCCGCTCCTCCTGCTCCAGCCGCACCCGAAAGCGGTAGAATTCCTGCTCGAAGGGCAGGAAAAAGCGCCGGGCGGATTTTTCCTTGCGCCGCTGCTGCTGAATGTCCTCCACCATCAGCGGCACCGTGTGGCGCGGCGTGGGGTCGGGGTTGTGGTGAAACAGCTCCTGCGGCAAGGCGTCGTACAGCCCTTCGCGGTGCACGTCGATGTGCAGGCGGGCGGGTGTCCACCGGTCGAGGTGCTCCTCCTTGGTGGCACCGATGTCGCGGCGGTAGCGGCGGGCAAACAGGCTGACGGGCCGCACCACGAAGTCGTCGAAGCGGTAGCCGTGGGCCAGCAAATCGGCCAGCACCACCTCCACACGCAGGTCCAGGGGCTGCCGGCGCAGGTGGCGCAGCAAGCGGTGCAGGGCTGGAAGGGAGGTATCGGGCGAGGCGCCGGCCCCGGCGCCCGAGGGCACGGCGGCCGGCTGCACCAGCACCTCGGCGTGGCGGTAAGCCCAGGAGCTTTCGGCGGACTGAATTGGCATACTAGCGTTTTTCTGGCATCTTAACGCCGGGTTCTTACGCGGCTTGGCGCCCGCAGGTCTTTGCCTTTAGCCTGAAACGGTGGACTTTGGCGAGCAATTTCCGGTGGAGCTTCGCCAAGATGCGGGAAAAACTCGTATTTCCGGCACGGAAAGCCGCTTTCTACCCCGGCCCGTTCCCAACTTAACGCTTGTATGTTTACTCCCAATCCGCAGTCTGAAGCCCGCAGCGCGGTCAACACGGGGTTGTCCAACGCTCGGTCGAAAATCCAAGGCAACCCCTCCGTCATGAGCATGCTGCTTTATTTGGTAGTAGCCGTGCTGATGTTTACCCTGGTCGGGCTCGGGGCCGCTTACAGCCCGCTGACCTACAAGCTCACCTTCGCGCTGGTGCAAGTGGCCGCCCTGCTGCTGGGCCTGGCCCACCTGGAAGCCGTGGAGCGCTGGCTGCCGTGGTACGACGCCGAAAACCTGACCCACGGCGCGGTGATGTGCCTGGTGGGGCTGCTGGCCGGCGCCTTCGGCATAGCCCTGGCCAGCTGGCTGCCGCGCCTTACCCCGCCCGGCTCCAGCCTCGATTACGTGCTGGCCGCCGTTCCCTTCGTGCTACCGTACTTTCTGCGCCAGGCCTGGCGCGCCTGGCAGGCCGTGCCCACGCCGGAGTTTAAGCTCTGGTATTACCGCGCCAATGCCCCCACGCCCGACTTGGCGCGCATGGACCTGAACCAGTTCATGGTGGTGCACTTCTGGATGTCGCGCCGCTTCGGCGAGGCGCTCTACCACGATTTTTCGTCCAAGGCGCCCTACGAAATGCGCTTCGGGGACTTATTCCACATCTTCCTCACCGATTACAACGTGCTCAAGCCCGACCAGGCCCTGCAGTACGTCGACGACCAGGGCCGGCCCTACGGCTGGCTGTTCTACGCCAAAACGCCCTGGTGGAAACGCCGCCGCTACTACGACCCCGATCATACCTTCCGCGACAATTTTCTGACCCAGGGCAGCATCATCGTAGCCCGCCGGGTGGCCCCGGCGGTTTAGGCCCCACAGCCCGGCACCGCTGCCAATCGGCCGGGCTTAGTTATTTTGCCGCAGCTGAGCCAGCTACCTGCCACGTAGCCTGGCTCCTTCGCTCTTCTCCGCCTCACCATGCTCCCTGAAATCAAACACCATCCCGTCAACTGGATCGACGGGATGAAAATCTCCCGCCGCCACTTCACCGAGCTGGAGCAATTCACCACCGAACACCTGCGCGACGCCACGGCCCTGGGCCTGAGTGCGCACCGCTACGGCCTGCTCCCCTCCGATCCGCACGGTCTTTCCTCCTTCGAGCTCCAGCTCACCGTCGACCAGCAGCAGGGTATCCTGGCCCGGCTCACGCACTGCCGGGCCGTCACGGCCGGCGGCGCGCGCATCGAGCTGACCGGCGGCACCGAGCCGCTGACGTACCGCAGCAGCCTGGCCCAGTTGCTGACCGATTTCAACCTTACGGCTACCGAGCAGCTGCGCCTGAGCGTGGTGGTGTCGGTGAATCCGTACGTGCGGGTGCCCACGGGCCTGCCGGCCCCGGAGGAAATTCCACCCCGCCATCCCTACACCCTGCCCGAATACAAGCTCAGCGTAGTGCCCAGCCAGCAGCTGGCCGGCGGCTCGGTAAGCTCCTTTCACCTGGTGGTGGGCGAGCTGGTTTACGCCGAGGGCGCGCTGCGGCCGGTGCCGCAGTTTATT
This sequence comes from Hymenobacter sp. CRA2, assembly GCF_002007105.1. Taxonomy (GTDB): domain Bacteria; phylum Bacteroidota; class Bacteroidia; order Cytophagales; family Hymenobacteraceae; genus Solirubrum. Next base: position 148,603 of record NZ_MVBC01000005.1, on the reverse strand, counting down.
CCGCCGAGCACGGCCCTGGTTAGCCACCCCAGCCTGCTGAAGTGGCTGCACCAGCTGGAGCACCAGCTGCAGGAAATCGAAGCCGAGGCCTTCCGCGTGCTGTACAAGGTGAAGCTGCGCGCCGACAAGAAAAACCACCTCAGCGACTTGGTACAGGGCGTTACGGAGCGCCTGCTCTTTGCCCTGGCCGAGCACTTGCCTGCCCTGCACCTAACGGCCGCCGAGCAGCCACCGGTACAGCTACTCGGCACGCTGATGCGCCTGGCCAAGCACCTGCAGTCGGCTCTGTTCTGCCTGACCGAAGCCGAGCGCGAAGAGCTGCTGAAGTACTGCGAGCAGTGGACGGAAACCGCCCCGGCTACCCTGCTCAACGGCCTGACCGACGCCGTGACCATGCGCTACGAGCCCCTGCACGTGCACGAGCTGCTGGGCCAGCAGTACGCGCTGTGGCAGATGGTGTACGCCATCTTCCGCCAGCTCAGCCAGCTCGAATTCATCGGCAAGAATAAGGAAGGCTGGAAAAGCTTCATCAACGAAAATCCCGTGGCCAACGACGCCGCGCCCGACCGCCCCGTGCTGCGCTGGAACCCCTTCCAGTCCTAAGCGCCGCCTGACCTGCTATTCCCCACCTCTGCATGAAGCCCCTGAACCACGCCGAACGAACGGCCAGTCTGTGGAAATTTGCGCTCCTGTACCTGCTGGCCGTAGCCATTCCGGTTGTCGCCGTGTACTTCCTGCTCTCCGACGGCACCGTGGCCGATGAAAACGCGCGCCTGAAGCAGGAGCTGGACCAGACGCGCACCGAGCAGCGCCGCCTGCTGGCCCAGATGGACACGCTCACCCGCCATCTGCAGCGCATCGACGCCACCGACCGGCAGCTGCGCGCCGAAAGCAATGACCTGGTGGTGGGCGAGCTGAACAAGCGCAGCCAGGACTACCTCAATGCCATTGCCGTGACCCTGAACGAAGTCCGCAGCGACTCGGTCAAGATGAAGGTGATGGACAACAAGCGCATTGCCCAGAACGTACTGCGCGACTTCGACCTGTTCCGCAACAACCGCAGCACCATCGACTTCCTGCGCCAGTCCCTCGACCGGAAAGGCATCGACGTATCGGACAAGGAGCAAATGGCCGCCGAGCTAGCCCAGACCAAGCAGATGCTGGCCACCTACCAGGCTGCCGCGGCCAACCGCCCGGCGCCCATGCCCATGGCCTCTGCCGGTGGGGGTGGCGGCGGAGGCGGTGGCGGGGGCCGCAGCAGCGGCCGCACGGCCGAAATGCAGGTGCGCCTGCAGGAAAGCCAGTCGCAGATTGCCCTGCTCTCCGATCAGGTGGCCTTTGCCAACGCCGACTGCCTGCGCCTACGCGCCAGCGGCCTGAGCCGCGAACAGCGCACCGAAATGCTGGAACAATCGCGCAAGGGCTTCGTGGCCATTCTGCAGAACCCGAGCACCGAGGACATGAAGGCCAGCGTGGAGAAAATGATTGACTCCATCGACAAGGAGCTGGGCCGCCGGCGCGGCCTGTTCCGCTAAGCCTGCCACCCGCCCAGTGGGCCGACGCCCCTACCAATCCGAGCTATGAGCGACCAGTACTACCGCCTTCCCCTCGATTTTGAGGCCCTGCTGCAACGGCGGCCCCTGGCCCGCTGCTCCGAGCAGGAGTCCATTGCCCAGCACCTGTACCTGATGCTGACCACCTACTTCGGCGAGTCGCGCTTCGACCCGACCTTCGGGTGCGTGGTCTGGGAACAGGACTTTGAGGCCATGACCAACATGCGCTGGAAGGACACGGTACAGCGCTCCGTGGAGGAAGCCATTCGCCGCAACGAGCCGCGCCTGGAGCAGATCAAGGTAGCCGTAGCCGTGGAGGACTTCGAGCTGAAAGGCGTGCACCAACGCATCCGCAAGCGACTGGAGGTAACCGTGCGGGCCGTACTGCCGCGCACCAACGAGCCGTTCGGCTTCAAGGCGGACCTGTTCGTGGCCCCGCTGGCCGTGTCTTAAATTAGACCTGAGTAGGGAGAGGTGAGGCAGGCGAATCGTTCCACGAGGTCGTCCGTCTAACATCTCGTCTTTTTCCTACCCGCCATGAAAGTAGACGTCCGTCTCACTTCTCATGTCTCACTATCCCAATTCTACCATGCCCCAGCCGCCCGAAGACTTTAGCAAAGCCACCATCAAAAGCCGCCTGACGCACAAGGCCGCTGAGTTGTGGGGCTACGGCGATGCCGACCTGGAGGGCTTCGACCCGCTGGTGCAGCTGCTGCTGGAAGCCTGCGCCGTGGAGCTGGAGAAAATCGGCCAGGAAATCGGCAACACCCAGCACCGCATCGTCGACCGGCTGGCCGGGCTGCTGAACCCCGACGTAGTGGACGCCCCGCGCCCGGCCCACGCCATTGCCCAGGCGCAGCCCCGCGAGCCGCGCACGCTGCTGCCGGCCGACGCGCAGTTTATCTACCAGCGGCCCGGCGCCGGGCGCCAGATTACGGCCCGCCCGGTGTTCTTTTCGCCTTTGCAGCCCACGCCCCTGGTGAGCGGCGCCGTGCGCTACTTGGCCACCGACACGGCCGTGTGGCAGCTGGCGGGCAATCAGCAAAAGCACCTCGTGACGCAGGCCGCCCGCCCCGCGCCCGTGGAGCACCGCCGCTTATGGATTGGCCTGGAGCTGGCTCCGGAAGTCACGTCCCTGGCCGACGTGGCCTTTTACTTCGACTGGCCCAACGAGCCCCGGCGCGATACGTACGCGGCCTTTCTGCCCGGCGACGCCTGGCGCCTCGGCGAGCAAAACCTGAGCGTGACGCTGGGCCTACCCGGCAGCTCCGGGGCCGGGACTGACGGCGTGTTTCTGCACCAGGAATACGACTTCCTGCAGCGCGTCGAGCAGCATGTGAGCGAGCTGTACAGTCCCCAATTCGTGCGCATTCAGAATAGTCCCGGCGCTTCGCTGGCCAGCTACCTGCCCCAGCCCTACCCCCCGGCGCTGGCCCAGCAACTTTCGGCCGATGAGCTGCAGAGCCTCACGCAGCCGCTGGTGTGGCTGGAGTTGCGCTTTTCGCATGCCTTGCCGGTGGAAGCGCTGAGCAAGGTGGTGTGCGCCCTCAACTGCTTTCCGGTGCTCAACCGCCGCCTCAACAAGCGCCTCTACCGCCTGCAGCAGGCCCTGAACATCTTCCCGCTCGAAGCCGAGGAGCCGTTTCTGGCCATGCGCGAGGTGTACAGCCTGAGCAACGTGGTGTACCGCTCCACCTCGCTCACCGGCCTGCACGGCGGCGAAACGGACACTTATACGCTGCGCAGCCACGGCGTGGGCCGCTTCGACACGCGCAACGGCCGCGAGGCGCTGGAAGAGTTGCTCGAGATGCTGCGCGACGAAAGCCGGGCCTTTGCCGCCGCCGGCTCCGACTTCATTTCGGCCACCCTGCGCGAGCTGAACCAGAACCTGGCCCGCCTGGAGGAGCGCCTCAACCAGTCGGCGATGAGCAAGAACCCGCCGCCCTACCTGCTGCTGCGCCCCCGCGACGTGAACGACAGCGTGTACCTGGAGTACTGGTCGAGCGACGGGGAAGCCGGCAACCGCCTGCCACCCGGCGCCCGCCTGCAGGTCTACGACGGGCAGTTTATCGACGAGGTACAACTGCTCACCACCACCAGCGGCGGACAGGAACGGCCGCGGCCCGAGGAGCGGGTGCATGCCCTACGCAAAAACCTGCTCAGCCGCAACCGCATCGTCACGCTCGAAGACATCAAAGCCGCCTGCTGGGCCGAGCTGGGAAGTCAGCTGGCGCAGGTTCAGGTAGAGAAAGGCTTCCGCACGGGCACCACGCCCGGCGCGGGCTTTGTGCGCTGCATCCGCGTGCTGCTCACCCCCGCTACCGACAGCCGCCTGAGCGCCCCGGAGTGGCAACGCGCCGCCGCTGAGCTGCAGGTCACGCTGGCTGGCCAATCAGCCATGAACCTGCCCTACGAAGTCAACCTGCTGCCCACGCTGGCCGGATAAGACGGACTTGCCAACACGCTGAGCCAATAGCTTGCGCCACCTGACCTAGCCGGTCAGGTGGCGCACCCTAGGCCACGCTAAGGCCGGCGGCGAATCACCTCTTGGCGTGGCCCGACGACCGAGCCGCTTATTTCACCACGGTGGCTTCTAGCTCCACGGTCAAGCCAGCAAACAGGCCCTGCACTTCCAGCAGCGTCGTGGCTTGCTTCACGCCGTGGCGGGTAAGCCAGGCCTGGTAGATATCCGTGCAGCTCGTAAAGAACTCCACTACGGAAGTGGTGTACACGTTCAGCCGCACGATGCCTTGGCACTCGTACCCTGCTTGGCCGATTAGTTGCTCCAGATTCTGGAAGGTTTGCTGCAGCTGGCTACGCATGTCGGCCGTGCTGGGCTGGCCCGCTGCATCGATGGCAACCAGGCCGGAACAATAAAGCGTGCCGGCGGGCTGCTTGATTTCAACGGCTTGGACCGAATTGGTTTGCTCGCCCCATTTCCAGGGGTCTACGGTGCGCTTTTCCATTTGGGGTTGTAGGAAGTTTGAATTACTAGAATGATCCAAAGGTTCCTCCCCCTTGCTGACAGCATCATGTCAGCATGTTTTGGGGGCGCAAAAAAAGTTGTACACGCGCTGAGCCAGTTCACGCAGATGCTCCTGCAGTTCGGGTGGTTCAACGACGGCAATAGCCTCGGCGTAGGGCAGCAGCCAAGTAGCCAGGTAGGGCAAGTCGCCGATTAAGAAGGTCATTTCCAGGCTGCCGTCCGCCAGCGGCTGCTCTTGGGCCCAGCCGTACTGGTACTTGGTATCCTGCAGGTGCTGGGCCGAGGCCGGCAGGACCGCCGCCGGCTGAAAGCGAAGCACGACCTTTTCCCGGGGCCGGCGCTTGGCCTCGGCGGCCCAGTGCTGCTGCAAGTTTTTGGGGCGCGGGGTGTAGACTTCCGTCCGCAGCTCCAGGTGCTGGATGCGGTCGAGGCGAAAATCTCGGAAGGTCTGCCGCAGCCGGCAATACGCCACCACGTGCCACACCCGGCTCAGGTACAGCCCGACGGGCTCGATGTCGCGCGTGGAGGGGACGACGGAGTCGGCGGCCTGGTAGTGCAGGTGCACCACACGGCGCGTGGCCACAGCTGTGACCAACTGCTGGTAGTAGGCATTAGCGGTAACGGCCGGGTCGCGGGGGCCCAGCACGTGAATGTGCGGGGCAAGGGTTTCGAGGTGGTCCCGGTCGGAGCGGCGCAGCACGGCGCGCAGCTTATCCATTGCGGCCCCGCTGAGGCGGGCCGTGGGCTCGTCGGTGAGCCGGCTGGCCAGCTTTTCGGCCGTGAGCAGGGCGGTGGCCTCTTCGCGGGTAAACATGACGGGCGGCAGCCGGTAGCCGTCGACCAAGGAATACCCGACGCCCGGGGCACCGTGCAGGGGCACCCCGGCTTCTTCCAAGGTGCGCAGGTCGCGGTAGACCGTGCGCAGGCTCACGCCAAACTGCTCGGCCAAAGCGGGCCCGCTCACTGTGCGCTTGGCCTGCAACTGGATTAAAATGGCCGCCACGCGGTCAAATCGACTCATGTAACGCGGTAAAAGGATGGGCGCTGGAAGTAAGCAGGCATGGAATGGCTTGGCCTGGAGCTTGGGACACACAGCCCTAACGCAGCTTGTGGTCCACCGCGCCAAAGTTACCGGGGCCCGGGTGGATCAGCGGGATTCAACTCCCAGCCCGCGGCGGCGCGAACAAACCTATTGCTGATAACATCACCAAGACCTACGCGACAAGCGCCGCACCGATCGAGCTTTGAGGGCTTGACCAGCGCGGCGCTTGCGTATCCGAATTATCCGCAGCTTAAGATTCGGCTTCTTCCGTTACCGGCGCCGCCTGCTGCACTTGCCACGTTACGTCTTCGGCCTCGGGCTCTTTGCTCAGCGAAATAACCGAGCCCTTGCCCACTTCGCCGGCAATAATCATCCGCGAAATGGGCCGGCGCAGCTGCTGCCGGATAACGCCCTTGATGGGACGCGCCCCGTAGCGCGGCGTAAAGCCCGACAAAGCCAAGTGCGTGCGCGCCTCCTCCGACAGTTCCAGCGTGATGCCCTGGCGCTGAAGCTGTTCCTGCAAGGGCCGCAGGTGAATGTCGAAGATGCGCACCACGTTGTCCTCGGAAATGGGCGCGAAAGGCACGATTTCCGTCAGGCGGGCCAGAAACTCGGGGCGGAAGTGCCGGCTCATGAGGTCCATTAGCGCGTTGGTGGCCGGAATCTGCCCTTCGCCGAACGACTTGATGATCTGCTCGCTGCCGATGTTGGAAGTGAACAGGATAACAGCGTTGGAGAAGTCCCCCTCGCGGCCCAACCGGTCGTGCAAGCGGCCTTCGTCGAGGATTTGCAGGAAGATGTCGAACACCGAGTTGTGGGCCTTTTCGATTTCATCGAAGAGCACCACGGAATAAGGCTTCTCGCGAATCTTGTTCACGAGTAGGCCACCTTCCTCGTAGCCCACGTAGCCGGGAGGCGCCCCGTAAAGCAGCGCGGCCGAGTGCTCTTCCTTGAACTCCGACATGTCAAACCGAATCAGGAACGACTCGTCGTTGAATAGAAAGTCGGCCAGCGACTTGGCCAGCTCGGTTTTGCCGGTGCCGGTGGGCCCGAGCAGGAAAAACGAGCCGATGGGCTGCCCGGCCTTGATCAACCCCGAGCGCGACTCCAGAATAGCCTCGCAAAGGGCCTTCACGGCGTGGTCCTGGCCTACCACGCGCCGTTGCAGAATCTGGTCCATACTCAGCAGCTTGTCCCGCTCGTTGCTTTGCAGCTTGCCCAGCGGGATGCCGGTCTTGCCCGATACCACGGCGGCCACGTCGGCGCGCTCCACGCTTTCCTTCTTCGTGCCCGACAAACCCACCACGGCCGTCAGTAGCTCGCGGATGTAGCTTTCCAGCGCCTCCGAGGTTTCCAGCGCCTCGGGCTGCTGCTCCTGGTCGAGCTGGTTGAGCCAGAGGTGGCTGACCTGGTTCTGCACTTGGTACAGAAACCAGCGCAGCTCCTTGAGGTAGTCGGCTTCGTTTAGCTCCTGGCCTCGCACCGCCAGGGCTTCAAACTCCGTTTGCAGGCGTTCCAACTCGGCTGCGGCGTGGCTGTCGAGCATGCGGATGGCGGCCATGGTGCGGTCGAGCAGGTCAATGGCCGAATCGGGCAGCTGCCGGTCCTTGAGGTAGCGCTTGGCCAGGCGCACCGCCTCGCTCACGGTGCCCTCCCCTACCTGCAAGCCGTGGTGGGCCGCGTAGTGCGGCAGCACGCTTTCGAGCATGCGCTCGGCCACCACCACGCTGGGCTCTTCCACCCGTAGCACCTCGAAGCGGCGGTTAAAGGCCTCGTCGGCCTCAATGTACTGCCGGTATTCGTCGCCGGTAGTGGCCCCAATAACGGTGATTTCGCCGCGCGCCAGCTCGGGCTTGAGCAGCTGCGCAATGCCGGCGCCGGCCGAGCCTTTGGGGTCAAGCAGCACGTGAATTTCGTCGATGAAGAGGATGGCGCGGGTGTACTGCTTGATTTCCGTCAGCACGCTCTTAATGCGGTCCTCCACTTCGCCCTTATAGGACGCCCCGGCTACCAAGGTGCCTAAATCCAGCTCGAACAATACCACCTGCTGCAAGTGCGTGGGCACCTGCTGCCGGGCAATCTGCTGGGCAAAGCCCTCCACCAGCGCCGATTTGCCCACGCCCGGCTCGCCCACCAGCAGCACGTTGGGCTTGGTGCGCCGGCCCAGGATTTCCGCCATCTGCCGCGTTTCCCGGTCGCGCCCCACAATGGGGTCCAGCTTGCCGGCCGCCGCCTGCGCGGTCTTATCGACGCAGTACGTGGCTAGCGCCCCGGCTTTACCGCCCGGCGCGGCGCGGTCGGCCAGCGGCGTGCTGGCCTGCCCATCGGCGCCCACGGCTACCGGCTGCTTGGTGTCGACTTCGGCCGCCTCCATCACTTCGCGCTGGGTAAGTGGTAGCGACTTAAGCTGTTGCTCGGTAAATACCAGGCCCGGCCGCAGCAGGGCCGCTAGGGCGCAGAGCGGGTCGGTTTGCTCCTTTGAGAGCTGCAGGGCCACTAGGTCGGCCACTTCCAGCACCGGCTTCAGTTTGGCGTCGGGGTTGGGCATTTCCGGCGGGCGCGAGGATTTCGGCTCGCCTTCAATGCGTACTTCGGCCCATTCGCGCAGGTAGTGAATGTCCTTGCCCAGCTCCACCGCCAGCCAGCTGGCCAGCCCGATTTCGTTGTGCAGCAGGGCTTGCAGCAAGTGGGGGGCAGCGTAGTACTCGTGGCGGTACTCGTGAGCAACAGCCTGGGCAATGTGCAGGGCGCGCTTTAATTCGTCGTTGTAAGCCATAGCAGCGTAAATCAACAAGCCGGAGTGCAGGAATGGCGTGAATATGCAAAAGCTGCGGAATGTACGCGTCCATCCAAAAGTAGATGCCGGGCCGAACATTCACCTACAGGCCAAAAAATCGGTTCATCGACTAAAAAATAGCTTTTGACCTATCTTTTTTGCCAGCTCATCCGTTAAAGCCTCTGAGAATAGCTCCACGAACTAGAAAGCGGACAATTGCGCCGGAGTTCCGACAAAAAGAGGAGCGAACTTGACTTGTACTTAGCAAACTTCTTTTACCTTACGGCCGAAATGCCTCACTTGTCAACCGGCCAACCGATTGACAACTACAAACTTAGCCACAACCACCCCTTATGTATACCTACGGAATAGGCGGGCAGGAGCGCAAAAATGACAATGCGCAGGAGGCCATAACGGACATCCCGCTCAACCGCACGCTGCTGATCCAAAAACTCACTGCCAACCCGCCCCTGCGGCCGCAGGTAGTGGAGGGGCTGCGCACGCCGGAAGCAGTATTTGCGCATTACAAGCCGGAAGTCGGCGTCGACTTCGAGAAGGAGGACGGCTCGGTCACGTCCGAGACGCTGCGGTTCGAGTCGCTGGGCGACTTTGGCAAGCAGGGCATCATCGCGCAGAGCCGTTTTCTGCAGGATTTGAACACCGAGTCGGACAACCTGCAGAAGCTGCTGCGCCAACTCAAATCCAACAAAATCCTGAAAGCAGCCCTGGAAAACGCCGAAACCAAAGCTGCCTTTCTCGCGGCCCTGGAGGCCATGATGGACGAACTGGACTAAGCCCCGGTTTACGACGCTTTACTACCGCTACGGAATCAGCCTATGGCAACCGAACAGCAGAACTCCGCCTCCGCCGCCAATGCCCGCGAACGGGAACGTGCCCCGCAGCTGGAGCAAACCACCCAGGCACTAGCCAAATTTGGGGGCTTCGACTTGCTCGAAACCACCATTGACGGGGCCTCCAACCTCAACCCGGAAAAGAAGGCTCGCAAGAAGATCTTCCTGACCGAGGACAGCAAAAAGCAGGACCGCCAGCAGCTGAAAAAGCGCCTGGCGCTGTGGCACGAGCTGCTCAGCAACTCCGAAACGGCCGCCGAAGCCGTCGAGAAAGCCGAAGCCCGCATTGAATCGGCGCAGCAGCAGCTCACCGACAACCTCAAGCTGGCCCTCGACGCCACCCACGACCTGGAGCAGGCCTACCGCTCGGTTACCCTCTTCTACCGCAACACCGACCAGAACGAGGTCAAGAACATCTCCATCCTCAACGCCGACAAAGAGCAGCTGCAGGATCTGGACAACACCACCTTCATTGACGCCGTGTCGGGGGAGCTGGAGCAGAACTACGACCGCCTCGACCTGCGCGACAACTACTCGTTGCTGGTGGTGCCGGGCTACCTGGGCTCCAACAAGGTGCTAGACAAGTGGGCTAAAATTGCCCACAAGAACAAGGTGATGCTCATCACCGACTTCGAGCACTACGACACGCCCGACGACGTGCTGGAGCTGTTCGAGGAAGCCAACCTCACCGGCTCGGAGCCGCACAAGTCCAACGTGGTCATGGCCTGCAACTGGCTGGTGGGCCGCGGCAAGCTGGAGGAAGTAGGCGAAGAGGAAGACTTGTTTGTGCCGCCTTCCACCGCCTTGGCAGGTCGCATCTACACCACCCTGGCCTCGCAAGTGACGGCCGGCCGCAAGCACGGCACCCTCAACGAGGTGGACGGCGTGCGTTTCCCGCTACGCAAGACGGAAATTGCCAACCTGGAGAAAATGGGCCTGGTGCCCATGGTCAATGAGTACGGCCGCGTGATGGCCTTCTCGGCCAAGACGCTCTTCAACGGCGACAACATCGGCCTGCAGACTTACTCCGTGGTGCGCGTGTTCGATTACGTGACCAAGGTGCTGATCGACTTCCTGAACCGCCGGGCCTTCGAAAACTGGGACCACAACGTGCGCATGGACATTCAGAGCCAGATTGTGCGGTTCCTGGACAGCATCACCGGCCCGGGCAAGCTGATTGAGAAGTTTTCCATCAAGAAGTTCGAGCGCGACCCGAATCAGAAGGACCGCATCCTGCTGGACATCCACATGGTGCCTTACTTCCCGGCCAAAACGTTCCTGGTGTCGCTCGACGGCACCAAGGGCGACGACCCGGACAACCCCGGCCGCGACTGGAACGCCGAATACAAGCAGCAATAGGGCTGAAGATTTTGTAGGGGAGACTGTTGCGAGTGGAGTTTAATACGAGAGTACCGAGTCCCTTTTTCAACCATACCCAAACAAACTTAACCCTTCCACCATGGCATCATTTAGCGCCTTCTTCAATGCCGCAGGCAGCGGTGACTGCGAAGTAGTAAAATGCAGCTACTCGTTCAACCAGGCCATTGACGACAAAGGCCGTCCCTCGTCCAAAGTACAGGGTGGTACCATCGACGTGACCATCGTATCGACCGACAGCGCCGCTCTGACGAGCTGGATGCTGGACCCGTACAAGCGCGAAAGCGGCAAGATTACCTTCAAGCGCATCGACCAGGACTCGACGCTGAAAGAAATTTCCTTCGAGGAAGCCTACTGCGTAAGCTACCAGGAGCAGTTTGACGCCCGCGGTGCCGACACGAACACCTCGATGATCCTGAGCCTGACGATTTCGGCCAACAAGATCAACGCCAACGGCGCTGTGCTCGACAACAAGTGGGTATAACCTACCGGCCAGTTAGTACCAAAACCGCAGTAGCGCTATGCTACTGCGGTTTTTTTATGCCTGAAAGCTATTAATAAACCTGCTGGAACACCCTCTCCACCGAGCCCAAAGGCTCAATATCAGTCATCTTCCGTAGCCCCGCTGTACTTGGCAAAGGGGCAAGCGTATTTCGGGCGGCTAAAGCAGTGGGCGGGGAAGCTCAGCCAAAACGGCTTGGGCAGCTACGCGTAAGCCTCAAAACAGCTACTGCACCAAGTCGGGCGGGCTGCTGGCCATTTATGTCGGATGCCTGGGTGGGCAGGCACTTATTTCGAGCAGTGATGAACAAGAACATGCAGGCGGCTCTGTGGGGCTTGGTGGCAGGAGCGGTGGGCGTAGCAGCTATGACCTTGGCCGAAAAAGTAGAACAACGGTTTACACGCCGGCCCAACTCTTACGTGCCGGCGCACACCCTGGAGCGCCTACTAGGTCTGCCCCACCGCCCCGATGAGCAGCGGCTGGCGCTTAACCACACCATGCACTGGGGACAGGGTATTTTGCTCGGGGCCGTGCGCGGGCTTATGGCGGCCAGCGTGCTGCGCGGCTCCGTCGGTTCCTTCCTGTTCCTGAACCTGCGCCTGCTCAACGACCAAACCCTGGAAAACGCCACCGGGGTGGGTGCTCCGCCCTGGACCTGGCCCCGCGACGAGCAAACCATCGATTTGCTTCACAAAGGGATTTACGCTTTTGTCACTGGTGCCGTGGCCGATGGGTTGGTAGCCGGGCCGCCCCGCCCGTCAACGCCGCGGGCGGGCTGGACGGTGGGCCGGCCCGCCTGAGTTTATCCAGCTTACTGCCACCAGACCGCCTTGGCTTCGTCGGCGCACAACTATTGGCTAGCTCATTTTCCACGGCAGTTTGCTCAAAAGAAAACAACCGCGGCCCGCCGTAATGACCAGCTGCGGTTGTTTAAGGATATCAGTCAGCCTAGAAAGTGCGCTGATGCTTGTGGCTTTTGCCGGTGACTACCTCGGCGCTGGCTACTCATCCACTACCACGTCAAAGGCTGCCCGCTCGCTGGGCGCGGCGCTGGCGTCGGTAGAGCCGCGCAGCACCAGGGCGTATGCCTTGCCGGAGGCGAGGGCGACGGTTTGGGTAAAGAGACGAGCCTGCGTGCCGTTGGTGCGCGACACGTTTAGCGCGTAGGCACGGGCGTCGACGGCCTGGTAACCGGTGACGGCTCCCCAGCTTACTTCGCTGTAGAGCGGAGCCGCCGCTCCGGCTTCTTCAATGCGGACTGGCGTAGCCTGGGCCGTAATGTTGACGATGCGGATGTAGGCTTTGCCGGCTGCGGCTGCGGGTACTACAGGGTCCTCCACCGCCTTCGCCGTATGGAAAGTGCCGACGTTCCAAGTGAAGAGGGAATAGTGCTTGTCCTTGGCTACCGGCAGCGCATTCAGCTGCACATAACCCGTACCCGAGGTGTAGGGCAGCATGATCTGCACAGCCGGCGAGCCTACTGCCACGGCTTGGTACGGAGCGGCTGCCCCAACGGCAGCCGTAGGCCCCACCTCGTTGCCGGCCACCAGCAGGCGGATGGGCCCCGCCGTCACCGAGCTATTCGGGGGTACTGCCAGGTTATTGACGATGCGCACGTAGCCTTGCTCCACCGCGGGCGCCGGAGTAGGCTGTGGCACGGGGTCTGTGGTCTTGTCTTTGGAGCAGGCGCCCAGTAGCGCAGCCGACGTTAGCAGAGAGAAGAATAAGGAAGTTTTCACAGGAACTGATGGCTAGAAGATGAGCTGTATGGAGCCGGGATGCAACGGATGTGCCAAAGCCTTCCGAAATAGTTCCACTAGGCCGCACAAAAAGTTGCAAAACAAACATAAAGCCCTGTTGTTCAACATATTTCACCTTAACAAATTAAGACTGACATTGGGTGACAGCAACGCAATGCCAGCCCGTAGCTGCTTGGCTACGGACTGGCTACCCCTATCCCAGATTGATTGTGGTATCTATTCCAATAGCATCAACGAAGTACTGGTCGTGGGAAATGACGAGTACCGTGCCGCCGAAGCTTTGCACGGCGGCCGTTAATACTTCCTGGCTGCGCAGGTCGAGGTTATTGGTCGGCTCGTCGAGGATCAGCACATCGGGGGCGTTGTTGCGCACGGTCAGACAGGCCAGAATCAGCTTCATTTTCTCCCCGCCGCTCAGCCCCGCACAAGGCCGGTCCCAGCTTTCCCGCGGAAATTGCTGGTAATGCAGCACCGTCTTCAGTTCGTGCTCCAGCAGGCCGCGCGAGTTGTGGCGCTGCACTTGCTCAAACACCGTCAGCGCGGGCTCTACCAGCGAGTAGTCCTGGTCGATGTAGAAATACTCGAATGCGGCCACGAAAATATTGCCTACTGAGGGCGGCAAGCTCCCCGTCAGCACGCGCAGCAGCGTGGTCTTGCCCGCACCGTTGCGGCCGGCCAGCCGCACCCGGGCGGCGGAGCGGATTTGCACCGTTAGCGGCTGCGGCCAGAGGTGGTGCTCGGCATAAGCCACGTTGATGGCGCGGGCGTCGACGAGCACTTTGCCGCGGTGCAGGGCCGAGTGGCCCAGGTCCAGCCTCAGGGCCTGCTGCTCCTGCAGCTGGGCGCGGAGCTGGCTCAGGCCGGTGGTCAGGCCGCTGATTTTCTCGTGCTGCGTTTCCTTCATCTGGGCGGAGCTTTGCTCGGCCTTGCTGCCGAGGGCGCCGGCCACGATGCGCGGCAAACCCTTTTTGGCGCCCTGAGCCTTGCCGCGGGCCTCCTGCTTGTGGCGCTGTTCGGCCAGGTCGCGGGCTTTTTGCCGAGTCTGATGCAGGGTTTTGGCCTTGTCGTCGAGCTGAGCCTGCAGGGCGGCTACTTGCTGCTGCTTCTGGTCCCGGTAGAAGTCGTAGTTGCCGCCGTACACGTCGAGGCCGTGCCGGCTCAGCTCCAGCGTCAGCGTTGCCCGGTTCAGCACCGCCTGGTCGTGGCTGACGACCAGCAATGTGGCGCCGCTGCGGTCGATGAAGTCATAGAGCAAGCGGCGGCTGTCAGCGTCGAGGTGGTTGGAGGGCTCGTCGAGCAGCACGATACCGGGCGCGTGAATCAGGGCTCCGGCCAGAAACACCTTAGTTTTTTCGCCCCCGCTCAGGCTGCGCAGGGGCTGCGTGAGCTGAAGGTGCGTCAGCTGCCAAGCGGCCAAAGCAGCCTGTACGCGCTCCTCGATGCCCCAATCCTCGTCTAAGCGCGTGAAATGGTCCGGAGCTGCGTCGCCGGCGAGAATGGCCTCCAGCGCCTCCAGCTTATCGGCTACGGCCAAAGCCTGCGCCACGGAATAGTCGTCGTACTGGCCCAGGTGCTGGGGTACGTAGTAGGGCACTTCGGGCAGCAGCACTTCGCCCGCCGTCGGGGGCACGCGCCCGGCAATGATGCGCAGCAGGGTGGATTTGCCAGCACCGTTGAGACCCACAATAGATGCTTTGGCGCCCTGCGGAACGGCCAGGTGCAGGTCCTGAAACAGCATCTCGCCGTCGGGATGCACGTAAGAAAGTGCGTTGACTACGACACTCATAAATAGAGCGTTAATTAAGAAAAAGAAGAAAGACCTAGCAGGGGCAGCGCACTTGCCGGCCCGACGGTGAGTCGTGCAGAGACGATGCAGGAAAAGCCAAATGGCGCAGCTCCCGGGGCTGACATAGGCAGCAGGAGGCTATGCGGTACCGCAGCTAGCTGGTCGGCTGCAAGGGTTCAGCATACTTGCGGCAGGGCGGCTGCATGAGCGTCAGGGGACGTTAGTCACTGAAGCTGATCAAGTGCCTGATGGCAGCCGGATACTTCTTGCCTTAGAGTAGGTGACAAGCCAGTGCCCGAACGAAGACGCCCGCTCCTCTTCGAGAGAAGCCAGGTGGTTATCGCCCGCTGTTTGTCAGGGGTGCCCACCTAGCCGACCGGCCAGCGCGGAGCTTGCGCCAAGGTGCTGTGGTTGCAGCTCGGGCCAAGCCTACAGGGCAAGCGCCCGGCTAGAACGACTGTTCCCGGTACGCTGCTGCGCAGTGGCCATTACGTGCATTACATACAAACAGGGTTGGGGCATCGGCCTGGCTAGGAGGCGATGCGCAAATGGATAATCCGTTTACCTATCCGCTCCGATGCGCTGGAGGGATGCGGGTACGCCAATACGTCGTGGCTTAGTGGATTTCCATCGGAGGCTTAGGGGCTTATCCTGCTGCAAGTATAAGCAAAGTGCGGAAAACGGTGGCCGGGCCAGGGCAGCAGCAGGCAGCAGGTTTGCCGAGCGGCCAGCTGCTTGCCGTATCTTCCGCTGCCTTTTACCGCCCGAGCGTCAGGCACCGTTTCACACCACAGCAGGCTTTGAGTTATGCGCATTGATGCCGCCGAACAGGCTGATTCCGATATCGATTGGTTTGCCGTCGACGGCGACGGGCACGTGGTGTACCTGGCCTCCGGCGGTGGAACGCTGCCCGAGTCGGTGGCGGCGTCGGAAGAGGCGCTGCTGCAGCTGCACCAGTACTTTCTGACGCTGCCGGAAACACCCGCGGCCGCCCTGGTGCAGATCGAGCCGAACGCCCAGCAGAGTGGCCGCAACTACCAAAGCTTCGCGCGCTACGCCCGGCGTGGGCTTTTCGCCTTCGACAAAACCCGGCTCAACGCGCCCGCCGACACCGGCTACCACTTGGTGGCACGCCCGGCCTCTCCCCTACTGCTCGGTACCTTGCCCGGGCCCATTGCCGCCCTGCTGCTGCGCACCCAGCTGCCGCTCTCGGTGCAAGACGCAACGCAGCTGGACATAGCCGGCGTTGACTAAACCGAATACAGCCTTGCTGTGCCCCGGTCCGTACTGCTATCTATCACCTTTCCTGATTTGCTGTATGGATCATCCTACCCCGGCCTCCATGGCGCCGCACGCCACCGTTCCACCCGCCGTTTTTGCCCGCATCGACCACGCCGGCCAGCCGCTGACCGTGGTGAAGCTACAGGAAGCCTACACCGGCGACAACAGCCAGCTCGGCCCGCAACTTGCCGCGGCCCTGGGCCTGTCGGCCGACGCCTTGCTGCTGGTGCTGCCCACCGAAGGCCAGCCACTCATTGGCCAGGGTCGGGCCGAGCAGGTCTACAACGAGTACCTCTCCACGAACACGGCCGCAGTAGCCGAACAGACGTGGCAGCCCCTGCCGGGCTAAACAGCCTTTGCGTAGCCTGTTTGTACAGCAGCTAGGTATAGTCGGTTAGGCATCGAAAATCCGGTGAGCAGCGACCTTGGCCATTCATCCCTTTTTCCGCCTTCCCATGCCTGCCACGCAGCTATAATTCCTTGATGACGCGTCGTTTCGGCTCGTCACGCCCAAAGTCATCCTGCTCGCCCCGTGGTTTACGAACAGCCTCTTCGTGCCCGCGCATCTGTGGCAGCCGGAGGCCGCTGACCTGGGCAAGCTATGATAGGCCGCGTAGGACGTAGGGCACTTACCGCAAGCTGCCGTGTACTTAGACCGCATTGGTTGAGGCAGGCAGCACCTCCGCCAACCACGCAAACAGATGCTGATACACCTCGGCGCGCACCGCCGGGCGCGACAAAACCAAATCGTGCAGGCCGCCTTCGATGGGCTGCACCGTTACTTGCGGCCCGAGGCGCGGGGCCAGTTCGCGGATGTGGGTCACGTTGAGCACGCCGTCGGCCGTGAAGTATTCGTTGCTGAAGGGGTGGTAATGCCGCACGGTGTGCGCCGAGTGCAGCACCAGCACGGGCGTCGCAATGGCGAGGCCGCGGGCCACACGCCGGTGCCCGGCCCGAATGGCCCGCAGCCAACCGGCGTTGATGGGAAACACCTGCACGGGCTTCCAGCGCAGTTCGTAGTCCCATTCGCCGTGGTACTGCCGGTGCAGGCTTTCCCCGTAGCCCAGGGGTAAGTTGGCCGGAATTACCAAATTGGGCCACCACCGCCCCAGGCGCGTGACCAAAGGCAGCACGCCGCGGCGCAGCCAGAGCGGTTGGTTCATCTCTAAAAACGGACTGTTGAGCACCAGCGCAGCCCAGGTGCCGGGATGCGCATCGGCGTGTAGCGCCCCGATAAGCCCGCCGGTAGAGTGCGCATTCAGCACGATTTGGGTGGCGCCTTCTTCCCGGATAATGGCCAGCGCTGCGTTGAGGTCCGGAAAATACTCGCGTAGGTCGCGGACGTTGTTGGGGCGCTGGTGCGGCAGCAGTGAGCGGCCGTATTTGCGCAAATCCAGCGCATAAAAGCGGTAACCCTGGGCTTGCCACGCCGCGGCCAGCTCACGCTGAAAAAAGTAGTCATTGAAGCCATGCACGTACAGCACTGCCCGGCGCATCTCAGCACCGGGGCGGTAGCGCACCAGCGTGCAGCACACGGGGCCTTCGTAATCAGCAGGCTGCTCAATGTACCGCTGCTCAAAATCCGGCCCTAGCACATCAGTCGAGTACAGACCGGGCAGCCCGTGGTCAGGCGGAGTGGTATTCATAGGTATTGCAGCAACTTACACATCATCTTACTGCCACTGATGCACTTATCTTGGAGGTTTAGAAGAGCCAACTTACAGATAGTGCATTGAGTACCAAGCCCCGACGCTGGCGTCTGCAGCCTTGCTTTGAGTTATGGCTTTGGCAATGGTTTCACCATAAATAGTTATATATTTTATCGTCTTTTGCTCCAATCCCATCTTGCTATGGCTAACGCATTACGCTCACTGCTGGGCACCGGCTACCGGGCAAGCCAGCGCCTGTTGCACAACAGCTTGGGCATGTACCAGAGCGAGGCACAGCTCATTGATGATGCGCAGCGCCACTGGAACGCGCTTTCGACCCAGGAGCAGGAAGGCGGCAATGCTCACTGGCGCGGCAATGGCGTATTCGCCCACGACGACGAACGGTGGCTGGCCATCGGCCGCCACAACCTGCGCATCTTTCAGCGCCTGGCCGGCGCCGATTGGCTTAGTCAGCCGCGCCGCATCGTTGACTGGGGCTGTGGAGGTGGGGCCAACGCGGTGCATTTCGGCGTGGATGCCGCCCGCTACTACGGCGTGGACATCACCCAGGCCAGCCTTGCCGAATGCCAGCGCCAAATGGCGACCGAGGGGCTGCGCAACTATGTACCGTTGCTATTTCAGGCAGCGCAGCCCGAACACGTAACCGCACTGATTGCGGAGCCCTGCGACCTGGTGCTGTCGACCTACGTGTACGAGCTGTTTCCTTCGCAGGCCTACGGCCGACGGGTGCTGCGCGTCATGGCGGAGCTGCTGGCCACCGGTGGCCTGGCCTTCGTTCAGATCAAGTACAGCGACCTGACGCTGAACAGCCAGCCCTACCGCTGGGGCTACGCGCAAAACATGGCCAACATGACCACTTACCGCGTCGAGGAGTTCTGGGAGCTGGCGGAGCAGTGCGGCTTAATGCCCCAACTGGTGGTACTGGAGCCGCAGCAGCCGCTGGTGCACGACCGGCGCTACGCTTACTTCCTGCTCCAGAAGCCCTGAATGAGCGTGCTTTACTGCGCCGACAGCAGTTTCAGTGCTTCCTCGTTGCCTTGCTGCAAGGCCAGGTCGCGGGCCGAGAGGCCGCGTACGTCGCGCAGGGCGGTATCGGCGCCGGCCTCGAGCAGGATGGGCACGATGTTGTGGCGGCCGAAAAGCGTGGCAAACATCAGGGCCGTGCCGCCGTTGCCGTTCTGCAGGTTTACGTCGGCGCCGTGAGCCAGCAGCAGGCGCGCAATGTCGGCGTAGCCCTTGAAGCTGACGCCCATCAGCGCGGTGTTGCCGGTCACGTCCTGCACGTTCACGTCGGCCCCGGCGGCGATGAGCGCCTGCGCGGCCTCCAGGTGGTCGTCGTAGGTGGCCAGAATCAGCGGCGTGAAGCCCTTGCTGTTCTGCACGTTCACGTCGAGGCCGGTGGCCAGCAGTTCCTGGATGAGGGCAACGTCGCCGCGGCGGGCGGCATCAAACATGAGGTCTTCGGGGCGGGCAGAGTAAAAGGACATCGGCAAACCGAAAAAGGTAAAACGAAAACGGTGCTTGCCCATACGGGGCGCGGCCCCAAACCGATGCCATCGGCCGGGCGGGCTCCGAATTAGCGACTTTCCCGCACTTCCCTAGCGGCCGCGGTCCGGAAAATCCGCGGCGGCAGCGCGGACAAAACCGGCCTTGGGCGGTTACAGCAACTCCCATCGTCAATCCGCAATTTCTTCCGCATGGACTTACAACTCACGGGCAAAACCGCCCTTGTCACGGGCTCCACCGCCGGCATCGGCCTGGCCATTGCCCGGCGCCTGGCCGCCGAAGGGGCCGCCGTAATCCTCACCGGCCGCACCGAAGCTCGCCTCGCCGACGCGCGCAACAGCATCCTCGCCGATACGCCGCAGGCCGAGGTGCGCGGCATCACCGTGGATTTTGGCCGCGCCGCCGACGTGCAGCAGCTCCTGGCCGCCGTGCCCACCGTGGACATCCTGATCAACAACGTGGGCATCTTCGACCCCAAGCCCTTCGCCGACATTCCCGACGAGGACTGGCTGCGCTTCTTCGAAGTGAACGTGCTGAGCGGCGTGCGCCTGTCGCGGCACTACTTCCCGCAGATGCTGGAGCGCAACTGGGGCCGCATCCTGTTCATCTCCAGCGAATCGGCCCTGCAGATTCCGCAGGAAATGATTCACTACGGCACCACCAAGACGGCCCAGCTGGCCGTGGCCCGCGGTCTGGCCGAGCTGACCAAGGGCACGGGCGTTACCGTCAATTCGGTGCTACCCGGCCCCACGGCCTCGGAGGGCGTGCAGGATTTTATCGGGAAGCTGGCCGCCGAAGGCCAGACCCGCGAGCAGGCCGAGCAGGATTTCTTCCAGCACGCGCGGCCCTCGTCACTGCTGCAGCGCTTTGCCACCCCGGATGAAGTAGCCACCATGGTTACCTACCTGGCCAGTCCGCTGGCCTCGGCTACTAATGGCGCTTCCGTGCGCGTGGACGGCGGCACGGTGCGCAGCATTTAGGCGGCTTCAGCCCACGGCGCGGGGAACGGCAAACGCCGCGCCGTGGGCCGATTGGGGGCTTAGGACCAGACCAGCAGCGCACCTACAATCAGGACCAGCAATACGCCAGCTACGGCGGTATTCACGTACGTCTCGGGCCGGCGCCGCGGCCATACGCCGGCCAACGCCACCGCCAGCAGCAGTACGGGCGCCACGGCGAACGGCCCGTAAATAATCCCGCTAGCCGGCCGAAACGGCACCGCACCCTCGGGCGACGCGGGGGAGCTAACGCGCCGCACGACGCCAAATACGGGGCTGCTCCACACCGTGATGCGCTGCCCGTCGCGCACGCGGGCACCCTGCTCGCTGGCCAGGCGAAACCGGGCGTGGGGCGTGGCAATGTCGTAGGCCATGCGCGGATCGGACGCCGACGAGGAAGTCAGCACAATTTGCCGGCTCAGCACAGGCTCGTTGGCATACTCGCGCGGTGGCAGCGCCCAATCCAATCCCAACAACAGGCAGAAGGCCAGCAGCACCGCATTGAGCCGCCGGGCTCCGGGCGCGTACTGTGCCATCATTTCCTGCACCGGGTCGCGGCGGAGCGGGCGCTTGCCGGGTGCTGAAGTCGGCGGCTGGGTCATACGGTTTGGCAGCAAGTGGGCGCGGCGAATACAGGCGGTTAGCTGTGCTTATTCAACGCGCTTGTGGCCCGCAAGGTATGCTTCTGCCTACCGGGCAAGGCATTATTTATACAACTGGGCCTATATCCACTCAAACATATACTTCTGCCCCAAAGCTCGACGTTAAGCCAGCGAATTTTACCGCCTGCTGCCCGTGCGCGCTCTGCTGCTGTTATTACTGGTTCCTGTACTTATTGGCCTCGGCCCCGCCGATGCTTCCTTTCGCCTCGAGCAGCAGCGCTACCCGCGGGTGCGCGCCGCCTACGCCGCGCGCTGGCCCGCCCTGCAAAGCGAGCTGCGCCGACGCGGCCTCGCGGCCGATCAGTTGGAGCTGTACCTGCGGGCTTTCAAAATCGGGCGACGGGTGGAAGTGTGGGCGCGCAATCGTGGGCAGGGCCGCTACCAGCTGCTGCGGCGCTACGCGCTGGCCGGCACCTCGGGCACGTTGGGCCCCAAACGCCGCTCCGGCGACGGGCAGGTGCCCGAAGGCTGCTACCACGTGGACCGCTTCAATCCCAGCAGCCTCTACCACCTGTCGCTGGGCCTGAACTACCCCAACGCCCTCGACCAGGCCCGTGGGGAGCCCAACCCGGGCGGCGACATCTTCATTCACGGCTCCAACGTCACCATCGGTTGCCTGCCCATCACCGACGCCGGCATCGAGGAGCTATATGTGCTGGCCGTGGAAGCCCGGGCCGCCGGCCAACTGGAACTGCCCGTGCACATCTTCCCCTTCGAGCTGAACCCGACGGACCTGGAAGCCCGCTGGGCCAGCCCACACCACGATTTCTGGGCTGGCCTGGCGCCCGTGTACCAGTATTTTGAAGCCCACCGCACCCTACCGCCCACCGATGCGGCCGGCCAGTACGTGGTGCGCTGAAGGCCGGCTGGTTCTGCCTGACGGCGGAGTTATCCGGTAAACAGTAACAGTTGGCGCCGGCTTTATTTCGGTCTGAAGCACATGTACCGCCGGTTCGCCGGACGGCCGCGAATGGATATATTGCCTGTTCGTTCGGAATGTGCTTCTGCCACCAACCTGCCCCTACTAGTGGAAAAACCTTTGCTAGCGGCCCGATACGCCCACACGAATCTTACCGCGGAAGACTGGGAAACCCTGGCCTCGTTTTATGAGCGCGTATTTGGCTGCGTGCGGCTGCTGCCCCAGCGCGACTACCAGGACGAAGCC
Organism: Hymenobacter sp. CRA2; assembly: GCF_002007105.1. Taxonomy (GTDB): domain Bacteria; phylum Bacteroidota; class Bacteroidia; order Cytophagales; family Hymenobacteraceae; genus Solirubrum. The sequence continues at coordinate 126,688 of NZ_MVBC01000005.1, read as the reverse complement.
CTGGAAACCTCGCGCCTGCGCCTGCGCGGCGTGCACCTGCGCCTGCCCGGCCACGGCGACAACGGCCCGACCCTGGAAATCTTCGGTTACGACCCGCTGAGTCACCGCGCCCGCACGGCGCCCAACCGCCCCGGCTTCGGCCACATTGCCTTTGAAGTGCCTGATGTAGCCGCCGCCCGCGCGGTGGTGCTGGCCGAAGGCGGCACGGCCCTGGGCGACATTGCCACCCAGGTGACCCCGCTTGGCCGGCGCGTCACCTGGGCTTACGTCATGGATCCGGAATGCAACGTCATCGAGCTGCAGGCCTGGGCTGATCAATGATGCTGCCGCCCGATCAAACCAACGTTCCGGCCGCGCCGGCGCAGCTGCGCGCCGCGGCCGTTCTCGTACCCATCTTTCGCGACGACGCGGGCGAGCTGCGCTTGGTGCTGGTGCGCCGCAGCAACTTTGGCGTGCACGGCGGGCAGCTGGCCTTTCCCGGCGGCAAGCGCGACCCGGACGACGCGTCCCTACTCGACACCGCCCTGCGCGAAGCCGAGGAAGAGGTATACCTGCCGCGCTCGGCGGTGGAAGTGCTGGCCGAGCTGCCCGTGGTCGAAACGGTGACGGGCTTCCGCGTCACGCCGTTTCTAGGGCTGATTACGCGGCCGGCGGTGTGGCGCTGGCTGGAGCGCGAAGTGGAAGAAGTGCTGGAAGTGCGCGTGGCCGAGCTGCTGGACCCTGCCCGGCACTTCACCGAAGACTGGCAGCTCGCCGGTTGGCCGCGCGCCGCGCGCATCTCGTTTGTTCGCCTGGGCGAGCATAAATTGTGGGGCCTGAGCTACCGCATCGTGCACGAGCTGCTGCCGCGCCTGCAAAACGACGAATGGGCTGTCTGAACGGCCGCTTTCGCTATCCGGAGAAATCACCATTTCGGCGCGGGCAGAAGTAAATTTGCCGGAGTCAGTTGCCGCACGCTGATGCTCACCCTACTGCCGCTCCGCCACATCGGCGGCTCCGCTAGTGCCTTTTCCTTGCTATGCAACTGCTCGTGTCCCACCCGTTTGTCAACATTTACCTGCACGAATACCCTGCCCCAGTGTTGGAGGCAGAGTGGCTGGGCTTCGCGGGCAGTCAGCAATTCCGGCAAGCTATTGAGCAGGGGCTACAATTGGCACAACAATACCAGATAACGGGCTGGATAGCCAACGACCGGCAGTTGCGGGCCGTCCGCCCCGCTGATCTGGCCTGGGTATCGGAATACCTGCTGCCGGCCCTGGACGACATGGGCCTGCGCCGCTTGGCGCTGATAGAGTCGGAAGATGTGCTCAACCGCCTGACGATAAACAACATGTACCACAAGTCCACGCCGCAGTTCTCGTTTGAGATGAGCCGCTTCGAGCTGCTCAGCGAAGCGCGGGCCTGGGCCGCTGCTGCCGACCCGGCCGAATAGCTCATCCGGGGCAGATTTTGGGCCGCGGTGCATACGTTGGCACGCTTTTGCGTTATTAGGCCTTGCGCGGCGGGTCGTTCACCTACCCGGCTGGCCGCGCGTACAGCTTATGCAGATTCGTTTTTTCGGCCTGCTGCTGGCGTTGTGCCTGACGCTGAGCGCCCAGGCCCAGCAGCAAGCGTCCCTGTGGTACTTCGGCCAGGAGGCCGGCCTCGATTTCCGCCAGGGGGCTCCTACGCCCCTGCTCGACGGCAAGCTGGCGACCTACGAAGGCTCGTCGGTGGCCACTACTTCGCGCGGCCAACTGCTGTTTTATACCAACGGCGTGAACGTGTGGAACCGTCAGCATCAACTCATGCCCAACGGCAAAGGCCTGGCCGGTAGCAAATCCTCCTCACAGAGCGCCCTGGTCATTCCCGACCCCGGCAGCGGCAACGTGTTCTACATCTTCACCACCGCCGCCGAGGGCAGCCAGGTAGGCATGCGCTACTCCGTGGTGGACATGACCGATGCCGACGGCATGGGCGACGTGAAGCGCACCAACGGCCTGCTCATCTCACCGGTAGCCGAAAAGCTGGCCGCCGTGCGCCACAAGAACGGACGCGACATTTGGGTAGTGGGCCACCGCTGGAACTCCAACGCCTTCGTGAGCTACCTCGTGACGCCCGATGGCGTGCAGACCAAACCCATTTTGAGCAATGTGGGCAGCATGCACGCCGGCCCGGGCCGCAACGCTATCGGCTGCATGAAATTCTCGCCCGACGGCAAAAAGCTCGGCGTAGCCATCTGGCGCGAAGCCAACAAAGTCGAGGTGTTTGATTTCGACAACGCCACCGGGCTGGTCAAGAGCCCCAAGAGCTACGGCCCCTTCGAGGAAGCCTACGGCGTGGAATTCTCGTCCGACGGCTCCAAGCTCTACGCCACCAGCAACGGCAACGGCAACGCCCAGATCTGGCAGGTCGACCTGAAAACCGGCGCCAAAACATCCATCGGGAATTCGGCCAACCGCAAAATCGGCTCCATGCAGCTCGGCCCCGACGGCCGCATCTACGTGGCCCGCGAAGACAACCCGTTCCTGGGTATCATCGAAAGCCCCAATGCGGCCGGCAAAGCAGCTAAGTACGTCGATGACGGCATCAAGCTCGGCGGCCGCCGCAGCAAGCTCGGCCTGCCCATTTTCATCCAGAGCTATTTCAAGTAGCTAGTTGTCAATTAGAACGTCATTCCGAGCGCAGCCGAGGAATCTTGCGTGTTTAGTCTGATAGCATTTTTCTCGTTTAACGAGGAGTTACTATCGGGCATCAGCACGCGAGATTCCTCGGCTGCGCTCGGAATGACGTTCTGGTTGGTAACCGACCTACTTCTGCTCCCCGAACCGGAAGCGCAGGAAACCGGCCGCTACTGAGGCGTAGGGATGCTCGGAGGCAAACAAACCGATAACGTCGCGGGTGCTCACGCCAGCTTCGTACCACTTGGTGGTGAAAGTGACGCCCAGCGGCAGGCTGAAGCCGTAGCCCGCGCCGGTGGTCAGGCCGCTGCTCAGGCGCACCCAGCGGCGGGGCTTGAAGTCGATGCCGGCGCCGATGAAGGGCTTGGTGAGGTTACCCGCCACTTCGTTGAGGGGCAGCGTCACGTCCAGGCCCGTTTCCAGGTACTCGCTGATGCGGATGCCCACGCCGGTGCGCAGCTTGGTGGGCAAGGCAGTGGTGCGCTTTTCGCTGGGCTGGTACTGAAACAGGCTGTCGGTGCCGGCGGCTACCAGCTCGGTGGCTTCCTTAAAGAAGTTGTAGGAATCCACGCCCGTTGATTGCAGGCGCTTCAGGCGCTGGTCATTAGCGGTGAGCAGGTTTCCTTCCCAACTCATGTTGCCGATATCCGTCACCGACACGCCCACACGCAGAAACTTGCCCGTTTCCAGCGCCAGGCCCAGGTCCACGCCGTTGCCCTTGCCCACCGGCCGCAGCCCCGAGCCGCCCTTGCGGTAGTTGAACTGCGGGTTGCGCGCTAGGTCGCCGTAGTTGATATCGAACAGCGGCGACACGGAACCGTAGGCTTCCAGCTTGCCCGGTTCCACCCGGATGTCGACCACGCCCACGCCCTCAATGTAGCGGTAGCCCACCCCGCCCGAAAGCTGGAAGGCGTCGTTATCGAGGATGCGGCGGCCGAAAGCCACGTTGAACTCGTTGAGCCAGCTCATCTGCATGCGCGTGCCAGCCAGGGCCTCCGATACCAGCGGCGAAGTGCGTGGGTCGTAGTTCTGGTAAATCGGCGCATCCTTGCCCAGGAACACGATTTCGGCCATGTTCTTGTTCAGGCCGATGTGGCTCACCACCCGCTGCTGGTTGCTCACGGCAATGGTGCCGACGCCCGGCACTGCTACCGAAAGGCCAAAAGTGGTTACGTCAGCGTTCAGGTTTAGGGCATTGTCGGAAGTAAAAGCTTTGGCCAGCTCCTGCTTTTCGCTCGGGGTTAACTTATCGTCGGTACGCCGGATGAAGCGGTACATCTGCTCGCGCGTGAGCGACTGGGAGCCCAGCCCGACGCCGAACTGCAGCACGCCCACGGCAAACTTCGGGCTGCCTAGCCGCGAGAGGTTGGCGGGGTTGATGCCGATGGCCTGGTAGTCGCTGACGAAGGTATTGGCCACGCCGCCGCGTCCCGTCGAGCCAAAATTGCTCAGTTCGTTTTGGGCGCGCAGGCCCAGCGGCGCCAGCGCCAGGCTGGCCAGGGCCAGAGCGGTGAATAAGGATTTTTGCATCGCAGAAGGTGGTAATAGAAGGTCGGCCCGAAGTTCACCGGCTCTGTGGCGGGCCCTAACGCCGCCGCAAGTACCTACATTTAAGCCGCTGAAACAACGCAGCTGTAGTGTACCCAGGCGAGTTGCCGTTGATTGTCTGCCCTTTGCCCGCTTGCCGTGCCCAAACGTCTTACCGCCGCCCAGTACATCGACGGCCTGCTTGCCGGCGACCGGCTCGTGCTTAGCCGCGCCATTACGCTTGTCGAAAGCACCCTGCCCTCCGACCACGCCCTGGCCCAGCAGGTGCTCAGCGCCGTGCTGCCCCACACCGGCCGCTCGGTGCGCGTGGGCATCACCGGCGTACCGGGCGTGGGCAAAAGCACCTTCATCGAAGCGCTGGGCACTCACCTAGTGGGTGAGCTAGGCCACCGGCTCGCCGTACTGGCCGTGGACCCCACCAGCCAGCGCAGCGGCGGCAGCATCCTCGGCGACAAGACGCGTATGAATCAGCTGGCCGCGCACCCGCAGGCCTTTATCCGCCCCTCCCCGGCCGGCCGCTCCCTCGGCGGCGTGGCCCGCGCCACCCGCGAGGCCCTGCTGCTCTGCGAGGCCGCCGGCTTCGATGTCATTTTCGTGGAAACCGTGGGCGTGGGTCAGAGCGAAACCGCCGTGCACGGCATGGTCGACTTCTTCCTGCTGCTGATGCTGGCCGGCGCCGGCGACGAGCTGCAAGGCGTGAAGCGCGGCATCATGGAAATGGCCGACGCGGTGGTCATCACCAAAGCCGATTCGGGCAATGAGCTGGCCGCCAAGCGTGCCCGGCGCGAGTACCAAACGGCCCTGCATCTGTTTCCGCACGCGGCTTCGGGCTGGGCGCCGGTGGCCCGCACCTGCTCGGCCGTGTCGGGTGAAGGCGTGCCGGGCGTGTGGCAGGAAATCGGCCGCTACCTGGAGCTGACGCGCGGCAACGGCTTCTTCGAGCAGCGTCGGCAGGAGCAGAACCTGCACTGGCTCCACGAAACCATCCGGCAGGCGCTGGAGGAGCGGTTTTATGCCCGGCCCGAGGTGCAGGCGCAGCTGCCGCAGCTGCTGGCGGCCGTGCGCGCGGGCCAGCAAACGGCATTCGGGGCGGCGGAACAGTTGCTCGGGCTGTAGCGGCGCAACTCCGTTTGGTGAAGAGCGGTTGCGCAGCCCCTTGTACTCGCCTGCGGCTCGTCGCGAAACGGAGTTGCGCCGCTACTTCAACTGGAGCAGGTCCCACTTGTTGCCGAAGCAGTCGGCAAATACTACCACCGAGCCGTAGGTCTCGTAGCGCGGCTCTTCCAGAAACTGCACCCCGGCGGCTTTGTAGCGGGCGTAGTCGGCCTCAAAATCCTCGGTGTGCAGAAACAGGAACACGCGGCCGCCGGCCTGCCGGCCGATGCTAGCGCGCTGCTCGTCGGTGACGGCTTGGGCTAGTAATAGACCGGTGTTACCCGCATCAGCAGGCGACACTACCACCCAACGCTTGCCATTGCCCTGGTCCGTGTCTTCCAGTAACTGGAAGCCCAGGACGCCGGTGTAGTATGCAATTGCCTCGTCGTAGTCGCGGACGAGCAGGGTGATGTTGCCGATGCGTTGTGCCATGCGGGCAAAGGTAGAGCCGTTCGAGAATTCGCTGAACCGAAAAGGCCCGGACTTGAGCCCAGGCCTTGTCGGTTCAGCAACCATTTTTATCCCCAATGCTAGTTTGGGCGTACCTGCGGCGGTGCCGTTGGCAGCGGCATTGTGGAGGCGGGCGGCACAGACGGCGGCCCCCAGCGCAGGCTTCGCTTCACCGTCAGGTAATCCAGGTAATAAAGGATTTTGATGGAGACAGAATTGTTGTGCGGGGTGTTGACGGTGTTGCTCAGGTTGTCGAAGTACAGCGGCGTGGCCCGCTCCGCGTCGAGAGAGGTGTAGCCGGCGTTTTTCCACACAATGCTCACCTGCGAGCCGGGCGCAAACCACCACGAGTACACCGCGTCGATGTTGAAGGCGTTGTAGGTGTTGTCGCGGTTGCGGCGGTAATCCACCAGCTCTTCCGCGCCGGCAGGGTCCAGGCGGGCGAAGTCGCGGTAGCGCACGTTGCTGGTGTAGTGGCGCGTGCGGAACGTGAACGACATGCGGTTGGTGAACGTGTACGCCATCTGCAGCACGTTGGACACCGTCACCACATTGCGGCGCCCCAGGATGATCTGGTCCATGAAGGGCTGGTCCAGCACCTCGTCGGAATCCATGCCGCCGTTGACGTAGCCGATTTGGTTGTGCGAGTAGTTCCAGTCGAGCGAGTAGCGGAAGTTCAGCTTGTTGTTGACGCGGTAACGCGGCGACAGGCTCCAACCAATGCCAAGGCGGCGCGGGCGCGGCAGGCGGTTGTCCTGCCCGTACACGCGGATGCCGGCGTTCAGGTCGTAGGCCATCTTCTTGCGGTAGTCCGAGGAGAGGAAACCGCCCACGTTCACGTTGGCCGGCACGCGCACCCAGTACGGCCCCAGGTCGATGCCCAGCACGTCGCGCGAACGGGGCTCGTAGTAATCGCGCGTCACGGGGTTGGCGTCGAAGTTCATCCCTGCGGAGAGGAAGTTCTTCGTGAAGGTGGTGTTCCAGCCGCCGTACAAGTTCACGTTCTGGTACTGCGTGGGCTGGTAGAGCATGGAGTGCGCCACACCGGCCCAGGTGTAGAGGTTGTTGACCTTCCAGAAGGGCTTGTACTTGTTGTAGCTCAGGTAGAGCTCCTGGGTGATGTTGTTGTTGCCGAACAGAATGCCCAGATCATTCGGGTTGTAGGCCTGCGACTCGATGCCGTGGCTGAGGTTCCAGGTGAAGTTGCCGCTGATTTTGCCCACGCTCACCCGGTACTTGTACCCGTCCCGGTCGTTGATGCGCGTGGTGTCGGAGCCGAACTCGTTGCCGCGGCGGCGCGAGTACACCACGCGCCCGTCCACGGCGTAGGAGTTCTTCTTGTTGGCGAAGCGAAACAGCCCGCCGGTCACGTTTGCGTCGTAGGTGCGGCCCCAGCGCGTCACGTTCGTGTTGATCAAGGACACGTACGAGTTGTTTTTCAGCGACTGGTCGAGCACCACGATGTTGTAGTTCGAAAACGGCTGCGTGAGAATGTCGCGCCGCGCGCCGGTAGTGCTGTCCTCCACCGTGGCGTACACGTCGTTGCTCAGCGCGTTGAACACGCCGATGCCCAGCCCGTTCTTGGTGCGGCCCGACACCTTGGTGGCGTTCAGCAGGCGCGTCACGGCGGGGTTGCTCACCACGAATTCGCCCCGGTGGATGTTGCCGTCGCCGTCGCGGCGGTGCTCACGCAGCTGCCGGCCCACGCCGTAAAAACCGATGGGTGTGGCGCCCACCCGGCGGGAATAGAACAGGCCGCCCTTGTTGAATAGCTCGGTGCCTTCGGTGAAAAACTGCCGGTTTTCGGCAAACTGCACCTCGAAGGGCGACAGGTTAAGCACCTGGTTGTCGCTCTGCACCTGCCCGAAGTCGGGGACCAGCGTGGCGTCCAGCGTGAAGCTTTCGTTGATGCCCCACTTCACGTCGGCTCCGCCGTTGAAGCTCGTGGTGGTGCGGCGCTGGTTGCCCTCGGCTACGGGGTTGTGCTCCACGTAGCCCGAAACGTACGGCGTCAGGGACAGGCGCAGGGGCGGCTGCACATTGCTGACGCCCTCCAGTTCGCCCCACTGGTTCACGAAGCCGTCGACGGCGGGCTTCACCTCGTTCCAGAAGAAAGCCTGGTTTTCCTTTTTGCGCTGGCGCATGAAGTTCACGCCCCACAGCTGCGTCGGCGCCTTGCTGAAGCGAATGGCCGAATACGGAATGCGCAGCTCGGCCACCCAGTCGGTGCCCTGAATGCTGGTGCGCGAGTCCCACACGGCGTTCCAGTTGAAATCTTCGCCGCCGGCGGGCGAGTAGCGCGCATCGGCCTGCACGCCGCCGGTCGTCACGATGAAGCCGTAACCGTTGAGCTTGTCGTGGTAGGTATCGAGGAAGATGCCGATAAAGTCGGAGTTGCCGATGTTGTCGCGGGCCGTCAGCTCGCGCAGGATGGAATCGGGGCTCACATCGTGCATGATGGCGCCCACGTAGAGGTTGGCGTCGTCGTAGAGCACGCGCACCTCGGTTTTGTGGCGCTCGGGCGGCCCGGGGTTGGGCCGGTTCTGGATGAAGTCAGTCGCAATGGGCGCCTGCTGCCACACCGGCTCGTCGAGCTGCCCGTCGAGCTTGATGCCGCCGGCGATGCGCACGGCCTGCAGGTGCTTTTTCGGGGCCGGAGTGTTGGCTGCGGTAGCCGCGTCGGCGGCCGGAGCAGATGTCTGCGCCAGGGCAGGCCCACCAATAAGCAGACACAGCAACAGCAACAGCGGACGGGTAAACATGGAGGAATAAGGAGGGGGGTAGAGAGAGGGAAGTGCGCGATAGATGATGAGGCCCCCCAAAGCGTTGCTTGCCCACCCGAGAATTTATAAAATCCTGCACCGAGCGCGGAAATATGCTATCCAAATGGACGCACTACGGGCCGGCAAGGAAGATTTCCCGGCCGGCCCGTGGCATTATCAATCGGCGTTGACGACGATGTCCATGTTGACTTTGCCGCCCTTCTCGCCGCCCATCAGCTTGCGGTACCGGTCGGCGGTGGCGGCGGGCTGCTTCTTGCCGTTGACCACCATTTCGCTGCCGTTGAGGCGGAATTGAAAGCTGCGGTCGGCCTCGCCGATCAGCCCGTCCTTGCGCAGCTCATCGGCCAGGTTTACACCGTTGACCATGGTGGTGCGCAGGCGCGGAGCCCGTGGGGCCCGCGGCGGGGCCGGGGGCACCGGTGCTACGCCGGCGCGAGGTGCCCGCGGCGCGGCCGGTGGCAGCGGCGGTGCCACGTTGCTGCCGCCGTTGTCCGAAATCCAGGTGTGCGAGTTGTTGCTGCTGCGGCCGATGCTCAGCTTGCCCGTGGCGCCCAGGCCACGGCCGTTGGCGCTGGCCCAGCGGTCCAGGTACTTGCGGCGCACGCTTTCGGGCTGCTCCACGCCGTTCACGGTCATTTTGCTTTCCGACAGCTGCAGCTCGAAGTTCTTCTCGTCCTTGATCAGGCCTTCGCTGCGCAGCTCGGCCACAAACTGTTCCTCGATGCGGCGGGCGCGTTCCTCCCGCTCCCGGGCTCGTTCTTCCCGCTCACGTGCCCGCTCTTCGTTCACTCGGGCGCGTTCCTCGTTCTGGCGGGCACGCTCTTCGCTGCGGCGCGCCAGCTCTTCGTTACGCCGGGCGCGCTCTTCGTTCAGGCGGGCGCGGGCGTCGTTGTCCCGCTCACGCATTTCTTCGTCCCGGTCGCGCAGCTCGTCGCGCTGGTCGTGGATGCGGTCCAAGGCGTCTTCGATTTTGTCGCGCTCATCCTCGCTCAGGTCGCGGTCGAGTCGCGCTTTCAGCAGCGACTTTTCGGCGTCGGCCAGGGCCTGGCGCTGCACGTCCTGCCAGTGGCTGCTGTGGCCCAGCGTTTTCAGCCGCACGAGCTGCTGCGCATTCAGGTCCAGCGCCTTGAACTGCTTTCTGAACTCGGCTTCGTTGAATTTCTGATCGTACTTGTAGTCAAACTTGAAGTCGCCGGGCTCCAGGCGGGCATAGGTATCCAGCGGTACGCGGATGATCTGCGTGCTGACATCCTTGCCGGCTTTGCCCCCGCGTCCATCAGCGGCGTTGGTTTCCACACGCTGCCCGTTGACGTACAGCTCCGTGACGCGGCCTTTCTTGTCTTTCTCGATAACGACGGTGCTGGGGTTGCCGCGGCGGCCGTTGCCATCCACTACCACCACTTGGTTGCTCGTGTCTTTGCGCTTGTTTTTGCGCTTACGCTTGTCGTCATCGTCGTCAGCGGGAGCCGCCGGGACCAGTTCCGGCCGCACCGGCACTTCCCACGAGGCGGGCACCACCGGTTCGTCGGCGCATACTTCTTCGGGCTGCACTACTTCCCGCAGGAAAGGCTTCAGCACGGTGTTGCGCAGCAGGCGCGGGGCTTCGGCGGTCAGGCGAGGGTTGGCCAGCGCGGCGGCAGCCGTGAAGGAAAGCATCATCAGCCCCACGATAACCACGCAGGCGGCCATAAAGCCCTCGGTAAACGTGGGCGCCGTGCGGCCCTGCACGAGGCGGCGTACCCGCGTCAGCAAGGAGCCTTTCGGACCCACAGCGGCCATGGTCAGGCGCGGAGCCACGGCGCGCTCCAGGCCCAGCTCGGCCAGGGCAGCCAGGGCCCGGGCCAGCACCAGCGGGTCGCCGCAGAGGGAAGCGGCCACGTCGTCGCAGCAGTTTTCGCGCTCCGAGCGCAGCGTAGTCGTCAGGAACCACACGGCCGGGTGGTAGAAAAACAGGATTTCGGCGACGGATTGCAGCAGGTTGATGAGGTAGTCGCGGCGCACCACGTGGGCCAGCTCGTGGGCGAGGATGGCCTCCAGCTGCAGAGCCGATAGGCCCGCCACGGCGCCCAGGGGCAGCAGAATTATGGGCCGCAGGTGGCCTACTACTACCGGCACGCGCACCAGCGAGGATTCCATCAAGGCTACCGACTTATCGAGGCCCACGCGCTCAGCCAGCGCATTGAGGCGGTTTTGCCAGAGCAGGCCCAACGGCCGGGTGCCGTAGTGCCGCAGGCGCTGCACGTAGGCCAGTCCGCCGAGCAGGCGCAGCGTCATGGTGAGCAGGCCCAGGAACCACAGCGCCACGAGCAGCGGCAAGTGGTGCTCCACGTAGCGCAGCACAGTTTTGGTGCTCAGCGGGCCTTCCACGGCTGCCACCGGCGCGGCTAGTTCCACGCTTTCCGTGGCTACGGCAGATAAATCTGCTGGCGCAGCGGCCGGCAGCCCCGTCCAGTAGTAACGCAGGAAGGTGACGCCCGCCAGCAGCAGCAGCAGCCCGAGGGCAACGGCCGTGACGCGGTAGCGCACCTGCGCCGAGTGCCGGCGCAACACGAGCATCAGCCCGCCCAGGGCCAGGGCTACCACGGCCCCTTGCCACAACGAGTGCAGAATGGTGTAGCCCACGGCGCGAACCAGCGTGGGCGTCAGCAGATTCTCAAGCCAGTTCATCGGAAGCGTCGGTTGTGGGTGGAGGCGGGGTCTGTGGGTCGATGTTGTCGAGTAAGTCGCGGATCTGATCCAGCTCTTCGCGGGTGGTGCGGCGGTTGCCCAGGGCCTGCTGCACCAGCTTCAGGGCCGAGCCGCCGAAGGCCGCTTCCAGCAGACGGTCGATGATCTGCCCCTGGGTTTCCTGCTCGCGCAGGGCCGGGCGGTACACGTGCGTGCGGCTGCTGTCGTCGCGCGTCACGATGCCCTTTTCGTGCATCAGCTGCAGCAGCTTCAGGGTGGTGGTATAGCCCACGTCGCGCCGCTTGCTCAGCTCGTCATTGACGAAGCGTACGGTACTCGGGCCGTGCTGCCAGAGCACCTGCAAAATCTCCAGCTCCGATTCCGTCGGGCGCGGTATGTTTTTCTTAGTCATCGGGGTAAGTCAGCCTTTACGAATGGCTTCGTAGCAAACATATACGAAACACATCGTAGATGTCAAGTATTTGCTACGAATTATTTCGTGAAAGCACGTAATATAGACCGTGCCAGATACAACAAGGCTGCGTGCAGCTTCCTGATTTACCGCCAAATAACTCTACAAACCTTCTCTCCTGCGTTTGCTGCGCTATTACTACTTTGCCGCTGCTTATGGCCAACGTCACTTCTGCCTCCTCCCCTGCACTCGACCACTTCCGCCAAGAGTTCTTCGACCCAATTGATCAGTACCTGGCTTGGCACGACGGCTACGACGCCAACACCGCTGCCCTCGACGCGCTGACACCGGCCGAACAAGCCGTAGCCGAGCAGGAACTGATAGCCGGCCTGCAAGCCCGCACCGCCGACTCACGCGCCATCATTGGCCTGGGCCACCTGCGCAGCCGCGCGGCCCTGCCGGTACTCCACGAGTTTCTAGCCTCGGCTGGGGCGTACGCGCTTCCCGCCATTGCCCGCATCGACGCGAAGGCCCTCGACGCGACGCGGCTCAATGCCCTGCTCCGCTCCAAGCTATCGGAGTTTACACTGCTGGATGTGCTGGTCGGGTTGCGCCTGGGGTTTACGCTGGCGCAACTGCCCGCCACTATTCCGGCTACGGTGCTGGCCCTGATTGCTCACAAAGACTATCTGGTGCGCTACCACGCCCTGGCCACGCTGCGCCATCTGTACCAGCTGCCCGGCCCCGCCGCCGACAGTACCGACCTTGGGCAAGCGGATCACCTTTTCGAGTTGATCTGCTCCGACAAAAAGAGCCGTCATTATTGGGAAGCCCAGGAGCTGATTCGGGCGCAGATCAGGGAGCAGGGTTATGCGGTGTAGCCTTACATAGCCGGCTGGGGCCGCTTGCGCTTCAAGGTCACGCGGGCACGCTGGCAGATACCGCCCACCGGCGGGTTGAACTTCGACACGCTTACTTCCACCCAGCGCACGTGCCCGAACTCGTGCATCACCCGGTCGATGATGCGGTGCGCTAGGTGCTCCAGCAGCCGCGCGGGGGCCTGCATTTCCTCGGCCACCACGCGGTAAAGCACCTCGTAGTTGACGGTTTCGGAGAGGTGGTCGGTGCTGCCGGCCCGGTACAGGTTGGTGCGCACACGCAGGTCCACACCGTACTTGTTGCCGATTTTCTGTTCCTCGTCGTAGTAGCCGTGAAACGCGAAGAATTCGAGGCCTTCCAGTGCAATCTGACCCATTGGCGGTGAAATAGTGAAGTGGTGAAATGGTGAGTTGACGGCCGGCGCCGGCCCACGGCTGACTGCTTTGGGGCCTGCCTCCTTTCAATACCGGCAAAGGAAGCAAAAATGCCCTCCCCGCGGGCTCGTGCGGCCAACCGCTTAAAACAAGTAGTGCCACAGCTTTCAGGCCGTGGCACTACCTAGACGATATTCGTCCACAAAAATCCGTGGAATCTGAAAAATCCGCCTAAACTCGTGATTTAAATTTCGTCGAAGAACGACTTCTCCGCTTCGGCGGCTACGGCCGGGGTGGCGGCAAAGCCGGGGTGCGGCGAAGGCTGGGGCGCAATTTCGGGGGAGGGCGGCCCTACCGGCTGGATATCCGGCTGCGTCGGCTCGATGCGAGGCTCCACCGGATTGGGGACGGTAGCCGGCTCGGGCTGGTAAATGCGGCCGGGGTCGGCCACGCCGGGGTTTTCGCGCGGCTCGCTGGGGCTGATTTCGGGGTGCGAGGGGGAGCCCGGCTGGGGCTGCCGGCCCGGCTGCGGCCCAATGGGGCGGCTGGTCGGCTCGAAACCCACGGCGCTGCCACCGGTAGCGGCAGCTGGCGCGGGAACGTAAGCGGTAGAGGAACCGGAGGAAGAGGAAGCAGGCACGTACATAGCGGCGTCGGTTGCGGGCGAGGCGGGTTCCTCGCGAGTAACCTTTACGCTGGCAGCACGCGAAAGGATAGCCGCCACCGAGTCGCGCGGCCGCTCCTCAGCCTTGGCTACTTTTTCCTGCACATCGGTGGCCAGTTGGTGCAGGTCGCGCACGAGGCTGTCGTACACGCCTTCGAGGCGCTGGTGCTCCTGGCCCAGCACTTTCACCTCGCGCTGCATGTCGGCAATGGCTTTTTCGGCGTGCTTATAGGCTTCGTCCACCACCGAGCGGGCCTTCTGCCGGGCTTCCGACAGCATCTGCTCAGCCTGCATCTTGGCTTCGCGCAGCTTGAGGTCGGCGCCTTTCTGGGCTTGGTCCACGATGCTGCTGCTCGTGTCTTCGGCCGTTTTGAGGGTGCGGTAGAGGGAGGTTTCCACCTCGCGCATGCGCTGCACGTCCTGCTGGGCCTGCTCCAGCTGGCGGCGCAGCTCGCGGTTTTCGTCGGTCATCCGCTCCCACTGCTGCGAGAGGGTCAGCAGAAAGCCGTCTACTTCGTCTTTGTCGACGCCGCGAAAGGCGCGTTCGAAGGTTTTCTGGCGGATATCGAGGGCGGTAATTTTCATGATGCTGGTATTAGGTATGGAGTACCGGGCATTGAGCAAGCGGGAAAAAGTGCAGCGGCGCCGCCGGATTTTCGGCACCAACCCAACTGACTTTGCACGTGCTGCTCAATACCAACTACTCGGTGCTGACCTGCCAAATGGCCAGGCTACGGTCGTCGCTACACGAAACTAGCCGATTCTGCCGCCCCGACCAAAACAGGCGGTTCACCGAGGTGCCGTGCCCGGCGTGCCGCGCCCGATCCACCACGCGCAGCAGGCGGCCCGAGGCGGCGTCCCACAGCTTGATGCTCTTGTCCATGCTGCAGGTGGCCAGCAGCTGCCCATCGGGGCTGAAGGTGAGGTGATTGATGGCAAACAGGTGCGCCACCACGGTAAAGGCTTCGCGGTAGCCATTGGCGGCGTCGTACACGCGCAAATGCGCATCGCGGCCGGCCGAATACAACAGGTTGCCGGTGGGATGAAAAGCTGCGGTGAATACCGAATTGGTGGCATCGGTGAGCGTGTGCTTCACGGCCAGCGTGTCGGCGTCGAGGATGCGCAACCGGTGGTCGGAGCTGCCCACGGCCAGCTCGTTCCGGGCTTCGTGCAGGCTAAGGCAGCGCAGGCTTTTGTCGCTGAGGCGCAGCAGGCGCAGCACGGCAAAATCGGTGGTGCGCAGTACCGCCAGCGTGCCGTCGCCGAGGGCCACGTACAGCCGCTCCCGCGCGGCGGAGTAAGCGAAGTCGAAGATGGGTGCGGGCGGCAGCGCGGTGGCGTGCAGCAGCGCTTTGTCCTCCAGCCCGATTACCTGTACGCCCTGGTAGTTGTGGCCGATGATGAGCTGCTGCCGTGCCGGCTCGTAGTGCAGCGCGTACACTGAATTCTCGACGCGGGCCATGAGCTGTCCGTCCTGCTCGGGCTCGTCCACGCTCCAGGCGACGACCAAGCCATCGGCCCCGGCCGAGTAAAAGGTGGCTTCCTGCGGGTGGCCGGCCAGCGCGTACACGCAGTCGCGGTGCCCGGTCAGGGCCGCTAGTTTCTGTACTTGCGGGCGGGTGGTAGCAGTCATGGGCGCGATGAATCGGAGCGGCGCCGGCCAGGCTGGTGCCGCCGCAAAAGTACAGCCGCCGACCCGGCCGCACCGTAGTTGGGCTTAAATTCACGTCCTTCGGACTGTTTTCGCCCCCGTTTGCCGTGCCGCTTCACCGCCTCATCGACCTGCCTTCCGCCTCCGCCCGCCTCGGCCTCTGGCACCTTACCGAGTCGGTGGAAGAGCTGCTGACCCAGCTACCCAATGCAGCCACGTACGCCGGGCTGCTGCCCGCAGGCCGCGACCCGGAGCGCCCGCGGCAGTGGCTGGCTGGCCGCGTGCTGGCGCATGCGTTGCTCAGTGAGCTGACCGACGCACCGGCCTCGGTGCGCAACGACGAGGTTACGCGTCAGCCATTTATCCCCGAATTACCCGCATTTGGCGTGTCGTTGTCGCATTCCGGCGAATGGGCCGCGGCGCTGCTGACCACCGATGGGCGCGTTGGCATAGATGTTGAACTAGTGCGGCCCAAAGCCCGGCAACTGGCCCGCAAGTTTCTCTCCGAAACCGAGCTGCTCGACGCCGGCCCCGACGATGTAAAACACAGCCTTTACTGGAGCGCCAAGGAAACGCTCTACAAGCTTTACAGCCGCCGCCGGCTCCTGTTCAAGGAGCACATTCAGCTGGAGCCCTTCGCCCTGACTGCGGCCGGCACCCTCACCGGCCACCTGCTTCCGCCCGACGAGCCGCCTTCCCGGCACCAACTTGGCTACGAGCTGCTACCTTCGGGCTGCGTGCTTACCTGGTGCCTCTCCCCTACTTCTTCCCGCTGATTGTCAGCCCGCCCATATGTCTTTTCGCCGCTTTTCCCTGCTCGCCGCCGCTTTGCTACTCACGGCCACCGTGGCCGTTACCACGGCGCGGGCCCAGACTGCGCTGGTATCCGATTTCACGCTGAAGCGCGCCGATAACTCGGCCGTTTCGCTTAGCTCTTTCACGGGCCGTAAGGCCGTGGTGGTGGTATTTACCAACCCCGCCTGCCCTTTTTCGCGCCTGTACCAAAGCCGCCTGAGCAGCCTCAGCAGCACCTACGCCGCACAGGGCGTGGAATTCCTTTTCGTAACGGCGCCCATCAACCTGGAGCAGACGGCCGAAACCCTGAACTCGGATAAGCTGAAGGTGAAAACCTCCGGCGCCGACGTGAGCTACCTCACCGACGAAGGCCTGAAAGCTATCAGCCTGCTCGGCGTCACCAAGACGCCCGAAGCCGTGGTGCTGCAGCCGGTGGCGGGTGGCTTCACGGTGCGCTACCGCGGCGCCATCGACGACAACCCGCAGATGGAAGCCTACGCCAAGGAGCACTACCTGAAAAGCGCCATTGACGCGGTGGTAGCCGGGCAGTCGGCCGCTATTGCCGAGAAGCGCGCTTCCGGCTGCCTGATCAAGCGCAACTAAGCCAACCCAGGCAAATTGCCTGGCATCCTGAGCCAAAAGCAAAGGACCTTATCACTGCTGAACGACCATCGTTGTCACGATTCGTTCACGCGTGGTAAGGTCCTTTCTTCGTCAGGATGACAGGCGTTATGCTTTCAGTCCTTCTACTCTTCGTCCGGCTCGCCTTCTTCGCTGCTGGGGGCGGGCGTTTCTTCCCCCGTTAGAATAGCGAGCAGCATGCTGACTTCGGCGGCTTTTTCCGGCTCCTGCATCTTCTCGAAGCTTACGGAGAGGTTGCGCAGGGCCCGGCGCACGATGTCGAGGTGCGAGCAGGGCTCGAAGAAGATATCGTTGGCGGGCAGGTTCAGCTGCGCCACGTAGTGCTCAATGTCGGTGCGCGTCAGGATCAGGCCGCGGTTGTAGCAGTTGATGTAGAACGGCTGGTGCTGCTCTTCCTCGGGCTTATAGGTCAGGATGAAGAGGTTGGGCAGGTTCACGCCGTACACGGGCAGCTTCAGGCGCTGGGCCACCAGCAGGTATATCACGCACAGGGTGAGCGGATTGCCGCGGCGCGTTTCCAGCACCAGGTGCAGCATGGAGTTGGCCGGCGCATGGAAGTTCTGGGTGTTGGCGGCGAAGCGGTGCACCTTGAACAGCACGTGGTTCAGGGCCCGCACCTGGTCGATGGGGCCCATTTCGGCCGACATCAGCGTCCAGGCCTCGTAGCGCAGCTGCTCGATGGCGCGGTTCAGCGCCTGCAAATCCGCGTCGGGGTACTGGTACTTGTTGATGAGCCACATGCCCTCCAGCAGGTTTTCGCCGCCGGAGTCGCGCCACACGCGCAGGCGCTCCTTCAGGCCCGCAAACTGCAGGTCGTGGATGAGCTCCTCGAGGCGCTGCTGCTGCTCCGGGTCGAGGCTTTCCTCCCACGATTCTTCCAGAAACGGAATCACGCTTTCGCCCAGCTCGTGGATGCGCCCTTCGATCTGGGGCCGGATTTCGGCGTCGTCGAGCAGCGAGATAAGGGCTTTGATTTCTTTGTTAGTCATTCAGGTATCGGTGCCAAAGCAGGTTCCCAGGGTTGTAGCGCCGCTTCGTCCGTCTTCAAAGGTAAATGATAATCGGCCGCTGCCGCGCCTGTTGAGCTCAGCAGCGGCCGATATAGGACCGCGTTAAAACACCGGCAGCGAGCTGGAAAGTGCCCGCGGGCGGCCTTCTTCAGCGCAGCAGGTTGCTGGTGGCCAGGTCCAGCACTTCGTCGCCGCGGCCGTTCATGATGGCTTTGACCATGTACAGGCTGAAGCCCATGGCCTGTTTCCGGTCGATGGTGGGCGGCATCGACAACTCGGCGCGGTTCACCACCACGTCCACCACCACCGGACCGTCGTGGGCCAGGGCCTCGCGCAGCTGGGCAGGCAGCTCGCCCGGGTCTTCGATGCGGATGCCGCGTACGCCGGCCGCTTCGGCCATGGCAGCGAAGTTGGGGTTCTGCAGCTCGGTGCCGTATTCGAGCAGGCCGGCCGCTTTCATTTCCAGCTCCACGAAGCCCAGGGAGCTGTTGTTGAAGATGACGATTTTGACAGGCGTGCGCAGCTGGCGCAGCGTGAGAAAGTCGCCCATGAGCATGGCAAAGCCGCCGTCGCCGCACAGGGCAATGACCTGCCGCTCGGGGTGCGTGAGCTGGGCGCCGAGGGCCTGGGGCATGGCATTGGCCATGGAGCCGTGGTTGAAGGAGCCGATGAGGCGGCGCCGGCCGTTCAGGTGCAGGTAACGGGCGGCCCACACGGTAGGCGTGCCCACGTCGCAGGTAAAAATGGCGTCGGAGGTGGCTAGCTCGTTGATGGTGCGCGCCAGGTACTGCGGATGGATGGGCGTTTTGCCGGGGGTGCCGGTGGCCAGGTCATCGAGGTTTTCGCGTGAGTCGCGGTAGTGCGCCAAGGCCTTGTCGAGGTGGGCGCGGTCGGTTTTGACCTGCAGCTGCGGCAGCAAGGCCCGCAGGGTGGCGCCCACGTCGCCGATCAGGCCAAACGCCACGCGGGTGCGCCGCCCGATATGCTCGCCGCGGATATCCACCTGAATGACCTTGGTAGCGTCGTCGGCGGGTAGAAACTGGCGGTAGGGAAAATCGGTGCCGAGCATGAGCAGCACTTCGCAGTCCTTGATGGCGTGGTAGCCCGAGGCGTAGCCCAGCAGGCCGGTCATGCCCACGTCGTAGGGGTTGTCGTATTCGATGAACTCCTTGCCGCGCAGCGCGTGCACGATGGGTGCCTTCAGGGCCTCGGCTACCTCTAGCAGCTCGGAGTGGGCGCCGGCACAACCGGCACCGCCCAGGATGGTCACTTTTTCGGCGCCGTTGAGCATGGCGGCGGCCTGGCGCACGTCCGTGTCGGCGGGCACGAGCAGGGCCGAGCGGTTCAGCACGGGCAGGGCGGGCTTCAGAGCGGGCACTTCCACGTGACCAAAGTCGCCGGGGATAATGACCACGGCCACGCCGCGCTGGGTGAGGGCCGTTTGGATGGCTATTTCCAGCACCCGCGGCATCTGGTCGGGGTGCACGATTTCCTCGCAGTAGCAGCTACACTCCTGGAAAATTCGGGTGGGGTGCGTTTCCTGGAAGTAGCCGCTGCCGATTTCGCCGGTGGGAATCTGGGCGGCAATGGCCAATACGGGCACGCGGCTGCGGTGGCAGTCGTAGAGGCCGTTGATGAGGTGGGTATTGCCGGGGCCGCAACTGCCGGCGCACACGGCCAGCGTGCCGGTCAGGTGGGCTTCGGCGCCGGCAGCGAAGGCGCCGCTTTCCTCGTGGCGCACCGGTACCCACTGGATGTCGTCCTGCCGGCGGCTGATGACGTCGGTAATGGCATTGAGCGAGTCGCCCACCACGCCATAAATGCGCCGTACGCCGGCGGCTACCAGGGTATCCACCGTCATTTCGGCTACAGTTGTCTTGGCCATAATCTTCGCTTCGGTTGAATTGAAGGCTATACGCAAGCGGGCGGGCCCGGGTCCGGTCTTTTTACCCGTAGTGCCAGCTCAGCCCAGCAGCCCGCGGCGGTACACGTCCTCGAAGCGCTGCTGCAGCATGGCTACCAGCTCGGGCTGCTGGTAGTCGTACTCATCGGGAATGTATAGGCAGACGATGTGCTTCTGTGCGTAGACCTGCGGAAACTGCTTACGAATGGCGCTGCGGTGGGCTTTTTCCATTACCACCACGGCGTCGGCCCAGGCCAGCAGCTCGGGCGTGAGCACCTGCCGGGCCGTGGCTGCCGTGCCCGCCGACTGCACCTCGAAGCGCGCATCGTGGCGGTACAGCTCGTGGGCGGTGGCGCTGCGCATGCGGTTGATGGTGCACACGAACAGCACTTTCAACCTGGCTTCGGCCATAACTGCTAGCGGGTTTTGAAGCGCACGGTGTAGGCCTCGCGCAGCGGGTAGCCGTCCTGCGACTTGAAGCCGCGCGGCGTCACCACAAACTCGTACTCGTGGTTGGGCTGCAGCTCCACGTCCAGCGTGAAGGTTTTGCCGTCGGGCGAGAAGCCCACGGGGTTTTTCAGCGGGAAGTACTCCTGGCCCCGCTCACTGGGCGCAAACGAGCGGCCCTGCAGGTCCATGGCGCGGTCGAACTGCAGCACCAGCTGCCGGACGGCTGGGTCCACGTTGGTGGCGCCGTTGGCGAAGGGCAACAGCTGCGTCAGTACCGGGTAGCGGGCCTGCTGCGCGGCCACCAGGGCGGCTTTGTCCCAGCCCTCGGGGTAGTAGCCCGACTGCTTCAGGAAGCTTTCCACCGCCTCGGGCTGGGAGTAGTCCAGCTCGATGATGTCCTTGATGGCTTTGCGCTTGTCTTTGGCTTGGCTGTAGTAGGCCTTGTGAATGGCGTAGCCCATGAAGTAGCCTAGGTCGGCCACAGTCCGGGCGCTGGCGCCATTGTAAAGCCAGTCGCGCTGGTCGTCGCCGAACATTTCCTGCTTGAACTTGGCCCGCAGCTCGGCCTCGTGCGCGGCACCGTACGCCAAGTAAGCCACGCGCAGGGGCTGCCGCATGGCCAGCTCGGCCACAAAGTCGCAGGCGCCCTCGTGCAGGGAATTGGCCAGCAGCGTGGTGCCTTCGCCGCGCTGCTGGGTGTGCACGTACTCGTGCACGTTCAGGGCCACCACGTTGTCGAGCGACTGGTGCTGAAACACCGTGGCCAGCCACTTGTCCGAAAATTCAGATACGTCGGTCCGGGCCGTACCGGTGGCTATTTCGGTCCCAATCAGCACCATCGTGCCGTCCACCGTGCCGCCGGAGCGCAGCGCGCCGACGGTGAAGTACATCTGTCCGTCTTTCAACTCGGGGTAAAGGCGGCGCAGATGCTGCACGCCCCGCTCGATATCTTTTGTCTTCGTTTTTACTGCCAACGTGTTGGGCCGCACCGAAGCCCAGAACTTAGGGTACTTGTTGATTCGCTCCACCCACAGCGCGGCCGAGTAATTGCGCGCTTTCATGAAGGCGGCCAGCCCCGCGCTGCCCCGGTCCACGTACAGGCGCTGCATAAATGCCAGCTGCCGGGCGGGGTCGGGGGTGCTGCGCACGCTGTCGTAGGCCTGCCAGAAGTGGTCGACGTCGGCGGTGAAGACGGTTTGCGCTGCGGCTTTTTGCGCCGTAGCGGGTAGCACGCCGGCGGCCAGGCCGCAGGCACCAAGGAAAGCTCTTTTCATGGTAGCACAAACGTATCGTAGCCGCACGGGGCAACCGGGACGAAAGTAGAAGATATTCATCCCAATGGCGCAGAACTTTATGGAGTAGGCTCAGAGCAACACAGAAGCATAACCTTACGGCAACGCCCAGCACACACGCATGCCTGACCTTTGCGGCGAGTGAAGTGCTGCGCCAACGGGTGGGCGGTACTTGCTAAACGTGCAAAGCCCCGGCCCGTGTGGGAGCCGGGGCTTTTGTGTTACCGGGCAGTCGTTTCACTGGCGAGAAAACCAGCACCTCCCCAGCCACACTTTTCGCCGGATCGGCAAGATGCCACGGGCTCTGATGTGGAGCTTTGCTTTTCTCAGTTACAATACGCCGTCCACTGATGAAATACCAAATTTTATCAGACTGTCTCTTAAGCTTCTACGGCCGCCCGCAGGCGGTGGGGCAACGCGAAGCTTCGGACGACCATCTGCCGTCTACATTCGCCCTTCAGCCTGCCACGCCGACGCTTTTCCTTACTCCGCCTCTCTCTCCGCCATGAAAAACTACCGACTCCCCCACTGGCTGCGCACTGCTGGCGCGGCACTTATCATCGTGCTGAGCAATGCCTCGGCGGGCTTGGCCCAGGCAACTCCCGACAGCGTGGATGTGCTGGTGCGCCGGGCCATGCAGCAGCTGCGCATTCCGGGCGTGCAGCTGGCGGTGGTGCGCCATGGTCGCGTCGAGAAATTGGCGCAGTACGGGCTGGCCAACGTGCAGGACTCGGTGCCCGTTACGCGGCAGACGCGCTTTTTCCTCAACTCGATTACCAAGGCTTTCGTGGGTGTGACGGCCATGCAACTGGTGGAAGCCGGCAAGCTCGACCTGGCCGCCCCCATCGGCCGCTACCTGCCCGAGTTGCCCGCCACTTGGCACCCCGTCACGGTGCGGCAGCTGCTCACGCACACTTCCGGCCTACCCGACATCATGCCCGAGGACGCGCTGGTGACCGAAAACAACGAAAAAGCCGCCTGGGCTCAGGTGCAAACCCAGCCGCTGGACTTCCCCGCGGGTCAGCAGTTTGCCTACAACCAAACCAACTACCTGCTGCTGGGCAAGCTGATCGATAAGCTCAGCGGCCAGCCCTTCGCCGAGTTTATCCGGCAGCGGCAGCTCGATGTAGTGGGCATGCCCCGCACCTCCTCCGGCGACGCCCATGACGTGCTGCCCCGCATGGCCCGGGGCTACACCTTCACCCAGTACATCGACGGGCAAGTGCGCCGCGGCAAGGAGATGCGCAATTTGTTCGAGGTGTTTCCGCCTTCCCTGCGCACGGCGGCGGGTATGAGCTCCACGGCCGAGGAAATGGCCCGCTGGCTGATTGCCCTGCAACAAGGCAAGTTGCTGCAACCCACCAGCCTGCCTGTGCTCTGGACGCCCGGCCGCCTCAACAACGGCACTACGCGCAGCTTCGGCGGTAAGCTCACCGGTTACGCCCTGGGCTGGCCCACCGTCGATAGACCTGAGCATCCGGCCGTGGCGCCGGTGGGCGGCGGCCGCTCCGCCGTGTTCCTCTACCCCAAGGATGATTTAGCCTTCGTCGTACTTACCAACCTGCAAGGCGCCAGCCCCGAGCGGTTCATCGACGCGCTGGCCGCCTGCTACCTGCCCGATATGCAGGTGGCCGATGGCTTCGGCCTGCCGCCCACCCTGCGCGCCCTGCACCGCACGCTGCGCCAGCGCGGCTTCAGCCACCTGGAGGAAGAAGTGAAGAAGGCTCGCCGCAAGGACCCGGCCTACGCCCTGCCCGAGCAGGCCGTCAACGCCTGGGGCTACTCGCTGGTGGAGCTGGGCCAACTGGCCGACGCGCTGGCCGTGTTTCAGCTGAACGTGCGCCTATACCCCGGCAGCGCCAATACCTACGACAGCCTGGCCGAAACCTATGCCACCATGGGCAACAAGAAGCTGGCTACGCAGCACTACGCGAAGGCATTGGAGCTGAACCCGAAGAACCGTGCGGCTGCCGAGTACCTGAAACAATAAACCCCAGCGCCTAATAGTAACCGCCCGGCAACGCCCGGTTCACGTTGCCGCCCAAGCTTTAACGGCGAGCGAGGTGACATGCTTTGGGTGAGTGGTAAAGCGCTGAATGCAAAACGCCCCGGCTGGCCGGGGCGTTTTGCGTTGTCTGCTTGGCTTATTCCACCGGCCAAGCCGGCGCTATGTCGTCGGGCTACACGGCCAGCACCTGCCCGTCGCACGAAGTAAATAAAGCTCCTGCGGCCGCGTGAGCATCAGCCGCCCCGCCTGCACGCTCACCGTCTCGGGCTACTCTGGCGAAAGGCCCAGCGCTGGTTCGTTGAAATGTACTCGCAGCAGTCGAGCAGTAAGGGCAGTAGGGCGTAGGCGGCGGTGGTTTTGCCCGCGCCGTTGCAGCCGGCAAGGAGGTAGATGTGCTTCATCCTATAGCAAGGTATTTACAAATAAAACGCTCCACCTGAGCAGGTGGAGCATTTCCGGTTATATGTCATAGCTAGTCCGCCAGCTTGCCGAAGGTGGTGCTGAAAGGATGGTCCAACGCACCTCTAGTTCAGCTTCATCGGCTTGTTTTATCTGCTCATCTAGACCAAAAAATTCGGCTTGAGCTATCAGGACGTTATTCTCATCAATTACTAGCTGATGATTAAGGCGCCGTTGTAACTCTTCTCCTTTCTCCCCGTCTTCAGGTAAGAACGGATGATGCTCAGCGCCAACCAAACCTGCTCGAAAAGCAGCGTCGTATTTGCGCCACAAGGTCCATTGCTCAATTTCCTGTTCAAACGCCTCGTTCGATATCGGGCTCAATTTGAACCAGTCGACGCCTTGCGTGAAGATATCCACGCACTGGCTTTCGAAGTAGCAGGGCTGCCCGTTGTACGTGGCCACCCCACCCCTTATGCCGTCGTACCAGTCAAAGGAATACAGCCTGTCCATTGGTAGCCACTCTGCGTTTCATACCTGAATCACCCCCACGTTGTACGCCTTTTCAATCGGGGCGTGGTTGGCCATGCTGATGCCTTCGGAAATTACCTTGCGCGTTTCCAGCGGGTCGATGACGGCGTCCACCCAGAGGCGGGCAGCGGCGTAGTAGGGCGAGAGTTGCTCGTCGTAGCGGGCCTTGATCTTGTCGAACATTTCCTTTTTGGCCTCCTCGGTGAGCTGTTCGCCCTTGCCCTCGGCCGCAGCCACTTGAATCTGCAGCAGCGTGTTAGCCGCGGCGGCCCCGCTCATCACCGCTAGCTGAGCGGTAGGCCAGGCTACGATCAGGCGCGGGTCGTAGGCTTTGCCGCACATGGCGTAGTTGCCGGCGCCGTAGCTGTTGCCGATGATGACCGAGAACTTCGGCACCACGGAGTTCGACATGGCGTTGACCATCTTCGCCCCGTCCTTGATAATGCCGCCGTGCTCCGACTGCGAACCGACCATGAAGCCCGACACGTCGTGCAGAAACACCAGCGGAATGCGCTTCTGGTTGCAGTTCATGATGAAGCGCGCCGCCTTGTCGGCCGAGTCGGAGTAGATAACGCCGCCCATCTGCATGGCGCCCTTCTTGGTCTTCACGATTTTGCGCTGGTTGGCCACAATGCCCACCGCCCAGCCGTCGATGCGCGCAAGGCCGCAGATCAGGCTTTGGCCGTAGAGGTCCTTGTAAGGCTCAAATTCCGAGTTGTCCACGAGCCGCCTGATGATGTCCATCATGTCGTAGGGCTTCACCCGGTCGGCGGGCAGCAGGCCGTAGATTTCCCGCTCGTCTTCGGCCGGAGACTGGGGAGCCTTGCGCGAGAAGCCGGCCGTGGGCTGGGCCCCGAGCTTGTCGAAGATGTTGCGGATGTGGTCCAGGCACTCCTCGTCGCTGCTGAACTTGTAGTCCGTCACGCCCGAAATTTCCGAGTGCGTGGTAGCCCCGCCCAGCGTCTCGTTGTCGATGGATTCGCCGATGGCCGACTTCACTAGGTAGGAGCCCGCCAGAAACACCGAGCCCGTCCCGTCCACAATCATGGCCTCGTCGGACATAATCGGCAGGTAGGCCCCACCAGCCACGCACGGGCCCATGATGGCGGCCAGCTGTACAATGCCCATCGACGACATTACCGCGTTGTTGCGGAAGATGCGGCCGAAGTGCTCTTTGTCGGGAAAGATTTCGTCCTGCATGGGCAGGTACACACCGGCCGAGTCCACCAGGTAGATAATCGGCAGCTTGTTTTCGATGCTGATTTCCTGGGCGCGCAGGTTTTTCTTGGCCGTGATGGGGAACCACGCTCCAGCCTTCACCGTGGCGTCGTTGGCCACGATGACGCACTGCCGGCCCTGCACGTAGCCGATTACCACGACTACGCCGCCGCTCGGGCAGCCGCCTTCCTCCTTGTACATGCCCTCGCCGGCGAAGGCCCCGATTTCGATGGTTGCCGAGCCTTTGTCAATCAAGTACTCAATCCGCTCCCGCGCCGTGAGCTTGCCCTTGGCCTTGTGCGCGGCAATGCGCTTTTCGCCGCCGCCGAGTCGGACTTTCTCCAGGCGCTTCTGCAGCTGAAAATTCAGCTGCTTGAGCTGGTCTTCGTTTTTATTGAATTCGAGGTCTTGGCGGGTGGGAGCAGCAGTCGGGTTCACGGGAGTGGGAAGCAGTTGGGGAAAGGGAACGGACGCCGGGGAGGCGTATTTCAAAGGTAAGCTATTTAACGCATCAACCTAACGAGTGTTAGGAAGGTTGCAGAAAAACCTCTTGCCCGCTGCCTGGCCCGTTATTTTCGCTGCCAGACACAAAAAAGCCCGCGCTGTCGGCACGGGCTTTTCGGCGTTGGTCTTGTTGAGGTTAAGGACGCACAGCGGTATCTACGGGCGTGGTAGTTTGCTGCGTTACGGTTTTGGTTTCGCGCTCCACCGAGCCGTCGGGCTTCCGCTCGGTTTCGGTCTTCTTCTTTTCCTTACCGCCCCCGCCGAACACGGAGAAGTGCACGTAGCGCTTGGGGTTGGCTTTCAGGTCGACGAGCAGCGCGTTGGCCGAAGCCGAGGTGGCGTTCAGGTTGGTGTAGAGCGAATCGTCGTTGATGAGCTTGCCGAGCGACCCTTTCGTGGTCGTCAGCGACTGGTTCAGCTGCTTCATGGCCACCTGCGCCTGTCCCACGGTGGTGTTCAGGTCGCGCACGGTTTTGGCCAGCGGCGCGCGCTTAAGCGTGTCGGTAATGAGGGCCAGATTGGTGGCTACTTGGTCAAACTTGCGCTCCGTCACGGTCAGCGAGGAGCTCAACTTAGCCATGTTAGTGGTAATCTGGTTGATGTTGCGCTGGTTAGCCACCAGCAGGTTGCGCAGCGCCTCGGTGGTAGCCTGCGAGTTGAGCAAGGTTTGCTGAAGGCTCAGGCGGGCTTCCTTGCTCAGAAACTGGTTGACTTTGATCAGCGTCGAGTCGGCAGTACCGAGCACCGAGCCGGCTTTGGCCTGAAAGGCGTCGGTGATGCTGGCCGGCGCGAAGGCGCGGATTTCCTCACCACCGTCGAAGATTTTGGTGTTGCGGCCCTGGCGCAAGTCGATGGTTTTGGACCCCAGCAGCGAGCCGCCGAGCACGGCCAGCGTGGAGTCGCCGACTTCCACGCGCTTCTGTATTTCGAGGGCCACGCGTACCTGGTTGCGCTGGCCGAGCACCAGTTCACGACTTTTTACCTGCCCCACGGGCACCCCGTTGAGCAGCACGGCCGCCCCATCATTGAGGCCATCCACGTTGCGGAAGGTGGTGTAAAAGGTGCGGTCGGAGGAAAAGACATTGCTGCCTTTCAGGAATCGAAAGCCAACAAACAACGCCACAAGGGCAACAATGGCCAGGAGGGCAACTTTGGCTTCTTTGGACACGGCGAGGGGGAGCGACGAGAGAGGGAGATAAAGGAGGCAGGGCAGCGCCGCGGCGCAAGATGGCAAGCAGCGGCCACTTAATCGGCAGCGCTGCTGGCTTCCAGGTCCTGCTTGTACTTGCGAAACGCGCGGTAGATACCCGAGGCCATATACGACTGTCCAGACTTATCGTTCAAGTACCGCTCCTCGGTGGGATTGGTCAGGAAGCCCGCCTCGATGAGCACCGAAGGCATGGTGGACTTCCACAGCACCAGAAAACCGGCCTGCTTCACCCCGCGCGAAGTGCGCCCCACAGAGGTGCGAAACTCATGGTCGACCTTCGCAGCGAAGCGCAGGGAGTTGTCGATGTGGGCACTCTGGTAGAGCGAAAACAGGATGTGCGACTGCGGCGAGCGGGGGTCGAAGCCGCTGTAGCGCTCCTTGTAGTTGTCTTCCTGCAGGATTACCGCGTTTTCGCGCTTGGCCGTGGCCAGGTTGGCTTCGGTTTTGTGCGGGCCCATGGTCCACACCTCCGTGCCGTGCGCTACCGAGGGGCCAGCGTTGCAGTGCACGGAGATAAACAGGTCGGCGTTGTTTTTGTTGGCAATGCCCGCGCGGTCGGCCAGCTCCACAAACTCATCGGTCTTGCGGGTGTACACCACTTTTACCTCGGGCATATTCTCCTCAATGAGTTGGCCCAGCTCCAGGATGATCTTGAGCGATACGTCCGCCTCGCGGGCCGACTGCCCGGCGCAGCCCCGGTCCTTGCCGCCGTGACCGGCGTCGAGCACCACGGTGCGCAGGCGATAACCGCCCGTAGAAGGCACCACGTGGCTCCTGGGGGCGCTGGTGGAATCGGGTTGTTGCGCGACGCTCGCCGCCGAGCTTACGCCCAACGCCAGCAAGGCAGTGCCGAGAAGGACAATATTCCGCACGGAGTTCGTTAGATGGGGCGGCTACCCGCTATTTTTGCACTCTTAGCCACAAAATAAAGCAAATCTGCTCTTCGTGACTCTTTCCGCGGTGCATATTCAAACGCTATGCCGCAGTGGGTGGGCGCTTCGCTCTGTGCGTACGCTTTCCTTGCTGTTCAGTTATTGCCTGCTGACCACGGTGGCAGTGGCGCAGCAGCGCCCCGTGCCGCGGCCCGGCGGGGCCGTTCCGCCTACCGCTCCAGCCACCGTCCGCCCCGATACCGCCCGTACCGGCGCCGACTCTCTGCGCGTAGGCGTGAAGCCCAAGGGCGACATCGAAACCACGGTGACGTACCAGGCCAAGGACTCGATTCGCTTCAACGTGCAGGAAAAGCGCGCCGTGCTCTACAACAAGGCCAGCGTAAACTACGGCGAGATGGACCTGAAAGCGGGCGTCATCACCGTCGACTACAGCCAAAACCTGCTCACGGCCGAGGGCCAGGCCGACTCCACGGGTAAGGTGCGCGACAAGCCTGTGTTCAAGGACGCGGCCGAGACCTACCAGGCCGGGCGCATTGCCTACAACTTCAAGTCGAAGAAGGGCAAGATTTCGGAGGCCATTACCCAGCAGGGCGAAGGCTACATCCACGCCGAAGTGGTGAAGAAAAACGAGCTGAACGAAATCTACGGCTTGCACGGGCGCTACACCACCTGCAACCTGGAGCACCCGCACTTCTACATCAATTCGACCAAGATGAAGGTGGTGCCGCGCAAAAACGTGGTGACCGGCCCCTTCAACTTGGTTATCGGCGACATTCCCACGCCGCTGGGCTTTCTGTTCGGCTACTTTCCCACCCCGGGCAAATCACGTGCTTCGGGCCTGATTATCCCCACCTTCGGGCAGGCCATCGACCGCGGCTTTTACCTGACCAACGGCGGCTACTACTGGGCTGTCAATGAATACATCGGCGCGCGCGTGACGGGCAGCTTCTACGCCGGCAACCTCGACGCCACCGGCGGCTGGGGCGTGAATGCCGACATGACGTACCGCAAGCGCTACCGCTACGACGGCCGCCTGGAGTTTAGCTACTCGCGCCGGCCCGCCACGGCCATTCTCGGCGGCACTGACCTGACCGCCAACAACAACGCGCGCCGCACCATCAAGCCACGCACGTTCTGGCTGAGCTGGTCGCACACGCCTACGCCAAGGCCCGGCGGCGGCCGCTTTTCGGCCAACGTGCGCACCGGTAGCCCGGAATACAACCAGCAGAACTCGCTGGACGTGCGCAACTACCTCACGCCGGCCTTCAACTCCTCCATTAGCTACTCCAAGCAGCTGCGCAACCTGCCCATCAACTACGCCATTCAGGCCAGCCAGGACCTGAACACGCTCACGGGCACGGTGAACCTGACGCTGCCCGACGTGACCGTGGGCGTGCAGCGCCAAAACCTGTACCGGTTGTTTGGCTTGCCCCAGCGCGACCTGTGGTACGAGCAGTTTGCGGTGGACTACCAATTCACCGGGCAGAACCGCATCACCAACACCGAAGCCGCCCGCTCGCTCAGCACCGGGTTGCCGCTGATCGGCGGCCTGGCTACCTCGCGCAATATCCCGGTGCGGCTGAACAACCTCTCGCCGCTGCTGCGCAACGCCCAGACGAACATCCTGCACCGCTTTGGCATTTCGCTGGGCAACTACACCGTGCTGCGCCACCTCTCGTTTGCGCCCTCCATCAACTACAGCTCGGCCTGGTATTTCAAGCAGCTGACCTACAAGTACATCCAGGAAGCCCAAGCCATACGCATCGATACCGTCCGCGGCTTCTACCCCGTCAATAACTACTCCGGCAGCGCCTCGCTCTCCACCAACCTGTACGGCACTATCAACCGCCGACCGGGCCGCAAGATCCAGGCCCTGCGCCACCGCGTGGCCCCGAGCCTGAGCTACAGCTACTCCCCCAACTTCTACGCCGACCCTTACTACTACCAGGACCCGTACAACGTAAGCTCCCGTTTCTCGCTGCCGGCCGACGTGCTCAACACCAGCGGCCAGGAGTTTACGCGGGCCCAATTCTCGCGCTTCCAGGGCTTTGCCGGGCAGCAACCGGGCGGCGGCCAGGTCAGCCAGCTGAGTTTCAGCCTGCAGAACCAGGTGGAAATGAAGGTGCGCAACAGCAACGACACCACCGGCAACGAGCCGTTCAAGAAGGTCAGCCTGATCGACGGGCTGGACTTCAGCACCGGCTACAACTTCGCGGCCAACGCCTTCAAGCTGGCGCCGCTTGCGGGCAGCTTCCGCACGCAGGTAGCCCAGAAGCTGAACATCCTCGTGTCGTCGTCGCTGAACTTCTACCAGCGTGACTCCACGGGCACACTCATCAATGAGTACCTGTGGAACCAGCCCAAGCCGCGCCTGGCCCGCTGGGACAACGCGTCGGCGCAGCTCACCTACCAGTTCGACAGCAACCGCCGCTCGGGCCAACCCGCCAACCGCGCCCAGCGCGTGGCTCCCGCCAACGACCCGGTGCTGGGCAACCCCAACCAGCCCGATTCCTACGTCGATTACCTCGACTTCTCCATTCCGTGGACGCTCAATGCCTCGCTGGGCGCCCTTTACCAAGACCCGGGTCCGCGCATCGCCCGCGCCGGCATCACGCGCCCGCGTTCCTGGCCCACCGTGTCGATGAACGTGAGCGGCGAGATTAAGCTGACCGACAAGATGCGCGTCAGCTACACCTCGGGCTACGACTTCGTGTCGCGCCGAATCACCCTGACGCAGCTCAACTTCTTCCGCGACCTGCACTGCTGGCAGATTACGGGTAGCTGGACGCCCTTCGGACCTATTCAGGGCTTCAACGTCACCATCGGGGCCAAATCGGCGCTACTGCAGGACCTGAAGCTGAACCGCAACCGCACCTTCCTCAACCGCTAACGGTTCCGGGCGCCTTGCCTACCGCGTGCCCGCTTTCCACCCGGAAAGCGGGCACGCGCTTTTAACACCTGCGGGCTACCTGCGCACGAGCGGTTCTAATTGCCAAAAAAGCCGCAGTTTTACGGCCCCGCCCCCGGCGGATTATGGTACCCTTACTTTCCTGGCAGGCATGTCCCAACACAAGGAAATCAAACGCGTGACCACGCACCAGCTGCTGGCCATGAAACAGCGCGGCGAGAAAATCTCCATGCTCACCGCCTATGATTACTCCATGGCCAAAATCCTGGACGGCGCCGGCGTCGACGTGCTGCTGGTGGGCGACTCGGCCTCTAACGTAATGGCCGGGCACGAAACCACGCTGCCCATCACGCTGGACCAGATGATCTACCACGCGGCTTCCGTAGTACGGGCGGTGGGCCGGTCCTTCGTGGTGGTGGATATGCCTTTTGGCTCCTACCAGGGCAATTCGTCGGAGGCACTGCGCTCGGCCATTCGCATCATGAAGGAGTCGGGCGGGCACGGCATCAAGCTGGAAGGCGGCGCCGAAATCAAGGAAAGCATCATTCGCATCCTGACGGCCGGCATCCCGGTGATGGGTCACCTGGGCCTCACCCCGCAGAGCATCTACAAGTTCGGCACCTACACCGTGCGGGCCAAGGAAGAAGCCGAAGCCCAGAAGCTCATCGAGGACGCCAAACTGCTGGAAGAGCTGGGGTGCTTTGCGCTGGTGCTGGAAAAGATTCCCTCCTCCCTGGCCAAGCAGGTAGCCGAGCAGCTGACCATCCCGGTTATCGGCATTGGCGCAGGCCCCGAGGTAGACGGGCAGGTGCTGGTGGTGCACGACATGCTGGGCATCACGCAGGAATTCAAGCCGCGTTTCCTACGCCGCTACGCCGAGCTGGGCGACCTGATGCACCAGGCCGTGACGCAATATGTGTCGGACGTGAAGAGCCGCGAATTTCCCACTGAGAAAGAAGCCTACTAGCTTTTCCGGCGTGCCAGCCTACTCCAGGCCGAGGCACCACACCGGCTGCTGAACGACGCGTAAAATTTTGCGGCGCCGCGCTCCAACAAGGACGCGGCGCCGCTGTTATTCGCGGTGGTTGGGGGGGTCGTCTGCGGACCCAACGGGTCGGCGGCACAATGCAAGTCCGAACTCTGTCGTTTATTTGCAGTTACCGTCGGTCGGTGCGGCAACCGGCTCCCGCAGTGGAGCGCGCGTTTGTTGCTGAAAGTTGACTTATTCCGAGCCCGCCCCGCCGCCTTTACCTTTTCCGGACTCCGCTAGTGAACAGACCTGCCATCTGGTCAGAGCAGAAAGAAATTCTGTTCGAAGACAACCACCTGCTCATCGTCAATAAAACCGCCGGCACGCTGGTGCAGGCCGACGAAACCCGCGACGAGCCGCTCTCCGTGAAAGCCGCCGAGTACCTGCGGCTGAAGTACAAGAAGCCCGGCAACGCCTTCATCGGCGTGTGCCACCGCATCGACCGGCCCGTATCGGGCATCGTGGTGCTGGCCAAAACCAGCAAGGCCTTAAGCCGGCTCAACGAAATGTTCCGCGACAACCTGATGCACAAAACCTACTGGGCACTGGTGGGCAAGATGCCGCAGCAGCCCGAAGGCAACCTAGTGCACTGGCTGCTGAAGGACCCGATGCGCAACGTGACCAAGGCTTACCCGCAGAAGCACCCGCAGGGCCAGCGCTCCGAGCTGAACTACAAGGTACTGGGCCAAGTAGGCCACCGCTACCTGATCGAGGTCAACCCCATCACCGGCCGCCCGCACCAAATCCGGGTGCAGCTGAGCACCGGCTTGGGCACGCCCATCACCGGCGACGTGAAATATGGAGCCATGGCCCCATTGCCCGACCTGAGCATTGCCCTGCACGCCCGGCGGCTGCGCTTCAAGCACCCCGTCACGCACCAGGAAATGGACATCGTGGCTCCGCTGCCCGACGCAGAGGTGTGGGACCCGATTCGTAGCGGCGAGCTGGTAAACTAGCTCAACAAACGCCCGCCGGTGAACGATATGCGCCGCGTTGCGCTTTAAGCGGCACTGACAAAAGTCATTTTGCCGAACTTTGCCGGTGCACTACGTTTGTGCTTCGCTTGAACCAAACGGCCTTTGACGCGTTTAGGCGTCAAGGCTTTACCACATTTTTTCCACACCGCTTCATGCCGATCCTGCTGTTTTTC
Source organism: Hymenobacter sp. CRA2 (assembly GCF_002007105.1). Classification (GTDB taxonomy): domain Bacteria; phylum Bacteroidota; class Bacteroidia; order Cytophagales; family Hymenobacteraceae; genus Solirubrum. The sequence goes on along the minus strand of NZ_MVBC01000005.1, from coordinate 93,502 downwards.
GTCGGGCACTGGTACCTGTCGCTCTTCGTGCAGACGTTTTACCTGCACCGTTACGCGGCCCACAAGATGTACACCATGAACCGTTTCTGGGAGCGGTTCTTCTTCCTGCTGACCTACCTGGCGCAAGGCTCGTCGTACCTCTCGCCGCGGGCTTACGCGCTGCTGCACCGCATGCACCACGCCTACTCCGACACAGAGAAGGACCCGCACTCCCCCCACTTCTCGTCGAATGCCTTCACGATGATGTGGAAGACGAAAAACATCTACAACTCGGTCCTCAACGACGAGTACGAGCTGGCCAAGCGCTTCGAGGGCGACTACCCCACCTGGAGCGCCCTGGAGCGTATCGGCGACCATTGGGTGTCGCGCGTGGGCTGGGGCACAGCCTACGTACTGTTTTACGTGGCCTTCGTGCCGGCCAGCATGTGGTACCTGTACCTGCTGCTGCCCTTCCACTTCCTGATGGGCCCGGTCCACGGCGCCATCGTAAACTGGAGCGGCCACAAGTACGGCTACCAGAACTTCGACAACAACGACAAGTCGCGCAACTCGCTGTTCTTTGACTTCCTTACCGGCGGTGAGCTGTTTCAGAACAACCACCACAAGCTGCCCATGCGCGTCAACTTTGGTGTGAAGTGGTGGGAACTGGACCCGACCTACCCCGTCATCTGGACGCTGGATAAGTTCGGCATCATCCGCCTGAAAAAGCAGGCCTCGGCCCAGGAGCCGGAGCGCATGGCGGCCTAGGCCTAAACTGCCCCAACAAAAAGCCCGCGACTTCGGTGAAGTCGCGGGCTTTTTGTTGGGGCAGCACCGACTATTCTACCAGCAGGCGTCGGTGCACCATACCGGTGGCAGCCTGCACCTCCAGCGAATACACTCCGGCTTTGATGCCAGTCAGCGGAATCCGGGTTTGCGCGCCCGTCAGCTGACCTTTCCAAACTACGCGGCCAGTGGCGTCGAGCAGCTGTACCGGCACTGTTTTGCCTTCGCCACCTTGCCAGAGCACTTCGGCCGTACCCCGTGCCGGGTTCGGGAACACGCTTAGCTCGGCCAACGCCGCTTTGCCGGGGGCGTTGCCCGCCGCACTGCTACGCGCGAGGTACTCGACGGGCGCACAACGTACCCCGGTGGAAATCGTCTTGGTCACGGCGTTCGAACCGCACCCCGAGCTGACCGTTAGCCGCACGTCGTAGCGCTTGTTGGGTGCGAAGGTGTAAATCGTTGCCAGGTTCAGGCGGCTCGCAGGGCTGAAGTAAGAGTAGCTTGCCTGGGTGCCGGGCACCGGGGCGCCGTAGCCGTCAATCTCGACTATGTCTACCGTATGCGCATCTTCGGCAAAGCTACCCCGGCCCTCCAACCAGATATCCGTTGTATTGCCGGCCGTGCACTCAGGCACTTCCATAGACGCATGCGGCACGATACACCCGCAGCTGCCGATGTAGTTGTTCCAGTACATGTTGAGTTGCTGCTGCATGGTGCTGATCTGGCAGGGCGTCAGCGCGTATCCCCCACCGCAGTAGTCCATCATGTTGTTGCCGCAGATACCGTCAGTGTCGGCGCAGTTGTCGCCCTGAAACGGGTGCTGCAAGGAAAGTAAGTGCCCTACTTCGTGGGTAAGTACCTGCCCGGTCGCCCAGCTGGCTAGCGGGTTGTTGCTCAGGCGGCAGCTCCAATGAATACGCCACACGTTAAGCAGTTTCACCCAGTTCTGCGCGTTGGCGTACCCAAAGCCGCGGGCAATTCCGCCTAGGTATTCGTAGTTCGGGTTATCGTCCTGGCCGAGCACCAACACGTTGATTTCGTCGGCCTTGTTTCTGCCTAACTGATCAAACTGGTCAGGGCTGGCAATGCCGTTGCCCGTGCTGCTGTGGTTGGTGTTGGTGTAGTTGTAGAGGTCGGAACGGCGGTGGAAGTACACGCCCCGCAGCACGAAGTTGAGCTTGGAGTGCGGATTGGCAATGGTGTTGCCCGCGGGGCTGGTCATCTGCGGGTGGCTGTCGAGCTGCACGTTGGCAGCCCACACGATGCCTTTTGCAAATTCGTAACCGTTGGCTTGCGGGTTGGTGGGCAATTGCGGGGCGCTGGTTTGCCCTACGGGGACAAACTCATTAGTGCCGTCGTTGAACTCGTTGAAGTTACCCGTGCCGTCGTAACGCAGGATGTAATGCACATTGACCTTAATGTTCCTTCGGTCGGTACACCAAGGCGCGGGCAGGGGCGGGTCACCTCCCCCCGGCGCGATGCGGGCAGCAGTGCCTGCCGCGTGGGGTTGCGCATTCGGCGTGGCGCATACCGGGCTGATTTGTTGAGCTTTTGCTGGCCCTTGCCATAGCAGCCAACATGACAATGCGAGTAATAATGTTTTTTTCATGAAAAGATGATTAAGTGAAATAATGCCTGAAAAGAAGGGTTAAACTTCAATACAAGCAAGTGAATATTGTGATGTTAAGGTTAAACTTTTGATATACTTTTGCCGCCCCATTCGCTTCATAACCTGCCATCTAGCTACAGGCCTGTTTATAGCCTTTGTTTGACAAATGGCGGTAGCCCACCACACCTGCTAGCGACTCGGGCAAAAGGGCAGTTTTGCGTTTCCCTAACGGTATTTGGCCCTTGGCCTAAGTCTGCTTAGCCATGGGGGCTGGGCAACGGGGCCATCAAGCGGCTACCATAAGCGTTATAATTTTGCACCGCAGGTAGCTGATGCGCTGAAAATACCTACCTTTGCAGCCCAAATATTTTTTCATCCGACGCACGAGTTGCGTCACCTAACCGACACGGTTTATGGCAGTTAAAATCCGCCTCGCCCGCCGCGGCCGCAAAAAGGCCGCTATGTACGACATCGTAGTAGCTGACTCGCGCAGCCCGCGCGACGGCCGCTTTATCGAGAAGATCGGTACCTACAACCCGCTCACCAACCCGGCCAGCATCAACTTCGACGCCGACAAGGCTTTCGATTGGCTGATGAAGGGCGCCCAGCCCACCGACACCGTGCGCGCCATGCTGTCGTACCGCGGTGTACTGTTCCGCAAACACCTGCAGCTCGGCGTTATCAAAGGCGCCATCACGCAGGACGTAGCTGATCAGCGCTACACCACGTGGCTGGACGAGAAGAACGCCAAGATTGAAGGCAAGCGCACCGACGTGGGCGCCGCCAAGGACGAAGCGCGCAAGCAGCAGCTGGCCGCCGAAACCAAGGTGCGCGAGGCTCGCGCTGAAGCACTGCGTCAGAAGCAAGCCGCTGCTGCCGCTGCCAACGCTCCGGCTGCTGAAGCTCCCGAGGCTGCCGAAGCTCCGGCCGAAAGCACCGAGGAAAACGCCTAATTCAGTTTAGGAAGTTTTTGAGTTTAGGAGTTATTGAGTTTGAGAGTTTTGGAGTTTCCACCTGGAGGCTTCAACTCTTAAACTCAATAACTCCTAAACTTTTTAACTCCCAAACTCAACAACTCATCAACTCCCATGAACCTTGACGAAAGCTACGAGCTGGGCTATGTGGTAAAAACCCACGGCCTGCGCGGGCAACTGGTGGCCGAGCTGGACGTGGACAGCGTGGAGGACTACCGCAAAGTGGCCGAAGTATTCGTGGAGCGCCCGGCCGGCTCGGGCAAGCTGCACCCCTTCGCCGTGGAGCGCCTCACGCCGCAGGCCGGCACCCGCGTACTGCTCAAGCTCAAAACCGTGGACCGCATCGAGGACGCGGAGCTGTTCCGCGGGCTGAAGCTGTACCGCCCGCTGGCCGACCTGCCCGAGCTGGAAGAAGACCAGTTCTACTTCCACGAGGTGGTGGGCTATACCGTGGTCGACGCGAACCTAGGCCGGCTGGGCACCGTGGAGTCGTTTTACGAACTACCGGAGCAGGTACTGCTGGCCATGCGCTACCAGGAGCAGGAAGTGCTGATTCCGGTAGTCGACGAGCTGATTCAGCACGCCGACGAGGACACCAAGGAGCTGCACGTCACCCTTCCCGAAGGCCTGCTCGACATCTACCTCAACCCCGGCGCGCCGGATGACGAGGACGAAGCGGAACCGTCGGAAGACGAAAAAGCCGCTCAGTAACCGTCTGCTGTTTCCAAGCCTCACCCCTGCTGCTGCACCCGCGTCATGCGCTTCGACATCATCACTTGCCAGCCGGAATTGCTGACCAGCCCCTTTGCCCATTCCATCGTGAAGCGGGCCCAGGAAAAAGGCCTGGCGGAAATTCACCTGCACGATTTGCGCCAGTTCGCCATCAACAAGCACGGGCAGATCGACGACTACGCCTTTGGCGGCGGGGCCGGCATGGTGCTGCGTCCCGAGCCCATTGCCGCCTGCATCGACGGGCTGCGGGCCGAACGCGCGTACGACGCCATCATCTACCTCACGCCCGACGGGCCCACGTTCCGGCAGGCGGCCGCCAACCGCCTCTCGCTGCTGCAGAACGTGATTCTGCTCTGCGGCCACTACAAGGGCGTGGATGAGCGCATCCGCGAGGAGTACGTGACGGAGGAAATCAGCGTGGGCGACTTCGTGCTCAGCGGCGGTGAGCTAGGCGCGGCCGTAGTAGTCGACGCCGTGGTGCGCCTGCTGCCGGGCGTGCTCGGCAATGAGGAATCCGCCCTCAGTGACTCGTTTCAAGACAATCTGCTGGCGCCACCGGTGTACACCCGCCCGGCGGAGTGGCGCGGCCGCGAGGTGCCAGCCATCCTCATGTCGGGCGACACGCCCAAAGTAGAGGACTGGCGCCACGAGCAGGCCCTGGCCCGCACCCAGCAGCGTCGCCCCGATTTGCTGGCTGATATGCCCGCGGAAGCCTTTGAAGAGCCGCGCAAGCCGCGCCGCCGGAAAAAACCTAACGCTTAGTGTTGTAGCCCGGGCGAAACTCACTATATTTGCGCCTCCTTACTGAAACCACTTGGGCGGCGGCGCCGCCTTTTTTAGATTTTTTTGCTGTCATGAGCCAACTTCTCGACCTCATCAACCAGGAAGCCAAAGAGCGCCGCGCCAGCTTCCCGGAATTCGCTGCCGGTGACACCGTAAACGTGCACGTTAAGATCCGCGAAGGCAACAAGGAGCGCGTTCAGCAGTTCCAGGGCGTGGTTATCCAGCGCCGGAACTCGGGCACCAACGGTGAAACCTTCACCGTGCGCAAAGTGTCGAACCAGATCGGCACCGAGCGTATCTTCCCGATCATCTCGCCGAACATCGACAAGATCGAGCTGATCCGCCGCGGTAAAGTGCGTCGCGCCCGCCTGTTCTACCTGCGCGGCCTCTCGGGCAAAGCTGCTCGTATCAAAGAGAAGCGCGCCTAAGGCACCCTGTCTCCAAGCTCAAACCGGGCCTCTACCCTTGCGGTGGAGGCCCGGTTTTTTATGCGCAATTCAAGCGGAGCAACTCCTCAGGCGCGGCTCGAAGTGCTACGCAACGAGCTATTGGGTTCAGGCGTTTTTGCGGTTTGCAGAATCCTGCCGCAGGTCATCTTCGGCGGAAGTACGGCCGCCCGCTACTTGCTTGGCTGCCTCCAGCAGCGCTTGGCCAAGGTTCTCAATGCGCGACTGAATGCCACTCTCCTGAGCGAAGTGGGCCGCTTTCTGGGTATTGACGCCGAGGCGGTGCAGCAGCTGGCCCACCAGCTTGTGGTCGATGGCCCCGCCGCCGAAGTGCGCCTTCAGGGCCTGCAAATCGGTGATGAGGTCGTGCAGCTCGGGGTTGTGCGCCACTTTCAGGTCTTCAATCCAGTTCTGCAGGCGGTTGTCGAGGCTGGCGCGGGCGGCACCTTCCTGCAAATCACCGCTGAGGAAGTTGGCCGTGGCGTCGAGGTGTACTTGGTGATTCGAGTCCTTTTGCATGAGCTACGCGGGTTGAGGGTGAAACGTGGATCTTCCAAGCTGCGGCATCAGGCTAACGTGCGCCGGAAAGCCGGGGTTATGCGCGGGCACGAGCGGGAAAACGCCTTCGGCCTTGAACACGTACTTTCGCCACGCATTCGCCCCTTACTTTCCTATGCAAAAACTATTAGCTGGCCTCGCGCTGGCGGTGCTGCCCCTGGCGGCTTCGGCGCAGACTGACCGCCCCTACTGGCAGCAGGAAGTCAATTACTCCATCGACGTGAGCCTCGACGACCAGCAGCACCTGCTCACGGGTCGCGAGGAAATGCAGTACGTCAACAATTCGCCCGACGCGCTGCCATTCATCTGGATTCACCTCTGGCCCAACGCTTACAAAGACAACAGCAGCGCCTTTGCCCGCCAGCAGCGGCAGCAGGACAAGCGCAAGTACGAGTTTGCCAAGGCCAGCCAGCGCGGCTACATCGATCAGCTCGACTTCAAAGTGGACGGGCAGTCGGCCCAGCTGCAATACGACTCGCAGAATCCCGATATAGCCAAGCTGGTGCTGCCGCAGCCGCTACAGCCGGGCCAGCGCGTCACCATCAGCACGCCTTTCCGCGTAAAACTGCCCGACTCCTTTTCGCGCATGGGCCACGTGGGGCAGAGCTACCAGATCAGCCAGTGGTACCCGAAGCCGGCGGTGTACGACCGCAGCGGCTGGCACCCCATCCCCTACCTTGATCAGGGCGAGTTTTACTCCGAGTTCGGCTCCTTCGATGTGCGCATCACGCTGCCCGACAACTACGTGGTGGGCGCCACCGGTGAGCTGCAGAACCCCGACGAAAAAGCCCGCCTGGATCAGCTGGCCACCGCCGGGGCGCAGAAGGCGGCCAGTCCGGACGGCTTCGGCAAGGACGATAAGTTTCCGGCCTCGGCCCCCAACACCAAGACCCTGCGCTACGTGCAGGACCGCGTGCACGACTTCGCCTGGTTTGCCGACAAGCGCTTCAACGTGCTCAAGGACACCGTAACGCTGCCCGGCTCGGGCCGCGTGGTGACGGCGTGGATGCTCTTCACCAACGGCAATGCCAAGGGCTGGGTGGCCCACCGCAACGACCTGCGCTACGCCCTGCAAGGCTACTCCCGCTGGGTAGGCGAATACCCGTACTCGGCTGCTACCGCCGTCGACGGGGCGCTGAGCGCCGGCTCGGGCATGGAGTACCCCATGGTGACGGTGACTGACCCATTTGCCATCATCCACGAAGTAGGCCACAACTGGTTTTACGGCATTCTGGCTTCCAACGAGCGGGAGTACCCGTGGCTGGACGAAGGCGTAAACACTTACCTGGAAAGCCGCGTGACCGAAGCGGCTCAGCAGCCGCCATCGGACCCGTTGGCCAAAGTGGCTACGGGCCCCAAGGTGGCCGCCAAGTTCGATCTGGAAGGCGTGCCAGCTGCGGCCATATCGCAGCTGCAGTGGCAGGTGCCCGCCAGCCGCGGCTACGACCAGGCGGTGGCAGGCGTACCAGCCGCCGGGTACACGGGCTACAACTACGGAGCAGTAGTGTACATGAAGACGGCCGGCTTGCTGCGCTACCTCGCTGGCTACCTTGGTCAGGAGAAGTTCGACCAGGGTATGCGGCTGTACTTCGACCGATGGAAATTCCGTCACCCCAGCCCGGCCGATTTTCAGGCGGCGTTTGAAGAAGCCGCCGGCCAGAAGCTGGACTGGTTCTTCCAGCAGATGATGGGCACGACCACGCGTTACAACGCCACCATCGGCGACCTGATGCTGGCCGATCAGCAGGTGAAAGTGCTAGTGCGCAACGAATCCACCTCGCCCTGGGCCGTGCCTGTGGCTACCGTGGATACGCAAGGCAAGGTGCTGGAACTGCAATGGACGCCAGTATTTGGCGGCCGCGAAGCCGAAACCAACTCTAACACGGAGGATACGGACGTTACGCAACTCAACTTCCGCCGCACGCCCGAAGTAGCTGCCGTGGTTGTCGACCCGCAGTACCTTACGCCCCAGCTGAACCGCCGCGACGACCGGCGCCGCCTCAGCGGCGCGCTGTCCACGCTGGAACCGGTGCGCCTGCGGCCGCTGCTGAGCATGGAGCGTTGGGACCGTTCGGCCGTGAACTGGCTGCCCGTGCTCGGAGCCAACACCTACGACAAGTTTATGCTCGGCGCTGCCTTCTACAACAACCCGCTGGTGCTCAACCGCATCAGCTACGTGGTAGCGCCCATGTTCAGCTTCAACCGCGGCGACCTGAAAGGCTTCGGACAGATCAACCTCAACTCCCTGCCCAGCGGCCGCGTGCTGCAGCGCGTCACCACCAGCTTCCTAGCCACGCGTTTTGAGCGCTACACCAAGCTGGAACCCAGCGTGATGCTGGAGCTGCGCCGCCGGCGCCCCGCTGGCCCGCAGCAAACGGTGCAGCTTGCTTACACCATCGTGCGGTCAGATGACTTCCTTTCCGACAACATCATCCCGACGGCCCGCTACGAGCTGCGCGGCGGCGACGCTATCCGGCAGTTCGGTGCCGAGCTGGAGCTGAACAGCTTCACCCCGCGCAAGGCCGGCACCAGCTACGAAGCTCCCCTACTGGCACGAGCGGCCGTCCGTTACGCGCACTTGTATTCGGCTAAGCACGGCGTGCGCGCCCGCTTGTTTGGCGGCCGGTTCTTCAACCAGCAGGCCGACAACTTCCGCTACGTGATGGGCCTGAGCGGCAGCCCCGATTACCGCCGCCAAACGACCTTCCTTGACCGCCGGCAGATATCCGACGCCTACACGGCGCAGGTGCACCAGACCGACGACCGTGACGGCGCCTTTAAAGCCTTCCTGCCCGTGGCTACCAACCGCTGGCTGACCACGCTGAACCTGGAAGCTGACCTTCCGGTGACGTCCTTCGCAGTTTTTGCCGATTTTGGGGCCACCGACCGCCGCCAGCTACTGCCTAACGGCCGCGACCAGCGCCTGTTCTACGACGCCGGCTTAGTACTGCCGGTGTTCAATGACTTCTTGCGCTTTTATTTGCCGGTGGCCGGCTCGCAGTACGCCGACGGCCTTCCCAACAGCCGTAAGGACTTCACCGACCGCATCCGCTTTGTTCTCAACCTGCAAAAAGCCAACCCCCTACGCTTGCTCGACCAGCTCCTGCAGTAACCACGCCTTCGGGCGCTGGGCATCCCTTGTCGCACTGGCAGCTGGCCTTCTGGTCGGCTGCCAGTCGCGTTATGATGAGCTGCCAACGTACTCGGAGGAGCGCCACTTGCTGCAAGTGGTAGTGGAAATGCCTGCCGGCACCAACCGCCTCGTGCGCTACAACGCTGCGCAGAACACTTTTCAGCCTGAGCAACGCGCCGGTGTTGACCGCATGGTCTCGTTTCTGCCGACGCCCGCTAACCTGGGCTTCGTTCCCGCCACGCACTTACCGGCTTCGCCGCGGCACCCCGAAGGCCAGCGGCAGCCCGCGCTGGTGCTGGCCGAAAGCCAGCCTGCGGGTACGGTGCTGGAAGTTATTCCCATCGGGCTGCTGTTGCTCGACCGGGCCGGCGAAATGGAATCGGTACTGGTGACGGTGCCAGCAAGACCAAGCCAGCGCATCCTGCCGGTTACCACCTGGCACGAGCTGCTTAGCCAGTACCCCACCGCCCGCGAGGTATTACGGCTGTGGTTTCAGCGCTCCGGCGAACCAGGCGAAGTGCGTGTGGTGGGCTGGCGCGACGAGCGCGCCGCCGAAAAGCAAATCCGGCAGGCAACGCGGTAACTGCCGCCAAAAACAAAGCGGCCCCGCCGGGTAGGCGGGGCCGCTTCAGGTTGAGCTAATCTTAAGTAGCGGGGCAGACTACTCGATTTTGTTCATGCGCTCTTTTACCGACTCCAGCTGCACGCGCATGTTCACAATGTCGGCGCGAGCGGCTTCCTGCTCTTTCAGGTTGGAGTCCACCATGTTGTTGAGCTTCACCAGATCGGCGGCGTTTTCGGCCAGCTGCTGCTGAATTTCAATCTTCTTGGCTTTGTTCTTCTCAATGTCCTTCTTGATAGCGTCCTGCTTAGCAATAACGGCCATGTGGTTGTTCTGCGAGTTGATCAGGGCCTTTTCAGCTTCGTTGATCTGCAGGGCAATGTCTTCGCGGTACAGGCTGCGAGCAAAGTCCTTCAAGTAGGTTTCGGCCGACTTCCACTGCTGCGGCGTGGCGTCTTTGCTCAGGTAAGCGTTGCCCAGGTCAATTGACCACCACACGGTGGTACCGGTCGGCACGGCGTCTACTTTCGAGATGATGCGGATTGGGGTTTTGGAAATCGATTCCACCACCACGCCGTCCATCGAGTACACACCTTTATCAGCCTTTACCTTGCCGATTTTCTCGTTGATGAGTTTTACCCACGAGTCTTCGACGCGCTTGCTGTCCAACTGAATCGTGACGCGCTGACCTTTACGCGGAATGCCTTTAATAGCCATGTCCGTTTCGTCAACGGGGGAGCGTTGCGCGAAACCAGCAGTCGTCAGGACGAACAGCAACAGTGAGAGGAGTACGCCTGATTTCATAAGAAGTGAAATGAGTTGGAAGAAACGTTGGAAAAAGTCGTAACCGGCGTAAACTTGGTTAACAACTCACCAAATTTAACCAACCCTGTACAATGCCCGACGTAGTACCAAGGATTTTTTTCCGAAAGCAGCACTTTTATTAGATTAGTAATTTTACATATTTACAAAGTACAACATATCAAAAATACATCCTTGATAAAGTACTGTGCTTTAGGATGATGTAAAATTGAAAACAAAGTTTATCTTCCGCGGGTTATGCCCCCCATGAACGTAACAATCGGTCGTACCGAACACTTCAACGCCGCCCACCGCCTGCACAATACGGGGTGGTCCGACGAGCAGAACACGGCCGTATTTGGCCCGTGCAACAATCCTAACTACCACGGGCATAACTACGTGCTGACGGTGCGCCTGACCGGCACGCCCGACCCCGACACGGGCTACGTATATGACCTCAAGCGCCTGAGTGACCTCATCAAGCGCGAGATTCTGGATACCTTTGACCACCGAAACCTCAACTTAGACGTTGCGGATTTTCGCCAGCTCAACCCCACGGCCGAGAATATTGCCATGGTGTGCTGGCAGCGATTGCGTCCTCACCTGGCCGCTCATCTGGCCTTATCGGTCACGCTCCACGAGACGGACCGCAATTTTGTAGAATACCATGGCTAACCAGCCCGACTCCGCCGCCGGCCTGCCCGATTCGCATCTGGCAGCCGACCTGCGTACGCCCCTGCGCCCCAACGCTTTTGCCCTGAGCGAAGAAGAAAAAATCGAAGGCATCACCGAGCATTTCCGCCACATCATGGATCTGCTCGGCCTCGACCTGACCGATGACAGCCTGGCCGGTACCCCGCGCCGCGTGGCCAAAATGTTCGTTAACGAGTGGTTCCGCGGCCTCGACCCCAAGCACCGACCCGAGGTGCGGCTATTCGAGAACCGCTACCAGTACCAGCAGATCCTGGTAGAGCGCGACATTACCTTGTTCAGCTGCTGTGAGCACCACTTCGTGCCCATCATCGGCAAGGCGCACGTGGCTTACCTGCCGGGCAAGCACGTAGTGGGCCTCTCGAAGCTCAACCGCGTGGTGCAGTATTACGCCCGCCGGCCGCAAGTACAAGAACGCCTCACCCGCCAAATTGCACTGGAGCTGCAGCAGAGCCTGCAAACCGAAGATGTGGCCGTGCTCATCGAGGCCGATCATCTGTGCGTGATGAGCCGCGGCGTGAATGACACGAGTAGCTCGACGCTGACGGCCGAATACGGCGGCCGTTTTGGGGAGGACGAAGCCCTGCGGCGCGAGTTTCTGCGCCTGCTCGGCAAATAACGAACTGACCCTCTACCGATTTGCGTTTGGGCTGTACCTTTGCGGCCTTTTCGGCCGGCGTTTTTCCCATTAAGCCGGGCGTACTGCTCTATCCATGAAACCTTCCTTGCGCAAAGTGTTGATTTCGGGTGGCCGCGGCCTGATTGGTATGCGGTTGTCGGAAATGCTCATTGATGCCGGCTATGAGGTGGCGCATCTCAGCCGGCAAACTACCTACGGGCACTACTGCTCCTTCCGCTGGGACCCGGCCGCCGGGCAAATCGACGAGGCCGCCATCGGTTACGCTGACTTCATCGTGAACTTGGCCGGAGCCAGCGTTTCGGAAGGCAAGTGGACCGACGAGCGGAAACAGGACATCCTGGCCAGCCGCGTGGGCGGTACTACCCTGCTGGCCCGCGAGCTGCGCGACAAGCCCCACCACGTGAAGGCGTTCATCTCGGCCTCGGCCATCGGGGTGTACGGCGACGCCGACGACCGACTACTCACCGAAGATGCCCCGCCCGCGCCCGCCGATGACTTCCTGGCCGAAGTAGCCACGCAGTGGGAACGGGCTGCCAAGCAAGTGCAGGATCTGGGCATCCGCACGGTGGTCACGCGCATTGGGGTAGTCCTCAGCAACGAGGGTGGCGCGCTGCCAACCATTGCCCGTCCGGTGAAGCTGGGGGCGGGCGCCGTGCTCGGCTCGGGCCGGCAGTACATGTCGTGGATTCACATCGACGATGTATGCCGGCTGCTGATTCAGATGATGGAAGAATCAGAGTGGCAGGGCACTTACAACGCAGTATCACCCAACCCGGTGACCAATAAAGAATTCACTGCCACCCTGGCCGACGCCCTGCACCGCCCGTTGGTACTGCCCAAGGTGCCGGAGTTCGGCCTGAAGCTGGTGATGGGCGAGATGAGCGAAATTGTGTTGGCCTCGCAGCGCGTGAGTGCGCAGAAAATCATGGAGCAGGGCTTCCAGTTTGAGTACCCGGAGCTGCGCGGCGCGCTGGCCTCCTTCTACCAGCGCGACGAGGAGTAGTAGCCAGCCTCACCGCCAGTTTAAGAGAGCGGATGACTGCTCTGGCCTAGGCGGCTAAGTAGCTGCGATAATGTTGCTTTGCAACTTTTCTTCGCTGCCTCGACTCCTCAAGGTATGAAGCAGATATACTATGCCCTCTTGCTCAGCTGTGGCACGCTCCTGGGTTGCGAAAAGAAAGAACGCGTCCTGCCTGAGCAGTGCCGGCTGGAGCCCAACGCCGGTCCGTGCATGGCTGCTATGCCAAAGTATTATTATAATCCCAAAAATGGCCGGTGTGAGCAGTTCATCTGGGGTGGTTGCGGCGGCGTGGTGCCCTTCCAAACACTGCAAGAGTGTAAGGACTGCGGCTGCGAAAAGTAGCTTCAGCGACGAATGCGTGCTAATTGCGCACCCGCCATTTGCTTCATGCATCGGCTAGGGAACCGCGTGTTGTGTTGGTACTGAGGCACGGACTTTAGCCAAACGCTGTCCTATGCTATCAGTCCGCGTATGTTGTGGCGCAGCTTACACCATCCGTCTCGTAGCCCCTGCCGGCAAGCCAAGTAAAAATCCAGTAAGGCGGCCTTACGGGATTTTTAGGCTATCGGGTACTGCAATAGTGCCGGTGTTGAGCTGCTCCAGCAGGTTATCCGTGGCAATGGTATCAATTTCAATCTTCTTGCGGCGCGGCCGGTCGTCCTCGCTGTAGCAGATGTACTTACGGTTGATTTTGCCGGGGTACTTCGGAAACGGCCCGGGCGTGATGCTCAGGTCGGAGTCCTTGTAGAGCTTTTCCATGTACGAGCCGAATACGGGCAGGGCCATACGGCCGCCCTCGCCCTGCTCGGAGCGGAAAAAGTGGATGCTGCGGTCTTCGCCGCCGACCCACACCCCGGTTACCAAATCCTTGGTGATGCCCATGTACCAGCCATCGGAGTAGTTGGAGGTGGTACCGGTCTTGCCGCCGATCTGGTTGTCCTTCTTCCACAGCTCGAAGTCCCACAGGCCCTGCGAGGTGCCGCCGGGCTCCTCCATGCCGCCGCGCAGCATATACACCATCAGCCAAGCCGTTTCGGCCGAAATGGCGGGCGTTTGCTGCGGATCAAACTGCTTGATGACGTTGCCGTTGCGGTCCTCAATGCGCGTGACGATGAGCGGCTCGGGCCGAAAACCGCCATTAACGAAGGTGCTGTAGGCGTTGACCATCTCGAACACGCTCACGTCGCCGGCCGAACCCAGGCCGATGCTGGGCACCGGCAGCAGCTTGCTGCGGATGCCGACTTTGTGGGCGTACTTGGCCACCTCGTCCCAGCCCACGCGCTCGGTCAGCTGGGCCGTCACGGAGTTGACGGAGCGGGCCATGGCGTGGCGCAGCGTCATGTTGGAGCCGGTGTACTCGCGCGTCACGTTGTCGGGCTGCCACTCCATGGGCTTGCCGTTTTCCACGTACTTGATGGTCACGCGCTGGTCCCGGATTCGGTCACAGGGCGCGTAGCCTTTGTCGAGAGCCGTCAGGTACACGAAAGGCTTGAAGGTGGAGCCGGCCTGGCGCTTGCCCTGCTTGACGTGGTCGTACTGGAAGAAGCGGTAGTTCAGCCCGCCCACCCAGGCCTTGATGTGGCCCGTGTACGGGTCCATGGACATCATGCCCGCGTGCAGGAAGTGCTTGTAGTACGCCAGCGAATCGAGCGGCGAGAGCAGCAGCGTGGTGTCGCCGTCGCCCTTCCACGTAAACACCTTCATGGGGCGCTTGGCGTGCAGGGCCGAATCGAGGCGGGCGGGCTGGCCCTTGTAGCGGGCAGCCAGCTCCTTGTAGAGCTCCGTCCGCTTGATCTGCGTCTCGATGAAGTTCGGAATTTCGTTGCCGTCCTCGTCCACCCAGGGGTTCTTGCCGCGGTTGCGCCAGAAGTTGTCGAAGGAGCGCTGCAGCATTTTCATGCGCTTCTGCACGGCTTCTTCGGCGTGGGCCTGCATACGCGAGTCGAGGGTGGTGTAGATTTTCAGCCCGTCGCGGTACATGTCGTAGCCGTTCTTCTCGCACCAGTTGTTCACAAACTGGCTAATGGCCGAGCGGAAGTAGTTTTCGGGCCCGTCCACGTGCTTTTCTACCTGGTAGCTGAGCACAATGGGCTGCGCCTGCAGCGCCGTCACCTGAGCAACGGGCAACGCGCCCGCCTGCCCCATGCGCGCCAGGACCAGGTTACGGCGCTTGGTGGCCGCTTCGGGGTGAAACTTAGGGTTGTAGGCCGTGGGGTTGTTCAGCCCACCGATGAGCACAGCGGCCTGCTCGGGCGTGAGCGAATCGGGCGTGGTGCTGAAAAACGTTTTGGCGGCGACTTTGATGCCGTAGGCCTGCGAGCCGTAATCCACCGTGTTGAGGTACATCCGCAGAATCTCTTCCTTGGTGTAGCGACGCTCCAGCTCCACGGCCGTCAGCCACTCCTTGAGCTTGGCTACCACGGTGCCTACCACCGGCACTTTCCCCAGCACACCCTGCTCCTCGCGACGGGTTTTGTAGAGGTTTTTGGCCAGCTGCTGCGTGATGGTGGAGCCGCCGCGCTTCTGCCCGCGCAGGGTCGCTACCACGGAGCCCGCCAGGGCTTGCGGATCGATGCCGGAGTGGTCCTGAAAGCGGATGTCTTCGGTGGCTACCAGCGCCTTCACCAACCAGGGCGACATGCTGTCGAGCGGCACGGGGTAGCGGTTTTCGCGGTAGTAGCGGCCCAGCTGCACCCCGTCGGCGGTGTATACCTCGGAGGGCTGCTCCACCTTGGGGTTTTCCAGCTCCTCCAGGCTCGGCGACTTGCCGAACAGGAACAGAAAGTTGGAGGCTACCAGAATGGGCAGCAGCAGGAAAAAACCCGCCGCAACGGCAAAGACCGCCCACGCCATGCGCGAAAGACGGTTGGGCCACGGCCGCTTGGCGCGGGGCTTGCGAGGGGTGGGATTGGTATGGTTCGGAGCTTCGGTCGAAGGCATTGGGCGAAAAGCACCGGACGTCAGGCACCAAGTAGGCAGGCCGGCGGAAGTACAAATATACCGGTTGCAGGCCGGGTGCGGGCTCATCCGGCGCCAATCATCTTCGAACCAGTTACAATCAAGGCTCCCAGGGCAAACAGCACCACCGGCAATGCGACCAGCCCAGCCAGTACCGCCGCCACCCGCGCGCCCAGCCGCAATACCGCCCAGGGCAAGGCATCGGCCAGCCGCCACAGCGTCCACGGCCCGGTGAGCAGCAGCCCAATGACACTCGCGGCCAGCAGTACCTGGCAGGCGGGTTCGGCCGCCGGGGTGTTGGGCCAGATTTCCTCGCGCGCAAGCAGATTCAGGGCGGCCAACACAAGTGCGGCCAGCGCCCACCACAGCAGCCGCGGGGCAGCGGCCAGCAGCGCCTTAAAGAGCCATTTCATAGCGCCTCCGTTTTCACAGCTTGAGTTAGCGGGGCATTCGATACTGAGCCGAAAATCTTGTTGCGGGCCCAAGCCTCGGCCAGGGCCAGCACCGAGGTCAGGCTCCCAATGATGTACCCGGCCGCCAGAAAATGCCAGTTGGGAAAGTCTGGGTCGGGCGGTTCCTGGCTGAGCTGCACGAATAGCCAGGTGCAGGCCAGCTCGTGCCCCAGCGTAAGCGACCAGTGCCAAAGGGCCGCCGTGCGGGAAGTCGGCCTGATGGCAAAGCGCCACCGCCACGCGCACAGCAGCAAGCCCGGCACGCCAATGGGAATGATGATGGCAAACACCAGCAGCACGTTGAGCTGCAGAATGGTCACGGCATCCTTGAACAGCTGGAACATGGCCAGCCCCTGGGCAACGGAGTAGCTTTTCTCCGCCGGGGCCGACGCGCCGGGGCTGGCCGCGGCGGGCACTTGATTAGCAACAGGCAAAGTCATCGGGCGCGGCATCAGGAAGCACGGCGGTATGATGAGGGGGCCGAGTGCGGCGCGGGCGCGGGCGGACGGATGCTGATGGTTTCGGGCTGGCGCAGCAGGTTGCAGGCTCGCTCCCATTCCTCGGCTACGCTCGCAAAAAAGCCGACCGGGCCCATGCCGCCGGCCCACAGCGCGCGGTTGTACCACAGCCATACCACCAGCGCGGTGCCGGCCGTGAGCAAGCCGTGCAGCCGCTGCCGCCACCACCAGCCCAGGGCGCTCCGGCGCGGCCGCAGCTGGCTCAGCGTGAAGCACTGAAAGTTGACGTGCATTTCTTCGTCGCGCAGCAGGCGCAGGCACAGCTGCTGCAACAGGCCCGAGTAAGTGGCGTGGTAGAGCGCCCGGAAGTACACCGTGCCCACCACTTCCGCCGTGAGCAGCACCCGCACGGTGGTTTCGAGGCTGCCCCAGCGTCGCAGCCACCGAAAAGCGTCGTTCACCCAGGAGCGGCGCAGGCGCGGCAGGCACTGCTGGTCGAGAAACTGCCCCAGCGCCTGCGAATGGTCGCCCTCTTCCTGAATCAGGCCGCGGATGGCTGCCACGTAAGCCGGGTCGCCAAGGTCGGCGGCCCGCTGCTGCAAAAACTGGCCCTCGGAGGTTTCGAAGCGCTGAAAATGCTGCAGAGAGCGGCCAGCAGCGCGTTTTTCGCGGGCGCTGAGGCAGTAAGGGTCGTCCCAGCTGACGTCGGCCAGGTGGGTTTTATTGGCGCGGAAGTACGCGGTCCAGTCAGTAAAGGTCATGGTAGTAGCGGGCCGCGGCGAGGCGGTGACAAATCAGGAGTGAGCAATCAGCAATTAGTCAGTAGCAAACCCGGCGCAATCATCCGCCGGGCTAGTGCGGGTTCAGCCCGAGGGCTATGAACAGGCAAGCCAGCAGCACCAGGCCGGCGCTGAGCACGTGAATCAGCACGGCCACCAGCCGTGCTTGCCCGGCGTTGCCGGCACCGGGCGTGGTACTACTGCGGCGCGTGACCAGCAAGTAGAGCAGGGTGTTGGCGCTGCCCAGCCCCAGAAAGAAGATGGGCCGCTGCCAGGACTCCGGGAAGTCGTCGATGGTTCGGAACAGTAGCAGCAATAGGCCCACCCCAAGCACCAGGCCCAGGCTTCGCCGCAGACCGGCGCGATTCAACGGCATAAAAGCAGGTTGAGAGTTCATAACGGGCTTGGACAGGTTAGTGCGCAACTGCAGCGTTGGACCCGGTGGTTAGCTGCTGATAAGCCGCCCAGTCGGCGTAGGTCCAGTCCTGCCAGCTGGCTTCGGCCTCGTAAGTGCGGCGCCACTCCGCCACGCGGGCATCGAGCAGCAGCTGGGCTTCGGCGGGCTTCACTTCCTCGTAGAGGGTGTAGAAGTTGCCGTTGGCGCGCACGATGTGCGGCGTGCGGTTCAGCGTGGCCCGGTGCCGAACTAGCTCGGGCAGCACGCGGCCGGGCATGTCGAGCAGGAAGCCGTAATCAATCTGCGCGAAGCCCGTGGTGAGGTTGTAGCGCGCAATCCAACTTTCCCAGTTGCCCAGGGCCAGGCTGAGCAGCACCACGTAGGCGGCCACGCTATTGAGGCGCACCAGGCTGAAAGCCGAGCGGCGCTGCCAGATCTTGAGCAGGATGGTCATGAGCCCGAACAAGGTCAGCAGCAGGAAAAAGCACACGCCGATGCGCTTGTAGGCCAAGCCCATGTGGCTGATGTAGTAGTAATTGCGCAGGCCCACCGATACGGCCAGCACCGCGTTCTGCAGGACCCACACGGTAGCGCCCCAGCGCAGGGCGGGCAGGCCGGGCCGGTAGAAGTTAAGGTTGCGGCGAAAAAACCAGAGCACGATGCCCATGGCCAGCAGAATGCTGAAAATGAGCACGTAGGTCCCCTCGTGCACGAATTGCGCAAGGTTGAAACCCGGTTCCGGCTCGAAGCCAAACCACAGCCAGCTGATGTCGATGGCGTTGACGGCCAGCAGCAGCAGATTTACCAGCCCGAACACGGCCACGGCCGCCAGGTATTCCTTGCGCAGATCGGCCAGACGGAAGCTACGGCTGCTGAAATCGGGGTGGCGCACGGCAAAGGAGGCCACCCAGTCGCGGCGGCGCAGCACCACTTCGCCAAAACGCGCTTCCCACTGCGCCAGCCCCGGGAGTGGCACGCGCAGCAGCACGGTCGCCGTAACTGCCAGGGCCAGCCCCCAAAACAGCAGGTGCCCGAACGAGAGCAGTTCCAGCCAGCGGCTTAGCCACAGGCTCAGTTGCTGCCACACGGTATCCACCACAGCGCTGTAGTGCGGGTTGGCCACCACAAACAGCATGTGAAACACCCCGAGCACTAGCACCGGCACCAGCAGCAGCCGGGCGTACCACAGCACGCGGCCGGCCTTGGTTTCGCGGCTGGGCAGGCGCCGTGCCAGCGCCGGCGGCAAGGCCACGATTACCTCCACCGCCGCGCCGAACCCGGTCAGCAAAGCCAGGATCAGCAATTTCAGGTGCGGCTGGTTGGCGTAGCCCCACAGCATCAGCAGGGAACCGCTACAGGCCAGCGCCGCCGTAAACGAGCCGTACCAGCCCATGGCGCCGCAGCTCAGCAGTACTCCGGCCAGGGTCAGCTGGAAGTAGCCCGAGCGCCAGGCAGCGTGCGGCCAGCTCGCCAGCAGAGCCAGCGTTGCCAGCAGGGTGTACAGGGCCAGGTTCAGCCCCATGCCCTGCTGCCAGAACAACACGTCAAACAGCACGACGCCCAGCGGCAGGAGCCATTTCTGGGTGGTCGTCAGTGCTAAGCGGACCGGGCGCCAGGTGCTACTGGCCGCTGGAGCAGCGGTGCGCAATGCGGCTTCGGTGGAGAAAAGCGGGAGTACGCTCATAAGATGTAAAGTTCTTTGTATTTCAAAGCTTATTGATCTAAAAAAGCCTCTGCTTGGGCCGTCGGAGTTTATTCCTGCTTTGCCCCACTTACTACTAGCAAAATCCAGAAGCACGCCACCGCTAGTGCCAACAGAAATCCTACGCTGAGCAGCATTACGCCCCACACGCCGGCCGAACCTTCGTAGCGCCGCGGCCACAGCGGCGGAGTACCCACCACCCCACTGCCGCCGCGCTGCCAGTCAGCGTCAAGCTGGCACCTGTCAGGGCCGAAGCCTCGAAATCGGTGACTAGCCCAAGCAGCGGAGGCAGCAAAAGCCAGCTGGTAAGGAAAAGTATACCGGCTCCCGCGGTAAGCAATAGCGCCAGCAGCGCTTCATCAGCAGAAGCGGCCTTCTGGCGGCAGTGAGGTAAAGTTTCGTAGCGCAGTATACTCATTTATAAAGTACTTTGTTTCGCAAAGTTTATGGCCAAAAAAATTATCCGTCGGCGCGCAGCAGCTTTTCGAGCGTGGTTAGGTGGTCCTGAAAAGCTTGTTTGCCCTCGGCAGTGGCGGCGTACGTGGTGTTGGGCTTCTTGCCCACAAACTGCTTATTGACCTGCAGATAGCCCGCTTTTTCGAGGGCAGCCACGTGGCTGGCCAAGTTGCCATCGGTCAGTTGGAGCGTTTCCTTCAGGTCGTTGAAGCTGACCGCGTCATTGGCCATGAGCACGGCCATCACGCCCAGCCGCACGCGGTGGTCGAAGGCCTTGTTGAGCTGGTGGATGACATGTTTCACGGAAGCAGGACGCTGACCGGAGTCAGGCGGCAAAGGTAGCAGGTACGGCCCCGGGCCGCTAGCGGATGAAAAGCGGGCAACTACGGCAGCTTAGTCCGCCGAGGCGGCGTGGGCCTGCCGCTCGTAGCGGTTGTACATGAGCAGGCCGTAACCGATGTGGCACAGGCCGAACCCGAGTGCAAAGAACAGAAAGGCCCAGTTGGGAGCCAAGCTTGCCACTAAACCAATGGCTATTTCGGAGATACCCAGCAGCTTAATTTCATCCAGGGTATACTTGCTGGCGTTCAGCAAAGCTACGCCGTAAAAGATGAGCATGGCCGGCACCACCAGCCCCACGGCGCCACGCAGGTAGAGCTGCAGGCAAAACAGCCCGCCGGCCACCAGCGGAATGGCCATGCTCCAGAACAGGCGGCGCACCACCGGGTCCCAGAGCGAGCGGCCCGAGCTGCGGGTGCGGCGCTGGGTAAAGAATACCGCCACTCCCCCGGCCAGCGCGATGATGCCCAAGGCCAGCATCAGCAGGAAGGGCAGCGTCGACAAGCGCAAGTCCGGCGAGCCTTCTATCAGGTGCACAAAGCCCTCTTTGCTGCCAAAGGAAGCGCCGTACAGCTCCACGCCGTTTTTGCCGCCAAACTGCGTGTTCAGGTACCAATGCCCGAAAGCGGCCCCGGCCAGTGCCACCACCCCAGCTCCTACGCCCGACAGGCCGCTCAGGGAAATAAACCGTGAGGAACGCTCCATGATGGAGCGGATTTCGGCAAGCTGGGCTAACGGATCAACGGCAGGCTTCATATTCAGAGCACTTTGTATGGCAAAGCTACAGATTGGCTTCGGCCCCGCAATATCTTCCGGAAATATTTGTTGCCCTCCCTCGAACCCGTGCATGCTTGAATTCACTTCCCAACGCCAGTCTGCGAAGGACCTGGCGGTTACCCGCAGCCTCTTTCACTGGTGGTTGACTCCGGCGCTATGGGTACTGCTGGCCCTGCCTGTGCGCCTTTGGGTTTTCAGTGAAAGCCACGCAACGAGCGATTCGCTACTGATGCGCACGGGCCAGACACTAGGGCTCTGCCTGTTGTGCTGGTTGGCGGCGGTGGTGCTGTCTTTTCCCTCCCCCGTAGTCATGACGCTGCTGCAGCGCCAGCTCTACCGTCACCTAGACCACTGGCGGCCTTGGCAACGCTGGAGTTGGCTGCTGGGCGGCAGCACGCTGGTGCACGCCGCGCCCCTGCTCCTGCTAGCTCCACTTATCGTCGATGAGCCGCTGCGCACAACCGAATCCATCAAGGCATTTTGGCGCCACACGCAATTGCTCGTCTCCGTGCTTGGCTGGTGGCTAGCCTCGCTTAGCGCCGCGGCTTGGCTGAACCGTCGCGAACTGCGCCAGCCTGTGCGCGTACCTTAGGCGTATGAAGCTGCGCCTGCACCTGTTCGAATTCGAAGACCAAAGCTGGTTTCCTAACGCCGTGCGGGCGGGCATGATGGATTACCTGCGCTTCATGATTACGCACCTGCACACCTACCGTCCTATAGTGCCGCTGCTGGCCGAGGGGCTGCGCCGCACCGGCCAGACGCAGGTGCTGGAGCTGTGCGCGGGCGCGGGCGGCGGCACCGAAGACGTACTGCGGGCTTTGCGCGCGGAGCTGGTGCCCGAGGCCCAGATTACCCTCACCGACCTGTACCCGCAGCCGGCCGCCTGGCGCCACATCGAAGCGCAGACGCAGGGCGCCATCCGGTTTGCGCCGGAAGCGGTAAATGCCTTGGAAGTGCCAGCCGGGCTATCGGGCTTTCGGGCGGTATTTTCGGCGTTTCACCACTTCCGCCCGGCCGTGGGCGAGGCCCTGCTGCGCGACGCCGTACGGGCCGGCACCGGCATCGGCGTGTTCGAGGGCGCCGGCAAGCACTGGGCCGAAATCCTGCTGGCCCTCACGGTGCTGCCCGTCGCGCAGCTGCTCATCACGCCTTTTATCCGCCCGTTTAGCCTGAGCCGCCTGTTTTTCACCTACCTCGTGCCGCTGATTCCGCTCTTTACCATCTGGGACGGCTGCGTGTCCATCCTGCGCATGTACCCGCCCGAACAACTGCTGGCCCTGGCCCACCGCGCCGACACGGCTGGGCAGTACACCTGGCAGGCCGGCAAAGTGCGCCACGCCTGGGGCCCGGAAGTAACGTACCTGATCGGCTGGCCCAAATCGGCTCAGTAGCGTAAGCCTACGCGTCCGCTACATTTACGCCATGCTCCTGCCCGCTTACCGCCGCGCCCTGCCGCTGCTGCGCATTCCGTTCTCGGTGTACCTGATGCCGGTGTACTGGTTTGCGCTGAGTGCGTTGCGCGGGCCGTTTTCGGTGGGGCAGGCGGCGGGTGTGTTCGTGGTGCTGCACCTGCTGGCCTACCCCGCCTCCAACGGGTACAACTCCTGGTTCGACCGCGACGAGGGCAGCATCGGCGGCCTGGAGCGCCCGCCCCAGGTCACGCGCGAGCTGTGGCACCTGGTACTGCTCTTCGATGGGCTGGCCGTGCTCGGCGCCGCGCTGGTGTCGCTGCCGTTTGCGGGCCTGCTGGCCGTGTACCTGCTTGTCTCGAAAGCCTACAGCTACGAGCGGATTCGCCTCAAGAAGTACCCCGTCATCAGCACGCTGGTGGTGGTGCTGTTTCAGGGTGCGTTTACCTTTCTGATGACGCAGGTGGGGGCCGGCGGCGCCCCCGACGAAATCCTCGCCCCGGCTAACCTGCTGGTGGCCGGGGTCAGCAGCCTGTTCCTGTGCGGCTCGTACCCGCTCACGCAGGTGTACCAGCACCAGGAAGACCGGCAGCGCGGCGACCAGACGCTGAGCCTGCTGCTGGGCGTGCGGGGCACCTTCCTGTTTGCCGGCCTGGGGCTGCTGACCGGGGCGCTGGTGCTTGGCTATGCTTACTGGCTGCGCCGGGAACTGTTGTTTCTGGCCGTATTTGCCGTGGCCACCCTGCCCGTGGTAGCGCTGTTTACCCGCTGGGTGTGGCAGGTGTGGGAAGCGCCGGCCGCCGCCGATTTTCGGCGCACCATGCGCATGAATCAGGTATCGTCCCTATGCCTGAGCGCGGCGTTTATTCTGATGCTGGCCCTGCGCCACTGGCGCTACTGAGGCCGGTTGCCAGCTCAACACTCGCCGGTTTGGCCGCGTACAGTTTCGCTATGAAAGTATGCCGCTTTGCCCCCTTCTTGCTCACAGCCGCTCTGCTGACGGCCTGTTCCACGCCTTCTACCGACCGTAGTGCCGGCCCGCCTTCGGCCGCTACCGATTCCAGCGACGCCCCTCCCCTGGCGCCCATGGACACCACGGCGGCCTCGGCCACCAATGTGCACTCCGACACGCTCAAGGCCGTGCGCACCCGCCACTTATTCTCCTCTCCTTCCGCTCCCGATCTGTTTCAGCTGGTGCTGCGCGGCGACTCGCTGCTCGGCGGCGAGGCCACGTTCACCATTACCGCGGCCGATGGCACCGTCATCTTCCGCGAAGCCCTGAGCTCGGCTGATTTGGAAGCCTCCATGGTGTACGAGATGAACAAACCCGACGCTACCCGGCAGGAACGTGAAGCCTTCCTACGCCGACGCATGGGCGAATTCTTCGCTCCCAAGAACTTCCACCAGCCGGCCATCGACCCCAAAGCCACCTACCAGCCGGGCACCGTCGACCGGGTGGTGTGGGACGATCTACGCAAGCGCAACGGTACCGTGAGCTTTCAGTACCTGGTGGGCAAGGAAGACGGCCGCCGCATTGCCTGGTCGCCGCTGCGCAGGCAGGTGGTGCGCATCGGCGGCTTCGGCGGGTAGGCGCGGCAGACCGTTTAGGCTTGAGGCTGGGGCGCCGCGCCGGGTGCGGCCGTTTCCTGCAACAGTTGCTCCAGGCCGGCTTTCAGCGCCTCGTAGGGCTGGTAGCCGCGCGCCAGCACGTAGCCATCCTGGCCGTGCACGAGGATGAGCGTGGGAAAACCCTGCACGCCGAGCTGACGCACCACCTCAAACTCCTGCTGCGTGGCCTGCCGGCTGGCGTCGTTGTCCCACCAGCGCAGAAACTCCTCGGGGTCGAGGCTAAACTGCCGGGCCAGTTCGGTATAGGTTTCGGGCGCGTTCAGGTCGCGGCCTTCTACGAAATGCGCCCGCTGCAAGGCATGAGCAAAGGCGGCCTCGCGGTTCAGCGGGTCGAGTTGCTTGAACACCATCAGCGCGCGGCTCGGCGGCTCGGAGTTGCTGATGTAGCTGCCTTCTTCGCCTAGGCGCCGGTACGCGTCGCCAAACGCTACGCCCGTTACCTCGGTTACCTGCTGCGAAGCCTGGCTCACGAATTCCCACACGTTGCGGATGGGTTGCACGTCCGGCCCCGTCACCATGCCGCCGCTCAGTACCGTGGTGGGCACCCGGTCGGCGTATTCCTCGGCCAGCCGCTCGCTAACGGCCCCGGTGCCGTAACACCAGCCGCATAGCGGATCGAAAATGTAGAGCAGTTGAACGGCAGCAGTGGCAGACATAGCAGGCAATGGTAAACGACGAAGGGTAGTGTCGGCCTGCGAAAGTACGGTCTGCTTGGCAACAGACAGGCCGGGTGGAATTAGACCAACAACAATCAATATTATTTATCAACCATAAAGCTTCACTATTCTACCGTTAACTTTTCACTGGCCAACTTAGCTCTATCAAGCTAGCACCTACCTCCATTAACCATCACTTGATTCTCTGCGGCTTCGCTGGTTGTGCGGCTGCACTTACTTGTGGCAACCGCCACGACGCAGCGACCAAGGCACAGCCACCGCCTGATCATCACCCGGAAAACACAACGGCCCGCCGGACAGCATTGTCCGGCGGGCCGTTGGCTTGTAGAACGTGCGGTTGATTAGCCGTTCATCGACACCAGGAATTCCAGGTTGTCGCGGGTGCCCTTCATGCGGTCCTTGAGGAACTCCATGGCCTCGGTGGCCGACATGTCGGACATGAACTTGCGCAGTACCCAAGTACGGCTCAGCTCGTCCTTGCCCATGAGCAGGTCTTCGCGGCGCGTGCCCGAAGCCGGCACATCGATGGCCGGGAAAATGCGCTTGTTGGCCAGCTTCCGATCCAGCACCAGTTCCATGTTGCCGGTGCCCTTGAATTCTTCGAAGATAACCTCGTCCATCTTCGAGCCCGTGTCAATCAGCGCCGTCGCAATGATGGTCAGCGAGCCGCCATTTTCCACGTTGCGGGCCGCCCCGAAGAAGCGCTTGGGCTTCTGCAGCGCGCCGGCGTCGATACCACCCGACAGGATGCGGCTCGACGAAGGCTGCACCGTGTTGTAGGCGCGGGCCAGGCGGGTGATGGAGTCGAGCAGAATGACCACGTCGTGGCCGCATTCCACCAAGCGCTTGGCCTTGTCCAGCGCCATGGCGGCGATTTTCACGTGGCGGTCGGCCGTTTCGTCGAAGGTCGAGCTGAGCACCTCGGCTTTCACCGTGCGCTGCATCTCGGTTACTTCCTCGGGGCGTTCGTCGATGAGCAGAATCATCAGGTACACCTCGGGGTGGTTTTCGGCGATGGAGTTGGCAATTTCCTGCAGCAGCACCGTTTTGCCCACCTTGGGCTGGGCCACGATCAGGCCGCGCTGCCCCTTGCCGATGGGAGCAAACAGGTCAAGAATACGCGTGCTGAGCTGGTTGGGCGTGGTGGTGAGCTTCAGGCGCTCATCGGCGAAGAGCGGCGTGAGGTGCGAGAAGGAAATCCGGTCGCGCACATCTTCCACCGAGCGGCCGTTGATGTTCTCCACCGACACCAGCGCGTAGTACTTTTCGCCTTCTTTGGGCGGACGCACCGTGCACTTCACCGTGTCGCCGGCCTTCAAGGAGTACTGCTTCACCTGCTGCGGCGACACGTAAATGTCGTCGGGCGAGGCGAGGTAGTTGTAGTAAGGCGAGCGGAGGAAGCCGTAGCCACCGTCGGGCATCATTTCCAGGGCGCCTTCGCTCGGAATGGTGATTTCCAACGAATCCACGCGGGGCGCCTGCGGGGCGCGCTGCTGTTGCTGCGGCTGCTGCTCGCCGGCCGGGCGCGGCTGCTGCCGGTCACGGTCGCGGTTGAACCGGTCGCCTCGTTGCTCATCGCGGCGGCCTTCCTCGCGGCCTTCCCGGCGCTGCTCGTCGCCGCGGCGGGGTTCGTCACGGCGCAGTTCCTCGCGGCGCGGCTCGTCCCGACGCAGCTCATCGCGGCGCACTTCTTCCCGGCGGGGCTCATCCGGGCGGCGTTGCTCATCGTTGCGGCGCGGCTCGTCGCGGCGCAGGTCGCGGCCGTCCCGGTTTTCGCGGGGCTCCCGCCCGTCGCGCACCTCCCGCTCTTCGCGGGGCGGCTGGGGCACGATAATGCGCGGGGCATCGGGGTTCGGGCGCGGTGCGGGCGGAGTAGCTACGCCCTGTGCACCTTCCTGCGGACGGTTGCGGTCGGGCCGTGGGGCGTCGCGGCGGTAGTCAGCGGGCCGGATTTCACGCGGCTCGCGGCCGGGCTGCGGCACTACGAAGCGCACCGGGCGGGGTACCTCTTCGGCCGGACGCGGCGCCGGGGCTTCCACGGGCGGCGCTACCGCTTCCTGTAGCGGCGCGGGCACATCCAGTACGGGAGTAGCTACTTCGGCTACAGGAGCCTCGGCAACTTCAGCGGCAGCCACCGGAGCGGCGTTGCGGCTGCCACGGGCAGGGCGTTGGCCGCCGCGCGGGGTGCGGCCATTGGTAGCAGGGGCGGCGGGCGCAGCCGGGGCTTCTTCGGCCACGGCCACTGGGGCTTCGGCTACCACCGCAGCAGCCGGAGCAGCGGCGGCAGCGGCTTTCGCTACGCCGTTGCGGCTGGTGCGGCGCTCGGGGCGGGCTGGTGCCGCCGGGGCCGCTGGCGCTTCGGCCGCGGGAGCGGCGACAGGGGCTTCGTTTTCGGTGGTATCGCGCTTGCTGGGCAGTTTATCGAGCGGCGTAATGGCCTGCTGATCCAGAATCTTATAAATCAAGTCCTGCTTGCTCAGGCGGCGGAAATTGCCCACGTTCAAGGATTCGGCAATTTCCTTCAGCTCGGACAACAACCGGTCCTTGAGCTCGTCAATAGTGTACATAAAGAGGTACGGGGAGGGAAAATCGGGGTGGAGATGCCCGGCAACGGCCGCCGTGGCCCAGCCTATGCAGGCCGCCACGACACACAACCCAACGGTAACGCAGCGCTGACGCGCGGGCAGAGTGGCAAAACAGGTAGAGGGTCCGGGCGCTGGGACTGAAACGGTTCGGGCGATTCGCTCGGGGCGAAGCCCGGCCTCGGGCGCCGGCTTGCTTCCGCAATGTTACGCAATACGCCCAAAAGCCCCAATAGGATACAGCTTTTTTATGGACGCCGGGCAGAAATTTAACTATTCGCAGATGGGGAAAGTTCAGCCCGGCCCAGCAGGCCCATTAGCGGCGCATCTGCATACGCAGCTTTGCAGAGTGTTTTGCCTTTACCTCGCCTGCTGAATTCCCTATTATAAGCTGACCGATGCGCATGCCACCAGCTACGAGTGGAAGAGCGACTAACCCAACGAGTAGCGGCCCGTACTGCCGGGCACGGGCGAAAACCGCTACTTTTGCCCCGTTTCATTGTGTTTTGACTGCGTTATGCTGCAAGTTTCCGTTCTGAAGGAGCAAACCGACCGCGTGCTGGCCGGCCTAGCGAAAAGGAATTTCCCCAATGCCGAAGCCGAGGTGCAGCGCATCCTGAGCCTGGATCAGCGCCGCCGCCAGCTGCAAACCGAGCACGACTCGGCGCAGGGCGAGGCCAACAAGCTGGCGCAGCAGATCGGCGGGCTGATGAAGAGCGGCGACAAGGCCGGCGCCGAGACGCTGAAGGTGCGCACCGCGGAGCTGAAGCAGCAAACCAAAGCCGCCGCCGAAGAGCTGACGCAGACCGAAAAGGAGCTGCAGGACGCGCTGTACCGCATCCCGAACGTGCCGCACGCGAGCGTGCCTGCCGGCCGCTCGGCCGACGACAACGAAGTGGTGCGCGAAGTAGGCCAGAAGCCCGAGCTGCCTGCCGACGCGCAGCCGCACTGGGAGCTGATCAAGAAGCTCGATATCATCGACTTCGAGCTGGGCAACAAGATTACCGGCGCCGGTTTCCCCGTGTACAAGGGCCAGGGCGCCCGTCTGCAGCGCGCCCTCATCAACTTCTTCCTGGAGCAGGCCATCGACGCGGGCTACACCGAAATCCAGCCGCCGATTCTCATCAACGAGGCGTCGGGCTACGGCACCGGCCAGCTGCCCGACAAGGAGGGCCAGATGTACCACGCCACGGCCGATGACCTGTACCTGATTCCGACGGCGGAGGTGCCCATCACCAACCTCTACCGCGACGAAATCATCCCGACGGAGCGCCTGCCCATCCGCAACGCGGGCTACACGCCCTGCTTCCGCCGCGAGGCCGGCTCCTGGGGCGCCCACGTGCGCGGCCTGAACCGCCTGCACCAGTTCGACAAGGTGGAAATCGTGCAGATTGCCAAGCCCGAAGACAGCTACGCGGCTCTCGACGGCATGGTGGCCCACATCGAAGGGCTCTTGCAGCAGCTGGGTCTGCCCTACCGCGTGCTGCGCCTCTGTGGTGGCGACATGGGCTTCACCTCGGCCCTGACCTACGACCTGGAAGTGTGGTCGGCGGCGCAGCAGCGCTGGTTGGAGGTCAGCTCGGCCTCAAACTTCGAAACCTACCAGGCCAACCGCCTGAAACTGCGTTACCGCGACGAAAACAACAAAACCCAGCTGCTGCACACGCTCAACGGCTCGGCGCTGGCGCTGCCGCGCATCGTGGCGGCCTTGATGGAAAACAATCAGCAGCCTGATGGTACCATCAAGCTGCCCGAGGTGCTGCACCGCTATTGCGGATTTCAGCAGCTGGGACAATAAATAGCTTAGCTTGAATAAAAAAGGTCCGTCATTTCATTTGACGGACCTTTTTTATTCCCTGAACAAATCGGGCCGTTTTAGGAGCAACGGCCGCGGATCGGCACTCATGTCGTCTTTGCCGAAACCGCACTGCGGGCAGTAGCGGGCCTGCGGTGTGCGCAGCGGCTTGTGACACTGCGGGCAGGGCGGGCCGAACTGGGCTGTGCTATGGTGGTACACGGCGTTGGGGTTGGTTTCCTCGAAGCCAGTCAGCAGGCGGTACATTTCCAGCATGGGCCGAAAACGTTCGGCCAGGCCCTCCAGCGCCAGGGGAGCCAACGCAGACCCGCCGCGTCTCAACCGCTCCTGCTCCACCAGCCCCATGCCTTCTTCCCTGGCCCGTATCATCAGCCGAAACTCGGCGGGCTCCAGCATGGGCATATCCTGCTGGCAGCGCCAGCACCACAGGATTTTCATCGCGGCAGCTTAGTACTCGGCAAATGACTGGTCGGCGAAGCACCAGAGCCACCTTTCGCCGGGTTCGGCGGAAGCAATGACCGGGTGCTGGGTAGCGTGGTAGTGCCGGGTGGCGTGCTTGTTCTTGGAGTCGTCGCAGCAGCCGACGTGGCCACACTCCTGGCACACGCGCAGGTGCACCCAGGTGTCGCCCTGGGCGATACATTCGGCGCAGGCGTACTCGGCGGCGGGCGTGACGTGGTTGAGGGCGGCGAGATGGGAGCAGAGTTTGCGCTGCATAGCTACGGCAGTGTCAGGCGGGAAATGATTCTTCGGCGGGCAGCAGCCGGGTGCTGATGCGCACGCCGGCCAGCAGGGTTTTCTGCACGGGGCACTTCTGCGAAATCTGCTCCAGCCGCTGCCGTTGCGCTTCGCTCAAGTCGCCGAGCAGGCGTAGCTCCTTGTGAATTTCGTCCAGCCGCGCATCGGCAGCTTCGCAGGCCTGGCAGTCCTGCACGTGTACCCGCTGGTGGCGCAGGCGCACTTCGATGCCGTCGAGCGGCCAGTTTTTCTGGGTGGCGTAGAGGCGCAGCGTAATGGCGGTACAGGCCCCGAGGGCGGAGAGCAGCAGGTCGTAGGGCGTGGGGCCGCGGTCCTGACCGCCCACGCCGAGGGGCTCGTCGATGATGTAGGTGTGGCGTCCGGCCTGTACGTCGGCCATCAAGGCATCGGGGCCAACGCGCACCAGCACGGTGTACGGCGCGGGGGCAGTGGTAGCAGCTTCCATAGGTGAAGATTAAGCGAGAGGTGTGGGTGGCAGCAAGACCGAAAAGGTAGCCAATGCGGCTGGTTTGTGCGGCGGATGGGTGGATAAAGTTGCGCGGCCTCCTGCGGCCCACTAGCTTGGTAAAGCTCAACTGCTTAACTTACCCCTGAAGCTTACTCCCTTGCCTATGCTCGCCGCTACTGAACATCCTCGCCGGCCTACCCTTTCGCCTTTACTTCGTCAGCCACAGCGCGCCGCCCTGCTGGCCAATCTGCCGCTGACCACCGAGCAGCTGGCCGAGCTGTTTGACTACCTCGACCAGCGCCTCAGCACCCATAGCTGCGATGATACGCTGGGCCATACGCGCTGTTTTGCCGCCGCTCAGGGCGTGGCCTTCGAGCCGCTGCGGCAGTTCCTTTCCCGCCACGGCGGCCGCTGCGACTGCGCCGTGCGGGCCAAAGTCCAGGAGCAGTACGCCGGCATTCTGTAGCGCTGGCACCGTACCGTAGCAGCGGGCTTGCGGCTACTTAGCGGGCGTCGCGGGAAGGCGTCAGGTCCAGGTCGAAGCGGATGTCGCGCATGCAGCGAAAGTGGCCCTGCGGGCACTTATCGTAGCCGATTTTGGAGCAGGGCCGGCAGGCCAGCCCTTCCACCTGCAAAGCCCGGAACTCGGTGCGGTACGGGTACATGCCGAATTCCGGGATGGTGTTGCCCCACACGCTGAAAATTTCCTTGCGGAAGGCCGCCGCAATGTGCATCAGCCCGGTGTCGTGGCTGACGACCAGCTGTGCCTGCTGCACCAACGAAGCCGATTGATGCAGCGAAAACCGGCCGCAGGCGTTGTAGATAAGCGTACGCGACGGCGGCAGGGCGTTCTTATCGTAGTAGTGCGCCCGCGGCGACAAGGCCAGCGGCGTGACGCCCGGCGACTCCGCCTCGGCCGGCACCTGCTCGAAGTGCAGTTCCACCACGTGGCCGGTGCTTTCGTCCTCGGGCCCGCCGAGTAGCACCACCGGCCGCCGCAGCTGCGCGCACAGCTCGATGATGCGCTCCACCGGCAGGCGCTTGGTGGCGTGCTGCGCCCCGATGGCAAAGGCCACGTAGCCGCGCTGAAACTCGGCGGGCAGGGCCTCAGCCACATCTACTACCTGATTGCGCGGAATGAAATAATCCAGGCCCTGGCCGTCGTCGTGCACGCCCAGCGGGGCGGCCGCCGCCAGGTAGCGCTGCACGATGTGGGTGCGCGGCAGCACGTCCCACTTCAGGTTCACCATCAGCCACTTTCGCCAGTTCAGCTTGTCGAAGCTGGCGCTGGGGCGGCCCAGGCGTAGCTTGATGAGCAGGGTGCGCAGGTTGTGGTGCAGATCCACCACGAAATCGAACCGCTCCTGCTGCAGCTCCTGCACCAACTCGCCCAACGAGCCCGTCAGGCAATGCACCTTGTCCACGTAGGGATTGGCCTCCAGCATGCCGCGGTAAGCGGGCTTGGTGCAATAGTGCACCACCGCGCCGGGCACCTGCTGCTTGAGGGCCCGCACAACGGGCGTCGTCAGCACAATGTCGCCGATGGAGGAGAAGCGCAGAACAAGAATTTTCATGCGAGGAAACTGGTTTGGCAGCTGCCGGCCGGCGCCGGTTCGGCTCCTGACGGAGCCGAACCGGCGCCCCGGGTACCGATTACCCGAACAGCGGCCCGTAGTCGGCGGGTTTCTTGGCCGGGGCGGGACTGCCGAATTTCACAGCTTTTTCCCGCCGCTGCCGGAAGTAGTCGTCGATTTGCTCCGTGGTGTAGGTGTTCAGCGTCATGGCCGCGGTCAGCCCGCCTTTGCGGCCCTGCGACACGCCGTAGCGCATGTCGGCGTAGCCGTCGGTGTGGTGCGCGTCGGGGTTGATGCTCATGCGCACGCCCTTTTCCATGCAGCGGCGCACCCACTGCCAGTCCAGGTCGAGGCGCCAGGGGTTGGCGTTGATTTCGATGACCACCTGATGCTCGGCGCAGGCGTCGATGACGGCTTCGTAGTCGATGGGGTAGCCTTCGCGGCGCAGCAGCAGGCGGCCGGTGGGGTGGCCCAGCATGGTGCAGAAAGGGTTCTGAATTGCGCGCAGCAGCCGCTCGGTGGCGCGCTCCTGGTCCATTTTCAGCCCGCTGTGCACCGAGGCCACCACGAAGTCAAACTCGGCCAGCACGTCGTCGGGGTAGTCCAGCGAGCCATCGGCCAGGATATCGGATTCGATGCCCTTGAAGATGCGGAACGGGCCCAGCTCCTGGTTGAGCCGCTCGATTTCGCGGTGCTGCTCGCGCACGCGCTCGATGCTCAGGCCGCCGGCGTAGTGCGCGGCGCGCGAATGGTCGCAGATACCGAGGTACTGGTAGCCGTTGTCGCGTAGGAATTCGGCCATCTGACGCAGGGAATGGGCGCCGTCGGAGTAGGTGCTGTGGTTGTGCAGCGAGCCGCGCAGGTCGGCATCGGTCAGCAAGGTGGGCAGCTTGTGAGCCGCGGCTTCCTCGATTTCGCCCTGGCCCTCGCGCATCTCGGGTTCCACGTACTGCAGGCCGGCGGTTTCGTAGATGGCCTGCTCCGTAAAGAAGCGCGTGCTTTTCACCAGGCGGCGCAGCGAAGGCGCGGGGGCGCTGGCCGGCAGCGGCGCGTTCAGGTGAGCGTCCGAGCCGGTTTGCAGAAACAGGCAGTTGGTAAAGTCCTCGGGCTTGGCCAGCTGCACCTCGATTTTGACGCCCGACTGCGCGGCCGAACCGCGCCAGGCAAAGGGCCCAGAGGTCCGCTCGTCGGCGGCGAGGCCGTCCACGCCATTCAGCGCCTCGTGGGCTTGCCAGGGCTGATTGGTGCCGACCACCACGCGCACGGTTTCCACCACGGGCAGGGCGCGGCGCACCTCGCCGGCCACGGCCACCTGCTCGGTGCGCAGGGCTTGCTGCAACAAGGTTACCAGTTGCTGACCGAGGTCCTGACCCTGGTTGATGAGCACTTTGCCGCGGCTCTGGGCCGTAAATTCCAGCGCAGCCAGAATAGCGTCCTGCGTCTTGGCCCCGAAGCCTTTCAGGGCGCTGACGCGGTTCTGCTCGGCCGCTTCGCGCAGCGCCTCCACCGACTCCACGCCCAGTTCGCGCCACAGCGTGCGGATTTTCTTCGGGCCGATGCCTTTGATGTTAAGCATTTCCACCACCCCGGCCGGCGTGACTTCCTGCAGCCGGGCCAACTCGGGAAACGTGCCGGTGCTCAGCAGCGCCTGCGCCGCTACGGCCGCGCTTTTGCCCAAGCCGCCTTTGGTGGTGTATTCGCTCGGATCGAGGTCAGTGAGCGGAAACTCTAGGCGGTCGATGGCGGCAGCGGCACCTTCGTAGGCGCGCACTTTGAAGGGGTTTTCGTCGTGCAGCTCCAGCAGCTGGGCCATCAGACGAAAGGCGCGAATGAGGGCGCGGTTTTCCAAGGCAGTTCGGGGTTTTGGGGCGGTAAAGCTACTACGCAAAACGGCGGCAGCAGGCCGTGTGTTCACCGCAGCAGTCGGCAAACGCGTATGTTAGCACCTATGCGACTCCCTGCCTTGCTTTTTGTCCTGAGCGTGCTCCTGCTGTCGAGCACCTGCCGTACCGATTCGACCACTGCCGTGCAACAAGCCCAGCTGAACCTGCTTACGCGCACCTGGCTGCATGCCCACGAGGAAGACCAGGGCGACGTGCAGGTGTACCGCCCCAACACCTACAGCTTCCGGCCCTCACGCGGCCGTACGGGCTTCGCCTTCGACCAGAATGGCCTGTTTACCCAGTATGACATTGCCCCCACCGACGGCGTGGAAGGCCACAAAGGCCAGTGGATGGTGATGGACGCGCACACGCTGCGCATTTCGCTGGACGACAAGAAGGAGCCGAATTACCTGCTGGAAATCGTGTCCCTGGACAAGGATGTGCTGAAGGTGCGCCGCAAGCCGTAACAGGCAGGGCGCTTGCCCCTACTGCCTGCTTTTTCATAGCTCACGGCCGCCGTCCGGGCTGTGGCCGGATGTCGTAGCGTCGCGCCGATTCTGTGGCTAGCTTGCGGCATGAATTACTGGCTCGTCAAATCCGAACCTTCCGCTTACTCTTTTGCCGACCTCGAACGCGACGGCCAGACCGACTGGACCGGCGTGCGCAACCACCAGGCCCGCAACTGCCTGGCCCAGATGCAGCCCGGCGACCTGGTGCTGGTGTACCACAGCGTAACCGATAAGGAAGTGGTGGGCGTGGCCCAGGTGCTACGCCCCGCCGCCCCCGACCGCACCGCCGAACCCGGCTCGCCTTGGGTGGCCGTGGACCTGGCGCCGCACCAGCGTCTGCCAAAGCCCGTGTCCCTAGCCGCCATCAAAGCCGAGCCCCGCCTGCAGCAAATCGGCCTGCTGCGCCAGTCGCGGCTGTCGGTGATGGCGCTACGCCCTGAGGAATTCGACACCGTGCTCGAACTCGGGCACTAAGCCTTTCTGATTTGCTGCTTTGCCTTCCCGGCCCGCCGTTCCGCCCCTGCGAAACGGCGGGCCGGTGCCGTTGGGACTGGCCAGAACCTGACCGAAGACGTAAAAAACCGGGCCTTTCCGTAGGGAATTTTGTGGGCTCGCGCATCAAGCAGGAGCCCGCGGCGGCAGGCGCAATGCGCAACGCTCCTCACCACCGGATTTGTCTTGGGGACGAAGCGCCTTTTGGGCCGATTTGCCGTATTTTAGCTAATGCTGCGTCAAGCTCTTCTGCCCGCCATGAATCGCCTTTTCCTGCTCGTCTGTTTGCTGCTGTCGTGCACGCTGCGGGCGCAGCCCGTGCCCACGCCCACGCAGCCCCACCGCCTGGAGCTCAACCTGGACCCGGACCTGAGCGACGTGCAGGTGATGCCGCTGATGGACTCCTCGGTGGTGCTGTTCGTCGAAAACCGCCCTTTCGGCTCGTTTCATCCCGAATACCGCTTCCGGCACTTTG
Organism: Hymenobacter sp. CRA2; assembly: GCF_002007105.1. Classification (GTDB taxonomy): domain Bacteria; phylum Bacteroidota; class Bacteroidia; order Cytophagales; family Hymenobacteraceae; genus Solirubrum. Next base: position 58,196 of record NZ_MVBC01000005.1, on the reverse strand, counting down.
GGCGCACCCTCGAACCGCTGCGCGAAGCCCCGGTGGAAGTACCGCGCGAGTTCGAGTTGATTCAGACCAGCTCGGCGGCCCCGTACGCGTACGCTTTGTTCGAGTCCAACTTCATTGCGTCGCGCTTTCAGGTGTTTCGCTTCGATGTGCGCACCGGCGAGGTGCAGGGCTTCTCGTTCGACACCAAGCTCGTCGACGAAGTGTACGACCTGGAGGTGCTCGATGATAAGCTCTTCGCCACGGTGCAGGTCGAGCGCCACATCACCGTGCTTCATATCGACGTGGCCCACGAGGAATTTCGCCTGCTGCCGGCCGTGTACGAGAACATTCCCACGGAGCTGACCTTCCTGCCCGATTCGGCCACGCAGCGCGCCGGCTACGTGGTGACGCAGTCCAACGGCTTTTTGTCGCGCCTGCAGGTGAAGCAGCTCTCGGCCCGCGGGCAGTTGCTGGCCTCGCGCTTCATTCAGGCCGAAAGCGGCCGCGGCCTGCTCACGGCCCAGCTCAGCCCCGGCGACAGCACGCAGCGGCTGCTGGCCGGCACCTACACCCTGCGCGACTCGCGCTACTCGCAGGGCCTGTTTGCTTCCAATCTGCCGCCCGACCCGACCCTGCGCCCGTCGCTGCGCTTCTACGACTTCACGGTGCTCAAGCACTTCTTCGACTTCATGAAGCCGCGCCGCGCCGAGCGGCTCCGCAGCCGCAGCGCCGAGCTACGCGCCGCCGGCCGCGAGCTGCGCCTGCGCTACCGCATCCTCACCCACCGCATGATACCGTTTCAGGATGGCTACGTGCTGGTGGGCGAGGTGTACTACCCACGCTACCGTTCCGACAACCCGTACTACTACGGCAATTATGGCAACTACAGCATGATGCCCTCGTTGCGCTCGGCGTACATGCGGCCCTTCGACGGCTACCGGTCCACCCACGCCATCGTGTGCGGGTTCGACCGCAACGGTACCCTGCTGTGGGACAACACCTTCGTGCTGAAGGACGTGGAGCACTTCACCCTGAGCGAAACCGTGCGCCTGCGCCCCTTGCCTGACGGGCAACGCCTCGTGCTGGCCTACATGGACGAAGAGCACATTCGCTACAAGGTGGTGGACCGCACCGCGTCCTCGCCCAACGACCTGAACGTGACCGTGCAAACCAATACCGAAGGACGAAAGGAAAAGACGCTGGGCACTTCGCACGAGGGCATTTTGCCTTGGTACGGCAGCCGTTACCTGGCTTACGGCTTTCAGCGCGTCCGGCCCGAGCACGGTACCAACCGGCAGGTATTTTTCCTCAACGTCGTAGCTTTCGAGCAGCCTTAGCTACATCCCGGGCCAGGGTAGCCCCGTAGGAGGGGCATCCAACCTTTTTTGCACGCGCTTATGACCAATCGTCTGCTTCGTTTCTGGCCCTTGCTCGTCCTGCTGTGGCTGGGAGCCTGCCGCGCCGCCGGCCCCGAAAAGCCGGCCCGCACCGTGGCCGAGTTTTTCAACAAATACGAGAGCCGCTCGGGCTTCCACGCCACTACTTTCGAGCCGAACTTCCTCACCCGCATTGTACTGGCCCGAGTCGGCAAAATCAGCGACGCTGACGCTGTGCAGGCCCTGACGGCGGTGCGCAGTATCCGCGCCCTCACCTTCGCGCCCACCTCGTCGGGGGCCCGCGACCTGACCGAGCGCGGCCTGCTCAACGAAGTGGACGGGCTGCTGCGCAGCGAACGGTACGAGCCGCTGCCCACCAAGGAAGCCAGCGGCGGCAATGCGGCCTACCGCTACGCCGTGCGCCGCTCCGGCGACCGAATCAAGGAAATAGTGGCCACCGGCCGCCAAAACGACGCCCCCGATTCCTTCCTGATGCTGGCCATCAGCGGCGACTTCACCCAAAGTCAGGTGGATCAGTTGCAAAAGATTCTGCCGGGCATCAGCGGCGAAATCACCAAGTAGGCCTTACCTGAAACGCCCCGCTGCCGCCGGGCCGGAGCTGCTGCAGAGCTGCTTCGGCCCGGCGGCAGCGGTTTTTATTGGTTGCCGGCCTCCAAGCCGCTCTGCCTTGGTCCGATCAGGTACTGACCAGCATCCAGCGTCTGCTGCCGTGCTCTTGGCGGCTTCTGCCTAGGTCTTAATGTCCTCTGCCCTGCGCTTAATAGCATATGCCAAGGTCTTAATAGCTTCTGCCATGCTCTTACTGGGTGCTGCCGACCTCTTAATAGCATCTGCCTAGGTCTTAGCGGCATCTGCCGAGTATCAAGTTTGGGCTGAGTTTAGGAAGTGTCATGCTTCCTCTGTCATTCTTGATCTAGCGTCCGCAAAGCGAAGGGCCTTATGCGGTAAGAACGGCCATCGTTCCAACGACTCGTTCTGGCGTGAGAAGGTCCTTCGCTTTGCGGACGCTAGATCAAGGATGACAGACAGACAAGACCAGGTGTGGGGCGCAAAAAAAGCGGCGCCCCGAAGCTCGGGACGCCGCTTTTCGCGTCAGGCGCAGGGTGCCGGGTTAGGGCTGGGGCGTGGCGCCACCTTCCTGACCGGGGATGTAGAACTCGAAGCGGAACTCAACGCGGCGGTTCTTGGCCATGTTGGACGACGAAGTGTTCGGGGCGGCCGGAGCCGATTCGCCCATGCCCAGGGTCGGGATACGGGCCGGGTCGACGCCCTTGCCGGTGAAGTAGCGCTTCGCGGAAGCCGCGCGGCGCTCCGAGAGGCCCTGGTTGTACTCCGCGGTGCCGCGGCTATCGGCGTGACCTACGATGCGCAGGCTGTACTCGGGGTGGTCTTTCAGAGCCCGCACCATCTTGTCGAGGGCCGGGTACGAGGAGGGCAGCAGCTGGGTGCTATTGGTGCGGAAGCGCACGGGCTGCTCCAGCTTGCGGATGTCGGCGGGGATTTCCGGGCAGCCGATGGCGTTGACCTTGGTGCCGGCCGGGGTGTTCGGACAGCGGTCCACGTTATCGGGCACACCGTCGCCGTCGCTATCCACTACCAGCGGGCAGCCGTTGGCGTCTACCTGGGTGCCGCGGGGCGTATCGGGGCACTTGTCGTTCTTGTCGGCTACGCCGTCGCCGTCGGCATCGGGGCAGCCGCGCAGCGCGGCCGTGCCGGGCTGGTCGGGGCACTCGTCTTCGGAGTCGCGCACGCCGTCGTTGTCGGCATCGGGGCAGCCCTGCAGCTCGGCTTTACCAGCTTGGTCGGGGCACTGATCCTGGTAATCCGGTACGCCGTCCTTGTCCTTATCCAGCGGGCAGCCGTTTTCGTCTACCTGCACGCCGGAGGGCGTATCGGGGCACTTGTCTTTGCGGTCGGGCACACCGTCGCCGTCGGTGTCCTTGGCTTTACCCAGGCTGATGTTCAGGCCCACGGTGTGCTGCAAAAACCGGTCGTCCCACTTGTTGTCGTCGCGGTTCTGGTCGCCGTCGATGTTGGCGTTGAGCGGAATGTGCTGCCCGGTTTGCACGAACAGGCCCACCGACTCGCTCAGGCGGAAGTTGATGCCGGCCGCGCCAAACAGGTCGAAGTAGCTTTTGTCTTCGTCGTTGCGCGCGCCGTTGTAAAGGCTTTCGCGGCTGGTGTAGGTCCAGCCCGGGGCAGCCAGCAGGTAGGGCTGCACCACGGCGTCTTCCTTAAAGGCCCAGCCGTTATTCAGCTTGAGTTTCAGGGCCAGGTTTACGTTCACCACGTTGGTGGCGAAGGTGTTGCCCGCGTTCTGAGTGCCCTTCAGTTCCGCGTAGTTACCGTGCAGGCCCAAGTCGAGGCCGGGCGAGAGGTAGCGGTTGATGGAGATGCCCGGGCCGTACTTGTTGCTGCTGAAGTTCCAGTAGTCCGAGCCGTAGTTGCCCTTGTACTGAAAAGCATTACCCATGAGGCCGATGCCCCATTTTTTGTCGGCAGTTTGAGCTTGTCCACGTGGGGCGGCCGCCAACAGCGCCAGACCCAGGACAGTGGTGGTTACGAGGTGTTTCATAGACGAAACGGTTAGGTTGGAAAAGGGCAATTGAGGACGCGAAATAAGCCACGGCCTCAAACATTAATGCCTGCCTATACCCTTTGTGAAGCCGCTTAGTTGTGTTAAAACCCACTTTTCTCGTGCGCCCCCCTTCGTAGCGCCCAGTACGCCAAGCCCTTTACCGCCGTATTGCTACTATAGCGCCAGAGTCAAAAAAATGGACCGCCTTCCTGCGCGGAAGGCGGTCCATGCCACGGAAAGCAGCCGCGGCTTAGCGGGCCATCAGCCGCTCGATGTCGTCGGCTTCCAGCGGAATGTCGGCCATCAGGTCCTCGCACTGCGAGCGGGTGATGACCACGTCGTTTTCCAGGCGGATGCCCAAGCCTTCCTCGCGGATGTAGATGCCCGGCTCGACGGTATAGACCATGCCCGGCTCGAAGGTGCGGTACTTGGCGCCCACGTCGTGCACATCGAGGCCGAGGTAATGCGAGGTGCCGTGCATGAAGTACTTCTTGTAGAGCGGGGCACTGGGGTCCTGGTTGTTCACGTCGCCCTGGCTGAGCAGCCCGAGGCCGATGAGTTGCTGCTCCATGAAGCGGCCCACGCCGGCGTGGTACTCCTCGATGTTATTGCCGGCCACCAGTTGCGACTTGGCGTACTGCATCACGCGCAGCACCGCGTCGTACACCTCGCGCTGGCGCGGCGTGAACTTGCCGTTGACGGGGATGCTACGCGAGAGGTCGGCGGCGTAGTTGGCGTATTCGGCCCCGAAGTCGAGCAGAATCACGTCGCCGTCGTTGCAGGGTCGGTCGTTCGAGACGTAGTGCAGAATGCAGGCGTTGGCCCCCGAAGCGATGATCGAGCCGTAAGCCGGCCCGCGCGAACCGCTGCGCACAAATTCGTGCAGGATTTCGGCCTCCAGCTCGTACTCCATCACGCCCGGCTTCACGAAGCCCAGCAGGCGACGGAAAGCGTTGCCGGTGATTTCGCAGGCCTTGCGCATCAGGCGGATTTCCTCCGGGTGCTTGATGGCGCGCAAATGGTGCATGATGGGCGCCGCGCGCTTGTAGTCGTGCAGCGGGTACTGGGCCTTGATTTCCTTGATGAAGCGGGCGTCGCGCGTTTCCACTTCCACCACGGCGCGGATGTGCTCGTTCGAGTTCAGGTACACATGCTCGGCCTCGTTCATCAGCGCCGGCAGCACCGATTTGAAGGAGTCGAGCCACAGGATGGTCGGAATACCGGACTGCTCGCGGGCCTGCTGCTTGGTGAGCTTGTAGCCTTCCCAGACGAGAATATGCTCGCTGGTCTCCTTCAGAAACAGAATTTCCCGGTACTGCGGCAGCTTGGCATCGGGAAAAATGACGAGGATGCTTTCTTCCTGATCCACGCCCGAGAGGTAGAACAGGTCGTTGTTCTGGCGAAACGCCATGGTGCCGTCGGCGTTGGTCGGCATCACGTCGTTGGAGTGGAAGATGGCCAGGGAGCCGGGCAGCAGCTGCCGCTCGAAATTGCGGCGGTTCTGGGTGAACAGGTCGGGCGAAATGGAGCCGTAGCGCATAGGGCAGGGTTGGGAAAACGCGGGAAAGACCGCCACCGGGGCGGTGGGCTGCAAGTTAGGCGGATTGGGTAAAGCAGGCAGCTTCGATTGGGTTTTCAAAAGCCGGTGGCGCTATCTTTTGGCCGCACGCACCATTTCTCCCATGCGCACCGAAGATTCCATCCTGGCTTCCCTGCTTCCTAGCCATCGGGTCCTCTACTGGTCACGGCGCCACTTGTGGCTCGGCCTGCTCTGCTTGCTGGCCGGATTCGGGTTGCTCGGCTGGTGCATGTACTGGATTAGCAATGCCCGCACGTATTCTTGGCGCAGCAATTACAGCGCCTATGACCAAAGTGAATACAAGTTCATAGCCGAACTATTGATACCGGCCAGCCTGGGGTTGATGGGTCTGGGCTTCGGGCAGGTACTACGCTTTCGGCTTTTGCTCCGGCTCACGCAGCTATTATTTGGCTTAAGCGTGCTTTTTTGCAGCCTGGTCGCGCTGTTTTTGCTGTACCTCTGCAGTGCGCTAAGCTATGCCGGCGTTGGGGTATTAGTCGGACCTCTGGCCGGCCTGGGCCTGCTGGGCACTGGCTCCTGGGCCGCCATCCGGCTACTACAAAAGTGGTTGCGCAGTACCGATCAATAAAGCCAAGCCGTGCCAATCTTTGCTGCGCCATGAACGACTTGCCGCCTCCCGAACCCTTAACCTCTGCCGCGCCGCCTCCGGCCCCGCCGACCCACCGAAGCCACTGGAGCTGGTCGGCGCTGGGCTTGGTGGCCAGTATAGCCGTGGTGCTCTGGTGCCAGCACTGGCTGAGCAGCGCGCAGTTTGCGGCTGAGGCGGCCCGCCCTGCCCAAACCACCCGCTACATCCAAGGCCTGTTGCTGATGCTGCCTGCCGTTAGCGGCGTAGGTTTTTTCGGTTCCCGGCTGTGGGGCTGGCGCTGGTTATCGTGGCTGGCTTTCGTGCTGCTGGGCACCGAGTGCCTGCTATTGGTCGGCGCGTTTATCGTCTTTCGCCTGCTGGGCTCGGCCACCCCGGCGCTGACGGCGCTGCTAGCTTTTGGGCTGCTGGCCTGCCTTGCAGCCGGCTACTACGTGTTGCGGGAGCGGCGCCGGCCCCGCGCCTGATCAGCCGGGTTGCGCCCCAGCGGCAATACTGTTACGGATAGTTTAGGAACCGCTGCGGGTGGTATCTTTGTAACTCTGTACCAGTGCCATGCCCAACCCGCCCGCTGATATTCGGCCCGTTCTGCTGATTCAAACTGCCTTTATCGGCGACGTTATTCTGGCCACGGCGCTGCTGGAGCGCCTGCACGAGCTGGAGCCCGCCACGCCCGTGGATGTGCTGGTGCGGCGCGGCAACGAAGGGCTGCTGCAGGGCCACCCGCACGTGCGCCGCGTGCTGATCTGGGACAAAAAAAAGAACAAGTACGGCGGCCTCTGGCAGCTGCTGCGCACCATCCGGGGCACCGGCTACGGGCGCGTGTACAACCTGCAGCGCTTCGCCTCCACCGGCCTGCTCACGGCGTTTTCGGGTGCCCCGCAGCGCGTCGGCTTCGACAAGAACCCGCTGAGCCATTTCTTTACCCGCTGCGTGCCGCACGGCTTCGCGCCCGGCCTGCACGAGGTGAGCCGCAACCTGAGTCTGCTGGAGCTGCAGCCCGAAGGCCCGCTCACCCGCCCCCGGCTCTACCCCTCCCCTGCCGACGAAGCCGCGGCTGCGCAGGCCGCCCGCAGCGCCGGCGAAGGGCCGTACGTGTGCATTGCGCCTACATCGGTGTGGTTCACCAAGCAGTTTCCGCTGGAGCAGTGGGAAAAGCTACTGCGGGCCCTGCCGCCGCACTACGCCGTCTTTCTGCTCGGCGGCCCGCCCGATGTGGCCGCCTGCCAGGAGTTGCTGGAGCGCGTCGGCCGCCGCAACGTGGTCAATCTGGCTGGCAGACTCTCCCTGCTGGCCTCGGCAGCGCTGATGCGCGGCGCGGTGCTGAACTACGTCAACGACTCGGCCCCCATGCACCTAGCCTCGGCCGTAGATGCGCCCACCTGCGCCGTGTTCTGCTCCACGGTGCCTTACTTCGGCTTCGGGCCGCTCAGCTCGTTTGCGCGGGTAGTGGAGCTGCCCGAGGAGCTGGCCTGCAAGCCCTGCGGCCTGCACGGCTACCAGAAATGCCCGCTCAACCACTTCCACTGCGCCCACGGCATCCAGACCGCGCAGCTGCTGGCCGTGCTGGCCGAAGCCGAGCAATGGACCCTGCAGCCGGCTGGTAGGTAAACCGGCAGGCTTGCCACGCCAGCACCAGCAGTCATTGCCGCGCCTCGCTCGCAATGACTGCTGGTACGGCCGCTGCCAGCAAGGGGAACCGTTGCTACGCCGAACCGTTGATGGAGCTTGCAGGTTATCTTTGCAGCCTTTGCGCAAATCCGGCGGCAGCCCACCTACCTGCGCCTACTTTCCCTTTGCCTTTCAGCACCTTGCCGGCCCTCTCTGGCGCCGCGGTGCCCGTCCTCCTATTCGATGCTCGACTACCATATTCACGAATACCCCAACGGCATCCGGCTGCTGCACAAGCAGGTGCCGCACACCAAAATTGCCCACTGCGGCTTCCTGCTCGACATCGGTTCGCGCGATGAGCGGCCCGAGCAGTACGGCCTGGCCCACTTCTGGGAGCACATGGCCTTCAAGGGCACCGAAAAGCGCCGCTCGATTCACATCCTGAATCGGCTGGAATCCGTCGGCGGCGAGCTGAATGCCTACACCACCAAGGAGAAAATCTGCTTTTACGCCTCGCTGCTGAGCACGCACTTCGAGCGGGCCTTTGAGCTGCTGACCGATCTGACGTTCCACTCGGTATTTCCAACCAAGGAAATCGAGAAGGAGCGCGGCGTGATTCTGGAGGAAATGTCGATGTACGTCGACGCGCCCGAGGACGCCATCATCGACGATTTCGACGCGGTAGTGTTCGGGCAGCACGCGCTGGGGCACAACATTCTGGGCACGCGGGAAAGCGTGTCGGGCTTTCAGCAGGCCGATTTCTTCCAGTTTCTGAAGGAGAACCTGCGCACCGACCAGTTGGTGTTCAGCTCCGTCAGCAACCTGGCCTTCGCTCAGGTGAAGCGCCTGGCCGATAAGTACCTGGCCCCGCTACCGGCCCAGCTCGGCGCCCGGCCGCGCGAGGCATTCGGCGACTACCAGGCCAAGCAGCAGACGGAAAAGCGCCCCATCACGCAGGCGCACAGCCTTATTGGCTGCCCGGCCTACGCCCTGCAGCACGCCAACCGCCTGCCGTTCTTCATGCTGACCAATATCCTGGGCGGGCCGGGCATGAATTCGCGCCTGAACCTAGCCGTGCGCGAGAAGTACGGCTTCGTGTACAGCATCGACGCCAACTACGCGCCCTACACCGACACGGGCCTGTTCGGCATCTACTTCGCCACCGAAAAAGCGCGCCTGGAGCGCACCACCCAGCTGGTGCTCAAGGAGCTACGCCTGCTGCGCGAAAAGCCGCTGACGACCTCGCAGCTGCACATTGCCAAGGAGCAGCTGATGGGCCAGCTGGCCATGTCGGAGGAGAGCAACGGCGGCATGATGCAGGTGCTGGGCAAGAACACGCTGGACTTCGGTCGGGTGGAGTCGCTGAACGAAATCTTCGACCAGATTCGCGCCGTGTCGGCCCCGCAGCTGCAGGAGCTGGCCCATGAAATCTTCGCCGAGGACCGCCTGAGCACCCTGCAGTACGTGCCCGAAGGCCGGTAAGCCCCGTATTGCCTCAGAAACGTCATGTCGAGCGCAGCCGAGGCATCTCGCTCGGGTGGTAACTTTCTCGTTGAGTTACTATCGGGCATCAGCATGCGAGATGTCTCGGCTGCGCTCGACATGACGTTCAAGCGCCTTTTCTACGTAGCGTCCCTGCTATGCCTCCTCATTTCGGCCACATCGGCTCTTACCTGCCCGGCGACACCTTCGCCTCGCGGCTGGAGCTGCGCCTGACGGGGATGCACCGCCCGGTGCGGGCCGGCATTGCCGGTTCGCAGCACACCGGGGCAGAGAGCATCGTATTGTCGCAGGTGTACGAGGACGACGTCTTCAGTGAGGACGAAATCATCTACACCGGGCAGGGCGGCCGCGACCCGAAAACCGGGCACCAAGTGACTAGCCAGGTGGCCAACGACCGAAACCTGGCGCTGATGAAAAGCCAGGAAACAGGCCAGCCGGTGCGCGTCATCCGCAAAGTCACCGACGAGGGGAGCGGCGCGCAGGTATTTCGCTACGAAGGCCTATACCGCGTGCTGAGCTACGAATATGGCCTCGGCAAATCCGGCGTGGGCGTGTGGCGCTTTCGGCTGGTACCGGAGCGGCTGGCGGCCGGGCAACTGCCCACCGCTTAAAAGTGCCCCAAGCATAACAGCACAGGAGAGCCGGCGGGCCGGGGCACAGCACCTTTGGTCCGCCGCTGCTTTTCGGCCGGAGCCCCACGGCTTTTGGCTGCTGATTTCGACTTCTGCCTGTTCTGGCTCCGTATGGATCGGAACAGCTTTTCTCCGTTACCCGAAATCCAATGACTCCGTCCGAAGCGGAAATTCAGCACTACGCCGACGCGCACACCTCCCCCGAACCGCCCCTGCTCAGCCGCCTCGTGCGCGAAACGCACCTGCAGACGCTGATGCCGCGCATGCTCTCGGGCAACTACCAGGGCCGCCTGCTGAGCATGCTCAGCCACATGCTGCGCCCGCGCCGGGTGCTGGAGCTGGGCACGTTTACCGGGTATTCGGCGCTATGCATGGCCGAGGGGCTGGCTGACGACGGCGAGCTGCATACTGTGGAGCAAAACCCCGAGCTGGAAAGCCGCGTGCGCCGCTACGTGCAGGAAGCCGGCCTCACGGGCCGCGTGCACCTGCACATCGGCGACGCCGAACAAATCATTCCCACGCTGCCGGAAACCTGGGATTTGGTGTTCATCGACGCCGACAAAATCCGCAACCAGGTGTACTACGAGCTGGTGCTGCCGCGCGTGCGTCCCGGCGGCTTCATCCTCATCGACAACGTGCTGTGGAGCGGCAAGGCCCTGCCCTCCTACCCGCTCAAGCCCGCCGACAAGGACGCCCACGCCGTGCGGGCCTTCAACGACTTCGTGCAGCAGGACGCACGGGTGGAAAACGTATTCGTTCCACTGCGTGACGGAATTTTTTTCGTCCGTAAGCGCTGATAAGCCAATCAATTACCGATTACCCACCCCGCACCGCGGGCTTACGTATACGACGCCGGTTAAACTGCCGGGTCTTTGCCCGGTCTAAGGCCCTCGTTGGGCTTCGCATTGCTGACATGAAACACGCCTTCGGGGTACTCCTTCCACTGATTGTCGTCGCGGCCCCCGCGGCGGCGCAAACTTTCCCGGTGAGTGGCCGGGTGCTTGATGCCAAGGACCAGGCCCCGCTGATCGGGGCCAACGTGCTGCTGACCCGCCTCGCGGCCGACTCGGCCCGCGTGGGCGCCGCCGTGGACGCCGACGGCGGCTTCACGGTGCCCGCCGCCGAGGCCGGCCGCTACCGCATGACGGTGTCGTTTCTGGGCTACCAGTCGCTGAAGCGGCTGGTGACAGTGAGCGACGCCCCGCTGAACGTGGGCACGCTGGCCTTGCAAGTGGGCGGCGTGACGCTGAAGGGTGTGGAAGTGACTGGCCGCGCCGCCGCCGCCGTGCAGAAGGGCGACACGGCCCAGTACGACGCGCGCGCCTTCAAAACCAACCCCGACGCCAACGCCCAGGACCTCATCACCAAGATGCCCGGCGTGACGGTGGACCCCGGCTCGGGCAAGATTCAGGCCCAGGGCGAGCAGGTGCAGCGCGTGCTCGTCGACGGCAAGGAATTCTTCGGCAACGACCCCGACGCGGTGCTCAAGAACCTGCCAGCCGAAGCCATCGACAAGATTCAGGTGTACGACCGGGCCTCGGACCAGGCCCAGTTCACCGGCTTCGACGACGGCAACCAGCAGAAGACCATCAACATCGTGACGCGCCCGCAGTTCCGCAACGGGCAGTTTGGGCGGGTGCTGGCCGGCGTGGGCCAGGGCGGCGATGGGCAGACGCGCTACCGCGCTTCGGGCAACATTAACTCCTTCCGCGGCAAGCAGCGCTTTTCCATCATCGCGCAGTCGAACAACGTCAATGAGCAGAACTTCGGCACTGATGACCTGCTGGGTGTGGTGGGCACCTCGGCCCGCGGCGGCGGTGGCGGCCGCAACGGCGGGCAGGGTGGCCAGGGAGGCCCCGGCGGCGGGGGTGGCGGCAACGCGGGCAACTTCCTGGTGGGCCAGAGCGGCGGCATCTCGAAGACCAACGCGGTGGGCCTGAACTACTCCGACTCGTGGGGTACCAAGACCGACGTGCAGGCCAGCTACTTCTTCAACCGCAGCGTAAACACGCTCAACAGCTCTACCAACCGCCGGTACACGGCCCAGGATTCGGCGGGGCGCGCCCTGCGCTACTTCGAGAATTCGCGCACGGGCAGCACCAACATCAACCACCGCATCAACCTGCGCTTGGAGCACAAGTTCGATTCGCTGAACTCGATTTTGTGGCAGCCGCGCCTCTCGCTGCAAGACAACAACAGCAACAACAACCTGGCCGGCACCACGTACCGGGCCGTGACCAACAGCGAAGACAACGGCGAGCTGCGCAGCAGCAACCTGAGCGACTACCGCGCCGACAACATGGGCATCAACTTCGGGCAGTCCTTGCTGTACCGGCACCGGTTCCACAAGCGCGGCCGCACGTTCTCGCTCGGCGCCAACATGAGCTACAACACCCGCGACGCCGACAACTACCTGAACTCGGCCAACGTGGACTACACCCGCGGCGCGACGCCCCTCACCTCGCGCACCGACCAGTACTCCAACCTGGATCAGACGGGCTGGGTGTGGAGCGCCAACGCCAACTACACCGAGCCGCTGAGCCTGAAAAGCCAGCTGCAGCTCACCTACACCACTTCGTACACGCCCAACGATTCGGACAAGAAGACCTACAACCTGGAGTCCAGCTCGGGCGAGTACCGCGACTTCAACCCCGACCTGAGCAACGTCTTCCAGAGCCGCTACCTGACCAATTCGGGCGGCATCAGCTACCGCTACAACGACCGGGAATTCCAGTGGTCGGTGGGCGCGCAGGTGCAGAACGCGCAGCTGCGCAATGAGCAGGAGTTTCCGCGCACGGCCAGCACGCGCCGCAACTTCCTGAACGTGCTGCCCAATGCCCAGGTACGCTACAACTTCTCGAAGCAGCAGAACCTGCGCCTGAACTACCAGATGCGTACCCAGGCGCCGAGCATCGGCCAGCTGCAGGAGGTGGTGAACAACTCCAACCCGCTGCAAATCACGACGGGCAACCCCAACCTGCGGCAGGAAAACACCCACAACCTGTTTTTGCGCTACTCCTCGGCCAACGTGGAGAAGTCGACCTCGTTCTTTGCGCTGATCGGCGGCTCGTACACCGATAACTACATCAGCAACAGCACCCAGATCCTGACGCGGCCCGAAAACATCGGCGGCGTGGTGGTGCCGGCCGGCGGCCAGATTACGCGCCCCATCAACCTGAATGAGCAGTACTCGCTGCGCACCTTCGGCAACTACACCCTGCCGCTGACCTTCATCAAGTCCAACCTGAACCTGAACGCCAACGCGAACTTCTCGCAGACGCCGGGTCTGGTGTCGGTGACGGGCGTCGACGGCCAGCAGCTGAACTACAGCCGCACGCCCAGCTTCGGCTTCGGGGCGGTGCTGAGCAGCAATATCAGCCCGAACCTGGACTTCACGCTCTCCTCAAACTCCAGCCAGACCTACGTGCGCAACAGCGCGCAGACGACGGCCAACCGCCAGTACTTCCGCCAGAACACCAACCTGCGCTTCAGCTGGATCATCATCAAGGGCCTGACGCTGCAATCGGACGTGAACCACGTGTCCTACAACGGCCTTTCGGCGGGCTTCAACCAGAATTTCGTGCTCTGGAATGCGTCGGTGGGCAAGAAGGTGTTTGCGCGCCAGCAGGGTGAAATCAAGCTCTACGCCTTCGACATCCTGAAGCAGAACAACAGCATTCAGCCCAACCAGACGGCGGCCTACGTAGAGGACGTGCGCACCAACATCCTGACGCGCTACGTGATGCTGATGTTTACCTACAACATCCGCAACTTCGGCGGCAAGGGCGGCTCGCCCGACCTGCAGGTACCGGAAAATGAGCGCCGCGGCTTCCCCGGCGGCCGGCCGGGCGGTTTCCCCGGTGGCGGTCAGCCCGGCGGAGGCTTCCCGGGTGGCGGCCCGGGCCCTGGTGGCCCTCCCGGCGGCGGACCTTACTAACAGCCCTACGAGCGGACCGGCAGCCTTGCCGGTCCGCTCTTTTTTGAATGGTATTACCCGGCCAGTAGCTGCTGTGGCTGCGCAGCCGATGACCTGATAGTGAAAGCAGTCGTGCGCGGCAGTGCCGAGGCTGAGCAAACCACAGAAATTCAGGTCGCCAAGCAGGCATTTCGGCCGGCTCCGCGCCTTACGCCGCGAATTTTTCGCCTACTTTGTAGACTGAGGGGTCTGCGCGGATGCAGTGCCGGGCCGGCCCCGCTTGCTCAGCCTGCTTATGAATCGATTGTTGCTCGTCCTGCTCGGGACTATGCCCCTGCTGGCCACGGCCCAAACCAAGCCGGCCAAAGCCCCCACGGCCGCTTCGGCGGTTACTACCCTGGCCGCGGTGCCCGTGCCCGCCCAACTGCAGTTTGCGGGCCTGCGCCTGCGCCTGACCGAGGGCGGCCGCGCCGCCGTGCAGCAGAAAGTGGACGCGCTACGCCGCCACCCCAGCTCCTTTCAGGCGCGCGTAGCCCTGGCCGACGCCGCCTTCCCGCTGATTGAGCGCGTGTTTCAGGAAGAGGGCGTGCCGCTGGACTTTCGGTTCCTGTGCCTGCAGGAAAGCGGCCTGCAGGGCGACGCGCAGAGCATTCACGATGCGGTGGGCTACTGGCAGTTCAAGCGCGAAGCCGCGGCCGATTTCGGTCTGGAAGTCAGCGACAACGTGGATGAGCGCAAGCATCTGGTGGCTGCCACCCGCGGCGCGGCCAAGTACCTGCAGCGCAGCCAGCGCATGTACCAGAACTGGCTGCACACCCTGCTGAGCTATAACCTGGGTCCCGGCGGCGTGAAGCCCTACACCCTGCCCACCGACGCCAACGCCACCGAGATGCAGATTACGGAGCAGACGCACCCCTACGTGCTGACGTTCCTGGCCCACAAACTGGCCTACGAGCCGGCCGTAGGCACCAACCCGCGCCCGGCCATGATGCTGCGCGAGTACCCGGCCATTGCCGGCCAGAGCCTCGGCACCCTGGCCCAGGCCATTCAGACCGACCCCAACGAGCTGGGCAAGTACAACCGCTGGCTGCTGGCCGGCACGGTGCCCCCCGGCAAGTCGTACACCGCGCTGGTGCCCGTCACCGATTCGCTGCAGCTCATTGCCATGGCCGTGCAGCAGCGCAACGTGGGCAAGCTGGTGACGCCGCCGGAAACCGACGCGCACAACGCGGCCTTCGTGAACGTGAACGGGCTGCGCGCAGTGGTGGCCCTGCCGGGCGAAACCAAGGAGGACCTGGCGCGCCGGGCGGGCGTGAAGCTGCGCAAGTTCATGCAGTTCAACGACCTGATGCCTTTCGACAACATCGTGGTGGGCCAGCCCTACTTCGTACAGAAAAAGCGCGACAAGGCGGCGGTGGAATACCACGTGGCGCAAAACGGGGAAAGCCTGATGTCGGTGTCGCAGAAATACGGCATCCGCAGCCGGGCTATCCGCAGCAAAAACCGCATGGCTGCCAATGAGCCGCTGCAGCCTGGCCGCGTGCTCTGGCTGCAGCACACGCGCCCCCGCGCCGTAGCGGTGGAGTTTGTGCAGGATAAGACCGGCAGCGTGGCCGCCGCTATGGAGCGCCCCACCGGCACACCGGCTCCGACGCCCACGCCGACAGCTCCTGCGCCGGCACCCGCCAAGCCGAAAGCGCCGGCAGCCGACGTGTACACAGGCCGGACCGCCGCGGCCCAGCGCGTTATCGACGACGCACCGGAAGCGGGCCAGGACAGCAGCCGCCTGGGTGGCCTATTGGGTAAGACCTTGCAGCCAACACCGGAAGCCGAAGCCACCGACGCAGCTACGGCCGATGCTTCGGAGGAGGCAACGCCGGCCCCGGCGGAAGAAGCCGCTACCCCAACCGCTCCGCAACCAGCAACAACTAAGCCCGACCGGGGCCTGTACTCCGGTACCGAACCCGGCAAGCTGCCGCCTTCCGCGCCTGTCGCAGACGAGCCCAGCGAGGATGAGCCGGCCACTTCCAGCAAACCCGTAGCTACTACGCCAGCCCCGAAACCGGCAACTCCTAAGCCTACCCCTGCGGCTGCTACCCCGGCGCCAGCCCCGGCAGCAGCAACCACGGCTTCTGCCCCGAGCAAGCCCGCCGCTCCGGCTCCGGTTACGCCCGCAGCTACGCGCCCCACAGTGCAGCCGCCAGCTTACCCAGCTATGCCGGCAGCGGTGGAGCCTGTGCCAGCCAGCGGCCTCTACACCGTGCAGAAAAGCGAAACGCTCTACGGAATTGCCCGCCGTTTCGGTCTGCGCCCGGCGGATTTGATTCAGTGGAACGAGCTGCCGCCGAATCCTTCGTTGCGCCTGGGCCAGATCATTCGGGTGGCACCTCCGACGGCTTCGGCTGCCGCAGCGCCCGTTTCGGCTTCGCCGGCGCCCACCGCGCCGAAGACGGCTGCTCCGGTGCCGGCCGCGCCCAAAACAGCGGCTAGTGCCCCAGCCACTACGGCCAAACCAGCGCCTGCTGCCAAGCCTGCTGCTCCTGCGACGCCCGCAGCTGCCGCCACAGTGAAGCATACCGTAGCAGCCGGCGAGTCGATGTACGCTATTTCGCGCAAGTACGGGGTGACTATCAAGCAGATCATGGAATGGAATAACAAGCCCGACTTCAACGTGCGGCCGGGCGAGGTATTGGTGATTCAGCCGGCTAAGTAAATAGTGCCAAGTAGTGCTGGGATTCACGCTGACAGGGCCGCCTTCGGGTGGCCCTATTTCGTTGGGTCCCAAACGGCCGAGTCGGTTTTGCCGTAAGTTTTAGCCAGCGCGGTTGGTGCTTTGCCGGCCGTTATTGCGGCTTCGTTACCTATGATTCTGACTACCGGCCAGCCGTTCTGGCTTACTGAGCAAGGACTTGTCCGCTACTCCGTATTGACCCAGGACCTCAGCAGCGACGTGGTCATCATCGGCGGGGGCATCACCGGGGCGCTTATCGGGTACTATCTGACGCAGGCCGGGCTACGTACCGTACTGCTCGAAGCCCGGTACCTCGGCGGGGGCAGCACCTCGGCCAGCACGGCCATGTGCCAGTACGAGCTCGACGTAGACCTGATTGATTTGCGCAAAAAGGTGGGCGTGGCGCGTGCCAACGAAGCCTATTTGGCCAACGTGTACGCGGTGCACGCCCTGCACCGGCTCTGCCGCGAAGAGTTGCCCACTGACTGCGGCTTCGAGTACTGCCGCAGCTTTTACTTAGCCAGCCGCGAGCGGGACGTGGCGCACCTAGCCGACGAAGGCGAAGCCCGCCGCGGTATCGGCATCGACGTGGACTTCCTGACGCGTGAGGAACTGCTGCGGCGCTACCAGCTCCAGGCACCGGCCTCGCTGTTATCCGGCGACACGGCCCAACTCAATCCCTATCAGCTCACCCACACGCTGCTCCAGCAGGCTACCGCCAAGGGCCTGCAAGCTTTTGAGCGCACGCCCGTACAGCAGGTTCAGCCAGCCGCCGATGGACAAACAGTGACCGTGCACGCCGGCGAGCATCGGGTGCGCGCCCGCCACGTGGTGGTGTGCACCGGCTACGAAGCCGACAACCTAGTGCCGCAGGACCTGGTAAATCTGCACTCGACCTACGTGGTGGTCAGCCAGCCGGGGCAAATGCCGGGCCTGCCCACCGGCAACGCCCAGATCTGGGAAACGGCCCGCCCCTACCTCTACACGCGCACTACCCCCGACGGCCGCGTCATGGTAGGCGGCCGCGACGAGGTCATCAAACAGGCTACTTTCCAGAACGCCGTGCTGGAGCACAAGGTGAGCAAGCTGGAAGACCAGTTTCAGGAGCTGTTTGCCTGCGACGTGCCCTTTACCCGCGACTTTGTGTGGGGTGGCGTGTACGGCGAAACCGACGACGGCCTGCCCTACATCGGCCCGCACAAGGACTTTCCGCGCACGCAGTTCGCCCTCGGTTACGGCGGCAACGGCACCACCTACAGCCTGCTGGCCGCCGAAATCATCCGCGACACCTTCACCGGTCGCCGCCACCGCTTCGCCGACACGTTCGGCTTCGACCGCATAGGTGGCTGACGCCTTACCGCCACGCGGCTGTAACGAAAAAGGCAGCCCTGAGCAGGGCTGCCTTTTTCGTTATTGATTTGCCAATGCCAGGCGACTATGCGCCTGTTTACGCGGCTGCCAGCTGGGACTGCACGCGTGGAATCCGGCGTGTGCGGGCTTTCAGCAGCTCGATGACCTCCGCATCGGACTTGTACCGGTCGCCGAGGTTTACGAAGTGCTTGGCCATCAAATCATAGCGCTTGAGCATCAGCCAAGCAAACACGTGCAGGAAGTGAATGCCGTCGAATACGATGGCATCGTTTTGCACGTACTTGTGCAGGTCTTTCTGGAACGCGGCCGGGTGCTCGGTCCAGTGGCGGGCGGGCCGCAGGTGGTGGCTGGCGTGGTAGCCGTCGTTCCAGCACTTGTGGTTGTACTTGGTATTGATGCAGGTGATGCTGTTGGTGTAGTCGTTGCCGGGGTCGTTGCCGTCCACAAAGGCGTGCTGAGTCCAGTTGCCGAGCATCATGATGACGCGCGAAATCAGGAAAGGCAGCACAAATACCACCAGCGTAGCGGGCCAATTGACCAGCCACAGCCCTACGCACATCAGGGCGTAAAGCACTTCGCCGCGCACCGAGCGCAGCAGCAGTTTCATCTTGCGCTTCTTGATGAAGTAGTGCGCGAGGTGAAAGATGCCCAGCATCACAAACGTGCCCAGGTAGTGCAGAAAACCGCGCACCGAGTCGCGCTGGTAGTGCATGGTGGAGCTTTTGTCCTCCTCCAGGTTGTTTTCGGCGTGGTGCATGCCCATATGGTGGGCATAGTAGGTCTCCGGCGTCTGCCCGAAAAACGGCCCAATAACCCAGGGCAGGTAGTGGTTCAGGAAACCGTATTCCTTCTTAAACAAGGCCCGGTGGCTGGTGCAGTGCAGCATCAGCCCGAACGGCCCTTTGAAAGTGAAGTTGTTCAGAAACTGGTAGGCCACGGCCGCCGGCCACCACGCCCAGCCCGGCAGGCCAGGCACAAACATCAGCGCAGCCAGCGGCAGCAGCGTCGCGCTGATTTGCAGCGTGAGGTGCACGAAGGGCAGGTCGCGCTTATCGTTGATAAGACCCAACAGCCACTGATTGAAAGCGGAACGCTGGGCTGGCTCCTGGTAAGTCGGGTCCGAAAGGGCAACAAAAGTCTTCATGGGCTGGATTCGGACGCACTAGCGAGCCGGCATCAGTGAGTAGTGAGCTGATGGTAAATGCATCGGATTCGCGGCCGCGGCCAGCGACGAAGCTAAGGCAAGTAAACGAATAGCTTCGGCCGGAGGCCGAATCAAAACGGGCAGAAGCCCGGAGCATGTGGACAAGGTAAGGCTTTTTCAAGCGGCCTTGCGGCATGGGCATGGTGCAGAGGTAGTACTTCAACGCGCGGCGGAAGCCGTTTGGTGCAACTATTAATAATAAAACGGACTAGCACCGGCCGCGTACGGCACTACTTGGGGTCGACGCCTCGTTTAAAGACCAGCTCTTAAAGTACTGCCCGGCCTTTTCTTCTACCACATTAAGGGCAGTTGCACCTAGCTCCTTCATTACTATGAAAATCGGCTTGCTTCCTGCGCTCCTACTGTTGGCTACCGCCCTGCACGCCCAAACCAAGCCTACAACTCCAGTCCCGAAGCCCGACCTGGTTGCGGCCAATACCGTCGAGGCGCGCGTGCAGCAGTATTACGCTGACCTCACCCAGCGGCTGCGCGCCATCTACGAAGCCCCGGGCGACGGCCGCGCCATCAGCCTGTTGAGCACGGCCACCGAGGAGTTTGGCGCCCGCCGCAAAGCTCTGCGTCTGGAGCTGGCACACCTGCAGCCCACGCTACCCGCCGCCGAGCGCCAGGCCTTGCTGAAGCGCCTGCAACAAGGCCCGTGGCGACAAGAACAGCAAGCCATTCTGCAAACGCCGGCCGCGGCCAAGATACCGGACCGCACTGTACGTAACCCGGCGCTGGAAACCGCCCTGCAGCGCTTCAACGATGCCCGGCTAGCGGAGCTGCTGCCGGCCGACGCGGCCACGCGGTAAAATCGGGAGGTGGCTGCAACGCCTGCGGGCCTTTGCCGGTCATACGGTTGGGAATGTTCGTTCCTGGTGTTGGTCCCAGCTGTATTCCGATGCGCAAACTTATACTCCGTACTGCCCTCCGCCGTGCTGATGGTCACTGTTGCGGGCGGCGCCTTCGCCCAAATACCCACCCTTAGCTCGGCCCGCTGGTGCCGCATTTGCCGAGCAGCACCATTCTCACCTTCTTCGGTGACGGCTGCGGCGGCGTTGCACCAAACACGGCTCTACCTGCCGGCAGCACGGCCCCCATGGCGCTTCAGCTCGGCGACCTAGACTTGCTCACCGGCACTTGGCTCGACCAAGCCGTAACGGTTCGCGAAAACGACGGCCAGGGTAACTTCAGCGGCAGCAGCCAAACGCCCCGCGGGCACCTCTATATCAACTCCTAGGCGCTGGGCGATACAGAAGCCGACGGCGACCTGGACTGAGTGGCAACCTCCGCCTTTTCAACCACGCAAGGAGCGTACGTGCGCTTTAACCAAAACCGAATTCTAGCTACTGCCCCGGCTACGCGCGGCGCTACCGCTAGCTTGGCCCAACCCCCTGGCGGGCTCAATCGTTTCGCTTAGCCCCAGGTCCCACCGCGGTACACACCCTCAGCACAATACAAGGACGGCTGGTGCACCGTTTTGCTCTCCCCGCAGGTGATGCAGAGCTTGTCATTGCTGGGCTGACTTCCTGGTCTATGCGCTGCGCGTAGTCCGCCCGGGTGTGCCGGCGGCAATGCAGCGCCTGGCCCTCAGATAACACCGGCATGCGAACTGAAGCAGAAAAGGATGGCTCCAAAAACCATCCTTTTCTGTTTACTCCGATACGCAAAAACTCCCGCCTCCGCAACGTTTCCTTTCCCCCGCTGCGGCGGTAACTTTACCTTCCGTTTGGCGCACTAACGCGCTCGACGCCGCTTGCCCATGCCCACGTTCTCGCACCTGCACTGCCACACCCAATACTCTCTGCTCGACGGCCAGGCCAGCATCAGCGCGCTGATGAAAAAGGCCCAGAAGGACGGTATGCCCGCCGTAGCGCTGACGGACCACGGCAACATGTTCGGGGCGTTCAACTTCGTGGCCGAAGCCAATAAGTACAACGTGAAGCCCATCGTGGGCTGCGAGTTTTATTTGGTGGAGGACCGGCACAAAAAGCAGTTCAGCCGCGAAAAGGGCGAACGGGACGTGCGCCACCACCAGCTGCTGCTGGCCAAGGACCAGGCTGGCTACCAGAACCTAGCCAAGCTCTGCTCCATGAGCTTTATCGAGGGCACGTACTCGAAGTACCCGCGCATCGACAAGGAACTGCTGCTGCAGTACCACGAGGGGCTGATTGCCACGTCGTGCTGCATCGGCGCCGAGATTCCGCAGGCGCTGCTGTGGAAAACCGAAGCCGAAGCCGAGGAAAAGCTGAAGTGGTGGCTCGACGTGTTCGGCGAGGATTACTACATCGAAATCCAGCGCCACGGTATCGAGAATATCGACAACACCGGCAAAAGCCAGGAGGACCTCAACCAGACGCTGCTGCGCTGGGCCCGGAAGTACAACGTCAAGGTCATTGCCACCAACGACTCGCACTACGTCGACCAGACGGACTTTGCCCCGCACGACTTGCTTTTGTGCGTGAACACCGGCGAGGAGCACAGCATCCCCGTGGGCGACTTCCAGACCAAGTACTTCCGCCTCGTGTCGGGTGAAAATAAGGTGCTCTACGACCACCTCGACAACCTGCGCCCCCTGGCTGGCCGCGACGACTCCGTGCGTCGCCAGCTCATGCGCATCGACGAGGAAATGCAGATGCCCAAGCCCAAAACGCGTTTCGGCTTCCCCAACGACCAGTTCTATTTCAAGACCCAGGCGGAAATGGGCGTGCTCTTCGCCGACGTGCCCGAAAGCCTGGACAACACCAACGAAATCGTTGATAAAATCACGCCGCCCAAGCTGCAGCGTGACATCCTGCTGCCCAACTTCCCCATTCCCGCGCCTTTCGCCAACGCGGACGAGTTTCTGCGCGAACTGACCTACGTCGGGGCTTTCGGGCCGAGTGCGGGCAAAGGCATCGTGACGATGACCAAGCCGCCTCGCTACGCCGAGCGCACGCCCGAAATAGAGGAGCGCCTGGACTACGAGCTGCGCATCATCCAGACGATGGGCTTCGCCGGCTACTTCCTCATCACCCAGGACTTTATCAACAAGGGCCGCGACATGGGCGTGGCCGTGGGGCCGGGCCGTGGCTCGGCGGCCGGCTCGGCGGTGGCCTACTGCGTGGGCATCACCAACATCGACCCCATCAAGTACTCGCTGCTGTTCGAGCGTTTCCTGAACCCGGAGCGCGTGTCGATGCCTGATATCGACATCGACTTCGACGACGTGAACCGCCAGCGCGTCATCGACTACGTGGTGGACAAGTACGGCAAGACGCAGGTGGCCCAGATCATTACCTTCGGTACGATGGCCGCGAAGTCCTCGATCAAGGACGTGGCCCGCGCCATGGAGCTGCCGCTGCCGCAGACCAACGAACTGACCAAGATGGTGCCTGAAAAGCCTGGCACCACGCTCAACGACGCCTTCGCCGAAAACCCGGAGCTGGACTACATCCTGCGCGACGAGGCCCCCGACAACCTGCGCGGCCACATCCTGCGCTTGGCCCACAAGCTGGAAGGCTCGGTGCGCAACACCGGCATCCACGCCGCCGGCGTCATCATCGCCCCGGACGATATCACGAAGTATATCCCCGTTTCGACTTCAAAGGATTCGGACCTGCTCGTCACGCAGTTCGATGGCAAGGTCATCGAGTCGGCGGGGATGCTGAAAATGGACTTTCTGGGGCTGAAGACGCTCACGATTATCGTGGACGCTCTCACGCTCATCAAGAAAAACCACGGCGTCGATATCAACATCGACGACATTCCGCTGGACGACCCGAAGACCTACGAGCTGTACCAGCGCGGCGACACCATCGGCACGTTCCAGTTCGAATCCGAGGGCATGCGCATGTACCTCAAGGACCTCAAGCCCACCAACATCGAGGACCTGATTGCCATGAACGCCCTCTACCGCCCGGGCCCTATGCAGTTCATTCCGAACTTCATCAACCGCAAGCACGGGCGCGAGGAAGTGGAATACCCGCACGAGCTGCTGGAGCCCATCCTGAACTACTCCCAGGGCATCATGGTGTACCAGGAGCAGATCATGCAGGCTGCCCAGATTCTGGCCGGCTACTCCCTCGGCGGCGCCGACCTGCTGCGCCGCGCCATGGGTAAGAAGGACATGAAGAAGATGGCACTGGAGCGGGAGAAATTCTGCAAAGGCGCCGCGGAGCTGCACGGCATCAAGGAGAAGAAAGCCAACGAGGTCTTCGACGTGATGGAGAAGTTTGCGGCCTACGGCTTCAACCGCTCCCACTCCGCCGCTTATTCGGTGGTGGCCTACCAGACGGGCTACCTCAAGGCCAACTACCCCGCCGAGTACATGGCTGCCGTGCTCACCAACAACATGTCGGACATCAAGAAGGTGACCTTCTTCATCGAGGAAGCCCGCCGGCAGGGCGTGCAGGTACTCGGTCCTGACGTGAACGAATCGGTGCTGAAGTTCAACGTGAACGAGAAGGGCCAGATCCGCTTCGGCATGGCCGCCGTGAAGGGCGCCGGCGAGGCGGCCATCGAGAACATCGTAGCCGAGCGGGAGAAAAAGGGCCCGTACTCGGATATTTTCGACTTCGCCAAGCGCGTGAACCTGCGGGCGGTGAACAAGAAAACCTTTGAAAGCCTAGCCTTGTCCGGCGCCTTCGATTCGTTTGAGCGTTATCACCGCCGGCAGTTCGTGGAAGCCCCCGCCGGCGACCAGAACCTCATCGACAAGGCCGTGAAGCTGGGCCAGCAGCACCAAGCTGATAAGGATTCGGCCCAGCAGAGCTTGTTCGGCGGCGGCGCCTTTGGGGCCGTGGCCATGCCCCTGCCCAAGGTGCCAGACATGGAGCCCTGGCCTGCTACCGAGCAGCTGCGCCGCGAAAAGGAAGTGGTGGGCTTCTACCTCTCCGGCCATCCGCTCGACGACTTCAAGCTGGAAATCGACTCCTATTGCACCTGCTCGCTGGAGAAGATCGAGACGTACAAGAACCGCGACATCAACGTGGCCGGGCTGATTTCGAACGTGATGTTCAAGACCACCAAGACCGGACAGCCCTTCGTCTCCTTCAACATCGAAGACTACGACTCCTCGCTGAACCTGGCGCTGTTCCGCGACGATTACACGAAGTTTTCCAACATCATCAACCCGCGCAACTACGACAAGGAGCAGGTACCGCCCATGTTCATCCGCGGCAAGTACGCCCCCCGCTTCCGCGACTCCGACCAGTTCGAGTTCAAGATCATGACGATGGAGCCGCTCTTCAACGTGGCCGAGAAGCTGGCCGGCGGCGTGCGCGTGCAGCTCGACCTGCGCACCATCACTGAGCCCTTCATGGACCGCTTTATGGCTGCTGTGGAGGAGTGCGCCGGCTCAAAGAAGCTGGAAATCAAGTTTGCCGAGCCCCACGAGCACCTCACGGTGGACACCTACTCGCGCAAGTACCGCATCGAACCTAAGTCGTTCATCTTCAAGATGCGCGAGATGGAAATCGACGCCTGCCAACTGATTTAAAGGCGGTACCAAGCCGAACGGCAGTCCGGCATGCCGAGCAAGATAGAACGTCAGCCGGCTACCCCACCTGCATAGCTCGAAACAGATATTTGAACTTTCCGGCGTGGTGCATGTTTGACATCCAATCTGCTACCTTGCGCGACTAATCCGCGTAAGCAGGTTACTCAACATTGACACCCACATTCACTAACTGAATACGACAATGGGACACAAAGCCATTGAAATCACCGACGCCAACTTCGACGAAATCATCAACTCGGATAAGCCCGTGCTGGTGGACTTCTGGGCCGAATGGTGCGGTCCGTGCCGCATGGTAGGCCCGGTAGTAGAAGAACTGGCCGGCGAGTACGAAGGCCGCGCCGTTATCGGCAAAGTCGACGTGGACGCTAACCCGCAGACTTCGACCAAGTTCGGCATCCGCAGCATCCCCACGCTGCTGGTGTTTAAGAACGGCCAGGTGGTAGACAAGCAGGTTGGCGCCGTGCCCAAGCACGTACTGGCTCAAAAGCTGGATGCCCAGGTAACGGCTTAAGCCCTTCCTACCAAGCCAAACGCAAAGGCCCCGCTGTCAAGCTCGTGACAGCGGGGCCTTTGCGTTTGGCTTGTTACCAGTTGGCGCGGGCTTCTACCGGCGGCGTGGGCGGCGGCTTGGGCCCGCCAAACAAAGAAAACTGCGGCGCGAAGTAAATGGGCACCGTGTAAGTAAAGCTCGTGGGCACGTTGTACTCGCGGCCCGGCCGAAAGCGCGGCAGGCTCGCTACCACGCGCTTGGCTTCGTTATCGGCATCGGGCGAGAGGCCACGTAGCACGCGCACCTGCCCTACCCGGCCGTCCTCGCCTACGGTATAGCTCACGTAGACTTTGCCGGTGATGCCCTTGCGCCGGGCATCCTTGGGGTAGTTGGTATGGTGAGCCAAGTACTCGACCAACGCCTGCTCGCCGCCCGGAAACTCGGGCTGCTGCCGCCGCTGCGGGAAGCCCTCGAAGCGGCTTCCGTCTTCGTTGTACAGGGTCAGGGCCATAGGCTGCCCGGGCTGGCTGTACTCCACGGCCGCTGGCTGACCGGAGCTGAAGAAGTAGCGCCACTCACCGGTAGGCCGGTCGGCGGTATAGGCGCCGGTAGATCGGCGCTGCCCGTTGTGGTGCACGCTTAGCCAGCGCCCAACGCGCTGCCCGCGGTGATACTCGCCGCGCTCCTGCACCTTGCCGTCGTCATACCAGCCGATGAACAGGCCTTCCGGCTGATCGTCCTGAAAGTGCACCTGGCTGGCCTTGGCACCGTTGGGATGATACCCGATGAAGGTGCCGCTGCGCAGTGGCGGGTCGATGCTGGCCAGGTAGCCTCGCAGCAGCAAGGTGCCATTCATGGCAAACTCCCGCATGGGGTACAAGCCGGCTTCCTGGCGCTGCTCCACCACGCGGTAGTGGGTGGCGCTGTCAGGTACGGTGACTTGGTTTTGCTCGTTCAGGTACACCGCCGGCAGGCTTTGGCCTACCGCTACCGGTACGCTTCCGCCAATCAGTAACGCTACCAACCAAGCCTTCATGACCTTGAATGTGAAATCAATAGTTCCGAAATATACGCGACCGGCAGAAAAAGGAAAGTCAATTACCCCGGTTTTTTACAAAAATTAACGCCGGCCGTGGCGCCACCCACGGCCGGCGTCGGGCGCCTCACTCTTTTTGGAAGCGCACCTGCACGCGACTCTGCTTTGTCTCCACCTGCACAAAGTAGAGCCCGCGGTGCAATCGGTCCACGGGCAGCCGGGCTACAGCCGGCACATTCTCCGCGGTATACTGTTGGGTTTGGCACAGCCGTCCCAGGTCATCAAAAATGCGCACTGTCACACTTTCGTCCAGGCTGGCACTCAGGGCTATATTGAGCCAGTCGGTGGCAGGCGTGGGCCATGCCGTTATTGGCTCGCCTTTGGCCAGTGTAGGTGCCACGCTCACGACGGGCGAGTACGCGAACTGTCCGTTGGTATCGATTTGCCGGAGGCGGTAGTACCGGACGCGTTGTCCTTGGCTAAAGGCCCGCATATCGCAGTAGCTGTAGCTGGTAGCGACAGAAACCGTTCCCTGACCATTGTAATAATCCAATATTCGATAATCCACCCCGTTGTCGGAGGATTGGATTTCAAACCCGGCGCAGTCTTTCTCCTGGGCAGTACGCCAGTTCAGCTGCACGTTTTGGTTGCCGAGTAGTCTGGCCCGAAACTCTACCAGGCTTACCGGCAGCGGGTTGCGTGCCGAGACGCTGGCAAACGTGACGTTGGTAGCGGTGTTAGTGGTCAGCACGAGTAATTGGCCGGCATCCAGGTAGCGCTCCGTGGTGTTGGGCAAAGCCGCCTGCCCATAGTTGGCCCATTGCCCGTTCTGGTAGGCCGCGATGCGCAGGTCGCGTTGCGCCGCGGGCGTTTCGCTTATGCTGCTGTAGGGCACCGTGTAGTACAGGCGTAGGTTGGCGTTAGCCGAGCCGCTGATGCGCGTCACGGTCCAGTACTCGCGCAAGCTGACGGTGTACAGATCCGAGCCGGCAGCCAAATCCTGGGCATCCGGCGCCGAAGCGGCGAAGGCCACCATGCGGAAGGTTGCGTTGCTGTTGGCTCCGGGGCGTACGCCTCCTACTTTCAGCCGCCCGTTTGCGCCCACCGGAAAGGTGTACACTTGTGCGTTGCTGTTCGTTTGGCGCTCCAGCGGGCCATCCACGTAGCTGGCGTTGCTGGCTTCGCTCCAAGTGGCGGCGGGCGTCAGTGTCAGCGCAGCGGAGGCAGTGAGCAGGCGCCCCTGGTGCAGCCGCAGCTCCCCGGCCAGCGAGGTAGCCCGGCTCAGGGTAACGGCTCCGGCGCTGTTATCCAGCGCCAGCTCCGCGCCGGCTCCCAGCG
Organism: Hymenobacter sp. CRA2; assembly: GCF_002007105.1. Taxonomy (GTDB): domain Bacteria; phylum Bacteroidota; class Bacteroidia; order Cytophagales; family Hymenobacteraceae; genus Solirubrum. The sequence goes on along the minus strand of NZ_MVBC01000005.1, from coordinate 30,724 downwards.
CGGCGGGTAAGCCGGTACCGGTTTGTTGGATGCCGGTTCCGGCGTACACGTAGGTAGCGTTGGCATCGTAAGTACGGGTACCCGTCACTTGAATATTGCCCCGGTACACCGTGTTGTTGGGATTGTTGACAGTGATGCCCTGCGTGTGCCCGATGCGCAGAGCTGCGCCGGCGTTCAAGGTGAAGCGGCCGTCTCCGTCGATGATCTGGTCGGCGACGTTCAAGGTTGCCCTCGGCTGCACTTCAAAATCTACCTTCCCGTTGATAGCGGCGCTGCCAGCACGGCTAAAATTCTGCACCGTGGTACCGGCAAACCGTATCGTGGCAAGGCCGGCTCCGGCATCCCAGCGCAGGTCGCTGCCGCTTTGCAGCGTCATGTCACCGCTGAGGTTGAGCGTGCCGCTGGCCGTTCCGCCGCTCATCAGCAGGGTCCCGGCGCTCAGCGTCATGTTGCCGCCTACGTTCAGCACGCCAGGCCCCGACGACGAGGAATTGCTGAGCTCAAACCGCCCACTGGTCAGGGTGAAGTCGCCGCCGATGGTAGCCGTGCGCGTCAGCGACGCCCCGGAACGTGCCAGACACACCAGCCCGCTAAGCTGTTCGTAAGAGCCAATGTATGTCGTCGCCGTGCCGTTGCCGGCGGGAGGTGTGAGCTGCAGCTGCCCGCGCCCGGTATTGAGCACCAGCAGCTTACCGGCAATAACCATATTGCCCGAGCTGTTCAGGTAGAAGATATTGCTGCCCGTACTCGCCGACCCGTAGTTGGGCGTATCCCAGGTTACGTTGCCGAACGTCTGGCCGTCGTTGCCGAAGCCGGAAGCGTCGACCACGCCGGTGATTTGGAGTGTGGAGGCGGGGTCCCAGTCGCAGGTAGGCAGCTCGCCGCCGTTGGCTGAGTGCGTATACCAGGCCCCGGCACGCATGCGCATCACGGCCATATTGGCCAGCGTGACGGCCGCAGTACTGTTTTCGTTGCGGAGCTGTCCTTCCACGGTCAGGTCGCCGCTGGCGGACGCATCGTGCAGCACGGTAATGGCGCCGTTGGCTTGTTGCACCAGCAGTCCGCCGGTCTCCACGCGCGCTTTCGCTAAGGAGAGGTCCGCATTGATCAGTACCTGTCCGCCCGCAGCCACCTGCAGTCCGGAGATGGTAGCGCCGCTGCTGCTCACGCTCAGCGTCCCGCCATTGTCGACGGTAATAGGGCCAATGGCGGTGTTAATGCCTACGCCTGCGGTCAGCTCTATGCGGGCGCCGTTTTCCACCGTGATGCTTCCCAGGTCGGCATCGCTGCGTAACGACATTAATCCCTTGCCATCTATATAGGTAGTGCCGACGCTCATCAGGTCACTTTTGGCCAGTACCTGGGCGCCATCCCCGCTTATTTCCAGCGCCGCGCAGGTTACCGGGCCGTTCACCGTCAGCACGCCCGTAGTACCGTTGCTCATGTCCACCGTCACCGCGATGCGGCCCACGGGAGTAGCAAGGCCCGCCAGCGTAATGGTCTTGGTGTGCCGCACAGTAAAGGTTTTGGCAAAGTTCAGGGCGGTACTGTTGGCCACCCAGGCGGAGCCATTCCAGCGCTGCCAGCCACTACGCGTAGCAAAGTTGGCAACCCCCTCAATGGAACGGTAATCCCCGACGGCTTGTGCTTGGGCGATATTGCTGCTGAACCAGCTAAGCAGCATACCCAGTAGCAAGCATGTTCGATGAAACCATCGTGACGGTGGGCTGGTGGCGGAGTACATGATTTTAATCGGGATGGTGGACTGATAGATGCCTGGGACGGTGGCACGCCGGCAGGCTTGTGCTAAGGAATGTGGCGCAACCCTATAACACAATTTTCAGTAAGTATAATACCATTAATGAGCACTAAAAATTTACAAAGGATAATTTTTACTTTTTATTTTTATATATCCTACAAACTTAATTAAACACAAAAGCCCTGACTACTCTAGTCAGGGCTTCCGGAATCAGGCTAAATTGTGCGTATCCGCGCCTACATCAGTTGGATGGGACGGTTCAACGTTTCCTCCAGCGAAATCAGGGTTTCCGTGCGTTCGATGCCTTCAATGAGTTGAATCCGGTCGTGCAGCACGTCGCGCAGGTGTTGCGTATCGCGGCACACCAACCGGGCGAAGACCCCGTAGGCGCCGGTGGTAAAATGGATGCTAACAACTTCAGGAATGTCGCGCAGCTGCTCAGCAACGCTCCCGTACACGGAGCTCTTCAGCAGGTAGATGCCGAGAAAAGCATTGACGCCGTACCCCAGCTTGTTGTAATCGATGCGCAGGGTGGCCCCCTTTACAATGCCAAGCTCCTCCAGCCGAGCCATCCTTACGTGTACCGTGCCACCAGAAACGTGGACGCGCCGGGCAATTTCGGTGTAAGGCATCTTGGCATCTTCAAGCAGTAGTGCCAGAATTTTCCGGTCGGTGTCGTCAAGTTCGTAATTACGAGACATTTTGGGAGGCTTTGCTTAAGAAAGTTGCAAAAGGAAGTGGCGCAGGCAAAAAAGTGTGTAAAATTTTAAGAATTATACTGAAGATATTTTACCAATTGATTTAAGCTGTTACATTTGTCTCAACGCAACGCAATCGGCATTGCAAATCTGATAAACAGATGGCTGTAGCCTTGCGGTTGCAGTAATTATGCGACAAACGAACATAACAGTTGGGCTAGCTCTGGCTGCTGATTTTGGGAAGGCTCGTAGCTTTCTTCTACAGTTTGGGTGGATCGTGTGAGGAGGGAAAAACCGGGACGTATCTGGGTGGGTGCGTCCTTCAATAGAGGCGGCATCTGGGTGGGTGCCGCCTTTTTTGTGCCTTTTCGAAGGCAATTTGGCAATTTTAAGAATGGACGCAACGCGTCGCGGCTACAATCAGCAGAGGAACCCATTGGGCGAATGACAGCCCAAATGCCCTTTTGTTGCATACAGGCGCATATTTTGGCGCATTTTTTTAGTGACTAAGCAAAAAAGCAGCCTCGAAGGCTGCTTTTTTGCTTAGTCACTAAAAGATAATATTCTCGCTGCCAGCTGATATCAGCGATAAATAAGTACCTGCGTTTGCCCGTTGGCTTTGATAAAGCCCCGGTACATGCCTTCGCTGTTGAAAGGCATGGTGATGTTGCCCTGACGGTCCAGGCCGATAAGCCCACCGTCGCCACCGAGCCGGGCTACCTTATCGATGGTGGCCTGGGCGGCGGTACCTAGCGGGGCGCGGCCGTACTCCATGCGGGCGGCGATGTCGCGCGCGACGGTGGCTCGAATGAAAAACTCGCCCCAGCCAGTACACGAGATGGCGCAGCTTTGATTGTCGGCGTAGGTGCCGGCCCCGATAATGGGCGCATCCCCCACGCGGCCGTAGCGCTTATTGGTCATGCCGCCGGTGCTGGTGGCTGCCGCCAGGTTGCCGTATTGGTCCAGCGCCACCGCCCCTACCGTGCCGTACTTGCGGCCTTCGGTGAAGATAGGAGGCTCGAGGGCGCCCTGTGGTTTGCCGCCCTTCTGTTTCACCTTCACTTTGGTGGGCTCAGCGGCGGGCGCGGCAGCCTTGGTAGGCGTATTCAGCTGATCGGTGACGGCGCCCTTCTCCGCGGCAATAGCTTTTTGCAGCTGCTGGTAACGGGCTTCGGTGTAGAAGTAGCTCGGCTCGACGATATCCAAGCCTTTTTCCTTAGCAAAGACTTCGGCGCCGGGGCCCATCAGCATCACGTGCTCTGACTTTTCCATCACGGCCCGGGCGGCGCTGATGGGGTTGCGCACCGTGGTTACGCCGGCTACCGAACCGGCCTTGAGCGTAGCGCCGTCCATGATGGCGGCGTCCAGCTCGTTGCGTCCGTCGTGGGTGAATACGGCGCCTTTGCCGGCATTGAACAGCGGCGAATCTTCCATTACCCGCACCGTAGCTTCTACGGCCTCAATGGAGGTACCACCGCGCTTGAGCACAGCGTAGCCGGTTTGCAGGGCTTGGTTCAGGGCTTCGGTGTAGGCCTTTTCTTTTTCCGGCGTCATATTCTGCCGGGTGATGGTGCCCGCGCCGCCGTGAATGACCAAGGTGATGCGCGAAGGGTCGGGGGCGGCAGTAGCCGCCGGAGCGGGCGCCTGGGCCCACGCCGGTGGGGCCGCGCTCAGCAGCAAGGCAGGTAGCAGGAGCAACAACAACTTTTTCATAGCCAAAGCAGGGAAACCGGAAAAATAAGTGGCCCGCCGCCCGGCCCAAAGACCGGCACGACGGGCCACGAAAAGTAAGCAATGCGCGCTACTTGGCCGCCACGGGCTGGCGCTGACGCCGGTACTGCGCCAGCCCGGCATCGAGGAACTTCACAAACTGCGCTACATCGGGCTCGTACGCCACGGGCGCAGTGAGCGTGTGGCTTAGGTCGGCCGGCGCGTTCGGGTCGAGCAGCACATAGTAGGGCTGGGCATTCACGTTGAAGCCAGTAAGCTGCAAATCCGCGTTTTTCTTGCCCAGGGTAGTTTTCTGCTTGCCGTCATGGTGCGAGGTGTACCACTCGTTCTGTGGCAGATCCGTTTTGTCGTCGACGTAGAGGGCCACCACCACGAAGTCTTCGCGCAGGCGCTTGAGCACCTGCGGGTCCTTCCACACGGTAGCCTCCATCTTGCGGCAGTTCACGCAGGCGTGGCCGGTGAAGTCGATAAAAATCGGCTTGTTCTGTGCCCGGGCGCATCGCTGGGCCTGGGCTAGGTCGAAGTAGCCTTGCAGGCCGTGCGGCAATTCCAGGAAGTCGGCGTAGCGCGGCGTTTCGCACAGCGCGTTGGGCGTGGCGGCCGTGGTCAGCACCGGGGCGGCCGAGGCAGCCAGGGTAAAGTCGCTGTTGCGCTGGGGCGGCAGGTAACCGGCCAGCAGCGGCAGCGGCGCCCCAAACAGACCGGGCACCAAGTAAGTCATAAAGGCAAAGGCCAGCACGGCCATGAGCAGGCGGCCAACGCTTAGGTGCGACAGGTCCGAATCGTGCGAGAGGCGGAAGAGGCCCAGCAGGTACAGCCCCAACAAGCCCGCCAAGGCAATCCAGAGCACCAGGTACAGGTCGCGGGGGAGCAGGTTCCAGTGGTAGGCCAAGTCGGCCATGCTCAGGAACTTCAGCGCCAGCATCAGCTCCACAAAGCCCAGCACCACCTTCACCGTATTCAGCCACCCGCCCGAGCTGGGCAGGCCCTTCAGCCAGGTGGGGAACAGGGCAAACAGCATGAACGGCAGGGCAAAAGCCAGCGAGAAGCCCAGCATGCCGATGACGGGCTGCAGCCGCTCGCCCTGAGCGGCCATCGTCAGGATGGACGCCACAATGGGCCCGGTGCAGCTAAACGACACCACCACCAGCGTGAGGGCCATGAAGAACACGCCAGCCCAGCCACCGCGGTCGGCCTGGGCGTCGATTTTGTTGACCACGCCGTGGGGCAGGGTAATTTCGAACAGGCCGAGGAAAGACAGGCCGAAGACGACGAAGACAACGAAGAAAATCAGGTTCGGCAACCAGTGCGTGCTGATGAGGTTCAGGCCATCAGCCCCCAGCAGGATGGTCGTGAGCAGCCCGACTACCACGTAGATGAAAATGATGGACAGGCCGTAAAACAGGGCTTTGAGGATACCCTGCTGCCGGTTGGCCGACCCTTTCGTAAAGATGGATACCGTCATGGGAATCAGCGGGAACACGCAGGGCGTGAGCAGCGCCCCAAGGCCCGACAGAAACGCCAGCAGCGCGAAGCCCCAGAGGCCGCTGCCCGCCGTGGCCGGAGCCGTGGCTGTTGCCGTGGCGGCAGTAGCAGCCCGCGCGGCTTCGGCATCGGTGGCCGCCTGGAGCACTTGGCTCGAGGTCATTTCGGCGGCTGGCGGCGCTACGGCGGTCGATTCGGGCGCCACGACAGACGCAGCGGCGGTAACTGCCGTGGAATCGACCGTAGTGACGGGCGCTGGCGTTGTGGGCGCGGCTGGTTTGGTAGCCGCCGCAGTAGCCGCGGACGGCGCAGCGGGAGTAGCCGTTGCGGCGGCTACCGCCGTACCGGTCACCGTAATCGGACCAAAGCTCAGCGTGGCCTCGCCGGGGATGCAGCGGCCGTCCACGTCGGTGCAGGTCTGAAACTCCACGTCGGCCTTGACGGTGACCGGGCCGGGCTGCAGCAGCTTGATGCGCTGGCGAATCTGCCCGGTGGTTTCGAAGTAGGTGATGTCACCCTTAAAGACTTCGTCGAACTTCTTTTTCGTGCCCACAGACTTGGGCTTGCCCACCAGCGCGTAGGCCGGGCTCTTGGCCCAGGTGAAGGTAAACACCGTGGGGCCGAGGTCCGGGTCGAAGTCGGTGGCGTACAGGTGCCACGTGGGGTCGATGCGGGCGTTGACGATGAGCTCTACCTCGTCGCCCACTTTGGCGGTGGCCGGGCTGACGGTAGTGCTGAGCTTGGTGGGCTCCAGAATCTGGGCCGCGGCGGGAGCTACGGCTACCAAAGGCAGCAGCAAGCTCAGCCACAGAATTAGTCGCAAAAACATAGGGGATTCGGAATTTCCGGAGAAGAAACAAAGTTACGCTAACCGTTGCATCCATTGCCCGGGCGCGTCGCCCGAACCGCTTAGGCGGATTCTCGTACTTTTGTGACATACAGCGTCGGACCCGCGGGTGCCGGCCGCGCTGGCTATATGGGCTTAAACATCTTTTTGACGCTTCTGTTGGTGGTGGCGAATGGTTTCTTCGTCGCTGCCGAGTTTGCCTTAGTTAAGGTAAGAGCGTCCCAGATTGAATTAAGGGCGCAGGAAGGCAACCGCTTTGCCAAACTGACCCTGCGCCTGCTGCACAAGCTGGATGCGTTTTTGTCGGCCACGCAGCTGGGCATTACCCTGGCTTCGCTGGCCCTGGGTTGGGTTGGCGAGGAAGTGGTAGCCGAACTGGTGCTGGCCACCTTGCACAGCTTAGGCTATGACCTGGCCCCGGCCGCTGCCCACAGCATCTCCGTTCCGATTTCCTTTGCCCTGATTACCCTCTTGCACATTGTGCTGGGTGAGCTGGTGCCCAAGTCCCTGGCCATTCAGCGCTCCGAGGCAGTGAGCATGGTGGTAGCCGGACCGCTGCAGGCGTTCTACTATCTCACCTTCCCCATCATTTGGGTGATGAACAAGCTCAGCAACGCCATCCTGCGCTTGGTGGGCATTCAGCCGGCGTCGGAGCACGAAGTGCACACGGCCGAGGAGCTGCGCCTGCTCATCGATCAGAGCAAGCAGAGCGGGGAGATTCAGGAGTCGCAGCACGAGCTGATCGAGAACGTGTTCCAGTTCAACGACCGGATGGTGAAGCAAATCATGGTGCCGCGCACCCGGATTTCGGCCATCGACGTGACCTGCTCGCAGGAGGAAATCATCGAGGCGGCCTTCAACGAGGGCTACTCGCGCATTCCGGTGTACGAGGACAACATCGACAACATCGTGGGTATCCTCTACGTGAAGGACATGTTTGCCCTCATCCGCCGCGGCGAGGAAATCAACCTGGCCCAGATCATGCGCCCGGCCTTCTTCGTGCCCGAAACCAAGAAGATTAACCGCCTGCTGCGCCAGTTCCAGCGCAAGCACCTGCACATGGCCATCGTGTCGGACGAGTTCGGCGGCGTGTCGGGCATCGTCACCATCGAGGACATCATGGAGGAGCTGGTGGGCGAAATCCAGGACGAGTACGACAACGAAGTGCCCGTGGTGGAAAAAGTATCGGAGCTGGAATACCGGGTGGCCGCGTCCACGGCCATCAACGACGCCAACGAATTCCTGCCTTTTCCCCTGCCCGAGGGCGACGACTACGAAACCGTGGGCGGCCTGGTCAACGTCATCTACGGCGCCATTCCCGAGGTCGGCGACGTGGCCGTGTTCGAGAACTACGAGTTTCGCATTCTGAACCGCTCGCGTCGGGCCGTGGAGCTGGTGCAGCTGCGGGTGCTGGAGCCAGCCGAGCGCGAAGCCGCCGGCGAGCTGCCCGACATGGAAGAATAACCAGTAGTACTACTGGCCTTGCCGCGGGCCCCAGCTTTGTCAACCGACGATGCTGGGGCCCGCGCTGCTTTTTTCCAGCTCCAGCAGGCGGGCCAGCAGCGCCCGCGTTACGGCGCCGGGCGTGCCTTGGCCGATGGGGTGGTCGTCCAGCTGCACCACGGGCATCAGGCGCTTGGTGGTGCTGGCCAGAAACGCCTCTTTAGCGGCTCGCACGTCTTCCAGCCTGACGGGTCCGGTTTCCACGCGGTACGGCAGCCCGTCGAGGCGGAGCACATTTTGCCGCGTGATGCCGGCCAGCACATTCGCGGCGGGCGTGACCACGGTGTCGTCGGCGCGCACGATAAAGAAATTGGCGCGCGGAAACTCCGTGACCAGGCCGTGCTGGTGGTAGAGCACGTCGTCGGCGCCACGCGTTTTTAGCTCCTTCAGCAGCCGAATGCCCGTGACGTAGTTGATGGACTTGGCTTCCGGCAGTTCGCGCCCGTGCTCGTGACTGATAATACGAATACCGCGGGCTAGCTGCTCGGGCGTGGGCAGCTCAATAGGCTGCTGCGTGATGATGAGACTGGCCTCGCCCGCAGGCTCGAAGCCACCGGACGAGTAGCCGCCCGTCAGCAATACCTTGACGCCCGACCGGGGTAGGTCGTTGCGCCGGATAAGCTCGTGGATGGCCGCCACCAATTCCGGGCGCGTCAGCGGTACGGCCAGTTCCAGCAACTCAGCCGAGCGGAAGAACCGGTCGAGGTGCGGCTGCAGAAACAGCGGCTGCCCGGCTTCGACGCGGAAGAAATCGAACACGCCGTACCCGCGCTGGATGGCCAGGTCGCTGATGTGCAGGTAGGCTTGGTGCCAGGGCGAAAACTCGCCCCGCACGTAGGCGTGGGTAGTGGTGATGGAGGACATGGCAGAGAGCTGGAAACCGGGCTACTACGCCGCGCGGCACGGGCCTGGGCGGTGGTTAGGGCTGGCCGTCCTTGAACCAGCCGGCGTACATCACATAGTTGTCGGCCGTGCGGCTCATGTTCTGGGCCTGCACTTCCGTCACGGGCTTGATTTTGCGGGCGGGTACGCCGGCATAGAGGTAGCCCGGCTCGCACTGGGTGTTTTCCAGCACGATGGCGCCGGCCGCCACGATGCAGCCGCGGCCAATCACAGCGTTGTCCATCACGATGGCGCCCATGCCGATAAGCACGTCGTCTTCCACGGTGCAGCCGTGCACAATGGCCTTGTGCCCGATACTGACGCGGGCGCCGATAGTAGTAGCGGCCCGCTGGTAGGTGCAGTGAATCACGGCTCCGTCCTGGATGTTGGTCTTCTCCCCTACCCGGATGCTGTTCACGTCGCCGCGCACCACGGCGTTGAACCACACGGTGCAGTCGGCCCCGAGCACCACATCGCCGACGATGGTGGCGTTGTCGGCCACGAAGCAGTTGGGGCCGATTTCGGGGTGCTTGCCCTGAACGGGCAGGATGATTGGGGGCATAGTTTATGAAGTTGTGGGCAGGGCCCGAAGGTATACGCCACGCTAAACTTACGCTGGCTACTCCTCGGGCAAGCTGCTGCGTTGGAGAAACTACTTATCTGGTCAGCATCCGCTTCCAGGTGCCCTTGTACCAGTTGTATTTCAGTGTACTCGGCAACGCCTGCCAGAAATACTTACTGGTTTCGACGGCGAAGCTGGGTTGCATGTAGCAGTTGATGGTGCAGCCCTCGCACTGGGGCAGGCGGCCTTCCAGCGCGGCCAGTTGCTGCACCTGCTCCGAGCGGTACAGCTCGTAGAGTTGCCCGTCGATGGGGAAGCTGCGTGTGCCCAGGTGGTAGCAGGGTAGCACCAGCTCATTCTGGGGCGAAATGACCAGCGTGGTGCTGGCGGCGCGGCATACGGGCGCGGCCACGTGGTTGCCCCCGTCGCGGCGCAACTGGATGAAGGCCTCGTTGAGGTACACGCCGGGGCGCTTGCCAAAGGCCGAGAGGTAATCCAGCTCGGCTTCGGTGAGTTGCTCGCCGGTTTCCACGGTGTTATACTCGAAAGCCGGATTGAGTATCAGCACCAGGCCATTGGGCCGGGTGATGTCACGGTACACGGCTTCGAGCTGGTCGAGGTTCTGGCGGAAAACGGTGAACAGAACGTCGGGTCGCTCGCCCAGCTCTTTCGCTACGCGGATGCTTTCGAGCACGAAATCGAAGCAGGCCACGCCGCGGCCGCGGTCGTGCTGCTCCTTTTCCGACGAATCGAGCGAGAAGTGCAGCATGTCCACCTTGCCGCGCAGGCGCTCGGCGTACTTGGGGTAGAGCAGGCCGTTGGTAGTGACGGTGGTAATGAATCCCATGTCGCGGGCCAGCGCCAGAAACTCGGGCAGTTGCCGGTGCAGCAGCGGCTCGCCGCCAGTAAAGTCGATGACGGAGACGCCCAGCCGCTTCAGGTCACGCAGGTTCTGCTCCACATCGGCCAACTGGATGTAGGGCGAGGGTTTCTCCCAGATGTCGCAGAAGGAGCACTTCGCATTGCACCGGTAGGTGACGTAGTAGTTGCACAGAACCGGGTGACGAACGAGGCGCATTGGACCGCAGATGGAACGGATGAAGAAACGGATGAAACGGATTCGTTCTGATGCCGTGCCTGGGCAACAACCGCTCTGTAGGGCCATTGTTGGCCGGCACTGCTATACGAAGGTATCAGAACGAATCCGTTCCTATCCGTTCCGATCTGTGGTCAGTGCAGCTTCTCCCCTTTCCACTCCGGCGCCACGGCGGCCAGCTCAGCTTCCGTGGCCGGGCCGTAGTGCTCCAAATAATAGTTGCAGATGCCCTTGAGCGGGCAGGCCGGACAGTTGGGCTTGGTAAAAAAGCAGATGTGCTGGCCCAGCCAGTAGTTGTGCTTGTGGAAATTCAGCAAGTCATCGGCATCGGCGGGCATTTGCGCCAGCAGCACTTGGTGCGCCTTTTCCACCGACACCTTCGGCCCGATCATTCCCACGCGCTGCGCCACGCGGTGCACGTGCGTATCCACGGGCAGCACGGGTTTCTGGAAGTTAAAGAGCAGTACCAGCGAGGCCGTTTTCAGCCCGATGCCCGGCATATCGGTGAGCCAGGCCAGACCGCGCTCCACCGGCCACCCGGCCAGTGCATCCAGGGAATACTCCCCGAACTCGGCCTTGATGCGCCGCAGAATTTCCTGGATGCGCGGCGCCTGCGTATCGGGCCAGCGCGTGGTACGGATGGCGTGGGCCAGCTCCGGCGTGGGCGCATCCACCACGCCCTGCCAGTCGCCGAAGGCCTCCAGCATCCGGTCGTAGGCCAGTTCCTCGTCGCGGTGCGTGGTGCGGTGCGAGAGTACCGTGCTGATCAGCTCGCGCATGGGCGTGCGCCGCGGGCCCTCGGGCACCGGCCCGTAAAACTCATTCAGGATGCGGTGGTCTTCGCGGGTTTTGGCGGCCGGAGGCAGGTCGTAGGCGGCGGTCAGGGCAGTGATGGGCATGCCCCGGTGTACCGCCGCGGCGTAGCCGGGGTTGCACGCCCCTGCCGAATACCGGTGCGAAACCAAATCGGCACAAAAAAACCGGCGGCCCCCACCTGAGTGAGAGCCGCCGGAGCAGCAACGGAACTACGGCTATGGCCGGCCCGGCTTAGATCTGGCCTTTTTCGGCGGCTTTCTTCAGCTTTTCGTTGGCGTAGATGGCAACTTCCACGCGGCGGTTCTGCGAGCGGCCGGCTTCGGTCGTGTTATCCGCAATCGGCTGCTTCGAGCCGTAGCCTTTCACTTCGAAGCGCGACGACTCCACGCCTTGGTTCATGGCGTAGTTGGCCACGGCTTGGGCCCGGCGTACCGACAGCGGGTCGTTGATGGCGTCCGAGCCGGTGTTGTCGGTGTGGCCTTCGATCAGCACGTTGGTGTCACCGTACTTCTTCAGGGTAGTAGCCAGCGTGCCGATGTTTTCCTGAGCGGAAGCGGTCAGCTCCGACGAGTTCTTAGCGAACAGGATGCCCGAAGCGAAGGTGATTTTGATGCCTTCGCCTACGCGCTCCACTTTGGCACCGGCCATTTCGCGGCGCAGCTCTTCAGCCTGCTTGTCCATGCGGCGGCCGATCAGCGCACCGGCGCCACCGCCCACGGCAGCCCCGATAACGGCACCTACAGCCGTGCCTTTTTTACCACCGATAACGCGGCCCAGTACAGCACCGCCAGCAGCACCGCCGAGGCCCCCGATGATGCCGCCCTTAGCGGTTTTGCTCATCGGCTTTTTGGTGGTCGTGGTTTGGGCTTGCGAGGCCACCGAAGTCAGCAGCAGCACGAAAGCCAGCAGGAAGGCAAGAGAGGAACGTAGGGTGTTCATGAGGGAAAAAATGAGTTGTTCAGGTTGAGTTGAGAGGCGCAAGCAGTGAGAGTAGGCCCCGGTTGGCAAGGCAATTTGCAACCACCTTGCCAAACCTGGAAATCAGGCAGAATTCGCATTGCAACTAATTGACAACGTGGCAAATAATTTTACCATTTAGCTGTCTTACGTGCAATTTGGGGGCGTTTCAGCGGCTCAATATAGCAACTGCACCGGGCTCGTGCGGCCTTGCCCTGCCACATTTCGGCCGCTACCGCCCGTAGCCGACCGCGCAGCCTACAACGCCGAATACTTCCGAATGTTGTGCAAATCACCAAAAACAAAAAGACCCTGCTGGATAACCGGCAGGGTCTTTTTGTTTTCAAATAACTGAGATGCATCCTATTACCTGGTCACCGTTAGTGGCGGTATAAGCTCTCAGGCAAGGGTGAGGCTACTTCTTGTAGGCCGAGTAGCGCACCGGGTCTTTTTTCTTGTCGCGCTTACGGCCAATTACGGCGCCGCCTACGGTACCGGCTGCGGCGCCAATCAGCGCGCCTTTACCACCGCCGACTACGGCACCGGTTACAGCCCCGGCGCCCCCGCCGATGGCAGCACCTTTGGCTTTGCCGCTCCAGGTTTTGGGCTTGGTTACTTTCGATTGGGCCTGGGCCGACACGGTGCCGCCCAGCAAGGCTACCGACAGTACGGCAGCTACGATTCCTTTATGCAAGTTCATGGCTATGACAGAGTTGAGTGAGGCCCGCCAATAAATGCGGTAATAGCGGGCTGCTTGGATTTGAACGTAATTCGCGCCCGCCCAGGTTACGTTTTTTCCCAATTTTGTACCGTCACGGCTACCACCGAACACAACAAAGCCGCTCCCGAATACGGAAGCGGCTTTGCGCATAATTACTCGGCGTTCAGATTACAGCTGGCCTTTTTCAGCGGCCTGCTTCATCTTTTCGTTGGCGTAGATGGCAATTTCCACGCGGCGGTTGGCCTGCTTGCCTTCGGCCGTGGCGTTATCGGCTACCGGCTGGGTCGAGCCGTAGCCTTGGGTCGTTACGCGCGCGGACTCCACGCCCTGCTGAATCGTGTAGTTGGCCACAGCTTGGGCCCGGCGCTCCGACAGCGGCTGGTTGATGGCGTCCGAGCCGGTGTTGTCGGTGTGGCCTTCCACCAGCACGTTGGTGTCGGGGTACTTCTTCAGCACCTCAGCCATCTTCTGAATTTCCGTCTGCGAAGCGGCGCGCAGGTCCGACTTGTTGGTGTCGAACAGGATGCCCGAGTCGAAGGTGATTTTGATGCCTTCACCCACGCGCTCTACGCGGGCGTTTTTCATATCGCGCTGCAGCTCTTCGGCCTGCTTGTCCATTTTGCGACCGATAACGGCCCCGGTGGCACCACCTACGGCCGCGCCGGTAATAGCACCAATGGCCGTGCCCGATTTGCCGCCGATAACGCGGCCCAGGATAGCCCCAGCCGCTGCGCCCGCACCGGCGCCAATAACGCCGCCTTTGGCCGTGCGGCTCATGCCGTCTTTACGCTGGCCCGTGCCGTTGGAGGTGGGCAGGTCGCTGCTGCCGGCCGTCTGCGACGTCTTACAGGAGCTGAATGCCATCGTGAACAACAACAGCAGGGCAATCAATGAATTGAATGATTTCATGGTGTCAGTGAAAAATGGTGTTGGGAGAGAGTTTTCAGTTGGGCTTTACCCGACCAGAGCCGAAAAGGTTGAGCGAACATACCAACCGCCTACTGCTGAGCCGGAAGTTTCTCGCTCACCCTGGGGCCCGAAACGACGAACCCCGCCCGACTACCGCGTGGCAGCCGGGCGGGGTTATCCAACAAGCGTGCCGAAGCAGCTTAGCTAGCGGCGGGCTCGGCCGGTACGGGCGCCGCGTGCAGCATCAGCAACAGGTCGCTGAGTCTCTGCTTCAGCTGCTTACGATCCACGATAAAATCGAGGAAGCCGTGCTCCAGCACGAACTCGGCGCTCTGGAAGCCCTTGGGCAGGTCCTTGCCGATGGTTTCCTTAATCACGCGGGGGCCGGCAAAGCCGATAAGGGCGCCGGGCTCGGAGATGTTGAAGTCCCCGAGCATGGCGTAGGAGGCCGTGACGCCGCCGGTGGTGGGGTCGGTGAGCAGCGAGATGTACGGAATGCCTGCTTCTGAGAGCAGGGCCAGCTTGGCCGAGGTTTTGGCCATCTGCATCAGCGAGTAGCCGGCTTCCATCATGCGCGCCCCGCCCGACTTGCTGATCATCAGGAACGGCATGCGGTTTTGGCGGGCGTAGTCGATGGCGCGGGCAATCTTCTCGCCCACCACCGAGCCCATGGAACCGCCAATAAAGCGGAAGTCCATGCAGGCTACCACCAGCGGCTGCCCGTTCACGGGGCCGTGGGCGGTGCGCACGGCGTCCTTCAGGCCGGTGCTGCGCTGCGTGGAGCTGATGCGCTGCGGGTACGGTTTGGTATCGACGAAATTCAGCGGGTCGCCGGACGTGAGGTCCGCGTCCATCTCCGTGAATTGGTTGTTGTCGAAGAGGATTTCGAAGTACTCGGCCGAGTCGATACGGTCGTGGTAGTTGCACTTGGCGCAGGTGTAGAGCATGCGCCGGTGCTCGCCCATATCGGCCACGGTGCCGCATTCGGGGCACTTGTACCACAAGCCGTCGGGCGTTTCCTTCTTCTCCTCGGTGGGAGTGATGATGCCTTTTTCCTGCCGCTTAAACCAAGCCATTATGCTGAAAAACTAATTCGATGAAGGGAGAACAACCCGGCGGCCCGGCCGCTGCTGTGGTTCGAAGATACAGCAAGCTGGAGCCTCGCGCCGCAGCGCGGGTTGCAGCACAAAAGTAAACCAGTAGCCGCCGACTTGAAACTATCCACCGGACCAAAGGCCGTAAAGAGTTAAATCATCATTAAAAGCGGCGGCGCTTCGGCACGCTACTCAGGGCTGCGGCGGTGCGGGCGGCGGGGGCGGCACCTCGGCGAATACAGGTACCAGATCGGCACTCTGCCCGGCCAGCTCCCAGGCGGCAAACCCTTCGCGCCAGACGTGGTGATTGGTGGTCAGGGTCCCGTTCAGGGCCATTTGCCGGAGCTGCTCCAGGGTGAAAGTGCCGAGCGTTTGCCCACGCAACGCCAGGTGGTAGAGCGGGCCGGCGGGCGGCGGAGGCGGCATGGCCGGAATGCGGCCCAGGCTGCCAAACATTCCGCCCATCTGCTGACCTACTAGGCCGCCCACGGCCACGCCGGTCATCAGGCCGGCGGCGCTGTAGCCCCCGTCGCCGAGCTGCGACATCTGGCCCAGGTTGTCGGCGGCGGCGTGCAGTACGCTGGCTTGCAGGTCGAGCTGGTGCACCGGGAAGTTGCGGCCTTCCACCTGCAGCTCGGTGTCTTTGCGCTGGATGCGGGCGTTTTCGGCGAGGTTCACGATGCCGATATCCGTCTGCGCCTGCGCCAGCTTGGTTTGCTGGTCGGCGGTGGTGAGCTTCAGCTGCTGGTAGTGCGGATGGGCTTTGTCCAGCTCAATAGCGCCGATGTCGACGCGCTTCAGGTTCACGCCGAAATCGTCTTCCAGCACCGGCCGCAGGCGCTCCTGCAGCAGCGCGCACAGCTCATCAAGCTTACGTTCGATCTGCAGTACCGGCAGGCCCTGCTCGATGGGCACGTTGGCCACCACCGACTTGGCCTTGCGCGTGAAGGCGCTGCGAATTTGCTCGTTGAAGTCCTCCAGACTGAAGTTCACCAACCGATTCAGCTTGATGAACTGCTGGTAGTTGGTCAGGTTGAAGGTGAGCGAGCCGCGCACGGTGCAGGGCACGCCCAGGTCCGGAAAGCGCGGGTCGAACAGATCGAATTCCGGGATACCGAAGCGCAGCTGATTGTTGCCGGCCAGGTTGATGAAATACACCTCGGCCTGGAAGGGCGAGTCGCCGCCGTAGGCTCCGCCGAGCAATTCGCTGAGCACCGGCAGGTTCAGCGTGCGGATCATCCGGTCCTGTGGCCCGAGGATGTAGTCCTGCTGGGTGCCGTCGTTCTGCGGGTACACGAACACGGCAAGCTCGCCGTCTTTTACGCGCAGGGAGGAGCCGAAGCGCAGGGCGTTTTCCTTGTGCGTGGCGCCTTCGGTGCCGGCCGGACGCCACTTCCAGACGAGGTAGTCCGGCTCGTCGCAGCGGATGACATCGAGCCAGCCGCCTTCGCGCTTCTGGCCAAAGAGGAGGTCGTTAAACAAGCTCATAGTCAGGAAAGTCGAACGTGAACGGCTACTCGACCAGCGTGGTATCGACGGCTACGCGGTAGCGGGCGGGCAGCTGCTCATTGAGTGCGGCTTTGCGGGCCAGGAAAGCCCGCCGGGGGGTGCGGCTGGCCGGCGCCGTCCAGGTTATGGACGTGGGGTTGGGCCGCCAGGTCAGTTGCTGCAGTTGCTGCTGCACGGCGGAGTAGTGCTTGAGCGGCAGCAGGGCTTCGAGCGAATCGAGGCGGTGGCTGAGTTCCTGGCCCTGAATCTGGGCCGCCAGCGTCACCCGGGCGTCGTCCCAGTGTAGGTCGTCGGTCAGGGCGCGCGCTTCCTCGAGGCGGCCGTAGTCCAGCGCCGCCTGCGCCTGCTTCAGCACTTCCTCGTCGCGCTGCCGGAATATGCTGCTGGCCACGGGGACCAACAGGATGGTGGCCACGATGGCCACGCGCAACAGCCGCTTGGTCTGCGTTTGGGTGGGCGCCGCCGGCTCGGTGGCGCCGCCCAGGCTGGCCATTTCACGGTTGAGCGTGCCAAGCACCTGCGTCACCTTGCGGTCGGCGCCAAAAAACAGGGTCATCTGCCGCTCGTTCTTCTCAAACGCGTCGCGCAGCGCGGCCAGGCGCAGCGGGGCGTCAGCATTGGTGCTGGACGAAGGACGTTGCTTTTTGCGCAACACCCGGTACACCACTACGGCCAAGGCCCACAGGCTAAAGCCCAGCACCGTCCAATTCCACTCAATAGCCACAGCGCCCAGCACAATGATACCCAGCGGCACGGCTAGGTAGCTCACCCCGCCGGTGGCCGGCGCCGCTGACCGCCGGGCCAACGCCTTGGCTTCGAGCAGGATGCTTTCCTGCTCCTCCATCATTTCCTCCAGGCTGCCGTGCGCGTCGTGGTCGGCGTCGATAACCAAGCCGCAGGACGGGCACACGTGGCTCAGCCCGCTGATGATTTCCTTGCAGGCGGGGCACTTGCTCATGTCGCCGTGGCCGCGGGCGCTGCGGCCGGCTTCCATTTGGCGGCGGTTTTGAGGCTTGTGAGCAAAGGAGCCACGCTGGGCATCGTGGCCCCGTCCTTCCTCCACCTCGGCTTCTTCGAACGAGTCCTCAGTCGCGGCTTCGTCGTCTTCGCTGTCCCGCCAGAACGCCAGTTCCTCGCGCCGCTTGAAGAGCAGCCCGTCCAGGTACACTTCGAACTCGTCCATGTCGACGCCGAAGCTCTGGGCGCGGCGCAGCAGGACCTTGCGTTCTTTCGCGGTTAACTGGCCATCGGCAATGGTGGCCTCGATCAGCTGGTTTAGCTCGTCCTGGTACATCGGGACAATAAGCGCGGGGAAAAGGCGTAAAAGAAACGAGGCGCGCCGTTGGGCGCGCCCCGCATCAGGCTAAGGTAATGGATTCGTCGAGGTAAACATCTTGGATGGCGTGCAGCAAATCCACGCCCTCGGCGAAGGGCCGCTGAAAGGCCTTGCGGCCCGAAATCAGGCCCTGCCCGCCGGCGCGCTTGTTGATGATGGCCGTTTTGATGGCCGCGTCCCGGTCGCCGGCGCCGAGGCTTTCGCCGCCGGAGTTGATCAGCCCGATGCGGCCCATGTAGCAGTTGGCCACTTGGTAGCGCGTCAGGTCGATGGGGTGCTCGGTGGTGAGCGTTTCGTACATGGCCTTGTGGGTCTTGCTGAATTTCAGGGCCGTGAAGCCGCCGTTGTTTTCGGGCAGCTTCTGCTTGATGATGTCGGCCCCGATAGTTACGCCCAGGTGGTTGGCCTGCCCGGTAAGGTCGGCCGATACGTGGTAGTCTTTGTCGCTGGTCTTGAAGGCGTCGTTGCGGGTGTAGCACCAGAGCACCGTGGCCATGCCCAGCTGGTGGGCCCGCTCGAAGGCGGCCGATACTTCCTGAATCTGCCGGTTCGACTCCTTGGAGCCGAAGTAAATGGTGGCGCCCACGGCGGCGGCGCCCAGGTTCCAGGCTTCTTCCACCGATCCGAACATGATCTGGTCGAACTTATTCGGGTAGGTCAGCAGCTCGTTGTGGTTGATTTTGACCAGGAAGGGAATCTTGTGGGCGTACTTGCGGGCCACCGTGCCAAAGGTGCCGAAAGTGGTAGCCACCGCGTTGCAGCCGCCTTCCAGGGCCAGCTTGATGATGTTTTCGGGGTCGAAGTACATCGGGTTCGGGCCGAAGGAGGCGCCGGCCGTGTGCTCGATGCCCTGGTCGACGGGCAGGATGCTCAGGTAGCCGGTGCCAGCGAGGCGGCCCGAGTTGTAGAGCTGGCCGAGGCTGCGAATCACCTGCGCCGAGCGGGAGCTGGGCACGAAGCTGCGGTCGAGAAAGTCGGCGCCGGGCAGGTGCAGCAGGTCTTTGGAAATGGTCTTGCACTCGTGCTGCAGCAGCGCTTCGTGGTCGGCAGTGAGCTGGAGGGATGTGGCCATGAGGGCAGGAATAAGGAGTGAGAATGAGAAAAAGGGGGTGAGCAAATATAAATGCGCCGCCCGAGGCCATACGCATGGTTAGTATTTGAGGCTGGGATAGTTGCGCCGTTTATTCCGGACTCCTTGCCTGAAGCCCCCTGGTCGGCCGCCGCGGCCTGTCTTAGGCGTTGGCGTTTCGGGATGCGCGCGGGTTTCGCTACCTTGCCGGGGCCGTGTGCCCAGCCGTTGGGCCGGGCTGTATTGCCCTTTTTTGTCCGTGAAGAAGTCAACCCCTACCCTGCTGGTAGCCGCATTGGCCGTAGCCAGCCTAGGCCTGCCGGGCTGCGTGGCGTCGAAAAAGTACGATGACCTGCGCGCCCGTCAGACGGCCACCGAGCAAGCCAAGGAAACCGCCGAGCGCCAGGCCCGCGAAGCCGTGGCCGAGCTGAAGAAAGCTACTGAGTCGCTCAACGAGCTGCGCCTGGAAAACCGCCGCCTCGTCAACGACTCGGCCCAGACCGGCAACGTGCTGCGCCGCACCCAGAGCCTGTACCGCGAGCTGAGCGACACCTACGACAAGCTGCTGCGCAACAACGAAAAGGTGCTCTCGAACAAAAACGACGAGTACCAGAAAGTGGCCCAGAGCCTGGCCAAGCGCGAAGCCGAGTTGGGCGAACTGTCAGCCAACCTGAACAAGAGCCGCAACGAAATCGACAAGCTCTCGGCCGACGTAAAGAGCCGCGAAGCCCGCCTGGCCGAGTTGGAAAAGGCCCTAGCCGAAAAAGACGCCGCGGTGAATGCGCTCAAGGCCAAAGTCAGCAATGCCCTGCTGGCCTTTAAGTCCAACGAGTTGCAGGTGAAAGTGAAGGACGGCAAGGTGTACGTGTCCCTGTCGGAGCAGCTGCTGTTCAAATCGGGCTCCACTAAAGTCGACCCAAAGGGCCAGGAAGCTCTGACCAAGCTGGCGGCCGTGCTCAAGGAGCAGCGCGACGTGAACGTGGTGGTGGAAGGCCACACCGACAATGTGCCTATTCTGAAGGGCACTGCCGGCATGCAGGACAACTGGGACCTGTCGGCGCTGCGCGCTACGGAAATTGCCCGGTTGCTCACCACCGGCGGCGTGCAGCCGGAGCGCGTAACGGCCTCGGGCCGCTCGCAGTACGTGCCGGTAGCCCAGAACGACTCACCGCAGAACAAGTCGCTGAACCGCCGCACCGAAATTATCCTCACGCCCAAGCTCGACGAGCTGTTCCAGATTCTGGATTCCAACTCGCAGGCGGCAAAGTAGCCGCCATAATACACTGAATGCCCCGCCCGGCCCCTATGGGACAGCCCGGCGGGGCATTCGTGTGTTTAGTTTAGCCTAGACCTAGCCTACCCTTGCGGCAGGCGGCCCCACTGCCGGCGCACTTCCAGGTACAGATAGTACGCGCCCATCCCTAGCGCCGCGGTGAACAACAGCGCCACCGGGCGCGGGTGCCGCAGCAGCCAGGACGGCTCGTGGTAGCTGTTAAATACCGCGTGCAGGTTCAGGGCGTAGCCCACCGATACCAGCGCGTAGGGCAGCCACCGCCGCGTACAGAGGGCGTAGGCACCCAGAAACAGCACCGCCGGGTGCCAGTACCGCTCGTGCATTTCGGTATTGAAGTAGCAAAACACCAGCGGAATCAGCCCGCAGACGAGCAGCACCTGCCGGGCATCGGTAGCGGCGAAGGGGCGGCGGGTGCGCCAGCGCTGCCACGCCAGTGCCAGCAGCGGCAGCAGCACGGCCGCCGAAGCCGCGCCAAAAGCCAGTAGCCCCCAGGTGCGGTAGCGCAGCCCGAGCTTGACCAAGGTGTCGGGCACCCACAGCACCGCATCGGGCATGAGCAGCACCCAGAGGTTGAAGGTGTTGACGGTAACGTAGGGGTACACGCTGACGGCCGAGGTATTGATGCCAATGATGTGCCCCAGGTAGCTTCGCTCGCCGCCCCAGACAAACGGGGCCAGCAGCAGCAGCTGCACCACAGTGGCCGCGGCCAGGCCCAGCGCCAGTTGCCGGCCGGCCTGGCGCCACAACGGCAACCACAGCAGCAGCAGCGGCGGCAAAAACACAATGGCCTGCAGTTTGGCATTGAGCGCCAGCACGTAAGCCACCAGGCTGGCTGCCCCGTGCCGGCGCAGGGCCAGTACCACGGCGGCAAAGACCAGCGTGGTATAAATGGCGTCTACTTGCTGCCAGATCAGCGTGTTGTAGAGGTAGCCCACATTGAGCAGCAGCCACAACGACCCGACAAAGCGCTGCCAGGCCCCGCGCAAAAACGAAGCAGCCAGTACGGCCCCGGCAAAGTCAAATAGCAGCGTGAAAACCTTCAGCCCGTGCACGTGCGACTGAATAGCGGCTTCGCTGCCCGCCAGCTGCCCGAACGCCCACAGGAAGTAGTGGTAAAGCGGATTGTAGTCGAGGCCAGGCAGCTCGTAGGCGTTGCTCAGGCCCCGGCGGAAGATGTGCACCGACCACTTCTGCCAGTATTCCAAGTCGCCGGGGTACGCCGTAGGGCCGGCCAGCGCCAGCAGCAGGCTGAACAGCAGAACGTAGAGCGGGCCGAAACGCCAGAAAACCAGCCGACGCAGGCCTGCATAACGCCCGGTGTGCCGGAACCTAGTCATCATGCTTCAAAGCTACGCAGTGTGGGCGGGGTACCCGGCCGGTACAGCTGGTAAGTGCCGAGCAGCAGCACAGCGGCAAACAGCAGGGCTACCACTGGCTCCGGGATGGGCACGAATTGGGGGGCAGCCCGCAGCACCTGATTTAGATTGAGGTAATACGCCACCGAGCAGACCGCCAGCAGGCCGTAACGCCCCGAGCGAAATCCGTAGGCGGCCAGAAACAGTAGCGCGCTGTGCCAGTACCGCTCGTGCATCTGGGTGTTGAAAAAGCAGAAAGCCAGCGGCAGCAGCCCAAAGGCCAGCAGCCAACGCGTGGCGTCGAGTGGCCGGGCCTCGCCCAGCAAGCGGCTCCGGGTTTCGCGCGCCAGCGGCAGCAAAATGATGGCCGCGGCTAGGCCAAACCATACCAGCCCCCACGTTCGGTACGTCAGGCCGAGGTACGGCAGCGTATCCGAAAGGCCGATCTGGTCCTTGCCCACCAGCAAATACCAGATGTTGTAGGCATTCATCGACAAAAATGGGTAGTAGCCCACCGCGTGCTGCCCTACGGCCAGGAGCTTGGCCAGGTACGCCCAGCCACCGGCCTTGAAAAACGGCACGAGCAGCAGGACTTGCAGCAGTAGGCCACCGGCCAGCGCCCGCGGCAGCTGTTTTCGCTCTGCAACCCATACTGGCAGCCACAGCAACAGCAGCGCCGGCAGAAACACCATGGCTTGCAGCTTGGTGTTGACGGCCAGTACAAAAAACCAGCAGCTGCCGGCGGTGCGCTGGCGGCTGGCCAGCAGAAACGCTGCGAATACAAAGCAGCTGTAGATGGCATCGGTCTGCCCCCACAGCAGGGTATTGTACAGATAGGCCACGTTGCCGAGCAGCAGCAGCGACGCGGCAAAGCGCCGGGCGGGCCGCCGCACCACCGAAGCCGCCAGCAGTGCCCCCGCAAAATCGAAGGGCAGCGTGAGCAGCCTCAAGTAGTACACCTGCTCCCGGATGGCCGCCGAACTGCCCGCCAGCTTGCCGTACAGCCAAAGGATGTACAGGTAAACGGGCGGGTAATTATTGTCCGGAATCGTGTAGGCTTCGCCCAAGCCCAGCGCGTGAATGTGCTGCGCCCACAGAATCCAGGAAGACAGATCCGGGCCGTACCCCGTGTGGGGCAGCAAGGCCGCCAGGACTCCGAACAGCAGGGCGTATAGCAGCCAGTAGGTTTTTTTCACGGAACAGATGCTACTGTTGTTTCTCACCGCGACTGGCCAGCTGCCCTGCCCGGCGGCGGTACAGCTGCCCGGTGCCCAACACTATGCCCAGCCCAAACAGAGCCGCAATGAGCCCGGGTGACAGCAGCGCGGCCGGCAGCCCCAAGTAGCCCATTACAGCCTCCAGGTTCAGCAAGTACGCCACCGAGCCGAGCACCAGCAGGCCGTAGCGCCCCGATACGAAGGCGTAGGCCGCCAAAAACAGCAGCGCGCTGTGCCAGTACCGCTCGTGCATCTGGGTGTTGAAAAAGCAGAAAATAAGCGGCACCAGGGACAGGCTCAGCAGCACCATCGCCGCATCGGGCGGCTGGGGGCGGCTGATGCGGCGCAGCGTATGCACCAGCAGGGGCAGCAGCACCGCCACGGCGGCCAGCGCAAACAGCAGCATCCCCCAGTGGCGGTACGTCAGGCTGTGCCAGAGGCCGGTATCGAGCTGGGTCGCCGGGTCGCCGCTGGCTGTGAGGTACCACCAGTTGTAGGCGTTCAGCGACCGGTAGGGATAATAGCCTACGGCTTGCTGGTTGATGCGCAGGATTTCGGGCAGGTAGCTTCGCGCGCCGCCCACCACGAAGGGCAGCAGCACCAGTACCTGCGTGAGGGCCGCCGCCAGAGCGGCCACGGGCAGGCGGCGCGGCGCGGCTACTCCCAGGGGCAGCCAGAGCATCAGCAACGGGGGCAGGAAAATCAGCGCCTGCAGCTTGGCATTCAGCGCCAGCACGAAGCACACTGCGCTCCAAGCCAACTGCCCGCGCAGGGCCAGCCACGCGGCGGCAAAAACGAAACCGGTATAGATGGCATCGACCTGGCCCCACACGAGGGTGTTGTAGAGGTAAGCCGGGCTCAGCAACAACAGCAGCGAAGCGTAAAACCGCTGCTTGTCGGTAGCGGCCAGCGAGGCAGCCAGCAGCGCCCCGGCTACGTCGAAAACAAGCGTGCCCAGCTTCAGCCAGTGCCGGTGCTGCTCCATAGCCGCCGCGCTGCCCATCAGGTGGCCAAACAGCCACAGCACGTAGTGATACAGCGGGTTGTAGTTGTTGCCGTGCAGGGCGTACACGTTGCCTAGGCCTTTGGCGTAGCTGTACTGCGCCCAGCGCATCCACAGGTCGGTGTCGGCAGTGAAGGAAACCCGGGGCAGCAGGGCCACCACCAGCCCCAGCCACAGCAGGTACCAGCCGGCGTAGGGCCCGAAGGGCCAGCGCCGCAGCCAGTGCCAGCTGCTCCGCCGACGGTCCGCCGGCGGGGTCGAAAGCCGATGATCAGGAGGCGAAGCGGGCCGTGACATAAAAACGCAGATAAATAGGCACAACGATGCTACCGGGTCATCACGCCAGGTACTTCGGCAGGCGCTAGCCGCCACGGCCAGAAGTAGCCCGGAGCGCTGCGCACGGCCGCGTATAGCTGCCAGAAACAATAGCCGATGACGAGAGTAAACACAACTGCTACAGGGTAAGCAGCCGGCATGCTCGGCTCGTCGAATTTCGCCGCGTAGCCCAGTACGCTTTCCATGTTCAGCAGATAAGCCAGCGAGGCGGCCACGTAGGCGGCGTAGCGGCCGGTGCGCACGGCGTAGGCGGCCAGCAAGACCACCCCGGAGTGCCAGTACCGCTCGTGCATCTCGGTGTTGAAGTAGCAAAACACCAGCGGCACCAGCGCCAGCGCCAGTAGCACCACCGGCATATCGGCCGGCTGCCAGCTTGTGCGGCTGCGCAACCGGCGCCAGCTCAGCCCCAGCAGGGGCAGCAACGCCAGCGCCGCCGCGCCACAAAAGGCCAGCACGCCCCAGTGCCGGTAGCTCAGCCCGAGCTTTATCAGCTCGTCGCTGGTGCCCTGCAGCGCGGCTTTCTGCATCAGCAGCACCCACACGTTGTAGGCCATCATGGTGATGTAAGGGAAGTAGCCGGCCGAGTCGAAGTTGATCTGCAGAATGCGGGGCAGCGGGCTGTGGCGTGCCCCCAGCACGAAGGGCGCCAGCAGCAGCCCCTGCAGGAGCGCGGCCACCAGCACTACCTCTACCAGGCGCCGCCGTGGCACCCGCGCCGCTACCGGCAGCCACAGCAGCAGCAGCGGCGGCAAAAACACAATGGCCTGCAGCTTGGTATTGAGCGCCAGCACGTACAGCAAGCCGCTGAGCACCAGCCGCCCGCGCAGAGCCAGCGTCACTGCGGCCAGCACAAAAAACGTCCAGATGGCGTCCATCTGCTCCCACACCAGCGTGTTGTAGAGGTAGCCGGGGTTGAGCAGCAAGGCCAGCAGCAGGTAAGGCCGGCGGCGCCAGTGCGGAGCGTACGTCACCACCAGCCACGCCCCGGCCAGGTCAAACACCACGGTGGCCGCCTTCAGGTAGTGCCGGTAGTGCTCGATGGCCGCGGCCGAGCCGGCCAGCTTCACGTACGCCCACAGCACGTAGTGGTAGAGCGGGTTGTAGTTGTTCAGGTCCAGCTCGTAGACGTTGGCCAGGCCGTGCTCGTGGATGTAATGGGCCCACACCGTCCAGCACCACACGTCCAGGCGGTGGCCCGTGCCGGGCAGCAATACCACCAGCAGCCCCAATAGCAGCGCGCTGCCCCCAATCCAGCTGCCCCACCGCGCCCGCCACGTCCCCGTTTTGGTATTCATTGATCAGTAGCCGTTTATCATACTTTATACCATTGGGCGGCCGTGTCCGCTGGCTGCCTAGCGCACAACCGCCCCACGCTTGCGGGCGTGGGGCGGCGCAGAAAAGTGTTTCAGCAGCAACGCTTAGCTCAGAGCCTGAGCCAGGTCCTCAATCAGGTCCTCGGCATCCTCGATGCCCACCGACAGGCGAATCAGCGAGTCCGACAGGCCGGCTTTGCGGCGCTCTTCGGCCGGGATGCTGGCGTGCGTCATGGTGGCGGGGTGGCCCGAGAGGCTTTCCACGCCGCCGAGGCTTTCGGCCAGGGAGAACAGCTGGAACTTCTCCAGCACGGCCACGGCATCTTCCACTTTGTCGCCCTTCAGCACGAAGGACATCATGCCGCCGAAGTCGCGCATCTGCTGGCGGGCCACCTGGTGGTTGGGGTGCGACTCGAAGCCGGGCCAGTACACCTTGTCCACGCGCGGGTGCTGACGCAGGAATTCGGCTACGGCGCGGCCGTTTTCCGAGTGGCGCTGCATGCGGATGTGCAGGGTCTTGAGGCCGCGCAGCACCAGGAAGCAGTCCTGGGGCCCCGGGGTGCCGCCGCAGGCGTTCTGGATGAAGCTCAGGCGCTGGTGCAGCTCGTCGTCTTTCACAATCAGGGCGCCCATCACCACGTCGGAGTGGCCGCCCATGTACTTGGTCAGCGAGTGCATCACCACGTCGGCGCCCAGGTCCAGCGGCACCTGCAGGTACGGCGTGGCGAAGGTGTTGTCGACTACCAGCAGAGCGCCGCCAGCGTGGGCCACTTCGGCAATGGCGCGGATGTCGACCACGTGCAGCAGCGGGTTGGTGGGCGTTTCGGCCCACACCAGCTTGGTGCGCTCGGTCATGGCCGCGCGCACGGCCTCGGCGTCGTGCATGGGCACGAAGCTGAACTTGATACCGTACTTGGCGAAAACCTTGGTGAAGATGCGGTAGGAGCCGCCGTACAGGTCGTTGGTGGCTACCACTTCGTCGCCGGGCTCCAGCAGCTTGATCATGCAGTCGATGGCAGCCATGCCCGTGGCGAAGCACAGGCCGTGCTTGCCGTTTTCGAGGGCGGCCAGCGCGTCCTGCAGCTGGGTGCGCGTGGGGTTGTGGGTGCGCGAGTACTCGTAGCCTTTATGGTCGCCGGGCGAGCGTTGCACGTAGGTCGACGTCTGGTAGATGGGCGTCATGATAGCCCCGGTGGTCGGGTCCGGGTGCACGCCGGCGTGGATGGCTTTGGTGCCGAATTTCATAGGGAATGTCAGCTGAGAAGTGAGCAAGAGAAACGCTTGCAGCCCCAAAGGTAGCAGGCCGTTTTTTTACGGCCCCGCGCTGGCCGGGTCCATGCGGCCGCGTAACTTGCGGCCGATTGTATCCCGTTGTTAACCTTCACCTTTTGCGCTTGAAACAACTACTACGCATTCTGTTATGCTGGCTGCTGGCCCCGGCTCTGGCCGCTACCGCCGCCACGCCACCCGCCGATTCGGCCGCCCTCTACAAAGCCCGGCTGGACTCTGTCAACGCCAGCTTCCACTACCGCACGGGCCGCGTGGAGCTCGGCGACAAGCTGGGCACGCTCACCGTCCCGAAAGGCATGCGCTTTCTCGACGCGCAGCAGAGCCGCACCGTGCTGGTGAAGCTGTGGGGCAACCCCGAAGCCGCCGCTGAGGGCGTGGAGGGCATGCTCTTCCCCGCCGACAAAGGCCCCGTCGACGACAACGGCTGGGCCTTCGTGGTCAGCTACGAGGCCATGGGCTACGTCAAGGACGACGACGCGGAGGACATCAACTACGACGAGCTGCTGAGCGACATGCAGGCCGAGATTCGCGAGAGCAACCCCGACCGCAAAGCCGCCGGCTACCCCACCCGCGAGCTGCTGGGCTGGGCCGTGCCCCCGCACTACGACAAGGAAGCCCACGCCCTGCACTGGGCCAAGAAAATTCAGTTTGAGGACAACTCCAACCCCACCCTCAACTACGACGTGCGCCTACTCGGTCGCAAGGGCGTGCTGAGCCTGAACGCCGTGGCCGACCCCATGCAGCTGGCCCTGGTGCAGGCCCAGATTCCGGCCGTCATCGAGGGCACCGATTTCGCCCAAGGCTCCCGCTACATCGATTTCGACGCCGACGTGGACGAGGTAGCTGCCTACTCGTTGGGCGGCCTGGTGGCAGGCAAGGTGCTGGCCAAAGTGGGCTTCTTCGCCCTGATTGCCAAATTCGGCAAGGTCATCGTGCTGTTGCTGGCCAAGGGCTGGAAGCTGCTGATCCTGGCTGCCGCCGGTGGCATTCAGGCCCTGCGCCGCTTCTTTGGGGGCCGCTCGGCCGCCGTGGCCACCGAGCCGGCCGCGGAGGTGCTACCCGCCACCGACGAGAATCCAACGGCCGAAGTGTAGCTTCGGCCCCTGGTTTTACGTTTAGCCTCGCACGCGGGCCGGCCTCAGGTGGCCGGCCCGCTTTGCTTTTGCCGCCCGCCCATGCGCTTCCTCCGCGACTTATTCCGCTACAACGCCTCTACCCTGCTCTCCATGGGCCTGCTGGTGGCTTTGCCCGTGCTGGGCAGCTCGTCGCTGAGCTGGGTGCTGTACCGCAATCAGGAGCTGCTGCAGCACCTTTCCACGGCCCAGGTGCTGCTGTACCTGGCCCTGATTGCCTTTACCATGGCCTTTGCCCTCACCCCCACCACCTTCGTGGCCTTGGTGACGGGCTTCTATCTGGGCTGGTGGGGCTTTCCGGGCATGGTGCTCAGCTACGCGCTGGCGGCCATGGTGGGCTACCTCGTGGCCGCGTCGCTGGACCACGGCAAGATGCTGCAGTTCCTTCATCACTTTCCCAAGGCCGACGCCGTGATGCAGGAGCTAAAAAACGACAGTTGGCAGCTTATCCTGCTCACGCGCATCTCGCCCGTGCTGCCCTTCGCCCTGATGACCTTTGTGCTGGCCGTGATGCGCGTGGAGCGCAAACGCTTCCTGGCCGCCTCGGTGGTAGGCATGCTCCCGCGCAGTCTTTTTTTCTACTGGCTAGGCACTAAGGCACAGGATGTATTTGCCTTGGTCCGCGACCCGGACACGGGCACGGCCGGCAAGCTCCTGGTGGCTGGCCTCATTGCCGTATCGGTGTTTGGCCTCTACTACCTTTTCGACCGGGCGCTGAAACGGGCGCTAAAAAAATCGCAAAAAAATGTCGCCTGACTTTCAGCTGCTTGAAGCATGAGAACGGCATCCGCCCAGGAAATATTCGGATAACATTTGCAGAAGCCAAAAAGGGGCGCTTATCTTTGCAGCACCAAAACGGAAAAACGGTCACGTAGCTCAACTGGATAGAGCACCTGGCTACGAACCAGGAGGTTTGGGGTTCGACTCCCTACGTGACCACTCAAAACGCCCTCAGCACTGCGCTGAGGGCGTTTTTGTTTTCAAGGGTACAGTTAGGGGTACAGATCAAGACATCTAGGGCTCTTCGCTTTCAACAACTCATTGAGTCTGCTAGCTTCCATATAAGCTTAGTTCTGTCCGGATGGATTGCTGCTCTTCTAACCGGAAGCGCTAACGCTTCATGAAGTAGGAGCACTATATCGACTGATAGCAGCGAACAATCACTTCTGCATTCGTTCTCTCAACGAAGCGGGTGCGACAACCTCTAAGTCCTGCCCAAAGCTTAGCAAGAGGGGCTCTAGTTCGCGGTTTGGGCTTAACCTCAACGTTAGTTCTAGTGTGTTTGCGTCACTTGCTACAAGTGGCTGGCTGGCATACAATGGCTTAGTGCGCACGTAACTGCCTCGGCCATCATAAAAGCGCAGATGTATTTCTTGAACCGGCTCTGCTTCGTTGAATGACACCCCGATTATTTCCGCAAAACGCGCGAACAAGGCGATTTCTGAGGTCAAGAAGGCCGTTGCTAAATCAGGTCCCATAGCAAGGATCCGGTCGAAGGCGAAGTTGCTGATGCCTTCCCGGCCGGAGCCTGGCCCCATCAGAAACCAGCCGTTGTTGTACTGTATTAGCTGATACGGATGCACGGCTTCCTGCCAGCTATCCGCAGCATCGAACGACTGGGTACTTGCTCGAACTCGATAGCTGGCACCCTTGCGCCACGACTTTAACCTCTGCGGTACCCTGCGCACCCGCAAAGGCCGGCTGGTGGCTTTTGCCTTCATAAACAACAACCACGCAGCTAGCAGCTGGGCCGTGCGCAACGAAGTGGAGCGCGTCCTCGGCTAGGTGCGCCGACGTTTATGTGAGGTACGAAAAACAGCTTACTCTACCTGGTCTGCGCCCTATGTCTCGGGAACTATTGATGGCTGGCCGACTTCTAGGAAGCCCTGGACGGGCTGCGTTCTTTGCTTTTGAAGCAAATCAACGTTTACCAACTCTTCAGGAAAAATACAAGCCAGCCGCACGTTGTAGCCGCTGTTTTATACGTTCCCGTAACGATGACGGCGCCAGTACTTCGACGTCTTCTCCAAAACCCAGCAGCACCGTCTCCAGCTCCCGGTTAATCCTTAGGCGCAGACTAATTTCCAGCTCTTCGCCGGTTCGGCTGATTTCCAACTGACTATGATGAAGCTTTTTCGTCAGTACGTATTCACCACGACCCGAGCGAAACAGTAAGCGAATTTCCTCTGCTGCCACTGCCGGTACTGTGGCCCCAATCACTTCGGAAAAGAAGTCCGTGGGATTAAGTCCTTCCGCCCGATATGTTCTACTATCAGGCTCAAAGCTCACGATACGATCCAGTGCGAAGGTGCTTACCGAAGCAAAATCTTGGTCCCGGGCCAGTAGGAACCACCGGTGGTTGTATTCTTTCAGCACAAATGGATGCACGATTCTTTCATCTGCTTCAGGTGCGCCAAATTTCCGATAATGTAGCCGCAACACCTGTTGCCGCCGAATAGCCTGGTAAAGCGGCTGCAAGTGTTTGGTACCCACATAATCTGGCGGCGTAGCAAAATGGAGAACCGGAACTTCGGCTGCCTCTGCTTGCGCAGCCTGGCTGACTTGTTTTGTCAGGCGCCCGATCAGTTTTCGTAGTGCGGCACTGAAGCCTAGGAAGTGTTAACAGTCACGCAGCCAGAGCACGGTAGCGGCGAGGTGGATGAATGCCAGGAAATGCGCATCCAGCTTTTCATAGCGTGTGGCCACGCGCCGGAACTGCTTGAGGCGGCTGAAGAGCCGCTCGACCGGGTGGCGTTGGGCATAGCGTTGCGCGTCGAAGGCGCGGGGGTGGCGGCGCTTGCGCCGGGGT
>NZ_MVBC01000004.1 GCF_002007105.1 Hymenobacter sp. CRA2 | reverse complement strand
CAGGCCCGTACCCGTGAAGCACTGGAGGCGGCTATCCAAACCGCGGTTGAGTGGATTTCCAGCAAGGATGCCAAAGCCTGGTTCAACCATTGTGGTTATCATGTACATCGTTCATGAATCCGCTATAGCTTCGGCTCCGGAACCATTCGCCGTATCTTTGCCGTCTGAGCCTTACCTAAACGGCTTGCGGGCCCAGCTCCCCGCCGCCTTTTCCGATGCAAAAACGCGAAGTTGAAATCGTCCTTTCGCCCGCCGAGGCGTACGACGAACTGGCCCGCTACCGGGCCCTCCTGGATGCTGCCGGCCTGAAGCCCGGCGAGGCCGATTTTGTCCATCTGCTGCGCCGCTCAATTGACGCCCGCGGACGCAACGTGGGCGTGCGTCTGCGCGCCGACGTGTACCAGACGCCCCCGCCGCGGGAGCTGTTCGGGCCCTGGGTGCAGTACCAGGACGTGAGCCGCGCTCCGAAGCGTGTAGTTATCGTAGGTGCCGGCTCGGCCGGGCTGTTTGCCGCCCTGCGCTGCATCGAACTGGGACTGAAGCCCATTGTGGTGGAGCGCGGCAAGGACGTACGCACGCGCCGGCGCGACCTGGCCGCCCTGAACAAGGAGCACGTGGTGAATCCCGACTCCAACTACTGCTTCGGCGAAGGCGGCGCGGGCACCTACTCCGACGGGAAGCTCTACACCCGCTCCAAAAAGCGCGGCGACGTGCAGCGTATTCTGCGCCTGCTGGTGCAGCACGGCGCTACGCCCGAAATCCTGGTGGATGCGCACCCGCACATCGGCACCAACAAGCTGCCTTACGTGGTGCAGGCCCTGCGCCAGAGCATCCTCGACCACGGCGGGGAAGTGCACTTCGACACGCGTGTGGATGACCTGATTCTCTCGGCCGGGCGTATCCGCGGCGTCGTCACCGGGCAGGGCCAGGAAATCCTGGGCGACGCGGTGATTCTGGCCACCGGCCACTCCGCGCGGGACATTTATGAGCTGCTGCAGCGCCGTCAGGTGCGCATCGAGGCCAAACCGTTTGCCCTGGGCGTGCGCGTGGAGCACCCGCAGGAATTGATCGACGAGGCCCAGTACCACTGCAAGGACCGCGGCCAGCTACCGGCGGCTTCGTACGCGCTGGTGCAGCAAAGCGAGGGGCCCGGCGGACAGCGCGGCGTATTTTCGTTCTGCATGTGTCCCGGCGGCTTCATTGTGCCGGCGGCCACGGCTCCGGGCGAAGTGGTGGTCAATGGCATGTCGCCCTCGCGCCGCGACTCGCGCTTTGCCAATTCCGGCATCGTGGTAGCCATCGAGCCGGAGGACATGAACCTGAAGCGCGACGGCGTGCTGGCCGGGCTGCGCGTGCAGCAGGAAATCGAGCAGCGGGCCTGCCAGCTGGCGGGCGGCACGCAGCTGGCCCCGGCGCAGCTGCTGGGCGACTTTGTGCAGAATAAAACTTCCCGCACGCTGCTGGAAACCTCCTACCAGCCGGGCCTGGTATCGGTGCCGATGGACGAGGTGCTGGGCTCGGTGCTGGCCGACCGCCTGCGGCAGGGGTTCCGGGCCTTCGGGCGCAAGATTCCGGGCTACACCACCAACGCGGCGCAGATTGTAGGCGTGGAAAGCCGCACCTCCTCGCCGGTGCGCATTCCGCGCGACGCGGCCACGCTGGAGCACCCAGAGGTGCGCGGCCTGTTTCCGTGCGGCGAGGGCGCCGGCTTTGCGGGCGGCATCGTATCGGCGGCCATGGACGGGGAGCGGTGCGCCGAAGCGGCCGCGGCCCTGCTGTAGCGGTTATCCGATCGGGCCGGGCGCTGCGTATAGGCAGCTACCACCATCTTTCACTGCTAAACGGGTGCAGCCGTGCTGCGCTTTCTGATATGGCTAACAAGAAAACCGTCGTCATCGGCGCCTCCGACAACCCCTCGCGCTACTCCTTCCAGGCCGTCAACCGCCTGAAAAGCCACGGCCACGACGTGGTGCCGGTGGGCATCCGCAAAGGCCAGGTAGCCGGGCTCGACATCCACGTGGACAAGCCGGAAGTGGACAGCGTCGACACCGTGACGCTGTACGTGGGCCCGCAAAACCAGCCGGCCTGGTACGATTACATTCTGGACCTGAAGCCCAAGCGCATCATCTTCAACCCCGGCACCGAGAACTACGAGCTGGAGCGCAGGGCCCGCGAACAAGGCATTCAGACCCTGGAAGCCTGCACATTGGTGATGCTGTCGGTGGGCAACTACTAAGCCGGCGGCTCATTTGCTTTCTACTTTCCTGAGAAACCCCGAACCGGCTGCGGTTCGGGGTTTCTTATTTTCGCCGGTGGCTTGGTCAACCCGCCAAAATAGTCCACACGTCATCAGGCACTTGCGTGAAGACGACGCGGGGCTTGCAACTTTTTTTACGCCGCCGGGCAACGCCACCCGCGGCTTCGCCATCTAGCGCTTCAAACACCACCGCTACTGCCCTACTTCTACCTTTCTGAGCTGTGAACGAAGTCGAACTCATCAGCGCCTGCCGCCAAGGCAGCGTCCGGGCACAGAAGCTGCTCTACGAGCGGTTTGCCGGGCTGATGCTGACCGTGTGCCTGCGCTACCTGCGCCAGCGCGCCGACGCCGAAGAAGCCATGCTGACCGGCTTCGTGAAGGTGTTCCGGGCCCTGGAGCAGTACCGGCACGAAGGCTCGTTTGAGGGCTGGATCCGGCGCATCATGGTCAACGAAGCCCTCGGGCAGCTGCGCCGTAAGGAGCCCCTGCACCTGGCCATCGACGACATGGTGACCGACGTGCCCTCCACGCAGGCCACAGCCGAAAGCGACATGGCGGCCGCCGACCTGATGCAGCTCCTGAGCGAGCTGCCCGCGGGCTACCGCACGGTGTTCAACTTATACGCCATCGAAGGGTATACCCACCCCGAGATTGCGGAAATGCTGGGCATTTCGGAAGGCACCAGCAAGTCGCAGCTCAGCAAGGCCCGCGCCATGCTGCAGCGCCGCCTCGAAGCCGCCTCGGCTTCGGCCCATCCCACCACCTCAACCACGCCTCATCATGCAACCGGAAGATATTGATAAGCTGTTTCGCGCCAAGCTCGAGCAGCACGCTACGCCCCCGCCGCCCTCCTTGTGGTACGACCTGCAGGAGCAGCTGGAGCCGGAAGAGAAAAAACGCCGCGGCGGCTTCTGGATGTACGCCGTAGCAGCGGCCGTAACGCTGCTGCTGGTAGCCGGCGGCGGATGGCTGATGTGGCAAAGCCGCCTGAACGGTCCCGCCGCGGGTACTGGCACGCTGGCCACCCACCCCACGCCGAACCGCACCGGCGCAGGGCTGGCCACTAAGACCGCACCCGCCACGCCGGCAGCCCCCAACGCAACTCCGAACGCCGATTTTGAGGCTGAAGCAGCAAACGGCTCAGGCCCCGAAGCCACGGCGTTGGCCGCCCGCACCGCAACGACCACCTCGCCGGCTCAGCAAGTAAAAAAATCTGCTTCGGCTCAGGCAACGGATGCTCTGCCGGCCGCATCTACCCACCAACAGCCGCAACTACTGGCCCGCACCGAGCGACGCGCTGCAGCGCGTCGGGAGACGGACCAGCCGGAAGCCCCGGACTTCCGCGCTGCCGAGCCTCGGCCCAGTGAGTCGCAAGCCGTAGCGGTGCAACCGGTGCCCGCATCGGTCCCGGCGCCTACCATGACAGCTCTGGTGCCCGCCAATGCAGCCGTGGCCACGGCTCCCTCCATGGGCACCATCGAGGTAGAAGTACGCCAGCAACCTGCTAACGTGGTGGCGCTGGCCGACGCCAACGACACCCCGGGCCGGACGCGGCCCAGCGTACGCGGTGTGCTGCGGCAGGTGCGCCGCCTTGCCCAGGGCGAGCGGCCCGACCTGACCGAAGTCGGGCTGCCGTCCAACCCCGCTCTTACCGTTCAGGCCCGCGTGGCGGGCCACACCCTCACCAAAACTATTGCGCTGTAAGCCTCGCCGTGCCGGCGACTTTCGCCCTCTCCCCTGACTTTTCGCCTTCCTACGACTATGAAACCCGCTCCTTTCTTCGCCGCTCTGTCTGGTTTAGTGCTTTCGGGTGCCTTCGCCTCGGCCGCCAACCGCCCTCACCTGCCCGGCAACGACGACACCATCATGGTGAAGCTGCCGAACCAGGTATCCATGACCATCGTGGCGCGCAACAAGCAGCAGCTGCGCGAGCTGAAAGCCTACAAGCTCGACTCGCTGATGGTGCTGCTCGACTCCTACATCTCGCAGGCTGAATCGGCCGGCCGCAAGACCAACAACGGCCAGGTAACTATGGAGTTCTACCCGGCCAAGGACAAGCCCGGCAGCCAGGCCGCCCCCGAGCAGGTGCGCGTGACGGTGCGCGGCCAGCAAGCCAAATCCGAGCGCGTGGAGGTGTTCATGGGCAAAAAGCTGGGCGTGGTCATCCAGGACGACGGCGACGGCGACGGGGGCGGCAGCGTGTCGGTGCGCATCAACGACGACCACAAGGCCGACTCCATCAAAACCGTGAAGCGGGTGGCCAAGCGCCAGAAGCTTACCGGCACGGACTTCGGCATCGACCTGGGCCTGAACACCTTCGTCAACAAGGAAAGCTACGCCCCCGGCGGCGTGGAGCAGCCCTACGACCTGCGCGGCTGGGGCTCCCGCTACGTGGCGCTGCGCTGGAACTTCTGGGCGCGCACCGGCAAAAACAGCCCGCTGTACTTCCACCTCGGGCCGGAAATTGCCTTCAACAACTACATGCTCGACGGCAACCGCTACTTCGCGGCCAACGGGACGGGCAACCGCACCGACATCGTGCAGGAGCCGGACGACCAGCGCAACTTCGAGAAGAGCAAGCTGGCCGTAACCACGCTGAACCTGCCGGTGGGCTTCACCATCAAGATGCGTGATTCCGACCACAAAGAGGTGTTCCGCATTGGCGCCGGGGGCTTTGCCGGCTACCGCATCGGGGCGCACACCAAGCTGAAATACGAGCAGAACGGCCGCACCCACAAGGACAAGGACCGCGGCAGCTACAACCTGGAGGACTTCCAGTACGGCGTGACGGGCAGCATCGGCGTGCGGGGCTTCGACCTGTTCGTGAAGTACAACCTGAACGACGTGTTCAAGGAAAACCGCGGCCCGAAAGCCCAGAACATCAGCTTCGGCATCACACTCTGCGACATCTAACCAGCTTGTCCGCCGGCGCACCTGGTGAGTGAATACGCGCCCGCGGTCATCCTGACGCAGGAAGGACCTTACCACGCAAGAACGAGTCGTTGCTACGATTATCGTTCACGCGTGGTAAGGTCCTTCGCTTTGCGGACGACAGATGAAGGATAACAGCTCCTCTCGGACCTTCAGCCCTTTTTTACGTCTGGTGCTTTTACTCGCCGCGGTAGAAGTTATCGAGCAGAATGGCCGCCGAAATGGCCACGTTCAGGCTTTCGGCGCCGCCGCGGCCGGGGATGTGCAGGCGCTGCGTGAGGCAGGCTTCTACGGGCGGCGTGAGGCCGTGCGACTCGCTGCCCATCACCAGCACGCCGGTGGGGCGCAGTTGCTGGTGGTGCACGTTGTCGCCGTGCAGGTCGGCGCCGTAGACGGGCAGGCCGGCGGGCAGCTGCTGCAGCCAGGCGGGCAGGTCGCGCTGCCACACGGGCACGCGGGTAAAGGAGCCCATGGTGGCCGACACAGTCTTGGGGTTCCAGGCATCGGCGCAGGTTTCGGACAACACTACGCCGGCCAAACCGTACCAATCGGCCAACCGGATGAGCGTGCCCACGTTGCCGGGGTCGCGCACCTGGTCGAGGGCCAACAGCAGCTCACCGGCCTGGGCGGGCAGCGGCGGCTCGTCGGGGATGCGCACCACGGCCAAGCCCGCGTCGTTGGTTTGCAGCGTGCCCAGGCGCGTCAGCTCGTCGGCCGACACCACCTCGACGGGCACACGGGCGGGCAGGCGCAGGCCGGGCGTGGCGGCGAATTCGGCCGTGAGCAGCAGGCGTTCGGGCTGAAGTGTAGAACTTAGCAGCTCCCGCAGGCTTTTGGCGCCTTCCACGAGGAAGGTACCGGTGCGCTGGCGGTATTTTTTTTGGTGCAATTGCTGCACGTACTTGGCAACGGCTTTCGAAACCATTCTTCTGTGATACGTCCCTTCAACAGGGCGCCCCGGCGCGGAGCATTCTGGTTACTTGGTTTGGCAACGGCGCTGCAGCTGACGGGTTGCTCGCCCATGCGCCTGCTGGGCCCGAAACAACGCCTGCTTACCGCCGTGCGCATCGACGGCGTGCGGCAGCTGGAGCGGGAGCCGCTGGACGCGCTGCTGCGCCAGCGCCCCAACCGGCGCTTTCCGGTGCCGCAGCTCGCAATTTACAACCTCGGCTACACCTTCTATAACCCCGAAGGGCTGCAGCGCAAGCTCGCGGCCACGCAGACCACCTTTCAGCAGCGCATCGCGGCTGCCGGCACCGACTCGGTGGCCGTGGGCAAGCTGCTGCAAAAGCGCGAGCGGCAGGTGCAGCGCCTGCAGCGCAAGCTCGACAAGGGCAACGCCATCATGCGCATCGGCGAGCCGCCGGTCATCTACGACTCGACGCTGACCGCGGCCACGGCCGAGCAAATGCGCATCTACCTGCGCTCCAAGGGCTTTTTTCGGGAGCACGTCGCGTACGCGGATACCACCAAGGACCGCCGCGTGACGGTGACCTACCGCGTGCACGAAGGGCCGCGCTTCCAGGTCAGCCAGCTGCACTACGACGTTGCCGACTCGGCCGTGGCCCGGCTTATTCGGGCCGATACGGCCCAGGCCCTGCTGCGCGTGGGCCGCCCCTACGACGAAAGCCTCATCGGCCAGGAGCGGACGCGGCTGGAAACCATGCTCAAAAACCAGGGCTACTACGACTTCAAGGCGCAGTACATCACGCTGGAAGCCGATACCAGCTTTGAGCCGACTACCGTACGCCTGCTGGTGCAAGTGGCCAACCCGGCCGACGCGGACCGCCACCAGGTGTACACTGTGCGCAACGTGAGCTTCGTGACCGACGCGGGCCTAAACCGCTTTGGCCTCCGGCGCGACACGGTGCAGCGCAACAACGTAAACTACCTGGCTTACAACCACCGCTTCAGCACCCGCATCCTGGACCGCAAGCTGCTGGTGCGCCCCGGCGAGCGGTACAGCCTGCAGAACACCATCCAGACCCAGCGCCAACTGGCCGGGCTGGACGTGTTTCGGTACGCGGCCATCAACTACCAAAAGCCCGCGGGCGACTCCACGGCCGGCGTGCTGGATGCGGTGGTCAACGTGACGCCCCTCAAGCGCTTTCAGGAAACGCTGGAACTCGGCGGCACCTACGTGGCCGGCCGGCCCGGCCCGTTCGGCAACTTCCGGGTGCGGGTGCGCAATGCATTTGGCGGCGCGGAGGTGCTGGAATTGGGTTTGCGCGCGGGCCTGGAAGGGCAATTTGCCCTGACCGGCACAGGTCCCGAAGACAGCCGCCGCGGCCGCCTGACTACCCAGCTCGGGGCCAACGTCAACCTGACCCTGCCGCAGTTTCTGGTGCCCTGGCGCACCAACCGCTTCTTCACCAACTACAGCCCGCGCACCCGCCTCACCACCAGCTACAACTACGTAGACCGGCAGGAATACACGCGCACCAACCTGGAGGCCACGTACGACTACATCTGGCAGCGCAACGCTTACCACCAGTTCATCCTTACGCCGCTGGACATCAGCCTTGTTAACTCCAGCCGGCTTGATCCGACCTTTACCAGAAAGCTGCTGGAGTTATCCAATGGTCAAGCCTTGTTACGGGCCTTCCAATCAGTGTTGGCCCCGAGCATAAACGGAACGTCGTTGTACAACGACAATGACTTCACCGAAACGCGGGATGCGCGCTACCTGCGCTTATTCGCCGAGTTGGGTGGTCCTTTACGTAAGTTATATACCAACAACGGCAACTCTTCTGACCACCAAGTGGGCCGCTCCAACGTCGCGGTGTATAATTTTGTCCGCCTCAATGCCGATTACCGGCGTTACCACAAGCTGAGCACCCACCAATTTTTTGTGTGGCGCCTCAACGGGGGCCTAGCAACAGCTTTGACCCGCACCCGCGCTGGCGACCAGGCCGGCACCGAAGCTTACATCATTCCCTACGACCGGTACGTCTTCGCCGGCGGCGGCTCGAGCGTGCGTGCCTGGCTGCCGCGCCGGCTGGGCACCGGCTCCCGCTCTCGCGCCAGCAACGACATTCTGGAACAGCCGGGTGAACTGCTGCTGGAAGGCAGCCTGGAATACCGTTTTCCCATTTACGATTTCGTCTACGGCGCGGCCTTTACCGATTTTGGCAACGTGTGGACCATCAAGCGCAACGGCTCCAACAACCCGCCAGGCTCCGACTTCGCCTTCAACCGCTTCTACCGCGAAATAGCCGTGGGCTCGGGCTTGGGCCTGCGGTTCGACTTTACCTTCCTCATCGTGCGCATCGACTTGGCGGCGAAGGTGTACGACCCCACGGCGGAAGGCTCGCGCTTCGTACTGCCGCGTCTCGGCAAATACGGGGAAGGCAACTACCGCATCCAGCCCAACATCGGCATCGGCTACCCCTTCTAGCGCTACTCCAGCGCCCTGACAGCAAAAAAGGCTCCCGACATCGGGAGCCTTTTTTGCTGTCAGGGCCAAGCCCAGTTAGTAGCTCAGCAGCTCCTGTAGGGCCGCTAGGCTCTTGTCGGCATTGGGCAGCATCTGCTTTTCCAGCTCCACGTTCAGGGCAATGGCGGGCAGGTTGGCGGCGCCCAGCGTAAACACCGGCGCGTCGAGACGCTGGAAGCAGTGGCGCTGAATGCGGCCCGCCAACGACTCGGCAAAGGAGTTCATCAAGGGTTCTTCCGTCAGCACCAGCACTTTGCCGTGGCGTTCGGTAGCAGCCTGCACGGCCTCCCAGTCGAGCGGATTCAGGGTGCGCAGGTCCAGAATTTCGACCTGACCGGGCAGCTGCTTGCTGGCAGCCTTGGCCCAATACACGCCCATGCCGTAGGTGATGACCACGCAGGTGTCGCCCTGACGGAGCTTCTCCGCGGAGGCCTGCTGCACCACGTTGGCCTTGCCCAGCGGCACGACGTAGCCGGCGGCCGGCTCCACGGTTTTGGCGTCCTCGGTGCCGGCTACTTTGCTCCAGTACAGGCCTTTGTGCTCCAGCATCACCACGGGGTTCGGGTCGAGGAAGGCGGCGCGCATCAGGCCCTTCATGTCGGCCGCGTTCGAGGGGTACACCACCTTGATGCCGCGAATGGTGAGCAGCGTGCTTTCGATGGAGCCCGAGTGGTAGGGCCCGCCCCCGCCGTACGCCCCAATGGGCACGCGGATCAGGCTCTGCACCGGAAACTTGCCGTTGGAGAGGTAGCAGGATTTCGACAGCTCCTCCACCAGCTGGTTCAGCGCCGGCCAGATGTAGTCGGCAAACTGAATTTCCACAATGGCCTTGGCGCCCACGGCCGACATGCCGGCCGTCGAGCCGACGATGTAAGCCTCCTGGATGGGCGTGTTGAACACGCGGGCGTCGCCGTACTTCTTGGCCAGCAGGGCCGCTTCACGGAACACGCCACCCAGCTCCCCGCCCACATCCTGGCCGTAGAACAAGGCCTCGGGAAACTCCTGCAGGATGTCGTCCACGGCGTGCAAGGCTGCGTCAACCATGATGGCCTTGTCGGCCCCGGCCGGGCTCCGCTCGCCGGCTTCCTCGGTCACGGCTGCCGGCGCGAATTCGTGCTGATCGAAGGTGGCCGGGTCGGGGTTGGGTGCATTTAAAGCGGCCTGGTAGTCGTCTTGCACCGTGGCCTGGGCCTGGGCAGCGGCGTAGCCCAGCTCGCCTTCCGTGAAGCCCTCCGTGAGCAGCTGCTGGTGGAAGCGCGGCAGCGGGTCGTTTTGCTGGTGCTCGGCGAGGTTGTCGCCGCGGTACCACTCGCGGCGCACGCCGCTGGTGTGGTGGCCCAGCAAGGGGCATTTGGCGTGCACCAGCACGGGGCCGCGCGTCTGGCGCGCGTGTTGCACGGCGGCCTGCATGGTGGCGTAGCTGTCCACGAAGTCAGCACCGTCGCAGCGCAGGCGGTGCAGGCCCTTGAAGCCAGCCGCAAACTCGTAGGCATCCATGGCGCGCATTTCGCGGCCCGTAGCCGATATGCCCCACTCGTTGTCCTGCACCAAGTACACGATGGGCAGCTGGTGCAGCACGGCCATCTGCAGGGCTTCGGCTACTTCGCCCTCCGTCATGGCCCCGTCGCCGATGGAGCACAGCACCACGGGCTGCCCGGCTCCGAGCAGGCCCTGGCTTTCGAGGTAGTGCAGGCCGTGGGCCATGCCGGTGGCCGGAATGGCCTGCATGCCGGTGGCCGAGCTCTGGTGCGGAATAACCGGGATGCCGGCGCGGCGCAGCGAGGGGTGCGAGTAATACGTGCGCCCGCCCGAGAACGGGTCGTCGCGCTTGGCCATAAGCTGCAGCATCAGCTCGTAGGGGCGCAGGCCCAGGCCCAGCATGAAGGCATCGTCGCGGTAGTAGAGGGCGCAATAGTCGGTTTCGCGCAGCTGGAAGGCCGCCGCCAGCTGAATGGCCTCGTGGCCGCGGGCCGAAGCGTGCACGTACTTGGCCGTCACCGCCTTGTTTTCCTCGTAGATGCGGGCCATTTCGGCCGAGGTATGCATCAGGCGATAGGCGCGCAGCAGCGTGGCGCGCTCAGGGTGCGCAGTGGTAAAGTCGGTATCGGGGGTTTCCAGGGCGGTGGGGCTTTGCATGCGAGGAGAGACGGGTAGCAGAGGCTGCGAAAATACGGCATTGGGGGCAGATGCGGCGCACGCCAGCCAAACACTTGTTAGCATCGTCCGCTGCCGGGCCCGGCCCGCTCGTGCCGGTACGCCGCGGGCCGCTCCGGCGCCT
This sequence comes from Hymenobacter sp. CRA2, assembly GCF_002007105.1. Taxonomy (GTDB): domain Bacteria; phylum Bacteroidota; class Bacteroidia; order Cytophagales; family Hymenobacteraceae; genus Solirubrum. Next base: position 357,192 of record NZ_MVBC01000004.1, on the reverse strand, counting down.
GAAGTACATCTTCTGCCCCAGCGCGCCGTAAGCAGCCCTATGTTCGACCTCTCTGCCTTCGCCAGCCCCGAAACGTGGGTGAGTTTGCTGACCCTCACGTTCATGGAAATCGTGTTGGGTATCGACAACATCATCTTCATCTCCATCGTCGTGAACCGCCTGCCGCCGGAGCAGCACCAGCGCGGCCGCACGCTGGGCTTGCTGCTGGCGCTGGTGTTCCGCATCGGGCTGCTGCTGAGCATTTCGTGGATTGTGGGGCTGAAAGAGCCGTTGTTCACCCTGGACCTGCCCGTGCTCGGCCCCGACCACGGCGTGTCGGGCCGCGACCTGATTTTGCTGGGCGGCGGCCTCTTCCTGCTGGCCAAGAGCACCACCGAAATCCACAACAAGCTACAGGGCACAGAGGATGAGCACCAGCCAGGCAGCGCGGCCCACAGCTTTTCCCGCGTGCTGGTGCAGATCGTGCTCATCGACATCGTGTTCAGCTTCGACTCCATTCTGACGGCCGTGGGCCTGGTGAGCAACGTGCTGGTGATGATTGTGGCCGTGGTCCTGTCGATGGGTGTGATGCTGGCCTTTGCGCGCCTCATCGCCGACTTCGTCAACCGCAACCCCACCATCAAAATGCTGGCCCTCTCCTTTCTGATCATGATCGGGGTGCTGCTGGTGGCCGAGGCGCTGCACCAGGAAATTTCGAAAGGCTACGTGTACTTCTCCATGGCCTTTTCGCTGGTGGTAGAGCTGCTCAACATGCGCCTGCGCAAAAACGTCGAGCCGGTGCACCTGCGCCAGTCCGAGCTGCGCGACTAAGCGGCCGGTGCTGCTCGGCATCAAAAACCTGCCACCTTTGCGGTGACAAATAACAGGTGCCGGCCTGACATTGGTCAGCTCTTGGCGCGGGGCCACGGCGTTATTTCGCCTCCGAAACCAAGCCAATCTGCCCCATGGAAGCTGCGCTGCTCTCCCCCGCTTTTGCCCCCGCCATGACCGCTCCCGACCCGACCGTTACGCCCTTCCGCCAGCAAGTAGAGCAGTGGATGCGCAGCTTCCAGAAGTGGCTCTACACCGAACTCGAAACCACCGACGGCGGCGCCACCTTCCAGCCCGACGTGTGGCAGCACCATTCGGGCGGCGGCGGCGAGTCGCGCGTGATTCAGAACGGGCGCATCCTGGAGAAAGGCGGCGTGAACTTCTCGGCCACCTGGGGCGAGATGGACGAGCGCGCCGCCCGGCAGCTGCTCATGCCCGACCCGCGCTACTTCGCCACCGGCGTATCGGTGGTGCAGCACCCGCGCAGCCCCCGCGTGCCCATCTCGCACATGAACGTGCGCTACTTCGAGGCTGGCAACGGCGACTCCTGGTTTGGCGGCGGCCTCGACCTGACGCCGATTTACGTGGACGAGAAGCAGGCGCGCTGGTTCCACGAGCAGATCTTCGAGGTTTGCCAGCAGCACGACGCGAGCTACTACCAGCGCTTCAAGGACTGGGCCGACGAGTACTTCTTCCTCACCCACCGCCAGGAAACCCGCGGCGTGGGCGGCATCTTCTTCGACCGCCTCATCGTGGGCCAGCACGGCGACCGGGACGAGCTGTTTGCCTTCGTGAAAGCCGTGGGCGAGGTGTACGGCCGCACCTACTGCGAGCTGATGCGCCGCAACGCCGACTTGCCCTACAGCGAGCGGGAAATCCAGTGGCAGATGGTGCGCCGCGGGCGCTACGCCGAGTTCAACCTGGCCATCGACCGCGGCACCAAGTTCGGCCTGGAAGCCGGCGGCCGCACCGAAAGCATCCTGATGAGCCTGCCCCCGCGCTGTGAATGGCACTACAACCTGCAGCCCGCACCCGGCTCGGCCGAGGCCGAAACCCAACAGTGGCTGAAAAAGGGCGTAAATTGGCTCGCCCATTCGCCCACTTCGCTTGATTGACCAGTTGCAGAAGCTGGACCGCTGGCTGCTGGTGGCGGCCAATAGCACCGCCACCCCGGCCCTCGACCGGCTCATGATTTTCTTTTCCGACCGCCTCGTGTGGTTTCCGGCGTACTTCGTGATGGTACTGGCCCTGGCCTACTACTTTCGCCGGCGCGCCCTGCTGCTGGTGCCCCTGCTGGGCCTGAGCGTCGGCTTGGCCGACAGCATCTCCAGCCGCTTTTTCAAGCCTTTTTTTGCCCGCCTGCGTCCCTGCCACGATCCGTTCATCTCTGAGTCGCTGAACTTGGCCAACGGCTGCGGCGGGCAGTTTGGCTTTATTTCTTCGCACGCGGCCAACGCCTTCGCGTTGGTGGTGTTCCTGACGCTGGTGCTGCCGCGCCGCTACTGGCCGCTGAAAGTGGCCGTGCTCCTGTGGGCACTGCTGGTGAGCTACAGCCGCATTTACCTGGCTGCGCATTACCCTTCCGACGTGCTGGCCGGTGCCACCCTCGGCAGCCTGCTGGCCTGGGGCTGTTATACACTTTACCGGCAAGGCGCCCGGCGCTGGTGGCCGCATGAGCCCTCCATCGACAACCCGGTGGCTTAAGTACCCTCAACAAAAAGGCCCTTGCTGCGCAGCAAGGGCCTTTTTAGTTGGCTGAAAGCCTATTTGGCAGGTTTGCGGTTGCCGGTGTGGCCGTCGCCCCGGTCGCCCTGGCCGGAGCGGCTGGTGACGCGGGAATTGTGCTTATCATCCTGCGAAAGGGAGCGGTGAATGTCCACTTCGCTGGTAAACTGGCCCTTATCGTTGCGGCGCACGTAGCGCTTGTCGCCGGGCGTGGGTTCTATCAGTTCGCGTTTCGACATGGCGGTGAAGGAGTTGATCCTTTTACTCCTACGCAAATGCCGCCTAAAAGTGCCATAGAGCGGTTTATTTAGCCGTCACGCCGATGATGACGCCGAAGTCGCCGTCGGTCTGCGCCCAGTCCTGCGCCGGCGCATAGGTGCGCGACACGAACCCATCGAGGTACAGGGCGTTGCGGCAGCCTTGCCGGCGGAAGTACTCCGCGAAGTCGTAGAAGTTGATTTCCTGCTTCGACATGGCAAACAGCACCCGGCCATCGGGCAATAGACCCACCCCGTTGCGCACGTTCAAGTTCTTGGAACCCGGCTGCAGCGCGGGGTGAATGCGCCCGTCCATCACCAGCATGGGCCCCGACTGGGTAGCGTAGCTGACCCGTTTGCGTGGGCGGAAGTCCTGCGTGCGGCAAACGCCGGCGCGCCCATCGGCGGTCAGGTAGAATACGCCGTTGGGCTTGAGGTAGAAGTTGCCGGTGCCGGAAGTCGTGTCAAGCGGCATCAAGGTTTTGCCGCCCTGGATGAACAGGCCTACCGGCACGTTGCCCGAGTGGTACATACCGCCATTGGTGGCAAACAGCAACGTCTGGCCTCGCGCTTGCAACCACATCTTCAACTGCCCCAGGCTGCGGAAGGGACGGTTTTGTTCGTCCCGCCAGTACAGTTGCAGCCGCTGGTGGCGCGGGTCCACGCGGTAACTGACAAAGGGCGCATCGGTGTTCGAGTACCAGAGCCCGAAAGCGCCGCCGGCCAGCAGTGTAACGGCTAATAAGGCTACTGCTAACCGGCCACTTCGATTCATGGTTGACGAAAGGAACTGCACAGGCTGGATTACCCCGCTACGTATCCGGGCGCGAAGGCGGCCTATTTGCCCAGCAGCTTGGCCACGTACTTGCCCACGATGTCAAACTCCAGGTTCACCAGGTCGCCGGGGCGCAGGTGCTGGAAGGTGGTGTGCTCGTAGGTGTATGGGATAATGGCCACCGAGAAACCGTCGTCGGTGCTGTTGAAGCAGGTCAGGCTCACGCCGTTGATGCAGATGGAGCCCTTCTCCACCGTCACGCGGCCGGGGCCGGTGGCGTGGCGGAAGCGGTACAGCCAGGAGCCGTTCTGGTCCTCCACCGCTTCGCAGGTAGCTGTCAGATCCACGTGGCCCTGCACGATGTGGCCGTCAAAGCGGCCGTTGGCCGAGAGGCAACGCTCTAGGTTTACCTGCCGGCCTTCGGCCCAGCTGCCCAGGTTGGTCTTTTGCAGCGTCTCATCGATGGCCGTGACGGTATGCGTGCCGGCGGCAGCATCCAGCGCTACCACCGTGAGGCACACGCCGTCGTGGGCCACGCTCTGATCAATCTGCAGTTCGCTGAAAAAGGGCGAGACGACGGTAAAATGGCGGTTGGTGCCTTCGGTGCGCACTTCGGTGATGGTGCCGAGTGCTTCGATGATGCCGGTAAACAAGGTGGTACTGTGCTAGTGTGAGTAATACGCTGATGTACTAATGCTTTGTCTGCCGGAATGTTCGATTTGCTCACGTCAGGCATCAGCACATTCAGCCTCATCAGTACATTATTTCCCCCGGCCTTCCACGATGATTTTCAGCGTGTAAAGCATCACGCGGAAGTCCATGGCCAGGGACATGTTTTCGATGTAGAGGATGTCGTATTTGAGGCGCTGCACCATCTCGGCCACGGTCTCGGCGTAGCCGTACTTCACCTGCCCCAGCGAGGTGATGCCGGGGCGCACGCGGTGCAGGTGGCGGTAGTGCGGGGCCACTTTCATGATCTGGTCGATGTAGAACTGCCGCTCGGGGCGCGGGCCCACTAGGCTCATGTCGCCGCGCAGCACGTTCCAGAACTGCGGCAGCTCGTCGAGGCGCACCTTGCGCATAAAGCGGCCCCAGGGCGTGATGCGCGGGTCGTTCTTGCTCGACAAGGCCGGGCCGAGCCGCTCCGCATCCACGTACATGGAGCGAAACTTATAGATTTTGAAGGGCTTGCCGTGCTTGCCGATGCGCTCCTGGGCGAAGAAAATCGGGCCCTTTGAGGACAGCCGCACCATGATGGCGGTGAAGGCGTACACCGGCCAGGCCAGCAGCAGAAACAACCCCGAGCCCACCACGTCGATGCCGCGCTTGGTCACTTCCTGCCACACCGGCAGCAGATCGTGCTTGATTTCGATCAGCGGCGTGCCGAACAGGTGATTCACCTTCACCGAGCCCAGCAGGATCTGGTATACGTCGGGCAGTACGCTCACGCGGGCGGGGCTGCCTTCCAGCTGCGTGAGCACCTGCTGAATCATCTGGTGCTCAGATGGCTCCAGTGCCACTACCACCTGCTCCACTTGCAGGGCCCGGATGAGCGCGGGCAGCCGCTCGTAGGAGCCGCGCCGGGGCAACTCGGTGGCCAGGTCCGCATCCACCGTATCGCCCACGGGCACGAAGCCCATGATGTTGAGGCCCAGGTGGCGGTTGGAGCGCTCCAATTCGCGGTAGGTTTCCAGCGCCAGCGGGCTGGAGCCTACGATGAGCGTGTTGAAGGCAATAACCCGCCGCAGCACCAGCCCCTGAATACTGGTAATGGCCCAGGTGCGCAGCACGGCCGTGATGGTGAAGTGCAGCAGGAAGTAGGCCGAAATGGTCTTGTAGTAGAGCCGGTAGTTGCTCACGCCCTGGTCGTCGAGCAGCAGGGCAAAGAAGATGACCACCGCGCCCAGGAAGGAAATGCGCGCCAGCCGGATAATCTCGCCGACGCGGGACTTGCGAAAAATGTCGCGGTACTCGCCGATAAGCGCGTACAGCAGCACCCAGAACGCGGCAATCATCAGGGCCGAGCCGGTGAGGGTGAACAGCTGGTTGCCAGTGAAGCGGTAGCCGGCGTTGATTTCGCTCAGCAAGTACTTGCGCAGCAGGTAAAAGCATCCCCAGGCCAGCAGGCCCGCGCCAAAGTCGGCGGCCAGCAGCTTGAGCTTTTGCAGGGTGCGAATCAACGGTAGAACGGGAATGGAAACGGAAAACGGGCCGCTCGGCCGTAGCAGAAAGGCTGCGCCGCCGTAGCTTTGCGGGTGAAACCAGCCCACCCGCTTCGCGCAAAGGTAGGGGTGTTTTCCCCGTACCGCCATGCCTGCCGTTCCCCCGCCCACCCCTTCCGCCGCCGACTCGTACCGCCACCGTGGCCAGCGCCGCGCCCTGGTGGCCGAGCTGGCCCGCAAAGGCATTCGCGACGAGCGGGTGCTGGGTGCGTTGGCGCTGGTGCCGCGCCACCTGTTCTTCGAGCCGGCCTTCGAATCGCACGCCTACCACGACAAGGCCTTTCCCATCGGCGAAGGCCAAACCATCTCGCAGCCCTACACCGTGGCCTGCCAGACGGAGCTGCTGCAGGTGCGCGAAGGCCAGCGCGTGCTGGAAGTGGGCACGGGGTCGGGCTACCAGTGCTCGGTGCTGCTCACGCTCGGGGCCGAGGTGCTCAGCATCGAGTACAACCGGGTGCTGTTTGAGCGCACGCGCCAGCGGCTGGCGCAGCTGGGCTACGGCCGCGCCCACCTGTTTTGCGGCGACGGCTCGGTGGGCCTGCCCGCACATGCCCCGTTCGACCGCATCCTGGTCACGGCGGCCGCGCCGGCCCTGCCCCGGCCGCTGCTGCAGCAGCTCACCATCGGCGGGGTGCTGGTGGTGCCCGTGGGCAACGAGCAGGTGCAGCGCATGGTACGCGTCACGCGCGAGTCGGCCGACGGCTTTGCCCGCGAGGACTTCGAGGAATTCCGGTTTGTGCCGCTGCGCGGGGCGGCTGGCTGGGGCGAATAAGCCGCGTAGATGCCGGCTACTGCATTAGTAGTCTGCTTTGTGCGTACATTGAGCGCCGCGCGCCGGCCGCTTTTCGTGGGGGCAGGCCGCACCACCCATCCCTCACCCTTCACCCCTTCATGTTTCGCAAAACGTTACCCATCCTTGGGCTGGCGGCGGCCGTGTTGCTGGGCTCGGTTGGCAAGGCTACGGCCCAGCGCCGACTGCGCCCGGAGCACACCTACGGCTTCCGTTGCGCCTACGACAGCGTGCAGCAAGCCGAGTTTGCGCGCAACCCCGGCCTGCAGCAGGACTACCAGGATTTTCTGCGCCGCGTGCGGCAGATGTCGCCCGCTGATCAGGCCCGCATCCAGGCCCAGCCCGATGTGACCGTGCCCGTGGTGGTGCACATCATCCACACCGGTGGAGTCAACAACATTTCGGACCTGCAGGTGGCGGATGCGCTGCGCATCATCAACCGCGACTTCAACAAGGAAAACGCGGATACGGCCACCATCGACCCGCGCTTCCGGCCCATTGCGGCACGGCCGGGCTTCCGCTTTCGGCTGGCGCAGAAAGACCCCAACGGCAACTGCACCACCGGCATCACGCGCACCTACTCCGCGCAAACGGCCGTGGGCGACAACAACGTCAAGAACGTGATTCGCTGGGACGTGAACCGCTACCTCAATATCTGGGTGGTGGACAACGCCAACGGCGCGGGCGGCTACGCCCTGCTGCCCTGCAACGGCGGCTCGCTCTACGACGGCATCGTGATTCGCAACACGCAGTTTGCCGGCATCGGCCGCTCCTGCGGCACGAATTTCTGCGCCCGCTCGCTCACCCACGAGCTGGGCCACTACTTCGGCCTGCCGCATACCTGGGGCGGCACCAACACGCCCGGCGAGCCGGGCAACTGCGGCCTCGACGACGGCATTGCCGACACGCCCAACACGGTGGGCGCCCTTCAGAACTGCAACCTGAACGAGGCCACCTGCGGCCCGGTGGCCAACACCGAGAACTACATGGACTATGCTAACTGCGCCAAGATGTTCACCCTGGGGCAGGTAGCCGTGATGCGCGCCTCGCTGACGCAGAGCTGCCGCAGCACACTGGTTTCGGCGACGAACCTGCTGGCCACCGGTACCACCGACAACTACCCCCTGGTGCCCTGCGCGCCGGTCGCAGCGTTTCAGCCTTCCACCACCACGGTGTGCCAGGGCAGCAGCGTGACTTTCACTGAGTATTCCTACAACGGCAACCTCACCGGCGCTACCTACCAATGGAGCTTTCCAGGCGGCACGCCGGCCACCTCCACCGCGCGCACCGTGCAGGTGACCTACAACACGCCCGGCCTGTACGACGTGGCGCTGACGGTAAGCAACGCGGCTGGGCCGGGCACCACCACGCGCCAGCAGCTGATTCGGGTAATCGGGCCCAGCTCGGCCGTGTCGGCTCCGCTGCGCGAGTCGTTTGAGGACCTGAACTGGGCCAGCAATGCCACGGACCCCATCCGCAGCTGGCGCAACGAAACTACGTCTTCGGGCGCCGAGAAATGGCTGCGCTTCACGGGTGCTGCTACCGAGGGCACGGCCAGCCTGCGCCTGCGCAACCCCAACATCCCCAACGGCACCACCTCCACCCTGTACTCGCCGCCCATCAACCTGACCACCAACCCGGGCGCCGATTACCAAGTCGTGTTCGACCGCGCCTACGCCCGGCGCTCCGCCACCTCGGGCGAGGTGCTGCAGGTTTCCACCAGCAGTGACTGCGGCGCAACGTGGTCGGTGCAGGGGTACTACACGGCCGCCCAGCTGGCCAGCAATGCCAGCGGGCAGTTCGTGAGCGGGGCGTTTGTGCCCACGGCCGCCGACTGGGTCACCTCCACGGTAGACGTGCCTGCGGCCCAGCAAGGCGCCCAAACGCTGCTGCTGCGCTTCGAGGCCACTTCCAACGCCGGCAACTACCTGTATCTGGACAACATCCGGGTGCGCCGCGCCAGCGTGAACAGCGCCCGCGACATGGCCCGCCACGGCATCAGCGTGGCCCCCAACCCGCTCACCGCGGAAACGGCGGTGCAGTTCAGCCTAGACCAAGCCGCCACGGCCCAGGTGCAGGTGCTCGACCTGCTCGGCCGCACGGTGCTGAGCACGCCCGCCCGCAGCTACGCGGCCGGCCAGCAACGCATTGCGCTGGGCGCCGAGGGCAAACGCCTGAGTCCGGGCCTATACGTGGTGCAGCTCACCCTGGGCCCGCAGCGCTATACCTCGCGCGTGCTGGTGCCGTAAAGCCCACTTCGCACGTCCAACGTCTGTCAAGCCCCCGCATCGTATGGTGCGGGGGCTTTTTGCTGCCGGGCCCCGGCGCGGCGCGGCCGTTGGGCTATCTTTGCGCCTGAATTTCACCTTGCCGTTTCTGCCATGCGCAAACAAAAGCCTGTTTCCGAGTCCTTCGTGCGAATGACCGAGCTGGTACTGCCCAACGACACCAATACGCTCAACAACCTGATGGGCGGCCGCATGATGCACCTGATGGACGTGGCCGCTGCCATATCCGCCCAGCGCCATTCCAACCGCATCGTCGTCACGGCCTCGGTCGACAACGTATCCTTCCGCGAAGGCATCAAGCTGGGCAGCGTGGTGACGCTGGAAGCGCAGGTGACGCGCTCCTTCAGCTCCAGCATGGAGGTGCACATCGACGTGTGGGCCGAAGACATTCCCTCGGGCACCAAAATTAAGTCCAACGAGGCCTTTTTCACCTTCGTGGCCGTCGACCAGTCGGGCCGCCCCATCGACGTACCGGAAGCCGTGCCGGAGACGGCCGCCGAAAGCCGCCTCTACGATGACGCCCTGCGCCGCCGCCAGCTGCGCCTGGTGCTAGCCGGCCGCCTGAAGCCGCAGGAAGCCACCGAGTTGAAGGCACTGTTCGAGCTGGACTAGCATTGCGCCTCAGCGGCTGCGCCCCTTGACTCTTCCCACCGCAGCTCGTACCTTTTACCTGGCCCTTGCGCCGCTTCCATCGCCGTTTCACTTTCCGCGCCCGTACCCCGTGGATGACGCTACCCTTTCCTTCTACCAGCAGCTGTACGCCGGCACGCCGCTCTACGTAGTGCCCGAACCCGGCTCGGTAGCCCTTGCGGCCGTTCAGGCTGCCGCGCCACCGACTCCCGCGGCCGTGCCGCCTCCGGCAACTGCCCCCGCGGCTCCGGCCGTGGTAGTCGAGGCCCCGGTGGCGCAGCCGGTCGTTGCCGCCTCGATGTCGCCGGAGCCAGCCCCGGCTGCCCCCGGCCGCCTGCCGTCCCTGGCCGACCTAAAGGCATCCCGTCTGCAGGCCGCGGCCCCGCCAGCGCCTTCAGCCCCGGCTCCTCCCGTCGACGCCCCGCAGGCCACTTCTGCGCCTGCTCCGCCAACGGCGCCTTCGATTACTGCCTCTGTGCCTGCCGCACCTGCGGCGCCACCCGTTGCGGCGCAGCGCCCGCCGGTGGAGTTCGATACCCTTGGCAGCAACGCCAACGGGCTGGTACTACTGGTGCGCCTGGAAGACCCCACACGCCTGCCGCGGGTACAGCGCAACGTGTTTCTCAACAACATGCTCAAGGCCATTCAGCGCGTGATGGAAGAGTGCGTTATCGTCAACGTCCGTTCGCCGTACCCGGTGAGCCTGGAGGAGCTGCGGGCCCGGGGGCTGGCCGTGCGCGAAGTCATTGGCTTTGGCAAAAACCTGCTCGACGTGGCCACCAAGCGCACGGAGCCCTACGAGCCCGTGCGCATCGGCGACGTGGCCTACCTGCCCGCGGCCGACGTAGAAATCATCGAATACGACAACGGGCGCAAAAAACAGCTCTGGCAGGCCTTGCAGCGCATGTTTTTGGCCTAAATAGCCGAAGCGCACTGCACTGGTTCTGTGCTGATACGAAAAAGGGCCTTCCCGCGCGGGAAGGCCCTTTGTTCTTGATGTATGGTCAGCTTTTTACAGCTACCCTACTACTTCAGTACCGAAGCCAGCTTAGCAGTAAGGGCTTCGCCGCGCAGGTTCTTGGCGATGATGCGGCCCTGCGGGTCGAGCAGGAAGTTCATCGGGATGGACTGCACGCCGTAGGCCTGACCGGCAGCCGACTGCCAGCCCTTCAGGTCCGAAACGTGGGTCCACGTCAGGCCGTCGGCTTGAATGGCCTTTTCCCACTTGCCCTTGTCCTGGTCCAGCGACACGCCGTAAACGGTGAATTTCTTGTCCTTATACTGCTGATAGGTGCGCACCACGTTGGGGTTTTCCTGGCGGCAGGGCCCGCACCACGAAGCCCAGAAGTCCAGCAGCACGTACTTGCCGCGCAGGCTGCTCAGGCTCACGGTTTTGCCCTCGGGCGTAGCCAGCTTGATGTCGGGGGCTACGGTGCCCACGGCGGTTTTGCGCAAGGGCTCCAGCGTCTGCACCAAGGACTTGGTGTAGCTCGCGTTGGGCTGGGCTTTTTTCAGCTGCGTGGCCACCGAGTCGGCAAAGCCGAAGTTCTCGTCGGCGTTGATGATTTGCGGGTTGCTCAGGGCAAAAGCCGACACCACCGACGTGGGGTTCTTGCGCACCAGCGCCTTCAGCGCGGCCGTGTTGCGGGCCTGCACGGTATAGAACTGCGCCTCAATGCGCTGCATGGAGTCCTGCCGGCCCGCCTGCGCGTTCGTCTGGTAGCGCTGCATGATGCCCTGCATCTGCCCGTTGGCGCGCTGCATGTGGCCGGTGAGCTGCTGCAGCATTTCCGAGTCCTTGGAACCCTTCACCGAGTAATCAGCCGAAAGCTTCTGGGCGTCGCCGGTCAGCTGCAGCTTGGTTTGGTTATCAAGGGCCAGCAGCACTTGGTTCGGCTCGTTGAGCTTGATCTGGTACAGCCCGGCCTCGGCGGCGGTGCCGCGGAAGGTGAAGCGGCCCTGCGCGTCGGTAGTGGCCGTATCGCGCGACACGAACTGGTTGTTGGTCAGCTCGGACAGGTACACCTTGGTGCCCGCGGCGGCGTTGCGCAGCTGGCCGGTAATTTCGAAGCCGGGGCCGCCCGCGGCAGTAGTATTGGACGACGAAGCGTCGGTGCAGGCGGCGGCGCTCAGCAGCGAGGCTACCAGAATCAGGCTGGTCATAGGGTATTTCATGAAGGCAAAGACAACGGCACGGCTACGCGCACCGGGCTAACAACAGTGCAAGTTGCTGATTTGTCCCGAACTGTGCACGGCCTTCTTGTCGCGCCGGCACCGCTACGGCAGCAATTGGCGCAACTGCTGGTCCAGCTCATTCAGTTCCAGCCCGATACCGAGCAGCTTGCCCTCGGGGTCGATGAGCACGAAGCTGGGCGACTTGTTGAAGCCCAGCGCCTCGGGCAACCGGCCGCGGTAGCCCTGCGCCTCCCGCGCCTGCGGCCAGCGCACGGCCGGCTCGCGCTGCACGGCGGCCTGCCACAGCAGCATATCGGGCGTAAGGGCCACGCTCACCAGCTCTGCCGGCCGCCCCTGCAGGCGCTGATACAGCGGCACCAGATCGGTGAGCTGGCTGCCCGGCGCCATCACCACTTTCGCCGGGTCCAGGCTCGACGGGTGCCAGAAATGCAGCACCACGTAGCGGCCGCGCAGGCTGGCCAGCCGCAACGAGTCGCTGCCCGCGGCGGTAGCCAGGGCAAAGTTGGGCGCCAGCTGCCCGGGCTGCAGCTCCGGCAGGCGGCGCTGGCGGGCCAGCAGGCGCTGGGTGAAGCGCGAGTTGGGCTGGTGTTGGCGCAGCACCGTCGTTATCGAATCGACAAACACGCGCTGCTCCGGCTCCTGGGCCAGGTAGGCGCTGGTCCACCAGGCGGCCTGAAACGAATCGAGGTGGCGGCGCACCAGCTGGCGCATACGGGCCTGGGCCTGCGCTACTTTGTCCGGCTTGCCCGCCCGCTTATCGGCAGACGCCTGCCGGAACAAGCCACTGAACTCGTCTTCCCTATCCGTTTCGGGCGAGCCGGTGAAGCGGCCGCCCATCATCTTGATCGGACCCGTCGGCAGCATATCGCCCTTAAAGGTGACCCTACGCCCGGGCGCCAGCGGCACCGGCCAGTAGCCGCCCGGCCGGCCCGAGAACTGCAGCCGGTAGTACTCCGGTCCGGCGCTGAGCGGTACCTGCAGGGCAAAGCGGCCTTTGGCATCGAGCTGTACCGAGTCGAGGCAATTGACAGACACCAGCTTCACCTCCGGCGGATAGACGTACGCCCAGGTGCCGGGCGGCGCGTGTTCGGCGCGGCCACTGAGCTGGCAGGTTTCCGGAGCGCCACCGAATGCGGCCGCCAGGCAGCCGCCCAACAACAAAGAATACATAGAAAAGAATAGATATTCAGACCAAAGCAACGAAAAAGCCCGCCAACGACCAACGCCGGCGGGGCTTAAGCTTCGGGCCGCAGCGGAGGGTTATCAGGGCAGCAGCGCCGCTACTTTCTTTGCCAGCGCTTCGCCGCGCAGGTTCTTGGCGATGATGCGTCCCTGCGGATCAATCAGCACGGTGGCGGGAATGGACTGCACGCCGTAGGCCTGCCCGGCCTTGGATTGCCAGCCTTTCAGGTCCGAGACGTGGGTCCACGTGAGTCCATCCGCCCGGATAGCCTTGAGCCACTTGTCCTTGTCCTGATCCAGGGACACGCCGTAGATTTCGAAGCCTTTGTTTTTGTAAGCGTTGTAGAGGCGCACCACGTTGGGGTTTTCCTGACGGCAGGGTCCGCACCAGGAGGCCCAGAAATCAATCATGACGTACTTGCCGCGCAGGCTACTGAGCGGAATCAACTGCCCATCGGCGCCGGCCAACTGAATGTCGGGGGCCAGCGCGCCCACGGCGGTGGCTTGCTGCCGCGCCTGGTGCTCCAGCAGCGCCTTAGTGTAGCGCGAAAGGGGTTGTACCTTCTGGTACACGGCCGTCACGGAGTCCAGAAACGCGGCCTGTGCCTGGTTGCCGAGCAGGGTCAGGGCGGCGTACGGGGCCAGGTACGAGGCGGGCTGCCGGGCCAGGCGCTTGGCGCGGTTCTCGGCCTCCGCTTCCAGCGCCTCGAACTGTCGTTCGATGGCCGCTTTCGTGGCCTCGTCCTGAGCGGCCCTGTAGGGTCCGGTCAGGGCGCGCAGCTGCTCCATGTTGCGCATGCGGGCCTGCTGAAAGCTGAAGTAGGTATCGGCTTCGGCCGAGCCGCGCACGGCTCCGGTTTGCACCAGTCGGGTGGCGTCGCCGCTGACCTGCAGCTTACTGCCGGCCGCGAGCGGCAGGCCCATCGCCTCCTGCTGCTTCTCCACCGCCAGGTAATACACGGCCGCATCGGGCACGCGGGCGCGCAGCCGGAAGCGGCCCTGCCCGTCCACCGTAGCCGAGTCAAGCCGCATGGAGCGACCGTTGCCGGCATCCACCACGTACACTTTCGTACCCGCGGGAGCGTTCTGCAGCTTGCCGCTGATTTCCACGTTGGGCTTGGCGTTGGGCAGTTTGGCGCGCTGGGCCATGGCCGGCACGGCCAGCAGGGCCGCAGCCAGGAAGGGATAGATTTTCGGCATCGTGGTAACGGTTAGCCTGAGCAGAGTAGATGGCGGCAAGATAAGCGACGGGACTTCAGAACCCGGCAACCAGGAGCCTCGCGGCATAAGCGTAGCGCTGGTGCTGCTAACTAAGGATGCATCCGGCCGTCGAAAGCAATGAGTTCGGTAATAAAGTACGCCGGCACCTGCACCGTAATTACCGGGTGGGCGTGTCGGCGCGGACGGTAACGCAAATCCAGTACCCGTAGTGAGATGGTGCCCAACGATATACACTTAAACCTGGCCCGCCCCAGGTAAAATCCGGGCCTTGGGTAGTAATGGTCGATAGAACGCCAGTAGCGCGAAACGTGCGGATACACTCCCTCGGAAAGGTGCACCTCCGCTTTGTCGAACGCACCGGGCCGCAACCGGGTACGCAGCTGGCGCAAGCGTACCGCCTGCTCATTGCCCAGAAAGTTGGCCGGCAGCGAGGCAAAGCTTCCAAAATATACCCCGCGGGCTAACGCCTGCCGGTAGCTGAAGCGCCGCCCGGGCGTGTACGCCACCAGCCACGTCTCGCCCAGCGTAGAGATGGGCAGCCCCAGGACATCCCGGGGACTTTGTTTTCTATTCTCGGCTGTCCGGTAAAGCTGAAAATTGGGGCTGGCTACCCACGCGTCGTACAGCACGGTATCGACCTGCGCACGGCTAGTCAGCGAACAACCGACTAACCACAGCCCCAGGGTAGCCCCACAACAGTTGCGGCCGCCGGCCAATATTCGCTCTAGCATAGGGTACACATTAGGAACCGCACAATGCCCCTCGGCTACGCTCGAAAGTCGCGGTGTTGAAGCTTATAGGCGGATTTGATAGCGGGGCTTGCCGCGGTAAGCCCCGCTCTGTTTCAGGGCAGCAGCTCGGCCAGTTTTTTCTCCAGCGCCTCGCCGCTCAGGTTCTTGGCGATGATGCGCCCCTCCCGATCCAGTAAAAAGGTAGTCGGATACGCGATGATGTCGTAGCGGCTGGCGGCCACACTTTGCTCGCCGGGAGGATCAATGACTTGCGTCCACGTCACGCCGTCCTGCTCGATGGCCTTGGTCCAGTCGGCCTTTTTGCTGTCAACTGATACGCCGTACACTTCGAAGCCTTTGGGTTGGTAGCGCCGGTACAGCTGCGCCAGATGGGCATTTTCCTGGCGGCAGGGCCCGCACCAGGAGGCCCAGAAATCGAGCAGCACGTACTTGCCGCGCAGGCTGCTCAGGCTCACAAGCTGCCCTTGCGGATTGGTCAGCAGCACCGCCGGAGCCGGTTGTCCGATGGCTGTGGCGCGGCGGATAGTTTGGTATTTCAGCAGCCGCTGGGTGTAGGGCGAGGCGGGCCACTGCCGGGCGTAGCGCGCGGTAGCCGAGTCGACAAAAGCCACATCGGACCCGACCCCACTCAGGAAAGTGGCCACGACATAAGGCGCCAGATACGACGAGTGGCGTGCCACCCGCAGCGACGACGCGCCGAAAGCAGCCATGGTGCCGTCCCAGTCGCGCTGAATGCGCCGCTGGACGGCAGTGTCGGCGTTTTGGCCGCGCTGCTGCGCCAGCTCCTCAATGTGGGCCATCAGCCGCGCATGCTCCCGGTTCATGGCCGACAGCGCTACTGCTTCGGCGGAACCCGTTACCTCCCCGGTACGCCAGAGCTGGGTGGCATCGGCGCGTACCTGCAGGCGGCTGCTGGGGGCCAGGGCCAGGTTGGTGGTCCGTTGCTGCCCCCGCACCCGCAGCATGTACACATCCGGGCCAGGTACCGAGCCGCGCAGCTGAAACCGCCCGGCTGCATCCGTGGTAGCGGAGTCAATAACGACTTGCTCGTGGCTGATGTGCGCCAGAAGCACGCGCGTGCCGGCCGGCGCGTGGGTGAGCCGGCCGCGCACTTCGTAGTTGGTAGTAGCCTTCGGGGCGGCAGCGGGTTTGCGCTGGGCCCAGCCCGGCAACGTAACAGCGGTGGCCAGCGCGAGCAGCGCCAGTTTGGTCGGATACATACCAGAAGAATAAGCAGGTAAAAAAGAACCCCACCCGTGGAGGCCAGCGGGTGGGGTTTGGGTTGCAAGGCAGCGGCCAGGAATTAGGCCTGCTCCAGCTTGTCGCGCAGCAGCTGGTTGGCCAGCTTGGGGTCGGCCTTGCCCTTGGTGAGCTTCATCAGCTCGCCCATGAACATGCCGGTCAACGACTTTTTGCCGGCGCGGTACTCGGCTACTTTGGCCGGGTTGGCGTCGAGCACCTGCTGCACCATGGCTTCCAGCTCGCCCGAATCGGCTTGCTGCAGCAGGCCCAGCTGCTCGGCCGCTTCGGCGGCCGACTGCGCGGCGTGCTCCAGCAGGTGCGGAAACAGCTGCTTCGACGCCACGGAGTGGTTGATTTTGCCCGCGTCGATCAGGCCGATGATGTCGGCCAGGTGCTGGGGCTTCAGCGGAAACTCGCCGATGGTGAGGGCGCGCTCGTTCAGGAAGGACTTCACCGGGCCCGAAATCCAGTTGGCAGCGGCCTTGGCGTTGGGCGTCAGGCGCGTCAGCTCGTCGAAGAAGAGGGCAATGTCCTTCTCGGCGATGAGCACATTGGCGTCGTAATCCGAAAGGCCCAGCTCGCCGGTGAAGCGGGCGTAGAGCTGCTGCGGCAGGGCCGGCAGCTCGCTCTGCACGCGGTGCAGCCAGGCGTCGTCCACGATGACCGGGGGCAGGTCGGGCTCCGGGAAGTACCGGTAGTCGTTCATCGTTTCCTTGGTACGCTGGGCCTGCGTGGTGCCGGTGGTGGCGTCGAAACCGCGCGTCTGGCTGATGACTTCCTCGCCGGCTTCGAGCAGGGCAATCTGCCGCTCGATTTCGTGCTCGATGGCGCGCTGCACGTTGCGGAAGGAGTTCATGTTCTTCACCTCCACCTTGGTGCCGAACTTCGTGGAGCCCACGGGCATCACCGAAATGTTGGCGTCGCAGCGCAGGGAGCCTTCCTCCATGTTGCCGTCGCAGATGTCGAGGTACTGCACCAGCTTCTTGATTTCCGAGAGGTAGGCGTAGGCCTCGTCGGCGTCGCGAATATCGGGCTCCGACACGATTTCGATGAGGGGCACGCCGGCGCGGTTCAAGTCCACCAGCGTTTCCGTCTCGCCCGCCAGGTGCATCGACTTGCCCGCGTCCTCTTCCATGTGGATGCGGGTGATGCCGATGGGCTTCACCGTGCCGTCCGAAAGGCGGATATCCACGTGGCCCTTGGTGCAGAGCGGTGTCTTGTCCTGGGTAATCTGGTAACCCTTGGGCAGGTCGGGGTAAAAGTAGTTTTTGCGCGCAAACAGGTTGTCACGCGTAATCTGGCAGTTCGTGGCCAGGCCCATTTTGATGGCGTACTCCACGGCCGTGCGGTTGATGCGCGGCAGCGTGCCGGGGTGGCCCAGGGTAATCACCGACAGGTTGGAGTTGGGCAGCGCGCCGTACTCGTTTTCGTCCGAGGAGTACATTTTGCTGCGGGTGAGCAGCTGCGCGTGCACTTCCAGACCGATGACGGGCTGGTATTTTGCTTTGATGCTTTCGTCCATGAATGAAACACAGGTTTCCGCGGCCGAACCCGGTTACCGGGATGGTTTGGGGCTGGCGCGGCGCGGAAGTAGGGCGTAAAAGTACGAAGCCAAACGGCTTTTCGGGCGCAGTTTACTCGAGGCGGAAAGTAACGGGTACGGTAAACACCACGTCGGCCGTTTCGCCATCGAGGCGGCCGGGCGTCCAACCGCTGAGCGTGCGCACCACCCGCAGGGCTTCCTCGTCGAGCAGCACGTGTGCGCCCTTGGTTACGCGCACGTTTTGCAGCTGGCCCTGCCGATCCACCACAAAGCCGATGTACACCTTGCCCTCGATGCCGTTCTGCTGAGCTTCGTCCGGGTACTTGGTGCGCTGGGTCACCGTCTGCATCAGGCCCCGAATGCCGCCGGGAAATTCGGGCAGCACGGTGTAGGGTCCGCACGACGCGGCTTTGCCATCGAGGCCGAAGCACTGAGCCGCCGTCTGCCGCCCGTCGGTGTACTGCTCCTGCCGGCGCAGCTGGCCGCTGGGGTAATAGGTGCGCAGCGCGCCGTGGCGCTTGTTCTGCCGAAATTCTTCTTCGGCCAGTAGCTGCCCGGTTTCGGAGTAGCGCCGCTCCGTTCCGTCCACGATTTGCTTACGCACGTGGGCGTAGGGCACCACCTGCCACGCCTTGCCGGAAGGGTAGTATGTGGTGATGGTTCCCCGGACCGAGTCCTGCATCTGCGTTTCGCGCCGAAAGCTGTGCCCCGGCCCAAAACTCAGATCGGAGTCCAGATTCTGCGCCCGAAAATACTCGTTGATGCTCGGACTGCCGGCTACCTGCGCGGCCGTAGTGCCCGGCCACAGGCCCAGCGTCAGCAGGAAGCCGACTACAAACCGGGCGGGCCTGGCCGGCTGCTTGGTGATGAAAAACACTGCTTAAAGAATGCTGCGGAGGCCTACTCGTCGGCGTTGGCCGCGGAGGCCGAACGACGGGTGGGATAATAGAAAAAGTCGCCTTCCATGACGGTGTTCACCGGCTGGCCTTCCTCGGTGGCGGGCGTCAGGCGGGGCAGCTTACGCACGGTTTCCAGCGCGGCGGGGCTCAGGGCTGCGTCGTCGGAGGCCAGCACGCGCGGGTTGCGCACGTAGCCCAGGCTATCGACCAGGAACGCCACGTGCACCACGGCATCGGTGGCGCGCACGTAGCCCTTGGGCAAAAACTGCGCGAACTGCCGCTGCATGGCCTGGAAAACTGCAGCTTGCCCGGCGCCCTTGCCTGGCAGCCTGGCCGCCGTCTGGTACGCGGGGCATTCGTCCAGAGCCTGCCCACCGGGGCCGAAACACTCGCTTTTCACCACCGTGCCGGCCTTGTTCTGCTGGTCGCGGCGCAGCTTGCCGTCGGGGTAGTAGGTTTTCATGGGGCCGTCGGGCTTGCCGAGGCGGTAGCTCACGTCTTCCTTCAGCTGCCCGCCGGAGTACCACTCGCGGCTGCGGGCGTGGGGCGTCACCCAGGGCAGGTCGCTGCTGAAGCCCGCGTCGAGCAGCGGCTGGTGGCCCTGCACGGTGAAGCGCCGCACGCGCCAGTGCACGCCGAGGCTGTCGGCGCGGCGCAGCACGTCGTAGGCATAGGCGCCCTGGGCCGAGGGCAGCGGCACGAGGTGACGGTCGAGGTAGCGCACGGCCACGCGCTGGCCTTCCAGCTGATCGGGCGCGGTAATGACCTTGGCCTGCGCGTGCGCGGCGGCAGCGGTCAGCAGGCCCAGGGCCCCGGTGAGGATACTCGCGCGTGTCGTCAGCCTGCCGATGAGTCGAAGTGTAGCCATGCGGCCAAGATAAGGGGCCGCCGGCACTCCAGCCACTCCCCTACGGCTTGCGGCGCCGGGCCACGGCCGAGGTATAGAGCACGAAGCCTTCGATGGGGTCGTGGGTGAGCTGGCCTTCCTGGCGGGCCGGCTCGAAGGCGGGCAGGTGGCGGATGGCCTCCAGCACGGCCGCGTTCAGGGCCGGGTCGTCGCCGCGCAGGATGCGCGGAGCAGTGGCGCGACCCAGCGTATCGACGTAAAACGCGAAGTACACCACGGCCCGCTCGGCGCGGTTGTAGCCGGCGGGCAGGTATTGCGGGTAGTCGTGGGTGAGCTGGGCCAGCACGTCGGCGCTGCTGCGGTCATTGGGGCGGCGCAGCTGCGCAAAGGTGTGGTAAGGCGGGCAGTCGATGGGCAGCCCGGCCGCATCGAAACACTCGCCGCGCACGGCTTTCTGCCGGGCGTAGTCCACGGTGCGGCGGGGCTTGCCGTCGGGGTAAAACGTCAGCTGCCGGCCCTCGGCGGCCCCTTTGCGGAAGGTTATCGTTTCGCGCAGCTGGCCGCTCGGGTACCATTGCCGGCTGGGCCCCTCGGGCTGGCCCCAGGGCAGGGCTCCACTAAAACCCAGATCCAGCAGCGGCCGGCCAGTACTCAGGTCGTAGCGCCGCACGTGCCAGCTGACGTCGGCGCTGTCCTTGCGCTGGATAACGTCGTAGCAGGCCGCGCCCTGGGCCGAGGGCAGCGGCGCCCACCACTGGTCGTAGTAGCGCAAGGCGGCGGGCTTGGCCTGCAATTCGTCCAGGATGGCCACGACGGGCAGGTTGGGGGGCTGCTGGGCCAGCAGCGGCCCGGCCGACAGGCCGCCCAACACACTCAGCAAGTAGGAAAGACGCATAGGCACACAGGTGGAGACTCGGCCTATAAACGCAAGGGCCGCACTTCCGTTGGCGGGAAGTGCGGCCCTGGTACAAGCGGGTGCAGCGCCACCGGCGGCGCGGCCCTGCTTACTGGCGAGGCGGCAGCTGCTGCATGGCCATCAGCTGCTGAATGCTTTTCTGCATGCCCTCGTTGGAGCCGTCGAGGAAAATGACGTTGCCCTGGCCCTGCTCGGCGAAGTGCTTGATGGCTTCGGTCCACATGGAGAAGTACACCAGTGAGGGGTCCAGGTTGTTTTCCGTCAGTTCCTGCACGGCGTGGGCCATACCCTTGGTGACTTCTTCGCGGAACAGCGCCACGCCCTGGCCGCGCAGCTGGGCGGCCACTTTCTCGGCTTCGGCGGCAATCTTGATGGCATTGCCCTCTGCTTCGGCGGCCTTGGTTTTGGTGATGAGCAGGGCCTGGCCTTCGTTTTCGGCGGCGGCGCGCAGGTTGTTCGAAGCCACCACCTTGGCCATGGAGCGCATGATTTCCTCGTCGAAGGCAATATCGTTGAGCTGCAAGTCGATGAGGTGGTAACCCCAGCTTTCCAGCGTCTGGTCGAGCTGGTCCTTGACGTGCGCCACGATTTCGCCGCGCAGGCTGAGCACCGCCGCCTGCCGCTGCGTGGCCACGAAAGCGCGGATACTGCCTTCCACCGTCCGGATCAGGGCCTGCATCAGGCTGACCTCGTCCACGAACTTGAAGGCCACGTTCTTGATGGACTCTTCTTCCTGGTTGAGCACCGCGTACACCAGCATGGCCTTGAAGTTCACGTTGGCCTGGTCGATGGTAATGGCCTGGAACTGCAGCTCCAGGGAGCGGTTCTGGATGCTGATGCGCTTGTAGATGAACTCAATAAAGGGCAGCTTGATGTTCAGGCCCGGACGCATCACGCGGCGGTACTTGCCGAAGGCCGTAACCACGGCCACGGTGCCCTGCTGCACCACCACAAACGAGAGCAGGAAAGCCAGCACCAGCAGTGCCAGCGGAATGAGAAGCAGTGTCGTCATGCGGCGGGAAAGGAGGTTGAGAATGAGGCCGGAAAGTACGCGCTTTAGCCGGACAGCCGCCCGGCAATTTCGACAAACGGCCAGCCACCCGGCGCCAACTCCCCGAGCGTAGCCCGCATCCGGCTGGCCGGGCTTTATCCTGACAGCGCCGCTCCTACTTCAGGTGCTCGTCGATTTGGCGGATGAGCTGGCGGCTGTGGTCCATCACTCCGTGGTAGATATGCACGATGCCGCGCATTTCGTCGCCGCGGTTCAGGTAGTTCTGCATCGGCGCGGCGGCCAGCACGGCGGGCAGGTTGCGCTGATCGGCGCTGAGGTGCGCGTCGAGGTAGCTGACCATGTTCTGCTGCTTGTAGGCCGTGTAAATGGCGGTGTTGTTGGTCAGGTGCGGAATCTGCTCCTGGTAATAGTCCAGAATGCTGTTGAGCAGCTCGTCGTTTTCGATAACATCCAGCCGCCCGGCGGACTTGAGCCCCTCGAAGCGCGAGTTGTTCGGAATCAACTGGGTGGAGTTACGCAGCGTCCAGCCGTAGGCTTTCAGGCTGTCCGGGTTGACGGTGGCTTGCGCATTCAGGCCGCGGAAATAATTAAAGGCCCGAATCTGCGTGATGTAGGAAGCCGAGTCGCCGCGCAGCTCCTGCAGGTCCTGGGTCAGGTCCTGGCGCAGGCCGGTGAGGAATTTGCGCTCCGTTTTGCGCTCCAGGGAGTGCTCGTGCCAGCTGTGCAGCTGAATGGAGAGCAAGATGGCAAACACGATGATGCCGATTTCGAGCAGAATTTCGGGTATCCGCTCCCGCCACGAGGCCTTCGGATGGGGGTGTTCTTCTTCCATGCCCAGGGCTTTTTTTCCGTGCTTTTTGATCAGGTCAACTTCAATCATGGTGGTCCGCGCCGGCCTACTCCAGGTTGTGGCACCCAAACTTACAACGGCCGACCCCGGCCCGCCAACCCGCCGGCGGGCTTTTAGGTCAACTCGCAGACTGCATCGGCACTAAGCGCGTGAGCGGCAGGAGGCTGAACCAAGAAACCGAAAATACCAGCGCTGTACCGAAGCCGCTTACCACCTACAGCCCAAAACGCCGCAGGGTCTTCAGCGTGCCCGATGCTTTGAACGTGATGGGCACCAGCATGGGTATGGGTTGCCGCTCGCCATCGATGCGGCCGGGGGTGAAAGCCGGCAGCGTGCGCACGGCCGCTACGGCGGCCGCATCCAGGGCCGGGCTGACGCTGTGCTGCACGTATACATCGACCACGTCGCCGCGGGCCGTGACGATGAAGCCGACGATTACCTGCCCCTCGGCGGCTTCCCGCTGGGCTTCGCGGGGGTACTCCAAGTGCTGGTTCAGGTGGGCCACCAGGGCCGCATCGCCGCCCGGAAACGCGGGGTTCTGGCGCAGCGGCACGTGGGGCTCCACCAAGGTGCCGTCGGGCGCGAAATACTGGCCCTTCACCAAACGGCCGTGGTCGTACAAATCGTTGCGCTTCAGCTGGCCCTCGGGATAATAGCTGCGGAAGTAGCCGTTGATCTGCCCGTCGTCGTTGGTGTACTGCAGGCGCGGCTGCCCGCCGGGGTAATACGTGCGCGCCGGTCCCTGCAGCACGCGGCGCTGGGCGTTGGCGTAGGTGGTTTCGGAGTACAGGGTGCCGTCGGGAAAGTAAAGCTGGGTGACGGCCGGGCGCGTGCCGGGGCCGGGCTGCATGATTTGGGTGTAGTAAGCCTCGGCGGCGGTCGGCACGGCTACCAGGTCGGCGTCGAAATAACGCACCATCGCATCGTGAATGCAGCCCGCGGACTCCCCTTTGGCCGGAGCGGCAGCTTGCTGGGCTTGCGCCGCGCCTGTTGCCCAAACCAAGATTAAAGCACTGAGAAGAAGTCGATTCATACCCGCAGATTTGGCTAAAGATAACACCCGCCGCCCGGCTATCAGCAGCCAGGCGGCGGGTGCACAGCCCTAGTGGTGGGGCCGATGGGCCTAGTCGTTCATCACCGGAATGTAGGCGGCCATAAAGGCGTTGCCAGCCCGGTTGTAGGCTTCGGTGAATTTCTGCCCGCCGGTGTTCAGCTGATTGATGCAGGTATTCATGGCCGTCACGTCGGCCTTGGTGAGCTGGTCTTTGCGCAGCATCAGCTGCTGCATCTGCACAAACTGCTTTTCACACATCCCGGCGTAAAAGGCAACCAGGTTTTTGGCCGCATCGCGGTACTGCGCGTCCTTGCCGCGGAAGGCCGGCACGGCGGCCAGGTCGGTCAGGGCCGCTTTGGCGTCGGTCTGCAGCTGCACGCGGGCGGCCTCGAAGCTGGCTGCGTCCTGGGCCCGCAGCGCGTCGGAGAGCAGGGCGTTGGCTTTTTCGGTGCGGAACTGGGCCAGGTACACCTTGTGCTGGTAGGCATTGACCTCCGATACCTGCGCCATGTACTGAGCCAGCTTCCGGCCCTCGGGGTCCTCGCCGATGGTCAGGCCGTGGCGCCGGGCAAAGCGCTGCTGGGCGGCGTCCACGGAGTCGTTGATGGCCTGCAGCTTGTGCTCGGCCACTTCCTGCAGCTTGAAGTACTGCTCCATGTTCTCCACGGTGGCCGTGCGGGTGCCGGCCAGCATGTCCACGGCTTTGTAGTCCTCGGAGTACACCTTCAGCAGCTGGTAAAAAGCCTCCGTGGTTTGCTCTTTGAAGCCCTTGTCGTCCTTGTACGCGGGCATTTTGGCCAGCTTGTTCAGGCTCAGCTCCGTCTGTTTGATCAACTCCACGCGCTTCGAATCGATTTTCTTCTCGTTGTCGGAGTGCGCCGCTTTGCTGATGTAGCGCAGGTTTTTCTTGAGCATGGCCCGTTGCTCGGCCACGATGTAGTTGTTGTACTCACCGGGGTTGGTGAACGTCTGCCCGGCCGCAGTCAGGCCAGTGACGGAAAGCACGGCCGCGAGGCCCAGGGTAGAAAGGCGCATAAGCTGGAAATGAAAAAAGTAAAAGAGACTTTATTAGAAATCGGCTTCGCTCGTTCGTTTCGAGCGGCGCGGCGCTGGGCCGGCGATGGTAAATGAAATGGGCACGGTGAATACCACCTCGACCGCAATGTCGTCTTGCCATCCGGGTTGCCACTGCGGCAGGCTGGCGACGACGCGGAGAGCCTCCGCGTCCAGCGCCGGGTGTAACCCCTGCCTGACCACCGGGTTGGTTACCCGCCCCAGCGAATCCACGACGAAGCTTACGAACACTTTTCCCTGCACCCGCTCCCGCAGCGCCGCGGCGGGGTAGCGCATGTTTTTGCCCAGATGCTGCATCAGCGCGTTCATTCCGCCGGGCATCTCGGGCATCCGCTCGAAAGCAAAGTAAGGCACCTCCCGCCCATCGGCGGCGTAGCAAGTACCGCCTTTGGATTTGTTGCCCACAAACTTTTCGCGGCGCTTGAGCTGGCCCGTCGGGTAATACACCAGCAACTCCCCTTCGCGCTTGCCGTGCACCCAGGTATCGCGCCAGTGCAGTTGCCCGTTGTCGTACCACCGCTCTGCTACCCCGTGCTGAATTCGCTTGCGGTGGTGCTCAAAAGGCGTGCGGACCACCCTGGCGCCCGCTGCGTTGTAGGTTGTTTCTATGGCCTGCAGGCTATCCGCAAACTGCGTTTCTACCCGCACGGCGGCACCTTCCGCCGAAGATAATTTCTGCCGTTTGGCGTCGTAGTATTCAGTTTCCGTGCGGAGTTCCGAGGCTGGAAGCTGCTGGGCCGTAGCTCCAACAGCCAGCGCGCCAAGCAGCAGCGTCCCTAACAGGCGTATAGGTAAATGCATGATTGAATAAAGAAGTCTATGTAAATGATCCGATGGGGCGGCACCAACCGCCGACGGTATGCAGGGTGTTAAAATTAGCACGCTAACTCTAAAATGTTCCGGCTGCTTGCGGTGCCTTGAAAGTCAAACACCACAAGCGGCCGGAATAGCCAGATGCGCGACGCGCTTTAGCCCAGCCGTCGGCGCCTCAGCAGCTTTGCAGCTGGAAGGAAATCTGCGTGGGGTCCTCCGGCTCGTAGCAGAAGTACAGCAGGCCGGAGTCGCCCCACATAAAGGCCTCATTGCTGTCGAATTGCAGCAGAAACTCACCCGTGGGGTAGGCTCCCTGCAGCCACTGCGCGTAGCCCCCGACCCAGGAGCCCAGGTCCGGCTCTGCGCCCAGCACGGCCTCCACGGCGGCGTTGTAGACTCTGCGCCACTTGTCGCCCCCGAGCTGCTGACACAAGGCGTACGTGCGGGCGCTGATCATGTCCAGTTCGTCGTCGTCGGGCAACGACTGCCGCGGCTGCGCGGTAATGGCGTAGTACTCGATAACGGGCAAGGCCGCCGGGCGCGGCACGTGCACCTGCTGCTCGGGACGAATAGCCGGGTAAACCTTGAACCGGTACTGCGCCTCGTCGCTGTCGTCGTACACGCCTTCCTCGCCGTGGTAATCGAGGTAAAACTGCACCACCGCGGCCGGAAAGGGCCAACCCAGCCGGCCGTCGTCGACCAGCTGAAAAATCAGCTCCAGCGGCTGGCCGGTATTGGGATTTATGGGCCAGGCTTCTTCGACCTCAAAGTACGGGTCGCCGCCGAAGTGCGAGAGCTGCTGCGTGGCCGCAGGCCGGGCGGCTGGGGCCACGACGAGCTGGCTTTGGGGCAACAGCAGCTTTTCCAGCTGCGCTTTCAGTTCCGGATTCAGGTCAGGGACTTTCATGGCGCAGTATACGCAAAGGCTCAGCTCGTCGCGGCTGCCAGCAGCCCTTTCAGCGCGGCGGCTTCGGTTTCGAGGGCTTTGGCCCGCAGGCGCAGCAGGTAGTACTAGGCGCTGAGGTCGGGTGGCAGAGTGGTGGGCTGGCTGGACAGCCAGCTGCATACTAAGCTTGTCTTACCTTGGACGTATGAAACGGCTACGCTACTTCTGCCTGTTCTTCTTCGTCGCGGCCTCATGTAGGGCAGAACCCAAACCTCCCTCACCGGCGGTGCGGAAATATCTGGAGGAGGTAATCAGTATCCTGCAAGCCAATTCCATTAATCGGACTGCCATCAACTGGGTAGCGTTCAAGCAGCAGGTGCTGGCTAAGGCCAGTAGCGCCAACACCATTGAGCAGGCCTATCCCGCAGTTGAAGCGGCCATTATGGCCCTGGGCGAAAAGCACAGCCTGTTTGTGCCCGCCCGCCTGGTGCAGAGGCCCCAAAAACCCACTGACAAGCAGCCCCCGGTATACCCCGACGAGCCGGTTCCGGGGGACATCGGCTACATCCGAATCCCCTGGGTTGTCGGCAGTCCGGAAAAGCTGAACGAGTACATAACCACCGTGCAAGCCCATATCAGGAAGCGGGACAAGCCTGCACTAAAAGGCTGGATCGTGGATTTGCGCGGGAATATGGGCGGGAATATGTGGCCGATGCTCGCGGGGGTAGGACCGATTTTGGGAGAAGATACGCTCGGCTATTGCTTTGACTCGTATGCTACCAAAACCGCGTGGCGATACGAAAAAGGGAAGGCCTTGGCGGACGGCGACGTAGAGGCAGAAGCGGCCAATTATTACACGCTGAAGTCGCCCAACCCGGTAGTGGCTGTGCTGACTGATACCCTGACGGCCAGTTCGGGCGAGGCCGTGGCGGTGGCTTTCAAAGCCCGCAAGCACACCCGAAGCTTTGGGGCGGGCACTTGCGGGGTATCGACCGTCAGAAACCGCTTTTACTTGTCCGATGGGTCTCTCATCTTACTGACAACGGCTGTATTCGCCGACCGCCGCCAGGTACGCTATGGTCACTCCCTAGCCCCTGACGAGCCTCTCCGGCCAGCGGAAGTGGTGCCGCGAGCCATCCAATGGATTAGAGAAGAATACCAAGCGAAACACTAAGTGGCCTGGTTATAGAAATAGTTACGGGGGCCGGTAAGGCGCACCTTTCTGACTCCTACCGCCGCGCAGCAGGAAGCGTTGCCACGCCCACCGATTGACCGCTTGTTTACCCTTTGTACCAAACTTTTAACCAAGGCCAGGGTCGCATTTCTACCTGATTCGGCTGGCCCGCAAACGCCAACGGCCCCGGACGTTGCCACCCGGAGCCGTTGCTCATTCGTTCAGAATCAGCCAGCCGCTTACCCCAGCAGCCCACTCACCAGGCCTTCGGCCTTGCTGATGGCCGCATCGAGCCCGGCCGCGTTCTTACCGCCGGCGGTGGCGAAGAACGGCTGGCCGCCGCCGCCGCCCTGGATTTCCTTGGCCAGCTCGCGCACCAGCTGCGAGGCGTTGAGCTTACCGCCCTTGGCCAGCTCGTCGTCGAGCATCACGGCCAGCTGGGGCTTGCCGTCGATGTCGGCGCCGAGCACCAGCACCAGGTTCTCCACCACCAGGCGCAGGCCGAAAGCCAGCGTCTTGAGGCCATCGGCCGAGCGAGCGGGCACTTTGGCGGCGAGGAAATTCACCCCGTTCAGCGGCTTCACCTGGCCCGCCAGTTGGTCTTTCAGCTGCCCGAGCTGCTGCTGCTCGGCCTGCTCCAGCTGCTTGCGCAGGGTGGCGGTTTCCTCCGAGAGCTTCTGGATGCTGGTGGTCAGGTGTTGCGGGTTGCCCAGCAGCTCGCGCACCTGCGCCAGCAGGTCCATCTGCTCGTCCACGAACTGCTCGGCGCGCTCGGCCGTCACGGCCTCCACGCGGCGCACCCCGGCGCCCACGGCCGATTCGCTCACAATCTTGAAGAAGCCGATTTCGCCGGTGTTGGGGGCGTGAATGCCGCCGCAGAGCTCCACCGAGTAGTCGGCCCCAAAGGTGATGACGCGCACGTTGTCGGCGTATTTTTCGCCGAACAGGGCCATAGCGCCGCGCTCCTTGGCCACTTCCAGCGGCACGCTGCGCTCCTCGCCCAGCGGAATCTGCTGGCGGATGCGCTCATTGACGATGCGCTCCACCTCGCGCAGCTGCTCCTCAGTCACCTTCGAGAAGTGCGAGAAGTCGAAGCGCAGGAGCTTTTCGTTGACGAGCGAGCCGCGCTGGGCGACGTGCGTGCCGAGCACCTGGCGCAGGGCCGCGTGCATGAGGTGGGTGGCCGAGTGGTTTTTGCGAATCTGTTGGCGCCGGGCCTCATCCACCTGCGCTACCACCGGCGCGTCGATGTCCTGCGGCAGATCCAGCGTGTAGTGCACGATAAGGTCGTTTTCCTTCTTGGTGTCGATGACGCGCACCTTGGCCAGCGGCGTGAGCAGGTAGCCCGTGTCGCCCACCTGCCCGCCCGACTCGGCGTAGAACGGGGTCTGGTCGAGCACGAGCTGGTACTCGGTCTTGCCCTTCTGCGTCACGGCGCGGTAGCGCAGGATGCGGGCCTCGGTCGTGGTAGCGTCGTAACCCACGAAGCGCGGCTGCTCCTGCGAGGGCTCCACGATAGTCCAGTCGCTTTGCTCCTGTTCAGAGGCGTTGCGCGAGCGGGCCTTCTGGATTTCAAGTTCCTTCTGAAATCCTTCTTCATCCACCGTACAACCATGCTCTCGAGCGATAAGAGCAGTCAAATCAAGAGGGAAGCCAAAAGTGTCTGACAGTTCAAATGCTTCTTTACCTGAAATCTGTAATGGCTTGCCACCAGCTTCCGAGTATGCTACACCTACTTGACCATCAGTGTAATCGTCGTATTTATTTTTACCTTCTGCAGTGGCTTTGAGCAAATAGCTGATCTTCGCTCGCCGCATAAAAACAGTCAATCGGCCCAAGCCATTTTCCAAGGTTTTTAGGAAGGCAATTTCCTCTTCCTCAATCACGCGGGTCACGAACTTCTCCTGCTGCTTGAGCTCGGGGAAGATGCTGCTCATGTGGTCGGCCAGCACCGGCACGATCTTGTAGAGGAAGGGCTGCTTCTGGTTCAAGGACGAGAAGGCGTAGCGCACGGCACGGCGCAGAATGCGCCGGATGACGTAGCCGGCCTTGACGTTCGAGGGCAGCTGCCCGTCGGCAATGGTGAAGGCGATGGTGCGGATGTGGTCGGCAATGACGCGCACCGCAATGTCGGTTTTCTCGTTTTCGGTGGCGGGCTGGTCGTTCACGGTAGCCGGGGCCGTGCCGTGGTACTGCACGCCGGCTTCCCGGGCAATGAACTGAATCAGCGGCTGGAACACGTCCGTGTCGTAGTTCGACTTCACGCCCGACACGGCCATCATCAGGCGCTCGAAGCCCATGCCGGTGTCCACGTTCTGCTGCGGCAGCTTGACGAGCGACTTGTCGGCGCGGCGCTCAAACTCCATGAACACGTTGTTCCAGATTTCCACCACCTGCGGGTGGTCGGCATTCACCAGTTGAGCGCCGGGTGTCTGGGCCCGCTCCTCCTCGCTGCGTAAATCCACGTGAATTTCGGTGCAGGGGCCGCAGGGGCCGGTATCACCCATTTCCCAGAAGTTGTCCTTCTTGTTGCCGGGCAGGATGCGGTCATCCGAAGTGTACTGGCGCCACAGCTCCTGCGTCTCGGTGTCGGCGGCGGTGCCGTCGGCCTGGTCGCCCTCGAAGTAGGTCACGTAGAGGCGGTCCTTGGGCAGCTTGAACACTTCCGTCAGCAGCTCCCAGGCCCAGGCAATGGCGTCGGTCTTGAAGTAGTCGCCGAACGACCAGTTGCCCAGCATTTCGAACATGGTGTGGTGGTAGGTGTCATAGCCTACCTCCTCCAAGTCGTTGTGCTTTCCGCTCACGCGCAGGCACTTCTGCGTATCAGCCACGCGCTTGTACGGGGCGGGCTTGTTGCCCAGGAAGAAGTCCTTGAACGGGGCCATGCCCGAGTTGATGAACATCAGCGTGGGGTCGTCCTTCACCACGATGGGCGCCGAGGGCACGATGTGGTGACCCTTGGAAGCGAAGAAGTCGAGGAACTGCTGACGAACTTGGTTAGCGGATGGGAGCGACATGAGCGGCGTAGCGCGAAGTCAAGCTTCGCGTATCGTTGAGGTATTCGGTTAGAACAGGGGCGCAGCCCGAAAAATTGGCGGCGGCCGGGTTTTTGGCTACTTTTCGACTTCCGAAGCCGCTGCGGCGGCCCCGGAAAGCCCTTCCGGCAAAGGTAGTTTGGAGAAGTGAGAAATGAGAAGTCAGAACCGAGACCTGTTCTGACGGCCTTTTCTGCTTGATTACGCCTGCTTCTCACCTCTCATTTCTACGGTCTCAGTTCTACATCATGCCCTACAAAGAGCGCGACATCGAGAAGCAGTACTACACCATCGGCGAAGTGGCCGCGCAGTTCGACGTGGCGCCCTCGCTGATCCGCTTCTGGGAAACGGAGTTCGACGACCTGAAGCCGCGCAAGAGCAAGAAGGGCAACCGCCTCTACTCCCCGCAGGACATCGAGACGTTCCGCACGATTTACCACCTGGTGAAGGAGCGCGGCTACACCATTCCCGGCGCCCGCGACATCATGAAGCAGCGCGGCCCCCAGCTTAAGGAAAAGGTGGACGTGATTCACTCCCTGGAAAAGGTGCGCAACTTCCTGGTGCAGCTGCGCAAGGAGCTGGACGTGGCGGGCAAGCAGCAGGGCAATGGGTGATGGAAGCCGTCAATATTCTGGCTAGTAGCCCAGATTCATTGCCAGAGTTTAAGGCTCAACTGACCCAATGCTTCCCTGCGTTTCTTATTGAGCACAACGCTTCTGGCGACTTGATAATAGAGGCCGCTACAGGCCATGTTTACATTAATCAGCCCGATTCCGAAGTGGACATAGAAGCCGCCCAGTTGATTTATGCCACGCTCTCCAACCCTATCATCTACCATGTTCCTTATCGCGGACTGGGCTTACTTAAGCAGGCACTGACTTGCATTGGAAACCGAGACAAACTCTTGATTGAC
The DNA here is from genome assembly GCF_002007105.1 of Hymenobacter sp. CRA2. Lineage (GTDB taxonomy): Bacteria > Bacteroidota > Bacteroidia > Cytophagales > Hymenobacteraceae > Solirubrum. The sequence continues at coordinate 326,086 of NZ_MVBC01000004.1, read as the reverse complement.
AATAACTTTGGCACCTTACTCCGGGGTCATGAGTTCGTTAAGAAATTAGTGAATCAGCCAAACTGGAAGTGGTGCGAATAAGAATTAGGCTTCGTATCTAAACTGTGCATGAATAACACCTCTACAAACCCTGACTTCCTATCCGAAGTTGCTCTGACCTTACTGCCAGGTGTAGGCCCGCTGGTCACCCGCCAGCTCATTGCCTACCTCGGCTCCGCTCAGAATGTACTTGATGCCCCTCCGGCCAAGCTGCTGAAAGTGCCCGGCGTGGGCCCCGCGCTGGTGAACGTGCTGCGCAACGCGGCCCCGGCCCTGCGCCAGGCCGAGCAGATGCTGCGCCGCGCCGAAAAGGATGGCGTGCAGCTGCTTTACTACACCCGTCCCGACTACCCCGCCCGCCTGCGCCCCGTGCCCGACGCGCCGGCCTTGCTCTACTACCAGGGCACAGCCGACCTCAACGCGCCGCGCACCCTAGCCGTGGTAGGCACCCGCCAAGCCACCGACTACGGCCGCGAGCAGACGGAAAAGCTCATCAAAGGCGTGGCTCCCTACCAGCCGCTCATCGTCAGCGGCCTGGCCTACGGCATCGACATCGTGGCGCACCGGGCGGCCCTGCAGGAAGGCCTGCCCACCATTGGCGTTATGGCTACGGGCCTGGATATTATTTATCCTGCGGCCCACCGCCGCACGGCCGAAAAGATGCTGGAGCAAGGCGGCCTGCTCACCGAATTCCCCTTCGGCACCCAGCCCGACAAGTACAACTTCCCGGCGCGCAACCGCATCATTGCCGGCCTTACCGATGCCACCGTGGTGGTGGAAGCGGCGAAGAAAGGCGGCGCACTCATCACCGCCGAACTGGCCCAGGACTACAACCGCGAGGTGCTGGCCGTGCCCGGGCGCCTGGATCAGCCCGCCTCCGAAGGCTGCAACCACCTCATCCGTAACCAGCAGGCGGTCATCTACACCGGCCCGCAGGACGTAGAGCAGCTGCTCAACTGGGACGGTGCCCTGCAGCCCACTCCTGCTGCTCCGAGCCTCAACCCCGCCGATTTCAGCCCGGATGAATTCCGACTGCTGGAAGTGTTGCTGGCGCACAAGGAAAAGCAGATCGACGAGCTGAGCTGGCAGGCCCAGCTACCCATTAACCAGGTTTCGACGCTGTTGCTGGGGCTGGAATTCCGGGGCGTGGTGCGGGCTCTGCCCGGCAAAAAATTTGCGCTGGTATGAGCGACGGGTATGCCCTGCTGGACGGCACGCTGCTGCCCGCCCGCGAGGTGCAGCTGGCGCTGCCCAACCGCGGCCTGCAGTTCAACGACGGCTTTTTCGAAACCATGATTTACGAAGCCGGCCGCCTGCGCTGGGCCGCCGAGCACCTCGCGCGGATGCAGCAGGCTGCCCGCGTTCTGCACCTCAGCTTACCGCCCAGCCTCAGCTCCGTCGCGCAGCTTACGGGCACGCTGCAAGCTTTGGCCGATGCCCAGCCGCCCACCACGGGCGCGGTGCGTCTGCGCCTGCAGCTGTGGCGCGCGGGCGGCGGCCTGTACACTCCGGCTACTTCCGAAACGCATTGGCTGGCCACGGCCACTCCGCACGTGCCGAACGATGCCCCCGTTGGTCGGGCCGGCATTGCCCACAGCATCCGGACGCATTTTTCGCCGGTATCGTTCTGCAAGGGCCCCTATGCCCTGCACTACGTTCTGGCCGCCCAGGAGCGCGCGGCCCGCGGCCTCGACGAGCTGCTGCTGCTCGATGCCCACGGCCACGTGGCCGAAGCTGTAGCGGCGGCGGTATTTTGGATTCGGCAGAACGAGTTATTTACCCCGGCCCTGGAGACGGGCTGCGTAGCTGGGGTGCGGCGGGCTCGTCTGTTGCAAGTGGCCGAGGCCGCAGGAATTCGCTGCCACATGGACCTATTTCCCCTGACAGCCTTACTAGCAGCCGAAGCCGTGTTTACGGCCAACGTCGCCGGAATCCGGTTGGTGCAGGCCATTGACGGGCAAGAATTTGCGGCGCAGCATCCATTAGTGGATTTGCTACGCTACCGGGAGGCAGCTACGCAGCCGTAGCAGCGCGCCGGCGGCGCATACGCTGCCAGTCGGCCTGAAACTCAGCCAGGTCGGCATCGGTCACGTCGTTGACGGCCATAATCTCAGCCCGTGACTGCCGCCCCAGCTCCAGCGCGTACAAGGCAATCAGCACACGGTGGCGACGCGGCAACGGGCAACTATCGAGCGCGGCAGACAAATGGGTGGTGGGGGTGGAAATCACGGCGTTGTTTACGTCTGCGCCGTTTGATTGGATTCTGGCGGGCAGATTTACTTTTCCCAACACAAAGATTGGGCCTTTTTCTGAATAAATAAGCAGGAAGCAGCTGTGAGCTATCCTTACTTTGTCCTACAACGATACAAAGAAGCAAAACGATTCTTCAATCCCATAAAAATATGATTTTGCTCCTCAATAAACCTGCTTAAGCCACATAAAAAGGCTTATACGACTTTAGCTATTTTATTTTTTCCGACTGGACTCCTTGCCAATCAACCCGCATTATTGCTGCTAACAATGCACAAAATACAAAAATTGCAAAACATTATCACAACCCTATACTTAGATAGCCGCCAGTGGCGAATAGTGTAACAAAACGCCTAGTCCTCCTCTCATCTGTCTTGTGTCTCAGACGCCTGGAGTGAGTGAAAAATAAGCCCCTCCTAGCAGCCCTTAAGACAACTAAGCGGAGCCAGGGCCCGTCGCAAAGAAGCCAGGTTGCTGAGCGGAGTTGAAGCACCCCTAGCCCTTCATTGAGTAAGTTCAGACAAGCGGTAAAGATGCTTCGACCCCGCTCAGCATGACGTTCAATAAGCCTAAAAACGACTTTTCAAACACAGCCTAGGCAGCGTGGCAGCACCGGTTATAGCAGCCCCAACGGGCTTATACTGCCACCGGTGCTTTAATGGCGGGCCAGGGGTCATAGTTTTCGAGCTTGAAGTCTTCGAACTGGAAAGCCAACAAGTCAGTTACGGCCGGGTTCAGGCGCATTTGCGGCAGTGGGCGCGGCGCGCGCGTCAGCTGCAGGCGAGCTTGCTCCAGATGATTGGTGTACAGGTGCGTATCGCCACCGGTCCAGATGAACTCGCCGGGTTGCAGGCCGGTCACCTGGGCCACCATCAGCGTGAGCAGGGCGTAGCTGGCAATGTTGAAGGGCACGCCCAGGAATACGTCGGCGGAGCGCTGGTAGAGCTGGCACGAGAGCTTGCCATCGGCCACGTAGAACTGGAATAGTGCGTGGCAGGGCATCAGGGCCATCTGGTCGAGCTCGGCCACGTTCCAAGCCGAGACGAGGATGCGGCGCGAATCGGGCGAGCGGCGCAGCTGTTCCAGGACCTGCTGAATCTGGTCGATGTGGCCGCCGCGGCCGTCGGGCCAGCTGCGCCACTGCTTGCCGTACACGGGTCCCAGCTCCCCCTGCGCATCGGCCCACTCGTCCCAGATACTCACGCCGTGCTCCTTGAGGTAGGCCGTGTTGGTGTCGCCGCGCAGAAACCAGAGCAGCTCGTAGATGATGCTCTTCAGGTGCACTTTCTTGGTGGTGACCAGCGGAAAGCCCTGCTGCAAATCGAAGCGCATCTGGTGGCCGAACACCGACAAGGTGCCCGTACCGGTACGGTCGGTTTTGGGGGTGCCGTGGTCGAGGATGTGCTGAACGAGGCTGAGGTATTGCTGCATGGCGGCGTGGCTGATTGGGGTAGCCGGCAAAAATAGAGAAAGCCGCCTTGGTTCAAGGCGGCTTCCGGTTCTGGCGGTATGCTCGCGTATCCTTTAAGCTATGGCAGCTTCTTTCCCCTTGGATTCGTGACGCTCAACAGCTGCCCGAATCCGGGAAGCCAATCCATACAAATCATCCAATGAGTCGATATCAACTCTTTCACCACCTTCCACGTCGAACAACGTGACAAATTTTTTGCTGCCGTTGAAGTGGAGGCGGCAGATGGGTTTGCGGTTGTTGTCGTCTAAAAGAATGCCGCAATACGACTGCACGTCGCGCATGACAACCCGCGTGACGGAAACCAGCTTGCGCAGGATAGCCCGCACAATCATAAAGCCTTCCGTTTCTTCGACCGTCGTTACAATATCCTTGTCTTTGCCATCTGCATCGGCAGTTGCAACGGCTACTTCTGCCTTTGCAGCTTCGAACTCCGGGGCTGAAACCACAGGGCCCGTTGGATCTACCAAGGCCGCCCGAAGCCTAAAATTGATTTTATCATTAAGGAACTGGTGAAACGAGCGGTGCACCAAAGCACTGAATTGCTCCTTGAGCTTCGGGGTCAATACCCCATCGTAAATCTGCTTCGACACAAAATGAATGAAGTCGGCCGAAGGCTGATTGAATTGCTCCTCAAAATACTTTTTGAAGGCGCGCATGTACTTCAGGTTGTACGCCGCGAACAACATGTCATCAATGCTGAACGTGGCTTTGCTAAGCTTCTTTAGCTCCGTAACGTCATTTTCATGGAAATTGAACAGATCAAACTCCAGGAATGGGCGCTCATCCATCTTGTTCGGCTGCTCCAAGTCAGTAAAGAGCTTGTAAGTCACCCCGTTCGTGAGGATGGCAATACGCGCCTCCGTGACGTGGAAGTAGCGGAAGAGCTGCCCCGCGTGGTTGACGTTCAAATCGGCCCCAACGTGTTTGCACTCGATGAGCATAATAGGTTTGCCGTCCCGAAAAATGGCATAATCTACTTTCTCACCCTTCTTCGTGCCGATGTCGCAGATAAACTCCGGAACTACCTCCGTCGGATCGAATACGTTGTAGCCGAGCGCGTTGATAAATGGCAGTACCAGAGCGTTTTTGGTAGCTTCCTCCGTCTGAATGTGTCCCACCTGCTTCTGCACCCGCGAAGCAAGATTAGAGAGTTGGTCAATCAATTCCATAAGTAATTATTAATGGATGAGCTGTGGCTAAACTTAGTTTAAATATTCTTATATCCTAATAACATACTATGTAAATTACTTCCGGCGCAGGGGCTTGGCAGATTCCTTTGCCGCACTGCCACCCAGGCTTCTCCCATAGGAGTAACAGGCTCGTGCTGATCCAACCCGAAGCCTTGCCTGCCCAGCGCAGGAATATTCCGGACTAGGTAACCTACATTACTATTTTTGCGCTAGGTTCCTTCCGACGCTGCCGTGCCGGTACGTCCTTCCCTTTGTCCGCCCGCCGTCTTGCGAATACTTCTGCTCCTTTTCCTGCTCATTCCAGTTGCCGCCTTCAGCCAGCAGTATCGCAAGGTGGTACCGAAGCGAGGCGACGTGATTTCGACATTGCTGGTGCGCCACGGGCTGAACCCACGGCTCTACGAGCGGGATTTTGTGGCGCTGAACAAGCCCTTGCTCGGCCCACGCAACAGCCTGCGAGCTGGCAAAAGCTACCGTTTGCCCCTGCGCAAGGCCACGCCCAAGGCCACAACGCGCAAGGCCGTAGCGACAAAAGCCACCTCCGAAAAAGTCACGGCGGTGAAGGGCCGCAGCGGGTCGACGGCCGTGCTGTTTGGCAAGTATGGCCGGCCCACGGCCAGCGACCAGGCCCTGCGCGGAGCCGTGTTCTACCTCATGTCGGGGCACGGCGGGCCCGACCCGGGCGCGGTGGGCCAGTACGGCACGGCCAAGCTGGCCGAAGACGAATATGCCTACGACGTGACCATCCGACTGGCACGGGTGCTGCTGGAGCACGGGGCCACGGTGCACATGATTGTGCAGGACCCCAACGACGGCATTCGCGACGAAGGGGTGCTGAAAATGGACTCGGACGAGCTGACCTACCCGAACCTGACGATTCCGCTGGGCCACGTGGCGCGCCTGCGCCAGTACACCAACGCCGTAAACCGCCTGCACGGACGCTACGGCCGCAAAACCTATCAGCGCATGATTACCATTCACGTCGACAGCCGCAGCGCGGGCCTGAACACCGACGTGTTTTTCTACCACCACGAGAAGAGTGCCGTGGGGCTGCGCCTGGCCAAAAACATTCACCAAGTGTTTAAGCACCGCTACCTGCGCTACCAGCCCAACCGGCCTTACGTGGGCACGGTGTCGCCGCGCACCAGCCTGTACGTGGTGCGCAACAGCTACGCCCCGACGGTGTTCATCGAGCTGGGCAACATCCGCAACAGCAAGGACCAGCGGCGCTTCGTGCTGGCCCAAAACCGGCAGGCGCTGGCCAACTGGATCTGCGAGGGCGCTATTACCGACTACCGGGGGCGCTAACGGCCGCGCTTACTGCGGGGCCGGCTGCAGCACCCCGAGCAGGCGCTGCGGCTCGCCGAAGGCGTCGTGACTGAGCCAGCCATTGGCCGTAACGGCGTGCACCGATCCATCGGGCCAGAGCACACGGAAGGACTGCTGCGGCCACTCGCCCTGCTCCTGCGCACCGGCCAGAGCCGCCTTCACAGCCGGCACATCGTCGGGGTGCAGGGCCGTCAGAAACGCGTCGAACGAAGGCGCCGGGGCCGCTTCCCAGCCCAGATAGGCCAGCGTACGGGCGTCGCCGACGAACTTATTGGAGGTCAGCTCCCAGCTCCATTGCCCGGCGCCGGTAGCCGTTTGCAGCAGGCGCAGCCGCTCTTCGCACTCGCGCAGGCGCCGCTCCTCTTGTTTTTGGGCCGTGATGTCGCGCCACACCACGTGCAGCAGCGGCTCGGCGCCATCGGTAAGCGGCGTCAGGACGGCTTCCACCCACATGCACTGGCCCGTGACCCGGCACAGAATGCCCTCGCAGCGCTTGGAGCCCAGCTGCAGCGCGGCCGCCACCGAGTTGCGGAAGTACTGCTCGGAGCTCACGCCGGGCCGCTGTTCGGGCGGGGCCATGTCCCAGGGATAGTGCCCGATGATTTGGTCTTTGCGGGTGGCGCCGAGCAGGGTCAGCACCGCCTCGTTGCAGTCGATAAACCGTTCGTGCTGCATCAGGGCCGCCGCGTCGGTGCTCTGCTCAAACAGCTGCCGGAATTTCCGTTCGCTCGCCGCCAGGGCCTGGGACTCGTGGTAGGCCTGGGTGACATCCAGCAGTACCAGATGGCAAAGCAGTTGGCCATCGGGCCTGGTGCGGCCCACGGCTTTGAAGTGCACGCGGCGCGGGCTGCCATCGGCCAGCAGCAGGGTTTCTTCGCCGGACACCGGCTCCTGGGTGCGCAGCAGGCGCGAGAAGCCGCTGGCAAAAGCCAGACGTTTGGTGGGCTCGATCAGCTGCAAAAAAGGGCGCCCGACCAGACGCGCCGGCGTCAGCCCGAGCAGCGTGCAGGCTTGCTTGTTGACTTGGGCAATGCACCCGTCGGCGCGCACCACGCAGCAGGCGGCCGGCAGCTGATCGTAAAATAGTTGGTAGCCATCGGTGATACTGCCGGGCTCCTGGCCGCCCTCGGGAGCCGTGGCAGTCGGGTCAAAGAAATACCCCCCGGTAGAAGTAGTTGGCTCGCCCGGTTGGGCAAAGCTGCCGGAAGTAAGAAAGGACGTGAACTGTTGGGACCAATCGTTTGAGTTCATAGAGCTTACTACCACGCCGGCTTCCGGCGGGTACTTTTACAAGCTGGAAATAGGGTCGTACAGCCTTGATACGGCTCGGCGGCAAACAGGATAAGTTAACGACAAAATATCAGTATTTATATACAGCTACTCCGAAATAACCGCAACAGTTAGCCTAGCGGGCAAGCTGGTTGGCGGGCATACAAAAGCCCGGCCCCACGTGGTGAAACCGGGCTTAGTTATTCGTTTTACCGCTTACAGCGACTTGGTAGCCGAGGCGGCGGGCTTGGCGTCGGTGCTGCTGGCGGCCGAGGCCGAAGCGCCCTTCTTCATGCAGCACGACGGCGTGCCGGCGGTAGCGCCTTTAGCAGCGCAGCTGGCCTTCATTTCGGTCGAGCAGGCTTCTTTCTTGCCTTTTTTGTCCTTGGCTTTGCCGTCGTGGTCGTGGGCAGAGGCAGTGCCGACGAAGGCGAACAGGGCCAGGGCGAGCAGGGCGTTTTTCATGGGGTGGAAATTGGAGAGGGTGAGAAGAAACAAAAGCTGGAAATGGGCGGTTGGCTCAGCGCCGGCCCCAAAATACAGAATGCCTTTGATACTCCCGCCGGTTCATTTTAGCCCTGCTGCGTGCTTCGTCCCCGCTCCCTGAGTTACTTCACCCTTACCGCGCTGGCCGTGCTGGGCCTGGTGGCCCTCACCGGGCTGCTACGGCTGCGCTTCAACTACAATTTCAACGACTTCTATCCCAGCGGCGACCCGGACCTGGCCTACTACCAGGACTACAGCCAGCGCTTCGGCAACGACAACGACTACGTGCTGGTGGGCCTGGAAACGCCCGCGGGCCGCACGGCCTTGGACCCAGCTTTTGCCCGGCGGGTAGCGCGCTTCACTGATTTTGCCCAGCGCCAGGCCAACGTGCGGCACGTGTTGTCGCCCACCACGGCCAGCAACCCGGTGGTGGAAGGCCTGGGCGTGTTCAACGTGCCCTACCTGCACGTGGCGCAGCTGACCGACCCAGCCGTGCGGGCCCAGGACTCCAGCCTGATTTACCGCACGCCGGGCTTGGTGGGCAACCTGTTTGCGCCCGATGCCCGCGCCGTGACGGTGGTGCTCCAGACCACGCCCGACCTCAGCAAACCGCCCGGCGACACGCTGATGGCCAACCTGAACACGGAGCTGCGGCGCCTGGGCTTCACGGAGGAGCAGGTGCACCTGGGCGGCAAGCTGGTGGCGCAGTCGGTGTTTGTGGACCGGCTGAAGGTGGAAATGGCCGTGTTCGTGTCCTTGTCGGTGCTGCTGGTGATGGGGCTGCTCTGGCTCACCTTCCGGGCGTGGTGGGGCGTGGTGCTGCCGCTGGCCGTGGTAGCCGGGGCCACCATCGGCGGGCTGGCACTGGTGGGTTGGTTCGGCTCGGGCATCGACCTGATGACGGCCCTGCTGCCGGTGATGATGTGCGTGGTGGGCATTGCCGACTCGGTGCACCTGCTCACACGCTACGTCACGGAACGCGGCGAAGGCACCGACACCGTGCCCGCGCTGCGCATCAGCATGCGCGAATCCATGTTCGGCTCGGGGCTGTCGGCGCTGACGACTTCGCTGGGCTTTTTTACCCTGACGGCCAGCCACATCCGGCCCATTCACAACTTCGGTCTGTACACCGGGCTGGCGGTGCTGCTGGCCTACGGGCTGACGTTTACCTTGTTGCCGGCGCTGCTCGTGCTGCTGCCGCGGCCCCAGCAGCGCCACGGCGCGGGCCGCAGCTGGGACGGCCCGCTCACGCGCCTGCTGCGCCTGGTGCTGCTGCGCCGCCGCTGGATCATGGCCGCGGCGGCCGTGCTGGTGGTAGGGAGTCTGGCGGCGGCCAGCCGGGTGCGCATCGAGTCGCGCCTGCTCGATGACCTGGCCGACGACGACCCGGTGCAGCTGGATTTTCGGTTTTTCGAGCGGGAGTTTGCCGGCGTGCGCCCCTTCGAGATGCACCTGCTGCCCCAGGGTGGGCGCACGGTGTATGACCTGGCGGTACTGCGCGAGACGGAGCAAATCGAGCATTACCTGCAGCGCGGCTACGGCCTGCGCTTCGTGGCCTCGCCGGTGACGGTGGTGAAGTCCGTGCGCAAGGCCCTGAACGGCGGCGCGCTGGAAGAATACCGCCTGCCCGCCTCCGAGGCCGAGCTGCAACGCCTGCTGCGCAAGGTGCGGCTGCTGCGCAAGCAGCCCGAGTTTCGGGCCCTGGCGCTGGAAGACGCCCGCGAAGGCCGCCTGACGGGCCGCATGCCCGACCCGGGCAGCGTGACGGTGGCCGGCCTGAACAAAGGACTGCGCCGCTTCTTAGTAACCAACGTCGACTCCACCGTGCTGCGCACCCGCCAGACCGGCTCGGCTCTGCTCATCGACAAAAACAACCAGAACCTGACGCGCGACATGCTGCTGGGCATCGGCATGGACGTGCTCATGGTCACGGCCATCGTGCTGCTGCTGTTCCGCTCCCTGCGCATGGTGCCGGTGGTGCTGATTCCGAACCTGCTGCCCATCGTGGTGGTGGGCGGCGTAATGGGCCTGTGCGGCGTGCCCATGAAAGTCAGCACCAGCATCATCTTCACCATTGCCTTCGGCATTGCCGTCGACGACACCATCCACTTCATCAGCAAGCTGCGCCTGATGCTGGGCAAGGAGCCCACGGTGAAGCGCGCCGTGAGCCACACCTACCGGCTGGCGGGCAAGGCGGTCATTGTCACCTCGCTGATTCTGGTGGGCGGCTTCAGCACGCTGCTGTTTTCCTCCTTCGACGGCACCTTCTACGTGGGCCTGCTGATCGGCCTGACCTTGCTGTTTGGCGTGGTGGCCGAGCTGACCTTGCTACCCATCCTGATTCTGCTGTTCTACAAAAAACCACGGGTGGGGCGGGCCCGGCAGCAGGCAGCCGCCTGATTAACACACGTTTCCCTCTTCCTACCGCCAAGCGTGGGAGGCTCCGCAGGCATCCCACGCGGCTGTCAAATGATTCGGCGCACTTGTGGCTGCAGGCCAAGACGTTGGCGCATGATCAGGCAGACACTAGAGCTGCTGCTCCGCCTACAGGCCGGCCACGCGCAGGCCCTTGGGAATGCGCAGGGATTGGCTGTCGTAGCAGTTGAGGTAGATTTTGACGGGCTGGTCGCTGCCGGTCCAGGTGAGCTGGTACACGTCGAGCATAACTATGTTGTCAATCAAGCCGTTGGGGTTTCAAGCTGCAGCAGCTGCCGAGGCGGCGGTAGCTGATTTCCTGGCCTTCGGGGCCACGCAGGGCGTTGAGAAAGCGCTGCTCGTTGCGGACGCAGGCGTTGTCTTTCACGCCGCCTACGCACACGGGTTTATAGTCGGTGTAGCCGTAGTCGGCGTCGGTGCTGGTTTCCGTCAGGGTAAAGGGCACGACGGTACGGCGGGCGTTGTCGTAGTAGCTTTGCGGGGCGTTGCTGGAGCCGGTCAGGCGCGGGCCGTTATTCGGAGGTGGCCGTGGTAGCTTTGGAGCCGGCGCAAGCCGAGGCCAGGGCCGTCGTCGCGGCAATAGCTGCGTATAGGTAGCGGTTCATGCTGCCGAGTTACGCCTCCAACGGCCTGCCCCAACCCCTGGCTTGTTTACCCGCCTGAATTTTACCGCATGACGCTTTCCGCTTTGCTGCCCCTTTCCCGCTCCTCTGCCGCCCGGCTCCTGGCCGGCGCCCTGCTGCTGGCCACCACGACTTCGGCCCAGACGCCCACTTCCCCGGACGACGCCCTACCCCGCTTGATTCAGGAGCGTGAAACCCTGATCAAAGAGTACGAGGCGGCCAACGCCCAGCGCAACGCTTTTCTGGCCAACAAGCCTTCTAAGAAGGATCTGCAGGAGGTGATTGACGCGCTGAAAGGCATCATCCGCAAGGACACGGAAATCGTGCAGGCGCTCAAAGCCAGTGAGCTGCGGCGTACGGCCAACATCGTGGCCCAAAAGCAGCAGGCCGAGCAACAGGTGACCGTGGCCCAAACCGACCAGACCTCGACCAAGGAGCGTTTTTACGACCTCGAAAACCAGATTGCCAACCTGGAGCTGCGCGATAAGCAGCGCGAAAAGAAGCTGCGCGACGCTGAAGCCGCTGTGCGCGACGCCGAAGCCACCCGCACCACGCCGCAGTTGCTGGCCGCGGGGCTGGCCGCGCTCAGCCTGGGCCTGCTCGTGTACGTGCTACGGCTGCGCAGCCGCCTGCAGGCCGCCCCGGCCCGGCGCCGGCGCTAAGCGGCGGCTTTTCTTTTGCGGCCGGGCCTTGACGCGACACGCATCCGGGCGCCCCGCCCGCTACCTTTGCCCCCGATGCTCGTCGCCGTTGCCGAATACCTTACTTACACCGAAGCCGTGGGCCTGTACCGCCGGCTCCACGACGAAGCGGCGGTGGTGAGCCTGGTCAAGAACTACGGCCCAGCCACCCTACCCTTCGGCGACGGGCTCTACTACCGGCTGCTGGTGGAGGAAGAAGACGTAGCCACCGCCCGGCCCATCGTGCAGGAATTCGAGCAGCAGCGCACCGAGCGCGCCGCCGTGCGCTGCCCCCACTGCGGCTCCTACCACGTGTGGCCCGAGCAAACGCGGCAGCCGTGGTACAAACGCCTGTTTTACGCCGGCACCGAGCTGTTTCGCTGCCAGCACTGCGGGCAGGAGTTTTCGGCCTGAGGCTGGGCGGAGCAGCTGCTCGCCTTCGGCAGCTTCCGAAGCGAGGAAGCCGCTGAGAGAATCCTGCTACCAGCTCATGGTTTGTCATCCTGACGCAGGAAGGACCTTCCCACCGCTGCACGAGTCGTTATAATAATCCTTCATGCATGCGAAGGGGCATTACCGGTGCCCCGCTAACTTGCCTGCCGCCGCGCCTTTCCCGGAACGCGGCGGTTTGTAGTATCCGACTTCCCCTTGCCCGCATGTTGTGGACCGAAGAGCAGGCCCGCGCCCTAATTACCGATTCCGGCACGCTGAAGCGCGGCCTCGAGCTGGCCGCGCCGCGGCATTGGAGCGAGCTGGGCCGCACCGCCACCGCGGCCTGGGGCCATTGCGCCGGCAGCGGCTCACGACCCTACCAGGTGGCCCTGGACCTCAGCGGACCAGCATTTAAATGCAGCTGCCCGAGCCGGGTATTTCCCTGCAAGCACGGCGCGGGCCTGCTCCTGCTGTTGGCCCGGCAGCCCGAGCTGCTGCCCGAAGCCGCCGTGCCTGCCTGGCTGGCCGAGTGGCTGACGCAGCGCCAGCAAACCCAGGAGAAAAAGGCCGCCAAAGAAGTTGAAGCCGCGCCAGCTGCCCCAGCCACCACAACGCACCCCCCGGAGCCCAGCGGCGAAGTCAGCCCGCAGCGCTTGGAGCGTATGCAGCGCGGCGCCGCCGAGTTGCTGGTGTGGCTGCAGGACCTCATCAGCACCGGCCTGGCCCAAACGGAAAAGCAGCCGCTCAGCTACTGGGAAAACCAGGCCGCCCGCCTCGTCGACGACCAGCTGCCGGGCCTGGCGGGCGTGCTGCGGGAGCTGCCGGCCTTGCGCTACGCCGGGCTCGACTGGCCCGAGCGCCTGCTGGCCCGCCTCGGCGAATTGCACCTGCTCGCCGGGGCCTTGCAGCGGCTGGCGCAGCTGCCCGATGGCCTGCGCCAGGACGTGCTGCAGTTGGTGGGCGTCAACGTCAAGAAAGATGACGTGCTGAGCCGCCAGCCCACTATCAGCGACGAGTGGCTGGTGGTGGGGCAGGCCACGGCTGAGGAGGACCGCCTGCTGGTGCGGCGCAGCTGGCTGTGGGGGCAGCACACCGGCCGCTACGCGCTGGTACTCGAATACGCCTTTGGCGGCCAGCCCTTTGCCACGCCGCTGGTGCCCGGCGGGCAGTACCGCGGTGGCCTGGCCTTCTACCCCGGCAGCCTGCCGCTGCGCGCCGTCGTGGGCACCATCTGGACGTTTACCGGCTTGGCGCCGCAACGCGCTCTGCCGCCTGGCAGCAACCCGGCCGCCTTGCTGGACGATTACGCCACGGCCCTGGGCCAGCTGCCCTGGCTGCGCGAGTGGCCGTCCACGCTCACGGAGGTCGTGCCCGTGCCGCTGCCCGACGGCGACACGGTGCTGCTGCACCCGCCGAGCGGGGTTCAATTGCCGCTGCGCACGCCTACGGGGCAAGCCTGGGACCTGCTGGCGGCCAGCGGCGGCCACCCACTTACCGTGTTTGGGGAGTGGAACGGCCGCGCCTTCCTGCCCCTCACCTATTCACCCGTTGCTTTTGCCGCTGGCTCGCCGCTATGAACCCATCCGCTGATTGGCCGCAGCTGCTGCGCGTGGCGCTGCTTGGCACCCGCCAAAGCGGCGAGGCCGTGCCATCGTTGCCCGACCTTCCGGCTACGGCCGACGCCGTGCGCGAAGCCCAGGTGCTGCGCGCGGCCGGTGCCCTGGGGCTGATGCGCAAAGCCGGCTTTCAGGCCCCGGCTGCTACGGTAACCCCACCAGCACCGGCCGCCGCCGAAAGCCAACCGGCCCTCGGCCCGCAGGGCGCTGATCTGCTCCAGCAACTGCTGGATGGGGCCTCCGCCGACCTGCTGCCTGGCTACCTCCGCAGCCTCGGCGAACGGGGCCGCCGGGTACCGCACCGCTTGCTGCCGCAGCTGCTGGCCTACGCCAGCAGCCACCGCCCGGTGCAGGAGGCCGCCGCCCGGGTGCTGGGCGAGCGAGGCCGCTGGCTGGCGGCGCTGAACCCGGGCTGGGCGCCGCTGCTCCTCGCCGCCGCGCCCGATGAAGCAGCGTGGGAATCGGGTACGCTGGCCCAGCGCCAACGCTTTCTTGCCGAGCTGCGCGGCCACGACGCCGCCCGGGCCCGGGAGCTGCTGGCGGCTGCCCTCCCGCAGGAACCAGCCAAAAATCAGGCGCTGCTACTGTCGACGCTGGCAACCGGGCTCAGCGCCGCCGACGCCCCGCTGCTGGAAGTCTACCTCGGCTCCAAAAGCAAGGAGGTGCGCCAGGCGGTAGCGCCGCTGCTCGTGCGCACGCCCGGCAACGCGCTGGTGGAGCGGCTGTGGCAGCAAGCCACAGCCCTGCTGACGCTGTCGGGGCCGCCCGCCGCGCTGGCGGTGGAGCTACCCGCTGCCTGGGACGCCAGCTGGCAAGCCCAGGGCATCGAGCCGAAAGACAGCCGCTTCGGGGGCGAAAAAGCGGCCTGGCTGGGGCAGATGCTGGCCCTGCTTCCGCCCGAGCGGTGGAGCGCCCACTGGCAGCTAAGCCCCGAGCAGCTGTTGGTGCTGGCAGCCACGAGTGAGTGGGTCGAGCTCTTGCTGACGGGATGGCGGCAGGCCCTGCTGCTACACCCCTCACCCGCTTGGCTGCGGGCCTACCTGCAGTTTCAGCTCGACCACGCCCCGGAGCCCTTGCAAGTACTGTCGGCCGTGGCGGAAAAACTCGGCGCGGCCGAAGCGGCGCAGGTGCTACTCGGCGCCCTGCCGCCGGAGCCGCGCTTCAGCCAGGCGCCGGCCCGTTGGGAAAGCCTGATGCTGGCCATTCCGGGCCCCTGGCCCGCAGCGCTGACCCGCGCCGCGCTGGCCATTATCGCCAATACTCTGGCTTCTTCCGACCACGCCCGCTACGTGTTTCTGTTCCGCTCGGGCCACCTCACGCAGCTACTGCGACACATGCAGCTGGCCGTGCCGCCCGCGCAATACGAGCTGTGTACCGCGGCTCTGAGCGCGCTGTACGACGCTGATAGCACACCCATCACGCAGCTGCTGGACGCCCTCGGGTTTCGCCACCGGCTCGAACAGACGCTGACGGAAGCCCCCGGCCCCGACAACTGATTTCTCCGCCCGAACAATCGGCCCGCGGACCGAACCACTTCGGCCCGCCCACTTCGTAGCTTTAGCTCATCCTTACTCCGCCATGTCCACCGCCACCGATAACATCCTGCGCCCGCACGCCGAGGTGCAGTACGCCAAAGAACTGGCCACCCTGCGCGCCGCCGACGACCGTCCCAAGCCGCCGGGCTGGCAACTCTCGCCCTGGGCCGTGGTCACTTATCTGCTCGGCGGCACCCTCGACAGCGGCCTCGAAATCGAGCCCAAGTACATCGGGCAGCGCCGGCTGATGGAAATAGCGGTGGCCACGCTGGCAACCGACCGCGCCCTGCTGCTGCTGGGCGTGCCGGGCACGGCCAAAAGCTGGGTGTCGGAGCACCTGACGGCGGCCATCAGCGGGCATTCCAACCTGCTGATTCAGGGCACGGCCGGCACCTCCGAGGACGCTATCCGCTACTCCTGGAACTACGCCCGCCTGATTGCCGAAGGGCCGTCGGCCGCGGCCCTGGTACCCTCACCTCTGCTCAAGGGCATGCAGGAAGGCTCTTTGGTACGCATCGAGGAGCTGACGCGCATTCCCGCCGACGTGCAGGATACACTCATCACCGTTCTCTCCGAAAAGGTGCTGCCCGTGCCGGAACTGGCCACCGAAGTGCAGGCCACGCGCGGCTTCAACGTCATTGCCACCGCCAACGACCGGGACAAGGGCGTGAACGAACTGAGCAGCGCCCTGCGCCGCCGCTTCAACACCGTGGTGCTGCCCCTGCCCACGTCGGTAGCCGAGGAAGTACAGATTGTGCAGAGCCGAGTGGAGAAAACCGGCCGGGCCCTGCAGCTGCCGCCCACCACGGCCGCCCTGGAGCAGATCAGCCGCTTGGTGACGGTGTTCCGGGAGCTGCGCGGCGGCGTGACGGAAAACGGCAAAACCAAGCTCAAAAGCCCCAGCGGTACGCTGAGCACCGGCGAGGCCATTTCGGTGCTCAACAGCGGCTTGGCCCTGGCCGCCTACTTCGGCGACGGCACCCTGCAGGCCGCCGACCTGGCCGCCGGCCTCACCGGCGCCGTGGTGAAAGACCCGGTGCAGGACCGCGTGGTGTGGCTGGAATACCTGGAAACCGTGGTGAAGGAGCGCGACGGGTGGAAAGACCTGTACCGGGCCTGCCGGGAGGTGGTAGAGTAACGCAAACGTGTCACTTCCACTATGGCCGACCTGCTAGCCGCCATCGAGCGCAAATACGAGACGCCGCTGCCCGCGCTGTACCACCGTCTCTACCACGACGGGATGCTCGACTGGTTTCTGGACGGCGGCTTTCCCAACCCCACCTGGCAGCGGGACATCTTCCCGCGCCTGAGCCAACGGCCGCCGGTGCTGCTCTTCGCCCAGGACTTTGAGCTGTACCGCCCCGAAGATGTGCTAACGTGGGAATTGCCCGAGGACTGGGACCCAGGCTGCCGCTTCGTGCCGCTGGGCCAGACCGGTGGCGGCGACCTGTACGCCTTCTGCCCCACCCTCGCCGCCGACGCGGAGCTGCCGGTGACGCTTTCGCTGCACGACGATAACCAAACCACCGTGGTGGCCCCTTCGATGGAAGCCTTCATTTTCCGCGAAATGCTGGACCGGGCTACCTCCTTTGATGAGTACGCCCTGGAAGGCTACGCCGGCTTCGAGGAGCTGCGGGCCGATTTGCTGCGGGCGGCCGAGGCCATCCGCCCGTACCTGCGACCGGCCTGGCACGCGCTGCTGACGAAAGTTTATACCCGGCCGCTGCAACAGGAAACCGTGGTGCTCCCGCGCCGCCGCTACACCATCGACACGTTGCTGCCGCAGGCCGAGTTCGAGCAGTTGCTGGTACAGGAAATGGGGGTTGCGCCGATGAATACCACGTTTGAGCATTTCGCGGGATGATCATCACGCCCTACCCGGCCTTGCAAGCGGTCCTGGCCGATGCAGCCCAGTGGCGGGGCTTCTTCTACCCGCTGTGCCTGGTGCAGGGCGTACCGGGCCTGCCGCCCGAGCTGGCCTTGCCGGTGCTCTCGACCAACGGCCTGTGGTACGACGAAGCCTATGCCGGCGCGGCGGCCTCGGCGCATGTGAGCACCTTTGAGCTGCGGGGCGGGCAGCTAGTCTTCGCCGGCGATGTGCGCGTGTTCCGCGGCCACGCAGCCGTAGCAGCCGGCTACGACCAACTAGCCGCCGATTGGCAGGCACACGAAGCGGCATACCTCGGCGCGGGCAGCCTGGAGCAACTCCTCGGCCCGCCCCCGGCCGGCTGGCCCACCACCCCGGAGTTCGACGCGGAGTACTTTCTGAGCACCTTCCGGGGCTTTCACTACGTGCGGGAGCAGTACCGGCGCACCGGCCGCTTCCAGAGCCTTAATGCCTGGCTGCGGGGCTGGCGCGAAGCCCCGGGCGCGTTCTTTCTGCCCGCCTCGCACCCCGATTTTGGCAGCGCAGACGCGGAAATGCAAGCCAACCAAGCGTACCTGTTGCCCGGGCTCGACCTGGCCACCCTACACCCCGTTGGCCTGGCCCCGGCCAGCCCGTACTTTGCCGATGGCAACAGCGTGCTGATGTACTACGATGCCGCGGCTGCCCGCTTGGTTTGCGTGAATCACTACTAGTAAATCCATTCTATGGCCGCCTCCCCCGACTTCGTCCGCCTACTCCGCCGCCTCGACGAGCTGCTGCAGCAACACCGCCCCGACTACTACGCCACGCTGAACCCGCCCGCCTCCGAGGCCGAGCTAGCCGCGTTTGAAGCGGAATTTGAGCTGACCTTGACGCCGGAGCTGCGGCAGTGGTTTGGCTGGCACGACGGGCAGCAGGATTACAACAGCTTTTTTCAGAACAACTGCCTGCAGTCCCTCGAAAGCGTGACCGAAAGCATGCGCGTCAACAACGAGCTGCTGGCCGACGGTGACTTTACGCACAACTGGTGGCGGACGAGCTGGGTGCCCTTCCTGGAAAACGGCGGCGGAGACCACGTCTGCGTGGATCTGGAAGGCACCTTCACCGGCCGGGCGGGGCAGATCATGGAGCACTGGCACGACTGGGAGGCCCGCACCGTGCTCTTCCCCGACCTCACCAGCTGGCTCGCGGCCGTGGTGCGCAGCTACGAAGCGGCCAGCGCGGACACGGCCTTGCTTAGCGACGAAATCGTCGTGGAGCTGGCGCCCGTGCACCCCGAGGGCTACCCGCAGGAGTTTGCAGCCGACTGAGGATAGTCCTTGGGTGTGCGTTGCGCCTGTGCGCTGGGCAGGCTCCGCACGGGAGTTCCAGGCCTCGCTGCTTCATAGCATTAGATAGTATGTTTCACTCCGGCCTCGTGGCTTGTAGGCCCCGTTAGCTTCTGCATCCGCTTGGCTCATACCTCCTCGCCCCTGTCCTTCGACCCGCGCCACTTCCCCATCGATGATCAGCTGATTCCCTGGGGAGTCAGCCTGGATGAGGCCGAGGCACTGCTCTCGCCGCGGCCGTGGCTGCGGCCCTTCGGCGGCTGGCCCAACCTGCGCTGCGCCTGCCGCGCGGTGCTGGGGCTGCCGGCAGTGGAGTGCAACCTGCGCGGGCCGGCCCGCCGCAAGCCCGTCATGGAGGTGAGCTACGAGCTGGCTACGCCGCCCGACCACGCCGGCACCGGTCCCGCCGATCCGGCGTACTGGGTGACTTCGCTTACGCACGTATTGGGGCCGCCAAGTCAGGCCGGACCAACTTCTTTCGCTCACGGCGGCTGGAGCAGCGTGGCGTACACGGCCAAGTGGGCAGGCCCGTTGCTGAGCGTGGGCCTGTCGGTATTCGGGGGCGTGCGCCAAGCAGAATCCGGTCTGGCGTCGGCGGGCCTGTACTTCGACTGGCAGGACGAGCTGACGGCCGCGCGGCCCTTCTACGAAGCGGCGCAGGCAGCGTCCGCCGCGCTGGCGGCCCGCTTCAGCCAGCTGACAACGCGCGCGCAAGTATTTGATACCCAACAACAGCAGCGAATCTTCGGCTACGACCATACCCCCCTGCCCACCGGCGTGCCTGTGACGGAAACCCATTGGCGCCAGTCGCAGCGGGCGCTGTACCAGGATGGCCTGCTCAAAACGCCGGCCCCGCTGCAAGGCCGGCTGCGCAACGAGCAGGTAGCCCTTTGGCCGGTGCCCGGCCAGGCGGCCTGGGCCCTTTCGACGCACTACGACACGGTGGTGCTGGCCCACACCGGCGCTCCGGCCGTGGAGCTGCTCACCATCCATCCGGCCAAGGGCGCCGGGTACATGGCGCTATCGGCGGGGGATTTGCGCCTGTCGGACCGCTACGGCGCCCCGGGCCTGCCGAAGCTGGCGGCGGCGCTGGAGCAGGCGGGCTTTTCCGTCAGCCGCTACGAAGACCACGACTGCTGACGCGGCTGGTTCGGGGCTTGTGCTTATTCTTGCGCCGCAAGCCACCTGCAACCCAGCCGTCATGCAGTTCAGACGCCCCTTCAGGTTCTGCTAAGTAGCCTCCGCCATTCCCACCCGTTCCATGCGCCCACACTACCTGACCGATTCCATCCTGGAAATTCCGGCGTTTCTCTCGCCGGCCGAATGCACCGAGCTGATGGCCCGCAGCGAGCAGTTGGGCTTTGCCGAAGCGGGGGTGGCCTTGCCCGGCGGCGCGCAGCTGATAAAGGGCATCCGCAACAACTACCGCCTGGAGTACACCGATGCGGCGCTGGCCGCGGCTTTCTGGCCACGGCTGCAACCGCTGCTGCCCACTGAGCCCGATGGTGCCGCGCCTGTGGGCCTCTACGAGCAGTTTCGCTTCTACCGCTACGACGTGGGTGAGCGGTTCAACAAGCACAAGGACGGCAGCGTGCAGGCCGGCGAAGCAACCAGCCGCTGGACGTTTCTGCTTTACCTCAACGACGATTTTCGGGGCGGCGCGACGGAATTCGAAGACCTGACGGTGACGCCCCAACGCGGGGCGGCGCTGTGCTTCCGCCACGAGCTGCGCCACAAGGGCTGCCCCGTCCTGGAAGGCCGCAAGTACGTGCTGCGCTCCGACATCCTGTACCAGAATCCTGCCCGCTGATATGCCCACCGACCTCCGCCTCTTCGGCATCCGCCACCACGGCCCCGGCAGCACGGCCTCTCTGCTCAAGGCCCTGGACGAGTACCAGCCCGATATCGTACTGCTGGAGTGCCCCGCCGACGGCGAAAAAGCGCTGGCGCTGGTAGCCGACCCGGCCCTGCAGCCCCCGGTAGCCCTGCTCCTGTACAACCCCAAGCAGCACACGCAGGCCACGTTTCTGCCCTTTGCGCGTTTTTCGCCGGAGTGGCAGGCAGCGCTCTGGTGCCAGCAGCACGGCGCCCACCTGCGCTGCTTCGATCTGCCCATGACGCTGCGCTTTGCCCTGCCCGACTCGGTGGAGCACGTGCCCGCAGCTCAGGCCCCCGAGGGCGCCACACCGGAAGCCGCCGACGAACCAGCCCACACAGCAGACGCTGAAAATACCCCGGCAGGCACGCCCGCTCTTTCGGAGCAGGAACCCGCGGTCGAGGTTCCGCTGACGCTCGACCCCATTGCCCACCTTGCCCGCCTCGATGGCTACACCGACGGGGAGCGGTGGTGGGAAGCCCGCATTGAGCACTCGGCCGGCCACGCCGATGCGTTTGAGGTGGTGCTACAGATGATGACGGCGCTGCGCGAGGAGCTGGCCCAGCCCGAGTCCAAAGAGACGCTGCTGCGCGAAGCCTACATGCGCGAGACGCTCCGCAACACCCTGAAGCAGGGCTACCAGCGCGTGGCGGTGGTGTGCGGGGCCTGGCACGCGCCGGTGCTCGGCGCCGGGCAGTTGCCCGCCTACGCCAAAGACGATAAAGCCCGCCTCAAAGGCCTGAAGAAAGTAACGACCGAAGCCACCTGGGTGCCCTGGACCTACGAGCGGCTGGCCCGGCAGTCGGGCTACGGTGCGGGCATCCTTTCCCCGGCCTGGTACGAGCTGCTGTTTGAGCAGCCGCACGCGCAGGTGGTGACGCACTGGATGGTGCGGGCCGCGCACCTGCTGCGGGCCGCGCAGATCGACGCGTCGTCGGCCCACGCCATCGAGGGCGTGCGGCTGGCCGACGCCCTGGCGGCCGTGCGCGGGCTGGCCCTGCCCGGCATCGAAGAGCTGGAAGAGGCGGCCGTGAGCATTTTCGGGGGCGGCTACGCCGAGGCGCTGGGGCTGGTGCACCAGCAGCTCGTCATCGGCGAGAAGCTGGGCGAAGTACCCGACGAACTACCGGCCTCGCCCCTGCAGCAGGATTTGGCCCAACAGCAAAAAGCCCTGCGCATGAAACCCGAAGCGGTCCAGAAAACCCTGGCCCTCGACCTGCGCAAAGACCTCGACCTGAGCCGCAGCCACTTGCTGCACCGCCTGCAGCTGCTGGGCATCCGCTGGGGCAAGCCGCAGCGCGTGCAGGGCAAGAGCGGCACGTTTCACGAAGTCTGGAGCGTGCAGTGGCGGCCCGAGCTGGTGCTGCAGGTGCTGGAGGCCGGCCGCTGGGGCAACTCGGTACTGGCCGCCGCCAGCGGGGCCGCAGCCCACCGCGCCCAGGAGGCCGCCGACCTGGGCCAGATCAGCCAGCTGCTGGAAGAAGCCCTGCACGCCGACCTGGCCCCGGCCCTGCCCGCGCTGGTGGCGCGGCTGGAAACGCTCAGCGCCGGCACCCGCGACGTGGCCCACCTGCTCGCGGCCCTGCCCCCGCTGGTGAATGTGCTGCGCTACGGCAACGTGCGCCGCACCGAAGCCGGCCAGGTCGGGCAGGTAGTGCACCACCTGGTGCCGCGCCTGTGCATCTCGCTGCCGCGCACCTGCACCGGCCTCGATGACGACGCGGCCCGGCAGCTGCTGGAGCGCATTGAAGCGGCCCACCACGCCGTGCGCCTGCTGCCCGACGAAGCCCAGCAGGCCGACTGGTACGGGGCTCTGCTCGCCGTGGCCCGGCAGGCGGCCAGCAGTGGCCTGCTCGCCGGTGCCACCGCCCGCCTGCTCTTCGATGCCCAGCAGCTGGACGCCGACGACACCGCCCGCCTGCTCGGGTTGGCCCTGGCGCCCGCTCAGCCCACCGCCTACGCCACCGCCTGGATCGAGGGTTTTCTGCGCGGCAGCGGCCTGCTGCTCATTCACAACCGCACGCTCTTCGACCTGCTCGACGCGTGGCTGAGCGACCTGGACGAAACGGTTTTTCAGGAAGTGGTGCCCCTGCTGCGCCGCGCCTTCACCGATTTCAGTCAGCCCGAGCGGCAGCAGGTGCTGGCACTGGCCGCCGGCGGCCCCGCGGCCCGCACCGCTACTGCAGCTGTCGATATCGATGTGGAGCGCGGCCGGCGGGTGCTGCCCGTGCTGCGAGAGTTGCTGGGCGTGAGTTAGAATCGGTAACCAGCAACGGCAGAGCTGGTTTCGCACCTTCGGTTCGGCAGCGCTCCGCATGACGTACTGTTTAGTCAAACCCGTCCTTGGCGTAGTAGCTACCTTACCCGCATGAAATTCCCTGCTTTCCTGCTGCCTTTGTTGCTGGTGGGCTGCGCCGGCCGCCACAGCGCGCAGCCTTACGACCTGGTTATCAGCCACGCCAACGTGGTGGACGTGGAGTCGGGCCAGGTACGGGCCGATCAGACGCTCTGCATCCGCCAGGGCCGCATTGAGCGCGTAGGCAAATCGACGGGGCAGCCGAACGCCGCGACTCAGACCATCGACGCGCAGGGCCGCTACCTGATTCCGGGCCTGTGGGACATGCACGTGCACTTCCGCGGCGGTGACTCGCTGGCCACGGCCAACCGCAACCTGCTGCCGCTCTACCTGGCCCACGGCGTGACGACGGTGCGCGACGCGGGCGGCGACCTGACGCCCAGTATCTTCCAGTGGCGCCGGCAGATGCAGGCCGGGCAGCTCGCGGGGCCGCGCATCTACACCTCCGGCCCGAAGCTGGACGGCCCCAACCCCACCTGGGCCGGCTCGCTGGTCGTCGAGACGCCGGCGCAGATTGAGCGGGCGCTGGATTCGCTGCAGCGGCTGCGGGTCGACTACGTCAAGCTCTACGAAAGCACCATCTCGGGCCAGGCGTTTCTGGGTGCCATCAGCGCGGCCGAAAAGCGCGGCCTGACCACCACCGGGCACATGCCCTACACCGTGACGCTGCGCGAGGCAGCCGAGCGCGGCCTCGACGCCACCGAGCACCTGTACTACGTGCTGAAGGCCTGCTCCAACCGCGAAGACAGCATCACGGCGGCCGTGCAGCGCAGCCAGGGCACCAGCAAACCCGTGGGCCTGTTTGCGGCCCTGCCAGCCGTGTACCGCACCTACGACTCCGCCGTAGCGCAGCGAACCTACCGGATGCTGGTGCAGCACCGTACGGCCGTGGTGCCCACGCTGCACATCCAGCAGGTGCTCACGGAGCTGCCCACCACCGACCACGCCCGCGACACCATGCTGGCCTACATTGCCCCGAGCATTCAGCGCACCTACGCCCGCCGCATCGCCAGCGCGCGGGCGCAGTCGGCCGCCACCCGCGCCTTCAACCAGCAGCTCGGCGCCCGCTTCAGGAGCCTGATTCCGCAGATGCAGGCCGCCGGCGTCACCCTGCTGGCTGGCTCCGACAGCGGCCCCTTCAACTCCTACGTGTACCCGGGCGCCTCGCTGCTGGGCGAGCTGGAATTGCTGGTACAGGCCGGTCTGAGCCCGGCGCAGGCGCTGCGCTGTGCCACCATCAACGGCGCCCGTTTCATGAAAGCTGAGCAGCACGCCGGCACCATTGGGCCGGGCAAGGATGCCGACCTGGTGCTGCTGGAGCAGAACCCGCTGGCTGATATTCGCAACCTGCACCGCATTCAGGCGGTGGTGCTGCGCGGGCAAGTGTACCGCGCCGCCGAGCTGCGCCGCCTGACGGAAGCCGTCAAACACCCCTGATTTCGGCCTGCGGTGCCCGTTCGCGAAGTTTTCCAACGAGTTTGCGCGGTGCTGCGCGCTGTGGCCGACTCCACCGCGCCAGCCGTGGAAGCGCTGGTACAAGACTTAACCGACACCGCGTCCCACTGGCGCGACGCAACTGACTACGGCCGGGCCATTGCCGCCCCGCAAATCGGCGCAGGCGCACTGCAACAGGTGATTCTGCTGCGCCTGCCAGGTAAGCCGGCGTGGCCGCTCGTCAATCCCAATATCGTGGCCCGCAGCTCCGAGACCATGGTGGTGTGGGACGCCTCCAAGCGCTAACTTTTACGGCGCCCTACAATTCCGGCAATGCCACACCGGCCTGGGACGGATACACCCCATGCTCTAAAAAGAAGCAGTAGCGGCGCAAGTCCATTTCAGCCTCTCCTTGCAGATATTTTAAGTAGAGCAGGTTCTGTCCATTATTCATTCTGGCTACCCTTGGATCAAGCAAATCCCGGACGATTATTTCGCGGTTGCGCCACCAAGCTTTGCAAGCTTCGTAGGTCCAATACTCGTTGCCGTTGGATGAATAGCTGTCGAAAGCTTCTACGACTGCTGCATTCAGAACGTAGGCTAGTTCCTCATACGTAGAAGGCTGCCGAAAAACGTATTCGCAGCAGTGGGCATCGTTGCCCACGTTGATGGGTGCCTCGCAAACGCCGGTGCCGCAGGTATCCGATTCACCCACGTAAAAAGGTCCTGGAAAATTAAACGGATGCCTCTCCCGCCAATTGTTCATGTCCAGAAAGCCCAAGTGCAGCTTGGACGGCTGCTGAAAGGGTAGCACTTCCTTCCGCAGGAATAGGTCAAAATGAGGCTGGTAGAGAAAGGTATTGAACGAGCCGTAGCGGTCCGATAGCCGTCGGCTGTCCTCGACGGCCTGCGCTACGTCTTGCGCGTGCCGGGCCTCGTAGTTAGTTATGATAGAAGCCAGGGAACGAGCAGTTGCCCCCTTTGCTACCGCTTCGGCGGGGCTGGCAGCTTTGCCACTCCTCAACCAAAACTTGATGGCTTGAATCAGGTGCATTGCAGATAGAGAGGCAGAAGCTTTTCGCGGCGGGCCGGAGCAGTAGTGCTGGCGTATTCAATGGTAGTGGTCCTATAACGTTGAGTCGCGGGACCACATCGGCTAGGTGGTTCGGTTAAAGGCGGCCAACCAGCTTTTCGGCGCGGAACAGGTCGTCGGCGGCTTGCAGGAGCTTGGCGCGCAGCTTGGGGTTGTACTGCGGGTGAGCGGCCAGAAAGTCGTGGACGGTGCGGGCGGCACTGGGCGTTTGGTACGAGCCCAGCGTGGCCTGCAGCCAGGAATACGGGAAGAAAATGTCGCCGGTCTGCTGAATTTCTTCCAGTAGGGCCAGGCTCTGCGGCAAGTACTTCTCGGAGGTGGCGGCGCGCAGCGGATGGTGCAGGTAGCCCAGGGCCGAAACGACCCAGGCTTCCTTTTCGCGATTTTTCTCGTCGCTGAGCGACGCAAAAAACGCGTCGCGGGTGGCTACGTCGGCCGCGAGGGCGGGCATGAGAAACTGCAGGCGCTTGCGCCGGTCAGGGTTCTGGATGCGGGCCAGCTGCCGGGGCAGGATGGGCTGGGACGCCGGGTAGTCGCGCACGGCCAAGGCCAACGCTAGCGCGGTGTAGTCTTCCTCGGTCAGCTTGACGCCAGCGGGCGGTTGCTGCTTATCCCAGATTTGGTACAGGCGCGTTTGGGCGTCTTGGGTCAGGGCCGCCGACTGGCAGGCCTTGAACAGCAGCTTCTTCGCATTCGGGGCCTTGTTTTGCTGCAGCGTCTGCCACAGGGCTTTTTCCAGGGCGGGCGCCAGCGCGGCGCGCTCCTGGGGCCGCAGCAGCTTCCAGTAGATGTCCGTCAATTGGCCCGTCAGCAGCCGGATGTTCAGTTCTTCCTGCTCACGGGGCAGCTCGCGCAGGTACACGTCGAGCAGCTGCCGCGGGGCGAAATAGCGGCCGCTAAGCATGTTCTCGTACAGGTTCACGTAGTTGGCGGCCCGCGCGACCGGGTTGGTGAGCCGCGCCATGCCGGCCGTCAGTTGCTCGTCGATGGGAAACATGCCGTAGCCCAGACCGGTGGAGTTGAAGAGCAGGAACGCCGGCTCCGCTTCGCCCACGGCACCGGGCACAGCTATTTGCCGTTGACTCATATTCACCATCAGCTCCTTGGTGCGCCCATCGGGGTACACTAGCAGCACTTCAAACAGCTGGGGCCAGAGGCGGTTGGAGCCGTCCTCGGCCTTTTGCGTGAGTGTGAGGCTGGTAATCTGGCCGCCATTGGTTTTCAGGTCGTAATCGAACATCGGCCGGCCTGGCTGGTTTACCCACACCTGGTTCCAGGCCTGCAGATCGGCGGGCGTGCGGGCGTCGAGGATCTGGATGAGGTCGGGCCAGGTGGCGTTGCCGTAGGCGTACTTTTTCAGGTACTCCTGCAGGCCCTGGCGGAAGGCTTCCTCGCCCATCAGCCGCTCCAGCTGCCGCATCATGATGGGCGCCTTGTGGTAGATGATGTTGCCGTAGAGCGAGCCGGCGTCTTTCAGGTTGTCGAGGTCCTGGCGAATGGGGTTGGCCCCGGCGGTGCGGTCCACACCGTAAGCGGCCGGGTAGTGGTCGATGACGAACTTCAGGTCGTAGTTCGAGTTCGGCACGGCCACCTGGGTAATTTTGTCGGCCATGAAGTTGGCAAACACCTCCTTCATCCACACGTCGTTGAACCACTGCATAGTCACCAGGTCGCCAAACCACATGTGGGCCGTTTCGTGGCTGATGAGGCTGCTGCGGGCCAGCAGCTGGTCCTGGGTGGCGCCTTCGTCCAGGAATAAGGTGCTGGCCTTGTAGTCGATGGCCCCGACGTGCTCCATGCCGCCGTACTGGAAATCGGGCAAAGCCACGAAATCGAACTTGCGGAAGGGGTACGGAATGCCGGTGTACTTTTCCAGAAAGCCTAGCGCGTCGGCATGAATCTGGAAGATGGCCCCCAGGCTCAGGCGCAGTTTGTCGGCGTCGGTTTCGCGGTGCAGCAACTCCATGGCGCGGCCCTGCTCGCGGCGGGCCACACGCTGAAACTTACCCGCCGCAAAGGAAAACAGGTACGTGCTGATGGTATCGGACGGGGCGAAGCGCAAGGTTTTGCCCGCTGCCGTGACGGTAGAGTCGCGCAGCGGGCTGTTGGCCAGGGCCTGCCAGCCGCTCGGAACAGTCAGCGTGAGTTGAAACGAGGCTTTCAGATTGGGCTGATCGAACACCGGAAACACCGTGCGGGCGCGGTCAGGCACGAGCAGCGTGTAGAGAAAGTCTTCGTTGCGGTTCAAGGACAGGTCGCCGGCCAGAAACTCGATGGCCACCTCGTTGCGGCCAGGTTTCAGCGCCGCGGCCGGAATGACGAGGTGCTCCTGGCGGTGGTCGATACCGACGGGCTGCCCGTTGACGGTCAGCTGCTTGAGCCGCTCGGTTTTCTCCTTGAAGTCGAGCTGCAGAGGCTGCTCGGCCGAGCGCAGCTCGAAGCGGATTACTTCGCTGGCTACCACGGGCTGAGCTTTTTCCGGCGGCACTGCCAGCGCCAGCGCGTAGCCGAGGCTGCTGAGCTGGCTTTTGCGGTACGTGGCCAGTTGCTGACTCACGCCGGGCTCCACCGGCAGCGGGGCGGCGGGTCTTTGGGTGGTGGCCACAGGCTTTTTGGCGCAGGCCAGCATGCCTAAGGCCAGCAGCAGGGCGCCACTGTGCGCGTACTTCCTATATTTCATGCTCGTCTTTTGGGGTCGGCTGATGCCTGCCTCCGTCTGCCAAAGTAACCGCATTCCGCTCATGCTCCCACCCTTCGCCGCGCCCGTCCTGCCCGCCCCGTGGCGGCTTTACCCGCTCGGCGACGCGGCCGTGGTGCTGGAGTGCGGCGACGTTATCAGCCCCGAAACGCACGCCCGCATTCAGGCGCTGGACGCCGCGCTGGAGGCGTACCCGCTGCCGGGCCTGGTGGAGTACGTGCCGGCCTTCACCACGCTCACCGTGTTCTTTGACCCGTGGCTGCTGTACCAGGCCGGCTACCCCGACCCGTACGCCGCCGTCGTTGAGCACGTGCAGCAGCTGCTGCTGCCTGAGTTGGCGCCTCTCGCCACCCAACACGCGGCACCGCCAGTGGAAGTGCCCGTGTGCTACGGCGGCAAGTTTGGCCCCGACCTGGACGAGGTAGCGCGCCACACCGGCCTGAGCCCAGCCGAAGTAATATCCCTGCACGCGGCCCCCGACTACCTGGTGTACATGATTGGCTTTGCGCCCGGCTTCCCCTACCTCGGCGGCCTCGATACGCGCCTGGCCACGCCCCGCAAGGCCCAGCCGCGCCCTTTGGTACCCGCTGGCTCCGTGGGTATTGCAGGGCCCCAAACGGGCATTTACTCGCTGCCTACGCCCGGCGGCTGGCAGCTCATCGGGCGCACCCCGTTGCGCCTGTTCCGGCCCGGCGATGCCGAGCCCAGCCTGCTGCACGCGGGCCAGCGGCTGCGCTTCGTGCCCATTTCGGCTGCCGAGTTTGACCAGCTTGCGACGCCATGAGCCTTAACGTACGCAAGCCGGGGCTGCTGACCACCGTGCAAGACCTCGGGCGCCCCGGCTACCGCCGCAGCGGCGTGGTGGTGGGCGGGGCCATGGATGCCGTGGCACTGCGCGTGGCCAACCTGCTGGTGGGCAACGAGGAAACCGCCGCCGGCCTGGAATTTACCGGTCCCGGCCCGCAGCTCCGCTTCGAAGCCGATACGCTCCTGGCCCTGAACGGCGCCGACTTTCGCCCGACCCTAGACGGCCAGCCCGCACCACAAGGACGCGTCATTGCCGTGGCGGCGGGCTGCGAGCTAGCGTTTGGTACTGCCAGCGGTTCGGGGCATTGGGGCTATCTGGCGGTGGCCGGCGGCGTGGCCGTGCCCGCGGTGCTCGGCGCCCGCGCCACCTACCTGCGTGCCGGGCTGGGCGGTTGGCAGGGCCGCGCACTGCGGTCGAATGATACACTGCCCATCGGCGGTTTGCCGGCGGCTATCATGCGTGTGCATCAGCAGCTTATGGCCCGTTGTAGCCTGCGGCGCTGGGCCGCCGCCACGTGGTGGCCAGCGCCTGAGCTGCGCTACACGGGCAGGGCCGGCGCGGTTACCGTGCGGGCGCTGCCGGGGCCTGAGTTCGAGCAGTTCGATGCCGCCAGCCGCGCCGCCCTCTGGCAGCAGCCCTTCACCATGAGCCCGCAGGCCGACCGCATGGGGGCCCGCCTGCTCGGCCCGCCGCTGACGCGCCCGGAGCCGCGCGAATTGCTGTCCAGTGCCGTGGCCTTCGGCACGGTGCAGGTGCCGCCGGGTGGGCAGCCCGTCGTGCTGCTGGCCGACCACCAGACCACCGGCGGCTACCCGCGCATCGCCCAGGTTATTTCCGCCGATGTCAGCCAGCTGGTGCAGGCGGAGCCGGGCCAGGCGCTTAGGTTTGCGCCCGTCACTTTGGCCGAGGCCCAGGCGGCGTACCGCCAGCAGCAAACTCACCTTCAGCAACTTCGCCGGGGCCTAGCCCTGGTTTACCTGTAACGCATGACCCAATCGTACCGCGTCGACCTAAACTGCGACATGGGGGAAAGCTTCGGCGCCTATAACCTGGGCCACGACAAAGCCATTCTGCCCTACGTGACTTCCGCCAACATCGCCTGCGGCTACCACGCCGGCGACCCGGCCGTGATGAAACGCACCGTGCGCCTGGCTCTGCAGCACGGCGTGGCCATCGGGGCCCACCCGGGCCTGCCCGACCTCGTCGGTTTCGGCCGCCGCGACATGGCCGTTTCGCCCGAAGAGGCTTACGACATGGTGGTGTACCAGCTCGGCGCCCTGCTTGGCTTCGTGCGGGCCGAGGGCGGCACGTTGCACCACGTCAAGCCCCACGGCGCGCTCTACAACATGGCCGCTGTCAACCCCCAGCTGGCCGAGGCCATTACCGAAGCCGTGTACCGCGTGCAGCCCGAGGCCTGCCTCTACGGACTAGCCGGCAGCGCGCTCATCACGGCCGGGCAAAAGCTCGGCCTGCGCACCGCCCACGAGGTTTTTGCCGACCGCACGTACCTGCCCGACGGCACGCTCACGCCGCGCCGCCAGCCCGGCGCCCTCATTGCGGATGCCGCTACGGCCATTGCCCAAGTGGTGCGCATGATACGCGAGGGCCGCGTGCGGGCGCAGTCGGGGGAGGATGTGGCCATTCAGGCCGATACCGTCTGCATCCACGGCGACGGGCCCCACGCCCTCGCCTTTGCCCAACAGATCCGCCAGACGCTGCGCCAGGAAGGCATAGCGGTGCAGGCCGACCCTTACCCGTCGGCCCCATGAGCCGCCCCGAAAACCGTTGGAGCGTGCTCGTGGGCGCGGCCTTTCTGATGGCTACCTCGGCTATCGGGCCGGGCTTTTTGACACAAACCACCGTCTTCACCCAGTCGCTCGGCGCCAGCTTTGGCTTCGTCATCCTCACCTCGGTGCTCATCGACATTGGCGTGCAGCTGACCATCTGGCGCGTCATTGCCGTGTCGGAGCTGCGCGCGCCCGACATTGCCGACCGCGTGCTGCCGGGCCTGGGCACGCTGATTTCGGTGCTGATTGTGCTTGGCGGCCTGGCCTTCAACATCGGTAACGTGGCCGGCGCCGGCCTGGGCCTGCAGGTGCTCACGGGGCTGCCCGTGGCGTGGTGCGCGGTGCTGGCCGCGGCCGCGTCGGTGGGCATTTTCCTGGTGCGCGAAGCCGGCCGCCTCATGGACCGCTTTGCCCAGCTCATGGGCCTGGTGATGATTCTCATCATCGTGTACGTGGCGGCTACTACCGGCGCGCCGGTGGCCGAGGCGGCCCTGCGCACGGTAGCGCCCACGCGCATCGATCTGGTGTCCATCATCACGCTGGTGGGCGGCACGGTGGGCGGCTACATCACTTTTTCGGGCGGGCACCGCCTGCTCGACGCGGGCGTACGCGGCCTGGCGGCGCTGCCGCAGGTCACGCAAAGCGCCGTGATGGGCGTGTCGGTGGCCTCGCTGATTCGGGTGCTACTGTTCCTGGCTACGCTAGGCGTCGTCAGCCAGGGCCTGCCCATCGGAGCCGACAACCCGCCCGCTTCGGTGTTCCAGCAGGCCGCCGGGCAGTTGGGCTACAAGCTGTTCGGGGTAGTGATGTTTGCGGCGGCCATTACGTCCATCATCGGCTCGGCCTACACCTCCGTGTCGTTTCTGAAGTCCATGCTGCCGCGGGTGGCGGGGCAGGAAAACCGCTGGATTATCGGCTTCATCGTCCTGTCGACGCTGGTTTTCGTGACCGTGGGCAAGCCTGTACAGCTGCTGGTGTGGGCCGGCGCGCTGAACGGCTTCATTTTGCCGCTCACGCTGGGCACCTTGCTGGTGGCCGCGTACCGGCCCCAGGTCGTCGGCGCGTACCGGCACCCGCGGTGGCTGGCCGTGTTCGGGGCGGCCGTGGTGCTCATCATGACCTGGCTCAGCGGCTCGGTGCTCTGGACGCAGCTCACGAGCTAGCATCGCCACACAGGCAATTATCCAGCTGACAACTAGCTGATAACAAACCACAGCCGCTCCTACTTGCCCTGGCGGTATGCACGAGGAAACCGCCCCTATTACCTGCCGAGTTGACGTCAATGGGGGCAGCTAACCAGATTCCTCTATTTTTGACCTTGCCCCATTGCGCTGCATGCCTACTGCCAGGCTAGGCAGCCTCTCCATCTTCTCCCCCACGTTTCGTGCGCATCGTTTCCCTTCGCTTCTTCTGCCTGCTGCTTGTCCTGCTATTTAGCGCTCCGGCGCTGCGGGCACAGGTGCGCTACTGGGATGCGAACTACGATTCCTTGCGCGCTACGCTGCGGCAGCCCGCGCAGCAAGCCGACACGGCCCGCCTGCGCACCCTGCAGCACCTGGTGGACCTGACCGAGCTGACCGACGCTCTGCGCCGTGAGCAAGCCCTGCCGTTGCTCGACGAGCTGCTAATCATCGACAACCGCACGCACCTGCTGGCCGACGCTCGCCCCTACCAGGCCCTGCGCGACGGAGTAGCTCATTGGCTGGAAGGCCGCGACCATCGGGCCACCCTGGGTGCCCTGCACCGGGCCATTGCCCTGTTCGACGAGTCGCGCCGCCCGATTCCGCGCCTGCTCATCGACCTGGCGCCGGTGTACAACCTGCTTAAGGACGACAAAGGCCGCTTCGAGTACGTGCAGAACAAGCTGAACTACTACCGGCTCAACGGCCCGATTCAGAACGAAGCCGCCTGCTACCTGGTGCTGGCCGGCTCCTTTCGCCACCGCGGCGACTTCAACCAGGCCATCAGCCACTACCTGCACGCCGTCGACGCGTTCCGGCAGTACGAACGCAGCTACTACATCACCGAAATCATGGTGACGGGCTCGGCCTATGCCGAATGGGGCAACATGCGCAAGGCCGAGGAGTACTTCCGCCGGGCCCTGCGGCTGGTGGAGCGGTACCAGTTCAAGGACATGCGCCGCTACTACACGCTGCAGGGCCTGGCCCGCGTGTACGGCGAAACCGGCCGCTACGAAGAGGCGCTGGCCTACGCCGACCAGGCCCTGTACTTTGCCCAGCACGACCCGCTGATCCGGCAGATGGGCACGGCCTACGGGCTGGTGCTCAAAAGCTCGCTGCTGGTGCAGCGGCACCCGGAGCAGGTGCGCCCCCTGCTGGAGCGTGCCCAAAGCCTGGCCGACTCGCTGCACCTGACCATTTCGGGGCGCCTGGGCCTGTTTCCGCTCGATGTGACCTGGGCCCAGTACTACGAGGCCATTGGCGACTACGACCGCGCCGAAGCCCGCCTGCTGCAGGCGCTGCACAAGGCCACTTCCGGCAACCTGCACCTGCTGCGCCCCCCCATTTTGCGGGAGCTGATTCAGCTCTACAACAAGCAGCACGAGCCGGAAAAGGTGCTGCGCTACACCAAGGCCTACTTCGCCATCACCGACTCGCTCAACACGGCCCGCAACGCCTACAACATCGCTCAGTACGAAGGCGAGCGAACCGAGCGGCAGCACAACGCGCAGCTGACCAATATGCGCCAGACCCAGGCCGTGCAGGCCCTGCGCCTGCGTCAGCGCACCATCCTGCTCATCATTGCCGTGCTCACGGCGGCCGTGGTGTCGGGCTTGGGCGTGGTGCTCTACCGCCAGCTGCAGCTGAACCGGCGCACCCTGGCCCAGCTGCGCCAAACCCAGAAAGAGCTGATTGCGGCCGAAAAATGGGCTTTTGTGGGGGAGGTATCGGCCGGCATTGCGCACGAGCTGCAGAACCCGCTGAACTTCATGAAGCGCTTTGCCGAGGTGAGCACCCATATGGTCGACGGCATGGAAAACCACCGCAACTCCGGCGAGCTGCAGCACGAAATCCTGGCTGGCCTCAAGCAAAACCTGCAGGAAATCAGCCAGCACGGTCTGCGGGCCTCCTCCATCATCCGCGACATGCTGGAGCACTCCCGCTCCGGCACCAACACCCGCCAGGCCACCGACCTGAACGCGCTGGTGACCGAGCACCTGCGCCTGGCCTACGAAGATCAGCACGCCCAGCACCCCGACCTGCAGGCTGCCATGCAGCTCGACCTCGACCCGGCGCTGGCCCCCGTGAACCTAGTGCCGCAGGACCTGGGCCGGGTGCTGCTGAACCTGCTCACCAATGCCTTCTACGCCGTGCACCGGCGCCAGCAAACTGCCGGGCCGGGCTACCAGCCCACCGTGCAGGTCAGCACGCGGCAGCTTCCCCAGGCCGTCGAAATCCGGGTGCGCGACAACGGCCCGGGCATTGCGGCCGACGTGCTGCCCCACGTGTTCGAGCCCTTCTTCACTACCAAGCCCGTGGGCGAAGGCACCGGCCTGGGCCTGTCCTTGAGCCACGACATCGTCACGAAAGGCCACGGCGGCGGGCTGCGCATCGATACCCAGCCGGGCGTCTACACCGAATTCATCGTCACGCTGCCGGCCTAGCCTGCTGGCCCGACCGCCCTATCTTTCGCCCATGAGCAATGCCAATGCCGCCCGCTGGAAACTGGTTCTGGGCTCGTCGGCCGACGAGGCCAACGCCGTGCCGATGCCGCCCGACTACGGCGCCATGGACCAGGTGCTGACCGAACTCTACGAACAAAACGCGGAGGGCCGCCGCGGCGGGCTGGGCAGCTCCTCGCCGCGGGTGGCGCGCTGGCTAGGCGACATCCGCACCTACTTCCCCACCTCCGTGGTGGCCGTGATGCAGAAAGACGCCATGGAGCGGCTGGGCCTGAACCAGCTGCTGCTGGAGCCCGAAATCCTGCGCTCGGTGCAGCCCGATGTGCACCTGGTGGGCCTACTGATGTCTTTGGGGCGGGTGATGCCCGCCAAGGCCCGGCACACGGCCCGCGAAGTGGTGCAGCGCGTGGTGCGCGAGCTGGAGCAGCACCTCTCGAACCCGCTGCGGCAGGCCGTGCAGGGCGCCCTGAGCCGGGCCGTACGCAACCCGCGCCCGCGCTACCGCGAAATCAACTGGGCGGCTACGATCCGCGCCAACCTCAAGCATTACCAGCCGGCCCAGCGCACCATCGTGCCCGAGCGGCTCATCGGCTACGGCAAGCGCGGGCAGGCGCTGAAGGAAATCGTGCTGTGCCTGGACCAGAGCGGTTCCATGGCGGCCTCGATGGTGTACGCGGGCGTGTTCGGGGCGGTGCTGGCCTCCATCAAAGCCGTGCGCACCCACATGGTGGTGTTCGATACCGCGGTGGCCAACCTCACCGAGGAGTTGCAGGACCCGGTGGACTTACTCTTCGGCGTGCAGCTCGGCGGCGGCACCGATATCAACCTGGCCCTGGGCTACTGCCAGCAGCTCATCACCCGCCCCACCGACACCATTTTGGTGCTTATCAGCGACCTGTACGAGGGCGGCAGCCCGGCCGGCCTGCTCAAGCGCGCCGCCGAGCTGCAGGCCGCCGGCGTGACGGTGGTGGTGCTATTGGCCCTCAGCGACGAAGGCGCCCCGAGCTTTGACCGCTCGGTGGCCGAAAAGCTGGCGGCGCTGGGCATCCCGTCCTTCGCTTGCACCCCGGATAAGTTTCCAGCCTTGATGGCTGCGGCCATTCAGGGGCAGGATGTAACTGCCGTCGTCAAGGCATGAGCCTGGACCGCTACCGGGAGCCCGCCGCGGCGACGCCGCCGGGGCACACGCTGGCCGCCGTGCTGCTGGTGCGCAACCTGCTGGCAACTGCTCTGTTCGGGCTGGGGCTGCTGGCATTCAACCCGTTGGGCTTGCCCTTGGTGCTGCTGGGCGTGGGCATGATGGCGCTGCACCTGCGTCTGTTCAAGGCCCAGGTTACTGCATCGACGGCCGGCCTTATCTGGGTACTCACGCTGATGGTCGAGTTGGGCTTGGCCTGGCTGGCGGCGCACCTGCTCCTGGACTTCGGCCGCCCCTGGGAGGACCTCGCCGAGGGCCAAAGCACCTGGGGAAAGGCGGTTATCGTTATTGAGCATGCGCTGGGGCACTTTTATTACCTGCCGCTACTGCTGGCCTGGCCCTTCGTGCTCTGGCGGCTCTACCGCATCCTCATCCCGGCCGACCCGCCCGCGGACCGGCCGGTGCAGCTATTTGGCTGGCCGCGCCAAGTAGCCCACGCCCTGCTGGTCAGCCACGTGTGCACCGCCGTGCTGGGGCTGGGGCTCAACACGGTGCTGATTATCGTGCTCGGCCTGCGGCTTCACGCCCTAACGCAAGGGCCGGTGGGCTGGCGCTGGGCCCGGCGCAGTCTGGCGGCCGTACTGCTGCTCAACCTGGTGTCGGCCCTGCTACCGCTACTGTTCGCCGTCGTGGTGTGGGCCGACCTGGATGCGCCCGCGCCGGCCCTGCTACTCATCATTTGGACCGGGGGCAAAACCAGCTTCTGGCTGTACGCGGCCCTGCTGGCCAACCTCGGGGGAGCAAGCTGGCTACTGCGCTGGCTGCTGCGGCACCGGTCCGCCAAGGCTTAGAGCCGGTCCAGCCGGCCGCCGTCCACGCGCACTTCGGCGCCCTGCACGAAAGCGGCATCGTCGGAAGCCAAATAGGCCACGGTGGCGGCCACGTCCTCGGGGCGGCCCACGTCGGCCTTGTCGATTTTCTCCACGCCGCTTTTCACGTTGGGGTTGTCCCAGAGCATGGGCGTGTCGATGGCGCCGGGCATCACCACGTTGACGCGGATGCCCTTGGGCTTGCCTTCCAGCGAGGCCGAGCGGGTAAGCGAATTGACGCCAGCCTTGGCGGCGGCGTAGGGCGCTACCAGCGGGCTGGTTTCGATGGCGTGGATGCTCGACACGTTCACCACGTTGCCGCCGGGCTTCATGTGCAGAAAGGCCTGCTTGATGAAATAAAAGGCGCCGAGCAAATCCACGTTCAGGATGCGCAGCCAGTCGTCGCCGGTCAACTCCTCCAGAGGCTTGAACTGCATTAGCCCCGCGTTGTTGACGATGACATCGAGCCGGCCAAAGCGCTCCAGCGTGCCCTTCACAGTGGCTTCCACCTGGGCCTCCACCGACACGTCACACACGCTGCCCCAGGCGTCGGGGGCGCCGGCCTGCTTGACCAGTTCCGTGCCTTGCCGAAGCTGGTCTTCGTTGCGGCCCACCAACACCAGGCGGGCGCCTTCGGAGGCTAGCCGCTGGGAAATAGCCAGCCCGATGCCGCTGGCGCCACCCGTCACGATGGCCACTTTATCCTGAAAACGCATTTGATCAAAGGTGAATTTGTGAAGTGGTGAGTTTGTGAAGTGTTGGTCGGAGTTCCAGAACGGCACTCACAAGTTCACCACTTCACCAACTCACCTTTAAGGCTCGACGGAGGCCGTGTTGGCCGCGGCGGTGGATTTGTCCTGCCGCTGCTGCTGGGCGTCGTCCTGCTTCTGCTGGGCCCATTGCTCGTTGGAGTCGTGGGGCATCACGATGGGCACCTGCAGGCACACGCTCTGGGCGGGCAGCACCTGCCGCCAGTCGCGGATGAGCTGCTTGTAGGCCTCGCCCACGGGCCGGATGTTGCGGTTCAGGTCGTAGAGGCCCAGCGGGTTCACGGTGCCGTTGGGCTCCCGCAGGGCCGAGTCCCAGTCCACCTGGTCGGTGAGCGAGTACCAGGTGAAGCCGATGATGGGCACCCCGTCGTTGCGCACGCGCAGCACGTTGGCCCATTCCTTCCACAGCCAGTTCACGGCCTCGTCGCCGCAGGGCCCCTGATACAGGTTGGTTTCGGTGTGCATCACGGGCAGGCGGTACCGGTCGTGGTACTGGCGAGTAATGACGTGGTAGCCGAAGATTTCGCCCGAGGCGGTGGTGCTCCCGTCGGCGCGCACGCGGTGCTCGTTGGTTTTGTAGTAGTCGTTGCCCATGATGCACTGGTGGCGCAGGTGGTTCTTCAGGAAGAAGTGGTACTCCTCGCGCGTCATGCCATTGTCCATCAGGTACTCGTACATCTCCGAGTCCACGCGTCGGCCGTAGTTGAGGTCCAGCGAGAGGAAGCGCCGGGCGTTCATCAGCTCGGCGGGCCCGATAGCGGCCGGGTTTTCGGCGTGGAAGTACTCCGACGACTCGCTCTGAATAAACAGCGCATCGGGCCGCACCTCCGAAATGGCGCGCATGGCCAGCACGTTGGCCTTCACGATGTACTTCAGCGCCGTCACGAAGGCCTGGTCCGAGGTCAGCTGCTCGTTCCACCACCCGTACAGGGCCGAAAACTGCGCGCAGATAAACATTTCGTTGACCGGCGTGTAGAGTTGTACCCACGGAAAGCGCGCGGCAAAGGCCCGGGCGTAGTCGGCGAAGAGCTGCGGAAAGTCGCCGTTCTGGAAATTGCCCAGCCAGTCGGGCAAGCCGAAGTGGCACAGGTCCACGATGGGTGCGATGTTGCGCCGGCCCAGCTCGCCGAAAGTCTGGTCGGCGAATTCCCAATCGTACTTGCCGGGCCCGAGCCAAGTGGTGTGAATGGGCGGCCCGTAGCGCAGAAAGCAGATGCCTAGCTCCTCGACCAGGTCAAAATCCTGGCGCCAGTGCGCGTAGTGCCCGCACTTCTCCATCTCATCGACGCGCAACCGGCCGTTTTGGATGGTGGGGTTGCTGTTTTCGATACCGGTGGCGAAGAGGAACTGGGGTGTCATAAATTCAAAGGCGGCAGCTGACCCCGATCCGCCACGCAGCAGGCGCGGCGGATCGGGGCCGATTCCTGAACGTACTTGCTTGTCCACGGCAGAGTTGCGCCGCGGCCGCTGCCTACACCAAATCTTCATCTGTTGGGTATGAGCGCGGGGCCTGGTGGCACAGGTTACGTACGCCTCAACCGCTACTTTTACGCGGGCCCGCCGTTTACCCCGCCTATTGTGATGCAGCGTATTCCGACCTATCCGCTTCAAAGCTTCGCGCCCCGCCACGGGGCGCTGGGCGTATATTTCGTCGACCACAGCACCAGCTCGGACGGGCCGCCCCTGGGCCTGCCCTACCGCGGCGACTACTACAAAATCGGCCTGTGCCTGCAGGGCCGCGCCGAGCTCAAGGCCAACCTGGAAACCTATGCCATCGGCCCGGGCAGCCTGATGATTGTCACCCCGCACACCATCAAAGAGTGGACGCACCTGTCGGCGGATTACGACGGCTTGTCGGTGTTTTTCACCCGTGACTTTCTCACCGCCCACCGCCACCTCGACGTCAGCCAGTTCAACTTCCTGGAAAGCGTGGGCACGCACGTGCTGCCGCTGAGCGCGGCGCAGACGGCCGAGCTGCAGGCCTGCTTTGATTATCTGCGGCAGAAATACCACGCCCCGCACCCCTACCGCGAGACGCTGGTCAAGAACCTCATCAACAACCTGCTCTGCGAGGTGGTGGCCATCTACGACCAGCAACGCGCGGCCCTGCGCGCCAGCCAGACGCGCGCCCAGCTGCTCACGGCCGAGTTCAAGCACCTGCTGGGCACCCACGGCGCCGCCGAGCGCAGCGTGCAGTTCTACGCCGAGCGGCTCTGCATCACGCCCAAGCACCTGACCGAAACCGTGAAGGACACCACCGGCAAAACCGCCGGCGAATGGATTGCCGAGGCCGTGGTGCTGGAGGCCCAGGCTCTACTGCAAAACCAGCAGCTGACGGTGGCACAGGTGGCAGATTTGCTGCATTTCACCGATCAATCGGCCTTTAGTCGGTTTTTCCGCAAGAACCGCGGCCTCTCGCCCACGGCCTACAAGCAGGCCTGTTAAGCGCCGGTTTGGCAATGTAGATTGTGGTCATGCTTTATCTGGCGTCCGCGCGCTGATGCACTTCTACCGCTTCGCTGCATAGCTCGATAGAGATACTTCGACAAGCGTGCGCCAGATGAGCATGACGTGCAGAAAGGTCTTTCAAGCACACGTTGCAGGCTGCTAGTAGCCAGCTAACCTCGCGGCCTTACTGCCTGCCGGCGCTTTCCGCCTTTTGGCCCAACCTTTCCGCCGTCTGGCCCTTCCACCCACTTGGCTCGGATGGGACCTTTGTAGCAGACGCTCGGGCAAGCTTCCGGCCTCACACCGAGGTCTTGTCTGCGAGCGAACTGCCACATCCAACCACCCAAGCCATGATCTTAATCACCGGCGCCACCGGCCACATTGGCGCGGCCGTCATCCAGCAGCTGCTGACCAAACTCCCCGCCAGCCAAATTGCCGCCCTGGTGCGCGACGAAGCCAAAGCCGTTGACCTCCAAAGCCAAGGCGTAAACATCCGCGTGGGCAACTACCGCGACCCGGCTTCTCTGCTGCGCGCCATGCAGGGTGTGGACAAGGTGCTGCTGGTCTCGGGCGGCGGCGAGGCCGACGGTCTGCAACTGCACCAAAACGTAGTGGACGCCGCTAAAGAAGCCGGCGTGCGTTGCCTGGCCTACACCGGTCGCGCCCTGCAGGACCGTGACACCCTAGTCAACGACCTGATGAAGCGCCACTTCCTGACCGAAGACTACATCTTGCCCAGCGGGCTGAACTACGTGCTATTCCGCAACATCCTCTACATGGACACGCTGCCGCAGTTCGTGGGCCCGCAGGTGCTGGAAACCGGCATTCAGCTGCCGGCCGGCGAGGGCCGCGTGTCCTTTGCCCTGCGCCGCGAAATGGGCGAGGCCATTGCCAACGTGCTGGCCGCAGGCGACTGCGCCAACCACGTCTATACCTTCACGGGCCGCGAAACATACTCCTTCCACGACGTAGCGGCGGCCCTCACGGAGCTGTCGGGCCGCGAGGTGCGCTACACCGACATCGAGCCGGCTGAGTTCGTGGCCGGCATGAAAGCGCGCGGCCTGCCCGAGTTCGTGGTAAACCTCTCGCTGGGCTTCATGACCGATATCAAGCACGGGCAGGAAAGCACCGCCACGCCGGAGCTAGCTGAGGTGCTGGGCCGGCAGCCGGCATCATTAAAAGAGGGCTTAAAGGAGCTTATGAGCCTATAAGTGGGCCTAAGGGCGGCAGATTTTGCGGTACTTTGCCGAATGCGCAAACTTCTGTTTTCCCTAAAACGTGTGCTGCCAGGTTGTGTCGGCTTGTTGCTGCTGAGCCAAGTGCCAGCAGCTCATGCCCAATCCTCCGCTGCCGCGCCGGTTCGCGCGATAAAGTGCGGCCGCTTGCTGGA
This sequence comes from Hymenobacter sp. CRA2, assembly GCF_002007105.1. Classification (GTDB taxonomy): domain Bacteria; phylum Bacteroidota; class Bacteroidia; order Cytophagales; family Hymenobacteraceae; genus Solirubrum. The sequence continues at coordinate 285,225 of NZ_MVBC01000004.1, read as the reverse complement.
CGTGCGCACCGGCCGGGTCCTGCCCAACGGCGTGGTACTGGTGCAGGGCCGCACCATTTTACAGGCGGGTACCAACGTGGCCATCCCCGCCGGAGCCGAAACCATCGATTTGGGCAACGCCCTGGTGCTGCCCGGCTTGATTGATGCCCACACCCACCTGCTGCAAAATTACCAGCCCGAGCTGGGCGGCGACGAGGCTAACATGCTGGTGACGGTGGCCTCGATGAATACGGCGCGCCGGGCCTTGTTGGGGGCCGCCATGGGCCGCGAGGACCTCGAAGCGGGCTTCACCACCGTGCGCGACCTGGGTAACAGCGGCCTCAACGGCGACGTAGCCCTGCGCGACGCCATCAACCAGGGGCAGGTGGTGGGGCCGCGCATCGTGGCTTCCACCCGGGCACTGTCGCCGGTCGGCGGCCAGTTTGGGCGCCTCACCCCGGAGGCGCAGGCGCTGGTAGCTCAGGAATACGTGGCCGTCAGCGGCGTGGAAGAGGGCCGCCGGGCCGTACGCCAAGCCCTCTACGACGGGGCCGACTGTATCAAAGTCATCGTGAATAATGAGTCGCAGACACTGTCGCTCGCCGAGTTGCAGGTCATCGTGGAAGAAGCCCACCGGCAGGGCAAGACCGTGGCGGCCCACGCCATCGGCGACGAGGCCACGCGCCTCGCAGCCCAGGCCGGCGTCAACTCCATCGAGCACGCCTACACCATCCCCGACGACGTGCTGAAGCTGATGGCCGCCAAGCAGATTTTTCTGGTGCCCACCGATTACCCGCCCGAATTTTACCTCACGGCGTTTCATCCCCCAGCCACGGCCACGCCCGAACAGCGCCAGGGCTATGAAAAAGGCGCCCGCACGTTTGCCGCCCGCAACAACCAGCGCCTGGCCCGGGCCCTGAAAGCGGGCGTGCGCATCGCGGCCGGCTCCGACGAGTACTACCAACTGCCCGGCAAAACCCGCGGCCAAGCCAGTTTGCAGATGTTTCGCGCCTACGCCGCGGCCGGTATGAAACCCCTGGAGATTATCCGGGCCGCCACCCTGAACGGGGCCGAACTCTTGGGCCTGAAAACCAAAATCGGCGCCCTCGAACCAGGCTTCGCCGCCGACCTCATCGCCGTGGACGGCGACCCGCTGAGCGACATCACCGCCCTGGAAAACGTGCGCTTCGTGATGAAAGGCGGTCAAGTCATCCGGCAGGAACCCGCCGCCAAATAAGGCGGCGGCCCGATACCTCGGTACCGGGCCGCGGCTGCTGAATGCTGGGCTGTGATGGATTGACTTGTTGACCAGACTTGCCAGAAAATAGCGGGCCCCGCTTGGCCCCAAGCTTGATCTACGGGCTATAATTTCTGTGATATGACCCTCGAAAGCCGGCCCCTTGGCACTCGCGTACGACTAGCTTCCATGCTACTAGATCATGCCATCGTTTGCGTCCTGCTTGTGCCTATTGCCACTTATTCAAATTCAGATACCAGAGCCTCTACTCACGAGTCTACTTCGAACTACATATTTCTTGGCCTATTTTTGATTTACGCGCTCAAAGACAGTTTCCAGGGGAAAAGCCTTGCCAAGAGGTTGCTCAAGCTGCAAGTAGTCGACAACACAACCGGAGAGCCAGCTTCTGCAATCAGGTGTTTCGTTAGAAATCTTACCATTTGCTTGTGGCCCATTGAGGTGCTGTTCACGTTGTTCAATCCCAATAGAAGAGTCGGTGACTTTATCGTGGCAACCAGAGTAGTGCGTGTCGAAAGACGGGTTTAGGTTTTCGCCGTATTTCAGCAAGTGCCTTAATTCAAACGCCCCGAGTTACTTTCTCGCCTTTCACAGCATTTACTATTTCTCCCCGACCTTCGGCCGCACGTTTGCCGTTCAACGCGTGTTGAACTGGTTTACTACCTAGCATTCAGAAGCCCGAAGAAGTTGGCCGAAACCGCCCCCCATACCCCTACCGACTCCGTTTACGAAGAACTCCGCCGCGTCCAGGCATTGCTGAAGCTGGAGCAACAGGAGGACCTGGAGCAATACCGCCTGCGCAACGCCAAGAGCACCATCTCGGAGCGCGTGCACCGCGGCCTGACCTGGTACCCGATCAAAATCACGAAGGAAGACATCGGCTTCGGCGGCAAGCTGGTGCTGGAGCTGGAGCGCCCCGCCGGGCAGAGCCAGCAGCTGCACCTGTTCCAGGTCGGCAAGAACGCCGCCATCTTCGGTAACATCCCCGGCCGCGCCGGCTCCGACAAGCCCATGCTCTCGGGCGTGGTGACGTCGGTGCGCCGCAATAAAATCACGCTGGCCACCAACAAGGAAGACCTGCCCGACTGGATTGACGAGGGCAAGCTCGGCATCGACCTGACCTTCGACGAGGTCAGCTACCGCGAAATGGAGTACGCTCTGCAGAAGGTGCAGGGCGCCTTTGGCCGCTTGCAGGAGCTGCGCGACACCCTGCTGGGCCACCGTCCGGCCGAGTTCAAGACTGAGGCCCAGACCGAGAAGCTCTACTACCCCAACCCGCTCAACGCCTCGCAGCTGGCGGCGGTGCAGCAAGTTATGGCGGCCAAGGACGTGGCCATCATCCACGGCCCGCCCGGCACCGGCAAAACCACCACGCTGGTGCAGGCCATCCTGGAAACTATCCGCCGGGAGCGGCGGGTGCTGGTGTGCGCGCCTTCGAACACGGCCGTAGACCTGCTCACCGAAAAGCTGGCCGAGCGCGGCGTCAACGTCATCCGCATGGGCAACCCCTCGCGGGTGTCGGATCTATTGCTGGAGCACACGCTCGATGCGCAGGTTATGGCCCACAAGCACTACCCGGAGCTGAAATCCTTGCGCCAGACGGCCGAGCAATACCGCGAGGAAGCGGGCAAGTTCAAGCGCAACTTCGGCTGGGAGGAGCGGCAGCAGCGCCAGCACCTCAAGGAGCAGGCCCACCAAATGCTGCAGGAGTCGGACCAGCTCGAAAAGTACATCACCGAAGACTTGCTCGACAAGGTGCAGGTGATTACCTGCACGCTCGTGGGGGCCGCCAACCGCGCCATCCGCCACCTCACCTACGAAACGGTGTTTATCGACGAGGCCGCCCAGGCCCTGGAGCCTGGCTGCTGGATTCCGATAACGAAAGCCGAGCGCGTGGTGCTGGCCGGCGACCATTGCCAGCTGCCGCCCACCGTCAAAAGCGAAAAGGCCGCGGCCCAGGGCTTGCGCGAGACGCTGTTCGAGAAGTGCATCACCCGCCAGCCCGAAACGGCCAGGATGCTCGAAGTACAGTACCGCATGCACGAAGACATCATGCGCTTCTCTTCGGACCAGTTTTACGGCGGGCGCCTCGCGGCCGATGAGCGCGTGCGCCGCGCCGACCTGCACGCCTTCGATTTGCGCTTCCCGCCCGAGCCCGGCGCGGTGGAGTTTATCGACACGGCCGGCTGCGGCTTCTCCGAGCTGGGCATCCTCGACTCGCCCTCGGTGGCCAACCCCGAGGAAGCCGACCTGCTGCTGCGCCGCCTGGTGGAGCTGCTGCAGGACTACCACCCCGAGGACCACGAGCAGCAGCCGCTGAGCATCGGCATTATTGCTCCCTACCGGGCCCAAATCAACTACCTCAAAGACCGCGTCGACGAGATACCCGAGCTGCTGGAGCTGCAGAACAAGCGCCAGCTCAGCATCGGTACCGTCGACTCCTTCCAGGGCCAGGAGCGCGACATCATTGCCATCACCCTCACCCGCTCGAACGCAGCCAGTGACATCGGCTTTCTGGCCGACATCCGCCGCATGAACGTAGGCATGACCCGCGCCAGGCGCAAGCTGCTGATGACCGGCGACTCGGCCACGCTGAGCAGCAACGCTTTCTACCGCGAGTTTGTGAACTACGTGGAAGACATCGGCGCTTACCGCACGGCCTGGGAATTTCAGGATTTGTAGGAAAGCCGCCGGCTCGCCCCGCTGTCATTGCGAGGCGCAGCCGAAGCAATCCGTCCTCTAGAAGTACGACGCCACAATACGCACCGCCCGAAACCGGTAACCCCAGGTTCGGGCGGTGCTGTTTTCCTTCTGATGGCTTTTCGGTCAGCGTGGGTTGGGCTGTCGTGCCACGAGAGGAAGGATTGCCGCGCTTCGCTCGCAATGACTGCCAGTGCAACCGGCGGCTGCCCGAACTACCGCATTTCGGCCCCAATCGAACAAACCGGCGGCCGGCGCGTTATTTTACCTTACTTGCCATTGTTTTCCTTATTCCTCCCCCCGAACCCATGCAGATTGCAGATCAAAAGGTCGTGACGCTGACCTACGACCTGAGCGTTACCAACGACGAGCAAGAAAAACAGCTCGTGGAAAAGGCCGAAGCCGACTCGCCGATGGTGTTCCTGTTCGGCATGAGCGGCCTGCCCGAGGAGTTTGAGCAGCAGCTGCAGGGCAAACAGCCCGGCGACTCCTTCAGCTTCACCCTTTCGCCTGAGCAAGGCTACGGCGAATACGATCAGGACGCGCTGGTGGACCTGCCCAAGCAGGTGTTCGAAGTCGACGGCCAATCCGACCCGGAAATGCTGCAGATCGGCAACTACCTGCCCATGTCCGACAACCACGGCAACCACCTGCAAGGCAAAGTGGTGTACGTGGGCAACGACACCGTGAAAATGGACTTCAACCACCCGCTGGCTGGCATGACCATGCACTTCGACGGCCAAGTGGTGGACGTGCGTGACGCCACCCGCGAGGAGCTCGACCACGGCCACGTACACGGCGCCGGTGGGCATCACCACTAAGCCAACCTGGCCTAGCCAATCTGAAAAACGGGACTTTACGGTCCCGTTTTTTTATGCCCGTAACAGTACCAGCCCAGCAGCCGCAGCCTTTTTTCGCCACCTGTTCTGCTCACCCTCGACGTGGAGGCCGGTAATACCCAGCGCCCTCCACGGTTCTGGCGCTGACGCCGACCCGCTTGGTCGTGCAACACAAGGCAATGGGACCGATTATAGCTACGAGCCGGCAAACTAACGACTTCCCGCCCCAGCTGGAATTTACCAAGCCTACGCCTATGTTTGCGCCCAGTTAGTTACCATCCACTTTCTGCCTGTACATGAACCGCATTTACCTGGCCACCGCCTTGCTATGCAGCGCCCTTGCTCCTCTTCTTTCCAGCTGCGACAAGAAGTCGGGCGCCGACCCCAAGCCGGCCCTGGAAGGCCGGTGGCGCGCCGACAGCCTGCACTACGTCAGCTACAGCGCCTCGCACACCGCCATTACCTCGGGCAGGCTGCTGACCAATCCCGGCACCACGCTCACCATCGACGCCACGACGTTTACCGACAACGGCAGCTTGCAGGGCACTACCACGGCTCCGTATAGCTACACCCGCAATGGCAATCTGCTCATGCTGACGTATCCCCAATCGTCGGTGCAACGCCAGCTCACCATCAACGACCTGACGGACAAGCGCCTGCAGCTCGGGTACATTCAGCCTACGTCCTCGGGCGGTGAACACATCGAGTTTGAAATCTTCTACTCGCGCTAAACACCTGTGGATACTCCACGCACCAAAGCCGGGGCCTTGCCGCTCCGGCTTTGGTGCGTAATATGAGTTAGTATGGCAGACAGGGAGCCCCCTGCGGTAACTTAATCCGCCGCTTGCACCGCTGCCTGCAGTTCGGGCCAGAATTCGGCGAAGTCTGCCTCGTAGGCTGGCAGCTCCGTCAGAAAAGCGGCCGCGCCCGTGGCCAATACCGCCGCGCCCGGTACGCGCCGGCTCAGCCCCAGCAGCGACCTTTCCAACCCCAACGGGTACGCATAGCCCGTCAGCCAGTCGTGCTGGCGCATGTGCTCAAACATGTGCTGCAGCCGCTCCGGCAGCTCGGCGCGGCGGTCCTCGATCAGGGCGTACATGCGCTGGGCAAAGGCGGGCAGTGGCTCGGCGGGGTTGTAGTGGTAGCGGGCGAAGTCGCGGGCCAGCAGGTGGTCGTAGCCCACATCGGCCGCGACGCCCGCCCACTTGCCCAAGCCGGCGGCGCGCAGACGGGCCGTACTGCGGCGCACCACGGGATGAGCGTCGGTAAACGAGTCGATGAGCCGGTGCAGGCGGATGCCGCGCTGCACGGCGGGCGGGTAAGCAGCCACGGCCGCGCGGCCGCGCACGGCTTCGGCCGCGAAGTTGCCGAAGAGCCGGTCGGCATCGTCGGGGCCGGAAAGAACGAGGTGGGCGAGAAAATTCACGAGGGGAAAGTAGTAGTGCGCACTACGCTTTGCGCAGGCCATGGCAGGCGGAGCAAGGCTCCGGGCCGCACAGGCAGCGCTGGGTGGTTTTTGCCTTCCAATACCATGTTATCCTACCAATAGTTATGACCGGTGCCCAACCCCGCCGCCGCGCGGCCCGTAAGCCCCGGTACTCCTTATTCCATTGATTCCACACCAAACACCCGCTCTCATGGCTTCTGAACAAACGCCCGTCACCCACGATCTGTCCAAACTGTTCGAGAAAATCAAGGACGTGCGCATCGCCATGCTCACCACCGCCGATGAGCAACACCAGCTGCACTCGCGCCCGATGTACACGCTCAAGCCCGACCACGACGGCTCGCTGCTGTTTTTCACCGATGCCGACTCGGCCAAGGTGTTCGAAGTACGCCGCGACGCGAGCGTGAACCTGAGCTACGCCAACCCCAGCGACAACGTGTACGCTTCCGTCACGGGCACGGCCTCGGTATACCACGACCAAGCCAAAATCTCAGAGCTCTGGTCGGAAGATATGCGCGCCTGGTTTCCCAAGGGCAAAGATGATCCGAGCATCCGCATCCTGAAAATCGTCGTCGAGAAAGCCGAATACTGGGATTCGCCCAGCTCTATCCTCAGCCGCGCCTACGCCTACGCCCGCGCCGTGGCCACCGGCGAAAAGAGCAAGGACGACGACGTGAACCAGCACGCGCAGGTAAAAACCCGCTAACCGGCTCCACCCGGCCGCAGCACGCAAGGGACGGAAGCCATTCCGTCCCTTTCTTTGTTGTATTCTCCCCGCCTTTCCTGCCGCTCACTTTGTCGCTCACCACGCTTACCATCATCACCGTGCGGCCCGCCCACCGGCGCTGGGCCCTGGCCCGCATGGGCACCGTGCCGCCGCAGCTCAAGCGCGTGACGGGGCTTCGCTTTCACAAGCTGCTGGGCTCGGGTTTTGACTTTGGCCTGCGGCCCAACCTGCAGCGCTACGGCCTGTTGGCGGTGTGGGACGATGCGGCCACTGCGGAGCAGTTCTTTGCTACGCACCCCGCGTGGCAGGATTACCAGCAACGCGCCGAGGAAACGTGGACGGCCTACCTCGAACCGCTGCAGGCCCATGGTGCCTGGGATGCTCAAGCGCCCTTCACCGGCGAGGCCGCACCGAAAACCGCCGACGGCCCGGTCGCGGTACTTACCCGGGCCAGCATTCGGCTGCTGCGCGCCTGGAGCTTCTGGCAGGCCGTGCCGCCGGTGAGCCGGGCCGTGGCGCAGGCACCGGGCCTGCTGGCCGCCATTGGGCTGGGCGAGCTGCCGGTTATCCGCCAGGCCACGTTCAGCGTGTGGGAGTCGGCGGCGCTGATGCGGCAGTACGCCTACGGCGCGCAGCACGACGGCCGGCACCAGGACGTGGTGCGCCGCACGCGGCAGGAGCGCTGGTACTCGGAGGAGTTATTTGCCCGCTTTCGGGTGCTGCGCACCACCGGCACCTGGGACGGCCACGACCCGCTGGCCTTGGGCCCGGGGCAATAAAAAAAGCAGACCACCCGTCACGGTACGACCCCACACCTGAAGTCGTACCAGTTGCCGCATTTGACGGGCGGCCTGCTCAGCACAAAGGTCACACACGCTGCAGGGGCCCCATACCGCATTTTTACGGGTTTTAAGGGGCTATTTGTACGGAATCTACTCGACCGTATTTGGCACGCCCGCGCGCCCCTGAAGGGTTATTTCGGGGTAAAATCAGTAGTTACGCCCTGCCATTTCGCGTATTTACGCGGTGTACCTGCCCGGCCCGAATGGATAGTTTTGTACTGTTCATCAATGGGTTGGAAAACATGTTGGAAGTCTACCGTGAACAATTACCGGACAGCTACCTGCTGGTGCTGCGCGAAATAGCCGATATCGGCGCCGAAATACCGCTGGAGCGCGCCCTGCACCGCGCCGCCCGCAGCAACAAGCCCGCCGTGTGGGTCGACTGCAGCCTGTGCCAGCAACCCTCGGCCGAGGCCGTGGACCTGCTGCTGGCCTACCACGAAGCCCTGAGCCACGCCGGGCGCAACCTAGTGCTTACCCACGTGGGCGACCACGCCCGTGCCCGCCTGACGGATTCGTCGGCCCTGCTACCGACCATTGTGCCCACCCTGCTCGACGCTGCCCGCACTTTTTCCCTGCCCACATGACGCACGACGAGCTGGAACAGGCCGGCTTTCTGTACGCCGATTACGTGCCGGCCGGCACCTGCTACACCGGCGGCGACCTGTACGTACGGCTCACGCCCGCCGGTTCGCTGCGCGTGTTCGTGCCCTTCGACGCCCAGCAGGACGTGGAGCTGTCGTCCGGCGACCTGTATAGCCCCGACGTGCTCTACCGCGGCCCCATTAAGGATATCGGTGAACTGGTACTGCTGACCCAGCGCTGGGGCAGGGTGTGAATTTTGGCGCAGAAAATCCACGCCCGTACGCGCTATCCTGCGTAGAATTTCTACACCAAACGCGGTCCAAAGGCCTAACTTCGCGGTTTCAGCAATAGACTAACCGCCCTATGCCCGGCTACCGACCGCAGGAGATAGAGAAAAAGTGGCAGCAGTTCTGGCAACAGAACCAGACTTTTCGCGCCCAAAACCACTCCGATAAGCCCAAGTACTACGTGCTCGACATGTTCCCGTACCCCTCCGGGGCCGGGCTGCACGTGGGCCACCCGCTGGGCTACATTGCCTCCGACATCGTGTCGCGCTACAAGCGCCACCGCGGCTTCAACGTGCTGCACCCCATGGGCTTCGACTCCTTCGGCCTGCCGGCGGAGCAGTACGCTATCCAGACCGGTCAACACCCGGCCCTGACCACGGAGAAGAACATCGAAACCTACATCCGGCAGCTCAACCTGCTGGGTTTCAGCTACGATTGGTCGCGCGAGGTACGCACCTCCGACCCCAATTACTATAAGTGGACCCAGTGGATTTTCCTCAAGCTGTTCAACTCGTGGTACAACCTCGACACGAACAAGGCCGAGTCCATCCGCACCCTGCAGGAGAAGTTTGCCGCTGAGGGCTCCCAGGACGTGCGCGCCGTGTGCGACGCGGAAGAAGTGCACGACTTCTCGGCCGGTCAGTGGCAGATGATGACCGAGGCCCAGAAAGTGGCCGCCGTGCACCCCTACCGCCTCGCCTACCAGTCGGAAACCTACGTGAACTGGTGCCCGCAGCTGGGCACGGTGCTCTCCAACGACGAGGTGAAGGACGGCGTATCGGAGCGCGGGGGCTACCCGGTGGAGCGCCGCCTGATGCCCCAGTGGAACCTGCGCATCACCGCCTACGCCGAGCGTCTGCTCCAGGGCCTCGACACCATCGACTGGCCCGACGCGGTGAAGGAAATGCAGCGCAACTGGATTGGCCGTTCCGTGGGTGCCGAGGTGCGCTTCGACGTGCAGAACCACCCCGAGCTGCCGCTGACGGTGTTTACCACCCGCCCGGACACCCTGTTCGGCGTATCGTACCTGGCCGTGGCGCCGGAGTCGGAGCTGATCGACGTGCTGACCACCGCCGAGCAGCGCGAAGCAGTGCAGAAGTACGTGGAGTATGCCAAGAACCGCTCGGAGCGCGACCGGATGGCCGACGTGAAAACCATCACCGGCGAATTCACCGGCGCCTACGCCCTGCACCCGTTCACCCAGGAGCCGCTGCCCATCTGGGTAGCCGACTACGTACTGGCCGGCTACGGCACCGGCGTGGTCATGGCCGTGCCCGCCCACGACACCCGCGACTTCGCCTTCGCCCAGCACTTCTCCCTGCCCATCGTGCCGGTGGTGGAAGGCTACGACGAAGCGGCCGGCGAGGCCTACGTGGCCAAGGAAGGCCGCATCTTCAACTCCGACTTCCTCAACGGCCTCGACGTGAAGCCCGCCATTCAGGCGGCCATTGGCCGCTTGGAGGAAATGGGCATCGGCACGGGCAAGGTCAATTACCGCCTGCGCGACGCCATCTTCGGCCGGCAGCGCTACTGGGGCGAGCCGATTCCCATCTATTACCGCGACGGCATGGCCTTCGGGGTGGCCGAGGAGGATCTGCCGCTGGTGCTGCCCGAAATCGACGAGTACAAGCCCACCGAAACCGGCGAGCCGCCGCTGGGCCGCGCCCAGGACTGGAAGTACCGCGGGCAGTTCGACTTCGAGCTGAGCACCATGCCCGGTTGGGCCGGCTCCAGCTGGTACTACCTGCGCTACATGGACCCGAAGAATGACGAGCGGTTTGTGGGCGAAGAAGCCGAGCAGTACTGGCACAACGTAGACCTGTACATGGGCGGTGCCGAGCACGCCACCGGGCACCTGCTCTACTCCCGCTTCTGGCATCTGTTCCTGAAGGATTTGGGCCTGGTCACTGCCGCAGAGCCCTTCCAGAAGCTCATCAACCAGGGCATGATTTTGGGCCGCTCGAACTTTGTGTACCGCATCAACGGCACGAATAAGTTCGTTTCACTCGGCAAGAAAGACCAGTACGATACTACGTCCTTGCACGTGGACATTAGCATCGTTGAAAACGACGTACTCGACCCGGAAGCTTTCCGTAAGTGGCGCCCTGACTATGCTTCGGCCGAGTTTATTTTAGAGGACGACGGCCGTTATGTCTGTGGTTGGGAAGTGGAGAAGATGTCGAAGAATCGCTTCAACGTGGCCTCGCCCGACGACTTAGTGGAGCGCTTTGGGGCCGACGTCCTACGCCTGCACGAGATGTTCCTCGGCCCCCTGGAGCAATACAAGCCCTGGAATACGCAGGGCATGACCGGCGTACTGAGCTTCTTGCGTAAGCTCTGGCGCCTGTTCTACCCCGAGGACCGCGACTGGGCCGTGACGGACGAACCGGCCACGCCGGCCGAGCTGAAGGCCCTGCACAAGGCCATCCGGAAGGCGCAGGAGGACATTGAGCGGTTCTCGTTCAACACCTCGGTCAGCACCTTTATGATCTGCGTCAACGAGCTGTCGGCGCTGAACTGCCGCAAGCGCGCCATCCTGGAGCCGCTCGTGGTGCTTATCTCGCCCTACGCCCCGCACCTCGCGGAAGAGCTGTGGGAAGCCCTGGGCCACGAAGCCGGCTCGCTGAGCACCGCGCCTTTCCCCGAGTTCAACGAGGCTTACCTGGTGGAGGACACGGTGAATTACCCGGTGGCCATCAACGGCAAGGTGCGCGAGCAGATGCAGTTTGCCGCCTCCGCTACCGCCGCCGAAATCGAGGAAGCCGTGCGCGCTACGGATATTCTGGCCCGCTTCGCCGAAGGCAAGCCGGCCAAGAAGGTCATTGTGGTGCCCGGGCGCATGGTGAACGTGGTGGTGTAAGGACCGCTGCCCATCAGGCACGTAAAAGCCCGCTGGTTTTCGACCAGCGGGCTTTTTATTGTCTACCGAACTCATGTCGAGTTGGTCGAAACATCTCGCGAGCGGACGTCTGAGAGTAACCTCAACGAGCAAATACTAGCCGGCACGCTGCCTCGGTCCCTTGCTTGAGGCGCAACATGCTCGACATGAGGGCCTTTTTAGGACTGACTTAATACGCTGCCGTGAAGCGCTGGCGGCTGAACTGGTGCTTTTCCACCTCGTCGAGCACGGCTACGGCCAAGTCTTCGCCGGAAAGAATGCTGCGGCCTTCCTCGTTGAACACCGGATTTTCGGTGCCGAGGCGGTACTGCCCGGTGCGGCCGGTGCTGATGCCTTGGTGCATCTCGATGGCCGGGCTGAAGAAGGTCCAGTCCAACGTCTGGTTTTGGCGCAGCTCGCCCAGGTAGTCGCGGGCGGCGGTGGCCCCGGGCTTGTATTCGGCCGGAAACTGCGGGCCGTCCACCAGTTGCTGCTCGCCGATGTAGAGGCTGCCGGCCCCGCCGATGGCCAGCAGGCGCGGCACGCCGGCTTGCTCAGTGGCCCGCTCAATGGTGCGGCAGCCGCTGAGGAAGTCGTTGTACAGGTTGGGGTTGGTCCAGCCGGCGTTGAAGGAGTTGAGGACCACGTCGTGGCCTTTCAGCTGCTCGGCCAGCTCCGCCGGCTGGTTCACGTCGCCTTGCACCACCGTCAGGTTCTGGTTTTGCTCGGCGGCGAGCTTGCCGGGGTCGCGCACGATGGCCGTGACCTGGTGGCCACGCTGCAGAGCTTCACGCAGCAGGTTGGAACCGACAAAGCCGGTGGCACCGATGAGAGCAATTTTCATGGAGTTAGGAATTAGATGGTTTTGTAGGGCAAGAACCTACTGTAACCGCTATTGTTACAATAAGCGACAAAAAAATTTAGCCGGCTCCCACGGCGGCCTTGGCAGCAATATCCACCGTTACCTGCTGCAGGCTCACGCCCGCCAGTTCCTGCTCCAGCGCGGTTTGGGCGCGTTGCAGCGTCACGTCGAGAGCCGACTGAATGTAGCGCCCCACCGTGCAGGCCGGGTTGGGCTTTTCAGACATGCCAAACAGACGGCCGGCCTCCACCACTTCCACGGCCCGGTACACGTCGAGCAGGCTGATGATAGCGGGCTGCCGGGTCAGAAAGGTGCCGCCGGCGGCGGGGCGTACTTCCACTAGGCCAGCCTTTTTCAGCTGCCCCAGGATGCGGCGGATGACCACCGGGTTGGTATTGACGCTGCCGGCCATGCGTTCCGAGGTCAGCGGCGCGTCGGTTGGCTGGTACATGGCCAGCAGCGACAGCACGTGCACGGCGACGGAAAAGCGGCTACTGATTTGCATGACGGCAGAAAAAACGTGCGGGCCCGGCCCAATTGCTGGTGTAACCGCGCTGGTTGTGGCAATGTTCACCCCGCGGCGACGCCAGTTTGCTTGGGTCTTGCCCTACAGCTCGTTTTCGGCGGCGGCCAGCTCCTCGCGCACGGCCTTGGGCAGCGAGGCGCGCACCAGGTCGTAGGAATGATCGATGAGCTCCTGCAGCAGCCGCACCGTGATGCCGGTGCCGATGAGCACGGTGTTCCAATGCTTTTTGTTCATGTGGTAGCCGGGCACCACGAAGTCGTACTGCTCGCGCAGCTGCTCGGCGCGGTCCGGGTCGCACTTGAGGTTGACGCTGCCGTAGTCGTCGATGCTGGTGAGGGCGTAGATTTTGCCGCCGACTTTAAATACCAAGGTGTCGGGGCCAAACGGCGTCTCTTCGGTGGTGCCGGGCTTGGTGAGGCAGTAGTCGCGGAGTTCTTCGATGTTCATGGCGGCGGTGAAACTACGGCGGCAAGGTAGCAAACCAGCTCGAAAGCCAACCGGAGCTACCGGCCGGCTCAAGGCCGACCCGAGTATTATCCTATCCAACTCGCAGCTAGCCACATATGAAACACTGCCCAGCTTCAATTTCTCTTATTCCCGTACACTCCAGGGCATAACCTATCCCCCACGTATGAACTCCGCCCACCAGCCCCCAGCCACTCCCGACGACAGCCAGCCGAACATGGCGCGCGTGGTGCAGCGCAACATCGAGGCGCTGCTGCAGCGGCAGCGGGCCGACGAGCAGCGCAAGCGTTGGCAAGACCGCCTGGCCGATACCGTCACGGGCTTTACCGGCAGCATGGCCTTCGTCTTCATTCACTTGGCCTTGTTCGGCCTTTGGGTTGTCTGGAACCTGGGCTGGCTGGGGCTGCCCCCGTTCGATAAGTCCTTCGTGGTGCTGGCCATGGTGGCGTCGGTCGAAGCCATTTTCCTCTCCACCTTCGTGCTGATCAGCCAAAACCGGATGGCGGTTCAGGCTGATAAGCGCGCCGATCTGGACCTGCAAATCAGTCTGCTGACCGAACACGAGGTGACGCGCCTGGTGGTGCTGGTGACGGCCATGGCCAAGAAGATGGACATTGCCGCCGCCCACGACCCGGAAATCGATGAGCTGGCCCAAGACGTGCACCCCGAGCGCGTGCTCGACGCTATGGAGGAGCACCAGGAGCAACCGACAAGCGGCGAGGTGCCGGAGCCCGGCCGCCCCCAGCCAAGCTAAACGGCCGCGGGCGCGGTGGCCGTGGCAGGTTTGCGCAGCATCAAGGTCTGAATCAGCAACCCGGCCGCAGCGCAGGCCGCCAGCGTGCCGGCCATCGGCAGTGCCGACTCGGCCGCCAGGGCGCTGACGGTGATGGCCGCCACGGCGCCGCAGCTGTACATGAGCGTACCCATGAGGGCCGAAGCGCTGCCGGCCTGCTGCCCGTGGTGATACATGGCGCCGGCGGTGGCATTGGGCACGGCCAGGCCCACGCAGGCCACGGCGCAGAACAGCGGCACACCGATGCCATAAATGCCAAACCACCCCGTGTAGGCCATCAGCAGTAGCACGGCGGCCGCGCCCGCGTAAAACCGCACCACCGCGCGCAGAATCTCATCGAAGGTGAAGCGGCGCAGCAGCAGGTTATTGAGCTGCGAGGCGCCGATGATGCCGCAGGCGTTCAGCCCGAAGAGTAACCCGAATTGCTGCTCGCTGAGGCCGAACAGCTTCATAAACACGAACGAGGAGCCGGTGATGTAGGTGAACATGCCGCCCTGCACCATGCCGGCGGCCAGCGCGTAACCCACAAATTCGCGGTCCTGCAACAGGCGGCCGTAGGTGCGGAAGGAGTTGCGCAGCGCCACGGGGTTGCGCCGCTCGGCCGGCAGCGTTTCGGGCAGGCTCAGGAAGATGCTGAGCAGGGCCGTGAAGCCCAGCCCAGCCATCAGCCAGAAGATAAAGCGCCAGTCGTGCAGGTGGGCCAGGATGAGGCCGCCCACGGTGGGCGCCAGAATGGGCGCCACGCCCATGATGAGCATGAGCATGCTGAACACCCCGGCCGACTCGTTGCCCTGAAACCGGTCGCGCACGATGGCGCGCGTGAGCACCATGCCCGCGCAGCCGCCCACGGCCTGCAGGGCGCGCACCAGCACCAGCTGATCCACGCTGTGGGCGAAGGCGCAGCCCATGGCAGCCAGGGCGTAAATCAGCATGCCGGCCAGCAGGCTGCCCTTGCGCCCGAGCTGGTCCGACAGCGGCCCGTACACGAGCTGCCCGAGGGCAATGCCGATGTTGTAGGAAGCCAGGGTGAACTGCACCGCCGAAATCGGCACGCCAAACTCGCGGGCGATGGTCGGGAAGGCCGGCAGGTACATGTCGATGCTCATCGGGCCGAAGGCCGTGAGCAGGCCCAGGAGCAGAATCAGGCCGCCGTGGCCCGTGGTCTTTGAGGTCATTAGGTAAGTGAAAACCGGGCGCTACGGCGGCCGATGGGCGGCACGCCCCAGCCGACGAAAAGCCCGGGCCAACGGTAAAAACGGCAAAGCCCGTCGGCGCGTGGGGCCGACAGGCTTAGGCAAGGAAATACGTCCAGCTTCCGGCGGCTTAGCGCAGGATGACGAACTTAAACAGCATGAAAATCAACCCCGCCAGGAACATCAGCATCGATATTTTATTGATCGTATGCATGGTGCGCAGGTTGAAGTTGGTGTGGCGGTTCGGGTCTTTCTTGCGGAAGAAATAACCGAACACCGGACCGAAATCGAACAAGCCTTTGGTACGCATAGAGGCGAAAGGTTAGCGGCTGCGGGAAAGCAACGAAGGTAGCAAAACGCTGCGCGCCGGCCACTATCGTTGACTATGGGGTAACAGCCGCGGCGGGTGGATAGTTGCCCGCAAACGGTAAGTCAGCCGGGAAAAGCTGGCCCCAAACCCGGCGAAAACCAGGCGCAAGCGGGCCCAACGGGCTGGCCGCGATGAGCGGCTCTATTGCCGGTGCTACCTACGGTCGGTGCGTGCAACCGAGCCCGCCGGGCGTGTTACTTTTCCATCCAACTCTCCCGCCCCAACGGCCCATGAAACACCTGCTACTCCCCTGCCTGTTGCTGCTCAGCGCGCCGGCCCTGGCCCAAGCCCCGGCCGCCGAAACCGAAGCTGTCCGGAAAACCATCAACACGTTCTTCGACGGCATGCGCAAGGGCGACAGCGCCCTGGTGCGCAGCTCGCTGGCCCCCAGCGTGGTGCTCCAGACCATCAGTACCCGCGGCGGCACCACGCAGGTGCTGACCGAAAACCCGAAGGACTTCCTGAAAGCCGTGGGCACGCCGCACAAGGACGTGTGGGACGAGCGAATCCGCTTCGAGCAGGTGCTCGTCGACGCCGGTCTGGCCAGTGCGTGGACGCCGTACCAGTTTTACCTCGACGGCAAGTTCAGCCACTGCGGCTACAACTCGTTTCAGCTGGTAAAGCTGGCCGCCGGCTGGCGCATTGCCTACGTCATTGACACGCGCCGCAAGGACCAGTGCAAGTAAGTGAGCGAAGCCAGCAGGTCAGCGCAATACCTCGCCGACCTGCTGGCGGTACATGCGCCCGATGGGTACCTCCTGCCCGGCTACTTCCAGGTGGCTCGGGCTGTAGGTGCGCACTTTGTCGAGGGCGACGATGAAGGAGCGGTGGACCCGCAGAAAATTGCTGGCCGAAAGCTTTTCCTCCATGCTGTTGATGGTTTGCTTGACCACCAGCGCCGGGCCCGCGGCGCAGTGAATCTTCACGTAGTCCTTCAGGCCCTCCACGTACAGCACCTCGCGCAGCACCACTTTCACCATCTTCCGGTCGATGCGGAAGTACAGGAAAGCATCGGGGTTGGGCCCGGCCGGGGCTTCGGCGGGCGCGGGCGGCGCCTCGGTTTTGGTGGCTTTGGCCACGGCCTTCAGAAACCGCTCCAGCGACACGGGCTTGAGCAGGTAGTCCACCGCGCTGAGCTCGAAGCCCTCGTAGGCGTACTCGCGGTAGGCCGTGGTGAAGATGACCTGCGGCGGGTGCGGCAGGCTACGCAGAAAATCGGTGCCCAGCATCTTGGGCATCTTGATGTCGAGAAACAGCAGGTCGACGGGCTGCTGCTGCAGGGCCGCGAAGGCCTGTAGGGCATTTTCGCAGGTGCCCACCAGCTCCAGGTGCGCCACTTCGCGCACGTAGGCGGTCAGCACCTCCAGGGCCGGCGGCTCGTCGTCGACCAGCAAGCACTTTAGTTTCATGGCAGTTGCGGCTGAAGAGTGGCGGCCGCCGCCGTCGACTGCAGCCGGCCCGGGGCCAGCTGCGCCCGCGCCGCGAGCGGCAGGTGCAGGATGATCAGAAAGGTATCGGGCTCCGGCAATACCTGCAGCCGGTAGCGCCCGGCGTAGTGGTGCTCCAGCCGCTGGCGCACGCGGCGCAGACCCGGGCCTTCGGTACAGCCCGCCGCGCCGGGCATGTGGCTATTGATGACTTTGAGTTCGAGCCGGTGGTGGCGCACTACCAAATCCAGGCTGATCCAGGCGCACTCCAGGGCGGGGGCGGTGCCGTGCCGGAGTGCGTTTTCCAGAAACGGCAGCAGCAGCAGCGGCTCGATGACGTAGTCCTCCAACGCGCCGCTGAAGTTGAGCGACACCTCCACGCGGCGCCCCAGCCGGAGCTGCTCCAGGGCCACGTAGCGCTGCATCATGGCCACTTCGTCGGCCAGCGGTACGGAGTCGTGGGGGCTTTCGTAGAGCATGTAGCGCAGCAGTTCGGCCAGGTGCAGCACCGCCCCCGGCGACTCAGCCGCCTTGGCGGCCGTGAGCCGGTGCAGCGAGCGGAGCGTGCCGAACAGAAACGCTGGCTGCAGCTGCGCTTTCAGCAGCTGCAGCTCCGTGCGCAGGCGCTCTTGCCGCAGCCGCTGGCGCTGGCGGCGCTGCGCCTCCCACTCGCGGGTGATTTTGACCGTCACGGCGATGCCAGCCGTCAGCACGGTGATGAAGAAGGTGAAGTTCAGCCGCCAGTAGCTGCCGTGGTGAAACTCCGGCACGGGCCGGTCGTGCAATAGCCCGGGCGTCACCACAAAATCAAACCAGATAACGGTCAGCACCGTCAGCAGGGCACAGGTGGCCACCCACGCGGCCAGCAGCAGCATAAACGCCAGGGGCTGCCGCATCAACCGGGGCAGCAGCCAGTACAGCAATGGATACGTGGCCAGCATGGAGGCCGGCAGCTGGTTGAAAAACAGGCCGCTCACGTACATCCGGGCGCCGTTGCCCCAGTGCGCGGGCAGCTGTATAATCAGGGAGAAGGCCAGCATTGCCGCCCAGAACAGCCCGTGCCGGACCACCCGGTGTCGTAGCACGGCGCTCATGCGGGTACCCAGTTGGCCGCGGCCGCCCGCCACCGGAACAGGGTCGGCCGCCGGCGGCGCCCCGCTACCTGCCAGGCCCGCCGACGGGGCGGCACGGCGGCCGCCTCCAGCTCCCGCAGGCGCAGGCGCAGCTGCACACTGAATGTATCGGGCAGCGCCTCCACCCCTAGCTCATGCTGCCCGGGATACAGCAGCTGCAGGCGCTGGCGCACGTTGCGCAGGCCAATACCGCCAGCTATGGCGGGCGCGTCGGCATTTTTCGTGTTGTGGATGGTGCAGGTGAGGTAGTTGGGCTCCAGGCCCAGCCGAATGACGATGCGGGCGGCCCCCACCTGCTCGGCGGAGCCGTGCTTGAAGGCGTTTTCGACCAGCGGCAGCAGCAGCAGCGGCGCGATGCCGGCGTGGAGCGGCATGGCGGGAGCATCGAACACCACGGTCAGGCGCGGGCCGTAGCGCAGTTGCTCCAGGGCTACGTAGTTGCGCAGCAGAGCCAGCTCGGCGCGCAGGCTCACCAGCGGCGCGTGGCCCTGCTCCACCACAAAATGCAGCAGCGCCCGCAGCCGCTCCACCACCAGCGGCGCCTCCTCCGACTGCCGGAGCGTGAGGGCGTACAGGTTATTGAGCGTGTTGAAGAGAAAATGCGGGTGAATCTGGGCTTGCAGCAGCTGCAGCTCCGCGCGGTAGTTTTCCTGCTGCAGCTGCTCATTGGCCAGCTCCTTGCGGTGCCAGCGCCGGTAGCCCCACAGCCCGGCGGCGGCACCGGCCACCAGCAGCAAGGGCACGTGCAACGCCGACGACAAGGCCAGTTGCCTATCCAGGGGCCCGGAAACCATAGCGGCCTGCAGCGGCAGCAGCCCCCAGGCCCACACGGCGTAGGACAGCACGGACGCCGCGCCCAGCCACCCCAGGGCTAGGATCAGCAGACGGCCGTAGCGGGGCTGCTCGGCCCACAGCTCGGGCAGCACCCCGTAGAGCAGCGCGTAGGTGGCCGGCCCGTACGAGCTCAGCAGCAGCCCCAGCGCATACACCAGGGCCAGCCCGAGGTGGTCGACAAACGCGCACTTGTAGCGCAGCAACGCGGCCTCCAGCAGGCCGACCACCAGCCAGAACAGCCCGTGGCGCAGCCCGCTCCGTTCGTCTACCGCCCGCAGCACCTGCCGTAGCGTCTGGTTGATTACCTGAGCCATAGCCATACCCACCGTTTGCGTTGAGCCTCGGTGAATATACCGATTCTGCCGCAGGTAAGCGGCTTGTTATCTGATTAATAGACCAACTGCAATGCTTCATCGACCAACGACCGAACCGGTCGTTGGCCGCCCGCTGGCTACCGTATTTCCCTGCCCGTACATCGAAGGGCGAATAAGCCGGCGCGGGCCGTTTGGGCGGGCCATCTTGGTACCGGTTAGCGGCCGACGCCCTAGCCTATGTGTCACCCTTAGCCTACCCCACCCCATGAAAACGCTCCTGCTCATTGCCTGCTTTTGCCTGCTGCCCGCCCTGGTACACGCGCAGCAAGTCCCGCAAGGCGGCTACTGGAACCTGGAAACCAACCTGATTACCCGTGACCACACCGTGGTGCGCTTCTACGACGCGCAGGATCAGCTCGTGTACGAAACCCGGCTCAACGACCTGTGCCTGGACCTGAGCCGTGGCAACGGCCTGTGCCGCCGCACCGCCCAAAAACTCAATCTGGCCCTGCAAACGGTCCTGCTCAACCCGCGCGGCGCCGAGCAGGCCGTGGCGGCTCTGAGCCAGCAGCTGGGCCAGAACCGCCGCGTGCAGCGCATCTACGCCGTGCGCTGAGCCGGCCGAGGCACGGCGCACGGCCCCTAAAACGCCGGGATGCGCCGCACCGGCGAGTCGTCGGTTTTCCAGCAATCCAGCTCGTACAGCTCCCCTTCGCGGTCCAGATACAACGCCACGAGCACGGGCACGCCGTCTTCGTCCAGAAACTGCGTGGTGGCAATGCTCTCGCCCAGGCGGCGCTCGGGCATGGGGTTGACAAACCGCAGGCTGCCGACGCCGTCGGGGGTAATTTCCGTCACGTGTACGGTGTGCAGCGCGGCCAGCAGCCGCTCGGCGCCGGGCTTGTCGCGCAGCAGGTAGATGAGCAGGCCGAGCTCCGGCAGATTCAGCGCGCGGTGGGACATGCGGCGGACGGGGACCAGTGGTGAATGGGTATAGATACGCGGCCGCCCGAAAAGAGTGGGCGCGCCGCCCCACGGGCCCATTTGGCCCGGTGCCGCCGCAGCGCTTAGCTCCCCACCGGCAGCGCCAGAATGCTGGCGGCACTAAGCTCCCGCAGGTCCGCCACGATGTGGTCGGCGAAGTGCAGGTCTTGCCCGCCCGAATGCGCGCTGCGGTAGCCGACGCAATACATGCCCGCCGCCTTGGCCGCCGTCACGCCGTTGGCCGAGTCCTCGATGACCAGGCACGCTTGCGGGGGCATGCCGGCCAGCTCCGCCGCGCGCAGGAAAATGGCCGGGTTGGGCTTGGACTGCGGAAATTCCTCGCCGCTGACGCGGTTCTGGAAGTACGGGTACAGCTGGAAGCGGGTGAAGACGCGGTCAATCGTCTCGTGCGAGGCCGAGGACGCCAGTTGCAGCGGCACCCCGGCCTGGTAGAGGTCGAGCACCAGCTCCCGGGCGCCGGGCAGCAGCTCCAGGGTGGTATTGGCTTCGAAGGCCACGCCAAACAGCTCCCGCTTGCGCTGCACCAAGGCCGGCACCTCTTCCCGCAGGCCGTATTCCTGCTTGATGCGCTGGTACATGTTGCTGGTCGACGAGCCCAGGAACGTGGCGTACTCCGTATCGGAAATGCGCAGGCCCAGCTCGGCGAAGTGGCGGAAAAAAGCGTCGTGGTGCAGCGGCTCGGTGTCAACCAGCACGCCGTCCATATCAAAAATGACGGTGCGAATCATGCGCAAACGTTGGTGGAAAGCGCCGCAAAGGTAGCGCAACGCCGTTCTATCGCCCCGCCGCTTGGTTACCGGTGCCACCCCGAGGCGTTGCGGCGGGCCGGGGCGTACTTCACAAGTCGGTTTCTGCCCATCAAAACAGATCTGAGGTACCTCGCAAGGCTGTTTCTGCATGACAAAACACCCTTGCGGAGTACTACAAGGGTCTTCCTGCACGACAAAACAGGCTTGCAGAGTACTACAAGGCTCTGTCTGCACAACAAAACAGCCTTGCGGAGTACTACAAGCCTGTTTTGTCGTGCAGACAGAGCCTTTACGCCTTCGGCGGGCCCGAAGAGGCTGCGCCGGGGCTACAGCAGCTGCCGGAAAAACGCGTCGCGGAAGTCCGGGGCGAAGTGCACGACGTTGTCGAGGTAGTCGAATTCGGCCTCCTGGTGGGTGGTGGTCAGGATGACGCAGGGCATGCCGGCGTTGCGGGCGGCTTCGGCCCCCTTGGGCACGTCCTCAAACACCAGGCAATCTTTCGGCTCCACGCCCAGGCGGGCGGCGGCTTTGAGAAAGGTTTCGGGGTGCGGTTTGCTCTCCGTCACGTCGTCGGCGCTGACCACGGCCTGGATGTAGGGGCGGATGTCGAGCCCGTCGAGCACGAAATCGATGTTGAAGGGAATGGCCGCCGAGCCGATGGCCACCGGAATGCCGCGCTCCTTAGCCCCTTGCAGAAACTCCAGCAGCCCCGGTAGCAGTTGCAGGTGGGGCCGAAACTCGGCCTGGTACCGCTCCTCCTTCTGCCGCGACAGCCGCTCGATTTCGGCCGCCGTAAACCGCTCCGGCCCGAACATGCGCACCAGAAACTCCTGGTTTTTGCCGTACATCTGCGGCTTGAGCTCCTCCCAGGTAAACTGCCCGCCCAGCTCCTCGTTGAGCAGCCGGTGCCAGGCCGTGGTGTGGTAGTCCATGTCGTGAATCATGGTCCCGTTCAGGTCGAAGAGAAAGGCTTTCAATGTGGTTGGGGTTAGGTGGAGCAACTATGGAGGAGGAAATATCCTCCCGAACGTCATGCTGAGCTTGTCGAAGCATCTCTACCGCTTCGTTGGGGTCAGCCGGCCCAGGTTTCTAAATCAATAGGCTGGCTGCCATGTTGGATTGAGCGCGGCAATCAGCGCGTCTTTTTTCGCCCGTGTCCATCCTTTCAGCTGCTTTTCACGCGCTATGGTCTGGACGGCATCGGGGCATATTTCGAAGTACACCAGCAAGTCCGCCTGATACCGCCAGGTGAATTCTTCGGCGTCGCCCCATCCAGCACTGTGTTCGTACAGGCGACGCTTGAAGTCATTCGTGACGCCGCCAACGCCGTTTTGGGGCGTTGGCGGCGTGAACCTGCGGTTGCAATAAAGAACAGTTGCAGTTCGTAGTCGAACTAATTCGCAGCCTTACTCCCACTCAGTTAGCACTGTATGATCGACACCACAAAACTCAACTTGAATCTCGTGGAAGCCCTCCACATCAGTAATGCAAATTCCGCCAGCAGCTTCCAATTCGTTTCCTAAAGGCATAACAGCTTTCAGCCCAAGCGTCTGCATGCCAGGCCAGTTGGGCTGCTGCAAATGCGCACGGAACAGGGACTGATAATGGCCGAAATAAGCTGGAGCCGGTAACAGCTGACCACCTATCACGCCCATTGCCGCGTCAATGACTTGTGCTTCGCAGACGCCCAGGGGAACAGCACCCGCTAGTAGCTCGATCTTCATACCCTTGTAGCAGCAGTGCTCTACACCCCTACCGGCTCCTCCACCGCTACCGGCTCCACCCAGCGGCCGTCTTCGCGGATGAGGTTGATAAGCTCGTCGACGGCGGCTTCTTCGGGCACCGACTTCTTGATGACTTCCTGGCCGCGGTAGAGGGCAATTTTGCCCCGGCCCACGCCTACGTAGCCGTAGTCGGCGTCGGCCATTTCGCCGGGGCCGTTCACGATGCAGCCCATGATGCCGATTTTGACGCCCTTGAGGTGGTCGGTGCGGCGGCGGATCATGGCGGTGGTTTCGGGCAAATCGAACAGGGTACGGCCGCAGCTCGGGCAGCTGATGTACTCCGTCTTGCTCATGCGCGTGCGCGCCGCCTGCAGGATGCCGAAGCCGAGCTGGTTCAGCCCGTCGAGGCGCGCCAGCCAGGTGTTCTGGTCGGCGTCGGGCAGCTTTTCGGTGCTGAGCACCACCCCGTCGCCGAGGCCGTCGAGCAGCAGGCCGCCCACGTCGGTGGCGGCGTAGAGCTGGGTTTGCTCGGGCGCCTGCTCGGGGTACTGGCGGTTGATGATGACGGGGTTGGTCACGCCCAGGCTCATCAGCCGGAAGAAGGCCCGGCGGATTTCGGGCATGGCGTGGGCGTTGTCGGTGTGCAGGACGACAACGGCCGTGCGGTCCTGCCGCAGTTGCTCGATGGCGGCCGAGGTCAGCGTATCGAGCGAGTGGAAGACGAAGTTGGCTTCGGGGTGCTTGGCGGCGGCCACGGCGTACTCGCTGTGCGTGAGCACCGGGAAGTGGTCTTCGCGCTTGCCCGCGTCAATCCACGCGGAGTAATCGACCAGCTCCTTGAGGCCGTTGGGCAGCATGAACGGGATGGGGCGCTGGCCGCTGTAGATGTAGTCGGCGCCGAGGTCGTTCATCTGGAACTTGTCGAGGAAGGCCGAGTACAGGTGACCCACGCAGCGCAGGTCGTTGTACTCCACCTGCGGCAGGCGCGAAATGTCGGCCAGCACCCGCGGCACGTTCTGCCCACCGATGTTCAGCACCTCGTGCGTGGCGCGGCGGTGGTACTGGAACGGGTCGATCGGGATGAAGGAAGAAGCAGGAAGGATGCTTGAAGATTCGCTGTTGCCGTCTTCCTTCGTTATTTTTCCTTCGTCATTCCCCAGCGGGGCAATTGGCTTGGCTTCGGCCGCCCGGTTCGTGTACCGGTCAATGAGCATACGGGCCACGGGGGCTTCGGCTTCGGGCGGCTCGGTGAGGCTTACGCGCACGGTGTCGCCCAGGCCGTCTTCCAGCAGCGTACCAATGCCCACGGCCGACTTGATGCGGCCGTCCTCGGCTTCGCCGGCTTCGGTCACGCCCAGGTGCAGCGGGTAGGGCTGCAGGCCCTCGGCGGCCAGCTTCTGCACCAGCAGGCGGTAGGCCTGCACCATCACCTGCGTGTTCGAGGCCTTCATCGACAGCACCACGTCGTAGTAGCCCTCATCCTCGCAGATGCGCAGAAACTCCAGCGCCGATTCCACCATGCCCAGCGGCGTGTCGCCGTAGCGCGACAGAATGCGGTCCGACAACGAGCCGTGGTTGGTGCCGATGCGCATGGCCGTGCCGTACTGCTTGCAGATCTGCACCAGCGGCCGAAACCGTTCCCGGATGCGCTCAATCTCGCCCTGGTACTCCGCGTCGGTGTACTCGATGGTCTGGAATTTCTTCTTGTCGACGTAGTTGCCGGGGTTCACGCGCACTTTCTCCACGATGCGGGCGGCCAGCTCGGCGGCGTTGGGCGTGAAGTGGATGTCGGCGATGAGCGGCACCGAGCAGCCCCGGCGGCGCAGCTCCTTCTTGATTTCGAGCAGGTTCTGGGCCTCCTTCATGCTCGGCGCGGTGATGCGCACGTACTCGCAGCCGGCCTCCACCATGCGCAGCGTCTCCTCCACCGAGCCCATGGTGTCCATGGTGTCGACGGTGGTCATGCTCTGCACGCGGATGGGGTAATGCCCGCCCAGCGGCAGGTCGCCGATGTTGACGACGCGGGCCTCGCGGCGCTTGTATTCGGTCAGGCTGGGGCAGTAAATCTTGGATTCGGAGGTGCTCATGCGCGGGGTAACGTAGTCGGAGCCAAAACCACTTTGGGGGCGGCAAAGTTGCTCAGCGGGCAAAGGTACGAGGGTTGCGGGTGCTAGGAAATCCAAAGCTAGTTCCCCTCCTCCGCTGAGGAGGGGCTAGGGGTGGTTGAAAGGCTAGGGCTAGAAGTCTAATTCTAAAAGTTGTTCAACTAGTTGGTCAACCACCCCCAGCCCCTCCTCAGCGGAGGAGGGGAACTAGCCCTAACTTTAGAGCCGGTTTCGGCTAACTCATCCTATGCGCCCTCCTATCCAGCTCGACCCGCACACCGGCCACCTGCAGCTCGGCCCCTCGGCTTGCATCACCGATACCACCACGCCCGCCGACTTGCCGCATCTTTTCCCCGGTGCCACCATCACGCCCACCAACCTGGGCAACGGCTGGCAGCACTACCACGTGCGGCTGGAGCCGGCCGACTGGCTGGTCGTGGTGGTGCTGACGTTCATCGGCCGGTACCTTATTCAGTGGCAACTGGTATTCACGCAGGATACCGCACCCAAGCAGAACTGGGCCAACTGGAATGAGGAAGCCGAGCGGCAGCAGGCCATCCGCTACCAGCAGTGGCTCACGACGCAGCTGGGCCCGGAGCAGCGACAGTTCGACTGGGGCGAGGTGTGGGTGGGTTACGATGCCCGCAGCGGCAGTAGCAGCATTATGGCGCGCTACGGCGGCCCCGAGCCTACTCCCCGGCCCGCCTGAATACGTCTTCCAGCGTATCCACCTGCAGACCGGCTTCCTCGTCGAAGCTGGCGTTGATCATGGCTTTGGCCACCGTACGGCCGTGCACGGGGCGGTACTTGTGCAGGGCTGGAATAGCGCCCAGCAACGCGGCCGCCCCGATGCCGAGCTTTTCCAGCGGGCGGGCCTGCTGCCGGGGGCCGGCCAGCACGCCGGGCTGCAAAATGCGGATGCGCGCAAAGGCCAGACTTTTTACGTCGCGCTCCAGTTCGCCCTTCATGCGCGAGTAAAAGATGCGCGACTCCGGATCGGCCGACACCGACGACACCAGCACGTAGGTATCCGAGCCGTTGCGCGCCGCGGCCTCGGCGGTTTGGAGCTGGTAGGTGTAATCGACGCGGTACTGCGCCTCCTGGCTGCCGGCCTGCTTCAGGGTGGTACCCAAGGTCGAAAACAGCACGTCGCCCTGCAGCAGGTCCTGCCACTCCGAGGGTTTGTCGAAGTCCACGATGTGCTCTTCGAGCTTGTCCGGATTGTGGTAGCCGGTGGGCCGGCGCGTAAAAACTTTGATGCGCTCGAAGCGTGGGTCGGTCAGCAGCTGGCGCAGCAGGTAGTCGCCCACCAGGCCGGTGGCACCGATTACAAGGGCAGTTTTCATGGCAGCGGAGGTGTGGTTTTGGAACGGGCGCAGCCGTCTGCGCCGCGTTATTCTACCTCCCGTACCGCTTTAGAGTTGCTTGGCGACCGGGGCCAGGGCCTGAGCCGTGGCCTCCGGGTAGGGCAACCACTGCTCCAGCAGTTCCTCGAAGCTCTCGGGCCGCGGGGCCAGAAAGATGGGCAGGTGAAACTTGTCGAGGCGCTGCAGCAGGTACAGCAGTTGCTGACGCTCCTCCGGGTTCAGGTCGCCCACTACCATGTGCGAAGCCTGCATCATGCGGCTGATTACCCAGCCCAGCACCTCGCGGCCGGCTGCCGTCACGGTCAGCTGCTTGCGGCGGCGGTCGGTGGTGTGCGCTTGCTCGGCAATAAGGCCGTTGGCCAGCAGCCGCTTAATGACCTCCGTGCCCGACGCTTTTTCGTGGATGTTCAGGGTAATCAGCTCGGTTTTGCTCAGGGGCTGTTTGCGGTGCAGGCTGGCCAGGTACGCAAAATCGTCGATGGTGAGCAGCGGCGAGCCGGCCAGGGCGAGGCGGCTGTATACGCGGGCGTAGCGGTTCATAAACACCACCAGCTTGCTGATTTGCACTTCCACCGTCTCGTGCGAGCGGTGCACTTCATCGGGAACGGGCGTCGACGCAGCGGCCGGCACCGTAGCCATCCGGGCATGCAGCCAAGTGGCGAACTGGGGCAGGTCGGCGGGGGTGCCGTGGCTGGCTTGCTGGTGTTGCTCAAAGGCTTCGACCTGCTCGAGCAACTGCTTCAGCAACGAATAATCCATGGCTGTACTAATAAAACTGCAACGGCAGCTGGGCGGCAACTGCGTTGGGTGAAGGGCTCGGCGCACCGCGCCCTGTAAGCTGGAGCGTACGGCCTCAGGCCGCCCGCGTTTTCATTTTGGCAAATAAAAAATCGTGCTCAGGCATCAGCTGAGCCCGGTTTCGGGCGGCGCGCGTGCTAGCGGTTTACCCGCAGCACGATTTTGCCGATGTGGGCGCTGCTTTCCATCAGTCGGTGGGCCAGCTCGGCCTCCTGGAGTGCAAACTTGCGAAATAACACCGGCTTAAACTGCTTGTTCACCAGCAGCGGCCAGACGTGCCGCTCCACCTCCGCCGCCAGCGCAGCCTTAAAGTCGGCCGAGCGCGGCCGCAGCGTGCTGCCCGTAATGGTCAGGCGCCGCCGCATCACCTCCAGCGCGTTGAACTCGGCCCTGGCCCCCTGCATGGCGTTGACGAACACCAACCGGCCGTCGTCTTTGAGCAGGTTCAGGTTTTTAGCCGTGTAGTCGCCCCCAATCATGTCCAGCACCACGTCCACGCCCTGGGCCTGCAGTTCGGCCTCGAAATCCTCGGTGCGGTAGTTGAAGCAGCGCGCAGCTCCCAAGGCTTCGCAGGTGCGGCATTTTTCGTCGGAACCCGCTGTGGCGTACACCGCCGAGCCCAGCAGCCGCGCCAGTTGAATGGCCGTCACGCCGATGCCGCTGCCGCCGCCGTGCACCAGCAGCGTCTCGCCGGGCTGCAGGCCGCCGCGCTGAAACACGTTGTGCCACACGGTAAACACCGTTTCGGGCAGCGAGGCAGCCTCCGACATGCGCCAGCCCGCCGGTATCGGCAGGCAATGGCGGGCGTCCACCGCGGCATAATCGGCGTAGCCGCCTGCCGCGAGCAGGGCGCACACTTCGTCGCCTACCTGCCAGCGGCTCACCGCCGCGCCCACTTCGGTTATCACACCGGCTATTTCCAGGCCGGGCACCGAGCCCGTTACGTCGCCGGCGCCGCCGTACTTTCCCTGCCGCAGCAGCACGTCGGGCCGATTGACACCGGCGGCCAGCACCTGCACCAGCACCTGATGCGGTTCGGGGCGCGGCGCGTCGCGGTGTTCGAGCTGCAAAACTTCGGGCCCGCCGGGCCGGCTGATAATGATGGCGTGCATGCTAGGTAACGTAGTAGGTAGGGGCGCTTAGCGGCCTGGACCACCGTCGGCAGCAGCCAATGGCCGCAGCGTGAACGGGGGTACATAGCCGTGTTGCAATAAAGGAAATCTGCGCCCTTCATACGCCCGCAGGCCCTGCAGCGGCTGATTTTTTCGCCTGTCGGGCCCTGTTCACCACCTTTCTCCGGGTTTTGCGTTTCTTGGCAGCGTATGAAAGCCCCGTCCATCTTCCCTACCCTGCTCGACTCGGCCCGCGCCCTGGGGCTACGCGCCTGGCAAACCGGCCCGCTGTTTCGCAAGGCCTTCCGTACGGCTGCCGAATCGGTGCAGGAAGTGCTACGCGCCGAGGTGCAGAAGGGCAACGCCAAACTGGTGGCCGACTTTCTGACCGACAAAGCCGCCCCGGCCGTGAAGGCCCTGCTGCTGGAGCGCATGTCGGTGCGGCTGCTGGCCCGGCTGGGCCTGCGCGGCGTCTTGGCCTCGAACGTGGTGGGCTGGATTCTGCCTTTCGTGGTGGAGAAAATTGTGCGGGCCGTGCTCCAGACCGAAGCCGCCGCCCGCCTGCAGCAGCACCCCACGGTAACCAACGTGCGCCACACCCTGGACGAGCTAAAAAACCGCCTGCGCCGGGCCGTCATGCCGGATTTCGGCTCCCGGGCCGAAGTGCTCGAGCACGACCTGCCGGAGCTTCCCGCCGCTGCAACGTCCGGCACGCCGTAGCGTACAAAGCTCGTCCGTTCACCCGCCGCTCATCCGCCTCATGCGCCCCGACTACCTCGCGCTCTGGCAGAAAATCGAGGCTTTCGAGCTCGATGACCCGCACGCGGCCCTGACATTTACTGACCGCCTGGCCCGCGAAAACGGCTGGTCGCTGGCCTACAGCCTGCGCGCCGTGTACGAGTACAAGCGCTTTATGCTGCTGCTCTGCGTGGCCGAGCACCCGCTCACACCCTCCGACCAAGTCGACCAGGTGTGGCACCTGCACCTGCTCTACACGCGCTCTTACTGGGAAGAATTCTGCCCTCACGTGCTTGGGCGCTCCATTCACCACGGCCCCACCCGCGGCGGCAACCAGCAGCGGGAACAGTTTACCGACTGGTATGCCCGCACGAAGGTGCTGTACCAGGTCGTTTTCGGCCACGCCCCACCCGCCGACATCTGGCCCGACGGCGCCGATCGGTTCGGCGACATCAACTTCCGGCGCGTCAACCTCGACCGCTACTGGCTGCTGCCCAAATTTCGCTTCTTCCGTCTTTTCTGATGCAGCTGGCCCGTCTTGCCCCCGCCGAAATCATTGTCCTGCAGCGAATTTACGAGGCACCCGTGCGCCACATGCTGCGCCTGACCTTCGCCGACCTCATCCTGCGCGACGTGCTCCGCCTGGAGCACCGTCCGTTTCAGGCCCGGCCGCAGGACGCCCCCATCGACTGCTACTACGTGCGCTCCGGCGACGCCTGGGGCAACGAACCAGCGCGGCCCCACGAGGTGCCGCTGCTGCGCCCCTTACCGCCTGGCCGGCAAATGATTCTGCTGCGCAATTACGTGGCGGTGCTGCTCGAACAGGTGCCGCCGGCCCACCAGTACCGGCTGCTGGTAACGGAAAGCCCAGGCCTGCGCGGCTGCGTGCTGCGCAACGCCTGGCACAAGCTTTGGCAGTCGTTTGCGCTGACCCCGACGGGCCTGAACCTGCTCTCCACCGTGGGCGCCGAGCTGGCCCAGCTGCCACGCGGGCCCCGGGCCGAGCCACTGCTGGGTAGCCTGCACGGCAAGGCCTTGTTGCTGGGCGCCCCGCTGCCCTTCGCGCTGCGCCTGTTCGACGACGAGCTGCTGCGCATTCTAGGCCTGCGCCGGGGGCAGCTAGCGGCAGCCGGCCCCGACAGCGGCGGCAGCCTGGATGCGGACAGCAGCGAAGGCAGCGACTTTGGCGGCTCGGATTTCGGGGGCGGCCACTCGGGCGGTGGCGGTGCCAGCGGCGACTTCGGCGGCGACAGTGGCTGCTCCTCGGGTTGCTCCGGCTGCAGCAGTAGCGGGTGCAGCGGCTGCGGTGGTTGCGGCGGCGACTAGCATAACAGCAAAGCCCGGCCATCCGTGGAGGACAACCAGGCTTTGGTAATTGGCAGCCAAAACCGCCTAAAAATGAAAAAACCCGCCGGCTCCCGCACTTGCTGCGGGGCCAACGGGCTTAGTGGCGAACCGGTCGAACTGCATTCCCACCCGAATTCGAACCGGTTGCACCGGCGGCTGCTAATGCAAGAAGAGCAGCTCGCGGTATTTTACTAGGGGCCAATCTTCGTCGGCCACTAGAAGTTCCAATTTGTCAACTTGCCGACGAATAACGTCGAACAGCGGACGAATATTTGCGCCGTAGGCCAGGGCCCGCTCGCGCGTGTCCTCCAGCTTGTTGGCTTTTTTCCGTTCGTCTATCATCTCGCCCACCGTGGTCTTGATGGTCGCGATGCGCCGCGAAATTTCCTTGATGGAGTCCACAGTTACCTGCGAGTACTCGTCATCCAGGCCTAGTTCGCGCAAGCCGCGCACGTTTTGCACAAGCTTGTTTTGGTACGCTACCGCCGTGGGAATGATATGGTTGACTGCCAAATCACCCATCACGCGGCTTTCGATCTGCACCCGCTTGATGTAGTCCTCCAGGAGGATTTCGTGGCGGGCGTGCAGTTCGACGTGCGAATATATGCCCAAACGCGCGAATAATTGCGAAGCCGGCTCGGTAACAAAGGCGTCGAGGGCCGGCGGCGTGGTCGGCACGTTCGACAAACCGCGGCTGGCGGCCTCTTCCTTCCACTCATCCGAGTAGCCGTTGCCCTCGAAGCGGATGGCTTTCGAATCAATCACGTACTGGCGCAGCACGTCGATGATGGCCATTTCTTTTTTGCGGCCGCCGTCGATCAAGGCATCTACTTCCTTGCGGAACACGTCCAGCTGGTCGGCCACGATGGCGTTGAGCACGGTCATGGCCGAGGAGCAGTTGGCCGACGAGCCCACGGCGCGGAACTCGAACTTGTTGCCGGTGAAGGCGAAGGGCGAGGTGCGGTTGCGGTCGGTGTTGTCGAGCAGGATGGGCGGAATCTTGTCGATGCCCAGCTTCAGGTACAGGTTGTCGCCCTTGTCGAGCGGCAGCTTGGCGTTGCGCTCCAGCTCGTCGAGCACTTCGGAGAGCTGCTTGCCCACGAATACCGACATGATGGCCGGCGGCGCTTCGTTGGCGCCCAGGCGGTGGTCGTTCGAGGCCGAGGCAATGGAGGCGCGCAGCAGGTCGGCGTGCGTGTGCACGGCCTTCACCGTATTAATGAAGAAGGTGAGGAACTGCAGGTTTTCCTTGGGCTTGCGGCCGGGCGAGAACAGGTTCACGCCGGAGTCGGTGCTCATTGCCCAGTTGTTGTGCTTGCCCGAGCCGTTGACGCCCGCGAAGGGCTTCTCGTGCAGCAGCACTTTCAGGTCGTGCTTGTCGGCCACCTTGTCCATGATGTCCATCAGGAGCTGGTTGTGGTCGATGGCCAGGTTGGCGTCCTCGAAGGTGGGGGCGCACTCAAACTGGTGCGGGGCCACTTCGTTGTGGCGGGTGCGCAGCGGGATGCCCAGCTTGTTGGCTTCTTCCTCGAACTCGAGCATGAAGGCGTGGAAGCGGGGCGGAATCGAGCCGAAGTAGTGGTCTTCGAGCTGCTGGCCCTTGGCCGGGGCGTGGCCAAACAGCGTGCGGCCGGTCATCAGCAGGTCGGGGCGGGCCGAGTACAGGGCCTTGTCGACCAGGAAGTACTCCTGCTCGATGCCCAGCGTGGTGTTTACGCGCTGTACGTCCTTGTCGAAGTACTGGCAGATGGGCAGGGCGGCGCGCTCCAGGGCGGCCAGCGACTTCAGCAGCGGGGCTTTGTAGTCAAGGGCCTCGCCGGTGTAAGCCACGAAGATGGTCGGAATGCACAGCGTCTTGGCACCGGCCGTTTCCAGGATGAAGGCGGGGGAAGTCGGGTCCCAGGCGGTGTAGCCGCGGGCCTCGAAGGTGTTGCGGATGCCGCCGTTGGGGAACGACGAGGCATCGGGCTCCTGCTGCACCAGCGCCGAACCTTTGAAGTTCTCGATGGGGCGGCCGTCGGAGTTCAGGTCGAAGAAGGAGTCGTGCTTTTCGGCGGTGGCGCCGGTCAGCGGCTGGAACCAGTGCGTGTAGTGCGTGGCGCCTTTGCTCATGGCCCAGGTCTTCATGGCCCCGGCTACGGCGTCGGCCACGCTGCGCTCCACGGGCTGGCCCTGCTTGATGGCTGACTGGAGCTTCTTGAAATAGTCGCCCGACATGGTGGCGCGCATGGCCTCCAGGTTGAACACGTTGCGACCGAAAGACTCCGAACGGCGTTCGGAGGACGCGACCGGCACAGGGGTGCGCTGGTCGACCAGATTCAAAGCACGAAAACGGAGGGTTGCCACGAAGCGGGAAAGGTGAGGTAGAAAAGCGGGGAAACTGCTTTTGATAGGGCCAAAGGTAGAAGCGAAAGTTATTTTTCACAAACACCCCCTACTTTTTTGCAGGCTTTTTTGACCAACTAACCATTTTTATCGGACATACCCCCTAAAATACCTGCCTATTTCCCGAAACCCCGGCTGTTATTCACTTCTCTTAGCTCCTACTAGTAGCATACACCGAAGCTAAACGTCACCCGTTACCTTTGCGGCTTCGCACCCCGCCCGTGAGAAACCGCTTTTATTTCCAGCCACGCTATTTCTTGTACTGGCTGCTGCTGTTCGCTCTGGGGCGAGCCGCGTTTTTACTGTACCATTGGTCACACACCGCCACGTTATCGGCGGGCGCCCTGGTTCGCACCTTCTTATACGGAGCCCGGCTTGATGGCTCGGCAGCGGCCTACCTATGCCTGCCGGTTTTTCTGCTGCTAACGGCGGCGGGCTGGTTTCCGCGCTGGCGGGCCACTCGTCCGCTGGCCATTTACACCGCTATTGCCGGCACCGTGGTAGCCCTGCTGAGCACGGCGGATCTGGAGCTGTACCGGGCCTGGGGCTTCCGGCTCGATAGCACGCCGCTGCAGTACCTGAACACGCCCACGGAGATGATGGCCTCGGCCGGCTCCGCGCCGCTGCTGCTGCTCGGGCTGGTTTTCATACTGCTGATGGGAATAGGCGTAGCGCTGTACCGCTGGCTGCTCACGCCGCTGCCCATGCAACCGCCGGGCTTCGGCCGGCTACGGGCGTTTGTGGTGGGGGTGCTGTACATGGCCCTGCTGGTGGTGCCGCTGCGCGGGGGCGTGCAGCAGATTCCCGTCAACCAAAGCGACGTGTACTTCTCCCCTTCGCAGCCCTTTGCCAACCACGCGGCCATCAATGTGCCGTGGAACGTGGTGCAGTCGTTGCCGCTGGGCGAAATGCGCCAGAACCCTTACGATTACCTGCCCGACAGCACCGCCCGGCGCGCGGTGGCGCAGCTGTACCTGCCCGCGCCCAATCCGGCGCCGCTGCAGCTGCTGCGCACGCCCCGCCCCAACGTGCTTTTTATCATCTTGGAAAGCTTTACGGCCAAGCTGGTAGGCCACCTCGGCGGTGAAGAAGGCGTCACACCTACGCTCGACAGTTTGGCCCGCACGGGCGTGTCGTTCGATAACCTATACGCCAGTGGCGACCGTAGCCAAAAGGGCATTGTGGCCCTGCTCAGCGGCTACCCCAACCAGCCCGCCACCAGCATTATTAAGTATCCGCGCAAAACCCAGAGCCTGCCGAACCTGGCCCACACGTTCGGCCGCCACGGGTACCACTCGGCCTTTTATTACGGTGGCGAGCTGGCCTTTGCCAACATGAAATCCTACCTGCTGGCCGGCGGCTACCAGCGCCTGGTGGATCGGCAGGA
The DNA here is from genome assembly GCF_002007105.1 of Hymenobacter sp. CRA2. Lineage (GTDB taxonomy): Bacteria > Bacteroidota > Bacteroidia > Cytophagales > Hymenobacteraceae > Solirubrum. The sequence continues at coordinate 251,052 of NZ_MVBC01000004.1, read as the reverse complement.
CTTCGCGCAGCGCGACCAGAACTCCAAGTGGGGGGCCCACGACCACGTGCTGCTGGGCCGGCTGCTGCGCGACCTGCGCCACGAACGTGCCCCCTTCTTCGTCACCGCCTTTACGCTCAGCAGCCACGAGCCCTTCGACGTGCCCATGCGGCCGCGCTTCCCCGGCCGCGACGAGGAAGCCCAGTTCCGCAACTCCGTAGCCTACACCGACCACGCCTTGGGCCAGTTTCTGGCTCAGGCCCGGCAGGAAGCATGGTGGCCCAACACGCTGGTGGTGCTCGTGGCCGATCACGGCCACCCGCTGCCGCACTGGTCGGCCGTGCACGACCCGGTCAAGTTTCACATTCCCTTAGTGCTGACCGGCGGGGCGCTTGCACCCGACGCGGCGGGCCGGACCATCAAGAATTTTGGCAGCCAGACGGATGTGGCAGCCACCCTACTGACGCAGTTGGGCATGCCCGCGCAGGAGTACGTGTGGAGCCGCAACCTGCTGGCCCCGCCCCCGGCGGCCTCGCCGGGCGGCTTTGCGTTCTACTGCTTCACCGATGGTTTCGGCATGATCACGCCGCGCGGGGTGGTGATGATGGACAACGTGGGGCGGCAGCTGATCGGGCGCGCCGCCACGGTGCCCGATCAGCAGATGCAGCAGGGCGAAGCGTACCAGCAGGAATCCTTCGCCGACTTTCTGCGGCGCTAAAGCCGTCGACCGCCCGCTTGCGTAGGATGAGCGTCATTCCTTTGCCGATGCCCCAGCTGCTTTTCATCTACAACGCCTCGGCCGGCCTGGGGCATGCCATCCTCGATTCGCTGCACAAAGTGGTGTCGCCGGGGACCTACCCGTGTCACTTGTGCGGGCTAACCTACGGGCTGACCAGCATGCGGCCCGAGTGGAAGGCGTTTCTGCGGACGCTGCCCCTGCCGACGCGCTTCCTCTACCGCGAAGACCTACCCGAGAAGTACCCGGCACTGGTAAGTCAGCCGTTGCCGGCTATTTTCCTTGAGGACGACATGGGCCACACTACTCCGCTCATCACCGCAGCCGACATGGAGCCGCTGGACCTGCCTGGGCTAACTGGCTTGCTGCACCAGCGCCTGGCCGCGGCCCTACCGGTTCCGCCGGCCGGTTAGCGTGTTTCGCTTTCGAGCAGCATACCCATCCGGCCCATCTGATAGTCCCGCACGGCTTCCATGAGCTGGGTTGTGGTGTTCATCACGAAGGGTCCCTGGCGTGCCACGGGCTCAGCCAACGGTGCGGCCGCGCCCAGCAGTAGCAGCGCATCGGTAGCCGCGGCAATGACTACGTCGGTACCATCGGTGGCCAGCGGCACCAGCGTGCGGCCACTCGCCGCGTGGCCGTTGACGGTGACCTCGCCACGCAGCACATATAGTAAAGTATGGTGCGCAGCCTCTACGGTCCAGCGGTACTCGCCGGCGACCTGTAGGCGTAATACTCCCAACCGCACCGGGCTTAGCGGCCGGGCGGGGCCCGCCGCCCCGGGCCACTGCCCGGCAATGACGGTGAGTTCCGCGCGGCCCCCGGCGGAGGTTAGCCGGGGCAATACGTCGGCCGGCAGCCCCTGGTAAGCGGGCTGCTCCATCTTCAGCCGGGCGGGCAGGTTGAGCCACAGTTGCAGCAGCTCCAGCTCGCCGCCGGTTTCGCGCAACTCGCGCGGTAGGTTTTCGGCGTGAATAATTCCACGGGCGGCCGTCATCCACTGCACGCCGCCTGCTCCTACTACCTGCCGGTTGCCGCGGCTGTCGTGGTGCAGCACCGCGCCGGCCAGCACAATGGTAACGGTGGCAAAGCCTCGGTGCGGGTGCGGCCCGAAGGGCAGCCCGGCGTTGTATGGCTCCAGCACGACGGGCCCGATGTGGTCGAGCAACAGAAAAGGGTCGATTTGGTCGAGCCCGCCAGCGGGCAGGGCGTGGAAGATGGGTAGGCCGTCCGCATCCGCAGCGCGGGCGGTAACGGCAGGCAGTGGCGTGCGCAGGGACATCGGGCAGTAACGTGAGGCGGCGAAAGTTAGCAGGTGAGGCTGCATTGAGCGGACGCAGTGGCTGAACCGGGCGGCCGCTTATTGGTTCTACTCTCCTTATTGGAACCACCTGCCCGCCCGGTGTTGTATCTTTGCCGATCCTATGAACACGCGCACCGTTGCCTTTTACACGCTGGGCTGCAAGCTCAATTTCTCCGAAACCTCGGCCCTGGGCCGACAATTCGAGGAACGCGGCTTCGAGAAAGTAGCCTTCGAGCAAGGCGCCGACGTTTACGTCATCAACACTTGCTCCGTCACCGACCACGCCGACCGCAAATGCCGGAAGGTGGTGCAGCAAGCCCTTAAGCACAACCCCGAAGCCTACGTCACCATCGTAGGCTGCTACGCGCAGCTGAAGCCGCAGGAAATTGCGGAAATTCCCGGCGTGCACGCCGTGCTGGGGGCCGCCGAGAAATTCCGCCTCGCCGAAATTCTCGACGAAACCGCTTTCCGCAAACCCCTCGCCGGGCAGCCTGGGCAGGTATTTGCCTCGCCTATTTCCGAGGCCACCGAGTTTCACGCCGCCCACAGCTTCGGCGACCGGACGCGCACTTTTCTCAAGGTACAGGACGGCTGCGACTACTCCTGCTCCTTTTGCACCATCCCGCTGGCCCGCGGCCACAGCCGCTCCGGCTCGGTGCAAAGCGTAGTCGAGCGCGTGCAGCGTTTGGCCAGTACCGGCGTTAAGGAAATCGTGCTGACGGGCGTAAACCTGGGTGACTTCGGCCTGCAAGGCCCGGAGCGGAAGCGCGTAGAAACGTTTACCGATTTGGTAAAGTCACTGGATGAAGCCGAAGGCATTCAGCGCTTTCGCATCAGCAGCTGCGAGCCGAACCTGCTCACCGACGATATTATCCGGACAGTTGCGCAGTCGCAACGCTTCATGCCGCACTTTCACATCCCGCTGCAGTCGGGCTCCAACAAGATCCTAGGCCTGATGCGCCGCCGCTACCGCCGCGAGCTGTACCAGGAGCGCGTAGCGCTGATCAAAGAAGTTATGCCCCACGCTTGCATCGGAGTCGACGTTATCGTGGGATTTCCCGGCGAAACGGAAGCTGACTTTCTCGACACATACCAGTTTCTGAACGAGCTGCCCATCTCCTATCTGCACGTCTTCCCTTACTCCGAGCGCGACAACACGCTAGCCCCGACTCTGCCCGGGCGGGTGCAGGACCGCGTGCGCCACGAGCGGACGACGCAGCTGCGCAGCCTGTCGGAAAAGAAAAAGCGTTTTTTCTACGAGCAACACGTGGGCCTCGAAACCGAAGTGCTGTTCGAAGACGACCTCGGTCCCGACGGCCGCATGGAAGGCTTCACGCCGAACTACATTCGTGTGGCGGCTAAGTACGATCCGCTGCTGGTGGGTGAGCTGAAGAAACTGCGCCTGATGGCCGTCAACCCTGCTGGCCTGATGGAAGCTGAAGAATTGGGCCTCGAGGTACTAACGCATTAGGCAACATTCGCCGCGCCCCAACGCCAAGGGCCCGCCAGCGCTGTGCTGACGGGCCCTTGGCGTTGGGGCGTTGCTCTATTTGGTTTGGCGTAGCAGCTCTACCATTTGCTGCAGCATCTTTTGCTGTTCCAGTAGGTGCTGATTGCGCATATCTGCCAGCGCCAACTGGTGCTGTAGCTGCTGAGCATACAGGGCAGCTTCCCAGCCAGGGGCTGGGGCAGGCGCAGGTGCCGGGGCCACTGAAACGGGAGCCTGCAATACAGGAGGCGCTACAGCAACAGGTGGGACGACTGCATCAGGCACCGATGTAGAGGCGGGTTCGGCTGCGACAGCACTGGTACGCTCGGTTGGAGCCACTGGCTCAGTAGCTACGGTAACTGGGTCATCACCTTTTTGCAGTGGTGTAACTTGAGTACTCTGAGCTGTTTCAGGCTCAACAGGCACTTGTCCATATGGAAACATTGATCCATTCCCCTGCAACAACCAGTCTTTAGATACATTTGGATATACTTCAAATACTTTACACAAAAGATCAAACCCGGGCTTATTCCTTTCTTCGACTATATGCTGGATAACAGTTGCTGTTTTGTCCAAAGAAAGTGCAAAGGCATTTTTAGACATGCCTAGTGCCTGAATCAGTTGGGTAAACCGCTGTCCTACCGTTTGCTGAACTGCCATCTTCAAATAAAATTTGCCCAAATGTAATATAAAAATTTGTTACAACCACTTATCAGCATTTTCTGAGCCGATTTGCTAGTGCTAGTGGCTGCAACAACAGCCTTTATGCCAGCTATCCGAATCGTGCACGAAAGGTGTATCAGATACGGATTCAAGGCTCTGCGACGCTTGCTACTAAAGCGAAAATGCTTGCGGCGTCAGTTCAAACTATTATAAGTTCACCTCCTACCTACCCCGCAAGTATATCCACCGGTTCAGCCTCGGGTAGGCCTCATGTGCCAAGGCAATTGATGCTGTATAGCAAGGCTATCTAATCGATGGTTTCAAAGTCCAGTGATAGGCCCTCCACAGGTGTCAACTCACGACAGCTTGTGCAGGAGGATATGACTGCAGATCAGCCAGAGCCCTGTTTCACGCAGATCGAACTTCAGGAAATAAATATGCAGCTAGTTTAGCCCGCAGAAATAGGCCATAAGCTCCTCCGACAGCAGCAAGCCTTGATTCAGCAGCACGGCATATTCGCAGCCGATAGAGCCTGCTCCGGCTGCCAATACGCAGTTTTTTGCCGTAGCATCAATTCCCCTACGCCACCTGCTCCGGTTGACGCTGCCGGCCGACCTTTTGCATCGACGATGCACGCTTGAATACGCCGTAACATCCAACGATTCCGCGAACAGTCCCGCCCCTACTTACGTCTGTTCGTTGATCGGATTGCAGTGCCGGCGACCGAAGATGAACCGGAAGAAGGCATAGCCCCTGCGGGGCTCCACACGCCCGGCATACCTTCAGAAAAGCCCTGCGGGTGAGCAGTTGCCGGTTAAGATTCCGGTTACAACCGCGCCCGTAAGCTTCATCTGTGGCACTTGAAAACGCATGGCCCTTGCCGGGCAAAACGGAACCCCACGGCAGCAGGCGTCAGCACCAGCCTCGGCCGTTTCATGGCGGCAGGCAGCTTCCGCGGCTTTTACTCGTAGCGCAACGACTCGATGGGGTCTAGCTTGGCCGCCTTGCTAGCCGGGTAGTACCCCGAGCCCAATCCTACCGACACGCAGATCAGCAGGCCCAGCATCATCCACAGCCAGGGCACCAGGAAGGTCCCTTCGCCCACTAGCAGCGACACGGCATTGCCCATGCTCACGCCCAACACGATGCCCAGGGCGCCGCCTAGCACGCAGATGACAATGGCTTCGATGAGAAACTGCAGCCGAATTTGCCGCGACGTAGCCCCTAAGGCTTTGCGGATGCCAATTTCGCGGGTGCGCTCCGTCACCGATACCATCATGATGTTCATGAGGGCAATGCTGGCCCCGAGCAGGGTGATGAAGCCTACGAGGAAGCCGCCCACCTTCATGGTACCCGACAGGGAGTCGAGCTTGCCGGCCAGCGAGTCGCTGCTTTCCATTTCAAAACTGTCTTCCTGCCCAAGCCGGTCGTGGCGCACAGCGCGCATCAGGCCACGGGCCTGGTCCATGGCGAAGGGCAGATTCTCAGGCCGCAGCACGGCGGTCTTGATGTCGTAGGTCAGGGCCTGCTGACGGGGCATCTGATTGCCGGTAGCCAGGGGCATCAGCACGAGGCGGTCGGCTCCGCCGCCCCCGCCCATGCCGGAGCCGCTACGCTCCAGCGTACCCACCACCAGAAAGCGGCGGCCAAGCAGGTACACATACTTACCGAGCACGGCCGCATCGGGCACGGGGCCAAACAGCTTCTCGCGGACTTCGGCCCCGATGATGGCCACGCTGGCGCCGTTGTCCAGCTCCAGCTGCGAAAACGCCCGGCCAGCAGCCAAGTTGTAGCTCTGGTTGAGCAGGTAGTTTTCGTCGCCGGCCACCACTTGGGTGTTGGGGTTGGTTTCCTTGCTGCCGGCCTTCACCTTGGCGGCCCCGGCAATAAACGCCGAGAGGCCCACGCGGCCCTCGTCGCCGAGTTGCTGCTTGTACTGGGTAGCCTGCAGGTAACTGATGGCGGGGTACACCTTGCCGCGCACCCCGCCACGGCGGAAGCGGTTGTTGTAGCCCTTGGCCTGAATGTCGAAGGAGTTGGCGCCGAGGCTGGCGAAGGTCGCGTTCAGCGAGGCCTTCATGGCGTCGATGGCGGTGAGGATGCCCACCAGTGACATAATGCCGATGCTCACAATAAGCGCCGTCAGGACGGTGCGCAGCAGGTTGCTTTGAATGGAACGGAAGGCTTCGCGAATATTTTCCAGCAAATTCATGCCCACCCAGACAAAAAAAGTCTATAAATCCAATCGGCCCGCGCCCGGCGGGGCCGCGCCACCATCGGCCTGCCGAAGGTATAAGCTTTCGGGTAAACCTGTAGGGGTTTCGCTACATTTGTTTAGCTGGCCCATGCCCCATCAGGCCGCGTGGGACTTCAACAGAGACGAAGGCCCGACCAGCTCGGCCGTCGATGGCCGCGCCGCGGAACGCACCGGCGCCGCCCGCCGTTCTGATGCAACGTACCGGTGCCCGTTCCGCTCTTTTGCCTTGTGACTGACATGCTTTATAAACGTTTGCTCGCCTCCGCGCTGCTGCTGCTGGCCGCCTTGCTCCCGGCGGCGGTGCGCGCCAGCGAAATCCTCATTCCCATGGATGAGGCCCAGAAAGAGCACCTGAAGGCTTACGGCGCAGCCTACTGGCTGCTGACCAAGGACGTAGAGGTGGACTGGCTGCTGAACTACCGCGGCGGCGCCTTCGCCTGCCCGGCCATGCAGGGCATGGAGCAGGAGCTGGCTATCCGCGGGGTAAGCTACCAGGTCGTCAGCGACGCGCAGTACAGCGGCATCCTGAGCCAGATAGCTGACCCCAACGCCAACATGGACGTGATGAAACTGGAAAAGGCGCCTAAGATTGCCGTGTACACACCCAAAGGCAAGCAGCCCTGGGACGACGCGGTGACCATGGTGCTGACCTACGCCCAGATTCCCTACACCGAGATTTACGACGACGAAGTGCTCGACGGCAAGCTCACCAAGTACGACTGGCTGCACCTACACCACGAGGACTTCACCGGGCAGTACGGCAAGTTCTTCGCCTCCTACCGCAACCGCCCCTGGTACCAGCAGCAGCAGCGCGACGCCGAAGCCGCCGCCCGGCGCCATAACTTCCCGAAGGTGTCGCAGATGAAGGCGTCGGTGGTCACCAAAATGCAGGAGTTTGTGGCCGGCGGCGGGTTCCTCTTCGCCATGTGCTCGGCCACTGATACTTACGACATTGCCTTGGCCGGCCTCGGGGTGGACATGGTGGAGAGCATGTACGACGGCGACCCGGCCGACCCGCAGGCCCAGCAGAAGCTCAATTACAACCGCACGCTGGCCTTCAAGGACTTCCAGATCGTGCGCGACCCGTACCAATACGAGTACAGCAACATCGACATGCAGCCCTACGAGCGGGGCGTGGGCGAAGACAACGACTACTTCCAGCTCTTCACCTTCTCGGCCAAAAATGACCCGGTGCCCACCATGCTCACCCAGAGCCACGAGAAGGTCATCAAGGGCTTTATGGGGCAGACCACGGCCTTCCGCAAGAACCTGATCAAGTCCGACGTGCTGGTGCTCGGCGACAACAAGGGCTCGGGCGAAGTGCGCTACATGCACGGCGACCTGGGCAAGGGCACCTGGACGTTCTACGGCGGCCACGACCCGGAAGACTACCAGCACTTGGTGGAGGAAGAGCCCACCGATTTGTCGCTGCACCCCAGTTCCCCGGGTTACCGCCTGATCCTGAACAACATCCTCTTCCCGGCCGCCAAGAAGAAAAAGCAGAAGACCTGATACGACTGCTTATCGGCGCGGAAGCTCCGGCTGCTGGGCAGCCGGAGCTTTTCGTTTGCCCCGGCGCTATCTTCGTAGCCCATTTCTGCCCGCTCCCTCCCGTTTACTCATTCATTTTCATTCATGCGGCTCGTGAATTACCTCTACCGCACCGGATTACTGGCCCTGGCCTTTGGGGCATCGGCCGCCCTGAGCAGCTGCCACCACTCTTCCAGCGACCCGCAGCCGGATCCTGATCCGCCCACGGCCACTCCTTCGTTTTACCGGGGCGCCGATCTGTCGTTTTCGCCCGAAATCGAGGCGGCGGGCACGCGCTTTACCGACCAGGGCCGCACGGAAACCCCGCTGGCGCTGATGAAGCAGCGGGGCATGAACCTGGTGCGCCTGCGGCTCTGGCACACGCCGACTGGCGGGCACAGCCACCTGGCTGAAGTAGCCGCCTACGCCCGCCGCGTGAAGCAGGCCGGGCTGACCTTGCTCCTGGATATTCATTACTCCGATACCTGGGCCGACCCTGGGCAGCAGGCCACGCCCCGCGCCTGGCAGGGCCTGCCCGCCGCCACACTGCAGGACAGCGTGTACAACTACACGCGCCGCGTGCTGCGGGTGCTGGCGGCCCAGCAGGCCACGCCCGATCTGGTGCAGGTGGGCAACGAAATCAACGGTGGCATGCTCTGGCCGCAGGGCCGCATCCAATCTCCGGCCGACTACCCGGCGCTGGCTGCGCTGCTGCGCAAGGGCCTGCAGGCCGTCACCGATTCCGACCCTGCGCACCGGATTCGCACGGTGCTGCACTTCGCCGGGCCCACCGGGGCGGATTATTTCTTCGGGCAGATGGCGCAGCAAAACGTTCCCTACGACGTGCAAGCTCTTTCGTACTACCCGCAGTTTCACGGCCGCAACCTGCCTACCCTTGCCCAGCAGCTCACCGCCTTGGTCAACCGCTTCAACAAAGATCTGCTGGTGGTGGAAACGGCCTACCCCTTCACGCTGGGCTGGAACGACTACACTAACAATACCGTCGGGCTGGCCAGCCAGATTATCCCGGAGTATGAGGCCACGCCAGCCGGGCAGCGCGCCTATTTGCTGGCCCTGCGCCAGCTGATTGCAGATTTGCCCGGCGGCCACGGCATCGGATTCTGCTACTGGGCACCGGATTGGGTGGCATTCCGCGGACCCACGGCCGCCAACGGCTCTTCGGCCGAAAACCAGGCCCTGTTTGACTTCAACAACGCCGGAGTGCCGGCGCTGGAAGCGTACCGCGCCAACTGATAAGCTCTCCGCAACAGCTATTTATAGAACGGCGCCCCGTAACGGGCGCCGTTTTTAGTATCCGTTCTCGACTGTAATCCGTTTGTAAGGGCTGCACCTACTCCGCCCTATGGATACTGAGCACGTCAACTACGGCCTCTCGATCAGCGAAGAGGAAAAACAACCCATTGAAGAAACCCCCAACCCGCTGCCGCGGGCGGTGCTGCGCCTCAACAATGCCATGCTGCTCGACGGCGAGTGGCGGTTTTCGCTGGACACCAACGACGTGGGCCTGCGCGAGTGCTGGTACCTTGGGCGCGACTACGAGCACGTGGCCAAGTGGCCGGGCTCGGTGGAAATGCACTTAGCCGAAGCCCGCGGCCAGACCGACCCGGCCCGCTGGCAAGACCAAGTGGTGGCCTGGTACGAGCGGGAATTTACTCTGCCCGTCCAGGATGAGCCGGCCGGCCGCTCCATGTACCAGCTCACGTTCGGGGCCTGCGGCTACGAAACGCGGGTCTGGCTTAATGGGCGGCAGCTGCGCACCGTGGAGGGTGAAGACGTGCACTACGGCGAATACACCTCCTTTTCCTTCGAGCTGAACGAGGACATGCTGCGCCCGGTGAACCGCCTCACCGTGCGCGTGGCCGACACGATGGATGCCGAAACGCCGCGCGGCAAGCAGGAGTCGCACGTGTACAAGCGCGGCGGCATCTGGTACCAAACCTACACCGGCGCCGTGCGCTCGGTGTGGCTGGAACTGGTAGAGCGCAACCGGCTCCGCTCGCGCGTGGGCGTGGCCAGCCTGGTGGAAGACCGCCTCGTACGCTTCAACCTGACCACCCGCATCCACGACCCGGGCCAGTACACGCTGCGCCTGCAGGTGTGCAAACGCCAAAACGGGTGCAACGAGCCGCTGGCTACCTCCGATTTCCCATTGCGCCTGGAAGCCGGCCAGAAGCAGCAGCGCGTGGTGCTGGAGGTGCCCGGGGCCGAGCTTTGGTCGCCGGAGCACCCGCAGCTGTACCGGCTCGTGGCCCAGCTCATCGACCAGGATGGGTACGCGGCGCAGATCGAGGCGCGGTTTGGGCTGCGCAAAATCGAAGCGCACGGCCGGCACGTGTACCTCAACAACGAGGCCGTGTACCTCGACGGCATTCTGTACCAGCCCGGCACGGCCACGTTCGAGGAAATTCAGCGTCACTTCCACGCCATGAAGGCGCTGGGCTGCAACCTGGTGCGTGTGCACATTGCCGGCGTCGACCCGCGCATTTACCAGCTGGCCGACGAGCTGGGCCTGCTCCTGTGGGTGGAAGTGCCCAGCCCGCACTCCTCCACGCCGCGCAGCCGCCAGAACCACCGCGCCGAGCTGGCCCGCATGCTGGCGCTGATGGAAACCCACCCCTCCATCGTTATCTGGAGCCTCTACAACGAGGACTGGGGCGCGCAGGACATTGCTACCAACGCCGCCACGCGCCGCTACATCATCGATACCTACCACTACATGCACATCGAGCACCCGCAGTTTCTGGTGGTCGATAATGACGGGTGGCAGCACGTATCGTGGGAAGGGCGTCTGAAGTCTGACCTGCTCACGGCTCACCTCTACACGCCCGAGCTGGAGCGCTGGCGCGAAGTGCTCGACCGCCTCACCCAAGGGCAAGTAGAAGGCGTGGCCGCGTTTCCGCTCGTGGTCGGCGACCCGTTCTTCTACCGCGGCCAGGTCCCGCTGATTGTCAGCGAGTGGGGCGGCTTCGGCTTCCCCGACTACGGCGGCCCGCTGGACGCGGAGGCCCGCACCGAACGGATCCGGGCCTTTAAGCAGGAGATGCGCAAGCGCCCCATTGCCGGCGACGTGTACACGCAGGCCACCAACATCGAGGACGAACGCAATGGCCTGATCGACCCGCAAACGGGTGAGCTGTCGGTGCCTGCGGGCCTGCTGAACTCGCGCCAGCAGCCGCCCGGCTAGCCGGGCGGCTTAATGCGGCAGGCGCACGAGCTTACGAGCCGTTTCGGGCAAATCCGCCGTTTTTTCCGCGTCGCGGTCCATAGTCAGCTGCAGCACCACGGGCTGCCCCTTGGCTACGCCGTAAAAAATCAGCTGGTAGCCCATGCCCATGCTGGTCGGGTAGCTCAGGCGGTAGCCCTTGGCCGGCGCGTCGAGAATAAACCCCTCGAAGGCCTGCTGCTCGGCCGGCTTGTGCTTTTTCTTCTCGGCCCGCACCATGTCCTCCACTACCGGGTTGAGCTGCCCCGGGTTCAGGTAGAGCCACATGAGCTGGAACTGGTCGCAGTGCAGCTCGTACTTCGAGTCGGGCGCGCAGCCCGTCGGCACCGCTATGTCGACGCCGCAAAAATTCAGGGAAGGCTCACTGGTGGCCGTTTGCCCAAACGCCGCGCCGGAACCGAGTAAGAAAGCAATAGTAAAAACCTTTTTCATGCTATACCTGGGCTACCATTAAACAGGCGTAATATACCAATAGCCCGGCAGTATTGAAGCACTACTCGGCTTAATAGCACGCTTTTACCGCCTTGACAGCCGAGCTTAGCGCTTCATTCGTAGCGTAGCGGCCACGCGCTCGAAGCCGGCAACGGGGTCGGGCGGGGCCACCGGCGGCTTAGCCACGGGTTTGCCTTTGCTGGTGGTGCCGGTGCGGGGTGCCGGTGTTGCCAGGGGTGCCTGAAACGCCACGCCGTGGAGGATCAGCGTAGCTTCCTCATCGGTTTTAATGGCTTGGTAGAAGCTATACCGCCGCCCGCGCCACGTGCTAGTGCCGCGCACTTCGTAGTTCCAGCCGCCCGTTGCGGGCAGCTGCCGCTCCTGGCTCTGCAAGGTCGCGCCGGGTGTGGTGGCGGCTTGCGCCAGCGCCTGCAGGTGCTGCCGGGCCTGCGCCGGGGCTGTGGGCGACAGCACCTGCACCGTGAAGCGCGTGGCAAACGAATCAGCCGCAGCTGCCGGGCTGGCCCCGAATACGTACCGCTTTTCATCGGGCTGCACCTGCTGGAGGCGGTAAGGCGTGCCAGCCAGGCTGATGACGAACGGGGCCAGCTCCAGGGGCGGCACCTGCCCCCGGGGGTCGTACCAGCCGCCGAGCAGCATCTCGCGCAGCTCGGTTTCGGCCGCCGCGTCTTGGTCGGGGTACAACCCGAACACCAGCGCGATGGTCGCCGTGTCGCCGAACGCCAATACCATCAGGTTCTGGCCCGGCTCAAGGCTTTCGCCCGCCCCGAACACCGCCGGGTAACCGTTGAACGTCAGCTCGCGCTGGGTGTGCACGCGGGCGCCGCGCTCAGCCAGGTACTGCTGCACAATGAGTTGGCGCACTTTCAGGAAGTTAGCCCCGGGCACACGCATCACTTCCAGCAACGCTCCGCCGGGCTTGGCCAGCCCGTTCAGGGATTCTTCGGGGCCATAGCCAGCGGCCGGGCGCACGTAGAAAGTGGAGCCGGGTACTCGCACGTGCCGGGCGGTGAGTTGGTTATTTACCGAATCGGGCACGGCCGGCGGCGCGGGTGTGGCATCCTGCGCCTGTGCTTGGTATTGCGCCACTGCCAGCAGCACCAGCAGCCAGCCCCAACGGGCGGGCAGCGGCCGCTGGGCAATGGGCTTAGTGCATCCGGTCATCCCGTACCGGCAGGTTCGTCACAATGTCGCCTTCGATTTTGAGCAGCTCCTGCAGGCGGGCGTCCACTTCCTGCGGGTCGCAGTATTCTTTGGCCAAATCCACGTAGGCCACGAAATGACCGGCTTCGGACACCATCAGCTCGTAGTAGAACTTGCTCAGCTCGGCGTCGGGGATATGCTTCCAGAGCAGCTTGAACCGCTCGCAGCTGCGCGCCTCAATCAGGGCCGACACCAGTAACTGATCCATAAGCTGCCGCTCCCGGGCCCCGCCGCGGCGCACGTGCTTGAGCAGTTCCACCACGTACTCGTCGCGGCGCGGGCGGCCCAGCGGCAGGCCGCGCTTGCGCAGCTCCTGCAGCACCCGCTCGAAGTGGCTCCACTCCTCGGCCACCAGCTCGGTAAGCTCGTCCACCAAGCGCGTTTTTTCGGGGTAGCTCACAATCAGGGAAATGCCCGTGGAGGCCGCTTTTTGCTCGCAGTAAGCGTGGTCGACGAGGATGTCGCCGATGTTTTTGCTGGCAATGTCCACCCACCGGGGGTCGGTGTTCAGCTTGAGCTTGAGGATGGTTTTTTCGCGTTGCTGGGCCACTTCGGCCGAGGGCAGCGAATGGTTCGGATCGGTCATGTTTTGTTGCTTGTCGAATGGCTGAGTGGTCAGTTCGTGGATGGGCGTTGGCCTTAAGCGCTGCTTTTACTGACCAAACACAACCACCAACTGTTTAACCTCTTAGCTATTCAACCATTTAATCAAAGAAATTCCACTTCAGGCCCAGCTGGAAGCTGCGCGGAATACCGGTGTAAAACGGCGTAGGAAAGTACCCGTCCGTCTCGGGGAAGAACCCGCTGTCGTGCCGGTACAAGCCTTGATTGACGTAGGCCATTTTCAGGAACACCGACACAGTTTTGATGTCGGCCGTGAAAAACACGTCCACGATGGGATAGGTGCGGGAGGTGAATTGGTCCTGCACGAAAAACTGCTGGGTGCTGGGCGAGTAGTCGTAGGGCGTGTAGCGCGACTGCACATAGGTTTCGACCCCGACCTGGCTGTAGAGCACCTTCTTTAGCAGGTGCCCTTCGAAATAGATGCGCGAGTTGGCCACGAGCTTGGGAATGCGCAGGCCTTCCCCGTCGCCGCCTTGCGTGTAGGTCAACTGGTTATCCAGGCGCAGCACGCCGTAGCGCAGCTGGTGGCGCACAAAGCCAATGAACAAGCGCTTGCTGTCGGAAAGCTGCAGGGGCCGGAAGTCCCGTGAGTTGGCTCCGTCCTGCCCGTAGTACACCAGCTGATAAATGTTTACCCCGCTGGCCGACAGTTGAATGCGCTGTTGCAGGCGGGCCTGCGCGTCGCCGAAGCGCTGGTCCAGACCCACCGTCACGTGGTCGACGGTGGTATTGCGCAGGTCGCGGTTCCAGTAGTAGTGGTTGCCGTAGAAGCGCTGCTGCGTGAGCGTGGGCGCGTAGGTGGAGTGCAACACCTGCCCGGTGAGCGGTCCGAGGCGCAACTGCCCGCGCAGCCAGAACTCATTGAAGAACTTGTATTCGCCGGCCAGCTCCACACCAAAAATCTTGCGCCAGCGGAAAGCCAAGTTGCCGCCCGCGAATAGCTGGTTGATAGCCGTATCGGCCTGTGCCACCCGCCCCGGCAGCGCCCGCGTAAAGAAGCTATTGGTGGTCAGGCGGGCATTGCGGTAGCGGCCGTACACGCGGTATTCGGCCCAGCTGCTGCGCCCGAGCAGGCCAAAGGTATTCTCGATCTGGCGGTAGTTGGCGCGGTCATCGGTTTTGGTGGAATCCAACCGGAACCGCGGGTAAAACACGGGCGCCAGGTTGCTTATCGACAGCGCGTCGTCGGTGTAGCGGTTGTACTGCCGCTGCCAGTCCAGCACGTGAAAAGCAGTCAGCCCTTTACCGACCAGGTTGTAGGTGTGGGCCAAGTGAAACCGGTCGCGGTTGTCCACGTTCTGCGCCTGCGTCAGCCACACGGTTTCCGCGCGGTAGTCAAAAAGGTTGCTCAACGTATCCCCGTCGGTGGCGCTGGGCCGGATGCCGCCCTGCTCGATGGCGCGGTGCCGGCCCACGTAGTAGTTGGCCAGCACGTGGTAACGGTCGTCCTTGGTCTGGTAGCGGGCAAAAATTAGCACCCCGGAGTGCGCCACCTGGGAGGCGCGCGAATTGCCCGGCGAGCCGAGTTGCTTGTTGGCCCCGAACCGCTCGTAGGCAATGCCCACGTTCACCGCCTTTTTGATGCTGCGGCTGTAGGAACCCTCAAATATCTGCTCGCCCTGTGAGCCCTGCACGAAGCGGAAGAAGGTATAGGGCGAGCGGGTGTCGTAGTACGGAATGGTGGCCGGGTCGCGGAAGTACTTATCGAAGGCGTTGCGCCCCAAGCGGGCACCGAGCTGGGTATTGGTGTCCCACAGCAAACGGCGCGAGGCCAGCCCTACGTTGCCCAGGTCCTGCTGAAAGGTGCTGTCGTAGTACCAGTTGCGGCTGTTATGAATTCCGGTCAGGGAGGTATCGAGCACAGTGCCTTCGGGCACGTTGCGCAACACGTTCACCTCGCGCACCACGAGGGTGGTCTTGGGGCCGTAAATGACTTTCGTGGAGTCGTCGATAACTTGGGCCCGACTCAAGCCAGGCAACAGCAACAGCAGCCACAGCAGTGGCACAAAGCGGCGACGCCGCGGATAAGCGCAGATAGCAAAAACGTCAGGCAACGGCACGGGGCGTAAGCAAGGGCGTGAGCAAGGCCTGGAGGCGCGCGGCGCCGTCGGCCAGGAAAGCGACCCGAATGGGAACGTAGAACAACGGCAAATCGGCCGCAATGGTGTGCAGCGCCGGCTCGCGGAGCCGGGCAGCGTCTTTTTCGGTGGTGACAACTACGCCACCGGCCGGCAAGCTGGCCCCCACCTCCCGTAACTCCGCGGGCGTGAAGGCGTGGTGGTCGGGAAAGCGGTGGTGGGCCACTACCACGTACCCACGGCCGCGCAGTTCCGTCAGCAGCGGCTCGGGCTGGGCAATGCCGGTAAGCACCACCACGGGCTGCTGGGGCCGCCGCGGCAGGTGCGCAGCCTCGGCTCCGACGGCCTGCAGCTCGCCGTAGACGTAAGTCGAAAACAGTACTGGCACCCCGGGGCGGGCGTAGCACCGCACGTCGGCAGCGGCGGCGTTGCGCTCCGCTGCGGGCCAGTCGGCTGGGCACTTGGTCACTATCACCACATCGGCGCGGCGGGCGCCGGTACGGCTCTCGCGCAGGCGCCCGGCGGGCAGCACGTGGTCGAGCCAGAACGGCCGGGCCTGCTCGGTCAGCAGGATGTTAAGCGTAGGCCGCACGCGGCGGTGCTGGTAAGCGTCGTCGAGCACCACCGCCGTCACGGCCAGCTGCTGCGCGGCCAGCTCCGCTAGGCCGTGGCGCCGGTCTTCATCCACTACCACCGGCACTTGCCCGCCGAAATGATGGAAGTGCTGCCAGGGCTCATCGCCGACGGTGGCGGCCGTGTCGGCAGTCGTGGCCAGGCGGAAGCCCTGCGTCTGGCGGCCGTAACCGCGGCTCAGAATGGCCGGCTGCTGACCCAAGGCCTGCAGTTGCTCCACCACCCAGGCCACGTGCGGCGTTTTGCCGGTACCGCCCACGCGCAGGTTGCCCACACCAATGAGCGGAACCGTGGCACCCGTGCTGCGCCAGTGGCCCGCGTCGTACAGCCAGTTGCGCACGGCCATGACACCGGCATAGAGCCAGCTCAGGGGCAGCAGCAACCAAGTAAGCAAACGGGGCATGGCAGGAAGACAACAGCGGCGCCGACAACGGCGACGGGCGGCAAAAATACGGGAATTGCCAGCGGCCTCGGCCCCTTTGTGCGTCGTTGCGTATGGATTTTGCGAATGACGCCGCCCTCTACCTTCGCCGACCGCCTGCTGAGCTTTCTGCAAGCCTTTCCTGCCCCGCCGCCCCTGCCCGGCGAAGTCGACGCTTTCAACCCTTCGTTGGCTATGCCGGCGGCCGAGCTGCTGCCGCAGTTTGCCCGGCGCTATTACACTGACAATCAGCCGCGCGTCGCCCTGCTCGGCATCAACCCCGGCCGCTTCGGCGCCGGCACCACCGGCGTGGCTTTCACCGACCCCGCCGCCCTGGCCGGCCCCTGTGGCATTCCTAATGCGCTGCCGCGGCGGGCCGAACTCTCCAGCCAGTTTATCTATCAGCTGGTGGCAGCCCTGGGCGGCCCCACGCCATTTTACCAGCATTTCTACCTTGGTTCCCTATACCCATTGGTACTGCTACGCCACGGCCGTAACTACAATTACTACGACGCGCCCGCACTGACCACGGCCCTATGGCCCGATATACAGACCTCACTACGCCAGCAAGTAGCCATAGGCCTGCGCCGCGACGTGGCCGTGAGCCTGGGCCGGCGCAACGGGGAATATTTCACCCGCCTTAATAAGGAGCTGGGCCTGTTCGAGCGGCTTATCGTGCTGGACCACCCACGTTTTCTGATGCAATACAAGCGCCGCGAGGTGCCCGATTTTGTGGCGCGCTATGCCGCCCAGCTTGGCGAATTAATCAGGACCTGACGTATTTAGCTCGCCGAAGGCGCTGAAGGTTTACGCGCAGGACCGCATAGTTCTGCCTTTTCTGAGTCCTCGGTGGGCTAAAAACACCTGAACTTCGCCCCCAACTATGTCTGTCACCGTCCAAGACCTTACCCGCGCTCTGGAGGCCTGGGCCCCCCTGCCCTACCAGGAAAGCTACGACAACGCCGGCCTGCAGTGCGGCGACCCGCACATGCTCGTCAAGGGCGTGCTCATCGCGCTGGACTGCACCCCGGCTATTATCGACGAGGCCGTGCGCCGCGGCTGCAACGTAGTCGTAGTGCACCATCCGATCATTTTCGCGCCCCTGAAGCGCCTCACCGGTGCCACCGAAGTAGAGCGCACCATTATGCGCGCCCTGCGCCTCGATGTGGCCGTGTACGCCGCCCACACCAACCTCGACAACGTGCGCCACGGCGTGAGCCGCCATTTGGCCGAAAAGCTGGGACTGGAGCAATTACGCATCCTCGACCCCAAGCCCGGCCTGCTGGCAAAGCTTATCACCTACGTGCCGCCCCAGCACACCGAAGCCGTGCTACAGGCCCTGTACGCCGCCGGGGCCGGCCAGGTCGGCGACTACCACGACTGCAGCTTCCGCTTCGACGGCACCGGCACCTTCACGCCCGGCCCCGGTACCAATCCGACCATTGGCACCCCGACCCGGCCCGAAAGCGTGGCCGAGCAGCGCGTGGAGGTACTGCTGCCGTTGCATCTGCAGCACAAGGCCTTGGCCGCCCTGCGGCAGGCCCACCCCTACGAAGAAGTGGCCTACGAGCTGATCAAGCTGGAAAACCTCAACCAGGAAGTCGGTTCCGGCATGATCGGCGAGCTGCCCGAACCGCTGCCGGCCAAGGAGTTTCTGCACCGGCTGCGCGAGCGGCTCGGCGTGCCCGTGGTCAAGCACACCGAGTTCCATGCTGTGATTCGGCGGGTGGCCGTGTGCGGGGGCGCGGGCTCTTTCCTCACCAGGAAAGTCGTGGCCGCCGGCGCCGACGCCTACGTGACCGGCGACATCAAATACCACGAGTTTTTCGCCCCCGAAGGCCGGCTACTGCTCTGCGACGTGGGCCACTACGAAAGCGAACAATATACCGGCGAGCTGTTCCAGGAATTGCTTATAGAGAAATTTGCGCGTACTTTTGCGGTCTTGTTAGCCGAGACCCCCACGAACCCTGTTCGCTATGATTTCTAACTCCGCTTCGGACATCACCGTAGCCAGTAAGCTGGAAGCCCTGCTCAACCTGCAACGCATCGACTCGCAGCTCGACGAAATTCGGCGCGTACGCGGCGACCTGCCGGAAGAAGTGCGCGACCTGGAAGACGAAATTGCCGGCTACGAAGTCCGCGTGGCAAAATTCGACGAGGAAGTGGCCGCCCTCAACGAGCAGATCAAGCAGCGCAAGCAAGCCGCCAAGGATGCTGAAGCCCTGATCCGCCGCTACGAGGACCAGCAGCAAAACGTACGCAACAACCGCGAGTACGAAGCCATTGGCAAGGAAATGGAGCTGCAGAAGCTCGAAATCCAGATTTCCGAGAAGAAGATCCGCGAGGCCCAGTACCAGATCGACCAGAAAAACCAGGAAATCAGCGGCACCAAGCAGCGCCTGGACGAGCGCCGCAAGGACTTGATCAACAAGCAGTCGGAACTGCAGGTTATCGTGGGCGAAAGCGAAGCCGACGAGCAGAAGCTGATGACCGAGCGCGAATCGGCGGCCCAGCCCGTGGAAGAGCGCCTGTTGTCGGCCTACACCCGCATCCGCGGCAACGCCCGCAACGGCCTGGCCGTGGTGATGGTGAAGCGCGACGCCTGCGGCGGCTGCTTCAACACCGTGCCCCCGCAGCGCCAGGCCGACATCATCGCCCACAAGAAAATCATCGTGTGCGAGCACTGCGGCCGTATTCTGGCCGATGTGGAAGCCCGCGCGTAACCAACCCGATGTTGTGTTAGAAAAAAGGAACGGCCTTCGTGTCGTTCCTTTTTTGTTATAGCTCCGGATGCAGACTGCCAAGGTATACAGACGGGTGTGCCGCGGGGCATGGACCGCCGCCCTGCTGCTGGCGGCCGTGCTGGCCCCCGGGCCAGTAGCAAGCGCCGCTCAGCTGCCGACACAGGAGGAGCAAGCCGCCGACGCCACCTCGGCCACTGACCAACTCTCCCCAACCTGCCGCCGGGCCTACGCCGAGCTGCTGAAGCTGCGCACTGGCAGCGCCCGCACCTTGGTGCAGAGCGAGTTGCGACAGCAGCCGCGCAGCCCGGGCGCCCTGCTCGTGAGCGAAGGCGTGGGCTTCACCGAGTTGGTCGTCACCCAGGATGCCAGTCGCTACGACGCCGTTATCGAGGCCCAGGACGCTAGTTTGGACATTCTGGACGAGCTGCCCCGCTCCGCCCTGCGCGACTATGCTCGGGCCGAAATTCGCCTGCACCAAGCGGCGGCGCAAGTCATGTTCGGCCACGAGCTGCAGGGCGCTTGGAGCCTGCGCCAGGCCTACCTGCAAGTGCAGCAAAACGCCAAACGCTGGCCCAATTACCTACCCACGCAGAAAACCCTGGGCTTGTGCCAGTTCCTTATCGGCTCGGTGCCGGAGGGCTACCGCTGGTTTCTGAACTTGTTGGGTCTGCCCGGCAATACCACCGCCGGCCTGCAGCACCTGCGCACCGCCGCGCACCGCCCCCACGACTTTCAGCCCGAGTCGCAGATTCTACTGGCCCTCATCGGCCAGACCTACTACGGCGCCGACGAGGAAGCCGCGGCCCTGACCGACCGCCTGCGCCGCGAGCAGCCCGACAACCTGCTGTTCAACTATCTGGGCATGTCGGTGCAGAAAAAGCTGCACCGCACCGACGCCGCGCTGGCTGCCTACCGCAGCCGCCCCACGGGGGCGGCCTACGTGTCGGTGCCTTACCTGCACCACATGGCCGCCGACCTGCTGCTCTACCAAGGCCAGTACGCCGCCTCAGCCCGGGCCAATCAGCAGTTCATCAGCGACTACCGCGGCGTGCACTACCGCAAGGATGCCTGGTTTAAGCTCTACCTAGCTTACTGGCTCAGCGGCGACGCGGCCCAGGCCGAGCGCTGCCGCCGCCAGATTAAGGAGGGCGGCGCAACCGTGATAGAAGAGGACCGCTACGCCCAGCGCTTCGTGGAGGACAACGTGCCGCTGAACCGCTACCTGACCCGCGCCCGCCTGCAGCTCGACGGCGGCTATTACCGCCCGGCCCTGGCCACGCTCGATGAGTTTCGGCCCGCAACGGGTACCCCGCTGCGCGACCGGCTGGAGGAGCCCTACCGGCGTGCCCGCGCCTACCACGGCCTGGGTCGCTTGGACTCAGCCCGCCAGTATTACACGCGTTGCATCAGCCTCAGCGGCACGGCGCCGTACTACTTCGCGCCGCAGTCGGCCCTTCAAATGGGCTACCTCTCCCAGGAAGCCGGCCAAAAAGCGCAGGCCAAGGCCTACTTCGAAAAGGCCCTGAGCTACAGCAAGCACGAGTACAAAACCAGCACCGACGCCAAGGCCAAGGTGGCCTTGGCCAGCCTGCGCTAGGCGGAGCGCCAAGCTTGTTGCCGTAATTTTACGCCGTGCTTTCCGTTCCCTTGTCCGAGTTGCCTGCCGATTTCCGGGCCCGCGCCCTGCGCTGGGCGGCGGCTTTTGTGCACTGCGCCTACTTCGATTCCAACGACCTGCCCTACCCGCGCGGCTCTTTTAGCCGCCTGCTGGCCGTAGCCGATGCCGCTACGGTCGCCCCCACCGCGTTGGCGGAGCTGCGTCCCTGGCTGTCCGGCTCCGCGATGGAGGCGCCGCGCTGCGGTTTTCTGACCTACGACGTCAAAAACGAAATTGAGGCGCTGCACAGCCTCAACCCCACCGGGCTGGCCTGGCCGCAGCTGCATTTTTTCACTCCACACACGTGGCTATGTTGGGAAGCAGCCGCCGTGACCATTCACGGAACCGCTCCCGCAGCCACGCTGCAGCAGATTCTGGCCACCGCGCTGCCTGGTTCGCAGCCTCCGGCCGGGCCGCAGCTGCGGCCGCGCATGGCCAAAGCAGACTATCTGCGGGCCGTGGCGGCCGTGCAGGAAGACATTCTTAACGGTGAGGTGTACGAACTGAACCTCTGCCAGGAGTTTTACGCTGAGCGCGTTGCGTTAGACCCGCTCAGCGTCTTCGAGCAGCTCAATGCCGCCTCGCCCACGCCCTTTGCTGGCTTCTGCCGCTACCACGACCATTACCTGCTCTGCGCTTCACCCGAGCGATTTTTGGCGCGCCAAGGCTCCACCATCGTTTCGCAGCCCATCAAGGGCACCATCCGCCGCGGCACCACGCCCGCTACCGACGAGGCCCAGCGCCAACGCCTGCTGCATGACGAAAAAGAACGGGCCGAGAACCTGATGATAGTGGATTTGGTGCGCAACGACCTCGCCCGCGTGGCCCGCACCGGTACCGTGCGGGTGCCCGAGCTGTTCGGCCTTTATCCCTTCCGGCACGTTTGGCAGATGATTTCAACTGTCGAAGCCGAGTTGCGCCCCGAAGAGGATGTGGAGGCCGTGCTGCGGGCCACTTTCCCAATGGGCTCGATGACCGGGGCGCCCAAAGTACGTGCCATGCAGCTCATTGAGCAGTACGAACGCAGCCGCCGGGGCCTCTACAGCGGTTGCTTCGGCTACATCTGGCCTGGTGGCGACTTCGACTTCAACGTAGTCATCCGCTCCCTGCAGTACCGCACCGACACGGGATACCTTTCGTTCCAGGTCGGCTCGGCCATTACCTACGACTCCGTTCCGGAACGCGAATACGACGAATGCCTGTTGAAAGCGCAGGCCATGCTGGAAGTGCTGGGCAGCCAAATTCTAGAACAGTCAAACGGCTAGGTGATTAGCCGTTCTTGGCTATCCGAAAGAACAATCAGTCCTCCAGCAGTTTACCTAATCAGCGCTTCCTCTGACTGCCAAACTGTCATTTCTCCCCCGGAAGCCGTACCTTTGCCCTCCTTACGCTGATTTTTCGAGGCCATGTCTCAACCCCTGCTTACGCTCGATTTTCTGGATAACGCCCCCGCGCCGGCCGCCAACCAGCTGCCCGCCGATGTGCGCGTAACCGAGGCCACCAACACCGGGCGGCAGCGCCGGCTCTACATCGAGAGCTACGGCTGCCAGATGAATTACTCCGACTCCGAAATTGTGTCGAGCATTCTGTACGACGAAGGCTTTGACACGACCACCGAGCTGGCCGAGGCCGATCTGGTGCTGCTGAACACCTGCTCCATCCGCGAGAAGGCGGAAATCACCGTGCGCCAGCGCCTGCAGCAGATCAACGCCCACAAGCGCAAGCGCCCGGGCCTGCTCGTGGGCGTGCTGGGCTGCATGGCTGAGCGTCTGAAGAGCAAGTTTCTGGAGGAAGAGCAGATTGTGGACCTCGTGGTCGGCCCCGACGCTTACCGCGACCTGCCGCGCCTGATCAAGGAGGTGGACAACGGGCAGCGGGCGGTGAACGTGCTGCTGAGCCGGGAGGAAACCTACGCTGACATTACGCCGGTGCGCCTGAACTCCAACGGCATCACGGCCTTCATCAGCATCATGCGCGGCTGCGACAACATGTGTTCGTTCTGCGTGGTGCCCTTTACCCGCGGCCGCGAGCGGAGCCGCGACGCACACAGCATCGTGCAGGAAGCCCAGGACTTGTTCAACAAAGGCTTCAAGGAAGTCACGCTACTGGGCCAGAATGTAGACAGTTACAAGTGGCAGTCGGAGGATGGCAGCGAGTTCGTAAACTTCGCCGGCCTGCTGGAGCGCGTGGCCTTGGTGAGCCCCGAGCTGCGGGTACGCTTCTCCACCTCGCACCCCAAGGACATCACCGACGAGGTGCTGTACACGATGGCCAAATACGACAACGTGTGCAACTACATCCACCTGCCGGCCCAGAGCGGCGACTCGCGGGTGCTCAAGCTGATGAACCGCACCTACGACCGGGAGTGGTACCTCGACCGCGTAGCGGCCATCCGCCGCATTCTGGGCGAAGACTGCGGCATCAGCACCGACATGATTACCGGCTTTTGCTCCGAAACCGAGGAAGAGCACCAGCAGACGCTCAGCCTGATGGAGCTGGTGAAGTACGACATGGCCTACATGTTCTACTACTCGGAGCGCCCCGGCACCCTGGCGGCCCGCAAGCTGCAGGACGACATTGCGCTGGACGTGAAAAAGCGCCGTCTAACGGAAGTTATTGACCTGCAGCAGAAACACTCGCTTATCCGCAGCCAGCAGGCCGTGGGCAAGGTGCACCGCGTGCTGGTAGAAGGCGTTTCCAAGCGCAGCGAGGAGCACCTGAGCGGCCGCAACGACCAGAATAAGGTGGTCATTTTCCCGCGCCAGCACTTCAAAAAAGGTGACTACGTGAACGTGCTCGTGCACGAGTGCACGAGCACCACTCTGCTCGGCAACGCGGTAGCGTAAGTTCCCCGCGCCTGTCATCCTGAGCGCACCGAAGGACCTTCGCGGCGCTCAGGATAACTTTTTTTGCGGGCGCCCTATTGCCCAGCCGTCATTTTTGCGGCGACGTAAAATATTTCTCGCCGCCCAGCGTCTACCCCACGAAAACCCACTTCCAGACTTGACTCCTTCCGAAATCCAGAGCATCAAGCAGCGCTTCGGCATCATCGGTAATGCGCCCTCGCTGAACTTCGCCATTCAGGTGGCGGCGCAGGTAGCCCCCACCGACATGACGGTGCTCATCACGGGCGAAAGCGGCTCGGGTAAGGAATCGTTTTCCAAGATTATCCACGCCCTGTCGCCGCGCAAGCACGGGCAGTTCATTGCCGTCAACTGCGGCGCCATTCCGGAGGGCACTATCGACTCGGAGTTGTTCGGCCACGAAAAAGGCTCGTTTACAGGCGCTACCGAGGCTCGTAAGGGCTACTTCGAGGTGACCAACGGCGGCACCATCTTCCTCGACGAAATCGGCGAGATGCCGCTGGGTACCCAGGCCCGCCTGCTGCGCGTGCTCGAAAACGGCGAGTTTATCCGCGTGGGCTCTTCCAAGGTCCAAAAGACCGACGTGCGCGTGGTGGCCGCCACCAACGTGAACCTGCTCAACGCGGTGCAGGAAGGGCGCTTCCGCGAAGACCTGTACTACCGCCTCAACACGGTGCCCATCACCGTGCCGCCGCTGCGCGACCGGGGCGACGATATCTACCTGCTGTTCCGCAAGTTTGCTACTGACTTTGCCGAGCGCTACCGCGTCAAGCCCATCACCCTCTCGTCCGACGCGGTGCAGGAATTGCAGCGCTTCCGCTTTCCCGGCAACATCCGCCAGCTCAAGAACATTGCTGAGCAGATGTCGGTGCTGGAAACGGAGCGCGAGGTGGACAACCGCCGCCTGCGCCAGTACCTGCCGCAAGACCAGTCCTCCAACCTGCCCATGCTGCTCGGCGCCACCGCCGACGGCACCGCTCCGCAGGGCCTTTCCGAGCGCGACCTGCTCTACAAGGTACTCTTCGACATGCGCCGCGACATGACCGACCTGAAGCGTCTGGTGCTGGAGGTGGCCGCCGGCTCGGCCCGCAACGGCGACGCGGGGCAGGCGCAGGAACTTGTGCGCCAAAACAGCCATTTGTTTACCAACCTGAGTGTGGCGCCCTACGACGGCGGCGCACGCCTCACGGCCCGGCCGGCCGAGCCCACCGAGCCCTTCATTATCAGTACGCAGCCCACCGCTGATTACGAGGAAGACGACGAAGTGCAGCGCGTGGAGGACATCACGCACGAAACCGAGGAGGAAAGCCTGTCGCTGGAGGCCAAGGAAAAGGAAATGATTATCAAAGCCCTGAAAAAGCACCACAACAAGCGCAAGTACGCGGCGCAGGACCTGGGCATTTCGGAGCGTACGCTGTACCGCAAACTCAAACAATATGATTTGGAATAAGCGCGGCAGCCGGGTAGGCCTGCTGATGGTACTGCTGCTGAGCCTGTGGCCGCTGGCCGGCTGCGGCGTGTATTCGTTTACCGGCACCAGCATCGATTATACGCAGATCAAGACCTTCTCCATTGCCCCGATTCAGAACAACGCCTCCAACGGGCCGTCGTTTCTGACGCAGCGCTTCACGGAGGATATCAAGGACTACTTTCTGCGCAACACCACGCTGAAACTGGTGCCGCGCGACGGCGACTTGCAGTTCGATGGCCAGATTGTGGCGTACGATTTCGCGCCGGCGGCTATCCAGAGCACCGATGGCCGCGACCAGGCAGGCATCAACCGCCTGACCATTCAGGTCCGCATGAAGTTCACCAACACGAAGGACCCCAAGCAGGACTTCGAGCAAACCTTCCAAAGCAACGCCGACTTTGGGGCTACCGAAAACGTGGCCAACATCGTGAACGACCCCGTGGCCAACCGCCGCATCACGGACCGCATCATCACCGACGTCTTCAATAAATCGGTGGCCAACTGGTAGCTGATTTCGCGGTTCTGAGGCGGTGAATTGGGTAAATTGCCGTAATGTTGCGCCCCTCTTCGCCGCGCCGCTGCCCGTCGGGAACTATGGCCCTGCTTGCCAGTAGCGGCTAACGTCCTTCCTCCCAAGCCTTTTTAATCAGTCCGCCGGATGAACCGTGCCACTCTGCTACACCTACTGGACCACGCAACCGGCATTTCGGAGGCCGAAGTCCGGGAACTGGAGCAACTGGCCACGGCTTTTCCGTACTGCCAAACCGCGCACCTGCTGCTGGCCAAAGCCGCCCACGACCGCGGCAGCATGCTGGCAGGCCAGCGCCTGCGCCGCGCCGCCACCTACGCTTCGGACCGGGAGTTGCTGCGCCAGCTGATAGAGCTGACCCCAACAGTGCCCGCGCCCGCAGTTGCCGAGCCCGAAGCGGCTGCGGCTGCCGAACCTGCGCCGGCAATCATAGCGACGTCCCTTGCTCCCGAAAGCCAGGCTTTTGCTGACTCTGCATTTGAAGAGCCAGTAGAGGAAGCCCCAATGCCCACCGCAGCCGAGGAACCGGTGGCAATTACCGATGGCCCGGATGAGGTTAGCCCGGTTCTCGTCGAGGAAGTAGTTGCGGAGCAGCCGGCACCTGACGATTCAGTAGCGGAACCCGCTGCTTTTGAACCAGTAGAATTGCCGACCGCGGATGCTACGGCCGATGAAACGCCGGCCTTGGTGGGAACTGCACCCGAGGCAATTGTAGCAGAAACCCGGGAGGAAAACGAACCGGTGGCCGCGGAAATGGCCGAAAACGCCGGGCTAGCCGTTGCTCCCGTTAGCGCAGACGAAGCGGCTCCGCTGGCCGTGACATTGTCCGCTGACCTGGCTTTGCTGCCCGTTTCGGCAGATTCATCAACCACTGTCCTACCGGCAGCCGACGAGCTACCACTCGCCGCCCCGCCCATCCGGCCGCCTGTAGAAGCGGGCAGTTCACGCTTTGAGTTTGGCCTGGGCGAAG
Source organism: Hymenobacter sp. CRA2 (assembly GCF_002007105.1). GTDB lineage: Bacteria > Bacteroidota > Bacteroidia > Cytophagales > Hymenobacteraceae > Solirubrum. Next base: position 224,204 of record NZ_MVBC01000004.1, on the reverse strand, counting down.
CCCCCGAGCCTAGCCCGGTATACCAGCTGCCCGAACTGCCGGAGGAGCCCGCGTCCACGGCTATGCCGCCGTTCCGCGCCGACGAGCACCTAGCCTACGCCTTGGCTGCGGGCAGCCGCTTCGGTGCCTGCCTCACGCTGCGCGACGCCGAGCTGACGGAAGACCTGCCCGGCACCGCCAACTGGCCCCCCGACACGCTGCTGCTGGCGCACCTGGCAGCGCATCGCCCGGCTGCCCCCGCAGCGCCATCTTCCCTGGTGCTTATTGATAAGTTTTTGCGCAGTCAGCCGCGCATTAAATCTGCTGCCCGGCCTGCCCCGACCGACGCTCCCCAAGCGGACCTTTCGGTGCGCAGCACCAGCGCCCCGCCCAGCCTGGCTTCCGAAAGCTTAGCCAAAATCATGGTCAAACAGGGCAAAACGGCACGGGCCATTGAAATTTACGAGCAGCTGATGCAGCGGCAGCCGGAAAAAAAGGCGTATTTTGCCGCTCAAATTGACTTACTGACCCAACAACCGGAGTAGATGTACACCGCTATTATCATTCTTGCCCTCTTCGTCTGCTTGCTGCTGGCCCTGGTGGTACTGGCCCAAAACTCGAAGGGCGGCGGCCTGGCCGGTGGTTTCTCGGCCGGCGGCACGGCCCAGCTCATGGGCGTGAAGCGCACCGGCGACCTGCTGGAGCGCCTGACCTGGGGCTTTGCCATTGCCCTGATGGTACTGGCCCTGGCCTCCAACGTAGCACTGAGCAGCTCGGGCAACGGCCCGGTACGCAGCGTCAACCAGCAGAAAGCCATGGAAGCCCGTCTGCCTGCTTCGCCCGCGCTGCCTGGCGCCCCGGCCCCCGGCGGTGCCGCCGCTCCGGCTCAGCAACAGCCCGGCGCAACGGCTCCCGCCGCCGCACCCGCTCAGCCCACTCCGGCTGCTACCCCGGCCCAATAAGCTTCGGCACTTGACCCGCACACCGGCGGCTTTTCGCATCAGCGAAGAGCCGCCGGTTCTTTTTTCGGGTATGCGCCAGCAGATGCCTATACTTGCGCCGCCGCAACCGGGCCGCCGTCCTGTCAGGGTTTGTCAGGTCGGGGTGCGACAACTCCGGCAGAAAGTTCCCCGTACGGGTGCATTCTGTCAGCTTTTGCAGGGCTGGCACAAGAAGTGCCCAGCCGCTGCCGACTCCCAGTAGTCTTTTCCCTCCATTCAACATACCAAACCTAACACCAGCAGTATGGCAGTTAGCATCAAACCGCTGGCCGACCGCGTGATTGTCGCCCCGGCCGCCGCCGAAGAAAAAACCAAGTCGGGCATCATCATCCCCGATACGGCCAAGGAAAAGCCGCAGCGCGGCGAAGTAGTAGCCGTAGGCGAAGGCAAAGTGGCCGACAACGGCAGCTTGGTTAAGCCCCAGGTATCGGTAGGCGACCAAGTGCTGTACGGCAAGTACGCCGGCACCGAAATCACCGTTGACGGTCAGGACTACCTCATCATGAAGGAGTCGGACATCTTCGCCATCCTGTAAGTCACCTCCCGCCTAAAACATCAATAGCACAGCCCAATGGCCGCTAAACTCGTTCAATTTGACATCGAAGGCCGCAACAAGCTCGTTGCCGGCGTAGATAAACTGGCTAACGCCGTGAAGGTAACCCTGGGCCCGAAAGGCCGCAACGTGGTTATCGACAAGAAGTTCGGTGCTCCGAGCATCACCAAGGACGGCGTGACCGTCGCCAAAGAAATCGAGCTGAAGGACCCCATCGAAAACATGGGCGCTCAGCTGGTGAAGGAAGTTGCCTCGAAAACCGCCGACCAGGCTGGTGACGGCACCACCACCGCTACGGTACTGGCCCAAGCCATCTACCGCGCTGGCCTGAAGAACGTCGCGGCCGGCGCCAACCCGATGGACCTGAAGCGCGGCATCGACAAGGCTGTTCTGGCCGTAGTGGCTAACCTGAAGCAGCAGTCGAAGAAGATTGAAAACTCGTCGGAAATTGCCCAGGTAGGCACCATTTCGGCCAACAACGACCAGGAAATCGGCAAAATGATTGCCGACGCCATGGACAAAGTGGGCAAGGAAGGCGTCATCACCGTGGAAGAAGCCCGCGGCACCGAGACGGAAGTGAAGACGGTGGAAGGCATGCAGTTCGACCGCGGCTACCTCTCCCCTTACTTCGTGACCAACGCGGAGAAGATGGAAGTGGAGCTGGACTCGCCCTTCATCCTGATCTACGACAAGAAGGTCAGCACCATGAAGGAGCTGCTGCCGGTGCTCGAGCAAGTGGTGCAGACGGGCAAGCCCCTGCTGATCATCGCCGAGGACGTGGACGGTGAGGCCCTGGCTACGCTGGTGGTAAACAAGCTGCGCGGCTCGCTGAAGATTGCCGCCGTGAAAGCTCCGGGCTTTGGCGACCGTCGCAAGGCGATGCTGGAGGACATTGCAGCCCTGACCGGCGGCACGGTTATCTCGGAAGAGCGCGGCTACAAGCTCGACAACGCTACGCTCGACTACCTCGGCCAGGCCGAGAAAATCATCGTTGACAAAGACAACACGACCGTTGTCAATGGCAAAGGTGGCAAAGAGGACATTCAGGCTCGCGTAGGCCAGATCAAGGCCCAGATCGAGACGACGACCTCGGACTACGACAAGGAGAAGCTGCAGGAGCGCCTGGCCAAGCTCTCGGGCGGCGTAGCCATCCTCTACATCGGTGCTTCGACCGAGGTGGAAATGAAGGAGAAGAAAGACCGCGTGGACGACGCGCTGCACGCTACCCGCGCCGCCGTTGAGGAAGGCGTGGTACCCGGCGGCGGCGTAGCCCTGGTGCGCGCCCTGGATTCGCTGGAAGCCGTTGACACCATCAACAGCGACGAGCGCACCGGCGTGAACATCATCCGCACGGCCCTGGAAGCTCCGCTGCGCACCATCGTGGCTAACGCTGGTGGCGAAGGCTCGGTAGTGGTGCAGAAAGTGCGCGACGGCCAAGGCGACTTCGGCTACAACGCCCGCGAGGACCGCTACGAAAACCTGATGGCCGCTGGTATCCTCGACCCGACCAAGGTAACGCGTCTGGCCCTCGAAAACGCTGCTTCCATCGCCGGCCTGCTGCTGACGACTGAGTGCGTAATTTCGGAAGAAGCCGAAGAAGAGAAAGGCGGTGGCGCCGGTGCTGCTGGTATGGGCGGCATGGGTGGCATGGGCGGCATGATGTAAGTCAGCCGACCCGAGCTTTCCGGCTCTGGTTTATTGAAAAAGCCCCGCTGGCAGTACGCCGGCGGGGCTTTTTGTTTTGGCTGCGGCAGCGGTGTCTTACGTTTTATACGGTATTGCTCCCGCTGCTCCATAATGCGTATGCCCGACATCCTGCTTTTCCTGTGCGGCGTTTACAACCTGGCATTGCTCGCATTTCATGCGGCGTTCTGGCAGCTGTTTCGCTGGCACAAGCAGCTGCGCAAGCTCAAGTATTACAACCGGGCCATCGTGTCCATCCTGAACCTGCGCCTGATGTACGTGTTCGGCGTGTTTGCCGCCTTGTGCTTCGGCTTTCCTGAAGAGTTGCTCAGCACCAGCCTCGGGCGCTTCCTGCTGGGCAGCATGGCCGTATTCTGGCTGGGGCGGCTCATCGAGCAGTTAATTTTCCTACGCGTCAACGTGCGCTTGGTGCACGTACTCACGGCGCTGCTTTTTCTCGGCACGGTGCTGCACGTGCTGCCGCTCGTGCTGAGTGCCCTGGTCTGGACGCGTTGAGGAGCCTGAAGCCCATAAAAAAGCCCAGCCGGTACACCGGCTGGGCTTTTTTATGGGTTGCGAAACAGACTTATTAGGCTACCGGAGCTACTGGCTCGTCCATCATCTTCGTCAGCTTGCGGTAGATGACGAACAGAATCAGCGACGCGGCGGCCGACAGTACCACGAAGATCATGAAGAACTCGTAGAGGTTGTGGATCTGGAAACCCACGAACGAAGGCCACTGGTAAGGAATTTCCAGCCCTTTCAGCTTCTCTACCACTTCGGGCGTAGCCTGCTGGGTACCGTTCAGGATGGCAGGCAGGTCGATGCCTTCCTTCTGCGCCTTGGCAAACTCGCCGGGGCCGGCCGGGTACAGGCCCGACAGCACACCAGCCAGCTTGTTGCCAGCGGCGGTAGCCAGAAACCACACGGCCATCAGCAGCGAGGCGAAGCGGGCCGGAGCCAGCTTATTCACCAGCGCCAGGCCGATGGGCGACAAGCACAACTCGCCGAAGGTGTGCAGCAGGTACATGGTGATGAGCCAGAACATGCTCACCTTGGTATTGGCGTCGACGCCTTTCACCCCGAAGGCAATGATGAGGTAGCCCACAGCCAGCAGCATCAGGCCGATGGACATTTTGAGCGGCGAGGAAGGCTCGCTGCGGCCCAGCGCGCCCCACAGCACGGCAAATACCGGCGCGAAGACAATGATGAACAGCGCGTTGGCCGACTGGAAGAACGACGCCGGCACGGTATAGGTATCGGTCAGCTGGCGGTTGGTTTGCTCGTCGGCGAAGAAGGTCAGCGAAGCGCCGGCTTGCTCGAAGGCGCCCCAGAAAAAGATTACGAAGAAGCTCAGAATCAGAATCACGTAGATCTTTTCCCGCTCACGGCTGGTCAGCGACGAATCGGCCAGTACAGCCATGGGCATCACAATCATGGCCGAGAAGACGAGGGCACCGACCCAGTCGTAGTTCATCAGCCAAGCAATGGCGGCGTACACCACCACGAAGATGCCGAGGAGCATGGGCAGCTTGCTGGCGAAGCCCTTGGGAGCCGGCTGCGCAATGGTTTCGCTACGCACCGGAGCGGCGGTATCGGCGGGCACCTGCGAGGCGTGTGCCACGCTGCGCTCGGGCTTGGCGCCCAGCGGGGCGCCCGTGGCCGTTACCACGTACTTGTTCTTAAACAGCTCAAAGGTGAGCGTGCCGAGCAGCATACCGAAACCGGCCGCCAGGAAGCCCCACTTAAAGTCGGCGGGGTTGCCGGTGTCGCCCAGGGTACCGCAGACCAGCGGCGAAAAGAAGGCGCCGAGGTTGATGCCCATGTAGAAGATGGTGTAGGCCGCGTCGATACGCTTATCGCCGGCCGGGTACAGCGTACCCACCATCGAGGAAATATTGGGTTTGAAGAAACCGTTGCCGAAGATCAAGCAGCCCAGGCCCAGGAAGAACAACAGCAGCTGGGCCGAGGGCACGGCCGTTTGGCCAGCCTGGTAGAACGAGGCACTGAAGAACAGCGCGAACTGGCCCAGAGCCATCACCAGGCCGCCCACCAGAATCGAGCGGCGGTTGCCCCAGTACCGGTCGGCCACGTAGCCCCCGAGCAGCGGCGTGAGGTAGACGAGGCTGGTGTAGTTGCCGTAAATGAGCGAGGACATCTCCTTGTTCATCAGGAGGGCCTTGATCATATACAGCGACAACAGGGCGCGCATGCCGTAATAGCTGAAACGCTCCCACATTTCAGTGGCGAAGAGCACGTACAGGCCCTTCGGGTGCCCGGTGCTGGTGGGAGTCGGCGGCGGCGCCTGAGCGGTGGCTACTTGCATGAGTGCGGGAAGGAAGGAGTGGTAAGAGAATGGAATGGTGGAAAAAACGCCCTGCAGCCGCTGTAGGCGGGCTGGGGCTTACGGGTAAATCTACTAAATCTTTTGCAGTCCTGATACCGTTAGGTGGCTTACAAGTGTTAGCGCAAACGTTTGCGGCACTTTGGCTTTTTCGCCTACTTTTGTTCCAATATTCTCCCATTCCCACCCCAATTTCATTCCCACATTTCTGCGCTTATGATGGAAACCGCTGCTTCCACCGACGCCATGAACCGCCTCAACCCGCTGGGCATCAGCCAAGCCAAGGAGGTGTGCCTGAACCTGACGCCCGCCGAACTGGTGGAAGAGGCGCTCAAGAACGGGGAAGGCACCTTGACCGATACCGGCGCCCTGATGGCCGATACGGGCAAGTTCACCGGCCGCTCGCCCAAGGACCGCTTCGTGGTGAAGGACGACCACACCGCCGACACCGTGTGGTGGGGCGACATCAACATCGCCTTCGACCCGCAGAAATTTGACCAGCTGCACGAGAAGATGGTGCAGTACCTGGCCGACAAGAAAATCTACGTGCGCGACGCCTACGCCGGGGCCCACCCCGACTACCAGCTGAAGCTGCGCGTGGTAAACGAGCTGGCCTGGCACAACCTGTTCTGCTACAACATGTTCCTGCGCCCCGAGGAAGGCGCTGACACGTCGTGGACGCCGGACTTTTCGATCATCTGCGCCCCCGGCTTCGAGGCCGATCCGACTGTGGACGGCACCCGCCAGGCCAACTTCGCCATCCTGAACTTCTCGAAGAAAATGATTCTGATCGGCGGCACGGGCTACGCCGGCGAGATGAAGAAGGGCATTTTCGGGGTGCTGAACTACCTGCTGCCCCACGCGCACAACACGCTGGCCATGCACTGCTCGGCCAACGTGGGCAAGGACGGCGACACGGCCATCTTCTTTGGCCTCTCGGGCACGGGCAAAACCACCCTCTCCGCGGACCCCAACCGCGGGCTGGTGGGCGACGACGAGCACGGCTGGATGCCCGGCGACGCGGGCATCTTCAACTTCGAGGGCGGCTGCTACGCCAAGGTGATTGACCTGAGCCGCGAGAAGGAGCCCGAAATCTGGGATGCCATCAAGTTCGGCTCCATTGTGGAGAATACCCGCTTCCTGCCGGGCACCCACACGGTGGACTACGCCAACAAATCGGTGACGGAAAACACCCGCACGGCCTACCCCATCCACTACATCCCCAACGCGGTGGAGCCCTCGGTGGCCGGCGTACCGAAGAACATCTTCTTCCTCACGGCCGACGCTTTTGGCGTGATTCCGCCCATCAGCAAGCTGGACAAGTCGCACGCCATGTACCACTTCATGTCGGGCTACACCGCCAAGGTAGCCGGTACCGAAATGGGCGTGACCGAGCCGCAAACGACCTTCTCTGCCTGCTTCGGTCAGGTATTCCTGCCCCTACACCCCACCAAATACGCCGAGATGCTGGGCCAGAAAATGGAAGAGCACCCCGAGGTGAACGTGTGGCTGGTAAACACCGGCTGGTCGGGTGGCAGCTACGGCGTGGGCTCGCGCATGAAGCTTGGTTACACCCGCGCCATGATTACGGCCGCTTTGGAAGGCCAGCTCGAAGGCGTGGACTTCCACAAGCACCCGGTGTTTGGCGTGGAAGTTCCGGCCGCCGTGCCCGGCGTGCCGGCCGAAATCCTCGACCCGCGCAACACCTGGACCGATAAAGAAGCCTACGACAAAACGGCCGCCGACCTGGCCGAGAAGTTCGTGGCCAACTTCCAACGATTTGCCGATTTCGCCAGCGAGGAAATCCTGGCCGGCGCCCCCAAAGTAGCCGTCGAAGCCGGCGCCTAAGCTTTCCGCTCCCGTAAATCCATTCACTCACCAGAAAAGCCTCGCTGGCAGTTGCCGGCGGGGCTTTTTGGGCTTTTAGAGTAGCGCTGGAGCGTTTTACTCTTGCTCGGCGGCGTGGCCTTGGACGAGCAGCCAGGCCCGCAGTTGAAGGCGTAGGTCGTCACCTATTCAAACGGCAGCAACGCTTGCTAGATCCCCCTGAGCTCATGCGAGCGTTTTACCGGCTAGCTCAAATTTCTTCGTCAGCCGGTCGATGTTGGCTTCGGCTTGGCTCTTGGCGTTGATGCCGCGCATCAGCCAGATCAGGCCCCCGACGAGCACGCCGTAGAACACTACGTACGTTTCGCCGTCCATGAGCAAGTACAGTAGCACGTTGAAAACTACGCCGGCCCCGAGCAGCACCGCCCCAATCGTTTTCTGCATATCGGCGTCTTTGCTGCGTTTGCGCTGCTCCTCCAAGTGGTACAGCAGGAAATTGCGGTAATACTGTCGGGCCAAATCCGGCGCCTCGGCTGGGGTAGCGCCCTCTTCCACCAGCATTTGGCTGACCTCCTGGGGCGTTTGGCCCTGCCGAAACAATTCGGTAGCTCGTTGGTGACTGTATTTAACGCGCAGCATAGCAAGCGAAAACAAGTAGGACGCCCAAGTTAGCAGCCCAGCAGCGCCGCGCCAAATGTTCCTCGTAGCCTAACTACGCTCTCTTTTGGCCCGCCGGCATTCTTTGGATCAGCTGCCCTAAACAACACCGCCCCGCTGCGGATTGGGCAACGGGGCGGGTTGATTACGGGGCTTTAATTTGGCCTTACTAAGGCAGATCCTCGTGGCGGGTTTGCGTGGAATAGCGGTGGTCGTGCCCTGCCGGGGCGCTGCCCGCCGAGCTTGGGTTATTCAAGCCGGCGGCGTAGCTCGCGGGGCGGCCGTCGTCGGGAGTGCTGCGGGGGTGGTAGCCGTTGCCAACCGAGCCGCTGCCCCCACTGGCGCTGTAGCTGCGCGTTTTGCTCAGCCAGGTGGCCAGCGCCAAGCCGGCGCCCACGGCCAAGGCCGTTTTTAGCACGGGGCTTTTGCTGGTCACGGCTTCGGTGTAATAGCTCGTTTCGCGGGTGTGACCATCGTAGTTGCCGCGCTCTTCGAGGCTGCCCATGGGCTTATCCAGAGCGTTTTCGTGCAGGGGGCGTGGGGCGTAATCGGCCTTTTCCTGCTTCGAGAACGACTTTTCCATAAACTTATCGAGCAGCGCGGGCGTCCAGTGCTCCATGCCAATCATGGCGCGGCCGCCCCCGCCGACTACCACGTTGCGCTCGGGCGCGGCGCAGCTGTGCAGGATGGCGCGGGCCACGGTTTCGGGGGCGTAAGCGGGCGGCGCGTGCTTAGCCTCGCGCTCCATGTAGTTTTTGGCGTGGATGGGGTACGGCGTGTCAATGGCCGCGGGCTGAATCAGCGTGACCGATACCGGAGCGCCCTCCATTTCCAGCTCCATGCGCAGGCCGTCGGTAAAACCTTTCACGGCGTGTTTGCTGGCCGAATAAACCGTCTGCAGAATGGCCGTGATGTCGGAGAGGATGCTGCCGACGTTGATCAGGGCCCCACCGCGGCTTTTCAGGTGCTTCACCGCTTCCAGCGAGCCGTGAACCAGGCCCCAGAAATTCACTTCGAACAGCTGGCGCATGTCCTCGATGGGCGTCTCCTCCACCTTGCCGTAGATGCTCACGCCGGCGTTGTTGATCCAGGTATCAAAGCCGCCGAAAGCCTGCTGCGCCTTGTCGGCAATGGTGCGGGCGGCCGCGGGCTGGGCCACGTCGATGGCCACGTACACGGCCTGGCCACCCTCCTGCTCGATTTCCTGCACAAGCCGGCGCAGGGCTTCTTCCGAGCGGGCGGCCAGCACCAGCTTGGCGCCTTTCTTGGCGGCCATGCGCGCCGTAACGAGGCCGATGCCGGAGGAGGCGCCGGTGATGACGATAACCTGGTCTTTGAGCTTCTTTAGTTTCAGGGCCATTGGTTGTGGGGTTGGGTGTGGATTTAAAGATGACGGGCTGTAAGCTTTCTTCTACGACGGCCCAGCGGCTTCGATGCGAAAAAATTTTGCCGGACCTTTGTGCAGCTTCTGCCGCGCCAGCTGCGTCAGTAAGCTCTTTTTCCCTATTGCCATGCGTTCTTTGTCCCGCTTACTGCGCCGCTTCACCCGGGCGGCCTCCCCGCTTACTGCTGCAGCGCTGCTGCTGCTTTCCGCTCACTCGGCCTCGGCCTGGGGCCACGAAGGGCACCGCACCATTGCCCTGATTGCCCAGAAACACCTCTCCCGCAAAGCCCAGGCGCAAATCAAAGAGCTGCTCGGCGAACAATCCATTGCCGACGTGGCCTCCTGGGCCGACGAGGTGCGCAACAAGCCCGAGTACAAGGGCACCGGCCCCTGGCACTTCGTCAACCTGCCGCTGGGCTTTGGCTACGCCGACTTCGAAAAGCAGCTGAAAGCCAAGACGGAGGCCAACGCTTACCAGGCCCTCAACGACAACCTGAAAATCCTCGCCGATAAAAAGCAGGCCCGCGAAAAGCGTCTCGACGCGCTGAAGTTTGTGGTGCACCTGGTGGGCGACATCCACGAGCCCATGCACGTAAGCCGGGCCGAAGACAAGGGCGGCAACGATATTCAGCTGCAGTTTCAGGGCGAGGGCACCAACCTGCACCGCATGTGGGACAGCGGCCTGATTCACGCTCAAGGCCTCTCCGACGACAGAATGGCCGCCGAATACGACCACCCCGATAAGGCCCTGGCCGAACAGTGGGCCCAGGCCCGCCCGGAACAGTGGCTGTTCGAGTCGTATTTGATCAGCACCCAGCAGTACGCCGAAGCCACCACCGGCACCAAGCTCGACACGGAGTACTACAAAAAGCACATCGCGGAGGTAAATCTGCGCCTGCAGCAGGGCGGCATCCGCCTGGCCGAGGTGCTGAACAAGGCCCTCAACTAAGCAGCCCCGCCAACGCACTGCGGCCGGCGCAGCGTCGACTATCGACGCTGCGCCGGCCGCAGTGCTTGTGTAAAGGCCTAGGGAATAGCGCGAACAGATCGGATACCGGCTCCCGCAGCAACGTCCCTGCTGCTTGTGCTGCCCGTTCCGGGCAGCACTACCAAGTTGTTTTTGCTACCGCCGGGACTGTTCCGTACACGTAAGCCCCAGCACCTCGTGCCAGCCGATGCTGCGCACAGTAGTTACCCTAGCCCTTTGCCCCGAATGGATCAGCATTATTACCCCCCGGACGTCGCCGTTGCCTTGCAGGGCCGGTGGCCGGCCCAGGGCTTGCCGCTGCCGCCGCTTGCCCTGCTGATTTCGCTTATCTCCGTTGCCTATCAGGCCAGCCTGCTCAGCGAAGAAGGGCGGCCCGTGCACTCCCACCTGATTTTTCTACCGCCGGACCAGGCCGTGGTGCACGCCGACAACAGCCACGGCACGCACGTACTGGCCTTGTCGCACCCGCGCGCCTGCAACGAACAGGAACTGCGCCGCCTAAGCCCTACGGTGCAGCGCAGCAGCAGCCTGTTGGCCGTCAGCGAGGCAGCTCAGACTTCCTTGCAGATCTGGGGCATGCTGCTGACCAGCTCGCCCTGGGAGCAGGAAGCCGAGGACGGATACGCCCCCGCCGATTCGCTGCCGCCGGCCCTGGTGCTGCACGTGCGTGCCCCCGGTGGGCTGGTATTTTACTGCGGCCGGACTCGGGTGCTAACGCTGCAACAGGGCCGCATCGAAGGGCACGGCTTTCTGCACTTCCCCGCGGCCTGGACGCGGAAGTACTTCACCTACAACTCGCAGGACACCGCCGAAATAGCCGAAGCAATGGTTATGCACCTGCTGCGCCGGGCCATCACGCGGGTGCGCAGTGAGCGGCACGGGGGCATGCTGGTACTGGTGCCGGCCCCCGCCGTCGACGAGCTGATGGGCCCGAGCGGCTTGCTGCGCCCCAAGTACCGCGTTCAGGCCCTGGGCACGGGCGGGCAGTACAGCGCGCTGTTCGAGGCTATCCTGCAACGAACCCGGCAGCTGGGGCTGACCAGCTGGAGCCAGTACCAGGAAACGGCGGACGGTGCCTTGCGGGCTCTGCGGCAGCAGCTGGACGAGTTTGCCGAAGTGCTGGCCGACCTGATGGGCGTGGACGGGGCCGCCGTGCTCAGCAGCCGCCTGGATGTAGCCGGGTTCGGCGTGGAAATTCACGCGCCCTTGATTTCCACCAACTGCGTTTACCGGGCCCTGGACGTGGATGCGGTAGCGCTGCGGGCCGAAGCCGTGGATACCGGTGGGACCCGGCACCGGGCCGCCTACCGCCTGTGTTTCGCCTCAACGGATTGTCTGGTCATCGTCGTGTCGCAGGACGGGGCCGTAAAGTTCGTCCGCCAGCGCGAGGGCAAAGTGGTCTTTTGGGACCAGTTAGCCGTCTGAGCCCGGTTTTCGACACCGGCTTCGGGCTGCGACACGGCTCCGCCGGGTCCGCACAACGGCACACGGCTTATTTTTGCCCCATGCCCCATACCTTCTACGCCCCCGACCTCGCTGGCCCCACTTACACCCTGCCCGAAGACGAAAGCAAGCACGCCGTGCGGGTGCTGCGCCTGCAGCCGGGCGACGCGGTGGAGCTAGTGGATGGGCGCGGCGGGCTGTACCAGGCCGAAGTGGCCGACGACAACCCCAAGCGCTGCCAGCTACGCATTACCGCCGAGCAGCGGGTGGAGCGCCGGCTCTACTTCGTGCACGTGGCCGTGGCGCCCACCAAAAACCTGGACCGGATGGAATGGCTGGTGGAAAAAGCCACCGAAATCGGCATTGACCGGCTCAGCTTCCTGCGCGCGGCCCGCTCCGAGCGGCGCGAGCTGAAGCTGGATCGGCTGGAGCGCATTGCCGTCAGCGCCCTGAAGCAGTCGGGCCAGGCCTGGCTACCTCAGCTGGATGAGCTGACGGACTACGCGGCCTTTGTGCGCACCATCGAGCCCGCCACCACCTTTATTGCCCACCTGGCCGAGGGCGAGCGGACTTCGCTGCCGCAAGTAGCGGCCGCCGGCGCTGGCTGCTGCATCCTTATCGGCCCCGAAGGCGACTTTACCCCCGACGAAATCGAGTTGGCGCTGGCCCGCGGCATTCGGCCCGTGACGCTGGGCCAGACGCGCCTGCGCACCGAAACGGCCGCCCTGGCCGCCTGCCACACGGTGCACGTGGTGCGGGAATTAGTCTAGCCGTTCGGTTGTCAGTAGATTCGGACGGCGGCCGCACCCGGTACACCGGCCGCCGCCTCCGGCCGTATGCCACCTGATTTGCCGGTCGTTTCCGCTTTGCCTATCCTCATGAAGTTCCTTTCCCGCCTTCTGCTTGTGCTCGTGCTGCTTCTGCCCCTCGCGGCAGCGGCGCCGGGCCCGTCGTATAGCTTCCAGATAGCCCGCCTGCAGTACGGCGGCGGGGGCGACTGGTACGGCAACAAAACCTCGCTGCCGAACCTGATCCGCTTCTGCAATCAGACGCTCAAAACCAACATTGCGCCCGAGGAGGCCACGGTGGAGCCCGGTTCGGCCACGCTGCTGCAGTACCCCTTCGTGCACATGACGGGCCACGGCAACGTCACCTTTACCGATGCGGAAGCCAAAAACCTGCGCCGCTACCTGCTCGGCGGCGGCTTTCTCCACATCGACGACAACTACGGCCTCGATAAGTACATCCGCCCCGAGATGAAGAAGGTGTTCCCGGAGCTGGACTTCGTGGAGCTGCCTTTCACCCACCCCGTTTACCACCAAAAGTTTCCCTTTCCCAAGGGCCTGCCCAAAGTGCACGAGCACGACGGCAAGCGTCCGCAGGGTTTTGGGCTGATTTACAAAGGCCGCCTGGTGTGCTTCTACAGCTACGAGTGCGACCTGGGCAACGGCTGGGAGGACCCCGAAGTGTACAAGGACCCGGTGGAAAAGCACGAAGAGGCCCTGCGCATGGGCGCCAACCTGCTGGCCTACGCCCTGACCCAGCAGTAAGGTGCAGTTTACCTACCCCTCTTTTTCGCAGCAGCCCACCGCGGCGCAGATGGCTAGCTCGCCCGCGGCCGCGCTTTGGTACCTGCTCGACGGCAAGCTGACCATTGCGGAGCAGGGCCAACCCTTTCTGCAGGAGGACTTTCCGTTATTTCGCCTGGCAGCCCTGCTGCACCACTGGCAGGCGTACCGCCCGGCGCCACTGGACGAAGCCCGCCTGGTTATCGACGAGTTCGAAGCGTCGCCGGCCCTAACAATTCGGCGTCAGGCCGAGGGCATTACCCTGTCCTGGGGCAGCGCCGGCCGCGACGTAAGCAGCCTCACGGTACTGGAATCCGAGTTTGCGCGGGCCGGCCAGGTGTTTCTGCAACAGTTGCAAACGGACGTGCAGGCGCAGCTCGGCGTCGACGTGCGGCCGCTATTCCGGGGTATTCCCTTCTGACAACGCAGCTGGCTCTACATTCAGTTGATCGGCTACCTGCTCGGCCCGCGCCATTTCCCAGCCGATCAGCGCCTTTTTGGTGACCGAGCCCCAGCGGTACTCTCCCAGCACGCCCTCCTTACGGATAACGCGGTGGCAGGGAATCAGCAGCGCCACCGGATTAGCACCCACCGCCGAACCCACCGCCTGTAAGGCTTTGGGCTGACCAATGGCCTGGGCCACGTGCTGGTAGCTGACCACCTGCCCGCTGGGCACCCGCAGCAGGGCTTCCCACACTTTCACCTGAAAGTTGGTGCCGCGTACTAGCAGATGCAACGGACGGCCGCTGGCAGGGACCAAAGCCTGCGCCAGCAAGGGGGCCGTGCGGTCGGCATCGGGCACGAGCACGGCATTTGGCCAGCTTTTCTGCAGCGCGCGTAGGGCCAGCTCGGCATCGGGGAGGGCCGCATCGAGCAGGTGTAGGCCGCAGATGCCGCGCTCGGTAGTCGCCAGCAGCGCCGGCCCGAAGGGCGTAGCGTGCACGCCGTAACCTATGCGCACGCCCGCACCGCCGCTGCGGTATTCGTGCGGGGTCACGGCCTCCAGGGTCACAAACAAATCGTGCAGGCGCGAGGGCGCGGATAAGCCGGCCGCCTCGGCGGCTTCGGTCAGGTTGCCGGCCGCAGCCAGCCGGGCCTTCAGAAAATCAGCCGTGAGGTACTGCACGAAGCGCTTGGGGCTGATGCCGGCCCACTCGCTGAACAGGCGCTGAAAGTGAAACGGGCTCAGGTGCACCGCTTCGGCTATTTCCTCCAAGCTGGGCTGGCGGCGGAAGTTGGCTTCCAGAAAGCGAATGGCCTGCGCAATGCGCTGGTAATCGGGGCTGGCGGTTTCGGCGGTAAGCATAAGCCAAAAGTAGCGCTCCGCTCCCGCCCCACCGACCCGATTCTTGCGGAGTTGCGGTTACGGTTTAATCCCCCCGCAGAGGGCGCGGCAGCAAAAGCCGCGGACGCAGAGCCCGGCGCCTGTTGCGCCAACTCTCTGCGTCCGCGGCGGGCAAAAAACGACCGCACAATTACCGAATGCCCTGCTCCGGAAAACGTCCCTTCTTGGTGCGGTAAAAGGCCTTGATTTTCTCTTCGTCCTGCTCGTAGTTGCCCGTGGGGTACACTGCGGGCCCTACGCCGGCTTCCTTCTTGCTGTAATCGAGGTAGCCCAGCAGGATGGGCACATTGGCGGCCTGCGCGGCGAAGTAGTACCCCCGGCGCCAGCGCGGCTGGTACTTGCGCGTGCCCTCCGGCGTAATCAGGATGATCAGGTCCGGGTGCTCCTGAAACAGCTCTTTCATGGCTTCCACCATGCTGTTGTTCTTGCTGCGGTCGATGGGCAGGGCGCCCAGGCTGAGCATGAGCTTGCCGAGCAGGGGAATGTCGGTCCACTCCTTTTTCACGGTGAAGCGCACGTTGCGGCGCATCAGGAAGAAGGCGGCCCGGGCGTGCATGAAGTCCCAGTTGCTGGTGTGCGGGGCTGCAATCATCATGGCCTGCCGGATGTCCGGCGGAATGCTGGAGGCCAGGCGCCAGCCGACGAGCTTAAACCAAAACTTAGAAAATGCCAGCCAGAAGGCGTTCATAAGGTGCAGGTACGGGGATGTATCGGGGAAAAAGCCAACAAAGCTAGCCAAAATCCCCGGCGGGAGCAGTCAGTAAAGCTTGCAATGCTGCTGCCTGGGCCATGGTGTGCTCGTAACCGATGGCAAACAGGGCCGCCGCGTGGCGCAGGTCTGTCACGCGGAAGTGCCGTAGCTCGGGCGGCTGTAGCACCAGCTCGCACTGGGCCAGCCGGGGCGTAGCGTTGGTACCGATGGCGAGCATAAACGTGCGCTCGGCCACGTGTCGGATGCTGTCGATGGGGCCTTCGGGGTTGAATACGTTGGTGTGCGCTCCTACCACCGCCAGGTCGGGCCGGCCGAGCAGGGGCTCCACCGGCAGGTTGTTCAGCAGCCCACCGTCCACCAGCACCCGTCCTTGGTACTCGATGGGCTGACACAGCACGGGCACGGCGCCGGTGGCCAGCAGCGGCGGGATGAGCGGGCCCTCGTTGAAAAAGACCGTTTCGCCCGCGGCCAGGTCGCAGGCGCTCAGCGTCACGGGCAGGGTCAGGTCGGCAAAGGTCTGCTCGCCGGGTAAGTGCGCCACAAAGAGCTTCTCCAGCAGCGTGAGGCTGACCAGCCCGCGCCGGTACGCCGGGCGCACCAGCCGCAGAAAGCGCGTGTCGGCGAGCAGGCGCAGCACCTCCCGCGGCGGAATGCCAGCCGCGTAGAACACCGCCGCCAGCCCGCCCGAACTTACCCCCGACAACGCTCCGATGGGCAGCTGCAGCTCGTGCAGCGCCTCGAACATGCCCAGGTGCGCAATGCCGCGCGCCGCCCCACCCGACAGCGCCAGCCCCAAGGTCCGCGTCGCCACGGGCCTACAGGTCGGCCAGCCGCAGCGTTTCGTGCAGGCGCACGCCGCGGTCGGTCAGTTGCACGGTGCAGGCCTCGGTGTGGGCGTCGTGCTCGAGCACCAGTACCCACTGTTCTTCTGCGGCGCGGCGCAGCACGGCTTCTTTTTCCACCAGCGTCTGCAGGGGGCGCACGTCGTAGCTCATCACCCAGGGCATGGGCAGGTGGGCCGTGGAAGGCAGCAAATCGGCCATAAAGGCCAGCTTGCGGCCCTTGTAATCGAGCAGCGGCACCATCATCTTTTCGGTGTGGCCGTTGGCAAACACGATGTCGCGGAGCATGGGCAGCTCAGCCGGCACACCCTGCGCTGGGTCGATAAAGCGCAGCTGCCCGCTTTCCTGAATGGGCAGGATATTTTCGGCCAGGAAGGAGGCTTTTTCGCGGGCATTGGGCGTCACGGCCCAGTCCCAGTGCGCCTGGTTCGACCAATAGGTGGCGTTCGGGAAGGCCAGCTCCAGCTTGCCCGCCGGGGTGCGCAGCACCGAGCCACCGCAGTGGTCGAAGTGCAGGTGGGTCAGCAACACGTCGGTGATGTCGGCGGCGGTAGCGCCGTGTTGCCGCAGCGAGCTTTCCAGGGTAGCATCGCCGTGCAGGTAAAAGTGCCCGCGAAATTTCTCGTCCTGCTTGTTGCCGATGCCGTTGTCGATGAGCAGCAGCCGGCCGGCGTCTTCGACGAGCAGGCAGCGCATGGCCCAGGTGCACATGTTGTTTTCGTCGGCGGGGTACTGCCGCGACCAGAGGGACTTGGGCACCACGCCGAACATGGCGCCGCCGTCAAGCTTAAACAGACCGGTATCGAGGGGATGAACGTTCATGCCCGCAAGATGCACAAAGCCGCCGGACCCTGGGAAAGGGCCGGCGGCTTTTCTATGGCCGAAGGCAGGCTTAGCGCAACACGGCCAGAATCCCGCGGAAGGGGCTGCCGGCGCCGTGGTAGCGGCTATAGTTGGGGCGGTGCGTGTGCGAACGACCGTTCATTTTGTCGCGAACGTAGCGGGGACGAGGCCGGGCCTCGACTTGGGTAGCAACCAGCGTAGCTACCGTAGCGAAGAGAAGTACCAGTTTGTTCATAACTCAGATGGGTAAGAGAACGTTTGCACTGCTAAATTATAACGATACTTATCAAACAACCTAGATATCGACTAAATATTATTATTATTCATGAGCACCATTACTTAAATGCAATTTCATATTTATTGAACTTATACAATAATCATCATAACAATAATCACGGCGTATAAGCTCATTCGATTGGCCCAAAACCCAATTGCTCGGCCCCGGATGAGCATTGCTCACATGATTGTGTGGTATCAAACTACCGCTCTTTTACGTTGGCTTACCGTTCAGCAATTGGCTTCACCCCCCCCATGGACGACGCGTATTTTCTTTCGCTAGGCTTTGAGCGTTGGATACCGCCCTTTCCGTTGCAAACGGCCATGTACGTGCACGCCCACGCTGCCCGCGACGGGGCCCGGCTTTATCTATCGGTTCCGCACATTGTTAGCTCGACCGGGCCGGCACCTGACCAGTCACAGCTACTAGCCACCGTGGAGGCGTTCTTCGCCAAGCACGGGGGACGCCTGCCCGAACCGGTACCGGAGCTACTGGGCACGTTTTATTAACCTAGCTACACCGTGCCGGTGCGCTGCCTGCTGGCAGAGGGTGGACTCACATCTTTATGTGATTTTCCGGCCTGCGTGGGTTAGCTACTTTTGTGCAATGCTGCTTAAGGAAACGGCATTGGTGAACAATGGAACTGCCTTGGCCCCCGGCCAAGGCTTTTTTTGTGCCTGCGCGAGT
Source organism: Hymenobacter sp. CRA2 (assembly GCF_002007105.1). Taxonomy (GTDB): domain Bacteria; phylum Bacteroidota; class Bacteroidia; order Cytophagales; family Hymenobacteraceae; genus Solirubrum. The sequence continues at coordinate 206,071 of NZ_MVBC01000004.1, read as the reverse complement.
CATAGCCGCCCGTGGGGCCCGAAAAAGCAAAAGGCCCTTCAGCGCGTTGCTGAAGGGCCTTTGTGCGGTCCGGACGGGACTCGAACCCGCGACCTCCGCCGTGACAGGGCGGCATTCTAACCGACTGAACTACCGAACCAGGTAACCTGCTCTTAGGCCGTGTGCCTTTTGTTAAGGTGCTGCAAAGGTACGATGCGAATTCACATTTCAAAATCCCCGCCCCTTCTTTTCAGCTCAAAAAACAACCACCACGACGCATAAAATTGGTTGTGAACGATATAGCTGAGCATATTTTTTCAAATTTTCTTCACACCCTGCGTATCACCGGCCGATTTCTTGCTGGAATCAGGGAGAAGCAGGGCGAAAAACCCGCCTGGGCACGTCTTACTTGATATCAGTCAGCTCGACGTCGAAACGCAGCACGGCGTATGGGGGAATATCAGCGCCGGCACCACGGCCGCCGTAAGCCTGGCCGGAAGGAATAAGCAGAATGGCTTTGCTGCCCTTCGGTAATTGGGCAATGCCTTCGTCCCAGCCCGCAATGACCTGGCCGCGGCCCAGCACGAAGTCAAACGGCGTGCCGCCGTGCTTTTCCGACGAGTCGAACACTTTGCCGATGAGCAGGGCTCCCTGGTAGCGTACTGACACCGTCTGCCCCGGCTGGGGCTGCGGGCCTGCTCCCGGCTGCGTGATGACGTAGTAAGTACCCGCGGCCGTTTTCTGGGCTTGTAGGTGGTTTTGCTGCAAGTAGTCCTGAATAAGCTGGTCGTCGATGGTTTTCTGCTTTTCCGCCTGCTGTTGGGCCTTGGCCTCCAGCTGCTGCATGGCCTGCTGCTGAGCAGCCATGGCGTCGGCTTCGCTTTGAATGGCCACCACCTTCACCAGTACCCGCATGGTGTTGCCATGCCGTTTGATCTGCGGCGGGGCGGGCTGGCCCGAACTCTTAATGGACAGCGAGTCGGCGTTGAAGCGGAACGCGGCCGAGTCGCCAGGCTGCAGCAGCGACAGAGCTTCTTCGATGCCACCACGACTCTTGAGGGCTTGCAGCTGCACGCGCGCCGGAAAGCCCATCTGCTGTTTGCGCGACTGAAACAGCACCGAGTCCTTGGCCGTGCGGTACTCCACGTGCAGGGCCATTACCTGGCCGATGCGCTTGGCGTACGCCGTCGCGGCCGTAGCCGGTACCACAGCGGGCTGGCGCGTGTAGCGCCCGCTCACGCGCTTGTAGATGCGGTACTCTATGCCGGATTTCAGGCGATTGTAAGGAGCCGTAGTCGTCTGCGCCGTTTTGGCCTGAGTGGGTCTGGCTTGAGTGGGCTTGGTTTGGGTCGGCTTGGTTTGAAAAGCCAGCAGCGCCGCCAAGGACAGCCCCGCGAGCGGGTAGCCCGCCGATTTATTCCAACGGATCATCGTCGTCAGCATCGTATAAGAAAAAAGGAGCCGAAAGATAGGCGGCCGGTCAAGAATTGCCGGCCGCACAGGGCTTAACGCCCTGTGCGGGATGCCTAGCCGCCGGAGCGCTTTGTGTGTTCGGCAGGGCAATGCCGTTGGGCCGCCGTCTCGCCCAGACCAACATGTTCTCTTTCGGACTAGGCTGCCGGGGGCCAGTTCGGACGGTCTATGGCGGCAGGCCGGAAAAGCAAAAGGCCCTCCAGCGCGTTGCTGAAGGGCCTTTGTGCGGTCCGGACGGGACTCGAACCCGCGACCTCCGCCGTGACAGGGCGGCATTCTAACCGACTGAACTACCGAACCAGGTTGCAATGTGGCTGGGGCGTTTCCCCGATTGCGATGCAAAGGTAGGGGGCTGAATAACCGCCGTGCAAGCCCCAGGCAAAGTTTTTTACCAAATCGTTACCGGCTGAGCTGTTCTGACTGATAACCAACCAGAAAAATTTTCGGACCCACGACCAAAAATTGCCGCTGCGCGCTTCGCTCGCGTCGCTTACCTTTGCCCTCCCCCATTTTCCACCGTTTAAGAAACGACTGCGCGGCGGCCGCACGCCGCCCGTTTGGCTATGCTGCTCGACTTCGAACAACCCATCGCCGCCCTCGAAGGCAAGCTTCGCGAGATGCAAAAACTGGCGCAGGAAAGCCAGGTTGACGTCTCGGAAGCTGTTGAGGCGCTCGAAACCAAAATCAAGGCCCTTAAAAAGGAAACCTACGCCAACCTCACGCGCTGGCAGCGCGTGCAGCTTTCGCGGCACCCCGACCGGCCCTACACCCTCGACTACATCGAGGGCATGACCCAGAAATTCGTGGAGCTGCACGGCGACCGGACCGTGGCCGACGACAAGGCCATGGTCGGCGGCTTTGCCGAGCTCGACGGCCGCACCGTCATGTTTATCGGCCAGCAGAAGGGCCGCAACACCAAGCAACGGCAACTGCGCAACTTCGGCATGCCCAACCCCGAGGGCTACCGCAAGGCCCTGCGCCTGATGAAGCTGGCCGAGAAGTTCGGCAAGCCCATCGTGACGCTCATCGACACGCCGGGCGCCTTTCCGGGCCTGGAGGCCGAGGAGCGCGGGCAGGGCGAGGCCATTGCCCGCAACCTGAAGGAGATGTTCATGCTGAAGGTGCCGGTTATCTGCATCATCATCGGCGAAGGTGCCTCGGGTGGCGCCCTGGGCATTGCCATCGGCGACCGGGTGCTGATGCTGGAAAACTCCTGGTATTCGGTGATTTCGCCCGAAAACTGCTCCACCATTCTGTGGCGCTCCTGGAGCTACAAGGAGCAGGCCGCCGAAGCCATGAAGCTGACCGCCGCCGACATGTCCAAGGCCGGCTTGGTGGACGGCGTGGTGAAGGAGCCGCTAGGCGGCGCCCACACCGATCCGGACAAGATGATCCAGACGTTGAAAAAGACGCTGATCAAGACCCTGGATGAGCTGGAAGCTTTGCCCGCCGACGAGCGGATTTCCCAGCGCATCGACAAGTTCGGCAAGATGGGTGTGGTAATGGAGTAAGCTCCGCTTCGCCCTTGAAGTCACAAAAAAGCCCCGTAACGGTTGTTGCGGGGCTTTTTTCGTCAGGGGGCACAGGCCACCGCCATTCGGCGAGCCAGGTCCTCGATGTCGGCGCGGCGGGCCAAAACCTGGAGCCACTCGGGCGGAATGGCGGCCTCGCCGTAGTACAGGCCAGCCAGGCCACCGGTGACGGCGCCGGTGGTATCGGTATCATCGCCGAGGTTGACAGCCGCCAGCACGGTTTCAGCGTAGGTATTGTGGCGCAGCAGGCACCACAGGGCCGCTTCCAGCGTGTGCAGCACATAGCCGCCGCTGCTGATGGCCAGCACGTTTACCTCCGGCAAGCGGCCGCTGAGGATGCGCTCAAAATGGTCGGCTTCCTTGGCCGGTACGTTCAATGTCCGAAGTTGCGCGGGCGCTTCCGCGCAGAGCGTAGCGTACGCCTCGGCGGGTGTTTGGCCGGCGCGCAGGTGCCGGGCCATTTCCAGATACAGCCAGCAAGCTACGGCCGAGCGGATGTGCCCGTGGGTGATGGCCGACACGTCGAAAATTAGTCGGAAGCGGCTTTCCAAAGGTGTATCCGACTTGTAGAACGCCAGCGGCAAAATGCGCATCAACGAGCCATTGCCATTGCTGTACTCATCAGTACCGCCAACCAGCGGTGTGTCCTCAGGATTGGTTTTGAAGCGATACAACGCCTCACGGGTTGTTATGCCGATATCGAATACCAAGCCGTGGGGCGTCCAAAAATTATCGTAATACCACCGGCAAGCGTACACTGCCAGTTTTCGGGGCGAGTAGCCATCAGCAATAGCTTCAGCCAGGCAAAATGTAAGCGAGGCGTCGTCGGACCAGGTACCGGCGGGCTGGTGGTGGGTGCCGTAAGCGCGCATGTCCACGACGGGGTCGGCCTGGCGCTTGGCGCGGTTTTCAAACTCCACGGGCACGCCGAGGGCGTCGCCAACGGCCAGGCCCAGCAGGGCAGCGCGGATCTGGGCTTCGAGGGTAGATGGTTGGGGAGCGGGCATAAACAACGACAGAATAGAAAAGGCAAGGTAGCGACCGGGCTGGAAGTAGCTGGCGTAACAGTTGTGAGGCTTCCCCAACCGTCTTTTGGTCGATGGCCGACGGGAGCACGCGAAATATCTCGGCCAGTCCGCTACGACAGGCCCTTTTATATGGGCCACCAACATGTGACTCCCAAAAAAGCCCCGCCGGAAACCGTGCGGGGCTTTTGGAGCGGCAGTAGGCCCCTCTTACCTGACCTCTGCCTGCTTGCTGTCGGTGCGGCCGAACTTGGTGGGGAAGTACACCAGCTCGGCTGTGGCGGGGTTGAGCGTGTAGCGGCCGCGGAAGCGCGGCTGCAGGTTGATGCGGAAGGTGTGGCGGCCCACGGGCAGCTCGTCGAGGAAAATGCCGGTCTGGTGGCGCAGGTACTCGCGGTGCACCTCGCGGAAGTTGGTAGCCGCGGGCGGACCGTAGGAGCAGCCGGCCGGAATGGGTACTTCCACCAGCACGTAGCGGGCCGCTTCCTTCACGTCGACGGTAACCAGCAGCTCGGCCGGCTGGCCGGCGCGCAGCTGCACCCGGCGCCCCTTCTGGCCTGCCAGGCTCGTGCTGACGGCAAACGTGCCGGTTTTGGCCACGGGCGCCGGGTTCCAGAAGGTCTGATAGGCCGTGGCGTACACCGGCACCGGGCCCTCCTTGCGCAGGCTGATGCTGCCGCTGGTAGCGGGTAGCTTGGTTTCGAATGGAAACTGGGTGACGCGCTGCTGCAGACCGCCGCTGAACTCGACGCGGGCAAAAGTGGCCGCCCGGCCGGCGGCGAACAAGTCGGGGCCGATGGTTTCCAGAATCTGCGCCGCCTCGTAGGTGCTGCGCCAGTAGCCGGTGCGCCGCAGCCCCAGCAGATACACCCGCATGCGCGTCAGCTCAGCTTCCTGGCCGCCGTGGGCGCGCAGCACGCGGTAGGCCAGCAGGGTACTGCCCACGTCGCCAGCCAGCAGGTCGCGGTAGTAGGAGCCGCCGCGCAGGGTATCGGCGTAAAAGACGCCGCCCAGGGCCGTGCGCAGGCGGTAGCGCCGCAAGGTATCGAGCTGGTAAGGCAGCTGCAGCTGCTGGCGCAGCTCGGTGAAGGCCAAGTACCGGTCGAGGGGCTGGCGGCCGCGCTCCAACCGGGCCAGGCGCGTGAGGTAGGTGCGGTAGTCGGCCGTGGCTTGCAGCTGCAGCAACAGGCGCAACAGGCGCAGATGGTCGTTGAGCTGGTAGTGGTACCAGAGGTAATGCTGAGTTTTGGCCGATTCCTCAGTACGGGCCAGGCCTTCGTCCAGCGCCTTGAGCAGGTAGGCAGCTACTTTAGCGCGGTCGTAGGTCACGCGGTAGCCGGAGTGTTCGGCGTCGAGCAGGGCTTCGAGCACGTGCGCCGTGGCCCAGTAGCTCACGGCCGAGCTGGGCCACGTACCCCACAGGCCTTCGGGCTGGCGCCGGCCGGCCAGCAGCTTGCGGATAAGGTAGTTCACGGACCGGTCACCCTTAAAATCTTCTTCCTCGTACTGCCGGATGCGGCGCTCCAGCAGCAGGGCCTTCAGCTTGGAGGCGGCCTGCTCGTTGCAGAGGTAGGCGTACTGCTGCAGGTGCTGGATTTCGGAGAGAATGGCGGGCAGCGGGTCGCTGTCGACGCGTACGGTGACGTCGCCTTTGGCCGGATCGGCGGACGGCAGCGTGAGGGTGGTATCGGCGGCGGTGAGGGCAAGGAAGGCGCCCACGGTTTCGCGCGAGCCGGCGGGCACGATGGGAATGCGCCGCTGCTCGCCGTCCTGGTACCCGCTGTTTTGCGCGAGGCCGAAGGTGAGCTGCAACGAGTCGCCGGGCGTGGCCGGGGCCGTGACGGTGAGCGTATCGAGGGCCGAGGTGCTGACGCGGTGCGCCTGCTGCCGCACTACCGCCTCCCCCACCCGGAACGTAGTGCTGACCTGGGCGGTATCGGGCAAGTAATTCAGCGTCTTGCCGATAACCTGTGCTCGGTCGCCGGCCACCAGGAAGCGCGGCACGGCCAGCTCGGCCAGCAGCGCCTTGAAAGCGCGCAGCTCGCCGCTGCTGCGGCCGGTGCGGCCGTGGGCGTCGGAGCCGAGCACGAAGGCGCGCCAGCCGGTCACGTCGTCGGGCAGGGTGACGGTGGTGCTGGCCCGTCCGCGGGCGTCGGTGACCAGCGTGGGGCGCCACCAGCCGTAGTCCGAGAAGCGGCGGCGCAGCTGCAGGCGCGGGTCGCGGCCGGGGTTATCGGAGCTGTTGGCCAAGCCGGCCTTGGAAGTGACGATGAGCACGCCGTTGGCCCCGCGCACGCCGTACAGCCCGGTTGCCTGCGCGGCCGGCAGCTCCTTGATGCTGGCAATGGTAGCCGGGTTCAGGTCTTCGAGCCGGCCGCTGAGCGGCAGGCCGTCAAGAATAATCAGCGGGCGGGAATCGGCGGCAACGCTTCTGGTACCGCGGATGCGCACACTGCTGCTCGGAGCACCGGTGATGCTCACGCCCGCGGCGCGCCCGGCCAGCACCGACGACACCGATCCGGTCAGCTCGCGGCGCTCCATCTGCAGGCCCATGCCCGTTACCACTACCTCCGACAGTTGCCTGTTGTCGGCGCTCAGACCGACATCAACTACGTCACCAACGGGCTTTTCCTGAGTCACGTAGCCGATGGACGAAAACAACAGCGTGCGGGCATCAAGCGGCACGTCCAGCTCGTAAGTTCCGTCCGTGTTAGTGGATATGCCCACCGTGGTGCCGCGCACCAGCACCGTGACGCCGGGCAGCCCTTCCTCGGTGCTGCGGTCGAACACGCGGCCGCGAACGAGCCGGCCCTGCACGCCGGGCAGCACCGGTGCGTGCACCTTGATTTCGCGCCGCTGCAGCCGGTCCTCGCTCAGCGCCGACACGTGCGGAATACGCTGGCGCACCAACCGGCCGATGCGGCGGCTCAGCTGGCCCAGCTGCTGCCGGTCGGTGGCGCGCAGCTGCAGGTAGGTGGTGCCGTTGGGCCGCACATCCACCAGCTCGGCCGGTGCCCAGCAGGAGCTGTCGGCCAGCAGCACGGCTACGCGGTACCGGCCGGGCGCTAGCGCGTGTACCGTGTTCAGGCTGAAGAGCAAGCGCTGAAACTTAGGCTGATCGGGGCGCGTCACCAGCAGGTAGCGCGCCGCAGGCCAGGAGCTGCCGACGGCCGGCGACAGGGGCTCCCGCACCACAAGCTGGCCTTGCCCCTGCTCAGTCCGGTTGGGATTTTCGAGGATGGGATACTGATTGGCGTTGTAGTCGTAGGGCAAGCGCGCTGCCGGCGCGTCGCGGCGCTGCAGCTCGCGCACGGCGGCTTCGGTGTAGGCAAAGCCGTCCAGCGGCAGCGCGGGGCCGAAGCCGGCGCCGGTGAGCGGGCCGAAGGCCACGGGCTCGACGCAGCGCATGCGCAGCAGCGCCGGCCCGAAGCTGTAGCTGAACAAGGGCTCGAAAGCAAACTTGCGCCGGTAGCCATCGGGGCGGCGCAGCAGCAGGGAATCGGGCCGAAAGGGACCGGCCACGCGCCTGCCGCCCACGTTGCCCACTACGGGCTGCAGGCGGTTGCCCTGGCGTAGAGTGGCGTCGCGCAGGTGGTCGTACGACTCATCCAGCATGACCAGGGAGCGGCTCAGGGCCAGGTGCTCTTCGGGGCGCAGGGGCCCGAGCCGTTGCACCGTCAGCTCCTGGCAGGGGCGGTTCACGTCGACGCTGAGCGTGAGCTTGTGCAGGTGGCGCAGGTACACGTCATGCAGGGTCACGAGGCGGTCGGTGGTGCGGATGCTGAGCGTGTGCAGGCCCGGCTCGGCCACCAGGCTATAGGGCTCGGCGTGGTTGACGTCGTGCACGTACACCGGCACGCCGTCGAGGTACACGGCCACGGGCGGCTGCACCCGGCCGGAGTCCACCACGAAGGGCGCCACCTGCGTCAGGCCGCCGGGTGCCGGGCGGTATTCGTAGAACTGGCCGGCCTCGGGGTACAGAAAGTGGTAAAAGCGAAGCGAGTCCAGCCTGAGGGTGCGGCGCCACTCGGCCCAGCGCAGCAGCTGTTGCCGGGTGGCATCGGGCCGGTTTTCGAAGCTGGTTTCGCGCAGCCGAAACCGCCGCAGCGACGCCCGGCCGTACAGGGGCGGCTCCAGGTCGGGCACGCCCGGGCCGTTGGGCTCCGCATCTTCGTCGAATTTGTTGGTGTAGGCAAAGGCCGTCAGGTCGGCCCCGGGCACGGGGCGGCCGGCCACGTCGGTCACGGTGAAGTTCAGCTGCAGCTGCTGGCCGGGGTACGCCACCGCGGGCAGATCGGACTGAATGCGCAGCTGGTGCCGTTCGAGCGGCACGTTGTACTCCTGGCTCAGCAGCTGTTCGCCCCAGAGGTAGTGCACCGATATGTACCAGGGCGCGGCCGAGCGCGCCGGCAGGACCAGGCGCCAGTCGGGCTCGGCGTAGCGGCGGTACACGAGGCGGTTGCCGCGGTACACGAAGCACCAGAAGCGCAGCCGGCGCGGATTGTCCACGGCCAGGTACACCGAGTCCCTGGTGCGCTCCGACTGCAGCGCCAACCCGGCGTTCTGGGTCGTCAGCTCCACTTGCGCGACGTGGCCGGCGCTGTCGCGCAGGTCATAGCGCCGGGCCCGCGCATCGACGGGCAGCGTGAGCGGCAGGCGCACCGGGCCGCTGAAGAGAGTGTCGCCGCTGAGGTGGCTGGCCCCGGCAATGCACAGGCGGGCCGCGGCCGGGCGCGACTGGCCCAGATGCAGGTAGCGCAGGCGCACGGAGTCGCCCACCAGCTCGGCGGTGAGCTGGCCGGGGTCGAGGCGGAAGGGCACCACCGTATTTTCCTCGTGCCGCTCGTTGTCGGTGTTGAGGAAGGTGGCCAGCACCCGGTAGCGGAAGTTGGCGGCGGGCAGGCGGTCGGCGGGCAGGTCCAGGCGGGTTTCGCCGCTGGTATCCAGTGGGCCGGCGTGCCTCCACAGCGTATCGGGCACGAACAGCTGCCGCTGGGCAAACCACTCGGGCATCCCGTCCGGCACGACGCTCAGGCGCACGCGGGCGTCGAGCAGGTTCAGGCCGTTGGCGTCGGTGCCGCGCAAAAAGAAGCTTTGTGGCTGGCCGCGGCGGTGCTCCTTTTCGGCGACGCGCAGGGCATACTCCGTGTTGCTCAGCTCGTAGTCTTCGAGGCGAAACTGTCCGCTGGCCAGCGTGGTACCGCGCAGGGTGGTCAGGCTCACCTGCACGTAGGAATCGGGTTGCAGGCCCAGGGTATCAGTCAGCGGCAGCGTGTACTCGTAGGAGCCGGGGCGCACGGGGCGCAACTCGGTTAGGCGCTTGGGTTTGCCGTTCTCAGAGCCCAGCCACAGCACCACGCGCTGGCGTGCCGGGCGGCCGTACGGGCGGCGCAGCAGCCGGATTTTCAGGCGCAGCGTGTCGCCGCTGGGGCGGTAGCGCGGCTTGTTGAAGGCCACGTAGCTGGCCCAGGCAATGCGCCCCGGCTCGGCGGGCGCCTGCCCGCTGCGCCGCTCCCGCCGTTCCTCGCGGCGGTCCTGCCGCTCATCGCGCACGTCTTCGCTGAAGGGCGAGCGAAGCAGCCCGATCAGGCCCTTGCTGACGTAGGAAGCGTGCCGGAGCTGCCCCACCAGATTTCGCACCGGCCGCGTGAGGTAGCCCAGCGGAAACCCGTAGAGCAGCCGGCGCCCGAGGCGCAATACCAGACTGGGCGCGCCGCGCTGCGTCCAGCGCGGCCGTTGCGGCGGAAGCGTTTGGCTAAGGGCGTGGTAGGTAGTCAGCCCGCGGTAGGTTACGGCCACTAGCCCCGCGTGCCCGGCCTTGGGCAGGCGAAAGGTGCGGGTGGCCGCATCGAAGGGAACGACGCGGCGGCCGAGCATGACGCGGGCGTCGCCGGCGAGCGGCCGGCCGGTGGAGTCGCGCACGAGCAGGGTCAGGTCCACTTGGTTGTCGAGCACGGTCAGCTGCCGGTTGGTTTCGCTGCGCAGCCAGTACAGCAGCTGCGGGCCTTCGGTGCGGGCCACGAGGTAGTAGCCCGGCGGCAGGGGGCGCCACTGGTAGCGGCGGGCGCTGTCGGTGAGAAACGAATCGACGGGCTGGCGAAAAAATTCGGGCCGGGCGCCGGTCAGGTCGTGCTCGTAGAGGTGGCGGGCCTGCTCGTTGGTGAGGCGGAATACCTTGGTGAGGTGGCTGGTTTGGCGGGCGCAGGCCAAACGTTGCTGGGCGCGCCCGGGCACGAGAAGCCCGAGCAGGCACAGCCCGCAGAGTAACAATCGGAACATGGGTGACGGTGGTAGCGCGTGGCAGAATCCGAGGCCGCCGCCGGTGGCCAGCCGGCCGGGCAACTTCATTTAGGGGATGCGCCCCGGCCCGGAATTCCACACTACGACCCCGAAAAAAGCCGCCGCGCGCCGGAGCCGCTCCCGGATTTTCACCATTCTGCGGTGCCTGCGCAGCTGATTTTTAGCTGCTCCCAGAATTTTGTATCGCTATCGGCATTGACTCGAATAAAAAATATTTTGTTGACAATCAACACTATAATTCATCATGACAACTAAAGCCCAAGCTCAACCGGGAACTTTTTTCTTTGCAGCTGCAGAAGCTGGCACACAATTTTCATTAGGCCAAACAAGTTTAAGCCCTACACCACAACCCTTCTCTCCGATGATCCGCATCCTGCTTCTCTGCTTCGCGCTGCTTGTTAGCAGCATTGCCTCCACTGCCCCCGCCGAGGCTGCCCGCATCAGCGCCTACGCCCGGGCCAAAATGAAAGGCCGCGTGTACACGCACCGCCCCAACTACAAGCGCTACAAAGGCTGGAAATTCGCCAAGCGCCACAGCCGCAGCAAGGCCGGCAAAATCAAGCGCAGCAAAGCAAGCAGCACGCGGGCCGCGCACACCACCACCCGCTTCTAAGCACCCGCTTTCAGGGTCCTCTCGGTCGGGGCCGCATTCACCTTCGGGTGGGTGCGGCCCCGGTTGGTTTTTGGTCGGTGGCGTCGGGTTCAGCCCTTGCTGCGTTCGGCGTAGAAGCGCTGCCGCGTGTCGATGAGCAGCTGCTCGACGGCGGCGCGGTCGGGCTCACCGGGCAGGTGGCTGGCGGCGAAGGCGGCGTCGACGCGGGCCACCTGCTCCTCGGCTTGCGCTACCAGATCGGCGTATTCGAACTCGCCGCGGCGGATTTGCAGCAGAAACTCCCGGTTGGGGCGGCGCACGCGCAACGCGCCTTCGCGGGCAATTTCCTCGGCCATCTGCAGGAGTCGAAAGACGTGCAGCATGTTCTTGGCGTCGTAGTTTTTGCCGTGCTGCACGGTGTTCTGGTAGCGCTCGGCGTTGCGCTTCTGCACCCAGTCCCAGTACTCGCGGTACACGCGGCAGTAGATGCTGTAGCCGTTAACCCTGCCATTCGATAAGCTCACCCTCACAGCCCGCGACAAGCAGGACCTCATGGCCTTCCTGCACGCCCTGACGGACACCACCGGCCTGCACCGCGAGCAGCCAGGTACGCTGCCAACTGCCGCCATATTCTCGCGGAGCAAACCCGTGAACCGGCGCTGATTGAGTTGCCTCCGGCACCAACCATTCAAGCTCCTGAACCTGAGGGAACTGCGCTTTTCTACATCCTAAGGATCATTCGCTCACGCCGAAGTCTAAGCCTTGCCCAACAAGCTCTTCCGGCTTCCGCCCTACCAACGCCGTGGCGCAGCCCAACAGCAGCGGCACCTGTCGCACCTGTTCGAAGCCCGCCACGTGAAAGGCACCTTCCACGGCGTCGAGGTTGGCAAAAGAATGAGCGTAAAACGGCAGGTAGCGGTGCAGCGCGGCGCGGCCCCGGCTCAGCCACGCTATCAGCGGCAGTACCAGGCGCAGGTAGCGCATGAAGGCAGCCCGCCGCCAGCCGTGCCGCGGCAGCGTCAGCTCCAGCAGCACGAAGCTGCCGCCGGGACGCAACAGCCGCCGCGTTTCGCGCGCCAACGGCTCAAAATCGGTGGCAGCCAGCGTTTTTAGCCCAAAGCCGCACACCAGCGCATCGGCGGCCTCGTCGGGCAGCGGGCAAGTCAGGGCATCGGCGTGGTGCAGGGTGGTGCGGGCGTACTGCGCGGCCTGTTGCTGCCGGGCGCGGGCTTGGGCGAGCATGGCTGGCGCAAAATCCACGGCGTGCACCTGCGCCGCAGGGCCAAGGCGCTGGCGCAGAGCAGGCCACATTTCACCCCCGCCGCTCATCAGGTCGATAACGACGCTGGCCGGCGGTAGGGCCGGCAGCAGGTCCACAGCTTCGCGGCGCCAGCGGTTGGTCAGCCCGCAGGCCATTTGCTCGTGCCAGTGGTAATTCGGGGCCAGCTGATTGAAGAGGTTGCGCACAAAGCCGGTTTCGAACAGCTCGGCCGTGGGGACAATGTCGTGGGCGGTGCGGCGGCGCGCCTGGCGCGGCCGCTCCAGTACGCGGCTACTCATGTTCAGCTTGGGTTTTGAGGGCGGTGAGCACGCGCTGGTGCATGTCGTCGAGCAGGTAGTCGCTCCACAGCTGCCAGTAAGCGCGCGGGCCGATGCTGTGGCGGTACACCGTGGTGGCTTCGAGCACGGTGCTGCCGTCGGGCTGCGGCAGCAGGCGGAAGGTGCCGCGGTCGACGCTGAAGTAGCCGTGCAGGTGCGGCGCGTGAATCCGGGGGTACGGGCTCAACTCCCGCATCGGCGCCGGCGTGTTCGGAATCTGAAAGGCCAGCTCCCGCCCCGGCTGCCACCCCGTGATAGGCAAGTGGGCCCGCCCCTGCGAATACGCGCACGTCAGCGTGCGGCGCCCGGCACTATCCAGCTGAACAGCCGTGCTGAGGGGGTAGGCCACCCCAGCTCGGAAGAACGGCCCCACCGCCGTGGGGTACTGCACGGGCCCAATCAGTACCCGCCACACCTGCTCGGGTGTGGCCCGCACGCGCAGCCGGGTGCTGACGCGGTGCGGCTTCGGGGGCCCGCTGTGCTGCATCTCTACCAGCTGCCCCACCGGGTACAGCAGCACCAGCAGCGACAAGACCGGCACGCGGTGCCGTTCGAGCCCGGCCCGGTGCCCCGCGGCGCCCACTAAGGCGCCCGCCCAGGCGGCCAGCAAAGCCAGGGGCGCGGCCATCAACACGCAAATCATGCCCTCCAGCGCCGAGGCTACCATCAGGGCCAGAGCCGTTTGCACCGTAAGCAGCGTGACCACCGCCCCGGCAACGGCGCCGTTGCGGGTAGGCCGCTCGGGGTTGAGCCACACAAACAGGATGTTGGTGACCAGCCCGCAGAGAAACGGCGCCGAGACGAACACCATGAAGCCGTACTGCCGGAAGCCGTTGGTCGACAGGGCCGTGAGCAGTACCATGAGCACGGCGCCGCCGCCCACCGCCAGCAGGGCGCAGCCCCACACCGTGCCCGTCAGCCAGGACCGCGCCGGGCCGGCCGCTTCCGGTGGCAGCTGGGAGTCGCCGGGCGCCTCCGGCGGCGTCAGGGAGGCGGGAAAATGGGATGCAGGGAGCTGCCCGCTGGGCTGCTCGGGCAGCCGCGGCTCGTCGGTTTCCATAAAACCAGGCCAGGAAGTGAGGGAATAGCTGCTCTACATGAACAGCCGCAGGAATTTGTCGAGGAACCAGTTGCGCTCGGCGCGCATCAGCCCGCCCAACACCCGGTCGGCGCCGTCGGCTATCTGCTGGATGTCGGTGAGGGTGCGGTGAAACTCGCGGTAATTCGGGTCGTTTTCGTCGCCGGGCAGGGTGGCAAGCTGATCGAGGCTGCGCTTCATGGCGTCCAGTTCGCGGCGCTTCCGCTCCCGGATGATGCAGCGCGTGACCTGCAGCATGTCTTTTTCGGCCACGTAGAACTCGCGCCGCTCCCCCGCCCGCAACTCCTTGTACACCAAGCCCCAGTCGATCAGGTCGCGCACCGTCATGCTGGCATTGCCGCGCGAAATCTGCAGCTGCGTCATCAGGTCCTCGGTGCTCAGCGGCTCGGGCGACACCAGCAGCAGGGCGTGCATCTGGGCCATGGTACGGTTGATGCCCCAGTTGGCCGCGGAAGCACCCCACAGCTGAATAAACTGCGTTTTGGCTTGCTCCAGTGGAGTCGGCGGCGTGGGCGTGAGGTCGGGTTGCTCGGTCAAGGGTCGGGAGGAAAAGGTCGGCGGAACGCGAAAGTTACGCGTCTACTGTACGTAGAAGGTCGGCGAGAGCCGCCGCGCAGGTGGGAAATTGAAAGTCGAAGCCCCATTCCAACAGGCGCTGCGGGTACACCTTGCGGCTTTTCAGGATAAGCTCGGTCTCGGTTTGCAGCATCAGCGCGCCCACTTCCAGCAGCCACTCGGGCTGGGGCAGGCGCACCAAGGGCCGCAGCTCCTCGGCCAGCAGGGCGTTGAAGTCGCGGTTGGGCAGCGGATTAGGGGCACACACGTTGAAGGTGCCGCTGGCTTCGGGGTGCCGGCGCAAAAAATCGACGGCGCGGCAGAAGTCCCGCTCGTGAATCCAGCTGATCCACTGCTCGCCCGAGCCCTGGGGCGTGCACAGGCCCCACTTAGCCAGCTGCGTCAGCGTGGGAAACGCGCCGCCGTCGGCGCCGAGCACAATAGCCGTGCGCAGGGCGATGCGCCGCGTCTGGGGCGCCACGCAGCTCCAGAACGCCTCTTCCCAGACCCGGGCCACTTCCACCGAAAAGCCCCGCCCGATGACGCCGTCGGCCTCGGTGTTGGCGGGCCGGTCCGCGTCGGTGTGCTCGTAGATGGTAGCCGTGGACGCGTTCAGCCATAGGCGCGGCGGGCGGCGGCAGGCCGCCACGGCGGCGCCCAGGGCCCGGGTGCTTTCCACCCGGCTGGCAATGATTTCACGACGGTTGGCCGTATTGTAGCGGCAATCCACGGTGCGCCCAGCTAGGTTGATGAGTACGTCGGCGCCTTCCAGCTCAGCGGCCCACTCCCCCACCGTGCGCCCGTCCCAGCCCACGTAGCTCACGTTGGCGTAAGGCGGCAGCGGCTCGCGCGCCAGCACCACGATATCGACGTCGGGCTGGCGGTAGTACTTAATCAGACATTGGCCCAGAAACCCCGTTCCCCCGGCCAAAACAATGCGCGTACGGCCCATAGCTGGTGAAGCTTTGCAGATGAAAGAATGTGCTTACCCGTTGTTCGCTTCAAATGTATCACAAGTTTCAATAATTATTGAAACTTGTGATACATAATCATTATACTATTGAATATCAGAGTATTTAATTTCCGGTAAACGTCGGGAGACTTAGCCCGGGACGATAATTGACGACTTACTCCGCTTGCATCGTGACTCGGCAAAACCCTAGTTGATAGGCCTTAAGCGGACGCCCCGCCTTCACCGAATCCACAGGCTGATGGCCGCAGGTTGGGGCCGCGGCCAAGGGCACTTCGGCCTAGCCGCGCCCTGCCACAGCGGCTGTGACTGACCAGCTAAGCCGCGGCCAGCGTAACCCAATGGCTGGTTTTGCTGTCTAGCAGTAGGTTCTCCTTTCATACCAGCCATGACACCTTCGACTGCTCCCCTTCTGCTCCAGAATCAAATTGCCCTGGTGACGGGCGCCAGCTCCGGCATCGGCTTCGGCGTGGCCGAGGCACTAGCGGCCGCCGGCGCCACCGTCGTTATCAACTACCACAAGGACGCTGAGCCGGCCGAAAAGCTGGCCCAAGACATCAAGAGCCGCGGCGGCGAGGCCCTGGCCGTGCAGGCCGACGTGAGCAAGGAAGAGGACGTGCAACGCATGTTCCGGACCGTCGTCGAGAAGTACGGCACCGTGCACATCCTCGTCAGCAACAGCGGCATTCAGCAGGACGCCGCCTTTCTGGACATGACCCTGGATGAGTGGAACAGCGTCATCGGGGTGAACCTCACCGGGCAGTTTCTGTGCATGCGCGAGGCCGCCCGCGAGTTTGTGCGCCGCGGTCCGCAGCCGGAAATATCAAAGGCCACCGGCAAAATCATCTGCATGAGCTCGGTGCACGAGGTCATCCCGTGGGCCGGGCACGTGAACTACGCCACCAGCAAGGGCGGTATTATGCTGCTGATGAAAAGCGTGGCTCAGGAGCTGGCTCCGAAGAAAATTCGCGTCAACAGCATCGGGCCGGGCGCCATTGCCACGCCCATCAACGAAGAGGCCCGCGACACGCCCGAGGAGGAAAAAGCCCTGCTCAAGCTCATCCCCTACGGCCGCATCGGCGAGCCGAGCGACATCGGCAAGGTGGCCGTGTGGCTGGCCTCCGACGAATCGGACTACGTGACGGGCCACACGCTGTTTGCCGACGGCGGCATGCTGCTCTACCCCGGCTTCGTGGGCAACGGCTGATTGTTGATGAAGGAGGAATGACGAAGTGGCTTCTCTGCCCCGCTGCCTTTCTCAATCCGGCTTCTTCATTCCTCCTTATTCCTTAGTCCTTGCTTTGCCGCCATGTCGACCACACCCGACACGCCCGAACACCAACGCCTGGCCGCCGCCAACAACCCGAAGGAATCCTCGCCGTGGCGGCGCTTCGGCCCCTACCTGGCTGACCGCCAGTGGGGAACCGTGCGCGAGGACTACTCCGCCACGGGCGACGCCTGGCGCTACACTACCCACGACATGGCCCGCAGCCTGGCCTACCGCTGGGGCGAAGAAGGCATTGGCGGCATCTCCGACGACAAGCAGCGGCTGTGCTTTGCGCCAGCCTTCTGGAACGAGCACGACCCCATCCTGAAGGAGCGGCTGTTTGGGCTGAGCGGGCCCGAGGGCAACCACGGCGAGGACGTGAAAGAGCTGTATTACTACCTCGACAACACGCCCACGCACTCGTACATGCAGATGCTCTACAAGTATCCGCAGCGGGCGTTTCCCTACGAGTGGCTGGTGCAGGAAAACGGCAAGCGGGGCCGCCTCAAGCCCGAGTTTGAGCTGCTGGACACGGCTGTCTTCCACGAAAACCGCTACTTCGACATCTGCCTGGAGTACGCCAAGGCCGGCCCCGAAGACATCCTGATTCAGCTTACCGTGTACAACCGCGGCCCGGAAGCGGCCCCGCTGCACGTGCTGCCGCAGCTCTGGTTTCGCAACACCTGGAGCGGGGGCTACGACGCGTACCGCCCCGAGCTGCGCGCCGATGCCGACGGGCACCTCACCGCCGAGCACCGCGAGCTGGCTTCACTGCGCCTGTACTGCGAGCCGCTGGCCGAGCAGGCTCCGCCCGAGCTGTGGTTTTGCGACAACCACACCAACACCCAGCGCCTGCACCGCTGCGCACCGCCCCAGGCCGAGCAATACTTCAAGGACGGCATCAATGACTACCTGCTGCACCAGCGAGCCGACGCCCTGAACCCCGTCCGCACCGGCACCAAGGCCGCCGCCCATTACCGCCTGCACCTCGAAGCCGGGCAACGCCAGACGGTGCGCCTGCGCCTGGGCCCGCCGGAGCTGGCCGCGCCCTTCGCCGACTTTGACCAGCTTCTGCAGCAGCGCCGCGAGGAGGCCGACCAGTTTTATGCGGCCTTGCAAAGCCAACTCGCCGACGCGGACGCCCGCAACGTGCAGCGACAGGCGCTGGCCGGCATGCTCTGGAGCAAGCAGTTCTACTACTACGACGTGCCGGAGTGGCTCAATGGCGACCCGGCCTTTCCGCCCCCACCGGAGCAGCGCCAGACCGGCCGCAATGCCCACTGGCGCCACCTCAACAACGCCGACGTCATCTCGATGCCGGACAAGTGGGAGTACCCGTGGTACGCGGCCTGGGACCTGGCCTTCCACTGCGTGCCGCTGGCCATGGTGGATGCCCAGTTTGCCAAGCACCAGCTGCGCCTCCTGCTGCAGGACTGGTACATGCACCCCAACGGGCAACTGCCGGCCTACGAGTGGAATTTCGGCGACGTAAACCCGCCGGTGCACGCCTGGGCTACTTGGCGCGTGTACAAGATGGACCAGAAGCAGCGCGGCGGCCAGGGCGACGTGGAGTTTCTGGAAGCGGCCTTCCACCGTCTGCTGCTCAACTTCGCCTGGTGGGTCAACCGCAAGGACGTGGAAAACCGCAACGTGTTTGAGGGCGGCTTCCTGGGCCTGGACAACATCGGCGTGTTCGACCGTTCGGCCGACCTGCCGCCGGGCGTGACCATGGAACAGGCCGACGGCACTTCCTGGATGGCCATGTACGCGCTGGACATGATGCGCATGGCCCTGGAGCTGACCAGAACCAGCTCCATCTACCAGGACATGGCCAGCAAGTTCTTCGAGCACTTTCTCTACATCGCCGAGGCCATGGCCGCGGGCGGCAAGGATGGCCTCGACCTCTGGGACGACGAGGACGGCTTCTACTACGACGTGCTTAATACGCCCGAGCGAGGCCGGCAGCCGCTGAAAGTCCGCTCGTTGGTGGGGCTGGTGCCGCTGTTTGCGGTGGAGGTGCTCGACGAGGATTTGATGCGCGAGATGCCGCAGTTTGTCAAGCGTATGAATTGGTTTCTGGAGCACCGCCCGCACCTGGCGGCGCTCGTGTCGCGCTGGCAGGAGCCGAGCAAGGGCAGCCGGCACCTGCTGAGTTTGCTGCGCGGCCACCGCATGAAGCTGCTGCTCAGGCGCATGCTCGACGAGGCCGAATTTCTCTCCGAGTACGGCGTCCGGTCCCTCTCGCGCTACCACCAGGCGCACCCCTACACCTACCACACGCCCGAGCGCGACTTCACGGTGCGCTACGAGCCGGCCGAATCGGAAACCGACCTGTGGGGCGGCAACTCCAACTGGCGCGGCCCGGTGTGGCTGCCCATGAACTTCCTGATTATCGAGGCCTTGCAGCGCTTTCACCACTACTACGGCGACGATTTTCGGGTAGAGTACCCCACCGGCTCGGGCCAGTATTCCTCGCTGCTCGAAATTGCCGATGCCCTTACCCAGCGCCTCACCCGCCTGTTTTTGCGCGATGCGCAGGGCCGCCGCCCCGCCTTCGGCCCCGACGACAAGCTACAGCAGGACCCGCACTTTAAGGATTACCTGCTCTTCCACGAGTACTTCCACGCCGAAACCGGCCAGGGCCTCGGCGCCAGTCACCAAACCGGCTGGACCGGCCTGATTGCCAAGCTGCTGCAGCCCCGCCGCAAGGACGGTTATTTCTTCGCCGGCGTAGTGGACGAACAGGAGGAGCAGCAGGAAATGCAGGCCCAGGCAGCGGCGCCGGGAAAGTAGGGCAACGCTACCTATCCTGTCATCCTGAGCTTAAAGCGAAGGACCTTACAACTTCAGGCGGTAACTCTACGCTGCCGGCCGTTCTTCGGTGATAAGGTCCTTCGCCTGCGCCGTACGCCAGATCAAGGATGACGGGCGACTATTATTTGACCAACCATCACCTAACATGTCCGACTCCCCCACTTCCTCGCCCTGGCTGGACCTGACCACGCCCATCACCGACCAGATGCTGCACTGGCCCGACAACGCCCCCGTGCACATTCGCCCGACGCGCAGCATGGACTGGGGCGACCCGGCCAACGTGACGGAACTGAGCCTGAGCGCCCACACCGCCACCCATGTAGACGCCCCGCGCCACTTCCTGGCCGACGGCGACGACGTGACCCAAATCGACCTGCAGACGCTCATGGGCCCGGCCCGCGTGGTGGAAATCGAGCACGAACGGTTCATCACCCGCGAGGAGCTGGAGAAGCTGCCCAACGTGCAACCCGGCGAGCGGCTGCTCTTCCGCACCCGCAACTCGCACCGGCCCTGGGCCACGGCGCCCTTCAACCCCGATTTTGTGCGGGTGCGCGCCGATGCGGCCGAGTGGCTGCGCGAGCGGCAAGTGGCCTGCGTGGGCGTCGATTACTTATCTGTAGGCCCGGCGGATACGCACAAGATTTTGCTCGGGGCGGGCATTACCGTCATCGAGGGACTGAACCTGCTGACTGTGGCGCCGGGCCGCTACGAAATCATCTGTCTGCCCCTGCTCATCGAAGGCGCCGACGGCGCGCCGGCCCGCATCATTGCCCGGAAAATGTGAGATGGTGAGGCGGTGAAATGGTGAGTTAACGGCCCTTCTCGGAGAAGCTAGTAAAGGCTTGGCTGTCAGGCATCGGCCTCATTCATCATTCATTTACCTTCCCTGGCATCTCGCTTCCCCCTCTTCTCAACTTACCACCTCACCATTTCACCTTTAAGATGAGCAACACGCAAATTGGGGTCGTTGGCCTCGGCAAAATGGGTGCGGCCCTGGCCCAGCAGGCGGCCGAAAAAGGCTTCCCCGTCGTGGGCATGGACATCCGGCCCCGGCCCGATCTGGAATCCGACATGATTCAGGTGGTTGGTACGCTGCCGGAGCTGGCCTTATGCCTGGAGCGCCCGCGCAAAGTTTTCCTGTACATCCCGGCCGGGGCCGCCGTCGACGGCATTATCGAGCAGTTGCTGACGGTGCTGGAGCCCGGCGACGTCATCGTCGACGGCGGCAACTCCTACTGGGGCGACTCCATCCGGCGGGCCAAGCGGCTGCAGCAGCAGGGCGTGTACTTCATCGACTGCGGCACCAGCGGCGGCCCGGCCGGGGCCCGCACGGGCGCCTGCTACATGGTGGGCGGCGAGGCCGCGGCCGTGGCCCTGCTCCAGGACTTTTTCGTGGCTACGGCCGTGCCAGGCGGCTTTCTGCACACCGGCCCCGCCGGCTCGGGTCACTACGTGAAGCTGGTGCACAACGGCATCGAGTTCGGTATGCTGCAGGCCATCGGCGAGGGCATGGGCCTGCTCACGCACTTCCGCGAGAAGCTGGATATCAGCGCCATCCTGCAGTTGTGGAACAACGGCTCGGTGGTGCGCTCCTGGCTGATCGAGCTGATGCGCAAAACCTACGACCAGGAAGGCGGCTTCACCGTGCCCAGCTACATCGAGGACACCGGTGAGGTGAACTGGCTGGTAGCCGACGCGCTGCACATGGAGGTGCCCATTCCGGTCATTACGCAGTCGGTGGTGCAGCTCTTCACCTCCCGCGACAAGGACCCGACCTGGGCCAAGGCCATTGCCATGATGCGCCACGGTTTCGGCGGCCACCCCTACGGCGAGGACGCAGGCATCCGGCACGAGCGGCAGTTCGGGCGCGTGGGCGAGTACGAGCAGCCCGAGCAGACGGGTGAGCAGCCAGAAAACAACCCTAAGTAAGCTGAAACGACGCCGCCGAAGCGCGTCGAAACAGCTGGTATAGCTGGCTGTTTCGACGCGCTCCGGCGCTATGGCATGAGGGCGGGCTTGCCGCTTCTGCGGCAAGCGTTGTAAGTTGCCGTTCTTCCCGGCTGTTGACCTCTCCGTTATGCCTAGTTTGATTCTGCCGCGCGCAGGCGGCTTCTCTTCGGCCCTGCTGGGCGCCCTGCTACTGGCCGGCTGCCGCGCCCAGCCTACCACCACGCAGGCCATTACGCCCGCGCTGCAACAGCTGTCGACCGCCGTTGTGCCGCAAGCCGCTGATCAGGCCGCTCCGGGCGGCGACGCGGCGCCCAGCACCGCCGAGCCGGCCATTGACGCCGCCACGATTGGGCGCTACCTGCAAGCGGTGTCGGCCGACGACATGCTGGGCCGCAAGCCGTTTACCGAGGGCGAAACACGCATCACGCGCTACCTGGCGGAGCAGTTCAAGCGCCTAGGGCTACAGCCAGCACCGGGCGGAAGCTATTTCCAGCCTGTGCCGCTGGTCGAAATTACCGCTACGCCCTCACCCACTCTGCAGGTGAAAGGCTCGGGCAAGAGCCTGAGCTTCCAGTACAAGACTGATTTTGTGACCTTCACGCAGCGCGAGCAGCCCAAGGTGGCCGTCGCCAATTCGCCGCTGGTGTTTGTGGGCTACGGCGTGGTGGCGCCTGAGTACAACTGGAACGACTACCAGGGCCTCGACGTGAAGGGCAAAACCGTGGTGGTGCTGGTAAACGACCCCGGCAACGCGGGCACCGACACCACTCTGTTCCGCGGCAAGGCCATGACCTACTACGGCCGCTGGACCTACAAGTACGAGGAAGCCGCCCGTCACGGGGCCGCCGCCGTGCTCATCGTGCACGATACCAAGCCGGCCGCCTACCCGTGGTCGGTGGTGCTGAGTGGGGCCGTGAGCCCCAAGCTGCGCGCCCAGACGGCCAACAAAGGCGCCGACAAATGCGCCCTGGAAGGCTGGCTGACCCTGGACGCGGCTAAGAAGCTGTTTCAGGCCGCCGGCCTGCGCTACGACGAACAGTACGCCGCCGCCAACAAGCCCGGCTTCCGCCCCCGCGCCCTAGGCGGCCTCACGCTCACCGGCAGCATCGAGAACAAGCTGCGCCGCCAGACCTCGCAGAACGTGCTGGCCGTGCTGCCCGGCACCTCGCGCGCCGATGAATACATCGTGTACTCGGCCCACTGGGACCATTTCGGCGTGGGCAAGGCCATTGCGGGCGACTCCATCTACAACGGCGCCGTGGACGACGGCACCGGCCTGGCCGCCCTGCTGAGCATTGCCGAGGCCTTCCAGCAAGCCCCGCAGAAGCCCCAGCGCAGCATCGTGTTCCTGGCCGTGACGGGCGAAGAGCAGGGCCTGCTGGGCTCGGCCTACTACGCCCAGCACCCGGCATTTCCGCTCAAGAAGACCGTGGCCGACCTGAACATGGACATGCTCTGGCCCTACGGGCAGATGAAGGACCTCACCGTCATCGGCTACGGCCAATCGGAGCTGGAGGACTACGCCCGCGCCGCCGCCCGGGCCCAGGGCCGCTACCTGCTGCCCGACCAGACGCCCGAAACCGGCATGTTCTACCGCTCCGACCACTTCAGCTTCGCCCACGTGGGCGTGCCCTCGCTCTACGCCAGCGGCGGCTTCGAGAGCCGCGCCCAGGGCAAGGCCTACATTGCCGAGCAGCGCCAGCGCTACACCACCGACATGTACCACAAGCCAGCCGACCAGTTCGACCCGAGTTGGGACCTGTCGGGCATCGCGCAGGACGCCGAGCTGTACTTGCGCGTGGGCCAGCGCCTGGCCGGCGAAACTTCGTTTCCGCAGTGGCGGGAAGGCTCGGAGTTTCGGGCGGCGCGGGAGATAAGTATGGGCCGGTAGTGCGTGTAAGTTGGCTGCAAAACTGCCCCTGGCTGTGCACCAGATAATCAAAACATCTTCTTTCGCACGGGCTGGTACGCTGCTCAAAGTCGAGAACAACACGTTAACCTACGGGCAGCAATCCATTCCGCTGCACCTTGTTTCGGGTATCCGGTATGGAGTCGAGCCGATTCAACTCGACATGTTTTACATCGGGCGCGAATACACGTTGGCTCTTCGGGCCGGGAACGAAACCATAACCATCCATCTACGGATGTTCTTCGGGTTGTCGAAGAGGTATTTTCAGGAGCTCTTCACGCGCCTAATCGACAGTATTTGGGACGAAACGTTCGTCCGACTGGTCAATGAAACCATTGAGCAGCTATTAACTGGCACGGAAGTCAAAATCGGCTCGTGCGCGGTTAGCAAGCATGGCATCAGCTGCAAAAAGGCGTTCATTCCCTGGGCGGCGTTGGCGTACGAAAAGAAATACAACCGACTGACGATTAATCACCAGCAAGATTCCGATGTCTGGACCAATCTGTACTACGTCAGCGACTACAATGCGCAAGTATTGGCGGCGGTGCTTGACTGGGTGTTTGAGCAAAATGGCTTGATCGAACTGCAAAGCGAGCAGTAAAAGCCAGCGCGGGTCCGAATAGAAAATTGGCCTTCACGACCGTCCGCCCTCTATCGGACTAAGCTGCCAGCGCGCCGAGGGGTGGATTCGGAGCGCCGCGAGACCCCGCGGCTGGTCAGCAGCAGCCCCGCCCCGGCGGCTACGCAGAGCCAGCCCAGCGCGTCGCCGAGGCGCGTGTAGAGCGTGGGCACGAGCGGTGAAACGGGGGTGCGGACCAGTAGCGTTTGGCCGGGCAGGCGGCGGCTGAGCCGTTCGGCCACCACGCGGCCGTAGGCGTCGCTGACCGTCAGCAGGCCGTTGCGGGCGGCCCGCACGATCAAGTAGCCGTTTTCCACGCCGTGGGTAGCCGTCATGCGCTCCGCCAATTGCCCGTCGGGGTCAAAATCCCAGGCAGGAACCAGCAGGGCGCCTACCCGGCGGCGGGCGTAGGCCCGACCCAACGCCGCAAAGTGCAGGTCTTTGCAGATGGCCAGCCCCACGGGCTGCCCGGCCACAGCGCGTACGGTATACGCCTGCCCCGCAGCAAACGCTTGCTCCGGGGGCGCCAGGTAGTGCTTCTGATACGTATCCAGCAGCTGACCATCGGGGGCGAACAGCCAGGCCACGTTCAGGTGCCCGCCGGTGCGCTCCACGCCCACGCCGGCTTCCAGCCACACGCGGTAGCGGGCCGCCCAGCCGCTCATTTGCCGCTGCCACGCCTGCGCCTGGGCGGTCGTCAGCAGCCCGCCTATTTTCTCGGGCAGCACCACTACCTGCGCGCCCTGCGCGGCCAAAGTCGCCACGTGCCGCTCGTACTACCGCAGAATGCCGGCCGCGTACTCGGCCGAGGCCCGGGGCCCGATGGCGTCGTCGATGGAGGCCAGCCCAAACGTTACTACCGACCCGTTTAGCGGCTGCCGCAGCCGCCAGGTGCCGTAGCCCAGCGCCGCGGCCAGCAGCACCACCGGGGCAGCGTAAGCCCACGCGCCGCCCGGCAGCCGGCGCCCACACGTAAGCCCCAGAGCCAGCGCTGATTGCCCCAGCGTCAGCAGGAATAACAGTCCGGGCACGCCCAGCAACGCCGTAAGCTGCAGCAGCGGTAAGCAACGGGCCTGCGAATACGCTCTGCCCCAGTTGCCGTCGGGCAGCCACGCGGCCATCAGGGTATCGGCCCCGACCCACAGCACGGGTAGGCCAGCACCGTCCAGGCGGCGCGGTAGCGGAGCACAACGCGCCGGGCCGCCAGCACCAGAAACGTCCAGAGTGCGGCTTGGGCCGCTACGGCACCCAGCGCGGCGCCCGTCGGCATCACCAAGCGGTAGTAAGGCCAGTTGACGCTGGTACCGATAAGGGCAGCCAGCAGCACCAGAAGCCGGGCGCGGGGCTGCGGCTGACGCCAAGCCAGTGCCAGTAGCAACCCCGGCATCAGCCAGGCCAGCCACCCCACCGGCTCCAGCCCCACCAACCAGCGCATGCCAAGACCGATGAGCACGGCCGCCGCCACGTGTAGTAACAGATTGGGTTGAAGGGCGCGGGCAGCGGCGGGCATGGAAAGTCTTTACGGATGCGTTTGCGGCGCACGCATTATAACTAATTGCCTCATAGCGTCACCGGGAATGAGTAGCAGGCTTTTTCCTACTTTGCTTGCGCTGCGGCTCCTGTTCAGCACCGCTCGTGCTACTTTGCTGCCGTTTATGCCCAAATTTTAGCCTTGGAGTTGCGGGCGACGCTCGAGAGAATGCAGTTGGCTGCCGCCTACGCGGCAAAGGCAACCGTGTCTTTGGTAGCTCACCTGCACGTCCTCGTTACCCTGCATTTTTCATGCACAAAAACCGCCTAGAAGCCTTCAGCGACGGGGTGCTGGCCATCATCCTCACCATCATGGTGCTGGAAATCAAGGTGCCGCATGGCCACGACTTTGCCGCGCTGCGGCCGCTGCTGCCCGTGTTTCTGAGCTACGTGCTGAGCTTCATTTACATCGGCATTTACTGGAACAACCACCACCACATGCTCAGCAGCGCCGGGCGCATCAGCGGCGGCATTCTGTGGGCCAATCTGCACCTGCTGTTCTGGTTGTCGCTGGTGCCCTTTGCCACCGGCTGGATGGGCGAAAACGGCTTCACCTCGGCCACCATGGCCGTGTACGGGGTAGTGCTGCTGATGTCGGGGGCGGCGTACTGGATGCTGCAGGGCCGCATCATTGCCGATGACGGGCCCGATTCGGTGCTGGCCTACGCTATCGGTAAGGACCTGAAGGGCAAGGCCTCGCCCCCGCTGTACCTGCTGGGTATTCTGGTTAGCTTCTGGCAGCCCTGGCTGGCCGGGGCCGTGTACGTGTTCGTGGCCTTTATGTGGCTGATTCCCGACCGCCGCATCGAGCGCACGCTCAACCGTAAAAAAGCAGACCAGGCGGAGCACCTGGCGGCGCACTAGCACCGGGCAGCCGTATCTTCCTCATTACTGACTTCTTTCGCCTGCTCATGCCCCGCTTCCTGCCCGCCACGTTGGCCTTGCTCCTGTTCAGCAGCCAGTTGCTCGCCCAACAGGCGCCCACGCAGCCCCAGCCCGACCACCCGCTGCGCACCGATTGGGCCAAGCTCGCCCGCTACGCCTCGGCCAACGTCCAGTTGCCCGCGCCCAAAGCCGGCACGCCCCGCGTAGTGCTTATGGGCAACTCCATCACCGAAGGCTGGCCCAAAGCCGACCCGGCGTTTTTCGCCGGTAAGCCCTACGAGTACATCGGCCGGGGCATCAGCGGGCAAACCTCGCCGCAGATGCTGGTGCGCTTCCGCCAGGACGTGCTGGAGCTGAAGCCGGCCGTGGCCGTCATTGCGGCCGGCACCAACGACGTGGCCCAGAACACGGGTCCCTACAGCCCGCAGGCGACGATGAACAACATCAAATCCATGGCCGAGCTGGCCCGGGCCCAGGGCGTGCGCGTGGTCCTATGCTCGGTGCTGCCGGCTATTGATTTCTGGTGGCGCAAAGGCCTGGAGCCCGCGCCCAAAATCGTGGCCCTGAACGAGCAGATCAAAGCCTACGCCCGCCAGCAGCACTTCGTGTACCTGGATTACCACACGGCCATGGTCGACGAGCGGCAGGGCCTGAAGGCCACCCTCGCCGACGACGGTGTGCACCCCAACCTGGCCGGCTACCGCGTGATGGAGCCCCTGCTGCAGCAAGCCGTGGCGCAGGCCTTGAAGCAGAAATAGCCCTGCTACAGCCGCGGCCCGGGACAGCGGCTTAGTTGCGCACCAAAAAGTAGTGCACGTCGAAGCGGCCTTTACTGACTTGTAGGGGCTTAGCGCGCGGGGCGTCAGCGCGCAGCTGCCCTTCGAACGTGCCGGAGAGAATCCGCGCCTCCGGATCCAGCCGGGTGATGGTCACCCGGGCGGGTCTGATGTCTTGGGTAGCCGCCCGGGGTCCGCGGCGGTCCAGGGCGTTGGCTTGGCTGTAGAGGCTGTCGGTGACCTTGTCTTGTAGTACGAGGTCAAAATTTTCGCTGGCCTCCTGGGGCGACTCCAACTCATACGTGCCCGGCCCGCTCACGCGGCCCAGCCAGATGGATAGCTGCTGCCGATTGGTAGGCCCCGCGTGCAACTCGGTCATGATTCGGAACGAGTAGATGCGCGTGGTGGGGTCGACGTATTCGAGGGCCGCCGAGGCCCGCACGGGACACTGATCCGTGCACGCCTGGCCGTCGAAGCAGTGGCCGAAGTTGCGCCACACCTTGCCGGCCAGCTCAAAGCCCAGGGTGCCGGCCCCGCGCTGCGTGGCGGGCGGCAGCGTCAGCCGGGGCGCCGACTGGGGGATGCTGTCGAGGCGTTGTTGCTCCTGCCAGCAGCGCTGCTGCCCCGCTTTCAAGGCATCGGCGCGGTATTGCTTGGTAGAATCAGGGCCGAAATACACCGCCGCTTTGTCGACCAGGGCCCAGCCTTGGGGGTGCTCGTCCTCAGCCGACGTTACCCATTGCCACACGGGCGTGAGCGGCACTATTTTGACCGTGCGGCTGTGCCGGGTTTCTGAGCTATGCAGGCTCCAGTACTCGCACTGCTGCCGCGCTACGACGGCCCCGTTCTGGCGGGCGTAGATGTACGTGGTCTTCCAGGTAGCGCCGCTGTCGTTGGTGCCGAAAAAGAAGTGGTACTGATACGACAAGGGAATTAGCCCAAAGCCCCAGGGCCACAGGCAGAGCAACAGCCACACCGGCAAGAGCCCAAGCAACACGCTCCACAGCAGCCGCGGCAGCCACCGCAACTCAGGCAGGCGCCGGGCCACAAACGGCGAAAGCACCCAGATGCCGCAGTGCAGGGCACTGCTCACGGCGCGGTTGCTGAAGGCCAGCGGCGTGAGCCACTCCAGCAGGCTCAGCAGTACGCACAACAGCCAGCCGCGCGCCAGCACGCCGCTTAGATTGTGAGGACGCAGCAACCGGTGTGCAAGAGAGAATTCCGGTTCCAGCGGATCAGCAGGCCTCTCCATCGGCTTACAGGCGCGGGTCCACAGCCTCGCTTTCCAGCGCCAGCACCCCGAACACGCACTGGTGCACCGCGCGCAGCGGCTGCCCGGCCACGAAACGCTCCAGCCCTTCCACGCCGAGGGCAAATTCGCGCAGGGCCAGGTTGCGCTTGGCCTTCACGTTCCGCTCGCGCAGGCGCTCCAGGTTGCCGGGCAGCAGGTAATCGGGGCCGTAGATGATGCGCAGGTACTCGCGGCCGCGGCACTTCAGCGCCGGCTGCACCAGGTGCTTCTGCCCAGCGGGGATAAATTCGTAGGGCTTCACCACCATGCCTTCGCCGCCGGCCGCCGTGAGGTCGGTCCACCACTGAATGGCTACTTCCACATCCGGAATGTCCTGCACGTGTACCACGCGGAAAGGCGTGGCGCGCAGCAGGCCCTCGTCGGCCAGGCAAACGGCGCGCAGCGTTTCCATGTGCCACACATGGTCCTTGTCGAAGTAAGTCCGGCCTTCGGTGGCCAGCAGGTGGAAGGGTGCTAGGCGCAAATCGTCCAGGCTTTCCACCGGCCAGCAGTAGCGGCGGTACGCGGCGGCGTAGTGCTCGGCGGCCGTTTGCCGGGCCGTGGTGCGGGCCAGCAGCGCCTCGATGCCATCGAGGCCGCGGGTGGCGGCCCGGCTGAGCACGGCTGCCGCCTCGGGCAGGGCGGCGGTGGCCGCGGCAGCCACGGCGGCGTACTGGTTCTTGATCAACTCCTGCGCCTTGGCCGACCACGGCAGCAGCTCGGCATCGAGGCACACCCAATCGGTCTGGAACTTCTCCCAGAAGCCACTGTTGGTCAGAGCATCCTGCAGGCGGGCCAGGAAAGCAGCTTCCAGCGCGTCGTCGGTGAAGAAGTTGCGCCCGGTGCGGGTGTACACCTTGCCTGGCCCCTCGCTCACCACGCCGAAGCGGCGGCGGGCGGTGTCCTCGTCGCGGGCCAGCACCACCACCACGCGGCTGCCCATGTGCTTTTCCTCGCACACCACGCGCTGCTGGCCTTGGCGGCGGAAGTAGTCGAAGGCCTCGGCCGGGTGCTCCAGCATGTCCGGCAGCGCCGACGTCTCCGACGGTGACATGGTGGGCGGCAGATACAGCAGCCACTTGGGGTTCAGGGCGAAGCGCGACATGACTTCCAGCGCGGCGGCCGCGTTTTCCTCCCGAATGGTCACCGAAGGCAGCAGCCGCGTCCTGACAATCTGCTTGCCCGTTACGTCGCGGATGTCGAGCACGTCGTCGTGCTGCTGCTGGGCAGTGAGCTCGGCTGCGGCGTCGGCGGCCTGGGCGGGCCGCAGCGGGCGCACCGGCTCGCAGTATACCTTGGCGGCGGGCACCGATACCAGTTCCCGCTCGGGGTAGCGCAGGGCCGTGAGGCGGCCGCCAAACACGCAGCCCGTGTCGATGTCAATGGTGTTGTTGAGCCATTCGGGCTCGGGCACGGGCGTGTGGCCGTACACCACCATGGCCCGGCCGCGGTACTCGGCGGCCCAGTTGTAGCGCACCGGCAGGCCGAACTCGTCGATTTCGCCCGTCGTCTCGCCGAACAGGGCAAAGGCCCGCACGGCGCCCGAGCCGCGGCCCTGCATTTCCTCGCGCATGCCGGCGTGAGCCACCACCAGGCGGCCGTCGTCGAGCACGTAGTGGCTCACCAGCCCGTCGAGAAACTGGCGCACCTGGTTTTTGAAGGTATCCGACTCGCCGGCCAGCTGGGCCAACGTTTCGGCAAAGCCGTGTTTCTCGTTGACC
Organism: Hymenobacter sp. CRA2; assembly: GCF_002007105.1. Lineage (GTDB taxonomy): Bacteria > Bacteroidota > Bacteroidia > Cytophagales > Hymenobacteraceae > Solirubrum. The sequence continues at coordinate 176,185 of NZ_MVBC01000004.1, read as the reverse complement.
TGCTTGCCGTTGAGGTGGCGCAGCAGCTTGATGTCGTGGTTGCCAGGCACGCACAGGGCGGTGCCGTCCTGCACCATGCGCATCACCAGCCGCAGCACCGCCGGGGAGGCCGGGCCGCGGTCGACCAGGTCGCCCAGGAACACGGCGCGGCGACCGGTCGGGGCCGTGACGCGCACGCCCAGGTCGCGCGGGTCGAGGCGCGGCTCCTCCTCCACGGCGTAGCCCAGCGCGGTGAGCAGCTGCACCAGCTCGTGGTAGCAGCCGTGCACGTCGCCGATAAGGTCGAAGGGGCCGGTTTCGTGGCGCAGGTTGTTGTGCAGCGGGTCGCGCACCACGGCCTGCACCGCGTCGATTTCCTCGGGGCCGCGCAGGTGGTAGATGTGACGGAAGCCCTCGGCCTTGAGCGTTTTGAGCGAGCGGCGCAACTGCTGGCGCTGCTGCGGCACCACGTGGCGGCCCAGGTGCTGGCGCTCGGCGCGCTGCTGGTTGCGGTCCTCGGCCAGGCGGTCGGGCACGTCGAGCACCACGGCGGCGGGCAGCACGTGGTAGCTGCGGGCCAGCTCGATGAGGCTCTTGCGGGCTTCGGGCTGCACGTTGGTGGCGTCGACCACCGTCAGCAGCCCGCGCTTCAGGCGCAGGCCCACGAGGTAGTGCAGCAGGGCAAAGGCATCCGTAGTGGCACCCTGGTCGTTTTCGTCGTCGGAAACCAGAGCCCGGCAATGGTCGGAGGAGACAATTTCGGTGGGCCGGAACAGCCGGCGCGCAAAGGTGCTCTTGCCCGCGCCCGAAGTGCCGATGAGCAGCACCAGGGAAAGTTCGGGGAGCTTGAGGGAGGTCAGGGGCATTGAAAAGAGAATCAGAACAAGAGGCCGATGCCGTCTACCTTTATTAGCCGAAGCGTAGGTAGCCGCACGACACTTGTGTACTTATGGAAGCTAGTATAAGGCAACTGCTTATTGAATTTGCCAGCGGGAAAAGTACGCGGGCGGCAGTCCTGGCCAAACTACCACCCGGTTTTCAGCTGACAAAGGAATACGTTCGGGCAGAATTAACCGCGGCCATGGCCCAACACGATGCCGATGAGTTGGACAGGACCATTGACCTGCTGTGGCTTTCCGAGGACACTGCGGACTTGATCGACCTGCTGCATCAGCTCCTGCTCGTGCCGCATCACTGGAGTCATCAGCAAATTGCCCGTGAGCTGCAACGCCTGCGCCATGCCAGCAGCGTGCCTTTTATCCGGGCCGCGCTCGAAACCAACTTTGACTACCTGGCCTACTCCGGCTCCAGGCGCAGCGTCATTGCCAAGTGGTTCAGCTGGGCCCTGCACGATATCGGTACGCCCGAAGCCATTCAGACTATGCGCGAGTTTGCCGAAACCGGCCGGAAAGGCATCCGCAAGGAAATGCGCTACCGCCTCAGCAAAATCAACGGTTAACGGGCTTACTTCCGCACAAAGCACTGCTGCCCGTCCTGGTACTTCTCCGTCAGGCGGGGCTGCAGCTTGCCCCAGTACGTAAGGATGCGGCCGCTTTGGGGGTCTTTGTGCAGCCGAAACAGCACGTCGCCGGACTTGAGCTGCTGGTAACCGCTGCCGTCGAGCCCCTGCACAAAAACGACCTGCGCATCCTGGTCGGTGCCGACGGCGCGCACTTTCAGCTTCATAAAAGTCTGCTGCCCTTCCACGGCCAGCTCGCCGCTTAGGTTACCGGCCTGCGGCTTCAGTTGCAGATTCCACATCATGGCCATGCTATAACCGGCCAGGGCCTTGGTGGGCTCCTCTTCGTAGCGGTACGAACCGGCCCAGCTCTGCACCCCGGCGGCCGGCGGGGTGGCAACCCATAACGAAACCCAGGCGGCGAACGGCAGGCTCAACGTCAGCATGGCAGTGGCAGGGATGGTGGAGCTTCTTCTAACGGCCAAACGCCTCGTTTGGCTGCACCGCCCGCCCCGCCTAGCGCCCCGTCACCCGAAACTCCACCCGCCGGTTCAGCTGGCGCGTGGCTTCCTGCGCGTTGCTGGCGCGGGGCTCGGCGCCGCCCAGCCCGATGCCGGTGATGCGGCCTTCGGCAATGCCGTGGTTGACCAGATAGGCCTTTACGGCGGCCACGCGCTGCTGGCTCAGTTCCACGTTTTTCTGCGGGTCGCCCACGTTGTCGGTGTGGCCGCGCAGCTCGATGGTCATGCCGGGGTTGTTGGTGAGCAGGACTACCAGCTGATCCAGCGCCGGCGTCGACGACGACAGCAGCGCCGCCTGCCCCTGCTCAAATTGCACCTTATCCAGCGACAGGGTGGTGCCCACGTTCAGGGGCCGCAGCAGAATGTCCTGCACCGAGGCCCCCGGCGCCAGCGTATACAGACTGTCGACGGACAAGTAGCCGGCCAGCTGCACCTGCGTCACGTAGGGGTAGCCGGTCTGCCCGCCCACGGCAAAGGTGCCCTGGGGCGTCAGTTGCACGGTAATTTCGGGGCCGCCCGTGCCGCGCAGGCGCAGCTGCGCCTGCGGCAGCGGCTGGTAGGTTACGGCATCGAGCACGCGGCCGCGCCAGAGGGCCGTACTAGGCGTGCGGGGCGCGGTAACAGGCTTGGCCGGCGAGCGAAAGACGTTGCAGCCGGCCAGGTCGGTGTAGATGCCCTTCCGTACTTGGGTAGCCTGACGCAGGTTCAGGTCTACGTCGTACAGCGCCTTGGGGCCGGCCAGGTATAGGCGCCGCCGCCCGGCCGCGTCGCGCTGCACCAGCAGGTCGCTGTAGCCGCCGCGCTCCGGCAGGCCCCCGAGCTGCATCAGCTCGGTGCCAGGGCGCCGGGTGGTGAGGTCAATCTTTAGCAGGGAGCCGTCGGTGCTGTAGACTTCGTAGAGCGCGTTGTCGTCGTCGATGCAGAAATTGGCGTGGGTACCGGCGCCGGGAAAGCCGATGGCGGCGTAATACGGCGTCTTGCGCAGCGGGTCGGCGGCCCAGACCACGGAGACGGAGTCGGTAGCGGGGCTGACGCGCACCAGCAGATCGGCGCTGCTGGTGATGAAGTACAGGTCGCCCCGCTCGTCGGTGGCGGCCGAAATCCAGACGTTTTCGGAGCCCTGCCGCGGCAGCCGCCACGGGGTGTATTCGCCGGTGTGGGTGGCCGGGTTGTAGCGGTACACCAGCTCCGGCGCGTCCGTCGGCGACTTGGTCACCGCGTACAGGCAGTTGTCGAAGCCCTTGGCCAGGGCGTACGACTGGAAGGGCAAGGCCAGCCGGTGCTGCTTGGGCGCGGTGCTCGGGCGGCTCACCGAGAATTCGTGAATCGTGCGGCAGTCGTCTTCCCACTGCCCGTTGTGAAAGCGCAGGGCGGCAATGCCGTACATCTTGTCGTCGCAGGGCTGCTCGGCGTAGCGCCGGCTCGGCAGGCCCTTGCCGGCAAAGACGAAGGACTCCAACAGTTGCCTGCCCGCGGCCAGATGGCGGCCGTCGGCCGCCGCGACGGCGCGGTATTCCAGCTCGAACGCGTAGCCCCCGCGCCACAGCTGCCGGCCCAGCACGTGGGTACGCCCGCCGCCGGTAGCCGCGTAGGTATAGTCGTAGCGGATTTCCTGGTACGTGCCGGCGTCGTGCTGCTCCAGGCGCAGCACCCGCGCCTGGGGCTGCGCCATGATGCCCTGCCACACCGAGTCGGCCTGACCGGCGGCCAGCAGGTTGAGGTTCAGGCGGCGCGCCGGCACCGGCCGAATAGTCAGGCTGACGGCGGCCTGCGCCTGCGCCCACTCTTCCCCCGCGTAGAAGCTCACGACCGGCGGTTTGGTGTCGGATTGGTACACCTGCCAGTCGCGCGGGTACACGAGGCGGTAGCCCGCGCGGGCGTCGGTGTAGGCTTGGCCGGCCGCGGGCACCTGAGCCAGCAGGCGGAGCGGCAGCCCCACAACCCACAGTATCAGCAGCAACAACTTGATTCGCATCGGCCCCGGCACCCAGCATTACGGACTGGGTATCCCAAAAATACGAAGCCTTTGCCAGCTGCCCGGGTAAAAGTCCGGCCGACAGACGTTTTGGCGAGCTATCTACCTGATACGCAGGCGCACACCTAGGCCACCAGCACCGGCTCGGCCAGCGCCACGGCCGGGGCGTGCATGATGAAGCGGCGGTGCTGCTGCCCCCAGCCCTGCAGGGCCTCAATCACCGGGTACAGCGTGGTGCCGTGCTCGGCCAAGGCGTAAGTCACGGCCACGGGCGCGGCATCGGCCTGCACGTAGCGCGTCACCAGCCCGTTTACTTCCAGCTCTTTCAGTTCCTTGCTGAGCATCTTGGCCGTGATGCCCGCCACCTCGCGCTGCAGCTGCTTGAAGCGCTTGGGCCCGTGCACCAGCCCCACGATGATGGGCAGCTTCCACTTGCCGCCGAGCAGGTCGAGGGCGTCGCGCACGGCGCGCATCGAGGCGGTGCATTCTTGGTTAGTCAGAGGATGCGGGGGCAGTTGCATGCAGCAAAGGTGACTACAAATCAGGCTACTATACCCCGGCAAACCGGTATACTTTGGTAAACCGCTATCCGAAGTACACCGCGGCGCGGGCACTTTTGCCTTGGCAGCAAGCTACCGACAGCCCACTGCATGTCGTTCACTTTCCACCGTTTCTCCCGATGGTACTTACCAAAAACACCCTCGTGGCCGGGCTAGCCACAGCCATACCCACCCTGCTGATTGTCGCCAGCGGTGTGATGAAGCTCACCGGCTCGGCCGAAATCCGCGCCGGGCTTGCGCAGGCGGCATGGCCCGGTACATGCCCGTATTGGGGATTATGGAGCTGCTGTTCGCGGCCTTGTTTGTGTACCCGCGCACCCTGAAGCTCGGGCTGCTGCTGCTCACCTGCTACTTCGCTGGGGCCATTGCCACCGACATTTCGCACGGGCGCAGCCCGGTGGCAGCGGCCGTCATCCTGGCCCTGGTGTGGCTGGTGGCCTTCGTGCGCGACCGATCCACTTTCCTACCGGCTTCGCTCACAGGCCAGTAACCCAGGTCGGAATGACGGCCGCCGGCGGCGGATTTCAGCTTATTTTGCTGCCCGCACCTCCGCTCCCTTGTCCATGATGCAGCCTCTTCTTTCCGCCGCCGAGCTGGGGCCGTTAATGACCAGCGGCCAGGTCAGCTTGCTGGATGTGCGCAGCGGGCCCGACGCCCGCCACCAGTACGAGGCCGGCCATCTGGCCGGGGCGCAGTTCGTGGACCTGGAAACGGATCTGGCCGAAAAAACCGCTAATCCGGCGCACGGCGGCCGCCACCCCTTGCCCGCGCCGGCGCAGTTCGGCCAGTTGCTCGGCCGGCTGGGCATCACACCTGCCACGCACGTGGTCGTGTACGACGACAAGCAGGGCGCCAACGCCGCGGCCCGCCTGTGGTGGATGCTCCGCGCCCTCGGCCACGAGGCTGTGCAAGTACTCAACGGCGGCTGGCAAGCAGCCCAGGCGGCCAAGCTGCCCACCGCTGCCGGGCCCGAACACGCCCTAGGCGCGGCGCCCTACCCTGCCGCCGCGTGGCAGCTCCCGCTGGCCACGGCCGACGAGGTGCAGCGCCTGCTGCAAACGCCGGGCAATGTGGTCATCGACGCGCGCGAAGCCCGGCGCTACCGCGGCGAAGTCGAACCCATCGACCTCGTGGCCGGGCACATTCCGGGCGCGGTAAACGTGCCATTTGCTGAAAACCTGGACTCCAACGGGTATTTTCTTTCCGCCGAGCAACTACGGCAGAAATACCAGCCGCTACTGGCTGCCGAAGCGGTGGTGCACTGCGGCTCGGGCGTCACGGCATGCCACACGCTGCTGGCCATGGCGCAAGCTGGCTTGCCGCTGCCCAAGCTCTACGTGGGCTCGTGGAGCGAATGGTCGCGCAGCGGCCGCCCGCTGGCCACCGGCGAGGTATAAGCCCCGGGCCCTGCTCGTTTCTTACAGCTGAAACACGGCTATTTGCGAGGGCGCGCCCACTTCTGCATCCACCGGGCCCAGCGGGGCCACGCGCACCCGGTAGCCGTGTCGCTCTGCCACTCCGTCGGCCCACTCGGCAAACTGCGCCTGCGTCCACTCAAAGCGGTGGTCGGCGTGCCGAAACTCACCCGCCGACAGGGCGCCATACCGCTGGTTGTAGTCGGCGTTGGGCGTGGTGACGAGCACCGCGCCCGGCCGGGCGCGGGCAAACACGACCTGCTCGAACGCGGCCAGCCGACTTTCGTCGAGGTGTTCGATAACTTCCACCACGGCCGCCGCGTCGTAGCCGGCAAGCCGCGGGTCGTGGTAGAGCAAGGAGCCTTGCGTGAGCGTGAGCCGCTCGCGCTGGCGTGGGGGCATTTCGGCCACGTGCAGCCGTTCCTGGGCGCGCTGCAGCTCCTGCCACGATACGTCCATGGCCAGAATGTGCTCGACGTGCGGCAGCTTGAGCAACCGGCGCACCAGCTTGCCTTCGCCGCAGCCCAGGTCGAGCACGCGCTTGGCGCCTAGGCGCTGAATTTCGGCAGCCACTTCGTCGAGCCGCAGGTCGTGCAGACCCTGCTTCTTCTCCGCGGGATGATTGGGGGCTGCCGCCGTTGGCGCGTCAGTATTCGTGAGCTCGTCAGAAGCGGCCAGCGGCGCGTCATCCGACCGCGCCTCTTCCCCGCCGAGCAGCCGCTCCAGCGTGGGATTCACGTACTGGGCGAGGTTGCGCAGGTAGCGCCGGGTGATGAACTCCCGCTCCGGGTGCTGGGGCAGCCACGCGGCGCCGCGCAGCAGCAGCTTCTCAGCTTCGGCCTGGTTGATCCAGTGATGCTTGTCGCAGCGGTCGAGCACGGGAATGAGCACGTACAAATGGCTTAGCAGGTCGCGCAGGCGCAGCGCGGGGTGGCGCAGGCGCAACGTAAAATAGCGGCTGTCGCCCCAGGCCCGCACCGTGGGGTCGAGCACGTGGGCTTCGCTTTCAACGTCGTAGCCTAACGGCTCGAACAGCCGCCGCAGCTGCTCGGCACCGGCAGCCGGCACCACGGCCACGGTAGCCTCCAGGGGCAGCAGGGTCTCGGGCAGTTCGGGATGGTCCTTGCACGTGCCGTTCATGGCCGTATTGAAGGCCTTGGCCAGTACCGTGCTCAGAAAAGACGACGCCACGTAGGGCCGGTCGTTGACGTACTGCTCCAGCGCGAAGCCTTCGCCGGCTGGGCCGCGGTGGTTGCGCACCAGCCCGATGGGGTCGATGTCAAGCAGCAGGGCCACCGTGCAACGCTCGGCCGTGGCTTCAGGATAAAATATGTAGGCCTGCCCCGCGGCTACGTCCAGCGTCTGCAGGCGGGCGGGGTTCTTGTGCAGCAGGTAGCCCAGGTCGGTGGCAGGCTGGTGGGTGGTGGTAATGGTCAGCAGCATCGAAAACGCGACGCGAATAGTACACGGCACCGCCGCAAAGGGCAGCGGGCCCCGGCAAGATAGGTATTCGGACTGCGGGCGCGGCGGTTCGGCCAGTGAGTTCTGACGCAGGTTTTCGATGAATGCCGCCGTTTCCGCGCCGGCTGGTAGCGGCCGGCCGCAGACAGTTGCCTATTTTTGCCGGATGATGGGCCTGCATCAAGCCCCTGTTTCCCTGCTATGAAGAAGTTGTTTACCCTCGTGGCGTTGCTGTCACTCGGCACCGTGGCCGCCCACGCCCAGGACCTGATCGGCGCCGAGCGCAAAAAGTACCTGCGTCCTAAAAAAGACGAGGAGTGCCAGTACGTGCAGAACGTGACCAAAAACACGGAGGAGGACCAGGAAGTGGAAGGCACCTTTACGCGCCTGGCCTACCGTCCCTACGCCGAACTGCTCGTGGAAATCAACGAGCTGCGCAAAATGAACAACTGGGCCGACTCGACCTACCAGCGCAAGTTCAATGCCCTGCCGGCCGGCGGCGTGCTGGTGGTGACCATGCACCGCAAAGGCGCCAAAAATGCCGACCCCAGCCTGCTCACCGTAACGGCCTCCACCAAGGATGGCAAGCAGCTGATGAGCCAGCAACTCACGCCCGGCACCGGCCGCTTCTGGAACCGCGACCTGTACTTGAGCACCCGCACCATACCATTTGTTAAAATAGATCAACCCGGCCCGGTTCAAGTCGTCATCACTGATGAGCGGTTCAAACAACACTTTGACTACGTAGTGAATACGCAATAACATCGTATCCAATTGAATAAACAGGCTGCCAAGGCGTTATTGCGCTTGGCAGCCTGTTTATTCAATTGGATACGATTAGCGTCCCTGCAGAATCTTCCACTGCACCGCTACCAGCGTCTTGGCATCGCGCCACGGATGGGCTGCCATTTCTTCCCAGCTCATGCGCACCAAGCTGATGTTTTCGTTTTCGTCCTCGACGCCGCCGCCGGCGCTGGTTTGCTGACTTACCTCGGCGTAGTATACCCCGATCTGCTCGGCGCTGCCGCCCGGCGAGGGAAACAAATCCACGATGTGCTCCAAATGGTGCACATCGGCGTAGCCCAGCTCCTCTTCTATTTCGCGGCGTAGGGCGTCTTCCGGCGCCTCGCCTTTCTTGTCGAGCATGCCGGCCGGGATTTCGTCCACCTCGCCCTCGGCCCCGACGCGAAACTGGCGCACGAAAACATATTGCTGTTTGTTGGTGTCGTATACCAGCGCGGCGACGGCGCGGCCGGGCTCAAACCGCTCCCGCGTCAGTTGCTCGTCGCCGTCCTGCACGGTGAGTTTGCGCAGCTTATAGAAGCCGTCGTAAACCGTTTCTACCTTTGTAATCTTCATGGGGTGTTTTGGATAAGGACCAGACCCGGTTCCTTACGCCAAATATGCGGGCCAATGTTTGGCTTGCACCCGCGCCCGCCGCATTCTTTTTTTCTGCGATTTTGACATTTGACGACCTTCACCTGCTGCCGGAGATTCTGAAATCCCTGCATGCCGCGGGCTATGAGCGCCCTACCCCCATCCAACAGCAGGCCATTCCGCACGTGCTCGATGCCAAGGACCTGCTGGGCGTGGCTCAGACCGGCACCGGCAAAACGGCCGCCTTTACCCTGCCGCTACTCCAGCGCCTGCACCTTTCCAAGCCCGGCAACCAGCCCACCGGTGCCCGCGCCGTGCGCGCCCTCATCCTCACGCCCACCCGCGAGCTGGCCATCCAGATCGGGGAGAGCTTCGAGAGCTACGGCAGCCACCTGCCGCTGCGCCACGCGGTCATCTTCGGCGGCGTTAGCCAGCACCCGCAGGTGCAGGCCCTCAAGCGCGGCGTCGACGTGCTGGTGGCCACGCCCGGCCGTCTGCTCGACCTTATCGGCCAAGGCTTCATCGACCTGAAGCGCCTGGAAATTTTCGTGCTGGACGAAGCCGACCGCATGCTCGACATGGGCTTCATCAACGACATCCGGCGCATCCTGCCCCTGTTGCCCAAGCAGCGGCAGAGCCTGTTCTTCTCGGCCACCATGCCGCCCACCATCCGCGAACTGGCCGATACCATCCTGCGCAACCCGGTGCCGGTAGCCGTCACGCCCGTATCGAGCACCGCCGAAACGGTGGAGCAGGTAGTGTACCTGGTGGAGAAGACGGACAAGCCCTACCTGCTGCTGGAAGTGCTGGAAGACCCGGAGCTGCGCCGCGTACTGGTGTTTACGCGCACCAAGCACGGCGCCGACCGCGTGGCCAAGGGGCTTAACGCCAAAGGCATCGGGGCCGAAGCCATTCACGGCAACAAGTCGCAGAACGCCCGGCAGCGGGCCCTGCAGAACTTCAAGTCTGGCGAAACGCGGGTGTTGGTAGCTACCGACCTGGCCGCCCGGGGCATCGACGTGGACGAGCTGAGTCACGTGGTGAACTACGAGCTGCCCAACGAGCCCGAAACCTATGTGCACCGCATCGGCCGCACGGGTCGGGCCGGCGCGGAGGGCCGCGCCCTCTCGTTCTGCGACGAGGAAGAGCGCGCCTACCTGCAGGACATTCAGCGCCTGATCAACCAGCAGATTCCCGTCGTCGACACCCACTCCTACGCCCGGAACGAGGTAGCGCCGGTGCCGCTGAAAGGACCGAACATCACCAAGCCCAAGGGCTCGGCGGGCCGCCCGCCGCGCTCGGGCCGAGGCCCCGCCGCGGCGCCCAAAGCCGCCAAGGCCCCGCGTGCCGAGCAGAGCCGTCCGGCCACCGCGGCCTCGCGCCCCAAAGCCGAGCGCCAAGGCCAGCCGCAGCGTTCCGGCTCAGCAGCTCCGGCCGCAGCCGGCAAAGCAGGCGCCAACGGCCGCTCGGGCCGGCGCCGGCGCCGCGACTCGCGCCCGAACCGGTAAACCTGGACTTCGCTCCATTTGCGCAAAACGCCGCCTGTTGCTCAACGGGTGGCGTTTTGTCTTTCCACATGCCTGCCAAGCGAACAAAATTTGATGGATCAGGCTTATACAGACAGGCCCAGCGGGTTAGCCGGGCTCATCTGCCATCCACTTCCAACTCTATGGCTAGCTGTTCGCTTTCGGTTATTGAGGCGCTGCGCACCACGGCTCAGCGCCTGAGCACGCAGGCTCCCTACCAATGGGGCCACATGGGCAGCTGCAACTGCGGCCACCTCGCCCAAACCATCACGCGCCTGAGCAAGGGCGAAATCCACGCCCGTGCCCTGCAGCGCTACGGCGACTGGGACCAGCAGTTGCGCGACTACTGTCCGACCAGCGGCCTGCCCATCGATGAGACCATCGACGAAATGCTGGCGGCCGGCTTCTCGCGCACCGACCTAGCGCACCTGGAGCGTCTCTCCGACCCGGCTATCCGGTCCGCCATTCCCTTCGAACGGCGTGAAGCCCTGCGCCACAACCACCGCGACGACGTGGTGCTGTATCTGCGCACTTGGGCGCAGCTGCTGGAGCAGCACTTAGTGGCCGGCATTCGGCTGCCAGAGCTTCACTCTGCGGCGCTGGCAGCTGTTTTGTAGCCCGCCGTTTTCCCTACCAAAGCAAAGCGCCCCTGCCAACAATTGGCAGGGGCGCTTTGCTTTGGCGGCGCGGGCAGCAGCCCGTACGCTTACTTGATGGCGTTCGGGTTGCTGCTCTGCGCCTCGCGGTAGCCCTCGGGCCGGTGGCTGCGCTTGTAAGCAGCATCAGCGTTGGGGTCTTGTTCGGCATTGGGCGGCGGCGTGCACGACGTGGCCAGCACGGCCACCCAGGCAAATAAAGCGAGCAGGCAGGTCTTCTTCATGCCCCAAAGGTAAGCAGCGCCCGCGGATTCCGGCAAGTGAGTTGGCAGGAACTATGCGACAGAAAAGCAAGGGACAGTAAAGTAAAGAGCAGCAAGCCTGTTCTCTCTTCCACTATGCCTGTTTACAAACAGAAATATGCTCGTATACAACACAGGGCCCTGACCCTGGCCAAGTGAGACCGTTTTTTGTTGAGCTGACAATCGTCTTGCACGCCTTCAGTTAACAGATTACAATTGAATACAGCAACTATACAAACACTGGCTGGCTAACCTGATTACCACAAACACCCAAGTAGCATATTATCACTTTGCCTTTTTTTGACCCAGATACTATTTTTAGCATTACACACAAAGACTAAAGCACCAACCAGAGCTAAAGCATTCGTGTTTATGAATTATAAATATACCTACATAAACATATCAAATGATTGAAGCGATATACTTCAACTTTAAATCAAATCTATAAGAGTTAATTATTTGGTTTATAGTTGTTTATACATACAACATATCTTTCATTATGCTGATAATAACGCCAACATGACATGTTGGCCTAAACGAATATTTAGAAGAAGGAGGCCCGAACCGCTGATCTAAGTAAGTAGTTGATAAGAAGTCAAGATTTTTTCTACCCCGGACAGACTCATAAATTTGAATTTTACCACCAACAGCGCCCTGAAGCCTATGCTAAGCCATTGAGAAAGGCTTTAGCTAAAACCCTCCGGGTGCTGGTGTGAAGTCAGTAAAAGTGCCGTCGCTATAAAAGACCAATACGCGGCGAATAGTCTTGGGCTGTAGCGTAAGGCTGGTAGGCAACTCAGGGAAGCCCGTAGGAGATGCTACTGGCTCGACCACGGCCGACGCTGCAGGTGGCATCGCAACGCTGGATGTTACCGACGTCATTGGGGCATCTGAATCAACTGCCTTGCTGGGTGCCTCAACACCAGGCGCACTGGCAGAAGCTGGCGCTACCTCGGCTGTATTTGCCTGGACGCTTTTAGCAGGCCTGGGAGCACGTGTAGCCCCTCCTGCAGGTCCAGCCGCTGGAGGGTGCGCTGCCAGAGGCTCTGAGGCTAGTTTATTGGCGTCAGAGGCCAGCATTGGCCCCTGCCCCGTCAACAGCCAGGGCATAGCCACATCGGGAAAGGCAGCAATGATCCTCTGCACAACCTCCAAGCTGGGCTTATTTCGCCCACTGAGGATGTGGCTAATAATAGGACGTGCCACGCCGATGGCGTCAGCAAACTGCGTTGGGCTGAGCTGTCGGGTCTGTATTAATTGGCGAATACGGTCTAGCATGGCTTTCAGAAAGAGTTTACAAAACTATAATTCCTTGTCCAGACAAAGAAAACACACCGAAATAGGCACAAACATACATTTGTTACTTATGCAATGGAGCTTGCAAACTTGAATTACATAAGTAAAAAGACAAACAGTCAGTTTACATATTTTTTACAAATGTATTCTTATGACTCCTTCCGCGAAATAGAGTACAATGCCCAGCGAGTTCCTGGTTCTGCGACCAGCTTTATCTGCTATACTTTGGTTACGGTCTTGGCATAGGCATAAATGCCACGGCCGCCCTCTTGTAAGAAGAGGGCGGCCGTGGCATGGCCAGGTGTTAAGTGGAGTTGCCGCTACGTGTTTATCAAACCGAAGTCAACAAGGTACTTGCCTTAGGCGGGACTAGATGCTAAAGTACTCCTGCGCGAGGGTCTTGTCGTGCCCGTAAATATCGTCGCGGAAATGGAGGTTGCCGGCGTCATCAACCCAGGCCGTGAAGTATACCAGGTACACCGGCAGCTTCTCCGGCAGGGACACGTATTGCTCCTTCCCTCCCGCAATAGTCTCCTGAATTTTGGTCATGTCCCAACCGGGCTTGTTGCGCAGTAGGTACTCGGCCAGTTCCACCGGCTTCTCCACGCGCACGCAGCCGTGGCTAAAGCCGCGCTTGGCTTGACTGAACAGCTCGTCGTGCGGCGTATCGTGCAAGTAGATATCCTGCGAATTGGGGAAAAGGAATTTTACGTCGCCCAGATCGTTCTTCGGCCCGGGGCGACGGCGCAGGGTGTACTTCCAGGTAGCCTGGGTGAGGTTAGCCCAGTCGATGCTCGTCGGGTCGACCGGAGTGGCCTTAGCGCCGTAGCCCTTTACCACTTCCATATCCAACCGGTCGAGCGTACCGTTGGGGTCGGCGGCCAGCTTATTGCGCAGCTCTTTGTCGATGATGCTGAAGGGTACATTCCAGTACGGGGCCAGCACCACGTACTCCATCTTGTCGCTGAAGACCGGCGTTGCGTTCAGCGTCTTGCCCACGATGACGCGCATGTCCAGAGCCGGCTTGCCATTCTCGTACACCCACATGTGGTAGTCGGGGATATTTACGAGCAGGTAGTTCGGCTCAAACCGCTTGGGTATCCAGCGCCACCGCTCCATGTTCACGATGATCTGGTCGATGCGTTTCTGCAACGGCACATTGAGCATGTTGACTGTTTCGGCGGTCAACACCCCATCGGCCCGCAGCCCGGTCTGTTGCTGAAAGTCCTTCACGGCCGCCACCAGTTCCGGGTCGTATTTATGCGATTCGCGCGGGGCGACAGGCGCCGCCTGACCGGGCTTGTTGCCCACCGGAACAGCTTGCACCTGCGGCGCGCTCTGCTGCGGATTAGGTGTACCGTCGGGGCCGAAGCCGAGCAGGCGGTGGCGCAGCGCGGGCACCACGGCAGACGAATCGCCGGGGCGTAGCGGACGCTTCACGGCGGGCACGAGAGCCCAGCCGCCGTTGCGTTGCATGGCCCGGTAGCTGGCCAGGGCCTTGCGCAGACGCTCGTACTCGGGGTGCAAAGGAGCGAATTCGTAGTACGGATAGGTACTTTCGCGCTCCTTGAGTATGGTCATGAGGGCCTTGTGCAACTTGATTTTGTTGCGTTTGACCTTCCAATCGATGTTTTTCACTTCGCGCGGATCCACGATACCGCGGTAGAAGTCGTCGGCCCAATTGAAGTAGGTAGCCGACAGGGCCACATCTATTTCCTTTTCCAACGCGTTGCGCGCGGTGGTATCAGGCGCTTTTTTGATTTGCGCAAACAGCTTATCGAAGTCGACGACCTTGTACTTCTTGGGGTCGAGGCCGTTCTCGCCGGCCTTGTTCAGCTCGGAGAGCATGCGCTCGGTCTGGGGCACGAGTTCGTGGTTGCGGAACCAGCCCAACCGGCCGTCCCGCTCCTTATAGAACTTTTTACCCCATTCGATTTCGTCTTTGAATGCCGGCTTCGAGGCCATGTACTTCTCTACGTACACGGTATCGATGTGCGGCTGCGGCCCACCCAGCTTGCCCGAAGGCAGCAGGCCGGCGGCTGCGTCCTGGACCTTTTCCTTCTGCTCCTGGCTACACGCACTGGTAACCAGCAGCAGGCAGGCGGCCAGCCACAGCATGAGGGTTGAAAGAAAAACGGACTGAACCGAGGATTTCATTGAGGGAAGGTGGAAAAACAACGCGGCACATGCGCGCATCCGCAGTGGCATCCCTTGGCATGGCGGGCTGCGGGCGCGGTTGTCCCGTTGTACTCCGACGGCCCGCGGCAGGTTGCCACGCGCCTGCGTTTTCCAGGTCGCAAGATAACCGAAAAGGACGGCAGCCAAAACATTTCTAAACAGATATATAGCCACTGTTTAGGTGATAAATCACCGTCCTCATACCCAATTATGTAGCCTCAACCGTACAAGGCGTGGGTCTGGCACATGGGCTTACCCGGTGGTTTTACTGCTGCTTACGTAGCACATATTGCCATAAGCGAAAGAGCTTTTTGGCTACTGCGGGCACGCCCCAATCCGGTTATTAGCCCCTGCTGCCCTACCGTGATTCTCTGGTCAGCGGCAAACTCAGCCCCTCCTTGGGCAGTTATCTTTGCTGCCCGTTCATCCTCCTACTCCTTAGTATATATGGCCGCTTCCTTGCTCGCCACCGACCCGCATAGCTGCGCCCGCCCTGCCGAGGCAGTGGTTCGGCACCTCTCGCTGGATCTGACCGTCGACTTTACCGCCCGCGAGCTGCGCGGCCGGGCTACCTGGCAGCTGGAGCTGCAGCCCGGCGCAACGGATCTGTGGCTTGATACGCGCGACCTGGTCATCGATGCGGTAACGCTGGAAGACGGCACAACCTCCACTATTTTTGAGCTGGGTGATGCCGACCCCGTGCTCGGCCAGGCGCTACGCATTCAGGTGCCCTCGCAGACGCGCGCCGTGACTATTGTTTACCGTACTACCCCTGCGGCCGCGGCCCTGCAGTGGCTGACACCGGAGCAGACCGCCGGTAAAATCCACCCTTTCCTGTTTACCCAGTCGCAGGCTATTTTGGCTCGTACCTGGATTCCGTGCCAGGATTCGCCCGGGGTGCGCTTCACTTACGACGCCACCGTACGCGGACCGCAGGAGCTGCTGGCGCTGATGAGCGCCGAGAACCCGCAGGCGCGCTCGGCCAGCGGCGAGTATACGTTCCGCATGCCGCAGCCCATTCCGGCCTACCTCATGGCCCTGGCCGTGGGCGACCTGCAGTTCGAGCCGCTCAGCGGACGCACCGGCGTATACGCCGAACCGGCCACGCTGCCCGTGGCTACGCACGAGTTTGCGGACCTGGAAAACATGGTGGCCGCCGCCGAGGAATTGTACGGTCCCTACCGCTGGGAGCGGTACGACTTGCTGGTACTGCCGCCCTCCTTCCCCTTCGGTGGCATGGAAAATCCGCGCCTCACCTTTGTGACGCCGACTATCCTAGCCGGCGACCGTAGCCTGACCAGCCTAGTGGCCCACGAGCTAGCGCATTCGTGGTCGGGCAACTTAGTGACCAACGCCACCTGGAACGACTTCTGGCTGAACGAAGGCTTCACAGTGTACTTCGAGCGGCGCATCATGGAGCGCCTCTACGGCCGTCCCTACGCCGATATGCTGCAGGTGCTCGGCCAGACGGGCCTGCACCACACCCTGGACGAATTAGGCAAGGAAAGTATCGACACCCACCTGCACCTTGACCTCGCTGGCCGGGACCCCGACGAGGGCCTGAATGAAATTGCTTACGAGAAGGGCAACTATCTCCTACTGACGCTGGAGCACGTGGTCGGCCGCGACAAGCTGGATGCTTTCATCACGAAGTATTTTGCCGAGCACGCATTTCAGTCCATGGATACGGCTCACTTCGTAGCCTACCTGCACCGGGAGCTGCTAGACCAGGTATCCGGCGCCGAGGAGCAAGTGCAGCTCGACAAATGGATAAACGCCCCGGGCATTCCGGAGGTAGCCCCTCCCGTGCAATCGGAGCGCTTCGCCAGCGTGGAGGCAGCGCTGCAGAGCTGGCGCCACGGCGCGGTCCCCGAGTCGCTCGAAACGACTGAGTGGAGCAGCCACGAGTGGGTACACTTTCTGCACGGCCTGCCGGAGCACATCAGCGCCGAACAGCTGCAGACCATGGACGCGGTGTTTGGTTTTACCCAATCCGGCAACGCCGAGATTTTGTCGGCTTGGTTCCCGCTGACCATCCGCGCCGGCTACGGCGCGGCAACAGAAGCCTTGCAGGATTTCCTGACGCGCGTGGGGCGGCGCAAGTTTTTGGTACCGCTATACAAAGCGCTGCTGACCACGCCAACCGGCCAGGAGCAAGCCCGGCAGATTTATCAGCGGGCCCGCTCGAACTACCATTCCGTATCCACCAGCACCTTGGATACGTTAGTGGGGAAACCCTCCGCCGCGTAATCCGGTTTTATGCTCGGCTGGCTTCGAACATCAAAAAATTACGCAACCTAAGCGCAGTTTGGCCCCAGTATTGCACGCCTTTTCCGGTTGTTTTTCACCCTCAAGTATCCCCGTCCCAACTAGTTGAACGCACTCAAACCTCAAGGTAAGCTGATTGCCGTCGGCGGCAACGAAGACAAAGGCACCCATCCCAACCCGCGCAAGCAGAAGAAATACTACCTCAACTTCTTCGAGTTGGGCATTCTGAAGCGCGTGGTCCTGGAAAGCGGCAAATCCGATCCGCGCATCGAAGTGGTGACCACAGCCTCGATGATACCGGAGGAAGTGGGCCGCATCTACGTTTCTTCCTTTGGCATGCTCAACTGCCTGAACGTGGGTGTGCTCGACATTCGCGTGCCGCAGGACACGGACCAGCCCGAATACCTGGAGCGGTTGGCCCAGGCTGATATCGTCATGTTTTCCGGCGGCGACCAGTCGCGGCTGAAGGAAATGTTCGGTAGCACCCGGTTTTTGGATTTGCTCACCGAGCGCTACTTTCAGGAAGCGCACTTCGTCATTGCCGGCACCTCGGCCGGGGCCATGGCCATGTCGCAGATTATGATCCGCGGCGGCTCGGTGCCGGATGCGCTGATGAAAGGCGCCGTGAAGATGGGCACCGGCTTGGCGCTGATTGAAAACGTGGTCATCGACTCGCACTTCGTGAAGCGCGGGCGCTTCGGGCGCCTCATCGAAGCGGTAGCCCTGCACCCCAAGCTCATCGGCATCGGGTTGGGCGAAGACACCGGCGTGCTCATCCGCGAGGGCAACCTCATCGAAACCATCGGCTCGAACCTGGTCATTATCGTCGATGGGCACAACATCCGCCACAACAACGCGGCGGCCGCCACCAAGGGCACGGCCCTCTCCATCGAGAACATGACCATGCACGTACTGGCCAAGGGCAACGTGTACGACATCGGCGAGCGGAAATTCTTCGTCGATAAGCGCACCCACGACGAGGCCCTGGCGCCCCACCCCGATTCGGTAGAAACGCCGGCTCCTTAAGCGCGGCTACTCCTTATTATATATAGCACACGGGCCGGGCCGACTGCAGAGTCGGCCCGGCCCGTGTGTTTTACTTACCGGCCATTTCGTGCAAGGCTGTCGGAACGCCGGCTCATTGCTCTTCCTTGTAGATGCCAACGAACAGCGGCGAAGCGCTGCTGATGCTGGCGCGGTACATGCCTTCGGAGTTGAAGGGCAGGGCAATATTGCCGGCGGCATCCACAGCCACCAAGCCGCCCTCTCCCCCGATGGGCGCCAACTTGTCGTGTACCACCACGCGGCAGGCCTCGGCTAGGCTCAGGCCGCGGTACTCCATGAGGCAGGCCACATCGTGGGCCACCACCGCGCGAATAAAATACTCGCCGTGACCGGTGCAGCTGATGGCGCAGGTCCGGTCGTCGGCCCAGGTACCGGCCCCGATGATGGGCGAGTCGCCGACGCGGGAGAAGCGCTTGTTGGTCATGCCGCCGGTGCTGGTGGCCGCCGCCAGGTGCCCGTGCTGATCCAGCGCTACGGCGCCCACCGTGCCCATTTTCTTCTTGGGGTCTTCGGTGAAGGGCAGCGGTTCCTGCAGCGGGTGCTTTTCGCTGTGGTCGAGCTGCACGCGGCCGCTGGCCAGCGCGTCCTGCAACTGCTCGTACCGATGTTCGGTGAAGAAATAAGCCGGGGGCTGCATGGCCAAACCTTGCTGCCGGGCAAACTCCTCGGCACCGGGCCAGGCCAGCAGCACGTGCTCCGACTTCTCCATCACCAGACGCGCGGCCTGAATGGGGTTTTGAATGGCCCGCACCCCGGTTACGGCGCCGGCCTGCCGGGTGTGGCCGGCCATGATGGAGGCATCCATTTCGTGGTGGCCTTCGTGGGTGAACACCGCACCGCGACCGGCGTTGAACAACGGGCAGTCTTCGAGCTGTACCACGGTTTGCTCCACCGCGTCGAGCGCCGAGGCGCCTTGGCGCAGCAGCTCGTAGCCGGTGAGCAACGCATCGTGCAGAGCCTGGCGGTAATTTTGTTCGGCTTCGGGGGTGAGCAGGTGGCGGGCAATGGTGCCGGCGCCGCCGTGCAGGGCAAGGGCAATGTGAGACATGCGCAAAGATCAGACGTGCAAGCCGCATTACGGCTGGGACGCCGTGCGGTTCGGGCCCATCGCGCAGCCGGTGCTACTCCTTATTATATATAGAAGTCGAAAACGGTCGGTGGCCCCTATCTTGCTGAGCCGGTTTGAGTAGCGCCGCGTCGGCTCCTGCAGCTCGCTGAAAGGCGCCTTTTCTGCCTAGGCCGGGGAATTATTTTTCGTAGATTTGGCTTACTAATTTTCAACAGACCCCTCTTTTTTTTGACTATGGCTTACGAAGCTACCGGCCGCCTGCACGACATCATGGACGAGCAACAGGTGAGCGAGAAATTCCGCAAGCGCGAGTTCGTGCTGGAAGTCGTCGACGGCCAGTATCCCGAGCATATCAAGTTTCAGCTGGTGCAGGACAAGACCGCGCTGATCGATCAATACAAAATTGGTGATGAAGTGCGCGTGCAGTTCAACCTGCGCGGCCGCGGCTTCAACAAGAACGGCCAGATGCTGTACTTCACCAACCTGGAAGCCTGGCGCATCGAGCCGGCCAGCGGCGGTGCCGCTAGCGGTGGTAACCAAGGCGGTGGCTACGCCGCTCCGGCTGCCAACCAGAACCCCGGCCTGCGCCGCGACGCCCAGCCGCAGCGCCCGGCTCCCATTGCCTCCGACGACGACAACGACCTGCCCTTCTAAGCAACGCCGTTGAGCTTGAAATAAAAATGCCACCCCTTTCTGCCGGGGGTGGCATTTTTGCGTATACCGGGCGCCGGCGCTCAGTCGTCGGTCCACCCTCCACTGCATGAAATTAGCATCTGCTTCCTGGTCGTTGCAGGGACGCACGGTTGTGCTTACCGGCGCCACAGCTGGCATCGGATTGGCTGCCGCCCGGCAGCTGGCCCAGTTGGGCGCCCGGCTGGTGCTCATCGGCCGCGACCGAATGCGCGGCGAGCAAGCCCGCGCAGCCCTGCGTCTGGCAGCCCCCGCCGCGCCCGAGGCGGATCTGCACCTCTGCGACTTGGCCAACCTGGCCGACGTGCACCGGCTGGGCGCGGAGCTAGGCCAGCATTACCCGCGCGTCGACGTGCTCATTAACAACGCCGGGGTATTGCCCAACCGTCTCACGACCACGCCCGAGGGCCACGAGCTGTGCTGGGCCACCAATCATCTGGCCCCGTTTATCCTCACCAACCACTTGCTGCCCCAACTGGAGGCTGCAGGCCCGGGCGCGCGCGTCATCACCGTGGCCTCGGACGCACACTGGCTGGGCGAAATCGAAAGCACCGCTGCCGCCCGCATCGATTCCAACCGCAGCAGCGCCCTGACGGCGTATTGCGACTCTAAACTAGCCAACATTTTGTTTACCAAAGCGTTATCTGAACGCCTGGAACTCACGGGCATTACTGCTCATTGCCTGCACCCCGGCGTTGTCAGCTCCAACCTTTGGTCGCACAGCCCGCTGCTGGTGCGGGCACTGATGCGGCTAGCTGCGCCTTTCGCTAAGCTACCTGAGCAAGCTGCGGCCACCATCGTACACCTAGCAACCACTACGGACGCCGCCGCCGCCGACGGCCACTATTTCAAGAATTGCCGCCGGGCCCGCACTTCGGGGCGCGCCGATAACCGCGCCGAAATGCACCGGCTGTGGCGAATTTCAGCGGAAGAAACAGGTATCGGACAGTAATCCAAAGGGCAGGTTGCACTTAAAAAATCGGGTAGATCGTTCGACTTAAAAACACATTTATTAAGGCGATTAATGCCCCTATTTAATCCTTAGGCCTGAGTGCATTAAGGGGTAATTCCAGAAACAAAACGGCTCTACCGGCCCTGCCAAGCGGATTAGTAGTGTATAATAGAAAAAAAAGTCATCTTTTAGCGCTACTTTATTTTCCATTTATCGTTCCTTTGTTCAGAATTTGCACTCACTTAATGAATTCATAGCAATGGCCGAACTCAACCTCCAGCATCTGCAAAAAGTCCTCACGGATGCCACGCGTAATGAAAACCTGGTTCGTGAAATCCGTCGTGCGCACGGCAAGGTGCAGACGGCACTGAACGAGTTGGCTGAACTGCTGGACCCCGAATACGAGCCCACGGAGCGCAAGAAACCCGGCCGCAAGACGGCTGCTACAGCCGAAAGCGGCGAAGGTGGCCGTCGTCGGGGCCCGGGCCGCCCGCCCAAGAACGCTGCTAACAACGGCTAAGCGCCTGATAGCTACTGCCTGCAAAGCCCGGTACCAGTGCGGTGCCGGGCTTATTTTTTGAGGTTAAAAACCTGTGTATACATATTTCAGCCGCACCTCATTACCAACCGCAGACTCTTGTGCTGATTATGCCGTGAGAAGCATCGGGGAACATGCCTGACAATTAGGCTGCCGGGGATTTGGCGTAACCCAATTATCCGGGCCAACGTTGTGCCGCACCGCAGCCGGAAACTCGTTTCTCTGATTCCTAGTTGTAAAATACTCTTGCTTTTGGGCTTGGGGATTTTTTCCCGCCCTCCTTTCCAGATGCGCTGATTATGGCATTTACGCTCTCCCAAGTACGCGAATTGATTGCCCAGGGCGAAAGCGGCACGCTGGAATTTAAAAAGCGTACGACCCACCCCACGCGGATTTCGCGGACGCTGGCTTCGCTGGCCAATGCGCATGGTGGACAAATTCTGGTGGGCGTCGAAGACAATGGCCGCCTCGTGGGCGTGCTCGACGCGGAAGAGGAACGCTACCTGCTGCTGCAGGCGGCGCAGCACTACGTCGATCCGCCCCTGACGCTGCGCATCGACGAGGTGGAACACGATGCCCGCGCCGTGCTGGTGGTGAGCGTGGCGGAAAGCACGCGTAAGCCTCACCGGGCCCTGGTTGGGCCCGACGACTGGCGCAGTTACGTGCGCGTAGGAGCCGAAAGCGTGCAAACCAGTCAGCTCACCGAGCGGACGCTACGTAACGAGCCGCCCCCCGGCAGCACCCTGGAATGGCTGCCGCTAAGCCGGCACGAGCAGGCGGCCCTCGACTACGTGCGCCAGCACCCGCGCCTGACCCTGCCGCAGTACGTGAAGCTCATCAACGTGTCGAAGCGTCGGGCGCACCGCATGCTCATCAAGCTGGTGCTGCACGGCTACCTGCGCTTTCACGACAAGGAAAAAGAGCCGTACTACACCAAAGCGTAGCGCGGCTCCTTGCCTGTTTTTACTATTAAGGAGTGGCTGCGGCGCTACGCCCCGGTCGTAAGCAGAGGTAGGTAGCGCTCGGCCAGGATGTGCAGGTGGTGTGCCTCGTGCCCGGCCGTGACAAACAGCAGGGCGCGCACCGTTACGGGGTTGGCGTTAGCCTGGCCGTGGCGGTTGAGTTGCTCGGCGGTGAAGCTTTGGTACAGCGCCAGCGTAGCCTGGCGCACGGCGGCGTACTCGGTCAGCAGGCTCGCCAGCGTCCGTTCATCGGCGCTGGATACGTCGGCGTAGGTATTTTCATCGAAGCCGGGCAGGCTCTGCACTTCGCCGCGGGCAATGCACAGGGCGCGGTAGGCGAAAATCCGTTCGGCGTCGGCTAGGTGCAGCACTACTTGCTTGATGCTCCACTTGCCCGGGGCGTAGCGCAATGCGGCTTGTGCGTCCGTCAGCCCGGCCAGCAGCTGGTGCACGGCCGTGGGCTGCACGCCTAGCATAGGCCACGGATCGGCAACGCGACCCAAGTAGTTATCGAAGTAAGCGGGGTAGGAACCGGGCGCGGGCCGTTCGATGAGCGACATAAGCAGTCAGCAGGTGAAAACGCAAGTTACAGGCACGCCCTGAGTATCAGTCTGTGAAGCTTAGTGGCTGACTTGGTGATGGATTCGTAACATTTGGGTAACATTGTAACCCCTGCCTACCAGTAGTTTTGCATTCCCATCACCAACACGACCTTCATGTCGATGAAATCACCTTTACTTCTTGGCTTGTTTGGCGCCGGCCTGCTCAGCGTTAGCGCTCAGCAAAGCTGGGCTCAAGCCACGCCGGCTCCGCTGGTGACCAGCCCTTACACCCAGAACTTCGACGGGCTGGCAACTAGCGGCACCACTAATACCAAAGCAACCCTGCCGACCGGCTGGGACTTTCTGGAAGTCAACGGCACTGGCACCAGTGCCAATGATCAGTACGCGGCGGATAACGGCGCGGCCAACGGCGGCAACACCTACAGCTACGGTGCCACCAACGGTACCGACCGGGCTTTCGGCGCCCTGCTTAGCGGCGCGCAGTCGAGCATCCTGGGCGGGTCCTTTATCAACAACACGGGTGCGCCCCTGACCAGCCTGACCATTTCGTACGTGGGCGAAACCTGGCGCGTAGGGGCCGCCAACCGCTCCGACAAGCTTACCTTTCAGTACAGCACCGACGCTACCTCGCTGAGCACGAGCAGCGGCACCTGGACCGACGTAACGGCGCTGGACTACGCCAACCCGGGCGGGGCAACCACCAACGGCATCAGCACGCCGGCCCACACGGCCACGATTACCAGCACCATCACCGGCCTGAACATCCCCGCTGGCGCTACCTTCTGGATTCGCTGGAACGACTTCAACGCCACCAGCTCCGACGACGGCATGGCGGTGGATGATTTCCAGCTGAGCTGGGGCACGGCCAACCCGAACGCGCCGACCGTGACGCTGTCGGCCGCCACGCTGGCCTTCCCGAGCCAGAACATCAACACGACCTCGGCCCCGCTGAGCTACACCGTATCGGGTGCTAACCTGACCGGCGACGTGACGGTAACGGCCAGCGGCCCCTTCACCATTTCGAAGGACAACACTACCTTCACCAGCAGCCTGACGCTGACCACGGCCGAGCTGGGCGCGGCCAAGACGCTGTACGTGAAGTTTGCCCCCACCGCCACCGGCGGCGCCACGGGCAGCATCACCCACACCAGCGCCGGTGCCGCCACCAAGACGCTGGCCCTGACGGGTACGGGTGCCGATCCGAACCAGACGGTATTCAACTTTCAGACCTGCACCGGCACCACGGCCATTTCCGACGGCTGGACGCAGGTTAGCGTGACGGGCGCGCAGACCTGGGCCTGCACCAACTTTGGTCGCAACGCCAACGACCCGACCGCCAGCGCCGCCAGCGGCGTACAGATCAACGGCTTCGCCAGCGGCAACCAGCCCAACGAAGACTGGCTGATTTCGCCGGCCTTCGATCTGAGCACCTACAACTTCCCGCTGTTCTCCTTCTGGAGCCGCACCGCCTTTGCCGGCCCGGGCCTGAAGCTGCGCGTATCGACGAACTACACCGGCACGGGTAACCCGAGCTCGGCTACCTGGACCGATCTGGCCGTGCGCTTCCCGCAGGCTGGCTCCGATATCTGGACGCAGACGCCCAACGTGAACCTGTCGGCCTTCAAGGCTGCCCGCGTGTACGTGGCCTTCGTTTACACCTCGACCACGCAGGGTGCCGCCCGCTGGACGCTGGATGACATCCAGCTGACCAACTCGGCCACGGCTCCGGCGCCGACGGTATACACCGACCAGAACCGCCTGGCGTTTGGCTACCAAGTCGTTAACACCAACGGCGACAAGCAGCTCCTCATCACGTCGAACGACCTGACGGGTGGCGTGACGCTGACCTCGTCGAACCCGGCCTTCACCCTCTCGAAAGACGGCACGACCTTCGCCAGCACCCTGACGCTGACGCAAGCCGAAGCCAACGGCGCGGCCAAGACCGTGACGGTTCGCTTCCGCCCCACTGCCGCCTCCACGACCTACAACGCCAGCATTGCGGTGACTTCGCCGGGTGCTACGGCCAGCAGCATTGCCGTGACCGGCGACACCTACGACGTGGCCAACACGCTGGAAGTGGTGAACTGGAACATCGAGTGGTTTGGCTCGACGGCCCAGGGCCCGACGGACGACAACCAGCAGCAGGCCAACGTCAAGACCATCCTGACGAACCTGAACGCAGACGTGTTTGCCCTGGCTGAAGTAGTGGACACCACGCGCCTGAACACGCTCGTGAGCCAGATGCCCGGCTACGCCTACCGCGTATCGGACTTCGGTTCTTACGCCGACAGCCGCACCGATACGGATTACCCGAGCGCCCAGAAACTGGCCTTCGTGTACCGTACCAGCGTGGTGAGCAACGTATCGGTGGTGGGCCTGCTGCGCTGCACCCAGACGCAGGGCTGCGCTGCCTACACTGCCTGGGCTTCGGGCCGCTTCCCGTACATGATGACGGCCGACGTGACGCTGAACGGCGTGACCAAGCGCATCAACTTCGTGCTGATCCACGCCAAGGCTAACTCGACCGCGACTTCGGCCGATGACTATGCCCGCCGCAAAGCCGGTGCCGACGCACTGAAAGCCGAACTCGACGCCAACTACGCCACGAGCAACATCATCATCCTGGGCGACTACAACGACGTGCTGAACGGCACCATCGCCACGGGCGTTACCCCGCCCGTGTCGTCGTACAACTCGTTCATGCTCGACCAGGCCAACTACACCGCCCTGACGCTGCCCCTGGCCCAGGCCGGCCAGCAATCGACGGTAAGCTACAACACGGTTATCGACAACGTTATCGTGTCCAACGAGTTGTCGCCGTACTTCATCCCGTCGTCGGCCGCTATCCGCACCGACGTTACGAGCCTGGTGAGCAACTACGCTTCCACCACCACCGACCACTACCCGGTGCAGACGCGCTACGACCTGTCGACCAGCGTAACGGGCACCAAACTGCCCGCCACCGCCAAGCTGGGCCTGTACCCGAACCCGGTGAGCAAGTCCATCCGCGTGGAGGTGCCCGAGCGCAGCCAGTCGCTGCAGCTGCAGGTACTCACCACCGACGGCCGCCTCGTGGTTAGCACCACCGGCTCGCTGGAGCAACTGAACCAGCAGCTGAACCAGAAAGTGGGTGCCCTGCACGCCGGTATGTACGTGGTACGCATCGTGGGTCAGCAGAACACCTACGTGGAGCGCTTTGTGAAGCAGTAAGCTTCGGTTAACCTCCCGGCTTCTAAAAAAGGCCCCATCCGCACGCGGATGGGGCCTTTTTCTTTGTGGCTACCGATTACGATGCCAAGCCGGGTGCTCCCAGCTGAACTCGTGGCCGGCCTGCTTGCCTTCCACGCGGAGCCAGTGCTGAGCGGCCGGGCGCCCGGTCGGCAACCACCCGCGCTGCTCTGCGGTCAGAATCAGTAGCCCGTCATCGTCGCCGAGGGCCGCAAAATGAGGCAGGCGCGGGCCGCGGTGAAACGCGGGAATTCCGTGAGTTGCCGCCAGGTACTCAGTCAGGGCCGGCACATCGGATGTCACGATTCCGGCTTCGCTCAGGCCGAGCAGGCTGGTGGCGGCAAACGGCACGGCCGAGGCGTTGGGCAGCGGCGTGCGGGCAATGCATTCGAGGATGTTGCCGGCAGGGTCGTGAAAGTAAAAAGCGCGGGCCTGCCAGTTGGGAAAGTCCGCTATGGGCTGCCCATGCGTGAAAGGCAGCAAGGGGATGCGGACCCGGCACCAGGCGTAGGCCTCGTCGAGCTGATTGTGCGGAATGTGAAAGGCGAAGTGGTAGAACGGTGCCGTGCCCGGCAGCGCTGGGTGAAAGCGCAAACGAGAGTAGCCCACGGTGACTTCCAGAATTTGCTGCGGCCCGACGCGCACGGGCAGGCCCAAGACATGTCCGTAGAATTGGTGCAGCGCAGCCAAATCAGCAGTAAACAGGTGCAGGGCGGTGATGCGCATAGCGGTTAGGGAAAGGAGGCCGCGCAACGTAGCTGGTTTTGGGCAAATAAGCCACGGCACAACGCCCCGCTACCAGCCGCGTACACGGGGGCATTCCAACCTCTCATTTCCGACTCCTTTTACTATGGCTTCTCTCGCCGAACGCGGCCTTCAGATTTCCAAAAACGTCCTGTTTAACCTCTTCGCCACCCGCGCCGGCAAGCTGCTGGGTAAGCCTTTTAAGGTCGTGCTGGTGCTCAACGAAGTAGCCGACAAGCTGGCCAGCGAGGAGAGCAAGGATAACAAGTTCAAGCAGCTCTTCGACGCGGCCCTGACGCTGGTGCGGCTCTTGCGCGCTTACATCAACGGCTCGTACCGGCAGATTGAAACCGGCACCGTCGTTTCCGGGCTGGCCGTGCTGCTCTACGTGCTGTCCCCCATCGACTTGGTGCCCGATTTCATTCCGGTGCTGGGCTTCCTGGATGATCTGAGCTTAGTAAGCTGGTTTATTGGCAAGTTCCAGGGCGAAATCAAGCGCTTCCGCGAATGGGAAGCCACCAGTGCCGCGGCCGATTCACCGGATATGGCCCTGGCTCCAGAAACTTCGGCTTCTTCGGCGCAGAACGCCGTGGCCGTGGCCGAAATGGGCCATTCCTAAGCTTGTTCCGCCGCTGAATTGCGTACCAGAGCCGGCCCCGTGGGGCCGGCTTTTTGTTGGTACCACCAGCCAAACAACAGCAGCCCCACCCATAGCGCCGAGCAAAACGCAACGATAATGCTGAGCACAAACAGCCGCAGTGCCAGGTACGATTCCAGCGGCGGAGCTACCCAACGCGCATAGCTTACTGCCAGCACCGCCGCCCCGATGAGCAAAGTCGCCAGCCACCCTATCCGGCCAGCCAGCGCCGGGGCCGTGGGTGCTGGCGGCTGGCGCCGCAGCCACCGCCAGCTCCACCACGCCAGCAGCAGGCCGCCTACGGCCGTGCTTCCCAGCTGGCCCAGCTTGTACACGGGCATGGTGCCGAATCCTGGGAAGGGCAACTCGCGCAGCAGCACGGGCCAGTGCAGGGCCACCCAGCCATCCTGGTGGGTGAAAGCGTCCCACACGTCGTGCGTCACGGCCCCGACGAGCACGGCGGTGCACACAGCCAGCATGCGGCGACCGGGTCCGAACGGGTATGGCTCAGCCGCGGCCTGGGCAGCCCGGCGCGCGGCCCAGGCCGGCAACAGCGCCACGGCCGGGCCTTTTACCACACGGTGCCAGAGCCAGAGCACTAGCAGGCTCAGGGGCAGGCAGAACAGGAAGAGCCCCGGCAGGGTGTGGCCAAATTCGCCGGAGGCCCGCAGCTGCAGGAAATAAATAAAATCGGGGCTGAGGCTGCCCACGAACAGGGCCGACGGCGACAAGCGCAGCCAGCGGGCCAGGGGCAGCGCGGCGGCCGGGTGGCTGAACGTAAACGGCATGCGAAAAAGCGGGGCAAAAAGTCCGGAACCGCGGGGCGTGCGGGGCCCGGCGCCTAAAGGTAGTCGCCCGCTGGCGCAGCCTGAGTGGCCGGGCTGGTGTAATTTCGTGGTACATTCACCAACCATCCCCATTGTGACGTCATTTTCCCTGCCCCGCAGCCTGCGCCTGTGCGCCGTGCTGCTGACGCTGCTCTTGCCGGCCGCCGCCCGCGCCGACGAAGGCATGTGGCTGCCGCTGCTCCTCAAGCAGCTCAACGAGGCCGACATGCAGCAAAAAGGCCTCAAGCTCACGGCCGAAGATATTTACTCCGTCAACCGCGGCTCGCTCAAGGATGCCATCGTGCAGTTTGGCGGCGGGTGCACCGGCGAGATTATCTCCAACGAAGGCCTGCTGCTCACCAACCACCACTGCGGCTACGGTCAGATTCAGCAGCACTCCTCGGTAGAGCATGACTACCTCACCAAGGGCTACTGGGCCATGACGCGCGAGCAGGAGCTGCCCAACCCGGGCCTCACGGCCACCTTCATCGTGCGCATGGAGGACGTGACAGCCCCGGTGCTGCAGGGCATTCAGCCGGGCATTGCCGAGGCCGACCGGGAGCGGATCGTGCAGCAGCGCTCGGCCGAGCTGGCGCAGAAAGCGGTGCAGGGCACCCACTACAAAGCCTTCGTGCGGCCCATGTTCGGCGGCGGCGAGTACTACCTGTTCGTGACCGAAGTATTTGAGGACATCCGCCTCGTGGGCGCTCCGCCGAGCAGCATCGGCAAATTCGGCGGCGACACGGACAACTGGATGTGGCCCCGCCACACCGGCGACTTCTCCATGTTCCGCATCTACGCCGGCCCCGACAACAAGCCGGCCCCCTACTCCAAGGACAACAAGCCCTTCCGTCCGCGCCACTCGCTGCCCATCTCGCTGAGCGGCGTCAAGCCCGGCGACTTCACGCTGGTATTCGGCTTCCCCGGCCGCACCACCGAGTACCTCACCTCCTGGGGCGTCGACGAGACGTTCAACGTCTCGGACCCGGCCCGGGTGAAAGTCCGCGACACCAAGCTGCGCATCCTCGACGCCGACATGAAGGCCTCGGACAAAGTGCGCATTCAGTACGCGGCCAAGTACGCCTCGCTGGCCAACTACTGGAAGAAGTGGATCGGCGAAATGCGCGGGCTCAAGCGCCTCGACGCCGTCACGCGCAAGCAGCAGCAGGAGCAGCAGTTCCGCCAGTGGGTGCAGCAGGGCGACGCCAACCGCAAAGCCGCCTACGGCCAGATTCTGGACCAGTTGGAGCAGCAGTATAAGCTGGTGCGCCCCTACGTGGTGGCCCGCGACTACACCACCGAAGCGGCCATGGGCATCGAGGTGCTGGCCTACGCCAACGCCCTGCAGCAGCTGGTAGACCTGATTCAGGCCAAGGCCCCGCAGGCCGAGCTGCTGGCTGCCATCGACAAGGCCCGCAAGGGCACGCCCGGCTCTTTCCGCAACGTCAACGTGGCCACCGACCAGAAAGTAGCCGCCGCCCTGCTCCCGCTCTACGCCGAGGGCACGCCCGAGCAGTTGCTGCCCGACAACATCAAGGCCTTGCGGAAGCAGAACACCACGCCCGAAGCCTGGCAGCGCTACGTAGCCGACGTGTACCGCCGCAGCCGCCTCACCTCCGAGGCCAGTGCCCTGCAGGTGCTCGACGAGCTGGCCAAGGGTAACGCCACAGCCCTGACCGCCGACCCGGCCTACCAGCTGATTGCGCCCATCGTGGCTACCTACCGCCAGAAGGTGCTGCCGACTTACACCCAAGCGCAGGACCAGATTACGCTGCTGCAACGCACCTACATTGCCGGGCTGCGCCAGTGGCAGCCGCAGCGCAAGTTCTACCCCGATGCCAACTCCACCCTGCGCGTGGCCTACGGCCAGGTAGCTGGCTACCAGCCCGCCGACGGCGTGGCGTACGAGTACTACACCACCCTCGACGGCATCATGGAAAAAGCGGACCCCACGAACCCCGACTTTGAGGTGCCAGCCCGCCTGGTGGAGCTGTACCAGAAGAAGGACTACGGGCCCTACGCTGTCGACGGTACGGTGCCGGTGGCTTTCACGGCCACCAACCACACCACCGGCGGCAACAGCGGCTCGCCCGTGATTAACGGCCGCGGTGAGCTGATCGGCACCAACTTCGACCGCAACTGGGAAGGCACCATGTCCGACATCATGTACGACCCGGACCGCGTGCGCAACATCACCTTGGACGTGCGCTACATGCTCTTTGTGGTTGATAAATACGCCGGTGCTTCGCACTTGGTGAAGGAAATGAACCTGGTCGGCGGCCCCCTGAGCGGAAGAGCCAATGGCTCGCTGGAGCAGCAACCAAAGAAGCAAAAGGTAAAAGTGAAGCGCGAAAAGACGGCAGCAGCCAACTAATTGCCCTCACTCAACCACCCCCGAAACCCGGACCGTTAACGCGGTTCGGGTTTTCTTTTGGCCCGGCTGAACGTGGACCGTCTCTTAGTTATTTACCTAGGCGGTGCTGCCTTTGGTCGCTTGGGCTATGTGCCAACGGCTGCCTAGCTTGCGCTATGCTTCGCTCCTTTTTCCGCTTCGGCATTTTGCTGACCGCCTGTTGGGGTCAGGCGCTTGCTTCCGTCCACGGCCAATCTGCCCCCGTCAGAACCCAATTGCTGCAGCCCACCGCCGTGTTCGACGGCCAAACCCTGCACCCCGGCTGGGCCGTGCTGGTGGAGGGCGACCGAATCAAAGCTGTAGGTCCGGCAAGTGAGCTAAGCGCGCCGGCCGGGGCTCAAACGGTGGCCTTGCCCGGCCTGACGCTGCTGCCGGGCCTGATCGAGGGCCATTCGCACCTGCTGCTGCACCCCTACAACGAAACCAGCTGGGACGACCAGGTGCTGCGCGAGTCCCAGGCCGAGCGCGTAGCCCGCGCCACCGTGCACGCCCAGCGTACCCTGCAGGCCGGCTTCACCACCGCCCGCGACCTGGGCTCCGAAGGCGCCGACTACGCCGACGTCGGGCTGAAAAAAGCTATCGACCAGGGTATTATTCCCGGCCCGCGCCTGCTGGTTGCTACCCGCGCACTGGTGGCCACCGGCTGCTACGGCCCCAAGCTCACGGCTGAAATATCGGTGCCCCAGGGCGCGCAGGAAGTCAGTGGGGCCGATGAGGTGGTGCGCGCCGTGCGCGAGCAGGTCAGCCGCGGGGCCGACGTGGTGAAGGTGTACGCCGATTACCGCCTGACGGCGGGCGGGGCTTCGGTGCCCACGTTTTCGCAGGACGAGCTGAACCTCATCGTGGCCACGGCCCGCTCCCTGGGCCGGCCGGTGGTAGCGCACGCCTCCACGCCCGAGGGCATGCGCCGCGCCACCTTGGCCGGCGTCGAAACCATCGAGCACGGCGACAACGGCACGCCGGAAGTATTCAAGCTCATGCGCCAGCGCGGCGTGGCCCTCTGCCCCACGGTGGCTGCCGGCGACGCCATCACGCAGTACCGCGGCTGGCGCAAGGGCCAGGACCCCGAGCCCGAACGCATCCGACAGAAGAAAGCCTGCGTGCAGGCCGCGCGGAAGGCCGGTGTCACGCTGGCCTTTGGCGGCGACGTGGGCGTATTCACCCACGGCGACAACGTGCGCGAGCTGGAATTGCTGGTGCGCGAGTACGGCCTCACGCCGCTGGACGTGCTGCGCGGCGCCACGAGCGGCAACGCCCAACTGTTTCACCTCGCCGACCGCGG
The DNA here is from genome assembly GCF_002007105.1 of Hymenobacter sp. CRA2. Classification (GTDB taxonomy): domain Bacteria; phylum Bacteroidota; class Bacteroidia; order Cytophagales; family Hymenobacteraceae; genus Solirubrum. The sequence goes on along the minus strand of NZ_MVBC01000004.1, from coordinate 144,302 downwards.
CCAGGTAAAGCCCGGCCTGCTCGCCGACCTAGTAGCCGTGCCGGGCGACCCGACGCAGCAAGTAGAAGCCCTGCGGCAGGTGCGCTGGGTGATGAAGGGCGGCCAGATCGTACGCCAACTATAGTTAGTCTATCCACATGCAAGAGCAAGCGTTAATCAACCTGATTAGCCCGCCAATAATGTTCCAGGAATGGACCGGCGCAACACCTGGCAGCACTGCGCCGGCCACCAATTCTTGGTGGAAGTCCTGGTAACTTACTCGCCCGGCCGCTCCACGCCCAGCTCCTGCAGCTGCGCAGCGTACTTGTCGTAAATCACCTGCAGGTCAGCCCCGTGTTTGGCCGCATCCACGCCGATGCTCACGTTGGCGCGGTGGAAGCGGTGCAAATGGCTCAGATGCGGGCAAATAACGGGCAGGTGCCCGGCCAGTAGGAAGCGCACGTACAGGTCCAGGTCTTCGGCCATGCGCAACTCTTCGTCGTAGCCGCCCACCTCATCGAACAGGCGGCGGCTGTAGCACACGTTGCCTTGGATGAAGTGCTCGGCCTTGAAAATGGCTTCCAGCATCTTAGCCGGCGTCTCGAAGCGCCAGGCGTAGTAATCCTCGCCGGGCAGGTAGCGCCGCTCCTCGTCTACGCGCAGAAAATCGGCCACAAACCACTGCTTGTCGGGGTTGGCTTCGATCTGGGCGCCGTAGTGGTACAGGCAGCGCTGCAGCAGGATGTCGTCGTCGTCGAGGGGCACCAGCCAGGCTTCGGGCGCCGTTTCGCGGATGAGCTGGTTGCGGGCCGGGCCGGGCAGCAGGCGCTCCGCACCGGCGTGCTGCCAACTGCGGATGGCGGGCCCTTCCCAGCCGGTGGCTTCTTGCAGGAAGCTGGCCGTGTTGTCGGTACAGGCGTTGTCAAGGATGAGGTGCTGGTAGCTGACATCGGGCAGCGGGGCCAGCACGCTGGCGCGCACGCTTCGGACCGCTTCGGGCAGAAAGGCCGCGCGGTTGTGCGTGGGAGTGATTACGGCGAATTGCATACGGGGCCTTGTTCGGGCGCTGGGCAAAAAAAGTTACCTTCCAGAGGCCGGGCGTCAACCTTCCCGAAGCCCCAGGCGTTTACCGGGCAACCTTCCTGCCGCAGTTTTCTTATGGGCTTGTACGTAGTGACGCTCCGCTTACCCGACTATTTCGACGAGGAATTCGTCGCGCTGATTCCCCGCCACCGCACGTTCATCAACAACCTCATCGAGGAAAACATCATCGTGTCGTACGCCATCAGCGCCGACCGCTCCCGCGGTTGGGTAACCATGCACGGGGCCTCCGCCGAGGCCGTGCGCGTGGTGGTCGAGCAGTTTCCGCTGTATAAGTTTCTGCGCCAGATCGAAATCGATGAGCTCTTTGTCTTCGACAGCGTGGCCTCGCGCCTGCCCAAAATCAGTCTGAACTAACCGGCCTGAACTCAGGGCCGCGCCGGGCCGTTTGCCCCACAATTCCTGCCCGCTCCACCCCTACACGATTTTCACCGCATGATTTCTCCGTTGCTCTGGCCGCTGTCCCTGCTGAGCTTGCTGGGACCGACCACCGCACCGCCCGCCGCGGCCCCCACGCCGGCTCGTCCCACCGACGCGCCTACTACCGAATCGTTGCTGGCGCGCTTGTCGGCCTCCATCAACAAGCTGCAAACCCTGCGTTGCAACGTGAAGGCCAACGAACGGCACGCCGACGGCTACCAGCAGGCCCGCACGCTCATGAAAATCGGCGCCTCGCCCCTGCGCATTTACCTGCGCAACCAGAAGGGCATCGAGGTGCTGTGGGTGCAGGGCCAGAACGGCGGCGACGCCTGGGTGTACCCCGGCAAGTTCCCCTACGTGACGGTGAGCCTCGACCCGAACGGGGCCATCATGCGCCGCAACCAGCACCACGCGGTGCTTGACGCAGGCTACGGCGTCATTGCCGACCTGATTCGCATTCCGCCGCAGCGCTCCGAGGCCTACCGCCGCTCCTTCCGCTACACCGGCGACACCACCATTCAGGGCCGCCTGTGCTACCTGCTTCGCTCCGATTTTCCGCAGTTTCGGTACGTAAGCTACAAAACCACGGGCGGCGAAACCGCGGCCAAGATTGCGGAACGCTTCGGCTGCGGCGAGTTCCGCATTGCCCAGCGCAACGACCTGGGCTACGAGGACGTGCTGCCCGCCGGCAAAACGCTGCAAGTGCCCAACGCCTACGGCAGCCGCACCATTCTGTGCGTCGATCAGAAAATGATGCTGCCCCTGGCCGTGGCCGTGTGGGATGACAAAGGCCTGTTCGAATCGTTCGAATTCTCGCAGGTGGTAGCCAACCAGCCCATTCCGGCGGCAGAGTTTACCAAGGATTACAAAGAGTACAAATTCTAATCACGGATTTAGACGGATTCATCGGATTGCACGGATTTCGTGGACGATTGATTGTCGTTCACCAAACCCAGCAGCGGGGAGGTAGATTTACCTCTCCGCTGCTTTTTATCTACTGTACTGAGTGGTTCTTGAGGAAGCGTTTGAAGACCAGGCTTGCTTGGCCAAAGTTGATGAGCAACCCTACCTCCAGTTGATAAGCCGTCAAGTAATTAATAATTTGGGCGTGGTGAACAGGTGTCAGCTCGTGGGTGGCTTTTAACTCAACCAGGACTTTATTGGCTACTAGGAAATCAACCCGGCGGCTACCTACCTCAGTAGACTTGTAGTATACGGGCAAGTGAATTTCCTGCTGGTACTCCAGGGCGGACTCGCTCAGTTCGACTGCTAGGCTGCGCTGATAGACAATTTCCGGGAACCCATTGCCCAGTGTATTATGCACGCGCATGGCACAGCCGATAATAGCGCGGGTTAACTCATTATGTCTAATATCAACCAGCATCGGAAAGGGATAAATAGCTTTTCTGAAAATAGCATACCCGATAAGAAAAAAGCCAGCAGCAAAAGCTACTGGCCTGACCGACAATCGTCTACAAAATTCGTGCAATCCGATGAATCCGTCTAAATCCGTGATTTAGCGGCGCATGGTCTTTTCAATCATGTCCCACATGTCGCTGGTCAGCAGTTCCAGCTTGTTGAACTCACCGGCGCCGTTCAGCCACTCGCCACCGTCGATGGTGATAACCTCGCCGTTGATGTAGCTGGCGAAGTCGGAGACGAGGAAAGCGGCCAGGTTGGCCAGTTCCTGATGGTCGCCCACGCGCTTGAGGGGCACCGAGGCGGCCGGGTCCAGCTTAGAGGCCAGCGGCTCGGGGAACAGGCGGCTCCAGGCGCCTTCCGTGGGGAACGGGCCGGGCGCAATGGCTACTGAGCGGATGCCGTACTTGGCCCACTCCACGGCCAAGGAGCGCGTGAGGGCCAGCACGCCGGCTTTGGCCGTGGCCGAAGGCACCACGAAGGCCGAGCCCACGGAGGCGTAGGTGGTCACGATGTTGAGGATGGTGCCGGGCTGCTGCTGGGCTATCCAGTGCTTGCCCACGGCCAGGGTGCAGTTGTAGCTGCCCTTGAGCACGATGTCCACGATGACGTCAAAGGCCTTGTTGGACAGGCGTTCGGTGGGGCTGATGAAGTTGCCGGCGGCGTTGTTCACCAGCACATCGATGCGGCCGAACTCCTCCACGGTACGCTGCACCAGGCGCTCTACCTCGTCGTACTTGCGTACGTCGCACTGCACGGCCAGCACCTTGCCGTGGGTCTTTTCGCGCAGCTCGTTGGCGGTGGTTTCCAGCACATCCAGCTTGCGCGAGCTGATGACCACGTTGGCCCCGAGCTGCAGGAAGTACGTGGTCATGGCGCGGCCCAGGCCGGTGCCGCCGCCGGTCACGATGATGGTTTTGCCGTCGAGGGCGCCGTCGCGCAGCATGGGTTGGGCGTAGGGAGCAGAGGCCATAGGCAGAAAGTGTTGGGTTTCGGGTTTGGATAGCAAGAACGATAATTCCGGCGGAAAATAGTCGGCGTGCCGAACACTTCGCCACAAAAAATATGACTAACTAAATTAATTACCCTCTATTGCATATATCCTAATCCATTCCAACCATCTTTTCGCGGTAGTGTAACGGCGTTCTATTGTTGAACCATTTATATTTTCTTTACTAAGCCTATCCAACATTTCCTGCTTCACAAAGACATAACCCGATCTTAAATATACGCTCATCAGATCCTTGAATAACCTAGTACTTAATATCGCATTAGCGAACATTGCATTCCTAAGCCTTCTATTCTCAATAGAAAAAACCTTTCTTCCTACTGGCGTTAACACAAACTTCCCATCTACTCTTTCCGCAAGCCCAATGTATGCTAAAGCGTTTGGATAATAGTCCCCCTGCCGAGATACTAAGCCAAACTTGAGAGCAACATCAAGCCCTGACATAGATTTATTCAACAACAACGAACCTAAGTCCAGAACTTTATTTACATCATCCGCTTGAGGCAAAGGAATACTCCCAGATGATATAACAGGTGAACCCAAAGCCTTATCGACGTCAAAAAATACATCCCCGGGTTGATGTATTTTATAGGCCACTGTCCTCAAAGGAACGTAATCATAATATATACCACTACTATCAAAGCATACTTCTGTAAAATAGTAAATACCATTAGAAAATTCTACCAAAAAGTTTTTTATTGGTTTTTTTACAAATTTAACGTAGTGGGAATACGGATAATACAGTTGTCTAATATTAAATGATTTGCGCTTACCAGATTTTGCTTCAAATAAAGTAAAGGTGTCGATACCCTCATAACCACTATCAACCTCTATCTGTGCTTTGTTTATTATAAAAGGCTTACCCGAAGCAGAGAGCTTTAATTCAAAATCAGAAGAAAAGAATCGACCTCGCGAGGTAAGTCTTAGATTATCATCACCAATCACATGCCCAAGCAGCCCAGAATGGTGAGCATAATCTATTGCTTTTGATTCAGATAAATTTGGAGCGAATTTCAGGGTTTCTAATTCAAACGCCTCCTTGGGAACAAATAACCGTTCTTCAGTTTCCTTATATTGCTTTCCAATATCAAGGTAACTTCTGTATCCTTTATCTTTATACAACAAATACATCCCATTACTTATCGTTGTTATACACATTGAAAGCTCTTTGAATACAGGGGGCAAACCTTCAACTGTATCAAATTTCGCCATGAGGCGCGGCTCACGCTTCCCGACAGTCTTTATATCAGCAGCAGATATCTCATAGTGCCCTTTACTAGAAATAATAGCAGCAATATCTCTTTCTTCTACAATAGCCCGCCAAGCCTTTTCTGTTTTCGCGAAGTCCTTGTTGTTCTGTTTAGACATTGTTCAGCCGATTTATTGGAATTATCAACGTTTTCAATTATTACATCAATGTACTTTAAGCCAGCTCGCTTAGCAGCAGTCAACCGGTGTTGCCCATCTATTAGGCAACCCGATTCTGAACTAATAAACACTGACGCCCATCCTTCGTGGTAAAATTAAACAAGATTTCTTCAACCTGCGACACAATTAAGTCATTACAAATTTGCAATGGACCAATACCGAGGCAAATATCAGCAATAGGATAACGTAGAACAGCTTTATAATAAGGCTTGAGTCCTTCGTGCTGGAGCCACATAAACCAATGCACTTGGCATGGTATATTATACTCAAGGCTTTGCTTTATACGCCTCGTACTTGTTGCGTATGAGCACTTCATTGATTTTTCCACGCCCTGCACCGTTTGCGTTTATGTTCCTATTTGCAGAAACTCTTTCAACTATATAAGTGCCAGCATACATACTATCAATATATGTAGTATCCGCATTACTCATTAAAATATTACAACCCTTGTTAACTAAGTTATCAATACACATTTTCAAGCGTTCTTGAGCGTCTCGCCCAAACTGCCCAGCTGTATAACTAACGAAAGAAGATGTAGCATTTAGCGGATCATACGGAGGATCAAGGTATACAAAATCCCCTTCTTTAGCAAGAGATAAAGCATACTCAAAATCATGGTTCATGATATTCACGTTAGCATTCCTAAGATATAAACTCAAAGCCTTGATCAACGCAGAATCTGCATATTTTGGATTCTTATAGTTACCAAATGGCACGTTAAAATGACCTTTGCTATTCACTCGATATAAGCCATTAAAACAAGTCTTGTTCAAATAAATCATTCTAGAAGCTTTTTCCACATCACTCATCGAACTAAATGCCTCACTCCTATCAAGCTCTCTTATATAATAAAAATATTCTTCTGTATTTTCATGTTTCTTCAAATCATGTATCAAAGCTTCACTTTGATTCTTAATTACATTATAGCAATTAACTAATTCCTTGTTAACATCATTTATACACGCATTTTTAGGCAAAATATCTAATAAAACAGCTCCTGCTCCTACAAAGGGCTCGTGATATGTAACATCATATATGTTTTTAGGTAATCTAGCTTTGATTTCCGGCAGCAGCTGACGTTTGCCACCCGCCCATTTTAAAAAAGGTTGAATAACAGCTGCATCACTTGCTAAGCCATACAAGGCAAGCTGTTCTTTTACTGCGCTCTGGTCCACGTTCTCCATGATTGAACGTGCAAGTTGCCCAAAAATTCGGCCCCGCGCCACTGCCCGCCGGCCAGGGGGCTGGGGCAACTTGCCCCAGCCCCTGGCCCGAGCCCTCAGGGCCCGGGCAAATTGCCCGGGGCTTGAGGGCCAGCCCCCGGCCTCGGGGAAGTTTTGCCCGGGCCCTGGGGGCACGCCCTCGGCGACGGGGCAACTTGTCCCGCCTCTCCGCCGAGCCGCCACTGCCCTCCGGCGACTTGCCCGGGACTTGGGGGCTTGTGCCGGGCCACGTGAATGCGTAGCTTGGCCGGTGCACACGAATACGCGTGGTGTGTGCTTAGTGACTCATCATCTTCTCTGCATTCCTTTTATGGCTGACGCCCTTACCCCGGCGCTGGCGGCTGCGCCGCCTGCCAACCCCAAAAAACTCATCCCCACCGGCGACGCGGCCCTGGCCGAAGTAGCCGCCAGCTGCGCCGCCGTGTGGGCCACCGAGCCCACGCTCACCTTGCGCTGGCTGCCGCAGCCGGCCTTTGCGGCGGCCGTGGCTCAGCTGCAAACCAGCACCGCTGCCCGTCGGCAAGCGGCCGCCGACCACTCGCCCCAGAGCGCCCGCCTGCACGACCTGGACGAGGAGATGAACGAGGCGGTGCGCTTTCTCAAGGACTACCTGCGCGAAGACGCCGGCAGCAAGGCCGCCGCGCAGGCCCAGTACGCCGCCTTCGGCCTGGTGCCCAAGCGCGGCGGCAGCCTGGCCCGCGACCGGGGCGAGCGGCTGCTCGGTCTCGATGTGCTGGTGACCCGGCTGGCCTCGGCGCCCTTCGCCGAACGCAAGTACGGCACCGCTTTCTGGCAACCGCGGGTGCAGGAGTACCGCCAGCTGCTGAGCAGCTCGGCCGGGCTGGTGGGGCAAGCCGCCTCGGCCAAGGCGGGCAAGGACCAGGCGCGTAAGCTGGTGCGCAAGGGGCTGAAAGCCCTGGTGGCCCTGCTCGAAGCCAACTTCCCCGATACCTACGTGGCCGAGTTGCAGCGCTGGGGCTTCCGGCGCAGCACCTACTAACCCGGCTTTTTCCCGACCTTCGCGGCCCCGGTGCAGCCACGCGCGCCGGGGCCGCGACGTGTCTGGCCCGGCCGTGGCCGCGTAGTCCTTCTACTTATGACATCTTTCTCTTCGCCCGTGGCCGTGGCCGTGCTCGGTTGCGGCTGGCTGGGGCTGCCGCTGGCTCGCATCCTGGTGGCGGCCGGTCACCCGGTAGCCGGCAGCACCACCACGCCCGCTAAAGCCACCATACTCGAGGCCGCCGGCCTCCGCCCGCACCTGCTGCGCCTGGCCCCCGACGCTTCCGCCTCACACGTAGCGCCGCTGTTGGCCGGAGCCCAGGTGCTCGTCGTGAGCGTGCCGCCTTCGCGCACCGCCACCGACCGCGCAGCCTACGCCGCCGCCTTGCAGCCCGTTATCGACGCGTTGGGGGCTTCGTCCGTGCGCCACGTCGTATTCGTCAGCTCTACCGGCGTGTACCCCGATGCTCCCCGCTCCATGCGGGAAGCCGACGCCCGGGCCGCAGCCGAGGCCGACAACCACTTGCTGCGCGCCGAATGGCTGTTTCAGCAACCTGGCCAGCCCTGGCAGACCACGGTGTTGCGCCTGGGCGGCCTGATGGGCCCCGGCCGGGCGCCCGGGTGCTTCCTGGCCGGCCGCAGCGAAGTGCCCCAGCCCGCGGCGCCGGTCAACATGCTGCACCTCGATGACGCCGTGGGTGTCATCCGGGCCGTTATCGAGCAAGACCTGTGGGGCCGTACCCTCAATGTGTGCGCCGCCGGGCACCCTTCCCGGCAGGAGTTTTACCGCGCCGCCACGGCCCAGCTCGGCCTGCCCGCCCCACAGTTTCTCCCCGATGACCGGGGCGGCAAGCTCATCACCACGGAGATGTTGCACGCTCAGTTGCGCTACTCCTTCCGCTACGCCGACCCATTGGCGGCTCTACCCTACTGCTAAACCTGGGCGGGGCGCCGTACCTTTGCCTGCGTGAAAGACCTGCTCTCTGCCGACGTGGCCGTGCTGGGCGGCGGGGCCGCTGGCTTTTTTGGAGCCATTGCCTGCGCCGAAGCTAACCCGGCCCTGACCGTTGTGCTGCTCGAAAAAACCACCAAGCTGCTAAGCAAGGTGCGCATCTCGGGCGGCGGCCGCTGCAACGTGACGCACCACTGCTTCTCCCCCGCTGAGCTAACCCAGTACTACCCGCGCGGCGGCAAGCAGCTGAAGGAGCCCTTCCGGCAGTTCGGCGCCCAGGACACGGTGCACTGGTTCGAGCGCCGCGGCGTCAAGCTCAAGACCGAGCCCGACGGCCGCATGTTTCCCGTCACCGATTCCAGCGAAACCATTGCCCAGGCCCTGGAAGAGGCCGCCCGCCGCGCCGGCGTGCGCGTGCTCACCAGCGTGGCAGCCGAACACATCGAGCCGCTGGCTGAGGGTGGTTTCCGCCTGGCGCTGAGCGGCACGCAGGCCCCGGCCAAGGCCCTGCAGGTGCGCAAGCTGCTGGTAGCCACCGGCGGCAACCCCAAGCCCAGCGGCTACGACTGGTTGCGGCAGCTAGGCCACTCGGTGTGCGAGCCGGTGCCTTCGCTGTTTACCTTCAACGTGCCCAACTCGCCCCTAAAAGAGCTGATGGGCGTGAGTGTGCCGCACGCCCGCGTGGTGCTGGCCGGCGAAAAGCTGGAGTACGAGGGCCCGCTGCTGGTCACGCACTGGGGCGTAAGCGGCCCGGCCGTGCTTAAGCTTTCGGCCTGGGGTGCCCGCCGCCTGAGCGAGCTACAGTACACCGGCACGGCGCTGGTGAGCTGGGTACCCACACACAAGGAAGAGTCCTTGCGGCAGTGGCTGCACGAGTACCGCGCCGCCAACGGTAAGAAAACGGTGCTGTCGAATCCGCTCTTCGGTCTGCCGCAGCGCCTGTGGCGCACCCTAGTGGAGCAGGCCAGCATCGGCGCCGAAACGCGCTGGAGTGAACTGGCCGGCAAGCTGCAAAACCGCCTCATCGAGCTGCTGCTACGCACCCCGCTGGGCGTGCGCGGCAAGACCACCTTCAAGGAGGAGTTCGTAACCTGCGGCGGCATCCCGCTCGGCGAGGTCGATATGAAGACCATGGAGAGCCGCCGCGTGCCCGGCCTGCACTTCGCCGGCGAAGTGCTCGACATCGACGGCATCACCGGCGGCTTCAACTTCCAGGCCGCCTGGACGACGGGTTACCTGGCCGGACGGGCCATGGCGGGGTAAAGCCGCAGAGGCTTTAGCAATCCAGCGGCTAGTTGCTCTAGTCGTTGGACCATAGGTTGCCCAGCGGCAACCAAGTCGTCATGGTGAGTCAAACACAGTAGCCACCGGTAGTGCTGGTCGATTATTCCCCATTCGTCTAGGTGTGCACTGTTCTGACTGAGTTTAGCAGCTAATGCACAAGTAGCCAATCCTGAACCGCGGTACCACCACCATTTGTCGCCATCGGAGGCGAAGAAAAAAACGGCATCGATAGGTACGAATAGGTTGGCTATTGAAGCCCAGCTCAAACCTTCTAGAGTAAAAAAAGCACTGGTCATCTCTGGCTTTAGCTGGTTCCAGAGCCAAGTAGGCTGCCGATTTTCAGGTGTCAGCTGGCAGAATGCTTCTGTTGCTCGTCGTTCTACGGCCGCCCACTCCGTCAGTGCCAGCGGCCGAAACTGTTCCACGGTCAGCCCTAACTCTCGCCGTACCCGTTCGATTTCCTGTCGAATATCCGTCCACATACGCGGTTACCATACCGTTGCGGCCGCAACCTTCTAGTGGCCTCCACAGTAAAGTATGCTATTCCATCCTGATTCTTTCCACACAACCTTCCAAACACCATGGCCAGCGAAAACACTGCCCTTAAGACGGTCCTGAACGAACTCGTAGAAACCCTCAAAGACGGCGAGCGTGGCTATTCCGAAGCCCTGACGGACGTCAAAGACCAGGACCTGAAAGATATCTTCAAGAAATACGCGGTGCAGCGCGACGGCTACCTCACGGAGCTGGAAAACGCCATGCACAACCTGAATTTGCACCCGGCCGACACCAACGAAGACAAAACGGATTCCATCATTGGCAGCGCCCACCGCACCTGGATCAACCTGAAGGGCCTGGTGACCGGCAACGACCGTAAAGCCATCCTCGACGAGTGCGAGCGGGGCGAAGACTACGCCAAGAAGGCTTACGAAAAAGCTTCACAGGCCCAGGGTCTGCCGAACGAAATCAAAGCCATCATCGACAAGCAGGCCCAGGGCATCAAAGAAGCCCACGACACCATCCGCGGCCTGCGCGACTCGGCCAAATAAGCCACACGTCTATAGCGGCGGCCCCGACGATTCGAATCCGTCAGCAGTTACAAACCGCCGCTAAACCAAAAGGCCCGCCTCAGTTGAGGCGGGCCTTTTGCATGTCAGCTAGTTGCTGATTTTAGTCTTCGAAACCTTCGTTCCGGTCGCGGCGGGGCTTGTAGCCACCTTCGCTGTCGCGACGGCCGCCGTAGCCACCCGAACGCTGTCCACCGCCGTAGCTGTTGCCACCACGGTAGCCGCCTTCGCGGTTGCCGCCGCCGTAGCCGCCCGAGCGCTGACCGCCACCGAAACCGCCTTCGCGGCGCTGGTAACCACCCTCACGGTTGCCACCGCCGTAGCCGCCTTCGCGGCGCTGGCCGTAGCCGCCTTCACGCGGGCCGCCAAAGCCGCCGGTGCGGCGCGGACGACGCTCGTCGCCGCCTTCGGCAGCTGCTTGGCCGGCTTCGCGCTGCGTAGCCAGGCTGAACGATACCGGACGGCCGTACAGCGAGGTGCGCCCCAACTGCTCTACCACTTCCTCCACGTTCTCGGTGGGTACTTCCACGAAGCTAAACTTGTCGTACAGCTCGATGTCGCCGACGCGGCCCGGAGCGATGCTCGAGGACGACACGATCAGGTCGACCAGGTCGCGCGGGTGCAGGCGGTCCTTCTTGCCCATGGTCACGAACAGGCGGGTGTAACCCTCGCGCGGCGTGCCCTTCTGGCGGTCCGATTCCAGCGCCTTTTCGGCCTGCTTGGTTTCCTTCATCACCATCTTGAGCAGGGCAGCGGCAATGTCCAGCGACGTTACCTCCTCTTCCTGGTCGATCAGGCGCTGCACGCGGCCGATGTACTTGTCCAGGTTACCCTTCTCGATGATTTCCTTGATCTGACTGAGCAGCACGGTGGTTTTCACCTCCGATACGTCCTCGAAGGACGGGATGCGCTCCTGCTTGATCTGCGCTTTGGTGAAGCGCATGATGTCACGCAGCTTGTAGATATCGCGGCCCGACACGAAGGTGAAGGCCTTGCCCGACTTACCAGCGCGGCCCGTGCGGCCGATGCGGTGCACATAGTATTCCTCGTCGGCGGGCAGGTCGTAGTTGACTACGGCTTCCACGTTGTCCACGTCGATGCCGCGGGCGGCTACGTCGGTGGCAACGAGGATTTCCAGCGTGCCTTTGCGGAATTTATCGAGCGTGTTCTGACGCGCCTGTTGGCTCATGTCGCCGTGCAGGCCGTCGGCGAAGTAGCCCTTGGCTTGCAGGTCGGCCACGATGTCGTCGACCATGCGTTTGGTGTTGGCAAACACGATAACCGACTTCAGGCTGTACATGTCGATTACGCGCGACAGCACATCCTTCTTCTGCGGGCCACGCACCTCGTAGTACATCTGCTCGATGTTCGAGACGGTCATCTCCTGGTGGTTGACCTTCACGATCTGCGGCTCGCGCTGATACTTCTTGGTCAGCTCCATGATGGGCTTGCTCATCGTGGCCGAGAAGAACACCGTCTGGCGTTCCTCCGGCATCTGCGACAGCACCGTTTCGATGTCGTCGCGGAAGCCCATGTCCAGCATCTCATCCGCCTCGTCGAGGATGATCATCTTGCAGTTGTCCAGCTTGAGCGTACCGCGCTCCAGGTGGTCCATCACGCGGCCGGGGGTACCGATGACCACCTGCACGCCGCGCTCCAGGGCCTTAAACTGCCGGTCGTACGACGAGCCGCCGTAAATCGGCACCGTGGCCAGACCGCGCTTGTACTTACCGAGCTTTTGGATTTCGCCGGATACCTGCACCGCTAGTTCGCGGGTCGGGCAGAGTACGAGCACCTGCACCTCGCGGGAGTCGGCGTCGACTTTCTCAATGGCGGGAATGCTGAAGGCAGCCGTTTTGCCGGTGCCCGTCTGGGCCTGACCGATAACGTCTTTGCCTTCGAGCAGTACGGGAATGGCGGCCGTCTGGATGGGCGAGGCTTCCTCGTAGCCCATATCCGTGATGGCACGCTGCACCTCTTGCGAGAGGTTCAGCTCTTCAAATTTTACTTTCTCCATGTGTCTTGTAGGGAGTGATTGGAACAGCAATCGGAAACCAGCGCGTTCCTTTCCCTACGCAACACGACAGGACAACGGACGACGACAGCAGACGAACTCTTTTTTACTTGAGGCAAGCGGCAAAACAACAGTAGCCGCCACGGCCGGGACGCGGACCGATTTGCAATTGCGGGTGCAAAGATACGGAAAATATAGCAGAAAAGCCAGATGCGCGGCAATTTGCCGATTGCCCAACGCGCGCTTTCAATGCTCCGACAGGAGCGCTGCTATGCTTTTCCGTTCATTGCTTACCCTGGACGGAATTGACCTGAATTAAGTTCCGTCCTGCGCCTCGACGCCGATATACAGCCCACGATAGCGCCCTACGGCCGGGCCTGCCAATAGCCCAAAACAAAGCCGCACGCCCCAAAGGAGCGTGCGGCTTGTTCACGATATTCCGTGGTAAGAGCAGACGCTTAGGCGCGGCGCACTTGTACGGCATTCAGTCCTTTGCGGCCTTCGGCCACTTCGAACTGCACTTTGTCATTTTCGCGGATTTCGTCGATCAGACCGGTTACGTGGACGAAGATGTCCTGGCCAGTCGCGTCGTTTTTGATGAAACCAAAGCCCTTGGTCTCATTGAAGAATTTTACCGTTCCTGTCTGCATGGTAAGGAGGTGATGAAGAAAAATATTTAAGCCAAACCGCACCAGAACCCTGGGTAAACACCTGAATGCACCACAGTGGAACAGAAGCTTTTTATCTTAAACGCTGGTAAATATAGGTTTTATTCTTTGCCGTAAAAGAAAAAGTGCGAGCAAAGTAAATTGCCCGAATGCAGCTCTGGGCGCTGTAGCGGCCGTTTACGCCCGAAATGCCAATTGCTTAGCGCCGGCCTCCCCTACCCACGACGCCCAACGAAATTTTCGGCTGGTGCCGTGTCTTTGCTGACTCCTGAACCCGCTACGGGTACCCGCATCACGGCTTTGGCTTAAAGACTCCGCGGAGAGCCGCATTCACACGAGGCCACTTCAGCCAGCACCGTGAGTCGTCCCAAAGACAAACCAAGTGCATCTGGTGAAGCTCCGTCCAGCAGAATGCTCTCTGTAAGTAGGAAAAGGGCGCAGAGCAATGCTCCGCGCCCTTTTCACCGGTCGCTGATTAATGCGCTGGCCTAGCGCCGGCGGTTGTCCCGGCGGTCATCGTCGCCGTGGTGGTAGCGGCCGTCGCGGTCGTCGCGGGCCCGGTCGCGACCGGGGTAGTTATCCTGGCGGTGCCGGTTGTCTTCGCGGTAGCGGCCGCTCTGGCTGCTGCCGTCGTAGCTGTCGTGGCCGTACTGGTCGTCGATCTGACGGACTTGCTCACCGGGCTGCCCGTAACCGGAGGGCCGGTCGTAGCCGCGGCCGCGTTCATCGTATGGGTCGTGCTGCCGGCCGCGGTTTTGGGGGCGGTCCACGTCGTGGCCGCGGCGCCAGCGGTTGTCTTCGTCGGAGTAGTGGCCGCGGCCGCCGCGGTAGTCGCCTTCGTAGCGCTCATTGCCCGGGCCGAGGCCGCCCTGGAAGGCGCTGGGGTTTTGCCGCTCGCGCGAGGTGCTGAAGGAGGTATCGTTCAGAGGCCGCTCGTTGTACTCGGAGTGGCGGCCGTAGCTGAAGGAGCCCTGGTCGCGGCCATAGTCGCCGCGGGGCTGCGAGCGGTCATAGTCGTTGTGCCGGTCGCCGCGCTCCTGGTAGTTGTGGTCGTAGCGGCTGCCGTGCCGGTCGTCGCGTTGGCGGCGCTGGTCGTAGTCGTCGTGGGGGTCGTTCTGCGGCTGCCGGCCGTGGCCGCGCTGGTTGCGGGGCTCGTCTTCGGGGCGGCGGTCATTACGGGGGCGGTAATCGAAGTTCTGTTCGTAGGGCATGGTTGTGTGGATGCAGTGGTTGGAGGTAATGTGTACTGTTGGGCCGCCGCGAAGGTTTTTGCGTAGCATCAGCTTCCTTTACCCCTTCCCTTTATGAGCACCGCCGACTCCTCTGCTGCCTTCCGCTTTTCGCGCCCCGTCACCGTGGTCGAAAGCCACATCGACGAGCTGCACCACGTCAACAACGTGCAGTACGTGCAGTGGATTCAGGACATTGCCGGCGCGCACTGGCTCACGGCCTACCCCGTGGGCGAGCGGGAGCAGTACGTGTGGGTGGTGCTGGAGCACCACATCCGCTACCTGAAGTCGGCCCTGCTCGGCGACGAGCTGCGGCTCACGACGTGGGTAGGCGAAATGAAAGGCGCTACTTCCCAGCGCTTCACCCGCATCGAACGGGTAGCCGACGGGGCGCTGCTGTGCGAGGCCGAAACCAAGTGGGTAATGCTGGACCCGCAGACGCAGCGGCCGAAGCGCATCGAGCAAAGCGTGGTGGAGCGGATGCAGGGACCGGTGGGTTAATTTATCCAAGAGGGCAATATTTTGGTCATCGTCCATCGTCCCCTCTTGCGCTCCACGAAAATGAACGAAGCGTCACCACCGTAGTCGTAGAAACGCTCCAGAACAAAACAGGCACGGGTGTGGCTGCTATTGAAAACGGCTTCGGACACGGTAAATTGGCCGATAATCATTGAGTCGCCTTCGCTACTTACCCATCCGTACGGTGGCCGGTATATTTTGCCCGACGGTCCAGCCTTGGGCGCTATTAATGTATAGCGTCCCGTGTTTTTCATTTCAGTCACCTGCAGCCGGACATTTCGCATACTGTCCAGCAGAACGTGGTAGAGTTGGTTGTCAATGGAGTCAAACCGCGGCCGAGGCGCATTGATCCGGAATCTGTTGCTGCCGTCAGACAGCCAGCCAGCAATGTTGTACCGTCCCCACTTGCGTCGCTCCGGTGCGATGCTTGAGGCACTGAGGCGCGGCCAAACGACCAACGTAACATCAATAGCGGCCCGCAGCTTTCGCTCGCGCTGGTACCGCCACAGAAATTGCTGTTGAGTGGTGGTATCAGTACCGTAGGGCATTTTATTGCCCGTTCGCTGCTGGTATTCCTGGAAATCTTCGTAGAAAACATCGGTCCCAACCATGTCGAGCAGAATGTGGTCGACGATTTCCGTAGTCGGCTCGCTATAAGTAGTCTTGACGAAAGGCCCGGCAACCGGTTCGGCCCGTTCGCAGGCCAGTAATAGCCAGCAGGTACAGCCTGCAATCAACAAGCCGCGGATACGAGGTGAGTTAAGCATAGAGCAGGCAAACTAATCAGGTTTGTAGTACCCCAGTGCAACGCCTGCTGCCTACCTTTATTTCCCGCTTAGCTTCCCCGCATGCCCTCCACCTTCCGCATCTATTCCGCTTCCGCCGGCTCCGGCAAAACCTACCAGCTGACCAAGGAATACCTGCGCCTGGCCCTGGGCGCCGAGCAGGCCGATTATTACAAGAGCATCCTGGCCATTACCTTCACCAACGCCGCCGCGGCCGAAATGAAGGAGCGCATCATCGGGGCCTTGCGCGGCTTTGCCCACCCCGGCACCGACCCGAAGGCTGACGCGCTGCTGCGCGAACTGGCCTCCGAAATGGCCGCGGACGGCATGCTGCCGCGGGTGCTGGAAACGCCTGAGGAGCGGGAAGGTCTGCTGCGCCGCCGCGCCCAGCAGACGTTTAAGATGGTGCTCTACCACTACGCCGATTTCGCCGTCAGCACCATTGATTCCTTCGTGCAGCGGGTGGTGCAGGCCTTTACGCGGGAGCTGGGCCTGCCTGCGGCCTTCGAGGTGGAGCTGGACGACGAATCGGTGCTGCACGCGGCGGTGGCCCTGCTGCTGGACAAGGTGAACCGCGGGCAGGAGCACGAGCTGCTCACGCGCACCCTGCAGGACTATGCCCTGAGCAAGGCCGAAGAGGGCCGCAGCTGGAACCAGCTGCCCGACGAAATCATGCGCTTCGGCAAGTTTCTGCTGAACGAATCGGTGCACGAGGCGGTGGCGCAGCTGCAGCAGATGGAGCTGAAGGAGTTTCGTACGCTACACAAGACGCTCAAGCAGCGGCGCGAGCAGATTCAGGCCGAAATCCAGGCCATGGGCGACCGGGCGGTGGCCGCGCTGGCCCAGCACGGCCTCGCGCCCGACCAGCTGGCGGGCGGCAGCCGGGGCGTGCACTCGCACTTCACCAAGCCCCTGCGCTGGCTGGATGACCCCACCGGCACGCCCACGAGCACGGCGCGCAAGGCGGCCGAATCGGGCAAGTGGGGCAGCGGCGACGCCATGAAAGGTTCGCTGAAGCCGGCGCTGGAAGCTGTAGCTTCGGCGCTTACAGAGGCCTTCAACGAGCTGGAGCTGCTGCGCGACCGGTACCTGAGCCAGTATTTGCTCATCGAGGGGCTGCTGCCGCAGCTGTTTCACGTGTCCTTGCTGAGCGAGCTGAGCAAGGCGGTGCAGCAAGTCAGCCAGGAGCGCAACGTGGTGCTTATCGGCGAGTTCAACCGTCGCCTCGCGGGCATCGTGCTGCGCGAGCCGGTGCCTTTCCTCTACGAGCGGCTAGGCGAGCGGTACCAGCATCTGCTCATCGACGAGTTTCAGGACACCTCGGAGCTGCAGTGGAACAACCTGCTGCCGCTGGTGGAAAACGCCGTGGCCAACGGCAACCTCTCGCTGGCCGTGGGCGACGCCAAGCAGGCCATTTACCGCTGGCGCGGGGGCGAGATGGAGCAGATTCTGCGCCTATACCAGGGCTACACCGCCCCGCTGGTCAACCGCGCCCAGGACGAGGAAACGCGCGACATTCTGGAAGCCCGCTACATCGGTCTGGAAGGCGCCCTGGAGCCGGCTTCGCTGCAGACCAACTACCGCTCCGGCCCGCAGATCATCCAGTTCAACAACGACTTCTTCGCCCACGTCAGCCTCGGCCACCCGCAGATGGAGCTGGTGCGCAGCATCTACGACGCGCACTTCGGGCAGGAAGCGCCCACGGCGGCGCTGGGCGGCCCGCCCAGCCACGTCGAAATCCTGCTGACGCAAAGTGACGCGCCGGCCCGGCTGTACCGCCCGGCCGAGGGACGCTACTCGGAGGAGCCCCTGCCCGGCCATACCGGCGCGGAAGTGCTCGACTACGACGAAAGCACCCTCTACCTCACGCTGGCGCTGGTGGAGCAGGCCCTTTCCGACGGCTTCCATCTGGAAGACATTGCCGTGCTCTGCCGTCGCCGCGACCAGTCGCGGCGGGTGGCTAAGTTTCTGAAGGAGCGCGGCTACGACATTATTTCGGCCGATTCGCTGTCGTTGGAATTCGCGGAGGTGGTGAACCTGCTGGTAGCCATTCTGCGGGTGCTGCACCAACCCGCCGATATGCTGGCCCGGGTGGAAGCCCTGCTGCTGGTGGACAAGGTGGTGCGCGGCGTACCGCCCACGCCCACGCGGGCCCGGCGCATCAGCGAAATTGCCAAGGAAGGACGCAGCCTGCCCTTCTTCGACGAGCTGCGCCGCTTGGGCTACGACGTGCAGGAACGACAAACCGGCAACCTCGACTTGTACGAGCTGAGCGAGAAGCTCATGGGCCTGTTTGGGCTGCTGCACCGCCGCGAGGAAAGCGAGTACCTCTTCCGCTTCCTCGACCTGACGCTGGAATACTCCCTGCGCTTCGGCAACAACCTCGGCAACTTCCTCGCCTACTGGGACCAGCGCAAGAGCAACCTGAGCATCAACGCGCCGGCGGGCCGCGGCGGGGCCGTGACCATTACTACCGTTCACAAAGCCAAGGGGTTGGCCTACGGCGTGGTCATCGTGCCCTGGGCTGACTGGAGCCTGGAGCCGACCTCGGCTTTCGGGGGCTCCTACCTCTGGGGCCGCCTCGGCGAAGAGGACAAGCCCGTAGCCGACATGCCGCCGGTGGCCGTGGTGAAGCAGCGCAAGGAGCTGCAGCAGACGGTGCTGGCCGAGCAGTACGCCGAGGAGCGCGAAAAAACCTTCGTGGAGGCGCTGAACCTGCTTTACGTGGCCTTCACCCGCCCGCGCCACCGCCTCTACATCCTCACCCGCCGCCCCGACGCGGCCCGCGCCGCCAAGGAAGATACCTCCGCCCCGGCCAGCAACGTGGCCCAGCTGCTGCACCGCTACCTCGTGGATCTGGGTCAGTGGAACGAGGAGCAACTGACTTACGTGCTCAGCGAAGGTGCCCCGGCCCCAATTGAAAACGAGGAAGCAAGAAGGCAGAATGAGGAGGTGACAGACCGGCTGCTGCCCCTGCGCAACTTGGCCACCGCCGACTGGGAGCAGCGCCTGCGGCTGCGGCGGCACGCCAGCACGGTGTTCGACTTCTCGGAGCAGCAGCAGCAGCGCGACTGGAACCGCAAGCTGCACTTCGCCCTGCGCCGCGTCATCACGGCCGCCGATGTAGACCGCGTGGCTGGCCAGCTCACGGCCGAGGGCCTGGTGAGCCGCCGCGAGCAGCCCGAGCTGCTGCAGCGGCTGCGACAGGTGGTGACCAATGCGCAGCTGGCCCCTTACTTCCGACCCGACGTCATTGCCGAAACCGAGCGGGAAATCCTCGTCGGCGGGGCCCCCCGCGAGGACTACAAGCCCGACCGGGTGGTGTTCGAACCCACCGCGGGCCTGGGCCCGGGCCGCGTGACGCTCATCGACTTCCGCGTGCCCCCGCCCGAGGACCGGCACCAGGGGATGCTACGCCAGTACGGACAGCTGTTCAAGCGCCTGGGCTACACCGATGTGCGCGGGCTGGTGTACTACTTCGAGAAGGAGGAAGTGGTGGAGTTTGGGTGCTGAGTCTTGGCTTTATACTTGGACAAAAAAGGCACGGTCTACCCGATTGCCCCAGCCGTAGCATTCAGCAAATAATGATTTCTCGAAAGGAGCCAACGGAGGTAAGGGCAGTCCTAAAATCTGCATGACGACCACGGCCTGCATGGTTTTCGTCAGCGTTTCGGCGCTGTGGCCCACGGTTCCAGCATACAAGTTTCCGCGTCCGATTTTTATCACGTTTTCACTGAGCACCAGCACTGCTACCGGTAGGATAGCATACCAATTGCGTAATGCGGCGGCGTCGCTTGTCAGCGTTGATTTTCCGGCGCCTGCCTGGCTTACTGTACCGGCTTGAGCAGCTGATAGCGCAGGGTACCGGTCACGGTATCAGCAAACAGGGCCAGATGCTGGCCCACACCCGCCGGCAAGCGAAAACGGACTTCGGCGGGGCGCTGGGGCAGGCGAAACTTCGGCAGCGCACCCAGCCGCAGGCGGCGCAGGGCGGTGGGCTTCTCGCGCGGAATGAGCACCAGTGTTTCGTCGTCGGGGCTGAAGAAGTAATGCGTGCGCGTCGGGGCCAGGTACTGGTAATTGACGGCCCGGCCATCCTGGTAGCCGGTGCGGCTGGCACCGAGGTGAAAGCGCGTGAGCAGGCGGCCGTCGACGAGGTCGAGCAGCAGGGCATTGGCGCGGGGCATGGGCCGCGGCAGGCCCTGCTCGTCCACGCTATGGTCGTAGACGACGAGGGCGGTGCGGGCGCTGATCAGGCGCGTGCCGGCCACCAGTAGGTCGGGCAAGGCCAGCGCCACGGGCTTGCGCCCGGCCGCCACCACGGCGTAGCGGGTGAGCAAGGTGCGGCCGTCGGGCGTCAGGCGGTTTTCGGCCGGCTGGTCTTCGGCGCGCTGGTTCAGGCCGAGGTAGCGTACCTGGCCGGTGCCGGCGTCGAGCAGCAGCAGCGCGGAGGCCGCCCAGTCGGTGTCGTAGGCCTGAAACCACACGGTGTAGGCCAGCACGTGCAAACGGGGCAGGTAGCCACAAAACACCGGCGTGGCGGGTACGCTCTCGGTCACCAGCTCCTGACCAAGCGCAGCAAAGAAGTCGGGTTTGCGCAGCACCGTCCGGAATTGCTCGCGGCCGTCGGCGCGGCGCAGGCGCAGCGTGTACACGGCATCGTAGCCGGCACCGACGGTGCGCAGGGTGTTGAGCGCGGCTTCGTTGGCGAGGTGGCCAGCCAGCGAGTCGCGCATAATCAGCTGGCGGTGCGCATCGGCGCGGGCTGTGGCTTCGGCGCGGTACAGCTGCCCATCAATCTGCACGGCTCGGGGCACGGCGGCCAGTGGCGGCACTTGCGCGAAGGGCGCTACGGTATCGGCCGCGGCGCCGGGACTGGCAGCGGCCAGGCGCTGGGAGTCATCGGCTGGGGTGGCATGGCGCTGCCGGCTGGGCTCACAGCCAGCCAGCACCAGCGCCCACAGCAACCCAATGGCACAGATATGCAGCTTCGTCATAACACACCGGCCCGCCCCAGGCCGAATTCGGGCCGCAAAGATGCAATGATGGCGCGGAAAGTCCTGTAACGAATCAGCTGGCAGCTCGCTCAGGGGCTCTATTGAAGCCGCTGCGTAGCAGTGCCGCAGCCCCGGCCTCCTGCGCCCGGCAGGTTTCGTCACGAATCAGCCCCACGGGGCAGCCGGGCACCTATTCATCCCCGCCGTACTGCTGCAAGCGGTAGCGTACGGCGCCGGTGGTCCGGTCGACGTACAGCGTCAGCTCGCCGCCTGCTTCGGGGCTGATGTGGCAGCGTACTTCACCGGGGCGCTGTGGCGGCCGGAACCTGGGCAGCTTCCGCAATGGCAACTCGCGGTGCTGCAAGGGGGCGTTGCGCGGGATGAGGTGCAGGGTTTGGTTGGTGTTGTCGTAGAGGTAGTGGGTGCGCGTCGGGGCCAGGTACCTGTGGTTGATCATGTAGCCAATGGCGCCCGCAGTGCCGTGGAAGCGGAAGCTCCCCAGCTCCCGGCCGCGCAGGTCGATAATGTGGGCGTTGGCGCCGCGCACGGGTATTTCCGTCTCCTTCACGGGGTCGTAAGCGCCCTCATACACTACCAGGGCGGTGCGGTCGTTCAGCAGCACGGTGCCCGCCACCGCCAGGTTTTTGCGCACCAACGGCACGTGGCGGCCGTCGGCGTGCAGGATTTCCTGCCCCAACAGCAGGGTGCGGCCGTCTGGCGTCAGCACGTCGGGGCTGAGGGCGTCGCCGTAGTAGTTATGCTCGGTGAGGTAGCGCACCTTGCCGGTACCGGCGTCGAGCAGCAGCATCGCCGCGCCGCCGTCGTCAGTCTCGTCGAGCATCATGGTCACGTCGAAGGCCAGGGCGTTGAACTGGGGCAAGTAGCCCAGAAAGTCGGGCGCCAGCACCATGGACTGCGCTACGTGCTCCAGCCCGCCCATGGGCCCGGCAAAATCCGGCTTGCGCAGGGTGGTGGTAAACTTCGGCCGGCCGTTGGGGGCCAGCAGCTGCACGGTGTAAATGGCGTCGTAGCCGTAACCGTTGGCCTCGTAAATCGAGTCGCGCTGCAGGTCGTACTTGGGGTCGTAGTCGGCCGAGTCGAGGGGCCGCATGTGGATGGGCTCGGGCTTGATCAGGCGGCGGGTGCGGTCGGGCCGGGCGCTGGTTTGGATGCGGTACGTCTGTCCGCCGATGTGCACGGCCGGCAGCCCGCCCACGGAATCAATCCGCTCGCCGAGGCGCACAAACTCGCTGGTCGTATCCGCCATCACCGGCAGTATCGGCGCTGGCACGGCGGCCGGGGCAGGTTTGCTGGTCGGCGCTTCAGTATTGGCAGCATTCGGCTGACGCGATTCGCAGGCCAGCAGCGCCACGCAGATCAAAGGCCCGAAATATTTTATCGACATAACGAAAGCCCCGCCGCGGTCCGTAGGTCGGACCGGCACGCGGGGCTTCAATATTGCGGAGTTTCCGGCAATCCGGCGCTACACTTGCGCCACGCTGTTGGGGCCAGTACCCTGCTGCAGGTTTTTGACGGTGCGCACCACTTCCGGCACGGCCAGCGCCAGCGAGGCCACCGACACCACGTTGGCCATCTGGCAGTAGAAGCACAGTGCCTTGTTTTCCTTCCATTCCTCGCGGGCCAGGGTCATGTTCGTCACCACGTCGCTGAGGATTTTGGCGCCCATGGCCAGCGGCAGCCAGGGCTTCATCAGGGACCGGTCCTTGCCGCCGGCCGAGGCCAGGGCCGTGGTCAGGCCGTAGGTGATGAGCATGCCGGCCGCGTCGGGCGTGTCGAGGCGCTTGTAGCCATAGTCGGAGGCGTCTACCTTGTCCGAGTCGAAGGGGCCCACGGGCGGATCGGGCAGGTGCTTGATGATGCCGGTTTGGTAGAGCGTGACAATCTGCCCCAGTGCCGCCCCAACCAGGGAAAGGCCAATGATCCAGCGGCGGCGCTTGAGGTCGGGCGTTTGGGCAGTACGCAGCTCGCGGCTGAGTTGGGTAGGGTTCATAGGCGTCGGGCTGATAAGGACTCGTGAAACGGGTAGCTTTCAGGTACGCAGGCTACCGGCGCAGGTTTTTGCCCCGACGGGGCGCTGCCTGCCGGGTTTGGCCGTAGCTTTGGCCCATGCCCTTCGCCTTGCCCGAAACTGCCCGCCTGGCCCTGCGCCCCATCACCGCCGCCGACTTCGAGCTGTACTTCCGTTTCCAGACCGACCCGCAGGTGCTGCAGCACATCGGGCCGCCGCGCAGCGCCGCCGTGGTGCAGCAGTACCTCGACAACATGCCGCACGACTACGAGCGGTGGCCGGGCATGGGCCGCTGGTTTACGGTGGACAAGGCCACGGGCGCCGTGGTCGGCATTCACCTGCTCAAGCCGCTGGATACCTCCGCGCACATCGAGCTGGGCTACCGCCTGCTGCCCGAGTACTGGGGCCACGGCTACGCCACCGAAATGGGCCGCGCCCTGGTGCAGTACGGCTTTCAGCAGCTCGGCCTGCGGCAGATCGTGGGCATCACCTCCCCCACCAACGTGGCCTCGCAGCACGTGCTGGAGAAGTGCGGGCTGCGCTACCAGCACATGGCGCACTACTACGGCGCCGAGCAACGCTTCTATACCATCGACAACCCGCAGGCTGCCGCCGCGGCCCCGCAGTCCTGATGCCCGACCAGCTACTGATAACCGTCGAGACCAGCCTGCGCCTGCCCGGGCTGGGCACGCTGGCTGGCGCTGGCCGCCACGACGCCGCGCTGCGCCGCTTTCCGCTGCATGCCAACCTGGAAGTAGAGCTGCGCCTGCCCCATGGCCCACTGAAAGTGCCCGCCACCGTGGAGGAGCTGCAGCGCCCCGCCGACACTCCCGATGCCGATGCCCCGGCCGATTACGTCCTGCTACTCGACTCCGACGCCGTGGGCGAGCTGCCCGTGGGCACGGAAATCTGGCTACCGGCCGAATGGGCCGATATTTATAACCTGAGCTAGAGCTGCTTCGGAGGCCGGTTTAGCCCAGCTTTTCCCGCCGCAGCCGGTATTCCTCGCTGGCGCGATATGCGCGGCCAGCAGCAGCTATTAGCCACAATCCTGGCTGGGGCGGCTCACGTGGTCGGGCTTCAGGACACCCAGCACTCCTCGGCCGCTACGATTACCCAGCGGCCGCCGCGCTTTTCGGCCACCAGTAGCTCGCCTTGCCCACACTTGCCGCCGCAGTAGAAGTTATAGGCCAGCAGGCACTTGGTTTTGGAGGTGTTGAACACCAGCCGCGACAGGCTGACCATGCCGATGGAACAGGGCTTCAGGTACCACTCCTTGTTGGCAGAGGAACCGGGCGCCGGGGTCGGCGCGGACTGCACGCGGGCTGTGCGCAGCCGTAGGTTCGCGGCGCGTAGCTGCCTCTGGCCGGTGCGCAGGCTGTCCAGCGCGGTGCGAACTGCCGCGCCAGCCACGGATTGAAGCATGCCCATCAATCTACCGCCGATTGGCGTCAGCACACCTTCGCCCTGGAAGTAAGACCATGGTGGCAGAAAAGGGCGAAACTCAGCTTGTAGACAAACGGCACTTTGCCGCTCCGGTTGTTGCATCAGATTCTGGCGCAAGCGGTTGACTTCGCGCTGCAGCCCGGTGGTATCGGCATGGTGCAGGTAGGCGTCGGTGCGGACCTGGGAAATGCGCCGCTCGTCGGGCCCCAGGTAGCGGTCATTCCAGCGCTGCTCCACCAGCTGATTGAGCACGTCGGTGTAGACCTGCAGCTGCCGCGCCGCCGACGGCTGTGTCGGCTCGGCCTTGCGCGGCATACCGGTCTGAAACAAGCCACCTGGCCAGGCAAAAAGAACCAGATACAGAAGGAGTTTGCTCATTTACGCAGATGAGGAATCGGATGCAGCAGCAACGTTATTATTCCTCCGGTCCGCATAGTCAATCACCTCGCTGCCTGAAAGAATTTGTGTAATAGCTCGCCGCTAGTGCATGCAGCCCATGTACAGGCGCGTCTTCACCCGAAAAGCCGTGGACACGGCTTGCCGCACCATGGCCAGCGCACTATCGGCGCGGGCGGGCTCCTGGTAGATGCCGGCTACCAGGGCCATGCTTTGGGGTCGGCTGCGGGTGTAGAGGTCGGTGTATTCCAGGCTCAGCGTGGCATCGGGCAGCGCCGCGGAAAATAGTCGCCGGCGTACAGCTCGTCTTCGTCGTCATCGGGCAGCCGGATCAGGTTTTTCTGCTCGTCAAAGAAGCGGCCCAGTGTGTCGCTGGCCAGTGGCGGCATGCAGGCGCAGCATCTGCCGGTGTAGCGGGCGGTAGTGCAGGTTGGTATCGGCTACCACCACGTACATGGTGGCGTACTGGTCGGCGGTATCCGCTGCGGCCAGGTCGGCCGCGTCGGTTTCACTGGCAGCAGCGACGGGCACCACGGCTGGGGCGGCCGTTGACCGGGCGGCGTCCTCGCCCGCAGGCGAACCACAAGCCGTGAGCAGCACAGGGGAAATCAGAGAAGCGAAACCAGCGCGTTTTGAGACATAGCGGGGCAAGATCTAAGCGCCGCCAAGGTAGACAACCCGGGTTCCGGCCTATGCCTTTTCAGCCGGCCGGCTGCGGCCCCGGGCAGCCGAGGCCATGCCACCGGAGGCTACGCCAGCTCCCGCAGCCAGGCGGCCGCTTCCTGAGCGTTGTTGAACACGCGGTAGTGCAGGGCGCCTTCGCGGGCCCCCTGCATCAGCGTGCTCATGGCGAGGCGGGCAAACACGTCGTTGGGCAGGAGCACGGCCGCAATCATTTCGCGCTGCAGGGCGTGGCTTACCTGCAGCCACTGCTCCTTGATCCAGGTGCGCTCTTCGTCGGTAAACGGGTCGAGCAGGCGCTGGTTGGCCAGCATCTTGTTCCAGCCGCGGCGCTTCAGCAGCATCTCCAGGTGGTTCAGGAATGCCTGGTAGTTGCTGAGCAGGCGCGGACCGGCGTTGTAGTCCACGATGACGTAGCCGTCGGGGTGCTCGTAGAGGCGCCCGATAGGATTTTCAAAATATAGCGGCAGGCCCGAAAGAATTAGCATGCAAACAAGGCAAGTAGGAAGAATCGGCGCGGCAACCAGGTGGCAAAACTAGAGCGGTCGAGGTTAAGTTCCTATTGGCCCGCCGGTCTGCTCCTGCTTACGGGCACGGCGGGAGAGCGGCGAAACTGGCCGTCCCCGCCGTATCTTTACCCTACATGACGCCCCACGTTTCCCCCGCCGCCCCGCCCGCCTCCGCTCCTGCCCTCGACCCGGCGGCCCTGCAACCCTTTCTGCGCCAAGCGGCCCAAAACCTGCTGAGCCGCTACTCGGGCACCGAGCTGTCGGACCTGGTGGTGGTGGTGCCCACGCGCCGGGCCGTGGTGTACCTCAAAAACGAGCTGGCCCTGGCGGCGCCCGTGGGCGAGGCCCTCTGGAGCCCGCGCGTGACGTCGATGGAGGACTACATGGTGGACCTGGCCGGCGTGCAGGTGGAGGAGCCCATTGCCCTGCAGTTGCTGCTCTACGACATCCTGCGCGAGCTGGACCCCAACCTGGACTTCGACCTGTTCACGGGCTGGTCGCGCCTGCTGCTCGACGACTTCTCCAACCTCGACCAGAACCTGGCCGATCCGGCCAACCTCTTCGAGTACCTTTCCGAAGCCAAGGCCCTGGAGCGCTGGGACTTATCGGACTCGCCCGCGCCGGCCTCAGCCACGGCGGCGTGGTTCCGCTTCTGGGACGACTTGGAAAAGGTGTACCGCCGCCTGCGCCGTCGCCTTAAGCAGGACAACCTCGCCTACCCCGGCCTGGCCTACCGCCTCGCCGTGGATGCCATGCAGAAGCGCCTGAAGGACGACGAAAGCAAGGTGCCGCAGCACGTGTGTCTGGGCCTGGGCATCCTCTCGCGCGCCGAGCAATACCTGCTGCGCCAGCTGCTGAAGGCGGGCAAGGCCGAGGTGCGCTTCGACACCGACCAGTTCTACCTGCAAGGCTCGCCCAACCGCGCCGGCCTGCCCTTCAGCCGCATCCGCGAGTACCTGGATTTGGGCGTCGAGGCCTTTGGCTTTGCCGAAACCGGCGCCGTGGACCTGCTGCGCACCCTGCCGCGGCAGATTCGCATGATCGGGGTGGCCAACAACTCCATGCAGGGCAAGGTGGCCGGGCAGCTGGTGGTGGAAGGCCTGCAACTGAACCCGCGCGGCTCCGTGGCCGTGGTGCTGCCCGACGAGACGCTGCTGCTGCCCGTGCTCCACGGCCTGCCACCCGAGCAGGTGCCGCAGTTCAACGTGACCATGGGCTTGAGCTTCCGCAGCACCCCGTTGTTCAACCTCATCGACCTGCTGTTTGAGGTGCACCTGACGGGCATTCGGGAGGGCGAAACCGCCTCCGACTACGGCGTGCGGCGCTACCACCACCTCACCGTGACCAAGCTGCTGGCCCACCCCTTCCTGCGCCGCTACGAGCACTGGATTGACCAGCAGCCCGAGCAAGAGCAGTTTCACGGCGTGCTCGACCAGCTCTGCCGCCAGATCATCCAGCGCAACGCCGTGCTCCTTACCGAGGACGAGCTGCGCGAGCTGGGCCGGCACCACCCGCTGGTGGAGGCCCTGTTTCGCCCCTGGCGCAACTGCGACGACGTGGTGCGCGCCTGCTACGAGGTCATCGAGCTGTTGCGCGACGTGTACCGGCAGGAGCACACGGCCATCGAAGCCGAGTACCTGTACCTGTTTTACACCCTGGTGCGCCAGCTCGATTCGGCCTTCGACTGCCGCGCCCAGCGCCCCTCGGTGCGCTCCTTCCGCCGTTTTCTGTACGAGCAGATGACGCGCACGCGCCTGCCCTTTTCCGGTGAGCCGATTGCGCAGGTGCAGGTGATGGGCCTGCTGGAAACCCGCGCCCTGGACTTCGACCACATCATCATCCTGAGCTGCAACGAGCAGATTCTGCCCGCCCCCAAGCGCAACAACTCGCTCTTCCCCTACGACGTGCTCACCAAGTACGGCATGCCCACCTACGCCGAGCACGAAGCCGCCACCTCGCACCAGTTCTGGCGCCTGTTGCAGCGCGCCCGGCGCGTGGATCTGGTGCACATCCTGCCCGGCTCCGAAGGCGTGCAGGCCGGTGAGCGGAGTCGCTTTCTGCTGCAGATCGAGAATGACTTGCGCGACCAGAACCCCGGGCTGGAGCTGCTCGACCTGACGGCTTCGGCCACGGTATTGCCCAACGGGCAGCTGGTAGGCGGCGAAATAGCCCGCGGCTCGGCCACGGCACCCGCGCAGCAAAGCCTGTTCAGCCCCCAACCCGATGTAAGCTCCCCGAAGCCCACTACCGCGCAGAAATACGAGGGCGACCTGGTGCTGGAAAAGGACTACGAAATGCGCGGCGCTATCCGCGGCCTGCTGGAGCGCGGCCTATCGGCTTCGGGGCTGAATCAATACCTGACCTGCTCGCTGCAGTTCTACTTCTCGCGCATTGCCAAGTTTCAGGAAACCGAAGGCGTGCGGGAGGAGTTGGGGGCCGACGTGTTTGGCACGGCCGTGCACTACGTATTGGAGCAGCTGATGACGCCCTTCGTGGCGGCCGGCCACCCCATTACGGCCGAGGACGTAGCCAGCTGGCTGCCACAGATTCCGACCCTGCTGGAGCGCGGCCTTGCCCTCGACGACGGGGCCGAAACCGAAAACCCGCGCCAGCAGCTGCCCGACGAAGGCCTCAATCACGTGCTGCGCGGCGTGGGCGTGCGCCTGGTGGAGCGCTACCTCGACACGCTCACGCAGCAAATCACAGAAACCGGCCCGCTGAAGGTGGTGGGCCTGGAAGAGGAGCTGCACGGCACGGTGTTCGTGGATACCAAGGACGGCGAGCGGGTGGCCGTGCGCCTGGTGGGCTACGCCGACCGCGTGGACGAGCTGCCCGACGGCCGCCGCCGCATCATCGACTACAAAACCGGCGCGGTGCACGGTGGCGGGCTGAACCTGCTGGGCAGCGCCCGCAAGAAATACAGCCCTACCGAAGCCCTGGAGCGCCTCGTCTCCGAGGCCGGCGGCGGCACTGATAAGGTCCGCCAGCTCTGGCTCTACCGCCTCATGCTGGCTCAGCGCGGCTACGCGGCCGCCGAAGCCGCCATCATCCCCCTGCGCAGCCCCGACCCGAAGCCCCTTGAAGCCGACCTCTCGTTTATGACTGCCGAGGGCCTGCTATTCGAGGAGACCAGCCTGCAGGCTATGACGCGCCTGGTGGACCGCATGCTGGACCCGGAGGAGCCCATCCGCAAAACCGACGACCTGAATGTGTGCCAGTACTGCCCCTACAAGGGCATCTGCGCGCGCTAGCACTGGCCAGCACGACAGCGGCAAAACCGGCTGTCATTGCGAGCAACGCGAAGCAATCGGGCCTGTACAGTGTGCTGACCGTCATATAAGCACCGCCCGAACCCGATGTCTGCCGGCTTCGGGCGGTGCTGTTTTCGGTTGGTAAGCATTGTCTCAACGGTGCTACTAAGGATTGACGCCGCTTGATGCGCGGAGTATCGTGCCTCCTCGCAATGACAGCAGAGTGTTGCCGTCACTGGACTAACCCCCAACCCCAAGGCGCGTAGTAAACGCATCATCCATCCTCGACTCCCTGCCATGCTGCGCGCCCTCGACCACCCCGACCAAAACCTGCTGACGCTCACCCTCGACGGCGCCGTCTCGAAAGCCGACTACGACCAGGTAGTACCCCTGCTGGAGCAAAAAATTGCCCGCTACGGCAAGGCTAACGTCTGCGTGGAGGTACGTGGCTTCGACGGGATTTCGCTGCGGGCGCTCTGGGAGGACATCAAGCAGGACGTGAAGCACTACACCCACTTCCACCGCGTGGCCGTGCTCAGCGCCGACAACGCCCTCATCAAGTCGGCCGTGGGCTTTGCCGGGGGCCTCGTGCCGGCCACCTTCCGCCATTTTCCGCTGGAACAGCTGGCCGTGGCCGAAGCCTGGGCCCGCGGCGAAGAGTCCGCAGCGGCCAACGTACCGAGCTGAGCCCGTATGCGCTGGCTCGCCGGGGTCGCAGGGAAGTTGTCGGGCGTGCTGCTATCTTGGCCTGACCACGGCCCGAGCAGCCGCGCAACGGTCATTTACGCCGTAGCTTTGCCTCCCATTTTCTCATTCCCTCTCTTCCTCCCATGGACGAATTCATGCAAGCCGCCATCGACGAAGCCCGCCTGGGCCGCTCGCAAGGTGGCATTCCTATCGGCTCGGTGCTCATGCGCAATGACGAAATCGTAGCCCGCGGCCACAACAAGCGCGTGCAGGAGCTCAACCCCATTTTGCACGGCGAAATGGACTGCCTCAACAACGCCGGCCGCCAGCGCACCTACCGCGACACGGTGCTCTACACCACCCTGATGCCCTGCTACATGTGCGCCGGCACCATCGTGCAGTTCAAGATTCCCAAAGTGGTGGTGGGCGAAGCCCGCACCTTCGGCGAGTCGAAGGCGTTCCTGGAGAGCCACGGCGTGGAGGTAGAAATCCTCGACCTGCAGGAGTGCGTGGACATGATGCAGGAGTTCATCGAAGCCGAGCCCACGCTCTGGAACGAGGACATCATGGAGCTGTAAATCAGCCTGCTACTTTACTACTGCGCCCCGGCGTCCGGCGGGCCCCTTCACATGTTTGTGTGAGTGGGCTTTCGGGCGCCGGGGCGTATGTTTGGGCATGGAACCGCCCCGGCTTTTCGCCTCCAAACGCTGCCCGCACTGCGGGCTCTGGTCGGACCATCAGCACCGCCCCGACGACCGGTGCGAGCATTGCCACGAACTGCTCGACCCGCTGGGGCCCGAGCGCGAGGCGAAGCTGCAGCAGGCCTGGAAATGGGAAATGCCCCCCGCGATGCTCATTCCCATCCCGCCGACCGACCCGGCTTGGCTGCGCGGCTTAAAGTACCTAGTGCGCGGCGGGCAGCTGCTGTTTGCGGCCACCGTATCATTTATCCTGTGGCTCATCACGGCCATTGCCGGCTAGCCCTGGCGCCGCTGCGGCAGCCGTTGTTCGCGGCGGCGTGCGTCGCGTACAGCGCTTTTCAGCTGCTCACGCGCGGCTTTGGCTACCGCTTTCCCACCTGGGTTTCCAGCTGGCTGGCCGATGCGCTGTGCGTGCCCGTGGTGCTTACGCTGGCTTTGGTGGCGCAGCGCGTACTGCGCCGCCAGCCCCGGTTTGTGTTACCCGATGCGTGGCTGGTGGCCAGCTGGCTGTACGTCAGCCTGTGGTTTGAGCTGCTGGCGCCGTGGCTGCTGCCCGCCCGCTACGCCGCCGACGGGCTCGACGTGCTGGCCTATGCCGCGGGCACCTGGGCTTTTCGGCGTTGGCTGAACGGCCCGGGCCCGACCGGCCGCCGCTAACCCTAACCCCGACCTTTCGCGTAGAACCCAATGCTGCCCGCCGCGCCCTGTGCACGGCGGGCTTTTCCATTCCCGAAATTCTCCGCCTATGCTGCTCAACGACCTCCACCGGGTCCTTTCCACTTACTGGACACAGTTTCTGTACCTGCTGCCCAAGCTCGCAGTAGCCCTGATCCTGCTGGTCATTGCCGTTTTTCTCGCCAACCGCCTCAGCTCCCTCATCGGCGGGCGGCTGCACGCCCGCTCCCACGACCCGCTGCTGGCCGAGTTCCTGACTCGCCTCACCAAGTGGGCTTTCATCCTGCTCGGCCTCACGCTTGTGCTCCAGGTTATCGGCCTCACGGGCATCGTGAGCGGCATGGTGGCCGGCGCGGGCCTGACGGCCTTCGTGGTCGGTTTTGCTCTGAAGGACATTGCCGAAAATTTCCTGGCCGGCGTGGTGCTGGCCTTCAACCGCCCCTTCCGCATCCACGACACCATTCAGATCAAGGACAACCAGACCTTGATGGGCCGGGTGGAGGCCCTGAACCTGCGCACCACTCTTATCAAGACCTTTGACGGCAAGGACATTTACCTGCCCAACGCTCTGGTGCTGCGCGAGCCGCTAATCAACTTCACCCGCGACGGCCACATCCGCCAGGATTTTCTGGTGGCCGTGGACATGGAAGGCAAGGGCGGCCCCGAGCAGCTGCGCGACCTGATCCTCGACTTCGTGCGCCGCTTCAAGGATGTCAAAGACGAAGAAGGCCACCGGCCCTACATCATCCTGGAGAAAACCGACGGCACCGTGGCCACCCTGCACGTGTACTTCTGGACGTTTTCGGAGGACTACCGCCGCGGCACCCAGGAGCTGAAAAGCGAGCTGATGCAGGGCATCCGCGAGTTGCTGCTCCAGCAGGGCTACCCGCACCCGGCCGCAGTGCAGTAGCGCTTGCTGCGCCTGGCCGCAGAACGCTCCGATTGGGTTAACCGCTAGGGCAAGTGCTGTTACTCAGAATTTTATTCTGCCGGCCGGCTACTTAGTTAAGGGGCTTTAGTGCTTCGGGAAGCATTTTTTCGCCCCGATAAGCCTGCGAACAACCCTTTCTGCGTATCATGCGAGTGACCAGAGTGGCCGGATGTTTGCGGCCCCGCCCGTCCTAGACCTGAGTGTCCCCGCATGGCCAAAAGCGTAATCCACCGAATCCTGAGCCCACTGCTGCTCTGGCGCCTGCGCCACGTCAGCGACCGGGTATACCTGATTCTGGTGAGCATCATCGTCGGGATGCTGGCGGGGCTGGCGGCCGTGCTGCTCAAAAACAGCGTGCATTGGGGCCAGCAGCTGCTCTACGGCTGGATTCCGGAGCAGAACCGCGTCTTCGCACTCTTCCTCTACCCCATCATCGGCATCGGCCTGACGGTGCTGTTTACGCGCTACGGGCTGCACGGCAACCTGGGCCGCGGCATCGGGCCCATCATCTACTCGGTGGCCCGGCAGGGTAGCATCGTACCGCGCTCCAAGCTGTACTCGCAGTGGGTCAGCTCCTTGCTCACGGTCACGTTCGGCGGCTCGGCCGGTCTGGAAGCCCCGATTTCCGTGACCGGCTCGGCCATCGGTTCCAACACGGCCCGCATCCTGCGTGTGAGCCGGCGCGAACGGCGCCTGCTGGTGGGCTGCGGGGCGGCGGCGGGCGTGGCGGCCATCTTTAACTCGCCTATTGCCGGGGTGCTGTTTGCGGTGGAAGTGGTGCTGAGCGAGCTGTCGGCGCCGTTTTTCATTCCGCTGCTCATCTCCTCGGCCACGGCCACGGTGGTGTCCAAGCTGCTGTTTTCGGGCCAGCCCTTCGTGCTCATCACCACCAGCTGGTCCATCGACACCATCCCGTTTTATCTGGTGCTGGGCCTGGGCGCGGCCTTGCTCTCGGTGTACATGATCCGCATGTACTTCGCGGCCGACAAGATATTTGAACGCTGGCGCGGCACCTTCCGCAAGGTGGTGTTGGGCGGCGTGGGGCTGGGCGTGCTGGTATTTCTTTTTCCCACGCTTTATGGCGAGGGCTACAACGTGGTGCAAAACCTGCTCAGTGGCGAGCCGCAGCACCTGCTCGACGCGAGTATTTTCTCGGTGTACCGCGACGAAAACGTGTGGATCCTGCTCACCGTGGCCCTGTGCTCCATGCTGCTGAAGGTGTTTGCTACCTGCATTACCATTGGCGCGGGAGGCAACGGGGGCATGTTCGGCTCCTCGCTGTTTTCGGGGGCGCTGCTCGGGTTCATCATCGGGCGGCTGATCAACGTGAGCGGCCTGTTTGTGGTGCCGGAAGTGCATTTCGTAGTGCTGGGCATGGCCGGGGTGCTGGCCGGCGTGGTGCACGCCCCGCTGACGGCCATCTTCCTCATCGCCGAAATCACCGGCGGCTACGCTCTGTTTGTGCCGCTGATGTTCGTGACCAGCTGCTCCTACCTCATCACCCGCTACTTCGAGCCCTACTCGGTGTACACGCGCAAACTGGTGCAGCGCGGCGTGTACGTGCACCAAGACCGCGACCGGGGCCTGCTGGCGCAGCTGGACCTCTCGCGCCTCGTCGAGACGGACTTTGAGCCGGTGCAGCCTGAGGCTACGCTGGGCGAGCTGGTCGACATCTTCCGCCACGCTACCCGCAACCTTTTCCCCGTGGTAGACGAGGACGGCGCCCTGGTGGGCATCATTTCGCTGGACCAGGTGCGCGACGCCCTCTTCGACGAGGCCCACTACACCACCACCCGCGTGAGCGACCTGATGAGCGAGCCGCCCGCCACCGTGAACGTGGACGACACCCTGCTCGACACGCTGCGCTGCATGGAGCAGCTGAACGTATGGGCCCTGCCAGTGCTCAAAAACGGCCGCTACGTGGGCTTCCTGCTCAAATCGTCCATTCTGGCGGGCTACCGCAAGCAGCTCATCAAGGAAAGCGAGTAAGCCCGGTTCTACTCAGTAGCTGACCGTTTTGGCAACGACCTCGTCGCCTTAACAGCTCCCTTCCGCTCCACCCACCATTCCAGTCCGCAGCCGGCCGCTATGCCTATGGTGTAGCAGACGATGTCGGACCACAGGAAGCCGCGGCCCAATACCAAAGCGCCCACGGTGGTGCGGCGTAGCGCGTCGAGCAACGACGCATGGTATAGCTGGCTGACTTCGATGGCCACGGCGAAGAGCCACGCCGCGCTGGCCCGCCGTCCCCGTTTTGCCTGCGGCAAGGCGCTACTAAGCAGCCAAAACACCATCAGGGCCCATAAAGCGTCGCCGGCGTAGGCCCCCACCCACGCGGGCAGATAGGCCCGGAAGCGCCTTGACGACCAGCCTAATAGGGCCGTAACCACTGCCAGCCCGAGGAAAGCGCCACGGCGTTGGGCGGCAAGCGGCTGGGTGCGCAAACGTGCGGGAAGCATAAGCGAAGTAGAACTAACGGAAGCAACGTTGCTCCACGAATGGTTGGGCGGGTAAGCGTTGGCAAATCAAATCAATTATTAACTTTGAATAACAAAGTACTTTTACAAATTCTTCGCACCGCATACCGGCACCTGCCCTGCTTGCCTGGGGTTAAGCAAGCGTTGCTTCTTCTTCCTGCCTTATGGTTTCTGTTGCCAGCCCGCATTATTTCGTTTCGCCCGATTCCGTCGTCCGCCGCATCTGGGGCAAGGCCGACACCATCCTCTTCATCTTTGCCGGGGCCGCGGCCGAGTTTGCCTTGAACAAGGCCGTGGACTGGCTGTACTTCACCGGCCGCCTACCCGCCGACCCGCTGGGCCGGCTGTTTTCCACCGTCACCTATGCCCGGCAGATCGTCTTTGCCGAGCAAGTGGCCGCCGAGCGCGCCATCGATACCATTGCCGCCATTCACGCCGCAGTGGAGGCCAAGCGCGGCATGAGCATTCCAGCCTGGGCTTACCGCGACGTGCTTTTCATGCTGATTGATTACTCCATCCGCGCCTTTGAAGCCTTGGAGCGCCCCCTGACGCTGCCGGAAAAAGAGGAAGTATTTGAGGTATTCACGCGCGTGGGGCAGCGTATGGGCATTCCCGATTTGCCCACTTCCTACGCCACGTGGCTGCCCGTGCGGGCCCAGCACCTGGCCGACGACATGGCCCCGAGCCGCTACACCGCCGACCTCTACCACCAGTACCGCCGGCACCTCGGGCCGGTGCGCTACCACCTGTTGCGGCATGCCCAAGGCCTGGTGACGCCTGAGCCGGTGCGCCAGATGCTCACCCTGGGGTCGGGCGCCGCGTTACGCCCCATTATCTTCGTGTACCGGCGCGTTGGGGACTTCGCCCTCAGCCAATGGGCGCGGGTGAGCCTGCTGCCGGCCGCCTACCGGGCCCAGATTGCGGCCTTGGATGTGAATTTTTCGGCGCCGGTGCATCTAGCGGTTAGTACCGTGCACTAGCGGCCCTCCGGTACGCCGCCAATCGGAGGGCGCTGACAGGAATTTAAAAAATCCGGGATGAACATGTACGATTTTTGTAAGGCCGTCCGTTGCCCGTTCATCATCCGGCTTACCATTCTCTTTCAGCGGCGCTAACCTCCTTTGCGTATGGCATTTCCATTACCCTATCGATTGGTTTGGGCAAGGTTTCTGGCAGGCTTAGCCCTGTCGCTTTTGGGGTTACTGGCCACCCCGGCGCGGGCTTCCCATATTCGGGCGGGCGACATTCAGGCGAAAAGCGACACGACCTCGGCCCGCAACCCGTTACGCATCTTTTTCAAGATGGTAACTTATACCGATGCTGGCTCACCGGCGGATAACGCCAACGACGAAACGATTTTTTTCGGCGACGGGACCAGCAGCGCCACCGGCTGTAACCGTGGGGGAATTACCCGCGCCAGTCGGGTCAACATCGGTAACGGAACCAACCGCAACGTCTATTACTTCGAGCATACCTACAATGCGCCGGGGCGCTACACGGTATCCTTTATCGGCGAATTCCGCGACGAGAACATCAGCAATGTGCCGTCGTCCGACCAGCGTAGCTTCCTCATTTATACGCTAATTACCATCGACCCCACCGTTGGGGTAAATCATTCGCCGGTGCTCAACGCGCCGGCCGTTGACCGGGCCGCCGTCGGCAAGGTGTTTTTGCACAATCCTGCTGCATCAGATGCCGACGGGGATTCGCTGGCCTACCAGAAAGTGGTTTGCCTGTACGAACCGCGCGGCATAGAAGCCATTTTGTGTGCCAGCACCAACCGGAACCGTCCCCAACCGGTGGTTCTGCCCGGCTATGTATACCCCAATGAGCAGAGCGTTTCACCCGGCAGCGTTCAGGTAGCTTACGCCGGCCCACCGGTACCGCAGGTAGGCGCTTTGGCTATCCTGGAAATTGACGCGCGCACCGGGCAGCTCGTGTGGAACGCGCCCAACACGGTGGGCAGCTACAACGTGGCCTTTAAAGTGGAAGAGTGGCGCCGCATGCCCAACGGGAGCCGCCTCAAAATCGGGGAAGTGCTGCGCGACATGCAGATTACGGTGCTGGCTACGGCCAATAACCGCCCCCTGATAGTAGTGCCGCGTGATACGTGCGTGGTAGCAGGTACCACTATCACGCGCACCATTGAGGCCACCGACCCGGACAACAATGCTATTCGGCTGACGGCGTACGGCGGTATTTTCCCGCCGGCTACTTTCCGCCAAACGGTCAACCAAGCCGGGCGCGCCGAGGGCGTGTTTACGTGGTCCACGAACTGCTCCGATGTTGCTTCAGACCCCAAGCTGGTTGTGTTCAAGGCCGAAGACCAGCCCACGAGCGGGCCGGTGCTGATTGACGAGCGACCGTGGCGCATCACGGTGGTCGGCCCTGCGCCGACGAACCTGCGGGCCGCGGCGCAGGGCAGCACGGTGCAGCTGACGTGGGACCGGTACGTGTGCCAGAACGCTTCGCGGCTGCTGATCTACCGCAAGGAGAACCCGTCCACCTGGAACCCGTCGGGGGCCTGCGACGTGGGCATCCCGGCCAGCGCGGGCTACGTGCAGGTGGGCACGGTGGCGGCCAACCTGCAGACCTTCCTCGACGACAACGCCGGGCGCGGGCTGGACCGGGGCAAGACCTACTGCTACCGCATCTACGCCGAGTTTCCCCGCCCGGCCGGCGGGGCCAGCCTGGCCTCGCGCGAAGCCTGCGTCACCCTGCAGGGCCGCGCCGCCCTCTTCACCAACGTCACCGTCGACCGCACCGACGCCACCACCGGCCAAATCACGGTGAAGTGGACCAGCCCCGCCAGCTCCTCCGGCTTCAATCCGCCCGTGGGCTACCGCCTTTTCCGCAGCGCCGCCGGGGCGCCGTTTACGCTCGTGCGCACGTTCAACTCGCTGGCTGATATCGTGCACGTAGACCCCAACCTGAACACGCGCGACCTGACGTATGGCTACCGCCTGGAATTCTTCAGCAACGTATCAACCCAGCCCAACTCGGCGGTGCTGATCGAAACGGCCGGGCCCGCGAGCAGCGTGCGGGTAGAGGCGACACCCAACCCGGGCTTGCGGCCGAGCATAGTGGTGCGCTGGACTTACAGCGTGCCGTGGAACAACAGCGGCAGCCGTACGCGCATTTACCGCAAAGACCCGCGCAGCACCACGTACCTACTGATCAGCAGCAGCGCCACCAGCACCAGCACGGGCGGCGTGTACCTCGACAACGACCCGGTGCTACGCATGAACGAGACCTACT
The DNA here is from genome assembly GCF_002007105.1 of Hymenobacter sp. CRA2. GTDB lineage: Bacteria > Bacteroidota > Bacteroidia > Cytophagales > Hymenobacteraceae > Solirubrum. The sequence goes on along the minus strand of NZ_MVBC01000004.1, from coordinate 106,168 downwards.
GCTACTACGTGGAAACGGTGGGTGGCTACGACGCCCCGCAGCAACCGCAGGACCTCATCAACCGCAGCCAGGAACTATGCGTGGCGCTGACGCAGGCGCCCTGCCGCCCGGTGCTCACGCTGCAGGGCCCCGACTGCGAAGCGCTGAACGCGCAGGCCAAGCAGTACCCCTCGCCCCTGCCCAAGCCGCTGACCTACACCAATAACCTGAGCTGGGCGCTCAGCCGCCGCCCCGAAGGCTGCAACGCCCGCATCGTGGAATACCGTGTGCTCTACAGTGCCCAGTGCGACAGCAGCGCCTTCCTGGAGGTCGGCCGCACCCGCGGCAACAGCTTCGCGCACCCCAACCTGACCTCGGCCGCCGGGTGCTACCGGGTGCTGGCCGTGGATTCGGCCGGGGCTACGGCCGCCAGCAACATCGTGCGCGGGGAGGACTGCCGCATCTTCGTGCTGCCCAACATTTTCTCGCCCGACGGCGACCAGCGGAATGAAACGTTCCGGCCCATTTTTGCCAGTCCCATCGTGGGGGCGCAGGTCAAGATCTTTAACCGCTGGGGCGCGCAGGTGTACAGCGGCCACGCCGGCAACGACCTCACGCTCTGGGACGGCGGCGGGGCCCGCAGCCCCGAAAGCGGCGGCCGCGACGCCGGCGCTAAGGCCTCGGCCGGCACTTACTTCTACCTGATCGAAGTGGAATTTGCCGACCCGAACCACACCCGCCAGACTTACAAAGGCTGGTTGGAGCTGATGCGCTGAGCCGGACCAGGTATTGATTGAAACGCAACAGCCGGAGCGCCCACGGGGTACTCCGGCTGTTGCATTGTGACCGGTGCCGCGGCCTCAGAGCAGCAGCACGTCGATGCGGTGGGCGTGCACCTTGTTCCATTCGGAGGACCAGGCAAAGACGGTAAAAAAACCGTCCTGCGAGGCTACCAGCGCCAAGGCGTCGCGCTGGTCGTGCACGAACTGCGCAGCGGCCAGGTGCCGTGTGCCGCCGTTCTGGGCGGGGTGCGCGGGCCGAGCCGTGCTGCCCACCACGGGTTCGGTTATCAGCATTTCTTCCACCGCTACGCTGCCCTTGGCCCGGGCAACTTTGGCCCCGAAAGCCAGCAACCGATAATCCTGCGTAATCACAGTGGCGCCGTCGACGGAGGTAAACCCGCCCACGATATTGATGGCCCGCCGCAGGTTTTTCTGCCAGTCCGGCGCGCTGTGCCGCTGATTCATTACGTCCGTAATGCCGGTATAGGCCGGGGCCACCGGGTAAGACATAGGCTGCACAATGGACGCCTGCCAGAGGTCCGAGTTTTCGGGCACCACCAGCACCAAGCCGCCGCGGCCGTGGGCCCGCATCACGGCGGCCAGCTCCACCAGCACGTCATCGGTTTCTTCGGGGGTGCCGGGCAGCGCGCCGCCCGGCAGAAAACGGCGCAGCGCCCGGCAATCGGCAATGGCCGAGTTGTCGGCGTCGACCACCTGCAGCTGGTCGCCGCGCATGATGGCCACGTTCACGAATTTGCCGAAGCCGTCGGCGCGCGGGTGCTTCACCACCAGCAGACCGGGCTCGGTGACTTCGAGCACGAAGCACAGCGGCGGTAGCTCCGTGACGGTGCCCCACACATGCAGGCCATCCGCGTCGTGCCACACGCCCAGGTGAATGCCGGGCTGCTCCACGGCCGGGGCCAGCTTGATGAGGTTGTGGGGCGTCAGGCGCTTGCGCTGCCCAAACACCAGGGGCTGCAGCGCTTCGGCAGGCGGCAGCAGGGCCAGCGTGATTTTGGGCGGGTGGCCTTCCTCACGCCGCAGGCTGGCCCAGAATGCCACGTCGATAATGGCCTCTATTACGGCTGCCAGTGGCGCCGGGGCCAGCCGGGGCCGCTGTTGGGGAGTAGCCAGGAGGCGGTGCTCGGCAAAGTGGGCTTCGATGGTGGGCGCTGCCATGCGGGCAGCGAGGTAGGTTGGTTCAGAGAGCATGGGCGATAAAAGCACGGGAGCAGCAACCTACGGTGAATCGGGCAGGAAGACAACGGGCAAAGCCCAACATCAACCAATAACCGCGGCTACGGTTCAGCCGCCGCCAGCTAGCCGTCTGCTGTGGCTTGCTCAGCTAAGGTTCTGGGGGCGACGTTCAAGCCAAAAAGGGCCGGGTGAGCTGCTGCGGGGCCTGCAAGAGCCAGGAATAAGCCGAATCTACGTCGTCGAAGATGGATACCACGGGGTAATCAGCCGCGCGCAGGGCTGCTTCCATGGCGGAGCGGTCAGCTTGGTTTTGCTGCGCCGCCACCCAGGCAACATGGCCCACGCCCAGCGCGGCAAAACGGCTGAACATGCGCGTGCCCACCCACGAGGCTGCTTCATGCCACTCGCCCTGCAGCTGGCTATGGTCGCTGAGAATTTTGCCTACAGGATGCGCGTACAGGCAGCTGAGAATCTGCTCGCAGTACTTGCGCACCGAGGCTTGGTCGTGGCGGCCTGTCCATTCGCTGAAGAGGCACTGCTGCACGGCGTCGTAGTGCACCGACAGCCCTTCGGCACTGATCAGACAGCAACGTGAATTCATACGCGAAACAAGCCCGTGAATCGAAGCTCAACCATCCACAAACGGAATGCGGCCGGGCTTAGTTGGGGTCGGTGCGGCGGGAAGAGCCCCGAACCAGCAGCTCGGGCTGCAGCACGATGCGACGCGGCGACGCGCCGGGGCTGCGCGCGTGCCGCATTTCCAGAAACAGGCGCACCGCGTCCTGCCCCATCTGCTCGCAGTGCTGGTCCACGGTGGTGAGCATGGGCTCGGTGAAGGAAGTGAAGGTTTCGTTGCTGAAGCCGCTCAGGGCCAGGTCCTGCGGCACGCGCAGGCCGTGGACTTTCAGCTCCTGCAGGGCGCCCACCACCGAAAAGTCGCTGGCCGAAAACACGGCGTCGGGAGGCCAGGGCAGTTGCAGCAGGTACTGCATGCCGGCCACGCCGTCTTCCAAGGTCATATCGCAGTAGTAAATCAGTGCGTCGTCGAGGGGCAAGCCGGCTTCGCGCAGGGCGTCCTCGTAACCCAGGCGGCGGTTCTTGTAGATATTCAGGTGCTGCGGACCGCCGAAGTGGGCAATGCGGCGGCAGCCCTGCTCGATGAGGTGGCGGGTAGCCCGATAGCCCCCTTCCCTATCGTCGAGCACCACGGCCGAGACGTCGAGCCCGTCGAGCACGCGGTCGAAAAACACCAGCGGAATTTCCTGCTTGTGCACCTTCTCGAAGTGGCGGAAGTCGCGGGTGGTGCGGGCCAGGGACACCAGAATGCCCTCTACCTGCGCGCTGAGCAAGGATTCGATGTTCTTCTTTTCGTGGCGCACGTCTTCGTTCGACTGGCAGATCATCACGTTGAAGCCGGCCTTGCTGGCCACCGTTTCGATGCCCTTCACGACCATGGTAAAGAAATGCCCGTCGATGTGCGGCACCATCACGCCGAGCAGGTTGCTACGGCCCTTGCGCAGGCCGGCGGCCAGGTGATTGGGCTGGTACTGCAGCTCCCGGGCCAGCTGCCACACCCGCTGCTTGGTAGCGTCGCTGGTCTTGGGGTGGTCGTTCAGCGCCCGCGAAATCGTCGACACCGACACGCCGAGCTGCCTGGCCAGATCAGTGATGGAAGCTTTTGCCCGGGCCACGGTGATGCGATGATGAGTGGAAAAACGGATACTACGGCTGCGCTGGCCTTACGGTCGGGCGGCCTACGTCGGCAGCGGCTGCGGGGTATAGGTGGGCCCGAGGCAGCGCGGCCCCTGCGCCGTCCACGTCAGCCGGTCGATGCAGAGCTGCCGCTCGGTCATGGCTTCGTTCCAGGCGTGGTAGATGAGATATTCGGTCTTGCCATCGGGGCTGAGCACGTGCGAGTGGTGGCCGGGGCCGCGCACGTGGCCGGGCACGGCGTGGAGCACGCGGGCGCCCTTGCCGGCCCCGGCATCGGAGTAAGGGCCCAGGATGGAATCGGCCACGCAGAAATCGACGCCGTAGCGGGTGGTCAGGAAGTTGGCCCCGCTGTAGAAGCAGTAGTACTTGCCGGCGTGCTTGCGCACGAAAGGTCCTTCCAGGGTGTGCCACTCGGGAAAGGTGCGGTTGTCATAGAGCGGCATGGTGCGGTTTTTCTCGAATACCGTCCAATCGTGGCGGGCGCGCATCACGGTGCGGCTTTCGCCGGCCAGGCGGGTCATGTCCAGCAGCCGGTCCACGGCCAGGCCGGTGCCGGGGCGGTAACCGTGGTCGGAATCGATGAAGTCGCGGGCGTAGAACAGGTACCACGTGCCGTCAGTATCTTGGTACGGGTGCGCGTCGATGGTAAACTTGCTGTCGGGCACGTCGAGTAGGGCCACTTGCTGGTACGGGCCCTCGGGCTTGGTGCTGGTGGCCACGTGCAGGCGGTGCCCCACGGCCGCCCCGATGGCCCCGCCGCCCATGGAGTAGTACATGTAGAACGTACCCTTGTGGTACACCACTTCAGGGGCCCAGAACTCGGCTCCCTCGGCCCCGACCGGCGGCGTGAGGGCGCCGCCGGCGCTTTTCCAGTCGACGAGGTTGGTGGAGGTGAGCAGGGTGAAGATGCGCCCGTCGGTGGTGCGGCCGCTGCCGGTGGTGCCGAAGGCGTAGTAGCGGCCCTGGTGGCGCAGCACGAAGGGGTCGGGGAACTGCCCGGCGTACACGGGGTTGGTGTAGGTGCGCGCGGCAGCCAGGGCCTGGTGCTGGATGGCGAGGGTGGCCAGACCAGCGGCGGCCTGCTGCAGAAAATCACGACGAGAAGGCATGGCAGAGCTGATTATCAGGCGCGAATGGGAGAAAACCTACCGGTAATTTATATGCACAAAAGATGGAAGCGTTTGCATTGGCTCACTCCTACGCTTAGTTTGCAATAGCCAGGCGCCGCAAATAATTGCTGCTCCCGACGGCCACGTTTCCGGCCGACTAGCCGAGCCACCAACACGCCGCAGCAGCAACGTCAGCGCGCATTTTTCGGCCCGTATCCCGGCCTGGACAGTCCCAACTGCGCCGTGGGCAGTTTTCCTTCGCCCGGCGGCTTTGCCCGACCTTACTCCCACCCTGCGTCATGAAGAAATGCATCCTGCTGCTACTGGTTTTGCTGCTGGCCCAGCAGCCGATGTTCGCGCAAAAAGTCAAGGTCAAAACCAAACGAGCGGCGGCGACGAGCGTAGCAGACCAGCGCTGGCCCATCGAAAAGGCCCGGACCTGGTACCGCGCCCATCCGTGGCTGAGCGGCACCAACTTCATTCCCAGCACGGCCATCAACCAGCTGGAAATGTGGCAGGCCGACACCTTCGACCCGGCCACCATCGACCGGGAGCTGGGCTACGCCGCGGGCATCGGCTTCAACACGATGCGGGTGTTCTTGCATAGCCTGGCCTGGCAGCAGGACCCCAAGGGCTTCAAGGAACGCGTCGGGCGCTACCTGGCCATTGCCGATAAGCACCACATCCAGACGATGTTCGTGTTCTTTGATGACTGCTGGAACAAAACCGCCCAAACCGGCCCGCAACCGGCGCCCAAGGTGGGCATTCACAACTCCGGCTGGCTGCAGGACCCCGGCGACCCGGCCTCGCGCGACTCGGCTACCTTCGTCAAGCTCAAGCCCTACGTGCAGGACGTGCTGAACACATTCAAGAACGACCCGCGCGTACTGCTTTGGGACCTGTACAACGAGCCTGGCAACTCGGGCAAGCTCACCGCCTCGCTGCCCCTGCTGCGCAACGTCTTTGCCTGGGCCCGCGAGGTGAATCCCAGCCAGCCGCTGAGCGTGGGCCTGTGGTCCTACGACTTCCAGGCGCTGAACACCTACCAGGCCCTGCACTCCGACGTCATCACCTACCACAGCTACGACGACGTGGTGGTGCACCAGCGGCTGGTGGATATGCTGGTAACCCACGGCCGGCCGCTCATCTGCACTGAGTACATGGCCCGGCCGCGCAACTCGCGCTTTGCCACCGTGATGCCCATGCTGCGCAAGATGAACGTGGGTGCCATCAACTGGGGCCTGGTGGAGGGCAAAACCAACACCAAGTACCAATGGGAAACGCCCCTGCCCGACGGCAGCGAGCCGGCCGAGTGGTTTCACGAGGTATTCCGCCGCGACGGCACGCCCTACCGGCAAGACGAAGTAGACCTGGTTCGGAAGCTGAACGGCAAGAAATGAAGCGGTTTGGAAAGCTTTTCTCGCCGCCCGTCTGTCATCCTGAGCCGCAGGCGAAGGACCTTCTCACCGCAGAACGATAATCATTGACAAGACTCGTTCCTGCGCGGTAAGGTCCTTCGCCTGCGGCTCAGATGACAGTTCTGTGGGCCGCCGGAGCATTTCCAGAACCCGCCGCGTCTCGGCGGGCCTCATTCATTATTTGCGCACGCCGAAACGGTATTCCGTCACGGTGTGGTAGGTCTCGCCGGGGCGCAGCGTGGTGCTGGGAAACTTGGGCTGGTTGGGCGAATCAGGGAAGTGCTGGGTTTCCAGGCAGAAGCCGTAATTCTGCACGTAGGCAGTGCCGCCTTTGCCTTTCAGGCTGCCCTTGAGGAAGTTGCCGGAATAGAACTGCACGCCGGGCTGATCGGTGTACACGTCCATGGTGCGGCCGGTGACGGGCTCGAACACGGCAGCAGTGGCCACGGGCTCGGCGCGCATCTGGTCGGCCAGCACCCAGTTGTGGTCGTAGCCCCCGGGCCCGCCGCCGCCCACCTGCTTGATCCGCTCCCCGATGACATGGGGCTGGCGGAAGTCAAACGGGGTGCCCTGCACCGCGCGCAGCTCGCCGGTCGGAATAGCGGTGTTGTCCACCACGGTGTAGCGGTCGGCGTTCAGCGTCAGCTGGTGGTCGAGGGCGTTTTTGGCCTGGCCGTGGTTGAGGTTGAAGTAGCTGTGGTTGGTCAGGTTCAGCACCGTTGGCTTGTCGGTGGTGGCGGTGTATTCCAGACGCAGCGCGTCGTTGTTGGTGAGGGTGTACACCACTTTCACCTGCAGGTTGCCGGGGTAGCCTTCCTCGCCGTCCTTGCTTAGGTAGCTGAGCGTGAGCGTCTGTCCATCGGCGGAGGTGCCGGGTTGGGCCTGCCACAGCACCTTGTCGAAGCCGCGCTTGCCGCCGTGCAGGTGGTTGGGGGCGTTGTTGGTAGCCAAGGTGTACTGCTTGCCGTCGAGGGTGAACTTGCCCTGCTTGATGCGGTTGCCGTAGCGCCCAATCAGTGCGCCGAAATACGGGCCTTCCTGCAGGTACTGTGCGCTGGTGTAGCCCGCCAGGTCATCGAAGCCGAGCACTACGTCACCGAGCTTGCCATTCTTGTCGGGCACGAGCAGGCTGGTAAGTGTGCCGCCGTAGTTGGAGATGGTGGCTTGCAGGCCGTGGGCGTTGGTGAGCGTGTAGAGCTGGGCTTCGGTGCCGTCGGCGGTTTTGCCGAAGGAGGCCGAGGTAGGCGCTGCATCAGCTGGCGCGGCCTGGGAAGCCGCCGTAGAGTCGGCGGGCGGGGCGGTACCAGCGGCCTGGTCGGTGGTTTTGGTTTGGTTGCAGGCGGCCAGGGCCAGCAGCGCGGCCACGGCGCCGTAGCGGGAATAAGGGGTCATAGAGGCGGAGCGGAAGATGGAGACGAAGGGCAATCTATGGAGAGCGGCGCTATTTCGCGTCGGATTTGCGGTCCTCGGCCTGGGCCGTCACCAGCTGGCTGCGCAGGCTGAAGTTGTCGAAGGCGACGGTAGCCGTGGCGGGGCCCTTGGCCAGCACGCCGGCGCGCACGCCCCGGTCCCAGGGCGGCAGGTAGGCGGCGTTGATGGGCCCGTTCACGCCGGGCATGGCCTGCCAGGTTTTGCCCCCGTCGGCGCTCCACTCGAAGCGAAATTGGCTGCCATTCTGCGCTTGCAGGCGCAGGGCTAGCGCGTCGGTAGCCGGCAGCTTGGTTTCGCTCAGGGTTTTCTGCTTGCCCTTTTCCAATTGCCAAAGCTGCAGCTTGCCGCCGCCCGCCGTCAGAGCCAGGGTATTTTCCGGGTCGCCGTGGGCGGCCAGGCCGGCTTGCGTGCCGGCGGGCAGTTTGGCGGGGTTGAGCAGGGTGACGCTGGCTATGTAATCGGCGGTGTAGGTGTGCTGGCCGAGCACGGCGCCGCTGTGCTGGGGCCGGGCCGTGAGCAGCAGCTGGCCGCCGCGCACCGCCAGGGTGGGCGGCTCCTGCACGGGCCACTGCCAGCTCAGCGCGAGGGCCTTACCGTCGAAGTTGTCGTCGAAGTTGCGGGCGGCGGCGGGTGGGTTGCCCTTAGCCGGAATGGTACCGCCGCTGCGGAAGTCAGGCCAGCCGTCGGCGGTCCAGTCAAACTCGCTCATCACGCCCTGCCGGCCCACAAACTCGAAGCTGCGCGTGTCGTAGGCGTGGTGCAGCATGTACCAGCGCTTGCCGCGGTTGAACACCGTGCCGTGGCCGGGGCAGGCCCACTTCTCGTTTTTGGTGAGCACCGGGTTCTTCTCGTACTTCTCCCAGGGGCCCAGCAGGCTCTTGGCCCGCGCCACCCCCATGCCGTAGGTACAGGTGTGCCCGCAGCAGCCATTGCCGGCGTAAAAAGCATAGAAGTACTCGTTGCGCCGGATCATGCACACGCCTTCCACGAGGTTGCCCTCCCAGGGCGCGGTGTTGCGAAACAGCTCCTTCTTCTCCCCTACCAGGGCCGTGCGCTGCTCGTTCAGGCGCTGCGCCCAGATGGGCGTGGGCTGCTGCACGCTGTTGCCGTCTTCCTTCCACACCAGGTAGAGCTGCCCGTTTTCGTCGCGCATCGGAAAGCCGTCGATGGAGCCGTCGGGCTGGCCCACCAGCGGGCCGTGGTCGGTGTAGGGGCCTTCGGGGCGGTCGGCGCTGGCTACGGCCACGCACAGGTTGCCGCTTTTCTTGTGGGCCGTGTAGTAGACGTAGATTTTGCCGTTTTCCTCGCTGATTTCGGGCGCCCAGAAGTAGTAGTCGGCCCAGTCGGGCAGCTTGCCGGGAAACACGTGCCCCACCAGCTCCCAGTCGGTCAGGTTGGTCGATTTGAGCAGCGGAAATGCCGGACCCCAGTTCGAGGATGTGGCCGTGGCCCAGTACGTGTCGCCCACTTTGGTAATCGACGGGTCGGGAAAGTCACCGGGCAGGACGGGGTTAACGATGTTGATGGGCGGCGCATCGGCCTCGGCCTTGGTTTCGGCGGTGTTGGCCGTGGGCGTGCTGACGGCGGTGGTCTTTTTGGCCTGCTGGCAGGCGCCGAGCAGGCTCAGGGCCAGCCCCCAGGTCAGCAACGAATACTTGGTGGGAAGTGTCATTCGACGGGGCGGTGTAGGTCAAAGCAGGCGTTGGCCGGCGGATAACAACAGCTTGTGCGGGCTAAGAAAGCGGGTTCCGGCGTTCTACTCCCCGGCCGGACGAGGCAAGGGCGTGCCGGTGGGCGCGGGCGTGCCGAAGTTGGGCGAGCCGTCGGCGTTCCACTCCAGCTTCTGCATGCGCGGGTTGCGGGCGTTGCCGCAGCCCTGGCCGGCGGCGAGGTTGGCGTGGTAGAGTATCCAGGTTTCCTGCCCGTCGCGGGAGGTAAAAAACGAGCAGTGGCCGGGGCCGTAGGCGCGGTCGGCGGGGTCCTTGGTCAGCACCGGGTTCGGCGACTTGCTCCAGGCGGCCGGGTCCATCGGGTCGGCGGTATTGCTGGTAGTCAGCAGGCCCAGAGCGTAGTCGTCGGTGCTGCAGTGGCTGGCCGAGTACACCAGGAAGGTTTTGCCGCCGTGGCGCAGGATTTCCGGTCCCTCGTTCACTTTGGGCGTGCCGTACAGTTCCCAGGCGTACTGCGGCTGACTCAGCTGCACCCACTGGCCCATGAGCGAAGTCGGGCTGGCCATGCGGCAGATGTAGAGGTTCTGCTGCTCGGAGCCCAGCTCCTGCCCCGACCAGATGAAGTAGCGGTTGCCGTTCTGCTCCAGCACCGTCCCGTCGATGGCCCACACGTCCTGCCCCGGCACGGCCAGCGCCGAGGGCGTACTCCAGGTGCCGGTGGTAGGGTCGGCGGCCGCGTTTTCCATCACCCACAGCCGTTGTCCGCCGCAGCAGTTGCCGGGGCCGGCGGTGAAGTACACGTACCACTTGCCGTCGAGAAAATGCAGCTCCGGCGCCCAGATGTCGTGCGAGGCCGCGCCGGTGGCCGGCGGCGTCCACACCACGCGGCTCACCGCCGAGCCCAGCTCCGACATCTTCGCCGTTTTCCACAGCGTGAGGTTGTTGCCGGTGGTGTGCATGTAGTAGTAGAAGCCGTCTTTCTGCGTCACCCAGGGGTCGGCGCCCGAGCTGAGCAGCGGGTTGGTGTAGGTGGTGCCGGTGGGTTGGGGCGTGACGGGGCTGCCGCCTGAACCGGGGCCGTTGGAGCAGCCAGGCAGGCTTAGCAGCAGCCACGCGGCCAGAAGGAACCTGCGGGAGACGAACATGGGTAGAGGCAAAAACGGGTGGAGAAGCAGCCGAGGTTGGTCGGCCGGAAACGGCGGCCCCGGCTCCGCGAGCGAAACCGGGGCCGCCACGCTAGTAGCCCGGGTTCTGCTGCAGGCGGTTCAGGTCCACGTCGCTCTGCACCAGCGGCAGCAGGCGCGACTTGCCCACCACGAAGTTGTTGAAGTCCGGGTCGCGCTGCTTGAGCTGGTCCACCGTGGCCGGGTTGTCGAGCAGGCCCCAGCGCTGCAGGTCAAACCAGCGCACGCCTTCGCCAGTCAGCTCGGTCACGCGCTCGTGCATAATCTGGGTGCGCAGGGCGGTCTGGCCCAGGGTCGTGGGCAGCGGGGCCAGCCCGGCGCGCTGCCGCACCTGGTTGATGAGCGGAATGGCGGTGGCCGGCTGGTTCTGCTCGTTCAGGGCTTCGGCCTGGAGCAGCAGGATGTCGGCGTAGCGGATTACGCGCTGGTTGATGGGCGAGTCGAAATCCTCGAAGGTGCGGTAGTAGTCGGTCTGGTACTTGCGCCAGTACACGCGGGAACGGTCGCGGGCGTTGCGGCCGTAGCGGGTGAGAAAGCCGGTGCCATAAACCAGCGTGTCGGCATCGGAGGCCAGGGGCGTGGGGAATTGGGTCAGGTCGCGGCGGTTGTAGAACACGGTGGCGGCCAGGCGCGGGTCGCGCTGCCCGGTGGCGGTGCCTTCCTGCAGAAACTCGCGCACCACCCAGGGCCGCACCTCGCCATCGTTGAAGCCGAAGCCCGGCACGCCCCAGAACTGCGAGCGTTGCCCGCCCTGCGAGGAGGTGGCATCTGGGCCGTTGCCTGCGTCGTTGCCGCCCTTCTTCTCGTCCGAAAACTGCACCTCGAAGATGGACTCCGAGTTGTTTTCGGTGGTGTGGCGGAAGTTGTCGGTGTAGTTGGCCGTGAGACGGTAGTTGTAGGTCGAGGAGTTGATCAGCTGCGCAAACTGCGCCTGCGCGTCGGCCCAGCGGCGGTTCTGCATGTAGGCCTTGCCCAGCAGCGCAATGGCGGCGCCTTTGGTGGCCCGGCCCACGTCGGCGCTCGGGTAGCTCACCGGCAAATCGGCCTGCGCGGCCTGCAAATCCGTGATGACCTGGGTCCAGACCTGGGCCTCGGTGCCCTGCGGCGCGGCCTGGTTCAGGTCGGTGGAGTACTGCAGCATCAGCGGCACGTTGCCGTAGAGCGACACCAGGTTGAAGTAGCTCAGGGCCCGCAGGAAGCGCGCCTCGGCCACAATGCGCCGCTGCAGCGTGGCGTCCATGCCCTGAATGGTGGGCACGCGGTCGATGACCTGGTTGCAGCGGAAAATGGTGCGGTAATGGTCGCGCCAGATGTTGTTCGACACCTCGAAGTTGTAGTTCACCTGGATGAAGTGCGTGAAGTCGGCCAGCTCGCCCCAGGGGCTTTGGCTGAAGCCGGTGTCGTCGCGCAGATCGAAGGCAAAATTGAGCCAGCGGCGGTACATGCCCAGGCCCTGCAGGCCGGCGTAGCAGGCCACCGAGCCGCGCACGGCGTCGTCGCTGGTGGTCCACGACAGCTCCGTGAGGGGCAGGTTGGGGTTGGTTTGGTCGAGCAGGTTTTTTTCGCAGGCAGTGGCGCTCAGCAGCAAAGCACCCGCCAGGCCCACCCGCGTCAGAAACGTTTTCATATCAGAAGCTGATTTAAAGGTGGAGCGGGCCTAGAAGCCGGCTTGTACGCCCAGCGAGAAGGTGCGCAGGTTCGGGTACGAGCCCTCGTCGACGCCGCGGGCCAGGTTGTTGCCGATGGTGTTGAACACGCCGCTGCCCACCGTTTCGGGGTCGTAGCCGGTGTAGTCGGTTATCGTGAACAGGTTCTGGGCCGTGGCCACGATGCGCAATGAGGCCACGTACTTGGTGCGCAGCAGGGCGGCTTTGGGCACCGTGAAGCCCAACTGCAGGTTTTTCAGGCGCAGATAGGAGCCGTTTTCCAGCCAGCGCGTGCTGTTGAAGCGGGCATTGTTGCCGGCTGCGTCGCCGTTTTGCGGTCCGCCCGACTTGATGGCGCGCGGCGTGGTGGTCGAGGGGTTGGTGGACGTCCAGGGGCTGAAGTCCGCGCGGTAGTTGCTGTTGTCGGCGGTGTTGTCGGTCAGGAAGCGCCCGAGGTTCATCACGTCGTTGCCCTGCACGCCCTGGAAGAAGGCCGTCAGATCCACCGGGCCGAAGCCAAAGTTCAGGTTCAGGCCGTACTGCAGCTTGGGAAACACCCGCCCCACGTGCGCCCGGTCCAGGTCGCTGATGCTGCCGTCGCCGTTGAGGTCCTTGTAGCGCACGTCGCCCGCGCTCAGCCCCGCCGGGATGTTGCTGTCGCCGGTCTGGTAGATGCCGTCGAACTGGTAGAGGTAAAACGAGCCCACTTCGTAGCCCACCTCGGTGCGGGTAATGTCGCGCGGTCCGCCGTTGAAGAAGTTCGGCGCGCCGGTGCCCTCGGCGCCGGTGGTGCCCAGGTCCAGCACCTCGTTTTTGAGCGTGGTCAGGTTGGCCGTGGCTCCGTAGCGGAAGGGGTGCCGGTCGTCGTTGTAGCCCAGCACCAGCTCCAAGCCCTTGTTTTCCAGCTTGCCCAGGTTGCGGTAGGGGTTGTCGGCGGCGTTGCCCAGCGTCAGGGGCAGCGGCGGGTTGATCAGCGCGTTGTAGGTCTGCGACACGTAGTAGTCGGCCGACAAGGTCAGGCGGTTGTCCAGCACGCCCAGGTCGAAGCCCACGTTGGTGGTGCGCCGGTCCTCCCACCGAATGCCGGTGCTGGCGTAGTTGGTCTGAATGGCCCCGTTCTGAATGGCGCCGCCCAGCACATAGTTGGCGTTGGTGTTCAGGAAGCCTTGCGAGTTGTAAGAGCCGCCATAGGCCCCGCCCAGCAGATCATTGCCCAGGCGGCCGTAGGAAGCGCGCAGCTTCAGGTCCGAAATGCTGGTGACGCCATCAAAGAAGGCTTCCTTCGATACCCGCCAGCCGATGGAGGCAGCGCCGAAATTGCCCCAGCGGTTGGCCCGCTCCACGCGCGAGGAACCGTCGCGGCGGAAGGCGGCCGTCAGCAGGTACCGCTGGTTGTAATCGTAGGTGGCTTGCGCAAAAAACGACTGCTTGGCCCACTCGTAAGCCGAGCCGATGGCCTGCGGCGTGGTGGTGCCCGCGCTCAGCTGCCAGAAGTACGTGGGCCCGGTGCCGTAGCCGAAGTTCACGCCCCGGGTAAACTCTTGGCGGAAGCGCTGCTGGCTGTAGCCGCCCACTACCGTCAGGTTATGGTCCCCGAAGCTTTTGTCAAAGGTCAGCGTGTTTTCGGCCATGCCGAAGAGCTCGTTGCCCTGGTTTTCGCCGAAGTTGGAGAGCTGCGTGATGTCGTTTTGGCGCCAGACGCCGTACTTCCGCTTCTGCTGGTCGTGGAAGGCGTGAAACTCGGTGGCCAGGTTCAGCCGGTAGCGCAAAAAGTCGAAAATCGACACCTCGCCGTACACATTGCCCTGCAGGCGGTTGGAAGTACCCGTATCGTTGAGCAAATCCTGCGAGGCAACGGGGTTCAGGCCGAAGGTGCTGGCGTTGCCGTTGCCGATACCGAAGCCGCCGGGCACCGTCGGGTCGTACACCGGGTTGACGGGCAGCATCTGCACCACGTTGTAAAACGGCGAACCGTAGAAGGGAATCACGTTCAGGCGCGTCTGGTTGGCGCGCGTGAGCAGGGCATTTTCGCCGAAGCGGAAGCGGCCGAGGTTGAAGCTGGTATTCACCCGGAAGCTGTAGCGCTCAAACTCCGGCCCGCGCACCGTGCCCGTCTGGTTGAAGTAGCCGCCCGATACGTTGAACGTGGAGTTGGGCCCGCCGCCCGAGAAGCCCAGGTTGTAATCCTGCACCCGGCCCTGCTTGAAAAACTCCTCCTGCCAGTCGGTATCGATGCCGGGCAGGTTGGCCGCGTAGGGCTGCGGCGTCAGGCCGGCGTTGGTGTACGCCTGGTTGTTGATGACGGCCCACTCCGCGGCGTTCATCAGATCGAGGCGCCGCACGAGGTTTTGCACGCCGGCCAGGGCGTTGAAGTTCACGGCCGTAGTGCCCGATTTGCCTTTTTTGGTCGTGATGATGATAACGCCGTTGGCGCCCGAGGCGCCGTAAGGAGCCAGCGCGGCCGCGTCCTTCAGCACCTGCACCGATTCCACGTCGGCGGGGTTGAAGTCACGCTGTCCGCTTTGGTTCTGCACCCACAGGCCGTCGATGACGTAGAGCGGACCGCTGCCGCTGGCAATGGTGCCCAGCCCGCGGATGTTGATGTTGGGCGCCTGCCCGGGCTGGCCGGAGTTGGTCACCTGCACGCCCGTGAGCCGGCCCTGAATGGCCTCTCCCACCGAGGCCACCGGCGCCCGGCGCACCTCCTGCGCATCTATGCTGGCCACCGAACCGGTCACGTTCTGCCGCTCCTGGGTGAGGTAGCCCACCACCACTACTTCCTGCAGGGCCTTGGCGTCTACCACCAGCGACACGTCCACCGTGCTGCGGCCGCCCACGGCCACCTCCTGCGTCACGTAGCCCACGAAGGAGAATGTGAGCGTAGCATTATCGGCCACGGTGAGCGAGTAGCGCCCGTCCGCATCGGTGCTGGCGCCGTTGTTGGTGCCTTTTTCCAGCACCGTCACGCCGGGCATGGGCTGGCCTTTTTCGTCGAGCACCCGCCCGGTTACGGGTGTGGCCACCGGCACGGCACCGCGCCAGGCCGGCTCCGTCGGCAGCACGTGGCTAGCCCCCAGGGTAGTTGCGACTGGCAGCAGCAACAGGCCACAGAGCGACGAAGGCACAGCGAGCCTCCGTATTCTGAGTAAGGAGTCTTTCATAGGAATGCGTATGAATTGGTTGCGGGAAGCGAGGCAGTGGAAACGTTTGCATTGCAGTCATCGGCGCTGGCACGCCGGCGCGATGGAAACGTTTGCATTACTACTTGCGCCAAACGACCATCCTGGCCTATAAAAGGGCCGCGGTGCATTGGCATCCGGGAGCGAAAAACTGGCGGAGGTGGGCGGCGGGGACTGAGAAAGGGCCGCGGACCGTCTGCAGCAGCAGGCAGAGTATAGCGTAACGTTATCTACAAATCCGGGCAAAGTCAAGCTAATTTTCACGGTATTATTCAAGCTCAACTATAATAAACCCAAGTAAGCAACCTCTAAAGCGGCGTGTCCAGCCCGCACTGCATGCCCATCATTCTCAGCTACACCGAGGCCTGGACGTCATCATCGCGGAAGACGAGCGGCCCTACTCCATGGACGGCAAGCACATGACGCCCGCCGGCTTTCACTCTCTGGAGCACCGCTGGGCCCTCAGGGCCGCGTTTGAGTTCATGGAAAGCCATTGCCCAAACCCTGTGCACCGCCGACGGAATCCAGGCACGATACGCTGCTGCTAACAAAAACAAGCGCAGCCCCCAACTCCTGCACGAGGAGTTGGGGGCTGCGCTTTTCAGCCGGTACAGAACGCGAAGGGTCCTGAGGTGTGGTAGCGCCTCAGGACGCCGCTCTGCTTTAGCGCCTTATGACGCTACTTGAGCATCTCGTGCAGCACCGTCTGCATGGAAAACACGCGGTTGCCGGCTTCCTGAATGACCAGGGAGTTGGACGAGTCCAGCACCGCGTCGCCGACTTCCACGTTGCGGCGCACCGGCAGGCAGTGGATGAACTTGCCGTTGTTGGTCAGGGCCATGTGGCGGGCGTCCACCATCCAGCTCGGGTCCTGGGTGATGACCTGCCCGTAGTTGCGGTAGGAGCTCCAGTTCTTGGCGTACACGTAATCGGCGCCTTCCAGGGCTTTGGCCTGGTCGTACTCGATGCGGGCGCCCTTGGTGAACTGCTCGGCCAACTCGTAGCCCTCGGGGTGAGTGATGACGAAGTCCACCCAGTCGACTTCCGAAAACCAGTCGGCAAAGGAGTTGGGCACGCACTGGGGCAGGGCGCGCACGTGCGGAGCCCAGGTCAGCACCACTTTCACGCGTTCGGTTTGCTTGGTTTCGGCCACGGTGATGAGGTCGGCGAAGCTTTGCAGCGGGTGTAGGGTGGCGCTTTCCAGGCTAATGACGGGCACGGTGGCGTACTGCAGAATCTTGTTGAAGACTACCTCGTTGTAGTCTTCGTCGCGGTCTTTGAGCCCGGGGAAGGTGCGCACGCCCAGCACGTCGCAGTACTGGCTCATCACGGCAATGGCTTCCTTGATGTGCTCCTGGGTGGAGCCGTTCATCACCGCGCCGTCGGCCATTTCCAGGGTCCAGGAGTCGGCGCCGGCGTTGAGCACCCAGGCTTGCGCGCCGAGGTTGTAGGCCGCCTTGATGGAGCTCAGGCGGGTGCGCAGGCTGGGATTGAAGAAAATCAGTCCGACAGTCTTGTTCTTACCCAGGTGCTGGTAGCCGAAGGGGTTCTGCTTAATCTCCAGCGCCTGCTGCAGCAGGGCTTTGTAATCCGGTACGTCGGCGAACGAGGTGAATTTTTTCATGGGGGGTGTAGCGCGAAGCTTACTTCGCGGTTTGGGGTACAAAGGAAACAGAAGCGCCCCGTCTAGGCACGTTTATTCCGTTAGGAGTTAGAACAACGGTGCAGTAGGGTAAAATAAATCGGTAAACTCACCGCAGTGAGCAATGGCACTTTGAATACTGACTATCATGCGCCTCCTAGGTTTCTGCTTATATTATTTACTGTCCTTGTTCGGCGTACTTGCTGGCACGGACGCCTGGGCGCAGGCCCCGTCCTTTCAGAACATCCATCCGCTGGAAGTTCCCGGGAATGTTTTTGCTACGGTAACGACCAATGGGTACGTGTATGTAGCTGGCAGTCAGACCCACTGGGAAGAAGGTCATGTTGACCCGGAAAGCGGCCCAGCTTCCACTGGCCACAACGCCTTTGTGGCCAAATGGGACCCCGCCACGCGCCGGCTTGTCTGGCTGGTGAAAATGAGTCAACGCTACAACAGCAAGGATTACGCATCTGCTCTAGTTATCCAAGACAGCAGCGTGTACGTGCTGGGGCGCTTTGAGAAGGAGTCGGAAGGCTTCGGCCATCCGATAAAGACCCCGGGGTTTGGCGACCTGTTTGTGGCCAAGCTCACCGACCATGGCAACCGCGCCAGCGCCGAGTGGACGCAGGCCCTGGGCTATGCTGTCAGTAATGAAATTGAAGGCGTTACCCCACGAGCCCAGCATTTGGTCTGCGACGGGGCCGCCCTCTACGTGACTGGAGCCATTGAAACGGAATCCCGCACCTGGGACCCAGCCACCGGCAATAAAGCCCCGAACGTCACGCTGGCTTTCGTCGCCAAGCTGACCGATGCGGGAACCCGGGCTACTCCGAGTTGGCAGCACACCTGGCTAGTCAACGCCGACAACTACAGAGTCGTGACCTTGGCTAGCCAGCAAGGCAAGCTGTACTTGGCTGCCAACGCCTGGCAGTACACGCCGCTCCGGGAAGAACCAACGAGCACCCTGGAACTGGGCGCCCTACCCAGGCACGCCAACTACCGCCTGCACCTTACCCAACTCAGCGACCAGGGAAACAGCTACCGTCCCGACTGGACCCACACGGAAGCTGGCTTGGTTACCAGCGTAGCCGTCAGTGGCAATTCCCTCTACGTCGTGGGCCGTGAGGATGCCGACCAGGCGTTCGGGCGGGCCAGCCAACCACCAAACGCGCAGGACGTTCCGGGCGACCTGTTCGTGGCCAAGCTGGTCGTGGCTGGTACCAAGGTGCGTCCGGTCTGGGTACAGCGTCTGCGCGGCACCGGCCACGATGAAGATGCCGGAGTATCCCGTGTAGTTGTAAACGGCCGCCACGTATTTGTAGCGGGCACCTTCGGCACGCCGAGCTTGACCATCGGCGCCACGGTGCTTCCGCCCAAACCACCCGGTCGCCTGAACGTTTACGGGTCCGACCTGTTTGTGGCGCAACTCACCGATACCGGACCGGCCAGCCGCTTCGACTGGGCCCAACGCCTGGGCGGCACCCATAAGGATGAGCTACTGGACTTCTCGCTGGCCGGCTCGCAGCTCTACATTCGGGGCGTTTTTTCAGGGTACGGCGGCAAATCTGTCCAGCTGGGTGAACAGCAGTTTATGCTCCCGAATAACGGCGGACTTTTGCTGCAAGCTTGGTTGCCAATAGCCAAATAGCCAGAACTCAGTACACATGCAAAGTGCTCGAAAACCATCGTTCCCGAGCAACTTCCCAGTGGCATGAGCACATAAACAATGGTTTCTGAGCCGCTTCCACTAAGAAGGAGGCCGAAACGAATGGTTTCCGGGCTCCTTCTTAGTGGAAGTAGGGCAAAAACAATGGTTTCCGAACACCTCACACGGGTAAGGTGTCCGGAAACCATGCGTTTTAGCCAGTTGGCACCGGCTTACAGCACCGGCTCGGTCTGCGCCTTGAACTCCTTCCAGCTCTTGATGCTCAGATCCTGCAGCTTCAGCGTGGTGAAGGCGTGGATGAAGGCTTTGGCCAGGCGGGCGTTGGTGATGAGCGGGATGTTGAAGTCGACGGCCGTGCGGCGGATTTTGTAGTCGTTGTCCAGCTCGCCCTTGGTCGTGTTCTTGGGAATGTTGATGACCAGGTCGATTTTCCGCTCGCGCAGGTAGGTCAGGGCGTTGGGCTCCTGCAGCTCGTCGGGCCAGTAGACCAGGGAGCTGGGCACGCCGTTTTCGGCGAAGAAGCTGTGCGTGCCGTGCGTGGCGTAGATGGTGTACCCGCGTTGCACCAGCACCTGGGCCGATTCCAGCAGGGCCACTTTGGACGTCAGCGGGCCGCTGGACATCAGCACCGTCTTCTCCGGGATGCGGTAGCCCACCGACAGCAGCGACTTCAGCAGCGCTTCCTCGGCCGTGTCGCCCAGGCAGCCCACTTCGCCGGTGCTGGTCATGTCCACGCGCAGCACCGGGTCGGCGCCCTGCAGGCGGGTGAAGGAGAACTGCGAGGCTTTCACGCCCACGAAGGGCAGGTCGTACACCAGCTCGCTCGCGTCGCGCTCCACCGACTGCCCGAGCAGCACTTTCGTGGCCTTCTTGATCAGGTTGTTGCCCGATACCTTGCTCACGAACGGGAAGCTGCGCGAGGCGCGCAGGTTGCACTCGATGACGCGGATTTCGCGGTTTTTCTCCAGGAACTGGATGTTGAACGGCCCGCTGATCTGGAAACGCTTGGCAATCTTCTCGGCAATGACCTTGAGCTTGCGCACCGTGCCCACGTACACGCGCTGCGGCGGGTAATACATGGTGGCGTCGCCCGAGTGTACGCCGGCAAACTCGACGTGTTCCGATATAGCATAGGAAACAATTTCCCCTTTATCGGCCACCGCGTCCAGCTCGATTTCCTTGGCATCCTGGATAAACTGCGACACCACCACCGGGTACTCGGCGCTGACCTCGGCGGCCAGCTTCAGGTACTCCTCCAGCTCCCGCGGGTTCGACACCACGTTCATGGCCGCGCCCGACAGCACGTAGCTCGGGCGGATCAGCACCGGGAAGCCCACCTGCTTCACGAAGTCGTAGATGGCCTCCATGGTGGTCAGCTCGCTCCAGCGCGGCTGGGCAATGCCCAGCTCGTCCATGATGCTGCTGAACTTGTGGCGGTTTTCGGCCTCGTCGATGCGCGCGGCACCGGTGCCCAGGATGGGCGCGCCGGCGGCTTCGAGGCGGGTGGCAATGTTGTTCGGAATCTGCCCGCCGGTGCTCAGAATCACGCCCTGCGGCGCTTCGAAGTCCAGAATGTCCATCACCCGCTCGTAGCTCAATTCCTCGAAGTACAGGCGGTCCGACACGTCGTAGTCGGTCGAGACGGTTTCGGGGTTGTAGTTGATGATGATGGACTTGTAGCCCTCCTCGTTCACCGTCTGGGCCGCGTTTACGCCGCACCAGTCAAACTCCACCGACGAGCCGATGCGGTACACGCCCGAGCCCAGCACCACCACCGACTTGTCGGTTTCCGGCTCCAGGTCGTTTTCGGTGCCGTGGTAGGTGAGGTAGAGGTAGTTGGTCTGGGCCGGAAATTCGGCCGCCAGCGTGTCGATTTGCTTGACCACGGGCACCACGCCCAGGGCCTTGCGGCGGGCGCGTACCAGCATTTCGTTGGCCTTCACCTCGGCCGGACCGAGCAGCTGCACGGCCAGCTGCTGGTCCGAGAAGCCCTGCTTTTTGGCTTGGCGCAGCAGGTCGGTGTCGAGGGCATCGAGGCCGCCCTGCTGGCGCTTTTCGCCGAGCTGCAGGCCCAGCTGGTAGATGCCGTAGAGGCGCTGCAAAAACCACCGGTCGATGCGCGTCAGCTCGTACACGCGCTCCACGTCGTAGCCGGCCTGGAAGGCCTCGTTGATGGCGAAGATGCGCTCCTCGTTCGGCTCGCTCAGCAGCCGGTCGAGGTCCGCGAGGTCAATGGGCTCGGGCTTGTTGGCCACGAAGCCGCGCCGGCCGGTGTCGAGCATGCGCAGGCCCTTCTGCACGGCTTCCTCGAAGGTTTTGCCGATGGCCATAACCTCGCCCACGCTCTTCATGGCCGAGCCAATCTGCCGCTGCACGCCCGCAAACTTGCTCAAGTCCCAGCGCGGCAGCTTCACCACCAGGTAGTCGAGGGAAGGCTCGAAGAAGGCCGAAGTGGTCTGCGTCACGCTGTTTTTCAGCTCGGCCAGCGAGTAGCCCAGGCTGAGCTTGGCGGCCACGAAAGCCAGCGGGTAGCCGGTAGCCTTGGAAGCCAGGGCCGAGGAGCGCGACAAACGGGCATTCACCTCAATCACGCGGTATTCCTCCGAGAACGGGTCGAGAGCGTACTGAATGTTGCACTCGCCCACGATGCCCAGGTGGCGGATGGTCTTGATGCCGATGCTGCGCAGCTTGTGGTACTCGCGGTTGCTCAGGGTCTGCGACGGGGCCACCACGATGCTCTCCCCGGTGTGGATACCGATGGGGTCGAAGTTCTCCATGTTGCAGACGGTGATGCAGTTGTCGAACTGGTCGCGCACCACCTCGTACTCCACCTCTTTCCAGCCTTTCAAGGACTCTTCCACCAGAATCTGGTCCGAGGTCGAAAAGGATTTCTGGGCCAGGGTGCGCAGCTCCTCCATGTTGTTGGCGAAGCCGCTGCCCAGGCCGCCCAGGGCAAAGGCGGCGCGCACGATGATGGGGAAGCCAATCCGCTCAGCCGCGGCTAAGGCGTCTTCCATCGTGGTCACGGCTTCGCTGCGGGCCGTGAGCACGCCGATCTGGTCGAGCTTTTCCTTGAAGATGTCGCGGTCCTCGGTGTCGATGATGCTCTGCACGGGCGTGCCGAGCACGCGCACGTTGTACTTCTCGAACACGCCGGCGCGGTACAGGGCCACGGCGCAGTTCAGGGCCGTTTGGCCGCCGAAAGCCACCAGAATGCCGTCGGGCTGCTCCTTCTTGATGACTTCCTCCACGAAGTAGGGCGTCACGGGCAGGAAGTACACGTCGTCGGCAATGTCGTCCGACGTCTGCACGGTGGCAATGTTGGGGTTGATGAGGATGGTGCGGATGCCTTCCTCTTTCAGCGCCTTGAGGGCCTGCGAACCGGAGTAATCGAACTCACCGGCCTCCCCGATTTTGAGGGCGCCGGAACCGAGGATGAGAACTTTGTTGGGTTTTTCCATTCTAGGAGTTAGAGTACCAGACCCGCGCGGGAGTCGGATTAAAAGTCTTGTGAAGCTGACTACAGCTTATCGAGTTGCGTGAGCGGAACGGTCCGCTCCGTGCTGAAGAGCGTGTCGGTTTTGATCAGGTCCCATTGCCCGGACGGCCGCTTGACCATCCAGAGCTTGATGGACGCATTGCCCCGCTCGCCTTGCAGCAGAAACTGAAAGACGGAGGTATCTTTCCTGGCCCCGAGCTGCTTTACCTTGAAGTTGGTGCCGCTTATTTCGCCGATGCGGCTGGTGATGCGCGGGGAGTATTTGGCCGACTTCATGGCCCGAGCCACCAAGTCGCCCGGCTCCCCGAGCACCGCTTTCAAAATGGTCTTCTGGCCCAGGAATTTGCTGAACAAGTACACGGCAAGCACCAGTGCGCCGGCCACGATAAACACCCAATTCGGCAGACCTCTACGTTTTTCTGGCATATGGACAGTGCGTTTGAGGGAGCGAATTTATCGAGTGAGGTGAAGCGAAGTGGAAGCGTCTTACTGATCCGTTGCAGAAGATTGTTTAGGCTTCTGCCCGTAGCACATGACCCCGATTTGGTTGAACTTCATGGCCTTTGTAAAAGCAGTGTTGCAGAGCAGAACGTCCGTTGTTTTCAGCAGTGTGCTTATTCTTTCTAAGGCTTCGTCTAATGCCGACAAGTAAGAGTCGTGGCGTCCGATGACGACATACACATCTTCTTCATCGAAGAGTGCATGAGCATATTCGGCGACTTTCTCTGCCTTGTATTCATTGGCCTGAGCATGGTCTAAGCCAACATAAATCAGGTCTGACCACTTGACATCATTTAGTCGATGCTGGCTAGAAATGAATATGTTTCTTGAATCCATTGGCTCGTCCGGGTTTACCTGCTCAATTTTCTTTGGCTCATCCACAGGAGGAACGGTCGGCGTCAAGCGCAAGACCGACACGTTCTCTGCTACTATTAACCGGGTATCGGCAGAGGAAGCCAGTCCACATTCTATGAGTTTGCCGCGCTCTTCGAAGTCAAGGCCGAAAATGGTCGGTTTATGGTCGAAGCCCAAAACCATTTCTTGGATACCAAGAAATTGAAGCTCGATGTCGCAGTGCTTTACCTGTTTATAGTAGCCTTGTTCTGTGACTTCATCGGTCGTTTCACAAGCTTCTATTACAAGCGTCACTGCCGCCCCAAATGAAGGATGAACTTCAAAGGTCACTTTGCCAATACCGGCGTCGTGAAAACTCGGCCAATAGCCGAAATGCTGAAGAACAAGTTCAGAATTGACTATTCGTCCAATTACAGAGTCTTGGTCCTCTATCTCGGCCATATTGCAAATGGGCTTTTTAAAACTTAGACGAAGCGGTAGAGATGCTTCGACAAGCTCAGCATGACGTGCTGGGGTGCTGCCGTGCGGAGCTTGCCGTTCGGCTACTTACCAGCCTTGTACTTCTCTACCTCGTCCAGGAACTGGTCGAACAGAAACTCCGTGTCCTGGGGGCCGCCGGCGGCTTCGGGGTGAAACTGGGTGGAGAAGAAGGGCTTGGTCTTGTGCTTGATGCCTTCGCAGGTGCCGTCGTTCAGGTTCTCGAAGAGCATGTCCCACTCGGCGGGCAGCGTGGCGGTGTCCACCGCGAAGCCGTGGTTCTGGCTGGTGATGTAGCTGCGCTGGGTGCCGGTGAGCTTCACCGGCTGGTTGTGGCTGCGGTGGCCGTACTTGAGCTTGAACGTGTCGCCGCCGGCCGCGAGGCCCATGAGCTGGGAGCCCAGGCAGATGCCGAAGATGGGCTTGTCCTGCTGCAGCGCCTTTTGCAGGTGCTCGATGGTGGGCGTGCACATTTTCGGGTCACCGGGGCCGTTGCTCAGGAATAGGCCGTCGTAGTCGAGCTGGGTGAAGTCGTAGTCCCAGGGCACGCGGATCAGCTCCACGTCGCGCTCCAGGAAGCAGCGGATGATGTTGGTCTTGGTACCGCAGTCCACCAGCACGATCTTGTTTTTGCCGGTGCCGTAGTGCTGCACGCCGTCGGGGCTCACCTGGGCCACCAGGTTGTCCTGGTTGGGGTCGTGCAGGGGCACGTCCTCTTCGGCCACGATTTTGCCGAGCATGGCGCCCTTCTCGCGCAGCTTCTTGGTGAGCATACGGGTGTCCACGCCGAAGATGCCGGGGATGTTGTACTCGGCCAGCCACTCGCCCAGGCTCTTGGCGGCGTGCCAGTGGCTGTGCTCCTCGGAGTAGTAGTTGACCACCAGGCCCGCCACGTGAATCTTGTCCGACTCGAAAATCTTGGAAATCGACTCGTACAGCTCCTCGCCCGGCACGCCGTAGTTGCCCACGATGGGGTAAGTCAGCACCAGAATCTGCCCGGCGAAGGACGGATCGGTGAGGTTTTCGGGGTAGCCGGTCATGGCCGTGCTGAACACCACTTCGCCCGCGGCCGAGGTGAATGCGCCGAAAGATTGGCCCTGAATTTCGGTGCCGTCTTCGAGCACCAGCTTCACCGATTTAGCGTTTTCCACTCTGTTGTGCGAAAAAAGGGTTTACTCTGTTGATTTTCTGCGGTGCGCCTCACCCCCGGCCCCCTCTCCAAAAGAGAGGGAGAGCCTGGCGGGAAATCGTATCAGCCATTTCTATTGGCTGAACAGTAACTAGGCGGAGGTGCGGCGTGGCTTCGGCCCACTGTTGGAACCGGCCGGATACAATTTCGGCTGGAACAGAACCAAACAGTAGAGGTCTATTCCAGCCGAATGAGGACTTAAGCCAAACGGGAGCGAAAGAAGGTAAATCAATCGGTCCCGCGCCCTGCCGCTCCCAGATGTCAGGCATCGGAAAATCGGGTGGGCACGACTGCTGGAAAGAAGATTGGGTGGCCGCACTTTCAGGGAAAGAACCGGCCAAGGGCTGCGCAATTGTAGGAAACGGCAGCGTGCAGCTGATCAGAAGGTGAGCTTTGCTCGGGAACCTCGTCGTGCCACTCATTAAGGCCGCAAGTTAGGCCACGAGTTGCTTAACTCCTTACCTGAGCCGGAATAATTGCGTACAGCGCCTGCAAAAACAGGTCTACCTCCTCGCGTTTGATGTTCAAGGGCGGCAGCAGGCGCAGCACCCCGGGGTCGGAGGCGTTGCCCACGAAGATGTGGTATTCCGTCAGCAGCTTGTCGCGCAGGTCCTTGATGGGGAAATCGTACTTAATGCCCACCATCAGGCCGCGGCCGCGCACTTCCTGGGCGCCGGCGTTGGCTAGCAATTCAGTACGCAGGTACTCGCCCATTTCCGTGGCGTGGGCCAGCAGGTTTTCCTGCTCGATGACTTCCAGCACGGCCAGCGCGGCGGCGCAGGCCAGGTGGTTGCCGCCGAAAGTAGTACCCAGCAGCCCGTACGAGGCCTTGAACTCCGGCGCAATCAGGATGCCGCCGATGGGGAAGCCGTTGCCCATGCCCTTGGCCACCGAGATGATGCCCGGCCGCACGCCGGCGTGCTGGTGCGCGAAGAACTTACCGCTACGCCCGTAGCCGCTCTGCACCTCGTCGGCAATGAGCACGGCGCCGTACTGCCGGCACAGCTGCTCCAGCCCCTGCAGAAACTCATCCGAAGGCATAATTATGCCGCCCACGCCCTGAATCGGCTCAATGATGATGGCGCAGGTCTGGCCTGCCTGCAACACCCGCTCCACGTCCGCCAGCTCGTAAGGCAGGAAGCTGATCTGGTGCCCGGCGTTAAAGGGCGCCACGATTTTCTGGTTGTCGGTGGCGGCTACCGCGCCCGAGGTGCGGCCGTGGAAAGCCCCTTTAAATGCAATGACGTGGCTTTTGCCGGTGTGAAACGACGCCAGCTTCAGCGCATTCTCGTTAGCCTCGGCACCCGAGTTGCACAGGAACAGCGTGTAATCTGCGTAGCCCGACACCTCACCCAGCTTCCGGGCCAGCTCGCGCTGAATCGGGATGTGCACCGAGTTCGAGTAGAAGCCGATCTGCTGCACCTGCTCGGTGATGCGCTGCACGTAGTGCGGGTGCGAGTGGCCGATGCTGATGACCGCGTGGCCGCCGTAGAAGTCAAGGTACTGCTCGCCCTTGTCGTCCCAGAGCTGCGCCCCGAGGGCGCGCACCGGCGTGATGTCGTTGAGCGGATAGACGTTGAAAAGCTCCATTTAAGTTAGAACTGAGAGCTGAGAAGTTAGAACTGAGACGCTGCGCCGGCAGCTAGTAGAACGTCATTCCGAGCGAAGTCGAGGAATCTCGCGTGCTGATGTCAGGTATTAAAATCGCCGATCAACGAGGGAATTACTACCCGAGCGAGATGTCTCGACAAGCTCGACATGACATTACCAATTCATTAGAAAAGCACCGATTTGAGGTGAAGCCCCGTCGTCTCCGGCAGGCCGAAGAGCAGGTTCATGTTTTGGATGGCCTGACCCGAAGCGCCCTTCACCAGGTTGTCGATTACCGAGGTGATAAGCAACTGCTTGCCGAATTTCTGCACGTGCAGCAAGCACTTGTTGGTGTTGACTACCTGCTTCAGATGCACTTCCGCGTCCGACACCGTGGTAAACGCCGCGTCGGCGTAGAACTCCTTATAAAGAGCCCGCGCCTCGTCCTGCGTCAAATCCGACGGCGTGTAGACCGTGGCGAAGATGCCGCGGGTGAAGTTGCCGCGGTACGGGATGAAGTGCACCTCGTTTGCCAGCTCCGGCTGCAGCTGCGTCAGGCTCTCCCCTATCTCGCCCAAATGCTGGTGCGTGAAGGGCTTGTAGATGGACACGTTGTTGGCGCGCCACGAGAAATGCACCGTCTCCGACAAACTCTGCCCCGCGCCCGTCGAGCCGGTAATAGCCGATACGTGCACGTCGTCGGTCAGCTTGCCGGCCTGGGCCAGCGGCAGCAAAGCCAACTGAATGGCCGTGGCAAAGCAGCCGGGGTTGGCAATGCTCTGCGCCTGCTCAATGCGCGTCCGGTTCAGCTCCGGCAGCCCGTACACGAACTCCCGGTCCTGAAACTCCCGGTCGGCGCTCAGGCGGAAGTCGTTGCTGAGGTCGATGACGTGGGTGGTTTCCGGCAGCGGGTGCTTCTCCAGAAACGCCCGTGAGTTGCCGTGGCCCAGGCAAAGGAACACCACGTCCTCATCACCGGCGAGTTCGGCAGTAAACCGCAGCTCCGTTTCGCCCACCAAATCGTCGTGCACCTGGTACACCGGGCTGCCTGCGCTCGACGACGAAACGATGGCGCCCAACTCCACGAACTCGTGGTGCAGCAGGATGCGAATCAACTCGCCCGCCGTGTAGCCGGCCCCGCCGACGATGCCAACCTTAATCTTGCTCATTGAAGGAAGCGTGAATGCGCAGCTGGTTGCTGAAAATCTTGATGAAGCCCTTTGCGTCGCGCGAATCCCAGGCGTTGTTCTCTTCACCGTAGGTCGCTACCTTCGACTGCATCATGTCGAACTTCGACTCGATACCCAGCAGCTCAAACTGATAGGGCTTCAACGACACGTACACCGTACCCGACACCCGCTCCTGCGACGACTCCAGGAAGGCTTCCATGTCGCGCATCACCGGGTCGAGATACTGCGCCTCGTGCAGCAGCGTGCCGTACCAGTTGGCGATGTAGTCCTTGTGCAGCAGCTGCCAGCGCGACGACACGTGCTTTTCCAGCAGGTGGTGTCCCTTGATGAGGATGAGCGGCGCCGGCGCCTCGAAGCCCACGCGGCCCTTGATGCCCAGGATGGTGTCGCCCACATGGGTGTCGCGGCCGATAGCGTACTGCCCGGCCAGCTCGTTAAGGGCCACAATCAGGTCCACCGGCTTCATGGCTTCGCCGTTCAGGGCCACCGGTTCGCCTTTCTCGAAGGTGATGCTGATTTCCTGCGGCTCCTGCTTGCTCAGCTGGGTCGGCCAGGCCGATTCGGGCAGGCCCTGCCGCGAGGTCAAGGTCTCGACGCCGCCCACGCTGGTGCCCCAGATGCCCTTGTTGATGGAGTATTTGGCTTTTTCCCAGCTCATCTCCACGCCGTTGGCCTGCAGGTATTCGATTTCCTGCTGGCGCGAAAGGCGCAGGTCGCGGATGGGCGTCAGGATTTCGGTGTTAGGCGAGATGACCGAAAATGCCACATCAAAGCGCACCTGGTCGTTGCCGGCGCCGGTGCTGCCGTGGGCAATGTAGTCGGCCTTGTTTTCGCGGGCGTACTCGGCCAGCGCCAGACTCTGAAACATGCGCTCCGCGCTGACGCTCAGCGGGTACGTATCGTTCTTCAGAACATTCCCCGCCAGCAGGTAGCGCAGGCACTGCTGATAGAACCGCTCCGTCACGTCGATGACCTCATGGCGCTTGGAGCCCATTTCGTAGGCGCGCTTTTCGATGCCGGCCAGCTCCTCTGCCGAGAAGCCGCCCGAGTTGACGATGACCGTGTGGACTTCCAGGCCCAGTTCCTTCGTCAGATACACGACGCAGTAGGACGTATCCAAGCCGCCGCTATAGGCGAGAACTACCTTTTTCATTAGCGCTGAAGGGGTTCTTGAGAGAAGAAGGTGTGGCGCGGCTGACCTTGCCGCTTCGGTATGCAGTATCCAAGCCGTGGCGGAGCGGAAGCACCCGCTCCGGCAGCTAACTCAGATCGTAAAATCAGTGTTGGGCGCCAGCGCGGGCGTTGCAGCGCCAGTTTCCGCTGGCTTGTCAAGGAAGTCGATGGTTTCCTGCGCCTTGGCCGCCTGCCCGTACTCGTCGTTCAGGTTGTCGTACACCATGCCCGTGCAGAGGCACATGCGGCGCTCGTTTTCCTGCAGGATGGGGTAGTACTTGCAGCTCGCGCAGCCCTTCCAGAAATCGTCGCTGTGGGTCAGATCGGGGAAGGTTACCGGCTTGTAGCCCAGTTCGGTGTTCATCTTCATCACCGCCGCCGAGGTGGTAATGCCGAACAGCTTGGCCTGCGGGTACTTGGAGCGCGAGAGTTTGAACACCTCGTGCTTAATGGCGCGGCCCAGGCCCTCCTTACGCAGTTGCGTGTTGACAATCAGGCCCGAGTTGACAACAAATTT
The DNA here is from genome assembly GCF_002007105.1 of Hymenobacter sp. CRA2. Lineage (GTDB taxonomy): Bacteria > Bacteroidota > Bacteroidia > Cytophagales > Hymenobacteraceae > Solirubrum. Next base: position 77,062 of record NZ_MVBC01000004.1, on the reverse strand, counting down.
GTTGTCCTCGAAGGTCTCGATGTAGCAGAAACCGGCCAGCTGCTCGCCGATAAAGGCGATGATGGAGTTACCGGTTTCCATCTTCTTTTTCAGGTAGTTGGGGTCGCGCTTGGCAATACCCACACCCCGCTGCTTGGCCGATTCCTCGTACCATTGACAAAGCGTGTCCACATACTGCACGTCGGCAGCATCAGCAACTCGTAGGATCATCGGGAAGGAGACAATGGTACCGGCCACTCGCAAAACGGGCGCGGCAAGAAAGTCGGGAGTTCAGGAAAACAGCAGATGTACGCTAGCGGTACGCGGCGCGAAGCAGCTCCCCGGGGAGTTGTCGCAACGACCAGTCGGCTCCGATGAGCGGCCGGTATCCGGGAAAAGTGCCAGTTGGGGAGGATTGGCTGGGGCGGGCAACGCGCCCTTGGGGCGTCGCTCAGGCGGGGACCAGGTCAACCCACCATCAGTACATGTACCGCGTCCTACACTCGTGCAGCCAGTTTGTGTCGTTAGAGTCCTCTCCGTTCATGGGCGTTGTCGACAGCGACAACGAGTACCACTCCTGAAATTTTTCGCAAACATACTCGTCAGTCTTTACAATGCAAACGTACTTTTGCGCCGCACGCAGCGACGAGACGTCCATTGGCCGGGCAACCTGAGCCAGAAATCTGGCTAACTTCTACGGAGACCGGCGTTTTGCGACTGAAAACCTACGTCGAAAAAAGCAGGGCAGAGCGAAAAATTAACGCAACCAACCGCCCGCTTGGGGTATCAAATCGGGGTCGAGAACCGCGACGAATTCGCCTGGGGCTGCCTCATCCGGTTCGAGCCGGAGAGCAGCGCAGAAAGCAGGAGGCGACGGGGCTGGGCGAAAGCCGACAGGCAAGTGTTCATTCTGCCGCCATAACGTTTAAACGCTGAAAAATCGTTTCAAAACTCCCGTAGTATTGCGGCCGTTTTGCGAGTAATGCGGGCCTCGGGAGCATCCCGGCACCTCTACCCTGCCCCGCGGCTCTGCCCTTACCATATCAGCACCGACATCACACGCCAGCAGGCGTCTGTTCACGCACATGAAGGAAGTACTCAAAGTATTTAAGATAGGCGGCGGCGTGCTCGACGACGAGGCGCAGCTGCAGCGTTTTGTGCAGGAGTTTGGCCGGGTTCAGGGCCGTAAAGTGCTGGTGCACGGCGGCGGCAAGGGCGCCAGCCAGATGCTCAAAGATCTGGGCATTGAGCCGCAGATGGTGCAGGGCCGCCGCATCACCGACGCGGCCACGCTGGACGTGGTGACGATGTTTTACGCCGGCAAAACCAACAAGCAACTGGTGGCCGCGTTGCAGGCCGCTGGCACCAACGCCCTGGGCCTCAGCGGGGCCGACGGCAACGTGATCCGCGCCGTGAAGCGGCCGGTCAAGGACATTGATTACGGCTTTGTGGGCGACCTGCCCGAAAACAGCGTCAATGCGACGCTGCTCAGCACGCTGCTGGAAACCGGCCTGACGCCCGTGCTCTGCGCCATCACCCACGACGGCCACGGCCAGCTGCTGAACACCAATGCCGACACCATTGCCAGCACCGTGGCCCGGGCCCTGGCCGCGGCCTACGAGGTCGAGCTGCATTTCTGCTTCGAAAAGGACGGCGTACTGGGCGACTTGAACGACGAAAGCTCGGTCATTCCCCAGATTGGGCCCGAGCAGTACCAGCAGCTCAAGACCGAAGGCGTCATTGCCGCGGGCATGATTCCGAAGCTGGACAACGCTTTTGCGGCGCTGGAAGCCGGCGTAGAAAAAGTTGTCATTGAGCACGCGCTGAAAATCAACGCGCCCGTCAAAACTGTGCTATGCCGCAGCTAACCGAGGCGCTGGAGGACGCGGCCATCGAGCTGCTCATCGCGCTGATCCAAACGCCGTCGTTGTCGCGGGAAGAGGCGCAAACGGCGGAGTTGCTGGTGACTTTCCTGCGCCGGCACGGCGTGGAGCCCCAGCGGGTGGGCCACAACGTGTGGGCCCAAAACCGTCATTTCGACCCCGCCAACCCTACTATCCTGCTCAACTCCCACCACGACACGGTAAAAGCCGGCGCGTCGTGGACCTACGATCCGTTCGGGGCCGTAGTGGAGGACGACAAGCTTACTGGCCTGGGCAGCAACGACGCGGGCGCCTCGGCCGTGAGTCTGCTGGCCACGTTCCTACACTTCTACGAGCGTACCGACCTGGCCTACAACCTCATCTGCGCCATCACGGCCGAAGAAGAAATTTCGGGCGGCGGCGGCATCCGCAGCGTGCTGCCCCTGCTGCCGCCGCTGGCGTTGGGCATCGTGGGTGAGCCGACGCAGATGGACCTGGCCATTGCCGAAAAAGGCTTGGTAGTGCTCGACTGCACGGCCCACGGCCGTACCGGCCACGCGGCCCGCAACGAAGGCGACAACGCGCTTTACAAAGCCGTAGACGATATTAACTGGCTGCGCAGCTATCAGTTTTCGGAAGTATCGCCCCTGCTCGGACCGGTGAAGCTGACCGTAACGCAGGTGCAGGCCGGCACGCAGCACAACGTGGTGCCCGACCGCTGCAGCTTCGTGGTCGACGTGCGCACCAACGAGTGCTACTCCAATCAGCAGGTCGTCGAGCTGGTGCAGCAGCACGTGCAAGCCGAAGTAAAGCCCCGCTCGACCCACCTGAACTCCTCGCGCATCTCGCCGCAGCACCCGCTGGTGCGCCGCGGCGTAGCGCTAGGCCGCCAAACATTCGGATCGGCCACGCTGTCGGATCAGTCGATGATGCCGTTCGACACGGTCAAAATCGGTCCTGGCGACTCCGCTCGCTCCCACACCCCCGACGAATACATCCTGCTCAGCGAAATTCGCGGCGGTATTCGTGGCTACATCGAGCTGCTGGAAGGGCTGCAGCTGTAGCGCAGGGTGCTGGCCTTCCGCGGCGAAGCCATTAATTACGTCGCACCGAACTCCGGTTCACGCCCGGAACTCCACCACTGACACATGAAAATCTGGGACAAAGGCATTGCCGTCGATAAGAAGATTGAGCAGTTCACCGTCGGCCGCGACCGGGAGCTGGATATGTACCTGGCGCAGTTCGATGTGCAGGCCTCGAAGGCGCAGGCCAGCATGCTGGCGCGGGTGGGCCTGATTTCGGCCGCCGAAAACGAGCAGTTGCAGCAGGGTCTGGCGGAACTGGCCGTCGACATCGAGCAGGGCACGTTCACCATCGACGAGAGCTTCGAGGACGTGCACTCCAAGATCGAGTACTACCTCACCGAGCGGTTCGGCGACGCGGGCAAGAAGATTCATACCGCCCGCTCGCGCAACGACCAGGTGCTGACGGCCATTCAGCTGTTTCTGAAGGACTACACCGAGCGCGCCGCGGCCAAAATGCTGCAACTCGTGGAGGTGCTGCTGCAGAAAGCCGAGCAGCACCAGACGGACCTGATGCCGGGCTACACGCACTTTCAGGCGGCCATGCCCAGCTCCTTCGGGCTGTGGTTTTCGGCTTACGCCGAGCACCTGTTGCTGGATCTAGCTCTGTTCGAGGCGGCTCACACCGTGGCCGACCAAAACCCGCTGGGCTCGGGTGCCGGCTTCGGCTCCTCCTTTCCCATCGACCGGCAACAGACCACCCAGGAAATTGGCTTCGGCAGCCTGGCGGTGAGCAGCGTGGGCGCCCAGATGCTGCGCGGCAAGACCGAGAAAACGGTGGCTTTTGCCCTGGCGGGCGCCGCAGCTACCCTCTCGAAAATGGCCTATGACCTGGTGCTTTACAACTCTCAGGACTTGGCCTTCGTGGAGTTGCCGGCGGCCTTTACCACGGGCAGCAGCATCATGCCGCACAAGAAAAATCCGGACGTGTTTGAGCTGATCCGGGCCCGCTGCAACGCGCTGCAGGGCGTACCCAATACCATCATTCTGGCGACCAACAACCTGCCCAGCGGTTACCATCGCGACTTCCAGATTCTGAAGGAACTGCTCTTCGAGCCGCTCACGCAGTTTCTGGACATCCTCGATATTGTACTCTTTGCCCTGCCCGAGCTGAAGATCAAGCCGAACCTGGTGGAGCAGGCCAAGTACGACGCTATTTTCACCGTCGAAAACATCAACCAGCTGATTCAAAGCGACACGCCATTTCGGGAGGCTTATAAGCAGGTAGGCCACGCCGTGGAGGACGGCAGCTACCAGCCCCACCGCGAATTTCAGACGACGCACTTGGGCAGCGTCCACAATCTGGGGCTGGCTGAAATCCGTGCCAAGCGCGACCAACTGGTCGCACGCAGCTCCTTGACCAAGCGGCCTAATTAAGTAACCCCGAAGCTTCCTTGCTTTTCCTAAGCCCCGGCGCAATGCGTTGGGGCTTTTTTGGCGCCAGCTCTATTGAGTTGCTTCATACAGTATTCTCGACCTTGAATTTATTGCGCAACTATGAAAAATTTTTCAGCTGCTTATAAATCTTACTCCCAATGCATTACACAGCCTACAAACCAAAGGTGAGTGACTACTCACAAAAAAAAGTAAGCTAACACTTACTATCGTATGCAAACCTTTGCGTAATATTGCTCTCGCTAACGGGCAATGACTCCCACTAGTTGCTAGTTAGCTTACTACCACGTTCTGTTCTACCGGATGTTGTCCCACCCCATCCGGAACCCATCGAGAATCAGTCGCCAACCTAGGCAGAGCTGACCTATCGAACCCCAAGGCCGGCCGATTCGGAAACCCCGAGTCGGCCGGCCGCTTTTTATGCCTACTCGTTGCGGCGCGCGTGGTCCGCTCGCGGCATCTACAAAGTATCGCTAAGTGCTGGAGCCGCTGGCGAGCTAAAAAAATCGCGCAACTAATCCTAATTGCGGCGAACTTGCAGCGTTTTAGCCATCTTTGGCCGCTAATAACCTAGCGCGTCGGTTTTCAGCCGAACATCCAGCTCCATGTCCACAGTCAACCGCAAACAGCACATCGCTCAGGTAGCCTTGCAGCTCTTTGGGGAAAAAGGCTTCGAAAACGCCTCCACGCAGCAAATTGCGAAGGCAGCCGGCGTTTCGGAAGCTCTTATTTTCAAACACTTCGGCTCCAAAGACCAACTACTGGACTTTGTTATCCGCAGTGGCTACAAGCGCATCATCGAGGAAAACCGCGGGTGGCTTTCCGAACAGGACCCGCTCACCTTCATTCACGCCGTTATCGACCTGCCAGTGAAGCTGGTACAGGCCGAGCCCCACTTCTGGAAGCTGCAGTACCGGCTGGCCAACGTGGAATCGGCGCGGCAACAGCACGAGCGGTTTATGCAGCCGGTGCCGGCCCTGCTGGAAAAAGCCTTTCAGGCGTTGGGCTACGACGAACCCGACAAAGAAGCCAGCCTGCTGCTGCTGCTGGTGGAAGCGCTGTGGAAGATCGAAGCCAACAAAACCGACGAGCACGTGCCCGACATGCTTGATTTTATCAAACGCAAGTACCAGCCGCAGTAGGTATCTATCTGGCTTCTGCTCACCTCAAGACACATGCCCCGCGCGGCCGCTTACAGCGGCTGGGCGGGGCATGTGTTTTTGCCCTGCTTGTTGCGCCTCAGTACTCATTAAGTTCCGGCGGGGCTTCCCGGCTGGGCAGCTGCAGCCCGATAAGCATGAGCACGCCCGTGAGCAGGATGACCACGAACAGGATGTTTTCGCTGACTTCACCGATAAGCTGCTTCTGCGGAATGCTGTAGAATAGCAGCACCGTAATCAAACCTTTGGGGGCGATGAATACCTCCGGAATGAGGCTGGTGCGGGCCACGTAGCGCAGGTACAAGTAGCGCAGCAAGGTGAGCACGCCCACGATGAGCAGGCCCTGCAGCAGCAGGCGCGCATCGAGAATGCTGCTAAGGGAAATGGAAAAGCCGAAGAGTAGGAAGAAGAACGTGCGGATAAGAAAGGCCGACTCAGCGGTAATGCTCTGCAGCTGCCGCAGTTCGTCCTGCAGACGCTCCAGCTGAAACCAGCGCCGTAGCGGCCCGCGCAGGAACAGGTCGGCGTTTTTGAGCACCAGCCCGAACACCAGTACCACCAGCAGCGAGGACAGGTGCAGCTTTTTGGCCAGCGAATAAATCAGCACCAGAAAGGCCAGCACTAAGAAGAACTTCACGTGCAGCCGGATGCGGTGGAGCAGAAAGGCCAGGATGGCCGTGGCCAGGGCCGATACGACCAGGATGGCCAGCAGGTCGCGGGTAAAGGTGAGAGCCGAAATGCCCTGCGCGAAGTTGTCCTGGGCCACGAAGTTGAAGAGCATGATGCCCAGAATGTCCGAAAACGTGCTTTCGTACACGATGAACTCCTGCTTCTCGCCCCCTAGGCCAGCCACGCTCGGAATAGCCACGGCCGAGCTGATGACGGCCAGCGGCACCGCGTTGAGCAGGCAGCTCTGAAACGGCACGTTCGGCCCCAGGTACCACTGCAACAGCCCGCCAATGGCAAAAGCCTGCCCCAGCAACATAACGGCCGCCGCGACAAATGCCCGCCGGATCAACGGCCCCTTATCGGGGCTGATTTTCAGGTTCAGGGACTCATCGAGCACTATCATGATCAGCCCGACGATGCCGAGCAACTGGAGCGTGACGGCGGGCAGGGCGACCTGGGCACCCGTGTAATCGACGGCTTGCTTGAGGGCAATGCCGGTGAGCAACAGCATGAGCACCGAGGGGATTTTGGTGGCCCGAGCGGCAATGTCGAACAGGTACGACAGGATGACGGCAATGCTGAGGTAAATCAGGATGGAGTAGGGTCCCATGCCCCGATGCTACGAACTTCCCGGCAAAACGCTGTCGAGCGGTGCCGGGCGGGCGTTACTTTTGCGAGCGGCCAAGCCCGGCTTTTTTCCTTTCCTGCATGCAGAATCCGACCGTAGCCATCATCGGCGGGGGGCCCGCGGGCCTGCTGGCGGCCCAGCATTTGGCCGAAGCCGGCGTGCCCGGGGTGGCCGTGTTTGAGGCTCAGGCCACGCCCGGCCGCAAGTTTTTGGTGGCCGGGCACGGCGGCTTCAACCTGACCAACGGCGAACCGACCGCCGCCTTCGGCCCCCGCTACGGCGCGCAGCAACCGGTCTTCGAGCAATTCCTCGCCCACTTCGGTCCCGAAGAGCTGCGCCGCTGGGCCACCGATTTGGGCATCAGCACCTACGTGGGCAGCAGCGGCCGCGTGTTTCCGGCGCCCGAGCACAAGCCCGCGCACCTGCTCCGTGCGTGGCTGCAGCGCCTCGCCGACCTCGGCGTGCGCCTCCACACCCGGCACCGCTGGCTGGGCTTCGACGGCGCCACGGGTCTGCGGCTGCGCGACGAGCAGCAGTCCACTGAGTTTACCATCGAGCCGCGGGCCACGCTGCTGGCCCTCGGCGGCGCGAGCTGGGCCAAGACGGGTTCCGACGGTGCGTGGAGCCAATCGTTAGCCGCGCACACGGGCATGGCCCTGACGCCTTTCGCGCCGAGCAACTGCGGGGTGGAAGTGCCGTGGTCGGATTTTTTTCGGGCAAAAGTAGGCCGCAGCCCGCTTAAGAACGTGGCCCTGAGTTGCGGCAGCGCCACCGCCCGAGGCGAAGTCATGCTGACGGAATACGGCCTGGAAGGCACGCCGGTGTACGCGCTGACCCCGGCCATCCGCGAGGCACTGGCGGCTGGCGCCCCGGCCCAACTGCTGCTCAACCTCAAACCCGAGCTGCCGGTGGAGGCCGTGGCAAAACGTCTGCAACAGGCCCGGCGGGGCTTGTCGGGGGCAGAAGTGCTGCGGCAAACGCTGCGCCTGGGCCCGCCCGTGCCCACGCTGCTGCGCGAGGCCGTACCCGCCGTGCCAACCGAGCCGGCGCAACTCGCTGCTTTGCTGCAGGCCGTGCCCCTGCTCTTAACCGGCTTGCGCCCCTTGGACGAGGCCATCAGTACGGCCGGGGGGGTGCCCTTCGCAGCGGTGGATGGCCACCTGATGCTGCGCAGCCGCCCCGGCACCTTCGTGGCGGGCGAAATGCTGGACTGGGAGGCCCCCACGGGTGGTTACCTGCTGCAGGGCTGCTTTAGCACGGGGGCCTGGGCCGCGCTGGGCATTCGGCAGTGGCTGCAAGGCTAGGCGCGCCCAGCTTGTGAGCCTAGCCCGCAGTGGTTATTACTCGTACGGCTCCACCTCGTGCGCTTCGGCCTCGGCCAGAATGCGTTTGGCTTCGCGTAGCAACCGGTAGCCCGGGCTGCGCTGCTCGCGCCACAGCAGCACCAGCAGTACCACAAAGGATACGCCTGGCAGCAGGAACCCCAGCCCAAACCAAAGCCAGAACGACCGTTCGTGGCTATAAGCGCAGTAGCCCGTGACCAGCGGCAGCCACAGTATTCCACACAACGCTCCAAACAGTAAATCAACCAACATACTCGGCGGCGTGACAACAACGGGCAGACCTGCTCTTCTAAGTTACGGGAAACGAACCCACTACGCAACCAGTACTTGCCCTGCGTCGCTTTCCTGACAACTCATGCCGGGGAGAAAAGTTGGGGCCCAGTCGGCGCCTTGGCGCGGGCACGCACCTTCTGAAGTACCTTTCCCGTAAGCTAGGCCATTGCCGGCGGTCCACCGCGGCCGGCAGGCTTGTTTTGCGCCGCATGTGGGAATACCAAAGTTTGTTCCGGGTCTCGGCTCAACTGTTCGCCGAGGGAGTTTTTAATCTGCTAGACCGCAACCTGCGCCCGGAAGTGCTGCTCGTCGGGATGGCGGCGGCGCGCGAAACCGATGTGCCCGGGGCAGTGCGTGTGGAGCCGCCCACCCACCGCTACCAGCCCGAGCACTTCGCCCGGGTGAAGGAACGCGCCGCCGCCCTGGAGCTCGACGGTGCCCGGGAGCTGGTGTATCACCTGCAGCACGACGACCAGGACCGTTTCGAGAAGCTGCGCTGGTACAGCATGCTGCGCCGCGCCATCGAACTGGAGTTGGCTCCGCTGGCCGAGGAAGACGGCAAACGCGTGTTCTGCTCGCTGCCGGTGCTCATCAACGGCTACCTCATCATGTCCGTGCTGCAGCTCTCTACGGAGGCGCTCAAAACGTATTACCGCCTGCCGGGCGAGGTCAGCCACGAGTCCCGGGCGCAATCCTTGCTGCACGCGGTGGTGCGCGAGTTCCTGCTGGAGTGCAGCAAGGCCCTGCGCGGCTCCGACCTCGACCAGGAGGAAGACCGCCCCATCCTCGACCGCGACTACAACGAGCTGCTGCGCGCGGCGGGCCGGCGCTTTATGCAGGGCCCCGCGGGCGGCAACCACGGCCTTTACGACGCCTGCAACGGCGTGGCCGCCCTGCGCCACGAAGGCCAGGAAGTGCACGGCACCATGCTCATCGCGCGGCGCAACCACCCAGCCGTGGTGCCGGTGCTGACGCTGGAAATGCCGGTGCCCCTGCGCGACCATCGTTCCATCCGCAAGCTCCTGGAGATGAGCGAAGGTCGCACGGCACTGGTGTCCGACGCGGCCCACGTATTCGGCCTCGGCTACCTGGTGGAGCCCTCCGATGCCCTGTACGAGCCGCTGTTTCAGGTGCGCTTTACCACCCACCACAACTGGGAACTGAGCTACGCCGACCACGTGATGATGCGCGTGGTATCGGGCACGCCGCGGCTGCCGAAAAGCCGCATCAACGAGCAGACCTTTGCCGACACCATCCGCCGCCTCTGGCCCGCCCTGGACGACAACGCCGTCACGAACCTGTGGGAGCTGACGTTGCAGGCCACCACCCAGTCGCACGGCACCATTCTGGTGGTTTCCGACAACGCCGGCCTGGAAGCCCAGCGCCTCACGCGCCAAAGCTTCCGGGTGGCGCCGCGCTTCATGACGCCCTCCGTGCTGCGCCTCGTCACCAACATCGACGGGGCTGTACTCATCGACCCGCGCGGCACCTGCTTCGCCATTGGGGCCATTCTGGACGGCCTGGCCACGGAAAAGGGCGACTCCTCGCGCGGCTCGCGCTACAACTCGGCCTTGCGCTACGTGGAATCGGCCCGCTACGCCACGCTGGCCGTGGTAGTGAGCGAAGACGGCTGGATTGACCTGCTTCCCTCGAAGAAGTAGTAACGACCCGTAAATGCCTGTTGAGAGTATCTGGTGCTGCCGCAATCAGCGGCAGCACCGGCAGTCATTGCGAGCAGAGCGAAGCAATCCTTCCTCTAGCAGCACTGCCGACGCAATACCTACTGACCAAAAACGACCCCGCCCGAAACTAGCATTACCAGTTTCGGGCGGGGTCGTTTTCTAGATTCTACCAGATGTAGCGTTGCTCGCAATGACAGCCCGTGCCGTCGCTGCTGGCTGATCGTGCACGGGGCTACCGCCCCACGGCCTGCATCATTTCGGCGGGGTAGCGCGTGCCGGCGGCCACACCTCTGGGGGCTATTTCGTCGATTTGGCGCAGATCTTCCGGGCTGAGCTGCACGTTGAGCGCCCCTACGTTTTCCTCCAGGTACGCCACTCGCTTGGTGCCGGGGATGGGCACGATGTCGTTGCCTTGGGCCAATACCCAGGCCAGTGCCAACTGGCCGGGCGTGCAGCCTTTTTGCTGGGCCAGTTGGTTGATGCGGGCTACCAGATCGAGGTTTTTCTGGAAGTTTTCGCCCTGGAAGCGGGGCGTAAAGCGGCGGTAGTCGTCGGCGGCCAGGTCCTCAAACTTCTGAATCTGGCCGGTGAGGAAGCCCCGGCCCAGCGGCGAGTACGGCACGAACCCGATGCCCAGCTCGCGCACCGTTTGCAGGATGCCGTCTTCCGGGTCGCGGCTCCAGAGCGAATACTCGGTTTGCAACGCCGTGATGGGGTGCACGGCGTGAGCACGGCGAATGGTATCGGCGCCGGCTTCGGACAAGCCCAGGAAGCGCACCTTGCCTTCCTTCACCAGCTCGGCCATGGCCCCCACCGTTTCCTCGATGGGCGTGCTGGGGTCGACGCGGTGTTGGTAGTACAAATCGATGTGGTCGACGCCCAGGCGCCGGAGCGAGCCTTCCACGGCCTGGCGCACGTACTCGGGCCGGCCGTTGATGCCGCGCTTGGTTGGGTCGTTCGGGTCGCGCTGAATCCCGAATTTCGTGGCAATGACGACCTGGTCGCGGCGGTCTTTCAGGGCCTTGCCCACCAGCTCTTCGTTGAGGAAGGGCCCGTACATGTCGGCCGTATCGAAGAAGGTAACGCCCAGCTCGGTGGCGCGGTGGATGGTGCGCATGCTTTCGGCGTCGTCGCGGCCGGCGTAGAAATCGGACATGCCCATGCAGCCGAGGCCGAGGGCCGATACCTGCAGGCCCTGGCCCAGGGTGCGCGTTGGAAGAGTGCTCATGTGGGGCGGTGTTTGGAAGAAGTAAAGAATGGAATAACAGTAGATAACCGCCGAAGCCGGTAAAATGATTGGCTCCGGGGTAAGCGGCGGCAATTTTTCCGCGTTGTCCGCCCATTCGGCCAAGCCCACTTTCCACCAAAGCCCTGGCAAAGCTGCACCAGCCAAGGTGTACCTGCCGGGCTGGTTTGCGTAGAAACGGACAACCTCTCCCCCATCCTCATGGACACTTCCCTGCCCAATAAATACGCCCGCCTGCGTTCAGCCACCAGCCCCGCCGATACCGATGCGCGTCTGCAGTGGGTGAACCAGGTTGCCCGCCTGATGGACAGCCAGTTTCGGCTGCCCGGCACCAACTTCCGCTTCGGCCTCGACCCCATCCTGGGCCTCATCCCGGTGGTGGGCGAGCTGGGCACCTTTGCCATTTCCGCCGCCCTCATCGTGACCATGGTGCGCCACGGGGCCTCGCGCAAGGTGGTGGTGCTGATGGTGCTCAACATCCTGCTCGACACAGTGGTAGGCAGCATTCCCGTCATCGGCAACTTCTTCGACTTCGCCTACAAAAGCAACGAGCGGAACGTGCGCCTGCTGCGCCGCCACTACGGCGAGGGCAAGTACCAGGGCCGTGGCACCGGGCTCATCGCGGCCCTGTTAGTGGGCTTGCTGGCTATGTTCGCCCTCGTGGCCTGGGGCTCGTGGAAAGTGCTGCTGTGGCTGTGGGAATACGGCCAGCAGCACTGGACTTACTAAACCTGCGCCCTGCGCGGCACACGGGGTAAATCATTACTGGGCGGGCTAACATCCGTCGCGGTGGGCTACCTTTGCGGCCGTGAATACCCACCAACGTACCTTGGGCTGGCGGCAGGCCTTGCCGCTGCTGGGCCTGCTTGTAGCGGGCTGCCTGCAGCTGCAAAGCGACGAAGAAAAGCGCGCCTTTGCCGAGCAGAAACTTATGGCCCGCCACGACGAGCTGATGGCCCGCATGGACGAGCTTTACCAGCTGCGCCAGCAACTAACCAAGGTACCCGATACCGTGCTGGCCGGGCGCCGGCGACAGGCGCTGCAGGCGGCCGACGCAGGCATGATGCAGTGGATGCACCAGTACCACCGCCCCGCCGACACGACGCGCCACGAGCGGGCCATGGCTTATCTGGCCGCGCAGCAGCACCGAATCGACTCGGTGGGTGTTCTGATGCAACAGAGTATTGACTCGGCCCGCGTGGTGCTTCGTGCCACCGGCCCCACCCACTGATGATGCTTCGATTCTCGCTTCTACGCCCCCTGCTGGGCGTGGCCCTGGCTGCCATGTTGCTGCCCGCCTGCCAGCTCAACGCCGACAAACCCGCTCAGGCGGCCCGCCTGCCCATCCTGGGCGAGCCGGAAGTGCTGGCTCCCGGCGACACGGTGTACCCCAAGGTGCCGGCCTTCACCCTGCTTGATCAGGACAGCGTCACCGTTACGCCGGCTACGTTTGCCGGCAAGGTGTACATCGCCGACTTCTTTTTCGCCACCTGCCCCAGCATCTGCCCCAAGATGCAGAGCCAGATGCTGCGCGTGTACGAGAAATACAAGAATGACCCGCGCGTAGCCTTCCTTTCGCACACCATCGACCCGGAGCACGACACGCTGCCCGTGCTGCGCGACTACGCCCAGCGCCTCGGGGTGCCCACGGCCCAGCAGTGGCACTTCGCCACCGCCCCGCGCGACACCATTTTCCGCCTGGCCGGCCAGTACATGGTAGCGGCCCAGCGCGATGCCTCGGCGCCCGGCGGCGCGGTGCACAGCGGTGCCTTCGTGCTGGTGGACCCGCAGCGCCACATCCGGGGGATGTACGACGGCGTAAACGCGCAGGAAGTGGACCGCCTGCTGCAGGATCTGCCGCGCCTGCTCGAGGAAGTAGCCCCGGCCAAAGCCACCGCCGCCAAGTAATCCGCCGGCTCGCCCCCGGCCGGCTACTGCAACGCCGCCGTCTGGGGGCTGACCTCCCACGTGCCTATGCCCTTCCGCCTTTCGCTCCGCCCTACCACCGCATTGCTGCGCCCGGTTGCCGCGCTGGCCGCCGTGACGCTGGCCTTGCCGGCCTGCTTCACCGACCGCCAGAACGAGGGGCAGCGCCTGTACGCTACGCACTGCGCCAGCTGCCACGGCGAGCAGGGCCAGGGGCTGAAGCGCCTGATACCGCCGGTGGCCGGCTCGGATTACCTCGCCAAGCACCGCAACCAGCTGCCCTGCCTGATCCGCCGCGGGCAGCAGGGGCCCATCGTGGTCAATGGCGTGGGCTACAACCAGGTGATGCCCGGCCACGAAGACCTCACCGACTCGCAGATTACCAACCTGCTCAATTACTTGCACACGGCTTGGGGCAACCGCGGCGCCAAGCACACCATCCGGGAAGTCAGCGAGCTGCTGGGCCCGTGCAACGGCTCCGACGGACGCTAAACCCGGGCTCTTTCACGCCCTGGAGCAGCTTGCCGCTGGGTTTGCCAGCTCATCGGCTGGTTGTTCGCCCAATCCTGATTAGTTTGCATCTTCATTCGATTACCGCATCATGGGTCTGTTCGACTTTCTAAAGAAAAAACCCGGCGACGAGCCCGCCGCTACGCCGCCTGCCAATTCGCAACCTGCTACACCGGCTTCGCCCGCCGCTCCTACCGAAAGCGCCCAACCCGAAGCGCCCAAGCCGGCGGCCGGCGGCCCGCGTTACCAGCGCCCGGCCTTCGCGGCCAAGAGCGCGGCTGAGATGCAGCCCAGCTTCGAACACACGCCGGCGCCCATGATTCCGCCCATGTCGGAACCGGAGCCGATGCCGTTGCCCTTCGAGCCCAGCAACAACCTGGAAAATGCGCTGCTGATGGCCGCGCAGGACCCGCAGTACCGCCTCGCCTTCTACCACGAGCTGCTGCACGCCGAACTCATCGTGCTGACCAATGCCCCGGAAGGTGCCGAACCCGGCGAAGTGACCGTGACCGAGGGCACCGAGGTGCAGCTGCACGTGCTCCACGACGGCCGCATCCCGGTTTTCTCCTCCGAAGCGCGCGTCTACGATGGCGGTGCCATTCAGGGCGAAGTATCGTTCCTGCGCGTGCCGGGCGAAGGCTTCTTCCGCATGATCAACGACGCGGAGTGCGTGCTCAACCCCTTCTCGCCGTTCGGCAAGCTGCTGGTAGCCCCGGAAATTGCTGATCTGCTGTCGGGCCGCATCTTCTCCGTACCCGAAGGCGCTGAGCAAGGCCCGCAGGCCCAGCTGGTGCCATTCGCGGAGGTGCCGGAGGAACTGCAGACCGCCCTGCGTGATTTCTGCGCCCAGCACGCCCACATCGAGGCTGCTTACTTGGCCGGGGTAGTCATCGAAGGCGAAGACGCTCCTTCACGCCTACTACTCGCCTTCAACGTCGATGGCGAAGACATGGACTTCCTGCAGGAGCTCGGCCCGGTGATTCAGGCGCACCTGCAGCAGGACGCCATCGACGTGGCCCGTCTCAGCCCCGACCCCAACGAGCCGCTCACGCAGTTCTTCAGCCAGCAGGAGGCCATTTACCGCCGCGTGCAGGCCTAAAGGCTTTCGTGCCTCGCTAATGCAGAACGTCATTCCAGGCCCTCAGCTCGGAATGACGTTCTTTTTGGGAGCCACTCGTTATTCGGCTTCCAGGGCAGCCTTCTCGGCCTGCCGACGCTCTACCCGCCGGAACAAGGGCAACAGCAGCGCGTACAGGGCCAGCGTGATGGGAATGGCGCCGAGCAGCCACAGCAGCAGCGCCCCTACTTCGGCGCGCCAGAACAGCTGCAGCGCCGCCTGCCAGTCGTGGCTGAGCAGGTACTGCACCCGGGCCAGCGTAATCTGGTTGCCGCTCGGGCCGCCCAGCAAGCTGGCGCCGTAGCGCAGCAAAGGCAGCAGCAGCATGATCTGAATGGGGCTGAGCAGGTGGCTGACGAGCAGCAGCGCGCCCACGTTCAGGCGCAGCCACACGGCCACGGCCGTGCCGAGCACGGTGGTCACGCCCAGCAGGGGCACCAGCCCGAAAGAAGCCCCGAGGGCTACCGTCAGGGCTAGCTTGGCCGGCGACAAGCCTTGGCGCAATTGATTCAGCAACGGGTCGACCACACGGCGGCGGAAAAACCCGGAAGGAGCAGGAGAAGCAGCAGACGACATCTAATCAACAAGAACAGCGCGGGGCCAAACGATTGGCTGCGGATAACAGGCCCGGGGCCCGCCGCGTTTCAAACCACTATTCGCGCTTCCCCGCCGTGGGGTTGCCGCGCCTCCGGCTTGGCATGACAAAAGTACGCCCCACCGGCCGGCTGCACCACCGCTGGCCCGATTTCTTTACGCTGCTGCGCCGCGCCGGCCGCGAGCTGTCGGCCCACGACCCGCTGCGGCTGGGGGCAGCTACGGCCTTTTTCACCACGTTTGCCCTGCCGCCGATTCTGATTTTGTTTGTCAGCGTGCTCGGTTCGCTCTACCCCGCCTCCCAGGTGCGGAGCCTGCTGCTGCAGAAAATTGCCGACCTGATTGGCACCACCGGGGCCGGCTTGCTGGAGCAAATCGTGTCGAACGTGACCAACATCGAGCGCAGCCGCTGGGTCACGGTTCTGGGGTTTGCGTTTCTGACGTTTGTGGCCACCACCCTGTTCGTTGTCATCCAGAACTCGCTCAACGACCTGTGGCAGGTGCGCCCGCGCCGGCAGCAGGGCCGCTTTGGCCGCGTGCTGCGCGAACGGATGCGTTCGGCCTCGGCGCTGGCCTCCACGGCCGTGCTGGCCGTCGCGGCCATCGTGGCCGACTCGGCCCTGCACGTGTTCAGCGACCTGGTGGCTGGCTTCGGCATGACGCTGGTGCTGCTGCTGGTGCAGGGGCTGAACAACGTCGTGTCGCTGCTGATTCTGACGGCCTGGTTTGGGCTGGCCTTCCGCAACCTCAGCCACGCGCACGTGCCCTGGACGGCCTTGTGGCGCGGGGCGCTGCTCACCGGGCTGTTGTTTGAGTTGGGGGAGCGGGTGCTGCACCTGCTGCTGAAGCCCCGTAACCTCGGCCCGATCTACGGGCCGGCCTCGTCGGTAGTACTACTGCTGCTGTTCGTGTTTTACTCGGCCATGATGTTCTACTTCGGCGCCAGCTTCACGAAGGTGTATGCGCAGTACGCCGGCCACCCGCTGCGGCCCAAGCCTTCGGGCGTGCGTTACCGGCTCGTGAACCTGCCCGAGCCCGCCGAAAAGCCCGCGCCGGGGCTACCTGCCCGGCACCGCCGCGCCAGGCGGCAGGGTCGGGAGCTGCCCGATGCCCCGCAGTAAAGCCCACCACTCCGGCGCAATCAGCCACTACCAATGACCCATAAACCGAGTCCCGGACTTGCGGCATCGGTAGGACAACTGCACCCTAAGGCCACATTTGGCTACCATCCCGACGGGGCTACCGCGGGCCGGCGGTGGGTTTCGTACCTTTACGCCCTGCTTGCTATTTCGCTTCGATGTCTGACGCCCCCGTTACCGCCGCTTCTGCCGCCCCCGATTTTACTTCCCTTGGCCTTGCCGAGCCGCTGCTGCGTGCCCTGGCGGAGCTAAACTACCAGCAGCCCACGGCTATTCAGGCGCAGGTGGTGCCGCTGGTACTGGCCGGGCAGGACATTGCGGGCCAGGCCCCCACCGGCTCGGGCAAAACAGCCGCCTACGGCCTGCCCCTGCTCCAGCAGCTCGACGTGACGCAGGACGCGGTGCAGGTTATCGTGCTGGTGCCGGCCCGCGAGTTGGCGCTACAAGTGCGCGACGAGCTCAAGCGCCTGGGCAAGTACCTGCCGAACCTGCGCGTAGCCGCGTTCTACGGCGGGCACAGCTTTCAGGAAGAAACCAAGAGCCTCAAGCAGGCCCCGCACGTGGTAGTGGCCACGCCCGGCCGCCTGTTCGACCACCTCGACCGGCGCACCATCATTCCAAACAAGCTGCAGCTGCTCGTCATCGACGAAACGGATAAGCTCCTGGACCTGAAGTTCCAGGAGGCGCTGGCCAACATCGTGCAGCGCCTGCCGCGCCGCCGCCAGACGCTGCTGTTTTCGGCTACCATGCCCGAGAAAGTGCTGGAGCTGGTGCGCAAGAACCTCACCCGCCCGCGCCACGTGCAAGCCGATGCGCAGGCCGAGGCACTGCCCGAGTCCTTGACGCTGCTGGGTCAGGTCGGCACCACAGAAAAGAAACCCGCCGCACTGTTTCACATCCTGCAAAAGCCCGAAACCGGCCGCGCCCTGGTGTTTTGCAACACCCGCCAGCGTTGCGAGGAACTGGCCCGCTTCCTGAGCAGCCGTGGCATTGCTGCCGAGGCGCTGCACGGCAAGCTGCCCCAGCCCGAGCGCGACAAAGCCCTGCTGAAGCTGCGCAACGGTTCGGCCCTGGCCCTGGTAGCTACCGACGTGGCCGCCCGCGGCATCGACGTAACCGACCTCGACACGGTTATCCAGTTTGAGGTGCCCGAAAAGGCCGACACCTTCCAGCACCGCGCCGGCCGCACGGCCCGTGCCGGGGCCCAGGGCACTGCCTACATTCTGGCCACTCCCACCGAGCAGGCGCTGGTGCAGCGCTGGGCCGTAGCCAAAGAAATCAACTGGACGCCGCTGCACGCCCCGGCCTTGCCGCCGGCTGCCAAAACGCCCAAGCCCACTACCGTTACCCTGCACGTATCGGCGGGGCGCAAGGAGAAAGTCAGCGCCCACGACCTGGTGGGGGCGCTGGTAAACGTGGCCGGCCTGGAGCGCGAAGCCATCGGCCGCATCGAGGTGTTCGACCACTACAGCTACATCACCGTGCCCCGCGAGGCCGGGCGCGCCGTGCAGGACAGCATGGCCGGAGCCCGCATCAAGGGCAAGAAAGTTCGCGTGACGGAAGTGCGGTAACGTATGCTGGCCGCCCCCTTCTCAAGGGCCGCAGCAGTAGCCTCATTAGCTTAGCCGCCCATGCGTAACCTGCTGTTTATTTGCAGCCAGAACCGCTGGCGCAGCCTCACGGCCGAGCACTTGTTCGACCAGCACGCGGATTATGAGGCGCGCTCGGCGGGCACCGAGCCCGGTGCGCGGGTGCGCGTCACGGCCGGCCACCTGGGCTGGGCCGATGTGGTGTTTGTGATGGAGCGGCGCCACGCCGACCGCCTGCGCGATAAGTTTGCCGATGCCTTGGAGGGTAAGCCCGTTATCTGCCTGCGCATTCCCGACAAGTACCAGTTTCAGGACCCGGTCCTGATCGAGTTGCTGCGCGAGCGGCTGCACGCGCACCTAGGGCCGGAAGCTTGCTGAGCCGGTCGGCAACCAAACCACTCCGCCCCCGTTCCTCCGGCAACTATGGAGTACTTACTGGGCCTGGCCGTGCTGGCCGGCATCGTTTTTCTGATTTACCGCTTCGCCACGGGCGGCCGGCGCCACCGGGCCCGGCTGCTGGCCCAGCCCTTCCCCGAGGACTGGCGCACCATTCTTACGGAGCGAGTCGCCTTTTACAGCGCCCTCACCGATACCGAAAAACTGCGCTTTGAAAAGCAGGTGCAGTTATTTCTGGGCCAGACGCGCATTACCGGCATCAAAACCGGCATCGACGACACCACGCGGTTGCTGGTGGCCTGCTCGGCCGTGATTCCCATTTTTGGTTTCCGTGGCGGCTGGGAGTACAACAACCTGGGCGAAGTGCTGGTGTTTCCGGACGCCTGGCAGCTGCCCCGCGACGAAAGCAAAGAAGTGGCCCCGCTGGAAGGTACCCTGCTCGGCTCAGTGCAGAACTTTCAGCATGACCACTACATGCGCCTGTCGAAGGCGGCGCTGGAGCAGGGCTTCCGCGACGCGAAGGACAAGCAGAACGTGGGCATCCACGAGTTTGCGCACCTGCTGGACGAGGCCGACGGGCAAATCGACGGCATCCCGCTGCTGATGCTGCCGCGGGAGCTGGTGCCCGAGTGGCAGCGCGTAATGCACGAGGAAATCGAGCAGATTCGGGCCGGCAAGTCCACCATCGGGGACTACGGCGGCACGAGCACCGCTGAGTTTTTCGCGGTGGTACTTGAATACTTCTTCGAGAAGCCCGAGCAGCTGGAGCAACACCACCCGCAGCTGTACGAACTGCTGACGCGCACCTTCCGGCAAGACCCCGGTCTGCGCTTCGCCCGCTTCGACCCGCGCCGGCTGCTGAAGAAGGCACCCAAGCGCCTGGGGCGCAACGACCCGTGCCCCTGCGGCTCGGGCGAGAAGTTCAAGAACTGCTGCCAGCAGACGCAGGAAGCCGACGCGGCCGCGTAATTAGCCGGCAGACACGGGTTTGCGGCGCGGCTCCACTCGCCCGCCGGTGGCCCAGAGCGTCAGGCCAATCATGAGGGTACCCAAGCCGATGGCAAACAAATCGGTGAAATAGGTGGCCCAGGTTTCGCCGGTACTCTTGAGCAGGAACCGGTTTCGGGTGCCACCGTACAGGCCCTGCGCCTGGATGGTGCCCTGGGCTGTACACGTGCCCACGGCAAATACCTTGGCCTGGCGGTCGAAGCCGCTGTAGTGGTGCAGCTTGGTTTGCTTGCCCACCGGCGTTTCGCGCAGGGCGTAGGCTCCAGCATTACGCTCCCTCCTGGAATGGTCAGCTGCAACCGGGGCGCTACCCAGTCATCGTCCTCAATCCAATGGCCGGGCTCGTTTTTCGACAGCTTCAACCCGCTGCTAAGCACGTAAGCCACCAGTGAGTAGTTGTGCTTGGCATTGGTTTCGGCAACGGTGCCTTCGACCAGCACGGACGCCCCGGCCGGCAGAGCCCGCACCGCCGCTGCCGACTGCGGCGCCAGCGCGCGAATCCGGTCCGGCACCGCGTCGGAATAGCGGTGCTGCAGGCACATATGCACGGAGCCATAGCCAATGGCTAGCGCACCGAGCAGCCGACTTTGGTTCTGGTACCCATAGCAAGCTCGGGGTCAAAGCAAATGCAAGTATATCAGCCGGGCCAGCTTACCGAAACTGCGCCGCGCAGAAACTCCGCGCGTACCTTTGGCTCCATGGGACTGATGGCCGCAATCCGCGAGCAGGGCAGCGGCCGCGCCGGGGCACCACGGTGGCGGCAGCTGCTGGGTATTTTCACGGGGCAGCTGGTTGGGCTGAGCTTTATTGGGCTAGGGCTGCTGCTGGACTGGCGCGGCGTGCACTCGTTTGCCTACCCCAGCGGCGGCCGGGCGCAGACGGGCACTCCAGTACTGCTCTACTTACTAGGCGCTGGGCTGATGCTGCTTTTTCTGGCTCCCACGGCGCATGCGCTGCGGGCTTGGCGCCGCGCTTCGCCCCAATCTACTAAGCCGGTTCAGCGCCGAGCTTAGGCCTTAGGTTTTCTTTGGAAGGCTTGCCCGGCAGCCTACGCAACCCGATCCTCACAGCGCGGACGCTTGGTGTCTAAGAGCCAGCTCCTGGAGCCGAGCTAGTCGTACGCTTCCTCGTTGACTAAGCCCCGCACGAACGTCTCGAAATCAGGCGCCAGGAAGGTAATTTTGTAGTCGCTTTCCTGATCCACGTGCACCACGGTAGGCTCCCCTTCGGGGCCACAGGCGGAGTAGTCGAGCATGATCATGTCGTGGCCAGCCGAAGGACAGTCGCACACGCACACGCCGATGGGCGGGTAGCCCCACTCGTCGAGCATGAACTGGCTGCCCAGCTCGCCGCAGAGCGAGTAGCTTTTGCTGCGCCCGATGCCCGCAATGCCAGTAATGGCTACGTGGTCGTCGGCCCAGGACGTGGGCTGGGCGGTGGGAAAACAGGTGTTGCGTGGAATGCCGCCGTTCTGGCTCTGCATCAGCCAGAGGTAGAACGCGGGCAGTTTGTAGCCCAGCTCGGCCTCGACGGAGCGAATCAGCTCCGGAGTCGGCGGCGCTTCCACGTATGCTTTGCGAGCGTAGTCGCTGTCTTCCCAGAAGGTGCTGAGGTCCAAGTCGTAGGTCACGGGCTTATTAGTTGCGGGGCCGAAGTCGGCCCAACGCAAGATAAGAGCGCACGGCTTTGCTACATTTGGCTACGCCCTTCCCCTGTGCGGCGTCTCATCCCATGCACAAGCACCTTCTCCCCTTGCTCACCGCCGCCCTGCTGGCCGGCTGCGCGCAGAAAGCCTCCGCTCCGGCGGCCTCCACCACTCCCCCACCGGCCTCGGCCGAACCGGCTACGCAACCCGCCGTGCCCATCAACTGGCAACGCGACGCCGAGCAGTTTCTCACCGCCTACTCCCAGCAGTACCAGCGCCTCTACACCCAGTCGTCGGAGGCGGAGTGGCGTTCCAATACCCACATCGTGGCCGGCGACACCACCAATTCGGCCGCTACGGCCCGCGCCAATGAAGCCTTCGCGGCTTTCAACGGCAGTGCCGAGAACATCAAGCGTCTGCGCGAGCTGCTGGAGCACAAGGCCGAACTGACGCCGCTGCAAGTAAAGCAGCTGCAGACGGCCCTGTACAACGCCGCCGGCTCGCCCCAGACGGTGGCCGACGTGGTGAAGCGCCGCATCAAGGCCGAAACGCAGCAGACCGAGAAGCTCTACGGCTACGAATACAAGTACCAGAGCAAGGCCGTGACGACCAACGACCTGGACCGCGTGCTGCGCGAGGAGAAGAACCCGCAGAAGCGCCTGGCTGCCTGGGAAGCCAGCAAGGCGGTGGGCCCCACGCTCAAGGAGGGGCTGCTGAACCTGCGCACTCTGCGCAATCAGGTGGTGCAGGCCCTGGGCTACCCCGATTACTTCAGCTACCAGGCCTCCGACTACGGCATGACCCGCGAGGAGATGATGCAGCTGGTGCGCAAAATCAACGAGGAGCTGCGCCCGCTCTACCGCGAGCTGCACACCTACGCCCGCTACGAGCTGGCGAAGAAGTACGGCCAGAAGCAGGTACCCGACTACCTGCCCGCTCACTGGCTGCCCAACCGCTGGGGCCAGGACTGGAGCGCCATGGTGGACGTGAAGGGCCTGAACCTCGACCCCATTCTGGCCAAAAAAGGCGCAGAATGGCAGGTAAAGCAGGCCGAGCGCTTTTACCAAAGCCTGGGCTACCCGGCCCTGCCCGCCGTGTTCTGGGAGAAATCGAGCCTGTACCCGCTGCCGGCCGGCGCCACCTACAAGAAGAATAACCACGCCTCGGCCTGGCACATGGACCTGAACCAGGACGTGCGCAGCCTGATGAGCGTGGAGCCCAACACCGAGTGGTACGAGACGACCCACCACGAGCTGGGCCACATCTACTACTACCTCACCTACACCAACCCCGACGTGCCCGTGCTGCTGCGCGGCGGCGCCAACCGCGCCTACCACGAAGCCATGGGCAGCCTGATGGGCCTGGCCGCCACCCAGAAGCCCTTCCTGGCCGGCCTGAACTTGGTGGACCCTAAGACGCAGACCAACCAGACGCAGACGCTGCTGAAAGAGGCGCTTAACTACGTGGTGTTCATCCCCTTCGCCTCGGGTGTGATGAGCGAGTGGGAAAATTCGTTCTACGCCGACAACCTCTCCCAAGACCAGCTGAACGCCCGCTGGTGGGAGCTATCCAAGCAGTACCAGGGCATCGTGCCGCCCACCGCGCGCGACGAGCAGTACCTCGATCCGGCAACCAAAACGCACATCAACGACGACCCGGCCCAGTACTATGACTACGCGCTGAGCTACGTCATCCTGTTCCAGCTCCACGACCACATCAGCAAGCATATCCTGCACCAGGACCCGCACGCCACCAACTACTACGGCAATAAGGAAGTGGGCAAGTTCCTGCGCGACATCATGTACCCCGGCGCCTCCGCCGACTGGCGCCAGTTGCTACGCGAGAAAACCGGCGAAGACCTTTCCGCCCGCGCCATGGTGGATTACTTCCAGCCGCTGATGACTTACCTGAAGCAGCAGAACAAAGGGCGGAAGTACACGATGTAGTTCTTGCTCTTCGTTGTAGTACCATAAGCTGAGCGTCTGCGAGTCGCTTTGCTCAACCCTTTGGCCGCAGTGCCCCTTTTATGGGACGCGCTGCGGCCAAGCTCTTTAAGAATTGTCTGACCGCTCTTCAACCTCCACCGTTCCGTGCAGTTTTGTAAACAACTCGTGTTTGGCCTTACCTTTTTGCTGTACGGATACTACGCTCATGCCTGTGAATGCCTGCCTCCCCGGGGAGATAAATGGTCGCTCCAACAAGTACGAACAGAATTAGAACGCTCCAGCTACGTATTTATCGGGGAAGTTATTTCTGCGAGCCGGGGCAGTTATCAGGTAAGAGTTGTTGAATTGTTCAAAGGCGCTATCAAGAGTGATACCCTCACTGGGCTAAATGAACATATGACCAGCTGTGGGCTTACAGTCACGCCGGGTTTATGGATCTTCTATGCTGGCCTAAACGACGAGGGCTACATCATGCCTCTTGATTTGTGCAGTTTATCCGGTAGCCTCACCGAACCTGGTTTTATACTTATCCCGCCCCCACCGGGTGTCAAGCCAGATTCAGCGGACCAGGAAGCTTATATCGAGGAGCAACTAAGGCAGCAACTGCCTCTTTACCTTAAGAATTGGCTAAATGAGTACGCACTGCTCAATGCTTATCGAAACGAGCACTTTCCCAACACGCAAAGTTCGTCGGCTAGTACCCTTCCCGCCTATGCGGCACTTGGCCTATCGATGCTGGCATTAGCACTAGTCTTGCGTAGACAATATTTTTCCTAGCTCTCACAATGTTATCAGCAGGCTCTCATCGTTGTGCTTTACTTTCGACTAGTCAAAACCTAGCTCCCACTGCGCGTGCGTAATCCGCTGAGCCTACTCAAACATTCGTATCTACTGCCCTTGTTTGTCCTGCTGGGCTGTTGCGGCAATGCATTACCGGGTAAAGCTCAGACAACTACCACCACCGCGGCTGCTTCCCCACTTGTCATCGGCGAGACGTTCACACTAGAATCCAAGGTGCTGGGTGAAACGCGGCGCCTCAACGTGTACCTACCCCCTGGCTATACGGAGTCGAAGACGGAACGCATGCCGGTGCTCTACATGCCCGACGGCGGCATGAACGAGGACTTTCTACACATGGCGGGCCTGGTGCAGGTATCCGTGGGCAACGGCACGATGCGCCCGTTCATCCTCGTAGGTATTGCCAACACTGAACGGCGGCGCGACATGACCGGCCCGACCGACGTAGCCGAAGACCGAAAAATTGCCCCTCGCGTGGGCGGCTCGGCGGCGTTCCGGCGCTTCATCCGCACAGAGCTGATGCCCGCCGTGCGCACCCGCTACCGCACCACCGACGAAACCGCCGTGGTGGGCGAGTCACTGGCCGGGTTGTTTGTAGTAGAAACGCTGCTGCTGGAGCCCGATTTATTCTCCACCTACGTCGCTATCGACCCCAGCCTGTGGTGGAACAACAGGTACCTCGCAGGCCAGTCGGCAAAGCTGCTGCAGAACCAGCCTAGCCGCTTCGCCCAGAAAAGCATCTACCTAACCACCAGCAGCCAAGGCGACTTGGAAGCTGCGCGCCAGCTCGACGCGGCCCTGCAGGCCTCCGCCGACCGCACGAAGCTGCGCAGCTACTACGAGCCGTTGCCCACGGAAACGCACGCCACCATCTACCACCCGGCGGCCCTGCGGGCGTTTCGTCTGCTGTTCAAGCCGCCGGCGCAGAAGTAATACACAATGAGGCATCAGCAAACGACAAGGGCGGCACCACGTGGTGCCGCCCTTGTCGTTTGAGCGAAACTGACTAGCCGCGTCGTCTCACAGCAACTGTATCATCAGCTGAGGCCAACGTTTGCAGCTGCTAGCCGGGGTTTTGCTGTTACGCCTAGTAGTTGGCTTCCGCGGCGGGCAGGTCAATCAGGATGAATTGCGCGTCGCTTTCGGCTCGGAAGTGAATCACATTTTCGTCGGTCATGCGCGCCTGGTCGCCGGGACCGAGGCGGGTGCCGTTGACAAAAATAGCGCCCTCGCGCACGTAGAGAAAGGTCAGGCGGATGGGGAAGGTCTTAAACTCCAGCTCCTTATCAGCGCGCAGGTTGCTCCAGTACACGGTGGTATTGGAGTTCATGTATACCACGTCCTCCAACACTTTCTGCCCCGACACGAGCGGAATCAGCTCGTTCTTCGAGCCCAAAAAGTCAATGCTTTTCTGCTCGTAGCTCGGAGCCAGGCCCTTTTGATTCGGGATAAACCAAAGCTGATAGAATTTCAGCGGCTTATCCGTCTTGTTGTATTCCGAGTGGGCCAGGCCGGTGCCGGCCGTCATGCGCTGCACTTCGCCCGCGGGGATGGTCGTTTTGTTGCCCATCGTGTCCTCGTGCGTGATTTCGCCCTCCAGCACGATGCTCACGATTTCCATTTCGTGGTGCGGGTGCTGTGGAAAGCCTGCGTTGGCCGCCACCGTATCGTCGTTGAACACGCGCAGGGGCCCAAACTGCATGTTCTTCGGGTCGTAGTAACCGGCAAAGCTGAACAAGTGGTAGCTACTCAGCCAGGCAACGGGTTGGGCGTGAAAACGGTCGGTAGCTGAAATGTAGGAGAGCATAGGCGTCAGGCGTGTGGTCGTGACTGGCCGAAGCCAGCAATGCTGCCCCGCATACGCACCGAGGCGGCCGAAAGTTAAATCACGGATTGCATCGAATTTTTCGAATTCCACAGATTTTGCGGACGATTCGCCCGTTGATTGATCCGAGACTTTTATTCCGCGCCTGGAAATGAGCATTAAAGCTATACCAGCGGCTGAACTGCACTTGTGCTAAAAAACAATGGTGCCACGGCTTTAGGCCGTGGCACCATTGTTCAGACGACAATCGTCTACAAAATCCGTGAAATCCGACGAAACGAAGTTCAGCGAAGCTAATCCGTCTAAATCCGTAATTAGGCTTTCTTCAGCGTCGTCACCTGCTTCTGCAGATCCAGCACGATGCTGGCCAGACGGTTGAGCGACAGATCGGCAATCGGGAAGGTGCTGCTGATGTAGCTCTTGGCTTCCCACATTTCCAGCACATCGTCCACGTCGATTTCGTAGGGCGAATACACCGGGTTATCCGAGTGCAACGTGAGGGTGGCCGCTTCCTGCAGGCGGTTGAACACGCGCTTGAAAACGATACCCTCCTTCTTGCTCACCACGATGCAGGGCGTGCCGTCTTTTACTTCGTTCCAGTCGGCCACGTAGCGGCCTACGATAACGGTGCCCGAGGCAATGGGCAGCATGGAGTCGCCGCTGATTTCGAAGGCACGGAAAGTGCCCGTCTGGCCCAGCATGGGCAGGCGGAACTTGGGCAGGTCTTCGATATATTCCTGGTCGGCGTAGCCGTTCAGGTAGCCGGCGGCGGCTTTCAGCGGTACCAGCTCGATGTTCTCGTTCTGGTTTTTATCGACCGTAATGGCCAGCACGCGCAGGTTTTCGCCCTTGCTACGTTCGGGGTCGGCTACGGCTACGCCGTCGGTGCCGGCGGCCTCTAGGGCGGGCACGTTCTGCAACTGACGCAGCACGGCGGCCGCTTGGCGCTTCTTCGAGAAGTCGGTGGTTACCAGCGCATCCAGCGAAATGCCAAACAGGCGAGCCATCTTCACCAGGGTGGTGAGTTTGGGCTCGGCTCGGCCTTCTTCGTAGGCCCCGATCAGGGAGCGTTTGATGCTCAGTTTATCCGCTAATTGGGCCTGGGTCAGACCCAGTTCGCGGCGCCAGAATTTCAGGTTGGTATTGATCATGGGGCGGGGTGGCCGGCTAACAGGATTCGCCCTCAACGGCTTACCGGCTCGTGAAGGTAGCAACAGCTCTTGGCTTTTACTAATTCAGTTAGCAGAAAGTTTTTTCTTCTTTGCCAAATAATTCGGCCCTTGCCACCTGCGCCCCTCAATTACCTTACCGTTCAGCTTGATGCCGCATAATAAAGCGGCCGCAACAGGCCTGGAAGCTTGCTGCGGCCGCTGAAACAACCTGTTTACCTACAACTGGTTATAGACTAGCCGTCGGTGTTTCGGCCCACCATTCCTTGTTTTCCCAGTAAGTATTCCAACCCAGCTTGGCGTATTTGGGATTAAAGTCAGCTTCCCGTTCGCCCAGCACGAAGTCCTCGAAGATGCTTGGCCCGTAGGTCATGATGTCTTCGACCAGCACCAGCGGCTTGCGCTGCCCGGAACTGTAGCTCGTCCAGGTGCCCGAAAACTTCACGACGCCGCCCTGCGAGGGCAAGGTTTTGTCAATGGCGTAAGCGGCAATTTTACCGTCTTTGTCCACGCGGAAGTCCAGCGCCACGTCGCCGCGAAATTCGCCGGCTTTGGCGCGGCCAACGTCTTCGCGCAATACGAAGTGGCCCACGGCGCTGTACTTGTAGGGCTCGTCGTCACCAAAATCGTAGCCCCGGTCTTCAATTTCCTGCTTCAGGGCCGCCGACAGCGGCGGCTGGTCAGCCAGGCGCTCCAGCACTACGGTGCCTTCAAACGGCGTGACGAAGTCCTTGAAGCGGTCCTTGCCGCGCACGTGGTACACATGAGGCTGCAAGGTGTCGCGCGTGGCCTCGGTGAAGACAAACTCAATCCGGTATTTATCAGCGCCGAAGAACCCATTCAGCGTGCCAAAGGGCCCGTCGTCGCTGCCTTTGGTCCAGAGTGTGCTCAGATCGTAGCGCTTGAGAAACGCCGTCATTTCGGGCGCTATAGCCACCGCACTCTCTGCGGCTATAGGAGCCGCGGCTGGGGCTTTGGCGGGCATGGGCGCAGCTTGCGCCGAGCTGACAGCTGGTTGCTCGGGTTCGGGGGTACGCTGGCAGGCGGCCAGCACGCCGGCGCTCAGTAGCAGGTAAACGAATGGTTTCATAAGAGAAGGAGCGTCAGCAGTTGCGGCGGCGAAACAAGGAGTAACTAACAGGCTTACAAGGCCGTGGCGTTGGCCGGCGTTTCGGCCCACCACTCGTCATTGTCCCAGATGCGGTTCCAGCCCAGTTTGGCGTATTTGGGATTGACGTGCGGCATCCGCTCCCCGACCATAAAGTCAGAGAACAGCTGCCGACTGACGGCATTCAGGTTGTCGCCCCAGAGCACGGGCTTGACTTGGCCGGTGCGGGCACTCACCCACTGTCCACTAAACTTATAACCGCAATTGGCTGCCGCCGTGTTGGGCTGGACATCGAGCTCAACACGGCCATCGTTCCAGACGGTGACGTCGGCTGCCACGGTGCCCTTGAACGTGCCGCTGCCGGGCGTAGTCGCATCTTCGCGCAACTCAAACGGGCCCACGACGGTGTACTGGGGCACTGGTTGGTCGTTCACGTCTTTGGCCGGCGGGTTTTGGTAAACCTTGGTAATCGTAATGGTACCGGAGAAGGGCGTAATGCGTCCCTTGTAGCGGTTTTTGCCTTTCACGTGGTACAGCTGCGGCTGCTTGGCGTCGCGCACCACGCTGAGCAGGGCAAACTCGATGCGGTAATGATCTGCGCCGAAAAAGCCGTTTTGCACGGGCTCGGGCCCTTCATACCCGCCCCACTCGCCTTCGGCTTTAACGGGCAGCCACAGCGTTTTCAAGTCGTGGCGGGCCAGAAAGGCCTGCGCGGCCGCGGGTACCATTGCCCGGCCCGTACCCCCGTAGGAGGTGACGGTATGCGCCTGCAGGCCTGGAGTGGGTGCCAGCATCAGGCCGCAAAGGGCGACAGCACAGCCGAGCGTGGCCAGCCCGAGTAGAGACGTTTTCATGCGGGTACGGCTTGGGGTTTGGGTTGCTTGTCGACGGCGTAAAAGTCGCGCAGTAAGCGGCGGGCGGCGCCGGCCTGCACCAGCACTTCGGCCAGCAGCAGGTTGCCGGTCCACGACAGCCACGTGACGGTGATGTAGGTTTCCATGGGCTTGGTGCCCAGCCAGTGGTACATGCCGTAGCTTTCCAGCCGCAGGCTCATGGCAGCCAGCGTCACGGCGAAGGAGCGAATCATCCACTCGGTGTGCTCCTGCCAGCGCCGCTGCCGGGCCAGCCGATAAGCCTGCCAGGTGGCCAGCCACCACACCACGCACTGCAGCGTAAAGCCGGCTTTGGCCGCCAGCCCGCCGTTGGCGTAGGCGGCCAGGATCAGGCCCGATGGGGCAGCCAGCGCCAGAATGGTCACCACGTACGCTTTGCCCAGCCCTCGGTGCAGGGCGAGTTGGCGCCGCAACAGCACCGGAAAGAATTGGGGCAAACCAGCCGCCAGCACGAGCAAGCTACTGGTGATGTGCACGTAAAAGCCTACCCGAAAGAGGCTATTGGCGTTGGTTGCTTCGGATTTGGTGGTCAGAAAATGAATGCCCGGCTCGAAGTTCAGGTACGGCAGCACCATCACGAGCATACGGCCAGTAAACAGCACCACGGCGACGCCAAAGAGCATCTGCAGCGTGCGGTAGAGCGGCGCAGAGGAAATCATCATGATGAGAAAAGGAGTGCGCCTAAAATAGCAATTTGCCGCGGCTTACTTGTGCTGAGTCAACGTCATATATTTCGCGCCGAGTATAGAAATGGCAAAATATTTCTTCTCTGGTAAAATGCAGGTGCTTCTACCTTTTTTTATTGCGCTTAACAGGCTGTTTACAATAGTGGCATTCAAAAATAGCCTGCCCAGGAACTGAGCAGGCTTTGGTCTTGCGACATGCAAGACTTATTCCGCGGGCGGCTGGTTAGGCAGTTCGCCGCGCAGGCGCTTATCGTAAGTCAGGGCCACGCGCAACTGGAAGTAGTCGTACCGCTCGCGCAGGTGGTCGAACAGGTCGCGCAGGCGGAAATCAGGACCTAGTTCGTGGGCGGCGTCGCGGATGCGGGCAAAGTCGTCCTGGCTCAGAAACTCCTCGGTGCGCAGCTGGTAGCCTTTTTCGTAGAGCGTTTCGAGGTGCGACTTTACCGTGCTCGGCGACAGGCCGCGTTGCTCGGCAATCTGCTCCACCGAAAGGCCCTGCCGGTGCAGCTTCCAGCTGTCGACGTAAGTGCTGCCAGGCGCGGCGCGCTTCTTGGGAGCGGCGGCCGGGGTGTCGTCTTCGCCAGGCAGGTCGGGCACGTCGTCGGGCGAGGGGGCACCGGCGTGTTGGTTGATCAGCTCGATGAACCGCTCGCCGTAGGTTTCGAACTTCTTCATGCCCACGCCCGATACAGCCAGCATGGCCGTGCGCGTGCGCGGCCGCTCAATGGCCATTTCCTGCAAGGTGGTGTCGGAGAAGACCACGTAAGGAGGCACACCCTGCTCGTCGGCAATCTTCTTGCGCAACTGCCGCAGGCGGTCGAACAAATCGTCGGTGACGGATACGAGGCGCTGGCCGGTGCCGGTTGCGGCTTTGGCGGCGCGGCCTTTGGGCGCTTTTTCGGCCTTCTGCGGTACCTGGAATTGCTTCAGGTTCTGCTTCCGCTCGCCCTTCAGCACTTGCCAGCCAAGGTCGGTAAGCTTGAGGGCGTAGCCTTGCTCGTAAGCAATGTAGAGCAGGCCGTCGTTGAGCAGCTGGTGCAGGTAGCTCTGCCAGTCGAGAAACGAGAGGTTGGCGCCGGCGCCGAAGGTCTTGATCTGGTCGTAGCCGCGGCTGATAACGGCTTGGTTGCGGCGGCCCAGCAGCACGTCGCAGATGAGCGTGAGGGGGGCAGCTTCGCGGGTACGCGCCACGGCCGACAAAGCCTTCTGCGCCAGCTCGGTGCCGTCAAAGGTCACGGGTGGATTGCGGCAGATGTCGCAGTTGCCGCAGTCCTTATCGAGCACCTCGCCGAAGTACGCCAGCAGGATGCGGCGGCGGCAGGAGGCCGCCTCGGCAAACTGCTGCATGCGCTCCAGCTTGGTGGTGTTCAACTGGGCCAGGCGCGGGTCGGCGTCCTTGGTAATCATGTCGCGTAGCTGGGCCACGTCGGCGTAGCTGTAGAACAGCACGGCCTCAGCGGGCGCCCCGTCGCGGCCGGCGCGGCCGATTTCCTGGTAGTAGCCCTCGATGTTCTTGGGCAGGTTGTAGTGCACGACCCAGCGCACGTTGCTCTTGTCGATGCCCATGCCGAAGGCCACGGTGGCGCAGATGACCTGCAAATCGTCGCGCAGAAATTGCTCCTGCACGTCGGAGCGGGCCTTATCGGTCATGCCGGCGTGGTAGAAGCCAGCGCGGATGCCTTTCTCCTTGAGCTTACCGGCCAGCGTCTCGCACTGCTTGCGCGAGAGGCAGTATACGATGCCGGCCTCGTTTTCGTGGGTTTTCAGGAAGTTCACCACCGCGTTGACGCGGTCCTGCCCCGGGCGCACGCTCAACGACAGGTTGGGCCGGTCGAACGACGAAAGGAACACTTTCGGCTCGGTCAGGCGTAGCTGCTGCTGGATGTCGCGCTGGGTGAGGCGGTCGGCCGTGGCCGTGAGGGCAATGATGGGCACCTGCGGAAACTGCTCGCGCAGCACCCGCAGCTGGGTGTATTCCGGCCGGAAGTCGTGGCCCCACGAGGAAATGCAGTGCGCCTCGTCGATGGCAAACATGCTCACCTGCAGGCGCTGCAGAAAGCTGAGGAAGCCCTGTGACAGCAGCTTCTCGGGCGACACGTACAGCAGCTTCAGCAGGCCGGCGTGGCAGGCGCGGGCGATGCTGCTTTGCTCCGCCTGCCCGATGCTGGAGTTGATGCAGGCCGCCGAAATGCCGTTGGCCTTCAGCGCCTCCACCTGATCTTTCATCAGGGCAATGAGCGGCGACACGACCACGCACACGCCGTCCTGCACCATGGCCGGCACTTGGAAGCACACCGATTTGCCGCCACCCGTGGGCATGAGCACGACGGTATCCTGCCCCGCGAGGATGCTCTGGATGATGTCCTGCTGCATGGGCCGGAACTGGTCGTAGCCGTAGTACTGCTTCAGGACGCGCCGGGCGGCGTCGAGCTGGGTAGGCGTGCGGGGTTCGGTAGCTGCTAACATTCGGTAAAAATACGGCAGTTTGGCGGGAGTTCCAGGCTAAAGAAACGAGCAAAAAGCTAAAATGGTGCGCCAAGCCGGAGGTTTTGCTACACTGCCGGGGAATACAACCGTTGAAACCATGGCTTCGGATTTGCAGCGTACCGGCGTCCTTCTGCCGACGGCATCTATTCTCCTCACTTGATGACAGTCAGCTTACTTTCAACACGTGCAAAATCATCCTGCAAGCCCGTGGCAATCCACCGGAGCACACCGGCGGCTGCGGTGAGCACCCGGTCGCGTAGGCCGCACCGGAACCCTGAAGCTGCACAGGTAAGTCGGGCGGGCAACAGCACCAGAGTAGGTCCGGCGGTCGGTTTTTCTATCTTTAAAGCCCGGTATTCATCTCCTCCCCGCCTGCATGGCTGCTCCCACCACTTCTTCCTCCCCTGCTTCCGCCGTGGCCGCCGGCCCGGCGCGCAGCTATGCGCTGCCCATGGCAGCCATGACGTCGCTGTTCTTTCTGTTCGGCGCCGTCACCAACTTCAACGACGTGCTGATGCCCTACCTCAAGGACGTCTGCAAACTCACTGACCTTCAATCGTCGGGCGTGCAGTTTGCTTTCTTTGGGGCGTATTTTCTGATGTCGCTGCCGGCTGGCTACCTGCTGAAGCGTTTGGGCTACCAGCGCGGCATCGTGGTGGGCCTGCTGGTAATGGCCGCGGGGGCGCTGCTCTTCGTGCCGGCGGCTAACACGCGCACCTTCGGCATGTTCCTGCTCGGGCTAAGCGTGCTGGGCGCGGGCGTGACGCTGCTGCAAGTGGCGGCCAATCCGTACGTATCGGTGCTCGGGCCGGCCAACCGCGCCGCCAGCCGGGTCAGCATTGTGGGCGTAGCCAACAACATCGGCGGCACCCTCTCTCCCCTGCTCGGCGGCATGATTCTGTTCGGCGGTTCGCTGGCCCTGAAAGCGCGGCTAGCCAGCCTGCCGGATGCCCAGCGTCTGGCGGAAGAAGCCAGTTTGGTGAAGACGCCTTACGTGGGCCTAGCCATTTTCCTGGCGGTGCTGGCGGGCGTTTTCTCCTTGTTGCGCCTACCCGAAATTGAAGGTATGCAGGCCGATGACGAAGACAACGCGGAAGCGTTGGCGTCGTCGCGCGGCCGGCTGTCGGCCCTGGATTTTCCGCATTTGCGCCTGGGTGTACTGGCCATTTTCCTCTATGTCGGCGTTGAAGTGGGCTTGGGCTCGTTCCTGATTCGCTATGGCGAGGCGCAAGGCATTGCCCAGCTCAGCGGCTTTACCCAAGCGCTGGTGCGCGGCCTCAACGTGGCCACCAATGCCATTGCCATTCTGTTCGGCCAGCTCCCGGCGCCCATCGATACCTCCGCGGGCTTCACCAAGGCGGTGGGCGCGGTGCTCGTCGCCTCGTACTGGTTTGGCTCGCTGGTGGGCCGGGTGGTAGGCATTCCGCTGCTGGCCCGCGTCAACGACCGGAAAGCCCTGGTGGCGGTGTGCGCGGCGGCGGTGGTGTTTGTGCTGGCCTCCATTGCCAGCCCGGGCGAGGCCGCCCTGTGGTTTGTGGTGCTTTGCGGGCTGATGAACTCCATCATGTGGCCGGTAATTTTCCCGCTGGCTATCAAAGGGCTGGGTCCGTTTACCAAGCAAGGGTCGTCTTACCTTATCATGGCCATCGTGGGCGGCGCCATCGTGCCGCTGCTGATGGGTTCGGTGGCTACCTATGGCGGTGGGCTACGGGCGGCATTTGTGCTGCCGGCCCTTTGCTACGCCTACCTGCTCTACTACGCCCTGCGCGGTTATCGCGTCCGCTAGAGTCTTTTCGACTTCCCATCGCGCGCCCGCTGCCTTTCGGTGGCGGGCGCGTTGCTTTTGGGGCGCGGGCCGGCGCAGCCCGTTACCTTTGCAGCCGGACCGCTACCCAACTTATGCCCGCCTTGCTTCAACACGACGTTTCGCTGCGCGCCTACAATACTTTTGGCATCGACGCCAAGGCCCACCTCTTTGCCGCTTTTGCCTCGGTGGACGAACTGCGCGAGCTGCTGCGGCTGCCCGAAGTGCAGGCCGCGCCCAAGCTTATCCTCGGCGGCGGCTCCAACCTGCTCTTCACCCGCGACTTCGACGGCGTGGTGCTGAAAAACGAAATCCGCGGCCTCGAAACGCTGGATGAAAACGCCGCCGACAATACGGTGCTGGTGCGCGCCGGCGCCGGTGAGTCCTGGCACGGGCTGGTCGAATATTCCCTGGCGCAGGGTTTGGCCGGCATCGAAAACCTCTCGCTGATTCCGGGCACCGTGGGCGCCGCGCCGCTGCAGAACATTGGGGCCTACGGCGTGGAGTTGCAGGATGCCTTTGAGTACCTCGAGGCCGTGGAACTGGTCAGTGGCCAGCTGCGGCGCTTCTCCCGCGAAGAATGTGGCTTTGGTTACCGCGAGTCAGTCTTCAAGGGGCCGCTGCGCAATCAGTACATCGTAACGGGCGTAGTGCTACGGCTGCACCGGCGCCGCGCGCAGGCCAATACTTCATACGGAGCCATCCGCAGCACCTTGGAGGAAATGGGCGTGACCGAGGACCCGACGCCGCAGCAGGTCAGCCAGGCCGTCATCAGCATCCGCCGCAGCAAGCTCCCCGACCCAGCCCAGGTCGGCAACGCCGGCTCTTTCTTTAAAAACCCCGAGGTGTCGCAGGCCAAGTTCGACGCACTCAAAACCGAATACCCCGAAACACCCGGCTACCCGGTGCCCGGCGGTGTGAAGGTGCCCGCCGGCTGGCTCATCGAGCAGTGCGGCTGGAAGGGCCACCGCGCCGGCGAAGGCGGCCGCTACGGCGTGCACGACCGGCAGGCGCTGGTGCTCGTCAATCACGGCGGCGCCACTGGTGCCGAGGTGCGTGCCCTGGCCGAAGAAATCATTGCTTCGGTGCGGGAAAAGTTTGGAATTGAACTGCACCCGGAAGTAAACATCATTTAAAGCGGCTGGCGGTAGATACAGGCCTTTTCCCCAGCCGATTTTGCCATAATTTCAGAAACTGGGCAAATATTTGTACTGAGTTTGCTCACTTCTCCCTGTTGCTGACTTCCTGCTTTCGAATGAACAAATCACTTTTCATAGCGCTGCTCGTGGGCAGTGCCCTGGGCGCTCAGGCCCAGACGCGTACGACTACTAAACGCACCACGACCACAACGACGACCAAACCGGCCGCCGAACAACCGGCTGCTCCCGCCGCGGCTCCGGCACCTGGTGGTCCGCTGACGCTGGCCGCCGTGCGTGCCGGTGAGCCCAACGCGACCGTTACGGTGCGCGGCGTGGTCATCAACGGTCCCGAGCTGGGCAACATCCGCTACATCCAGGACAAGGATGGCAGCCTGGCCTTGTTTTCGAATACCCTGGACGCCCTCAAAGCCCTGGCCCCCGGTGACAGCGTGGAGGCCCACGGCACGCTGAAAAACTACAACAGCCTGCTGGAGATGGACCCGGTGGTGTCGGTGAAAAAGCTGGGCTCGGGCCGCAAGCTGCGCATGACCACGGTGCCCGCTTCGGAACTGACCAAAGTGTATAACGAGGCCTACGAAGGCCGCTTGGTGAAAATCACCGACGTGGAGCGCCTGACTACGACCGGCGGCAACCCCGCCACGTCGCTGGCCGGCAACATGAACTACCTCATCAACGGCCAGGCCGGTGCGATTGTCCGTATTTCGGCCACCTCCACCGACAACAACGGCTTGGTGGGCAGCACGCCCCCCAGTGGCAAATTTGACCTCGTCGGGGTTATCGGTCAGCACTCGCCGTCGGGCACGCCCACGGGCTACCAGCTGCTGCCGCGCCTGAGCACCGACTTTGTGGTGGCCGGGGGCCTGCCCGTCATCAAGGGTGAGCCGGTGCCAATTGCGGTAACCAAGAACAGCATCACCGTCAACTTCGCCACTATCAACCCCGGCACCACGAAAGTGGAGTACGGCGCGACACCGGCCCTGGGCGGCGTGATGGAAGACAAAACGCCGACCACCCAGCACAACATCACCCTGTCGGATCTGCAGACGGGCACGACGTATTACATCCGCGTTTCGTCGGCCAACAGCCAGGGCGTTTCCACCTCGCCCGCAGTACCCATGATTACCAGCGGCAAGAAGTAACACTTTCGTATTTCTGGCCCCAACAACAAGGCCGCTTCCCAGCTGGGAAGCGGCCTTGTTGTTGGTCCTCAGTTTGTTTTGGCGGAGGCCGATGGGTTGTCGTAAGTCCGAGTGGCCGCCAGATTATGCATCACCGGCGCGATATTCTCGGGCACGTCTTCATCCCACTTGTCACCGGAGATAAGGGCTAGTCGAGCTAAGCTGGTATCCACTTTTACGAAGGTCGGCACGGCCTGCACCCCGTACTTCTCGGCTAGCCCTTGGGTATCCTTGTCAATGTTGAGGTAGCATTCTGCAAGGCCGCCTGCACCTGCTTATCAGCCAGCGTTTCCCGGAACCGGCGGCACGGGCCGCACCAGTCCGCATAAAAGTACAGGATGGGCGTCTTGGCCTGGGCAGCCTGCTGCGCTACGAGTGCGGCAAGTGGGTCAAGGCTTGGCTGGGCATAATACTCAATGGTGCTAACGGGTTTGCTGCCAACCAAGTGAGCATCACGGCCGCAGCCCGACAACACGGCAAGGCTAAGGGCTAAAGCGGAAATAATTACGCGCATAAATGATTAAGCAGGGACAATGCTCCGGCCAAATTACGGTACCGGCAGCCGTAAATAAATACTGCGCCGACCAGCGGGGCTGGTCGGCGCAGTAACTAGAAGTAGTGCTTATTAGGAGAGCTTTACTTCAGCACGGCCACCGTCACGCCGTCGCCGCCGCGGTCGGCGTGCTCATCGGCCACGCTCACCACGCTGCGCTGGGAGTGCAGGTAGTCGCGCACCACCTGGCGCAGCACGCCGTTGCCGCGGCCGTGGATAAACTTCAGTTCCGGCACGCCCAGCATCACCGCGTCGTCGACGTAGTTCATGATGCGCTGCAGGGCGTCTTCGGCCCGTTCGCCGCGCAAGTCCAGCGTGGTGCTGAAGCCGGCCATGCGGCCAGTTACATCGAGGCCGGAGCTGGCGCGGGCTTCGGCGGCCGGGGCCTTGCGGGCAGCTTCCTTTTCCCGCTCCCGGATTTCCGAGCGCGTGACTTTTTCGAGCTGCGCTACCTTCACGATGGTTTTCAGCCCGCCAAACAGCACCTCGGCGGTGTTGCCCTTCAGGCTCACCAGTTCACCGTAGCCTTCCTGCCCGATCAGCGCCACTTTATCGCCGGGCTTGAGGGCCTTGGGGTCGGCCACTTCGCGGGTGCCGCGGGGCTTGGGCAGCTCCTGCTTCAGCTCCTTCTGCACGAAGGCATCGAGCTTCTGGCGGGCGGCCTTGGTCTGCTCCTTCTCGGCGCTGGCGGTGCGAATTTCCTGGATAGTGGCCTCGATCTGGGCGTTGGTATCCTTGAGCAGCAGCTTGGCTTTCTGCTTGGCCTCGCGGATAACGTCCAGCCGGGTTTCCTCCAGGTGATTTTTCAGGTCCTGGTATTCCTGGGCCAGCTTTTTCATCCGCCGCTCGTTTTTCTCGGCTTCGGCGGTGCGCTTTTCCAGCTCGGCTTTTTCGGCTTCCAGCTCTTCCAGCAGACGGTCGTAGCGCACTTTTTCCTTGCCCACCAGCTGGGAGGCGCGCTCCACGATGTTCTTGGGCAAGCCGATTTTGCGGGCAATTTCCAAGGCGAAAGACGAGCCTGGCTTGCCCGTTTCGAGGCGGTAGAGCGGCTGCAAGTGCTTCGGGTCGTAGCGCATGGCGCCGTTGACGAGGCCCGGGGTGCGCTCGGCGAGGTTCTTCAGGTTGGTGTAGTGGGTGGTGATGACGCCGAAGGCCCGCACGCGGTTCAGCTCCGACAGCACCGCTTCGGCAATGGCGCCGCCGAGCACGGGCTCGGTGCCGGTACCGAATTCGTCGATGAGCACGAGGCTGCGCTTGTTGGCCAGCAGCAAAAACTGCTTCATGTGCGTCAGGTGCGAGGAGTACGTGCTCAGGTCGTTCTCCAGGCTCTGCTCGTCGCCGATGTCGAGGAAGATGTCGTCGAACACGCCAGCTTCGGAGTCCTCGCGCACCGGAATAAGCAGGCCGCACTGCAGCATGTACTGCACCAGGCCCACCGTTTTCAGTGCCACCGACTTACCACCGGCGTTCGGCCCCGAAATGACCAGCACGCGTGCCTCGGGGTTCAGCTCCAAGTCCAGGGGCACGACTTCGCGGCCCTGCTCCTTGAAGTTCAGGTAGAGCAGCGGGTGCCGGGCCTGCTGCCACTTCACCAACGGGCGGGCGCCCAGCTTGGGCAGCACGGCTTCGAGCTGCTGGGCAAAGCGGGCTTTGGCGCGGATGAAGTCCAGGAGGCCAAGGAACTGGTAAGCACGGCGCAAATCCGGGATGTGGGGACGCAGCTGATCGGTAAGACTGATCAGGATGCGCACCAGCTCGCGGTGCCAGGCGTTTTCCAGGTCCTTGATGTCGTTGTTGAGCTCGAACACCGCTTCCGGCTCGATATACACCGTCTGGCCCGTGGCTGATTCGTCGTGAATCAGGCCACGCACGCGACGCTTGTGCTCGGCCAGCACCGGCAGCACCAAGCGGCCCCCACGAATGGTGGGTTCGGCACCTTCGGGAGTCCAGCCTTCGGAGCGGGCACGGCGTAGCACGTCGGCAATCTGCCGGCGCAGGATGCCCTGGCGGTTGATGAGCTCCTGGCGCAGCTGCCGCAGCAAGGGCGAGGCGTCGTCGCGCACGTGGCCGTCGTCGTCCACCAC
Organism: Hymenobacter sp. CRA2; assembly: GCF_002007105.1. Taxonomy (GTDB): domain Bacteria; phylum Bacteroidota; class Bacteroidia; order Cytophagales; family Hymenobacteraceae; genus Solirubrum. The sequence goes on along the minus strand of NZ_MVBC01000004.1, from coordinate 38,128 downwards.
TTTGTCCAGCGAAACCAGCAGGTTGCGGTCGGCCTGCACGCCGATGCCGAGCAGGCGCAGCGTGGGGTACAGCCCCTCGGGCGCCTGCACGAAGAACGTAAGGGCCTCGCGGATGGTCCGCAGGGACATTTTCAGCTCGTAGAACGCAGCTACTTCCAGGAAGGCCCCGGGCAGCTGGGCGCGCAGCAGGTGCGGGCCGGCGTCGTGGTAGTATTGGCTGGGAAAATCGGCGCCGCTGCTCAGCAGCTGGCGGAATTCGTCGGTTTGGAGCAGGAGTTTTTTCAGCTCGTCGGCGCGGGGCTGAAATTGCATCTTCTGCACGTATTGGCGGCCCAGGGCGCTCAGGCACAGCTCGGTGAGCCGCTCACGCACTTGTTGGAAGCCGATTTTCTGCTCGAAGGTGTTGGGGTAAATCAAAAGGTATTGGGAACTGAGTAGTCGGTAGTCAGACAATGCGGCCGGCCCGAATGCACGTGCCAGCCTTCCTTAACAGCCGCGCGGGCCGAAAGATTCAGGCAAAGCTATACGAAGGGGGTGGAAGCCCGGCTAATCAGCGTCATTAACTTATAGTTGATAGCTAACGTCCCTTGCATTCTACCTGTAGCATTTGCCGTGGCATCTTAGGGCGGCGCCTAGCTCAATGGCACCAGCCTTAAAACTTCTCGTCAATACCCAGCCCAAACAAGGCAAAATCGTACTTCACCGGGTCCTGCGGGTCGAACTCGCGCAGCGCGCCGGTTAGCTCCGTGGCGGCTTGCCAGTCAGTTTGCTTGCGGGTGAGCAGGCCCAGGCGCCGGGCCACGCGCTCCACGTGCACGTCGAGGGGGCACACCAGCTCGGCGGGCGACAGGCGCGTCCAGAGGCCGAAGTCCACGCCGCGGGTGTCGGGGCGCACCATCCAGCGCAGGTACATATTCACGCGCTTGCAGGCCGAGTTGCGGGCGGGCGTGGCCACGTGCTTGCGGGTGCGCTCGGGCGCATCGGGTAGACTAAAGAATAGGTTGTGGAAGTTTTCGAGCCGCTGGCGCTGCGTGGTGCCGTTCAGAAACGCTTCCTCCAGCGTGTCGTGCTGCCGGTAGTACCACTGCAGCCAGTGGATAAAATAGAGCAGATCGGTGTCGCAGAAAGTGCGGTGGCAGAAGCGCTCCAGGCGCCGCAGGTCGTCGTCCTGGTGGTGGAGCACGAACTCGTACGGGGCGTTATCCATGCGCGCCAGCAGTTCGTCGCCTTTCTTGAGGATGATGCTGCGCTTGCCCCAGGCCAGCAGGGCCGCAAACAAGCCGCTGATTTCGATGTCCTGCCGCTTGGTAAACCGGTGGGGCAGGCTGATGGGGTCCGGCGCAATGAAAGTGGGCTGGTCGTACCGGTGGTACCGGTCATCGAGCAGGGCTTGGAGCTGGTCGTGGGTCACGCGAAAGGCAAAAAAGAAGCCCGACAAAGGTCGGGCTTCCGGAGCATTTGTACAGCCAGGAGCCGTTATTCGGATAAGTAGGACGTCTCGACGCGGAAGCGCTGATCCGGCGTGCCGAGCATGGTGGCCGCGTTTCGGGAGAGGCGGATCAGCACGTTGGCGTTGTCGCCGGTATCGGGCAGCTTGCCGATGACGCGCACGTACACGTCGCGGCCGTTCATGATGTTGAGCACCCGAATGATGGTGCCTACCTGCGCGGTTTTGTGCAGGGCCAAATATTTATCGGAACGCCCGCCCTCAATGACGGCAGCCACACCGCTTTCCTTCACCTTACGCATCACTTCGCTAGCGCGGGTCGGGCCGGTATCTTCCTCGGCCGTGGCGGTAGCAGCAACGGGGCTGGAGGCTGGTTCCTTGGCGGTTTCGGCGTCCTTGGTTTTGGCCGCTTCCCGCTCCTTTTCGCGTTCCGCTTCGCGCTGTTTGGTTTCCTTTTCGGCCTCGTCGTCGCGCTCGGGGCGGGCGGTGGGCGGGGCGGGCTTGGGAGCCGCGGCTACCGGCTCGGCGGCGTTACCGCCCGCGGCCGGCACGATGATCAGCGTTTGCCCTACGCGCACGCCGCCGTCGGCGGGCAGGCGGTTGTAGCGCTGCAGCGTGGCCGGAGCCACGCCAAATTTGCGCGAAATGGCAAACAGCGTCTGGCCGGGCTGCACCTTGTAGACTTTGTTACCGGCGGCATCGATGGCGAGACCCTTGGTAGCAGCCGGCGCAGCGGCCGCCGCTTTGGGTGCAGCGTTGGATGCGCCAGTACCGGCCGGTAACACCGCCCGCACGCGCGGCACCAGCACAATCTGGCCCGAAACCAGAGCGCCTTTGATGCTGGGGTTGGCGGCCATGATTTGCTCCACCGATACTTTGTAGCGGCGGGCCAGCCCGTAGAGCGTTTCGCCGGCCACTACGCGGTGGCGCACGTAGGTCTTGTCTTGCTGCACCACCACGCCGATGGAATCGGGCGGGGTGTGGCGGTGGTGGGCACCAGCAACGACGGGCAACAACAGAAAAAGGAAAGCGGAAACAGGCTGCGAAAAACGGGGCATACGGGAAGGGCGTACGGCAAGTAGCGCGGGCGTCGCTCGACGGGGTTGGGCCTGCCAACCACTGCGCTACATTGCCGAAAGATACGGAAAGTTGCCTGCGACGCGGGATTTTGGCCAGCATCGTGCCAATTTTGCCCGACTAAATCCAACCATTTCCCGGCCCGCCAATTGGCGCGCGCTTTTCCCTCCCCGATGTACAGCATTGCCATCATCCCGGCCCGCTACAGCTCTACCCGCCTGCCGGGCAAGCCCCTGATTGACCTCGGCGGCAAAACCATGATTCAGCGCGTGGTGGAGCAGGCCCAACAAGCTTCCCTCGACCGGGTGGTAGTGGCCACCGACGACGAGCGAATCCTGCACCACGTGCTTGACTTCGGCGCCGAGGCCGTGCTCACCCACCCCAACCACCCCAGCGGCACCGACCGGGTGTGGGACGCCTATCACCAGCTTGGGCAAACGGCCGACTGCGTGGTCAACATCCAAGGCGACGAGCCGTTTATCCAGGCCGGGCAGATCGACGCCCTGCTGGCCCTGTTTGCCGACGAAGCAACCCAGATCGGCACCTTGGTCAAGCCCGTGCTTAGCCAGGAGGAGCTGCTCAGCCCGCACCTGCCCAAGGTGGTGCTCGATGCCCAGGGCCGGGCGCTGTACTTCAGCCGTCACCCCATCCCCTACCTGCGCCAGTATCCGTCCATCGACTGGCTGCAGCACCACCGCTTTCTGCGCCACATCGGGCTGTATGCCTACCGCCCGGCCGTGCTGCAGCAGCTCACCCAGCTGGCTCCGGCTCCGCTGGAAATCGGCGAGTCGCTGGAGCAGCTGCGCTGGCTTACGCACGGCTTCAGCATCCACACGGCCGAAACCTCGGTGGAAACCATCGGCATCGACACGCCCGAGGATGTAAAACGGGCCCTGGCGTACCTGACCAACCGCGGTAACGGCTAGCCGGCACCTAGATGGCCGGCGCGGCTACGCGGATGGTTTTGGCCACGCGCACAAACTGCTTCATCCGCTCCAGCGGCTGGTCGTAGGCCCGGCCGTCGAACACGATGATGCCCTGGGGTGTGCTCATCAGCAGCACCAGGGCCTTGCCTTCCTTGCCGGTGTTGCGAAAGGTCAGGACGTTTTCGTAGGCGTAGTGCCCGTTCCTCTGCGTGTTGGCCTCCTGCACATTGTCGACCTGCGTGTACGTCCGGTATTCCCGAATCAAGGACAGCGCCATGTCCTGCACGTGGGTTCTGTTTGAATCGGGTGGCAGCACCGTTACGCGGAATAGAGTCTTGTGCCCGCTGTCAGCAGCGGCCGCGTGGCTGCTGCCCGGCACGTACACCGTCCAGCGGCCGTTGCGGGTCACCCGCGCGAAATCGGTGTCTTGTACATCGAGCTGAAAGCGGCCGGCCAGGTCCTCGTCCGCCACGCGCAGCTTGGGGTCGTAGCTGGCTGTCAGCAGAGTTTTCTGGATCATGGCGCGGGCGCTGGGTAGCAGCGAGGGATATACGCCGAAGAGCAAAGTCACGCGGCTGCTGTCGCCGAAGGCCAGCAGGGCCGATTCCAGGCCGGGCAGCTGCCCGTGCGGCTGGGTCAGAAACACGGCGGGGTGGCCGTTGAAAGTGGTCCGCTGCAGCGCGTCGGCGGGCAAATCCTCGCGGGTAGCCAGTTCCCGTCCCAGCTGGCCCAGGTAGTAGTCGAAGGTCATCCCGAGCAGCTCCCGCACTTCCACGAACTGCAACGCATCGAGGCGCAGCATGTGCTTGTCGGCATCCACTTTGAACTCGGGCGGGGCGGCCAGCAGCATGTGCGTGCCCGGAATGCGCCGGTGCTCCGCCGTGCTGTGCGTGGTAATGGTCAGCGGCACTTTTACCGCCTCGTGGGACTGACAGCCGCTGCCCGTCAGAGCGCCCAACAGGGCTAGAGCGGCCACCGTACGGGTAGCCCGATCAAACAAGTTCATCGACGCCTATTATCAGCCTAAGACACTAATGATCAACTGGTAAACAAACAAAGCTGCGTGACGCTAATGGCATCTGCCTACTAGCTGTCTGTGTTGGCTCTAGCTGTTCCTATTTGCCCGGGCAGATGGTTTTATTTCCTACAGCAGGCAGTGTCGGGATTAGCCGCCGGCTTTTTTGGCTTTGTAGCCAAGCTTGAGCAGTTCCGCCAGCACCTTTTCCCGGAAGTCGCCCTGAATCAGGATTTCGCCGTCTTTGGCATTACCGCCTACCCCGCACTTGGTCTTCAGCGTCTTGCCCAGCGCCTGCAGGTCCTCGTCGCGGCCCACGAAGCCGGTCACCAGTGTTACCTGCTTGCCGCCGCGCTGCTTCTTATCGAGCTGCACGCGCAATTGCTGTTGCTGGGGCGGCAGCGTAGTGGCTTCCGCGCCGTCGTTGTTCTGGTATTCGAAGTCGGGGTTGGTAGAGTACACCACGCCCGTGCGGTTTTGCTTGCTCATTGGTTGAAGGGCTACACGATTAAGGGGCTAAATGGCTAATCGTTTCCGAACAGCCCGCCAGTTAGCCGTCTGGCAATTTACTTAAACGCCTCTCCCACTACCACCGGCAGGGCCAGCGGCTCGATAACGACCTGTACATCGGTGGCTTCGCCGGCAAAATCCCCGTCGAGGTGAAAGCCCAGCGGCTGCTGCGTGCGCACGCGCACGGTGCGGGTGGTGTGGTAGGTGGCAGCGCCGGAGTTGGGCAGGTCGCCGGCGGCCAGGCCGTAGGCCACGCGCAGCGCCCGGCCCAGGGGCATACTATCAATCAGGCAGAGGTCCAGCAGCCCGTCGCGGATGTCGGCCAGCGGGGCAATGTAGGCGTTGTTGCCGTACTGCGCGGCGTTGGCAAAAGCCAGCACGTAGCAATTGGAACGCAGGTGCTGCCCGTTCAGCTCGATGTCCACGGGCGTGGGGCGGTAGCGACCGTACTCCCGCAGGGCCACGCGCACGTAAGTAGCCAGCCCGCGCGTGCCTGCTTCAGCAAAGCAGCGGCTCACGTGCGCATCGAACCCCAGCCCGGCGGTGCAGAAAAACGGCCGGCCGTTCAGCCGCCCTACGTCGATGGGCAGCACCCGCGGCTGCCGCAGCAAATCGACGGCCGCGGCGGCCAGTAGCGGAATGCCCAGGTGCCGCGCCAGGCCGTTGCCGGAGCCACGGGGCAGCACCGCCATGGCCGCGCCCGTGCCCAGCAGGCCCCGCCCTACTTCGTTCACGGTACCGTCGCCACCCACGGCCACCACAATGCCGAAGCCCTGCGCCGCGGCCGTGCGGGCCAGATCCTCAGCGTGCCCGGCGTATTCGGTAGGCCACACTTCGTAGTGCAGCCCGTAGCTCTTGCCCAGGCGCTGGTGCAGGAGGCCAGGGAGGTCGAAGCGCCGGTTGGTGCCCGAAATGGGGTTAAAAATGAAACACAGGCGGGAATAGTCGGGCGTCATAGCACGGCAAAGATAGACCGCAGACGCCGACGGATAAACGAATGGACGCTAAGGATACGGGTGCCGCTTACTTTGGCCAACGACCGATGGTATTACCGTCGTCTGGCACTATCTGCGCTTGCCGTACGCGCACAAAAAAGCCAGCCCCGCCGAAACGGGGCTGGCTTTTCAAAACTCAAGCAGATGAAGCTTACTTCACCATGTTGCCCAGCTTCTCAATCAGGTCGGCGGTGCGGGTCGAGTAGCCGGTTTCGTTGTCGTACCAGCCTACTACTTTCACCAGCGTACCGTTGGCCGAGGTCAGCTCCGAGTCGAAGATGCACGAGTGCGGGTTGCCCACGATGTCGATGCTCACCAGCGGATCCGTCGAGTACTCGAGGATACCTTTCAGCGGGCCTTCGGCGGCCTTTTGCATCACCTCGTTGATCTGCTGCTTGGTTACTTCCTGCTTCAGGATAACCGTCAGGTCGGTGGTCGAGCCGTCCGGAATCGGCACGCGCATGGCCACGCCATCCAGTTTGCCCTTCAAGTGGGGCAGCACCAGGCCCACGGCCTTGGCAGCGCCCGTCGAGGTCGGGATGATGCTGTAGGCAGCGGCGCGGGCGCGGCGCAGGTCTTTGTGCGGCGCGTCCTGCAGGTTCTGGTCGGAGGTGTAGGCGTGCACCGTGGTGATGTAGCCTTTCTCGATGCCGAAAGCGTCATCCAGCACCTTGGCCATGGGGGCCAGGCAGTTGGTGGTGCACGAGGCGTTCGACAGGATGGTCTCGTCGCCGGTCAGGATGTCTTCGTTCACGCCCAGTACCACGGTGGGGATGTTGCCGGTAGCCGGCGCCGAAATCACCACTTTCTTGGCACCGGCAGTCAGGTGCTGGCCCGCGCCGGCTTCGTCGGTGAAGCGGCCGGTCGATTCCAGCACTACGTCCACGCCCATGTCGCCCCAGGGCAGCAGCTTCGGGTCGCGCTCAGCGAGGGCGGCGATGCGCTGGCCGTTCACGGTCAGGCTGTTCTCGTCGTAGGTAACGGTGCCGTCGAAACGACCGTGTACCGAGTCGTACTTCAGCAGGTGAGCCAGCGTTTTATTATCCGTCAGGTCATTGATGGCCACAACTTCCACGTTGGGGCGGCTCAGCAGCGACTTGAACGTCAGGCGGCCAATGCGGCCGAAGCCGTTGATGGCAACTTTGATTTTAGCCATAAGGGGAAAAGAAAACGGGTTAGCGGCCCCAACACTCCGGGCCATTGGAGGAGAATGCGCGGGCGAAGGTACACGGCTCAGGGACAAATGCCAACACCGGCCTGCAATGCCCGGCTCGCCCGCGGCAAGCTTGCTACCAACCGCCGACAGCGCCGATGGTTCTATGCCGCGCAGGCTTTATTAGCGGGGCTGCGTTTCAAGATTCCTCCGGCTTAGCCGTGGCCCCACGCAGCCAAGAGCCCAATGAGCATAAACGCGAAACGCCTTCGGGGTTTCCGAAGGCGTTTCGCATTGTTGTAGTCCGTAGGGGAATCGAACCCCTGTTGGCAGAATGAAAATCTGCAGTCCTAACCCCTAGACGAACGGACCAGGTTCAAACGACAGCGAAGTAGTCCGTAGGGGAATCGAACCCCTGTTGGCAGAATGAAAATCTGCAGTCCTAACCCCTAGACGAACGGACCAGATTAGTCGCTTTCGCGTTACCGTTGTCGTTTGATGGTGCAAAGATAGCTGAAGCATCATTCAGCGCAATACACTAGGCTAAAAAAAGTCCTTCTAACTGAAAATTCCGCTGATTTTCAGGCGGAAATTTTTCTACGCCGATGGCGCCTCCCCTCTTCATTGGGCTGGCTAGCTCGGCCCGAAGCAAAAAAAGCGGGCTGCCTGTCTCGACGTAGCACCACACCTGAAGCTACGTCAGTTGCCGCATTTGACAGGCAGCCCACTGAGGCAAAGTAACGCCGGCCTCTTCCAGCTTACTGTTGGGCATATACTGATTTTGCCGGGCGTACAAATACTGATTTTGCCAACCCCATCAGGCGGCGTCGTACGGTGGAGCTTGGTGCGGTCAGTGGGGCTGCCGAGCCGGCTAGCCGAGCCCTTCACTTTTTGCGTTGCTGCACGTATGAGAGGTTGCCGTAGCGCCCGCTACGGGCCCGTTCTCTGCATTCCCATGGACGTTTACCACGAAATCCTCCCCGACCGCTACGTGCTGCTGCTGGCCGATAGCCCTGCTCCCTCGGCTGGCACGGCGGCCGATACCCTGGCCCGCTGCCTGCTGCAAGCCTGCCGCAGCGGCAAAACCAGCGTCTGGATTGACTGCAGCCGCCTGCATCACCTGCCCACCGCCGCCCGCGACCTGCTGATGCGCTACCAGAAACGCCTGGGCCGCCGCTCGATGCGGCTAGTGTTTAGCCCGGCTTCGGCGGCCGTGCAGCAGGCCTTTGCCGATGTAGCTCCGGAGGCTCGCCCGGAAATGGCCGATGAAGAGCCAGCGTAAGCCCTTAACCGGAGCAAAAACATCTTGCGGCATGGGTGGTTATTCGGGGTCTGCTCTCCCCTTCCTACCCCTTCATGAAACTGCTGTTCGGCTACCTACGCCAGTACTGGGGGTTGTTGGCGCTGGCCTTGCTGCTGGCCGCCATCAACCAGATTTTCTCTCTGCTGGACCCTTATATCTTCCGGCAGATTATCGACCGGCACGTTACGCCGGCGCTTAGCAGCACGCTGCGCCCGAGCTTTGCCCAGTTTCTGGCCGGCGGCGCGGGTATCCTGATTCTGCAGGCCATGGGCGTGGCCATGGTGTCGCGCATTGCCAAGAACTTTCAGGATTACTTCGTCAACGTCATCACGCAGCGGCTGGGCGCGCAGATGTACTCCGACGGGCTGAGCCACTCGCTGGATTTGCCCTACCAGGTCTTTGAAGACCAGCGCAGCGGCGAAACGCTGGGCAAGCTGCAGAAGGTGCGCTCCGACGTGGAGAAGCTCATCCAGAACTTCGTCAACGTCCTTTTCACCTCCGTGGTGGGCATCATCTTCGTGATGTGGTACGCCCTGAAGGTGTACTGGCCCATTGCGCCGGCGTACTTCCTGACCATCCCGATTCTGGGCATTGTCAGCTCCCTGCTGAGCAAGAAAATCAAGGTGGTGCAGAAGACCATCGTGGCCGAAACCACGGCGCTAGCCGGCTCGACCACGGAAAGCCTGCGCAACATCGAGCTGGTGAAGAGCCTGGGGCTGGCGCAGCAGGAAACCGAGCGCCTGAATGCCACCACGGGGCGCATTCTGCAGCTGGAACTGAAGAAGGTGCGCTATATCCGCTCGTTGTCGTTCGTGCAGGGCACTTTCGTGAACACGCTCCGCAGCGGCATCCTGTTGCTGCTGCTGTTTCTGGTGGTGCAGCACCGCATTTCGATGGGCGACTTTTTCTCGCTGTTCATTTACTCCTTCGCCATCTTTGGGCCGCTGCAGGAGCTGGGCAACATCATCAACATCTACCGCGAAACGGAAGCCTCGCTGGCTAACTTCCAGCAGATTCTGGCCACGCCGCGCGACGTAAAGCCGGCCGCCCCAAAAGCCATCGGTGAGCTGCGCACCTTGGAATTTGACGACGTGCACTTCCGCCATCTCACGGCGAATACGGCCGCCCTGGACGGTATTTCGTTCCGCACGGAGCTGGGCCAGACGGTGGCCTTCGTGGGGCCGTCGGGCTCGGGCAAGACGACGCTGGTCAAGCTGCTGGTGGGCCTGTACCCGCCCGCGCAGGGCCAGATCCTCTACAACGACGTGCCCGGCGCGGCGCTGGACCTCGACGCCCTGCGCGAGCAGATCGGCTTCGTGACGCAGGACCCGCAGTTGTTTGCCGGCTCCATCCGCGACAACCTGCGCTTCGTGGCCCCGCAGGCGACGGACGAGGAATGCCTGCGCGCCCTGCACGAGGCGGCAGCCGATTCGCTGTTGCGCCGGGCACCGCAGGGGCTGGATACGGTCATCGGCGAAGGCGGCGTGAAGGTATCGGGCGGCGAAAAGCAGCGCCTGAGCATTGCCCGCGCCCTGCTGCGGCGCCCTACGCTGCTGGTATTTGATGAGGCTACTTCCGCCTTGGATTCGCTCACGGAGGAAGAAATCAGCCGGACGGTGCGCGACCTGTCGGCCACGCGGCGCCACCTTACCATCCTCATTGCCCACCGCCTGAGCACCATTCTGCACGCCGACTGCATCTACGTGCTGGAGCGCGGCCGTATTGTGGAAGCCGGCCGCCACGACGAGTTGTTGGCGCGCAAAGGATTGTACTACGCCATGTGGCGCCAGCAGATTGGCGAGCGGCACCGCCCGGCTACGCTGGCAACCAACGGAGCTTCGCAGACTGCCAAACAGCCGGTTTAGTGCTGCACCAGCACCCGGCTGCGCAGCACCTGCCCGCCGGCCGTGCGCCACTGTAACAGGTAAAGGCCGTTGCGCAGATCGGCAACGGGCACCTCTACGGCCGTGGTGGTAGCTGGCAGGCGCAGCTCGCGTACCCGGCGGCCGGCGGCATCCGTCAGCGTCAGCTGTAGCGAGCCGGCCTGTTCGGTGGCTGGCCCGCGCACGCTCAGTACGTCGGCTACGGGGTTGGGGAAGGTCTGTAGCTCCAGCAGCGCCACGGCTCCGGTCACGGCTACCGCGTCGGAGAAATACTCGCGCCCATCGGCATCGGCCTGCCGCAGGCGGTAATACCGCGTTTGGCCAGCAGCCAGGGGGCGTGAGTCGAGGGCTTCGTAGCTGCGGCGTGCGGTACTGTTGCCGGCGGCGGGTACGCGCGTTACGTCCTGCCACGCGGCTTCGGCGGGAGCGTCGGCGGCCTGCACGGCGAAGTAGGCGCTGCCCGTTTCGGTGGCCGTAGTCCAGCTCAGGCGTACGCCAGGCAGGGCCGACTCGTAGCGGCCCGCGAAGCCGACCAACTCGACGGGCAGCACCACGTTCAGCAGCTGAATCAGCGCCTCGCCGCAGGGATTGAGGCTGTTCAGGCTGAAATCGATGACGGCCAGGCTGCCGGGAATGTCGCTGTCGGCGCTGAGCGTGCGCGCCAGCTGCCCGTTGGCAATAGCGTAGTGCATCACGGCCGTGGGGCGGATGATGTGGCCTAGCTGGTGAGCGTGGCCCTGTTCGTGCAGCGCCACGCTCTCGAAGTCGTACTGGGCGGAGGTAGGCGCCTGCGGCCCGAAGTTCCAGTTGACGCCACCGGAACCCGCATTGGGGCGGGCAAAATTGAAGTCGATTTCGGAGACCTTCCAAAACGCCGGGCCGCTGCCACCCGGAATGCAGCCTTGGTAGTAGGAAGTCGTACGCCCCAGCACGTTGGTCGGCAAGGTAGCGCCAGCGTCAAAGCGGACGATGTTGGTGCCATCGTTGCTGATTACACTGTTGGTAGCCAGCGCACCGATGCGCATGGGCAGGCGTGTGGCCGCGTTCCAGCTGTTGAGGGCCCGCTCGAAAGCGCCCCGCGCGGCCGTGTTGGCGGCAAAGTCGGCGTCGTAGTTCAGCGTATAGCCGCCCTGCCCGTCGTCATTCACCAAACGGGCTCGCGCGGGAGGCGTATCGATGTTGCTGTAAGCATAAACAACGGCCAGCGCGCTGGGACTAGTGGTAGTTGCGGCAGCGTCGGTTGTGACCCGAAAGGCGCCCGAGCCGGCACCGGAAGGCACCCGCACTTGAATCTGGGTATCGGCCCACAGCACGTAATCGGTGCTGTTGGCTGCTATGTAGGACGAACCACCCGCGTCGGCGTTGGGAAATTCTACCCGCCCGGCCCCGCGCGTGGCCCCAAAACCGGAGCCGTTGATGGTAAGCACAGCGCCGGTACCGGCCGGCAGGCTGGCGGGCAAAAAGCCATTGATAACGGGCGCGTTGGCGCGTGCGGCTACCGGGGCGGCATCCAGCGAGGCGTTGGCCTTTAGCTGCCGGCCGGCCCGGCCCGTCGCCCGCTCCACGGCCGGGTACAACTCATTCTCGATGGAGCGGTACTTGCCAAACGGATCGGCGGCGGTACGGTCGCCGGTATCGTAGCGAATCAGCCCCTGCGGGCCCGCCACCAGCCGGAAGGCGCTGCGGTCCGGCCCGACCGGGTCGGGCTCGAGCAGGAACAGCCCTTGCTGCCCAACGGCCAGATTAGCTGTAGCAGATACTACTTCGCGCCGCAGCCCCAGAGTACCGCCGGGCTCCGTCACTTGCACGCCGGCGGGTAGCTGCCCGCTGAAGACCTTGTATACTTCCAGCCGGTTGAGGGTAAAAATGTTGCCGCCAGCATTTTCCACGACCTGCTGCGCCGTTACGCGGGCTTCGACCACCAGCGTAGCAGCGGCCGTGCGCTGGGCCAGCGGCAAGGGCACCAACATGCAGGCTTCCTGGGCCTGAGCCGCAAGGCCGCCCAATACGCACATCATTAACAAGGCAAGTTGCGTAAGCTGCTTCATGAAGCTGGGCGTTGGATTTGTCCGCGAAAAACCGGCCGTTTGGCTTGCGGTAAAGCTGCAACAAGTCAGCGCACAGCAGAATTCCCCTCGACAAATCGAGGCGGCATTTAAACGAAAAACACGCCTTCCGGCGTTATACTAATAGCTTCTGCCAGCAAGCTTGCGTTGCCAAACTTGGCAGTAAAATTGCGTATCAGTACTCCGAACCAAAAGGATTTTTTCATGAACCACCCCCGCATCTTTCGCCGCTTGCTGGCTAGTTTGCTCCTCACCCTGGGGCTGCTGACGGGCGGTTCGGCCATGGCTGCTCAGCCGGCTCCGCAGCGCGACGTGCTGCGTGAAATCACGAACGTAGTGGGCCTGAAGCCCCGCTTTGAGCTGCGTGCCACCACCGAAGTCGACAACGCTGCGGCCGTCGTGTACGGCGGCAAGCGCTACCTTTTATATAACCCCAACTTTGTGGCAGCCGTGAACCGCGCCGGCCACACCGACTGGGCCGGCATCAGCATTCTGGCGCACGAGATGGGCCACCACCTGAACGGCCACACCCTGCAGGGCGGCGGCTCTAACCCCGCCGATGAGCTGGAAGCCGATGAGTTTTCGGGCTTTGTGCTACGCAAGATGGGCGCCAGTCTGGCCGAATCTCAGACGGCCTTGGCCGTCGTGTCGCAGGACTACGACTCGCGCACGCACCCGGGCCGCCCCACGCGGCTGGCCGCCATCGGCCGGGGCTGGCAGCAGGCCAACCAGCAGATTCTGACCAGCAACACCAGTGCCGTGCCTTCGGCGCAGCCGCTGGCCATTACGCCCCGCCCCATGCAGGCGCAGCCGGCCTCGCAGAGCAACATCAGCATTGTGGGCAAGCTCACCTTCCGCGACAGCCCCAATCAGCCGCTGTACGTGACCAAGGGCCTGAACGTGGTGCGCATGGACCGCAACGACCGCACGGCCGCGGTGGTAGGCCGCCTGACTCCTTCCGGCAGCTCCGATTTCCCGTTTGTGCTCATCGACGGGCAGCAGCGCCGCCTGTACGTGAGTGCCCAAGGCGGCATCTATAACCCGCAAGGTCAGCAGATTGGCCGCCTGACCGACCCCTCGTAACGGCCTACCCTTCGCTTTCAAAGCCCGCTCCGATTCCCCGGGGCGGGCTTTTTATTTGGCTTAGCAGCCGAAATCGGCGCCGTATGGAGGGCAGCGGCGTTATTTGCGGCGTCATTCTACTGCTCTATGCCTCGTTCCTACCCGTTTCTTCTCGTCGATGCTTTCACTACCGAGCCGCTCGGTGGCAACCCCTGTGCCGTAGTGCTGGAGGCCGACGACTTGGCACCGGAGCAGATGCAGCGGCTGGCGCGCGAGTTCAACCAGTCGGAAAGGGCCTTTGTGCGGCGGGCCAGCAGGGCGGCACCGTGGCCGTGCGCTACTTCACGCCGGCCGAGGAAATTCCCCTGGCCGGCCACCCCACCATTGCCACAGCGGTGGCCCTGGTACACGCGGGCGTGGTGTCGCTGCAGGGCGGCCCGCAGCAGCTGTCGTTTGAATTATTGGAAGGCCCGATCAGCGTAGCCATTGCGCCGGGCACTGACGGGCAGCCGCTGCAAGTGACCATGACGCAGCGCCGGCCGGTGTTTGGCCATCTGCACGAGCCCGCGGCGGTGCTGCCTCTGTTTGGCCTGACACTGGACGACTTATTGCCCGGTGCGCCCATCCAAACGGTAAGCACGGGCACGCCGCAGCTGATGGTCTTGCTGCGCGACCACGCCGCTTTGCGCCGGGCACAGGCCCCAGAAGCCGCGGCGTACACCCGCTACCGCGCCGCCAGCGACTTTTTCAGCCCGCACCTATTCTGCCTGGGCGGCGCCACGCCGCTGGGCAGCACCTTTGCCCGCCATTTCGGCACGCCGCCTGACATTCTGGAAGACCCGGTAACGGGCTCTGCTACCGGCGCCATGGCAGCTTATCTGCACCATCACGGGTATCTGACGGCCACCACCTACGTAGCCGAACAAGGCCACTGGCTGGGTCGGCCTGGCGCGGTGCAGGTGAACGTGCAGAGCCAGAACGGCATCGTGGAGCAAGTGCAGATAGGTGGCACCGGCGTGGTACTGGTAGAAGGGCGGCTGACGGTATAGGCAACGGCCCTACGGGAACGTTTGGCTGGCAGTTGGGTTTTGCTCTACGGCTGAGCTTGGCCGCGCGGTTGGGCAGCTTTGTATGCAGTAGCCCAGCGCTGCCCAGCGGCGCCCTGTCACCTTTATCTTTCCTCTCGTGCCCGAGTTACCCGAAGTCGAAACCTACCGCCGCTTTCTCGACGACCTGCTGCTTCATCAGGTCATTGTGCAGTTTGAAGTACTGGATGCTCACGTGCTGGCCGAGCCAGAAGCCCGCCTGCGCGCGGCCGTGGTGGGTGCTACTGTGACGGCCACGCGCCGCCTCGGCAAGAATTGTTTTCTGGAGTTGTCCTCAGGCCAGGTGCTGGCCCTGCACTTTGGCATGACCGGCGACGTGGGCGCCTACCGCGACGACCACGACCGGCCGCGTTTTACCCGCGTGGCTTTGCATCTGGCCGACGGCCTGCGCGTGGCGTTCATCGATCCGCGCAAGTTTGGGCGCATCCGCCTGGCCGATAGCGTGGCGGTGTTTCAGCAGCAAAAGAAACTGGGCCCCGACGCGCTGGCGCTGACGCCGGAGCAACTAGCTGCAGCACTGGCCCGCAGGAAAACACTCATCAAGCCGTTGTTGCTCGACCAACGGCTCACCGCCGGCCTCGGCAACTGGATAGTAGATGAAGTGCTGTTTCAGGCCGGCCTGCACCCCGAGCGGGTGGCCTGCTCGCTTACGCCCGCGGAGGTCGGGCACCTGCACGCGGCTATCGGGCTAGTGCTAACGACGGCCATCGAACAGGAGGCCAATTACCGCCACTTCCCGACCTCCTTTATTATACATGCCCGGGAGTGGGATACATACCCGGTGACGGGCTCGGAGGCCTACAAGCTCTGCCCAAACGACCAAGAGCCAATTGTAAAAAAGTATGTCGGTGGACGCGCTACGTACTTCTGTCCCATTTGCCAGAAAGAGGAATAGCTCCTATCACTACAAACCACAGCTAACTAAAAGCCGCTCTGCGCATTGCGTAAGCGGCTTTTGCATTTTCTCCACAATCAAAAGTACAATATAAAATTGTATTGAATTTTCCGAGGTTAATGTTTGAATTATTGACTTTTTCCGCGATAATCCGAACCATACCTAGTAGTTTAGCATTGTGACGCCAACGCAGGGCTAGCCACCTTAGCCTCAGACGTGAAGTTGGATTGTGTACTGAAAGACAAAAAACGCCAAATCGGGCGAGTTGCCCGAGTTCTTCACCAAACCCCTTACCTGTTTTCATGAAGAAACTGCCCGTTTACCTGAGCCTGGCGCTGACCCTAGTTGGTCTGGCATCGTGTGAGAAAGAGTTGGAAGATGTAGCGAAGCCGACGGCCGCAGCCGCCGCGCAGCAGGCCCAGCAGACGCCGCAGCAACTGCTTACCGGCAGCCAGTGGCACCTGACCGATTTGTCCACTTCGAGCAAAGCCGAGGGCGCTGCCGAAGCCACTACCGTTAGCTTGTTCGCCCGCCTGAAATCCACGCAGCGCGACAACCTGACCCAATTTACCACCGACGGCCGCTACGTGCAGGACGAGGGTGCTACCAAAGCCACTGCCGACCAGCCCCAGCAGCTGTCCGGCTCTTACCAGCTGAGTGAAGATGGCAAGTCCCTGACGGTGAAGCTGCCTTCCTACGAGCGTACTTACTCGGTAGAAGAACTCTCTGCCAACTCGCTGCGCCTCAAGTTCAGCGAAGGCGAAGGTGCTGCCGCCGTCACCTACGTGACGACGTTCGCGCACTAAGCATTCCACGTTTTTCCAAGTCCTGCTGGCTCCACCCAGCAGGTGACGCCCGGCTGCTTTGCAGTCGGGCGTTTTGCTTTGTATACAACAGATTAATACAGGGTTACGCCAACCAACGCGCAGGACCCGGGCCCAATAAGGAGCACCAGCAAAGCACTCAACCAATACCCCGCAGCCTTACCCTGCGTCTGGCCAAAAGAGTCCAGCAGCCCAAGCGTGGCATTGGCCAGCGCCTGCAGCAGAATCTGCAAGCCAAAGAAAGCCAGACTGGCCCCACCGCTTAGCTTGGCAAACGCCCCGAACACCACGGCCCCAGCCAGCAGCATGAGCAGATTTTGGCGCAGAATACGGCGGTTGACTGGTGAAAGCATAGTGTAGACTTGCTAGTGGACATTCGGGCGCGACAGGGAAAAGCTGCACATTCCCAGCCCGATAACAAGAATCAGGATAGTGGACAGCAGCAAGGCCTGAAAGTAAGGCCGGCAACGCGGCAGCAGAAACATGCTCACGAACAGAGCCACTCCATTGAGCAGCCACAGCGGCACCAACAACAGGAACAACACCATTGCCGCGTCGCCGGCCGGCACGTTGGCGTAGTACGCCAAGGCCGCCTTCACCAGGATCAGCAGCAGGTTGAGGCAATAATGCTGGCTGTGGGATGCTTCATAAAGCGTAAGCGGCTGAAGAGCTGCGCGCTGTTCAGTTCATGGGCCCGAGGTGAAAGTGCGTGGCACAGTCGCCGAAGCCAATGAGGAACACCAGCAGCGCGGCCACGGCGTAGGCCAATCCTTGCCGCCAGCGCCCGGTTACCAGCATAACGAAGAAGCACACGGCATCGAGGACTGCGATGAGCACCAGCACGAAGAAAATAGTGGTGCGCTCCGGGTCGTCGAACAACAGCTGCCGCCCGACGTGAATCAGCAATACCAGAATCAGGTGCACCAGCAGCACCCGGCCAAAGTAGTTACGCGGCGGCGAAGGCGTGGGCTGCATGGGCTAGAGCACGGGAATGTCGCGCAGCATTTCCAGCTGCTCCTGCTTGGGTTGGTCGCGGTAGAAGATGTTCATGGTTTCGAAGGGGATGATCTTGTTGTCCTTCGAGACGATGTGCACGCAGGACTTCTTCACGGCGCGCACGTCGAAGTTCCAAGCGTCCATGAACTGCAGAATGATGACGCGGAACAGGTTTTCGTAGCGCAGGGTGGGCGCCTGCACCAGTGGCAGGCAGCACAGCAGCTGGTTGAGCTCCGGCGTAACAGTATCGACGGTGTTGGCCGTGCTGAACATGCGCATCAGGTGACCCTGCAGGCGCGGGTCGCGCTCAAACACGATGGTATTGCGCGAGTTCTGCAGCAGCTCAGCGGGCTTGATATAGCGCGTAAGCGGGTATACTTCGCCGTCGAGCTTGAGGGCGTAGGCCATGGCCAGCGCATCGGGGTTGCAGGGTACAGGCAGCAGGTCGTCGGCCGAAAACACCGGGCTTTGCTCCAGAATGGCCGTGCGCACGTCGGTGAGCGAAAACCGGTCGGTGACGGGGTCGAAGTGGTCGAGGCGGCCGGCCGCTTGGGTGGGCTGGAAGGTGACACCGCGCACGCACTTTTGCTGCAGCGCAAAGTCGATGATCTGGCCGACTTCGTCGTCGTTGAGCCCTTTCTGCAGCGTAGCCACCAGCGTGGTGCTCAGGTTGTACTTGTTCAGGTGTTCCAGAGCCTGGAGCCGCACCGCGCGCAGGTCGCGGCCGCGCATCTGGCGCAGGGCCTCTTCCTTAAACGAATCGAACTGCAGGTACACCTCGAAGGCCGGCATGTAGGTAGCCAGCCGGGCCACGAATTCTTCGTCCTTGGCCAGGCGCACGCCGTTGGTATTTACCATCAAGTGCTTGATGGGCTTGCGCTTGCACATGTCGAGAATTTCCCAGAACTGCGGGTGCAAGGTGGGCTCCCCACCGCTGATCTGCACCACGTCCGGCTCGCCCTCGTTGGCCACCAAGGTGTCAATCATCTGCTCTACTTCCTCCAGGGTGCGGTGCCGGCCGTTGGTGGGGCTGCTTTCGGCGTAGCAGGTGGGGCAGGTCAGGTTGCAGCGGTCGGTGATTTCCACCACGGTAAGGCAGCTATGCTGTTCGTGGTCGGCACACAGACCGCAGTCGTAGGGGCAGCCATAATGAGTGGCTGTGTTGAAGCGCCGCGGCACCTCGCTTTGCTTGACGTAGTTGCGAATCTGCTTGTAGTACTCCACGTCGGAGGCGATGAGCACCTTCTGCCGGCCGTGCTCGGGGCAGCGCTTGAGCATGTATACCGCGTCGTCCTGAAAGACAATTTTGGCTTCTACGCGACGCAGGCAGTGCGGGCACAGGCTCAGGGTGAAGTCGTAGTAGGTATAGGGGCGTTCGGGCATGATGCGGCAGAAGTAGATCGGCGGAAAGCTGGACCGGCCGCAACCTAGCAACTTTCCGCGGCCTACGAAATGCCTGCCGGCTCTGGACGCTACAGGCGCCGCCGATACAAGGCGAGTCTGAGCGCTCAGGGCTGCTGGCGCAATGGGCGCACCACGCGGCCCTCGAATAGCTTCTCGTACCGCCGGCTCAGGGCCCTCAGCAGCCGCCAGTCGTCGATGTTAGGCGTGCCGCGAAAAGTCACATTTAGCAGCTTCAGATAGCATTTGTCGGGTTTGCTGGCCAGAGTATACACCTGGAAGCGGATATTGGCCAACGTATCATGCGCTTCGGGCAGCCAACGGCTAAGCGCCACGTTGTCGACTTGGTAGTAGCGCAGCACAGCCGGGTGGTCGGCCACGGTATCCTGCTTGTATACCGCCGGGTAGCCCATTTGCGCCAGTCGGGCCAACAACTGCTTCTGACTCATTTTCAGGGCGTAGGTTTCGTCGATAAGCACCGAACCACTCGGTGCGGAAGCATATGGCAGGCTGGTTGCGCTGAAGGCAACAACCGCCACCAGCCCTACTACGGCCCGGCTCAGCTGCAGCCAGCCTGCGGGCCACGCCGGCCCCGCCCTCCTTCGGCTAATCAGCTGCTGCGCGGCCGGCAGCACAAGCAGTGCTACATAGTCCGAATAGTCGATGGTACGCTGCAACGGCAAGCCTGTGCACGCGCGGAAGGCTTCGATAAGGGGCGTGACGGCCGGTGTTTTCCACAGCAGAAAAGCTAGCCCGGTGAGCGGCACGGCTACCCGTTGAGCAGCCGGCACTACGTAGGCGACGAATACGGGAAAGATGAGCAGCCCGGCCACATCGGAGAGCTTGCCGGTGATGAGCCCGGGAAAGGCAGCTTTCCCGTACCCGTCGTTCAGCAAGAGCACGGCCAAACCAAGCAGAAAGGCGGGCTGCACCAACAGGTTCTTATCACGCTGCACGTCTCGTCAGGGTTTGCGCCTACATCTTCACTGGGTTACTTCTGCTGCGGCAGCACGATTTCGCGGCTCAGGCTGGGCACCAGGCGGCGCACCGTTTCCCAGTCCTTGCCCGCCGTATCGAGGAAGGCCCAATGCTGCCCGTCGTCGGTAGATACGGCCAGCAGCGTTGACTGCGCGGTGCGGGTATCCTTGGCGAGCTGAAACTCGGTGGTCTGCGGCACGGTGCACTGCAGCTGCCGGTCGACGCTCACGATGCGCGAAGGCGTGCCGTGGGTGACTTTATTGACCTTGCCGCCCTGTGTGGTCATTTCCTCCATGCCTTTGCGCAGCTGTTGGGCCAGCACGTCGGGGCCGCCGGCCAGGCGCACCACGTCGGGGTGCATGAAGTCGGCAAAGGTTTCGAAATCGGCCTGCATAAAGGCCTGCTCCATGGCCGTTACCTGCGCTTCGAGGTTGGCGCGGCGCACGTTGTCGGGCAACGGCTTGCTTTGGCCGAAGCTCAGCGCGGACCAAAAGCAGAGCACGAGCACCAAGCCGCGCGCGGTAAAGGTGGCGGCAGGCAGCGAAACGAACTTCATACAACGACGATAAGGTTGGCGGAAAGGCCCCGGACGAGCTTGGGGCCGCCGCAAGCTACGGCCTTTTCCGGTCTTGAGGCTAGTGGTAAAATAGCTCGCCCAGACTGCTTTGGCTGATCCAGGCGCAGCATCCAGGAAAATAACGGCGCATGGACATGGCGCCCACAGGGTCATTCCATTCCGGCTACGGGGCGGGCAGCAGGCTCGCCGCGCTGCGGCGTCCGTGCTTCCCGGCCCCACAGCCACGCATAGTAGCCCAGCCCGGCCACGCAGGCCCATTGAATGCTAGTGAGCAGTAGCCCGGGCAGCGGCGGCGCGGGCTTGATGAACTCAATCAGCAGGCGAAACAGCAGGTACGAGACCAGAAACAGGCGGAAGCGCCAGCCATCGGGCAAGGGCCGGCGGCGCTCCAGCAGCCAGAGCGCGGCCCCGAGCAGCAGCCAGAACAGGATTTCGTAGAGGTTGGTGGGGTGGCGCGGCACACCGTCGCCGAGGTCCATGGCCCAGGGCAGCTGGCTGGGCGTGCCGTAGGTGCCGTCTTCGAGGCCCGAGAGGAAGCAGCCGATGCGCCCCAGCACCATACCGAGGATGAGCGGATACACCATCAAATCACCCGACGAGGCCGTGACGCCAAGACGCTTCTTGGTCAACTCCACACCGATGAGCCCGCCCAGAAAGCCGCCGACTATGGTCTTGTTGGTGAAATAATACAGCGGGCCGCCGGGCGGGTGCAACAGCTCCTGCGGGTGCTCCAGCAGCCCCAGCACCCGCGACCCAAGCAAGGCCCCGGCAGCGGCGCCGATGAAAATCCAGAGCCGGTTATCGGTACTGATGGCGTCGGAGGTATGACGGCGCAAATAGCTGTAAAAGCGGTAGCCCAGCGAATACGCCAGCACTTCGAACAGCAAGTGCGCCGGTAGCGCGATGGGGCCTAAGGAAAGCTGAACGGGAAACGTCACGGCAACTCAATAAAAAAACGGCGGCGGGAAGATAGTCAGGCTCGCGCCTGCTATTGCCCACCGCCGTTCGCGCGGAATGCCTACCCCGGCTGCTTACGCCAGCTCCGCCACTAGCGGCGCCTCGCGCAACTGGCGCTGCACCTCGGGCAGGGTAGCGTAGAGCTGCTCCAGCGAGTCGACCACGAAGTAATCGGTCTGGAACACGTCCTTGCGAAACGCGGTAGCCAGCACGCCCACCGGGCTGAAGCTGTGCCGCCGCGGCTCGGCGCTGAGGCTGTAGCGCGTTTCGCCGGCCGAGGACAGGATGCCCGCACCGTAGATGCGCGCCTCGCCGCTGCCCGCGTCGCGGATGAGGCCAAACTCCACCGTAAACCAGTAGAGGCGCGCCAGCAGCTCCACGGCGGCAGGGTTGGAGGCGTGCAACGAACCTACGTGCCCTAGCTGGTGCAGGAAGCGGCTGAAGGAGGCGTTGGTGAGCAGCGGCACATGGCCGAACACGTCGTGAAACATGTCGGGCTCTTCGAGGTAGTCCAGCTCGGAGAGCTTGCGCAGCCAGGTAGTCGCCGGAAACTTGCGGGCAGCGAGCAGACCGAAAAACACCGCGTCGTCCACGATGCCGGGCACGGGCACGATTTCCCAGCCGGTGAGGCGGCGCAGTACCTGGTTGGTTTGGCGGAAATCCGGAATCACGTCGGCCGTGAAGCCGATGCGGGCCAGGCCTTCCATAAACTCGGGCGCGGCGCGGCCAGGCAAGGCCTGGAGCTGGCGCTCAAACAGAAGCTTCCATACGTGGCGGTCTTCGTCGGTGTACTGGTCGTAGTGTTGTTGGAGGGTCGTCATAGCTGACAAGAGGTTGGGGAAGCGTGAAAAACAAAAAGCCCCTCTCCGGCTATCGGAGAGGGGCGGGTATGAAGCGGTTCCTGGTGAGACGTTACATCGTCTGCTTCCGGGGTGCCGTCGCGCATACACGACCACTGCCGAAGCCGGTGGGCTGGCAGGGACGGTAATAATAATACTGCGACTGGCAGAGGTGAAGCATACGGCAAAGATGCAAAAGTTTGGGAACATCCAAGCTTTTGGTTAAATTTTATTTCAACCACTTACCGGGCTTCCGCCCAGGCCTGATGCGCAGTTGCCCCGCTGGTTGTCTTCGCGCGGGGCGTTGCGTTTTTCTTTGCGCTGCTACGTGTAGTTGGCTCCTGCAACTACAGCGGCAGGGCGGGCATGCCGCGACAACAGCCGCTATCCGACGGCTGAGCAACTGCCTTAGCGACTGGATTATCGGCTACTTTTAGGAGGCACTTCTAGTCCGGTTCGCGTTATGAGCCCTACCTACTACCCCGTTCATCCGTGCCTGCGCGCTGCCGTGAGCCATATTATGACCGTGGACGTACACCCTCCCGGCCCAGCTTACAGCCGGAGTGCGCCGTTTCCGCCCACTCCCCAGCACAGCCTCAATTTCTACCCCGGCGACGCTACCCGCAGCCGCGTCGGCAACGAGGCGTTTGCGGACCTGCCGGCCTGCGTCATCATCGGCCCGCAAACCACCAAGGTGGAGTTGGCCATGGGAGCCCACCACCGGTTCGTAACCGTGGCGTTTCATCCCGGCGGGCTGTTTCGGCTGCTGGGCTTGCCCATGCCGGAGCTGCTCGACCGCCCGCTCGACGCAACCGATGTGCTGGGCCGCGAAATACGCCAGGTGAATGAGCAACTGCAGGAGGCGCGGCATTCGCTGGCCCTGAAAAACATCGTGGAAGGCTACTTGCTGCGCAAACTTGGGCAGCACGCGGCCAGTCCCTTGGAACGCAGCATCCGGCGCATGCTCCAGGGCAACCCGACGGATACCATCGAAAAAATAGCCGACCTGTCCTGCCTCAGCCTGCGGCAGTTTGAGCGCCGAAGCCGGGAAGTCTTGGGCTACTCGCCCAAGTTCTTTGCGCGGGTCATTCGCTTCTCCCAGGCCTACCGCCTGAAAGTGCGTCAGCCCCACAGCACCTGGACTTCCATCAGCCACCAGTGCGGGTATTACGACCAGATGCACCTGATCCGGGATTTCAAGGAGTTTGCAGGCACCACTCCTAAGCTCATCACGCGGGAAATTCTGGCGGCGCCGCTGACGCTGCAGGATGATCTGCGGATTTAGAAGTCGTCGTTTTTATACTATTTCTCTGCTTACGGGGCCAGTAGCTTCGGGCCAACCCAACCCGATACGTATGAAAGCCCTGATGATAAGCTGCCTCCTGCTGCCGGTAACCACCGCCGCTTACGCCCAAATGGACACGCTTAGCTACGCCGCCGAGCGGCAGCAAATCCGCACGCTGTTGCATCAGCCCGGGGGCTACCGCCCCGCCGCAGCTTGCCGTGATATGGTGGCCGTGGGCCCTAAGGGCGACATTTCCTTTTCGGAAGCGGAGTGGCGGGCCGCGCAGGCGAAAGAAAAACTGGTTTTCAAGTCCGTGAGCGTCGTGCCAGGCAGCGAGATTATCCGCATCTACAACGCTACCTCGGCGGTAGTCAACTGGCTGGCGGATGTGCGCCTGCAGGTAGCTGGTAAGGATGTCGCCATCAAAGTGCGGCGTCTGGAAGTGTTTATCAAGCAGGGCAACAACTGGTGCCGGGTGGCCGGCCAGGGCACGCAGGTAGATGAGCAGCTGTTTCCCGTCAAGCTCTGAAAAACACCTACCGCCCACCCGGGCGCGGCCGGGTGGGCGGTAGGTTGAAGTCTTCTGCCCGATAGGCAGACTTAAGCGGCTCCTGACGCCTAAGCCGGGTACGGCGGATGGTCGTTAAGCTGGTTGTTTTCGCGCTCGGCTTTGCGCGTGAGGCCCGTAACCCACGATTTGGTTACCGGCGACTCGCTCTCGAACCCGCGGCGGCGCGCGTCGCCGGCGGGGCCGGTGGCGTCGGGCAGGGTGCGGTTCACCCAGCTCATCAGGTTGGCCACGGTGCCGGGGGCCACGCCGTGCAGCAGCGAAATAATTTTGGCGGGCAGGCCCAGAATCAGCTCGGCGTCGCCGCGGCGGGCGGCGTTCCAGATCTGCCGGGCGGCGTAGTCGGCGCCTACCGTGAGGGCCGGTAAGGAGTCCGAAATCATAAACCAGGCAAACTCCAGCACGTGCTGGCCCTTCACCACGGCGTGGCGGGCCGAGCCGGTGCGCATCAGGCCCGGGCATACGGTGGTTACGTACACGCCGTAGCGCAGCAGCTCGGCGCGGAAGCCTTCGGACAGGCCCACCAGCGCAAACTTGCTGGCGCAGTACGGAGCCAAGTGCGGCACCGACACCTTCCCTCCTACCGAGGCGATGTTGATGATGCGGCCCTGGCGACGCTTTTTCATTTCGGGGAGCACGGCGTACATGGCGTGCAGCGCGGCCCAGAAGTGAATGTCCATGGTTTCCTGGTAGTCGCGCAGCTCCATGTGCTCCAGCGGCCCCCCGGTGATGATGCCAGCGTTGTTGATGAGCACGTCGATGGGGCCGAGCTGCTCCCGCACTTCCGTCACCATGGTGCGCACGGCGGCTTCGTCGGACAGGTCGCGCACCAGCGTGAGTACCGTGCGGGCGCCGTCGGCTTCCAGCTCCTGCCGGGCACGTGCCAGCTCGTCGGCGTCGCGGGCGCAGATGGCGACTTTGGCCCCTTCAGCAGCGGCTTGCCGGGCCAGTACCAGGCCAAGGCCGCGCGAGCCGCCAGTAATGAGCACGACGCGGCCGCGCAGGTCATAGGAGCCACGGCGGTTGGCCCAGAGCGCGGCTGCGGCCACGGCGGCGCCGATGCCGGCGGCCTTCAGCCAGGTGGAGTTGCGGGAGGATTGCTGCTTCATGCTGCTTTCTATGCAAGCCACCGCGAAAGGTTACACGCCGCCTCGGAAAAGCCCGGCCGTCGGGGAATATTCCGGCGGCCGCCTGCGTTAAGGCACCACCGAGCAAACTGGCACGCTATTTTCGTGCCCCGCCTCAAAGTACCCGCTACCCGGCGGGGCCTTCGCCGATGCTGATTTCCATGAATAACTTCCCCAAAACGTTGTTGCTGGCCGGCCTGCTGCTGGCCACCGCCCCGGCGGCCCTGGCTCAGACCACCGCCGCCAAACCCAAGCCGAAACCTGCCCCCGCAGGCTCGAAAGCCGCGACCAGCGCGCCGGAGCCCAAAGTCGATGAGGCCAAAATCCAGGCCCAGGCCGTGAGCCTGACGCAAAACCTGAAGCAGGCCCTCGGCCTCACCCCGCAGCAGGAAGTGAAAGTGCTGGAAATCAACCAGCGCAGCATCCGGCAGGTGGAAGTGGCCCGTGTGCAGTACAAGACCGATTTGCGCAAGCTCAACTCCGTTATCGACGACATCGGCAGCTCGCGCCTGACCTTCCTGAAAGACGTGTTGTCGCCGGCGCAATTCAACAAGTACCAGCAGGCCCGCGAGAAGAAAATGGGCGTGCCGAGCCAAGCCGCCAGCCAAGGCAACGCCGTGCCCGGCCTGCCCCCCGGCCGCGGCGACGAATAGCCTGCGAGTAAGCAGCATGCGAGAAAATTAAGCGCGGGCTTAACTTTAGCTTGGCGCTACCTCTATACTTCTATTGCCTCGATATATCGCATTGCGCCCTTGCTTCTTGCCGTGGAAACGCATTTCCCCTCTGCCCCCAGAATCAGCTGGTCCTCGTTCCAGTTGTTTGTTGCTGCCCAAACCAGCTGCGAAACGACGGTGCTTACAACCGAGGCTTCCGTTGAAGAGGACATGGGCGTGACCGGAATGGAAGCGGAAGACTTGGTTAAGGACTTGGCTGTTCGCTTTGGTATCGATGTATCCGGCTTCGTCTACGAAGACTATTTCTACCCCGAGCCCCACCTGTTTTTGGATTATTCCCGGTACCGCATCAAGCCGCTGAAGCTTGGCGACCTGTATCAAGCCGCGCTGACTGGCCGCCTCGTGTAAAGTAGTTTGGGAATTATTCCGGTGGTTATCCCGACAGAGCTTCGTAGGTGCCGGGGCCTCACTAAATACCAGTGCTAGTGGTCAGCGTGTCGTCCGGGCCTGGGAAGTCAGCGGCGGAAGAACGAGGTAGGAGCTTTGCGCTGTCCTCTCCAGGACTACAGCATTGGCTTAAACGTCTCCCAGCCCAGCTTTAGAATAATCGCGCAGACCACCACCAGGAACAGCACCCGCACGAAGCCCACGCCCTGCTTCAGCGCCAGCCGGGCCCCGAGCGCGGAGCCGAGCATGTTGCAGGCGGCCATGGGCAGGGCCACTTGCCAGAGAATTTGGCGGGTGTAGGCAAAGTAGGCCAGGCTGGTGAGGTTGGTGGCCAGGTTCACGAGCTTGGAGGAAGCCGAGGCGCTCAGGAAGTCGTAGCCGAACAGGCCCACGAAGGCGAAGAGCAGAAAGCTGCCGGTGCCGGGGCCGAAAAAGCCGTCGTAGAAGCCGATGACCAGGCCGATGGCAATGCCGTAAAGCGGCTCTTTGTGCTCGGGCAGGCGTGGGGCGTGGATGGCGCCAAAATCCTTGCGCCAGAAGGTGTAAATGGCAATAACTACCAGCAGGCCCAGCACCAGCGGCCGCAGCAGCTCGGAGGGCAACAGGCTCACGGCCCGGGCGCCCAGAAACGAAAAGATACCCGCTGTGACGGCCGCCGCGCCCACCGCCCGCCAGCGCATGGGCACCCGCCCGGCGTAGCGCCGCAGCGCTACCGCCGTGCCCGCCGCCGACGATACCTTGCCCGTGCCGAGCACGGTGGGCACCGGCACGCCGGGTAGCAGCAGCAGCATGGCCGGCAGCTGAATCAGCCCGCCGCCGCCCACAATCGAATCCACAAAACCGGCCAGGAAGGCAAAAGCGCAGATCAGCGCCAACGTCGCGTCGAGGTACTCCATAAGCCTGGCAAAGATACCGGGCGCACCGCGCCGGGCACGGTATCTGACGCCGGCAGGCACCAATTTTCAAGCGCCTTGGGTAGGGCGTAAGGCTGTTCACTGCCGCTTGGGCCCGACGGGGCAGCCGCGGCCTGCGTATACTGCCAGTGGGTACGCCCGTAGTTCTTCATTCCAGGCCGCTAATTGTCCGTTTCGTATGCCCAATCCTGCCCCGCCTACCACCCGTCCCATGTACTGGCTGGCTTCGGCCGCGCTGGCAGTAGTGGTGGTGCTGAACCTGATCAACGGCAACAGCACCTGGCCGCGGCTGCTGAGCCTGGTGGCGCTGCTGGGGGCCTTCAGCCTGCTGGGCCTGTACCCGCCCCTGACGGAGCGCCCCACCTGGGCCAGTTGGCTTATCTCGCTGCTGTTGCTGCTGGCCTTCGGGCTGCTGGTACTGCGCCTGACGGGCCGTTTGGTCTGACGCTGGGCTGGGCCGCGCGCCTACCCGGCGGACAAACTTTGCCCGGACTTGCCCGGTTGCTTGACCAGTAGCTGCGTATGTTCGCTCCACCGGCGCCCGGAAAAGCCGTTTTTTGCCCATGCCTACCCCTGCGGCCCCCGCGGCCCCTTCCCACCGCCTCGTGGCCACGCTGGCCCGCGTCGGCATCGACTGGTTTCTGCTCGGCCTGATTCTGGCCGTGACCCTCGCCTACCTGCGCCCCGGCATCGGCAGCGACGCCAGCCCCGTGCCGTGGGACTCGCTGCTGACCTTCGGGGTGGCGTTGGTGTTCTTTTTCTACGGCCTGCGCCTCAGCCCCGAAAGCCTGCGCACAGGCATGCGCAACTGGCGGCTGCACCTCGTGGTGCAGGCCTCCACCTTCCTGCTTTTCCCGCTGATCGGCCTGGCCCTCCGACCACTATCCGGCTCCGAAGCACAAAACCTGACGCTCTGGAGCAGCATTTTTTACCTGTGCACGGTGCCCAGCACGGTGTCTACGTCGGTGGTGATGGTATCGGTGGCGGGCGGTAATCTGCCGGCAGCCATCTTCAACGCCAGCATTTCCAGCCTCATCGGCCTGATTGTGACGCCGCTGTGGGTGAGCCTGTTTCTGCATACAGGCTCCGGCGGTGGCAACCTGGGCCCGATGGTGCTGGACTTGGTGCTGCAGGTGGTGGTACCCGTGGGCCTGGGCCTGCTGCTGCACAAGCGTTTCGGGGCCTGGGCCGAAGCCCACAAGGGGCAGCTGCGCAAGCTCGACCAAAGCATCATCCTGCTGCTGGTGTACACTTCGTTCTGCGACTCCTTTGCCCGCAACGTGTTCCGCGACTACAGCTGGGCCGATTTGCTGGGCCTGGCCGCCGGCATGGTCGCCCTGTTTTTGTCGGTACTGGGGCTGATAACACTGCTGAGCCGCCTGCTGGGCTTTGCGCCCGAAGACCAGATTACGGCCGTGTTCTGCGGCTCCAAAAAGTCGTTGGTGCACGGCTCGGTACTGGCCAAAATCCTTTTCGCCGGCACCGTCGCCTCGGGGGCGCTGCTGCTGCCGCTGATGCTCTACCACGCCCTGCAAATCATCCTGGCCAGCATCATTGCGCAACGGGTGGGCCAGCGCATGGCCGCCCGCCTGAAACCGGCCTGAACGGCACCGTTCGTTGCCCGCTGCCGCTGCCAGAGGCCGTACGTATTGGTCGCAACCTGCCGCCTGAAATCAGGTACCGCTGCGCGAAACAAACGGCGCGGCAAAAAGCCCAGGTGGCCGCGTGTACCAGTGGTACTGCTCCTGCTTGGCGGCAGACCCGCCAGTAATGGGCTGGGACCATTCAAACCGTTGTAACTGACCTATCGGCACTTATCTGCACCGGCAGCCAAAAGGCTTGTACACCTTCAAGGCGTTTGGTATTTTTACGGTCTTCCCCGTTCGCCATTTTCTGGTTGCAGATGAAAAAATACCTACTCCTGTTTGCGCTGACGCTGGGCCTGCTCGGCTCGGCCGCCGCCCAGACCTCGAACAAGGATTTGTTTAAGGCCGTGATGAAAAACGACGCCGCGGCCGCCGAGATGCTCCTCGCGGGCGGGGCCGATGCCAACGCCCCCATTGAGGTAATGCCGGGCTTCCGCACGACGTACCTGATTACGGCTGCCACCAACGGCAATTTGAACATTGTCAAGTCGCTGCTTCAGCACAAGGCCCAGATCAACGCCAAGGATGCGGGCCAGGAAACGGCGCTGCTAGCTGCCGCCAGCCAAGGCCATAAAGCCATTGTGGAGTTTTTGCTGCAGAATGGCGCCGATGTGAAGGCTGCCGATGGCCAGGGCGCCACGCTGCTGGCCGCGGCCAAAGCCAGCGGCAACAAAGAAATCATTGCCCTGATCGAGCAGAAGCTGAAAGGCTAACTGCTTCGGATTCGAAAGCATACCGAAACGGCCGGGCCTGCAGCCCGGCCGTTTTTTATTGGCTTCACCCCGATTTTAACCGCTTTTTAATCCAAAGCCACCCGCTTGCGTAAGTAGCCTCGTTCACTGATTTCCCACTTGAAGCGGCCCGCAATGGTGCGCGTTCTGGTCTGCCGCCCCCGGAACCGCCGCCGCAGCGCCGCCCAACGAGCAGCCACTATGCAGGAAACGCGCGACTCTATCGCCGACATCTGGGGGCCCCGTACCGGCCACACCGGCCCCTGGCCCGTACGCATCGACCAGCACCTCGAAGCCGAGCCCGACCACTGGGTGCAATCGGCCTGCGTGCTGTGCAGCAACGGCTGCGGGCTGGATATTGGGGTGAAGGACGGCCGTATCGTGGGGGTGCGAGGGCGCGCCGAGGACCGCGTAAACCATGGGCGACTGGGGCCCAAGGGCCTGCACGGCTGGCAAGCCAACCACAGCCCCGCCCGGCTTACCAAACCGCTGATCCGGCGCAACGGCCGGCTGGAAGAAGCCAGCTGGGACGAGGCCATGGGCCTGCTGGTGCAGCGCTCCAAGGAGCTAATCAGCCAGCATACGGCCAGCAGCATCGGTTTTTACACGTCGGGCCAGCTTTTCATCGAGGACTACTACACGCTGGGCGTGCTGGGCAAAGCCGGCCTGGGCACCCCGCACATGGACGGCAACACCCGCCTGTGCACCGCCACGGCGGCCGCCGCGCTCAAGATTTCCTTTGGCTCCGATGGGCAGCCCGGCTCCTACACCGACCTGGACACCACCGAAGCCGTGCTGCTGGTGGGCCACAACATGGCCTCGCAGCAAACGGTGCTCTGGGCGCGCATCCTGGACCGGCTGGCCGGGCCTAATCCGCCGCAGCTGGTCGTCATCGACCCGCGCCGCACCTACACGGCCGAAAAAGCCACCGTGCACCTGGCCCCGCGGGCGGGCACCAACCTGGCCGTGCTCAACGGGCTGCTCAACCTGCTCATCGAAGCCGACCACCTTGACCACGAGTTCATCAAGCAGCACACGGAAGGCTTCGCGGAGCTGCGCAAAACGGTGGAGAAGTGGACGCCCGAGCGCGTGGAGCGTCTCAGCGGCGTGCCGGCCGAGCAGCTGCTGGCGGCCGCGCGCATCATCGGCACCTGCAAAACCCTGGTGTCGACGGCGCTGCAGGGCGTATACCAGTCGATGCAGGCTACTGCCGCCGCGGTGCAGATCAACAACATCCACCTGATTCGGGGGCTGATTGGCACCGAAGGCAACGCCATTCTGCAGATGAACGGGCAGCCGACCTCGCAAAACACCCGCGAGTGCGGCGCCGACGGCGACCTGCCCGGCTTCCGCAACTGGAATAACCCCGCCCACATCGAGGAGCTGGCCCGCCTCTGGAACGTGCACCCCGACAAGATTCCGCACTGGGCGCCGCCAACCCACGCCATGCAGCTGTGGCGCTACTGCGAAACGGGCGCCATCAAGCTGCTCTGGATTCAGGCCACCAACCCGGCCGTGTCGATGCCGGAGCTGGCGCGCATCCGCCGGATTTTGCAGAAAGAAGACCTGCTGGTGGTGGTGCAGGACGCGTTTCTGACCGAAACCGCACAGCTGGCCGACATCGTGCTACCCTCGGCTATCTGGGGCGAGAAG
This sequence comes from Hymenobacter sp. CRA2, assembly GCF_002007105.1. Classification (GTDB taxonomy): domain Bacteria; phylum Bacteroidota; class Bacteroidia; order Cytophagales; family Hymenobacteraceae; genus Solirubrum. The sequence goes on along the minus strand of NZ_MVBC01000004.1, from coordinate 7,073 downwards.
ACGGGCACCTTTACCAACACCGACCGCACCGTTCATATTTCCTACAAGGCCGTGGAGCCGCCGGGCGAGGCGCGCGCCGACTTTGATATCTTCCTCGACTACGCCCGGCGCATGGATTTCCGGGACCAGGATGGCCGGCCGCTTATCCCCTGGACCACGCCCGAGGAGGCCTTCGAAGCCTGGAAGCTGTGCAGCAAGGGCCGCCCCTGCGACTATTCGGGCATGAGTTACGCCAAGCTCACCGGCGGCTCGGGCATTCAGTGGCCCTGCAACGAGCAGTACCCCGACGGCGCCGCGCACCTGTACACCGACCACCAGTTCAACACCCACGCCGACTACTGCGAAACCTACGGCTACGACCTAGTGACCGGTACCGAGCGGCAGGCCGAGGAATACAAGGCCCACGACCCGCAGGGCAAGGCCATCATCAAGGCGGCGGACTACGAGCCGCCTCACGAGGAGCCCGATGCCGACTACCCGCTGTGGTTTACGACCGGCCGGGTGGTGTACCACTTCCACACACGCACCAAAACCGGCCGGGCCCGGGCCCTGCAGGACGCCGCGCCCGAGGGCTTCGTGCAGCTTTCGGCCGAAGACGCGGCCCGCTATGGCATCGAGGAAGGCGACCTGGTGGAAGTACGCTCGCGGCGGGGCCACGCCACCGAGCCGGCCCGCATCGGCGGCATCGAGCCGGGCCTGGTGTTTATGCCCTTTCACTACGGCTACTGGGACCACGCCGAGGCCGACAAGCGCGCCGCCAACGAACTGACCCTTACGGAGTGGGACCCGATAAGCAAGCAGCCGCACTTCAAGTACGCCGCCGTGCGCATCCGCAAAATAGCGGCGCGCTAAGGCGGCCGGCGTACTGCACTCTGCCGTTCTCTTTACTTCTGTCCGCCGCGCTACGCGCCCCATAGCTGCGAGGCAGGCAGCGCAAAGCCTCTACTCCTATGCACCTCGGCAACTACCTCGGCATACTGGACCACAGCGAAAAACAAATTACCAAGGCGTTTGAGCAAGTAGCCCGGCACCACCACGACGAGCCCGACATCGAGCAGATGTGCCAGAAGCTCTCGGCCTGGTCGCGGGAGCACCGCGGCAAGCTGGTGCCCTACCTGCAGCGCTACGCCGAAAAGCGCAGCTCGGAGCCGAGCCGGCTCAAACAGCAATTGTTTGCGCCCCCGCGCAGCGGCGGCCTGGGCCTGATTCGGGACTTGCACGACCTGTGGCTGCTGACCCAGGAAGCGCAGCTCTGCTGGACCGTCATTCACCAGGCGGCCCTGGCCCTGCGCGACGAAGACCTGAAAGCCACCTGCGAGTTTTGCAGCTCCCGCACCACCCGCCAAACCGACTGGCTGCTGAGCCGCATCAAGCAGGCAGCCCCGCAGGCACTCATCGTGGACTAAGGCAACCTACTTGGCGGCCCGCACACCTGCGGCGAAGTGCCAGAGCATGCCCCCGGCCGTGAGCAACCACGCGGCCACGGCCAGCCAGATGAAATACGTGGCAATGCTTTGCAGCGCGGGCAGCGGCAGGACCTGGGCCAGCTTGAGCGTGGCCGCCGTGTACATGCCCAGTGGAAATACCATGGCCCAGTACGTCGGGCTGAAGGCAAAGGCGGGCCGGGTGCTCAGGTGATTCCAGATGCGCAACGCCGCTACCAGCGGCAGCCACCACGTGCTTACGGCCCAAAACAGCACGCAGTAAGCTTTGACGAAGGGCAGCAGCCCCGAGAAGGCCGACACCTGCAGCAGGCCGTCGGCCAGGTTGCTGCCCGCCAGCACAGTAATGGCACTGGCGCCCACGCTGATCCAGTACGCGGCCCCGACCTCTTCGCCTGCCAGCGGCTTAAATGCCATGCGGTAGACCAGCAGCGTCATCAGCACGAGGTAAAAGACGCTGCCGAGCAGAAACAGACTCAGTGCTCCAAAGGTGGCTACGGATGCCCATTCCAACTTCGGCGCCAGCCCGGCACCCAGCACCGCCAAGGCCTCCGTGCTGACTGCCAGCAGCAGCCAGCTGCCGTTGAAGCCCTGCCCCAGCGGCGGCTTCTCCGCGGTCAGGCTCACACCCAGCAGGAAGCCGTAAAGTAGCAGCACCCAGCACGCGGCGGCCAGCAGCCAGAGGGCCGTGGCCAGCGCCTGGTTGTGCCGCAGCAATAGAAACTGATTGCCCAGCAGGGCCGCGGCGGCTACCACGGTCAGGAAGGTTGGGCCTTTGGCGTGGGTGGTCAGCTCCTGCCGAAAGGCAGAAAAGAACAGCACCGCTCGGGCCAGCAGCAAGGCCAGTAGTAGCGGAAACAGCACTGCATTGAGGTAAAACAGGCTGTCGGCCAGCCAGTCAATGCCCAGCGAATGGGCCGCCAGGGAAATGATGCCCGTGGACATCACCCAGGCAAAATACGCGGGCGGAAAGTGCTGAATAGCCGACTTCATCGAAGCAGAGGAATGTGAAAAAGAAGTGCGGCGGGGTGTATACGTTTGGGCAGCGACGGATGGCCGCCGCGGCTGGGCCTGCCGGAAATATCTCCCCTGATTTGTCCGAACGGCTTCCCGCTGCCGTACTTGAGCCGCATCGACACCGTCACCCTACACCGCATCCATTATGGGAATGAACTACTTCATTCAGCCCGACCGGGAGCTGGATTGCCCCAATGACTTTCCCGAGGGCCTGTCCTACTTTTTCGAGCAGGTGGGCGGCTACGGCGAAGGCAGCGAGGTGGCCCAGGTGTCCGGGCTGCTGGGCCTGGACTTATCGGCGTTTCAGCACTACGGCTACTTCGACGACGAGGACGAGCCCCAATTCTGGCAGGACCTCGGGGGCTTTATAGCCCTGGTAGACGCGTTCCTGCGGCGGCTGGCCGAAGAGCCGCACTATTACCGCGCAATAAACCACCGCACGCCCACCAACTGGGAAGCCACCACCGAGCAACTGGAGGCCACCCTGCTCAGCCCCGATACCTCCATGGCCTACGACCTGCTGGCCCAGCTGCCCAAGATGCCCCAGAACCCGTATCCGGAGGACCGCGGCTACCTCAGCAGCGGGCAGCTCGGGCAGGACTTGCAGACGCTGCGCCAAACGCTGGCCTGCTACCAGCAGTACGGCGCCCAGAAAATCATGCTCATCTATGGGTGAGGCTTAGCCCACGTGCCGGATTTCGCCCGCGCCGTACTGACGCACATCGGTGAGGCGCGCGGGGCCGCGGTAGTGGATGTGACCGGCGCCGAGGTGCGTCAGGTTAATGGTCTGCTCGGCGTACAGGTCCAGGTTGCCGGCCGAGGCGTTGCGCAGCCGCAGGTGCTGGGCGCGCAGCTCGCGGGCGTCGAGGTTGCCGGCCGCGGCGGTTTTGATTTGTACCTCCCCTGCTTCGCCGGCCAGTGTCACGTCGCCTTCGCAGGCAATGTTCAGGCTGAGTGCGGGCGCCTGCACCCGTAGCCGGGTGTTGCCCTGCGACAGGATTTTCACTTCCAGCGGCGCCGGCATTACCAGCACATTCTCGCAGACGACGTCGCCCTGGCAGGCGCAGTGCAGCGTATCGAGCTGGCGCAGGTACACCGTCACGCGCAGCTCGGTGAAGGCCGGGGCACGCAGCTTGTTTTCCGACGTGACGTAGAGCGTGCGGCCCGAATTAACCACCTGCAGGTGCTCCAGCAGGTTGTCGTCGCACTCCACCACTATGCGCTCCTCGGCGCCGCCTACCAGCACCACGGTGCCGCGGGTGCTCAGGTGCAGGCGGGTAAAGGACGAAACGGGGTATTCGCGGCAGACCAGCACGCCGCTTCCTTGAGCTTTCATCATGTTGCGGAGTTGTTTGAACGAAGCCATAAATGCCGGTCATCAATCGGGAAGCGGTTCGCATAAATACCCGCTTTCGCGCAAAGTGGCTACCACCTGCCCCACTGCCAGCGGCTGGCCGGGCGTATGCACGCGTAGCACCCGGTCGCAGTCGTCCAGATCAAAGCTGATGCGGGCGCCCCGAGGCAGCCGCGCCCGTAGCTGCCCGCGCAGCGCGGCCGCCACCACAGGGCAATTAACAGTGGTGCGAAAGATTTCCAGGTCCAGCATGGTGCCACGCCGGAGCAGCCCGATGACCACTGCCACCCCGACGATGCAAAAGTGGCCCGTACCCGGCCCCTGCACGTTACAGCATTCGGAGCCCGACTTACACAATCCGGATTTTTCGACTGCCGGAAGTTTCGCCTCAGAATCATAATTCGCTGACTTTCATCCCTCGGCTGGTGTACGCACGGCACCTTGCCACACTAGAAAATGCAGCCTTCACGATTATCGTTCTGCGGGGACAAGGCCCTTCGGCTAGCGCCTCAGGATGACAGGGAATCAAGATGACAGAGCTAGAGCCCACAAGCGCTACTTGACTTTCCGACCTGCTTTTACCTGCGCGTACGCAATGCGCTGTAGCTGCGCGGCTACCGCCGGCGCAATGCCCAGATCGGCCGCGGCCTGCTCCCGGCGCCCCAGCTTGGCGGGGTTCTTCCCGGTGATTTCAGCGAATAGCACGCAGGCGTTGAGGTAAGCGCCCCAGTTGCTGGGATGGTAATGGTCCTCGCCCCATAAATCCACTTTGCCGGCTTCGGGGCTGTACGGATTGCGCAGGGCCACGCCCTGCCGCATGGCGCGCAGCCACGCGTCGCCGGCCGGGGCTACCCCGGCCAGGCGCCCGTTCTGCCGGGCCAGGCCATAATAGCCGCCGTGCAGGTCCTGCCCCATCGAATCGACGGGCAAACCGGAATAGGGCCGCCCGGTGGGGTACGTCTGGTCGGCGCGGGCCCAGGTTTCGTAGAGGTACACCCTGGCGGCGGGGTTGCGGGCGTGCACCAGCTGCTCGATGCGGGTGGCGTACTCCTGAAACAGCTCCGGCTTGCCGCTGCGGCGCGCCGGCAACGGGCGCGTGCTGTACTCCTGCAGCACCACGGCATCCCAGCCCGGGCGGTCGATAACTGAGCGGGCGTTGTCGTAGTGAAACTGCAGCGTCTGCCCGCTGACGGACTCCAGGTGCACTTCGTAGCGCAGGCCCGCCTCGTCGGTGAGCTTCTTGAAGATGGCCGGAATGCCGCCCCACGGGCCGGGCTCGTGGTCGTACTGCTCGTAGCGCGGGTCTTCCTTGGGCAGACCGAAATTTTCATCCTTGATGGCGCCCGCATTGTACTTGAGCACCGGCAGGTACTTACCGTGGAAGAAGCTGTTGCCCACAAACAGAATAACGATGGGCTTTTTGGCCGGCGGCCCCGCGGCTACGGCGTGACGAGTAGGTGTGCCGGCCGCCAGGGCAAGCACGAACGAGGCAAGACAAAAAGAACGGCGGAGCATGGCGGGGCGATGAGTAGGAACAGGCCCGCCAAGTAAGCACACGTCCGGCGTTCGGTCCCCACCGCCGGGGCCACCGGCCCAAAATTCCGGCTGCTGTAAGTCAGGCTCCGGCAGCTATAACGTAGCCCGGGGCCGCAGGCTGCAGCTTTGCCGTCGGCGGCCTTGTATTTCTCACCCTTGGTATGCGTGCCGGCCCGCAACCCAGTAGACGCTTCAGCCGCAACCCGGCACCTTCCGGCTTAAGCTTCTGCCGTGCCCTCCAGGGTTCATGTCACCTTCGCTGAACTCCATGTCACCCTTGTTGAACCTCATGTCAGCTTCGTCAAGGTTCATGTCACCCTTGTTGAAGCCCTTGTCACGCTTTTTGAAGGGCATGTCACGCCCGTTGGAAGTCATGTCACGCTTGTTCAGTGCCATGTCACCGCCGACGACTGCCATGTCACCCCGCGCCAAGGGCATGTCGCGCGCAATCAGGGCTTTGTCACCCTTACGCGAAGCCGTGTCAGCCCACCGCAGTCAGCTTCTATCTTTACCAGTATGCCCTTCGAAGTCCGTGACGCCCGGGATAAGCACCTGATCCACCGCAACGCGCACGTGGCTCAGGACTTCGACGTGCCCGAGCTGGTGGAGCAAACCGGCGAACTGGAGTTTGCCGCCGGCCGCGGCACGCTCACCCACTGGTACTTCGATGGCATCCGGCTGGGCCACGCCCGCTGGCACCTACGCGAGTGCTGCACCCAAGAGTGGTACTCCCAGCTCGATGTGGTGCACCTGCAGTTCAACCTGCGCGGGCGCCTCGTTCTCGAGCACCGGCAGCTGGGCCGCCCGCTGGTCATGGGCTCTTACCAGCACAACCTGATGTACTCGCCCGGCTTCGAGGGCACGCAGCGCCACGAGGAGCTGGAGGCCGAAACCTTCATGGTGCAGTTTACCCGCCCGGTGTTTTTGCGCCTCTGCGAGCAGGCCAACGACGTGCTGCGCCGCTTCGCCGAGCGGATGCTCGAAGGCAAGCCGCTGGTGCTGGGCGAGCAAAGCCTTACGCTAAACCTGGCCCTGCACCACGCTATCCGCGAGGTGCTGCAATGCCGATTGCAGGGCCCGCTCAAAAAACTCTTCCTCCACGCCAAAGCCCTTGAAATTCTGGCCCTGCAAGCCGATGCCTTTGAGCGCCACCAGCCCCGGCGCTTCGTGCGCTCGGAGTACGACCAGGAGCGCCTGCTCTTCGCCCGCGACTACCTCATTCAGCACCTGCACCTGCCGCCTACCCTGCCCGAGCTGGCGCGCATCGCCGGCCTGAACGAGTTCAAGCTCAAGAAAGGCTTCAAGGAGCTGTTCGGCCAGACCGTCTTCGGTTACCTCGCCGATTACCGCCTGCTCGAAGCTCAGGCCCAGCTCATCGGAGGCCAGAAAACGGCCAGCGAGCTGGCCTTTGAGCTGGGGTATTCGTCCCTGCAGCACTTCAGCACGGCGTTCAAGAAGAAGTTTGGGGTGAGCCCAAGGGAGCTGCGCGGGTAAACCGGACTAATCAAGAGTTTAGGCCAGTTCTTAGGAAGTGTTAACAGTCACGCAGCCAGAGCACGGTAGCGGCGAGGTGGATGAATGCCAGGAAATGCGCATTCAGCTTTTCATAGCGTGTGGCCACGCGCCGGAACTGCTTGAGGCGGCTGAAGAGCCGCTCGACCGGGTGGCGTTGGGCATAGCGTTGCGCGTCGAAGGCGCGGGGGTGGCGGCGCTTGCGCCGGGGT
>NZ_MVBC01000045.1 GCF_002007105.1 Hymenobacter sp. CRA2 | reverse complement strand
CCTTATCGCAGCTTATCACGTCCTTCATCGCCTCTGAGAGCCTAGGCATCCCCCGTGCGCCCTTCGTTACTTCCGTAACGGTCGACTCCGAGTAATCAGGAGTCTATCGTTTGCTCGTGTGATGCCACCTCGATTGCTCGAGTTGGCATTTTTTTCTCTTGTTTGCTAGCCGTTACGTCAAAGAACGTGTACCAAGCCTGTTGCTTGATGCAGTGGATGGGAGGCAAGCCTGCCATCCGGGAGTAAAGAGTGGAGAATAACGGATTCGAACCGTTGACCCCCTGCGTGCAAGGCAGGTGCTCTAGCCAGCTGAGCTAATCCCCCGTCGTACAAGTCGCCGCGGCCGGACGCCGAAGCGAGTGGGCCTGCGTGGACTCGAACCACGGACCTCGACATTATCAGTGTCGCGCTCTAACCACCTGAGCTACAAGCCCGGGTCTTCAGTCGCTACTCTGCAGTAGCAATGAATCCTCGTTACTCAACAATATTATTTGAGCGAGTGCGAAAACAACAGGTTCAAGCCAGTTGAACAAAAATCCAGTCAGCGTAACAAAAGTGCTCCAGAAAGGAGGTGATCCAGCCGCACCTTCCGGTACGGCTACCTTGTTACGACTTAGCCCCAGTTACCTGTTTTACCCTAACTGGCTTCTGTGACGAGCACCAGCTTCAGGTCCACCAGACTT
>NZ_MVBC01000044.1 GCF_002007105.1 Hymenobacter sp. CRA2 | reverse complement strand
CTAGGAAGTGTTAACAGTGATTATCTTGAAACATGGAGCAAATGTTGACGGACGCGCAGTGGGCGCGGTTAGCGCCGCTGCTGCCGGGTCGGGCGGGCACGAGCGGCGGACGCGGCCGGGACAACCGGCAGTTTGTGGAGGCGGTGCTGTGGCTGGCGCGCAACGGGGCGCGGTGGCGTGCCTTGCCCGCCGAGCGCGGCAACTGGCACACGACGTACACGCGCTTTATGCGCTGGGCCCGTTCCGGGGCGTGGCAGCGCGTGTTCGAAGCCGTGCAGGACGAAGCGGCCCTGCACACGCTGCTGGTGGACTCCACGAGCGTGCGGGTGCACCAGCACGCCAGCGGCGCGCGCAAAAAAACGGGCCGCAAGCCCTGGGCCGCTCCCGCGGCGGGCTCACCACCAAGCTGCACGTAGCGGCCGATGCGCGGGGCCGGCTGGTGCGCTGCCGCCTCACCGCGGGCCAGCGCCACGACGCGCCGCAGGCCCGGCCCTTGCTGCAGGGCTTGGCCCCGGCCCGGCTCATCGCCGACCGCGGCTACGACTCGGATCCGCTCGTGGCTGAACTCGCCCGCCGCGGCACCCAAGCCGTCATCCCACCCCGGCGCAAGCGCCGCCACCCCCGCGCCTTCGACGCGCAACGCTATGCCCAACGCCACCCGGTCGAGCGGCTCTTCAGCCGCCTCAAGCAGTTCCGGCGCGTGGCCACACGCTATGAAAAGCTG
>NZ_MVBC01000043.1 GCF_002007105.1 Hymenobacter sp. CRA2 | reverse complement strand
CGCAAAAGCGCGCGGCCACTTGGGCCTGCCGGGCGCCCGGCTCGGCCAGCGCCTGCGCCACGCGCTGACGCAAATCCATCGAGTATGCTTGCATACAGCCGCTTACGTACGCGGAGCGCCAGCAGCTACATTGTCTGTGAATCTGCTATACCTGTGGCCAACTAAGTTGTCTATTCTTGTTATCAATTCCTTGTCAATCCAACAACCTATCAGTTCTGCAATTAGTAATGACGTGTCAGGCCCGACAGGTATTCCTATTGTTTGTCCTGACTGGCAATTCCTTATCAATTTATCTAGGTTGTTCCCTATTAATGTATAGTCATTTCTGTTTTGTTTTGCTGTCTTTTTTGTATGTAACACCCAAGGAATAATGTGGGTGTAAATAGTGTTGTAGTATTTTGCAATGTCTGTCTTTATTTCATAAATTTTTGCGAAAGAATTAAGGGCTCCGGAGCGTCTAAAGTCTCCATATGTGAGAATTGTTTTAATGCTTCTTGCGCCTCTTGGTGTGAACACAGGAAGGCTAGCTGAAATATCTGATTTATAATAAGTTTCTATTGCTGTGTAATTATCGCAGATATACTTGGACAAGAGCCATTGGCTTAGGGGGTTAGGTAAGCTAAGTTTTCTTCTACTTAGAGCCTGTTTGGGAATTGGCTAGGGAGTAAACAAAAACGAGCCAGTAAGTTGCGTCGGGAGTTCCTAGGCTCCGGTTCGCATTATGGTTGAGTGCTATCAACCCCTTACTGACTCGCAGTGGCAAGG
>NZ_MVBC01000042.1 GCF_002007105.1 Hymenobacter sp. CRA2 | reverse complement strand
GCCATCCTGACGAAGTCGCGCACGGTGGTGGTCACGCCGGTGGCGATGACGAAGTCCTCGGGCGTGTCCTGCTGCAGGATGCGCCACATGGCCTCCACGTAGTCCTTGGCGTGGCCCCAGTCGCGCTTGGCGTCCAGGTTGCCCAGGTAGATTTTCTTCTGCAGGCCCATGGCGATACGCGCCGTGCCGCGGGTGATTTTGCGGGTGACGAAGGTTTCGCCGCGCAGGGGGGATTCGTGGTTGAAGAGGATGCCGTTGCAGGCGAACATGCCGTAGGCCTCGCGGTAGTTGACCGTGATCCAGTAGCCGTAGAGCTTGGCCACGGCGTAGGGCGAGCGGGGGTAGAAGGGCGTGGTCTCGGACTGGGGCACGGCCTGCACCAGCCCGTAGAGCTCGGAGGTGGAGGCCTGGTAGATGCGCGTCTTCTGCGTCAGGCCCAGCAGGCGCACCGCTTCCAGGATGCGCAAGGTGCCGATGCCGTCGGCGTTGGCCGTGTACTCGGGCGTGTCGAAGCTCACCTTCACGTGCGACATGGCCCCCAGGTTGTATATCTCGTCGGGCTGCACCTCCTGGATGATGCGGATCAAATTCGTCGAGTCCGACAAATCCCCGTAGTGCAGCTTGAAGCGCACGTTCGCCTCGTGCGGGTCCTGGTACAGGTGGTCGATGCGGTCCGTGTTGAACAGGGACGAACGGCGCTTGATGCCGTGCACCTCGTACCCTTTTTGCAACAGAAGTTCGGCAAGATAGGCACCATCTTGACCGGTGA
>NZ_MVBC01000041.1 GCF_002007105.1 Hymenobacter sp. CRA2 | reverse complement strand
CGCACGCCTCGGCCGACTGGTGCGCAAATCCTTGTCCTTCTCCCGCTCCGTAAAGCTGCTCGACGCCTGCATCAACCTGTTCTTGCACGACTACAACCGCACTCGTCAGCCTATCTGAGCCACTACCATTTTTTTTATAGCTTCTTTAATGTCATATTGCCTTCCAAACGCAATCTATATCCTTCAAAAGTTCATGACCAATTATATAACTCCGAATTTCATTGCTGAAAACTCTACTTTTATTGAGAATCTATTAGAGCACAGGTTTCTGTATGACTTAAGCAAAGAATTAGTCCTACAAAGAGGCGATAAATTAAACATACTTAAGGCCGAAGTTGATGCATTTGGTTTTGACCTCGTTTTGTCAACAGATAGGAGGACTATACATGTACAAATGAAAACAAGATCTACCAAGCCTCCTGGAAATGGTTATGACCTAGCCGAATCTTTATGGGCTCTTACAAATGCATACGCTGTATGGATGCTTTATCGCCCTGACAATCTTGAGCCAATAAATTATTACTGCCTAGACTGTTCGACCTCGGATTACGCAACATTTAAAATCAGTGACAGACAAGCTCGGCGTTCAGTAAAGATGCAGGAAGCTACTTATCAAGCTCTGACCTTACAGCAATTGCTGCAAATTCTGTTCCCTATTTAAACCCTAAAATGCAGCTATGCTAAAATCCATAAATGAGTTAATATAGCGGATTCATGAACGATGTACATGATAACCACAATGGTTGAACCAGGCTTTGGCATCCTTGCTGGAAATCCACTCAACCGCGGTTTGGATAGCCGCCTCCAGTGCTTCACGGGTACGGGCCTG
>NZ_MVBC01000040.1 GCF_002007105.1 Hymenobacter sp. CRA2 | reverse complement strand
AGCTAGAGCCTGTTATGGACTGGTGGCGTAATTTGGGGGATGGCACAGCGCAGTGGTTACCCCAGCGACGTAACGGACGAGGAATGGGCGTTTGTGGCGCCGTATTTGGCCTTGGTGCGGGAAGACGCGCCGCAGCGGCAGCACGCATTGCGGGCCGTGTTCAACGCCGTGCGCTACCTAGTCAAAACCGGCTGCGGCTGGCGCTACCTACCGCACGATTTGCCACCGTGGGAAGCGGTGTATCAGCAATGGGCGCGCTGGCGCGACAACCGTTGTTTTGAGCATCTGTTGGCCGATTTACGCGAGTTGGCGCGGCTGCTGGCTGGGCGCGAGGCCGAGCCGACAGCCGTGATTTTGGACGCGCGTACCATCCAGAGCACGCCCGAAAGCGGGGCCCGCGCTGGCTACGACGGGGCCAAGCGGCGCAAAGGCAGCAAGGTACACGTGGCCGTCGACACGCTGGGCCATTTGCTGGCCGCCGTGGTCACGCCGGCCAACGCGCCCGACCGGGGGCAGGTGGCCGCCTTGTGCGAGCGGGTGCAGCAGGTCACGGGCCAGCGCGTGCAAGTGGCCTATGCCGACCAAGGTTACACGGGCGAAGACGCCGAGTACGCAGCGGCTATGCATGATATTGACTTGCAGGTCATTGCCAAACCCGAGGGGCAGACGGGCTTCGTGCTGTTGCCCCGCCGCTGGGTAGTCGAGCGCAGCTTCGGCTGGGCCGCCCGCTTCCGCCGCTTGGCCCGCGACTACGAACGCCTCGCGCTGACCATGCAGCAATTCCACTTCTTGGCCTTCGTTGCCTTGCTCTTAGCCAAAGGCGTTTTCCTGCCTACTAGTCCATAACAGGCTCTAG
>NZ_MVBC01000003.1 GCF_002007105.1 Hymenobacter sp. CRA2 | reverse complement strand
CAGGCCCGTACCCGTGAAGCACTGGAGGCGGCTATCCAAACCGCGGTTGAGTGGATTTCCAGCAAGGATGCCAAAGCCTGGTTCAACCATTGTGGTTATCATGTACATCGTTCATGAATCCGCTATATGATAATAGCTGCCTTTCTAATGATGAAGTAGTTCGTAGGTTCCATCAAGCCCTTAGCAACATTTATAAAATTATTAACCGAAATAAAGAAGTAAAAAAACTGCCTGAATCAATACTATTTACCTTATAGCTCCACCCTAATGCAACGTTTCCAAGCTTTAGCTGATCAACTTCTTAAAGGCTTTAGCCATAATCTGCTTCTATGCATTTATCCTTCAAGCACCTCCCCTACTCCTTGGCTAGCTTTCTGCTCTTAGGCAGCGCGCTAGCTCTAAGCAGCTGCTGTGACTGTTTCGACGAAGGCCTGACCGGAATCAATTTCCAATTCAGCCCCGACAGCCTTAGCGGCAATGGCTTTTACCGTGCACAGGTGAAAGGTGCGTACCTGGTACGCTTCGCCGATAACGAGGCCACTCAGGTGCTGGATACGTTGCGGCAACGCCCCTTTAACTCCCCGTTGGGCCTGGAATCCTTTTACGTCAATTACTTTCCGGGCTCGTCCAACGACCTGACCTTCTCCCTCGACGGCCGCAGCACTACCCGTGCCGGCCAAACGGTGCGCAGCTTCGACGTGGTGGTGCCCAGCGCCCCGGCAGCCGTCTACCACATCACCGATCTGGATGTGACGACGGGCGTCTCCAAGAGCGTGACGGGCTGCAACTGCAGTTACCTCAAGAGCAAGAGCTTCGCGCTCAACGGCGCGGCCATAGATCAAAAGAAGAACTCAGGTCAAGCAGTATTGAGCCGTTAAAGACAGATAGCGCGCCTGTGGCCCTGATACCCAGTGCTGACCACTCTCCGCACTGCCTCCAAAGCGTAGCTTTTTTCTTCCCCTGTTTTTCTAAGGAAAAATTCCGGCGGACAAGAAGACAGGGCTTAGTGTTTCTTGCCTCGGCCTAGCCACAACAGCGCATCAAGGATAAACTGGCTTTGCGGCGGGCTGCCGAAGGTGGCCGAGAGCGTGCGGTTGGTGCCGCCTTCGTAATCCATGTCGTTGTGTCCCATGTTCAGGTACACCATGCGGTACTTTTTATTGGTCCAGGCCACGGGATAGTAGCCACCGCGCCAGATTTCGTGCGGCTTCGGGCCGGTGCCCAGCGGAAAGCTGCTGGAGTCAATGGCCAGTAGAATTTGGATATCAGGGTTGCGGCGCAGGTCGGCGGTCCACTTGTACCACTCATTAGGAGCCGATGTGAAGGTGGTAGACAGGTGCTGAGTAGCGGGGTGGCGTGGCGCTTCTACGCGCAGTATGGCCGCAGTGGGCTGCCAGGTATTGCCCGCGTACTCATCGGCGCCGAGGAACTGGCGGTGGTACCAGTCCCAGTTTTGCGCATAGGCCGAGGGCGTCAGAGCAAAAGCGGTGAAGTGAAAGCCCAGCCAGGCCCCACCGCGCTCCATATACTGCTGAAAAGCCGCCCGCTGGGCCGGCGTTTCGGGTCGGGTATCCAGAAACAGGACCACCTGGTAGCGGGCAAGAAAGGCGGCATTCAGGTTGTTCCAGTTGCTGGTGGTATCGTAGGCGAAGCGGTGCCGGGCGGCCATCTGCGGAAACCACTGATTGGCCTCGCGCACAAAGCTGATGTGGGCCAAATCGTTTTTGGCCGTGAAGAAGGCAATGACGCGAAACTGCGGCTTGGCTGCCTGCGCCCAGGCTGGCAGAGCAGATAGCAGCATCAGGCCGAGCAGCAGCCGAAGAGAGAATAGCATAGCCCCGGCAAGATAGAAGGCCTGCTAACAGCAGCGTGATTCAAGCTATTCTTTCCCGCTCCATGGGTTACCCCCACCCCCTACCCGGTATCAAACCCAGCTCTGATGCCGCAAGGGCTGCTTTCTTTACCTTACCCCCAACCAACACCATGAAAAAAGTACTGTTCCTCGCCCTGGCGGCCGCTTCATTCACCTTCGCTTCCTGCGGCGACAATAAAGGCGCCGAAAGCAACTCCGGCACCTCTACCACCACGACCGATTCGACGGCGGTTACGCCCGGCTCGTCGGCCAGCCCGGAGCAGGGCGGCGCCAGCACCACCGACGGCGCAGCTAGCATCGAAGGCACCGACCCGACCACGACCAACAACGGCTCGACGGCTCCCGGCGACGCAGCTTCGCGCAACACCACGCCCAGCACCTCGACCACCGCGGGCGGCGCTACCACCGCCGGCGGCACCGGCACCACGGGCGGCCTTACTACGGGCACTGGCAGCGGTACTACTACCGGCCAGTAAGCAGCCTGACAGCATCAGCCCCGAAGGGCTTAGCAGAAAAAAGGTAACAGGGCATCCGCAACGGATGCCCTGTTTTTGTTTGTGCTGAAAGCTTGTTCTGCCCTTCAGGGCCCTTATGCACCAGCCGACGGTCTTATAAACCTTATTGGTACGGGCGTGCAACCTGAAGCCCTTACTGCGTGATTGTTCCTTGCGGGCTGCCTCTGCCTGATTACCCGCGTTCCACCGGCTGCGGCGAACATCTTCCGCACGCTGCGGTTCACCTTCAGCCCCTAAGCTTCTCCCTACCATGCCCACAACCCTACGCCGCATCTTTCAGGTTATCGACGGCGCCAAAAAGCTCGTCGGCGACGGATTTGACGTGACCAGCCCCATGCCTGGGTCGCGCATCCGCCAACTTAGCCCCTTCCTGCTGCTCGACCACACCGGTCCCATGCGCGTGGAGCCCACGGATACCCCGCTCGGTGCCCACCCCCACCCGCACCGCGGCTTCGAAACCGTGACGGTGGTATACCAGGGCTACCTGGCCCACCGCGACACAGCTGGCCACAGCGGCTACTTGGGCCCCGGCGACGTGCAATGGATGACGGCCGGCGCGGGCCTGCTGCACGAGGAAATGCACGAGCGGGAATTCTCGCGCCGCGGCGGCACGCTGGAGCTGATTCAACTGTGGGTGAACGTGCCGGCCAAGGACAAAATGGCTCCGCCCAACTACCAGAACCTGACGGCCGAGGCTATTCCGAGCCTACCGGTGTCGGGTAGCGACGACGAAGGCCACATCCGCGTTATTGCCGGCACCTACGGCGGCATTACCGGCCCGGCGCACACCTTTTCCCCGCTCATCCTGCTGGATGCGCACCTGCCGGAAGGCAGCAGCACTACCCTGACGCTGCCCGCCGACTACAACGTGGGCCTGTACGTGGTGACGGGCGACGTACTGGTCAACGGTACCCGGCCGGCCCAGACCAAGCAGCTGGTAGTGCTCGGCTGGGACGCGCCGGATGTGCAGCTTACCTGCTCGCAGGACAGCATCGTGCTGGTCATGGCCGGGCAGCCCATCGTGGAGCCGCTGGCCACCTACGGCCCCTTCGTGATGAACACCAACGAGGAGCTGATGCAGGCCATTGCCGATTCCGAAAGCGGGCAGATGGGCCAGTTCAGCGACGAAGAGTAGGCGAAAGGCGCGAAAATTCAGGTTATTGCGGCCATCGTTTCACGTAAGCTTGTGTTGCTATGGCCGCCTCGCGTCCTTCTGCCAATCTCGTCTGGTTTGCCTTAGGCATTGTTTTCCTGAGCCTGGGCATTGCCAAGCGCCGCAGCCGGGCTTTTATCGGCACCGGCGTGGCCTTTATTGCCATCGGCATTATTCGTACCCGCAAGCAGGATCAGCCGCCCGTTACCTAGCCGCTTGCTGCAGTACCCGCGCCGTCACTAGCAGCTGACCCAGATGGCGCATGGTGTGCTCGGCCGCGTGCGTGAGCAGCCCGATAACGGTGGACGGAACCTGCGCCCGCCCTACCCCACGCACTTCGGTGAGGGTGGCCGGGTCGGTAGCGCGCAGTTGCTGGAGGCTTACTTCCACTTGACGCCCGAAAGCAGCCAGCAGTTCAGCGGTGGATACGGCGGTTGCCGGCTGCCCCTCTGCTGCCAGATATGCGAGCTGCACCTCACTCAAGGCTTCGCCGCGGGCGTAGGTGAGCAGGCGGCCCAGCACGCCGGTCAGGTGCTGCAAATGAAAACCCACGGAGGCCACGCCGGCAGGCCGCTCCCACAGCAGCTCAACGGGGAAATTATGCAGGGCTGCCGTTAGCTCTTCCTGCGCCTGTAGCAGGGCGTGGGCTACGGGCT
Source organism: Hymenobacter sp. CRA2 (assembly GCF_002007105.1). GTDB lineage: Bacteria > Bacteroidota > Bacteroidia > Cytophagales > Hymenobacteraceae > Solirubrum. The sequence continues at coordinate 364,348 of NZ_MVBC01000003.1, read as the reverse complement.
GCATCAGGGCTGGCATATCGGGCAGCGGCCCACGTAGCCATACTTCACGGGTATCGAGAGTACTCATGCGTGCTCAACCACTCTAGAGCACGGTTGTTACGCGGCGCATGCTATTCCAGGCCTGGAACGTGGCTAAAACTAGCTCCCCTCCTCAGCTGGGGGTGGTTGAAAGGTTAGAGTTAAAGTTACTACCTAGCGTCAACACGCGAGATGTCTCAGCTGCGCTCGACAGGATGCTTGTTGCAGGACGTTCTAATCCAAAGTCAACCACCCCTAGCTCCTCCTCAGCTGAGGAGGGGAGCTAGTTTTAGCTGCTGAACAATCCTTGTCCTAACGACAACGCCCCACCGCATTCCTGGCCTTGCAGGATGCGGCGGGGCGTTTTGGCAGCTAGCCTAAGCAGCTGTTACGCGGTGGTGGCCGTCGTCGGCAGCACGGGCTCGTCGGCGCAGGCCTGGTAGGCGGTTACCATGGCCGGCGAGCCGATGAAGATGGGCGCGCGCTGGTGAAAGTCTGTAGGCACTACGTCGAGCACCGGGCCGCCGTCGGCCAGGGCCTTGCCTCCGGCCTGCTCGATCAGGAAGGCCAGCGGATAGCACTCGTAGAGCAGGCGCAGTTTGCCCTCGGGATTCTTGCCCGTAGGCGGGTACAGGTAGATGCCGCCGGTAAAGAGGTTGCGGTGGTAATCGGCCACCAACGAGCCCACGTAGCGGCCGGCGAAGCGCTGGCGCTTGCAGTCCATGAGGTAGGTGCGCACGCACTCGGGGTACTCAAACCAGTAGCCTTCGTTACAGGAGAAAGTGCTGCCGTCCTGCGGAATGGTGATGTCGGGGTGCGAGAGGAAAAATTCGCCCAACGACGGCTCGTAGGTGAAGCCTGCCACGCCGTGGCCGGTGGTGTACACCAGCATGGTGCTGGAGCCGTACAGGATATAGCCGGCGGCTACCTGCTGACGTCCGCCCTGCAGAAAATCCTCGCGCGTGGCCTTCGAGCCCACCGTCGTCACGCGACGGTAGATGCTGAAGATGGTGCCGATGGAGACGTTGACGTTGATGTTGGAAGAGCCGTCGAGCGGGTCGATGGCCACTACGTACTTGCCGTGATCGTTGCCGGTGTGGATGATGTCGTCCTCTTCCTCTGAGAGCACCGCGCAGGCCTGCCCACCGTTGCGCAGAGCCCGAATGAAGCGGATGTTGGCCACCACGTCGAGCTGCTGCTGGTCTTCGCCCTGCACGTTCTGCTGGCCGTAGGCGCCGGTGATGCCGGCCAGGCCCGCCCGGTTTACTTCGCGGTTGATGATTTTGCCGGCCAGGGCAATGTCGCGCAGCAGCTGCGACAGTTCCCCCGTAGCGTAGGGAAACTCGATCTGCTTCTGCATGATGTAGCGCTCCAGGGTGGTGCCCACGGGGCTGGCAATGGTGTGCTCGGGTAAGGGAGTAGGTGTACTGGGTGTATGCATAAGATGGGATTAGCAAAAAGAAGGCCCCGCCCCGGAAAGCAGCATGCTGAGCCCGTTGGACGGTCACTTGCCCGAAATCGTTGCCGATTTCCTGTTACAAGTTCTCCAACTAACTCAGCATGACTGTTCTGGACTCTACTGCCCCGAAGCGAGAGGTGGCTGCACCAGTAGCTTGCACGCCTACCGAGCGCTGATCAGGCCCCTGCACTCCGCGGGCAGCGGTCCGGTATCTACCGGCGTCGGCCTCGGGGGTTAGCTCTTGGCTTCGGGCTGCTTCTGCGACTGCCACAGCACTACCTGCCAGCCTTTCTTCGCGTCCTTGATCTGCACCACCACGTACTTGAGGTGGGCAATGTTGGGCGTGCCGTCGGGCTTGTTGGGCTGGTAAATGGTGATGGTGCCGTTCACCACGGCGGCTTTGCCGTCGTTGTAGGCGCGCACGTTCAGGGCTTCCACATCAATCTTGTCGTACACGCTCTTGCCGTCGCGAATCGATTGAATGTAGTCCGGCTTGCCGTTCTGCTTGCCGTTGGAGTGGGTGTACACCAGGTCGTCGGCAAAGACCTTTTCCAGAAAGGCATAGTCTTTCTTCACCTGCGCCTCGAAGCGCTGGCGTTCCAGGGCTTCTACTTCCTTGGCCGCCGCAGCGTCCTTGGCGTTGGGCTTGCCGTCTTTGCCCTGAATGGTGGTGAAGGCCGCCAGCCCCAGGATCAGCAGCGCGGCAAGCGGAAAGGAGAAGATTCGTTTCATGGGGTGATGATGACTAAAGGCCGATATATCGAGCGAAGTCGAGACATCTCGCGTGCTGATGGCCGAGACTAGTGTCGTGCTGAGCGAAGTCGAAGCATCTCTACTGCGTCAACTTCGCTCAACACGACGTTCTTTTATTCCTACGCCTGTCCGTCGAGGTTGATCGGCTTCATGCGCGGCACCAGGAAGTGCATGATCAGCCAGGCCAGCAGGTAAGCGCCACCGCAGATCAGGAACATGATGAAGTAGGCCGTTTCCTTCTCCCCGATGCTCTCGTAGTACACGAACATGCGCTTCTGCACCAGGGCCGAGAGCAAAATGCCGCCCAGGCCGCCGGCCATGCCACCGATACCCGTCACCGAGGCCACGGCCCGCTTGGGGAACATGTCCGACACGGTGGTGAAGATGTTGGCGCTCCAGGCCTGGTGAGCCGCCGCCGCAATGCCGATGACGAGTACGGCCAGCCACATGTTGATCTGCCCGAGGTATTGGGCAAACACGATGGGGAACACGCACAGGGCAATGAGCAGCATCGAGGTTTTGCGGGCCTTGAAGGGTGCCCAGCCGTTCTTGATGAAGTTCATCGGAATCCAGCCGCCGCCCACGCTGCCCACGCTGGACAGGATGTAGACCATAGCCACCGGAAAGGCAATGTCGGTGCCCTTCAGGCCGTACTGCTTGTTGAGGAAGTCGGGCAACCAGAACAGGTAGAACCACCAGATCGGGTCCGTCAGGAACTTGCCGAGCACGAAGGCCCAGGTCTGGCGGAAGGTCAGCAGCTTAAACCACGACACTTTCGGCTGCGTCTCAATGGAGGCTGCGGCCAGGTCGTCCACGTCGCTGTGGATGTACTCAAACTCCGCCTTGGTCAAGCGGGCGTGCTTGGCGGGCACCTCGTAGAGCATAAACCAGAGCACCATCCACACGAAGCCCAGGGCGCCGGTGATGATGAAAGCCCACTGCCAGCCGATGGTTTCGGCGATGAGCGGCACGGTGAGCGGCGCGATGATGGCGCCCACGTTCGAGCCGGAGTTGAAGATGCCCGTGGCCAGGGCCCGCTCCTTCTGCGGAAACCACTCGGCGGTGGTTTTGATGGCCGCCGGGAAGTTGCCGGCCTCCGTCACGCCCAGGAAGGCACGGGCTACGCTGAAGCCGAAGGTACTGCTCACGAAAGCGTGGCCGATGGCGGCCAGGCTCCACAGGAACGTCGACAGGGCATAGCCCAGCTTGGTGCCGAGCTTGTCGATGACGCGGCCCACACCGAGCATGCCCAGCGAGTAGGCAAACTTGAAGGCAATTTCAATGTTGGCGTAGTCGGCGTCGGTCCACTTAAACTCGGTTTCGAGGTAGGGCTTCAGCAGCGAAATCACCGCCCGGTCGAGGTAGTTGACCGTGGTGGCGAAAAACACCAGGGAGCAGATGGTCCAACGGTACTTACCGATGGGCCCGGCGTTCAGCGCCGCTCCGGCGGGCCGTTCTACCGAGGTGGGAGTGGTCGTTGGCATCGGCGCTTACTTTTTCAGGGTGTTCACGAAAGCCATCAGCTCGGCAATGCGGGCCGACAGGGCGTCGAGGTCGTCGGAGTTCTTGAAGAGCTGCGAGCCCATGCCCACGGCGCTTACGCCGGCACCAAACCAGGCGCCCAGGCTTTCGGTGGTGGGCTCCACCCCACCCGTCACCATGATTTTCACCTTGGGCATGGGGCCGTGCACGGCCTTCACGTAGTCGGGGCCGACCACGTTGCCGGGGAAGATTTTCACGATAGCCGCGCCGAGGCGGGTGGCGTGGAAGATTTCGTTCAGCGTCATCACGCCGGGCACCCACGCAATGTCGTAGTGGCGGCAGATGGCGGCCACGTCGGCGGTGGTGATGGGCTGCACCACGAAGTCGGCGCCGGCCAGGATGAAGGCCTCCGCGTCCTTGGCGTTGTAGATGGTGCCGATGCCCAGCAGCATGTCGGGGTACGTCTCGCGCACGAATTCGCGCAGCTTGGTGAACACCTCGAAGGCGTTGTCGCCGCGGTTGGTGAATTCGAACACGCGGATGCCGCCGGCGTAGCTGGCCCCGATGATGCGCTTAGCGTGCTCCACGTCGGCGTGGTAGAACACCGGAATGACCGGTGCGTCGAGCACGCGGCTCAGCACCTCTTTCGAGGCCATTTTCGGAGCGTTATCAGTAGCGAAGGACATACGGATGGGTGGGGTTAGGGTGGGTTATCGGAGCAGGCGGCCGGTGGTGTTGCCGGCCATAATGTGCTCCACTTCGGCCACGGTGGCCAGGTTCACGTCGCCGTGAATGGTGTGCTTCAGCGCCGAGGCCGCCGTGGCAAAGCTCAGCGCCTGCTCGGCCGAGGCGAGTTTGAGCTTGCCGTAGATGAAGCCGGCAATGAAGGCGTCGCCGCCGCCGATGCGGTCCACCACGGGGGCGATGTCGTAGAACTGCGTTTCGAGGTAGCCCTGCTCGGCATCGACCAGCATGCCCTGAATCCGCTCGTGCGAGGCGCTTTGCGTCTGGCGGCGCGTGGCCATTACCTGCTTGATTTGGGGGAAGCGCTGCATGAGCTTCTGCGCCATGCACTCGAAGCTGTTTTCGCACTCCGCATCGGCCTGAATGCCGAACAAATCCTCCGCGTCGCCCTCCGAGCACACGGCCACGTCGCAGCCTTCCACCAGCTCCGGCATCACGTCCTGGGCGCGCTGCCCGTACTGCCACAGGTTGCGGCGGTAGTTCACGTCGGCCGACACGGTGATGCCAAGGCGGCGGGCCACCTTGATGGCGTCGCGGCAGGCCTGGGCCGCCGAGGCGGAAATGGCGGCGGTAATGCCCGTCCAGTGAAACCACTGGGCGTCCTTCAGGATTTCTTCCCAGTCGAAAGCAGCCGGGTCGAGCTTGGCGAAGGCCGAGTCGAATCGGTCGTAGACAATGGTGCTGGCGCGTAGGGCCGAGCCCACTTCCAGGAAGTACAGGCCCAGACGGGTGTTCGGCGTGTACACCACGCGGCTCATGTCCACACCCAGGCGGCGGAACTGTTGGGTGGCGGCGCGGCCCAGTTGGTGGTCGGGGAAACAGGTGACGTGGGCGGCGGGCAGGCCCAGGCAGGCCAGGGAAGCGGCCACGTTAGCGTCGCCGCCGCCGTAGGTTACTTCCAGCTCATTTGCCTGCTCCAAACGGTAGTTCAACGGCGGCGAGAGCCGCATCATGATTTCGCCGAACGTAACGATTTGCTTCATTTCAGGGTGAAGAGAGTGGCGCGGAGTACTACTCCGCGGGCAGCCTTACGCCGCCATTGGGGACTGCACCACCTAGCTTAGCAGCGCGAGTGGTCATTGGCGCCTGCGTGGCCACGCGGAATAGCACTCCGCGCCACGGGCGGCACCGTCGTTTAGACAAGGTCGGCAGGAACCGGGGCGGAACAATCGTTTGCGCCCCATAAAAACACCGGCAACGTTGCCGTAAACGTTGCCGGTGTCTGGAAGTCCTAAGCTTCGGCAGCTACCGAGGCGGCCGCGGCCACCGGCTGGAAGCCGAAGTACTCGTTGGCGTTGCCGTAGCAGATGTTCTGCACCATGGTGCCGAGCAGCGCCATATCGGCCGGCAGCTCGCCGTTCTCCACGTCGTTGCCAAGCATGTTGCAGAGGATGCGGCGGAAGTACTCGTGGCGCGGGTACGAGAGGAAGCTACGCGAGTCGGTGAGCATGCCCACGAAGCGGCTCAGCAGGCCCATGTTCGACAAGGCGTTGATCTGCCGCTCCATGCCGTCCTTTTGGTCGAGGAACCACCAGCCCGAGCCGAACTGCATCTTGCCGGCCACCGAACCGTCCTGGAAGTTGCCGATCATGGTGGCAAACAGCTCGTTGTCGGAGGGATTCAGGTTGTAGAGAATCGTCTTGGCCAGCTTGTCCTGGGTGTCGAGGCGGTCGAGGAACTTCGCGAGGGCCGGGGCCTGCTGGAAGTCGCCGATGGAGTCCCAGCCGGTGTCGGGGCCGAGCTGGCGCAGCATGCGGGCGTTGTTGTTGCGCAGGGCGCCGAGGTGAAACTGCTGGGTCCAGCCTTTCTCCCAGTCCAGCTCCGCGAGGAACACCAGCATGGCCGACTTGAACTGCAGCACTTCCGCGCGCTCCAGCGTCTCGCCGCCGCGCACTTTAGCGAAGATGCGGCTGATGTCGGCGTCGGTGTAATCAGCGGCGTAGATCTGCTCCAGGCCGTGGTCCGACAGGCGGCAGCCCAGGGCGGCGAAGTAGTCGTGGCGCACGCGCAGGGCCGTTTGCAGGTCCTGGTAGTTCAGGATGTCCACGGCGGCCGAGGTGCCCAGCTTATCCAGGTAGGCATTGTAGGCGGCGGCATCTTCCGGCGACATGGCTTTGTCGGGGCGGAAGGTGGGCAGCACCTGCACGCCGAAGGGGTCGGCGGCAATGGCGCGGTGGTGCTCCAGCGAATCCGAAGGGTCGTCGGTGGTGCAGAGCGTGGCTACGTTCATCTTCTTCAGCAGGCCGCGCACCGAGTACTCAGGCGTGCGCAACAGGGCCGAGCAGTGGTCGTAGATGCGGCGGGCCGACTCCTTGTTGAGCAGCTCCGTCACGCCGAAGTAGCGCTGCAGCTCCAGGTGCGTCCAGTGGTAGAGCGGGTTGCGCAGGGTCTGCGGTACCGTCTCGGCCCACTTCTCAAACTTCTCCCAGTCCGACGCGTCGCCCGTGATGTAGCGCTCATCGATGCCGTTGGTGCGCATGGCGCGCCACTTGTAATGGTCGCCGTAGAGCCAGATCTGCGTCAGGTTGTCGAACTGCTTGTCTTCGGCAATCTGGTCGGGCAGCAGGTGGTTGTGGTAGTCGATGATGGGCATCTGTCGGGCATACTCGTGGTAGAGCGTGCGCGCCGTGGCGGTTTGCAGCAGAAAATCGTCGTTCAGGAAAGCTTTCATAGGGTATTCAGAGCAAAGCCGCGGGCTCCGGGAAGCACCGGCTCGGTGGGTCGATAAATGTATTTAACCCGGGTAAGCATTGGGTGAAGCGGGCCGCTTCGCCACCGCATTTATTCACGCAAACGGTTACGAAGCGGCCAGTTCACTACAGCGAAACGCCACGTTTCCAGGGAATGAAATCGGTCTGGCCGTGGCGCACGGCGGCTACTTCCTCGCCGCTGGCTACCCGAATGACGTAGTCCAGAATCCGCTCCCCGGCCTGCTCGATGGTTTCCTCGCCGTCGATGACGGTGCCGGTGTTGATGTCGATGATGTCGGGCATCCGCTTGGCCAGCGGGGTGTTGGTGGCAATCTTCACCACGGGGGCAATGGGGTTGCCGGTGGGCGTGCCCAGGCCGGTGGTAAAGAGCACCACGTTGGCGCCCGAGCCCACTTCGGCCGTGGTCGATTCCACGTCGTTGCCGGGGGTACAGAGCAGGTTCAGGCCGGGCTTGGTCACCGGCTCGGGGTAGTCGAGCACGGCTACCACAGGCGAAGAACCGCCCTTGCGCGCGGCGCCGGCCGATTTCATGGCGTCGGTCAGCAGACCGTCGCGGATGTTGCCGGGCGAGGGGTTCATGTCGAAGCCCGAGCCGACGGCCACGGCGGAGTCGCTGTAGGCCTTCATCAGCGAGCTGAACCGCTCGGCGGTTTCTTTGTCGACCGAGCGGTCCACCAGTTCCTGCTCCACGCCGTTCAGCTCCGGGAATTCGGCCAGAATAACCGAGCCGCCCAGGGCTACCAGCATGTCGGACACGTGGCCCACGGCGGGGTTGGCCGAGATACCCGAGAAGCCGTCCGAGCCGCCGCACTCCAGGCCGATGCACAGCTTGCTCAGCGGCGCCGGCTGGCGCTGCTGCGCGTTGGCCAGCATCAGCCCGGCGAAGGTCTGGCGCAGCGCGGTGCTCACCAGATTTTCCTCGGTGCCGATTTTCTGCTGCTCCAGGATGTAGAGCGGCTTGTCGAAGTTGGCGTCGCGCTTGCGGATTTCGTCCTGCAGCATCGACACCTGCGCGTTCTGGCAACCCAGGCTGAGCACGGTGGCGCCAGCCACGTTCGGGTGGGTGATGTAGCCCGCGAGCAAGCCGCAGAGCGTTTGGGCATCCTGCCGGATGCCGCCGCAGCCGCCTTCGTGGGTCAGAAAGCGCACGCCGTCCACGTTCGGGAACAGCTTGGGCTTCTGGTGGGCCTCCAGGGCGGTTTGCAGGTCGGCCTGCAGGATTTCCTCGACCGACTTGCCGGCCTGCATCAGCTGAATCAGCTCTTGCGTTTGCGGCTGGTAGCTTTTCTTGCGGGCGTAGCCGAGGTCATTCACCAGGGCTTCTTCCAGCACCTGGATGTTGCGGTTTTCGCAGAACACCAGCGGAATCACCAGCCAGTAGTTGGCCGTGCCCACCTGCCCGTTGGAGCGGTGAAAGCCCATGAAGGTGCGGTCCTGCCACTGCTCCACGTTCGGCACCGGCCACGAAGCCCGCTGGGCACCTTGCTCGTCGTAGGAGTTGGTGGCGTGCTTGATGTTCGAGGTGGTGAGCAGGCCGCCCTGCGGAATGGCCTCGCGGATTTTGCCCACGAGCACGCCGTACATGGTCACGGAGTCGCCGACCTGAAAGTCCTGCATGGCCAGCTTGTGCTTGGCCGGAATGGCGGCGACGGTCTTGATGGCGCTATCTCCCCACGGAATGGTGGTGCCAGCCGGCAGGTCCTGCAGGGCGACGAGTACGTTGTCGTGGGGGTGGATTCGGGCTACTAGGTGTTTCATATTGGTTTCTCCAGAACGTCATTCCGAGCGAAGTCGAGGAATCTCGCGTGCTGACGTCGGATACTGTTTTCTGTTCAACGAGGAAGTCACTATCGAGCGAGATGTCTCGGCTTCGCTCGACATGACGGGCTACATTTGAGGGTCTTTCTCCTTACAACAAACTAGGCCGTCACTTCGCTCCGCAGGTGCTTGGCGACGGTGGCGTACACGCCATCCTCCAGCATCTGCTGCAGGTAGCCGGTCACGGCGCTGCTGAAGCCCGGCAGGGCGGTCAGGTCGTGGTTCCACAGGGCCTGGTTATGCAGCACGGTGCTTACCAGCTCAGCCGGTGCGAGGCGCTGCCAGAGGTCGGCGAAGTAGCCCGCTTTTTCGTCCTGAATGGGGTAGGTTTCGCCGCTCAGCTCGCCGTACCACGTATGGTCCTGCTGGTGGGTGGCGCGCATGAAGAGCAGGTAGGCCGCGAAGCCCAGGGCAGCGCACTGCGGCACCTGCTTATGCAGCTCGAAGTACTTCACCAGCGTGGCCACGTTGCGCATCTGCATCTTGGCCGTGTAGTTCAGCGTGATGGCCAGCCAGCGGTGCTCGATGAAGGGGTTGCGGAAACGGTCGAGCACCTGACGGGCGAAGTCGCGGGCCACGGTTTCGTCGATTTTGTACGGGATGCCGGGGCGCAGGTCGTCCACCATCAGGCGGCTGATAAACTGGCCCATCACGTCGTCTTCCATGGCGCCGCGCACCGTCTCGAAGCCGCTCAGGAAAGCCAGGCCGCAGCTCAAGGTGTGCGTGCCGTTGAGCATGCGCAGCTTCAGCTCGCGGAACTGGTTGATGTCGGGCTGAATAATGATGCCTTTGTCGGCTTGCCCGAAGGACAGCACCTGGCGCACCTTCTCGTCGCCTTCGATGGCCCAGAGGCGGTAGCACTCCGACATGGTCAGCAAGTCGTCGTCGTAGCCCAGTTCCTCGGTCAGGGCGTTGTAGGCGCCCACGTCGGGGCGGCCCGGCACGATGCGGTCCACCAGCGAGTTGCAGCAGGTGTTGGCCGTCTCCAGCCAGTCGATGAAGTCGGCTTCCAGCTCGTTGCGGTGCGCCAGCTCCAGCAGAATGGCTTCGAGCTTGCTGCCGTTGTCGGGCACCAGCTCGGTGGGCACGATAACCAAACCCTTCGATTTGTCGCCCTTAAAGGCTTTCCAGCGCACGTAGAGCACGGCCAGCAGCTTGCCGGGGAAGCTCACCGGCGGCGACTGACGCACGTCGTCGGCTACCAGCTGAATACCCACTTCCGTGGTGTTGCTGATGACCACCTGCAGGTCGGGCGTCTGGGCGAAGCGCAGCACCTCGGCCCACTGGCTCTTGGCCGACAGCACCCGGCTGATGGCCGAGCTGACCACGTTTTCCTCCACCAGCTGACCGTCTTCCACCCCGCGGATGCAGAGCGTGTACAGCCCGTCCTGGCGGGTGAAGGCGTTGATGTCGCCGCCGTCGGTGGACTTCACCACCACCACGCGGCCGTTGAAGATGCACTGGCGGTTGGCTTTATCGATGAGGTAGTCGGGCAGGCCGCGCAGCAGCACGCCGGTACCGAATTGCAAAACCTTCTCGGGCAGGGCCAGCAGGGCCGCCTCCGGCAATGAAACGGCCGGGCTGGCCTCGGCCAGTGCGATGTTGCGAGACAAGTAGCTCATGGGTGGTATTCTCTTATAATCCGCTCTTTCCGTTCGCGCCCTGGTGTTGCCACTTGGGGTATTCTTTGGTCAGCAGCTTAGCTGGCCAGGTGCCGTTGTAGGCGTAGCCCACGCGGCGTTCGTGTTCGATGTCGGCCAGCGAGGCGTGTTTCACCCCGTCGCGGCCGACGTAAATGGGTTTGTTGGTTTCCAGGTCGTAGAAGCGTGCCCACAAAGTAGAACCCGCCTCCTGCACCACTCTCCTGTCCTTACCTGTAGGCTGCGCGGGGTCGTCCACGTCCTTCACGGCGTAGCCTTCCATTTTGACCTCGTTCAGCCACGCCACCGCCGCCTCAATGGCTTGCTTGATTTCCGGCGTGGGGTTGGGCTGGGCCATCAGAAACTCCACGATGCCCACCGTTTCCATGCCGCTGAGCGAGGCCAGCTCGAAGGCGCGGGCCTTGCAGGGCAGCAGGGTGCGGCGGTCGTGCTGGGCGCACCAGGCGGTGAGCTTGCCGTTCTGCACGTACTGCGTCTTGAGCATGCACTGCACGCCGCGTTGCACGGCCTGTTCGGCGGCCGGCACCAAGTTGAAGTCGACCAGGGCGTAGTCGCCCTGCTTGTCGGCCACGCCCTTCAGCACCCACAGCACGCGCACCATGGCGTTGTCGTTGTAGGTAATCTGGGCGCGGTAGGAGCTGCTGTCGGGGTAGAACTGCGGGAAGCCGCCGTTCTTGTGCTGCATGGTGAGCAGGTAGCGAATGCCGCGCTCGGCCGCCTGGCGGTAGACGAGGTTGTTGGTGCGCTTGTAGGCGCCCAGCAGGTAGGTGATTTCGCGCGTGGTAGCGTTATTGTCGATGGTCGCGTCCTTGCGGTTGGCATCCTTCATCGTGGCGGCTTTTTCGGCGGCCGTCAGCGCGTGCTGGTAGTCCACCTTCTTCTCCCCCACCGCCTTGGGCCAGCCGCCGATAGCGCGCTGGTACACCAGCATGCGCTCGGCCACGGAATCCTTAGCGGCCGTAGCAGCGGCGGCACCACCGGGCAGCGCGCCCACCTTGCCCGTCACCGGGTCCCAGGCGCCACCGAAGGTCCAGGCGGCGTTGATCTGCTTGGCCGTGGGCGCACCGGCGGCGGTGCTCAGGTTGTCCTTGTGCCAGGCGAAGTCGCCGCCCTGGCGGTGGCAGTTGCTGTAGTACACGCGGCGGCCCCACAGCGGGGTGCCGGGACCCGAGGTAGCATGGTAGATATCCGCGTCGGCCATGTTCGGGGCGAACTTGCAGTCGACGAGGTAAAACTGCGACTCGCGGTGGTAGCGGCCCAGCTTAAAGCCCGGGTCGCCTTCGAAGGTGCAGTTCTTGAGTACGGTCTTGGATTCGCGGTTGCCGGTGCCGTCGTGCCAGATGGCGGCCGAGTTGCTGTGGCAGATGAAGCGGCAGTTTTCGGCGTAGGCCCAGCCGCGTGGGCAGTAGAAGTCGACGCCGCCTTCCAGGGTGCAGTCCTTGAAGTAGAACTGGCCCGCTTCGGTGTCCCAGGGGCTGACGGTGTCGCCGCCGTAGGCGCGGAAGGTGCAGTGCACAAACTTCATCCGGGGCGAGCCGGCGAAGGTGCGCAAGGCCATCTGGTGGGTCGAGCCGCTGATTTTCTTCTGGCCGGCCGGGTCCGTGGGGCAGGGAATCACCGTTTCGCCGGGCGAGTCGAGGCCGTAGCTGTTCACCACGGTCAGCTCCTCAAAGCTCAGGTCCGGTGCGTTGCGCACGTTGATGGTGGCCACGCCCCAGTCGTCGGTTTTGCCGGCGCAGCGGGCAGCCTCGCGGGCCAGAGACACCGTGATGATGGTGTTCTTTTCGCCCTGTCCGCGCAGGGTCAGGTGGTCCTTGCCGTCGATGTACAGCTGCTCGCGGTAGGTGCCTTTCTTCAGGTAGATGACGCGCTGCTTGTCGGCGTGCGCGGGCAGGCTGTTGATGGCCTCCTGCACCGTCTTGAACTGGCCCGAGCCGTCCGGGGCCACAGTGATTTGCTGAGCCGTAGCCGGGCAAGTCACTATGGTCATTCCGGCCGCTGCGGCCAGCAAAGTCAACCAACGTTTCATCGTTCCTCGCATCACTATTCTAGTATTCCGCCTCGGCAGAACCGTTTTACACAAAATCTTTCCGCAGGGGGCTGAAGCTGTCGAGCAGCACGCCGGGCTGGCGGCAGGTGGTGCCGTGCAGCGTATTGCCAGGCACAAAGCAGCTGTCGCCGGGGCGCAGCACGCGGGTTTCGCCGGCTATGGTGTACTCAAACTCGCCGCTCTCTACGTAGCTGGTCTGCGCGTGCGGATGCTGGTGTTCGGCACCTACGGCACCGGCCTCGAAGGCCACGCGCACCAGCATCAGTTCCGGCCCGTAGGCCAGCACCTGCCGGCGCACGCCCTCGGCCACGGGCTCCAGTTGGAGCCCGTGGCCGGCGTGGAATAGCACAGAGGCGTATTCGGCAGCAGGCATTAGTAGCCGAAGTTTTGCTGCAGAGCCGGGTCGGCCGACAGCGTAGCCTGCGGAATGGGCAGCAGCTCCTTGCCTTGACCAGGACGATATTCGGCCGCTAGCCCCGTGCCGGCGCTGGTTTCGGTCGTTGTGGTCCCGTTGAGGGTTAGCGAATAGCTGGTACCAGCCGGCTTCGTATTGGCGATATAAGCCGCGTTGATGGACTGGCGCCAGTTGACGCGGGTAGTGCCGGCGGGCGCGGTGGTGTACGGCGAAGGCCGGTAGAACGAGTTTACCCACTGCACCGGGCTAGCCGAGGGCGTGCGGTAGAACATGTACTGCGGAATGTTCTGGTACGGCGCCTCGTTCTTGGCCATCTTCTCGATGTTGGCCTTTACTTCGGCAATCTTGGTGGCGAACAGGTTCCAGCGCAGCAGGTCGTACTTGCGGATGGCTTCGCCACCAAACTCCAGGTAACGCTCGTTCACGATGGCGTCGAAGAACCCTGATTTGGAGTTCAGGTTGAGGCCGGCCTGCGTAAGCGTAGTTTCAGCTTTGGAGCGGTTGCCGCCGAAAGCGCGTGCCCGCACCTCCAAGAAGGCATTCTTAGCGGCCTGGCTCGGGGTGCCGCTCAGCTCGTTGTCAGCTTCGGCAAACATCAGCAGCACGTCGGCGAAACGAATGATGGGCCAGTTGTAGTCCAGGTAGTTTACCGAGCCGGTAACGGGCGGCACGTGCCAGTCGCGGCGCCACTTACCGTCGGTGATGGCGCTCAGTGCCACCCCCGACTGGAAGTTGCTGGTAGACCCAATTTCGTAGGTCGTGATGGTAACGTCGCGGCGGGTGTCGGTCGAATCGAAAGCGTAGAAGTACGGCGGCGCGATGGTCACGGCGCCTTGCGTCGAGCCGTAGGTGCCGCTGGCGTTGCGCAGACGTGGGCCGTTGTAGTAGCCTAGCTTGCTGCCCGAGGCGCCGGTAGCCGTTGACATGCCCACTTCGAACATGATTTCGTGCTTGGCCTCGGGGCGCTTCTCGTTCATACTTTTGAACACCTCCAGGAAGCTCGTATTCAGGTCGTGCTCGGTGCGGCGGGCCATCAGCTCGGCGCATTCCTGGCGGGCAATACGATAGTAGTCGAGGTAGTCGCCCTGGCGCTCGAAGGCGCCGGTGCGCGGGTTTTCGCTGTAGCCACCGCGGAACATGGCAATGCGGGCGCGCAGGGCTTTCACGGCGCCTTTGGTGATGCGCTCATTGGCCGTGCCGGCCTCGGAGCGCCAAGGCACCAGCTGCTCGGCGGTAGCCAGGTCCTCGATGAGGCGGGTGAGCGTAGCATTGCGGTCGGCGTTGGGCAGGTTGAAATCCTGGCCCGATACCGACGGGTTGAACTGCACCGGCACGTCACCCCAGTTGCGCACCAGCTCGAAGACGTACTGCGCACGCAGCGTCAGCGCCTCGCCGTGCAGGCGCTTCATGGCCGCGATGTCGGCGGCGCTGCCGCTGGTGTAGGCCGGCGACTGCGGAATCTGCTGGATGCAGATGTTGGCGCGCTCCACACCTTGGTACAGCTGGTTCCAAGGGTTGTTGATTTCCGAGTTGGTGGCTGCTGCCGTGTAGCGGGCAATGCTACGGCGGCCACCATCGGGAGCCCCCGACGACCCGATCATCTCGTCCGAGTCGTAGGGGTAGTACATGCTGATGCGGGTGCCGTAGCCGTTGTCGCCCGAGAGCGGGTCGTAGGCCCCGATGATGGCGGCCGTAGCCCCATCAACCGTGCTAAAGGTATATTCCGTCGTATTCAGGGCGACCGGGTCGACCTCCAGAAAATCTTTGCACGACGACAGCGCACCGGCCGAACCCGTCGCGGCTGCGGCAATCAGCGCGGCCCGAAAGAAGCTGAACGATTTCATATTCAGAATGGAGAAACGGGTGGGGAATTAGAGGGAGAGGTTCACGCCGAAGAGGAAGGCACGGCTGCGCGGGTAGGCGGCGTAGTCTACGCCGGGCGTCAGCGGTGAGGAACGGCGGGTGTTCACTTCCGGGTCGAAGCCGGTGTACTTGGTGAACGTGTAGAGGTTGTTGAGCGTCACGTAGAAACGCAGCGACTGCACCTTGGCGCGGGTAGTCAGGGTCTTCGGCAGGGTATAGCCCAGCGTCACGTTGTTCACGCGCAGGAAGGAGCCGTCCTCTATCGCCCAGGAGTGCAGGAAGAAGTTGCGGGTAGGCGTCCAGATGTTGGCGTTCTGGTTGGCTTCGCGCAGGCGCTCCAGCGAGGTGATGGGCGAGCCGTCGGCCTCGATGATGCGGTACCGGTCGCTCATGATGTCCAGCACGTTGCTGAAGGCCGTGTTGGGCGTGTTCGAGGTAAACTCGATTTTGTTAGCGTTGTAGACGTCGTTGCCCAGCACGAAGTTCACAAAGACGCTGGCATCAAAGCCCTTGTAGGTGAACTGCTGGTTCAGGCCGCCCACCACTTTGGGGTTGGCGTTGCCGATAACGGTACGGTCGCTGTCGTCGATTTTGCCGTCACCGTTCAGGTCCTTCAGCTTAATAAGACCGGGCCGGAAGGCGTTTTCGCCGATCAGGCCCAGGTTGTTTACCAAGCCCTGCTTGGGCACCCAGGTGCCCAAGCCGCCGGGCGTAGTAGAGGGCGTGTAGCTCTCGAAGTCGTCGGCAGTGAGGAAGCCGTCGGTCACGTAGCCGTACATCTGGCCGACGGGCTGGCCGACGCGAGCCACGTAATCCGGCACCAGCGAGGCCTGATTGGCCCAGCCCGAGGTAATGGCTGGGATTTCCTGCTGGTCGCCCCCTAGGCTCACGATTTTGCCACGGTTCATCGAGGCATTAGCCGTGGCCGTCCAGGTGAAATTGCTGTTCTGGATGATGGTACCCGTCAACTGCAGCTCGATACCACGGTTGGCGGTTTTACCCACGTTTTGCTGCTGCACGGGGTAGCCCACGAAGGCCGGCAACGGCTTGTTGAGCAGCAGGTCCGAGGTCGTGTTGTAATACACGTCGGCCGTCAGCTGCACGCGGTTCTGCAGCAAAGCCAGGTCCAGGCCGATGTCGCGCGTGGTCGTCGTCTCCCACTTCAACCCGGGGTTAGCCAGGCGCGTCGAAGCCGCGCCGTTCACGATAACGCCGCCCAGCGAGTACGGCGCCACGCCAGCCTGGAACAGGCCGTAGTACAGGTTGTCGGCAATGCGGTTGTTGCCGGCGGCACCGTAGCTAAAGCGCAGCTTCAGGTCGTTCACCGCTTCTACGCCCTGGAAGAAGTTTTCCCTGGAGATGCGCCACGCCACCGAGGCACCGGGGAAGTAGCCCCATTTATTGCCCTGCTTAAACTTCGAGGAGCCGTCGGCGCGGAAGGTACCGGTGAAGAGGTACTTGTCGTCGTAGGAGTAGGTGATGCGCCCAAAGCCCGACAGCAGACGGTAGTTCTGCGGAATGCCGGTTTGCGGCAGTACCGGCTGCGAGGTCTGGCCAGGAGGCAGCACACCCTGGTTGATGTTGGCCCAGGCCCGCTCGGCGGTGATGTCCAGCGGCAGGAAGTTCGTCTGGATTTCCTGCTGGCGGTTGATTTGCGTGTACACCTCGTGGCCCAGCAGTACACCCAGGACGTGCTTGTCCTTCTTGTAGCTGTAGTCCAGCACGTTCGAGTTGTTGAGCGTCTGCTGGGTAGTGGCGGAGATGTAAGCCGTGGGCAGGTTGGCGTAGCCGCCCGACGAGCCGCGCAGCAACGGTGAATAACGCCCGTTGAACGTGCTTAGGTCGAAGTTGCTGATGTCGAAGCCGGCCGTGGAGCGGAACGTCAGGCCCTTGAACAGGTCCAGGGCCACGTTGCCGCCCACGTTAATGGTGCGACGCTTGTCCTGGCGCTGCTCGTTGTCGATAACTACTATCGGGTTGGCCAACGACGACAGCTCAAAGAACTCCGGGTCGAAAGAGGAAATATCCACTACCGAGCCATCGGGGCGCGGCACGGCCAGCGGCTGGAACTGCACCGCGTTGCGCAGGCGCGAGGTCGTGTTCGAGCCCGACGAGGACGTGCCTGCCCCGTTGGTCTGCTGGTTGTTGAAGCGCATGTTGAAGCCCACGCGGAACCGGTCGGTGGCCTTCGTGTCGAAGCGGAAGTTCACCAGGTTACGCTCGTAGTCGGAGCCGCGCTGAATCCCGTCTTCGGTGTTGCGTGTCAGGCTCAGCGCGTAGGTCGTGCCCTTCACGCCGCCGGCCACCGACACGTTGTGCGTCTGCTGGAAGGCGCTGCGGCCGAACACTTCGTCCTGCCAGTTGATGTTTGGTGCCTGGCGCGCCCGCTGCAGGGTATCGTTGTTGAAGCGGGGCGAGCCAAACAGCGTGCCGAACGTGGCCAGGCCACCCGAGGCGTTGCCGATGACGCTGGTGCGCTCGAACTGGTAGTTCAGGTAGTCGTCAGGCCCGAGCACGCCCAGCGTCTTGCTGATTTTGCGGAAGCCGGCAAAGCCGTTGTAGCTCACCACCGTGCGGCCTTCCAGGCCCTTCTTGGTGGTGATGATAACCACGCCGTTGGCACCGCGGGCCCCGTAAATGGCCGTAGCCGAGGCGTCCTTCAATACGTCTACCGACTGAATGTCCTGCGGAGCAATGACGTTCAGCGCGTTTTCAATCTGGATGCCGTCCACTACGTAGAGCGGCGAGTTGTCTTGGGTGATGGAGCCCCCACCGCGCACGCGCACCTGCACGTTCAGGTTGCCGGGCGTGCCTTCCGACGAGGTCAGCTGCACGCCGGCCAAGCGGCCGGTCAGCGCTTCAGCCGCCGAGTTGACGGGGATGTCCTTCAGTTGCTTAGAGTTGACCGACGATACCGAGCCCGTCACGTCCTTGCGCTCCACGGCCTGGTAGCCGATTACGACCACGTCGCTCAGGGTCTGGGCGTCTTCCTTCAGCGTCACGTTCACCGTGCCGCTGGTGCCCACCGGTACGTCCTGCGGGGTGAAGCCGATGTAGCTCACCCGCAGCGTCACGTCGGCCGTGCCCGATACGTTCAGGCTGAACTTGCCATCCGGATCCGTTGAGGCACCGTTGGTGGTACCTTTTACTACCACGGTCACGCCGGGCAGCGCTTCCCCTTTCTCCGACCGCACAACACCCGTGATTTGCCGGGTTTGCTGAGCCGAGGCCATCACCGCAACGCTGAGCAGCGGCGCGACCATCAGTAGATTTTTTTTCATGGTAAGAACGATGTGGGAATCAAAGGCTATTGCGAAGGACTAGCGCAGCTGGTGGATGCTCACGGGGTCCATGTCGGTGTATTCGAGGTTTTCGCCGGCCATACCCCAGATGAAGGCGTAGGCCGCGGTGCCGCAGCCGGTGTGGATGGACCACGGCGGCGAGAGGATGGCCTGCTCGTCGGACACCCATAGGGGGCGCGTCTCGCTCGGCTCGCCCATCAGGTGCAGCACGCGCTGGTTTTCGGGCAGGTTGAAGTACAGGTAAGCCTCCATGCGCCGCGTGTGCGTGTGGCTCGGCATGGTGTTCCACACCGAGCCGGCTTTCAGCTGCGTCAGGCCCATCACCAGCTGGCAGCTTTGGATGCCCTCCGAGTAGATGTACTTGTAGATGGTGCGCTGATTGGCCGTTTCCATAGCGCCCATTTCCACGGGCGTGGCTTCGGCTTGCGTTTTCAGCGTGGTGGGGTATTCCTTGTGGGCCGGGGCCGACAGCACGTAGTACTTGGCGCCCGCGCCGGCGAAGCTCACTTCCTTCGAGCCGCGGCCCACGTACAGACAGTCCTGGTTGCCGAGCTCGTAGGTCTGGCCGTCCACCGTCACCTGGCCGGGCTGGCCGATGTTGAGGATGCCCAGTTCACGGCGCTCTAGGAAGAAGTTCGCCTTCAGCTCGTCGGGGTTGGGCAGGCTGATGATTTGGCCGGCCGGTTCCACGCCGCCCACAATCATGCGGTCGTAGTGGGTGTACACCAACGTGATGTCGCCGCTGACGAAGAGCTGCTCAATGAGAAAATGGTCCCGCAGCTCGGCGGTGTTCATCTGGGCGGTTTCGCGGGGGCTGACGGCGAAGCGTTGGGTCATCGGGAGAAGGAAGAAGGAGAAATAAAACAGGAGGAATGAAATCGTGCGAAGGCTAGGATGTGGGTGGGGCTCCTTAGTCCTTCTTCATTCCTCATTAGAGCTTAGCGGCCCATCCAGCCACCGTCGACGGTGAGGATGGTGCCGTGCACGTAGTCGGCAGCCGAGGAGGCGAGGAACACCGTCGGGCCTTTGAAGTCGTCGGGGGTGCCCCAGCGGCCGGCCGGGATGCGGCCGAGGATGCTGGCGGAGCGGTCGGGGTCGTTGCGCAGGGCTTCGGTGTTGTCGGTGGCGATGTAACCCGGAGCAATGGCATTAACGTTCACGCCGCGGCCAGCCCATTCGTTGGCCAGGGCTTTGACCACGCTACCGATGGCGCCTTTGCTGGCCGCGTAGCCCGGCACGTTGATGCCGCCCTGGAAGGTGAGCAGCGAGGCCGTGAAGATGATTTTGCCGCTCCCCTGCTGTAGCATGCGCCCGCCGATGGCGCGGGCCAGGCGGAACGGCGCGTCGAGGTTGATCTGCAGCACTTCATCCCACAGCTCGTCGGAGTGCTCGGCGGCCGGGGCGCGCTTGATGGTGCCGGCGTTGTTGACGAGGATGTCGAGGCGCGGGAAGTCCTGCAGCACCTGGGCAATGAAGGCGTCGACTTTGGCGCGCTGACTGAAGTCGCACTGGTAGGCGGTGAAGCGGCGGCCGAGGGCCTGCACCTGCTGCTCGGTGTCGCTGCCGCTGAGCGGCATGCTGGCCGATACCCCGACGATGTCCGCGCCGGCTTCGGCCAGGCCCAGCGCCATGGCTTGGCCAATGCCTTTGTTGCAGCCCGTCACCAGGGCTACTTTGCCAGCGAGACTAAACCATTCGGGAACGTGGGCCATGTGGGGCGGGGTTAGTAACTTTTCGGGGTTCAATCAGCTGGCAACGAAGTCGTTTGAAGCCAGCTGGTTTGTTAATTTTCATAGCTCCCCGCACAAAAGGAAACGGCCTTCTGACTTTATTTGCGCAAACGTTATCGGGAACGTTGCCATCCGGCGCAATAAGTCAAACGCCAACAGTTTGACTTTCGGACTCTGCTGTACCCACCTGCTTCGGAGCCAAAAAAAAGCCTTAACTACGCGTCCCGATTAATTGTACTTTCACCAGCCCACCCGTCTTGGATACCGTCACCATAAAAGACATTGCGCGCGCCCTGAACCTGTCGACCTCCACGGTTTCGCGGGCTTTGCGCGGCAGCTACGAAATCAATCCGGAAACCAAGCGTCTGGTGCTGGAGTACGCCGAGCGCCTGAATTACCGCCCCAACCCCATTGCGCTGAGTCTCAAGGGCAGCAGCTCCCGGGCCATCGGCGTCATCGTGCCGCAGATTGCCAATTACTTCTTCTCGCAGGCTATCAACGGCATCGAGGCCATTGCCTACAACCGCGGCTACCACGTCATCATTTTTCAGACGCACGAGTCCTACGAGCGGGAGGTGGCCAACGTGCAGCAGGCCATGTCGCGCAAGGTCGACGGGCTGCTGATTTCCCTGTCCAGCGAAACCTCCGACGTGGAGCACCTGCGCGAACTACAGGAGCGCAACATGCCCATCGTGCAGTTCGACCGCGTATCGAACGAGCTGAACACGACCAAGGTGGTGGCCGACAACTTCGCCGGGGCCTTCGCCGCCACTGAGCACCTGATCAAGGCTGGGCGCAAGCGCATTGCCCACCTGACCATTCCGCCGTGGATGTCCATCACGCAGGACCGCCTGGCCGGCTACCGCGCCGCCCTGGAGCAGTACGGGCTGGAGTACGACGAGAACCTGGTGCGCTACGGCACTTTCGGGCCCGACGAGGCCACCGGTATGGTGGACGAGCTACTGGCTCAGTCGCCGCGCCCCGACGCCTTCTTTACCGCCTCCGACCGCCTGGCCCTGGGCGCGCTGGCAGCCCTGCAGAAGCGGCACATTGCCATTCCGCAGGAAGTCTCGCTGATCGGCTTCACCAACCTGAACGTGGCCGACCTGCTCTCCCCCTCGCTGAGCACGGTGGTGCAGCCGGCCCAGGAAATCGGGCAGATGGCGGCCGAGCGTCTCATTGAATTGATTGAGCGGAAGCAAAAAGCCGCCCCGCCGAGCACCATCACCATTCCCTCGCACCTAGTGGTGCGCGAATCGACGCGGCCCGCAGCCGAAGCACTGTAGCCCCCGATGGGTATTAACGACCGAGCGCCGACAGGAAAGTCCTGCCGGCGCTCAGTGCTTTTAGGGGTACTTGGCGTAGCTTATTCCTTCACCAGGCGCGACGTCACGCGGGCGTTGTCGCTGGCGTACTCCACCAGGTAGATGCCCTTGGCCAGCTCAGCCGTCGAAATGGGCGTCTCGGTGGTGTTAGGACGGGTTACGAACGAGGCTACTTTCTGGCCGGTAGCGGCGTACACGTTGATGCGGGCAGCCGTGCGGGTAGCTTCGTGGTTTACCGTCAGCTTGTCCTGCACCGGGTTGGGGTACACGGCCAGGCCAGCGGTGGCTTTCGGCACTTTGGTGCCAGTTACCAGGCGCTGCGTGCTCTTCACCAGCACGTCCTTCAGCAGGGCGTAGCGCGAAGCGTTGGCGGCGTTGGCGCTGCAGCTGTAATAGAGGCGGATGCTCAGCGTCTGCGGGGCGGTTACGGTCACGCCGGCGGCATTGTTCAGGGCCAAGCGGTAGGTAGCAATGTTGCCGGTGGTGGTGTTCACCTGCGACAATGCAATGGGCGCCGGGCCATCGGCGGGCAGCGTAGCCGTGGCCGGGAAGCCGCCACCGACGGTGTTGCCCGAGGGGCTCTTGCCGCCAGTGATGGTGGTAGAGTCGCTCACAAAACCCGATTTCGAGTAAGCCACTGCCAAAAAGGTGTTCGAGGAGGTCAGCAGGAACATCGTGTTGGCAATCAGCGAATCGACGCGCACCGTGGAGCCGGTAGTCGGCGTAACGTTGAACTGCACGTAGAAGCGGCGGTTTACCGTGCCGCCCGGGCCGTTGAGGCTGCTGTTCCAGCCGCTGCCATCGGCCGCCGGCGCGAAGGCCATGCCGTACTTGCTGGAGTACGTGGGCACGGGGTTGCGCGTGGTGCCGTTGTCGTTGATGCTCTGGTTGTTCGACACCACCAGACGCTTGAGCGTGGGCGTGGTAGCCGAGACGTTGGAGGAGCGCACGGCGGAGCTATCCTGGTTGTTGACGCGCAAGGACCAGAACTGGTACACCGGCGTAGCCGTCTGAGCTACGGCTTGCGTGCCCAGGCCCGAGAGCAGTGCCGCGGCACAGGCCATGCCAACCTTGCGAGTGAGTTGCGAGAGTAGGAGTTGTTTCATAGAATTTATGTAAGGGAATGGTTCAGATGAGCTGGCCTAAAGATTAAGTTGGCCAGAAACTGACATGTAAATTGCACTATTTACAATGTATTCACGCAGACCCGGTCTTAATAATTTACTGCAAACGTTATCGGGAACGTTGCCAACGACTTTTTAGCCGCATTTTGTGCAGAGTGAGTAATCACTAAACAGCGCGGCGCGGCTGCTTCGCCAAGGAAACAACCGCGCCGTCTATGGTATAATTCACAGAACAAGCTGTGCCTACCTGGCCTGCTGTAGCAGCCAGGTAGCAAGGTCCTTGGCAGCGGCGAAATTCTGGAACTGCGCCGGAATCTTGCGGCCGTCCACGTACTCGGTGTACAGCCACGGGTCGCCCACGGCGAAGACGGTGCCCTTGCCCACCTTGGCCGAGGCCATGATAACGTACTTGTCCTTGCTGATGACCGGCTTGGCCGGGCCGCTGAGCGTGAGCGGGGCCAGCTCCTTGATGTAGGCAGCGCGGGCGGTCTTAAACACCGGGTTGCCGGCCGGCAGCTCCACCAGCCCCTGCTCGAACTGGCTGCCTTTCACCATGTTCAGGTTCACCGCGTCGAAGTGCATGCCGAAGGCTTCAGCCAGCTTGTTGAAGCGCGGGATTTCGCAGTTGCTCGTGTCGTTGGCCATCAGCACCAACACGCCGCCGGCTTTCACCCAGTCGGTCACGGCCTTGATGTGCGCGGGCTGCACGAAGTTGGGCTGCGGTGTTTCCTTCCTGGTGTCCGGATCGACGATGATGTACACGTCCACGTTCTTGAGCGAGGCCGCGGTGGGTGCCGAAGTCACATAGTTGGTTTGGGCGCCCAGGTCGCGCCACTGCGTGCCCCAAAAGTAGAAGCCGCCGTGGGTGCGGTCGTCCCAGGTGTAGTGCCAGGTTTCCTGCTCGCCGGTGATGGGGTTCTTGCGCAGTTCGTGGTTGAAGTAATTGTCCACGGCCACGGTCTTGCTCTTGCCTACGGCCTGGTCGCCGGCCGTTTCCATCTCGATGCTGGCCAGGATAAACGGGCCCACGCCCTTCAGGTCGTTTTTGCGCAACGGCTCGGAAAGGTAGTACTCGAAGGAGCCGTCGCGGTAGGGGTTGCCGCCCAGGCCGCCCACGCTCACGGTGCCGTTCAGGGCCAGGGCGCCGCTTTCCTCCGCTACGAAGGTTTTCAGCAGGCCGTCGTAGCCTTTCCGGGCGGCGTCGGCGTACTTCTTGTCGAGGTAGCCCATGCGCACGCCCTTCTGCAGAAAGTACACAAACATGCTGCTGCCCGAGGCCTCGGCGTAGTTGCCCTTGCGCGAAGCCTGGTCTACCACCAGCGACCAGGTGCCGGTCTTAGCATCCTGGTACTTCACCAGCACCGGCGCGAGGCGCTGCACGTCCTTGATGAGCTGCTGGCGCTGCGGATGGTTCTGCGGGAAGTAGTCGAGCACATCCACGAGGGCCATGGCGTACCAGCCCATGCCCCGGTCCCAGAAGTTGGGTGACTGGCCGGTGGTTTTGTTGGCCCATTTCTGCTCCTTGCTCTCGTCGTAGCCGTGGTAGAGCAGGCCGGTTTTGGGGTCGACAAGGTTCTTTTCAATCAGCGCAAACTGCTTGGCGACGTCGTCGAAACCCTGGGGCTGGTTGAAAACCTTGCTGTACTCGGCGTAGAAGGGCTCGGCCATGTACAGGCCGTCGAGCCACATCTGGTTCGGGTACACCTTCTTGTGCCAGAAGCCGCCCGCTTTGGTGCGCGGCTGCGCGTCGAGCTGCTTGCGCAGGAGCTGAGCCGCCTTCACGTACTTCTGCTGGGTATTGGCACTGCCCAGCGACACCTGGCTCATCATCAGCACGGCGTGGCCGGTGGTGAGGTTGTCGAGGTTGTAATCCTCCAGCTTGTAGGTGCGGATGGTGCCGTCCTCGCGGATAAACTGGTCGAGGTCCTTCTGGATGTAGCTGTAGTATTTCGGGTCGCCGGTGCGCTGCCACACGCGCTCCAGGGCCTTCAGCATCAGGCCCTGCTCGTAGTCCCAGCGGGCCGTTTTGCGGTTGCCGATGACGATGGAATCCGGAAACCAGCCCATAAACGAGTCAGCCATACGCTGCGACATAGCGGGCTTGGCGGCGGCCGGGGCTTGTTGGGCTTCGGCGGCCGGACTCAGCGCCAGCAAGCCTAGCAGCGGGAAAAGACGAAAACGGTTTTTCATTCTTGTAATGGAGAAGCTTGGAGCTAAGCCAGAATTAGCTCCCCTCCTCAGAGGAGGAGGGGCCGGGGGTGGTTGATTAATCGTTGAACGACTTCTAGCTCTAGCTTTCTATTTCTAGCCTTTCAACCACCCCCAACCCCTCCTCATCTGAGGAGGGGAGCTAGCTTGTAGTTTTTAGCTTTTGCTGATCGACACGGCTTTCTTGGGAGCGTTGGCGCCCATTTCCACGTCTTTCTTGGCCGACTTGGTGTTGGTGTTCGACACCTTCACGTTTTTGGTCCGGTCGCCACTTACGCGCAGCAGCACGTCGGCGCCGTTGGCGTACTTGATACCGTCGAGGGTAATGTCGCGGGCATTCTGGACTTCGAGTACCGGCTTGGTTTCCTTGGAAAGGATGGTCACGTTCTTGAGGCGGATGTTCTCGGCCTCCTGGCACACCAAGCCCTTATCCGACTCCAGCACCGCGTTTTCGATGCTGATGTTCTTGATGGCCATTTCGGGCAGGCCGCGCACCAGGATGGCGGTTTCGGCACCCTTGCAGGTCACGTTCCTGATCTGAAAGTTGCGGAACTGCGGCGTGCCCTCCCCTACCGGCTCGGCCTTCATTTCGGGCGGCGCCGTCGATTCGCCTTTCAGCGGCACGGGGTCCTTGGCGGCGTAGTACATATCGAACAGGATGGCCTGGCCGGCAATGTCGGTCATGTCCACGCCGTCGACGAAAATGTTTTCGACAATGCCGCCGCGGCCGCGGGCCGTCTTGAAGCGCAGGCCTACATCGGTGCCCATGAAGGTGCAGTTCTGCACGTAGAGGTTGCGCGCGCCGCCCGACATTTCGGAGCCAATCACGAAGCCGCCGTGGGCCTGGTACACGCGGCAGTTGCGGAAGAGGAAGTTCTCGGTCGGGATGCCGCGCTTGCGGCCCTGCTCGTCGCGGCCCGACTTGATGCAGATGCCGTCGTCGCCCACGTCGAACACGCAGTCCTCCACCACGCCGTTGCGGCAGGATTCGAGGTCCAGCGCGTCGGTGTTCTGCCCGTACCAGGGGTTGCGGGCCGTCACGCCGCGGATGATGATGTCGTCGCAGAGCAGCGGATGGATGGTCCAGGCCGGCGAGTTCTGGATGGTGAAGCCTTCCAGCAGCACCCGCTTGCAGCGCTGCAGGCTGAGCATGTTGGGGCGCAGGAAGTCCTTCACGTCCTGGAAGTCCTTGATGTCGGTTTTCGAAGCCGTCAGCACGCCGGGCTTGTCCATGGTGGAGGCCTTCAAGGACTGCTCCGAGGGGTACCAGGTGTCCTTTTTGGCGTTCAGCGCGCCGCCCGAGGCCAGCAGCTTATCCCACTGCGTGTCGTTGAGCTTGCTCTTCTTTACGGGGCGCCAGGCGTCGCCAGCCCCGTCGAACGTGCCCTGGCCCGTAATGGCAATGTTCTCCAGGTCGGCGCCGTAGAGCGGCGAGAGGTTGCGCACGGCATCTAGGCCTTCCCAGTTGGTTTTGATCAGCGGGTAATCGTTGCGGTTGGCCGAAAACTGCACCAGGGCACCTTTGGCCAAGTGCAGGTTCACGTTGTTTTTGAGCACGATGGGGCCGGTGAGCCACATGCCGCGGGGCACCAGCACCACCCCGCCGCCGGCCTGCGAGCAGGCGTCGATGGCTTTGCGGAAGGCTTCGGTGTTGAGCGTCTGGCCATCGGCCACGGCGCCCTGCTTCGCGATGGAGAAGGTATCGGCGCGGAAAGAAGTGGTTTTGACGGCGGGCAGGTTCGGGACCTGGGCCTGCGCGGCGACGGCGCCCGCGAAGCTGAGTAAACCAGCGACAAGCAGTGTTTTCATGTACGCAATGGGTGGGAAAAGACGGCGGATAGCGGCCCACTGGAGGCCCGGCAAACGAGGTTGTGGCGCGCCGGAGTGGCCGCGTGGTGGCAAAGCAACCCTATTCTACATGCTGATATTAGGCCAAACCGCGCGGGCGCGGCGAAACGGGCCGCGCTTTTATTTGCGCAAACGATATCGGGAACGTTCTCACAAACATTCCCGCCGCTCTATCTGTAGGAGCGTAGTATTTTCTACGTTCTTCGGGCGGTCTTACTCACCGGCCGGCACGGCAGGCGCCGCGGCCGCCCCATCGTCCCACAGTTGCGCCCCGGTAGCCGGACGGCGCTTTACCGCAGTACCATGCCTAAAATCGTTTCCCCCCAAGTCGAGTTTGCCGAGCTGATCCGGCAGGTGAAGCAAGTCACCCCCGAAATTTT
The DNA here is from genome assembly GCF_002007105.1 of Hymenobacter sp. CRA2. GTDB lineage: Bacteria > Bacteroidota > Bacteroidia > Cytophagales > Hymenobacteraceae > Solirubrum. Next base: position 337,457 of record NZ_MVBC01000003.1, on the reverse strand, counting down.
CGACCAGGACGGCAAGTACCTCAACCTGATGGAAGGCCGCTGGCAGGAGCCCGGCAAGCCGCAGGACTTCGTCTCGCCCATCGACGGCTCCGTGCTGGGTGCGCTGCCCATGCTGGACCGCGCCACCGCCCTGCGCGCCGTGCAGGCCGCCCACCGCGAAGCCGCCGACTGGGGCCGCGTGGACCTGGATGAGCGCAAGCACCGCGTGCAGGATACCCTCGATCAGCTGCGCCAGCACGCCGAGCTCATCGGCAAGCTGCTGATGTGGGAAATCGGCAAAACCTACAAGCTGGGCTTCACCGACATCGACCGCTGCATCGACGGGGCGCAGTGGTACGTGGACCACATCGAGAGCATGCTCGGCCGCCGCGAGCCGCTGGGTGTAGTATCGAATATTGCCTCTTGGAACTACCCCTTCTCGGTGCTGATGCACGCCGTGCTGGTGCAGGTGCTCTGCGGCAACGCGGCCGTGGCCAAAACGCCCACCGACGGCGGCTTTATCTCGCTGAGCCTCGCCTTTGCCATTGCCCGCCGCGCCGGCCTGCCCGTGACGCTGGTGAGCGGCTCGGGTGGCGAGCTGAGCGACGTGCTGGTGAAGGACCAGGCCATCGACTGCCTGTCGTTCGTGGGCGGGCGCTACAACGGCCGCAACATCGCCGACGCGCTGGCCTCGGTGCACAAGCGCTACATGCTGGAAATGGAGGGCGTGAACACCTACGGCATCTGGAATTTCAGCGACTGGAACGCCCTGGGCGACCAGCTGAAGAAGGGTTATGACTACGGCAAGCAGCGCTGCACGGCCTACGTGCGCTTCGTGGTGGAGCGGCGCCTGTTCCCGCAGTTCCTGGAAACCTACCAGAACTCCATCCGCAGCCTGAAAGTGGGCAACCCCACGCTGTTGGACAACCCCGGCGACAAGCTGCCCGACCTGGCTTTCGGCCCGGTCATCAACCGCCGCCAGGCCGAGGACCTCGACCGCCTCTACGCCGACGCGCTCAAAACCGGCGCTACGCCCTTCTACGAGGGCAGGCTCGACGACTCGCTGTTTTTGCCCGATCAGGACCGCTCCGCCTACCGCGCCCCGCGCGGGCTGGTGAACCTGCCGCGCCAGAGCGAGCTGTACTTCAAGGAACCCTTCGGCCCCATCGACTCGGTGGTGCTGGTGGACCGCGTGGAGGAGCTGGTGGGCGAAATGAACATTTCGAACGGTGCGCTGGTGGCCGCCGTAGCCTCCGACGACCAGAAATGGGCCCAGCGCACGGCCAAGGAAGTGCGCGCCTTTAAGGTGGGCATCAACAAGCTCCGCTCGCGCGGCGACCGGGAAGAAGTGTTCGGCGGCCTGGGCGAGTCGTGGAAGGGTGCTTTCGTGGGCGGTAAGCTGCTGGTGGAAGCCGTGACGCAGGGTGCCCCCACCGAGCCGGTGCTCGGCAACTACGAAGACGCCATTCTGCTGCCGGAGACGACCTAAACAAGGCGCCCGAACCGACGCAAACGAAAACCGCAGGCTCATCGGCCTGCGGTTTTTTTATGCTCAATCGGCGCCGGTGTATAGGCCGGGCTCAAAGTCAGGTGAGGCGAAAAACTGCCTGACTCAGGCGCGGGAAGCAGGCAGCTGACTAGGGTTGGTCCTGCCAAACGCGGCGTTGGTGTAATAGTTTTTGGCGGGCCTGCTGGCCGGTATAGGTTTGTTCCATCATCAGCGCCAGTTCAGCCAACGACACTCCCCGGAGCACTGATGGATTAGTATTCAGCCCTTTTACCCCTTACTAACCCTTACCCATGCGTACCAACCTTTACCTCTGTGCCTCGATTTTTACGGCTAGCATTGGTGCTCCGGTAGTGTCTCAGGCGCAAGCAAGCCAGGAACTGGCCGACCCGACTTCGGCGGCCACGACGCCGGCCCCGGCTTTTACCTCCACCTCTCTGGTCAAGCTGGGCACCGGTCTTACCCGCGGGCTCACCATTGGCGGCTACCGCGGCACGGCGCTGCCGGTGGTGCTCGGCGTGGAGCGGCAGCTCACCCCGGCGTGGGCGGCCTATGCCAACGTCTCCAGCGCATGGCGGGTAGGCGCGCGCACCGCCGCCCCCGAAGCGGGCCGCAACGCCATCGTCACCGAGCTGGGCGTGGATGCCGGCGCGCGCTACTACTACCACCAGGAAAAGCGCCGGGCCGAAGGGCGCGCCCACGGGCCTTTCGTGGGCAACTACCTAGCAGCACAGGCCACCACCAGCTTCACGCCTTTTTACGCGCCGCGTTTGCACCACGAAGTCACAGCCCTGTCGGTGCTATGGGGCACGCAGCACCGCGTGGGCGGCCACGGCCTGCTCGACGCTTACCTGGGCGCAGGGCTGGAAACGCGCCGGATGGGACTGACCAGCTACCAAGGGCTGCGGCTGGCTCCGCATCTGGAAGCCGGTATCAAAATCAGCTTGGTGCACTAGGCGCCCGAACCGCGCAGGCCAGTAAGCCAGCCCCGCACGGGCAGTTTTTCGCTAGACACTTCGCGCTTTGCTAAGTCACGCTGGATTTATGAACACCTTTGCGCTATCCTCCGATACTCCACTCCGGCTAGCAATTAACGTGACGCGCCTCAAGACTATCCTTTCTCATCTGGCCGTTTGGATAGCCTATTACCTCTACGAAGTCGCTTATATCATCGGGGTGCAGATTCCGTTTCCGCACCCCGTAGATTCCCTGTTTCAATTCTCCTTGTATGCAGGCTTGGTGTACAGCCACAGCGAATGGCTGTTTCCGCGCTTTTTCATTCCCAAAAAGTATGGCGCATACACGGCCGGCGTCATTGGCCTGCTCGCAGCTTATATAACGATTCGTTATTTCACGACTTCGCTGCTTGACTACTTACATATCCCGCTGCTTATCCCCAACCGTAGCCTGCGCATCCTGCTTTCTTATGGCATACTTCGCGGGGTACTATTCTACACTTATAGTTTAGCTTACGCTTACATGAAGCACGCGCTTGGCATCCAAAAGCAGCTGCGCGTGCAGGAGCAGCGGTTGCGGGAGCAGGAGCGCGGCTTGCTGGAGGCCGACATTGCCTTTCTCAAAAGCCAGATCAACCCGCACTTCCTTTTCAACGCGCTCAACTTCCTCTACGCCCAGGTGTATCCGCTTTCGGAGCCCACGGCCAAGAGCGTGCTGCTGCTCTCCGACATCATGCGCTACGCCCTGAACGAGGGCGGCGAACAGGGCAAGGTGATGCTGGACAAGGAAATTCAGCACCTGCGCAATTACGTGGCTCTGAATCAGCTGCGTTTCGGCCAGCAGCTACAGGTGCGGTTTGAGGTGCAGGGCAGCACGCAGTTTCTGCTGATTCTGCCGCTGGTGCTCATCACCTTCGTGGAGAACTGCTTCAAGCACGGCGAGCTGTTCGATGCGGCGCACCCGCTGCTGGTGCAGGTACGGGTGGAAGAAAACCAGCTGTGGCTGTACACCAGCAACCGCAAGCGCACCGGTCCGGTGGAACACTCCACCGGCATCGGGCTCGACAATACGCGCCGCCGGCTGGCCGCCATTTACCCCGAGCGCCACCAGCTCACCGTTCACGACGGCCCCGACTCCTACACTACCCACCTTCACCTGGTCCTCTAGTGATTAAGTGTCTTATTGTCGACGATGAGCAGGGCGCCATCGATATTCTCCAGCAGTTTGTGCAGAAAACGCCCTTTCTGGAGCTGGCGGCCAGCACCACCAACCCAGTGGAGGCCCTGCGCATCGTGGCCACGCAGCCCGTGGACCTGGTGTTTCTCGACATCCACATGCCCCAGCTGTCGGGTCTCGACGTGATGCCGTTGCTGACGGGCAAGTGCCAGGTCATTCTGACCACGGCCTACAGCGAGTTTGCCCTCAAAGGCTTCGAACTGGAAGCCCTGGACTACTTGCTCAAGCCCATTGCCTTCGAGCGGTTTCTGAAGGCGGCACAAAAAGCGCTGAAGGCCCAAGCCCCCGTAACCCAGCCCGTGACCCTGCCCCCCGATAACTACATCTTCGTCAAGACCGAAAGCAAGGGCAAGATGCGCAAGGTGGCCTTCGAGGAAATCGTGTACGTGGAGGGGCTCAAGAATTACGTGTCCATTTACACCGAGCAGGAGCGCATCATCACCTTGCTCAACATCAAAGACCTGCAGGACCGGCTGCCGGCCACGCAGTTCATGCGCGTGCACAAGTCCTACATCGTGTCGCTGCCCAAAATCAAAGCCCTGGACGGCAACCAGATCCTGTTTCAGGACGGCAAGGCCAGCGCCCCGCTCGGCGACACCTACCGCCGGGGCTTCTTCGAGGCCTTGCAGCGCCACGTGGTGGGCGGCTAAGCACCCGCCGCAGCTGCCGATTACTCCCAAAGTCCTGCTTTTCTCAACCGCTGCCTGCTAAATCAGCCAGCGCCCGGCTCATATGGCCTTGGGAGTTGCCCTAATAGGCTTCCCGGCCTCTTATCTTCTTCTACTTCAGCTTCATCTTCCTGACTACGATGCTTACGTTCTTTTCCTCCTGCCTTCGTACCGTTGGTGCTTTATTTGGCCTGGTCCTGGCCCTGTTGCTGAGTTCGTGCTCCACCAAGGAGTCGGTGCCCCCCGCGCCCACTACCGGCAAGGTGCAAGGCGTAGTGACGCCGCTCGGCGCCGCTACCAGCCTGACACTGACAGCCGCCGATGGCACCTATAACACGGTGGCCCCCAACGCCACGACGGGCGCCTTTGAATTTGCAGCAGTACCGATCGGCACTTATTCCCTCACGGCAGCGCCCATCACGGGTTATAGCCCGACTACGCCGATAGTATTGATGGTGCAAGCCGGCCAAACCACAACCGCCGGCATGCAGCTGGTGCGCGACGGGCGTATCCGCGGCACCATGAGCTGGGAGCAGGATGGCGTGCCGCAACAGGCCGGGGCCTTGTTTTACGGCCAGATCTACGACTCCTTTTTCTCCCTGGAGGGCAGCACAGTCGCCGCGCCCAACGGCGCTCATCAAGCGGTTTCGCTGGTACTGCCGCACTTGGTACGGGCACCGGGCACTGCTTTCCAAGGCGTCGGCAACTACACGCTTGGCGTGGCAGAGTACCCGTTTGCCATGGTCAGCAACTACCTGGACCGTTTTGGAACCATGGACCGCCACGCCACCAGCTACGCCAACCAGCCCGTGGGCACGGTGCACATCACCCGCTTCGATCTGACCAACCGGACGGCCGCCGGCACCTTTGAGTTCGTGGCCGATCTGACCACTAACACGTCCGGCACCGCCGCTGCTAAGGTGCGCATCACCAACGGCCGCTTCGACATCACCTTCTAGCCCGGCCGGAATTATTCTACCCTCCAGGCGCATACAGCGCCAGCAACGGCAGCTACTTATCTCATTACCTGTCTATTATGCCACGCATTATCCTACTGTGGACGCTCTTTCTTTCCGGCCCGGCCCTGGCGCAGCAGTTACCCGCCGCCGATAACGCTCTACCGGCAGTAACGCGGCCTTCGAGCACTGCCGACACGGCCCAGGCGGTGCACCGTCTTTTCGTCCGGCACCGCCGCCTGGGCGCCCTGCTGGCGGGCGGGGCCATAGCCGCCGATTTGACGCTGGCCGGCGTGGCTACCGCCAGTCAGCCCGATGCCTCCAGCAGTTCGGGCGGCGGGTTTGGCCTAGGTGGGACGACATTTCGGCTCGGCTTTGGTCAGCACGCCCTGGTTTTTGGTGTGCTGATGGCCCCGATAGCCGGGGTAGGCGTGCAGCAACTCATTGCGTACCGCCCGGAGCGCGAAACCCAGGTTCTGGCCGACCACGCGGCGCACGGCACACTGCCTGCCCGCGTTCGGCGCCAGCTGCGTCGGTATTTGCGCCAGTAGCGCGGGCCTGAGCGCTTCGCCGGCTGCGGCCCGGCGGCTCCGCTTTTTGCCTGAGCAATTTAGCTGCTGGTTAAAATGCCCTGGCGGCTATCTTTAGGCCCATGCCCCAAGTCTCCCAGCGCGGCGCGGCCATGCCCATGTCGCCGTACCGCAAGCTCACGCCCTACGCCGACGCAGCCAAAGCCCGCGGCATTCACGTGTACCACCTCAACATCGGCCAGCCCGACATCGAGACGCCGGCGGCCGTGCTGGCAGCCGTGCAGCAGGCCGATATCCGGGTGCTGGAGTACTCGCACGGGGCCGGCAACCTGAGCTACCGCCAGAAGCTGGCCAGCTACTACCAGCGCAACCACATCGACGTGACGCCCGATGACCTCATCGTGACGACGGGCGGCTCGGAGGCCATTCTGTTTGCCCTGCTCAGCTGCCTCAACCCCGGCGACGAAGTCATCGTGCCCGAGCCTTACTATGGGGCCTACACGGCCTTTGCCATTGCGGCGGGCGTGCACCTGGTGCCGGTGCTTTCGCACATCGAAACCGGCTTTGCTTTGCCGCCCATAGCCGATCTGGAAGCGCGCGTGACCGAGCGCACCAAGGCCGTGCTCATCTGCAACCCCAACAACCCCACCGGCTACGTGTACACCCGCGCGGAGCTGGAGCAGCTATTGGCTTTCTGCCAGCGCCACCAGCTGTTTCTGCTCTCCGACGAAGCCTACCGCGAATTCTGCTACGACGCGCCCTACGTCAGCGCCCTGCACCTGGGACCCGCGGCCGAAGCCCACGTAGTGCTGCTCGATACCATTTCGAAGCGCTACAGCGCCTGCGGGGCACGCATCGGGGCCCTAGTTACCAAGAACCCGCAGGTGCACGACGCAGCCTTCCGCTTCGCCCAGATGCGCATCAGCCCGCCCGGCCTGGCCCAGCTGCTGGGCGAAGCCGCCGCCGAACTGCCCGACTCTTATTTCGACCACACCAAGGCCGAGTACCAGGCCCGCCGCGACCGAATGGTAGCGCGCCTGCGCGAAATGCCCGGCGTGCAGTGCCCCGTGCCCGGCGGCGCCTTCTACGTGATGCCCCACCTGCCCATCGACGACTCGGAGCGGTTTGCGCGCTGGCTGCTGGAGGCGTTTCAGCACGAGGGCGGCACGGTGATGCTCTCGCCAGCCACGGGCTTCTATGCCACGCCAGGCGGCGGCCGGCAGGAGGTGCGCCTGGCCTACGTGCTCAACCTGGCGGCCATCGACCGGGCCATGGATTGCCTGGCCGAAGCGCTGCGCGTGTACCCTGGTCGTCAGCATTGATACCGTTCTTCCTCTGATCAGGAACAAAAAGCCTATCCGACAAATGCAGATCGTCATGTCGAGCTGGTCGAGACATCTTGCTGGCTAATATTCTTCTCGTGGAGCTACTATCGGGCATCAGCACGCGAACTGTTTTCGACTGCGCTCGGCATGACCGCCTGTTTCAGGCTGTTCCACTTGTCGGGCAGGCTCTAAACCTGGCAGCTGGCTCACTGTCGAAGCGGTGGTTTTTCTAGCTTAGCGGCCGCCCACCGCGGGCTTACCTTCTTCTGTCATGTCCCAATCGTCTGCTCCCATCACGGAAGCTCCTGCCACCAGCAAATACTCCGGTGCCCTGCGCATCTGGCACTGGAGCAATGCGGCCATCATTTCCGGCCTGCTGAGCACCATTTTGTTTTTGCGCGTCATCATCAACATGCGCGGGCAGCTGCCCAAAATCCAGGAAAACCTGGCCAAAACGGGCGTCACGCTGAGCCAGGAGCAGGCCCGCGGCATTGGCCGGGTGGTGAGCCACCGCATCTGGGACTGGCATATTTACCTCGGCGTGACGCTGGCCGTGCTGCTGGGCTGGCGCCTGGTGGCCGAGCTGGCTGCTCCGGCGCTGCAGACGTTCCGCCACCGCCTGCGGCGCTCGAAGGAGTACCAGGCCGAAGAGCACGGCGCGTTTCGTATGCGCCACTCGGTGCTGGTGAAGTACTCCTACGTGGTATTCTACCTGCTGCTAACGGTGATGGTGGTAACGGGCCTCATCCTCACGTACGCCGACGACGTGGAGGCCCTGCACAAGATCGAGCACACGGTGAAGGAAATTCACAACGTGAACATGTACCTCATCATCGCCTTCGTGGTGGCCCACATTGTGGGCGTGGTGTGGGCCGAGCTGCACAAGGATAAGGGCATCACCTCCGATATGATTCACGGGGGCGAAATCCGCAAATAGGCTTCATCGGAACCCCTGTACGCTGGGCCGGCCGCTGCAAGACCTCGGGTTTTGCAGCGGCCGGCCTGGTTGTTTTGGCCGATGGTGGCACGGTTTTGCGTCGGCGGCTGCGTGGCGGACGCGGCGCCGGCCGTATTTTCGGCTGCCTGCTCTTTTCCCCGCCGGCCGCTTACCTGCATGAAGTCCCTGTGCCGCTTCCGTCTGCCCGCTTTTCTGGGGTTGCTGACCCTCACCGCCGCTGCCAGCTACCCGCGGCAAGTCCCTCCCCTGCCCCACCACCTCACCCTGCGCCTCAACGGCGCCCCGGTGCTCGTTGATACCACTTATTCGCGCATCGAAGCGTCGTCGGGTGCGGGCAAGGTGCTCACGCTGAACCTGATTCGGGCCGATGCCCCCGACGACCCCGGCCTGACCATCCTGGTGGACGAGTTCAAGCCCGTGCCGCAGGTGTACCGTTTCAAGGAAATCCTGAGCGCCCACGTGCGCGAGGCCACTTACCGCGTGGGCGAAACCACCGCCGAATCCATGGCCTGCGGCGTCAACGACGGCGAGGTACGCGTCACGGCCGTGGATACCAAGCAGCACGTGCTGACGGGCACTTTTCGGGCGGTGGTGTGCTCCACCAGCGCCCCGCGCAACGCCAAGAAGATGACATTTGAGGGCAGCTTCCGCTTTCCGTACGAAGTGCGGTAAACCCTCCTGCTAACTAGCACTAGTAGCTGCAAGAACGCCTGTCATCCTGCCGAAGGAAGGACTTTACCACCCATGAACGACCATCATTGTTACGACTCGTTCTGGTGTGATAAGGTCCTTCGCGTTCCGCTCAGGATGACAGGCGTTTTTACTACTCTGTTCTTGCTATGATGCCTTACAGCGTGGCCAGATCAATCACAAAGCGGTACTTCACGTCGCTGCGCAGCATCCGCTCGTAGGCCTCGTTGATGTAGTCGATGGGAATGACTTCCACATCGGACACGATATTGTGCTCGGCGCAGAAATCCAGCATTTCCTGCGTTTCGGCAATGCCGCCGATGTGCGAGCCGGCTAGGCGACGGCGCTGGCCCACCAGCGGAAAGATGCCGATTTGCGGGGCTTCGGGCGGCAGGCCCACCATCACCATCGTGCCGTCGAGGCGCAGCAGTAGCAGGTACTGATTCAGGTCCATATTCGAGCCGACGGTATTGATGATCAGGTCGAAGTAGTTGCGCTCCTGCTTGAGCACCTCCGGGTCCTTGGTTACCACGAAGCGGTGGGCGCCCAGGACTTTGGCGTCGGCTTCCTTGGAGGGCGAGGTGCTGAGCACGGTCACTTCGGCGCCCATGGCGGCGGCCAGCTTTACGGCCATGTGGCCCAGACCGCCCAGGCCCACCACACCCACGCGTTTGCCGGGGCCGACGCCCCAGGTGCGCAGCGGCGAGTAGGTGGTAATACCGGCGCAAAGCAGCGGTGCTACGCCTTCCAGCGGCAGCTTATCCGACACGCGCAGCACGTAGTTTTCGTCGACCACCAGCTGCTTGGAATAGCCGCCGTAGGTGCGCGTCTGGCGGTCCTGCAGGGTGCTGTTGTAGGTGAAGCTGATGTGCGTCTCGCAGTACTGCTCCAGGCCCTGCTGACAGTTGGGGCAGGTGCGGCAGGTATCCACCATGCAGCCCACGCCCACCAGGTCGCCGGTCTTGAACTTGTTTACCTGGCCGCCCACTTCGGTCACGCGGCCCACGATTTCGTGGCCGGGCACCATGGGGAAGGTCGAGCCGCCCCACTCGTCGCGGGCCTGGTGCACGTCGGAGTGGCACACGCCGCAGTACAGTACTTCGATTTGCACGTCGTGCGGGCCGGGGGCGCGGCGGTCTAGCTGAAAGGGGCCGAGGGGCTCGGTGGCGGAAGGAGCCGCGTAAGCTTTGGTTTCACTCATGGGAGTTGCTTGAAGAAGGGATGACAAATATCACCGCCGCGGGCGGCTACCGCGGCGGTGGATGGTGGTAACTTTGCTGCGAAGGTTTTTGTTGGTACGCCGATGCTGTTTCGTCTGTTTTCTTCTTCGCTGGGCCGCCTGCGCCTGGTTGGTTTTCTCGAAGGCTTGTCGTTTCTGGTGCTACTGGGCATTGCCATGCCGCTGAAGTACCTTTTCGGCCAGCCCGAAGCCGTGCGCGCCGTAGGTATGGCCCACGGCCTGCTCTTCGTGCTCTACGTGCTGCTGCTCATCATTTCCACCATCGAGTACAGCTGGTCCTTCCGCAAAGCGGCGCTGGGCTTTGCCGCCTCGCTGGTGCCACTGGGCACGTTCTGGGCCGATAAGCGGCTGTTTCGGCCTGAGTAAGGCTTTTTTCAGATCCTCAGAACGTCATTCCGAGCCTAGCCGAGGAATCTTGCGTGCTGACGTCAGGTAGCAATTTGCTCGTTCCACGAGAAGCTAACTATCTGGCTAAACACGCGAGATTCCTCGGCTGCGCTCGGAATGACGTTCTTTTTTCGCCGTGCCTATGCGGGCTTAGCCACCTTGCCCTGCCGCAGCTGTGCCACTACTTGCTCGCGCATGCGCTGCATGGAGCCGCGGGCAAACCGGCGCTGCAATGAGCGGCCGAACAGCTTGAAGCCGATGCGGTAAAACGGGTTGCTGATGCGGTCGGGCTGGGAGTAGGCTTGCACCTGAAACTTCACCTTGCCGGTGCGCAGGTTTTTGTGGATGGTGAAGGTAATCTGCCCCTTTTCGAAGTGGCCTTTCAGGGTGCGGTAGTTGTAGCCCCACACCTGCTCGGGGCCGTCGGGTGAGTCGCGCTGCTCGTCCGTCACGCCGCCGATGCGCACCCCAAACCAGAAGGTGAAGAACAGGAAGTGCGCCCGCAGCAGCATCACACGCTCGGCCAGGGGCTGATCGGGCACGAAAATGCCGGTAATCAGGTCGGGCGGCGGGAAGGAGTAGTTCAGCAGCACCTGCTTGGCCGCCTCGAAGCTGCCGCCGGCCACGGGCGGACCGGGCGGCTCGGTAGGCAGCAGGGTGTGGTAATCGTCGAGGCGCCAGCCGGCGGCGGCCGTGTACTCGCTCACACGGTCCAGGTCGTAGTTGATTTGGGCTTTGCTGTAGGCGTCGAGCTGGGTTTTGTAGCGCTGCCAGAGGGGCGGAGCGGTAGCAGTGGCGGGGCTAGTCGCGTTCATGGCGTTCGGTGTGCTTGCCGGAGGCTTCGTGCTCCGTGGTTTCTACCTGCACCGGGCCCAGGATTTCGCCGCCGCTGGCCTCGGCTACGCGCTGGCAAAAGGTGACCCAGGTCTGCTCCTGCACCTGCTTGCCCACGCCCAGGGTGCTGTAGGCAAACGCCACCAGCCCGTCGCGGGAGCGGGCCCGGGAGCGGATTTCGAAGCGCAGGGTATCGGCTTTGTTGGGCAGCTGGCGCAGCGAGAAGCGGATGGTACCGGCCTCGGGGTGGCCTTCCAGGGTGCACAGCTCGAAGTGCTGATCGGCTACTTCCGTCACGCGCACCGAGCCATTCCACGGCCCGAGAATCTTGATGTGAAACTCGTCGCCGATGCGCAGCTGGTGCTCCTCGCCCTTGGCCTTGTGGAAGTCAGCCAACAGGTTGGGGGAAAACTCTTCGATGTGGCACTGAATGCGGTGCATCAGCGCCGGCGCGGCCTCCTTGGGCCGGGCCACGTCGATGTAGTAGCGCCGTTCGGTAAACGGGCCGGCGCCTTCTTCGGCGGATTGAACGTCCTGACTCATGTAAACCGCGCCGCCGGGGGTGGTGAGGGAGGGCGACGCTGCTGCTGCAAACGTGCCCGCCGCTGGCTAGGTTGGCTTAGTCGGCCCCGAGGCTACGCCAGGTGCTGCTGGCACCAGCTCACCGCCAGGTCGCCGACTTCGGCCAGGGTGCCGGGTTCCTCAAACAAGTGGCTGGCGCCGGGCACCACGCACAGCTGCTTGGGTCCGGTAAGCGTTTGCAGGGCCTGCTCGTTGGGCCCCATCACGGGCCAGTCCTGCCCACCCACGATCAGCAAGGTGGAGGCCTGCACACGGCCCAGCGTGGCGGGCAGGGCAAGGTCGGGGCGGCCACCGCGCAAAATCACGGCGCCTACGTGGCTGCCCAACTCGGCAGCGGCGTTCAGGGCCGGGGCAGCGCCGGTGCTGGCCCCAAAAAAGCCTAACCGCAAATCGTGCAGGCGCTGCTCGCGGCGCAGCCAACTGGCCGCGCCAAGCAGGCGGCGCGTGAGCAGGTCCAGGTCGAAGCGGGCTTCGAAGGCGTTGTCCTCCTCGGGGGTGAGCAGATCGAGCAGCAAAGTACCAAAACCGGCTTGCTGCAGGCGGCGGGCCACATACTGATTGCGTGGGCTAAGGCGGGAACTGCCGTTGCCGTGCACAAAAACCACAATACCAGGCGCTAACGCGGGTATGACCAGCTCGCCGGGCAAGGTGGCGAAGGGAAGCTCCAGGCGTACGGGCCTGGGAGCAATAGAGGGGAGCATAACCGGGATGCGAAAAGGCGAAAACGCGGCAGAGTGCTTACGCAAATGTGGTGTATTGCGTTGGCTTTGTGCCGGCTCGCCCGATGTTATTGGCTAAAAGCAGGTTCGCCTACTACTTTTGCCTGAATTACCTTGCCCTCATACTATCTTCCGCTGTGCCGGTGGATGCAGCCTTCGCCGTCCGCTCGCGGCCTTTACTGCCCCGGTCCCGCAACGGTCGACCCAGCGGCCGTGTCCTTTTGCTTCTGTTCTTTTTTCGCTTGCCTCGTTGATGCAACGTTTCCCTTTCCGCCGGTTGTTGCGCGGCTTGTCCGCTGCCGCCCTGACCGCCCTGCTGCCCGTGGCGGCACTAGCTCACTCCTCGCCCACCGCTACCGCCGCCGCTGGCAACCAGTTTGTGGCCGATAGCCTCGACCAGTACGTGAAGCGCGGCCTACGCCTGTGGCAGATTCCGGGTCTGGCTGTGGTGGTGGTGAAAGATGGCCAGGTGGTGGTCAGCAAGGGCTACGGCGTGCGCGCCGTGGGCCGGCCCGAGCCCGTGGACGGCAACACGCTGTTCATGATTGCCTCGAACTCCAAGCTGTTTACCGGCACGGCGCTGGCGGCCCTGGAGCAGCAAGGCAAACTTTCGCTAAATGACCCAGCCAGCAAATACCTGCCCGGCTTTCAGCTCTACGACCCCATCAGCTCCCAGCTGGTGACGGTGCGCGACCTGCTGGGGCACCACCTCGGCACCAAGACCTTCCAAGGCGACTTTGCCTTTTGGGACAGCAACTTTTCCCGGCAGGAAATCATCGACCACATGCGGCTGCTGAAACCCGTGACGCCTTTTCGGCAGGACTACGGCTACTGCAACGCGGGCTTTCTGGCCGCCGGGCAGGTGATTCCGGCCGTAACGGGCGGCACCTCGTGGGAAAGCTACGTGGAGCAAACGCTACTCAAGCCGCTGGGCATGTCGAACACCTACATGCTGACGGCGGGCTTTGGGCAGCGCCCCAACATTGCCCTGCCCTACTCCAACGCCTACGGCCCGCTGGCCGTGCTACCCTTCGACCAGGTAGACAACCTCGGCCCGGCGGCCAGCATGGTGTCGTGTGTGAATGACCTAGCGAAGTGGCTGCAGTTTCAGCTCGACAACGGCAAGTACCAGGGCAAAGAAGTGCTGCCCGCGGCGGCCCTGCGCCGCACCCGCGACGCCAACACGGCGGTATCGGCGCGCAAGTCGCCCATCCTGCCGGAGCACTTCCGCACCTACGGCCTGGGCGTATTCGCCGCCGATTACAACGGCAGGCAGGTGTTCTGGCACACGGGCGGCGCCAACGGTTACGTGACCAACACCTGCTTCGTGCCGGAGGAAAACCTGGGTATTGCGGTGCTCACCAACCAGGACACGCAGAGCTTCTTCGAGGCGCTGCGCTACCAGCTGCTCGACGCCTACCTGGACATGCCCTACCTCGACCGCAGCCGCCAGCTGTGGCAGCGCAGCGCCCCCGGCTACGCCGAAACCAAGGCCGACATCGAGAAGCTGGCGGCCCGCGTGGCCAAAAAGGGCAAGCCCGAGCTGGCCCTGAAAGCCTACGCCGGCCAGTACACGCACCCGGTGTACGGCCCCGTGACCATCGAAGCGAAGGGCAAGCAGCTGCTGGTGCACTTCAGCCACCATCCGCAGCTTATCGGCACGCTGGATTATATGGACGGGCAGCAGTTCCGCACCACCTACTCTAACCTTGCCTACGGCATCTACCCGGCTACTTTCACCGTGGCCGAGGGGCAGGTGAAAGCGGTGGAGCTCCGCGTAAATGATGGTATCGACCAAGACCCGTACGTGTTCAGCCGGGTGAATTCGTAGGCTGAATCTGGAATGACAGCAAGGGCCAGCTGCTTGAAAAGTAGCTGGCCCTTGCCATGTTAGGGGCTGGTCATTCTAGCAGATCATTTTCGCCCGCTGCTCAACGTAGATTACCTCGCTTAAGCCGCCGCGTCGCTTGCGTTGGGGCAAATAGTAGCCGCGCCGCCCGCGCCCTGCGTATAGCCCGGCACACCCACCCGCCTGCCTCCCCCATGGCCTACTACCGTCCCTACCACCCGCCCGCCGACCCCGAGCTCGTCCGCACGCTCACCCAGCAGCAACACGACATGCGCCAGCAGCAGCGCCTGGAGCCGCTGGCGCACCCGCCTAAGCTGATTGCCGGCCTGGATTCGTCGTTTCCAACGGAAGACACCATTCTTTCTGTCATCGTGGTGCTCCGGTTTCCGGAGCTGGAGCTGGTGGAGAAGGTGTACAACTACGGCCCGGTGGACATGCCGTACGTGCCCGGCTTCCTCTCCTTCCGCGAAGCGCCCAACCTCGTGCACGCCTTTGCCAAGCTGCAACACCAGCCCGACGTGCTGATGGTAGACGGCCACGGCTACGCGCACCCGCGCCGCATGGGCATTGCCGCCCATATCGGCATCTTGCTCGACAAGCCCAGCTTCGGCGTAGCCAAGCAGGTGCTGACCGGCCAGCACCCCGAACCGGAGGCAGCACCGGGCAGCACGGCCCCGCTCACCGATAAGAAAACCGGCGAGCTTATCGGGGAAGTATTGCGCACCAAGGAACGCGTAAAACCAGTATTTGTCAGCCCCGGGAACCGCATGGACCAAGACACGGCTACGGCCTTGGCCTGGCACTGCACCCGCGGCTACAAGCTACCCGAGCCTACGCGCCTGGCCGACCACTGGGCCGAGCAGTTCAAGAAAGAGGTACGCTGAGCGGCTTAGCTCCAGCCGCTTTCGCCACCTTGTCGCGCAGCCTAGCAAATGACTCCCCATCGGCCGCCGGCAGCCCGAGCAGCTGCGCCACCGCCTCGTATACCGGGCGCGGACCAGCGGCGGCGCCCATGATGCCGCGGTCCAGCGGCTGTTGCTGCGACTTGCTGAGCTTGCGGCCGTCGGCCCCTGGCAGCAGCGGGTGGTGCAGGAACTGTATGCGGTCGGCGTTGAACGCGGCTGTTTCGGGCAGTTGCCGGGCTAGCCAGAGCTGCGCGGCGGTACTTGGCAGCAAGTCTAGCCCCCGCACGATAAGGGTGGTACCGAGGCGCAGGTCGTCGGCAATGCTGGCTAGCTGATACGCCGCTACCGCGTCTTTCTTGCGCAGCACGAAATCGGGCATGGCGCGGTCCAGGGCGACGCTCACCGGGCCCTGCCAGGCATCGGCGAAACTGATTTCCGTATTTGGGGGCACTGGGGTGCGCCATGCCACGCCAGGCGTATCCAGGTCGGCGGGCACTTCCGCGTCTTGGGTGCGGGAGCGGGTGCTGGCGTGCAGCAAGCCGGCGCGCAGGCGCAGGCGGCGCAGCAGCGTGTTGTATTCGGGCAGGTGCAGCAGCTGCGAGTGGTGGCGCAGGAAGTCGTCGGGGCCGCTGGGGCCGTGGTCGTAATCAAGGCCCAGCCACTCGATGGTGCGGAAGATACTCTCCAGATAGGGTCGGCGGAGGCGGTTGCGGTCCAGGTCGTCGATGCGCAGGTGCAGCTGGCCGCCGCTGCGGCGCACCAGCAGCCAGGTCAGCACGAAGTTGACGGCGTTGCCCAGGTGCAAGTAACCGCTGGGCGTGGGCGCGAGGCGGCCTACCAGCGGGGCCGTCGGCCGGGCTGGCACGGCAGCGGCAATGAGCTGATTCATGGTTCGAACTTACGACCGAACGCGCGGGCTGTCGTCGCTGCAAACGAGCGGTAGCACCGGCAGTCATTGCGAGCGAAGCGCGGCAATCGTTCCTCTCGCGGCACAACGCCAACACTGGCAGCAACTAAAAACAAGCACCGCCCGAAACCGCAGATGCTAGTTTCGGGCGGTGCTTGTTTTATCGGCGTACCTACAAACCAAAACCGATTGCTTCGTCGTGCCTCCTCGCAATGACAGCGGGGTGGTGCCGTCGTACTCCTCAAAAGTATTGCGGAGCATACCCCGGGCTGCATTATTCCTCTGCTTCCGAAGTATTCTTCAGCTTGCCGAGCAGGCTGTATGCGCCATCGGTTACTACCAACGTTTGGGCAGTGATGCTGGCGGGCAGTACCACGGGAACTAGCCCGTTTTCCACGGCCCCACCGCGGCGTACTTCCACCATGCGGTAGTGAGTTGCGCCGGGAGCGGGCTGCACAAAAATGAAGCTCCGGCCCTCGTAGTCGACCACGGCGGCTTCGGGTAGCACGGGCGCGGTGCGCCCCGCGGCGGCCTGCGTTTCCACCAAGGCTCGCACGAACATACCGGGCAGCAAGGCCGGGTTGTCTTCCTCGTCGGGGTGGGCGTGCACGCTCACGGTGCGCGCCTCCGGGTCGACGGAGCGGCTGACCAGCGTAATGCGACCGGTGTGCTCCTTGCCTGCCGAATCGGACGCCAGCGTGAAGCGGATGCGTTGACCCACTTGCAGGCGCGGGGCATCCTTCTCAAACACCGTCAGCTCCACGTGCAGGTGGGTGGGGTCGACCAGCTCGGCCACGGGGTCGGTGGCGGAAACCGTCTGGCCCGTGGTGGCGCGCACGTGCCGCACAAAGCCGCTGATGGGCGCGCGCAGCTCGGCGGTGCTAGCCATAGCACCGCTGGCGCGCACCGGCAGGCCAGCCAGGCGCAGGCGCGCGGCCAGAGCGTCGCGCTGGGCTTGCAGACTGCGGTAATCAGCTTCGGCGCGCTGCAGGTTTTTGGCCGGCGCCACTTCCTCGCGCACCAGCTCGCGCTGCCGTTCCATATCCGTGCGGGCGTACTCCAGCTGACTCAGCACTTGGCGGTAATCCTGCTGCACCTGAATAAACTCGGGGTTACGTACCACAGCCACGGCCTCGCCCCGCTGCACGTGCGCGCCAGGCAGCAGCGGCAGCCGCTCGATGTAGCCGCCGAGCGGAGCACTGAGCACCACTAAGCTTTGCGGCGGGGCTTCCAGGGAGCCATTGACGCGCAGCAGGCCAGCCGCGGCTTCGTAGCTGACGCGGCCGGTGCGCACGCCGGCCACACGCAGCTCGTCGGCCGAAAGGCGTACTTCATTGGGTGCCGCCGGCGCGGCAGCGGTGACTTCGGCAGCCGGCTTCTCGGCCGGGGCCGACTGGCAGGCGGATAAGGCGGTCAGCACCGCCAGTGGAAACAAAGGCTTCGAAAAGGAGAGCATCGACGGAAAGAAATCAACAAAAGCGTGGGCAGGCAGGACGCCCGCAGAAAAAGGAAGCCGAGACCAGGCTTGCGCCCCGGTTAAAGCCGCCCCAGCCCGGGCCGAAGCGCCCGCCGCGTCCGAAGCCCCTACTGACTGATCTACCGGAAAGACTTCGGGAGGGGCGGAAGGCGCTTCGGACACGCGAGAAGGCACTTCGGAAAGGCGAGAAGAGGCTTCGGACACCCGGGAAGAAGCTTCGGAGGGACGGGAAGGTGCTTCGGACGCGCCGGGAGAAGCTTCGGGCGGGGCAGCGGGTGGTTCGGACAGGAGAGCAGCGCGTTCGGGCGGGCACCTAGTCGGTGCGGCCGAGTAGGTATTCTACTTCGAGCACCGTCTGGTTGTAGGCCAGCACGGCGTCGAGGTAATCGGTGCGCAGGCGCTGGGCGCGCTCGGCGTGCAGCAGGTACTCGGCAAAGGGCATTTCGCCTGCGCGCCAACCTTTGCTGGCCAGACGCAGAATCAGGGCGGCCTGCGGCAGGCCAGTTTGCTGGTAGAAAGCCATGCGCTCCTGCTGTTCCCGCAACTGGCTGAGCAGCGCCGATTGGGTAGCGGCTACCTCGGCCACGCGGCGGCGGTAGGCAGCCTCGGCGGCCAGGGCCTGTAGGCGGGCGGCCTCTTCGCGGGCTTTGTAGGGGCGCGTGAGCAGCGGCAGGCTCAGGCTGAGCTGCCCGGCGTGAAAGCGGTTGCCGACGCCGTAAAAGCGCTCCTCGCCCTTGTACTGAATATTGCCGCGCAACGACTGGTTCAGGTAAGTCAGGCCCAGCTCGGGCCGGCGACTGCGCTGCTGCACCACCACTTCGGCGCGGCGCTCGGCAGCCTGGCGGGCCAGCAGCTGCGCGGTAGGATCGGCAAGGTTGGCGGTGTCAGCGGGCGGAGCGGGCAGCTCGCCTAGCAGGGCCGTCAGCTCAGCGGGCAGTACCAAGGGCTGCAGCAGGCTGTCGGCTACGGCGGGCGGGGCGGGCAGTTGCAGCAACCCCTGTAGCTGCCGCTGCGCCGTCGTTAGCTCCGTACGCGTGCGGGCCATAGCCAAGCGGGTTTCACCCTGCTGCACCAGGGCCGTAGCCGGCTCGATGCGGGCGGCTTCGCCGGTACGGAACCGCACCTCGGCCGAGCGTCGAAACTCGCGGCTCAGGCTGTCCTGCGCCCGTAGCAGATGCAAGCGGTGTCGGGCGTGCACGGCCTGCTGGTAGCTCAGGCGCACCTGCCGCCGCAGGGCCGCCCGGCGCACGGCCAGGTCCGATTCGGCCACGGCCAGCTGGGCGCTGCTCAGCCCTACCAGGGCGCGGTAGCGGCCGAGGCCGGGCAGCGGCTGGGCAATGGAAAACTGGTTATCGGCGTAGGGAGAGTTGAACTGCCCGTAGCCCGCCTGCAGCGTGGTGCGCGGCAGCTCCCACACCGCCCCGCGCAAAGCCGACCGCGCCGCCTGCTCGTACGAAGCGGCCTGCACGTCGCCGCTGCGCCCCAGCGCCGTTTGCACGGCCGAGGTGGCGGTCAGCGGCGCCAGCGTGGCATCCGGCGCGGGCGTTTGGGCCGAAGTCAGCCGGGGCAGCAGCAGCAGCCCCGCTCCTACCGCCGCCACCGTAACCGGGTGCGGCGCGCGGCCCAGCAAGGTGCGCCAGAAGCCGGCTTCCGACTCGCTCAGGTAATACAGCACCGGCAGCACCAGCAGCGTGAGCAGCGTGGCCGTCAGCAGCCCGCCGATAACGACGGTAGCCAGAGGGCGCTGCACTTCGGCGCCGGCCGTGCCAGCCAGGGCCATCGGCAGGAAGCCCAGCGAAGCCACGGTGGCCGTCATCAGCACCGGGCGCAGGCGTTCCTCGGTGCCGCGCAGCACCCGCTCGCGCAGGTCACGCACGCCCGCGTCGCGCAGCTGGTTGAAGGAACTGAGCAGCACAATGCCGTTGAGCACGGCCACGCCAAACAGAGCAATAAAGCCCACGCCGGCCGAAATGCTGAACGGCAATCCGCGCAACCACAAAGCCAACACGCCACCCACGGCGGCCAGCGGAATAGCCGTGAAGATGAGCACCGCTTGCTTCAGCGAACCGAACGTGAGGTAGAGCAGCCCGAAAATCATGAGCAACGCCACGGGCACAGCTACGCCCAGGCGGGCATTGGCCTGCCGCAGGTTTTCGAACTGCCCGCCGTAGGTGACGGTGTAGCCCGTGCCGAGCTTGACGTGCTGGCTTACCAGAGCCTGCACTTCTTCCACCACGCGCTCCACATCGCGGCCGCGCACGTTGAAGCCCACCGTGATGCGGCGCTGGGCGTTGTCGCGCTGAATCTGGCTGGGGCCGACGAGGTACTCCACCTGCGCCACCTGCTCCAGCGGCACTTGTCCGCCCGCGCCGGGCAGCGGCACGTTCAGGGCGCGCACCTGCTGGATGTCGTGGCGGTACTGCTCGGCCAGGCGCACCACCAGGTCGAAGCGCCGGTCGCCTTCGAACACCTGCCCCGCCCCGGCACCGGCAAAGGCGGCGGCAATGCTCTGGTTGAGGTCGTCCACGCTCAGGCCGTACTGGGCCAGCCGCTCCCGGTCGGGCCGCACCACTATTTGCGCGAGGCCGGTGGCCTGCTCCACGTACAAGTCGGTGGCACCGGGCACCTCGCGCACCAGCTGGCCCACGCGGCGGGCGTAGCCGGCCAGCTGGTCAAGGTCTTCGCCGTAAATCTTCACCACCACGTCCTGCCGCGCCCCGCTGATCAGCTCGTTGAAGCGCATCTGAATAGGTTGCTGAAAGCCAAACGTGACGCCCGGCAGCACCCGCAAGGCCTCCGACATGCGCGCGGCCAGCTCCTCGCGGTTGCCAGCCGACGTCCATTCCGCGCGGTCTTTCAGCACGATAATCAGGTCGCAGGCTTCCAGGGGCATGGGGTCGACGGGTATTTCCGAGGAGCCGATTTTGGCCACGACTTCCTTCACTTCGGGAAATTTCTCCTTGAGCAGGTCCGAGGCCTGCTGGGCTTGCTTGATGGTGTAGTCGATGGAGGAACCGGGCAGCACCCGCGTTTCCACCGCAAAGTCGCCTTCTTCCAGCGTGGGGATAAACTCGCCGCCCAAGGTGCTTAGCAGCAGGGCCGCGCCCACCAGCAGCAGCACGGCGGCGCTCAACACCAGCCGCGGCACTTGCAGCACGCGCACAATCAGGGCGCGGTAGTGGGCCGCCAGCCGGGCCAGCACCTTATCCGACCAGCCGCCGTGCACGCCCTTGCGCAGCACCAGCGACGACATCACCGGCACATAGGTCAGCGAGAGGATAAAGGCGCCCAGGATGGCGAAGGCCACCGTTTCGGCCATGGGCCGGAACATCTTGCCTTCGATGCCGGTGAGGGCCAGAATGGGCAGATACACCATCAGGATGATGAACTGCCCGAACGTAGCCGACTGCTGAATGCGCGAGGCCGCGTCGTACACCTCGTCGTCCATTTCCTCGGGCGTGGGGTCTTCGTTGGTCAGCACGATTTCGCCCGCGCCGTGCGCCTGCCCGAAGCGCGTGGCCAGCCGGTGCATGGTAGCTTCCACGATAATTACCGCCCCGTCCACGATCAGGCCGAAGTCGATGGCGCCGAGGCTCATCAGGTTGCCCGACACGCCGAACACGTGCATCATGCCGATGGCAAAGAGCATGGCCAGCGGAATCACCGAGGCCACCACCAAGCCGGCGCGCAGGTTGCCGAGGAAGAGCACCAGCACGAAAATCACGATGAGCGCGCCTTCGGCCAAGTTTTTGGCGACGGTGTGAATGGCCTGATCCACCAGCTTGGTGCGGTCGAGGAAGGGGCGGATTTCCAGGCCCGGCGGCAGCGTCTTTTCGATGGCGGCCATCTTGTCCTTCACGGCTTGCACCACTTCCGAGGAGTTGGCCCCGCGCAGCATCAGCACCAGCCCGCCTACGGTTTCGCCCACGTGGTTGCGCGTCATGGCCCCGTAGCGCGGGGCAGCCCCAGCGCGCACCGTGGCTACGTCGCGGATGAGAATGGGCCCGCGCCCAGGCGCTGCTGGCCGCACCACCGCCCGCCCGATGTCGGCCTCGGACTGCGCCAGTCCTTCGGTGCGGATAAACCATGACTGCGGGCCGCGCGTGAGGTAGCCACCGCCAGCGTTGCCGTTGTTGCGGTTCAGGGCCTGCTGCAGATCAGCCACCGTGAGGCCCTGGCTGCGCAGCCGCGCTGGCTCCACGGCCACCTCATACTGCCGCTGATAGCCGCCAAACGACGACACATCGGCTACACCGGGCGTGCCCAGCAACTGCCGGCGCACCACCCAGTCCTGCAGGGTGCGCAGCTCGGCCAGCGTGTACTTCTTCTCGAAGCCCTTCTTGACGCGGATGGTGTACTGATAAATCTCGCCCAGGCCGGTGGTGGCCGGTCCCATTTCGGGCTGACCCAGTCCCGGCGGTATCTGCGACTCGGCCGTGCGCAGCCGCTCGGCCACCTGCTGGCGGGCCCAGTAGTTGTCGATGTCGTCGCCGAACACGATGGTAACCACCGACAACCCGGCGCGCGAAAAGGAGCGCACGTCCTGCCGGCCGGGGATGGTGGCCACGCTCTGCTCCACCGGGAAGGTGACAAGCCGCTCCACGTCGGCCGCACTCAGGGAGGGCGACACGGTGTAGACGATGACCTGGTTGTTGGTAATGTCCGGCACCGCGTCGATGGGCAGGTGCCGCAGGGCGTACAGGCCCCACACCAGCAGGGCCGCTACGCCGATGCCCACCCCCAGCTTGTGCCGGAGGCTGAGCAGTATCAGCTTATTGAACATGGAATTCCACAGGCGGCCACTGGCTTCCCGCCAAGGGAAAGCAGCCGCGTTCAGGAAATGCCAACTGTACTCGTAACGGGATGCGCTGCTTCAGTGCCGCGCACGCGCCGCCCAAGCCCGGCCGCTGGCCTACGCCCGGCTCGTGGGAAGAACGAGCGGGGTGCGCGGGGGCTGAAAGCAGGGGCGCGAAATGCCGCGCGGGGCCGAGGCCACGTACTCACCGCCGTAGCACTGCGCTTCGTCGAACACGGGGGGCTGGAGCGGTAGCACCAGGCGCAACACCGGCGGCAGCGCCATGGCCGGCGCCGTATGCTGGCAGCAGTGCAGCGGCAGGGCCTCATGGTCGCGCTGGTGCTCCTGGTTGTGGCGGCCAGCGTAGTGGTCGTACAGGAAGCGCCACACCGAGTTGGTGGGGTGTTGCTGCTGGTAGTGGCTGATGAGCACAGGCAGCTTGACCAGCTCCACCGCATTGCCGGCGGGCAACAAGCCCACCACAAACAGGTGCAGGCTTAGGAGCGTTATGGCCAACTGCTTCGTCATCTCAAGGACAAAGATACGCCGCGTTGCCGCACCGGCGAGCAGCGTATTGCGGGTAAGGCTTCTGCGGAAAAGCGGAATGTCTTGGTAAATGCAGCCGAAGAGCCTCTACTGCTTCGCTGAACGACTCGTATTAGCTCGTCTTAGAACGTCATGTCGAGCGCAGCCGAGGCATCTCGCGTGCTGATGCTGGATAGCAACCTATGCTGTCCAACGAGGAAGTTACCACCCGAGCGAGATGTCTCGACAAGCTCGACATGGCGTTCTGTTTGGGCCGTTCAGCGAAGCGAATTGCTTCGGCTTCGTTCGGCACGACGCCAAGCAGCTACTCAGGGTCAGCCACTTTCACCACGGCTTTGCCGGTATTCTCGCCGCTGAACAAACCCAGGAATGCCTGCGGAATCTGCTCGAAGCCTTCCGTCACGGTTTCCTCAAACTTCAGCTGGCCCTGTTGCAGCCACTGCGTCAGGGCGCGCGTGCCTTCGGGCCAGCGCTTGTAGTAGTCGCCCACGATAAAGCCCTTGAGCAGCGTGCTCGTCTTGAGCAGCTTGGGCTCGGGACGCGGCCCCACAGGCGCTTCGGTGGCGTTGTAGGACGAAATCTGGCCGCAGAGCGCAATGCGGGCGTGCTTGTTGAGCAGGTCGTACACGGCATCGGTCACGGCGCCGCCCACGTTGTCGAAGTAGCAGTCCACGCCGTCGGGGCAGGCCTGGGCCAGCGCGGCGGCCACGTCGTCGGTTTTGTAGTTGATGGCCTCGTCGAAGCCCAGCTCGTCTTTCAGGTAAGCCACTTTTTCGGCCGAACCGGCCGTGCCCACCACGCGGGCGCCGTGCAGCCTGGCCAACTGGCCCACCACCGAGCCCACCGCCCCGGCCGCCCCGGATACCACCACGGTTTCGCCGGCTTTGGGCTGGCAGATATCGAGCAGGCCGAAGTACGCCGTCAGGCCCGGCATGCCCAGCAAGCCGAGGTAGTAGCTCAGCGGCGCCGCATCCCGGGGCACCGCCTGCAGGCCCTTGGCCGGGGCTACCTGGTATTCGCTCCACGCCAGGTTGCCGACCACCACCGTGCCCACCGGCAACTGCTCGTTGCGGCTTTCCACCACCTGCGCCACCGCGCCCCCGCTGATGGGCTGGCCCACCTCAAACGGCGGCACGTAGGACTTGCCCTCGTTCATGCGGCCGCGCATGTAGGGGTCCACGGATACGTAGAGCGTTTTGAGTAGCACTTCGCCCTCGCCCGGCTGCGCTACGTCGGAGCTGATGAAGCGAAACGTCTCGGCGGTAGGCTGGCCCTGCGGGCGGTGGTCAAGTAGAATGGTGCGGGAAGTCATGGTCATTGGGTGGTAAGTGAGCAAAAACAAGGGAGCCGCCCCGGCGTGCGGAGCGGCTCCCTTGCTAAACTGTCAAACTAGGCTGCGGGTTGAGCTTCGTTGTTGGTGGCGAACAGGTTCACCTCAATGTTGCCGCGGGTAGCGCGCGAGTACGGGCAGATCTGGTGGGCAGCTTCCACCAGCTCCTGGGCTTGCTGCTGCTCCACGCCGGGGATGTTCACGTGCAGGTCGGCGGCGATGCCGAAACCGCCATCCTCCGCCTTGCCGAAGTGCACGAAGCTTTCGATGGTCACGTCCTTCAGGGTTACTTTGGCCTGACGGGCAGCTACGCCCAGGGCGCCTTCAAAGCAAGCGGCGTAGCCGGCGGCAAACAGCTGCTCGGGGTTGGTGGCGCCTTCCTTGCCCATGCCGCCCATGGCTTTGGGCGTGCTCAGCTCCAGGGTCAGGGCGTTGTCCTGGCTGGTTACCTGACCGTTGCGGCCGCCTTTTACGTGGGCTTGGGCCGTGTACACTTTCTCGATTTTCATCGCGGCAGAGAAGTTTAGTGAAGCCTTCCCGGAATTAGGAAAGCAGGGTTAGAATGCGGTTGAGTTGGGCGCGGAGCGCCTCGAATTCGGTGGGGGTGAGCTGCAGCTTTTCCGCCAGCTGCTCGGGTATGCAGCGGGCACCTTCCTGCAGGGCCTGCCCCGCGGGCAGCAGCCCGATAATGACGGACCGCTCGTCGCGCGGGTCGCGGCGGCGACTGAGCCACTGCTTCTGCTCCATGCGCTTGAGCAAGGGCGTGAGCGTGCCCGAATCGAGCAGCAGCCGGTCGCCCAGCTCCTTCACCGTCAGCTCGCCGTGCTCCCAGAGCAGCAGCAGCACCAGGTACTGCGGGTAGGTCAGGCCCATCTCCTGCAGGTAGGGCTGGTAGGCCTTGGTAAACTGCCGCGACACGGCGTACAGCGGGAAGCACAGCTGGTTTTCCAGCTTCAGAGCTTCGATGACGGCGGTGTTAGCAGGCTTGTTCATGGCTTTCGGTAAGCAGAAGCAAATGTATGAGCGGAATGTTCGATTGCACACAATTAAATTTTACACAATACACCAACCTGTTGACCCTCAGCCATATTTTCTAGCTGCTTACATATAAAAAAGACTATACCAGCTAAACTCAGCTGGTACTTCGGCCTCCAAGCAACACATTGCTGCCTTCTATGAAATACCTGTTACTCTGCTGCGCGCTGCTAGGCCTGCTGACAACGGCCCGTGCCCAAACCGCGCCCCTGTATTTTCCGCCCACCAGCAACACCGCTACCTGGGCTAGCGTCACACCCCAGAGCCAGGGTTGGTGCCAGCCCCAGCTCGATTCGCTGCTGGCCTACCTCGGCCGCCAGCACACCAAGAGCTTCGTGGTGCTCAAGGACGGCCGCCTCGTGGTGGAGCAGTACTACGGCAGCTTCACCCGCGACTCGCTCTGGTACTGGGCCTCGGCCGGCAAGTCACTTACCAGTACGCTTGTCGGTATTGCCCGGCAGGACGGTCTGCTCAGCCTCTCCGATTCGGCGTCGCGCTTCCTGGGTCGGGGCTGGACTGCGGCGCCACCGGCCAAGGAGCGGCTCATCACCGTGCGGCACCTGCTCACCATGACTGCGGGCCTCGACGACACCCCGCCCGCACCCTGCGACAACGAAAGCACCAACGCCGCGTGCCTGCTCTACCGCACCGATGCCGGTGCGCGCTGGGCCTACCACACCGGCCCCTACCGCAAGCTGCAACCGCTGCTGGCAGCCGCCTCGGGCCTGACAATGAACCAGTACACCAACCAAAAGCTGGGCAATATCATCGGCATGGGCGGGGCATGGGCGGGCGACGTGTACTACAGCCGCACCCGCGACGCCGCCCGTTTCGGGCTGCTGATGCTGGCCCGCGGCAGCTGGAACGGCACGCCCGTACTGCGCGACACGGCCTACTTCCGTCAGATGACGCACCCCTCGCAGGCGCTTAACCGCAGCTACGGCTACCTGTGGTGGCTCAACGGCCAGCCGAGCTACATGCTGCCCCAGACGCAGCTGGTGCTGCCCGGCCCGCTCGTGCCCTCGGCCCCCGCCGATATGTTTGCGGCCCTCGGCAAAAACGACCAGAAGATCTACGTGGTGCCGAGCCTGGGCCTAGTGGTAGTGCGCATGGGCAACTCCGCCGGCCAGTCGCACCTAGCGCTGTCTTCCTTCGATATGGAGCTGTGGCGCCGGCTGATGGCCACGATTCAGTGCCGCCCGCTGGCAGCCACCCTGTCTGCCGCCGCTGGTGTAGCGGTATACCCCGTGCCGGCTCCTGACCGGCTCACGGTACGCCTGCCGGCCTCCATACCCGCCGCTCGCCTGCGCCTGCTAGATGTGCTGGGCCGCCCGGTACGCGAGGGTTTCGCTGCCGGCCCGGAAACTTCACTCGATCTACACGCGCTGCCCGCAGGGGCCTTTTCTCTGCAGATTTTTGACCCGCAAGGTCGCCTGCTGACCACCCGGCGCGTGCTCCATTAGGCTGCTGGCCGACCATATCCGTGCTAGCCACAGTCTGCCCTCCCGAAAAACCCGTACGGACACGGATTGCCGATGCTTTTTGAGCGCCGTTACTTTGCTAACGCAAGCTCTCATTACCCGCTCACATTACTACTTCTTAGCTCTTTCCCAGCCGCCTACGTTCGCCTGACTCGTTTTCGGTCTTCCTAGCTAATTAGTGATATATCACTTCGCAAGAGTGGCCCCTCCGCCGGTACGGAGGGGCTTTTTTGTTTTTCATCCGCCCGTACCGCCCGCACAACTCGTGCGCCTGGGCCAGTAGTTATTTCGCTATACACGGGCTGCGGCTTGCAACTATTTCTATTGCGGCGGGCTCCTGCTTACGCCCGCAGCTCTTGGCAGCGGGCGTACTCCTTACCCTTCTCTCTATGCCCAACCGCTACGCTTTGCTGGCTGCCTGTAGCTTACTGCTGAGCCTATCAGGTTGCTACATCGAAATCGAACCGCAGACCGAGCTGCCGGTCTACCGCCCGCTGCTGATGGCGCGGGCCAACCTGGAGCAAGCCGTGGCGCTGGTGCCCGCGCAGGGCATTCACAACCCCGGCAAAATGTACCTGAAAGGCCAGTACGCTTTTATCAACGAGCGGTACGAGGGCATTCACATCATCGACAACCAAGACCCAACGCAGCCGCGCAACATCGGATTTCTGCGCATTCCGGGCAGCTTGGACATTTCCATGCGCGGCAACCTGCTCTACGCCGACAACGCGGTGGATCTGGTGACGCTCGACCTGAGCAACCCCACCCAGGTGCGCGTGGTGAGTCGCCTGCGCAACGTGTTTCCCGAGCTGGCCCCGCCCGAGCAGGCCACCATCGAAGCCGGTTACCAGCCCGACAACCGCCCGGCCGACGCCATTGTGGTCGGCTGGCAAAAAGTCAACCCCTAAGCAGCCATGGCACTCCCATTCGCCTTATTCCGGCGCGGCTGCGCCGCCCTGCTGCTGGCCCTGCTGTTGGGCGCCTGCTCCAGCGCCGACGTCAGCCCGCGCATGACCGATTCGGGCCGAGCCGGCTCTATGTCGCGCTTCGCCATCCTGGGCAACATGCTCTACGCGGTGGACAACCAAAATCTGCGCGTGTTTGATCTTACGCCCACGGCCTCCACCAACGGACCGCAGCTGATCAATACCACGTCGCTGGGCGTCGGCATCGAAACTATCTACCCCGAGAGCGGCTACCTGTTTATCGGCACG
The DNA here is from genome assembly GCF_002007105.1 of Hymenobacter sp. CRA2. Lineage (GTDB taxonomy): Bacteria > Bacteroidota > Bacteroidia > Cytophagales > Hymenobacteraceae > Solirubrum. Next base: position 309,350 of record NZ_MVBC01000003.1, on the reverse strand, counting down.
CAGGCGGGCATGTACATCTACGATACGGCGAACCCGCGGGCGCCGCGCCAGCTGGGGTACTACCAGCACGCCGTCAGCTGCGACCCGGTGGTGGTCGACGGCCGCTACGCCTATATCACCCTGCGCTCGGGCCGGCCCTGCGGCGGTGGCGGCAACCAGTTGCAGGTGGTGGATTTGCAGGATCTGTCGCAGCCGCGGCTGGCTCAATCCTACCCCTTGCAGCAGCCCTATGGCCTGGGCGTGGATAGCGCCCGCCTTTTCGTGTGCGACAACGGGCTGAAGGTGTTCGACAAGACCCAAACGCCGCAGCTCACCCAGCGCGACTATTTCCAGATTGAGGCCTACGACGTGATTCCCTATCAGGGCAGCGTGTTCGTTATCGGCAGCGCCGGCCTGTACCAGTACCGCTACCTCAACCACACGCTGAGCCTGCTGAGCGTGCTACCCGTCACGCCCCGCTGATGCGCCCGGTCTACGCTATTGGTTGGGCCGCCGGGTTCCTGCTCAACGCAACGCTGATCAGCCCAAGCCGGGCGCAGCAGCTCATACCGGCCGCTACGCCTGCCCCCAAGCAGGCGCGCACGTGGGTGGTGAAGCTCAACGCGTTTCAGCCTTTGGTGCGCGGCTACCACGCAGAAATCGAACGGGTGTTGCCGGCCCATCCCCGTACCAGCCTGGGCCTTACGCTGCAGGCTTACCGCGGCTCGGTCACGGAGTTCGGCGTCCGCCGCGAGGTGCAGCCCGACGAACGGGTGCGCGGCTACGGTGCCGAGCTGCTGTACCGCGTGTATCTGACCGGGGCCGACCCAACGCCCCTAACGGGCTTCTACGTGGGCGCCGGGCCACAGCTGCAACGGTTCAAGATGACTTTTCAGGCCGATGGCTGGCAGAACCTGCTGGCCGATAATGGCCTGTACTACCTGCAAAAAGGCCCGGTACCTTATAACGAAACCATCACCCGTTACGGTGCGGCCGCGGTGGCCGGCTACCAGGGCCCGCTCGACATCGGTCCGCTGTTCCTCGATTTTTACGTGGGACTGGGCTGGCGGCAGTCCTCCTTCCGCTCGGCTTTTCCGGAAAGCCGCTACCGCTCCTCCTCGTTTGATTACGCCGCGCGCGGCCTTTACTTACCCGCCGGCTTCAAACTGGGCATAGCATTCTAAAACATCATAGCTAAATACAATTACCCCTGCCGTAGCGCGTCAAATAAGCTTTCTGACGCACTGGGCAATTCTTATCTGATAATCAACCCGTTCGTTTGCCCCTGAACCGACGCGCTTCCCAGTGCTTCGGTGCGGGCCGTACTGCCTTCACACAATTTAAGGTTTGGTAGTACTGCCCAATTGCTTAGTATATTTGTGGTGCCGCACGAATTGACGCTAGCATAGTTCAGTTGCATGAAACACTTTATACTCGCAGGTTTGCTGAGCCTGTCGGCCGTTGCCCAGGCCCAGGACGTAACCTACCAGACTCCGCCCAAAGCCATTGCCGACCTGGTAGATGCGCCCCTGACCCCGCGCTTTAGCCTTTCCTCGGACGGCAAATGGATGGCGTTGCTGGCTCAGCAATCCATGCCGACGGTAGCCGAACTCTCGCAGCCCGAGCTGCGCCTGGCCGGGCTGCGCATCAACCCGCGCCTGAATACGCAGAGCCGTATCAGCTACGCCACGGGTCTGATGCTGCGCCGCTTGGAAGATGGCAAGGACATGGCAGTACTGAACCTGCCCAACCAGGCCCTCATCAACGAAGTTGTCTGGTCGCCCGACAATAGCAAGCTGGCCCTGTCCATTGCCAACGCCACCGGCGCCGAAGGCCGCACGGAGCTGTGGGTAGTCGACATCAATACGTTTGCGGCCCGGCGCATTGCCGGCGTGTCGCTGAACTCGGTGTTCGGTACGCCCTTCGAGTGGCTGCCCGACAACCAAACGCTGGTGGTACGGGCCCTGGTGGCCGGTCGCGGCGCGGCCCCGAGCACTACGGCGGCCCCCAGCGGCCCGGTGGTGCAGGAAAACGTAGGCCGCAAGGCCGGCGCCCGCACCTACCAGGACCTGCTGAAAAACCAGATCGACGAGCGGCTGTTCGAGTACTACGCCAACTGCCAGATGGTGAAGGTGAACCTCGACGGCAAGCTGCAGCCCATCAGCCAGCCCGGCCTGATTCAGTCGGCGGTGCCCTCGCCCAACGGCCGCTACCTGCTGGTGAAGACGCGCCACCGCCCTTTCTCCTACACCTTGCCGGTGAGCAGCTTCCCCGTGCGCGTGGAGGTATTCGACCTGACCACCGGCGACCCGGTGAAGATGCTGGCCGACCTGCCCCTGGCCGACAACGTGCCCACGGCCTTTGACGCGGTGCCCACCGGGCAGCGCAGCCACGGCTGGCGCGCCGACCTGCCCGCTACGCTCTACTGGGTAGAAGCCCAGGACGGCGGCGACCCCAAAGCCGAAGTCGCCATCCACGACAAGATATTTACACTATCGGCGCCCTTCAATGGCACGGCCGAAGAACTCGCGGCTCTACCCCTGCGCTTCAACGGCATCACCTGGGGCAATAGCTCGGTGGCGCTGATTTACGGCTCGCGCTGGGCCGACCGCAAGGAAATCACCTGGCGCGTGACGCCGAGTGCGTTGCCTTCGCTGTCGATTCTGTTCGAGCGTTCGTCGCAGGATAAGTACAACGACCCGGGCGAGGCCTACACCCACCGCAACGCGCAAGGCAAGCAGGTGCTGCTGACCGACGGGCTGAGCAAAAGCATCTACTTCTTGGGCCAGGGCGCTTCGCCCGAGGGCGACCGGCCCTTCGTGGATGAGCTGGACCTGGCCACCAAGAAAACCACGCGCTGGTGGCGCTCCGACGCGCCGTTCTACGAAGTGCCCCTGGCTATTCTCGACGCCGACAAGCACCGCCTGCTCACGCGCCGCGAATCACCGGACCAGAACCCGAACTACTACGTGCGCGACCGGAGCGGCAAGCTCACGGCCATCACCAAGTTCCCGAACCCGTACGCGGCTTTCGGCGGCTCTTTCAAGAAGCAGGTGCTGCACTACAAGCGCGCCGACGGCGTGGACCTGACGGCCAACCTCTACCTGCCCCTGAACTACAAGCCCACCGACGGCCCGCTGCCCACGCTGATGGAAGCCTACCCGGTGGAGTTTAAGGATAAGAGCAACGCCGGCCAGGTGTCGGGTTCGCCCTACACCTTTACCCGCGTGGGCTACGGCTCGCCCATTTTCTGGGTGACGCAGGGCTACGCCGTACTGCAAGGCGCCAGCATTCCGATAGTGGGCGAGGGCACCAAGGAGCCCAACGACACTTACACCGAGCAGCTGGTGAGCAGCGCCAAGGCCGCCATCGACGAGGGCAAGCGCCTCGGCGTGGTCGATCCGAACCGCGTAGCCGTGATGGGTCACTCCTACGGGGCCTTCATGACGGCCAACCTGCTGGCGCATTCTTCGCTATTTAAGGCCGGCATTGCGCGCAGCGGCGCTTATAACCGCACGCTGACGCCCTTCGGCTTCCAGGGCGAGGAGCGTACCTACTGGCAGGCCCCGGAGGTGTACAACGCCATGTCGCCGTTCAACTTCGCCGACAAGATCAAAACGCCGATTCTGCTGATCCACGGCGAGCTGGACAACAACTCGGGGACCTTCCCTATCCAGAGCGAGCGGTTCTACAACGCCCTGAAAGGCAACGGTGCCACCGCCCGTTACGTGGTGCTGCCGTTTGAGTCGCACGGCTACGCTGCCCGCGAGAACATCATGCACATGCTGTGGGAGATGAACGCTTGGCTCGACAAGTACGTGAAGTCGCCAGCCACGGCGGCCGCTGCTAACTAAGTGCTGCTAAGTCAACAAAAAAGCCCTGTATCAGTCGATACAGGGCTTTTTTGTTGATTAATGCTGTCCGTCACTACCACAGCAGTACTACTCTTGAGCGTCCAGGCTGCCGCTGATAACAGCCTGATTCTTTAGGCCCCACTCCTCGATGGCCTGCACGATGGGCGCCAGCGTGCGGCCGCACTCCGTGAGCGTGTACTCCACGGTGGGCGGCACGGTAGCGTAGGCCTGCCGCGACACGATGCCGTGCGCCTCCAGCAGCTTCAGCTCTTTGATGAGCATGCGCGGGGTGATGCCGGCCACGTCGCGCTCCAGCGTTTTGAAGCGCAGCGTGCCGTGCTGCAGCAGGCTGTGAATGATGGCAAACTTCCATTTGCCCTCCAGCATGTCCAGCGTTTGGCGAAAGGCGCAGCCGCCGGCAAGTTTTTTTGGATTTTTGCTTTTCATAACTGCGTGATTCCGTGCAAAAGTTACATAGAGTATATTGATATACATGCGTGTAACTACTTGCAAAAGTATAGTAAAGGCCTGCACATTTGTTGCGCCCACCGGGCCGGCAGCCGCCGGCGGACGGGGCCTCACAAGCTACCCGGCCCCTATCTACGGCTGCCGCAAACGCCGACTTTCCTATGGCACGTACCGTTCTGCATTCTGCCAATACCCGCGGCCACGCCAACCACGGCTGGCTCAACTCCTACCACACCTTCAGCTTCGCCGGCTACCACAACCCCGAGCGTATGCACTTCGGCGCCCTGCGGGTGCTCAACGATGACACTGTAGCCGGTGGCATGGGCTTCGGCCGCCACCCGCACGACAACATGGAAATCATCAGCATTCCGCTGGCCGGTGACCTGGAGCACCAGGACAACATGGGCAACAAAACCGTCATCCGGCAGCACGACGTGCAGGTGATGAGCGCCGGCACGGGCGTGGCCCACAGCGAAAAAAACCACAACGCCGCCCAGGAAGTGAAGTTTCTGCAGATCTGGGTGTTTCCGAACAAGCGCAACGTACAGCCGCGCTACGACCAGCAGACCTTCCGCCCCGAAGACCGTCACAACCGCCTGCAGCAAATCCTCTCCCCCAGTGCCGACGACGCGGGCGTGTGGATTCACCAGGACGCGTGGTTTCACCTGGGCCAGCTCGACGCGGGCTTCAGCACCGAGTACGCCTTCAACAAAGCAGGCAACGGCGTGTACGCCTTTGTGCTGGAGGGCGACGTGACCATCAACGGGCAGGCCCTGCACCGCCGCGACGGGTTTGGCGTGTGGGAAACCGACCAGCTCGACATCCGGGCCGACAGCCACGCCGAGCTGCTGCTGATGGAAGTGCCGATGATCGGCTAACCAATCGGGGCCGCCCGCAGTTTACTGATTGAACCCTCTTCGCTCCCTGCTATGCCTATCGTCACCGGCCACCTCGGCACCGACCGTTTCGTAACGGACCTCACCACCGACAGCGGCCACGCGCTGCTGGCCGACGAGCCTTTGGCGCAGGGCGGCGAAAACATGGGCCCCTCGCCCGGGGAGCTGCTGGCCGCTGCCCTGAGCGCGTGCACCTGCATTACGGTGCGCATGTACGCCAACCGTAAGGGCTGGCCGCTGCTGGCTGTGGATGCGCAGATCACCTTCGAGCGCGCCGACGACCACGTGGTGCGCCACCTCGACCGGGTGGTAACCTTTCGCGGGGAGCTGACACCCGAACAGCGGCAACGCCTGTTGCAGGTAGCCAATGCCTGCCCGGTGCACAAGGCCCTAACGGCTTCGGTGACCATTGCCACTAGTCTGGCTGAATAAGCTCATCAAGGTGAATTTTTACTGCCGGTTTTGGGTGGAGCGCTGCTTCCCCGAAACCGGCAGTTGCCGTTGGGCCTTGCCGGTTTTGCTACGTTCCTACGACCGGAAAGTCCAATTCAGCCGGCATCGGCCTACAGGCTGGTTGTGGGCTTAGTCGGGGGTGTGAGAACAGAACTCGGGGGTTAAAGCCGGAAATGCTGTATCATTAGTACAACTTTTCGCGCAAGCACGGGTATACGATTGTACTTGCCAAAGGACAATTTGGGCCCGCAAACTTCTGCCTCGATGAAGCACCCTGTATTCTCTTTCCGGCTATGGCTGGCGCTGCTGGTGGGCGCCCCGCTGGCTTCGGCAGCCCAGACGGCCGACCGCCCCACCAGCATCGGCGTGAACCTCAATGCGCTGCAGTTTCGGGGCACGTTTGCCGACGACTACTGGAAGTTCGACCAGAACAAGTACGTCTTCGGGGTGGCCATCAACCAGTACCTGTACAAGGGCATGGACCTGAACGCGCAGGCGTTCTACGCCGAGCTGACCGGCACGCGCAACTCCACCACGAAGTTCAACACCAACGTGGTGAACGTGAACCTGGGACTGAAATTCAAGCTCAATAACGGCTGGCTGTTCAAGGAAAGCTCGTTTATTCAGCCTTACCTGCTGGCCGCGCCGGGCTGGACCTACGCCAGCCGCGAAGGTTACTTCGACGGCCGCCGCATCGACGACAACCACAGCTACCTCGACCTGTTCGGCGGGGCGGGCATCAACTTCCGCCTCGGTGGCGGCGTGGGCCTGTTCGTGCAGAGCGGCCAGCACCTGCCCCTGGGGGCCAACTTCGATGGGCTGCCCACCCGCGACGAGGACAATTGGGACGACCGATTCCTGCAGCACACCGTGGGCCTGACCTTCAACCTGGGCCAGGGCAAAGACCAGGACCAGGACGAAGTGCCCGACCGCAAGGACCGCTGCCCCAACACGCCCCCCGGCGTGCCCGTGGACGACTACGGCTGCCCCATCGACACGGACAAGGACGGCGTGGGCGACTACCAGGACGAGTGCCCCAACGACCCCGGCACGGCCGAGCTGCAGGGCTGCCCCGACCACGACAACGACGGTGTGCGCGACGCCGACGACGCCTGCCCCGACGTGCCCGGCGCGCCCGAATCCAAAGGCTGCCCCGATGCGGATAAGGACGGCGTAACCGACGCCGAGGATAAGTGCCCCGACACGCCCGCCGGCACCACCGTAGACTTCACCGGCTGCCCGCGGGATACCACCAGCAGCACCGTGCCGCCCGCTTCCAGCGCCACCGCCGATACCGATAACGACGGCGTGACCGATGCCGAGGACCGCTGCCCGACCAGTGCCGGCCCCGCTTCCAACAAGGGCTGCCCGGAAATCAAGGCCGAAACGCGCGCCCGCCTGAAAGCCGCCACCCGCTTTATCGGCTTCGAGCTGAACAAGGCCGTGCTACTGCCTGCTTCCTATGCCACCCTCGACGGGCTGGCCCAGATTCTGCGCGACTACCCCGATTACTCACTCAGCATTGCCGGCCACACCGACAACCGCGGTCCGGCGGCCTTCAACCAGCGCCTCTCGCGTGAGCGGGCCGCCGCGGCCCGCAGCTACCTCGTGAGCAAGGGCGTGGGCGAAGACCGCGTGCAGCTGCGTGGCTACGGTGCCGCGCACCCGCTTACCACCAACACGACCGAGGCTGGCCGCGCCCAGAACCGCCGCGTGGAGTTTGACCTGTTCCTGACCGGCGACCAAAACGCGGCCGAGGCCAAGTACGGCCCCGAATCGGGTGCCGCTACTGCCCCGGCCAAGGCGGCCCCGGCGAAAAAAGCCGTTGTGAAAAAGGCGCCGGTCCGGAAGGCCGCGCCCGCCAAAAAGACTACCTCTGTCAAGCGGCCCGCATCCGCCAAACGGACGGTAACGCGCCAAAATACGACGGCCAAAAAGCCGGCGGCCAAGCGCCCGGCAGCCGCCCCGGCGAAGACGCCATCGGCCAACCGTCAGCGCTGATATTCTGCGTTTTTAGCTCAACAGGCCACGGCCAGCCCACTGCGGGCTGGCCGTTGGTGTTTTAAATGAAGGCTAGGTGAAGTCTGATCCAGGAATATAACCTTCGGGGGAAAGCGGTGGTATATGGGCTCAACTCCGAAGCGGGCAATGTCGCCCGCGGAGTGCCGCCCTTCTATGAAAAACCTTATTCCCAACTTCCGACGCTGGCTGCCCTTGGCGTGCCTGGCGGCCGGAGCGCTTTCGGCGCAGGCCCAGACGGCCGACAAGAAAACCAGCATCAGTCTTAGCGGTAGCGCCTTTCAGTACAAGGGCAACTACGGCTCGGACTACTGGAACTTCAGCAGCAACCACTACGGCCCGGGCATTGCCATCAGCCGCTACCTCTCGCCCGGCTTCGACCTGGGCCTGCACGGCAACTACGTGGAGCTGAAGGGCACTCAGAACGCGGGCAACACCTTCGCCACCAACGTGGTGAATGTGAACCTGGGGCTGAAATTCAAGCTGAATAACGGCTGGGCCTTCAAGGAAGACGCTTTCGTGCAGCCCTACCTGCTGGCCGCCCCGGGCTGGACCTACACCAGCCGCGAAAGCCTCTTCAACGGCGCCCGCAACGACGAGGACAAGAGCTACTTCGACTTGTTCGGAGCGGCCGGTATCAACTTCCGCCTCGGCGAGGGCGTGGGGCTGTTCGTGCAGACGGGCCAGCACATTCCGCTCAACGCCAACATCGACGGCGTGGGCAACCGCGACGCCAACAAGTGGGACGATAAGTTCCTGCAGCACACGGTGGGTCTGACCTTCAACATGGGCCAGGCCAAGGACGAAGACGGCGACAAGGTGCCCGACCGCAAGGATAAGTGCCCCGGCACCCCAGCCGGCGTGCAGGTAGACGCCAACGGCTGCCCCATCGACACGGATAAGGACGGCGTGGCCGACTACCAGGATCAGTGCCCCACCGAGGCCGGTAAGCCGGAGCTGCAGGGCTGCCCCGACCGCGACAACGACGGCGTGGCCGACAAGGACGACGCTTGCCCCGACACCCCCGGCAAACCCGAACTAAAAGGCTGCCCCGATGCCGACAACGACGGCGTCATCGACCAGAACGACAAGTGCCCCGGCACCCCGGCCGGCGTGAAAGTGGATGCTTCCGGCTGCCCGCTCGATACCGACGGCGACGGCGTGCCCGACTACCAGGACCGCTGCCCGAACCGCCCGGGTCCGGCCTCGAACCGCGGCTGCCCCGAAATCAAGGCCGAAGCCAAGAAGCGCCTACAGGAAGCCACGAAGTACATCAACTTCGAGTTCAACAAGGCTGTGCTGCTGCCCTCCTCGTACCCGACTCTGGACGCCATCGTACAGATCCTGAACGAGTACCCGGACTACACCCTGAGCATTGCCGGCCACACCGACAGCAAGGGCTCCGACCCGTACAACCTGCGCCTCTCGCACGACCGCGCCGCCTCGGCCCGCACCTACATGCTGAGCAAAGGCATTCCGGACGCCCGCATTGAGTCGCGCGGCTACGGCGAAACCAAGCCCATTGCCGACAACGCCACCGAGGCCGGCCGTGCCCTGAACCGCCGCGTGGATTTCGACCTGTTCCTGACCGGCGACCCGAACTCGGCCGAAGTGAAGTACGGCCCTGAGCCGGCCATGCCGAACATCACTATCCCGAGCACGCCCGCTAAGGCCACTCCGGCCAAAAAGACGACCACCAAAAAGGCGCCGGCCAAGAAAGCCCCCGCCCGCAAGCCGGCCCCACGCCGCTAGGCTCATCGGCTTACCATCAAAAAGGCCCGCTGCACGATGCAGCGGGCCTTTTTTTGCGTTTTGCAGTCGAATAGAATAAGAGCGCCGCGTAGGCCCAGCCCGTCATGTCGAGCGCAGTCGAGACATCTCGCTCGGGTACTAATCCACTCGTTGTACGACTTGGAAAAGGTTCGTCCTATCGAGCGCAGCCGAGACATCTCGCGTGCTGGCGTTCGGTAGTAACCTGACGATTAAGAATTACTAGCCGGCGAGATGTCTCGGCTGCGCTCGATAGGACGGACTGGATTGTCGCCCGACAACGGGCAACCCACAACGGGCAATGCGGCCCCTACTCCCGCACCCAGGTTACCTTTTCCTCGATGGGTTTGCGGATGTTGCGGCCGGGCGCGTTTTGCACGTAGCCGAGGTAGAAGAAGCCGAGCAGCTGATCCTCCTTATCCAGGCCGAAGAAGGGCTTGGCCGCTTCCATGTAGGTGATGCCGCCCGAGCCCCAGTAGCCGCCCAGGCCGTGGGTCACGGCCGAGAGGTGCAGGTTTTGCACGGCGCAGGCCACGGCTTCCACTTCCTCGATTTCGGGCAGGATGTGGTGGCGCTTCAGCCCGATAGCAATGACATGCGAGGCCAGCAACGGGTTCTGAGCCAGCTTCTGCGCCTTCTTCTCGTCGACGGACGCGCCGGCCCAGCTGCGGTACAGCTCCGACTGGAACGTGGCCAGCCGCTGCAGGCCCGCCCCGGTGAACACCACGAAGCGCCAGGGCTCGGTGCGCTTGTGGGTGGGCGCCCAGTTGGCGTTTTCCAGCAGCTCGCGCACCACCTCGTCGGGCACCACGCGGCCGGGCTCGAACTGCAGGGGCTGAATGCTGCGCCGGGCGCGAACCAGGGCATTGAATTGTTCGGGGGTCGGCAGGGCAGTGGTTTGGTTGGACATTGCCGGGCAGGGAAGAAGTGAAGAAAACGGGCACGGAAGCGGCCGGTTTGGCAAGGTAAGCCGGTTCGGGAAACGAATGTTCCGCCGCCCGGTCCGCCGCGCGGCGACTTACCGAATTGCGTCGTTGCCCTACCAAAAGCCAGCCGTGACTTATACAGCCGGGCCAGCCCGCCCGAAGCGGCGCACCTTGGGCTGCTATTCGCCTCCAGCCCCCATGAAAACACTTTATCCGTTCCTATTTCCCCTACTGCTCGTCGGCACTGCGGCCTACGCCCACGCACCTGCTGGCTCCGTCGGTATCGGCACCACTACGCCCAACCCCAAAGCCGCCCTGGACATCAGCGCCTCAGACAAGGGCCTGCTCATTCCGCGCCTGGACTCGGTGCAGCGCACCGGTATCAGCGCCCCGCCCGACGGGCTGATGGTGTTCCAGACCGACGGGCGCAAAGGCTTCTGGTACGCCCTCGGCGGCCGGTGGTTCTACATCCCCGACAAAACCAAAACCGGCGACAACCTCGGCAACCACACCGCCACCCAGCCCCTGCGCTACAGCACCAACGACGCCGACAAGATCTATTTCACGCAGGGCGGCGGCGCCAACGGCTCGAAGCTCAGCCACAGCACCGGCGGGCAGCTCGATTACTACGCCGGCCCCAACAACGCCAACGTGGGCGTGCACCGCTTTTTTACCGGCACCGCCCTTGGCTGGCAAGAGCGCCTGCGCATCGCCGCCAGCGGCAACGTGGGCATCGGCACCGTCAATCCGCAATCGACGCTGGACGTGAACGGCGACGTGGCCGTGCGGGGCCAGGCCCTCCTGGGCTATACCCAGCTAGTGACTGATCAAAACGTTTTGGGCAACGGCCTCAAAAATATCATTCTCTCGTGCCCCGGCGGGATGCGGGTGCTGGGCGGCGGCGGCGGCCACCGCGACTTCAATTCGGCCGTCAAGGACATTACCGTCAACTACAGCGGCCCCGACCCCGCCGACCCCGAGCACAGCTGGCGCGTCACGGTTACAAACGCGTCTTCCAGCGGCCGCGCCGTTCGGGCGTACTGCACCTGCGCCCGCCTGCAGTAGGGCTGCGCCCCGCCCGGTCCCGCCCGGCCGCTGCCTTGCGCAGCGGCCGGGCGTTTGTTTGCCCCCTGCCACCCGGGGGCGTATCTTCCGCCCCTCCCATCCCCCAAACGCCCACCCACCTACTCTCCCAAACTCGCCCCTCCTACTCTCCCCTATGCCCCTTTCCCTATCCGAATTAAAAGACCGCGCCATCCGCTTTGCCCAGGAATGGCAGGGCGAAACCCGCGAACATGCCGAGGCCAAGGCCTTCTGGATCGACTTCTTCAACGTGTTCGGCCTGAACCGCCGCCGCGTAGCTTCCTTCGAGGAGCCCGTCAAGAAGCTTTCCGGCAAGCAGGGCTTCATCGATTTATTCTGGAAGGGCACTTTGCTGGTGGAGCACAAGTCCAAGGGCAAAGACCTGGACCGCGCCTACCAGCAGGCCATCGACTACTTCCCCGGCCTGAAGGACTATGAGCTGCCCAAGTACATTCTCGTCTCCGACTTCGCCCGCTTCCGCCTCTACGACCTGGAGGAAGGCCAGCAGCACGAGTTTCCGCTGGAAGAGCTGCACCAGCACCTGCACCTATTCGCCTTCCTCACCGGCTACCAGAAGCGCCAGTACGCCGCCGAAGACCCCGCCAACATTCAGGCGGCCGAGCTGATGGGCGCCCTGCACGACGCCCTGCTGCACAACGGCTACCAGGGCCACAAGCTGGAGGTGCTACTGGTGCGCGTGCTCTTCTGCCTGTTTGCCGAAGACACCGGCATCTTCGAAAAAGACGCCTTCCGGGCCTTCCTCGAAGAGCACACCCGCGAGGATGGCTCCGACGTGGGCACGCGCCTCGCGCAGTGGTTTGAGGTGCTCGACCAGCCCGCCGCCCAGCGCCAGCGCACCCTGCCCGACTACCTGCGCGAGCTGCCCTACGTCAACGGCAGCCTCTTTACCGAGTACTTCCCCTTCCCGGCCTTCGACGCGGCCCTGCGCCAGCAGCTCGTGCGCTGCACCTACTTCGACTGGTCGCGCATTTCGCCGGCCATCTTCGGGTCGTTGTTCCAGTCGGTGACCGACCCGGTGAAGCGCCGCAACCTGGGCGCGCACTACACCTCCGAGACGAACATCCTCAAGGTCATCCGCGGGCTGTTTCTTGACGAGATGGAGCAGGAGCTGCACGCCGCCGGCCACGACCGGCGCAAGCTCGATGCCCTGCACCGCCGCCTGGAGCGCACCCGCTTCCTCGACCCCTCGTGCGGCTGCGGCAACTTCCTGGTGGTGACCTACCGCGAGCTGCGCCGCCTGGAGTTCGAGATTCTGGACCGCCAGTACCCGGCCGGCCCTTCACGCCAAACCGTCAACCTCACGCTGCTGGCCCGCGTGCAGGTCGACCAGGCCTACGGCATCGAGGTGGAGGAATTCCCCGCCCGCATTGCCGAAGTGGCCATGTGGCTGATGGACCACCAGATGAACATGCGCTTCTCCGAAGCCTTCGGCACCTACTACGCCCGCCTGCCCCTGACGCGCACCGCCAAAATCGTGCACGGCAACGCGCTCTTGGTGAATTGGAAAGATGTGCTGAACTTGAACGATTTACAATACGTCGGCGACTCGGCGACTCGGCGACTCGGCGACTCAAGCGGCGTAGGGGCGGATACCTACATTCTGGGCAATCCGCCGTTTATCGGCTATCATCTCCAAAACAAAGAACAGAAAGCAGAGCTTACGCATTTGCTTAAAAGCATAGGCTCTGCTGGCTTATTGGATTACGTAGCAGGCTGGTTTTATAAAGCATCTCAGCTTATGCAGGGCACAGCTATTAAAGCTGCCCTGGTAAGCACGAATTCAATCGTACAAGGAGAACAAGCAGGCATCCTATGGGGTGAATTGACCGGTCGCTTCGGCATCCAAATCCACTTTGCTCATCGAACCTTTAAATGGAATAATGAAGCGAGGGGAAATGCGCAGGTTTTTTGCGTCATAGTTGGTTTTGGGCCGCAAGACGTTCCATCTCGCGTGCTTTTTGACTATGAGACACCTAAGTCAGAACCACTGCGGCGGGTTGTCAGCCATATTAACCCATATTTAATAGACGCTCCAGACGCCTTTGTAATAGGTCGCACCAAGCCGTTGTGCCAAGTGCCGGAAATGGTAAATGGAAATAAGCCTGTCGATGGTGGACACTTCTTTCTGACCGATTCTGAGAAAGAAGAATTATTAGCTGCGGAGCCAGCAGCCGGTCCTTATGTCAAACCATTTCTAGGTGCCCAGGAATTTCTACGTGGTGAAAAGCGCTGGTGCTTATGGCTTGCCGGAATAGCTCCCTCGGTCCTAAAAAAGTTGCCCATCGTTGAGCAACGGGTTGAACAGGTACGCACCTTCCGACTTGCTAGCACGAAGGCCGATACTGTAAGAATGGGGCAGTTCCCTACCCTGTTCGGCCAGTCTCGTCAGCCTACTAGCGACTACCTACTCATTCCGCGCCATTCCTCTGAAAACAGACGGTACATTCCCTTTGGCTTCCTTCCATCAGAGGTGATTATCGGGGACTCATGCATGTGCATTCCCAATGCCTCACCTTATCTGTTTGGTCTGCTTTCCTCAGCTATGCATATGGCGTGGACGCGACAGATATGCGGCCGAATCAAGAGCGACTTCCGCTACTCCGGCACCCTCGTCTACAACAACTTCCCCTTCCCCACCGCGCCCACGCCCAAGCAAGTAGCGGCCGTGGAAGCCAAGGCCCGGCAGGTGCTGGCGGTGCGGGCCGGGTTCCCCGCCGAGTCCCTGGCCACCCTCTACGACCCGCTCACCATGCCGCCCGCGCTGGTGAAGGCCCACCAGGAGCTGGACCGCGCCGTGGACCTCTGCTACCGCCCCGCGGCCTTCCCCACCGAGCTGAGCCGGCTGGAATTCCTTTTCGAGCAGTACCGGCAGCTGGCCGCCCCGCTGGCCCCGGCGCCCAAGCCGGCCAAAACCGGCCCGCGCCGCAAGGCCGCTGCCAGCAGCTAAGCCGGCGCAGTAGCCGCGGCGACTAACTCAGTAGCCCAAAAGACGAACGAGTTCGGTGCCGCGGCCAACTCGTTTGTTCCGGCGGCTACCGCAGCAGCCACCGCGCCGAACCGGGTAGCCGCGGTGGCTACTCCGTTGCCCAAAAAGACGAACGAGTTCGGGTCGGACCCGAACTCGTTCGTCTTTTTGGCTACCCGGTTGGCTTAATTGGCCGCTGGCTTGGCGGCCGGGGCCTTGCGCTGGCCCTGGCCGGCGAAGCGCTGGCGCAGGTCGTCGAAGGCGGCCTGGGCGCCGGGCTGCCGGTTCTGGGCCATAAACTTGATGTTGTTGTAGATGGTCAGGGCGTTGCCGTAGGCCTCGGAGCCGGCCGTCATCATGGTGGAATCCACGTCGAGGGCCAGCTGCTCCAGCTGCTGGTGCAGGGGCGTGAGGCCGTCGAGGGCGGCCGCGTCCTGTTTCAGCTCGGCCAGCTCCACGAAAGCGGGCACGAAGGCGGGGTTGGTGGTGGCGTAGTCGGTGGTCTTCTGCACGAAGGCCACGGTTTTGTCGGCCATGCGCAGCATGGTTTTGCGCTCCTCGGGGGTGAGCGAGACGAGGTAGGGCGCCAGCTCGGCTTTGATGGTGTCGAGCGCGGACTGGACGCGCTGCAGCACGTCGGCGGGAATGTCCTGGTGGAATGTGTTGCCCATAACGGCGGGTAAGGGGTAAGAATGGTTGAAATAAGACAGGCGGCCGGGGCGGGGTAAGCGCGGTGTGTAAGGGGGCCCGGGCCAGGCGGATAGGACGGGGTAAGTGGGGGTAAAGTGCGTAGAAAATAGAAGTTGCACAATACCAGCTTTGGGTTGATGCCTAACTTTTTCTACCTGAACTTTACCAGCTTATCCACCTGTCTTTGCCACCTACTTATTGCATGAAGCACTTTTTCTCTTCGCGCCTATGGCTGCTCTTGCTGCTCGCCTGCGGGCTGCTGGCCCCGCCCCTGGCCGCACAGGTGCTGCCCGGTACCGTTAGTGCCGGCGGCAACCACACGGTAGCCATTCACCCCGACGGCACCCTGTGGGCCTGGGGCAACAACACCAACGGCCAGCTCGGCGACGGCACCACCACCACCCGCTCCACACCGGCCCAGGTGGGCTCGGCCACCAACTGGAAGAGCGTCAGCGCGGGCACCAGCTACACCGTGGCCCTCAAGACCGACGGCACCCTGTGGGCCTGGGGTTACAACATCTCTGGCCAGCTCGGCGACGGCACCACCTCCCAGCGCAACGCCCCGATACAAATCGGCACGGCCACCGACTGGAAGAGCGTCAGCGCGGGCAACAGCCACACGCTGGCCATCCGCGCCGACGGCACGCTCTGGGCCTGGGGGCAGAACGGCAGCAACCAGCTCGGCGACGGCGCTACCACCGACCGCACCAGCCCCACGCAAATCGGCACGGCCACCAACTGGAAGAGCGTCAGCGCGGGCAGCAGCCACACCGTGGCCCTCAAGGCTGATGGCACGCTCTGGACCTGGGGGTTCAACGGCGCCGGCCAGCTCGGCAACGGCACCAACGCCCGAAGCATCACGCCGGTGCAGGTGGGCACGGCCACTGACTGGGCCAGCACCGGCGCGGGCGGCAGCCACACCGTGGCCCTTAAGGCTGATGGCACGCTCTGGACCTGGGGCCACAACTTCTACGGCCAGGGCGGCGACGGCACCACCGTCAACCGCCTCACGCCGGGGCAAATCGGCACGGCCACCGACTGGAAGAGCGTCAGCGGCGGCGGCAGCCACACCGTGGCCCTCAAGGCTGATGGCACGCTCTGGACCTGGGGTATCAACGGCGCCGGCCAGCTCGGCGACGGTACTACCACCCAGCGCAACGCGCCGATACAAATCGGCGCGGCCACCGACTGGGCCAGCGTCAGCGGCGGCAGCAACCACACCCTGGCCCTCAAGGCCGATGGCACCCTCTGGACCTGGGGCAACAACGCCAGCAGCCAGCTGGGCACGGCGGCCTATTCCCAGACTTTCATTTCCAGTCCTTCTCCCTTGGAGCCTCTGGCAGCTACCTGGGCTAGTATCGATGCTGGCACCAGCCACACCGTGGCCCTCAAGGCCGACGGTACCCTGTGGGCCTGGGGGCAGAACGCCAGCGGCCAGCTCGGCGACGGCACCACCACCCAACGTCCCACGCCCGGGCAAATCGGCTCCGACACCAACTGGAAGAGCGTCAGCGCGGGCACCAACCACACCGTGGCCCTCAAGGCCGACGGCACGCTCTGGGCCTGGGGGCAGAACGCCAGCGGCCAGCTCGGCGACGGCACTACCACCGGCCGCACCACACCGGTGCAAGTGGGCGCGGCCACCGACTGGGCCAGCATCAGCGCGGGCGGTACCCACACCCTGGCCCTCAAGGCCGACGGCACCCTGTGGGCCTGGGGGCAGAACACGAACGGCCAGCTCGGCAACGGCACCACCACCGGCCGCACCACACCGGTGCAAGTGGGCGCGGCCACCGACTGGGCCAGCGTCAGCGCGGGCGGCAGCCACACGCTCGCCCTCAAGACCGACGGCACCCTGTGGGCCTGGGGGCAGAACACGAACGGCCAGCTCGGCAACGGCACCACCACCCGCACTACCACACCTACGCAGGTGGGCGCGGCCACTAACTGGAAGAGCGTCAGCGCCGGCAATGGCCACACCGTAGCCATCCGCGCCGATGGCACCCTGTGGGCCTGGGGCAACAACAATACAGGCCAGCTCGGCGACGGCACCACCACACAGCGCAACACCCCCGTTCAAGTGGGCGCGGCCACCGACTGGGCCAGCGTTAGTACCCGCAGCAACCACACCGTGGCCCTCAAAGCCGACGGCACGCTCTGGACCTGGGGGCAGAACGCCAGCGGCCAGCTCGGCAACGGCACCACCACCGGCCGCACCGCTCCCGTGCAAGTGGGCGCGGCCACCGACTGGGCCAGCATCAACGCGGGCGGCAGCCACACCCTGGCCCTCAAGGCCGACGGCACGCTCTGGACCTGGGGGCAAAACTCCAACGGCCAGCTCGGCACCGACTACAACTCGCGCACCTACATTCCCACACCCGCCCAATACGATGCGGCCCTGGTCACGCTGAACCTGGCGGCTTCCAGCAACGCCTTCGGTGCGGGCATCCGGCCCAACGGCGTGCTGGTGATGTGGGGGTCAAATGGTATGGGTGAGCTGGGCGACGGCACGACCAACGACCGCATCATACCCGCGCCGGTTGATCTGGCCGCTCGTTGGGTGCAGGTTAGCCTTGGCGCCTACCATGCCGTGGCCATACGCGCTGACGGCACGCTGTGGGCCTGGGGCTACAACCTCTTCGGCCAGCTCGGCGACGGCTCCACCACCGGCCGCTCCACGCCGGTGCAGATTGGCACCGCCACCTGGAAAAGCGTCAGCGCCGGCAATGGCCACACCGTGGCCATACGCGCCGATGGCACGCTGTGGGCCTGGGGCAACAACGGCGTTGGCCAGCTCGGCGACGGCACGGCCACCAACCGCACCAGCCCTACGCAAATCGGCACGGCCACCACGTGGACGCAGGTCAGCGCGGGCACGCAGCACACGGTCGCGCTCAAGGCCGACGGCACGCTTTGGACCTGGGGCTACAATCAGTACGGCCAGCTTGGCAACGGCAGCTTTAGCTTCTCACCGGAATTCACTGGCCCAGTGCAGGTCGGCACCGGCACCAGCTGGGTGCAGGTCAGCACCAGCACGGACCACAGCGTAGCCCTGCGTGCTGACGGCACCCTGTGGAGCTGGGGCAAAAACGACTACGGGCAAGTAGGCAATGGTACCGTATCCCCCCAGCAGCCTAGCCTGGTGCAAATCGGTACGTCCACTGCCTGGACGAACATAAGCGGGGGTGGTTTCCACACCGCGGCGCTCAAGGCCGACGGCACCCTGTGGGCCTGGGGCAACAACAGCTTTGGCCAGCTCGGCGACGGTACCACCACCGACTCGCCCAGCCCCGTGCAGGAAGTCACCTTGCGCACCGACTGGCGGGCGGTAGCAGCGGGTTATGTTTTCACCCTGGGCCGCACCACGCAAGGCTACGGCTTCCTGAGCACGGGCGGCAACTACAGTGGCCAGCTCGGCGACGGCACCACGGACAATTCCACCCGCTTCGACCGCGTGAGCCCGCTGCTTTCGGTGCAGCCGCTGCCCGTGACGCTGGTGCGCTTCACGGCCCGCCGCGCTTCGGCCGCGCAGGTGCAGCTGGCCTGGGCCACGGCGCAGGAGCAGCACAACGCCGGCTTCCGCGTGGAGAAAAGCTACGACGGGCAGCGCTGGCAGGCGCTGGGCTTCGTGGCCGGCCACGGCAACACCACCACGGTCCAGCAGTACGCCTACCAGGATGCCGAAGCCGCTGGGGCATACTACCGCCTGGTGCAGCAGGACCAGGATGGTGCCGAAACCCGCTCCGAAGTGCGCTTCGTGGCCGGTGGCGCCACGGCCGCGGTGCAGCTCTTCCCCAACCCGGCCACGACCTCGGTGCAGCTCGTTGGGGCCGCGGCCACGGCCGAGGTGCAGCTGCTCACGCTGCAGGGCCGGGTGCTGCGCCGCTTCCCGGCCGGCACCGCCCGGCTCGATTTGCGCGGGCTGCCCGCCGGCCTCTACCTGGTGCGCTCCGGCCAGCAGGCCGCACGCCTCGTGGTGGAATAAACATCCCCCTAGTTGCAGAACGGAGCTAAGGCTAGCTCCCCTCCTCAGCTGAGGAGGGGCTGGGGGTGGTTGAAAGGTTATAGCTAGAAGTCCAGGACTAGATGACGGCCAAACGTCAAGGCCAACCACCCCTAGCCCCTCCTCAGCTGAGGAGGGGAACTAACTCCAACTCTAGCTATAGTCCTCGGCTGCTCCACAGCTTGCGCCCAAAGCACGAACGGCCGGCCTCCCACGCGGGAGGCCGGCCGTTCGTGCTTTCTTTCAGATGCAAGCGCCGTTACGCCGGCTGCGGGGCCGAGTGGTTGCCCTCTCCGGCCGGCTCGTCGCCGTCACGGTGGGGGCCGCCGTGCTCCTCGTCGGGCTGGTAGTTGGCTTCCAGCTCGGCCAGCTTGGCCTTGCCGTAGGCCAAGCGCGTGATGAGCACGTAGAGCACCGGCACGATGAAGATGGCCAGCAGCGTAGCCGAGAGCATACCGCCGAGCACCGTCCAGCCGATAGTCTGGCGGCTCTGGGCGCCAGCGCCGGAGGCAAATACCAGCGGCAGCACGCCCAGGATAAAGGCCAGCGAGGTCATCACGATGGGGCGCAGGCGCAGGCGCACGGCCTCCAGCGTAGCATCTACCAGCGGCATGCCCTTGTCCACGCGTTCCTTGGCAAATTCGATGATCAGGATGGCGTTTTTGGCCGACAAACCAATCAGCGTAATCAGGCCGATCTGCGCGTACACGTTGTTGGTGAGCTTGGGCAGGAAGGTCAGCGCCAGGATAGCCCCGAACGCGCCCACCGGCACGGCCAGCAGCACCGAGAAGGGCACCGACCAGCTTTCGTAGAGGGCGGCCAGGAACAGGAACACGAACACGATGGACAGCGCGAAGATGTAAATCGTCTGCCCGCCGGCCAGCAGCTCCTCGCGCGTCAGGCCCGAGAATTCGTAGCCGTAGCCCTGGGGCAAGGCCTGCGACGCCGTTTCCTGCAGAGCCCGGATGGCGTCGCCGGACGAGTAGCCTGGGGCGGCGTTGCCGTTGATTTCGGCCGAGCGGAACAGGTTGTAGTGCGAAATCAGCGGGGCCGACTCGGTGCGCCGGTACGAGGTGACGGTGCTCAGCGGCACCATGCCGCCCTGGTTGTTGCGCACGTAGTACTGGCCCAGGTTCGAGATGTCGCCGCGGTAGGCCGAGTCGGCCTGGGTCACGACGCGGAAGTTGCGGCCGTAGAGCGTGAAGTCGTTCACGTAGGCCGAGCCCAGGTAGGTGCGTAGCGCCGTGCCGATATCGGCAATGGACACGCCCAGCTTCTTGGCTTTTTCGCGGTCGATGGTGAGCTGGTAGCCCGGGGTATTGGCGGTGAAGAACGAGAACGGCCCGGCCAGCTCCTTGCGCTGGCGCAGCGCGCCCATGAAGCTCTGCAAGGTGGCGTCGAAGTTCTTGATGTCGCCGCCGGCTTCGCGCTCCTGCAGCACGAAGCTAAAGCCGCCGGTGTTGCCCAGGCCCGGAATGGCCGGGGGCGAGATAACCACCACGTTGGCTTCCTTGAAGCGCCCCAAACGCTGCTGCACCTGCGTAATCAGGCCCTGCAGCTGCTCCTCCTTGCTCTTGCGTTCCTCCCAGGGCTGCAGCTGGCAGAAGATGGTGCCGCTGTTCGACTTGGAGGAGAAGTTCACCGCGTTCAGGCCGCCGAGGGCGGCGTAGTGGCGGATGCCTTTTACCTGCGCCAGTTCCTTCATCATCTCGTGCAGGGTGTTCACGGTGCGCTCCGTGGAGGAGGCTTCCGGCAGGTTGAAGGTCACGATCAGGCGGCCTTCGTCCTCGGTCGGGATAAAGCCCGAGGGCTTGTTCTTAAACAGCAGCCCGGTACCGGCCACGATGCACACCAGGATGATGACCACCAGCCGCGAGTGACGAATGCCGCGGCCCACGCCGTTGCCGTACTTGTTGGTGACGCGGTCAAACCACGTGTTGAACTTGAAGAAGAACTTGTCGAGGCCGCGCGAGTGCTCGTCGCGCTTGTGGGGCTTGAGCAGCAGCACGCACAGGGCCGGGGTGAGCGACAAGGCCACGAAGGCCGAAATCAGCACCGAAATGGCAATGGTAATGGCAAACTGCTGGTACAGGCGGCCCGTGATGCCGGGGATGAAGCCTACCGGCACGAACACCGCCGCCAGAATCAGGGCAATGGCAATTACCGGGGCCGAAATTTCGCGCATGGCCGCCAGCGTGGCGTCCAGCGGCGAGAGGCCCCGCTCGTTCATGTTGTGCTCCACCGCTTCCACCACCACGATGGCGTCGTCCACCACGATACCGATGGCCAGCACGAAGCCGAACATGGTAAGTGTGTTGATGGTGAAGCCCAGCGGGATGAAGAACAGGAAGGTACCCACGATGGACACCGGAATGGCCAGCACCGGAATAAGCGTGGAGCGCCAGCTCTGCAGGAACAGGTACACCACAATCACCACCAGCACCAGGGCCTCGACGAGCGTATGGAGCACCTCGTTGATGGACACCTTCACCACCGTGGCGGCCTCGAAGGGCACCACGTAGTCGAGGTCGGCCGGGAACTGCTTCTTGAGCTGGGTCATGGTGTTGTTCACGTTCTCGAAGGTTTCGAGCGCGTTGGCGCCGGGCGCCTGGTACACCAGCAGGTAGGCGGCGCGCTTGCCGTCCACGAAGGAGTTCGAGGAGTAGTTGAACTTGCCCAGCTCCAGGCGGGCCACATCGCGCAGGTACACCACCGAGTTGTCCTCGGGCCGGGTTTTCACGATGATGTCGCCGAACTCCTCAATGGAAGCCAGGCGGCCCTTCACGAACACGATGTACTCAAACGTCTGCCCCGTTTGGGCCGGCGGCGCCCCGATGGAGCCGGCGGCAATCTGCGCGTTCTGCTCCTGAATGGCGGCCGTGACTTCCTGGGCCGTCACGCCCAGTTGCGAGAGTTTGTCGGGGTTGAGCCACACGCGCATCGAAAAGTCGTCGGCGCGCGACACGATGTCGCCCACGCCCTTGGTGCGCAGCAGGGCGTCCTTGATGAAGAGGTTGGCGTAGTTGTCGAGGAAGGTGGTGTTGTGCGAGCCTTTGGGAGCGTACAGGGCTACCAGCATCAGAATGCTGGGGTTACGCTTGCGCACCGTGAGGCCCAGGCGCTGCACTTCCTGCGGCAGGGTGGGCAGGGCAATGCCCACGCGGTTCTGCACGTCGAGGGCGGCGATGTTGATGTCGGTGCCCACTTCGAAGTTCACCGTCATGCTCATCTGCCCGTTGCTGGTGCTGTTGCTCTGCAGGTAGGTCATGCCGGGCGTGCCGTTTACCTGCACTTCCACGGGCGTGGCCACGGTCTGCTCCACCGTCTGGGCATCGGCGCCGGTGTAGGTGCCGCTCACCGATACGGTGGGCGGCGTGATTTCCGGGTACTGCCCCACGGGCAGGTTCAGGATGGCCAGCACCCCGACCAGCACAATCACCAACGAAATGACGATGGCCGTGACGGGGCGCCGAATAAAGGTTTCTGCAATCATATTGCCTCACCCCCCGGCCCCCTCTCCGAAAAAGAGAGGGGGAGCCTGACGATTATGGGGGGTTGGTTACGTCAGATGAATGCTTGGTTTCTTGTGCTAGCTTGTTGCTAACTCCCCTCCTCGGCTGAGGAGGGGCGGGGGTGGTTGATTTTGACAGCTCGGTGGCTTCTCGAACTAGCTTTTTGACTCTAATTCTTCAACCACCCCTCCTCATCTGAGGAGGGGAATTAGCTCTGGTCTGCCTAGCGCGTATTGTTGCCGCTGTTGCCGACGGCAGGAGTGCCGGTGCTGGCGCCGTTGTTGGCGGCCGAGCCCGCGCCCTGGCCGGCAGCGCCGTTGGGCTGGCCCGGAGCGCCACCGGCGGCGGCCTGGCCCGGCGAGCCGGCCTGAATCAGGCCGCCGTCGCGCAGGCGGTTCAGGCCCTCGGTCACCACCTGGTCACCTTCCTTGATGCCGCCGAGGATGACAATCTGGTCGCGCAGGCGCGGGCCGAGCTGCACCTTGCGCTGGCGCGCCTTGCTGCTGTCGCCGGCCACGAAGACGAAGTTTTCGCCCATCTGCTCGGTCACGGCCTTGAACGGGATGACGATGCGCTGGCCCGACGTCTCGTTGAGCACGCGTAGTACGCCGCTCATGCCGTCCTTCAGCTTACGGTCGGGGTTCTGAAACTGCACCCGCACCTGAGCGGTACCGGTTTGCTGGTTGATGCCCCGGTCGATAGCCAGTATCTTGCCCGGCTGCAGGTAGCTGGTGCCATCGGGCAGCTGCAGGCGGAAGGTGGAGTCGCCGCGGCCGGTGCCCCGGCGCTGCAGCTCGGCAAAGCGGTTCAGGTCGGCTTCGGGCACCACAAAGTCCACGCCCATGGGGTCTTCGCCGCTGATGGTGTTCAGCAAAGTAGAGCCGGGGCTGACCTGGGAGCCCAGGCGCACCTGCGAAATGCCGATGCGCCCCGTGAACGGCGCCTTGATGAGCGAGTAGCCCAGGTCGGTGCGGGCCGCATCGAGGGCAGCCTGGGCCACGGCCACCTGGCTCTGAGCGGTGGCGTAAGCAGTCTGCGCGTTGTCCACGATCTGGCGGGCAATGGCGTCCTGCTGGGCCAGCCGCTCGTAGCGGTCCAGGTTCACGCGGGCATTATTGGCCGTGGCCTGGGCGCTGCGCACGCTGGCCTGGGCCTGCTGCACGGCCGCCTCGTATTTGCGCCGGTCAATTTCGTAGAGGGTTTTGCCCTTGGGCACCACCTCGCCTTCCTTAAAGAAGATGCCGGTGATGAAGCCCGTTACCTGGCTGCGCAGCTCCACGTTGTTGAGCGCTACCACAGTGGCGGGGTATTCGTCGTAGTACACGGCCTCGCTGGTGCGGGCTTCCACCAGCGTCACGGGCGTGGCGGGCGGCGGGCCGGCGGGTTTGTCGGCCTCTTTGTTGCCGCAGCCGGTCCAGGCAAACAGCCCCGCGGCATAGCTCAGGGTAAGAATGGTCTTCTTCATATCAAACGGGAAGCAGCAAAAGCTTAGTAAGTGGTGGGCAACGTGCCCTGGGCGCGCAGCAAATCCACCTTGCTGCTCAGCACCTGAAACAAGGCGCTGTAGTAATTGAGCTGCGCGGTGCGCAGCGTGGACTGGGCCACGATGACGTCGAGGTAGGTCTTGATGCCCTCGCGGTACTGCAGGTTCACTACCGAGTACACTTCCTTCGACAGAGCGAGGTTGCGCTGGCCCATCACGTAGTTTTCGTAGAAGCCCTTGTAGTTGGCCAGCGCCTGCTCAAACTCAGTGTTGATGCGGTTGCGGGTAGCTACCAGGTCCTGGTCGATGCGCTGATCCTCCAGCCGCTCGCGGCGCAGGTTCTGCAGGCGGCGCGTGCCCGTGAAGATGGGCAGCGAGAGTTGCAGGCCGGCGTAGGAGTTGGGCAGGCGCTGGTTGTAGAGCGTGCGCAGCTCGTTGCTCAGGAAGGCCGTGTTGTAGTTGCCGAAGGCCGACACCGAAGGCAGCCAGCCGTACTGGTAGTAGCTGATCTGGGCGTTTTGCAGGGCCTTTTGCGTCTGCAGCTGCTGAAACTCGACGCGGTTGGCCGGCTCCAGCGCCACGGTGGTATCCACGGCCGCGTCGCGCATCAGCCGCAGGGTGTCGTACTGCAGGGCCAGGGGCTGCTGACCGGCCAGGCCCATCAGCTCCTTTAGGAAGGCGGTTTTGCTTTTGATGGCTTCCTGGGCCTGCTTGCGGTCCACCAGGGAGTTGTTGAGCAGGATTTCGGCCTGCTTGTAGTCGATTTTGTCGACGATGCCGGCCTCGTAACGGGCGCGGGCATCCTGCAGGCTGCGCTGCAGGCGCACGATGTCCTCGTTGAGCACATCGAGCTGCCGCTGCGAGAGCAGCACGTCGTAGAAGGCCTTGCTCACGTCCGACACCACATCGATGCGCACGCCCACGGTGTTCTGCTCGTAGAAGCGCCGCGACGGGGCCGCGCTGCGCAGGGCCAGGCGCACGTCGTTGTTGTAGATGGTCTGGGTGGCGGCCAGCCCGATGGTGGACTGGTTGCGCAGGCCAATCTGGCGCGGCGTATTGATGCCGTCGATGGGAATAACGGTGTAGGGCAGCTGGAAGTAGTGCTGCCCGGTGGCATTCAGCGCCACCTGCGGCAGCCAGCCCGCCAGCCCGATGCGGACGTTGGCCTCGTTGGTTTCCTCATCGATGCGGGCCTGCCGCAGCACGGGCTGGTTCTGGAGGGCAAACTGCAGGCACTGCTCCAAAGAAAGCGGGCCGCTCGGGGGCGGCGGGGTGGTTTGGGCCTGCACGGAGGGCGTGCTCAGGGCGAGGCAGAGGCCGCCCAGCAGGCCGGCGGCACGGGCCGCCCGGGGGAAGTAGCGCATGAAGCCAGGGCGCCTGGGGCGCGCAAAATGCAAAGGGGCTTGGGGTAGCGACATCACAAAAGTATTCCGGGAACCGGCGGCAGGTGCCGCCAATCAGCTGTACCGCTGCCAGGGGCAGCGACAAAGCCACGCCTAACCGGCCGCGGCGTGGCGGCACGAATCAGGTAAACCAAGGACGGGTGGGTGGGTAAGCGGGGGGTGGTAGGCTCTGTTAAACCGAGACCGGGCTGAAATGTTCGGCGGCGAGCTTTACGGACTTCGTTGGTCAACCAATTGCTGCATCTGCCGGGCGTTGTGAATGGCCGAGGCGTCGATGTCATTGTTGAAGTACAAGAACGCCTGTTCGGTGCCCGGGGCTGCATCGGCGGCCGCTTTTATGCCCTGCAAAAAGTCCTCGTCGTAGGGCGAGTGGTAGAGCAGCGGCACGCCGTGGAAGCGGTAATAGAGCGTGGGCGCCGTGGTTACCAGCGCGTTGGGCAGCTCGGGGTGGCTCTGCCCGCAGAACACCACGCCCCGGGCCCGCAGCGCGGCGTACACGTCCTCCTGCCACCAGCTGGGGTGGCGAAACTCGAGCACGTTGGTAAAGCTGGGATTAAGCGCCTGCAGGATGCGCGCCAGCCGCTCGGGGGTGTACACCGTGCGCGGCGGCAGCTGAAAGAGCACCGGCCCGAGCTTTTCCTGCAGGCCATCCTGCACCGTGCCGTAGAAATCGGTGAGCAGCGCGCCTACCTCGTTGAACTGCTTATAATGGGTAATCAGGCGCGGCGCCTTCACGGCAAACACGAAGTCGGCGGGGCTGATCTGGTACCAGTTCTGCAGAAACGAGAGCTGCGGAAAGCGGTAAAAGGTCACGTTCAGCTCCAGGGTGCGAAAGTGCTGGGCGTAGAACTCGAACCAGCGCCGCATGGGCAGCTTCTCGGGGTAGAAACGCCCGCGCCAGTGGCGGTAGTGGTAGCCGGAACAACCGATGTGGTACAGGGGCATGGCAGAGGGGCCGCTAGTGCACGGAACTGCCTTGTACGCAACCTGCTGCCCGCGCGCTGCCTCCGGCCGGCCACAACTCTTTGTCGGCTCCACCAGTAGGTAAACACCACAACCAACCACACCTGATTAGCTATGGCTACTTCCCAAACTGCCCTTATCACCGGCGCCAGCAGCGGCATCGGCTTCGAGCTGGCCCGCTGCTTTGCCCGCGACGGACACCGCCTGATCCTCTCCGCCCGCGAGCAAGCCGGCCTGCAGGAGGCCGAGCAAAAGCTCAAAAGCGAGTTTCCCGAGCTGCAAAGCACCAGCATCGCCGCCGACCTGAGCACCCACGAAGGCCCGCAGCAGCTCTACGACGCGGTGAAAGCCCAGGGCCTGCAGGTAGACATCCTCGTCAACGACGCCGGTTTCGGCGAGGCCGGGCTGTTTACCGAAACCGATCTGCAGAAGGAAATCGGCATCGTGCACGTCAACGTGATGTCGCTGATGTACCTGACCAAGCTGTACCTGCGCGACATGGTGGCCCGCAACAGCGGCAAAATCATGCAGCTCGGCTCGGTGGTGTCGTTCCTGCCCAATCCGCGCCAGGCCGTGTACGCCGCCACCAAGGCCTTCGTGCTCAGCCTCTCCGAAGCGCTGCAGCAGGAGCTGAAGGAGCAGCAATCCGACGTGGCCATCACGGTGCTCTGCCCGCCCGCCACCGAAACCAACTTCTTCAAAGTAGCCGGCGCCGAGGACACCAAAATCGGGCAGAGCAAGAAGGCTACGCCCGAGGAAGTGGCCGAGGCCGGCTACAAAGGCCTGCTGGCCGGCGAGGCGCGCGTGCTGCCCACCTTCGGGGCCAAGATGAACTTCGCCAGCAGCGTGTTCTTCCCCGACTCCATGCTGGCCACGATGATGGACATGCAGATGCAGCCGGAAGAGAAAAAATAACTTTCACTTATCGTGCAGGTGCTGCGGGCCGGGGTCAGTCTTTATCAGGACTGACTTCGGCCCGCGGTTGCGTCAGGCCCCTGGCCCGACCACAACCCTACCCGCGCGCAGCTAGTACATTGGCAGCGCGGCCCTTCGGTTGCGCCGCCCTCTTTTTCGCCTTCTCTCCGATGAAACGCATCGTCACGCTTACCCTCAACCCCACCGTCGACAAGAGCACGACGGCCGACCAGATTGTCCCTGATCAGAAGCTGCGGTGCACGGCGCCCAAATTTGAGCCCGGTGGCGGCGGCATCAACGTATCGCGCGCGCTGCGCCGCTTCGGTGCCGATTCGGTGGCGGTGTTTCCGGTGGGCGGGCCCTCGGGCATGCTGCTGCGCGAGCTGCTGGAGCAGGAGCAAATTCAGCAGCAGCCGGTGCAAACGGTGGGGCGCACCCGCGAAAACTTTATCGTGGTCGACTCCACCACCGGCCAGCAGTACCGCTTTGGTATGCCCGGCGCCGAACTGACCGCCGAGGAGCAGCAGCAGGTGCTGCACACGCTCCGCAACCTGCCTGATGTGCCCGAATTCCTCGTCATCAGCGGCAGCCTGCCGCCCGGCGTCGAGCCGGAGTTTGTGGTCCGAATCGTGCGGGCAGCCAAGGGCCTCGGCATTAAGGTGGTCGTCGATACTTCCGGCCCGGCCCTGCACCAGGTGCTGGCCGAGGGCGTGTACCTGGCCAAGCCCAACGTGGGCGAGCTAAGCAAGATGGCCGGCGTGGACGAGCTCGACAGCGAAGCCGTAGCCGCTGCCGCCCATACCCTGGTGCAAGACGGCAAGTGCGAAATCGTGGTGACTTCGCTGGGCCCGCAGGGCGCCTGCGTCGTCACCCGCGACCTGGTAGACCATATCCCCGCCCCCGCCGTGAAAAAGCGCAGCACCGTGGGCGCCGGCGACAGTATGGTGGCGGGCCTGGTGTACGGGCTGGCCACCGGCCTGTCGGTGCGCGAAACGGTGCGCCTGGGCGTGGCCTGCGGCACGGCCGCTACCATGAACCCCGGCACCGAGCTGTTTCGCAAGGAAGACGTGGACAAGCTCTACCGCTGGCTGCTGCAAACCACCCTGCCCGCCGCCGCGGCGTAGGGTTTTAATGAAGAAGGAGGAATGAGGAAGGAAGAGTGGGTTTTGTCCCAGTCATCCTTCCTCATTCCTCCTTCTTCATTACTTTTTATCATTTCTCCTTCTGCATCAACCCTTGCATCTGCTGCGCATTCAGCGCCCCTACCCCGCCGATGCCGTTGTTGAAGAACACGTAAGCTTCCTGCACACTGGGCGCGGCGCGTACGTCGTCGGCCAGCTGCTGCAGAAAGGCGGGGCTGTAGCTGGATTTGTAGAGCTCCGGCACGCCGTGCAGGCGGTAATACAGCAGCTTGCCGGTGCTGATGACTTCGTCGGGCAAGGGCATGGGGTGGCTTTGGCCGCAGAAGCTGATGTCGTGGCGGCTGAGCGTGCGAAACACCTCCCCGTCCCACCAACTGGGGTGCCGAAATTCCAGCACGTTTTGGTAAGCTGGGTCGAGGTGCTCCAGGATGCGGCCCAGCAGCTCTTCGGTGTAGGCGGCTTTGGGCGGTAGCTGAAACAGTACCGGCCCGAGCTTGTCGCGCAGCCCCTCGCGCACGATGCCGTAGAAATCGGCCAGGACGGGCGCGGCTTCGGCATTAAACTTCTTGTAGTGCGTGACGATGCGCGGGGCCTTCACGGCGAAGCGGAAGTGTGCCGGGCTCTGCGCGTACCAGCTTTCAAAGGCCGATAGCTCCGGCATGCGGTAAAAAGTCACGTTCAGCTCCAGCGCGTTGAACTGGGTGCAGTAGTACTCAAACCATTTACGCGGGGGCAGCTCCGGGGGGTAAAACACGCCTTTCCAGTCGCGGAAGTGAAAGCCGGAGCAGCCGATGTGGTAAGTAGCGGGCATAGTAGCAAAAGCCTGAAGGGCGGCTCGGGAAAACAGCCGCGGAGCTTGGCATACGCGCCCCAGCGGCCGGTGGCCATAACCTCAGCCGCCAATTCGCAGTACTGACTGCCTCCGCAGGCTGTTTTTCGGCCGGCGTACTCCGCTCCGTTTTCTTCGCATTCCCGCATTCCATGAGCTATTCGCGCACTTTCCGTGCTGAGACCGAAGCCGAGCTTTGGCCGCAGTTGCACGCCGACCTGACCACCACCGACCTCGTCGACTACCAGGCCGACCTTGACCAGGGCCCCTACCAACTGCAGCTGGAGCTGCAGGTAGATGCGGCCGCTGGCACCTACTCTTACCTCAAACTCGCCGCCCGCGTGCCGGGCCGGCCGCTGCTGCGCTTCGCCCTGCACGAGCAAACCTGGCTGCAGGAAATCGGCAAGTTGCTGGGCATGGAAGACGTGGAGCTGGGCTTCCCCGAGCTCGACGCGGCTTTCATCATTTCCACCAACGACACGGCCACGCTCAAAGACCTGCTGGCCGACAGCGCCGTGCAGGAACTGCTGCTGCGCCACCGCGCCCTGCGCCTGGTGCTCACGCCCGCGTCGCTGGCCGCCGGCGCCGATGTGCTGCTGACCGCCACCCACACGCAAGGCCCGCTGGCCATCGAACAGGTGCAGGAAATCTACCACCTGCTCAGCACCCTGGTGCAGCGCATTGCCGCCCGGCGGGCATCCTCCGTGCTGCTGGCCTGAGCCGTTATTTGGCCGAGGCTACAAGCGCCGCTGCCGCGCTTCGGATTACTGTTGGGCAGTTCCGGAGTGCGGCAGCGGCTTGTTTTGGCGGGTTTATCCTGACGGCCTCAGTGCGAGGGAATGACGTGGAAGAACCGCAGCACCCACCCAAACAGGTAGAAGGCAACTAGCAGCATGATATAGAACCACCACGGCACGCCGCCGCGAAGTCCACCGAAGCCCCTGTACTTTTTCTGTTGCGTTTCCATAAAGCAGCCGGCTGAAAAATGGTGTCTATTAAATATAAGCTATTGCCATTCCAATAGCAACACCACGCGGTACTATTGCCGGAGGCGCCGCCGCATCAGCGCAGCAGCTCAAACCAGCCCTTGTATATTTTTCCGTCGGGCAGCTGGCAGAGATAATAGTAGGTGCCGGCTGGCTGCGCATCGCCCTGCCAGGTGTTGTGGTAGTCGGTGGCCCGGTACAGCTGCCGGCCCCAGCGGTTGTAGATGGTGAGCTGGTTGCCGGGGTACCGCTCAATGTTTTCGATGACGAAGGCATCGTTCAGCCCGTCCTGGTTGGGCGTCATCACGTTGTAAAAAGCCAGGCAGAACTCGTCGGGCCGAATGAGCACCTCGCCTGGGCAGCTGTTGCTCGTAGTGTTGATGACCCGCAGGGTGGCCGAGGCGCCGCGCACCACGTCCACCACCACCTCGGCCGTGCCCTGCCCACTCACAATGGTGCCGTTGCTCACCGTCCAGCGGTATAACGCCCCGCCCGCATCAGGCACGCGAAAGCGCAGCCCGGCGTTGCCCTTGGGGCAGTAGGCCGTCGTGCCTTCGATGGCTGGGCCGGGCTGCAAACGAACCGCTACCCCGGCGGAATCAGTGGGGCAGCCCAGCGCCGACAGCGCCTGCGCGCTGATGCTCCCGCCGCTACTACTGCCCCATTGCACCTGCACGGTGCGGCCGGTAGCGTTGCCTACCAGCGTACCGCCGCGCACGCGCCAGCGGTAGGCCAGGGCTACGGCTCCTTCGGCCGTGTAGCGCGCGGTAGCCAGGGCGCACAGCACGGAGTCGCCACGGACGCGCGTGGGGGCCGTCATCGTGGAAAGCACCCGGATGCGAAACACTTCCGCAATGGTCTTGCCCGCACAGGCATTGGTGGTCACCGTCACCACCACATCGTAGGGCGCTTCGCGGGCCATGCCGCACCCGGGCACGAAGCGGAACGCGCCGTTGATGCTGGCCAGGCCCGTCAGCGTCACGGAGCCGGCCGCATTGCCGTTGCCGGGGGTGCCGGGGTTGTTGTTCACCGTGGCATCCGTGGCGCCGGGCCCGTCCAGCAGCGTACTCACCACGCGCATATGCAATGGATTGGCCCCCGGGTCGGTAGCCTCTATAGTGAAGGCGAGTGGTTGTCCCTCGGTCACGGTGAAGTTGCGCGCGGCCAGCGTGGCGGCCGTGAAGGCCGGGGGCCGGGGCGGAGCGCCCGGGCAGGCCTGCACAATCAGCTGAATGTCGCGGCGGGTAGTCCCGAGCAGCACTTCCTGGCCGTTTATGCGGCGGTACTCGCTCACATCCACGGCCAGCACGTAACGCCCTTGTTGCCGCGCCACGTACCGGGCCAGCCCGGTATTGGCATTGAGCTGGGAGTAGCCGGAGGCGCCAAAAGGCTGCGTCGCGCTGTACCCCTGCTCGTACGTCACGGGGACTACCATACCCAACGAAATAAAGCTGCTGGGCGTGGCGAAAGCGTATACCAGCCGGTCGCCATCCGCGTCGTAGGCATTGTTGAGCAGGGTGCTGGTATCGCCCAGGCAGATAAGCGACACGGCTTCGTCGGAAAAGACCGGTGAGCTATTAAGCAGGGGCACGGGCGGCATACTCATGCTCAAGGCCATACTCATCGCACCGGGGGCAATGAGATTGGAGATATCCAGGTTCCGGGCCCCTTCGCTATACACCGCCAGGTAGCCCTGACTGGATGCCGGCAGATTCACGATGCCCGAATACCGCGCCAGCGTCACCCGCGGAATGGCATTGGTGCAGCCCCCGGCCGACGTAGGCGTAATTTCGGTAAAGCTGATTCGCTCGCACCCCATCCGGCGCGGGGCAGCATTGGGTTGCGTCTTATCAAAAAACGACACCATGATGCTCGGCACCCCGTCGGGCGCCGCCGAACCAACGTCCTTGTTGAAGTACACCACGGCATTGATGCGGTACCGGTAGGGCGCGTTGCCGGGGCCATTGGCGTTGAGGTACTGGTAGTTGATTTCGCCGCCGAGCAGGTGCGTGGCCCAAACCATATGGCCACTCGCCAGCAGCGCTGCCGTCAACACCCAGCGCAGGTACCGTAAAACATGATGCATAGATTGCCGAATTACACAATAACAGGATGACTCTGGATTTAAGGTAACCAAAGCCCGCCAATAGTTGCGCATTCGGCCTGCCGGCGTCCTTTAGCCCGCCGCCCGGGTAAGCCCATCGGCCCGGCCCGCCCGAATCAGGGCCCAGCCACCCAGCAGCTGCAGCACGCCCAGGGCCAGGAAAGCCAGGTCCCAGGGCAGCTTGTTGTCGGTGTACTCGTACACGTGGTGAAGGCCCAGCAGCTCGTGGTCGATGAGGCCCTCCACCACGTTGAACAGGCCCCAGCCAAGCACCAGCGCTCCGCTGAACGTGCGCCCCGACCACGGCACATCGGCGCGACGGCCCACCGCCCAGAGCAAGCGCAGGCCCAGCACCGTCATTACCCACACGCCGGCGTGGAATACGCCGTCCCAGTACATGTTGACTTTAGCTGCCACCAGATTGTCGGGCGGCAGCTTGCCGGAGAGCATGTTGTGCCACTGCAGCATCTGGTGCAGCACGATGCCGTCGACAAATCCGCCGAGGCCGGCGCCCATCAGCAGGCCGGCCGCAATGAGAGGAGTACGCTGAGGAGAATCAGTCATAGGCGTTC
Organism: Hymenobacter sp. CRA2; assembly: GCF_002007105.1. Classification (GTDB taxonomy): domain Bacteria; phylum Bacteroidota; class Bacteroidia; order Cytophagales; family Hymenobacteraceae; genus Solirubrum. The sequence continues at coordinate 276,314 of NZ_MVBC01000003.1, read as the reverse complement.
GGAGGCTTGATCAGAAGAAGCGCCGCTTCACATCGGCGGCGAAGTACACGGCCAGCCCGCCGCCGATCAGCAGCGCCACCGGCAGCAGCAGCCACAGCAGGTTGGCCGCGTAGTCGGCGGTATGAATGCCGGCCTGCACCCGCGGGCGGCACACGCGGCACGCCCAGGCCGGCTGGCTCAGCCAGCCGCTCAGTAGGCCCGCACTTAGGATCAGCCGTTTCATGGGTCGCTGGTGCTATAGCAGCCGGTACGGCCGGGGCTGGGCAGAAGTTTATACGGTCCGGCTTGCCAAGGTCCGCGCCGGGGCGCATGGCCGAACCACAGCCCGCTCGTATCTTGTCCGACCGCCCGATTTGTTACCTGGTCCCATGCGCGCGTTCGGCTTCTTCCTCGCTTTGCTCACGCTGGCTCTGGGCCAGCCCTTATCCGCCGCGGCGCAGTGGAGCGTCACCAGCTGGGTGCCCACCGAGCTCGATGAGCACGTCACCGTGCAACTGCCCTACGTGACCGAGCCCGCGCCCATCGACGGCATGCAGGGCAGCCGGCAGTACACTACCGACACCGAAAACATCGTGCTGTACGTGGGCAGCCTCGACCTACGCTACCAGCCCACTTACAATCCCAACGGCGTGGTGACGGTGGAGTCGCTCAACAAGTTCTTCGACCGCCTGATCCGCACCAACGTGAAAAGCTTCCGGGCCGACCACATTCGGCTTGTGTCGCAGGGCAACGCGGTATTTGCCGGCAGCCCCGCCCGCGTAGCCCGCTTCAGCTGCTTCGATGAAGTGCGCCAGCAGCCGGCCTACCTCGACTTCATCTACGCCTGGCGCGGCGACGTGCTCTACATGTTCGGCAGCGCCTACCGCCTGCCCGAAACCGAAGCCACGCTCGCCGACAAAAAACGCTTCCTCGAATCCGTCCGCTTCGACAACAAAGTACCCGCCAAGGAGCTCTAGCGCGTCGCCTGACGCGGGCTGAGGCATGTCTCGACAAGCTCGGCATGACCGCCTGTTTCAGTCCGTGCCACTTGGCGGATAGGCTCTAAACCACCTCCGCGGCCTCCACGACTATTTCCACCCGCCGGCTTCTGGGCCGGCGGCGGTAGCGCCGCCACACCTTGTACCAATGCCGATTGTTTGGATAGCGCCGCGAGCCGGGCAGGTTATTTACCAGCAGCGCCACGGCCAGCAGTAGCAGCACGCCCAATAGCACCGGCATCAGCACGTAGCCGTAGCCCAATGCCTTGATGTGCTCCGAGCCCACCACCGCAATCAGCGCGGTAGCCCCGCCCGGCGGGTGCAGGGTTTTGGTTATCTGCATCGCCACAATGGACAGCGCCACGGCCACGGCGGCCGCCAGCCACAGCTCCCCGCCCAGCCACCTCTGCACCGTCACGCCCACCAGGGCGCTGAATACATGCCCGCCCAGCAGGTTGCGCGGCTGGGCCAGCGGGCTGTTCACCACCCCATAAATCAGCACCGACGAGGCCCCGAACGAGCCCACCAGCAGCAGCGTATCGGCTGGCCCCAGCCAGTAGCGGTTGAGCAGTCCGATCAGGCCGATGCCCAAAAACGCGCCCAGAAAGGTCCACAGGTGCTCCTGCCAGTCAAACAAGGTTTCGCGGTACACTATCACCCGCACCCGGCGGGCGTGGCCGCGCAGTCTTCTTCGCATACGTCAGAGTGGCGAGCCGGCCCGCCGTGCTTCTTCGGGCACAAAGGTAGGACGCAGGGCCAACCCAGCCCCGGTTGTCGCGCCGCGGCGAGCCGATTGCCTTCCTGATTCGGCAGCAAAGCCCAGCCGCCGCGCCCTCGGCCGCTTTGGCCCGACGGAGCGCACCGCTACTGAGGGAAAGCCCCCGGAGCGGGTCTGGCGCCCGTGCGCGGAGGCCTCAGCCGGAGCAGCCACCCGACCGCGAAGAAGGAGTTTGCCTACCGCCGCCCGCCCAGCCCGTAGAGGGCGTGCATACCCCGTTTGCGAAACCGCGCCATAACTTGCCGCCCGGTTTCGCGGTGCCACCACGCGCACTCCTTCCAAAACGAAACCCCAAGCAACGAATAGAGAAAGTATGGCTTCAGGTCTTTTTGCGCTGTTAGACGACATTTCCGCCCTGGTCAAAGTAAGCGCGGCCAGCCTGGACGACGTGCCCGCCCAGGTAGCCAAAACCACCGGCAAAGTTTCCGGCATCGTCATCGACGATACCGCCGTTACGCCCAAGTACGTCGTCGGCCTCGACCCCTCCCGGGAGCTTTCCATCATCTACCGGATAGCCAAAAAATCAGTAATCAATAAGATCATCCTGCTGAGTCCGGCGGCCCTGATCCTGGGCTATTTCGCCCCCTGGGCCATTACGCCCATTCTCATGCTGGGCGGGGCGTATCTGTGCTTCGAAGGCTACGAGAAGGTGCACTCCATGTTCAGCAAGCACCACGAGGTGGATGCGGAAAGCGAGCAGGTACAAACCATTACGCCGGAAGAGCTGGAGGAGCAGCGCGTGGCCAGTGCCGTACGCACCGACATCATCCTCTCGGCCGAAATCATGGCCATTGCCTACAGCCAGGTCACCGATCAGCCCATCCTCAACCAGATTGTCGTCATGCTGGCTGTGGCCGTGTTTATCACTGTGGCCGTGTATGGCTTTGTGGGCCTGATTGTGAAGGCCGACGACATCGGTCTGCACCTGGCCCAGGACAAATACCACCCCGCCACGCAGAAACTGGGGCGCGGCATCGTCAAGTTCATGCCGCACTTCCTGAGCATCCTCAGCTACGTGGGCACGGCCGCCATGCTCTGGGTCGGCGCCGAAATCATTGCCCACGGCATCCCATTCACCGCGCATCTGCTGCACGAGCTGGAAGAAGGCTTAGCCCACATCCCGGCTGTGGCCTGGCTGGCCAAGGCCCTGGCCTGCGCTATCGGTGGCTTGGTTATCGGCTTCGTGGTGGAGAAGCTGGTGCTGCTGGTCAAGAAGGTAATCGGCAAGGGCCAATAAGCTCCCCACCTTGCCTGAACAGGCAGGCCTGGGCTACCGCTTCGTTGCCTCATATAGTTCGTCCTATCGAGCGCAGTCGAGACATCTCGCTGGATAGTAATTCCCTCGTTGAATGAGGTCTACTACCTGACGTCAGCACGCGAGATGTCTCGACTGCGCTCGACATGACCGCCTGTTTCAGTCGGTGCCACTTGTCGGATAGGCGCCCAACGATTGCCGAAGCCTCCGCCTTGCACTCCCGCTTATGAAACTGCTGCTCGCCCTTGCCCTGCTGCTGACGCTGGTCACCCCGCCCTGCGTTAGCCAAACCGCGCCCGCCGCCAGCAAAACCGTCTACCAGTCCAGCGCCCTGACCGTCACGCAGGTTGCCCCGAACGTCTTTGTGCATACCTCGTTTCTGGCCACCGACACCTACGGCAAGGTGCCCTGCAACGGCATGATTGTGCGCAGCGGCCAGCAGACGGTCATCTTCGATACGCCTGCCAACAACCCGGAATCCGAGGAGCTGATCAACTGGATCAGCAACGAGCTGCACTGCCAAATCAAGGCGGTAGTGCCCACGCACTTCCACGACGACTGCGTGGGCGGCCTGCCGGCGTTTGCGCGCCACCGCATCCCCTCCTACGCCAACGCGCAGACCATTGCCTACGCCCGCCAGCGCCAGGCCAACGTGCCCCAGCACGGCTTCCGCAACCGCCGCACCCTGAAAGTGGGCCGCGCCAAGGTCTACGCCACATTCTTCGGCGAAGGCCACACCCGCGACAACATCGTGGGCTACTTCCCCGACGAGCAGGTCCTCTTCGGCGGCTGCCTCGTCAAGGAGCTGAACGCTACCAAAGGCAACCTCGCCGACGCCAACGTGCAAGCCTGGCCCGCCACGGTGCAGCAGGTCAAGCAGGCCTACCCCCAGGTGCAGGTAGTCATTCCCGGCCACGGGCAGGTCGGCGACCAAAGCCTGCTCGACTACACCATCCGCCTTTTCCAGCAGCCCTAGCGTCGCCCAGGTGCCTCGTCGGTCAAGCAGTCCATTGAAGCGGCTTTCCTCCGCTGATACACGCGCAAACCACCCCTATGGCTTCGTCAGGCTCCCCCTCTCCCTTTCGGAGAGGGGGCCGGGGGGTGAGGCGCACACGAGGCGCCTCATTCCCCGGTAGCCACCGGCCGCGCCTGCTGCTCCGCCGCGCCTTCCTTGCGCAGCCGCACGACGTAGCACGTATCGTAGGGCGCCGCGCAGCTTTTGTAGAACATCAGGTACGAAAGCGAATCCAGGTCCTGGGTTTCCAAATGCTGCGCAAACGCGTCCGCCCCCCGCAGCTCCACCGCCAGTTTTCCGTTGTGGGTATCCACCAGGCGCCAGCGCCCCGCGTAGCTTTTCTGGTACCGCGGCAGGGTGGTAGCCAGGGAAAAGGTACTGTCGGCGCGCAGCGAGAGGTCGAAGCGGTAGTCGCCGGCCCGGGGGTAGGTGCTGGTCGCCGTATCCAGGTGATAAGTAGTCAGCAGCTGCTCCCGCTGGGCCCGGTACCGATCCTGCAGCGCCCCCAGCCGCTGCTGCTGCCCTACGATGTTACTCACTAACAAGAACAATAACACGCTGGCCGGTAACACCAGCACCACGCCTCCGGCCCAGCTCGCCAGCGTCGCCCCCCAATTCACCGACGCGTCGGCCCGGCGCACCGGCTGCCGCAGCCGCCGCCAGCCCTTGTAAGCCATCCACGCAACCAGCACCACCAAGGCCACGCCCAAAATGGTCATTGCCTTCTTTACAAAGGCTATTTCGCGGTTTAAATCTAAGTCTAGTAAAATCATGGCAATACCAGCGGGGTATAAGCCTTCAAAGGTAAAGCACCGCTTCGACTGCCCGGCACCCGCGACGCACCTCTCCCAACCCCGGCCCCACTCACCCAAAGCTCAGTCCCGAGCGGCCAAAGCACGGCCCCACTCTTCCAAAGCCTAACCCGAGGCATCCAAAACCCGGTCCCAAGCGCCCAAAGCCCGGACACACCCGCCAAACCCCGGCCGCAGCCATCCAAAGCCCGGCCCCAGTCATCCAAAGCCCAGACGCGACCGTCCAAAGCTCAGCCCCAACCGTCCAAAGCCTGGTCACACATTTTCCGGCGGTGGTATTACCATAATCTTCCCGAATATTCCTATTCTTGAGCTTCGCCCCTATCCTACCACTGCGCACACCTATTCGCTTCGTCTGATTTCCACTTTTACCCCATACCCGCATTCCCCTTATGCTTACTGCCAAACAAGACAACCGGCTCACCGCCGCCCAAAACACCCTGCTCGCCCTCCAGCAAGACCCCGGTCCCTACCAGCAGGACAAAGCCCTCCAACTAGCCCTCGCCGAGCTGCAGCAGCTCACCAACGACCTCGGCCCGCTGCGCCAGCAAACCCAGCGCCTCAGCAAAGGCAAAACCGCCGCCAAGACCGACCGCCGCGAGCTGCTAGCCACCAGCGCCGGGGAAATAGCCGGCGACCTGTACGCCTACGGCACCGCCCTGAAAGACCGCACCATCCAGGCTGCCGCCAACCACAGCTACGGCACCCTCATCAACCTGCGCGCCACCGCCCTCACCGACGCAGCCCAGGACCTCCTCGACCTCGCCAACGCCCACACCAAACCCCTCGAAGACTACGGCGTAACCCCGGAGCGCCTGCAGGAGCTGCAAGACGCCCTCACCGCCTTCCAGGGCAGCAAAAACGACCCGCGCCAGCAAATCAGCGACGCCAAAGCCGCCCGCCTCGCCATCAAAGCCAAGTTCTCCGACCTGGCCACCCTCCTCGAAGACCGCCTCGACCGCAGCCTGCGCAAGTACGCCCGCTCCCACCCCGAGTTCTACCAGCGCATCCAAGCCGCCCGCCTCGTCATCGACCGCAAAGGCAAGCACAAAGGCGGCAACGACGGGACACCGGAGAAGCTGGGGTAACTTGGCAACTATACAAAGAACGTCATGTCGAGCTTGTCGAGACATCTCGCGTGCTGACGCCAGATAGTTAACCCAACCCGCCGGCCGCACAATCCACCAATCCGGTGAATTTGTGCGGCCGGCTGGTTGGGTTACTGCCTTAAAGCCCTGCCCCGTATCTTAGCTAGCCATGAAACTCGCCCTCGAACTGGAATTTCCCGACGACCAAGCCGCCAACGTGCTGCGCCTGCTGCAAAGCCTGCCCGAAACCACGGCTACCGTCATTCCGCACCCCGCCACCACCACCGCATTATCTGCTGCTGAGCAACAACGCCTGATGCACGAGCTATTTGGGGCTTGGCAGTCCGAAGAAACCGGCGAGGAGTTGGCCAAGCAATTACGCGAAGCCCGTCACTTCCGTGACCGGGAAATAGAGCTATGAGCCGATACCTGCTCGACACGAACATCTGCATCTATTTCCTGAAAGGCGAAGCAGCCTTATCCACCAAATTTGATGCGGTTGGTGTGCAAAACTGCTTCATCAGCGAACTGACCATAGCCGAACTCATCTACGGCATTGCCAAAAGCGCCCCGACGCGCCAAGCAGCCAACCGCCAGAACCTGACGAAAATCCAGCAGCTGTTTGCCAGCCGCATCCTCCCCATTGCCACCTGCTTTGAGCTGTACGGGGCCGAAAAGGCCCGCCTGCGCAGCATCGGCCGCCCACAGGATGATTTCGACTTGCTCATTGGCTGCACCACCCTGGCCTACGGCCTCACCCTGGTCACGCGCAACATCCGCCACTTCGGCGAGCTTGCGGGCATCCGGCTGGAAAACTGGATTGATGCGCCGCCCGCCTTGCCTGCTGGTCAACCGCTGCAGTAGCAATAGCTTTATCATCCCCGGCAAGCAGAAAAGCAGCCCGGAGACGCCGGGGAAGCAACAGTAACGGATAACCACATCAGCAGCCCCAGTCGCCTGTCATCCTGAACGCAGCGAAGCGGAGTGAAGGAACTCACCAGCTTCGCTGCTTTTTTATTCTCAAACTTCACTAAACAGATATATTAAACGGCGGATTGTCTGTCGCAGGATATTCATAATTCAATTGAGCTTTTTTAGACTTGCTACCCACTACATACACCTTACTATTACCCTTTTCCCCTTCTTTTATATAACCATCCATTATTAGATATGTTTTAGCAAACTCTACACCAAACTCCTTTCCATATATTTCAAAGCTCATATTATACTTACACTTAGCAGTAACAACCAAATCACCTTTACCACCTCTAATATTATCCCTTACTAAGGAGGCATTGTTTTCATCTTTATCAACCTTATAAGGCACTTCAAATTTTATTTGCAAAACAGAATTATTAATGATATTAGCCAGCATCTCTACTTCAGAATAATAATTAGACTCAACATCCATATTTTTAAATACAACTGAAAAATGACGTTCTATAGCATTTAAATCATTAAAGTATCTAATCATTCCATCTGCATATTTAACTAACTCTCTCGATTCAATTTTATTAGAATACACTTCACCATCTACATCAAACAACTTAAACGATTCACCAGAAGCAAATTTACTCAACAATGAATATATCTCCTTTTCAGCAGACACTGATTTAAACTTTTTATCATCATGAGTAATTGCAAAGTTTACATCAGAAACACCTTTCCTTATTTTACCTACAGTGAATTCCATTACAACATGCTTGTAACGAACAACTATTTTTATCTTACCCAATGCCCCATACAATTTTATATGCAAGTCAGAATAACTAACACCATCATCAAATAGCAAATCAACTAACTTATCAAATGCTGCTGCTTTTTCGATATAGAGAAATTCAGTGTTTACAGGCAACCTGAAGCCTTCAGCACGAAACTCAATATGCAAAAAATCTGAGTATGGGATTGATATTGCCCCAAGGATTTCACCTCTATCCAACTTACGCAATTGATCTGTATAAACCGAATCCCCTTTCATTGTAAAATTAAGCTCATAGTTATAAGTGCCATCTTGTTTATATAACCCATCTATACTAACACCTTCCTTATTAAGGCTGCCAATAAAATTTAAACCCAAATTTTTCAGCATTGCCCTAGCCTTATCTCCAGAAACAACGCCATTACTAGCATCTAACAATAAATTATCTTTAAAGTATTTAATTAGATCTTCAACAAAATCCTCTCCCGTTGAATTTATATATACAACGTTTTTCATAGCCAATTCCTTAACCTTAATCGTATTAAGGTTCGGAGCTATTAAGTATGCTTCTTTCATCACACTCGGCAAAGACCCCAAAACATATTCAAACATTGACAAAATATTAGGGTCGTCCAAACTATAACCTAAAAATACTAACGTCTTCGTTGCCATCATTCCTTCAATAACTTTCCACAACAGCAAATCCTTCTTTGAATAAAAACTTCTAAAATCTCCTTCTGATACAATTATTGAAGCAGGATTAGCAAGCTCGCCATGCAATTTATAAAGAACCGTCTTAGCGTTGTTTATAAAAGGCAAATCAAGTGATTGAACAACTTTATGAATTCGTTCGTCACCGTAAGCTCTTTCAAAAAGCTCATCATAATTAGTGGTAATTATCGTATCAATAAAAGGCACTTTCGAAAGCATTTCATGATACTTCATCGTCTTAGGTCTGATTCGGAGTTCTTCAACAACCGCTCTTAGAACACTATTCCTATTGCCTAACCGAAGGTTTATACATTTTTCAGTAAAAAGAGGCAATGGCAATTCAGAAGATATTAGCTGCTGTTCTTCTTTGGATAATTTAGAATATATGGATTTTACTAACTGTGCCCCTGTAGGATACCCTGCGTATAAAGAGAAGCCAGCCCCTACCCAAAGCGCGACATCCCCATGTCGTATAGCTTGAAACAAGTTTTCTTTATTCATAAAAAAAGAGTTTATCCGATGTGAAGATACTCAGTATTATTATTTAATGACGCATGTTCCCATGATATTGATACGACCTCTATCTACCGCATTAATCTGCTTCGTTCATATAAAAGCCCCACATCAAGTTATGACAAGTTTGCATACACAGCATCGATCAAAGGCCACAAAACCAGCCAAAAAGTCCGCTTTTCGGAAGTAGCCCGCCATTTGCTAAGCCCGTATCAGCTTTTAGCCAAAGCACCTGAACCGGACTTAGACCTATGAACTTCAACAACTTCACCATCAAGGCCCAGGAGGCCGTGCAGAAGGCCACCGAAATTGCCGGCGGCCATCAGCAGCAGGCCATCGAGACGGGCCACCTCCTGAAAGCCCTCTTTCAGGTGGATGAAAACGTGACCGGCTTCCTCGCTGGGAAGCTCGGCGTCAACCTGAACATCCTGACCCCGCGCCTGGATGCCATCGTCAACGGCTATCCGAAGGTGAGCGGCGGTTCGCCCTACCTCGCCAACGAAGCCGCCGCCGCCGTGCAGCGCGCCAACGGCTTCCTCAAGGAGTTCGGCGACGAGTACGTGTCGGTGGAGCATATGCTGCTGGCCCTCGTGGACGGCCGCGACCAGGTTGCCACCCTGCTCAAGGACACGGGCTTCAACCTCAAAGACCTCAAAGCCGCCATCAAAGAACTGCGGGGCGGCCGCAAAGTGACCTCGCAGTCGGCCGAGGACCAGTACCAGAGCCTGAACCGCTACGCCCGCAACCTCAACGAGCAGGTGCGCTCGGGCAAGATGGACCCGGTCATCGGCCGCGACGAGGAAATCCGCCGCGTGCTGCAGATTCTCTCGCGCCGCACCAAGAACAACCCTGTGCTGCTCGGGGAGCCTGGCGTGGGCAAAACCGCCATCGTGGAGGGCTTGGCCCAGCGCATCGTGGCCGGCGACGTGCCCGAGAACCTCAAGGACAAGGTCATCATGTCGCTGGACATGGGCCTGCTCATCGCCGGTGCCAAGTACAAGGGCGAGTTTGAGGAGCGCCTCAAATCCGTCATCAAGGAAGTCACCGACTCCGAAGGCCAGATCATTCTGTTCATCGACGAGATGCACACGCTGATCGGGGCCGGCGCGGGCGGCGAGGGCGCCATGGACGCGGCCAACCTGCTCAAGCCCGCCCTGGCCCGCGGGGAGCTGCACTCCATCGGCGCCACCACCCTCAAGGAGTACCAGAAGTACATCGAGAAGGACAAGGCCCTGGAGCGCCGCTTCCAGGCCGTGATGGTGGACGAGCCGACCATTGAGGACGCCATCAGCATCATGCGCGGCATCAAGGAGAAGTACGAGCTGCACCACGGCGTGCGCATCACCGACGACGCCGTCATTGCCGCCGTGGAGCTATCCAGCCGCTACATCACCGACCGTTTCCTGCCCGACAAGGCCATCGACCTGATGGACGAGGCGGCCGCCAAGCTCCGCATCGAGCTGAACTCCATGCCCGTGGAGCTCGACGAGGTGCAACGCCGCATCATGCAGCTGGAGATTGAGCGCGAGGCCATCCGCCGCGAGGAAAACAAGGACCGCGAGGCCGTCCTGAACAAGGAGTTGGCCGAGCTGTCGGAAAAGCGCGACTCGCTGAAGGCCCGCTGGCAGGGCGAAAAGGACGTGCTGACCAACATCCAGACGGTGAAGGAAAGCATCGACCGCTTCAAGGTGGAAGCCGAGCAGGCCGAGCGCCAGGGCGACTACGGCCGCGTGGCCGAGCTGCGCTACGGCAAAATCCAGGAAGCCGAAGCCCAGCTGAAGACCCTGCAGGAGCAAGCCAACGCCAACAAGGACGGCGGCTCCATGCTGCAGGAAGTAGTGACGCACGAGGACATTGCCGACGTGGTGGCCAAGTGGACCGGCATCCCGGTGAGCAAGATGCTGCAGTCGGACCGCGAGAAGCTGCTCAACCTCGAAGCCGAGCTGGGCAAGCGCGTGGCGGGTCAGTCGGAAGCCATTGCGGCCATTTCGGACGCCGTGCGTCGTTCCCGCGCCGGTTTGCAGGACCCGAAGCGCCCCATCGGCTCGTTTATCTTCCTCGGCACGACTGGCGTCGGGAAAACCGAGCTGGCCAAGGCCCTGGCCGAGTACCTGTTCAACGACGAAAATGCCATGGTGCGCATCGACATGTCGGAGTACCAGGAGCGCCACGCCACCTCGCGCCTGATCGGGGCGCCTCCCGGCTACGTGGGCTACGACGAAGGCGGGCAGCTGACCGAGGCCGTGCGCCGCAAGCCCTACTCGGTGATTCTGCTCGACGAAATCGAAAAGGCCCACCCGGACGTGTTCAACATCCTGCTGCAGGTGCTCGACGACGGCCGCCTCACCGACAACAAGGGTCGGGTGGCCAACTTCAAGAACACCATCATCATCATGACCTCGAACACGGGCGCCGACATCATCCAGCGCAATTTCAAGGAGCTGAACGAGTACAACCACGAGGAAGTGGTGGACCGCACCCGCGAGGAAGTCATCGAGCGGCTGAAGCAGCACATGCGCCCCGAGTTCCTGAACCGCATTGACGAAATCGTGATGTTCCAGCCGCTCAAGCGCAAGGAGATTCGCAAGATTGTCGACATCCAGTTCAAGCAGATCCAGCAGCGCCTGGAAGAAGCCGGCATCCGCCTGGAAGCCACCGATGAGGTCCTGGACTTCCTCGGCGAGCAGGGCTTCGACCCGACCTTCGGTGCCCGTCCGCTGAAGCGCGTGTTGCAGCGCCTGGTGCTCAACGAGCTGTCGAAGGACATTCTCTCGGGCAAGGTGAGCAAGGACGCCGTAGTGGAAGCCGAGCTGGAAGACGGCACCATCCGCTTCACCAACGTGGACGTGCAGATTCCGGGCGTGTAATTCGGTTAGTTGATTTGAAAGTAAAAGCCCCGCTGGCAGTTTGCCAGTGGGGCTTTTTCATTACTAATATTTTTTTGGTAGTGGCTCAGGTGGGCTGAAGCCCGTATAGTAGAACATGGAAGCATGTTCGTACTGCGGCGCTTCAGCGCTGCGCAAGAATGGGTTGGCGCGCAATGGCAAGCAACGCTACCACTGCCGGGCGTGTGGGCGGAGCAGCCGCTCGGCGCCAGGCCACGGGGCGTACTCGGAGGCGCGCAAAGCCGAAATCCTGCGCGCCTACCAAGAACGCACGAGTCTGCGGGGGCTGACACGCATCTTCGGCGTGTCGCGGCAAACGGTGACGGCGTGGCTAAAAAAAAGCCCAGCAACTGCCGCCGCTAGCTCAGACGCTGGCGCCGGCGCGGCCCGTTGACGGGCTGGAGCTGGACGAGCTGTGCACCTTCGTCGGCCGCCGTAGCCGCAAGGTGTGGCTCTGGCTGGCGTTATGCCGCCGCACGCGCCAGGTCGTGGCCTACGCGCTGGGCTGCCGCAGCCGGCGCACGGCCCGCAAGCTCTGGCGCCGGCTGCCACCCGAGTACCGACGGGCTTGGTGCTACACGGATTTATGGGAGGCCTACACCGGCGTCATTCCGTGGCGTCAGCACTTGCCGGCCGCGTGCCGCGGCACAACTATCCACATCGAGCGGTTCAACGCCACCTTGCGCGCACGCCTCGGCCGACTGGTGCGCAAATCCTTGTCCTTCTCCCGCTCCGTAAAGCTGCTCGACGCCTGCATCAACCTGTTCTTGCACGACTACAACCGCACTCGTCAGCCTATCTGAGCCACTACCTGAGAGGGTTAAGAGCGTGTTGGGGAATTAGGTGATTCGATTTAGGCAGCGCGTGATGTTGGCCCAGAGGATCCACGCGGCGTGGCTTTCGGGCAGGTGCTCGTAGTCGACCACTAGGCGGCGGAAGCAGTTGAGCCAGGCGAACGTACGCTCGACGACCCAGCGCTGGGCCACGGGCACAAACCCGCGGGCCGACGGCGGGCGGCTGGCCAGCTCGTGGCGCAGGCCGCGCGCCAGCAGCCCCTCGGCGAAACGGCCGCGGTAGGCTTGGTCAGTGACCACGGCGCGCAGGCGCGGGCCCCAGTGGCGGCGTTCGAGCAGCAACGGGGCCGCGCCGTGCCCGTCGTGCTGGTGCGCCGCGTGGCTGCGGCAGGCCCACACGCGCCCTTGCGTGTCGACCAGCTGCCGCCGCTTGCGCCCGTTCACGCGTTTGTGCGCGTCCAGCCCGCGGGCTTCGCAGATGCGCGGGGCCAGCTTCACGCTTTGACTGTCCAGGCAGAGCACGGCCGGCGTCGGAGCCCGTCCTTCGCGCACACGCTCAGCCTGCATCAAGCAGCGGTTCAGGCGCGGCAGCGTGCCGTCCTGCTGCCAGCGCCGGTAGTAGTAATACACCGCCGTCCACTTCGGAAATACCGCCGGCAAGCTGCGCCATTGGCAGCCCGTGCGGCATACGTACAGTAGGGCGTTGACGACTTGGCGCAGGCACAAGCGCCGTTTGCGTTGCAGCGGCAGCAGCGGAATCATACCTTGCCACTGCGAGTCAGTAAGGGGTTGAAAGCACTCAACCATACGGGGCCGGAAGCCTAGGAACTCCCGCCCCAACTTACTGGCTCGTTTCTGTTTACCATCTGCTCCATTCCTCAATACGCTCTCCGTTATGGCTGACCGAATTACCAGTGTACCAGCGCTGAGTTGGCTAACGTTGGTTATTATCTACGGTGGGTTACTGGTTCTTATAGGAATAGCCTTAGGCGACGAATGGTCCGGGCAAGCCTCCCTGCTGGCGCTATTTCAGGTGCTCGTGGCCCCGGTTGTCATGGGTACCGTTGCGGTAAGGAATTACCGCAAGCGGGCGGTGTCCGAGCTGCACAAGTGGGCCGCGTATGCTGGTGCGGGCTACTTTGTTGCACTACTGCTGTTGTTCATCGGAGTTGGTCTGAGCGTGCTGAGCGGAGGTTGACAGCACCTTACGCCAATTCCCCAACACGTTCTAAATGATAGACAATTGATTTATACTATAGATAATTCTGAATGTTGATGCTACGCACTATTTAATCCACTTACGTTCAAATAAACGCAGGCTAAAACCTGCGCTACCCCTGTCGAGAATCTGCTAGATACAAAGAACAAACCCATCGGGCCCTTAGTCAGTGCTGGCTAAGGGCCCGATGGGATTTACAATGTCGGCTGCCGGTGGTTATTTCTTCACCTTGTGCGCCTTCAGGTAATTCTTGGCCTCGGTGTAATTAACTGACTTGTGGGGCGCTATGTTGGCCACTTCCTCGTAGTAGCGGCGGGCGTCCCTCACGTTGTTTTCCTTGTCGGCGAGGCGGGCCAGGTTCAGGTTGGCGTAGAGGTAGTAGCCGCCCTTGGTGTCGCTGGTGCTTTCGGCAAACACGATGCAGCGCTGGTAGTAGTCCTTGGCCTTGACCATGTCCTTGTACTTGTTCTGCATCAGCCAGCCCAGGAAATAGGTGGCGTAGCGCCCGCTGATACCTTCGTAGCCGGGCAAGCCACGGTTGAGCTTGTCGAGGATGTCGCGGCTGGTTTGCTCACACTCGCGGAAGTCGCCCTCGTTGAAGCAGAGCAGGGCGTAGAAGCGCTGGAAGTAGCCGTTGTCGGGGTACTTGGTGGCCAGGTTGCGCGCAATGGGCATGGCCAGCGTGGGGTTGTTTTCCTCGTTGTTGAGGATGCGCATCAGAAACACTTTCGCCTCCGGCCCCACGTAGATGCCGTTGTCGGCCACGGTGCGCAGCTGCTGAATGCCGAGCTGCTTGTCGCCCTTGGGAAAGAGCAGCAGCACGGGCTTGAGGATGGGGTAGTTGTCTGGAATCCAGACGGCGTAGTAGTTGAACAGCGCCTGCCCAAAGAGGAATTCCGGGCTCAGGCCGTTGGCTTCCTGGCTCAGCTCCAGGTACTTCAGGGCGCGCTTGGCGCTGATAGTGGCTTTAGGCCAGTTTTTGCGCTCAGCCTGCAGGCGGCCGGCAAAGCCGTAGGAGGCGGCCAGGAAAAAGCAGGCCTCGTAGTTCTTGTTATCTTTCTCGTACAAGGCTTCGGCCTTGGTGATGGCCGTGTCCATGTACGCCTGAAAGGGCTTGTCGTAGAGCTTGCTCTGCCAGTTCGTCGGCACGATTTTCCACCACGTGCTCAGGCCCATCAGGAAGTAGGGCATGGGGTGGTTGGGGTAGCGGCGGCGCAGGGAGCGGAATTGCTTTTCGGCCCGGTCGTACTTGAAGTTGTAGAGGTTCTGTACGGCCCCGTCCAGCTCCAGGGCAATGTCCTGGTTGAGCAGCAGCCAGCCCTTGGTATCCACCGCGTCGGGGGCCACGTCCACGTTTTCCAGGTCGATGTTGCGGATGGGCCGGGCTTTGCGCGTCGTGTCTGCCGTCTGGGCCATAGCCCCGCTCGTCGCCAGCCAACAGCAGAGCACAAGCCAGATACGGTTGCCGGGCAAAAGACAGAGTAGGCGCTTCATTAGGTCGGAAATTGTATTCTGCCGGCGGGTAACAGCTGTTCTGGTACGTAAAACTACACTATGGGATTTAGTTCGGACCAGCGCGCAACTCAACGGCTGCTCTTCGGCGGTATCGGGGTAGCTAATCTGGTAAACTGCTGGCGGTACCTTGACCGGGAAGTAGCGTGGCATTGCCCCATAAGCGGATGCTCAAGGCAAAGGTTTCTATATAACGTTATTTGCTGAATGACTGGTGCGTAAGCCGTTGGTTGCGTATTGCTTACTGATAAAATGATTTGTACTTGCCAATGATGCTGAACATCGGCGCAAACGCACTAAGGGTGGCAGTTGGCATCGGCGGCCAGCTCGCCGCGGCGCTCCAGCGGCTTGCCCGTAAATTCGGCAATAAAGCGCCCCACGGCCAGGTCCTTCGCCTTGGCCAGCCCTTCGCCGATGACCAGGCGGCCCTTGGCGGGCGTGGCGAGGTAGAGCAGGTAGCCGCGAAAATGGTCGTCGGGGTCGTGCTGGGCTTCGAGCACCACGCGGCTGATTTCCTCGAAAGAGCAGAACGGAGGCTCGTCGTTGCGCCGTACCAGCGCCTGCGCCCGATCGAAGATGATCTGGTCGCGAGCCAGCAGCTGCCGACGTAGGCGCCGCAGCAACGCTAGCAGCAGCAGCAGCACGGCTGCGCCCAGGGCCACGGCGCCGACGCTGAGGTAATCCGGTGCCGCGTCGCTCAAGAGCGCCCCAACTTCCACCGCCAGGCACACTGCCGCCAGCAGCAGCGCTGCGCCCAGCCAGTACATATCCCGGCGCAAGGACTTTTTGGTCCGGCCGATGGCCAGCACGGAGTCGCCGCTGGCCAGCACTTTGATTCTGCGGATCATGGGAAAGAGACGGGAAGCAGCTGAATATAAGAACGTCGTGCCGCACGCGGCACGACGTTTTCGGATATCTTACGCCGGTTGCTGCCGTCGACCCTGCAGGATGCGGTAGAAGGAGCGCGACTGAATTTCGTCGGTGGTCAGGCCCGTAGCTAGCACCTCTTCCTCGGTGATGGCGCCGCAGTTCAGGGCGCGCAGGAAGAAGTTCAGCAGGCCCTGTCCGGTGGCTGCGTCGTCGAAAATGTCGCCGGTGAGGGTAGAAATGGCAGCCCGCTCCACGAAGGTTTTGAGGCGGTGCAGCGCGTCGGAGTAAGAGCTGAGGAAGAAGGTGTAGGTGGCTGCGTAGCGCATCGGCAGCTGGGCCGGGTTCAGGTCCCAGCCCTGGTAAAGGCCGTTGATGAGCGAGTGGGTGGTGTGCGCAAAGCCCTGGCGCCAGGCGTTGTGCACCGATTCGCGGTTTTCGCGCAGCTGCTCATAGCTCAGGTTGTCGCCGCGGTGCGGGCCGATGGGCATGACGTTGGTAGCCCCGTCGGAAAGGAAAATGCCGGTGCCGCCCAGCGCCACCTTGGTCATGTGGTGGGCAAAGTCGCAGACGGGGTGCGCCATGGTCTGGTACCGGGCCGTGATGCCGGCCGAGGCCGTGTAATCGTAGGTGCCGAAGTGCGCCGCGATGCAGCGGCCCTCGCTGGCGCGGATGATGCGCATGAGCGGGTTGCGCCCCTCGTCGTCCATGATGATCTGGGTGGCTTCCACCATAGTTTCCATGCGCAGCGAGCCGGCGGGCAGGCCGTTGGCCTGTTCCAGTAGCTCGAAGAGGCGCACCATGGTCGTCATCTGCTCAGGAATGGTCACCTTGGGCAGCATCACCACGAAATTGTCGGGCAGCTTGCCACCGGTTTCGGCCAGCAGCGTGGTCAGGAAAATATCCAGGGTGCGCACGCCGCGCTGCTTCAAATCCTCGGTGAAGGGCTTGATGCGAATGCCGATAAAGGGCGAAATGGTGCCCTGCGTCATGCCCTTGGCCAGCTCCTTGGCCGCCTGCACGGCGGTGGCGTCCTCCTCGTCGTCGGGGCGGTTGCCGAAGCCATCCTCAAAGTCGATGCGGAAGTCTTCCACGGCTTCGGTCTGCAGCTTGCGGATGACTTTGTTGTAGACCGAATACGCCAGCCAGGCGTGCTCCTTCTTGCGCTCGGCCTCGCTCATGGCATCAAGGCGGGCGGTGAGGTCGGCCACGTCGGTGGCCAGCGTGGGCAGGTGCTCGTGACCCTCCAGCCGGAGCACGCGCGCCAGCTCGGCGAAGTTTGAGGCGTAGGTCTGCAGGCTGTTGAGGGCAATGTCGCCCATGCGCTGGCAGGTATCGGCCTTGAAGAGGTTGGCCCCGCCGTACACGGTGTGCACGGGCTGACGGTCGGGCCGGTCGCCGGGATACACTTGCTGAAACTCGCGGTTGGCAGCGCCGAGCTGCTCCAGCAGCTGATTTTTATCGGATTCGGGTAAGCTGAGGTGCATGGGAAGTGGGAAGAAGCTAGAAGCTGGGAATTAGGGGCTGGAATGGTCGTCATGTCGAGCGCAACCGCGACGCGTGCGTCGTTGCACGACTTGAGAAAGGTCGTCATGTCGAGCGCAGTCGAGACATCTCGCTCGATAGTATTCTTCTCGTTGAATGAGTCCGTTTACTATCGGGCATCAGCCCGCGAGATGTCTCGGTTGCGCTCGACAGGACGGGCTTTTTTGCGCAACATGACGCGCTAGAGCGGCCAATATCACGTTTAACAGCTGCTCGCTCAGCTACCCCGGTAGGTGCTGTAGCCATAGGCGTTCAGCAGCAGCGGCACATGGTAGTGCGAGGCATCGGAGACGGTGAAAACGATTTCCACGAAGGGGTAAAACGTCGTGGTAGCGGCGCGGTCGAAGTACTCCTGGGTGAAGAACTTGAGCTTGTAGATGCCCACCGGCAGGCGCATGGTGGGTGAGAGCAGGTCCGGAATGCGGCCGTCGCGGTTGGTCACGCCGCGGGTGATTTCCAGCCACCCGTCGCCGGGCAGCGGGCTGTAGAGCACCACCGTTACATCGGCGGCAGGGCGGCCCTTGGTGGTATCGAGGATGTGGGTGGTAAGCTGACTCATGGCGTCAGGAGCTTTTCAAGCCGAATACGGGTGATTTTGCGCTGCTCATCGGCCGCCACGCGGATTTCCTGCTCCGACGGGTGGGGCAGCCGGGTTTGCAGCAGCGTGAGCATTTCCTCGGCCGACTTGCCGGTGGCGCAGACGATGAAAATGTAGCCGAATTTCTGCTCGTAGGCCTCGTTGCCGGCGGCCAGGGCCTGCAGCGTTTCCTCTGAGGCCTGGCGCACCGCGCCTTGCTCGCCGGCGGCCCAGGTGCTGGTGCTGGCGAATTTTTCCTTCAGCGCGTTCAGGTCGCCGATTTTGGGATGGTGCGTGAAAGCCTCGCGCCAGTCGGCTTCCGTCAGGCCGTCCCAGATGGTATCGGCCTGCCCAAGGAGGGTGTCGCGGTCGGCTACCGGAAACACGGCGAGCATCTGCGTCACCCAGGCCGAGGCGCCGCAGCACTTGCGCAGCGCCTCGGCTAGAGCCGGCCGGTCGAGATGGTTGAGTTCATCCAGGGTCATGGTTTCAGATAGGTATAGAACGTCATGCCGAGCGAAGTCGAGACATCTCGCGGGCTGATGCCCGATAGTAAACGGACTCATTCAGCGAGATGTCTCGACATGCGCGACATGACGTTCTGCCCTCAGACTACTGTCGGGAAGCGGTTGACGTTCTTGTAGTAGATGTACACCGAAGGCTCCTTGCCCATGGCCGTGGCCCACTGCTGGCAATAGGGCGCCATCCAGATGGAGTCGCCTTTCTTCACCGGGTACCACTGCTGATCGAGCATGTAAATAGCCTGACCCTGCAAATACATCAGGCCGTGCTCCATGATGTGCGTCTCCACCATGGGCAGGTGCCCGCCGATGTCGTAGGTGAAGATGTTTACGGCCATGTCGAAGCCCAGCTCGTTGGGCAGCAGCTCCTGAATGCGCAGGGCCTCGTCGTTCATGTACACGGGCGCCTTGCTCAGGTCCCGCTCGCCGAAGTACACACCCGGCACCGCGTGTCCGGCCAGCGGCTCATACACTTTGTGGAAGGTGAGCACCTGCGCACCCTCGCTGGGCTGCCCGAACAGGTAGTCCGTTTTGGTGGGCACGTACACGTACTGGCCTTCGGTGAGGGTACGCGCCTGCTGCCCGGCTATGGTAGCCTGCACCTGCCCGCCGACCACATAGAAGAAAATCTGCGAAGCCTCGGTGCGGCCCTGAAGCTGCCCGCCCTCGCGCAGGGTAATGAGCGTCTGGGCCAGGCGGGCGCCCATCTGCTCGTTGATGATGACGTTGACGGTGCAGTTGGTCCAGCCCGGCACGTTGCTGTTGATGTAGCCGTCGGGGGCAATGACGGCGTGGTTGCGCTTCACGACCGACCGGGTAAGGGCAGAAATTTCCATTTAGCGGGGTTGGGGTTGGGTAAGCAGAAGGGCGAGGAATTGCTCGGCAACCTGTAGCGCCGCGGCCAGATCGGCCGGCTCCACGTTTTCGAGCGGGTTGTGGCTGATGCCGCGGTAGCAGCGCACGAAGAGCATGGTAGCCGGTGCTACCTGCGAAATCGGCACAGCGTCGTGGCCGGCGCCGCTGACCAGCCCGATGACTTCGTGGCCCGCGGCGGCAATGGCCTGACCAAGCAGGCTATTCATTTCGGTGCAGCAAGCCACGGGGGCGGTTTGCTGCACCGGCTGCCAGTGCAGCGTGAGGCCGCGGCGCTGGCACAGGGCTTCGGTCTGCGCCTGCAGCTGCTGGTAGGCCGCCGCTAGCTCGGCTTCGTCGGGGCTGCGCAGGTCCAGGCTGCCGACGACCTCGCCGGGAATCACGTTGCTGGCCGAATGGGGCAGGTGCAGCTTGCCCACGGTGGCTACCAGGCTGCGGCCGTGCTCCCGGGCAAACCGCTCGGCCAGCAGCACAAACTCGGCTGCCCCGGCCAGGGCATCCTGCCGCATATCCATCGGCACGGTGCCGGCGTGGCCCGCCATGCCGCGGAAGGTCAGCTCCACGCGGCGCTGCCCAGCAATGGCCGTGACCAGCGCCACGGGCACCTGCCGCTCCCAGAGCACCGGGCCCTGCTCGATGTGCGCCTCGAAGTAGCCCAACCACTCGGTGGCCGGCAGCGCATCGGCCGCCAGCTGTGCCGGGTCGCCGCCCATGGTCCGGATGGCTTCGGCCAGCGTAATACCGGCTGCGTC
This sequence comes from Hymenobacter sp. CRA2, assembly GCF_002007105.1. Lineage (GTDB taxonomy): Bacteria > Bacteroidota > Bacteroidia > Cytophagales > Hymenobacteraceae > Solirubrum. The sequence goes on along the minus strand of NZ_MVBC01000003.1, from coordinate 255,921 downwards.
AGTGCGCTGCAACAGCTCGGGCTCGAAGGCCCCCGTGACGACTTTGCTGCCGAGGTAAGTGGTATGAAAGCGCACGCCTTCTTCGTCGCTGAAGGCCAGCAGCTCCAGGTGAAACGGCAGCTCTGTACCGCAGGCCGCTAGCTGCTCCAGCAAATCCAGCCCCAGCAGCACGCCCAGCGGCCCGTCGAACTTGCCGGCATTCACTACCGTGTCGATGTGAGAGCCGATAACGAAGGTTTGGGCGCCGGGCCGCGGGCTGCGCAGCCGTGCGCGCAGGTTACCGATGCTGTCTACGCGCACGTCTAGGCTGGCCTGCTGCATCCACTGCTGCACCAGGGCGCGGCCCTGCAGAAAGGCCGGCGTGCCGAAGGTGCGCGTCACCACGCCCGGCTCTTCGCTGATGGCGGCCAATGCTTCGATGCGGCGCATGAGCTGCGCCGCGCGTTCGGGGTAGTTGCTCATGCGGCTAGCGGGTCAGGATTTGGCCTTGGTTCAGGCGCACGAACTCGGGGTGCTGGTACGCCAGCTCACCCGCCAGGTAGGTTTGCTCCACCACGCCGCGCAGCTGCTCCCCCACGTAGGGCGACACCTTGTGGCGGTGGTGCAGCAGCTCTTCAGTCACGGTAAAGGTCGCTTCGGCGTCGAGCACCAGCAGGTCGGCGTCGTAGCCGGCTTCGAGGCGGCCTTTGCGGTGCTGCTGCCCAATGAGCTGCGCCGGATTTTCACTTAGCCAGCGCGCCAGATCCACCAGCGAAGCCCCGCGGGGCTGGGCGCCCGTCCAGAGCACCGGCAGCGCCAGCTGCAGCGAGGCAATGCCGCCCCAGGCGGTGGTGAAGTCACCGGTGTCAATCTGCTTCAGCGCGGGCGGGGCGGGGGAGTGGTCGGTGGCTACGAAGTCAATCAGGCCCGACTGCAACGCCTGCCAGAGCTGCTCGTTGTTGGCCCGCTCGCGGATGGGCGGCGCGCACTTGTAGCGCGTCTGCCCGTCGGGTAGGTCTTCGGCGTGGAAAAAGAGGTAGTGCTGGCCGGTTTCCACCGTCAGCGGCAAGCCCTCGGCTTTGGCCGCGGCAAGTTGCGGCAGCGAATCGGCGGAGGAGAGGTGCACGATGTGCGTGCGGCAGCCCGTGTCGCGGCACAGGCGGATCATCAGCGCTACGGCTTCGTCTTCCCAGCGTTTGGGGCGCGAGGCGAGGTAATTCTGGTAAGAGCGTTTGTCGCCGCGCATCCACGTGTTGTCGGCCTGGCTTAGCTCGCAGTGCACCAGCAGCGGCAGGCCGTGCCGGGCCAGCACGGGCATTACCCGGCGCAAGTCGGCCTCCGTGGCGTTGGGAAAGTCGCCGATGCCGGAGTGCGTGAGAAAGGCCTTGAAGCCAAGTACTCCGCGGGCAATCAGGCCTTCGATTTCGTGGGCGTTGCCGGGTACCACGCCGCCCCAGAAGCCGCAGTTGACGTGCAGCTGCCCGGCCGTGGCGGCCAGCTTCTGCTCGAACGCCGCTACGGAGGTAGTGACCGGCGCCGAGTTCAGGGGCATATCCACCAGCGTAATCAGGCCGCCGGCCAGCGCGGCGCGGGTAGCCGTGTCGAAGCCTTCCCAGTCGGTGCGGCCCGGCTCGTTGATGTGCACGTGCGGGTCGATGATGCCGGGTAGTACGGCGCGCTCCTGTACGTCGGTGATGGGCACCGCTACGGCAGCGTCCTCGGGCAGCACGGCCGCAATGCGGCCACCTGCCACGAGCACCAGACCCGGCCGCACCCCGACCGGCGTCACTATTTTTTTACTTTTTATTGCGAAATCTGGCATGAAGGCGGGCGGAGTGTGCTACAAAATGAGAATATTTCAAACACGAAGCGCTGCCTTCCATCGGTTCTTCGCGCGGAAAAGTTGAAATTCCGCTGGCATGTTGGTCAACCAGCTGACTGCCAGCCTGCACGGTCGTTGCTTATCTGCTCGGTGGTCGTTGCTGGCTTTCTGTCCACTGCTTGCTTTCTTCCTTAGTACCAGGCCCGTCAGGCGGCGGACCAAGCCTACGCGTTTATGGTTTCCTTGCTCCTTGTGGTGGTTGTGCTGGCGGTGTTCCTGGTCATTCTTGGCATCAGTGCTTTCCTGCACCGGCTGGCCCGTTCGCACGGCCGCGGCGGCGCCCTCGGCGAAGGAGGCCTGACGCTGCAGGGCTTCGGCTACGCCCTCACGGTGCTGGCCGTCATTTTCCTGCTGGCCGTGGGTTACAACTTCGCTGCCGGCTCGCCCTACGAAGGCCACCTGATGGAGTGGCTCAACATCGTGGTGCGGCTCATGCACGTGACCTTCGGCATTGCCTGGATTGGGGCTTCGTTCTACTTCGTATTCCTCGAAAACGCGCTCAACCGCACCGACAATGTGCGCGAGGAGCTGGCTGGCAACCTCTGGGCCGTGCACGGCGGCGGCTTCTACTACCTGGAGAAATACAAGCTCGCGCCCAAGCAAATACCCAAGGCGCTGCACTGGTTTAAGTACGAGGCGTATTTCACCTGGCTGACGGGCTTCAGCCTGCTGTGCGTGGTGTACTACTTCAACCCCACGGCCATGCTCATCGACCCGCAGGTGCTCGATATCAGTCCGCTCGCGGGCGTGGGCATCGGTATCGGGTCCTTCGTGGTGGCGTGGGTTATCTACCACCTGCTGTGTCGCACGCCGCTGGTGAAGAATGGCCCCGCCATGGCCGTGCTGGGCTTTCTGATTGCCACCGCGTTTGCATGGTTTTACTGCCAGGTGTTCAGCGCCCGGGCGGCTTACCTGCACTTCGGCGCCATGCTCGGCACGCTGATGGTGGGCAACGTGTTCTTCATCATCATTCCGGCACAGAAAGCCATGGTGAAGGCCGCCACGGAAGGCCTGCCGCTCGACCCTAAGTTGGGCAAGCACGCCGGGCTTCGCTCCCTGCACAACAACTACTTCACCCTGCCGGTGCTCTTCGTGATGGTCAGCAACCACTTCCCGAGCACCTTCGGCCATAGTTATCCGTGGCTGGTGCTGGCTGCCATTGCCCTGGGCACGGCCGGCGTGAAGCACTGGCTGAACCTGCGCGAAAAGCACCAGGCCACCGGAGTGGTGTTTCCGCTGGCGGCGGGCCTGCTGCTGGCCGTAGCCTTCGTGACGGCCCCGAAAAACGAGGCTGGGGCCGCCGGCGCGGGCTGCACGCCCAACGTGAGTATGGCCCAAGTGCAGGGCATTGTGCAGCAGCGCTGCATCCGCTGCCACTCCGCCACGCCCACCGACGACGTGTTCAAGTCGCCGCCGAACGGGGTGGTGTACGATTCACCCCAGGACATCATCCGGCTCAAAGACAAGATCATGCAGCGCGTGGTAGTGACCAAGACCATGCCCCAAAACAACAAGACGGGCATGACCCAGGAGGAGCGGGACCTGATTCGTTGCTGGATTGAGCAGGGCGCGAAGGCGGAGTAGGCCGTGCTAGCGCTGGCGTACCAGCGTGTAGTGCAGCTTGCCCTGCACTAGTTCGGGCTTCGGCGTCTCGACGACCTTGGCGGCGTACAGCCGCAGCGTGTCGCCGCTGACGCGGAAGGTCATCGTGGAGCCGCTGGCATTGGGCTTGGTGCTGATTTGTAGGTTATCCACATCGTTGGCCAGTATCACCACAAAATCGGTGGTGGGCTGGTACCAGCGCCAGGGGCCCAGGCCGGTGATGCGGCCGTCGGTGGTGAGCTGCACATTGCTGGTACGCCCTGCCGAATCGGTAGCGGCGTAGCGTCCGGCAAAGAGCTGGCGGTTGACGGCATATTCAATTAGATCCATTTCGCGCATGCGTTGGTTGTTGCGCAGTACGCGGCGGTAGCGCACCGCATCCAGCAGGCGTTTGCGCTGATCGTAGTGGTTGAGCACCAAGAAGGTATCGGGACCCGTAATTCGGTACGAAAACTCGTAGAAGCTACCGGTTTTGTCGGGGTCAAAATGATTGGTAGGCAGCGCGTTGGCCTTGATAGCCGGGCGCAAAAACAGGCCCATTGGGTAGCCTTCGTGGTTGTTGAGGCTGGCGGGCACCGGCACACTGTCCCCCACGGCTGCGTTCAGATTGATGCTCAGCTCCGGGACGCCCATCAGCAGGTCCGACGCTTCGTATGGCGACTTGGTGCGGGCCAGCGCATCGAGGTATTCGGCGCTAACCCAGTTGCCATTCATAAACGGTGCAAAGCGCTGGGCCAAGGCTTGGGGCGAGGAGGCATTGTTAGTAGCTTCCGAATTAGCAGGGTGCTCAGCTTCCTGCTGGGTGCTCTGGCAAGCCACCAAACCAGCCACGGCCGCGCCGAGCAACAAAGAATAACGCATGCAGAAAAAGGGAGGGGAAAAGCCGTAAGCTACGGCTGATGGGGCACCGGGTTAGGGCTGAGCCAGCAAGTCCTTGCTCAGCTTGGTGGCCAGGGCCAACTCGGCCTGACCGGCGGGCTTCTTAGCTGCGTCCACCTGCTGCTGGGCCGTGGCTAGCCACGCGGCCGAAGCGGCCTGGCCTTTTTCCAGCTGCTCCAGGCGCTGCAGCAGCAAAGTGGAAACGACGGTGAGCTGGGTGGACAAGGGCGCGTACTCGCGCAGCGCCGGGTTCAACTGCAGCAGCGGCTGCACGCGGGCATCGTTCTGTTGCCAGTCTTTCAGCTGAGCGCGCAGGTAGGCCAGCTGCCGGCGCGTGGCCGGCGTACGGGGCAGCTCCGTAACCTTGGCCCGGGGTGCGCGCAGCAAGGAGTCCAGCGTGGTGTAGAACACGCGCACCGCTTCCGATTCGGCCGGGGCGGCGTCCACCAGGCGATTCAGGGGCGTTTCGGTAGTGTACTTCATGCCCTGGAAGTGGCGCTTGTACTCTTTCACCGGCTCAATCGCGCCGGCCAGGGTTTGCAGCGGCTCCAGCTTCTGCCCGGCGGCCATCATCGTCAGCAGCTGGTGGGGCGCACGGCGGTGCTGCAGGCCCAGGGTTTCCAGCTCGGCCGACACCAGCGCGAGGCGGCGGTACATGTCGTCTACGTTCGTTACCGCGGCCGGCGACCAGAGCCGCTCGGCCACGGCCGCGGCGCGGGGCCAGATGCGCGAGTCCACAATCACCGAATCGGCAAACTCGGCCCACATGGCCGCTTCGCCACCCAGAATGCGCTTTTTCTCCTCGTCGGTGAGCGGCGCGTCGGCGGGCAGCGGGTCGGGGGCGTAGTGCGAGGCGGCGGTGAGGTTCAGGTCGATGTAGTAGCCATTGGAGAGCAGGGTGGTGTGGCCCGCTTTGGCCGCCTCGTACAGGCCTTTTTTGCCCCGCCAGCTCTGAATGACGGCATCCTTGGGCAGGCCCGGGCCGAGGATTTCGTCCCAGCCCACCATTTTCTTCTGGTACTTGCTCACGATGGTCAGCATCCGGCGGTTGAACTGCGTCTGCAGGGCGTGCTTGTCCACGGTCCCGTCGCGCTTCACCATGCCGTTGTCGCGCATGTACTGGGCAATGCGCGGGTTGCGCCGCCACTGCCGGCCGTCGTTTTCGTCGCCGCCGATGTGGAAGTACGGATCCGGAAACAAGGTCGTCATTTCCCCGAACAGCTTATCCAGCAACTGGTAAGTCGTTTCCTGGGTGGGGTCCACGGCAATATTGAGTACGCCCCAGCGCGTAGCCACGCCGTAGGTCGAGTCGTTGGAGGCCAGCTCGGGGTAAGCCGCAATCCAGGCCGTGGTGTGGCCCGGCACGTCGAACTCGGGCACCACCCGAATGCCGCGGGCCTGAGCGTAAGCCAGCACCTCGCGCACCTGCTCCTGCGTGTAGTAGCCCTTGGCGCCGCCCACCTGGTGCAGCTTGGGCAGCACCTTGCTTTCGACGCGGAAGCCCTGGTCGTCGGCCAGGTGCCAGTGCAGCACGTTCAGCTTCACCGCCGCCATGCCGTCGAGGTTGCGCTTGATAACCGACACCGGCATGAAGTGGCGCGCCGCATCGATGAGCAGCCCACGCCACACGAAGCGGGGTTGGTCCTGAATCTCGACTTCGGGGAAGTAAAAATCCTTGCCATCGGCCGTGAACAGCTGCTGCAAGGTGGCCAGAGCACGTAGCGCCCCGAGGCTGGTGGGCGCGTCGATGGTGACGCCGGCGGGCAGCACGCGCAGGGTGTAGCGCTCCTCATCGAAGTTTTCCATGCGGCCCGGCTGCCCGTAGCGGATTTGCAGCTGCGGAGCTTTGGCGCTGGCCTGCGGGCGGCCAGCCTGCCGACCTAAATTTGCTAGGAGGCGTTCTGCGGCGGCGCGCACGGCCGGGTCATCGTCGCGCTCCAGCCGTAGCTGCAGGGGCGCTTTCCAGTACAAGCGGCTTTTGCCCCAGTTGACCTGAGACGGCACGGGCAACAGGGAGCGGGTATTGGTGGGCTGGGCAAAAACGGCCAGCGGCAGGGCCAGCAACAGGAAAAGCAAACGAAGCATGAGGCGAGTTTACGGGGAATTGACCCATGCAGCGCAATTTCTTTGCCGATACCTGCTATGCCCGCCCGGGATACGCCGGTGCAACGAGTTTTCAGCCGCCGCTTAAATCAGCCCCCGCGACTTGAACTCCAGGTAGCGGTTGATGGTATTCACCGTCAGGTTTTGCGGGGTGGTGAGCAGCGCGTGAATGCCTAAGCGCTGTAATTCCAGCACCATGCGGCGCTTGTCCTGCGAGAATTTGTCGGCCACGGTTTGCACGTACAGCTCGTCGGTGGTGCTGGCCGGCGTTTCCAGCACTTGCCGCAGCTCGCTGTTTTCGAAGAACACCACCAGCAGCAGGTGCCGGGCGGCCAGGCGGCGCAGGTAGGGCAACTGGCGCTGCAGGCCGTGCAGGCTTTCGAAGTTGGTGAAGAGCACCAGCAGGCTGCGCTGCTTTACTTGCCGCTGCACCAGCACCGCCAGCCGCTCAAAGTCCGACTCCAGAAAGCGTGTCTGCTGGCGGTAAAGTACTTCGAGCAGGCGCGGCAGCTGGCCGCGGCGGCGGTCGGCGGGCACCACGTCGCCGGGCTCGTGGGCGAAGGTGATGAGACCGGCCCGGTCGTGCTTGAGCAGGGCGATGTTGCTGAGCACCAGCGAGGCATTGATGGCGTAATCGAGCAGGGCCAGCTCGGCGAAGGGCATGCGCATCACGCGGCCCTTGTCGATAATGCAGTACACCTGCTGGGCCCGCTCGTCCTCGTGGTGGTTCACCAGCAGCTGGTCGCCCTGGCCGGGGCGGCGGGCGGTGGCTTTCCAGTTGATGGCGCGTGGGTCGTCGCCGAGGGCGTAAGGGCGGATGTGGTCGAACTCCATGCTCTGACCCACGCGGCGGATGCGCTTCACGCCCACCTCGCTCAGGCGGTTGGAAAGGGCCAGCAGCTCGTAGCGGCGCATCTGCAGAAACGACGGATACACGGCCGCCACCTCGTCCTGCTCGCCGAAGCGGTAGCGGCGCTGCACCAGCCCCAGCGGCGAGCGGGCCAGCACGTTGGTTTGCCCAAACACGTACTCGCCGCGCCGCGTGGGGCGCAGCTGGTACTGCAGCGTGGTGCTGTGCCCGCTGGGCAGGTGCAGCGGAAACACCAGGTCGCGGCGCTGAAACTGCACCGGCACGTCGTCGATGACGTCGAGGCGGGCCGCGAACGGGTAGCGGTTTTCTACCACGATGCGCACGTCGTTGTCGTCGCCGTTGGAGAGGCGTTTGCTCAGCACCCGGCGGGCAAACACGCCCGGCGCCGCGCGAAATACCAGCAGCGCATCGAGCAGCGTGAGCAGCGCCAGGAGCCCGGCCAGCACCTGCGCGGGCACCAGCAGCACCCGCCAGAAGTGCGCCACCGTCAGCAGCACCAGCACGGCAGCCAGGGCCACGAAAAAGCGCGGCGGCAGCAGTACGGCACGGAAAAACTCGCGGAGAGGAGAAGCAGGCATATGTAGCGCGAACGTTCAGTTCGCGTAGGGCAGAACGAGTAAAAAGCCTATCGATTGGCTGGGCAAAGCAGTAATCGGCTCGGGCAAACGGAAGCTGGTTTTCAAGCTGAGGCAAGCCGCTGAAACGCACTCTGGCCCCATGTAGCTGGGGGCAAGCCTCAGCAATGGTAGTGGCCCTACGACTTCAGCTTCGCTGATCTGCGGTTGGGGTCGTAGGGCCACGGCTGGGCTCTACCGCGGCACCTCGACCTGCTGAATCAGCTGGCGCACGAGGTCATCGGGGCCGAGGCCTTCCAACTCCCGCTCCGGCGTGAGCTGAATGCGGTGGCGCAGCACCGGGGCGGCCAGGTGCTGCACGTCCTCGGGCGTCACGAAGTCGCGGCCGCGCAGGGCGGCCAGGGCCTTGGCGCCGTTGAGCAAGGCCAGCGAGGCCCGCGGCGAGGCACCCAGGTACAACGACTTGTGCGTGCGCGTCAGCCCGACGAGCTTGGCCACGTACTCGAACAGGCGCGGCTCCACGTGCTGGCGGCGTACCTGTTGGCGCAGCGCCTTCAGCTGGTCCGACGACAGCACCGACTTGACTTCTTCCAGCGGCAAACCGCCTGGTCCGGCATGGTGACCCTGCAGAATCAGCACTTCCTCGGCCTCGGTAGGGTAGGGCACCAGCACCTTGAAGAGGAAACGGTCGAGCTGAGCTTCGGGCAGGCGGTAAGTGCCTTCCTGCTCCACGGGGTTCTGAGTGGCCAGCACCAGGAAGGGCTCGTCGAGGTTGTAGGTGGTGCCGTCGTAGGTGACGTGGCGCTCCTCCATCACCTCAAACAAGGCCGACTGCGTCTTGGCCGGTGCGCGGTTGATTTCGTCGATGAGCACCACGCTGGAGAAGATGGGGCCGGGGCGAAATTCGAAGGCGCCCTTGGCCGGCACGTACACCGAGGTGCCCAGCACGTCGGAGGGCATCAGGTCGGGGGTGAACTGGATGCGGCCGAAGGGCACGTCGAGCGTGCGGGCCAGCAGCTTGGCCGTAAGGGTCTTGGCGACACCGGGCACGCCTTCCAGCAGCACGTGGCCATCGGCCAGCAGGGCTACCAGCAGCAGCTCTACCAGGTCGTGCTGGCCCACGAGCACCCGGCCCACTTCCCGGCGCACCGCCTCGGTGGTGCCCGCCAGCTGGCTCAGGTCGGTGCGGTTCGTGAAGGCCAGCGTGTCGGCAGCGGCCGGCGTGTCAGGGGCGTTGGGTTCGGGCGAATGATTGGTCGAAGGTTCCATAAGCAGAGGCCGCGGCCTACGCTCCTGGGGAGGAGCCGGCGGCAAAGCGGCGCGGGGTAAGGTCAGAAACGAAGCGGGTAAGGCAGCTTAGCTTTCGGCCCGGCGGCGAAAATCGGCGAGCAGGCGGTGAAGTTGGTGAAGTTCGGTTTCGGAAACGTGGCCGGCATCTAGGTAGCCGTGCAGGCGCGCCAGCAGCGAGCTGACTTCGGCTGCGGGCACGCCGGTGCGCCGGCTTAGGCGCGCGGGGTACTCCGCATCGATGCCGAGCGGCAGCGGCTCCTGAAAGCGGGTGCGCAGGTAGTCGAAAAACAGCCGGATGCGCAGTGCGGCCAGCGGCTGGTGGTTGCGCCCCTGCCGGTACAGCCCCGCAATGGTGCGCACAAACTGAAGGGTGGTGTTCGGCAGCGGTTGGAGCGTGGGCACCGGGCGCTGGCGCCGCCGCGCGCCGAGCACGGCAAAGAGCACGCCGCCGATCAGCAGCCCGTTCCAAGCCCAGCTCAGCGCGGGGCTCTCATCGACCACGCGTAGCAGCGAAGTACTGCCCGCGCGGCCTTGTTTGTAGAATTCGTCCCAGTAAATGGTGCCCGCCGGCAGGTAGGCCAGGGCACCGGCGGCAAAGTCGGCGTTGCGGCGGTAGAGCAGGCCGTAGTTGCTGAACAGGGCTGGTACGGTGCATAGGTACAGGTGGCCGCGTTCCACCGGCAGGTGCACCAGCACCGGGCGGTTGCCGGTGGTGCGGGCCAGCACGGTGGCGTCGCGGCGGTGGCTGAGCGAGTCGGGACCGTCAAACACAAGGGCACCGGCGCTGTCGTGGTCGAACGAGGTTCCCAGCACCCGGTTGGGCAGCACGGCCGGCGTTTCGGTAGAAGTCAGGCGCGGGTCGGTCAGCCGGATATGGCCCGAATCCGGCACGATGCTCACCAGCTGCGAGGGCAGTTCCGTCCGCTCAGGCAGGTACCACAGCGAATCGAGGCGGCCGCGCAGCTCGAAGCTGTTGGCGGCCAGCCACACCGTGCCCCCGGTGCGCAGGTAGCGGTAGAGGGCGCGGGCGTCGGCGCCGCCGGGTTTGAATTCGTTCTGCACCAGCACGTAGGCTGCAGGAGGGTTGGCGGAGTCGCTCAAGGCCACAAAGGGCGACTCGCGCACGGTGCGCAATGAGGAGCCGGGCCGGCGCAGCAGGTGGTACAGGGCGTAAGTGCCCAGGGGCTTTTTCTGGTCGCTGCGGTAAGTGGGCGTCCAGTCCAGGGGCTTGGGCGAGTAGTATCCTACCAGGGCCCAGAGTAGCAGTAGCCCACCGAGCACAGCCAGGGGCCAGCGAATGGAGCGAAGCATCAGGCGGCGCGGTGGGTTTCGAGGTCGGATAAAAAGGCCTGCCGATCGGCCTGCACCAGCTCGTACTGCGCGGCCGTCAGCTCAAACTCCCCGTACCACACGTACTCAAACTGCCGGGTAAGCTCGGCAAAGGACGGCTGGCGCTGCGGGGCCGCGGCGCGCAGCTCGGTTTGGTACTGGTGGTTGGTTTTGTTGGGCTGCCAGTAAATCAGGTCGCGGTCGGTAAGAGCCTTGAGCACCAGCAAGTAGCCCAGGCGCGTGGCCAGGCGCCACTGCTGCTGCTGCTCGGCCTCGAGCAGGCGCGCCGGCAGGGTTTCTTCGTGCACGTCGTCGGTGAGCTGCTCGAAGGGGACGGGCACGCGCCGGCCGCGGCGGCGCAGCAGGCCGTTGAGGTCCAGGCCCAGCAGCTGCGACACAATCAGGGCCAGGGCCACGGCCGCCAGCGTGTAAAATACCAGCTTCCACCACGCCCCCGAGCCCGGGCCGAACAGGTGCTCGGCTACCCAGCGCCAAAACTGCTGCCACCAGCGCAGTAGCGGGTTTTGGGCGGGTGGCGCTTCGCGGTACTGCAGGTCGTCGTCGGCGCGCAGGCGGGCCAGCTCCCGCGCCGGCAGGGTGCGGGTGGGCCCCAGCGGGGGCAGGTTGGCCTGCGTTACCGAATCGGCTGGGGGCGCCGGTGCGGCTACCGACGGCAACGCGGCCGAGGCCAGCAGCAGGCTGCCTGCCAGAGCGTACCGTCGCCACACCGGCGCTGCAAAAGAGAGTAGGGGCATTAGTACGTCTGGTCGCCGTAGCTGGGGCGGAAGAGAGTATCGTCCTGCGTGTCGGCTTGGTGCGCCTTCGGCTCCTGGCCCAGCTGGTCTATTTTCCACTGCAGGCTCACCCCGTCACGGCGCTCCACCAGGTTGAAATACTGGAAGGCAATGAGCACGAAAATAACGGGGTAGGCGGCGTAGTTGATGATGAGGCGGGCAATGGTGCCGGCCGTAAAGCCCGGGGAATCCAGCGACAACGGCCCCGGCGAGAGCAGTGCCACGATCAGGCCCACTATGCCCGCAACGGTCAAGGCCACGAGGCCAATGGCCATCGAGCCCACCAGGATCAGGCCAAACGTTGACCACCACTTGCCCTGAATCAGGCTTAGTGGCCGGCTGATGGCTTCACTCAGGCCCGCATTTTCGAAGATGATGACGCAGGGAAGCAAGGCAAAGGCGTAGGCCAAATAGATGCCGGGGATAAACAGCAGTACGAAGCCGACGCCCATCAGCAGGGATACCACAATGCCGTAACCGATCATCGGCAGGATGTAGCCGCGGCTGGCTGCCCACACTTCCGCCGGTGTAATCGGGGCATTCGGGTCCTCTTTCTCCATGCGGCACTTGATGAAACCGAACAGGAGTACCGTCATCAGAAGAAACGATACCATGAGGAATAGGCCGCCTGCGCCAAAGCCCGTGGCTATCATGCCCATCGTTGCATCGGCGGGAAGGGTAGTGCTGCCGGGCTTGAGTTCGTTCATGAACGGGAAGACGCTGAGGCCCATGATGATCATGCCGATGACGAATGGAATCAGGCTCAGCAGCAGCACGCGGTACAGGTTGCCGCCGTGGTGTTTGAAGAATTCAATCGTGGCTTCGAATTTCCGGCCGAAGTCACGTAGCTGGTAGTAATCCTGCGGCCGGGTAAAGGGGCGGGGGGCTTGGGGTTGCATGCTCAAAAAGAAGAGTAAAAATCAGGCAGAGGCAGTTGAGAAGCAGTAAGATACTGAATAAGCAGGGCTAGAGCGGGGCTTCGTCGTCGGTGTCGGGCAGCACCAGCTCGGCGCGCGCCACGCGGCGGTGCAGCCACCACGGGTACACCACGAAGTAACCGATGACCAGCACCAGCGACAAACCGATGATGGGCAGGCTCACGGCATAGGGATGCGCGGGCGCAAGGCGGGTGAAGAAGCCCTCGATGAAGGCCGCCAGTACGATGAGCGGCACCAGGCCTACGGCCAGCCGCACGGCGTCGCGGGCGCCGCGCCGCAGCGACTCGCCCCGCGGAAACGACCCCGGAAACAGCCAGCTGTTGCCGAGCACCATGCCTGCGCCGGCCGCCAGCACGATGCAGCTGATTTCGATGGTGCCGTGCACCCAAATACTCAGCAGCGACGCCACGCCGTGGCCCTGCTGGAAAAAGAAGTACTGAAAGCTGCCGAGCATCATACCGTTCTGAAACAGCACGAACAGGGTGCCCACGGTACCCAGAATGCCCAGCGCCAGCGCCGCCAGGGCCACTTTCACGTTGTTGAAGGCAATCAGCAGGAAGCTCACCGACTCGGGCATGGAGCCGTACACGTCCATGGGCCGGCCGCGCCGGATGTTTTCCAGCGTCATGTTCACGTAGTCGTCGCCCAGCACCAGGCGCACAAACATGTCGTCTTCGGCCGCCGAAAGCCAGCCCAGACCTGTGAATAGCAGAAACAGGCCCAGCGCCACGAGCATGGTGCGGCGGTGACGCGCCAGCAGCAGCGGCAACTCGGTGAGCCAGAAGTAGCCCAGGCCCTGCCGGGCCTGCGCCCGGCGGCGGTATAGCTGCTGGTGGAAGTTGGCGGCCAGCCCGTTCAGGTGCTCGGTGATGGGCGCGCGCGGATAAAACGTGCGGGCGTAGGCCAAATCGTCGGTAAGGGCCACGAACCGTTCGGCCAGCTCTTCGGGCGTGGTGGCCGGAACGTGCTGATACTGATGCCACCGCTCCTGATTGCGGCGAATGAATACGGCTTCACGCATAAAGAAGCGCCGTGTGGGCGCAGTACGAGCCCTAAGATGCTACATTTACCTTGATTTACGACTACTTCGCTGGCCGCGCCATGGCACAATTACGCATTCAGACTACCCAGAACGTCTCCATCAGCTACGAAACTGCCAGCGTCGGCGAACGAATTGCCGCGTACCTGCTCGATGGGGTGGTGCAGGTGGGCTGGGTGGTGTTGGGCATCCTGCTGGCCGCCGCCATGCGCAGCGCCGTGGGCACGGCCGGCGACACCGGCATCATCGTACTGGTCTGCGTCATTGGTTTGCCCATTTTCGCTTACCACCTCGTGAGCGAGGCGCTATGGAACGGACAGAGCATCGGCAAGCGGCTGATGAAACTGCGCGTGGTGAGCCTGAACGGGGCGCCGCCGCGCTTCTCGCAGTACCTGCTGCGCTGGGTGTTGCGTCTGGTGGATATCAACCTGTTTTCGGGCATCATTGCCATTGTCACCATTGCCAGCAGCGGCCGCGGCCAGCGCGTGGGCGATATAGCCGCCGGTACGGCCGTGGTGCGCACCACCCCGCGCGAAACCCTGGATACCGGTCTGTTCGGTACGGAAGTACCCGAAGAAGAGTACCGCGTGCGCTTTCCGCAGGTCACGGCCCTGTCCGACCACGACATCCGGCTGCTGCAGGAGCTGCTAAGCCATTGCGAGCAGCGCGGCTCCTACTTCCCGCTTATTGCCGCGGCCCAGCGCGTGCGCGAGCTAACCGGCATTCAGACCACCATGGCCGATTACGAATTCCTGCTGGTGGTGCTGCGCGACTACGCGCACCTGGCCACGCAGGGCGCCGAGCGGTAGCCTAACTTCCCGCTCCTGGGTTGCGTACTGGTAAGCGCCGGCGAGTTGCATTCCACCGGCCTCCCTACCCATGAACAACGAATCGAGCTTCCGCCAGAACCCTGACGAATTCCACGGCCTCAACGGTGAGGGCGACGAAAACATCCAGCGCGGCAAGGATGCGCTGAAGAAAAATCCCGAAGAAGGCCAGACCGGCCCCGCTACGGTAGGTCACGGCAACCAAAGCCCTAACTACGGGGAGTTCGGCAAGCCTGGCACACCTACCAGCGCCCCCGGCGGCTCCGACGCTACCGCTGAAGGCTTCGTGCCGCGCTACGGACAGGAGTCCCCGCCCGAGCTCGACGATACCCACCACGGCGACGACCGTTTCCGGCGCAGCGGCACCCACAACTGGGAAACCGACGAGCCGGCCAACCCGCACCGCGGCGCCGAAGAATAAGCTCAAGCCCCAATGCAAAGGCCCCATCTCAATCGTGAGATGGGGCCTTTGCATTGGGGCCGTTCTTAATTCTAATAGCTGTGACGGCATGGGATAGTAAAAAACAACGGGCCGCAGGTAATGCGGCCCGTTATTTTTGGTAGCTCCCGAAGGCTACTCGCGGACCACGCGCACGGTGCTGCTGCTGCCGTCAGCGAGGCTGATGCGCACCAGGTACAGGCCGGCCGGCAGTTTGGCGGCTTCGGGCCAGGCCACGGTGCTGGCGCCGGCGCCCACCTGCTGGGCCGTGCGGCGCATTACCAGGCGGCCGGTTACGTCCAGCAGGCTTAGCTCCACCTGGCTTTGGGCAGTGGGCAGCTGCAGCGCCAGGCGCAGGCCCTGCGCGCCGAAGGGGTTGGGCTGGGCCGTAAACTGGCTGATTTTGGCCATCGAATGCTGAGCCGTCACGCCGGCGGGTACCAGGTAGGTGATGGTCGAGCCGCTGCCGACTACGGCGTTAGCCGGGTCGCGCAGCTCCACACGCTGGGTACCGCCGCAGCCGTTCAGCACCTGAATGTCGTCGACGAACCAGCCTTCGAAGGTGCCCGGGCTGCCCGTGTCGGTGCGCACGCGGAAGCGCACCCGCAGCGGGGTGCCGGCAAAGGAGGTCAGATCCAGCAGCGAGCGGATAAACGTGTTGGCGGTGGTGCTCACGCTACGGCCCGAGAAGCAGCGCTGGCCGGGTGCCGAGGTCGATGCGTCGAAGGTGCTGTTGTAGCCGTTGGCCACCAGGTACTGGCCGGCGTTGGCCCAGGTCGTGCCGTTGTCGGTCGACAGCTCCACGGTACCACCGTCGTAGCTGCCCTCGAAGTTGAAGTAGTGGTAGAACGAAAGGGTGGAGAGGCCCGTGGGCGTAAACGACGCCGACGTCAGCACAAAATCCGTGGGCGTGGTAGGCGCGGGCGCGTTCCAGGCGTGCGTGGGGCTGTAGGCCAGCGCGGTGCTGCTCGTCCAGTTCGTAGTACCCGTCAGGGCTTGGCTGGTGAAGCTGCCCAGCGTGGCACCGTCCTGGTTGTCATTGACGGGCAAGGCCACGGCGCAGGCGGCTGCAGCATCGGCCTGCGCCTGAAAGCGGAAGGTTTTTACTTCGCCCGGGCTGGTGAAGGTCACGTTCGGGAAAGTAACCTTGTTGTTGCTGAACGTACCGCCCACACTGCTTACGTACTGCATGCCGGCGGGCAGCTCGTCGGTGAGGGTGTAGGGGGCCGTCGGCACCTGGCAGTTGCACTTTGCGCTCAGCGCCACGTCGAAGGTGTTGCCGGACACGAAAGCCGTGGTACGCTGCAGCGTTACGGGCGGCGGCATGTCGAAGGCGGGCGTCTGGTCGGTGGCGCTGGTGGAGGTGCCCTGGCGGGCGCTGTAGCCCATACCGCGGCGGGCAAAGGCGTTCCAGATGGCGCATTGGTAGCGGCCCTGGTAGAGCAGCGAGTCCGCTTTCAGAATGGCGTCGCGGGCGTCGAGGAAGCCGGGCTGGCAGGGCTGCAGCTTCATGCCCTGCATCACCAGTTGCAGCGAGGTGATGTTGCCACCGTTGCCGGCCGCGTTGTACAGGTTCGGCTCGATGCGGTTCTGCTGCTGGATGATGTTCCAGGTCATATCCCAGAGGGCCGCGCACCAGATTTCCCCGATGTTGTGTACCTCGGGCGCAGGGGCCACATCGGCATACGTCAGCGGGTTGGTGCTCATCGATGTGGAATAAGCGTAGCGGCGGATGCCCAGGCCCGACATCGGTTGGCCCGAGGCATACGCGCCCACCGCGCGCGGCCGGGGCCCGTCGGTAAGCTGAGCAGTGCTCCAATCGGTGTTGAGCATCAGCGAGAGGTAGTCGCTCCAGCCTTCGCCGCCCTGCTCAGCGTTGTTGAGGCAGCTGCTGTTGGCCGGGCCGCCCGTCAGACGAATGGACACGCCGTGGCCGTACTCGTGCACCACCACGCCGTTGTCAAAGTCGCCGTCGAGCTGGGGCGCGTTGGCGGTGGGGCCGCTCAGCGTTACCGCCACGCCGTTGGCCAGCTGCGCGGTCAGCAGCGCGCCATCCGCCTGCGCAATCATCACGGCCGGAATGGTCACCGTGTTATCGGTGCCGCCCATGCTGATGGGCGCGCCGCTGGTGTTGTTGATAACGATGGCGGCAATGGCGCCGGCCAACTGGGCATTCTTTACCTTGGCCGCAAAGCCGCAGGTGCCGCCGCGGGTAATCAGGGCAATCTTGCCGGTGAGGGGGGCGCCGCTGTGGGCCACGCAGGCAATGCTGGTAGTCGGGGCGCTGCCCGCGTCGGTGTACAGGGCTACCTGACCCGAGACCGGCCCGACGTTGGCCAGCTTGTTGGCGGTGCTAAAGACGCTTTCGACCATGGAGTAGCTGCCGGCCACGGCCGCCGGGGCCGTCACCTGCAGGGGCGGCGTGGCCGCGCGCCACAGGTACATCTGCATGCGGCCGCTGGTGCCGTCGGGCGGGGCGCTGAAGTTGGCGTTGTTGGTGCCGCCGCCGTCCTGGGCCTCGGCTTTCACGTGGTCTTCGCCGCGGCCGCCACGGCCCAGGTTGTCGCGCTGGTAGTTGCCGGCCGCTTCCGTGAAGCCGTACTGGTAAGTCACATCGTGCACGATGTTGTTCCAGTAGAACAGGTTTACCACGGCCGCGCTGCGGTTGCCCGCCAGGCTGGGCGAGGTAGTGAAGTCGGGGGCGTAGTTGAAGGCCAGCCCGCTGCCCGTCGACTGCGAGTTGGTGTAGTTGCCGGGGTTATTGGTGTTGCCTGCGTCGTCGTAGGCGGCCACGTTGTTGCCGCGGGTATAGGCGTAATCCAAGGCGCCGTCGAAGTGCCAGCCGTGGGTAGTAGCGTCGTTGCCGGCACCGGCTTTCAGCCACGGATCGGTTTCTAGCTGCAGGGCGCCCGCGGAAGGGCTCAGGCGAGGGTACGGCACCACCAGGTACGAGGCCGTAGCGGTGGCGGGCGGCAGGTAAGCGGCCGCATAGGGGTTGCGGGCCGCCGTGGCGGCGAAGCGGGGCGTCTTCAGGGCCGTAGTGACCGTGGTGGCCGTGTGGTCGGCCGGGACTTCCTGCACGGTCCAGTTGTCTTTCGCTACCACGGTGCCCGTGGCCGCGTCTACCTGCACGTTCCACCAGTCGGGGGCGTGCAGCAGCTCCACGTTCACGTTCCAGGCCAGGTGGGCGCGGCCGGTTTCGTCGAGCACCCATACCAGGCTGGTTACGATGTCGCGGCGGGCTACGCCGGCGCCGGAAAACGTGTGCAGGGCCTCGGGGCCGCCGGCACTACTGATCGGGGCCGGCTCACCGGCGCTGCCCGGAGCCACAGCCTGCAGGGCCGCGCGCACGGCCACGCCCGCGCTGATGGCAGGCGCAGCAGCCAACCGCTGCAGTTGCTTGGTCGACAAAAACGCGCCCATGTGCGAAGCCAGCCGGCCGTTCAGGAAGGCCAGCGACGTTACGCGGTTGTACACCGGGATGCCGCGGTACACCTGCTGCACGTAGGCGTGCTCCAGCCCGTTGGCATCGGCGTAGGCGCTGCTCAGGCGCATGTCTTCGGCCGAGAAGCCCGATCCGGCCCACTGCACGCGGGTCTGCAGGGCTTTGGCGTAGGCCGACTCGTCGGTAGCCGATTGGGCGTGCACGGCGGGCCAGGGCAGAAGCAGGCCCAGCGCAACTAATCCCAGACGGCGAAGGGTAGAAGTTTTGCTCGTAATCAAGATAGTGGGGAATGGCGACTACAGTCCTGGCCGCCGGATAGGGAGCAAAGCAGGGGGCTATAATCCTGGTGAGTGATGCAGCCAAATTACACCTGGTGGCAGGGAAATACTATTAATATGACAAGAAAATGCTTACTTCATTTGCATTGCAATCAGCGCGGCAAAGTGCCAGGCGGCCATAAACGCAACCGGCCCACTGCAAGCAGCGGGCCGGTTGGCTACATAAAAAGTGCAACTAACGGGGCCTAGCCAGCCGTGTGCTGCAGCTTGTTTTTGCGCGCCGGGCGCAGGCTGCCGCGCTCCTCGCCCTGAGCCAGCAGCTCGTCGTCGCGCTCGGTTTTCTTTACCCAACTCACCGAGTACAGGTCCTTGCGCCGGTCGCGCAGGTTGCGCACGGCCCCGGAGGTGTTCAGATCCTTGAGCAGGTCCAGGTCGAGGTCGGCGATGAGCGTCATCTCGGTGTTGGGCGTAGCCTCGGCCACGATGGCGTCGTGGGGGAAGGCGAAGTCGGAGGGGCTGAACACGGCCGACTGCGAGTACTGGATGTCCATGTTCTCGATGCGCGGCAGGTTGCCCACCGAGCCGGTAATGGCCACGTAGCACTCGTTTTCGATGGCCCGGGCCTGGGCGCAAAGGCGCACGCGCTGGTAGGCGTTTTTGGTATCGGTCCAGAACGGCACAAACAGAATCTTCATGCCTTCGTCGGAGAGCATGCGCGAGAGTTCGGGGAACTCCACGTCGTAGCAGATCAGGATGCCGATTTTGCCGAAGTCCGTGTTGAAGCACTTGAGCTTATTGCCCCCGCGCATACCCCAGGCCGAAGCCTCGTCGGGCGTTACGTGCAGCTTGTACTGCTCGTCCACGGTGCCGTCGCGGCGGCATAGGTAGCTCACGTTGTGCAGCTTGCCGTCGGTGTAGAGCGGCATGGAGCCGGCAATGATGTTGATGTTGTAGCTCACGGCCAGCTCCATCATCTTGGCCACGATGGACTCGGTGAAAGCGGCCATGGCGCGAATCGCCACCGAGGGCGAGTCCTCGTTGGTGAGGGCCATCAGCGGGGCGTTGAAGAACTCCGGGAACAGCACGCAGTCGGCCTTGTAGCCCGACACGGTGTCGACGAAGAACTCAATCTGCTGAAACAGGTCCTCCAAGCTCTTGGTGCCGCGCATCTGCCACTGCACAATGCCGATGCGCACGTTCGACTTCTGGTTGCCGATCAGCTTCTCCGAATCCTCGTCGTAGTACACGTTGATCCACTCCAGCAGGGTAGCGTAGGCCTTGGAGTCGCCGTCGTAGGGCAGGTAGCCTTTGATGAGCTTGCGGACGTAGAATTCGTTGGCCAGCTGAAAGGTGAGGATGGGGTCGGTCAGCTCCTTGTTGCGCACCATCTCCACGTACTTCTGCGGGGTCATCTCGCTGGCGTACTGGGCGTAGCCGGGGATGCGGCCGCCGGCCACCATGGCGCGCAGGTTCAGGTTTTCGCACAGCTCCTTGCGCGCGTCGTAGAGGCGGCGACCCAGGCGTAGGTTGCGGTACTCGGGGTCCACGAACACGTCCACGCCGTAGAGCGTGTCGCCGTCGGGGTTGTGGGTGTCGAACTTACCGTTGCCGGTAATTTTGGTGTAGGTGTGCCGGTCGCCAAAGTCGGAGTACTGCACGATGATGGCCAGGGCAGCGGCTACCACGCGGCCATTGTCCTCGATACAGATCTGGCCCTCGGGAAACTTGCGGAGAAGGTTGTTGTACTCGTCCTGGGCCCAGGCGCCTTCCATGTTGGAATACACCTGGTCCATGATGTCGCGCACGGCCTTGTAGTCGGAGCGACGCAGCGTGCGCAGCACGAGCTTGTGGGCAGCTACGGCCGGGGTAATGGGACGTGCATCTTCGGCAGGCGTGCCCGCTGCTAGCGTGCCCACCGTGGTAGCCCCCGTTTTCTTATCGGTTTTATCAGCGGCCTTTTTGGCCTGGCCGTTGGATTTGGCAGAGGAAGTCGAAGCCATGAGAGCAGAGAAGTGAATGCGCCATGCAAAAGTAGGCAGCCGGGGCGGCGCCACTGCGCAAGCTATAGCAACGCAAGCCGCGGCGGTGGTGTTCCGCAGCAGTGCACAACAAATGACTCGCCGGCCTACTCCGCAATGCGAAGTTTAGTACCGCACCAGCTTGCCCACGCTAACGGCGCCGTCCGCTTGCTGCACGCGCAGCACCAGCGTGCCCTGCCAGGCCGGGTGCAGCGGTAGCACCTGCCGGCCGGCCGGCAGCTGAAACGCGCCCAGGCACCGTCCGGCCAGATCCGTCACCAGCACCGTGGCCGCCGTGGGCAGTTGTAGCCTCACGGCCTCGCCGGCGGCCGCCGCGGTGGGCCAAGCCGTCAGGGGTGCGCGCTTGGCGGCATTGGCCGGGCTCGTCACACGCACGCGGCGGTAACTGTCGCGGTATTCGATGTTGGTGATGACTTCGCGGCCGGCCACCACGTTGGTGGTGATGGTGAGCACCGGCACGTGCACTGTCTTGGCCAGCCACTTGTACTCGCGCTGCACCGGCAGCGTCAGGCCCTGACCCGGGTCGGTACCCACGGCCACGCTGTCGTGGTCTTCGAGGCGCGTCACGAGGCGCACCGTCTGGAAGGTGCCGAAGGGCGTGGTGAGCGTACCCCAGGCGTCGGGCTGGTTTACGCGCTTGCGCTGGCGCGAGAGGTAGCCCGTGCCCGGCACGCTGATCTGGAAATACGAGTTGCTGGAATCGGCCGGGCTGCTGTAGCTGATGGGGAAGCGGTAAATCACGTCCTGCAGCGCCTGGCTCTGGTACGTCACGGGCAGGCCAAAGCCGCTGACCGTGGCCCCGAAGCCCACGGAGCGGAAGTCCGTGTTGGAGAGGTTGTAGAACTCCACCGGGTCGGTGACGGGCAGCGTGAGGCCGGGGGTGGCCGGCAGGTTTTGCGGCGACACCAGCGTGGCGCGGTTCACCCCGCCCAACGGCCCGAAGGCAAACTGCAGCGTGGCGGGCGTGGTATTGAGGTTGTTGTAGCGCTCCACCCGCTGGCTCACTGGCGTCAGTGTGCTGTAGTCCCAGGTTTGGTTGGGGCCGCGCCGCGTCAGGGGCGGGGCCGAAGCCGGTAGCACCGGCGCGGCCTGGCTCAGGCGCAATGAATCCCCGATGACGGGCATGTCGGTGCGGTCGATGCTGGGTGAGGTCTGGGCCGTGGCGGCCGTGCTCAGCGACAACAGCAGCAGAAGCGGGTAGAAGTAACGGCGCATAGGCAGCATGGTTATGAATCAGCAATATAGCGCCGCGGCTGGGCGCCGGGAGTTTCCGGGTGTTAAATCGGTTCAGTGATGTATATAATCCCGACAGTATAGTAGCTTCACGCGCCCTGATTTTATTCTGTCTCTAACGCATCCGTATGACCCGATTTTACTCGCTGCTTATTCTGCTCTGGTGGCTAAGTGCCACCGCTGGACGAGCCCAAACGCTCAACGGCTACACGTTTCAGGCCGCGGCCGGTACGTACGCGCCGCTGAGCACGGGCGCGCAGCCGCTGCCCGCTCTCCAAACCGACGACGCGCTGGCCACGCGCGTGCCGCTGGGCTTCAGCTTCGTGCTGGGTAGCTACTATTATACCGACGTCTCCATATCGTCGAATGGCTGGCTGAGTTTCGACGCGCACGGTGTACCGACGAGTTCAAGCCCTGAATCCGGGTCCTTGTATTTCAGACGGGTCGGCGACGCGTTTCTGGCGCCACTGTGGGCCGATTTGAGCGGGGCCGGCGGCACGGCGCGGTACGCCACCACAGGCACGGCGCCCAACCGCGTCTTCGCCATGGAGTGGCTGAACTGGCGCTGGGGCAAAGGCGCCCCGCAGGCCGTGGTATCGTTTCAGGTGCGGCTCTACGAAGGGGCCAACCGCATCGAGTACAGCTACCGCTCGGAAGCCGGCAGCGTCGACAATACGCAGCCCTACAGCGCCGCCTACGTGGGGGTGAGCCTCTACGATTACGCCCTGCGCAACGACCGGACCCTCATGGTAAGCGACCTGAGCGCCGCGCCTGCGTTGAACCCCAGCGGGTCGTACACGGGTATTCTGACCAAACCAGCGAGCGGGCAGCTGTTTCGCTTCACGCCCACGCCCAATACCCAACCGTCCTGCGTTGGTCCGCAATCCGTGAGCCTGGACCGCCTGGGCCGCACCACGGCCAAGGTCACGTGGATACGAAGCCAGCAGGGGGCCGGCGGTACGGCGCGGGTGTACTACGGCCCTCCGGGATTCGTGCCCGGCAATGCCGCTGCGCAAGTGGTAGCCGGCGTCCCGGGTGATTCGGCTACGCTGACGGGCCTGCTGCCCGATACCGATTATGAATACTTGGTGGAAATGGACTGCGGCAGCAGCGTGACGCCGGCCCTCAGCACCCGCAGGAGCTTCCGCACGTACACGCCCGCCGCCAACGACGAAGGCCGCAGCGCCGTGTGGGTGCAGGTGTCCAAGACCACCCGCGAGTCCAACCTCACCGGCGGCAACTGCCAGGATGCCTCCGTATCGTTGCCCGCCAGCACCACCTGCGGCGGCCCCGCCGATGCCCGCGACGTGTGGTACGCCTTTCGGGCAACCGAAACCACCCACGAAATTCAGGTGAAGGCGGGCAGTGGCCACACCAATGCCTTTGTGGTAGAGCTGCGCGACAATTACGAACCGGGGCGCGGCAGCCTGGCGTGCGCCGTCAGCCCGGCACCGCTGCGCTACACCAACCTGAACATCGGGCAGACCTACTTTATCCGCGTGTACCAGCTCACGCCCGGTTTCACCTGGTTTTCGCTGGTAGTGCTGGGCGGCGCGCCGCCGGTGCCGGCCAACGACAACTGCGCCAACGCCCAACCCTTGGTAGTGGACCCGGCCCCGGGCAGCGCGGGCACGGCCGGCACGGTGCGGGGCGCTACCGCCAGCGGCGTGGGCCAGTCGGGGCTGGGCGCGTGCGCACTCGGTGGGGGCGGGCCGTCGAAGGATGTGTGGTACCAGTTTGTGGCCCCGGTCGGCGGCGTGGCGGAGGTGCAGCTGCGGCCCCGCTTTCAGGCAGCCGTGGAGGTGCTGAGCAATTGCACCACCGGGCCAGTCAATTACCAATTGTGCGTGGTGGTGCCCGCTAATAGCCTCGGGCGCCTGCCACTGACGGGCCTTACGCCCGGCACCACCTACCTGCTGCGGGTGTACAACCAGTGGGAAACCGTGCAGCTCGAAGACGCGACGTTTATCGTGGCCGTAAGCCGGCTGGCCGCGCCACCCGCCAACGACGACTGCGCCGGTTCCGTGCCGCTGACCGTGACGCCGCCGCTGGCGCCGGGTACCCCGGGCACGCTCGACGGGGCAACTACCCTCACCGGTCCGCCGCGCCCCACTTCGCCCTGCTACGCCGCGCCCACTTCTTTGCCTAACCCGGCGCCCAACGGCGGCTCCGACGTGTGGTATTCCTTCGTGGCTACGGCCACGCGCCACGCGCTGCACCTGAGCACCACCCGCGACGCGGTAATGGAAGTCCTTGATAGTCCGAATGGGCCGCCTTGCGCCACCGGCGCCACCCCGCAGCGGTTGGCGTGTGCCCTGGCCCGGGCCATCGACCCGGTCTTCTCGGGGCAGCCCAATCCTTCGTCGCTGCCCGGGCGCCTGCTGCTCTCGGGGCTCACGGTGGGCCGCACGTACTGGGTGCGGGTGCTGACGGTGGCTTGGCCTACCGCCACCAAGCCCGATGGCGAAGCTACCTTCGAAATAGCGCTGAACGATTGGCCGGCACCAGCCAATGACGAAGCTGCCGGCGCTTTGCCGCTGACCATGTCGCAGTCGGCCGGGGAGTGCACCAGCCCCACGGCCTTTACCCTGGACGGGGCCACGGTCTCGATTCCGCCGAGCGGCACCAACGCGCCGCAGCGTGACGTGTGGTTCAGCTTCGTGGCGCCGGCCGCACCGGCGGGCCGCACATCCTCGGGCATGGTCCTGTATCTGCGCGGCGACCAGGTGCTGCAGGGCGGCATGGAGCTACGCGAATCGCCCACGCAGAGCTCCGCCGGGGCCACGTCGTGGACCGGTGGCATCCGCGTCACCAGTCCCCGGATCGGCTCCAACTTCCTGGTGCCGGGCCGCACCTATTACGTGCGCATCTTCAGCACCCTGCCCGACCCGGAGCCGGGCCTGCGCTTCACGCTCTGCCTGCGCTCCGTAATCACCAACGACGAACCCTGCGGGGCGCTGCCCCTGGCCCTCGACGCCTCCGGGCAATGCACTGCGCCGGTAGCGGGTACCACCACCGGCGCCAGCAGCTCCACCACCACGCCTGGGGTGCGCATGCCGGTATCCAACTGCGGGTACACCGGCGCGGTGGATGTGTGGTACCGCGTGGTGCCCACCAGCACGGCCTTCACCCTGCGCTGCGAAGACGTCACAGTAGCCTCGGCCCGCCTATATCGCCCCGTTACGGCTGGCGGCACCTGCAGCGGCCCGCTGCAGCTAGTGAGCTGCCAAAACACCATCGTGGAAAACCTGGCGCCGCGGGCGCTGGGCACCGTGTTGTTCGACGCCCTCACGCCGGGCCAGCCGTACTACTTGGCCGTGGCCAATGGCTCGTCGGGCCAAAACGTCATCGGCGACTTTACCCTCTGCGTGCAGTCGGCTACGGCGCTGCCCGCCCGGGCTGCGGCCGCCCGTTCGCGGGTGGAGCTGTGGCCCAACCCGGTGCCCGCCGGCCATCTGCTTACGGTGAAGCTGCCTGCCGGCACCGACGCCGCCAAAACGCGCGTGGAGTGGCTTTCGCCCGTGGGCCAGCGCGTGGCCGCGCAGGCCGGCAGCCTGCGCGCTGCCCGCAGTGGCGAGTGGCAACTGCCTACCGCTGGTCGGGCCGCGGGGCTGTATTTGCTGCGCATCTGGCTGCCCAACGGGGAGCCGCTGCCGGCCCAACGGGTCATTATCCAATAGCTCTGCCAATGAAAAGGCCCGCTGCGAATCCGCAGCGGGCCTTTTCGTCAGGGTTGGTTGGCAGCTGGGCGCTACACACCCGTCATTTCGGGCACACCGGCCGCCGGAATGACGAGCTTGCCGGCGGTGGCCTGCTGAATCTGCTCCACCGTCACGCCCGGCGCCCGCTCGCGCAGCACGAAGCCGTCGGGCGTCACGTCGAGCACGGCCAGCTCGGTCACGATTTTCTTCACGCAGCGCAGGCCGGTGATGGGCAGAGTGCAGTCGGTAAGCAGCTTGGAGGAGCCGTCCTTGGCCACGTGCTGCATGGCTACGATGATGTTCTTGGCAGATGCCACTAGGTCCATGGCGCCACCCATGCCCTTCACCATCTTGCCCGGAATCTTCCAGTTGGCAATGTCGCCGCGCTCGGATACCTCCATGGCGCCGAGAATGGTCAGGTCCACGTGTTCCCCGCGAATCATGGCAAACGACTCGGCCGAGGAGAAGAGCGAGGAGCCGGGCAGCGTGGTCACGGTCTGCTTGCCGGCGTTGATCAGGTCTGGGTCGACTTCCGCGTCGGTGGGGAAGGGGCCCATGCCCAGCAGCCCGTTCTCGGATTGCAGCACCACGTTGATGCCCTGGGGTATATAGTTGGCCACCAGCGTGGGAATGCCGATGCCGAGATTGACGTAGTAGCCGTCTTTTACTTCTTGCGCGATGCGCCGGGCAATGCCGTGTTTATCAAGCATGGAGGTGGGAGCAGAGGTTAGTTGGTCGAGGGGGCCGACGCGGCCGTTACCGCCTGCCGCACCTGCTGCTTGAACTTGGCGGGCAGGTCGCGGGCGGTGGTGTTGGGGTATTTCTGGGTGTAGAGCAGGGCCACCACCTTCAGCTTGGGGTCGACCCAGTAGGTGGTGCCGAAGATGCCGCCCCACTCGTAGCTGCCTTCCGAAAGGCCGGATTTCGCGGCCGTGGCCGCCGTGGTGATGCTGAAGCCCAGGCCGAACTTGTTGCCGCCCTGTTCGAGGGCCCCGATCTGGTTGGTGGTCATCAGGCGCACGGTGGCGGGCTGCAGCAGGCGCCGGCCGCCGTACTCGCCCTCGTTGAGCAGCATCTGCAGCAGCACGGCGTAGTCATCGATGGTGGACGAGAGGCCCGCGCCGCCGGAAAAGTACGTGCCGGCCGCTTTGGGGTAGTCCGGCGTCATGTTGCCCGTGGCCGGCATGGGCACCGTCTTTTTCGTTTGCGCGTCTTCGGTGTAGAGCACGGCCAGCCGGTTTTGCCGGTCGGCGGGCAGGTAGAAGTAGGTGTCGCGCATACCCAGCGGCTCAAACAGGCGCCGCCGCAAGAACGCATCGAGCGGCTGTCCGCTGAGCACTTCCACCAGCCGGCCCACCACGTCCACGCTCAGCCCGTAGGTAAACCGCTCCCCCGGCTGGTGCAGCAGCGGCAAAGCGCCGAGCTTGTCCATCGAGGTAGCCAGCAGCCCACCGGGCGTGCCGATACCGCTCGGAATACCGGCTTTGGCATAGATGGCACGGGCTTCCGGGCTGCCGATAACCGGGTAGCCCAGCCCCGAGGTGTGCGTGAGCAGCTGCCGAATGGTTATTTCCGACCGGGCCGGCACGGTGGTGTAGCTGGAGTCTTTGGGGTTGAACGAAGCCAGCACCTGCGGGTGAGCAAAAGCCGGCAGGTACTTGCTCACCGGGTCGTCGAGCTGAAACTTGCCCTCGTCGTAGAGCAGCATCAGCCCCACGCTGGCCACAGCCTTGGTCTGCGAGGCAATGCGGAAAATGGCGTCGGGCTGCAGCGGCGTTTTGGCCGCCACGTCGGCGTAGCCGAAGGCCCGGCAGTAGATAACCTTGCCGTTTTGCGCCACCAGGGCAATAGCGCCGGGCTCCCGCTCCGTGCTCGTGTACTCCTGCAGGAGCTGGTCGAGGCCGGGCTGGGGGCGGGGCTGCGCTACCAGCGCAGGCGCGGCGGTGCGCTTGGCCTTTTTGGCCGGCGCGGACGTTTGGGCCACGGCGCCGTGGCCGAGTACCAGGGCAAGCAATAGAACGGAAGCGGCCTGTTTCATAGCTTTCGGAAGATGGGGCGGGTTACTGCGCGGCGGCGCGCACGGTGCGCTGCTCGATGCGCTTCTCGTAGTCCTTGCCCTGGAAGATGCGCTGCACGTAGATGCCGGGTGTGTGAATCTGGTTGGGGTCCAGCTCGCCGGCGGGCACCAGTTCTTCCACTTCCGCCACCGTGATTTTGCCGGCCGTGGCCATCATTGGGTTGAAGTTGCGGGCCGTGCCCTTGTAGATGAGGTTGCCGGCCGTGTCGCCCTTCCAGGCTTTCACCAGGGCGTAATCGGCGTGCAGGGCGGTTTCCAGCAGGTACATCTTGCCGTTGAATTCGCGGCTTTCCTTGCCTTCGCCCACTTCCGTGCCGTAGCCCGCGGGGGTATAGAAGGCCGGAATGCCCGCCCCGCCGGCGCGGCAGCGTTCGGCCAACGTACCCTGCGGAATCAGCTCTACTTCCAGCTCGCCCGAGAGCAGCTGCCGCTCAAACTCGGCGTTTTCGCCTACGTAGCTGGAAATCATCTTCTTCACCTGCCGCTGCTGCAGCAGGAGCCCGATGCCGAAGTCATCGACGCCGGCGTTGTTGGAGATGCACGTCAGGTTCTTGACGCCCAGGCGCAGGATTTCCTGAATGCTGTTTTCGGGAATGCCGCACAGGCCGAAGCCGCCGAGCATCAGCGTCATGCCGTCGGTGAGGCCCTGCAGCGCGGCCTGCGCGTCGGCCACTACTTTATTGATCATAGAGGTTGGGAATGGGGAAAGAGCGAGGCTAAGGCCGCGCGGCAACGCCGCGCGGCCTGCGCAAACCTACTCTTTCTTGCCCGCACCCCCAATGACCACGGGCACCAAGGCGGGTTCGTAGTCGAAGGGCAGCAGCTCGCCCACTTTTTCAAAGCCCCAGTAGCCTTCCGTAAACACCGCCAACGGGTTCTGCAGCTGGCCCGAAGGCGAAATGATGGATTGCGGGCCAATCAGGTGCAGCACCGAGATTTGCTCATTGGGCTGCGCCGCGGCCTGCCCCGTGCCGGGGCGCGGCGTGTAGGCCGGATCGGGCTGCTCGCCGGAGTAAGTCACCTGCGTCAGGTGCGGAAAGTACAGCTGTACCTGCTCACCGCCCGGCAGCACGCGGCGGAGGCTGTCGGCGGGCAGGGGGCGGGTGTAGAGGTAGCCCAGCTGCTGCGGCTCCTGCGAGTACAAGCGCATCAGCGAGTCATTGGGGTACCATACCTTGCCTGCGTGGGCTTGGCGCTGCGCTTTCAGGGCGCTATCGGCGCGTACCCAGCGCGGGTTAGGCACGCGCCGCAGCCGGTTGGCCACGAAGCCTTCCTCGGCTAGCCGGTCGGTGCGCACGCAGCGCAGAAAATGCGTCAGGGAGCCAAAATAAGCGCGGCGCCGGTTGGCGGCCCACCGGGCCCGCTGCGCCGCGCTGCGCGTCGGCAATTCCTCAAACACGGGCCAGGCATAGTACGCCAGCAACTGGCTTTGGTAGCTCAGGTGCAGGCCATAAAACCTGATGCGGTAGCCCAGCGCGAAGTTGTCGACCTGCAGGTACTCCGGCGCTTCGGCCGTCAGCTCGCTGGATTTCATGTCGAAGTCTACGCGCACACCGTCAGGGTTGCGAATGCGGCACTGACGCGAAAAGCTTGTGCGCCCCAGCAGCAGGTCGGCAAAGACCTGGTAGTCCTCGGGGCGGTTGCGGTGGCGCCGGGCCCGGATGACCACGCCCGCCAGCTGCTTGCTGACCGGGGCGGGCCGCAACTGCACGCTCACTGGCTGCTTGCCTACCAGCACGCTTTGCGTGGCCAGGCGGTAGCCCAGGTATGATACTATCACGTCGTAGCTGCCCTCCGGTACGTTCGACAACTGGAACCGGCCGGCTTCATCGGTAGTGGTGCCGCGGGTGGTATTGGCCAAAAACACGCTGGCGAAGGGCAGCGGCGCCTGCGTCACGGAGTCGCGTACTTCGCCGGTGATGGTGGTTTGGGCCACTGCCGGCCGCGCCAGGACGCAGGCGGCCAGCCACAACAGCAGCAGAAGACCGCGGCAATAGAGTCTGGTGGCCATTCGCCTGAGCTGCCGAGGTTACCGCTTGAAGATGCGTATGCGCGCCGGGCGTCCTTTGCCGTCGGTGCCGGCGAGGGTATATACCCCGGCCGGTACGCCCCGTAGCGAGAGCCGGGCCGCGCCAGTGGACGCCGCCGGCCAGGATTTTACTTGCCGCCCCTGCGTATCGTACAGCGCCAGGGGGCCGCTCGCGGCAACGCTCCCCTGCACGTGCAGCTCGTCGGCATCCGCTGCGGGGTTGGGCCAGGCCTGCATGGTCGCGGGAACGGGGGCAGCCAAGTCGGCCAACGAACCGCCGCGCATAAACACTTCCTCGGTTTCGGCCCCGCTTTCGCGCGAGCCGGTTACCACGTACGCGCCCGTGCCGGGCTCGGCAAACAGGCCGCCCAGGCCCAGGTGCAGGCCCGCGCACAGCGTGACGACGGCCTGGTTGCCGGAGCTGCTGGGCTCCTGCAGCAGGCCGGTAGTCACGTCGAGCAGCAGCAGATGCAGCCGGGCCACGTGGCTGCCCAAAATGGAGCTGCCGTACAGCAGGCAGCTGCCGGTAGGCGTCAGCACGCCGTAGCGGGCCATAAAAATGCCTTGTTCGGCCGAAAGCTGACTGGTCCACTGCACAGTATTCTGGCCGAGCGTAAACCGGTGCACCTTCTGCCCCAGCGCCAGGTAGTCATTGCCTCCCAGCGGCACCAGCCCGTAGGCCGGGTCGACGTTCGGCAGAGTCGTTTCCGGGCCGCGGGTGCCTTCGTACGAGTAAAAAACCAGCTTAGCCTGCGGCCCAGCCGATTGTATTCCCGTCCGCACCGACAAGAGCATGCCGCCCGGCACCGGGAAGATTTTCTCAATCCAGGTGCGGTCGGTGGCCAGCGAGGCATTGATGGGCTGCTGCCGCAGCTGCGTGCCGTCGGCGGCGAGGTAGAGTAGGGCCGCGCCGGTGAGCGAGTTCATGCCCACGATAAAGCCGCCATTGGGACTGGGGGCCAGGTCCTGCGCCCAGCGCAGATCGGCCGTCGGCGGAAAGGTGCGCATCCAGCGCGTGACGCCGGTAGCACTCGTTTG
Organism: Hymenobacter sp. CRA2; assembly: GCF_002007105.1. Taxonomy (GTDB): domain Bacteria; phylum Bacteroidota; class Bacteroidia; order Cytophagales; family Hymenobacteraceae; genus Solirubrum. The sequence continues at coordinate 225,534 of NZ_MVBC01000003.1, read as the reverse complement.
CACCAGGTAATTCGTCTGCCCTTCGATGCCCTCGGTGTAGAGGGCCAGGAGCAGGTCGCCCGCATTGTTCTGCGTAGCCTTGCGGAGCACGAAACCAGACAGCCCCGGAATGGCAACGTGCCGCTCCCACAGCTGCCGGCCGTGGGCCGTGGTGAGCAGCAGGTACAGGCGCCGGGCTGCGTAGGAGCCGCTTTCCCCGATGAGCAGGTAGCTGCCGTCGGGCTGACGCAGGGTCTGCGTGCAGGTTTCGGGCGCGGAAGTGCCGTAGGATTGTTCCCAGCCGGCGTTTTGCGCACTTAGCTGCAAAGTGCTGCCGCTGAAGAGCAACAGCCAGGTCAGCGGCCGGATAAAGCGTAAAATATGTGCCATACAAATCCGGAGGCTACAAGAGGAATTAATGGTTGCCCTGCTCTGATAATGCAACGCCCCCCGCTACGATTAAGACAACGAATATTATTCTTTTTCCACGCAAAATAGGCGTGTACTGCCTGACTGCTAGGGTATGCGGGCAGCAAACAGAAGCGCGTCCTGCTGAGCCTTTGCCATCTTTCCGTGACGGCTCACAGATCTTCTAGACTAGCCGTTTGGCGGAAAGCCGGTCAGGCCATAGGCACCGCAGATAACGCCCGCTTTAAACGCCCGACTGCCCGCGCCCCGGGAGTAAGCCACGGGCCGCGGGCAGTCGGCATAAGCAAAGGCCGAAACTAGTTATTGGGCCGCTTGGGCGCGGGCGCCGCGGTGGCGGTCGGCACTACGTAGTCGAAAGGCAAAAATTCGCCGATTTTCTCGAAGCCCCAGTATTCACCCACCGACACATCCAGGGGGTTCAGCAGCGAACCGTCGGCCTGAATTTCGGCCTGCCGGCCGTTCAGGCGCAGGCGCGACACCTGCCGGGGCGTGGGATAGGGCGTGCGCGACGGCCCCAGGGACGACATCGTGCGCTTGTAGCGCGAATCGGCCTTTTCGCCGAAGTAGGCTACCTGCAGCTCGCCGGTGAAGCGCAGGTACACGTGCTTGCCGTCGGGCGATACGCGACGGATGCTGTCGATGGGCAGGGCCGCCGGGTTGAGCGTGGCGTAGATCGGGCCCGAGCGGCTCCAGAGGTCCAGCGAGTCTTTCTCGGCTTTGGTCAGGTCGCTGCCGTCGGGGTGGCGCTCCAGCATCACCTGGCGCAGGCTGTCGGTCAGGCCAAAGCGCTTGTTCACCGTTATCTTGATCTGCTGGGCCATGAAGTTCTCGGTGCGCAGCTTGTTGCGGTACACGCTGCGCAGGAAGTGCATGAAGGAGCCCTTGTACGCCGTCAGGCGGTTGGCGGCCCACAGCTGCCGCTGCGCTTCGTCCTTGGGCTTCATTTCCTCGAACACCGGCTGGCCGTAGTAAGAGACAGACCGGTCGTCGGTGTCGTAGGAGAATTCCAGCCCGTAGTACTTCAGGCGGTAGCCGAGCGCGTCGTTTTGCACCTCCGCGTACTCCTTGGCGCGGGCCGTGAGGGTGTGTTCCTCCTCGTCGTAGAAGACGCGAATGGCCTCGGGGTTGTTGATGTGGCACTGCTCGGAGAAGGCCGTGCCACCCAGAAACAGCGTCGAAAACTGCTGGTACTCCTCGGGCTTGTTGGGCTCGGGCTTGATAACCACTTCGCCCAGCTTGTTGCCCACGGGCGCCAGCAGCAAGGTCAGCTGCTGCGGGCCGTTCACCGTCAGGCTCTGCTTGGTGAGGCGGTAGCCCACGTAGGAGCACACCAAATCGTAGGTGCCGGCCGGGACGCGGTTGATTTCAAATTTGCCCTGCTCGTTGGTCGACGAGCCGAAGGTGGTGTTGGCCAGAAACACGCTGGCGAATTCCAGTGGCTGCTGCGTGAGCGAGTCGAGCACCACGCCGCTGAGTTTGCCCTGGGCCTGGGCGGCGGTGCTGACCAGAAGCCAGCAACTCGCCAGGAAAAGAAGTCGGAAGTAATTCATGCAAGGAGGGTGGTGCAAAAAGCGGGCCCGTTAGCCGCCCACCAAGTGCTGGCGGGCCGCATCCGCATCGAGGGCAAGCTGGGCCTTCAGCGCGTCGAGGCCGCTGAACTTCTGCTCATCGCGCAGGCGGTTCACAAACTGCACGGTCAGCGGCTGGTCGTACAGGTCGCCGTCGAAGTCGAGCAAGTGCGCCTCCACCGTTTCCTGCAGGCTGCCGCCCACCGTGGGCCGCACGCCAATATTGAGCATGGCCGGGTGCCGGGTGCCCGCCGCCGTGGTGGCCATTACGGCGTACACGCCGCGGCCCGGCACCTGCTTCAACGTTTCTTCGCACTGAATATTGGCCGTGGGGTAGCCAATCGTGCGCCCGAGCTGCTGGCCGCGCACCACCGTGCCGGTAAAGGGGTAGTCGTAGCCGAGGTAGCGGTTGGCTGTGCCCACGTCGCCCACTTCCAGGGCGCGGCGGATGCGGGTGCTGCTCACGCCCACTGCATCTACGTCGGCGCGCGGGATTTCCTCCACTTCCAGCCCGTACTCGGCCGCGTGTTGCTGCAGGTACTCGAAGCTGCCTTCGCGGTTTTTGCCGAAGCGGTGGTCATAGCCGATGACGAGCTTGCTGGTGCCCACCGTATCGAGCAGCAGCTCGCGGATGTACTGCTCGGAGCTCCACCCGGCAAACTCCTCCGTGAAGGGCACAATCAGCAGGTAGTCCACGCCGTAGGCATCGAGCTTTTCGATGCGCTCTTCCAGCGTATTGAGCAAGTACAGCGTCTTGGGCTCGGGGTGGGAGGGCGGCGGGGCCAGCACCAGCCGCGGGTGCGGCCAGTAGGTGATGACCACGCTGGGGCCGCCGGTCTGGCGGGCTACTTCCTGCAGACGCTGCAGAATTTTCTGGTGGCCCAGGTGCACGCCATCGAAGGTGCCACTGGTCACTACGGCGTTGGTCAGACGCGGAAAGGCGGCGGGGTCACGGACTACTTGCATGAATCGCGGATTACGGCTGATTGCACTGAGTACGCGGATTGCGAAAGGAGGGTCAACAGCAGCCGGCAGAGAAAAGGCGTCGGAAAGGGTTTTGGCGGCGCGAAAGTAGGCACGAACGGCTGTAGGCCCGCCCGTGGCGCGGGCTAATCGTCGTTACGGGAGCATTTGCCCTTTGTCGCTGCCCGTGCTGGGCTGATGGATGCGTCCCAACAACAAGCCCGCGCCAGGGCGCGGGCTTGTTGTTGGGACGCTACTGCTGCGCCGGTTGCTCAGCGCCCGCATCAGGCGCCTGCTGCGTCGCATCGTAGTGCTCGATGCCGGCGCGGCGCTCGACGCGGGGCATGCGCGCCCGGCGCGGCCGCTCGGCTTCGCCCTCGGGGCGGGGCGGCCGCTGGGCTTCGATATCGGCCATGGACAGCGCATTTTCCAGGCGGTACTCGCCAATGCGCGTGCGCACCAGCTGCGTCAGATGGGCGCCGCAGCCCAGCAGCTCGCCAAAGTCGCGGGCGAGGCTACGGATGTAGGTGCCCTTGGAGCACACGATGCGGAAGTGCACGTTCGGTCCGTCGATTTCGGGCAGTTCGAAGGCTTTGATATCGACGGTTTTGCTTTTGATTTCGGCCACGTCGCCGCGGCGGGCCACTTCGTAGGCCCGCTCGCCGTTGATTTTCACGGCCGAAAACAGCGGCGGCGTCTGCTCGATCAGGCCCGTAAGCTTAGCAGCAGCGGCCAGCAGCTGCTCGCGGGTGAGGTGCTCCCAGGGCTGCTCGCTGTCCACGGCGGTTTCCAAGTCAAACGACGGCGTGGTCTGGCCCAGGCGGAAGATGCCGGTGTACTCCTTTTCCTGCGCCTGAATCTGGTCGATAGTCTTGGTTTTCTTGCCCGTGCACAGGATCAGCAGGCCGGTAGCCAGCGGGTCCAGCGTGCCGGCGTGGCCGATTTTGCGCGGCTTCAAGGCGTACTTCACCTTCTTCACCACGTCAAACGACGTCCAGCGCAGCGGCTTGTCGATGAGCAGTACCTCGCCAGGTTCTTGCTCGGGTTGGGGCCGCTGCGGCTTGCGGGGAGGCTGCGCGTGGCTCATAGCTGGTTCAGGGGAATGCTCAGGCCGATCATGGTCAGGATGATCAGGCCCACGATGATGCGGTAAATGCCAAACGCCCGGAAGCCGTAGCGCGCCACGAAGTTCACGAAAAAGCGAATGGCCAGCAGGGCTACTACAAAGGCCACCACGTTGCCGAACGCCAGGAGCTTCAGGTCGTTAGCCGTCAGCACGTGGCCTTCCTGAAAGTAATCCAGCAGGTCCTTGGCGGCGGCAGCGGCCATGGTGGGCATGGCCAGGAAGAAGGCAAACTCGGCGGCGGCGCGGCGGGTGAGCTTCTGCGTCAGGCCGCCGATGATAGTAGCCGCCGAGCGGCTCACGCCCGGTACCACGGCAATACACTGAAACAAGCCGATGATGAAGGCCTGCCGCCAGCCGGGATTGGTGACGGGGTGGCCGTGGTGCTGCGGGTCTTCCTGCGGAAACCACTTGTCGATGAAGACCAGCACGATACCGCCGAGCAGCAGCGTAACGCCCACCGTCGTGACCGATTCCAGGAAAGCGTCGATGTGCTTTTTCAGCAGCAAGCCTACCACCACGATGGGCAGAAAGGCTACCAGCAGCTTCAGGTAAAAATCAAAGCTTTGGAAAAAGCGCCGCCAGTACACCACCAGCACCGACAGAATAGCCCCGAACTGGATAACCACCAGGTAGAGCTTGGTGAAGGCCGTGGGCGGAATGCCTAGCAGGGCGGAGGCAATAATCATGTGCCCAGTGCTGGACACGGGCAAAAACTCGGTTAAGCCCTCGACAATAGCGAGCAGCAGGGCATGCCAGTAGTTCATCCGAAGCGGTTAGCGGCGCTGGTACGTGGGCGGCGTGGGAGCCGCCGTCGGGGCGAAGGACGTGCCGGTGGCCTCAGCGGTAGACGGGGCCACGGGGGCCGGACCCGATTTGGCCATGATGGCAAAAAACTCCACCACGAAGCCGGCCGCCAGCAGCAGCGGCCCGAGCGTCAGGCCCAGAAATCCTTCGCCGTAGTCGGCCCCGTCGAGGCTCATGGTGATAAAACCAGCCGCCAGTAAGGCAAGCCCGATAAACATCAGGCGGTAGTTGCGCGGCCCGAAGGCGAAACGGGGAGGAGTAGCAGACATAAGTCGGGAAATACGGAAAAGTGAAGGCCGGACGGCAGACCGCTGCAAGGCGGGTGCAGTCCGCAGATGCAAAGCTACCGCTTTAGGGTTGCCCGGGCAGCAAGTAACAGGGCTGAAAAGCTCATCCTGCTAGCATTCCTAGTACAATTCATCCAGCGACATGCGCAGGTATTTGCGCACGGCCCGGTACGAGCTGAAGAAGCCGATAACGCCGCCCAGCACCAGCAACGCCACGAGCATGGCCCCGATGAGCCGGTCGTCGCGCAGCAGGCGCAGCTCGTCCAGCTGGTAGTAGGCGTACTGCAGCAGGGCCAGCAGCAGCAAGGCCGCCAGCGCTCCGCTGATGATACCTTGCCAGGTGGCCCGGCGCAAAAACGGCTTCTGGATAAACCACGGCGTGGCGCCCACCAGCTGCATGGAGCGAATGAGGAAGCGCTGCGAGAACAGGGCCAGCTTGATGGTGTTGTTGATCAGCACCGCTACCACCAGCGTCAGTAGCACGGCGAAGCCCAGCAGCAGCAGGCTCACCTTGCGCACGTTCTGGTTGATGGAGCTGATCAGGCTCTGCACGTAGGTTACTTCGTACACGCCCTGCTGCTGGCGCAGATCCTGGCTGATGCGGCGCAGCTGCACCGAATCGGCGTACTCCGGGTTGATGCGCAGGATATAGGCGTCGCGCAGCGGGTTGTCGCCCAGAAACTGCTGAAACTCCTCGCCCGTCAGCTCCACAAACTGCCGCGCGCCCTCCTCCTTCGACAGAAACCGCACCTGCGGCTGCTCGTCGCGGTAGGCGATGTAGGGCTTCTGGGCCAGGGTGCGCTGCAGGCGCAGCAATTGGGTTTCGGGCAGGTCGCGCTCCAGGTACACCTGCATTTCCAGGTTTTCCTTCACCGCCTCCGAAAGCTTGTGCGCGTGCGCCAGCAGCAGCCCGAACAGCCCGATGACCAGCAGCGCCATGGTGATGCTGAATACCACCATGGTATGCGGGTACGAACCGAGTTTTTTCTTACGGGCAGGGCGAAACTGGGGCATGGAAGCGTAAAGGTAAGTTGTGAACTAGTGAGATGGTGAACTAGCGAGTGCCGTTCCGTAGGAACATCAGACTCACTAGCTCACCATCTCACTAGTTCACCGTCAAAGCGCCGTGCGCGGGTCATCGTCGATGATGAGCTGTTCGCGGGCCTTGCGGCGGGCCTGCTCGCGGCGGCGCAGGCGCTTACGGGCAAAGAGCTCGGTGAGGTTGTCGAACTGCTCGGTTTGCACCACCGAAAGGCCGGCGCGGGCCTGGTTGGCGGTGATGGCGGCCGTGTACTCGCGCGGCGTGGTTTCGTAGCGCAGGCGCACGCGGTACTTGCCGTCCTGCCGCACGAAGTACTCCAGGCCCAGGTCGCCGATGAGCGAGGTTTGGGGGCCGGGCGTGGGCGTGCCGTTGTTGGTAGTGGTGTTGTTGGTGATGCCGCCGAAGCGCGTTACGCGCAAGCGGCCCTGCAACAGGCTGTAGCTCAGGCGTACCTGCAGGTTGCGCAGCTCTTCCTCGCTCACGCCGTCCAAGTTGAAGGCAATTTCCAGGTTCTGGTCGATTTGCGAGGTCAGCAGCCCGAGCTGCGTCGACAGAATCTGGCCCAAGCTGTTCTGCACGGCGCTGCTGCCCGTAGCCAGGGCGGCGTTGCTGAAGCCGCCGATGGAAGTAAGCTGGCGGAACAGCAGCAGGGAGAATACCTGCCGGTTCAGCTCCTGCTCGTCGTTGCGGATGTTGGAGAGGAAAGAGGTCAGCTGGCCTTCGATGGACGAGGGCGCATCGTTGAACTCCAGCCCAAGCTGAATGCGGGGCAGCAGCATGTCGCCCGTCAGGTGCATCACGGCCGTTACGCTGGCGTAGGCCTGAATGCCGCTGGAGCCGTCGGAGCCGGCGCTGCCGCCCAAGATCGGGGCCAGCGAGGTGCGCTGGGTGTAGGCCGCCGTCACGTCCATCTGGCCCTGCATCGGGTCGCCGTTAAAGGTGAGCGTGCCGCCGGGGCGCACCTGAAACTCCTTATTAACCAAGCCCTGCAAGGTGAAGTTGTAGGCCCCGCGCACCACTTCCAGCTGCCCGTACATGTTGAATTCGCCGCGCGTGTCGATGTTCATGCGCAGCTGCCCCGTGGCCGAGCCGCGGATAACGTCGCCGGTGGTTTCGTCCAGAATCACCTCCATGTAGGCGTCCGGCGTCACGTCGAAGGTGGCGTTGAGCATAATGCCCGACAAATCCACCGCCGGCTTGGCCGCCGTGGTATCGGTGCGGACGGTGTCGGAGCGGTTGTGGTTGACGAACTTGATGTAGCTGGCCTGCTGCACCGTGGTGGCGTTGTCCAGCGGCAGCGACAGGCGCGTACCGGCTTCGCTACGGGCCCGCACGTTGATGACGAGGTTGTCGGTGGGGCCGGTCACGGTGGCGTCGCCGGTGGCGAAGGCCGTGCCGAAGTACAGCTCGTTTTGCCGGCGCGTGGTGTTGAGCACCTGCATGCGGCGGAAGTTGGCCTTCAGGGCCAGGCGCATGTTCTGGAAGCCCTGGTGATAAATGGTGCCGTCGAGGGTGCCCTGGTTGCCGAGCACGTCGCGCAGCTTGATGCTGCGGAACACCATGCGGTCCTCGAAGAAGCGAATCTGGTCGTCGAAGGTGTAGGTCGTGTTCAGGTAGGCGAAGGTCAGCTGGCCCCTGGTCACGTCCACGGTGCCGCGTAGCGAGGGCCCCGCGAAAGGCCCGGTAAGGCGCAGGGTGCCGCGGCCGGTGCCACCCAGGTTGGTCAGTACGCCGGCCAGGAAGGGCTCGGCCAGCTTCAGCGGCGCGTCGTTCAGGGCACCGGTCAGGTTAAGCTGGTCCTGCGGCGCCCCGGTGGGCGCAATGGTGCCGGCCACGCTCAGCACGTTCTGCCCGTCGCGCGTCACCGAGAGGTTGGTGCCGAGGCGCGAGGCCTGGTTGTCCCAGCTGGCCACGCCGGCCACGTTGCCGATGAGCGTGTTGTCGAAGTACAGCGAATCGACGGTGAGGCGGGCAGCCGTGACCAGCTGCCCGAACACCCCGCGCACGTCGCCGGTGGCATTCACGCGGCCGCGCATGTTCTGGTTGGTCAGGGGCGAAAGCGTGGCCAGCTCCAGGTTCTTTACCTCCAGGTGCAGGCTGCGCGCCGGGTCTTCCGACACCTCACCCGTGGCCAGAATCTGCTGCGGACCATTGGAGAGCGAGAAGTTCGGCACCGTGATTTCGTGGCCGCCGCCGGCAATAACAATGGCGTTGTCCTGGGCAATGATCCACTCGCGCCCCAGCAGGTTCACGCCCGACTGCCGGAACAAGATCTGCACCGCGTTGGGCAGGAAATCCAGCGCCCCGTTGATCTGGGCGCGGTTGGTGGTGCCCGTTTGGGCCAGCGAGGAGGAGAAGTTGATTTTGTCCTGGTCCCACACGCCTTCCACATAAAACTGCTCGGTGCGGCCCAGCCCCGGCAACTGCTGCCGGGTGCTGGTCACGCTGGCCTGGGCCAGTACGTCCGGAGCATCGGGCAGCTTGGAGGTGAGCAGGTCAAAGGACACCTGCTCGGCCCGGATGCTGTCGTACTGCACCGCGCGGGCCGAGCCGCCCAGCTGCAGAATGGAGGTGGCCCCGTTGCGGAACGAGCCCTCCACGTGGGTGGAGTCGCTGAGCGTCAGCTGGGGCATGAAGACGTGCAGCAGCGGGTTGGGCCGCCGCAAATCCAGCGAGAGGTTGATGTTGTAGTCGGGGGTGGCTTCGCGGCGCTTGCGGCGGTAATAGGCGGCCGTAGCGGCCGCGTCGCCCTGGAAATTCAGGCGGTACTCCTCCACCAGGCGCTGCACGTCGCGCAGGGCCTGGGAAAACTGGTAGTTGCCGCGGGCCCGCAGGCGGAAAGCTTCGGAGCGCATGGCCAGCAGCCGGTCGCCCTCGCGGCGGGTCGCCAAGAGGTCCAGCGTGTCGAGGTGTACGGTGCGGCCCTGCAGGGTCAGGCGGGTGTCGCGCAGATGAATGCGACCTAGCAGCTCGTCCAGTGTCAGGCCCTGAAAGCGGACATCGGCCTGGGTGCTCAGCACCAGCGGCTGGCTGATGATGCCCAGCGCCTGCAGGTTGGCGTGGCGCACGCTGCTCACCAGGTCGAAGGCCTGCTTGCCGCGGGCCCAGTTCACGGTGCCTTCGCCCACGAGCTGCAGGTTGGGGTCGTTGATGCTCACGCGTCCGTCGAACTCTTGCCGCGTCAGGCGGCCATTGGTCACCACGATGTTGCGGTAGCGGTAGCCTCTCACCCACACCGAGGCAATGTTGGCGTTGGCCTGCACGCGGGCCGCGTCCGGGTCGAAGCCCACGCCGGAGACTTTGCCATTCACGGCCACGTCGCGGATCAGCGACTCGTCGCCGAGCAGCTTGCCCAGCTGGAAGCCGGCCGTGCGCACGGTGCCCTCGTAGCTGGAGTTGCGCGGATCATTCCTGAACTTCAGGTTCACGTCGGCCGTCAGGTTGCCCAGCCGCGTTTTGAAGTCGCCGTTGGCCACGAAGTCGTTGTAGAGCCCCAGGAATTGCCCGTTCAGCGTAACGGTGCCCAGGCGCTGGAAGTAGGGGTACACCGAGGCCGGCAGCACCGGCTTCAGGTCCACGGGATTGACCACGGTGCCGGGCCGCAGGCGCAGATCGGCGAAGGTTTCCTGCCAGTTGGGCAGTCCTTGCGCCGACACGTTGCCGAGGATGCGGGTGCCCCCCTTGCTGTAGCGCAGGTCCAGGTTTTTGGCCGCGAAGTCGCGCACGTAGCCCTTGGCCTCGCCCGAAATCAGCACCTGCTCGCCCCAGCCCCAGAGCTGCGGGGCAAACAGGGCAATGTCATCGGAGTACACGCGGCTGGGCTTGAGCCGGGCCGTCACCTTCACCGAGTCGTTGAAGTCGGTGAAATTCAGGAAGTGCTGGTAATCGAAGCGGACGTAATCGGCGAGGTGTGAGCGGCCCACGCGCAGGTTGAGCTTGTCGAACTCCCAGAACTTGGTGGCGTAGGTCATGCCGGCCGTCAGCTCGCGCAGCCGCGTTTTCGACGGTAGGTCAATAGCGCGCAGCCCGTCGACCTGGGCGTGGATGGTGTCGCCCCGAAACCAGATCTGCGAGAGGTCGGCGTACACGCTGTCGATGTACATGTGGGCATAGTCCATGGACTTGCCGTACTCCGGCACACGCGGCACGTTTTTGCGGTCGAGTACAAAGCGGGCGTTGCGCAGCCCCACCGCTTCCACCTTGAAGTCAAAAGGCTTGCTGACCTTGGTAGTATCGGGGGCGCCGAGCAGGCGCTGAAAGGCCGTCAGGAACTCGTCGAGGTTGGTTTGCTCGTGGGGCGAGTTGGGGTAGGTCACCAGCTCGAAGCGGGGCTCGGTGAGGATAACCTTGCTGAGGTAAAGCTTGTTGGGGGTGAATATCGAGAACGTGCTGATGTCGGCCTCCACCTCCCCGATGTAGAACAGGTTGCCGCCGCGCTTGTCGAGCACCTGCACCCGCTCCAGCACCACCTTGGTAAACGGCCGGATATCCACGCGCCCGATGCTGACGGGCTGGTCCAGCTTGTCGGAGAGGATTTCGGTGGCCCGCTGTGCTACCTCCGTTTGCACCGCCGGAATGCGCAAGGCCAGCACGGCCGCACCCACTAGCAGCGCCAGCAGGAGCACGAGCCCCAGCAACACCTTCAGGATGGCCTTTATAACTTGCACGCGGTTGTGGGCGGTGTGGTAAAAAACGGGCCGGACACGAAGCCGCCCGGCAGCAAGACGTAAACGCCGGCCGGATGGATGCTCATACGCTCCAACCGAACGGAAATTCTGCAAAAAAAGCTAATAAGCTAGACATGAGTATGAAGACCTGAGAAGTCAGCCTGATAAACCAGCGGCTAGTCTGCCGGCTCGACGGGCTGTTTCTCCTTGATACTCACGTCTCACTTCTCAATACTCATGTCTACGAACCCAAGCCCAATCATTCTGGCCATCGAGTCGTCGTGCGACGACACGGGGGCGGCCGTTATTGCCGGGGGCAACATCCTGGCTAATGTGGTGGCCTCGCAGCAAGTACACGAACAATTCGGCGGCGTGGTTCCTGAACTGGCCTCGCGTGCCCACCAGCAGCACATTCTGCCGGTGGTGCAGGCTGCCCTCTCCAAAGCCGGCATCAACAAGGAAGACCTCGACGCGGTGGCCTTTACCCAGGGGCCGGGCCTGTTGGGCTCCCTGCTCGTCGGTGGCATGTTTGCCAAAAGCTTCGCGCTGGCCCTGGGCAAGCCGCTGATTGCCGTCAACCACATGCGGGCTCACATTCTAGCGCACTTCATTGAGGAGCCGCGGCCGGCCTTTCCCATCCTGTGCCTGACGGTGAGCGGCGGCCACACCCAGCTGGTGGTGGTGCGCAGCCCGATGGAGATGGAAATCATCGGGCAGACGCAGGACGACGCCGCCGGCGAAGCCTTCGACAAGACGGCCAAACTGCTCGGCCTGCCGTACCCCGGCGGCCCCCGCCTCGACAAGCTGGCCCAGCAGGGCGACCCGTTGCGCTTCCCGTTCCCGGTAAACCAGATGCCCGGCTACGACTTCTCCTTCAGCGGGGTGAAAACGGCTGTGATGTACTTCCTGCGCCAGCAGACGCAGCAGAACCCCAAGTTCATCGAGGAAAACCTGCCCGACCTCTGCGCCAGCATCCAGCACACTATCCTGCAGACGCTGATGCGCCAGCTGCGCCGCGCCGCCAAGGACTACGGCCTGACCAACATTGCCATTGCCGGCGGCGTAGCGGCCAATTCCGGCCTGCGCGCCGAGCTGCAGCGGCTGGCCGGGGAGCTGGGCTGGCAGGTGTTCATTCCCGCCTTCCAGTACTGCACCGATAACGCCGGCATGATTGCCATGGCAGCGCACTTTCAGTACGAGGCCGGCGACTTCGCCTCGCAGCTGGCCAGCCCCGACCCGCGGCTGAAGCTGGCGTAAGCAAACCCAGCAGCCGGCCATGCTTGCTCTGGCACCCGGTAGCCGAGCCCACCTAGACAAGCCCAAACCTGTCAATCCGATGACTGATGCCGATATCGATGTAGTTCACCAGTTTGTCGATAATGCGCTGGACTACTTGAGGCAGACTCCCATCATGCGCGGGCCGCAGGAGTTGATTCCACTGGAAATGCAGGAAGACGCTGAGGAGGACGAGGAAGGCAACGTGCCCTGGAAAGCCATACCCAGCACCGTTACCGCCGCAGACATCGAAGAGCTGGAAAGCCGACTAAACCTGCGTTATCCGGCGTTGTACAAGCAGTTCCTGGGCTACCAGCACTTTTGGGAGTTGCTGCCGGTCGACGGCATTACCTTCTTTCGCCACAGCATTCGGGAGTGGAAGAAAGGGCTGCTCGACCACTACTTCGGATACCCTGAGTCGGCCAGCCTGGTGGCGAAAGGCTACATCCCGTTTGCTGACTACTTCGACTGGGGAGTGGTCTACTTTGACACCAACCACCAGAATCAACCCGACAAGGATTGCCCCGTTGTGATGCTTGACCACGAGCTGTTTTACGACGAGCCCCTTCCTATGAAAATGCTCTATCCATCCTTTGCGGCAATGATGCACAGCCTGGTGGCACAACAAGGGAACCCCAAGCCGCCCGAAGACTAATAAGTAGAAGCGCCGCCAACACCTTCAGCAGAAGGCAGCTGCCCCGCCGCTCCGCCCTTCGGGGCGAAACCCTGGAGGCCCCTGCTACCTTTGCCGCCCCGCCAACGGCCCGCTGCCTGCGTATTATCCGTACACGAATGACGCCGGCCTCGGCCGCTACCGCTGCTTTCATCCTCCCCGCGACTCCCGACCCATATCATGGCCAAAGCCAAAGAAACCGCCCCGCGCAACGTCAATATCCAAAACCGCCGGGCGGGCTACGAATACTCCTTCCTTGCCAAGTACACCGCCGGCATGGTGCTGGTGGGCACCGAAATCAAGAGCCTGCGCGTGGGCAACGCCAACATCACCGACGGTTATTGCACCTTCGGAGGCAACGGCACCCTGTGGCTGCACGGGGTGACCATCGCGCAGTACACCCAGGGCACCTACAACAACCACGAGCCCACCCGCCCGCGCCAGCTGCTGCTCACCAAGAAGGAAATGCGTCAGCTGCACGACAAAAGCCAGGAGCAGGGCCTGACCATCATTCCGCTGCGCATTTTTATCGGCGAGCGGGGCTTTGCTAAGGTGGAAATTGCCCTGGCGAAGGGCAAAAAGCTATTCGATAAGCGCGAGGACATCAAAGCCCGCGACGTGAAGCGCGAAATGGACCGCAGCCAGTACTAGCGGCTCCTCTCGCTGTCATTGCGAGCAACGTGCGGCAACCGCAGGAAGGCGTTAGCCAATCCGTCTTCTGGTAACAACGCTGATAAAATACCCGCCAACCGAAAAACGGCCCCGCCCGAAGCCTGCAGCTCAGGTTTCGGGCGGGGCCGTTTTGGGGTAGTGCGAGTGGCCTCGACGTGCCGCGAGGGGAAGGCGGTTGCCGCGCGTTGCTCGCAATGATGGCTAAGGGCCCCGCCAGCGCTGCTTGCTGCACCATTTCCTTCCGTACCTTGCAGGCTGATTTACCCCTGATTATCATTGGAACACGGAATTTGTGCTCTGAGCGTCGTGCCGGTGCGCGCCGAGCCTTCGGACAAAGCCGAAATCGTAACGCAGCTGATTTTTGGCGACTGCTACAGCGTGCTGCTCGCCCAGGGCAACTGGCAGCAAATCCGCACCGCGGCCGATAACTACGTCGGGTGGATGGACCTCAAGCAGCACCAGCCCGTTTCGGCTGAGTACCTGGCCGCCTGGAGCGCGCAGGACCACCCGCGCAGCCTCGATGTGGTGCAGGTAGTGAGCAGCTCGGCGGCGCGCATCCCCGTCACGCTGGGCGCCCGTCTGCCGTTTTTCGACGGCATGACCCTGCGCCTCGGCGAAGATTCCTACTTCTACAACGGGGCCGCCACCAACCCGCTCAACGGCCACGGCCTGCACGGCCCCACCGACAAACGCACGGCCCTGCTGCTCAAAGCCGGGCAGCTGTTTCTGAAGGCGCCGTACCTGTGGGGCGGCCGCACCCTGTTCGGCGTCGACTGCTCCGGGCTGATGCAGCAGCTCTACGGCCTCATCGGCGTGCAGCTCCCGCGCGACGCGCGCCAGCAGATTGACCACGGCCGCATCGTGCACTTCGTGTCCCAGACGCAGGCCGGCGACCTGGCTTTCTTCGACAACGCGGAGGGCAACATCGTGCACGTGGGCATGGTGCTCGACGACCAGCAGATTCTGCACGCCAGCGGCGAGGTGCGCATCGACCCGCTCGACCACAACGGCATCTACAACCGCCAGCGGCAGAAGTACACCCACAAGCTGCGCCTGATCAAGCGCCTGCTGCCCGAGTAGCGGTTCGGCCCGCAGTCGTTGCGAGCGAAGCGCGGCAATCTTTCCTCCCGAGGCACAGCGGCTCAACTGGCACTACCCAGAACGGCCCTGCACGAAACTTGCGTCTGCGTTTTCGTGCAGGGCCGGCTTCGTGCTGCCGACTTTGAGGCATATAAGTATTGCGTCGGCGGTGCTACTGAAGGAAGGATTGCTTCGCGCGGCTCGCAATGACGGCCGGTGCTGCCGTAGTCTGCCAGTGGTACCGCTATTATGCTCATACCCCTGTGGAGCCGCTTCTTGAAATGAACCAACCTCCACGTGGGACGGTTGCGTAAACAGCCGGAAACCCCTAGCTTACCGCTAGTTCCGGCCGTTTACCACCATCGTGCGTATGGACCAAAAAGTGCTCGTGCTGAATGGCGACTATACCGCCATTACCCTTTGCAGCGTGCAGAAGGCCTTCGTGTTGCTTTACCTCGACAAAGCCGAGTTGATTGCCAACAAGGAGGGCGCGTTTCTGCGCACCGTGTCGAAGGCATTTCCCAAACCCAGTATCATCAAACTGCAGCGCTACGTGCGGGTGCCGTACAAGGGCATTGCCCTGAGCCGGCACAACATCATGAAGCGCGACAACTTTGAGTGCCAATACTGCGGCTCCACCAAAAACCTAACCCTGGACCACGTGATGCCCAGGAGTAGGGGCGGCGACTCCAGTTGGGGCAACCTGCTGACGGCCTGCGCCCGCTGCAACCACGCCAAGGGGCACAAAACGCCCGAGGAAGCCGGCCTGATCGTCAGACAAAAGCCCAAGAAACCCACCTTGGCCAGTTTCCTCAAGCTCAGTGCCGGCACCATCGACCAGACCTGGCACGCGTATCTAAACAACTGAACCGGCGTAGCGTCTGCTACCCGGTTTTTTTGTTGCCCTGTTTAAGCACAAAAGCTAGAGTTAAGGTTAGTTCCCCTCCTCAGCTGAGGAGGGGCTAGGGGTGGTTGGCCAGTCATCAGAACGTCCGACAAAGCTCGTCATCGTCATGTCGAGTGCAGCCGAAACATCTCGCGGGCTGATGGCGGATAGTAACCTTAACCCTAGTCTTTCAACCAGCCCCTCCTCAACTGAGGACGGGGAGCTGAGCTAGCTCTAGTCTTGGCGACGAAACAACTGCGACGCCAGGCACAATAACGCAACACGCCCCGCCAGAATAGCTCTGACGAGGCGTGCGGCGGCGGGAAATCAGGTGTGGTTATGCTTGGCGGCTGGCGGCGTTGTAGCCGCCCTCATCGGTGCTCGTGGGCGAAGTACTGGCGCCCGTAAAGCTCAGCAGGTCCTGAGTCAGGCGGTCCTTACCATCTTCGGTGGCGAAGAGGCCGTGCGGCTCGCCGTCGTAGCGGATGTAGGTGGCGTTGGGCAGCATCTTGGCCAGTAGGTCGCCGCTCGAATCCACGGGCACAGTCTTGTCGCTGGTGCCGTGGATGATGAGCGTGGGTACCTGGATGGCCGGCACGTCCTGGCGGAAGTCGGTTTCGCTAAAGGCGCGGATGCAGGCTTCGGTGGCGTGCGGCGCGGCCTGCAGGCAGATCATCTGCATCCAGTCCAGTGTGGCTTGGCTGACGGGCTTGCTCACCACGCCCACGCCGAAGAATTGCTTGCCGAAGGTTTGCAGGAAGTCGGGGCGGTCCTTGCGCAGGTTTTTTACCATATCGTCGAAGGTGTCCTTGCCGACGCCGTCGGGGTTGTCGTCGGTCTTGAGCAGGTAAGGCGTCACGGCCGAAATAAAGGCCACTTTGCTCACGCGGGCGCCGCCGTAGCGGCTCATGTAGCGGGCCACTTCGCCGCCGCCCATCGAAAAGCCCACCAGCGTCACGTTTTGCAGGTTGAGGCCTTCGAGCAGGGCGTTCAGGTCAGCTGCTAAGGTGTCGTAGTCGTAGCCGTTCCAGGGCTTATCCGACTTGCCGAAGCCGCGGCGGTCGTAGGCAATGACGCGCTTGCCGTAGTGAGCCAGCGTATGCGACTGGTGCTCCCACATCTGGTGGTCGGCGGGCCAGCCGTGAATCAGTACTACCGGGTCGCCCTGGCCCCAGTCCTGGTAAAACAGGTTGATATCGTTGCCTTGGGTGTCTTGCCCTACTTTAATAAAACTCATGGAAGTGGTGTGGTTGCGGTTGGATTTCCCCAAGACATACTATAAAAGCTCCGATGCGGTTATTGACCCTGCCTATGCCAGCGCCTCAACGGTAAGCTCCTTGCGCCACCAACGAGGCATATCGATCGGCAAACCCGTCGGATGCGTCGGTAAAATTTTTTTGATTGAGCTACTTAGCCCAGCTTTGCTGCCGCCAACGTAGCACCGAACGCCACGCCCACGCCGCTATCCACCACACCATATGTCTTCCCTATCCTCGCTGAGCCGGGTCCTTGGGGCCGCTGCACTGCTGACCGCCTGCAACTCCCAACCTGATAAGCAAGCCACCACCCAGGCCCGCCGCCCCGCGCCCGCCGCCACTGCGGAAGCTGCCTCCGCTAACCCGCCCGGGGCCTGGTACCGGCAGTACCGCGGCTTGCTGCCCGGCACCACCGACAGCCTTACTCTGCACCTTACCTCTATTCCCGCCGAGGGCAGCACCGACGACCTGCCACGGCTCTACGAAGCCTACATTGCCCCCGACGGCGAGCCGCAGGACGTGGCCGTGGAGCTGACCACCGAAGCCGACCTCAAACCCGTCCCCGAGGACGAAGACAGCGGCCCGGTGCTGCGCGTGCGCGAGGACGGCAACGAGCTGGTGGGTTTCCTGGGCATGAAACCGGTACGCCTGCGCCGCGTGAAGCCAGTGGGCAGCCTCCACTTTGTGGCTCACTTTTTTACCGATTCGGTGGCTGCCTTCCCGGGCAAGAGCAGCTCCCCCTACGCGCATCAGACGCTGCACGTACTGCTGCCCATCGACGGGCCGGCGCCGCTCACCGCGGGCATTTTGCGCACCCTGCGCGGCGACACCACCGATGCCAAGCCGGCGCCCGTGCTGAAGCAGTACTGGCAGGAGCAGCAGCGCAGCTACGCCCGGGATTACCGCGCCGATGCGGCCGATTTTGCCTCTACCGCCGACGACTCTACCGAAATGCCCAGCTACGCCCTGCGTTACGATTCGCAGGAGCTCACCTACGTGCTCTGGAACCAGGCGCCGCTGCTGAGCCTGGGCTTCATGGACTACAGCTACACCGGCGGTGCCCACGGCAACTACGGCACCAGGGTCATCAGCTTCGATACCCGCAGCGGCCGGGCCCTGCGCTACGCCGACATCTTCCGGGCCGGCAGCGAGGCCCGGCTGGAGCCCATCCTGGACCGGGCAGTGCGCCGCATCATGCACCTCGCGCCCACCGACAAGCTGGATGAGACCCTGCTGGTCGACCGCATTCACGTCACGCACAACGTGTACCTGACCAGCGGCGGCGCCATGTTCGTGTACCAGCCGTACGAACTGGCCTCCTACGCCCAGGGCGAAATCCGGGTGTACCTGCCGTTTGCCGAGCTACAGCCGCTGCTGCAGCCCGGGCTGCCCGTGGGCGCTGCCGCCGACGTAGCCCTGCTGACGCGGAAGTAGCACCGGTGGCGCCGACAGGCACACCGTCTTTTAGCCAGCAGAACAGGGCATTGTAGCTGAACGGGCAATTTGCCAAGCTGATACGGAACGAGTCGCCGGACGGCGGTGTCTGACAAAACTCATGTGCGCCGGCGCGGTTGATTTCACGTCCGCCAAACCCGCCGCCGCATTTCTGCCGTACCTTTGCGGCCCCAATCCTGTTTTCTTTACTGCATGTCCGTACCCAAGTTTGCCGCCGTCCGGCAGCACGAATCGTTTCACCAGGAGCTGAAGCGTCGCGTCAACGACTACTTCGAGCAGGCCGGAAAACCCACCACCGGCAACGCTACGCTCTTCACCAAAGCCGCACTGCTCACCGGGGCGCTGCTGTTCCTTTACGTGCACCTCGTGTTCTTCACGCCCTCGGCCGGCTGGGCCATTCTGGAGTGCGTGCTGATGGGCGGGGTAGGGGCCGCCATCGGCTTCAACGTGATGCACGACGGCTCGCACGGCTCGTTTTCCGAGCACAAGTGGCTGAACCAGACCGCGGCTTTCACCCTGAACGTATTCGGTGGCAACTCCTTCATGTGGAACATGAAGCACAACCTCATCCACCACATGTATACCAACATCGACGGGGTGGATGACGACATCGACGCCCAGCCCTGGCTGCGCCTGAGCGAGACCCAGCCCCGCCGCGCCCTGCACCGCTACCAGCATTACTACTTCTGGTTTCTGTACGCGATGTTCTACCTGGCTTGGGTGGTGATGATGGACTACCAGAAGTACTTCAAGGGCAGCATCGGCTCGGTACCGCTGAAGAAGATGGAACTGAGCGACCAACTCGTGTTCTGGGGCTTTAAGGTGCTGTACCTGGGGCTGTTCGTGGCCCTGCCCATTTACATGGTCGGCTTCGGGCCGTGGGTTATCGGCTTCCTGATTTTTGCCTGCGTAGCCGGTTTCTCGCTCAGCCTGGTGTTTCAGCTGGCCCACACCGTAGAGCCCGCCACCTTCCCCGTGCCCGACGCCCAAACCTATAAAATGGAGGACGAGTGGGCCATTCACCAACTCAAGACCACGGCCAACTTCGCCACCAACAACAAAGTGGTAACCTGGCTGCTGGGCGGCCTGAACTTCCAGGTGGAGCACCACCTGTTCCCGAAAATTTCGCACGTGCACTACCCGGCCATCAGCAAGATCATCAAGCAGGCCTGCGTGGAGTTTGACGTAGTCTACAACGAATTCCCGCGCATGCGTTCGGCCGTCGTGTCGCACGTGCTGTTCCTGCGCCAGATGGGCCGCGCGGCGTAGCAACAGGCGCTGTTCGTAGCTGTCATCCCGAGCAAAGCGAAGGACCTTCTCACGTTGGATAGTAATCCATCTGGCGTGAGAAGGTCCTTTGCTTTGCGGACGCCAGATAAAGGATGACAGTTCCGTTTCAGGGTTTTGCCAAAAACGCTCTACTTCATCCGGGCGAATTTGCGCCGCATGATTTCTTCTACCGGCACGTCTTCAATCTTGCTTTCCAGCCAGGAAATGAGGTCCAGGTAGAGGAAGGGGCGCCGCTCGTACGGGTTTTCTGATATTTCCAGCAGCCGGTCTTTCAGAGCACTGAACGCATCCTTGAGCTGGTGCGGAGCCAGATGACCCACGCCGCGCAGGAAGCGGAATATCTCCACCTGCATCTGCTGCTGCTCGTTCATCTTGCCCAGGAAGCGGTACACCGATTTGATCTGGTACTCCAGCATTTCGTCGTGGCCCGCCTCGTAGTGGGCTATCAGGTTCAGGATGCGCGCAAAGCACTGAATGTCCTCGCGCAGGGTGACGTCTTTGTACTGAATGATTTTGTTCAGGTACTCTATGGCCTTGCGGTAGTTGCCGCTGCCGAAGTACAGGCTGGCAATCTTGTAGTAGAAAATCAGCCGGCGGTGCAGGTCGAGCTGCGGCTGAAACAGCACCAGCTTTTCCAGTAGGTCGGGCATGAGCTGCAGGCTGTCGGCGAAGCGGCCTTCCAGGAAAGCGGCGTTGATTTTGTGCGTGTAGATGTATTGAAAGAGCAGCACGTCGGTATTCGGCGTGGGGCGCGTGAGCGAGGCGGCGAAGCTTTCCAGCTTGGCCAGTACCGCCGTGAATTTGCTGTAGTAGAGTAGGTTGTAGAGCGAGGCCAGCAAGTTGTGCAGGCCTTTGATATAGAGCATGGGCTGCTGCTCCATCATGTCGGGCGCCTGCTCAAACAGGTCCACCCACTTCTGCGCGTAGCGGTAGCAGGCCCGGAAATCCTGGATGATGGTGTAGTACCACACCTGTGCCTGGTAGTAGTACAGGCACTCGTAGAAACCGCCCTGGCTGACGTCAATCCCGGCTAGCGCCGCCCGAAAACGGTCGGTTATCTGCTCGGCATCCCGCTGGCTGCGGGCATGGCCTACGCGCAAATACAGGCCGTACATGCGCAGTGCTACGTTGCTGAGCCGGTGCAACTGCGTGACGTGCTGCACCGTGTCCAGGGATTCGGCCGACAGATCTTCGGCCCGGCCGCGCAGGCTGCGCGTGATGTACTGCGACTCGATGAGCTTCTCGAAGTCCAGGGCGAGAAGGGCCACGTGCGGCAGCCGTGCCTGCTGGGCCTGCTGCTTGGTGCGCTCCAGCATCCGGAGCGCCTGCTGGTAGAAACCCTTGTTGTAGAGCACGCGGGCGTAGTCGAGCTGCTCGTGGAGCTGAATGTCGATGTTCTGGCCGGCGTGGTATTGGCGCAGGCTGCTCAGCAGCTGCCGGTAGAGGTTGGCCTTGAGGTTGGCCAGCTGCACCTTCCGGATGGCCGGTACCTGCGCCAAGATGCGCTCCTCGTCGTACTGGCCCAGTGCATCCAGCGCATCGAAAAGCTGCATGAACTTCAGGTCCTCCGCCGACCCCGAGCGGCCCGAAAACAGCCGAAAGTGCCGCTTCTCGGAGCGAGTCAGCGACTTAACAAGCTGAAATACGGGGTCGATACTGCCGTTTGGCATTGTAGCGGGGCTTATTGCAAGGTTGTGATAATGAGTTGGTTGGTTGGCGGGCGCTAGATTTTAGAAATAGTAACTACTCCCAAAACCGGTTTTTGCTGCGGCGTACGCGGCTTGTACTTGCAGGCCACCAAGGGACGGCTGCGTTGTGTAGTGCCGGTCCACCAAGTGCTTCACGCTCACGCCGCTGCATCCGATGGCAACTGGCCACCCGGAAGGCGCAAGCTAAAGAACAAACCGGCCTGCACGGCTCCCCAAGGCTCGAAAATACTCCTCCGCCACCCTCTATTTCACCCCCGTGCAGAGCGTTTCGCTCACGGTTCCGCACGCCTGCCCGCCGTTACTGAAATGTATGGCCGGAGCTGCCCGGTCGTCGTTTAGGGCGCGTGCCGAAAGCATTTACTTCTTACCTGCTGCGTTACTACTGCCCGTACCGATGTACTTCACCAGCAATACCGTCGCGTTTCTGGACGGCGAGTTTGTTTCGGCCGAGCAGGCCACCTGCGGAATGTATGCCCAGTCGCTGCACTACGGCTACGCCGTATTTGAGGGCATTCGGGCCTATAACACGCCCAGCGGCACCCGGATTTTCAAGCCCAAGGAGCACTTCGAGCGGTTCCATTACTCCTGTCAGGCCATCGGCTTGCCGCTGAGCTATTCGGTGGCGGAGCTGACCGAAATCAGCTACCAGCTATTGGCGAAAAACGGGCTGAGCGACGCCTACATCCGCCCGCTGGCCTACGCTGCCGCGCCCAACATGAGCCTGAAGTGTCCGCCGGCCGGCAACCTGCTCATGGCCGTGTGGGACTGGGGTAGGTACCTCGGCGACCAGTCCCTGCGTCTGACCATTTCGCCCTACGAGCGGCCCAATCCCAGGGCCGTGCCCATCGAGGCCAAGGTATCAGGGCACTATGCCAACTCTATCATTGCCAGTACCGAGGCCAAAAACCGCGGCTACGACGAGGCCCTGCTGCTCGATATGCACGGCTACGTAGCCGAGGGCCCGGGCGCCAACTTCTTCTTCGAACGCGACGGGGAGCTGTTTACGCCGTCGGCGGGTAGCATTCTGCGTGGCATCACCCGCAACACCATCATCGATCTGGCCCGCGAAGCCGGCATCCGGGTCACCGAAACGTTTTTCCGCCCCGAGGAGCTGCGCGGCGCCACCGGCGCCTTCATGACCGGCACCGCCGCCGAAGTCGTTGGCGTGGCTTCGGTGGACGACATCGTGTTCGGGAAGCCCTTCGCTGAAACTCTCGGTGCCGAGCTGGCCCGCCGCTACACCGCTCTCGTGACGGGCCAGGCGGTGGAGGCTATAGTGGAGGCGCGGGAGTAAAATGACCGCAAATCAGGTCATTCCGAGCAGGCTTAAAGGCCGAAGGGCCGCGCTGCCAGGCAGGCCTTGCGTGCGGCGGATGCCGGCTACCCGTGCTTGCTAATCGTTACCTCATGCGCGCCGGGCTTATTTTCCGGCATGAAGAAACTGGTACTGCTCCGCCATGGCGAGAGCGTGTGGAACCTGGAAAACCGCTTTACCGGCTGGACCGACGTCGACCTTTCCGCCGCGGGCGCCGCGCAGGCCGTGCGCGCCGGCGAAACGCTGCGCCAACACGGCTACAGCTTCGACGTGGGCTTCACGTCTTACCTGAAGCGCAGCATCAAAACCCTGCACCTGGCCTTGGAAGCCATGAACTTGCTCTGGATTCCGGTGGAAAAGTCCT
This sequence comes from Hymenobacter sp. CRA2, assembly GCF_002007105.1. GTDB lineage: Bacteria > Bacteroidota > Bacteroidia > Cytophagales > Hymenobacteraceae > Solirubrum. The sequence goes on along the minus strand of NZ_MVBC01000003.1, from coordinate 202,694 downwards.
GGCGCCTCAACGAGCGGTTTTACGGCAGCTTGCAGGGGCTCAATAAAGCTGAAATCACCGCCCAGTACGGCGAGGCGCAGGTGCAACGCTGGCGCCGCGACCCGCAGGAGCACCCGCCCGCTCTCACCCCCGACGACCCGCGCTTTCCCGGCCACGACCCGCGCTACCACACCCTCACGCACCGGGAGCTGCCGCTGACGGAGAACCTGAGCGAAACCATGACGCGGGTATTACCCTTCTGGACGGAGCACATCATGAAGGCCGTGCACCAGGGACGCAACGTCATCGTGTGCGCCCACGGCAACAGCCTGCGCGCGGTGGTGCAGTACATCGACCACCTCTCCGACGCGGAAGTTGCGCAACTGGACATTCCCACCGGGGTGCCGCTGGTGTTTGAACTGGACGAGCAGTTCAACCGCATCCGGCACTATTACCTAGAAAGCCAAAATGGGGCGTAGGCGTGCGGGCTGCCCGTGGCGCCTGTCCAGCCGGGGGCTTAAAGCTCTGGCACGGTTATGCTTCGGTAAGCAGACGCCATATGGAGCATGATGTTCGGGGAGGCATTAACGTCTTTTCAGAAGCCCGTTAATCCAAGTAATCTGCCTTTCCACTGTGTGCGGCAGACGTCAGCAGCGCGTTAGCCGTTGTATTTCGATGTTTTATAAATACTTGATATGCAGACCTATGTAGATATGGATTTGGCTTTTAGAAATAGTAGCCCTGTGAAAAAATAGTTTTTGGCGCCGGGGTTACGCGGTGTTCTTGCGGCCTGCAATCCGCTGAACCGAACCTCACGCTCATGGCAGCTCAGAAAGTACAGATCTTCGACACCACCCTGCGCGACGGCGAACAAGTGCCGGGGTGCAAGCTCAACCGGGACGAAAAGCTGGTCATTGCCGCGCAGCTGGAGCTTCTGGGCGTCGACGTCATCGAGGCGGGCTTCCCGGTTTCCAGCCCCGGCGACTTCGCGGCCGTGCAGGCCATTGCTGCCCAGGTCAAGGAAGCTACCGTCTGCGGCCTTTCGCGCGCCGTCGAAAACGACATCCGTGTGGCGGCCGAGGCGCTGCGCGGCGCCCGCCGGCCGCGCATTCACACCGGCATCGGTACTTCCGATTCGCACGTGCGCTTCAAGCTACAAACCACCCGCGAGGATGTGCTGCAGCGCGCCGTGGCGGCCGTGAAGCTGGCCAAGAGCTTCGTGGAGGACGTGGAGTTCTACGCCGAAGACGCCGGCCGCACCGACAACGAGTTTCTGGCCCGCGTGTGCGAAGCCGCCATTCGCGCCGGTGCCACCGTGCTCAACATTCCCGACACTACCGGCTACTGCCTGCCCGGGGAGTACGGCGCCAAAATCAAGTACCTGCGCGAAAACGTGCGCGGCATCGAGGGCGTGACGCTATCCACGCACTGCCACAACGACCTGGGCATGGCCACCGCCAACTCCATTTCGGGCGTGCTCCACGGGGCCCGCCAAATCGAGTGTACCATCAACGGGGTAGGGGAGCGGGCCGGCAACACGGCCCTGGAGGAAGTAGTGATGGTCATGCGCCAGCATCCTTACCTGAATCTGCACACCAACGTCAACACACGCCTGCTGGCTGAGACTTCGGCCATGGTCTCGCACCTGATGAGCATGCCCGTGCAGCCCAACAAGGCCATCGTGGGTGCCAACGCCTTTTCGCACTCCAGCGGCATTCACCAGGACGGCGTCATCAAGCACCGCGAAACCTACGAAATCATCGACCCGCACGAAGTAGGTGTGGCCGACTCCTCCATCGTGCTGACGGCCCGCTCCGGCCGCGCTGCCCTGGCTTACCGACTCCAAAAGCTCGGCTACGACCTGGAGCGTACTGCCCTCAACAAGGCCTACGCCTCCTTCCTGACCCTGGCCGACCACAAAAAAGAGGTAGTAGATCAGGATTTGCACGTGCTCATCGAGCAGGAAAACCTCATTACGGCTGGTTAGAACAAGCGGAAAAAGCTCGTCATGTCGAGCGCAGCCGAGACATCTCGCGTGCTGACATCGGATAGTAATCCTGCTCGTCCAACGAGACGATTAGCACCCGAGCGAGATGTCTCGGCTGCGCTCGACATGACGGACGAAGTAGCCCAAAAGCCTAATCCCACCCCGCCCATCATGGCCAAGACTCTCTTCGACAAAATCTGGGACGCGCACGTGGTCAGCTCCATTGCGGGCGGCCAGGACGTATTCTATATCGACCGGCACCTCATCCACGAAGTCACCAGCCCGCAGGCCTTCGACGAACTGGAAGCCCGCGGGCTGCCGCTCTTTCGCCGGACGCAGATGGTGGCCACCGCCGACCACAACGTGCCGACCCGCAACCAGCACCTGCCCATCGAGGACGAATTATCCCGCTCGCAGGTGGATAAGCTTACCGAAAACTGCGAGAAGTTCGATGTGGAGCTCTACGGGCTGGGGCACCAGCGGCAGGGCATCGTGCACGTCATCGGGCCGGAGCTAGGCCTCACCCAGCCGGGCATGACCATCGTTTGCGGCGACTCGCACACCTCCACGCACGGTGCGTTCGGCGCCATTGCTTTCGGCATCGGCACCAGCCAGGTAGCGCAGGTCATGGCCTCGCAGTGCCTCTTGCTGAGCCGGCCCAGGCGCATGCGCATCACCATCGACGGTCAACTGCGCCCCGGCGTCACAGCCAAAGACCTCATCCTGTACATCATTGCCCAGCTCGGCACGGGCGGCGCTACCGGCTACTTCGTGGAGTATGCCGGCGCGGCCGTGCGCGGCCTGAGCATGGAAGGCCGCATGACGGTCTGTAACATGAGCATCGAGATGGGCGCCCGCGGCGGCCTGATAGCCCCGGACCAAACCACCTTCGCGTATCTGCAGGGCCGTCCTTACGCTCCGCAGGGCGAGCGGTGGCAGCAGGCCCTGGCCTACTGGCAGACGCTTTACTCCGACGCCGACGCTGAATTTGACGCCGAAGTGCGTTACGACGCGGCCGACATTCAGCCCATGATAACCTACGGTACCAACCCTGGGATGGGCATTGCGCTGAGCACGCCCATTCCACTGGCGGTGGCCGAAAGCGAAGCCGTCGGCTTCAGTAAAGCCCTGCAGTACATGGGCTTCGCGCCCGGCGAGTCCTTGCTGGGCAAGGAAATCAGCCACGTATTCATCGGCAGCTGCACCAACTCCCGCATCGAGGATTTGCGCACCGTGGCCGCTTACGTGCGCGGCAGGCAGAAGGCCCCGCACGTGGAGGCCATCATCGTGCCCGGCTCCAAAGCCGTGGAGCAGCAGGCCCGGGCCGAAGGCCTGGACAAAGTGCTGGCCGAAGCCGGCTTCGAGCTGCGTGAGCCGGGGTGCAGCGCCTGCCTGGCCATGAACGAAGACAAGATTCCGGCCGGCGCCTACTGCGTGTCCACCTCCAACCGCAACTTCGAAGGCCGCCAGGGGCCCGGCGCCCGCACCCTGCTGGCCAGCCCGCTGGTGGCGGCCATTACCGCCGTCGAAGGCCGCCTGGTGGACGTGGCCGCCCTGCTCGAAACCACATTTGTCACCGAATCCGAAGGGCAGCTCGTCGACGCGGCCGCCAGCTTCTAAGCGCCTTTAGCTCATGGAAAAGTTTGAAGTTCTGCGCTCCAGCGCCGTGCCGCTGCCCGTCGAAAACGTCGACACCGACCAGATTATCCCGGCTCGTTTTCTGAAGGCTACCTCGCGCGAAGGCTTCGGCGAAAACCTGTTCCGAGACTGGCGCTACCAGCCCGACGGGCAGCCCAAGGTCGATTTCGTGCTGAATAACCCACGCTACGCGGGCCAGATACTACTGGCCGGCAAAAACTTCGGCTGCGGCTCCTCCCGGGAGCACGCCGCCTGGGCCCTCTACGACGCGGGCTTCCGCGTGGTCATCAGCAGCTACTTCGCCGATATCTTCCGCGGCAACGCCCTGAACAACGGCCTGTTGCCGCTGCAGGTCTCCGATGAAGTGCTGCAACGACTTTTTGCCGAGGTGGAACAGGAGCCCCACACTGGCTTTATCATCGACGTGGCTGCACAGCAGCTTTTCGTGCCGGTGTGGGAGAAAAACATTCCCTTCGACCTCGACCCTTACAAGAAGGAATGCCTGCTCCACGGCTACGACGACATCGATTTCTTGGTCAACCAAAAAGAGGCCATCGAGGCCTACGAACAGCAACGGGTATGGGCATTCTAAGCAAGAAAATCACCGTACTGGCCGGCGACGGCATCGGCCCCGAGGTCTGCCGCGAAGCCATCAAGGTGCTCGATGCCGTGGCCGAACGCTTCGGGCACGAGTTTGACTACGACTACCAGCTGATGGGCGCCTGCGCCATCGACGCCACCGGTAGCCCCTTGCCCGATGCCACGCTGCAGGCCTGCTTTCAGGCCGACGCGGTGCTGCTCGGCGCCATCGGCGACCCGAAGTACGACAACGACCCCGCCGCCCCGGTACGCCCCGAGCAAGGGTTGCTGCGCCTGCGTAAGTCGCTGGGCCTGTTTGCCAACATCCGCCCCGTCACGGCCTACGACGTGCTGCTGCCGCACTCGCCGCTGCGGCCGGAGCGTATTCAGGGCACCGACATGCTCATCTTCCGCGAGCTGACCGGCGGTATCTACTTCGGCGCCAAGGGCCGCACGGCGGACGGCTCGGCCTACGACCACTGCACTTACTCGCGCGAGGAAATCGAGCGCATTGCCCGCTTAGCTTTCCAGGCTGCCGAAACGCGCCGCCGTCGACTCACCTTGGTGGATAAGGCCAACGTGCTGGAAACGTCCCGCCTCTGGCGCGAAGTAGTGCAGCAACTGGCGTCCGAGCACCCCGGCGTGCAGGTTGATTACCTGTTCGTCGACAACGCGGCTATGCAGGTGATTCTGAACCCGAAGCAGTTCGACGTCATCCTGACCGAAAACATGTTCGGCGACATCATCAGCGACGAAGCTTCGGTCATTGCCGGCTCACTGGGCCTGCTGCCCTCGGCGTCGGTGGGCAATACGGTGGCGCTGTTTGAGCCCATTCACGGTTCTTACCCGCAGGCGGCCGGCCGGGGCATTGCCAATCCCATTGCCACCATCTTGTCGGTGGCCCTGATGCTGGAGCACTTCGGCCTGCTGCAGGAGGCCGACACGGTGAAGGCCGCCGTGCAGAAAGCCCTCGACCACAACGTCCTCACGCCCGAACTGAACCCCGAGGCGCCGTACACCACCGAGCAGGTGGGCAGCTACATTGCCTTTCAGGTGGCCGAGCGGCTGGAGTCGCCGCTGTACCGCGAGAATATCGAAGTAGGCCTGAGCACGATTATCTGAGGTCGGCGGGAGAGGGGAAAGGCAAACTGCCGGCCGGGCAGCGTCAACGTGACGCCGCCCGGCCGGCAGTTTAGTTTATCGGACCGACGAGAGTCAACCCTGAAGCTTGCTTGCTGCGTAGTCATGGCACAACCCACTTACTTCCCTCACCATGCTTACTCCTGATTCCACGGCCAATAACAACCAACTCGTGCGCTACCACCTTGCCCTGCCGGATATGACCGACGACGCGAGCCTGGTAAAAGCCCGCGAGCTGCTCCAGCAGCACCACTTGCTGGTCGACCGCGTCGCGCCGGGCGAAGCGGTAGTAGCCTCCGCTACCGGCGCCGAGCCGGAATGGCCGGCTATCAAAAATGCCCTGCAAGCCGCCGGCTACCCCATCGCACACACCACTACCGTTGACGAAAGCTGAGGGCCGCGTGCAGCTCATCCGGTCTTCCTGTTGATTCCTCCTGTTTACCCATGAAGGCAAAACCCATCGGCCCCACGGCTCACGGCATCATTGATTACGGCTTTGTGGCCCTGCAGGCCCTGGCGCCGACGCTGTTCCATCTGCGTGGGCCAGCCCGCCGCCTTTGCTACGCCTTTGCCGGTGCGCAAGGCGTGCTCAATGCCCTGACCGATCATCCGGTGGGCCTAAAGCGGGTGGTGCCTTTGCGGGTGCATGGGCAGCTGGAAACCCCGTTTGTGCCCGCGTTGCTTTTGTTGCCCTGGGCTACCGGCGCCCTGAAGCAGCGCAATGCCCGCCGCTACTTTGTCTCCTTCTTCGCGGTGGCGTTGGCCAACTACTTGCTGACCGATTACCGGGCCAACGAAAAACGGTAGGGCACGCCGAACGGCTAGCTCTGCGGGCTTGTCATTCAAAAATACTTCCAGGGGTGAATACTAGCCGTAGGGCTTGGATTCACCCTTTTTGGCTATTGCAGAAGAGGTGCCGCGCCAAGCATATGAACCAGACTATCTAGCCCGCCGTTGGAATAAGCGTAACTCGCGGTGGAAACGCTGCCGCTGGAGCTGCGACCTATCGTCGGAGGGGTTCTTCGGCTCGGCCTCGGCGCTACTGGCGGCCGGGGCGCATCACCATTGCCGAATGTCACTCCCCAAATTTGCCGCCTCGCGCTCCTTCCACGCCGAGCTAAAACGCCGCATCAGCCTCCACTTCGAGGAATCCGGAAAATCCACCGCCGGTAGCACTGGCCTGCTCTCCAAGGCTGTCTTGCTGCTCGCAGGCTTCGTGGCGCTATACGTGCACCTGGTGTTCTTTACCCCGCCCACGGCCGTGGCCTTGCTCGAAGCCGTTCTACTTGGCGGCTTCATCGCCGCTATCGGCTTCAATGTGATGCACGACGGCGCCCACGGCTCCTTCTCACAGCACCGCTGGCTAAACCACTTCGCCGCCTTCACCCTGAACGTGCTCGGTGGCAGCAGCTTTATGTGGAATATGAAGCACAACGTGGTGCACCACGCCTACACCAACATCGACGGCATTGACGACGACATTGACGTGCAGCCCTGGATGCGCCTGAGCAGCACCCAGAAACGCTACCGCCTGCACCGCTTCCAGCACCTGTACTTCTGGTTCCTGTACTGCATGCTCTACCTGTCGTGGATTTTCGTGATGGACTACCAGAAGTACTTCAAGCGCAAAATCGGCTCGGTAGATCTGAAGAAGATGGCCCTGAGCGACCATCTGGTATTCTGGGGCTTCAAGGTGCTCAACCTTGTGCTCTACGTGGCCCTGCCCATCTACACCCTGGGCTTCCTGCCCTGGCTCGTCGGCTTCCTGACAATCACCTGCGTAGCCGGCTTCGTACTGAGCCTGGTGTTTCAATTGGCCCACACCGTGGAGCACACTGCTTTCCCCATGCCCAATGAAGCTTCGCTGAAGATGGACGACGAGTGGGCCATTCACCAGATTAAGACCACCGCTAACTTCGCCACCAACAGCCGCGTCATCAGCTGGCTGGTCGGCGGGCTGAATTTCCAGGTAGAGCACCATCTGTTCCCGAAGATTTCGCACGTTCACTACCCAGCCATCAACAAAATCATCAAGCAGGTGTGCCAGGAGTTCGACGTAGTCTACAACGAATTCCCGCGCATGCGCTCGGCCGTGCTGTCGCACGTGCTGTTTTTGCGGCAGATGGGTCGGGCGTAAACTTGGTTAATAGAATGGCAGCAGCCTGCTTTAATTGAAGCAGGCTGCTGCTTTTTTGTGTGCGTTCGTGGAAGATATTTGCGTTCTAGTGGAACGCAACAAATGCGGCGTAAGAATAAACAATCAAGTCTGACGAAGCTCTTGAGCTTTATCCAAGTATATAGGAGAGACCTTGCTTTGCTAATCGGGCTGCTGGTTTTATTGGTAGCAATAGAGTTAATCAGACGAGAATGGCGAAATGGATTGCTTCAGAATGGAAAAGAAGCATACAGTGTTATTCTAAGTGTAACCAGTAGGAATACTCGGGTTAGGTATAAAGTCAATGGTGGTACTGCCGATGCAGTTGTATCAACTACCTCGGTTTATGAATTTAAAAGTGGGGACACGTGTGAGCTCAAGTACAATCCGCACAACTTCCAAGAAGTTGTCTTGATGCCGGAGTAATACCATCAATACCTTCTCGAGGTATTGAAGCGTAAAAATTCTTGCATTTCACCACTGCTGGTTTTTACTCGCTCAAAATTCGTATCTTTGCGGCCCGCCAAGGTGGCGGAACGGCGCTTTGGCGCTGGTAATCAACCAACAACGCGTTCCGGAGGCGGGCCCTGCGCCGGACGTGTAACGAGGGCCAACTGCAATATCATGGCAGAAGTAGTAGACAACTTCGATTGGGACAACGTCGGAGCCAACAGCTTCGGTGGCATCTACTCGAAAGAGGAGCGCGCCCGTCTCGAAGAAATGTACGCCGGCACCCTGACCACCGTAGAGGAGGAGCAGGTTGTGAAGGGCACGGTCGTTTCGGTCGGTGACCGCGACGTAATCGTGAACATCGGCTTCAAGTCGGATGGTCTGGTTCCGCGTTCGGAATTCCGCGACCTGGCCGACCTGAAAGCCGGTGATGAAGTGGAAGTCTTCATCGAAGACCAGGAAGATGCCAACGGCCAGCTGATCCTCTCGCGCAAGAAGGCGAAGATCAAGCAGGCTTGGAAGGCCATCTACGACGCCCTGGAGAACGACACCATCCTGGAAGGTGTGGTGAAGCGTCGCACCAAAGGCGGTCTGATCATGGAGCTGGACGGCGTAGAAGCCTTCCTGCCCGGCTCGCAGATCGACGTGAAGCCCATCCGCGACTTCGACATCTATGTTGGTCGTCGCATGGAAGTGAAAGTGGTAAAAATCAACGCCGCTTTCGACAACGTGGTTGTTTCGCACAAAGTCCTCATCGAGAAGGACCTGGAGAAGCAGCGCGAAGCCATCCTCAACAACCTGGAGAAAGGCCAGATCCTCGAGGGCGTTATCAAGAACATGACCAACTTCGGCGTGTTCATCGACCTCGGCGGCGTCGACGGCCTGCTGCACATCACCGACATCTCGTGGGGCCGTATCGCTCACCCGTCGGAAGTTCTGCAGCTCGACCAGAAGCTGAACGTGGTAGTACTGGACTTCGACGAAGCCAAGAAGCGTATCTCGCTCGGCCTGAAGCAGCTGACCCCGCACCCGTGGGATTCGCTGCCGCAAGACCTGCAGCCCGGCTCCAAAGTACAAGGCCGCATCGTGAACGTAGCCGACTACGGCGCGTTCATGGAAATCGTGCCGGGTGTTGAGGGCCTGATCCACGTGTCGGAAATGTCGTGGAGCCAGCACCTGCGCAACCCGCAGGACTTCATCAAGCAGGGCGACGTAGTGGAGGCTCAGATCCTGACCCTCGACCGCGAAGACCGTAAGATGAGCCTGGGCATCAAGCAGCTGACCGAAGACCCCTGGACCCGCGCTGACTTCGGTTCGAAGTACGCTGTAGGCAGCAAGCACAACGGCCTGGTGCGCAACCTGACCAACTTCGGCCTGTTCGTGGAACTGGAAGAAGGTGTGGACGGCCTCGTGCACGTATCGGACCTGTCGTGGACCAAGAAGGTGAAGCACCCCTCCGAAATGGTGAAGGTGGGCGACCGTCTGGACGTGGTAGTGCTGGAGCTGGACGTAGCCAACCGTCGTCTGGCCCTGGGCCACAAGCAGCTGGAAGAAAACCCCTGGGATACCTTCCAGACGGTGTTCACCCCCGGCTCGACCCACAAGGCGACCATCACCGAGAAAACCGACCGCGGTGCGGTGCTCGAGCTGCCCTACGGCATCGAAGGCTTCGCTTACCCCAAGTCGCTGGCCAAAGCTGACGGCGGTTCGCCGGAAGTGGGCGAGTCGCTGGACTTCCGCGTAGTGGAATTCTCGAAGGACGACCGTCGCATCGTGCTGTCGCACACGGCCACCTACGGCCAGGGCCAGCAGGATGAGGACAACCGCATGTCGAAGTTCACCAAGAAGAAGCCGACCGGTGGCAACGCTGGTGGTGCTTCGGCCCAAGGTGAAGGCAAAGCGGCCGACCTGAAGAAAGCCGAGAAGTCGACCCTGGGTGACCTGGACGCCCTGAGCGCCCTGCGTGACCGGATGATGGGCAACGAGCGTGAGGCTGCTGAGCAGAAGCTGAGCACCCCCGCTGCCAAGCCGGCCAAAGCTGAAGCCGCTCCCGCCGAGGAAGCTGCTCCCGCTGAAGGTGGTCTGCTGAGCACCATCGCCGACGCCGCTTCGGCCGTGGTTGACAAAGCCAAGGACCTCGCTGGTGACGTAGTTGACACCGTGAAGAACCTGACTTCGTCGGACGAAAACGCTGACGACAAGAAAGACAACGCTTAATTGCTGCGTCTGCCTTGCGTAGGCTAGAAGAAGCCCCCGGCCGCGAGGTCGGGGGCTTTTTTGTGGCCGCTTGGCTGATTTTTTTGCGCACGAAACCAGTCGCTTACCCGTGCAGCGGGGAAATCTGCGGGTTTTAGTTTGGTAAACGCGCCGGATGCCGTATGTTTGCGGCCCTAAGGCCCATCAAGGTGACGTGACCGAGTGGCTAGGTAGAGGTCTGCAAAACCTCCTACAGCGGTTCGAATCCGCTCGTCACCTCCAGTGAAAAAAGCCCCGCAGCTGAGCAGTTGCGGGGCTTTTGCTTTTATTGGCCGGAGGTAGATGCTAAGGCGTCAGGTGTTGGCCGTTCAGGACAACCTGCGTCCTATCAATGGTCCGCAGGAATGCCTTTAGGCCCTAACGGGCATCAGACCTCGGAAGCAGAGGCACTGAGCAAATCGACCTGATACACCTTGTGTTCGGGCCCGCCAATGCGCACGGCGACGGAAAAGCCTGCGGGCATACGGTACACGTTGACGGTATCGTGGCCCTCCTGGTGGGTGGATACCTGGGTAGCTTCGTCCCAAATGCAGGCGCACTGGTCCTGCAGATCGAACAGGCGGAAGATTTCTACGGGAGTTGCCATGGCGGCAAGAAACAAAAACTATCCTCATTACCGCGCTACGTGCTTGCTAGTAGGTACGTATACCGCCTCATTGCTTGGTAGGAATGCTTCGACAAGCGGACGTCAGATGAAGCATGACGCGTTCTTTGGCTTACTGCTCACACAGCCTAGCTGCGCAGTCCTCAAAAACACCAAACCCTCGCTCAGGGAGCAAGGGTTTAGATAAACTTAGCGTCGTTGGTTTAGAAGCTAAAGTTGCGCCTAGCTATGCTGGGTGAGTTTCTCAGGTGAAACGCCGTTCTGTTCAGCCAGCCAGGCGCCGGCCGGCTCGGGGTCGGTGAAATACCGGAAGGAGAGGGACGTTTGTAGGGCGTTGCCCACATTGCGGGCCGGGGCGCTGGTTTCGGGCAGCACGCCCTCCACAATGGCGCAGTGGCTGTAGCCCGAGGCGCGCACGGCCGCAGGTATCCATTCGCGCACAATCCACTGCTGCGCCTCCACCGGCAGTGGCTGCCGCGCGCGCTGATCCGTGAGCAGCTTGCTGCTGCGGTAGTGTGTCAGGGCGTGGAGGGTGTGCGTGTAAAGGGCGCGCAGCTCATCCTCAGCAATGGCGGCGTTGCTCCAGGTAAGGCAAACGTAGCCCGAGGCGTGGTACGAGACGGTAGCCAGGGAATTGTGAAAGTAAACGGAAGCGGCAGACATGGTAAGCAGATGTGGCGAGGCTGCATACGGTTGAGCAGCGGACGCGTTACAGCCGGGAAAAGCAAAACCCGACTGTAGGCAGTCGGGTTTTGCAAAAGGCTGCCGGGTAGCAAAATACCGGTGGCCGGGGCTGGCGGGTGCGCGGGAGCTACTCATTCACCCAAACACCAAGCAGAAGTCCGCCGCTCCGGCCGGGCTAGTCGGAGCAGGTAAGCGTTACTTGGCCTTGCGGATGACGATGTCGCCGTTGAGGGTTTTCATCATGAACTCGGCGCCGCCGCCGTTGATTTTGCCGTAGGTCCAGCTGTCGGTGCTGATGCGGTAGGTACCGTCCTTGCCGGTACGGTTCACCTTGGGTGTGCCGGCGGCATCGGTGCTCATGTCGAAGTCGCTGAAGATGTCGCCGCGGTCCGACTTCAGCTTCAGGCTGGCTTTGGTCTTGGTGGGCAGGCTCACGTCGATTTTGCCGTTGACGGTGGAAAAAGCCATGGGCGTGCCGCTCGTCAGGTCATTGAACTTGGCCGTGACCTCGCCGTTCACGGTGTTCAGCACGGCCGAGCCGGCCACGTCGTCCAGGCGAATGTCGCCATTGACGTTGGATAGTTCCAGCTCCCCGCTCACGTTGTCGACGGTGATGTCGCCGTCGTTGACGGTGGCCAGGGTTAGCGAAAACTGCCGCGGCACCTTGATGGTGAAATCTATCGGGCTGGAAGGCGGCGAGAGGCTGCGCACATACACCGTGTTGTCGCGCTCCTGGGCCGAGATGTCCAGGCCCGACACCTTAGAGAGCCGGCGCATACCGGGCGGGGTGGGCGTGGTCGGGCCGGTGTCGCGGCTGTTGCTGCGCTGGGCCACGTCGATGACCACGTCTTTGCCGTTGTAGCCCTGTACTTTGATGGAGCCGTTGACCAGTTTCAGTTGCAGGCGGCCGGGCTTGCCGGGTGCGCTCAGCGCCACTACCAGTTGTTCCTTGGATTGGGCGGCCAGCGGCAGCGCACCGGTCAGGCTAAGCAGGAGCAGCAGGGTGGAGGAAGCCAGAAATTTCATCGGGGTTGCTGTTTGATGGTGACGTCGCCGTTGAGCGTCTCGAAGCGGAAATCGGGTCCGCCCTTGCCCAGCCGCACGGCCGTCTCTTTGCTGAGTTTGTATTTGGTGCCCTGGCCGGTGTTCTGCTGGTTTTGCGACACGCGCGCCGGCAGCACTTCGGCCGAGGGAAAATCGGTGAACATCTCGCCGTGCATGCTCTTGAAGTAGAGGTCGGCCGATACGTTCGGCGGGTAGCTCACCACGATGTTGCCGTTGATGGTGTGGTAGGAGGCCGCATTGGTAGGCGCTGCGGCGTAGCTGACTTCCACGTTGCCGTTGACGGTGTGGGCCAGCGTGGCCTCGCGGGCGTTCTGGATGACCACGGCCCCGTTGACGTTGCGGGCCTGCAACGGGCCGGTCACGTTCTGCACCAGCAGCTTGCCGCCGTTTACCGTCGACACGTCCACCTTCATGCCTGCGGGCACCTTCACCACGAAGTTGAACTCGTAGCTGTAGTCGATGCGGCCGTGGTACTCGTTGCGGCGGTGCGTCAGGCGCTGGGGCCGCGAATCGTGGGGCCCCTGCAGGTACACCACCACGCTGTCGTTGCGCTGCATAAAGCCGACCTGGGCCTCCTTTTTGCCTTGCTCCAGCAGCTGAGCGTTGTCGGCCCTGATGGTTTTGGTGGCTTCCACCACCACGCGGTTGCCGTTGTAGCCTTCCACCGTCACCGAGCCGTTGATGTTGTACAGGGCCAGGGTGCTGCGGCCGGCGTCGCCGGTCAGGGCAAACTCGCGGCTGATTTTCTCGGTGCCTTCGCGGTCGGATTGCGCCTGGCAGGGGCCGCTAGATAACAAGGTCAGCAGGCTGAGCAGGCTGGGTATGAAGCAGAGTTTCATGGGTGCTTGGAGTAAGGTTGGAGTCGTCCCCAGACAGGGACCGAATGCTTTCCTGAAGTTTGTTTTTGACGGCCTCGTTCAGATCGGGCTGGGCCAGCAGACGCCGCAAGGGCTTCACCGAGTCTTTTTCCTGCAGCTGCACCATCACATCGGCCAGCGCCGACTGCACCAGCGGCGAGTCTTGCTGCGAGAGGGAGCGAACCAGGCCCAGGCGCACCTTAGGGTCGGCGGGAGCCAGCTCGGCCAGGGCTTCGAGCGTAGCGAGGCGCACGTTCACGTTGTCGTCGTGGTTGAGCGTGCTCAGCAGGGCCTCTACTACCCGCGGCTGGGGCCGCTTCAGCTCTTTGGTGTAGCTCACGGCCCGCAGGCGTTCCGTGGCCGAGGGGTCGTCGATGAGGGAGAGCAGCATCACCTGCCGCATTTCCTGCACCTGGCTGCTGAGCGCCGCCAACTGCTGTTGCTGCCCGGTCGAGGCCGAGGCCGCCTCCTGCCGCTGCGTGGTGAGCCAGTAGCCACCGGCTACGCCCAGCACCAGCAGGCACACGCTGTAGGCCACCTGGCCCACAAACTGCGGCGTGAACACCGCTTGCAGCCACTGCCGTACCTCCACCCAGGCCGAGGGGCGTTGCGGCTTCAACTCCTCTTCCTTAAAGGAAGCGAGCATGGCGTAGAAGGCCGGACGAATATGTTCGCTGGGCTCCGGTGCGGGCACACTGCCCAGCTTCTGCCACAGCTGCTGGGTGGTATGCAGCTCGATCTGGCAATCGGGGCACCCAGTTAGGTGCGTTTCCACGGTTTGCCGTTCGTCCGGGCTCAGTTGGTGGTTCAGGTAATCGAGCAGGTGCTCCTGGGTATGTTCGCAGCTCATGGCTTCCCGTCAGTTTTCGATTTTTAAATACATGGCCTTCAGCTCGTGCATGGCGCGGTGCACGCGCACCTTCACGGCGCCTTCGGTGATGTCCAGCACCCGGGCTATTTCCGCGTACTTCAGCTCCTGAAAGCGGCTAAGCACGAGGATTTCGCGGTGGTCGGCGCTGAGCCGGGCCAGGGCCCGGTGCAGCGTGGCCACTTCCTGCTCCTGTTGCAGCCGCTCATCGGCGCGGGGGCCCCCGGCGATGCTTTCAGCCATAGCCGCCACATCGGTGTGGCGCACGGCGTGGCGGTTCTGCTTCAGGTGGTCGGCCAGCACGTTGCGGGCCAGGTGGTACATCCAGGTGCGAAATTTCCCGTCGCCGGTGTAGGTGTGCCGGTACTTGAGCATGCGGTAGAACACTGTCTGCACCAAGTCTTCGCTGGCCTCGGCCCGGCCGAGCATGTGGTAGAGAAAAGCGAAGAGCTTGCGGTGGTAGCGTTCGAAAAGCAGGCCCATGCGGTCCACCTCACCGGCCTTGACCTTCAGCATAAGGGCGTTGTCCGACAGGGATTCCAAGGCAGGGAGGCGCTAGCGGGTGGGTTATTTGCTTGTGGACACCGCGCTAGTTCGGGAAGGTTACAGCGGCTTCCCGACTTTTTTGGGGATATGTATGGCTTCGTTAGATAAGTATTTGATAATAAATGCAATAATACTTAAGCACGTAGAAGACCAAGCGGCTATAAACGCACAAAGCCCTCACTTAATAAGTGAGGGCTTTAGCAAACCTAGCGTGCCGGCTAAGCCGGTCTGCTATACTTACGGGGCCGGGCAAGGGGCTGGATTGCACGGCGGCAAAACTTTTTTGCGGGGGCCAAAACGAAAAAAACCGTAGCCCAATGAGCAACGGTTTTTCTCCTTATTCCAAACAAGGTGCTGGTCGGCACCCTGCGCATAAAACCTCGGGAAAAGCGAATAAGTGCCTGAAAAACTGGCAGAAATCGAAGGGCTAGTTGACTGTTTTGAAGGAATTTACGGGAAGCAGGCCCGCAAGCTCCACCGTAACATGGCCGTGCCCGATACCTACCCGACGGCATATCCCCGCGAAGGCATCGACGCAGCAAGCTCCGGCTGGTACAATACGAATACGGAGGAAAGCTAAGTAGCCAGCTGCCCAGCCGGTGAGATATATACCGAAAAGCAGCTAAAAAGTGCCCGTAAAGCTAACTCAGGCATATCCCAAGGCCACTCGACAACGTAGAAGCGGGCACAATTCCCTCCCTCTTCTCAACACCCGTTCTTATGAAAATCGTTGACCTCCGCACGATGCGCGGGCCGAGCTACTGGTCCGTGAAGCACCGTAAGGTTATCGTAATGAAGCTGGACCTGGAAGATCTGGCCGACACCTGGAGCAACGCCGTGCCGGGCCTCGACGGCCGGCTGATTAAGCTGCTGCCGGAGCTGGAGCTGCCCTGCAGCAAAAACACCCGTACCGCCAGCAAGCGCCCCCCGCTTACGCGCGAGGAGCTGGCCGACGGCGAGCCGTGGGGCCACGTGGTCAAGCATGTGGCGCTGGTGCTGCAGCGCATGGCGGGCATGCCCGTGAGTTGGGGCAAGGCCCGGTCCGCCCACGAGGATGGCGTGGATATCGTCCTGTTTGAGTACCAGGAAGAGCGGGCGGGCCGCGTAGCTGCCGAAGCTGCCGTAGATCTGCTCAACGCTCTGATTCGCAAGGAAAAATATGACGTGCGTGCCATCGTGGATGAGCTGCACGAAATCCGCGAAGACGAATTCTTCGGCCCCAGCACCCACAGCATCGTGGCCGAAGCCGCTTCGCGCGGCATTCCCTACATTCAGCTGGAGGGCTCCAACATCATTCAGCTGGGCTACGGCGTGAACCAGAAGCGCATCTGGGCCACTACCTCGTCGAACACCTCGCACGCGGCGGTGGAAATAGCCGGCAACAAAAACCGCACGAAGCGCATGCTGCAGGCCTCGGGCGTGCCCGTGCCCCGCGGCACCACCGTGTACGACGCCGACGAACTGAAGCAGGCCATCGAGGAGCTGGGCTTCCCCATCGTGACCAAGCCGCTCGACGGCAACCACGGCAAGGGCGCCACCATCAACATCAAAAACTGGAAGGAGGCGCTGGCGGGCCTGAAGGCGGCGCAGGTATACTCCCAGGCCGTCATCGTGGAGCAGTTCATCGAAGGCTTCGACTTCCGCCTGCTCGTCATCAACGGCAAGCTGGTGGCCGCGGCCAAGCGCACCCCAGCGGCCGTGACCGGTGACGGGGTGCACACCATTCAGGAGCTCATCGACGAGATTAACAAGGACCCGCGCCGCGGCATCGGGCACGAAAAGGTGCTCACCAAAATCAAAATCGACAAGCATACCAACCAGATCCTGAAAGCCCGGGAACTGACGCCGAAATCCATCCTGCCGGAAGGGGAGGTGCTGTACCTGAAGAGCACGGCCAACATCAGCACCGGCGGCACGGCTACCGACGTGACCGACTTGGTGGACCCCTACAACGTGCTGCTCGCCGAGCGCGTGGCCGGCATCATCGGCCTCGACATCTGCGGCATCGACGTGCTCACCACCGACATTGCCATTCCGCTTAACGAGACGCGCGGGGCCGTTATCGAGGTCAACGCGGCGCCGGGCTTCCGCATGCACATTTCGCCGGCCGATGGGCTGCCGCGCAACGTAGCCGCGCCGGTCGTGGACATGCTGTTTCCGCAGGGCTCCCGCTCGCGCGTCCCGATTTTCGCGGTGACGGGCACCAACGGCAAAACCACCACCACGCTGCTGCTGGCGCATATCGTGTCGGCCAAAGGCTACAAGGTGGGCCACACGACTACTTCGGGCATCTTTATTCAGGGCCGACAGCTGCAGAGCGGCGACTGTACCGGCTCGCAGAGCGCCGAGTTTGTGCTGAAAGACCCGACGGTGAACTTTGCCGTGCTCGAAACTGCCCGCGGCGGCATGCTGCGCTCGGGCTTGGGCTTCAACTACTGCGACGTGGCCGTGGTCACGAACGTGGCCGCCGACCACCTCGGGCTGAAGGACATCCACACGGTGGAGGAAATGGCCGAAGTGAAGAGCGTGGTACCGCGCACCGTGCGCAAGGGCGGTTGGGCCATTCTCAACGCCGACAACGACTACACCTACGCCATGCGCGAGCGGGTAGACTGCCGCGTGGCTCTCTTCAGCATGGACGACGACTCACCGCGCATCCGCGAACATATGGAAGCCGGGGGCGTGGCCGCCGTGTACGAGGAAGGCTACATCACCATCTACAAGAACACCTACAAGCTGCGCATTGCCCGAGCTGAGGAATTGCCGGTGACCTTAGGCGGCCGGGCCCGCTTCAACATCGAAAACTGCTTGGCGGCTTCGTTGGCGGCGTATTGCTACGGCTTCACCAAGGACGACATCAAGACGGCGCTGTGCACCTTCGTGCCCTCGGCCACCAGCACGCCGGGGCGCATGAACATCTTCCGCTTCTCCGGTTTCGAGGTCATTGTCGACTACGCCCACAACACGCACGGCATCGAGAAATTCGGGGAATTCCTCGATGCGACGCAGGCTACCCACAAGGTGGGCATCGTGTCGGGCCTCGGCGACCGGCGCCCGCAGGACACCATCGACTACGCCCGCGTGGCCGGCCGGATTTTCGACGAGGTTATCCTGCGCCAGGATCAGGACCTGCGCGGCAAAACTGCCGAGGAAATCGAGGCGCTGATGCGTGAGGGCCTGACTACGGACAAGCCCGATCTGCCCATCACCTACATCGAAAACGAGCCTGACGCCATCGACTTTGCTCTGCAGAACGCCCGCGAAGGTTCGGTCATTACCATCTTCACCGAAGACATCAAGAACACCATCGCGAAGCTGGAAGCCTACGAGGCCAGCCTCAAGCAAGCACAGCCGCAGCACGCGTAAAGCTGGGCATCAGCAAGCCGCACGAAAAAGCCCCGCCGGACATTCCGGCGGGGCTTTTGTTGTTGGCACTACTGCCTAAAGCTTTAGTTCCTACGGCCTATTTCAGCGTAAACGTGGTCTTGCCGATGAGGTAACCGTCGGCGTACAGCTCCACGGTGTGGGAGCCGGTTTTGTAGTCGGTGCCCTTGGCGTACACGAACTGCACGGGCTGGCGGGTATTGTCATACACCAGCTCCTGCTTGGCCGTGTAGAAAGCCTCGTTGCCGTCGATGAGGAAAGTGCCGCCGCCGGTGCTCAGGTTGTAGAGGGCCGCGCCGTCGGGCTCCAGCAGGCGCATCATGATCTGCTTGGTTTCCTTCGGGGCCACGTCGTTCTGGGCCAGGTTGAAGGTCACTTTGATCTTCTCTACCTTCTTGGCCTTGAACTCGTTCTTGTCGTCGTCGTCCTCCTTGTTGCGGCGGTTGATGACGCCCACCCGGATGTTATCAGCCCGCAGGCGCGAGGCAATAGCCACTTTCTCGCTCAGCTCCTGGTTGGTGCGCGCAATGCTGCCGATGGTGTCCGTTAGCTTGTTCTGGCGCTCCTTCAGGGTCTGCGTCTCGGTGAAGAGCATTTCGTTATCCTTCTTCAGCTGCGCAATTTCGGTGTCTTTCTGGCGCAGCTGCCGCTCGAAGTTCTGGGCGCGCTGCTGGAAGCGCTTCTGATCAGAAATGGAGAACGAACCAGCGCGGAAGGAGCGCAGCTTCAGCAGGTCGGCGTTGACGGAGGCAATCTTGGCTTCCAGCGAATCGTTGGCCAGTCCCATGCTCTGCAGCTCCTGGCTCTGGCGTTCGAAGTCGGCCTTGAGCGTTTCGTACTGCTTGATTTGCTCTTCCAGCTTGGTGTCCTTCACCTTGATGTCGGCGGCCAGCTGTTCGTTTTGCTTGCTCTTCTGCTGGTTCATGTAGAAGAGAATGCCGTTGATGCCGACAAGCACGAGCACCAGGGCCGCTAGCAGGAGCCAGCGGTTATTATTGCGGCGTTCGGGGGCTTGTTGTTGTTCCATAAAGCGGGGGAAAGTGAATGAAGCCTGGCCGTCCGGAGCCGGCCGGGGTATTACCTTGTACGCCAAAAATACACGGATATTATAGCCGGACAACTTTATTCGCCCCGCGCCGTGCCCTTCAGCGTATGTTTCAGTCCAATTTCGACCCCGCGTACTGGGCCGGGCGCTACGCCGCCGGCCAGGACCAGTGGGACGCCGGTGCCATCACCGAACCCTTGCGCGCGTACTTCGCCCAATTGGGCCCACCCGATGCGCGCCGCATACTTATTCCCGGCGCCGGCCGTGCCTACGAGGCTGAGTACCTGCACCGTGGCGGCTGGCCCAATGTCTTTGTGGCTGACTTTGCCGCCGAGCCACTGCACGCCCTGCAGCAGCGCGTGCCCGATTTCCCGGCCGAGCACCTGCTTCAGGCCGATTTCTTCGCCCTGGCCGGTCCGTTCGACCTCATCGTGGAACAAACGTTCTTTTGCGCCCTCGACCCGGCGCTGCGCTCCGACTACGCCCGCCACTGCGCCGAGCTGCTGCGTCCGGGCGGCAAGCTGGTGGGCTTGCTGTTTGAGGGCAAAGTCGGGCCCGGGCACGAACCGCCCTTTGGCGGCACCCGCGAGGAGTACCGCGAGCTGTTTGCCGCGTACTTTGAGTTTGTGCACTTCGAGGCGGCGTACAACTCCATTAAACCCCGGCAGGGGAGGGAGCTGTTTATCTGCCTGCGGCGGAAGTAGCGCCAATTCGCAGCGCGAGCAGCACAGAACGACAGTGGTTCCGCCGTCGGCTCCATCAGCGACGATACGCGAAGTAAAACTTGACGACGAGAACCAGCGGTTCGCGCTACATCCCGACCTTTGCCTGACGTTTCTTCCAACCGCGCCTTCATTCCATGATTGATACCCTCGCCAACGCCCTGCCGCACTTCCGCAACACCAACTCCGGTCAGTTCTTTCTGATGGCCGGACCCTGCGTCATCGAAGGCGAAGACATGGCGCTGCGCATCGCCGAGCAGGTGCGCCAGCTCACCGACCGTCTGCAGATTCCCTACATCTTCAAGGGGTCTTACCGCAAGGCCAACCGTTCCCGCATCGACTCCTTCACCGGCATCGGCGACGAGACGGCGCTGAAGATTCTGCAGAAAGTAGGCCGCGAAATCGGGGTACCCACCGTGACGGATATTCACGAATCGAGCGAAGCTGCTTTGGCCGCCGAGTACGTGGATGTGCTCCAGATTCCGGCCTTTCTGTGCCGCCAGACCGAGCTGCTGGTAGCCGCGGCCGAGACGGGCAAGGTGGTCAACATCAAGAAAGGTCAGTTTCTGTC
Organism: Hymenobacter sp. CRA2; assembly: GCF_002007105.1. Lineage (GTDB taxonomy): Bacteria > Bacteroidota > Bacteroidia > Cytophagales > Hymenobacteraceae > Solirubrum. The sequence goes on along the minus strand of NZ_MVBC01000003.1, from coordinate 182,164 downwards.
GGGCGAGGCCATGGGCTTTGCCGTGGATAAGGTGAAGCAGTCCGGCAACCCGCACGTCATCCTCACCGACCGCGGCAATTCCTTCGGCTACACCGATCTGGTGGTGGATTTCCTCAACATCCCCGCCATGCAAAGCTTCGGCGTGCCGGTGGTCATGGACGTGACGCACTCCCTACAGCAGCCCAACCAGAGCAGCGGCGTGACCGGTGGCAAGCCCGAAATGATCCAGACCATTGCCAGCGCCGCCATTGCCGCCGGCGCCGATGGGCTGTTTATCGAAACGCACCCCACGCCTGCTACGGCCAAATCCGACGGCGCCAACATGCTGCAGCTCGACCGCCTGGAAAAGCTGCTGGAGCGCCTCACCCGCATCCGCGAAGCCGTGCGTTAGCGCTGCAAAGAGCCGACGGCTCACCGCGCTGTCATTGCGCGGAGAAACGACATTCCGCGCGTCAATCGGCGTCAATCGGTCCTGACCAATGAGCCACCCATAAAAAAGCGCACCGCCCGAAACTAGCGTCTGCAGTTTCGGGCGGTGCGCTTTTTGGGTTGGTGCATATTGTACCGTTGTGCCGCGAGAGGAAAGGTTACTTCGTGATTCTTCCTCGCAATGACAGCGGGCTGAGTCGTAGTTCCTTAAACACCCAGCCCGCGCTCCTCAATGCGCAAGGTGAAATGCTGTTTGGGCGCGTTCTTGCGGAAGAACACCAAGCCGATAAAGAACAGGTCGACCGTTACCGTTACCGCCGGGTGGGCTTTGATGGCTTCCCAGGCCCGGTCCATTTCGCCCGACCAATGAATGTCGTCGAAGACAAATACCGATTCCTCCGTGGCATAGGGCAGGCACTGCTCCAGATAGCGTAGCGTCGGTTCGTAGCGGTGGTTGCCGTCAAAGAAGGCGAAGTCCAGTGGCTGCTGGAGCTGGGCTAGGGTTGCGGGCAAGGTCTCATCGAAGTTGCCTTCGATCAGCTCCACGTTCTGCAGGCCTAGCTGCGCCAGTGTCTCGCGCGCGACGGCCGCCGTTTCCGGGCAGCCTTCGAAGGTGAGTACCCGGGCTTTGGAAGAGGCCGCGGCCAGATAGGCCGTCGTCAGCCCCAGCGAGGTGCCCAGCTCCAGCACGGTGCGGGGCTGGCGGTAATTGACGAGCCGAAACAGCAGCTGGGCCAGGCGCGGGGGCTTGGCAGCATGGCGGGCAATGTCGCGCACAGGCCGCTCGCGCCCGGCGCCGGTTTGCGAGCCGGCACCGTAGTCGGTGATGCGCAGGCGCCGCTCATCGGCGAGCAGGGCCGCCCGGCGACTTTCAATGGCCTCGAAGGCGCCGTACTCGCCTGTGTGGCAGACGACGTCGAGGTACAGGGAAAAAACAAACGGGGAATGCAGCCCGTGTGCATTCCCCGAACGAAACCGGTAACGGATGTAGCGCAGTGCCTGCGGCAGTAGCGACAAAGCGGAAGCGAGTTAGTTGAGGCGGAACGGTACCACGAGGGTAAACTCGGGAATTTCGACCTCAAAGGTACGGCCGTCCTGAATGCGTTCCATCAGGTAGGTGCCGCGCATCTTGCCGATGCCCGTCTTCAGGTTGCACCCCGATACGTATTGGTGTCCGTCGCCGGGCTCCAGGGTGGGCTGCTGGCCCACTACGCCTTCGCCCTCCACTTCGCGCACCACGCCGTTGGCGTCGTAGATGTGCCAGTGGCGGCGCAGCAGCTTCACGGTGTACTCGCTGTGGTTGCGGATATCAATCTTATAGGCAAACACGAAGTGCTCCTGCTGCGGGCTGGAATACTCCGATAGGTAGCTGGTCGAAACGCTGACCGTGACGCCTTGCGTGGTTGTAGAATTCATGGCGCGGGAATGACAACAGGTGTGGCAGTATGGGAGCTAACAGCAGCCTTTCAGATTTGGTTTACGTACGCTCCTCGGCTACGTTTGGCTCGCCGAACCGCATTCCGTTACCCCAAGAGGCATGAATGTAAAGATAGAAGAAAGCTGGCGCAAGGTGCTACAGCCCGAGTTTGAAAAGCCCTACTTCCAGGAGCTGATTCAATTTGTTAAGAACGAGTATACTACTCAAACAGTGTACCCGGCTGGCAGTCAGATCTTTCACGCCTTCGACGCCTGCCCGTTCGACCAGGTTAAGGTCGTTATCCTGGGCCAGGACCCCTACCACGGCAAGGGCCAGGCGCACGGACTGGCCTTTTCGGTACAGCATGGCGTGCGCACGCCACCTTCGCTGATCAACATCTTCAAAGAACTGCAGGACGACTTGGGCACGCCGCGCCCGCCCGACGGCAACCTCGACCGGTGGGCCGAGCAGGGCGTGCTGCTGCTCAATGCCACGCTCACCGTGCGCGCCGCCACCGCCGGCTCTCACCAGAAAAAGGGCTGGGAGGAGTTTACCGACGAGGTTATTCGCAAGGTATCGGAGCAGAAAGAGCACGTGGTGTTCATCCTCTGGGGCGCCTACGCCCAGAAAAAAGCGGAGCTGATTGACCAGCGCAAGCACCTCATCCTGAAAGCCGCGCACCCCTCGCCCTACGCCGCCGACAAAGGTTTCTTCGGCTCCCGCCCCTTTAGCAAGACCAATAAGTACCTGCAGGAGCACGGCCTGGAGCCGATTCAGTGGTAAAAGGCAGCACCGCGCTGTCATTGCGAGGAGGCACGACATTCCGCGCATCAAGCGGCGTCAATCCTTCCTTCAGTAGCAGAAACGGCGCAAAGAGCACCGCTCGAAACTGTCGCGTGAACGACTGGTTTCGGGCGGGGTTGTTTTGTACCGCTCCTCGGTTGCTGCCGGCTGCAGTGGCAGTGCTACTGGAGAAAAGATGGCCTTGGTTAAAAGTTGGGTACGAAAGTTAAACGCTTCGATGTCGTCACGCTCGCGGATAGCTAGCTGAACGCAGCAGGTTTGCCGCTCGCGCTCCAACGGGCCCGGGGCTGCAGCGAGTTAGTTGAAGGACTGCCGAAACTGTAGCGGCGACTGTTGGGTCTTGCTTTTGAACAGCTTGCTGAACGACTGCGAATGCTCAAAGCCGAGGGTGTAGGCAATTTCGCTTACCGAGAGCTGCGTGCCCGCCAGCTGCTCCTTTGCTTTTTCAATCAGCTTGTGGTGAATGTGCTGCTGGGCGTTGAGGCCCGTCAGCGCGCGCAGCATGTCACTCAGGTAGCTGCGGGAAAGGTGCACGCGCTCGGCCAGGTACTGCACGGTGGGCAGCCCTTGCCGCAGCGCCTCGTGCGTGGCGAAGTAGTCGTCCAGCAAGGCCTCTACCTGCTGGAGCAGCCCCCGGCTGACTGTGCCGCGAGTAATAAACTGGCGCTGATAGAAGCGCTGCGCATAGCTCAGCAGCAGCCCCACCTGCGCCAGCAGCACCTCCTGGCTTAAATCGTCGAGGCGGCTGTGCAGCTCGTTTTCCAGGCTGCGGAAAAGGGAGACAATGGTGGTCTGCTCCGGCTCGGAGAGGTGCAGGGCTTCGCTGGCCGCGTAGGAGAAGAAGCCGTAGTGCTTGATTTTTTGCGCCAGCGGGTCGCCCAGCAGAAAATCCGGGTGGATGAGCAGGATGTAACCCGACTGCGGATGCCGTTCCTCGCCGTGACCGATGAGCTGGTTCGGCGCCGCGCACAGGAGGCTGCCTTCCGTGAAATCGTAATGAGCCTGGCCGTAGGAAAGCGCCCCGCTACCGCCCGTTTTGTAGGCTATCTTGTAAAAAGACAGCACATGCACCCCGGACGACGCGGCCGCCTCGATTGGGGTAGCGGTGGCATTCACCACGCTGATGAGCGGGTGCAACGGCTTCGGCAGGCCAAAGGCGTGATGCGCTTCGGCCAGGGAATGGAACCTGTGCGGGTGGCTGGCGGGCGTTTTCATGGCAACACATTGGGGCGATGAGCTGCTGGCGACGAAGCGGCTGGCTTCTCGCTGCTGGCGGCTTGGGGAAAATCCGGGGGCTCGGGGCGAGGCGAGCGGTCCGGGGATGAGCAAAAGTGAAGTTAGTGCCCGGCGCTGGTTTGAGGCCCGCTGGGCGTGCCTTGCGCAGCATTCGATACGGGCGCCCACGCTTCCCACGTCGCGAGGCGCTCGGCGTAGACCGCACGCGCAAGGGGCAGCGACTGGTTGCCCAGAAACAGGCGCAGAGGGGGATTCGGGGCATCCACGAGGGCAAACAGGGCCGCGGGTGTTGCTTGAGGGTCGCCTTTGCTGGCGCTCTTCAGGCCCTCCATCAGCCGGGCTTTGAAGTCGGCATACACGTCGAGGCCGGTGCTATGCTTGAGTGACTGCGGCGTGCCGAACTCCGTATCGTAGGCCCCGGGCTCTACCAGCGTGACGTGCAGCCCAAACGGCTTGATTTCGGCGGCCAGACTCTCGTGAATGGCTTCAAAGGCCCATTTGGACGAGCAGTAGTACCCGATCAGCGGCATGGCAACCAGCCCCAAGGTGCTGGAAACGCCGATGATGTGCCCGTGGCCCTGGGCCCGCAGCAGCGGCAGGGCCGCCTGAATGACGGCCAGGCTGCCAAAGATATTGGTGTCGTAGAGTGCGCGCACGTCCGCGGCGCTGGCTTCCTCAATGGTGCCCACCAGCGAATAGCCGGCGTTATTGACCACCACGTCAAGCCGCCCGAAGTGCGCGTGCGCCTGTCGTACGGCCGCCGTTACCTGTTCCGGGTTGGTCACATCGACTTCCAGGACCAGCAGCTGGGAGCCGTAGGCCTGCTGTAGGTCGGCCAGGGCGGCGGGGGTGCGGGCCGCCGCGGCTACCCGGTCACCCCGCTTCAGGGCCGCCTCGGTCCAAATCCGGCCCAAGCCGCGTGAGGTGCCCGTGATAAACCAAATTTTGCGCGGTGCGCCGGCCGTGGTGGCGGCGCTGGTGGGCCGTGCTTCCTGTGACTGTGCCATAGTTTCCTGTGCGGGTGGAGTTAAACAACATGACAAAGGTCCCCAGCCCCGGGCGCGTAACTGTAGGCAAAACGGGGTATTGCGTAGCCAAAATCAGGTAGTGAGCGGCGCCGCGGGCTACCCCTTGCTCGGGCGACCTACCAGCCGTTCAAGTGGCCCGTCTCTCGCTGGCTCCAGTCAATCAGGAAGCCGTTGCCCGACTCCTGCACTTGCGCGGCCAGCCTGTAAAGCGAATGTGTCTTTTCCGACGAGGGCCGGAAAGGTTTCCCTCAGGTTGACTGGGATGTACGCTTTGCCGTTCACGGATAGCCCGACCCGCTCGATGAACTGTTGCCCCAAACTTTTAACCGCGAGGCCAAGGATTGACGTGCATTGCTCACAATGACAGCGAGAGGAGCCGCTGCCTTGCTTAAACTAAAACGGCCCGGTTATTCACCGGGCCGTTTGGCTAACTACAGAAGTCAGTACTTAATCAATCGTGTTGAACAAGCGGCTCCAGCGGATTTTGCCGCTTGCGCCGGCATTGGGGTCCACCGACATCCAGATCAGCACGGCCTTGCCCACGATGTGGTCAGCCGGCACGAAGCCCCAGTAGCGGGAATCGAGCGAGTCGTGGCGGTTGTCGCCCATCATGAAGTAGTAATCCTGTTTGAAGGTGTAGCTGGTCAGCGGCTTGCCGTTCTGCAGAATCTGGCCGTTCTCGAACGTAATGCCTTCGTTGTGCTCGTAGCGCAGGATGATCTTCTGGTAAATCGGAATATTCTGCGCCGTGAGCTGCACCGTCTGGCCCTTCTTGGGCAGCTGCAGCGGGCCGTAGTTGTCGCGGTTCCAGTTGACGAGCTGCGTGGGCGTGCTGTGCGGGTAGTCGGGGTTGTTGGGGAATACCTCCAGTTCGGCCTGGCCGGCCGCCGACTTATCTGGCACTACGGCCTTGATGTAGGGCTGCTGTTTGAAGAAAGCGGCCGTGGTAGCCGTCATATCCACCATGTAGGCCGGACCGGTGGGCAGGTAGCCCATCTGCGGGGCGCCGTCGGGTGAGTTGTAATCGACTACGCCGTGCTCCTGGAAAATTTTCGGGCGTACGGGCTCGGTCACCTGCAGGTAGTAGCGCGTCTGCGACTCGGCCGGCGTGCCCTGCGACTTGCCATTGATGAACACCTCCTGGTCACGGATTTCCAGCACGTCGCCGGCTACGGCCACGCAGCGCTTGATGTAGTTGGTGCGCAAATCGGCCGGGTGCTGGTCCTCGAAGGGCACGTTGAATACCACCACGTCGCCGGCTTTCACCTCCGAGAAGCCTGGCAGGCGGAAGGAGGGCAGCTGAATCAGGTCGGAGTAGCTCTTGATGCCGGTGCCCCAGAGCGTCTGGTGCGTCAGAGGAATCTGCAGGGGCGTTTGGGGGGTGCGCGGGCCGTAGTGCAGCTTGCTCACAAACAGGTAGTCGCCCACCAGCAGGGAGTGCTCCATCGACGGCGTAGGGATGGTGTAGGCCTCAAACGTCGCCCAGCGGATAAGCGTGGCGGCCACTACCGCAAACAGGATAGCGTCGCCCCATTCGCGCCAGAAGCCTTTGGGCTTGGCCGGCTGCTCAGCCGGTTTTTTCTTCCAGAAAGTAACTGCCATTGAAAATCAGCAAAGCGGCCGGGCCGCCTTTGGGTGTCAAAAAAAGAGGATTCGCGCGGCTGAATATCCGACTTTCCCCGTCTACTGATGCTGGCGGCGCCAAAAAGCTGCGGCCAACGGTGGCCCTTGCCCCCAGGGATATAAAAAGAACGCGCCGAAACGCGTTCCTGGTAAGCGCAATAAATGGTGGGCTTAGAGCCCGAGCAGGTCTTTCATGCCAAAGACGCCCTGCTTGCCGGGCAGCCATTCGGCGGCCAGCACGGCGCCGTGCGCAAAGCCTTCCCGCGAAAACGCTTCGTGTTTCAGCTCCAGCGCGTCGACCGGGGAGGTGTACGTCACCACGTGCGTGCCCACCGTTTCGGCCAGGCGCTCCGATATAATGGCCAGCTCCTCCGGCGCCTGGGCCGGGTCGTTGCGCCATTTCTTCTTGCGCGTGTAGTTGCGCATGATGCCGTCGGCCACCGTGAGGGCCGTGCCGCTGGGCTGATCCACTTTGTGCACGTGGTGAATCTCGCGCACCTGCACGTCGTAGCCGCCGAACTGGTGCATTTTGCCGGCGATGTACTCGTTGAAGTGAAAAAACAGGTTCACGCCCACGCTGTAATTGGAGGCATAGAATAGCGCCCCGCCTTTTTCCTGAGCCAAGGCTTTGGCTTCAGGGAAGTGATGCAGCCAGCCCGTGGAGCCGCACACCACCGGCAGGCCCTGCCGCAGGCAGGCCATTACGTTGCCGAAGGCTGCGTCGGGGTGGGTAAATTCGATGGCTACGTCGGCGTTGTGCGGGCCGAAGTCGCTGAGTTGCGCCTCGGGGCGCGACGGGTCGATAATGCCGGCAATCTGGTGGCCGCGGCTCAGGGCCTGCGCTTCAATAGCCCGGCCCATTTTGCCGTAGCCAATCAGGAGAATGTTCATGGTTGCTAGAAACGGTGCGAACCGGTGGATGGAGACCCGGGGCGCAGCGTAAAGGTAAAGGCCGCGCCGACAGCGGGCGCGCCATACAGCGGCAGCGCGTACGGCTGCACGTTCAGAGAAAGATTGTCGCTTACGTCGAAGTCGTGCAGGTTTGCGTCCACCAGGGCGTCCAGGATCTGTAGCCCGTAGGCCAGCCCGATGTAGGCGAAGAAGGTGTCGCGGCGGGTGCGGTAGGCGTTAAAGACCTGCTGCTGAAGCGCATCGCCGTTGGCGTCCTGGGCATACTTCTTCGACTCGTTGCCGGTATCCACCGATGCCGGCCCCGTGCCGCCCTGGCGGCGGAAGCGGCGCGCCCGGTACCCGTCGCGAAACTCGGTGTAGCGCGTGAAATAGAACCACTCGCCGTAAATGGTGCCGCCGAGGGCGCCGTACACCAGCGGGAGTTTCCAGTACTTGTGGTTGTAGATCTGCCCGGAGCCGGGCAGCACGGCCGCCAGAATCACCGCCTTTTGCGGGCGCGTCATCCGCATGCCCAGCAGCTTCACGTTGCGGCGCACCGAATCGGGCACGGCCGGACCGGCCTGCACGCGGACCGAGTCGGGCCCGGCCGTTACCGTTTGGGCCCGCGCCGTGGCAGTCAGACAAAACAGCCCCACTGCCGTGAGCAATGGGGCTTTTTGCAAAAACTGTTGGATAGGGTTGCTCATAATGCCTCCCACAACGCCGCTACGCCGGTTGCAGTATGCTGATGATGCGGTGCATGTCCTCAGCCGAATCGAAGCTGATGCGAATCTCGCCCCGGCCCTGCGCGGTGGGTTTTACTTGTACGCGCGAACCAAAGCGGTCGGACAAGTGCCGCTCGGCGCGCTTGATTTCGGCCACCGGCACCACGGGGGCATCCGTTGCCGGTGCTTCCTGGCCGTTTTTCGCGCCCGGCGCCGGTACGCCCAGCCGCACCAGTTGTTCCACCTTGCGCACCGACATTTCCTCGGTCACGATGCGGCGAAACAGGTTCAGCTGCGCCGCCGCGTCGTCGACGCTGAGCAAGGCGCGGGCGTGGCCCATCGAAATGACGCTGTCGCGCAGACCGATCTGGATATCGGGCGGCAGCTTGAGCAGGCGCAGGTAGTTGGTCACGGTCGAGCGGTTCTTGCCCACCCGGTCGCCCAGTTCTTCCTGCTTCAGGTTGCACTCGCTCACCAGGCGCTGGTAGCTCAGCGCAATTTCGATGGCGTTGAGGTTTTCGCGCTGAATGTTCTCAATCAGCGCCATTTCCAGCATCTGCTGGTCGTCGGCCTTACGGATGTAAGCCGGAATGGCGTCGAGGCCGGCCAGGCGCGAGGCCTGCAGGCGCCGCTCGCCCGAAATGAGCTGGTAAGCGGCCGGGCCGGTCTGGCGCACGGTGATGGGCTGGATGATGCCCTGCACCCTGATGCTTTCGGCCAGTTCCTGCAGCGCTTCCTGGTCGAAGTGCGTGCGCGGCTGGAAGGGGTTGGCTTCAACCTGATCCGTCGGAATCAGACCCACGGAATTGGCGGGGTGGGGCACCAGGCCCAGCCGCTCGCTCTTTTTCTCGTAGCTGCCTTCGATGAGGGCGTTCAACCCGCGACCCAGGCCACCCACGCGGCGCTTGGCCAGCGGCGTCGGGGTGGTTTTCTCTTCGTGCTTCTCTGACATACTCACTCTGAGGTCCTGCGGCCAAGTAGCAGCCGCTGGGAAACCAAAAATAGCATAAACCGCCGGTAAAGCTCCTATTAATTTTGTGGAACGTTAGAGCGTTGGGTTATTAACATGCTTGTATTGAGTTGTTTGTTCGTGGAACATTCTGCTCCGTGCGGCTAGCTCTTGGGTGCGTCAGCTATTCGTTGCGGTCGGCCAGCAGGGCGTTGTAGCGCTCAAGCAGGTCGGTATAAAGGCCGTACACGTAGAGCAGCCGGTCCTTGCAGTCGTCCAGATTGGTAAGCTGGTAGGGCAAGATGGGTTCGGCCAGCAGGGCGGTCGGGGCAGACAGTTCCTTGAAGTCCTGGGCGAAGTTGTGCTTTATCACTTCGCCCACGCGCCGGATGAAGTCGAAGCTGAGGTTGGGGTCCTCGAAGCGCCGATACAGCGTGGGCCGACTCACGCCCAACGCGCGGTGCAGCTGGCTCAGCTTGACGCCGCTCTTGCGCACGGCCGCGGCAACAATCTCCCCGCGGTGCTGCATTGCCATAATCAGTCGCATTTAACTGAGACAAAATTGGCAAGTTTGTGTCCGCGGCTGATTTACATGTAATTGCCAAATGTGAGCTATAAAACGGGTTTTTTGTTTCAAATTTGTAACTGTTTCGTATCAAATTCACCCCGCATGGACGGCCTTAGCCTCGACGTCACCGCTGAACATATCCGCCAGCTGCAGCAACTTTTTCCCGCCGCGGTAAGCGAAGGGCGCGTTGATTTTGACCGCCTGCGGGCCGCGCTTGGGTCCGCCGATGCCTTGACGCCCACCGGCCCTGAGCACTACGAACTGCGCTGGGCCGGCAAGGCCGCCGCCCGCCGCGAGGTGCAGCAGCTTACCACTGCCACCCTGCAGGCCGACGCGGCCGCCAGCGTCGATTTCGATACCACTGGGCATGTACTCATCGAGGGCGAAAACCTGGAGGTGCTGCGGGTGCTGCAGCGCGGCTATTTCGGCAAAGTGAAGATGATTTACATCGACCCGCCCTATAACACCGGCAGCGACGCCTTTGCCTACCCCGACGACTTCGCTGAGGAGCGCGAGGCCCATGACCAACGCTCCGGCCTGCGCGACGAGGCCGGCCGGCTGCGGGGGCAGGACGTGTGGGGCCGCAACATGCGTGAGAGCAGCCGCTTTCACTCGGCCTGGCTGTCGATGATGTGGCCGCGCCTGTACCTGTGCCGCAACCTGCTGCGCGAGGACGGGGTCATCTTCGTCTCCATCGACGACAACGAGGTGCACAACCTGCGCCTGCTGCTCAACGAGGTGTTCGGAGAGGAGAACTTCGTGGCGCAGCTGACCTGGCAGCGTTCCAAAAAGGGCGATGCCAAGTTGGTGGCCTCCGTGCACGAGTATATGCTCTGCTTTGCCCGCGACAAAGCGGCGCTGCAGGCCAAGGGAAACTGGCGGCTGAAAAAGAAGGGCGTCGAGGCGGTGCTGGCGCAGTACGAGACGCTGCGGCAGCAGTGGGGCCCCGACCACGCCAAAATCCGGGAGGCCATGCAGGCGTGGTTCCGGGCCCTGCCCGAAGGCGACGCCCGCAAGGCGCACAAGCACTACAACTGGTCTGATGACCGGGGCCTGTATTTCGCGGCCGACTTCGCGGGGCCCGACGACGGCCGCGCCTCTCGCCCCCGGCACGACATTCTGCATCCGGTGACAGGCAAGCCGTGCAAGAAGCCCTCCACCGGCTGGCGCTGGGACGAGGCCAAAACGGCCTGGGCCCTGGCGCAGCAACCGCCGCGCATTCACTTCGGGCCGGACGAAACCACCATTCCGAACCGCAAAAGCTACCTGGTCGAAATCAGCAGTGAGCCGTACTCGTCGGTGTTTTACCGCGACGGCCGCTCCGCCACCCTGGAGGTCGAAGGGCTGGTGGGTAAAGGGGTGTTTCCCTTCCCCAAAAACACGGAAGTGCTGTCCGAGCTGATTGAGCTGGCTACCGGCCCCGACGACCTGGTGCTGGACTTCTTCGCCGGCTCGGGCACCACCGGCCACGCGGTAATGGCCCTGAACGCCCAGGACGGCGGCCGGCGGCGCTTTCTGCTGGTGCAGTACCCCGAGCCGGTGGAAGAGAAGTCGGAAGCCCACAAGGCCGGCTACCGCACCATTGCCGACATCACCCGCACCCGCCTCAGCAAGGCCAGCCAGCAGCTGCGGGCCCGGCCCCAAACTGATGCGGCCGCGCCGCCCGCCGACCTGGGCTTCCGCTACTACCGCCTGGTGCCCTCGAACTTCCGGCAGTGGCGCCCGCGCCTCACCGAGCCCGACGAGCTGCTCACGCAGCTGGAGCTGTTTCAGCAGCCCCTGCGCGACGGGGTGGCGGCCGGCCCGGCCATGCTCACCGAGCTGCTGCTGAAAATGACCGGCGGCCCCGAGCTGCTGCCCCTGTCGGTGCCGGTGCAGACGCGCCGCCTGGGCACGGCTGAGGTGCAGGATGTAGCCGGCGGGCTGCTGTGGCTGGCCCTGGCCGGCCTCACGCCCGAAGTAGTGGCCGCTGCCGTCGAGGCCCGCCCGCAGCGCCTGCTGGTGCCCGGCCACGAGTTCGGCGTCGATAACCCCGACGAGCTGGTCAGCAACGCCCGCCTGCAACTGGCCGACGCGGGCGTGCAGTTGCAGCTGCTGTAACCCCACCCCCGGCCCACCTCGCTTGATGCGCGACATCCAAAGGAGAGGGGCGACAGACGTCAGCAACGACAGCCGTTGTTTAGGCCCCTCTCGAAGTGTTTTAGCTCTGCTTCCGCCTGCAAGTAGGAGCGTTGTCTATCAAAACGCACCCCTCCCTACGGGGGAGGGGCCATGGGTGTCTTACACGTTTTCGATTTCTTCCAATGAAGCTACAGTTCGACGCCGAGCAGGGCTACCAGAAGGCCGCCGTGCAGGCCGTGGTCGATGTATTTGAGGGGCAGCCCCTGAGCCCCACGCCGCTTGAGGTATCGGTGGGGGCGGCCGGGCCGGTGGGCTCCATTGCCTTCACCGAAACCGGCATTGCCAACCGCCTGGTGCTGTCGGAGGCGCAGTTGCTGGAAAACATCCGGCGGGTGCAGGCGCGGCAGGGGCTGCCCGCTTCGGAGCGGCTGGAGCCCTGCCCGGTGCCGGGCCCCGACGGCCAGCCCGACCCCACGCTGCTGCCGCTGAACCTGACGGTGGAAATGGAAACCGGCACGGGCAAAACCTACGTGTATCTGCGCACCATCTACGAGCTGTACCGCACCTACGGGCTGCGCAAGTTCGTCATCGTGGTGCCCTCGGTGGCCATCCGCGAGGGCGTGTGCAAGTCGCTCGACATCACCCACGAGCACCTGCAGGCCCTGTACGGCTTCCCGCCGGTGCGCTACGAGGTGTATGACAGCGGCCGGCTGACCACGCTGCGCAACTTCGCCGTGGGCGACGCGCTGCACATCCTGGTCATCAACATCGACGCCTTCACCAAGGACAGCAACATCATCAACAAGGTGCGCGAAACCGGCGTGCGGCCCATCGAGTACCTGCAGGCCACCCGGCCCATCGTCATCGTCGACGAGCCGCAGAACCTGGAGTCCGAGGCCCGGCGCGCGGCCCTGGCCGAGCTGCGGCCGCTGGCCCTGCTGCGCTACTCGGCTACGCACCGCCACCCCTACAACCAGGTGTACGCTCTCAACCCCGTGCAGGCCTACGACCTGGGCCTGGTCAAGCAGATTGAGGTGGACGGCATCACGGCCGACGGCAACTACAATGCGGCCTTCGTGCGGGTGAAGGCCGTGGAGCGCACCAAAACCATGCTCCGCGCCAAGCTCAGCCTCTACAGCAACGAGGCCGGCGGCGTGCGGCAGAAGGACGTGACCGTGCGCCTGGGCAGCGACCTGTACGCGCTCAGCAAGCAGCGCGACATTTACCGCACCGGCTTCATCGTCAACGAAATCGACCCCGACGAGCAGAGCATGACCTTCTCCGGCGGCCTGCGCGTGGTGGCCGGCGAGGATGTGGGCGGGCTCACCGAAGCCGTGCTGCGCTACCAGCTGGAACGCACCATCAAGTGGCACTTCGAGAAAGTGCGCCGCCTCAAGCCCCGGGGCATCAAGGTGCTGTCGTTGATATTCGTGGACAAGGTAGCCAACTACCGCCTCTACGACCCCGTGGCGAAGCAGCGCCGGCCGGGCCCGTTTGCCCAGTGGTTCGAGGAGCTGTTTGCCGGGTACGCGGCCCGGCCGGAGTACGCGGGCCTGATTCCGCACGCCGCCAGTGCCGTGCACGACGGCTATTTCTCCCAGGACAAGGCCAACCCGGCCGGCAAGGACACCCGCGGCGACACGGCCCTGGACAAGGACACCTACGCGCTGATTATGCGCGAAAAGGAGCAGCTGCTGAGTCAGGACGAGCCCCTGCAGTTCATCTTCTCGCACTCGGCCCTGCGCGAGGGTTGGGACAACCCCAACGTGTTCCAGATCTGCACGCTCAGTGAAACCCGCAGCGACATCCGCAAGCGCCAGGAAATCGGGCGCGGGCTGCGCCTGCCCGTCGATGCCGGCGGCCAGCGCGTGCACGACCGCGCCCTGAACGTGCTGACGGTGGTGGCCAACGAAAGCTACGAGGACTTCTCGGCCGCCCTGCAGCGCGAAATTCAGGAGGAAACCGGCGTGGCCTTCACCGGGCGCACCCGCAACGCGGCCGAGCGCCGCCGGGTGAGCCTGAACAAGGAGCTGACGCCCGAAAACTACCCCGCGTTTTTCCAGATATGGCAGCGCCTCAAGCACCGCACCCGCTACCAGGTGCGCTTCAGCACCGAGGACCTGATCGAGAAGGCCGTGGCCGAGCTGCAGGACCGCACCCGCACCCCGGCCACGCACTACCCGCAGCTGCAGGCGCGCAAGGGCCGGCTCCAGTACACGGCCGCCGGCATCGACGGGCAGCTGGCCAGCGAGGCCCAGCACGAGGTGCAGGGCGCCGCCTTCGCCGTGCCCGACGTGTACGGCTACCTGCAAAGCCGCGTCGACGTGACGCGGCCCACGCTGTTCCGGATTCTGCAGCAGTCGGGGCGCCACGCCGAGCTGCTCATCAACCCGCAGATGTTTCTCGACAACGTGGTGCGCGCCATTCGCCGGGCCCTGCAGCAGCTGCAGGTGGCCGGCATCAAGTACGAGCGGGTGGCGGGGCAGGAGTACGAGATGCTGCTCTTCGAAGACGAGGAAATCGAGCAGTACCGCAGCCAGCTGCACGAGGTGGCCGTGCCCGGCCGCACGCTCTACAACTACGTGCCCGTCGACAGCAACACGGAGCGGGCCTTCGCCGCCAGCTGCGAAGCCGACGAGCGGGTGGAGTTCTACTTCAAGCTGCCCCGCGGCTTCCTCATTCCCACGCCCCTGGGCCACTACCGCCCCGACTGGGCCATCGTGTTCCGCGGCGACCAGCGCGTGTATTTCGTGGTCGAAACCAAGGGTTCGGCCGGCGAGGAAGCCGTGGACCCGCTGGCGCTACGCGGCAAGGAAGAGCTGAAAATAGCCTGCGGCGTGGAGCATTTCGCCGTGCTCGAGCCGGAGGGCGTGCACTACCAGGTAGCCTCGGAGCTGAAGCATGTGCAGTAACTGGCGGCATCCTTCATCTGCCGTGTTTCATCTGTCATCCTAAGCGCAGCGAAGGACCTTCTCACGTCAGATAGTAATGTATCCAAACGTGAGAAGGTCCTTCGCTGCGCTCAGGATGACACAGACAGCTACAACTACAACTCACAGCTGCTCGCGCGTCATGGTCAGAATCCGCTCCATTTCGCGGCGGATGACGGTGGTTTCGGCCAAGTGGTTGTTGTTGAGGAAGCTAAAGGCCAGCAGGCGGCCCGAGCGGGTGCGCAGGTAGCCGCAGAGGTTGTGGTTGTTGGTGAGGGTGCCGGTTTTGCCCCACAGCCACGGACCCTGCGGGTCGCGGTAGGCGCGTTTGAGCGTGCCTTGGCGGCCGCCGGCGGCCAGGAGATTGAACAGGCGCGGCTCCGGCACGAGCTGGTACAGCTTTAGTAGCAGGGCCACTTGGTTGCGCGGAGTCGTGAGGTTCTGGCGTGAGAGGCCCGAGCCGTCAACCCAGGCCACGGAATCGGGTAGCTCGCGCAGCCAGCCTTGCCGGCGCACGTACCCGATGGTGCGGGCAATGCTCAGCGTGTCGTGGCCGAGCTGGGCGGAGCAGAGCAGCAGGGTTTGCTCGGCCAGGAAATTGTCGCTGACGCGGATGCAGCGCCGCAGCAGCGAGTCCACGTTCAGGCCGTAGTAGGTGCGGGGCGTTTCGCCGGGGCGCAGGCGCCAGCGGGCGGCTTGTACCGGGCGCTTCAGGGTGTCGCGCAGCAGCGTGAGCAGCAGGTTGCGGTCGGTGCGGAAGGGCACTTCATCAACCCAGGGCTTCGGGGCGGGGTACCAGGTGTAGCGGTTGGCTTCCAGCTCGCGTTGCACGTGGTCGGGGCTGCTGGTGCCGCGGGCGGCCTTGCGGATGGCTGAGTTAAACCACGCCGGGCGCACCGCCACGCCCAGGCCGGGCTTGCGGTAGTAGAAGCGCACGGTGTGGCCGTAGATGGGAAAGGAGCCCCGCTCAGGCTGGAAATAATACGGGTAGTCGTCCCAGCTCCAGCCCGGGCCCAGTTTGGCGTCGGCCATGGGCGTTTCGGCGTAGGCGAGCTTGCCGGGCCAGCGCTGCAGCAACTGGTAGGCGCGCGTGCTGGGAATGTCGCCGTGCAAAAAGCTGGGGTCGGCGGTGCCGCGGAACAGCAGGGTGTCGCCGTGCACCACGTAACGTAGGGCGGGCACCGAATCGGGCAGGATGCGCAAGGCGGTGTAGAGCGTGAGCAGCTTCTGGGTGCTGGCTGGCACAAAATACTTCTCGGCGTGCCACGCTACCAGACTCTCGCCCGTAGCAACATCGGTGAGCTGCAGGCCGGCGTGGTGCTGGCGCAGAATGGGGGAGTTGTCCAGCTCGCGCACCAGCCAGTCGGCGGGGGCAGCGGGCAAGGGCGGCGGGGCGGCGGGCGGGGTAGTCTGGGCCGAAGCGGCGAAGGCAAAACCGGCTAATCCGGCCAGAAACAAGAACAAACGGCGCATGAGGCGCCTAAACTACGGCGAATGCCGCAAACCGCAGCCTGGAGCGCGTAGCGGGCCGCTACGTCGAAAAAGAGCTTCTTCGTGGTAGTAGGCGCGCCGCAATCAGGTTAGGGTAATGGCTACGCCGCGGCGCAGGGTATTGTGAATTTCTGCTACCCGATCCGTGTGCTGGATCAACGCCTCGATTTCGGCTGCAGACGCATCTGCCGTCGCTTGAGCCTGGTACCGAAAGTTGGTGCCAGGCTCGCCGGCCGCGCCGAATTCTGCGGAGCACTCAACCGTCACGCTGGTCAGCTTCAGGTTGCGTTTGGCGGCTTCGCGGTACAGGTCGTTGCAGAAGCAGGTGGCCAGGGCGAGCAACAGCAACTCTCCGCCGTTCACGGCCGAGCCCTCGCCCGTGGGCTTGGGCAGCAGGGAGAGGGTTTGGGCTGCGCCGTTGGTTTGCACTGAGGGCTGCAGCTGTCCGGCGGCACTTTGGATGCGGGCAGATATGTGCATACCACTTCAGGCGCCAAGACAGCACAATCAGCGTAGCAGCTCGTTGCGCCGCATCGCCCGCGAGTAGGACGACTCTTTCTTTTTGCGCGGCGCAAACAGCGGCGCCCGAAGCTTCTTGGCTTTCTGCACCTTGGCCTTGCTGGTTTCGGCCGGTGCTTTGCTGGGCTCGTCGGGCAGCGTGGCAGCGGTAGAAACGAAGGTGGCCGAAATCAGCAGCAGTAACAGAGTAGCAAGTTTCATAGGAGAATGGTTGTGGGTGAGGAATGGACCAGAAGGCTGCCCGAGCTGGAAATAGCCGTAGTGTGTGCCGTGTAGCTCCTAGGCAAGGCCTTGTTGCCGGCTTAGGCTACACGTAAAGACCACCTGCTCCGTAAACCAGAGAAGCTGGACTGGTGCTATACGTGCTTGGGTTTGTATGGATGCAAGTAATAGTTAAAAAAATTAAATCAAAAATTATAAAAAACTAGTTAATGCTTTCAGCCGGGAAGAACTGGGCACTGGTACTTGGAGGAGTGCTCGTAGCTGAGCCACAGGCAGCGGCTGGCACGCTTCGTAATCGAGTGTTCTGCTCAGTTCCAAATCAGATTAAAGGTCTGGTAATGACCATTGTTATACATTTTATTTATATATTCATAATTCACGTTCAACACACAGCTATGACAAACTTCATCCCACCTCTTTTCGCACGGAAGCCAGTGCAGCTTACCTCCGCTCACTTATGGTCATCTGCCTGCCTGTTGGCTTTGGCGACAACCCTGGCAGCAATCCAGCCCAGCCAGGCGCAGGACGTGTCCAGGTATCAGTTTGCGGCTAGTAATGGCACTTTTACACCCCTGTCAGGCGGCACACCGGTCAGTAATTTGTCGGCCAACGACGCTATTTCCACCAACATTTCCCTGCCATTCGCCTTTACGTACGGTGGCCGCGCTGTCACCACGCTGCAGGCTACTACCGATGGCTACATTGATCTGCGGGGCAGCAGCACGTACTCCCAGTCCATCAACGCTCTGGGCATGGGCCTGACCACCATTGCCCCCTTCTACGACGACATGACCGGCGTAAACGGTACGGCCTCGTACGCCGTTTCGGGCGCTGCGCCCAACCGAGTGTTCACCTTCGAGTGGCTCAACTGGGCCGACGGCTTCGCGGCTACTGCGCCCAGCCTCTCGTTTCAGGTAAAGCTGTACGAAACCACCAATGTCGTTCAGTTTGTGTACCGCCCGGAAGCGGGGCCCTTCGACAGCAGCACCGCCAGTGCCTCTATCGGGCTTGATGGCGGCTCGGCAACGGTGAGCGGCCGCGGCAACTTTATTTCGCTGACGAATGCCTCGGCCAGCCCAGCCATCGTTGATAATACCACCGCCACTGCGCCGGTAAATACCATCAATACCCGCCCGGCCGCGGGCCAGACCTACACCTTCACGCCTGCTGCCATCCTGGCCACGCACCAAGGCCAGCGGGCGGGCCGCATCGAGGTGTTCCCGAACCCTGCCCAACGCGCCTTCACCCTATGCCTGCCCGCGCTGGCGGCCGAACGCACCGCGCAGGTCACCCTCCTCAACAACCTTGGTCAGCCGGTCCGGACCCAAGCGTTGTCATTGAACCCGGACGGTGCCCCTACCCAAACCCAGGTGGAGGTCAGCGCGCTGGCAGCCGGGCTGTATACCATACGCGTGCAAGCCGGGGGGTACTCGGCAACGCAGCAACTGGCAATAGAATAGCCGTTGGCAACGAGAACGGATGGCTGCGGACGTGGCGGCGCATTGGCCGGCTTACCCGTGCCGGGTGGCCACAAAAAAGCCCCGGCTACCCACACCCGCAGCGGACGGCTAGGCCCCTGCTGCCAGCAAGGCTTGCAGCGCCGCCGCTTCTGCTTCCAGGGCTTCGGCCTGCAGGCGCAACAGGTGGTAACGGGCGCTCAGATCGGGCGGTAGGGCGGTGCAGCGCTGATCCAGCCAGCGGTGCCGAAACCAGGTAAGCCAGGCCGGCCAGTCGGTAGCCGGATCGGGCTTGGCCGCCGGGCCGGGGTCGGGCGGGAGGGCGGCGCGCAGCGCGGGCAGAGTTGCGGTCCAGCGGGCGGCCACGGTGGCCTGGGTTTCCAGAGGCCGGAGTTGCCGGCGCAGGCGCTGGGCGTGCTGCTGGCAATAGTCAAGACGAGCTTGGAGCGGGGCGGCCTCGGGCGAGGCCAGGGCCATAACGGGCGCCGGAACCGCCAACGAGGCCAGGCGCAGCACAGTAGGAGCGGGGCTGCTAGGCGGCAACTGCCGCAGCAGCGGGGCCAGGGCTTCAGCCGCGGCTTCGCTGAGCCCGCGCCGGCCCGATTCGAGGTGGCCCGCCTGGGCTTTGCTAATGCCCAGCCACGCCGCTACCTCCTGCTGACTCAGGTGGAAATATCCCCGCAGCAGAGCCACAGCGGTATCAGTCGATAAAGGAGCGCGAGGCATCGTGTAGACTTTGTGTTAGTAGGATAGAATAAGTCTACAAGGGTTTGTGTACTTATTTCTTTCTCAGTTAAACGAAGTCTACAACGGACTTCAGAAGCGGTAGTTGCCGCGTGTAATGCGGTGTCACGCGTTCCGGGAGCTGCTTGTGCTTCAGGTTCTCTACCGGCAGGTCGGGTCCGAACACCAATCCCCGCATCCGGTGAAAAGCTCTTCGCCTAAAGCTAGGGCTTGATGACGAAAGCCCTTAGCTCGGCCATTTTACCGTCGCGAAACCGCCAGACGTCGCAATAGGTATGTTCAACCGCTGCCCCGCTTTCGTCCGGCAGCGTGATGGTACCGAGCGCCGTCACAAAGTCCTCCTCCGCAATCAGGTGCTCGACCCGAAACCGGGGCGGCTGCTGGTACGCGGTGGCCATCCACTGCCGCACCGCCTGCTTGCCCCGCAGCGTCTGCTCGCCCACAAAAGTCCACTCAGTATCCTCGGTGCAGTGGGCCAGGAAGCCTTCGTAGTCGCCGGCCGTGATGGCGGCGTTGGCCTTTTCTAGTATGGTTTTGTTGGTTTCTGGCATAGGAGCTTCAGGTATGTTGGCGTTTAATTTAGTGGGGTTTGCGGCCCATCGGCAAACAAGCATTAGTGGCAGCTGAAGGTCGCTGCATTCTTGTCCATGCAACTCAGGCGGTGTTTGTGGTTGAGCCGGTAGCCCCATCCCGCTGCAGTACCTGTGCCGCACCAGTTGCTGGTAGTGATTACTCTTCCCACTGATGGCAAGATAGTGGGCTATGTTAGGTGAATCGGGCCTTCACTAGGCCAGGCCGCCGGGCACAAGGGCAAGAAAAGGTAGATTTAACAACCCAACCCCCTCGCCGACATGAGGACTGTTCTTCACACCATTATCCTGCTCATGCTGCCAGCTTTCACGGTCGGTGCTAACGCGCAGACGGCGAGTGTCCTCCCGGCTTGCTTTGGCGAGAGGCGCGACATAACTATTGCACGGCAGATGCCCTACATTCCGGTGAAAATGGGCGCGGCCGAGGGCGAATTCGTGCTCGACTTTGGGAGCAACATCTCGTCAATAGACCCGGCGGGATTTAAAAATGGGGTGAAGCCCGTGCCGACGAATGGGGCTGCTATGATCTACGAACAGCCCTATTTCTTTGACCAGTTTGATTTCTTTGGTCGCACGGGTGGGGTAAAGCTGCTGGCCCGCAAGACCACCGTTACCGACCTAGGGCTTCAGCAGGCGGGCATACTGGGCACCGACTTTTTCATGGAGTTCATTTTCACCCTGGACTACGCGAACAAGTTCCTCTATAAGTCGACCCGGCAGGCGTTTTGCCAGGACGCCGACCTACTCAAGGCGGGATTTAAGCCGGTTTCCACCGCGGGGTATTACGCCGACCAGTTTAGCCGCTTGCTCGATCCAGCCACCACCATCAATGTGCCGACGGTGCCGGTCAGAATAGGGCGCGTCGCGGCGGTAGCCCAGATTGACCCCGGTTATGACGACAGCGTGTATCCCCACACCGTCAACGTTAACCGCGCGTTTTTTGCGGCTCTGCAGGCTGCCGGCGTGGCTCTGGTACCCGTCCCGAATGTTATGCTGTCCACCTGTAGCGGCGAGCATGAAAAAGGCACGGCTTACCGGCTCGGCCCGGGATATAGCTTCGAAATAACCGGCACGGATGGCCAGCCCGTGCTCATTGAGCGTGGTGCTTTTATCATCGTCAAAGAAGGAACTGCGGCCCATGGATGCGCGGGCATTGGCACCTGGGCTATTCCGGCCGCGCAGATTGGTGCTTCCTTTCTGGTTGACGCCCAGCAAGTAGTTTTCGACCCATTTAGCTCCCGGGTATGGTTTCATACAGGCCCCGGCGCTAAGCTCTCAAGGGGCACTTATGCTCCCGGTCAGCGCCGGCTTAAGGAGGTGCCGCAGGGCCCTTCACGGGGCAAGCCCGGCAATAAAACGCACCCTAAGAAAGCCCTTTCAATCCCGAAGTAGCTGCCGAAATAAGCCGCTCACACGCGCAGAAGCGTAACGAAAAAGCCCCGGCCTACCCAGGCCGGGGCTTTTTCGTCCATATTCATTTGAGGCCTTGTTCACTACAGGGTGGCTAGCCTTTGCGGCTGCTCTTACTGGCGGGCCAGCCTGGTTTCGCAGCCTTATTGCTGCTGTTGCATCTGCTGCTGGTAGAGGCGGAAGGAATTCGCCGGCATCTCCGGGTCGGGCACCTGGTACACGGGAGCCGGCGCCAGGGAGGGGGCTTCTGATTTCTCGGGCTTCGCGTACTCTATCTGCACCGACACGTGCAGCTTGTGGGTGCCGATGCCTTTGTACGTGCCCTTCACGGGCGTGCAGTCCGGGAAATTGCGCCCGACGGCCATCCGCACGTGCCCGTCGTTCACGATGGTATTGTTCGTGGGGTCGAGGCCGAGCCAGCCGTAGAAGGGGATGTAGGCTTCCACCCAGGCGTGGGTAGCGCCAATGCCCCGCACCTCGGCTTCGCCTTCCTCTTTCTTGGGGCACACGTAGCCGCTCACGTAGCGGGCCGGAATACCAATCTGCCGCAGCAGGGCCAGCAGAATGTGCGCAAAGTCCTGGCACACGCCGGCTTTCAGCTGCCAGATGTCTTCGGCCGGGGTTTCCACGTTGGTCACGCCCTGCCGGTACTCGAAGTGGTCAAAGACGTATTCGGACAGCAGCAGCGCGTTCTTCAGGGGCTTTTCCGCTTCACTGGTCAGTTGGCGGAGAGTGGCCTGGACGTCGGCCAGCGACTTAAACTCCTCGTGGGTCAGGAAGTCGATAAAGGCCGGGTCGAACTGCCGGCTGTGCAGGTCCTGCCACTGCCGCTCGGCCGGCTCCTCGTCCATCGGAAACTGGATGGGCTGCGTCGTGACGTGGGCCGACGACTCGATGACGAGCACCGTGTGGGGCTCCAGCAGGGTGAATACGCCCACGGTGTTGCCGAAGGCATCCACGTAGGTGTCGATGGGCGTGCCCTTCAGGGTGCCCGCGTCGCTGGACACGCAGACCTCGTGCCGCGCCACCTGCAGCCGCTCATCGGCCAAAGGGTACAGCATGATCTGGTTGGCGCCGTCGATGACTTCGGCCGCGTAGGAGTAGCGCGTGACGTGCTTGATGGTGTAGGATGGCATACGCGAGCGGTTAGCTTCGTCCCAAATAGTTCTTGCCCAAGGCCGTGGCAATGCCCAGCAGCTCCTTGCGGATGTGTAGCAGAAACTCGTCGAGCTGCTGCGCGTTGCGAGCCGACACGTCGCTGTACTTCACCTGGTTGGCCAGGCGGCCGATCAGAAACGCCAGCTGCTCGTGGCTTTCGGGTAGGCTGTCCGATTTCAGCCGCTCGAAGTACCAGCTCAGCCGGCTCAGGCAGGAGCGCAGCGAGTGGGTGAAATACGCGTTGTGCAGCACGAACTGCAGCACGCTGTCGGGGTTGAAGTTGCCGCGGTAGGTTTTCAGGTATAGCTCCTGGCCCGAGAGGGAGTGCACCAGGTAGCGCAGCTGCGGAATCTCGGTGTCGGGCTGAGCCTGGGTGGTCATATTTGCCCACTGAATCCGCAACGTGTCTGTGGTTTGCAGGGCGCGCTCCAGCTGCTTGCCCAGGTTCAGGTAGCCGTAGCTTTCGTCGCGCGGCATGGTGTTCTGCACCGCCCCGAGAAAGACCAGCCCGTGGCGCATCAGCCCGTCGATGCCCGAAATGGGGTCACCGAAGCGAATTTGCTCGAGGATTTCGCCGCCCCGGATGGCGTGGTAAAAGCTGTTCAGGCACTGCCATACTTCCTGCGTGATGTGGTCCTGGACGGCGCGGGCGTTTTCGCGGGCCTGTAGCACGTTGTTGTAAACCGAAGTCGGGTTGTCCTTGTCCAGCAGCAGGCGTTCCAGCACCCGGGGCGTGTTGCGCTCCAGGGCGGCTACTTCCTCCAGCGTCAGCGAGCCGCCGTAGCTGTAGAGCAGCGGGCGCCAGCTGAATTCGTGGGGGCTGTCCTGGGAAGCGTGGTAGTGCGTCCGGATGACCTGCAGCATGGCCTGGGTGCGGTCCATGTAGCGAGCCAGCCAGTAAATAGTGTCAGCAACGCGACTGAGCATATGTCAAAAGAGGAGTGAGGAAGCAAGAAGAAGGAGGAAGCCGTCCTGCCGAAGCAGTTCTTCATTTCTCCTTCTTCCTTCGCAATTAATTTTCCGGTCCCAGCACCCAGGTGTCTTTGCTGCCGCCGCCCTGGGAGGAGTTGACCACCAGCGAGCCTTCCTGCAGGGCCACGCGCGTCAGGCCGCCGGGCACGATGTCGATGCCCCGCGGGCCGTACAGCGCGTAGGGCCGCAAATCGACGCGGCGGGGCTGCAGCACCCCGTTGAGGTAGCAGGGCGTAGACGAGAGGCTGATGATGGGCTGGGCAATGAAGCTGCGCGGGTCTTGGGTAATGGCCTCGCGGAACTCCTGCATCTGCTGCTCCGTGGCGCTGCTGCCGATCAGCATGCCGTAGCCGCCCGACTCGTTGGTTTTCTTGATGACCATCTTATCCATGCGCTCGAACACCATCTTGCGCAGGTCCGGGTCGCTCATCTGGTAGGTCGGCACCGATTTCAGGATGGGTTCCTCGCCCAGGTAGTAGCGAATCATGTCGGGCACGTAGCAATACACGGCTTTGTCGTCGGCCACGCCGTTGCCCATGGCGTTGACGATGGCCACGTTGCCCTTGCGGTAGGCCGCGTAGATGCCGGGCACGCCCAGGGCGCTGTCGGGCCGGAACACCAGCGGGTCGAGGAACTCGTCGTCGACGCGGCGGTAAATCACGTCGACCTGCTGCAGGCCCTTGGTAGTTTTCATGTACACGTAGTGGTTATTCACCACCAAGTCGCTGCCCTGCACCAGCTCGATGCCCATGAGCCGGGCCAGGGCGGCGTGCTCGTAGTAGGCCGAGTTGTAGATGCCCGGCGAGAGCAGCACCACCGTGGGGGCGCTGACGTGGCGCTCGGCCAGATCCAGCAGGTTGCGAAACAGCAGCTCCGGGTACTTGCGCACGGGCTGCACGTTGTTTTTGGGCAGCAGATCGGGGTAGAGGCGCGAGGTGATGCTGCGGTTTTCCAGCATGTACGACACCCCCGACGGGGTGCGCAAGTTGTCTTCCAACACGTAGAACTGCCCGTCCGAATCCCGGATCAGGTCGACGCCCGCAATGTGGGTGTAGATGTCGTGGGGCACCTTCACGTTCATCATCTCCCGCAGAAACTGGGGGCAGGAGTAAATAAGCGTAGCCGGAATCAGGCCATCCTTGAGGATAAACTGCTCGTGGTAGATGTCCTTGAGAAACAGGTTCAGGGCCTTCAGTCGCTGCGTGATACCGGCCTCGATGTGCAGCCATTCCGCGTGCTGAATGATGCGCGGAATGATGTCGAAGGGGAAGATCTTCTCGATGCCCTCCCCGCTGCTGTATACCGTGAACGTAACGCCCTGACTCATAAAGAGCTTACGGGCCAGCTCGTCCTTGCGGGCCAGTTCCGCGTTGGGCAGGTTCTCGATGGCCGCAACAAAGTTGCGGTACTCCGGGCGGATGCGGTTGGCGTGAAACATCTCATCCCAGATGTTGGGCTGCTCTTGGTAAGCAGTCAACAAGGAATTCTCTTTCATAAAGGGAGGCAGCAGGGGTGGGGTGGGCAGCGCCGGAAAACAGGATAACCGTCTACGATGCTGGTTTTATTAAAGTTGGATTTTATTGACCCTTGGGACAATTATACCGGTTTGTCTCTACCTACCTGCGGTAAGGCTATAGGAGCTCCGTACACGTTGGTTGTACTTTAAGTACTTTGCGCAATACGCCGTTGGAAGTACTTAAAGGCGCGTTTTATGGGTTTTTACTATAGCCGGGTAACCAGCAACTGCGGATTTAACTAGTTAGCTTAGTACCAATGCTTTCCTAATAGGGGTTACTTTGTTTTTGTGCTTGAATTATGAATATATATGGATAGCCATAAGACGGTTAAGCCACGCGCATTTCTGTCGAGAAGGCCCTCTAGGCAAACTAATGCCGAAGGCCTTCGTTTGAAATTGGCTCACGACTTCGTACCCGATATCCCGTAATCGGCCTCCTCTTTTCGGCCCTTGTTATATGAAGCTCTTCAATTGTACGCACTGCGACCAGGTCGTCTACTTCGAAAACGACTTGTGCGAGCGGTGCCAGCACGCCCTGGGATTTGAGGTACAGCAGCAGCAGATGGTAGCATTACGGCCGCAGGGGCAGCAGTACGTGGCCGTACACGGCCAGGAGCAGGGCAGCGCCTATAAGTACTGCGCCAACCACGCGCAACAGGCCTGCAACTGGCTGCTGCCCGCTGCGGCTGTGGAGGAGCTTTGCCAGGCCTGCGACCTGAACCGTACCATTCCCAAGCTCAACGAACCGGAGCACATTGCGCGTTGGCAAAGCCTGGAAAGGGCCAAGCACCGCCTGGTGTTCAGCCTGCTGCAGCTGGGCCTACCGGTGGTCAGCAAAACGGAAAACGAGGAAACGGGCCTGGCCTTCGACTTTCTGGCCGACGAGCAGAAGCCCGAGGGGGAAAAGGTGCTGACCGGTCACGACAACGGCCTCATTACCATCAACATCAAGGAAGCCGACGACGTGGAGCGGGAAATGGCCCGCAAAAACATGCACGAGGTCTACCGCACGCTGCTGGGCCACTTCCGGCACGAAGTCGGGCATTATTACTGGGACCGGCTCATTGCCGACTCGCCCCACCTCGCCGAGTACCGCCGGCTGTTCGGCGACGAGCGCGCCGACTATGCACAGGCCTTGCAGCGGCACTACGACCAAGGTGCGCCCGCCGATTGGCAAGAGCATTTCATCAGCGCCTACGCCACCATGCACTCCTGGGAAGACTGGGCCGAAACCTGGGCCCACTACCTGCACATCATCGATACGTTGCAAACGGCCTCGGCCTTCGGTATCCGCGTGCAGCCCCGGGTCGGCGAGGAAGCGGATAACCTGACCGTAGCCGTTACCCAGGACCCTTACCAGACCGAGGGCTTTGAGGACATCATCGAGCAGTGGACGCCCCTGGCGCTGGCGCTGAACAGCCTTAACCGGAGCATGGGCCTGAAGGATTTGTATCCTTTTGTCATTCCACCGGCCGTGGTGGAGAAGCTGGCATTCATCCACACCGTCTGTCGCCAGGATGCCCGGCACCAAGCGTAGTAAAATGTGCGCTGGTCGTCAGATGAGTCGCCTGAGCTTTTAAGGCTCGGCAGCGGCACAAGAAAGAGCCGGCGCAGCACGCTACGTCGTGCCTAGCCGAATGCGGAACGTGGCCCCTTCGCCGGGCTGGCTCTCTACCTCGACGGAGCCGCCGCTGGCCTCCACGATGCGCTTGACCAGGTAGAGCCCAACGCCGCTGCCGGGGGCGTGCGTATGCAGCCGGCGAAAGAGCTGAAACAGCTCCGCGCCGTACTTCTGCGCGTCGAAGCCCAGGCCGTTGTCTTCGACCGTCAGCACGCACCGGCCCTGCACCATCTGCACCGAGACGTGGATGCGCGCCGGGCGCGCCGGATCAGCGTACTTAAGCGCGTTGCCCAGCAGGTTGAGCAGGATGGTGCGCAGGTTTGCGCGGGCAAAGGACAACGCCGGCCGCGCCGCAAAGTCGGTGGTGATGCGCGCCCGGGCCGCCTGCACCTGCGGCTCGAGGGTGCCGACCACTTCGGCCGTGAGCTCGGCCAGGGAAACCTGCTCCGCGGGCGCGTGGCTCATTTGCTGCGCCTGGCCCAGGGCGGCCAGCTCGTCGATGGTGTTGCTCAGCTGCTGCAGGGCTTCCTGCACCATGGGCATGAGCAGCTGCTCTTCGGCCGGATCGGCGAAGGTGACGCCGCGGCGCAGCTCTTGCAGCAGCAGGGCAAGGTTGTTGACCGGCTGCTTGAGGTCGTGGCTGGCGGCGTACACGAAGTTGTCCAGGTCCCGGTTCGTGCGGGTGAGCTGTTCGTTGGCTTGTTTGAGCGCGGTGATGTCAATGGCCGAGCCCACGTAGCCGTACAGCTCTCCGTTGGGGTAGAAGCTGGGCGCGCCCTGCGCCAACAGCCAGCGGTACTCGCCGTCGTGGCGGCGCATTCGGTGCTCCAAGGCGTACATCGAGCGGGTCCGGATGGCGTCCGCCAGGGTGCGTTGGGCGAGGTGCAGCTCCTCCGCCGGCAAGTAGGCCGACCAGCCCGTAGCCGCGTACTGCTCCAGGTTTTCCACTCCTACAAAGTCCAGGAAGGCCTGGTTGGCGTAGCGGATGCTCGAATCCGGGTTCACCGCCCATACCTGGTTGGGGGCGGCGTCGGCCATGATGCGGAAGCGGGCCTCGCTCTCGCGCACGGCGGCAATGGCCTGCTGCTGGGCCGTGACTTCAAACACGAAGGCCAGAATGCCGTCGATCCGGCCCAGGTCGTCGCGGCGGGCTTGGTAGATGAACGTAAAGTACCGGTCTTCCAGCGCCCCATCCGCCGGTCGGGCCAGCGGGACGAGCATCGCCTGCTCCTCGTGCGTGTGCCCCGTGGCGTACACGCCGCGCAACATGGCGGCAACGGCGGTGTGCTCGATTTCGGGCAGGGCTTCGAACACAGGCCGCCCCAGCAGTTCACGCTCCGGCAGCAGCAGCTGGTAGCTGGGATTGACGAACTCAAACACCAGCTCCGGTCCGGCCAGAATGCAGATGCCGGTGGGTGCCTGCTCGAACAGGGTGTAGAACTTGTGCTGCTGGGCCTCGCGGGCCTGGCGGGTCAGCACCTGCTCGGTCACGTCGTAGGCAAACACGGAGATGCCCGTCACCTGCCCGTTTTCGCGGTACGGCTGGTAGGTGAAGTTGAAGTAGGTTTCGCGGCGTTGGCCGTCCGGCTGGTTGATAGCGAGCGGCAGTTCCCGGCCCACGAAAGTTTCCCCGGTCTGGTACACACGGTCGAGCAGCGCCAGAAAGCCTTGCTGGGCGGCGTCGGGCTGAATCTCGGCAATGGTCCGGCCGCGCATCCGGCGGCCGGGAAACAGCTGCTGGTAGGCCTCGTTGTGGTACTCGACGCGGTGCTCGGGCCCGCGCAGCAGCACGATGCTGGCCGGGGTTTGCTCAAACACCTGATAGAAGGTTTCGCGCTCCTGGGCCCGGCGCTCGGCCACCGCCAGCGCTTCGGCTTGCAAGGCAACGGCCTGCTGGCGGGCAACTACCTGCTGGGTAATCTCGGTGGCCACCACAATCACGCCCGTCACCACGCCGTGCATGTTGCGCCAGGGCTGGTACACGAAATCGAAGTACACCGGCGCCCGCTGCCCGTCGCGCGTCAGGTTAGCCGACATCTGCTTGGCCACGTAGGGTTCCCCGGTTTGCATCACGCCCATCAGCAGTTCCTCGTAGCCGATGCGCCGGAATTCGGGCAGGGCCTCAAACAAGGGTTTGTCGAGCACGTCGGCCGCGGTTTTGCCCCAAAGGGCCAGGTGGTCCCGGTTGGCCAGCTTGATGACGTGGTCCGGCCCCTCGAAAATGGCAATGGCGGCTGGCGCCTGCTCGAAAATGGTCGTCAGCTCCGCGCGTTGCGCTTCGGCCTGCGCCCGGGCGGCTCGGGCGTGCGCCTGGCTTTGGCGCAGGGCCTGCTCCACCGCGTTGCGGTCCTGCTCCTGGCTGAAGGAAAAGCTCACCAATAGGTGCTGACCGAGGCGCCGACCGTTTACGCGGCAGTACGTGTCGTGGTCGGGCCCTTGGTAGTTCAGCTCGAAGTGGCGCGGCTCCGCTGAGCTGTAAGCCTCGCAGTGGAAGGCAAAGGCCGCAAACGGGGGTGGTTCGGGAAACACTTCCCGGTACGTGGTAGCAGGCTGGGCGGGCAGGCCCAGCACGCGCTGGGCAGCGGGGTTGAGGTAGGCAAATGCAAAGTCCACGATCTGCCCGGTCGCATCGGTCAGGGGCGCGTAGCACACCACCCCGCTGACGGAGAGTTCCAGCAGCGCCGGTAGAAATGCGTCGGCGGGAACGGCGTCGGGAAAAGAAGAGGCCACGGCAAGCAGCGCTGGCAGCAAAGAAGAAGGTGAAACAAGGAACGGGCCCAGTTACGGCTGCGCCTACGCTCTACTTTTGCAAGGTACACACTTGTACTGAAGTCAGTTTTAGTGCTCTGCTTTCTGTTGGCAGCGGAAATCAGCCACTACCTCCTTGCCGCCAAGTAGTGCCATTTGGCAGGAATACAGCGCCCCATGCTTCATGCAGGGCTGTTGCTCGCGCAGCACGCAGACTAAGCCGTTTGGCAGGCAGATATACCTGGTTGGGAGTGATTAGGTAGCAGCGTTCATTCACTGCGACTTAGGCTTCCACCAAAATCAGCTTCATCTTTTCTTCATCCTGCCGACGGGCGGGAAGAGGTATCTTACGCCATAGTTGCAATGGCAAGACAAGGAATGCCGATGGTTTTCGCCTGTTTTCACGCCAAAAGCCCCGACGTGGTGGTCGGGGCTTTTTTGTAGCATTGCCGTGAGTAGCGCCGGTCAATGGTAGTGGGCGCACGAGCACAATCCGCGTCATCAGCAGCCCGGCCGGCGCGAGCAGGAAATGCCGCTGGAAAAGCAGCTGCGGCCGGCGTGGCGGGATAGGCCAGCTTGCCCCGGCTAAGGTGGGCTGTTACTCATTGCCGCCCGCGGTAGATTCTGGCTATTAAATAAAAACTACAAAGGCCACAATCCCATATACCACCAACACGCCCGCGTACCCGCCCAGAAATATGATCAATGCCAGGAGCCCCTGGCCATTGGTTAGCTGGAGGACGCGTTTAAAGAATCGTTGCAGTAAGTACAGAACCATCAGCAAGCAGGCCGCCACTACGCTGATGAACAGGGTCTCACTGGCAAAAACCAAGTAGACCGAACTGGTCAGCAGGCTGGCAAAGGTGAAGAACCCAATGATGATGAGTGAATTCAACTCCAGCGAGGCAATGCCCATGTCAAAGGCGGTGAGCCTGTAACTGCCTTTGAATCGAGTGCTTGCCAAAGTAACGAGCCAAAGTACCGGGATGGTGAGCGGGATAAGCAGGAATGTAAGAAGCTTGCCGTACGCATGTTTCCTCTTGTCGTAACTCCCGGCCACTTCCTGTTCCGTCAGCCGCTGTTTTTGCATCTTCCCTGCGGCTATTTCCCTTTTGAATTTCCCCACTCCGCCGCCCTGAACCTCCTGCCGGTACGAGGTGACCATATTACTACTGATGAGGTAGTTGTTGGGAATGAGGAAGTACAGCAGGGTGCCGATCAAAAACAGTGAACTGAGTTTAAAGTGCCGGACGGTAATGCCCTGGATGGCGTCTTGGGTCATGAGGCCCGGCTGGGTAAAGAGGCTTTTAAGCGAAGAGAGGAATTTGCTATCCAGGTGGGTGAAGTAATGGAAGAACTCCCCGGCGATGTAGTGCAGCTGCCGTTCCTGCGGCAGGATTTGCTTCTGCCCGCATACGTGGCAGTAGCGTCCATACAGCGGAGCCCCGCAATTCTTACAACTGCTCGTCATGGTCGCACTGGTTTGTTCCTGTCTTATTCTCTGGCTTACCCGCCGCAGCTAGGTTGGGCGGCTCCAAGGCATGCCGTCTGGTCTGGGCGGAGTCCTAGCTCAGCTCGGCTTCACTCTGTGGCTTTCGGGTGGGAAGAGCGCGGCTCGCTGACCTTGCCTGGCCCTTGGTGCTCGGCTTCCCAGGTTTGCCGGTCCATCATTGCGTACGCCCCCAGTACCAAGAGTATTATCACCACGACGGAGCCCAGCAGTCCGCAGACCTGGGTCAGAAAGCCCCGCAGCAGCCGGGCCGGCAGGGTAAGCGTCGTGTGCTGGAGCAGACTGGTGTAGGCCCAGGTAGAATACAGCATGACCGCGCCCAGTAGGATACTGTTCGTGGCGGGCAGATGCCCAGCTCCCCCGTAAGCGTAGCTGATCGGCAAATACAGCAGGGCTATGAAGTTGCCGCCGGCCGTGACGAAGGCGACGAGGTACAGGCATTCGGCGTAATTGAACCGGGCCCGGCGCAGAAACAGGCGCGCACAGGCGGCCACGCAGGGGACCATGGCCACGTATACCCACCGCAGGTACTTAAAGAAAACGGCCGTCATCGATTCCTGCATCTGCCGAAAAGCCTCCGAAACCGCCGGGTCATCGGGCACCGTGAGCGGAATGTGTAGCAGCGAAAAGGCAAACGAGTAGGCGCCCGTCACGAGCAGCAGCAGCGACAACGGGTGAAAATAATTCACCCGCTGCCCCGCCAAGTACGTGAGCAGAGTTGGCCCCGGCCGGAGCAGGATGCTTTTCAAGGTGAAGAGCACACCCTTGTCGACGTGCCACACCGAATGCGGCAGGTGATGCATCAGGTGCTGCAGAGTAAGGCGCTGGGTGTGATGCGCGTCCTGCGCGCAGCGGCCACAAAACCGCTCGGGTACGTCGTGCCCGCAGTTAAGGCAGGTCGCCGCCTGTGGCAGAGGTAGCGCCGGTACTTCGGCAGTTTCGTGGCGGAACATGCTAAGGGGAGGAGATAGATATGCGCTCAGGTAGCCGTGCAGATTTAGGCAGTGCGGGCTGAGTACCCGGCGCCAATAAGCCCGGCCCTCACCGCGTGCCCAGGTGCTGGGTAACCCAGGGCGTCAGCGTGGCCATCAGGGAGTGGGGCAGCGTGTAGGTGGGCAGGTAAGCCCACTGAATGCCGGCGCGGCCATCCGGGTCGGGAAGAAAGATGTGGTTCAGGTCCGGAAACAGCCGCACCGTCACGTCGCGGTTGCCACCGGCGCGGGCCGCAGCGGCCAACGCCGCTGCGTGCCGGGGCGGAATCTGCCGGTCGTTGGCGCCGTGCAGCACCAGTAAGGGTTGGCGCAGCTGCCGCGCCGTCGTCAGCGCCCCGTCGTATTCGACGATGGAGCGGACTTTGGCGGGGCCCGTGCGCGCCTCGTGCAGCTCCTGCGCAATAACCGAATCGCGCCGGGCCGGCGGGATGGCGGCGTTATGCTCCGTCGCGTAGGCAATCTGGTAACGGGCCATTTCCGCGCCGCTGCCCCCCAAGCCGGCCAGGCAGATGATGGCCGCCAGGCTCGGGTCGCGCACGCCCAGCAAGGGCGCGATGATGCCACCCTCGCTCAGGCCCAGCAAGCCCACCCGGGTAGGATCGATATCGGAGCGCTGGCGCAGCCACCGCACGGCGTCTTCGATGTCATTGGCTTCCTCCTGCAGCGTCGAGGTTTTCCAGTCGCCGGTGGAGGCGCCCGTGCCCCGGTCGTCCAAACGCAGCACGGCCACCCCGGCCCGGCTGAGCTCATCGGCCAGCTGCCGGAAGGGCACGCTCGGAGGGCCGCCGTTGTTGCGCGTGCTTTGCCCCGATCCGGTGATAAGCACCAGAGCGCCCTTGCGAGCGGCGCCCCCTCGGGGCAGGGTAAGCGTGCCCGCCAGCACATGGCCCGCGCGGGCCGATACGTGCACTTCCTCCGCCGAATACGGCGCGCCCACCGGGGCACCCAGCAGCGGCTGCAGCGCGTAGGCCGACGCCCGCAGCGCCGGCACGCGCTGGATGCGCATGCCGTAGGCGGGCAGGATAGCCGTCTGCACGTGGTCCTGCGCATCCAGCTGCACAAGGTACCGCCGGCCTTCCAGCTCGATTTCGGCGCGCCGGCGGCCTTGGAAGCGAACTACAGCCCACTGCGTTTGCTGCGGGATGGTGCGAAACACCGGCACCCGCACGGTGGACTGGTGCCGGGTGCGGGCGTAACGAATGGTTTGTTCCAGCAGTACCACCGAGCGGTCAACCCACGGGGCGGCGGCCCAACGCGACGAGGCCGTGCCCACCGAATCGGCCCGAAAACGCGTCGTGTCGGCTGGAAAGGCTTGTTCGTACGTGCGGTTTTGCTTAATCAACCGACTGACCTGTTGGGCTGGGGTGATGGTAGCCGCCAGGGAGGTTTGCAGCACGCGGTTCGTGACCATACTGCTGCGCACTTGCCCGGCCGCGTACGTAAAGCGCTCCACGGCAGCCGTATCCGCGCCGTGCAGGGTAACAAAGGCGCCGCCCTGCTCTGCATCCGCGCCAGGCAGTGCCGGACGAACGGCCGTACAAGCTGGCAATAGCAGGAGTAAGAAGAACGAGGGCGTGATTTTCATGGATGAACAGGCTCAGGTCGCTCGGTCGGGAGCCCTGCGACTATGGTGGTTCGGCAAATCAATAGCGCCCCGGGCCGCCGCGCCGCCGTATTCGACACCTACCAGCTTAAATTCGACAATCAGCCGAATCAAGGTCCTATTCCAGTGCGGCAGCCAGTCGAATAAAAGGCCCTACGTGTCGAATAATCACGCGAGGCGAATGTGAAAGAGAGGCCCGGGCGGTAGTTTTATCATTCCCCAACCGCCAGTATTTGTGCTCACCTTTCTGCGCCAACACCGGGTGCTGCTCCTGCACCTGTCTTTCTGGGCCCTGTACTTCTCCTGGTACTTCTACCAGTTTCAGGCGCAGTATAGCGTCGTCGCCGCCGTGTCCTACACGTTGCTGTCCATTGCGCTGTACCTGCCCCTGGTGTACGGCAACTACTTCTGGCTGCTGCCCCGCTGGCTGCGCCACCAGCGCAGCGGCCGTTACCTGCTGGAGTTTGCGGCAGCTTTTCTGCTCTCAGTTACCGTGCGGGTCTACGTGCTATGGCAGTTTGCCCCCAGCGACGTGCCTCAGGACTACCTGTACTCCACCCAGTACGTCTTGGGGCTGGGCGTCAGTACCTTGTTCATCGTCGTTTTCGTGAGCATGCTGCGCTTTGCCGTGGGGTGGTTTGAGCTGGAAGCCAAAACCAAGGCGTTGGAAAACGCCCAGCTGACGGCCGAGCTGCAACTACTGAAAGCGCAAATCAACCCGCACTTCCTCTTCAATACGCTTAACAACCTCTACTACCTGGCTTATACTCAGTCGCCGAACACGCCGGAAATCATTGCCAAGCTGGGCCAGATGATGCGTTACATGATTTACGACTCCAACCACCCGGAAGTCGCCCTGAGCGAGGAACTGGAGTACATGCAGAACTACATCAGCCTGGAAAAGCTGCGCCTGAACGCCGACAATACCGTAACCCTGGAGGTCATCGGCGACCCGGAAGGCGCTCAGATTGCGCCTCTTATTCTGGTGAGCTTTCTGGAAAACGCCTTCAAGCACGGCCTGGCCAACCACGAGCACGGCTGGGTGCAGGTGCGGGTGCAGCTGGAAGGCGCGGCCTGCACCTACCAGGTGGCCAACAGCCGGTTGCCAGGTTCGGCGCAGCCCACCAGGTATTCCGGCGCGGGCCTGCAGAATGTGCGCCGCCGCCTGGACCTGAGCTACCCCGGTCGGCACTGGTTGAAAATCGAAGAGCTACCCGACGAATACCGCGTGCACCTAAGTCTGGCCCTGTCATGAAACTCAACTGCCTGATTCTCGACGACGAACCGCTGGCCCGCGAGCTGCTGGTGGAGTTTATCAAAAAAGTGCCGTTTCTGCACGTGCAGGCCACTTGCTCCAGCTCCCTGCAAGCCATGGAAATCCTGCGGGCTGAGCCGGTAGACGTGTTGTTTCTGGACGTGCAGATGCCGGAGCTAACTGGCCTGGAGCTGCTTAAGGTATTGCCCCGCAAGCCCTTGGTCGTGCTCACCACTGCCTACTCCAAGTATGCCCTGGAAAGCTACGAGTTCGATACCGTTGACTACTTGCTCAAGCCCATCACCCTGGAGCGCTTTCTGCGGGCTGTGCAAAAGCTGCGGGCCCGCGTGCAGTCCGCCGAGCCGGAAGCAGGGCCTGGGCGCAGTAGTTCCCCGTTTTTGTTTGTGAAAGACGGCGTGAAGCTGGTGAAAGTGCGCTGGACGGACATTCTGTACGTGGAGGGGCTGCGCGACTACGTCACGATTCACACCCGGGACCAGAAAATCGTGAGCTTGCAACGACTCAAGTTGCTGGAGCAGCAGCTGCCCGCCGAGCAGTTCGTGCGGATTCACCAGTCCTTTATTGTCAGCCTGGAAGGCATCCAGGCCATCCACAAAGACAAGGTGCAGGTCGCCGGGGAGCGGTTTCTGCCCATCAGCATTTCCTACCGCAAGTCGTTTAAAGAATTCATCGACCGCAACTTTCTGCAAGCGGATTAACCATTATGCGGCTTCTCGGCTGTTTTCAGATGCTTGCAGCGGAAGAACGGTACAGGTATATCCTCTTGGCCTGACGCCAGTGCCGGCCGGTACGCGGAGGTGGACATGCCAACGCATTCATCGGGCGCTAATGCGTTCAAACGCCGCCTATTGCAGTAGCTGCGCTTGATGAACTCAGCGGTTCTTGCTGCTTTTTCCCACGTACTTGCTGGTAGATTCGAGCACGGCCTTTTGCGCTTCGTACAGCTTATCCGAAGCCCCAATACGGGCAGTGTAACGTTGCATTTCTTTGTTTACGTGCTTTAGGCTAGCCTTTACCTCGTCGCGGAGCGCGTTTGAGTCCTTAGTCATTTCTTGGCTAGCGGCAGTGGCAGTCAGGCGGTTAAAATCCATTACTGCTTTGGCTAGCTGATCACCGGCCGCTATTTTCTCGGCTTTGGCCGCCTCCAGAATGATTTGGTTGGCCGCGGCTTGATCGAATGCATCCTTGGCCAGCATCTCATCGAGGCGGCTGACCGAAAGAGGAGCCGTAGCGGGTGGGGCTGAGGCAATGTCAAACTCCAGCAGATGGCTGGTGAGCACGGTAAGATTCTTGCCGTACGCCGCCAGTTGCCCTGCCAACTGAGCGTTATCGTGCTGGTTCCACCAGGAGTTGCTCAGCAGGTCCTGGCTAATGCCATGCCAGTCCGCGTGGGCCTTCGGCGAGAGGCGGCGTGCATGCAGGGCGTTGAACACCTGCCCGGGCAGAAACACCTCGCTGTAGTTTTGCACGCTCAGCTGGGTAAGCAGCTTGGCGTCTTCCTGCTGTTGGGCCTCCGCCTGCTGCGCATCCGCGGCCGGATGCTCCTGGCGCTTGCGTTGCAGCTCCTGCGTTAAGCGTGCCAGTTTTTCATTGGCTTTCTGCTCAGACTCCTCTTGTAGGGCCTGCGCCCGCTCCAATTGCTGCTGGGTGGGCACGGGCCGCAGCAGTACGGCCTGCTGCGACCGTGCAACAGTGGCCTGTTGCTGGTTACGAAATTGCTGCTGCTGAAAAAGCATGCTCTGCTGAGCCTGCATCCGCTGGAACGTCTGGTGAGCCTGCTGCTGGCTGCGTTGCTGTACTTGGTAGGGGGTAGGGCTGATGCGGGGTGGGGCAGGGGTGTAGCTTGGGCG
The DNA here is from genome assembly GCF_002007105.1 of Hymenobacter sp. CRA2. Lineage (GTDB taxonomy): Bacteria > Bacteroidota > Bacteroidia > Cytophagales > Hymenobacteraceae > Solirubrum. The sequence continues at coordinate 145,764 of NZ_MVBC01000003.1, read as the reverse complement.
ATACTGGGCCACGCACTGCAGCGGTAAAAGCAGTAGGAGTAAAGAAAACTTCATAGAAAAATCGAGTCAGGGTCAAAAGATACTACTTAACCCGGGGCCGGAGTAGGTTCAGCGCATAAAATGGTCGCGCGCACATCGACCAGGGTGCGTCTGAAAAGCCGGTTTGAGGTTATTGAATGTCATGTTTCGACAAGCGGCCGCCAGATGAAGCGTGGTCAGCCTGGGGTTTTAGATGGATAATGCCTGATTATAAGCTGCGTGGTCGGTTAGGCAACAGCCGTGCGGTCGATCCTCTTTTGCAGGCGTGCCCTGCTAGGCTTACGAGGAAAAAGTAGCGACCCGCACCGAAACCCGTCGTCGTCTGCCGCCCCGCCCAACTCTTTCCCTACCTTTGTTTCCCGTTATGCCAGACCGAACCCCCACTTCCACGGCTGCCACTACGGCCAAGTTCATTTTTGTCACGGGCGGCGTGACCTCCTCGCTGGGCAAAGGCATCATTTCGGCCTCCCTGGCCAAGCTGCTGCAAGCCCGCGGCTTCCGGGTCACCATCCAGAAGTTCGACCCCTACATCAACATCGACCCCGGCACGCTCAACCCCTACGAACACGGGGAGTGCTACGTGACCGACGACGGGGCCGAAACCGACCTGGACCTGGGCCACTACGAGCGGTTCCTGAACGTGCCCACCTCGCAGGCCAACAACGTGACCACCGGCCGCATCTACGACTCTGTGATTCGCAAGGAGCGCGAGGGCGCCTACCTCGGCAAGACCGTGCAGGTCGTGCCCCACATCACCGACGAGATTAAGCGACGCATGCTGCTGCTGGGCCAGAAAGGCGAGTTCGACGTGGTCATCACCGAAATCGGCGGCTGCATCGGCGACATCGAGTCCTTGCCCTTCGTGGAGGCCGTGCGCCAGCTGCGCTGGGAATTGCCCCCGACGGATTCCCTGGTCATTCACCTCACGCTGCTGCCCTACCTGGCCGCGGCCAAGGAGCTGAAAACCAAGCCCACCCAGCACTCGGTGCGCGACCTGCGCGAAGCCGGCCTGCAGCCCGACATCCTGGTGTGCCGCTCCGAGCACTCCATCCCGGCCGAGATGCGCAAGAAGATTGCCCTGTTCTGCAACGTGCAGGTCAACTCCGTCATCGAGTCGCTCGACGCCGACAGCATTTACTCTGTGCCGCTGCTCATGCGCAAGGAAAAGCTGGACGAGCGCGTCATCAAGAAAATGAAGCTGGTAGGCGGCGCGCAGGAGCCGGACCTCGATGTTTGGAAAGATTTCCTCGGCCGCCTCAAGAATCCCACGGAGGAAGTTACCGTGGCCCTCGTCGGCAAGTACGTGGAGCTGCCCGATGCCTACAAGTCCATCCTGGAGGCCTTTGTGCACGCCGGCGCCCAGAACGAGTGCAAGGTGACGGTGCGCATGATTCAGTCGGAGCATATTTCGGCCGAAACCGTGGCCCAGCAGCTGCACGGCGCCGATGGCGTGCTGGTGGCGCCGGGCTTCGGGGAGCGGGGCTTCGAGGGCAAGCTGGCCGCCATCCGCTACGTGCGGGAGGCGGGCATTCCGTTCTTCGGCATTTGCCTGGGCATGCAGTGCGCCGTGGTCGAATTTGCCCGCAACGTGCTGGGCCTGCACGGCGCCAATTCCACCGAAATGGACGCTGCCACGCCCTACCCGGTCATCGGGCTGATGGAAGAGCAGAAAACTATCACCCAGAAGGGCGGTACCATGCGCCTGGGCTCCTACGTGTGCGAGCTGCGCAAGGGCTCAAAGGCCGCTAAGGCCTACGGCGCCAACCGCATCGAGGAGCGCCACCGCCACCGCTACGAATTCAACAACGAGTTCCTGCAGCAGTTCGAAGCCGCGGGCATGGTTGCCTCGGGCCTGAACCCCGACACCGGGCTGGTGGAAATGGTGGAGCTGCGCGACCACCCGTGGTTTGTGGCCGGGCAGTTTCACCCCGAGCTGAAGAGCACCGTGCAGGCGCCGCACCCGCTGTTCGTGCGCTTCGTGCGCGCCGCCATTCAGCACCACAAGCAGCAGGTGGCCGTGGCGTAAGCCGCTGGCAGAACGACCCAATAATCAGAACGTCATTCCGAGCGAAGTCGAGGAATCTCGCCTGCTTGGTCGGATAGCAACTTCAGTCGTTGAGTTTGCTACCTGATGCCAGCACGCGAGATTCCTCGACTTCGCTCGGAATGACGTTCTGCTGTTAATGCTCTGGCGTTGACGTTCTTTTTTGGCGGGCACCTATCGTCGCGTAACCCTTGCGGCGGTCAATTTGGCATGCCGCCCGGGCTGCGCGCGGTTGTTGCAGACGCGGCCCCGCCGTGCAGTTCGCGGCGGGTGTAGTCACTTCACTGATTACCACGTACTTTTGCGGCTCCATTTGTTGGCGCTGAACTGCTTAGGCGGCGCTAACTGCTTTTTACCCAATACCTAATCCATTCATGGATAAGAATCAGGCCACGGGCCTCATGCTCATTTCGGCCCTGCTGCTGGCGTACCTGTTCTTCTTCAAGCCCAAGGCCGAAGAACAAGCCAAGCAAGCCGAGAAACCGGCCGCTGCGGCTGCCGCCCAACCCGCCGCGGCGCCCGCTCCGCTCGACTCGGCCGCTACTGTGCGCCTGCTTGGCGCTTTTGCCGCCGCCGGCCAGGGCCAGGAGCAGAATGTGGAGCTGCGCAACAACAAGCTGAGCGTGGCGCTGAGCACCCGTGGCGGCCGCCCGCAGGTGGTGCTGCTGGAAGGCGAAAAGACCTTCAAGGGCCAGCCGCTGTACCTGCTCGACAAGCAGAGCGCCGACATCGACGTGCAGGTGCCCACCTCCGACGGGCGCCGCGTGAAGCTCAGCAGCCTCTATTTCCAGCCCTCGGCCGTGACGCCGGTGACGGAAAACGGCAAGAAGGGTCAGCGCGTGCAGTTGACGGCTGAAGTGGCCCCCGGCCAGCAGATTCAGCAGACCTACACCCTCTACGACGACTCGTACCAGCTGGGCTACAACCTGAAGCTGGTGGGCCTCAACGGCCTCGTGACGGCCGATCCGCTGACCTACACCTGGGTCGACCACGTGCGGCAGACCGAGCAGAGCGCCAAGCAGAACCGCAGCCACACCACCATCAACTACTACCTGGCCGAAGACGACCTGGGCTCCATTGCCGAGGCCAGCGAGAAGCCCGAAGAGCAGACGGCCCCCGGCCCGGTGAAGTGGATCGGCCACAAGCACGACTTCTTCACGGCCGGCCTCATTGCCGAGAAGCAGTTCCCGAGCGGCAAGTTCAACTCGAACGTCAACATCGCCGACTCTACGTTCCTCAAGACGCTGCAGAGCACCGTGCAGATTCCCGCCGCCGATGTGCAGTCGGCTACGGGTGCCAGCTTCCAGTACTACTTCGGCCCGAACTCGTTTCCCATCCTGAAAGACGTAGCGCCGCACTTCGAGCGCAACGTGTACCTGGGCTGGGGCATCTTCCGCTACGTCAACCGCTTCCTGGTTATCCCGGTTTTCAGCTTCCTGGAGCAGTACATCGGCAACTACGGCCTGATCATCGTGCTGCTGGTGGTGCTCATCAAGCTGCTGTTCTGGCCCCTGGTATACAAGTCCTACCTCTCGCAGGCCAAGATGCGCGTGCTCAAGCCGGAAATCGACCAGATCAAGGAGAAGTACGGCGACGACCAGATGAAGGTGCAGCAGGAGACGATGAAGCTCTACCAGAGCACCGGCTCCAGCCCGCTGGCCGGCTGCTTGCCCATGCTGGCTACGCTGCCCGTACTGCTGGCCCTGTTCCAGTTCTTCCCCAACGCCATTGAGCTGCGCGGCGAGTCGTTCCTGTGGGCCAAGGACCTGAGTACCTACGACGCGCCCATCCTGCTGCCGTTTACGCTGCCGTTCCTGGGCAACCACATCAGCCTGTTCACGGTGATGATGACCATCTCGACGCTGCTGATGACCTGGCAGAGCAACCAGATGAACCCGGCCGCCATGCAGGGCCCGATGAAGATGTACAGCTACCTGATGCCGCTGATTTTCTTCTTCGTGCTGAACGACTACCCGGCCGGCCTCACCTGGTACTACTTCGTATCGAACGTGGTAACCTTCGCCCAGCAGGCCATTACCCGCCGCTTCGTCGACGAAGACAAGCTGCACGCCCAGCTGCAGGCCAACAAGGAGAAGAACAAGGATAAGAAACCCGCAGGCTTCCAGGCCCGCCTAGCCGAAGCCATGAAGAACGCCCAGGAGCGCGAGGCCGAAGCCCGCAAGAGCGGTCAGCAAGCCAAGAAGAAATAATTTTTTGCTTCTGATTCAATGACTTAAAAGCCTTCTGGTGTCAACCGGAAGGCTTTTTTGTGCCCGAATATTAGCTACTTGCCGTATTGGTCCGCTTTTTGGAAACAAGCCCTCCGAACCCTTCTCTCAGTAAGTTATTATGAACTCATCCTTACGCCCATTGGCGCTGGCCGCCCTGCTGCTTGGCACGTTGCCGGCCTGCACCGTGAATTATTACGTGGGCGGCCGCCGCACCGCGCCGCAGCCCAGTTACGACTACGACTATCCGGTCCCGGCACCCGGGCCAGTAGTCATTAACGGCCCGGTGCGTACCCCACCGCCCGTGCGCACACCCCCCCCGCCGGTACGGACGCCGCCCAGCGCGCCGCCCGTTCGTACCCCACCTACGCGTCCGCCGCGCAACCCTCCGGTAGGGCATACGCCCGCGCCCGGCAACCCTACCCACAGCCCAACCACGCCCAACCCGGCGCCGGGCCAGGGCAATGGCGGCGTGCTGCTGCCCACGGCGCCGCCTAAGCCAGCACCGCCCATACGCAACGAGCCGCCGGTAAAGGCCCCAGCCCCCGAACAACCCACGAACGGTACCATACTGCTGCCGACGGCTCCGCCGAAGCCGGCGCCCACCACGCCGCCCATCAAAACCAGCCCGGAGCAGCCTGGCACCGGCGGGGTGCTGTTGCCGACGGCCCCGCCCAAGCCCGCACCCACAGCTCCGGCGTCGGAAGTGCCGCCCACCCGGCAGCCCGACCTGCTGCCTACGGCCCCACCCAAACGGGCCCGCGTAGACGAAGTACCGGCTCCGGAGGCACCGGTTTCGCAACCGGTCCTGCTGCCCACCGCGCCGCCTAAGCGCGCCGAAGTGGAGCCCACGCGCAGCACCGAGGCTGCCCCAGCCGAAAGCGGCGCGGGCACTCCGCAGCTCCCGACGGCCCCGCCTAAACGCGCCCGCGTGGGCGAGAAGGAGGGCGGCCTGGGTTTTGAGTTGGGCGCGCCGGCCCAGTCGGCCGGCGCGCCCGCCTTCGTCTTCCGCAAAACACCGTGCCTGGGCCCGTGCCCGCACTTCGAAGCCAGCATCTACGCCGATGGCCGCGTGCACTACGTGGGCTACCGCAACGTGCCGAAAGTAGGTACCTACGAGCTGCGCCTGGCCGTCGAAACTGTGCGTGACATGATGCGCCAGGCCGACGAGGTAGGCTTCGGCAACCTGCAAAGCCAGTACCTGAGTGGCGTTACCGATATGCCCTCCACGTTTGTGACTTACAACTGCCCCGGCCAGCCGGGCAAAACCGTGCAAGTGGAGCAGGAAGCACCCGCCGAGCTAGCCAGCCTGCTCACTTTCATCAACAACGAGATTGAACGTATCAGCGGTGGCACCGGCGCTGCCGAAAACTAACGGCCCCGACTCCGGCAAGCAAAACGCCCGGCCATGCAGATGGTCGGGCGTTTTGCTGTTTATGGGGGCTAAGCCTAGTCCTTCCAGACGCGCTCCAGCACCAGTTGATTCATCGGGTTGGGGGTGAGTCCGTGCACGTTGTTCTGCGTCAGGCGCACTACCTGGTCGTAGTACAAAGGGATGACGGGTACGTCGCGCACCACGAGGCGGTCCATGGCCTGGTACAGGGCCCAGCGGCGTCGGTCGTCGCGCTCCAGCTTGGCTTGTTCGTAGAGGCGGTCGTACTCCGGGTTTTTGTAGTGCGTTTTGTTGGGGCCGGCGGGGCTGAAGTTAGGGCCGTAGAACAGCGCCAGGTAGTTTTCCGCGTCGGGGTAGTCGCCCAGCCAGCTTTTGGTGAAGAAGGCCACGCGGCCGTTGTCCACCACTTCCTGCTGCGCTGCCGACTGGTTCACGTCGATATTGACCTGCACGCCGACTTCGGCCCACTTCTTCTGCAGATACTCGCACACTTCCTTGCGCTCCGCCACCGTGGTCAGGGTCAGCGTCAGAGGCTTGCCCGGGCCGTAGCCCGCCTGCCGCAGCAGCTGCCGGGCCTTATCGGGCTGAAATGAGTAGCCCGGCACGTCTTTCTCGCTGAACGAGGGCAGCGACGACGGCACGAAGCCAGAGCTGCCCGGCACACCCACGTTGTTGAGGAAGTAGGCCAGCATCTCGGGCTTGTTCAGGGCGTAGTTCAGGGCCTGCCGCACGCGTCGGTCGCGTAGGGCGGGCTGGTCGGCGGCGCCGCGCAGGTTGGTGGGGTCCTGCTGAATGCCGAGGTACTCCGTGTTCAGGTACGGTACTTTCTCGAAGCGAAACTTGCCGGCAAAGTCCTCGCGCACCTGCCCGTTGGGGTACAGAATCAGGTCGCGGGAGCCGGCCCGGATGCCCGAAAGAAAGTCCAGCTTGCCTTGCTGAAAAGTCAGAAACTCCGATTTGCGGTCGGCAATAAAGCTGATCTGCACCGCGTCGAGGTAGGGCAGGGGCTTGCCCTGGGCGTCACGGCGCCAGTAGTGCGGGTTGCGGTGGTACACAATGGCCGAGCCTTCGTCCCAGCGCTTGAACACGAACGGGCCCGTACCCACGGGATGCTCGCGGAAGTCCTTGCCGTAGCGCTGCACCGCCTCCTGAGGCACCACGTAGGCGTAGGGCATCGTCAGAATGCCCAAAAACGGGATGAACGGCTCCTTCAGGTAAATACGCACCGTGGAGTCATTCGCGGCCACAAACGCCGTATCAGACGGCTCCCCATCGGGCTTTTCCAGGATTTTGCCGCGAAAAATCCAGCCGCCAGGGCTGGCCGTGGGCTTGTCGAGGATGCGGCGGAAGGAGTATACCACGTCCTGCGCCTTTACTTCGCGGCCCTTGCCGCCGGCAAATACCTCCGAATCGTGAAAGTGCACGCCGCGGCGCAGCACGAAGGTGTAGGTCTTGCCGTCGGGGCTGATGCTGTAGCGGCGGGCCAGGGCCGGGCCGGGGCGCAAAGAGTCGTCCAGCTCCACCAAGCCGTTGTAGAGCTGGGTCACGGCCCAAATGTTGGCCTGATTGCGGGCAAAAGCCGGGTCAAGCGAGGTCAGGGCCTCCGGCTGGTTGTAGCGGAACACGCGCCGCGCGTCGGCCGGCTTATCGGCCGAGCCGCAGCCCGCTAAAAAACTTAGGCTGAGCCCCAGCAGTATGCCGGCGCCGGAGGATGTCGAAGAACCCTGAACACGGCCCAAACGGGCCAAAAAGCGGGGCATGCGAACGGGAAAGAGGTGTATATTTGTAGCAAAGTACGGCGAAATCCGCGGGCTGCCGCGGCCGTATACAGTAGCTAACCTCGTCGCATGGAACTTACTTATTACGGCCACGCCAGCTTTGGCCTGCAAGTGGGCGGCTCCCACCTGCTGTTCGACCCCTTCATCCGGCCCAATCCCTTGGCCAAGGAAGTGAACGTGGAAGAAATCCAAGCCGACTACATTCTGCTCTCCCACGGCCACGGTGACCACGTCGCCGACGTGGAGGAAATCGGCCAGCGCACGGGCGCCGAGCTGGTGGCCATTGCCGAAGTAGCCGGCTGGTTTGGGCAAAAAGGTCTGAAAGCCAGCTACCCGATGAACATCGGTGGCAAGGTGAAGCTGCCCTTCGGCACCGTGAAGATGGTGGCCGCGCTGCACAGTTCCTCCATGCCCGATGGCTCGTACGGCGGCATTGCGGCGGGTTTCGTCATCGAAAGCGGCGAAGGCACCCTGTACTACGCCGGCGACACGGCCCTGACCTACGACCTCAAGCTCATCGGCGAGCAGCATAAGGTGGACGTGGCCCTGCTGCCCATCGGCGACAACTACACCATGGGCATCGACGACGCGCTGACCGCGGCCAAGTGGGTAGGCGCCAGGAAGGTCATCGGCATGCACTTCGATACCTTCCCGGTTATTGCCATCGACCACGCCGAGGCACTGCGCAAAGCCGAAGCGGCCGGCATCGAGCTGGTGCTGCCGACCATCGGCCAAACGATTAACTTGTAAAGTCGTCGGGCGTTATTTGTCAGTTGGCAGTTTCTTACCTTCGAAGACTGAACACTGACACCGGACACCGGACCACTGTCAACTAGAACGAAATGGGTAAAATCATTGCGGTAGCAAACCAGAAAGGCGGCGTGGGCAAAACCACCTCGTCCATCAACCTGGCGGCCTCGCTGGCGGCGCTGGAATACCGCACCCTGCTGGTCGACGCCGACCCGCAGGCCAATGCTACCTCCGGCGTCGGCTTTGACCCGAAGGACATTCAGCACAGCATTTACGAGTGCATGGTCGACGGCATCAACGCCCAGGACATCATCCTGCAGACCAACATTCTGCCGCACCTGGATCTGATGCCCTCGCACATCGACCTCGTCGGGGCCGAAGTGGAGATGATCAACCTGCCCAACCGGGAAGAGAAGATGAAGGTGGCGCTGGAGCCCATTGCCGACCAGTACGACTTCATCATCATCGACTGCTCCCCCTCGCTGGGCCTCATCACGGTAAATGCCCTGACGGCGGCCAACTCGGTTATTATCCCGGTGCAGTGCGAGTACTTCGCCCTGGAAGGCCTGGGTAAGCTGCTGAATACCATTAAGATCATTCAGAGCCGCCTGAACCCACAGCTAGAAATCGAGGGCATCCTGCTCACGATGTACGACGTGCGCCTGCGCCTCTCCAACCAAGTGGTGGAAGAGGTGAAGCTGCACTTCCAGCAGCTCGTGTTCGACACGATCATTCCGCGCAACGTGAAGCTGTCCGAGTCGCCGAGCTTCGGCATTCCGGTTATCCTGCACGACGCCGAGAGCAAGGGCTCGATCAGCTACCTGAATCTGGCCCGCGAAATCGTGGAGAAAAACATCGTGGCCGGCGGCCCGGCCTACGCCGAAGACGACGCCGCGTAAGCGGTAGCTCAAGCCCGAAACGCCCGCGGCGCCCCGAACCGAAATCCGGTCCGGGGCGCCGCGGGCGTTTCGGACCGGTGAGTTTTGCGCCGGCCACTGCGGCGGGCTACGGACTGGGACATGCCCACGAAGTATTTAGCTATTAGCATGAAAGCGAGCCGGAATGTGCCGCGCTGCTGGTAAGGCTGCCGCAGAAACTGTAAATTCATGCCGCCGCGGATTTACCCAATAAGTTCGCCGACGTCCATCGACCCGATGGAGCCGATTTTTTCGGTGCCTTTACTTTAAACTCCTCATCCCGTGCGTAGCCTGATACTCTGCTCGCTGGTGGCCGGGCTCAGCTCCGGAAGTGCTCTGTTGGCTGATGCGGCCTCATTGGTCCCGGCCAGCACCATTGGCCTGTTGCAGCCGATGCGGTTGCCGGTGCAGCCCGTCCAAACAGCCGGGACTGGCTTGACGGCCAGCTACTTCTCCAACGGCACGCTGGCCGGAGCTCCCGTGGTGCGCCGCCTGGACCCGTCGCTTGACTTTCAGTGGGGCAAGGGCGCCCCGGCCCCCGGCGTGCCCGAAGATAACTTCTCCATTCGGTGGGAAGGCCTGCTGGCGGCTCCTTCCACGGGCAGCTACCGCTTCGTACCCAAGACCACCGGCGAGGTACGCCTGTGGGTGAACGGGGTGAAGGTGCTCGACACCTGGAACGGCAACAAGAAAGGCAGCGAAGGCTCGGTGAGCCTCGCGGCAGGGGAGAAGACGTCCATCAAGCTGGAGTTTGCCGCCGGTGAAGGCGACGCCCGCTTTCAGCTGCAGTGGATGCCCCCCGGGCAAGCGCCGCAGCTCATCCCCACCAGCTACCTCTACCCGTTAGGCTCGCCCACCACGCCCGACCCCGTAATGCCGGCTGCTCCGGTAGCAGCAGCTCCTGTGGCCCCGGCCGCTCCTGCCAAGGCCGAGCCCAAAGTAGCCAAAGCCGCCGCGGAAGCCGATAAAGCCGAAGCCAAGGTGGCCAAAGCCGAAACCAAAGTGGCTAAGGCCGAGAACAAGGTAGCCCAGGCGGAAACCAAAGTAGCCAAGGCCGAAACCAAAGCCGACAAGGCCAGCGCCAAGGTAGCCAAGGTGGAGACGGATGCGGCCAAAGCTGGCGACGAAGCAGCTCCGGCCATTGTGGAGCCCGGCGTGTACATCCTGACCTCACGCACGACCGGCAAGCCGCTGGAGGTGCTGGACCCCGCCCGCCCCAACAGCCGCGCTTATCAGGCCGCTGGCCTTACGCCGGTGGAAGCCGCCAAAACGGCCCCGCAGTGGCGCATCGAAAGCCTGGGCAACGGCTACTACCGCCTGTTGGTGCCCGGCAACAACAAAGTGCTGGAAGTGCTGGGCAGCTCTACCTCCAACGGCACGGCCATGAACGTGTGGACCTACTACAGCGGCAACAACCAGCTGTGGCGCATCGAGCCCACCGAGCACGGTTACTACAAGCTGCTGGCCAAGCACAGCAACAAGGCCCTGAGCGTGCGCGACTCGGTGGACGGCGTGGTGCAGTGGCGCTACAGCGGCAAGGAAGGCCAGATGTGGAAGCTGACCCCGGTGCAGGAAGAAGCGCCCGCCCCGCTGATTATGGCCGGTGCCCGTCCGGGCGTGGGCGCCAACAAGATGAGCATCTACCCCAACCCCAGCAACGGCGTGGTGCAGCTGCGCTACGAGCTGCCCGAGGAAATTCCCACGGGCTGGGTGCTCTACAACCAGAACGGCGCCCCGGTGCGCGTGTCAGACTACCGCCGCCAGTCGGCCGGGCCGCACCACCAGACGCTGGACTTCACCGGCCTGCCCGCCGGCGACTACAACCTGCGCATGACCGTAGGCACCGTGACCACGCGCGAGCAGCTGCAGCTGCGCAAGTCGTCGGCCCCGGAGGCCGGCGCGCCGGCTCCGGCTGGGGAGTAGCTTATTATCGGTCATCAAACGCACAACGGGCGGCCCTGCTACCAGGGCCGCCCGTTGTGCGTTTGAGTTGATTAGGCATCAGGCGGTAGTTTATAGTGGAGACTTATAAGTCTGATCCACCTGTGTAAAGTACTTGTCGAGCAGGATATAGGCCGCCTGAGTAGTAAACAGTTCATCTAGCGGGTGCAGCGTGGCATCGGGTACCAGTTGTGGCCCGTTGCGGCGTAGCAGCTGAGCCACGCCGCGTTTTAGTACTGCCGGCTCGAATGGCCCCTGCATGTTGTCCAGTACGTCCAAGCAGGCCACTACCGGCTCGCCGGGGTCGGTGCTGCGAAGCAGGAGGCGCACGAAAAACTGCAGATGACGGGTGCAGTCGTAGGCGCTACAGGCCCAGATGAAGTTGGCCGTGTAGCCCACGTTGGCAGGGTCGGCAATGGCCCGCATTAAGGGCCGCAGCACGCGCTCATCCTTCACGGTTTCGAACACCCGGCTAATAAAGTACTTGGTTTCGAAGTGAGGCGTAGCCGCCAGCCGCTTCATTAGCAGTCCGACGGCCTGCTTCCGCGGCTGTTCCAGCTCGTGCAGTACCTGCACGAATTCCCCGGCCAGCGCGGTATTGCCGGCGGCCTGGGCCTCGCGCAGGTACTGCTGCGCCCGTTGACGGTGGGTCAGTCGCTTCTTCGTCATGCTAATACAGCACCCGGAACTTAATCGTGTGCTCCACCGCGCGCAGGGCCTGAATCACGTCCTGGTCGTACTGCCGGTTCACGTCGGTAATCACGTAGCCGATGTGCTCGTTGGTTTTCAGGTACTGGCCGAGGATGTTCACTTGGTGCTCGGCCAGCACGTTGTTGATGCGGGCCAGTACGCCGGGCACGTTGGCGTGGATGTGGATGAGGCGGTGCGCCTCCAGCTGCGCCGGCAACTGAATGTTGGGCAGATTTACGCTCTGCTGCGTATTGCCGGTATTGATGTACTGCATGATGCGCTCCGGCACGAACTCGGCAATGTTGCGCTGGGCCTCGGCCGTGCTGCCGCCGATGTGGGGCGTGAGCAGCACGTTCGAGAGGCCGCGCAGCTCGTTCTCAAACGTCTCGTTATTGGTTTTGGGCTCGTAGGGAAACACGTCCACCGCCGCGCCGCCCAGGTGGCCGTTGCGCAGGGCCGCTGCCAGGGCCGGCACGTCCACCACGTGGCCGCGGGCGTTGTTGATGAGCAGGGCGCCGGGCTTCATCAGGGCCAGCTCCTCGGCCCCGATGAGGGCAGTGTTTTCCTTGCGCCCGTCCACGTGCAGGGTCACGATGTCGGCCTGTTGCAGCAGCTCCGGCAGGGTGCGGCATTTCACAACGTTACCCAGCTGCAGCTTTTCGGCAATGTCGAAGTAGAGCACCTGCATACCCAGGTTTTCGGCCAGCACCGACAGCTGCGCGCCGATGTTGCCGTAGCCCACAATGCCCAGCTTCTTGCCGCGCACCTCGAAGGCCCCGGCGGCCGACTTGTCCCACTCGCCGCGGTGCATCTTCTCGCTCTTGACGGGCAGGCGGCGCGCCAACGCGATGATTTCGCTGATGGTCAGCTCTACCACCGAGCGGGTGTTGGAGAAGGGAGCGTTGAACACGGCAATGCCGCGCTGCATGCAGCCGACAAGGTCAATTTGGTTGGTACCAATGCAGAAGGCGCCCACGGCAATGAGGCGGTTGGCCCGCTCCAGCACCCGCGGCGTCACCTGCGTCTTCGAGCGGATACCCAGGATGCTCACGCCCTCGATGCGCTGCATCAGCTCCTCTTCATCGAGGCCGCCCGGCACGATTTCCACTTGGTAGCCTTCTTCGCGGAACAGCCGCTCGGCGGTGGGTTCGATGTTTTCGAGCAGCAGGGCCTTGATGCGGTTCTTGGGGTAGGAGAGGGTCATCGGAAGCTTATTCTGGTAGAGAAACTCGTCGAAGGTGGGGGCCACCTGGTCGGCGTTGGCCACCACGGCGGGGCGGCTCACGTTTTCGGTGAAGGCGTAGAAGCGCGCGGCCAGGCCGGCCTCGCGGATCTGGTAATCGGTGATGCCGTCGCCGAGCACGTAGACTTCGGCGCCTTCCAGGCCCAGTTGCTCGAGCTGCCGGATCTTGCCGCCGTCCTGGCTAAGCGGGTTGGTGGGGTCGAAGCCGGTGATGTTGCCGTCGGCGTCGAAGGTGAAGGTATTGGCCAGCACCTGCTCGGGCGGAATGCCGAACTCGGCCACCACCGGCTCGATAAACTCCCGAAAGCCGCTGCTGACGATATACACGCGGTCGGCGTGCTGGTGGAAAAAGCTCTGGTTGCGCCGGATGCTGTCCGTAACCTTGGTGCGCAGGTGCTGCACCAGCTCGGCGAGGTGCTCCCGGCGGGCCGAAAGCAGGGCCACCCGGCGCTTCAGCGACTCGCTGAACGAGAGGGAGCCGTCCATACCCGCGTCGGTCAGGGCTTTGATGTCGGCCACAACCCGGGCCCGCTCGGGGCGGCCGCGCAGGGCAATGTCGGCTAGTTCATCCAGGGCTTCTACCTGGGTAAACGTGCTGTCGAAGTCGATGACGAGGTAAGGCAGGGCAGCGGTAGTCATGGCCGCAATATCGGACAGAACCGCGGGCAAATGACCCCGATATGCCCTAAACCCGGCAGTATCCAAATTTTCGCTCCAAAGTACACCTACTCAGGTTGCTTCTCTTTACCTCCTACTACCATGCCTGCCACCCCCGAGCGCGTCGAGTTTGTGTTGGAATCGGTCACGCACCACGGCTTTGCCGATGAGGTAGAGGAGCTGACGCTGCACACCAATGCCGGGGATTTGCCGGCGCGCCTGCACGCCGCGCCGCCGGGCGCACCGGCCGTGGTGTGGGTCGGCGGGGCTGGCGGCGGGCTCGACGGCCCGGCTTGGGGTATGTACCCGCGGCTGGCCACCCAACTGGCGGCCGTGGGTATTGCTTCCCTGCGCCTGCACTACCGGCATCCCAATGAGCTGGAGGACTGCGTGATGGATACGCTGCTGGCCGTGGAGTACCTGGTGCAGCAACACGGCTGCCCGGCGGTGGCGCTGGTGGGGCACTCTTTCGGGGGCGCCGTGGTCATCACCGCCGGGGCTCTCAGCGACGACGTGACGGCCGTGGTGGCCATGAGCAGCTAGACGTACGGCACGCGCCTGGCGCCGCAGGTAAGCCCGCGCCCGTTGCTCCTGGTGCACGGCACCGCCGACGAAATTTTGCCCGACGATTGTTCGCGCAACATCTATCAGCGGGCCCGGGAGCCCAAAGAATTGCGCCTGTACCCGGGCTGCCGGCACGGGCTGGATGAGTGCCGGCAGCAGGTTGATGGCGACGTGGTGGCGTGGCTGACGCAGCGACTGAGCCCGCCGCGGTAATACCCGGCGCGCATTTTGGGGGCCATGCAACCGCGCCCGCGCAGTTGGGCTCGGTTCTTCAAGAGCAGCGTAGCTGCTCAGTCATCTTTTAGCTGTTCAGGATGCGTTATTTCTTACTCCTACCGGGGCTGCTCACGCTGTGGGCTGCTGGCCCGGCGCAGGCCCAAACCTTCGAAACCTCCGTGCACCTGACGGGCGGTGGCTTTAATTTTCGGGGTAACTCGGCCGTGCGCGAAACCGTCCTCATCTCGGTGCGTACGGCCGACAACGACGGCTACACCAACAACCCGTACGGCGCACGGCCGGGGTTTTCGTACGGAGCGGCGCTGCAGTTGCAGCGGGTTACCAAAAGCCGCCTGCTGCTGGGGCTGCAGGCCGGGTACGAGCGGCTGCGTAGCCGCGTCGACCTCATCCTGATCGGCGGACCCTGGGATGATAACCTGGCTAACATCAAGGGGAAAACCACGCTCACCAACGAATTCGTCAACGCCCACCCTTTCGTGGGGCGCCGCTTTGGGCTGGGCAATGTAGACCTGGACCTGAGCGCCGGTGCCGACCTGGGCTTGCTGTTCTACAGCAGGGAGAAAGGCCGGGCCACGGATGAAAACGGCCGGGTGTACAGCGTCGACCAGGGCCGCGACCAGCCCGCGCTGGATGCCCGCGCCCGGCTGGACCTGACCGCCTATTATCAGCGCTTTGGGTTGGCGCTGAGTTACTCGCACGGCCTGAGCAACTACCGCCGCGACTGGGTGGGCGGCGTCAACGACGCCTACGCGCAGGTGTGGCGCGCGGGCGTGGTGTACCGCCTCCAGTAGACCAACACGGACTAACGCAAAAACACCCGGCCGCCCATCCAAGGGGCAACCGGGTGTTTTTGCTGAGTACGGCTTGAGCCGCACAAGCTTAGTCGTTGGCTTTGGCCTTCGACTTGCGGCGCTTGTCTTTCACTTTCACGTCATCGGTGCGGGGCGAAACGGTGCCCTGCGTAACACCGGTGCCGCCTTGCGTTTGGATGCTGCTGCCACCGCCCGTGGTGGTCGATTCCACCGTCGTGGTGGTCGTTTCGGTGGTCGTGGCCGGGGTGGGCTGCGTCATTACCGGGGCCGGGGTCACGGTAGTTTGCGTTTGCGTCGGGGTAGTCGTGGTTTGCTGCGTGGTCGTGGTGGTACGGGTTTGGGCGTTGGCCGCTACGGTACCGGTGACGAGGAGGGCAGCAAGAACGAGGAGCTTTTTCATGGGAGTTGAGTCGTTTAGTGAAACCATCCCGCTCGGCCGTGGGAAGCCGAACAGTAGTTTGCCTTAAACGTGGCTCCGCAGCAAGGGTTGAGTTTGCGGGTGGTTTGGCTAGCTCAGCACCGCTAAGTTGGGCCTGAATTTTGGCGTTGCACTGAGCCTGGAAACCCGCCTGAACCACTGCAGTGTCAGCTTGTATTTGTGAAAAAATAACCTGGTAGCGGTGCTGGTAAATAGTTGTAAATAAGAAGAATGTAGAAAAAGCCTGGGCCCCGTCAGCCATGACGGGCCCAGGCGTTGAAATCAATTTCAGTTGGGCTGGCTAGCGGGCCGAAGTGTGAGCCGCCTTACGACGCGGGTCGTAGTGCACGCCGCCGAACAGGTAGAGCATGATGGCGCGCGAGTAGCGGAACACCAGCGGCGTGGTGAGCAGCGTCACCACCGCCACCGACATGACGTACACCCACAGGTCCGGGTCGCCAGCCAGGTAATAGAGCAGCACGCCCGTCACGGCAAAAATGGCCACGGCAAAGGCAAAGCTGATGTACATGGCGCCGTAGTAGAAACCGGGTTCGGGCTCGTAGGTCTGCCCGCACACGGGGCACTGCCCGGGCATATCCGAAAACTTGGTGATGTTCCAGGCCGAATGCGTGAACAGCGGGCCCTCGTGGCAGTGGGGGCAACGCAGCTGCAGCAAAGCCAGGGCGGAAGAATCAGTAGTAGCCATGAGCGTAAAATCGGGTTAGGTCCGGAGCGGCCGCCCCACGCCGCAGCGCCGGGCAGAGCTATATCGTACGGCAAAAGTACCCCAGTGGTGCTCCACAGTAGTGGACTACTTGGTGGGAGTTCTGGCACAAATCACCGCTGCTGGCGGAATGCCTCGGGCGTGCGGCCGGTGTACTTGCGGAAGTAACGCCCGAAGTACGACGGATCGGTGAAGCCCAGCTCGTAGGCTACTTCGGCCACCGACAACGCCGTGGTGGCGAGCAGGCGCTGGGCTTCCACTACCACCCGTTCGTGAATCAGGGTGCTGGCCGTCTTGTTGAGCACGCGGCGGCAGATGGCGTTCAGGTGGTTGGCCGTCAGGTGCAGCTGAGCGGCGTAGTCCTGCACGGTGCGCATGGTGCGGTAGTACTGATTCAGTAGGGCGCCGAACTGCCGGATTTGTTGCAGGGCCAGATTGCCGCCGCCCGCCGGAGCCGCCGGGAAGTGCCGCGCCGCCAGCTCCAGGCACAAGTGAAGGTAGGAGCGGATGATTTCGGCTTGGTGAGGAAAGGCGGTGGTGCTTTCGGCGTAAAGGCGGGCCAGCAGCGGGTGCAGCTCCGGCTCGTCGGGAGCCGGGAGGTAGAGCACGGGCGGGTGGGCACCGGTAAAAAACGGGTACTCGTAGAGCCGCGGGCCGGGGTAGCGGAACAGGTAAAACTCGGCGTCGAAGAACACCACGTAGCCGCGCACTTCGGGGGGCAGCTGCCAGTGGTGTACCTGCCCCGGCGCCAGAAAAAACACGCTTCCGGGGCGCAGCTCGTAGCTCACCTGGTCGATGGTGTGCGTGCCGTAGCCGGCCTCGATGTACACCAGCAGGTAGAAGTCGTGGGCGTGCGGCTCGCGCACGTGCGGAAACCGCGCCAGGTGCACTTCCAGGCGCTCCACGTAATAAGGCCGGCGGGCCGCGGGCTGCGGAAACGCGGCCAGATCAAAAACGGGTGGGGCAGGGGACTTCATGGCGCAAAACGGGCCCTAAAGCTAGCCGCTACGTTCCGACTCTGCACCGGCCGCCCACTCGCCCGGGCGAAGCCCGCGGGAGCGGGCCGCGGCGCCGCCGCCGGAGCCAGCTTCTTGCTGTACCTTCGCCGCGTCGTTCGGCCCTGCGTATAGCGGTAGTCAAGCATCTGATTGCCATTGTTATCGTTGTTGCCGACGGCCTGATTCCTGCTCCATGCTCTCTTTTTCTGTTGCCGCGCCGCGTTGGCGGGCGGGCTGCCTTTCCTTTTGCCTGGGTTTGCTGATGCTGACCACGCCTGCCACTGCGCAGAAGACGCCCGCGCCGGTGGTGCCGCGTACGCGCACCTTCGCCTTCGATTACCAGACCACCGTGGCTGCCGCGCCGGCCGGGGCCAAAACCCTGGACCTGTGGCTGCCCGTGCCCCACGCCGATGCCTCGCAGGACGTCACGGGCCTGCAGATTGAGTGCCCGTTTCCCTACCGCGTGGAGGCTGGCCAATACGGCAACCAGATGCTGCACCTGCGGGTGGCGCCGCCCGCCGCGTCCTCTACCGTGGCTCTGCACTGCCGCGTTACGCGTCGGGAGCACATCAACCCGCTGCTGCCCAAGGTAACCGGCCGCAAAAAAGCCGCCGAGCCCGCCGACCCGAACATGGGCCGCTGGCTGGCCCCCGACCGCCTCGTGCCCCTCGACGACTCCATCCGCCTCTGGGCCCGGCGCGTGGTGGCCCAGGCCCACGCCAGCACCGAACTGGAGCAGGCCCGCGCCATCTACAACCACGTGGTGAGCACCGTGACGTATGACAAGAGCGGGCAGGGCTGGGGCCGCGGCGACATCTACTACGCCTGCGACGCCCGCCGCGGCAACTGCACCGATTTCCACGCCGTGTTCATCGGCTACTGCCGGGCCCTGGGCATTCCAGCCCGTTTTAGCATCGGCTTCCCGCTGCCGCCCGAGCGTGGCTCGGGGGAGGTGAAGGGCTACCACTGCTGGGCCGAGTTCTACACCAGGCAAACCGGCTGGGTGCCCATCGACGCCTCCGAAGCGGCCAAGAACCCCGACAAGCGCGAGTACTTCTTCGGCCACCACGACGAAAACCGCGTGGAGCTGACCCGCGGCCGCGACCTGGTGCTGACGCCCGCCCAGCAGGGCGAGCCGCTGAACTACTTCGTGTACCCCTACGCCGAGGTGGATGGGCAGGCCTACCCCGGCCTCACCAACCAGTTCCGCTACCGCGACGCGACGGAGTAAACTGCCTAAAGGCGCATGGAGTGGCCTTCAGTGCAATTTTCTCTTTGCTGCTCACAGTCAAGGCGTTTGGCTGGTGGTTTAAGCATGGGGGCGAAGTGAAGTATTTTGCTATTTATATTAGTAATATTGGCTATATTATTTAGTGGTGGTTATCTTTGGTCCCGACCACGCTAACCTACCACGGCTATGAACGAACGCGCACTAAGTACCCTGGAGCTTGGGGTCTGGACCGAGCAGGCTTGCCTCGAAACCAACGGCCAGCCTACCCTGGCCCGGGCCAGTGCCACCCAGCTGTTTCGGGGCGACATCGAAGGCGAAGGCCGGCTGGAAATGCTGCTCACTTACCATGCCGATGGCTCGACCAGCGCCGTGGGGCTGGAGCGGGTGGTGGGGCGCGTGGCCGGCCGGCAGGGCAGCTTTGTGCTGGAGCACTCCGGCTGCGTGGAAGAAGGCGTTGCCAAGGCCAACTTTGCCGTGGTGCCCGGTTCCGGCACCCACGACCTGGACGGCCTGCGCGGCCGCGGCTGGTTTGTGCGCCACCCCGACCGCCCGGGCGCCCTCACCCTGCACTACGAGTTTGGCTAGGGCTGCTCTTCGGAGTTGGCCGCTAGCTGAGCTACCGCAGGCGGGCTGCTCGGCAGCGCGTTGGGCAGGTAGAGGCAGAAGGTAGTGCCCTCGCCCACCACGCTTTCCACCGTCAGGCGGCCGTGGGCCTGCTGCACGATGCGGTTGACCAGGTACAGGCCCATGCCCGAGCCTTCTACGTGGTCGTGGAAGCGGCGAAACATCTTGAAGAGGTTCGTGCCGTGGCGCTGCAAGTCCAGGCCGAGGCCGTTGTCCTGCACGCGTATCACGGGCGTGCCGTTTTCCAGGGTCGTGCTCACCTCCACGCGGGCCGGGCGGCCGGGCATGGCGTACTTCAGGGCGTTGCTGAGCAGATTGTAGAGCACGCTCTGCAGGTTGGGCCGCACGAAGGAGAGTACCGGCACGGCGGCAAAGTCCAGTACCAATTCGGCGTCGGGGCTGGGCTGCTGATCCAGCACCAACCGCACGATTTCCCGCGCGAAGGGCCTTAGCTCGATGGCTTCGGCCGGGAGCTGCTCGTGCTGGCGCTGCACCTGCACCACCTGCGCCAGGTCCTGCACCGTGTCGTGCATCTGGTGCAGGGCGCGCTCAAACATCCGCACCAGCGTCTGGGCGGCCGGGTCGGCGAAGGTGGCCGTGCGCATCAGCTCCTCAAAGATGCCGGCCATGTTGGTAACGGGCTGGCGCAGGTCGTGGGAGGCCGTGTACACGAAGTTGTCCAAGTCCTCGTTGATGCGTCGCAACTGCTCGTTCTGGGCCTGCAGCTGCTGCTGGGCCTGTTTGGAATCGTGGATGTCGGTGCTGGCTCCAAACCACTTCACGATCTGGCCCTCGGCGTTGCGCATGGCCGTGGCCCGGTGCAAAAACCAGCGGTACTGCCCGTCCTTGGCCGAATACAGCTGGCTTTCCTGCTCGTAGTCGTGACCGGCCCGGATGTCGTGCAGAAACTTGCCGACCACCGTATCCACGTCTTCGGGCGGTACCAGGGCGGCCCAGTCCAGGTTCAGGGCCTGCTGCATGGGCCGGCCCGTCAGCTCTTCCCAGCGCTGGTTCATGTAGTCTATCGAGCCGTCGGGCTCGGCCGTCCACACCAGCTGCGGAATGCTTTCGGCCAGAAAGCGGTACCGGGCTTCGCTGCGCAGCAACTCGTGTTGCAGCTCCTTCTGGGCGTGGTTGTCGACCAGCGTGCCGTACCAGCGCACGACCTGTCCATCGGGGCCAGGCTCGGGCACGATGCGGCACACCTGCCAGCGGTACTGCCCATCGGCTTGCCGCAGGCGGTACTCAAACTCCAGCGCTTCGTTGGCGGCCAGGGCCCGGCTGTAGGTCACGTAAGCGTTGTCCCAGTCGTCGGGATGGATCAGCGTGGGCCACACCGCGTCCACGTCGGTAGCCTGGGCGTAGCCGGTGAGCGAGTACCACTGCGGGCTGACGTACTCCAGGCGCATGGCTGAGCCGAGGATAAACGATATGGCGGGCAGCGCCTCGGTGAGGCGGCGCAGGCGGCGGTCCTGCCGGTGCACTTCGGCTTGCAGGGCCTGGGCGCGCTGCCGGGCCTGCACCTGCTCCGTCACGTCGATGGCGAAGGAGAGGATGCCGCGGGACTCGGGGCGGCTGACCAGCTCGGGCAGCAGTTGGTAAGTGAAGTTGAAGTAGTGGGGCTCCAGCTCACCGGTGACGGGGCTGATGATGTTCACGCGCTGCTCCGTAGCCGTGAACGGCTGGCCGGTGCGGTATACCTCGTCGAGCTTGCGCAGGAATCCCTGTTCGACCAACTCCGGCAGGGCATCTGCCATCCGGACGCCCAGGTACACCCGCTCGCCGAACAAGGACTTGATCTGCTGCGAAATGTAGGTGTAGCGGTGCTCAGGCCCTTCCATGGTGTTGACGATGGCCGGGAAGCTCTGCAGCATGCGCTGAAACTGTTCGTCCTTGCGCTCCAGCTCCTGCTGAAAGCGTTTCTGGTCGTCGATGTCGGTGTTGGAGCCGTACCAACGCAGCACCTGCCCGTCGACGTTTAGCTCGGGCGTGGCCTGGTTCAGAAACCAGCGGTACTGCCCGTCGCGGCCCCGGAAGCGCAGCTCGATGCGCCAGCCGCGGCGCTCCTGCCGCCCGGCCCGGTACTCGGCCTCCACGCGCGGCAGATCATCGGGGTGCGTGACCTCGCGCCAGTGCGAGGCGATGGACGAGCCCTCCGGCAGGCCCGTGTAGGCGTACCACTGCGGGCTCACGTAGTGGCCCTCGCCGTTGGCTTCGTTGATGTAGGTGATGATGGGCAGGGATTCGGCCATGCGCCGCAGCTGCTCGGTGCTGCGGTGCACCTCGGCCTGCAGGGCCTGGGCGCGCTGCCGGGCCTGCACCTGCTCCGTCACGTCGATGCCGAAGGCCAGAATGCCCTGGGTGCGGCCCTCCGCGTCGAGCAGCGGCTGGTACGCCAGGTTCATGAAGTACTGGCGGGTACCGCCGGTGGCGGGGTCGTGGAGCTCAGCGGGTATTTCCAGGCCCACGTAGGGGCGCTGGTTATGGTAGACTTCGTCGAGCAGGGCAATGTGCCCCTGGGCGGCCACTTCGGGGAGCAAATCGGCGGCCCGCTCGCCCAGCCGGATGCGCCCGCCCATCTGCTGCTGGTAGCTGGGGGTGAAGAAGCTGTAGCGGTAGTCGGGGCCCACGACAGTGGCTACCGACGCGGGCAGCTGCGTCAGGATTTGCAGCAGCTGCTCATCCTTGGCGGCCAGCTGCTGCTGGTGCACCTTCTGCGCGTGGATGTCCGTGCCCGTGCCAAGCCAGGCCGTAATGGCGCCGGCCGCGTTGCGCTGGGCCACGGCCTGCACCAGTATCCAGCGGTACTGCCCGTCGTGACGGCGCAGGCGGTACTCCACCTGATAGTCGTCGCCGGTTTGCAGCGCGCGTTGCCAAGCCTCGTTGACGCCGGGCCGGTCGTCGGGGTGCATGTCCTCGATCCAGCCCCAGCCCGCGGCTTCCTCGATGCTGCGGCCGGTGAAGCGCAGCCACCAGGGGTTCTGGTAATCGGTCCAGCCGTCGGGGCGCGTGGTCCAGATCATGATGGGCAGCGACTCCAGCAAGAGGCGGTTGCGCTCCTGGCTTTCGGCCAGCTGGCGGCGGTGCTGCGCGGCCAAGTGCTGCGCCGTCACGTCCTCCGTCTGCTGCAGAATAAAGCGCAGCTGGCCGTCGGGGCCGGGCACGGGGTAGTGGGTGGCCTGCCAGTACCGTTCTTCCAGGCCGCCGCCCAGCGCGGCGGGCCGCTCCAGGTCGTAGCGAATGACGGGCATGGTGTGCGCCTCGTGATGCTGGCGCACGTGCTCCAGCGAGGCGCGCAGCACGGCGGCTTCGTTCTGGTCGGCGGCGGGGTAGGCCTCGAAGATCGGGCGGCCCACCACGTCGGCCCGCTGCTTCATCGAAGCGGCCGCGTGCTGCTCCGTGTGGTCCACGACGGTAAAATCCGCGTCGGGGGAGAGCAGCAGAAAGCTACCGGGCAGGTGGCGAAACAGAGCCAGGTAGTCGCCAAAATCAGGAAGCACAGTCATGCGAGAGGGGGAAGCAAAGCAAGGTAAGCAGGGTTACTCGCACGGACCGGCCGCGGCCGCGCTGGTCGGGCGCTGATAACGCCCGGTCAGCCCAAAAAGCGCTCAGCCTTCCTGGTAGAGCTTGCCCGCTTTGTCGGCCGATACCTTGATGCCTTTGATCATGGCCGAGCTGAAGCCCTGGTGCTCCATCTCGTTGAGGCCGGCAATGGTGCAGCCCTTGGGCGAGGTGACTTTGTCGATTTCCTGCTCCGGGTGCGAGGCTAATTGCAACAACAAATCCGCGGCGCCTTTGGCGGTTTGGGCGGCCATTTTCAGTGCGTCGTGGGCGTGAAAGCCGATTTCGGTGCCGCCCTGCGACGCGGCCCGGATGGCCCGCAGGAAAAACGCCACCCCGCAGGCGCATAGCGCCGTGGCCGAGGTCATCAGCTCCTCGTTGATGCGCAGGCTCACGCCCACCGTGTTGAAGAGCTGCTCCACCAGGGCCACGTCCGCGGCCGGGGCGTCGTCGGTGGCAATGCAGGTCATGGACTGGCCGATGGCAATGGCCGTGTTGGGCATAGCGCGCACCACCCGCACGGGCAGCTGCACGCGCTGCCGGATTTCGTGGCAGCTCACCCCCGATACCACCGACACGAGCAGGCGGCGGGCCGGGTCCAGGTTCGGTCGAATGTCATCGAGTAGCTGGTTGAGCTGCTGGGGCAGCACGGCCAGCACCACCAGTTCGGCCTGCTCGATGGCGGCCCGATTGTCGGTGCCGGTGGCGTAGCCGGCCTGCGCCAGCGGCGCCAGGGCCGTGGTGCTACGGCGCGTGAGGGTAATGTCGGCGGGCGCGGCCATGCCGGCTTTCACCAGGCCCTTGGCCAGGGCCAGGCCGATGTTGCCGCTGCCCAGGACGGCAAGGCGAAGGGAAGGAGTGTTCATAGAATGCAATACTACGCGGGACAAGCACAATTTCTTTCGGCCAGCAAAAGCAGCCGTTGGCCTAGCCAGCTCAGCCATTTAGCGAGGAAAATTAAAAGATACCTATGCAGGCGGGTATCTTCGGAGTTGACTAGGTTTTTCACTACGTATGTCCGTTTCTTCTACCTCCTCAGCTGAGCTGACGGCGGCGCTGGCCCAGGCCGAAGCCCGCATTGCTGAGCTGTCCACCGCTTTTGCCCAATCCAACCTGCTGCTAACCACGGTCACCGAGCGCCTGGCCGTGGGCCTGTTGTACGTCGGAGCCGATGGGGTGATAAACGCCGTGAACGGTCCCTTCCTGGGGCTGCTGGAGTTGGATGTGGAAGCCGGTACGTGGGTAGGGCGGCCGGCCACCGAGCTGGAAGAGCTGATTGGCCGCTACGGCATCGGCCATTACAGCCGGGCCGCCGAGGAGAGCAGCACCGACCGTACCATCGTGCTGCCGGCGGGCCAGGTGCTGCGCCACCACCGCCAGGTGCTGCCCGACGGCGCCTATGTGGAATACCTGCGCGACAACGCCCACGAAGACCTGAAGCAGGGCATCTTGGCCGCTGCCAGCGTGCCCGAGCAGAGCCCGTACCCGATGATTCGCTATGCAGCCGACGGCGAAGTGCTCTACGCCAACCCCGCGGCCTGGCGCCTGCGCCAGGAGCTGGGGCCGGAGTACTCGATGGCCACGCGGGCCCGGTTTTTCGCACTGGCCGACGACGCCATGCAGGAGCACACCACCCGCCAGGTCGAAATGACTATCGGTGACCAGGAGTACCTCGTGTTCGTGGCGCCGTTTCCCGGTGAGCAGTACATCAACGTGTATTTGCTCGACATCACCGACCGCAACGCGGCCCAGGCCCACAGCCGCGCCTCGGAGGAAAAGTTGCAGGAACAGCAGGCCTTCACTCAGTACATCCTCGACAACATTCCCAACACCGTGGCGGTAATCACGGCCGCCGGTCAGACGGTGTTTGCCAACCAGGCGTACCACCAGCTACTGGAGCAGATGGATATGGGCGAGGAAGCGGCGCACCGCCTGCACGCCGCCACCGCCCGCGTGCTGCGCACGGGCCGCGACGAGTCCATGGATTTTGCCGTGACCCTGCGCGACGGCTTGCAGCGCTGGCTGCACCTGGAGCAGCGACGCCTGGCCCGCCCCGGCTACGAGCCGGCCGTGCTCATGGTGAGCACCGACGTGACGGCCCTGACCGCTGCCCAGCGCGAACTGGCCCGCAACGAGCGCCGCTACAACGAGTTGATGGACTACGCGCAGGCCTTGATCTGGACCCACGACCTGGACGGCCGCGTGCTGACGGCCAACCCCGCGCTGAGCACCATGATTGGCCTGGAGCCGGCCGGTATGGTGGGCCGTCCCCTGCACGACGCGGTGGAAGATGCCCGCCTGCAGGACGTGGCCGATTACCTGGAGCACATCCGGGCGCAGGGCGAGCACGCGGGCGTGGTGAAGCTGCGCGACCAGCAGGGCGGCCTGCACTATGTGCAGCAGTACAGCCGCCTCGTCGATGAGTCCGACGACGCGCCGCACGTCATGGCCTTCGGGCACGAAATAACGGAGCGCGTACTAGCCGCCCGCGAAATGCAGCGGGCCAAGGAAGCGGCCGAAGCCGCCGCCACGGCCCGGGCCAACTTTCTGGCCAATATGAGCCACGAAATCCGTACCCCGCTCAACGGCGTGCTCGGCATGGCCACGCTCCTGGCCAAAACGCCGCTTGATTCGCGGCAGAGCCACTTCCTGGAAGTTATCCGCAGCTCCGGCCAGCACCTGCTCGGCGTCATCAACGACGTGCTGGACATGGCCAAAATCAGCTCCGGCAAGCTGGACTTCGAGCAAACCGCCTTCAACCTGTGCGACTCCATGGGCCAGGCCATTCAGCCGCTGGTGCTGCAGGCCGCCCAGAAAGGCCTCACCTTCAGCGGCACGCCCCTGCGCACCACCTGCTCGTATCCGTGGGTGCTCGGCGACGCGCACCGGCTCAACCAGATTCTGATCAACCTCACGGCCAACGCCATCAAGTTCACCGACGCCGGGGGCCACGTGGAGGTGGTAGGCCAGCAAGTCAGCGAAACCGAGGACACGCTTACCGTCACCTTCCGCGTGACTGATACGGGCCCAGGCATTCCGCCCGAGCGGCTGGAGCGCATCTTCGACTCCTTCACGCAGGCCTACGCCGATACCTCGCGCCGGCACGGCGGCACCGGCCTGGGCCTGACCATCAGCCGGGCGCTGGTGGAGCAGATGGGCGGGCAGCTCACGGCCAGCAGCGAAATGGGCAAAGGCAGCGTATTTGCCTTTACCATCACCTTACCCAAAGCCGACCGCCACACCGTGCTTACGCCCCTCGAACTCGACACCAGTGCCCTGCACGGCAAGCGCGTGCTGCTGGTGGAAGACAACGAAATCAACCGCGACGTGGCCCGGCTGCTGCTGGAGGAATGGGGCGTGACGGTGGACGAAGCCATCAACGGCGAAGAAGGCGTGCGCCTGTTCTTGGCCGGGGCCTACGACGCGGTGCTGATGGACATTCAGATGCCCGGGATGAACGGGCTGGACGCCACCGCCCAGCTGCGCCGCCACCCCGATGCCCTGCGCGCCGCTACGCCCATCGTGGCCCTGACGGCCAATGCCTTCCGCGAAGACAACGAGCAGTACTTGGCCGCCGGCATGAACGCCTGCCTGGCCAAGCCCTTCGAAGAGGCCGACCTGTACAACGTGCTGGCCCAGGTGCTGGCTCAGCCGCGCGCGGTGGCCCGGCCAGCCTACAACCTGGGCCCGCTGCGCGACATGGCGCGGGGCAAGGAGGCTTTTGTCACGAAAATCATCCGCTCGTTTCTGGCGAACATTCCTGAGAGCCTCGCCGCGCTGCAGGAGCAGGCGCAGGCCGGCCGCTGGGCCGACGTGGCCCGCATCGTCCACCACATCAAGCCCAACCTGACCTCGTTGCGCATCACGGACGTGGACGTTCCCGTTGCGCAGCTGGAGCAGTTCCGCCACGACGTGCCCGTGAACCTGAGCGAGGCCGAACTGCAGCAGGCCGTGGAGCAACTGGTAGCAGCCGTGGGCCGGGCCCTGGCCGAGTTGCCGCGGGAACTGCCGGTGGAGTAACGCCCCGCAAGGCCCTAAAAAAGGCGTGCCGGTCAACTGACCGGCACGCCTTTTTGCTTTCAGAACATCCGCCCAGCAGGCCCGGCCGCCGATAAGAGCTGCTAGGCCTGCTGGGCTTGCGGTTTACAGCCCGCGCAGCTGACGCATGAAATCCTCGGCGTAGGACTTGCCGATGGGCACCTCGTAGGAACCCAACTGCAGCATGTTGTCCTGAATGGAGTCGATGCGGCGGGTATTGACGATGTAGGAGCGGTGCACGCGGCGGAAGTGCGCGAAGGGCAGACGTTCCTCCAGTGCCTTGAGCGTGATGTACACGATGTGCTTCTGGCTTTCGGTCACCAGAATCGAGTACGTCGACATAGCTTCGATGAAGAGCACCTCGTTGAAATCAAGGCGAATAAGCTTGTTGTTGACCTTCACAAACAGCTCCGAGTCGCCGGCCGTGACGGGCGTTTCGGGGGTAGGGGCCGGCGCGGCGCTGCGGCGCTGCTCGCGCACCCGCTCCACCGCTTTCAGAAAGCGGGCGTAGTCCACGGGCTTCACCAGGTAATCGGTCACGCGCAGCTCAAAGGCATCGACGGCGAAGTTGGGGTGCGAGGTGACGAGCACCACCTCCGGAGCCGGAGTAGGCAGCAGCGGCACCAGCTCCAGGCCGCTGAGATGGGGCATTTCGATATCGAGGAAGAGCACGTCGACGGGCTCATCGGTGCTGCGCAAAAAGGCAAGGGCCGAGGGCGCATCGGGCAGGGAGGCGGCCAGCTCCAGCTTTTCTGTCAGCTCGACGTAGTGCTCCAGGGTGAGACGGTTGATTTCGTTGTCGTCGATGATGACGCAGCGCAGGGGCGTGGAATTAGGCATATAGAGCAGTGGGGAAATCAGGCAGGGTGGCGGAGCTGGCATAGCGCAGGGTACCATTCGCACAGAAGACATATGCGCTTGACAAAATACAAAACCAGCACAATAACGCGAAGCTAGTTTCGGGAAAACCTCCCTGGTTCAGCTTTTCGATTACTTCCCGTTTTTGCCCGATGAAACAGTTATTGCTCCTGCTAATGCTTCTGCTAAGCCTATTCCGGGTGACTGCCACCAAACCGCGTGGCAAGAACGCCGCTCGCCGGAGCGCCCTGAGCATTACTCTGTGCCCGACCGATGCCTTACGCCTCTCGCAGGGGCAGGCCGCGGCTAGGCGTTAGTGCACCCAAGCCGAGCTAGAGCACCACGCGCCGATGAGCGCGACTATGGCGCCGGCAGTAGCCGCGCGCTAAGCCCGCTCGCTCGCCAAACAATTTGCCCGCCGCCGGGCGTCGGTGCTGACTTCCGTAAGGATCAGCACCGGCGCTTTGCGCGTTTACCGGGGGCTGATATTGGGGAAAATAAGGCCTCAACCTACGCGGCGCGTCTCGCAGGCCGGCACCCAGGCGTCGGTGCGGCACACGGGGCAGGCCATCACGGCGCCGCGGGCCAGCTCGCGCACGTGTCCGCACTGGCAGCAGGCGTGCGGCCCGGCCGCGCCGACCTGGCGCTGCTCCTGGTCCAGTCGCTCGGGCCAGATGGGCAGGCCCGGCCGCCGCTCGTCGTCCTCGAAGAAGTAGGCGCTGATGTTGCCGGTGGCCTCGATATAGGCGCGGCGCACCTGCCCCAGGTGCTCTACCTGAAGCTGGCGCAGCTCCCCGAACAGCTCCTTCTGCGTCAGGTTTTGGCGGCGGAAGTTGTCCAGCTGAATCTGCCCGTCTGCCACCAGCAGCACCGGCTTGCCCTCCAGCCAGTCGCTGAAGCGCGGGTAGCGTTCGGTGAGGCGGTTGAAGAGCAGGTACATGCCCGAAACCATGGCAAAAACCACCGCCACGTGGGTCAGCGGCACGTCGTCGTAGAACATAGCGTCGCCGGCGGCCGAGCCCAGCGCCAGGATGATGCTCAGCTCGAAGATGGAGAGCTGGCGCACGCCGCGCCGCCCGGTCACGCGCAGGGCCGCGAGGGTGAGCAGGTAAGTGAGGACGCAGCGCATGGCCACTTCCAGCAGGAACAGGGGCGGGGCGTCGTCGGAAAGCAGCATGCGCTGCCAGTCAAATGGATTGATGGAGGTGAGTAGCAACGGCATAGCGGCAACTAGGCAGGCGGTACGGGCCGGGCACAGAAAAACCCGGCATCCAGGTGTGGTGGATACCGGGTGTACGAAGCCCAACGGCTCGTTGCCGAATGCAGGCTACTTTTTCATCGGGTCCCAAGCCTCCTGACCGCCGAAAATGCGCTTGAGCGTGTATCGCTTTGCTTCCCTTTTGGTGAGCTGGTGGCTCCAGCCCACGCGCTGCCCGGGCTGGGCGCCGGGGCCCCTGGACTGGTATTCGGCGAAGTAGGCCGTCTTTTCGTTGGCGGGGTTTTTCCAGTTGTCCCAGCCTGCCGGCGCTATGTGGCCGCCCATGTTGGTGCGCAGATACACCACCCGCGCATGGGGCCGCCACGGCCGGCCCAGGTGCACCTTGGTGGCCAGCGTGGTATCGGCCGTGAGCGTGCAGTCGAGGAACACGAAGCCGTAGGACTGCCGCTCCGTGGTAGAGGCGGCGGTAACGAAGGAGTTCTTCTTGCTGCGGATGGTGCAGTGGTCGAACACGGCCGTGCTGGCCCCGAAGATGAAGTCGGTGGTGCCCTCGATGTAGCAATTGCGGTAGTACTGCCGGCTGTGGTCGGTGGCCAGAAACAGCACGTCCTGGTCGCCCACCAGGCGGCAGTTCTCGAATACGGCCCGGTCGCCCTCCACGTGCAGGGCCACGGCCTGCCCGGCAGTACGCCCCGCGGTGTTCTGGAAGGTCAGGTTTTCGGCCCGGAAGTCGTTGGCCTGCACCAGCACCGAGTGCGAGGTGTACGTATTGATGCCGTTGGCACCGGAGTGGTCGTCGTAGGTGAGGATGGTCGTGCGGGCATCTTCGCCTACCAGCGACACGCGGGTTTTGAGCGCGGGCACCACCAGCTTCTCGCGGTAGGTGCCGGGCCGTACGACGATGGTGATGCGCTGCTGGCTTTGATCGGGCACGGCATTCACGGCTTCCTGCACCGTGCGAAAGTCGCCGGAGCCATCCGGGGCTACGACGAGGCGGGTGCGCGCGGGCGCAAGGGCGCTGGTGCGGGCGGCGTTGGGAGCGGCGGTGGTCTGGGCCTGAGCCGCGCCGGCGAGCAGCAGGGCTGCGGTCAACAGCAAGTAGGGGAGGCGCTTCACAGATCTTGCTGGGGGGGCCAGTTGCGGAAAACGTTTTGAATGGTGTAGCGCTCAGCTTCTTTATCGGTCAGCTGGCGGCTCCAGGGCACGCGTTGCTTGGGCTGGTAGCCCTTGCCGCGGTTCTGGTACTCGGCGTAGTAGGCCGTCTGCTTGTTGCTTTCCTTGTCCCAATGGTCCCAGCCGGCGGGGGCCACCTGCGGGCCCAGCTCACACTGCAGAAAGACGGTTTTGGCGTAAGGTCGCCACGGCCGCCCGAGCCGGAAGCTGCCCGCGGGCGCGTCGCCGCCCACGCGGCAGTTGCGGAACACGTAGCCGAAGCGCGTGCTGTCGGGCGTGGAGGCCGCCGTGAAGAAGCCGCCGCGCTTGCCAAAGAGCGTGCAGTTCTCAAACCACGCCGTGCTCGATCCGAAGATGAAATCCACCGTGCCCTCGATGTAGCAGTCCTGGTAGTACTGCCGCGAGCCGTAGCCGTAGGTGTAGAGCGTGTCCTGAAAGCCCAGGAAGCGGCAGTTTTTGAAGCGCGCTTTGTCGCCGGCTACCCACATGGCTACGGCCTGACCCACCGGCCCCGAGGAGTTTTCGAAGGTCAGGTTTTCGGCCGTGAAGTCGGCCCCGTAGATGTAGCAGCTCGACGAGCCCGAGGTGCCCTTGTCTTCGCCGAAGATGTTTTTCTTCTGGTTGTAGTCGTCGTAGGTCAGGATGGTCCGGTCCCGGTCCTCGCCGATGAGGCGCACGAAGTTCTTGGAGCCGGCCAGAATGAGCTTCTCCTTGTAAGTGCCCTTCTTGACGAAGATGGTGGTGACTTTCTTGCGAAAGTCCGGTACGGCGTTAAACGCCTCCTGCACCGTGCGAAACTGCCCGGAGCCGTCCTGGGCCACCACAAAATCGTAGCCGAAGGCGCGGCCGAGCACGAGCCAGCTCAGGCACAGGAGGGACAACAACTGCTTCATGGCGTGGTGGGTTGGGCGTCTTTGCCGGTATTGGTGGGCGGCACGGCGTTTTTGGCCGTGGGCCGGGCCAGATGGTCGGCCAGGCCCGGCAGCTTCTGAGTTACTACCTGGCTGACCACCAGCTGGGCCATCTTGCGCCCACCCAGTTCCGAGAAGTGCGTGTTGTCCTGCCTGCCGTAGGGGTAGTTGGGATGCTCGCCGGGCTGCAACTGCAGGAAGAGCAGCTTGCTGGTTTCCTCCCCGAACTGCTGCAGCAGCTCCCGGCTCAGCCCGTCGAGGTCAATCAGCGGCACCTTCAGTGCCTGGGCCACTTCCGTGGTCACGCGCGAGTAGTGCACGTGGGTTTCCTGCTGGCGGCCGTCCTTGAATTTGCGCCGCGTCACTGGGGTGATGAGCACCGGATTGGCCTTCTTGCGCCGCGTCTCCGTCACGAACTTGATGAGGTTCCGGCGGTAGTCCTCGGGTGAGGTGTAGCGGTCCGGATGCGCTTCCGATTCGTCGTTGTGGCCGAACTGAATCATGACGTAGTCCAGGGGCTGCAGCGCGTCCACGATGGGTTGCCAGCGGTTTTCGGCCAGAAAGGTGCGGGTGCTGCGCCCGTTCTGGGCGCGGTTGTCCACCACCACCGTCGAGTCGAAAAACGTCTTCAGTGGCATGCCCCAACCGGTTTCGGGAAACACCTGCGGAATTTTCTGCGCAATGGTGGAGTCGCCGATGAGGTAAAGCGTGGTTTTCCTGGGCGGGGCCGGAGTGGTGAAAGCCGCGAGCAGCAGTAGCAAAAGCAGCGGCCCGAAGCGGCGGAAGTGAGTAGGCATAGAGTGAGTGGGCATTACGAAACGGTCATCCTGCCTCTGGCGTACCGCGCAGCCAAAGGGCTTTACTACGCGAGAACAGTCGACGTCAGGGAGTTACCTATCCGGTGTGAGAAGGTCCTTCGCAAGCTCAGAGACCAACAATTGGCTTGCGGCTCAGTGTGACTGACGGAAGAACTTACCGGGCCTGCGCGTCCACCGTCTTTTTCACCTCGCGCTTCACGATGCGCTCGGCCAAATCCAGCTTCAGCGCGCGGATGTCGGCCAGCACCAGCTCGGCCATGCGGCGGGCGCCCAGCTCCGAGAAGTGCGTGTTGTCGTCGCGGCCGTCGGGGTAATTGGGATGCTCGCCGGGAGCCAACTGGTTGTAGAGCAGCCGGGAGTTTTCCACTCCGAACTGCTGGAGCAGCGCCATGCTGGTCTGGCTCAGGTCGATGAGCGGCACGTTGTTGGCGCGGGCCACTTTGCGCACCAGCTCGGCGTAGGCCGCGTGGGTGTCTTCCACCTTGCCGGCGGCGTCGAACTTACGGCGGGCCACCGGCGTGATGAGCACCGGCGCGGCTTTTTTGGCCCGCGTTTCCTGCACGAAGCGCAACAGGTTCTGCTGAAACTCGGTTTCGGTGGTGTACGTCTTCTTGGTGGGCACCTCGTCGTTGTGGCCGAACTGGATGAGCACGTAGTCGCCAGGCCGTAGCACGTCGTACACCGACTGCCAGCGGTTTTCGCTGATAAAGCTCTTGGTGCTGCGTCCGTTCTGGGCGCGGTTGTCCACGGTCACGGTTTCATCAAAGAATACCGCGAAGGGCATGCCCCAACCGGTTTCGGGGTAAGCCTTTACCTCTTTGACCGACATGGTGGAGTCGCCGACGAGGTAGACTTTGATGGGGGCCGGGGCGGGGCGGAACGCCGCCAGCAGCCCCAGCAGCAGGGCGCCGGCAACCAGAGAAAAACGCATACGCAAACCAGAAAGTGGGAAATGCAAGCAGCCCACGACGCCAATTCTGTGCCTGTGGGCAACGGATCGACGCCGGGGCATTTCACTCACCAGCCGATAGTTGCAGGTTTCGCGCGCGGGTAGCAAGCCGGCCCCGGGTTTTTTCTGCGCAATCGTTATCGGGAACGTTGCCGGAAAAAAGCCACTGCCAACACGTAGGAGTAGAAGCGCTACGTCCCCGTATACTACCTTCGTACCTCTCACCAATGCCTATGACTTCACACGACCCTTCCACCCCGGGTACGCTGTTGTTTGAAAATGCCGCCGGCTGTGTCTACCACCAGGAGGCCGGTTACCTGCATCTCGCCTGGAGCCGCAAGCAAGCCCGCGACGCCGACGTGAAAGCGCTTTACGAGGCTACCGCACAAGCCCTGGGCCAGTACAAGTGCACCCGCATCCTCTCGGACCACCGCCATATGCCGCCGGTTTCACCCGCCGTGCAGCGCTGGCTGGCCGATGTGTGGGTGCCCGGCACCGTACGCGACTACGGCTACAACCGCGGGGCCGTAATTCAAGCGTTTAACGTGTTCAACCGGCTGGCCACTAATCAGATAGTGACGCAGATTGCCCACGTGCCACTCGCTGTCAGCAATTTCGACAACGAACACGAAGCCGCCCGCTGGCTGCTGGAAGAGTAAGACTAGCCGGCACCCCGAGCCACATTGCTGGCGCTGACGCGCTACGTGTGGTGCAGCCGAAACTTTAGCTCCACTCTTTCCCTTGCCCATCAACCCAAATAAAGCGCCCCGGCCGTGAGTTCACGGCCGGGGCGCTTTATTTGGGTTTGCGGGCTGAGCACCGGGGCTAGGCGCTGGCTTGGTTTAGCCGGTCCAGCTCGGCCGGGCTGAGCGTGAGCTGCAGGGCGGGCAGCAGTTCCTCTACCTGCTGGGCGCTGGTAGCCGAGGCAATAGGCGCCGTCAGGCCGGGTTGGGCCATAATCCAGGCCAGGGCTACCTGAGCCAGGGTGGCGCCGGAATGCTGAGCCACTACCTCGTCGAGGGCGGCGATAATGCGCAGGCCGCGCTCGTTCAGGTACTTGCTGCCTACGCCCCCGCCGCGGGCGCTTTTCTGCAGGTCGGCTTCCGTGCGGTACTTGCCGGTGAGGAAGCCCGCCGCCAGGCCGTAGTAGGGAATCACGCCGAGGCCGTACTGCTGCACCACCGGCAGCAGCTCTTTTTCGAAGTCGGCGCGGTCGTAGAGGTTGTAGAGCGGCTGCAGGGTTTCGTAGCGGGGCAGGCCGTGCTGCTCGCTGGCCTGCAGGGCCTGGCCCAGGCGCTCGGCCGAGAAGTTGGAGGCCCCAATGGCGCGCACCTTGCCTTCCTTGATCAGCTGCTGGTAAGCTTCCAGGGGCTCCTGCACCGACACGGTCTCGTCGTCCTTGTGCGACTGGTACAGGTCGATGTAGTCGGTTTGCAGGCGCTTCAGGGAGCCTTCCACGGCGCGCAGGATGTAGTCCTTTTTCAGGCCCTTGTTTTCGGCGTTGACTTCCCAGCCCACCTTGGTGGCGATGATGACGTCGTCGCGGCGGCCGCGGCGGCTCAGCCACTTGCCGATGATGGTTTCGGACTCGCCGCCCACGTGGCCCGGCACCCACACGGAGTAGCCGTCCGCCGTGTCGATGGCGTTGCCCCCGCCGGCCACGAAGGCGTCAAGGATCTGAAAGGAAGTGGCTTCGTCGGCCGTCCAGCCGAATACGTTGCCGCCCAGCACGAGCGGCGCGATGCGCAGGCCGGAGCGGCCCAGTTCACGTTGTTGCATGATTCGGAGTTGATGGAATAGCTTGTATAACTGCGGTTGATAGCCCAGGGTTTAGCTGTAAAGGCTACTGGAAGGCGTTGCCGCCGAAACCCAGGTATCGACGCGACGGGGAGCCTGCGGGGCAATGGCTGCGCCGCGGCCCGGGTGGCTGTCAGCACTCCGTAGTAATCTTTAAGTAACTGAAACTAGAGGCACATGCCGGCTTGGTAAGACCATGGTGTAGGGGGTAAACTGCTTGACAGAGAGTCAGCGGCGACTGATTCGGGCGCCGGGCTGGTGGCCAACGCCAGGTGGGGGGAGGCCCGCAATAGCCTATATTCGAGCTGCCACGCAACTAGGTAAACGCGCTTATTCCGCCGCTTCATCATGCCCAAGACTTCGCTGAACACCATCCGACTTGTTTTGCTGCTTCTGCTCGGGTGGGCTGAAGTCCGGGGGCAGGCCAAATCCCAATTCGTCACGTCCGACATCGACCACTTCTGGCAAGCCTACGATAAAATCACCGCGACCCAGGACAGCGCCCAGCAGTACGCCTACCTCAACAGCCTGTTTATTCAGCGGGGCTCCCCAGGCCTGAAAGCCCTGATGGAGGTGCGGGACTATACCGCCCAATCGTACCTCGAGGCCATCCGCCGGTACCCGCGGTTTTGGCAGGCGATGCGCCAGAACACCGGCCGCGCAAACCAGCTGGCCCGCCAGGCCGGCAGAGAAATCCGCAAGCTGCAGCGGCTGTACCCCGAGGCCAGGCCCGCCACCGTCTATTTCACAGTAGGGGCGCTGCGCTCGGGCGGTACCAGCCAGGGTCGTATGGTGCTGGTTGGCAGCGAAACGGCCTTAGCTACCCCCGCCACGCCGACCACCGAATTTGGTCCGGAGCTGGCGCACCTGCCGGCGCATTTCAAGACCAAAACGGACGCAGACGTACTCTTTACCGTGGTGCACGAGTACGTGCATACCCAGCAAAAGACCACCGTCGGCACTACGCTATTGGCGCAGAGTGTGCTGGAGGGCGTAGCCGAATTTGCGGCCGTGACGGCCACCGGGCAGCCTTCGACTCTGCCTGCCATGCACTACGGCCGCGCCCACGCCGACGCCATTCGGCAGCGGTTTGCGGGGCACATGTTCAACCCGTTTGCCGGCTTCTGGCTGTACAGCAACGCCCCGAACGAGTTCGACAACAGCCGTGACCTGGGCTACTACGTCGGCTACGCTATCTGCGAGCTGTATTACCAGCGGGCTGCCGACAAGCAAGCGGCCCTCAAGGCGATGATTGAGCTGGACTACAACGACGAGGCCGCCTTGCGCGCTTTCGTGGACCAGGCCGGCTATTTCGCGCAGCCAACCGCCCAACTATACGACGCCTTTCAGGCCAGCCGGCCCCGCGTCCTGCGCTTTGCCCGTGCGGCAGGCCCAGCGGCCGGGGCCGGGACGGCTACACTCACCCTCACTTTTTCCAGCCCGATGGACCCGGCCTACCGCAACTTCGAGCTGGGGCCCCTGGGCCGGGACCACCTGATGCGCATCAAAAAGCTCCTCGGCTTTTCCGACGATTACACCTCCGCAACGTTTGAGATTGACGCGCCCCAGCCGAACCGGCGTTATCAGTTGGTGGTCGGCGAAGGGTTTCGGAGCCGCGACGGGCGACCCTTGCAGCCTTTCCTGATTGACTTTTCGACCGACGCTAAGTAACCCCGGCGGCGCAAACATGGCGTAGCCCCAAGGCAGCTTGCGGCGAACCGCACCAAAGTCCGGGGCAAATCACAACTTTCGCTTATGACGATTTTTCGGCGGCTATGGCCGCTAGTGTTACTGCTGGGCACCACCCTGACCACCGCCGCCCAGCAGCCCCGTGCCGACGTGCTCATCCGCAACGGCCGCGTGCTCGACGGCACCGGCAACTCCTGGTTTTACGGCGACGTGGCCGTGCGCGCCGGCCGCATCCTGGCCGTAGGCCGCCTGCCTACCGACTACCCCGCCGACACCGTGCTTGACGCCCGCGGTTGCGTAGTGGCGCCCGGCTTTATCGACGTGCACACCCACATCGAGGACGACGAGCTGCGCCAGCCCACGGCCGATAACTTCATCTACGACGGCGTGACAACGGTGGTGACTGGCAACTGCGGTTCCTCGCGCCTCGACCTCGGCCGCTACTTCCAGGTGCTCGACAGCGCGCGGCTGTCGGTGAACGTGGCCTCGCTCATCGGCCACGGCAACGTGCGCAAGGCCGTGCTGGGCCGTGCCAACCGCCAGCCCACCGAAGCCGAGCTGCAACGCATGGAGCAGCTGGTGGAGCAGGCCATGCGGGCCGGGGCGGTGGGCTTGTCGTCGGGGCTGATTTACATTCCCGGCACCTACTCGCGCACGCCCGAGCTGGTGCGCCTGGCGCGGGTGGCTGGCCGCTACCACGGCCTCTACGCCACCCACATGCGTAGCGAGTCGGACAGCGTGGAAGCGGCCATCCGCGAAGCCCTGCGCGTAGGCCGGGAAGGCGGGCTGCCGGTCGAAATTTCGCACTTCAAGATCGGCGGACCGCAGAACTGGGGCCGCACCGACCGCACCCTGGGGCTGGTGAAGGAAGCGCGCCTGAGCGGTCAGGAAGTCACCATCGACCAATATCCCTACACGGCCAGCTCCACTTCGCTGAGCACCCTGCTGCCCGACGACGTGCAGGCCGATGGCCGCGACTCGCTGCGCGCCCGCCTGGGCCGCCCGGCCGTGCGCGCTGCCGTGGAAGCCAGCATGCTGCGCCGCCTCAAGGCGCGCAAGCAGCGCCACTTCGACTACGCCGTAGTCACCAGCTTTCCGCCCGATACCAGCTACAACGGCCTGAGCGTGGAGCAGATCAACCAGAAGCTCGGCCGCAAGCATACCGCCCGCGCCGAGGCCGGCACCGTGCTCGACCTGGTGCTGCAGCACGACCCCGGCGCCGTGTTTCACGTCATGAGCGAAGACGACGTGCAGCAGATCATGCGCTACCCCTTCAACATGGTGGCCTCCGACGCCAGCATCCGGGTGTGGCAGGAAGGTGTGCCGCACCCGCGCGGCTACGGCTCCAACGCCCGCGTGCTCGGCCGTTACGTGCGCGAGCTGCACGTGCTCAGCCTGGAAGAAGCCGTGCGCCGCATGACCTCCTTGCCCGCCCAGACCTTCGGCTTCGCCGACCGCGGCCTGCTGCGCCCCGGCATGGTGGCCGACATCGTTGTGTTCGACCCCGACAAGGTGCAGGATAGGTCCACCTACGAGCGGCCGCACCAGTACAGCGCCGGCATGCGCTACGTGCTGGTCAATGGGCGTATGACGCTCAGCGAAGGCCGCCACCTGGGCCGCCGCGCCGGGCAGGTGCTTTACGGGCCGGGGCGGCAATAGGACGCCTCTCCGCGGCGAGGGAAGGCCAGATGTCAGCAATGGAATGGATGGCAGTGGCTCTGCTACTCCAAAGTCGTAGGACCTTTATCGTTGAACGGTTCATCTGCCGGCAGTGGCCGGGCTGCTACTGCGGATTACGCTCCAACACCCGCCAGCCGTGCGCCGGCACACTTAGCTGCGCGGCCGCGTCGAGCGTCAGGGTTTCGCCGCTGAATACATCCTGCCACGTGCCGGCTTCACCTGCCTCCAGCGTGGTTGGTTCGGCGGCAATATTGACCACTGCCAGCACGGCCGCGGTGCCCTGCTCGCGCACGAAGGCGTACTGCGCGGGGCCGCAGGGCAGGCGGCGGAAGCGGCTGTTGATGTCGCCGTTGCGCAGGGCGGGGTGGCGGCGCTTGAGCTGCAGCAGGCGGGTGTAAAAGTCCTGCAGCGGGTAGCCATTCCACGGAATCGGGTCCTTGTCGAAAAACTTCAGCCGCTTCTGCAGCGCCGCTTCCTGCCCCGAATACACCATCGGGATGCCCGGCAGCAGGGCCGTCAGTACGGCCTGGGCCTGCACGTCGGGCCCGAGTCGTTCGTACTCGGTGCCGCTCCAGCTGTTCATGTCGTGCGAAGAGGTAAAGTTCATCAGGTAGGCCGTGGGCGGGTACTTGCGGCGCTCGGCCTGCAAATACGTATCGATAGCCGCTACGGGCTGCTGGCCGCGGCTGATGCTGTCGAGCAGGTAGCGCAGGCGCAGGGCGTAGGTGGCGTCGAAGGCCTTTTCGAGCAAGTGGGTGTTGGGGGTGAACTCGCCGGCCTTGAGAAAGGGCGGCTCGTGCAGCTCGTCCCATTCGGCCAGCATAAACACCGGCTTGATTTGCTCCAGTGCGGCGCGCGAGTCGTTCCAGAACTCGGTAGGCACCAAGCCGGCCACGTCGCAGCGGAAGCCATCCACGTCGGCCTCGCGCACCCAGTACACCAGACTTTCCGTCATGTAGTGGCGCAGCTCCGGTCGGCTGAAATCCAGGTCGATAACGTCCTGCCAGTCGGCCACCGGCGCCACGAAGCGGCCCTGCGCGTCCTTGGTAAACCACTCCGGGTGTTCCCGCGCCAGCTTACTGTCCCAGCTGGTGTGGTTGGCCACCCAGTCGAGGATGACGTGCATGCCGCGCCGGTGCGCTTCGGCTACCAGGTGCCGCAGGTCGTCCAGGCTGCCCATTTCGGGGTTCACGGCGCGGTAGTCGCGCACCGAGTAGTAGCTGCCGAGCGTGCCTTTGCGCTTTTGCTCCCCGATGGGGTACACCGGCATCAGCCACAAAATGCCCACACCCATTTGCTGCAGGCGCGGCAGGTGCGCCTCGAAGGCCCGAAACGTGCCCTCCGGCGTATACTGCCGGATGTTGACCTCGTAAATGCTGGCCTGCCGGGCCCAGGCTGGCTGCCTGACGCGGAATTGCGGGGGCGCGGGCGGGCAAGCGGTAGCTGCCGCGGGAGCGGAAGGCGGGGCGCTTTGGTCGGTGGGCTGCGACTGGCAGGCGCTGAGCAAACCGGCCGCCAGCAGGCTGCCGCCGAGAAGCGGGAGAAAAGGACGCATACCTAAACATACATTGCAATTGCTCCCCGCTGAACGTCGGCCGCTACCCCACGTTTGTTGATAAGAGCATTATTCGCCCCACCCATGCCCCTTTCCCGCTGCCCCTGGGCCGAGTCGCTCCCGCTGCTGCGCGCCTTCCACGACCATGAGTGGGGCGACCCGGTCAGCGACCCGGCCATCCTGTTTGAGTACCTGGTGCTGCACTCGTTTCAGATCGGCTTCGACTTTCCGGTGGTGCTGAGCCGGCGCGAGGGGTTCCGGGAGCTGCTGGCGGGCTTCGACCCCGCGCGGCTGGCCCGCTTCACCGACGGTGAGGTGGACGAGCTGCTGCAGAATCCGCGCATCATCCGCAACCGCCGCAAGCTGCAGGCTACCGTGCGGAATGCCCAGGCCTGGCTGCGCCTGCGCCGCGAGTTGGGCACCGATGCCGCGCTGCTGGCTTTCTTCTACGCCTTCGTGGGCGGCTACCCGCAGGATGCGGCCCGGGCGGCCGGGCCACTGCCCCTGCGCACGCCCGCCAGCGAGGCCATGAGCAAGGACCTGAAGCGGCGGGGCTTCGCCATGCTGGGGCCAGCCACCTGCTACAGCCTGATGCAGACGGCCGGGCTCGTCAACGACCACCTGCGCACCTGCCCCCGCCACGCCGAGTGCCAGCAGCTGGCGGCGCAGTGGCA
This sequence comes from Hymenobacter sp. CRA2, assembly GCF_002007105.1. GTDB lineage: Bacteria > Bacteroidota > Bacteroidia > Cytophagales > Hymenobacteraceae > Solirubrum. The sequence goes on along the minus strand of NZ_MVBC01000003.1, from coordinate 105,554 downwards.
ACCACCGACGCAGTAAACATCAAGCCTGTTCGGCCAGCGAAGGGGCCCGCAGCCAGCGGTTCAGCGGCTGCTCCACCAGGTAGTACAGCCCGATGGCCACCGCGTTGAGCAGCAGGAAGAGCCCCGCCGAGCTGGTGGTGACGTACTGCTTCAGCAGCTCCTGCACCAGCCCCAGGTGAATCAGGTAGAACACGTAGGAGCTGCGGCCCAGCAGCTGCAGCAGCTTGGTGCTCAGCAGCCCGCGCAGCCAAGTGGCTTCGGTGAGCAGGCCCGCAAACAGCAGCACAATGCCGGCGGGCAGGGCCACGTTGTTGAGCGCAATGCCCACCGGGTGTTCCTGCCCGTAGGCGTAAGGCCCGCGCACCCATACCAGGGCCAGCACCACGGCCGCCATCAGCACCAGGCCCGCGGTGGTGAGCAGGCCCGGCAACCGGGGCGCCCGCAGCTGCCCTTGCCGAAACCACAGCGCCAACTGAATGCCCGCGAAGAACTCCACGGCCCGGCCGAAGAAGGTAAAGAGCAGCATGAAGCGGAAGTTGCCGAACAGGCCGTGGTGCTCCAGCCGGCCCAGCGTGAGTACCAGCAGCGAGCCAAAAGCCACCAGCGCCACCGGCAGGGCCCACAGCAGCCGCGGCCGGCGCCGTAGCAGGGCAAAGGCCACCGGAGCAAACAGGTAAAAGCACTCTTCCACCGTCAGCGTCCAGCCCTGCGGAATGCCCGTGTACTTGTACTCGTCGAAAAAGCCGCGTAGGAACGTGACGTTGAACAGCCACGTGCGAAAGGCAAATACGCCCTCCTGGAAGTAGCGCACCCCGAAGTAGAACGTGGTGAGCAGAAAGAACATGGGGTAGATGCGCGCCACCCGGTTGCGCAGGTAGCGGCCCCACCAGCCGCGCGTCCACTGCTCGGTGCCGGCGTAGCGAAGCGTAATTAGGAAGCCGCTGAGCACGAAGAACAGCGGTACGCCCACGTGGAACTCCAGCACTAGATCATACAGGAAGCCGCTCAGGCCTGGGCCTTCGTGAAAGGGATTGAAGTGGTGCAAATACACCATGTAGGCGGCCACGGCCCGCACCCCCGTCAGGGCCGGCAGGTAGGGTACGGCGGCCGTCAGCGGCGGCGCAGCCGGGCGCGAAGTAGTGGGAGCGGAGCGGGTAGAAACGGACATGAACGCGACGGGCCACGGGGTTGCAGCCCGTAAGTTATCAGCTTTGCGGGCCAGCGGCTCAGCGAAAATCGCGCAGGCGCTGCTTGCTCAGCTCGTAGCTCAGGATGGCCGGGATGTAAAACGTCACGTCGGCCGCGAGCTTGGCCAGCAGAATGCCCAGCGAGAAATGGCCCACCCACAGCGGCACGTAGTACATCAGCGCCGGCCGGATAACGAAGCTGTCGGCCAGCTCGGCCACGCCGAACTCCACTACCAGTGCGCGCACGTTTTTGCCGAAGGTGCGCCAGGTGTAGGCTTGCCCGGCGGCCCGGCGCACCTGCCGCGCCCGCCACACGTCCGTCAGCAGAATGGTGCCGAAGTAGAGCACGTTGCCAGCCCAGGTGCCCGCCAGCGCCGCCGTTACGCGGCTGCCCGTCAGCGCCAGGGCCAGCGCCGCCGCGGCCAGCGTGCCCAGCAGCGACAGGATTTCGGCGGGCAGGTAGCGGCGCAGCCATTCGCGGAGCTTACGTCTCATGCGGCGGTACGGTTCAGATAAGCATCCAGCCTGATACGAAATACGCCAGCAACAGCGCCACGTATGTTCCCGCCAACGGCAATACCCAGCGCCGCGGTGCCACCGCCAGCAACAGCAGGGCTACGGCGGGCACCAGCACGCCCGTCACCAAGGACACTGCCACGTAACCGAGCCCGGTGTAGCGGCCTGCCAGCTCCAGGAACCGGATGTTGTAATCGTAGAACCAGCGGCTGAGGCCCGTGAGGCGCTGGCGCTCCGTCAGCAGCCCGGCCGTGAGCAGGAGCAGGCCCAGCGGCAGCCACCACAGCGGCGGCCGGCGCAGCGCCACCAGCAAAAGCCAGCTCAGCGGTGCCAGCAGGCAATACACCAGGATATTTAGCTCCGGGTACGTAAGCCCCGTGGCCCGGCCCGTGGCCCGGCCCGTGGCCACAAAGGCCCGCACGATGTCGTCGAAGAATTGCTGCACGCAAGCTGGGGCCTGAAGAATGAGACAGAACGCAACAAAGTAAGCAGCAGGCACGGGCCGAAGCAGAACCTGCCGCCGACACGGCGCCGGGCCAGGTCAATACCCCGCCGCCGTGTCGTCGCCGCGCGGGTCGGCGCCGCCGCGCAGGGTGCCGTCGGGCTGCCGCTCGATGATGTCGAGCCGGCCCCAACGCCCCCGCGGATTCAGCTTGTAGCCGCGGCGCGTCAGCTCGGCCTCGGCGGCGGGCGTGAGGGCACCGACTTCCGCGTCGATTTGGTCGGGCAGCCACTGGTGGTGCAGGCGCGGGGCGGCCACGGCCTGCTGCGGGTCGAAGCCGTAGTCGAGCACATTCAGCGTGGCCTGCAGCACGGAGGTAATGATGGTGCTGCCGCCGGGCGTGCCCACCACCAGCCGCACTTTGCCCTTTTCCGTCACGATGCTTGGCGTCATCGACGAAAGCATGCGTTTGCCGGGCTGAATGGCATTGGCCGTGCCGCCGGTCACGCCGTAGGAGTTGGGCACGCCGGGCTTGGCCGAGAAGTCGTCCATCTCGTTATTGAGCAGGAAGCCCGCGCCGGCCACCACCACTTTGGAGCCGTAGGCACCATTAAGCGTAGTGGTGCAGCTCACCGCGTTGCCCGCGGCATCCACGATGCTGTAGTGCGTCGTTTGGTCCGATTCGTAGCCCGGTAGCCCCGCGCCGGCCGTTACCTGGGCCGAGGGAGTGGCCGGGCTTTCGGGCGTGACGCCGCTCATGCGCTGCTTCAGGTAATTGGGCATCAGCAGCTGGCCAACGGGTACCCGGCCAAAGTCCGGGTCGCCCAGGTAGGTAGCGCGGTCGGCGTACACGCGCCGCTCGGCTTCGGTAATGAGGTGGACGGCCTCGGCCGAATGCCAGCCGAGCTTGCCTAAGTTGTAGGGCTCCAGCATCTGCAGCAGCTGCAGTAGCGCTACGCCGCCGGAGGAAGGCGGCGGCATGCTGATGACCTCGTACTGGCGGTAGCGCCCACGCAGCGGCGTGCGCCAGGCCGGCTGGTACTGGTCGAGGTCTTGCTGGCTGATGATGCCACGGCCGCGCTGCATTTCGACCAGCAGCAACCGAGCGGTTTCGCCCTGGTAGAAGCCGGCCCGACCTTGGTCGCGGATGCGGCTGAGCACCGTGGCCAGCTCCGGGTACTTGATAACGTCGCCGGCCTGCCAGGAGCGGCCTTCCGGGTAGGCGTACACCGGCACGTGCTGATTAAGCCTGATAAATTCGGCGCGGGTGCCGTTCAGGCCGGCTGCCTCCTTGGCGCTGAGCGTCACGCCCCGGGCCGCCAGCTCGGCGGCCGGCGCCACCAGCTGCGCCCAGGATAGCTTGCCCAGCTGGTGGTGCAGGGCCACCATGCCGGCCACGGTGCCGGGCACGCCGGCGGCCAGATGCCCGTCGGTGCTCAGGCTGGGCACCACGTTGCCCTGCTTGTCCAGGTACATGTCGCGCGAGGCGGCCAGCGGAGCTTTTTCGCGAAAGTCCAGTGCCCCCACGCTGCCATCGGCCCCGCGGTATACCACGAAGCCGCCCCCGCCGATGTTGCCGGCAGCGGGCAGCGTCACGGCCAGCGCAAACTGCACCGCAACGGCCGCATCGTAGGCGTTGCCGCCCTGGCGCAGGATTTCCACGCCAATGCGCGTAGCCTCGGGGTGCGCCGATACTACCATTGCCTGCCGGGCCGTGACGGGCGCGGCGGCCGTAGGGGCAGGGGAGGCGGTGGCGCTGGTAGAAGCGGCGGGCGCGGAGCCGCGGTGGCAGGCGGAAGTAAAGGCCAGCACGGAAGCCAGGCCCAGGGTAAGCACGGAGCGGTGGAGCATGCAGCTAAAGTACGAGAGTTGGTGTTTTTGGAGTAAATGAGGAATGAAGAGTGAGGAAAGAAGAATTAAGTGTTCGGGCTTCCGCAGATCTTTACTTCTTATTCCCTATCAGAGCTTACGCCGTTATGCGCCACCGTTACCGTCTGCTGTTGTGTTGTCTGCCCGGGCTGGCCCTGCTACCGGCTGCGCGTAGCGTGGCCCAGGCGCTACCGCCCAACCTGCTGCTCGACGACACCTTCGACGACAACCGCCAAGGCTGGCGCACCGGCACCGACGCCACCGGCACCTTCGCCCTGGAGGCCGGTACCTACCACCTGCGCAACCGCCAGGGCGTGAGCCTTACGCACCAGGCGCTGCCACTCAACAGTGCCGCCGACTACGCTCTCGAAGCCACCGTGCAGCAAGCCGGCGCCGGCCGCGGCGGCCTGTACTGGGGTGCCGCCGACGACGACAACGGCAACGTCTTCGCCCTCGAAAACGACGGGCGGCAGTACGTCATTGGCCGCTGGCAGAAGGGCAAGTGGGAGGAGCTGCACCCGGTGGCGGCCGTGCCCGGCGCAGCCGCCGGCAAGCCCCACGCCCTGCGCGTGACCATGCACAACGGCGAGGCGCGCTACTTCATTGATGGCACCGAGGTATGGAAGCAAGCGTCGGCCCGCAGCTTCGGCCCCGAAATAGGCCCCTACGCCAGCCGTGAAGCCGACCTGCGCCTCGACCGCCTGCGCGCCTGGCACACGGCCCGCATCCGCCTTGCCCCCGATGTACCCCTGAGCCTGGAGCGCACCGCCCTCGGCGCGGCTATCAACGAGCCCCGCGTGCGCGAAACCAATCCGCGCGTCAGCCCCGACGGCCGGCAGCTGTACTTCGCCCGCGACGTGGGCCAGGCCGCCGGGCAGAACCTCGACATCTTCGTGGCCCAACGCCAGCCCGACGGCCGCTACGCGGACGTGCAGTCGGTGGGGCGTCCGCTCAACAACGACGGTAATAACGCCGTGGAGAGCATCACGCCCGATGGTAACACGGCCCTGCTGATGAACCTGTATCAGCCCGACGGCAGCACCCGCCCCGAGCGCGGCGCCTCCCTGGCCCGCCGCCGGCCCGACGGCCAGTGGGGCGTGCCCGAGCCGGTGCGCTTTCGGGCCCTGCCACCCACCGCCAAGCGGGCCGACTACTTCCTGGGCGCCAGCGGTAGCGTGATGCTGCTGGCCCTCGACGCGCCTACGCACCCGCAGAAGTGCGACCTGTACGTAAGTCACCTCACCCCGCGCGGCGACTGGACCGAGCCCAAGCTGCTCGGCCCGACCATCAACACGCCCGGCGACGATTACGCCCCCTTTCTAGCCCCCGATGGCAAGACGCTCTACTTTGCCTCCAGCGGCCACGCCGGCTTCGGCGGCGACGATATTTTCGTGACCACCCGCCTCGACGAGACGTGGACCAAGTGGAGCGAACCAATGAACCTCGGCCCCGGCATCAACACCCTGCAGGACGACGGCTACTTTTCCGTGACGGCCGCCGGCGACTACGCCTTCCTCGTGGGCACCAACGAGCAGGGCGACTACGACCTGGTGCGCGTGGCCCTGCCGCCCGCGCTGCGCCCCAAGGCCACCGTGCTGCTGCGCGGCCGCGCCGTGGACGCCCGCACCAACCAGCCGCTGACGGCCGCGGCCGAGGTGCGCGCCGAGCTGCTGCCCAAAAACACGCCCGCCGGGCAGGCCACCGCGGCCGCGGGTGGCAAGTTTCAACTGACCCTGGCCGGCGGCGCCAGCTACACCCTGAAAGTCACCGCCCCCGGCTACCTGCCCGCCACCGACGCCCTGGACCTGACCGGCAACACACAGTACGGCGAAGTGGCCCGCGACATCCTGCTGACGCCCTTGGCCGCGGAGCAGCGCCTGGCCCTGAACAACCTGTTTTTTCAACAAAGCAAAGCCGACATTCTGCCGACCTCCAAGCCTGAGCTGGACCGGCTGGTACAGGTGCTCAAGGACAATCCGGAGCTGAAAATTCGTCTGGAAGGCCACACCGACAACCAAGGCGACCCGAAGCTGAACGTGAAGCTCTCGGAGGAACGCGTGCAGCACCTACAGCAGTACCTGGTGGGGCAGGGCATCGGGGCCGAGCGGCTGCAGACCGTCGGCTACGGCGGCAGCAAGCCCGTGGCGCCGAACGACAACGAGTACAACCGCCGCAAGAACCGCCGGGTGGAACTGGTGGTGCTGGAATAGCCCCGCAGCGGGTGCTGGTTTGGCTGCGGGCGTAACCGGCATCAGGATGTGCTGAAAATTGATGGGCTACCGAAACCCCGTCTGTTGGCCGTTCAATCGATTGCACGGCCGCAGCCCGTGGGCGTGGCGTAGCGGAGGCGTGCCATACGATGGCGCGGCGGGTTACATTTGCCTGAAACCAAACGCCTCCCGTGCCAATGGAAACCGCAGCTGCCGATACCCTGACTACCTCCGCGTCCGACGCTTCCGAGCCGCAACTGCCGCTGATTCAGCAAGACCCGTGGCTGGCGCCCTACGCCGACGTTATCCGGCGCCGCCTCGCTCGGTTCGAGGCCCGCAAGGCCGAAATTGTGGCCCAGGCCGGTTCCCTGACCAAATACGCCTGTCGCCACCAGCACCTCGGCCTGCACTACGACGCCCGCCGCCGCGGCTATTGGCTGCGCGAGTGGGCCCCCGCCGCCCACGCCCTGTTTGCGGTGGGCGACTTCAACCAATGGGACCGGGCCTACACTCCGCTTACGCGCGGCGCCGACGGCGTGTGGGAAGTGTTTCTCTCCGAGCAGACCTTCCCCAATCTGACGCCCGGCTCGCGCTACAAAATCCACGTGCACGCCGCCAACGGCCAGCGCGACCGGCTGCCGGCCACCGTGCGCCGCGTGGTGCAGGACGAGCACACCAAGGACTTCAGCGCCCAGATCTGGCGCCCCGAGCAGCCGTTTCAGTGGACGGATCAGCAGTTTCGGGTGCACAACGCCGTCAAGGAGCCGCTCATCTACGAGGCGCACGTGGGCATGGCCCTGGAAGAAGGCCGCGTGGGCTCCTGGCGCGAGTTTGCCGACCACATTCTGCCCCGCATTCAGCAGGATGGCTACAACGTGGTGCAGCTCATGGCCGTGGCCGAACACCCGTACTACGGCTCGTTCGGCTACCACGTGGCCAATTTCTTCGCGCCTTCAGCCCGTTTCGGCCCGCCCGAGGACCTGAAATACCTCATCAACGAAGCGCACCGCCGCGGCCTGGCCGTGGTGATGGACGTGGTACACTCGCACAGCGTCAAGAACGAAGCCGAGGGCCTGGGCAACCTCGACGGTTCTGACAACCTGTACTTTCACCAGGGCGAGCGGGGCCGCCACCCCGGCTGGGACTCCTTGCTGTTCGACTACGGCCGGCCCGAGGTGCAGCAGTTTCTGCTGAGCAACCTGCGCTACTGGCTCGAAGAATTCCACTTCGACGGCTTCCGCTTCGACGGCGTCACGTCGATGCTCTACCACCACCACGGCGAGGGCACGGCCTTCACCGACTACGCGCAGTACTTCGGCCCCGAAGCCGATGAAGACGCCATCCTGTACCTGCAGCTGGCCACCGCGCTGGTGCGCGAGTGCAAGAAATCGGCCCTGCTCATCGGCGAAGACATGAGCGGCATGCCCGGTTTGGCGCGGCCCGTGGCCGAGGGCGGCCTGGGCTTTGGCTACCGCCTCGGCATGGGCCTGCCCGACTACTGGATCAAGACCCTGAAGCACCAACGCGACGATGACTGGAGCATGGGTGGCCTCTGGCACCAGCTCACCAACCGCCGCGCGGGCGAGAAAACCGTGGCCTACGCCGAAAGCCATGACCAGGCGCTGGTGGGCGACAAAACCCTCGCGCACTGGCTGCTCGACGAGCGGATCTACTCCAGCATGTCGCGCCTGCAGGGCGAGCCGGACCTGATTACTTCGCGCGCCCTGGCCCTGCACAAGCTCATCCGGCTCGTCACCCTGGGCGCCGGCGGCGAAGCCTACATGAACTTTATCGGCAACGAATTCGGTCACCCCGAGTGGGTCGATTTCCCGCGTGAGGGCAACAACTGGAGCCACCACTTCGCCCGCCGGCAGTGGTCCTTGGCCGACAACCACGACCTGTACTTCCACAGCTGGCTGCTCTTCGACCGGGCCATGATAGCGCTGGAGCGCCGCACGCGCTTTCTCACCGGCACTACCCAGCTGCTGCACCTTGACGAGGATAACAAAGTGCTGGCCTTTGAGCGCTGCGGGCTGGTGTTCGTCTTCAACTTCCACCCCGAGCGCAGCCTGACCGACTACCGCTTCTTCGCCGGTGCCGCCGGTAGCTACGTCCCGGTGCTGGATTCCGACGCGGTGAATTTCGGCGGCTACGGCCGCATCACGCAGGACGTGAAGCACTTCACCCTGCCCGACGAAAACAACACGCCCTTCCTGAGCCTGTACCTGCCCAGCCGCACCGCCCAGGTGCTGCAAAAGGTGAAGTAAAACGGCTACACTAGCTGTCATTGCGAGGAGACACGACATTCCGCGCATCAAGCGGCGTCAATCGGTCCTGATCAACGAGCAGACCTCAAAATGAGCACCGCCCGAAACCGTCGTATGAACGACTGGTTTCGGGCGGTGCTGTTTTCGGTTAGCAGGTATTGCGTCGGCGGTGCTACTAGAGGAAGGATTGCTTGACTACGTCGACCTCCGGTTCGCTCTGCTCGCAATGACAGCGGGGTGATACCGCAAGCTGGCTAGCTGCTGCGCTTGCGGCCGGCTTTGATCATCTCCACGGCTTTGCTGATGCGCTCAAAGCGGGTTTCCGTGTTCTTGGCTGCTTCAATCCAGCGGGTGTACTCCTTCTGGTGCGTGTAGGCCATGTCCTCAAAGCGCTGGCGCAGACCGGCGTTGGTCAGGGCGCGGCCAAAATCTTCGGATACTTCCGCCACGCGCGGCTCGGTGTCGCGGGCCAGCGCTACGGCCACCCTGTTGCCCCAGGTTTTGCCGATGGCGCCGCGAATCTGCTTGGGCACGCCTAGCAGGTGCTGCCCGTCGCCCATGGGGGTGAGGGAACCGCGGTAGGGGAAGCCGTCGAAGGTGACGAGCACTTTCACCTGGCCGCGGGTGCCGTAGGCCTGCTGCACATCGAAGGGAATGATGACGAATACGCCGCCATTTTCGCTTTCGAGCTCCAGCTCGGCGTCAAAGGAGTGTTCGGGGGTGAAAGCGGGGAAAGAAGACATGCAAGGGTAAGCGTTAAGCGAAAAAATGGGCGTCGAGCACCAGCGCGGCCGTGAGGTCGGGCGCGGTGCCGGGCGGCAGGATATGCAGGCGCACGGCTGGAACGCGGTAAAGCAGTTGAATGCGCGCCGCCGTGGCCTCGTCGGGCACCAGGATGCGGTCGGCGTGCGGCAACGTCAGCCGCTCCAGGGCCTCCGCCCAGCCCTGCTCGGCTAGCAAGGGCCGGTCGGCGGCCAGCTCCGTGACTTGCACCACGAGCGGGCGGCGCGTGAGTTGCCGCAGCTCCAGGCCGGCCAGCCACGCGGGCCAATCGGGTGCAAAGATGACCTCAAATTGGGCTTCGTGCGCCAAGCGAGCCGCGTGGCGGGCGTAGCGAATGATGCGGGCGTTGAGTTCAGCGGCCTCGGCAGCCGCCGCGGCTACCGCTGCGGCGGATGAAGCAGAGGAGGGCTGCGTCTCAGGTTGGTGCGGTGCGCTAGCAGTCAGCGGGGCTGCTTCGGCAGTTGCCTCGGGTAGCAGGTCCGGCGCGGCCTCCGCTACACCAGCCGCCTCGGCCAATGGTTCGGTATCGGCCGCCGGCGCCGTGGGCTGCCCGGTGGCGCTTAAGCTTGGTTGCTCACTGCTTAGCTCGGCGGCCTCGGCCGAACCGGGCTCCGCCATGGGCTGCTGAGCGGCGGCTTGATTGGGTGGCTCCAGGGCTGGCGTAGCGCCTAAATACGGCGCCGCGGGCACGGCAAATCCCTGGGCCAAAGCTGCTGCGGTGGCAGTGGCAGCAGGCGGTGTTCCGGCGGCGTCCGTAGCCGGCTCGCTGCTTCCTATATAGGGGGCAGCTGGTACGCCAAAGCCGGGGTGTGACGGTAAGTCAGCTCCTTCGCCGCGGCCCACGTACGGAAAGGCGGGTGCTGCCCGGGTCAGTAGCAGTTCCGGCGCCGGGGGCAGCGCGCTTTCGGCCAGCAGCTCCCGCACGGCGGCCGCGGCGGGCAGGGCCGCGGACGGCAGCGGCTGGGCCGCCCAGACCTGCGCCGTGGTGGCCGGCGGCAGGGCCCGCGCCACGGGCAGCGCGGCGGACGAGGCGTCCCAGCTGAGCAGCAACACGGAGGAGGGGGCGGCGGGCATCGGCATAGTAAGCGTACGTAGGCCACGAACCTACAGCCAGCCGGGCCGGCAAACAAGCCTCGCCCGCGGAAACCACCAGAAACATCCGTATTTTGCGGCTTCCTTCTGCTGAGCTTGGCCCGTCGGAAGGCTTTTTTCACTTCGTGCTTATGCTCCCCCTGAACTCATGAACGAGTCGACGATTCAGGATAATAATTACATGATTAACGACCTGGCCCAGAAGGGCCGCCAGGAATTCTTTCCGGGCCAGGTCATCCGCGCCGAGGTCGTGCCGGGTAAGGCCGATTTCCGCTTTACGGCCGCCAACGGGGTGGTGCTGCTCGTGCAGGTCATCAGCGACAAGGTGCTGCGCTTCCGCTACAGCACCGACGGCCATTTCGCCCCCGATTTCAGCTACGCCTTCGAGCAGGGCACGCCGCCCCGGCAGGAAGCTTCGCTGCTGGAATTCGTCGAAAAAGACGACCACTACCGCCTCACCACCGGCCGCCTGATCTGCATCGTGGGCAAGGAGGGCATGCACGTGCGCCTGCTGAACCGCTCCGGCATCGTGCTCATGGAGTACGAAAAGGGCTTCCACTGGGAGTACGACTGGGAATCCGGCAACGACATCGTCAAGATGAGCCAGCAGGTGCAGCCCGGCGTGCACTACTACGGCCTCGGCGACAAGCCCGCCAACATGAACCTGCGCGGGCAGCGCTTCTGCAACTGGGGCAGCGACACCTACGGCTACGAAAAAGGCTCGGACCCGCTCTACAAGAACATTCCCTTCTTCCTGGCCCTGCACCAGAAGCAAGCCTACGGTCTGTTCTTCGACAACTCGTTTAAAAGCTACTTCGACTTCGCCGCCGAGCGCGCCGACGTCACCTCGTTCTGGGCCCACGGCGGGGAGATGAACTTCTACTTCATCTACGGCCCCACGCTGCTGGAAGTCACGCAGGAATACACCAAGTGCCTGACGGGTACGCCCGAGCTGCCCCCGCTCTGGGCCCTGGGCTACCACCAGTGCAAGTGGAGCTACTACCCCGAAAAGCTGTTTCGCGGCATCGGGGCCGAGTTTCGCAAGCGCCGCATCCCCTGCGACGCGCTCTACCTCGACATCGACTACATGGACGGCTACCGCTGCTTCACCTGGAGCCCGGAGCACTTCCCCGAGCCCGAGAAAATGGTGCGCGAGCTGGCCGAGGACGGCTTCAAAACCATCGTCATTATCGATCCGGGCATCAAAATCGACCCGCAGTACCCGGTGTGGCAGGAAGGCTTCGAGCAGGACTACTTCTGCCGCCGCGCCGACGGCCCGCTGATGAAGGGCTCGGTGTGGCCCGGCCTCTGCCACTTTCCCGATTTCACCCGCCCCACGGTGCGCGAGTGGTGGGCGGGCCTGTTCAAGGGCCTGATCCAGGAGGTAGGCGTACGCGGGGTGTGGAACGACATGAACGAGCCGGCCGTGTTCGAGAAGGGTACCTTCCCCGACGACGTGCGCTTCGACTACGACGGCAACCCCTGCTCGCACAAAAAGGCTCACAACGTGTACGGCATGCAGATGGCCCGCGCCACCAACGAGGGCGTGAAGCGCTTCTCGTACCCGAACCGGCCCTTTACCATCACGCGCAGCACGTATTCGGGTGGGCAACGCTACTCCTCAGGCTGGACAGGCGACAACATTGCCTCCTGGGAGCACCTGTGGCTGGCCAACATCCAGTGCCAGCGCCTGAGCATCTCGGGCTTCTCCTTCATCGGCTCCGATGTGGGCGGCTTCATCAACACCCCCGACGGTGAGCTGTACGTGCGCTGGGTGGCGCTGGCAGCCTTCCACCCGTTCTTCCGCACCCACAGCTCGGGCGACCACGGCGACCAGGAGCCCTGGTCTTTTGGAGAGGAGTACACCGACCTGGCCCGGCACTTTATTGAGCTGCGCTACCAGCTGCTGCCTTACCTCTACACGGCCTTCTGGCAGTACGTGCAGCACGGCACGCCCGTGCTGCGCCCCCTGGCCTTCCTCGATCAGAGCGACATCGACACCTACCAGCGCATGGCCGAGTTCGGGGTGGGCGACAACCTGCTGGTGTGCCCCATCACGCAGGCCGGCGCCGACGGCCGCTGGATGTACCTGCCCAAGGGTCAGTGGTACTACTGGTGGACCGACGAGTTGCGCGACGGCGGCGTGGAAGTATGGGCCCCCGCCGGGCTGGACCGCATCCCGGTCTACGTACGCGCCGGCGCTGTCATTCCGGCCCGCCCCGTGATGCAGTACACCGACGAGCACCCCGTAACGGAGCTGACCCTGCACGTGTACTACAAAAACGGTGAGCTGACCAGCACCCTCTACGACGACGGCGGCGAAGGCTACGGCTACCAGCAGGGGCAGGCCACCGTGCGCCGCTACGCCGTAAGCGGCACGGCCATGAGCCTGCGCGTGCAGCAGCAGACGGAAGGCGACTGGGCACCTAGCTGGAGCACCTACCGCGTGGTGCTGCACGGTTGGCCCCTGACCACGGAAATCCTCACGGCCACCGTCGATGGCCAGGCGGTGGAGGTGAAGCCAGCGTACTGCGGTACCGGCGGGCAGGAACTGCCGCAGCTGGTAGTGCCGGCTGATTTCGCGGAACTGCTGCTGAAGTAAGCCTTTGCTGATGCACGAAGCCCCCGCCGCCGAAAGGCAGCGGGGGCTTTTTCTTTACAGCGGCGCAGCCAGTAATTGCTTTACACAGCCAGCCCAGGCGTGCTTCTCAATAGGCTAGTTCACGGCTGATACGGCTCTAGAATGCGCGTCCGCAGATACGCGTACACGTCGGTGTCGGCGAGCAGGGTGCCGTGGTGCTGGCGCGGAAACACGCGCACGTGCACCTGGGTGCTGCGCCGAAACACGCTGCCCGTGGCCGAGCCGCCGCCCACCAACCCGTCGCCGAAGTACTGCGACAGCACTGATTCGGCGTTTTTCAGCAGCGAGGCCGCCAGCACGTGGTACTGCACGCCGGGCAGCGGCGGCACGGGCGTGCGCGGCGGCAGCAGGTCGTCGGCGTGCGGGTTCTGCCAGTCTTCGTCCACGAGGCGGGCGTGGCGCAGGTCGCGGATGCCGTTGCTGCGCCGGTCGATGGTATCAGCCAGCAGGTGCGCCAGGCGCAGGTCGAAGCGGCGCAGGGCCAGCACCGTCAGAAAGCTGTTCTGCTCCAGAAAGGAGCCCTCGTTCGGCACGCCCAGCAAAAACACCTGCCGCAGGTAAGGCAGCCACGGTGCCGCGGAGTCGCGGAATGCAGCGCTGGATTCAGGCGCTGATTTCTCTGGAGCGGCAGCCGGCGCAGCGCCGGCCGGTGCCGCGTCAACTCCTATTTCTTCCTCGGTGTATCTATCCTGTCTTGAGCCCTCGGCATAGGCTAGGGCCGCGTCAACTCCCAATTCCTCCTCCTTCATTCTTCCTTCTTCATTCGCATAATACCCCGCCGAGCGAATCACCAGCCCGCCCATGGAGTGGCCCACCAGCACCAGGTCGGTGATGGCATCGGGCCAGGCCGTTATCAGCTGGGTAAGTAGGCGGTGCAGGTCGCCGCCGTTTTCGCTGATGTGGCGGCCGGTGTTGTAGCGCACGTACAGGCAACGCACGTCGGTGTCTTCGGCCAGCCGCGGGCCGTAGCGCAGCAGGCCCGCCGGGCCGGTTTGCCAGATGTGCTCGTCGCCCATCAGCCCGTGCAGAAAAACCACGGTGGGGCGGGGGCCATCGGTCAGGTTTAGGTCGATGGCCGCCACGTCCTGATCGTGGCGGCGGAAGCTGAGGCGGATGGCCCGCTGGTCGCCGCGCGCCGCCAACTGGTCGCCGATGGCACCGTTGAGGGCCGGCAGCAGGAAATGGCGGTAGCTGCGCCCGGTTTGGAGCAGCGCCTCCAGCCCGGCCAGCGGAGCCTTGGCCGCCTTGCGCACCGCCCCAAAGGCCCGCCGCCAACGCGGCTGGGAAGGACCGGTTGCGTCGTCGGGCGGAGTGGGGGAGAGGGGATTGGCCATGCGCAAACGAGGCGGGGAATAACGCCGCGCAAGGTAAACGCAAAACGGCCGACCCGGGCTGTCCGGGTCGGCCGCTTGCACAAGGTCAGGCAGGATTAATTCACCATGAGGCGCCGCACCACCGCGCCGCGCTCCGACTCCAGCCGCAGCACGTACATGCCGGCTCGCTGCCCGCGCAGGTCTACGGGCCGCCCGTTGGCTACCGTGGCCGCTGCCACGGCTGGCTGGCGCAGCACCGTGCGGCCGGTGGCGTCGGTGACGGTGAGCGTGCCGGCCACAATGTCATGGTCACGCTCGGCCCGCACCTTAAACTGGCCGTCGGTGCTGGGGTTGGGGTAGGCCAGCAGGGCGCCGGCGAGCATCGGCTCCTGGGCCGCCGTCACGGTGTTGGTGGGCACGATATCGTCGATGATGAAGGAGGCGCCGGCCGAGCCGCCGTTGGTAGCTATCAGGACAAACAGCGAATCCGGCGCGAGTGTGTTGGCGGCGTACCCCATGGGCAGTTGGCCGAGCCGGTAGCTAGTGCTGGTGCTGGGAAGCAGCACTTGGGCGCCGCCGCCGATTTCCTGCCGGGCAGTGCCCCCGCCGCGGGTCAGCACGGCCACCATCTGCACCGTATCGGCCGGCGTGCCCTGAAACTTGTACCAGAACTGGAAGGCTGCGGGGCGGGCGGTGTAGGCCATGCCCCCAGGATAATTTTGATCCGTGGCTAGGTCGAGGGCATTGCCCAGGATCAGCAACGACGGCAGCGAGGCGGGGCCAATGACTAAGTTCTGCAGCTTGGCGGCGGCCGTACCGCTGCGCTTATCGGCGGTGCTTTGCGTCACCGTGGAGGTCGGAAACCCAAGGAGTTCAAGATACAGTTGGTCGGTAGTCGTCCAGCCCGTTGGCACGTTGCCGTTCCAGGTTTCGAAGCCGCCGTTGGTAACGGGCGGTAGTGCCTGGGCGAAGGCGGCGGTGCCTGCGGCGGCCAGCAGCAGGGAAAGTAGAATGCGTTTCATAGCGCGGGGTTTGGGTTTAAGTGCCAGATATATAGTGCAGAACCGAGCGTGTGGTTGCGCATGGTGCAAAAATATCATGGCAGCATCCTGCGCTGCAATAGCATAAATGGGTGATGCCCCCGGTTAGCGCGCCACCCGGCGCAGCAGCGGCCACGCCAGCAGGGCCCCGGCCAGTAAGCCGCCCACGTGCGCGGCATGGTCGATGCCGGTGCCCACGCCGCCGGCAAAATTGGCCCCCACGATGTAGAGAGTGTGCACAAACAGCGCGGCCCGGGCCGGGCGGCTCAGGCGGGCGGCATTGGTGGCCGTAAGCGTAAGCATGGCTCCGAACAGCCCGAAAATAGCCCCCGAAGCCCCCACGCTGTTGACGCCACCCGTGTGCCACCACAGGCTGGCCAGGCTGCCGCCCAGCCCGCTGAGCACGTAGCTAACCAGCAGCCGTCCACGGCCCACCAGTGGCTCCAGCAAGGCCCCGATGACGAGCAGCGCGTAGGTATTCAGCAGCAGGTGCGCCAGCCCGCCGTGCAGTGCGCAGGCCGTGAGCAGGCGCCACCACTGCCCGTGCAGCGTCAGCGGTGAGAAGTTGGAGCCCCAGGCTATCAGGTCGCGGCCGGCGGGGTGCAGGGCATCGACGCCGCTGGCTACCATGAGCAGGAACACGAACAGGTTCAGGCCGGCGAGGCCGAGCGTAACGGCTACGCTCCCTATACCCGGGGTGGGGGCGGGGCGGGAAGCGGCCTGATCTGGTTCGGGCGGTGCAGGTATTTGCCCGCGGCGGCGCAGCTCGGCCCAGGCGGCTTCCACTAAAGCGGGCGCAAACGTGTGCGGGTGCTGCGTCAGGTAGAGCAGCTCCGCGTCGGTTTTGCGGGCGAAGGCGTCGGCCAGGGGCGAGCTGGGTTCCATGCCAATGGCCTCCGCTACAAGCCTGCCAAGCGGTTGGCATCGGCCAAGTTGGCAAGCTCGACCGGGAACCGCCTCGGCAGCCTGCCGTATAGCCAGAGCAACCCACCTCCTCAACCAAGACGACCTCATGGAACAAGACCCGGTTCAGCAAGAACCCTTCAACCAGGAAATGAACGCCCGCGAAGCCGGCCGCCAGTACGAGGCCGAAGCCACCGCTTCCGGGCAACCCTCGCCCGAGCAGGAGCGCGACCCGCAGGGCCGCTTCGGCATGGGCGACCGGATGGGCGTGCTCACCGGCGAAAACGCTGATGACAACTCCGGCAGCGGCGGCAACGTGGGCGGCAACGCGACCAAAGGCCACAACGTAAGCCGCAGCACCCACTACGACGCGCCCGGCAACGCCGGCGAAGGCGAAGTAGGCGGCAGCACCGCCTCGGCGGGCACCGGTACATCGGCGGGCCAGCCAGGGCAGGTTCCCGGACTTTAATTCGAAGGTGAATAGTGAAGTGACAGAACCCCAATCCACCATTTCACTCTTCACCACCTCACAATTTGACTTTGCCGCTTTACCCACCCACACCACTCACCGCTATGAACAAAGGACAAGGAAATTCGACCAATCAGGAGAGCAGCGGCGCCGACAAAGTAGGCGTAGCCAACAGCGGCCAGAACCAGTTTCCGCTAAAGAAAGACGCGCAGGACGACACCCAGCAGCAGGACAAGGAGCAGGGCCAGGCCAGCGCCGGCTCGCAGGTGCGCGACGAGGCCAAGCACCTGCGCCGCAACGACAACACTACCGACTAAGCCAACCGCTAAGCTTCCGCACCATGAGCACTTCCAAGAGCAACGACCCGAATGCCAACCGGCAGGTAGCACCCGGTCAAGCGCCCATCGATAAGACCAGCCCCGACGGCAACGTGAACCGCAGCGAGCAGAAGCACATCGGCAACGCCAGCCCCGGCGGAGCCAGCAGCTCCGAAGCCAGCCGCAGCACCACCGGCCAGCACGGCGGCAACCACGGCAACGATTCCGACAACCGGAATCAGCCCGCCGCCAGCGGCCAGAACGCCAAGGGCAGCAGCCACGCCGGTGCCCGCGTGCCCGACGACAACCGCAACCAGGGCGGGGGCCAGGATTCGGAGAAAAAGCAGAACCAGAGCCAGCCCAAAGGCGAGTCGGATTACTACGCCAACGGCAGCCTCTCGCGCAGCTCCGCCAACGACGGCGGCACCATCGACGATTCCAACAACCGCGACGCGAAGTAAGCGGCCGGTTTAGCCTATTGCAGCAACCGGTTCATCGGCGCCAGGAAGTATCTTCCGGCCTGATGAACCGGTTTTTTGCGTTTCTGCTGCTACTAGGATGCGCGCCGGCGGCATGGGCTCAGCGCCGCAACCCGCTCCCGCAACTGCTGCTTCACGACACGGCCGCCGTGGTACGCCGGGTGCTGGCCGATCCGGCCGCGCACCGGGTGCAGATCCTCTATACCCAGATTCGGCGCGACGAGCAGGGGCGGCCCTCGTTCAAATCGTACGCCTACCGACTGAAGCCCACGGAGTACTTCTACCCAGCCAGCACCGTGAAGCTGCCCGCGGCGGCGCTGGCGCTGGAAAAGCTGCGTGCGCAGTATGGTAGCACGGCCACCATGAACCGCGGCGTGCCCCTGATAAACCGCGAAACCCCGTTGCGCATCGACTCGGCTTTTACCGGGCAAACGGGCGTAGCGGTGGACAGCACCGCGCCGGCCCACCGGCCCACCGTCGGCAACTACATTCGCAAGGTGTTATTGGTCAGCGACAACGATGCCTTCAATCGGCTGTACGAGTACGTGGGGCAGGCGCCGCTGGCTTCCCTGAATGCGTACGGGTTGCCGCGCACGCGCATTATTCACCGGCTGTCGGTCGGGGACAAAGAACCCGGTTCGCGGCACACCAACCCGTTTGTGTTTCTGCCGAGCATGGGCGGCGCCACCGGCGAAGTGCATCAGGCGGCCGAATACAACGCGCAGCCCCTGCCGCGGCTGGCAGCCAAGAACTACCGCATCGGCAAGGCGTATATGGCCGGCGTGCAGCGAGTGAACGAGCCCATGGACTTCAGCACCAAGAACTTCTTCCCGCTCGCTGAGCAGCAGCAGGTGCTGCGGGCGCTGCTGTTTCCGGAGTTCGTACCGGCGCGGCAGCGTTTCGGGCTGGCGCACGACGACTATGCCTTTCTGCGCAAATACCTGAGCCTGCCGCCGCGCCTGAGTCAGTACCCGCACTACGACGCAAAAGAGTATCCCGACAACTACGCCAAATTTTTGCTGGCCGGCGGCCCGCCGGCACCGCTGCCCGAGGGCGTGCGCATCTACAACAAAATCGGGCAGGCCTACGGCTTTCTCATCGACAACGCCTGCATCGTGGATTCGCTGCGCGGGGTGGAATTCATGCTCTCGGCCGTGGTGTACTGCAACGCCGACGAAGTGCTCAACGACGACCACTACGACTACGACGCCGTAGGTTTTCCCTTCCTGCGTCGGCTCGGGCAGCTGGTGTATCAGTACGATCTGACGCGCACCGATGAGCGGCGCCGCACGCAGGTGCGGGCGTACTGGTCGGCCTCACACGAACGCGCCACGCCATGATAATTATGCCACAACCGCCCGCCGCCCCGCCGCAGGGCCCCGCCCGCGTCACCAGCGTGGCCGAGTACCGCCGCCAAGTGCAGCGCGACCCGCAGCAGGAACTGGTTGACCTAACCAAGGTCATTCCCGGCCTCAAGCTCGATATCCGCTATGCCACCGCCGACAACCTGGTAGGCCAGGTCATCTATCCGGAAGCGGCGGCCTTTCTGCGGCGCCCGGTGGCCGAAGACCTGCGCCGCGTGCAGCAGGACTTAGCCGCGCAGGGCTACGCTTTGAAGATTTACGACGCCTACCGCCCGTACGCGGCCACCGTGCGCCTGTTTGAGGCCATGCCCGATGCCACCTACGCCGCCCCGCCCACGCGCGGCTCCAAGCACAACCGCGGCTGCTCCGTCGACGTGGGGCTGGTGGACCTGCGCACTGGCCGCGACGTGCCCATGCCCACCGCCTTCGACGCCATGACGCCCGCCGCCCACTCCGATTACCAGCAGCTGCCGGCCGAGGCCAGGCGCAACCGCGCCATGCTGCACGCGGCCCTGCAGCGCCACGGCTTCGTGAACTACCCGGCCGAGTGGTGGCACTTCGACCACCGTGGCTGGGAGCAGTACCCGTTGATGGATTTGCCCTTCGCGGCGCTGCGGCGGTAGCTGTAGCGCGGACTGCAGTCCGCGTCCGGCAGATAGCAAGCTAAGCGCCTCGGCAAGCAGGCGCCAATAGTGGTAGTAAGTACTGCCCTTTGGCACCGCACTACCGCTTTGCGCCGCGACAATCCACTGAAAAGGCAGGCGCCGTAGCGGCCGAACTCCGTAATTTGCACCGGGCGACGCGCCGCCGGCTAGCTCGGGCCGGGGCCGGTCGTGGCCCACGGAGTCTTGTTGATGCGTTGTCGTTTGCTTTTGAGCGCCCTTGCGGCGCTGTTTGCCTGTAGTTCAGTTTCGGCCCAGCCGGCCGCGGTGTCCCCGGCGGTCAAGCCGTTTAAGAGTCCCGTCATCACGGTGCCCATCCCGTCGGCGCCGCCCAAGCGCGAGCTGCGCGGCGTCTGGATTGCCACCGTCGAGAACATCGACTGGCCCTCGCGCCGCGACCTGACGCCCGAGCAGCAGCGCCGCGAGTACCTCAAGCTGCTCGACGCCGAGCAGCAAGCCGGCATCAACGCGGTATTCGTGCAGGTGCGCCCGGCTTCGGATGCCTTCTACCGCAGCTCTATGGAGCCGTGGAGCAAGTTTCTGAGCGGCCGTCAGGGCAAAGACCCGGGCTGGGACCCGCTGCCTTTCCTCATCGACGAGGCCCACAAGCGCGGCATGGAGTTTCACGCCTGGTTTAACCCCTACCGCGCCAGCACCGACACCACCACGGCCCGGCTGGCACCCAACCACCCGTTCCGGCAGCACCCCGAGTGGTTTATGCGCTACTCCGGCAAGCTGCTCTACAACCCCGGCCTGCCCGAAGTGCGCAACTACATCACCGAGGTCATCGTGGACGTGGTGCGCCGCTACGACGTGGACGGGGTGCACTTCGACGACTACTTCTACCCGTACCCCGAGCCCAAGCAGGTCATCCGCGACGAAGTGGCCTTTGCCAAGTACAACGAGGACGGGCTGAGCCTGGCCGACTGGCGCCGCCAGAACGTGAACGAGTTGGTGGAGCAGGTGCACGACGCCATCGAGGACGAAAAACACTGGGTGAAGTTCGGCATTTCGCCCTTCGGCGTGTGGATGAACAGCAATGAGCACCCCGACGGCTCCGACACCCGCGCCTTTCAGGGTCACACCGGCCTCTACGCCGACGCCCGCGAGTGGCTGCGCCAGGGCTGGGTGGATTACGTGCTGCCGCAACTGTACTGGAGCACCAACTTCCGCGCCGCCTCCTATGCCACCCTGCTGGAATGGTGGAGCCGCAACCGCTTCGACCGGCACCTCTACATCGGGCAGGGGGCCTACCGCATGCTGGAAAGCACCAAGTCCGACACGACGTGGCGCAGCCCGCGCGAGTTGCCGCGGCAGGTGCGCCTGAACCGCTCGTACCCCACCGACATCAGCGGCAGCGTATTTTTCTCGGCCAAATCGGTGGTAAGCAATCCGCTCAAAACCACCGACTCGCTGCGCCAGAACCTGTTTCGCTACCCGGCGCTGCTGCCCACCATGCCGTGGAAAGACGCCGTGCCGCCCCGCAGCGTGCAGGGCCTCACGCTGCTGCGCGCCGGCGGCCCCGTTACGCTCACGTGGCGCCCCGGCCCCGCCGCTGCCGACGGCGACTCCGCCTCGGCCTACGTCGTCTACCGCTTCGCCCGCGGCGAGCAGCCCAGCCCCGACGACCCGCGCCACATCCTCGCCGTGCTGCCCGGCATGCATCGCCGCAGCCAGGCTTTTGTGGACACCACCGCCCGCTTCGGCACGGAGTACGCCTACTTCGTGACGGCCCTGGACCGCCTGCACAACGAAAGCGGCCCCTCGCGCGTGACGACCATCGGCTCGGTGGCCGGCCCCGTGCTGGCACAGGCCGAGCCGGAGCCCACGGCTCCCGCCGATTCTGCAGCTGCGCCGGCGGTAGCTTCGGGCCCGCCCATCATTATCAAGGACAAGCCCGGCGTGACGAAAACCATTTCGACGCCTGGCAACAACATCATTAAGGTCAAAACCAAACGCAAGAAAGGATTCTTCGAGCGGTTGTTCGGGCGGTAACTACCGTTGCGCTGACCTTTGCGTTGGGGCAAAAGAACGTCCTGCGGAGCTACGCCGACCTTCGGTTCGACGGGACTCCGCAGGACGTTCTTTTTAGCTTCGTGTTTTGCAATTTGCTCATATGGGTACCCTCGCTGCGCCCGCTGCCACCGGCCTCCGAATGCTGTCTGACCTAGCTGAAGCTGGGGGAGGGCTCTTAGTGGATGGCGTGCGGCACTTGCCGGACAGCATAGGCCACGGCTTTATCAGGCTGCTGGCGCCCGACCCGGGCCTGATGCTGGGCATCCACCGCTATACGCTGGCGCAGCAGTTCACCGTGCAGCGCCAGCCCGACTATGCCCAGCCCGAAACCCTGCTGGTGTCGTTTCAAGCCTTCGGCCCGGCCCCTGGCGGTGCGCTGCACCTGTCCACGGCGCAGATAGCCTCCACCAACATCGGCTTTGCCACCGTGCTGCCCGCGCACACGGAAATTTTCATGGTGGCCCTGGCCATCGAGAAACCGCTGCTGAACAGCTGGCTCCAGGGTACAGATAGCGCCCTGACTCCCTTGCTCACTGCCGCGCACCCGCTGGTACTCGATACCCTGATAACGCCCGCCATTCAGCAGGTGCTGCTGCAGGTAACCGAGCCGCGGCCGGCGCACCCACTCGATGCGTTTTTCTACCGCATCAAGGCGCAGGAGCTCCTGTACTGCCTGCTGCGGGAACTGGCCGGCCGCGCCGCTGCTCCCGCCCGGCACCTGCACCCGGCCGACGTGGAAAAGATTTTTCGGGTGCGCACGGAGCTCTTGGCCTCGCTGAGTGAGCCGCCGAGCCTGCCCGCGCTGGCGCTGGCTGCGGGCCTGAGCGAAACCAGGATGCGGCAGCTGTTCCGGCAGGTATTCGGGATGAGTCCGTACGACTACTTCCAGGCCGCCCGCATGGAGGAAGCGCGGCGGCGGTTGCCGTCCCAATCGGTGGCGGAAGTGGGCTACCAGCTGGGCTTTACCAACCTGAGCCACTTCGCCCGGCTCTTTGCCAAGCACTTCCAGCTGACGCCCAAAAAGTACCAAGCCACGCAGGGCCGTTAAGTGCCGCGGCATTGTTGAATGCGACTGTTTTTGGGCTAAATCAGGTTATTTAAGCCTGATTGGCTGCGCTTCCTTTGCTGAAAAGAACGAAAGCTATGAACCTCTACCTGCTTAGCAATAAGCAAATTGCCATCATCGGCGGCGGGCCTGTGGGCCTGACTCTCGCCCGTATCCTGCAGCTACGTGGCGCTGCTGTCACGGTATATGAACGCGACGCCAGCGCGGAAGCCGTGCGCACTTCGGGCGGCACCCTGGATATCCACGCCGAAGACGGCCAATTGGCTCTGGAGGCCGCCGGCGTCACGGACGAGTTTCGGCGGCTGGCGCGCCCCACGGCCGAGCGCATGGCCGATATCCACGGCGTCATCAGCATTGATGAGCCGGCCGACGCGCAGTTTGAGCGGCCCGAAATCGACCGGCTGGACCTGCACCGCCTGCTGCTCGACAGCCTCGCGCCGGGCACTGTGGTCTGGAGCCAGAACTTCCAGGTGCTGGAAACCCAGCCGGATGGCCGCTTCGTGCTCCGTTTCGCCGGCCAGCCCGACCGCGTAGCCGACATCGTCATCGGCGCCAACGGGGCCCGCTCGCGGGTGCGGGCTTACGTTACGGGCCTGGAGGCCGAATTCACCGGCACGGTGGCCATTCAGGGCCTCATCACCGACCCCAGCGCCCAATGCCCCGCGTTTGCGGCCTTGGTCAACGGCGGCAACCTGCTGGCGCGCGGCGAAGGCAAGATGCTCTTCGCGCATACCAAAGCCGATGGTGGCATTCACTACTACATTTCCAGCCGCCAGCCGGCCGATTGGTTTGCCCATCACGGCCTCACGCCCGAGCCGGCGGCCGTGGTGCCGTTTCTGGCTGCCGAGCTGGCCAATTGGGCACCGCTTTACCACGAAGCCTTTCGGGTCACGGCGGAGTTTGCCTTCCTGGCCGTTCAGCGCGTGCCGCTGGCCCCGGGCCGGGCCGTAACGCGCCCCATCACCCTCGTCGGCGACGCGGCCCACGCCATGACGCCCTTCGCCGGCATCGGCGTCAACATCGGGCTGGTGGATGCCCTCACGCTGGCCGACCACCTGACCAGCGGGCAGCACGCTACCGTGGAGGCGGCCATTCGGGCCTACGAAGCCGCGATGAACGAGTACGCCTACGCTGCGCAGCAGATGAGCGCCGAAGCCGAGCTGATTATTCACAGCAACCTAAGCGCGGAGGAAATGATATCCGCCACCCGCGGCCCGCGCGTGGACGAGCCGTAGTAGCGGCTCCATGGGTTAGGGGCGGTGTATGGGCCGCTGCCCGCTAGCGTGGTAAAATGAAAAGGGCCGCCCGGAGCTATTCCGGGCGGCCCTTTTGTAGCAGCTGATTACTGCATGGCTTACAAGGCGCGGTACTCGAAGGTGATGCGCCCGGTGCTACCGGAAGTGCTGGGCCGCACACCCACTACGCGCAGCAGCATGGGCTCAGCCCCGCGCACGCGCACGGCAAACACGTCGTTGACTGCTACCGGGCCGGGGTTAGCAGTCAGGGAAGTGGCGTTGTTGTACAGCAGCGTGCCCACCTCGTTGGCCGTAGCGGTGGTGTAGTAGCCGCCGGCTACCGTGGCAACCGGAATGCGGTAGTACACCGTGGTGTTTTCGGCCCGCATACCCACGGTGCTGGCGCCGGTGCTGGTGGCCGCTACGTAGGCGTAGGCATCCTTGGTGGTAGCCGCCGCGCTGTTGGCCACATTAGCACCCAGGCGCAAGTCGTACGAAGATGAATCCTGCGGAGCGCCGGCCCCGGCCGTGATGCGGCCCGTGCGCACCCGCGCCAGGGCTGCGGGCGCTACCACGTTGATGGGCGCGGCCGTGGCCGTAACGAAATACGGCCCGGCGTAAGCCGTGAAGGAGTACGTGACGGCCTGACCCCGGGCGCCAGCCGGCACCCGCACATCCACGGTGCGGGCGTTGGCGGCGCCGGTGCTCGGGTTCAGTACCACGCCCGCCCGCACCGGCGCACCCGTACCGATGCGGTAGAAGGTGGTCAGGCTGTCCACGTTTTTGAACAGCGTCGCCGTCGTCGGCGTGGTGGGCACAGTGGCAATGCCACCCTCGTTAATCACGAGGTTGTAGCCGATGATGTCGCCTTCGCTCTGGGCCGTGGCGGCCAGGTTATTGCGGAAGGTGGTAATGGCCGTAGGCGAGGCGGTGGTGCCGAAGCGCAGCGTGGGCGCGGCGGCCACGTTGTAGGTAAAGCGGCGCATACGGGTAGCGCCGTTTTCGAAGGTGGTCGTCACGTCCACGCGCACCGGGGTTTTGTTGGCCAGGTTGGCCGGTACCGTGTACGGCACCACCAGCTCCGTCAGGCCCGAAGTGCCGATGGTGCCGCCGGCCGGCGTGGTGCTGACCACGGCAGAGTCCTGGCGGTTGATGACTTGAAACACGGTCACGTTGCGCACCTGGTCGGCGGCATTGTAGCCCACCACCAGCCGCACGACTTCGCCGGGGGCATACTTGGTCACGAGGCCGCTGGGCGCAGCGCCCAGGGTGGCGAAGCCGCCTTCGTCCTGCACCTGGTAGGGCTTTTCGATTTCTTTTTCGCAGGCACCGAGGGTCAGCAGGCCGGCCGCCAGCAGCGGGGCCCACCGCAGCAGGCCGGGCCGCGGGTTAAACTGTATTTTCATGGGGAGAGCAATCAGAAGGGAAAAAACACGAATACCGCCGCTGCTTACGGCTGGTCCCACCACACCGGAATGGTCACGTAGTCCGGGCGGTTGCCGCCGGCCGCGTCCACGGCTTTCGGGTTGTAGAGCGTCTCGGTCTGCGGCGGAGCCAGGCGGCGCGGGAACTTGCGCTGGGCCGGGTCCGTGGGCGTCGGGTTCAGGATGGGGTTGGCACCCGCCGGGTAGGCGAAGTTCACGTAGATGTCCGGGCGGTAATCGTAGCGGCGCAGGTCCGACCACGACTCCGGGTTCAGGAACATGGCAATGTACTTCTGCTCCATAATGCGGCGGTCGGTCAGCTCGGCTGCCGTTTGGGCCACTGCGGGGCTGGCCAGGTAGGCGTCGATCTGGCCCTGCGTGATGAGCGGGAACGTCACCGAAAGACCAAGCGAAGTGTAGGTGCCGCCCACGCCGATTTTGCGGATGTGCGCCTCAATGCCCTGACGGTAAGCCGTGAAGGCACGGGCGCGGTTGCCAGCCTTCAGCGCCGCCTCGGCTTCGATGAACTTCAGCTCGTGGTAGGTAATGCCCTCGAAGTAGCCCAGGTCGCGGGCGTACCAGCTATAGTAGAAGTCGGCCACGCCGCCGATGGTGGTGCCGCCGGCTACGCCCGGGTTGGCGCCCTGGCTGGCCGTGTTGGCCATGACGGGCAGGCGCGGGTCCACCACACCGGGGTAGGTGGCATTGGCGAGGTTGCCGTTGAGGTAGCGCAGCAGGTTCAGCGAGTAGGTGCCGGTAGCGAAGTTGGCGCGGGTGGTGCCGAAGATGTTGGTGCTCGTCGTTATGGGCGGCACGGCCGTCTCGTACTGCAGCTGCGCGTCGTCGGTCGAGTTCTGGAAGCCCGCGTCCACGGCGGCCAGCACGGCGTTGGGGTTGTAGGTGCTCTTCTTGGTGAGGTGGTTGAGCTGGCGGGCCTTCAGCGAGTTGGCCAGCCGGATCCACTTCTGCACGTCGCCCTTGTAGAGGATGTCGCCGCTGATGCTGGGCGTGGTCTGATACAGGGCGCGCAGGTTGGCCGAGCTGGGTTTCTGCATCTCCGCAATGCCCTCATCGAGCAGCTGGAAGATGGTCTGGTATACCTGTTCCTGCGGGTCGTACTTGGGTGTGTAGTTGGCCGCGCCCTGCCAGGCCTCGGAGTAGGGCACGTCGCCGAGCATGTCGGTGGCGTGGGCCAGGCTCATGGCCAGCATGATCTTGGAGGCGCCCACGTAGTACGGCGAGCCTTCCTTCTGCGCCGCATCGATGGCCGCACGCAGGTTGCCGGCCGCGTAGAAGTACAGGTAGTTGAAGGTGTTGGTGCTGTTGCCGGTCGTGAAGTAGTACTGGTCGGTGCTGGCGGCCGGGGTGCGGCGCACCACGTACTGCGTGATATAGGCCGTGGTCAGCGAGGTAAACATCTGCTGCTGAAAGGCCTGCGAGATGCCGCCCGGCAACAGGAAGTTGGGCGTGGACGTGACCGGGTTGTTGGGGTCGGTATTGACGTCGAGGAATTTTTCGCACGAAGTCAGCGCCCCGCCGCCCAGCAGCAAGCCCAGGGCGAGAAGGTATTTTTTCATCGGATGAAAGCTATTTGATGCGTGAATGGCGGATTGACTGAATGATTGATTCCCAAGGGTATTCCATCATTCTCCCATTCACTCATTGATTAAAAATTGACCCGCAGGGCCATATCCATGCCGCGGGTGGCGGGGGTGCTGCCGTAATCGAAGCCGCCGGAGCCGCCGCCGCGCACGCCTGCGCCAGCCGAGGAGGTTTCGGGGTCGGCGCCGGAGTACTTGGTGAACAGCAGCAGGTTACGGCCGGTCACCGACACCTCCACGCCTTTCACGAAGGAGCCAGCCAGCCAGGTCTGCGGCAGGCGGTAGCTCAGCGTGGCGTAGCGCAGGCGCGTCCAGGAGCCATCTTCCACGAAGGCCCAGCCCGTGCCGGCGTACTGGTTGATGAAGTAGCCCTGCGTCAGCTCCACCGGGCGGGTGTTAGGCACGTAGTTGCCGTCGGGCTGGCGCACCACCCCGTCGATGACGGCGGTTTTGTAGCGGTCCAGGGTCCGTTCGCTCAGGCCGTTGCGCACCATCACCCACTCGTTGCCGTTGACCACCTTGCCGCCCTTGCGGAAATCAAGCAGGAAGGCCAGCGAGAGGCCTTTGTAGCTCACCGTGTTGGTTACCTGCGTGGTGAAGTCGGGTGCCCGGTCGCCGGCGTACACGAAAGTACCGGCCACCACCGAGGGTAGGCCCGTGGTGGGGCTGATGATTACCTGCCCGTTGTAGGGCGAGTTCGGGTCGTTGACGCGCTGGTAGTCGATGACGCCGATGGAGGAAATCGGCCGGTCGGGGAAGGCGCTGCCGCGGGCCACGTCGATAACCCAGGAATCCGACTGGTTGACCTCGGTCAGGAAGCTGGGCAGCTCCTTGGCGCGGTTCTCGTTGCGGTAGAAGTTGGCCAGCACCTCCCAGGTGAAGCCGTTGTCAAGCTGCACCGGCTTGCCCGACAGCGCGATTTCCACGCCCTCGTTGACCACCGTGCCGCCGTTGATGTACTGCAGAATAAAGCCCGAGGCCTGGCTCACGCGCGGAGCAATGAGCTGGTCGCGGGTTTCGGCGTAGTAGTAGCCCGCGTCGAGGCCCAGGCGGCCTTTCAGGAACTGCAGATCCAGGCCGGCCTCGTAGGAGCGGGTACGCTCGGGCTTGAGCTGGGTGTTCGAGCCGAAGAAGCCCAGGCGGAAGCCCCCGCCGATGTAGGTGCTCTGCGCTAGCGGCGACTCTACCCGGTACGGCCCGGTGTCCTTGCCTACCTCGGCCACCGAGAGGCGCAACTTGCCGTAGCTGAGGATGGGGTTGTTGTCGAGGCCCAAGGTGCGGGTAAACTCGTAGCCGGCCGTGGCCGAGCCGTAGAGGAAGCCCCGGCCGTAGTTCTTGTTCTTATTGGGGCGCGGCAAGGTCGACGACATGTCGTAGCGCCCGCTCAGCTCCACGGTCAGCTGCCGGAACAAATCGAAGTTCAGGCGGGCGAAGTTGCCCACCAGGCGGCGCGTGGAGTTGGTGGTCAGCGCGCCCCGGTTTTCGGTGTTGTTAATGGAGTTGGTGCCCGGCGAGCGGAACACCAGCCCGACGATGTCGGTGGCTTCGCGCGTGCTCTGCTCTATGGAGTTGCCCAGCAGCAGCGTGGCCCCGATGTTTTCGCCGAAATTGTGCGTGAACTGGGCCGTGAGGTAGGAGTTGAGCAGGCGGCTGCGGGTCGTCGTTTCCGAGATGCCGCCGTTCTGGTTGCTGGGCTGCGAGGTGCCAATGGCGCGTACCGAGCGCACTTGCTCCGTGTAAAGGTCGGTGCCCAGGTTATAGTTCAGCGTGAGCCATTGGGCGGGCTGGTAGGTCAGCTGGGCATTGCCGATCAGGCGGTTGGTGCGGTCCGTCACCGGGTTGCGCTCCGCCGTGAAGTAGGGGTTGTCGGGGTCGTTGGAGCCCACCCCGCCGATGAGGCGGCGGCGCGTGCCGTCGGGGTTCAGGTAGTTGCGCGCGTCGTCGTTGCGCGGCCAGGTGAGCAGGCTCACGAAATAGCCGCCCGTACCGCCGAACAGCCCTGGCCCCTGCAGGGAGCGGCGCCCGCCCGAGTTCAGGTACTGGGCCGAGCCCTGGGCGGTAATTTTGGGCGAAAACTTCATCGTGCCCGACAGGCGCACGGTGGTTTTGTCGAAGTCGGAGTTGGGCACCACGCCGCGCTGATCCAGGTTGGAGGCCGAGAGCAGGAAGGAGCCCTTGTCGGTGCCGCCGGTCATGGTCAGGTAATTCTGCCAGGAGTAGGCCTTCTGGAAGTAGTTACCCATGTTGTCGTACACCTCTTCGCCGGGCGCAAACTGCGGCCCCCACGACAGGCGGGTGGTCGGGTCGAACACGCCGTTGGTACCCTGCTTGTACACGCTTTGCAGCTTGGGCAGGCGGTTGATTTCGTCCACCGAAAACTGCGTGCGGTAGTCGATGCTCACCGCGCCGGCCTTGCCCTTCTTGGTGGTGATGATAACGGCCCCGTTGGCGGCGCGCAGGCCGTAGAGGGCGGCGGCGGCCGGGCCTTTCAGCACCGTCATGCTCTCCACGTCCTCCGGGTTGATGTCGGCGGCGCGGTTGGGCGAGGCCACCGAGCGGCCCAGGATGCCGTTGAAGGCCGAGCCCCCGCCCGGCGCCGTCGACTCCACGAAGGACGAGTTGTCCATGATGATGCCGTCGATGACGAACAACGGCTGGTTGTCGCCGTCGAGCGAATTGCCGCCCCGGATAACGATGGCCGCGCCTTCGCCGGGCGCCCCGCCCGAGCTGGTCACCTGCACGCCCGCCACCTTGCCCTGCAGGGCATTCACGATGTTGGGCTGGCGCGACTCGATGATGTCCTTAGCCGTGACCTGCTGGGCGCCGTAGTTGATCTGGCGGCGCTCCTGCTGAATGCCGAAGGCCGTGGTGATCTTAACTTCCTGCAGTTGGGTGGTATTGGCGGTCAGGGCCACGTCTACCGAAGCATTGTCGCCCACGGCGCGCTCCATGGCGTTGTAGCCGATGAAGCTGAAAACGAGCGTGCTACCTGCGGGTACTGGCAGCGAGAAGCGGCCCTCCGAGTCGGTTTGAGTGCCGGTGGTGCCGCCTTTCACCACCACGTTCACCCCAGGTAGGGGCGTGCGGTCGGCGGCAGCCGTCACCGTGCCGGTGATGGTGCGGGTTTGTTGGGCCTGAGCAGGCAACGCCAGCGCGAGGCCGGGTAGCACAGCAGACCATAAAAGTTTGTGCATACAGGTGGGAAAAAGTGTGGGAGAAAGGCAAAAGCAGAACGCGCGCCGCTATATAGGGGCGCGCGTATCCAAAATAGGCCGGGAAAGCCGAAAACAGCAGAAGAAGGGGCAAACGGCTGGCATAGAGAAGAAATCAGCAGGGAAGAAAAGCAAATGCCGCGTGAAATTGCCCCGTGAAAAGCCGCGGCTGGCGGCTTTTCAGCTTAAAGAGGGATTAAAGTTAACTGTAGGTTACTGTCGTGTCAAGGCAAAACAGGCGTTAGTTCTTTGATTGGTGCAAGTTGGCGGCCACCGGCAAAAGCTTTTACCTTGTCGCCACCCATCATCCCAGCCCTTCAGCCATGCACCCCGTTGCCAACGCCGAGCGCCTTCCCGTCCAGCTCTACTCCGATTCCGAACAAGCCTCCGTGGCTGTAGCCCGGCAGATTGCCGAGCTGATCCGCGAACGGGCCGCCCAGGGCCGCACCGCCGTGCTGGGCCTGGCTACCGGCTCCACGCCCACGCGGGTGTACGAGGAGCTGGTACGCCTGCACCGCGAGGAAGGACTCTCGTTTCAGAACGTCGTCACCTTCAACCTCGATGAGTACTTCCCCATGGCGCCTGACTCCTTGCAGAGCTACGTGCGCTTCATGCACGAGTACTTGTTCGACCACATCGACGTGCCGGCCCAGAGCATCCACATCCCCGACGGCACCATCCGGCCGGAGGAAGTAGGGGAGTACTGCCGCCGCTACGAGGAACAGATTCGCGAGGCCGGCGGCATTGATCTGCAGCTGCTTGGCATCGGGCGCACCGGCCACATCGGTTTCAACGAGCCCGGCTCCGGCGCCCAGTCGCGCACCCGCCTGATTACCCTGGACCACATCACCCGCACCGATGCGGCCTCCGACTTCTACGGGGAGGAAAACGTGCCGCGCCGCGCCCTGACCATGGGCGTGGGCACCATCCTGGAAGCCCACCGCATTGTGCTCATGGCCTGGGGCGAGGGCAAGGCTGCCGTGGTCAAGCGCATGGTGGAAGGCGAAATGACCGACTCAGTGCCGGCCACCTACCTGCAGCGCCACCCCGCCGTGCAGGTGGTGCTCGACGAAGCCGCCGGCGCCGAGCTGACCCAGCGCAAAACGCCCTGGCTGGCCGGCCTGCCCAGCAACTGGCAGGACGCGGCCACCGTGCGCAAGGCCGTAACCTGGCTGGCCCGCCAGCTGCAGAAACCTATCCTGAAGCTCACCGACGAGGACTACAACGAAAACGGCCTTTCCGACCTGCTGGCTACCTCCCACACCCAGGCCTACGACATCAACATCCGCGTCTTCAACCACCTGCAGCACACCATCACCGGCTGGCCCGGCGGCAAGCCCGACGCCGACGACAGCAGCCGCCCCGAGCGCGCGGCGCCGTTTCCCAAGCGCGTGCTCATCTTCTCGCCGCACCCCGACGACGACGTCATCAGCATGGGCGGCACGTTGCTGCGCCTCGTAGATCAGGGCCACGAGGTGCACGTAGCGTACCAGACCTCCGGCAACATCGCCGTGTTCGACGACGAGGCCATTCGCTTCGCCGATTTCGTGGCCGACTACGACCAGGCCCTGCGCCTGCCCGGCGAGCAGCCCGCCGAGCAGATGTATCGCCGCGTAACGGAGTTTCTGCGCAGCAAAGCCCCCGGGCAGGTCGATTCGGCGGAGGTGCAGCAGATCAAGGGCCTGATCCGGCGCGGCGAGGCCAAAGCCGCCTGCCGCAACGCCGGCCTAGACCCCGAAGAGCGGGCCCATTTCCTGGACTTGCCCTTCTACGAAACCGGCCGCGTGCGCAAAAAGCCGCTGGGCGAGGAGGACATTCAGATTACCATCGACCTGCTCAACCGCATCCGCCCGCAGCAGATTTACGCCGCCGGCGACCTGTCGGACCCGCACGGTACGCACCGCGTGTGCCTGGCCGCCATCATGCAGGCCGTGCAGCGCCTGAAGGCCGAAGGCGCCGACTGGCTGCAGGACTGCTGGGTGTGGCTGTACCGCGGCGCCTGGCAGGAGTGGGACATCGACCAGATTGAAATGGCTGTACCCCTGTCGCCGCAGGAGCTGACGCGCAAGCGCCGCGCCATCTTCAAGCACCAGTCGCAGAAGGACCGGCCGCTGTTTCCCGGTGCCGACCAGCGCGAGTTCTGGCAGCGCGCCGAGGAGCGCAACCGCACCACCGCCAAGATTTACGACCAGCTCGGCCTGCCCGAGTACGAGGGCATCGAAGCCTTCGTGCGCTGGCAGTACTAGATAGACGGTGGCGCTAAGCATGACGGGCTGAACAGGCAATTGACCCGTGGGCTCTAAGGGCCACAAAAAAGCCCGGCTGTGGCGCAGAACATTCCTGTTCTGCGCCACAGCCGGGCTTTTTTGTGGCCAGCGTTGTGCTTTGGGACAAGGCTACAAGTGAATAAAGTGTTGTATTATATAAATAATTTATATTGTATATTAACGAAGAGTTGCAGCTCTTTCCCAATCATTTCCCCACACCTATTCTATGCGAAACACGTACGTTTTTGGTCGGCTGGTCCTGCTATGGGGCTGGCTGATAGCGGGATTGTGGCTGGCGCTGCCAGCAGCCGCGCAGCCCGGCGGTGAGCGGCAGCAATACATTCTGCAGGGGCGCGTCACCGACGAGCGGGGACAGGGCGTGCCCGGTACCACGGTACTGGTTACTGGTACCACGCAGGGGGCTTCCACCGATGCGCAGGGCGACTACCGCTTCACGGCCCAGCTGACGCCCGGCAGCCACACGCTGCAGTTTTCGGGCATCGGCTACGGCGCCCAGAGCCGTACGCTGACGCTGAGCAGCGGGGGTGGGGAGGTAACCACCAACGTGACGCTGTCGGAAGCGCGGCAAAGCCTTAACGACGTGGTGGTCATCGGCTCTACCGTGACGGTGAGCCGGCGCGAGCTGGGCAACGCCATCAGCACGGTGTCGGCGCGGGAGCTGACGCAAACCGGCTCGCCGCAGGTGCTCAATTCGCTGCAGGGCAAGGTACCGGGCGCGCAGATCGTGCAGAACTCCGGCGACCCGGGCGGCTCCATTTCGGTGCGCCTGCGCGGCATTCACTCCCTGGCCGGCTCCTCCGATCCACTCTACGTCGTTGACGGCGTCATCGTGAGCAACAACAGCACCAACGTGTCGCAGCTGGCCCTGTCCTCCGACGTGGGCACGGCCAACGTGGGGCAGAACCGCCTCTCCGACATCAACCCCAACGACATTGCCAGCATCAACGTCATCAACGGGGCGGCCGCGGCGGCGCAGTACGGGTCGCGGGCGGCCAACGGCGTAGTGCTCATCACCACCAAGCGCGGGCAGGCCGGGCAGGTGCGCGTATCGGCCTACGCCAGCTTCAACATCAACGAGCTGCGCCACATGGTGCCGGTGAATACCTACGGCAAGCAGTTCGGCTTTGCCGGCCTGCGCCTCTACACCATCGGCGGGGTGACGCCGGCCCAGGTAGCGGCCAACCCGGGCACAACCACCGTGGGCATCACCCGGGCCGGCGTGACCACGCAGCTGGCCAGCAACCTGGTGGACGTGACGCGCTACAACTACTTCGACGAGGTGTTCCGGACCGGCTACGGCACCGAAAACGGGGTAACGCTCACCGGCGGCTCGGAGGGCACGCAATACTACGTGTCGGCGGGCTACCTGAAAAACCAGGGCATCATCCGGGGTACGGACTTTACGCGCTACAACCTGCGCACCCGCCTCGACCAGCGCATCACCAAATGGGCCAAGTTGACGGCCGGGCTGGCTTATAGCAACAGCTTCGCCAACGAAAAGGCCAACGGCAACGTGTTTTACAGCCCGATTAACTCGGTCAACATCACCAACAACATCTACGACATCACCCAGCGCGACGCCAACGGCGACCTGCTGGCCGTGGAGCCGACGCGCGTCAACCCGCTCTCGACCATCGAGGACATGAAGTTTACGCAGCGCGTGAACCGCACCATCGGCGACGTGCAGCTGAACCTGACGCCGCTCAAGAACTTCACGGTGGACTACCTGCTCGGGGCCGACGTGATTTCGCAGGCCGGGCAGGGCTACATCCGGCCTTACCCGTACCAGGCCACGGCCGGCCTGCCCACTCAGCGCTACCCGCTGGGCTTTGCTTCCAACGGGCTGCTCAACGCCCTGCAGCTCAACTCCGACATCAACCTGGGTTACTACTACCAGGTGACGGAAAACCTGAAGGCCACGCTGCTGGCCGGCTACAGCTACCAGTACAGCCGGCAGGAGCTGACGCAGACCCGCGGGCAGAACCTGGCGCCCTTCATTACCAACGTCAGCGGAGCGGCCAGCAACACGGTGGTGTCGTCGTTCGACGTGGACCAGTTCGATCTGCAGGGCGCCTACCTGCAGGGCACCTTGGGCTTCCGCAACTTGGCCTTTCTGACCGGGGCCGTGCGCCGCGACGTGTCGTCGAAATTCTCGCCGGCCGTCAGCAAGCAGTATTACCCCAAGGTCAGCGCCTCGGTGGTGCTGTCGGACCTGGACTTCTGGCAAAACGCGACTTACGCCAAGGCCTTCAACACCCTGAAGCTGCGCGCCAGCTACGGGCAGGCCGGTGGCCTGACGGGCATCAACTCCTATGCCCGCTTTTACCAGTACCAGCCGGTGGGCTTCCTGGGCCGAAGCACCTATCTGCCCGGCTCGCAGCTGGCCAACGCGCGGGTGCGGCCCGAGCGGCTCAAGGAAATCGAAGTGGGGGCCGACCTGGGCTTCCTGAACGACCGGCTGAACCTGGGCGCGACGGTGTACCGCCAGAAAACCGAAAACCTGCTGGCCACCCGCAACCTGGCGCCCTCCACCGGCGGCCTGACCATCGTCAACAACGTAGCCAGCCTGGAAAACAAGGGCCTGGAGCTGCAGCTGACGGCTACCCCGGTGCGCACGGCCAACTTCAGCTGGGACGTAACGCTGCTCTACAACCGCAACCGCAACAAGGTGGTGGACCTGCCCGGCTCGGGCGGGGCGCAGCAGGCCATTTCCATCGACAACGTGGCCGGGGCGCCGGTGTACCTGCTGGCCGGGCAGCCGGTGGGTGTGTTTTACGGCTCGGGCTACGCCCGCAACTCCGATGGCTCGCTGCTGCTCACGCCGCAGGGCTTTCCGCAGGACGAGCGCACCACCGGGCAGGCCGTGGGCTCCACCGGCTTTGTGCCCGCCCGCGAAGGCAGCGGACAGCCCAGCTACGCGCCGGGCACGGCCCTGGCCAACGTGCTCATCGGCAACCCCAACCCCAAGTGGACGGGCTCGTTCACGACCAACCTCACCTACAAGAAGCTGACCCTGCACGTGCTGCTCGACGCGGTACAGGGCGTGGACGTGTTCAATGCCGACTACCGCACCCGGCAGGGCGTGGGCCTGGGCGATTTGGCCGAGAAAGAGCTGCGGGGCGAGCTGCCGCGCGGCTACATTTTCGCCGTGTACAACACCCAGGAGTTTCGCATTGACGACGGCTCCTTCGTGAAGCTGCGCGAGGCCTCCCTCAGCTACACCTTGCCCAAGCTCGCCAGCTTCCTCTCCGAGCTAAGCGTCTCGCTGGTGGGCCGCAACCTCTATTCCTGGGACGACTACAAGGGCTTCGACCCGGAAACCAGCGCCGGCGGCTCCTCCGACCTGCTGCGGGCCATCGACTTCGGCAACGTGCCCATTCCGCGCACCTACCAGCTGCGGCTGTCGGCCTCGTTCTAACCTCCACTTCTGCGCTTTTCCCATGAAACGATACATCCTGCTGCTGGCCCTGCTCGGGCTGGGCCTGGGCAGCTGCAACAAAGACTACCTGAACCCCAGCTCGGCCAGCGAGGGGCAGGTCATCACCTCCGCCGACGGGCTTATCACCGTCTGCAACGGGCTGCAGTACCGCTACACCACCAACGGCTTCGTGAGCGTACTCTACAACCGGGTGGCCGCTGGCGGGCTGACCACCCGCGAGCTGACCATCCTCAACGTGGGCAACATCGAGGAGTACAACGTGAGCCTGGGCGGCGGCAACCTGACCAACAGCAACGCCGTGGCGCGCAACCTCTGGAGCCAATGCCAGCTTATCCGCTCCAACGCCGACCTGGTGCTGGCCAACGCTGGCAACGCCGCCGACCCCGGCACGCGCAGCGGCATCGTGGCCTACGCCAGCATCTTCCGCGCCCTGGCCCTGGGCACGCTGGCCGAGTTCTTCGAGCAGGCCCCGCTGACCACGGGCGAAAACGCCGCCTTCGTGCCGCGGGCGCAGCTGCTGCAAGCGGCCGTGACGCAGCTGGAGGACGCCGCCACGCAGCTGGCGGCCAATCCCGTGTCGGCCGACTTCAACAGCAAAATCGTGCCCGGCATCAACCTGCCCAATACCCTGCAGGCGCTCATTGCGCGCTACAGCCTGTTTGCCGGCGACTACGATAAGGCCCTGGCCGCCGCGGGCCGCGTAGACCTGGCTAGCCGCTCGGTGTTCAGCTTCGACGAAAACACCCGCAATCCGCTGTTCGAAACCTCGTTCGGCAACCGCAACGTCTTCGAGCCTACCGATGTGAACCTGGGCCTGCCCGCGGCGCTGGCGCCCGAGGCCGGCGACCGGCGCATTCCGTTCTACACCCGCGCCGCACCTACGGCCACCCAAAACCGCGGCACCGGCTTCTATACCGCCGCCAGTGCGCCCATCCCCGTGTACGTGCCGGGCGAGATGCTGCTGATCCGGGCCGAGGCCTACGCCCGCAAAAGCGACCTGCCCAACGCCGTAACCGAGCTAAACCGGGTGCGCACCAGCACCGCCGCGGCTACTACGGCCAACGGGTTTCCCACGGCCCCTCCCGGCGCCGGGCTGGCGGCCTACGCCGGTCCGCAGACCCAGGACGCCATCCTGACGGAAATCTACCGCCAGCGGCAGGTGGAGCTGGCCTTTGAGGGC
Source organism: Hymenobacter sp. CRA2 (assembly GCF_002007105.1). GTDB lineage: Bacteria > Bacteroidota > Bacteroidia > Cytophagales > Hymenobacteraceae > Solirubrum. Next base: position 68,539 of record NZ_MVBC01000003.1, on the reverse strand, counting down.
TTCCGTCTGGAGGACAACCGCCGCTTCGGGCGGCCGGGCCCCGGCACCGCCGCCGAGCGCAACCGCAACTTCCTGCCGTACCCGCGGGTGGAGCGCGAAAACAACTCCGCCACGCCCGCCGACCCGGCCATCTAGGCCGCAGATGGAAACGGATGGCTTGAACGGATAAGGCAGATTCGTTCGGCAGTGCAGGCGGTGCCACGGCTTCAAGTCGTGGCACCGCTATTTTTAAGCCTTACTTTTCGAAACGGCCAGCAGCGTAGCGCAGCCATAGCATTATCTTCCGAACGGCATTCGTTCCGTCCGTTTCTGCATCCGTTTTCATCTTTGGTCATGCAAACCACCACCCAAGCCGCCGTCGAAACGACCCACGCGGTGCCATTGGCCGAGGCCTCGCAGCCCGGGCGCCTCGTCTCGCTCGATGTGTTCCGGGGCATCACCGTCATGGCCATGATCCTAGTGAACAACCCCGGCGACTGGGGCCACATCTACGCCCCGCTGGAGCACGCGGAGTGGAACGGCTGCACGCCGACCGACCTGATTTTTCCCTTCTTCCTCTTCATCGTGGGCGTGTCGTTGGTGTACGCTTTGGACGGGGTAAAGCGCCAGGGAGGCCCGCTTGGGCCGGTGCTGGCGCGCGTGGCGCGGCGGGCCGCCGTGCTCTTTGCCCTGGGCTTGTTTCTGTCGTTGTTTCCGAAGTTCGATTTCAGCACGGTGCGCATTCTGGGCGTGCTGCAGCGCATCGGGCTGGTGTTTTTCGCCTGCAGCGCCTTGTTTCTGACCACCTCGCGCCGCACGCAGCTGTGGGTGCTGGCGGGGCTGCTCGTCGGCTACAACGTGCTGCTGCAACTCGTGCCGGCGCCCGGCGAAACCCAGGCCCTATTGTTGCCCGGCCACGGCCTCGGCGCCTGGCTCGACCGCACCCTGCTCACCGAGGCGCACCTGTGGAAATCCAGCAAAACCTGGGACCCGGAAGGCCTGCTGAGTACCCTGCCGGCCATCGGTACCGGGCTGCTGGGCGTCATCACCGCGCAGTGGCTGCGTCGGCGCGATGTGCAGCCGGCCGAGAAAGTGGTGTGGCTGTTTGTCGACGGAGCCTTGTTTATCGTGCTGGGGCTGATCTGGAACAGCTGGTTCCCCATTAATAAAAGCCTGTGGACCAGCTCATACGTGCTCTACGCCGGTGGCATAGCAGTATGTGCCCTGGCTACCCTCTACTGGCTCTGCGACGTGCAGGGCTGGCGCGGCTGGATCAAGCCCTTTCTGGTCTACGGCGTCAACGCCATTACCGTGTTCTTCCTCTCGGGCCTGATTCCGCGCATCCTCAGCCTGATCAAGATGCCCGGCGCCGGGGGCAAGGAAATCGGGATGAAGGAATGGCTGTACCAGCACGGCTTCGTGCCCTTCTTCGCCGACCCGCGCAATGCCTCGCTGGCCGGGGCTCTCACGCTGGTGCTGCTGTGGATGGGCATTTTGTGGTGGATGTACCACAAGCGCGTCATCATCAAAGTCTGATTCGCGCCGTAAGTTCGAAGCCGCTCCCGCCGAGCGGCTTTTTCTTTATCCCTATGCTTCTTTCGACTAGTAGCCGCGCTGCCGCTGCTCCCGATCAGTTAGACTCGGCCAGCCCGGTGGCGGGCCCCAGCCGCCTGGTTTCGCTCGACGTATTCCGTGGGCTGGCCGTGGTGGGCATGATCCTGGTGAACAGCGCCGGCGACTGGCAGCATTACTACGTGCCCATTTCGCACGCGCCCTGGCACGGCTGCCGCCCCGGCGACCTGGTGTTTCCCAGTTTCCTCTTCATCGTAGGCGTGTCGTTGGTGTACGCGCTGGGCGGCGTGAAGCGCCAGGGAGGTCCACTCGGGCCGGTGCTGCGGCGCGTGGCGCGGCGGGCGGCCGTACTGATTCTGCTGGGTATTCTGCTGGACCTGATTCCCAACTTCTACTTCACCTCGTTCCGCATACCGGGCATTTTGCAGCGCATCGGGCTGGTGTTTTTCGCCTGCAGCGCGCTGTTTCTGACCACCACCTGGCGCACGCAGCTGTGGGTGCTGCTGGGCCTGCTCGGCGGCTACAACGTGCTGCTGCAACTGGTACCAGTGCCCGGCGTCGGGGCTGCCAACCTGGAGCCGGCCACCAACCTTGGCGCTTGGCTCGACCGCCTCGTGTTTACCAAACGCCACCTCTACCAGGACCAGCAAGGCTGGGACCCCGAGGGGCTGCTGAGTACCCTGCCGGCCATTGGTACGGGCCTGCTCGGCGTCCTGGCCGCGCAGTGGCTGCGCCGGGCCGCCGCGCCCGCCGTCCAAACGGCGTGGCTGTTTGTGGCGGGCACGGGGCTGATTGTGCTGGGACTGATTTGGGACGGCTGGTTTCCGATCAACAAGCAGCTCTGGACCAGCTCCTACGTACTCTACACCGGTGGCATTGCGGCCGCGTCGCTGGCGACGCTCTACTGGCTCTGCGACGTGCAGGCGCGCCGCCGCTGGGCCATCCCGCTGCTCTGGTTTGGAAGCAATGCCATTACGGCCTTTTTTCTTTCCGAAGTGGTGGACCGCCTGCTGCATAAAATCAAGCTAAAGAACGCTGCCGGGCAGAAATTCGCCGTGCGGGATTGGCTCTACGAGCATCTATTCACAGCTCATATCTCCAATCCTTACCACGCTTCGCTGGCCTGGGCGCTGGTCTACCTGGCCATCTGGACGCTGCTGCTCTGGTGGATGTACCGCCGCCGAATCTTCATCAAAGTATAATCACGGATTCAGACGGATTGATCGGATTCCACGGATTTTGTAGCCGATTAAACATGAGTGGTGCCACGGTTTTAAGCCGTGGCACCACTCATGTTTAACAGTCATTACCTTGAACGATAATCGTCCACAGAATCCGTGAAATCCGACGAATCCGTCTAAATCCGTGATTAAAGCTTGTAGCCGGCAAAATCCTGGCGCAGCTGGGTCTTGAGCAGCTTGCCGGTGGCCGTGTGCGGCAGCTGATCCACGAATTCTACGGCGTTGGGCACCCACCACGGCGCCACCTTGCCCTCGTAGAAGCGTAGCAGCTCCGCCGCCGATACGTCCTGGCCGGGCTTGCGCACCACCAGCAGCAGGGGCCGCTCGCTCCACTTCGGGTGCGGCACCCCGATGACGGCCGCTTCGGCCACGGCCGGGTGCGCCACGGCCAGGTTTTCCAGCGCAATGCTCGAAATCCACTCGCCGCCCGATTTGATGACGTCCTTGGAGCGGTCGGTTATCTGCATGAAGCCGTCCGCGTCGATGGTGGCCACGTCGCCGGTGCGAAACCAGCCGTTCTGGGTAAGCTGCCCGGGCTGCGCGGCGTGGAAATAGTCGCCCACGATGAAGGGCCCGCGCACCAGCAGGTCGCCGAAGGCCACGCCGTCGTGCGGCAGTTCCTGGCCCTGGTCGTCCACTATTTTCATGTCGACGCCGAAAATGACGCGGCCCTGCTTGTTGCGCAGGGCTTGCTGCTCCTCGGCCGGCAGCGCGAGGTGCTTGCTCTTCAGCGTGCTGACGGTGCCCAGCGGCGAGGTTTCCGTCATGCCCCAAGCGTGGCGGATTTCCACGTGCAGCTCGTCGGCAAAGGCTTGGAGCAGCGCCGGCGGGCAGGCGGCCCCGCCCACAATCATGCGCCGGAGCGTGCCGAACTGCCGTTGCCCCTCGCGCATGTACTGTAGCAGCCCGAACCAGATGGTGGGCACCCCCGCCGAAAACGTGACGCCTTCCTGCTCAAACAGCTCGTAGAGCGAGGCCGCGTCGAGGCCCGGGCCGGGCAGCACCAGCTTGCAGCCGTTCAGCGGCACCATGTACGGAATGCCCCAAGCGTTGACGTGGAACATGGGCACCACGGGCAGCACCACGTCGCGGGAGGAGCAGTTGAAGCAGTCGGGCAGGGAGGCCGCGTAGCTGTGCAGCAGCGTGGAGCGGTGGGAGTAGAGCACGCCCTTGGGCTGGTCGGTGGTGCCGGAGGTGTAGCACAGCGAGGAAGCCGTATACTCGTCGAACACCGGCCACTCGTACGCGGCGGCTTGAGCGGCCAGCAGGTCCTCGTAGCAAAGCAGGCTGGGCAGGGCCGTGGCAGCAGGCAGGTGGGCGCGGTCGGTCATCAGTACCCAGTGTTCCACCTGCGGGCAGTGCGGCGCCAGTTTTTCCACTAGTGGCAGAAAAGTCAGGTCGAAGAACAGCAGTCGGTCCTGCGCGTCGTTGATGATGAACAGGAGCTGATCGGCAAACAGGCGCGGGTTGATGGTGTGGCACACCGCGCCCATGCCCGATACCGCGTAGTACAGCTCGAAGTGACGGTGGTTGTTCCACGCCAGCGTGGCCACCCGGTCGCCGGGGCCGATACCCAGGGCCGCCAGGGCGTTGGCCAGCTGCTGGGCCCGCAGGTGGGCGTGGTGGTAGGTGTAGCGGTGCAGGCCGCCCTCGGTGTTGCGCGACACAATTTCGGTGTCGGCGTGCCACTTGGCGGCGTGTTCGAGCAGTGCCGCAATGCGCAGCGGCGTCTGCATCATCAGACCGAGCATAAGAACAAAGCGTGTGAGATGGGAACCAGGAGCGTAGGAGGTAAGCTACGGATTTTGCCCGCTCCTCTGCGCCTGCCCACTCATGCGCAGCCAGGATGCTCGGCTTTGAGCTTCGGCAACCGCGCAATCCCGGGCCTATAAGCAAAGACGTCCCGGCCGTATGGCCGGGACGTCTTTGCTGGAATTACCAAGCAGCTGGCGGTGCAGGGCGCCGCCGCAGGCTTAGCTTTTCTTGTTGACGGTGTAGCGGGTGCGCTGGTCCTGCACCACCACGCTCAGCTCCTTGGCCAGCTCGTTGTAGCGCGAGATGTCCAGCAGCTTCAGCTTGGCCAGCAGCCGCTCGGCTTCGTCGAAGTTGTTGAGCCACAGGTTGGCCTCGGCGGCGTTGAAGAGCGTGGCGGCGGTTACCTTTTCGTCGATGCGGGCTTTCTTGTCCTTGGGGTTCGACTCGGCCAGCGCCTTATTCCACAGCGCTATGGCTTCGCCGATCTGCTTTTGGGCGTCGGCGGTGCGGCTCGGGTCGGCCAGCAGCTTGTAGCCCATCAGGGCCTTCTCATAGGCCTGCGGGAATTCGTCGTAGTTGACTTTCTTGTCCGTTACCACCACGATGGAGGTGTTGCGGGTGACGGGGCGTTGGCCGAGCTTGTTATCCAGGTACTCGGTGGCCAGCTTCATGTTGGCCTTCAGCTGCGTCTCGTCCAGCTGGCGCATGAAAGCATTCTGGTTGGCGCGCCAGTACTTGTTCAGGCCTTCCTCCGTGGCAAAAGCTTCGGTTTTGGCTTTGGTGTAGGTGTTGGTGGCTTCCACCAGTTCGTCGAGGAGCACGGTGCCGTCCTTGGCCGTCACCTTCACCGCGATGGGCAGCTTATACGACACTTCGTAGGCGTGCCGGATACCGTCGCCCGTGGATACTCCGCCCAGCTTTACCTGGGTGCCCTGCACCGCCAGCGGGGTGATGGGGCCCTGCGTGAAGCCATCAACGCTCACCGTAACGCGCAGGTCACCGTCGGTGCCCTGCGCCCGTTGCAGGCCGCTCAGGCTCACGTACGTCGAGGCCAGGGTCTTGGCGTCGTACACCTGCGCGGTGTAGTCGGCGGGCGGGATGACGGCGTCGCCGGGCTTACGCTCATCAAGTACGATGCGGTTCAGGGCCTTGGCGCCAAACGACTGCGCCTTGTACTCCTGTTTCTCTTTTTCCGCCTTGGCTTTGGCGTCGGTGACGGCTTGCTCGCGGTCAGCCTTTTGCTGCTTCACGGCGTCTTCGTAGCGCAGCACTACCTCGGGCATGAAGGTGTGGGTGCCGGCGGGCACGGCTACCAGCGGCAAGCGCACGTAGTCGAAGGTGATTTTTTGTGGATCAATACTCTGAGCCTTCGCAGCGGCGGATAGCAACAGGGCAATTCCAAGAAGGGTAGAAGTAGCGCGCATAGGCGTGCAATAGAAGGTAAAAGAAGAGAAATAGACCATGCCCGCAGTTTGGGCGGCACAAGTTATTCATAATTTGGAAGATAACGAGGATTTAATAGCGTTGAGCAGGAATTAATTGTAGTGCTTTTCCGCTGGGTATATTTCAATAGCCGGTAGCCCAATCGTGATGGGACGGGGCGTTCTGTTTATTGCGCCTGCTGGTGCCTGGCCTTGTGCCCCACCTATCGGCCTTTTTCGCACCCAATCCGGCCAAGAACCTACAGGCCTAAACGCAAAGCGGGCGGCCCCAAGGGGTGCCGCCTGCTTCACCATTTTCACTCACCATTCGAACGCGGCCGTTACTGCCGCGTCCAGACGGCGCCGCTCACTTCCTCGAAGCGCACGACGCCGTTTTCCTTCGTGTAGTACACCCGCCGCAGTTGCCACTGGCCGGGGGCCTGGGGCTCCATGCGGGCGTACTCCAATACATTCGAGTAGGTGCGGCCGCCAAACCGGGCCGTGGGCAACAGGCGCACGCCCGTGGGCAGGTGCGCAAAATCGTCGGCGGCGGGCAGGGCCAGGTGCACCCCGCCCCAATCGAGCTGGGCGGAGGCTGCCGGCTCATGCTGCGCGGCCTTGGGTATGGCAGCCGTCATGCTAAAGCGGGCGGTGTACTGCACGTTGTCGGCCCGCATTACGTAGCTGGAATCCACGCGCTCCAGGCGGGCCCCGAGGCCCTGCTGGTAGTAGCCCACGCGCTTAGTGCCCGTGACCAGGCCCGGCAGCTGCTGGTCCGACAGGCCTTTCACCTGGTAGCGCCGCTCGTAGCCCTGCTCGTTGCGGAAGCGCCATTCCTGCCCCAGGCGGTAGGGCGTGGCCCATTCCTGCTCGGGGGCGCTGAGCTGGTACTGCGGCAGTTCTTGTTCCTGTTGATCAAGCCCGGGCACAAGGCCGGTATTGCAGCTGGAGAGGAGCAGGCTGGCGGTGGCTGGCAGCAACAGGGTAAAGACGGTTTTCATGGCAGAAGGCAGGAGCGGGGTGGCAGGCTGGCCGCCGCAGCAAGCCAACGATGCAAAGATGGGGCGTAGCGCAGCGCGTGTAAATCGCATAACCATGTGGTAGCCAGAATACGAAAGGCCTAATGTCCGCCGTCGGCGCGCCGAATAAGCGAGGCGCTGCGCGGGCGGAATTCACTGGTACAGATACCAGCCCGATCCAAAAGGTTGCTTACCGGTTCGGCCCTACGGCCATTTGCGGCCGGCTCCCGTACCAGCAGGTATGAAACAGTTGCTCATCCTCGCCGCTGGCTTGCTGCTAGCCGCCCCGGCCGCCTCGGCCCAAACTACGGCTTCGGCCAGCACGGCGCCGGTGCCCGCCCCCCAACGCAAAGCCGCCGAAGAGCTGCTGACCGTGATGCAGATGGAGAAAACCACCGACAACGCCCTCGACCAGATGGTGACGGCCCAGCTGGTGCAGCGCCCCGAGCTGAAGCCCGTGGAAACCGAAATGCGCAGCTTCCTCACCAAGTACATGAGCTGGGCTTCGCTCAAGGACGACATGGTGGATCTGTACGCCCGCGAGTTTTCGGAAAAGGAGTTGAAGGACCTCAAGAAGTTCTACGCCTCCTCCACGGGGCAGAAGTTTGTGGGTAAGCAGGGCACGCTGATGGGCGCCGGCATCGAAATCGGGCAGCGTCGCATGCAGGAGCACATGCCCGAGCTGCAGCAGGCCATCATGAACAAAATGAAAGTGGTGCAGGAGTAGCCTCCTGCACCGCCGAAACACCCCGCACCGGTGCGGCCCGGGCCTAATGCACCGACAGCCGAAACGCCGCGGGCGTGAGGCCGGTCTTGCTTTTGAAAAGCCGGCTGAAGTACTGCGGGTACTCGAAGCCCAGCTGGTACGCCGTTTCGTTGATGCTCAGGGCCGTGCCGCGCAGCAGCAGCTTGGCTTTGGCAATCAGGGCCTGATGAATGTGCTGCTGGGTGTTTTGGCCGGTGAGGGCACGCAGCATGTCGCTCAGGTAGGCCGGCGACACGTGCAGCGCGTCGGCGAAGTACTGCACCGTGGGCAGCGGCTGTTCGGCGTTTTCCTGGTTGAAGTACGCCGTCAGCAGCGCCTCGAAGCGGGTAAGCAGGTCGTGCTCGGCCGCGCGGCGCGTCAGAAACTGCCGGTGGTAGAAGCGGTTGGCGTAGCTCAGCAGCACGTCGAGCTGCGACACGAGCACGTCCTGGGTGAAGGCATCAACGGGCTGCGCGTGTTCCTGCCGCAGGCTGTTAATGAGCCCGTCGAGCATCTGTTCTTCCGCCGCCGAAAGGTGCAGGGCCTCGTGCACTTCGTAGGAAAAGAAACCGTAGGTGGTGATGTTGCGGGCCAGCGGGTGCCGCAGCAGCAAGTCGGGGTGAAACACCAGCATCCAGCCGCTCATTTCGGAGAGGTCGAGCGAGTCGTTGCCTTCGCAGAGCTGCCCCGGGGCGTAGAAGCCCAGCACGCCCTGGCTGAAATCGTAGGCCTGCCGACCGTACCGCAGCTGCCCTTTCAGGCCTTTTTTCAGCGAAATGATGTAGAGCTGCCGCAGTGCCGCGCCCTGCATCGGGGGCGGGGTGCGGTGATTGGCCAAATCGATGACCGTGAACATCGGGTGCAGCGGGGGCGGAAAGCCGAAGTGCACCGTGAAGTCGCTCACCGAGGCGAGCAGGCGGAAAGGCTGGGCGGCAGGTTTCATAAGCTACTAACAGGCTTTCAGGTATAACGGGCCAGAAAAGCACGCACTTCGGGGAAAAACGCCTCGTGGAAGCGCGCCCGGCCGAAGCCGGGCGGGTCCTGCGAGGGCGGAAACGCCGGGCTCACCCGCGCCGGCGGAAACGGCGTCAGAAAGGCAAAGTGCCCCGCGTTGGGAATAACCCGGAAGTCGACCGAAGCCGCGTCGGCCACACCGCGCACCACGATTTGGGCCTGCTGTGGTGGCGTGTGTTCATCCTGCTCCCCGACGGCCAACAGAACTGGTACTTCCACTTGCCGCAGGCTGCCTTCGGCCTGAAACCAGGGCACGGCCGGAGCCAGCAGCACCAGGGCTTTCACGCGCCCATCGGCTGCCGGCACGGATATCGGATGCGGCTTATCGTCGGGCGTCCACTGCGGCGGCACCACGGGCTGGCCGCCGGCCAGAGCTAGGGCGGTGTAGCCGCCGAGCGAGTGGCCGATGAGGGCTACGGCGTCCGGCTTGAGGACGGAGGCCAAACGGGTGTCGGCAAGCAGGGCGTCGAGGGCGAGCTGCAGGTGGCGGGGGCGGGCCTCCAGGTTCGGCAGGGTATTGGCCCAGCTGTTGTCGTTACGGTTGTTGTGCGGGTGCTCGGGCAAGCCCACCACGAAGCCGTGCTGGGCTAGGTAATAAGCCAGCGAGCGGTACACCAGACCCGAGCCGCCGGTGCCGTGTGAGAGGAGCACCAGCGGAAAAAGCCCGGCTGACACAGGCGCGTCGGCGGCTACGTTCAGGGTGTACATGCCCACGCTGGCAGGGGCAGCGGGCGCATCCGTGGGGTAGAGCACCGCCAGCGGGAAAGTGAGGCCTAGCGCCGCATCCGTTACTTCCAGGGCGCAGTAGCCAACCGAATAGTCCATTGTCGTTTCGTTAGGCTGGCAAGTACGCCATCGGGCGCTTATGTCGTATCCGCCGGCGCTTTGGCCGCGCAGCCAATAACGCCGGCCCGGGAGTTCGGCAAACGCCTGCCTACAAGCTTAGCGGGGCATTTCCCAATCGGCAACGCGCCCCTAAGGCCCTAGCCAAGCGCTGCGCGACTGGCAATGCTCCCCTAAGCGCTTAGGGGAGCATTGTCCAAACGGAAACCCCGATCCTAAGCGCTTAGGGGAGCATTGTCCAAACGGAAACCTGATCCTAAGCGCTTAGCGCCTACCCGCCAAAGCGGCACCGGCTGAAATAGGCCATCATGTCGGGCTTGTCGAGACATCTCGCGTGCTGATGCCCGATAGTAACTCAAGGAGAAGCATACTAGCCAGCGAGATACCTCGGCTGCGCTCGGCATGACGACCTGGACTTTCCGGATAGGCGCTCAGGGAGGCATTTCCAACACAAAAAGCTTATGCCTTAGAACATGGCCGGGTACGCCTCGCCGGCCGCGCTGCCCACCGGCATAATGGTCTCCAGCTCGGCCAGCTCGGCCGCGCTCAGCTCCAGGCTGGCCGCCGCTACGTTTTGCTCCAGGTACTTGCGGCGCTTGGTGCCCGGAATGGCCACCACGTCCTGCGCCAGCACCCAGGCCAGCGCGAGCTGCGCCGAGGTGACGCCTTTGGTGGCGGCCAGCGCGTTCAGCTTATTCACCAGCTCCAGGTTCTTGTAGAAGTTCTCGCCCTGGTAGCGCGGAAACAAGCGGCGCGAGTCGTTGGGTTCGAAGTCGTCGGGCGTTTTGATGTCGCCGGAGAGAAAGCCGCGGCCCAGCGGCGAGTAGCCCACGAAGCCGATGCCCAGCTCCCGGGCCGCTTGCAGGGCGCCGGTTTCCTCCACGCCGCGGTCGAAGAGCGAGTATTCGGTTTGCAGGGCCGTGATGGGATGCACGGCGTGGGCCCGGCGCAGCAGCTCGGGCGGCGTTTCCGACACGCCGAGGTAGCGCACCTTGCCTTCCTCCACGAAGCGGCTCATCGCACCGATGCTCTCCTCGATGGGCACCTGCGGGTCGGCGCGGTGCAGGTAGTAGAGGTCCACATAGTCGGTGCCGAGGTGGCGCAGGGAGCGTTCGATGCACTTGCGGGCGTAGTCGGGATGGCCGTTGAGCTGGCCCGTCCAGTTGCCCGCGTCGTCGACTTCGAAGCCGAACTTGGTGGCGAGGATGACTTCCGGGCGGCGGCCGGCAATGGCGCGGCCCACCAGCCGCTCGTTGTGCCAGGGGCCGTACAGGTCGGCCGTGTCGAGCAGGTTGATGCCCAGCTCCAGAGCGCGGTGCAGGGTGGCCAGGCTTTCGGCTTCGTCGGCCTCGCCGTACACGCTCATGCCGCTTACGCCGCTGGTCATGCCCATGCAGCCCAGCCCTTCCACGGGTACTTCCAGGCCCTGGCTGCCCAAGGCGACGCGTTTGATGGTGTTCATGGTGTGGTGCAGAATTAAAGTGAATGTCTTGCCCGACAAAGGTCCGGCCCGTTCACCGCCGCGGGGGTATACAAACCCCGGCTTCTGCAACACAAAACGCAGGTGGCTACCGGCGCGTCCAGACGGTGCCGCCGCGCTCCTTAAACTGCAGTACGCCCCGCTCGCGGGAATAGAAAACCTGCACCGCATTGTAGGCTGCGTTGGCCGGGTACAACCAGGTGCTGGGCACGAATTCCAGCACGTTGGTATAGCTGATACCGCCGACGGTGTAGGTCGGGTGCAGCGTCCAGCCGGTGGGCAGATCCTCGCCGTTGGCTAGCTCGGTCAATGGCAGCTTCAGCTCGGCGTTGTGCCAGACCAGCGTCGCCCCGAACGCATCGTAATCCGGGTTTCGGCGCGTTTCCGGGGCTACATCCGCGCGGAGCTCAAACGGCATGAAGTATCGGTAGTTCTCAATCGAGGTGGCCGGCTGATACACCGAGTCCACGCGCTGGAGCTGGGCCGCCTGCTGCTCGCGGTAGTAGGTGGCGCGCCGGGCGTGGTGCTCGACAAAGCGAAAATCCTCCGTTGCGAAGCCTTCGGCCCGGTACACGCGCTGGTATCCCAGGCCTGCATCGAAGCGCCACTCGGCGTTGTCGCGGTAGGGCGTGCTCCACTGCTTCTGCTCTTCCGTGAGCTTGAAGCGCGGCACATTGGTTTCGTCGCGGCTGCAGGCGGAGAAGAGCAGGGCCGTGGCTAAAGCGAAAAGGGATACGGAGCGTAGCATATCAGGGTCGGGATAGGAGCGAGACTAGGCAGCATGGGCCGCACCTCACTTATTGCGGGGGCTGTGCCTAAGAGTGCTTCGGGAGGTATAAAGTTGCAGCGAGCTGTTTGGTCTTATGGCCGCTGACGGAAAACGGGTACGTTCCGCATCTTGGGTACGTCACGCTTTGTTTGCGCGGATAATAGATGCAAGAGAATTGCTTCGGAATCCCTGCTTAGGACTGGTCTGTACAAACAGCCGCGCCCGGCCTTGCGGGACCGGGCGCTGCTTTGCCTAAAGCGAAAGGGGCTTACTCTTCCACCGTCGTTTCCACCCGCGGCCGCTCCGACTTCACCGCGTCGATGGCCAGCTGCAGCAGCTTGGAGCGCACGCTCAGCTCGGTGATTTTATTGTTGTTGCGCGTGGGGTTCACGCGGTTGGTGAGCAGGATAACCATCAGGTCGTACTGCGGATCCACCCAGAAGTACGTGCCGGTGAAGCCCGTGTGGCCGTAGCTGCGCGGCGAGGCGTCCTTGGCCGTGTTCACCTTCGGGTCGTTGGCCGGGCGGTCAAAGCCCAGGGCGCGGCGGTTGTCGGGGCAGAACTGGCACTTGGTGTACTCCTGCACCGTCTCGGCCTTCAGAATCTGCTGCCCGCCGTACTTGCCTTCCCAGGCGTACATCTGCACCAGCTTGGCCAGGTCGTTGGCGTTGCCGAAGAGGCCGGCGTGGCCCGAGAGGCCGCCCTGCAGGGCCGCGCCTTCGTCGTGCACGGTGCCGTGCAGCAGCTGCTTGCGGAACAGGGAGTCGTATTCAGTGGGCACGATGCGCTTGCGCGGGAAGCGCCACTCCGGGTGCAGGCCCAGCGAGGTGGCGCCCAGCGGCCGGTACAGCTCCTCGCTCAGGAATTGCTCAAACGAGTGGCCTGTTTGCTGCTGCACCAACTGCGGGTAGAGGTAGAAGGAGAGGTCGGAGTACACGTAGCCAGGCTTCTCATTCAGCGGCGACTCGGCAATGCTCTTGCGCAGGCGCTCGGGCAGGTCCTGGCGGCCCCACATGCCGTTGGCCACCTGCAGCGGGAAGCGGGCCGACGAATCGGCGCGGAAAAACTTGCGGCTCATGGGCAGCACCTCGCCGGGCTTCGTCTTGATCGGGTCATGCGGGTATTTGCCAAAGAGGCGCGCAAACAGGCCCTTGGGCTGGGTGTACTGCTGCCAGAACGGAATCCAGGCCTTCAGGCGGGCCTGGTGGGTGAGCACGTCGCGCAGCTTCAGGTTTTCCTTGTTCGAGCCTTTCAGGAAGCCGAAGTAAGAGCCCATGGTCTGGTCGGGGCTGAACTTGCCCATGTCCTGCAGCTTCATCAGCGCGGGCGTAGAGGCGGCCACTTTCGTCACCGAGGCCAGGTCGTAGAGGTCGGTGTTGCGCACGGGCAGCGCGCCCGCCTCGTAGGTGTGCGTGCCAAAGCTCTTGCGCAGCACCACCGTGCCGCGGCGGGCAATGAGCACCTCGCCGCCGGGGAAGGCCTTGGCCGCCAGCGCCCCGTTAATCAGGGAATCCACCCGGGCTTCCAGCTGGTTGTTCATGCCCACGGCTTCGGGCGTGGCGTAGCGCAGGCGCAGGCCGCCCTGCGTAGTCAGGCCAGCGCCGTGGTTGTAGGGGCTGCCCGGCACGCTTACCGACAGCTTGCCGGTGGCGCCCACGCCACCGAAAATGACCTGCGCGGCCAGTTCCTGGGCGTTTTTGCTTTCCTGGTAGGCCAGCACCACGGCGTCGGCGGCGCTTAGGTCGCGCAGCTTGGCCACGGCGTAGGCGTTGCCGAACACCGACACCACCATTTTCTTTTTCAGGCCCGCCAGCTCGCGCAGCAGCACGTTTTCCTCCGGCGAGATGCCGAAGTTGGTGGCCGGCAGGCGGCCCAGGTTCTGCAGGCCCACCAGCAGCATGTTGTAGGGCTTCAGCTGTTCGCGCAGCTGGGTCAGCTCGTCCATCGTGGGCGAGGCCGAGATGCTGAAGTGCCGCGCCGGGGCGTAGTCGGCCACCATACGCTGGAAGTCGGTGGTGTCCTTGTAGCCCATGAGCACGGTAGCAATGCGCAGCGTATCGAGGCGTTGCAGCGGGAGCAGCTGCTTCTGGTTGCGCAGCACCGTCATGCTCAGCTCCTGCAGGCGCTGGGCCAGGTACTGGGCGTGCGGATTGTTGAGGTCGGCCGTGAGGTTCTTCAGCTCCACGGGGCGGTATTTGTTCAGCCCGGCCCACTGCTTCAGGGCCAGCACGCGGCGGCATCGCACGTCGATGTCGGCCTGCTTGATGCGGCCCGAGTCGATGGCGGCGCGCACGGCTTGCAGGGCCTTGGGCACGTTCTTCGAGAATTCCAGGATGTCGTTGCCGGCCAGTAGGGCGCGCACGTCGGCCTCGCCGGGCGGGTACTTGCTGGTGACGCCCTTCATGTTCATGGCGTCGGTGAAGATGATGCCGCGGTAGCCCAGCTCGCCCTGCACCATGCCCGTCACGATGGGCTTGGAAAGGGTAGAAGGGGTGCCGGTGGAGTCCAGCGCCGGGATGTTCAGGTGGGCAATCATCACCCCGCCCAGGCCGCGCGTCATCAGGGAACGGAACGGGCCCAGCTCCAGCGAATCGAGGCGGCGGCGGTCGGCGCGGATGATGGGAAGGGCCAGGTGGGAGTCGGCGTCGGTGTCGCCGTGGCCGGGGAAGTGCTTGGCCACGGCCAGCACCTGCGCGTCCTGCATGCCGCGCATGTACTCCAGGCTCTTGGCCGTCACGTTGCGCTTATTCTCGCCCCACGAGCGGAAGCCGATGACGGGGTTGGCGGCATTGTTGTTCACGTCGACCACGGGGGCGAAGTTGACGTGCATGCCGATGCGGCGGATCTGGTAGCCGACTTCCTGGCCCATGTCGTAGAGCAGCTGGTTGTCGCGCAGGCCGCCCATGGTCATCTGGTAGGGGAAGCGGATGGTGCTATCCAGGCGCATGCCCAGCCCCCACTCGGCGTCCATGGCTACCAGCAGCGGCACTTTGCTCTGGGCCTGGTAACGGTTCAGCAGCTTGGCCTGGCGCACCGGCCCACCCTGGAAGAAAATCAGCCCGCCGATGCCGCTCTGCTGAATCAGGGTCGAAATCGAGTCTTCGTCGATGCGCTTGCGGTTGGAGTAGGCCGCCACCATAAACAGCTGCGCCACGCGCTGGTCGGGCGTGAGCGTCTGCATCACCGAATCGACCCAGCGCGAGTGCAGGTACTGCAGAAACGCCGGCTGCTGGGCCGCGGGTTTGGCCGCGGCGGCTTTCTGGGCCGTAGCCTTGGCGGCCGGGCGCGCCTTAGCCGCGGCTGGTTTGGGCGCGGCCGGGGCTTTGGCCGCCGGGCGCCGGGCCGCCGCGTGCGTGGCGGGCTTCTTTTTGGTCGAATGCTTTTTGCGGTGCTGGGCCGAGAGCATCAGCGGCCCGAGCAGCAGCAGCAGCAACAGGAGCAGGGACTTAGGGAAAAAACGCAAAGCGGGATGGGAATTGGGTCCGCTGCGAAGTTAGCGCAGATGGGGCGTTTTGGATGGAGCAGGGGTAGTTGGCTGGTTCGTGAAAACTCTAGCACGTCATGTCGAGCGCAGTCGAGACATCTCGCGTGCTGACGTTGCGCCTCAAGGGACCCCCACGGGGCACGGCCTCCTCTCCAGAGAAGGAAGGGGGAATGAATTCCGGAATTGCCATCCTGAGGCGCTAGCCGAAGGACCTTCTCACGCGTGAACGGCAGGCATCAGTAAATTACTATAGAACGTGAGAAGGTCCTTCGCAAGCTCAGGATGACAAATGATTGGAGGCTTGGGCAAGTAAACCCCTATTTTTGACCGCTACCCACGTTGCTAGAGCCATAATTATTCTCGTCCCATAAAGCTGCCGCTTATCCTACTCCTGACTGCCGCGTGCTCCCTGCCGGCCGCCGCCCAACTTCAATACCCCCGCCTCAGCAAGACGCTGGATAGCCTGGCCTACGTGGATCAGTGGCCCATGCAGCAAATGTTTCGCCAGCAGCCCGACAGCGCGGGCCGCAACTTGGTGGATGTGGAAAAGGCCAACTATGCTCGCCACCAGCCTGTGCTAGAGCGCATCGTGCGGCAGTACGGCTTCCCCGGCGTCCGGCAGGTGGGCAAAACCAGCTCCCACAACTTCTGGCTCATGGTGCAGCACGCCGATGCGCATCCCGAGTTTCAGCCTCTGCCCGGGGGGGTATGGGAATAGCTGGCGTGCATCAGGCTTTTGAGGGCCATCAGCACGTCCTGCACCTGCTCGCGCTGCCTTTGCCCTTAACGTTGTTGCTGCTCAGCTCGGCGTACTCGGTGGCAATGGGCGCCCGGAGCCGTTTACTAAAGCATATACTTGCAGCGATAGTGCAAGTGCTCATTGTATCGCTCTCAGCTTTACCTATGTCGAAAACTGCCGTAGCGACGATGCAACTACCTGCTTTGTCCGGGTCAATCCGGCTGGTAATTGTTGTTGGCTTGATTGCCCTGCTCGGTAGCTGCCATCAGCCCCCTGCCGCGTACCAGCCCGCTTCCTCTTCTGCCGCTGCCAGTGCTGGGGATTCCGCCTGGGTAGGCCGGAACCGGCAGCGCTTATACGTGCAGGCCTACCGTAATACCCAGGTGTCGGCCCATCCCGTGCTGGTGGTCGTGGTGCATGGCGATGCTCCGTTCAATAAACCCGGTTATCAGTATGCCTTTGCCAAGCAAGTGGCCGCGAAGCATGCCGATGTGGTAGCCGTCGGGTTGTTGCGCCCCGGCTACACGGACCCGCAAGGTCACCGTTCCGCGGGTATCCGCGGCGAAGCAGTAGGCGACAATTACACGCCCGAGGTAATCAGGGCGGTGGCGGGCGGAATGGCGCAATTAAAACGGCGCTACAAGGCGCGGCGGGTGGTAGCGGTGGGGCATTCCGGCGGAGCCGCCATCGTGGCCGATGTGCTGGCCCAATACCCCGCCGCCGTGGATGCAGCGCTGCTGGCTTCTTGCCCCTGCGACGTCCCCCGCTGGCGGCAACACATGCAGCAGCTACACGGAGGGGCGGTTTGGGAGCAGCCTGTCACCAGCTTGTCGCCTCAGGCCCTAGTCCCGAAGGTTTCCCGTACCGTACCCGTAACGCTGGTGGTGGGCACCGCCGATTCGGTAACGCCCGTGCGGTTAAGTTGGGCGTACTGGCGCGCGCTGCACCAACAGAATCCCACGACCAAGTTCGTCACGCTCGCGGGGCTCGAACACGAGATTTTGTTTGCCCCAACGGTGCACCAAGAACTAGCCCATCTGCTGCAGATTCGTTAGCTATACGATTGGTTAACCAGTACTTCGTGGCGGTCAAGCGGGCCTCCGCAGGTAGTAGGCGGGGCTGATTATTTCTTATGCACTAGCCAGGAGCGAAGCTCAACGCGCCCTGATGAACTCCCACCCCTGAGAGCAACAGCCCGCCGGGTAGCGCACTCCGGCGGGCTGTTTCTTCTTTCCCTTCAGGCAACTTGGGCGGCTAGTAGCTCGCCTTCAGGATGCCAAACTTCCTTTTCTCGGCTAAGTGGGTTTTCGGAGATTTGGCGCGCAGCAGGCTTTTGGGCGGCCGAGAGCCACTTTCAACAAAACCTGCTCTCAAGCCGACAAGAACCCCGTCAACTCGCCGGTGTAGGTGAGCGTGAGGCGGTGCATGGCGCGGGTGCAGGCCACGTAGAGCATGCTCTTGTCGACCTCCGTGTGGTAGTTGCGGGCGGAGGCCATGGGCACGATGACCTCGTCGAATTCCAGGCCCTTGGCCAGGTGCGCCGTGGTGATGATGACGCCCTCCTTGAAGGCCGTGGACTCCTCGGTGAGCAGATGCACGCCGGGGCCTTGCAGCGCCTCGTGCACCTGCGCGGCCTGGCGCAGGGTTTTGCAGATGATGCCCAGCGAATGGTTGCCCGAATTGCGGAAGGCCGTCACCAGCGCCTGAATGGCCTGTAGCTCCTCGGCCGGGCTGCCGTAGCGCGTCACGGCGGGCTCGGGCCCGTGGCGCTCCAGCGGCATGATATGCGGGTTGGGGCTGATACGCTGGGCGAAGGCGGTGATTTCGACGGTGGAGCGGTAGCTGCGGTAGAGCTTGACCACGTCGGCCTGCGGGAAGACCCGCTCGATGGTTTCGGCCGAGGAGGCGCTGTAGGGGTTCACCGTCTGGCTCACGTCGCCCAGGATGGTCTTGCGGCAGTGGAACAGGCGCGAGAGCACCGCGTACTGCACCGGGGTGTAATCCTGCATTTCGTCCACCAGCAGGTGTTTCACGTGCTCGTAAGCCGTGAGGCCCTCCATACGGATGCGCAGATAGATCAGGGCAAACACGTCGGCGTACTCCAGGGGCCGCTGTCCATCGAAGCGGAACAGCTCGGGCCGGCCGACCCAGCGGTAAAAGTCGCGGTAGAACTCCAGCACGGTGGCGTAGCGGAACATGCGCGGAATGCCTTCCCCGATGGCGGCTTTCTCCCCGCCGGTGAGCTTACGGTCGGCCTTGTCGCGCACGTAGGCCCGCACGTCATTAGCCACCTGCCCGAAGCGCTTGAGCAGGGGCACGCGGTGGTAGGCCTTGAATTTCTGCTGGATAAACACGCCGGGCACCACGGTGCGGCCCACCCGCAGGTCGGCCACGCTGAAGTAGTTGTTCTCAACGTGCAGCAGGTATTGGTTCAGCTGGGTCAGAAACTCCGCCGAGGACTTGAACCGAATCCGCTCGATAAAAGCCGCGTCGTGCTTCTCCAGCAGCGCCGATACCTGCTCGAAGAAAGTCTGGAACTGGTACTGGCCCTGGAGCAGATCAGCCGCCAGCTCCTCCATGCCCAGCTCCGGAATGTGCTCTTCGCCCAGCTCGGGCAGCACGTTGGAGATGTAGTCGGCGAAGACCTTGTTGGGCGAAATGATGAGGATGTCCTGGGCCCGGATGGTGTCGCGGAAGCGGTAGAGCAGGAAGGCGATGCGGTGCAGGGCAATGGACGTTTTGCCCGAGCCGGCCACGCCCTGAATCACCATCACCGACGCGTCCTCGTTACGAATCACCGCGTTCTGGTCGCGCTGAATCGTGGCCACGATGTTCTTCATCTTGTCGTCCGACGACTTGGCCAGCTCGCGCTGCAACACGTCGTCGTGGATGTTCACGTCGCTGTCGAGCATGAACTCCATGCGCCCGTCGCGGATGCGGTATTGCCGCTTCAAGGCAATGCGGCCCTGCACCGGGCCGGTGGGGGAGGCGTAGGACGCATCGCCCAGCTCGAAGTCGTAGAACAGGGACGAAATAGGGGCGCGCCAGTCGTAGATCAGGTTTTGGCGCTGCTGCTCGTCGAGGAAGGAATGTACCCCGATGTACACCGGCGTGCTGCCCTGCTTCGACGTGTCGAAATCGATGCGGCCGAAGTAGGGCGACTGCACCAGCTTGAGCAGGCGGCGCTTGCGGGCCACGGCGCCCTCGCCGGTGTAGGCCATGCGGTTGATGGACTGCTCGGCGGCCACCATGTCGGCGTCGTCCATGCCCGACTGGTGCTCGTGGATATACTGCTTTTTCTGCCGCAGCTCGGTGGAGTACTGCCGCACGGCGTCGTCCACGCGCTTGACGGCCAGCGTCAGCTTCTCCTTGATTTCCTCCAGGTATTCTCGCTCTTGCTGTTCGGTGGCGTTCATCACGGGCAGTTCTTGCATAAGGAACCCCAAAGATGCCAGCAAATTCCGGGCTGCGGAAGCGTCGAGGTAGAAGAGGCAGGGGAGGGACCGACTGGCAAAGCCGAAAAGAACGTCCTGCCCAGCGCAGTGGAAGCGCAGGCAGGCGTAAGACAAGCACCCCCTGCTGTTTTGCCTGAACTACTCAAATAGCACGTCATGTCGAGCGCAGCCGAGACATCTCGCTGGCTTCGTTGGGCCTCACCCCCCGACCCCCTCTCCGAACAGGAGAGGGGAGCCTGACGACGCGAGAAATGCTTGGCTTACGCCTGCCTGCGCTTCCACTGCGCTGGGCAGGACGTTCAAAATGCGCCGAACATCTTTCGGATTCCCGCTCTACACTTCAGGTCGTTAGGTTGTAGAGAATTGAACTATAGCAACTGCGGATAGGCTGCATCCTGGTTTGACGATGGTGGGTTATCAAGACACGCATGGGTAGCGCAGCATATACATTCTTTTTGCGCCGGATGGTATACAAACGTTTCCGGAAACGGTTGCGGTACTTTCATTTATCTGCGGCGCTTGCCGGGTGTTGGCTCATTTTGGGAGGCTGTTAAATTCCTTCATAAACCGGTTTTTGCTCACGTCAGGGCCTTCGCTAGCTGCGAGGGGCTACCTGCTGGTGGGTAGATCGGCAATTGTACTATGGCTGTGCGACTCTGTTGCCGCGCAGCCTCTGCCGCGCACTTGTGCCGGCGCTGAGTGACTACGCCAGCCGGTGCCGGCACTGCTCACTTGCTTCTGCTCCGCTTACCCAATCTGCCTATGCCCCAACCCGCCTGAGCTACTACCACCGCCCCGTGCCAACGGCCCGCCGTTGGCCTTTCTGCCTCTGCTTTACCTAACTCATTCCCAACCCAATGAAGACAACCAATACCCTTGCAGCCTTGCTGCTGGCCATGCTGAGTCTGGGCGCTTCGGCGCAGCAGATTCCGCTGGTGTACACCACCGAAAACACCGGCGGCAGTTGCACGGCCCCGACCTTGCCGGCCTTCAACCAGCTACCCACCGTGGACCCGCTGCCCGACCCCTTTATGCGCTCCAATGGGCAGAGCCGTTCCACCGCTTTTAGCGACTGGGAGTGCCGCCGCAACGAAATCAAGGCCGAAATCGAGAACTACGAAATCGGCACCAAGCCCCCGCGCCCCCAAAACATCACGGCCAGCTACGCCGCCGGCACCACCGCCAATACCGGCGTGCTGACGGTGAACGTGACCGAGAACGGGCAGACGCTCACGCTGACTTCCGAAATCACGCTGCCTGCTACCGGCAGCGGGCCGTTTCCGGCCGTCATCGGCATGAACAGCGGCACGGGCAGCATCCCGGCTGCGGTGTTTACCAGCCGCAACGTGGCCACCATCAAGTTCAACCACAACCAGGTCACGACCTACGGCAACCCGGCCCAGACCGACCCCTTTTACCGCCTCTACCCCTCGCAGACGCTGGCCAACTCGGGCCAGTACAGCGCCTGGGCCTGGGGCGTGAGTCGCATCATCGACGGCCTGGAGCTGGTGCAGTCCTCGCTGCCCGTCGACCTGCGCCACCTGGCCGTGACAGGCTGCTCTTACGCCGGCAAGATGGCCCTGTTTTCGGGTGCCTTCGACGAGCGGATTGCCCTGACCATCGCGCAGGAATCGGGTGGGGGCGGAGCCCCGGCCTGGCGCGTGTCCGAAACGCTGGGCGCGGTGGAAAAGCTCGGCGCCACCGACTACCGCTGGTTCAAGGACGACATGCAGCAGTTTGCGGGTACCAACGTGAGCAAGCTCCCGCACGACCACCACGAGCTGATGGCCATGATTGCGCCGCGCGCCCTGCTGGTGACTGGCAACACCGACTTTGAATGGCTGGCCAACCCCTCGGCTTACGTATCGGCCCGGGCCGCGCACGAGGTGTGGAACACCTTCGGCATCGGCGACCGGTTCGGCTTCTACATCGACGGTGCGCACAACCACTGCGCCGTGCCCGCTACGCAGCAGCCGGCCGTGGAGGCCTTCGTGGAGAAGTTTCTGCTCGGCAACACAGCCGCCAACACCAACATTACCGTGCACCCGTACCCGCAGCTGAACTACCGCCGCTGGTACCAGTGGTGGGGCAGCGGCAACCCCGTGCTGCAGGCCGAGCCCCTGGGCAAGCGCTACTGGCTGGAAGCCGAATGCGCCACGGTGGGCGCCAACTGGAGCGTGATGGCTGATACCTCGGCCTCTAACGGTGGTTATGTACGGGTGCAAAGCGGCCTGAGCAGCCCCACCACGGCCCCCACGGCCGCCGCGGCTCTGCTGACCATGCCCTTCACCGTGGACAGCGCCGCCACCTACAATTACCTGGCCCGCCTGAACGTACCGGCTACCGAGGAGTATGGCTACTGGGTGAAAGTGGACAACGAAGCCTTCCAAGCCGTGACGAGCCAGCTGGCCACCAACCCCGGCTTTGAGAACGGCCTGACCGGCTGGACCACGCTCAACGCCACCGGCGCCACCATCACGGCCAACACCGTGGCGGCGGAAGCCCACAGCGGCACCGGCTCGATGAAAGTGGTAAACCCCACCGCCCAGCCCGGCAACCAGTGGCGCGTACAGGTAACCAGCGCGGCCTTCCCCACCACCATCGGCAAGCAATACCAGATTTCGTACTGGGTGCGGGCCGCCAACGCCGGGGGCTCCATCCGCCTCTCCACCGGCCCCAGCAGCCCCCAGTACCAGGCCGACCAGACCATCGGCACGACGTGGCAGCAGGTTACCTGGACCATCACCACGTCGTTGGCTTCCACCACCTTCCTGTTCGACATGGGGCAGGTGGCAAATACCTACTACATCGACGACGTGAGCGTGAAGGAAGTGGGCACCACGGCCGGCTGGCGCTGGCTGAAGCTGAAGGAAGGCGCCCTGACGGTGGGTCCGCACACGCTGACCATTGGCTACAACACCGGCGGCAGCGCCCAGCTGGATAAGGTGGTCATTGCTACTTCCACCACGGCCATTGCGGGCAAAGGGCCAGCCGCTACCAACTGCCGCATCACCGCTGCTACCGAGGCCGCCGCCAAACACGTCATCGAGGTGTACCCCAACCCCGCCGCCGATAAGATCATGGTGAAGCTGGGCGCCAACCCCACCCACGTCAAGCGCATCGACGTGCTGGACCTCGTTGGCCGCACGGTAAGTCAGGTAAGCGTGGACAAGCAGAGCACGCTGAGCATCCCGCGCGGGCAGCTCAAGCCCGGCGTGTACCTGCTGCGCTTCACCGGCGACGTAACGGAAACGCAGCGCATCGTGGTGCAGTAAGGGCGACGGCCAAAGTGACGGGCCGCCGTACGCAACATGCTACAACCGCCCGCCGAGCTTGCTCGGCGGGCGGTTTTGTTAAGGCCGGTTTCTTCTGAACTGTGTTGCCGATGCAGCCGCTCACGTGTAGCGTGCCCCGGTACCCCGCATATTCACCGGCCGCCGCTGGCCGGGGCCGCTTACGGGGCTAATTGCGGCGTTACGAAGGCGCGCAGGGCTTCCAGCAGCAGCTGGTCGGCTTCGCTGAAGCGGCCTTCGGGCAGCAGCCACTCCTGCAGCGGAATGTAGCCGGCGGCGTAGGCCAGCTCATCGGGCTCCTGTTCCCAGTACGACATGTGCCACTGGGCAAAGCTGCGCGCGGCCACCGGCTCGTCGGCTATCTTGATGACGCCGGCGTGGCGCGGGTCCTGGGCTATCAGCTCGTATAGGTAGCGCACGGGCGCCTCCGCCCCCTCCAGGACTTGCATGATGCGGCCCTCGTGGTAGAGCAAAACCCCCGTTACGTGGTAGCGGGCGTTCTTCAGGCGCGACTGGTGCAGCAGCTGCCGGAGCTTATCGGTGATAAACGGCTCGGTGGCAGTGCTGACGTAAATAATGCGGTGCATGAATGAGCTAAAAACCGCCTCAGTTACGCAGCAGCGCGGTTTTAGTTCGAAAAAGCTCGTTGGTCGGAGAGGAAAGGCGGCCAGCACTGCCGAGTAAGCCAAGTGCCGCTGGGCTGTCTGGCAGTGACCCGGGATGCGCCCACACGCAGCGCGAGGCAGAAGGTGTTAAGTTTATGCTTCACGTCCGCTATTCACCGATGCATACCCCTCTGCCCGACCTACTGCGCCACACGGCCACCGCCGAGCACTACCGCTGGGGCGACCAGTGCGACGGCTGGCACCTGGTCAAGACCCCGGAGCTCAGCGTCATTCAGGAGCGCATGCCGCCCGGCACCGCCGAGCAGTACCACTACCACGAGCGGGCCCAGCAGTTCTTCTACGTGCTGGCCGGCACTGCCACCTTCGAGATAGAGGGCCAGTGGCTTACGCTGACCGCCGGCCAGGGCCTGCACGTGCCCGCCGGCCTGCGCCACCGCATCCTGAACCAGGCCACCGCCGAGTTGTGGTTCACCGTCACCTCGCAGCCCATGGCCCACGGCGACCGGGTAAACGTGGCGGCCGTCTGACACGGGCTAGGTGGTGGCAACTGCACCGGGCGTGGGCAATAAGTTGTAATTATTAAAGAATTATAAGTGCGCAGTGCCGCGCAAAGCAACCTGAACCATAAGTTTACTGCTCATCATCCGGCGGTGAAGGCTTTCATCAGCTCGATAGCACTTGTATCAGGTTTCGCCAACTACGCCCGCCGCTTGTTCTGCTTCTGCTCCGTCGTTAACTAATTCATTCGTAGCTTCTTCTCAATAGGCTTAAGTCCTCTTTGTATGGGTAGACGATTACTTCTGGGCTGTACCCTGTTGCTACTGCCTGCGCTCAGCAGCCGTAGCTGGGCGCAGGCCGCACCCGCCGATTCCTCCTTGCTGGCCTCGACCGTCCAGAACATGCACCAGCGTTACCTCACGGCGGTAGGGGGCGGCGCGGCGCTGTACACCGGTTTGCTGTACACGAATTACCTGCCCGCCAACTCCAGGGGGCACCAGTATTTTTTGTCGAACGAGGAGCTGAACGGGAGCGTGCGCTTCAACGGCTACGATTTCGTCAACATTCCGCTGCAGTACGATATTCGGCTCGATGTGCTGATCACCAACAGCTACAACAGCCCCGTCAAGCTGATGCTGCTCAGCGAAGAGGTGGAAAGCTTTACCATCGACGGGCACCGGTTCAAGCGCATCGTGGCCGACCCGGCGGCGGAAAGCTCGGTAACCACGGGCTTTTATGAGGTGCTGTACGCCGGAAAAAGCGGACTGCAGGCCCTGGCCCGGCACAGCAAGACCACGCAGGATTTACTGGAGCAGCGCGTGTACTACAAGGTGCTCATCAATGTCGACCGGTACTTCATTGTTCGCAACGGCACCTATTACCCCGTGGCCAAAAAAGGCTCGGTATTGGCCGCCATCGGCGACCGGAAAAAAGAGTTGAAGAAGTACGCCAGCGAGCAGAAGCTCGCCTTCAGCAAGGAGCAACGCCTCGCTTCCATCGTGGCCCTGACGGCTTACTACGATCAGCTGAACCAAGCCAGCGCCCCCGGAAAATGATCTGCTCCCGCCGCATTATGAACTCCAACGATTCGAATCCGCTACGGGCGCTGCTGCGGCTGGGCCTGTGGCTGTGGCTACTGGGCAGCGCGCAGCTGGTCTGGGCACAGCAGCCCACCAACACCCTGATCAGCGCCCGGTTTGCCAACGCCTCCTTCGAGCAGTTTGCCCAGCAGATCGAAAGCCAGACCAAGTACCGCTTCCACTTCGAGCCCCTGACGGTGGACAGCCTCTGCATCAACCTGACGGTGGAACAGCAGCCGCTGCCCGCCGTGCTCGATGCCGTGTTTAAGCAGGGCGGCCTGCGCTACGCCATCGATGAGCAGAGCCGGGTGTACATCACCTCGGGCCAAGCCCTGCAAACGGGCTTGGCGCCCATGTTCTTCCAGCCGCTTACCGACGGATCCGTAGCCACCGCTCCCGGGGGCGACGACCCGCTGGACGCGCTGAACAAGCCCCGCACCAAGCGCAACGCTGAAGGCCGCGTGTACGACATCGGGCAGACGCCCAACCCCAGCGGCAAGGCCACCGTGGCCGGCCACGTGCGCGATGCCAATACTGGCGAACCGGCCGTGGGCGTGAGCGTGTACGTGGAGTCGCCGAGCGTAGGGGCCTCCACCGACCAGTTCGGCTACTACTCGCTGACCCTGCCGCTGGGCCGCCACGCCATCATGGTGCGCGGCATCGGCATCAAGAACACCCGGCGCGTGGTGGTGCTGCGCAACGACGGCAAGCTGGAGATTGACGTGGAAGAAGACGTGACCCCGCTCAAGGAGGTGGTCATCGAGGGCGAAAAGGACCGCAACGTGTCGGGCATGCAGATGGGGCTGGAGAAGCTCGACATCAAGACCATTAAGCAGGTGCCCACGGCGTTTGGCGAGACGGACATCCTGCGCGTGGTGCTCACCCTGCCCGGCGTGAAATCGGTGGGCGAGGGGAGCACCGGCATGAACGTGCGCGGCGGCTCCACCGACCAGAACCTGATCCTGTTCAACGACGCGACGGTGTACAACCCCTCGCACTTGTTCGGCTTCTTCTCCGCCTTCAACCCCGACGTGCTGAAGGGCGTGGAACTCTACAAAAGCGCCATTCCGGCCAAGTACGGCGGGCGCCTTTCGTCGGTGCTCGACATTGCCACCCGCGAGGGCAACCGCAAGAAGCTGGGTGGGGCCGGCGGCATCGGGCCGCTCACCAGCCGCCTCATGCTGGAAGGACCTATTCTGCAGGACAAAGCCTCGTTTATCATCAGCGGCCGCTCCTCGTACTCCGACTGGCTGCTGCAGCGGCTGCCCAACAAGAGCTTCCGCGAAAGCTCGGCCTCGTTCTACGACCTGAACGCGCACCTGAGCTACGACATCAACGACAAGAACTCGGTGTACCTGACCGGCTACCTCAGCCGCGACAAGTTCCGGCTGGCGGCCGACACCACGTACCGCTACCTGAACCAGAACGCGAGCCTGAAGTGGAAGCACATCTACAACAACCGCCTCTACAGCGTCGCCACGACGGCGTTTAGCCACTACGAGTACGACATCCGCAGCGAGAAAAACCCCGTCAACTCCTCGGAGCTGCGCTACAGCCTGAACCAAACTAGTGCCCAGCTCGACTTCAGCTACTATCTCAATCCCAAGCACACCATCGAGTTCGGGGGCAGCGCGATTCACTACCAGGTGGCGCCCGGCAGCCTGCGCCCCTTGGGCGCAGAGTCGCTGGTGAAGACGGATGTGCTTAGCCGCGAGCAGGGGCTGGAAAGCGCTCTGTACGTGTCAGACCGCATCGACGTGACGCCGCGCCTGGCCGTGTCCTTGGGCCTGCGCTACTCCTTCTACCACGCCCTGGGCCCGAAGGACGTGCCGCGCTACGCGGCCGGCGCCCCCCGCAACGAAGGCACCATCGTGGACACGGTGCGCTACAAGCCGGGGCAGGTAATGGCTACCTACCACGGGCCGGAGTACCGGGCCTCGGTGAAGTACGCCCTCACCGACAACTCCTCGGTGAAGGCCAGCTACAACCGCACGCGCCAGTACATTAACATGCTCACCAACACAGCCTCGGTGTCGCCCACCGATATCTGGAAGCTGAGCGACGTGAACCTGCGCCCGCAGGTGGGCGACC
This sequence comes from Hymenobacter sp. CRA2, assembly GCF_002007105.1. Lineage (GTDB taxonomy): Bacteria > Bacteroidota > Bacteroidia > Cytophagales > Hymenobacteraceae > Solirubrum. The sequence goes on along the minus strand of NZ_MVBC01000003.1, from coordinate 41,436 downwards.
AGGTGGCCCTGGGCTACTACCGCAACTTCAAGAACAACACCATCGAGGCCTCGGTGGAAACCTACTACAAGTGGCTGCGCGACGTGGTGGACTACAAGAGCGGCGCCTCGCTGATTCTGAATCACAACATCGAGCAGGACGTGATAAACGCCCAGGGCAAGGCTTACGGGGTGGAGGTGATGCTGCGCAAGCTCACGGGCAAGATCAACGGCTGGGTGAGCTACACCTACTCCCGCTCGCTGGTGCGCGTCAACGGCATTGCTCCCTCGGAAATCATCAACGGCGGGCAGTACTACCCCAGCAACTTCGACAAGCCCCACGACGTGATGATGATCGGTAACTACCGCTTCAGCCGCCGCTTCAGCACCTCGCTCAACTTCAACTACAGCACCGGGCGGCCCATCACCCTGCCCATTGCCAAGTACTACGTGGGCAACGCGCTGCGCGTGCTCTACTCCGACCGCAACGCCTACCGCATCCCGGATTACTACCGCCTCGACCTGGCCCTGAACATCGAGGGCAACCACAAGGTGAAAAAGCTGGCCCACAGCTCCTGGACGGTGGGCGTGTACAACCTGACGGGGCGCAAGAACCCGTACTCGGTCTACTTTAAATCGGAAAACGGTAAGATCAACGGCTACCAGCTTTCCATCTTCGGCCAACCCATCCCCACAGTTACTTATAACTTCCGCTTCTAGGATGCAAAGCACATTATACCGGACAACTCGCCTGCTTGCCTGGGGGCTGTTGCTGCTGGCCGCCGGGTGTATCGACCCCTTCAACCCGAAGGTGGCCGACACCAACAAAAACTACCTGGTGGTGGACGGGTTCATCAACACCAAAGGCGTGACGACCATCAAGCTCTCGCGCACCTTCAACCTGAGCGCCGGCGGACAGGCCCCGACCGAAACGCGGGCACGGGTATACATCGAGGACGAGGCCGGCAGCCGCATCACGCTTAGCGAAGCCCCTTCGGCCCCTGGTACTTACACCTCGCCCTCGCAGGTGCTCAACCCGGCCCGCAAGTACCGCCTGCATTTCTTCACCAACGCCGGCAAGGAATACACCTCCGACTACACGGCCGCGCTGAATACGCCAGAAATTGACTCGGTAGCGTGGGCCTCCACCTCCAACGGGGTCGTCATCGACGTGAGTACGCACGATAACACCAACCAAGTGCAGTACTACCGCTGGAACTATGACGAAACGTGGGAATTTACCTCGGCTTACAGGTCGTACCTTGAGTACGTGAACAGACGGCTTCAGGGGCGAGGCGAAGACATTTACCGCTGCTGGATATCACAGCCGAGCACCAGCATTCGGCTAGCCGACGTTAGCCGGCTCAGCGAAACAGTAGTGTCAAAGCTTCCGCTGATAACCATCCCGGCGAAGTCGCAGAAGCTGCGGATAAAGTACAGCATCCTGGTGAAGCAGCACGCGCAGACGGCCGAGGAGTACGCCTACTGGGACCTGCTGCGCAAGAACACGGAGAACATCGGCACTTTGTTCGACCCGCTGCCCTCGCAGCTCACCGGCAACGTGCACGACCTGAACGACCCGGACCAGCCGGTGCTGGGATACGTCGGGGCCTATTCCGAAACCCAGAAGCGCATCTTCATCGAATGGGCGCAACTGCCCCAGGATGGCCGCTTGTTTGAGACCGGCTACGAAAGCTGCAGCCCGCCTGACACCGTGGAGGTGCGCGACGTAGCGGCGGCGTTTGCCAGCCCGGCGGTTCTTCCCCTCGAAGCCCTATATGATGGGCAGGGTAGCATCATCGCCTATACTTCTGGCTCGGCGGGTTGTACGGATTGCCGCCTGCGTGGTACCAATGTGCGCCCCGGCTTCTGGCGCTGAAGCTGCCTGCCTCAGCACCCGGTATTATTGCTTGAATAATTCGTCCCTGTTTTGCTCACGTTTCCGCTGCCGACCCAGGGTATTTATTATCGAAATACTAGCCTATGCGACATTTGAACAGTAAGGTACAGAGCCGGGTGGCGCGGATGTTGCCGTGGGCAGTGGTGGCTCTGGCCGGCTGCATTGATCCGTTTAACCCCGAATTAAAGGACGCCGACAACAGGCTCCTGGTGGTGGACGGCTACATCAACGCCCGGGGTATTTCAACGATCAAACTCTCCCGAAGCTTCGATGTAAAAGCCACTGGGCAGCCGCCAGTAGAGGCACGGGCGCGGGTGTACATCGAGGACGAGGCCGGCAGCCGCATTACGCTTAATGAAGCTGCCTCAGCCCCTGGTACCTACACCTCGCCGGCGCAAACCCTGGCCGCGGGCCGCAAGTACCGCCTGCATTTATTCTCCGCCGCCGGGCGCGAATACGCTTCCGATTACACGGCCGTTACCATCACGCCCGAAATCGACAGCCTTGGCTTCCAAGTCGCAGACGATGGGGTCGAAATCAACGTGAGCACGCACGACGCGAACAACCAAGCGCAGTACTACCGCTGGGACTTCGACGAGACGTGGGAATTCACCTCGGCCCACCGGTCGTTGTTCGAGTGGAAGAACAACCAGATACAGTTTCGGCAGGAGGACATCTATCGCTGCTGGACCTCGGCGCCTAGTACCACTATTCGCCTGACCAACACCACGCAGCTCGGCCAGGCGGTGGTGTCGCGCCTGCCGCTTACCACGTTGCCGAAGCGCTCGGCCAAGCTGCAGGTGAAGTACAGCATCCTGGTGAAGCAGCACGCGCAGACGGCCGAGGAATACGCGTACTGGGACCTGCTGCGCAAGAACACGGAGAACATCGGCACTTTGTTCGACCCGCTGCCCTCGCAGCTCACCGGCAACGTGCACGACCTGAACGACCCGGACCAGCCGGTGCTGGGATACGTCGGGGCCTATTCGACCACCGAAAAGCGCTTGTTTATCGACCGGTCCGAGCTGCCGCGCCCGTGGCTGTCTTTCGACACGGGTTATGAGAGCTGCCAGCTGACGCGGGATGTGTACTTACGCGACGTGCGGGGGGCCTTCTCCTCCTTTGTCTGGTTGCCGATTGAAGGAATATATTCTGCGGAGGGCACCCTCTTGGGCTACACCGCATCCACCCCAGAATGCGTGGACTGCCGCAAGCGCGGCACCAATGTGCGCCCCAGCTTCTGGCGCTAAGATTTAGAAAGAATGAACCCGAAACGACCACATACCATGGCAGGCATCGTGCGGATGGGCTTGCGCGCAGCGGTTGGGCTGGCCTGGCTGAATGCCAGCGGTGCCTGGGCCCAGGCGCCGGCCCCGGCGCTACCCGTAGCCCAGGCTTTTGAAAACTACAGCCAGCAGGACGCGCACGAAAAGCTCTTTCTGCACCTCGACCGCAGCCTGTACGTGGGCGGCGACATCATGTGGTTTAAGCTCTACGCCGTGGCCGGCTCCCGGCACCAGCCGCTGCCGCTCAGCAAGGTGGCCTACGTGGAGGTGCTCGACGCTAAGCAGAGGCCCGTGCTACAGGGCAAAATTGAGCTGAAGCAGGCTGCCGGGCACGGCTCCTTTCAGCTGCCGGCCACGCTGGCCTCGGGCCGCTACACGGTACGGGCTTATACCAACTGGATGAAAAACTTCGGGCCGGAGTATTACTTCCACAGCACGGTGACGGTGGTCAACACCTTCGCGGAGCGGCTGCCTGCCGCCGCCGATTCGGCGGGCATCGACGTGCAGTTTTTTCCCGAAGGCGGCAATCTGGTGAAGGGCCTGCCGAGCAAGGTGGGCTTCAAGGTAGCCGACAAAACTGGCCGCGGCCTGGACGCAGAAGGCGTGCTGCTGGACCCGCAGAATAAGGTAGTGGCGCGCTTCAAAACGCTGAAGTTTGGCATGGGCCGGTTCGCCTTTACGCCCACCGAAGCAGGCAAGGCGTACACCGCGGTGGTAAAATTACCGGGGCAGCAGACCGTAACCAGCCAGGCGCCGGCCGTGAACGAGCAGGGTTACGTGCTGAGCCTGGACGACGCCGGCCCGAACCAGGTGAGCTTATCGGTGCGGGCCAGCGGGCCGGCCGCAGCCAGTGGCCCGGTATACGTGCTGGGCCATGCTGGCCAGCAGGCCTTCGTGGCGACGAGCCTGCCGCTGGCCAACAGCCAGGGGCAACTGCTGCTGGACAAAAGCCGGCTGCCCGAGGGCGTGCTGCATTTCACCGCCTTCGATGCGCAGCAGCGGCCGGTGTGCGAGCGGCTGTATTTCCAGCGGCCCAAGGCGCAGCTGAGCATCAGCGCCGCCGCCGACCGCCGCCAGTACGGCACCCGCGACAAGGTAAGCCTGAGCCTACGCACCAACGACGGCACCGGCGCGGAGGCGCCGGCTAACCTGTCGGTGGCCGTGTACCGACTCGATTCGCTGGCTACTAGGGCTGCCACCGCCGCTGATATCAGCAGCTACCTGTGGCTTACTTCGGATTTGCCCGGGGTCATCGAAAATCCCGGCTATTACCTCCGGGATAGTTCCGCTGAGGCCGATGAAGCCGCCGACAACCTGATGCTAACCCAGGGCTGGCGCCGGTTTAGCTGGGACAAGGTATTGGCCGGCGGCCCGCTACCGCGGCCATACGTACCCGAATTCAACGGGCACCTGGTGCAGGGCCGCGTGTTTAATAAACATACCAACCAGCCGGCGGCGCAAATTCCAGCCTATCTGGCCGCGCCCGGCGTGCCCGTACGCATGTACAGCTCATTGAGTGACGCCAACGGCGCGGTACACTTTGAGGTGCGGGACTTATACGGGCCCAAAAATCTGGTGCTGCAAACCAATACCCGGCAGGACAGCATCTACCGCTTCGAAATTCACAATCCGTTTTCGGCGGTGTTCGTACCGCGGCCGGCGCCCGGGCTGGCCCTGCCCGAACTGTACCGCCCCGAGCTGACGCAGCGCCACCTGCAGATGCAGGCCCAGAACGCGTACTTCCGCAAACCGCTCAGCGCATTTGCCCAGCCGCTGGCCGATAGCGTTTCCCTCTACGGCAAGGCCTCGGAGCTGTACCGGCTCGATGATTACACGCGCTTCAAAGTGATGGAGGAAGTAATGCGCGAGTACGTACCGGGCGTGCAGGTGCGCCTACGCAAGGACGGTTTCCACTTCATGGTAGTCGACAAAGTCAGCGGGGCCTACTTCGACGATGACCCCATGGTGCTGCTCGACGGGGTGCCGTTTTTCGACATCAACCGCGTAATGAAAATGGACCCGCTAAAGATCAAAACGCTGGAGGTAATGGATGGCCGCTTCATGCAAGCGGGGCTGATGTACAGCGGCATCGTGAGTTACACTACCTACAAAGGCGACCTGGCTGGCTATCGGCCCGATGCCCGCGCCCTGGTTCAGGAGTACGAGGGCCTGCAATGGGAGCGGGAATTCTACTCCCCACGCTACGCCACCGCCCAGCAGCAGCAAAGCCGCCTGCCCGACTTGCGTAACCTGCTATACTGGAACCCTCAGGTGCTGACCTCCTCCGCCAGTGGGCAGCAACTGGAGTTCTACACGTCCGACGAGGCCGGCAAGTACGTGGTAGTGGTGCAGGGGCTGGCCGATTCGGGCCTGGCTGGCAGCCGCAGCTTCACCTTCGAGGTGAAGGCCTCGGGCGTGGCACAAGCCCGCTAGCGGGTGCTGTTGCCGACAAAAAACAAGCGGGGCCCGGTCAGTTAGCTGACCGGGCCCCGCTTGTTATGGGCGTGTGGCAGGCTGCCTAGCACCAGCGGCCCACGGAGCGGGGCTGCGCGCGTTCGGGCTGAGCAGGTTCGGGCTCCTGGCCGGGCTGCTGGGAGCGGCGCGGGCGCGGAGCACGGAGCGGATCGGAAGGACGGGCCGGGGGCAGGCCCTGGTGCGCGATAGGAGCAGGCGCGGTAGTTTGCTTAAACATAGCGGTAAGAAGTGCGGGCGGCTCGTCTGCGTGGCGAGGCAAGCTGGGTATACGGCAGAATTACTCGCTGGGCTACAACATTTTCTCTTTTTTCTGTCGGCAGCCGCCGCGTAGCTGATTCGGCTATTACTGCAGTGGCTAAAAGCAGCAAATGAGGCCGGTGCCGGGCTCGGTGGCCGTATCGGCTGGCGTTGAGGCCCGAATCGGATATCTATGGCCGCGTGCCGGATGGGTCACTGCTGCCTGACGGTTGGCTGCCAAAGGCTTGAATGCGGCGTACTGGCGAGCAGAACAATGACCCGGCGAAGCGGTACTATACCTATACTCCACTGCCCATGCACCACTTCACCGCCGCCGACCTCCACGCCTTCGAGAAAATCTACCGACTGAACCTCGTCAACGCCCTGCCCGGCTACAAACCCGCCAACCTCGTAGGCACAGCCGACGACGAGGGCCGCACCAACCTGGCTATTTTCAGTTCGGTAGTGCACCTGGGCTCCGACCCCGCCGTGCTCGGCATGGTGACGCGCCCTACTACGGTGCCGCGCCACACCTACAAAAACGTTCGGGCTACGGGCTGCTACACCCTGAATCATGTGCCGGCTACGCACGCAGGGGCGGCGCACTACACCTCGGCCAACTTTCCGCGTGAAGAATCTGAGTTCGACGCCTGCGGCTTTACCCCCGTGTACCGCGATGGATTTGCCGCGCCCTACGTGGCCGAAAGCCAGGTGAGCATCGGGCTGCGCCTGGCCGAGGAGCTGCCCATCAAGCTCAACGGTACGGTGCTGCTCATCGGCACCGTGGAGCACGTGTACATAGCTCCCGAAGCCCTGCGCCCCGACGGCACCCTCGACCTGGCCGCCATCGACACAGCGTGCATCTCCGGCCTGGAAAGCTACTACCGCGCCACGCCGCTGGCGCGCTACGCCTACGCCCGCGCAGGGCAGGGCCCCCAACGCATTCCGTAATCTTAGTGTAGCCTAAACGCCAGTTATGAACCTGACCAATGCGCAGCTAGCCTTTGTGCTGGGCCGCCTGCTGATGGGCGCCAATTTCTTTATGCACGGCCTGGTGCGCCTACCCAAGTTGGGCGCTTTTCGGGCCGGTATGGTGAGTAGCTTCGCCGATACCTGGCTGCCCGGCGCGCTGGTAGAAGCCTTTGCTACGGTGCTGCCACTACTGGAGTTCAGCGTAGGGCTGCTGCTCTTGCTGGGGCTGTTTACGCGCTGGGCCCTGGTGGGCGGGCTGCTTATTCTGCTGGCCTTGGTGTTTGGTACGGGCCTGCGCGAACAATGGGATACGCTGGGCACGCAACTCGTGCACGGCTTATTTTTCTACCTGCTCCTGCTCCACGCCGACCAAAACCGCCTTTGCCTGGACCGCAAAGCGCAATAAACGGGCACCCATTGGCGTGATTACAAGAACAAACATGCCCAGCCATCGGCCGGGCATGTTTGCTTCTGCTGCCTTACGGATTCGTGCTCCATAGGCCGGCTTCCTTCAGGAACACGCGGCGGTTGAGCTTGAGCTGGGCAATAATCAGCTCGGCCAGGTCTTCCGGCTGCATCACTTTTTCGGGGTTACCGTCGGTGAGCTTCAGCTCGGCGGCCAGCGGCGTGGCTACGGTGCTCGGCGTAAGGGCCGAGACGCGGATGTTGTGCTTGCGCACTTCCTGCATCAGCGACTCGCTCAGGCCTAGCACCGCAAATTTGGAGGCACTGTAGGCGCTGGTGACGGCTGCGCCGCGCTGCCCGGCCGTGGAGCTGATGTTGATGATGTCGCCGCTCTGCCGCTCAATCATTTGCGGCAATACCGCGCGGGTGGCGTAGTACACGCCCAGCACGTTTACGCGCAGGATGTTTTCCCAGGCTTCGGGCTCCAGTTCCAGAAACTTACCAAAAGCCGCCGTGCCGGCGTTGTTGATGAGAATGTCGATGGGGCCTAGCGCCTGCTGCAGGCTGGCCACGGCGGCTTCCACGGAGGCGCGGTCGGCTACATCGGCAGTAGCTATGGCGGCGCGTACGCCCAGCGCCTCCACTTCCCGGGCCACCTCGCGCAGCTGTTCTTCGGTGCGTGCCAGCAGGCCCACGTTTACGCCTTCCTGAGCCAGGGCCAGCGCCACGGCCCGCCCGATACCCTTGCCTGCGCCCGTCACGAGGGCAATTTTTCCGCTGATGGATTCCATGCGAGTACGTAAATGAAAAAGGAAACGAAAGCCCGTGTAACCGGTCATTGGCCCGAATAGTTATGTCCGCGCCCACAACCTCGGCCGTGGATGAGGCCGTAAACGCCTCGGTCCCGTATGTTAGCGGGGCCGAACTGCCCGCCGGCCGTTGTGCGTTTATGTCGGTGCTGCCGATTTGCTCCCCTATGCCCCTGATTCAGCGCCCTGCCGGGCTGTTCGTGTGCGTGTTGCTGCTGTGCCTGGGCTGCGCCCGCGGCATCGTGGCCCAACAGAAGACCGATACCACGCGCCAGCAGCCCGTGCGCAACATTCAGCTGGACAACGTGGAGGTGCTGCCCGATGCGCTGAACACCAAAAACTGGCTGTTGCTCGACCGGGACATTCAGCTGGAGCTGGACGGGGCCGTGCACAACCTCTACAACTTCAAGTACGACCGGGCCGAAAAGCAATTCCGCTCCCTGCGCCGCCGCTACCCCGAGCACCCGATGGCCTACTTCCTGCTCGGGCTGAGCCAGTGGTGGAAAATCGTGCCCACCAACGTGCAGAGCAAGCTCTACGACAAGCCTTTCTTCGCCTACATGGACACGGCCATTACCAAGGCCGAAACCTTGTACCGGGCCGACGACAAGAATTACGAGGCCTGCTTTTTCCTCTCGGCCGCCTACGGTTTTGCCGCCCGCCTGCACGCCGAGCGCAGCAACTGGCGCAAGGCTACCGTCTACAGCAAGCACGCGCTGGATTACCTCACCAAAAGCCAGGAAGCCAACGGCCTGAGCCCGGAGTTCCTGTTTGGGCAGGCGCTGATGAACTACTACGCGCCCTGGATTGCGGACAACTACCCCTTGCTGCGGCCGGTGCTGCTGTTCTTCCCGAAAGGCAACAAGAAGCTGGGCCTGCAGCAGCTGCGCAACGTCGCGGATAACGGCTTTTACACGGCTCCCGAGGCGCGGTTCTTCCTCATGAAGATCCTCTACAACGATGAGGGCGACCCCGCCGCCGCGCTGCCCGTGGCCAAAAGCTTGGCCACCACGTACCCCGACAACGCCTACTTCCAGCGCTTTTACGCGCTGATCTGCTACAGCCGCGGCGAGTACGACGAGTGCGAACGGATGAGCCGCGACATCCTCGATAAGCTCAACCGCGGCCTGCCGGGCTACGAAGCCATCAGCGGGCGTTACGCTACCTATTTCCTCGGCTGGCTCTACGAAAACCGCAACGACGACGTGGCCAAGGCCCGGGAGTATTACCAGCGCTGCATCGTGTTTGCCGAAAGTACCGGCGACACCGGCCCCGGCTTCTACGTGCTGGCCCACCACCACCTGGCGCGCCTGGCCGCCGATCAGCGGGACGTGGCTACGGCCCGCCGCTACTACAGCGTGGTGGAAGAAAAAGCCCAGAAAAATTCTGCAGAGTACCGCGAGGCCCGCGAGTACCTCAAGCAGCACAAAAAATAACCGCGGCTACCGGGCGCCCAGCCACGCGGCGGCTTCGGCCTGCGTGGGAAAATAGCGGAAAGTGAGCAGCTTGCCCGGCAGCTGCGCCCCGATGGACTGGGCTACCAACCGCCCTAGTGCCGACTGGTTCTCGACCACGGCGCAGTGCGAGTAGCCTGTCTCGCGCACGGCCTGCGGAATCCACTCCTCGGCCACCCAGGTACTGACGGCTGCCGGCAGCGGCGGACGTGCGCCGTGGTTGCTGAGCACTTTACGGATGCCCTGCTGCTGCATGGCGCGCAGCGCCTGCTCGTACACGGCCCGCAGCTCTTCTGGGCTGGCTTTGACCGCACTCCAGCTTAGCACCAAGTAGTTGCCATTGGGGGCGTAGCTGATGCTGGCCGCAGCATTCTGGAAGTAGGGACGAAAGAGGGCCGGGGACGAAGCCATGCGAAAAGACTGAGCGGGAAGTAGGCCGGTATGTAGGCTTGGCGTGCTGCTGGGCAGCTAGTTACGGACGGAAAAATAACTCCGAAAACAAAAATCCGCGATTGTACTGGCTTGGTCGTCGCAAGCAAATGAAAGCGCTTAAACGAGGCGATACAAGCCTTTCTCAGTTTTTCGGAGGCTCGCAGGAAATTGGACGATAATATAAACGCGAATTTAAATAGTTATATAAATATGTAACTATAACGCGAATTTATTTCATCTCAATAGTACAGCTTTTCGTAACAGCCACCAAATACCACGCTCATTTTCTGCATATGACCCACTTCAACCCTTTGTTCCCCAAAACCATGCATTCACATGACCTCCACCATACTCCGTTTTGCCTTTTCGTCGGCTCTGTCGCTGGCCGCTGTTGTTTCTGCCCAAGCCCAAGTCACCTACACCTCGCGCCCGAGTGGGGGTAACTGGAGCGACCCGAACACGTGGATAGTATCCGGCAACGGCGCCGCGGTACCCACCAACCAGTCCACGCGCAGCGGGGCCGAGGCCAGCGACAACGTTATCATCATCAACTCGGCCGTAGTGCTCGACCGGGACTACACCGTAGCCGGCGACCACGGCAAGCTGGTTATCACGCCTACCGGCTCGCTCACCGATGGCAACAGCCCGAACTCGCTCACCTTCGGGCAACAACAGGGCGCTGACATGGTCCGGCTCGATCTGGACGGCACGCTTGACATCTACAGCGTGAGCTTTTATAAGGCCGATGCGGATATCAGCTCCACTGCCGAGCTGAGCACCAACTGCAACATTTCCCTGGCCAACCAATCGGACCTGATGATTGCACCCGGCGCCACCGTCGACATCGATGGCAACCTGATGGTGCGGCAGGGCAACCCCACTATTACCGGCTCGGGCACGCTGATGATCAGCGGCTGCGTGCTCACCCAGGGCAACGGCGCCCTGAACGGCCTTTTCGGCCCCAACCTACGGGTGTGCGTGCAGGGCACACCGAATAGCTGCGCCACCGATGGCCTGAGCTGCAACACCCGCGTAGCCGAAGCCATTACCATCGACGCCTGCCGCACGTCCGCGCCGCTGCCGGTGGTGCTCACCGACTTTACGGCCCGCTTCCAGAACAAAGCCGTGCAACTGGCCTGGACCACGGCCCAGGAGAAAGACGCCGACTCGTTCACAGTGGAGCGCTCGGTGGATGGCCGCACGTTTGAAGCCATTACGACGGTGCGCGCCGCTGGCAACTCCAGCACCCGCCGCGACTACTCGGCCCAGGACCGCACCATGCGCGCCGGCCTGAACTACTACCGCCTCAAGCAGCAGGACTTCGACGGTACCGCGCACTACTCGCAGGTGCTGGCCGTGCAGGCCGGTGCTGGCCAACAGCAGCTGACGGCGTACGGCACCATTTCGGCCCTGACAGTGGAAATGCAAACGGCCGCGCAGTGCCAGGCCTTCCGCGTGATGGACAGCATGGGCCGCCTGCTCTACACCGAAAAGCTGCCCGACGGGGCTACCGGCACCGTGACACGCGAGATTCCGCTGCGCCAGAGCAGCAGCGGGGTGTACATCGTGCAGGCCGTGACTACCGACGGCGTGGTGAGCAAGAAGCTCTACCTGCAGGAATAAATTGGGCCAATAGCCCCTTAAGTAAGCCCGCGGCCGCTACCGGCCGCGGGCTTGTTGTTTGTGGCTGGCCGGCGCGAGAAAATAGGACCAGCGCGGCGCAGGTGCGGCAAAAGCAGCTAGCTTTAGCCCACTTATTTGTATTTCCTGCTCTACTATGAAGAAACAGATTCTCGCTGCCAGTGCCTTGGCCGGCGCGTTGCTGATGGGCTGTTCGCACCAGCCCAAGAACGAAACCCAGAACACCACCCAAGCCGGTACGGAAGTGAAAGACTTCGCCTCGGTGCTCGAAAACTACTGGGAAGAAAACGCCAAACTCTTCCCGCTGAACGCCACCTCGCAGGGCGACAACCGCTACAACGACCAGCTGCCCAACGACGGCACCGCGGCCTTCCGCCAGCAGCTGCACGACTACTACCAGAAGTACCTCGACCAGCTCGGGCAGTTCGACCGCGAAAAGCTGTCGGACAACGACAAGATCAGCTACGACATCTTCAAGTACGACCTGCAGATGAACCTGGAGGGGCTGAAGTACAATACGTGGATGATACCATTTCAGCAGTTTTGGGGCCTGCCCCTGACCATGGGGCAATACGGCTCGGGCGAAGGCGTGCAGCCTTTCAAGACGGCCGAAGACTACGACAACTGGCTGGGCCGGGTGCGTAGTTTCTCGGTGTGGGCCGATACGGCCATCAGCAACATGCGCCGCGGCATCCGGGCCGGGGTGGTGCTGCCTCGCCCGCTGGTGGAGAAAATGGTGCCGCAGATGACGGCCATGGTGGTGAGCGACCCGACGAAGAGCCTGTTCTACGGGCCCATCAATAAGTTTCCGAAGACGGTGTCGGAAGCGGACCGCAAGCGCATCACGGAGGCCTACCGCACGGCCATCCAGAACGAGCTGGTGCCCACCTACCGCCGCCTCGGCGAGTTCCTCGATAAGGAGTACAAGCCGCACGCGCGCCGCAGCACGGGCATTTCGGCCGTTCCGAACGGGCCGGAAATCTACCGCTACTACGTGCGCAACTGGACGACCACCGACAAAACGCCGGAGGAAATCTACCAAACGGGCCTGAGCGAGGTGAAGCGCATCCGCACCGAAATGGAGCGCGTGCGGACGTCGGTGGGCTTTAAAGGCGACCTGAACGCCTTCTTCAACTACATGCGCACGGACAAGAAATTCACGCCCTACAAAACCGACGAGGACGTGCTGAACGCTTTCCGCGCCATTCAGGCCCGCATCACGCCCAACCTGCCCAAGCTCTTCGGCCGCACGCCCAAGACGCCGTTTGAGGTGCGCCAGACCGAAGAATTCCGCGAAGCTTCCGCCTCGGCCGAGTACAACCAGGGCAGCCCCGACGGCTCGCGCCCCGGCATCTTCTACGTGCCGATTATCGACGCGAAGACTTTCCGCACCACCTCGGGCATGGAGTCGCTGTTTTTGCACGAGGCCATTCCGGGCCACCACTACCAGATTTCGTTGCAGCAGGAAAACACCTCTTTGCCCAAGTTCCGCCGCTTTGCGTGGTATGGAGCCATGGGCGAAGGCTGGGCCCTGTACACCGAAAGCCTGGGCAAGGATCTAGGTCTCTACACCGACCCGTACCAGTACATGGGCGCTTTGGGCGACGAAATTCACCGCGCCATCCGCCTCGTTGTCGATGTAGGCATGCACACCAAAGGCATGACGCGTGAGCAGGCCATCAAGTACATGATGGACAACGAGGCCATCGACGAGCAGGGTGCCACGGCCGAAATCGAGCGGTACATGGCCATTCCGGGGCAGGCGCTGTCGTACAAAATCGGTGCGCTCAAAATCCGCGAGCTGCGCAGCAAGTACGAAAAACTGCTGGGCGCGAAGTTCAAGATTCAGGAATTCCACGACGAGCTGCTGAAGGACGGCGTGATGCCGCTGGCCGTGTTGGAGCAGAAAATGGATGCCTGGGCCGCCAAGCAGTAACAACTGCCATCGGGCAGCCGGCCCCGCTACCTTACTGGTGGCGGGGCCGGTTGCATTTGGTGGGCTGGTAAGCGGGGCCGCTGCTGATCAGGCAATAAAAAACCGCCCTGGCTGGTGCGGTCAGGGCGGTCGGCGGAAGCTTGCTGACGCGGGAGCCGCTTATTGATCTTGCGGCGAAGCGCTGAAGCCGGATTCGCGCGGCAGCCGACCGTGCCGGCCGTAACGGTAGCGGTGGTACTGGGCGGTGCACGACGCGGAGCTGCTGTAGGTGTAACGAGGCGAGGCGACGCTACCCGCCGAGCTGGTTTGCGGGTAGCGCGAGTACTGTTTGGGGGGCAGAGGTGAGTTCATAGGCTGGGGTCGTTTGTAGCTGTATACGCCGCCAGCCTGTCCAGTTTTACCAGGATTTTGCAGCAGAAAACACGGGTTTTGCTGACAAGTACTTATCCGTAGTTACTCCCGATTCACCCACAAAAAACCAGCCCGCCGGATTACCGGCGGGCTGGTGTGTTTTAAGCTAAAAACGGCAGAACGCCTTAGGTGGTGGAACCGCCCGTAGTGGAGCCGGAAGTGCTGCCGCTGGTCGTACCCGTGGTGGTGCCAGTAGTAGTACCGCTGGTGGTAGTGCCACTGGTTGTGCCACTCGTAGTACCCGTGGTGGTACCGCTTGTAGTCGTGCCAGAAGTCGTGGTGCCACTAGTCGTGCCCGTGGTGGTGCCGCTGGTCGTACCCGACGTTGTACCGCTCGTGGTGCCCGTAGTCGTGCCGCTGGTAGTAGTTCCGCTGGTGGTGCCAGTTGTAGTTCCACTAGTAGTGCCGCTGGTGGTGCCTGTGGTAGTACCGGTCGTGGTACCGCTGGTGGTAGTGCCAGTAGTACCGGTGGTCGTACCGCTGGTAGTACCAGAGGTAGTGCCTGTAGTCGTACCCGAGGTAGTACCGCTAGTGGTTCCTGTTGTCGTGCCCGTAGTACCTGTCGTGCCGGTGGTACCTGTCGTGCCGGTAGTACTAGTGGTGCTACCGGAAGTCGTAGTGCCTGTGGTGCTGCCGGATGTAGAGCCGGAGGTAGTTCCGGTAGTGGTACCCGAAGTTGTACCGCTTGTGCTACCTGTTGTCGAGCTAGTAGTAGAGCCCGAAGAATCATCGTCGTCGTCGCAGGAAGTAAGCGCCGGCGAAGCGCATAGGGCTGCTCCTAGTAGCAGCGGAAGCCAGGGTTTACGCATGATGTAATTTGATTTTACAGATGAAAAAAATGCTTTTGTCTTCCCGGTTATACGCATTTCTACATGCTATAATCTAACCTATTATGTGGGTAAAAATACTGATTTTCAAATAGTTGAGCTTGTAAAAGGCTTTCTGATTCAGCGTGGGTTATACGGAAAATGAGCTTCAGGCCAAAGAAAAGAGCCGCTCTGCCCATCAGGCAAAGCGGCTCCCCGCAGGTAAGCAGAGCTACTGCTTACCGGTTCTTGTTGCTCTGGCCGTTGTTGTTGCCAGTGCCCGTTTTGGCCTGTTGCGGCGCGTTGGACTCGGCTTGGCTGGCGGCCGTTTGGGAGGTTTGGCGCGGCGCGTTATTCAGCGAGCCGCGGCCGTCGCCGGTGCCGGTAGCCGGGCCGCGGGTGGTGCCCGGTACTTCCGTGTTGGAGGTGCCCCGGTTGGTCAGGCTGCGGCCGCTGGTGGTGCTACTACCGTCGGTGGTGCCGCCGTCGGTGAATTTGGAAGTATTTGGGTCGCCGCCGGGCTGCGAGCTGATGGCCTCCGCCGACGAGCGAGCCAGCGAGCCGGTGCCCACGGGCCGGTAGGCCTTGCCGCCGCCCGATACGCTGTCGCGCTCTGTATCGACGCGCGTGGCCGGCGGAACCGTAGCAAAAGAATCATTATTGGTGACGTCGATGCCGGGAGCCCAGGATCTGTCGCAAGCGGCTAGCGGGAGAAGTAGCAAGGCGGCGCCCAGCACGCGAGAAGGAGAGAACATAGCAGATGCAGGGTTTTGGTATGGAAGAGGGGTGTGCGTGCATTCCTATACGCAGGCCGCGCAAAAAATGGCTAACCTGCCGCCGCACAGAGTAAGCGCAAGCCGGCGGCCGTGCATCTTTGCCCTCGTTTCATTCCCACGCTATGCCTACCCAAGCCGTGATGAGCTGGAGCGGAGGCAAGGATTCGGCCCTGTGCCTGTACCATGCCCTCCGCGACCCGCAGCTGCGCCCCACCCACCTGCTCACCACGCTCAACGAGCATCACCGTCGTGTGGCCATGCACGGCGTGCGCGCGGAGCTACTGGAGGCACAGGCCCAGCGCATTGGCTTGCCGCTGATGCCCATCTGGCTGCCCGAAATGCCTTCTATGGATGTGTACGAGCAGCGCATGAGCACCGTCCTGAGCAAGCTGGGGCGGCAGGGCGTTGGCACGGCCATATTCGGCGACCTGCACCTGGCCGATCTGCGCGTCTACCGCGAGCAGCAGTTGGCGCGCATAGGGTGGCAGGCAGCCTTTCCCATCTGGCACAAGCCCGCGACCGAGGTGCTGGCCGAGTTCTTGGCCCTCGGCTTCAAGGCCATCATCGTCTGCGTCAACGAGCAGCACCTCGACGCCAGCTTCTGCGGACGCGAACTGGACCGCGACTTTCTGCGTGACCTGCCGCCGGGCGTCGACCCCTGCGGCGAAAACGGCGAGTACCACAGCTTCGTGTACGATGCGCCGTACTTCAGCCGGCCCATTGCGGTGCAACGCGGCGAAAAGGTGCGCCGCACTTATCAGCCCACCGCAGCCCCCGATGCTGAGGACGCCACTGCTGATTGTTGCCGTGCCGAGCCGGACCCGTTCAGCGCCGCTTTCTGGTACTGCGACCTGCTACCGGACCCGGCAGAATCAGCCCGCTAGATGCCACCACGGCTAAGCAACGCGGCCCCGCTTGGCAAGTCCAGGCGGGGCCGCGTTATTGGCTGGAGAGAAACGACTAATAGCCGGCTTCTTCATCGATAGGCGTAAACGGGTCTACGGTGGGGTAGCTGTTGGCCGGCACATCCAGGTGGTGCTGGCGGTTGCGGCGGGAGCGTTGCACGTGCTTGTTGCGGCCTTGGCGACGCTGGCGCAACCAAATGCCCAGGCCAATGCCCGCCGTGGCGGCAAGGCCCCCGATGATCCAGGGCGTGCGCGGGTTGCTCGCGGGCGGCGGCACCGATACCACCCCTAGCTCATCGGCCAAGGCGGGCTGATCCACGTAGCGGCCTTGCGCCGGCACGGCCAATTCTTCGAAGTGCTGAGCCAGCTCTTCCAGCTCCTGGTGCAGCGCGGCTCCGCGCATCGGAATGCCGTGGCCGGTAGCGGCTACTGCGGGGCGCAGCAGCGCCAGTTTCTCCACCGATTCGCGGGCGGCGCGCCAGTCGCAGGTGAAGTACTTGGGCGGGCCGTGTACCTCCTGGCGCTGCTCCCACACGGCCATGGCCGATTCCTGTTTGGTCGTCACGAAGGCGTCGCCGGCAATCAGCACCCGGTCGCTTTCACGGAAGAACGATACGTGGCCGGGCGTGTGGCCGGGCGTGTGCACCCAGCGCCACTCCGGCAGCTCCGGCAC
Organism: Hymenobacter sp. CRA2; assembly: GCF_002007105.1. Lineage (GTDB taxonomy): Bacteria > Bacteroidota > Bacteroidia > Cytophagales > Hymenobacteraceae > Solirubrum. The sequence goes on along the minus strand of NZ_MVBC01000003.1, from coordinate 24,340 downwards.
CGAGCCGTCTTCGGGCAGCTCGTGGGCGCGCGGGCCCACCTGGTAGGGGTGCTTGGGGTACAGCCCCGACATCCAGGCCATGGCCCCGCCGCCCACGGTGGGGTCGGGTGGGGGGTAGCTGGAGAGGCCGGTGAGGTAGGGCATTTCCAGGCGGTGCGCATACACGGGCACGTCCCAGTGCTCCGCCAGCGTTTCGAGGGCCCCGGCGTGGTCGAAGTGGCCGTGCGTCATGATGATGGCGGCCGGGCGGGCGCCGTTGCCAAACAGCGTTTCGGCGGCGTGCCGAATCTTGGCAGCGGCGCCAGGCAGGCCCGCATCCACGAGTACCCAGGGACCGGCGTTGGGGCTCTGGCGCACAAAGAACAGGTTGACGAACACGTTGCGCAGGGCCCACACGCCGGGGGCTACAAACTGCAGATCGGGTGTGGTGGCGCGGTTGGGGCGCGCTTTCAGGTGGTTCAGGTGGTCTTCTGGCATGGCAGGGAATGGAATAAGGAGTCGTCGGGGAAGGGTGCGCTAGGGCTGGCAGCTGCACAGCACCTCGCGGGTGGGGCCCTGCACCTTGTACTTGGGCAAGGACACCTCTTTCATGTATATCACGTCGAGCTGTTGCAAGGGCGGGTTGTTGGGGTTTTCGTGCCAGACGCGCAGCAGGTAGTTGCAGTAATACGCACGCATCCAGCTATTGTCGACGAAAAGGTAGTTTTCGGAGTACTTGCGCCACCGGTCGTTCTTGTGCAGGTCTACCACGGCATACGGCTTGGCGTACGTCACCGGTTGGCCTCCGCGGTTCAGGTCGAGTACGCGGCCGTCCTTGGTGCGGCCCTCCATGATGTACCAGCCGTCGTCCTTGAACACGGTGGGCGCAAACATGCCCCAGTGCTGATCGGTGCGAAACAGGTAGCCAAACCAGCGCAGCGGTTCGCGCATGGTGTAGTCGGGCTTCAGGATGCCGTCGAAATTCCACCAGACGGTGTAGGCCAGCACCACGTACAACACAGTGTCGCGCAGGGCGGGCAGCAGCCGAAAGTGACGATGGGTGCGCACATGTGGCTGCCAATCAGCTTGCACCTGTACCTGCCAGGGCAGCTGCCAGGGCGGCAGGCGTTGCCGCCAATTGCCCAGGTAACCCGCGCAGCGCTGCACCGGCGGACCTAACTTCCGCTCCAGCCAGTTCATGGCCGGCGTCGGCAGCAGGCCCATCACCGAGGCAAAGCTGATGAGGAAGAACAGCCCCACAAACAGCGTCAGGCTGATGCCCAGGTGAAAGCCCCAGATAGTGACGACGAATACGACGCGCCAGAACGGCGTGGCCACCGGGATAATCAGCAGCACCGGCAGCAGCAGCTCCATGTACCAGGTGAGGTGCGTCAGGGCCTTCATCAAATCGTAGTGCGGGTACAGCAGCCGGCCGCCGGGCATCAGTACCTGATCGAGGCTGAGGGCGTAGTAGAGCGCCGTGCCCTCGGAGCGCCACTCCGGGCCGCTTTTCAGAAAGGCTGTGCACACGTATACCAAGGCAATCTGCACCACGTAGGCCACCGTAGCAGCACTGAAGTAGCTGTAGTGTTCGGGCGAGGGCCGTCCCTGCGCGTCCTTCGACCACACGCGGCCCCAGGGTAGAAATATCCCCCAGAACAGCAGCATGCGCAGCAAATCGTCACCGCCCTGCGCAATCATGGGGTTGCGGTTTTGCAGCGATACGAGCAGCACCCACGATAGCACCGTCATCAGCCGGGTGCGCCAGCCCAGCAGCAGACCTACGGCCACGGCCGCCGCCGTCAGGAACAGCAGGGCCTGCACCTGCCAGAGCCCGCTCATGGTGTGTAGCGAAAACTCGTAGGGATTCCAGGCGCGCTCGAAGAGCACGTACAGCGGCAGCACGCCCAGGTTGGTGTAGTGCGCCTCCAGATCGGTGCTTCGAATGCCCAGATCGAGCAGCAGCACCGCGGCCACGGCCATGCGCATCAGCGCCAGGGCCCGCACATCTACCACGAAGGGGCGGCGCAGCACGGCCAGCCAGCGCGGCAGCGCCGCGGGCTGCGACGAAGGAGGGAGGGGCGAGGGCGGAGGCGCAGAAAGGGCAACCTCCGCGTCGGGAAGTTGCCCTTGCGCCCGGTCTAGCAATTCGGCCGAGGTCTGCAAAGTGAGTAAGAATTAGCGCGTGGTGGTACCGCGAGTCGTGCTGCTGGTGGTGGAGCCGGAAGTAGAGCTACCCCGCGTGCTCGTGCCCCGGGTGGTAGAGCCCGACGTGGTGCCGCGGGTAGTGCTGCCGCTCGTGGTGCTCCGCGAGCCGCTGGTGGTGCTACTGGTAGTCGAGCCAGAAGTACTGCCGCTGGTCGTACCCGAGGTAGTGCCACTGGTGGTACCCGTGGTGCTACCCATCGTTGTACCGGAAGTGGTACCGCTGGTAGTGCCCATCGTAGTCGAGCCGGTCGTGCCCATAGTCGTCGAGCCCGATGTGGTACCTGTCGTGGTCGTGCCGGTGGTTGTACCCATAGTGGTAGTACCGCTGGTGCTCATCGTAGTGGAGCCCGAAGTCGACATGGAAGTGGTCGAGCCCGTGGTGGTCATATCCGTGCCGCCCATGGTTGTTGTGCCCGAAGTAGTACCGGAGGTGGTGCCAGCAGTAGTGCCGGTGGTGGTGCCCGAAGTGGTAGCGGGTGTCATCGAGCCGCTACCGCTGTTGTAGTCTGAGGAAGTAGTGCCCGTGGTGGTCGAGCCGGCCGAAGTGGCGCCGGAGGTGGCTTCACGGTTGCAGGCCACCAGCGCCAGCAAGGAGCTCAGCACGGCTGCCGAAAGCAGCGTTAGGGGGGAAGCAGCAGACTTTTTCATAGCAGTTTAGGTGAGAGGGTTGGTAAGACAAGAGCGGGTGGAGTTGAGCTGCAGCGCCGCGGCCAAAGTCACTGCGCAGGCAGCCCGCAAAGGCTTACGACAAATCGGCAGAAAGGTGATGGTTGAGCTAGCGAGCCAGTGGACCGAAAAGAAAAAAAGGACAGCCACAGCGTGACGTCCTTTTTCTCCCTCCTCTTTCCAAAAAGTAGTTGCAGTAAAAGCAGATAAGCTAACTGGTTAAGTAGTGCTGCCGCTGGTGGTCGAGCCGCCGCCGGTTACGCCGCCCGAGCCCGTATTCATCCCGCTGCCCGTGGAGGCACCGGTAGTGGCTTCATTGGTAGTGGCCCCGGAGCCCGTCGAGCCGCCAGTAGTGCCGCCCGTGCTGCCCACGCCGCCCCCGCTGGTGGTGCTGGAGGCGCCGCTGCCGCTTTGCTCCATGCCCGTCGAGGCCGGATCGGTAGTGTTCATGTCAGTTGAAGTGCCGGCTTCCGTGCCGGAAGCATCGGCGCCCGTGCCCGAGCCAGCGTTGGAATTGCTGTCGTTGCCGCAGGCACCCAGGGCTAGCAGCGCGCTGAATGCGCCCGACATGCAGATCATGCGTGTACGGTTCATATCGTGGTGGTGTCGTTTGATTATTAGTGCGTTGCGGCGCGCTGTTCAGGAGGCTTATACGCCGTTTTATGAGGCCTAGATGAATTTTAACTGGAATTTTTTGTGCACGCTTTTTGCAAACTTTAAGGCCTCAAATACGCTCACTGTCGGTGTGCATAGCGTAAGCGGCCTCAACCAAACCGCGCCGCAGCGGTTGCGTATTGCTCACCCGGGCCGCTCTGGTTCTCGCGCTGCTATGCTTCCCAATTCCTCCGTGATTCTCTTCGACGGCGTCTGCAACCTCTGCCACGGGCTGGTGCAGTTCGTTATCAGCCGCGACCCACAAGGCCGGTTCCAGTTCGCTTCCCTGCAGTCGGCCGCCGGGCAGCGGCTTATGCCCGCCGGCATCAACCCCGACCCCAACGACCCCGATTCCGTGGTGCTCATCGAAAACGGGCGGGCTTACACCCATTCCACGGCCGTGCTGCGCATTCTGCGGCACCTAGGCGGGGGCTGGCCTCTGTTGGCAGCTGGCCTAGTGCTGCCCCGCGTCCTGCGCGACGCCGCGTACCGCTTCGTGGCCCGCAACCGTTACCGCTGGTTTGGGAAGCAAGATGAATGCTGGCTGCCCACCCCCGAGCTCAAAGCCCGCTTCCTGGCGGTCTAACCCGCCAAACGCGCCGCTGCCGCCGCGCCCCGAGCTTGATCAGTAGGTTCGGGGCGCGGCGGCAGCGGCGCGTTTGGGCTAAGCAGGAACTGGCTTTAGGCAGCCGTTGCAGCAGCAGGCGCATCGGTGTCGCCCTGGGAAGGCAGCAAGCCCCGCATAGTTTGCACCAGTGAGGTAGCTTCTTTGCCGAAGAACTGCTGGTCGAATTCTTCCAGCGCCCAGGCGGCCCGCACCACGGTTTTCAGGCCAGCGGGCGTCAGGATCAGGCTGCGGGCCCGGGCGTCCTGCTCATTGGCTGGGCGCTGCAGAAAGCCTTTTTCCTCCAGGGCCCGCACAATTTTGCTCGTGGTCATTTTGTCGTAGTGGGCGTGCTGAGCCACGGCCGCCTGCGTGACGGGCTGCGGCTGCTGACCGAGCCGCTGCACGGTAGCCAGCAGCAGAAACTGGCTGGGCGACAGATTCATCGGCTCCAGTACTTGCGCCAGGCTACGTTGCCAATGCGCCGTAGCCTGGGCGAGCAGGAAGCCCGGATTGGCATCCGGACCTTCGAAGGTGAATAGTGGATCGAGTGGAAGCGCCATGGGAATTTCAGTAGGTTTCGGCGCCAAGAAGATTTGGCGTTCGGGCTTTGTTGTAAACGTTTCTCCTGTAAACAGGTTTACCGTAACCTCGTTTACTACCAGCTAAAACCGCTTGGGCCAGCTGCACTGGCCTTTTTACTCTCTTATGAAAGCTCTTGTTCTCGACGGCATCGGCCAGCCCGTGCAACTGCGCGAAGTGCCTACGCCCCAGCCCCAGCCGGGCGAAGTACTGGTACGCTTGGAAGCCGCCGCCCTCAACCACCGCGACGTCTGGATTCAGAAGGGCCAGTACGCCGGGCTGCGCTTCCCCATTATCCTTGGCTCCGATGGGGCCGGCACCGTGGCCGAACTAGGGGAGGGTACAGACGAGACTTTGCGCGGGCAGGCCGTCATCATCAACCCCGGCCATAATTGGGGCGACAACCCGAAGGCGCAAAGCCGCGAGTTCAAAATCCTGGGCTTGCCGCAGGACGGCACTTTCGCCGAGTACGTGAGCGTGCCCGCCCGCTACGCGCACCCGCGCCCGGCGCACCTGTCGGCAGAGCAGGCGGCAGCGCTGCCCTTAGGCGGTGCTACGGCTTACCGCGCGCTGTTTACGCGGGGCCGGCTGCAGGCGGGCGAGCGGGTGCTTATCACCGGCATCGGTGGCGGCGTAGCCCTGTTGGCGCTGCAACTGGCCGTAGCCCGCGGTGCCGAAGTCTGGGTAACTTCCGGCTCCGCCGACAAAATCGAACGTGCGCAGGCTCTAGGCGCGCGCGGTGGCATCAACTACCGGCAGGAAAACTGGGGTAAAGAGCTGGTAAAGCAGGCCGGCGGACAATTCGACCTCATCGTGGATAGCGCCGCCGGGCCGGGCGTAGCGCAGCTGGTGGAAGCTGCCGCGCCGGGCGGCCGCGTGGTATTCTACGGTGGCACTATCGGCACCATGACCAACGTGCCGCCGCGCCATATTTTCTGGAAGCAGCTGGATCTGCTGGGCTCCACCATGGGCACCGAGGAGGATTTTGCCGGCCTGCTGGCCCTGATCGAAGAAGCCCGCATCGTGCCCGTAATCGATGCCGTATTCGCGCTGGCCGAGGGCGAAGAAGCCCTGCGCCGCATGGCCGAGGGGCAGCAGTTCGGCAAGCTGGTGCTGTCGATAAAATAGTTTGTAACGTACTGTGATTCAGGGCTAAAATTTGCTGGTTAAAAGCGTCTGTTTGGAATGCGACAGGCAGGTTTTGTGTTTTGATACTGACGCTGAACAACAGACTTTTAGCCCATATGAAGACATCTGCTGAATACCTCAATGTGCCGGTTTTTCACCTGACGTATCCCACGGGTGAAGAAGCTGAAATGGTGCCCGTGGTAACGTACGACGACGCCCTGCGCGCCGTGGAAACAGCCCTGGCCGACGCCGAGAAGTACCGCTACCTGCTTATGCGCGCCCTGCGCCGTAGCCAAGAACCCGAGCAGGTAGAAGCCCTGCCCGCAGTGGTTGCCGAAGCCCAGGTACGCCCGCTCTATTCCGAATCTGACTTGGCGGCCTAATTCCGCGCTACCTGAATGTATCAAGCGGCCCTGCGGGGCCGCTTTTTTTGTGCCCTATCGGTGTTTCTGACCTATTCTGAGATGCGTCTCGTCACCCGATTCCTGCCAAACGGTAATTGACGCTGCAGCTCGCTAAAGCCGAGCCCCTACGAAGCCGCGCTGACCAGCAGCAGCATTACGATACAAACCGAAGCGCGCTGGGCAATTGCCCATTGGAGCTGGTGAAGCGCTGAGCCAGCGTAGCCGCCAGGTCGGCAGCTTGGCGCCGCAGCTCAGGTACGGCCGTCGACTCGAACCACAGCGGACGCAGCGCTGAGCCCAGCGTGTACAGGCACTCTGAAGCCTGCCCGTCTTGGTTCAGCAATGCTCCTGCCGCATTGGTCCTGATGCCGAGGCGCAGTGCGTCGGGCACCAGCAGGCCGCCATTGCGAAGGCTTGTCACCAGCGGGTCGTTGATGTGCTGATAATCCATGAGTGGCCCAGTACAGAGCACCACGTGGTCGGCCACCAGCCAGGAGTGCTGGGTGCGGTGGCGTAGCTCCACGGCCAGTTGCTCTCCGCGCGGCTCAATCTGCTGCACGCAGCCGTGGTGCACCTGTAGCTGGCCCGAGTCCAGTAGCTCCGTCAGAATAGCAGCGTTGGCGGGCGGGTTGCGGTGCCGTAGCGTCGACCAACGGGTGGCCAAGTGCCGCAGAAAGCGTTGTTGCTCCTCGCGGGGCCACGCCGCCCATATCCGGCCAAAATCCGGCCGCGGCGCGTCCAGCACGGCCCGCCAGTCAAAGCCCTCCGTTACGCCCAAGGCTACTTGGCGGCGCACGGCCCGTAGTACTTCGGTTACGGTGCGCAGGCCGGCCAGCTTATCGGCGTAATAGTTGGGGTAGGGCACCACGGGCTTGGAAGCGTGGGGCGCGGGCCAGTGGCCGTGCCGCGACACCGCCAGTATCGGCGCGCGGTGCCGTTGCTTGTGCAGAGCCACCAGCGTATCGAGGGCCGTGAGCCCGGTGCCTACCAGCAATACCGATTCGTCGGGCCTGATGCTGCTTAGCGCTTCCGGCGCCCACGGGTTGGCGTGGAAGTGTGGGTGCTGCCGGTAGCTGTCGGCGGGCTGCACGGGCATAGGCGGCGGAAAATTGCCCAGCGCCAGCACCACCGTATCAGCTGCTACGCGGCGTCCGTCGGCCAGAATTACGTGCAGGGCGCAGCCGTGCGCGGCGGGCTCAGCGGCCACGGCGCGCGTGTTCAGCCACTGCACCCGCACGCCGTTGGCTGCCGGCTGGGCCAACGTGTCTTCCACGAGGCTGCTCAGGTAGCGGCCGTAGGTTTGGCGCGGGCAGAAGCCATTGGGGCAGTTGTCGATGCCGTGCTGCTGCAACCAGTCCACAAAGTGGTCCGGCTCGTCGGGAAAGGCGCTCATGCCCCCGCTACGCACGTTCAGCAGCCACTCCGGGCGGTTGTTGCTGTAAGCGGTGCCGGGCCCCAGGTGCGGGCGCGTTTCCACCAGCAGCACGTCGAGCGGCCACGGCCCACCCGGGAGCCGCGTCAGCTGCACGGCCAGCATACTGCCGGCCACGCCGCCCCCGATAATGACAATGGTACGCCGCTGCATGGTAAGCTCGTTGCGGCCCAAGAACACCTCGGGCCTTAGCGCCGAAAAAAGAGAAAATTTCGGACAATGCTCACCGCGGGGCGGGCGCCGGCTGCTTCCGGGGTCCGGGCTACAGATACGCGCCGGGCAGCAAAAAGTCGCGTACGTACTCGCTGATGCCGTCTTCCAGGCGCGTAAACGGCCGGGCGTAGCCGATGCTGCGCAGCTTCTGCATCTCGGCCTGCGTGAAGTACTGGTACGTGTCGCGGATGTCCTCCGGCGTATCCTTAAACTTGATATCCGCCGTCTTATCCAGCGCCGCGAAGGTGTTCAGGGCCAGGTCGAGGAAAGTGCGGGCCTCGCCGGTACCCAGGTTATAGATGCCGGAGTTGCGGCGGTGGTGCATCAGAAACACGCACACGTCCGTCAGGTCGCGCACGTAGATGAAGTCGCGCATCTGCTCGCCGTCGGCGTACTTGGGGTTGTGCGAGCGAAATAGCTCCATCGAGCCCGTGCGCTGCACCTGCTGGAAGGTGTGGAATATCACCGAAGCCATGCGGCCCTTGTGGTACTCATTGGGGCCGTACACGTTGAAAAACTTCAGCCCGGCCCAGAAAAACGGTTTCTCCGGCTGCTGCACGGCCCAGTTGTCGAAGTCGTTCTTCGAGTCGCCGTAGGGGTTCAGGGGGCGCAGCAGCGGCAGCAGGGCTTCGTCGTCGGAGTAGCCGAGGGTGCCGGAGCCGTAGGTGGCGGCCGAGGAGGCGTACACCAGCGGGAGCTGGTAGCGCACACAGGCCTGCCACATCTGCTTCGAGTAATTCAGGTTCAGTAGGTCGAACACGGCCTTGTCCTGCTCGGCCGTGTCGGTGCGCGCGCCAAGGTGGAAGATGAATTCCACGGCTTCGTGATGCTTGTCGAGCCAGTCGACAAACTCGTTGCGGTCGACAAACTCGCGCAGGTGCTTGCCTTGCAGGTTGGGCATCTTCTTCTCGGCCGAGAAGTTGTCCACCGCCACCACGTCGTTGAAGCCATCGGCATTGAGCCGGCTCACTAGGCAGCTGCCGATGAAGCCCGCTGCACCCGTCACGATAATCATAAGCTCAGAGTTGTTTTCTGTGGTGCGAAGTACGCAGTTTCTCGCCGCACGGGCGTACTCGGGCTCCACGGGTGTGCCTTAGGCCGTGGGTGACGTGGCGTAATGCCTTTGCTGTCAGCCTTTGGGCGCACACGTTCAGGGCTGATTTAGGTACAGCTATGTACTTATACTTAAGTCGATATATTGTTTTAATACAATTTTAATGATGAAAATGCCGGCCAGAGCCAAATCCTCATCGTACCTATGAGTGCTGCCGCTCCTCGCTTATCATGTAAGCTTCTAGCGGTGCCGTGCATCAGCGCGTTTACCTGCAAACAGACCAAAAATGCTAATTGAAGCTAAGGTTCCCTTCCGCTACATCTTCCGCCAGATCCGGCGCGACGTGGCCCGGGTAGTGTTATTCTCCCTGATTTTCGTGGTGCTCAAAACCTACGTTGCGGACTACATGCCACCAGTGCCGGTGCAATTGCCCACTATCATGGGCAGCTTCATTTCGCTGCTGCTGGCCTTCAACCTGAACCAGTCGTACGACCGGTGGTGGGAGGCGCGCAAGGTCTGGGGCGCCATCGTCAACGATTCCCGTACCTGGGTGCTGCAGCTGCGGCAGTTTGCTGATAGTCAGCCGGTCGGAGGGGAAAGCGAAGCCCAGCCGGTGCGGCGCATGGGCCTACGGCAGATTGCTTGGTGCTACAGCCTTGCCCGGAGCCTGCGCGGGCAGGATGGCCTGGCCGACCTGGACACGTTTATCAGCCCTGAGGAACAGCAGGCGCTGGAAGCGCAGCGTAACCGGCCGCTGGGGCTGCTGGCCCAGCATGCCGACGACCTACGCCGCCTGCGCCAGGCCGGTGCCATCAATGCCTACCAGCAAGTGCAGCTCGACAACACCTTGGTGCGCCTCTGCGAGTCGATGGGGCAGGCCGAGCGCATCAAAAGCACGGTATTTCCGGTGATGTACCGCCTCTTTATTCATATGTTCATCTACTTGTTCCTGATCATCCTCTCGTTCGCGCTGGTGGAGGAAGTCGGGCTGCTCGAAATTCCGGCCCTGACGGTGGTGGCATCGGCTTTTTTTCTGCTGGAGAAAACGGCCCGTTACCTGCAGGACCCTTTCAGCAACAAGCCTACCGATACGCCGGTGTCGGCCATTTCGCGTACCATCGAAATCAACCTACGCCAGCTGCTGCACGAAGTGGAAGTGCCGCAGCCGCTGGCGCCGGAGAAATTCTACCTCATGTAAGAGACCGAAAAAAGCACGCAGCTGGAGCACGCTGCCTTCGTCGTCGGCCAGTGCCGACAGCTTCCAGGCCTGGGTTTGGGGCGGAAACAATCAGAGGGCAAACAAACGCGGCGGCTAATCTTGGCGCAAATTCTACGGCCGTGTTGCCCGCCCAGGACTACACCGGTGGGCAGTAGCCTTCTACCTTTGCCGGCCATGTTTACAAGACGATTGTTTCCGTTGCTGTTCGGCACGCTGCTGACCGCCTGCTCGCCGTCTACCGACTCCGGCCGTACGGCTCCGGCCGCCCCGGCGTCCCAGCCCCGCACCGTCCGCGACGACCTCGGCCGCTCACTGACGATTCCCACCCGCCCCCAGCGTATCATGGGCCTGGCCGCTTCCATGACGGAAATGCTCTACGCCGTGGCCGATACCTCGACCATCGTTGGCCGCACTCAGGTTTGCGACTATCCGGCCGCGGCGCTGCACAAGCCCGTCGTGAACAGCTACCCGCTTGATTTTGAAACGCTCGTCGGCCTGCACCCCGACGTGGTCTTCACCGTGGAAGGCATTACCAGCCCGGCCGATGCGGCCCGCCTGCAGCAGTTGGGCATCCCCGTGTACTACCAGCGCTACCGCAAGGTGCAGGACGTATTTCGCGGCCTGAACGACTTGGGCCGGCTGCTCGGCCGCGAGACGCAGGCCCGGCAACTCACCGATTCACTGGCGCGCGAGCTGGCCACCATCACGGCCGATTCCGTCGGACCTCGCCCCCGGGCACTGGCCATCATTTCTACCGACCCTATCTACGCCTTCGGCCACAATACCGTCTTCACCGATAAAATGCGACTGGCGGGCGGGCAGAACGCGCTGACGGAAGAGTTTCCCCAGCCTTACCCGGCTCTGACACGCGAGTACGTACTGAAGCTGAACCCCGACGTTATCATCGGCGGCCGATTCGGCAAAATGGACAGTACGTTCTTCCGCATGTACCCTGAGCTGCGCCGCATTGCCGCCTACCGCATGCGCCGTATCTACCCCGTCACCGGCGACCTGATGGACCGCCCCAGCCCGCGCATAGTCGAATCGGTGCGCGAGCTGTACCGCCTGCTGCACCCTGCCTCATGAGCCACCGCGCGCCGCTGCTGTTCTTGGTGTTGGCTCTCGTGGCGGCCGCGCTGCTGCTCGTGGGCTTGCGCGTAGGCAGCGTGTCCGGCGCCGATTATGCTACCTTCTGGCAAGCCCTGCAGCACTACGATGCCAATAACCCCGCGCATGTGGTGCTGGTGGAGCTGCGCCTGCCGCGCCTGTTGCTGGCTCTGCTGGCCGGCGGCGGCTTGGCCCTGAGCGGCTACCTCATGCAGGCCATGGTCAACAACCCGCTGGCCGACCCGTACCTGCTGAGCACGGCCTCCGGCGCCTCGCTCGGTGCCTTGGTGATGAACATCTTACTGCCCACGGCCAGCGCCGTCACGCCGTGGGTAGTGCCATTGGGGTGTTTAGCCGGTGCCGTAGGCGCTACGCTGCTGGTAATAGGCCTGGGCACCCGGCGCGGCCGTCTGATACCGGCGCAGCTGCTGCTGGCCGGAGTGGCGTTGTCGTCTTTGCTCAATGCCTTCGGCGGGCTCATCACCTTCCGGGCCCAAACGGATTCGCAGCTGCGGGCCGCTATTTCCTGGGGCCTCGGCAGCCTGGAACGGGCCGGCTGGCCCTTGCTGGGGGGGCCGGCCGTGGCAGTATTGCTGGGCATGGTAGCCGCCTGGCTGCTGCGCCGCCACCTCAACGTGCTGCTGCTAGGGGAGGAGCGGGCCGCTGCCCTTGGCCTCGATGTAGGCCGGACCCGCTGGCTGCTGCTGCTGGCGTCGTCGGGCATTACCGCCGGCGTGGTGGCTTTGTGCGGGCCGTTGGGCTTCGTCGGGCTCATTGTACCGCATGCCACGCGCGGACTGCTGGGCGTCACCGGCCGGCTGAACGTAGCCTTCTGTACGCTGCTCGGCGGCACCTTCCTGCTCGGCTGCGACTTGCTGGCCCGCCTGCTGAATCCGCCCGCGGGCTTACCGGTTGGCTTGGTCACGGCCCTGTTCGGCGTACCGTTCTTCGTATATTTGCTGCGGAAAAAAGGGGCTTAAGGACGGTGTTCCGATTGGCGCGGCACGACGCCAGCGTCGCGGCAGCGTTCCTAAGCCCCTAATTGCCTCTTTGCTCATGATTTACCTCAGCCGTCAGGAACACTTCAACGCCGCTCACAAGCTCTACAATCCTACGTGGAGCGAGGAACGCAACAAGGAAGTGTTCGGGCCCTGCGCCAACGCCAACTGGCATGGCCACAACTACGACCTCATCGTCACCGTCAAAGGCCAACCCGAGCCCGAGACCGGCTTCGTGATGGACCTGAAAGCCCTCAGCGTGCTCATTCGTGAGCATATCATCCAGCACGTCGACCACAAAAACCTCAACCTCGACGTACCGTTCATGGCGGGCAAGCTCGCCAGCACCGAAAACCTGGCGTTGGCCTTCTGGGAAATTCTGGAGCGGGAATTGCCCCGTATCACCAGCACGGCCAAGCTGCACTGCATCAAGATTTACGAAACGCCACGCAACTTCGTCGAGTACTACGGCGAGTAGATGGGTAAATTGTTAAATGGCCAAGTGGCTGTCATTCAGTGTTTGAACTGGCAGATATCAACCATTCAACAATTCAACAATTTGACAATTTAACCCTTGAAATACTACATCATTGCCGGCGAACGGTCCGGCGACTTCCACGCCGCCCGCCTGATGCGCGCCCTCAAGCAGCGCGATTCCCAAGCCGACTTTCGGTGCTGGGGCGGCGACATGATGGAAGAAGCCGGCGGTACCATGGTGCACCGCTACCAGGAAATGGCCATCATGGGCTTTCTGGAAGCGGCCACCAGCATCTTCAAGTTTCGGCGCTTCCTCAAGGAGTGTGAACAGGACCTGCTGGCCACCAAACCCGACGTCCTGATCCTGGTTGACTACGCGGGCTTTAATCTGCGCGTAGCCAAGTTTGCCAAGGCGCACGGCATCAAGGTGTTCTATTACATTTCGCCCAAAATCTGGGCCTGGAACCAGGGCCGCGTCCACAAGATCAAGGCCTTGGTCGACAAGATGTTCGTCATCCTGCCCTTTGAGCGGGAATTCTATCAGCGTTTCGGCTACGACGTGGACTACATCGGCAACCCCACCGCCGATGCCGTGCACGAGCACACCCTGGCCGACGACTTCCACCAGCGCAACGGCTTCGACCCCGAACGGCCCATCATTGCCGTGTTGCCCGGCTCGCGCAAGCAGGAAATCGAGGAAATGCTCTTCGAGATGCTGCGTATTCTGCCGCCCTTCCTCGATTACCAGTTCGTGGTGGCCGGCGTCTCCAACCTCGACCCCGCCTACTACCGTCACTTCGAGCGCATCAACGTGCGCATCGTTACGGATCAGACCTACGACCTGCTGCGCCACGCTAAGGCGGCCGTGGTCACCAGCGGCACCGCTACGCTGGAAACGGCCCTATTCGATGTGCCCCAGGTGGTTTGCTACCGCACCAGCGCCGTGTCGTACCAGTTGGCCAAGAGCTTCATCAAGGTCAAGTACATTTCGCTGGTCAACCTCATTGCCGACCGCGAGGTGGTGAAAGAGCTGATCCAGGGTGACTTCACTGCCCGTAACCTCGTCACCGAGCTGCACAAGGTGCTCGACGACGAGAAATACATTGCCGAAGTAAAAGCTGGCTACGCCGAAATCCGCGAGAAGCTGGGCCGTACTAATGCGGCAGATAAGGCGGCGGAGTTAATGGTCGGGTATCTGACGGCCTGAGCTTAATTTTTTAAAAACTAACGAAGAAAGCCCCGGTAGAAATTTCTACCGGGGCTTTTTGAGTCTGGTGGGAAGTGGAGGACTCGAACCTCCGCTCTCTATCCTGAATTCAGATTACTTCTTCTATGCTTTCAATGCCCTGTTAGCACGGAGCCGGAACCGTTCTTCCCACGAGAGCTACTCCACCTACTACACTTATGAACGCTGTCATCATGACCGTCAAATTTTGGTCTATTATCATTTTTACAAATGAGAAGAGGTCCAGAACTCCGGCTACGGACATTGCAAAGTCAATAGTTAAAGTAACCTTTAAACTCAGGTCTTTTGCTCGGAAGAGCTATATCAGTCCTTACGCCGCCCGCAGCTGCTTCAGCGGCGACTTCTCGAACTTCTCGTGGGCGTAGTCCAGATCGATGATCAACTCCGTGGTGTCCGTCACCGAGGGCATGTCGAACATGGCGTCGGTCATAATGCTTTCACAGATGCTACGCAGGCCGCGGGCGCCGAGGCGGTACTCGTCGGCCTTTTCCACGATGTAGTCCAGGGCCTCGTCGGTGAAGCTCAGGCTGATGCCTTCCATCTCGAACAGGCGGTTGTATTGCTTCAGGATGGAGTTCTTGGGCTCCGTCAGGATCATGCGTAACGTGGCCTTGTCCAGCGGGTTCAGGTGCGTAAGCACCGGCAGGCGGCCGATCAGCTCGGGGATGAGGCCGAACTGCTTCAGGTCCTGGGCCGTGATGTAGCGTAGGAAGTTGTTGGTGTCCACCTTCTCGTCCAGCAGCGTCTTGGCGAAGCCCAGCGGCTTGGTGTTCAGGCGGCTCTTGATGATGCGCTCAATGCCCACGAAGGCGCCGCCGCAGATGAACAGGATGTTCTCCGTGTTCACCGTAATCATCTTCTGCTCGGGGTGCTTGCGGCCGCCGTGGGGCGGTACATTCACCGTGGTGCCTTCCAGCAGCTTCAACATGGCCTGCTGCACACCCTCACCGCTCACGTCGCGGGTAATGCTGGGGTTGTCGCTCTTGCGGGCAATCTTGTCCACCTCGTCGATGTACACAATGCCGCGCTCGGCTGCTTCCACGTTGTAGTCGGCAGCCTGCAGCAGACGCGTCAGGATGCTTTCCACGTCCTCGCCCACGTAGCCGGCTTCGGTCAGCACCGTCGCGTCGGCGATGCAGAAGGGTACCTGCAGCACCGAGGCTAGCATTTTCGCGAGGAAAGTCTTGCCCGTGCCGGTTTCGCCCACCATGATGATGTTTGATTTCTCAATCGTCACGTCATCCTTGCCGGCGGGCTTCTGCATCAGACGTTTGTAGTGGTTGTACACCGCCACCGACAGCACCTTCTTCGCTTCATCCTGGCCTACCACGTACTGATCGAGGTATTCCTTCATGTCGCGGGGCTTCACGAGGTTAAACTTCGGCGTCTTCGAGTTCGAACGAATCTTGTTCTCTTCGTTCAAAATCTGCTGCGCCTGCCCGACACACCGCTCACAAATGTGCGCGTTGATGCCGGAAATCATGATGGAAACCTCGCGCTTGCTTTTGCCGCAAAACGAGCAGGTGATATCTGCCATTGTCGAAGGAAAGTCGAAAAACTAACTGTATTAGCCTTACCAAGGCCGATACAGTCTCAAAGGTACGAATTCGCAAACGCCCTGCGCATCGTTAAAAGTGCCGATGCGTCGAGCTTCTACAAAAAGAACAACCGTCTCACCCTGAAGTTACCATTCAGAATGAGACGGTTGCATGTGCGGCCGTCTGCCGCTAAAACTTTGTTGCCGAACGGCCTGAATTACTGGCTGAGCGAATCAGCAGCAAAAACCAGAGCAACTAAAAAAGAACGTCATTCCAAGCTTGTTGAGGAATCTTGCGCGCTAACTTCTGAGAGTAAAATTACTTTCAGACGAAGCGGTAAAGATGCTTCGCGGGGTTCAGCATGACGTTCTAATTATTTCAGCGTCGCCGCGGAGTTACTTTTCCAGCTTGTGGCGCTCCAGCACTTCGTCGATGATGCCGTATTCCTTGGCTTCGTCGGCGCGCATCCAGTAGTCGCGGTCGGAGTTGTCGTGCACTTCCTGGTAGGTCTTGCCAGTATGCTTGGCCAAGATGTCGTACAACTCCTTCTTCAGCTTGAGGATTTCGCGAGCGGTAATCTCAATATCCGACGACTGACCTTGCACGCCGCCCGAGGGCTGGTGAATCATCACGCGGGCGTGGGGCAGGGCCGAGCGCTTGTCCTTGGCGCCACCGGCCAGCAGCACGGCGCCCATGGAGGCGGCCAAGCCGGTGCAGATGGTGGCGACGTCCGGACCCACGTATTGCATGGTGTCGTAGATGCCGAGGCCGGCGTACACCGAGCCACCGGGCGAGTTGATGTAGAGCAGAATGTCCTTTTTGGCATCAGCCGACTCCAGGAAGAGCAGCTGGGCCGTGATGATGTTGGCAATGTAATCGTCAACCGGCGTGCCCAGGAACACGATACGGTCCATGATCAGGCGGGAGAATACGTCGATTTCGGCGAAGCGCGTGGGGCGTTCCTCGATAACCGAGCGCGTCATGTTCGTGACGAAATGGCTGCTTTGCCCTTCGATGTGGTGCAGATACTGATCGACACCCAAGCCGCTCAGGCCTTGGCCCTTAACGGCGAATTTGCGGAATTCCTGTTTGTTCAGCATTGACTGAAAAGGTAGGAGAGATGGTTGGTACGGCTGATACCGGCCGATAGCCGGGGAGTCAAGGGTACGAAAAAAGCCCTTACTCCGACGAAGTAAGGGCTTTTTTTTAGCGGGAATCAACCCCAGCGCAGATTTACGCTTGCGGGTTGCTCCGGAAGTCCTCGGCCGTCATCGGCTGGTCCTTCACAACAATCTGACCACGCAGGTTCTCGAGCACTTTTTCTGCCAGAATGGCTTCGTACTCCTGTACGTAGTTCTTGCCGTTCTCCTGACGCAGGTAGTTGTCGGCGAAGCCGCGCACCGATTCGCGCAGCTCTTCGCCTACTTCCGGCATGTTGAACTGAGCCAGAATCTTGTCCATGGTGCGGTCGAGGATTTCCTCGTTCGACACTTTCAGACCCTGCTCTTCCACCACTTTATTGCGGATCAACGACCACTTCAGTTCCTTCTCGTAGTCGCTGTAGTGCTCTTCTACCTGCTCAACCGTCAGCTTGCCCTGGTTGGCAGCTACCAGCCATTTCTTGAAGAACTCCTTGGGCAGGTTGATTTCCGTCTCGTTAACGATTTTCTCGATCAGGCGACGGTTCAGCACGTTGTCGGCTTCGCGGTCGTAGTTCTGCTGAATCGTCTCGTTGATCTTGGCGTCGAACTCCTCGCGGGTGGTCACAGCGTCTTTGCCGAACACCTTGTCGAACAGCTCCTGGTTGTACTCAGCGTGCTGCGAACGGTGAATCTGCTCTACTTCGAAGGTGTACTCGCCTTCCACGCCGGCAGCCAGTTCTTTCGACAGGCCCGAGAAGTTGGCAATAGCCGACACGTCGCCGCCGAAAGCGTCCTTCAGGTCGAAGGTCACCACGTCACCGGCTTTCACGCCGATAAACTTGTCGGTGCTGTTCTTCAGCTTGTTGGTTGGCAGCAGCACTTTCTGCGAAAACTCGGTGGTTTCCTGCTTCAGCTGACCCGAGATGTAGTCACCGGACTCCGAGGTTTCGGGGTTGGTGTTTTCGCCGAACTGGCGGCCGATCTGCTCGTAAGTCTCCTCCAGCGTGTTCTGGTCCAGCTCCACTTTCGGGCGCTCTACTTCGAACGAGTCGCCGGTGGGCAGCGAGAAGTCGGGAATCAGGCCCAGCTCAAACTGGAATTCGTAGTCCTTCTGGTTGTCGAAGTCTACGTTGGCGGGCACCGGCAGCGGGTCGCCGATGAGACGCAGGTTGTTCTCTTTGATATAAGCGTCTACCGACGAGTTCAGCAGGCGGTTGATTTCGTCGACCAGCACGCCCTTGCCGTACATCTTGCGCACCAGCCCAACCGGCACTTTGCCCGGCCGGAAGCCTTTGATCTGCGCCTTTTTGCTGACGTCTTTGATCTGCTTTTCTACTGCTTCCGAGTAGTCAGCTTCCGTGAGGCGCACGGTCAGCAGGGCGCCCTGCTGTTCGTCTTTTTTGTCGAGGGTGATGTCCAAAACGAGTCGGAAATTAAAAGTAAGCGGGCCGGTCGGACCCAGTTAGATAAAAAGGCAACAAGCCCCCAACGCACCGGGGCCGGGGTGTTGAGGGCCTGCATCGAGGCTGCTGCCGAAACAGCAGAGGAGTGGTGCGGATGGAGGGACTCGAACCCACACGCCTTGCGGCACCAGATCCTAAGTCTGGCACGTCTACCAATTTCGCCACATCCGCATTGCACGGCCGACTGCCGCGGGGCCGCAAAGCTAAACAAGTGCGCCGGAAAATCAAACCCTTGCGCCAAGTTGGCGGTTTGGCGCCGCCGTGGTTGGCATTAAAGCGTCATGCTGAGCTTGTCGAAGCATCTCTACCGCTTCGTTGGGCTGAACGCTCAATCAGCGTTTAAAGTAATTATCTGTATAGCCAATTCGATACGCCGCAGGAAGCAATTGATTTAGACGTTGACAGAAGATGTAGAAACAGATGAGCTTGTATTTATAGATGTCAGTAACTGCAAGGTGAGGGCCTTTGTATATGGCGACATGGTATCCAAAGCCATGAAGAGGCGCGTTCTTTCCGTTGTATTCGCTTTTTATAGTCGATAAATAGCTCTGATCAAACGAAGACAAAAGCCAGTCGCGTTGTATCGAGCTGATCATCATCACAAAAGCTGTATCAGCAAATCCTTCTTCCAATAGGTGGGATACTTTAACCTTAATGGAATTCGAAGTAACAAGCCATTGAGCTTCTTCTGCGAAAGCGGATTCAACTACGCGCAGTTTTGTTACACGTTGAGGATGCTTCTGAGCGCGGCCGCTTTGGCATATGACCAGATATAAAATACTGGTCAAAACATATTTTAACATCGCTGCGCTTAGTGGATGAAAAGGTAGGTGTGAAACTAGGCAAAGATGATTCGGTAACGCCCAGCCCCATTTCACTGTTATATTAATGGGTACCGCCAGTCCCAACCATTCCTTCACCCAGCCGAACCGTTCATCCGAACAGTTCCGCCGATAGGGGATACCCCACCGGGCGCGGTTTTCGTACCTTCGTCGGCCGCCTTCCGCAAGCGGCCCGCAGTGCTTTTTCGCCAATGGCAACTCTCATAGATCCGGAGGTAGAGCGGCAGGAAATCCTGCGCCACTACCGCAAACTGCTCCGCACGGCCAAGCCCTACCTGAAGGGTGGCGACGCCAAGCTCATCAAAAAGGCCTTCAACACCTCCCTGGAGGCCCACAAGGATATGCGCCGCAAGTCCGGCGAGCCGTACATCCTGCACCCGCTGGCCGTGGCGCAGATTGTGGTGGAGGAAATCGGCTTGGGCACCACCAGCATCGTGGCGGCCCTGCTGCACGACGTGGTGGAGGACACGCCCTGGGAAATTTCCGACGTAGAGCGCGAGTTCGGTACCAAGGTAGCCCGCATCGTCGACGGCCTGACCAAGATTTCGGGCGTGTTCGACTACGGCACCTCCGAGCAGGCCGAGAACTTCCGCAAGATGCTGCTCACGCTGTCGGAAGACGTGCGTGTTATCCTCATCAAAATCGCCGACCGCTTGCACAACATGCGGACGCTCGACTCGATGCCGCGGCACAAGCAGCTCAAAATCGCGTCGGAAACCATCTACCTCTACGCCCCGCTGGCCCACCGCCTCGGCCTCTACGCCATCAAGAGCGAGCTGGAGGACCTGCACCTGAAGTACACCGATACCGACACCTTCCGCGACCTGACGCAGAAGGTGCGCCAGAGCCGCGGTGCCCGCAACCGCTTTATCAAGGAGTTCGTGGCCCCGCTGGACGACGAGCTGAAAGCCCAGGGCTTCGACTTTGAAATCAAGGGCCGCCCCAAGAGCATCTACTCCATCCTGCGGAAGATGCGCAAGCAGAACATTCCCTTCGAGGAAGTCTACGACCTGTTTGCCATTCGCATCATTCTCGATGTGCCCCCGGAGCAGGAAAAAGCTGCCTGCTGGCGCGTCTACTCCATCGTTACCGACTTCTACCAACCCAACCCCGACCGCCTGCGCGACTGGGTGAGCACGCCCAAGGCTAACGGCTACGAGTCGCTGCACACCACCGTCATGTCCCAGACCGGCCAGTGGGTGGAAGTGCAGATCCGCTCCCGGCGCATGGACGACATTGCCGAGAAAGGTTACGCCGCGCACTGGAAATACAAGGATACCGGTGCCGTGCAGCCTGAATCCAGCCTGGAAGCGTGGATTAACAAAGTGCGCGAGATGCTCGAAACCAACAACTCCAGCGCCCTGGAGTTCATGGACGAGTTTCGCCAGAACCTCTTCGTCAAAGAAGTCTACGTCTTCACCCCGAAAGGCAAGCTGGTCATCCTGCCCGACGGCGCCACCGCCCTGGATTTCGCCTTCGAAATCCACACCCATATCGGCCTGCAGTGCCTCGGCGCCAAAGTCAACCAGAAGCTGGAGCCGCTGAGCTACCGCCTGCGCAACGGCGACCAGGTCGAAATCCTGACTTCGCAGAAGCAGCGCCCGACGGAGGAGTGGCTGAGCTACGTGACGACGTCGAAAGCCCGGACCCGCATCAAGGACTACCTGCGCGACGACAAGCGCGCCAAAGCCGAGGACGGCAAATTCCTGCTCGAAAAGCGCTTGGAATTGATAGGAGTGGAGCCCAGCCAGGACAACCTGAACCGCCTGCTGGCTCACTTCAACGTGCACAACCTGCAAGAATTCTATTACCGCTTGGCCATCGGCCAGGTTGACGGCCGCGAAATCAAGGAAAGCTTATTCGACCCGGCTGTTCCACTGCCCCGCACGCCCTCGATGCTGGAGCCGAAGGCCTTCGATCAGGAAGTGCAGAAGCTGCGCGGCGTGCGCCCGGATATGCTGGTCATCGGCCAGACCACCGACCACATCCGCTACACCATTGCCACCTGCTGCAACCCCATCCCCGGCGACGACGTGTTCGGCTTCGAAACCGACCAGGGCATCGTCATCCACCGCACGTCTTGCCCGAAAGCCACCACGCTGATGTCCAGCTTTGGCAACCGCATCGTGCGTGCCAAGTGGACCGAGCAACTGGAGCTGGCTTTCCTAGCTGGCATCCGCATCAAGGGCTCCGACCGCGTCGGCCTCGTTAACGACGTCACCAAAATCATCTCGAACAGCCTCAAAGTGAACATGCGCTCCATCACCATCGACTCCGACGACGGCATGTTCGAAGGCCAGATCATGGTGTTCGTCAACGACACGGCCCACCTCGAAAAGCTCATTCAGCGCCTCAGCCGCGTGCGCGGTGTGCTGTCCGTCGAACGGTTTGGCTCCTGAGCCGGTTAACGGTTGGTCCTTTCAGCATGTCCGAGTACATAGCTGGTACACCTTAGTATATATAGCAGCACAAAATGCTCGATGTTGAGAAGTACGAGGAGGTAAAGAAGATTTTCACTGCCTACCTCGAAAGCAAGGGCCTGCGCAAGACCTCTGAACGGTACGCTATTCTGGAGGAAATCTACTCGCGCACCGGTCACTTCGACGTAGAAGAGCTCTACGCCGGCATGAAAGCCCGTGGCGTGCAAGTAAGCCGCGCCACGGTCTATAATACCCTGGATTTGCTCGTCGAGCATCACCTCGTCAGCAAGCACCAGTTCGGCCGCAACCTCGCCCAGTACGAGAAGTCCTACGGCTACCGCCAGCACGACCACGTCATCTGCACCGAGTGCCACAAAGTCGTAGAGTTCTGCGACCCGCGCATCCACGGCATCCAAACCATGGTAGGGGAGTTATTGAACTTCCATATCTTGCACCACTCTCTGAATCTTTACGGCATTTGCGGCGACTGCCGCGCCAAAGCCGCTCGTACGAACACTGAATGAGAACCGACGCCAACCTGCAAGACGGCATCCTCTCGGTGCGCCTCTCCGGCGACCTGATTGGCAGCCCCGATTCCCAACAACTTCTCCAGACCGTTGACCAGCACCTCGGCGACGAAGCCGTAAAGCTCTGCTCCGTCGACCTTTCCAACGTCCGCTACGTCAACAGCTCCGGCATTGGCGTCCTGGTGTCGCTGCTGACCAAGTTCCGCAGCCGCGGCGGCGAGCTAGTGCTGATCAACCCCGCCGAGCACCCGCGCAAGATGCTGGCGCTAACCAAACTCACCTCCATCTTCACCATTGCCGACGACGAAGCAGCTGCCTCTAGCCTGCTCAAAAACGCCAACTAAATGCCCGTAGACGTACTCGTTGGCCTCCAGTGGGGCGACGAAGGAAAAGGTAAAATCGTGGATGTGCTTGCACCCACGTACGACGTAGTAGCTCGTTTTCAAGGCGGCCCCAACGCCGGCCACACCCTCACCTTCAACGGCACCAAGCACGTCCTGCACCAGGTGCCATCGGGTATCTTCCACCCGCACATTATTAATGTAGTCGGTAACGGCGTTGTTCTCGACCCGGTCGTCTTCCGCGAAGAGCTGCGCAAGCTCACCGCCCGCGGCGTCGATGGCACCGCCAACCTCTACATCTCCAAAAAAGCCCAGCTCATCCTCCCATCGCACCGCGCGCTCGACCGGATCTGGGAAGAAGCCCGCGGCGGCGGCAAAATCGGCTCTACCTTAAAAGGAATCGGCCCCACCTATCAGGACAAAATCGGCCGCACTGGCCTCCGCGTCGGCGACATCCTGCACCCCAACTTCAAAGAGCGGTACGACGAAGCAGTAGCCCGTCACCGCCAGTTGGCCAACTTCCACCAGCGCGAGCTGGAAATTGAAGAAGCCGAACCCATCTTCTTCGAAGCCGTCGAAGAACTCCGCCAGCTCCGCCTCACCGATACCGAGTACCTCCTCAACGACCTGTTGGCCCAGGGCAAACGCATCCTGGCCGAAGGCGCCCAAGGCTCCCTGCTCGACATCGACTTCGGAACCTACCCCTTCGTCACCTCCTCCAGTACCGTAGTAGCCGGCGCCTGCACCGGCCTAGGCATTGCCCCGAAGCACATTGATAAGGTGTACGGCATCAGCAAAGCCTACTGCACCCGCGTCGGCAGCGGCCCCTTCCCCACGGAGCTCCACGACGAAGTAGGGGAGAAGATCCGCCAAGCCGGCCGTGAGTTCGGCTCCACCACCGGCCGTCCCCGCCGCTGCGGTTGGATAGACCTGCCGGCCCTGCGCTACGCCATCATGCTGAACGGCGTCAGCGAAATCCACCTCATGAAAGCCGACGTGCTTTCCGACTTCGACGAAATCCAGGTCTGCACCCACTATAAGCGCCCCGACGGCAGCACCACCGAGCACTTGCTCGACCTCGCCGAGCTGCAGGAACTCACTCCCGAGTACACTGCGCTGCCCGGCTGGCAAACCAGCCTCGACAATATCTCGGACCCTGCTGCCCTACCCAACCAGCTGACCGCCTACGTGCAGTACCTTGAGCAGCAGCTCCAAGTCCCCGTCAGCATCGTCAGCGTCGGCCCCGACCGAACTAGTACGATTCACCTAAACTAGCCGCTAAGCGAAAATAATTGCAAAGGCCCGCTTGACATTGCACAAGCGGGCCTTACCTTTGTCATCCCAGTTCGGCAAAAGGCCAGCTGAAACCTCAAATGAGGAAGTCTTGAAAAGTTTTTCAGTCAAGTTCTTGACTACTGCGAAACGAGTTTGCTATCTTTGCACCCCGTTTCAGCAGGAGGCGGCAAGGCCCGCAGACAGTGAAAAAAGCTGCTGCGGAACTTGACACGACAGCTTGAAGGTTCTGATCTTTGTCCTTCGTTTCGCTGCTAAACGGACGCGGGAGGAAAGCCAGCGAGAAAAAAAGAGCGGCGCGGAACTTGCAAAGACGGCAACGAGTTTGCTACCTTTGCAGCCCGGTTCGAAGAGCGAGCCGACCAGAACTTGACAGGCGGGACGACGAAAAAAAGTTGCCCCGGGGTTTGCAGACGAAGAAAAAGCTTTGTAGCTTTGCAACCCGAAACGAAAATACCGAAGCGAATCGCGCTTCGGCACGGACTTCAACCGGAAGTCATACGTTCTTTGAGAGAGTGTTGAAAACGACAAGGTAGTAGCCGCCCAGGCGCTGAGAAGCGCGGCAAGCGGTGAAGCAAGCGAAACGAACAAACCAATCCTGTCAGCCCGCCGTTCTTCGGAACGGCAACGGCAAAAGATTGCTAGGACAATCGCTGCCTACGGGCAGCAAACAAACTTTTACAATGGAGAGTTTGATCCTGGCTCAGGATGAACGCTAGCGGCAGGCCTAATACATGCAAGTCGAACGGGCGGTAGCAATACCGCTAGTGGCGCACGGGTGCGTAACGCGTAGGCAATCTGCC
>NZ_MVBC01000039.1 GCF_002007105.1 Hymenobacter sp. CRA2 | reverse complement strand
AGAGCGTGTTGGGGAATTAGGTGATTCGATTTAGGCAGAGCGTGATGTTGGCCCAGAGAATCCAGGCGGCGTGGCTTTCGGGCAGGTGCTCGTAGTCGACCACTAGGCGGCGGAAGCAGTTGAGCCAGGCAAACGTACGCTCGACAACCCAGCGCTGGGCCACGGGCACAAACCCGCGGGCCGAGGGCGGTCGGCTGGCCAGCTCGTGGCGCAAGCCGCGCGCCAGCAGCCCCTCGGCGAAGCGGCCGCGGTAGGCCTGATCGGTGACCACGGCGCGCAGGCGCGGGCCCCAGTGGCGACGTTCGAGCAAGAGCGGGGCCGCGCCCTGCCCGTCGTGCTGGTGGGCGGCGTGGCTGCGGCAGGCCCACACGCGGCCTTGGGTGTCGACCAGCAGCTGCCGTTTGCGCCCGTTCACCCGCTTGTGCGCGTCCAGCCCACGGGCTTCGCAGATGCGCGGGGCTAGTTTCACACTTTGGCTGTCGAGGCAGAGCACGGCCGGCGTTGGGGCGCGACCTTCGCGCACGCGCTCGGCCTGCATCAGGCAGCGGTTCAAGCGCGGCAGCGTGCCGTCCTGCTGCCAGCGCCGGTAGTAGTAATACACGGCTGTCCACTTGGGAAACGCCGCCGGCAAGCTGCGCCACTGGCAGCCCGTGCGGCACACGTAGAGCAGCGCGTTGACCACGTGGCGCAAGCACAAACGCCGTTTGCGTTGCAGCGGCAGCAGCGGAATGATACCTTGCCACTGCGAGTCAGTAAGGGGTTGAAAGCACTCAACCATAAGGGAACGGAAGCCTAGGAACTCCCGCCCCAACTTACTGGCTCGTTTCTGTTTACGCCCTACTCAATTCCCCAACACGCTCT
>NZ_MVBC01000038.1 GCF_002007105.1 Hymenobacter sp. CRA2 | reverse complement strand
GAGCCTGTTTGGGAATTGGCTAGGGAGTAAACAAAAACGAGCCAGTAAGTTGCGTCGGGAGTTCCTAGGCTCCGGTTCGCATTATGGTTGAGTGCTATCAACCCCTTACTGACTCGCAGTGGCAAGGTATCACGCCGTGGCTGCCGCTGCAACGCAAACGGCGGCTGAGT
This sequence comes from Hymenobacter sp. CRA2, assembly GCF_002007105.1. GTDB lineage: Bacteria > Bacteroidota > Bacteroidia > Cytophagales > Hymenobacteraceae > Solirubrum. Next base: position 692 of record NZ_MVBC01000038.1, on the reverse strand, counting down.
TTGCGCGCGGTGGTGGACGCGTTGCGCTACGTGTGCCGCTCGGGCTGCCAGTGGCGCTGCCTGCCGGCGGCGTTTCCGCCCTGGCCGGCGGTATATTACTACTTCCGCCGCTGGCAACACGACGGCACACTGCAGCGGCTGAACCGGGCGCTGAACGAGGCGGACCGGCACGCGCAGGGGCAGGCGGCCACGCCGACCGTGCTCTGCCTGGACAGCCAGAGCGTCAAACTGGCCCCGCGCATCGCCGAGCACCGCGGCACCGACGGCGGCAAGTGCGTCAACGGGCGCAAGCGCCAGCTGCTGGTGGACCGGCAAGGCCGCGTGTGGGCGTGCCGCGCCCACGCGGCCAACCTGCATGACAGCCGCGGCGCAGCCCCGCTCTTGCTGCAGCGCCGCCAGTGGGGGCCGCGCCTGACCACCGTGGTGACGGACCGCGCCTACCGCGGCCGCTTCACCGAAGGGCTGCTCGCCCGCGGCCTGCGCCACGAGGTCAGCAGCCGCCCGCCCTCGGCCCGCGGCTTCGTGCCGGTTGGGCCGCGCTGGGTGGTGGAACGCACCTTCGCCTGGCTCAACTTCTTTCGGCGCGTGGTGATGGACTACGAGTACACCCCGGAAAGCCACGCCGCCTGGATTCTCTGGGCAAACGTCACGCTCTGCCTCAATAGACTGCCTTGAATTCCCAAACACGCTCT
>NZ_MVBC01000037.1 GCF_002007105.1 Hymenobacter sp. CRA2 | reverse complement strand
TATAGCGGATTCATGAACGATGTACATGATAACCACAATGGTTGAACCAGGCTTTGGCATCCTTGCTGGAAATCCACTCAACCGCGGTTTGGATAGCCGCCTCCAGTGCTTCACGGGTACGGGCCTGGGCCTGGCGCAGCTTGGTTTTGAGCTTGCTCCAGGCCTGCTCAATCGGAGTGAAGTCGGGCGAGTAGGGCGGGAGAAACAGCACCTCGACGCCACGCCGGGCCAGTTCTTGCTGCAGTCCGCCGAGCTTGTGCACCGGCAGGTTATCGAGCACCAGCACATCGCCGCGCCGCAACTGCGGGCCCAGCACCCGGGCCACGTAGAAGGCAAAGCTGCGCTGGTTCAGGGCCCCGTCCAGCAGTTGCACGGCTTTCAGCCCGCGTACGCTCAGCGCCCCAATCAACGTGACGGCCCGCCCGCGCCGGAGCGGCACGGCGCCGCTGACCCGCCGGCCGCCCGGTGCCCGCGCGTAGCGGCGCGCGTAGTCCAGGCGCAGGCCCGTTTCGTCCAGAAAGTAGAACCGGTGCACGTCCGGGCGCGCCGCCACCGCCTCGACGTGCTGGCGGCGTAGCTCCCGCACGCGGGGCGTATCCCGCTCAGTGGCGTGCAGGCTTTTTTTTGCGGCGCAGCCCCTGCTCGTCCACCACGCGCCACACCACGCCCACGCTCACCCGCCGCCCCGTTTCGGCCTGCAGTGCGTCGCGCAGCTCGGCCAGCGTCGCGTCCGGCTGCCGCCCCACCTGGGCGACCAGCCACGCCTGCGCGGCCGCGTCCAGGCACCGCGGCGGGCCACCCCGGCCGGGCAACGCCGCCACCGACCCGGTTTGCCGCTGCCGCCGCACGAGCTTGCCCACGAAAGCCACGCTCACGCAAAAGCGCGCGGCCACTTGGGCCTGCCGGGCGCCCGGCTCGGCCAGCGCCTGCGCCACGCGCTGACGCAAATCCATCGAGTATGCTTGCATACAGCCGCTTACGTACGCGGAGCGCCAGCAGCT
>NZ_MVBC01000036.1 GCF_002007105.1 Hymenobacter sp. CRA2 | reverse complement strand
CGCCCGGCAGTGGTAGCGTTGCTTGCCATTGCGCGCCAACCCATTCTTGCGCAGCGCTGAAGCGCCGCAGTACGAACATGCTTCCATGTTCTACTATACGGGCTTCAGCCCACCTGAGCCACTACCACCCTCTCAATATATATCACAGTAAAATTCTCTCCTTTTGCCTCTACCAAATTCGTATAGGTCCCACTAACGATACCCACTCCAGGGCGATACACAAATTCTTCAGCTCCATGAATATTAGGTGCATCAACCATACTGGGTGGATAAGTCCAAAAATACCAAAGGTTGTTTACTCGCCGTTCAAGTAAAATTTTAGAAGCTAAGCTTGCGGTGAATGACGAATTCGAGTTTTCATTGAAGACATTACGTGCTTCATCAATAACTTTATCAAATTGCTTTATTGACACGATGGGCGCTTTAGTATTAATGGTCACATTGTCCGATTGACCATAAAGCAGGCCCTCTCTTGGTGCTACAACAAATAGCTCTAACACGCTCACCCCTGACAAACAACGGCGCTCATTCTTAACATCTATTATAGGTATAATTCCAGATTGACGAGTTATATCATTAAACCCACTTGCCCCCCAACGCTGATAGTAATCTAAACGAGCCATACAGTTAGCCAGGAATGCTTTTGCATCAAGGGGCTCACGGCTGTCATAAGTTTGCCACATCGGCTGCCCTTGCGAAGCAGCCTTACCCTCCACGGCAGCAAAAGTGATAAGTAGTGAATCAAGGTCGTAGCGCACCTGCCGCTGGCTTGCCAAACCATATTTACTGCGTAAATCAGCATAGCTTATACACACGTTTAGTAAAATCGTACGCGAGGCTACTCCTCGCCGATACCCCTGCGTCTCTACCAGGAATTTACGCCCAGGCAATGTTGACGCATTCACAAAACCAGATAAATTTTCAGGAGGTGATTGTGCATTTGCTATACCGCCCCATAGCACGACTACTAACCTGAGTAAGGAACGTACCGTCAATTTTAATGGCATGAGATGGTATTGCCTTTGGGTTGTTGAGTGAGCGTACTTCCTTAATTCTCAAGCTCATTAGGAGCGAGATAATGCAGGTTACTCATGGCATTTAACGGACCAACTCCATAACGTTTACATAATAAGGCAACTTAAGTGCGCGTTGGGGATTTGCGTTTCAGGTCATGCTGAGCGTATTCGAAGCAGCAGAGATGCTTCGTTTGCACCGATTCAACGAAGCGGTAGCGATGCTTCGGCAAGCGGACGCCAGATAGAGCATGACGTTCCAGAGGCGGTTTCAGTAAAATCCAAACACGCTCTTAATTGCATGGAATTGTGCTCGTTTGGGTGGTAGTATTATCGTAATTCAACTTCTACTAATGCCACCTGTATATCGCATACCGAATAATTTATTCAACCGAACAGAAACGCTTGAACCCCTCAAAATCAAAGCATCAGGCATTAAACCACGGAAATACCAAGGCTAATTAACATAATTCAATTAATGCCAAACCGCCACTCAATCCATATTCACTACATGGCTGGCTATACTATCATTATTGAAAAAAAATTGTGACTTCACTTGATGCACCAAATGGTGGTTTGTAGTAATACACGGGGGCAGCATTTGTGCCTGCTGCGGCTATTCTATCGGGATGCCCCATGACGACAAGCACCTGCTGCATATTCATGCCTCGCTTTACATACTTGGAATTGGAGCGGTTACGCCTTCCTTCTCTTGTTTCAGGGCTCAGCCAAGTCACATACGCAAGCAAAGAAGCACAACATATAGCGGATTCATGAACGATGTACATGATAACCACAATGGTTGAACCAGGCTTTGGCATCCTTGCTGGAAATCCACTCAACCGCGGTTTGGATAGCCGCCTCCAGTGCTTCACGGGTACGGGCCTG
>NZ_MVBC01000035.1 GCF_002007105.1 Hymenobacter sp. CRA2 | reverse complement strand
CCTTGCCACTGCGAGTCAGTAAGGGGTTGATAGCACTCAACCATAATGCGAACCGGAGCCTAGGAACTCCCGACGCAACTTACTGGCTCGTTTTTGTTTACTCCCTAGCCAATTCCCAAACAGGCTCATAGACTTTGCTAGAGAAGATTTTAAAAGGAGAGGCTTTGATATATCGAAAGATTATAGACTTAGATAGAACTTAAACTAAGGATTAGTAAAATCGCAGCTTTGTATTATATCTAGAAGGCATTTATTAGCTATATGAACCGGCTTGATTTCGTCGTGAATATTGGACATTGATTTTTCGCCGTGAAATAGATTATTTCTCAATCTGTGAATAATTGATAATATAGCTTTTATTTTATGCTCTTTGCGACTAGAGGTAGTCAACACCCTTTCTACCAGAAGCTTGACATTTATAAATGCTTTACCAGCTTTCGTGCTAAGCTTTAGCTTCGTGAATTTGCCAGCCCCTTGTTCTTCTACAAAGTAACGATTGTAAAAGTATTTGATATAATAATCTACATCTGAGATATTGATTTTTCCTTGCTCAACCTTGTCAAGCATATCATCTATGTTGTATGATTTTTCATAAAATTTATCCTCATAAATATTCCATAGAATTGTAAATGAGCTGATAGCATCTATGTCATCTTGCTCAATAGGTGCTGATGCTCCGAGTTTGTATTGCAGAGCGGAAAACACATTTTGTGGATTCATAAGAATACCTGTTTGGTGCTGATGAGTAGGCAAGTTACTAAAACGCCCTGACCGACTGCCTTAGATGTTTGAATATATTCTTACCTAAAGTTTTTTCATAAAAACACTAACAAATTTCAACCGAAAGGGCATAGCGGGATTATATAATACTATATAACCATAGGCTAAGAAATTACAAGCCTATAAAACTAATTGTCCCTATAAATGCTTAAAAAACAACCTGTAGACCGTTTTTCAATCTGTATTGATACGCTCAACCTTCGTCTAAACCATACGCTACCGGTTAGCACCGACTTAACCCTACTACTGCCCTCTAACGCACATTACATCTATAAGCAGGGTAACACTACCCTAACCCGGCTAGATGACAACAAGCGCAACAAGAACTATCATTTAAGCTACTCTGTACAAGTGGATGACATAGAGCTAGGCTCTATCGATTTGAAGCCAGTACGCGCCACGTATGCGGCTAATCTAGTACACCTACGCACTGACAACCAGCTATTGTATAGCTCAGAGCTACTGCCTACCATCCGTCAGTTCCTCACAGACTTTCAGCTAGAGCTACACAACTACTCACGACTAGATATAGCTATTGATACCAACGCATATATAATGAAGCGGTTTGATAAGTATTTCTATAAGCCTGACGAATACCACTTACATACCAATAACAGGCAGATACACAAGTTGAACGCATTCGGTAGCATTGAGCGTACTGGGGAAACCAACGCTACTATCTACCTAGCTCAGAACGTCAACGGACGTTCACTAAAGCTCTATAACAAGTCATTAGAGATACACGAAAGCAGTCATAAGGATTATATCAGTGAGTATCACAAGGCTAACGGTGTTAACCCTTTAAAAGAAGTTTGGCGGTTAGAATTGACTATTACTAATGATGCAGTTAAGAAATATGAAAAGACATATCGATTACATACTGATTATAATACTGAGCTAAGCGAATACCACTACAAACGTTTAGAGCCTGCTGAGCAAACCTTGTACTACTTAGATAAAGAGGTATTTCCTTATACGCCTGACTTTGACCGCTTACAGGATGCTCAGCACCTACTAGAACTGTTTAAGCACTTTTCCGGCAACCTAGCAGAGTTCAGAAAGAAGGATAGCAGCAATAAAACGCGCTGCACTCATATGCCGCTGATTTATTTGCCTGACAACATTGCTGAACTAAAACCGAATCAGATATATAGAATAACTAAGAGCAAATACGAAGAAAATAATATGAAAAACACCGTTAAAGTAATATTCGAGCAATTCGCCAAACACCACAAAACTTCATATCTAGAAGTAGCAAAGGAACTAGCCGATGATAACAACTTGACCGAATATTACAATGCGCTATGTGACAAGTATGCATCTGTCATTTCTACCTATAACAATAGCCTAACAAATTACAGCAAACCTAGTGCATTTCTCTTCTAAAATCACTGAAATACAGCAACATAACTCTATTTTATAGAGCATAGCACCTTAGTAAATTTGTAACGAGATTGGGACACCGTTACAGAGGCGCTAGGGTGCTTTGTCTTTGGCATAGGCACAAGAAAAGAGGCAGGAAAGAGGACAACCCAACCTCTTTACCTGCCTCTATAGCTAACCGCCCACTATGCTATGTTATTGGTTAGCCCTTGTTCTGCTTTCTTGCTATTCGCATCTTATTACCGTAAATCATATTATAAAGTCTTACTTCGTCAACCTCAATGTTATCACATTTCGTAGATAATTTACCGAATTTCCGATTGAATAATGATACTATTCTGTTGTCATCGAACCATTCGTCAAGCCCTCTGAGTACAGTCAGAAATGTGTTATATGCCTCTGCATATGATTGGGCTGCCTTGTATTCTTTGCCATACTGTTTGCTCCAATCAATTAAAATGCTGTCGAGGTATTCAACGGGGCTAAGGTTATAGTTTTTCAACAATAAATTTAATGATAGAGTATTTAAGCTATCAATAGCAGAAGCAAAACGTCTGCATTTGTGCTCTAGATTAATAAGGCAAGATTCAATATCCATCATCAATTCATTGCCATCTAGACAAGTATTGTCATATACAAGCTGTTTCTTAGCTTCATCGGTTTTGGCTACTGAGTATTTGAACTTTGTGCTTTCACTTACATTCATCAACTCCATAAATTGACTTACACGTAACTCAAACTCTAGCGACTTAATATCTGTAGATAGTGTGAGCTTATTTGATTGAAGAAGATTTTTAAAAGATTCACAGTTCTCAATGAACTCAGAATGATTTGATATAATATTATCGTAATGTTTTTGGGTAATCATATTTTTTATAGTTTATTTTTTGTCTGCTTCTAGTTGCTGCACGAATGCAGAGATGATTTCACGGTAAATGTCTGCCCGTTGCACGCCTTTTTCTGCTGCTAATGCTTTGATAGTGTTTGCGTAACTAGATGCTAAGCGGAATGTAATAGGCTTCGTTGCAGCGGGGTTGTCTCGCTCTGCTACCATAGCATCAACCTTGTTAAGAATAGCTGAAATATCCATAGTTATTATGCTTTGTTTTATACTGTATATAATTCAGTAAGCACTTCTCTGCTGCAATGTATTATTACAAATTACGCATTGATAATCAGCATTTTCGGTGTATTAGTAAATTAGCTACTCAACTATGCGCACGGCACTGTCTGTATTTGAAAATGTGCATATGCTGCATATTGTGTATGCTTGCGTATGGGTGCAGCCCGTTTTATTGCCGAAATAATTATCGACAAATGATTGATATATCTATTAGTAAATACCTGTTATTGTAATAATCAGCAATAACCTGTTACGGCAAAAATTAAATAGTAATGCTTACGTCTATTTGTTTTCCGGCGGCGATGCTAGCAGCCGACATAACAGATAGCATATCCTTATTTCTTTTGCTATAGTCAACTTCATAAATTCTCTTGCTTCTGCCCTTGTGAAATAATATATTGTAATAGTATCGACCTCTAATTGTTGCTTGTTGGTCGCCGCCAATCCCTTTGAAGTTGTAAGCATCAAAGGTGTAATAGAGTGATTTATAGCAGATTCACAGACAATGTAGCTGCTGGCGCTCCGCGTACGTAAGCGGCTGTATGCAAGCATACTCGATGGATTTGCGTCAGCGCGTGGCGCAGGCGCTGGCCGAGCCGGGCGCCCGGCAGGCCCAAGTGGCCGCGCGCTTTTGCG
>NZ_MVBC01000034.1:2078-5309 GCF_002007105.1 Hymenobacter sp. CRA2 | reverse complement strand
GGGGGGGGTAGAAACAGCGACGCCCCCTCGGCGGGCGAACCGCGAGGGGGCGAAGCGAGGGACAAGGTTGGCGGCGACCGACTCTCCCGCCGGCGAAGGCAGTACCATGGGCGCTCCGGGGCTTAACGACTCTGTTCGGAATGGGAAGAGGTGAACACCCGGGCTAAAGCCACCATTGTCGTAGCGGACATCCCGGCTGGTGCAGCGGCGGGAGCCGTGAAGGTTTGACGCACGGCCAGCAAACAAACAGAAGTTGTTACACGAGGGTAAATTCGGAAGCGTTCGGTTCATTAGTACTGCTCAGCTGCGCATTTCTGCGTTTAGACCTGCAGCCTATCAACGTGATGATCTTTCACGGACCTTATTAACGGAATGCTCATCTTCAGGTGAGTTTCGCACTTAGATGCTTTCAGCGCTTATCTCGACCCAGCGTAGCTACCCAGCGCTGCACCTGGCGGCACAACTGGTACACCAGCGGCTGGTCCAACCCGGTCCTCTCGTACTAAGGTCAGGTCCTGTCAACATTCCAACGCCCGCCACAGATAGGGACCGAACTGTCTCACGACGTTCTGAACCCAGCTCGCGTGCCACTTTAATCGGCGAACAGCCGAACCCTTGGGACCTTCTCCAGCCCCAGGACGTGACGAGCCGACATCGAGGTGCCAAACCTCCCCGTCGATATGAGCTCTTGGGGGAGATCAGCCTGTTATCCCCGGCGTACCTTTTATCCTTTGAGCGATGGCCCTTCCATGCGGAACCACCGGATCACTATATCCGTCTTTCGACCCTGCTCGGCGTGTCAGCCTCACAGTCAAGCCCGCTTCTGCTATTGCGCTCTGCATCCGGTTACCAAGCGGATTGAGCGGACCTTTGAAAGCCTCCGATACACTTTTGGAGGCGACCACCCCAGTCAAACTACCCACCAGACACTGTTTCCCGGTTAGAGATTAGGCTCCAAGCAACGCAAGGGTGGTATTTCAACGTCGGCTCCCCGAGACCTAGCGGCCCCGGCTCAACGCCTCCCACCTATGCTACACATGCGGTGCCCAGAGTCAATGTCAAGCTGTAGTAAAGGTGCACGGGGTCTTTCCGTCCCGTGGCGGGTACTCGGCATCTTCACCGAGACTACAATTTCACCGAGCTCACGGCTGAGACAGCGCCCAGATCGTTACACCATTCGTGCAGGTCGGAACTTACCCGACAAGGAATTTCGCTACCTTAGGACCGTTATAGTTACGGCCGCCGTTTACCGGGGCTTCGATTCAAACCTTCGCTTGCGCTAAGTTCCCCTCTTAACCTTCCGGCACCGGGCAGGTGTCAGGCCTTATACTTCCTCTTGCGAGTTCGCAAAGCCATGTGTTTTTGTTAAACAGTCGCCTGGGCCTTTTCACTGCGGCTTCTTGCATTGCTGCAAGGAAGCGTCCCTTCTCCCGAAGTTACAGGACCATTTTGCCGAGTTCCTTGGCCGTGATTCACTCGAGCGCCTCAGGATGCTCTCCTTGACTACCTGTGTCGGTTTGCGGTACGGGTCGTCTAGCAGTAAACGCTTAGCGGGTTTTCTTGGGAGTCTGATTAGGATGACTATGTCCGCCGCCCGAAGGCGTTGGACTACTATCACGTTTCAGCTAGACCGGCGTACTTTACTACCAGTCCAATACCTACGCGCTTCAACGGGCACTTCCGTCCGCCCGCGCATCTTTCACTTCTCCGTCACCGCATCACTCTACTAGACGAGTGCTGGAATATCAACCAGCTGGCCATCGGTCGTCGCTTGTCAGCTTAGCCTTAGGTCCCGACTAACCCTGCTCCGATTAGCGTTGAGCAGGAAACCTTAGTCTATCGGCGTGGGGGTTTCGCACCCCCATTATCGTTACTCATGCCTACATTTGCTTTTCCAGCCGCTCCAGTACGCCTCCCGGTCATACCTTCACCGCTGCTGGAATGCTCCCCTACCGCTGTGCATACGCACAACCCATCGCTTCGGTACCGGACTTGATGCCCGCGTATTATCGATGCCCTGTCGCTCGACCAGTGAGCTGTTACGCACTCTTTAAATGAATGGCTGCTTCCAAGCCAACATCCTGGCTGTCAAGGCAACTGGACCTCCTTTGTTCAACTTAGCCCGGATTTAGGGACCTTAGCGGATGGTCTGGGTTCTTTCCCTCTCGGCGCGGGACCTTAGCACCCCGCGCCTCACTGCCGCGTATATCAAGGCGCCATTCGGAGTTCGTCTGGATTCGGTAGGCTGTGACACCCCCTAGTCCAATCGGTAGCTCTACCTGCGCTTGACTCAACCGCGACGCTGTACCTCAATACATTTCGGGGAGTACGAGCTATTTCTCAGTTTGATTGGCCTTTCACCCCTACCCACAAGTCATCCAAATCCTTTTCAACGGAAACTGGTTCGGACCTCCAGTTGGTTTTACCCAACCTTCATCCTGCTCATGGGTAGATCACAAAGTTTCGCGTCTACCCCCTCTGACTCTGCGCCCTGTTCAGACTCGCTTTCGCTGCGGCTCCGGTTGTCTACAACCTTAACCTTGCCAGAGAGGAGTAACTCGTAGGCTCATTATGCAAAAGGCACGCCGTCACTACACCAAGTAGCTCCGACCGCTTGTAAGCGCACGGTTTCAGGTTCTTTTCACTCCCTTATCCAGGGTTCTTTTCACCTTTCCCTCACGGTACTGGTTCACTATCGGTCTCTCAGGAGTATGTAGCCTTGCCGGATGGTACCGGCGGATTCAGACGGGGTTTCACTGGCCCCGCCTTACTCAGGGTTCCACTAAGGCCCTATCAAATGTCGCTTACCGGACTCTCACCGTCTTTGGTTGACTTTCCCACGTCATTCAGCTACCCGATAGCGGTCCTATGTTGTGGCCCTACAACCCCGGGCTGGCCGTAACCAACCCGGTTTGGGCTCCTCCCCGTTCGCTCGCCACTACTTGGGGAATCATATGTTATTTTCTGTTCCTCCGGGTACTTAGATGTTTCAGTTCCCCGGGTTCGCCCTCGGCCTTGCGGCTCGAGTACCACCTCTTCAAGGTGGTGGGTTGCCCCATTCGGAAATGCGCGGATCACCTTGTATGTGCCAATCCCCGCGCCTTATCGCAGCTTATCACGTCCTTCATCGCCTCTGAGAGCCTAGGCATCCCCCGTGCGCCCTTCGTTACTTCCGTAACGGTCGACTCCGAGTAATCAGGAGTCTATCGTTTGCTCGTGTGATGCCATCCT
>NZ_MVBC01000034.1:0-1527 GCF_002007105.1 Hymenobacter sp. CRA2 | reverse complement strand
GTGCTCCAGAAAGGAGGTGATCCAGCCGCACCTTCCGGTACGGCTACCTTGTTACGACTTAGCCCCAGTTACCTGTTTTACCCTAACTGGCTTCTGTGACGAGCACCAGCTTCAGGTCCACCAGACTTCCATGGCTTGACGGGCGGTGTGTACAAGGCCCGGGAACGTATTCACCGCGTCGTTGCTGATACGCGATTACTAGTGATTCCAGCTTCACGGAGTCGAGTTGCAGACTCCGATCCGAACTGAGAACGGCTTTTTGAGATTGGCTCCCTGTTGCCAGGTGGCGACCCTCTGTACCGTCCATTGTAGCACGTGTGTAGCCCGAGGCGTAAGGGCCATGATGACCTGACGTCGTCCCCGCCTTCCTCGCTGCTTGCGCAGGCAGTCTGTCTAGAGTCCCCGGCATAATCCGCTGGCAACTAAACATAGGGGTTGCGCTCGTTGCGGGACTTAACCCAACACCTCACGGCACGAGCTGACGACGGCCATGCAGCACCTTGCTTTGTGTCCCGAAGGAAAGGTCCATCTCTGAACCGGTCACGCGCATTCTAGCCTCGGTAAGGTTCCTCGCGTATCATCGAATTAAACCACATGCTCCACCACTTGTGCGGGCCCCCGTCAATTCCTTTGAGTTTCACCGTTGCCGGCGTACTCCCCAGGTGGGATACTTAACGCTTTCGCTAAGCCGCGGACTGTGTATCGCCCACAGCGAGTATCCATCGTTTACGGCGTGGACTACCAGGGTATCTAATCCTGTTCGCTCCCCACGCTTTCGTGCCTCAGTGTCAGTACCAGCCTAGTCAGCTGCCTACGCAATCGGGGTTCTGGATGGTATCTATGCATTTCACCGCTACACCATCCATTCCGCCAACCTCGTCTGGACTCAAGCCCTGTAGTATCCATGGCAGTTCTGCTGTTGAGCAGCAGGCTTTCACCACGGACTTGCAGGGCCACCTACGCACCCTTTAAACCCAATAAATCCGGACAACGCTTGCACCCTCCGTATTACCGCGGCTGCTGGCACGGAGTTAGCCGGTGCTTATTCACCCGGTACCGTCGATTCCTCTCGCAAGAGTTTTTTCTTCCCGGGCAAAAGACGTTTACAACCCAGAAGGCCTTCATCCGTCACGCGGCATGGCTGGGTCAGAGTCTCCTCCATTGCCCAATATTCCCTACTGCTGCCTCCCGTAGGAGTCTGGCCCGTATCTCAGTGCCAGTGTGGGGGATCGGCCTCTCAGCTCCCCTAGCCATCGTCGCCTTGGTGGGCCCTTACCCCGCCAACTAGCTAATGGCACGCAGGCTCATCTACTCCCGAAATTCTTTAACTACTAAACGATGCCGCTCTGTAGTCTTATGCGGTATTAATCCACCTTTCGGCGGGCTATCCCCCAGGAGTAGGCAGATTGCCTACGCGTTACGCACCCGTGCGCCACTAGCGGTATTGCTACCGCCCGTTCGACTTGCATGTATTAGGCCTGCCGCTAGCGTTCATCCTGAGCCAGGATCAAACTCTCCATTGTAAAA
>NZ_MVBC01000033.1 GCF_002007105.1 Hymenobacter sp. CRA2 | reverse complement strand
GGCGGGTGTTGTAGACCACCGAGCCAATACGGCGCAGGCTGTCGTTGGGGTAGAACTCCGGATAACGCCCGTTGCTCAACGTGAGCACCTTGACCTGCACGCCGAAGCGCTCGAACGGCTGCTGCGCCTGCGCCACCAGTGGCAACACTAGCCCCAGCAACAACATCAGTGGGTAGGTATTTCGCATAGGGGTCCAGGTTAGTGTTGGGTCTGGTACTTGGCTTTTTCTTTCACGACGGCCTGTAACCACTCGGCGTACATCGGCGCCGGCATTTCGCGGTAGCCCGTCTCGAAGATACGGGTATAGGCCGCTTCCATCGCGGCGTAGGCCCGCTGCGAATCGGCCGCGTTGGTTTGTCGCTCAAACTGCCGCCGCAGCGCTTCGGCGCGCAACAACTGGGCGTTTATGTAGTGGGGGAAATGCTGCAAGGCCAGTTCCGTGCATTGGAGCACGAACGGCTCAGCCGCGACGGGTCCTAGGCGACGCTCACAGCCTTTGGCCAGGTCCACCAGGCAGAGCGCCACGCTCTGCTGGGCGCTGAGCGTGTCCATGTAGATGCCGCTGACAATGGTTTGCTTGCTGATGTAGCCCGAAGCGGTGAGCCAGGCGTCGTTGGGGAAGGTGCGGCTGGTCAGTTCCGTGTTGTACCACCCGTCTTTCTCGTTGTGCTGCTTGAGGTAGATGTGGTTGGGCGCCAGGGCCAACCACGCGGGGGCGCCGGTCTCCTCCGCCAGGATCTTGTACAGAAACGGCAGCGAGTGGCAATTGCCCCGGTGGGTAACCAGCAGCTTCGTGACGAACATATTGCGCCAGTCCCGGTCCCCATTGAAGTCGTCGAAGTCGTAGCGGTACGGGGCGAGGGTGCGGCCCTTGCCCAATCGGGTGCTGTCCTTCAGCAGCATGAACACGGCCGCGTTGCGGGCCACTTGCTCCTTGTCGGCCCGGTCATAAAGAAAATACGGGTCGTTGGCCGACTTCAGCAGGCGGCACACCTGCGCCAGCGTGGTGATTTGGGCGTTGAACTCGTCGTAGCTCAAGCGGTTGTCGAAGTAGGCATTCTCCGACAGGAAGACGGCGCGCTTGAAGCTGAGCGGGTAGCGCCCGTCGAGCATCTTGGCCAGTTCCTGGTAAGCTTGCGCGTACGCATTCCGCGCCACGTCTACCGCCGACGGCTTGGTGGCGGGCACAGGAGCGACGGCCCGTGGCAGGCTGGGCAACTGAGCCGGCACCGGCCCGGGCCCGTGGTCGGGTACAGGTGCGTGGTAAGCGCTGCGGCGCGAGGCCAGCGGCTCCAGAACCGGCGGCCGCCGGGCACACGCACCCAAGAGCAGCAGGGAGAGTAAGGAATAGAGACAACCGTAACGGTATACCATAGCGACGACTTAGTTCTGGGCGGTCTGCGCAAAGCGCGAGGCGGCTTGCTGGCCGGCCACGCGGGCTTGTTCCTGCTCCACTTGTTGGAGCCAGCGCGCGTACTGCTCGGCCGGCATGTCCTCGTGGCCCAACTCCGCGACGGCCCGCTTGCGGCGCTCGACTTCTTCCATGAGCGGGCGCAGCTTGGGGTTCAGGCGGGCCTGCGCTTCGGTGGGCTGACCGTTGGCTTTTACGGCCACCATCAACGCCATCAGGGCCGCGTCGTGGGCCAGCATGCGGCCTTGGACGCTCTGCGGGTAGTAGCGCAGCCCCAGGGCCGCGCACTGGGCCGTGAAGGCGTCGTGGCCGTAGCGCCGGGCATAGCTCTGGGCTAGGTCGAAGACGCGGCCGGCCAGCGTTTCGCGTTGGGTGAGCGTGTCCAGGTACGCCCGTTGCTTCAGCGCGCCGGCCTTGATGAAGCCCGAACTCATGTAGTAGGCGTCGCTGACGAAGTGCCCGTTGGTGGGCTCGTAGCTGTAGAGTTCGCCCTGGTTGTCCAATACCTGGATGTAGGAGTGGTTGGGCGCCATGCTCAGGTACGTGCGGATGCCCAGCCCATCGGCCACCAGCTTGTAGAGCAAGGGCAAGGAGTGGCACTGCCCGCTGTTGGTGCGCAGCAGCTTGGTGACAAACTGCTTGGTGTAGTCTTGGCGGCCCCAAAAGTCCTGAAAATCGTAGCGCGGGGGCAGGTGCACCGAGGCCAGCTGGCCGGCGTAGGCCACGCGGACGGTATCGGTCATAAGCCGGTGCAGGGCCATGAACCGGGCGGTGGGGTTCGGACGGGCGGAATCCGCGGCGAGGCCCCGGCAGAGCTGGACCAACTCGTCCACCTGGGTGCTGAAGTCGGCGTAGCGCAGCTGCCCGTTCAGGTAAGCATTTTCGGTCAGGAACACGGCCCGGCGCAGGTGGGCCGGTTGGCGGCCGTCGAGCATGCCCTGCAGCTGCTGCAGGGTGGCGCGATACAGGGCTTGGTTGGCGGCCGCGAACTCGGCGTTGAACGCGGCTTGCCCGCGCCGGCGCTGCTCTTCTTCGTGGATAGCTTGCTGCACCGCCCGCTCGCGCTGGAGCTGCCCGGTGATGTAGGCGTCAGCCTCCTGCAGCAACGCTTGGTTCTGGGCCTGGGTGCGAGAGGGCGTACTTGGAGCAAGGCCGCCCAATCCAGGGTATGCAGGAACCGGCGGGGTGGGTACCCCAAGCGCCGGAGTGGGTGGCGGCCACGTCTGCGCCCAACCAGAAGTAGCGCTTAATAGAAAGAATATGGTGAATAATACGGAGCGCATGCAGCCTGCTAAGTAGGTCAAAAATAGCACGTTTTGTGCTCACCTGCCAAGTAGGACGTTTGCTTGACTGTGGTACCCCTCTGCTTAGCGTGTAAATCCGCCCCGTTGGAAGAAGAACCCCCGCATGGGCGATGCCACGGCCCACGGCGGCACCATCGTGCTCGGCTACCCCACCGTCATTATCGGCGGGTGAGCCCCGCCCCCGTACGCCAAAGCGCCCGGCCTCCGCGAGTGGGAAGCCGGGCGCCGGCATGTGTGCAATAGGAAGAACGAGAACAAGCGAGGTAACGGAGCAGGCCGCGCAGCTCGGCGGCTTAGTTCAACGCGGACGGGGCGCTGGGCACGGCTGCTTTGGCGCCAGCCGCAGCGGGCTGGTGCCGGTGGAAGTACTTCCGCTACTTGTCGCACAGGCGTGCAAGACCATCCAGTTTCTTTCGAGGGCCTTGCACAGTATTAGTAGCAAGCTAAAGCTAGTTCCCCTCCTCAGATGAGGAGGGGCTAGGGGTGGTTGATGAGCTAGAGCTAAAGTTACTATCTGGTGTCAGCACGCGAGATGTCTCGACAAGCTCGACATGACGTCCTGAGTAGCACGTTCACGTGAAGTCAACCACCCCTAGCCCCTCCTCATCTGAGGAGGGGAACTAGTTCTAGCCGCGAGGTGCTACTCGGCGGCTCCTTACAGCTTGATGCCCTGCGCCTGCATGGCCTGCTCCTGCTTGTGCTGGTTGGCCAGGAACTCGGCGTGCTGCTCCGGCGTGCGCTCGGTACCGAGGCGGCTGAGCTGTGCGCGCACCTCATCGGCCGGCAGGTCGTTGCAGTAGATGGGGCCGCCGGGCTGCTGCCGCCACGACTCGCGCAGCGTGCCCGCGTCGATGGCGTCATAGCCCAGCTCCTCCACCAGCTGCATGACTTTCTGCTTGGCGGCGGCATCGTCGGAGGCTACGGGCAGGGCCACGCGGCCGGGGGTGCCGGCGGGCTGGCCGGGCTTGGCGAGGTGGTCGGCGAGGATGTTGTTGAACACCTTCACCACCGGGCGGCCCAAGTGCTGCTGCACCCAGCCGCTTTCGGTCAGGTCGCCGGTTTCCAGCTCCGGCACCTGCCCGTCGCGCAGCAGCGGGTAGTAGTTGCTGGTATCGATGATGGGCACCTCGGCCGGCACGCCCGCCAGCAGGTCCTTGGGCAGGTTGGGAATGCTCTTGAGCGGGATGGTCACCACGAGTAGGTCGCTGCCGCGCTGGGCCGCTTCCTCGGCCGTAACGGGCGTAGCGCCGGTTTTCTCGGCCAGGTCTTGCAGGGTTTCCGGCCCGCGGGAGTTAGCAATGTATACGGTGTGGCCGAGGCCCGTCAGCCGCCCGGCCAGGGCGCTGCCGATGTGGCCCGCGCCGATGATTCCGATGTTCATGGGTTGGTGTTGTTTGGTTCAAGCGCCGGTGATGGTGCCGGCGTAGGGAGGTAAACAGCGGAAGTGGGGGTTTGGGTTTTTTCTTGTTGGGAAGGGCTGAAACGAGCAACGCCGCCGGAGCGGGGCTCCGGCGGCGTTGGTGGCGGGCTTACATCAGGGAAGTTCGAGTCGCGTCTATATTTATATTAGCTCGTTTGAGTAGCGCTGGGCTGCCTCAACTCCTCAAATAACGCAACTAGTTCAACCGGCAGGAAACCGGATTTCCTCACAGCTTTAAACAAAGTAGTAAAATTTACCACAGGACTAGTAAATAATGCGTTATACAACTCATTGAGTATAGCTTTACCTCTCCTTGCAAATACCCACTTAGGATATAGTAGTTCTACACCCTTTATAAACTTAACTCTCACTTTTTCACATTCACTTTCGGGCTCAAAATCCGAAAAGTACTTGCTCAGTTCCGGCTCCACTATACCTAAAACAGAATCAACAATTAACTGGAGCTCTGAACTTGGCATAAATTTAACTTTATATTCTTCACCTATCCTCAAATTCAGGCCATCAATCTTAAAGTTGACTTCCTTATCCATCAATGCGATATACACAATAATAGGATCAACTAGGTAGTTCTCAATACTATACCTTTTCAATAAAACAACACCATTTTCAGGAACATTCCCACTATCAGCATCGATCAACCCATTTATTATATTACCTAAGCCGGGTTCAACCAACTTTGTCACCCAATTTTGAACTACGTCTTTTCCGCCTGACTTATCTTTGGTTGATGCAGGAATAAATACCAAGGGAATATCTGCACTTATTTTCATTTCAGTCACTAGATAATCATTTATAAAAGAATAAAATTTGACATCGTCGTTATCCTCTACCAAATAGTATCTAGTACCTTCACCTACAAAGATTAAGCCCGAAGTTAAAATAGAAATAACGTGATTTTTGTTTATTGGCTTTTTTATTCTTTCACCTACTTTTACAACCTCAAATAAAGACTCCTCCGGCACCAATATTACGGTAGATGGAGAATGAGTTGTCATCACAACCCTAAGAGCGTGTTAGGGATTTTCGTTTTAGGTCATGCTGAGCGCAGTCGAAGCATCTCTTCCGCTTCGCCTGCTACTATTCAACGAAGCAGTAGAGATGCTTCGACAAGCTCAGCATGACGTTCCAGAGGCAGTTTTAGCAAAATCCAAACAAGCTCTAACATTGAATTGATCCACTAAAACATTTTTCATCACGTTAATAAACTGCTTTGACATTGCTGGATGAAGGTGAGCATCCGGCTCATCTATAGCGGATTCATGAACGATGTACATGATAACCACAATGGTTGAACCAGGCTTTGGCATCCTTGCTGGAAATCCACTCAACCGCGGTTTGGATAGCCGCCTCCAGTGCTTCACGGGTACGGGCCTG
>NZ_MVBC01000032.1 GCF_002007105.1 Hymenobacter sp. CRA2 | reverse complement strand
CAGGCCCGTACCCGTGAAGCACTGGAGGCGGCTATCCAAACCGCGGTTGAGTGGATTTCCAGCAAGGATGCCAAAGCCTGGTTCAACCATTGTGGTTATCATGTACATCGTTCATGAATCCGCTATAAGTAGATAGAGAGTCGGCGTGAGTTTGGCAAGTTCGATGCGATTGATGGTGGATTGCTCAACACGCTAATTATCATTTACTCATTTACTGTGGGCCGGGAGTTGAGCGCTTGCGAGCTGTTTAGCCATCTTCTCAAACAGGTACAAGGAGCTGTGAGTGGCCGTGAGTTCACAATGGATAGTAAGAGAGATATCATTCGGCTTCTAGCTCTTCGACTTCTAATTGCTCCGAAATATCCATTGCCTGTATTTTTCTGAATTGCTGCCTGGATTCTTCATCCCAGCAAATCAAGCGTTCGGTGTGGAGCTGCCGCAGAACCGGTAGGTATATAGGTAGCGTATGGGGCTGGAGAGCGATAATCAGCAGGCAGGAAGTACGGGTCAGGATCGTATAAATGAACTCAAACAGTTCGCCTCGGTGCTCAATACCCGCGCTGGTGGACCACACGACGCAGGTTTTTTCCAATCCTTTCAGCTTGAGGATGGTATCGGTATCTACCGGTATCCCGGGAGGAAGCCGATTTTCCAGGGTTGTCTTCAGCAGCGTGTCTTTTTCCAGAATTGCTACCTCCCGCAGATTAAAACAGGCATACGTGCGAATTACCTCAGCCAGTTTGTCGGCTAGTTGGGCTGAGTCCTCTGCGTATACCAAGATAGGTCTGGCCCCCGGCGGCGACCCTTTGTAGGGCGAAATGACGCCGGCTGACGAGTCGCCCTCATACAGCGTGTTGATGTGTTCCGAAATTCCGCGGATGGCTTCGCTGATGCGGAATGGTAGGCGATAGGAGCCCTGCAAGCGGTAAGGGATGCGCCGTTGTACCATGCCCTCCAGGCGGGGAATTTTGGCGGCGCTGCTTCGGCCGATCTGCACCGACTGGGCTAGGTCGCCGGCCAGTACCAAATGTTCGGGATTATGCAGCAGGTGCTGAAATATCTCGAAGTCGGCGGGCGTGCAGTCCTGAAACTCGTCGACGAACAAGTAATCGTACTTAAGTGGATGGTTGCCCCGGCGCAGCTGCCGCAGGAAGGCCAGCCGGCGGCTGGTAAAGGAATCAGTTTTGACCAGCTCTGGTACGTACAGCGCGAAACACTCGGCGACGAGCTGGCGGCGGGTTTTGCCCGCGTCGAGCTTAGGGGACTTTCCGCGACCTGGCCGGGGCTGCGTCGCGTATTGGTTGTCCGTGTCGTAGCTCAGGCCGTAATACACCCGGTGAAACTCTTCCAGCAGGAAATCAGGATGCAGGATGTCGGCGTGTTTGTCGGTGGGTAGCTGATGCTTGAGCCGCACCTGCTCTACTATCCGCGTCATGGTGCTCGTATGCCAATTACTCAGCTCGAGGTGACCCTTCAGGCCGCCCAAGCGCGTGGGCAGTACGTCGAACCACAGGCACGAAATATTGCGCAAGGCGGAGCCTTTGAAGCGGAAGCCATCCAGGGTAGGGACGCACTTTGAGTTGTCCAGCAGCTCGCTGAGCCAGTTCGTGAGTGTCGCGATTAGGGCCTTGTTGAACGAACAGAGCAGGATTTGCAGGGTCGGGTCGTACTGCCGTTCTTCTACCAGGTTGCGAATGCGCTCGGTGATGACGACGCTTTTGCCGCAGCCGGCTGGGCCCGAGATGATGGCCGGCCGGTTCGCGTGCTCGGCGGCTTTGCGCTGCTGGTCGTTGAGCTGAATGTCCCGGCGCACCACGATCGGGGCCAGGTACAGATTCCACTCGCGGATGGCGGCTGGCGAATCGGCCGAAAATGCCATTGCCGATTGGGTACGGGCCAGGGCCAGGGCGGCGAAGCTGTGGTCGTCCCAAGTAACTTCTTTGGCCGGCACGTTCAAGTGGCGCTGTTCGCGCAGGGCGCGGCGCAGCGTCGTGACCAGCGGTAAGGCTCCCCGGAACAGCGGCACATCGGCCTTGTAGGGAGCCATCTGGTAGCCTACTTTCCTGACGGCCTCGGCTACCAAGTGCAGCTGCCGCGTCTTGGCGGTTTGGTTGGAGGTAAGCATCAGCACCCGCTCCGGCTTGTAGAGCCTCACCAGCGCCTGGAATCCATCAGCCAGGAAGTCCTGGTTCTCGGCGTGGTCGAACAGGTAGCTCGATACCACCCAGGCCGCCCCGCCGTGGCCCTCCACCGGGGTATTCCAGGAATTGACCTCGAACGAGCAGTTGATATCCTGGCAGGCGGGATACGCCGTCAGGAACTGCTGCCAAAGGAAATTGCGATTGTAGTCCAGCATAAAGGCGCTGGAATCGACATTGATGATATGCAGCCTCGGCGTGGGCAAGCCGCAGGCTTTCATGCCCGCGTATACCAGCCCGACGGCCCACTGCACCGCGCCGGTGCCCGCGCCCAGGTCGAATACGTCCAGCGGTGCGGCCGGGTCGGCGTTCGACAGCTCCCGCAGGAAATACATCAGAAACGTATTGACCCGGCGGGCATGGTACCAGAGCGAGTACGTGTAGCCGATGGTGGGCCGGTCGTAGCACAGGTCGCGGCCCGCGCTTAGCTGAAACGACTCCTGCGTCGTGACTTCGATATCGTAGTCGAGATTCCTGAACTCGTAATAATCGCGCTGAGTGCGGTAGTAGCGGTTGGCGGCCTGATAAATCAGCTGGTCGAGCCGGTCTTGCTGGGCCTGGAGCCACGCGTGTAGTTGTGGGTTCATAGCAAATCGTTAGATGGCGGCGAAGCCGGATTTGCCTTCGCCAATAGTCGGGATATAGGATTTGATGATGGCCACCACTTCATCGTAGCGGGCTGTAGTCCAGCCTAGCTCCTGGGTGATGCGCACGGCCTCTTCGCGGGTACCGGCCGTAAACTTGCCTCGCTCGGCGTGGAAGGGCTGCACGATAAAGCGGCTGATGCCGGTAGCCAGCAGCGCCTGCGCGAAGGTGTGGGCATCTTCCACGGGTAGCAGCGGCGTCATGGTGATGCAGGCCGGGATGCCCGCCTCGTGTACGCGCTGAATGGCTTGCAGCCGGACTTTGTTGCCGGGGCACAGCGGCTCAAACACCTTGCGCACTCGCTCACTGTCGGTGGTTATCGTCATGTTGACCTGCACTGCGGGGAAGCGGCCAAACAGGTCGATGTCGCGGGTGACGAGCGGGCTGCGCGTCTGTACTACCAGGCGTACCTGGTGGTAATCGGCCAGCTCCCGCAGCAGGTTGCGGGTCAGCTCCAGCTCTTTGTCGATGGGCTGATAGGGGTCAGTGACGCTGCTCATGTACACAGCTTTGTCCAGCAGCGGCTTCTTGCGCCGCTTTTTGAGAAGGGCCAGCGCGTTTTCCTTGACGTTGACCCAGTAGCCCCACTGTTCCCGCAGGGCGAAGAAGGCGGCGTAGCAGTAGGAGCAGCCGAATGAGCAGCCGGAGTACGGGTTCAGCGTGAAGTCGTAGCTATCCATGAAACCCGTGGCGGGCGACAGAATAGAACTGGCTTCCTTGTAATGAATGCTGCTGTGGCCGAGCTTCGTCCGGCGCGGCGGGGTGGGGGCGGCGAATAGGTCGTGTTGCATTGAGGTGTTTTTTAAACTTCAATTCGCAATAGTTCTTCAAGATTCAAGACACATACTGAATTGTGTTATATTCAATATAGTCTCGTAGTTTATCTAATGCGTCTAATACAGAGTTAATTCTTTTGTCTTTAGCAAATGCGGATACATCATCATTTGCGGTTGTTGTTGATTTGCTGTCTATGTATCCCTCATGAGATATTACATTTCTATATTTCGCCAATAATTTTATAAATGCGGTTAATTTTTCGTCATTTGTAAATCTTTGGAAGATAAAGTATTTATCCGCATAAGTTATTTTCCACCACTTATCTCGTTCGATCTTATTAACAACGGCCTTCCCTTGCTTTGTATTTATTTCATCCACATAATTATTGTAATAAGTGACAAAGTTTAAGGTATCTTCTTTAAACTCTAATAAGCAGAAATAATTTAATAGCCCTTCCATTTGCATGTGGGCATTTCGGCATATGTTTTCGAATTGATTAGTATTGTTCTCTTGGACCAGGCCCAATTCATGAGCAAGCATTCTTCTATAGCATACAAGTATCTTGCTTCTCAATACTTTGCTCTTCTCATCTATCCACTTCTCTTTTGTAGGCTTAAGAATGAAATCATAACGGCTTGCATTGTTTTCAAGCTCTAGAATATGTATTTTGAGCTTTCTGGATACATCAGCTATATTGGTTTGGGCAGCATCAAGCTGTGCTATGAGTTGCAATAAGTTCTCCATGCTACAGTTTCTGCTTTTTCTTTACAATTTCGAGCTTGCGTAATAAAGTTCGATATACGACTTCTTCCTTTCCCCGCACCATCCCCAAATACGTAATCTTTCCTGCCAATAATTTCTCAAGTTTCGGTATCTTCTGCTGATACCGGGCGTGGGCTTTGCTGCTGCCATATTTAGCACGCATAGCCTGCGTAGCTACTGCATAGCCGTGCTTCTGCCAGACGTGTAGCAGAAACCGAATATCGCGCACGTATTCGCGGGGCACGTTGGGGCGCTCGTTCACTACCACGCCGGTTACTTCCTGGCGGGTGGCGGGTGTTTGGAGGCGCTGCTTGGCGGGATTTTGCTCGTAGCCTTCTTCTGTCAGCACGGCGTTCAACTCGGCGTGGAACGTGGGCGTGAAGGCGGGGCGCTGGCTGGAAAAAGTGAGGTCGTCGGCGTAGCGGGTGTAGCGGCAGTGGTGGCGGGCGGCGAGGCGACGCAGCTTCTTATCGAGGCGCTGGCAGACGGCGTTCGTGAGCAGGGGCGAGGTGGGCGCACCTTGGGGCAGGACGCCGGCATCGCAGCAAAGGTTGGCTACCAGGTGGGCAGCTTCCTTGTTGAGGTTGAACGGGGCCAATTGAAGCACGGCCAGCACCCGGCCCACACTGGTGCTGGGAAAGAAGTTTTTAAGGTCCAGGTTCAGCAGGAAGCGGCGCTTGGTGTGGGGCTGGGCGTTGGTGAGTACGCTGCGGCCGGGCACAAAGCCGTGGGCGGCCTCGTCGCAGGTAGTGAAGGCGGCGGTGAGGCAGAGCAGCAGCAGGCGCTGCACGCGGCGCAGGCCGTGGTCGGGCGCTTTGATGTCGCGGAACTGGCCGCGGGTGCGCTTCGGAATCTGGAAGGTGTGGTAGCGCGCCTGCTTGTGGTGGGCGTAGTAGCGCAGCAGCTTGGCCGATACGGGCTTGGCTTGGCTTCTAGGGTAGCGCAGGCGGTGCAGGTGCAGCGCGGCATTGAGCACTCGCGCCAACGATACGGCGCTGGTGACGGCCCGGAAAGGCTCCGCTAAATCGGCCAGCTTCGTAGGAACGGGCAGCGGAAACGGTTGCGCGGCTAGGTTATCGGTGAGCGGGTCGGGTTGTATGTCGTCTAGCGCGTCCAGCATAGCCAGCAGGTCAGCCGCGTCCCGAATGCGGTCTGGCTGCGGGATGCTGGCCGGCTCGTCGGGCATAGATGAGCCCTGGTTCGGAATACCCGCGGCATCTTCTTCACGGCCGGCGGCAGCGTCGGGCGAGGGTGGAAAAAGGTCGTCGGGCGGTTGGGGCATTGCGGCGAAGAAGAGGAATAGTAAATGCCCTAGTGAAAGTACCTGCCGGTGTTTTTCTATCTAATACTGAAAAATAAATTTCAGCATGACTCAGATCAATTAATCTCAGCCAGATTAAAAAGCATGTCATCAACTCAAATCAATTAATCAATAAAATCAATTGACTGAGCCCGTCTATGACTGCCATTGGGCACCCGGGGCCGAAGCCGGCAGGTGCAACGTGCGCGGCCCAGCGCCGCACGAGGTCAAAAATCCTGACGCAGGTACTTTCAAAGAGCAAGGGCGGGCCGCAGTTCGGGCCGCTGGGTATAGCCTAGTGCCGCAAGTACGGTAGCGGCGGCGGAGAAATCCTAGCCGGGTCGGGAAAAAGCGCTCCGGCCGGAAGACAGCACAAAGGTTCAGGGTGTCGATGCAGCCTACCTGCATCGGTGAAAAAATTTCAGCTTCGTGATGGAACGACGCAGGCGCCCCGGCACAGGAAGCACACGCTCGCCTCGATGTGGCGAAACTGTGGGAACTGACCGCGACCTTGGCAACGCGGGCGGCGGCAGGTTGTGGAGTCGGCATTGGCGCGGGGTTTTGCGTATCGTTGCGACAAACTTCCGCAGTCACGATGCAGCCTATCTGCATCGGTCAGAAAGAGTAAAAAGATATGCCGCCCACTAATTATCCTCGTCTGCGCTACCTGTTGATTGATGAGTGCCTGCAGAATCGGCAACGAGTCTGGACTAAGCAGCGGCTGCTGGAAACCGTGTC
Source organism: Hymenobacter sp. CRA2 (assembly GCF_002007105.1). Classification (GTDB taxonomy): domain Bacteria; phylum Bacteroidota; class Bacteroidia; order Cytophagales; family Hymenobacteraceae; genus Solirubrum. The sequence continues at coordinate 361 of NZ_MVBC01000032.1, read as the reverse complement.
GGGTAAGCTGCTGGAGCAGGTAGGGCGCGGCATCAGTGAGCGGCAACTGCTGGACGATATCCGGCGATGAAAGAATTTGGTTCTACCGGGTATGATGCGCCGATTGAGTTTGACCGTACCCTGGGCGGTTACGTGTACACTAAGCCTGGTTATCGAATTCCGGAAAGTGCGCTGGGCCTTAACGACGCGGAGGTATTGCGGCAGGTGCTAGCCATGCTGGAGCAGTTTCATGGACTAGGAAGTGTTAACAGTGATTATCTTGAAACATGGAGCAAATGTTGACGGACGCGCAGTGGGCGCGGTTAGCGCCGCTGCTGCCGGGTCGGGCGGGCACGAGCGGCGGACGCGGCCGGGACAACCG
>NZ_MVBC01000031.1 GCF_002007105.1 Hymenobacter sp. CRA2 | reverse complement strand
CCCGCCTGCTCCCCCACCACCTGCTGCCCCACCACTTCGTCCAGCTCCCGGCCCTGCCCCGCACCCCCCACGGAAAACTCGACCGCAACGCCCTGCCAGAACCCGACCACCACTCCCTCGGCGCGGGCAAGCAACACGTAGCCGCCCGTACTAAGGTGGAAGAGAAGCTGATTCGCATTTGGCAGGAAGTCCTGACGCGGTCGGCAGTAAGCGTGACGGATGACTTTTTTGAGCTGGGCGGACACAGCCTGAGCGGTATTCGCCTGGCTAGCCGCCTCAGCAAGGAGTTCGGCGTTAAACTGTCGCTAGGTGACCTGTTCAGCTCTCCGACGCTGGAGCAGCAGGCGCAGCTAATTGAGCAGGGCCGGAAAGCTGCCTTCACCAGCATTCCGCAAGCAGCGCCCCACGCCGGATACCCTCTGTCGTCGGCGCAGCGCCGGTTGTGGCTGCTGAGCCAACTGGAAGGCGGCAACGCGGCATACAACATTCCGGGTGCCTTCGTTTTTGAGGGTGCGCTGGACAGCGGCGCGCTGGGACAGGCGCTACGCTACCTGGTAGGCCGCCACGAGAGCCTACGCACGGTGTTCCGCGCCGATGAAGCGGGCGAGATAAAGCAGTATATCCTACCGGCCGAGGACGCAGGCTTTGAGCTGACCGAAGCCGACCTGCGCGCTGTTCCCGCCGCCGAAGCGCGCGTGCACGAACTAGTGCTGGCCACCGGTAATGCGCCCTTTGACCTGGCCACCGGCCCGCTGCTGCGCGCCGGCCTGTTTCAGACGGCGGATGATCAGTGGGTGTTTGCGTGCTCCATGCACCATATCATCAGCGACGGGTGGTCCATGGGTATCCTCGTCAGCGAGCTGCTGACCGCCTACGCCGGCTATTGCCAGGGCCAGGCGCCCACGCTGGCGCCGTTGCGCATTCAGTACAAAGACTACACTTGCTGGCAGCAGGCGCAGTCGGACACCACCAACGAAAGCCACCGCGCGTTCTGGCAGCAGCAACTGGCCGGCGAGCTGCCCATTCTTGCCCTGCCCGGCGACAAAGTGCGCCCAGCGCTGAAAACCTACCACGGCGACGCCGTCACCCTGCGCCTGGATGCAACCCTGACCAAGGGCCTGCGAGCCTTGGTGCAGGCGCAAGAAGCCACGCTGTTTATGGGCCTGCTGGCCGCCGTGAATGCCGTGCTGTACCGCTACACGGGCCAAGAAGACATTGTGCTGGGCACAGTGGTAGCCGGCCGCGAGCACAACGAGCTAGAAGACCAGATTGGACTCTACCTCAACACCTTGCCCCTGCGCACCCGGTTCAGCGGCGCGGCCAGCTTCAGCAGCTTGCTGCGCACTATCAAAGCCGGAACGCTGGCGGCGTATGAGCACCAGGAATACCCCTTCGATGAGCTGGTAAACGCCCTACGCGTGCAGCACGACAAGAGCCGCAACCCGCTGTTCGACGTGTCGGTAGTGCTGCAGATTGCCGATATGCCGCAGGCAGAGGGCCTGGGCCACGGGGCGCTGGACGTGAAAGCGTACCCGGCTTCCACGGGCTACATCAGCAAATTCGACATCTCCTTCGACTTCGTGGAGGCCGGCGATGAGCTGCATGCCAGCCTGGTCTTCAACACCGATATCTACCTGCGCCCCAGCATCGAGCAGCTGGGCCAGCACCTGCTGCAACTGCTGCAGGCCGCGCTGGCCAGCCCCGAGCAGGCCCTGGAAAAGCTGGATTACCTGCGCCCCGCCGAAAAGCGGCTGCTGACCGAGACCTTCAACGACACGGCGGTAGCGTTTCCCCAGGATCAGTCTATCGGGGCGCTGTTTGCCGAACAAGTGGCCCGCACGCCCGATAAGGTAGCGGTGAGCTTCGAAAACGTAGCCCTGACCTACCAGGAGCTGCACGCGCAGAGCGACAAGCTGGCGCATTACCTGCGCACGGAAGCCCAGGTGCAGCCCGGCGACTGCGTCGGCCTGCTGCTCGACCGTTCGGAAAAAGTCATTGTGGCCATTCTGGGCATCCTGAAGGCCGGCGCCGCATACGTGCCCGTCGACGTGGAGCACCCGCGTGCCCGGCAGGAGTTCGTGCTGGCCGACACCGGGGCCCAGGTGCTGATTACCCAAACCGACTACCTGTTCGACCTGGACTTCTACACCGGCAGCATGTTCGCCATCGACGTGCAGCTGGAGGACCTGGCCCCGGCCGACCCGCTACCCGTGCTGGCTGGCCCCGATAGCCTGGCCTACGTGCTCTATACTTCCGGCTCGACGGGCCAGCCCAAGGGCGTGCTGGTGAACCATGTGAGCGTAGTGCGGCTGGTGAAATCGAGCACCTTTGTGCCCTTCACCGGCGACGAAGTGCTAATGGCCACCGGCGCCCTGTCGTTCGACGCCACCACTTTCGAATACTGGGGCACGCTGCTCAACGGCGGGCAGCTCGTGATGACGCGGCGCGACGTGCTGCTGGACACCAAAGCCCTGGGCGCCGAAATCAGCCGGCGCGGCGTCAGCCTCATGTGGTTTACCGCCGGCTGGCTGAATCAGCTGGTGGACGTGGACCTCACGCTCTTCGCCGGGCTGCAAACCATCGTGGCGGGTGGCGACAAACTCTCGCCCGCGCACATTCAGCGCCTGCGGCAGGCTTACCCTGGGCTGACCATCGTGAACGGCTACGGGCCGACGGAAAACACCACGTTCTCGCTCACTTACCCGGTGACGGACGCCACGACCGGGGCCATTCCCATTGGCAAGCCCATCAGCAACAGCCAGGCCTACATTCTGGATCATTGCGGGGGGCTGCTGCCCATCGGTGCGGTGGGGGAGATTTGCGTCAGCGGCACCGGACTGGCCCGTGGCTACCTCAACCAGCCCGAGCTGACGGCCGAACGCTTTGTGCCCAACCCTTTCCGGGCCGGTGAGCGGATGTACCGCACCGGTGACCTGGGCCGCTGGCTCCCCGATGGCAACGTGGCCTACCTCGGCCGCACCGACAACCAGGTGAAAATCCGTGGCTTCCGCGTGGAGCTGGCTGAGATTGAAAGCACCCTGCAACAGCTCAGCGGCATCGATACGGCCGTGGTGCTGGCCCGCCCCGATGCCCAGGGCGAACAGGCGCTGGTGGCTTACCTCGCCGGCGCCAATGTACCGACCGACAAAGACATCCGAACCTACCTGGAGGCGCAGCTGCCGGCCTACATGGTGCCAGCGCACCTGGTGCACCTGGAGGCCTTCCCGCTGACGCTGAACGGGAAAATCAACCGGAATGCCCTGCCCGACCCCACCAGCCCGGCCGAGCAAACGGAGTACGTAGCCCCGCGCACCGAGCAGGAGGCGCAGCTGGCCGCCATCTGGCAGCAGTTGCTGGGCCGCGACAGCGTCGGCGTCACCGACAACTTCTTTGAGATTGGCGGCGACTCCATCAAGATCCTGCGCATGGTGAGCGAGGTGCGCCAGAAGATGAGCCTGGAAATAGCCGTGGCCGACATCTACAAGCACGGCAGCATCGAGCACATCCTGGCGCACTGCCTGCAGCACCAAGGTCAGGCAGCTCAGCGGGCCGCTACCGAGGCCGCCGTGCGGGCCGAAATCGAGGCGCTGAAGGAGCGCATCCTCGCCACGCTTTCTCCGGCCGAGCAGGCCAACGTGGAGGACATCTTCCCGATGAGTGACATCGAGAAGGGCATGGTGTACGAGTCGCTGGTGCAAACGGACCGCGGCATCTACCACGACCAGCTGGTGCACCAGCGGGCCTACCCCGGATTCGACCTCGACCGGTTCCGGCACGCGCTGGCACTACTGGTGCAGAAGCACGCCACGCTGCGCACCAGCTTCCGCCTCGGCACCTTGGAAGCCGACGTGCAGGTGGTGCACCGCACGGTGCCCATCGAGCTGCCCTACGAAGACCTGACGGGCCTGGAGCTGCGGGCCCAGGAAGCCACGGTGCAGGCCTACCTGGCCGCCGAGCACCAGCGCCCCTTCGACGTGACGCAGGCGCCGCTCTGGCGCATGAAGGCGTTCGGGCTGGGTGCCGACGAGGTAGTCATCATCCTGCAGTTTCACCACGCCATTCTCGACGGCTGGAGCCACGCTTCCTTCGTCACGGAGCTGAACAACCTGTACCTGCAGCTCGGCGACGAGCCGGATTACCAGCCCACGCCGCTCAAATCCAGCTACAAGGACTTTATCGTTCAGCACGAAGCCGACAAGCAGGACGCGGCCGTGCGTGCCTATTGGCAGCAGGAGCTGGCCGACTACAAGCGGCTGGACCTGTTCAGCGACGAGCAGCAGGAGTTTACCCGCGCCGCCCACATTGCCGAACCGGCCTACGAACGGCAGCTGGATCAGCTGGCCGCCGAGCTGCGCACCAGCGTCAAGACCATTTCGCTGACGGCTTACCTCTACCTGCTGCGCCTGCTGAGCTACGAGGGCGACATCCTGGCCGGGTTGGTGACCAATACCCGCCCCGGCTGCGAGGACGGCGACAAGGTGCTGGGCTGCTTCCTGAACACGATACCGCTGCGCATGCCCCTGGACGACGAGCTAAGTGCCGCGCAGCTTATCGGGCAGGTACACACCAAGCTCATCGGCCTGAAGGAAAACGAACGACTCAGCCTGCTGGAAATAGCCAGCCTGCACAACGTGCAGCTGCGCGCGGGCAACCCGTTCTTCGACACCTTCTTCAATTACATCGACTTCCATACCTACGCGGCCCTGCAGGACAGCGCCCAGGTGCAGCAGGAAGCCGACATCACGGGCCATACGCACACCAACATTCTGCTCGACGTGTCGGTGGAGCGCACCGGGGGGATATACTCGGTCAGCTTCATGCTCAGCCAGAAGCTGCACTCCGGCCTGACGGCCGAAGACCTGTGCCAGCTGTATCTGCGCATTCTGGACGGCTTCCTGAACCGGACCTACCAGCCCATGCGCCTCGGCAATTACCTGGGCACCGAGGACACCGAGCAACTGGTCCACGCCTACAACGACACCGCCACGGCCTACGACGGCGCGGGCACCGTTACGGAACTGTTCGCGGCGCAGGTGCAGGCCCATCCGCACTTACCGGCGGTGGTATTTGAGCACACGACCCTCACCTACCAGCAGCTTAACGAACGAGCCAACCAGCTGGCCCGCTTCCTGCAGGCTCATTACCGGGTGCAGCCCGACGAGCTGGTAGGCCTGCAGCTGGAGCGCAGCGAGTGGCTCATCGTCAGCATCCTGGCCGTACTCAAGGCTGGTGCCGCTTACGTGCCCATCGACCCGGGCTACCCGCAGGAGCGCATCGAGTACATCGTGCAGAACAGCGAGTGCAAGGCGGTGGTGGATGCGGCCGTGCTCGACGTCTTCCAGCAGGAAATGACCCAGTGGAGTGCTGCCGACCTGCCCGTAGTCGACGAGGCGCTGCAGCGCCTGGCCTACGTCATTTACACCTCGGGCTCGACGGGCAAGCCCAAGGGCGTGGCCATTACCCACCACAACCTGCGCAACTACATCTGCTGGGCCAACGAGCACTACTTCGGCGACGGCACCCGCCCGAACTTCGGGCTCTTTACCTCCCTGTCTTTCGACCTCACGGTAACCAGCTTACTGTCGCCGCTTACCCTTGGCGGGCAGGTCTACGTTTACCCGCAGCGGGCCGAAATTCACGACGTTCTGGCTCATTGCTTCGGTGGCGAGGCGGGCATCAACGCCGTCAAGCTCACGCCCTCGCACCTGAACGTGCTGGCCGGGCTGGGGCTGACCACTACGGGCGTTAGCTGCGCCATTCTGGGTGGCGAACAGCTCACCGCCAGCCAGGTGCGCACCCTGCACACGCTCAATCCGGCCATGCGCGTCTACAACGAGTACGGCCCCACGGAAACGACCGTCGGCTGCGTGGTAGCGCTGGTGCAGCCCGACGAGGCCATTCGCATCGGCCAGCCCATTGCCAACACGCAAGTGTACGTGCTCAACAGCGCGGGCATGCTGGTACCGCCGGGCGTGGTGGGTGAGTTGTTTATCAGCGGCGACGGCGTGGCCCAGGGCTACCTACACCGGCCCGAGCTGACGGCCGAGCGCTTCACCCTCAACCCGTGGCAGCCCGGCACCCGCCGCTACGCTACCGGTGACTTAGTGCGCTGGAACCCGGCCGGCGAGCTGGAGTATCTGGGCCGCAAGGACAACCAGGTGAAGATTCGCGGCCACCGCATCGAGCTGGGCGAAGTAGAAACCGCCCTCAGCGCCCACCCCGACGTGGAAGCGGCGGCGGTACTCTGCGCCGAAGTGCGCGGCGACAAAGAGCTGGTAGCCTATTTCGTAGCTAGCAACCCGCTCCATGCACCGGCCCTGCGGCAGTTCCTGAGCCAGCACCTGCCCGCGCACATGCTGCCCGGACACTACGTGCAGCTGGCTGCTCTGCCGCTCTCACCCAATGGTAAGCTGGACAAAAAGCAGCTACCGGCACCGCTGGCCGCCGGCGACGACACCGGCGTAGCCTACGTGGCCCCGCGTACAGCTACCGAAGCGCGCCTGCAGGCCATCTGGCAGGAAGTGCTGGGCCGCGAGCAGATTGGCGTCACCGAGAACTTCTTCGATGCCGGCGGCCACAGCATCAAAGTGGTGCGCCTGGCCAGCCACATCTACAAGGCTTTTGAGGTCAAGCTCCCGCTGACTACGCTCTTCACGGTGGCCGTGCTACAGGAGCAGGCGCAGCTGCTGGAGCAGGCCCGCAAGACGGCTTATGCCTCTATCCCGGCCCTGCCCGAGCAGGCGCACTACCCGCTTTCCTCTGCCCAGCACCGCTTGTGGGTCCTGAGCCAGTTTGCGGGCGAAAGCGAGACCTACAACATTCCGGCCGTGTACCAGCTGGAAGGCGAGGTAGACCCAGCAGCCATGGAAAGCGCCTTTGCGCAGCTCATCCGCCGCCACGAAATCCTGCGGACGGTGTTCCAGGAAGACGGCCGCGGCGAAGTCTGGCAGGTGATAAAGACCGCGGAAGAGCTTGGCTTTGCCATTACGTACCAGCAGGCCCGCACCCGGCAGGAAGTTGAGCAACTCGTGGAGCAGGTTAGCGTCGCCCCCTTCGATTTGGCGGCCGGCCCCTTGCTGCGCGTAACGATGATCGAAACTGGCAACGGGCAGTGGATACTGGCCTACGTGATGCACCACATCATCAGCGACGGGTGGTCGGCCAACATCGTGCTGCACGAGCTGCTGACGCTGTACCGCGCGCACCAGCAGGGCCAGGCGCCCATGCTGCCGCCGCTGCGCATTCAGTACAAGGACTACGCCGCCTGGCAGCGGCAGCAGCTGGAGGAAGCCGGGTTTGCCGATCATAAGGCATACTGGCTCAACCAGCTGGCGGGTGAGCTACCGGTGCTGGCGTTGCCCAAGGACAAGGCGCGTCCGGCCCAGAAGACCCACAACGGAGCCACCCTCCAGGTGCCCATGCCGGTGGCAACGGTCCAACAGCTGCAGGGTCTGGCCCGAAGCCAGCAGGCTACCCTGTTCATGGGGCTGCTGGCCGCCGTCAACGTGCTGCTCTACAGCCAGACCGGCCAGGAAGACATCATCATCGGCAGCCCCGTGGCCGGCCGGGAGCACGCCGACCTGGAAAACCAACTCGGCTTCTACCTGAATACTCTGCCACTACGCACCCGCTTCACGGGCGACGCGGGCTTTGGGGAGCTGCTGGCGGGCGTGCAGCAAGTGACGCTCGAGGCCTACGAGCACCAAGCTTACCCCTTCGACGCGCTGGTGGAGGCCCTGCAGCTACCGCGGGATGCGTCGCGCAACTTCCTCTTCGACGTGTGGCTGGTGCTGCACAACGCCAACGTCAATGCGCTGGATGAGGAAAGCCTGCCGGCGGGTATGCAGGTGAGCAGCTACGAGCCGGCCGGGCCTTCCCTGAGCAAGTTCGACCTGCTGTTCAGCTTCGCCGAGGTGGGCGAGCTGCTGCACCTCTCCCTGGAATACAACACCGACCTGTTCAGCGCCGCCGAGGCCAGCGTCCTGGCCGAGCAGTTCACCGCCCTGCTGCACACGGCTACCGCCCAACCCGACAAGCCCCTGCGCACCATTCGCGAGGAACTGCTGCGGGCCGCGGCCGCCACTCAGCAGGCGCACCAGCAGCAGGTACGCCTGAAAAATATCAGCAAGCTTAAAAACAAGACCCTCTAAGATGCAGGACAGACTATCTAAGCTACTGAAGACCAAAGCCGAAAGCGCCACCACCGGTCCGCGGGCTACGTTCTCCTTCCTCTCCGATTACCCCGACTTCCCGCTGGTGGTCAGCCCCAAAACGGCCGGACTGATTGCGGGCGAATGGGTCAAAGAAAACGAAGAGCTGGTCAACCAGAAGCTGAACGAGCACGGCGCCCTGCTGCTGCGCGGCTTCCACGTCGACACAGTGGAGAAGTTCCAGCAGTTCATCGGGGCCTTCAAAGCCACGCCCCTGCAGTACCGGCAGCGGTCCTCGCCGCGCTTTGAGGTGGCCGAAAACGTGTACCACTCCACCACCTACCCGGCCGATCAGCACATCAACATGCACAGCGAGAATTCCTACGCCCCGCAATGGGCCATGCGAATCACCTTCTGCTGCATTCAGCCGGCCGAGCAGCAGGGCGAAACGCCCATTGCCGACAACCGCAAGGTGCTGCGGCTGATTGACCCCATCATCCGCGAGAAATTCCAGACCAAAGGCGTGCAGTACGTGCGCAATATGTCGGCGGGTATTGGGCTGCCGTGGCAGGAGGTGTTTCAGACCACCGACCGGCAGGTAGTGGAGGAGGAATGCCACAACGGCGGCATGGCCTTCCGCTGGGCCGGCGCCGACAGCCTCTCGCTGTCGTGGGAGCACCAGGCCATTTACGACCACCCTTATACGCAGGAGCCGGTGTGGTTCAACCACGCTTTCTTCTTCAACAAATACGCCCTGCCCGCCGAGGTGCAAGCCTCCTTCGCGGCCGACGGTGAGCTGCCCTTCCACACCCGCTACGGCGACGGGAGTGAGATTTCGGCCGCCGAAATCGACAACATCCGCCAGGCCTACGAGCAGGCGACGGTGCGCTTCCCGTGGCAGAAGGGCGACGTGCTCCTGCTGGATAACATGTTGATGTCGCACGGCCGCAGCCCCTACAAAGGCAGTCGGCAGATCATCGTCTCAATGTTTTAGGAATAACCCAGTTAACACAGCAGCAAATGGATAGTGCAAACGCGCCGGTGGGTTATGAACTCTCGGTTAGTCAGAAATGCTTGTGGGGCCTGCATCAGGCAGTTGATCAGTATTACAGCCAATTAATCATCGAATTGCCCGCCAGTCTGGATAGCACCAGGCTGCGCGAGGCGCTGCGCGCGGTGGTGGGCAAGCACGAAGCCCTAACGGCAAAGTGCCTGCACGACTCGGCCTTGGCGTTTCCATTCCAAGCATTTGCCGAGGACGCGGACGTGGACTTTCACAGCCTGCCAGCCTCGGACGACGCCCATGGCCGGACCCGGGCCGAGGAATGCCTCGCTTCTTACGCCTATGACCCGGCCAGCAGCCGCCCGGTGCGCTGCTGCCTGGTGCCGCTGGCGGGCGGGCAGCACCTGCTGCTGGTGCGCCTGTACGCGCTTTGGGCCGATGGCTACAGCAGCCAGCTTTTTCAGCAGGAGCTGGCCGCGGCCTACGCGGGCAGCCTCCCGGAAGCTGATGACATGATTGCCTACCGGGATTTAGCGCAGTGGCAGAACGACTTGCTGGCCGAGCCGGACGAGGAAGGCCAGCGGTTCTGGCAGCAGCACGCGTACTCCTACCGCGAAAACGCGCTGCCCTTTGGCCAGCCGCAACCCACGGATTTTGTGCCGCGCCGCACCCCGGCCGTCCGTTTTACCGGCGCAGACTACGCCCGGCTTCAGCAACTGGCCGCCGAGCTGAACACCAAGCCCGCCACGCTGCTGCTGAGCGCGTTTGGTCAGTACCTGAATGGCTTTACGGCCGATGGAGTGACGGTGGGCTACGCGCCTTTTGAGCGCAGCTACGCCGAGCTGGCCGCCACGCTGGGGCTGGTGGCGCGGGTGCTGCCGGTAGCCTGTCGCCCGGCCGCTACCCTGCCCGAAGCTGTGGCGCAGGTTGGGGCCGCGGTGGAGGAAGTCCGCAGCTGGGAAGACTACTTCTACCCGGCCACCTCGTCGTTTCTGCCCTACGGCTTTGAGTACGTTGAGGCCCGCCGCACGGGCGAGTTCCAGCCGGTGGATTTCTACACGGTTACGGGGCCGTTTTCGCTCAAGCTGAGCTGCGTCGACTACGGCGATGCGCTGGCCCTGGAGCTGTACTACAACGCGGCTAAATTCAGCGAGGAGGACGTTCACTTGGTAGGAGCTCAGCTCCACCACCAGCTGCAACGGGCCCTCTACCCTGAGCAGGAGCTGGATGCCGTAAGCCCGACGGAGTATGCGCTGATGCAAGCCACCGCGCCCACTACCCCGTACGATACCGCCCGCACCGTCCTTGAGTTGTTCGAAGCTCAAGCAGAGGCCACTCCGGAAGCCGCCGCGGTGGTTTACGAGCAGCAAATCCTCACCTATGCCGCGCTGCAGGCCCGGGCCACCCAACTGGCCCAGCACCTGCGCCACGCCTACCAAGTGCAACCCGGTGATATGGTCGGGCTGCTGCTGGAACGCTCAACGGAGGTAGTGGTGGCCATGCTCGCCATCCTGAAAGCCGGGGCGGCCTACGTTCCGATTGATCCGGAATACCCCGCCGAGCGCATTGCCTTTATTCTGCAGGATTGCCAGGCCCGGCTGCTGCTCACCGATGCCGACGCGCCTTACCGCGCCGACGACAGCCTGCCCACGCTGGTAGTGGCTGCCGACCGCGACTATGCCCTGGCTCCGGATACCACCCCGCTCCCGTCGGTACCAGCCGACAGCACGGCCTACGTCATCTATACCTCTGGCTCGACTGGCCGGCCCAAAGGCTGCCTGATCAGCCACCGCAACCTCTCCAATTACATTCAGTGGTCCAACGGCTACTACTTTGACGGCGCGGAGCAGGGCAACTGGGGCCTCATTACCTCCCTGTCCTTCGACCTGACCGTAACCAGCATCTACTGCTCCCTGACGCGGGGCAAAACGCTGCACGTCGGCAGCCGCAGCGCCGATATTCTGCAGCTGCTGCAGGACAGCTTCACCAACCCGCAGCTGGACACGCTGAAGCTGACCCCGGCGCACCTGGGCTTGCTGAAAGGCCTGACCATTCCCACCACGAGCGTGCGCACGGTCATTTGCGGGGGCGAGCAGCTCACGCCCGAGCAGGTGGGCACGCTCTGGAGCATCCGGCCCGACATCCGCATCTTCAACGAGTACGGCCCCACCGAAACCACCGTGGGCGCCATCGTGAAAGAGCTGACTTCCGGCCAGGAGCGAATCCTCATCGGTCGGCCCCTGGGCGGGGCCACGGCTTACCTGCTTGATGAGCACTTGCGCCCCGTGCCGGTGGGCACCCTCGGCGAAATTCACATCGGCGGCGCCGGCGTGGGTGCCGGGTACCTGAACCGTCCCGAGCTAACGGCCGAGAAATTCATTCCCAGCCCGTTCGACGCCCAGGAAACGGTTTACAAAACCGGCGACCTAGCCCGATGGCTGCCCGACGGCAACCTCGAATTCGTGTCGCGTAAGGACGACCAGGTCAAGATTCGGGGCTACCGCATCGAGCTGGGCGAGGTAGAAAGCGCCCTCAACAGCCACCCCAGCGTGCTGGCAGCCGTGGTACTGGCTACCGTCGCCGACGCCGGCAAGGAGCTGACCGCCTACGCGGTGTGGAAAGACAAAGCCGAAACCGCAGCCCTGCAGGCGCACTTGCAACGCACGCTGCCGGCCTACATGCTGCCCACGCATTTCGTGTTCCTGGATGCGTTTCCGCTCACGCCCAACGGCAAGGTGGACCGGGCCAAGCTGCCGGCCCCGGGCAGCATCAGCCCGGCAGCCCAGGCCTACGTGGCTCCGCGCACGCTCACCGAAGCCCGACTGGCGGCCATTTGGCAGGACGTGCTGGGCCGCGAGCAGGTGGGCGCCGAAGACAACTTCCTCGAATCGGGCGGACACAGCCTGAAAGCCACCCGTCTGGCCAACCTCATTCACCAGGAATTTGAGGTTCGGGTATCACTGAAAGACCTGTTCGCGACGCCGGTGCTGGCCGAACAAGCCCACCTACTCGACCAACTGAGCAAAACTTCTTTTGCCCAGATTCCGGCGCTGCCCGAGCAGCCCCACTACGAGCTGTCGTCCTCGCAGTACCGCCTGTGGATTACCAGCCAGTTGGCCGAAACCAACGTGGCCTACAACATGCCCGGGGTGCTGGTATTCAAAGGCCAGCTCGATGCGGCCGGCCTGGCCTACGCCCTGGAGCAACTATGCGCCCGCCACGAAATCCTGCGCACCGTATTCCGCGAAACGGAGTTGGGGCAGGTGCGGCAGTTCATCCGGCCGCAGACTGAGCTGGGTCGTTTGCTGATCAGCCACGACCTGCGCGCCGAAGCCCAACCTACCGCGGCGGCCCAGTCCGCCGTCGAGGGGCTGTTTGTGCAGCCCTTCGATTTGGCGCAGGGCCCGCTGCTGCGCGCCAGCCTCTACCAAGTGGCTGACGACCAATGGATCTTCGCCTACGTGCTGCACCACATCATCGGCGACGGATGGTCCATGGACATTCTGGCCCGGGAGCTGCTGCACTATTACCGCGCCTACTGCCAGCAAAGCACGCCGACGCTAGCTCCGCTGCGCATTCAGTATAAGGACTACGCCGCCTGGCAGCAACAGCAATTGACCGGCCCTGCCCTGCAGGCGCACCGGACGTATTGGCTCAACCAGCTCTCGGGTGAGCTGCCCGTGCTGGAGCTGCCCACCGACAAGCCGCGCCCGGCCCTGAAAACCTACAACAGCGGTGTCGTCCACACCACCATCGATGCTTCGTTGAGCCAGGCCTTCACCAACCTGGTGCAGGCTCATGGCGCCACCGCATTTATGGGGCTACTTGCCGCCGTCAACGTGCTGCTCTACCGCTATACCAACGAGGAGGACATCCTGCTGGGCAGCCCAGTAGCCGGCCGCGAGCACGCCGACCTGCAAGACCAGCTCGGCATGTACATCAACACCTTGGTGCTGCGCAGCCGTTTCCAGGGCAGCAATAGTTTCGAGGAGCTGCTGGCTCAGGCCAAACAGGTGACGCTGGAGGCCTTGGAGCACCAGCTCTATCCCTTCGACGAGCTGGTAAATGCCTTGCAGCTGAAGCGGGACGTGAGCCGCGGCGTGCTCTTCGACGTGATGCTGGTGCTGCAAAACGCAGCGCAGCAAACGCCTGCCGAGGCTCAGACCCTGCCCGGCGTCACGGTGCTGCCCTTTGCGCAAAGCGAGGAGAGCAGCCAGCACAAGTTCGATCTGACCTTCAACTTCGGCGAGGTCGAGGGCGAGCTGCGCCTGATGCTGGAGTACAACCGGGACCTGTTCGAGCGGGCGACGGCCGCGCGGCTGGCGGCGCACTTCGCCCAGCTGCTGCAGGCCCTGGTGCACGCCCCCGCCACGCCCGTGCACGCGCTCGACTTCCTCTCCGCCCCCGAGCGCGAGCAGTTGCTGCGCGCCTTCAACGACACCGACCAGCCCTTCCCCCGCCACCGCTCCGTCGTGGACCTGTTCGAGCAGCAAGCCCTCGATAACCCCGACCACCTAGCCGTCGAGTGCGCTGGGCGACGCTACACGTATCAGGAACTGAACGCCCTGGTCAACCAACTGGCCCACTACCTGCATCAGCATCACCAGCTTGCGCCCGACGACCTGGTGGGCCTGCAGTTGGAACGCAGTGAATGGCTCATCGTCAGCATTCTGGCCGTGCTCAAGACCGGCGCTGCCTACGTGCCCATCGACCCGGAGTACCCGCAGGAGCGCATTGAGTTCCTGGTGCAGGACAGCCGCTGCAAAACGGTGCTCAACGACGCGGTACTGGCCGTCTTCCGGGGTTCCATGGCCCGGTACTCAGCCGCCAACCCAGCCCCGGCCGGCCAACCCGAGGACCTGGCCTACATCATCTACACGTCCGGCACCACGGGCCAGCCCAAGGGCGTGATGATCGAGCGCGGCAGCCTGCTGGCTCGCATCCACTATTACCGGCAAATGTACCAGCTGGGCCCCGACGACCGGACGGTATTTTACCGCTCCTACAGCTTCGATGGCTCCATTGAGGAATACCTGCTGCCGCTGCTTTGCGGAGCTAGCTGCTTTGTAGCTCCTCCTGATTTCAAGCAGGACCTGCTGGGCAACGTGGTACGTTACGTAGCGGAGCATCGTCTCACCAAAATCAACATGCCGCCGGTACTGCTGGGCGAGCTGGTGCAACTGCCCGACGCAGCCCTGCCGGCCCGGCTCTCGACGCTTCGGCACGTGGTGTCGGGGGGTGACCAGCTGACGCTGGCGGTGGTGCGGGCCTTCCAGCAGCGCTTCGCCGCGCGCCTCTACAACTCCTACGGGCCGACGGAAAACACGATCGACT
>NZ_MVBC01000030.1 GCF_002007105.1 Hymenobacter sp. CRA2 | reverse complement strand
GTTAAGCCCCGGAGCGCCCATGGTACTGCCTTCGCCGGCGGGAGAGTCGGTCGCCGCCAACCTTGTCCCTCGCTTCGCCCCCTCGCGGTTCGCCCGCCGAGGGGGCGTCGCTGTTTCTACCCCCCCCACGGCAGGGGCCGCCCATCGTTTGCACAAGGTGCTAGGGCAAGTCAACGCGGACTTAAAGGAGCTAGGGGAGAAGGCCGGTATTGCTACGCCGCTGACGACCTATGTCGCCCGGCACTCCTTTGGTACCACGCTGCGTCGCAGCGGTGCCAATACGGCCGTCATCTCGCAAGCTATGGGACACAAATCAGAAGCTGTTACTGCCATCTACCTAGAATCGTTTGCTTCCGAACAAGTAGATGCCGCTTTTGAAGGCTTGTTATAAGCTCAGAGGGCTTAGGGTAGTTTTCCCTCGGCAAACAAGAGCCGCGTTTCTAAACCAGAAACGCGGCTCTTGTTCTATCAGTAGCAATAATACTGGGGCTAAGTCGCATCCATTGTTGCTGCGTCTGAACGTTTAGTTTACTCATCGACAAGTTGGTTTTTACTATGCTTTGACTACTAAACGGGTATCCTGAACCGTACTAAGCCTGTTGAAGGCTTGGTTGTAGTACTTGACGATGGTGCATAGCTTGTTCAGTCAAACGAACGTGGCTGTTGCAGAACTCGGGCTAGCCGATTAAGCCGGGCATGAGGTAACCTTTTCGATGCACCCGATTGGTGCTTCCCACGCCAATACGTGCTGGAAGGCTGGTGGCAGGGCAAGGCCAGCTGCATGGCCACCGCCTGCTGGGGCGGTGGCCAGCAGCTTTTTGAGGTTGTAGGCCACGGCCGCCAGCAGCATCGTCTTGTGGGCGCTGGCGCGGCTACGGGTGTTGACCCGACGCAGGCCGTAGAGGTGAATCAGGTTGCCGAAGACGGGCTCGACCGTGCTTTGCCGTCGTCGGCGCATGGCCTGGCCTTGCCGGCTCTGCTGCCGGGCCCAGGCCCGGCGGTAGGGCGGGTCGTATGCTGTGCGGGTGAGTTGCTTGCGGCGCGCCGTCGGGGCACAGGTCGGTTTCAGCGGGCACTGCTTACAGTCTTGGTAGGCCGCCCAATAGATCTTCAGCCAGCCGCCGTCGGCGGTCGTGTCGTATTTCTGGAAGGGCAGCGGCTTGCCCGCCGCGCAGGTGTAGGTATCGGTGGCCAGGTCGTAGCGGAAGCCTTCGACCTGCGGCTTGTACTGTCCGAAGACGAGAATCCAGCCGGTGAGGCCCCACTCTTCCAGCAGCGCGTAGTTGAAGCCATTGGCGTAGCCGGCGTCGGCCAGCACATCGCGCCAGAGCAGCCCTTGTGCCCGCAAACGGGGCAGCAGCTGCCGCACGATGCCGGGCAAATGCAGGCTGTCGCGGCTATCGGCGAAGTCGGCCTGTACGTGGCTGATCACGCCCGCTGCCGTGTCCACGGCCAGGCTGCAGAGGTAATTGAGGGCGCGCACTTTGCCGGGCTTGACGGAGACGCGCGCGTCCGGGTCGGTGGTGCTGTAGTGAGTCTTGTTGCTGAGCAACCGCGCCTTGGGATGGCTAGCGCCGGGTGCACCCGGCGCGGCCTGCCGCTTGGCTTGCCGAGCGGCTTCGTTGCGCAGCTGGTGGGCCGGGACGGAGAGCACGGCCGCCGCGTGCGGCGCAGCTGTACTCGCTTCGGCCGGCTGCTTCGGCTGCAGGCTTTCGAGCGCCGCGTTGGCTTTCACCGGCGCCGAGTCGACGGCCTGCGTGTCGCCGGCGACCAGTCCCTGCGCCACGCACAACGCAAAGACCCGGTCAAACAACTGCTCGAACAACGCCGGCGGGTAGAGCTGGCGCGTGCGGCTCACGGTCGAGTGCCAGGGCAGCTCCTCGTCCAGCCCGTAGCCCAGGAAGAGCAGTATGTCCAGCCGCATCGCGCGGTGCTCGAGTAGGCGTCGGTCGCTGACCAGGTTCTCCAGCCGCCCTACCAGCAACAGTTTGAAGAACACTACTGGATCAAGCGAGGGCTGGCCCGTGTGGCTGTAGAGTTCGGCGGTGGCGTCGTAGAGAAAGCTCAAGTCCAGTAGCTCGTCGAGCCGCCGGTACAGGTTGTGCTTGGGCACTCGTTCCGAGAGCCGAAACGAGGGTATGGGCCGCTCCAGGTACTGCTTCTTGCCTTGCATACTCTCTCTTTACGCGAAGCATAACCACCCCAGGCAAATGCTCTTCCTGTTCTGCTGACTACCGCCAGTAGCTAGGCGTTGTACCAAACGGATTCGGCCTGTGGGAGGGAACGGCCGCTGCGGTCGAAAAGCAAGGTTAAGTTGGTCGCAAAGGGCGGAAACATTACGTCCCGCTCCCACTGCTCAGGGACAGCTGGAAAGCGGTTTCTGAACTGTTGCAAGAAAGTAGGCCAGCCAGGCAAGGATTCAGTCAACCGGACGGACAGTCCCTTACCGAAAAACAGGTCCACACCTATTTCATCGACCACTAAGCAATCGAGCTTGAACCCAAATGCGCTCTGCAGATCGGCCCACTCGTATTGGCCAGTCCCATAGGGCGGGGTAAGACCAAATCCGCTCTCGCCATAGCGGAACGCACCCGTTGCGTCGGGTAAACCAACAGCTGACATAATCGAGGAAACAAAAAGGCCGAAGCAAAACGTCCCTTGAAGATGAGCAATAGTTCTGCAACAGCCACGGTAGTTTTGTTTTCCGTCATTAGGGAAGCGTGGGCAGCAGTAACTCAAGGCCAAGCACGCGCAGGCAGCGGGCCAGTACGGGGCTGACGTTGCTCAGCCAGATGACGACACCGCTGCGGCGTAGTAGCAGCAGTTGCGAGACCACGTAGCTAATGCCGCGGGTGTGCAGGCAGGTCAGCGTTCGGCAATCCACCTGGAACTGCGGCTGAGGGTGCTGCGGGGCGGCCGCCAGGGTACGGGCAAGCTGCTCAACGTCAACGGCGTCGAGATTCAAGGGCGTAAGCGCATGCTGCCCTTTGGTGGGCCGTGCGGAAGTGTTGGGAGTTTGCATAGGTTGCAGTAGGTAGGGGGCCGGTAAAGCGCCGACCGTGGGCACTAGTCCAACTGGGCTGCTGACGGTGCTAAGCCAGCCGCAACCAACAGGTAGGGGCTGGCAAGCTCATTGGAGTACTGGCACCGCTTTCGGCCGTCCGCACGGTTGTTTGTCCTTGAGCCGGGGTGTCTAACCGGGAGCGACGGGTATCTTGGGCCGGGAAGTGAAGCGGCTCGGGCACCGGCAAGCACGTATGGGCCGCAGAAGTAGTAAAGTGATGCATGGGAAGCCATTTGGCGGTGAAAGCAGATGCCTAGGCATCAGACTGGTTATTTCAATTCGCTAAACGACGTCCGCAACCGATTCGCTCCCTGTTTAGTACGGGTTTGAACGGGGACTAATGCCGATTTTGCAACGCGCAAAATCCCACCTCGACGGCCCGCTAGCCTGCACCAATGGCAGAATAGGCCGGGGTTTGCCGCAGCTCATTACCTATCAGGCCACCCACCCTACGGCTGGCCCACGCCCCGCCGGTGCGGTGCTCAGGTAGCAGCCGGTAGGGGCAGGCGAATGCGTACAAAGGTGCCGACGCCGACTGCCGAGCCCGCTTCCATCTGCCCGCCGAGCAGCTCCACCCGGTCGCGGATGCTGCGGAGGCCCAGACCGGGCCCTTGTGCGGTTCGGGCCCCGAAACCCACACCGTTATCCTCGGCGCGCAGCAGCACGAAGCCCGGCACGGCTTCCAGCGTCAGGCTGGCTTCCGAGGCCTGTGCGTGCTTGACTATATTCTGCCCCAGCTCCTGCGCCATGCGGTACAGGGCCACCTGCAGCGGCTTCGGCAGCGGGTGCGGTAGTTCTTCCAGGTCCACCTGGCACTCGAAGTGTAGTTGCCGGCTGCTGAGCTTGCGGCAGATGTCGCGCAGGGCCGGCTCCAGACCGTACTCGTTCAGAATCACGGGCACCAGCTCGTGCGAAATGGCGCGGGTCTGGCGAATGGCATCGGCCAGCAGCTCGGAGGTGCGCTGCCAGCCCGCGTCGGCGGCGCGCACTTGGTCGAGCTGCAGCTTGGTAGCGTACAGCACCTGCCCCACGCCGTTGTGCAGGCCCTCGGCGATGCGCTGGCGTTCGGCTTCCTGGGCCTCGAGCACGGCGTTGAACAGCTGCTGCTGCTGGGTTAGCCGCAGGCGCAGGTTTTCGGCTTCCAAGCGCTGCAGGGCGCTGACGTCCAAGTCCACGCCCAGCACCCGCGCGGGATGGCCGGCCTCGTCGGGGAGCACCACGGCCCGCAGGCGCACGGTCTTTTCCTGCTCGCCCACGCGCAGGTGCAGGGTTTCCTCGAAGCCGCCGCTGCCCGTGCTCAGGCGGTGCACCAGCTGCTCGGCGCGGGGCTGGTCTTCGTCTGCCACCAGTCGCAGGTAGACGTCCGGGCTGACGGGCTGGCCCAGCGGCAGGCCGAGCAGCTGGTACATGCCCGTCGACCAGTGCATGGTGCGCGTGGCCAGGTCGTAGTCCTAGCTACCCAGGCCGGCCACGGCTTCGGCCTGCTCCAGCAGGCGCAGGTTTTTCAGGCGCTCCTGCTCGGCCGTTTTGCGCTCGGTGATGTCGAGGTTGGTGGCTACCAGGCCGTCGCCGAGCTTCACGAACTGGCAGGCATACCACCTGGAAAAGCCTTCGTGCGGGTAGTAATACTCCGTGCCCTGGGGCTCACCCGTTTCCAAGGTCCGCACCGCCAGGTCGAAAATTCCAACCTCGCGGATGCCGGGGTATTCCTGAGCATAGAGCTTGCCTTCCAAATCCGTGCGCCCGGTGTCGCGCTCCAGCTCTTGGCTCACCAACACCAGGCGAAAGTCCTGGATAACGCCGGCTTCGTCGCGCACCGCTTCCATGACCGACATGGCAATCAGGTTGGTGTCGAACACGGACTGCAGCAGGTCGCGGCTGGCTTGCAGCTCCTGGGTGCGCTCGGCCACTTGCTGCTCCAGCTGCTCGCGGTGGCGGGCCTCGGCTTCGCGCAGGGCGGCTTCGGCGCGCCGGCGCTCGGTGGTATTGGTGAACAGCACGGCCACGCGGCGCGCATCGGGCAGGCCCACGGCAAATACGTAGGCATCAAACCAGCTGTCGAGCACCGGTGAATAGGCCTCGAAGCTGACCGTTTCGCCGGTGGCGCCCACGTGGGCGTACCGCTCGTACCAGATTTCTTCCAGGCCGGGGATGAGCTGGCGCGTGGTCTGGCTGAGCACGGCGGCGCGCGACAGGCCGGTGAGGCGTTCGAACTGGGGATTGACTTCCAGCCACTGCCAGTCCAAAGGCGCGCCCGTGGCCTCGTCGGCGGGAATGGCCTGGCCGATGCCGAAGCCCTGCTCCATGGTTTCGAACAGGGTGCGGTATTTGGCTTCCGAAGCTCGCAGGGCCTCTTCGGCCCGCACAATGGCCGTAACGTCGGCCGAGATGCCCACGTGGCCCAAAAAGTGGCCCTCATCGTCGAACAGCGGCGTGGCGTAGTTCTCGAACCAGTGCCATTCCCCGTCGTGGCGGCGCACGCGGTTGCGGTTTTGCCAGCGGCGCTGCTGCTGCACAGCTTGCTGGTAGCTGGCCAGGTAGGCAGGAGCGTCGTCGGGGTGAATGAGCGTGTGCCAGGCTAGCCCCTCCACGCTCTCGGGCGTGTGGCCGATGTAGTTGAGGAAGTACTGGTTCACGAACTGGTTTTCTCCCCGCTCGTTGTTGAACCAGATGAGGGCCGGGGCGGTGTCGGCCAGGGTGCGGAACTTCTCCTCGCTCAGGCGCAGGGCGTCCTCGGCCTGCTGGCGGGCGGTGATGTCGTAGCTCACGGCCAGCACAGCCTCCACGGCGCCGCTGGGGCCGGGCAGCGGCACCCCACGCGTGAGGAAGGTGCGCCCGCCCTGCGCGTGCTCGTGCTCAAACGGCTGGCCCGCCAGCGCCTGGGTGAAGTGCCGGCGGTAGGTGCCCCACTGCTCGGGCGGAGCCAGCTCGCGCACCAGCCGGCCCCGGAAGTCGGCCGGGTCGTGGCCCACCGCGCGTAGGGCTTCGCCCTCGGCCAGCTGGTAGCGCAGCTCCCGGTCGACGATGAACATGGCCGCGCCGGGCAGGTTGGCAATCAGGACTTGCAGGCGCTGCTCGCTGGCGGCCAGGGCGGATTCGGCGCGGGCGCGCTCCATGGCGGCCCAGGTGCGCTCGGCAACTTCTTCGACCAGGGCCACCTCGTCGGCGGTGGCCTCGTACGGCACGGGGAAATGCACGAAGAAGGCGCCCACCAGCCGCCCACCTTTGACCAGGGGCACGCCTACGGCGGCCCGAACAAAGCCCGCGGCGTAGGCCGCCCGCTCGGTTTCGTTCAGGCGCGCCTCGTGCGCCGCATCGGTTACCACCGCGGTGCGGCCGGCGTGGAGCTCGGCAAAGAGCCTCGGGCCAAAGGTGTCGTTGGGGTAGCGGCCGGCGAAGCTCGGCACGCCGTCGGTGTAGTCGTGGTGCACGACGAAGTGCGCGTCGTCGGCCTCGATTTCGGCGTAGGCCGCGCGGCCGGCGCCCAGGTACTTCCCGAGCACGCGGGCCGCTGCGCTTTGCACCTCGACGGGGGCGGTGAGCGGGCGCAGCGCATCGCTGAGCTGCAGCAGAAACTGCTGGCGCAGCTCGGCCAGCTTCCGCTCGTGGATGTCGGTGGCGGCGCCAAACCAGTCGGTGATGTCGCCGTGGGCGTTGCGCAGGGGCCGGGCCTGCACCTGAAACCAGCGGTAGCCGCCCTGGGCCGAGCGGATGCGGTGCTCCTGGTGCAGCGGCTCGCCGTCGGCCACGGCGGCCCGGTAGCGCTGGGCCGAGGTGGGCCGGTCGTCGGGATGGATGGCGTCCGTCCAGCCGTCGCCGGCGGCGTCGGGCGTCTGGCCGGTGTACTCGTACCAGCGCTGGTTGAACCAGGTGGTGTCGCTGCCGGGGGTGCTGCGCCAGAGCAAGTCAGGCACCAGGTTGGCCACAGCGCGAAACTTCTCTTCAGAAATGCGCAGAGCTTCTTCGGCGCGGGCGCGCTCCACGGCGGCCCAGGCGCGCTCCGTTGCTTCTTCGAGCAGCGCAATTTCGCCCGGCGTCCAGCGGCGGGGCACGGCCGAAACCGCGACAATGACCAAGTGCGGCTGGTTTTCGCCGTTGCGTAGGGTAGCGGCCATCATGGCACGCAGGCCAAGCGCGCCGATGTTTTCCCGGTCCGTATTGGAGAGACCTTTGGTCTGGGCGAAGTCCTCGATGACCAGTGTGCGGTCGAACACGACGCGGAAGGCTTCGGGAAAGTCGGAGGGACGAATGCTGGCCGGCATTGGGGGCACCCGGTCGTTGCCGGTCTGGTGCGTGATGTCGGCGCGGTCGTCTTCCAGCCGGTACCTGGCCACGTAGCAGCGGTCGAGCTGCAGGTGTTTGCTAAGCAGGCGGAGCGCGCGGTTGGCCACGGCGTCGGCGTCGGGTTCGGCGCGCAGCGTGTCAGAAAGCTTGAGCAGGAATTGCTGCCGCTGCTCGGCCTGCTTGCGGGCGGTGATGTCGTTGAAGACGATGCACACCTGCCGGCTGCCCGGGCCGTCGACCCGCGCGGCGTAGGTGTCGTACCAGCGGCCGGTGCTTGCGTGAAAGTTTTCGTGGCGCACGGCCTGGCCGGTGCGCACCACCTGGGCGTAGGTGTCGAGCCAGTGCCGCTCCGTGGCCGGCACCAGCTCGCTCACCAGGCGGCCCCGCGCGCCGGTCACGCCGGTTTGCCGCTCAAACACGGGGTTTACTTCGAGGAAGCGGTAGTCCAGGGCCGTGCCCTGCTCGTCCGCCACCAGCTCGATGATGCAGAAGCCCTCGTCGATGGACTCGAACAGGGTGCGGTACTTGGCTTCCGACGCCCGCAGGGCTTCTTCGGCCTGGGCGCGCCGCAAGCGTATCCACACCCGGGCGGTTACTTCCTGCAGCAGCTCCAGCTCCTGAGCTTTCCACTGCCGGGCCGTGCTACAGGTCACGCCCAGGTCGAATACCCAGCGCCCCTCCACCAGGTAGGGCGTGTTGACCAGCGCGCCCACCTCCAGGGCCCGGAAGGCCGCCACCTGCTCCGCCGACCGGATGCCGTCGGCCACGTCGCTGACCACCATGGGACGGCCCGAAGCCAGCAGCTGGTTTTCCGCGTCGGTGTGAAAATCAGCCAACGAGTGGGTGCCCGCCAGGGCCGGCTGGCCGGCGGGGCCGTGGTCGTGAAGCACGGTAAACTCCCCGGCTTCGGGGGCTATGGCCACGAAGGTGCAGCGCGCCAGCTCCAGGTGGCGGGCCAAGCGTTGGGCGGCCATTTCCAGAATTTCCTGGCCCGAGCTCAGCGGCGCGAAATCACTCATCAGGCTGGCCAGGAACGCCAAGTTGGCTTCGCGGCGCTTGCGCTCGGTGATGTCCTGAAACACGACGGCTAGGGCCGGGCCCGTGCCGATGCGGGCGGCCTGCACCTGGTACGAGCGGCCGGTTCCTTGGTGGTACTCCTCGAAATGGACGGACTCCCCGGTCTTTACCACCCGGTCGTAGGTCGCCATCCACTGCGGCTCGGTGGTAAACAGCGAGCGGAAGGTTTTGCCGGCGACATGCTGCAGCCCCGTCTGGCGTTCGAAGGTGGGGTTGACTTCGGCAAAGCGGTAATCTGTGGCGGTGCCCTCCTCGTCGTACAGCACCTCCAGCACGCAGAAGCCTTCGTCAATCGAGTTGAAGATTTGTTGGTATTTATCGGTCGCTTTCTGGGCCACTTCGTCTTTGAGGCGCAGCACCTCTTCCTGGGCTTGCTTGCGCTCGGTGATGATTTCGTTGGTGACCAGCACCTGGCCTGCCATGGGCACGGCAATCAGCCGGAACCAGTGGCGCAGGCCTTCGCCCTCGTACCACAGCTCCACGTCCTGCAGTTGCTGCTGTTGCAGGGCCTGCTTCACTGTTTCGAACACGCCGCTTTGCCTGACCGTGGGAAAGACCTCTGTGAGCAGCCGGCCGGCGGGGTTGAGCCCCGTCATTTGCTGGGTGAAGGCGTTGGCGAAGACCACCCGAAAATCCACCAGCTCCTGGTCCTGGTACACCGGCTGGTAAGCGGAGATGGACGCGGGAGAAGAGTCGACGATGGTCTGGAGCAGGCGTTGGGTTTCGCGAAGCTCTTGTTCGGCTTGTTTGCGGGCGGTGATGTCGACGGCGGTGGCCACCAGGCCGTCGTCCAGCTTGGCGGCCATCAGGTGAAACCAGTGCTCGGCGCCCTTCAGGGTAAGCAGCACTTCGGCATCGAGGGGCTGACCGGTTTCCACCACGTCCCGGTACATTTCGAACACGGGGGTGGCTCGAATGCCCGGGTATGCCTCCGAATACCGCCGGCCGGTGCGGTCGGTGGCAGCGTACTTGCGCGCCTCGCGGTTTTCGAGCTGAAAGGTGAAGTCGACAATGTTGCCGGCCGCGCCGCGCAGGGCCTGGTGGTAGGCTATGGGGTTGAGCGACACGTCGAACACGGTTTGCAGCAGGTGCTGGCTGGCGCGGATTTCCTGCTCGGCCTGCTTGCGCTCGGTGATGTCGCGGGTGGTGGTCACGCCGTCGCCGAGCTTCACCACCGACTGGTGAAACCAGCCGTCGAACTGCTCGTGCACGTAGTGGCGCTCCGATTGGTCGGGCACGCCGGTTTCGAGCACCCGCTTGAACGTGTCCAAGATGCCTTCTTGCACCACGCCGGGGTTGAGCTGGCACAGGCGCTGGCCGATGACGTCGCCATACAGGCGCTCAGCGGCGGCGTTGTTCAGCACCCAGGCGAAATCCACCACTTGGCCCTGCTCGTCGCGCACGGCCTCGAACACCTGCACCAGGTCCAGGGAGCTGTCGATGGTGGCCTGCAGCAGGGCGTGGCTTTGCTGCCGTTGCTGCTCGGCTTGCTGCCGCTCGGTCACGTCCTGCACCAGCCCCCGCAGCTTCACGGGCGTGCCCGCGGCGTCGCACACCACGTTGCCGTGGGCTTCGAGGGTGCGCTCCTCACCCGTAGGCCAGTAGATGCGGCGCAGGTAGTGGTAGGGCTGTTTCGTGCGCACGGCCTGGTCGAGTACCTGCCGCACGTGGGCGGCATCGTCGGGGTGCGAGCGGGCGTCGATGAAGTTCAGCGTGGGCACGAAGGCTTGCGGGGCCTCCCCGAAGAGGCGGAACATGCCGTCGGAAAAGTAGAAGCGCCCGGTGGCCAGGTTGGCCTCGTAGGAGCCGGTGCGGGCCACGTCCTCCACGGCCAGCAGCAACTCGTGGCTGCGCTGCTGGGCGGTTTCAGCCTGCTTGCGGGTCGTCACGTTGTCCCAGAACACCCAGCGTTGCGCCTCGGCCGCCGGGGCCGTACGCTGGGTGATCCACTGCCCGGTGTGCGGCAGCCAATACTCGGCGGGCGGCGCGGCGGGGTCGGCCAAAGCCGGCAGCAGTTCGGCCGGCAGCACGGCGGGCTGCGCGGCTTCGGGCCGCCGGCCGAGGACGGCGGCCGCGGGCAGGCCCCACAGGGCTTCAGCGGCGGCGTTGAGCTGCGCTACCGTGCCGTCGGGGGCCAGCAGCACGCCCCAGGGCACGGCGGCCAGCAAGGACGCGCTCTGGCCGGGGGCCGAAGCGGTATGATTGGCCGAAGCACGCGCAGCGGCCCCAGGAATATCAGAAGTAGGCATGGCGGCGCAGAAAGCAACCGCGCAAGGCCGACCGGTGTACCGCGGCACGTACGCAGACCAGGCTCACGCGACGGGGCAACAGACGTGGAGGATAAGCAAATAACACGATTTACCAAGTCGCGGCAAGCTCGTCCGGCCTGCCGGGGCAGCTGCCGGCCCTGTACCGACGCACGCACCCCGCACCTGTACCCCGCTGCTGGGGTTATTCCCTGATTACCCACTGCCGGTTGCCGACGGTATTTATTTTGCGACCAGACGAGTCCTGTAGCACAAACCAAGGTTTTCAGCCGACTGCTTACCCTACACAGGTTCCTCAGTGGGGTAGTTTGCAAGCCAGCGTGTCGGCGGCTCTCTACACACGTAGCAACACTTATTTTGCTACGCAAGTAAACAGCAAAGGCTTTTTCATTCCTGGATAAGACCCTGAATTTATGGCATGCTGCAACGGAACCCACGGGGGGCTTGCCGCGTTTTGCCGCCACCGACGAAACGGCTAAACCGGCTGGCTGCGCCCGTTCGCTGCTTACGTTGCTGCTTCTACTACCACCAAGCGCCCAAGCTGTGCGGGCGCACTGTTTTCGGGGCCTGGCCCTGCTCTAGCTGGTATGCGTGCATCCCTTACTGTGCCCCCGACGGAAGTTAGGTCAACCGATAAGCTGCTGGAAACGCTGTGCGAGGTTTCGCTGACCGGCGTGGCGCTCTACACGCCCGTGTACGATGCCGCGGGGCAGCTCGCCGACTTGGCGGTGGCCTACCTCAATCCGGCCGCCCAGCGCCTGCTGGGGCTGACGGTCCGGCCGGATACTACCTATCGGCAGCAGTTTCCGGAAGCCCTGTTTGACGGTAGCTGGGCGTTTCACCGCGACGCGTTCCTGACGGGGCAAGCGGCGGCAGCCTCGCTGCGCTACGGCGGCGGGGGCGGCTTCCGCGTGCAGGCCCGCCGCACCGAGGACACGCTGGTGGTGAGCTTCGCCGAACGGGACGACCAACGCCCGGCCGAGCCGCAAGAATCGGCGCCCCACCAGCAGCTGCAGGCGTACGACGCCGTGCTGGCCGGCCTGCAGGAATTTGTGTACGTGTTTGACCTCGACGGGCGCTTTCGCTACGTTAACCAGCCCTTGCTGGACCTGTGGGGCCTGTCGCTGGATCAGGCCGTCGGCAAGAACTTCTTCGACCTAAACCACCCCGAGCCGCTTGCCAGCCGGCTGCAGGCGCAGATTAGCCAGGTAATCGACACCGGACAGGTGGTGGAAGGGGCCACGGCCTACACCAGTCCGGCCGGCGTGCCGGGCGACTACGAATACACCCTCGTGCCCCTGTGGGCCGCCGACGGCACGGTGGAGGCCGTGGGCGGGCGCACCCAGCCCGTTACGGCCCGCCGCCGGGCCGAAGAAGCCCTGCGCCGGGCCCACGCGCACACCGTCGACATCCTGGAAAGCACCACCGACGCCTTTTACGCCCTGGACGCGGGGTTCCGCTTTACCTACGTCAACCAGCGGGCGGCCCGGCTCTGGGGCCGCGACCGGGACGAGCTGATCGGCCGGCACTACTGGACGGAGTTTCCCAAAGCCGTCGGCAGCGAATCCTACCGCATGCACTACCAGGTGCAGCAGACGGGCCAGCCGGTGCACTACGAAACCGTGTCGCCGCTGCTGGGCACCTGGATTGACACGCTTATTTACCCGGGCAGCGAAGGGGGCTTGTCGGTGTTTTTCCGCGACATCACGGAGCGCAAATGCGCCGAAGCGGCCCTGCGCGCCAGCGAGGCCCGACTCGCGGCCGTGTTCGAAGCCCTGCCGGTCGGCATCGGCGTGGTGGATGCCAGCGGGAAGCTCACCCTGGCCAATGGGCAAATGCAGCGGTACCTGCCCACCGGCGTGATTCCCTCGCGCGACGAAGCCTCGGCCCGCCGCTGGCGCGCTACTCACCCGGACGGGCGCCTGCTGCAGCCCGCCGACTTCCCCGGCGCCCGCGCCCTGCGAGGCGAGAAAGTGGTGCCGGGCACCGACATGCGCTACACCCAGGAGGATGGCACCGAGGTCTGGGCGCAGGTCAGCGCCGTGCCGCTCATGGGCAGTGCGGGGCAGGTTACCGGCCATGTCACCGTCATCGTGGACATCGACGCGCTCAAGCGCGCCGAGGAGGCCCTGCGTGCCAGCGAGCAGCGCCTGCGGGCCCTGATCGAGCACCTGCCCGGCGGCGCCGTGTTCGTCGTCGACGGCGAGCTGCGCTACCAGCTGGCCGAGGGCGAGGTGCTGCGCCAGGACGGCTTCACCCCCCACGACCTGCTGGGCCGCACCGTGGGCGAGGTGCTGCCGCCGGAGCTGCGAGACCAGCACGAAGCTCCTTATCGGGCGGCGCTGGCCGGCGACGCCTTTACCGAGGAGCTGGAAGCCCACGGCCGCACGTTTCTGACCCGCGGCGTGCCACTACCGGACGCCGCCGGGCAAGTGGACGCCGTGCTGGCCGTGAGCTACGACATCACCGAGCGGAAGGAAAGTGAAGCGGCTCTGCGCCGCTCGGAGGAGCGCTTGCAGCAGGCCATGTCCATCAATACGGTCGGCGTCATCTTCTTCGACCTGCAGGGCGGCATCAACGACGCCAACGCGGCGTTTCAGCGCATGAGCGGCTTTTCCCGCGAAGACTTCGTCAGCGGCCGGGTGCGCTGGGACGAGGTGACGCCGCCCGAATTCATGGACGCCACGCGCCGCTCCCAGCACGAGCTACTTACCCGCGGCCAGAACACGCCCTACGAAAAGCAGTACATCCGGTCCGACGGCTCGCGCTGGTGGGGCCTGTTTGCCGGCAAGCGCCTGAGCACCGGCGAGTGCGTGGAGTTCGTGCTCGACATCACGGCCAGCAAAGATGCCGAGGAGCAGTTGCACCAGTCCCGGCAGCAGTTGCAGGTGACGAATGAGCAGCTGCGGCGCACCAATGTGGATCTGGACAACTTCATCTATACCGCCTCGCACGACCTGAAAGCGCCCATCACCAACATCGAGGGCTTGATCCTGGCGCTGCAAGCTCAGCTCCCCGACCAGGTGCAACAGACGTACGACGTGGTGCCGCTGCTGGGCATGATGCAGGAGTCGGTGCAGCGCTTCCAGCGCACCATCGAGTACCTGAGCGACGTCACGAAGCTGCAGAAAGCGCACGAGCAGCCGGTGGAGAATGTGTCCTTGCACCCCATCATTAGCGACGTGCGGCAGGACCTGCAGCCGCTCATTACCAAAACCGGCGCCCAGGTCGAGGTGGCCATTACCGCGTGCCCGAGCGTGCCGTTTTCGGTGAAGAACCTGCGCTCAGTGGTGTACAACCTGCTCAGCAACGCCCTGAAGTACCGCCACCCCGACCGCGTGCCCCACGTGCAGGTCCGCTGCCGGGAGGAAGGTGAGTACACCGTGCTGGAAGTGCAGGACAACGGCCTGGGGCTGGAGGCTGCCAAGCAGGCCGAGCTGTTTACCATGTTCCGGCGCTTTCACAGCCACGTGGAGGGCTCGGGCATCGGTCTCTACATGGTTAAGCGCATCGTGGAAAACCACGGCGGAAAAATCGAGGTCCACAGCGCGCTGGGCGTGGGCACCACGTTTACCGTCTACTTCCGCCGCTAGGCTGTGCGTCCGGCAAGGGGCACCGCTACAACCGGGAACGTTTTGTCGAACCTAAATGGGGGCGAAACACACTGGTATGCTATGCGCAGGTTTCTGACCGACGACAGGGCTTAGTAATTGCTCGTCACGCCACTTCGATGAAGAACGTGGTGCCCGCGTGCTCCTGGCTTTCAACCCAGATCCTGCCGCCGTGCAGCTTCACGATCTGCTTGGTGATGAACAAGCCCAGGCCGGTGGTCGTGTCGCCGTAGAGGCCGGTGCGGGCGGCCGAGCTGAACTAGTCGAAGAGGTGCTCCTGCAGCTCGGCCGGAATGCCCATGCCCGTATCCTGCACCGTCAGCCGGGCCCGACCGGCGTGCGGCCGCAGCTGCACGGTTACGCGGCCGCCGGCAGGCGTGAACTTCAGGGCGTTGGTGAGTAGGTTGTCGAGCACCCGGGCAAACTTCTCCGGGTTGAGGTGGGCGTGTACGACTTCCGCCGGCAGCTCCTGCACCAACTCAATGCCTTTTTGCTGCGCCGCTACGCGGTACACGATCAGCCGCGCGTCGAGGAAGGCGTTCAGGTCGAGGCGCTGCTTAACCAGCCGCTTGGCGTCCAGGTCGCCCAGGTAGAGCACGTCCTGCAGTAGGGCGTTGGCTTCGGTGCACGCGCGCTGGATCATCTCCAGAAACGCCCGCGTTTCCTGCTGCACGTCCGCCGGGCAGGCACCCAGCAGCGCATCATCGCCCTTGAGTACCTCCACCAGCATCTGGATGTTGGCCAGCGGGCTTTTCAGGTCGTGGGCAATGACGTGCATGACGGTTTCCTGCGCGTCGTAGAGGCGCTGCAGCGCCGCTTCGGCCTCCTTACGCGCTGTGATGTCTTCGAGCGTGGTGTAGCCCATTTCCCCAGCCTCGTCCGGAAACAGCACCGAGGTGACCTGGCACCAAAAGGACGAGCCGTCGGGCCGCATCAGGCAGGTTTCGAGCGAGAAGCTGGGCATCTTGTGGCTCCACAGCTGCTCCTGCAGCACGTTCCAGTCGTAGCGGTGGTGCGGGTGAGCAAACTCCAGGATACGGCGGCCGACCAGCTCGTCGGGGCTGGACAGGCCCAGCATCTGGGCCAGGGCCGGATTGGCCTGCCGAATGGTCAAGTCCTGCGCGATGATCTTGTGGCCCAGCGGCGAGTTGTCGAACACCGTGCGGAAGCGCACCTGGCTTTGCTGGTAGCGTTCGGCCAGCGCCTGGTGTTCGGCAGTTGCCGCTATCTGGGCTTGTAAGCGGTGGTTTTCTTCCCGCAGGGCTTGTAGCTCAACCTCCGGAGAGCTTAACGCAGAAGAGGGTTTGTGAGCTGAGTGCATAAGCGGACCAAAGTAACAGACTTCGTTTCATACGCACACCAGCAAACTTGGCTACCTCGCGCCGCAACGCGCTTGTAAAAGAAGGGGGCTAGGCTGAATCCGTTCCGTCAAGCTACGGCGGGTAGGGTCAGGTGCAGGCTCTGCTCCACGCCGTGCTGGAGTTCCTGTAACGTAGGCGGCTTGGGGACGCAGCGCGAGAGGGGCACGCCCGGCCAGGACTCGGGCAGCCGGTGCAAGTGCCAGGTTTCGGGAACCAAGAGCAGCAGCGGCACCGGCCCCCAACGGGCTTGCAGGTGGCGGGCCAGGTCGGATGCGTCCACGCTGTTATCCTTGGGAGCCGTGAGCACCACCAAGTCCGGTCGCAGCACGTCCGCCTGGTCCAGCGCCTGCGTGCCGGTTTCCACGGTCGTCACCCGCACGAAGCCCCAGCGCGCGAACTGTTGCTGGAGCCCGAGTTGCAGCGGGGCGCCGGGCTCGACAATCAGGATGCGGTGAGGAAGGAGCATAGCGTTGGGTACAAGAAGACTAATCTAAAGGTCGGTGGTACCGCGGGCACTTGGGTGCGTTGAAGTGCGGATTCCACCCCGTGATTTGTACCGAATATTGGCCGGCGCAGTAACCGTTGGGAACCGACGTCGTGAATCCGACTACCGGTGAAAGGGATTGGCACGGGGCCGTCCGTAGCCGAAGCAGACAAGCTGCCTGATATCAGGTTCAGAAGGAACTCCTCCGTAAAGCGAAACGACCATTTCGCTGAGTTACCCTTGTGAGGCGCACCATGAAAAGTGTCATCTTGAGGCCTCTCGATTACAGCATGGCATGGGTGCAGGGAAACCTAACTACCCGCATGGGTTCGTCGTGCTGCTGGTGGCTTTGGCTTTTCTCGTCTACAGCACCCTGCCTGCGTTCTTGCTCCGCGTTGATAGCCGCCGTTCTACCGGCACCATCACGGCCCTAAAGGAAGGCCACTTAGCGTAGCAGTACCGCAACGCTTCCGACGGCGACACCTACACCATTTCACGGTACGTGTCCGTTCCCGCCTACCTCGCCCTGCGCGATAAGCAGCAGCTCCCCGTCTGGTACCCTCGCTACCGCAAATCATGGAGGTCGACCTGCCTCCGGCGCTCTTGCCGCCTATGTTGGCCCTGCTGCTGTTGCTTGCCGTGCTATGGCAATGTGGTAAGCACCTTCGAACAGGAAGCACGAACCCATCTGCTTCGAAATACGCTTCTTTTACAAAAGGGGCCACGTTTACGGCACACCCTCTTTTTTGCAAACGTCAACACCGTCCATTTAGGGACAAGTTGTTCGGAAACGGACATGTTTTGCTGAATTACATTCATTCAATGTTGCGCCTGTGAGCTAGTTGTCAGGTAGTTATGCATATGGCGCGGGGTTTGAATTGCAGAGCAGGAACTGACCTATTCCCTGTTCGAAAATGGACAGAGCCATTTGCACTACCGTTACCAAGCATCGCCAACGCCGCCGCTATCTACTGGCCGCCACAAGCTTACACAAGTGGCTGAAAGCGCCGCCCAAGCAACAGGTGCGAGCAGACGGCAGCCACCAAAAGCTTTTCGTCCCGCAGGTGTTCGAGCGTGCCATCCCCAGCCCGGAGCAAGATCACCACGGCCCGGGCGGGGTGGTGAAACGAAACGGCCGCACGACCAAGGCACGCCGCGGTGGAGCGGAGGACTGGCTGGGCTGCACCGCTGCAATTCGCCTGGTGGGCAAAGACGTCGTGATGGTGCTCACGAACGCGGGTACTTGCCCCGGCTCGGAGTGGCGCGCCCGGTCGGCGGCCGTTCTCCGCAAACGACTTCGGCGCGGGGCCGCCTGTTGGTCGCCTCTCCTCAGCACCTGCTCACGTTTCAACCGGCCCTTTCATGCTGCTCTCCTACCTTAAACTTGCCTGGAAGGTCTTGCTGCGGCGCAAGTTCTTCACCTTTATCAGCCTGTTTGGCATCAGCTTTACGCTCATGGTACTGCTGGTGATTGCCGCCATATCCGACCACCTTCAGGGGGCCCACGCGCCCGAGTCGCGCATCAAGCGCATGGCGTTTATCACGTTTTTGAACCAGGGCTATGCGGATGGAAACCAAATAAATACCCCGCCCAGTCCTTACTTTCTGGATAAGTACGTGCGCCCGATGAAGTCGCCCGAGAAAATAGCTTTTTACTCGCTGTTTCGTGCCAGCCCCAGCTACATCGGCAACAAGAAGGTGGAACTCGATCTGAAGTTTACCGACAATGTGTTCTGGGAGGTCTTCGATTTTCGCTTCCTCGACGGCAAGCCCTACAACGCCAACGACCTGCGCGCGGCCAACCGCGTGGTGGTGATTTCGGAAACCACGGCCCGCGAGTATTTCGGCACAACCCGGGGCGTCGTGGGCCGCACCCTTGAAGTGGACCAGCGCCGGTTTCGGGTGCTGGGCGTGGTGAGCGACGTGTCGATTCTGCGCTTCAACTCCTACGCCGAAGTGTGGGCCCCCATGACCACCACCAAGGCCGACCTCCGCGGCCCTGCCCTGGAGGGCGAGTATTTCGCGGCGCTGCTAGCCCCCGAAGGCACCGACCTGGAAACCATCGACGCCGAGTATCAGCAGGTGCTAAAGCGCGTGGTCAATCCCAACCCCGACGTAAAGACGCTGACCGCCCACGCCGACGGCCTGTTGGCCACGTTGACCCGCCAAATCTTGGGGCAGGGGGAGTCGGAATCACCCAAAATCACGGCCTTTTACTTTATCGCCTTTGGTCTAGCCTTGCTGTTTATGGCGTTGCCGGCGCTGAACCTGGTGAATATCAACCTGAGCCGCATTATGGATCGTAGTTCCGAAATAGGAGTGCGTAAGGCTTTTGGCGCCACCAGCAACACGCTGGTGGGGCAGTTTCTGATCGAGAATATCTTTCTGACTCTACTGGGTGGGCTGTTGGGGCTCGCCTTGGCCTACGGTGTCCTGGAGCTAATTAACGACGCCGGTTTGATTCCTTACGCCCGGCTCACGCTCAACGTGCGCGTATTTGGCTGGGCCCTGCTGGCGGCCGTGTTCTTTGGGGTACTGTCGGGCGTGTATCCCGCCTTCAAAATGTCCAGGGTGGCGCCCGTTGAAGCCCTGAAAGCCAGCGCGAACTAATTGTGTTTTCATGGCCTCTGCCTCCTATGATACGTCATCTGTTGATCCTGATATGGAACCGCAAGCGGTCCAACATGCTGCTGGCCGTGGAAATCTTGCTGTGCTTTTTCGTCCTCTTCGCGGTGAGCAGCCTGTTTCTGTTCAACGTGTACCACTACCGCCAGCCGCTGGGCTTTGATTACCAGAACGTGTGGGAAATCAACGTTGACCCCGACGCGGATACGACCGACTTCCATCAACAGCTTCAGCTTGCCGTGCAGCGCCTAAAAGCCACCAAAGGCGTGGTTGGCGTGAGCAAAACGGGCCGTAACACGCCCTTTTCCTTTAGCTCGCGGATCGGCATCTATTTCTATAAAGGCAAAAGAATGCCCAAAAACGCAAACCACGACGCCGACGACGAGTTGCGGGAAGTGCTGAAGCTCAACGTGGTGGAAGGCCGCTGGTTCGACAAACGCGACGCGGCTAGCACGCGCGTTCCTATCGTGATCAACACGGCGTTCAAAAACGCCGCGTTTCCCAGCGAAAAAGCAGTGGGCCAACTGTTTACCGACGAAAAAGGCGAAAAAGAGTGGCAGGTAGTGGGGGTGGTGGACTACCGCGCGAAGGACGACTTTGCCGAAACTATCCCCGTTAGCTTTCGCCGCCGCGTGCTGGAGTACGATACCGCTCAAAAAAGCACCTATGGGGCGGCCGTTTTTCTGGTGCGGGTGCAGCCCGGCAGCGGCGCCTTGCTAGAGCAACAGCTAATCAAGGAAATCACCACCGTGGCAAAAGGCTGGTCGGTGACGGTAAATTCCCTGGAGCAGAACCGTGCGCTGAGCCTGAAAATCGCGGTGACGCCGCTTATCGTGCTCGGGCTGGTATGCGGCTTCTTGATTCTGAGCGTGGCGCTGGGATTGTTCGGGGTCTTGTGGCTGAGCATCAGCAAGCGCCGGGGCGAAATTGGGATACGCCGGGCGATGGGCGCCACGGCCGGCGCTATCGGCAGCCAGATGGTGGGCGAGATTGTGGTCGTCACGACGCTTGGCGTGTTGCCGGGGCTGCTGGTGGCGGCGCAGTTTCCGTTGGTGGGCGCGCTGGACGTACCGGCCGGCGTGTACCTGATGGCGATGGGGCTGGCCGCTGCCCTCATTTACGGCCTCACGGTGCTCTGCGCCCTGTACCCGAGCCGGCTGGCGGCGGGCATTCACCCGGCGGTGGCGCTGCGGGAAGAGTAACCCCGCACCGGCAGGCCCGGCGGCTTTTTCGCGTGCTTGCCCTGCTACAATAGCCCGTATGCGGCTGATGGTTGACGAGACATCGCCGTGCGTACCGTCCTGAGCCTGTTGCTGCGGCGGGCCGCCCCCGGCCTGCGCTTGATGCTCCCGGACATGTTTTTCTCCCTCGCGACTACCGGCCCCGGCGGCCTGACTCTGCTGGCTGAGTTGGGAGACGGTTGGTCCTGGCGCTGTCCGTGGTACTGCTCACCGGCTGGGGCTCCATCGAATTGACCGTGGCCGGTATGATGAAGGCCGGCGCCGCCCAGTTTCTGACCAAACCTTCATCTAACTGAATGCCTTTTCCAGAAAGTGGAACAGCCGTTTTCTTCTACAACTCCACCAGCAGCTGAACCGCAAGCTCGACCTAGCGCCAATGGCTGAAGATGGTTCAGAAAACTCGTACAGCAATCAAAGTACAAGGTTGCCTATCTAGGCGATGAGAAATCTGTAGAACAGCTCTGACCGATTGGCTATGTCCACCAGATTATATATAGCAGATTCACAGACAATGTAGCTGCTGGCGCTCCGCGTACGTAAGCGGCTGTATGCAAGCATACTCGATGGATTTGCGTCAGCGCGTGGCGCAGGCGCTGGCCGAGCCGGGCGCCCGGCAGGCCCAAGTGGCCGCGCGCTTTTGCG
>NZ_MVBC01000002.1 GCF_002007105.1 Hymenobacter sp. CRA2 | reverse complement strand
CCCGGCAGTGGTAGCGTTGCTTGCCATTGCGCGCCAACCCATTCTTGCGCAGCGCTGAAGCGCCGCAGTACGAACATGCTTCCATGTTCTACTATACGGGCTTCAGCCCACCTGAGCCACTACCAAATAGTCCAGGCTAGTGCGAACCCGGTTGCGCAAACTTCTATTAAGCTCTGTGGGATGGATTCTAAACTTGCAAAAAGAGACACCAACGCATGCGGCGAGTGCGGAAGCTTATACTTCGCTGATGCTTCCAAGATAATGGCTTTGTGCCCTGAATGCGCACATTGGCTGTATGGTTACAGCAATTGCAACCATACAATGGAGCAGGACAGGTGCCTAAGATGCTACTGGGACGGCAGCGTCACCAGCTACGTACAAAGTTTGAAGTAGCCTGAGCCGCGTCCTGGACGCGGTGCTGTACCTGTGCCGCGCGGGCTGCCAATGGCGCAACTTGCCGGCGGGCTACCCGCCTTGGACGGCCGTGTATTACTACTTCGCCCGCTGGCAGCGCACCGGCCTCTGGCAGCAACTCAACACCGTCGTCAACGCCTTGGACCGGCTGGCGCAGGGGCGCGAGGCGTGCCCCGCGCTGCTGTGCGCCGACAGCCAGAGCGTGCGCCTGGCCCCGCGCATCCACGAACACCGCGGCACGGACGGCGGCAAGTGGGTCAACGGGCGCAAGCGCCAAATCTTGGTGGACACCGGCGGGCGCATCTGGGCGGCCCACGTGCATGCGGCCAACGGCCACGACAGCGCCGCCGTAGCCCTGCTGCCGCACCGCCCCTGGTGGGGCTGGCGCTTACGGGCGGTGCTCACCGACAACGGCTACCGGGGCCGTTTTGCCCAGCACCTGGCTGGCTTCGGCGTGCGCCACGAACTGGCCAGCAAGCCGCCCTCCCAGCGTGGGTTCATCCCCGTCGCCCAGCGCTGGGTCGTGGAGCGCACCTTCGCCTGGCTCACGGGCTTTCGGCGACTAGCCATTGATTACGAATACACCCCGGCCAGCCACGTGGCTTGGCTCTTGCTCGCTAACATCAGCTTATGCTTGAACCGCTCCCTCTAATTCCCCAACAGCCTCTTAGCGTTTTTAAAGCACTAAGTGGCGCAAGTTTAGCGCAGCGTAACCGTGCCTGGCCCTGATGTGGAGGCAGCGTCTCCACTGCCGCTAAAAGCAGCAAGGTGTCCACCACGCCGCCCGTACTTCAACTATTGGAACTGCCCATCCGAAACCGCGCATAACCCTCCAGCAGCCCCCGAATATTCGCTGCCCCCACCGGGTTAGCCGAATGCACGTTGAACCGTTCTACCAGCAGCCCCTGCGCCACCAGCCACTTGGCGCAGTCGTAGCCGCTGGGCCGCTCGCAGCCACGGGCCTCGTCCCAGCCCAGGTCGTGGTCGAAGGAAATTTCCGCTGGTACGCCCCGCTCCGTGATGGTAGCCACGAACTCCTCGAAGCTGCGCACCACCACCCAGCCCTCGGTGCGGGGCGTGCGCAGGTCGTCCAGGTAGAGCTTGTAGGCAGTAGGCATTGGGAAACGCGTAAACGTCTGAGCCCGAAAGTACATCATTGCCCCGGTGTCAGGCGGAAGGCAGGGGACACGCTGATGGCCGGAGGAACCTTTGCCACGGCCCCAGCCCTGGGTTTTCTCGCGGGGCGGCCTGCGGAATTATGTAACATGCACCGTTGAAAGCTACCGACTATGGAACGCAATGATTCGCTGCTGAACGATTTCAGCCAGAACGAGCAGCTGCCCATCCGGCTGGTGGCGCCCGGTTTTGGGCATCTGCCTCCGGAGGCCGCGTCCCATTACGGCTCGGCGCACCGGCTGTCCTACTACTTCTTTCTGTTCGTCTGGGAAGGCGCCACGCAGTTTGGCGTCGACCTGGAGCAGGTAGAGGTGGGGCCGCGCGAGCTGGTGTTTTCGCTGCCGCACCAGATTCGGCAGCTGCCGCCCACCTTGCACGGCAGTGCGTACTACAAGCTGGGTTTTCAGGACGACTGCCTGGCCCGGCTGCCCCGGCAGTACCCTTTCCTGCTCAATCCGCTCAATCAGGCGAAAGTACGGTTTGCACCTCCAGCCGCGGCCCGGCTCCGGGCCGTGTTCGAGCTGCTGATGGGCCTGCTGAGCACCCCCGACACCGCGCCCGAGCTGCTGCTGGCCCACCTGAACAGCCTGCTCACCGAAATCGATACGGCGTATTTCGCGGCGTGCGGCAAGCCGATGGATGACAAGCTCACCAAGTACCTTGGCTTCAAGGTATTCGTGGAAAACAACCTGACCGAGCACCCGACCATCGGCCGGATTGCGGAAGAGCTGGCCCTGAGCACGGATAGCCTCTACCAGCTCGTCAAGCAGTATTCCGGCCTTTCGCCCAAGGAATTCGTCACCAGCCGCCTCATCCTGGAGGCCCAGCGCCGCCTGTATTACCACCAGCGGACGTCCGTCAAGGAGCTGGCGTTTGAGCTGGGCTTCAACGACCCCGATTACTTCTCGCGCTTGTTCAAGAAAGCCACGGGCAAGACCGTAGCGGGCTTCTTTCAGGATCTGTCCAGACCATAGCGGCTTTCGTCCAGCCCCGGCGCCGGCCGCTCGCCGAGCTTTGCTTCCGCAATCAACTCGCAGAAGCAATGACCACACAAGAAGGAAAAATTCTGGTAACCGGCGCCACCGGCCTGGTGGGCGCCCGCCTGCTCCGGCGGCTGCTGGCCGCGGGTCTGGACTGCCGCGCGCTGGTGCGCCCCGGCAAGCCAGCGCCGGCCGGCGTACCGGCCGTGGAGGGCGACCTGCTCGATCCGGCGTCGCTCACGGAAGCGGTACGGGGCCGCCATCATCCACCTCGCCGCCGTATTCCGCACGCCCGATACCGACCTGATCTGGCAAAGCAACCTGGAAGGCACACGCAGCCTGCTGGCCGCCACTCTGGCCCACGCGCCGGCCGCCCGCTTCATCCTGACCAGCACCTGCCACGTCTACAGCCCCGACCAGGCGCACCCCGGCCGCGAAGACGACGCCGTGGCGCCGCAGCATGCCTACCCGGCCAGCAAGGCGGCAGCCGAAAACGCCTGGCGCGCCAGTGGCCTCAACGGGGTGGTGCTGCGGCTCCCGTTCGTTTACGGGGATGGCGACGGCCACCTCGAAGCCCTGCCCCGGCAGGCGCTGGCGCACGGCTTTCACCCCGCCATGCGCATGAGCACCATCCACCACCGCGACGTGGCCACGGCCATGCAGCTGGCGCTGACGGGTACGCTGGACGGCCGGATCGTCAATATCTGCGACGACGCGGCTACCTCCGTGTATGAGCTGGCCCAGCTGGTGGGCCAGACCCTGCCCGCATCCGCCGAACCGCTCCTGAACCCCTGGTACCTGCAATGCGACAACTCGCTCGCCCGAAGTCTGGGCTTTCAGCCCACGGTCCGGACGGTCCAGCAGGCACTGCAGGAAAGTCTGCTGTGAGGCCGACCGGGCACCCTGGCCAATACGCGGTCCGATTCTGCGGCTTCAGCGGCAGGGTCGGACCGCGTAGTCTATAGCGGTTTCGCAACCGATAGCCCCCCATGGCTTCGCGACGCGCTATGAAAAGACAGCTACCTCGTTTTTAGCGGTGGCGCGCTACTCGCCGCACTCGATGGGATGCGCTAGATACCCCTTGGCTTTGGTGGGAGCGTGAATCCCTTGGCCCCGCCGCTACGGGTGGCCGAACGCGACAAGCTGCAGGGCTTTTTGACGAATGCTGCCGGAACACTTACTTTTTGGACCTCTATGTCTTTTCGCCCATTATCCCTTTATGGCCTGCTGCTCGGCACCGGCCTGCTCTGCGCCTGCGGCCAGTCTCAAGGGCCCCCGGCTACCACGCTAGCCGCGCCGCCAGATAGCTTAGCCGCGGTTCCAAAACCCGCCGCTGCACCCGCCATGCTGCCGGACAGCTTGGTCGCGGCGCCAGAGAGCCTACCCGCAGCCCCGAAACCCTTCGCCGCCGGCCCGTTGCCCATCCTCGACACCCTCGGGACGGTGATGCTAAGCCGGGAGGCTGCCGGTTTTGACTACGTTGAAGAGGTGACCCCGCTGCTGCGCATGCTGGTTAATGGCGAGTGGCCGCGCCTGTTCTACCGCCCGCACCCGCACGATACTACCTGGCTGGAGCTAGAGCTGGAGCCAGGTCCTGGTAGTGGCCCTACCTTCGAGGGCGGACCGGAAGCACCGTCCCTGGAGGTAGAGCAGGCCAACCTCGACGGGCGCGGCCAGTTCGAAGTCCTGCTGCGCTTCGGCTCAGAACTCAATGGCAGTAGCAGCGGCACCCGGTATGGCCATTGCTACCTGCTCGACCCCACGCCGCCCCGGCCGCGCCTGCTGCTGCGGGCTCTGACCAGCTATGTCTACGAGATGCGCGGTAACTCCATCCCCGACGACGAACGCTCCGTCGGCTACGAACGCGCCATTCACCTGCGCGGCCGCAACGTGTACATGGCCCCCGCCAACACGGTGGGCCAGGTCCAGAATTATTTCGACGCGTCTCCGCTCACGCCGCTGCAAGCTGGCCGCTACCGCTACCAGGGGAGAAAGCTGCGGCGCGTGGGCCCCTGAGTAGCCGGCGGGGCCAGCAGCCGGGCCGCCGCTCTACCTAGGTCCGCCCCCGCAAACATCGCCAGGCCCTTGTCCTGTCCCAGCAGGTGGCAGAGGTGTTTTGCACATTACCGGGCCGTCATGCTTCCTAACTGGAGCATGACGTTCTTATTACTTGCTGTTCACAGACTGTAAGGCACAACTTTCCCCGGCCGGATAGTTCGTTGACTAGCTCAAGCGCTGCCAAACGCCTCACAACCCCGGCCAACCCGCACCACAGAGCTGCCACGGCTGCCAAGCCTCATGCCACCCTTTTCAAGGTTCATGTCACGCTCGTTGAACCTCATGTCACCCTTTTTGAAGTTCATGTCACCTGCATCAAGGTTCATGTCACGCCGGTTGAACCCCATGTCACATCCTCTGAACCTCATGCCACCGCGCCCGGCTGCCCGCCGACCCTACCCATTACCGCCCGCGAAGCCCTAGTTTTCCCCACTTACCCTTTTATCTTTGTCATCCCTAATCTGACACTCTTCCCAAAGCCCTATATGAAGTTCATCGTCTCGTCCTCGGCGCTCCTCAAGCAGCTCCAGAGCATCAACGGCGTCGTCACGAGCAACCCCGTGGTACCCATCCTGGAGAACTTCCTCTTTGAAATCGAGAACGGCAAGCTCACCATCACCGCTTCCGACCTCGAAACCAGCATGATTACCGAGCTGCCCGTCGAAGCCCGCGAAAGCGGCCGCATCGCCGCCCCCGCGCGCATCCTGCTCGACACGCTCAAGAACCTGCCCGACCAGCCCGTCACCTTCACCCTCGACGAGGAAACCTACGGCATCGAAATCAGCTCGGCCAACGGCCGCTACAAGCTGGCCGGCGAAAACGCCACCGACTTCCCGCGCGTGCCCGTGGTGAAAGGCTCGGCTCCGGTCGAGATTCCCTCCAACTCGCTGCTGCGCGCCATCACCAAGACCATCTTCGCCGTCAGCACCGACGAGCTGCGCCCGGCCATGACCGGCATCCTCGTGCAGCTGGCCGACAACCAGGCCACCTTCGTGGCTACCGACGGCCACCGCCTGCTGCGCTACCGCCGCCAGGACGTAGCCGCCGGCCAGACGGCCAACCTCATCATCCCGCGCAAGGCGTTTAATCTCCTCAAAGGCGCCCTGCCCTCCGAGGCTACCCCGGTGCGCATGGAGTTCAACCAGTCCAACGCCTTCTTCTCCTTCAACCAGATGCGCCTCGTGTGCCGCCTCATCGACGAGCGGTACCCCGACTACGAGAACGTCATTCCGGTGTCGAAC
The DNA here is from genome assembly GCF_002007105.1 of Hymenobacter sp. CRA2. GTDB lineage: Bacteria > Bacteroidota > Bacteroidia > Cytophagales > Hymenobacteraceae > Solirubrum. The sequence goes on along the minus strand of NZ_MVBC01000002.1, from coordinate 623,536 downwards.
CCCAACAAGCTCATCATCGACCGCGGCCAGCTGCTGAACTCGGTGAAGCGCATTGCCATCTACTCGAACAAGACCACCCATCAGGTGCGCCTGCGCCTGGCCGGCTCCGAGCTGACGATTTCGGCCGAGGACCTGGACTTCTCGAACGAGGCCAATGAAAAGCTGCCCTGCCAGTACGACGGCGAGGACATGGAAATCGGCTTCAACGCCCGCTTCCTCATCGAAATGCTCAGCAACATCGACTCCGAGGAAATCACCCTGGAGCTGAGCACCCCCAACCGCGCCGGCCTGCTCATGCCCACCCTGGCCGAAGACAACGAAAGCATCCTGATGCTGGTGATGCCGGTGATGCTGAACAACTACGTGTAGTAGTTGGTTGAACGACCCACAAGCCCGTCATGCCGAGCGAAGCCGAGGCATCTCGCGTGCTGATGTCAGATAGAAATTGCTATCTAACTAAACACGCGAGATGCCTCGGCTTCGCTCGGCATGACGTTCTTTTTGCCCCGACTTACCTTCCTTACGCATGAAAAAATCCGAAATCCACTTCAGCATTGCCCTCGACGAGCAGAAGATTCCCGAGGCTATCAGCTGGAGCGCCACCGATGCTGGCGGCGACATTCACTTCGCCAAGGCCATGAACATCAGCATCTGGGACCGGGAGCAGGCCGGCACCATGAAGATTGACCTGTGGACCAAGGAAATGCCCGTCGACGAGATGAAGCGCTTCTACGTGGATATGATCGGCTCCCTGGCCGAAAGCATCGTGGCCGCCACCAGCGACGAGTTCATGGGCGCCAAGCTGCGCGCTCTGGGCCGCGAGCTGGCCCAGCACGTGGAGCAGGAGGAAAAGAGCCAGCAGCGCTAGTCGCGCCCGAACAGCTCGCCCCACGACGCAAAAAAGCCCGTCCGGTAATCACCGGACGGGCTTTTTCTATACGGTAGGCACCGTTAGCGCGTGCGCGACGGAGCCGGTTTGGTGTCTTCTTTGGTCTGGCTTAGGGTAGCCCCGCGTGCGCTGGCCGGCAGCGGGTTCTGCACCGATTTCACCAGCATAATGTCGCTGGCCTGGGCCGCGTAGTCCTTGTCGTACTTGTAGTAGGCGGCGCGGTTGCTGAAGTAGCTGCTGTACTGATCGGTGGTCAGCACGGCGCGCAGCTCCTGGTCCCGCTCGCGGCACACGCCCTGGCACTGGTCGTCGATGACCTTGGTGTTGCCTGCGTGCTGCGCTTCGATGGCCGCCATCTTGGCGACTTTATCCTCGTTGATGGCGCGCAGCTTGGTGGTCTGATAGTTATTGAGCCGCAGTTGCCGGGACATCTGGTTCGACAGACGTTCCGCACGCTGTTGCACGACGGGGTTCTTCTTGGCGGGTTGCTGCGCCTGTACGCCGAGCGCTACACCCGTCGCCAGTACAGCCGTTGCAATCATCTTTTTCATGGCAAAATCTATCGTTAAGGGCCGAAGCCACGGAAACACAGGTTCGGGCTGCCGAAGCAACCAACGCCCCTTTCTAACGAAAAAGTGTGCCAAGCGGTTCGGTAAGAGGCGAATTGCCGCACGTCGGCTGCAAAAAAAGACCGTTGGGCCGAGCGTAGCGCTCGAATCAACGGTCTTGGAACAGCCAAAAGGCCGTCCTAGAACTTATTCATCCACATCATCGATTCCACCGGCTTGTCGGTGCGCTGGTTGTACTTCGCGTTGGGCTTGCGGTTGTAGTAGTTCTGGATGGCGCCCTCCACCGTGAAGTAGATAAGCTGCCCGATGGGCATGCCGCGGTAAATGCGCACGGGTTGCGTCACGCTGATTTCCAGCGTCCAGGTGTTTGAGAAACCCACGTCGCCCTTGCCGGCAGTAGCGTGAATGTCGATGCCCAGGCGGCCAACGGAGCTTTTGCCTTCGAGGAAGGGCACGTGGGCGTGGGTTTCGGTGTATTCCTCCGTTACGCCGAGGTAGAGCGTATTTTGTTCGAGCACGAAGCCCTCCTCCGGGATTTCGAAGACCTCGATTTCGTTGTGCTTGCGTGCGTCGAGGACCCGGTCGCGGTAGGTGGCCAGGTAGCGGCCGAGGTGCACGTCGTAGGAGTTGGTACCGAGGCAAGCGCGGTCGTACGGCTCAATAACGATGGTGCCGCGTTCCATTTCGGCCAAGATTTGCTCGTCGGTGAGGATCATGAAAGGAGAGAGAAGGAGAAAGAAAAAAGACGAGGAATGAAGAAGGGGCGCGGGCGCTGTTCTTCATTCCTCATCGGGTGTGGCAAGCGGAGTAGGGTTAGACTTCCTCGTCGTCGTAACGGTCGGAAGGGAGCACCGCCGCGTGGCGCTTCGGGGCGGGTGCTTCGTCTTCGTCCATGTCCGGTTCGGCCGTGAGGTTGTTGATCTGCGTGCGCATGGCCGGGATGACGCTCAGCGTCAGGTGCAGCAGCAGCGCCAAGGAAACCACCGAGCACAGCAGGGTGGTGTAGTCCAGCCAATCGTGGCGCGGGGCGCTGTACTCGCCGATGGGCCGCGCCCGCGGCGACTCCACATCGGTGGTTTCGGTCGTGGCGTCGGTCAGGGGCGCGGGTTCTTCCAGGGGCTTGGCAACGGGGGCCTCGGAGGCGGCGTCCACGTCGGCGGGCGGCACGTTGGCGGCATCGGCCAGCAGCTCTTCGGGGGCGGGGTCCTCGGAGGCGTTGAACTGGGCGCTGGCCTGCTTGATGTAGCGCTGCAGACCGTGAATCAGGGCTGAACGCTCGTCGCGGGGCAGGCCGTGGATGAAGAACTCAAAGTTTTGGTCGATGAGGATGCCGTTGAGTTGCTTCTCGAACTCGGCCAGGTCGGTGCGGCCCTTGCCGAAGCGGTTCTTGTAGCGCTCGGCCACGCTGTTGTAGTTGCGAAACAGCGTTTTAAGGTCGTCGCGGCCGGGGAAGTCGTCAAACTCCCGGCGGGCTTTGGCCGTGCGCAGGTTGACGGGGAATTTGCGCCGGGTAAACGTCTTGTCGTAGACGGTTTCCATGGTGCGGAAATTCAGCTCGTCCACGGCGCGGTCGAAGAGCTGCTTGTTCTGCGCGGCTAGTTTTTCGCTTTGGGCAAGCATTCCCAACGGCATCATCAGCAACAGCACGAGCAGGCTCCAAAACCCCAAACGGTAGCGGTAAGGCATAACAACAGTCAACAGGTTTGGGGCAAAGATAGGCCGCGAACCGGCTATGATGCCAAACCAATGGCTATGACGCGAATAAATAAGGCACCGGTGCTTGGAATAAGCATAAATCCGGCGGTAAAGAACTGACAGTACACCTGCGGCTAACGCCTAAAAAAACTGTCATCCTGAGCCGTAGGCGAAGGACCTTGTTACGCTAGATAGATTATTACTATCACACGTGAGAAGGTCCTTCGCCTACGGCTCAGGATGACAGATACGTTACCTGAACCGAGGCTGACGCTTACAGGCCGTGGGCTTCGCGCATGGAGGCGCGGCAGGCCGACAGGTACAGGTCCACGAGGTCGTCGGTGATGGCGGTGCTCACGAACAGGGCCTCGAACTGCGAGGGCGCCAGGTAAACGCCGCGGTGCAGCATGGCGCGGAAGTAGCGGCCGAAGGCTTCCAGGTCAGAGGTTTTGGCCGAGGCCAGGTCGGTGACGGGCTGCGAGGTGAAGAACACGTTCCACATCGAGCCGACGCGGTTGACGGTGTAGTTCAGGCCCAGCTCGGCCGCAATCTGGCGGGTGCCGTCGGCGAGGGCCGCGCTGGTGCGCTCCAGCTGCTCGTACACCTCGGGGTGCTCCTGCAGGTAGCGCAGCTGCGCCAGGCCGGCGGCGGTGGCAATGGGGTTGCCCGAGAGCGTGCCGGCCTGGTACACTTTGCCAGCCGGCGCCACTTGGTCCATGATTTCCTTTTTGCCGCCGTAAGCACCCACCGGCATGCCGCCGCCGATGATTTTGCCGAGCGTGGTCAGGTCGGGCTCGATGCCGAACAGTTCCTGCGCGCCGCCGCGGGCCAGGCGGAAGCCGGTCATTACCTCGTCGAAGATGAACACGATGCCGTGGCGGGTGCACAGCTCGCGCAGGCCTTGCAGGAAGCCTTCGGCGGGCGGCACCAGGCCGATGTTGCCCACGACAGGTTCCAGGATGATGGCCGCAATCTGCTCGGGGTTGGCTTCGATGGCGGCGGCGGTAGCGTCGAGGTTGTTGTAGGGCACGGTGAGCGTGTCCTGCGCTACGCCTTCGGTGACGCCGGGCGAATCGGGGGTGCCGAGGGTGAGGGCGCCCGAGCCGGCAGCAATCAGAAAGGAGTCGCCGTGGCCGTGGTAGCAGCCCTCAAACTTGAGGATCTTGGAGCGACCGGTGTAGCCGCGGGCCACGCGGATGGCCGACATGGTAGCCTCGGTGCCGGAGTTGACGAGGCGTACCTTTTCGATGCTGGGCACCATCTCGATGATGAGTTCGGCCATTTCGACCTCGCGGCGCGTGGGGGCACCAAACGAGAGCGAAGACGGCAGGGCCTGCGCCACGGCGTCGAGCACGATTTGGGGGGCGTGGCCGAGAATCATCGGGCCCCAGCTATTGATCAGGTCGAGGTAGCGGTTGCCGTCGACGTCGGTAAGCCAGGCGCCCTGCGCCGACTGCATGAACACTGGGTGGCCACCCACAGCGCGAAAGGCGCGCACGGGGGAGTTGACGCCGCCCGGAATCAGGTCTTTGGCGCGGGTGAAGAGCTGGTCGCTGGTCGAGAGGTTGAGGTCGGTAGCGGAAGTAGCTTGTTGCATAGGGGCCGAACAAGCGCCGGGGGAGGTTGGTGCCGGCAGCTGCGGGCAAAGATAGACCGTGGATTATCGTGATGCCCTCGTGCGGGGCAATGGGTAAGCAGCGGCGAGGCAGTAGGTAGCGTCGGCGAAGCGGTAGTTACTGCCGGCGAGGTGGTAGTTGATGTCGGCGAGGCGGTAGTTAGGGGCGGAGAGCTGGTAGTTAGTATCGGCGAGGCAGTAGTTAAGGGCGGAGAGACGGTAGGTGCAAGCGGTGAGGCGGTAGGTAGCATCGGTGAGGCGGTAGTTGAGGGCGGGGAGGAGGTAGCTGCCCTCTTGCGGGCGGTAGTAGCTGCCGTACTAGGGCCTCTTGCTGATGGAAGGATGAAAACTGCGTCGGATGAAAACAACGTCAGCAACGACGGTCAACCACCCCAGCGGCAAGTAAACTTGCCGCGTCCCCTCCTCATCTGAGGAGGGGAGTTTGTTGTTCTTGTCTGCTGTTCTATTCCCAAGTCAGTGCAGTTCCCATACTGTCGTTCAGCTACGCCCGCGCCGTAGCGCGGGGCTACTGGTACAGGGGGGCGGGAACCGCTCTTGGTTGCTCACCTTCCGGCTTAGAAGCCTTTTGGCAGGTCGATGCCGCGGATGGTGCGGAAGAGGCTGAGGGCGTTTTGGTCGGTGAGGGCGCCGACGTAATCGGTGAGCAGGATGATCTGCTCGTAGGCGGAGAGGTCGGCCTGCGGACCTACGGCGCGGTATTGGGCCGGCACCAGGTCGAGTAGCTTGCGGGAGCGGGCGCCGGCCGTCGGGTCGAAGGTGGCGTGCAGGAAGGCGTCGAGCAGGCCAGCGAGGACCTCGAAACCGGCGGCTTCGGTCTGTAGCACCGGGCGGCTGCGATAGAGGTGTTGCACGGAGAGCTGCTGCACTTCCTGCAGGGCCTGCCAGCAGTCCAGCTCCTGAATCAGGCAGGCGTCGTACTCGCCCACGAGCATGGCGGGGGCGTGGCGGGCAAAGCAGGCGGCGGTTTCGGCCACCAGCTTGCCGATGAGGCGGGCGCGCAGGTAGCCTAGCTCCTCGCGCCAGTCGTACCACTGCACCGTGCGGGGGCGGTCGGCGGGGTCGGCGAGCATGTCGCGCAGCAGCTGCAGGCCCTGCTCGGGCGCGATGAGGCCGAGCTTGAGCGCATCCTCGAAATCGATGATGCGGTAGCAGATGTCATCGGCGGCTTCGACGAGGAAGGCCAGCGGGTGGCGGTGGTAGAAGCCGCTGGCGTCGGCTTTGGGCAGCAGGCCGAGGTCCTGAGCTACGTGGTGAAACCGTTCGGCTTCGGTCTGAAAGTGGCCGTATTTCCGTTCGCTGGCGCTGCCGGCCTGCTCGGCTGCGGGCCCCGCCGAGGGGCGCGGATACTTGCTGAAGGCGCCCAGCGTGGCGTAGGTGAGGCCCAGCCCGGCGGTGCCGCTGCTGTGGGCCGCGTAGGTATGCGTGAGGATGCGGAAGCCGGCGGCATTGCCCTCGTACTGCTGCAAATCGGCGCGCTGGGCAGCCGTGAGGGTGCGCACAAAGGGCTCGGCCGCGGGGCTGCTGAAGTAGGCTGAAATGGCGTCCTGCCCAGAGTGACCGAAAGGCGGGTTGCCGATGTCGTGGGCCAGGCAGGCGGCGGCTACGATGTCGCCGCAGTCAGCATCGAAGTGGGGCAGCTCTTCGGCCAGGGCCGCGTCCTGCTCCATGAGCAGGCGCCCGCCGAGGCGGCCCAGGGAGCGGCCTACGCAGGCGGTTTCGAGCGAGTGCGTAAGGCGGCTGTGCACGAAGTCGGTTTCGGGCATGGGCACGTTCTGGGCCTGCCGCTGCAGGCGCCGGAACGCCGAGCTGAACACCACCCGGTCGTAGTCCTGCACGAAGGCACCGCGCACGGGGGCGGCGTTGGTGACGATGTGCAGCTGGGGCTGGTCGGGGTAGCGGCGGCGCGAGAGCAGCCGCGGCCAGGACATGGGGGTGGGGGAGGTGGCGAGCTTCATGCAGCGGGCAAGATACGCAGGCGGGGTGCTTGCGGCATGGGGGCGTTCTGCGGGGCGCCTCACTTGCGCCTCACCCCCCGGCCCCCTCTCCGAAAAGGAGAGGGGGAGCCTGACGATTGATGGCGCTGGTGCAGCCGATTGGCTTACGGCTGGCGCGTTAGAGCGAAGCGGGTGGGGCGGTTGTCGTTGGGAGGCAACGGCAGGGCTTCTTCACCCGGATTTTGAGCCTTTGAGGTTATTGCTGGTCGGCTAGCTGCAGGCGCCCCAAGGCCCGCACCGTGAGGTAGCCCAGCAGCAGAAAGGCCCCGAGCAGCAGCGTAACGCCCCAGGCGCGCGGATGGTGGGCCGGGTGCAACAGGGTATCGAGGATGTCGTAGGCCAGGCTGAAGGGGTTGGTGACGATGTCCCAGCTATTGAAGCGCAGGAAGCGGCCCAGGTACACGCCGTAGGCGCTGAGTGTGAGGGCTGCGGAACTGAACATCCACCCCGCGGCCCAGCCGAGGCGCTCCTCTACGAAGCGCTGCATATCCAGCAGGGACGCGTAGCCGAGCATTAACCCGTTCCAGGCGGCGGTGAGAATCAGGGTAAGATCGTACCAGCGCGGCACGCCGGGAAACTCGCCCAAATGCAGCAGGTCGGTGAGGATATAGGGGGCGTTGGGGAAGAACAGCAGCCAGAGTAGCCCCACCGGCAGCAGCCAGCGGCGGCGCGTGGCGGGTTCGGCCAGGCCCAGCAGTAGCGTCAGACCCATCGGGATGGCGGCTAGAAACAAATTCCAGATCAGGAAAACGAAGGTGATGTGGTGCGTCCAGAACACCCGGAATACGATGAGCACGCCGCTCAGGGCCAGCGACGCGGCCAGGATGAGCACCAGCCCGAAGCGCTGGCGCAGAGCGGAGGAAGTAGCAGGGGATAAGCTGGGCATGGCGGTAAGGCAGAGTAGGGCGAAGCCGCGTAACGGCCGCGCGGCGCAGAAAGTACGTGCGCCGCCGGCTAAAGTAGGCATCAAACGCGGCACGCGGCAAGCAAGTGGCTGCCTGCGTATTGCCCCCCCAAACGGTGCCGCCGGTGCTGGGTAGCACCGGCGGCACCGGAAGTAGGCATATCTGCGGCAGGAGGCTTATTCGGCTACCGGGGCGCCGCCCGCGGCAAAGCGCAGCGAGGCTTGGGTTTGGGCGTACTTGGCCTGCAGCTCGGCCAGCTTGATGCGGGCCGTGAGCAGGTAGGACTCGCGGGAGTTGAGCAGGAACACGCTGCTTTCCCCGTTTTCGAAGCGGATTTGCTCCCCGTCGCGCAGGCGCTGGCTGTTGGCCACTACCTGGGCCTGCACTTCCAGCTGCTGAGCCAGGGCTTGCCGGTCGTTGGCGGTGGTGCGCACGCCCGTGGCTATTTCGCGGCCGATCTGGTCGAGGCCCAGGTTGGCGTCGCGAATTTTGAGGCGGGTAAGCTGCAGCTTGCTGCGCTCCTGGCGCAGCAGCAGCGGGTAGGCAAAGCTCACGCCCAGCTTGTAGTTGTTCTGGTACACGGGCGTGGGGCCGTAGCCGGCTTCCGCGTCGTAGGGGCGGCCGGTGAGCAGCAGGTTGTAGTCGACGGTAAGCTTGGGCAGCAGCTTGTTTTGGTACAGGCGGCGTTCCACGTCGAGGGCGCCGAGCTTGGCCCGGGCCTTCAGCAGCTCGGGGTGCTGCTGGCGGGCCTGCAGCACCAGCTCTTCCAGCGGCACGACCGGCGGGGCCTGCCAGGCCGCGGCCGAGGGCAGGGGCTGGGGCTGGAGCGTGGCGGGCAGCTCGCGGGGGCGTTGCTGGGCATCCCAGAGGTAGTTGCTGAGCAGCAGGGTGGCATTCTGCCACTCCACCTCGCCCTGCACCAGCTGGGCGCGGCGGTTTTGTAGCTCCGTCAGGGCCTCCACCGAGTCGATGGCGGCCATGTCGCCCTGGCGCACCCGCTCGCGCACGGCCCGGTAGCGAATGTCGGCCAGCTCCAGGTTGCTCTGCAGCAGGCGGCGGCGCTCGAAGCTCAGCGTCCAGTTCCAGTAGTCCTTGGTGGCGGCCAGCAGCAGCTTGTTGAGGGCGGCGCGGCGTTCGGCTTCGGCCAGGCCCTGCAGGGCCTGGGCCTGGCGCACGGCGGCGCGGCGCTCATCGATGAGCAGGCCCTGGGCCAAAGGCAGCGAAAGGCCGACGTAGGTAAGGCCGGGGCCGGGCGTGGCGTTTTGCTCGCTCACGCGTGGGCCCACGTTGCGTTCGTAGCCCAGCTTCACGTCGGGGCCGTACCAGGTGGGCACGCGCAGGGTGTTATCCCAGAGGTTCCAGTAGTCCTTGCCGCCGAATTCCTTGCGGTAGAACTTGCTTTCGGCAGCGGGGTCAAACAGGCCGCGGGCCTGGCGTACTTCCTGGCGGGCCCGCTCGGGCTGCAGAGCAGCTTGGCGGGCTACCGGGTGGTTTTCGCCGACCATGATCAGCAGGTCGGCCAGGGTGAAGGCCTCGTTTTGCGCGGGCGCCTCGTCAGCCTTTTCGCCCGCTTCCTTCTGCGAAAGAGCAGAGGAGCCGGATAAGGGCAAAGACGAGGTGGCCGGAGCGGCTGAGGTAGTGGGAGTAAGCGGGGAGCCGAAAGCAGCGGCTTTGGCCGTAGCATTCAGCGGAATCTGCGCCGGACTGGGCAAGGGGCTCAGGCCCAGGGCTAGCACCGGCGCGGCAAAGCGGCGAAGAAGCCGCGGCAGGCTAAGCAAATGGGTCATAATTCGGTTTCTTCGGAGGAATAGCCGCCTTTGTCGGCTTTTTTGTCGGATTTGGCTTTGTCGGTTTTGTCGGTGCCGATGTAGTTGGGCGGGAAACCGTTGAGCTGGCGCCAGAGCTCGTACCAGATGGGCACGTCGTCGAGCAGGGCCCAGCCGTACACGCCCGAGCCCACGCGCAGCGGCTGGGGCCAGGGCTCCTCGTTGGGGTCGGGCGTGACGAGGATGCGGTAGCGGCCCTGCGAGTCGAGGTTGTCGATGACGGCCACGCGCCCGGCGAAGGTGCCGAAGCTGGTGCCCGGCCAGCCGGAGAAAACCAGCGCCGGCCAGCCATCGAACTGCAGGCGCACCTTGCGGCCCACCGAGAGCAGCGGGATGTCCATGGGCTGCACGTAGAGTTCGGCGGCCAGCTGCGGCTTGTTGGGCATCACCGTCACCAGCGCCTCGCCTTCCTTGATGACCTCGCCGATACCCGCCTTCAGGGCCCGTACCACGTAGCCGTCCTGCGGGGCCGTGATGCGGTAGAAGCCCGAGCGGATGCTCAGGTTGGCGTACTCGTTGCGCATCTTCGAAATCTGCCCTTCCGTGTCGAATTGGTAGGCCAGCGTCGAGCGGCGGTCCGATTCGGACTTGGCCAGCTTGTCCTGGTATTCGGCCTGCAAGGAGGACAGCTCCAGCCGGGCGTTGATCAGCTCCTGGCGCGAGGCGGCCAGCTTGTTTTCCACCGACTGGCGCTTCGCCGTCGATTCCTGAAACTTCAGGCGGCGCTGCTCCAGCTCCGTGAGCGACTTCAGGCCCTGCTTGTAAAGGTTTTCCTGGCGCTCCTGCTGGCGCTGGGCAATGTCGAAGTCGTTCTGGGCAGCGCGCAGCTCGGCTTCGTCGCTGTTCACCTTCAGGCGGGTTTGCTCCACCTTGTTCTGGGCTTTTTCCAGGCTCACGCGCAGGGAGGTGCGCAGGGCCTCCTGCTGGTTTTCCAGGGCGCGGCCCTTGGCCACGTTTTCGCGCAGCGAGGCTTCCTTGGCCGTCAGCTGCTCCTGCGTGCGGGCCAGCAGCTCGGGGTCGAAGTACTTGTCCTTGATTTCGGCAATGTCGACGAGCGTGTCGCCCTTGTGTACCAGCTGGCCTTCCTGCACGCGCCAGCGCTCAATGCGGCCCGCAATGGTGCTTGGCACCGTCTGGGGGCGGTCCTGCGGGCGCAGGGTGGTGAGGGAGCCGGTGGAACGGATGTTTTGGGTCCAGGGCAGAAAGCCGGCCAGCAAAACCAGCACGCCCAGGCCGCCGCACCAGCGCGCCAGCACGCGGCCGGTGCGCGGCGTCTGCACCTGCTCGAAGGCACGGAACTGCGCCGCGGCGGGGTGGTCGACCGGGATGGGGTGTTCGGCAAAAGGAGCCATTTTTATTCTAAAGGGAAGTAGGAGTGAAGAATGAGGAATTGAGGGCTTGCTCCCGTTGTCGGAAGGGCCGTTGGGTGAGAACGGGGCCAGAGGCGCCCGACAGGCTTATGCCGCTTGTCTTATTCTCCTTTCCTCATGGATAACAGCTCGCGCAACTCCGGCTGCTGCGATACTTGCTGGTAGGTGCCGTCGGCCACCAATTGGCCGTTGCGCAGCAGGGCGGCGCGCGGGCACAGGGCCAGCAGAGCCGGGTCGTTGGCGGCCAGAATCAGCGTCCAGGGCTGCTCGGGGGCCACCAGGCGCTGCAGGATGCGCAGGCGCTCGGCCGGCTCCACGCCGGGCAGGAAGTGGTCGAGCAGCAGCAGGCGGGGGCGGCGCACCAGGGCGCGGGCCAGCAGCAGCTTCTGCCGCACGTGGTCGGGCAGCGGCACGCCGTTGCCCAGCGCGGTGGCCAGACCCTGCGGGCGGGCGTAGATGTCGTCGCGCAGGCCCACCAGCTCCAGCGCCCAGGCCACGTCCTGCGGGCTCACCTCGGGCTGATCGAGGGTGAGGTTTTCGAGTACGGTGCCCGAGAACAGGTGCTGGTGCGACAGGTTTTCGCCCACGATGCGCGAGAGCGTGGCCGGGGCCAGGTCGCGCAGGGCCACGCCGTCGTAGGCCACCAGGCCGGTGTACTCGTCGAGCAGGCCGGCCAGCACGCGCAGCAGCGAGGTCTTGCCCGAGCCGTCGTAGCCGGCCAGGCCCAGATGCTCGCCCGGGTGCAGCTGCAGCGTAACGCCGGTAAGGGAGAGGCGGCTGCCGCCGGGGTATTGGTAGCGCACCTCGCGCAGGGCCACGGCCAGGCCTTTCGTAGTGGCGGGCAGGTCGAGGCCGGCGCCCTGGTGGTCGGGGGCCACGGGCAAGTCGAGCACCGTCCCGATTTTGTCGAGCGAGGTCAGCGCGTCGTAGAACACGTCGAGCTTGATGAGCACCTTCTCCACCGCGTTGATGGTGAGGATGATGATGATTTCGGAGGCCACGAACTGACCGATGTTGATTTGTTTCTCGATCAGCAGCCAGCAACCGATGATGAGCAGGCCGGCGGTGATGAGCGTCTTGAACGCCACGAAGCCGAAGTACTGGGTGAGCAGCACCCGGAAGTGGCCGCGGCGGGCGCCCAGGTAGCCCTGCACCAGCTCGTCGGTGCGGCCCAGCACGAGGCGGTGGCGCGGCGCCAGCCGGAAGGTGTGCACCGTGCGGGCCACGTCTTCCAGCCAGGCCACCACGTGGTACTTGTATTTCGACTCGGTGAGGCTGGTCTCAAGTCCCTGGCGGCCAGTGGCGCGCAGCAGCAGCGCCAGCAAGCCTACCAACAGCATCCCGAAGGCAATAAACACCGGGTGATAGAAGGAGAGCAGCAGCAGGCCGAACACGATTTGCAGCCCCGCCGCCGATACTTCCAGCAGCAGCGTGGCCAGGCCCTTCTGCAGGGTGGGCGTGTCGAGCAGGCGGTTGACCAGCTCGGGCAGGTACTGTCCGTTCAGCGCCTCGGTGCGTACCCGCGGCAGGCGCACGGCAAAGTCGAAGGCCACGCGGGCAAACAGGCGCTGCTGAATGAACTCCACCAGATACACCTGCATCACCTGCAGGGCGCCTACCACCAGGGTGCCGAGCACGATAAACAGAATGAGCACAATCAGCGAAGTGCTGACGGCTCCGCTGGAAATGAAGCCGATAACCGACTGCACGCCCAGCGGCAGCGACAAGGCAATGAGACCGGTGAGGGAAGCGTAGACGTAGAGGTAGATGATGTCGCGGCGCTCGGTGCCGAGCAGGCGCCAGAGGCGCTGCATGGGCGAGAGAGAACCGGTAGGAGAGGCTTCAGCCATGGTACTAATAAGGGTGTGTGCGGCTTGGCAGAAGCTCAATACCCGCACCCTGAAAGAGAGGCGAGGAACTGAGCTGAACTGCTCGTTTCAACCGCAAAGAGAGCTATGCAAGCTTAAGGCCGCGTTAAAGTCAACTTAAATGTCCATTAAAAATTCGGCCGGTGCAGGCTGTCTGTGCCAACTGAATCGTGGGCTTGCCCAACTGCGTACCTTTGTCTGCCAAGCCATTCCGAATGGCTCGCTATGTCTCCCTCGTTGACCTCTCCCCCTATGCGGTCCTTATTCGCGTGTGCCCTCCTGTTGTCTTCGCTTTGTGCCGGGTCCAGCCTGGCGCAGCAACCCACGCCCTCCAAGCCGGCACCGGCCAAAACCACCCCGGCTAAACCGGCCCCTACGCCCGCCAAGCAGCCTGCCACGGTAACCAAACCGGGTACCACTGCCACCGGCAAGACGCCCAGCGCCACCACGCCGAAAACCACCCCCGCCACGGGCGCGAAGCCAAGCCCTGTCGGCACCACGCCCAAAGCAACGCCCGCTACCACGCCGGCCAAAACGACGGGTGCTTCGGGCGCTGGCACTACGCCCGCCGCGCCGAAGCCCGCCGCCAAGCCCACGCCACCGCTGCCGGCCAACTTGGGCTCCACCGACCCCGACACACGCTACCGCAACGGCAAGACGCTCATCAACCAGGCCCGCTACGAGCTGGCCATGGACGAGCTGCGCCCGCTCACGCCGCCCGCCGCCAAGTATGGCCGCGGGCCGGAGGCGGCTTACCTGTTTGCCATAGCGGCCAGCCGGGCTCATAAGTGGGCCGAAGCCGAGCAGATGCTTAACCTGCTCCGCAACGAGTATTCGCAGTGGGCTGGCCTGTCCGACGCGCTGTTTTTGCAGGGCCAAGTATCCTTCGAGCAGGGCGACACCGACAATGCCCTGAACGTGCTCGGCCGCATCCCCGAGCCGCAGCTGCGGACCCAGCGCATGGCCATGAAGGCTACGTACCTGGCCCGCGTGCGCGACAAAGCTCTGTGGCAAAGCCTGCTGCGTACCTACGCCCAGGACACCACCGTGGCCCGGGCCTATGTCGATCAGCTGGTGTTCGGCGGCTTGTACACCGACGCCGACCGCCCGCAGCTGGAGCAACTGGTGCAGCGCTTCGGCCTGGACCGCGCGCGCTACACGCCGCGGCCGCGCCCGCAGAAGAAGGCCAGCTACAACGTGGCCGTGCTCCTGCCCTTCGAGTTCGATGACCCGAGCTGGGAGACGCGCCGCCGCCTGCAGTTCGTCACCGATTTGTACGCCGGCATGAAGCTGGCCCAGGACTCGCTGCAGCGCGAGGGCCGCCTGCTCAACCTCTACGCCTACGACACCGGCGCCGACACCCTGCAGCTCAAGCAGCTGCTGCAGCAGCCCGAGCTGGCCGGCATGGACCTGATTATCGGGCCGGTGTACAAGTCGGGCGCCAAGATTCTGGCCCGCTACGCCCAGCAAAACCAGATTGTGGCGGTGAATCCCCTGTCGCAGGACGGCTCCCTGGTGCAGGACAACGCCTGGTACTACCTCTTCGAGCCGAGCACGGCCACGCAGGGGCGCACGGCGGCGGAGTATGCCTACCGCACCTTCGGCGGAGCCCGGCCCGCCGTCATCATTCACGAAGACACCAAGGACGAGGCGGCCTTTGCCGAAGCGTACAAGAAGACCTTTGAGGCCCTCGGCGGTAAAGTGCTGGCCGTGCGCCGCATCGACTCTGATAACCCCGAAAGCCTCAACGCCGGCTTCGGCGGTATAGATTTGAAGGGGGGCGGACACTTGGTAGTGGCCTCCGACCACCGCAAGGCCGGCCCGTTCACGCTCGGCATCATGCAGAGCCAGGGCCTGGCGGTGCCGCTCATTACCTACGCCTCCTGGCAGGAAAACCCCAGCATCGGCCTGGGCCAGCTCGACCGCCGCGCCGTGTATTTCGTGCAGCCCAAGTACCTCGACCTGACCCTGCCGGGCGTGCGCCGCTTCCGCCAGCTCTACACCCAGCAGCAGAATATTCCGCCTTCGGTGTTTGCCGCCTCGGGCTACGAGCTGCTGTACTACTTCGGCACCCAGCTGTACCTGAACGGCCCGGCTTTTCAGCTGCCCCTGGCCAATTCCGGGCCGGTATCGGGCACGCTGTTCCAAGGCATCGGCTACCCGCAGCAGGCCCACGATAACCAGTACGTGCCCATTACCAAGCTGGAGCGTCTGGAAATCGAGGTGCAGAACCCGGTGGGTATTCGGTGAGATGGTGAAATGGTGAGTTGACGTTCTGGCGGCTCATATGGCGCAAACGGCCCTGGCAGCAACTGTTGCCGGGGCCGTTTAGCTTTGGGGTGCGTGAATAGGGCGCTATCTAAACATCAACTCACTATTTCACCACCTTACTATTTCACCATATGCGTCTGCCATCCTTACAAGGTGTTTTGTCCAGGGCCGGGGCCGTGATTCGTCGCTTTCCGCTCACGCTGCTTTGGGCCCTCGTGCTCGGCGGCGCTGGTATCTACCTCATTCACCTTGATGGCGGCCGGCTGCTGGAGGGGCCGCCGCCCTGGCTGTTCCCACTGCTGTCGACGGCTGCGCTAGGCCTCTCGCTTACCTTGGCGGTAGCCCTCACGGGCGAGCGGTACCGCTGGCCGGCTACGAGGCGCTGGGGCGGGCAGGTTGCGGCGCTGGGCTTGCTCGCCACGTGGTACGCGCTGGCGCCCACCGAGCCCAATACTCTGTGGGTGCTGCGCCTGCTGCTCCTGCTGCTGGGCCTGCACCTGCTGGTGGCCACCGGCCCGTACCTGGCCGAGCTGCGCCGCCAGGCCGATACGCCCGGCTTCTGGCGCTACAACGAAACGCTGTTTCTGCGCTTTCTCATCGGCGGGCTGTACTCCGGCGTGCTGTTCGTGGGGTGCGCCCTGGCCTTGGTGGCTGTGGATCAGCTGTTTGAGGTGCACCTGAACGAGCGGCTGTACGCCTACCTGTTCGTGGTGCTGGCGACGGTGTTCAACACCTGGTTTTTCCTGGCCGGCGTACCGCGCGACTTCGCCGCGCTGGAGCAGAAAAACGACTACCCGCGGGGCCTGAAGCTGTTCACGCAGTTTGTGCTGCTGCCGCTGGTGGTGCTCTACCTGACCATTCTCTATGCCTACATGGCCCGCATCGTGCTGGCCTGGACGCTGCCCAAGGGTTGGGTGTCCTTGCTGGTACTGGCCCTGGCCGTAGCGGGCATTTTCGCCCTGCTGCTGATTCATCCCATCCGCAACGCAGCCGAGAATGCGTGGATTCGCTCCTTCGCGCGCTGGTTTTACCTCGCCTTGTTCCCGCTGCTGGCCCTGCTGGCCGTGGCCATCGGCACGCGGGTACGGGCCTACGGCATCACCGAGGAGCGGTACTTCGTGCTGGTGCTGGCGGCTTGGCTGCTGGGCATGGCCGTGTACTTCCTGGTGCGCCGCGGGCAGGGTATTATCTGGATTCCGGCTTCCCTGGCAGTGGTGACGTTTTTGTCGGCCGGCGGGCCCTGGGGCGCCTTCGCCGTGGCCCAGCGCAGCCAGCTGCGGCGTCTGCGCGAAACGGCCGCTCGGTATCAACTGTTGGTCAACGGCCGCTTCGACGCCAAGCGGGGCGCCCAACTGGCACAGGAGGACCAGCGGCGCTTGTGGTCCATCCTGGAGTTTTTCGTCGACCGGCAGGGAAACGCCGTACTGCAGCCCTTCTTCGCCGCCCGCCTGACGCCGCCTGACTCGCTGCAGCACAAGGCTCGCTGGCAGCAACAACACTGGCTCCGCGACCAGCTGGAGCGCGAGTCGGGGACTGTGGAATATGGCGCCGTGGCGGCGGGAGAAGTAGAAGCGCGTTGGGACAACTTTCAGCCCCGCGACGCGCAGGTGTGGCCGCTGGGCCAGGGCCGCTATTGGCTCGATGACCTCGACCTGACCCGCTACCAGCAGCCGGCCGAAGAGCAGCTGGTGGAGGCCGCGCTGCCCGAAGGCAAGTTCCGGCTTTGGGCCAGCAACCACGGCCGACAGGTGCAGCTTCAGCAAATAACCGCCGACGGCCGTTGGGAGCCGCGCATCACCCTGCAGCCGGGGGAACTGGCTGATTCGCTGGTCAACGCCTACGACCGGGCCGGGGCCGGGGCGGTAGAACCTTCCTACGAGCTGCCCGCGGCCCGGCTTACCTTGCGCGGGCAGCAGGGAAACCTACGGCTGCAGCTATTTCTGCGGCAGCTCAACCGGCTGCGGCGCACAGGCGAGCCAGTGGAGCTGAGCTACGAAGCCCAGGCCCTGCTGGAAATAGCGGACGGAAGTCAGCCATAGTCTTCTGAGACTGGCCCGAACAAGCACGAAAAAGCCGCCCCGGTATTCCAGGGCGGCTTTTGCATGTTGGTTGTTGCTGGGCTGGCCGTTAGCGCAGGTCTGCTTTGAACGTCTTGCTGATGTGCACGGCGGCGCTGCCATTGCGCGGCACCACGTCGAAGGCCACGCGCACACCGTACACGTTCAGCTGCTGGTTGGCCGTGAGCGTGGTGCCGGTGTAAATGGGCGCATCCCACTCCTTGTTGGGGGCGGCAGCCACTATTTCCTGCCGCACGTTGCGGATGTCGGCAATGGCCGTGACGGCGGGGTTGAAGCGGTAGCGGACCGAGGCCGCATCCAGGGTATAGGTGTACGTGCCGCCCGAGGAGGATTGAGTTGTCACCACGGGGCGGGCCGCTAGAAAGAACACCCCGGGCGCAGCGTTATACTGCGGAGCAGAGCCCGTCACGGTGGTGTTGTCGTAGCCAGGCAGCGCGAAGCTATTCGACGCCACTAACACGTCGGCGGCTACGGACACGCGGGCCTGCGTCGGCAGGTACACCAGGGAGCCGGCGTTGCCAGGCTGCTGGCTGATCAGCCCGCGGTACCAGTTGGTACCGGCGGCCTGGGCCAGTACGTTGCGGGCGGCCTCGGTGGGCAAGTTGGCTTGCTGCAGGGCTGCTACGCTGCCTGAGCCCGTCAGGCGCATTTCGGCGGGCCCGTCGTAGGTGCCGCGGCCGGCGAAATCAACCTCCGGAGCCTGTATAGCTACCGGCAGGGAATTGCCCGTGGCGGTGCCGCCCAGGCGTACATCTGCCACCTCAGCGCTGACGAGCTTCCAGCCCAATGCCAAGGAAGCAAAGTCGTAGGTGCGCATGTTGGAGTCGTAAGCCAGCTCGATTTCCGTGGCGTACCACGTAGCCGCACTCAGGGACTGGGGCTCCAGGGTGGAAGTGCTTGTCGGACGCTGGTCTGGATCAACGACGGCCTGACTGGCAAAAGCCAGCAACGGCGACGCGTAGGCGCGGCTGCCTTGCAGCTGAGCCGTGGAGGCCAGTACGGCGCGGTTGCTTACGGTGCCGTTGGCATTCAGGACGTAGAGGCGCATCACGCCCCGGTACTTGTTGTAGAGCAGCAGATGGGACGACGCCGACAACGATCGGGTCGAAAACGAGCTGAACACGACCTCCCAGCCGTCGGCACTCCGGTGGTCTTGCGCCAGGTCCTCACCGAAGGCCCGGGGAGCTCCGGGTGCCCACGGCGCCGGAACCGGGGCAGCGTTAGGCGGGGTGGGCAGAAAAAGCGCGTTGTCTAGGTCGAAGGCCGCAGCCGGGTCGAGCGGCTTGGTCGGCGGTGTCACGGCACTGGAGCTAGGCTCAATGGTCGGCGCCGCGTTCGGGTCGGTGCTGGCCGTCACGCTCAGCGGGGCTGGCGCGTCGTCGTGGGAGCAGGCGCCCAGGGTCAGGGCCAGCGCAAGCAGCATACCGCTCGGATAATGTAGCAGTCGGGACATAGGTACTTAAAGGAGGTAGTAAAGAAGCATTGAAGAAGCTGATCGGAAGCACCCCGCCAAGGCGAAGTATGCGCCGAAACGATGGGTGCAAAGGTTGGGCCAATTATCCGGAGCCAGCCCCGGCTCCGAATAATTGGCCCGGTTTAGCTAATGCCTTATTCCCACTCAATCGTCGCCGGCGGCTTCGACGAAATGTCGTAGACCACGCGGTTGATGCCGCGCACCTGGTTGATGATGCGGTTTGATACATCGGCCAGGAAGTCGTAGGGTAGGTGGGCCCAGTCGGCCGTCATACCATCCACGCTGGTCACGGCGCGCAGGGCCACTACCTGCTCGTAGGTCCGCTCGTCGCCCATCACGCCCACGCTCTGGATGGGCAGCAAAATGGCGCCGGCCTGCCATACTTTCTCGTACAGCCCGGTCTGGTGCAGCGCATCGATAAACACCGCGTCGGCGGCTTGCAGCAGGCGCACTTTCTCGGGGGTGATGTCGCCCAGGATGCGGATGCCCAGGCCGGGGCCGGGGAAGGGGTGGCGGTGCAGGATGTGGTGCGGCAGCCCGAGGGTTTCGCCCACTTCGCGCACCTCATCCTTAAAGAGCATGCGCAGCGGCTCCACCACCTTCAGGTTCATTTCGGCCGGCAGGCCGCCCACGTTGTGGTGGCTCTTGATGGTCACGGCCGGGCCTTTCACCGACACGGACTCAATCACGTCGGGGTAAATGGTGCCCTGCGCCAGCCAGCGCGCCCCTTCCACCTTGTGGGCTTCGCGGTCGAACACCTCAATAAAGGTGCGCCCGATGGCCTTCCGCTTCTGCTCGGGGTCGGAGAGTCCCTTCAGCGCCGCGTAAAACTCTTCCGATGCGTCCACGCCCGTCACGTTCAGGCCCAGGCCCTGGTAGGAGTGGAGCACGCTCTCAAACTCCTCCTTGCGCAGCAGCCCGTTGTTGACGAAGATGCCGTGCAGGCGCGGGCCAATGGCGCGGTGCAGCAGCAAAGCCGCCACCGACGAATCCACGCCCCCGGAGAGGCCCAGGATTACCTGGTCGTCGGGCCCGATGGTGTTTTGTAGGGCCGCCACGGCCGTGTCCACGTAGTGCTCGGGCGTCCAGTCCTGCGCGCATTGGCAGATATCGACCACGAAGTTGCGCAGCAGCCGCTTGCCCTCGGTGGAGTGCGTCACCTCGGGGTGAAACTGAATGCCGTAGGTGGGCTGGCCCTGCACGTGGTAGGCCGCCACGGCTACCTCCGGCGTGCTGGCAATGATGTCGAAGCCTGCAGGCAGCGTCTTAATCGTGTCGCCATGCGACATCCACACCTGCGAGTCCAGGCTCAGGCCCTGCATCAGCGGCGAGCCTTGCTCGATGTGGTGCAGGCGGGCCCGGCCGTACTCGCGGATGGTGGCCGGCAGCACTTCGCCGCCGCCCTGGTGGGCCAGCAGCTGAGCGCCGTAGCACACGCCGAGCACCGGCACCCGGCCCAGGTACTTAGCGAGGTCGGGGTTGGGGGCCTCCGGGTCGCGCACCGAGCAGGGCGAGCCCGAAAGCACAACGCCCCGGATATCCTCAGTGAGGTCCGGGGCGTGCGTGAAGGGGTGGATTTCGCAGAAGACGTTCAGCTCGCGGATGCGCCGCGCAATGAGCTGCGTGTACTGCGACCCGAAATCAAGGATCAAAATCTGTTGAGGCATGGGCAAAGGTAGGGCGGCAAAGCCTTGCCATCCAACCCGCTTACGCAGGAAGGCTCAGGGAAGGGCCCGAAAAGGCGCCCAACCCCAAGCCGGCAGACTAACGCCACGGGCGGAAATAGGATAAGAAAAGGGCTGCTCAGTAATTTATTGGTAAACATGCCTATATGCGTTTTTTGAGTTGCATGGCGGCGCCGGAATTTGCTTTTTTGAGGTAATACTCCGCACTCTGCCTACGCTTACCCTGCTTGAAAAAACTTTTACTTCTACTACTCTTGGCCGCTTCCGCGGCCCAGGCCCAAACCCTTGTCCCCGCAGCAGCAGCCCCCACCCGGGCTGCGCTGCAGGGCGGCATGCTCTTCGGCCACGATCTGTTTCGCGTGACCAATCAGCAGCCCGCTTTTGCGGTGGGGCAGTACCGGGTGGTGCCGCGCATGACCACGCCCTCCCCGGGCTTCCGCATCGGGTTCTGGGGGCGCTACAACTTCGGCCCGGAGCGCCGGTGGCTGCTGCAGCCCGAGTTGTCGTACTCGCGTAACCAGAGCTGGCACCGCGTGACCAATACCGTGGAGCCCGTGCCCGCCACGGCGCCTACCGATTTCAGCACGCTGGCTACCTCTCAGGACTGGCAGCGCCTGAACGTAGCCCTGCCCCTGGGCTTCCGCTTCGGCGAGCATTTTTTGGCCCTGAGCGGCCCGGTGCTGGCCGTGCGCATTCCCACCGGCTATGAGCGCAGCGGGCAGGATTACGCCATCGTGCACAGCATCAACAGCAGCATGCGGCGCCTCGGCGTGGCCTGGCAGGCCGGCGTGGGCTACGAGCTGGGCCGCGTCATGCTCACGGCCCGTTACGAGCGCAGCATGCTCCGCGTGGCCCGCAACATCGAGCTGAACGGCGAGCAATACCCGTTCCGGCACTTCGCCAGCCAAATCAGCTTCGGCATGGCCCTGCGGGTGGCTCCTCTGCGCTAGGTGCCCCATAGCGGGTGGCCGTCGCCCGAAGGTGTCAATGCGCACTTTCGGACCGCGGTCATCATGTTTTTTTCGGGCCGGATGACGTGGCAGGTGGCTTGTGAACCAAGGGCTTGTACCTAGCTAACCGACTTTGGGAAGATATTTTCGGGCATTTTTTGCCCTTGGGCTTGCTTTGCCCGAAAGCGCTGTGGTATCTTTGCACCGGCGAATCAGTACGACCAGCTCCCGCTGAACTCCCCCAGGACCGGAAGGTAGCAAGGGCAGGCGGTTGTAGCGGTGCGATACTGGTTCGCTTTTTTTTTGCCCATAGCTGAAAGCGGAGGGGCAGCGGAGGCATATGGCTTGCTGCTGGCAGCCGGCGCCTATCGGCCTCGTTTTCGATGCCATACCGTCCACAAAATCCGTGGAATCCGCCCAATCCGTTTAAATCCGTGATTAGCTTTGGGCCAGTATTTTCGTTTTAAGTCTTTCCCTGATGAAGTTTTTCATTGACACCGCCAACCTGAAGGACATTCAGGAAGCCGTGGAGCTGGGTGTGCTCGACGGCGTAACCACCAACCCCTCGCTGATGGCCAAGGAAGGCATCGGCGGCGTGGACAACGTGATGGCCCACTACAAGCGCATCTGCGAGCTGGTGGACGGCGACGTGTCGGCTGAGGTAATCGGCACCACCTACGAGGAAATCATCCGCGAAGGCGAAGAGCTGGCCGAACTGCACCCCAACATCGTGGTGAAGGTGCCTATGATTCGCGACGGCGTAAAGGCCATCAAGTACTTCTCGGAGAAAGGCATCAAGACCAACTGCACGCTGATCTTTTCGGCCGGGCAGGCCCTGCTGGCCGCCAAAGCCGGCGCTACCTACGTGTCGCCCTTCGTCGGCCGCCTCGACGACATCGGCCATGACGGCATTCAGCTCATCGAGCAGATCGTGAACATCTTCGGCAACTACGGCTACCCCACGCAAGTGCTGGCCGCCTCGCTGCGCCACGTGCCGCACCTGATCCAGTGCGCCGAAGTGGGCGCCGACGTGGTGACCTGCCCGCTGAACGTCATCACCGGCCTGCTGAACCACCCGCTGACCGACAAAGGCCTGGCCACCTTCCTGGCCGACCACAAGAAGGTCAACGGTTAAATTGTTAATGTGTGAAATGTGAAAAATGTGCGGAATGTGCCGAGTGACCATTCTCACATTTTTCACATTTTCACATTTCTCACATTAGCATCATGTACATCATCAAAGTCAAAGGCAAGGCCAAGATTCCGGACTACATCCAGCTCCGCGACGATGAGTTCGTGCTCATTGCCTACTTCCGCGCCGACCGCCCGCTGAAGGATTTGCACCGCTACGGACTGGAAGGCAAAGAAACCGAGCTGGCGGCGGTGATTGAGGGGCTGGAGTTCGGCAAGCTGCAGCCCTTGGCTATTTAGGGTTTGGGCAGGAGGGGCCTCAGGACTGCGCAGGTAACTTATGCCGCGTTTAAGTCCGGGGCCTTTTTGATTGCTCACCCTTGGTCCTTAATTGCTAACCTCATGGAAACGCCTTCCGCCGTCATCGAGCTTCGCGACGCCCGCATCATGCAGGACGTGCATACCGTGCTGCAGCACGTGTCGCTAGAAGTGGGCAAGGGCGAATTTGCATACTTGGTGGGCCGCACGGGCTCGGGCAAGACGTCATTGCTCAAAACGCTCTACGCCGACCTGCCGCTGGCCGAAGGCATGGGCAGTGTGGTGGGCTACCCGCTGCGTCAGCTGCCGCCCGCCCGCGTGCCGTACCTGCGGCGCAAGCTGGGCATCGTGTTCCAAGATTTTCAGCTGCTCTACGACCGTAGCGTGGCCCAAAACCTGCTCTTCGTGATGCAGGCCACTGGCTGGCGCGACCGGGCCAAAATGAAGCAGCGCGTGCAGGATGTGCTCATGCGCGTGGGCCTGACGGGTGTAGCCACCAAAATGCCGCACCAGCTCTCGGGCGGCGAGCAGCAGCGCGTGGTCATTGCCCGCGCCCTGCTCAACGAGCCGGCCCTGCTGCTGGCCGACGAACCCACCGGCAACCTCGACCCGGACGTCACCGACGGCATCATGCGGCTGTTCCTGGAAATCAACAATGCCGGCACGGCCGTACTGATGGCCACCCACAACTACGAACTGATTCGCCGCTACCCCAAGCGCGTATTTCGCTGCGAAGACGGGAAGGTCAGCGTCATTGGCAGCGAGGAGCTACGGGTGAAGAACTACGGATAAGTCATGCCCGAAGCAGGCCTTTCCGTCCTGATTCCCGTGTACAACTGGCCCGTCGAGACCTTGGTGCAGGCCCTGCGGGCACAGCTGGCCAACTGGCCCGGCCCCGCGGAAATCCTGCTGCTCGACGACGGCTCGGCCCCGCCTGTTCGGGCGCAACACCGCCCGCTGGCCGCGCTGCCCGGCGTGCACTACCGCGAGCTGCCCCACAACGTAGGCCGGGCGGCTATCCGCAATCAGCTGGTGGCCTGGGCCCGGCACCCCTGGCTGCTGCTGCTCGATAACGACAGCTCCCTGCCCGACGCCGGCTTCATCGCCCGTTACGCAGCGGTGGCGTCGCAGGCGCCAGTATTGGTGGGCGGTACTTGTTATGCCGATGCCCCACCGGCTGACCCGGTGCTGCACCTGCGCTGGTATTACGGCTGGCAGCGCGAGGCGCGCCCGGCGGCCGCGCGGCAACGAGACCCGTACGCCCAGCTGACCATCAACAACCTGCTCATCCGGGCCGAGCTGTTTCGCGGCTTCAGCCTGGATGAAAGCCTTACTCGCTACGGTCACGAGGACACCAAATTTGGCTGGCGCCTGCGCGAAGCCCAAGTACCCGTGCTGCACCTTGATAACCCCGTGCGCCACGACGGGCTGGAGCCGGCACCGGTGTTTCTGCAAAAGTCGCACGACGCGGTACTGAACCTGGCCGCGCTCTACCGCTCCGAAGGGTTGGGCACCGATACCCGCCTGCTGGGCACGGCGCTGCGGCTGCGCCGGTTGGGACTGAGCCGCTTGGCTCTGGCTGGATTGCGCGCCGCCGAGTGGCGGCTGCGCCGCCGTGTCCTGGAGCAGTCGGATTTGCGCGCGTTGGATCTGCTGAAGCTGTCCTGGCTGCTAGAAGTGCTTTGACGCAAAGCTCGTCTTAAAGACGCTGCTCAAGGTTCATCTTCCTCCTGTCATCCTGAGCGGAACGCGAAGGACCTTACAGCGCTAGAGGGTAATATGCCCAAGCGTGATAAGATCCTTCGCGTTCCGCTCAGGATGACAGACGGCTTAGCTATACATACCCATTTCTAAACCGCTTTCATCGCGTAGCAACTAAAAAAGGCCCCGCCGAAGCGAGGCCTTTTTGCTGAAATTCCACCGTGTGGCGTCCATCGTTCACGAAATCCGTGAAAGCCGATGAATCTGCCGCAATCCGTGATTAGTCATTGTCGGTGTTCTTGACTTCCGACTTTACTTCCTTGTAGCCATCCTTGGTCTTCTCGCCGATTTTCTTGGCGACGTGACCAATGCCGTGGCCCACGTCCTTACCGGCTTCCTTCACGTCGTGAGCGGTGTTGCTGGCGGCCTGACCAACTTTCGAACGTTCGTCCTGGGTATTGGCGTCCAATTTCCGGGCTTCGCCGCTTACTGCGTCGGCGCCCTGGGCAGCGCGGGCTTCGGCTTTGTCAAAGGATTTGAAGGCGGCGAACTTCAGCTTTTCCTTCTGGATTTCGGCCAGGTCCTTGGCCGGAATGTCGCCTTTCACCTTGTCGTAAGCTTCGTCGAGGGCGCGCCACTCCGTCTTAATGTAGCGCCAGTCGTCGATGTCGTACTTGTCTTCGTTCTGCTTGATGTTATTGACGAAGGCCTCGTAGGTCTGCCGGGCGTTGGCGGCCGTCAGCTGGGTGGCCGGGTTCGTGGCCGTGTAGTACTTGCCCGGTTTGGTAGCGTCGCTACCGCCGGCGCTCATGCTGCCGCTGCCGTAAGCGGTGGAACGCTTGTCGTAGGCCGTGGTGTAGCGCGTTTTCAGCTCGTCGTATTCAGCTTTGCGCTGGTCGTTCCAGCTGCTCATGCTGGCTTCGGCCGCCGCGGTTTTGGCGTCGTATTCCGATTTCAGCTGGTTGGTTTCCTCGTCCCATTCGGCCTGGGTTTTGTTGCCCACGGCTTCGGCATTGGCTTCGGTGTTGGCGACGAAGGTTTTGAAGTCTTCGTAGGCCTGATCGGTGTCGGCCGCGGCTTCCTGACGGTCGGCGCGGTTGCAGCTGGCGCTGGTAAAGGCCACGCCGCCGCTGAGCAGCAGCAGGGCCAGGGCTTGGGTGGTAAGAACCTTCTTAAACATGGGGATGCTAGGTTACAGTGAAGAAAAATGTCGCCCGCACTGCGGCCAGCGGGGCATTTGGGCCGCTTAACGCAAGCTCTACATAGCAGGTTACGCAGGCTGCGGGCAGAAAGATGGCTTTAAGCCTATATAAGCGAGCCGGGAAGTTCCGTCGCCACAGCCCCGCGCTATCTTTAGCCCCCGAAACCACCGCGCCACGCGGTGGTCAATGCCTTTCATCTCCCGCGTTTTGTCCGCTGCATCTGCTCTCGCTGCGCCCCCGGCGCCCATCCGCCTGCTCGACCTGCCCGCCCAACACGCTGCCATCCAAGCGGAACTGGATGCTGCCCTACAGCACGTGATGCACACCGGGGATTTTATCCAGGGCCCCGACGTGGAGCAGTTTGCCCAGGAGCTGGGCGCCTACCTCGGGGGCGCCTACGTGGTGCCCTGCGCCAACGGCACCGACGCGCTGCAACTGGCCCTGATGAGCCTGGAGCTGCAGCCCGGCGACGAAATAATTGTGCCGGCGTTTACTTACGTGGCTACGGCCGAAGCAGCTGCCATCCTGGGCCTGCGCCCCGTGCCGGCCGAAGTCGATCCGCGCATGTTCACGCTCGACGCCGCCGCTACCGAGGCCGCCATCACGCTGCGCACCCGCGCCATCCTGGCCGTGCACCTCTACGGGCAGTGCGCCGACCTCACCGCCCTGCGCGGCGTGGCCAACCGGCACGGCCTCGCCCTGATTGAAGACAACGCCCAGGCCATCGGGGCTACCTGGCAAGGGGCTGACGGGCAGCTGGTAGCGGCCGGTACGGTAGGGGAGGTGGGCACCACGTCCTTCTTTCCGTCGAAGAACCTAGGCTGCCTCGGCGACGGCGGCGCCCTGCTCACCCGCGACGCGGCCCGCGCCGCGCACCTGTACGAGCTGGCCAACCACGGCCAGGCCCGCGGCCGCAAGTACGTGCACCAGCGCATCGGCCTGAACTCGCGCCTCGATACCCTGCAGGCGGCGCTGCTGCGCGTGAAGCTCCGCCACCTCGGCGCCTGGACGGCCGCCCGGCAACAGGTAGCCGCCCAGTACGATGCGGCCCTCGGCACGGTGCCGGGCCTGCAGATTCCCGCACGGCAGGCCGGCAGCACCCACGTGTTTCACCAGTATACCCTCACGTTGGCGTCGGAGGCGCGGCGTGATGCCTTGCAAAAGCACCTGCAGCAGCACGGGGTGCCTTCGGTAGTGTATTACCCGGTGCCGGTGCACCTGCAGCCGGCCTACGCTTATTTGGGCTACCGGGCCGGTCAGTTTCCGGTGGCCGAGGCGCTGTGCCGTACAGTGTTGTCGTTGCCCATTCACCCCGGTCTGACGCCTGAGCAGGTGGCATACGTGGCAGCGGTGGTAAAAACTGGCGCAGCGGAGTAGTTTCGAATTGGTCATCCTGAAGCGCCGAGTCTTCAGGATGACTGGCCATTTGCGCGTCCCGGATGTGCCGCTGCGCGGCCTTGGCACCGTTTTTTCTGAGCGTCGTACAACGCTTCTGTTTTTGATTTCTTACCCGATGATGTTCCGTCCTTTCCTGACCCTCGCCGCGGCGCTGACGGCCGCAGCCGGCCTTACCGCTGCCACCGTTTATAAGCCCGCTGCTGCGGCCGCCCCTGTGGCACCGGCGCAGGGCTTCAACCTGTTTTCCGTCGACCAGGACATTGCCCTGGGTGCCCAGGTAGCGCACCAGACCGATTCGATGTACGCCGCTAAGGGCCAGCTGATGTCACGCAGCAGCAACGCCCGCGCCTACCAGCTGCTCGACGGCGTGGTGAAGCGTGTGCTCGACAACGGCAACCTGAAGTACCGCAACCAGTTTCCCTGGGACGTGAAGCTGATCAAGGACGACGCCACGCAGAACGCCTTTGCCACGCCCGGCGGCCACATTTACGTGTTTACGGGCCTGGTGAAGTTCCTCGACAACGAAAGCGAGCTGGCCGGCGTGCTGGGCCACGAAATAGCCCACGCCGACCGCCGCCACAGCACCCAGCTGCTGCAGCGCCAATACGGCATCGGTATTCTGGCCAGCGTGGTGCTGGGCAAAAACCAGGGCTTGCTCACGCAGATTGCCGGCGGCCTGGCCGGCCTGGGCCAGCTCAAGTTCAGCCGCACCTTCGAGCAGGAAGCGGATAAGTACTCGGCTATTTACCTGAACGGCACCCGCTACTACGCCTGCGACGGTGCGGCTGGCTTCTTCATCAAGGCCGAGAAGCAGGGCAATGCCAATCCGCCGGAGTTTATGAGCACGCACCCCAACCCTGGCTCCCGCGTGCAGGCCATTCAGAGCAGTGCCCGTGCGCTGGGCTGCACCAGCCGCTCAGTGAGCAACACCAACTTCACGGAGCTGAAGCGGCTGCTCTAAGCCGCTCAGCACCTGCAATGTCGCAGGCCCGGTAGCTGTTTATCACCTGTGACTTTTTTCCCTTGCGCAGCCGCTTCTCACCCGAGAAGCGGCTGCGCTTTTTTAACAGGCAGCGGTGCGGGAGCGGGTTGTACGGATGCATTCCGGGTGTGAAAAGCCATACAACTCCCGATGCCGCTACGGAGGGCGTTTCTCCAAAAACGGTGCTTATTTGGATAAGCTGCTACCAGCAAAAAGCCTGTAAACCGGGCTGCATCCGCTGCTTTTTTCGCAGCTTGCGGCGTGCTGTCTTCTGACTCCAATTCTGCTGCCGCGGCCCCGGTCCGCTTTGTTATCTGCGGCGTAGGCCATATCGGCCGCCGCCACGCTTCCCTGGTGGCGCGGCACCCCGGCGCCCAGCTCGTCGCCTTGGTCGATACCCGGCAGGAGCTGCGGGCTGAGCTGGCCGCTGCTTTTCCCGACGTGCCTTTCTTCGATTCGCTCGAAGAGTTTTTGGCCCACGGCCCCGCCGCCGATGTGCTGACGGTGGCTACGCCCAATTACCTGCACGCCCCGCAGGCCATTCGCGGGCTGCGCCACGGCCTGCACGTGGTCATCGAAAAGCCCATTGCCCTGCGCAAAGCCGATGCCGAAGACATCGTGCACACGGCCTTGCAGACGGGCCGGCTGGTGTTCGGAGTGATGCAGAACCGCTACTCACCGCCCGCGGCCTGGCTCAAGCAGGTGTACGACGAGGGGCGGCTGGGGCAGATTTACCTGGTGCAGCTCAACTGCTTCTGGAACCGCGACGCCCGCTACTACCGCCCCGGCACTTGGCACGGCACCCGCGCCCAGGACGGCGGCACGCTCTTCACCCAGTTCAGTCACTTCATTGACCTGCTCTACTGGGTGTTCGGCGACATTACTAACGTTACGGCCCGCTTCCGTGACTTCAACCACCAGCAGCTGACGGAATTCGAGGATTCCGGGCTGGTTACTTTTGACTTGGTGCGCGGCGGCGCGGGCACGCTGCAGTACAGCACGGCCGTGTGGGACCGAAACCTGGAAAGTTCGCTCACGGTGGTAGCCGAGCACGGCAGCCTGCGTCTGGGCGGGCAGTACATGGACAAAGTGGAGTACTGCCACCTGCGCGACTACCAGTTGCCAGTGCTGCCGCCTACCAACCCGGCCAACAACTACGGCCCGTACCAAGGCTCAGCGGCTAACCACGTGCAAGTCATCGAAAACGTGGTGGACACGGTGCAGCGGCGCAGCTACGCCACCACCAACGCGCTGGAAGGGCTGAAAGTGGTGGAGATTATCGAGCGGATTTACGCGCTGAAACCGGCTTAGCGAAGCAGCTCAATACGAGGAAGTAATGCTTGCCAACCACATTATTGGCGATGAAACAAGCCCGGCAGCTGCACAGCTGGCCGGGCTTTTGCTTTTACCGACTTCCACTAATTCCTATCTCTATGAGACACGTACTTACTCTTTGCCTGCTGATGGGCTCCATCGGCGCTTTGGCGCAGGGCAGCCAAGTCGCCTCTGCCCCGGCTACCCCGGTCCTCGCGCCGATTCCGGTGGATTCCGGCACCCAGATCATTCGCTACACGGCGGTGGTACCGATGGCCAACGCCAGCCAAGCCGTGCTGTTTGGCCGGGCCTCAACTTGGTTTGCCACCCCGCAGCGCCGCAGCCAGGTGTACCTGCGCGTGGCCGAGCCGGAAGCCGGGCTGGTAGTAGGGCAGGTGGTGACGGACATCGACATGCCCGGGCTCGGGAATCTGCTCTTCCAGAAGCAGCTGTTTTGCACCGTGAAGCTGGCCGTGAAAGACGGCCGCTACAAGTACGAGCTAACCGACTTTTACTTCCAGGACTACCCCAGCGCCGGCACGCCCTGCCCCGGCATCGAGCCGGCGGAGAGGTTCCTGGATGCCTCGGTGCCCTTCATGACGCCGCGCCGCATGCAAAACCACCAGCGGCAACTGCAGCTGGTGGCCCAGCAGCTCACGCGCAGCATAGCCGGGGCCATGAAAGAAGACGAGAGCTGGTAGGCCGAGCGGCCTGCCAGCTCTCGTCTTCCTGCCCCGAGCCGGATGTTCTACTCGGCTTTTTGGTTCAGGTAGTTCTTGGCCAAGTCGTTGAGCTTGGTGTCGGTGAGCTGCTCCTCGGCCAGGGTTTTGCGCAGCAAATCAGCCGCGTCGGCGTAGCCCAGGCGCTCGGCGTAGTGAGCGGCCGTGCCGTAACCGGCAATTTCGTAGTGCTCGATTTTTTGCGACGCCGCAATCAGGGCGGCGTCCATTACCTCGTCGGTGGCGTTTTCCGACATCGTTATCTGACCCTCTTTGATCAAGCCCTGCATGGCTACGCAGGTGTGCCCGTCCAGGTCCACTTCCAGCGCCTTGCCGATGCGCTCCAGGCGCTTCACCTGGCTTTCGGTTTCGTGCAGGTGCCGCTCGAAGCCGCGGCGCAGGCGGCCGTCTTTGGCGGCTTCCGCCATTTGCGGCAGCGCATCCACAAGCTGCGTTTCGGCGCTGTAGAGGTCTTTGAGTTGAAGAATGAGCAGGTCGTTCAGGGTTTCCAGCTTATCAAACATCGGTGTGTGGGGTTTTGGTGTGGTGAGGAAAATAGCAGCGGCTACTCGTTCACCTTACGCAACTACGCCCGCACTGATATGGTAGAGCTTACGAATCGGGCGCCGCGCCAGCCCGTACCTTAGGCCCGAAAAGCACTTCAAACCGCCATGATAGACGTCGCCGACCAGCAGGCCTACGCCGAGTTGCACGCGTGGCAGCGCCGCATGCAGCAGCCGCCCACCGTGCTCGACCGCCTGACGCGCGGCATGCAGACGCGCCTGAACGCCCTGCTGCCCGAAAAGCTGCACCAGGCCCTCACGGCCGCCATCAAGCAGATGGTGCGCGGGGTCTTGTTTGGCTCCCGGCACCTTACGCGCCGGCCGCTGCTGGCGGCCCCGCTGGCAGAGCGCGAAGCCGTGGTGCGCACCCGCATCCGGCGTTACCGGCACGTGGCCGTGGTGGAGGGCGCCGCCACCGGCGCGGCCGGCTTTTTTGTCGGGCTGGCCGATTTTCCGCTGCTGCTGGGCATCAAGCTCAAGCTGCTGTTCGACATTGCGGCCCTGTATGGCCACGATGTGCACGACTACACCGAGCGACTGTACCTGCTGCATGTGTTTCAGCTGGCTTTCAGCAGCCAGCACACCCGCAACGAGGTGTACCAGCGCGTGGCCGACTGGGAAGCCTACCGTCAAACGCTGCCCCCCGACGCCGCCGACTTCGACTGGCGCACCTTTCAGCAGGAATACCGCGACTACATCGACCTGGCCAAGCTGGCGCAGCTGCTGCCGCTGGTGGGAGCCGCCGTCGGGGCCGTGGCCAATTACCGCCTGCTGGAGCAGCTCGGCGAAACGGCCATGAACTGCTACCGCATGCGGTATTTCAGCGCTGATGCCGAAAGCCGTGACGTAGCACCAACGGGTGAGTAACCTACCGTGGTGAGGACGCACGATGGCTCATCTAGCTGTCCTTCGAGCAAAGAGAGGTAGCTCCTGCTTGATGCGCGAAATGTTGTGCCTTCTCGCCAGGACAGCGGGTGCTACCGTTAGAACTTAACCTTTTCCCTGCTTACGAATCCACTCGAGGATGTTCAGCTGCGGCCACATCACAGGTTTCTGCTCGCCGTTCACGAGCGGCCATTCCAGCGCTGGAGCCTGCAAGAGGTGGTTAATGCCGTCGAGACGGCGAGAGGTTACGCGGCGGTTGTCCTTTAGCGCTTTTTCCAGCACGCTCAGGTTGGTCGGCTGAATGTGCTGGTCGTCGGTGCCGTGGAGGAGGAAGACGGCGGTGCGCACCTGCTCCAGGTTGAGCGTGGGCACGTAAGTCACCAGACTACGGTAGCAGGGCGTGACCATGTCGGTGGCGTGCGCCTGGGCTACCGCCGGGTCGAGGGCAGGGTTTTGCTGGCGCAGCATGTTGACGAGAATGGCCTGCGCCTGGTCGTTGTTGGGCATGTTGCGCACGATTTCCATCATCGGGCGCTGCTTTTTCACGCGGGCGTCCAGCTGCTTTTTGTCGGCGGCGCGCTGGCGCATCTGCTGCTGCCCCAGGTACGTCTCTATCTGGGCCGAATTGGCCCCTTTGCGGCGCAGCTCGGCCAGTTTCTCGCCCTGCTGTTGCTGCTGTAGCAGCTGTCGACGGCCCCGATGCTCCTGGGCCGTGTCGGCTTCACCGGCTTTAAGAAAAGCGGCCAGCGGGCGTTGCGCCATCACGTCGTAGCCCGGGTTGCCCAGGGCCCCGAGGCTCACCACGAAGGCCGGCGGCAGGGGCTGCGTCGCTACCTGCAGGGCCACGTTGCCGCCTAGCCCATGGCCAATCAGCCCGAGCTGGGCAATGTCGAGCAGCTTGCGCGTGCGCAGAAAGCTCAGCGCCACCTGCGCATCCTTGGCTAGGTCGGCGGGGGTGGCGGTACGCCAGTCGCCGCCCGACTGGCCTACGCCGCGGCCATCGAGGCGGAGCACGGCCACGCCGTGGCGGGTGAGGTAATCGGCCAGGGAGCCGAAGAGCTTGTAGTCGCCCACGGCGGCGTCGCGGTCGTGCGGGCCCATATCGGGTAGCAGCACCACGCCCGGGAAAGGGCCCTCGCCGGGCGGCGTGGTAAGGGTGCCGCTCAGGCGTGTGTTATCGTGGGCGCTGGTGAAAGTGACCTCCTCCACGCGGTAGGGCGGCGGAAACTTGAAGTTCTTGGGCTGGGGCGGCAGCGGCGTAAACTGCAGCGTGAGGTCGGTTTTGAAGCCCTGCTGGCGCCATTGGCCCTGCAGCTGCTGGCCGTCGGCGGAGCGGCGGCAGATGTAGTTAAAGCCCAGCTCCTGCGACTCGAAAATGATGGTATCGGCTTTGAGGTCGACGGTGAGCAGGGCACGGTTGATGCGTTGCGCGGGCACATTGAGCACGGCAAAGCGGGTACCGCCGGCCAGCTCGGTGACGGTGATGCTCACGGGCAGGCTGCCGCCGGGCACGGTCAGAGGCCCTTTCCACTCGCCCTCCAGCGAGGCAGTCGGTGGCAGCTGTGCAGCGGGCTGCGCCCAGGTGAGCAGCGGTAGCAGCAGGAGCACCCAGCCCCAGAGCAGGCCCGCAACACATTTATTCATGGCAATCGGGAAAAAACGCCCCGCGAAGCCAGACGGCACCACGAGGCGGGCAACACTAGGTAGCTAAAGCAGGAAAGTAGGTGGACCGAGCAGTTGGCCAGGCGCTTAGGGCAGCAGCACGCGGTCGATGACGTGCACCACGCCGTTGGTGCACTGCACATCGGGAATGGCCATGTTGGCCACGGCGGGGCCGTTGCCGGTGGCGCGCACCGTCAGCACCCCGTCGGTGAAGGGGCCGAAGCTGATGGCCCCGCCGCCGGCCGAGGCAGCACGGCCGTTTTCGGGCAGCTCGGGCGTGAAGCGGCCAGCCGGGCCGCTCGGGTGCACGATGACGTGCTGCAGTAGCACGCTCGTCACGGTACCGACGGGCAGCTTGCGGATGTCGGCGGGCACGTAGCCCTGCGGCGAGCCGGGCGCTACCTGCAACTGCGTGAGCAGGTTACGAAAGGCCGCGTCATTGGGGGCAAACACGGTAAAGGGCCCCGGGCTGGAGAGCGTGCCGGCCAGGTTGGCGTAGAGCACGGCTTCTACCAGGAAGGTCAGCTCCGGCTGCACAAACACCTGCTTGTTAGTGAGGGCCAGCGCCGATTCCACCACGTTGCCGCCGGTGGCCAGCAGCACTTTGTCGATGGCGTGCACCGTGCCGTTGGAGGCCGGAATATCGGTGGCGAGGATGCGCGCCCCGTTGACGTAGAGTGCGCCGTTGCGCTCGATGATGCGGCGCGGGATGCCGCCCAGCGCCGACGGCGAGCTAACGCCGGCGCGCAGGGTGCTGCCGGCCAGCGTGCCGCCCGTCACGTGGTATTTCAGGGTGCCGGTGAGAAAGTCGCGGTTCAGCACCAGCAGGTCCGTCGCCGAGTACAGGCCCAGGCGGGCAAAGGCGGCGTTGTTGGGCGCAAAGACCGTGTAGTTGCCCTGCGGGTCGTCGGGGTTGCGGTTCGAAAGGAGCGCCACCACACCGCCGCGCACGGCGGCATCTTCCAGCACGCTGAAGTCCTTATTGCCCACGGCCACGCCGGCAATGGAGGGGTTGGTTTCGGTGTTTTTGTTGCAACCCGACAGCGAAGTCAGAACCGCTAAACCCAAAATGGGAAACAGGGCGCGTAGGCGTGAAGGCATAGAGAAGGTGGAGAGTAGCACATGGCTCCGGCGAAGCCGGCCAACAAACGGAACCGGTTGGGCCAGTGGTTTTACCCGTTCGGAAAATTTTTCTCCCGCGTTGGGAATCCGAAGGTAGAATTGGGCTCGTAGCTAGCGCGCCCGAATTTGGTCAGGCCCGCAAACCGCTGTGCCAACACGCCGGACTACTCGCTAAAGCGTCTTCATTTCCTCTCTTCACCTTATACATGCAACACTCTTACCTCACCTGCCTGCTGACCGGGGCGGCGCTGCTGGGCGCCGTCGGGGCCGGGCAGGCCCAGAGCCTGGTGAGCGGCTTTATGGCCGGCAAGCACCACGGCTCCGTGGTATTTACGGGCACCGCCGAGCACTACCGAAACGTCTTTCTGGTACCCGACAAAGTCGACGCCGTGCCGATTTTTCGGGAGGTGCGCGTGTCCTCGGTCAGCCTGTACGCCAACTACGGCATCACCGACAACATCGAGGCGGTGCTGAGCCTGCCCTACATCCAAGCGAAGGGCAAGGCGGCGCAGCCGGTGCTGCAGGACGAGGGCTACACCAACACCCGCGCCGGGCTGCAGGACGTGTCGGTGATGCTCAAGTTCAAGTCGTTTTCGGCACCGGTGGGCAATAGCCAGCTGGATCTGCTGGGCGCGGTGGGGGTGAGCACGCCGGCCGGCAACTACCGCAACGACCCCGGGCTGGGCTACATCATTGCCATCGGCAACCGAGCCACCAAGTACACCACGCTCGGCATTGCGCAGCTGCGTACGCCCTCGGGCATCTTTTTTATGGGGCAGGCCGGCTACAGCCTGCGCACCAATGCCGTACCCAATGCCTTCCTCGCCGACGCCAAGGTGGGCTACGCCGGCCTGAATTTCTACGCTGAGGCCTGGGGCTCTTTGCAGCAGTCGAGCAGCACAGGCACGGATATCCTGCAGCCCAATTTCACGGGCGACTTCACGGCTACGCGCGTCAGCTACGCGCGCATCGGGGCCAGCGTGTACAAGCCCGTCATCAAAGGCATCGGCGTGATTCTGGGCGTAAGCCAGTACGTAACGGGCCGCAACGTGGGGCAGTCGACCGGGGTATCAGCCGGCGTGTCTTACAACTACTAACCTGCCTTCCTGAGCTAGAAAACGACTTTTTTCGCGTACCGCTGCCCGGTGCGGCCAGCAGTCTTCGGGCCGCTGGCCGCACCGGGCGGCAGGCGTTTGGAGAGTCGGGGCGGGCACCATGATTTGCAATTGCCGGCGTCGTGGGGCTACCTTTGCCGGACCAATTCTTTACTGCTGAAGGATTGTTTTTATACAGAGGCGCGGAGAGACAGGCTCTGCGAAGCGCCGGCAACCTCGGGAAAGTCCCGAACGGTGCCAATTCCTGACCATATAAAAACAAGTTGCTGTGGGCTTTTCGAACCACTTTTCCGCTTGCCTTTCCACCCGCGCCGTATCGGTGCCTGCTGCCCGCCTCGCTTTGCAGGCCGGCTGTTGTTGTTGGAGCTAGTCGGCAGTAGCCACACTTTCGGGGTGTAACTGCGCGCCCGGCGGCGTCAGTCGCCGTGGACCAGCTTTTTCTCGTTGCCCCAGGGCCGTTCGGCGGATAAGCGTCCGGGCGGGCCGTGCTGATGGGCCGCTAGCGGCCGGGGCTGTTTTCTGCGCGTCCGTAGCGGCGCTAATCCTGTATCATGCTCAAAAAATCATTGGAACTGCTGCGGCTGGAAGCCGCAGAGACTGGTTCGCACACGCTCAGGCGCAGCCTGGGGCCCTTCAACCTCATTGCCATCGGGGTGGGCGTTATCATCGGGGCGGGCCTGTTCTCGCTCACGGGCATTGCCGCGGCCGAGCACACGGGCCCGGCCGTGACTCTCTCCTTTATTGTAGCGGCCATCGGCTGCGCGTTTTCGGCCCTGTGCTACGCCGAGTTTGCCTCTATGGTGCCGGTGGCCGGCTCGGCCTACACCTACTCCTATGCCACCATGGGCGAGCTATTCGCCTGGATTATCGGCTGGGACCTGGTGCTGGAGTACTCGGTGGGCGCGGCCACGGTGGCCATCAGCTGGTCGCAGTACCTGGTGAAGTTTCTCAGCAAGTACGGCCTGCACCTGCCGCCGCAACTGGTGATGTCGCCCTGGGAAACGGCTACGCTGGCCGACGGCAGCACCGTAAGCGGCTGGGTGAATGTGCCGGCCATTCTGGTGGTGCTGGCTATTACGGCTATTATCATCCGGGGCACGCAGGGCTCGGCGTGGTTCAATGCCGTGGTGGTGGCCCTGAAGGTACTGGTGGTGCTGGTGTTCATTGCCCTGGGCTGGCAATACATCGACCCGGCCAACTACCACCCCTACATCCCGCAGAACACCGGGACCTTCGGCGAATTCGGCTGGAGCGGCATTCTGCGCGGGGCCGGGCTGGTTTTCTTCGTCTTCATCGGCTTCGATATCGTGGCCACCATGGCGCAGGAGGCCAAGAATCCGCAGCGCAACATGCCCATCGGCATCATCGGCTCCTTGCTGGTGTGCACGGTGCTCTTCGTGCTCTTCGGCTACGTAATGACGGGGCTGGCCAACTACAAGGAGTTCAAAGACAGCGCCGCGCCGGTAGCCATTGCCATCGAAAAAACGCCCTACGGCTGGCTGAGCACGGCCATCATCGGCGCCATTCTCATCGGCTACACGTCGGTAATCCTGGTGGATTTGCTGGGCCAGAGCCGGGTATTCTTCTCCATGAGCCGCGACGGGCTGCTGCCGCGCGTCTTCTCGCAGGTGCACCCGCGCTTCCAGACGCCGCACAAATCCAACCTGCTGCTCGGCGCCTTCATCAGCCTGTTTGCGGGGCTGGTGCCCATCAAGGTAGTCGGCGAGATGTGCAGCATCGGCACCCTGCTGGCCTTCGTGATGGTGTGCGTGGGCGTGCTCATCATGCGCAAAAAAGAGCCTGACGCGCCCCGCGCCTTCCGCACGCCCTGGGTGCCGGTGGTGCCTATTCTGGGCATTATTACCTGCCTGGTGATGATGCTCAGCCTGCCCGGCGACACGTGGATTCGTCTGGTGGTGTGGCTGGCCATCGGGCTGGTTATCTACTTCAGCTACGGCAAGAAGCACAGCAAGCTGGCCCAGGGGCTGACGGTAGACCCCACGGTGGAGCCGGCCGGCAATCAGGTGGCTTAGTAAACTATTCTTGGTATCCAGCAGCAACGCCGCCGAGCCGTGAGGCCGGCGGCGTTGCCGTTTGCTTACTTTAGCCAGCAATTAACTCATCTATATGGAACAGCTATACCCTGAATCGGAAGCGCCGCTGGCCGAAGCGCCCGCGCCCGTAGCCCCCACAGTAGTTACCCGGTATTATCCTACGTACAAAGAAAGCTGGGGCATGCTGGGCTGGTTGCTGCTCAGTTCTATTCTATTCGCTCTGCCCATCATTGCCGGGCACGCGTGGTTGCCGGCGCGCTACGCTACTGGTTTTATGGTGGTATTGGGGCAAGTGGCACAACTAGCCCTGATTCTGTTCCTGAGGCGGCGGGCCGGACCCAAGCGCCTGGAGCCCACCAGCTGGACTGGCCCGGCCGACTCGCCGCGGCTATTCGCGGTAGTGGCAGTGGTAGCGGTGGCCCTGTTGTTTGCCCGCCTGCCCGTGGCGTGGCTGGACCTGCCCACCTGGAGCGCCGACAAGACCTTTGTCAAGCTCATGCAGCAGCCCGCCTTGGCTTTGGTGGTGATGTGCGTGGGGGCGCCGGTGCTGGAAGAATGGCTGATGCGCGGCCTGCTGCTGCCGGGCCTCACGCGCAACTACGGCGCCGGCCGGGCTATTCTGCAAACCAGCCTGCTGTTCGGCATCATCCACCTAAATCCGCCCCAGGCCCTCAGTGCCTTTTTGCTTGGCTTGTTTTTGGGCTGGCTCTACACACGCACCCAGTCCTTGATGGCGTGTATCGCCGTGCATGCCATCAATAATATGGCGGCCTGGGGTGCCATGTATGCGGCCCATGGAGAGTACAAGTGGCACGAGCACATTTCCGCGGCGCAGCCTTGGGAGTTTGCCACCGTGGCGGTGTCGCTGCTCGTGGTGGGCCTGAGCATGCGCTACATCCAGCAGCTTACGCGGCCGGTGGCTGCCTCCAGCGAACTGCCAACCGTACCAGCGCTTTAGCGGCGTCCGGTGAGCTTGCGCACCAAACCTGTGGCTTCGGGTACGGCGCTGGTGAGCAGCACCAGCCCCGCGTACACCACCGTCAGCAGCACCGAACGCACGAGCATGGTCACCAGCGGGGAGTGCACCGGCGGAACCAGCCACGCCGCCAGCGCCGTGGCGGCCGATATGGCCAGGATAAGCGGAATGCGGTAATCGAAGGGCTGCAGGCGGTAGGCGTGCCACACAAACCACGTGCGGGCTACATTGATGCTGGTAAGGGCCAGCAGGGCCGCCCAGGCCGCGCCCACCATGCCCAGCGGCGGAATGAGCAGCAGATTCAGCAAGACCGTGGCCACGGCCAGCCCGGCGTTGAAAAACAAATCGAAGCGGTAGCGCGGCGAAGTCACCACGATCAGGCCATTGACGCCGGTGATGCCGTCGATGAGGCGGCCGACGAGCAGCAGCCACACGATGGTGGCCCCGGCGGCGTACTCAGGCCGCATCAGGGAGTAGATGAAATCCAGGTTCAGGCCGATGCCCAGGGCCAGGTAGCAGCCCAGCACGGTATTGAGCCGGGTGGTGCTGCGGTAGAATTCGGCCATGCGCGGCAAATCATTTTCCTTCCAGTAATCGGCCAGCAGCGGAAAGGCAATCTTATTGATGGAGCGGAAGGGAATGGTCAGCGCCGTGCTGATGAAAAACGCCGTGGTGTACACGCCGGCCGCTTTCAGGTTCACCTTCGAGCCCACCATCAGGGCGTCGATGGAGCTGATAACGGTGCCGGAAATGTTGGAGAGCAGGGCGAAGGCCCCGAAGTTCAGCAGCTCGCGTACCGGGCGCACCGCCAGCGCCGCCCGCTTAGGCCGCAGGTGCAGTTCCCCGATGTAGGCCAGGTAGCCCGTCAGCAGCAGGGTGATGCTGCTGTTGACGACGATATACCAGAGCACAAACTGGTGAAACGAGAGGTAGCCCAGCCCAAACGCCAGCGTGACGCCCGCAATGAGCACGCGCAGCAGCACTTCCTGCAGAAACGAGGAAAACGCCGTGTGGTACAGCCCTTTCAGGTAGGCGTCCTGCAGGGAGTAAAGCAGCGTGAAGAGGGCCAGCACCGCGCACCAACTGTAGTAGGGGCCGAGCAGGGCTGCATCGGTGGCATAGGCCTGCAGAATCAACGGCTGGCCCAGCCAGTACGCACCCGTAACGACGGCAAAACCCAGCAGCGGCAGGCCCAGCAGCAAGGGCAGAAAGCCGTGGTGACCGGCGTCGCGGTTGCGGAAGTAGGGGAAGAAGCGAATACCCACGCTGGCAAAGCCGAAAGCCGACAGCTGGGCGTAAATGGTGGCTAGACTCAGCAGCACCCGCGTAAGGCCCACCTGGTCGGCAGCCAGAAACCGCGGCATGAGCAGGGCGGTGTTGACGAAGCCCAAGCCCAGGCCGAAGTAGGAAATAACCGTGTTGCGCAGCCCCTGCCGCTGGACGATGCCCAAGTGGTGAAATAGTGAGGTCGTGAAATTATGGTATTGGGCTAGCAGCGTGGTGGCGCCGAATGGCAAACGCCTCAGCTTACTCTTGCACCGCTGCACATATTGCCCGGCCCGTCAGAAACGCCGTGCCGCGGCCGCGAAGGTACTCCATGATGCGGTGGAACTCCCGCGGGCCGTTCGCCGAGTTGGCCGGGTCGAAGTTTTCGTTGTGCCAGAGTAAAGTAAACACGCCGCCGAACCGCTCGATTTCCTGTAGCATGGGCTGGATAGCGGGCATGATTTCCGCGGGTGCCAGCCGCAGGTAGCGCGGGTGGTGCAGGGTGGCGTCCATCAGGTTCAGCGGGATTTCGAGAAAGTCGAACGCCTGGCCGTGCTTGAAGTCAAACAAGCGGAAGGGCAAGCAGTAAGAGTGGCGAAAGCCGAAATGCTCGGCGAAGCCCAAGGTGGAATCGTAGAGCGCGCCGAGGCCAGTCAGGTGCTCGGGCGTCACGCGCGGCTCCCATTGCAAGTAGTGAAAGCGCAGGCCCAACCGCTGGCCTTTGTCCGTCAGCGCTTCGCCAATGGCTTCGGCTTCGGCCCCGAGCTGCTGGGGGGTACGAGCGGAACCGATGCTCCCGTGCAGGCCTATTTCAGATTTGGCAGCTAGCGTCTGAACGCGCGGAATCAGCTTGTGCAAGCGGTAGTCCGCGTTGTAAGGCCCATGCTCGGTGGACCGTCCGTAATTCGGGATAAAGAAGAATGTACTCGAGGCGCCGTAAGCTGCTACGTTCTGCTGCACCTGTTCCAGATTGTCCCAGGCATCGGGCTGCGCGAGGTGCTGCCAAAGATGCCGGCCAAACCCGAGCAGGTTCCCCCGCTTCAGCGCTGCTTTGGCCGGCTCCTTCCAGGCGCTATACAGGTTGTCGATGTCGTGGGTGACGAAGGTGGCAAACGGCGCGTCGGCCGCCCAGCGCCGCGGCTGCAGTGCCTGCCCGCTGACGTGCTCCACCGCCCGACGCAGCACGTCGAAGTAATAGTTCACCACCGGCAGCGCCACAAACCCGTAGCGCTGCTGCACGCTGGCCGCGTAGGGAAAACGCCCGTGCTGGTCGCGCTCCGCGCAGAAGTACTCCTGCCAGCCGCTGAGCAGGTAAAACGCCGCCGACACGACGTCGGCGCTGACCACGGCCCGGCCGGGAAGCAACTCCAGCAGCGGCCGTTCGGGGTGCGCATCGAAAAAAAACGGCACCTGCTGCTCTTGCCACGCCCGAAAATTGGGCGCCGCCGGGTAAGGCTCGTGGCCGCTGAAAAAGTCAACGGCGCCTTCCAGCACTTCCACCTGCGGCCGGTCTGCCGCGTAACCGATGCGCACGGGCGGAGCCGGCTGGTAAGCCAGCCAGAAATGCCGCAGCACGTAGGCCAGGCGGGCTTCAGTAGTGACTGGTGCAGCGGTGGCAGGTGGGAGGTTCATGGCGCGAAAATACAGCTGGCAGCGCGCTGGAAGCATGCTGGGCAAAGGTGCGTGGCGGGCCCCAACAGAAACGGGCGGCGGGAGCGGAGTATGATTCCCGCTCCCGCCGCCCGGCTTGGTAGTCAGAGCAGCTTATTCGATGACCAGCTGCCTGGTGACGACGCCCGAGGTCAGGGCTACGCGCACGGTGTATACACCGGCCGGCAGGCTGGGCAATTCCACGCGCTGGG
Organism: Hymenobacter sp. CRA2; assembly: GCF_002007105.1. Taxonomy (GTDB): domain Bacteria; phylum Bacteroidota; class Bacteroidia; order Cytophagales; family Hymenobacteraceae; genus Solirubrum. The sequence continues at coordinate 582,056 of NZ_MVBC01000002.1, read as the reverse complement.
TACCGGTAGCGCGGGCCGCCGCCAACGTTTGCCCGAAGATTCTCTGGCCGAGTGCGTTGACGAGCGTTACGCCCACCACGCCAGGAGAAGCCGTAACGGGCAGCTGCAGGAACAGCTCGCGCCGGGCCGGGTTGGGGTAGAGGCCAATTTGGGCCTGCTGCGCCTGCGAGGCGGCCAGCACGCGGCTGGCGCTGAACGATACCGTGAAGCGACCCGCCAGGTCCGTAGTGGCGGAGGTAAAGCGGTAGCTCGGCTGCTGGCCCAGATCGGTTACGCTGCCGGTGAGGCCGTCGTGCAGGTAGGCCGAGCGGCCAGCGGGCAGGTTCAGTAGCTCGGCGGCCGTCAGGGTGTAGGTAGTGTTGGGCTGGGGCACGCGGCCCGTCAGAGGCACTGTCAGGGTGCTGGCATCGGTCAGGGGCAAGCCGCTGATGCTCAGTTGCTCGGCGCCCTGCGGTACGCCCAGGGCCAGGGTTTCGCCCTGGCTGACTTTAAAGGCATCAAAGCCGCCATCGAAGCCGGTGGTGGCGCCGGCCTGCATGTAGAGGACCACTTCATCGGTGGCGGTAGCACTGCCGCGCAGCTGCAGGCGCAGCAGCGGGCGCGTTTCGGCTGCGGGACGTTGCACCAGTGGGTTTTGGTAGCTGGTCACGCGGGCGGCGTTGGTCAGGTTCAGGCTGCCACTGATGCCCGGCGCGCTGGTGCGCACAAAGAAGGCTTGGCCCATCGGGATGACGTCGGAGCCGCCGTTGGCGCCCACGCCGTTGACGAAGCTACCCGTGTACTGCCCGTTGGATTTATAAACGTACACCGCGTTGTCGAGGCCCGTAGCGTTCTGATAAGCCCGGCTCCAGAGCATGGGCGCGGGGTAGGGGTTACCTAGCAGGTGCCAGCCGGCTTGTGGCCCCGTGCCGCGGGTCAGGCCGCTGAGGCTTACGTTGCCGTTGCCGAGCGTGCCCACAAAATCCAGTGTCTGGTTGCCGGTCGTGTTCACGGTATAGCCGCGGCCGGGTACCAGCGCTTCGGTCAGGCTGGCGGGGGATACCCAGCCCATGTCAAAGTCCGACACACCCGAACCGCTCGTTACGCGGCTTTGGTCGTAGCCAAACACCGTCGGGAAGGGCGTTACGCTGTTGCCTACGGTGTTGTAGGCCGGGTTGACAACCGGGCTGAATGCGGCTGTGACCAGGTCGGCCATGGTGGTGTTGGCCACCGGAGCCGACAAGTGACGGTAACCCAGGCCGGCGTTCAGCGAGCCGTCGAGGTAGCGCTGCACGGTGGCGTTGCCGATAACCTGGCCGTTGCCCACGTTCACGACCATGGCCGTGCCCTGAGCATCGGAGAGCAGCGTGAGCGTGCCGGCGCCATTCAGCGCCAGGTTCTGATTCAGTGTGAGCACCCGAGAAATGGATAACGGCACGCGCACATCGGTGGTGCCGTTGCCGGTGGCATTGAGGCTACCCACGCTGATGCCCGCAGTGCCGCTGAGCTGTACTGCACTGCCCGAGGGATTCAGCACCAAGCTTCCCGGGCCCCCAAACGCGCCATTGTTGGTTAAGCTGCCACCGAACAAGGTGAGCGTACCGGCGGCATCAATGGTCATCGACGCGCCGGTTTCTACCCCAAAACTAGCCGCGCTGGCCGTGCCGCTGAGCACCGGCATACGCACGGCGTTGGCCGGAATTACCACGTTATCAGTAAAGGTGGGCACAAAGCCTGCGCTCCAGTTGGCCGGGTTGGTGTACACCGTGCTCACGGCGCCCGTCCAGGCATTGGGGTCGGCAATAATGTATTCGGCGCGGTAGCTCTGACCAGTCAGCGTGAGGGTAGTGGCGCTGCGGGTCGGGGAGGTCGTCGACCAGCTGGCCGCGTCGCCGCCCGAGCGGCTGTACAAGTTCTTGGTCACCGACACGCTGTTCTGCGGCTGCAGAGCGAAAGTGTATGTGGCCGTAGTAGGCAGCGAAAATACCCCGAAGTAAGTGGAGGCAGCCCCGCTGCTGGGCGCCGAGGTCGGCGCACTGTTGATGGCGTACAGCTGCACGCCCTGCGCCCCGCTCAGGCCGCTGACGGTAGCCACATCGCCGGAGGCGGCGGTGAGCGAAACTGTGCCGCTACCAGGGTAGGCGGCGACGCTCAGGTCGCCAATGGGCGCGCCGGAAGTCGTCCACGACGTTGTTCCGCTCACCGTGCCCGTAACGGGCTGGCTCCCAAGGTCGGGGACGCTGTTGCCGCTGCTTTGATCAAGGCGGTAGTAGGCCACCAGGTTCGTCGGCGCGGTGGTGACAATAGTGATTTTGCGGCACATGTTTGCCCGGATCTGTGCCGCTGTCAGGGCCGTATTCCATACCCGTACCTCGTCGATGTTGCCGTTGAAGTAGTAGTCGCCCGCCGACCAGTAGTTGCCAATCGACAAGACCTGGCTGCTGGCTAAGTTACCGCCGCTGTACGGGTAGGTGGCACTGTTTTCCAGCACGCCATCCACGTAAATCTGCCAGACGTTGTCGTTGCACACGCCCGCAATATGGTGCCAGCGCCCATCGGCCACTACCGTCGAGGATTCACCGGCGACGTAGTACGTGCCCGTGCGGGCCCGCCCGTAAAAGGCGGCGTGGCCGTTGTTGGTCCCCAGCTGAAACCCGCTGTCCTCCCCCAGACTGTTGGAGTACTTGGTTGCCGCGAATTGCAGACTGGAAGAGCTGGTTTTAATCCACGCTTCGACGGTTACCTGGCTGGTGATGCCGCGCGTGGCCGTACCGCAGTTGACGGCTGTGAAACCCGAAAAGCCCGTAAAGCGCAACGTGTTGCCAGGGCCAGGCATAGTCTGCGCAGTAGCGGCAGCTCCCAACAGGCTGGCCGCGGCGCTCAAGGCAATGCAGGTAGCACGGGAAAGTATTCGAGTAAAATAATCGAGATGCATAGGGAGCAGTTGGATGAACAAAAGGCGAATAAAGATAGCGCCGTCGAGCTTTGGGTATAACTATTTCTTGGAATTTGTCAGAAAACACATTGAGTTTGGCCACTACCATCCGTGCGGAAAGATCATGCCCGGCTGAAGCAGATAATCAGCTGGATAACCATTGATCCAGCACAGCCAATGCTAGTTGCTGGCTGTGCCCCTCGTGCGGGGTGCCGAGGGTAGCGTTATAGTAGCCAGCTTTTAGATAGAGGTCGGCTGGTTTGCCTTGCTGATAGCGGGTCAATAGTGCGTCTATATCCGGCAGCGCAGGGGCGTAGTCCACCAGGCCGTGGGCTGCGTAACCGTAGTAGTCGAACGAGCCGCCGGTGGAGCCGAAGCGGTAGTAGATGCTGGCCAGGTTCAACAGCGTGGCTTCCAGGTGCGTGGAGGTATCGGCCGCCACCAGCGCGTCGTGGGCAGCGAGGAAGGCAAACACGTTTTCGCGGCGGGCATCGGAGAGCTGCACCCGCGGGTATGGCCGTAGCAGCTGGGCAAAGTCGCGCTGGTCGTTGGGGTGAGGACGCAGGGTAAACTGCAGCTCGGGAAACTGCGCGCTCAGGTGCTGCACCGCCGCCGCAATGCCCTCGGTGGGGTCCAGAATATTGGTGGCAATGGCCACGCGCCGCACCACCGGGTTGGTATTGCGCTGCCCCACGAAAGCGTCGGCCTTGGGCATGCCCACCAGCTGCACCTGCCCGGCCACGGGGCCGCACTGCCGATACTTATCCAGCGCATCCTGGCCTTCGAGCAGGTTCAGGTCAAAGCCCAGTGGGGGAAAGATAGTGCTGACGCTGGCGTGCTGGATGTAGGCCGTGGGTACGCCTTCTGCCTGGCAGGCGAGCAGCATGGCGCGGGCGTCGTCGTTGTGGTCGTTGGCAAACACCACGGCCCGCGGCCGGTAGCGGCGCAGTGCCCGGCGGTACTCCTCGTAGTAGCCGATGGCGTTGTATATCAGGTCGAAAAACCGCCACGCCAAGCTGCCATGCTGCCGCCACAGTCCCCAGAATACCACCGGAAACTGCCAGTAATACAGCAGCTTGCCGCGCAGCGAGAGGCGGCCGACCTGCCCGTTGTAGCGGCCGATCTGCTTGCTCTGGCCCGCTACCATCGCGGCATCGGGGCGGTGCGCCCGCAGGAAGTGCAGCGCGTCGTAGTTGTTCTGGCTGAGCACGTACAGCCACACCCGCCCCGCCAGCGGCTCGGGCTGCGGCACCGGCCGAAAGATATTGCCCACCAGGCGCAGCCCGGTGTAGCCCAGCACCTTCACCAAGCGGCGCACCGCGCTGGCCGGCGACACCACATTCAGGGCATGGCGAGGCAGCCCGGCAAAGGCGGGGGTGAAGCGCAACTGCAGAATGTCGCGGTACCGGGCGACCAATGACGTAGCCGCCCGGTTCGGCGGCTGACTCATAGCAGGTCCCAGGTGAGCGGGGTACCCGGCTTAAGGTCGCGGGTGGCGGTGCGGCCCAGCACCACGTCCCAGAAGCGCGGCGCCAGCCCGTCGCCGGGGCGGATGATGCGCAGGTTGTCGGTCGACAGTACTTCGCCCGCTTTCACCGGCTGCGACACGTAGATGGAGCGCTTGTAGATGCGGCTTTTCTCCTCGGCGGCCTGCACGCACAGCTGCACGGTGCCCATGGCCTGCCAGGCGCGCTCGGTTTCTTCCACCAGCGCCTTCAGCTCGTGCGGCTCCATGGAAAAGGCCGAGTCCACGCCGCCGTCGGCGCGGCTCAGCGTGAAGTGCTTCTCGATGACGCAGGCGCCCAAAGCCACCGCTGCCACGCTCACGCCGATGCCCATGGTGTGGTCGGAGAGGCCAATGGGGCAGTTGAACGTCTCGGCCAGCACCGGAATCGTGCGCAGGTTGGTGTTTTCGGGCGAGGCAGGGTAGGTGCTGGTGCACTTGAGCAGCACCAGCTCGCGGCAGCCCGCGGCACGCAGGGTGCGCACGGCCTCGTCGATTTCGGCCAGCGTAGCCACGCCGGTGCTCACGATGACGGGCTTGCCCGTGGCGGCCACCTTGCGCAGCAGCGGCAGGTGAGCGTTTTCGAAGGAGGCAATCTTATAAGCCGGCACGTTCAGCGACTCCAGGAAGTCTACAGCCGTTTCATCGAAGGGCGAGCTGAAGGCCAGCAGGCCGCGCTCGGCGGCGCGCTCGAAAATGGCCGCGTGCCACTCCCATGGCGTGTAAGCCTCCTGGTAGAGCTTGTAGAGCGACTTGCCCTCCCACAGCGAGGTGCCTTCCTCCTGAATCACGAAGCCGGTATCCATGGTGATGGTATCGGCCGTGTAGGTTTGCAGCTTGATGGCGTGGGCGCCGGCGTCGGCGGCCGCATCCACAATGGCCAGCGCGCGGTCCAGCGACTGGTTGTGGTTGCCGGACATTTCGGCGATGATAAACGGGCGGTGCGCTCCACCCACGGGCACCGAGCCAATGGTGAGCGAATGAGCAGCGGAAGCAGACATAGTCCGCAAAGCTACGCAACCCCTTGCCGAACTTCCGCTACTCCGCTTGGGCCGGCGTGGCCGTAAGCTGGTGTAGTAGCTCCGGCGTCAGTTCGTCCAGCGAGTCGATTTGCACGTCGGCCTCGTGGCCAGGCGTAGCGGGCACGTAGTGGGCGTAGTTGCCGCGGCGCACCCGGATGGTGCGGAAGCCCAGCGGCCGGATGCCCACAAAGTCCTTGCGCACGTTGTCGCCCACGTACACCACCTGCCCAGCGGGCACGCCCTCGCGCCGGGCAATGCGGCGGAACAGTTCCGGGTCGGGCTTAGCGCGGTGCAGGCCGTAGCGGTGCGTGACGTACACGTGCCGTACCCGCTCGAACAAGCCCATGGCCGCGGCTTTGCGGGCCTGCACCAGCTTGTTGCCGTCGGTCAGCACGTAGAGCGGGTACGCGGCGAAGCGCTGCAGGCAGCGCTCCGCATCGGGGTGCAGCTGCAACGTCGGGGCGTGGCCGCGGTATGCGGTGAGGCACTGCTGGCGCAGGTTCTGCGAAAACCAGCCGCGGCGGCGCATCACCGCGTCGAACACCGCGCCGCGCCCGTGCTCGGCCTCTTCGCGGATCATTTCCGCCGTCAGCTCCTCGGCCGAGGCCCCGAAGCGCGCCGCCAGCAGTTCCGCCACGGCCCGAAAGCCGCTGTGCACATAGGTCAGCTCCTCGTAGAGCGTATCGTCGAGGTCGAAAACGAGGACGGGCAGGGCGGAATCAGCCAAGGAGAAGGAGTAAAGAGTTAGGCGAATCGGAAAACCGCAGCGAAGCAGACCTACTGATCGAGGTCCTCGGCAGCGGGCGCTACCAAGTCGGCCGGGAAACGGATCTGCCGCCACTGCCCGGGCCGCGGCTGAAAAGGCAGCAGCACCTTGTCGGGGCTGAGTGCTTCGCGCAGAAACCAGTCGAATACGCGCAGGCCGGCGGCCACGCTGGCGGTAGAGGCGCCGCCGAAGCGGGCATTGCATTCAATGAAGTGCAGCTCCCCAGCGGGAGTTTCCAGAACCTGAAACACCGCTGGGCCATAAATGCCCAGGTTTTCGGCTAGGCGCTGGCATTGCGCTACCAATGCAGGGTGCTCGACGGTCGTCGTTACCTGTGACTCGCCATGGTGCACCTCGTTGCGGTGGCGGGCCACGCCGCCGTGGGCCCGGCCCTGAGCGTCCACGTACACATCCACGCTCAACTCCCGCCCAGCCACGAAGGGCTGATACACCGGGCTGTGGAGCGTAGCGGCGTGTGTGTCGGCTGCTTCCGCCGTCAGGTTCAGGCCCAGACTCACAGAACCCGCACCGAATCGTTCCTTCACCACATATTGTTGCGTGCCAGCGAGTTCGGTGCGCTGCAGGGCGGTGGGAATAGCGGAAAAGCCGTGGGCCGCGAGGTGCCGGGCAAAAAGCAGCTTGTCGAGGCAGAGCTCCACGGCAGTAGCCTCGCTTACCAACACGGCCACACCGGCTTCGGCCAGGGCTGTGCGGTGTTTGGCCCAGAACAGCAGCTCCCCGTCGCGCGTCGGGATGATGGCCTTGACGTGGTGCTTGCGACAGTGAGCCAGTAAGTCGTCCAGCGACAGGTCCCGTAATGGCGGCATGGGCCAGAACTCGTCCACGAAGTGCCGGCCGAGGCAGCGCGCATCGGCATCGGCGCCGAGCAGGCGGGTAGCAAAGTGCCAGCGCTGGGCCGCGGCCCGCACGGCGCGCAACAGTGGCACCTTGCGCGAAATGCTGGTGACCAGCACGGCTGCGGGCGAAGCATTCAACGGCGCTTGGGGCCGAAAGCAGGCGTGAAACACCGTGTCGACGAGCGTTCCGTCCACGCGTACGTGCTGGTGCAGGCGCGCTTCTTCCACGAAGCCTGCTGCCAGCAGCACCTCAAACAGGTAGGGCCGCACGTCGTAGGCCTCAGTGTTGATTTTGTTGAACGGCAGCGCTTCGAAAGCTACTTGCTGCAGCAGGCGCAGATAAGCGGCAAAGTCCAGCTTGAACTGGGCCACGTCGGCGTTGCGGGTGGTGTTGAGCAGAAAGGAAATTTCGCCGCGGCCAGCCTCCCAGTCGAGGTGTACCAGCCCGCCGTAGCCGATCAGTTCATCCTCGTGCAGCAGCGAAAACAGCAATTGTCCAGGCTGCTCAGCTCCGAACAGCGGCCGCACCACCTGGCTGAAATACTGATCCTGCTGCTCGGCCGTGATGGGGGCCTTCTGCCGCAGAATAGCCAGCTGCTCGTTGCGCCACTGCCGGATCAACTGCCGGTCCTGCCAGCGAATGGGCAGCAGAGTGTAGCCGTCGGCGCTAAACTCCTGCTGCGGCAGCGCCCGGTAGGCGGTGGGCCAGGTCGCTTCCATCTACAGAACGATGTAGGAAATCAGCGGATTGAGCGGGCTGCGGCGCAGGGCGTGGTTGCGCAGGCCGAGCACCTCGTCCAGGGCCTGCGTTTCGCCCGGAAACTCGGGGCAATTCACCTCGTCGAAAGCCAGAATGGCACCCTTGGGCATGCGCGGCAGAATAGCTTCCAGGCAGGCCTTGGTGGGGGCGTACAGATCAAAGTCGAAGTAAGCAAAGGCCACCACGGTTTCGGGGTGTTGTGCCAGGTACTCTTTTACCGTCACCGTGGCGTCGCCCTTCACCAGTTCAAACTTGCGCTTGTGGGCAATGGGGCTTTCGGCCTCGTGCAGGGCCAGGAGCTGCTCCAGCTGCTGCTGGTAACCCTCCGTCACGTTGTAATCGCCTACCTGGGCTCGGCCGCCGTCCTGCTCGGCCACGTGCGGAAACCCTTCAAAGGTGTCAAAGCCAATGAGGCGGCGGTTGTAATTGTAGGGCTCGTAGATGCCGCGCAAGGCGTGAAACAGCGCCATGTTCTGGCCCCAGCGCACCCCGAATTCCATTATAACGCCGTGCACGGGCACGATTTGGCGGTACAGCTCGTCCAGGAACAGCAGGCGCGACAGGGTCTGGCGCGTCAGGTACAGGCCGAGGTTGTGCAGCAGCTCGGCGTCGGGCAGCGGGGAGTGGCGCAGGTGCCCGGTGAGCTGCTGCAGGCGGTCCTGCTGCGGGGCCGCCGCGTTGGAAAAAGTCCGGATGGAATCAGCCATGAGGCAGCGGAATCAGGTGGTTTTTTGCTCGACGTGGGCGTTGATGGCTACCAGCTCGGGGTGAGCAAGCAGCAGCTCCACGATAGCCGGACCAGGCAAGGTCTCGGCGTGGTGCTCTTCGATGAGCCGGCGCAGCAGCTCGTAGTCCTCGGGCGTGTCCAGGGTCAGGCGCAGCTGGCTGAAGTCGCCCGCCGGGTTCACCTCGTCGCGAAATGCTATGCCCGGCGCCCGGGTCTTGAGGTAGGGCGTCACGTGCTCCCGCTCAAACTCCGTATTGGCCTGCTGTTGCGCGGCTTCGAGCTGGGCAAAGGAGAAGATTTCGAAGTCGAAGCCGCGCGGGTAAGTGCGCACCACGGCGTTGGAGCGAAACACCTGCGGACTGGCGTCGGCCACGTAGCGGCGCAGAGCGGCCCCGAGCAGCTCCCCGTCGATAAGCGGACAGTCGCTGGTGACGCGGGCAATGACGTCGAGCTGCTGGGCCTTGGCCGTTTCGTAGTAGCGCGCCAGCACGTCGGTTTCGCTGCCGCGGTGGTAGGGTAGCTGGTGCTGCTCGGCGTACTGGGCCAGCGCATCGTCGGCGGGCAGTACGCTGGTGGCCAGGATGACGGGAAAGCCGCTTTGCTGCAGGCGTACCACGTGGTAATCGAGCAGCGGCCGGCCGGCGGCGGGCAGCAGTACTTTGCCGGGCAGGCGGGTGCTGCCCATCCGGACCTGTGAAATAATTCCTACGCGCATCAGGCAGTAGTCAAGAAGCAATGAAAAATCAGCCCTGCACAAACTCCAGCACGCAGTCGATGACGTACTGCTGCTCGTCGTCCGAGAGGCTGGGGAACATGGGCAGGCTCAGGCAGTGGGCGTAGTAGGCCTCGGCGTGCGGAAAGTCGCCGGCCTGCCAGCCGAGCTGCTGGTAGTAGGGCATGGTATGCACCGGGATGTAGTGCACCTGGGCGTAAATCTGCTTGCTGCGCAAGTAGTCGTAGAGCCCGCGCCGGTCCTGTACCTGGATGACGTAGAGGTGATAAGCGTGGCCCGCGGCGCCGGCCAGTGGCGTCACGCCCGGCACCTGGACAAAGGCCGCGTCGTACTGCGCAGCCAGCTCGCGGCGGCGCTGCAGGCCTTCGTCGGCGCGCTGTAGCTGCGTCAGGCCCAGGGCGCAGAGCATGTCGGGCATGCGGTAGTTGTAGCCCAGCTCCTGCATTTCGTAGTACCAGCCACCTTCATCGGGGCGGGTGAGGCGCTGCGCGTCGCGGGTGATGCCGTGGGTGCGCAGCAGTAGCAACTGCTCGTACAGGTCGCGGCGGTTGGTGGTAATCATGCCGCCTTCGCCGGTGGCAATGTGCTTGACGGGGTGGAAGGAGAAGATGGCCAGCTCGGCCAATTGCCCGTTGCCGCAGCGCTGCGCTTGGCCCTGGCTGTCGGTGAAGAAGCCGCCCGGCGCGTGGCAGGCGTCCTCGATAATCCAGAGTCCAAACTCGTCGGCCAGCCGGCGCGCTTCTTCCAGATCCACGGGCAGGCCGGCAAAATCCACCGGCACCAGGCCGTGGAAATAGCCCTTGGGGTGCTGCTCCAGCAGGCGGCGCACGGCTTTCAGGTCGATAAGGGCCGTTTCGGGGTCGATGTCGGCGAAGTACACCTCGCCGCCGCAGTAGCGCACGCAGTTGGCTGAGGCCGCAAAGGTGATGGGCGTGGTGATGACGCGCTGGCCCGGCTGCACGCCCAGTGCCAGCGCGCACAGGTGCAGCGCGGCCGTGCCGTTGCTCACCGCCACGGCATATTCCACGCCGATGTAGCGGGCAAAGGCCTGCTCAAACTCAGCGACTTTCGGCCCTTGGGTCAGAAAATCGGAGTGCAGCGTATCGATGACGGCTTGCACGTCAGCTTCGGTGATGTGCTGGCGGCCGTAGGGAATGGAACGGGTAAGTTGGAAGCTCATGCAACCCAAAGATAGGCGGCCGGGCTCGTAGCTATCGAAAGCCGCCGCGCTTTCGATAGCTACGAGCCTATGACGTATTCTTTACTGATGCACTGGCGAGCCGCCATTACCCTGCTGTGCTTCCTGGCGCTGTCGGCCCCCGCCCGGGCCCAGCGCGAGTATTTCAACTGGTACTTCGGCGACAGCGCCGGTATTTCTTTCGTGGCGCCCAGCCCGCAGCCTTCGGCCTTGCTCAACGGCAAAGTGAAGTTCCCACAGGGGGCCGCATCGTTGTCCGACGACGCCGGCCGTTTTCTGTTTGCCTCCGATGGCTACGCGCTCTGGGACCGAAACTGGCGCCTGATGCCGGGGCGCAACGTGTCGCAGGTGCTGCTCAACTATAGCACCAACAGACGGCAAGTCATGGTGTTGCCGCAGCCGGGCAGCAGCTCGCGCTTCTACGTGTTCGTGAGCCAGCGCGAGTTTTACACCAACGAATATCCCGTGGGCGGTGCCTCGCGCCTGTACCTGCCGTACGTGGTGGTGGATACCAACGCCCGCAACGGCCTGGGCGGCATTGTGCGGCGCGATAGTGTGCAGCTGCCTGGCTGGGTACTGCACATTCAGGCCCCCATTTACGGCCTGACGGGCAACTGGGCCGCCGTGCGCCACGCCAACGGGCGCGACCTGTGGCTGGTGGGCGTGGCTACGGAGGGGCAATACGTGAGCTGGCTGCTCTCGTCGGCGGGCTTATCGGCGGCGCCGGTGGTCAGTGTCGCGCCTCGGTGGCTGAGCTCCAACGGGATTCTGAAAGCGTCACCGGATGGGCGTCGCTTGGCCTACCTGGTCAATTCGCGGGAGCAAAACGGGGGACGCACGTACGGCCGGTTGGAGCTATCGGCCTTCGATCCGGCCACCGGGCAGGTCCGCAACGTGCAGGAACTGCCCACCCGCTTTAAAGGCTACGGCTGGTACAGCAATCAAAACGGGGGCGGGGGCGTGCTGGCCAACCTACAGGGCTTGGAATTCTCGCCCGACGGAGCCCGCCTCTACGCCGATTCGGCCGGCTTGTACCCCTTGCAGTACGATTTGCTGGCCGGCTCGCCAGGGGCCATCGATGCGAGTCGCACCCAGATCCGGCACGTGACCCCGCGCCCCAACCTGGGCCAACGATTGCAAGACATGAAGCTCGGGCCCGATGGCAAGATCTACTTAGTCTACGGCGATGAGCAAGTCAGCTGCATTGCGGCGCCCAACGTGCTCGGCAACGCTTGCCAACTCCAGGCCAGCGCGCTTAGCCTGCGGCCCCGCCAGAGCAGCTTCGGCACGCTGCCGCTCTCGCCCAACGACCTGAACCTGCCGCCGGTGGTGGTGAGCAGTGCCGGCAGCATCAGCGTGGGCACGGCCTGCCCCGGCGAGCCGGTGGCTTTTCTCTCTTCGCTCAGCCCGTTTGTGACGGCCGCCGCCTATGCCTGGGATTTTGGCGACCCTGCTTCCGGCCCGCTGAATACCTCGGCCGGGCAGGCGCCCGTGCACCGCTACGCACAGGGCGGCGTCTACACCGTCACGCTGCGCGTCACGGCCGTCGACGGCCGCCAGTTCACCACTACCCAAACGGTTCGCATTATCCCTGGGCCGGTCGTCGACCTGGGGCCGGACCTGAACGTGTGCGCCGATCAGGCCGTGACGCTCAAAGCGGGAACCCAGCCCAGCGGCAGCACCTACCGGTGGCAGAATGGCAGCACGGGCGCGCAGCTAACCGTGGCGGAAGCGGGTATGTACCGGCTCACCGTAACCGGGCCAACGGGCTGCGAAACGTCGGATGAAGTGGCCGTCAGCATAGCCGACTGCCCGAACCTTCCCAATATCATTACCGCCAACGGGGACGGGCAAAACGACTTTTTCGTGCTGAAGGGCCTGCGTGCAACGGATTGGTGCTGCCAGATCTTCAACCGCTGGGGGCGTAGCGTGTACCAAGCCGACAGCTACGCCAACGATTGGGCCGCGGCGCAGCAGCCCGCCGGCGTGTACTACTACGTGTTGCGCAACCTCAGCACCGGCCAGCAAATCAAAGGCACGGTAGAAGTAATGCGCTAACTTGGGTGAAGGCAATAAAAAAGCCCGGCCGGGGCGAACGGTCGGGCTTTTTGGGTAACAGCAGGATGCCTACGCCTGAAACTCCGCGTCGACGTGCAAGCGAATTTCCTCGCGCAGCTGCTCCGCGCTCAGCCACTCCGTGTTGTTGGCCGAATCGTAGTGGAAGCCCAGCGGCACGCGGCGGCCGTTAAACGTCGCGATGAACTTCTCTACGTCCCACGGCGGCGTGGAGGGCAGAATGACGTAGTACCGGTCCAGCTCCACGGTGCTTAGCGCGTCGGTTTCGGTAATCATCTCCTCGTGCAGCTTTTCGCCGGGGCGGATGCCCACCACGTCCTGCCGGCACTCCGGCCCGATGGCCGTGGCCAGCTCCGTGATTTTGTAGGAGGGAATCTTCGGCACGAAAATCTCGCCGCCCCAGGAGTGCTCCAGCGCGTAGAGCACCAAATCGACGCCTTCTTCCAACGAAATGTTGAAGCGCGTCATGTCGGGGTGGGTGATGGGCAGCACGCCTTTGTTGCGCTCCTGCAGGAAGAAGGGCACCACCGAGCCGCGCGAGCCGATTACGTTGCCGTAGCGCACCACGGAAAAGCGCAGATCCCGGCTGCCTTTCATGTTGTTGGCGGCCACGAAAAGCTTGTCGGAGCACAGCTTGGTGGCCCCGTACAGGTTGATGGGCGCGGCAGCTTTGTCGGTGCTCAGGGCCACCACGTCCTTCACGCCGCAGTCCAAAGCGGCGTTAATCACGTTTTCGGCCCCGAAGATGTTGGTCTTGATGCACTCCATCGGGTTGTACTCGGCGGCGGGCACCTGCTTGAGGGCCGCGGCGTGCACAATCACGTCGATGCCTTCGCAGGCACGCTTCATGCGCTCGGCGTCGCGCACGTCGCCGATGAAGTAGCGCATGGCCGGGTACTTCGAAGTAGGGAAGTGCTGAGCCATTTCGTACTGCTTCAGCTCGTCGCGCGAAAACACCACCAGGCGCTTCACCTGCGGGTAGTTGTCGAGCACGGTCTGCACGAACTGCTTGCCGAAAGAACCGGTACCGCCGGTTACCAGAATGGATTTATGGTTGAGGTCGAGGGCCATGCGTAGAAAAAAGGTCCGCCGCCCGGCTGGGCCGCGGCAAGGGCGCAAAAGTAGGCAATCTTTGCACCACAGTTAGTAGTTGTCGGTTGAGAGTTGTCGGAGGCGCTTGCCCTGGCCGCTGCCGGCAAGCCGCTGGCCGCCCCGGCAACGGCCTCCCGACAACTGCCCACCAGTAACTGACAACTCCACGCGTGCAATGGTGCCCGATCTGACAACTGGCAATTTTCAACTGTCGACCGACAACCCCGTCAAGCTCATCATCTGGGACCTGGACGACACCTTCTGGCGCGGCACGCTTTCGGAAGGCGAAATCGAAGCCATTGCTGAGAACGTGGAGCTGGTACGCGCCACCGCGGCCCGGGGCATCATCCACACCGTCGTCAGCAAAAACGACCTGGCGCCGGCCGAGGCCAAGCTGGCCGAGCTGGGCGTGCGCGACCTGTTCGTGTTTTTGCGGGTCAGCTGGCAGCCGAAAGGTCCCATCATCAAGCAGTTGCTCGACGACATGCAGCTGCGCGCACCCAACGCGCTGTTTCTCGACGACAACTCCATGAACCGGGCCGAGGCGCTGCACTACAACCCCCGGCTGCAGGTGGCCGATCCGGCCGATTTGCCCCGCCTCGCGCCGCAGCTGCTGCAATTGGGCAAGCCCGACCCCTCGTACGCGCGTCTGGAGCAGTACCGCCTGCTGGAGCGCCAGCAACAGGCCCGCGCCGAGTATCAGGGCGACAACCTCGCTTTCCTGCGCGACGCCCAGGTGCGCGTGGAGCTGCGCGAAGGCGCCGAGGCCGTGCGCCCCGACCTGGCGCGCATCGACGAGCTGATCAACCGCTCCAATCAGCTCAACTACACCAAGAAACGGGTGGCCGTGCCCGCGCTGGAAGCCAGCCTGCCGGAGCCACATCTGCGTTGGGGCACCGTGCGCGTACGCGACCGGTTCGGCGACTACGGCCTCGTGGGCGTGTACTGCCTGAATACCCAAACGAACGAGCTGGAGCAGTTCACCTTCAGCTGCCGCATCCTGCACCTGGGCGTGGAGCAGTGGACCTACGCCCACCTCGGTTTTCCGCAGCTGGCGGTGCAGGGCGACGTCGCTACCCAGCTCAATTCCACGGAGCGCCCGGACTGGATTACGCTGGAAACCACCGCCGAAGCCCAGGCTGCCGGCGCGGCCGCGTTACCTGCATCAGCCCCCAAGAACCGCCTGCGCATCCTGCTCAAGGGCGGCTGCGACCTGGGCCAGCTCACGCCCTACCTGCAAACCTACGCCGTGGAGGTAGTCGAAGACTTTAACTACGTCAATGACAACCAGGTGCCCGTCCACACCGAGCACACCGAGCTGCTGCGCCTAAGCCGCATGCTGCCCCCGCAGGAGCAGCGCCGCCTGGCCGCCGCGCTGCCTTTCCTGGACGAAGAAGCTTTTCGCCCCCGGCTCTGGCAGGCTGATTTCGACGCCGTAGTCTACAGCCCGCTGATGGACTATACGCAGGACCTGTACCGCGAAAACGCCACCGGCGTGCTGATTCCCTTCGGCGGCTACCAGGACCTCACGCAAGTTGACCCCGCCGCGCAGGCCCAACGCTACGCCCAGCGCAAGTTTCGCGGCATGGACGAAGCATTTCTGCAGCGCTTTCGGCAGGAATTTACCTACGTCGGACCGCTTACGCCCGAGCGGTTCCGCCAAAACCTGACCTGGCTGCGCGAGCAGCTGCCCGCCGCCGTGCCGCTGATTGTCCTCACCGGCGCCGAAGTAGAGGTGCCCGGCTCGGCCGAAAAAGGCGCCGTAGAGCGTCACCGGCAGATGAACGCCGCCCTGCTGGACTTTGCCGCCGCCACGCCGGGCGTGTTCGTGGTCGACGTGCGCGACATCGTGCGCCACCGCGCCGACGTGACCAACAACCTGCGCCACTACCAGCGCCCGCTCTACAAGGCCCTGGCCGAAAAGCTCGCGGCCGAGCTGGCCCAGTGGCAGGGCGGGCAGCTCAGCCGCTCCACCGTTGGGCAGCTACGTGCCGCTTTGCTGGACGCTATGCCCCGGCCGGTACGCAAGGTGTGGGACCGGCTGAAATTGTAGCGCGAACTTTTAGTTCGCGTATCGCTGAACAATGGTTGTCCGGTCGTCAGCAACGATACGCGAACTGAAAGTCCGCGCTACATCATCACTTCCGGATCAGCTCCACCAGCCGCTGCGTGAGGCCGCGGCGGGAGTAGCGGGCCTTGCTAAAGGCGGGCAAATCCAGGTTCGGATTCTGCTGCCAGCTGGCCACTAGTTGGTCCAGGTAAACGCGCATGGCCTCCCGGTCCTCGTAGGTGAAATTTTCGCCGGCGTGGGTTTCCTCCAGGATGTGGGCCGCGTCGGCGCCAGCCGGACCGATGCAGATGACCGGCTTGTTGGCCGCCAGATACTCGAACACCTTGCCCGGCAAAATTCCGCGGTTGTGGGCCACGTCGGGAATAGCCAGCAGCAAGACCGACGCGCGCAGCATGTAGCCCACGGCCTCGTCGTGGGGCACAAACTCCAGCAGCTCGGTGCGTTCCAGCAGCCCCGCGTCAGCCAGCTGCCGCTCCACTTCCTTCGCCACGCGGCCCACGAAGCGCAGCCGCAGCGGTACCGCGGGGTGCCGGGCGGCGCAGGCCGCTACTTCCTCCAGGAACGGCCCGACGTGGTATTGCCCGGTAATGGTACCCACGTAAGTCAGCAGCAGCGCGTCCATGGGCGGGGTAGAAGGCTGCTGAAAATCGGCTTCGTCGTAGCCGTTGGGCAGCACCACGAACTTATCTGAGTGCAGGCCCGATGCCTTGCCCAGCAGCAGCCGGCCGGTGTCGGGGCTGGTGGTGATGACCACATCGGCGGCCTCAAGCACCTGCCGCTCGTAGCGCTGATCGAGCCAGCGGGCTACGGCCGTGCGCATCAAGGTCTGCGAGTAGTAGATGTCCGTCCACGGGTCGCGCAGGTCGGCCAGCCACCGCCAGCCGTAGCGGCGTTTCAGCGCCAGGCCGATGAGCTGGGTAGAGTGGGGCGGCGAGGAGGTCAGCACCGCATCGAACTGCTCGCCTTGGGTCACCAGCTCGGCTACCTGCCGGAGCACGAAGCGGTTCCAGCCCCGGCGCGGGTCGGGCAAAAACACGTTGCCGCGCACGAAGCGCGCCACCCGTTGCGCCATGGAGGGCCGGCCTTCGTTGGCAAAGCCGCCGTGCGGAATGGGCCGGCTGGTGAGCTTCTGGTACGCCCCGAAGGGCTCCAGCGTGCCCGTGCGCAGCACCCGCACGCCGGGCGGCACGTCGGCTTCCAGCGAATAATCCAGCACCGGGTACGCGGCCTGCGCCGGGTCGACGGTAATGACGGTGGGCGCTACGCCCAGCGCGGGCAGGTGCTTCACCCACTTCAGGCAGCGCTGCACGCCGGCTCCGCCCGAGGGGGGCCAGTAGTACGTGATGACCAGCAAACGAAGCGGCGCGGGCACAACGAGGCGGTTTTTGGTGTTACGGAAGGGCGAAAGTAAGCCGCGAAACCGGCATTCATGGTTTTGTGGCTATTTTTGTGCTTGGTGCTGCTGGGCCCGCGCACGCTGCGCGGCCGCATCCGCCGGTACCTGGCCCTTTGCTGAAGCATCTTTTGCTACGCCCAACCCATGTTTGATAATTTATCTACCAAGCTCGACCGCGCCTTTAAGACCCTCAAAGGCCAGGGCAGCATCACCGAAATCAACGTCGCCTCCACGGTAAAGGAAATCCGCCGCGCGCTGGTGGATGCCGACGTGAACTACAAGGTGGCCAAGGAAGTCACCGACAAGATCAAGGACGAGGCCATGGGCCGCGAAGTCCTCACGGCCGTGTCGCCGGGTCAGCTGATGGTCAAAATCGTCTACGACGAGCTGACCGACCTGATGGGCGGCGAGAAAAAGGACATCCAGATCAAGGGCGACCCGGCCGTGGTGCTGCTCTCGGGCCTGCAGGGCTCGGGCAAAACTACCTTCGCCGGCAAGCTGGCTTCCTTCATCAAGAAGCAGAACCGCACCGTGCTGCTGGTGGCCGCCGACGTGTACCGCCCGGCCGCTATCGACCAGCTGAAGGTGCTCGGCGAGCAGATCGGCGTGGAGGTGTACTCCGAAGTGGAGAACAAAAACCCCGTGCAGATTGCGCAGAACGCCATTCAGCACGCCAAGCAGAACAACAAGAAGGTGGTCATCATCGACACCGCCGGCCGCCTGGCCGTGGACGAGCAGATGATGGCCGAAATCGAGCAGGTGAAGCGGGCCATCAACCCGTCGGAAACCCTGTTCGTGGTGGACTCCATGACCGGCCAGGACGCGGTGAACACCGCCAAGGCCTTCAATGAGCGCATCAACTTCGACGGCGTGGTGCTCACCAAACTCGACGGCGACTCCCGCGGCGGTGCCGCTCTGTCGATCCGGGCCGTGGTCGAAAAGCCCATCAAGTTCATCTCGACGGGTGAGAAGATGGAGGCGCTGGACCTGTTCTACCCCGACCGCATGGCCCAGCGCATCCTGGGCATGGGCGACGTAATTTCGCTGGTAGAGCGTGCGCAGCAGCAGTTCGACGAGGATGAGGCCAAGCGCATCAACGCCAAAATCCGGAAGAACCAGTTCAACTTCGACGACTTCCTCTCCCAGCTGGAGCAGATCAAGAAGATGGGCAACCTGAAGGACCTCGTCGGCATGATTCCGGGCATGGGCAAGGCCATGAAGGACGTGGAAATCGACGACGACGCCTTCAAGCCGATTGAGGCCATCATTAAGAGCATGACCCCGCAGGAGCGCCAGAACCCCGACCTGCTCAACGGTTCGCGCCGCAAGCGCATTGCCGCCGGCTCGGGCCAGGGCATTCAGCAGGTGAACAACCTGATGAAGCAGTTTGACGAGATGCGCAAGATGATGCGCACCATGAACAAGATGAGCCAGACCAAAGGAGGCATGGCTCAGATGGCCCGCATGATGGGCATGCGCAAATAATCACGGATTTAGACGGATCTGTCGGATTTCACGGATTACGTGGACGATTGGTCTGACCACAAAAAGCCCCGCTACCTACTTGGTAGCGGGGCTTTTTGTGGTGGTTTAGAGGTTAGTTAATGCACTACCAGCACTTTGCCGGTCTGCGGGCGGGCATTTGGGCGTAGCAGCTGCAGGTAGTACAGCCCGGCGGGCAGGTGGCTGGTATCCAGGCGGGCTTCCTGCTGAAAGCTCTGCTGTAACACGCGGCGGCCCTGGGTGTCAAGCAGCTGCAGCGTACCGGCGGTGCCAAATTGGCGCACCGTGAGGTATGCATCGGCTGGGTTGGGCGCAAGCATGAGCACGGGCTCGGGAGCTGCTGCTGGGGCTACGGCCACCGGCGAGTAGGTAACCGTGCCGTCAGTGTCGACCTGGCGCAGGCGGTAGTAGGTGAGGCTGCTCGGGGCGGTGTTGTCCAGCAGGCGGTAACTGCGGGCGGCGGCGGAAGTGCCCGCGCCGGCTACGTAGCCGATAGGCTGAAAAGCGGCTTCCTGCCCGGTGCGCCGCTCCACCGTGAAGCCCGCGTTGCGCAGTTCGGTGGCCGTCTGCCACGTCAGGGCTACGTCGCCGCGTTGTCGCTCGGCCCCGAAGCGCATCAGCTCCACCGGCAGCACCTTGCCCGCGGCCGGCAACACCACGGTAAAGGCCGAGGCCTGGCTGAACTCAATGCGCAATTGGTGCGCGTCGGCATCGTAGCTGAAGCGGCTGACGCCGGCGCCGCTCACGGTCGGGGGCGCCTGCGGAAAGGCGAGGCGCAGGGTGGTGGCCCGGCTCACGTAGCCGGCGAAATGCTGGTCGTCGAGCTGCTGCCAGCTGATGGTGGCCCGCCGCGAAGCCAGCAGCAACGGTAGCGTATCGAGCTGCAGTACGGTGCCCTGTTCGATGAACAGCTGTGCAAAGCGGCCCGCGCTGTCGGCCGAGTAGAAGTTCAGCAGGCCATCGGCGCCGATGGCTTGGCGGAGTTGCGGACTAGTGGCCGTGCGCAGCAGGGTATCGGACTGGGCAAACGCCAGGTCGCGGAAACGGTCGGTAGTGGTGGTCAGGCCCGCCGTGCTGGCTGTGCTGACACTTGCGATGCGCGGCTGGTGCGTGGTAAACGGGTACAAGGCGGCCAGAAACTGCGTCTGAGTGGCCCGGCCCGACTGCACCAGCAGCGCCGTGTGGTTTTCGGTGGTGTTGTACGTCAGCTCGTGGATGCGGGTAGCGGTGGTGTAAGTGGCCGCCGCGCCCTGGGCCGTCACGTGCGCCAGCAGGCTGGCCCCGTTTTTCTGCCAGATGCCGGTGTGCGTGGCCAGGCTGTCGGTGAAAGTGCCCGTGGTAGCCGTGCCGCCCGCCAGGCCGTAACCGTGCAGCTGCCAGGTATAGGCGTGCGGGGCGCTGGCCTGCACGGCATCGGCCAGTAGAAAGTAGCGGCCGCGCACAAACAGCGTTTTGCGCGTGAGGCGGGCGCCGTTGTAGGCCGTGGCCACTTCGCCGTAGGCCAGCTGCGGCGTCTCAAAGGCGTTCTGCACCGTAGCCGCCGCGTCGTTGGCATTGCCCGCGCTGCCGATAACGGGGCCGGCCCCGTCGACCAGTACCAGGTTGTGGTTGCTGGCATTGCCGATTTCCTCGCGGCGGTTGTAGCTCAGGTAGCCCGGATCCAGGGCCAGCAGCTGGCCTTGGGCGTGCAGGATGAAGGAGCCGGCGTCGCCCTGGTTGTGGCCGCCGGAGTTGGCAAGCGGCGCGCCGTTCTTGCCGTACACGTGCAGGTAGCTGGCCAGCGAGTCGTTGCCGGAGCGAAATACCAGGTTGCCGCTCAGCGGCAGGGAGGTAAGCTGGGCGTTTTGGGGAGGAGCGGGCGTGATATTGGCTGCCAGGTAAGCCGCGCGCATGTCCACCGTCACGTCGCGCAGCTGGGTGAGCAGGGTATTGAGCTGCCCCGGGTTCAGCTTATTCAGGTACAGCGGGTTGGCGTACTGCGCTTTGCCGGTCAGGGCCAGCTCGGGCATGCCCATGTCGATGTACGAGTCCTCCAGGGCCGGAAAGCGGCCATCCGGCATCTGAATGGCCGTTATCCACTGGTAGAGCCGGTCGTAACGCGGGTCGAAGTATGGGTTGGGGATGCTGCGCGTCACGCCGCCGTAGCTGTAGCTAAACGCCTTGTCGGGCAGAAAGTGGCCCAGGGTGCGGATGAGAGGCAGGCAATTCAGAAAAGCATACTTGAAATAGTAAGGCCCTTCGGCGTAGCCCGCCACGGCCGCGGGGTCGGACTGCCGCTGGGCGTCTTCCCAGAGCACGTTGTCGAGGTTGAACAGCCCCGCGTTGGCCCAGTTCGTGGGTTGCTGGTTGGGGTCGGAGCTGGTGGCGTCGTTGAGCACTGCGGCGGCCATGCCCAAGGCCGCGGCGGTCATCAGCGTGTGGTTGTTTTTGATGGTCTTGTAGAAGGCCACGCCCAAAAACGGCTTGGTCGACTGCAGGTAGAGGTTGCCGGCAAACAGCTGTAGCCGGGCTTTGGCCGGGGCCAGGCTGGCTTCCGGCTCGCCCGCGCCCCGGAGCAAGTCGTAGGCCACGAGGTAGTCGATCAGTTCCTTGGAGCGCCACTGCCACTCGGTGTACTGCGTCCCGCTGAAGCTGGCAAACGGCTCCACGCCCGGGTTCATGGTTTCCAGCAGGCCCCGGGCAGTGGTCAACAGCCGTGTACGGTCGGCGGCCGGCAAGAGCTGCGCCGCGCCGCGCCCCGCTTGTTGGTTTAGCAGCGCCACGAAGGCGGCATTCTTGGCAAACGTGGCCCGCGCCCGGCGCCCACCCGACGAGGTATTATCAGCGGGCGGGGTACCTGCTACGTCGGCTACTAGGCTGGCATACAGGGCGAAACTCGTTCCCGATGTTACGGCGGCCCGCACGGCCGGCAGCTCGTCCGCAGTCAGCAACGTGCGCGGAAAGGTTTCTGCGGCTTCAGCAGGGTGCCAGCTGCCGTTCTGGGCAACGGTCTTGTTGAAATGGAATAGGATTAAAGCTAAAATGAGAATGGATTGTAAAAAAGCTTTGGCAGGGGAGAAGTGCAGCATGAGGCGCCTGTGCGTGAAAATCAGGTGCCTGTCAAAGGAGAGGAGCTGGGAATTGGTTCGTTGGATACTGGGTAGAGAGTAGAATTATTTTGATAAAGCGCCTCCCAAAATGAGCTGCACGAATAAGGGCTGCATTCCACCACCGTGGAATGCAGCCCTTTACGACTGGCCGGTAAGAGGCCGCGCGGCCTAGTACTCCGTTTTGCCTTCGTGTTGTTCCCAGGCGCGGAAGCCGGCCAGGGCCTCCTCGCGCAGCATCTGCTCCATGGGGATGCCGCGGTCGGAGAGGGGCTTCTCGATTTCGTCGTAGATGAACTGGTCGTCGAAACCGATGGCGGCGGCGTCTTGCTTGGTGTTGCCGTAGAACACGCGGCGTGGGCGGGCCCAGTAAATGGCGCCGAGGCACATCGGGCACGGTTCGCAGCTGGTGTACAGGTCGCAGTCGTCGAGCTGGAAGCTACCCAGGGCCTGGCAGGCCTTGCGGATGGCGTCGACCTCGGCGTGGCAGGTAGGGTCGTTGGTGCTGGTGACCTGGTTGAAGCCGCGCGCAATGATGCGCCCGTCCTTAACTACCACCGCGCCGAAGGGGCCGCCGAGGCCGGCCTGCATTTGCTCAACGGAGAGGCGGATGGCCTCGCGCATGAAGTCGGGGTTGGGAGAGTCCATGGGAAAAATACGGGGTGAACCCGCAAAAATACGCCGCCGACGGGCAACTGCCAGCCAATTGTTTGCGAGTTCAGCTTCAGCACCGCGGTGTGGCCGGCCTCAAAAGGCCGCAAACCGGCTCTGCCGGGCCACCGGGGCTCACAACCAAACCCTTCTTCCATTCCCAACCTCCAAACGCCTTGCTACTATGAACCTACTCCGTACGCTGTGCCTCCGGGTCGGCTGGCTGCCCTTGCTGCTGCTGGGCCTGGCCGCCCGCGCCGACCACCTGCGCCCGCACTTGCTGCTGGGCGCCCAGCTCACCGGCGCTCAGGAAGTGCCCGCCGTCACGACGGCTGCCCGGGGCGTGGCCAGCTTCACCTTCAACGCCACGCGCGACACCTTATTTATTACCGCAGCCTTCAATGGCTTGAGCGGGCCCATTACCCAGGCCCACGTGCACGACGGCGCCCGCGGCGTAGCCGGCCCGGTGGTGACCAATTTGCTGCCGTTTGTGAGCGGCAACCGCATGCAGGGCTTCCTCACCGGCGCCGACATCGACCGCGCCAAGATCAGCAAATACTTGCGTGGGGAGTACTACATCAACGTGCACACGGCTGCTAACCCCGCCGGCGAAATCCGCGGGCAGATCGAAATAGAAACGGACGCAGAGTACGCCGCCGCCCTCAGCGGCGCTCAGGAGGTGCCGGCCGTGACAACCAACGGCACGGGCGTTGGTACGTTCAATCTGAGCCAGGACCAGACCAGGTTTAGGTTCAAAGTCGTGTTTTCGGGGCTGAGCAGCGCCATTACCAACAGCCACTTCCACACCGGGGCGGTCGGGGTCAGTGGCCCCGTGATTGTCGGCACCGAAACCTTCCGCACCGGCAACGTCATCGAAGGCGAAATCACGCCTACCGCGGCATTTCTCACGGCCCTGGCCGCCGGGCAGATCTACATCAACGTGCACACGGCCAACAACCCTGGGGGAGAAATTCGCGGACAGGTGTTGCCTACCCTGCGCGCCCTGGCCCACGATGCCCGCCTCGATGGGGCGCAGATGGTGCCGGCCGTAACCACCACCGCGCAGGCCGTGGCCGTGTTGCGCCTGAACACCACGCTGGACACGCTGCGCATGAGTATTGCGCATACCGGCCTGAGCGGCGCTCCGACGGCCCTGCAGATTTACGCTGGTGAAGCCGGGCAGGTCAACTCCCCGGCCGGGCTGCTGGCCTCGGTGACCATTCCGGCCGGCACGCCTAATTCCTTTGGCCTGACGCTGTCGGGCCTGAATACGGTGGCCGTCAACCTGTTTTTGAGTGGGGGCGCCAACCTGGTGTTCAGCACGGCCGCCAACCCCAACGGCGAAATTCGTGGGCAGGTGTACCGGCTGGCCCGAGAGGGATACACCTTCTCGCTGAACGGCCAGCAGGAAGCGCCCAACCCCGTCAGTACCAACGGCTACGGTGCCGGCTTCGTGTCCATCGACCGCGACCAGAGCAACGCGCACTTTGCTATGGTGTGGGGTGGGCTGAGCGGTCCGGCTACCACCGGGCACTTTCACACCGGCTTATTTCGTCAGGCCGGACCTGTGGCGTTCAACCTGCCGCCGTTCTTCAACAGTACCACTAACCCCTACGAAGCCAACGGCTTCTGGACCAGCTCGGCCGCGCAGCCGTTTACCCAGCGCCGCGCCCTGCAGTTCCGCCGCGACAGCATGTACGTGAACCTGCACACGGCTGCTAACCCCGCCGGCGAAATCCGCGGGCAGGTGTTCCGCGGTGCCCGCAACCTCAGCCGCGTGCTGGCCGCCGAGCCCGCCGCCGTGGTCGCCGAGACCTTCAGCGCTTACCCGAACCCAGCCGCCAAACAGGTGCAGCTAACTTTCGAAAGCCGGGTGCGCGAATCGGGCACTATTCAAGTTACCGATGTGTTGGGGCGGCAAGTTCTTTCGCAGCCTGTGGGCGTGCAACCCGGAGCCAACAATTCGGCTCTTGAGGTTAGCCATCTGAAGGCCGGGATATATTTTATTTCGATAAATGTTTCTGGCACGAAGATTGTCACTAAATTTGTGAAAGAATAGTTTTTAGGTGTTTTGGTTGTGGAAAAGAGGGCGGGTGTTACCTGCCCTTTTTTTATTGCTCATACCCAGATACTTGCGTTATTTCTTTATCCTCTTCGGCATACCATTGTGCCGACAGGAGGACGTTTTGTCGGTACACAAGTTCTATCAACCGTTTCCGCGCACTGGGTCTGGTTTGTTTCTGCTGGTCAGCTAGCGGTTGGGTTGTACAGAAGGCGTTGTATTAGTGGTTAATCAATCATAATTAGATGGTTATGTTATAAATGGCGTCTTCACCACGGCAACGGACCGTTGGCAGAAGAGGTCGTGCCCGTAGGACCATCCACCGGCAGCAGGGCCAGCCGGATGGCCTCCGCTGCGCTTTGGGCAGGAGTGTCGGTGCCGGCAAAGCCGTTAAGGTCAGTGGCCGTGTAGCCGGGGTTGGCTGAATTCACCTTAATGACCGTGTCGCGCAACTCGTAGGCCAGTTGCACCGTCAGCATGTTCAGCGCAGCTTTGGAGGCCGAGTACCCCAACAGGCCCCAGTCATTCAGCCCGCTGAGTGTGAGCGAGGCCAGCGGACTGGATACGTTGACAATGCGCCCCGCCGAGGCTTGCTTGAGCAGCGGCAAAAATGCTTGCGTGACGGCCAGCGTGCCCAGAAAATTCGTTTGGAGCACCAGCTCCACACTGCGTACGGCAGCGCTGCTCGCCCGACCGTCGCCGGCGACGTTGATGCCGGCGTTGTTCACTAGGATATCCAGATACCCATGCGTGCGTTGCAGCTGCGTGGCGGCCGCGTCGAGGGTTGCGGGGTTGGTCAGGTCCACTTCGAGGAACTCCACCTCGCCTTCAGCTACTAATTCAGCTACGGCTTGCTGCCCCTTGGCCGCCTCGCGGGCCCCGAGGTATACGCGGCAGCCCGCCCGTAGCAGCCCGCGTACGATTTCCCGGCCGATGCCTTTGTTGCCACCGGTCACCAGCGCTATTTTCTTGTTTTCCATGATGCAGAGAGGGGTTGTCCCCGTCGGTGAGCGGGGCGCGGTGTACTCCACAAAGGTCATGCACGCCGGTGGTAGGGTGGCTTCGCCGATCAACCCATCTGCTTCAGATTTCAAACATGGCCCGGCTCCGAAATTCACGGGGTGTTTGGCCCGCGTGGCGCTTGAAAAACGTGCAGAAATGCGCCACGTCGGCAAAGTCCAGACTATCGCCGATTTCCGAAATGCTCCAAGTCGTGTGCTGCAACAGGATTTTGGCCTCCTGGAACAAGCGGTTACTGATGAGGGTGGTAGTCGTGTAGCCCGTCGTTTCCTTTAGCACCCGGTTGAGGTGGTTGACGTGCACGGCCAATTGATTGGCATAGTCCACGGCGGTGCGCAGGCGCAGTGGCGGCTGCGGGCTGTGGCGTGGAAACTGCTGCTCCAGCAAGGCGGTGAACTGCGCAGCTACCCGTTCGGCCGCGTTGTGCGTGGCCAGCGGCGCGGCCGCTGGCTGCAGCTTCTGCACAAGGTGAATGAGCTCCCACACGTACGTGCGCAACAGGTCATACTTGTAGGAATACCCGGATGTGAGTTCGTGCGCCATTTTTTGGAATACCGCTTCGAGCGCCGCGCCGTCGCGCGCCGACACTTCCCACACGGGGTAGGCGCCGGGCTGAAAAATCGGCAGCTCGGCCAGTACAGCCCCGGTCCGGGCGGGCAGCAGAAAGGCATCGTCGAAGAGGCAGCAGTAGCCTTCGGGCACCTCGGTGAGCGGTAGCCACCGGTAGGGCACGCGCGGCGTGACCAGAAAGACGGTGTTGCGGCCGCGGTACGGGCTTCGGTCGGCGTACTCCACTTGACTGCGCCCGCGGCAGAGTGTGATTTTGTGGTAGGCCCGTCGGGTAAACGTCATCGGGGGCAACCCGCGCAGGTCCGATAGCGGAAAGACGTTGAAGTGCCCCACGGCGTGCGCCATATCGGGTGGCGGCAAGACGCCCGCCCCCGACTCCGAAGTGGGCGCGCACGCGGCATAAAAGGCGGCTAGGGAAGTCGGTCGCATAGGTACGAAGCAAGCAGGCCAGTAGGCGCAGGGAGCAAGTGACAGGGCGTTACCACTGGTCATAACAGCTCCCCGGGTGTTCAGTTCTACTCATGGCCATAGAAAGGAGTCATCCGCCCAGGGTGGTCCTGGATTGATATTCATACTTTTTGGATTGAATGGTGTTTTTTACCCCTGGTGCGAGGGAGCACCTTTGTCGAGTCGAATTCACTGAGCTACTGCGGTGCGAATAAGCCGCGCCGCAGGCGGCAGGTGAAATCGACGAACACCTTCAACTACATGAAACTCCTATGGCCGCAACAGTAGCGCCCGTAAGTGGGCATTCGGCTGCCGAACAGGCCCACGAACTAGCCCCCAAGGCAGAAGCACAAAGCAGCACGACTACCCAGCAGGCCCCGGTACTGCCCGCCGCTCAGATGCAGGCAATTCGCCTGCACGCGTTTGGGGGCCCCGAAGTGCTGCACTACGATACCGTACCGCTGCCCGAGCTCCAGCCCGGGGAGGTACTGGTGCGCGTGCACGCCGTGAGCCTCAATCCGCCTGATTGGTATCTGCGCGACGGCTACCGCGAGCTGCCACCCGACTGGCGGCCGCCGGTACCCTTGCCTACTATTCCCGGCTCGGATATTTCGGGCGTGGTGGTAGCCGTCGCAGCAGACGTACAGGGCTTTGCCGTCGGCGAGGAGGTGTTCGGCATGGTTCGTTTTCCCAACGTCGTGGGGGGCGGAGCGTACGCCGAGTATGTGGCGGCCCCTGCGGCCGACCTGGCCCACAAGCCGGCCGGGCTCGACCACGTCCACGCCGCCGGGGCCCCGATGGCCGGGCTCACGGCATGGCAGTACCTGATTGAGCTGGGGCACCAGGTCGCAAA
The DNA here is from genome assembly GCF_002007105.1 of Hymenobacter sp. CRA2. Classification (GTDB taxonomy): domain Bacteria; phylum Bacteroidota; class Bacteroidia; order Cytophagales; family Hymenobacteraceae; genus Solirubrum. The sequence goes on along the minus strand of NZ_MVBC01000002.1, from coordinate 554,748 downwards.
TCCATTCCAACCCGAACCGCACCGCCCGGTGCCGCTGCGGGGGCAGACCGTGCTGGTCAACGGGGCCGCCGGCGGCGTAGGGCACATGGCAGTGCAGCTGGCCAAATGGCAGGGGGCGCGCGTCATCGCCGTCGCCTCGGGCAAGCACGAAACCTTCCTGCGCGAGTTGGGGGCCGATGAATTCATCGACTATACCAGGACCACGCCCAAGGATGCTGTGCAGGACGTGGACCTCGTCGTCGACACGCTCGGCGGGCCCACTACCGGCCGTTTCCTGCGCGTACTCAAGCGCGGCGGTGCCCTGTTTCCGGTGTTCCTGGGCTTCTCCGATGCCGAACAGGCCGCCCAGCGGGGCATCACCGTCTCGATGACCCAGGTGCGCTCGAGCGGGGCGCAGCTGGCCGAGCTGGGGCGCCTGCTCGATGTGGGCACGGTGCGCGTGGCCATCGACAGCACGTTTCCGCTGGCCGAGGCGGGCCAGGCCCACGCCCGCGCCGCCCGTGGTCATATCCAGGGCAAAATCGTGCTGACGGTCGCCTGAGCCCGCGCCCTTAACCGATGGTTTGCCACCGCGAAGAGCAACAGCTCGCGCGAGGGGCAGGCCTTCGCTTTTTCTGATCTAACGCCCACCCCGATGCCTGATTCCGATAAAGCCGCAGAGCGGCACCTGCTCGTCACTATCCAGAGCCAGCCGCAGCACCGCCAGCGCGTGCAGCAGTTGCTGCTCAAACTCGTGGACTTGGTACGCCTGGAGCCCGGTTGCCTGTATTATCATCTTTTCCAGCAAGCCGAAGAGCCGGATACCTTCCTGCTGAGCGCGGCCTGGGCCCACGATGAGGCCGTGGCCGCCCACCCAACGCCCCCGCAGTCCCGCGTGGTCGAACAGTTGCAGCCGCTGCTGGCCGTGCCCATGCATGTGCGGCACACCCGGCGGCTGAGCGAGCATCCGGGGTAGGGCCGGCTGGCTTGATTTCCGTACTTTTGCCCCATGGTACGTTCTGTAGCTTCTGTGCCCGCTGCGCTGACAAACCAGGACCCGCAGCTGAAAGGCTTCAAGGTGTACGCGGTGGATGAGCCGTGCCTGACCAAGTCGCGTTTCGTTCGGCGCGACTACTACAAGGTTATCCTGCTCACGACCCAGGCCCGGCTGCATTACGGCCACCAGAGCTGGGATTTGGACGGCACTTACCTGCTGTTCTTCAACCCGCACATTCCCTACGCCATGGAAATGCGCGGGGACTTCCGCCGCGGCTACATTAGCCTGTTCACCGAGGCGTTCATTACGGCGCATGACTGCTCAGAAAGCCTGCAACAGTCGCCCTTGTTTAAGTTCGGAAGCACGCCGCTCTTCCGGCTTGCAGAGGCGCAAGCCGCGTTTATGACCGGCATCTTTGAGAAGATGCTGGCCGAGCAACAGGCCGAGTATCCGTTCAAGGCCGAACTGATTCGCACCTACCTCCAGTTGGCGGTGCACGAGGCGCTTCATCTGCAACCGGTGGAGAGCTTTCCCCAGCACAAGAACGCCGCCGCCCGCCTGACCGCTCAATTTCTAGAGCTGCTGGAGCAGCTGTTTCCGGTGGAAAGCCCCGAGCAAGCGCTGCCGCTGAAAACGGCGCAGGAATTTGCCGACCGGCTCGCGGTGCATGTGAACCACCTGAACAAGGCCGTGAAAGAAGTGACCGGCAAGCCCACGAGCGCGCACATCACCAGCCGCATCACCGACGAGGCCAAAGCCCTGCTGCAACACACCACCTGGAGCGTAGCCGAAATTGCCTTTTGCCTGGGCTTTGCCTACCCCACGTACTTCAACAACTTCTTCAAGAAGCAGACCGGCATCACCCCGCTGGCCTGCCGGAAGGCCACCGGAGCCATCTACGCTATGGGGTGAGGTGGTCCGGCGAGACCGGATGAAATCAGAAGGTGTTTTCCTTCCCTCATGGCAACACCTCTCAGCCTTAAGCCACCTGCAGCAGCTCTTGTCAGATTTGCTCCTGAGGAACTGCCTGGTGGAACACTTAGCCATTGCAACAATGGGTGCTGCAAGGCTCGCGACCTTTAACAGTGCCGCAACACCGCTGATCAGTTCAATAAAGTAGGCAGCGAGCCGAAAGGATAGGACCTATAGCGGCGGCCAAAACGTCAGCTGGGCGCGACAGGCTTGAGGTTTATCCAGCTAGACTGAGCCTGCTACGCTTCGGAAATGCTGCACAGCGGGCTGCGGCAATTCCGCTGGGCTACCAGCAAAACGAAGCCGCCGTTCCTGGGCGCAGGCTCAGAAACGGCGGCTGAAAACAAGGTTGAGTAGTGCGCTGTTGCTAGCCGTCGGTGGCTGGCAGCAGCAACATGGGTACGGGGCAAGTGCTCAGCAGCCGATTGGTCACGCTGCGGTGGAACATGGCGCTGAGGAAACTATGGCGGCGGGCAATAAGAACGGCCAGTTCTGCCCCGGTCTGGTGCACGGCTTTGAGCAGGCCCTGCACGGGGTAACCGTGGCGAATGGCTTCGGGGCAAATGTGGCTGGCCGCGTCGGACAGGCCGCTGGCTTTTACCTGATGTAGGGCCATGGCGCAGGTTTGGTCGTCTTGCACAGCCGATACCGTGACTACCGTCATGCGGGGCTCTAGCTGCGTGAGCAGTTGCAGGGCCGCAGCGGGTTTGTGCAAGGTGAACGGCTCGCCATCGGCCGCTACCATCACCTGTTTCGGCGCGGCCGGGCCGCTGTACACTTCGGGCACCACCAGCAGCGGAAACTCCCCGCTACGCAGCACCTCCAGCACGGCTTGGCTGACGGTGCCTTCTTCATTAACTTCCTCCGCATGGCCCAGCACAAACAGGGCCGGGGCGTAGCGCTTGGCCAGCTCGGCGGCGGTGCTAAGCTGCAAGTTAGGCACCAGCTCCACAGAGGTGGGCACGTATGCTTCATCGGCCAGCGACTGTACGGCCATCAGCAACTCCCCGTCGCGCTCCTCGCCCGCCGGTAATAGCTCGCCGTCGAGCACCGTCACTTCCCGCACGTGCAGCAGCACCAACTGGGCCCCGAGCGGCGCGGCAAGCTCCGCCGCGTACCGAATAGCCCGGCGCGCGGCCGGAAAGAAGTTGGCCAGCACAATCAGCGACAACACCGGCGGCTCGGTGGCCGGCACGGCTGATGGCGTGTTTTGAACCAGGTTCAGTGTCATGACACTCGATGCTTAAGTGAAACAGGGAGGAACTGCACCCGCCTACTCCGCCCGGGGCAAGCCCCGGTTGCGGTGCGTGGCCGCCGGTGATGGGGCAAAGGTGGAAAGCAAACCGGCGCCAGCCAATGACTTATGTCATGCGGCCGGGCGTTGCTGATATGGTTGTGGAGCCCGTTCACAGGCCGCGTCACAGGCCCGGTGAGGCGCTGGCCAGTCGCCGCAGCGGCTGCTCGTCGCGGCGGTAAATATCCGGGTGAAAGCGCAACTGGCCCTGCTCGGCCGAACAGGTGAAGTAGCCCACGTGCAAAGGCATAGGGCGCCGCAGCCGCACGTCTTGGGGGCGAGGCTGGCGGGCGCAGGCTTCCTCGCTCGGCAGAGGCTGAGTCTGCTGCCCATCGCGGCGCAGCAGGTAGGCGGCCAGCTCCATGGGTTGCTGCAGGCGGATGCAGCCGTGGCTGAGGGCGCGTCGCGGTTGAGCAAACGCCTGCCGCGCCGGCGTATCGTGCAGGTAAACGGCGTAGGGGTTGGGGAAGCGAAAAACGATGTTGCCCAGGGCGTTGTCGCACCCAGCCGATTGACGGATGGTGTAGGCAAAACGCGCCGGCGTAACCTGCTCCCAGTTGATCTGCACCGGGTCGAGCAGCTGCCCGCGGCTGTCGTACAGGGCGTAGTTGTTGCGGGCCAGGTATCCGGGGTTGGTGCGCAGGCGAGGCAGGATTTCCCTGGTGGCAATGGAGTGGGGCACGTGCCAGTCGGGGGCAAGCGTGAAGTGGGTGATGCGGCTGCTGAGCGTGGGCGAAGGCGTTTCGGGCTTGCCGACAATCACGCGGTGACGCCGCAGCACGCTGTCGTGGCGCACCACCTGCAGCTCAAATGCGGGCAGGTTGATCAGCATGTACTCCGAATCGGCAATGGGCGCCTGCCGCCACCGCTCCAGGTTCAGCGCCGCCAGCGCCCAGCGTGCCTGGTAGGCCGCCGCTGAATCGGGCGGAACCGGCTGGCGCAACCACCGGGCCAGCGCCGCCTGCAGCTGCCGGTAGGGGCGGTGATTGGGTTGGCAGGCCAGTACGGCGGCCGTAACCCGGTGCGCGGCCAGCCCGCGGCGCAGTGTATCCGCCGGGGCGGGTAGCGCCGGCGCGGCTGGAGCTGCCGAGGAGGTCAGGCGGCCCCGGTGCAGGTCGCGCATGAACGTGAGCACGGCGTCGCTCAGGCCGAGGTCGAACCGGGCCTGCCGCGCCGCTTGCCCGGCAGTGCTACGTTGCTGGAGCGAGTCGCGCCGGCCCCGCAGCTCTGCCACATGGTAGTACTCGGGTCGCAGGCCGTACGCGGGGGCTTGCGCCAGTAAGGCCAGCACCGCCGTCGCATCGGCCGCCGACCACAAGGGCGTAGGCTTCGCTCCGTACAGGGCGCGCACGGCGCTGCGGTTTTGCAGCTGCCGGCTGGCCGACGGGGCGCCGGCAGTGGTATCCAGCAGAGCCAGAATGCAAGCGCCGACCGAAGGTGGCTGCGCAGTGGCACGGGACGGACTGCTTTCCGGCACGGAGGAAGACTGCTCGCCCGTACACTGCGACAAGGCCAGCAGCAGGCCCAATGCCGGCAGCACGGCAGCGGACGGGCTGCGAAAACCAAACATGCGCGACAAGAGAATGATGCCTAGGCTGGGAGGAGCGTAGTACTAGCCGCCAGCTGAAGCTCGTGCGCTGCCGGCTGCTGCGATGCCCAGGCGTTCAGGCTGTTGGCGGTGGTGGTAGCGATATTGATTAGGGCGTCCCGCGTCAGGAAGGCCTGATGGCCGGTGATGAGTACGTTGGGCTCGGCCACCAGCTCGGTGAGGAGTGCGTCGGTGCCCGGTTCGCGGGAGTGGTCCTGGAAAAAGAGGCCTTTTTCGTGCTCGTACACATCTAGCCCCAGGTAACCCAGCTGGCCCGAGCGGAGCGCAATCAAGGCAGCTTCGGTGTCGAGCACCGCTCCGCGGCCGGTGTTGATGAGCATCACGCCGCGTTTCATCTGGGCCAGCCGCTCGGCGTTGATCAGGTGGTGGGTGGCCGGAACCAGCGGCGCGTGCACCGAAATGATGTCGGCCTGGGCGCACAGCGTGCCGAGCGACACAAATTGCAGATCGTAGCGCCGGGCTAGCTCCGGATTGGGCCGCACGTCGTAGCCTAGCAGGCGGCAGCCGAAGCCGTGCAGGATGCGGGCCAGCACCCCACCGATGCGTCCGCAGCCGATAATGCCCACCGTCTTGCCGTGCAGGTCGAAGCCAACGAGGTTATCCAGGCGAAAATCGTACTGGCGCAGCTGCTGGTCGGCCTGGCGTAAGCGCCGGTTCAGGGCCAGCATGAGCGTGACGGTGTGTTCAGCAATGGCGTAGGGCGAGTACTCGGGCACGTTGGCCACGCGCAGGCCCAGCCGCGCCGCCGCCCCGAGGTCGACTTGGTCGTGGCCGGCGGCGCGCACCGCTACGTAGCGCACCCCCAGGGCCGCCAGGCGCTCCAGCACGGGCGCGGAGGCGTCGTCGCTGGTGAATATGGCCACGGCTTGGCTGCTGTGGGCCAGCGCGGCCGTGTTGGAGCCGAGGGCATCGGCCACAAAACGCAACTGGTGCTGCGAGCCTGCTGCCTCGGTCAGGAAAGGCTGCTCGAAGGGATGAGCGCTGAAAACGGTAACCTGCATGCTGGGTTGGCGTGAAGACTAGGTAAGGAGCACCCGCGCTGCGAAGCTGAAGCGGGCCGGAAGAGGAGTAATCCTCATCAGCTCCAAGTGCAGCTGGGCGGGTGAGGCGCTGGCGAGCCGCCGGGGCGCGGTCAGATGCCGCGAGGCACACGTACGGTAGCGGCTGCGGGCAACAGCTCTGGACAGCCGGCCAAATGTATAGCGCCGGTCTGGAACCGAAAAGATGATAATTATCACGCCCCTGGCTCATATATATACTGTGTCGCGGCTGCAGAGCTGCCGTACTTAGTCGGCAGTTACCGTCAGTCGTTGCCGTATGCCCCTCTCCCTGATTGTCCTCACCGATTTCTTCCAGGCCGCTCACCGGGCCCTCGACTACGCCACCAGTCTGGCCGCGCCCTTGCGGGCACGTCTAGTGCTGCTGCACGTGCGCGAGCCGGGACCGGGCCAGCCGCTCCCGCGCGTCACCAATCTCAGCCCCGAAGCCGTAGGGCTGGCCCTCAATTGTCTGACGCAGGAGCTGCCCGTGCCCGCCGCAGCGGAAATCGGCCGGGGTTCCCTGCCCGTGGCGGCGGCCGATGCCGTGCGGCGGCACCACCCTGCGGTGCTGGTGCTGGGGCGCACGGCATCGGCTCTGGCCGAGGAGCTGCCGAGCATTGCCCTGACGCTGCTGCGGGCGGCACCGTGCCCGCTGTTGCTGGTGCCTGCCGCGCCGCAGCCGGTGGCGCTGCGCCGCATTCTGCTGGCCGTCGATGGCAACCCGTTTTCCCTGGGTGAGCATGCCGGCACCGCCCGGCGGCTGTTCAGCGCCCTGCAGGCCGAACTCACGCTGTGGCACAGCTGCGCATCGGCTGCCGCCGATGCCTCGGCCGTGGCCGACTCGGTACTGCGCACGGGCCTGACCATCGAGCTGCCGGCCGTGCACACCTGCTGCGTCACGGCACCTGAACCCGCTGCGGCCATCCTGGCGGCCCTGCACACCGGCGCGTACGACGCCGTGGCCCTGATTGCCCGGCCGCGGAGCTTCTGGGGGCAGCTGTTTCACCGCAGCGTCACGGCCCGGGTGCTGCTGGCTAGTCCGGTGCCCGTGCTGGTGCTGCCCGCCGTGGACTAGCGCCCGGGACGCCGCAAACCTGGCTTTTTCGCCCGCCCACCAAGCCGCGTTGCCCGCCGCATTGGCGCATTGTCAGCCGTACGCACTATCATTGCCCTGGCCGTAGCCCTTCATTTACCCCGGCACAAGCGCGTGGCGCAGGAATATTTACTCTTCGTGGATACCGAAACCACGGGTTTGCCGGCCCGCTGGCAACGGCCGTACCGCGAAGAGTGGGAGTGGCCGAGCATTGCGCAGCTGGCCTGGCAGGTCTACACCCCCGAGGGGCAGCTGGTGAAAGCCGAGCAGGCCTACCTGCAGATTCCGGCCGGCCGCATGCCTGCCGAGGCCATTGCCATTCACGGGCTCACGCCAGAATTTCTGGCCGCACACGGCCAGCTGCCCGCGCCAGTGCTGCAGCAGCTGCTCGACGACCTGCAAACCTACCGTCCACGCGTCGTCGGGCACTTTCTGCCGCTCGATTTTCACGTGCTCGGAGCCGCTTTGCTGCGGGCCGAGCTGCCCAACCCGCTGCCCGACTTGCCGCAGTTCTGCACCATGCAGCTGACGGCCGGGCTGGGCCTGAACCCCAAGCCGCGCCAGCTGCTGCTGCACGAGCTGTACGAGCTGCTGTTTGGCGAGTCGATGATTTGCCTGCACGACGCCCAGATCGACGCGGCGGCTACGGCCCGCTGCTATTTTGAGCTGCGCCGCCGCGGCCTCATTCCCGACAACGTACTCAACGGACAGCCGCGCCTCGGGCCGCCTGAGCTGCCCGCGCCCCGGCCCTGGTCGTGGGGAGCATGGCTGGCACTGGCCGTGGCGGGGCTTTTACTTTGTTACTGGCTTTTGTATGGATAACCGCCTGGCTTTTTTGCGCACCGTGGCGCCGTTCAACCTCTTGCCCGAAGACGTGCTGGAAGGCGTCGTGCCCTTGCTGCAGGAGGTGCAGCACCCCCGCGAAGCCCTGCTTTACCAGCAGGACAGCTCCAAGCTGCGCCACCTCGATATCATTGTGGAGGGCGGGTATGAGACGTTTTTCTACGACAGCCAGCAGCACCGGCGCCTGCCCGAATTGTACGGCCCCGGTACCTGCTACGGCGGCATGTCCATCTTGCTGAATAAGAAACGCTCCCTGCGCACGGTGGTGGTGCACCGGGGCACGCGGGTGCTGCAGCTGCCGCGGCGCGAGTTTCGGGCCTTGTGCCTGGCCTACGAGCCGTTTTTCCACTACTTCACCGCCCGCTACGGCGAGCGGATGCTCAACGAGGAGTACGCCCACTTCGTGAAGCCCGTCAGCGCGCCGGAAGCCAACTTCCTGGTGGCCGACCAGCTGTTTTCGCGCCGCATCGAGACGCTGGAAGCGCGCGAGCTGGTGCGCTGTCCCGCCGATCAGCCCATCTACGAAGCCGCCCGGCGCATGGCCGCGGCCAAGGTCAGCTGCCTGTTTGTCACCGAGCCGGGCTCCGACACCATCATCGGCTACTGCACCGACATCACCCTGCGCGACTCCGTCATTGCCCGGCGGCTCGACCCGGCCCGGCCGGTGGGGGAGGTGGCCGCCACGCCCATCGTGAGCATCAGCAGCGGGGCGTACGTGTACGAGGCGGTGCTGCGCATGTTCCAGACCAAGACGCGCTACCTGCTGGTGGAGCGCGCCGGCGAATATGTGGGCTTTCTGAGCCGCAACAAGCTGCTCAGCGACCTGGCCCAGTCGCCGTTTATGTTCATTCAGGCCGTGAAGCTGGCCCAGGGCACGCCCGAGCTGAAGCGCCGCTGGGAAATGGTGCCCGACATCGTGAACCAGCTGCTCACGCGCGGCGTGCGGCCCGAAATCGTCAACCAAGTCATCACCACCGTGGCCGATGCCATTGCCCTGCGCGTGATTGAGAACGTGCTGGCCGCGCTGGGCCCGGCGCCAGCGCGCTTCGTGTTCATGGTGCTCGGCAGCGAGGGGCGCAAGGAGCAAACCCTCGTCACCGACCAGGACAACGCCATTATCTACGAGGACAAGGCCAACGAGCAGCGCGAACTGGTACGGGCCTACTTCCTGCGCTTTGCCACGGCTGTATCCGACGAGTTGAACCACATCGGGCTGCACTACTGCTCGGGCGGCTTCATGGCCAAAAACCCGAAGTGGACGCACTCCCTCTCGTACTGGAAGCGCAACTACCAGGAGTGGATGCGCGAGTCGAACCCGGAAACGGTGATGCAGTTCGCCACCTTCTTCGACTGCCGCTACCTCTACGGCGACGAGTCGCTGATGCAGGAATTGCGGGCGTTTCTGCACGAGGAGCTGGCCAAGCCGCTGGACCGCTTCCTCTTCTACATGGCCAAAAATGCCCTGCAGTACGAGCCGCCGCTGACGTTTTTCCGCGGCTTCCGCACCTTCGAGCAGGAGGGCCAGCAGGTGTTCGACCTGAAGAAAACCATGTCGCCCATCGTGGATCTGGTGCGTGTGTACGCCCTGCGCCACCGCGTCTTCGGCACCAACACCGGCGAGCGGCTGGCGCAACTGCGGGAGCTGGGCGTGTTCAAGGAAAAGGAGTATGAAGAGCTGCTGCAGGCCTACTACTACCTGATGGGCATGCGCCTGAAAAAGCAGGCCCGCCAGCTCATCGACGACCGCGCCGCGCCCACCAACTACCTCGACCCGAAGACGCTGACACAGGTAGAGCAGGTCACGCTCAAGGAAATCTTCAAGGTTATCAGCGACTTCCAGCTCAAAATCAAGGTCGGCTTCACCAAGGCGCTTTGATAGTCGGTTAGAGTCCGTCTACCTATTGGTCAGCCGAATAAGTTGAGAAAAAAGAAAGCTGGTTGGGACCTGAAAATTGGGTGCCCGACTGGCTGCCGTACGAAGGCTGTGCGGCTAGAATGAAAAAAGAACGTCATGCTGAGCTTGCCGAAGCATGACGGCCTAGAAGCGTCAAAAGGTCTTAGTGGCTGAGGGTATGACTCAAGTCGGATGAGCTACAGAACCTAGCGGCGGGCCAGGTCGTCCTCGTAGCCGCTGGCGGCCAGAAAAGCTTTGGCGTCGGTGATGTTCAGGATGTCGGCCAGGGCTTTCTGCTTGTCGGTGGCTTTGCTGTAATACGCCTGGCAGATTTTGTAGCCCACGTAGTAGCCCAGGTCGCAGGGCTTTTCGGCGGTTTCCTGGCGGCCGTTGGCAATCCAGTTGCTGGCGTCGCGGCCCCCCATTTCCTGTTTAAATGCCGCCCAAAGCTCTTTCTCGTGGGCATTGCCGTACACGTGCAGGCGGGCGTTGTTGCCGAGCGTGCCGGTTACCAGCTCGGTCACGAAATCGGCCATGCCTTCGTTGATGGTGTAGCTCAGCAAGGTGCCGTCCTGCGGGCCCTGGTTGCTGTGCACCAGCTCGTGCACCAGCAAGGAGGGCATTTCGGTAATCATGCCGCAGCGGTTGCGTTGCAGCAGGTTCAACTCGGAGGTATTCACGCCCGGGCCGTTGGCCGTTTGATCGGCCCCGATAAGCAGCCCCGCATCCGACACGGTGCCGCCCGAGGAAAAGCCGCCCACCACAAAGTAAATGTGCTGGAAGCGCGCCGGCGGGTACAGGGCCTGAAACTTCTGAAAAGCCGCCAGCATCTGCGGTTTTTGGTCGGTTATCGACCGCATCGTGCTTTGAATAGAAGCGTAATACTGCGGCCGCGCGATGATGCGCCGGGCAAAGGTCTGGGCGTTGCGAATCTTGTAGGAATAGTAATCCTGCAGGCCGATGGAAGCCTTATCGAAGTACTCGCGCTGGAAAATGGCCGCCGCATTGGTCGTATCGAGCCTGGCCTGGGCGTAGGCCTGCCAGAAACGGTCGATGTCGGTAGTGACCAGCTTGATGTCCTGCACGCGCCGCACGTATTTCTGCTCCTCCGCCTTGTGCACTGCGGCCACCAGCTTGGGCCACCGCTTGTCGGTGTGCAGCACCTTCAGGTCCGGGTCGTTGGCCAGGTTAGCCGCGTCGGAGTAGCCGGCGGCCACTGCTTTTTGGGTGTACTTCAGGGCCAGCGGCGCGTTGTTGAGCAGGCCGTAGTCGCAGGCCAGGTTGTAGTAGATAGATGCCTTTTTGCGGGGCGTGAGGCCCGGCGTCCGCAGCGCCAGCTCGTAAGTGTGCGCCGACGCCTCGTACTGCTGGGCGCGGTATTGCTCCTGGCCTTTGCTGTTCAGCGAATCCAGCTTGGTGTTTTGTTGGCCGTAGGCCAGGGTAGTGGTAAGCGCTAGGGTGAGGGGTAAAAAAAAGCGGTGCATAACCGGGCGGGTGGTTGAGAGAGTACTGCGCCGTGAAGGTCGTGCAACCGGCGCAGACAGTTGCAATGCGTTTCAGCCGGGTCTGCACCCCTGATAGTAAGGGTTAGGCAACTCAGTAATGGGCAACTCGTCAGGCCATCATGCTGGATCTGGCGTCCGTTTGTCTAACCGGAGGAAGGCACAAGCCAAGCACCGCTACCGCTTCGTTGCCCGGCATCAACAGACCGTCATGTCGAGCGAAGCCGAGACACCTCGCCTGCTGACGGCCGAAGTAACCCCAACAAGAAGAATAGTACCCCAACGTCCGCACGCGAGATGCCTCGACTGCGCTCGGCATGACGCCCTAACGAAGCGGTAGAGATGTTTCGACAAGCAGATGCCAGATCAGGCATGACATTCTTTTTCATGCACTTAATAATGCATGACCACATAACCGTCGGCTGATTGGCCGTGCCGTACCAAGGGTCTGAATGAGCGCGGAGTAAACCACTAAAAGGCGTAGCCAAAGCCCCGCTATGGCCGGGCTACTTTCGGCCGCCTTCGTAGAAGTATTCCGCCTTATCCCCGCTGCTGCGCCCCAGCCGGTGTTGTTCCTCCTGCGCCCGCAGCTCCACCCGGCGAATTTTGCCGCTGATGGTCTTAGGCAGCTCCGTTACGAATTCCAGAATGCGCGGCATCTTGTACGGCGCCAGCTGCTCGCGGCTGAAGGCAAACAGCTCCGTCGCCAGGGCTTGGGAAGGCTGAGCCCTCGGGTGCAGAATGACGAAGGCTTTGATTTCGTGACCTTTGATGGGGTGGGGTGAGCCGATAACGGCTGCTTCTACCACCGAGGGGTGGTCGATTAGGGCGCTTTCCACCTCGAAGGGGCCCACGCGGTAGTCGGAGGACTTAATCACGTCGTCGTCGCGGCCCACAAACCAGATGTAACCGTCGGCGTCGCGGTAGGCTTTGTCGCCGGTGTAGTACAGGCCGTGGCGGAAGACGGTGGCCGCGCGCTCCGGCTCGCCGAAGTACTCCTTGAAAATGCCGTTGGGGCGGCCCGTGTCCATGCGTACCGCGATGTGGCCTTCCTCCAGCGCGGGCAGTTCCCGGCCTTCATCGTCGGCAATGACGATGTCGTAGAGAAAAGACGGCTTACCCATGGAGCCCAGACGCACCTCGTTGCCGGGCAGGTTGTACACCATGGCGGTGCTCTCCGTTTGGCCGTACCCGTCGCGGATGAGGCGGCCGGTGCCCTGCTGCCACGCCTCAATCACCTCCGGATTCAGCGGCTCGCCGGCGCTGACGCACTCGCGGAAGCTGAACTGGTACTGGCGCAAATCTTCCAGGATGAGCAGCCGCAGCACCGTGGGCGGGGCGCAAAACGTCGTGATGCCGTGCCGCTGCAATGCCTGCAGCATGGGCGCGGCGGCGAATTTGCCCGTTTGGCGGTATACAAACAGCGTGGCGCCCACGTTGAGCGGGGCAAAAAAGCTGCTCCAGGCAAACTTTGCCCAGCCCGCCTGCGAAATGTTGCAGTGCCGGTCGGTGGGCCGGATGCCAATCCAGGCGGCCGTGCTCAGGTGCCCGACGGGGTAGGAGAAGTGCGTGTGCGTGACCACCTTCGGCAGGCCGGTGGTGCCGGAAGTGAAGAACAGAAACAGCGGGTCGTCGGCGCGGGTAGGGGCGGCCTCGGCCGTGGGCGGTTGGGCGGCCAGGGCGCTGAAGTCGGTCCAGCCGGGGCGCGAGCCGCCGCCCACCAGCATCTTCAGCGGAATGCGGACCCCCAGCGCCTGCTCGGCCTGGTCGATTTTGGCGGCGTTTTCGGCGTCGGCAATGACCACGGCGGGCAGCAGGCGGCCGAAGCGGTACTCCAGGTCCTTCACCGACATGATGGTGGCCGTGGGCACCAGCACCTGCCCGCCCTTGATGCCCGCTAGGTAAGTAAACCACAGCTCGGCCACCACCGGCACCATCAGCAGCACGGCCGCGCCCGGCGGCACGCCGGCCGCCCGCCAGCAGCTGAGCAGGCGGTTGCCCTGCGCGGCCAACTCGCCGTAGCTGTAGTGCTCCGGCTGCCCGTCGTCGCCGGCCAGCACCAGCGCCTCTTTCTGCGGGTGCGCCGCCACGTGCAGGCCTTCGAAAATGTCGGCCGTCCAGTTGAAAAACTCCGGCTTGGGCACGAACAGCTGGCTTAGCTCGGCGTAAGCGCCGGCTTCGGCCAGCTGCTGAAACTGCTGGAAGTACGCTTTCATAGCGGTAAGAAAACGAAAGCGCGGCTGATTTGCACCGGCCGCGCTTTTGCTGATGGTTCGGGCAGCTTACTGCACCACCCGGATGAGGTAGCGCGTTTCGCCTTCCGGCGCTTCTTCGTCGCGCCAGGCGCCCACGCGGCTGGGGCCGTAGCCCAGGTTCACCTTCACCCACGCGTCGCGCTCGGGCAGTAGCTGCAGAATCTCCTGGCCCAGCTGCTGGATGGTGCCTTGCAACTGCTGAATCTTCTGGTGCGGGGCGGCTGGCAGCTGGTCAGTGCTGGCGGGGTGTTCCTCGATATTGCCGGCGGTAGCGGCCGCTGTGGTCTGGTTGTGGGTGGCTTGCAGGGTGCGTGCTTCCACCAGGGCCTGTTGCAGGTCTTCTTCCGCGGCCAGGTAGGCCTTTACTTTATCCTCCAGCGGAACGAGGTTGGGGTCGAGGTAATCGAGGTTGACGGACATAGTCGAGAGAAAAGCTTGCTACCTCAACGCAAGCCACCGGGCGAAGGATACAAGCCCGAGCGGAAGATGCCGGCAGGCTGTGGACATGTTGTTCTGCTCCTGTCTGGTCAAGCGAAGCCGTTAGGACGCCGCCTCGGGAGCCTTTGGCCGTTGTCGCTGGCACTTCTCGCCGCAGTACTTTACCTCGGTAAGAAAACGCTTCTAATGCACTCAGACAAAGCTTTTGAAAATCCATTGACACATGCTTTGATACACTGGCTGATACATGAAATCAGAAGTGAGCAGGGCATAGGAACCCAAAAGCCAAGTTTGAAATGTCCAAAATCACTTTCATCCTGCGTCCTGAGAACAGGAAAGGAGAGCACCCAATCAGCGTAAAACATACGCATGATGGTAGCCCATTTGTCAAGGCTACAGGAGTAGCGGTTTCAGCTAAGCACTTCAATCTGAATACTGGTAAGGTTAGCAATAAGCTGCCTATGGCTCCTGAATTGAATGCTGCTATTGCTCAAGTCTACACTGACATAGAAACCGCTGCTAGGAACATCTTAGGCAAGGGGGGAAAGCCAGATGCTCAATCTATGACAATGGAGTACGCTGAGATTGTTGCAGCGAGAAGGGTAGGGGAGGGGCCACAACCTATCCAAGTAGCTCAGGCAACTACTCATGTCGGTAAGCTTTACCAAGAACTGGAGGAATTGGAAAAAGCTGTTGCTAATAAGAAGCTGGAAATACAGAGCGCAGAGCTTCAACTAGGGATATATGAAGGAGCACTGTTCACAGCGTTCATTAGGAAGTATATCGAGGAAAAGAAGAGCCTCGTTAATAGCAAAACGATTAAGCTATATGTAAACCTGAGAAACCTTGTAAATGAGTTCAAGCCTAGTCTCAGGATTGATGAGGTTACGTTAGGAGTTATGAATGACTTTAGGGATTGGCTAATCAGCAGAGGATTAAGGAACCTTACCATCCGTTCAGTATTCATCAAGTTTAGGGCTGTAATACATCATTTTGCTGATGCTCTAAGCCTAAATATTAAGGAGCTTTCCAGGTTTGTTAATGTAAAGAAGGTTAAAAACAAGAATCTGATTTATCTAACGAAGGAGGAACTAAGTGATTTACTTGCTTTGGACTTACAGAATCCCAGGTATCAAAGAGTGAGAGACATATTTGCTGTAATGTGTTTAACTGGTTTAAGATGGTCTGATGTGTTCTTTACAAGAGCCAATGTAAAGGGGAATATGCTCAGCGTAACCACGAACAAGACCGCTACTGCTGTGAGTGTTCCTTTGTCGGCTCAAGCTATTGAGGTGTTAGAAAGAAATAACTATGAGCTAAAGAGAGTTGCTCCCAGCGAGTTTAATACTCAGATAAAGAAGGTCTGTGCAATGATACCTGCTTTGCGTACCCCAGAGGAGATTATCCACTACACAGGTACTAAGCGAGATAGACAGGTACTACCTAAAGCAGAGCTGATTAGTGCTCATGCAGGAAGGAAAACATTCATAAACCTCTGTTTACAGAATGGAGTGAACCCAGCAGTGATTAAAGGTTGGGTAGGTCATTCAGACATAAAGATGATTATGGACCATTATGCACACCTTTCAGCAAACCAGAGTGAAGAGCTTGCAAAGGTGTTCGTTTAGCCTATGAAATGAGGAAAGCACGGAGAAAAGGATGAATGTCCTATCTCTGTGCTCTTCCATTGTTATTACCTTAAACAGTATTCCTTATATGAGGTAAGGGCTAAGCTGCTTGCAGAAGTTCAGTATCTGGCTGCTCTAAGTATTCGGTTTTGATATCAACGCTAATTCCTTTGCGCTCAAAAGCTTGTTTCATTCTTCCCATCACCTCATCACGATTGCTAAGAGTAGTACATATGGAATCATGAATAGTTAATGCAAAGAAGTCATTAGGATGGTATTCTTTAGCCAAGCTATCTATTACATCATCAATGATTATCTCGCTCTCTACACGTTGAAGAGCAATGGCTAAGCTTTTGTGATCTTTTCTCTTGAATTCAGTAATAAAGGATGCAACATTAGGATAATGAGCAATCAATCCTCTGAAAGCCCTGGACTTAACACAGCTCATGTTTTTTCCAAAGAAGACATTGGTAAAAAGTGCCTGCTTGAACTTCTTTCGGTTTTTGATTGGAACTCCTACAGCATCGGCAAAGCACTCATAGAATTTTCCTTTTTCACACTCGTCAATGTACTTGTATACATCTAAAGGTAACTTATGGCCTTCGTAATGCTGTTTTAATAAAACACAGAGCATTAGAGGTTGCGAGTTGCGAACATCTAAATTAACTAGCTGCTCACCATCATCAAGGTATAAGAAGCTTCTTAACGCACTAGGGAAGTTGACAAAGTTGTTGTGTACTCGCTTTCCTATCTTGTCTCTTGTGAAAAAATAGTCTTCTGATACTAGTCCATAAACTGCCATGTTGAAGTCATTGAACTTAGGTTTTTCAACTTTTCCTTCTTTGCTACTGGTACTTTTCCTTCCTTTCTTCCTTCTTTCCCGTCTAGCATTCATCCATTCCTCATTCTTTGAAAGCTCGTGAGCAAAATTTAATGCTCTTACAGCATCAACTCTAATTGCTTTTAGGTTATGGTGTAGAAAGCTAAGTGTAGTATCTGACCAATCTGTTTTGTTCAAGTAGAGTTGCTTACGGCTAGTAAGCTTAGCTCTGAACTTTGCATCCTTGATGGGTACCCTCTTTACTCGTGCCTCCTGGTAAGCTTTGGTGAAGCGGTAGCCTTTGCTCTTCTCTCCTGGTATATAACGGTTGTCGCATTCGATAACCCCTTGCTCAATCCAGTATTCTATATATGTCAGATAGTCTCGTGCATGAAGCACAGCCTCTAATAGCTTAGCATTAAGATTGATGAAGGAGGCTGAAGTATTGCGCTTGTCTACCTTCCTGGCAATGTATATGAGATGCAGGATGTAGTGGTATTTGTCTACGTGCTTTTGCTGCCTTTTGGTAGGCAACATCATTAAGGCATCTATGGAGCTAGGGACAAATAGGTGAGTAGTCTGCTTTGGTAATATGCTGTCATTCATGTAGTTAGTATATGGCAACAAAAAAGCCCTAAGACGTGGGTAGCAGACCACGTCCAGGGCTGAGCACAGGTTGCCGTAATAAGCTCTGTGTTAATATCTTATATCCACGCTGCTACTCGTGTATGATAATATCGTAAAGCCACTTGGCATCCATAAGCAGACACCGAGCAGTTCACAAAGGTAATATGGTGAATCGATATTTGCAAGGGTTTTGCTAAAAATAGTTATATTCTACAGCAAAGCAGGGTTTATACCAAAGTGCTAGTTGTGCTTAATGCGATAGAGTCGTTATGGTTTATTACAAGCCTGAAAAGGGACTTAATACCACCAGCTCCATCATCCTCCCTTATGTTCTGCAAGAAATATTTTACTGGCCTGCCTTAAAGGAGTTATATCCTGATGCTATCTGACGCCTTAAGCGCCTACTCAGTTTGCCTTAACTGGGTGTACACATTCACACAGTTCTTCTCAGGCTCAGGGAAGACCATCATCAGGTACTTGTTATCAGCAGTCACCCACGCATACTTATCCTTCCGGTTGTAATGCTCATCCATGTAGGCCAGGACCTGCTTTAAGTTCGCGTATACAGTAACAGTTAAGGACGTAGTACATATATCATCCTTATACATCAAGCAAAGCATGTTGCGCAAATCATCCTTGCCAGTGGTATTAGGGTTGGTGTACCAATAAGTGTCCAATTCGCCTCTTGGTTCTTGCTGCACAAACTTGTAAGGAGTAGTCGGTAGATAAGAGGCTTCAAGGTATGATTTAGCCTTACCTATTACCGTCGTATTCTGAGCATAGAGTTGTGAAGAAGAGCAGCAAACAAGGGCAGTGGCAAAGGAGAAAAGAAGCTTTGGAGACATGGAGTTGAAATTTCATCCAACATACCACCAGCTCCATCATCCTCCCTTATGTTCTGCCATTTATAGGTATAGTTATATTTTTTACTGAAAAGCGCAAAAGTAAGGCTAGCCTGGATGACTAGCCTTTTCTGTTATTCTTCCGTAACAGAACCTTCAGTTAAGGTTTGTTGCTTATTGGATCTTCTCCCTGATGGTTTCTTAGGCGTACCATCCTTCTTTCTCCCATAGGGAGCTTCCGGATCCTTACCAACTGATTCAGATGTACCATCGTCGCCTTCTAGAAGCTTGATTGCTTCATCTAGGAACTCTCTAGACTTACGCAAAGCTTTTGCAACCGCTTTGGTATCTATGCTAGGTTCGTCCTCATTCGCAATGTGCTGTTTTAGCTGTTCTAGAAGCGCAATTTGCTTCTCTTTATCGGAATGTGTTTTACCTGCCATGTTGGTTAAATGAGTTTTGAAAGCAAAATATGAATAATAACCCAAGACAGATGGAAATACCACGGAGTGGACATAGGCTTACTCGATATCACTAGACTAAATTAGGCCATATCTAATAATAAATATAATATAAACAATTTTACTTAACATTGCAGACACATGCTGACCTACAACATCCCTGCTTGATGCTTATATTAGTAAGTTAAAACGAAGCTGCTGGACTAAGGGTAAAGAGTAACAAGAGTCTTTAAAAGTAAAAGCCTGAAAATCAATGAATTATACTTGTACTATTTGCAATGCATTAGAGCTGCCATCTAGCGAGAGATTGGAGAATACAATACTTGCGAGATTTGGTCACTTTGCTTTACTGCCAACGATAGGGCCAATGGTCGATGGACATGCTATGTTAGCTAGTTTGAATCATTATGATAGTCTAGCCTCAATGCCGCATGAAGCTGTAAGTGAATTATTTGATATACTGGATGCATTCAAACAGAAGTATCCTTTCTTCAAAGACCTGTTAGTGTTTGAACATGGCTCATTTGAAAATCAAAGAGGAGGGTCTTGCACAACACACACACATATTCACCTTCTTCCAAACCATGCGCAGTACTTTAATGTACTAGATAATGTGCTTCCGGTGGTGCCATATTCATTGAGTCAAATAAGAAGCATAAGTGTACCTTATATTTTTACCTTAATCCAAAATGGTAATTCCAGAATTTATGAAGCCTATAATGCTCATTCTCAAATGATGCGGAAGGCTATATGTTATTCAAAGGGAATAACTGATTTGGACTGGAAGGCAAACCCTTTGCCGCATTCCATTGAGAATACCTTGAAGTTTTGGCAATAGCGAATATGAGCACACATCTAGACCCAGACGGAGTACATAATTGGCTTGCATCCTCATTTAGTTCGTTAAAGAACTCAAATGTAATTGCAGGTATAAATGAAGATGATTGCGCTGTGCTACAAATAGGTGATAGTAAAATTGTTATCACAACGGACTATTTGAACGCTAATCCTATTTCAAAACAGCTAGGCTTTGCTACGTATTGGGATATGGGTAGGCTGTTGGTTGCAGCGAATATATCTGACTTGCTTGGGTCTGGGGCTCTGCCTGTAGGGTTTGTAGCCTCAATAATGATGGAAAAGAGCTCTAGTGATGAAGATTTTAGGTCATTAATGGATGGTGTTAAGTATGAGTTAAATAATCATAACACTCCTTTAATCGGTGGTGATACAAAGCTCGGTAAATCAAATGCTTTTTGTGGAACTGCTATAGGGATTGAACAACTTGGAGGGAAGCTATTCATTAAGAACGCGGCTAAGCCAGACCAGATCATATGGGTATCTGGACTAATTGGTAATGCTGGAGCAGCGGTTCATGGCTTGTCTGCAAAAGTAATGGATGATAATTGGAACCAATGGGCTAGGAATACTTTAACTATCCCTAGCCTGCCATTTCATAAATCAATCGCGCTTGCCAAGCAGGCATTAGGAAAAGCAGGAACTGATATTAGTGACGGATTGGGTGAAAATTTATACGACTTATGTGAGACGAGTTCAATAGGAGCGACTATTTACGCAGAAAAAATTCCTATTGATGATCATGTGGTTCAGTTAGCTAATCAGTTTAATATACCACCATGGTTCTATGCATTTAGTATCGGCGGTGATTTTCAATTCATTGTGACTACTAATGAAGAGGATAGAGAAATAGTTGGGCATCTGGGCTTCCACGAAATTGGCATTACTACCACGTCGAAAGATTTAGTAATAAGCTCAAACAACAATGTATCATCTCTGCCAAGGCTTGGACATACTGATTTTAATACCGAAGGCTTCGCTGTTGAAGTACAGATGATGCTGAAAACGCTTAAGGTTTCTCTCAATGATCAAGGCATCTGATATAACTTCATCTCAGCTAGCCATTGCTAACTTGTTTTATCAGCAAGTTGAAAATGGGAAGCAGAGTAAAGAACTGAATACCCCAGTAGATAGAGACCTTAGAGCATGTGGCCAGCTCCTACAAGAGTTTGAAAGATCTCAAAGAGGTATACATGGTACAACAGCAGCGCTATATGTGTTGGCACAAAGCAATGACTCAACACATAATGCGGAACTTCCTAAGTTAATATCATATCTAGACAAAAGGCGTTCGATAGAAAAGGGTCCATCGAATCAGAATGATCTTCTTCGTGATTACAATAATACAATAAAAACAGGTGAGACATTATTTGCTTTATCAAGAGTAAAGTTGGGGCAAGCTTCAAAAGAGGCTTTTGAGAAAAAGTTGTTAACCCAACTGGTTTCTTCTAAGGCCGATTTGAACGGATGGGATTACTTTGACAATTCTTATTATGGGGCTAATCAGCAATCTGCTACAACGTACTTGCTTCCTACAATCTTTGCGGTAAAAGGTTTGCTGTCAATTAAGTCGTATGATTTAGATGCTATTAATTTTATCCAAAAAGAATGTTCGAAAATTGTTAGTTCAGGCGTAGTTGATCACTACACATTCTCAATAGTGGTGTTGGGTTTGCATACTTTGTCGTTTTATGATTATAATAACACTCATGAAGTGGTTGTTAAAAAGCTGTTGTCGGATTTGCTCAGCTCATCATTGGCAACTTTTGAAAGTCACATAGAAATTAACCTTGAGTACTGGTTTGCTGGCAAGCATGAATATGTTAGAATTCCATGGCAGTTATATTTGATAGCGTTAACCGCAAAGCTTAATCCCGAGTTCTTTTCTAAGAATGTTGTTCAAAAGCGGTTAAGTGAAATTATTATTGAATCGCAAACTATTGGATTTAAGTACCCGCAGTCCGGTATATATGTTTCGTCTAGAACCAGTTCAATAGTCTATGAGTGCTTGAATAATGTGAGCTCTTCATTGGGTAAAAGCTATGTTTATGACTTTTACTCAGCTAAAGATAGCGTTCAGGGCTTTTTTACCAATAAGTGGATAAAGCGTCTACTTGTTGCAACGGTATTGCTTGTGCTATGCTATGGCCTATATGCGTATCTTACAACGACTCTTGACGCACTCGGACCAAAAGCAACATTCACTGATAAGGTTCATAGCTTTTTAAGCGCTCTTGGACCTGAGGTACTTATAACAGTTTGCCTCTTCTTGTTAAATTGGGGCCGCTCCAAGCAATAAAGGAATGACATTCTCGGACTCTCTTTACGGTCAAATCAGTGTACCTGAATGGCTGATCCCTTTTATAAAGTCTCCAGAATTTCTGAGATTGAGAGGTGTTCGTTTGTCTAATGTAGATTCTTTTCAGTTTAAGGATTTTAACACTCCTACTAGGTGGGAGCATTGTATAAGTGTTGCTTATTTAGCGAACTACTTTGCTGATATAGCTAAATTGAATGAATTTGAAAGAGTGCATTTGGTATTGGCTGCGTTGTTTCATGATATCGCCACTCCTCCCTTTGCACACACTATGGAATATGTCTTAAATGACTTTGACCATGAGTTGGAATCTTATAGGATTCTTAGTTACAAAGAGTCTGATAATATCAACCATGCAATCCCTGTATTCGCATCACAGCTCCCACGGTTTAATAAAATAGCTTCTTCTGTTTCTAAGCAGTTTGGAATTGCTATCAATATTGAAGAAGTTGCGAGATTAGTAATAGGTGAAGGAAAGTGGGGTTTTGCTATTAAGGGTACTTTAGATCTTGATAACATTGATAATGTTACAAGGGCTTCAATGTACATGGGTATAAAAATAAATCGCAGCTTGCCTTTGAAACTAGTCGAGTGGCTCGCTAATCAGACTAGCAGTCCCGCATATATAAAGAAAGTGGATAACAAGTGTGTGCAAGAGTGGCTTTATTATAGATATTGCATGTATAAAAGTTTTTACAACTCTACCGAAGAGGAGCTAGGTAGACAAGCTTTTTTGCAGCATTTAATCAGAAGGCTTACACATTATGGTCTCTCAAGAACATCGTTGATTTTTAATACTGATGATGGGCTTTTGAATTTAATGGAGAATATAGAAAATGGTCTGTCCGTTCATCAAAAAAATGGACAACACTTTAGCACGAGTCTTAAAGACCTTGTCTTGCAATATAGATTATTGGCTGATACGCATAAGATAGTAGAGATAAATATTGAGGATGAATCAGAGTTGCGAATTATTAATAATCCACTTTTTTCAGAATGGCTTGAAGACCATCTAAAAAGCAATCATTTTGAACCCTTTGTTTTTGTTAAGAAGAGGAGATATAATGAAGATACGTTACTTTTGCCTCTTCCTGCGGGATGTCTAATGATCTTCAAGGTTAGCGCTACAGCGTTAAAGCATTCGCATTTGCCAAACTGGATGCAAACTTTAATCCCTAAAGAAACCTCTGGTGACCTTCTGTCAAAGAAGATCAATGAGTGTGTAAATGTTGAATTGAAAAAGTGGTTAAAAAGCAAGCCGTGGCATAAGCTTTCAACTAAAAGAGTTGAGGATATTAGAACTAATCTGAATAGTATTCAAAATTGGGATTTTAAGTTAAGTAAAAATGAACTGGTGCATTCATATCCAGCGACCTTTGTGCATGCTATTCCTGCAAGCTTAATTGCTGCGCTTGGCTTGAAGGGAGACACCATACTAGATCCTTTTGGCGGATCTGGTGTAACGGCTATGGAGTGCATCAAGCAAGGGTGTAAAGTCCACATTGCTGATGTAAATTCTGTGTCTCATATGATTATGAAATCGAAGTTTAGTTATTTAAACGCAGAAGAAATAGCATATCTAAAGAATATATCGAAGGATATTATAAAGAAACAACATGATAAGTCTTTGTATCCAAAGAGAGCAGACATTGTTAAGTGGCATAATCCTGATACATTAAAAGAACTTAGTCGTATCAAAAGTTTTATTGATTCTACTTTGTCCGATAATATCAAATTATTCTTGACTACATGTTTTTCTGATATTCTTAATTCCTCGACAGAAAGGAGGGGAAGAGACTTTGCATATTTTGCTGATAATACACCTCTTCCAAAAGGAGTCAGTGCTCCTGAGTATGTAGATGCAATTAGCTTGTTTGTGAATAAGATACATAGGAACATTCAAATTACCGAAAGAGCTTATGCTCTATTAGAACAACAAGGCAAAGAAATTAAATCGGAATTTGAGAGGATTAAAGTCCATCAGCTCGATGCTAAAACTATTTCTGCGCAAGATCTTGGCATCTTGCCAAATTCAATTGACGCGATCATTACTTCACCACCTTACTTGTGTATGGTAGACTATACGTATGGCAACCGCTTGCCTTACTATTGGTTATTCCCTGAAGCTTTTGATCATGATCACGCGGAAGAGATTGGAGCTCGCAGAAGGAGAAACAATCCTGTGAAAGCTAAACAAAGCTACTTGCGTGATATGAGAGCTTTTGCTAGAAATAGTAAAGCGCTTATAAAACCTGGTGGATACCTTGCTACTGTAATTGGCTCTCCATTAGCTCAGACTTGGGCTGAATCAAATATTGTAGATGAGGTATACCAGATTTTTGAAGAAGAGGGTTTTCAATTGATGTGGTCCCACACACGTCAAATACAATGGCACCGTAATCATGGTTTAGCAAAGCTAAAGGCAGAAAGGATTGCTGTGCATATCAATACTGTCTAATAAAAGGGTCAAATGAACTAGCCTTCTAGAGTATAGTCATCGCCATGATTTCAGCATGATCATGACTTTTGAGTTAGTGGCTCTCTCAATAATATAGCTATAAATGATGAGTGAGCCAGCATTGAAGCTTACATCCAGAAAGGCCCCCGGCTTCGTTTTGAGAGTCGAGTACCGGGGGCACTTTGTGGGCCAGGAATGAATGAGTAGAAGCTGGGAGGAATAAGCTTTACCAAATGCCACAGAAAAAGGCATGGTTGAAAGCAAACTCATGAGGGCTGCAACTTCTCGCCTTCTGAATCAGAGTCAAGCAGTGAGCTTATAAGAGGCGGATTAAAGGCAGGTGGCAAGAGGGAGTTGAAAGTAAGCCAACCATAATAGGAGTATCAATACTACTCCCTTATGTTCTACCGTTTCTGCTAATGCCTATATAAATCCTTGTAAAGTGCAATGACTTCAATTAGGTCACTGGGCAACATTGATACCCCTGTTTGAAGCAAACCAAGCTCAAAATTGATACATGCTCCTTTGATAGGGGGGCAAAACAGCTTAATTTAGCTGGAAATAGGCTTTTGTCTAGTGCGCTGGCATTTTTCGCCGCAGTACTTTACCTCGTCCCAGCACCGCGCCCATTTCTTACGCCAGGCAAACGGCCGCCCGCAGGTGGCGCAGACTTTGGTGGGCAGCGTGGCCTTGGTGTAGCGTGGGGCAGAGGCGGAAGAAGCCATCAGCGGAGTAGGGTTGAGCCAATAACTGCTTAACCCAACGGGCAAGCGGGAAGTTGTGGCTACCTTTGCGCGTTTTTTCTGTTTCCCACCTTCCGCATGAATCGTTTACTGCTGATGCTGCTCGCCGTGAGCATGGGCGCCCTCTTGCCCGTGCAGGCCGCGCTGAACTCCCGCCTGGCCCGCGCCACCGACGGCCCCGTAGTGGCGGCATTTGCGTCGTTTATCGTCGGTTCGCTCACCTTGCTCATCATCGCGCTGGCCGCCGGCATGCGCCTGAGCAGCATCCCCGAAGCCGTGCGCACGCAGCCGCCTTCGGTGTGGCTGGGCGGCGTTATCGGGGCGTGCTACGTGGGTTCGGTCACTTTGCTCACGCCGCGGCTGGGCGTGGCTCTCACCTTCGGGCTGCTCATTGCCGGGCAGCTGCTGCTGTCGGTGCTCTTCGACCATTTCGGCCTGTTTGGCCTGCCCATTCAGCGCCTGTCGCCCGGCCGGATAGCCGGTGTACTTTTGCTGCTGATCGGCGTAGTACTCATTCGCCGCTTCTAGGTAGGAGGCCGTGGGCCTTGGCTAAAACGGGTTCACCTGTAGCCTCCTCCCCAATTCCTGATACCCAACATGTCTGACACCTTCGACCCCATCGGCGCCGCGCTGCTCGACTTCGTCGGCGGCCACGCCAAGGCCACCATCACCGTGCACAGCAACGTGGCCGAGGATGAGCCCCTGCCCGCGCAGTACTTTTTCCGCACGCTCTGGGAAATGCCCGAGCTGGAGCGCGCTGCCCTCGACGAGTGCCGCGGCCGCGTGCTCGACCTCGGGGCC
Organism: Hymenobacter sp. CRA2; assembly: GCF_002007105.1. GTDB lineage: Bacteria > Bacteroidota > Bacteroidia > Cytophagales > Hymenobacteraceae > Solirubrum. The sequence goes on along the minus strand of NZ_MVBC01000002.1, from coordinate 529,280 downwards.
GGCGCCGGCGCGCACGCCCTGGAGCTGCAAAACCGCGGCTTCAGCGTGAAGGCCGTGGACGTATCGGCCGGGGCGGTGCAGGTGATGCAGCAGCGCGGCGTGCAGGAAGTAGCCCGCCACGACATCTTCGAGCTGAGCACCCGCAGCACCGACGAGCGGTACGACACCATTCTGATGCTCATGAACGGCCTCGGCCTGACGGGCACGCTCGAGGGGCTGGAGAAATTCCTGCAGCTGGCGCACCCCCTGCTCAATCCCGGTGGGCAGATTCTGGCTACCAGCTCCGATATCAGCTACCTCTACGAAGACGAGGACGGCGCGTTGGTGTTCGATCTGAACGGGCCGTACTACGGCGAAGTGGAGTACCAGATGAGCTACCAGGAGCAGACCGGCCCCATGTTCCACTGGCTTTTCGCCGACCCCACCATCGTGCAGGATTACGCCGAAGCGGCCGGCTACGAAGTGGAATTTGTGGACGAGGACGACCAGCAGCAGTTTCTGGTGCGCCTGACCCGCATCGGCTAAACATCCGGCCCCGGGCCGCGGTTATGACGCCTTGCGGCCCCGCCCGGGCTTATTCTTCGCCAACCCCGCCTTATGCAATACGCCAAGCAGTACCCCATCCGTTGGGCCGACCTCGACCCCAACGGCCACATGCGCCACTCGGCCTACAACGACTACGCCGCCCAGCTGCGCCTCGATTTCCTGACCGACGAAGGCTTTCCGCTGGCCAAGTTTGCCCAGCTCGGCATCGGCCCCATCCTGTTCCGCGAGGACACGCGCTTTCTGAAGGAAGTCAACCCGAACGAGACCATCAAAGTAGGGGCCCAGCTGGCCGGCCTGAGCCCCGACGGCAGCCGCTGGCGCATCGTGCACACGGTGTACAAGCAGGATGGCCGCGAAGCCGCCGTCATCACCGTCGACGGCGCGTGGCTGGACCTGCGCCAGCGCAAGCTGGCCACGCCACCCGCCGAGCTGGCCGAAGCGTTGAGCAAGCTGGAGCGCCACAGCACCTATGCCGATATCGAGCGAAAAAAAGCCGAGTAACGACCTGCCCCAAACGCCCACGGCCCGGCTGAGCACTGTACTCAGCCGGGCCGTGGGCGTTTGGGGCGCGTAGCTATTTAGCGGCCGGTGTGGGTTGGCTCAGGGCTTTGCTGATGCGGGCTAGCTGCTGGCGGTGGTGCAGCACGTGGTCGAGCATGAAGTCCAGTGTCTGTTCGATGGTGAGCATGCCCACGCGCGGGTGCTTAAAGATGGCCCGGTGCAGCAGCGGGCCGGGAAATTCGTTGAGCAGCTGCTCCAGGTGGCGCCGCGTCGAGCCCCATTGCTGGCGCATGTCGGCCAAAGGCGGCAGCTCCTGCGTGTCGGTGGGAGTGAGGGCCGCCACCCGCGACGGGGCCTTGAACTTCAGGCCCGGCAGGCGCAGCATCAGCCGCAGCAGGGCCGCGCGCAGCTTCATGCCCAGGTTGCCTTTGCGCAGCTGATCCTGCTCCAGCAGCTTGTGCTGCAAATACTGCCCGATGCCCACTTCCGACGCCGCCAAGTGGTGCACCACGTGCGCCGCCGACCATTGGCCCGCGGCCGGGGCGGTGTAAGCCCGCTCGCCGAGGCGCTCGGCGTCTTGCAGAAGTTGTTCGGTGGCGCGCTCAAGCTGCTCGAAGCGCAGGTGCAGGCGGTTATTCATGGAAAGCGGCGTGGGAAAGCAGAAGCCTGGGGTAAGCTCGGCCCAAAAGGTACACCTTTGCGGTAGAATGTCCTTGTTTGCCCCACCCGGCGCTTCCGACGCCGCCACTGTCCGCCGCCTCGCCCTCGTCCTGCTGCTGGGCTACCTGCTGTACCTGTTCAGCACGGCGTATCAGGCCATTTACTTCGATTCCAATATCTACTGGGAACTGACCGGGCGCTTTTACTACGAAACCAAGCGCTTCAATCTGCTTTCGTTCGATAGCTCCATCCGCGGCTACCTGCTGCCGCTGCTGCTGTTTCCCCTGCGCGCGGCGTCGTACGTGTCGCACATCGAGCCGCTGACCTTTTCGCGGGTGGTAGGGGCCGGGCTGGCGGCCTTGTTGTTTGGCTGGATAGGCCCGAGCCTGTGGCAGGCTGTGGTAGGGGGGCAGCTCCTAAGCTGGCGTCGCCGGCTGGCGTTTGCCGGGCTAGGCTTTCTGTTCTGGCGCGACTACTTCAATTTTCCGCTCTCCGATTTTCTGTCGCTGACTTTGCTGCTAGCAGCCCTGCTGCTGGTGCTGCGCCGCGGCCCCCGGCCGGGATGGCTGCTGCTGGCGGGGGCGCTGTGCATGGCCGCCGTGAATATGCGCCCGGTGTACGTGGGCAGCGCCGGGCTGCTACTGATAGCGGGTAGCTGGCTGGCGCGCCGTCGCTACTCCTGGCCGCTGATTGGGCGCGGGGTAGCCGCTTTTCTGCTTGGTATGGCCCTGGTGGGCGCACCGCAGCTGGCCATCAATGTGCGCCACTTCGGGCAGTGGACGCCGCTGGTGCTGGCCTGGAAAAACCCCGCCAAGCCCCAGAGTCTGTACCTGTCGCAGCTGGCCTGGGGCCTGGCCGTGCAGAAGTATGAAACCACCATCGACCCCGCGTACCCCGATCCGCGCGTGATGTACGTCGACCCCATCGGGCAGCGCATCATGGACCAGGAGCATATTTCGTACGTCTACGGCCTGCGCGACTTCGGCCACTACTTCACCGCCGTGCGCCATTACCCCGCCGATATGCTGGCCCTGTACGCCCGCCACACGTTCAACGGCTTCGACCTAAAATACGCCACGCCCTACGCGCCGCGGGTGCACGGCTCTACCTTGCCGCTGTCGGTGCTGAACTACACGGTGCTCTTCGCGGCGGCGTTGGTGCTGCTCCACCGCCGGCACCGCCGCCTCACGCCGTTGCAGTGGCTGGCGCTGCTGGTAGTGGTGGGGCCGTGCGCGCTGTCTATTCCCACGGCCGTAGAATGCCGGTTTTTCATTCCCGTATTCCTGCTGCTCTACGCCGTGGTGTGCTTCCTCTGGCCGCGCGACTGGCGCACCGTTTTTCTGCGCTGGCCGGTGGCTGCGGCGTACGTCGTGTTCGTGCTCGGCTGCCTGGTGCTTTCGGCCAATACGCTGTGGCACATGACCAACGGGCCGCGGCTACTCTGGCCCTAGGCGGCCTCGGCTGCTGCGCATTCTTTTTCCGCTTACTATTTCCGTTATGCGTCGTCTGCTAGCTCACCGCTGGACTGCCTGGGGCAAGGCGCCGCAGTGGTGGCGGCCTTACGGAGCCGGCGCGTTGCTGATTCTGGGCCTCTACCTGCTCTACCTGCCGTTTTCGGGGTTCGATGCCCTGGCTTTCGATGCCAAGCAGTACTGGACCGTGGCGGCCTACTTCCACAAGGGCGGCAGCACCTCGTTGTTCAGCTACGATAACAGCATGCGCGGCTACTTTTACCCGCTGCTGCTCTACCCGCTGCACGCCGTGCACTACTTCACCCATATTCCGCCCATCGTGTTTGGGCGGCTGCAGGGCGCGGTATCCGCAGCGCTGGGTTTCGGGCTGATTGGGCCAGGCCTGTGGCAGGCCGTGCGGGGCGACGCAAGCCCGATTAGCTGGCGGCGCCGGCTGGCGTTTGCCGGGCTGGGCTTCCTCTTCTGGCGCGACCATTTCAACTTTACCCTCAGCGACTTCCCCGCCTTGTGGCTGCTCGGGGCCGGCCTCTGGCTGCTCTACGGCTCCGGGCGGCTGCGCTGGCTGCTGCTGGCCGGCGCGTGCGTGGCCGCCGCCACGAATGTGCGGCCGATCTACCTGGCGTCGGTGCCGTTCGTGCTCGGCGTGCTGCTGACTCGTCCGGCGCTGCCCGGCCGGCGGGCGGTGCTGCTTCAGTTGCTGGCCTTGGCCGTGGGCGCGGCGCTGGTGCTCGGCCCGCAGCTTATCATCAACCAGCGGCATTTCCAGCGTGATACGCCGCTGGTGCTGGCGCAGGACCAGAACATCCCGCCTGGCACGCTGTACCCCGCCAAGCTCTGGTTTGGCCTCATTCACCAGCGTTACGAAACCAACATCGGCCTCGATTACCCCGAGCCGGTCATGTTTTTCGTGGACCAGGAAGGGCGCCGCCTCGTGCAGGCCGAGCAGCCGATGTGGTTCACCTCGGTGCCGGAGTTCCTCGGCTTCGCGCGGCGGCACCCGGCGCTGGTGGCCCGCCAAAGCCTGCTGCACCTCTTCAACGGCCTCGATGTGCAGTACACCACGCCCTATGTAGCGCAGGTGTACACCCCGACGCTCGGGCTGGTCGTGCTGAATTTTACCGCGCTGTTTGCCGCCGGCTTGGTGCTGCTGCGGGCGCGCTGGCGCCGCCGGCCACTGCACGAGTGGCTGACGCTGGCCGTGCTGCTGGTGCCGTGCGCGTTCATGGTGCCGGTAAGCATGGAGTGCCGTTTTCTGCTGCCTTTGCACCTGCTGCTTTACGCTGCCCTATGTTTTGCCTGGCCAGCCCATTGGCGCTGGTTGGCCTGCTCGCGGCAGCAGAGGCTGATACTAACCGGCGCCTACGTCCTGTTTCTGGCCTTATGCCTAAGCTTGTCCAGCTACACGCAGGCGCATCTGGAGTTGGGCGGACGCACCTTGTTGGGCCGCAAGCTGCCGCCGACTTCTATGCGGCCCCTGAGCGCTGCAGAGTAGCTCAGCATTAGGGCACAAACACGAAACCGCCCCGTTGGTCAGCGACCAACGGGGCGGTTTCAGATCAGCGAGCAGCTGAAAAGGCTGGATTAGCGGTACAGCACCTCTTTCACGGCCTTCACCGTGCGGCCCACGTTCGGCAGGGCAGCTTCGATGAGGGTGGGGGCGTAGGGCAGCGGCACGTCGGCCGAGGTCACGCGGCGGATGGGCGCATCGAGGTAGTCGAAGGCGTAGCGCTGCACGTGGTAGGCCAGCTCCGAGCTGATGGAGGCCAGCGGCCAGGCTTCCTCTACCACTACCATGCGGTTGGTCTTCTTCACCGATTCCACCAGGGTAGCGTAGTCGATGGGGCGAACCGAACGCAGGTCAATTACTTCGGCTTCGATGCCTTCCTTGGCCAGCTCGTCGGCGGCGGCGTACACCACCTTCATCATCTTGCCGAACGACACCAGCGTCACGTCCTTGCCCTGGCGCACGATGTTGGCTTTGCCGATTTCGAGGATGTACTCCTCTTCCGGCACCTCGCCCTTGTCGCCGTACATCAGCTCCGACTCCATGAAAATCACCGGGTCGTTGTCGCGGATGGCGGCTTTCAGCAGGCCCTTGGCGTCGTAGGGGTTCGAGGGAACCACCACTTTCAGGCCGGGGGTGTTGGCGTACCAGTTCTCGAAGTTCTGCGAGTGCTGCGAGGAGAGCATGCCGGCGTTGCCGGTCGGGCCGCGGAACACGATGGGGCAGGTGTACTGCCCGCCCGACATCGACATCATCTTCGCCGCGGAGTTGATGACCTGGTCGATGGCCACCAGCGAGAAGTTGAAGGTCATGAACTCGATGATGGGGCGCAGGCCGTTCATCGAGGCACCCACGCCGATGCCGGCAAAGCCCAGCTCGGCAATCGGGGTGTCGATGATGCGCTCGGGGCCAAACTCGTCGAGCATGCCTTGGCTTACTTTGTAGGCGCCGTTGTATTCGGCTACCTCTTCGCCCATCAGGAAAATGCTCGCGTCGCGGCGCATTTCCTCGGACATGGCTTCGCGCAGGGCTTCCCGGAATTGGATCGTCCGCATGTAGATGTCAGGAAAGAAAAAGTCGGGTCAATGAAAAACAGGCCGGCCCGCAAGGAACCGGCCCGTAAAGCTACAATGCTAGGCGGGAGTGGGCAAACCCATGTTTGTTCTTTAAGGACTAAGCGGGCAGTGTCAGCCTTGCTGGAGCATAACCCTTGGCCGTCATTCCGAGCGCAGCCGAGGAAACTCGCGTGCTGATGTTCGATACTAATCTCTGTGCAACGATTAAGTCTACTATCAGGCGAGATTCCTCGGCTGCGCTCGGAATGACGGTCTTTTGTCCCAGTACCATCAATCCGGCGCTATTTACTGTCGCAACGCCTCCGTAAATACCTTGCTTGTGGCGTAGTTGCGGAATTCCAGGTCCTCCACGGCTTTTTGGGCGTAGCTGCGGTCGAGCTGCACGGCGCGGCGCAGGTACTGGCCCACTTCGCCGTCGCGCTGCTGGCGGGCGGCCACGATGGCCAGGCAGTAGTAGGCCTGCGGGTCGTTGGGCTTATCGGTGAGGGCCTGCTGGTAAATCTGGGCGGCGCCGTCGTAGTTTTCCTTCAGCAGGTAGATGAGGGCGCGGTTCATGGTGTTCTGGTAGCCGGGCGCGCTGAAGCTCATGCTGCGTATGGCGTCCTCCACCTGCCCGATTTCGATTTCCAAGGCAGCTTTGTCGGCAAAGACCTTGTCGAGAACGGGCTTGGGGCCGCCGAGCTTGATGGCGTAGTCGTAGTTCTGCAGGGCTTCGAGCCGGTCGCCGGCGCGGTGCCAGGCGGTGGCCACGTGGTAGAACATTTCGGCCGTGGGGTTGCGGTGCGCCGCCAGGGTGAAGTTGGTGGCGGCGCGGCGCTGGTAGGCCCGGCGCACTTTGTCGCTCACTTCCTTGTCGGCGCGCTCCAGCAGCACCACGCCCAGGTTGTGGTAAGCCTCCCAGCGGCCCGAGGTAGCCACGGCGGTTTCGTAGATGCGCTGCTTTTCGGCCAGCAGCGGCGTGAGCGTGGCCGAGTAGCGCAGCTCCTCCGGCGTCAGGGCATCCGCCTCGATCTGTCTCTCCACGATTTTCTTGGAGAGAACATAAATCTCCGACTGCAGGCGCTTGGGCGCGGTGTAGCGCACGGCCACGGTGCCAAAGCGCATCACCGGGTAGATGTACTGCTCCAGGTAATCGAAGTAGGAAAGCTGGTGCAGGGCTTTTTCCTTCTGCGCCCAGCTGCCCGGCGTGTCATTGATGATGCCGATGATGGAATCCTGCTGCGCCGGCGTCAGGGCCGAGCTCTGCACCTTGCTCAGAAACAAATCCCAGCGGCGGTGGTAGGCAATGGTTTCGAACTTGACGGACTTGAGCGAGTTCAGGTACGAGTCGGTGTCGAGGCGCTTCTGGTAGTACTTCTGCAGGGCCTGCACACGCTTATCGGCCAGGCGCGCGTCGTGCGAGTCAAGCGAATCGGGCGAGTGGCCGGCCACAATCATCACCTTCTGGGTGTGCTGGTTGGCCTCAATGAATTCTTCCAGCGCCGCCACGTTGGTGCCGAGGTAGTTACGGATGGCGTACTGGCCCTGATCGAAGAAAAAAGGCAGCACGCGCGTGCCGCCGCCTTCCAGGCTGGCTTCTTCGGGCAGGTAAGTGATGGATTCCACTTCGCGTACCACCAGGCGGCTGGGCAGCACCACGCCGCGGGCCAGCACCAGCTCCTTTTCGGCTTTGAGCACCTTGCCGCCGGGTTTCAGCTCGCGGGCCTGGGGCACGGCTACCAGCTGGCCGGGATTTTTGCGCGGCTCGTAGGGAAACTGAATGGGCTTGCGGGCAATCAGGAAGTTCTTATCCTCCTCGTCGTAGAGGTAGTCGCCGAGCAGAAAGCGCACGGTGCCCGCCGTGTCCTCGCGCAGGCCGTTGTCGTAGCGGTAGCGCAGCGGCAGCTCGTACACGGCGCCTTTATGCAGGTGGGCGGCGGGCACGCGCACCTCCACTTCGGCCAGCACCCGCTCGCCGTTGGCCTCGAGTACCGGCGGGCGTACCTGTACTTGCTGCCCTTCCTGCGCAACCCGCAGCATACGGGGCAGCGTACAAGCAGGGAGCGAAGCAACTGAAGCGGTGGTCAGTAGGCGTACTAGCGCGTGGCGCGAAACGTTCATGCAAATCAAATCAGTCGGCAAAATCAGCTCCCTTAACGCAAATTGCGGCACTTTGGACACACCAGCGGCGAACTTTGCCCGCGGCTGACCTTGCCTGAGAACCGCCAGCAAGTTAACTTATCGGCGGAACTGCCCTGAACTTCACCCAGCTATGAAACGCATCACGGATTTTATCGAGCAGCAAAGCTTCGGGGTGTGCAGCGCCCTGGGCAACCGGATTGGCTTTTCCACGCGCAGCGTGCGCCTGTCCTTTATCTACGCTTCGTTCTTCACGTTTGGCTCGCCCATCGTGCTGTATTTCGCCCTGGCTTTCTGGATAAACGTGCGCCGCGCCCTGCGCCAGCAGCGCAGCACGGTGTGGGACTTGTAGCCCGCGGTCATCCTGCATTCAAAGACACGGCTTCGGGCGTTTTCGCCCGGAGCCGCTTTTTTTATGGCTGAAAACGGACGCGGCAGATGTGGACTTTGGACGAGTCAGGAAAGCAGCTCGCTGAAGCGGCGCTTGCCTTGCGCGAAATACGCCCATACCAGGCTGCCGTTGTACGTGCCCGGCCGCTCGGCCGCCCGCAGCCGTGGCTTGGCCAGCAGCCGCTGTTGCCGCCAGTAGCCGAGCTTCTGCCAGAAATGCCAGTGGGCCCGCAGCACAGCGCGAGCGTCGCCGGTTTCGCCTTTGGCCAGCATCTGCGCCGCCGCTACCCAATCGAGGAAGACGCGGCTGAGCAAGGTGGGCCACAGCTCGCCGGGCGCCAGGTTCTTGTAGAGCAGCGCCAAGCCGTTGCGGAAGTTCAGGTAAGTCTTGCGCGGGTTAGACTTGTGCAGCGTGCCGCCGCCCACGTGGTACACCGTGCTGCCGCCGTGGTACCATACCTCGTGACCGGCGTTCCACAAGCGCCAGCACAGGTCGATTTCCTCCATGTGGGCGAAGAAAGCCGGTTCGAGGCCGCCAAGGGCGTGCCAGGCGGCGGCGCGCACCATCATACAGGCGCCGGTGGCCCAGGCTACGGGGCGCGGGTCGTTGTACTGGCCCTGGTCGGCTTCCAGGGTATCGAACAGGCGGCCGCGGCAGAAGGGGTAACCCAGGCGGTCGAGGTAGCCACCGGCGGCACCGGCGTATTCAAAGTCGGCTTTGGCGTGGAAGGCGCGGATTTTGGGCTGCACGGCGGCCACGGCGGGGCGCTCTTCCAGCAGCTGCCGCTGCGGGCGTAGCCAGCCGGGCGTTACTTCCACATCGGAGTTGAGCAGTACGTAGTAGCGATACTCGGGCAGCTGACCGAGGGCGTGGTTGTAGCCTTCGCAGAAGCCAAGGTTGTCGGCGTGTACCAGTGCCTGCACCTGCGGGTAATGCGCCGCCAGCCACGCGACGGAATCGTCGGTGGAAGCGTTGTCGGCCACCACGATGCGGGCGCCATCGGAATGGGCCAGCACCGACGGGAGAAATTGCTCCAGCCAGCGCCGGCCGTTCCAGTTGAGGATGACCACGGCCACGTCGGCCGCGTAGCCAGCCTCGGCTAACTCATTAGAGGCCAAAACCGCTCAGGTCGAGACCGGGAATATTGGGCAGCAGGCCCTGGGTGCGCTGCTTGAGGTGGTCCTTGGCCTTGTCGCCGGCCTCGTCCATTACTTTGTTGACAGCGGCCACCACGAGGTCAGCCAGCATATCGCGGTCCTGCGGCGTGAGCAAAGACTCGTCGATTTCCAGCTTCAGCAGCTGCCGCTTGCCGTTGGCGGTGGCGCGCACCATGCCCGCGCCGGCCTCGGCCGTGGCGGTGATGTGCTGCAATTCGTCCTGGGCTACTTTTACTTTCTCTTGCAGGTCTTTCAGGCGACCCATCATGCCCATCATATCAAACATCTGGCAGGGGAGTTTTGCGGGGAGAATGGAAGGAAAATGCCTCGGCAGCGACTGGACGCCGCTGCCGGGACGGCAAAAGTACACCGCCGGAATCTTACGCGGAGCCTAGCGCAAAATCGTGACCGTGCCACGGCGCACCACCGGCTGGCCCGCTTCGTCGGTGGCCGTAAACTGGTAGCTGAACACCTGCGGCGCCGCCTGCACGCCGCGCACCTTGCCGTTCCAGGTTTGGGTGCGGTCGGTGGCGCGAAAGACCTCCAGGCCGTTGCGGTCGAAGAGCCGGAAGGTGAACGTGGTCAGGAAGCGGCCCTTGATTTCGAGCACGTCGTTGAGGCCGTCGCCGTTCGGGGTGAAGGCGTTGGGAATGGTTACAACTACCTGACGCACCAGTTGCGCGACGTTGCTATATACGACCAGCCCCGTGCTGGACGTGGCCTCCAGCCGGTAGCGCAGTACCTGCCGGTCGTTGGGCGGGGCGGGCGCGAGGATGGGGGCGCCGCTACCGTTGAGGGAGCTGGTACTGAGCACCTGGCCACCGGCATCGAGCAGCAACAGGCGGTAGCTCCAGCCACTGCCCTGGCCCGCCGGCGCACTCCAGCGCACCTGCACCTGGTTACCGTCGCGGTCGGCGGCTTCGGCGGCCAGCACGGGCGGGCAGGCGCTAGGGCCTTCGGTCGACACGTTGCCGCAGGGGTCGGAGAGGCGGGAGGTGTAGCAAGGCACCAGTTCGGGCGTCACCAGGCCAGGCTGGTCCAGTACCGGGCGCTGGCGGCTCACGGGCACGTCGGCGGTGGTGCTGCCCAGCGTGCGGCGCACCAGCAGGCGGCTGGCCGTGTCGCTGACGGCCGTCTGGGTGTTGATTTCCACGGTGCCATCGGGGCGGAACGAGGCCGTAAGCAGCGGTGCAGGGGCGGCCTGGCTGGCTACGGTCTGCACGCTGCGCACCGCCGACTCTGACACGCCCGCGGCCGTGCGCGCTACGACCTGGTACTGATACGTCACGCCGCAGGTCACGTCGGAATCAGTGTAGGTGCGGGCGCTGGCCGGCGCGGTGGCCAAGGGCTGCGCATTGCGCCGCACGTCGTAGCCCGTTACGGGGCTGCCCGCGGTCTGGGCCCAGCTCAGCTGGTTTTGCCGGTTGGCAGAGGCCACGCTCAAATCGATGGGGCAGAGCGGGGCCGAGGGCAGCGACAAAATGCCGCAGGCGTCGGTCAGGCGCAGGCGGTAGCAGCTGTTGAGGTTGCCGTTGGGCACCGTGAACGTAGTGGCCGACGAGGGAATAGTGGCCACCGTCGTAAAAGTACCGGTGCCGCCGTCCTGCTCCAGCACGTAGCGGTAATCGTTTTGCAGGGGCGCAAACGCCAGCTCCAAACCAGTGGCCTGTACCGTCAGGCGCTGCAATACCGGTGCGCGGGGAGCCGGCGGCGGGGCGAAGGTCTTTTCCGACATGCCCTCGCAGATGCGGGCGTCGGTGTAGTTGCCAAACACCCGGACAGTGGTAGCGCCGGGCGTCACGGTGTAGGTGGCCGAGGCCTGCGTAACGGGCTGGCGCGGCCCGGTGCCTACCTGCACCTCGTAGCGCACGTTGGCCTGCATGGTGCTCAGCGTGACCTGAATTTGCGCATTGGTGCTGCCACAGTAGGCCACCGTAAAGTCGGGCTGCGGACGCTCCCGCACTTCAAAGCGGCGCGAAAAGAGGATGCCGGCGCCGCCCGGGAAACCGGGCTGGCCCGGGTGCGGATTGGGCGTGTTCTGCTGAATGATCAGCGGCCCGGTCGTCGGGGGAACGGTGCGGATAGAGTCCGCATTGAGCGCGGCGCCGGGCGTGCAGCCCAAGGCGTAGAAAATGGTGCCGCGGATAAAATTCTCGCCGCTGCAGTCGCGCAGGCGGATGCGGGAGTTGGCGCAGAGCACCGTGACGGGCTGGTTGGGAATGTCCAGCGGCTGGCCCGTGGCATCATCGTATACCCGAAAGCAAGAGGTGGCCCCGGGCGAGTCGTTGGGGCACAGCTGGGCTACGGCCAGGCCCTGCGCCCCGAGCCAGCACGCCAGAAACATTGCCCAACCCCGCAGCAACTGGCGCCAGCCCAGGCGGGGCAGCCGGTTCTTATCGTTCATCATTCCAACTTACGCATGGAGCACCGCATCCGCGGCAGTTATGCCCACTCGAACGTGCGCACAAACTGGGCGGCGGCGTGCAGATCGGGGTAGAGCACCCGGTCGCGGGCAATAAAGGGCGCCTGCGCCTGAAACGCTTCCACCACCCGTTCTAGTGCGGCCGAGCTACGCAACGGGCGGCGGAAGGCCAAGGCCTGCACCGCGTTCAGCAGCTCGATGCCGAGCACCTGCTCAGTGTTTTCGATGACGCGCAGGGCCTTGGTAGCCGCGTTGGCGCCCATGCTCACGTGGTCTTCCTGCCCGTTGCTGCTCACGATGCTGTCCACCGAGGCCGGGGTGCACAGCTGCTTGCTCTGGCTCACGATGCTGGCCGCCGCGTACTGCGGAATCATCAGGCCGGAGTTCAGGCCCGGCTCGGCCACTAGGAAAGGCGGCAGGCCGCGCTGCCCGCTGATGAGCTGGTAGGTGCGGCGCTCCGAAATCGAGCCTAGCTCGGCTACGGCTATAGCCAGAAAATCCAGCGCCAGGGCCAGCGGCTGGCCGTGGAAGTTGCCGCCCGACAGGATGGCGTCGCTTTCGGGGAAGATGTTGGGGTTGTCGGTGACGGCGTTGCACTCGGTTTCCACCACGCCGCTCACGTACTGCACCGCGTCGTGGGAGGCGCCGTGCACCTGCGGAATGCAGCGGAAGGAGTAGGGGTCCTGCACGGCGGTTTTGGTTTGGCGCTGCAGTTCGCTGCCCTCCAGCAGCTCGCGCAGATGCCGGGCCACGGCCAGCTGCCCTACGTGCGGCCGGATGCGGTGCAGCCGCTCGTCGAAGGGCTCGGGGCGGCCGTCGAAGGCTTCCAGCGACAGGGCGCCGATAACGTTGGCGGCCAGCAGCAGGCGGCGGGTACGCAGGGCGGTGTGCACGGCGTAGGCCAGCATAAACTGCGTGCCGTTCAGCAGGGCCAGCCCTTCCTTCGCTTTCAGCTCGATGGGCTGCCAGCTGAACAGGTGCATGGCGTCGGCGGCGGCGAGGCGGTAGCCTTCGAAGTGCACTTCGCCCAGGCCGATGAGCGGCAGGCACAGGTGAGCCAGCGGGGCCAGGTCGCCGCTGGCGCCCAGGGAGCCTTGCTGGTACACCACCGGATGAATGCCGCGGTTGTAGAAGTCGAGCAGGCGCTGCACGGTGGCCAGCTGCACGCCGCTGTGGCCGTAGCTCAGGCTTTGAGCCTTGAGCAGCAGCATCAGGCGCACCAGCTCGGCCGGCACTTCGGCCCCGGTGCCGCAGGCGTGCGACATCATCAGGTTGCGCTGCAGCTGGCCCCGGTCTTCGGGCGAAATGCTGGTGTTGCACAGCGCCCCGAAGCCGGTGTTGATGCCGTACACCGGCGCGTCGGATTGCTCCAGCCGCTCGTGCAGGTAGCGGTGGCAGTGCTCGATGCGCTGGCGAGCCTCGTCGCTCAGGGCCAGGGGGCGCTGCTGGCGGAGCACTTGCTCCAGGGTAGGCAGGTCGAGGTAAGTGGTGGGGCTGAGGGTAAACGTGTCGGACATGGGTGGGAAGGAGGAGCGGCGCGGGGTGGGCGGCCGTTTGGGAGGCGGAAGCTACGAATTTGCGGGGTACCTCACCTCCCGGGCTCGTGGGACCTCACCCCCCGGCCCCTCTCCTTAGGGAGAGGGGGAGTGAAATGTATCTGGCGTCGGTGGGTAGTGGGGTGGGGCTGCCGGGTATCGGATGCCGGCTGCGGGATATCGGGGCTTGGCTGCCGGGCATTTAGCTTGTGCTGCCGACTATTTAGCGTCATCTGTCGAGCATTTAGAGTTAGCTGCCTAGCATCAAATGTCATCTGCCAAGTATCAAATGCCATCTGCCGAGCATCAAGTGGCTTCTGCCGGGCATCAAATGTGATTTGCCGAGTATCCAGGGGCTTCGGCTGACTATCAGCCGCTTCGGCCACGAACTAAAAACGGCCCCGCCACTGCTGGCGGGGCCGTTTTTTGGTTCAGATACCGCGGGCCTTTAGCATGCGGTCCAGTGGGGTGCCGGGGCGCACGAGGGGGCGCAGCTCCTGGTAGGGGATGATGGTATGGTCGGCGTAATGCGCCACATAGGGCGCCAGCGCGTAGTCGCCGTAGCCGGCGTACAGGCCGGCAGGGGTGAAGGTAACGGAACTGGGCAGTGGGGGTACGTCCTGCCAGTTCCACCCTTCTTCCTCCGTCAAGTCGGGGTAGTCTTGCCGCAGATGGCGGGCCAGCAGCCGGAGCAGGGCTGCCTCGGTACCGGGCCGCAACAGTTCCTCCACCTGCCACCCCCGGCCGGTGGTCAGGTCCACGATAAATCCTGTCTGATCGTGTTCGGGGTGGGCGCCGAAGTAATAGCCCTCCTCCCGGACGTTGTAAGAAAACAGCCCGTAATCGTTAAGCGTTACACTATACGAGTGGCTGACTTGCCCGCACCCCTCTGGCCAGTGGCGCATGGAATCACGCCGGGCAGCCGGGGGCGGCGCCTGCCAACGGGCCAGGCGCAGCGAATCAGCGCTGAGTAGGTGAGGAAATTCGGTGGAATAATAAACGTTTCTGATTCCCTCGCACCACGCTTGGCGATAGGCCGTCAGCCGGAGCAACTCGTAGCGCACGGCTTGGGAATAGTCCTCGCGCAGCGGTATCACCTGTTGCCGCGTGCCGTGTACGGCCCGGCGGCGCCCCTGCAGCTGACGGCGGAGCGGCCAACTGAACTGCCATTGCCATGTTGCGCGGGATGTATCGGCCGTTGGAACATCGTCGGGGACTCGTTCCGTCAGCACCAGTTGGCCATTTTGCAAGCGGCGGAACAGTAGTTGGTGCTCGGCTGGCTGCCGGGCGTAGCGGTAGTACCAGCTGCCCGCCGGGTATTCCTGATAAGATTTGACCTTCAGGTTGGTCCGAATCGACAAATGCACGACGATGGGCTGCCCGTTCAGCGTACCGAGGTAGCGGCGGTAAGTGTGCGGATGGGCTAGCGAGTCGCCTTCGAGCGGGTCGAAGGTATCGAAGCGCATGGTCGTGTCGACGGAAGTTTCCTGCAACTCCTGGGGTAGCTCGGCATCGGTTGCCACTAAAGCGGAGACGCTGTCCACAGCTACCACTTGGTTGTTCTCCATCGTGGTAGACGCCAGCGGGGCCGGTTCACCGGCCCAGACTTCAGCCGCCACCGGGGCCCGAAACACCTGTTGGGGCCGGCCGAGCCAATAGCCCGCCAGCCCCAGCAGTAGTAAGGTGCCGACTCCCAGGAGCTTATCGGCCCGGTTCAGCGGCGGGTTCATGCCAGCCCTTGCAGCGTCTTCAGCACTTCGGCGGCGGGCACGGTCTGCTCCGAGCCGGCGCGCATGTCGCGCAGCTTCACCTGGCCGTTGGCGCGTTCTTCCGGGCCAGCCAGAATCATAAAGCGGATGCCGCGCTTATCGGCGTACTCGAACTGCTTTTTGAGCTTGGCGACTTCCGGGTACAGCTCGGCGGAGAGGCCGGCCTGGCGCAGCTCCCGCAGCAGGGGCAGCACGGTGGCGCGGCCCTCGGCGTCGAAGTTGGCAATGAGGCAGAGCGGGGCGGCCACGGCGTCGGCCGGGAACAGCTCCAGGGTTTCGAGCACGTCGTAGATGCGGTCGACGCCGAACGAGAAGCCCACGCCCGAGAGGCCGGGCAGGCCGAAGGCGCCGGTCAGGTTGTCGTAGCGCCCGCCGCCCGAGATGCTGCCCATCTGCACGTTGTTCACCTTCACCTCGAAGATGCAGCCGGTGTAGTAGGAGAGGCCGCGGGCCAGGGTCACGTCGAAATCGAGCCGCTCGAAGTGCTCAAAGCCGAAGTCGCGCAGGTAGTCCTGTACTTCGGTCAAATCCTGCAGGCCCTTGGCCGGGCCGGCCGTAGTATCGGCTAGTACGCCGTCCTGCCCGAAAGCCTCGCGCAGGGTGCTCAGTTTGGCATCGAACGAGCCGCCGACTTCCAGGTACCGGAACACTTTGTCGATGGCCTCCTGCGGGAAGCCGCGCTCCAGCAGCTCCTTCGTCACGCCCTCGCGCCCGATCTTGTCGAGCTTGTCGATGGCCACGAACAGGTCGGACTCCTTGCCTACGCCGCCCAAGGCCTGATAAATGCCCGACAGCACGCCGCGGTGGTTGATTTTGATGGTAAAGTCCGTCAGGCCAAGCGTCGACAGTACTTCGTCGATCATCAGCACGATTTCGGCCTCGCAGAGCAGGGAGTTGGTACCCACCACGTCGGCGTCGCACTGCACGAACTCGCGGTAACGGCCGCGCTGGGGGCGGTCGGCGCGCCACACGGGCTGGATCTGGTAGCGCTTGAAGGGCAGCGTGAGCTGGCCGCGGTTCATCACCACGTAGCGGGCGAAGGGCACCGTCAGGTCGTAGCGCAGGCCCTTTTCGGCCACTTTGGGCAGGATTTTCTTCGAGCCGGCCGTCAGGTCCTCGGCCGATACATCCTTGGCGAAGTCGCCCGAATTCAGGATTTTGAACAGCAGCTGGTCGCCCTCGTCGCCGTACTTGCCGGTGAGCACCGACAGGTTTTCCATCGTGGGCGTTTCGAGCGGGGCGAAGCCGAA
This sequence comes from Hymenobacter sp. CRA2, assembly GCF_002007105.1. Taxonomy (GTDB): domain Bacteria; phylum Bacteroidota; class Bacteroidia; order Cytophagales; family Hymenobacteraceae; genus Solirubrum. Next base: position 512,879 of record NZ_MVBC01000002.1, on the reverse strand, counting down.
TTTTTCGAACACGCGGCGGATAACGCCGAAAATATAGTTGCGCCGGGCCACCTGCACGGGACCAAAGTCGCGGGTGCCTTTCGGGATGCTGGGTTTCTGAACGCTCATTCGTCAGTAAGGGATGCTCAAATGTGGCCGCGAAGGTACAGTCTCGGCCGCACAGTGCCCTAGTCCGCGGCCCGGCTGGCCCGGCGCGCCTGGTACAGCACCGAAGCCGCCAGCGGGGCCTTCAATGCTGAGCGGATGCCCGAGCGGCCCAGAGCCTGGTTGGTCCAGTCGTTGCAGGTGCGCAGGGCGTAGTATTGGCCGCGGGCGGGAAAGAAAAAGTCATTGGCGGTGTAGCCGGCGGCATTGCGCAGTGCCCAGCCGCCCACGGAGTCGGGCGCAAAAGAGCCCTCGATGTAGGCCGTGAGGCGCTGGTACTGCGCCACCGAAATGCGCAGGGGCACCACCTGCTCGCTGGCCTGCGGTGCCTGCCGGTAAAAGCCGACGTGCATCAGGGTGCGGCCCGGCAGCAGGGCCCGCAGCACGGTGCCGGGCTTGGGGAACTTGCCACCGTAGCTCTGCAGGTAAAACTGCTCGTTGCCCCAGCCAAACGCTACGTACTGATAACTGCCAAACCGCGTGGGCCAGTTCGGCTGGGCAAAGCGTTGCAGCCAGTCCTGCCCGGTGCGCGCTTCGTGCAGGGGCACCACCACGTCGGTATGGAAGCCATTCGATACCACGAACACCGGCACGCCGTCGGGCGTCGGGCGAAAATCGGCGTGGCGCGGCACCAGCGTACCGGTCATGAGCAAAACCACGAAGGCGGCAAAAGCGGGCATCAGCAGGCGGAGGATACGAGGCAGGCAACGCATACGCGGGCGAGTAGGTGCCCGGGCGGCCGCCGGGCTACCCGTTCATCCGGCCCGGCGGCCAATGTAACCCGTGCTACACACCACCGGCCCCGACAGCCACAAGCGTAGCTGTCGGGGCCGGCATCGGAAGGCATCGGAAGTGTACCCGTGCTAGGCTAGGAGCGCACCGCAAGACCCGCCGCGCGGCGCTGCCGGCAAAAGGTCGTCAGCACGTAGCGGCCGGCGTGGCCCACTTTGGTCGTGGTGCTGGCTACGTACAGCTGCGGGGTGCATACCAGCGTACCGGCCAGCTTGGCGCCCAGTGGCGTGAGAGCTACCGAACCCAGTGTGAGGCGCGGCTGCCGGGCATTCAGGCCGTACACTGGGCGCAGGCCCTGGTAGCCCAGCACGGTGGGGTGCAGGCGGTACTGGCCGAAGGGCACGCCCCGGAACTCGAAAGTGCCATCGGGGCGGGTGGTGGCCGTGGCCACGTAGGCCCCGTCGGCGGCACGCAGCAGTACCACGTTGGCCTGCGGAATGGGCTCGTGGGAAGTGCCGTCGAGCAGGGCGCCCGAGAGCTGGCCGGTGCTGGCGGTGGCAGGCGCCGCGGCGGGGGCGTACTTGGCTACGGCCACCAGGGCCAGCGCGGAGAGGAAGAAACGGAAAGCAGCAAGCGTTTTCATAGCAGTTGGGGGTCAGAAAGGCACAGGGTTGGGGCGGGGCCGACAGGTAGCCGCGGTACTACGCCGCCGGGCCGAGGCTGGAGCCGCCTGCGTGCGGCGGAGCGGCAAAGCGCGTTGTCATCCAGCGACACAAAGGTAGGGTGGGCCCAAGGTGCGGTTCAATCGCACGATGATGTGAGAAGTCTGTAAATCAGTATTTAAGGTGTTGAGAGGCCCTTTTATTGCTTCTCATCGGGCCCTGCTTTATGCTTTGCCGCCGCTCTGCTTCTGGCGCCTGACATACTTGGGTGAGGCCCAAAACGGCCGCAGACTGCCGAGCCTCGCTCAGCAGCCTGCGTTTGGAATAAGAAGTGGGACGATTAGCCGCCGAAGCCGCCCCCGCCACCCTGCGGCTGGTTCTCGATTTTCTTCGGGGGCTTATTCGAGCCCAGGTACCAGGCGAAGCCCAGGTAACCGATGCGCGACTCCCATTTGTTGTAGGACTTGGCCGAATACTGGGTTTCCGGCGTCTTCACGAACGATTCCGACAGCTGACGCTGGTTGTTGAACACGTCCGAGATGCGCAGCGTGAGGCTGGCCCGGTCGTTGAACAGGCGCTGGCGCAGGGCTACGTCGACGGAGCCCACCGGGGCGTAGCGGCCTTGCGAGGTCAGCACGGCGGCGCGGTAGTTGCCCGTCACCTGGATATCCAGCTTCGGGGTGGGGGTGAAGGAGTTCATCACGCGGGCCGTGCCCGACACGGTGCGCCGGCTCGATTCGTTGCCGGTAGCGGCCGTGACGCTGGACTGGAACAAGGAGCCGTTGGCCGTCACGCGCCACCACTTGGCCAGCGGCTGGTTCAGCGACACCTCGGCCCCGTAGCTGTAGGCCCGCCCGAAGTTGTCGGCGTACTGGGCCGTGATGAGGGCGCCGTTGCCGTAGAGGTAGCTGGCAACGCTGTCGATAGCCGTCAGGCGCTGAATGGCGTTGGTGGTCTGGCGGTAAAACAGGGTGGAGGTGACGTTGGCGTGGCCCAAGGTCATCTGGTGGCCCAGCTCCAGCGCGTTGATGTACTCGGGCCGCAGCGTCGGGTCGCCGATGCGGTAGCTGCGCTGGTCCTGGTAGAGCGGGAAGGCCAGCAGCTGCATGAAGTTGGGGCGGTTCAGGCGGCGCGAGTAGCTCAGCTGCACGCGCTGGTCGGCCTTTTTGATGTTGCGCACCAGTGTGGCCGAGGGAAACAGGTTCAGGTATTCCAGGCGAAAGGGTCCCTTACCGTTCTGCACCTCACCGCGGGTGTTGGTATACTCCGCCCGCAGACCGCCCTGCACGCTCCACGGGCCCATTTCGTGCTGGAAAGTGCCGTAGCCGGCTTGGGTCAGCTCCTTGAAGTTGTAGGCGTAGGAGCGGTCGGCCTGCCGGTCGAAGATGGGGCCGTCGGCGCGCTGCTGCAGGAAGTCGTCGGTGCCGTCGTTGGCCGAAAACTGCCCCTTCAGGCCCGCGTCGATGCGCGTCTTCTCGCTGAGCGGGTGCACGTAGTCTACCTGCCCGTACACGGCGTGCAGGCTTACGTTCAGGTCCTGTTTCCACTCGCGCAGGTCGGTGGTGGCGTTGCCTTCCGTGTTGCGCTGGCCCACCAGCACATCGGCCTGCACGCTCGAGTAGCCGAGGTTGGCAGTTAGTTCGCGACCCTTGTGGACTTCCCAGGTACGGCGGTAATCGGCCGAGGCATCCATTTCGTCAATGTTTTCGTTGACGCGGAAAACGCTGCTGATGCGGTTCGTGCCGTCGGGATTGGTGATGGTGGCCGTTTGCGAACCTTCGTTTAGGCTGCGGTTGATGTTGGGCTGCACCGTCACGGTTAGCGTCTGCTCGGCCGGCAGCGTCAGGTCGAAGCCCAGGCGGCCGCCGTAGGTTTTGTTGTCCCGGACGTTGTTGCCGGTCTGAAAGGTGTTGACTTGTTCCCCCTTGAGCGTCGCCTGCTGATTCAGCCGGGAATTGCTGTGGAAGTTCATGTCGCGCACATCCACCGAGCCGAACATGTTCAGCTTGCCAGCGCGGCGGTTCAGGCTCAGGCTGCCGTTGTACTTGTCGCGGGTGCCTACGGTGAGGGCTGCCTGGCCGTTCCAGCCGTCCTTTTTCTGTTTTTTCAGGATGATGTTGATGACCCCGCCGGCGCCGGCCGCGTCGTAGCGCGCCGAGGGGTTGGTCACCACTTCCACTTTCTCGATGCTGCTGGCCGGAATCTGCTCCAGCCGGTTGCCCACGCCGCCGTTGGCGCCCATGGGCTTGCCGTCGATGAGGATGGTAATGTTGGAGCTGCCGCGCATGCTCACCGTACCGTCGGCTGCCACGGCTACCGAGGGCACGTTCTGCAGCACGTTGGTGGCCGTGCCACCCACGCTCGACAGGTCTTTCTCTACGTTGATGACCTTTTTATCCAAGTTGTCCTGCACCGCGGCCCGCTCGCCGGTCACCGTCACGCCTTTCAGCTCGGTCACCGTGGGGCGCAGCACCACTTGGCCTAGCTCCACCTCAGCGCCGTTGGCGCCCACCGTCACCGGGCGGCGCAGCGGCTGGTAGCCCAGTACCGTGGCGCGCAGGGTATAGGTGCCCGGCGCCACTTTCTCCAGCCGGAAGCGGCCGGCTTCGCTGGTAGCCGTGCCGGTCGCTAGCACCGAATCCTGGGCCCGCAGCAACACCACGTTGGCGAAAGGCAGGGGCTGGCGGGTGCCCCCGTCAAGCAGCGTACCCGATACGGTGCCGGCGTTCTGCGCAGCGGCAGCCAGCGGCAGGCCCAGGACCAGCGAAGCAGCACACCAAAAAGTGCGGGGGAGCGAAGTCGAGTTCATAGTCAGAAAAGCGGGGTGAGGAGGCAAAGCGGCCGCGTGACCAGCTTGTGTTTAGACTTTATTTGGCGGATAGTACCTTGCAAAACAAGGTACAGGGCAGAAAAAAATGCGGAGAGGATCCGCTTGGCATTTACAGGAGTTGTGCTTGTACTACTAAGTAGTAGCCCGGGCCGGCGAGCAAGCTTGCCATACGTTAGGCAAGCGTTGCTCAACCGGGTGATTGGCATGAGGGCTGCACGGCAGCTTACTCATTTCTCGGGCAGGGAAGGGGCGCATAAAGGCAGCGCGGATTAGGGCTGGGCAACCAGGGCCACGAAGCTGCTGGCCGGGGTTTTGGCCGAAGCCGTGGCGCTGAGGGGTATCAGGGCGTAGGTGCCCAAGTCTACCAGGTTGCGGCCAGCCGACAGCGTAATATCCTCGTGCATAGGCTCGTAGCCCGGTACTTCTACGTGCAGCGTATAGTGGCCGAAAGCGGCGCGGTCGAGGCGGAACTCGCCGTTGTCGGCTGTGATGGCGCCAGCAATCAGCTGCTCGTTGTCTTTGCGCATCAGGGCCACGGTGGCTTGCTGCAGCGGCCGGCCGGTGTATTGGTCGATCAGCACGCCGGCGAAGGAACCGGTCAGCTGCAGGCAGGACGGCCGGGGCGTATCCGAGAGATGAGCCGTAGCGGGTTGGGAAATGGATGCGGCCAGCAGGCCAGCGCCCAGCAGGGCACGGTTGAACAGGGAGAGTGACATGACCAGAGTGTAGGAAAAGGTTACAGAAGGAATTTGCCGTTTGGCAACTGGTGGCCGCGGATCCACACTGTGTTGTCCATCCGATCTACAAAAGCAGATGCAAGACCATGGGCTGGGAATCAAGAGGTTTCAGCTCAAAGTCGCCGAAATACGCTCTGGCTGGCCGCCTGGCAGGCGGGGCGCCGCCCCCGTTAGAGGCGGCCGTCAGAGAGTGGAGTGATTCAACGCTTCAAAGGTAATGATAGGTACTTTGTAACGCAAGGTACTTGTTAAATTTTTTTATTGTTAATCTTCAATCGGGGGTAAATCGGGGTGTAGCGGGCTTCTGAGTGGGTAGATGGAGGAGCAGTTTAAACCGTTGCCTGAGCCAAGGAAAAATTTGCTGCGGTCAGGGCTTTAGGTATCAAGGGGAGAAGTGAGAAAAAGACCAAGAGCAGGAAAAAGGCCATTAGCTGTGCTTCTGCTAGCTTTTTAGCGCCTTTTGCATCATTGACTACGAAATAGTTCGTAGGATGCACGGTGCGCTATATTTTTTTATTCTGGCGGTGGAAACTCCGGCTACTGCCAATGGTTACCGGCGAATCGAAAAAACTGAGGCCTAGTGCTAGCAATGCCGGGGCCCGCGCGGCTGCAACCAAAATACGACCGCCAAGCATTAATACTTCAGTAACTCTTACCCTTGGGCAATGCTTAGCATCTGCTTACACTTAGCGTCTGGCTCCCGCAAACAAAAACCGCCGGCTGAAGAGCCGGCGGTTGAAAAAGCAGCAGGTAAACAGAAAGCTATTTGCCAGGGGCTGTAACCACCTGACCGTTGCGGAAGGTCTTCTTGCTGGTAACCGTTTTGCCATCGGGACCGAAATAGCTCCAGACGCCGGTTTCGCGGTTGTTGCGGTACTGGCCCGCCACTTCCTGGGTGCCGTCCTCGCGTAGCTGCCGGTAGGGGCCTACTTTCAGTCCACTCTTCCAAGTGGTTTCGCTGCGCAACTTGCCCGAGGGGTAGAATTCCTGCTCCAGCCCGGTGGCCTTGCCGCCTTCGTAGGAGAGCTTGCGCTGTACCTGGCCGTTGTCGTGATAGGTCAGCTGCTCGCCTACCAGGCGGCCGTTGGTGTAGGTTTCCTTGCGCTGCAGCTGTTTGCCGCCCGCGAAAAACACGCGCCAAGTGCCGCTGCGCTGCCCGTTCTTGAATTCCTGTTCTTCCTTGGTGCCGCCCTCTTCAAAGTAGACGGTGGCCTTCCGGTCCTTGCCGCCGTTGCTGTAGGTCACGTCCTGCTCGGGCTTGCCGGAGGGGTAGAAGTAGTGCGCCGCGCCGGCCAGCACCCCGCCCTTGTAGTTCTGGGTGCTCTTGAGCTTGCCGCCCTCGTAATAGGTTTTCACGGCGCCTTCCAGGTTGGCCGTGCCTGGGGCCAACTGCTGGGCGCGCTTGGTCAGGTCGTCGCCGAGCTGGTTGGTAACGGCCCGCGTGCTGGCGGCGGCGGGTACGTAGTTGCCTTCGGTGCGCAGCTTGCCCGAGGGGTAGTAGGTCTTGATGGAGCCCCGACCGGTTTTATCCATGGTCACGTCGGTTTCCAGCTGTCCGTTCTCGTACCAGGTTTTATAGCCGCCAGCCAGCAGCCCGTTGCGGTACGTGCCCTCGCTCTGCACCTGCCCGTTGGGGAAGTACGTGCGCACCAGTCCGTTAGGCTGGCCATTGGCGTAGGTCATTTCCACCTGCGGCTTGCCCGAGGCGTATACCTGGCGCACCACGCCGGTGGGCTGCCCTTTGTCCAGCGTCGTCTCCAGCTTCAGCTCGCCCGAAGGATGGTACATTTTCACCGTGCCAGTAGGCTGATCGTCCTGGTACGTGCCTTCCTGCGCTACTTTGCCGGTAGGGTAGTACGTGCGGAACGGGCCCTGACGCTGGCCCTGGCGAAAGGTAACTTCCAGCCGCCGCTGCCCACTCTGGAAGAACTCGACGTAGGCGCTGTCCGGCTTGCCAGCACGGTAGCTGGTCTGTACTTCCAGCTTGCCCGAGCGGTAGAAGCGCTTGTAACCGCCTTCCAGCACGGTATCGGCCCCGACCAGCGCGTGGTACACCTCGCGCTTCTTGGTTTGGGTGGAGTCAAAGTAAGTCGTCAGCAGGCGTGGCCGCTGGGCCAGCGCCGGTCCGGCGCCCAAGCACAGCAGCGCCAGCAGTAGCAGGATTCGATTCATGCCTGCAAAAACGCAGAAATTCTACCAAACGTGCGAACCACGGATAAAGCGGCTAGTTTGCCCTGCCTGTCGTTGCGAGCAAAGCGAACCGAAGATTGGCGTAGTCACGCAACCTTTCCTTACAGTAGCACCGCCACTAGAACTGATAGAAACTAAAAAGAGTACCGCCCGAAACTGAAGAACCAGTTCCGGGCGGTACTCTTTTTATGGTCGGCTCGTGGGCCAGGACCGATTACTTCGTTCTGCTCGCACTGACGGCTAGGGCAGCCGCTTGCTCAGTGCTTGCTGAGTCCGTGATTACAGCTTCTCGAATACCAGCGAGCTGGCGCCGCCGCCGCCATTGCAGATGCCCGTCACGCCGATTTTACCACCTTCGTTGCGCATCACGTTCAGCAGCGTGGTCACGATGCGGGCGCCGGAAGCGCCCAGCGGGTGGCCCAGGGACACAGCGCCGCCGTACACATTCACCTTGGTGCCTTCCAGGTTCAGCAGCTTGTTGTTGGCCAGCGACACCACCGAGAAAGCCTCGTTGATTTCGTAGAAGTCCACTTGCTCGGGCGTTACGCCGGCGTACTTCAGCGCCTTCGGAATAGCCAGCGAAGGCGAGGTGGTGAACCACTCCGGCGCCTGCTCGGCATCGGCGAAGCCCAGTACCTTCGCAATCGGGGTCAGGCCCAGCTCTTCGGCTTTGTCTTTGCTCATCAGCAGCACGGCCGCTGCACCGTCGTTCAGCGTCGAAGCGTTGGCCGCCGTCACGGTGCCGCCTTCCTTAATGAAGGCCGGCTTCAGGCCCGGCACCTTGGTGAAATCCACCTTGGTGTACTCCTCGTCGTCCTCAATCACCACGGTCTTGCCGCGCTGCTCGATGGTCACGGGAATGATTTCGTCCTTTTTCTTGCCGGCTTTGGCCGCGTTGGCGCTGCGGGTGTAGCTCTCGATGGCAAAGGCATCCTGCTCTTCGCGGGTGATGCCCATTTCCTTGGCCGTGTTTTCGGCCGCGTTGCCCATCGCGTAGTTGTGGTACGGGTCCCACAGGCCATCTTTCATTAGCCCGTCAATCATCTGCCCGTGGCCGTATTTGGCGCCGAAACGGGCTTTGTCGAGGTAGTACGGCACGTTCGACATGCTTTCCATGCCGCCGGCCAGCACCACGTCGGAGTGGCCCAGCATGATGGCTTGGGCACCCAGCATGATGGCTTTCGAGCCCGACGCGCATACTTTATTGACGGTGGTGCATTCTACTTCGTAGCCCAGTCCGGCTTTCAGCGCGGCTTGGCGCGCCGGGGCTTGGCCCAGGTTGGCCGAAATCACGTTGCCCATGATTACCTGCTGTACTTCCTTCGGGTCGACCCCGGCTTTTTCCAGCGCCCCTTTCAGCGCAATACCGCCCAGCTCGACGGCCGTGAGCGAAGCGAGGCTGCCCCCGAAAGAGCCAATGGGCGTACGGACGGCCGAAATGACGTAGACTTCTTTGGTCTGCATGATAGTAGAAAGGGTGGGAGTAAGTGGGAGAATGACAAGGCCGCGCGGCCCCGGACCGGTAACGCGCCAAAAGTAGCAGGATTTTCGTCGGTGCCGACGCAACTGCCGAACGTTTGTTTGCCTAACCGCAAACCTACCAGGTTGGTTTCCGCGAAGCGTTGGAACGGGTTGCGCGGTGAGGCAGTTGCTGCAGGTATTGCTGCTCGGCCGATTGCAGGGCCTCCAGTACTTGGCGGGCCTGCGCTTCGGTTAGGTTCGATGGGGCCTGGGTTTGCCGGGTATTCAGGCGGTTATCTGCCGCCGTAGCCCCTTGTCCCGAAGAAGCCGTGCCGTTGCCCACCGAGCCCGAAGCCTGCGCATCCAGCCCATGGGTATTGCCACCCGTATTTCCCTGCGCCGTGGGTTGCGGCTTCCCGGTGCCACCCGGCGTGCTTTTGCCGCCACTGGCCCCTTGCCCGGGAGCCGGGGCCGCTGCCTGGCTCACACCGTTATCAGCCGGTTTTTTCTGCTCCTTGCCCGTACCGGTCGATTCTGGCTTGGGAGCAGGAGGCGGAGGCGCCAGCGGTGGGGGAGTGGTACGACCTTGGTAGGGCCGCAGCAACTCGTAGTTGTAGCGGGCGCTGGCGTTGCCCGGGTCGTCGAGCAGGGCCAGCCGCAGCAACGCCAGCGCCTGCGTGTAGTTTCCTTGAGTGGCAGCCAGGGTAGCGAGTTGCTGCCGGGCCACGCTACGAAACGGTCGGGAAGTGCTCCGCAGGACCTGCCCATAAGCCCGTCGGGCTTCGGCCACCTGGCCGGCCCGGGCACTGGCATGACCCAGGTTCAGCAGAAGCTCGGCGGAGTTGTTACCCAGCTGTTGTGCCCGGCTATACGCCTGGGCGGCCGCTGCAAAATCGCGCCGGGCATAGGCCGCAGCTCCCAGTCGTTGAGCCGCGTTGGCATCGTGTACCCGTTGCAGAGCATTCCACCAGCTCCCGGCAAAGAGCAGCAACAGCAGTAATCCGGCCCGCATCATGGCTTGATGACGGTAAGCGTAAGCAGAACATCCAGCCCGAGCAGCAACAGGGCGGCTGCCAAAGGGTACGTATACCGGTTGTCGGCTACCGTTACGCTGCGTACCTGCTGGGCCTGGCCTTCGAGGCGGTTGAGAGCCCGCAGCAGCAAGGGAAACTCATTGCGCCGGTCCGTTACCTCTATATAGATACCGTTGGTGGCTTCGGCCAGACGCCGCAGCGGTGCGGCTTGCAGGCGGGTTACGGCCGGTTTGCCCTGGGCGTCGCGCACAAACCCGCCCGGGCGCGGTATGCGCCCCCCGCCGGCCGTGCCCACGCCTACGGTATACAGGCGCATGCCACTACGCACCAGGTCGCGCACGGTGCCCTCCAGGTTTTCGCCGAAATCCTCCCCGTCGCTCACCAAGACCAAGGCCGTTGCGCGCGGGGGCGTGCCCCCCGTAGGCCGCTCAGTGGTAGCGGTAGCCCGTGTCAGGGCCAAGGCCAGGGGCTGAGTCAAATCGGTGCTGCCTGCCGGTACCAAACGCGTATCGAGTGTATTGAGCAGCTGCAGCAGGGCGTTTTGGTCGTACGTGAGCGGGCAGTGCACGTAGGCTTCCGAGCTGAACACCACCAGCCCGATGCGGTCAGCCGGGAAGCGCTGCACCAGCTCGCTAAGCTCCGCCCGCACTTTCTGCAGCCGCGACGGAGCCACGTCATCCGCATCCATGGAGCGCGAGAGGTCCACCAGCAGCCACACATCCTTGCCGGCCGTGCGCACGGCCCGCTGGGTAAGGCCGTAGGCGGGCCCCAGCAGAGCGACCAGCAGCAGCCCGAAGGCCAGCAAGCGAAGACCCAGTTTCCAGCCGAGGCGCCAGCCACGCTGTCCCAGCGGGCGGGCCAGCCGACTCGTGCGCAGTGCATATCCGGCGTACAGGAAAAAAAATGCTGCGACGAGCAGCGTTTCCCATTGTGTCCAGAAATACAGCCAGGTAAGCATGCCAAAAGGCCGGGAAAAGCAAGCCCGGGAATCAAAGATAACGTGCAGGCGCTGCCTAAAAGCACATTTTTTTTGCGTGAGGCGTTGGTTTGGAAAAAGTCGCTTGTATATTTGCTGCCCCGAAGGGCAAGCGGCCCGACGGATAAAGCCTCAAGCACGGAGAGGTGGGTGAGTGGCTTAAACCAGTAGTTTGCTAAACTGCCGTAGACCTAAAGTTTACCGGGGGTTCGAATCCCCCCCTCTCCGCCACGGGCTTCTCGCTGCAAACGGGAAGCCCGCTTTTGTATCCCGCCGTTGCCAATGGGGCTCGGCGTTTCGGGGTGTAGCGTAGCCCGGTATCGCGCCTGCTTTGGGAGCAGGAGGCCGCAGGTTCGAATCCTGCCACCCCGACCACAGCTGAAAGCCGTCTGCCCGCCGTATACGCGGTGGGCGGCTTTCTTTCATTTCGGCCCCGTAGCTCAGTTGGATAGAGCATCTGCCTTCTAAGCAGACGGTCTTTGGTTCGAATCCAAACGGGGTCACATCATCAGCAAAAAAGCGCGTGGCAGATATGCCACGCGCTTTTTTGCTTTAGGGCCTAAGGATAGCGGTAAAGCTATTTTTTGTACATTACCGGCCACAACCTCGGTTGCTTTGATTGCCCACCCAACGCTTTTTCCACCAACAATCAACCCTCACCCCTTCATTCATGAAGAAACAGTTACTCACCCTGGCATTTGCTTTTGCCTCTCTTAGTGCCACAATGGCCCAATCGCAGGTATTCCTGCCGCAGACCTTCGGTACCGCTGCGGTGCCGGAGAACTACTACGTTACCCAAGTGCGTACCGCGAATGCAGCTACGGTTTGGGTGCTGGCACTGGATCTTTCCATCCCCGACAACTCCACCGTGCGTCGCTACGCACGCAGCACCGACGGCGGCAGCACGTGGACGGGCGGAAATATCAATATCCCGGCCGGTTTGAGCGTAGGTGACCTGCACCCGCTGGACGGCACTACCGCTTGGCTGACGGCATTTCCCGAAGACGCTACGGCCACCGGGGCCGGCGTGTACAAAACCACCGATGGAGGGGTAACCTGGAACCGCCAGCCGACGGCTACTTACTCGGGGGCTGCGGCTTTCCCCAATATTGTATATTTCTGGGATGCCAACAACGGCATAACCATGGGCGACCCGAACCCCAACCCGAACGGTGGCACGGTCGGCTCGCGCTTCGAAGTGTACACCACCACCGACGGCGGCGCTAACTGGGTACGTAATCAGACGAACGCACCCGCCACCACTCATGCCGCCGAATACGGCCTTACCGGGGTGCGTGCTGTAGCAGGTAACACAATCTGGGCTGGGGGTTACAACGACGTCAGCGCTGGTGCTAAACTGTACAAATCCACGGACCGCGGGCTGACCTGGAGCGCTGCGGGTACGGATATTCCCAAGGGCATTGACTTTGTAGCCTTCGCCGATGCCAACAACGGCTTGATGTCTGATGGCCTGGATCTGGTGCGCACCACCAACGGCGGGGCCACCAATACTGCGCTTACGTACGCGGGTACTTTCCGCGACAATGGCCTGGATAACGTGCCGGGCTTGCCCAATACGTTCATTTCGGTGGGTTCGGCCGACGCCGTGGGCGACAGCCTGACGCACTACGGCTCGTCCATTTCCCGCGACGGGGGCCTGACGTGGACCACGCTTGAGCGTAACAAGCGCCAAACCCAGGTCGACGTCATCAGCCCTAACATTGGCTGGTCGGGCGGTATTACGAATTCCGCTACGGCTATGCGCGAAGGCGACGTATTCAAGCTAAACGCCAGCCTGGCGCCGGCTACCGCTACCAAAGCCAGCGCCGATGTGCAGCAGGCCGTACAGGCCTTCCCGAACCCGAGCAAAGACGGCGTATTCACTGTGCGGGTGGCGCTGAGCAAAGCTGCCCCGCGCGGGGTGGTGGTAACCGATGCCCTCGGCCGCGAAGTGTACAACAAAACGCTGCTGGCTACCAATGCTGCCGCCCACGACATTCTGGTGGACCTGAGCAAGCATACGGCTGGCCTGTACACGCTGCGCCTGGAAACGGTTCAGGGTACGGTCGTCAAGAAGCTTGTTATTCAATAAATCAGCCGCAGGTTTCTGCCTTCGGAAAGCCCCCGCTCCAGGTTCGGAGCGGGGGCTTTTTGCATAAAACCGGTAGGGCTTGGCAAGTGCCTGAGCATTTAGCCCGACTTGCTGCCCGGCTACGTTCGCAGAGGCAAAATTATCCAGTAGATTACCCCGAAAACCTGGCTAAAACCTAGTAAAAAAGGGATGTTTCGGTATCTTCGCGTGTTATACAGAACGGAACTTTAACCGCTGCACATGAGCGAAACTCAAGAGAAAAAAGCCCCCACTACGTACTCCGCGGATAGCATCCAGGTACTTGAGGGGCTGGAAGCCGTGCGCAAGCGCCCGGCCATGTACATCGGTGACATTGGCATTAAGGGCCTGCACCACTTGGTGTGGGAAGTCGTCGACAACTCGATTGACGAGGCGCTAGCCGGCTACTGTGACACCATTGATGTCACCATCAACGAAGACAATTCCATCACGGTGCGCGACAATGGCCGCGGCATCCCGGTGGATTTTCACCAGAAAGAAGGCCGCTCGGCGCTGGAGGTCGTGATGACCGTGCTGCACGCCGGCGGTAAGTTTGACAAGGACACCTACAAGGTGTCAGGTGGCCTGCACGGCGTGGGCGTGAGCTGCGTGAATGCGCTGAGCAACCTGCTGCGCGTGACCGTCTACAAAGACAGTAAGGTGTACCAGCAGGAGTACGAGCGCGGCGCCCCACTGTACCCCGTGAAGCAAATCGGCGAGACCGAGCAGCGCGGCACCCAGGTGGAGTTCTGGCCCGACGACTCGATCTTCACCGAAACCGTTTACCGCTACGAGACCATTGCGGCTCGTCTGCGTGAACTGTCGTACCTGAACAAGGGCATCCGCATCAACCTGCTCGACCTGCGCGAGAAGGATGAGAACGGTGTGGCCCGCGGCGAGCAGTTTTACTCCCAAGGTGGCTTGGCCGAGTTCGTGCAATACCTCGACGGCTCGGAGCGTCACGCCCTGATGCCCGCGCCCATTCACGTGGTGAGCGAGAAGGGCAACGTGCCGGTGGAAGTGGCCCTGCAGTACAACAGCTCGTACCAGGAAAACATCTACTCCTACGTCAACAACATCAACACCCACGAGGGTGGCACGCACGTAGCCGGCTTCCGCGCAGCCCTGACGCGCACGCTGAAGGCTTACGCCGACAAAACCGGCAAGCTGGCCAAGGAGAAGGTAGAGGTATCGGGCGAAGACTTCCGCGAGGGGCTCACGGCCGTTATTTCGGTGAAGGTAGCCGAACCGCAGTTTGAGGGTCAGACCAAAACCAAGCTGGGCAACAGCGAAGTGAACGGCGCCGTGAACACCGTGGTAGGGGAAATCCTGACCCAGTACCTGGAGGAAAACCCCAAGGAGGCCATGGTCATCGTGGACAAGGTGATTCTGGCTGCCAAAGCCCGTATTGCTGCCAAAAAGGCCCGCGAGATGGTGCAGCGCAAGACGGTCATGGGCTCGTTCTCCCTGCCTGGCAAGCTGGCCGACTGCTCGGAAAACGACCCGGAAATCTGCGAGCTGTACTTAGTGGAAGGTGACTCGGCCGGCGGCACTGCCAAACAGGGCCGTAACCGCGCCTTCCAGGCCATCCTGCCGCTGCGCGGTAAGATCCTGAACGTGGAGAAAGCGCAGGAGCACCACATCTACGAAAACCAGGAAATCCGTAACATGATTACGGCCCTGGGCGTGAGCTTCGGGGTGCCAGCCGATCCGGAAAAGGGCATTGAGAAGGATGACAAAGCTCTGAACCTCTCCAAGCTGCGTTACCACAAGGTCATCATCATGACCGACGCCGACGTGGACGGCTCGCACATCCGCACGCTGATCCTGACGTTCTTCTTCCGCTACATGCGTGACCTCGTCGACAAAGGCTACGTGTACATCGCGCTGCCGCCGCTGTACCTGGTGAAGAAGGGCAAGGAGGAACGCTACTGCTGGACCGAGGTGGAGCGGCAGGCCGCCGTGGAAGAGCTGGCCAAGGGCCGCCCCGAATCGGTGAACGTGCAGCGCTACAAAGGCCTGGGCGAAATGAACGCCGAGCAGCTCTGGACTACCACCATGCAGCCCGAAACCCGCTCGCTGAAGCAGGTGACGGTAGAATCGGCCGCCGAAGCCGACCACCTGTTCTCCATGCTGATGGGCGACGAAGTGGCCCCGCGCCGCGACTTCATCGAGAAAAACGCCAAATACGCCAAGCTGGACGTGTAAGCGTCGAGCGAGTAGAAAAGCCCGCCTCGTGCGGGCTTTTTTATTATTGGTCTACATTGGTTTCGTAAGCTCGTCATGTCGAGCGTAGTCGAGACATCTCGCCGGGTAGTAATCCGCTCATTGAACGATGATATTATTAGAGGACGTCAGCACGCGAGATGTCTCGACTACGCTCGACATGACGTTCTTCTTCATCCGTTTAACGAGCAGATTCCCACTTGAGTGAGAAGCCTCGACAAGCTCGACACGACGGGCTGTCTTAGTCTTAATAACCCATGAACCGACAACTCATATCCTCCGGCTCGCCTTGGGAAGGCCCCGTTGGTTACTCCCGCGCCGTGCGCGTGGGCAACCTGGTGGAAGTAGCCGGCACCACTGCCCAAGATGGCGACACGCCCGTTAGCGGCGACGCCTATTCACAAACCAAGCGCATTCTGGAGAAGATTGCCGCCGCGCTGGCCGAAGCCGGCGCCAGCTTGGAACACGTAGTGCGCACCCGCATCTACGTCACCGATATCCGCCACTGGGAGGCGGTGGGCCGGGCCCACGGCGAGGTGTTTCACGCCATCCGGCCGGTCAGCACCATGGTTGAGGTCAGCGCCCTGATTGACCCGCGCCTGCAGGTAGAAATTGAAGCCACGGCCATTATTTCGTAACTCTGCGCAACCTCGTGCCGCCTTGCCCGAATACGCGGGTAGTTTTTCCCCCTTATGAAGCTGTTTAAGTCGTCGGACCTGATCCGCAAGAGCAAATACATTAGCCGCGACCTGAGCTGGTTGCGCTTTAACTACCGCGTGCTCGACCAGGCCCGCGACCCCGCCCGCTCGGTGCTCGACCGCCTACGCTTCCTGGGCATCACGGCCTCCAACCTCGACGAGTTCTTCATGATTCGCGTCGGGTCGCTTTATAACTACCTCGATTACGGCAAGCTGCGCGTGGATTACTCCGGCCTGCGTGAGCTGCCTTTCCGCCGCAAGCTGCTGGACTTTGCGCACCGCTTCGTGCACGACCAGACGCAGACGTTTACCCAGGAGCTGCGGCCGCTCTTCACCAAGAGCGGCTTCGATATCCTGAGCGTGAGCGAGCTGACGGAAGTAGAGCAGAAAAAAGCCGACGGCTACTTCAAAAACACCGTCTTCCCGCTGCTCACGCCGATGGTGTACGACTCCTACCACGGCTTCCCGCTGATGATGAATCAGCTGCTGGTGTTTGGCGTGGTGACGCGCATGAACCCCGAAGGCCCGGAGGAAGGCCAGGAGCGGCTCACCTTCGTGCAGATTCCGGCCAACCTGGCCCGTTTCTTCGAGTTGCAGCGCAAGGACCGCGTCATCTTCGTGCCCATCGAGGAAATCGTGCGGGCCAACCTCTCGAAGCTGTTCCGCAACGTGGACATTCTGTCGGCCACACTCATGCGCATCACCCGCAACGGCGACTTCACGCTGGAGGAATCCGACGACATCGACGTGGACTTCATCCAGGAAATCCAGCTCGGCCTCAAGACGCGCAAGCGTGGCCGCGTGGTGCGCCTGGAAGTGGAGCCCGACGCCTCGAACCTGCTGATGAACGTGCTGAAGGAGCGGTGGAAAATCGACAATGGCAACGTGTTCGTCATCAACGGGCTCATCGACCTGCGCGGGCTCAACCAGATTGTGCGCCACCCCAGCTTCCGCGACAAGCTGCCGCGGCCCCTGGCCCCGGTGCAGCCGCTGAGCCTGCCGCCCGGCGCCGACGAAAACCTCTTCGAGTACCTGAAGCACCACGATGTGCTGCTGCACCACCCCTACAACTCGATAGATCCGGTGGTGAAGCTGCTCGAACAGGCGGCCGAAGACCCGCACGTACTCGGTATCAAGCAAACCATCTACCGCCTCGCCGATGACTCGCGCGTGACGGCGGCACTACTCAAGGCGGCCGAAAACGGTAAGCACGTCTCGGTGCTTTTCGAGGTGAAGGCGCGCTTCGATGAGGAGCGCAACATCCGCGAAGGCACCAAGCTGGAAAAAGCGGGCTGCTTTGTCATCTACGGCGTGAGTAAGTACAAGACGCACACCAAGATGGCCATGATCATCCGCAAGGAAGGGGAGAAGGTGACGCGCTACGTGCACATCGGCTCGGGCAACTACAACGAGGCTACCTCGCGCTTCTACACCGACGTGAGCCTGCTCACCACCAACGACGTGTACGGCCACGACGTGTCAGAATTCTTCAACGTGATTACCGGTCACTCGCAGCCCGACGACTACGAGTACTTGATTACGGCGCCGAAGGACATGCGCCAGCAGCTCATTCAGCTCATCCGCGACGAAGCCCGCAACGCCAAGCGCAGCCTGCCTTCGGGCATCGTGATGAAAATGAATTCGCTGGAAGACCGCGACGTCATCGACGAGCTGTACAAGGCTTCGAAGGCGGGCGTGCCCATCCGCCTGATTGTGCGCGGCATCTGCTGCCTGCGCCCGCGCCGGCCGGGGCTGAGCGAGAACATCGAGGTGCGCTCCATCGTGGGCGAGTACTTGGAGCACACGCGCTTGTTCTACTTCCATCACGCGGGACATCCGAAGCTGTATTCCGGCTCGGCCGACGTGATGGTGCGCTCCTTCGACCGGCGCATCGAAGCGTTGTTCCTTATCGTGAACCCGCAGCTGCAGCGCGAGGCCATCAACATCTTGTACTTCAACCTGCGCGACAACTACAACACTTACCTCATGCGCGAGGATGGTGCCTACATCAAGCGCCAGCCGCTTGAGGGGGAGCCGGTGTTCAACGTGCACAAGGAGTTCTACTTCAAAAACTACGGTTTGGTAGCCGAAAACGCCCTCTACGACGATTATCTGGCCACCGCTCCGGTGCCGAGTACGGTGGAAGGCGAAACCGTAGCGCCCTCGGAGGACAGCCTGATTGCCGGCGAGGAGATAGTGCTGCCCGATGACGAAATCGAGCTCAACGGCCACGAACCCACGCTAGCCGACGCGCCCGCCGAGCCCCTGACGCCGGGTCCCGTGCCGCCAGTAGTACCCGAAGACGCGGAGAACGTGTAGCAGCTGCACTGATTGGCACTGGCCGGCATTACGAGCAACGCGAGGCACAAACGATACCATACCCACTACCCAAAAACGGCACCGCCCAAAACCTGCGTTACTGGTTTTGGGCGGTGCTTCTTTGTAGGGCGGCACGTTGTACGGGACCGATTGGCTACGCCTTCCTGCGGTTGCTTCGTCGTGCCTCCTCGCAATGACTGCCAGTGCGGCTCTTTACGATTCTGGGTCGTTCTGAATGGTCAGGTGCGGCACGCGCTGCGAGTGGTCCGATTTCGGGCGGATTTCGTTGAAGTGGTCCTCAAACAGTGCCTGCAGCATGCCGTCCTTGAGGCCGATGTCGGGCACGAGCATGTCCTTGGCGCCCGACCACTCCATGGCCGAAAGGTAAATCTGGCCGGCGGGCACGATGACGTCGGCGCGGTCGGGGTTGAGCATGAGCAGGTTCACCCGCTCGTCCATGCTCAGGCCGCGCAGCTTGGTCAGAATGTCGTCGATGCGCTTGCGCGGGATGGGCCGGTCGGGCGGCAGCTGAGCCAGGGAGTAGATCTTGTTGATGTTGCCGCCGGTACCGATGGCGCGCGTGACGTGGAAGCGGCGGGAGTTTTCCTTCACCCAGTTTTCCATGCGCAGCCAGGTATCCTGCAGGGCTTCGCCGGGCTGCCCGTTCTGCTGCAGGCGGCGGATGGAGCCCACTTCGAACGACTGCGAGGCAATTTTTTTCCGGTCGGAGTAGAGGTTAAACTCGGTGCTGCCGCCGCCCACGTCGATGTGCAGGTAGTGGCGCTTGTCCTCCAGCAGCTGCATGATGACGCGGTTCACGTACGCCGCCTCGGCCTGCCCGTCGATGATCTGCACCTTGATGCCCAACTCACGCTGCATGCGGTCGGCAATGGCCTGGCCGTTGTCGGCGGAGCGCATGGCGGAAGTGGAGCAGATGAGGTAGTGCGCTACGTCGTGCACGTCCATCAGCAGCTTGAGCGCGTGCATGAACTTGACGAACTTTTCCTCCTTTTGGGGCGAAATGTGGCCGGTGGCAAACACGTCTTCGCCCAGGCGCATGGGGTAGCGCACGTATTCCACGCGTTTGAGCCGGTAGGCGCCCTCGTACTCCAGCACGGCGGAAATCTGACAACGGACGGCGTTGGAGCCGATATCAATGGCGGCCAGTTTCAGCAGCGGGTATTCCATGTACGAGAGGCTTGGCGAGAGAGAAGTGGCGCAAAGATAAAAGGCCGGGAGGAAGCCCGACCTTTTACTTGTTCGGCATGCCGAACGAATTGGTTGCGTAATTACTGGTCGATGCGGAAGCCCAGGCCGAACTGAATAAGCGCGGCTTCCTCCACGGAGTGCTGCACCGAGACAGACAAGGCGAAGGTTTCGTAGACCGGCGCCACGTAGAAGCCGCCGCCGTAGCCGCGGTGCCAGCCGCCGTCGGCGCGGCCGTTGTAGTACACCTGGCCCTGGTCGTAGAAGCCAAACAGGCCGTAGTAGAAGGGCAGAACGGAGGTGTTGGCGTAGCCCAGGGCGAGGCGCAGCTCCGAGTTCAGGTACAGCGAGGCGTCGCCGGTAAAGCGGTTGCGCACGTAACCGCGCAGGTTCTGGCGCAGGCCCAGCTGGGTGAACTTGTAGAACGGAATTTCATTGCGGGGACCGTAGTTTTTGCCGCCGCCGCCCTTCACGGCCAGCGTCACGGGGATGCCTAGGCGGGCCGTGGCCAGGTACTCGGCAAAGGCTTCGGTCAGGCCAAAGGTTTTCTTGCCCTGGTTGATCTGGCGCCAGGTGGTATGCTCGCCGTAGAGGCGCACGCCCCGGCGTGCAAACAGCTTCCGGTCGCGGAAGTCCAGGTCCACCACGGCCCGGCCGCCGAGCAGGCGCTGGAAGTCGGTGTCGGGAATGGGTATCTCGGGGATGCTGCCCCCGTTTTTCAGCCGGCCGATGTAGCTGTTGGCGGCGTAGTCGCTCTGGTATTGCTCGTACACCGGCCCGATGCGCACCAGGCTCTTGCCGCGGAAGGCGCGCTCAAAGAAGGCTTCCGTCTGGTAGCCACGGTAGCGGGCCCGGTAAAAGTGGTCGTTGTAGAGGTCTTCGTCCTTGGTGGTGTTGTTGCCCAGCCCGAAAAAGTTGTAGAAGGGGAAGTAGTTGCCGTAGGTGCCGCGCATGCCAAAATCCCACTTGCCGATCAGGTAGCGCCAGCGTACGTTGCCGGTCAGCTGCCGGTTGCCGGCGGTGGTGTACTGCGCATCGATGCCGTAGCGCACGCGGTAATCGGGCTTGCGGAAGCCTTGCTTCACCCAGTCGAAGCCGGCGGCAATGCCGAAGCCGTCGTTCTGGTTGTATAGGATAGCGCCGCGCGGGGCGTAGCCGTCGTACTCGAAGGCATCGCGGTCATAATGGTTGATGCCCAGGCGCGTGGAGCGGCGGTCAGCCGTGCCGGGGCCGGGGTGAAGCTCGGTATTGGGCACGTCGTACACCTCGGTACGGCCCCCACTAGCGTTGTCGTCAATCCTGTCGGCACCCTCGCCGCCGATGATGCGCACGCGGATACCACCCCGACCCTGGCCCGTTACACTGAACCCATCCTTGCCGTCGAGGCCGTAGAGGCGAATGTCGCGGGTTTCGCCCTTCACGAAGGTGCGGTCGAAGAAGGGCTGACTATCATCCGACTTCTTGAAAACTCGTACGCGCACGTTGCCGCCGGGCAGGCGCTCCACGCCGAAAAATTCGGCCTTGTTGGAGCCCACCACGTCCACGTCGCGGGCCAGCATCAGGTAGTACTCATCCAGAGCCTTGGGCAGCTCCTGAATGCGGCTTTTGAGCTTGCGGTTGATATCCTGGCCCGAAATACCCTGGATTTCCCGGGGCAGCTGGGCCGTGGCCGAGTCGATGGCGGCGGGCGTGATGCGCTGCTGCAGGTACTGCCCGATCTGGCGCCAGTCGTCGCGCGTGAGGCTCTGCAGCAGGGCGCGGTCGAGGTGGCGTGCTGGCCAGTTCAGGCTTTCCAGGTCGTTGAACTCCATTTGGAAGTCCTCGATGCTGGGCACGGCCCACTCGCGGTTGGCCACCCAAGTGAGGGCGCCATTCCAGAGCGTGAAAGCCTGGTCCCGGTCGCGCGGAATGGGTTGGTATACCGAGCCCTTGCCGTCGGCGTCGGGGTATTCGGCCCATTTCCAGTTGTCCTCGTGCTTGCCGAAGTCAGCCACCAGCATGTCGAAGGCGCGGGCTTTGCCCAGCTGCCGGGCATCGACGCGGTTGTCGTTGTCCTTGTAGAGCTGGCGGAACATGCTGAACGAGCGCCGCACGTTCTCGGAGCCGCCGAAGCCGGCAATGTTTTCCTTTTTATCCCACGGGTCGTCTTCGAGCGTGCCGAGCAAGCCGGCGTACTGCTCGCGGTAAGGGCCGAGCTGCTGGTTATCGGGCAGCACAAACAGGCGCGGGCGGGCGTGCAGAATGTCGGTGCGGTCGAGCAGGGGCGAAATGGCCAAGGCCGAGTACGGATTGGCCGTGGGGGTGATGTCGCGCAGAATATCGGCGGCCACCGAACCGCGCAGCTCCGGCGGCAGAATCTTGGTTACGTCCTTGTCCACCGAGCGGAAGGTGTACTCCGAGGAGTCGGCCGCAATCATCTTCAGCGAGGTGGTCTGGCGTCCGCCACCGCGACCAGTAGGCCGCAGGCCGCCTTTTTCGGTGTTCAGATCGAGCACCGGCACGGCCACCGGCTGCGTCCACGACGAGCGGTATAGCGGGCCAATGAGCGACTTCTGCAGGCCGTGCGCGCGGTACTGCGGGCCGGGTACCACGGTAGCCGTAGGGCCGGTGGCCGCATCGGGCTTGGGCGTGGCCGCCTCCTTGGTGGCGCTGGGGCAATCGGGGATGAAGCTATTGGTCGGCGTGTCCTTGCTGGCGGGCAGGCAAGCCGACTGGAAAAGCGTGGCCGTGAAACCCGCCTTGGTGGAGGCGTCGCCCGCGAAGCGCAAAAACGTGGTTTTTACCGTGCCGTCGGCGTAGTAATCGAGGCGGGTGTAGCCGGCTTCGTCTTCGTTGTAGAGCGAGCGGGCGTTGTTGGCTACCGGCTCGGTGTGGCTGAAGCTGCCGCTGACCACGTGGTAATTGCGCTCAAAGGGCGTGAGCTGCAGGCTGAAGTCGTGGGCGGCGGCGTACACCACGCCGGGGTTTTCCTTCAGGGTGCTCAGCAGTGTTTTGCGAAACTCCTGGTAGCCCGGCGAGGCCATGTCACGCGGGGTGCCCACGTTTTGGCGGTATGCGGCGTTGATGGTGCCGAAAATGGGCGGCGAGAGGTGGCGCTTCAGCGGCTGGTAGCCGCCGTAGGTGCCGTTGCTGAGGGCCGGCTGGTGGCCCAC
This sequence comes from Hymenobacter sp. CRA2, assembly GCF_002007105.1. Lineage (GTDB taxonomy): Bacteria > Bacteroidota > Bacteroidia > Cytophagales > Hymenobacteraceae > Solirubrum. The sequence continues at coordinate 490,402 of NZ_MVBC01000002.1, read as the reverse complement.
CAGCAGCACATTGCGCCCCTTGGTGTCGTTGATGACGTCCTGCAACTGCTCCCGGAACTCCTCCGTCGACATGGTTTTGCAGTCGGTATCAGGCGCTTCGGGCCGGTCGAAGGGGTGCGAAAACCAGGGCGTGTTCAGCGCTACCAGCCGCACCAGCGGGGCCACGTCCACGATTTCGGGGCCGGGGCAGCCGTTGCTGGGAATAAAGGCGTTCTGCCCGCCTAGCTGCTGCTCGATGTACTTTTCCAGGCGCCGCACGCTTTTCTGCCCGCCGCGGCCGGAGTTGTTCCAGTCCTTGTCGCCGGGCACGAAGTAAATGCGGCCGTTGGGCAAGCCCTGCACCAGCGCAATCAGGGCGTTGGCACGGGTTTCGAGGCTGGCGCGGGTGGTATCCTGCTTGTCGGACAGGCCCTCGTTGCCCACAATGTCGCCCAGGTGCACCACGGTAAACGGCGTGGTTTCCTGCTCCAGGGTGCGGCGCAGGGCTTTCAGGCGGGCTTCGGGTACGGGGCCAGCGGTGTTGCCGAGCAGGTAAACGTGGTGGGCGGCCGGGGCCGATTGCGGACGGGCCGGCAAAGCGGCCGTCAGCAGTAAGCCAGCCACGAGCAGCCGGCGGTAGATATAGCTCATAAGGGGTGTGGTAGGAGCAGGGAGCCCCACCAGCGGCGGCGCCGACGGGGGTATCTGGCTACCTACGCGAAAACCAACCCAATGGATAACCCAGCCATAACGAAACGCCCGGACCTCGGGGCAACTGGCAGAGCCCTAGGCAGGGCCGGCAGCCTGGGCTAGCAGTTCCCGCACCACCCGCGGCACGCCTACCGTGGCGGGCTCCGCAATAAACTGCACGCCGCGCCGCGAGGTGCTGGGTTGGCTGGGGTCGATGACGTAGAGCGGGCGGCCGCTGGGCAGGTAGTGCAGCAGGCCCGCGGCCGGGTACACCTGCAAGGAGGTGCCCACCACCAGCATCACGTCGGCCGTGGCGCACTCCTCGGCGGCGCGCTCAATCAGCGGCACGGCCTCGCCAAACCACACAATGTTGGGCCGCAGTTGGTGGCCTCGCTCGCATAGTTCGCCCATTTCGATGCGGTCCTTGGTGAGCGGGTACACCAGTTCCTCGTAGCGCGAGCTGCGCGCTTCCATGAGCTTGCCGTGCAGGTGAATAACGTGACTGGAGCCGGCCCGCTCGTGCAAATCATCCACGTTCTGGGTCACAATCACTACCTCGTAGGCCTTTTCCAATTCCACCAGGGCCCGGTGCCCGGCATTGGGCTGAGCCTGCCGGGCGGCTCCGCGGCGCTGGTTATAGAATTCCTGCACCAGGGCGGGGTTGCGGGCCCAGCCTTCCGGCGAGGCCACGTCTTCCACGCGGTGGTTTTCCCACAGCCCATCGGAGGCGCGGAAGGTGGCAATGCCGCTTTCGGCAGAAATACCCGCACCGGTGAGAACAACGACTTTTTTCATGACAAACGGTTATACGGACCTAACGGCAAGTTCGTAGGTATAAGCCATTGCGTTTTTGCGATAAGCTTCTACCTGTTTGGGTATAAGAGGTGATTAAAAAGTGGTAGTGCTTCTACCTCTTCAGGTAGAAGTGAGGTCAATAAATAGCAAGCCTTATACCTAGGAGGGGCACACAGCTTCTTCACCAGCGCTTCAGCTGCGTAGCCTCAAAATCCCACTCCGGCGTCGCAAAGATGCCATCAGGAGCAGTCAGTCGAAACCATGCCCCGAGCTGCGGCTCGGTCGTGTTGCGCAGCACGTGCATGTCCTGCGCCGGCATGTAGCTTTGGGCCAGCAAGGCGTAGCGGGCCCCGCTGGCGGGGTGTTGGGCCACGTCCAGAATGATGACGGCGTGCCCCGGCGCGCCACCCTTGATGAACACGTCGCCGGGCTGAGCTTCGGCCAAAGGCACGGGGCGCAGCTCGCGGCTGAGCGAAAGCGTGCCCGCGAAGGTGAACACCTGATCGAGGTAGCGGCGCAGGGCGGTGTGCGTGGGCGCTTCTGCCGGGCGCTTGCTGGCCTCCACCGTTTCGCCGGCCAAGCGGAAGCCCTGCCCGTCGACCCAGTCGCCAAACCACGCGTCGTAGCCGCTGGTCAGGTGGAAATGAATGCGGCGGAAGTTCTGGCCGAACAAATATTCGGCCCGCAGGCGCATCACCGCGTCGGCGCACTGCTGCAGGTCGCGCGTGCCGGTGTCGATATCGAGCACCGCCGCGTGCACCGATTGGGGCTGCTTGAGCTGACCGTTGTGCAGGCGCACGGCAGTACCCTTGGGCCGCAACGGCAGGTAGCGCAGCCAGTGGCCAAACGAGCCCGCTGCCGCACTCACCCGCTGGCAACCCGCGGGCGGGGCAAAACGGCTGGCCAGCGAAGCATCTGGGCGGTACGCATGCGTCAGCCAGGCGTAAGTGTCCGGCGCCGCGGCGGGTTGGTCGGCGGTTACCTCCGCCGACGGCCGGGGCAGGGGAGAAGTAGCAGAAGCCAAGCTAACCAGACTGCCGCCAGCGGCCAGGCCGAAGAATAGTAAGTAATTCATATGGCTCGACAACGATATGGTGGGACTTTTCGTGTTGTGGGGGACTGGAAGCTTAGTTCACTGCCCAACGGGCATTGCACAAAATAAGCCCGGCTGGGCTGCTACTGCAGCACCGGCCGGGCTTATTTGTTTACAAACCAACTGACTATTGCGCAGCTTCTGCCGGGCTCAGGGCGTTGAGTTCCTCCATGTCCTGAGCCGTCAGCTGTAGGTCGGCCGCCTTCACGTTTTCTTCCAGGTGCTTCACTTTCGAGGTGCCCGGAATCAGCAGGATGTTGGGCGAGCGGTGCAGCAGCCAGCTCAGGGCCACCTGCTGCGGAGTAGCCCCCAGACGCTGCCCGATGCTGGTCAGCTTATCAAGGGCCTGCTGGTTGCCGCCGCTCAGCGGGTACCACGGAATGAAAGCCATGCCTTGCTGCTCGCAGTAGGTCAGTTCGGCTTCCCACTTGCGGTTGTCCACGCTGTACATGTTCTGCACCGACACCACCTTCACGTATTCCTGCGCCTGCTGAATCTGCTCCACCGTCACCTCCGAGAGGCCGATGTGCTTCACCAGGCCTTCTTCCTGCACCCGCTGCAAAAACTCCAGGGTCTGCTCGTAGGGCACGTTCGGGTCCACGCGGTGCAGCTGGTACAGGTCGATTTGGTTCAGCTTCAGGCGCTGCAGGCTGCCCCGCAACGCCTCCTGCAGGTGCTCGGGGCTGGCATCGATGGGCCACTGATTCGGGCCGGTGCGCAGCAGCCCGCCCTTCGTGCCGATAATCAGGTCTGATGCGTAGGGAAGCAGTGCCTCGGCAATCAGCTCCTCCGATACATTCGGCCCGTAGCTGTCGGCCGTATCGATGAAATTAATGCCCAGCTCTACGGCGCGCTGCAGCACCCGAATGGCTTCGTCGTGGTCTTTGGGCGGGCCCCAGATGCCGTCGCCAGTAATGCGCATGGCGCCGTAGCCCATGCGGTTGACGGTCAGGTCGCCGCCCAGGGTGAAGGTTTTGGCGGCTTGTTGATTCGTGTCAGCCATTGTGTGTTCCGATTGTGGTTAGGTGTTAGGTCAGGGAAGAATTACCCGGCAGCACCAAGTGCCCGGGTGGCAGAGTAACAGGGCAACGGCAAAAAAGTCCCAGCTACCGCGGGCGGCTTGTTTGATGGTGGCTTCGGGAAGCCTGGTAATGAGTGCCCAGCGCTAGCGAATAAAAAAGCTCCGGTCAGTATCCCGACCGGAGCTTTGTACGCATTCTGCCCTAGGCAGGCAGACCTACTTGGTAGCTTTTTTGCTGCCGCCCGTAGCCTTCTTGGCGGCAGGTTTTTTGGCCGCCGTAGTGGCCTTTTTAGCCGTAGCCTTGGCCGGCGCTTCGGTAGCCGCCGGGGCGGCTTTCTTCGCCCCGAAGCGGCCCTTAGCGGGCTTGTCGGGCGTGGCATCGGCCAGCTCCATGCAGCGTTGCAGGGTCAGCTCCCGGGGCTCTTCACCCTTCGGAATTTTCACGTTCTTACCCGCCGCCACGATGTACGGCCCATACTTGCCGTTGACCACCTGCACGTCGGGGCGGCCCTCGGCGTCGAAGCTTTTGATGACCTTCTCGGCTTCCTGCTTGCGCTTGGCGTTGATCAGCTCTACGGCTTCCTCGGCCGTCACCGTGTGTGGGTCCTGCCCCTTGGCCAGCGAGTAAAACTTGCTGTCGTGGCGGATGTAAGGCCCAAAGCGGCCCACGGCCGCGGTCATGTCGGCATCCTCGTACTGGCCCACGATGCGCGGCAGCTTAAACAGCTCCAGCGCGTCCTCCAGCGTCAGGCTTTCAATAAACTGTCCCTTGCGCAGGTTGGCGTAGGCCGGCTTCTTGGTTTTGTCCTCGTCGATTTCACCCAGCTGCACGTAGGGGCCGAAGCGCCCGAGCTTCGCGTAGATTTTCTCGCCCGTTTCGGGGTGCAGGCCGATTTCGCGGGTCGTGCCCACGTCGGCGCGCTCCACTTCCTTGCCGCGCTCCACGGTTTCGTGGAAGGTGCCGTAGAAGCCCGAAATCATTTCCTCCCAGCTTTCCAGCCCGTCGGCAATGCGGTCAAATTCGTCCTCCACCTTGGCCGTGAACTGAAAGTCCACAATCACCGGGAAGTGCTCCACCAGGAAGTCGTTGACCACCATAGCCGTGTCCGTCGGGAACAGCTTGGCCTTCTCAGCGCCGTAGTTTTCGGTTTTGACCTCCGTTTTCACGTCGGCGCCGTCCAGCGTCAGCACATGAAACTTCCGTTCCTTGCCTTCACGTGTGTCTTTCTCCACGTAGCCGCGCTTCTGAATGGTCGAGATGGTCGGCGCGTAGGTCGACGGGCGACCAATGCCCATTTCCTCCATCTTCTTCACCAGCGAAGCTTCGGTGTAGCGGGCCGGCGGCGTGGCGTAGCGCTCCGTGGCCGTGAAGCGTTGCAGCGGCAGTGGCTGGCCTACCGACAGCGGCGGCAACCCCCGCGAAAACGACGATTCGCCGTCCGTAGCCTCGTCCTCGTCTTTGGATTCAGTGTAGGCTTTCAGGAAGCCCTCGAAGGTAATCACCTCGCCCGTCGCCGACAGCATCACGCCCGGCTGGGTGCTGATGGAAATGGTAGCGGTAGTGCGCTCCACCTGCGCGTCGGCCATCTGCGAGGCTAGGGCGCGCTTGCGGATGAGGTCGTACAGCCGCTGCTCGGAGGAATCTTCGCCTGCTTTAATTAAGGAGAAGTCAGTGGGGCGGATGGCTTCGTGCGCTTCCTGGGCCGAGGCAGCTTTGGTTTTGTACTGCCGCGAGTGGGCGTATTCCGGGCCGTAGCTGCGCTCGATTTCGTGCTTAGCACCCAGCAAGGCTTCCTGCGAGAGGTTCACCGAGTCGGTACGCATGTAGCTGATCTTACCGGCCTCGTACAGGCGCTGGGCCACGCTCATGGTCTGCGCTACCGAGAAACCCAGCTTGCGCGAAGCTTCCTGCTGCAGCGTGGAAGTGGTGAAAGGCGGCGCGGGCGAGCGTTTGCCCGGCTTCTTTTCTAAGGTGTCGATGGTGTAGGCCGCACCGGCGCAACGGGCCAGGAAGTTCTCGGCTTCCTCGCGCGTGGTCAGGCGGCGGGGCAGTTCGGCCTCCAGCACGGCGCCGTTGCCCGCGTCGAAGCGAGCTACCACACGGTAAGCGGAGGAGGACTTGAAGTGGCTGATTTCCCGTTCGCGCTCCACCACCAGGCGTACCGCCACCGACTGCACGCGGCCGGCCGAGAGGCCCGTCTTCACCTTTTTCCAGAGCACCGGGCTCAGCTCGAAGCCCACGAGGCGGTCGAGCACGCGGCGGGCCTGCTGGGCGTTTACCAGGTTCAGGTCGATTTCGCGGGGCGAATCGATGGCGTTCAGAATGGCATTCTTGGTGATTTCGCGGAACACAATGCGCCGCGTCTTATCGTTGGTCAGATCCAGCGTTTCGGCCAGGTGCCAGCTGATGGCTTCGCCTTCGCGGTCATCGTCACTCGCCAGCCACACCGTTTCGGCTTCCTTGGCCAGCTTCTTGAGCTGCGTAATAACCTCGCGCTTGTCGGGCGACACCACGTAGGTCGGTTTGAAGCCGTTTTGAATGTCGATGGCGTTGTTGTCCTTCGGCAGGTCGCGGACGTGCCCAAAGCTGGATTTCACCACGAAGTCCTTGCCAAGGTAGCCTTCGATGGTCTTGGCTTTGGCGGGCGACTCCACTATGACAAGATTCTTGACCATAAAATCAGGGGTGGGTAACGAGTAGGGCGCTAGGCGAGCGGCTCGACGGGAAGAAACAAAAAAACGCGGCGAAACGTTGAAAGCGGCCGCAAAGATGAATGAATAATCCAAGCTGGACGTTCTGCCGCCATTAGGTTCCTAGCAACGCGGCGCTTCCCTCAGTAGTTTCGATACGCTGAAAGTATTGCCATTCAGTCTGCTCAGGCTTGTTCAAAATTCTGTACTGACATTGAAAAGAATATATAGTAGCGCGCAAACCGTCGCGTTTGCTACTTTTGCCGATACTGCCTGCCCCAACTGGCTGGCAACTCCACGCCCTCACCGCGCTTCCCCGCGCTTCGCATTCCGCACATATGGCCACCGGTAAGAACAGCAAACCTGCTACGACGCCTACGCCCTCTGACGCTAACCTGCCCGAAACCAACACCCCACTGCCCCGCAACGGGACGGGTGGGACGGTGGTGCGCGCCACGTCGGACCTGACGCGCAAACGCGGTGCCGCGCGCGGCGTGGCCACCGATGCCCAAGACCCAGACTACGTCAATGAGCAGCTGAACCGCGTGCTCTACGCGCTGGACGCCTTTAAAAAGGGCGACATCTCGGTGCGCCTGACCAAGCAGAACGACGACATCTTCGCCGAAATTGCCGAAGCCTATAACTCCATGGTGGAGATGATTGGTGGTGTAGGCGGCGAGGTATCGCGCATCTCCAAGGTGGCCGGGGTAGAGGGTAACCTGAAAGCTCGTGCCTCCGGGGAAAATGCTACCGGCTTCTGGCGTGACATGATCAACAACATCAACGGCCTGGTGGACTCCATCGCCGTGCCGGTGTTGGAGGTAGGCAAAGTACTGAAGAACATCTCGCGCGGTAACCTGGACGAGTCGTTCCAGATTCCGGTGTCGGGCGACTTTAAGTTGATGGCTGAAACCATCAACAAAACCATCGACAACCTGAACGTCTTCGCCAGCGAGGTAACCCGCGTGGCGCAGGAAGTAGGTACGGAGGGTAAACTCGGCGGCCAGGCTTCGGTGCCGAATGTCGGCGGCGTGTGGAAGGATCTGACGGACAACGTGAATACGATGGCCTCGAACCTGACCTCGCAGATGCGCGACATTGCCAACGTGGCAACGGCTGTAGCCCGTGGCGACTTGTCGCAGAAGATTACCGTCAATGTAAAGGGTGAGCTGCTCCAACTCAAGGAGAACCTCAACCAGATGGTGGACTCGCTGAACTTGTTTGCCGGCGAGGTAACCCGCGTGGCGCAGGAAGTAGGTACGGAGGGTAAACTCGGCGGCCAGGCCGTGGTGCCCGGTGTTGGCGGGGTATGGAAAGACCTCACCGACAACGTAAACTACATGGCCTCGAACCTGACCTCGCAGGTACGAGACATTGCCAACGTAGCTACCGCCGTAGCAAAAGGCGACCTGTCGCAGAAAGTAACCGTCGACGTAAAAGGCGAGCTGCTTCAGCTGAAGCAGAACCTCAACCAGATGGTGGACTCGCTGAACCTGTTTGCCGGCGAAGTAACCCGCGTGGCCCAGGAAGTAGGTACCGAAGGCCGCCTCGGCGGTCAAGCCAACGTGCCGAGCGTAGCCGGCGTGTGGAAGGAACTGACGGACAACGTGAATACGATGGCCTCGAACCTGACCTCGCAGGTACGAGACATTGCCAACGTAGCTACCGCCGTAGCAAAAGGCGACCTGTCGCAGAAGGTAACGGTGGACCTGAAGGGCGAACTGCTTCAGCTGAAGCAGAACATGAACCAGATGGTGGACTCGCTGAACCTGTTTGCCGGCGAGGTAACCCGCGTAGCACTCGAAGTAGGTACGGAAGGTAAGCTGGGCGGCCAGGCCGTGGTGCCGGGCGTGGGCGGGGTATGGAAAGACCTCACCGACAACGTAAATAACATGGCCTCGAACCTGACTTCCCAGGTACGAGACATTGCCAACGTAGCTACCGCCGTAGCTCGCGGTGACTTGTCGCAGAAGATGACGGTAAACGTGAAGGGCGAAATTCTGGAACTCAAGAACATCTTGAACCAGATGGTGGACTCGCTCAACATCTTCGGTGACGAAGTAACCCGCGTGGCGCGCGAAGTAGGTACGGAAGGAAAACTCGGCGGTCAAGCTGTAGTGCCCCGTGTAGGTGGTACCTGGAAAGAGCTGACAGACAACGTAAACACGATGGCTTCGAACCTGACCTCTCAGGTACGAGACATTGCCAACGTAGCTACCGCCGTAGCAAAAGGTGACCTGACGCAGAAGGTAACCGTCGACGTAAAAGGCGAGCTGCTGGAGCTGAAGAACAACCTCAACCAGATGGTGGACTCGCTCAACATCTTTGCTGGCGAGGTAACCCGTGTGGCGCGCGAGGTAGGTACCGAAGGTATTCTGGGCGGTCAGGCCAACGTGCCGAACGTAGGCGGGGTATGGAAAGACCTCACCGACAATGTGAACAGCATGGCCTCGAACCTGACTTCGCAGGTACGAGACATTGCCAACGTAGCAACGGCTGTAGCTCGCGGCGACTTGTCGCAGCGCGTAACGGTTAACGTCAAGGGCGAGCTGCTCCAACTCAAGGAGAACCTCAACCAGATGGTGGACTCGCTGAACACCTTCGGCGACGAAGTAACCCGCGTGGCGCGCGAAGTAGGTACCGAAGGGAAGCTCGGCGGTCAGGCCAACGTGCCGAACGTGCGTGGTACCTGGAAGGAGCTGACGGACAACGTAAACACGATGGCCGCGTCGCTGACCTCGCAAGTGCGTGACATTGCCAACGTAGCTACCGCCGTAGCCCGCGGCGACTTGTCGCAGAAGGTGACGGTAGACGTAAAAGGCGAGCTGCTGGAGCTGAAGAACATTCTGAACCAGATGGTGGACTCGCTGAACGTATTCGCCGGCGAAGTAACCCGCGTGGCGCAGGAAGTAGGTACCGAAGGCCGCCTCGGCGGCCAGGCCAACGTGCCGAACGTGTCGGGAGTATGGAAAGACCTTACCGACAACGTAAACCGCATGGCTGCTAACCTTACCACGCAGGTACGTGGCATTGTGAAGGTAGTGACGGGCGTATCGCAGGGTGACCTTACCCAGAAGCTGACGCTGGAAGCTCGCGGCGAGGTGGCCGATCTGGCCGACACCATCAACCGCATGGTGGACGACCTGAACCGTTTGGCGCAGGAAGTGTCGCGTGTGGCCCGCGTAGCCGGGGTAGAAGGCAAGCTGACCGAACGCGCCACGGTAACTGGCGTGTCGGGCTCGTGGAAAGACATCGTGGACACGCTCAACGACCTGATCGAGTCCATTGCCTCGCCGGTACTGGAAGTGTCGCGCGTGGTGCGGGCCGTATCGGAGGGTGACATGACCCAGAAGGTAGAGGTGCCCACCGCCGGTGACATTTACGCCATGGCTATGGCCTTGAACACCGCCGTGGAAAGCCTGAACGAGCTGCTCGCCGAAATCAACGACTCGTCGCTGGTAGTAGGGGCCTCGTCGGAAGAAATGGCGCAGAAGGGTCTGGAGATGAGCCGCGTCACGGTCGACGTGTCGCTGGCCATGCAACAGATGGCAGAGGGTGCTCAGAACCAAGCTATGAAGACCGACCAGGCCTTCAAGCTGATCGAGGAAATCATGACGGCAACCAAGGAAACGGCCAACAAAGCCGACGTGGTAAACAAAGCCGCCATCCTCGGGGAACAAACCTCGCAGCTGGGTCTGAAGACGGTAGCCGAAGTGGTAAAGAACATGGAGGAAATCTCTAGCGCTTCGGCCCAAACGGCGCGTACCATCGACGTACTGTCGGTTCGCTCGCAGGACATCTCGAAGTCGCTGGGCGTAATCACCGACATTGCCGCCCAAACTAACCTGCTGGCTCTGAACGCTGCCATCGAAGCAGCCCGCGCCGGGGAAGCTGGCCGAGGCTTCGCGGTAGTAGCCGAAGAAATCCGCAAGCTGGCCGAAGGCTCGCGCAAATCCGCCAACGAAATCAACACGCTGGTGGAAGACGTGAAAAAAGACACGGCTTCGGCAGCAGCGGCTATTTCGACCATGGAAGGCCGAGTACTGAAAGGGAAGAACGCCACGTTCGAAGCTTCTTCGGCCTTTAAGAACATTGCTACCTCGTCGGGCGAGATTCTGCGCACCTCCCGCGACATTCTCACAGCTACTGAGGTACAGAAAACCTCGATTGGCGACGTGGTGAAGTACGTGGAAGAAGTGGTAGCCATTGCCGAGCAAACGGCTTCGGGCACCCAGCAGGTGGCTTCCACGGCCAAGCAGCTCAGCTCGTCGATGTCGGAACTGACGGCTTCGAGCCAGAAGCTGACCGACATTGCCGACGACCTGCAGGTAGGCCTCTCGGCCTTCCAGCTCATGGATCACATGGCCGAAGACGCGTACTACTACGAGCCCGAGCCAGTGCGTCCGGCTCGTCGGCAGCCCGCTGTAGCTCCGCAGGAAATACCTGCCCGGCCGGTAAGCCGCATGGCGCCCCGCCAGCAGCCAGTGACCCCGACGGTACCCGCCGCGCCGGCTCGCCGTCAGGCCCGCCCCGTGCCACCTCAGCGCCCGGTATCGAATGGCAACGTGACCCAGGCGGCTGCCCCACCGGCTCGTCCGGTACGTAAGGCTGCCCCTTCGGAGCCGACCGTGCCTACGCCGCCACCGCGCAAAGCCCCTGTACGCCGGGCTGCTGATGCTCCTAAGGGTGCTAATTCTGCACCTGAGAACCAGGCAGGTGAAAATTCCGCACCCGCCGCCAACGGCGAACAGCGCAAGGCTCCGGCCGCTAAGCAGCGCAAGCAGAAATAACCTCGGTCCGCTAACCGTCCGGCCGGAACAGCCTCGTTGTTTCGGCCGCGGCGACGGTTTTCCCTTAGCTCATCCAGTGCATGCCTGAGAATCAAGCAGCCGACAAAAAGACGTTCAAGGCCGAAGCGCCCGTACAGCTCATCGTGTTCCGCCTCGGCGGCGAGGAGTACGGTATCCGCATCGAGCAGGTAAAGGAGGTTACGCTGACCCCGGAAATTGCCCGCATGCCCAAAACGCCGCCTTTCGTGAAGGGCATTGCCAACCTGCGCGGCGACATCATTGCCATCATCGACCTGGAAGAGCGTTTCCGCCTGCGTTCCACCGGCAACGGCCCGCTAACGGGCTCGACCTATACCATGGCGCTGGAGGCCAAGGACTACACCATTGGCATCATCGTGCGGGAGGTGCCGCAACCGCTGTCTCTCCCAGCGTCCAGCATCGAGAAGACCCCCGAGTTCATTCAGGATCTGAACGTGCACGACAAATACATTGAGGGTATTGCCCGGCTCGATAACCGCATCATTATCGTGCTGGACATGCTGAAGCTGCTCACCCCCGAAGAAATCATGCAGCTTAAGCCCAAAGCCACATCTTCCGCTGCCGCCGAGCGTAGATAGGCCCAGCAATTCGCCTTTTCCTTCTTCGCTCACCTTTCGACTGCACCCCTATGAAAAATCGCATCCTCATCGTAGACGACTCGTTCTACATGCGCACGATGCTGAAGAATATGCTCACCGACGCCGGTTACGACGTGGTGGGTGAGGCCGCCAACGGCCAGCAGGCCCGCGACTTGGCTACCGAAACCAAGCCCGACCTGATTACCCTCGACGTGATTCTGCCCGACAACACGGGGCTGGAAGTGCTCAAGGACATCCGGCAGGAGCTACCCGACGTGAAAATCGTGATGTGCTCGGCAGTAGGCCAAGAGGTTATCGTCAACGAGGCGCTGGAAAGCGGGGCTTCGGCTTACATCGTGAAGCCATTCTCCGAGGACAAGGTGCTCGAAATCGTAGGCGGCGCGCTGCAGGAAAGCGGCGACGCATCGGCCTAACCGGCTGATTCCTGCGCCACAGTGCCCGGCTGAGTCGGTGCTGGCCCCGCTTCTTTTGCTACTCTTTCAGTTCGCTTTGTTTACCACTCCGGTACTGCCTGCTCCCCTCACCATCTTGCTCGGCGACTTGCCGGGCTTGATGCGGTTGGCGCTGTCCAAGCTGCTGCGCACCGACGCCAGCGTGCGGATAGTGGGCAGCACTGCGGGCCCCGATGATCTGATTGCGCAGGTGCGCCAGCTGCGGCCCGATCTGGTAATCACCAGCGAGCAGGCCCCCGCCAGCATGGCGCAGCTGGCCAAGTACCACCGCGGCCCGGTGCTGCTGTACTGCGGTCAGTCTTACCACGCCAGCTCGTTGCGCGAGGCCGCGCAATGGGGCGTGTACGACAGCTTCGGCCCGCTGCCGGCCGCTACGCACCCGGATTATGGTTTTGTGCGCCGCGACTTACTGCGCAAAGTGCATCAGTCCACAGCAGTGGCCCGCGCCGCTGTGCAGCGTCTGAACCTGGCTACGGGTGCCACGCCCATGAGCCTGGTGGGGCAGGGCCTGAGCACTGTTTCGCGCGGCATCGTCGTCATTGGCGGTTCCACGGGTGGGGCTGCGGCGGTAGAGGAAGTGGTGCGCGGCCTGCAACCGGGTTTGCGCTGGACGGTCATCGTAGCAGTGCATTTGCCGGCTGCGTTTACCTCCTCGCTGGTCGAGCGGGTGCGGCGGGCTGCATCATTGCCGGTGGTAGAAGGCCGCTCGGGCCTGCGCCTGCAGGGCGGACAGATTATCGTGGTGCCGGGCGGTGCCAACTGGGCCGTGCGCGGCGAACTGGGCCAGCAGCTCTGGCTGCACAAAGTCACGGAGCCCGCCGTCAGCCTCGACGAACCCAACATTGATCTGCTGATGGTTTCGGCGGCGCGGGCGGCCAGCGTACGTGCCCTGGGAGTGGTCCTGACCGGGCTGGGCTCCGATGGTACTGCGGGCGCGGCCGCTATCCGGCATTTTGGCGGTCAGGTGGTAGCCCAAAACCAGCAGTCGGCGGCGGTATTTGCCATGCCGAAATCAGTTATTCAGGCGGGTTATGCCTCGGCGGTGCTGCCGCTGGGCGACATTGCCCGCTACGTCAACAGCCACGTGCAGCCGTTGCGGCCCCTTGCGGCCGGCGCGCGCGTGTCACCCGTTATTCGTTCGTACCCCCGATGAAGTCGCGCGAACAGGAATACCGGGAATTGTTTATGGCCGAGGCCCTGGAGGCCTATGACGCCATGAGCCAGCACATGTCGGTGCTGGAAAAACGGCCCGGCGACGAGGCGGCACTCAACGAAGTATTCCGCCTGCTGCACAACCTCAAGGCCAATGCCCGGGCCATGGGCTACAACGAAATCGGGGAGGTGGCCCACCGCATGGAGACCATCTTCGGCCAGATCCGCAGCAAGGAGCGGCCGTTTGCCGGCTCCATGGTGCCCGTGCTCTTCAGCGGCATCGACGTGCTGGGCGGTATGATCCGGACCGTGGGCGCGAATCAGGCCCTGACCGAAAACCTGCCGCTGATTGAAAACCTCGACCGCGTCATTGCCGGGGAAGAGCCGGTGCTGGAAGAAGACTCGGAAGTGGGCTCCGAAGAAGATGCGACGCGTAAGCTGGAGCTGTCTGATCTGGTGTACATCCCGATCAAGAAGCTGGACCACTTGCTCAACCTCGTCGGGGAGCTGATCATCGACCGGGACCGGGTGCTGACGCTGGCGCAGGAGGTAGGCGACCCGACGCTGCTGAGCGTAACGGCCCATTTGAGCCGCCTGGCCGACGACCTGCAGTACTCCGTGATGGACGCCCGCCTGGTAGGTGTGGGCACCTTGTTCAACAAGTTTCCGCGGGTGGTGCGCGACGTTGCCTCCGCCGAGCAGAAGCAGGTGGAGCTGACCATCAGCGGGCAGGATATCCAGATTGACCGCAACATCCTGCAGATCATTACCGATTCGTTGCTGCACTTGGTGCGCAACGCCATCGGCCACGGCCTCGAAACGTCCGAAGAACGCACCAAAGCCGGCAAGCCGGCCATCGGTCAGCTCACGCTGTCGGCCCAGACCGACCGCGACAACGTGCTCATCCGCATCACCGACGACGGCCGCGGCATCGACGTGGAGCGCGTGCGCCGCAAGGCGGTGGAGCGCGGCGTACTCTCGCGCGACGCGGCCAGCCGCCTGAGCGAAGCCGAAGTATATACCCTCCTGTTTGAAGCCGGCTTCTCGACCGCGGAGCAGGTAACCGAAATTTCCGGGCGTGGCGTAGGCCTCGACGTGGTGAAGCTGGCCATTGACTCGCTCGGCGGGCAGCTCGGCGTGGAGTCCAAGCTGGGCGCGGGTACCACCTTCACGCTGGTACTGCCGACTTCCATTGCCGTGAAGGGCGCGCTGCTCTTCGAGCTGGAAGGCCACCCGTACGCCCTGCCCCTGATGCACACCGATTCCGTCGTATCGCTGCAGTCGGACCGGCTGCACGTGGTGGGCGGCACGCTGCTGGCGAAGGTGCTGTCGGAAAACATTCCGGTGGTGCGCCTCGCCGACTTACTCTCCGACCATGACGACGCCCTGCTGCCGGCCGACCGCTCCAAGCTGGTCGGGGCGCAGGACATCATCATCACCAGCTACAACGGCCGCAAACTGGGGCTGATTGTGGACCGGTTCCTGCGCCAGCAGGACATCGTGATTAAACCCGTGAGCCAGCCGCTCGACATGATTGACTTGTTCGGCGGGGTCACCTTACTCGGCAGCGGGCAGGTGTGCCTGGTACTCGATGTACCGGCCCTGACGCGCTTGTTCTTAGCCCGCCGCCCATGATTTTCGTAATGCCTAACTCGGGTCGCTGCCGCGTTGCCGCCGGCCTGCTTCCTAACTGAACCACCCGTATGGACCTGTACATGAATGATCTGGAACGGGACATTATCCGCGAAATCCTGAATATCGGGCTGGCACGGGCTGCCGATTCGTTCGCGGCTATTGCCCAGGAACGGGTGCTCTTGGAGGTGCCCAGCCTGGAGCTGGTGCGCGCCAACGACATCCTGGACCTGGTCAATAAGTACCAGACCAGCCACGTGGTGGTGCAGTCGGACATCAAAGGCGACTTCAACGGCACGACGCTGATGTTCTTCTCCGGCCAGCACGTGCAGCGCCTCTCCAAGGTATGCCTGCGCATGAACGTGACGGAGTCGCTGGAGGTGAACGAGATGCAGGAATCCTTGCTGCTCGAAATCAGCAACATCATCACCGGCGCCCTCGTCACGCAGCTGGCCAACATCCTCAAGGCCAAAATCTACGGTGCACCGCCGCGGGCGCCCAAGGGCAACCTGGCTCACTCGCTGGACGCGCTGCTGATGACCCACCCGAAAATGCAGCCGCTCATTTTCTCGGTCATCACCCAATTCTCCGATCAGAACAGCAACGTGGAGCTGCCGCTGATGCTGTTCTTTGACCGGGAGACCTTCGACAAAATTCTGACCATCATTCGCACGTACGACCTGCCCGGTAACGGACTGCCCGCCTAGGGCAGTTCTTGTTTTGGGGGGCGTTCCATCCTTCGTCATGCACGACCCAACTGTTCTTGCGCTGCAACAGAAGCTTGCCAATTTTGACCCCAATGCCGTGGGCGACACCTCCGGCGGCCTGTTTGGCCTGCCCTTCACGGCGGATGAAGCCCAGGTAGTGGTGGTCCCCGTGCCGTGGGAAGTCACGGTATCCTACCGCGCCGGCACGGCCCAGGGCCCGGCTGCCATTGCCGAAGCCTCGGCTCAGGTCGACCTCTACGATCCGGACATCGCCGACGCCTGGAAGCTGGGCCTGGCTATGGAAGAGGTAGACGAGAAGTGGGAAGCCGAAAGCAAGGAGCTGCGCGAGTTGGCCGAAGGCTACATCGGCTGGCTGGAAGACGGCCAACCGGCTGAATCGGCAGGCAAGTTTGCCAGCGTGACGGGCAAAGTGACCGAGCGCGGCCAAGCACTGCTGCAGTGGCTCAAGGCCAAAACCGGTGCTTACCTCGACGCCGGCAAGGGCGTGGTGGTACTCGGCGGCGACCACAGCACGCCGCTGGGCTACATGCACGCGCTGGCCGAGCGCCACGAGGAATTTGGCATTCTGCAGATTGATGCGCATTGCGACCTGCGCCCCGCTTACGAGGGCTTTCGGTACTCGCACGCCAGCATCATGTACAATGCCCTGGAGCTACCGCAGGTGAAAAAGCTGGTGCAGGTGGGCATCCGCGACCTGTGCCAGCAGGAAGCCGACGTCATTGCCCAGTCGGGCGGGCGCGTGGTGATGTTCCACCACCGCTTCCTGCGTGAGGGCATGTACGAGAAGAAATCCTGGAAAAAGCAGTGCGGCAAAATTATCGCCCAACTGCCCCATAAGGTGTACCTGAGCTTCGACATCGACGGGCTGGACCCCAAGCTGTGCCCCGGTACCGGCACGCCGGTACCCGGCGGGCTGGAGTTTGAGGAGGCGCTGTACCTGATTCGGGCCGTGGTGCGCTCGGGCCGGCAGATCATCGGCTGCGACCTGAACGAGGTAGCTCCCGGCGACACCGACTGGAATGGCAACGTGGGTGCCCGCCTGCTCTACCAGATGGCCAACTGGATGGCCGTGTCGCAGGGCCGGCTAACGGCTGCTGGTATCGAAACCGCGCAATCGTAGCCAAGCATCGACTTTTTCGTATAGTTGCCCGTCGGTTCACTGCTGAGCCGGCGGGCTTCTTTTTTCTCCTCCTTCCAAACGCACCCGTTATGGGCTTCATTCTGAAATTTATCCTCAGCGCCATCGTCGCCTACGTGCTGACCAAGGTGCTGCCCGGCGCCCACCTCGGCGGCTTCACCGACGCGCTGCTGCTGGTGCTGGTGCTCGGGGTGCTCAACGCCGTGGTCAAGCCGATTCTTAAGTTTGTGGGCTTCCCCATCACCATCCTCACGCTGGGCCTGTTTCTGCTCGTCATCAACGCCGTTATCGTGCTCCTGGCCGATTGGATACTGCCCGGCTTCAAAGTGGATGGCTTTATTTCGGCGCTGATTTTCAGCGTGGTGCTTACCCTGGTAACGGCCGTAGTCGATATGATTATCGACTAACGAAATAGCTGCCCCGTTAAGCAAAAGCCCCGCGTCAAGCACTTGGCGCGGGGCTTTTGCTGTCCGTCAGGGAGCCACTACGCTTCGATGCGGACTTTGCGGCGCTGCCAGCTGCGCAACAGCCACAGGGCCACCGCCAGCACAATCCATATCGGCCAGAGATAAATCAGGCCGATAACCAGGCTGGTGACGAACTGCCAGCCGCCGTAGAAGGCTTCGGCCACGCGGCTGCCGAAGCTGAGCACCGGCGCATCCGGCGTGGGCAAAGCCAGCGGCTGGTACAGTTTCAGGGTGATGGTAGAGTAGGCTACTTGGTCGTTCAGGGCCTTGAAGCGGCTTTCGGCTGACTCGATTTCTTCGCGTACCTCGCCGATTTTAGCTTCGATTTCCAGCACCTCGCTAACCTTCTTGGCCTGCTTGAGCAGCCCTAGATAGCGTTGTTCCAGGGCGCGTTTGGTGCGTAGGCGGGCCGCCACGTCGGCGTGCTCAGCTGTGACGTCCTCCGAGGTAAGGGCCTTGCGCTCCACGGTGCCGAGCGTAGATAGTCCTGCCAGTAGACCGACGAACTTAGCTGGCTGCACGCGGATGGTCATTTCCTGGCGCCATTCGTCATCAGAGCGTGTTTGGGCGGCCGCGCCCACCCAGCTGCCGCTGCGCCGCACGATGCTGTCGACGCGTGTCGCGGCCCGGGCCAGGTCGCGCACTTTGATGTCCACGTCGGCCCGGTAAATCAATTGCCGGGCCGTCGGGCTGATGGGCACGGCCGGAGAGCCGGAGGAGCCGTCGGCCAAGGCATCTTCCTGCTCATTGGCCACGGCTTTGTCGGCCACGGGTGCCGCAAGAGCAGGAGCTTCCAGCACTACATCCGTGTTGGCACTTGTCGCCGCGCTGTTGCCTTCTTCCTGGCTGCAGGCAGTTAACAGCAGCCCCAACCACACCAGTATTCCTGTTACCTGTTTCATTGAGCTAAGCAGATTTGATGAGCTTTTTCGGATAACGCCGAGCTGGGTTTTTCCTTTTGCAGAAGCCGCGGTTTTACGCGCCGGGCTGTTCAGACCGGGCCGGAGAAGCCACTCGTCGCCAGCGCCGCATCGCCCAGTAGCTTACGCCACCCAGCAGCGCCAGGGGCCAGATATTCGTGAGTACTACCAGGGTGCTGAGCAGGGCGCTGCCACCGCGCACAAAGGCCGCCGCAAACTGCGGCCCGTAGGCGGGCAGCGGCTCAGTGGTTTCTTCGTCCGGCACCAGCTGATACAGGTGCAGGGTGAGGGTGGCCCATTGGGTTTGCACTCCGAGGGATTTGGCAATGGCGCGGGCATCTTCCGCAGCTTCCTGCAATTGGCCGGCGCGGGTCGTCAGCTCGGCAGACCGACCGGGGGTAGCCGCAGCCTGCTGCCGGGCGCGGGTCGCCGCCGTTTGTTTGGCGGACGCCGAGTCGCGGGCGGCCAGCAGGTCGGCCGTTACGTCCGACGATTCCACGTCTTTGCGCTCGATGCGCCCGAGCTTGCCGATGGCCGACACCAGGGCCCGAAACTGCTCCGGCTTCACCTTGATGGTCAGGTTCTGCTGGTGCTGGCCGTTAGCGCGGGTTTCGTGGGCGGTGCCAAGCACGGCTCCGTGGCGGTTGAGTAGGGCTTCGAGCCGGTCGGTGGCCTGCTCGAAGTCGTCCACGCGCAGGCTCATCTCGCCGTGGTAGATGACGCTGCGGTTGGCGGGGTGTTGGGTCAAACCCGCCGTTTGCGCAGGTAGTCCGGAAGTGGCAGCGGGCGAAGGGTACGAGGTGGCCGCGCCGGAGCCGGGTTGCACAGTCGAAGATTCCGTTTCTTGGGCAGCGGCGCGGTCGTCCTTTTCGGCTTGGGCGCACCCCGCCAGGGCCAGCCCGAGTAGGGCCGGATACAACAGGCGTTTCATCAGAAATGAAGGGGTTGGGTTGGCGAAGAAAGCCGCGCAGCTTTGGCTTTTATGCACGGCGCTGGCCTCAGGTAACCCAGCGCGCACCAGAATTCCATCAGCACAAAAAAAGCCCCGCCGGTAGGGGCGGGGCTTTCAGTGGCTAAACGCGGAGCTTACCCGATGCGCTTGATTTGGGCGCCGAGGGCCTGCAGACGGCCTTCGATATTCTGGTAGCCGCGGTCAATCTGCTCAATGTTTAGAATCTTGCTCGTACCCTCGGCCGAGAGGGCGGCAATCAGCAGAGCCACGCCGGCGCGAATGTCGGGCGAGGTCATGGTGATGCCGCGCAGGGCGTGGTGCTTGTCCAGGCCGATGACGATGGCGCGGTGCGGGTCGCAGAGGGTAATCTGCGCGCCCATGTCGATGAGCTTGTCCACAAAGAACAGGCGCGACTCGAACATCTTCTGGTGAATCAGTACGGTGCCCTTGGCCTGGGTGGCCACCACCAGCACGATGCTCAGCAGGTCGGGCGTGAAGCCGGGCCAGGTGTGGTCCGACACCGTCAGGATGGAGCCGTCGAGGTAAGTGGCAATTTCGTAGCGGTCCTGAGCCGGCACGTAGATGTCGTCGCCGCGGAATTCCAGCTTGATGCCCAGCTTGCGGAAGGTATCCGGAATCAGCCCCAGCTCGGGGATGGCGCAGTCCTTGATGGTAATTTCGGAACCCGTCATGGCGGCCAGGCCGATGAAGGAGCCGATTTCAATCATATCGGGCAGCATGCGGTGCTCGGTGCCGCCCAGGGTTTTCACGCCCTCGATGACGAGCAGGTTGGAGCCGATGCCCTGAATGCTGGCGCCCATGCGCACCATCATCTTGCAGAGCTGCTGCAGGTACGGCTCGCAGGCCGCGTTGTAGATGGTGGTGGTGCCCTCCGCCAGTACGGCGCCCATCACGATGTTGGCGGTGCCCGTTACCGAGGCCTCGTCCAGCAGCATGTACGCGCCGCGCAGCCCGTTCGGAGCAGCCATCTTGTAGAAGTCGGTTCCTTCCACGGTCAGCTCGCCACCGAGCTTCTGCAGACCCAAAAAGTGGGTGTCCAGCGGGCGGCGGCCGATTTTGTCCCCACCCGGCTTGGGCAGCTGGCACTTGCCGTAGCGGGCCAGCATCGGGCCCAGGATCATCACCGAGCCGCGCAGCTCGCGCGCCTGCTTTACAAACTCCGCCGTGTCGAGGTAGTCGAGGTTGACTTCGTCGGCCTGGAAGCGGTAGGTGTCCTGGCTGAGCCGTTCCACCTTCACGCCCATGCTGCCGAGCAGCTCGATGAGCTTGTTGACGTCGCGGATGTCCGGGATGTTGGAGATGGTGACGGGCTCCGCGGTCAGGAGCACGGCACAAAGGATTTGCAGGGCCTCGTTTTTGGCCCCCTGCGGCACAATCTCGCCGCGTAGCGGTTTCCCGCCGATTACTTCAAAAGCTGCTGCCATTCTGGAACAGAGTCTATGAGACGTGAGTAGTGAGACATGAGAGGGAGACAGAAGCCCAACTCGGTAGAGCATTCATCTCACTTCTCGTGTCTCACTACTCACGTCTAAAAAATTACTGCGGCGGTTGTTGCTGTTCGCGTCCTCCTTTTTTGCCCCGGCGCTTGTCGCGGCGTTCGTTTTTACCGCCGCCACCACCGCCACCGCGGCGTTGCTCGCGCTCGGCGCGCGGCTGCGGTACCACGAAGGCGCCCTGGCTAGCGCGGCCTCCGCCACCGCTGCCCTGGCTGGCCGAGCCGGTCATGGTATCGAAACCGCCGGCCGCGTCTACCTGTGCTTGATCGAGTACCAGCTTGCCAGCCGACAAATCCTTCAGGTGACGGATGATGGTCACGTCCTTTGGGATGTCCTTGCTGTGCATGCGGTGCAGGAACTTCATTACCCGGCCGATGCTAATGGCGGCCTGCTCGCGGGCCGTGGTGTCTTCCAACGCAATGGCCTTGGCAACCAGCTCCTCCACGTTTTTGCCGTAGGGGCGCAGCTTGGGGCCTTTGGTGGGGTAAGCCATGCGCTCGGGGCGGCGCGTGAACTGGTCGAGGCCGGTGAGCGGGAAGGGAGCGTCCACGTCCAGCTGGTTGCCGGTCATGGCGTAGAGGTGGTTCCAGAGCTTGTGCTGGTAATCCTGCTGCTCGCGCACCCCGGGGTTGAGGCGGAACATCAGCTGCACAATCTGGTGGGCGCGCTTGGTGCGCTCGGCGCGGTCTTCCAGCGTGAGCAGCGTTTGGGCCAGCTGGTAGGTATTCTGGCCGTATTCGCGCACCAACAGCTGGAGCTGCGGGGGAAGATTGTCAATCATTGGTTGGTCAGGAAAGGATTCGGCGGCGCGGATTCTTGCACCTGGATAGGAGGGAAGGCCAGCCGAAGGCGCCGGGCGGTGAAACAGCTCGGCTATTTGAGGTGCTAAATATACGGCAGTTGGGCCGTTTGGTAGCGCTTTTGGCCACCGGCAATATGCGCGACCGAAATTATGGGCTGCCTTGGAGAATCAGCAGCGCCTCCGCCAAGGCATTGGCATCCAAACCACGGTGGTACGCAGTCCGCACCCAGTGACGACGGTAGCGGCCGGCAAGCTCGGCAAGGCGGCTGTCATCGTCCAAAATGACGTAGTGCGCCGGTTCGCCGTGGCGCAGCAGCCAGCCGGCTATTTCAGAAGCATGCGAAGAGCCGTTTGGTTCAGTGGCGTCGTCGACTTTGCCCACCACGAGCCCTTGAAAACCGCGCCGCTGCAGCAGGGCCTGCAATTCGGGTACCGACTTCGCCATGCGGCGGGAAGAGGTTAGAATGACGCCCGCGCCGGTTTGCTTAATCAGCAAGTTCAGGTTCTGCACACAAGCTGTATTGAATTCGCTGTAACCATCGGCGGCCATAATCTCTGGCTTCCACAACGGCTGGGTGCACAACACCCCATCAATGTCGAGGAAAATGATACTGTTCGTCGGAGTATCCATAGGCTTCTGTCAAGGCCGCTAAAAAGCAGTTCGCGCCTCCTGAGCGGCGTCGTTCTACGACAATCGTTCAGGAGGCGCGAACTATAAGTGCGCGGGACAACGCACCGGGCTCTACAAAATCCGCAGCTTGGCGAAGCTCAGCAGCAGGGTTTTTTCGCCCACGCCGCCTTCAAACTGAATCGTGGCTTTCACTGCGCCGTCCTGCTTTTCCAGCTTGCTCACCGCCCCGAAACCGAACTTGGGGTGCTCCACCTTGTTGCCGACGGCCAGGTTGGTGGTGTCCGAGGGCTTGAAGTCGGGGGAGGGCACGTAGGGCTTCACCGGGGCCGCGGCAGGCTTGATTTTCTGCGCGCCCACCAGGTTCGAGCGACGCTCCAGCACCGGCGCGAAGGGACTTTCCTCGGTGCCGTACTTGAACTCCACGAAGGTGGGGTCGATTTCGTCGATGAAGCGGCTTTTCTCGCAACTGCGCAGGTTGCCCCACTGGTAGCGGGAGGTGGCGTAGCTCAGCGTCAGCTTCTTCTCGGCCCGGGTAATGGCCACGTAGAACAGGCGGCGCTCCTCCTCCAGGTCCGTGCGTGAGGTAATCATCATCTGGGAGGGGAAGAGGTTTTCCTCCATGCCCACGATGTACACGTTGCGGAACTCCAGGCCCTTGGCCGAGTGGATGGTCATCAGCGTCACCGATTCGCCGTCGTCCTTGGCGTCCTTGAGGTCGGTGTCAGTGACCAGGGCAATGTCCTGCAGGAAGGAAGCCAGCGACTTGTCCTCGCGCTCCGGGTCGTCCACGTACTCCTTGATACCGTTCAGCAGCTCCTGGATGTTCTCGTAGCGCGAGAGGCCCTCGATGCTCTTGTCGGCGTAGAGGTCCTCGATCATGCCCGAGTTCTTGGCAATGAACTTGGCCGCTTCGAAGGCGTCGTCCTTGCCGGCCACTACGGTGTAGCTCTTGATTTTCTCGCCGAAGTCCACCACCGGGTTCGACACGCGGGCGGGCAGAAACTGGTCGGCGTTGGTCACCACTTCCCAGAGCGTGTGGTTCGACTCCTCGGCCGCGTTGATCAGCTTGCTGATGGTCGTGTCGCCGATGCCGCGCTTGGGGTAGTTGATGATGCGGCGCAGCGCCTGCTCGTCGTTGGGGTTGACGGTCAAGCGTAGGTAGGCCACCAAATCCTTGATTTCCTTGCGCTGGTAGAACGACAGGCCACCGACGATTTTGTACTTGATGTTGAGCTTGCGCAGGGATTCTTCCATGGCGCGGCTCTGGGCGTTGGTGCGGTAGAGGATGGCGAAATGGTCGTACGAGAGGTGATGGTTCATCTTCTCCTCGTAGATGCTATTGGCCACCAGCTTGCCTTCCTCGTTGTCGGAAGCCGCCCGGATTACCTCGATGCGCGGGCCTTCCTCGTTGTCGGAAAACACGCTCTTGCGCAGCTGGGCCTGGTTGTTCTTGATGACGGAGTTGGCCGCCTTCACGATGTTTTTCGTGCTGCGGTAATTCTGCTCCAGCTTGAAAATGGCCAGCTCCGGGTAGTCCTTCTCGAAGTTGAGAATGTTCTGGATGTCGGCGCCGCGGAAGGCATAGATGCTCTGCGCGTCGTCGCCCACCACGCAGATATTACGGTTTTTGGCCGCCAGCTTCCGGCTGATGAGATACTGCGAGTAGTTCGTATCCTGGTACTCGTCCACCATCACGTAGTGGAAGATGTTCTGGTACTTGTTCAGCGCGTCCGGGTGGTCCTTGAACAGGACGTTGGTCTGGTACAGCAGGTCGTCGAAGTCCATGGCGCCGGCCTTGAAGCAGCGCTGCTGGTACTGCTGGTAGATGATGCCGATTTTGGGGCGCAGCGCGGCCTCGTCGTCCTGCTTGATGACAGGGTCGTTCAGGTACTGCTGCACCGAAATTAGCTTGTTTTTGGCCGCCGAAATGCGCCCCAGCACCGTGCTCGGCTTGTAGAGCTTGTCGTCCAGGTCCAGCTCCTTCACGATTTGCGTGATGAGCGTCTTGGTGTCCTGGGTGTCGTAGATGGTGAAGGAGCGCGGATAGCCAAGCTTGTCGGCCTCCGAGCGCAGAATGCGGGCGAAGATGCTGTGGAAGGTGCCCATCCAGAGGTTTTTGGCCTCGGGGCCAACCACCTTCTCGATACGCGCGCGCATTTCGCGGGCGGCCTTGTTGGTAAAGGTCAGGGCCAGGATGTTGAACGGGTCCACACCCTTTTCCAGCAGGTGGGCAATGCGGTAAGTCAGTACCCGCGTCTTGCCCGAGCCCGCGCCCGCAATAATCATCGCCGGGCCTTCGGTGTGCAACACCGCGCCGCGCTGCGACTCGTTCAGGAGGTTGATATAATCCAGTGCCATTCGTCTTTCTTGTAGCCGGCTTAGCAGCTAAACAACAAAGGTAGGGCGAAAGGTGCGCCGGGGGAAGGGCTGAAGTGGCTAATGTGGTTAGCCGGGCCGTTGGCTGGGCCTAGCGCACGGGCCAATGCTTTCTACAGGCACGCAAATGCCCGCCAATCGGTAGAAAGGCTTCAGACGGACGTAGAAGCTGTTGGACGTATGCAGAAGCAGCCAAAAAGGTCTTAGAAGCGAGCGAAACATTCTTAGAACCAACCGGGGAGGCCGTAGAAGCGGCCGCAACGCCCTTAGAAGCTTCTGAGACCAGCGCAGCAACAGCTACGGCCTATTTCATCAGCCCGCGGTTCAGGTGCAGCACCAGTTGCAGCGAGTCCTGGCGCCAGCGGCCCAGCAGCCGTAGCGAATCGCCGGTGCGCTGGAATTGCCAGCGGCGGGGTGGAGCATACTCGTTGGCTTCGTTGCGGCCGATTAATTGGATAACCTGCCCGGGGTTGGTGGAATCAGGCTTGGTGACGAACCGGTCGCGGCGGGTAGGGTTGCGCAACACGGCTTGGGCCGCCTGGAAGTACGTGCGGGTGGGATAAGCGGAATCGGCCGGCGAGAGGAGCTGCCAGCGGCCTTCGTGCCAGCGCGCCGCGCGCTTGGTTTCCCACACGCCCGTGACGGGCAGGGTGGCAGCTTGCTCAGCGGCGTACTCAACCACACCCTGCCCGTCCATAAATGTGAGGCCAAGCATGGCGAGTGTGAGCAGTACGCCCAGGCCGCGGTACACCAGCCGGCCCCGGCGCCCGAAACGCTCAGCCGTGGCCGGCAGCGTGCGGGGCGCCACCGGCCGGTGCAGGATGAAGAATTGCCAGAGCCGGTCGGCATCCTGCGCCAGCAGCAGCAGGGCGAAGAACAAGTAGCTGCCGGACCCGATTTTGACGCAGACGTCAAAGAAGATGTTGATCAGAAACACGTTCAGCATGACCACGGAGGCGACGAAAGCGCCCAGCGTGCGGGTACGCCGGAATAACAGCAAGGCAGCCGGCAGCACCTCGCCCCAGCCCAAAAACTGCTGATACCCCCGCGAGTAGCCGAAGAACTGCCACGCCACGCGCATAGGCGTCATGTCAAGCGGCGGGGTGTCCAGGTTGGCCCAAAGCCGTGGAAACTGAGTGGCAAACACCTTGGAGCAGCCGTATTCAAAAAGCGTTAGGCTCAGAAACAGCGTGACCACGTCCAGCGCCACGTCGGCTACTGCCCAGCGGCGGCGTCGCGCGTACTGACCCACGGCCAGCACCAGCCCCACTACGCCGCCCCAAGCCAGCCCTACGTGCAGCGTCAACCACTGTAAGGGCGTATCCCCGCAGGTGCTGGGAGCATCGGGCAGGGCCGCCAGCACGCCGGTTGCTACGGTCAGCTTATACAGCAAGGGGCTGAGTACCAAGCTGAGCGCCAAGGTCGCTGCGAGGGTGTTGAGCAGGTGAGCGGGCGTCGGAGCGCGGCGGGTGGAAGCGGCGGCGAAGTGTTCCATACGGCAATAGTTAGGAGATAAAGGCAAGCAGATGAGCCTATATAAGCGGTAAGCTATACACCCAACTGCGCCGACGCAAACCGGCGTAGAGCAGGTTGGGTACATCCGAACTTCGTGCCGCCATCGGCTGTTGCTACCGAATTCGGCGCCGTATCTTTGCGGTTCGCTTTCCGCTTACTCCGATGATTGTCATCCAGAATACCATCGTCTCCGACGACGTCCGCGACCAGTTTTTCGTCTGCAACCTGGAGCGCTGCAAGGGCGCCTGCTGCGTGGAGGGCGACCTGGGCGCTCCGCTCGAAGAGGCAGAGCTCCGCATTCTGGAGCAGGAGTACGACAAGATCAAGCCCTTTCTGACCCACGCCGGCCGCCATGCCATCGAGGAGCAGGGCCTCTACGTCAAAGACTGGGAAGGCGACTACAGCACCACCACCATCGACAACCGCGAGTGCGCCTACGCGCTCTACGACGAGCGGGGCATCCTCAAGTGCGGCATCGAGCAGGCCTACCTGGCCGGCGCGACGACGTTCAAAAAGCCCATCAGCTGCCACCTGTACCCCATCCGCATCAGCAAGTACGATGAGTTCGATGCCCTGAACTATGACCGGTGGGAAATCTGCAACCCGGCCTGCGCCTTCGGGGCCCAGCTGGGCGTGCCGGTGTACAAGTTTTTGCGCGAGCCGCTGATCAGCAAGTACGGCGAGCAGTGGTACGGCGAGTTGGTGCAGGAAATCGAGCAGCCCAAGCCACTGCCGGCCGAATAGCCACAGCACTCCGAACCCCGTGAAAACAAGGACGCCCCGCCAATACTGGCGGGGCGTCCTTGTTTCTGCCTGAGCAGAGGATTCTTACAGCGTCGAGAAGTCGAACGACTCCAGGAACTTCGTGGTGAAGTTGCCGGCTTTGAAGTCCTCGTTGTCCATCAGCTTCAGGTGGAAGGGGATGGTCGTCTTGATACCTTCCACCACGAATTCCGACAGGGCACGCTTCATTTTCACCACGCACTCCTCGCGGGTCTGGGCCACGGTGATGAGCTTGGCAATCATGGAGTCATAGTTCGGCGGAATCTGGTAGCCGGCATATACGTGGGTATCCACGCGCACGCCGTGGCCGCCGGGAATGTGCAGCACGGTGATTTTGCCGGGCGCCGGCCGGAAGTCCTTCGCCGGGTCCTCGGCGTTGATCCGGCACTCCATGGCGTGCAGCTTGGGCAGGTAGTTTTTGCCCGAAATGGCAATGCCCGCCGCAATCTTGATCTGCTCCTTGATCAGGTCGAAGTTGATAACCTCTTCCGTCACAGGGTGCTCCACCTGAATGCGGGTGTTCATCTCCATGAAGTAGAAGTCGCGGTTCTTATCCACGAGGAACTCGATGGTGCCCACGCCTTCGTAGCCGATGCTACCGGCGCCGGCAATGGCGGCGGCACCCATCTTCTGGCGCAGCTCCTCCGTCATGAAGGGCGAGGGCGCTTCCTCCACCAGTTTCTGGTGGCGGCGCTGAATCGAGCAGTCCCGCTCCGAGAGGTGGCACACGGTGCCGAACTGGTCGCCGGCTACCTGGATTTCGATGTGGCGGGGTTCCTCCACAAA
The DNA here is from genome assembly GCF_002007105.1 of Hymenobacter sp. CRA2. GTDB lineage: Bacteria > Bacteroidota > Bacteroidia > Cytophagales > Hymenobacteraceae > Solirubrum. Next base: position 462,854 of record NZ_MVBC01000002.1, on the reverse strand, counting down.
CTTCTCCAGGTATACGCCGTCGTTGCTAAAGGCCGCTTTGGCTTCGGTGCGCGCGTCGTTCCAGGCTTTCTCGAACTCGTCTTCGCTCTTGATGATGCGCATGCCGCGCCCGCCGCCGCCGGCCGTGGCCTTCAGAATGACGGGGTACTTGATCTGGGCGGCCACTTTCTTGCCCTGCTCCACCGAGTCGAGCAAGCCATCGGAACCGGGAATGGTAGGCACGCCAGCCTTTTTCATCGTGTCCTTGGCCGACGCTTTGTCGCCCATGGAGTTGATCATTTCGGGCGAGGCGCCGATGAACTTGATGCCGTTTTCGCGGCAGATGCGCGAGAATTCCGCGTTTTCCGACAAGAAGCCATAGCCAGGATGAATGGCGTCGGCGTTGGTGATTTCGGCGGCGGCAATCAGGTTCGGAATGTTCAGGTAGGAGTCGCGCGAGGCGGGCGGCCCGATGCACACGGCCTCGTCGGCGAAGCGCACGTGCAGGCTTTCCTTGTCGGCGGTGGAGTACACGGCCACCGTCTTGATGCCCATCTCGCGGCAGGTGCGAATCACGCGCAGCGCAATTTCCCCGCGGTTGGCAATGAGTATTTTCTTGAACACAGCTCTGGGAAAGAAGTGAGAGGTGAGACCTGGGAAGCTAGACTGACGCTCGGCCTCGCGGGGCGCCCATCTCACTTCTCAGGTCTCACCTCTCATGTCTACTAATTACATCGGCTCGATGAGGAACAGCGGCTGGTCGTACTCCACGGGGGAGGCGTTGTCGACCATGGCCTTCACGATGCGGCCGCGCTGCTCAGCTTCGATTTCGTTGAAGAGCTTCATGGCCTCGATGATGCAAATCACCTGACCTTGCTCCACCACGTCGCCCACGTTCACGAAAGCCGGGCTTTCGGGGCTGCTCGAGCGGTAGAACGTGCCAATCATCGGGGCTTTCAGAGCTACGGTGTTGCTGGCCGCCGGAGCTTCAGCAGCAGCCGGAGCGGCCGCTTGCGGCGCGGGGGCAGCGGCGGCCGGAGCCGCCTGCGGGGCCGGAGCGGCCACCGGAGCCGGGGCCGCAGCAGCGGCCGTAGCCACGTACTTGGTGTTCGGCTCGCGCTGTACCGAAATCTTGAATTCTTCCGTCTCGATGTTGACCTTGTTCAGGCCCGACTTCGCGATGAAGTCGATGAGGTCTTGCAGTTCTTTGGCTTTCATGGCAGCGGGGGAGGGCTTCGCTTGGTCCTTATCCTTATTTGACTCTTTCGACATAGCTGTAGTCGCGGGTGTCGACCTTGATTTTCTGGTCTTGGTCAATGAACAAAGGAACCTGGATGCGGGCACCCGTTTCCAGAATGGCCGGCTTCAGGGTGTTGGTCGCCGTGTCGCCGCGCAGGCCGGGCTCGGTGTAGGTTACCACCAGCTCCACGAAGGAGGGCAGTTCAGCGGTCAGCGGCTGCTCCGTCTCGGCGTGCATCAGGATGGTCACGGCTTGGCCCTCCTTCATCAGGTCGGCGAAGGGCACCATGGCTTCCGGCAGGGTAATCTGCTCGAAGGAATCGGTGTCCATGAAGGTGTAGCCGTAGTCGTCCTTGTAGAGGTACTGGTGCGGGCGCTGCTCCACGCGGGCCGTTTCCACCTTTACGCCGGCGTTGAAGGTGTTGTCAATCACCTTACCGGTTTTGATGTTGCGCATTTTGGTGCGCACGAAGGCGGGGCCTTTGCCCGGCTTCACGTGCTGAAACTCCGTGATGACGTGCAGGTCCCCGTTGTAATTCAGAACGAGGCCATTGCGAAAATCCGCGGTGGTTGCCATGAGTGAAAGAAAAGTTAGGAGTGACGCCGCAGCCAAGCTGATTTCCGGAAAAACGCCGGGCCTACTGCGTCAGGGAGAGGAAAACGATTGGGGGAGAAAAATCAACGTGCCGACCCGACCGGGTGGCGGGGCGGCACGTCGGGGGTGCAAGTATAGCTGATTGCGCGCCGGCCGCCCTGGTACTTAGGCGTTTTGCGGGCCAGGCTTGGGGTCGTAAGCCCACTTTACGTAGAGCGCGCCCCAGGTGAAGCCGCCACCAAAAGCCGCGAGAATCAAGTTGTTGCCGCGGCGCAGCTGGCTTTCGTAGTCCGAGAGGCAGAGCGGAATGGTAGCGTTGGTAGTGTTGCCGTACTTGTAGATGTTCAGCATCACTTTGTCCGAGCCGATGCCCACGCGGTTGGCCGTAGCGTCAATGATGCGCTTGTTGGCCTGGTGCGGCACCAGCCAGTCAATGGTGTCCGCGTTGAGGCCATTGCGCTCAGCCACGGTGCCGGCTACATCGGCCATGCCTTTCACGGCGAACTTGTACACCGTTGCGCCTTCCTGGTACACAAAATGCTCCCGGTTGGTCACCGTCTCGATGGACGGCGGGCGGCGCGAACCACCGGCTTTCTGGAACAGGTAATTCTCTCCGATGCCGTCGGAGCGCAGCTCCTGGTCGAGGATGCCGTAGCCGTCGGTGCTCGGTTCGAGCATGACCGCGCCGGCGCCGTCGCCGAACAGGATGCAGGTGGAGCGGTCGGTATAGTCCGTAATGGCCGACATTTTATCGGCCCCGACGACGATTACCTTCTTGTAGAGGCCGGCACGCACAAACGAGGCCCCGGTGGCCAGAGCGAACAGAAAGCCCGAGCAGGCGGCCGAAATATCGTAGCTGAAGGCGTTCTTGATGCCCACGCCTTCCGAAATAATGTTGGCCGTGGCCGGGAATACCATGTCCGGCGTGGTGGTAGCACAGATCAGCAACTCCACGTCCTCGGGCTTGGTGCCGGTCTTGTCCAGCAGCTGCTGCACGGCCTTGATGGCCATTACCGAGGTGCCCTGGTTTTCACCCTTCAGGATGCGGCGCTCCTTGATACCGGTCCGGGTTTGAATCCACTCGTCGTTGGTATCGACCAGCTTTTCGAGTTCCTGGTTGGTCAGCACGTACTCGGGTACGTAGGCGCCTACGCCGGTAATGGCAGCGGTCAGCTTCATGGGCAAGAGAAAAGAAAAAGCGGCTGGAGAGAGGTAGGGCCGCCGAAAACGGCCGCCAAGGTAGCAAAAAGTCCGACCGAGTAGGGCCGGACCTTGCTGCAAATTAGATGCGCATTACGACTTGAAGGTCGCCTTGATCTGGTCGGCAATGCCCGACTGCGCCATCTTAAAGCCCTGCAGCAACATGCTGCAGATGGCTTTGGGCCCGCTCACGCCGTGGCCGATGATGACGTTGTCGTTGATGCCCAGGATAGGTGAGCCGCCCACGCCTTCGTAGTCGAACTTGTGGAAGAACGGGTCCATGTTCATCCCTTTCTCCTGCATGATGTCGTAGAACGACTCCGAGAGCTTCAGAATCACGTTCCCGGTGTAGCCGTCGCACACAATGACGTCGGCCTTGTCATTGAACATGTCGCGGCCCTCGATGTTGCCGATGAAGTGAATGTGCGGATTCACCTTCAGCAGGTTGTAGGCGGCTTGCAGCAGGGCAGTGCCCTTGCCTTCTTCCTCGCCAAGGTTCATCAGACCGACTTTCGGCTGGTCGATGCCCAGCACGTACTGCGCGTAGAGCGAGCCAAGTTCCGCAAACTGCTCCAGCATTTCGGGCTTGCACTCGGCGTTGGCACCGGCGTCCACCATCACGCCGTACTCTTTGTTGAGCTTGGGCACGAGGTTGGCAATGGCCGGGCGCATCACGCCGGGCACGGGCTTTACGCTGAAGATGGCGCCCACCAGCATAGCACCGGTGCTGCCAGCCGAGCAGAAGGCCTCTACATCGCTGCCGTGCAGTAGCTTATAACCGACGGCAATACTGGAATCGGGCTTTTGCTGCAGGGCTTTGGTGGGGTGTTCCCCCATGGCAATGACCTGCGTAGCGGGCACAAACTCCACATTGCGGGCACGCTCGCCGTGCGCATCGAGCAGGGGGCGCACGGCTTCTTCCTGGCCGATAACCACGATAGTGGCCTGGCCATCGAGTTGTTCGGCGGCCAGCACGGCTCCGTCCACGGCAGCTTGGGGGGCGAAGTCGCCGCCCATGGCGTCGAGGGCTATTTTCATGAAAGCGGGATGAAGAACAGTCGGCGGTAATGTAAAACCGGCGGCCGGGTGAGGGCCGCCGGCTGGGCTAGGAGCGGGTCGGGGCTATTCCTCGTCGGTGCTAGCGGCGGCCGAAGCTACCGGGGCGTAACCGGCAATGGCCACTTTGCCGTTGAGGTACAGGTCACCATCTACCACGTAAGCGCGGTGACGCAGGTGCGTTTCGCCGGTGGTCTGGCAGGTCGAAACAGCCTTAGCATCGAGCTTGTAGTGGGTGCGACGCTTGTCGCGGCGGACGGCGGAGACGCGTCGTTTGGGGTGTGCCATGAGTGAAAGTGAAAGAAAAAATGAAGAAACAGGGTAAAAAATGCGGCCTTAGTTCAGGTTGCGCAGCGCATTCCAGCGCGGGTCGCCGAGGTCCTCGTCGTCATCATCGTCCGCGTCACCAGAGGCGGTACCGGTGGAGTAGATGAGCTTGGCGTCGGCATCGGGGTTGTCGTCCTCTTCGTCCTGGAAGCGCGGGTGCAGCTTCTTCATCGGCAAGGAAAGACCGATGTAGTCGAAGAAATGCTGAGCCATGGGCAGCGTCTGCGTGTCGGGCGTCACCTGCAGCACGTCGTCGTCGAGCTCCAGCTCCTGCTCGCCGAAACGCAGCAGCAGCTGATTTTCCACGTCAATGGGCTGGTCGAACTCGTCGAGGCTCCGGTCGCAGATGAGCTGCACGGTGCCCACGATGTGCGTGTTGATAACGATGCGCTGGGCGGTTTTGTCGACCACCACGTCGGCGCGCAGCTTGCCGTCCGGAATCAGGGTTTGGTCGAACTGCTCGAAGAACTCCTGATCGAGGTCAAACACGAATTCGTGCTTTTTCTCGCTCAGCGAAGCTAGTGGCAGGTCGTATTTATGGTCCTTTTTCACAGGGTCAGGTCAGGCGGGCGGCAAAAATAGCAATATTTCGCCGCTCTAATTAGGTGAGGGGAAAGGTTTAGCGGGAGTTTAAGCCTTTTTCAGGATAAACTCCGGACTGATGCCCAGCCGCTCGTAGAGCTTTTTGGCCAGGTCCAGGGTTACGCGGCGCTTGCCACTCAGGATTTGGGATAAGCGCCCGGCCGGCACTTCCAACAGCTGCGCCAGCTCTTTTTGCTTAAGGCGCATCTGCTGCCGCTTCAGCTCAATCATATCGGCCAGCGACTCGGGCAGCGTCGGGATGGGCATGAGCCCGAGCTGGTCTTCGTAGGCGTCGATGGCCACGACCAGCTCCCGAAACTCGGCTTCCAGCACGGCGTTGCCTTCGAAACCAGCGGCCACCAGTGCGTCGAGGCGGCGCAGGGCGGTTTTGTATTCCGAAGGGTTGCTGAGCGTCATAAAAAGAGAAGAGCAGAAGTGGAACGGCCGAAGTCAGACAAAGCCAATCAGCCTTTCCGGCTGCAAAGGTGCAACGGAAATTGCTAAATCAAAAATAAAGTTTCGTTTTTGGAAAGAATGTTATCGGGGAGGTAACAGCAGATAGTTGTGCTCTATACCTGAATTAACACGTAACAGGTTATTTTACAATAATGTATCTGGGTGTTGCGTCAATAGCAACAGAAAGACAGAAGCACTCATCGAGCTCTATAAAAGCAGCACGTTAACGGTGGCGCTAAGGTGCCGCTCCTACGGAGTTCAGTTTCATTGTTGGCAATCCGGAGCTACGGGCCTGTGGACGACGCGGCTGGGCGCGTATTGCGTTGTCGAATTACCGTGCCGCGGCTTCCTGCTCGGCCTTCCGGTTGCGCACCAAGTCGCAGGCCAGGTACAGCGCCTCGCGGAAGGACGTCGGGTCGGCGGAAAACTTGCCAGCCAGGCTGTAGGCAGTGCCGTGGTCGGGGGAGGTACGCACCACGGGCAGCCCAGCGGTGAAGTTCACGCCCCGCTCGAAGGCAATGGTTTTGAACGGAATCAGGCCCTGGTCGTGGTACAGCGCCAGCGTAGCGTCGAACTGCCGGTACTGACGCGTGCCGAAGAAGCCATCGGCGGGGTAGGGGCCGTAAACCAGGTGCCCCTCCTGCAGCAGCTGCTGGATAACGGGCTGCACCATGTCCTGCTCCTCACGGCCCAGCAGGCCGTTTTCGCCGGCGTGGGGGTTGAGCCCCAGTACGGCCACGCGCGGTTTCTGAATGCCGAAGTCCTGCCGCAGCGAATGCAGCAACATGCGCAGCTTGCCGGTCAGCACTTCCGAGGTGAGGCGGGCGGGCACATCCTTGAGCGGAATGTGGCCGGTGGCGGTGGCCACGCGCAGGTCGTCGGCCACCAGAAACATCAGGCTGTCGTTGTTCGAGCTGAAGTGATGTGCCAGAAACTCGGTGTGACCGGGGAAGTTGAATCCTGCGCCTTGGGTGTTTTCCTTGCTGATGGGGGCCGTTACCAGCGCATCGATCAAGCCGGTTTTCAGGTCGTTGGCGGCGGCTATCAACGACAGGCGGGCGGCCCGGCCGGAGGCCTCATTCGGCTGGCCGGGCGTGAGGATAAAGTCCTCGTCCCAGCAGGTCACGGCGTTGATTTTGCCGGCGGTAATATCGGCGGCTTCGCGCACCTGGCGGAAGCTCAGCGGCGGGTGGTGCTTATCCTGCGGAAAGTCGTCGAAAAGGGTAGCGGCGGTGCCGTAGACTACCGGCGTGCAGAAGCGCAGAATACGCGCATCCTGCAAGGTGCGGTAGATGATTTCGGGTCCGATGCCGGCCAGGTCGCCGGTGCTAATGCCAATGCGGGGAAGCATTCTGGGGTATTTAGGGCTTGAGGGGGTGAAGCAGCTGGCTCGGAGCTGCTGCTAGCAGTATCGTGTAACGTCATGCCGAGCGCAGCCGAGGCATCTCACCGGGCAGTAATGCCAAACGTGTGGTTACCATCAGGAGTCAGCACGCGAGATGTCTCGACATGCTCGACATGACGTTCAACGAAGCAGGCGGGATGTCTCGGCCAGCTTGACTGGTCGAGCTGGTGCGGCCATGCTAGGCGCGGCTCGTCAGGAACTTATAGAGCAGCCGCACGGCCGTGCCAGTACCTCCCTTGCCGCGGTACGAATCCGTGGCGGTGAGGAAGGCCGGGCCGGCAATGTCGAGGTGAATCCAGGGCGTGCCTTCGATGAAGCGCTCCAGGAACTTACCAGCCGAAATAGCCCCGGCTTCGGCCTTGCCAAGGTTGTTGATGTCGGCAATGTCGCTCTTGATGTGCTCGGCGTACTCGTCCCAGAGCGGAAACTCCACGATACGCTCGTGCACGCGGCGGCCGGCGGCGGCCAGCTCCTGCATGGTGTCGTCGCCGCAGGTACCCATGGCCACGATGCCTTCCTTGCCAATGGCGCGCATGGCCGAGCCCGTGAGCGTAGCCGCGTCGATAACCAACTCGGGGTGATACTTCTTGGCAAAGTGCAGAGCGTCGGCCAGGATGAGGCGGCCTTCGGCGTCGGTGTTGAGCACTTCCACCGTCAGCCCGCTGTGCATGGTGATGACGTCGCCGGGGGCCAGGGCGGGGCCGCCGGGGCGGTTGTCGGTAGCGGGTACTAAGGCAATGACGTGCAGCGGCACCTGGTTTTTGGCCAGGGCGTACATCACGCCGGTCATGGCAGCGGCGCCGGCCATGTCGCACTTCATCAGGTCCATGGAGTTGGGCGTGGGCTTCAGGCTCAGGCCGCCGGTGTCGAACACCACGCCCTTGCCCACCAGCACGTAGGGCTTGTCGTTGGTAGCTCCTTCCGGCTTGTACTCCATAATAGTGAACGTGGGCGGCTCGGGGCTGCCCTGGTTCACGGCCAGCAGGCCACCCATGCGCAGCGCTTCGATGCGGGCCTGATCGAGGATTTCGGTGTGGTAGCCGGCCTGTTCGCCCGCGGCGGCCATTTGCTCGGCAAACATGGTCGCGTTGAGCTTATTATACGGCATGTTCACCAGGTCGCGGGCCAGCACGACGCCACTGAGCAGGTTGGCCAGCGCCGTTACCTCGGCTTCCGGCGCACCCACTAGCACTACCTGCTGCAAGTCGGCGGGCTGTTGGTTTTTCTCGTCGGTCTTGTAGCCTTCGAACTGGTAGGCCGTCAGGTACAGACCCTCGGCCAGCGGCAGCGCGGCTTGCTTATCAGCGGTCAGGTCGACGATGTGCAGCGCCTCGACCTTGGCGGTTTTAAGCTTGGCGTGCAGCGCGTGCCCGTGCTTGCGCAGCTGTTCGGCCGTGAGGTCGACGCTTTTCTTGGCATCGGCCACCACCACGTAGAGCCGGTGCGAGTACAGGTTCACGGCAAACAGCTTCTGCTCGGCGGCGAGCTGGGCCTCGGCGTAGCCCCGGGCGGCTTCGGGCAGGGCGGGCGCTTCGGCGGGCAGAACAGTGGTGCCGGCGGGCAGAATCACGACGGTATCGGCGGGGCCTTCGGGCAGCGCGGTGGCGGTGGTAAGGTGCAGGGGCATCGGCGTTGGAATAGCTTTGGCTGGCAAGTTACACCACAGATGGAGACGGATGCAGGAACGGATGAAACGGGCCGGGCTACCAGCGGTGCGCATCCGCAGCATCCGTTCCTGCATTCCTTACTATCTGTGGTCTACCTTTGCCGCCCAATCCAACGCGCGGAGTCGCTCTTCGCGCCTCTGCCCGTGGAACGCGTCACCCCGAAGAAGCATCTGGGCCAGCACTTTCTGGCCGATCTGAATATCTCCCGCAGCATTGCCGAGGCCTTGCGCCTGCCCGACGGCGTGCGCCACGTGCTGGAAGTCGGCCCCGGCATGGGCGTGCTGACGCAGTTTCTGCTGGAGCACCCGGCCGAGTACGAAACCACCGTCATCGAAATCGACCGGGACTCGGTGGCCTACCTGAAAGTACACTTCCCGGCCCTGCAGGACCGCATTCTGTCGGCCGACTTCCTGAAGCAGGACCTGGGCAAGCTGTTCGAGCAACAGCCGCTGGCCATCATCGGCAACTTTCCCTACAACATCAGCACCCAGATCTACTTTAAGGTACTGGAGCACCGCCAGCAGGTGCGCGAGTGCGTGGGCATGATCCAGAAGGAAGTGGCCGAGCGCATTGCCGCCGGCCCGGGCTCCAAGGTCTACGGCATCCTGAGCGTGCTGGTGCAGGCTTTCTACGATACGGAATACCTGTTTACGGTGCCCCCGCACGTGTTCGTGCCGCCGCCCAAAGTGCAGAGCGCTGTGCTGCGCCTGACGCGCAACTCGGTGGAGCGCCTCGACTGCGACGAGAAGCTGTTCTTCCAGGTGGTGAAGCAGGCCTTCAGCACGCGGCGCAAAACGCTGCGCAACTGCCTCAAGCCCCTGGGCATGCCCACCGAAGCCATGACCGAGCCGCTGTTTGATAAGCGTGCCGAGCAGCTGAGCGTGCAGGACTTCATCGGGCTGACCAAGTACGTGGCCGAGCACCGGCACCAGGCTTAGCCCGGCCGCGCGCCCGAGCTGAGCCAACTGGCAGATGGTATTGCCGGTACTGCATTCCACCACCTCCTTCCCTGAGCTATGATTCGTTGCCTCGTTATCGATGAAATGCACCCCTCGCTGAAAAGCCTGCTGCGCGAAACCGGCGTGCAAATCGATTACGAACCCGACCTGCTGCCGGCCGAAGTAGCCGCCGCCCTGGCCGAGAAACCCTACGAAGGCCTGATTGTGCGCTCCAAGGTGCGCGTGACGGCCGATTTGCTGCGCCACGGCCCGCACCTGCGCTTTGTGGCCCGCGCCGGCGCCGGCGTCGACAACATCGACGTGGCGGCGCTGACGGCGGCCGGCGTGACGCTGGTCAACGCCCCGGAAGGCAACTCCCAGGCCGTGGGCGAATTCGCCGTGGGCACGCTGCTGGCCCTGCTGCGCAAAGTAGCCGCCGCCGACGCGGAAGTGCGCCAGGAGCAGTGGCGCCGCGAGGCCAACCGCGGCTACGAGCTGCAGGCCCGCACGGTGGGCATCATCGGTTGCGGCCATATGGGGCGCAGCTTTGCCCGCTGCCTGCGCGGCTTCGGCTGCACGGTGCTCGGCCACGACCACGACCCGGCCGTGCAACCCACCGAGTACCTGCCGCTGGTGCCGCTGGAGGAAATCCAGCAGCGCTGCGACGTGCTCAGCATTCACATCCCGTACTCGCCTGAAAACCACGCCTTCGTGAACGAGGAGCTGCTGCGGGGCTTTCGGCAGCCGCTATGGCTGCTGAACACGGCCCGCGGCGAAGTGCTCGACCACGCCGCCCTCGTGAAGCTGCTGCAGGAAGGCAAACTGCGCGGCGCCGCCCTCGACGTGCTCGACAACGAGCGGCTGACTACGCTCAAGCCCGAGCAGCGCACCCGCTTCGGGTGGCTGCGCGCGGCGCCCAACGTAGTACTGACCCCGCACGTGGGCGGCTGGACACACGAGTCGTACCAGCGCATCAACGAAGTGCTGGCGCGCAAAATTGGTGAGCTGGTGAAATAGTGAAATGGTGAGTGTGGTTCTGATTGCCAGAACCTCAACTGACCATTGCTCCAACTCAGTACCGCGCCAAGCCGCGGCCGGGCTTGCGCACTGTGGGCATGATTCCGTATATTTGCTGATGCCTGTTCGGGAGAACGGCCGGCGCCGCCGGCCGTTCTCCTTGTTTTTTTACCTGTTTGACCCACCACACCCAATTCGTCATGGCCGTCAATTATTATACCGCCGAAGGCTTGCAGAAGCTCAAGGACGAACTGCAGGACCTCAAAATCCGCGGCCGGGCGGAGGCAGCCCGTCAGCTGGCCGAGGCACGCGACAAAGGTGACCTGAGCGAAAACGCTGAGTACGACGCGGCCAAGGAGTCGCAGGGCCACCTGGAGCTGAAAATCTCCAAGCTCGAAGAAATCATCGGCAACGCCCGCATCCTCGACGACAGCAACCTCGATACCAGCAAGGTGCTGATCATGAGCAAGGTGAAGCTGAAGAACCTGAAGAACAACATGGTGCTCGACTACACGCTGGTAGCGGAGGAAGAAGCCAACTTGGCCGCCGGTAAAATTTCCGTGAAGTCGCCCATCGGCAAAGGCCTGCTGGGCAAGTCGGCCGGCGACGTGGCCGAAATCACCGTGCCGGCGGGCAAGCTGCAATTCGAGATTCTCGAAATCAGCCGCTAAGCGGTGATACCGTGAGGTAGTGAAAGGGTGAGTTTGCCGTTTTCTCCTCAGCGAAGCGTTAGAGAAGGGCGGAGCTGCGGCTTCGCCCTTCTTCGTTTTTGCGCCGTACTTTACTGCCGGCCAAAAAGAGCCGCCCGGGCACTGCCCGAACATCAGACTCACCATCTCACCATTTCACCGCATGCCTTCCATCTTTTCCCGCATCGTGGCGGGCGAGCTGCCGGCCTACAAAGTGGCCGAAGACGAGCATCACCTCGCTTTCCTCGACATCACCCCCTTAGTAGAGGGCCATACGCTGGTCATTCCCAAGCGTGAAGTCGACTACATCTTCGATCTGCCCCCGGCGGAGCTAGCGGCGCTGCACCAGTTTGCCCAGCGCGTGGCCAAGGGCGTAAAAGCGGCCGTGACCTGCAAGCGCATCGGCGTAGCCGTTATCGGACTGGAGGTGCCGCACGCTCACATCCACCTGATTCCGATGAACCAGGTGTCGGACATGAACTTTGCCAACCCCAAGATCAAAGTGGGCGTGGAGCGGATGAAGGAGCTAGCCGCCGCCATTGTCGCCAAAGTGCCCGCTGCCGATGCCGGCGCGGCCCAGGCGGCGCCGCTGCAGAGCAAAGCCGAGCGCGAAACCGCCGGCTCCAACGACGCAGCGGCCGACGGCGAGCTGGCGCAATTGCGGGAGTTGACCAACGGCCTGTACTACGTGAGCGAGTCGGATGCCCCGCTGACGGTGGTGAGCTACCCGGCCCCGGCAGGCAAGTTGAGCCCGGAGCAGCTGCTCAAGCTCCTGAGCCTGCCCGCCAGCACGCCCGTTGAAACCCAGGAGCTGATTTACTTCCTGCGCAACCACACCGCCGACGACGGCGTGCTGGGCAATGTGGACCTAGCCAACCGCTTCAAGGCCCTGCAGATGTACCTCAAGCAGGAGCTGGAGGACGTGAAAGTGTACCGCGTGGGCAAAGGGCCGCAGCTGGATGCCTACGCGCTGGGCAAAACGAGCGGTGGCAAGCTGGCTGGCTTCAAGGTGACGCTGATAGAAACCTGAGGCGCGGAGCAATCCAGCGGTGGAGCTGATTCGTACGGACCGGGCGAGTGGGCACTTTTCAACTAAATGTGTTGTTGGCTCGGAAATGGAATAATAATTGAAGACTTAGTGCAATCAGTGGCCACATTGGGTCGTCATTGCGTATAAGTCTCCTCCTTATTTGCTCTCCACTGCTATGTTGAAGTCCATTGTTTTAGCCGGCTTTATTCTGATAACGGCGAGTACGGCCCTGCGCGCACAAGGCGGCCCAGTCGCGCAGCAGAGCCCCGCTGATAGTGCCCACGCCGCGGCCGCTCCGGTGCCGGCCAACATCGAGGCCTACGTGCGCAGCCAAACCAAGGGCGGTGAGCTGGACTTCACCAAATTCCTGGCCCCCAAGAAACAGACCGTGTTTTTGCACGGCGGCAACATGTACTCGAAGCGTGACTACGCCCTGGTGCTCTGGGGTATGCGCGTCAAAGCCCTTGGTCTGGCATCGGCGGAGCGGGCCTGCGCCGTGTACACCGCCGCTACCAACCACGCGCTGACGCCCGCCGAAAAGCAGGCCTTGGTCAGTGGCTTCGAGAGCGGTACCCGCGACTAAGCTTAACCAAGCCATAAAAAAGCCCGCCCGACACTCGTCGGGCGGGCTTTGTTGTTAGCCGCAGTGCGCTCAGCGCGTCGGGCCGTGGTCAATCTGCACCTCCAGGCGTTCCTGGACGGGGGTGGGCAGCTTGCTGAGCAGGTCAAGGCCCGTGGCGTTTTCGATGGCGTCCACGCTCACGCGGTACTGCGCCCAGTCGGGCGACACGGAGTTGTCGTTGGGCGTGTCGATGGCAATGAGGCGGGCCTGCCCCGCAGCGATGCGCTGCTGGTCGTTGTCACCGTCGGGCAGCACCACCAATACCTTCCACACGCGCTTGGGCACGGTTACGTGGCCGTTGTCGAGGGTTTGGGCGGGGCCGTTGGCACCAGTGCCGCCGCGGCCGTAGCTGCCCATCAGCACGTAGACTTCGTTGCCGGCCTTCACCAGGTCGCGGGAGTATTCTTCCAGGTGATTCCAGGTGCGCTGGTTGTTCATCGGCGCCTGCGGAATCATGTTGGTCATCAGGAAGGTAGCCGAGTTATCGTCGAGGTCGAAGGAACGGTCGGCCGAAGGGCAGTTGTGGCCCTTGTCGAAACCCGAGCCGGAGTAGGAGCGGGGCGTCACCTGGTACCAGCCGCGGGGCAGGGCCGGGTCGGGTCGGAAGTCGTCCTGGCGCGGGGCCGAGCCCATCCAAGCCTTGCTCAGGTGCCACACCACCCAGGTGGGAATGCCCCGGTCGCGGGAGTAGCCCAGCGTGTACTGCGGCTTCACCATCAAGAAGTTATTTGGCGTTGCATCGGGGTTGCTGGTAGCACCGCTGGGGTTGCCGAGGCTAAGCGGGTCGTCGCGGCGGGAGGCGCCGCTGCCGCCTTGCTGCTTCTGCGGCTTGGCCGATGGTACGGGCACGCCGGGGGCCGCCGCGGGCGTTTGGGCGCCGTTGCCGGCTACGGCGGGCGGCGTACCGGCCTTGTAGGGCTCCACCGAGAAGTCGTCGATGTTCAGCCGGTCGTCGCCGCTATCTACTTTGCGGATTTCCAGGCGCAGTGGGCCGGGGCGGTTCACCACGATGGTGGCCGGCAGGCCCGCGCCTTCCACCTTCACCTCGGTGCCGGCGGGCTGCCAGCTGCGGCCGCGGTCGGCGGAGTACCACAGTTGCCAGCGCACGGAGCCGTCTTTGCCGTAGCTGGCGTGGAACAGGCGCACGCGCCCGGCTCCCGTGGGCAGGTCGAAGCGCATCTGGGCCCGGCCCTTGCCGCGCAGGCGCAGGGCTTTCTGGCCGTGTTTGTGGTCCTGGTCGGAAGTGCCAATCAGGGCATCGTCGAGCAGCCAGCGGCCCGAGCCGAGTTGTTCTTCGCCGCTGGCGTAGGAGCCTTTGCTGCCGCTCTCAAAGTCTTCGGCGAGGGGCCGGCCGGTCTGGAGCACGGCGGAGCCGGAATCGGCAGTAGCCGCCGCGTCGTCGGTGCGCTGAAAGCAGGCGGCCAGTGCGCCGGAGAGCAGCAGCGTGGAAAGGAGGGGAGACGTAATCAGGCGCATGAAGGGAGGGTAAGGCGCGCAAGATAATAGGGGCCGCTTAGCTGCCGCGGGTGCGCCGAACGAACAAGGTCAGGTACTGGGTCAACGCCGAATCGGCCCGGCCGAGCGCACCGCTTGCCTGCTCCAAGCTCGACAATCCTGTGGGTTGGTCCGAGTAAGTCCGTTTTGCCGCTACCTTGCCGCCCGCAACCGGATTTCTACCCGTTTTACTACATGATTGCACGATACTCCCGCCTGGGCCTGACGCTGGCCGCGGCCGGCGCCCTGGCCATGGCTTCCTGCCGGCCCCAGTCCGACAACGGCGCCCCCGAAGCCACTGCCGCCGATATCGGCTTCGACCGTTATAAGGAGCGCTTCATCGATTCACTTTGGTACTACAACCCCGGCTGGGCGTCCTCGCAGGGCTTTCATAAGTACGACGAGGTGCTGGTGCTGCCCACGGCGGGCCGGCGCCAAATCGAGAACAAAGCGGCGGCCCGCGGCCTGAAGGAGCTGCAGGGGTTTGAGTTCGATAAACTCTCGCCCAACAACCAGACCGACTACCTGATGATGGTGAACCAGCTGCGGAGTACGCGCTGGTACAACGACACGCTGCGCAGCTGGGAGTGGGACCCGAGCCAGTACAACCTGGGCGCGCCGGTGGCCGAAATTCTGAACGGCCGCTACCAGCCGCTGCCCCAGCGCCTGCGCAGCATTTCCGGTAAAATCAACCGGGCCATCGAGTACTACGAGGCGGCCAAGAACAACCTCCGCAACCCCACGCCCGAGCACCTGCAGCTGGCCATTCTGCAGAACAAGGGCGGGCTGGAAGTATTCGGCCAGCCACTGCTGGATTCGGTGGACCGCGCCGATTTGCCGGCGCGGGAAAAAGAGGAGCTGCGCGCCCGCATTGCCAACACCCGCGAGGCCATGCAGAGCTACATCACCTTCCTCGACCAGGAGCTGCGGCCGCAAGCCAAACGCAGCTTCCGCATCGGCAAGCCGCTGTTCGACCGGAAGTTTGCCTACGACATCGTGGCCAATGCCTCGGCCGACGAGGTGTACGGCCGGGCCCTGGCCCACAAAAAGGAGCTGCTGCGCGACATGGCCGGGCGCGCCACCCGCTTGTGGCCCAAGTACATGCCTGGGCAACCGCTGCCGGCCGATACGCTCACGCGCATCCGGCAGGTCGTTGCCAAGCTTTCGGCCACGCATACCACGCCGCAGGGCTTCGTGGGAGCTGTGCGCCAGCAGATTCCGCAGCTGGTGAAGTTCGTCGACGAGCACAAACTGCTGACCCAGGACCCGACCAAGCCGCTGGTCGTGCGCGAAACGCCCTTGTACATGCGCGGTTCGGGCGCGGGGGCGTCGGTGTCGGCGCCGGGTCCCTACGATAAGTCGGCCGATACCTACTACAACGTGGAGCCGCTGGACGGCGTGCCGGCCGAGCAGGCCGAAAGCTACCTGCGCGAGTACAACCAGTACACCCTGCAGATTCTCAACATCCACGAGGCCATTCCGGGCCACTACACCCAGCTGGTGTACGCCAACCGCTCGCCCAGCATCATCAAGGCCATTCTGGGCAACGGCGCCATGATTGAGGGCTGGGCCGTGTACGCCGAGCGCATGATGCTGGAAAGCGGCTACGGCGGCAATTCCGACGAAATCTGGCTGATGTGGGACAAGTGGAACATGCGCGTGACGCTCAACACCATCCTCGACCACCTCGTGCAGACCGGCACCATCTCGGAGGCCGAAACCGTGCAGATGCTCATGCGCGACGGGTTTCAGGAAGAAGCCGAAGCCCGCAATAAGTGGCGCCGCGCCACGCTCTCGCAGGTGCAGCTCAGCTCGTACTTCACGGGCTACAGCGAAATTATGGCCCTGCGCGACGAGCTGAAAAAGAAGCAAGGCAATGACTTCGACCTGAAGACCTTCAACGAGCAGTTCCTGAGCTACGGCAGCGCGCCGGTGAAGTACATCCGCCAGATGATGCTGCGCTAGCCGCCCGGCATGCCCCCTGATAAAGCGCCCCGGCGCAGGCCCGGTGTGGCTTGCGGCGGGGCGCTTTTTGCTGGACCAGATCAGGGCGAATTTCCCGATTTGATACCTGAAACGGAGCCTAACCGGGGCAGGGGCCGTATAAGCTTTACTTCTGCTCCCACCCATTTCTGCCTAGCCAGCCGCATGAAAGAAGCCGACCGCCAGCGCGTACACGACACGAACGACGAAGGGTTGCGCCACCTCATCCACGACCACATGAAGGTGTTTGCCAAGTTTACCTCGGAAAACTGCGCTACCTGCGAACTACTGGCGCCACCCTTTGCCCAGTTTGCCGATGACGAGCAGTACCAGCCCATTGCGTTTCTGCGCCTGAACTCCGACCAGAACCCCGTGGCCCGCAAGCTGATGCAGGAAAAAATAGCGCCGTTTTTCGTGAGCTACTGCCAGGGCCAGCTGCTGGAGTGCGACTCGCTGACGGAGGAAGCGCAGGTGCGCGAAATGCTGGACCGCCTGCGGGCCTACGTGCCGGTGACGTAAGGGGGCGCGGCTGTGTGCGGCCGTTCTGCTAGCTTCGCGCCCCGTGTTCTTCCTGCTCTCCAAACTCCTCGATTTTGCCCTGCTGCCGGCCGTGTGGCTGGTCGGCCTGTTGCTGGCCGCCGTACTTACGCGGCGCGAAGCACGGCGCCGCCGCCTGCTGCTGATTGCGCTGGGGCTGCTGATGCTGGGCACCAACAACGCCCTGGTCAACGAAGCCATCCTGGCCTGGGAACTGCCCCCGGTGCGGCTGCGCCAGCTGGGCCGCCACGACGTGGGCATCCTGCTCACCGGCGTCGGCGACGGGCACAAGTCGCCGCACGACCGGGTGTACCTGGCCCGCGGCGCCGACCGCCTGACGCACACGCTGTGGCTGTACCGGGCCGGCCGCATCCGGCGCATCCTGATTTCGGGCGGCTCGGGAGCGGTACTGAGCGTGGAGCACTCCGAAGCCCGCGACCTGCGCACGCTGCTGCGCCTGGCGGGCGTGCCGGCGCAGCACATTCTGCTGGAGGAACGCAGCCGCAACACCCGCGAAAATGCCCTCTACACCAAAGAGCTGCTGGCCCGGCACCCCGAGCTGCGCAGTGCGGTGCTCATCACGTCGGCCTTTCACCAGCGGCGGGCCTTGGGCTGCTTTCGTCGCGTGGGGCTGCAGCCGACCCCATTCCCCGCCGACTTTCGCTCCTCCGACCGCAGCTGGGCGCCTGACTATTGGCTGCTACCCGACGCCGACGCACTGAGCCGCTGGAGCCTGCTGCTGCACGAAATCAGCGGGTACATGGTGTACAAGCTGCTCGGCTATTGCTAAAGGCGCCGGTTGCCGTTGGCCTGTGTCTTCCAGCGAGTACACAGTAGCTTGCTGTTGCTTTGCGCTGATATACAAAAAGGCCTCAACCAACTGGTTGAGGCCTTTTTGTAAGTACTGACAAATGCGTGCTAGCGCTGGATAAGCAGACGTTTGGTTATTACCGATTCGCCGGTAACCAGGCGCACCAGGTACACGCCTTCGGCCAGGCCGCGCGCATCAATGGCAAGCGAAAGGGCTTGGTCACGATACCCTTGACCGGTGCGTACCTGCCTTACGAGCGTGCCGCGCAGATCGTAGATGCCCAGCGCATAAGCCCCATCCTGCGGCAGGCGCAACGTCAGCGTCGCGTGGTCCTGGGTGGGGTTCGGGGCTAGGACGGCGTCAGCAGCGGTGGTGGTAGCTGGGCCATCGGCAGCCGTGCCGGCACCGCGGCTGGCCGTGTTGGTTGGGCAGGAGCCCAGCTGGTCGCCGTGGTTCAGGTGGGCGGGGACGGCATTGGTGCTGACCTCTAGCTCCTGCCCATGGTGGCACAGCCGCACTTTGTTGGCGTGGCCGGGCACGCGGACATCCACCACCGTGATGGTAACACTGGCACTGGCCGAGCAGCCCGCGGCGTTGCGAGCCGTCACGGAAATGCTGTAGCGCCCCGCCGCGCTGGGCGCAAACGTTACGCTGGTGCCCGTGGTGCCGTTTAGGCCAGCAGCAGGGCTCCAGCTATAGGCCGTGGCGCCCGGTGCGCTGGCCGTAAGCGTGACACTCTGCGGGCCGTAGCCCAGGTAAACAGTTTGCGCATCGCCGCCGGTGTTTACCGCGGAAGCCGGGCGTACGGCAATGCTGGGCGCAGCTTGGGCCGGCAGGGCAATACGTCCGTCGCAGTTGCGGTCCTGCCCGCAGACATCCGCGGCGGCCGGGTTGATGCTGGCGTCCTGGTCGTTGCAGTCGCCGGCCTGGGCCACGTACCCGCTTGGTGCGGTGCAGCCGGTGGCCGTGAGGCCGGAGCCAAACCCGTCGCCGTCGGCATCCCGGTAGAAGGTCAGGCCCGGGTGCACGCCGGCGTTGTGGTCGTCGCAGTCCTGATCAGCAGCGTAGCCGTCGCCGTCGGCATCGGCGTAGGCCACGGTGACAGTAACGGCGGCCGAGGTAGCCGTCAAGCCTTCGCTGTCGGTGGCTTTGGCCGTGAGTGAGTAGGCGCCCGCAGCGACATTGGCCCACACGAAACTATACGGCGCCGTCGTGGCCGCGCCCAAGAGCGTGGTGCCTTGGAAGAACTCCACTTTGCTCAGATTGCCGTCAGCATCAGTGGCGGCGGCTGTGAGTGTAACCGTGGCCGGCGCGGCGAGGGTAGCACCGGCTACCGGCGAAGTCAGGCTGACGGTAGGGGCGACGTTGACGGGAGCCGGTGCGCAGGTAGCGCCGACGGTGTAGCGGTCGGGCGTAGCCGACGTGTTGCGTTCGAAGCCGCCGGGGCCCACCTGATACGTGAAGTAGACGTTCAGCACTGCGCCACTCACCTGGTTGGGCACGGTGTAGGTGAAGTCGTCGGCCGCGTTGCGGGTCATCAGGTAGCCCGGCCCATTGACGTAGAGGATGGCCAGGTTGCCGCCGGCCGTAGCACCCAGCGGGTGGAAGGTGAACGTCACATCCGAGCCGCTGGTAACGGCCGCCCAGCTGAAGTCGCCGTTGGTGGCCGTGCCGCAGTAAGCCGCCGGCCCGTGCGGCCCGCCGCTGCTGACGGTTACCGCTACGGCCGTGGAGGTCGTGCTCAGTCCGCTGTTGTCGGTAGCCTTGGCGGTAAGGGAGTAGGTACCCGCCGGTACATTGGCCCAGGCGTAGCTGTACGGTGCAGCGGTGGCGGTGCCCAGCAGCGTGCTGCCCTGGTAAAACTCTACCCGGCTGACGGAGCCGTCAGCATCCGCCGCACTAGCCGTGAGGGTGATGGTGGCCGGAGCCGTGAAGCTGCTCGATGCCGCGGGCGAAGTCAGGCTGATGGTGGGGGCTTGTGGGGCCGGCGTGGTGCCGCAGGCCGAGCCCACGGTGTACTGGTGCGGGGCCGCTGCGGAGTTTCGCTCCCCACCGCCCGGGCCTACCTGGTAGGTGAAGTAGAAGCTCAATACCCGTCCGGCCGTCTGGTTGGTTACGGTGTAAGTAAAGTCGCCGGCGGCGTTCCGGCTCATGCCGTAGCCCGCGCCGCCCACGTACAGAATAGCTAGGTTGCCGCCCGCCACGCCACCGAGCGGGTGGAAGGTAAACGTGACGTTGTTGCCGCTGCTCGTCGCGGCGTAGCTGTAGTCGCCGCTGGCGGCGGTGCCGCAGTACGTCACGGGCGGCAAAACGACCGATTCGGTGCTGAAGTAGATGTTGTCGAAGTAGAAATCGGCCGTGGCACCGGGAGCGTCGCCGGCAAACATAAAGGCTTGCTCCAGCGACGACCAGTCCAAGCTACCGAATGCCGCCAGCGGAATGGCGACTTCGTGCCACTGCCCGTCGCGCACGAGGCCGTACTGCGTGGCACCGGCCGGGAAGTCCACCCAGCCCTCGGCACCGCCGGTTTTCACCCCAAACTTGAACTGCCCGCCGTAGCTGGTTTTGTACTGCAGGTGCAGGGAGCCGTTGGCGAAGGCCGCCAGGTTCTTCACGCTATTGGCAATGCCGAAGCCGAACCAGTTGCCGGCCGTGGCACGCAACGCCAGCACCTCCTGTCCCTCAAAGGGCGTGGGCGCGGCGATGTTGACCAGGTTGTTCCAGATGTAAAGGTTGGCATCCTGCCCGTAGCTGAGCTTTTCCTGAATCTGCGCGTCTTCGGAGTACACCCCAAACCGCGGCCCGGCAATGACGTTGCTGCGCACCGTCACGCTCACCGGCGTGGAGGTCGTAGTCAGCCGGCCGTTGTCGGTGACTTTGGCCGTCAGGGTGTAGGAACCCGCCGGCACACCGGCCCAGGTGTAGGCGTAGGGGCTGGTGTAGTCGGTGCCGAGCAGGGTGGTGCCGTTGTAGAACTCCACTTTGTACACCGAGCCGTCGGCGTCCGCGGCATCGGCCGTGAGCGTGAGGGTAGCGGGCGCGGTAAAGGCGGCGGAAGCGGTAGGCGAAGTCAGGCTGACAGTAGGGGCGGTGTTGTTGGGGGCGGCCACGAACAGCGTCACCGGGGCCGAGGTGGTTACCACGCCCTGGTCGTCGGTGGCCCTGGCCGTGAGCGAGTAGGTGCCCGGCACTACATTGGCCCAAACGTAGCTATGCGGCGCCGTCGTGGCCGCGCCCAGCAAGGTGAAGCCGCTGTAAAACTCGACTTTGGTTACCGAGCCGTTGGTATCGGCCGCGTTGGCGGTGAGCGTGACGGTGGCCGGCGTGGTCACCAGCGCCTCGTTGGCGGGCGAGGTCAGCGCGACGGTGGGGGCAGGGTTGGCCGCCACGCCGCCGCTGTAGTAGATGTTGTCGAAGTAGAAGTCGGCCGGACCGGTGGCGGCGTCGCCGGCAAACATGAACGTCTGCTGCACCGAGCCCAGGTCCCCGTTGCCAAAAGCTGACATCGGGATGACCACCTCGTGCCACTGTCCGTCGCGCGCGAGACCATAGCGGCTGGTACCGGCCGGAAAGTCGAGCCAACTTTCCCCGGCGCCCGATTTCAGCCCGACCTTGAACTGCCCTGCGTACGTGGTCTTGAAGTGAAACTTCAGCGCGCCCTGGTCGAAGGCCACCAGGTTTTTCACGTCGTTGGCCACCCCGAAGCCGAACCAGTTGCCGGCGTTGGCGTGCAGCGCCAGCACCTCTTGTCCCTCAAACGGGGTAGGCGCGGGGGAGGTGATGTTCGTGAGGTTGTTCCAAATGTAGAGGTTGGCATCCTGCCCGTAGCTGAGGCGCTGGGTCACGGCGGGGTTTTCGGTATAGATGCCGAAGTCGCCGGCTATGCTGTTGTTCGAGCCCAGGTACAGCTCGTCGCCGGGGCTTTGGTAGAGGCGCACGTAGTCCACCAGCATCTGCCCGGGCAGCGGCGCAGTGATGTCGCCTGCGCCGTAGAGGCCGGTGTATTGCCCGCCCACGGCCAAGTTCAGCAGGATGTACTGGGCCTGGTGAAACTCCTCCAGGTCAGCCGCGGCCGCGTTGGAAATATCAATGGCGTAATACTCCGTGCCATCGATATACATGCGGATGAACTGGCTGTCCCAACTCATGCGGTACACGTGGTAGTCGTCGGTGAGGTTGGTGGGTGAGTCGTAGTGCGTGTCATAGGCGGCGTGGGTGTTGTTGTACTCCCAGTGCGTGGCGCCGCCCAGCCGGCGGTTGGTCAGCCCGGCCTGAATGGCGGCTGCCGAACCCATTTCCATGATGTCGATTTCGCCGCTGGCGGGCCAGTTGCCGGTGGCGCCCAGCATCCAGAAGGCGGGCCACAGCCCGTTTTGCAGGTTAGGCACCTTGATGCGTGCCTCCAGCGTGCCGTACTTGAATTGCACCCGGCCCAGCGTTTTCAGGCGCGCCGACGTAAACGAGCGGCCCTGGTAGGCCTCGCGCCGCGCCTCGATGACGAGGTTCCCGTTTTCCACCCGGGCGTTGTCGGGGCGGTTGGTGTAAGTCTCCAGCTCGCTGTTGCCCCAGCCGCACACGCCCTGCGCGCAACCGTCGCCCTGGTCAAAGGTCCAGTTGCTGGCGTTGATGGCCGGTCCATCGAAGTTGTCTTCCCAGACCAGCCGTTGCTGGGCCCGGGCCGGCAGCTGAAACAGAAACAATAAACCGCCCAGCAAGGCCAGCATCAGTGCACGGGCCTGCCAGACGCACCTGTAGAAGGTTGCCTGCATAGTGGTGGGAATTAGGTAGGAAGAAAAGGCGCGGCGCTGCCCGCTAACGGGACAAGCGTGAAGGCAAATGGAATTATTCCGCTAGGCAGCAGGTCTTGGCCTGCCCTCGGCTACTAGCTGCGGAGCCGTAGAATAATGCTAATGTATCCCGGCTTGTTTCTGATTTACAAGCTTGTTAAAAGCCAACCTTCCGGCTGACTACTTATATAGTCATAACCATATACGCTTACGGCACACGCGCCGTCGGGGCAAAATCATTCGATAGTGGCCAATACCAACGCGGCGTACAGCAGCTGTCCTACGCTTAAAAAACAAAGTCTGGAAATAGATTTTTTTGATGCTGGCGGGCTGCACCGCAGCCGGAGGCACTAACAAACAGGTGCAAAAGCGCAGAGCGCCGACACCTTGGCTGTGGTGCCGACGCTCTGCAATGAATAGGCGAACTAGACCAGTGTGTTGTTAGTTGCCAGGTTCAGGACTGGGGTATGCAGCAAGCCGGCCCCATAGGTAACCAAGCGCCCGCCCCTAGCCGCCGAATTTGGTAAGCTTGAGAAAGTTGATGAATACACTGACGCGGTGCCGGCCGAGCACGTCCAGGGGCGAGTGGGTCAAGGGCAGCGCGTAGCCATAAAACACATTAACTACGCCCAGCAGACTAGCACCTGCCTGGGGTATCACCCGCAGGTCTACGGCGCGTTTCGGACCGCCCAAGGGGATGTAAGCCGCAAAGTCCAATCGACCACCAATCACGTAGTATTCCACCTCGTACGAAAACTTAGGCGCCACAATCAGGGGTTTGGCCAGGGCTTCCAGCTCGAGTGAGGGGCCGTGGTTGAAGCCCCACTCGCCGGTCCCGCCGTCATGCTGCTGAAAGCCGACTTCCACGCCGCCGATTTTTCCCTGAGCTAGCCCGCCCAAGCGAAAGGTGACGTTGGACTCCGAAGCGGCGCGGTTCTTCTGGCGGGCCCAGCCGGCTTGGGGGCAACCCCGCCACGGGTCGGGGCCCACGGGCTGGCCTTGTCGCTCAAAACAACGGTACAGATCATCACACCCACGCTCATCGTGTAGATAATCCAAGCGGTAGCGGCCACGCTGGCAGTAAGCCTCGGTGGTTAGCGTCCGGCTCCAGTGGTGCTGCTCAATCAAGGTATCGAGGTCGGCCACGGCGCGGCGGTACTCCTGTTGCTGCACGTAGGCTTGGGCCCGAGCAGTGAAGGTGGCCGCCCGCAGGTTGTGGTATGGGTTGTCAGGCGGGTAAGGGCTACTCGAATACCCCGCTAGCGGATGCTGGATGTACGCTCCGGCCACGCGGGCGTGCAGCAGCCGCGACAGGATTTGCACGGCTTGCGCCATCTGGCCACTGTTCGTCAGCTCGCGGGCATGATTGACCGAGTCCATATAAGCGGTGGCGTAGGCACCCAGTTCGGCAGGCGTCGCAGCTACCCGATACGCGGGCATGGGGCAGCCGCGCCAGCGTGGGTGCGTGGGGGCGGTGCTGGTGGTGTCGTGGGTGTACACCCAGCGCAGGTCCTCGCAGCCCCCGGCGCGGTCGTTGAGGTGGTCGATTTTAAGGATGCCCAGGGCGTAGCGGTGCAGCGGCGCGGGGTTGGGAAGGGCCAGCAAGGTATCGAGGTAGGCCCGGGCCCGGGCATACTGCCCCCGGCGCCGGGCTACTTCGCTGCGTAGGTAAGTAAGATTGACGGGGCCTTCGTCGAGCGGTGGTACCCGCACGTAGGGCCCTACTTGCCCGGCGGCTAGCTGCTGCAGCAAGTAGTCGGCGCGGGCCAGGCGGCCAGCCTGCAGTAAGAGCGGAACGCGGGTCAGCGAATCGCGCCACCTAGCCTTTGCCGCGGATAGTTCGATTGTGTTGAGAGGTGCCCGGCTGCCGGGAAGCTTACAATCGCGCCAGCGTGGGCTGCTCGTCCGCACGGTATCCAATTGGTAGCTGGTAGCCATATCGGCGCAGCCGCCGGCGGGGTTATGGAGATGCTCAAGTCGCAACAAGGCCCGTTGGTAGTAAGCGTCGCGCAGGAATTCCGCCGGTAGCTTTTCAAAGAAGCCGTTGCTGGAACTCATGTAGGGGTAAAACCGCTCGGCGTAGCGCAGGGCCTGGGTCAGGTCCGCCTCGGCATCCACCAGGGCCCCACGGTACTGGCGCGCTTCGGCGCGCAGGCTGTACACCGGCAATCGAAAATCAAGCAAAAACCGGCCGCTTTCCTCTTGCAGGTAGTAACGACGGTCCGCCAGCGGCGTCTCATACCGGTTGAGCAAATAGGTAGCTAGCCGCTCGACTGTGCTTAGGCGGCCGAGCCGGGCGTACCGCTGCAATCTGACTACGGAGTCCTGCAGCGCTTTGGGAGCGGGAGCCGGGCTTTTGTAAAGTGTTTGCGCCGCGCCGAGTTGGGAAGCAAGTAGTAGAAAGACAAGCAGAAGCCGATAGCCGTAACACATCCGTCAAAGATATGGCGGGCGCGGCGCGGTAGCAGGTCTGCTGGCCTACTCCACCTTCTTCTTGCCGATGGCTTTTTCTGCTGCTGGCTGACCCGGTGCCACCCAAATGGACTTCTGGTTGACAAACTCCCGGATGCCGAGGTACGACAGCTCGCGCCCGTAGCCCGACTTCTTTACCCCGCCAAAAGGCATTTCCGGCGAAGATTTTACCATGGAGTTGACGAACACGGCCCCCGCTTCCATGCGGCGCGCCAGCGCCTCGCCCCGGCGCGCGTCGCGCGTCCACACCGAGCCGCCCAGGCCGAAGCGTGAGTCGTTGGCTAGGCGCACGGCGTCATCGGCGTCCTTGGCTTCCAGGATCAGGGCTACCGGCCCAAACAGCTCCTCGTGGTAGGCGCGCTGCCCGGGCTTCACGTTCGACAGGATCATGGGCCGGAACAGGGCCGTGCCGGGCTTGGACTGACCGCCGAACAGCTCCACCTTGGCGCCCTGCTGCACCGAGTCGTTGACTTGCTCGGTCAGCTCATCGGCCAGGTCGGGGCGGGCGAGGGGACCGTACTGCGTGTCCTCGGCCAGTGGGTCGCCGGTGCGCATGGCCAGCAGGTGGGTTTTCATCTGGCTGATGAACTCCTTTAGTACGGGCTTCTCCACGATGAAGCGCTTGGCCGCAATGCAGCTCTGCCCGGCGTTGATCATGCGGGCCTGCGCGGCGGTTTTGGCGGCCAACTCTAGGTCGGCGTCGGCCAGCACGATAAAGGCGTCGGAGCCGCCCAGCTCCAGTACGGTTTTCTTGATCTGCCGGCCTGCGGTTTCGGCTACCTGCGCCCCGGCCGGTTCCGAGCCCGTGAGCGTGACGGCCCGCACCCGGTCGTCTTCAATGAGCTTGCCGACCAGATCGGAGCCGATGAGCAGGGTGCGGAAAGTAGCCGGCGGGAAGCCCGCGTCGTGGAAAATCTGCTCCAGGGCCAGGGCACACTGCGGCACGTTGGAAGCATGCTTGAGCAGGCCCACGTTGCCGGCCATCAGCGCGGGCGCGGCAAAGCGCACCACCTGCCAGAACGGAAAATTCCAGGGCATCACGGCCAACACCACCCCGATGGGCTCGTGGCTGATAAAGGAGTGCTGGGCTTCGGTCTTGATTTCCTGATCGGCCAGAAATTCCTCGGCGTGCTCGGCGTAGTAGTCGCAGCAGAGGGCGCACTTCTGGGCTTCGGCGCGGCCGTCCACCACCGGCTTGCCCATTTCCAGGGCCATGAGGCGGGCCAGTTCGTCGGCTCGCTCGCGCAGCAGGGCACCGGCGCGGCGCATCAGGCGGGCGCGCTCGGCAAAGGCGGTGGTGCGCCACTCGGCAGCCGCACGGTGGCTTTGGGCCACAATGCGCTCCACTTTGGACCAGGCAAACGGGCGGAAGCGGCGCAGCAGGCGGCCGGTGTAGGGGTTATAGGATTCGATGGCCATCAGGGAAAGGCAAAGGGTGAAGGGCGCGGCGGCTAGGCAGAATACGTAAGCAGCCTCCGCGCCGATGCTGCGTATAACCTGCGCTGCCCGGTGCCGGTTGTGTGGCTGGGCTTTGCCGTCCCCTTTTTGTCCTTACTTTTGGCCAGTCCGCCCCGCATTCCCCAGTGCCCGGAGGCGGTCTTACTCACCACACCGTGACCAGTTTGCTACCAGAGCCGCCACCCATCGCCGAAGAACAGCTCGTGGCCCGGCTGCGCGCCCAGGACGAGGCTGCCATGACGGAATTCTACGACAAGTACTCGGCGGCGCTGTACGGCGTCATCCTGCGCATCGTGCGCAAGGAGGAAGAAGCCGAGGACGTGCTGCAGGAGGGAATGGTTAAGATCTGGCATTCGTTTCAGAGCTACGACCCGTCGAAAGGACGGCTGTTTACGTGGGTGCTGAACGTGTGCAGAAATTTAGCCATCGACAAAATCCGCTCTCGTCAGTACCGCGTAAGTTCTCACAGTCAGCCACTGGACGAGAGTCCTGCCGAGCGTCAGCCTGCCGCAACCACCTTCCGGCCCGAGCACATCGGGCTGCAGGAAATCACGCGCCAACTGAATCCGGAGCAGAAGCAAATTGTCGACTTGCTGTATTTCGAAGGCTACACCCAAAGCGAGGTAGCCGAAGAACTCAATTTGCCGCTAGGTACCGTGAAGACCCGCGCCCGCGCCGCCATCAAAGTCCTTTCCAAACTGATCCGATAACCCTGAGCTGTGAACATCGAGGACTACATCGAATCAGGACAACTCGAGCTATATGCCCTGCAGCAGCTCAGCCCGGCCGAAGCGGCCGAGGTGGAGCGGCTGGCCGCGCAATACCCGGCCATCCGGGCCGAGCTTACCCAGGTGCAGCAACGCCTGGGCCTGTACGCCGAAGCCCACGCCGTGACGCCGCCCGCCAGCATGCGCGAGCGGGTGCTCGGCGGCTGGCAGCAAGCCATCCGGCAGCAGCCCGTTGCTGTGGCGCCCGCACCTATTGCTCCCGTCACCCCTGAACCCACGCCGCGCCCCGCCCAAGCCTCCGAGGCCGTGGTGCGCCCCTTGCCCGCCGCCGAGCCCGAAGCTGGTAGCGGCTTCCGCTGGCTGGCCATTGCTGCTTCGGTAGCGCTGCTGCTGAGCCTGGGCGCCAACTGGCTGCTCTACAGCCGCTGGCAGAGCTCCGAAAACCAGCTGGTGCTGGCCCAGGCCGAGCAGGCGCGCTTCGCCGCGACCACGCAGGCCGTGCAGAAGCGGCTGGCCACCCGCACCGAGGAGCTGGGCATTCTGCGCAGCGAGCAGTTCCGTACCGTGGTGATGACCGGCACGCCCCAGGCGCCCGGCGCCCGCGCCAAGGTGATGTACAACCCCGCCACCCGCGCCGTGTACGTGGACGTGAACAACCTGCCCGCGGCTCCCACCGGCAAGCAGTACCAGCTGTGGGCCCTCGACAAGGGCAAGCCCGTGGATGCCGGCATGCTGGCCCAGAACACGGCCGCCGGCGACAGCCTGCAGCGCATGAAGGACATCGTCAGCGCCCAGGCCTTTGCCGTGACTTTGGAAGACGCCGGTGGCCACCCCACTCCGACGCTGGCCGCCCTTACCGTGATGGGGCAGATGACTAACTAAGCCCAGCTGTACTGCAACGAAAAACGGCCGCTGCCCGGCTATTCGGGCAGCGGCCGTTTTTCGTTGCGCACCTTTGGCTTTTGTTTTTCTGTATGCACGGCTCCATTTTCACGCTGCTCAAGCGCTATGTTCAAACGCAGTACGACCACAGCACCTGGATAAGGCTGCTGGAAGCCGCCGACCTGCATTCGGGCGACTTCGACCACAAGCACGTGTACCCCGATGAGCACATGTACGCGCTGGTGGGCCACGCCGCTGAGATGACTGGCATTCCGGCCGCCGAACTGCAGGAGAAGTTTGGCGAATACCTCGTGCCCGACCTGCTCTATATGTACAGCAAGCTGGTGGACCCGAGCTGGCGTACCCTGGAAATGCTGGAGCACACCGAACAGGTGATGCACCGGCGCGTGCGCGAGGAGCACGAGGAAAACGCCCCGCCCGTGCTCGATGTGCGCCGCACCGGGCCCGACGAAGTGGTGGTCGAATACGTGTCGGGGCGGCGCATGGGCGCGCTGGCCGTGGGCATTGTGCGGGGCTTGGCGGTATATTTCGACGAGGCCGAGCGCATCGACATCGAGCCCACGACCCGGGACGATGGCCAGCACGTGCACATCCGGGTGCGGCGGCGCCCGGCCTGAACCCCATTGTTTCACCCGCGCACGGCAATCCGAACCGTTCGCCACCTCGTTTGTTGCCCCGATATGGAAAAGAGCACCTACTACAATCCGGCCGATCTGGCCAAGTTTGGCCGCATCACCGAGTGGCAGGCCGAAATGGGCCGCAAGTTTTTCGATTACTACGGCGAGGTATTCAAGGAAGGAGCCCTGTCGGAACGCGAGAAGGCCCTCATTGCCCTGGCCGTAGCCCACGCCGTGCAGTGCCCGTACTGCATCGACGCCTACACCACCGACTCGCTGCAGAAAGGTGCCGACGAAGCCCAGATGATGGAAGCTGTGCACGTAGCAGCGGCCATTAAAGGGGGAGCAGTGCTCGTGCACGGGGTGCAGATGATGAACAAGGCGCAGGACCTCAGCATGTAATGGGCTGGCTACTGCGGAGAATGTGCTGATGCAGCCGAGAAGGCGCCAACAACGTCTTATGGAACGGCTTCAGGCTGGATTGCATTAGCACCTAAACCCGTTCTCCGCAGTAGCACCTCGAAGAGTTCGGCCCGCGCAACGGCATCCGGTGGCCAATTCCGCTACCACTCGTGGCGGTGTAGCCAGTTCTAAAAGTGGAGCTGGCCGGCAGCGGCACGCCAGTGCTGAACGTAGGCAAGAGGAGCTACTGGTCTGCCAGCACCGCCACGGCTGTGGCGGTGCTGCCGTCTGACAACCGCTCAAAACCAACACACACGAATTGAAACGCTTATTGCTGATGTGGTCGGCGTTGCTGGCATTGGTGGGCTGCGGCTCCGCCCAAACGACGCCCGACAACCGGGTAACGCCCGCCTACGCGGCCTTACTCAAGACGATGTACAAAAACTCGGTGCCGACGCTGTCGGCTGGGGAGCTGGCGAAGCTGCGCCAGCAGCAGCCCCAGCTGACGGTGCTCGACACGCGTACCCCGGCCGAGTACCAGGTGAGCCACTTGGCCGGGGCCCGTTTTGTCGATTACGACTCGTTTAATCCAGAAGCTGTGCGCGACCTTTCCCGCGACCAGCCCGTAGTAGTATACTGCTCGGTGGGCGTGCGGTCGGAGCGGATCGGGGAGCAGCTGAAGGCTTTGGGGTTCCGCGACGTGCGCAACCTGTACGGCGGCCTTTTTCAGTGGGCCAACGAAGCCCGGCCGCTGGTAGACGCCCACGGCCCGACGCAGCGGGTGCACCCGTATTCGGCGTTGTGGGGCGCGTGGCTCACCCGGGGCGAAAAAGCCTATAACTGATGGGCTAAGGGGTTGGGATGTGCGCGTGTGATGATGGTTGTTCTGGCATTTGCACGTTAACCACGCTGGCACACCAACCGCCGCTCAATACCGCATTAGCACATTAACCAGATGGAGCACCTGCTGATTTTCGCCCGCTACCCCGAGTTGGGGAAAGTCAAAACGCGGCTGGCGGCTGGCTTGGGCCCCGATGCTGCCCTGGCGGCCTACCGCCAGCTGCTTTTTCACACCCAGGCCACGGTGATGCCCCTGCCGACGGGGCGTACGCTCTGGCTGGCGGCCACGCCGCCGCTGGGCGCCGCGCCTCTCTGGCCCGGTGTGCCACAGCGCGTGCAGCCCGCCACGCCCGACCTGGGCCAGCGCATGGAGCACGCGTTCGAAGAGGCGTTTGACGCCGGCGCCCTGCGCGTGGTCATCATCGGCACCGACTGCCCCCAGCTGAGCACCGACCTGCTCACGGAGGCCTTCCAGCTGCTACATACCCACGACGTGGTCCTTGGTCCCGCCCACGACGGCGGCTATTACCTGCTCGGCCTGAGCCAGCCGCGGGCGGAACTCTTTTCCGGCATTAAGTGGAGTACCGCCACCGTGCTGCGCGACACCCGCGCCATTGCCGAGCGGGCTGGCTTGTCGGTGGCCTTGCTGCCGATGCTGCAAGACGTGGATACGGCCGAGGATTGGCAGGCCTGGCAGGCGCGCGGCTAAGCCACGAAGCGTACCTTGCGCGGAAAATCTCTGCGCATGAAAGGCTATCGGTGGCAGGCGGGCAAGCTCGCCGTTTCGTTGAGTTTGCTGGGGGCGCTGGTCGGCAGCGGCTGCCAGCAAGAGCCGTCCGAAACGGAGCCGGCGGCCAACGAAGCCCGCCCCACGGTGCTGCAGCCCTTGCACCGGCATTTTAACCTGAACTGGGCTCAGCACAAGCTGTGGGACGACGGCCTGGCCGAAGTGACGACGTACGCCGCGGAGCGCGTGGTGTACAAGAAGCCCCGGCCGTACGAGCTGACGCTGATTACGGTGAAGGAAGACTTCAACGCGGCGTTCAACGTCAAGACCGACGACTACCAGCGCCCGGATTTGTTTGCCGTGATGAAGGTGAACGAGTTCTGCCGGGTTCCTACCGACAACTATCCGTACCACTACCTCACGTCGCTGTTCTTTCGGCGCGAAGACCCCCTGCAGTTGCACAAGATGACGACCTCCGCGCAGGAGTGGTGCGGCAACACGTTCAAAGCTCTGACCGCAGATGCCGACGGGTACCAACTCAGCTACAACTCCTACTGGGACGGGCAGGGCACGGGCCAATACGAAGTCCCCTTCGATGTGCTGCTGGAAGACGCCCTGCCGTACACGCTGCGCAGCCTGCGCTTCAACGACGAGCCGTTGTTCGAGGCCAACGTGCTTGAAACCCAGCAAACCAACCAGGCCCCGGCGCCCGTGCGCTACCGGGCCGAGTTTCGGGTGGCCCGCGCTGCTCCCAACGAGGCCCCGCGCCCGGCTTGGCGCGTGACCGTGCGCCTGGCGCAGGGCAAGGACAACGTGTACTGGTTTGACCAGCAATACCCCCATCTGCTGCTGAAGCAAACAACCTGGGACGGGCGCCAGCTGCTGCTCAAAGACTCGCGCCGCGCCGCGTATTGGCAGCACTAAGCCGCGTGGCTTTCTTCCGCTGATGAGCCGTGCGGGCGCCGGTGCCAATCGAAGTAAGCGGCTACGGCTACGCCAGCGTATTCGGCGGCCACCAGCCACAGATTTTCGTGGTAGGCCGGGGTGTGGTACGTGGCGTAGGATAGCGCTGCTAGGGAGGCCCAGGTAGCGGGGTAGCACCAGCCCGTAAAACAGCTGAGGGCCACCAGGGGGGCCAGGTACCAGGGGTGTACTGTCGTGGCCAGCAGGTAGTACAAGGTGAAGACCAGCAGCGCGGCGCGCGGCAAGGTGGCCAGGCTGGGGCGCTTTTCGAGGGCGGCCAATACTAGAATGCCCACAACCGAGCAGGCGGCTAGCACGGTGCCCAGCCGCGCTATGTCGTTGTAGCCGAGTTGCCAGGCCCGCAGGGCGCGCAGCGCGTAGTACACGCTGGCGTTGAACTCGAAGGAATGAAAATACAGGTCAAGGCTGCGGCCGATGTTGCGCAGCAGCTCCGCCGAGGCAAATGGCGCAAACACGGCTACTAGTATAACCGCGAGTAAGCCGCCGAAGGCCACCGTGCGTGCCCAGCCCAGCCGGCGCAGCAGCAGCGGCGTGGCCAGCAAGGGCGTGAGCTTGGTGGCCACGGGCAGGGACAGGGCCGCGGCCGCCCACGCCCACCGGCCGCGCGCCAGCAGCCAGATGGTCGTCAGCATGCCAGTAATAACCAAGGCCTCAAAGTGCAGATTGCCTACCAGTTCGGCTACCACCATCGGGTGTAGCAGGTACAGCAGGGCCTGCTCGGCGGGCCGCCGAAACCGGCGCAGCAGCCGTGCCAGTAGCAGGGCTGTGGCCGCTTCGGCCAGCAGCAGCACCAGTCGCAGCAGCACCACCTGGCCCCGTTCGGAGCCCGGCAGCAGCCACGCCGCCGCGCCGAATAGGGCTTGGCACACTGGCGGATAAACCGAATAGTAACGCGGCGAATTCAGCCGCTGGTACAGGGCCGCCGTGAGGGCTACCGGGCCGGCCAGCTGGCCCCCGCCCGCGGTGTATTCCTCGGGGCGGTGCTGAAACGGATTTTGGCCGGCCGCTACGAGGATGCCGTCCCAGCGGAAGCGGTGGTAGTCATCGGAAAGCGCGGGCAGGGCGGGTAGCCATAGCAGGCGCAGCAGCAGCGCCAGCAGCAGGCCCGGGCGCCACGGCAGGCGTAGGCGCAGCAGCAAGGCGTATCCGCCCAGGGCCAGCCCAAACAGCCCGAGCAGTAGCACGGTGTGCGAGCGGGGCGTGGCATACGCCAGGCCGAGCTGGCTGACAACCAGTGCCGCCGCGGCTCCGGCTAGCCAGAAGGTGCGCGAGCGGGGCTTCATGCCGAACGAGCGTCGCGCAGGCTGTAGTACACGATGGCGCCGTAGCCCACCGCCAGCAGCACGTGAAAGGGCAGCAGACCGTAGTTGTCGTAGTGAAAGGCCAGGCCGATGCCACCGACAAAGTACAAGGCCAGCAGCGCCTCCAGTAGCGTTTGGCCACTCACGGAGTCCGTGCGGTAGCGCCGCCAGCGCCCGAGCCCGCTGCCCCGCCGTATCAGTCCCGACTTAGGCGTGCGCACGAAAGGCGTGAAGCGGCCGGCCAGACCCGTGAGTACGGCCCAGGCATTGTGCAAGGACAAGCCCATGGACATGGACAGGAAAAGCAGGAACTTGGGTAGAAAGCGCAGCCCAGTGCCCCGGCCGCCATTCCAGCGCCAGGCAGCGTGGTAGTAGCCCACCAGCGGCGTCAGGCTAAGCACTGAAAGGCCTGCCAGGCGGAAAAACCACGTCAGCTCGGGGCGGCGCGTTTGCACCAGGAGCAGCGGCACGCTCAACAGGCCCATCAGCAGCACGGCCACAAACACGGCGCTGTTGAGCAAATGAAAGGTGGCGTGTAGCTTGGTGCTCAGCGGCAGATGCGGGCTGGTCCACACCCGGCGCAGGTGCTTGCGGGCCGTTTCGGCGCCGCCCTTGTTCCAGCGGTGCTGCTGCGAGCGAAGCGCGTCCATGTGGGCGGGCAACTCGGCTGGGGCCACCACGGCCGGCAGGTAGCAAAAGCGCCAGCCGCGCAGCTGCGCCCGGTAGCTCAGGTCGAGGTCCTCGGTGAGCGTATCGGCCTGCCAGTTGCCGGCGTCCTCGATGCAGCTGCGCCGCCACACGCCGCCGGTGCCGTTGAAGTTGATGAAGTGGTGCCCGGCGTGGCGGCCCACCTGCTCCACCAGAAAGTGCGCGTTCAGCCCGAAAGCCTGCAGCTCAGTGAGCAGCGAATAGTCCTCGTTGAGGTGACCCCAGCGGGTTTGCACCACGCCCAGGCCCTCATCGGCCAGAAAATACGGCACGGTGCGCTGCAGAAAGTCCGGCGCGGGTACAAAGTCCGCGTCGAAAATGGCGACCAGCTCGCCGGTGGCGGCTTCAAGGCCGTGGGCCAGGGCTCCGGCCTTGAAGCCCTGCCGATCCGGCCGGCGGACGTGCTCGATGTCGAGGCCCTGGGCCCGGTGCCAGGCCACGCGGGCCGCGGCCAGCGCAACGCTTTCGTCGGTAGAATCGTCAAGCACCTGGATCTGCAGGCGCCCGGCGGGGTAGTCCAGCGCGGCCGCCGCGTCGATGATGCGCTCCACGACGTTCAGCTCGTTGTACACCGGCAGCTGCACCGTCACGCGGGGCCACCGCTGCGTATCGGCTGGCAGGGGCGGGGGGCTGGACAGGCCGCCGCGCAGCACGCGGCGGGCCAGCCACGTGAGGCGCCATTGCGTGAGGCTGAACGCCAGCACGAAGAGCAGGCACAGCCCGTACAGCCCCAGCAAACCAAGTTCGAGCCCTTTCATGCTTCCTGATGCCGGAGCGTTAGCCCCGGGCGTAGCGGAAAATGGTCCACAATATCTTGTACCCCGCGCCCAGGGTGCCCTGCACGGTGCCCGAAATCTTGGATACGCCGATGCGGCGGCGGTAGCGCACGGGTACCTCGGTGCAGCGCAGGCCCTGCCGGGCCGCTTTCAGTTGCATTTCTACGGTCCAGCCGTAGGTCTGGTCCTGCATGTCGAGGCGGCGCAGGGCGTCGGCGCGGATGGCCCGGAAGGGGCCCAGGTCGGTGAAACGGGCGCCGTAGAGGCGGCGCAGCAGGGTAGTGGCCAGCCAGTTGCCGAAGATTTGCTGCGGTAGCATGGCGCCCCGCTCGCGCTGGCCCAGGGCGCGCGAGCCGATGACCATGTCCACGCCCTCGCGTAAGATAGGCTGCACGAGGCTGGGCAGTTCCTCGGGGTAGTCGGAGTAGTCCCCGTCGAGGAAAACGATGATGGCTGGCTGCTCGTGGGCGGGGCGGGCGTAGCAGTGGGCCATGCCCCGCAGGCAGGCGTGGCCGTATCCGGGGCGCTCTTCGCGCAGCACGGTGGCGCCGCCGGCGCGGGCGGGCGTGGCCGTGTCGTCGGTAGAGGCGTTATCCACCACGATGACCTCGCGCACCCAGCCCGCGGGAATGTCGGCCAGCACCCGCCCGATGCTCTGGGCTTCGTTGTGGGCCGGGATGATGACGTCGATAAAGGGAAGCGAAGCGGGGGGAGGAAAAGACATGCGGCGCGGAACTGGGCGCAAAAATGGCAAGAACGCGGCGAACGGGCTCAGGCGCCGCGGCGGCGCTGCAGCACGCGGCGGTGCCAGCGCCCGGCGCGGTTGCTGGCGTGCAGCTCGGCCTCTTCCTCCATAATCAGGTACAGCGCGTAGCCGAACACGCCCGCCGTGGCCGCGCTCAGCAGCCAGCCCCAGCTCTGGGTCACGCTCATGTACAGATCATACACTACCACCAGGCCGGGTACGGCGGCCACCAGAACGGCCATGCGCCGCGAGGCCCGGGGCTGCTCGAAGAGCAAGGCGGCCAGAAACGCAGTCATCAGTACCGTCTGGTGAATGGCTTCGCCCATCCAGGAAGGCAGCAGGGTGTTTAGCCCGATAAAGCGCGACGCCGAGCGCACGACGTAGGCAATGGCGGCCGCTTCCACGCACGCCAGGAGCAAGAGCAGGTAAGGGCGGAGTACGGGTCGGACCATAGGCGCGGGTGGGGAAGAAGCCAGGAGTGAGTGGCACGGGCCGAAAACCTTCCGGGGACGGTTGGGGTTTGAGGCCATACGCCACATACGCGGCGCGTGGCCCGGGTGGTTTTCCCGGCCCGCCGCGCGTGGCCGTTCAATATACCCCCTTTTCGCATGCTGCAAGTAGGTGACGCCGCCCCCGATTTTACCCTGACCACGACCACCGGTGAGGCTTTTCGCCTCGCCGACCAGCGCGGCCGCGCCGTGGTGCTGTATTTTTACCCCAA
The DNA here is from genome assembly GCF_002007105.1 of Hymenobacter sp. CRA2. Lineage (GTDB taxonomy): Bacteria > Bacteroidota > Bacteroidia > Cytophagales > Hymenobacteraceae > Solirubrum. Next base: position 427,058 of record NZ_MVBC01000002.1, on the reverse strand, counting down.
GGACGACACGCCCGGCTGCACGGCCCAGGCCTGCTCGTTTCGCGACCAGTACCAGGATTTTCAGGACCTGGGGGCCGAAGTAGTGGGCATCAGCTCCGATTCGGAGTCCTCGCACCAGAAGTTCACCCAGAAGCACCGGCTGCCGTTTCCGCTGCTGGCCGACGCCGGCGGACAGGTGCGCAAGCTCTACGAAGTGCCCCGCGCCATGCTGGGCCTGCTGCCGGGCCGCGTGACCTTCGTTATCGATGCGCAGGGCACCATTCGCTACATCTTCAACTCCATGAGCCGCGCCACCGACCACGTGGCCGAAGCCAAACGCGTGCTACAGGAGCTGCAGGTGCAGTAGCCGGTGTGCCCAAAGCGGCGGCGTGGAATAATTCTGCTGTAACTTTGGACTGCCGCCACTTCCTCACCGCCGCTTAAGCCTTCGTATGCGTCGTTACGTTCAGCCCCCGTCCCTGATTCCGGACAACGACCTGGCGCGCCTGCGCACGCTCTACCAGTACCAGATTCTGAACACCACGGCGGAGAAGATTTTTGACGACTACGTGGCCCTGGCCGCGCAGCTGTTTAATCTGCCCATCTCGCTGATTTCACTGGTCGACGCGGAGCAAGTAGTCTTCAGGGGCAACGTGGGCCTGCCCGGCCTCGAAACGGTGCCGCGCGGGGACAGCCTGTGCTCGGCGGCCGTGCTGGAAGACATGACCATTGCCTTTCCCAATCTGTCGCAGGAGCGCTGCAACCTGGTGAATCCGGCCGTGGCCGAATCGGCGGGGCTGCGCTGCTACGCGGGTGCTCCGCTGCGCATGGCCGACGGCATGAATATCGGGACGATGTGCGTGATTGGGCGCGAACCGCGCGAATTCACCGACAGCGAAAAGGAACTGTTGCTGCGCCTGGCCCGACTGGTGGGACTGACCATCGAGCTACGGGCGCGCCTGCAGGACCAGCCCGAGCAGTGGGAACAGGCGCAGCGCGAGCTGCAGGGCTACCTGCACGAAAGCTCTACCCTGGCGCGCTACCTGGTGGCCCGAACCCAAGGGGCTGCTTTCTTTACCGAAGACGTGCAGCAAACCGTCAGCCGCCGCCTGAATACCATCGAAAAGGCTTTGCAGCGCCTGCTGGCGGCATAAGGCCCGGCAGCTTGCCGAAGGAGCCCGCCAATCGGCGAAGTATCGGGTAGCCTGTGCCCCTTATCATGCAACAGCCCCGACCTGCTGGCAGGTCGGGGCTGTTGCATAAGGTAGCGTTGGTGAGCAGGCTAGCGGCTGGCCGTGGCCCCGCTCATCGGGTCGATGGTTTCGATGCTGCCGTCGGGGCGGTACTTCAGCTCGGTCACCTTCACGTTGCGCAGGTGGGTTTTGCCCGACATTTCCGTGTCGTGGTAAAACAGGTACCACTTGCCCTTGAACTCCACGATGGAGTGGTGCGTGGTCCAGCCCTGCACCGGGTTCAGGACGACGCCCTGGTAGGTGAAGGGCCCGGTGGGCTTGTCGCCGGTAGCGTACACCAGCAGGTGCGTATCGCCGGTGGAGTAGGAGTAGTAGTACTTGCCGTTGTACTTGTGCAACCAGCCGCCCTCGAAGAAACGGCGCTTGGTGTCGCCGGCCAGCAGGGGCTTGCCGTTTTCGTCCAGGATCTTCACCTCCGTCACCGGTCCGGCAAAGGAGCGCATGTCCTTGCTCAGCCGGGCCACCCGCGGGCCGTACGCCACTTCTGTGGCCGGCTGGTTGGGCGACACCTTCGCGTCGTACTGCCCGCTGCGCCAGCGCTGCAGCTGCCCGCCCCAGATGCCGCCGAAGTACAGGTAGCTCTGCCCGTCGGCGTCGGTGAATACGTTCGGGTCGATGCTGTACGAGCCGGCAATGGGCTTCGGATCGGCCTTGAACGGGCCGGTGGGCGAAGTGCTGGTGGCCACGCCGAGGCGGAACACGTCCTGCTTATCCTTCACCGGGAAATACAGGTAGTAAGTGCCATTCTTAAACTCCGCGTCGGGCGCCCAGAGCTGGCGGCCAGCCCAGGGAATGTCCTTGATGTCCAGGGCCACGCCGTGGTCCGTCACCTTGCCGCCCACGCTGTCCAGCGACAGCACGTGGTAGTCGCGCATGGCGAAGTGGGCGCCGTTGTCGTCTTCGGGGATGCCCGCGTCGATGTCGTGCGAGGGGTAGATGTAGATGCGGCCGTTGAACACGTGGGCCGAGGGGTCGGCGGTGTACATGTTGCTGACCAGCGGCTTCGAGAGGAAGGTGGGCTTGGCCGCAGCCGTTTGCTGGGTTGAATCGGCCGGGGCGGCCGACGCGTTGGCGGCTTCCTGATTCGCGGAGTTGCTTTGGCAAGCGGCACCGGCTAGCAGCAGGGGCAGGCCGGCGAGGCCGAGCAGTTGGGCCTTCGAGAGGCGGGGGACGAGCATGGCAGGTAGATAGGTGGTGGGTCTGTTCCGCAAAAAACAGCGGCTGGTTCCGGAAAACGACCTATATGGATAGGTTCCGGATGAGCTGTAAAGAAGGGCCTCGCAGCCAGGACAAAAAGCGGCATAAATGCCGTCAGTGCTATACCTTGCGCCGAATTATGCCCGCCCGTGCGGCGTCTGAATCGTTTCCGATGGGAGCTTTATTAACCGATATGCTGCAGCGCGCCCAGCGCACCCGGCGCGTGGTGGCCCTGCAGGCCGCCGGCGAGCTGTACCTGGGCTACGTGCTCAGCCACAACCCCGACCTGGTGCTGCTGCGCACCATCACCCGCCAGGGCATGCTCACCGGCGTACGCAGCCTCGGCCTGCACGAAGTCACGCAGGTGCACTTCGACGATAAGTACATCCGCCTGATCGAGTTCAAGGAGCACAACCCCGACGCCGTGTTTGGGCTGCCCTCGGCCCCCGACGGGCTGGAGCAGCACTACCTCTCGGTGCCAGCCCTGCTGCAGCGCGCCCTCGATGCGCACCAGCTGGTGCAGCTCGTCACCACCAACTCCAGCAACGACCCCTACGGCTACGTGGTGCGCCTCACCGACGACGAGCTGCTGCTGGAAGTGTACACCCCGTTTGGGGAGCCCGACGGCCACACCGTGCTGCAGGTGGAGGACGTGCGCAGCGTGGTGTGGAGCGACGAAGAGACGCGCACGCTGGAACTGATGCTGCGGCAGCGGGCGGCAGAAAACCAGTAAACCCGTGCGCTGGGCTCAGCGGCCGCGGGAGCCGCGCGTCACCTTCCGGCGCTGGGCCGGGTTGCCGGGCATCCTGGGCGGGTTGGCCTTGTTAATGGCCGTCACGCAGGGTTTTGCCTTTGCCATCTTTGCCTGGCGGGCGCTTACCTGGCTCGGGGTATTGCTGGCGGCCAGTCTGTACATCATCTACGTTATGTACTGCCGCATCACCGTTACGCCCAGCGGGGTGCAGGTGATAGGGGCCAGCTGGCTGATTCGGCCTCGCTACTGGGCGCCCCTGGAAGCCGTGATGCTCGACGGGAAGTGGGTGCTGCCAGCCGGGCAAACGTCGCGGGATTCCCGCGACGCGGCCTTAAGCTTTGCGCAGCAGTGGGACTGGGATACCGACGAAGATTACCTCGAAATCCAGTTCTACGGCGAAGATGTGCTCCACTACTTCTACCTGGACTACCTGCCTGAAATTCGGTCCGCCATCCAGCAGATGGTGGCCCTGCGCCAGGCGCCCGAGGCGGCTGCGGCGGCCGAAACTCCCAATTCTGCGTAACTCGGGGCAAACCAAGCTTCGCCTCGATGCCCCGTTTGCTTCTCCTCGTGCTGGCCGCGCTGCTCGGCGTGCACCTCGCCACGGCCCAGTCGGCCGTGCCTAACATGCTCAACGCCACCCTCGACAACTACGATTATCCGTACCCGGTGAAGTACCTGTCGCTGCGCCTGGAGGGGCAGCCGCTGCGCATGGCCTACATGGACGTGCCCGCCGCCGGCAAGGCCAACGGCCGCACCGTAATGCTGCTGCACGGCAAAAACTTTTTTGGGGCGTACTGGCGCGGCACGGTGGAGGCACTGACCAAGGCCGGCTTCCGCGTGGTGGTGCCCGATCAGATTGGCTTCGGCAAGTCCGACAAGCCCAATATTCACTACTCCTTTCACCAGCTGGCCCGCAACACCCGGCAGCTGCTCGACACGCTCGGCGTGAAGCAGGCCGTGGTGGTGGGCCACAGCATGGGCGGCATGCTGGCCACGCGCTTCGCCATCGAGTACCCCGCCGCCACCGAGCGGCTGGTGCTCGAAAACCCCATCGGGCTGGAGGACTACCGCCGCGGCGTCCCCTTCCAGACGGTGCTCGAATCGACTTCTGCGGAGCTGAAAGCCACCGAGGAAAGCATCCGGAAGTACCACGCGACCTACTACCCGGGCGGCTACCCCCAGGCGCACGACCAGTGGCTGCTGCCGCTGGTGGCCCAGACGCGCCACCCCGATTTTCCCAACGTAGCCGTGGCCAATGCCCTGACCTACCACATGATCTACCAGCAGCCCGTCTGCTACGAGTTTGACCGGGTGCAAGTGCCCACCTTGCTCATCATCGGGCAGGCCGACCGCACGGTGGTGGGCAAAGGGCTCATTCAGGACGCCAAGGTGCGCGACGCCATGGGCCAGTACCCGGCGCTGGGGCAGCGCACGGCCAAGGCCATCAAAGGCAGCAAGCTGGTGGCGCTGGACAAAATCGGGCACATTCCGCACCTGGAAGCGCCGCAGCAGTTCTACAACGCCCTGCTGGCGTTTTTGAAGTAGCGCGCGTTATTTGCCGCATTTTCCGCCGTCCCGATGCGTTTTTCTTCCGCTGCGCTGCTCCATTTGCTGTGGGCTGGTGCTCTGCTGGGCTGTCAGCCGCAGGCCGATGAGCAAGCCGCTGCAACTACCGCCGATAAATTCCTCGCCGCCGACTCGGCAGACCGGCCGTCGGTCCCAGCCAAGCCGGTTGCAGCAGCGCCAGTAAAGGTTGTGACTGTGGCGGCCGGCAAGGAAGAGGACGAAACGGAGGGACAGGGCCGTTTCGAGCTGCCGCAGGTACAGCTACCCGACGCGGCAGTGGCCGCCCGCCTCAATCAGGCCATCGTGGCCGCCAGCTTTTGGATGGAAGCCGACTGGTTGCAGTTATCGACCCGGCAAGCAGTGCAGCGCTGCCTGCGCGAATACCAGGAAAACGACAAGCAGGGACTGACAAGCCTGAGCTATAACGTGGTCTGCAACGAGCACGGCGTGCTGACACTCGCCCTGACCAGTGACTACCTTGGCGCATACCCCTACACCGACACTCGCTGCTTCGTGTTTGACACGCGCACCGGGCGGCGGCTGCGCGTAGCCGACCTGGTGCGCGACACCACCGCCCTGCGCACCCGTTGGCGCACGGCCATCAGCCAGCGCGTAGCCGCGCACCTCCGCGCCGACCTTGTGGAAACGCTGGGCGATTCGGCCGTGGCGGCAGAGCTGCCCGCGCTGTTGCACTGGAACGCCGCCAAACAGCAGGTTACGTTTGAGGCCAACGAGCCGCGCTTCGACGATTTTGCCGTGACCCGGCGCGGGCTGACGCTGGCTTACTCGTTCGGCCTGCCGCACGTCATTCAGGCTGCCGAACCCGAGCGGGACTACTCGTTTACCTACGCCGAGCTGCGCCCCTGGCTGCGCACCGACGGGCCGCTGGTGCCCTGGTTGCCGTAAGGGTCAATATGTTCGATGCCGTTCGTATCCTTGGGCTAGTGGCCGCTTCGTTGTCGGCCATTATGTTTCTGCCGCAGGTGGTGCGCACTTGGCGGACGAGGTCCGTGCAAGATTTGTCGGTGGGTACCCTGGCCGTATCGGCCAGCAGCATGGTATTGTGGCTGGTGTACGGCGCCTACCAGCGGGACGTGCCCATTCTGTTTGGCAACAGCATCAACCTGCTGTTCACCCTGACGTTGGTGGTGTTCAAGCTGCGATTTGGTGGGGCATACAAAGCGGGCCGATAGTCGGCGCGGTTACCGGCGGTTGGGGCGGCTGACCACGGCCACGCAGCGGAAGCCCACGGTAGGAGCAGGGCCGCTAAACGAGCCCCGAGCTTTCGGAGTGCACGCATCGAGCGGGTCGCGGTAGCTGCCACCCTTCGTGATGCCCGGCTCCTGCACCATTTCGGCCGCGTTGCCCAGCATCTGGTACAGCCCCGCCACGTTGGGCGGCCCCTGGTAGACGTAGACTGGCGTGGCTAGCTGCAGAAAATATGGGTCAGCCTGCTGGTAGTTGATGACGGAGCGCACCGGCTGGCGGCGGTTGTAAGCTTCGATATCCGCCTTGATGCGCGTCACATCCTGGCCGCTGCCCGACCGCCGCTTCAGGTACGCGGCCGCATCGGGGGCTGCGTGCACGGGCAGTTCCTGGCAGGCGGCGGTAGTGGTGCTATACGCCGCGGCCTGTTCCCATTCTGCCTCGGTAGGCAGGCGAAATTCGCAGCGGATGTAGTTGGCGCTGAGCGAGTCGGGCGTGTGTTGGCTTTCATTTAGCAGCCGGGTAACCACGCGGCCCCGCCAGCGGCAGAACGCCAGCGCCTGCTCCCGGCTGATGCCGACCACCGGGTAATACCGGTAAAACGGATCGGTGTAATAGTCCGGCACCGGCAGCGCCGCAGCCGCCGGCAAGAGCAAATCGGCCTTGACGCCGGCCTGCTCCTGGTGCCGCTGGTACTGCTGCCACTCCTGGTTGGGAATTTCGGCTTCGTCGATACCCAGCGTGCCACTGACCGCCACGATGCCGGGCATAATTGGCAGGTCGGACTGCGGCGTGGCTTTGCGCGGGGGCTGCACGCGGCCGGTGGCGCAGCCGGCCGCACCGGGGCGAAACTCCAACACCCGGTCATCGGGGTAGCCCTTGTAAGTGCCTGCGCCGGTGCCGGGAAGCAGGCGCTGGGCCGTGGTGGTACTGTACATACCATCGAAAGCACTGCTGGGCGTGCGTACCGCGCAGCCACTAACCAACAACGCCGCGCTCAGCGGGCACAGCAAACGAAAAAGCCTCATCCGGACAGCCAGGGTTAGTATTGCTGCGAATTACGACAGAATCCGCAGGCTCTCCGCGTGGATAAACGTGGAGGGCTGGTAGCGTCCTTCGCGCGGACCGTTCTCCAGGTTCAGCACCCCGCGCGGGCAGGCCGTGCTGCACATGCCGCAGCCCACGCAGGCCGCCCGAATGATGGGCTCCCCGCGCTGGGCGTATTGCTTCACGTCGATGCCCATTTCGCAGACGTTGGAGCAGTTGCCGCAGCTGATGCACTGGCCGCCGTTGGTGGTGATGCGGAAACGTGAAAAGTGCTTTTGCAGCAGGCCCAGGTAGGCCGCCATGGGGCAGCCGTAACGGCACCACACGCGGTTGCCCAGAATGGGGTAGAAGCCCACGCCGACCACGCCCGAGAAGATGGAGCCGATAACGAAGCCGTAGGTGCGGGAAAACTCGTCGGAGAGGCGGCCCAGCAACTCGCCGTGCCAGAGCGTGTTCAGCCAGAGCAAGGCCGTGGTCACGACGATAAAGCCGAGTACGGTGTACACGATGCTCACCTCGTAGCGCCAGGCCTCGCGGCGTTTGTCGCTGAGGTGACGGTACGGGTCGCCGGCAGTTTCGGCTAGGCCGCCGCAGCCGCACACCCACGAGCAGTACCAGCGCTTACCGAGGAAGTACGTGAGAACGGGCGTGGCTACGAGCGACATCAACGCGCCCCAGAACACCATGAATACGCCCAAGTGCCCGTTTTGGAGCAAAGAGCTGACGCCGCTGGGAAACAGGTAATCGTACTTCAGCGGCCAGAAGTAGCTGAAGTAGTACTCGGGCTGCTGCAGGGCCAGCAGCACGCCGGGCAGCAGCCAGGCCAAGCCCAGCTGAAAGAACATCACCGACAGGGTACGCACCCGGTGGTAGGGCGAATGGCGGTACTTCAGCAGGGCCCGCACGCCCAGCAGCAGCACGGCTAGTGTATAGAAGGTGCCGTAGAGAAACCACTGGTCGGCGGGCCGGCGCCGCAGTGCTTGGCTGAGCCCATCGAGGGGGCGGATGAGGTTTTCCAGGTACTCGGGCCACCAATAGAGCACCACGTAGAAGCCGGTGAGGGCAATACCGGCCATCCAGGCCAGCGCGCCGCGCGAGGTGCTGCTGCGGGCCCACAGGTAATGGTGGTGCACGCCGGCCGGGCGCTGCCCAAACTTATACCAACTCCAGCCCACCGTGCCCGCGCTCAGCAGCGCCAGCCCGGCCCAGAAGGCCGGCTCGCGCAGGCCCGCCGGAGCCGCCGCGGCCACGGCTACCGCCAGCAGGCCGAGCGTCACCAGCGCCAGCCACAGGCGTTCGGTCGGCGAGGTTTCGGGAGTGGGGTAGGCCAGGGGCTGATCGGAATAGGCGGCAAAGGCGGTCATGGTATGGAAGGAGTGTGGCGCGGGCCAGGGTTGGGTGCTGACGCGAAACTTCGTAAGCTCGGGAAGCAGAGGATGCGCTTTGGCTTTAGCGGCTGCTTGGCCGGCCTCGCGCCGCGCTACTTAATTAGTGGTGGTGATGGTGGTCGTCGGGCTTGCCGTAGAGGTTGCTCAGCGAGCCGAGCACGAAAACGCCGGCCCATACGGCGTAGAGCCAGTGGAAGCCCTCGGGTTTGGGCTGCTTGATGACGGCCAGAATCAGCTGGGCGCCCAGCGTCATGATGATGCCCGTGAAGGCAATGTATTGCCAGGCATTGAAGGCGCCGGGGTGGTAGAGCTTGCGGTAGTCGGGTTTGTCGGCCATGGCTAGGTTATACAGAGAGCAGACGGGCCAGCAGGCCCTTGCGGCGCCGCAGGGTCAGCGGCGGGTGGTTGGGGTGGTGCGTGTTGAAGGCGGCCACAATGGCCGGCTCGTGCTGCGGGAAAAATTCGGGGTCAAAATTAGCGGCGCCGAGCTGCTCAATGACTGCGCGCACCGAGGCACCAGCGCGCAACCACTGGTCGCACACGTCGTGGCGCAGGCGCAGGCCCAGGGCATTCACGCCGAGCAGCGTTTGTTGGGCATCGTCGGTGTAGTGCAGGCGCAGGCCGCAATGGCCGCCGGGGTGCTGCCACCAGAAGCTGGTTTGGCCCGCTACGGGGCGGGCGGGCACCTGCCCGTAAGTCTGGTATTCGAGGTCGAAGAACTTAGCGGAGTTGAACCACGGGCCGCGGCGGTAAGCGGTGGGCTGCCCGCAGATGGTGTGGGCCACCGTTTCGCCCTGCATGCGCCCGGTGTACCACAGCGGCTCGATGGCCGCCTCGCCGGGCGGGGGCGTCCGCCGCTGCGCGCAGTCGCCGGCCGCGTACACGTCGGGCGCGGAAGTACGCAGCCAGTCGTCGACTAAGATGCCGCGGTCCGTTTCGATGGGTGTACCGGTGGTCAGCGCCAGGTTGGGCTCGACACCGGTAGCAATACCCAGCCACTGGCAGGGCAGCTCCTCGCCGCCGCTGGTGCGCACGGCCCGCACCCGGCCTTGCGCGTCGCCAAGGGCCGCGGCCAGCTCCGTGCCGTAGCGCACCTGCACGCCGTGGCGCCGCAGCTGGGCATCCACCAACGCCGCTTCCTCGGGCGGCAGCACCGAGCCCCAGTAGTGCCGGTCGCGCACGAGCAGGGTGACGCCGATGCCGCGGCTGCGCAGCATCTCGGCCAGTTCCACCCCGATGAGGCCGCCACCCACCACCACGGCTTGCTGTACGTTCGTCGTCTGCTGGCTCATTAGCTCCACGTCGGCCAGGGATACGAGGCCCTGCACGCCAGCCAGCTCCTGCCCAGGCCAGCCGTAGTAGCGCGTGGTGGCGCCGGTGGCCAGCAGCAGCGCGTCGTAGGCGAGGGAGGGGCCGGCGGCCAGATGCACCTGTTTGCTCGCCACGTCGAGGCCGGTGGCGCGGTCGTGCACCAGCTCCAGGCGGTTTTCGGACCAGTACCAATCCTCGAAGGGCTTCACATCGGGCCAGCGCAGGTGCCCCATGTACAGGTACATCAGCGCCGGGCGCGAGAAGTGGTGCGCGGTTTCGTCCGAGACGAGGGTGATGCGCGCCTCGGGCTGCAGGCGGCGCACGGTCTGGGCGCAGGTGACACCCGCAATGCCGTTGCCGATGATGACCAGGTGCATCGAAAGAGTAAGGAGAAGAATGAGGAAGGGCCAGGCCCGCAGGCCAAACGTACTGTTTTCCGCCGGGCTTGGATTGGGGCTGGGTGGGCTTACGTGAAACCGGAACGCCGGGCCGTGGTTCGAACGCGGAGCCCGCGGTCTGCGTACAGCCCTCTGACAAACCCACTTAGTCCTACCCATCATGGCAACTCCGCTCAACCTCAATACCGAAGGCACCCAAAACGACGAAAACGAGCAAATCAAGCGCAACCAGCCCATCGGCAAGCGCGACGAGCAGCAGGAAGCCGAACGGGACTTCGAGCAGATCGTCAACAACAACACCGACGTCGACAAAGACCCCACGGCCTACCGCAACGCCGGGGCCCGCGGCTACTCCCGCCCGGCCGGGGAAGGCAACAGCCTGGAAAACCTGCACATCGGCGGCAGCGACACCGAGCCCTACGGCGCCAATAACCACGTGGACGACCCGGGCAAGCAGCAAGGGCCCGGCCGCGAGGTGGAGGGCAGCTACGAACTTGACCACGAGCAGAGCCTGCGCACCCGCGAGCAGCCCTTCGGCGCCAAAGAGCCCACCGGCGGCTCGAACCCGGCGCAGGACTAACCCCGCGGCCAGCCTAACGAAACCGCCCCGGCGTCTCTGTAAAGGAGGGCGCCGGGGCGGTTTTTTTGCGCCTTAAAGTTGATTTTTTTCAGGTATTGCAATATTCCGATACCAATAAGATATATTTAGGGACGAAGAAGCGCCTCGTGACCGGTTTGCCGATTGGTCAGGCTCTTCCAAGCTCTTTTCCGCCTACCTTCTCTTCCGTACTCCCACCGTACTTTTTGCGCCTATGAGTGACAACTACCAACCCGTTCTGCCCGACGAGCAAGTCGACAACGACGAAGCCTCGCTGGATTCTGGCAACAAGAAACTAGGCCTGATTGCCGGGGCCGCGGTGCTGCTCATCGGGGCCGCCATTGCCTTTGTGCCGGCCGAAAACCGCCAGCGCATTGCCAACGGGCAGATGCCCACCTTCGAATTGACCGGCGCCAGCGTGGTAGCCTCGCGCCCCACCGAAGAAGCAGCACCGGCGCCCGAAGCCGCAGCAGCCGACAAAGCTGCCAAAGCACCCGTAGCGGCCAGACCGATGATGCAGCCGGCTTCTGCCCGGGCAGCGGCTCCTGCGGCCGCCGCGGCGGAACCGGTAGCTATGGCAGAGCCCGCCGCAGCTAGTGAGGAGCCCACCGCTCCGGCTGCCCCCGCCGCGGAGGAAGCTCCGCGCAACGTAACCCTGAACGGCCGGGTGCTCGACGAAAACGGCAAGCCGCTGGCCGGTGCCACCGTGTTCGTGAAAGGCACCAACAAAATTGCCAGCACCGACCAGAACGGCAACTACTCCGTGGAAGCCCCGGCCGGCGACAACAGCCTGGTGTACGGCTACGGCGGTTACCAGGACCAGGAAGTGCGCACCCGCGGCAGCCAGGCGGGCAACGTGACCTTGCTGCCGAGCGACAACGGCCGCCGCGGCCGCCGACGCTAAGTCGGGTAGCCATCTGCAATAACACAACGGGCCGCTTTCCGAGGAGGAAAGCGGCCCGTTGTGTTAGGTCATGGACTAAATTATAGAGCCGGCGGCGTAGGAGCTTCGCTGCTGCCGGCAAAGCGGTTGCCGAAGAGGAAGAACACCGGTACGCCCAGGGCCACCAGCACCAGCCCGCGCCACGAAAACTCGCGCGTGTCGGGGGCGAAGAGCAGGATAAGGCAGAACATGCTGGCCAGCAGTACGTAGATGGCCGGCAGCACCGGGTAGCCCCAGGCGCGGTAGGGGCGCGGGGCCGTGGGGCGCGTGCGGCGCAGCACGAAAATGCCCACGATGGTGATGACGTAAAACAGAATCACCGAGAACATCACGTAGTTGAGCAGCTGTCCGTACGAGCCGCTCAGGCACAGCAGGCAGGCCCACACGCACTGGGCCCACAGGGCGCGGGCCGGTACGCCGGCCGGGTTCAGCCGGGCCAGGCCGGGGAAAAACAGGCCGTCTTTGGCCATGGCGAAGTAAGCGCGTGCGCCCGAGAGGATGATGCCGTTGTTGGCCCCGAAGGTGCTGAGCATGATGAGCACGGCCATGACAATGGCGCCCGGCGCGCCGAGCACGTGCTCGGCCACGGCCGTGGCTACGCGGTCATCGGTGGCGTACATGATGCCGCGGCCCGCCAGCGTGGTGGCTTCCGGCGAGCCTTGCAGGGGCAGCACCAGCAGGTATACGATATTGGAGAGGATGTACAGGGCCGTCACGATGGCCGTGCCGATGGCCATGCTGCGCACCAGCGTACGTTCGGGGTTGACGATTTCCTCACCGGCAAAGCCGATGTTGTTCCAGGAGTCAGACGAGAACAACGAGCCCGTCATGGCCATGCCGATGGCAATGACCAAGCCGGTGGAGTCGAGAGGCAAAGGGAGGAAGGAGGCGCCGGGCGCCGGGTGACGCACGGCCGTCCACATATCGTGGAAGTTGGCCTGCACGGCCTCGGCGTTCATGCCCAGCAGCAGCCCGCCGATGATGAGCAGGGCCAGAGCTACCAGCTTGGTGGAGCCCAGCACGTTCTGAATCAGCTTGCCGGCGCGCACGCCGCGGGCGTTGATGGCCGTGATGCCGATAATCAGCACGATGGCCAGCAACTGCACGCTGCTGAAGGTGAATTTGTATTCACCTACCAGCGGCAGGTCGACGGCCGGCGCTTCGAACAGGATGTTGTTGACGCTGAACCAGGGCTGCAGCACGCCGGTAAACTTGGCAAAGGCCACGGCCACGGCCGCAATTACGCCGGTCTGGATGACGAGAAACAAGGACCAGCCGTAGAGGAAGGCCACCAGCTTGCCGAAAGCTTCGCGCAGGTACACGTACTGCCCGCCCACTTTGGGGAACATGGAGGCCAGCTCGCCGTAGCTGATGGCGCCCACCATGGTGATGACGCCGGTGAGCAGCCAGACCACCAGCAGCCAGCCGCTGCTGCCGACCTGCCGCGCAATATCAGCCGAGACAATAAAAATACCGGAGCCTATCATGCTGCCGGTCACGATCATAATGGCGTCGAACAGCCCGATGGCGCGCTGAAAGTGGCCTTGTTGTTCGCTCATGCGAGGAGGGGAGTGAAGAATGAGGCCCGGAAGATAGACGATTGAGCAGGATTCCTGGCAACGACAAAGCCCGTCCGGAGCCGAACGGGCTTTGGCTGGCAGGCAGCTGGTAGTTTACTGCGGGCTCTTGTAGCCGGCTTTCAGGCGGAAGGCCGCTTCCTTGTTGCCCAGGTCGGCGGCCTGCTGCCAGTCGGGGATGGCGCGGGCGATGTTGCCGGTTTGCATGTGCAGGTCGCCGCGTTGCAGGTAGAAATCGGCTTTGTCGGTGGTCTTGGCCAGGATGGCCTCGTACTGGGCCTGGCCCTGGGCGGCATCGGCTTTTTCAGCCACGAAAGCCTGGATCAGCACCACTTCCTTGTCCGTCGGGGCAATTTTGAAGGCGCGGGCGGCGTCTTCGGCGGCCTTAGCCTGTTCGCCGGTGGCCAGGTAGATCAGGGCGCGGTTGGCGTAGCCCAGCGGCAGCTTGGGGTTGCGGCGCACGTACTCGGAAATGCTGAATTGGGCATCGGGGTAGCGGCCGGCAATCATCTGGACAATGCCGCGGTACAGCCAAGCGTCCTTGTTGCTGCCGTCGAGCTGCACGGCCAGGTCCAGGTCGCGCAAGGCGCCGGGCAGGTCGTTGGTATACATGCGCGCCCAGCCGCTGTAGAGGCGCATCAGCGGCTGGTTGGGTACTTTCAGCAGGGCCTGGTCAAAGTCGGCTACGGCTTCGGGGTAGCGCTGCACCTGCACCAAAGCCACCGCGCGCGAGGCCAGCACCAGCGGGCTGCCCGGCACAATGCGTGCGGCCTTGTCGTAGTCGGCCAGCGCCGGGGTATACTCGCTGAGCAGCGCGCGGCATTCGGCCCGCAGGTAGAGGTAATCGGGATTGAGGCTGTCGGCAGCCAGCAACTGGGTTAGCTCCTTGACGGCCTCGGCATTCTGGCCGGCCAGGATCTTCTTGCGCAGCGGGGCCTTAACGGCCAGCAAGGGGTTGGGCAGCTGCTGAGCGGTGGCTGGCAGCAGCACGCTTAGCCAGCAGCACAGGATCAGGGCGGCGCGCAGCGCGGCCGCAAACGGGGCAATACGGTTCAAAATGTCAGCGGGTAACGATGGGCAATAGCCTCAAAGTTAAAACTCGCTGCGGTCGTACCAGCTGCGCATGCGCCACGGGTCCGAGGCTTTTTTGCGCACCAGCACCAGCCGGGCCGTGCCCATGCCGTCGAAGCGGGTGTTGTCGCGCTGCTCGATGCTCAGCGAAAACGCGCGCTCCACGTAGGCCAGCGTGTCGGAGTACATGGTATCAGTGGTGGGCAGGTACTGCGTCCACTGCAGGTTGGCCGAGCGGGCGGCCCGAAACAGCTTGTAAGTGGCCGTCACGTCCACGTCGCGGTTCCAGGAGCGGTCGGCGTTGGCGGCGAAGTCGCGGTAAGTGAAGGTGAAGCGCCGGTTGAGCAGCTGCCCGTAGAGCGTGGAGTCGCGCAGCTGGTAAGCGGCCCGGAACCGGTCGAAGAACCCGCGCACCGTTACGGGGTTGCCCAGCAGCTGATCGGGGCTGATGCTACCGTCGTCGAGGCCCGGGGCGAAGGGGTTGCAGGCCGTACCCAGCAGCACCGCCCCCAGCGCCCACCAACGACTGGGAGCTGCATAGGCGGAGCGCAGGAAAGGCAAACGGCTCATAGCGAAGAGGGTACCAGCGGGTGCAAGCTACGGATTGGGGTAGCCCCGTTGCAACAGCGGCGCGCAACATTTGTTGCCGCGTTTGGCCCCGCCTAGTTGCGCACGAAGTACTTTTTGGCTTCCGTCCACACCGGGCGGTTGGAAGTAGCCAGGTCGCGCCAGGCGGCAATCTGCCACTCGTTGTTGCGCCGGCGCAGCAACAGGCGGATGTTGCCCTCCAGCACGCGGTAGCGAAAGGCCGTGTCCGTCTGGGCCAGCGTGAGCTGGTACTGGGCTGATACTTCCGCCGAATCGGTGCCGTAAAGCTGGTCGCGGCGGGCCGAGAGCTGCAGCTGGGTTTGGGCGGAGGCCGGGGTGCGCTGGCGCAGGCGGTTGAAGTAGTCCAGCTCCTCGCGGATGCTCCAGTTGGCAAACAAAGCCGCGTTGGTGGAGCCGGCGGCCGTCGGGTCGGGGTAGAAGCGGTAGCGCGCGGGCACGAAGCACCGCTCGTAGTTGGCCGCGTTGAGCCGCTGCACGGCCGTGGTGAAGTTGCTCAGCAGCACGTCGATGCTCGTCGGCGACACCCACTCGCTCGATGCCGTGGCGGGCTCCGGCTCGCGCAGCTCAAAGCAGGCCGCCAGCGGCAGCAGCAGGAGCGAAGTGGCGGGCAGAAGCAGGCGACGGAGCGGGCGCGGCATTATGGGCTCAAGGTACGGAATCGGCGGGCACCACGCCAGTCGGCGGTCAGGGCCCGGCGTGCGGGCTTAGTGGCGGTTCAGTGGCTGAATAGCAGGCGCACCCGGCGGAATCTGCTTCGGGTGAGCAACTTCTTCCCGCGCCGGCCCGAATAGCTACCTTTGCCGCCCCTGTTTTCCCGCTCGCCGCCGCTGCATGTCGAACCGTTTACTGGTCTTGCTTTCGGGTTTGCTGCTCGTCTCGGCGCTGGTGTCGTACGTGTACTACCGCCGCACCGTCGCCCAGCAGCCCGTCGACCTGTGGGCGCTGGTGCCCGACGACGCCGTGCTGGTGGCCGCCACCCGCGACCATCCCACGCTGGTGCGTCACCTGAAGGAAACCCAGCTCTGGGACAACCTGGCCACGCTGCGCTACTTTCAGCAAGTGGAGGAAAACGTGGCCCTGGCCGATAGCCTGGGCAGCACGCGCAACTCCGTGCTGAGCTTTTTGGGCCGTAAAAACGTGCTGACGTCGGTGCACGTGACCGGCCCGCGCAGCTTCGATGTGCTGTTTCTGGTGCCGGTGGGCAGCGTGCGGGAGCACCGCCAGATCCGCACCCTGGTGGAAGCCCTCGGCCGCGACGCCCGCTACCGCCTCGGCACCCGCAGCTACCACGGCCAGGAGCTGACCACCATCACGCCGCGGCAAGGCGGCGGGCTTACGTACTTTAATTACCGCAACACGCTGGTGATTAGTGCCAATGCGACGCTGGTGGAAGCCGTGGTGCGCCGCACCGAGCACGAGGGGCAGCCGTCCATTGCCGCCGAGTTCGGCAACACGGATTACCTGCGCCTCAAGGACGTCGACGCCATGCTGCTGGTCAACTACCGCCAGCTGCCGCCCTTTCTGGGCGTGTTCTTTCAGCCCGCCCTGCGCCCCGATTTCGAGTACCTGGCCAGCATTGGGGATAAGAGCCTGCTGCAGATGAAGCTGAGTGCCAACCGGGTGGTCTTCAATGGATTTACTAACCCCGAGCGGGCCCGGGGCTCTCTGCACCAGCGCCTGCAAAACCAGCCCGCCGACCGCCTGCGCATGGCCGAGGTGCTAAGCACGCGCACGGCGCTGCTGCTGCACGTGGCCGCCAACCCGGCCGCCCTGCGCGCCGCCTTGCCCACCGACACCACGGCCCGCCGCCTGGTGGACAGCCTGGCCACTACCCTCGACGCTGAAGCCGCCCTGTGTTACCTGGCCGTGTCGTCGCCGCGCGCGGTGCCGGCCCGCCTGGCCGTGGTGCGCACCCACAACGCGGCCCGCACGGCCCTGTGGCTGGGGCAGCTGCGCCGGGCCACGGGCACCAGCCCGAGCTTCGAGCTGTACGGGGCTTACCAGCTCTATCAGAATGGCGTGCCGCGCCTCGCGCAGCGCCTGCTCGGGCCCTTGTTTGCGCCGGTCGGCAACGGCGGCGCACCGGCCACGGCTCTGGTAGGCAACTATCTGGTGCTGGCCGACGACGCCGCGGCCCTGCGCGTGTACCTCACCGACGTGGCCGCCGGCCGCCTCTGGACCAACTCGCCCACGCAGGTAGCGCTGCTGGAAGAAACCACGCCCGTAGCCCGCCTGAGCGTGGTGCTCGACACGCGCAACAGCTGGAACGTGCTGCTGCGCGCCTTGGTGGAAGACCGCCGCGCCGGGCTGCTGCGCAACGAAGCCCTGCTGCAGCGTTTCCCGCAGATTGCCCTGCAGTTTGCCCCCGCCGACAACGGCCAGTACTACACGCAGTGGGTGCTGCGCCATCCGCCCGTGGGGCCGGCCGTAGCCAGCCTGCAGGGCAATGGCGGCGTCGGTAGCTCCCTGAGCTTCAAGGCTGGATTAGCCGGGCTCGGGCCCGTACTGCTGCCGGCGCCGGTGCCCTCGCGGCCGCCCTCGGTGCTGGTGCAGGACCGTAGCGGGGCCTTGCACTACGTCACGCCCGATAACACCGTGGGCTGGTCCGATACCTTGGGCGGGGCGCTGGTGAGTCCGCCGGCGCTGCTGCCGGGAGCCTTTGGCCGCCGGCCGGGCCTGCTACTGAGCACCGCCAACCGCGTATTCCTGCTCGACGAGCAGGGCCGCTCGGCCCCCAATTTCCCCTTGAATCTGCCGGATACCGTGCAGGCCGAATCGGTGGGGGGCGCACCGGCCGCGGATGGCCAGCCGGCCCGCGTACTCGTGGCCGACCGGTTTGCCAACCTGTTCCTATTCGATGCGCGCGGCAACGCCCCGGCTGGTTGGCAGCCCAAGCGCCTGGACTTTGCGCTGGGCGCGCCGCCGCAGCTGCTGCGCGTGGGCGGGCGCGACGTGGTGGTCTGTCTGCTCCAAAACGGCTACATTTTCGCCTACGACATCCTCGGCAATGCCCTGCCCGGCTTCCCCATCAGCCTCGGCGCCCGCCTGCACACGCAGGCCTTCGTGGAGGCCGGCCCCACGCTGCGGCGCACCCGCCTCACCGTGGTCAATCAACACGCTGAGCTGGTCACCTTCACGCTCAGCGGCGAGGTAGTGCAGCGCCGGCGCCTCACCACCTGGAGCCGTAGCAGCTCGTTCCGCCTCGTCGCCGATCAGGACCAGCAGAGCTACGCCGTGGTGCGCGACGACGGGCAGGGCCGTACCACCGTGCTCGACGCCGCGGGCCGTATCCTGGCCGACCGCCGCTTCGTGACCTCCGGCGAGAAACCGGTGCAGCTGTTTCGCTTCGGGGCGCGCCGCGCGCTGGTCATCACCGAGCCCGGCCCGGCCAAAGCCTACCTGTTCGACACCCAGAGCCGGTTGGTAGGAGGGGAGCCGTTCGACAGCAGCGCCCCCACCGTTGGGCTGACGTACGACGCGGGCGCCAACGCCTACCAGCTGTACCGCGTGGTGGGCAACGAGCTGCGCCGGCTGGTGCTCAAGATGGACTGAGCCGTGGCCATGCCTGAGCCTTCGGAGCGCGCCCCGCGGGGGCTGGTGGTCGGGAAATTTGCCCCGCTGCACCGCGGCCACCAGCTGCTGCTGGAAACGGCCGCCACCCAGGTGCAGGAGCTGCACGTGTGGGTGTACTCCGAGCCGGACTGGGCGCGGGCCCCGGCTGCCGTGCGTGCCGAGTGGATTCGGCGCATCTACGGCGAGGCTCTGCACGGCGCCCGCCTGCACGTGCGCGCCCTCTCCAAAACAGACCATCCGGCCCTGCCTGCCAACGCTGCTCCGGATGCAGACCATCGGGAGTTCGTGTGTCAACAATTACTAGAGCTGGGCTTGGCTATCGACGTAGTTTTCACCAGCGAAACGTATGGGCAAGGCTTTGCCGAATACATCGGGGCGCGGCACGTGCTGGTCGACTTAGCGCGGCGGCAGCTGCCCGTGTCGGGCACGCAGGTGCGGGCCGATGTGTATGGTAGCGACGCGTGGCTACACTCCGTGGTGCAGGCGCATTTCCGCTCCGCTAGCTACGTGCAGCGGGTGGTGCTGCTCGGCGCCGAAAGCACCGGCAAGTCCACGTTGACGGCCGCTTTGGGCCGGCAGTTCGGCACGGCCTGGGTGGCTGAGTATGGGCGCACGCTCTACGAGGAAAAGCAGGGCCAGCTCACCTACGACGACCTGCTGCGCATTGCCCGGCGGCACCGCGCCCTGGAGGATGAGGCCCTGCCGGCGGCCCGGCACTGGCTGTTCTCGGACACCAACGCCGTGACGACGCTTTGGTACTCCTACGCCTATTTCGGGCGGGCCGAGCCGGAGCTGCACGCGCTGGCCCGGGCCTGCCGCGAGCGGTACACCTATACTTTCGTCTGTGCGCCGGATTTCCCGTTCGAGCAGGATGGAACGCGCGCATCGGCCGAGGTACAGGCCGTGCAGCAGAGCACCATCCTGCTGCAGCTCGACCTATTGGGTATTCCCTATCAACTCCTGACGGGGAGCATTGCGGAGCGCATTGAGCAGGTAGCGGCGGTGCTGGGCTCCGCGGTAAAAATTAATCTATAAATAGCGGATAGCTAGTTGGTAAACCAACCCTTCTTATAGAAGTAGATGAGCATGCCAACGGCAATAACGGCCATAATCAGCAAGACCACCGGGTAGCCCCACGGGTCGTACAGCTCGGGCATGTTCAGGTGGTTGATGCCGCCGTGCGGGTTTTCGCGGGAGAAGTTCATGCCGTAGAGCCCGGCCACGAAACTCAGCGGAATGAACACGGCGCTGATCATGGTGAGCACCTTCATCACCTCGTTCATGCGGTTGCTCTGGTCCGACATGTACAGGTCGATGAGGCTCGATACGGATTCGCGGTAGCTTTCGGTCAGGTCCAGGGCCTGAATGGCGTGGTCGTAACAGTCGCGGAAGAACACCTTCATTTCCGCCGGCACCACGTCGTCGTGCAGGCGCAGCAGCTCGGCAATCTTTTCCCGCTCGGGGTACACCATCCGCCGAAAGCGTACGATGTCCTTCTTGATCTGCAGGATGCGGGCCAGCAGGCGGCGGTTGGGCCGCCCGCGGATGATGTAGTTTTCCAGCTCCTCGATGTAGTCGCCCATGGCCGCCATGGTGGGGTAGTAGTGGTCGAGCACCACGTCGGTGAGGGCGTAGGCCAGGTACAGCGGCGGGCGGTGTTTGATCTGGCTGAAGCCCGAGCGGATGCGCATGCGCACGGCGTCGAGGCAGTCTTGGTAGTCGTCCTGGAAGGAGAGGACGTAGTTGGGGCCGGTGAACAGGCTGAGCTGGTCGTCGTCGATTTCCAGGTTCTCGGTGAATTCCGTCATGCGCGACACCAGGAACAGGCGCCGGTCGCCGAACACCTCCACCTTGGCCCGCTGGTAGTCGCCGAGCACGTCCTCCATCTGCAAGGGATGCAGGTCAAAGTCAGTCACGAAGCGTTGCATCAGGGCCACGTCGTCGTAGCCGCGCACGTCGATCCAGTGCCGCCGCTCGGGCTGGCTGCGAAAGCGCGCCATCAACTCGTCGTAAGAGTGGTATTCGCGCTCCTCGTAGCCCAGCTCGTCGTAGCTGAAGAGAAACAGGCGCGGTTTCAGGGAGCCCTCGTGCGGGCTGAGCGTGCCCGGGCGGGCGCCCACGCCCTGCATGCGGGCCTGGCGGGTGGCGTCGCGGTCCGAAACGCTGGCGGTCAGGGCGTCGTCGGCGGAAGCGGAAGGTGGGTCGGATGCAGCCGGAGGCGCCGTGGCCGCGGCGGGGCGCGGATCCGGAGTGGAATCGGACATGGAAAGCAGGGCAACAGTCGGCACTACGAACCGACTTCGGCGTAATGCTACGCAGCCGGCCCGGAAAAGTGGTGCTCTCAAGCCCAACAAAAGCGCGGCGCCGTACCCTAGGGGGATTTTTGCCGTACTTTCGCCGCTTCGCATTCCTTTCGTGCTCCACCCCGTGTCGTCCGCCGCTTCGCCCTTTGCCACCCCGGCCCAGCCCCTGCAGGCCGGCGCCGGGCAGTACGCGTTGCGTTGGCTGCCGGAGCCCGCTTTGCCGCCGTTGCCCCTGGCTGGTGAGCTGTACCTGTACCAGCGGCCCGCCCAGCTACTGGCCGCACGCGGCCCCGAGCAGGTGGTGCTGGTGGCCGCACTGGAGCACCAGGCGCAAACAGTGGGTTGGTGGCCGATTCACCTCGGCCCGGATGGCACGGCCCGCAGTCCGGCCGCGGCGCCCTTCGGTGGCCCGCAACTGTTGGGCTCCGAGGTGCCCGCTGCCGTACTCGACGAATGGCTGCGTCGGGTGCACGAAGCACTGGCCGCGCAGGCAGTAACCAGCCTGACGGTGCGCTTGCCCCCGTTTGCTCACGAGCCCCGGACCAGCGGCGCGCTGGTTGCGGCGCTGCAGCGGGCTGGGTATCAGATTAGTCAGGCCGAAATCAACACCCACCTGCCGCTCGACCGCACCTACGAGGCGCATCTGGCGCCCTCGGAGCGGCGGCGCCTGCACAAGTGCCAGCGCCACGGTTTTCAGGTGGAGCAGGAGCCGCCGCTGCTGTTGCCGCTGGCCTACGAGTTTCTGCGCCGCTGCCGCGAGGAAAAGGGTCAGGCGTTGTCGTTGACGGAGGAGCAGCTGACCGGCTTGTTTCGGCAGTTTCCGCGCGACTACCTGCTGTTTTCGGTGCGCGACGCCGCCGGCGAGTGGGCGGCGCTGACGGTGGCCGTGCTGGCCGGCCGCGGCACGCTCTACAACTTTTACCCGGCCAGCCCGCTGCGCTACAATGCCTTCAGCCCGGTGGTGCTGCTCAACGCTGGCCTTCATGCCTTCGGGCAAGCCAGCGGCCTGCGCCTGCTCGATCTGGGCACCTCCACCTTGCCTACCGGGCTGAATGAGTCGCTGTTGCGCTTCAAGCGTCACCTCGGCGGCGTGTCCAGCCTGAAGCTGACCCTGGAAAAAAAGCTCTAGCCCACGGCGCCGGCTTCCGGCTGCCGTTCTTTGCCCCATGTCCCTCTCCGCCGCCGAAGACGCCGCCACCGACACGGTCCCTGCGCCCTTGGCCGCCGGGCCGCTGGCGCGCTTCGTGCGCGGCTCCCTCGGGTCGGGTATGTCGGTGCTGGCCCGGGCGGGCGGGGCGCTGGCCCTCAACAAGCTGCTGGCCGTGTTTGGCGGCCCCGGCGGCCTGGCGCTGCTGGCGCACTTTCAGAACCTGATGGCCCTGCTCACCACCCTGCCCAACGACGGGGTGCACGTGGGCATCGTGAAGTACCTGGCGCCGCACCGGCCCGGCTCGGCGGGCTGGCGGCTGTGGTTCGGCACCGGTTTACTGCTCAATGCGGCCGTGCTGTTGTTGGGCTTCCTGGCCCTGCCGCTGCTGCGTGGGCCTTTGCTGGCCGCCTTTCGGCCCACGCCCGGCTGGGTGCTGGGGCTGGTAGCCGGCATTACGCTGCTCACTGCTCATGCCTACCTGGCCGCCGTGCTGCTGGCAGCCCAGCGCCTGCGCCCCTACATTGCCCTGACGGTGATGCTCAGCGCGCTCGGTCCCGCGGCCGTAGCCGGGGCACTAGCCGCGGGCTGGGCCGTGCCGCAGGTGCTGCTGGCTTATCTGCTGGGGCAGGGGCTGACGGCCGTGCCCACCGCTTGGTTGTGTGCCCGTTACAGCCTGCTCGC
Source organism: Hymenobacter sp. CRA2 (assembly GCF_002007105.1). Lineage (GTDB taxonomy): Bacteria > Bacteroidota > Bacteroidia > Cytophagales > Hymenobacteraceae > Solirubrum. Next base: position 404,451 of record NZ_MVBC01000002.1, on the reverse strand, counting down.
GCGCCCGCGCTGGCGTATCAGCCGCCCGGCAGTGCTTGGTCTGGGGCAGTTTCTGCTGATGGCCCTGAGCGTGTTGCTGTGCAGCAAAGCCGTGGATTTTGCCGTGCGCGACCTGCTCATTGCTCGTTTTAGCCTCAGCCAGACGGGTTTGTGGCAGGCCGTGGCCAAGCTGTCGGATAACTATACCATGGTATTTTCAGCCGTGATGGGCGCCGTGTTTTACCCCCGGCTAGCGGCGTTGGCGGGGCAGCCTGCTGCTCGGCAAGCATATGTACGGAGCGTGTTTGGGCTGCTGGCCGCGGCCCTTGCTTTGGGATTAGGCTCTATCTGGCTGCTGCGCGGGGTGCTGCTGCCGCTGCTCTTCGATGCCCGCTTCGCCGCGGCCGGAGCGCTGCTGGGGCCGCAGCTGCTCGGCGACTGGGCGAAGTTCCTGTCCTGGACGTTGCTGTACCTGCTGCTGGCCGATGCCCGGGTGGGCCGGTACGTGCTGGTGCAGGTGCTGTCGGCCGGGCTGTACGCGGGGTTGCTGGCGGGCCTGCTGCCGCGTTTCGGGCTGTACGGTGCCCCGCTGGCCCACGCGCTACGGTTCGGGGCATTGCTGCTGGGCTGCGGACTGTATTTTCGGGCCTACTTCCGCCGCTGAAGCTTTTGCTAGCTTCCAGGTACGGATTTTTTCTCACCGAGCAGGTCCTGCGTGGGCCGCCTTAAGTGCTTTTCGGATTGCCTGACGTCGCCGCTGACTTGCCACTGGTTACCATCGTGGCCCTGTGCCACAACCACGCCCGTTTCCTGGCCATGGCCCTCGATTCGGTAGCGGCCCAGACCTACCCCAACCTGGATGTGTGGCTGGTAGACGACGCCAGCACCGATGGTAGCCCGGCCATTCTGCGTGACTACGCCGCGCGCTACCCCGGCTGGCACCTGCTGCTGCTGCCCGACAACGTGGGCAACTGCCGCGCCTTCAACCAGGCCCTGCGCCGCAGCCAGAGCGACTTTGTCATTGACTTCGCCACCGACGACGTGCTGCTGCCCACCCGCGTAACCCGGCAGGTGGCTTTCATGCAGGCCCAGGGGGCGCGCTGTGGCGTGGCCTACCACGACTGCGAGTTGATTGACGAGCAGGGCCAACACGTGCGCTTCCACTTCCGCCGCGATGCTCACGGCCAGCCGGTGCACCCCCGCCCGGCCAGCGGCGGGGTCTTTGCCGACGTGCTCAGCCGCTACTTCATCAGCACGCCCACCATGATGATGCGCCGCACCATGCTCACGGCCCTGGGCGGCTACGACGAGGCACTGGCTTACGAGGATTTCGACCTGTGGGTGCGGGCCGCCCATGACTGGGAATTTGGATTTCAGGACGAGGTGCTAACTCAGAAGCGGTTGCATCCGCAGTCCATGTCGCGGAAGGCCTACCGGCCCGGCGACCCGTACGTGGCCTCTACCATTCGCGTTTGCGAGAAGGCGCTGGCCCTGTGCCGGACCCCTGCCGAACTGGCGGCCCTGGCTACACGGCTGCGCTGGGAACTGCGGCAGGCGGTGCGCTTCCGCCGCGGACCGGAAGCGCGTAAGCTCTACCACCTGTTGCGCCAAACCGGGCAGCGACGCCTGACGGATTACGCACTGGGTGCCCTGGCAGCGGTTTTTTAAGTGATGCTGTAGTAGATGGATGTTAATGTATTTGGTATACAGTGGTATATGTGATTGGTTGGCTAATGGTAATGGGCAGTGACTTTAAGGCGCGGGTGCTCCATCCAAGCACGTAGGTTGCTTCGTTATTCTGGCCGCGTAAGCTCCACTCGGTAAAGCTCCACCGGACCATCCTGGGCAATCAGTTGCCGCTGCGGGAACCACTGCAACACACTGTCAGCGGAGTAGCGCAGCAGCTTGCGGGTAAGTTCGGGGTTCGATAATGTAGCTCGGTTCAGCAGCAGCCACGCGGGTTGCCGGGGCGCAAGTTGTACGGAGTCGCGGGCCCAGTAGCGGCGGTACTGCAGGCCCGGCGGTACTTGGTAGCCATAGTAAAAATCAAAGTTGCCGATCAGGTAGTCGTCGACGAAAACGGTGCCTGAGCCGGGCGCTTGCAGGTACTGCCCAATGATGCGCGCCTGCGGGAAATGCCCCGACACGCTGGGCTTGCGCGCGAAGTGAGCCGGGCGCAAAGCCAGCACCAGAGCTAAACCTAGCAAGCCCAGCGCAGCGTACGCGCCGGAGCCGGCTGCCAGCCCTGACCGGCGCTTCAGTAGGTGCAGGCCGAGCAGGACGCAGGCCGAGCCCGCATACAGAACTGCGGCAGCACTGCGGTCGAAAGCCGCCAGAGCCAGCAGGGCCAGGACGTAGAACCAGGTGCGCCGGCCAGTGCTCAGCACATCGGCCAAACCGTAAGCTGCGGCTAGGCAAAGCGGCGGCAGCAGCGGCGTGGTCATGCGCGGCAACAGGGTGATGGGGTTGTAATGCGTGAGCGAGGTGCTGCCCAACCAGTAAAAAACCAGGGTGCTGAAAGCTAAGCCCTGCCAGAAGCGCCGGTCGTCCGTTGCCGTTGCGGCTTGCGGCTCGGGCCGCAGTCCAGCCAGCGCCAGCACCAGCGCCAAGCCCAGCCCGGTGCCGATGAAGAAGCGCGGCGGACCCAGCGTCAGGCGGTCGAGGAGGGCGGCGCGGTTGCCCAGCAGGAAGTTGCCCTCCTGTAGCACCTCGTTGGTATGCTCGATGAGGTGCAGGCGGTAAAGGGCGTCGCCGGTCTGCCACTGGTAAAAGCCGAGGTAGCCGCCTATCAGTACCGCCCCGGTGCCAAACGCCGTCAGCCAGAAAGTGCCGTGGCGGCCGCGGCGCAGGTCAAGCACCAGCAAGCCGAGGTAAAAAGGCGCGTAGTACACCACCGTTTCCTTGCAGAGCAGCGCCGCAAAGTTCAGCCCGGCAAAGACCGCCCCCCACGCCAGCGGCCGCCCGCTCCGCCGCCCCCGCCACAGTGCCAGGGCCGCCGCGGCGCAGGCCAGCATGTTCACATTGTCGGGGTAGAGGTAGTTGGTCAGGTTCAGCGTGAAGTAGTGCAGCCCGAGCAGCAGCACCGCGCCGCTGGCCACCAGGGGGTGCCGACGGCGGTAGGCGGCCCAGAGCAGCGCCAGGCAGGCCAGCGTGGCCAGCAGCGGCCAGAGCGTGGTGCTCCAGATGTTCACTCCCAGCAAAGCGTAGCACAGCGCCACCGGCCCGAAAATCAGCCACCGCTCGTGCAGCGGGTCGTGCAGCAGGTGCTGCGGATCAGGCCCGAGCTGAAAGCTGCCGTGCAGCAGCTGAAAGGCGTAGCGCGAGTAGAAGTAGTCGTCGAGGGCGTACAGGCCTTCGTGGGCACCCACGAAGTACAGCACGGCAAACAGCCCGACCGCGCCCAGGGTGAGCGTGGGCAGCAGGCGGAGCAGGCGCGGGGAGGAGTTCACGGTGGCGAAGTTGGCAAGAATCCCGTTGCGGCGCCCGGCCGCGAATGGCGTACTTTGCCGGCTATGAAGCACGAGCGGTTTGGCTATTGGTTGCGCGTGGTGAGCTTGCCCACGCTGCTCGTGCTGCTGGTGGCCGCCGGCCTGGGCAGCCACTACGAAACCAACGACGACTTCAGCATCACGCTGTTGCTGCGGGGGCGCACCGCCGTGGCGCCCGTCACCAACCTGCATCTGTACTTTCATGGCTGGGCCTGGCTGCTGGCGCAACTGTACCAACTCGAGCCCGCCGTACCCTGGTACGGGCTGTTGCTGACGACCTTGCTGCTGCTGGCGCTGGTGCTGCTGATGGCCGTGCTGGAAGAGCTGCTGCGGCCGCACACCGCTCCCGCGGCCCGGGCTGCGTGGTTGGCGGCATTTCTGTTTCTGGCCGGGCTGGAGCACGTGCAGTGGTTTAGCTACGTGCGGGTGCCGCTGCTGCTGGGCGGAGCGGCCCTGCTGTGGGCGGCGCAGTTTGCGGGGCGGCTGCGGTTGAGTTGGGCTCTGGGCGGGTTGCTGTTCGTGGCAGCCTGGGCTATCCGGCCAAGCGCAGCGGTGCTCGGCGCCGCGCTTGTGGCGCCCGCCGCTTGGTGGCTGGGCGGGCGCGGCCGCTGGCAGGCACTGGCTACGGTGGTCGGAGCAGCGGTGCTGCTGGGGCTGGGGGCGCAGCTGTTTCGCTCACCCGAAGCCGCCCGTTACCGCCGCCTCGACGTGCTCAAATCCAACGTGCTCGACTACGGTTTTTACCGCGCCGCGCCGCGCACTGCCGCCGACAGCGTCGGCGTCGGGCTGGTGGCGCAGTGGGCGTTTGGCGACTCCGTCTGGGTCAACGAACGGTTCTTCGCCCGGGCGTACCAGCCCAATCCGCATTACTGGTCGCAAACGATGCCGGCCAAGTTCCAAAGCCTGCATGGACAGCTGACGCGCGACTATTTTCCGCTGCTGGGGCTGAACCTGTTCTTGCTACTGCTCAGCCGTGGCGCATCGGCCCCGGCGCGCCGCCGACAAGGCTGGTACCTCGCCGGCTTTGCACTGCTGCTGCTCGGCCTGGGGCTCGGGCTCAAGCTGCCGCCCCGCCTGACCGGGCCGCTGCTCACCCTGGGCACCATCGCGCATCTGACTTTGCTTAGCCCTGCGCTGCCGCGCCCCGCGCCGCTGGCGTTCCGGCGCTTCAGTTATGCTTTGCTAACCCTGCTGGCTGGCTTCTACGCGTACAAAGTGGTGCACCGACAAGCCGCGCTACGGGCGGAGGAGAGGCGGCATGTAGCCCAGCTCCGCGGGTTGCCGACCCCGGCCGATGGGCGCGTTTTAATCGGCATGGGGCTGGAAGAATGGTTTAAGTCCCTTTCGCCCTTCCGGGAGTATGTGCCCGACGGCGGCTCTCCCTGGCTGCTGCTCACCGGCTGGCCCTCCCTCGACCCCTCGCAGGCGCGGCTGCGGCAGCACCTGGCCGGCACGTACGATCAGGCCGAAGCCTTGCGGCGCTTGGTGCAACGCCCGGATGTTCAGTGGGTCAATGCCCCGGCCGCCGACAGCAGCGTGCTCAAAACCTACTGGCGGCGCGTACAGGCCCCAACTGACTCTACAGCAGCCTTTCAATAAAGCTGCGCAACAGTCGAGCGTTTCCTGTATGAATTCCGTATGAAGATTCGTCTGACTTCCCTGCCGCATTTCCATCCGGCAATTGCCTACTTTTGGCCCTTCCTCACCTGCTCCGTTCTTCTTCCTACTCACCTTTTCCTCATCACACATGATTGCCTCAATGACTTCCCGTGGAGAAGTACTCGAGCACCTCGAAGTATTTCTGCGCGAGAATATGGGCTCGTTCCTCAAGAAGGTTGAGGACAGCTGGCAGCCTTCCGATTTCCTGCCCGACCCGCGGCTCGACTCGTTCTTTGACGAAGTCAAGCAACTACGCGAGCGAGCTAAGGAGCTGAGCTACGACCTGTTGGCCGTGCTCATCGGCGACACCATCACCGAGGAAGCCCTGCCCAACTACGAAGCTTGGTTCCACCAGCTCGACAACCTGAACCGGGACCCCAACAACGGTTGGGCGCAGTGGATTCGGGGCTGGACGGCGGAGGAAAACCGCCACGGCGACCTGCTCAACCGCTACCTCTACCTCTCGGGCCGTGTGAACATGCGCGAGTTCGAAATGAGTACCCAGTACCTCATTGCCGACGGCTTCGACCTGGGCACCGCCCACGACCCGTACCGCGCCTTTGTGTACACGTCTTACCAGGAAGCGGCCACCAACCTCTCGCACCGCCGCGTGGGCCAGCTGGCCCGCAAGGCTGGGGACGCTGCCTTGTCCAAGCTCTGCGGCATGATTGCCGGTGACGAAGTGCGCCACGCCCGCGTGTACCAGACCTTCGTGGAGAAAATCTTCGAAGTGGACCCCTCGGAAATGATGCTGGCCTTCGAGGACATGATGCGCAAGAAGATTGTGATGCCGGCCCACTACATGCGTGAGCTGGGCGTGGAAATCGGCAAGACCTTCGGCCACTTCACCGATGCTGCCCAGCGCCTCGGCGTGTACACCAGCCAGGATTACACCGACATCCTAGAAGGGCTGATCAACACCTGGAAAATCGACCAGATCAGCAACCTGAACGCCCCGGCCGAAAAAGCCCGCGACTACATCATGGCGCTGCCCGGCCGCCTGCGCCGCGTCGCCGACCGCATGCCCGTACCCAAGTTGGAGTACAAGTTCAAGTGGATTGAGTAAAATACCTAGCTGACAATGTGTTGAGTCGACAAAATTCTTGGTAATTTGTCTGGCAACGACATGTAGCACACAAGCAAAAGGCCGGCCCCAATGGGGGCCGGCCTTTTGCTTGTATCAGCCTGCCGGCAAGTCAGCCTTAAATGCACGGCAAGAAGGTCAGGTAGCGTCTGGACTTAAGAGCCGTCCCGGTACTCGGCAACGGTAATCAGGCCTTCCTTTTTGGGCATTTCGTAGACCACCGTGCGCGTGCCGCCTGACGGCGTGCTATTGGGGTCATCGGGGCGGTAGATGGGGAAGGTGCGAATGATGCGCCGGCCCTCCACGCGGAAGGAGTCGTGGCCGAGGTAGCCTTCGGCCAGAGGGCCATCCAGCTCGGGCAAGGTGAGGGAACGGCGGCCGCGGCTCAGAAACTCGTAGCCCATCAGTCGGCCGTAGGAACCGCTGCCGGCATCGGCCACGAACACCAGCAGTTCGGGGTACTCGTCGTTATTGAGGTTGGTGACGGTGGCATCCAGCACGGTGCCTTCTATGTTATCCGTCATGGCGGCCAGCTCCCGGCCCAGCCGCGCGGCGCGCCAGCTCAGCTGGCGCTGGCTGCCCGTGCCCACCGTCTGCACGGCAAAGGTGTAGTCGCCGCGGCTGAGGTCTTTCTGGTAGCTCACGGCCGTCGGGGAAGCGGTGCTATTGTTTACCGACGACGAAACCGGCGCCGCCGATTCGGTGGTGCTGCGCTGCGAATCGCAGCCGGCCGCGAGCAGGCCCACCAGCAGCGCGGCCAGCGAAGAGAAAGTAGAGTGGTGCGTGGTCATGGCAAAACGTGACGGGGGCAGGCCCAGGCAGCAGCCCGCCGGGTACGACATTCTAGCTTACACAAACGCCCGCCAACGGCGGGGGTTACAGCAACGGGCCGGTATAGTAGCCAACCAATGAAAAAGCCTGCCCAAGGGGCAGGCTCTTCAAGAAAGGAGGTCTGATAAAAGCTTAGGGACGGGGCGGCGTGGTAGCGCCCGGCGTGGTGCTGCCGGCCGTCATCGGCATGGGCATCAGCATGCCTTCCGAGTTCAGGGTGTACTCTACCGTGCGCGACTGGCCGGTGGCCGTAGCGCTGGCGTCGCTGCCGCTGTACACGGGGAAGGTGCGCACCAGGTGGTTGCCGCGGATTTCGTACTTGTCCTCGCCCTTGTAGCCCACGGCCAGGTCGTTGCTGAGCTTGGGCAGGGTCTGAATGGGGCGGAACGATTTGTCGACGAACTCGAAGGCTTCCACGCCTGCCGGGCCGCCGCCCGTCGTGAACACGTACAGCTCGGGGTTACCATTGCCGTTCAGGTCGCCCATCACGGCGTCGGTCACGCTGCCTTTCACGTTCAGGCGCACCGGATCGGTCACCAGGGCTTCGCCGCGGCGGGTCTTGATGGTGAGCTGCTGCCCGTTGTCGAGGGTGTTCGACGTGATTTGGAAGCGGTAGTCGCCTTGGTTCAGGTCGCGCGAGAAAGCGACGTCGCCGGGCGTCGTTACGCTTTCTACCGTGGTAGAAGCCGTGGAGCTGTCGTCCGTAGCGGTACGGGCCGAGTCGCAACTGGCAAGCAGGAGCAGCGCTGCGGCGCCCAGCTGCCAGACCGGTGTAGATGGTTTCATGGGGGGTTATGGAAGGAAGTGGAGAGAAGAGTCAGTATTATCAATTCGCTATACTAACGCCTTATCAGCCCCCGGGGTTACATAAGCCCTACGGAACGATCTGCACGCCTTTCCAGAAGGCTACCCGCCCACGGATATTTTCGGCCGCGGGTTTCGGGTCGGGGTAGAACCAGGCGGCGTCTTTGTTGAGCTGCCCGTCCACGCGCACCGAGTAGTAGCTGGCACGGCCTTTCCAAGGGCAGGTGGTGCCGGCAATGCTGTCCTCAAAATACGCGCGGTTCAGCGAGCCAGGCGGGAAGTAGTGGTTGTTCTCCACCACCACGGTATCGTTGCTTTCCGCCAGCATGGCGTTGTTCCAGATGGCTTTCATGGGTTTGGGCTTTGTAGGGTTTAAGCTGTTATCCTGAGCTTGCTACAGGCTTTAGGATGTGAGATAGTACCTATCGGCCGTCTGTCGTTCTGCGGTAATGAGGTTCTTCGCGTTGCGTACGCCAGATGAAGGAGGACAAACGTTACCCGCTTATCACCTTCCAAACAAACTAACCTGGGCCGCCCGTTGTTTTCCAGGTCCATTCCTCTTGACTATGGCAGTTGGCTTCCGCTTCCGCGATTTTGTGCCCGAAGATTCCCCCGAGAAAGGCTTCGACACGCTTTTTAAATTATTCATGCAACTGGTCACCATCACGGCGGGCGACGTGAGCGAGGCCTTGTCGTGGCTCAACGAGCTGGACAAACAGTACGGCCTGACCGACGACGAGTACGGCATGGGCGACTTCATCGAGGACCTGAAGAAGAAAGGCTACCTCGATGAAAACGAGCAGCAGCTCGGCGAGCTGAAGATTACCGCCAAGTCGGAGCAGCTCATTCGCAAATCGGCGCTGGAGGAAATCTTCGGCAAGCTCAAGCGCGGCACCCAGGGCAACCACCGCACCCCGCACGCCGGCCAGGGCGACGAACTGACCACCGACCTGCGCGACTACCAGTTCGGCGACACCATCGAGCAAATCGAGATGACCGAGAGCCTGCGCAACGCCCAGCTCAACCACGGCCTCGACGGCAACTACCTGCTCACTGAGGGCGACCTGGAAGTGCGCGACACCGAGCACAAGACGCAGACGAGCACGGTCCTGATGATTGACATCTCGCACTCGATGATTCTGTACGGCGAGGACCGCATCACGCCGGCTAAGAAAGTGGCCATGGCCCTGGCCGAGCTGGTGAAGCAGAAGTACCCCAAGGACTTCCTCGACATCATCGTGTTCGGCAACGACGCCTGGCAGATCGAAGTGAAGGACTTGCCCTACCTGCAGGTTGGTCCCTACCACACCAACACCGTGGCCGGGCTGGAGTTGGCCATGGACCTGCTGCGCAAGCGCAAGACGGCCAACAAGCAGATTTTCATGATTACCGACGGTAAGCCCACCTGCCTGAAGGAGCCCGGCGGCTACTACAAGAATAGCTTCGGCCTGGACCGCAAAGTGGTGAACAAGACCCTGAACCTGGCCGCCGCCGCCCGCCGCCTGAAGATTCCCATCACCACCTTCATGATTGCCTCCGACCCGTACCTGCAGCAGTTCGTGCGCGAGTTCACCGAAACCAATCAGGGCAAGGCCTACTACAGCTCGCTGAAGGGCCTGGGCGGGATGATTTTTGAGGACTACAAGCGCAACCGCCGCAAGAGCCTCTAGCCCTGCTGGCGGCCTTGCTGATTCAACGCCTCCAGCCCAGCCGGTTGGAGGCGTTTTGCGTGTAAACGGACCAGCAAACACAAAGGAGCCCGCGCCGGATGCTTTCGGCGCGGGCTCCTTTGTGTTGCCTCCGATGCAACACCAGCGCTAGGCTGGGTACGGGCAGGTTCGGCCTGGGCTAGCAGGCGGGCGGCATTGCGCCGGATGAGGATGGCGCCTAACGTGGCCGTAGCCGTGGTGGCCCCGACTACAGCGGGCCAGAACTGGGCTATGGGCAGGGTGCGGGTGATGGTTTCGGCCCAGAAAGCCGCGTACAGTCCCACCACCGACCAGTTCATGAAGTAGTAATGCCAGTGCTGCCAGTTGCCTATGCGCTGGCGCAGCAGGGCTAGTACCATGCCGCCGGTGAGGCAGGTCAGGCTAAGCAGCGCCAGTCCATGAAACACCCGAAGCCGCCGAATAAGCGGTAGATCAGTAGGGCGGAAGCGTTGAGTGTGAGCATGCAGGCCACGTAGCCGTAGCCCGCCCGGCGGTGGAAGCGGCCGCCTTTGCGGTTGAGCAGGACCACGGCCCCCAGAGCCATGGCCAGGAGCGCGGCAGCCAGGTGCAGGTAACCGATAAACGAATGCGGCATAGGAAATAGGGAATGGATGGTAAAAGGGATTAAATGTAAAAATGTCTCCATATATAGTACAAAACAAATTATGGGCCTTGGTACCCAAGGCACACAAAAAACGGCCACTCCCCGTCTAGGAGCGGCCGTTCTTTAGCACCGGGCGTCGGTTTTCCCTAACGCGTAGCCACGGCGGCGGCGCCGTCTTCGGGCGTCGCATTTTTGAGTACGGGAACGGTCCGCAGGTAGGCGTAAATGGCCTTGGCCTCGGCTTCATCCATAAGCGTGAACTTGGGCATGGGCATGCGCAGGGGGCCGTGCGGCGACTGGCCGTAGCGTACCGCTTGCACAAACTGCCCTTCCGTCCAGTCGCCGATGCCGGTTTCCGGGTCAGGCGTGAGGTTGCGACTCAGGATGGGCTGCCCGTCGGCGCCGGTTAGCTCGTTGCCGCCGCCCATGTAGCCCGCCGATTTTTCCGGCTCCAGGTCGTTGTTGGTTTTGAAGTCCTTGGAGTGGCAGTCGTAGCACTTATATCGGCCCATCACCAGGTAACGGCCGTAGGCCACCGCATCGGTCTTGGGCGGAGCCACCACCGGGCCGGTAGGCAGGGGCGTAGGCTTCATCACCGTATGGGTGAGGGCCTTCAGCAGAAACGAGGGTTCCTGCTCGCGCGAAGGAGTTGGGTTGGGCTGCACCTGCGCATCGTTGGAGTGTAGGTAGGCCAGCACGCTGTGCACGTCCTCGTCCGACATGTGCACGAAGTTGGGCATGACCCGCTGCCGCCCGTCGCGGCCGATGCCGGTGCGCAGCATGCCCACCAGTTCCGCGTCGGTCCAGGCCCCAATGCCGTGTTGCTTGTCCTGGGTAATGTTGGCCGAATATACCTTGCCGAAAGCCGCGGGCATTTCGTTGAGGGGCTTGCCGGTCAGGGCGCCGGTGCCGCGGTTCAGGTGGCAGTCGGCGCACATGGCATTCACGATTTTCTGACCGTGGGCAATGCGCTCGGGCGTGGCTTTTACGGGTTGCATGACCACCTTGGGCGGATCGTAGCTTGGAATGCCGCGCACCTGCACGAAGGTGGCCGCGCAGGCACCCAGAAAAACCAGGCCGGCCACCAGCAGGCCCAGGATACGGAGGACTTTTTTCATAGCGTCAGAAAGGCTGTTGGAAGAGCAGGGTAGTGGTACAAAAGTAGGTTTTACTTGTACCTAAGTCACTCGCATAATCATGTGAGCCCCGTCAAACACGGTCTTGCGGACCGCCCTGCCGCCGTGGTTCTGCCTGAGTGCTGCCGCTGTTTTTAGGGCAGGTCAGCCGCCCTGAAGCCGGGTGAGGATGGCGGCCAATCAGCGGTTGGCCACGGCGGCTACACCTTCCGGGCCGTCTTCGGGCGTGGCGTTATGAATGGCCGGCAGCGTACGCAGGTAAGCAAAAATGGCCCTGGCCTCGGGGTCCGGCACCCGCGAATACTTGGGCATGGGGTAGCGCAACGGCCCATGCGGCGAGGCCCCGTACTTCATGGCCTGCACAAACTGCGCCTCGGTCCAGTCGCCGATGCCGGTTTCCGCGTCGGGCGTGAGGTTGCGGGTGTAGAGGTTCTGGTGGTTTTCGCCCATGATTTCCGTGCCACCGGCCATATAGCCCTCGGTGCGCTCGGGGTTTTCGCCGTCAATCTTCAGCCCGTCCTTGCAGTGGCAGTCGTAGCACTTGTAGCGGGCCAGCACCAGGTAACGGCCTAGCTCCACCTCGTTGGCGGTATCGGGGTGGGCAATGGCTGCCGTAGGCATGGGCTTCGGGCCCAGCACCGTGTTGGCCAGCACCTTGCCAAAGAAACTGGGCTCCTGCGGGCGCGAGGCCGCCGGGTGGGGCTGGACCAGCGGGCTGCCGGAGCGCAGAAACGTAATTACGCTGGCCAAGTCCTCGTCGGAAAGGCGGCCGAAGTTGGGCATAATGACGCGCAGGCGCCCGTCGGGGCCGATGTTGGTACGTAGCAGGGCCACCAGCTGCTCATCGGTCCAACTGCCGATGCCGTGCCGCTTGTCCTGGGTAATGTTGGCCGAGTAAAAGCGCCCGAACTGATCGGGAATCTCGCGCAGCGGCTGCCCGCTCAGCCGGCCGGTTTGCTTGTCGAGGTGGCAATCGGCGCAGATGCTCAGGGCAATCTGTTCGCCCTTCAGCAGCCGCTCGGGCGTGGCCTCGATGTGGGCCGCCGCGACTTTGGGCAGCGCGTAGCTCGGCACGCCGCGCACTTGCACGAAGGTAGCCGCGCAGGCGCCCAGGAAGACCAGGCCGGCCACCAGCAGGCCGACGATTCGGAGGATTTTTTTCATAGCTGAAAAGGGTAGGTTGGAAGCGAGTACTCGAAGCAAAAGTACCCGGCCAGCCCACGCCAGTCAGCCGCATAATCATGTGAAAGCCAGTGCTAAGCAGGTGCTGGATTGATGATTGGTCGTCATCAGGCTAGCACCTGTGTAGCCAGCATTTACGGCCGCGCCGCACTGCCAAAGCCACCCTGCCACTCCACCCACTGCCGAATCAGGCCGACCCGCTCCCGCAGGTAGCGGGGCCCGAAAAAGGTGTTGGACCAGTCGTCGAAATGCTCGTAGGCAAAGGCCAGGTAGAATACCCAGAAGCCGACGCCCAAGGCCGGGATGGCGGCCAGTTCCGGCTCCGAAAGCGGGCGCACGGCCCGGTAGCTGCTCAGGAACAGCTGCCAGGCTTGCTCGGCCTCAGCGGGGCTGAGGCGGCGGGTGAACACGTGCAGGAAGTAGTGCACCTTGAAGGTCATCACGTCGTTGACCAGCCAACCCGGCCCGGCAAAGTCGAAGTCGAAGAAAGTGAGTTGGTCTTCGCTGGCGAAGTGAAAGTTCTTCGGTAGTAGGTCGTAGTGGCAGTAGCCGTAGCTGAAGGCCTCGGGGCCGAGGTCGGCCAGCTGCGCCCGGGCTTGCTCAGCCGCAATCTGCAGGTAAGCCAGCCCTTCGGGATACTCGTACTCGGTAAAGGCGCTGGCCAGCCGGGCCAGGGGCTCCGCCAGCGTGGTGCGCAGGTCGTAGCCGCGGCGCGGCTGGCTCAGCTGTAGGCCGGCGGTGAGCTGATGCAAGCGGGCCATTTCCGTGCCCACGGTCCGCAGCTGCGCCTCGCTCAGGTCGAAGTGGCTTTTGCCGGGCGCATAGGCAAACAGCACCCCGTGGCGTGGCCCCTCGGCCGCGGCGAAGGTCTGCAGCAGGGCGCCGTGCTGATCGGGCAGGGGCGGGGCCACCGATGCGCCCTGCGCGTGCAGGCGAGTGAGCAGCTCCACTTCGCCCTCAATTTCGGCGCGGGAACGGTGCGCGGCGCGGTATACCTTAAAGATGTATTTGGCCGTAGCGCTTTCCAGCTGGTACGTGTCGCTGACGCCGCGCAGCAGCAGGCGGCTGCCGTGCAGCGGCAGCGCGTAGCGGGCGGCCACGTAGTCTTGCAGCGCCCGGGCGGATAAGGTGGAATACTGGGTCGGGAAAACGGACATAGGGCGAATCTGGATGCAAGTAGCAGGCGGATAACCCAGCCGCTGGGCGGTGGCACCGGCGCCTGGCCCGAAGCCGGCAGCGACAAAGCTAGGCAGCGCGCAACAGTTGCCGAACCTCGTGCCCGGTTTCGCTGTTTAGCTGGCAGGGAGCCTTCTTCCCAATCCTATCTGCCCCTGATGAACCACGAACAAATCACTACCCTCGGCCAATTGAAGGCGGCGGGTTACCGGCCCCGTTCGGTTAAAGAAGAACTCCGCGACAACCTTATCCAGAAGCTACGCAGCCGCGAAAACGCCTTCCCCGGCATCCACGGCTACGACGAGACGGTAATTCCCGACCTGCAGCGGGCCATCTTGTCGATGCACCACATCAACCTGCTCGGCCTGCGCGGGCAGGCCAAGACGCGCATTGCCCGCCAGCTCGTAGGCCTGCTCGACGAGTATATTCCCGTGGTGGCTGACTCCGAACTCAACGATGACCCCCTGCAGCCGCTCTCGCGCTACGCCGTGGACCTGCTGGCCGAGAAGGGCGACGATACGCCCATTGCCTGGGTGCACCGCAATGAGCGCTACACCGAAAAGCTGGCCACGCCCGACGTATCGGTGGCCGACCTCATCGGCGACGCCGACCCCATCAAGGCCGCCACGCTCAAGCTGCCGTACTCGGATGAGCGCGTGATTCACTTCGGCCTGATTCCGCGTGCCCACCGCGGCATCTTCGTTATCAACGAGCTGCCCGACCTGCAGGCCCGCATTCAGGTGTCGCTGTTCAACATCCTGCAGGAAGGCGACATCCAGATCCGCGGCTTCAAGGTGCGCCTGCCGCTGGACATTCAGTTCGTCTTCACCGCCAACCCCGAGGACTACACCAACCGCGGCTCCATCGTGACGCCGCTCAAGGACCGCATCGACGCGCAGATCATCACGCACTACCCCAAGTCCATCGACATCGGCAAGCGCATCACCCGCCAGGAAGCGCGCCTCACCGAGGCGCAACGTGGCCTGGTAGTGGGTAATGAGCTGATTCACGACCTGGTGGAGCAGGTGGCCATTGAGGCCCGCGGCTCGGAGTACGTCGACGCCAAATCCGGCGTGTCGGCCCGCCTGACCATCTCGGCTTATGAGCAGGTGATTGCCGCCGCCGAGCGCCGTGCCCTGCTCAACGGCGAAACCAGCACCCGCGTGCGCGTAACCGACTTTATGGCCGCCGTGCCCGCCATCACCGGCAAGGTGGAGCTGGTGTACGAAGGCGAGCAGGAAGGCGCTGGCATCGTGGCCGAGAAGCTGATGGGCAAGGCTCTGCGCACCCAGTTCACGCAGTACTTCCCCGACCCCGAAAAGGCCAAGAAGCAGAAGGACAAGCCCAATCCCTACAAGCAGGTGCAGGACTGGTTCGGCACCCACTCCGTGGACGTGCTCAACGACGCTTCCGAAGCCGATTACCGCACCGCCCTGGACGCCGTGCCCGGCCTGCGCGACCTGGTGAAGGCCAGCATCCCGGCCGAGATGTTCCAGGAAGACCCCTACTTCTGGATGGAGTTTGCCCTGCACGGCATGGCCGAAATGAGCCTGATTTCGCGCAACCGCCTCACCGCGGGCACGCAGTTCAAGGACCTGTTCTCGTCTATGTTCACCATGCCCTCCTTCGGCTCGGGCGACGATGACGACGAGGACGATGAGTACCAGTCGCGCAAGCGCCGCCGTCGCTAAACGGACGCGTAAGAGCTAACGCTGAAAAGGCCCGAATCAATACTGCTTCGGGCCTTTTTGCTTGTCCATCCGGCGTGGTGCAGCAGCTTAAGCGTGCTCCGTCAGGGCCAGCGGGAAGGCTACGGTAAAGGTGCTGCCTTCGCCGGCCTGGCTTTCCACGGTGATGCTGCCGCCCGCGTTTTCCACGATTTTCTTGACCATGTACAGCCCGATGCCCGAGCCCTCCACGTGGGCGTGCAGCCGCTGAAACATACCGAAAATGCGGCCGCGCTGGGACTCATCGAGGCCCAGCCCGTTGTCCTGCACCTGCAGCAAATGGTGCTCGGCGGTGCGCTGGCAGCTGATGCGCACTTCCGGCACCCGCTCGGGGTGACGATACTTCAGGGCGTTGCTGAGCAGGTTGTACACCACTGAGCGCAGGTTCTTGGGGGAGAAGGAAATGGTAGGGCAGCCGGCTACGTCGACGTGCAGGTGGGCGTCGGCTTCCTGCAGCAGGGGCAGCAAGTCCTGGCGCACATCTTCCACCACCCCGGCCAGCGCCACCGGCTCGGTGGGCTGCGCGTACTCCTGCTGCAGCTTGCTCACGTCGGTGAGGTAGTCGATGGTGCGCTTGAAGCGGTCCACGGAGTGCTGCATCAGCTCCAGAATGTGCTGCACCTGCTCCTCGCTTATGACCTCGGCGGGCAGGTGCTCGGTCAGCGCGTGCAGCAGTCCTTCGATGTTGGTAATGGGCGACTTCAGGTCGTGCGAGGCGGTGTAGATGAAGTTGTCCAGGTCGACGTTGGTGCGCCGCAGCTGCTGGTTGAGCGCGTCGAGGTTGGAGTTGGTGGTGCGCAGCTGCTCGTTGGCAGTGGCTACCTGCTGCTGGGCTTTCACCTGCTCGGTCACGTCGCTGACCAGCGAATAAAAGCCCTCTACTTTCCCGTCGCGGATGTCGGGGATGTAATCGGTCCGGATGTGCTTGACGAACCCTTCGCGGTAGGGCATGCGGGCGTCGAAGGAGAGCCGCTCGCCCGCCAGCGCCCGGCGGATGTACTGCTGCACACCCGCGTAGGCCTTCTCGCCGATAACATCCCGCGCCGAGCGCCCGATCAGCTCGTCGACTTTTATATCAAACCACGTTTCGTACGCCCGGTTGGCAAACCGGTACCGCTCTTCCTGGTCGAGGTAGCTGATGAGTACCGGCAGCGCGTCGCTCATCAGGCGAATCTGCCGGGTGCTGGCTTCAATGGCCGTCCGGGACCGGGCCTTCTCCGTGGAGTCGATGATAAAGGCCAGAATGCCGGTGGTGCGCCCCTGGTTGTCGGTCAGCGGCTGGTAGATGAAGTCGATGTAGCGCAGTTCCAGCTGGCCGGTCGTCGGGTTATAAAGCTCGACGGGCGTTTCGGTGCCCGTAAAGGGCTGCCCGGTGCGGTACACTTCGTCCAGCCAGCCCACAAAGCCCTGCGCCAGCACTTCCGGCAGGGCTTCGGCTACCGTCAGGGCCAGCTGGGTGCGGCCGCCGGTCAGCGCCTGGTAGCTGGCGTTGAAGAAGGAATAGCGGTGTTCGGGGCCGTTGAGGGTGGCAATGGCGGCGGGCACCTGCCACAGGATTTGCCGCAGCAGCCCTTGCTGCTCCCGCAGCCGTTCGCGCTGCTGCTCGGTTTCTTCCAGGGCCTCCCGCAGCTGCCCGGTGCGCTCCTGCACGCGGTCTTCCAGCACCTGGGCCAGTTGCTTAAGTTCCTGCTGGGCCTGCAGAAGCTCGGCGTTGTTGGCAAACAGCTCTTCGTTGGTGACCCGCAGCTCCTCGTTGGTGGCGGCCAGCTCTTCGTTCAGGTTCTGCACCTGCTGCCGGTCCTGCACCTGCGCCGTCACGTCGATGGCAATGTCGAGCACGCCCAGCAGCTCCCCGGCCGCAGTCAGCAGCGGCTGGAACACGAAGTTAAAATACCGCGTTACTAGCTGGCCGTTATGGCGCAGGCAGGCGGGTAGTTCGGTGCCTACGAAGGGCTGGCGCGTGCGGGCTACCTGGGCAATGAGCTCGGCAAACCCCTGGTTGCGCAACTCGGGCACGGCCAGCAGCAGCGGCCGGCCCAGCACTTGGCTGGCCTCGTAGCCCCACATGGCGCACAGCTGCTCGTTGGCCGCCGCAATGACCTGGTCCGGGCCCTGAAACAAGCCAATGGCCACGGGCGCCTGGGCCAGTACCGACTGCAGCAAGGCCCGCGCGTTTTCTGCCGCGTCCTGGGCTTCTTCGGCCGCGGCGGTGGCCGCGCGCAGGGTATGATTGGTGGTGTGTAGCTGTTGATTCTGCGCCTGCAGTTCCTCGTTGCGCGTTAGCATCTGCTGGTGCTCCCAGGCCCAGGCCGGCGCGATGCTGGTGGCTTCGGACGGGTGCCGGGCCGGCTGCTGCTCGGCCGCGCCGGGCACTGTCGGGGCATCCGGCGCGCTGCCGGGCGGCGCAAATACGCTCACGACCAGTTGCTCGCCGCTGCGTTGCGCCGAAAGCATGAGTTCGGTGCTAAAGCCCGCCGGGAGGTAGCGCGTGGTAAAGGGCCGCGGCGGCTCGGCGGCGTACGCTGCGTGGCAGAAATAAAGCAGGCCGTCCTGGCCCGCGTCGGGAAAGCGCTGAAGCAGGGAGGTATGCGGCTGAGCTGATAAGCCAAGCTGCCACTGCGCAGCCGGGTTCAGGCGCTGCACCACCCAATCGATGGGCGCCGCGCCGGCTTCGCGTCCCCACACAGGCATCAGCAACACCAGGCCCGAGTGCGAAACGTCGAGCAACGTTTGCAGCAGGTCTTCGGTAGGATGAGCCGGTAGGGGCGAGGCAGTCAGTTCAGGCATGGGGTACCGGGCACAAGGAAATAGAGGGTAAAAAGCCCGGCATATGTGCCGTGGCCAGCCTTACTTCCTCGCAAGATCGGGAAATTGCTTTTCGCAACGTAGTAGCGCAGGTGCTGGTTGCGCCGTAAGAGCTAGCAAGCTACGGCTTTGCTGGCAAAGGCGCTGCCGCTGGCCCGGCCGGCATTGGCTAAGCCAGCGGCCCCGTTCGCACAGCCCCAGCGTCCGTTGGGCAAAACTTCCGGCGCCATGCCCCCGGGCCGCCGCACCTTTGTCATGTTCAACGGGCCGAACGCCCCGCGATACGCTCTCAACCATTGCTTTTTAACCCGATACAAACCCAGCACGCGCTGGATTTTCGCAAAACGCTAGTTGTCGTAGGCAGGCCGCCGCTGTGGGGATGGGAATGGAAGCAGCGGCGGTACCGCCACACATGTTTGCCTAGCGTAAGGCCCTCGCCGCTAAGCCCGCGGCCAGGGCACCCCGGGCCTGCCAGCCACCCAACGAAGGAGAAGGGTTTGGGTTTTGGTGGAAGGCAGGCCAGATGCAAAAAGCCCCGTAACGGCAACGTTACGGGGCTTTTTGATTGCGGTAGGTCGGCCTTAGGCTTCGTTCACCACGATTTTGTCGATGGTGTCGTTCGCCTTGATCTGGTCGATAACCTCCAGGCCTTCGACCACCTTGCCGAACACGGTGTGGTTGCGGTCGAGGTGGGCCGTGTTGTCGCGCGAGTGGCAGATAAAGAACTGCGACCCGCCGGTGTTGCGGCCGGCGTGGGCCATCGAGAGCACGCCGCGGTCGTGGTACTGGTTGCCGCCGTTCAGCTCGCAGGGAATCTTGTAGCCAGGGCCGCCGGTGCCGGGCGCGCCCTTGGCGCCGTCGCGGGAGTTGGGGCAGCCACCCTGAATCACGAAGTTCGGAATGACGCGGTGAAACTTCAGCCCGTCGTAAAAGCCCTTCTGAGCCAGGTCGGTGAAGTTCTTCACGGTGTTGGGGGCGTCTTGTTCGTAGAACTCGACCTTCATCACCCCTTTGTTGGTGTGGATTTCGGCAGTCTTCATGGGAAAATGCGGAAGGGATTGGAAGAAACAGCCCAAGCAGGGCTGCGTGGGTACAAAAGTAGCCCTTTACGAGGGCCGATGCATCAAGGGTTCGTTACAAACCAGCTGAGTGAGTACCGCGCCAACCTTGGCGCCGGTACTTGCGTCTGCTAGCTTTGCTACCCCAATCTGAACCCTATGCGTAACCGCTTCCTGCCCCTGTTGGCGCTGCTGCCGCTGCTGGCGGCCTGCAATTCCCAGCCCGTCGAAACTGAAAACGCCGAAGCCGGCACCGGCGCCACCGTCGCCGACTCAACCGCCTACGACCCCGACGCCAGCTCCGACTCGCTGCGTATGGGCAAGAGCGGCGGCGTGGAAGTGGGCGGTGCCGCCCTCACGCCCGACAAAACGCTGGCCGCCAACCTCGACGCCTCGCCTGAGCTGAGCCAGCTGCGCTTGGCCGTTCAGCGCACTGACTTGGCCGCGAAGCTGGACGGCGAGGGGCCGTATACCATTTTCGCCCCGTCCAATGCCGCTTTCGGAAACCTGCCCTACGGCGCCATGGCTGGCCTAACCAAACCCGAAGGCAAGGAGAAGCTCACCGGCCTGCTGGGCTACCACATTTTGCCCAGCCGCCTGTTGGCCCTCGACCTGCGCGATGGGCAGGAGCTGACCACCCTGGAAGGCCACAAAATCAAAATCGGGGTGCACGGCGACCAACTGACGGTAAACGGCGCCAACGTGAAGACCAGCGACGTAGTGTCGAAGAACGGCATCATCCACGTCATCGACAAAGTGCTGCTGCCCCCGAACGACTAAGCGCTAACGCGTGGGGCTACGCCTCCGGAAGTCGCGGCGCCACTTAAGTAATAAGTAGGTGTAAGCCACGGGCAACTTCCCAACGGCGGCTCCAACTGATGCGGAGTAAAAACAGCGGAGCCACGACTCTAAAGTCGTGGCTCCGCGCGTATGGGGCCGTTAATGAGCTAGGCCGGCGCCTTCCGAAATCCGTCGGGCAAAAGACGTCCAGTCCTCGTCGGCGCTGGCGTGGCGGGCGACCGTGGCCGTGAGGTGGTCCAGGATAATAGTGGCCACGGGCATGGGCACGTGCTTGTCGCGGGCTTCGGCCAGGGTCAGGCGTAGGTCTTTCTGCAGCAGAAACGGCGCCGCGCCGGCCGGTTTGTAGTCCTCGTCGGCAATCATGCGCCCGTAGCCGCGGTAGGCCGGGCTGTTGAACATCGTGGTGGTCATGATGTCGTAAATCTGGTGCCGGCTCACACCGCTTTTTTCGGCCAGCGTAAAGGCCTCCGCCATGGCTTCGATGGCCGCGCCGAGCATGAAGTTGCCGCAAAGCTTCACTACGTTGGCCGCGGCCACGTCTTCGCCCAGGTCGAAGGAGCCTTGGCTGAAAAAGGGCAGTAGCGGCGCCACCCGGGCCTTGGCTTCCGCTGCTCCCGCCAGGCACACCCACAGCTGCCCGTTGGCCGCTACGATGGGCCGCCCGAACACCGGCGCGGCCACCAGGTGGGAGCCGTGTTCCTCGTGGGCCCGGGCCAGCTCGGCGTTGGTGCCCGGCGCCACCGTGCTGCATGAGGCGTGCACGGCGCCGGCCGGCAGGCCCTCTAGGATGCCGTCGGGCCCGGTGGTCAGCTCCATCAGGGCATCGTCGTCGGTGACCATGCTCAGCACGATGCGGGCTTCGCGCACGGCGTCGGCGGGCGTCGGGGCCAGGCGGGCACCGCGGGCCTGCAGCGGGGCGGCTTTTTCCTCCGTGCGGTTGTACACCGTTAGCGGATAGCCGGCCAGCTGCAGGTTGGTGGCCATGGCCAGGCCCATTTGGCCCAGGCCAATGAAGGCAATAGGTTCTTTCATCGTGGTACGTCGGGGAAGGGGCGGCGCTGTTGTATTCGTGTGCAGCGCGGCCGGGGTTGTGCCCGACGCCGCCCGGTTAGCGCCGGTTGTCCTCGTCGGCCAGCATGCTCAGGTAGCTGTCGTAGCGCGGCAGGGCTATGCGGCCCTTTTCCACGCCTTCGCGCACGGCGCAGCCGGGTTCCTCCACGTGGCGGCAGTTGTGGTAGCGGCACTGGTTGAGCAGGGCGCGCATTTCGGGGAAGAAGTGGGCCAGCTCGCCCTTTTTCATGTCCACCAGCCCCAGCTCCTTGATGCCGGGCGTGTCGATGAGGTAGGTGCCGGGGCGCACCTCCAGCATTTCGGCGAAGGTGGTGGTGTGCCGCCCTTTGTCGGAATACTCGCTGATTTCGGCGGTTTTCAGGTCCAGATCGGGTACCAAGGCGTTGATAAGCGTACTCTTGCCCACGCCCGAGTGGCCGGATAGCAGCGTGGTCTTGCCGTCGAGCAACGCGTCGATGTCGGCCACGCCCTCGCCGGTGTGCGCCGAGCTGCGCAGGGTGGGGTAGCCGGTCCGCTGGTACATGTTCTGAATCTGCCCGAGGTACTCCATCAGCTCTTCCTCGTAGATGTCGACTTTGTTGAAAATCAACGTGGCCGGAATGCTGTAGGCCTCAGCCGTGACCAGAAACCGGTCGATAAACCCGAAGGAAGTGGCCGGCGACGCCAGCGTTACCACTAGCAGCGCCTGGTCCAGGTTGGCGGCCACGATGTGGGCGTGCTCGGCCTTGTGCACCGAGCGGCGGATGATGTAGTTGCGGCGCGGCTCGATGTGGTCGATAATGCCCGTGCCCGCGTCGCCGGTTTCGTCGGTTTCAAACGCCACCACGTCGCCCACGGCCAGCGGGTTGCTCACTTTCAGACCCTTGTGCTTGAAGCGGCCGCGCAGGCGGCAGCGGTGCAGGTGCAGGGTGGCGTGGTCGCGCACCACGTACCACGAGCCGGTAGATTTGACGACGGTTCCGGTCATGGGGCAAAGGTGAAGTTGTGAGGTGGTGAAATGGTGAAAGTAGGAAGGATACGCGCGGCCGCTGACTCAGGAGAAAAGGTGTAATTCACAACTTCACAATTTTACAAATTCACCAATTGAGCGCAGAATGCGCGCCGTGGCGCCGGCTTGCTGCTGTACGTAGGCGCGGGCTTCGGCGCTGAGCTGCGCGTAGCGCGCCGTATCGGTCAGCAGCGCGGCTATGTGCGGCTCCGCGTCGGCGGCGGAGTGCACCACGAAGGCGTTTTTGCGCGCTACCAGGTCGCGGGCTTCGCGGAATTTCTCGTAGCGCGGCCCAAAGAGCAGCGGCATGCCGAACGCGGCGGCTTCCAGCGTGTTGTGCAGCCCCTTGCCGAAGGCTCCGCCGATGTAAGCCAGGCTGCCCACGCGGTACAGCTCGCGCAGCAGCCCGATGTTGTCGATGAGCAGCACGCGGGCCGCGGCGGCCGTGGCCGGGGTGGCCTGGGAGTAGCGCAGCACTTGGCCCGGCACGGCGGCGTCCACCTGTTGCAAGTGCTCCTCGCTGATTTCGTGCGGCGCTACCACAAACCGAATCTGCCCGGCCCAGCGCTGCATGCTGGGCGTCAGCACGTCCACGTCGGGCGGCCACACGCTGCCGGCGACGAGCACCGGCGCCCCATCGGCCACGAAAGCTGCCACCACCGGCAGCTCGCGCGCCGGTGCCGCGGCCGTGGCCACTACCGTATCGAAGCGGGTGTCGCCGGCCACCGTCGCCTGCGGCACGCCGATGCTGGCCAGCAGTTCGGCCGAAGCCTGATCCTGGGTAAAGATGTGCGTGAGCTGCTGCAGCACCCGGCGGAAGAAGCCGCCCCATGGCTTGAAAAACACCTGCTCGGGCCGGAAAATGGCCGATACGCAAATAGTCGGTACGCGCTGCCGCTTGAGCTCGGCCAGGAAGTGGTACCAGAATTCGTACTTGACGAAGATGGCCAGTTCGGGCCGCACCGTCACCACGAAGGCGCGGGCATTGGCGGCCGTGTCAAGCGGCAAGTAGTAGATGTGGTCGGCGCCGGGCCAGTCCTTGCGCACCTCGTAGCCGGAGGGGGAGAAGAACGTCAGCACCAGCTTGTGCCGGGGATAATCCCGGCGCAGGGCCTCCAGCAGGGGCCGGCCCTGCTCAAACTCGCCCAGCGAAGCGCAGTGCATCCAGATGCGGGGCGCCGCATCGGCCGCCAGGGCCTGGGCGATGCGCGGCAGCAGGCCGCGGCGGCCGTCTACCCACTGCTTCGCCTTCGGAACAAATGGCGCTACCAGGCGCAGGAGCAGGCCGTAGAGGCGCACGGCCAGAGAATAAAGGAAAACCAAGGCAAAAGAGAAAAGAGGCCCAAAGGTAGTTATTGACACGGCTGTCAACTTTGATGAGGGCCAACAAACGCCAGGTGCCGGGCTGCCTCGGGCATGCAGCTCCTGTTTTTCGCCCTCGTAGCCGAGGATAAAGAGCCTATTAAAACCAACAACCCCGACCAGTTAGGGCCGGGGTTGTTGGTTTTAAGCGAGCTGCCCGAGTGCGGCCTCGGGGCATTAGTGTTGCTTAAGCGTGCTTGGCCAGGTAGTTGGCCACGCCCTCACGGGTAGCCGACATAGCCTCTTTGCCTTCTTCCCAGTTGGCGGGGCACACTTCGCCGTTTTTCTCGAAGTACTGCAGGGCATCCACCAGGCGCATGGCCTCGTCGATGCTGCGGCCCAGCGGACCGTCGTTCACCAGCTGGTGACGCACGATGCCGTCCTTGTCGATCAGGAACAGGCCGCGGTAAGCTACGGGCGAGCCTACGAAGGTCATTTCGCCGGTTTCGTTGTAGTCGTAGTGGCCGCCCAGTACGTCGTAGTTGGCCGCAATGGTCTTGGTTGCATCGGCCACCAGCGGGTAGGTCACGCCCTCGATGCCGCCTTTGTCGCGGGGGGTGCTCAGCCACGCGAAGTGCGAGAAGTGCGAGTCGGTGGAGCAGCCCACGATGGCTACGCCTTTAGCTTCAAATTCGGCCAGCTGATCCTGGAACGCGATGATTTCGGTGGGGCAAACGAAGGTGAAGTCGGCCGGGTAGAAGTAGAAGATAACGTGCTTCTTGCCCAGGTAACGGTCGAGGGAGAAATCCTCTTCGAATTCGCCGTCAATTACGGCCGTAGCCTTGAACGAGGGGGCACGCTTGCCTACGAGAACTGCCATTGTAAGTGGGTTTGGGTGATGGATGACAAAGAAAAGGGTGGGCGCGAGGTAGTTAGGTGATCCTCCGGATGGTATACGGCGAGGTAGCCGCGGAATGGAGCAAGCCAGCCGGGCAAATGCCTTCAACGCCAGGGTTTTACTATTTGCGCACGCCCGTGATGTGCAGAGAAAAGGAGCGAGGCTGAAAGTGCTCGAACCCCCGGGTGGCGAAAAATTCCTGCAGCAGCTGGTCCAGCTTCGGGTCGCAGTAATCGATGATTTCCTGCGTGTCCTGGCAGACCAGGTGGTGGTGGTTGCTGCAGTCCGTGTCGTAGCGGCGGCGGGTGCCGTCGGCATCGGCTACGCGCTTGAGCAGGCCGGCGCCCACAAATGAATCCAGCGCCTTGTATACGGTGCCCAATGACACCGTGGGGTGCTCAGGCCGCACGCAGCGGAATACCTGCTCGGCCGTGGGGTGCCCGGGCAGGGTCAGCAACGCCTCCAGAATGGCCATGCGCTGCTGGGTGGCCCGCAGCCCGGCCCCGGTGAGGAGCTGGTGCAGCTGGTCACGGCTGGGGGCCGACAAAGGGGGGGATGTACTCACAGATAGGAATGATTCTCCGCAGCAAAGGTACGCGTATAAGCGTGAGCCGGCCAAAAAGGTTTGATCAGGGCAGAGAGGAAAGCGAGACAGTGAAGCCGGGCCCGCGTCGGCACCGCCACAGGTGAAGGCGCGCTTACGTGGGGCGCCGGCCTATGCTCGCAGCCCCTAATCCTACGACCGCACCTGGCTCACGAACTGAAACGTCTGGCGCGTGCGCTGCTCCAGCAGCAGCTCGCGGCCCTGCGTCAGCTCGCCAATAGCCTCGGGCGTGTAGTTCTTGATGGTGTACAGCTCCAGCCGGGTGTTGTAGTAAATGATAAACTGCTCGCGAAGCTGTTCCAGCAGCTTGCGCAGGCGGTACTCGTGCCAGTCGGTGCACACCGAGAAGCTGATAGCTGAGTTCTGCATCAGGTTGATTTTCAGCCGGGCTTGCGCCAGCGCGCCAAAAATGACCTCCAGGTTTTCCTCCGAAATAAACGTGAGGTCCTTCGATTCAAAGGAAATCAGGCACTGGTCGGTTTTTCGAATCAGGGCCGGGGCCAGCGCGGGGTGCTTGCAGTCGTGAATCTTGGTGCCCTCGGCCGCCGAATCCACAAACGACTTCACGTACAGCGGAATGCGCCGCACGGCCAGGGGCTTTATCGTTTTGGGGTGAATAACGGAGGCCCCGTAATAGGCCATTTCGATGGTTTCCTGGTAGCTGATTTCCGGGTAACGCACCGTATTTGGGAAGATTTTGGGGTCGGCGTTCAGTAGCCCGGCCACATCCTTCCAGATGGTCACCGACTCGGCATTCAGGCAGTAAGCCAGGATGGCGGCCGTGTAGTCGGAGCCTTCGCGGCCGAGGGTCGTGGTTTGCCCGCTGGCCGTGCCGCCCAGAAAGCCCTGCGTCAGCACCACGCCTTTGGGCAGCAGCGGCAACAGCTGGTCGCGCACGTTGCGCTCGGTAGTGGCCCAGTCCACGCGCCCTTCGCGCCAGCTGTGGTCGGTGCGGATGAGCGGGCGCACATCCAGCCACTGCGCCCCGGTGGCCGCCGCCACGATGCAGGTGGCCAGCAGTTCGCCGAAGCTCACCACTTGGTCGTACTGCCGGTCGTACTCGCCCTTGGTAAGCGTGGCCAGCCGGTCGCCCAGCTCCTGCAGCAGGTAGGCCAGCGCGCCGCTGCCCTCGCCGCATTTCGGCACGCCCGACGCGTCCAGCGACGCCGCCGGCAGCAGGCCATTGGCCGCTTCCAGGTGAAAGCGCCGCAGTTCGGCCAGCGGAGCGGAATAATCCTGGCCCGAATGCGCCAGATGGAAAATGTGCTCCAGCGCGTTGGTGGTTTTGCCCATGGCCGACACCACCACTACGAGCGGTTGTCCATCAGGATTTTGCCGCAGGATTTGTTGCAGATTTTTTATAGCGGCAGCGTCCTTGACGGAGGCGCCCCCGAACTTGTATACGCGGAGCGGGTGCGAAGATTGCATGGCGTAAAAGTAGAAAGCGGGTCCAAATCACGTAGTTTTGTTACCCCTGTTCCCGCTATTTTCTCACTTTCCCACTGCTATGGATCATCACCAGGACCGCCTCGCGCTGCCGGTCGGCACCACCCTCGACCGGTTTATCATGCGCAAGCAGGAGGACTTCCCGTACGCCACCGGCGAGTTGTCGCAACTGCTGCGCGACATTGCTCTGGCGGCCAAAATCGTCAACCGCGAAATCAACCGCTCGGGCCTGATCGACGTTACCGGCGCTTACGGCCAGCAAAACGTGCAGGGCGAAGAGCAGCAGAAGCTCGACGTTATTGCCAACATCCGCTTCATTCGCGCCCTGCGCAACGGCGGCGAGGTGTGCACGGTCATCTCCGAAGAGGAGGAGGACATGATCCAGACCGGCAAAAACCAGGGCAAGTACGTGGTGGCCATCGACCCTTTGGACGGCTCGTCGAACATCGACGTGAACGTGAGCATCGGCACCATCTTCTCGATCTACCGCCGCCAGTCACCCATCGGGCAGGAGGGCACTCAGGAAGACTGCCTGCAAAAAGGCGTGCACCAGGTAGCGGCCGGCTACATCATCTACGGTTCGAGCACCATGCTGGTGTACACCACCGGCGCCGGCGTCAACGGCTTTACCTACGAAGCCTCGCTGGGCGAATTCTTCCTCTCGCACCCCAACATCACCACGCCCCAGTCCGGCAGTATCTACTCCATCAACGAAGGCAGCGCCAACTCCTTCTCCGAAGGCGTGAAGCAGTTTGTGCAGTACTGCAAGGACCAGAACTTCTCGGCCCGCTACATCGGCTCGCTCGTGGCCGATTTTCACCGCAACCTGCTGAAAGGCGGCATTTACATCTACCCGGCCACGGCCAAGTCGCCCAAGGGCAAGCTGCGCCTGATGTACGAGTGCAATGCCCTGGCTTTCATCGTGGAGCAGGCCGGCGGCAAAGCCAGCAACGGTACCAAGCGCCTGCTCGAAATGGAGCCCACCTCCCTGCACGAGCGGTGCCCGTTCTACATTGGCTCGACCGACCTCGTGGACAAAGCCGAAGAATTTCTGACCAAAGAATCTTCGGCCGTGCCGGTAGACGAACAAGCCTAACCGGAATCCGTCAGGCATCCAACAAAAAGCCCCGCTGATAGCTCAGCGGGGCTTTTTGTTGGGTAAGAATTGTGGCCGTGCTACTCAGCTTTCTTGCTGCCCTTGGACTTGTCGTCCGACGCTGCTTCGGGGCTGCCGTCGGCGTCGTCGCCAGAGGTGGTGCTCTGGTCAGGCACGGCGCCAGCGGTGCTCAGCGTATCGGTCGTGGCGTCGGTCTCCTCGGCTTGGGCGGCGGCTTCGTCGCCGGTGGCCGCGTCAGCCGATTGGTACTCGAGGCGGCTGCTAACAGCGCTGTACCAGTTCACCAGTTTCTTGATATCGGAGAGGTACACGCGCTGCCGGTCGTAGTCGGGAATGATTTCCCCGAGAAACGAGGTCAGGGCGGTGTCATCCGATTTGCTGGTGACGGGCAGCTGCTGGCCGTATTTCTGGTAAATGCGGTCAAACACCTCCGTCAGGGGCACCGTCTGGTCCGGGTCTTCGGTGTAGATGCTGATTTCGTGCAACAGCGAAACTTTGTTGCGGGCCGAAGCCACCGAGCGGCGGGCCTGCGGGTCCAGGGTTTCCACCAGCACGCCGTTGTTGGCGGGGCGCACGAGGCGGTAGAGGCCGGGCATACCGCTGATGGCGGCAATTTCCCTCAGGTCGTAGGGCATAGGAACGGGAAGAAAGGGAATGGAAAAAAGAAGCCTACTCGGCGGTGTTAGCGCCGGCCGGGCCGATTTTGAACGAGATGGGCAGGCTGGTCAGGATGGGGTATTCCGGCTTCTTGAACTGCAGCAGCTTCACCAGGCGCAGCGCTTCTTCGCCGGTGCCACCGCCCACTTGCTTCACCAGCTTCACCCCACTCATGGTGCCGTCGGGGTTCAGGGTAAAGCTCACGATGCAGGTGCCCTGAATGCGGTTGCGGCGGGCCAGCAGCGGGTACTTCAGCTCTTTATAGAT
The DNA here is from genome assembly GCF_002007105.1 of Hymenobacter sp. CRA2. Lineage (GTDB taxonomy): Bacteria > Bacteroidota > Bacteroidia > Cytophagales > Hymenobacteraceae > Solirubrum. Next base: position 376,058 of record NZ_MVBC01000002.1, on the reverse strand, counting down.
GAATTCGTACATGGCCTCCTGCCCGCCTTCGTAGTACTCGGCTACAGGAATGGCCTTGGGCGCGGCCGTTGCAATTTTTGTTACCGGGTCCTGGCCTTGCGCGGCGGGCGCGTCAGGAGCCGGGGCGTCGCCCTCGGTCTTGGTTTTTACTTTCACTTTCTGCTGCGCCAGAGCCGGAGCAGCCGCCAGCGCCATCAGGGCCATTGCCAGCGCGAAGGTGGTTTTTTTCATGGGTAATCAGGAGGAGAGAAGAGGATAATAAGAAAACTGCGAGCGGCGCTGATGCCTGGCAATTACGCTGCCAATCTACGCATTCCCGTCCGCTTCGCGTAGCTGCCCGTTGACCTCCTCGATGAAGCCCAGCAGCTCGTCGCGGCCGTTGCGCTCGGTGGCCGAGGTCACAAACCAGCGCGGCAGCTCCTCCCACGTTTCGCCCATCTTATCGAGAAATACCTGCACGTTTTGCTGCGTGCGCCCGCCCGACTGCTTGTCGCTCTTGGTAAATACCAGCACGAAGGGCACGCCCATTTCGCCGAGCATGTTAATGAACTCCAGATCAACGTTCTGTGGGGGCAGGCGCGAGTCGATCAGCACCATTACGCAGCTCAGGTTTTCGCGCTTGGATAAATACGCGCGAATCATTTTGCCCCATTTGGCGCGGGATTCTTTGCTGACCCGCGCGTAGCCGTAGCCCGGCAAGTCCACCAGGTACCATTCCTCATTAATAAGGAAATGATTGATCAGCTGTGTTTTACCCGGCAGCGACGAGGTTTTGGCCAATGCCGTGCGCCCCGTCAGCATATTAATTAAGGACGATTTGCCGACGTTGGAACGGCCAATGAAGGCGTATTCGGGCAGCGTGGCCGGCGGACACTTGGCAACTTCCGTATTGCTGGTCAGAAAACGGGCGTCTCGAATGAGCATATTCAGGGGGCCGGGAAAAGAAATTTATGCCCGCAAAAGTAGCGCAGCGCCGCTTACCAATTTTGAGTCCTATTTTTTCTGGGTTCGTATTAAATTTCTTTCCATTCCGTTTGCAATTATTATTGCGCTTCTATATTTGTGCGGCTCATAGTGGATATTTTCAACTTTTTGCAGCCGGCAAAACGATTGGAAAATCCGGCACCCGGACCCCAAGGATAGGATGCGACGAAGGTCGTATTATAAAATTTTTATCTTTGACCGCGCTTAACCTCGATTTGAGCGTTTCTGAGGTGCTAATCGACACTGCGGATATTTCATCTGAAAAGCACGTGTTGATAAAATTACCCCAGCGGCGAACTAACCTTGGGTCGTGTTTTGAGTATATAGGGACGCTTTTGCTGCCCTTGGCCCCATTTTAGCGGGGTGCCGCCGCAAAACGCAACTTCCCTTCTCTGCAACTCCTTATTCCAAACTCCCCTTCCAATGGACAACTTCGTCAGAAGGTTACTACAGGCCTCGGTTGCTATGGCACTGACCGCTGCGGTGGCTCAGCCTTCGATGGCCCAAAGCACCCGAAAGCAACTGAAAACGGCGAACAAGTTCTTCGACCAAGAGAACTACCGGGCTGCCATCCCATTCTACGAACAAGTACTGGCCAAAGAGCCCAACAACGCTCTGGCTTTGTTCCGCGCCGGCATCTCGTACATGTCCTTTGACAAGGAAAAAGCCAGCGACTACATCTACAAAGCCCAGAAGCTGAAGCCGAAGGTGTCGAAAGATGTGGAGTACTGGCTGGGCCGCGTAGACCACCTGAACTACAACTTCGACGAGGCCATCACCCACTTCCAGGCGTACAATGCCACGCTGAAGAAGAAGGACACCCGCAAGGCGCAGATCGGCCAGCTGATTCAGCACGCCAAGAACGCCAAAGTGCAGTTCAACTCGCCCAAGGACATCTTCGTGAAGAACCTCGGGCCGACCATCAACACGTCGTACTCGGAGCACAGCCCCGTGATTTCGTCGGATGACAAGATGCTGCTCTTCACCTCGCGCTCGGAAAACGTAACCGGCTCCAACGCCGGCGACGACAAATCCAGCAAAGGCAAGGGCAACGTGGCCGCCGACGGCGAGTACTACGAGGACATCTTCGAAGCCAAGCGCATCAACGAAGACGAGTGGGAGAAGCCCCGTTCCTTGTCGGGCTCGTTGAACGGCAAAGGCCACGACGCTTCCATCCAGGTATTCGACAACGATACCAAAATGTTGATGTACCGCCAGGACGAAAACGGCGACATCTTCTACTCGGAGCGCAGCGGCACGGACTGGACGGCGCCCAAGAAATTGAACGGCAACATCAACTCGAAAGCGTTTGAGTCGGATGCCTTCATCACGCCGGACGGCCTGACGATTTACTTCTCGACGAGCAAGTACTCGGAAGACAACACGCTGGACATCTACTACGCGACCCGCCAGCCGGGTGGCGACTGGGGACCAGCCAAGCAGCTGCCGGGCCCGATCAACACCAAGTTTGACGACGATAGCCCGTACCTGAGCCGCGACGGCAAAACGCTGTACTTCTCGTCGCGCGGCCACAACACCATGGGCGGCTACGACATCTTCAAGTCGACCTACGACTCGATCGGCCGCAAGTGGGGCGCCGTGGAGAACATGGGCTACCCCGTGAACACCCCGGACGACGACACCTACTACCGCCTGTCGCCGGATGGTTCGTACGCCTACCTCTCGTCCTACCGCATCGGTGGCTACGGGGAGAAGGATATCTACACCATCAACTACATCAAGAACGTCAACATCCGCGGTAAGGTCTTCTCCTCGCGCGACAGCACGACGGTGATTCCGGGTGTAGAGCTGGTGTTTAACGGCCAGACCGCTGACAAGACGGCTATCAGCTTCCGCGACGTGACCAAGCCCGACTCGGGCAACTACCAGGTGACGGTGCTCTCGGGCCGCTCGTACCAGGTCGCCCTGTCGAAGGACGGCAAGCAGATCGAGACGCAGGAGTTTGCCGTGCCGGTGGTAACGGATGATTCGACCACCATCACCAAGAACTTCTACATCAACTACGTTGACACGACCAGCATTGCCGGTCTGGGTCTGAAGAACATCTACTTCGACACGGACAAGTACAACCTGCGCCCCGAGTCGGTGCGTGAGCTGAACAACGTGGCGACGGTGCTGAAGGCCAACCCCGGTCTGAACATCTCCATCGAAGGCCATTGCGACTCGCGCAACACCGACGAGTACAACATGGTACTGGGTCAGAACCGTGCTAACTCGGCCTTCAACTATCTGAAGAAGAACGGCATCACGCAGACCCGCATGGTGACGGTAAGCTACGGCGAGCGTCGCCCGGCTGCCCCGAACGATTCGCCGGAGAACATGCAGCTGAACCGCCGCGTGGAATTCCGCCCGGTACTGCAGGAAGGCCAGACCCTGCAAGACGTGATGACCAATGGCGCCGGCGGTGCTGGCGCAGGTACCGGTACGGGTAGCTCCACTACCACCGGCACGGGTACTTCTACCACGGGCACCTCGGGCCGCACCACGGCTCCGCTGCAGCCCGGCAAGACCAAAGCCAAAGCCGCCGACGGCACCAAGGTGAAAACCAAGGTGGACGAAGACAGCGACAAGGTGAAGATCAAAACCGAGGCTCCGAACGGCGAAAAGACCAAGACCACGACCAAAAACGGGGAACTGGACGGCAAAGCCAAAGACGCCACCGGCGACAAGACCAAGGTGAAAACCAAGAACGACTAGCCCCCGCGGGCACTCCTGAAAACGGGCCGGACCATAAGTCCGGCCCGTTTTTTTTAACATTATGCGGGCGGGGCCGTTCTATTTGGGCAATTTGCGGCCCGTTCGGCCGTTTGTACCGCACCTTCTCTCCATGACCGTAGTACCCTACAAAGACGACCCCACCGGCAAAAAATCGCAGGTAGCGCAGATGTTCAACAGCATCGCGGGGAAGTACGACTTTCTGAACCACTTCCTGAGTGCCGGTACCGATATCTACTGGCGCCGCAAGGCCGTGGGCGAGCTGAAACAGCTGCACCCGAGCCGCATTTTGGATATTGCTACCGGCACCGGCGACTTTGCCTTCGAGACCCTGAAGCTGGGCGACAAGGTGAATGTCACCGGCGTCGACATTTCGGAAGGCATGCTGGAAGTGGGGCGCCGCAAGGTGCGGGAGCGGGGCCTGGGCCACCGCATGGAACTGCAGCTCGGCGACTCCGAAAACCTGCCCTTTGAGGACAACGCTTTCGACGCGGTGACGGCCTCATTCGGGGTGCGCAACTTCGAGAACCTACGCCAAGGCCTGGCCGAAATGCACCGGGTGCTGCGGCCGGGCGGAAAGGTGGTGATTCTGGAATTTTCGAAGCCTCGGGCATTTCCGTTCAAGCAGGCCTACAACTTCTACTTTCGGCACATTTTGCCGGTATTCGGCAAATTGATTTCCAAGGACCGCGCGGCGTACACGTACCTGCCCGAATCGGTGCAGGCGTTTCCCGACGGCCCGGATTTTCTGACCATCCTGAAGGAGGTCGGCTTTACTTCTCCGCAATGGCAACCGCTTACCTTCGGCATCAGCTCCATCTACACCGCCACCAAATGAGGCTACGCCTGCTCCTGCTAGCCCTGCTGGGGCTACCGGCCGCGGCCCTGGCCCAGAAAAAAAGCTATACCAGCGCCAAGCGCGGTAAAAACGGGCAGGTAAAGTCCGTGACCGTCGACAACCTCACCGGCTACGACGATAAGTGGTTTCACCCGGGCTTCTACATCGGGCTGAACGCCTCGCGCTACCGCCTGGAGCATTCGCAGGCCTACGTAGACCGGCTGCGCGGCGGCACGGGCATTTCGGCCAACGCCAAGATGAGCCCGGGCTTCGCCGTCGGCTTTGTGGGCGACGTGCGCCTGGCCGACTACTGGAACCTGCGTTTCACGCCCGGCGTGTCGTTTCTGACGCGGCAGGTGGAGTTTAAGAAAGTGGGCGCGGCTCCGGATTCGGTGCAGGACCAGGAAATCGGCTCGACCCAGATAGACCTGCCGCTGCTGATCAAGTTCAAATCGGACCGGCGGCGCAATACGCGCGTGTACATGGTGGGCGGTGTGCGGCCCAGCTTCAACGTGGGCAACCGCAAGAAAGACCCCGAGCGCAGCCAGATGCAGGTAGGCAACGCCGATTTTGCCATTGAGTACGGGGTGGGGCTGGACCTGTTTTACCCGTTCTTCAAGTTTGCCCCCGAGCTGCGCTTCTCACACGGACTGAGCAACTTATCGAAGCCCGGCAATGACATCTACTCCACCAGCTTTCAGCGCATCCGCACCAACACGGTGACGCTGTACCTCACGTTTGAATAGTTTTTGATTGTCAAATGGCTGTCTGGTTGAATGGGTAGTGGTTCTGAACTGTAGCAGTTAGAACGACCAACCATTCAACCAGACAGCCATTTAACCATTTAATAGATGAAAACTGCTCTGATTACCGGGGCCTCGTCCGGTATTGGCCGGGCTACGGCTGTGGCGCTGGCGCAAGCCGGCTTTCGTTTGGTTATCACCGGGCGTCGCCGCGAGCGGCTGGAGGAACTGGCCGCGCAGCTGAGCGGCACGCCGGTACACCTGCTCACCTTCGACGTGCGCGACCGGTCAGCTGTGCTGGCGGCCGTGGCGGCCCTGCCGGAGGAATTTCGCAACGTGGATGTGCTGGTGAACAACGCCGGCAATGCCCACGGTCTGGCACCCATTCAGAGCGGCGACCCCAGCGACTGGGACCTGATGCTGGACAGCAACGTGCGCGGGCTGCTGAACGTGACGCACGCCGTGCTGCCCGTCATGCAGGAGCGCCGCAGCGGTTTCATCGTCAATATCGGCTCCATTGCCGGGCACGAGGCCTACGCCAACGGTAACGTGTACTGCGCTTCCAAGGCCGCCGTGGCTTCGCTGAGCAAGGGCATGCGGCTGGATTTGATCAGCCTGGGCATTCGGGTGGCTGAGGTCAACCCCGGTGCGGTGGAAACCGAGTTTTCGGAGGTGCGCTTCAAGGGCGACACGGAGCGGGCGGCCGGCGTGTACAAGGGCTTTGAGCCGCTGCGGCCGGAAGACGTGGCCGAAGTCATTCAGTTCATGGTGACGCGGCCGCCGCACGTGACGATATCGGAAGTGACCATTCTGGCCGGGGCTCAAGCCGCGGCTACTACCATCGTCAAACAGCCCACGCAGGCCTGACAACCGGAGAAACTGCCTGTTGTCCTTTGTCTGACATAACCGACGAGCCAGCACCAACAAGCCAACGGCCCGCTGATCAGCGGGCCGTTGGCTTTTGTCATAACTGGGCTTGCGGCTCTGCTAAGCGACGTAGTACGGGGGCTTTCAATTGGTGATTCCCCTCGAACCAAACCATGGCTGGCTGGGCGCCGTGCCCGCGCAGAAGTTCCAGCTGCGCATTGACGCGGCTCTCGGGCAGGTAATTGTCGGAGTCGCCGCAGACGAAGGTCAGGCGCGGCAGACGCGTGAGCAGGGCAGAAGCTTCGGCTGGATCGGCATCTTCGGGGAAAGTACCGGCCCAGAGCACGAGGTGCGCGGGCGTGAAGCCACTGCGCAGCAGCCAGCGGCTGACGGTAGTGGCGCCCTGCGAAAAGCCCATAACGGTTACCTCCACGTCGGCGGGGCAGGCGGCGCGCAGCTGGTGCAGCAGGGTGTCGAGGTAGGCAGAAAAGTCCTCGATTTCGCTGAGACGGTCTTCACTGGTCATCCAGGTGGCGCCCACGCGGCCTCCGTTGCCGTGCAGGTAAAACCGGGACAAGCCCTCGGGCGCGACAACCACCGTATCGGGCACGTGCTCCACCGCCATGCGAAAATGGCGGATGAAATAGCTGGCCAGCTGGCCATAGCCGTGGCAGACCAGCCAAAGCCGGCGGGCGGTGCCTAGCTCACCAAGCTGGCAATAACGAGCGGTGCGGGGCACCTGCAGGCGGTGTTCGTGGACTTCCATGGCGGGCAAACGGGCGGACTGACGGGCTAAAGTTACCGCCGCCCACCCGTTGGCTTAGCTGCGGGGCGGCAGCACGTCGGGCATGAACTGGAACGGCAGCAGATCAGCCAGCCGCTTGAAGCGCCAGATGGTGCCGTCGGGGCCGGGCAGCAGCAGCGGAATGGCTGCGCCCTGCTGGTTTTCAAACTCGATCATGACTTGCCGGCAGGCCCCGCAGGAGGTCACCGCCACGAACTCGCCGTTCTGGGGGCGGGCGGCCACGGCCATGAGCTTCACCGCCCGGACGGGGCGCTGCCCGTTCAGCCCGAAGAGCAAGGTGCGCTCGGCGCAGAGGCCGGAAGGGTAAGCGGCGTTTTCCTGGTTGGTGTTCCAGGCAAGGCTCCCGTCGTCGAGCAGCAGGGCCGCGCCGACGTGGAAGTGGGAGTAGGGTGCGTAGGCGTGGTCGGTAGCGGCCTGGGCGGCAGCCCAGCAGCGGGCTTCGGCGGCGGATAGCTCGGCCGGCGTGAGCACGTCGGCGGTAATGGTTAGGTTCAGGGTTTGGGCCATCGGGAGGCTCAAAAACGGCGGGAAAGAAGAGAGTGCAGCCACCTGAACGGTGGCCCCGTTGGGCCACGGGGGACGAAAATAGTACATTTCGGGCAGGAACCGGTTGTCGGTTGCGAGTTGTGGGTTGCCAGCAACCGGAAAACGATAACATTCGCAGCCGGAACCACTGCCGACCTGCAACTGCCCATTCCCATTCCACCCGCATGACCCGTCTTCTCCTGCTCGGCGCCGGCCGCTCGGCTTCTTCCCTGATTCAGTACCTGCTGCGCTACCTGGCTGCCGAGGACTGGCACTTGACCATTGCCGACGTAAATCCGGCGCCGTTGCAGCCAATCCTCGCTCCGTACGGCGAGCGGGCCCAAGCCGTGGCCTTCGAAATCGGTCAGCAGGAGCGGCTGCACGAATTGGTAGCAGCCCACGACGTGGTTATTTCCATGTTGCCAGCCCTGTTTCACCCGTTGGTGGCCAAGGCCTGTCTGCAGCACCAGCGGCACCTGGCCACGGCCTCCTACGCCACCGAGGAAATCCGGGCTTTCGAGGCCGAGGCGCGGGCGGCCGGCCTCACGTTCCTGATGGAGTGCGGCCTCGACCCCGGCCTCGACCACATGTCGGCCCTGCCCGTCATCGAGGAAATTCGGGCCCAGGGCGGGCGGCTGACCTCGTTCAAATCGTATTGCGGCGGGCTGATGGCGCCCGATTCGGAGGGCGACAACCCCTGGCGCTACAAGTTCACCTGGAACCCGCGCAACGTGGTGGTGGCCGGGCAGGGCACGGCCCGCTACATTGAGGGCGGCCGGCCGCGCTTCATCCCGTACCAGCACCTGTTTCGGCGGGTGGAGCGACTGGCGGTACCGGGCTACGGCGAGTTTGAGGGCTACGCCAACCGCGACTCGCTGGGCTACCGGCCGCTCTACGGCCTCGACGGCATCCCGACGATGCTGCGCGGCACCCTGCGCCGCCCCGGCTACTGCGCCGGCTGGGCCGCCCTGGTGGCCCTGGGCCTCACCGACGACTCTTACCGCCTCGGCAACGCCGCCGGTCTTACCTGGGCCGAATTGATCGAATCGTTTTTGCCGTCGGCGGCCCCGGGTGAGCCGCTGGCCGGGCGCGTAGCCGCTTACCTGCGCCTCGACCCGACCGGCGAGGAAATGCAGCGCCTGAACTGGCTGGGGCTGTTCACGACCGAGCCGGTGGGCCTGCCCGATGCCACGCCGGCCCAGTTGCTGGAGCGCCTGCTCACGGCGCGCTGGCAGCTGCAGCCCCAGGACCACGATATGATTGTGATGCAGCACCTGTTTGAGTACCTGCCGGCCGATGGCGGTGCCGTGCAGCGGCGCACGTCTTCCCTGGTCGTCATCGGCGACGACGCGGTGCACACGGCCATGGCCAAGACGGTGGGCTTGCCCCTGGGCATGGCCGTGCGCCGGCTGGCCCGGGGCGAAGTAGCGCACCGCGGCGTGGTGGTGCCGGTGCATGCCGACGTGTACGCGCCCATCCTGCAGGAGCTGGCCCAGGAATACGGAATCGAGTTTGTGGAATCGGAACACGCGCTGGCCTAGGCTGGCGGCGTTATCGGCCCGATGAAAGACTACCTGCTGCTGCGCCTGCGCACCCAACTCCGGCAGTGGGCCGAGCTGGGCTGGTGGCGGGCGTTGTTGCTACTGGCCCTGATGGGGTCGGCGGTGCGGCAGTTGTGGCTGGTGCTGGGCACGTCGCCAGCCTGGCAATGGGCGGTGCCGGCGTTGGTGCTGCTGAGCGTGGCCGCTGCCCACCGCCGCCGCGCCGACTTGACCTTTCTACAACTCACCGCTCCGCATTACCGCCGCTGGCTGGCCGGTGAGTATGGGCTGCTGGGCGCCGTGGTAGCGTTGTTGCTGGCCAGCCACGGCTACTGGCTGAGCACCCTGCTTACCATGGCCCTGCCGCCAGCGTGCGCGTGGCTGCCCCCGGCCATGGAGCGCACCCAGCGGGCCCGGCGCAGTGCGGTGCGCAGCGAGGTATTTGAATGGGTGAGTGGGTTGCGCCGGCACCTGGGCTGGCCCGTATGGCTGGGGCTACTAGTGGTGGCCGGCTGGCAACGCCACGTGGCCGTGGCGCCGGGCCTGTGCCTGGCGGCCTGGCTGCTGGTAGTTATGAGCTTCTACGACACACCCGAACCCGCCCCGATGCTACTGACCGGGGCCCGTAGCGCCGCGGCGTGGCTGCGGGGCCGGCTGGGCTGGGCCGCGCTATACTGGCTGCTCACGGCGGCGCCTTTTCTGGTCCCGATGGCGCTGGGACCGGCCGGTGGAGGCGGGGCAGTGCTGCTGTCTCTTTGGTCGCTCACGGTGCTGACGCTGGTGGTGCTGGCCAAGTACACGTTCTATCCCCACGTCACCATTATGCGCTACGCCCAGAGCGGCGTGGTGGCCTTGTCCTTTTTGATTCTGGTGCATTCGGTGTACGTGGCCCTGCTAGCCGCCGCGCTGGTGGGGCTGCTGTGGCGCAGCCGCTACCGCCTCAATACCTTCCGTTATGATTAGCGTACAGGACCTGCACTACGCCTACGACCGCCGCGAAGTGCTGCGCGGCGTGAGCCTGGAGCTGAGGCCCGGGCAGATGCACGGCCTGGTGGGCGCCAACGGCGCGGGCAAAACCACCTTGCTCCACTGTCTGTACGGGCTGCTGACCGGCTACCGGGGCGAAGTGCGGGAAAGCAGCGGAATGGCCCTTCGGCAGTGCACCGGGCTGTTGCCCTACGAGCCGTATTTCTACCCGCGCCTGACGGGCCGCGAGTACGTGAGCTTTTGTTTGCAGGCCCGCCGGCAACCCGTGAAGGGGCTCGATGCCTGGAACGAGCTGCTCGAACTGCCCCTCGATCAGTACGCCGAGACGTATTCGGCGGGCATGAAGAAGAAGCTCGCTCTGCTGCCGTTGCTGGCGCAGCCCTTTCACTATCTTATTCTGGATGAGCCCTTCAACGGGCTGGACCTGGGAGCCAACCTGCTGCTGATGGAAATCCTGCGCCGACTGCGGCGGCAGGGTACCGGTCTGCTGCTGACTTCGCACCTGCTTGCCTCCCTCACCGAGCTCTGCGACGACATCACCGTGCTGGCCGATGGCCGGGTGTCGCGGCATTATCCCCGGGCCGAGTTCAGCGCCCTGTCGGCCGATCTGCTGGACAACCTGCACCAGGAAAAGCTGCGGCAGCTGCACACGCTGCTGCCGGGCGAAGAGTAATAGGCCGCTGGCCGCCGGTATAAGATAGGCCGGGCCGCGTAGCACTACGAAGCGGCCAAGATCCGCTCTACTTCCAGCAGTATGGTAGTGCTGGTGAGCAAGTCGTGGAGCCAGACCAGCTCGTTGAGGCTGAACACCAGCGTGAGGTTGTCGACGGGGCTGCACAGGCTGATGCGGCGCGTGTCGGGCTCGGCCAAGGCGTCGAGGGCGTGGCGGCTGTAAAGGTCTTGCACAGTGTGCAGCCAGGGCGGTAGCTCGTGGGGCTTGACGGCTAGGGCCACGTTGCCGAAGTACAAGTGGACGCAGCAGCCGCTGGGGCAGCGCAGGGCGCAGCCGAATTCGTTGGAGTGCAGGCAGTGGCGCATGGGGTGAAGGCTTTTATAGCTGCCCGTTGTCAGCACGCGGAATATCCTGGATGGGCATTGCCGCCTTTGCCTGACACCGGACAACTGCTTGCGGTTGATGTCTCGCAGCCGACCGGCACAGGCAAACGTTGCCGTACCGATGCTTCCGCGGCGTTGGGCAGAAAACGGCGAGAAGTACCCAAAAGTAAAAGCGCTGATTTACACCACAAGACTTATTTAGAATAATTATAAATAAAATTGCTTTTGCGAAGTAGGCTCCTTTATCTTCGTTCCGCTGGCCCTAGATCAGCTCTGATTCGCAGTTTGTGAATCGCGAATTTCGACCTTCTAGCCCCGTTTTTGCCATGCGCAAGCACAACGGTATGCGGCCCCAGGATGTAGCAGTGCTGTTGAAGATTACCACCCTCGACGCTGCTTCCTGGCAGGGCAAAGACCTGGCCTCTGCCCTTCTGATCAGTCCCGCCGAAATCTCCGACGCCGCCGCTACGCTGGTCTGTTGCTCGACGACGGCCGCACCGTGCGCCGCGCGCCCCTGCTGCGCCTGCTGGTGCACGGCTTACCCTACGTTTTTCCTGCCCGTCCCGGCGCCCACGGCCCGGGCGTGCCCACGGCCCACAGCGTTGTACCGGCTCTGCAGCTGCCCCAGGCACTGCCGCCCTACGTCTGGCCCGCCGCCGACGGCCCGGTGGTCGGAGCCGCCATCGAGCCGCTGTACGCCGGGGCGCCCGCGGCGGCCCACCACGACGAACGGCTGCACGAACTGCTCTCCATAGTGGATGCGCTGCGGACGGGTCATGCCGGCCACCGCCAGCGCGCCGAGGAGCTGTTGCTGAAAAAACTGGGCAGCTAGGCCCCAACCCTAAAAAGCGAGGTAAAAGTCGCGCAGCAGCGCCCGAAACTCCGCGGAGTAGCTCTCGTCGGCAGCGTGGATGTACAAGGCCGCGGTGCTGACCGCTTCTGAGTGGCGGCCAAAAGCCGTAACGTGCCGCAGCGGCTTGCTGCCCGGCCGGTGATGTACCACCAGGCGAGTAACCGGCGACAGGCCGGCGCGGCGGGCTTCGCGCTCAAACTCCTGCATCTCCGGCGGAGGTAACAGCACCGTGAAGCGGCCGGTAGGGGTGAGGTGAGCCGCGGCAAAGCCGGCCAGCTCGGCGAAGCTCAGCGTGTCATCGGCGGCGTGGCGGGCCGCAGTGCGCTGCGCATCGGGCGAGCGGAGAGAATGCCGGAAGAAGGGCGGGTTGCTCAGGATGTGGTCGAAGGCACCGGGTTGGGTGGCGGCGAAGTCGTCCAGACTTTGCGCGTACACTTGGATGCGGGCCGCCCAGGGGCTGACCGCCGTGTTCTGCACTGCCTGTGCCGCCGCCCCGGCATCGATTTCCACGGCTTCGATGCGGGCCGTGGGGTTGCGCTGAGCCGCCATCAGCGCCAGCAGGCCCGTGCCGGTGCCTACATCCAGAATACGCGTGGCGCCTTCCACGGCCGCTACTGCCCCGAGCAGGCAGGCGTCGGTGCTCACCTTCATGGCGCAGGCCGCCTGCTCGATGCGGAAGTGCTTGAACTGAAAGTAGTCGTTGGGCACGGCGGAGCCGTAATTAAGGAGGCGGATGATGTGTTCCTGGCTGGCAAAGCGCTGAGACAGGAAAAGCCAGGGGCCGCTATCGGAGCTGCAATAGCAGCATTAGAGCAGCAGTGATGGAACTTCCCTACCGACGGTGGCTTATGCGCGCTTGGCCTCGATGAGCTCGTAGCCCTCGTCTACCAGCAGGCGGCCTTGGGTGGCGCTGCCCACGGCCAGCTGGTCGCAGCGCTCATTTTCGGCGTGGCCGTTGTGGCCGCGCACCCACTTAAACTGCACCTTGCGCTGCCGATAGATTTTCAGGAAGCGCCGCCACAAGTCCTCGTTGGCCTTTTTGCCGAAGTCCGGCTTCTTCTCCCAGCCAAATACCCAACGCTTTTCCACCGCGTCCACCACGTACTTGGAGTCCGTGACGACGGTGATGGGCAACTCAGGCCGCGTAATGGCTTCCAGGCCGATAATCACGGCCAGCAGCTCCATACGGTTGTTGGTGGTCAGGCGGAAGCCCTGGGTGAGTTCCTTTTCGTGCGGGCCGAAGCGCAGAATGGCGCCGTAGCCGCCCGGTCCCGGGTTGCCGCGCGAAGAACCGTCGGTAAAGAGGTAAATCAAGGGAAGTTAAGGAGTTGGGGAGGGTAGGAGTTAGAGGGCTTATGAGTTAGAGGATGAGTTGGAATGGGAGAGCAGAACTCATTAACTCACAAACTCATCAACTATCAAAAGTTTTGCTTGAAGAGCTTGATGGCAATGGCGAGCAAAATTACGCCGAAGACGCGGCGCAGAATGTCCTCGCCTGCCTTGCCCAGCTTCCGCTCGATCCAGGCGCTGCTTTTCAGCACCAGGTACACGAACACCAAGTTCACCACGATGCCCACCAGCACGTTGGGTAGCGAGTACAAGGCCCGCAGCGAAAGCAGCGTGGTCATGGTGCCGGCCCCCACGATGAGCGGGAAGGCCAGGGGCACGATGGAGCCGGTGCCGCTGGCCAGCGTATTGTGCCGGAAAATTTCCACGCCGAGCACCATTTCCAGCGCGATGAAGAAAATGATCAGCGAGCCGGCCAGGGCAAACGAGGCCAGGTCGACGCTGAACAGCGCCAGAATGCTCTGCCCCAGAAACAGAAACACCACCATGATGACGCCCGCCACCAGCGTCGCCACTTCGGAATTGATGCGGCCCTCGCGCTGGCGAATCTGAATGATGATGGGAATGGACCCCAGAATGTCGATGATGGCGAACAAGGTCAGCGTCACCGAGGAAATCTGCTTCAGCGAGAAGAGGGAGGCAAAATCGGGCATGGCAAAGGCTCAGGCGAAACACTCCGGCGCGTCAGGCCAGGCGCTGCCGAAGCATTTCGCGTGGTGACGTGCCGGAGGGTTGGCTTGGTAGAGCGGCAAAGGTAGCAGGCAGCATCAGCACGCGAGGTGCCGCGGCCGAGGCAGAACATTCTGCCGGCGCTTACGCCACCGCTGGCAGCGTCCCGAGCAGTTGCAGCAGCTGCTCGAAGGCCACATCGGGCAGGGCCGGGAAGTTGGCAATGCGGAACGTAGTCTTGGCCCAGGGCCCGTAGCCGCTGCCCAGCGTGAGGCCGGCCGCGGCGGCGCGGCGCTTGGCCTCGTCGATGAGGGCCGGCGGGGCCTGCACAGCTACCACCGTGGTGGAGCGGGTTTCGGGGTTTTGCACCAGGGGCTGAAACTGCGGGTTGTCCTCGAAGAACTGGTACAGCCGCTGGGCCCGCTCGCGCAGGTGCTGGTCGATGGCCTTGATGGGGGCGCGGTCGAGCAGCACGCGGCAGAGCAGGTAGATGGCCAGCACGTTGGGCGTGTGCGTAGTCTGGTGGTTGAGCATCTTCTCGTACATGCTCACCAGCGAGTTGTAGTGGCCTTTCTCCCCGATTTCGCGGGCCCGGGCAATGGCCCGCGGCGACAGGATGAGCAGGCCCAGACCAGCCGGCATCCCGAAACACTTCTGCACCGAGGCAAACCACACGTCGGCCTTGATGTGCTTGAGCTGAATGCCGCCCAGCGAGGAGGTAACGTCCACGGCCAGCAGCGCGCCGGTTTGCTGGCAGCGGTTGTAGAGGTTGAGCACGGCCCCGTCGCGCAACTGCGTGGCGGTGCTGGTTTCGTTCTGGGTGATGCAGACCAGGTCGGCGTCCTCCGGAATCAGGGCCGGATCGGGTACTTCTTCCAGCCCGAACTGGTGGCCGTCGCTGAGCGGGTGCTCCGTCTGGGCGTAGTCCATCCACTTCTCGCCGAAGGAGCCGTTGTAGAGGTGGAAGCTGCGCTTTTTGGTGAGGCTCTGGGCCAGTATTTCCCAGCATTCCGTGGCCGAGGAGGTGAAGAACACCATGTAATCCTGCGGAATGTTGAGCTTGGTTTTCAGCTCGGCAATGGTTTGGCGTACCAGGGCCGTGAACCGCTCGCCGCGGTGCGGGGCCGAGAGCCAACCCTCGTCGAAGGCGGCCGTCAGGTACTGCTTGATAGCGGGGTACACTTGCGACGGACCGGGGTTGAATGTATACATAGGTGTGAGAGGCTAGGAGGGGAGCGGCAAAGGTAGACCGCAGATAGCTTCCACAAACGGGAATTCTGCCGCTTCATTGCCATGCAGCGCTAGCACTGGCAGTCATTGCGAGCGAAGCGAAGCAATCCTTCCTCTGGTAGCACAACGGCAAAGCGTATACTACCCGATAACACAAGCCCCGCCCGAAACTGCAGAAGCTAGTTTCGGGCGGGGCTTGTGTTATCGGCGTGTCTACAGACCAAGACCAATTGACGCCGCTTGATGCGCGGAATGACGGCCAGTGCAGCCGTTTGTTTTACACCTTAAACCCTACGCGGCGCGGGCGCAGGTTCTGGAAGTACTGCAGCGCCAGCCGGTAGCTTTCCAGCTTGAAGCCGCTGATGCAGCCCACGCAGTTGCGCCCGATGAGGCTGCGCTGGCGGAATTCCTCCCGGGCGGCCACGTTCGAAAGGTGTACTTCTACCACCGGGGTATTAATGGCGGCAATGGCATCGGCCAGGGCCACGCTGGTGTGGGTGTAGCCGCCCGCGTTGAGCACCACACCGTGGTAGCTGAAGCCCACTTCGTGCAGCTTGTCGATCAGCTCGCCCTCGTGGTTGGACTGGAAATACTCGATGGTAAAGTCGGGAAAAGCTTCCTGCAGCTCGGGCAGGTAGTCGTCGAAGGAGCGGGTGCCGTAGATGCCCGGCTCGCGGCGGCCGAGCAGGTTGAGGTTGGGACCGTTGATGATCAGGATTTGCATAGTGGGGAGAAACCAAGGCGAAGGCTGCAAGGTAGACCACAGAGGCCAACGGATGGTTTTAACGGATAAAACGGATGCGGGCAGATGTAACCTAGTCGTAGCGGATAAACAGATTCGTTCAGCCGCAATCGGGTTCAACAGGCCAGCTGGGCGCGGCAGCCGGCTTGGCAACGGCAGCTGCCGTTAGGCGGTGACGGACCTAAACGAATCCGTTTTATCCGTTAAAATCATCCGTTGGCCTCTGTGGTCTACCTTTGTCGCCCTATGGCGCTGAACTGGAACATTGCCCTGAAGCAGTTTGAAGGCTACCTGCGACTGGAAAAGTCGCTGTCGGGGCACTCCATCGAGGCCTACGTGCGCGACGTGGACAAGCTGCGCCAGTACCTGGATATCAGCAAGCTGCCTGCGCGGCCCGATCAGGTGACTTCGCGCATCATCCGCGACTTTCTGGCTTGGCTGGGCGAGCTGGAGCTGACGGCCAACTCCCAGGCCCGGACGCTGTCGGGGCTGCGGGCGTTCTACAAATTTCTGCTCATCGAGGACCTGGCCAGCGTCGACCCGACCGACACGGTGGAGTCGCCGAAGCTGGGGCGCAAGCTGCCTGATACGCTCAGCTACGAGGAAATCGAGCAAATGCTGGCCGCCATCGACCTGAGCACCAACGAGGGCACCCGCAACCGCGCCATGCTGGAAGTACTGTATTCTTCAGGGCTGCGCGTGTCGGAGCTGATCGGGCTGCGCCTGTCGAATATGTACGTCGACCAGGGCTTCGTGCGCGTGCTCGGCAAGGGCTCCAAGGAACGCCTCGTGCCCATCGGCCGCGACGCCCTGAAGCACGTGGGCCTGTACCTGGAGGGCGTGCGCTGCCACCTGGAGGTGCAGCGCGGCTCCGAGGACATCGTGTTTCTGAACCGGCGCGGCAGCGGCTTGTCGCGGGTGATGGTGTTCAACATCATCAAGGACACGGCCGCCAAAGCCGGCATCGGCAAAACCATCAGCCCGCACACCTTCCGGCACTCTTTCGCCACCCATCTTATCGAGGGCGGGGCCGATTTGCGCGCCGTGCAGGAAATGCTGGGCCACGAGAGCATCACCACCACCGAAATCTACACCCACCTCGACCGCGACTACCTGCGGCAGGTCATCACGGCCTTTCACCCGCGCAGCTAGCACGGTGCGAAGCACTAGCCGGCTTGGCGGATGAGCTGCTGCTTGCTGTGCAGCCACTCCTGCGCGGCGGCCATGTCGTCGAAAATCTGCAGCTCAAACTGGTTGCCGAACGGCCGGCGGTCGGCTACGTCGGCCGTGGTATCCAGCATGTCGGGCGGCGTGACGTGGGCTATGTAGCGCAGCCCCAACTCCGAGGCCACCGGTGCCCACACGTGTTCCAGCCAAGTGGTGGAGTCGAACCACGGGCCCGAAATGCGGCTGTTGTCGTTGAGCAGGTAGGGGCAGGTGAAGTGCTTAAGTGACGAGAGGTAGGCCTCGGCGCCGCGCTCCGCGTCGTCGGTAGGCACGTAGCCCATCCACGTGGCGTAAATCCATTCATTGGCCCGGTCCAGCTGAATGGAGCAGTAGAGCTGCTCGTCCTGATTGTATAAGTCCAGTAGGCGCATGGCGGACGTTCAGTTAAAAACCAATAATTCAACTCAGCAGCGGCACTAGGTTATATAATCGGGCCCCGCGCGAAAAGGTTGGGTTTGCCTGCGACCTTTGCGGCCCATGAATTCCTTGCCCCCGTTTGTTGCCCGCCGTCCGTGGCTGTGGGCCCTGCTGGTTTTGCTGCTGCTGTGGCTGCCCTGCCTGCTGCGCGGCGCCGATAGCTACGTGACGCTCGACGACAACCTCGACGCCGAAGTCAGCGTGCCCGTGCTGCTGCACCGCTTCGGCCTGGCTCTGGATTACCGTCCCGAAGCCACCATTCCCTCCATTATGAACGGGCTGCCGCGCAGCGCGCAGCGCTCCGGCCTGAACGCCACCGTGGGCCTGTTCGGGCTGCTGCCGCCTGTGGCCGCGTACTGGGCCAACGACGTGCTGGTGCGCCTGCTGGCCCTGCTGGGCATGTACCTATTGCTGCGCCGCTACGGCCTGCCCGAGCCGCAAGAGCGGCTGCTGGCCGCTAGCGTGGCGCTGGCCTGGGCCGTGCTGCCCGCCCACAATATGTACGGTCTCTCAGCCCTGGGCACGCCCTGGCCGGTGCTGGCCGTGCTGAACCTGCGCGCCGGCCGCGGCCGCTGGCCGGATTGGCTGATCCTGGTGCTGTTTCCGTTCTGGTCGATGCTGGTGCTGGCCGGCTTTTTCGTGGTGGCCGCCCTGGGCCTGCTGCTGCTGCTGGATGTGTGGCGCACGCGCCGCCTACACTGGGCGGCCTGGGCTGGGGTAGGGGTGCTCACGCTGAGCTACGTGGTGGTGGAGTGGCCGCTGCTGAGCGCCACCCTGCTGCGGCCGCAGTACGCGCCGCACCGCGTGGAATTTCGCCTGGCCGAGCTGGCGCCGAAGGGCATCGGCGCCGGACTGCGCAGCGCGTGGCAGTACTTTGCCTGGGGACAATACCACGCCAGCCGCTTTTTTCGCGGCGTTATTCTGCTGACGTTGGCAGTGGCCGCATGGGCGCGTCGGCGGCAGCCCGAGACTTATGCGCCGGGCTGGGGGCGCGTGGTAAGCGGGTGGCTGCTGGGGCTGCTGGCCTTGGCGGTGTTCTGCGGTTTCTACCCGCAGCTGATGGCGCCGGTGCAGCGCGTGGCGCCTTCCCTGGGTGCCTTCAACCTCAGCCGCTTTCATTTCCTTACGCCCCTGCTGTGGTTTGGCCTGTGGGTGCTGGCCCTGCGTGAGCTGCCATCCGGCCGCTGGCGGACCAGCCTTGTCGGCCTACAGTTGCTCCTGGGGCTGGCCAACAACATCGAGTGGGGGCATAACTTGCGCCTGTGGGCCGGCCGCCCGGCCGCGCACGAGCCCACGTGGCGCCAATATGTAGCGCCTGAGCTGCTGAGCCGCGTGCGTACGGCGCTGGAGCAACGCAGTGGGCAGCCCGCCTCCGCCTGGCGCGTCGCCACGCTTGGCCTGCCGCCCAGCGTGGCCCAGCTCAGCGGCTTCTACACCCTCGACAGCTACCAGAGCACTTACCCGCTCAGCTACAAGCACCAGTTCCGGCCCCTTATTGCCGGCGAGCTGGCCAAAAGCCCCGAGCTGCGGCATTACTTCGATGACTGGGGCAGCCGCTGCTACCTCTACGCCGCTGAGCTGGGCCGCAACTTCCGCGTGGCCCGGCAGGATAGCGCCGTGGTGCAGGACTGGCACTTCGATGCGGCGGCTTTTCGGCGGCTGGGCGGGCGTTATGTGCTGTCGGCGGCGCGGCTGGCGCGGCCGGCAGGGGCCGGGCTGCGGCCCGTTGGGTACTTCACCGAGCCGTCGGCGTACTGGGGCTTGTATATTTATGAAGTGAGGCAGCCGGTGAGCGGAATGGCCATGGGCAATCAGCCCGGGGCTGGAAACGTTGACTACTAAGATTTTCTCCGGGCGCATCTGCCCATCCGCTTCTGCACGCCTCCGCTCATCTCCCCACAAACCCGTAATTTCGGCCCTTTGGTGCGTCTAAATGGCAAAGAATACTTACAAACCCGCGAACGGCTCGGCTCCTCGGGCCACGAACGAACCCCGCCCGGCGCGCAATCAACCGAAGGCCGCTGCCCCTGAACCCGCTCCCCGCGAACGGGAGCCTCGTCGCGCGGCTCCAGCCGCGCCCCGAGTGCCGCGTAAGCCGCTCAAGCTCCCCAACTTCGGCGGGGCGCTGAGCTTCGTGAGCGACCGGCGCTTTCAGCTGTTTGCCGGCTTTTTCTTCCTGCTCGCCTCGCTGTACCTGACCATTGCGTTTTTCTCCTACCTCTTCACCGGGCACGCCGATCAGAGCGTGGTGGAGGGGCTGAGCCAGACGCCGCTCAAGGAAGCCGGGCAGGAGTCGGGCAACTGGCTGGGGCTGCTGGGCGCCTGGCTGGCCCACAAGCTGATTCTGCAGGGCTTCGGTCTGGCTGCTTTCGCCGTCATCCCGGTAGCGTTTGCCGCTGGCTACAAGATTGTGTTCCGCCGGCAGGAGGTGTCGCTGAGCTTCGTTTCGGCCGTGTGCCTGTTTGCCATGCTCTGGCTGAGCATGCTGCTGGGCTACCTCGTGCTCAGCATCCAAACGCCCGACACCGACCCGCGCACCGCCCACAGCCTCGATTTCCTTTGCGGCCGCGTGGGCTACGAAGCCGCTTTGTGGCTGGATAGCCTCATTGGCTGGGGCACGGTGCTGCTGCTGGCTTTCCTGCTGATTTCCTTCGTGGTTGGCTTCTTCAACGTGACTAGCCTGAACCTGCCGCGCCGCGCCGCCGATGCGGATGAGGACGCGCTGCCCGGCGAAGAGCCGCTGCCGGACAAGCGTCCCGCGCAAGGCGCCAACGTGGCGGCCAGTCCGGCCGCCGCTTTCGACGACGAAGAAGAGGAAAACGACCTGGGCTTTACCGTGCGCAACATTGGGCCCGTGGCGGAAGTCAGCCGGCCCACTGCCGCGAAGCCGGAGGTTAAGCCCGAGCCGGTACAAGCTGCGCCCGCCCGCCCAAGCGTGCCCCTGACGGTGGACGCCGACGAGGATACCCCGCCGTGGGAAGTGACGTCGGCTCCGGCCGCTTCGGCCGCCAGCAGCACTGTCTCGCTGGGGCTGAGTGGCTTGGCTGCTACCACTGCAGCTTCGGCTGCGGCCGCAGTGCCCGCTGCCGCGGCGGCTGTCGCTCCGGTTGCCGCCGCGCTGAGTTCGGGACCCAGCTTCTCCATCGAAGCACCCGTGGCCGAGCCGGTGGTGCCTACGTCCCCGCGCGTGCCCACGCCGCTGTCGTTAGCCGACCTGGTCGATGACAACGCTCCGCTGCCCGTGGCTACTAGCCCGGCAGCGCCCACCAAAGGCCCGTCGTTCGAGGTGGAAGTAGCACCCGAGCCCGAGCTGCGCATCGAGAAAACCCAGCCGGGCGAGCTAGACCCCGCCGCCGGCGCCGACATGGCCGTCATTGCCGAGGAGGACGAGGACGCCGAGCAGATGCCCAACGTGAACTACGACCCCACGCTGGACCTCTCGCGCTACCAATATCCCACGCTGGAGCTGCTCAACGACTACGGCGTGCCCAAA
The DNA here is from genome assembly GCF_002007105.1 of Hymenobacter sp. CRA2. Lineage (GTDB taxonomy): Bacteria > Bacteroidota > Bacteroidia > Cytophagales > Hymenobacteraceae > Solirubrum. The sequence continues at coordinate 354,998 of NZ_MVBC01000002.1, read as the reverse complement.
GCGCAGGTAAGCAAGGAGGAACTGGAAGCCAACAAAGACCGCATCGTGGAGACGCTGGGCCACTATGGCATCAACATCGCCTCCATCAAAGCCACCATCGGCCCCACGGTCACGCTCTACGAAATCGTGCCCGATGCCGGGGTGCGCATCAGCAAGATCAAGAGCCTGGAAGACGACATTGCCCTGAGCCTCGCGGCCCTCGGTATCCGCATCATCGCGCCCATTCCGGGCAAGGGCACCATCGGCATCGAGGTACCGAACACCAAGAAGGAAATGGTGTCGATTCGCTCGGTGTTCGGCACCGAGAAGTTCGCCCACACCGAAATGGATTTGCCCATTGCCTTCGGCCGCACCATCACCAACGAGGTGTTCGTGGTCGATTTGGCGAAGATGCCGCACTTGCTCATGGCCGGTGCCACGGGCCAGGGTAAGTCGGTGGGCCTGAACGTGATTCTGGCCTCGCTGCTCTACAAGCGGCACCCCGCCCACCTGAAGTTTGTGCTCGTCGACCCGAAAAAGGTGGAACTGAGCATCTTCAACAAGATCGAGCGGCACTTCCTGGCCAAGCTGCCCGACACCGAGGAGCCCATCATCACCGACACCAAGAAGGTGGTGCACACGCTCAACTCGCTGTGCATGGAAATGGACCGCCGCTACGACCTGCTCAAGGACGCCGGCTGCCGCAACCTGAAGGAGTACAACCGCAAGTTTGTGGAGCGGCGCCTGAACCCGAAGAAGGGTCACCGCTTCATGCCCTTCATCGTGCTGGTAATTGACGAGCTGGCCGACCTGATGATGACGGCCGGCAAGGAAGTCGAGACGCCCATTGCCCGCCTCGCGCAGCTGGCCCGCGCCATTGGTATTCACCTCATCGTGGCTACCCAGCGCCCCTCGGTAAACGTGATTACCGGCATCATCAAGGCCAACTTCCCCTGCCGTATCTCCTTTAAAGTGACCAGCAAAATCGACTCGCGCACCATCCTCGACGCCGGCGGCGCCGACCAGCTGGTCGGCCAGGGCGACATGCTCATCTCGCAGGGCTCGGACATTATCCGCGTGCAGTGCGCCTTCATCGACACGCCGGAGGTGGACCGCCTCTGCGACTTCGTGGGTGAGCAGCAGGGCTACCCGGATGCCTACCTGCTGCCCGAAGTAGCCGGCGCCGACGGCGACTCCGGCGGCGGGGATTCGGACTTCGACCCCACGGACCGCGACTCCATGTTCGAGGAAGCAGCCCGAGTTATCGTGCTACACCAGCAGGGCAGCACCTCGCTGATTCAGCGCAAGCTCAAGCTGGGCTACAACCGCGCCGGCCGCCTCATCGACCAGCTGGAGCACGCCGGCATCGTGGGGCCCTTCGAAGGGAGCAAGGCGCGGGAGGTACTTATTCCGGACGAGTACGCTTTGGAACAGTTGTTGAATAGCCTGCCGAAGTAACCGCACTGCGGCGCCTAAACGGCCAAAATTGGGTTTTGTGGATTTCTTTTAAACAAACTCACGTTTTGTACGTCTCATAGTCGCAGTTCTCTTTTGAACTCTCTCCCTCTCCCATGAAAAAATTAGTTGCCCTGCTGGCCCTCGCCGCTTCGTTTTCGCAGGTAGCGCTGGCGCAGCAGGACCCCAAGGCTGGTAAGATTCTGGACCAGATGAGCGCCAAGTATCAGGGCATGAAGGCGTTCAAGGCCTCGTTCACGCAGACGCTGGAAAACCAGACGGCCAAGGTGAAGGAAAACATGAGCGGCGACATCATCGTCAGCGGCACGAAGTTTCGCCTGAAGCTCAACGGCCAGGAAGTCATCAACGACGGCAAGACGATGTGGACCTACATGAAGTCGGAAAACGAAGTCAACGTGTCGGACTACGAGCCGGAAGACCAGGACATCAACCCCTCGCAGATCTATACCCTTTACAAGAAGGGCTATAAGTACGCCTACGCCGGTGAAACCAAGGAAGGCGGCGTCGCCTGTGACGTCATCGAACTCTCGCCCGAGGACCACAACAACCAGGTGTACAAAGTGCGCCTGAACGTGAGCAAGGCCGATAAGTCGGTGAAAAGCTGGAAGATGTTCAAGAAGAACGGCAACCGCTACACCTTCGCCATCAAGAAGTTTGAGCCGAACACGCCGGTGGACGCCAGCACCTTTACCTTCGACAAGAACAAGTACAAAGGCGTGAAGGTGATTGACCTGCGCTAGGCACCCCTGAGCAATTACTACTTGCGGCCCGCTTCTGCCATCCGGCAGGGGCGGGCCGCGGTGTTCTTGGGCGGTAAGCTTAAAATTCCTCGCCCTGTAATTGTGCCAGGCGCAACATAGCCCGCTGGTGCTGCTGAGCCGCCGCTTTTTCAAGCCAGAACATGGCATCCGCAGAGTTGCCAGTGCCATCCCATTGCTCGGCGGCCCAACGGCCCAGCAGGTACATGGCGTGGACTTCTCCGGCTTCCGCAGCTAGTTCCAGGTGATGCCGCACGAGCGGCCAATTCTGGCAATCCTCGTAGACGTACTCTATTCCCAGGTTGACGTGGGCTCGGGTGGAACCTGCGGCCACCGCGGCCTCTAACCAATAGACTGCCTTGCGGTGGTTGCGCAGGCCGCCCAGGCCGCGCTGGTAGCAGCGGGCAAGGTCGCACATGGCGTCGGCGCGCCCGTGCCGGGCACTGCGCCGGTACCAACGCCGCGCCCTGGCGTAGTTTTGAGCTACGCCTTCGCCGCGAAAGTAGAAGCTGCCGACGGCCTGCATGGCTTCGACGTCGCCTAGCTCGGTCGCGCAGGAGTAATAATGAAAAGCTTGGTACAGGTCTTTGCCGACGCCGTAGCCGTTATCGTAGGCAACGCCCAGGTTGTGACACGCCAATCGATGCCCGGCGTCTGCGGCTGGGCGCAGCCAGCGCACGGCCGCGGCATAATCGGCTGGTTGGCCCCAAAAGCCCCCATAAACCTGCCCCAGAAACCCGGCTGCGCTAAAATTGCCGGCTTCGGCCGCTTGGTGCAATAGGAGTAAGGCACGCCGCACGTGGCGGGTACAGAAGTTGCGGGCGAAGCGTGCCCGGAACATAAATTGTAAAGCTCGGCGGGTGCTATCAGCCGCTACGCTGGTGTCAAATGCTTGCCGCAATAAGGTGTTCTTGGTGGATGCCGGCCAAGATACCAGCCAGCACTTATATTTAGTGGCTCGTTTATAACTACTTGGCTTTTCACCGCTTTTAGCCCGCTATGCAGGAAGATTTTATCCACTACGTCTGGCAGCACCAGTATTTCGACAAAACCAATCTGCAAACCGAAGACGGCCAGCCTATCCTGGTGCTCAAGCCCGGCTTCCGCAACGCCGACGCCGGTCCGGATTTCCTGGGTGCCCGCCTCATCATCGGCGAAGTGGAGTGGAACGGAGCCGTGGAAATTCACCTGCGCGCCTCCGACTGGCAGCGCCACCAGCACCAGACGGACAAAAAATACGACCAGGTAATCCTGCACGTGGTGCACTCCTTTGATGCGCCCGTGCAGCGCACCAACGGCAGTGAAGTGCCCGCCCTGGCCCTGCAGCCGCGCTTGGCGCCTACTTTGCTGCAAGCCTACCATAGCCTCATGAGCGTGGCCGACGTGGCCCCGTTGCCCTGTGCCGGCGCCCTGCCCACCGTGCCCGAACTCACGCGGCTGATGATGACCGAACGGGCCCTGCTGGAGCGCGTGGAGCAGAAAGCCGCCGCCGTGCAGGAATTGCACGAGCACACCGGCCACGATTGGGAAACCACGGCCTGGCAGGTGCTGGCCGCCGGCTTCGGTTTCAAGAAGAACACCGAGCCGCTGACCCGGCTGGCCCAGGCCCTGCCGCTGCCGGTACTGCGCCGCCACCGCCACGACCAGCGCCAAACCGAGGCGCTGCTGTTCGGGCAGGCGGGCCTGTTACCACCAGTGGCTGCTGCTCCTGATGCGTACTGCGCTGATCTACGGCAGGAATACGACTTTCTGGCGCACAAATACAGCCTACTGTCTGCGGCCCTGCAGCCGCATGAATGGAACTTCCTGCGTCTGCGGCCCGCCAACTTTCCTACCGTGCGGCTGGCGCAGCTGGCGGCGCTGGTGCACGCGCAGCCCCGCCTGTTTCAGCCGCTGCTCGATGCGCCCGACGTGGCGACGCTGGAGAAGATGCTTCTCGTGCCGGTGGGGGAATACTGGCAACGGCATTACCGCCCCGGTGTGCCCGCTGATAAGGTGCCAGGTCTGGGCCGCAGCAGTGCCCATTTGCTCATCAGCAATGTGGTGGTACCCCTGCGGGTGGCTTATGCCCAATCGGTGGGGGAGCAGGAGGGCGTAGAAGCCGCCGTGGAACTGCTGGCCCAGCTGCCGCGCGAGCAAAACAGCGTGCTGGCGCCCTACGAAGCCCTGCAGTTTCGCCACCGCACCGCCGCCGACTCGCAGGGCTTGCTAGCTTTGCAGCGCGGCTACTGCCAGCCGCGCCGCTGCCTGCACTGCGCCATCGGCAGCCGCATCCTCCAACGCAACGTGCCCCTGTCCGCTACGTGAAGCTGCTCCTGCTGCTGCTCGGCAACGCCGCCATCTTGTGCCTGTTGGCGTGGTGGCTACGGCGCCAGCTTGCCATTCCCACGTTGCGCCGCTGGCTTCTGCCCACCCTGGCGCTGCGCCTGCTGGCCGGGGCTGTCAGCGTGTGGCGCCCGACGGAGGACGCGCGCTTTTTTCACCTGTGGGCCGGGCGCCTGACGGACCAGCTGTGGGCGGCGCCCGGGCAATGGCTGCAGACCCTGGGGCAGGACACCTTTCAGCACGAAGGCAACCGGCTGATCTACCACGGCTACTCCAATACGTTCTTTTTCATCAAGGTCCTCTCGGCCCTGAATGTGCTCACAGCGGGCTCGATGCTGGTCACGGCGCTGTATCTGTCCTTGGCCAGCTTCCTGGGTTGTTGGCTGCTAACCAAAGTACTCAGCCGGCAGTTTGCGGGCACGCGCGGGGCGGCCATTATCGGGCTGCTGCTGTGGCCTTCGGCGGTGTATTGGTCGAGCGGACTGACGAAGGAAAGTCTGCTGCTGGCCGGATGCGCCACGCTGTTGGCCGCTGCGCTGGTACTGCTGTATGGGCAGCCGCGGCAGCGACTGGGCTGGGTGGCACTGGCGCTGCTAGGCGCCTGGCTGAGCTTTAAGATGCGTTTCTTTTTCGGCGGCGCGCTACTGGCCCTGCTGTTGTGCCTGGCGGTGGTGCGGGTGGGGCAGCTCCTGCTGGTGCCTTTGCGCCGGCGTCGCTGGCAGCTGCTGCTGTTTGCCGCCACGTTTGTGCTAGGTCTGCGGCTGGGCAGCGAAGTCGTGCCCGTGCTGCGCTTCAACAAGTTTGCCAGCCAGCTCACGCGCACCTACGCGGCGCTGCGCGTAAAATCCCTGGGCCGGCCGCACGTGGCCCTGCCGGAGCTGGCGCCCACGGCCGAGAGCATTCTGCGCCACACCCCCAAAGCCGTGGCCAGCGCCCTGTACCGTCCCTTTGCCTGGGAGGGCGACAGTGTATTCTACGGCTTTGCCGCCTGGGAAAACCTCGGCCTGCTAATACTCAGCGCGCTGGCCCTCTGGGACTGGGCACGCCGCCGCTCGGTGCCCATGCCGTTTGCCGTTACGTTCACGCTCGTGGTGTATACCCTGCTGATGGCGGCGCTGCTGGGACTCAGCACGCCCAACCTCGGTACGCTGAGCCGCTACCGCGCGCCGTGGTTGCCGCTGCTGGTATACGTGCTCGTGAGTCAGCCCACGGCCTCGGGCTGGCTGCGCCGCTTGCGCGTGTTCGGCCGGGTCGGACGTGCTGCGCTACGCCCGACCGAATAGCGCCCCGTAGTTTTCGTGCGGCCTTGCCGTATCTTTGCGGCTTAGGGCGCCCGGGCCGGGCGCCTCTTCCCCGAAGATTCGCGCATGGAAAATCCCGTAATCATCCTCGGTGCCCAAACCGTTGGCACCGCCGCTCTCGACGCGTTCAGCAGCAACGACGTGGTGGTGTACTGCCTGCTCGATGACAACCCCAAGCTGAAAGACACCGACTTGCACGACGTGCCCATCATGGGCGCCACCGACGACGAGGAAATGCTCAAGCTGCTCGGCAAGAAGTGCGAGGTGTTCGTAGCTACTGAGGACACCGCCTCCCGCAAGGCTCTGACCAACATGCTGCGCGAGGAGTACGAGCAGGTGCCCGTCAACGCGATTCACAAAGCGGCCAGCGTCTCGGAGCATGCCTGGCTAGGACACGGCAACCTGATTTCGGCCGGCGCCGTGGTGGCCTCCGATGCCAAACTGGGCAACGGCTGCCTGATCGGCGTGCGCGCCGCGGTGGACGTGCGCGCCCAGCTGGCCGACTACGTGCAGGTAGGGGCCGGCGCCATCATCAACGCCGACGCCGAAATCGGTGAGCAGGCCTTCATCGGTTCGGGCGCCGTGATTGTCGGCGGCGTGAAAATCGGGGCCAAGGCCCGCGTGGGTGCCGGCGCCGTGGTCGTGGCCGACGTGCCCGCCAACCAAACCGTGTTCGGCAACCCCGCTACCAAGGTTTAGACTTGAGACCTTAGTATTGAGTATTGAGACAATCGGGGCAGCAATACCCCCGAACTTCTGCTGAGTGGCGGTTGTCTCAATACTCAGTACTCAATACTGACTACTCCGCAATGGATTACCGCGTACTGCTTTACTACTGCTACACGCACATCGAAGACCCCGAGGCGTTTCGCGAGGAGCATCACCGCCTGTGCCTGCGCCTGAACCTGCGCGGCCGCATCATTGTGGCCGGTGAAGGGCTGAACGGGACGGTGTCGGGCACGGTGGCCGACTGCGAGGCGTACATGCAGGCCGTGAAGGCCGATCCGCGTTTTGCGGCGCTGGAGTTCAAGGTAGAAGAGGCACCCGCGCACACGTTCCAGAAGCTGCACGTGCGCATCAAGCCCGAAATCGTGCACGTGGGCCTGCCCGCCATCAAGCCCTACGAACGGACCGGCGTGCACCTTTCGCCCGAGGAGTTCAAGGCCATGAAAGACCGGGACGACGTCGTCATCCTGGACGTGCGCTCCGACTACGAGCATAACCTCGGCCGCTTCAAAAACGCCGTGACGCTCCACATCGGCAACTTCCGCGAGTTTCCGGAGAAGGTGGAGGAGCTACGTCAGTTTCAGGACAAGAAAATCCTGACTTACTGCACCGGCGGCATCAAGTGCGAAAAGGCCTCGGCTTTCCTGCTGGATCAGGGCTTCGAAAACGTGTACCAGCTCCACGGCGGCATCATCAAGTACGGCCTGGAAGCTGGCGGCGAGGACTTTGAAGGCAAGTGCTACGTGTTCGACGGGCGCGTGGCCGTGGACGTGAATACGGTGAACCCGACGGTAGTAGCTACTTGCATCAGTTGCGGCAAGCCGGACGAGCGGATGGTCAACTGCGCCAACCCGCACTGCAACGCCCACGTGGTGCTCTGCGAAAGCTGCGCCGAGCAGCGCGAAGGCGCCTGCTCTGACGCCTGCCAGCAGCACCCCGACAAGCGCCCCTACGACGGCACCGGCAACTACCCCAAGCTTAGCAACCACTACAACCCCGAGCAGGGCCTTTCGTCGTACCGCGCACCGGTGCGTTCGTAAGCAGCTCTGCGCAAGCTCCCTTGCTGGAACGTCACCAAAAACCGTGGCCACGGCCGCGGTTTTTTCGTTTTTTGCCCGACGTTTGCAGCTTATGGAAGCACCAGAAGCATACCAGGTGGAAAAATGGCTTTGGACGGACGCTGACTTCGACCTAATGGGCTGGCATGATGCATCTGTATATGCTTGGCGGTTGCTGGGACAGGAGCTGCTGCTGGATATTGACTACATCTTCCAGTGGAATCAGCCTGAAGTAGACGGCACCAGCTTTACCTTCTGGGTGGCACCGGCGACGCTTGTGTTTCTAGGTGTACAGAATGTAGAATTTGACTTTGATTTCATTGAAGGGTTATCAAAAGAAAACGCCCTTGAAATAGATGGAATAGAGCGGAAACTTGAAAACGAATGGATGATACAGTTGCGCAACGGTCACATGGGCTTTCAGGCTACCGGCTTCGAACAATACATTCGCCGAGCGCCCTCCTTCGAATTTGGTCAGCAGGTTTCTTTTCCTAATCGGGCCGGAAACTCCTTCGAGAAAGTAACCGGCGAAGCGCGCTCAGACGCATTCAACTTCGCCGAGTTTCGTACAAGCAACACTTGGCGCTTGTACCAAGTAATGCTAGCGCAAGCCCGCGTACGGCAGCAGCTAGATCAACTGCTGGACGAGCGCGCTGCCGGAAACATTGCCCTCAAACGTTTCCTGCAGCAAAAACGCGAATTGCAGGACCGTATTAATCACTTCGGAACCGAGTTGCGGGGCACCCGTTTCGACCGAAGCTAAACAGACCTTTCCAAACCTTCACTCTCACCCGAGCCCCTAGCGCCATGTCGATTCCCGCCTCGGAACTTATTCTGAACCGCGACGGCAGCATCTACCACCTGAATCTGCTGCCCGACCACATTTCCGATACCATCATCACCGTCGGCGACCCCGACCGCGTGGGCCTCGTGAGCCAGCACTTCGATTCCATCGAGACCGAAGTGTCCAAGCGCGAGTTTGTGACCCACGTGGGCTATTACCGCGGCAAGCGCCTCACGGTCATTTCCACCGGCATCGGCACCGACAACATCGACATCGTACTCAACGAGCTGGACGCGCTGGTCAACATCGACTTCGTGACGCGGCAGCCCCGGCCCTTGGAGGAGCGCATTGCCCTGCGCATCATCCGCGTGGGCACCAGCGGCTGCCTGCAGCCCGATATTCCCGTCGGCTCGCACCTGGTCACGGAGCACGCCATCGGGCTGGAGTCCTTGATGCAGTTTTATCCGCTGGTGGAAACCGGCGCCGAAGTGGAGTTTGCCACCGCCGTGCAGCAGGCCGTGGGGCTGGATTACCGCCCGTACTGCGTGCTCGGCTCCGATTTGCTGCGCGAGCAGCTCGGCGCGGGTATGTTCACGGGCAACACCGTCACCTGCCCCGGCTTCTACGGGCCGCAGGGCCGCTCGCTGCGCCTGGAGCTGCGCTACCCCGACTTGCTGGAGCGCCTGCGCCACGTGCAGTACAGCAACGCCGAAGGCACTTTCCGCCTGACCAACTTCGAGATGGAAACGGCCGGCTACTACGCCCTGGGCCGCATGCTCGGCCACGAAGTCGTGTCGCTGAACGCCATCGTGGCCAACCGCGCCACCGGCGAATTTGCCGAAAACAGCGACCAGACGGTCAACGACCTGATTGCGAAAACCCTGTCGCGCATCTAATCACGGATTTAGCCGGATCGGTCGGATTTCACGGATTTTGTGGACGATTGTCCGCTAAACAGCCCGGCCATGCGGCCGGGCTGTTTGCGTTTGTGCTTGGGACCATATCTGCTCAACCGCTTTCAAACGAAAGAGCCGAAGCTGTAAAGCTTCGGCTCTGTAATCGTTCACAAAATCCGTGAAATCCAAAAAATCCGGCTGAATCCGTGATTAATAGAAGTCAAACCCGATGATGGAGCGAATCGGGAGGGTGACGCCGGCTTTCAGGGTGAGGTAGCTTTCGTGCACGCCCCAAACGGTGGTTTGCACGCGCTTGGTCTGCCCGTCGGCGGTTTTGAAATAGATGTCGAGCTTACCGTGCTCGTTGTTGCCGAGGGCGCAGGCCCGGTCGGCATCGAAGCGGCGCAGCTTACGCTCGTCGGGGGTGTGAAGGACGTCTTCTTGGGGGAAGTGGAGGGTCGGAATCGTTTCTTTGGCAACGGTTTCGGCCGATTCATTGACAATGAGCATGGATGTCAGATCGGAAGGTTCAGTAAACGGAGAACAAACAACCGTGCCAAAGACGGCGCGTCCGGTGAAGGCTGCGTGAACGTCAGAAAAAGTGGCGCGGCTGGCTTTTCTACGATAACGACGTCAAAAAGGCCATCGTGTCGACGCCATCGGGGTAGTCGGCCACGCCCGGACACTGCGCCTGCCCGGCCGGTACCGAGCCCGGGTACCAGCCGTTGACCGATACCACCACCTGCGTTTTCTCAGCTATGTCGGTGAGTTGCTGACGCAAGTCCTGCTCGTCCTGGTACTCGCTGTAGTGCAGCACCGAAATGGGGGAGACGAGCTGTATGCTCTCGGTCAGCAGCAGAAAGCCGTTGTCGAGGTGCGGCACGCGGTTCACAAGCAGCAGGCTCTTCTGGTAGTCGTAGTTGTTGTGGTAGCGGTTGTGGTTATCGACGGCTTCCCAGGACTGCATGGCGTCGAGGAAGGGGCGGAAATCGTAGCCCGTCGGCACCAGCAGCTTCGAGACGTTGCGGCAGCCCAGGCCGTAGTACCGAAACACGTCGGCGCCGAAGTGGGCCAGTTCCTCGCGCGGCTCCAGGCCGGCAATGACGCCCACGCTGGAGCGGTTGCGGCGAATCAGGTGAGGCTTTTTGCTGAAGTAGAACTCAAAGTAGCGGGCCGTGTTGTCGGAGCCCGTCGCAATGAACGCGTCGGCCTCGCGCAGCATCTCCACGAAGCGCAGGCGGTCCTCGAAGCGCGGCTCGATTTCCAGCAGCTGCGCGCCCACCCACCGGAGCAGGATGTTGTCGTCGGCCGAGAGCTTGGCCAGTAGCGTATGGCCGCTCAGCAGCACGCAGAGCATATCGTGAAAGCCCACCAGGGGAATGTTGCCGGCCATCACCACGCCCACGCGCCGCGGCTCGCCCTGGGGCTCGGCGGGGTAGCGGGTGGCCCAGGCCGTCAGCGGCTCGGCATCCAGCAGCTCCGCTACGCCGGCGAAGGCCGCGCGCACGTTGGGCTCGTCGAACCACGGGTTGTGGTTGCGGGCGCGGGCCGCGAGGGAGTACAGTTCGTCGTCGGAGAGAGTGCGCAGGCGCTGGCCAAGGCGGATGAAAGCCGCGAGTCGTTCGGCGTGGGTCATAGAGTAGCAAAAGCGGGAAACGAAGCCGAAAGTTCGCAAGAAAGCGCGGCCGGTACTACTTTTGCCGGGCTGTGCGCACCGCGCCTGCGCGTACGTCGGGTGGAGTGAGCAAACCTCAAGCCCCGGCCGCTGCGTATCAGCCTTACTTCGAACTCTCAACCTGACGACCTACGGCCATGGCCATCATGATTACCGACGAGTGCATCAACTGTGGTGCCTGCGAACCGGAATGCCCCAATAACGCCATCTACGAAGGCGGCGCGAACTGGCGCTGGGCCGACGGCACCATGCTGAAAGGCACCGTGGAGGTGGATGGCGGCAAGCAAGTCGACGCTACCTCCCCCCAGACGCCCGTCTCCGACGAGTACTACTACATCGTATCGGACAAGTGCACCGAGTGCGTGGGCTTCCACGAAGAACCTCAATGCGCGGCCGTCTGCCCCGTCGACTGCTGCGTGGACGACCCCGACTACCGCGAAACCCAGGAGCGCCTGCTGCAAAAGAAAGACTGGCTGCACGTGGCCTAAATCACGGATTTAGACGGATTGTTCGGATTTCACGGATTTGGTGGACGATTGTCGTCCGGACGAAGAAGCGCCACGGCTTTGAGCCGTGGCGCTTCTGTTTTAAGCTGCCGGTAAGGACAACTGACTGGATATTTGGTCATCCTTCGGGCGGTGCGGCGTAAACGAAGTGGTGCCACGACTTGTAGAGTCGTGGCACCACCTGGACGACAATCGTCCACCAAATCCGTGAAATCCGATGAATCCGTCTAAATCCGTGATTATGTGCCGCAGTTAAAGTACTTGTCGTAGGCCGACTCGGGCAGCAGGCGCAGCTTGCTGGCTACTTTGATGGGCCAGCGCAGCAGCCGGATCAGGGAGTAGTTGTTGGGATAGTCGCGGAACGTTTTGACCGGTGCATTCACGATCTGCTCGAACTCCTCGCGCGTGAGGCCCAGGCGCTTGATGCACAAGTTGATGACCTTCTCGTCCTCGATGGCGTTGACGTGCTGGCACTTCGCCAGCGCCGTTGCGCGCGTCATCTGGCCCGAACGCACCAGCGCCGAGTAGTTGAACAGGCGGCGGTCGATGCCAAACTTGACGCGGTTCAGGTAATAAATGACGCTCTGGTAGAGGTCGTCGAAGTAGTGGGCGCCGGGGTTTACCCAGTCCAGTTCCCGCTCCAGCAGCTGGTCCACGTCGGCCCGCACGTAGGGCACGTGGTAGAGCAGGGTGACCGTGCGGATGCCGCGCACCACCGCGTAGTAGAACATTTCCTTCAGGTCCAGGTTGAAGCCCGGATCGGTGGGGCTCCACTTGCGCAGCGGTACCGTACCGAACTGCCGGTGCACGGCCTTCAGGTACTTGCCGTCGAGGAAGTTCCACGACAGTGGCGCAATGCCCTCGGTGCGAAACGACTGCCCGATGATGATGCGCTGCACGCCTTCCTTGGCCGCCACGCCGTACAGGGCCGTGGCAATGCCCACGTCGGTGCCCTCCTCGATGTCGGGCGTCGAGGCCTTCAGAAAGGCAATCTTCAGGTCTTTCGACTCGCGCCAGTCGGAGGTGATGGTGCGCAGCTCCACGCCGAGCTTGCGGCAGGCCTTCACCATGTTTTCGCCGGCTACGGGGTTGCCGAAGCCGTCGTTGAAGTGCACGGCCAGGGGGCGCAGGCCCAGCTTCACCACGCAGTACCACAGCGTAAAGCTGCTGTCGCGGCCGCCGCTCACGCCCAGCACGCAGTCGTATTTCTTGCCGCGGCCGAGGCGTTTCATGTCATCCGCCGCCTCTTGCACGTAGGCTTCGCCGGCGGCGCCCAGCGGGTTGTCGCGCTCCATCTTGTCGTGCAGGGCGCAGAAGTTGCACTCCCCCGAGCTATCGAACTGAATACCAGGCACGGTGGTATCCATGATGCAGCGGGTGCAGCACCGGTAGCCGGGGTGCGGGGCCGGCCGGTCGATGGGTGAGTCGATGGTGGCCGTAGCGGGGGTGGTTGGCATTGGGTAAACGTGGGTCGATAGGCGAAAAAGGCGCTGGGTGGGGCGCAGACTGGAGGGAAGGCTTAAGTTACGGAAGTTCGTCGAAGCGGTAGCCGCGCTGGCGCAGGCGCTCCGTGATGGCAGTACCGCGTTCCGGGCGGTGGGGGCGGGGCAGGTCGGCCACGATCAGCTCGCCGGCAAACTCGTTGAACTTGCCTTGGGCCTGTACGCCCTCCGCCGACACGGCCAGCGAGCAGCCGATGCTCTTCTTGCCTTCGTAGGGCCCGCCCACGATGTAGCCCACCGAGGTAGTGCCCACCACGACCACGTTGTAAAGCGAGGCCAGAATCTGGTAGGGCTTGATCCACTTCTCGCGGTACGGGTCGTCTTCCTCCGTGATGGAGTAATCCACCGTCCAGGACGAGGGCGAAAGAATGATTTCGGCCCCCATACGGGCCAGCGTGTGCCCGATGGGCAGCCCGTCGAGGTAGTTGTCGGCGCAGATGTTCAGCCCCAGCCGGCCCAGCGGCGTGTCGATGACGCCCAGCGTGGTGCCGACTTCGTAGAACGGCTGCTCGACGGTGAGCAGATTGATCTTGTGGTACTTCAGCAGAACGTCGCCCTGCGGATTGATGAGCACGGCGGCGTTGTAGATGCGGCCGTCGGGGGCGCGCTCCGTGAGGCCGGCGCACACGTAGATGCCGTGGCGGGCGGCTTCCTGGCAGAGGCGGTCGGAGTAGGGACCGGGAATGGGCTGGGCTTCGGTGAGGGCGCTGGGGTGCGTCCAGGCGAAGTCCAGGGTTTCGGGCAGCAGCACCAGGTCGCAGCGTTGCTCGGCGGCTTCCTGAATCATGCGGGCGGCCCGGTCGAGGTTGCGCAGCGGCTCCCCGCCTTCCACCAGCAGCTGGCCCATGCCTACGCGGATGGTGCCTTGGTGCGGCGCATTGGCGGCGGGAGCGGAAGAAGCCGGAGCGGAAGCAGCGGCGGGAGCCGGAGCAGGTTTTTTCCAGCGACTAAACAAAGTAGACATCTGAACTCGTTGGCGGGGTACGGGCAGAAACTGGCTACCTAAAAGTAAGTCGCCTTCGGCAATTCTTGCCCAGCTTTGGGTTTGGCAGCAACGCAAAGCTATGATTCCTGGAAGGGTTCAACGTTAAAGCTGCATTAAATCCAAAACAGGGAAACAGCTGTTCAGCACCGCGGCCGGGCTGCCGAGTACTTCCGCCCCCGGTCCGAAATGCCTACTTTTGCCGATTCCGAACCGATTTCACCCGACTATGTCCATCCCAAAGACCTACCAGCCCGCCGAGGTAGAAGACAAGTGGTACCAACGCTGGCAGGAGCAAGGCTTTTTCTCGTCGAAGCCCAACCCGCGCAAACCGGCCTACTCGGTGGTCATCCCGCCCCCGAACGTAACCGGCGTGCTGCACATGGGCCACATGCTGAACAACACCATTCAGGACGTGCTGGTGCGCCGCGCCCGCATGCAGGGCAAGGAAGCCTGCTGGGTGCCCGGCACCGACCACGCCTCCATTGCTACCGAAGCCAAGGTGGTGCAGATGCTCAAGGAGCGAGGCATCGAGAAAAAAGACCTCTCGCGGGAGGACTTCCTGAAGTACGCCTGGGAATGGAAGGAGAAGTACGGCGGCATCATCCTGGAGCAGCTCAAGAAGCTCGGCGCCTCGTGCGACTGGTCGCGCACGCGCTTCACCATGGAGCCGGACCTGACCGAAGCCGTGCTGCGCGTGTTCGTGGATCTGTACCGCAAGGGCCTGATCTACCGCGGAATTCGCATGGTGAACTGGGACCCGCAGGGCCGCACGGCGCTGTCGGATGAGGAGGTGATTCCCAAGGACACCATGGCCAAGATGTACCACCTGCGCTACCCGGTAATGGGCCGCGAAGGAGAGTTCATCACCGTGGCTACCTCGCGCCCCGAAACCATCATGGCCGACGTGGCCGTGGCCGTGAACCCCAACGATGAGCGGTACACGCACCTGCACGGCGCCAAAGTGCAGATTCCGCTGCTGGGCCGCGAAATTCCGGTGATTCTGGATGAGTACGTGAGCATCGACTTCGGCACGGGCGCGCTGAAGGTGACCCCGGCGCACGACCTGAACGACTACGAGCTGGGCCTGAAGCACAACCTGCCGGTTATCGACATCCTCGACGACTCGGGCTTCCTCAACGAGAAGGCCGTGCTCTACGTGGGCCAAGACCGCTTCGCCGCCCGCCGCACCATCGTGAAGGACCTCGACGAAGCCGGCCTGGTGGTGAAGGTGGAGGAGTACGCCAGCATCGTGCAGACCTCGGAGCGCACCGGCGCCGTCATCGAGCCGCGCCTGTCCATGCAGTGGTTCCTGAAAATGGCCGACATGGCCGGCCCCGCCCTGGAGGTGGTGGAGGACGACCGCGTGAAGCTGCACCCCGCCAAGTTCAAGAACATGTACCGGGTGTGGATGGAGAACGTGCGCGACTGGTGCATCTCCCGCCAGCTCTGGTGGGGCCAGCGCATCCCCGCATACTACCTGCCCGACGGCACGTTCGTAGTGGCCCTCAGTGACGAAGAAGCCCTTCAACTGGCGCGTGAGCAGAGTGGTAATGAGTCGCTGCAGATTAGCGACTTGCGCCAGGACGAAGACGTGCTCGATACCTGGTTTTCGTCGTGGCTGTGGCCGATTTCCGTGTTCGACGGCTTCAAGGACCCGGACAACGCCGACGTCAACTATTACTACCCCACCGACGACCTCGTGACGGCCCCGGAAATCCTGTTCTTCTGGGTGGCCCGCATGATTATGGCCGGCCTGGAGTACCGCAAGGACGTGCCCTTCCGCAACGTGTACCTCACCGGCATCGTGCGCGACGCCCAGGGCCGTAAGATGAGCAAGAGCCTCGGCAACTCGCCCGACCCGTTGGACCTCATTGCCCAGTACGGCGCCGACGGCGTGCGCACCGGCATGCTGTTCTCGTCGCCGGCCGGCAACGACCTGCTCTTCGACATCAAGCTGGTAGAGCAGGGCCGCAACTTCACCAACAAGCTCTGGAACGCCTTCCGCCTCACGCAGGGCTGGGAAGTGGATGCCGCCCTGCCCTTCGCCGGCGAGCGGGCCGCCGAGTGGTTCCAGGCCAAGCTGCAGGCCACGCTGACTGAGCTGGACGAGCATTTCGCCAAGTTCCGCATGTCGGACGCGCTGATGACCATCTACAAGCTGGTGTGGGACGACTTCTGCTCGGTGTACCTGGAGATGATCAAGCCCGCCTACCAGGCACCCATCGACGCGGAAACGTTGCGCCGCACCACCGGCTTCTTCGAGCAGCTGCTGAAGCTGCTGCACCCCTTCATGCCCTTCATCACGGAGGAAATCTGGCATCACCTGGCCGAGCGTGGGCCCAAGGACTACCTCTGCGTGGCGCCCTGGCCCAAGCAGCAGCCCGTGGCCAACGGCGCCGAGCTGCTCAGCCGTATGGAAAAGGCCCTGGACATCGTGGGCGGCGTGCGCACCATCCGCAACCAGAAGGGCCTCGGCCCGAACAAGGCGCTGACCCTGGCCGCCAAAACCGACGACGCGCAGCTGCTGCAGGACTACGACGGCATCATCCGCAAGCTGGCTTCCCTGACGGAAATCAGCGTGGTGGACGCCGCGCCGGCCGCTGCCGTGGGCTTCGTATCCGGTGGGGCCGAGTTCTTCGTGCCGATGGAGGGCCAGATTGACCTCGGGGCCGAGAAGGAGCGCCTGACCAAGGAGCTGGAATACGCGCAGGGCTTCCGCAAGTCGGTGCTGCAGAAGCTTAGCAACGAGAAATTCGTGCAGAATGCCAAGCCCGAGCTGGTAGACAAGGAGCGGCAGAAACTGGCCGACGCCGAAGCTAAGATTTCGGCGCTGGAGCAGAGCCTGGCCGCGCTGTAATTGCCTTTTCGGCTTCGGCTGATACGAAACCGGCTGCCTTCCTTGCGGAGGGCAGCCGGTTTTGCTTTATAGCTGATTGATTGGGAAATCGTCTGTCATCCTGAGCCGCAGGTGGAGGGCTTTATCCCGCCAGAACGAGTCGTTGTGACGATGGTCGCTCAACGCGGTAAGGTCCTTCGCCTGCGGCTCAGGATGACGTTCTGTTTGCCCCAGACCTTACTCCTGCTCGCCCGGCACCGGTTGCCCGGCCGCCGCGGCCTTGGCGCGGTTCTGCGCCGTCAGCTGGTTTTGCAGCTGAAAGGTTACCTGTTCGCAGTCGGCTACGTGGCGTTTGGCCTGGGCCAGGTCCCGCTCGGCGGCAGAGAGCCGAAAGTAGAGGTAAATGATCAGGGCCAGCGAAATGACCAGCGCCCCGAGGGTGATGAAGTTTTTCATAACCGGCAGGAAGTCAAAAAGAAAAGCCCGCCGAGGTGACGGGCTTGTTCAAGTGAGGTAAAGCGTTACTAGATGGTCGTGTTCGGGTCGAACTGCTCCAGGTAGTCAGCTACGCGGCGCACGAACATGCCGCCGAGTGAGCCATCGACTACGCGGTGGTCGTAGCTGTGCGAGAGGAACATGAAGTGGCGCACCCCGATCAGGTCACCCTGCGGCGTCTCGATGACGGCGGGCTTCTTCTTGATGGCGCCCACAGCCATGATGGCCACCTGCGGCTGCATGATGATGGGCGTGCCCATCACGTTGCCGAAGGAGCCCACGTTGGAGAGCGTGTAGGTGCCGCCTTCCAGGTCCTCGGGCTTGAGCTTGTTGGCCCGGGCACGGTTCGCCAGGTCATTCACGCGCTTGGTCAGGCCGTTCAGGTTCAGCTGGTCGGCGCCGTGAATCACCGGCACGATGAGGTTGCCCGAGGGCAGGGCCACGGCCACGCCCACGTTGATGTCGCGCTTCTTGATGATGTAGTCCCCGTCAACGGACACGTTGATGTTCGGGAAGTCCTGGATGGCGCGGGCAATGGCCTGCACGAAGATGGGCGTGAAGGTGAGGTTTTCGCCCTCGCGCTTTTTGTAGGCGTCCTTGTGCTTGTTGCGCCAGTTCACGATTTCGGTCACGTCGGCTTCCACGAAGGAGGTAACGTGCGGCGAAATGCGCTTCGAGTCGACCATGCGCTGGGCAATCATCTTGCGCATGCGGTCCATCTCCACCAGCTCCTGGTTGCCGCTGACCGACGGAGCCGGCTTGCTGGCCGGGGCGGCCGCCTGCTGGGCCACGGGAGCCGGAGCCGCTGGTGCCGGAGCAGCCGGCTGGGCCTGAGCGGCCGGTTGGGCCGGGGCCTGCGGAGCTGAAGCAGCCGGAGCCGCGGCCGGGGCAGCTTGCTGGCCGCGGTTGGCTACGTAGTCCAGAATGTCCTTCTTCGTCACGCGGCCGCCTTGGCCGGTGCCGGGCACACGCTCCAGATCGGCCATGGAAATGCCTTCTTCGCGGGCGATGTTGAGCACCAGCGGCGAGTAGAAGCGGCCGGGAAGGGCTTCGCCGAGCTGAGCGCCACCCGCGTTGGCGGCGGCCGCAGCGTTCGGCACGAAGGGCACAGCGGCAGCGGCTTCGGCTTCTTGGGTTTCCTGGGCAGCGGCGGGTGCTGCGGCAGGGGCCTGGCCGTTGGAAGCCGCGGCGGCGTCGGTTTCGACGATGGCAATGGGGGCGCCTACGGCTACCACCTGGCCTTCTTCCACCAGGATCTGCTGCAGCACGCCGGCGTGGATGGCGGGCACTTCGGTGTCCACTTTATCGGTAGCCACTTCCAGCACCGATTCGTCCTGCTCAATGGTGTCGCCCACCTGTTTGAGCCATTTCAGGACGGTGCCTTCCATGATACTTTCGCCCATTTTGGGCATCACCATTTCCACTCGTGCCATGCGGAGGTTGCTTTGAAGAATTCGGGGGTGGGAAAGGAAGCTTGATCTGTTCGGAGTCGATTCGCGGCTGGGGAGGCCGAAATCGGGGCCAAAGGTAGCGGATTTGGCAATTGCCGCGTAATCGGAGCCGAACACTTGTTAGGTTGAGCCCAAAAAAGCGCTTGGCTGCCCCCGTGAACGTTGATTTGGCCGTTTAGTTGGCTGCCGGCAGGTGCTGGCGCACCAGGTTCAGGGCCACGGTGCTGATGTATTCGATGTTGAGCTGGCGGCCGCGGTTGAAGCTGACCTTGCGCGCCACCGTCTGGTGCGCGTCGGCGTAGGCCAGCCAGAAGGTGCCCACGGGCTTCTCGTCGGAGCCGCCGCCGGGGCCGGCAATGCCGCTGGTGGCCACGGCCACGTCGACGCCCAGGGTGCGGCGCAAGCCCTCAGCCATTTCGCGCACCGTTTGCTCGCTCACGGCCCCGTACGATTCCAGCGTATCGGGGCTGACTTCCAGCTGGCGGATTTTCACGTCGTTGGCGTAGGCCACCACGCTGCCCTGGAAGTAGGCCGAACTGCCCGCCACGCTGGTCAGGCGCTGGGCAATGGTGCCGCCGGTGCAGCTTTCGGCCGTGCCGATGGTCAGGCCCCGATGCTGCAGCATAGCGCCCAGAGCAGTTTCCAGGTTGATTTCGCCCTCGGCAAACAGGTAGGGGCCCAGCAGAGCGCGCACAGCGGGCAGCTGGGCTTCCAGGCGGCCGCGCAGGTCAGGCTGGCCGTCGTCGGTGGCGGTGAGGCGCAGGCGCACGCCGCCGAGGTAGGGCAAGTAGGCCAACTTCATGTTGGGCGGCAGCTGCGCTTCCCAGTCGGCAATCTGCTCGGCCAGAAACGACTCGCCCTGACCGACAGTCTGCAGCACGGCGTGCTCAATGGGCGGCACCTGAAAGTGCTGCTGCAGCTTGGGCAGGACGTGGGTGGCCATCAGGTGCTTCATCTCGAAAGGCACGCCGGGCATCGACACGAACACCACGCCGTCTTCGCCGTCGAACCACATGCCGGGGGCCGTGCCCACGGTGTTGCGCAGCGGGGTGCAGGCGGTGGGCAGGAAGGCCTGCTGGCGGTTAACTTCCAGCATGGGACGGTTGAATCGGGCAAAAATGGCTTCCACGTCGCGCAGGGAAGGTTCGTACAGGGCCAGCTCCGAGTGGAAGTAGTGGGCCAGTACGTGCTTGGTCAGATCATCCTTGGTGGGGCCCAGGCCGCCGGTCATGAGCACTACCTGGGCGCGCTGCCGGGCCTCATCGAGGGCGCGCACGATTTCCTCGGCGCGGTCGGAAACGGAGCTGATCTGGCGTATACGCAGGCCGATTTTGCCCAGTTCCTGGCCCATCCAGGCCGAATTGGTGTCGATGACTTGGCCGTAGAGCAATTCGTCGCCGATGGTGATGATTTCGACGGCTGGCGTTTGTGGCATAGCGAAAGAAAATGGAGGGACGGGGATTTCGGCGCAATTTGCGCACGGCGTTTGTAAGACCGCGCCGACGACGTTTGGTTTGGCTTAATTCCGGGCTCACGTCTCTTTCACCTGCCTTTCCTCAACTTCACCGCATGAAGCCCACTTCTTACTCCGCTTTCGTTCTGGCCCTGGGCCTGCTCACCGCCACCGATCTGTCGGCCCAGACCAAGCCGAAAACCACGGCCAAAACGACGACTACCAAAACCACCACGGCGAAGAAAACCACCGCCAAGGCTCCCGCCAAAACGACGGCCAAAACCACCACCGCTAAGACGACTACCACGAAGGCTGCCACCACAACCAAAGCCGCGCCGGCCCCCGCCGCGGCCCCGGCGCCCGTGCCGCTGACGGCCGATGAAGCCACGGCTGCCGTGCGCGAAGCCGTGACGCTGAGCATCACCCGCGCCATGCAAGCCGGCGCCGAGGCCGACGCCTTCAACGGCAACCCCGACATCCGCATCCCGTTTCCGCCCGAGGCCGAACTGGTCAACACCACGCTGCGCGGCCTGCGCATGGGCGCCGTCATCGACAAGTTTGAGGTGCAGATGAACCGCGCCGCCGAAGCCCTGGCCGCCAACCCGCAGACGCAAACCGTCTTCGCTAACGCCGCCCAGCGCTACGCTGTGGCCGACGGGATGGCCCTCGTGAACACCCGCGAGAGCCGGGCCATTGCGCAGCAGTTCAAGCAGCAACAGCTGGCGCAGGTGCAGCAGGAATTGCGCCCCCTGGTAGATGCGGCCCTGGAGCAGACCGGCGCCAAGCAGGCCTACGGCGAGCTGATGCTGCGCTACAAGAAAATACCACTGGTCACGCCCATCAGCACCAACCTCACCGACTACGTGTCCGGTAAGGCCTCCGAAGGCCTGTTCACGCTGATTGCCGACGAGGAAAGCCGCATCCGCCTGAACTCCTCGGCCCGCAGCACGGCCACGCTGAAACGCGCCTTTGATCAGCAGTAAGAGCAAGCCCGCACCACCGGCCGTCGATTTTGGTCCGGTTTCTGCCTTTCCCGCGAACTGAATGCCCGCTCACGGGATTTACCTCGTCATGAAGAATCGTTTCTCCGCCGCCCTGTTCGTTGCTGTTGCTTTGCTGGGCGTTTCTACGGCCCAGGCACAAATCATCAAGCTGCCCAAAATCGGCAAGATTACCCTGCCCAGCACCACCAAAACCGGCAGCACCGGTACGGGCAGCATTACCCAGCAGGAAGCCGCCCTGGGCCTGAAGGAAGCCCTGACCCTGGGCATCAGCAAAGGCGCCGACCAAGCCTCACAAACGGACGGCTTTTACCTGAACAGGCTCATTCGCATCCCGTTTCCGCCCGATGCTCAGCGCGTGGCTACTTCGTTGCGGGCCATTGGCCTGGGCGGGGAAGTCGACAAGTTTGAGCTGGCGCTGAACCGCGGTGCCGAACAGGCCGCCATCAAGGCCAAGCCCATCTTTATTTCGGCCATCAAGAGCCTCACGTTTTCGGATGTGTGGAATATTCTGACGGGCCAGAAAGACGCGGCCACGCAGTACCTGAAGCGCACCACCACCACGCAGCTGGTAACGGCCTTTTCGCCCATCATGCAGCAGGCCCTGGACCAAACCAGCGCCACGAAGTACTACACCTCGCTTGTGTCGCGCTACAACCAGATTCCGCTGGTGCGGCCCGTCAACCCGAACCTGAACGAATACGCCACCGGCAAGGCCGTCGACGGGCTGTTCACGCTTATTGCGCAAGAGGAGGCCAACATCCGCGAAAACCCGGTGGCGCGCACCACGGACCTGCTCAAGCGCGTGTTCGGCAGCAAGAAAAGCTAAGGAGCTGCCTAGTAAGCCCACAAAAAAGCCCGCTGAGCATGCTCAGCGGGCTTTTTTGTGGGCTTACTACCCGGGCATCGGTTAATAGTCGTCGTCATCGTCGCGGCCGCCGCGGCGGCT
Source organism: Hymenobacter sp. CRA2 (assembly GCF_002007105.1). Lineage (GTDB taxonomy): Bacteria > Bacteroidota > Bacteroidia > Cytophagales > Hymenobacteraceae > Solirubrum. The sequence goes on along the minus strand of NZ_MVBC01000002.1, from coordinate 332,842 downwards.
GCGGCGCTGGGCCTCGTAGCTGTCCTCGTCGTCCAGGCCGAGGTCGTCATCGTCGTCATCCAGGCCGCCGTAGCGGTTCGAGCCTTCCGGGTCTTCCTGGGCTTCGGCAGCCGAAAACTCGTCTTCCGTCAGGTTGGCCAGGTCCAAGGCCTCGTCGTGCGAGGAACCCGTGTCGCGCCACATGAGGTAGTCGGCGTACTTGGCACCGAGGGAATCTTCGGAAGAAGCGCCCTTGCGTCCACCGCCGCGAGCCGACTTGGCGCCGCCTGGTGGGGTATCCAGCTCGTCGTCGTCATCGAGCAGGTCGTCGTCGTCGAAGTCGTCGTAGCTTCTCATCAGAGGAGTAAGGTAAGTGTTGTAGCGGTGGCAAAAGTAGGGCGCAAAGCCGAATTAAGCCCCCAAACGCAGGTAATTGAAACGGGGTTACACGTATTTTTCGGCCACTACCATGGCCTGATTTTTGGGCCGCACCCACGCCGAAACAACGCCACTGCACCAGGCTGTACGGGTTGAGCTTACCCTAATTTAAGCAAGATGCGGCAAGGATACGCTAGCGGCGCGGGGCAAAATCCGTTACCGTGAGACGCTCCTGGCAGAAGGCGTACTCCTCCTCCACATTGGAGCTGACGAGCACCAGCCGGCCCGCCGTGGTGGCCGCCACGTGCTCGTGGTACCAGGCCACGCCGGTGCGGTCCAGGTTGGTAGTAGGCTCGTCGAGCAGCAGCAGCGGGGCCTCGGCGTACAGGGCCAGCCCGAGCTTGACGCGCTGCTTCATGCCCGAGGAAAAGTCGCGGATGAACTTGTGGCGCGCGTGCGGCAGCTGCAGCAAATCAATGAATTGCGCGTCCGAAAGGCCGGCGCGCAACCGCCGAAAACGGGTGTGAAAACGCACCAGCTCGGCCAGGGTCAGCTCCTCAATCAGCTCCAGGTAGGGCGCACACAGCGACAGCTGCATGGCTACGTCCTCGGGGCGCAGCGCGCGGCCACTGAGCGTGTAGCGCACTTCCCCGGCCGAGGGCAGGGTATACGCGGCCAGCACTTGCAGCAGGGTGCTCTTGCCCGAGCCGTTGGGCCCCAGCAGGGCCACGGCCGAGCCGGGCTGGAACGTGCGCGTCAGGTCCCGGAAAATCCAGTCGCGGCCGAAGCGTTTGCCCAAGCCCTGGGCCTCAATCTGCACCATAAGAGAAGTGAGAAGCGAGATAGGAGAAGTGGGGTTGATGACATCGTTCCACGGGTCGTGACCGGCGTCTGTCTCACTTCGCGTGTCTCACGGTCTCAGGCCTTAGTCAGCCCCGTTGCCGTTGCGCGAATAGCCTTTGATAATTCCACGGCCGGAGTTGCGCACGAAGTTTACCACTTCGTCGCGCTCGGGCGAGGGGGCCAGTTCCAGCTCGATCTGGTCCAGGGCCGCGTTGTTGTTCAGCCCGCTCAGGAACAGGAAGCGGTAGCACTGCTGCACCTGCATGATCTTCTCGTCGGAGAAGCCGCGGCGGCGCAGGCCCACCGAGTTGATGCCGGCGTAGCTCAGCGGCTCGCGCCCGGCCTTCACGAACGGGGGCACGTCCTTGCGTACCAGCGAGCCACCCGAAATCATGGCGTGGGCGCCCACTTTCACGAACTGATGCACGGCCGAGGTGCCGCCCACAATGGCAAAATCGCCGATTTCGACGTGGCCGGCGAGCTGCACGGCGTTGGCCAGGATGCAGTGGTCGCCGATGATGCAGTCGTGGGCCACGTGCACGTAGGCCATCAGCAGGCAGTCCGAGCCAATGATGGTGCGCATGCGGTCGATGGTGCCGCGGTTCACCGTCACGCACTCCCGGATGACGGTGTTGTCGCCGATGTGCACGGTGGTTTTCTCGCCCGCGAACTTGAGGTCCTGCGGCACGGCGGCAATCACCGCCCCCGGGAAAATCTTCACGTTTTTGCCGATGCGCGCACCGGCCATGATGGTCACGTTCGGACCAATCCAGGAGCCTTCCCCAATTTCAACGTCGTGCGCAATCGTGGTAAACGGCTCCACGACTACGTTTTGCGCAATCTTAGCCTCCGGGTGGATGTAGGCGAGCGGTTGAGTCATTTAGGCAATGAACAATTAACAATGAGCAAGGATCAATGCACAACGATTGGGCCGTAACGGCCGCACTCTGTGTTCATTGATAATTGTTCATTGCTCATTGATAATTGAAGGTTAGGCGTCTTTGCGAACGATGCTGGCCGACATTTCGGCCTCCATCACCACTTTCCCGTTGACGAAGGCCTGCCCGCGCATCTTGGCAATGCCGCGCTTGATAGGCGAGACCAGCTGGCACTTGAAGATGACCGTGTCGCCGGGGATAACCTTGCGGCGGAAGCGGCAGTTTTCGATGCCGAGGAAATACGTCCAGTAATTTTCCGGGTCGGGCACGGTGTTGAGCACCAGAATGCCGCCGGTCTGGGCCATGGCCTCGATCTGGAGCACGCCGGGCATCACCGGGTTGCCGGGGAAGTGGCCGGTAAAAAACTGCTCGTTCATCGTCACGTTCTTCACGCCCGTCACCGTGGTGCCGTCGAGGTGAATGATTTTGTCGATGAGCAGGAAGGGGTAGCGGTGGGGCAGGATCTGCGCTATCTGGTTGATGTCCATCACCGGCGGCCGCGCAGGGTCGTACTGCGGTACCGGCGACGAATCCACCTCCATCATCTTCTTCTTGATCTTCTTGGCGAAGGCCACGTTGGCCGCGTGCCCGGGCCGGGCTGCCAGGATCTGGCCTTTCAGCGGCCGGCCTACCAGGGCCAGGTCACCCACCACGTCGAGCAGCTTGTGGCGGGCCGGCTCGTTTTTGTGGCGCAGGTCCACGTTGTTGAGGATGCCTTCCTTCTTCACGGCCACTTTGGGCTTGCCCAGCATGGTGGCCAGCTCGCCCAGTTCTTCCTCGCTCACCACGCGGTCGACCACCACAATGGCGTTCGACAGGTCGCCGCCCTTGATCAGGTTCGACTTGTAGAGGGCTTCCAGCTCGTGCAGAAAGCAGAAAGTGCGCGAGGCGGCAATGTCGTCGGCAAACTGCGTGATGTTCGTCAGGGAGGCGTGCTGCGAGCCCAGAACCGGCGAATTGTAATCCACCATCACCGTCACGCGGTAGTCGTTCAGGGGCAGGGCCGCAATTTCCACGCCGCGCGCGTTGTCCACGAAGCGGATTTCGTCGGGAATCTCGAAGTAGTTGCGCAGCGCGTTCTGCTCTTCCAGGCCCACTTCCTGCAGCGCCTCCACGAAGGGCAGCGAGGAGCCGTCCATGATGGGCGGCTCGGGGCCGTCGAGCTGAATCAGCACGTTGTCGATTTGCAGGCCCACCAGGGCGGCCAGCGTGTGCTCCACGGTATTCACGCGGGCGCCGTTCTGCTCGATGGTGGTACCGCGGGAGAGGTCCACCACGTTGTCCACGTCGGCGTCGACGGTGGGCTGGCCCTCAAGGTCCATGCGCTGAAACTTGAAACCGTGGTTGGCCGGGGCCGGGCAGAAGGTCATGGTGGCCTGTACGCCCGTGTGCAGCCCCACGCCGCTCACGGTCACCGGGGCCTTAATCGTATGCTGTTTGTCGAACATGGTGTCAGTTGGGAGTCGGCCGCGGCAGTTGTCGGTTGCCAGTTCGGGGCGCAAGACCGGTTAACGGTCCTGACCACTGACAACCCCCAACAGATAACGGCCAACATCGGCCCGCAAAGCTATGACTTTTCCGCCGCGTCTGGCTTCTGCTGGGCGCGTTCGAGGTTGAGCACGCGGCGCTCCAGTTCGGGCAAATGGCGGAATACGGCGTTGGCGCGCAGGGAGTCGCGCAGGTTGAAGGCCGGTGCACCCTGCAGGACAGTGCCCTCTTCCTTCACCGATTTGCCCACGCCCGACTGCGCCGTGACGGTGGTGCGGTCGGCGAGGGTGAGGTGCCCGGCCAGGCCTACTTGGCCGGCCAGCACGCAGAAGTTGCCCACTTTGGTGGAGCCGGAAATACCCGATTGGGAGGCCACCACCGTGTGCCGGCCGATTTCCACGTTGTGGGCAATCTGCACGAGGTTGTCGATTTTGGTGCCCTCGCGCAGGATGGTCGAGCCCATGGTGGCGCAGTCGATGGCGGCGTTGGCGCCCACGCTCACGTTGTCTTCCAGCACCACGTTGCCGATCTGCGGGATGGCGCGGTAGGAGCCGTCGGGCTGCGGCGCGAAGCCGAAGCCATCGGAGCCGATAACGGCCCCGGCGTGCACCACGCAGCGCGACCCGATAACGGTATCGGCGTAGATTTTGGCCCCGGCGTAGATGATGGTCCCGTCGCCGATGCGGCACCGGTCGCCGATGGTGGCGTGCGGGAAAATGAGCACGCCGCGGCCGATCTGGCAGTTTTCGCCCACGTAGGAGAAAGCGCCGCGGTAGCCGTCGTCGCCCACGGTGGAACCCTGGCCGAGGAAGCAGGGCTGCTCCACGCCGCGCTTGCCGGCGCGGGTAAACTGCTGGTAGAACTCCAGCAGCTGGGTAAAGCCCGTGTACGGGTCGTCGACGCGGATGAGCGCGGCCTGCACCGGTTGCTTCGGCTCCAGCCCCCGACTCACGATGACGGCCGAGGCCTCCGTGGTGTAGAGGTAGGGCTCGTACTTGGGGTTCGACAAAAACGCAACGGCGCCCGCGCGGGCTTCTTCGATTTTGGCGAGCCGGTCGACGCGCAGGGAGGCGTCGCCCTCCACCGTGCCGTTCAAAACGCCCGCAATCTGGCCTACCGTGAATTCCATAGACGGCAAAAGTAGGGCAAAGAGACGGAATGGCGGTTCGGGTGGTTTACGCAACGGTATCACCCCGCCGTCATGGCGAGCAAGCAAGCCGGTTCACCCCGCTGTCATTGCGCGCAGACACGACAGTAGCACCGGCAGTCATTGCGAGCAACGCGAAGCAATCCTTCCTCCCGCGGCACGACGGTATTATTGGCAGAAATCGAAAACGGCAACGCCCGAACCCCGCGTCAACAGGGTTCGGGCGTTGCCGTTTTCGGTTGGTAGGTACTGTCTCGGTGGTGCTGCCAGAGGAAGGATTGCTTCGTCCTTCGTCCTCGCAATGACAGCTGGGGCGGCCGTTGGCTAGGTAATATCCTTGGGGTAGCAGACGTAGTACTTCTCCACGCGCTTGCTCAGGGAGCTGATGTTGGGCAGGTCCGACGCCTGGGCCACGTCGATGACGTGGCCTCGCTTGGTGAGCACGTTGATGGCGTCGTCGCCGGTGGCGTCGTAGGCGTGGTTGCTGATGCGGCCGGCAATCATGAGGGTGGCGGCTTCGGCCATGGGCAAGCGGAAGTGCTCGGCAATCAGCTCGGTGATGCCCAGCTTGAAGTCCTCGTCGAGCGGGGCGTTGTCGAGCGTGATTTTGAAGAGCCGGCGCTCCAGCAGGCTGTGGGCCAGGAAAGACAATACGAAATCGGGGTGGGCGGCCCAGCTTTTCACGGCCGACCAGATATCGGTGTCGTCGAGGCGCACGAAGCGCTGCATGATGGCCGCGTCCTGCTCGAAGTCGAGCATGCGCACCGGGTTCAGCAGGAAGTAGCTCAGCTCGGGCGAGGCGGGCACCAGCACGCCGGAGCGGGCCAGGTCGCGGGCGCGCTCCATGAGGCGGATGACCATTTGCTCGGCCGAGGTGACGGCCTTGTGCATGTACACCTGCCAGTACATCACGCGGCGGCTCACCAGGAAGTTTTCGATGCTGTACACCGCCTTTTCCTCCAGCACCAGCCGCTCGTCGTGGCTCACGGTGAGCATTTTGATGAGGCGGTCGGCGCCGGGCTGGCCTTCCTTCACGCCGGAATAGAAGGAGTCGCGGTTGAGGTAATCGAGCCGGTCCATATCCAGCTGGCTCGACACGAGCTGGTGGAAGAACGGGCGCGGGTAGGAGCCCTGGAAGATGTCGATGGCCAGCTGCAGGCGGCCGCCAAACTCGTGGTTGAGCAGCTCCATCAGGTGCAGCGAAATCCGCTCGTGCGGCACGTCTTCGAACAAGGCGTGCTCCAGGGCGTGGGAGAGGGGACCGTGGCCGATATCGTGCAGCAGAATGGCAATCTGGGCCGCCTCGCCTTCCTGGGCCGTGATGCGCACGCCTTTGTCTTTGAGCGTGCGCAGCGCCAGCGACATCAGATGCATGGCGCCGAGCGCGTGGTGAAAGCGCGTGTGCAGGGCACCGGGGTACACAAAATCCGTCAGGCCGAGCTGCTTGATGCGCCGCAGCCGCTGGAAGTAGCGGTGCTCGATGAGGTCGAAGATCAGCTCGGTGGGGACGCTGACGAACCCGTAGACCGGGTCGTTCAGGATTTTTCGCTTGTTCAAGGGGCGCAGAAGAGATTTGGCGGCCGAAAAGTAGTCGGATTCGGTGGTACGGAAAGCACGCGGGTAGGGTCAGAACTGAAACAAGCGCGACGTCTGAATAATGTCGGAGCTAGTGGATCAAAGCCGGGCATTGGTCGAGGCCTCGGCTACATAGCGCCGGCCGAATGCAACCCTAAGCCCCGGTTTGGGGTTACCTTTTCTCCAAGTGCTGATGCCTGACGCACGGCGGCTGTATCATAAATCGGCCCCGATACGTTAGGTTGCGCACCGCAATAGGGGCGGTGCCGCCCGTTTCCCTGCCGCAAGTGGCCTTTGCACGCCGCACATCCTCTCAACCCCGAACTCAACTGCATGCAACGTTACAGTATCCTCTGGGCCGACGACGAAATTGACCTCCTCAAGCCGCACATCCTGTTTTTGAAGGAGCGCGGCTACGACGTGACGGGCGTCAATTCCGGCGCCGACGCCATCGAAGAGGTCCAGGAGAAAACCTACGACCTCGTCTTCCTCGACGAGAACATGCCCGGCATCACGGGCCTCGAAGCGCTGTCCGAAATCAAGGCCGCCAAGCCCACGCTGCCGGTGGTCATGATTACCAAGAGCGAGGAAGAGCACATCATGGAGGAGGCCATCGGCTCCAAGATTGCCGACTACCTCATCAAGCCGGTGAACCCCAACCAGATTCTGCTCTCGGTGAAGAAGGTGCTCGACAACAAGCGCCTAGTGTCCGAGAAGACGAACAGCTCCTATCAGCGCGACTTCCGCCAGCTGGGCATGCAGCTCTCCGACCGCCTTTCGCCCGCGGAGTGGACCGATGTGTACAAGAAGCTCACGTACTGGGAGCTGGAAATCAACGAGACGGAGGGCAAGAGCATGGCCGACGTCTTCAACATGCAGAAGGACGAGGCCAACACCTACTTCGGCCGCTTCATCACGGAGAACTACGAGGACTGGGTGAACGGCGACGACAAGGACGCCCCGCTCATGTCGCACCAGCTGTTTAAGGAGCGCGTGTTTCCCTTTATGAAGCAAACCGGCGACACGCCCGTGTACTTCGTGCTCATCGACAACCTGCGCTACGACCAGTGGAAGGTGCTGGAGCCCATTATTGCGGAGATGTTCACGGTGGACACGGAGGAAATGTACTACAGCATCCTGCCCACCACCACGGCCTACGCCCGCAACGCCATCTTCTCGGGCATGATGCCCGGTGAGATTCAGAAAAAATACCCCAACCTGTGGGTGTGGGACGACGACGACGAGGGCAAGAACCTGCACGAGGCGGAGTTCATGGAAATCAACTTCCAGAAGAACAACCAGAAGCAGAAGTACAGCTACAACAAGGTGACCAACCTGCAGGCCGGCAAGGACTTGCTGGGCAAAATGCCCAACCTGCACAACAACTACAAGCTCAACGTCATCGTCTACAACTTCGTGGACATGCTCTCGCACGCCCGCACCGACATGGCGATGATTCGGGAGCTGGCCGCCGACGAATCGGCGTACCGCAGCATCACCCGCTCGTGGTTCCTGCACTCGCCGCTGTACGAGATGCTGCAGGTCATTGCCGACAAGAAAGGCAAGCTTATCATCACCACCGACCACGGCACCATCCGCTGCAAGCGCCCCTACAAAATCGTGGGCGACCGGAACACCAACACGAACCTGCGCTACAAGCACGGCAAAAACCTGGGCTTCGACGAGTCGCGCGACGTGTACGTGGTGCGCAAGCCGGAGCGCGTGTTCCTGCCGCGCGAAAACGTGTCGACGGCCTACGTCTTCACCCTGGGCGACTACTTCTTCGCCTACCCCAACAACTACAACTACTACGTGAACTTCTACAAGGACACCTTCCAGCACGGCGGGATTTCCCTGGAGGAGTGCATCATCCCCTACATCACGCTGAGCGCGAAAGGGGCGTAGGCAGTAAGCAGTAAAGCACAAAAAGGCCGGTTACACAACCGGCCTTTTTTTGTGCTTAGAGGAGGATATTGAGCTGCCTCCTGTCTCTGAATGCTCAGCGTTTGCGCCGTGCGGAAGGCTTGGTGGTTATTAGCACAACTCCGTTGCGGCCCAGCTCCCCGTACAGGGCCTGGGCCTGCCTAATGCGCAGAACGTCGATTTTCTGAATCTGATTAGGGTTGAGAGTCTGGAGTAACTCCTGCGAAAGAAGTTGCCCATCTACTACATACAGCGGTTCATGGCCGGGCCGGATGGTGGTGGTGCATACCAGCCGAATGGACACCGGGCGGGCCGTGTCCGGGCGCTGCGCCAAGGTGGCTTGCTGCGTGGCCTGGAGCGGCTCCTGCGCCCGGGCGGTTCCGCTGAATGCCAGCAGCGCTGCAAGGAGAGCTGTTACGAATATCGGGCGCAACTTTGGGCGTGGCATAACTATCAAAACGGAGGTTTTGCTGGGTAGATGCGACCTTGGGGCAGATTCCATACAGTATACGACCAGCAGGGCGCTTAGCAGCTTTTCGGCATGAAACAACTCTTACCCGACCCCGCCCAGTTTCGCGTCAACGGCCGCCTCTGGATTGAAGGCCCAGCGGACCGGTTTCTCGGCATCGGCCGCCTGGAGTTGTTGCAGCACATCCGGACGCAGGGCTCCATTTCCAAGGCCGCCCAGGCCATGAATATGTCCTACAAGCGGGCCTGGGAGTTGGTTAGCTCCATGAATACGCAGGCCCGGGAGCCACTGGTGAGCACCCAAACCGGCGGGCAGCGCGGCGGTGGCGCCCACCTGACCGAAGCCGGCGTGCAGGCCGTAGCCGAGTTCGAAGCGCTGCAACAGCGGTTTCAGGAGTTTGTAACGCAGGAAACAGCCCGGCTGCGCGGCTGACGCAACCCCCGGCCGGGCGTTTCGTTATGTTTGCTCGGAAATAACGCATTGGGTGTCTACCCGCACTGCGCTGTACTTTTCGGGTGCACCCGGGTGGGCTGCGCTGGAGCCTGCTTCACGGGGAACCGATGAACTTACTGCTACGCTGGTGGCGGCCCGCTGCCGCTGTTTCATGCCTGACCACCTGGCCCGCCACGGCTGCCGTGGCCCAGGCAATACCGCTCGCCAACCAAGTCGCGGCGCCCGATACGGCCCGCCGCGCACCTATTGGGCTGAGCGAAGTGGTGGTGGCAGCCTCGCGGGTGGAGGAAAGCATTTTACAGTCGCCCGTGACGGTGGAGAAGCTGAACGCCCGGACCCTGCGCCTGACGCCGGCACCCTCGTTTTTCGACGCCATCGAGAACGTAAAGGGCGTGCAGGTGATTACGCCCAGCCTGGGCTTCAAAGTCATCAACGCCCGCGGCTTCGCCAATACCACCAACGTGCGCTTCGCCCAACTCGTGGATGGCGTCGACAACCAAGCGCCGCACATCGGCGGGCCCATCGGCAACGCGCTCGGGCCGAGCGACCTGGACATTGCCGCGGTGGAAATCGTGCCGGGCACGGCCGCTGCGCTTTACGGGCTGAACGCCATCAACGGGCTGGCCAACTTCACCACGAAGAACCCCTTCAGCTCGGAGGGGCTGGGCGTGCAGCAGAAAACGGGCGTCAATCACCTCAACGACCCCAACAGCGGCGCTAAGCTCTACGCCGAAATCAGCCTGCGCTACGCCCAGGTACTCAGCCCAAAGTGGGCCTTCAAACTCAACGGCACCTATACCCGCGGCTACGACTGGATTGCCAACGACCTAACGGACCTGTATCCGCAGGGTAACGCCACCACCGGGCTGCCCGGCGGGCCTACCAACCCCGCCTACGACCCCGTCAGTGGCTACGGCAACGAATCGTCGGACCGCTCCACACTTACGCTGGGCGGCAAGAGCTACGTGGTGGCGCGCACCGGCTACCGCGAACTGGACGTGGTGGATTACCGCCTGCAAAACCTCAAAGCCGACGCCGCGCTGCACTTTCGGCCCAATGCGCGCACTGAGTTGAGCTACGCGTACCGGGTGGCTGAGCTAGACAACGTGTACCAACGCTCCAACCGTTTCCGCCTCGCCGGCTACACCCTGCAGCAACACGCCCTCACGCTGACCACGTCCGTGGTGCAGGCGCGCGCCTACTTCACCCGCGAAAACACCGGCCAGAGCTACAATCTGCGCAGCATGGCCGAAAACCTGGACCGCAGCTTCAAGCCCGACGCGCAGTGGAACCAAGACTACACCGCCGCCTGGAATGCCGCCGTGCAAGCCGGCCAGCCGGTGGCGCAGGCCCACGCCACCGCCCGCACCGCCGCCGACGTCGGCCGTCTGCAGCCCGGCACGCCCGAGTTTCGGCAGCGGCTTCAGGAACTGGCCGACATCAACAACTGGGACCAGGGCGCCGCCCTGCGCGTGAAGGCCGACCTCATCCACGCCGAAGCCCAGGTGGACGTGGCCCAGGCCCTGCGCAACGGCGTTCTGCCCACGCTGGCCACCTGGCTGGACCTGCGCGCCGGCCTCGACCACCGCACCTACGTCATCGTGCCCGACGGCAACTACTTCATCAACCCCGAGCCGGGTAAGGATCAGTTCAGCAACCTGACCTACAGCAAAACCGGCGGCTTCGTGCAGGCCGGGGCGCGGCTGTGGCAGCAGCGCCTGCGCCTCACCGCCACGCTGCGCGCCGACAAAAACGACTACTTCGCCGTGCGCTTGAACCCGCGGCTGACGGCGGTATTCTCGCCCACCGCGCGGCACCACTTCCGCCTGAGCTACCAGAGCGGCTACCGCTTCCCGAGCTTGTTCGAGGGCTTTTCGAACGTCAACAGCGGGCAGGTCAAGCGCATCGGCGGGCTGCGGGTGATGTCGAGCGGGGTGTTTGAGAACAGCTACCTGCGCAGCAGCATCGACGCGTTCAACGCCGCCGTGACGGCCGGCATCAACGCCAATACCAGCTCGGCCCCGGCGGCGGAAAAGCGGCGGCTGGCCATAGCGCAAAACCAAGGTCTGCTGCAGAAAAACCCCTATACGTATTTGCGGCCTGAGCACATCCGCTCCCTGGAGCTGGGCTACAAGGCGGCCCTGCTGCCCGGCGGCCGCCTGCTCCTCGACGTGGACTTTTACTACAACCGCTACCAGGACTTCATTGCGCAGGTGGAGGCCTACGTGCCCAAAACCAACAACCCCGACTCGGCCGCCATTTACCTCAGCAACCGTGCCACCCAGAACCGCTACCGCCTCTGGACCAACTCCCGGACGCGCGTGTACAACTACGGCGGCTCGGCGGGCCTGCGCTACGAGCTGCCCGACGGCCTGCTCGCCGGCGCCAACCTCACCTACGCCCGCCTCGACCGCACTCAGTCCGGCGACGGGCTGGAAGACGGCTTCAACACCCCGCGCTGGATCTACAACCTGAGCCTGGGCCACGATAATGCCTTCCGCAGCTTGGGGTTCGGGCTGAACTACCGCTGGCAGCAGCGCTACTACTCCCAGACCTTCCTCGTCAACGGCTACGTGCCCGCCTACCACACCCTCGATGCGCAGCTGAGCTACACGGTGCCCAAGCCGGACCTGCGCTTCAAGCTGGGCGCCACCAACGTGCTGAATCAATACTACGTGTCCTTCCTGGGCGGCCCGAGCGTCGGTGGCTTGTACTACCTCACGGTCACGTACGGGCTGAATTGATGTTATGCTACTTCGAGTGACTGTTGCTGCCGCTTTGTTGGCTCTGCTTGGCTGTCAAAGCAAACCCACCCCATCAGCAGAAGCGGATATTGTCGCCGTGCCTAAGTCTCTAAAAACCTTCAGGGATAAGGTTGACACTGCAATGGTGGCCGTGCTCCCTTACGATCATGAGCGGGATAAGTACCGGCTAAAGAATGCGCAGGCCTCCGGCCTTAACCTTGAGGAAATAGGTTTGGTAGACAGTTTGTTGCAGGTATGCATTGCTGAACATAACCGACTACAAAGCATAGAGTTGCGGGGCATGCGGCAGGCGCGACCCGATATTCCCTGGGACTCGACACAATTCCTGATTACACTGCCAAACTACCGGCGTCAATTGGTGCCTTATCTTAACGCAAAAGGCGAAAAGGAGGTATGGGTGAATTGTTTCTGTGACAAAACTCCTTACTGGCGGAAAGACATTGTAGATGTCGACGACGGGGGAAACTGCTTCTTCAACCTGAAAATCAACTTGCGCAGAAGGTCTTGGTTTGACTTAATGGTAAACGGCGTGGCCTAGCCCGCCAAAGTCCGTCGAAGCACTGCTGCCGTTTCATCGGTTGACGTGTTCTTCACTCACTTGAGAACCGATTGGAGTTAGCAGCAATGCCTCGACGGGCTCAGCCGGGCCAGGGGCAGCGTGGTCACCCGTTGCCGCCGCCGCCCTGCTTCTGGTCGTCGTTCTGAATGCTCTTTTTCGGGCGGCTCGGCCCGTTGTCCAGCTTGCCGAAGCGGTAGCTGAAGCTCACCCGGATCTGCCGGTTGTAGAAGTAGGCGTTGTTCACCGACTCAAAGCTGGGCGAAGACAGCTCGTTGCGGAAAGCCAGGATTCGGTTGAAGGGGTTGATGACCGACACCACCACGTTGGCCTTCTTGTCCCAGAATTCCTTTTTGGCCCCCAGGCTGTACATGCGGTAGCCCGAGGTGCGGCCCTGCAGGGCCACCTGCCGGGAGTTGCCGAAGGCGAAGAACTGCGCGCTCCAGCCTTTCTCGAACTGCCACGAGGAGTTCAGGTTGAAGTTGAACATGCCCCCGCTATTCGACAGGCCCAAGGCCGGACTGTTCACCTGCCGCCAGTACACGTTCACGTTGCCGCTCAGGCTCCACTTGGGTGTCAGCTTGGTCGAGCCGAAGGCCGAGAGGCCGTAGCTGGAGTTGCGCGCTAAGTTGCGGTAGGTGGTGTAGAGGATGCGCGTGGTGTCGGCCGTGGGCAGAATGTCGCTGCCGGGTACCAGCCGCGCCACGCTCTCGATGGCGTTGTTGGTCTGCCGCCAGTAGCCCGAGAAGGTCACTGAGCTTTTCTTGACGAAGGTGGTGTAGGTCAGCTCGTAGGCGTCGGTCAGCTCCGCGTTGAGGTTGGGGTTGCCGGCCGATACGTTGCGCCGGTCCGAGGTGTTGATGTACGGGTTCAGGTACCAGATGCCAGGCCGCTGAATGCGCCGCGAGTAGCTCAGCTTCAGCGTGTGGTCGGGCGTCACCGTCCAGGCGGCCTGCACGTTGGGCGCCAGGTTGGTGTAGTCGGTTTGCAGCTGGGTGCCGCTGCTCAGGAACTTGCCGTCGATGCGGGTGTGCTCCAGGCGCGCCCCGCCCTTGAACGTCCACTTCTTGCCCAGGGCAAAGCCGTAGGAGGCGTAGCCGGCGTACACGTTCTGGTCGTAGCCAAATTCATTGGAGCGGGCCGGCACCGGGCGGTAACCGCGCCCGTCCAGGCTGTCCGCGTCGATGCGGTAGTCGCTGTCGACATGGCGCATGATGGTTTTCAGGCCCGTTTCCAGCGTCTGGGTGCTGTCGATGGGCTGCACGTAGTCGGCCTGCAGCGTGATTTCGCGGTTACGGCTGTCGTTGAAGCTCTTCTCGCGGTAGTCGGTGTACTCGCCGCGTTGTTGGTCCAGCTGGTAGCGCGTATGGCCCGCGTTCAGGCTGTAGAGGCCCAGCACGCTCAGCTCCTGCTTGGGCTTGGCCAGCGTCTTGGTGTAGCCGAAGTTCACGTCCACGTTGCCGTTGCCGTCGCGCGTCTCGATGTCGCGGTTGTATTCGTCCACGAACAGCCGGCGCTGGGCACTTTCGTCGGTGCGAAACAGCTGGTAGGACGTGAATTGCGAACGGTCGTTGACGTAGGCGCGGTAGTTGCCCTGCACCCCGAAGCTGAGCACGTCCTTGGGCGTCAGGTCGTAGTCGATGCCGAGCTGGCCCCAGCCGCCCAGGCCCATGTTGGTGAAGCGGCCCGTCTGCTGCAGCTGGCTCTGGGTGGTGTCGGAGAGGTAGTCAGTGCGGCGGCCCACGCTGCGCGCCAGGTTGTAGAAGGGGTTGGTGCCCAGGCTGCTGTTGATGCCCAGCTTGCCCTTGCGCCGGTTCAGGTTCACGCCCACGAAACCGTTGCGGTTGCTCACCCCGGCGTTGACGTTGCCGTTCATGCCCTCCAGGGTGCTCTTTTTCAGGATGATGTTCACCACGCCCGCCGTGCCTTCCGCGTCGTACTTGGCCGAAGGTGCCGTAATCACCTCCACCGACTTGATCTGGTCGGCCGGAATCTGCTTCAGCGCCTCCGCTAGGTTGGTAGCCAGCAGGGTAGAGGGCTTGCCGTTGATGAGCACCCGGATGTTGGAGGAGCCGCGCAGCTGCAGGTTGCCGTCGAGGTCCACGGTGAGCAGCGGCGCCTTCTGCAGCACATCCGCGGCCGTGCCGCCGGCGTTGGTCAGGTCCTTGTCGGCGTTGTACACCAGCCGGTCCACCTTGCTTTCCACCAGCTCCCGCTCGCCCGTTACTTTCACCTCGCCCAGCTGGGTCGTGGTGGTGGCCAGCAGCACCGGCGGCAGCTGCAGCACCGGCTGCGCCGTCGTTACGGTCACTGCCTGCCGCTGCGGCTGGTAGCCCACGAAGCTGACCGACAGCGTGTACTCACCCGCCGGCACGTTGCGCAGCTCGAAGTGGCCCTTGTCGTCGCAGGCGCTAGCCAGCACGGCCCGCTCGGTGCCTTTGGCCAGCAGGGCTACCGTGGCAAACTCCACCGGCTCTTTGGTGGTGGCGCTCTGCACCGAGCCCGTAATGCGGCCGAGAGACTTCGCTTCCGGGCTGGCCTGAGCCGGGGCCGGCGTGGCGGTTTGGGCCAGCAAAGGCCCAGCGCTCAGCAACAGGCCCAGCGCGACACCGGCAGTGCGGCCACGGGAACTGTTAACGAATGAAGACGCTGAGAGCTGAGCAGGAGTAGGTGTCGACATCGGAAACGGTGTGATTTAGTACGAAATGTTTCGTATATAAAGCGCAAAGGTTGACTTAAGCCCGCAAGGCCGGGCAAGCTTGAAATCAGAAGTGGGGTGGAGCTGGCAGCGGGCTGGCGTTTAGCCGTGCTGCTTCTTCTGAGACAAGGACCACGCTGTATCGTGGCAGTTGCATATAGCCAACGAAAAAATTCGTAGAAAATTCATTTGGTTAATAATCATGATGTTATTGGCATAAAGGATTCATTGATCAAGTGAAAAGTAGCAGGAACAATCACGCGCCATCAGGTTAGCGCGATTGAGAAGTTAGAGTTACAGCTAGCTCCCCTCCTCAGTTGAGGAGGGGCTGGGGGTGGTTGAAAGGCTAGGATTAAGGTTATTATCCGATGTCAGCACGCGAGATGTCTCGGCTTCGCTCGACATGACGTTCCTGTTTGGTCGTTCTGGCTTTTCAACCACCCCCAACCCTCCTCATCCGAGGAGGGGAGCTAGCCTTGGCTTTGGTAGTGGAACCGTTCAGTTGCTGTACCTAGAATCAGTACACCGGATCAGCTTCGAGCATACGTGCTCGAAGGCATAACCTGACAGCGGCGAATAATCCCTAGCTGCCGCCGGCGCGACGCTTCTCGTCCTCAGCGCCGCTGCCCCGGCGCTTGGTCGGGGCTACCTTGTCGTTGCCGAAGCGGTAGTTCAGCGACAGGGTCGCCACCCGCGACTCGTAGCGCTGGAAGAAGCGTTCCGTGTACGTATCGAAGCTCACCGTCGAGCGGTTCTTGTTGGTGAAGAATACGTCCGTTACGTTCAGCTTCACGGTGGCTTTGTTGTGCCACAGGCCTTTCTGCACGCCCACCGACACCTGCCCCTGCGGGCGGCTCAGGAAGTACGCGTAGCGCTCCGCCGATTGGTAGGTGGCGTTCAGGTCGGCCTTCCAGTCGTGGCCGAGCACGAAGGTGCTGTTGCTGCTCAGGTTGAAGGCCGGGCGGCCGGCGTTGAGGCGGGTGCCCACCAGGTTGCCCACGAAGCGGCTATAGTAAAACACGCCGTTGTTATACACGCTCCACCACTTGGCCAGCTCCACAGGCGCAGTCAGCGTCAGGGCGTAGTTGTACTGGTAGTCCAGGTTTTCCGTGGTCGATTTCACGATGCGGCTGTTCGGCGCCTCCGGCTGCACCGTGCCCACGATGGGGTTCCGGGTGACGGCGTAGCTCAAGCCCACGCTATACTTCTGCCGGAAGGTATGGGTCAGCTCCACGTTGTAGCTGGTCTGGGGCCGCAGGTTGGGGTTGCCGGCGCCGTAGGTGGAGGCATCGATGTAGCTGCGGAAGGGGTTCAGCTGCCCGTAGGAGGGCCGGTCGATGCGCCGGCTCAGCGACAGGCTGGTTTCGTGCTTGTCGGAGAAGGTGTGCTTGGCCGCTGCACTCGGGAAGAACTGGAAATAGTGCCGATTGAAGCGCCCCGAATCGGCCTCGGGCTTGCCGATGGCATTGGTCTGCTCACCGCGCAGGCCGGCCTGCAGCGTCCACTGCGGCAGGGTTTTGTTGAGGCTCACGTAGCCCGCAATGATGTTTTCGTCGTAGCGGAAGCGGTTGGAGCGGTTCGGGTCACGCTGCAGCACTTCCACGTTGCCCGGCGTCACGGGCACCTGAAACAGCAGGTCGTTGTCGGCCTTCACCCAGCTAATTTTGCCGCCGGCCTCCAGCCGGGCCGTCTTGCTCAGCGGGCTGGTATAATCCGTCTTAACCGACTGAATAGTCAGCAAGTTATGCTGGTCGCTGGTGAGGCGGTCCAGCGCTGGGGCGGGGTAGGAGAAGCGCGTGTCCAGCAGCTGCGTGCGCCTCGCATCGTAGCGGGCGTAGTCGGCGTCGGCCGTCAGCTCGTGGCCGCCGAGCGAATCCTGGAAAGTGTGCCGGAAATTTGCGTTCAGCGAGTAGTTGGGCAGCGTGCCGTTGCGCCGGTTGTCGGAGTGAAAACGGCTGGTCAGCGAGTCTTCGGCCGGGTTGAGCCGGCGCGGGGCAAAGATTTCGCTGTCGTTGCTGCCCTTGCTGTCGGTATCCAGGGCCAGGCCGTTGGCCACCACGCCCATCACCGTGCGCTCCGACAGGTTGTAGTCGAGGCCGAGCTTCCAACTGTGCGAGCGGCCGTGGCCCACGCTGCTGTTGTCTTGGTACGAGCGGCCGGTGTAGAGCTTGGCGGCGTCGGCCTGCCGGAAAAAGTCCCGGTTGATGGTTAGCGCGCTCCAGTTGCGGCGGTCGGCAAACGTGTAAGTGCCGAACACGTTCAGGTTTTTGCGCCGGTGGTTCAGCGACACGCCCGTGGTCAGCTTGCCGTAGCGCCCGTAGCCGTAGCTGGCGTTAATGGACCCGTTGGTGCCCAGCTTCTGGTCCTTCTTGAGGTTGATGGCAATGATGCCGGCCCCACCCTGGGCGTCATACTTGGCCGGCGGGTTGGTTATCAGCTCAATGCTCTTCACCTGATCAGCCGGCAGGCCGCGCAGGTAGTCGGCCAGCTCGGTGCCCGTCATGGGCTGGCGCTTGCCGTCGATGAGCACCAGCAGGCCCTGTCGCCCGCGCAGGGCCAGATTGTCGTTGTTGTCGACGGTGACGCCCGGCGAGCGGCGCAGCACGTCCAGTGAGGTATTGCCGGCCGAGAGCGGCGAGCCTTCCACGTTCACCACAGTGCGGTCGGCCAGGCGCTCAAACACTGGTTTCTGGCCCACCACCTGCACTTCCTTCAGCTGGGTAGCCGCGCTAGCGGCCAGCGTCAGCGCCGGAAGTACGACTTTCTCGCCCGCTACCTCAAACGGCCGGGACCACTGCCGCCCGAAGCCCACCTGCGAGGCCGATACTACATACTGCCCGCCCGGCGCCGACTCGAACGTGAACTGGCCTTTGTCATCGCTAAATTCGGTTTTAACCACCGTCGAGTCCTTGGCCCGGTGCAAGGTCACGGTAGCGTAGTCGATGGGCGCGCCGGCGGCACTGCGCACGGCACCGCTCACGGCCGCTGGTGCCTGGGCCTGGCTCGAGTAGGAGATTCCCAGGCCCAAAAGCAGCGCCGGGGCGGAGTAGAGAAGCGTTTTCATAGCTAAGAAAGGCTGGAACAAGAGGTAGGGAAGTGCGGGGCGGCAGCGGCAGCGAACTGGCGCAGAGTTGATACGAATATTTTCGTAATAAACATACGAAGTGTTTCGTATTGGCAATGCGCCAAGTGAAAAAATCAGCAGTTGGCCTTACCTAATCAGGGCGTTGGGCAGCAGCGGCACAGTTGGCGGCAATGCGTTCGAGCAGGGGGCGCATTAGGGCCAGTTCCTCTTCCGAAATGCCAGCCAGAGCCACCGCGCGGTTGCTGAGGATGATGGGCTGCACGGCGTCGAGGATGCGCTGGCCTTGCTCGGTCACGCGCAGCTGGCTGCGGCGGCCGTCGTGGGGCAGGGGCACGGCCGAGAGCAGGCCGCGCTTGGTGAGCAGCGCCAGAATGCGGGCCACCGAGGCCTGGTCCTTGAAGACGCGCTCCGCTATTTCGTGTTGGGTCATGTCGTCGTGCTCCAGCAGCACCTGCAGCACCAGCCACTGGTCGATGGTGATGTTGATACCGGCCCGGTCGATGGTTGCCTGAGCCATGCGCCGGTAGCTGCGGATGGAGCGGTCGAGGGCGTAGAAAATGATGGAGGAGAGCATGGCAAGCAAGTTTCGCAGCAAAGACTATGATGTATCATAAAGGTTGCAAAAATGCGAGAATCTGCTTGCGGATGATAAGCAGTAGGAAGCATAGCTTTTCGCGCGAATGTCCGATTTTAGAATCCGGAGCTGCTACTGTTTAATCAATAGCCAATGATGGTGCCATTTGTGCAATCGGTTGATTGCTAAATGCTTATTAAGAGGTGCATGGCTTAAGCCTCAGGCAAACACGTCCGGAATCGGACACTCTGTTCGAAAATGTGCCAGCCAAGGTAAGTGGATGCGAACAGTGCGCCTTCGCATGGCGCTGCCGCAGGCTGGCCCCAGCCGTGAAAGCTGCGTCCGTTGCTGTTGGGGGCAGTCGGAGCCGAGCACTCGGGTGGGCCGCACGCCAAAAGAACGTCCTGCTGCACCCCGTCGAAGCCTCCCTGCCGCTTCGGCGTTCGGGAAATATGCTTTGAGGGAGTGCCGCAGGACGGTCTGAATGCAGCCGGGGCCGCCTTAGCGAGCTACGGTCTGCAGACTACAGGACTGCCCGCCGGGAGCGGTTAGCGTGCGAGCGTGACGGTGCCTTTGACCACGCGCTCGGTCGGCTCGCAATCGGTGGAATAACGCCAGAGGTAGTAGTATACGCCCTCCGAAGCGCCCTCGCCGGTCCAGAAATTATCGGCTTGGGTAGTGGTGAAGACTTCGCGGCCCCAACGGTTGAAAATCTGCAGGCGGAACGTGCGCGGGTATTGCAGCCGCAGCGCAAACACGTCGTTGAGCCGGTCCCCGTTGGGGGTGAAAATGTTCGGTATTTCCAGCGGCTGCTGCTGCTCGATGCGCACCTCCGTGGGCCCCGAAGTGGCCGCGCACCCGTTGCGCAGCACCCGCAGTCGGTACCAGCCCGGCTGCTCGGCCTGGTAGGTAGCCTGCCCGTTGCCCGTCGGCAGCGGCTGCCAGCTGCCGTTGGGCAGCGCGGCGTACTGCCAATCGTAGCGGGTGCCGGTGGGTTGGGGCTGGGCCACGCTGAGCTGTCCGCTTAATTGGCCGCACCGCAGCACCAGCGGGCTGCTGGGCGTTAGGGCAGGCGCGGCCACGGGCGCGACGACCACCGCTACCGAGTCGGCGGCGCGGCAGGCGCCGTTGCCGGCTTCGTAGTACAGCACGTGTCGGCCCGGGCCCGCGGTGCTAGCCGTGAACGTGCCCTGCTGAGTATTGGTGATGCCTCGGCCGCGCCAGGTACCGCCGGCCGGGCTGGCGGCCAACTGCAGCACCGTATCGGTTCGGCAGAGCGTGACCGGCGGCGTGAGCACCCGCACCGGTTGCGGACGAATCAGGATACTGAGCGTGTCCTGCCCGTCGCAGGGGCCGCCGGTAGGCAGACGGTACGTGAGCCGGTGCCGCCCCGGGCCCGCGGCGGCAGAGCTGAAGCTGCCGGTAGCCCCATTGCTAATGCCAGGGCCGCTCCAGGTGCCGCCAGCCGGCGTAGCGCGCAGCTGCAGCACCGTGTCGCGGGCGCAGGTAAGGCTGGGCACGGTGCTCAGGATGCGCACCGCCGCCGGGCGCACCACAATGCTGAAGGTGTCCTCGTTGCCGCAGGCAATGCCGGCCGGCAGCCGGTAGGTGATGAGGTGGCGGCCCGGCCCCGCCGCCCAGGTGCGGAAGGTGCCCGTCTGGGCATTGGTGATTCCCGGCCCCGACCACGTACCGCCCGGCAGGCTGGCGCTCAGGGCGAACGTGGTGTCACGAGCACACGTGAGGGCCAGCGCCGCCGGGCGACTGATGCGCAGACGTGGCGCCACCGTTAAGCGCAGCGTGTCGCGGAAGGTGCAGCCCCCGGCCGCCAGCTCGTAGATAACTTGGTGGGTGCCCGGGCCGGCCTGCGCCGGATCAAACTGCCCGGTTTGCCCGTTGCGGATGCCGGGGCCCGCCCAGGTACCGCCCGTGGCGGTGGCTTGCAGCACCACGGCCGGATCATCGGAGCAGAAGGGGCCAGCGGGCTGCACGGCGGGCGCCCACTGCACGAAGGCCTGCCCCGCGTTCGAGAGGCGGCCCGGGGCGCCCAGAATAAAGTTGTTGCTGTGATGATCCACGCCCACCCAGGTACCGAGCCCGTCGCCGGCGCGGGCCTGGGGCGCGTAGTAGCGCCGCCGCAGCTGCCAGCTGCTGCCGGCCAGCTCGTAGCGGTACACCACGCCGGCTCCGCCACCGAAGCGGTTGTCGAAGTTGTTGCTTATCAATAGCATACGGGCATTCATGGCCATGCTAAAGCCAAAGCGGCCGGCAGTGCCGGGGCTGAACAGCGTCTGCCTCAAGTGCCAGCCGGTGGCCGTCCGCTCGTAGATGCGCACGCCGCCATTCATGTCGGCCCCGATGGCGGCGTAGTTGCCGTGGAGCGCGACGCTGATGCCCACCCGGCTGCCGCGGGGGTAGTTTTCTACCTGCGCCAGCCGCCAGGTGCCGGCCGCGTCGCGGTGGTAGAAATGAGCCGCCGACTGCCCGAACCCGAACGCGTCGAGGGCGCCCACCACGAGGTTGTCGCCTTCAATAGCTACGCTGTAACCGTAGTCGTAGCCGTTGTCGGGGCCGGTGGGGGTGAGGGTAGCCACCAGCGTCCAGGGCTGGGCGGGCACGGCCGGCTGCCGAAACACGTACGCGGCGAAATTCTGGGTACCGTTGTAGCTGCAGCCCACCACCACGTCGGTGCCGCTCTTGGCCAAGGACCAGCCGAAGGCGGAAATGGTGCTGCTGGGGTTTGCCAGCAGGCCCGTTTGGACCCACTGCGTGCCCTGCCGGGTGTACACATACACCACGCCGCGGCCGTAAGCGGGCGTGTTGGCTCGGGTGTAGTTGTCGGCCGCTACCAGGGCGGTGTTGTCGTCGATGTAAACGTGGTGGCCGAAAGCATCGAAAGGTACGGTGCCGGGGGCGCTAAGCGTCTGGCGGTGCACCCACACGCCCCCTACGTATTCGTAGATGTCCGCCTTGCCGGGTACCGGGCCGCCCGCGTCGGCATCGCCGCCCACAATGGCAAACCGCTCGCTCACGCTGGCCCGCGCTCCGAAGAAGCTTTGCTGCCGGGGCGTGGGGGAATCCAAGGCGAATAAATCACACGTCGGCGACTGGGCCTGGGCCGGGAAGCTCCACGCGGCCAGCAGCAGCCAGAACCCAAGTAGATGCCACAGTCGGGCCGGTAGCTGGTAAACATCAGCCATACAAATAGAAAGGCAGGAAGGGCAGCGGGATGGTGGCTGCCAAGTAGGTAATAATGTCCAGCGTAAAGGTAGCCAGGACCGCCGCTACGGCGCACGCATAATTAGTCATTCCCCGACCAGCCGGGGCGTGTGCATCTGCAGAATTCGTTCGTTGCAGCAGAGGTCTGGGCGGTGGGCACTTAGCCTGAGGTTACCGTTTCGTGGCGACTGGCCGCTTCCGTAACTGGCCTTGGGTTTCTAAGGGGCAGGCTCAGCTGTTTTGGGCCGCGGCCGTAGGGGTGGGGGTCACGGTTTGCGCCCACCGACGTAAACCACCTGGCCGGGACACTAACATGCCGGCTGGCTTACCTTTGCAATTCTTCTAACCTCTCCTTTACCGATGCCCGCTTACCCCGACGAAGTCCGCGACGAAAACGGCTACCTCATCCGCGAGCTGCACGGCGTCAAGCTGGCCCAGATCCTGGACTACCTCGTGCAGCACTACGGCTGGCAGGAGCTGGACCGCCTGATTCGCATCAACTGCTTTGCCAACAACCCCACCATCAAAAGCAGCCTGAACTTTCTGCGCCGTATGCCCTGGGCCCGGGAGAAAGTGGAGCAGCTCTACATCGATACCCGCACCGACGAAGTACTGCGGCAGCAGCGGGCAGCCGCCAAAAAAACCGGCGGCCCTGACAGGGCCGCCGGCGAGTAGTGCTTCGTTTCACAACGGCACAACCAGAACGTCATTCCGAGCGCAGCCGAGGAATGACGTTCTTTTGGTTTGTCCTGCGACTTATTGCAGCTTGTCCAGCGCGGCTTTCAGACGGGGCAGGGCGGCCTGGATGGATTCCAGCGAGGCGCCGCCCACCGAGGCGCGGAACCACGGTGCCGAGTGTGGCGTGCCGAAGGCGCTGAACGGCACCAGGGCCAGGCAAGCTTCGCTGATGAGGTACGAGGTCAGCTCCTTGGTAGAGCTAAGCACTTGGCCGGCGGGCGTAGTCTTGCCCAGCACGTCGAGCTTGATGGTGAGGTAGATAGCGCCCATCGGTACTACCGCATCTACCGGGTAGCCCTGCTGCTTGAGGTCCTGAAAGCCCTGGTAGAGCGTTTCGAGGCTGACCTGCACTTTGTCGCGGAACGCGTCGACGAAGCCGTCAACCTCCTCGGTGCGGGGCAGGTACTGAGCTGTGGCCACCTGCTCGGCCTTGGGGGCCCAGGCGCCGATGTGACCCAGAATGGACTTCATCTTATCGATGACATTGCTCGGGCCGAAGGCGTAGCCTACGCGCACGCCGGTGGCGGCCAGCGCCTTGCTGATGCCGTCGATGTAGATGACGTACTCGCGCAGCTCGGGGCGCAGGTTCACCGGGTCGTAGTGCTCGGTCTCGCCGAAGGTCAGCAACCAATAAATCTGGTCGTACATGATGTACAGCGGCTTGGCGTCGGGGCCGCGGCGCTGGTTTTCGGCAATGACCAGGTCGCAGATTTCTTCCAGGTCGGCCTTGGAGAAGACGGTGCCGGTGGGGTTCAGCGGGGAGCAGAGAGCCAGCAGGGTCGCGCCTTCGAGGTGCGGGGCCACGTCGGCCGCGGTAGGCATAAAGTTGTTTTCGGGGCGCGTTTCCACCATGGCCTGCTGGGCGCCCGAGAGGTGGCAGTAGTGGTTGTTGTTCCACGACGGCACCGGGAAAACCACTTTGTCGCCCGGGTCAATCAGGGCCATGTAGGTGGCGTAGATGAGCGGGCGCGAGCCGCCGGCCACCAGAATGTCGTTGGGGGAGTACTTGAGGCCCAGGCGGGTTTCCAGAAACTGCGTCACGCTCTGGCGCAGCTCCAGCACGCCGTTGGCAGGCGGGTAGTTGGTGTTGCCGGCCTGGTAGGCTTCGGTGATGCCGGCTTCCAGTTCGGCCGGGATGGGGTAAATGCTGGAGTCGAAGTCGCCGATGGTGAGGTTGCAGATTTGCTCCCCCTTGCGGATCATGTCGTTGACTTCGTTGCCGATTTTGATGATTTCGGAGCCGATCAGGCTGCCGGCCATTTTGGAAACTTGCATGGAAGGTAGGTGCTGAGTGCGCAGGCAAAAGCGGCAGCCCCGGCCGGGCCGCGGCGCCGCAAGTTAGACGGACTTGCAGATTTTGTGCGGGAAAAATATGCGCTGGCGCCGGTTTAGCGAGCAGAGCGAGCGTAACCAATGCCTATACTGAAGCAGGTTTTCAACCTGCGTGGGGCGCTTAGGCCGACCGGGTGAAGACACAGGCTGAAAGCCTGTCTGATTCCAGGCACTGGTTACGCCTGCGGCTAAACTGGCGCCAGTCTGGGTGCGTCTCATTTACCTTTGCCCTATGCTTGCCGAAATCGATATTGCCTCCCTAGCAGCCCTGCCCGACGCCGCCCAGCAGCTCAAAGCCACTCTCGACGCCGAAAATTGCCCCATCGTGCTGCTGGAAGGGGAGATGGGCGCCGGCAAAACCACCCTCATCCGGGCGCTGTGCGCGGCCCTGGGCGTGCGGGACGACGTGAGCAGCCCCACCTTCTCTTTGGTGAATGAGTACCGCGACGCCCGCAACCGGCCCATCTACCACTTCGACTTCTACCGCATCGATTCCGTGGACGAAGCCGAACGCATTGGGGCGCAAGAGTACTTCGATTCCGGTTATCTTTGCCTGATAGAGTGGCCCAGCCGCGTCGGGCCGCTGCTACCGCCGGATCGGCTGCTCGTCACCGTGGACGTCACGGGGCCGGAGTCGCGCCGGGTGCGGGTGCAGCGCGAGGCGCAGTAACCGCCACTCGGTGCCGCCCTCTGCCACCACCCAACTTAGCTTCGCCCCCTAGCCAACATGCCCGAACAGCTACCCCCCGGCTTCTCGTCCCTGACGTCCCCCGGCCGGGCCTACGTCCCCCAGGAATCCATGCTGGCCGTCGAAACGCGCAAGCGGCGGCTGTTTATCGGGCTGCCGCGCGAAACCAGCTTGCAGGAAAACCGCGTGGGCCTCACGCCCGAGGCGGTGAAGCACCTCGTCAACGAGGGCCACGAAGTGGTGGTGGAAAGCGGGGCCGGCGAGCCCAGCAAGCACTCCGACCACGACTACTCCGAGGCCGGGGCCAGTATCGTGTACACCCTGAAGGAAGTGTACGAGGCCGACATTCTGCTGAAAATCGCGCCGCCGACGCTGGAGGAAATGGAGCACCTGCACGCGGGCCAGACGCTGATTTCGGCTCTGCAGCTGGGGGCCGTGTCGGTGGAATACCTGATGGCCCTGCAGCGCAAGAAAATCAACGCCATTGCCTTCGAGCTGATCAAGGACCCCTCGGGCGCTAAGCCGGTGGTGCGGGCCATGTCGGAAATTGCGGGCTCCACCGTCATGCTGGTGGCGGCCGAGTACCTGGCCCGCGGCAATGAGGGCAAGGGCATCATCCTGGGCGGTATCACGGGCGTGCCACCCTCGCAGGTGGTTATTCTGGGTGCCGGCACGGTGGCCGAGTACGCCGCCCGCGCCGCCATCGGTCTGGGCGCCGACGTGAAGGTGTTCGACAACCACCTCTACAAGCTGCGCCGTCTCAAGCAGAACCTGGGCGCCCCGCAACTGTTCACCAGCACCTTCGACTCGTTTACGCTCAGCCAGCAGATCCGCCGCGCCGACGTGGTCATCGGCGCGCTGAACGCCGAGGAAGGCCGCATCCCGTTTATGGTGGCCGAGGACGTGGTCAGCACCATGGCCCCCGGCTCGGTGATTATCGACGTGAGCATCGACCAGGGCGGCTGCTTTATGACCAGCGAGCTGACTTCGCACGCCAAGCCGGTGTTCCGCAAGTACGACGTGATTCACTACTGCGTGCCGAACATTGCCTCGCGCGTGCCGCGCACGGCCACCAACGCGCTGAGCAACATCTTTACGCCCATCCTGCAGGAAATCAGCCAGCACGGCGGCATCAACGAGGCCCTGTTTGCCGACGAGCATTTCCGCTCGGGCGTATACCTCTACAAGGGCGCGCTGACCAACTCCATGATTGCCCGCAAGTTCAACCTGCGCTACAAGGAGCTCGGGCTGATGATTGCCGTGCGCAACTAGAGCGTGTGTGTTTGGATTTTGGCGAAAAGATACCTAGGCCATCATACTGAGCTTGTTGAAGCATCTCCGCGCTTCGTTAAAACCTATTCAACGAAGCGGTAGAGGTGCTCCAACAAGCTCAGCATGACCAAATGCTAAAATTTTAAACACGCTCTTGCACAGTTTGCTAATCTTTCACAAGTGAAGTTTTGGTTTTTATAAATTTATTAGCTTTTGTCTCTGCATCACGTACATTTGCCAACAATGCTGATTGAATAAATCCAGGTACATAATAAAACTTAAATTTGTAATCTGTAAATATTATATAGCTGTAGAAAAAATTTATTTTGACTTGAATAAATTCGTGGCTGTCAAAATATATATCGCCATGCATTACGTTTTCTATCCGGATTTGACCTGGATATAGGTAGACATTAGATACGGTTAAGGAGAAAGTGTAATTAAAATAGATAAAGAAAAGAGCTACTGCTAGCATGCACCAAGTTTCTATGTGAGAGAAATCTGCATGAAGCAAAGCAACGAACAAGCAAAAAACAGCAGTGAAACAAAAGGAAATCCATTTTTTTGTGATTGATTGCGTGTGGCCAAATGATGTGATCATTTCTTTGAGATTTGTTTTGCTTCTTAAAATCTGTTTCGATAGTTCCTTCAAAGGTAATTTGAATTCCTTGCTTGATGCCAATTTTTATAGCCAAGATTAAATATTATTTTTTGATTCATTGCTGCGTCGCCGGCATTATTAAAGTTAGGTGATATAGTGAATTAGATAATGCTTTAAATTTTAACGAGATATTATTTGCTCTCGATTAGAATCTTTTACATCGTGCATTTTAACGTATTGAATTCTGCCGCTTGCCTCCGGAGTCGACAATTCAAGTCCTGATATAAACCCGTTTTAGAGCAGAGCGTGTTTGGATTGGCACGGCTTTTTGGCTGCGACTATCTCCGGTTCGGAATATATGAATTTTAGCTCCGCTGACTTTTGGTTATGGGCTTTTCCGCGGGGTGTGGAGGAGCGTTATTTCGTGGTAAGAAGAGGAGAGAGTTAGCGTCGGTGGCGTGGTTTGCGCAACTTGCTGGCATGACGTTTTCTTCCGCCACCCTCACGTCCCGAACCGTCTTGGAATGCTCCTCCGCCGAGCAGACCGAGGCCATGAACCGCTCTTTCGAGCAATACATCGTGCCGTTGCGCTTCGACGAGCAATCCTTTCAGCGGCGCTTTCGCGGGGAGCACCTCGACCCAGTGGCCAGCCGCATCTGGTCCTGCGGCGATGAGCTGGTGGGCGTGGTATACATTTCGCGTCGGGGCTGGACCAGCCGCGTGGCCGCCATGGGCCTGGTGATAGAAGCCCGTGGCCAAGGCTTGGGCAAGCCCATGCTGCAAACGGCCATTGACGAGGCCAAGCGCCGCGGCGACCAACTGCTGATGTTGGAAGTGTTTACCAACAACGAGCCCGCCATTCGCCTCTACGAGCGGCTGGGTTTTCGCATCACGCGCACGCTCAGCGGCTTTCAGCGCCCTGCTGGTGCTACTCCAACCGAATCCGATGATGCCCTGACGGAAATCGATCCGCTGACGCTGGCCCGCCGCGTGGTGCAGCACGGGGACGAGCAGTTGCCCTGGATGATAGCCGGCGAAACTTTAGTGGCCACTACGGCCCCCCTCGTGCAGGCCTGGCAGCTCGAGGGCAATGCCTTTGCCCTGGTGCGGCCGGAAGCGGACAAAACCGTGCTGCTGAGCCTGGTGGTGCCGACGGCAGTGCGCCGCCAGGGCTGGGGCCACCGCATGGTGCGGGCCCTGGAAGCTCGGTACCCCGGTACGTCCCTGCTGATGCCCTGCCTGCTGCCGCCCGGGGCCGGGCAGGAGCTGTTGCGTAGCTGCGGCTGGGAGCAAACGGCCCTGGAGCTGCACGAAATGGAGTGCAAGCTGTAAGCCGCGCTGCGCGTTATCAAGCAAGTATAAACCCGTTTGTATAGTGACTTTTTCTACTGCTTCCATGCAGTCAGCTACCGCAGCGGTGCTGCTGATCTTAGCCAGCTGCACTGGCATGACCGATGCCCAACTGGCCCAGCTCAGTCTGGCCGAGCACAGCCTGCGGAACTATAACGAGCAGGCCGACCGCACCAACGGCTACACGGTCTGGGAAATTCGGGCGGAAGCGGAGCGTAACGGCTGGCAGCCCAAGGACAGCGCGATAGTTACCCAAGCTACTCAACTGCACACCCGCACCCAAACGTTGCGGCGCTACTTCGACGACACCCGGCACCAACTGCTGGCGTCCACCGATAACGACGCAGAAGCGCGCACCCTCACGGCCGAGCGCGAGGTCCGTGGCCTGATGCTGCCCGAAAAGCCCGCGCGGATATCGGCCGACACGCTGCAGCAACGGCTGCGGGCGTACAGTCAGTATGTGCAGCAGTTGTCGCCGGCGCCGGTGCGGCTCGGGGCCAGCCCGGCGGAGGAAATCCGGCTGCATGGTCCGGCCTTGGCGCAAGTAAAGAAGTTGTCCTTCAGTCAGTTTTACTTCAATGATACGCCCGTGGCGGCGGCCCTGCTCAGCCTGGCGCAGCTGGAAGCGCAGGTGCTGCAGCGCGAAACAGACGTGATGCGCCAGTTCCAGATTATGGGTGGCAGCCACCACCACGACATGGCCCGAATTGGCGCTTTTGCCGTGTCCGAAAGCAACTGGGTGCCGGCCGGCGGTACTTACCGCGCCCGCCTGTTTCTGGTGCGTTCCGAAAGCCGTTTGCGGAATCTGCGTATGACAGCTAACGGCCAGCCGGTGCCCGTCACCGGGGGCTGGGGAGAAGGTCAGGTGCAAATTCCGATACCGGCCAACCAGCCGCCCGGCCCGGCGGTGTGGGAGGGCACCATTAGCGGCAAGTACTACGGGCAGGATACCACCTTCCGGGTGCGCGTGCCCTACACGGTGGTGCACCAGTAAGCTGAACGTCTGCTTTTTCGTCCGAGCTGCTCACGCCCGCTGCCCGGCGGTGCCTAACTTGCGGTATGATCCGTCTTGCCCGCCTCACCCCGGCCCTGTGCATCCTTTGCTTGCTTTGGTTTGCCGGGAAGGTGCAGGCAGGACCACCGGCGCTGGATAGCCTGCGGCAACTGCAGCGCTGGCCGCTGCCCGTGCAGCTGCGCATGGCCCGTGGCTCGGTGACGCCCGTTACCGCGCCGGTCGTCATCGGCTTGCTACGGCAACCTAAGCTAGCGCGGGCGGTGCGGGCCGAGCTTCTGGCTAACCTGGCCGGGCACTACCTGCACGAAAATCAGCCCAGCCTGGCCATCCTGCAGATGCTGCAAACCCGGCGCATGGCCCTGGAAGACGGCGACTCCCTGCGCGCTGCCGTGGCCTGCGAATGGCTTTGCTACTCGTACTACCTGCTGAAGCAGCCGCAGCCAGGCATTGCCTACGGCCGCGAGGCCCTGCGCCTGGTGCCGCGCCGCACCGCCGCCGGGCACGATGAACTGTCGGGCATCTACACCAACCTGGCCTGCTGCGCCGAGGTGGCCGCCGACTACCCGCTGGCCATTCACTGCTACCGGCAGGCGCTGCGCCTGGCCCGGGCTGACGGCGACACCGGCAACGTAGCCGTGGAATATGGCAACCTGGCTGGCATTGCGTCCAGGCAACGCCAGTACCCGCTGATGGCCCAGCGGCTCGACTCAGCCTATGCGGCCTACCCACTGCCCCGCCACGCGGGCACGCAGATTTTCCTGGATGGACTGAAAGGCACGCTGGCCTTTCATCAGGGCCGCTACGCCGACGCGGCGCGGGTACTGGAAACCACCCTGCAACTCAGCCGCGCCACCCATCACCTGCACGACGAAATGAGCGTGATGGAAACCCTGGTGCCGGCACTGGAGCACCTCGGCCGCTACCGCGAGGCGCTCCAGCACCAGCGGCGCTATGCCGTGCTGCAGGATAGCCTGTTTGAGGAGGGCAGTGCCCGCCACGCCCGCGAGTTGCAAACCCTGCACGACACCCAGCAGAAAGAGCAGCAGCTTACCCAGCAACAGCAGCGCATTGCCGACCTGCAAGCCCGCACCCGGCTGCGCGAGGCCGAGCTGACGCGCCGCACCACCATCTTTCTGGCGGTGCTGGCCGGCGCCGCCCTGATGCTGGTGCTGGTGATGGTGCGCCAGCGCGCCCGCCACATCCTCGAAACTACGGCTGCCGCCCTGCGCGTGCGCAACCGCATCGCCGCCGATTTGCACGACGAAGTGGGCACGCTGCTCACCCGCGTGAACCTGCAGGCCGAGCTGCTGCGCCAGGGCCATCCCCAGGCCGACCCGGCGCTGGACCGGCTGCTGACCAACAGCCGCGCCGCCGCCAGCACCATGCGCGACATCGTCTGGAGCATCGATGCGCAGGCCGACACCGTGGGAGCCCTGCTCGACCGTATGCGGGACCACCTCGATCAGACCGCCGGACCGGCCGGCCTCAACACCGAGCTCGTTACCCGCGGCCTGACCGATTGCGAGCCGCTGACGCCCGAAATTCGCCAGCACCTGTACTTAGTGTTCAAGGAAGCTGTGACCAACGCCGTGCGCCATGCCCGGCAGGCCACCCAGCTGCGCGTGGGACTGTCGCGCCAGCAGGATCAGCTGCTGCTCACCATCGACGACGACGGGCAGGCCGTAGCGCCTGCTACGCGCAGCGGCATGGGCCTGCGCAACATGCAGCAGCGCGCCGCCGCGCTGCGCGGCAGCGTCACGGCCGAGCCTAGTAGCCAGGGCGGCTTCCGCGTGCGGCTGGCGGTGCCGGTGGAGTAGCAAGGGCCCGGGAGCCGCTCAAGTGTAGTGCGGGCTGAAGACCGCGGCGGTCAGGTGGAAGCCGTCGGGGCAGGTGGAAGCCCAAATTGTACACGCGTGAGGAACCCGATGAGCGGCGCGCAGGAAAGCTGCGGGCTCAGAGCTGACCGCGGGCGTGGCGGCTGACCAGCTCGGTGCGGCTGCCTACCTGTAGCTTCTTGTAGATGCGCTTTACGTAGGTGCGCACCGTCTCAACGGACAGATCCAAGCGGGCGGCTACCTGCTTGTCGCTCAGGCCATCCACAATGGCCACGACTACCTCCCGTTCCCGCTCCGACAGCAGATCGGGCTGCACGGCGGGGGTAGGCTTGAAGTGGGCCAGCACCTTGCGGGCCACGGCCCGGCTCATGGGCGCGCCGCCGCGGTACACCTCCAGCACGGCGGCTTTCAGCTCTTCCAGGGGCGTGTTTTTGAGCACGTAGCCGCTGGCCCCGGCGCACAGCGCGCGGTAGATGCGGTCAGCGTCGTCGAATACGGTTTGCATCACCACGTCGGCCTCGGGCAGGCGCTGCTTCAGCAGGGGCAGGGCTTCCAGGCCGCTCATACCCGGCAGGTGGATGTCGAGCAGAATCACCTGCGGCGGCTGCAGCAGATCGGGCAGTTGCTGCAGAAAGCTTTCCACCGAATCGGCCAGCAACACGCAGCTAAGCTCGGGCTGGCGGCACAGGTAGCCGTGCAGCAGGGCGCGCACCTCCGGGTCGTCCTCGACCAATGCCAGCCTGATGGGAGTATTCATGATGGCAAAGGACGCCCGGGGGCGGGAAAAGCGCAACCCGGGGCATACCCCCAAATGCGGTACAAGACCCGATTGTCGAGCCAGCAGCCCGGGAATACTTTTGCGGCCCCTAACGGTGCGGCCCGGCTGCCCGGCTCGCCTGATTCTGAATCCTCATCCTTAATTCTTTCCTCTATGCCCAAATTTACCCTGTTGACTGCCACGACGCTGCTCGTGGTGCCCGCGGCGCTGGCCCAGTCGCCGATTACGCTGACGCAAGCTTCCTTTCCGTCGTCGGCGGCTACGGTGGAGCGCTACCAGGACGCCAACATTCCCGGCAGCATCGGGGCTACGGCTACCGGCGCCAACCAAGCCTGGGACTTCCGCGCCCTGACGCCGACTGGCCTGCCGTACAACGTGACACGCCTGCCCGCTCCGGCTACAGGCGGCATTGCCGGGGCGCAGTGGGCCTACGACCGGCAGGCCACGTTCGGCCGCCTGGCCTACGACTACGTCGGCTACGGCGCCCTGGCCCCGACGGGCTGGCTGAACCTGGGCCGTACCATTTCCCGGCAGGCCGCGTCGCTGGCGCTGCTGACGGGTGGGGCCAACGACTCGGCGGTGATTAACCGCCAAAGCATCCCGTACGGCCCTAGCGGCGTGGTGAACTTCCCGCTGCCGCTAACAGCGGGCGGGCGGCTGAGCCGCTCGTTCCGCGTGGCCACCACGGGCAGCCTCACCATTCAGCTGGCCAGCCTGAACCGGGCCCCGCTGCTGCTGGTGCAGCGCTACACCTACGTCGACTCGGTGGCCGGCTGGGGCACGGTGCGCATCCCGGTGGCGGGCCGCAGCACCGGCTCCGACGCGCTGGCGGTGCTGCAGGTGCGCAGCCGCACCATTCGGCAGGACAGCATTTACCTCAACGGCAGCCCCGCCCCGGCCACGCTGCTGGCGGCGTTCAACCTGCAGCAGGGGGCCGTCAGCACGACGTACTTCGACCAGTTCTGGCGTAACAACTCGGCCCAGCCGCTGCTGGAGCTGTACTACAGCTCCAGCCGGTTTGGCACGCCGGTAGCCGCCGATTACTCCGTCGAAAGCAGTGTGCTGGCCGCCCGCAAGGCCAATCTGCTAACGGCCGGCTGGCAGGCCTGGCCCAACCCGCTGGCGGCCGATCAGCCCCTGCAACTGGCGCTGCCCGGTGCCCAAGCCGGCGAGCCCGTGCGCCTGATGGTGCAGGATGGCCTCGGCCGGACGGTGCTGAGTCAGCCGCTGCCTTTGGTGAATGGAACTGCCACGCTGCCCGCTTCCGCTGCAGCCGCGCTGAGCCCGGGGCTGTACACGCTCAGCGTGCAGCAAGGCACGCACCAAGCGACGATAAAGCTACTGCGGCAATAAGGTCAGTGCCACGGATTGCCGGCAGGCCCCGCCAGTGTTGGCGGGGCCTGCTTGCTTGATGATCAATGAGTTGAGTTTATGCTACTGCGTAGTCGGCTTAAGCCCGACCGCTGCAGCCGTGCCGGGGCCGGCGGCCTAGGTTGCCAATACCCCCAAATGCGGTACAGAATATAGTTGGAAATGTAGCTGCACTGCAGGGAAGTTTGCGGCGGCAAACCAGCGGCCTGCCCGGCTGCCGGTCGTACTTCGCCCACTTTCCACCTATGCACAAACTATTACGGTATACCTGCGCCCTGGCCGCTGGCCTGGGACTAACTTTTGCTGTCCGTGCCCAATCCACGGGCAGCGTGGGCATTGGCACCACCTCGCCCGATGCCTCCGCCGTGCTCGATCTGTCGTCGGTGACCAAGGGCCTGCTTGCCCCGCGCATGACGGCTGCCCAGCGCGCGGCCATCGGCAGCCCCGCCACCGGCCTGCTGGTGTACCAGACCGACGGCGTGCAGCTGGGCTTCTGGTACTACACCGGCACGAGCTGGACCTACCTGAGCCCCACCGGCGCCGGCGACAACCTGGGCAACCACACGGCCACGCAGAACCTGAACCTGGCCGGTAATCAGCTGGTGGGCAACGGCGGCACCGAGGGCCTGAGCATCAGCAACAGCGGCCAGGTAGGCATTGGTACTGCCGCGCCGAACGCTTCGGCTCTGCTCGAACTGAGTTCAACCAGTAAGGGCTTTCTGCCGCCGCGTATGACCACGGCCCAGCGCGACGCCATTCGGAGCCCAGCCGTGGGCCTGACCATTTACAACACCGATGCGGCCAAGCTGAACACCTGGAACGGCTTCTACTGGTCCGACCCGGTGCAGGGCCTGCCCGCCAGCGCCAGCGGTGCGCAGGCCGTGACCTTCAACTACACCGGCGGCCCGCAGACCTGGACCGTGCCGCTCGGCGTGACCAGCGTGCAGGTAGATCTGGCCGGGGCCCGCGGCCGAACCATCGATAACTGCAGCAACTGCTACCGGGGTGGCCGGGGGGGGCGGGTGCAGGCCACGCTGGCGGTGACGCCGGGGCAGGTGCTCACCATTGAAGTCGGCGGCGACCGGGGCTATAACCCCAGTACGCTGTACCAGGACGGGGGCTACAACGGCGGCGGCCGCGGCAGCGAACCGGGCGGCGGCGCTACCGACATTCGGATCGGTGGCACGGGCCTCGCCCACCGGGTGCTGGTGGCCGGCGGCGGCGGCGGCTCGGGCTACTACGCCCGGGGCGGGCCCGGCGGGGGCCTGACCGGCGGCGACGGCCTGGTGCCTACGGCGAGCAACCCGACGGGGGTGCCCGGCACCGGCGGTACCCAATCGGCCGGCGGCACCACGGGCGGCACGCCGCAGCAGTTCTGCTACTGCGGCACGAGCCCGGCCGGCTTGGGCGTGGGCGCCGGCCTGACCGGCGGCACCAGTTGGGGCGCGGCGGGCGGCGGGGGCGGCTATTACGGCGGCGGCGCCAGCCACGGCAACGCCGGAGCCGGCGGGGGCTCCTCCTACGCCGACCCCGCGCTGACCAGCAACGTAACGCACACCCAGGGCTACCAGAACGGGGCGGGTTACGCCCGCCTGAGCTTCAGCTTTCAGCCTGAAGCGCCGGTTATCAGCCTCAATAACGCCACTACCTCGCAGGCCGCGGGCAGCGTGGTCTTCAGCGACGGCAGCAAGCTCGTTGGCAACGCGGGCCAGTTATTTTGGGACAACGCTTCCACCCGCTTGGGCGTCGGCACGGGCAGTCCGCAAGCCAAGCTGCACGTGGCCGGCGCGGCGCGCATCGACGGATTGGCCGGCAGCGGCACGCGCATGGTCACAGCCGACGCCAGCGGCCAACTCGCCGCCCAGGCCCTGCCCGAACTCACCATCAGCGGCTTGACGCTGGGCATCAGCGGGGGCAATACCGTCACGCTGCCGGCCGGGGCCGATAACCTGGGCAACCACACGGCCACGCAAAACCTGAACCTGGCCAGTAACCAGCTGGTGGGCAACGGCGGTACCGAGGGCCTGAGCGTAAGCGGCGGCGGCGGGCTGCTGCTGCCGGCCGGCGTGATTCAGCGCGGTGGAGCAGCCATTACCAGCACCTCCGACCTGGGGCTGTACTCGCGCCTGAACGGCAACTTCCTGCGCCTGGTCACCAATCAGGCGCCCATTCGCTTCTACTCCGACGACGACCGGGGCACCACGCCCAACGTGAGCATCGAGAGCAACGGCAACGTGGGCATCGGTACGGGCAACGGCACGCCCGGCAACCGCCTAGACGTGCAAACGACGGCGGCCCGCTCGGGCACGCACGCCACGGGCCGGCCGCTGTACGTCACCGGCGACTTCGACCAGGCCGCTGGCGGGGCGGAGTTTCGGCACTACAACGGCACGCAGGGCGTGGGCATCGGCTACAACTCGCTCTACGCCGCCGGCTCCAACGCCGACCAAGACCTGAACCTGATGCCCAAGGGCGCGGGCGGGGTGGGCATCGGCACTACCAGCCCCGCGGCGCTGCTCGATGTGAATGGCAACCAGCAGGTGCGCGGCACGCTGAGCTTCGGGGCCAGCACCCGGCAGATGCTGAGCCTGTGGAATGCTGATTATGGCGTCGGGGTGCAGGATGGCACGCAGTACTTCCGCTCGGGCGAGGCCTTTGCCTGGTACGCCGGCGGCTCGCACGCCAATGGCCAGTTCGACACCGGCGGGGGCACGCAGCAAATGGTGCTCAAAAACGGCCGGCTGGGCATCGGCACGGGCTTTAGCAACGCCGCTTTGCCCAACGGACCGCTGGAAATCCGCCAGAACAGCCCCTACATGGTGGTGCACTCGCCCGGCAATGCCTGGGCTTCCTTCGGTCTGGATGCGGGCGACGGCTACAAGCTCAAGTTGTCGGACGGCCCCACCCCGGGCGGCGCCAACTACATGACCTTCAGCGGTACGAACGTGGGCATCGGCACGACCAACCCCGCTTACCCGCTGGACGTGCAGCGCTCGGTGACGCCCGCCAACTTCAACTACGGCTACCTCAACGGCGGTGGGTCTACGGGCTATGCCTCTAACAACGCCGGGCCGGTGAGCATCCGCGCCACCGGCCGGGTGCTGGCCACGGAGTTCAACGCTACTTCTGACCGCCGCCTCAAGTCCATCATCGGCCTGAGCAACGCTGCCCAAGACCTGGCCCTGCTCCAGCAGCTGCGCATCACCGATTACCAGATGCGCGACCGGGTGCAGTACGGGCAGCGCCGCTTCAAGAAGGTCATTGCCCAGGAAGTGGAGGAGGTGTTTCCGCAGGCCGTGAATCAGCACGCCGGCTTCCTGCCCGATATCTACGCGGCGGCTGTTAAGGTTGAAACGCGGGCAGATTCGTTGCTGGTACTGACGCTGCCGGCGGCTCCCGCCGCGGCCGCCCAACCCGGCCAGCGTCTCAAGCTTATCAGTGCGGGCGGTGAAATTGTGGGCACCGTGAAGGCTGCGACCGGCAACACCCTCGTCGTGCGCGGGGCGCGGCAGCTGGCCGGGCAGCAGGTGTTCGTGTTTGGGCTGGAGCACGCCGATGTGCGCACCGTTGATTACGAAGCTTTGGCCATGCTCAACGTCTCGGCCACGCAGGAGCTGGCCCGGCAGGTGGCCGAGCTGCAAAAGCAGAACGCCGCGCTGCGTCAGCAAAACCAGACGCAAGGCACCCGCCTCGATCAGCAGCAGGCTTCGCTGCAAACCCAGGCCGCGCAAACCGCTGACCTGGCCCAGCGCCTGAAGGCCCTGGAGGCGCTGCTCGGGGCTCGGGCAGAAGCAAAATAATTCGGCTACGCTTCATAGAAAACGGCGGCTTCGGTACCTACCGAAGCCGCCGTTTTCTTTCGTGCTTACCCGCTACTTGGCCAGCAGCAGCACCTTCCAGGCTTCGGCCAGGCGGCCTTCCTCCAGCAGGGTTTTGCCCAGCAGCATCAGCTGCCGCCGCTGCTCGGCGGGCTGCTCGCGGTATTTGTTGAGCGTGTAGGCCACCAGCGGCTCGTCGCGGTAGGCCTGTACCTCGGCGGCTGAGGGCAGGGCCGGCTCCTCCAGGTTGCCCAGGCGGCCGAGGTTGTTGCCCGTTAGCACGTCGGAGTGGCGGATGTGCTCGGGCAGCGAGTCGATGCCGATGCCCTTGTTGCGGTTGGGCTTGGGCACCTCAAACAGGCTTTCGGGCACCACGCGGCAGTACCAGTCGCCACCCATGCGCGCCACCGCATCGAACTTGTGCGGGTCGACGCCGCCGTTGCCGGGCAGCAGGATATCCTCGCGGAAATGGGACTGCACCACCCGGCAGATGACCAGGTTGCCGCCGCCGTTGGAGTCGCCGATGGCAATGACCTGCTCCACCACGCACTCGAAGGCTACCGGACACTCGGCCACCCGCGGCGGGCGCACCATATCGGACGGCAGCTCGGTGAGCCCAGCCTTGCGGAATTCGTTCACGCTGCGCTCGTACTCCGTCGATGCCAAGGACATCTGCTCCACCAGGGCGTAGTCGCAGATGTTGATGACGCACTCCGGCACCTCGTCGCGCACGTTGTAGAGCGTGTGCTTCTGGGTGTTGTCGCGCACACGGTTGGCGGGCGAGAAGATGAGCGTGGCGGGATTGGAACTGAACACGTTGAAGAACGAGAACGGGCTCAGGTTCACGTGGCCTTCCCGGTCGATGGTGCTGACGAAGGCAATGGGCCGCGGGGCCACGGCGCCGAGCATGAACTGGTGCCACTCGGGGCCCTTCAGGGTGCCGGGCGTGATGGAGCGGAAAGCGGTGGGAGTAGAGGTGGGCATGAAAAACGGTTCGGCAGGACAGTCAGCCAAAAGTAGTGCTTCGCCGCCGATGCCCCGGTGCCGTTCCGGCCCCGGCCAAAAGCTGCCGGCCCTGCCTCGGGTAGAGGCAGGGCCGGCGGGCAGATGAAACAGGAAGCAGCGCAGCTTATTTGGCCAAAGACAGCGTGGCCGCAGCCGGGCGCTTACCGGCTTTGCGCACGCCGTTCCGTTGCTTGAAGTAGGCGTTGGCTTCGGCTGCCATTTCCGAGGCGGGTTCGGCCCGCTCGCGCACCAGCGTGAAGTAGCGCGTGGCGGCGGACCAGTTCTGCTCCTGTTCGGCCAGCTTGGCCAGGTTCCAGTTGGCGTGCAGGAAGTAACCCGCCTTGGTGTCGCCGGTGCTTTCGGCAAACACGATGCAGCGCTGGTAATACTCCTTGGCCTTGGCCAGGTCCTTATACTTGTGCTGGGTGAGGTAGCCCAGGTAGTAGGCGGCGTAGCGTCCGCTGATGGCCTCGTAGCCCGGTAGGCCCTGATTGAGCTTGTCGAGGATGTCGCGGCTGGTTTTCTCGCACTCCCGCAGGGCGCCCTGATTAAAGCAGGCCATGGCGTAGAAGCGCTGGAAGTAAGCGTTGTCGGGGTACTTGGTGGCGAGGGTGCGGGCCAGGGGCAGGGCGTCCTGGGGGCGGTGCTCGTCGTAGTAGTAGATTCGGAGCAGAAAGTACTGCGTTTCGGGAGCGGTGTAGTTGGCCTGCTGGGCCACGGTGTTGAGCTGCTGCAGCCCCAGCTGGCGGTTGCCCTTGGGAAACAGCCACAGCACCGGCCGCAGCAGCGGGTACTGCTCGCCGAGCCACACGGCGTAGTAGTTCATCAGGCCTTGCCCAAAGAGGAATTCCGGGCTCAGTCCGTTGGCTTCCTGGCTTTTGGCGAGGTAATCCAGCGCGTGCTTGCTGTAGACAGTGGCCTTGCGCCAGTTGCTGCGCTCGGCGTGTAGGCGGGCCGCAAAACCGTAGGCGGCCGAGAGAAAAAAGCAGGCCTCGTAGTTTTTGTCGTCGGCTTCGTACAGAGTCTCGGCCTTGGTAATAGCCGTGTCCATGTAGGCCAGGAATGGGGCGTCGTAGGCCTTGGTGCTCAGCTGCGAGGGCACCATCTTCCACCACTGACTCAGGCCCATCAGGAAGTAGGGCATGGGGTGCGCGGGGTAGCGCCGGCGCAACGAGCGAAACTGCTTTTCGGCCTTGTCGTGCTTGAGGTTGTAGAGGTTCTGCACGGCGCCTTCCAGCTCCAGGGCAATGTCCCGGTCGAGCAGCAGCCAGCCTTTGGTATCCGCCGCGCTCGGAGCCACATCCACGTTGGCCAGCTGCACGTTGCGCACCGGCGCCGCGGCCGAGTCCGGCTGCTGCGCCCGGGCCGCCAACGCGACGAAGAGCAGCAGCACCGTCAGTACCCGTGCACCGACTTGCTCTACTCCCTTGCTCCAGAAACCATCACTACAGTAGAGTTTGCCCATGCAACGACCAACGAAACGCGTAAAAAAAACGAGCGGAAAAGCGTACTAAAGAATTGTCATTTGTCGAGGTGGCGTGTGCGTAAGACGAGGCGGAAAGAAGTTGAATAAGTCTTATCCAGCGTGGCTTAGCATCAGGGCGTACCATTGACTGTGCAAAGCTACGGAGACCATTTGGGACTTGTACGCTCCAAATTGAGACGTGAAATGAAAAAAAGTTATATACGGGTATTGTGTAAGCAGGTGATGGTTAATTACAATTAGTTATTTCGTTCTGAGGGCTGTAAGGAGGTTGGTATTTATCATAGAATAGCCCAAGTCGCCCGCTGATTTCAGATTGGGAGTATCATCATACTCGTGTCCCGTCCGGGTGGGGTTGCCTGAGCTACAATAGGGCAGAATATGAGCCTCGGCATGGGCTGCATCAGTCGCTGAGCTGCTACGAGGCAGGTTCGTCGGCGCCTTCGGCTCAGCCTCGGCGGGCAAATACCGAAAGCCCGCAATAAAAACGCATTAAATACGTATAATACATTATCGGCAAAAGCCTAAATTTGAGTAGACCCAACCGTTGAGCTTTTGCCCCGTAAACGGCGGGTCCCTGATTGCCTCATTTGCTTACGACGCCCTTTTTTCCTGTTTGGTATGGCCATTTCCTGCAGTTATTCCACCCCCGCGTCGTCCTCCGCCATTGTAGTAGACCTGTTGGTCGCCAAGGCTCGCGCCATTTCCTTTTCCCACGACCGGACGGGCATCATGCACGTGTACCGGCGGGCCAACAGCAACCCGTGGGCGCGCATCGCCGTGAATGCCGCCAGCCCCTTCGTCGACGAAGACGCCTTTGCGCCCGGCACCCTGGTGGAATACCGCGTGGAGCAACACTCCGTGCAGGGCCACTGCCTGTGGAGCAGCGCCGTGGCGGGCACCCAGGTGTAGCGGGCCCGCCGGGCCCACTTGCCCGGCCCGCTCGATTTGAAATGTTAAGGCCGTTTGGCTGCGCTAAGGGCGTTGCCAAACGGCCTTTTACTTGTCAATAGGGCTATTTAGATATACTCAGTCGCGTTGGGGCGCATCGTTTCGAGGGCTATTTTTGTCGGAATGCCCCACCTGCTTATCGACGACGTACCGGTAGAACTGGTGCGCAAAAACATCCGCACGCTGCGCCTGACCGTGTCGGCGCCCGAAGGCCACGTGCGCGTATCGGCCCCGCTGCGCCTGCCGGCCGCGGCCATCTTCGACTTCGTGCGCGCCCGCCGGGCCTGGATCGAGAAGCACCAGACGCGCATTCAGGCCCGCCCGCGGCCCCAGGCCGTGGCGTTTGTATCGGGCGAGACGCATTATTACCAGGGTAGGCCCTACGAGCTGCGCGTGCACCTCACCGCCGGCAAGCCGCGCGTAGCCCTGCATGAGGCGGCCGGCTGCCTCGACCTGTACGTGCCCGAAGAAAGCACCGCCGAAGCGCGCGGGCTGGTGCTGCAGGCGTGGTACCGGGTCCGCCTGAAGGAGCAACTGCCGGCCCTGCTGGCTCGCTGGGAGCCGGTGGTCGGCGCCCAGGCCGCTGCCTGGGGCGTGAAACAAATGCGTACCCGCTGGGGCACCTGCAACACCCGAGCCCGGCGCATCTGGCTGAGCCTGGAGCTGATCAAAAAGCCCGTGGTGTGCCTGGAATACGTATTGGTGCACGAGCTGGTGCACCTGCACGAGCGGTTGCACAACGCCCGCTTCTGGGGCCTGATGGACCAGTTTATGCCCGACTGGCGGCAGCACCGCACGGCCCTGAACGCGACGGTAACGGGCGAGCTGCACGCCTGCTGACAGCGGCTAATCCAGGCGGCAGAAAAGCAAAACTGCCATGCCGCGCGAAGGGCGGCATGGCAGTCAGGTAAAAGCAGCAAGCAGCGGAGAGGCTAGTTCACCACCACGGTCATGATGGAGTGGGGCTGGCTGGCGGCCGTCACGGCCTGGCCCTGCATCCAGAGCTGGAAGTCCTGGGCTTTGTCGCTGTTGTTCATCACCACCACGGCCACTTTGCCGTCGGGGTTCAGGAAGGCGGTGCTGCTCAGGAAGTCCCGGTTCGAGGAGCTGCCGATGCGCTTGGCGCCGGGGCGGATGAACTTGGAAAAGTGCCCGATGTAGTAGTAGATGTTGGTGTACACCAACTTGCCGGTGCGCGTGTCGGCAATGATGGGGGCGAAGCAGAAGTTGCCCATGTGGTTGGGGCCGCCCCGCTCATCGAGCAGCACGTTCCAGTCGGTCCAGCCCACGGTGCCTGAGTTGAAGTCGTTGATCATCGAGTAGCCGTACTTCTCGCCCAGGGACCAGTCGCCCACGCGGTCGAAGCTGAACTTTTCGATGCAGCCTTCGGTGAAAATCAGATTCTTCTCGGGGTAGGCCTCGTGCACGCGGCGCAGGTTGTCGAAGAGCATGTCGCTGCCGGTCCAGGTTTCGTACCAGTGGTAGCCGATGCCCCACACGTACTGCGCGGCCTCGGGGTCGTCGAGGATGGTGCTGGCGCGCTGAAATACCTGGTCACGGTTATGGTCCCAGGCAATGAGCTTACGGTTGCCCAGCCCGTTTTTCTTCAGCGTCGGGCCCAGGTACTGCTTGATGTAGTCGCGCTCCTCTTCGGCCGTGAAAATGCAGGACTCCCAGCGCTGCTTGGCCATGGGCTCGTTTTGCACCGAGAGGCCCCAGATGGGCAGGCCCTGCCGCTCGTACTCCTTTATAAACTTCACGTAGTGGTTGGCCCAGGCCTGGCGGTACTCGGGCAGCAGCTTGCCGCCCTGCAGCAGGGCTTTGTTGTCCTTCATCCAGGCGGGCGGGCTCCAGGGGCTCACGTACAGGGGCAGCTTGCCGCCGGCCGTGGCCGTAGCCTGCTTCAGCATAGGGATGCGAAACTGCTCGTCGTGCTTCACGCTGAAGGTCTTCAGCTCCTTGTCGCCCTCGGCCACGTAGCTGTAGGGCGCGCTCGAAAAGTCGCAGCTGGCAATGTTGGTGCGCGCCAAGGAATAACCGATGCCCTCGGTGGGGCTATAGTAGGCGCGCATAAACTCCTGCTGCTGGTCCTTGGGCAGCTTGGCGTAGGTTTCGGCCGAGGCATCCGTCAGCGCCCCGCCGATGCCCAGCAGGGTCTGGTAGGTCTTGGTGGGGTCCAGAAACACGCATACCTGCGTTTCGAGCGGCTGGGTCACGGGCTGAAAGGCCAGCACCGGCCCGGCGGCCAGACGCTGCGCGGTGCCCGCGGCCGTAACGTACACCTGGGCTTTGCGGCCCGCCACGGAGTACTTCTTCGGGGCGGTGGGCTTGGGGTTGCTGCGTTGCGCAGGCGCATAGCCGGCGCCCAGCGCCGAGAGCAAGACCACGGAGAGGAGCTTGTTCAGCATAAGTAGAAGGAGGGTAAGCAGCGGGCGGGCCCGCCGGCACCGCCGACCCGGGCTGTGCTGCCTGGGCCGGCGGTGGAATTGGGAAATTGAAAAGCACGCCCTCGCGTTGGGGGCGCAAGCCGCCCGGCTAGCGGCTCACCACCACGCGGCGCTGCAGCCGGCCATCGGCCGTGAGCACACGCAGGGTGTAGATTCCGGCCTTCAGGGAGGCCACGTTCAGGGCAAAATGGTTCTGGCCGGCGTGCACGGGCTCCTCGGTGCGCTGCAGCGCCACGCGGCCGAGCACGTCCACGAGCTGCACCTGCAGCGTCTGGGCCTGCAGCGTCTGGGCCTGGTAGTCGAAGCTCAGCTCCGACTGCACCGTGGTGGGGTACACCTGCAGGCGGGCGTCCACCTCAGGACTGGCGGTGGCCGTGACCGAGGCCGTGCGGGCCGCGCCCTGGTCGGAGAAGTACCAGCGCTGGTTGTTGCCGCCGCTGTACGTCCACTGCTGGATGGCGCCGCCATCGGCCGTGGAGTTATCCTTCACGTCCAGGGCCTTGTTGCTGTACTTGTTGAGGATGCGGTACGTGCCGTCGCCGTTGTCGCTGATCAGCCAGTACTGGTTATCGGCCGAGGCCCAGTCCCACTGGTGAATCAGCGCCCCGTCGACGGTGCTCGGGCCCGCAATGTCCAGCGACTTGTTGCTGTTCAGGTTCACGATGCGCACGTAGCCGCCGCCCGCGTCCACCAGCTTCCATTTCTGGTTGGCGGCGCCTACCCAGCCCCACTGCTGCACCCGGCCGCCGTTGGCCGTGGAGCTGGCCGAGACTTCCAGCGCCTTGCCGCCGTTCTTGGAGCTGATTTCGTAGATGCGCCCGATCTGCGGGCCGCCAGCAGTGGGCGGGGGAGTCGAGCCGCCCGACCACTTGTAAGTAGCCACGGCCCCGGCCGGCAGGGTGTAGGTGAAGGCCTGCCCGTTCCAGACGACCTTGAACGTCTGCGCCGAGCCGCCGTTGTTCAGCGCGATGAGCACCTTGGAGCCGTCGGGGTTGCGGAAGGCCACGTCCTCGATGCCGCCGGCCACCGAGTTGGAGGCGATGCGCACCGCGCCCGGGTCCACAAACTTGCTGGCGTGGCCCAGGGCGTAGTACTCCACGTTGCGCGTGACGGCGCCGTTGGTGTTGTTGATGGTCACCACGCCGCGGCACTTATTGGAGCCGCCGTTCAGCGGGCCGTTATTCTGGTCCAGGACCAGGTTCCACTCCAGGGCTGCTTTAGCCCAGTTGCGCGTGGTGCCGATGATGATGTTGGAGAGGTGCCAGCGCAGGTCGCCCGAAAAGCTGGACCCCACCGAGCCGGTGACTTCGGTAAACCAGAGGTCCTTGCCGGGGTAAGCGTTGTGGGCGGCCGTTTGGTTGGGAATCCCCTCCGTCGGCGAGTAGCCGTGCCAGGCCGAGCCGGCGGCGTACTGTGCGGCGGCCGCGTCGGCAAATACCGTCTGCACGTAGTTGTTGGGGTTATCCCAGTTGTGGTCGTACACCACGAGCTTGGTGGTGATGCCCGCATTCTGGAACGCCGGCCCGATGTTGTTCTTCAGGAAGGCTGCCTGGTTGCCCGCATCCATGCGCATGGAGGCGTAGGCGGCGGCGTTCAGGGGCTCGTTTTGCAGCGTGACGGCGTATACCGGCAGCCCCTGGGCCTGCATGGCCTGCACGTACTTCACGAAGTAGTTGGCGTAGGTCTGGTACCAAGCGGTGCTCAGCCAGCCGCCGTTCCACTGGTAGGCTTCCTTCATCCAGGGTGGGGCCGTCCAGGGCGTGCCCATGATTTTCAGGGAGCCATTTTTGGCGCGGGCCGCCTTCAGCATGGGCACCACGTCGTTCAGATCGGCGCCCAGGCTGAAGGACGTCAGGTTGGGGTCCGTCTGTCCCTGGGGCTTGTCGTCGTAGGTGTAGTTGCCGTAGGCCGAGAAGTCGGAGGCACCCAT
The DNA here is from genome assembly GCF_002007105.1 of Hymenobacter sp. CRA2. Classification (GTDB taxonomy): domain Bacteria; phylum Bacteroidota; class Bacteroidia; order Cytophagales; family Hymenobacteraceae; genus Solirubrum. The sequence continues at coordinate 288,138 of NZ_MVBC01000002.1, read as the reverse complement.
GCTGTGCCGCAGGAAGCTCAGCCGGATGCCCGAGCCGGTGAACAGCTCATTCAGCAGTGCGTCGCGCTGGGTAGCGGAGAGGTTTTTGTTCAGCACATAGGCCGACGAGCCCGTCAGCGAGGCCCCGAAACCATCGATGGTCTGGTAAGTGGTGCCCTCGTCGACGGTGATGGTAGTGCTGGCCGTGCCGGTGTTGGCCCCGAAGCTCACGCCCGCCTGGGGCTGCAGCAGCTTGCTTTGGTCGCCGGTGGTCATCCACAGGCTCACGGACTGGGCCGCCGCCGAGCCAACTTGTAGCGCGAGGCCTGCGGTAAGCAGGCCGAGCATGGATCTGGAAAGGTGAAGCATACGCGTAAAGGGTTTGGTTGTGGAAATGCCCCCGAACAGGGGCGGAAAGGCAGAGCGGAGTAGCGGATAGCGGGTTAGCGGATATAGCCTTGGGTCGGGAAAGTGGAGTCGGTGTAAGCATCCGCCGCCGATTCGAGGCGCGGCGCCTGGTCAAATACCATGAGCCGGCGTGCGGGCAGCGCGTAAGCCGGCCAGGCGGGGCCGGGTAGCCCGGTCTTGATGAAGCGGGCCCAATGCGCGTGCATGGCAGCGGCCAGCGCAGCATCGGCGGCTTTGCGCGGGGCCGTGGCCGGCACCGCAAGGGGAGCGGCGGCCGAACTGCCAGCCGGGGCGTTCCACACGTAAGCCAGCTCCTGGGCATGCACCGGCCGTTGCCCGGCGGCGCCGTCGAAACGGCAGAGCCACACCGGCGCGCCCGCGGCAGTCAGCGAATCGGCGAGGCGGTACGTGGCCAGGCGGTAGAGGTAATCGGTGAGGGTAGCGTTCCAGGCTGCCAGGGCTGGGCGCGTCTGAGTGGCCTGCTGGTAGGCCCGCCACACGCGGGGCGCGTTCTGCGGGCCGAAGACGGCGTGCAGCGCCGCCTCGTCGGGCTGGGCAATGGTGGAGCCGGGGCCCGTGAACAGGCCGGCTTCCTCCCGATTGGTACCCAGCAGCACGGCGCGCGCGGGGTGGCGGCGCAGGTAGGCGAGAGGCGGCTGCGGAATGCTGCGGCCGTCGAGCACCGGCCCGAACACCTGCAGGCCGCCGGCTCCGCTGGCAAAGCCGGCCTGGGCGCGCACCAGCGTTTCGGCGGGCACGGTTAGCAGCTCGCGGGGCTGGGTCAGGTGCAGCTCATGCAGCAGCTGGCGCGTCACGGCGCCGGCCGTGGCCGTGTCGCGGATGGCCTGCACGGCGCCGCTTTCCAGGATGGCCCGCTGAAACAGGCCCTCGGCTGCCGGCGTCACCAGCAAGGCGCCCACCAGCTTGGCCCCGGCCGATTCGCCCATCACCGTCACCCGGCGTGGGTCGCCGCCGAAACGGCGGATGTTGTCGTGCACCCAGCGCAGGGCTGCCACGGCGTCGAGCAGGCCGCAATTGCCGGCTTGCTGGTAGTCGGGGCCTAACTGCTGGCCCAGCTGCAGAAAGCCCAGGCTCCCGAGGCGGTAGTTCAGGCTCACGGCCACGATGGTATCCTGCGCGGCGAAAGTCCAGGTGTCGTTGTCCTGGCCCGAGCCGCCGGTGAAGGCGCCGCCGTGCACCCACACCACCACCGGGCGCGGTTTGGCGGGCTTTTGGGCAGTAAGCGGCCAGGCCGGGGCCCATACATTCAGATACAGGCAATCCTCTGCGCCCTGCACGCCCGCCGGGCCGCCGCTCTGGCTAGCCCGTCCGCCGAAGGCCGACGCCAGCCGCACGCCGCGGTGCTTCTGCAGCGGCTGCGGCGGCCGGAAGCGCAAGGTGCCCACCGGGGCCTGCGCGTACGGAATGCCCCGGAACACGCATAGGTTGGCCTCTCGCGTGCCCTGCAGCCGGCCCTGGCGCGTCTTCACCACGGGCGGCGCCTGCGCCCAGCTACGCCCGGCCAGCCCGCCCCCGAGCAGGCTCAGCAGCAGCGTCGTGGCGCGTAAGTAGGGCAGGGCGGTCATCGGCAGGACGGACGTTACAGGCTCCACTTCAGCGTCACCACCGAGCCGGCGGGCAGGGTGAAGCCGAGGTACTTGCCGTTGTATTTCAGACGGAAGCTCTGAATCTGGTTCTGCTCGTTGAGCACCAGCAGCACCTTGGAGCCGTCGGCATTTTTGAAGGCCACGTTGGGAAAGCCATTGGCCGCGGTGGAAGCAATGCGCACGGCGCCGGGCCGCACAAATTTGCTGGCGTGGCCGAGCACGTAGTACTCCACGTTGCGCGTCACCGTGCCCGAGCCCTGGCTGACGGTCACCACCCCGCGGCAGTCCAGGCAGCCGCCGTTGGTGGGGCCGTGGTTGTCGTCAAGGGCCAGGTTCCAGAGCAGCACGTTGCGCGACCAGTTGCGCGTGGTGCCGATAATCAGGTCGCGGGTCATGTCCCGCAGGTTGTTGGCGAAGCTGGGGGCCCACTCCCCGCCCGATTGCTCCGTGAAGTACAGGTCCTTGTCGGGGTGCGCGTCGTGCACCGTACCCATGGCCGACACGTTGCCGCCGTAGCCGTGGAAGGCCGAACCGGCTACGTAGCGGCGGGCGCCCTGGTCGTTGAGCACCGTGATGGGGAAATCGGCCCGGTCCCAGTTGTGGTCGTAGGCAATGATTTTGGTGCTGATGTTATTGGTGCTGAAGGCCGGGCCGAGAAAGTTCTTGATAAAATCGGCCTGCTCCGGCGCCGACATCAGCATGCCCGGGTAGCCCGAGGGCTCGTACAGCGGCTCATTTTGGACGGTAATGGCATCCACCGGCACGCCCGCCGCCCGAAAAGCCTGCACGTACTTCACGAAGTACTGCGCAAAGGCCGGGTAGGCGCTGGTGTTCAGCCGGCCCCGAATCATGCTCTGCGAGCTTTTCATCCAGGCCGGGGCCGACCACGGCGAGCCCATCAGCTTGATGCCGGGGTTCAAGGCCACGATCTGCTGCAGCGTGGGCACCAAATCCTGCTGGTCCGGCGCGATGCTGAAGCGGGCCAGCGTCGGGTCGGTCTGGCCGGCGGGCGGGTCGTCGTAGGAGTAGTTGCCCAGGGAGAAGTCCGAGGAGCCGATGGTCATGCGGATGTAGTTCAGCCCGATGCCGTTGCCGGTGGTCGTGAACAGGTCCCGTAGCAACTCGTCGCGCTGCGCGGTGCTCATCTTGCGCTGAATCAGGTACGCCGAGGAGCCCGTGACGGCTGCCCCGAACCCGTCGATGGGCTGGTACTCCTGCCCCGGGTTCACCTCGATGATGGGCGCGGTGGCGTCGCCGGCCGCCGCGTCGAAGTTCAGCGGGAAGGGTTGCTTGGTCAGGCGGGCGCCGCTCTGCTCGGGCGTGGTCAGCCAGGCATCCACCTCGCTGGTGGTGGGGCCCGTGGGGGGCGCGGGCGGGTTGGGGGTGGGCGTTGGGGTATTGCCTTTGTCTTGGCAGCCGGCCAGCAAGGTGGCGGCCAGCAGGCCGGCGCCGAGCCAGGGACGGGCGCGGCGGGCGACGGCGGAAACGGGCGTAAACGTTTTCATAACAAGTTAACGGGAATGCGACGGAAAGAACAGCGGGAAAATAGCGGGGAAAAAGCCGGCGGCGCTGCTGCCGCCGGCTCCCCCTGCCAAGTCCGCCAGCGGCTTTCCCACGAGCTTCTGGCGGACCGAAGCGAGGCTTTCCCGGGCCTCACTTCTGTGGTGGCCCGCCGCGTGGCGGGCCCGATGCCGGTGGTCGACCGGCATCAATACGGTAGGCTAGCTTACCACACGTAGGTGCCCACGGCCCCCGGTGCCAGCGCGGCGGCAAACTGCCGGCCCTGCGTGCGGATGTTGAAGTTCTGGGCGGTGGGTGAGTCGTTTTGCACCACCACTACCTTGCGGCCGTCGGGCGCTTTGAAGGCCACGTTCGGCAGCTTGTCGGGCAGGGTGGAGGCGATGCGCACCGAGCCGGGGCGGGCAAACTTGCTGGCGTGGGCAATGATGTAGTAGGCGTCTTCGCGGGTCACTTTGTTGCCGTCGAGGGTAAGAGCGCCGCGGCACTCGGTGCAGCCGCCCGGCGTGTGCGGGTTCTGCTGCGGGTCGGCCGCGAGGTTCCACTCCAGCACGGTGCGGGCCCAGTTGCGCGTGGCCCCGATGATGAGCGTGCGCACGTGCCAGGGCAGGTTGTCGGAGAATTTGCTCTTCGAGCCCACCCACTGCTCGGTGAAGTACAGGTTCTTGTCGGGGTGCGCGTCGTGCACCTGGCTCATGGCCTCGATCTTGCCGCCGTACATGTGGAAGGCCGAGCCGTCGACGTACTGCCTGGCTTCCGGGTCGCCCAGGATGGCCAGCGGGTACTCGGGCTTGTCGCAGTTGTGGTCGTACACGATGATTTTCGTGTCGAGCTTAGCGGCCTTGAAGGCCGGGCCGAGGTGCTTTTTCACGAACTCGGCCTGCTGCTCGGCCAGCATGAGCAGACTGGGGTTGTTGCCGGGGTGCAGGGGCTCGTTCTGCACCGTAATGGCGTCGATGCGGATGCCCTGGGCCTGCATGCCCTGCAGGTACTTCACGAAGTACTGCGCGTAGGTGGGGTAGAACTCCGGCTTCAGCGAGCCGCCCTTGGAGCTTTCGTTGGTTTTCATCCACGGCGGCGGCGACCAGGGCGAGCCCATCAGCTTGATCTGCGGGTTGATGCGCAGAATTTCCTTGAGCACCGGAATCAGGTGCTCCTGGTCGGGCGCGAGGCTGAACTTGGTGAGCTGCGGGTCGGTCTGCCCGGCGGGCAGGTCGTCGTAGCTGAACGCGCGGTCATCCAGGTCGGAGGCGCCGATGCTCACGCGCAGGTAGCTCACGCCGATGTTGTTGCCGTCGGTGCCGAAGAGTTCCTTCAGGAGCTTGGTGCGCTCGGCGGCGTCCATGCGGTGCAGCAGCATGGCGCTGCCGCCGGTCAGGCAGTAGCCAAAGCCGTCGATAGGCTGGAATTGCTGCTGCTCGTCGATGTCAATGGTGGGGTTGGCGTTGGTGGCGGTGCCGAAGGCCAGGCGGGCCGGCTGCCGCTGAAACAGCGCCGATTTGTCGGGGGTGGTCAGCCAGGCTTCGGCGTCCTTGGCGGCTTTGCCGGTGGTGCCCGCGCCCTTCGGTGACTGGCAGGCCGCGGTCCAGCTCAGGGCAGCCAGGCAGCCGCCAATCAGGAGTAAACGCTTGGAGGAAAAAGAATGCATGCGCAGGTGGAGGGAAGGCAGGAGGGAAAGGTAGGCCGTTAGGACCGCTGCGGCACGTGGCCTTTCAGCCCGTACCACATGATGTAGACGTAGCAGAGCACGGGCAGCACGAAGGCCCAGCGCAGCGAGGCGGCGTCGGCCACCAGGCCGAAGAGCATGGGCACCACGGCCCCGCCCACGATGGCCACGTTCAGCAGCCCGGAGGCCTGCTCGGTGTGGCGGCCCAGCCCGGCCACGGCCAGGGTGAAAATGGTGGCGAACATGATGCTGTTCATCAGCCCCACGGCCAGCAGGGCCCACATGGCCACCGACCCGGTGCTCAGCACCGAAATCAGCACCAGCACCACGGCCCCCACGGCATTGAGAGCCAGCAGGCGGCCGGGGTTTACTTTGTTGAGCAGGTAGGCCCCGATAAAACGGCCGACCATGGCCCCGCCCCAGTAGTAGGACACTTGCTCCCCAGCGACTTTGGGCGCGAGGCCGGCCACGTCGGGCAGGTGCAGGTAGCTCACGATGTGCGAGCCGATGGCCACTTCCCCGCCTACGTAGGCGAAGATGCCCACGGCCCCGAGCACGAGGTGGCGGAAGTGCCAGGCCTGACGGCCGGCGTGGTCAGTAGGGTCGGCGGCGTGCTGAATGCGCGGCAGCTTCAGGATGGCCAGCAGACCGCTGATAATTAGCAGCGCCGCCCCAATGGCCAGGTAAGGCGTTTGCACCGCCTTCACGTCGATGGCCGCAGCCGACGCCGTGTCCAGATCGGGCAGGTGCGAGAGGATCAGGGCGGAGCCCAGCAGCGGCGCTACCGTGGTGCCCAGCGAGTTAAAGGCTTGCGTAAGCGTGAGGCGGGCCGGAGCCGACTTGGCCGGACCGAGCACGGCTACGTAAGGATTGCCAGCTACCTGCAACAGTACCACGCCGGTAGCTAGCACGAACAGCGCCACCAGAAAGAAGGGGTAGGAGCGGCTGTCGGCGGCCGGGTAAAATAGGAAGCAGCCCAGCGCTGCCACCACAAACCCCGTGAGCATACCGCCTTTGTAGCCGATGCGCTGCACCAGCAAGCCGGCCGGAATGCCCATGAAAAAGTACGCCCCGAAGAAGCACAGGTTGATGAGGTTGGCCTGGGCGTAGCTCAGCTGGAAGATGGCCTTCAGGTACGGGATGAGGATGTCGTTCAGACAGGTGATGAAGCCCATCATGAAAAACAGCACCGTCAACGACGACAACGCCGAGGTATAGCGCGGCTGGGCACCGGCTTCAGTGGCGGCGGGGGCGTGGGCGGTGGATAATATGGGAGCAGCCATCGGGAAAAGGGGAATTTCGAAAAAGTGGCCGCCGGCTTCTGTAGAGGCCGGAGCGGCCAAGGCGGCAGGCAGCGTTTTGGAACGGGAGGCCAGTCACTCACCTCCGGCCTCCCATCCCGAAACGGCCGCGCTGCTTAAAAGCCCGGGTTTTGCTGCGTGTTGACGTTGTTGTTCAGCTCGCTCTGCGGAATCGGGAACAGCAGGAAGTTGGCATCGGCCGTGCCTTTCTGCTGCTGAATGATGGTCAGGGCCGTCACGGCGTGGGCGTTGGCTTCGGCCTGGTTGTGGCGGGCGTAGCGCAGCAGGTCAAACCACCGCTCACCCTCGAAGGCCAGCTCCAGGCGGCGCTGCTTGTCCACTTCGTTGCGGAAAGCCGCCTTGGTGCCCAGGTTCGCCAAGGTGAGAGCGGGCAGCCCGGCGCGGGTGCGGATGCTGTTCAGGCGGCCGAGGGCATCCGCGTTGGGGCCGTTCTGCTCGTTGCTGGCTTCGGCGAACATCAGGTACACGTCGGCCAGGCGCAGCAGGTAGTAGTTGTCGGCCGAGTTGAAGGGCTGCACCGGGGTGCTCGTCCACTTGTACACGAAGGGCCCACGGTCGTTGCCGCTGCGCTTGCTGTCCACGTAGCTCACGTGGTCCCGGCCGGCGTCGGTGGTGCCCACGTACTTCCAGCGCAGGTCGTTGAGGGTATCCACCACCGAGGTCAGGTCGGTGGGTTGGGCGCTGGTGCCGGTGCGGAACAGCGTCGGGATGTTGAACTTCTGGAAGGAGTACGAGGCCGGCGGCGCGGGCAGCACCAGGTCGGGCAGCAGGAAGCCCCCGTCGGCGGTGCCAGCAAACTGCACCTCGAAGATGGACTCCCCCTTGTTTTCGGGCGGGTACAGGGCCTTGGGCGTGGCCATCAGCGACGCCACGTTCGAGGTGATGACCTTGTTGGCGGCCGTGGCAGCGTCGCTCCATTGGCGCATGGTCAGGTACACCTTGGCCTGCAGGGCATTTACCGTCGGCTTATTGACGCGGGTGCCGTTCAGCGTGCCCTGGCTCGTGGCCACCAGGTTTTCGGCCTGGCCCAGGTCGTCCACAATCTGGGCGTACACCTGCTCCGGCGTGGCACGGGCCACGGATACCACTTCCTGCGCGTTGCTCTCTACCGGTTCTAGGCGCATGGATACGCCCCCGTAGAGGCGCACCAGGTTGAAGTAAAACAGGGCCCGCAGAAACCGGGCCTCGCCCAGAATCTGGTCGCGGCGTTCGGCGGGCATATCCACGCCGGGCACGTACTTGATGACGGCGTTGGCGCGGTTGATGCCGATGTACATGTCGCGGAACACGTTGTTCACCTGGCTCGTCGTCGGCGTCCAGATGATGCGCTCCATCGCGTTGACGTCGTTGTTGGTGGTGGTGCAGTTGTCCGAGGGCATTTCGCCCACCACGTTCATATCCTGGCCATAGGCGCCGGTGAACTGCAGCACGTCGTACACGGCGGTGATGCTGGCTTCGGCGTCGTCGGCATTCTTAAAGAAGTTGGCCGGCGCGATGGTGGTCAGCGGGTCCTTGTCCAGGATGTTGCAGCCGGTACCCAGCAGCATCAGGGCCAAAACGGGAATGAGGGTCTTTTTCACGGTCGGGAAAGGCAAGGGGCGGGGAATTAGAAGGAGGCGTTGATGCCGACGGTGTAGGTGCGGGCCTGCGGGTACACGCCCAGGTCGCGGCCGAAGCCGGTGGCCGAGAAGGGGTCGGCGCTAACCTCGGGGTCGTAGCCGGAGTAGTTGGTCCAGGTCAGCAGATTTTGCCCCGTCACGTACAGGCGCACGTTGCTCAGGTGCACGGGCTGCAGCACGCTGCTGGGCAGGGTGTAGGCCAGGGTCACGTTCTTGAGGCGCAGGTAGGAGCCATCCTCGATAAAGCGCGTCGACACGCCGCGGCCGCCGGAGGCGTTCTGGTTCGGGTCGCCGGTGATGGCGCGCGGAATGTCCGTGTTCGTGTTGGTGGGCGTCCAGCGGTTCAGCACGGCCCGGGTCTGGTTGTAAGGCCCGTTCAGGCCCTCGATGGTGCGCCGGTTTTCGTTGTAGATGTCGTTGCCCTGCGAGCCTTGGAAGAAGAAGCTCAGCTCCACGCCTTTCCAGCTCAGGTTGTTGGTCAGGCCGTAGATAAACTTCGGGTTCGGGTTGCCGATGATGGTGCGGTCCGAGCCGTTGATAACGTTGTCGCCGTTCAGGTCCTTGAACTTCAGGTCGCCCGGGGCGGTGCTGTTGGAGGAGTTGGTGCCGGTTTGCTGCACGGCGTGGTTGCGAATCTCATCCTGCGTCTGGAAAATGCCCTCCACCACGTAGCCGTAGAAGGAGCCCAGCGGCTCGCCCTTGCGGGTAATGGTGTAGCCGTTGGAGTTGATGATTTCGCGGTCTACCAGCTGGTTTTGCTCGTTGCGCAGCTGGCCCAGGTCGATAACCTTGTTGCGGTTCAGCGAAATGTTGGCGTTGGTGGTCCAGTTGAAGCCGTTGTCGTTGCTGCGCACGTTGGTGCTGGTCAGGCCGAACTCCAGGCCCTTGTTCTCGATTTCCCCCACGTTGCCGATAACCTCCAGCGGGTTGACACCCGTGCTGACGGGCAGCGGCACGTTTTGCAGCAGGTTGTCCGTGCGCTTGCGGTAGGCGTCCAGGGTCAGCAGCAGGCGGTCTTTTACCAGGCCCAGGTCAATGCCGGCATTCAGCTGGTAGGTGCTTTCCCAGGCCACGTCGGCGTTGCCCACCCGGCCCGGCGCCACGCCGCCCACGATGCCGCCCGCCCCGGCGTAGCTGGCCCCGGGGGTGTAGGTCGGGAACCGGTCGTAGGGCCCGATTTCGGAGTTGCCCACTGCCCCGTAGCTGACGCGCAGCTTCAGGTCGCTCACGGCCGCGCTCTGCGGGAAGAAGGTTTCCCTGGCCACGCGCCAGCCCAGGCTCACGGCCGGGAAATAGCCGAAGCGGTTGCCCTTGCCGAAGCGCGAGGAGCCATCGGCGCGCAGGCTGGCCGTCAGCAGGTAGCGCTGGTCGTAGTTGTAAATGGCGCGGCCAAAGAACGACATCAGCCCCCACTGGTCCTGGTAGGTGTACGGGGTGCTGATTACGGTGCCGGCCTGCAGGAAGGGCACCGCGTTATTGGAGAAGTTCGACGTATTGGCGCCCGAGGTGAAGCGGTCCGACTCCTGCGCCGACTGGCCCGCCAGCAGCGTCAGGTGGTGCCGCTCGCCCAGCTCGGGGTTGTAGGTCAGCGTGTTTTCGATCAGCCAGATGGTCTGCTGGTTGGTGCCCGTCTGGGACCGGCCGCGGTTGGCCGAGGCCGCCGTGCCCGGGTACTCGCGCGTCTGAAACTGGTTCTCGATCTGCGAGCGGAAGTCGATGCTGGCCTGGCTGCGGAAGGTCAGGTTCTTGAGCACGTCCAGCTCGGCGTACACATTGCCGATGGCCTGGTAGATGTTGGCTTTGTTGCGCGTTTCCAGCAGGTTGCCCACCGGGTTGTCGAGCAGCAGGAAGGGGTTGGTGCTGTAAGCGCCGGTGGCGGTGCGCACGGGCACCGTGGGGATGTACGCCAGCGCCCCGGCAATGACGCCGGAGTTGCCCAGGCCCAGCTCCGAGCGCACCGAGTTGTTGTTCTGGGTGCGGCTCAGGTTCAGGCTGGTGCCCACCCGGAACCGGTCCGTCATCTGCTGGTCCAGGTTCAGCTTGAAGGTGTAGCGGTTGAAGCCCGAGTTCAGGATGATGCCCTTCTGATTGAAGTACCCGCCCGAGATGTAGTATTTCGTCTTGTCCGAGCCGCCACGGGCCGCTATCTGGTAGTTCTGCATGCCGGCCTGGCGGAAAATCTGATCCTGCCAGTCCGTGTCGTAGGGCGGCAGGTTGTTCAGGTCCGGGAAGCCCTGGTTGGCTTGGTTGATGTCCCGGCCCGCGGCGCGCTGGGCGTCGTTGAAGTAGGCCGCGAATTCATTGGCGTTCAGCAGGTCAATCTTCTTGCGCAGCTGCTGCACGCCGGTGTAGGCGTTGAAGCTGATTTCGGGCTTGCCCGCTTTGCCGCGCTTGGTGGTGATGACCACCACGCCGTTGGAGGCGCGCAGGCCGTAGATGGCCGCCGCCGCCGCATCCTTCAGCACGTCGATGCTCTCGATGTCGGAGGGGTTGATGGTGTTCAGCGGGTTGGGCCGCTGGTTGCCCACGCCCACTTCCCGGTCGTAGGTCGGCAGCACCGGCACCCCGTCGATGACGTACAGCGGTGAGTTAGTGAGGCTGAAGGAGTTGTTGCCGCGGATCTGCACGTTGATGCCCGAGCCCGGAGCCCCCGAAGGCGCCGTCACCTGCACGCCGGGCACCTTGCCCTGCAGCGCCTGGTCGAAGCCAGCCACCGTCTGGCGGGCCAGTTCGGTGCCGTTCACCGAGGAAATGGCCGTGGTCACGTTGGCCCGCGACTGGGTACCGTAGCCCACCACTACCACTTCGCCCAGACCCTGGGTGCTTTCGGCCAGGGTAGCCGAGGCCACCTGCGTGGGCTGGCCGGCCGTCACCGTGATGGGCACCCGCACCGTGCTGAAGCCCACCGACGAGATGATAAGCGTGTGCGGCCCGGCCGGCACGTTCTGGATAAAGTAAGAGCCGTCGGCGGCCGTGGCGCTGCCGAGCGTGGTGCCTTCCACCACCACCGTGGCGCCGGGCATGGGCTGGCCCTTGTCGTCGAGCACGCGGCCCGACACGGGCCCGTTCTGCACGACGGTCGATTTAGCCAACAGATCGGCCTCGCCCGCGGCCAGGGTCGGCTGGGCCAGCACCAGGCTGGTAAGAAGAATTCCGCTCAGCGTCGGGACGAGGAGCCTTTGCGCGAAAGGCCGCCCGTGTGGGAATCGTAGACGTGACGACATGGAGTGAGGAGTGATGGTGGGACAGGAGAAAAGTGTGTCTGGAGAAGTGGTCAAGGCGGGGGTGGGAGGGGCGCTGGAGCCCGGCCGAAAGAGGCGGCGCGGCGGCTCGGGGGAGAAGCGGCCGGGCTGGGAGCGGGTGCGCAATCGTTTGCGGCATTGTGCCCTAGGCGGAACTCACTGTGCAAATGTCACCGGGGCGGCGCGCTGGCACTTGCTGATTTCTTTCAAAATCCGTTCACACCTTAACTTTTAGCTAACTATCAGTTAATCAGGTAGTATAAATTGAAAAAGCCCGGCCTGCTACAGGCCGGGCTTTTGCTTTTGTTGCAGCGCTTGCGAAATTATTTCAGTGCTGCGGGGCTATGTGTAGCGTCCGAAACTCGGAGGGGGAAATCTGGTAGCGCGCCTTGAAGCTGCTGGAAAAGTAGGAAGGCGAGGAGAAGCCCAGCTCGTAGGCCACGTCGGCAATGGTGAGTGAGTCATCAAGCAGCAGCTCGCGCGCTTTGGTCAGGCGCAGCCCCTGAATAAAGTCCGTAACGCCGGTGCCCAGCAGCGCCTTGACTTTGCGGTAAAGCTGCATGCGCGAGATGCCCAGGCCGCGCGCCACTTCCTCCACCGATAGGTCGGTTTTGGTCAGGTTTGCCTCCACGATGGCCGTCAGGTCGCTCAGAAATTTCTGGTCCGGATTGCTCGGGGCCACCGTGGCCGTATCCACCGACAGCTCCCGGCGGAAATGCTCGCGCTGCCGGGCGCGGTTGGCCATGAGTGTGCGCACACTCTCGAGCAGAAAGGCCGGGTTGAAGGGCTTGGTCAGGTACACGTCGGCACCGGCCTGCACGCCTTCCAGCTGCTGCTCGGGCGCGTTGCGGGCCGTGAGCATGATGACGGGGATGTGCGAGGTGCGCCAGTCGTCGCGCAGTTGCTGCACCACTTCCAGCCCGCTCAGGCCGGGCATCATCACGTCGCACACGATGAGGTCCGGAATCAGCTCCGTGGCCAGCCGGAAGCCGGAGTGCCCGTCGGCGGCGGTGCGCACCTGGTAGGCCGAGCCCAGCTTGCGGGCCAGGAAGTCGTTCACCTCGGGGTTGTCCTCGATGACGAGTACCAGCGTCTCGGTTACTTCGGCCGGACTGCTAACAGCCTCCGGCGCGTCGTCCAGGTCAGTGGGCCAGGGTTTTAGCTCGTCGGCTACGAAGGTGGCCGGCTCGGCGCTGCCGGCGCGCAGGGCCGCGGGCAGCTCACGCGGCAGCGTCACCACGAAGGTGCTGCCCTTGCCCGGCTGGCTGCTGAAGGTCAGCTCGCCCTGGTGCAGGCGGGCCAGGCCCTGGGCCAAGGCCAGGCCCATGCCCGAGCCCTTGGCCACGGCGCCCTGCTCGCCCTGGTAAAACCACTCGAAGATGTGGGCGCGGTCCTGCTCGCTGATGCCCCGGCCGGTGTCGGCGAAGCTCACGCGCAGGCGGCGGCCCTGGTCGGCGGGCTGCAGGCTGATGGTAATCTGCCCGCCGTCGGGCGTGAATTTCAGCGCGTTGCTGAGCAGGTTGAAGAACACCTTGTCGAGCACGTTGGCGTCGAACCAGGCCATAAGCACCGGCTCGGCGGCCTCGAAGCGCAGGCGCAGGCCGCGCAGGCGGGCCGGCTTCTCGAAGGCGTCCACGATGTCACGCACGAAGGCCACGAGGTTGCCCTCGGTGGCGCGCACCGGCATCTTGCCCACCTCCAGCTTGCGGAAGTCGAGCAGCTGATTCACCAGCTGGAGCAGACGCTGGGCGTTGCGGCGCACCAGGCCCAGGTCGTGGCGCTGGGGGGCGGTGAGTTGCTGGCCGCTGGTGAGCAGCTCCTCCACCGGGCCCAGGATGAGGGTGAGCGGCGTGCGCAGCTCGTGCGAGAAGTTGGTGAAGAAGCGCAGCTTGGCTTCGGTATCGGCGCGGGCCTGGGCGGCCATGGCCTCCAGCTGGTTGCGCTGCGAGCTGATTTCCTCGTTCTGCGCCACCAGCTGGTGGTTGATGGCGTCGATTTCGGCGTTGCGCAATGCCAGCTGCTGGTTGATTTGTCGGTTGCGCCGGGCCGATTTCAGCGCCACGGCCCCGAGCACCAACGCCCCGAGCAAGGACACCACCAGGCCGTAGAGCACCGTTTGCTGCCGGCCGTAAGTGGCGCGCAGGGTGCGCAGCAGCCCTTGCTGGCGCAGAATGTCCTCCTGCTGGCTCACCATTTTGTCGGTCTGCTGCTGCATGCTCACCACGTTGGTGGAGTCGATGACCAGCGTGCCGAGGGTGTTTTCGCGCTTGTAAGGCTGCTTCTTCAGAATCTTCAGCGCCGTGCGAATGGCCTCTTCGCCGCCGGGCGAGTAGAGCACCGAAGCGTCGAGCACGCCGCGCTGCACCAGGTCGATGCCCTCGTTGTGGCCCGCCAGCCCGTCAACGCCGATGATGCGCACCTGCTTGGTGCGGCCCAGCTCCTGGCACGCCTGGTAGGCGGCGCGGCCCATGGCGTCGTTCTGGGCAAAAATCAGCGTCACGTCGGGGTGCGCCTGTAGCAGCTTGGTCAGCTCGGGCAGCGGCTTTTCCTTCCAGTGGCCCGTCACCTGGCCCACGAGGCGCATGCCGGGGTAAGCCGAGAGGCCCTGCACGAAGCCGCGGTGGCGGTCGGTGGTGGCGGAGGAGCCGGGCGTGCCCAGCACTTCCAGGGCCTGGGCGTGCTGGCGAAGCAGCCGGGCGGCGTAGCGAGCGGCCGTCTGCCCGACTTCCAGGTTGTCGCCGCCGACGTAGGCCGTGTACTGCGGCGAGGCGGTGCGGCGGTCGAGCAGCACTACCGGAATGCCCCGGCGGAACGCCTCTTCCACGGCGGGCGTGACGGGCCCCGACTCGTAGGGCGAGACGATGAGCAGGTCGATGCCGTCGCGCAGCAGCTCGCGGATTTGCTGCTGCTGCACCTGGCTGTTGTCGTGCGCGTCGAGCATGCGCAGCTCCACCTCGGGGTGGAAGGTCAGCTCGCGCTCCATGCCGGCCAGCATGTCCTTGCGCCAGGGCCCGACGGTGCTACACTGCGAGAAGCCGATGCGGTAGGTGGGGGCTTTTTCCGACTGAGCACAGCCAGCCAGCAACCCCAGCAGAGGGGCCGTCAGCAGCAGCCAGCGGCGAAGCAATAGGGTGGGGGTAGTCAAGGGGAAGCGGGCGGTGGGTGGGCGACGTGGGAATCACCGCATCATCAAATATAGCAGCTTTGGCCCCGGAAACGTACCCGGTAGGTGGAAGCAGGGGCGGCTTAATCGGCGTATTGCCACTGCCGCGTCTGGCTGCTGAAGGTGGCATCCACCCAGAAACCGGCGTAGTAGCTCAGCGCAAATTCGGCGGGCCGCTCCGGCCAGTGCCAATAGGTAAAGGCCGGTGGGTGCAGTACGCCCTGCGCCGTGGTGGGCACTTGCGGCAGGTAGTGGGGCGCGAGCTGGGCCAGCGAATCGGGGTAGTGGCCGTGGGCGCGGCGGTAGGCATCGAGCTGCTGCACGATGCGGGCCGCCCGGTGCTGGGTGCGCTGTTCCTGCCAGTGCCAGATGGGAAGCAGCAACGGCCAGCTCAGGAAAATGGCCACCGTCAGCGCGCCCGTTACCCGGCGGAAGGGCACGGCCCACGGCCACCAGGCCAGCCAGAGCAAAAACCACACAAACGCCAGGCCCAGGCCAATAAGGAGCTGAAACAGCAGCAGGAACCAATCGCTCCATTCGGCCTGGGCATACACCAAGGCGACTAGAAATAAGCCGGTGAGCAGTAGGGAATCCCGGCGGATGGATACTTTCACGGGAACGAGGCGCGTTGTTCGGTGCCCGTAAGTTGTAATGATTCTGCGCTTATTCCTTCTGCTTAGCCTGTTGGTTCCGCTCACGGCCGCTGCGGCGCCCGCGTCCGCCGATTCCGCGCGCCTGCGTCGCCACCTGCGCTACCTTGTGAGCACCCCGCAGCCGCGCAATTACCAGCACGTGGCCGTGCTCGATACCGTGGCCGCTTACCTCGGCCGCGAACTGCGCCAGGCCGGGGCCCGCGTCACGGAGCAGCCTTACCAGGTCAGCGGGCGCACTTACCGCAACGTTATCGGCTCGTTTGGGCCCGAAAACGCCCCGCGCATCATCGTGGGCGCGCACTACGACGTGTGCGGCGAGCAGCCCGGCGCCGACGACAACGGCACGGGCGTAGCGGCCCTGCTGGAGCTGGCCCGCCTGCTCGGCCGGCAACCCAACCTGAGGCAGCGCATTGATCTGGTGGCCTACACCCTGGAGGAACCGCCCTACTTCCGCACCCCACAGATGGGCAGCTACGTGCACGCCAAGTCCTTGCACGATGCCAAGGTGCCCGTGCGCGGCATGGTGGCGCTGGAAATGCTCGGTTACTACGACGACCGGCCCGGCACCCAGCACTACCCCTTCGGCCCACTGAAGCTGATCTACGGCGGGCGGGGCAACTACGTCACGGCTGCCCGCAAATTCGGCCACGGTTCCTTCGCTCGGCCCTTTGCCCGCCACTACCGGCAGCTGGCGCAGCTGCCGGTGCGCCGCTTTCAGGCCCCGGCCTGGCTGCCCGGTATCGACTTCTCCGACCACCTGAACTACTGGAAGTTCGGCTACTCAGCCCTGCTGCTCACCGACACGGCCTTTTACCGCAACCGGGAGTACCACCAAACCGGCGACACCCTGACCCGGCTGGACCTACACCGTCTGGCCCTGGCTACGGATGCGGTGCTGGCCGCGCTGCTGCGGGTGTAGGTACGAGCTGGATTTTGTGATTAGTAGCTCTGATGCGTGAGCTTAGAATGTGCCGACCTTTACTTGTGGACTAATACTTACCGTCGTGCGGCTTGATTTGCAGCTGCGGCTGGAAACGTTGCTCAAGCGCGGCCAAACGCTCGGCTGTAAGGGCAACGGGCTGCGTACGTAGCTCGGCGCGCACCATATCCAGAAAGTTCAGCTCCTCGGGCAATAGATCTGTCGGTTCAGCGGCGTAATACGCCAAGGTTTCGGGAGTGTCGTAGACGAGTTGTTCCAGCCCAAACCAGCCCGCCCAGCAGCCAATGCCAAAGAATTCGTCCAGCGTCTCCGCAACGACGATGTTCACCCCGGGCATTGGCACTGTCATGACGACCGGGCCGGTAGCCGTTACATCACGTGCCTCTAAAATTCCAAAATGCACCCCATTGCCACCCGTGCGCGCAAAGCTCAACGAGTTAACCGGCGTGCACGCGTAAGCCCAATTTTCCAGTGGGCGAATGGGAATCAGCCCACAGTAGTCCACGTAACGGAACGCATTACGTCCCCACCGAGCCATTATTAAATCGTCGAGTGCGAAAAAATCTTTGATGGTTAGCATAATTGGGTACAAGGTAAGTGCTGTGTGTAATGAACAAGAGCTAAGCTTCCAACTCGCACGCAGGAAGACTTGACCAAGACGTCTTGAGGCAGGCGAAACCGTTTTAGATAGGTTTTGACGGCCCGGAATGGGTGAGTACAGGCAGGTTGGGCCCGCGGAGCGTGTACCTTGGACGGCACACGACCTACTACCTAACCTTCCCGCCTCGCCATGCATTCCGCTTTACCCCAGCGCGCCCCGGCCACCGAGCCCGTCACCGCCGGCCCGGCCGCGCCCGCTGCCCACGACAACAACAGCGTCGCCGTCGGCAAAATCTGGGAGGTCATCACGGCCTCCTCGGTGGGCACCGTCATCGAGTGGTACGACTTCTACATCTTCGGTTCCCTGGCGGCCATCATCGGGCCGGTGCTGTTCGGCTCGCAGGGCAAGCCCGAAGATACCCTGCTGGGGGCGCTGGCCGTGTTCGGGGCGGGCTTTGTGGTGCGGCCTTTCGGGGCGCTGGTGTTCGGCCGCCTCGGCGACATGATCGGGCGCAAGTACACCTTCCTGCTCACGTTGCTCATCATGGGCGGCGCCACCGTCGTCACGGGCCTGATTCCGAGCTACGACAGCATTGGGGTGGCCGCGCCGCTCATCGTGCTGGTGCTGCGCCTATTGCAGGGCCTGGCGCTGGGCGGCGAGTACGGCGGGGCCGCCACCTACGTGGCCGAATATTCGCCCGACAAGCGCCGCGGCTACTTCACCAGCTACATCCAGATTACCGCTACGGCGGGCCTGGTGCTGAGCATTCTGGTGATTGTGCTGACCAAGAAAGCCATGCCCGACGCGGCCTTTAAGGAATGGGGCTGGCGCATTCCCTTCCTGCTTTCCGCCCTGCTGATTGTGGCCTCGTACTACATCCGCCGCCGCCTGCACGAGTCGCCGCTGTTTGCCAAGGCCAAGGCCGAAGGGCGCACCAGCCAGCACCCGCTGCGCGAGTCGTTTATGAACCCGGTGAACCGTCGCCTCGTGCTCATTGCTCTTTTTGGCGTCACCATGGGCCAGGGCGTGGTATTCTACACCTCGCAGTTCTACGCCTACTCTTTCATGCAGAACACGCTCAAGCTCGACCTCGTCGACGCCAGCATTGTGCTGGTGGTGGCCATGGTGCTGGCCACGCCCTTCTTTGTGTACTTCGGCTCCTTGTCCGACCGCATCGGCCGCAAGCGCATCA
This sequence comes from Hymenobacter sp. CRA2, assembly GCF_002007105.1. Taxonomy (GTDB): domain Bacteria; phylum Bacteroidota; class Bacteroidia; order Cytophagales; family Hymenobacteraceae; genus Solirubrum. The sequence continues at coordinate 270,228 of NZ_MVBC01000002.1, read as the reverse complement.
TCATGACCGGCATGCTGTGCGCTACGCTGTTTACCGTGCCGATTTTCTACGGCCTGCAGGCCTACGCCGGGCCGCTCACCGAGACCACACCCGCCACCGTGGATGCGGCCGGCCAGGCCGTAGCGGCCGTGCAGAAAGCCCTGGCGCCCAACCTGCTGCTGATGACCGCGCTGACTTTCTGCCTGGTCTTGTTCGTGACGATGGTGTACGGCCCCATTGCGGCCTACCTGGTGGAGCTGTTCCCCACGAAAGTGCGCTACACCTCGCTGTCGGTGCCCTACCACATCGGCAACGGCGTCTTCGGCGGCTTCGTACCGCTGGTGGCCACTTGGATTGCCGTGTGGGCCAAGGCGCAGCCCGAAGGTACCTTCTTCCACGAGCACGCGTCCCTGTCGGGCCTGATCTACCCGGTGCTGATTGCGCTGATCTGCTGGGTTATTGGCTCGGCGCTGATGAAGGACGTGCGCAACGTGCGCATCATGGATTGATGCAGCGCGAAGCGAAGCTCGACGTAGTCAAGTTTTACCTCGCGTATCGCAGAACGACTACCGGGCAAACACAGCAACGAAACGCGAACTGAACGTTCGCGCTACACGCCGTTTTGCGACTTCCGCGCCACAATCTGCGACGATTGGACAACGGCGGCCCATCGACTTTTTTGTAAACTGCCGCCCCGAATACCAGCCAACACCTCATGTCCGCTACGCATCCGCGCATCCGCTCCTTCGAAGATTACCAAACCGCCTACCGCCGCAGCGTAGAAGACCCCGACGCGTTCTGGGCCGAAGTAGCCGAGCCCTTTACCTGGCGCCGCAAGTGGAACACCGTGCGCGGCGGCGAGTTTTCGCCGGCCGGCCGCAGCACTTGGTTCGACGGCGGCCGCCTCAACATCACCGAGAACTGCCTCGACCGGCACCTGGCCCAGCGCGGCAACAAGCTGGCCATCATCTGGGAGCCCAACGACCCCAAGCAGCGCCACCTGCGCCTCACGTACCGCGAGCTGCACCAGGAGGTGTGCCGCTTCGCCAACGTGCTCCACAACCTCGGCGTGGAGAAGGGCGACCGGGTGTGCCTGTACATGCCCATGATTCCGCCGCTGGCCGTGGCCGTGCTGGCCTGCGCCCGCATCGGGGCCGTGCACTCGGTCATCTTTGCCGGCTTTAGCAGCACCGCCATTGCCGACCGCGTCAACGACGCGGGGGCCAGCTTCGTGATTACCGCCGACGGGCTGAACCGCGGCCCCAAGCAGATTCCGGTGAAGCGCGTGGTCGACGAGGCCCTGGAGCACTGCCCCTCGGTGCGCAAGGTGCTGGTGGTGGAGCACCTCGGCTGGCCCGTGCACATGCACGAGGGCCGCGACGTGTGGTACCACGAGGAAGTGCAGGACGTGGCCAAAACCTGCCCGGCCGAGGAAATGGACGCTGAAGACCCGCTGTTCATTCTCTACACCTCCGGCTCCACTGGCAAGCCCAAGGGCGTGGTGCACAGCACCGCCGGCTACATGGTGTGGGCCGATTACACCTTCCGCAACGTGTTTCAGGTGGAGGAAAACGACGTGTATTGGTGCACCGCCGACGTGGGCTGGGTCACGGGCCACTCGTACCTGCTCTACGGCCCGCTGCTGGCCGGCAGCACCTCGCTCATGTTCGAGGGCGTGCCCACCTACCCCGACGCCGGCCGCTTCTGGGAGGTCATCGACAAGCACTCGGTCAGCATTTTCTACACCGCGCCCACGGCCATCCGCTCGCTCATGGCCGCCCCGCTCGACAACGTGCTCAGCTACTCGCTCGACTCGCTGCGGGTGCTCGGCTCGGTGGGGGAGCCCATCAACGAGGAAGCCTGGTACTGGTACTACCAGCACGTAGGCAAGGAGCGCTGCCCGGTGGTGGACACTTGGTGGCAGACGGAAACCGGCGGCATCATGCTCTCGGCCCTGGCCGGCATCACGCCCAGCAAGCCCGCCCACGCCGGCCTGCCGCTGCCCGGCGTGCAGCCCGTGCTGCTGACGCATGAGGGCCAGGAAATCGAGGGCAACGACCAGGAGGGCTACCTGGCCATCAAGGCCTCGTGGCCGGCCGTCATCCGCACCACCTGGGGCGACCATACGCGCGCCGAGCAGACGTACTTCCAGCCGTACCCCGGCTACTACTTTACCGGCGACGGCGCCCGCCGCGACGAGCAGGGCCTGTACCGCATCATCGGCCGCGTCGATGACGTGATTAATGTGTCGGGCCACCGCTTCGGCACGGCTGAAATTGAAAATGCCATCAACCAGAACCCGCACGTGGTGGAGTCGGCCGTGGTGGGCTTCCCGCACGACGTGAAAGGCCAGGGCATCTACGCCTACGTCATCTGCCGCCCGGGCGACGGGGTAGTGAACAACGACCCGCAGCACCTCGAAGCCAGCATCATCGAAACCGTGGTGGCTGAAATCGGCAAAATCGCCCGGCCCGACAAGATTCAGATTGTCTCGGGCCTGCCCAAAACGCGCTCCGGCAAAATCATGCGCCGCATCCTGCGCAAGGTAGCCGAGGGCGAAACCAGCAACCTCGGCGACACCACCACCCTGCTCGACCCCACCGTGGTCGACGAAATCATCGAGGGGCGGAAGTAGGAGGCACGAAAAATATGAATGACGACACCACAAAGGCTGAACTAAAGATCCTGATCGAGCAGATCAAGGCCCTGCGCCCCGGACAAACTTACCGCCTAAGTCAGCTCATGGAGGACGTAGTAGAAAAGGTCGCTTTACTAAATCATCAAACTTGGTTTAGGTTGAAACAGACCCAGTCGCAAGAGTTGGCGTACGCTGTTGCTTGCGAGAATAAAAGTGTGACTAAGTCAACTCCCCAAAAAGAGTTGGAATCAAGAAGGACAGCTTTTCAGGATGTTGTTGAGCGAATACTGTATGAGCTGCACGAGTTCAGTTAACGGGCCCGCGCCATTGTGCCACGAGAGGAAGGATTGCTTCGTCCTTCGTCCTCGCAATGACAACTAGTGCTACCGTTTGTCTGTCTGGCCGCTTCAAACCACTGCATCCGCTTCAAAAACAACAAGGCCGCCCGGCAATGCGTCGGGCGGCCTTGTGGCATAGCTCAGAGGCACACGGCTATTCGTCGTAATCGTAGTACGCGCCGCGGTAGTGCTTCGCGCGCTTGGCCTTCTTCTTATCGTCGCCCGACGACAGCCACAGGATTAGGCCGCCGGTTACGGCCGTGAAGGTGGCCAGGCGCAGGATCAGGCTGGTACGGTCGTGCTTCCAGGACGCGTTGTAGCCTTTTTCCTTCCAGATGTTCGGAAACTTGCCGTGGGCAATGTCTTCCAGAACGCCCTCGACCACGTTGACGCGGTCGGCCAGAATCAGCGGGAGCCAGTGGTTGTATTCGTTTTCGCTCCAGCGGAAGGCCCAGCGGCGAATCATGCCGCTCAGCCCCATCGGGGGCGAGGCCGTGCCGAAGACGGACGACACGTTGGGCCGTTCGTTGGAGTGCAGCACTTCCACGTCGATGGGTTGCTGCGTGGGCCGTTCCCAGCTGTAGCCCGCCTGCTCGATGTCAGTACGGTTGGGCTTCATGGGGTAGGTCGGGTCGTTTTCCGGGTCGGCGTCGATGCCCCAGCCCGGCACAGATTTCGGATCGATTACGTGCTTTTGCATGGTGTTCGAAGGAAGGGTGGGGAATTAGCGTGACGACGGCATGGTCAGCACCGGCTTGATGCAGTTGTCGAGCTTGTCGGAGAAGAGGCGGTAGCCGTCGGCAATTTCCTCCAGCGGGATGCGGTGCGTAATGAGCTCCTTGGGCCGGATGACGCCGTTCTTCACGTGCTCGATTAGGCGCGGCAGCAGGCGCTTCACCGAGGCTTGGTTGGCCCGGATGGTGAGGCCCTTGTTGAGCACGTTGCCAATGGGCACCAGGTTGTCGGTGGGCCCGTACACGCCCACGATGCTCACGATGCCGCCCTTCTTCACCGAGTTGATGGCCCAGTGCACGGCCGTGGCCGAGCCGGCCTGCAGCAGCGTTTTGCGGCCGGTGATGGTCTGCATCACGTCGCCGGTGGCCTCGGCCCCCACGGCGTCGATAACGCAGTCGGCACCCAGCCAGTCGGTCTGCTTCTTGATGAAGAGCACCGGGTCCTGCATGTCGGTTTTGAAGTTGTAGGCCTCGGCCGGCGCGTAGTTCTTCACGAACTCCAAGCGGTAGTCGACGTGGTCGAGCACGATAACGCGGCCCGCGCCGAACAGCCAGGCGCAACGCGCGGCCATAATGCCCACGGGGCCGGCGCCGAACACCACGACGGTGTCGCCGGGCTGAATGCCAGCCATTTCGGCGGCTTGGTAGCCGGTGGGCACCACGTCGGTGAGCAGCACGGCGTCATCGGGGTCCATGCCGGGCGGAATCACCGTCGGGCCGACGTTGGCGTAGGGCACACGTACGTACTCAGCCTGCCCGCCGTGGAAGCCCCCGGCGGTGTGCGAGTAACCGAAGATGCCGCCCACGGCCGTGGCCATGGGGTTCGACTCGTGGCAGTTGCCAAACAGGCCTTGCTGGCAGAAGCTGCAGCGGCCGCAGGCAATGTTGAAGGGCACGATGACCATGTCGCCCACCTTCACCTTGGTGACCTCGGAGCCAACTTCCACAATTTCCCCAATAAACTCGTGGCCGAAGGTGGTGCCTACGCGGGTGTCGGGCACGTTGCCGTTGTAGAGGTGCAGGTCGGAACCGCAGATGCAGGAGCGCGTCACCCGGACAATAGCATCCTCGGGATGCTTGATTTCGGGCATGGGCTTTTGGGTAACGCGGACCCGTTTCGGGCCCCGGTAATCCATGGCGAGCATAGGTATTTTGGTTAGGGGTGCAATTGGACAAGCTCGGTAGCCAACCAAGGTGCGCCGGAAGCCGGAGACGCCCGGGGGTGGATGGTTGAATGCCGAGTTGAAATAGTACTAACTATAGGAGGGAAGGTTTCAAATGACGAGCTTGCCAAAAGCGAATTGGCTGGTAGCGCAGCAGTTATACCCGAGCTTGGAGAGACAAGCAATGAAGGTAGTTGGGTGCTACCTACCATCCGGCTTCCGGCCTATATTGCCGCGGATAAAGCCTCACTCAGCCCGCAGCTTTGACGGCCACAGTCACATTTGGTCTTAGTAGGGAGAAGTAAAGGCGTGTGCAGATCGGAGATAAGTCTACAATTGAACTGCATGTAGAAATAAGATAGGTTACTTATATATGGCCCCTGAATAACCTAAAAACCTCGAACAGTCAGTAAACCTGTTTAGCAGTGTGCAGCTGCGGATAGTAAATAACTTTAATAGTTACGCTCAAAGTGCCCCTATGCTGAAGCTCACAAACAGTCGGTGGCACAAGAAACTGTTCCGAGCGGGCCATACGCCGTAAGCAGGTACCATATGCCACAGCCCGCCTACCTCGTACCATTCGCCCGTGAAGCCCAACTGGCCCAGCTGACTGCCACGCCCGAGTGGGACATTATTATCATCGGGGGCGGGGCTACCGGACTCGGTGCGGCCCTGGACGCCGTCAGCCGCGGCTACAAAACCCTGCTGCTGGAGCAGGCCGATTTTGCCAAGGGCACCTCCAGCCGCAGCACCAAGCTGGTGCACGGCGGTGTGCGCTACCTGGCGCAGGGCAACGTACGACTCGTGCACGAAGCCCTGCGCGAGCGGGGCCTGCTGCGCCGGAATGCCCCGCACCTCGTCCGCGACCTGCGCTTCGTCATTCCGGCCTACCGCTGGTGGAATCGGCCCTGGTACCTGCTCGGGCTCAAGCTCTACGACCTGCTGGCCGGCCGCCGCAACCTCGGCGCGGCGCGGCTGCTGGGCCGTAATCAGGTGCTGGGGCTGCTCGGCAACGCCCAACCGGCCGCGCTACGGGGCGGCGTACTCTACCACGACGGGCAGTTCGACGACGCCCGCTTAGCGCTCAACGTGGCCCAGACCTGCGTCGCCCACGGGGCCACCGTGCTGAACTACCTGCGGGTGACAAGCCTGCGCAAAGACACGGCGGGGTGCATCACGGGCGTCAGGGCCGAAGATCTGGAAGACGGCACCGCCCACGAGCTGCGGGCGCGGGCGGTCATCAATGCCACGGGCGTGTTTGTGGACGAGCTGCGCCGCCTCGATGAGCCCGCCACCACACCGCTGGTGCAGGCCAGCCAGGGCGTACACGTGGTGGTGGCGCGCCGGTTTCTGCCCGGCCCGGCCGCCCTGCTCATTCCCCGCACCGCCGACGGCCGCGTACTCTTCGCCGTGCCCTGGCTGGACCACGTAGTGCTGGGCACCACCGATACGCCGGTGGCTACCGCCAGCCTGGAGCCCCGCGCCCTGCCCGCCGAAGTCGACTTCATTCTGCGCACCGCCGGGCGCTACCTGGCGCAGCCGCCCACCCGGGCCGATGTGCTCAGCGTGTGGGCCGGCCTACGCCCGCTGGCTGCCGCCAACGGTAGCAGCACCAAAGAACTGTCGCGCAGCCACCAGCTGCACGTAAGCCCGGCCGGGCTGCTGACGGTTACCGGCGGCAAGTGGACCACCTTTCGCCAGATGGGGCAAGACGCGGTGGCGTGGGCCCAGCAGCTCGGGCAGCTGCCGCCACGGCCCAGCCGCAGCGCCGCCCTGCGCATTCACGGTGCCCCAGCTGAGGCCGAAGGCGCAGAATTCGGTACCCCGTACGGTACTGATCAGCCCCAACTCGACGCGCTGCTGGCGCAGGATGCGGCCTGGCGCCAGCCCTTGGATGCCGAGCTGCCCATCCTGGCGGGACAGGTAGTGTGGGCGGCCCGCCACGAAATGGCGTGCACGGTGGAGGACGTGCTGGCCCGGCGCAACCGCGCCTTGTTTCTGAACGCCGCGGCGGCCGCACGCTCGGCCCCGGCGGTGGCGCAGCTATTGGCCCAGGAGTTGGGCCGTGACGACGCCTGGGCTGCGGCGCAGGTGCAGGCCTTTCGCCAACTGGCCGCCGAATACCAATTGCCGCCCCCGACGCTGTAACCGAAACGAGGCCTTCACGTTACGAAGGCTTCAGCTGGCGGTGCCGCACGCGCAGCGACCTGTTTTGGGTTTTCGTTGCTTCGCTCCTTATGATTCACCCCAACACCGAACTGCGCTTCATTTCCCCCGAAATCGGGTATGGCGTGGTGGCTACGCAGTTCATTCCCAAGGGCACGATCTGCTGGATTTTCGACGCTTTTGATCAGGTCTTCAGCCCCGCGCAGGTGCAGCAACTGGACCAGATCCACAAGGACGTCCTCAACAAGTACAGCTACCGCGACGCGCACGGCGACTTCGTGCTGTGCTGGGACCATTCGCGCTACGTCAACCACTCCTTTAACAGCTCGCTCGTGTCCACCGCCTACAACTTCGAACTGGCCGTGCGCGACATTCACCCCGGCGAGGAGTTGACCGACGACTATGGCTACCTGAATGTATGGGAGCCGTTTGACTGCCTGCCCGAGGCCGGCAGCGCCCGCACCCAAGTGCTGCCCGATGACCTGCTGAACTTCCACCCCGAGTGGGATGCCAAGCTCACCGAGGCCTTCCGCCATTTCAACCAGGTGACCCAGCCCTTGCTGCCGCTGCTCGAAGCCCGCTACCAGGCCAAAGTGGCGGCCGTAGCGGCCGGGCGCGAGCCGATGGATTCCATTCTGAATTGCTACTACAAAGGGGAGGTGGTGAAGTTGTGAAGTGGTGAGTTGGCGTTCAGCTTGCGCCGTCAGAACATCAACTCGCCATTTCACAACCTCTCCATTTCACCACTTGCCCCATGCCCCGTCGCCGGCGTCCGGCGTCCTACCGCGCCATCCTCGACATTGCCGCGCCCATCATGCTGGGTAGCCTCGCCCAAAGCGCCATTTACCTCACCGATTCGGTGTTTGTGGGGCGCCTGGGCGAAGCTCCGCTGGCTGCCATTGGCCTGGGCGGGCTGCTGTTTTACCTGCTCACCACGGTGGGGGCGGGCTTGGCCGTGGGCCTACAGATTCTTACCGCCCGGCGCATCGGGCAGGGTCGCCGCCGGGCCGTCGGCCGGCTGTTCGACAACGCCTTGTACCTAAGCCTGGGGCTGGCTACTGCGCTGGGCGGCCTCACTTACGCAGTGGCACCCGCGTTGGCCCGCCTGCTGGTCGCCGAGGAGGCCGTGGCCCGACCCATGCAGCTGTACCTGCAAACGGTAGTGTGGGCCCTGCCGGCCAGCTTCACCTGGCACTGCCTGTCGGGGTTTTACACCGGCATTGGGCGCACGCGCATTATCACGCTGAGCACCGCGCTGATGACGGGTGCCAACGTGTTTTTCAACTATGCCTGGGTGTGGGGCGGGGCCGGGTTTCCGCTGCTGGGCATTGTGGGGGCCGCCTGGGCCGCTGTGGTATCGGAAATGCTGGGCGCGCTGGTCCTGCTGCTGACGCTGTGGCGGCCGGGGCTGCGGCCGCGCTACGCCCTGCTGCGGCACGGCCCACTGCGCCTGTCCATGCGTCGCCTGCTGCTCTTCAGCGCACCTATCGTGGGCAAGCAGCTGGTCGAAACGGCCGGCTGGTTCGTGTTTTTCGTGCTAATAGGCCGGCTGGGGACGCAGGCGCTGGCCGTGTCCAACATCCTGCGCAGCGTGTACACCGTGGTGAGTCTGCCGTCGTTGGCCCTGGCTTCGGCTATTTACACGCTCACCAGCCGCTACCTGGGCCAGCGCCGGCCCGAGCTGCTGGCACCTGTGGTGGGGCGCACCGTGTTGCTGAGCTTGCTGGTCACGTTGCCGGCCGCACTGGCCATCGGGCTGCTGCCGGTGCACATCGGCGGGCTGTTCTCATCGGAGGCGGTGCTGAACGAGGCCCTGGTGCCATTGGCGCCGGTGTTGGTGATGATTCTGGTGCTCTTCGCCGTCAGCAATATCCTCTACAACAGCATCATCGGCCTGGGCGGAGCCGCGCAGGCGTTTCAGATGGAAGTCGTGGCCATCGGCGCGTACCTAGCTGCCGCCTATGCCGCCGTGGAGCTGCTGAAGCTGCCGCTGGCGGGCGTGTGGGCCGCCGAGCTGGTGTACTGGGTGGTGCTGGGCGGCCTGGCTGGTGGTTTCTTACTGGTGCGGCGTTGGCGCCGCCTGCGTCAGGAAGCGCACATCAGTCGATTTGGCGTCGGTATATGAACAGATAAGCAGAACGGCAGCTTAAAGCACGTCATCCTGAGCGCAGCGAAGGACCTTGTCTCACGGGAACGAGTCGTCGATACGATTATCGTTCTGAGGTGAGAAGGGCCTTCGCTGCGCTCAGGATGACGTGCTTTTCTACTTGTTCACTTATTAGCTAATCCGCTACTATTCCACCGCCGGCAGCACCGTGCCACGCACTTCGCCGAAACCAATGCGCAGCGGGCCGCGCTGGCAGAAGCCGCGCATGATGACCGTGTCGCCGTCCTGCAGGAACTTACGCTGCGAGCCGTCGGCCAGGGTCAGCGGGCGGGTGCCACGCCAGGTCAGCTCCAGCATCGAGCCGTAGGAATCGGGCGAGGCGCCGCTGATGGTGCCGGAAGCGTACAGGTCACCGACTTCCATATTGCAGCCGTTGGAGGCGTGGTGCGTCAGCTGCTGGGCCATGCTCCAGTACATGTCCTTGTAGTTGGTGCGGCTGATGACCGTCTCAGCGCCGCCCTGCGGAGCCAGGCTCACTTCCAGTTGAATGTCGAAGTTGTGTGCGCCGCCCGATTGCTGCAAGTAGGGCAGGGGCTCGGGCTCCTGCCGCGGCCCCTCCACGCGGAAGGGCTCCAGCGCGTCCATCGTCACCACCCAGGGCGAGACGCTGCTGCCGAAGTTTTTGCCCAAGAACGGCCCCAGCGGCACGTACTCCCAGCTCTGCAAGTCTCTGGCCGACCAGTCGTTGAATAATAGCAGCCCGAAGATGTGGTCCTCGGCCTCGCTCAGCGGCACCGTCTGGCCCAGCGCCGTGCCCTGGCCCACCACCATCGATACTTCCAGCTCGAAGTCCAGCTGCTGCGAGGGCCCGAAGGTGGGCACCTGCGCATCCGGGGCCTTGCGCTGCCCGTTGGGGCGCCGAATGTCGGTGCCGCTGGCTACGATGCTGCTCGTGCGCCCGTGGTAACCGATGGGAATCCAGCGCCAGTTGGGCAGCAGGGCATTGTTCGGGTCCCGGAACATGGTGCCCACGTTCGTGGCGTGTTCGATGCTGCTGTAGAAGTCGGTGTAATTCTGGGGCTTTACCGGGCGCAGCATCTGCACGTCGCGCTGACGAACGAGGCAGCTACGCATGGCGTCCTCGTTGTCGCGCAGCTCGGTGTTGTCGTGGCGCAACAGCTGGCTCACGCGCTGGCGCACGGCCCGCCACACCGGGCGCCCCAGCCTGATAAAGCTGTTCAGGGAGCGGCGGCGAAACACCTTGGGCTCGGTGGGCAGGTCCAGCCCGCGGAAAAAGCCGAACTGGCTTACTGCGTACAAATCCAGCACGTACTCGCCAATGGCCACGCCCACGCGGGTACCGCGCTCTTCGGTAAAGAACACGCCGAAGGGCAGGTTCTGGATGGGAAAGTCGCTGTGCGGCGGAATGTCAATCCAGGAGTGCAGGGCGGGGTCGTTGGGGTTGGCCATGTTCGGAATGCGGAGTAGGGGTGGTGTAGGGGCAAAGGTAGACGCTGATGAGGAATTGGGGAGGAGCCATCTGACAAGTGGCCATTTGCACAAAATCAGTGGTCAGCCTATCTTGAGCCGCCTCCAACTGGCGGGAACGGTTGCCGTCAGGAACAATTCGCTTATCATGCGACCATTGTTGGGCCAATGACCTCAATACCGAGCAGTCCTCCAGATTCTATGTTCTATTCCGGAAAAACGTTTGTAAAGCAAATAATTTTGGTGTTGGCGATATTCCTGAACGCTTCTTGTGAGCAGGTTGCGGAAACTAAAACGATACGAAAAGCAGATGCGGCAAAAGCAAAGGATCAAGCCAACGGAGCTGCTGACGTTGCATTAAAATTTATAAACGCATACGTCAATAACTGTAATAAAATGAAAGAATCAGTCGGGGTCGTTGAATGGGTGCAGTCAAATAATTTGGCAACGAATCGTTTCAAATCTGAAGTGAAATCAATAGTAGATCAGGCTTACAAGCTGGACCCCGAAATGGGCTTGGACGCAGATCCAATATTCGACGCCCAGGACTACCCCGATCAGGGCTTTGTGCTAGATTCCTTGGATGGCAAGACAAACTATGTAGTGGTTAAAGGAAAGGACTGGCCAGACTTTAAACTGGCAATAAAAGTAGCTCCGGAAAATAATAATTGGATGGTCGACGGCTGCGGGATTATAAATGTGCCAACTGATAAAAGAATTGCAAGGTAAAATACCGCATAGCCGGATACTGCATCAAACGAAGCTAACGGGCTAGTTAGGTTTTGTATTTTCGATTCGGCTCGAGCCCCCAACCTCTGAACGTAGTTTCCAAAAAACCACCGCGCCCCGCTTCCACCGAAACCGGCAGGAGCGGGGCGCGCTGCTGTTGAGAGAAATACTAAACCTAGTTGGGCGTCGGCACCGGGGTGGGCGGCTGCGGGCGGCCTTCCTGGCCGGCGGGCTGCTGCATGTTCGCCACGTTCACGGCTTCCACGCTGCGGATTTCGGGCACGGCCTTCTTTACCGATTCCTCCACGCCGGCTTTCAACGTCATCGGCGACATGGGGCAGGTACCGCAGGCGCCGAGCAGCTCCAGGCGCAGGACCATATCCTCGCTGATGTCGAGCACGCGTACGTCGCCGCCGTCGGCTTTCAGGTACGGGCGGATGCCGTCGAGGGCTTGCTCGATGCGCGGCAGCAGCGGGTGTTCAATCAAGGTGGCGGTTGCAGACATACTTACGAGACATTGGGGCGGGCCACGAAGTTCGCACATTCGCGGCACTTCGGCCGGTTACTTCATTTCTACCACCTGCGTGCGCGGGGCCACGTTGTTGCGAATCGACACGGCGCGGGCTACCGATTCGGCCAGTTGCTCGAACACCGGCGCCACCGGCGAGGTGCTCTGCAGCACAGCCGGAATGCCCTGGTCGCCGTTTTCGCGGATGCCCTGCACCAGCGGAATTTCGCCCAGCAGCGGCACCTCGTGCTTCTCGGCCAGGGCCGCGCCGCCGCCCTGCCCGAAGATGTAGTACTTGTTGTTGGGTAGCTCCTCGGGCGTAAACCAGGCCATGTTCTCGATGACGCCGAGCACCGGCACGTTGATCTGCGGCTGGCGGAACATCTGTAGGCCCTTCTGGGCATCGGCCAGGGCCACTTTTTGCGGCGTGGTCACGATGACGGCGCCCGTCACGGGCAGCGTCTGCACCATCGTGAGGTGAATGTCGGAGGTGCCGGGGGGCATGTCGAGCAGCAGGTAGTCCAGCTCGCCCCAGTCCACCTCGGTGATGAACTGCTTCAGCGCCGACGAGGCCATGGGGCCGCGCCACACGATGGCCGACTCGGCCGGCGCCAGGAAGCCGATGCTCATGATTTTGACGCCGAACCGCTCGATGGGCTCGATGAGGTTGCGGCCGTCTTCGGCCTGAAACACGTGCGGGCGGGAGTCTTCCACGCCGAACATCACCGGCATGGACGGGCCCGAAATGTCGGCGTCGATCAGGCCGACTTTGGCGCCCGAGCGGGCCAGGGCCACGGCCAGGTTGGCCGTCACGGTGCTCTTGCCCACGCCGCCCTTGCCCGAGGCAATGGCCACGATGTTTTTCACGCCCGGCAGTACGTCGCGGTTCTGGCGCATGGTCGTCACGCGCGAGGTCATGTTCACGGTCACCTGCGCATCCTTGTCGACCATCGTGTGGATGGCGCGCACGCAGGCGTTGTGGATCAGTTCTTTCAGCGGGCAAGCGGGCGTGGTCAGTACGACGGTGAACGAGACGTTCAGGCCGTCAACTAGCACGTCCTCAATCATATTGAGCGTGACGAGGTCCTTGCCCAAGTCGGGCTCCTCGACGTAGCTCAGGGCTTTCAGTACAGCTTCTTTGGTGATGCTCATGGCAAACGTGCGGGCAGCCAAACGGGCTACCATCCGGCAAAGATAACCCCGAAACCGGCGGGGTCGTGCCAAAAAACCGGAAAAGGGCGGAAGGGTTTGCGCGGGCCCAAAGCTGGCAGCCGGCCGTTATCTTCAGGCGTTTTGTAGCAAACCCAAATTAGGGAGCTAGTTCTAGCTCCCCTCCTCAACTGAGGAGGGGTTGGGGTAGTTGAAAAACTAGGGCTAGAAAATATGGAGCTGGATAACGTTCAGCCGCTTCGGCCAACCACCCCTAGCCCCTCCTCAGCTGAGGCGGGGAACTAACCCTAACCGCTAGCCTTAAGCTACTCTGTAACTTGGGAAGCAATGAATTTCTAACCAGGATGATTAAAAGAATTAGCGGGGCGGCCAAGGCGGGTCGGGCAGTGGGCATGTGGCTGGGGGTAATGAGCGGGTTGTGGACAGGCCAGCGCGCCGTGGCCCAGGCGCCGGCACCGGCAGATACCGCTTTCGTGCGTCTGATGCGCAAGCACCAGGCTCCGCTGACGGTGGCCGGAGCGCAGCTGAGCGGGCCGGGCTGGGACAAGCTCCAGCAGGATATCCGCCAGAGTGCTTGGGTGCTCGTAGGCGAAGACCACGGCATGGCTGAAATTCCGGCCTTCGCCCAGGCTGTGGCCCAGGTGCTGAAGCCCAAAGTTTATGTGGCCGAAATCGACCGGTACCAGGCCCGCGACCTGAGCCGCCTGGCGGCGCAGCCCGGCCTGCCGTCGGCGTTTCTGAAGCAGCACCCGATGGAGTTGTCGTTTTACAGCTGGGCGGAGGAGTTTGAGCTGGCCCGGGCCTTGCGGGCGCAGGGCACCTCCTTGGTAGGGGTGGAGCAGGTGGGCTTTGCCGCGCCGGGCCGCGTGCTGGAGCTGATGGCCGACGAGGCCAAAACCAAGCTGGCCCGCACCTACCTGCGGCAGCTGGCCGCCGCCACGCAGGCCCAGGACCGCGCCGCTCTCGTGTCGGGCCGCTACGAGAGCGTGGCCGTCAATACCCTGCGCTCCGCCACGCTCGACAGCTTGCGGCTGCTGACGCGCACCGAGCGCCCGCAGGTGCGCCGCATGCTGCAGGATCTGGAGGCCAGCGTGGCCATCTTCCAAACCAACGCGGCCGGCAAGCCCGGCGGCCACCAGGCCCGCATCAACCTGATGAAGCGCAACCTGCTGGAGGAGCTGCAGCCCTACCAAACGGCCGGGCAGCCGCTGCCGCCCATGCTCTTCAAGTTCGGGGCCAACCACCTGGGCCGCGGCCGCAGCATCTGGGGCGACATCTACGACGTGGGCAACCTGGCCGTGAACCTGGCCGACGCCCACAGCCAGAAAACCCTGCACATCTTCGTCATCGGCAAGCAGGGCACGAAGGTGATGGGACAGAACCCGGAGGATTTCAGCAAGAACAGCGGCAGTTATTCCGCCGCCGACGAGGCCATGCTGCGCCCGTTTATGGCCGCCACGCCCGCCGGCGCGGCCTGGCAGGTGTTTGATGTGCGCCCGCTGCGCCGCGCCATGCTCTACAAAGGGCTGCCCGTGCCCGACCAGGAGCTGCAGGCCGTGCTGCTGGGCTACGACTACGTGGTCATCATTCCGCAGACCACCGCCAGCCACAACTTCTGAGCGGGGCCGGGGTTTGTGGTTATTTTTGCGGCCCCGCTGCCCTGACCACTCCTATTGCCCCCCGTATTTTGGCCCTCATCCCCAAAGAAACCATTGACCAGGTCCTCCACTACGCCGATATCGTGGAGGTCGTCGGTGACTTCGTCTCCCTGAAAAAGAAAGGGCAGAACCTGTGGGCCTGCTGCCCCTTCCACCACGAGAAGTCGCCTTCCTTCTCCGTAGCGCCGGCCAAGGGCATCTACAAGTGCTTCGGCTGCGGCAAGGCCGGCGACGTGGTGCGCTTCGTGATGGACGTGGAATCGGTGAGCTACCCCGAGGCCATCAAGTGGCTGGCCAAGAAGTACGGCGTCGAAATCAAGGAAGAGGAGCGCACGCCCGAGCAGCAGCTGGCCCAGAACGAGCGGGACTCGCAGTACATCGTGTCGGACTGGGCCAAAAACCGCTACAAGACCCTGCTGCGCGAGTCGGAGGAAGGGGAGAGTATTGGGTGGGCGTACCTGAAGGAGCGCGGCCTGAACCAGCAAACCATCGAAACCTTTGAGCTGGGCTACTCGCTCGATAAGTGGGACGACGTGCTGAACTCGGCCCAGCAGGCGGGCTTCGACGTGAAGTACCTGGAGAAAACCGGCCTCGTCGTCAAGCGCGAGGAGGACGGCCGCCGTTACGACCGATTCCGCGGCCGCGTGATGTTCCCGATTCACAACATTTCGGGCCGGGTGGTGGGCTTCGGGGCCCGCACCCTGCGGCGGGATGAAAAGGCCGGGGCAAAGTACCTGAACTCGCCCGAGTCGGAGATTTACCACAAATCCGACGTGCTCTACGGCCTGTTTCAGGCCAAGCAGGCCATCCGGCAGGAGGAGCTGTGCTATCTGGTGGAAGGCTACCTCGACGTTATCAGCCTGCACCAGGGCGGGGTGAAGAACGTGGTAGCCTCGTCGGGTACCTCGCTCACCGAGGGGCAGATCCGCCTCATCAGCCGCTACACCGACAACGTGACGGTGCTCTACGACGGCGACGCGGCCGGCATCCGGGCGGCCTTGCGCGGCCTGGACATCATCCTGGAAAACGGCCTGAACGTGCGCGTGGTGCTGTTTCCCGACGGCGACGACCCCGACAGCTACATCCGCAAGGTGGGCGACCAGCGCTTCCGCCAGTTTGTGGAGGAAAACAGTCAGGACTTCATCTCTTTCAAAACCCGGCTGGTGGCCAAAGACGCCGCCAACGACCCGGTGAAGAAGGCCGAAGCCATCCGCGAAGTGCTGCAGAGCATTGCCAAGGTGCCCGACCCGCTCAAGCGGCAGGTGTTTCTGCAGCAGACCTCGGCCACCTTCCACATCGACGAGCAGGTGCTCATCGACGCCTACAACAAGCAGGTGAAGCAGGCCGCGCCGGGCCCGCGCCCCGGCGGTGGAAGCAGTGCCGGCAGCCGCAGCAATGAGGGCAGCCGCAACGCCGGCGCCAGCTCCGCGGGGCCACGGCCGGCCAGCAGCGGCTCGGCCGTGCAGCCCGGCGGCCAGCTCACGGGCCTCGGCAGCGCCCGCCCGACCCCGGCCACCAGCCCCGGCTACGACGACGAGCTGCCGCCCGAGGCCTACGGCTACATGGGCGACGAGGAAGACGAACCCACGGGCGACGCCCTGGACAACGAGCCGGTGCCCGACGCGCAGCAAAGCTGCGAGCGGGAAGTGGTGCGCCTGATCCTGAACTACCCCGCCCAACCCCTGGCCGACGGCGTGCCGGTGGCCGAATACCTGCTCGGCCAGGTCGATGAAACGCCCTTCCGCACCCCGCTCTACGCCGACCTCCTGCACCTCTGCACCCAGGCCGTGCAGGCCGGCCGCTTTCCCGACGCCCGCGAACTGGTGCGCCACGACCGGGCCGATATCCGCGCCGCCATCAGCGACCTGGTGACCGAGCCCCACGAGCTGAGCCCGAACTGGATTACGCACAGCATCTACGTGCCGCGCGAGCTGGATCAGCTGCAGGTGGCCTGCGAAAACGCCATTCTGCGCCTGAACAAGTGCAACGTGGAACGCGAGCTGACCCAGTGTCTGAACACCATGAACTCCCTGGACCCCAACAACGTGGAGGAGTACCTGGCGCAGATGGCCATCTTCAAGAGCCTCAAGCAGCTGGACATGCAGCTGGCGGGCATGCTGGGCACCATTATTTCGCGGTAGCCGGGGCAGCAGCGGTGAATTTGGCTGCGGCGGATTCGGCCAGGTTGATCAGTTCGGCTTCTTTGGGTGCGTCCGGGCTCTGTAGGGCCAGCTGCTGCAACCCATCCGTCAGCTGCACCAGCAGGGCCAGGTTGCTGCCACGGGCCGGGGAGTGCGCCGTGCCTTCCCGCAGCCCCAGCCCGCCGCGAAACGATACGAAGTGGTAATTGACCCCGTCCATGACCATGCGCCGGTCCGTGGGGCTGGGGTAGTGCGTCTGGTCGATAGCGGCGTTGAAGGCCGCCGCTACGGCGCGGGCCGCGGCCGGGCTGATGGCGGCCGTGTGTCGGGCGACGATTACCGGCGCCGGCGCCTTGGTTTGCAATGCGTGCCAGACGCTGCTACGAGCGGTGACGCATTGCAGCGCGTAGGTCTGGCCCTGTTGCTCAAGCGAAATCACGTATTCGGGCAAAAACGAGGGCAGCACGACTATGCGCAGTACCGGGCTGTCGGCAAGCCCTTTCAGCAGCGTCTGCTGCACTCTGGCGTAGTAGTCCGGGGCGTAGGAGTAGCTGGAAAAATAGCCCGGGGCCGGGACCAGGTGGTCGGTCTGGGCCCTGAGCTGAGTAGCACCGAGCATGAGTAAGGTAGCGGCCAGACCAGCTGCTTGGCGAATCATTAGCAATGATATAGAGGCGTAAACAAATGATGGGCGGATTCTACAACGCCCGCTTCCGGCCCTTGTCGTCGACCACCGACAGCTTTCCGCCCTCCACCCACAGCGCCTGCATAAAGCCCTGGCCGGTGTGCTCCTGGTGCGGCAGGTCAATGGCCACCACGCGCCCGTCGTAGAGCGGCTTGATTTCCGTTACGGGGGTGTGGGCAATGACCATGCGCGTGGCGCCGTACTGCCGCAGCACCGCCTGCACGTGCGCCGCCGGGGCCTCTTCCTGTGCAATGCCGCGGTACCAATCGGGGCTAAGCTTGGGGTTGCGAATGAGCTTTTCCGCGGCGCTCCGATCAGTGGTGGCCGGTGCGTCGATGCTCCGACGGGTCAGGTCGTTGAGCTGCGCGAGGGGCAGCTGCAACGCGGCTACTTCCGGGCTCAGGCCGCCGTGCACGAATAAGGTCGGGCCGATGCGCTCCACCGCATTCTTGGTGCGCAGCCAGCGCCCCAGCTCCGTGTCGGCCGCGTACCAGCGGGCGTAGTCGACGCCGAGCGAGTCGGCGTTCTTGCGGTATTTGCGGCGCAGGTACTTGTAGTGGCCGGTCAGGTTCATCACCTCGTGGTTGCCGAGCAGGAAATGCACCTTGCCGCCGGCCTGCGCGGCCTCGTGCTCCAGCTTGTAGAGCAGCCACAGGCACTCGGTCACCTGCAGGCCGCGGTCGAACATGTCGCCCACGAACACCAGGTGGCCCGTGCCGAAGCGCCAGCGCGCTTGAGCATCCGTCACGCCCGCACCTTGTAGCAGCTGTTGCAGCCCTTTGAAGTTGCCTTCGATGTCGGACACCACCAGCATGCGGGCCGGGGCCGGATACTCCGCGGCCTCAGTAGTGAAAGCGTGGCGCGGGAAGCGGAAGGAGAGCCCGGTTTCCTGCACGAAGCAGGTTAGCGAATCGGTGGGGCGACGCAGCGTATCGAGCCGCACCGCGAAGCCGGAGCCCTGCGGCACGATGCACCGGCTCAGGGCCGCGCCGTCGGGGAGGTAGTGCACCAGCGGGCCGTCGGGCGAGAAAGCCGACTGATCGGAATGGGGGCGCTTGATGGAAAAGCCGGGGAAGAAGTAGACGCGGTCGACAACGCCCTGCGACGCCAGCGCAATGCCGCCCGCCAGGTAAAGCAGATACAAGCCGACCAGCACGAACAACAAACGCTTGGGGGTAAATGACATCTGATAAAGTGCTTTGGAATAGGAAAGTGGCTGCGAGATACGCACAAATAGGGCTTGCAGGCAAGCCGGGGCGGCCGATACTCGTGCCCGGAAGCTCAGGTGCGAACTAGCCGCGTTGCCCGCTACCTTCGCGCCACGCATTATGTGGAAACGCGCCAACCTCAGCCGGCTCATGCTGGCCATTATCCTGACGGTGCTCAGCCTGGGCATCGGTCTGGCGGGCTTCATGATTATCGAGGGCTATACCTTCATGGAGGCCTTCTACATGACGATTATCACCGTCAGCACCACCGGCTTCGGCGAAGTCAAGCCCTTGTCCGGCGGCGGACGGCTGTTCGTCTCGCTCTACATCATGTACAACCTGGTGGTGGTGGCCTACCTCGTGTCGGTGCTCACCCAGTACCTATTTGATGGCGAGCTGCGCACCCTTTTCAAGATGTTTATGACCGATCAGGAAATTCGCCACATCCAGGGCCACGTCATCGTCTGCGGCTTTGGGCGCAACGGCAGCAAGGCCTTTCACGAGCTGCGCGCCAACGGGGCCAAAGTCATCATCATCGAGCAGAACCAGGAGCTGATGCGCGCCCACGCCGAAGCCCTCGGCGACGCGGCCGTGCCCGTCATCTGCGGCGACGCCACCGCCGACGACACCCTGCGCCAGGCCGGCATCGAGCGGGCCCGGGCGCTGATTTCGGCCCTGCCCAAGGACGCCGACAACGTGTTCGTGACCCTGACGGCGCGCGAGCTGAACCCGCAGCTGAAAATCATTGCCCGCGCCTCGCTCAAAACCTCCGAAACCAAGCTGCTGCGCGCCGGCGCCGACTCGGTGGTGATGCCCGACGAAATCGGCGGCTCGCACATGGCCAACCTGGTGATGCGCCCCGAGGTGATTCGCTTCCTGGAAATGATCAGCGGCCTGGGCCCCAACCGCCTGCGCCTGGAAGAGCTGGATTACCAGGACCTGCGCCCCGAGCTGCGCGGGCGCTCCATCCGCGAGCTGGACGTCCGCTCGCGTACCGGCGCCACCGTCATCGGGCTGAAGGACCGCACCGGCCAGTTCCAGGTCAGCCCCGCCGCCGACTTTCGCCCCGGTTCCGGCGACGTGCTGCTGCTGCTCGGCACCGACGAGCAGATCATGGCCGTGGTGCGGGAGCTGCGGCGGTGATTGGGGAAGCAGGTGGAAGTGTTTTGAAACTATCACCCTGAGGCGCCGCCGAAGGACCTTCTCACCGCTGAGCAACAAGCATTAACTGGCTAGAGCTAGTTCCCTTCCTCAGCTGAGGAGGGGTAAGGGGTGGTTGACCTGACACTTGAACATCTGAAACAGACCGTCATGTCGAGCATGTCGCGCATCAAGCGAGGAATCGAGACATCCCGCGTGCTGACGTTAGATAGTAACCTTAACCCTAACCTTTCAACTACCCCCAACCCCTCCTCAGCTGGGGAGGGGAGCTAGCTCTAGCCCCGCTCCGTAACCTAACCCGGGTTAGTTACTCTCTGTCGGGAGAAGTCCTTCGGTGGCGCCTGCGGATGACGTTCTGGCTGCATCTGCCTACCGTGGCCACCCAATCACCTACTCACACCATTATCTTTGCGGTCCACCCGCCCAGCCGCACCGGTCTGTGAACGTTCTTCAGCTCTGCCCCCGCGTCCCGTTTCCGCCCACCGATGGCGGCGCCATTGCCATGTACGACGTGGCGGCGGGCCTGGTACAGGCCGGCCACACGGTCACGTTGCTGGCCGCCAACACGCCCAAGCACCGCCAGGCCGCCGACGCGCTGGCGCACCTCGGGCCCAACCTGCGCCTGGTCACAGTGGACGTGGACACGAGCCTGTCGCCGCTCAAGGCTCTGCGCAATCTGCTCTTTAGCCCGAACCCCTACAACGTGGAGCGCTTCATGTCCGACGCGCTGGCGGCCCGGCTGGCGGAGCTGCTCACCACCGAGCAATTCGACGTGGTGCAGATGGAAGGCACCTTCGTGGCCTGGTACGTGGACGTGGTGCAGCGCGTGGCCCCACAAGTACCCACCGTGCTGCGCGCCCACAACGTGGAGCACGAAATCTGGGACCAGCTGGCTACCGGGGAGCGACAACTGTTCAAAGCCCGCTACCTGCGCCACCTGGCTCGCCGGCTTAAGCGCTTCGAGGCTCGGTACCTGCCGCGCTTTTCGGCCGTGGCCGCCATCACCGAGCCCGACCAGCGCCGCCTGCGCCAGCTCGGCTGCCAGGAGCCGGTGGTGTTCATCCCGGCCGGCGCCGACCTCATCCGCATGCAGCCCGATTCCGCCATCTGGCCCGCGCCTCACACGCTGTTTTTCCTCGGGTCGCTGGACTGGCGGCCGAATCAGGAAGGGCTGGAGTGGTTTCTGGAACGCGTGTGGCCCGAGGCGCGGCGCCGTTACCCCAAGCTGGAGCTGCACGTGGCCGGCAAGAACATGCCCGAGTACATCCGGCAGCTGCGCTTGCCGGGCGTGCAGGTGCACGGCTTCGTGGAATCGGCGGCGGCATTCATGCAGCAGTACGAGGTGATGATTGTACCCCTGCTTTCGGGCGGCGGCATGCGCGTCAAAATCATTGAGGGCATGGCCCTGGGCAAGTGCATCATCAGCACCGGTCTGGGCGCCGAAGGCATTGCCGTGCACCACGGGCACGACATCCTGGTGTGCGACGAGCCGGAGCAGTGGCTGCACGTGCTCGATCAGTACTGCCGCGGCGAGGTGGAGCCTGCGGCCGTGGGCGCGCAGGCCCGGCGCACCGTGCAGCGCCTCTACGACAACCGGCAGGTGGTGCAGCGCTTTGTGGAGCTGTACCAGCGCGTGGGTGCGGGCCAGGCCGTAGCTTTGCCGCCCCGATGAAGCTGCTCGTCCTGCTTTCCCGCTTTCCGTACCCGCTCGACAAGGGCGACAAGCTCCGCGCGTACCACCAGCTGCGCTACCTGGCGCGGCACTTCGAGGTGTGCCTCTTCGCCCTTAGCGACGAAGACGTAACGCCCGACGCCCATGCCGCCGTGGCCCCGCTCTGCCGGGGCGGCGTGCACGTGCACCGGCTCCAGAAGCCCGGCATTGCCGCCAACATGGCTCTGGCCGGCCTCAAGGGCCAGCCCTTCCAGGTTGGTTACTTCCGCGACGCGGCCGCCCAGCGCCGGCTGGCCGAGGTGGTGCGCCAGTTCCGGCCCGAGCGCGGCTACTGCCAGCTTATCCGCATGGCCGAGTACGCCCGTCCGCACGCCCACCGGGTGCCCTTCACGCTGGACTACATGGATGTATTCTCGACCGGCATGCAGCGCTGGGCCGACAAAGCGCCCGCTTGGCAGCGCCCGGTTATGGCCCTGGAAGCGCGCCGCCTGCAGCAGTACGAAGCTCGCGCCTTCGATTGGTTTCGCCACCACACCATCATCAGCGACCAGGACCGGCAGCTCATCGACCACGAAGCCCGGCAGCGCATTCAGGTGGTGCCCAACGGCATCGACACCGAGTTTTTTCGTCCCGATGCCGTAGCTGCGGGTGAGCCGTACGAGCTGGTGTTCTGCGGCAACATGGCCTACCACCCCAACGTGGAAGCCGCCGTGTGGCTGGCCGAGGAAATCCTGCCCCAGGTGCAGCGCCGCCACCCGCAAGCGCGGCTGCTGCTGGCTGGCACTACGCCCGCCGCGCGCGTGCTGGCTCTGCAAGGCCCGCGCGTGACGGTGAGCGGCTGGCTGCCCGATATCCGCACGGCCTACGCCTCGGCCCGCGTATTCGTGGCGCCCATGCGCACCGGTACCGGCCTGCAAAACAAGCTGCTCGAAGCCATGGCCATGGCCCGCCCCAGCGTGACCACGCCGTTGGCCAACAACGCCCTCGGCGGCACGCCCGGTCAGCACCTGCTCGTAGGGGCTGATACCGTGGGGCTGGCCGAGAGCATCTGCCAGCTGCTGGAGCAGCCCGCGGAAGCGGCGGGATTGGCGGCGCAGGGCCGCGAGTTTGTGCGCGAGCGGTACACCTGGGAGGGCACCACCGAGCGGCTGGCGCAGCTGCTGCGGGAGTAGTTAAGCAGCCCCATGCAAAATGCCGTTCGACTCATCAGCCGCGCCGAAGCCCTGGCTCTGCCTTTGCTGCGCAGTGTCGTAGCCGGCTTGCAGCGCGCTTTCCTGGCCGATGACGACGAGGATTCTCCCGCCGACATCGTAGCAAGGGGTTTCGAGCCGCAGCTGCTGCCGACGCCCAACCTGCCGACGCTGGAGTTACGGCTCTACCATCCCGGTCCCGAGCTAGCGACGCTGCCCGGCCAGTTGGGCGCGGCGTTGCGGCAGGTGCTGCGAGAACTGGGCGCCAGCACCTGGTATTGTCTGCCGTTTGGCGCCTGGCCATTGGTAGGCAACCCGCGCCACTCGTACCGCCCGGTGCAGCTGGCTACGCGGCAACTCAAGCGCTGGGGCGCCGCACCCGGCTACTGCGGGGCCTACCACGTGCCGCTGGCTGCCACGGCGGCATTTGTGCGGGTGCTCTTCCGCATCAGCCGTTACGATGCCGCCGCGCCCGAGTACATCTTCTTAACTTCTGATACCGACGATTTTGTGGCCCACGTGTGCAAGTACGGGACCTTGCACGTGTACTGCCGTGCTGCGCAACTCGATGCATTAAGCGCTGCCTTTGAGCGGGCCGGCCTGCGCCAGTGGGAGGGCGAAGAGTACGAACGGTTTGCGGCTACGGGCCGCATTCAGGGCCGCCGCAGCCGCTGGCGGTAGCATGAATAAACGGCGCTAGATTGTGGGCGGGGCCACCTGGACTGGCCTGCCGGCTTCGCTCTTTCCCAGGGCCTGCAGCGAAAAGAGCACCGACCCTAACAAGTGTTCGGCTGGCTACCACCAACGATTCCGGCCGGGCCGTTAACTTTGTAGGGCCGCTGGCGGTTGTCAGCCCAATACCCCACCGCGGCCGCCCCATCTCAGCCGGCCGCAATTCCTGAAGCAAGCCATGCTTGACCCCATCGAAGACGCCATTGCCGACATCCGCGCCGGCAAAGTGGTCGTGGTAGTGGACGACGAAGACCGCGAAAACGAAGGCGACTTTATCTGCGCCGCCCGCTGCGCTACCCCCGAAGTCATCAACTTTATGGCCACCCACGGCCGCGGCCTGGTGTGCGCCCCGCTCATCGAAGACCGTTGCGAAGCCCTGGGCCTGGAGCTGATGGTGGGTCGCAACACGGCCCTACACGCAACGCCCTTCACCGTATCGGTGGACCTCTTGAAGAACGGCGTAACCACCGGCATTTCGGCTTCCGACCGCTCCAAGACCATCCTGGCCCTCATCGACCCGGATACTAAGCCCGAAGAGCTGGGCAAACCCGGCCACATCTTTCCGCTGAAGGCCCGTAAGGAAGGTGTGCTGCGCCGCGCCGGCCACACCGAAGCCGCCATCGACCTGTCGCGTCTGGCCGGCTTCGAGCCCGCTGGTGTGTTGGTGGAAATCCTGAAGGAAGACGGCGAAATGGCCCGCCTGCCCGAGCTGCGCGAAATTGCGGACCGCTGGGGCCTGAAGCTAATTTCGGTGCAGGACCTGATCAAGTACCGCCTCAAGCAGGAAAGCCTCATCGACCGCGAAATCTCGGTGAAGATGCCCACCCAGTGGGGCGACTTCGACCTGATAGCCTACACCCAGCGCAGCACCGGCGCCCAGCACCTGGCCCTGGTGAAAGGCGACATTTCCGGCGACGAGCCCGTGCTGGTGCGCGTGCACTCAAGCTGCGTGACCGGCGACATTTTCGGCTCCTGCCGCTGCGACTGCGGCCCGCAGCTGCACCACGCCATGCAGCAGATTGAGCGCGAAGGCAAAGGCGTGCTCGTGTACATGAACCAGGAAGGCCGCGGCATCGGCTTGCTCAACAAGCTGCGCGCCTACAAGCTGCAGGAGCATGGCCGCGACACCGTGGAAGCCAACCTGGAGCTGGGCTTCGGCATGGACGAGCGCGACTACGGCGTGGGCGCGCAGATCCTGCGCGACCTGGGCCTGACCAAGATGCGCCTGCTCACCAACAACCCCCGCAAGCGCACCGGCCTGATCGGCTACGGCCTGGAAATCGTGGATACGGTGGCCATCGAGGTGACGCCCAACGAGCACAACGAGCGGTACCTGACCACCAAACGCGACAAGCTGGGCCACACCATTCTGACGAAGGACCGCGGTCCGCACCCCGCCCAAACCGCCGCCGAAGTGCTGCCCACGGAATAGCGGAAGCTGCTATTCGTTAGCTCTGAAAACGCCACGCCCGCTGCCGAATTCGGTAGCGGGCGTGGCGTTTTCAGGTTAGCAGGTTATTACTCTACCAGGATGCGTTGGGTGGCCATCCGCTCGCCCGTCTGCACGCGCAGCGTGTACAGGCCCGGCGCTACGCCCGTCAGGTCGAAGGAAAGCGGGGTGCTGCCGGAAGTCGCGGCTGCCCGGCGTACCTGCTGCCCCAGCTGATTATATAGCGTCAGGTGCACGGCGCCCGGGCTGACTAGCTGCACGAACAGGCGCCCGTGCGCAGGGTTGGGGTAGGTCGTTACGGCCAGCGCGTTGGCGCCACGGCGGGTAGCCAGCACGGCGGTGAAGGGCACAAAGCCGGTGGCCGTGCCATTTGGGGTAATCACCGTCACCAGGGCCGCCTGGCCAGTGGCGGCGGCCGGCACGAAGAACTGCAGGGAGCTGGCGCTGTTCACGGCAAAGGACGTAGGCACTCCGCCCAGCAGCACGGCCGTAGCGCCGGTAAAATTGGTGCCGCTCACCGTGACTACCGCCCCCGGATTGGTACTGGTAGGGGTGAAGTTGCTGATGGTAGGCGCCGTGGGCAGCGCTTGGTTGAGCAGCAGTTGCACTTTCGGGTCGGTCCCGCTGATGCCCAGGTCCATCAGGGCCAGGTCGAGGGTGCCGTCGTTGTTCAGGTCGCCGGTGGCCAGCTGGGTGGCGCCGGTTGCGGCCTGTACCGCGGGCTGAAAGCCGCCCGTGCTGTTGCGGAGCAGCACGAAGACGTTGCCGTTCAGGGCTCCGCTGCCGCCCGTTACCACCACAATATCCAAGGCGCCGTCGCCATTCATATCGGCCGTCCAGGTACGCAGCGCGCCGGGCAAGCTCAGCGTCTGCACGGCCGCGCCGAAGTTGCCCTGCCCGTCCCCGGGGTGCACGCGCACGGTTCCGGCCGTGTTGTCGGGCACCACGGCGTCCAGGGTTCCATCACCGGTAAGGTCGGCTACCGACACGCCCGGCGCTGCCGTGCCTACGCTTAGGGAGGCGCCGGTAGCCGGGGTAAAGGTGCCCGTACCCGAGCCTAGGTAAGAAGTCAGCAGGCCCGTGGTGGCGTTGCCTACCACGCAATCCAGGCGGCCGTCGTTGTTCAGGTCGTGCAGGTAGGGGTAGGAGCTGCCCGCGACGAGCGGCATAGCTGGCAGCTCCGTAAAGCCGCCCTGCCCGTCGCCGAGGTGTACCGCCAGCGAGGCCGGGCCGGCCGGAGTGGCCGGGGGCGCCACCACGGCAAACACCAGATCCTGGTTGCCGTCGCCGTTCACGTCGCCCACCTGCAGACCCGTGGGCAGGGCTGTGGCGGGTATGGGCGTGACGAGGGCGAAGGCGCCCGTGCCGGAGCCCAGCGCCACCGTTACGAACCGCGTAACGCCCAGCGCCGCCGTGGCCAGATCCAGGTTGCCGTCGTTGTTGAAGTCGGCAAGCTGAATTTCGCGCGGGTCCTGCCCCAGAATCAGGTTGGTGGGGCTGCCCAGGTTGCCACGCCCGTCGCCCAGGCGCAGCTTCACCCGGCTGCTCTGGCCGTCGACCAGCAGAAAATCCAGGCGCCCGTCGTTGTTGACGTCGGCCAGCCGGGGCGTGTAAATAGACGCACTGGTCTCGTTGTACACGGCCGAGCCGGTGAAAGTGGCGCTACCCGGCCCGGCGGCCGCCCGAAACTGCAGTACTTGGCTGCCGCCCGTCAGGCTCTGGCCGCTGCTGTTTTGCACGGTACCCGGAACGGTGACGCTGACCAGCTCGCCGGGAGCGAAAGCCTGCGTGGGCTGCAGGCGCAGGGTGGTGGTGCCGTCGCCGTTGTTGCTGGCCGCGCGGTAGCCGCGCCACTGGCTGCTGTGGATGCGCACGGTGCCGGCGCCCGTCACGGGTTGGGAAAACGTGAGCGAAATGCCGGCGGTGCGGGGCACATTGACCGCGTGCCGGGCCGGGCTGATGGCCGTAAGAGCGGGGGCCTGGCCGAAAGCCGGCGCTGTGGCCAGCACGATACCGGCGGCCAGTAGCCCGCAGCGGGAAGTACAAAGGGACATGGGCAATAGGGAATAGCGGATGAGACGAAAAGCAGCTACGTAAAAACCGCCCGAACATATAAAAAAGCCGGAGCAGGGTGGGCGCGCTATCGGCGCTACTGCCTCTAGGTCGATGCCTTACGCGGTTCTGTAGCCTATTGCATTTTCATTCGGGAGCCAATCTCCTTGCTGCTCACGCTGGCTGGGTAGCGCTGTGCCACCTGCGCCGCACCCCTGCCAGCTTGTATTCGGGCTCCGGCCAGCTGTTCGCAGAACCGGCACCGCCCTTTCCGCGATGCCTGCGCCCTGCTTTCCCCGCTGAAGCCGACTAGCTAATTGCGAGCTGCGGGCAATTAGGCGCGTTATTTGTTTGCTACGCTTACGGCCTGGCTCACTCTGAGCTTAAGGTTCATTTTTAGCCATTCGCCTATGAAGAAGTACCTACTGTTAGCTGGCATTATGGCTGCGGGCGTAGTTGTTGCCTTGCCGGCTTCGGCGCAAGTCGAATTGGGAATGAGTTTTTCCAGCGGAACAGTGCTACTGGCTTCCGGCGACACGCTCCGCGGTCAACTGACGCTCTACAACGACAGCAATACCCTCGTCGTCAAAACCGCGGACGGCGCGACCAGTACGCACTCCCCCCTCACGGTGAAGGCTTTTGCGGCTAAAGGGCGCTTGCTGCAGAAGGTGCAGCAGAAGCTGGCTTTTAGAGACCAAAACATTAACGCTATGGGCGAGACGTTGTATCACAACCAAGCCTACACCACAGTAGCCCTGGATACGGCAATGCACGCCTTCGTGAGCTACCGCGGCATCATGCGGCAGTCGGCAGCTCAAAGCCCGGGTGCAGGGGAGCCCGGCTTTTACGAAGTGCTAAGCGTGGGCGATGTGTGCCTGTGGCAGCGTACCTCGCTGCACTCCAGCCCCAGCAAATCCACGCCGGAGCGGAGCAAGTACGAAACGGACCCCATTTTGACGGCGGATATGCGCAGAGACCTGCGCAACCAGATGGTCTATAAGGATATTCCTTCGCCGGTGAAAACTACGCAGACCCGGCAGATCAGGACTGAGCAGCAACTGTACCTGGTTACTTCTACGGCCTTGGTGGTACCGGTGCAGCAAGCCGAAAAAGAAACGCTGACCCTTTTTAAGCCCAACGCTGCTGCTATCAAGCAGTATGCGCGTCAGCACAAGCTCAGCTTTAACAAACCCGAGGAATTGTCGCGCATTGTCGACTATGCCAACTCGCTGGCGCCGGCAGCCACGCAGCCCTGAACAGAAAGGCCCGGCCGCATGCGGCCGGGCCTTTCTGTTCAGGGCTGCGTGGTCGTAGCGGGCTTGGGTGTTACGGGCTGGGCTTTGTTGCAGCCGCAGAGCCAGCGTTGGGTTCCGGTGGCGGTCGGCAGCTCGATGTCGAGCTGAGCTTCCTTGTCGCCGGGCGAGAAGGTAGTTTTGGGTTGGCCACGTTCGGCAAAGAAGCCCGATATCCACGTCAGCTGGCGCGTGACGGCATTGTACGTGTAGCGGCCCAGCGGTCCGCCGTCGAGGTAGCGGTAGGTGCCGTTGGCGTTGAGCTGAATGGCGCCTTTCGGCACAAACGTCATGCGCTTCGAGGCCGGGTCGACGAGGGTGTAGGTGCACACGTAGGCGCCGTATACCAGCTGCGCGGCGGCAATGGGCGCCGTGGCGGCCGGGCCGCCCACCGCATTTTTGGCCGCCGCGTCGGCAGTGGCGCGGGCCTGCAGGGCAGCCGCGGCGCGGGCGCGGATGGCGTCCTTTTCGGTCTGCGCTTTGGCCTGCGCCTGGGAGGCGCTTTGCTCGCGGGTGCTGGCCAGGGCCAGGTACTGGTTGGCGCGCTCCTGCAGAGCCGGGTTCAGCGCGGCGGCTTTGGCCAGCTCGGTGCGGGCGTCGGCGTATTTGCCTAGTTCCACGTAGCACTGGCCCAGCAACAGACGGGCCTCGGCGTTGTCGGGCCAGCGCTGGCGCACGGTTTCAAGGCGCCAGGCCGCGTTTTCGAAGTTGTTGGCCGCCACAAAGTCCCGGCCGGACTTCAGCTCTGCTTCGAGCGTGCCGGCGGTTTGGGCGGTGGCGGTAAGGGACAGCGCCACGAGGGCGCCGGTGAGTAAAGCTACTGGACGCATACGCGCATCGGCTGCGGCTGAAAAACGCAACGCGGCAAAGGTAACGGCTATAGGTCGCGGGTGCGTATCCACGCGAGGCTCAACAGCCAAAAAAGCGCCGCGTAACCCAGGGCCACCAGTACGGCCTGACCGGGCAACAGGGCGCCGCTGGGCCCCAGCACGGTATCGAGCGTCTGGGCAAAAGGCGAGGGTGTGAGAATATCCAGGGCCTTGACGGGCAGAAACCGGTCGATGGCGTCGGGTAGAAAGTAGCGAATCAGCCGCTCCACCACCCACACGTAAAGCAGCAGTGCTACGATGGCCGGCGTGCTCTTGCGGATGAGCAGGGCTAGCAGCGCGGCCAAGGACAAGTAGCCCAGCAACTGCGCCGCGTAGAGCAGCAGGGGCCGGGGCGCGGCCGCCAGCACGGCGCCGAAGGAGGCGTCGGGCGTGCGCGTCAGGCCAAAAAACACGCCTACCAGCAGCACCGACAGCATGCCCCAGGCCGTGAGCAGCAGGGCTACCAGCAGCTTGTCGAGCACCCACTGCCCACGCGAGGCCCCGTCGATAACCTGCTGGCGCAGCGTGCGGTACTGAAACTCATCGGTGAGGAGCATGATGAGCAGAAAGGCCGGCAGCAGGGAAAAATACCCGGCGATGTACACCAAATTGGTCCACAGCCCCGGCAGCGCGTACAGCGCCTGGCCCAGCTGCTAACCGTTGACATTGACGCTGCCCGCACCGGCCACCGTGGCGGCTAGCAGGCCCGTAAACAACAGCAGAATAATCCAGGCGGTGCGGTAGGGCAGCAGCTTGCGGAGTTCGGTTCTTAACATGAAGGACGAAGGAGGAATGAAGAACGAAGAATAGGTAGGGCGCTGGGCCGGCGCGGCAGTTGCCGCTGCTGGCCACAGCTACATGAGCCAAGCCGGCAGTGGCCGGGCTTCCTTCCTCACCTTTCGGGCTTGATCAATTCCAGGAACTGGCTTTCCAAGCTGCGCTGCTCCGTGCTCAGGTGGGCTAGCGTGACGCCGCGCCCAAACAAAGCCCGGTTGAGGTCGGCCGCGGAGTGGTCGGCGGCAAGCGTGAGGCTGACGGCGCCCTGCGGGCCGGCCTGCACGTCGCGCACGAAGGGAATGGTGGCCAGCGCCTCGGGCAAGGTTTGCGGGTCGGCGTCGGCGGCCAGGCGCAGGTGCACGCGGTCGGCGGTGGACAGGATCTGCGCTACGGGGCCGGCGGCGCGCAGGTGGCCCTGGTGCAGCACGCCCACGTGGGTGCACACTTTCTGCACCTCGTCGAGCAGGTGGCTGGCCAGGATGACGGTGCGGCCTTCGGCGGCGAGGCGCTGCACCAGCCGGCGCACGTCGGCAATGCCCTGCGGATCGAGGCCGTTGGTGGGCTCGTCGAGCACCAGGACCTCCGGCTCGCCGAGCAGGGCCGCGGCCAGGGCCAGGCGCTGCTTCATGCCCAGCGAGAAGCCCCGCACCGGCTCGTGCTGGCGGCCCGCCAGCTGCACCGTCTCCAGGGCCCGCTCGATGGTGGCCGGCGTAGCGCGCTTGGTGTCGGCGCTGATCTGCAGGTTTTGGCGGGCCGAGAGATAGGGAAAGAAGTTGGGTGTTTCGAGCAAGGCGCCCACGCGCCGCCGGGCCGCGGCCGTAGGCGCCGCGCCAAACCAGCTGACCGAGCCGGCCGTGGCGTGCAGCACGCCCAGGGCAATGCCGAGCGTGGTAGTTTTGCCGGAGCCGTTGGGCCCGAGCAGGCCGAATACGCTGCCCGCGGGTACACTGAGCGTCAGGTCCTGCACGGCCGTGGTGCGGCCGTAGCGCTTGGTCAGATGTTGAATGTCGAGAATGGCAGACATGGGAGCGGAAAAGCGTGCTAACGCTTGACGAAGTGGTAGTAGCCGCTGACCGGGTCAGGCGCCGCCAGGCGGCCGTTGTAGCGCACGGCCTGGTACTCAAGGGAGCGGAAGCAGCGGCCTTCACGCACGGCGTATCGCAAATCGATGGTGTCGGTATCGGTGCGGCTGAGCCGTAGCAGCAGGCGCGCCTCGGGCGGACTGGCAAACAGGTGACGCGCCGATAGTCCGACAACGGGAGCGTCCCCAAACAGCGGTTGCGTCGTCACCTCGAAGTCGAACGGCTGGCCGTTCAGCAGCACGCGAATAGAATCAGGCGAATACTGGGTAGGACCCTGGCCAATCAGGTTTTGGTTAGCCAGGGAGACGAGCCGGAAAAGCAGGGTGTTGGTCGGTGACTCATCGTTTTTGCAGGTGTCACAAGCACCGCTCAGCAGGGCCAAGCCGGCGGCCAGTGAAATACGCAGGGCGTTTTGCATTACTAACAGGAAATAAAATAGACCAGGGAAGATAGAGCTGATTTGGCACGGGGCTGATTTTGAGAATAGAATTCGACTGGACGTGCTACTCCACTACCAGATTTTCCGCGCCCGTCAGGCGTAGCACCGGGTAGCGGCGGTAGCCGGGCTCCGAATACTCCGAGCGGCGGTACACCCATTCGAGCTGGGCGGCACCGTCCTGGGCAAACTTCGCGTCGGCTTTTTTCTTCTCCTCCAGCTCCTGGCGCAGCGCCGGCTGGCGGCGCAGTACCTCAGCGGCCAGGTCCTCAAATACGTAGTCGGAGAAGTGCTCCTTGCCCTGCAGGATGCTGTCGAAGAAGCCCCAGGTAAAGAAGGAGTCGGTGGCCTGCGGCTCCAGCGTCTCCACAAGGTAGCGCACGGCGGGCTGATCAAGCCGCGCCACGTAGTCGCCGCGGCGCAGGTGCTGGGACTGGCGCACCGTGCGCAGCTGCACCCGGCTGTGCACGTAGTGGCCTTCGAAGGGGCGCGGCGTGGTCTGAAATTCCTCGATGTACTGGGCATCGACTTCGATGGTGGCGTCCTGAGTCAGGCGCTGGAGCTGCACGCCGTTGCGGCGCAGGCGCTCAATCACCGTTTCCCAGGCCTGCGGAATCAGGTAAGCAGCCGGCTTCTGCACCGTGGCCGCGGGGCGGTAGGTGTTGTAGTGCTTCACAGGGCGGGTGAAGGGCGCTTTCCGGTCGTAGTACAGGCGCGGCTGGCCGCTCACCTCGCTGGGCCGGGTGCGGCCCTCGTAGCCGCGAAACTGCACCTCGTCGGCGGCCGACTTGTCAAGCTGCCAGGTCAGCGAAAACAGCGTCTGGGCCAGTAGCTGCCGGTCGGCCTCGGCGCGGGCGGCGGCCAGGGCGTCGGCGTCGCGGTGCACGAAGTGGATGACCTCATCGAGCAGGGCGTAGGTGGATTCCACGCGCGGCTTGAAGGCTTTAAGCATGTGCGTCTCGGGCATGAAGCCGATGGTATTGAACAGCGCCGCGTAGCCGGTGGAGTAGCGCGGCGACTCCAGAAACCCGATCAGCCCGCTTTCCGGCGTCTGACCTTCGAAGTCCACGTAGGGCGTCATCGGCCACTTGCGCTTCTCCATGCCGCCGTACAGGGCCGGCAGCAGGCGCTGCTGCAGGTACTGGCTCAGCACCGGGTGCAGCTTGTCCTTCTGCGTGGCAATGAGCGTCATGGTATACTGGTAGTCGGCGCCGTTGGAGGTGTGCGTCTCCACGAACACCTCGGGCCGCCAGCGCTGAAACAGCTCGGCAAAGGAGCGGGCGTTGCGCGACTCCTGCTTGATGTAGTCGCGGTTGAGGTCGTAGTGCCGGCCGTTGCCGCGGAAGCCGTACTGCTCGGGCCCGTTCTGGTTGACGCGCGTGGTGGCGTTGCGGTTGAGCATGCCGTCCACGTTGTACACGGGCACCACCACCAGGGTCACGTTCTGCAGCTGCTCGCGCAGCTTTTTCTGCTGCAGGTAGTCGCGGACCAGCATCATGGAGGCATCTATGCCCTCTGGCTCACCGGGGTGAATGCCGTTTTGGATAAATACCACGCGCCGGTTCTTGGCGCGCACCGAAGCCGGATCGGCGTCGCCATCGAGGGAAATGACCACCTCGTGCAGCGGCTCCCCGCTGTCGGTGGGCCCTACTTCGCGCATGGTCACTTCGGGGTAGGCCGCGTCGAGGCGCTTGTAGTAGGCAATGCACTCGGCGTAGGTGGCCGTGGTGTTGCCGTTGCCCAGCTCGAAGGGCGTACGCCAGTCGGGTTTGTCGGCGGCGGGGGCAGTGTGCAGGGCAGCGGCTAGCATGAGGGTGGCGAGCATGAGGAAAAGCGTTCGGGCCGGCAAGATGCCACGGAAGCGGCAAATGCCGGCGGCTCGCCACCAGAAAGCTACGAGGTGCCTTATCTTGACAAGAACCCACTAGATTCGGTTGCTCAACTACCCGGTTTTGCGTACCCCCATGCTCATGCCCCGACTCGCTGCGGCGGTTATGCTGACATTTACTGCGCTTGAAGCGCAAGCCCAGCGTTTGACTTTGCAAGAAATGCGGAGCCTGTTGGGCCAACCCCTGATGGCTGATAACAAATTCATGGTCAGCCGCGGCTATTCTTACGGCGACGTTACAGGCAACAAAATTGCCTGGCTTAGCAACGAAGGCATCATTTACGCCTACGCCCTGGGAACGGAAAGGAAGATTGACCGCGTGGAATTATCGGGCCCGACTGCCAAATGGTTTCGAGGATTGCTCAATCAGCTCCCGGCGGCGCAACTGCTGCCGGAGGGCTCCTTGCGGCGCGGCGTGAACAAGACGCGTTGGCGGCTCTACGCCGGCTCTGACTATGGTGTGGTGGTGTACTTGGGCGGCGGTAAAACCAGTGACGGGCTGATTGTCTACACACTAGCGCAATACCAGATGCTCAAACAGCAACTCAGGCAAGAACCGTTGTAACGCCCGGTCGCCTCAGAGCCCTGACTGCCCGGCTACTAATACCGCCGCCGGCTCGGCGGAAACACCTGCTGATCTACGCTGTACTTGCCCGGCCCGATAAACAGCAGCCCCAGCAGCACAAAGCCGATTTCTACCGCGTGCGAGTAAGCATTGAATCCCTCGCCGGTGCCAATATGCGAAGCGGCCGCCACCACCATGGTCAGCAGCAGTGCCCCGCAGGCCCAACGAAACAGCAACCCCAGCACCAGCAGCTGCCCGCCGATGGTTTCGGCTATGGCCGCGGCCAAGCCCCACGCCACCGGGGCGAAGGTGATGCCGAAGTGGCGCATCTCGCCGCCCAGCGCCGCCCACTTCTCGGGCCCGCTCATCAGCTTGGGGTAGCCGTGGGCGACGAGCATTACGCCCAGGCCCAGGCGCAGCAGCAGCAGGCCCAAGTCGGCGAAGCGGTAACGGTTTTCGAGCAGGGGCATAGCGGCAGTAGGCGGTGAGGTAGGGCGGACCGGCCCGCGCCGCGGCAACATCCAGCTGCCGACTGCGGGCCTTCGCCGCCAAAGTACACAAACGTCAGCTGATTCGCACCGCCAAAAGCCAAGCCTTACTGGTAAAGTATAATGCCGGTGATGCGCGTGGCCGGGGGAATGTCATCCTTGCGCAGCAGCCCTTTAGTGGGCAGGCCGGTTTTGTCGAGCACCCAGGTCATGCCCACGCGCTCCGATACGGCTACCAGCCGCCCTTCGGCCCGCTCGATGGTCTGAACGCCGTAGGTGCGGCGGGCGTCGCCGTAGCGGCTGCCCACCCCGATGCCCTCGGCGGTGCGGTAGCGCGGGTCCTGAAGCTGCACGCGCCACAGGCGGTTGCCGTTGCCGTCGAGGGCCGTCACCATTTCCAACAGCAGGGGCGCAGCGCTGGCCGGTGCGCCGGCCGGCCGGTATTCGTAGGCGGGGTACTCGATGCCTTCCAAGCTGCGGGTGGTTTTGCGCAGAGAACTGGGCGGTAGCAGCTCCAGCAGGGCCGTCTCCTTCATGTTCAGGCGCAGCGGTCCCACGTAGCCGGCGCGCAGCAGCAGGCTGCTATCCGGCGCGGCGGGCGGCGCTGGTGCTGGCACGGCTGGGGCCGGCGCCGACGGGGCAGGCATCGGGGCCGTGGTGGTCGGGGCGGAGGCGGGGCGGCGGTCGGGGCCGCAGGCGCTGAGCAGCAGGGCCGCACCGGCGGCCGCGCAAAGAGCGAAGGAGCGAAGCATGGCGCAAACCTACGACACTTGCCCGCGGCTTGTTGGGCCTGGAGCGCGGTACAAAGCTCGAATCCAAGCGGCCCGACCTTAATCCCCTTTTATTCGTTAACCTTCCGTTTACCTGCCTGGTCTACCTTTGCCGCGTAGTTTTTGGGTTTCACCTGACCATTTTTTGCCGTGAGTGCCGACGCTTCCCCGCAGCCGCTAATTCTGATTTCCAACGACGACAGCATTTCCGCCCCCGGCATTGCCGTGCTGGTGCGCGTGATGCAGCGCCTCGGCGAGGTGGTGGTGGTAGCGCCGGCCGCCCCGCAATCGGGCATGGGCCACGCCATTACGCTCAGCGAGCCGCTGCGCCTCGACCGCAGCCAGCTGTTTCCTGGCCTGGAGGC
Source organism: Hymenobacter sp. CRA2 (assembly GCF_002007105.1). GTDB lineage: Bacteria > Bacteroidota > Bacteroidia > Cytophagales > Hymenobacteraceae > Solirubrum. Next base: position 234,727 of record NZ_MVBC01000002.1, on the reverse strand, counting down.
CTACACCTGCTCGGGCACGCCCGCCGACTGCGTCAAAATCGCCAAGCACCTGGTGCTGAAGGGCCGTCGGCCCGATCTGGTGGTATCGGGCGTCAACCACGGCTCCAACGCCTCGGTAAACGTGATTTATTCGGGCACCATGTCAGCCGCCCTGGAAGCCGCCATCGAGGGCCTGCCCGCCATCGGTTTTTCGCTCTGCGACTTCTCGCACCAGGCCGATTTCTCCCACGCCGAGCCGTGGATTGAGCACATTGCCCGCGAAGCCCTGAGCAAGGGCATTCCGGCCGGCACTGCCCTGAACGTGAACATTCCCAAGAAGTCGGACGACGACATCGTGGGCGCCAAGGTGTGCCGGCAGGCCCGGGCCAAGTGGCAGGAGGAGTTTGATACCCGCCAGGACCCCTACAACCGCCCGTACTACTGGGTGCTCGGCAACTTCGTCAACGAAGACCTCGAAGCCGAAGACACCGACGAATGGGCCCTGGCGCACAACTACGTGAGCATCGTGCCCTGCCAGTTCGATTTCACCAACCACCCCGGCCTGCGCCAGCTGCAAAGCGACTGGACGCTACAGGTGCCGGGCCGCTCCGTGCCGGCCGAGCCCGCCCAGCCGCGCCCCGTCAGCCCCGGCGACTACGGCCCGGCCAACCCGCAGGGCTAAGCCACCCGCTGCAAAGCCAACGCGCCCCGGTCGAGCAGTGACCGGGGCGCGTTTTTTTATCGGACCAAGCGGAGCCTATTGCCGGGAAGCCGACTTGGTAGTTGTGCTCGACGTTTTGGTCTGCCTGGTGCCGCTGGGCGTGGTGTGCGTCATCGTCTTGCGGTGCTGACTCGCCGCCTTCGAGTGCACCACGGTGTACGACTGGCCGCTGGGCGTGGTCATGGTCTTGGTGCGCGTCGACGCCGACCCCGTTTGCGTGGTGGTAGTGGTTTTGGTCGGCGTGGTCTGGGCTTGGGCTGCGGCGGCAGCTACCAGCGCGGGGGTAGCAGGGGCAAGGGCTTTTTATGCTGTGAATGATGTGGTTATGGTGACTGGATGATCTGAATCTAGACGTGCCGGGTGAAGGCCGGATGAGGGCAAACCAAACCGCGGCGTATCTTGCCTGCCCAGCTGTAATTAACCTGACTATGCTCCGTTTTCCGGCCGTTTCCGCTTATCTGTTCCGCCTCTGCGGACTGCTGGCCCTGCTGCTAGGCAGCCCGGCCTTCCGGGCCCACGCCCAGCACGTGTACAGCGCCACCGACCCGCTGGCCCATACCTTCTCCATCGTGGCCCGCGACCCGCAAACCGGCGACCTGGCCGTGGCCGTGCAAAGCCACTGGTTTTCGGTGGGAACGGCCGTGTCTTGGGCCGAGGCCGGGGTAGGGGCCATTGCCACCCAGTCGTTTACCAATAAATCCTTCGGCCTGCGCGGGCTGGCTTTGCTGAAAAGCGGCAAAACTGCCCAGCAGGCCCTCGATGAGCTGCTCAGCACCGACGAAGGCCGCGACGTGCGCCAGGTAGCCATTGTCGACAGCAAGGGCAACGTGGCCACCCACACCGGCAACAAGTGCGTGGATATGGCCGGGCACCAGCAGGGCAAGCAATTTTCGGTGCAGGCCAACATGATGCTTTCCGACAAGGTGTGGCCCGCCATGGCCAAGGCCTTCGAAGCCAACAGCCAGCTGCCACTGCCCGAGCGCATGCTTGCCGCCCTCGACGCGGCCCAGGCCCAGGGTGGCGACATCCGCGGCCGGCAGTCGGCGGCCCTGCTGGTGGTGCGCGGCACGGCCAGCGCCGCCCCCTGGGACGACCGGCTGGTGGACCTGCGCGTGGACGACGCCCAGGAGCCGCTCAAGGAGCTGCGCCGCCTGCTGCAGCTGCAGCGCGCCTACGACCACATGAACGCCGGCGACCTGGCCGTGGAGAAAAACGACATGCCCGCCGCCGTGCGCGAGTACGAGACGGCCGAAAAAGCATTCCCCAACAACCTCGAGATGCGCTACTGGCACGCCATCACGCTGGCCAACAAGGGGCAGGTAGCCGAAGCCAAAAAGCTGCTGCAGCCCATCTTCCGCCAGGAGCCCAACTGGCGCACCCTCACCGAGCGGCTGCCCAAAGTGGGCCTGCTCACCGTGTCGGCCGCCGATTTAAAGCAAATCCTGGAGCTGAAGTAAGCCACCCGACCCCGCGCGGCTGTGTCTCTGGGCCGTGTCCTTTCCCTTTTCCGTCTCGCCTATGTTGCTGCTGACCCGCTTATTCTACTTGTTGCTCACGGTGCTGAGCGCCCCGGCTGCCGCTCCGGCCCACTTCGCCAAGCCCAAAGCCATAACCGTGTACCTCGTGCGCCACGCCGAAAAAGGCCCGCTGGCCGATCCGCAGAAGCCCGCCGAGCAGCCCCTGAGCACGGCGGGTGACCAGCGCGCCTTCGCCCTGCGCGACGCGCTGGGCAAGCAGCCCATCGTGGCCGTGTACTCCACCGATACCAAGCGCACCCGCGACACCGCCGCCCCGCTGGCCGAGGCTAAAAAGCTGACCACCGAAACGTACACTACCGATGCCCCCGGCCTGGCCGCCCTGGCCGCCCGCATCCGGCAGACCACGCCCGGCAAAGCCGTGCTGGTGGTGGGCCACTCCAACACCGTGCTCGAAACCATCGAGGCCCTGGGCGCCGTGCGGCCCGTCAAAACCATTGCCGACGACGAATTTGGCTACCTGTTCGAGGTGAAGCTGCCGGCCAGCGGCGGCCCGGCCACGGCCGTGGCGCGACGCTACGGAGCCCAGAAAAAGTAAGCCGGCACGGGCGGCCGCCTGTGGGGCAAGTGCTATACTTGCAGCTATGATGTTTTCACCCTGCCGCCGACCAGCAAGTATGAGCTTGCTGGTCGGCTTGCTTTTAAGCGCTTGTCAGCCTGAAAAGCCCGCTGATAGTAGTTTGGGCAGTGTCCCGCCAGCCGCTTCGGCAGGGGCCGCCGCGACGGAAACGACCCCGGCGGCCACTTTTGAAGGCTACCGCCGCTACACCGGGCGGGTAGGGCAGCTGCCCGTGGTCGTGGAGCTGCTAATCACGGACTCGGGCACGGCCGGCACCTACTACTACCAGCGCCGGGGTGGCACCCTGGGGCTGAAAGCGGCCAAGGCCCGGCCGGATCAGCCCCTGCTGCTGGAGGAAACGGCGGGTAGCCAGCCCACGGGTCGCTGGCAGAGCGCCCAGGCGCCCGGCCCCCGGCTGAGTGGCACCTGGCGGAGCGTCGATGGGCGGCGCGAATTGCCTTTCGAGCTGACCGAAGACTACACCGGCGCCGTGCGCTACGCCATAGAGTGGTACAGCAGCCAGGGCAAAAAGGCCGCCGACAGCGTGGGATGCCTCCGGGCAGGCGACACCGCCAGCTACGCCCTGGAGGTAGTGCACCTGCTCGACGCCGACCGCAACCCGGTGCTGCAGCGCATCCAGAAACAGCTGCTGCCCGCGCCCTACCCGACGCTGCAGGCCTACGCCGATGAGCAGACGAGCAGTAGCTGCGAGCAGACCGAACAGCAGGCCCAGGTAACGTACAACGCCGACCAGCTGCTGTCGCTGACGCGGTTTGAGCAGATTTACCAGTTTGGCGGCGCGCACCCCACGCACGAGTTTACCCCGCTCACCTTCGACCTGCGCACGGGGCGCCGGCTGCTGCTGCCTGACTTACTCAAGCCCGGCTACGAGCAGCCCTTGCGCCGCCTGCTGACCAAGCGGCTGCTCGCCGACAACCTCTACGGGGATTTTTACCGCGACGAGGGCGGCCAGCCGGGGCAGCCGTTTGAGCGTTGGACCGATGAGCAGGGAAACCCGCAAGCCCTGGTCCCGCTGCCCGGCAGCGGCTTCAGCCTCATGCCGGGCGAAATAAGCTTTCAGTGGAATGAGTACGAGATAGGGCCCTACGTAATCGGCCCGCAGACCGTGAATATCAGCTACGCCGACCTGCGCCCGCTGCTCCGTCCAACCGGCCCGTTGGCCCCGGTACTGGCACGTTTTAAGTAGGCAGCATCGGGCCGTCGGGCAAGGTCGCTGACTCGGGCATCTGATTCCTTATTCCATGAAATTTCGCCGCTTAGGCCAACAGCTAAGCCTGTTGCTAGCCGCTCCGGCCTGGTGGGCCTGCCAGGGCCAGACCAGTCCGGAGCAGGTCGGCCGCGTCGCCGCACCGGTACCCGCCCGCACGAAGGCACGGCCCACCGCCAGCCCCCAGGCTGCTTTTACCGGGTACCACCGCTACGTGGGCACCGTGGGCAAGCTGCCGGCGGTGCTTGAGCTGACCATTCCGGCTGCTGGCTCCGCCGAGCCGCTTTCGGGCGCTTACTACTACGAGCGGCGCGGTCAGGAATTACTCCTGAGCGCCCCGGCTAAATACCAGCCCGGCCAGCCTTTGTTGCTAAACGAAGGCTGGCCCAAGCCCGACAACCCCGCCGAAACAGTCCCAACGGGCCGCTGGCGGGCCGCTCAGCCCGCGGGCCCCGTGCTCAACGGCACCTGGGAAAGCGCCGACGGCCGGCACCGGCTGCCCTTTGCGCTGCGCGAAGACTACACCGGCGCCGTGCGCTACGAGCTGCTGCGCGAAACGGCTACCGGCGCCCCGTGCCCGCCCGCCGCGGAAGAAGAAGTACCCCACCCACGCCCGCCCGAGGTGGGGCGCGTGTTTCTGCACCTGCTGGGCCCCGATACCTTGCAGCCGGCTTTGCGCCCGCTGCAGTGCCCCTTGCCCGAGCAGCGCCGCAATCAGCTGGCCGTGGAGCTGGATGCCCTTGACTGCGAGAGTACATTCGGCCAATACGGCTTCGTCATGGTCGTGCTGAACGGCTACGGACTGCTCGGCCTGCAGCTCGACGAAAGCGAGGACACGGGCGGTGCCTACCCCAACAACCAGCAGGAGCTGCAGACCTTTGACCTGATGACCGGCAAGCAGGTGCACACCGCGGACTGGCTGCGCCCGGGCCAGGAAAAAGCTCTGCAGCGGCTGCTGACGCGGTATTTGCGCGCCTCGCCCTACGCCGAAGGCCTCATACCGGGAGGGGAGGACGGAAGCCAGCTGGTCTCGCTGCCGGAGGAGTTCGGCCTGAACAGCGAAGGCGCGTACTGCCTGCTCGGCAGCTTCGGTGCGCCGCACGTGATTCAGCAGGTGCCCATCGTCATTCCCTACCGCGAGCTGCGGGCGGTGGTGCGGCCGGGCTCAGCCGTGGCCCGCATGCTGCAGCAGCGCGGCTTGTGGTAGCCGCCAGGCCTGAGCAAAATCAACTTTTCGGCTGACGACGCTCATGCCCGCCGCTTCCCCCGAGCTGGACCTTTACGACGTATTCCAACCCGCTCTCACAGCCATGGACAACCTCGTCGTACTCACCAACCTTTCGCCGGCGGCCGAGCGCGCCCGCCGCTACGCTGCCCAACTCGCCGGCCCGCTGGGCGCCCGCGTGGTGCTCCTGCACGTGTACCAGCCGCCGGTGCTGCCCGCCGAAACCGGCCTGGCCCTGACCGACGTGCTGCCTTGCGACCGGGAGCAAGTGACCGATGCCCTGCGCGCCATTGCCGAGGAAATGCTGGTGCCCACCACGGTAGAGGTAGTCGACGGGGCCTTCGGCGAAGCCCTGGAAGCGGCCGTGGCCCGCTACCAGCCCCTGCTGCTGGTGCTGGGCCTGACGGCCACCGAAAACTACTTCGACGCCATGCTGGCCAACCGCGCCCTGCCGCTGCTGCGCCACAGCGCCTACCCCGCGCTGCTCGTGCCCGAAACGGCCGCCCTGCTGCCCCCGCGCCGTGTAGTAGTCGGCGTGGATGGCGAAGCCTTTGCGGTGCGCGACCCTGCCAGCACTGTGTTTCAGGAGCTGCTCGCCACCTGGCAGGCCGTGCCCACCATCACCTACACCACCACGCCCGACAGCAGCCTGAGCCGCAACGAGGTGCTGCGCGCGGTGCAAGCCAGCGGCCTGGTGCCCGGCGATACGGAAGTGAGCTTCTACCAACCGCTGGCCCAAACGCCCGAAGCCGGCCTGCTGCAGACGGCCGCCGAGCGCAACGCCAACCTGCTGGTGCTGCTGGCCCGGCGTCGCAGCTTCCTGGGGCAGCTGTTTCACCGCAGCGTCACGGCCCGGGTACTGCGCCAGGCCACGCTGCCGGTGTTGCTGCTGCCTGTGGCCGAGCCCGCGCCCGCGCCGGCGCCCGCCCGAAGCAAAGCCGCCGCGGTATAAGCGCCGGGCAAGCTTACGGCGGATATACGCCCGTCGGGGCTGGTTGCCGGTTTGGTAGCCAGCCCCGACGGGCGTTTATTTGTGGCCAGCACGTAGGCGAGGCGCCGGGATACGCAACTCCCGGACCACGGCTGCGTCTGTGTGTGCCGCGCCCGGTTGGGCGTGCGCTTTTCATCTGCCTCCATGCTCCACCACCTCCGCACTGCGGCCGCCGGCCTGCTGCTCGCCGCCGCGCTGGCCGCACCCGCCCACGCCCAGACCGCCGCCAAAACCGACTCGCTGAACCTGCGCAAAATCTACGACGAAGCCTTGCTGCGCGGGCAGAGCTACGACAACCTGCGCTACCTCTGCCAGAACATCGGCCCGCGCCTGAGCGGCTCGCCGCAGGCCGAGCAGGCCGTGCAGTGGGGCAAGCAAACCATGGAAAAGCTGGGCTTCGACCGCGTGTACCTGCAGGAGGTGATGGTGCCGCACTGGGTGCGCGGCGCCAAGGAAAAAGGCAGCTTCAAGGCCCCCAAAGGCAAAGCCCAGAACGTGGCCCTGTGCGCGCTCGGCGGCTCGGTGGGCACCAGTGGCAAGCTCAAGGCCCAGGTGGTGGAGGTGCGCAGCTGGGACGAGCTGGCCAAGCTGCCCGACGCGCAGGTGAAGGGCAAGTTTGTGTTCTTCAACCGCCCCTTCGACGACAAGCTCATCGAGCCGGGTGGGGCCTACAGCGGGGCCGTGGATCAGCGCGGCCGCGGCCCGGTAGAGGCCGCCAAGCGCGGCGCTGTGGGGGCCCTGGTGCGCTCCATGACTTCGGCCAAGGACGACAACCCGCACACCGGCACCACCCGCTACGACGACAAAGTGACCAAGATTCCGGCCGCGGCTCTCAGTACCCTGGCCGCCGACCGCCTCAGCGCTGAGCTGAAGCAGAACCCCGCGGTGGAGTTTGAGCTGGAAATGGCCTGCCAGACCCTGCCCGACGTGAAATCCTATAACGTGGTAGGGGAGGTGAAGGGCTCGAAGTACCCCAACGAAATCATCACCGTGGGCGGCCACCTCGATTCCTGGGACCTGGCCCAGGGTGCCCACGACGACGGCACCGGCTGCGTGCAGAGCATGGAGGCCCTGCGCCTGCTGCTGGCCACCGGCCTGCGCCCCGAGCGCACCGTGCGCGCCGTGCTCTTCATAAACGAGGAAAACGGCAACCGCGGCGGCATCAAGTACGCTGAGCTGGCCAAAGCCGCCGGCGAGAAGCACGTGGCCGCCATTGAGTCCGACGGCGGCGGCTTCACGCCCCGCGGCTTCGGGGTAGAAGCCGCCTCGCCGGCCACCGTAGCCAAGGTGCAGCAGTGGGCTCCGCTGCTGGCGCCCTACCACGCCGGCGACATTGCGGCCGGCCACGGCGGCACCGATATTGGCCCGCTGAAAGGCCAAGCCACGGCGCTGATCGGCTACGACTGCGACTCGCAGCGCTACTTCGACATCCACCACACCGCCGCCGACACCTTCGACAAAGTGCACCGCCGCGAGCTGGAGCTGGGCGGCGCCGGCATGGCCTCGTTGATCTACCTGCTGAGCAAGTACGGGCTGTAGCCGTTTAAGAAGCCAGCAGAACGTTATGTCGAGCTTGTCGAGACATCTCGCTGAATAGTAATTTCGTCGTTGAACGAGTGGGGTTACTACCAAGAGTCGGCACACGAGATGTCTCGACAAGCTCGACATGACTACCTTTTTCAAGTGGTTCAACCACACCCGCGAGATGCTTGGCAACTTCGACCTTCGGTTCGGTGCGCTTGGTATGACGGCCGGCTTAGAAAAACTCCAGCAGCGTACCCTGGCCGCTGGCGCGCAGCTTACTCCAGTCTTCGGAGTACAGCCGACGAGAAGTTAGGCGGCCCGAATCCGGCCTGGGCTTGAGCGAGGCTTCGTAGTGATTGACGATGAGCCGGCCGTTTTCACAAGTGACAACGCACTGGAAGGAGGCGTCGAAACCGCTCAGGTCGCCCATGTACACGTAATCCTGCGTTGGCGGTTCGGTAGCAGCGTAACGGCCGGCAATAAGGTAGAGGCCCCGGTCATGACCAACCTGGCTGACCATCAGGCTCGTCAGCGGCTGGGGGCAGCCCGGAATGGTGTGGTAGCTGATATCGTAGCTGGGCTTGAAAAACCACCACCCACCCAGCAGGGCGCCAAAAGTTGCCATCAGCAGCAAAGCCCACGTCAGGTGGGGCGAGGATTGGGACGTGGGCATCGGAATAAGAAGTAAGATGCCCGCAATAACGTAACTCGGGCCGGAGCATTGCCGGGGAAGCATTTTCCCAACCGTTTGCGTTAGAGTGCAGCGTGAATCCAACCGACGCCCAACCCGCCCTCTACCTGCTGGCTACCCTGCCGTCCGAGCCCGTCTTTGCCGAGGTCTGGGCCCTGAAGCAGGAAGTCCACCGCCTCACCGGCTCGCGCAACGCCGTGCGCCTGCCCCCGCACATCACCCTGATTCCGCCCTTCCGCCTCGTGCCGGCCGATTTCGAGCTGCGCGCCCAAGCCGTATTCGCAGACTTTGCCGCTACGCAGGCACCCGCGGAGGTAAGTCTGCAGGACTTTGCCTGGTTCGACCACCGCACGCTCTTTGTGCATGTGGCCCAGGCCGAAGCGCTAGAGCAGCTGCATGCTGCGCTGGTGGCCCGCTGCCGCGCCGACTTGCCCGAGGTGCCGCACGAAACGCGCCCCTTTACTGCGCACATGACCCTGGCCACCCGCGACCTGCCGCCCGCCCAGGTGCCCGCGCTCAAGCAGGACTTCGCCGCCCGGCGCTACGCCGCTACGTTTCTCGTCACCTCCCTGGTGCTCTTCCGCCACGACGGCCGGCAGTGGCAAGCCCTCCACGAGTTTGCCCTGGCAGGGCACTAATACCAGCGGCTCTGCTGGGAGTGGTAGCAGCTAAGCGGAAGTTGAGGAGTGCAGGTCGATATATCGCGCGGCCCGGATGTCCTTCATGAGGTGAAAAAACACAAACATTAGCTGCACACTACGTTGCTGCCAGCATTTGCTAATGAGGTTTATGCATCTGCATTCAGTGCAAGTGTGCAGGCGTAGTGCAGTTAATAGTAAGTAAAGGCCTAGTCACTCAGCGGCCGGTTTGTTCCTTTTGGGTAGGGGAGTGTGCGGGCATCTTTGTGCCAGTACTCATCCTTTTTCTCACACTACCCTATGAAAAACAAACAAATCAAACTCCGCGTTGCTAGCGCCTTCCTGGCCTTTGGCCTGATGGGCGGCCTGATCAGCTGCTCCAAGCAAGAGGCCGATGTAGCACCCACACCCACTGTCACCACGGCGGATTCGGCCGATGTGCGCGTGGTAGAAGGCCGCTTGGTGTTCAAAGACCAGAGCACCCTCGCCAGCATCCTCAGCACGCTGGCCAGCAAGTCGGATGCCGAGCTGAAGGCCTGGGATACCAACCTGAATTTTACCTCTCTGAACAAGAGCACGAGCAAGGAAGCAGCCGCTCTGCGCGAGGAGTTCGGTTTTCCGCGCCACCTGACGGCGGTAATCAACCCCAACGGCGAATACCAGGTAGGCAACCTCTATTACTACTTCAAGGCCGGCCAGGTACACGAGTTCAAGACCCAGGCCGACATGCTGGCCTTCCAGCAGAACCAGACGGTGGAGCACCGCTCGGCTTTTGCCGGCCGCACCAAAGTGCAGGACACCGAGGCTTCCCGCTCGCAAGCCAACAGCAGCTACGGCCGCGACGGCAAGTACCAGTATGACTTCTGCCTGTGGAACGACTGCGGCTCGCGCCGCAAAATTGTGTTCGAGCGCTACATCTACACCCAAGGGATGGGCGTCGACTACTGGTACACGGCGCTCGTGCTGGCCGTTAAGCTGGAGTTCCGCAACAGCAAAGGCCAGTGGCGCGTGGCCGGCGAGCAGCGCGTGGTGGATCTGGCCATCAGCGGGGATGCCAACTCCATCATCTCCGGCAGCACCCAGCCTTGGTGCAGCAAGCCGTTCAACATCACGGCCTACAACGAAACCAACTACGACCAGGAGTACACCATTGCCGATTGCTACATGGGCGGCGGCAGCGACCCGTCGAGCGTGTACTGGGATTTCTCCATCAGCGGCCGTATCAGCTCCTGGGTGTCTTCCGATCAGGGCCACACCTACACCGAGAACAAGTACGACCTGTGGTAAGCTAGCCGTACGGCAGCCTGCCTGATAAACAAAAAGCCCCCGTACCACAGTGCGGGGGCTTTTTTGCTAAAGCAAGGGGGAGGAGCCTAGTTCTGCTCCAGGATCTGAAACAGCTCGTCGAGCTTGGGCGTGAGGATGATTTCGGTGCGGCGGTTTAGGGCCTTGTTCTGCGGCGAGTCGTTCTGGGCCACTGGCACATACTGCGAGCGGCCCGAGGGCGTCACCTGGCCCGGCGCCATGCCGGCTTCCGTCAGCAGGCGGGTGATTTCGGTGGCGCGCAGCACCGACAGGTCCCAGTTGTCGCGCATGCCGGCCGTGCCCTTGACAATCGGCACGTTGTCGGTGTGGCCTTCCACCAGCACGTTCACGTCCTGGTTGCCCTTCAGGGCCGTGGCCAGCTTGCGTAGCGCCTCTTGCCCGCGCGGGTCCACCTTGGTCGAGCCCGATTTGAACAGCAATTGCTCCGACAAGGACACGTACACCTTGCCGTTTTTCATGTTTACCTGCAGGTCCTGGGCGTTGAAGCCGAGCAGGGCATCGGCCACGCGCTTGCGCAGAGCCTGCACGGCCTGGTCCTTCTCGACCAGCTTGCGCTGCAGCTCGGCCAGGCGCTGCTCCCGGTCCTTCAAGTCGGCCGAGAGCTGGGTGTTCTGGGCTTCGGCGCCGCTCAGATTCTGGTTGAGCCGGTTTACCTGCTGACTACGGGCGGCCAGCCGGCCGCGCAGCTCCTCTTCGGTGCGGGCTTTTTCCTGCTCCAGCGAGCTTTTTTCCACTTGAAGCTGGTCGCGTGATTTGGTCAGCTCGCTGTATTGGGTTTGCAGGGCAGTGTATTTCTTCTGCGATACGCAGCCGGGCGCCAGGGTGCCGGCGGCCAGCAACGAGGCGGCCAGCAGGCCGCGGGAAAAGACGAGGTTCATGGAGGAAAACGTGGGTGAACAAAAGCGCCCCGGCCCCGGCAGGCCCGGCGGTGTGTTTGGGGCCGGTTACGCAGCTCGACAGCGGCGAGTTGTGCCCACCAGCTGCGCCGTCGTTGGGCTGGCTGGCTTTTCCGGCGTATTTTTCGGCACGTTTCCCGCTTCGTCTCCCTAGTGCTACTTCGTCTGCTTTCCGCTGGCCTCCTGATGCTCGCCGCCCTGCCGCGGCCGCTGGCGGATGCCCCGCGTCCTGCCGCGCCGCCGGCCAAGTATTGGGTGTTTCTGCGCGACAAGCACGGCGTGCGCTTCGATGCGGCCACCTACTTTTCGCCCGAAGCTCAGGCCCGCCGCCGCCGCCAGCACCTGCCCGCCGCCGATACTACTGACTTTCCGTTGCGCCCGGATTACCTAGGCCAAGTGCAGGCCGGCGTCGATTCCGTGGCGGGGGTGAGCCGGTGGTTCAACGCCGTGGCCTGCTGGGCCACGCCCGCCCAGGTAGCCGCTCTGCGCCAGCTGCCGGGCGTGAAGTCGGTGGCGCCCATGCCGGCGCGGGCGCAGCAGCCTGCCAGCCGCAGGGCCACGGCGCGGTCAGTAGTAGCCCCGCCCGATAGCACGCCCCGCCTCACTGCCGATGAGCGGCAGCTGGCCCAGCGCCAAACGCGCACCCTTGGCGGCGAAGTACTGCGCCGCCAGGGCCTCGACGGCCGCGGCCTGCGCATTGCCGTGCTCGATGTGGGCTTCACGGGCGCCGATCGGCACCCCGCGCTGGCGCACTTGCTGCGCGAAAAACGCGTGGTGGCCACCCAGGACTTCATGCGCCACCGCCCCGAGGTGTTTCGCGGCGGCTCGCACGGCACCGAAGTGCTGGCCTGCCTGGCCGGCCGCCTCACCGATGGCACGCCGCTGGGCTTGGCCCCACAGGCCGAATACCTGCTGGCCCGTACCGAACTGCTGGCCCGTGAAACCTACGGCGAGGAGGAAGCCTGGCTGGCCGCCGCTGAGTGGGCCGACCGCCTCGGCGCCGACATCATCAACTCTTCCCTGGGCTACACCGACACGCGCTACTTCCGCGAGCAGATGGACGGCCGCACCAGCCTGGTGGCCCGGGCCGCAAACATGGCCGCCGGCAAGGGCCTGCTGGTGGTGTGCGCCGCCGGCAACGACGGCGACGACGAGCGGTGGCGCATCATCGGTACGCCCGCCGATGCCGATTCGGTGCTGGCCGTGGGGGCCCTCGACCCCGACACCTGGCTGACGGCCGACTTCAGCTCCTGCGGCCCGGCGGTGGGCGGAAGGCGCAAGCCCAATGTGACGGCCTTCGGGGTGGTGATGACGGCCACGCCCGGCGGCGATGTGCAGGAACTGGAAGGCACCTCGTTTGCCAGCCCGCTGGTAGCGGGCCTGGCCGCCTGCGTGTGGCAGCAGCGCCGGGAGCTGAAGGCCATGGAGCTGTTTCGCCTGCTCGAAAGCTCGGCCACGCTCTATCCGTATTACGACTACGCCCATGGCTACGGGCTGCCCCAGGCCGGCCGCTGCCTGCAGCCGGCCTCAGCGCCCGCGCCCACGCTGGATATCATACCCGGCGAGGCGGCAGTGCAGGTAGTTATTCGGCCCGAAGCCACGCTGGCGCTGCGGCCGCTGCCACTGTTCACCGATTCGGTAGGAGCGGTAGGTGCGCTGGCGGGCTCGAGCCGCACGCCGCCGCCGGTGCCGCGGCCCGGCCGGGAGAAAACCCTCGCCAACCGCCCCGGCAACGGCGAGCCGAACAGCGTACCCCTGCCACTGCCGTACCCCGATTACTGCTACTGGCACCTGGCCGACGCCCGCGGCCGCCTGCGCCGCTACGAGGTACTGGAAGTGTCGCAGCGGGCGGTGCTGCGCCTGCCCGCGGGCAGCTGGAGCCCCGGCGACGTGCTGCGGGTGCACTACCGCGGCTACACCACTGAACAGAAGCTGCCATGAAACACGCCCTGTTGTCGTCGCTGCTGATGGCCGCCTTGCTGGTCGGTGCCGTCCCGGCCCAGGCCCAGCGCCCCCTGCTCAGCACCGAAGTAGCCGCCGATACCGCGCGGCAGAACTACGGTCCGCACCGCCGGCATTTTCGGCACCTGTACGGCGGCTGGCTGCCCGTGCTCGGGCAGCCAGCGCACCCCGGCGCGGAGTTACGCTCCTGGGCCTCTTCGGAAGTGCAGCTTGGCCTGCGCGAAAAGCTGCAGCTCACGCCGCTGTTTGCCATAGGAGCCGATGTGCGCTACGTGCGGCTGCAGTACGCGCTCCGGCAGAACGAAGCCAAGGTGTTGCCCACCGCTACCCTGCACAAAAGCGAGTCGCTGGTGCTGCACCGCCTCGATCTGGAAGGCTGGGCCCGGCTGCGCTTCGACCGGCGGGGCAACACCGTGGGCCGCTACCTCGACCTGTCTGGCTGGGGCGGCTGGGTAGCCGGCACTGCCCACCACACCGACGACGAACCCGCAGGCGGAACTGCCCGGCGCCAGAAAACCACCGAAACCGGCCTGGCCTACTGCCGGCGCTGGCAATACGGGGTGGGCGCGCGGCTGGGCAGTCAGCGTTTTGCCCTGTCTGGCCGCTACCGTCTCAGCGACACGTTCCGGGGGCCGCTGGCTGCTACGTATCCCGAACCGCCTCGCTGGGTACTCGGGCTGGAAATCGGCTTGCTCTAAGTGCGTAAGCGCAACTGTTACGGCCGCCTTGCGTACGGGCCAACATGCAGCCATTTGGTACAAAATTCGCGGCTAACTACACCGTCAGCCCGCTTTTTTCGTACCTAGGCTTACTTTCCTGCTGATTCTCCTCCCCAATGAAACACATATTGCTCCCCGCTGCGCTGCTGCTGCTGCTGGCCCAGTCGTCGTGCGTGACGACGGACCGCGAAGTAGGCACGTCCAATAACCCGGAGAAGGTATACACCCCCAAACCCGAAGCCGACCGCAGCCGCCTCACCAGCCGCACCGTGCTGCGCACCGTGCAAACCCAACACGCCTTTTCAGACCGCGGTAGCAAGGACCGCTTTGTTCTGTTGCTGCAAGGCCCGAAAATCATCGACGCCAACGCCCGTTTCCTAATCATCTCGGCCAAAGGCGACACCCTGCGCAACGAAGTCATTCCGGCCAAGGCCCTTATTGACGAGCGCGCCCTGCAGGACGACCCGCAGGCCGCTTCCGTGCGGGGCCGCGAGCTGGCCATTTTGCAGGGCATGAATAAGTTTTTCGCCGAGGATAAATTCACGTCCCCCGCTATTCCGCGCACTGTCACCGCGCCGCCCGAGGGCAGCGACGCCACCGGCTGGAGCGCCGTGCAGGCCGACAACCGCGCCGTGGGCTTCGACTACGTGGATGCCTCGGGCCGCGAAAAACGCATTGCCTTTGCCAAAAAGCTGAACAAAGCCGTCGTCGTGGCGGATTAGAGTTGAATGGCCGACCAGTCGGCCCCAGCCCAACAAAAAAGGCGGCTCCCACGTGGGAGCCGCCTTTTTTGTTGGCTCCTCAAAGCCAAATAAGTTTGCTCTAATTACCCCATCCGCAGCCAGCCCACGCGCCCTGCCGCGTTGCGCACCAGGCGGTAGCCGCTCCATTCGCCGAGCACTGCCACGCGGGTGTTGGCCGGCAGCGTATCCAGCGGGGCCGCCGAAGCCGCGGGCGAGCTAAGCAGATCGGCGGTAGTGGCCAGGGCCTCGCGGCGCATAGCTTCCGAGGCCACGGCCTTGGCGGGCACGTAGCCGAGCTTGCCGCTCGGGGCCTGCACGCGGAGCCACTCGGCAGTGGCACCTACTACCAGCAGCGGCGTGTTCTTGGGCAGCGCGGCGGTGCGCTGCTTGTGGTCGGTGGGAGCGGCCTGCAGCGCGGTGCGGGCGCCCGTCAGGCGCACCCACTCGCCGAGGCGCTCCGCCGGCGTGCGCGGTGCAGCCGGCTCCTTATCGGCGCGGCGCACGAAAGGAAATGGGTCGACAGCCCCGCCCGTGCGGTAAATGCCAAAGTGCAGGTGGGCGGGCGTGGTGCGGGCGTTGCCGGTATTGCCCACCAGGCCCAGCGTATCCCCGATGTGCACGAGCTGGCCGGGCTGCACGAGCTGCTTGGAAAGGTGCGCGTAGTAGAGGTGCTGGTGGTGCGTGGCATCGGCCAGCCACACTACCAAACCGCCCCGGGGCGTATCGCCCACGCGGGTAATCATGCCCGGCGCGGCAGCCACCACCGGCGTGCCTTTCTTGGCAAAGATGTCAACACCCTCGTGGCGGCGGGCGCCGTTGTCGCGGTCGGCTCCCCAGAAGGAGCCGGCGGCCGCGTCGCTTTTGCCCTGCACCGGAAAAGCGAGGGAAGGCGCCCGCTGAATGCGAATGGTAAAGCGGGCCGTGCGCAGCAGCTCGGGCTGCACGCGCAGTAGGTGCTGTCGGTCGTCCTCGGCCACGTAGCTGAAGCTGCGGGCGGTGGTGTCGGCTGAGGCCAAGGGGCGCAGGCGGGCGTTGCTCGGGTCCAACTCAAAGGCGTCGAGAAACACGTGTACGTCGGCGGTAGCCGGTTCCACGGTCAGCGTAATGTTGATTTTCTCGCCCTGCCGCACGGCGTAGCGGTAAGAAGCGGCGAAGGCCTGCTCGGCCCGGAAGATGCCCGTCTCGCGGAAGGGCAGCGTCACCACCAGCGAATCCCGCAGGGCGCGGTCGGCCGCGGTGAGCCAGTCGCGGCCCAGCGCCGTCTCGTCCAGGCCCGACTGCCGGAGCTTGCGGGCGTAGGCTTCGTGCGGGGTGCGGGGCTGGCTGAAAATGCCCTGCAGCGTTTGCTGCTTGCCGCAGGAAAACAGGAAGAAGGAACCGATAAAACAAGCAAAAAGCCAGCCCAGCGGCCGGCACGTCGTCAGAAGGCGCATGGTCATACCCAGGCAGAACACCAAGGCGAAGCGCAGGGTTCGTTCCGGCCGGCTTCTGCGCCGGGGTGCAGATCAGCCCTCAGTTCCGCCCCGAATGTGGGTGCGTGTGCGGCAGAAGCTGTATCATTGGCGGTTTATCGTGCTATTCTTCCGCTATGTTTTCGGCCGCTCGTATTCTGGCTATCCGCAAAAGCAAAGGCTTATCACAGGAACTGCTGGCCGAGCAATCGGGCCTCAGCCTGCGCACCATTCAGCGCGTGGAGCAGGGCGACACCGTACCGCGCGGGCACACCCTGCATGCTTTGGCCGGTGCTTTGGGCGTCACCCTCGATGATTTCCGTCCAGAGCCTGCCCCGGCTTCGCCCTTGCCGGCGGATGGGCCCACGGTAACGGTGCGCGTAGACGTGTCCCTACCAGCCGAGGCAACCACTGCGCCGCCAACGGCCGGGCTGCGGGCCGATCCGCAATTTCTGCAGTTGCTCAACCTCAGCGCGCTGAGCCTGCTGGTGTTGCCGCTGCTCAATATTGTGGTGCCGCTGCTGCTCTGGCGGGCCCGTCGCCACGATACCGAGCACGTGGCGGAAGTGGGCCGGCGCGTGGTTGGTTTTCAGGTGCTGTGGCAGGTGGTCAGCTTCTTTGGCTACCTGCTGCTGGTGCTCGGGCACTGGGTGGCGGCGCGGTATTTTCAGGTGGTGGTGCCGGGCACTTACCTCGCCTGGACGGTCATTTCCTACGTCTTCAATGTAGTGACGGTGCTCCGCAATGCCCGCCGGTTGCGGCAGGGGAGCCTGGACATCTACCCGGTTAGGCTGTGATTTTAGAATTGATTATTAAGTGGTTGTATTTGGCGTCGCGCAAATGGCGGCAAAATGACGCAAGGCCGTAGGAGGGAAGCCCGCTACGTTTGGTGCATCAATCAGCCCCCTGTTACCTCCCTTATGAAAATGCTCCGCAACATCCTGCTTATCCTGTTAGCCTTGCTTGTAGTAAGCGCCGTCGGCGGCTACTTCTTCATGAAGCAGAAGTTTACCCCCGCCCCAAGTGAAGTTACCGTAACCGGCCTCCCGGTCAGCGGCGACCTGCGCTGGTACGCCGATACGGTGTGGCGGCCGGCGGTGCCACACGCCGCGCTGCTCGTGCCCGTGACGGTGCCGGGCTACCCGCGTACCTGCTACCTGCAGTTCGATACCGGCTCGCCGTACACCCGGCTGTATTCCCGTCCGCTGACAGCCCTCGTTGCCGCCTATCCCGCGCTACAGTCGGCGCTGCAAGTCAAAGACAATTACGTTCAGAACTTCCAGTGCACGCTGGGCAGCGGGCAGCTGACGCTGGGCCGCATCAAGGTGCTGGAGCACGGCGCCAGCGCGCTGCCTGCCGACAGCAGCGCGTTCATCATCGGGACGCTCGGCACCGATGTGCTGGAGGGCCGCGTGCTGGTGCTGGATTATGCCCAGCGTCGGTTCACGCTTGATACGCACGTCGCCGAAGGCCTCACGCGCCGGGCTGCGTTTGCGCCCCTGGCCTTCGACAACCGTCGGGTGATAGTGAATGCGGACCTGGAAGGCCATACCAAGCAGTTGCTGTTTGACTCTGGCTCCAGTGCGTACGCCCTGCTCACCAACAAAGACAACTGGCAAAAACTGGCCGTGCCCCAAGCGCCGGAGCACACTTCCGGCAGCAACTACCTGGGCAAGAAGCTAGTGGTGCACACCGTGCCTACGGCCGCGCAGCTCCGCTTTGGCGCCGCTGACGTTCCGCTGCGCACCGTCACCTACGTGGAGGGCATTACGATGGCGGAAGAAATGATGATGCGCTTTTCGGGCATGGAAGGTATGCTCGGCAACGAGCCTTTTGCCACCAGTACGCTGATCCTCGACGTGCAGAGAGGACGCTTCGGGCTGGTGCGCTAAGCTGCTTTTCGCCGCAACAGGGCCGAACCGAGCGGCTTGCCGAATCGGCCGAAACCAGCGGCGGTAGGGAGCGGGAAGCAGGGGTTATCGGCCGCGCCGTTACCTTTACGGCCCGTCCCCTTCCTGCCCATGAAACTCATCGAATGCCCCCGCGACGCCATGCAAGGCTGGCCGGACTTCATCCCCACTGACACCAAAACCGCTTACCTCAACCAGTTGCTGCGCGTCGGCTTCGATACGCTCGACTTCGGCTCGTTCGTCTCGCCCAAGGCCATTCCGCAGCTGCGCGACACGGCCGAGGTGCTGGCCGGCCTCGACCTGAGCCGCACCACGACCAAGCTGCTGGCCATCGTGGCCAACCTGCGCGGAGCCGAAACGGCCGTGGGCTACCCCGAAATCCAGTACCTGGGCTTCCCGCTGTCGGTGTCCGAAACCTTTCAGCAGCGCAACACCAATAAGAGCATTGCCGAAGCGCTGGCTGAAGTCGCCCAGATGCAGAACCTGTGCGCGCAACGCGGCAAAGAGCTGGTGGTGTATCTCTCCATGGGCTTCGGCAACCCATACGGCGACCCGTGGAACCCCGAGGTGCTCGGCGAGTTCACCCAGCGGCTCGACGCGCTGGGCGTGCGCATCGTGGCCCTGTCCGATACCATCGGCGCCTCGACGCCCGAAACCATCGCGCCGCCCTTCCGCGAGCTGACGGCCGCTTTCCCGCACATCGAGTTCGGCGCCCACCTGCACACCACGCCCCAGAGCTGGCGCGAGAAGGTGGAAGCGGCCTACGCCGCCGGTTGCCGCCGCTTCGACGGCGCTTTGGGCGGCATCGGCGGCTGCCCCATGGCCGCCGACGAGCTTACCGGCAACATGGCCACCGAGCACCTGGTGCAGTACCTGCAGGAGCAGGGCGTGCCCACGGGCCTGGATATGAGCGCGCTCGGCGAGGCCCAACGGCTGAGCCAGCAGGTATTTGCAAGCCACTAACCTGACCAGCTGTCGACGTGACCAATGACCAACGGCGGCGGTGGGTGCTGATCATGTTGCTGCTGATTCTGGGGTACGCCACCGTGCTGCTGGGCTACCGGGGCCGCCGCACGCCCGATGAGTTGCAGCAGGCAATGGGGCGCGTTGAGCAGGTCAGCTTTGAGCCGCAGGGGCGCAGCCGCAAAGTAATACTACAGCTACGGTTGGAAGGTGTGCCCTACGTGTTGAGCGGTTATCTGGGGCCGGAGTCGTCATTCCCGCCCAGCCGGCAGGCCAGTCTGGCGCAGCAGTTGCGGACGGCTGCCCGGGTCTTCGCCCGTTTTGATGTTGATCCGGCCGCCTCAGAAGTCGTTATTTACCAGCTAACGGCCGATGGGCAGGAGCTTATCCAGCTTCGGCACTCTACCTTACAGAATCAAATCGGCAGTCTTGTCTCGTTTGTTCTTCTCGTGATTTTCGCGTACGCCGGTCGCAAACAGCTGTTTGCCCGGCCGATGCCCAAGCCCCTTCGCCATGCCCGCCGCCCTCGTTGACCTCTTCGTGCCCTGCTTTGTCGATCAGCTGTTCCCTGACACCGCCATGAATATGGTGAAGGTGTTGGAATCCGTCGGCTGCCAGGTAAACTACAACCCCGCGCAAACCTGCTGCGGCCAGCCCGCCTACAACGCCGGCTACCGCCAGGAAAGCCAGCAGGTGGCCGAGAAGTTTCTCACCGATTTTGCCGGCCCCGCCGAGCGCTACGTGGTGGGCCCTTCGGCCTCGTGCGTGGGCATGGTGCGCAACCACTACGGCGAGCTGCTGGCCGATTCGCCGCGCTGCAACGAGTTTCCGGCCCTGCAGCGCCGGGTGTTCGAATTCACCGAATTCCTGGTGGGCGTGCTCGGCGTCACCAGCATCCCAAAGGCGCAGCTGGCGGGCAAGTACACCTACCACGACTCCTGCTCGGCCCTGCGCGAGTGCCACATCCGCGAGGAGCCGCGCCAGCTGCTCGACGCCGTAACGGGCCTGGAGCGCCTGGAAATGGCCGAAACCGAAACCTGCTGCGGCTTCGGCGGCACCTTCGCCGTGAAGTTCGAGCCGATTTCGGTGGCCATGGCTCAGCAGAAAGTAGAGCACGCGCTGGCCACCGGCGCGCAGTACGTGGTAAGCACCGACACGAGCTGCCTGATGCACCTGGACGCCTACATCCGCAAGGAAAAGCTGCCGCTACGCACGCTGCACGTGGCCGACGTGTTGGCCAGCGGCTGGTAAGGATTGTTATCCTGTCATCCTGAGCAACGCGAAGGACCTTCCCTCGCCGGAACGACTGTCGTAACAACGACTCGTTTGGTAGAGAGAAGGTCCTTGGCGTTGCTCAGGATGATGAAGCAGGCTACAGCAACGCCTTGATGCGCGCTTTCAGCCCTTCCGAAGCCTCCAGCAGCGGCAGGCGCACGGCGCCGGGAATTACTTCCAGCAGCTCCAGCGCGACTTTCACGCCCACGGGGTTGGCCTCTTCGTACATCAGCGGGTTCAGCGGCAACAGTTCAAACAGCAGCTTCGAAGCCGCGGCGTAGTCGCCGGCCAGGGCGTGGCGGGTCATGTCGGAGAACTTGCGCGGGAAGGCGTTGGCCAGTACCGAGATGATGCCCACGCCGCCGAAGCTGATGAGCGGGGTGGTGAGCATGTCGTCGCCGGAGATGAGCAGAAAGTCGGTGGGCTTGCCGGCGGCAATCTGCATGCATTGCTCCACGTTGCCGCTGGCTTCCTTCGTGCCGATGATGTTCGGATGTTGGGCCAGCGTGAGGGTGGTTTCGGCGCTGATGTTGGAGGCCGTGCGGCCGGGCACGTTGTAGAGCAGCACCGGCACCGGGGCCGCGTCGGCCAGGCGTTGGTAGTGGGCCACGATGCCGCGCTGCGTGGGCTTGTTGTAGTAAGGCGAGGCCGACAGAATGGCCGTAATGCCTTCCAGATCGGTGCTGCGGATGGTGCGCTCCACGGCGGCCGTGTCGTTGCCCCCGATGCCGTAGACCAGCGGCACGCGGCCGGCTACGTGTTCTTTGGCCACGCGCAGAATCTCTGCTTTTTCCTCCGTGGTCGTGGTCGGCGACTCGGCCGTGGTGCCGTTGATGACGATGTATTCCACGCCGCCGTCGATGACAAAATCGAGCAAACGCCGCAGGGCAGCGTAATCAACGGAGAAATCGGTGGGGGAGAAGGGCGTAACCAACGCTACGCCGGTGCCGTGAAGTTTGTGCATGAGGGGCCGAATCCGTTAGTTTTGTGGGAAGAACCGGCCGCGCGAAGGTACGAAAGCGTCAGGCTTTGGCCGGTTCCTTGGCTCGATTTCCTCCTTTCAGGCCGCGTTGGCCGCCTCTTCCCCGCATGTCGCATCGTTTTTCCTCTTTTCTGCTAGGCACCGCCGCTCTAGCCGCCGGCCTCGCCGTGTCGTCCTGCAACACTGAAAAGGCTTCGGCTACCGAAGCTGAAAACCCGGCTGCCGCGGCCGAAGCCATGTCGGGCGCCGCTGCCACGGCCGCCGAGGAAAAAGCCGCCACGCCCGCCGACGTCACCACCACGGCTCCCGACCCGAGCAGCATCCCGGCTTCGGCCGTAGGCAATGCCGCCGCCATCCTGGCCCGTCCGCAGGTGCCCATCCTGTGCTACCACCAGATCCGCGACTGGCGCGCCAAGGACTCCAAGGGTGCTAAGGACTACATTGTGCCGGTGGAGCAGTTCAAGGCCCAGATCAAGATGCTGGCCGACTCGGGTTACCACACCATTCTGCCCGACCAGCTCTACGCCTACCTGACCACCGGCGCCAAGCTGCCCTCAAAGCCGGTGATGCTCACCTTCGACGACACCGACCTCGACCAGTTCACCGTGGCCAAGCCCACGCTGGACAAGTACGGCTACAAGGCGGTGTACTTCGTGATGACCGTGTCCTTGGGCCGCCCGAACTACATGAGCAAGGCGCAGGTGAAGCAGCTCTCCGACGAGGGCAACATCATCGGCTCGCACACCTGGGACCACCACAATGTGAAGAAATACCAGGGCAAGGACTGGGAAACGCAGATCGAGAAGCCCACCAAAACGCTGGAAGAAATTACCGGCAAGAAAATCAACTACTTCGCTTACCCCTTCGGCCTGTGGAACCCCGAGGCCATTCCGGAGCTGAAGAAGCGCGGCATGGTGGCCGCCTTCGTGCTGGCCGAGAAGCGTGACCAGCAGGACCCGCTGTTTACCATCCGCCGCATCATCGCCTCCGGCTACTGGAGCCCCAAGACCCTGCACAACAGCATCGTCAACAGCTTCGACGGCAAATAGGGCCGATTGACTTAAAACGGAAAAGCCCCGGCTGCACGCGCAGCCGGGGCTTTTTTGATGAGCGGAAATTTAGTTGAGCAGAAAACCGGTGGGCTGGCTTTGCAGATGCGCCAGCACCTGGTCGCGCACCGCGTCCTGCTCAAAAGCCAGCGACACATCCCAGTTGTCGGCTTGCAGGGTGGCTTCGGAGCCCAGCAGACAGAAATCGGCGGCGTAGCCGTCGAGCATGGGCGCAATGCGGGGCAATTCGAATCCGTAAGTCGAGGCTAAGTAAGCTAGCAACGGCTTGAACACGTGGTAGTGATACGCCGCGGGCGGGGTAATGCTGATGCACGCCCACTGATTGCCGACCCAGCGACCGGGCGAGAAGCGGATTTCCATGCAGGCTTACTCCGCCGTCAGGCCCCCGGCCTTCAGCGCTTCGAAGCCACCGGCGTTGAAGAGTTGTTTGAAGCCTTTCTGCTGCATCAAGGCAATGGCCTGGGAAGAGCGGTTGCCGGACTTGCAGTAGAGCACGTAGGTGGCGCCGGGGTCGAGCTTGGCGACCTGGTCGGCAAAATCCGTGGACAGGAAATTCACGTTGCGGGCGCCCCGCAGGTGGCCGGCGGCAAACTCGGTGGGCGTGCGCACGTCGAGCAGGACAACGCCGGGCTTGGTCAGCAGCTGTTGGGTTTGCTGAGGCGTCGCAGTAGGAGCTGTTTGGGCATGCGCCGACGCTACGCTCGTGGCAAGGGCCAGGCCGCACAAGAAGGGTAGAAGCTGTTTCATCGCTACGCTGAAAAGTCTGGTGACGCGCTGGCAAGGTAAACAACGCGCGCCGGCCATAACGTGCCGGGCTAGGTTAAAATTATTGCACGCCCTGGCAGGCGCGGAAGGGTCAAGGCCTTAGCACCCTATGGTTTAACCAGGCAGGCAATACTATTTCAATATAGGATAAATTTTATCTGCTTGAATATTAATGATAAACGAGTTAGTGGAGGTGGCAAGTATTTGATAAACAAGCGGGAAGGCTACATTGGCAACTGTCATTAACCCTTCATTTTTTAAGCCTTATGAAACAGTTGCTGAAGTTTTTCACCCTCGCTGCTGCCCTGGCGGTCGGCAGCGCCTCTTCGGCCGTGCCGCTGAGCGGTACCAGATCCGAAGTGAGCATGCGCCGCTCCTACATCGATTACCAGGAAGGCTACGCCAACGGCAAGCGCGAAACCGAACAGAACAAGTGCATCGATGGTGACCTTTTTGTGGAAAGGTATTGGTACTACCGTGGACACATCGAATCATCCTTCAACTACCCGATGACGGATGAGCAACGGGATTACTGGAACGGCTACCTCGACGGCATGGCCGAGGGCTACAACACGCCTGTGTATTGCAGTGGGCCAGGTGGCGGCGGTACCGGTGGCGGTGGTACGGGCGGTGGCGGTGGCACCGACAACCCCGACTTGGGCGGTTGATTTTGGCAAATAAAAAGCCCGGCTGCGCGCAGCCGGGCTTTTTGTGGTCTAGGCTAGACGTGAGACTTACAGCCCGCCGTCCGATACCATGGCCAGCAGGTCCGTCTCGCCGATGATGGGCACGTTCAGGGCCGTGGCCTTTTCGCGTTTGGCCGGGCCCATCTTGTCGCCGGCCACCAAGTAGCTCAGCTTCTTGCTGATGGAGCCCGTGACCTTGCCGCCGTTGCGCACGATGACCTGCTCCAGCTCCTCCCGGGAGTGCTGCTCGAACACGCCCGATAACACGAACGTGAGCCCATTGAGCCGGTCGCTGAGCGGCTGCGGCGCCTCGCCTACTAACTCCATCTGCACGCCGGCGGCTTTCAGGCGCTCCACCAGCTGGCGGTTGGCGGCGTCCTGAGCCCAGGCGGCCACGCTTTCAGCAATGACGCCGCCCACTTCGGGTACGGCGGCCAGCTCTTCCACCGAGGCATTGAGGATGGGGTCGATGCGGCGGTAGTGTGCGGCCAGCTTTTCGGCCACCGTCTCGCCCACGTAGCGGATGCCCAGGCCGAAGAGCACCCGGTCGAAGGCCACTTCCTTGCTCTGCTCCAGGCCGGCAAACATGCGCTGCACCGATTTCTCGCCCAGGCGCTCCAGGTTCACCAGCTCGTCGCGGCGCTGGGGCAGGTCGTAGAGGTCGGCCGCGTCGCGCACCAGGCCCAGGTCGAAGAAGCGGCCCACGGTTTCGGCGCCGAGGCCGTCAATGTTCAGGGCCTTGCGCGAGACGTAGTGCTCCAGCTTGCTTTTGAGCTGGGGCGCGCAGCCCCGCTCGTTGGGGCAGCGGTAGTGGGCCTCGCCCTCGGGGCGCACCAGCGGGGTGCCGCAGGCCGGGCAGTTGGTAGGGTATACAATCGGGACGGCATCGGCGGGGCGGGCCAGCAGGTCGACGCCGGTGATTTTGGGAATGATTTCGCCGCCCTTTTCCACGAATACCATGTCGCCCAGGCGCAAATCCAGCGCGGCAATCTGGTTGGCGTTGTGCACCGAGGCACGCTTGACAACGGTGCCGGCCAGCGGCACGGGGTCGAGCAGGGCCACGGGCGTCACGGCGCCGGTGCGGCCCACCTGGTAGATGATTTCGTTGAGGCGGGTGCGGCCGGCTTCGGCGGGGTACTTGTAGGCAATGGCCCAGCGCGGGCTCTTGGCCGTGAAGCCCAGCAGCTCCTGCTGGCGTAGGTCATCCACCTTAATCACGATGCCGTCGGTGGCCACGGGCAGCTCGAAACGGCGCTTTTCCCAATAGTGGATGAACTCCAGCACGCCCTCGATGGATGAGGCCTTGCGCCAGGTGTCCGATACGGGCAAGCCCCAGGTTTTCAGCGCTTCCAGGGTGGCGCTGTGGGTGGGGAAGTCGCGGCGGGGGCTGAGGTAGCTGTAGGCGTAGAAGCGCAGGCGGCGGGCGGCCACCATGGCCGAGTCCTGCAGCTTGAGGGTGCCCGAGGCGGCGTTGCGCGGGTTGGCCAGCAGCGGCTCGCCGTTTTGCTCCCGCTCGGCGTTCAGGTCGTTGAACACGCCCAGCGGCATGAATATCTCGCCGCGCACCTCGAAGTCGGCCGGAATGGCGGGGGCGTCCTGATTGGTGCGCAAAGACAGCGGCAAGGTCTTGATGGTGCGTACGTTGCTGGTGACCACGTCGCCGCGGGTGCCGTCGCCGCGGGTCACGCCCTGGGTGAGCTGGCCGTTTTCGTAGCGCAAGGACATGGCCACGCCGTCGAACTTCAGCTCGCAGACGTACTCGTACCCGGCGCCTTCCAGGCCGCGCTGCACCCGCTCGTCGAATTCGCGCAAGTCGGCTTCGGAGTAGGTATTGGCCAAGCTGAGCATCGGAAAGCGGTGCTCCTGCGTCGGAAACTGCTTGGTGACGGTGCCGCCCACGCGCTGGGTGGGGGAGTTGAGCTGGGCGTACTCGGGGTACTGCCGCTCCAACTCCTGCAGCTCGCGCAGCATGGCGTCGAACTCCTGGTCCGACACCTCCGACACGTCGTTCTGGTAATACTGGTGGTTGAGGTAGTGTAGGCGCTCGGTCAGGGCGCGGATTTTATCCTGGACGGCAAATAAGTCGGTCATGGAAGGCAGGGCGGGAAAAGGCCGGCGTCGGTGCGACGGGGAAGCAACCCCATCCGGCTGGCTAAAAATACTAGCCGGCGGCAATTGCCCGAAGTGTGAGCTGGATGCCGGAGGGCAAGCGGCTGCCAATCAGTGCAAAAGAAGCTTGATGGCTCTGGCTCCTACAGCCGATGGATTGGGGTAAAAACAGCAGTGCCACGGCTCAAAGCCGTGGCACTGCTACGCTGGACGACAAGCGTCCGCACAATCCGTGCAATCCGACTAATCCGTCTAAATCCGTGATTAGTCCTTAATGAGCACGCCGTCGGCCATAAAGTTGACCTGCTGCTCGGGCTGGGTGATGGCGGCCACTTCCTTCTCCGACTTGCCGGCGTCCTTGGCGTAGTGCTGCAGGTCGGCCACGGGCACTTCCTCGCGGTGGGCCCAGCCGTCCACGACGACCGTTTTGCCCTTCACGTCCTTGGGCACGAAGAAGGCGTAATCCTTAAAGCGTACCCGCATTTCCTTGCCGTCGGCGGTCTGCATCTTCATCCAGCAGCCCTTGGCCTGGCACACGTCGGTGATTTGCCCGACGAGCTTCACCTTGGCCGAATCCTGTGTGCCAAGGGTCGTAGCCAGCGCCGACATGGGCTGGGCACCGTCCTCGGTTACGGCCGCGCCGTAGGTTTGGCCGCCCGCAGGGGCAGGGGCCTTTTCGGCAGCGGGTGTGGCCGCGGCGGCGGTTTCAGTACCGGCCTGCTGCTGGCAGGCAGTCAGCAGCGCTACGGCGGCCGTGAGGGCAAGTAAAGAGCGTTTCATGCGAGAGAGTAAGGGGACAAACCTTCCCAAACTTACGCATTCAGCGGGAGTTAGCGCGCGGTACCGGCCGTGCGCTTGATGAGCTCCGCTACGTGGTCCGGCTCGCCGTCGGCGTCGCGCATTTCGGTGCGCACAATGCCCACGCCGGGCGCGTAGAAGTCGACCACGCGCTTAACCGAGCGGCGGGCCATGTCGCTGCGGGCCTGCGTCACGTACTCGTAGCGCGACTCTACTTTGTAGCACTGAAAAGTGCCGGCGGGCGTCGTCACGCTTTGCGGGCCGCTGAGCTTGCGCTCCGATACGCTGGTGACGACCTGGGCAATATCGACGCTGGGGCTGCTGACCTGCACGGTGAGCTTGCCGCCGGGCAGTGGGCCCGCGGTGGGCTGATTCGGCCAAGGCAGGTGAATGGGCTCGAAGGCGAAGCGCCGGTCGCGGAAGGAGCGAAGCAGCCCCGGGTCGAGGAGCAGGCGGCCGTCGGTGAACACCGTGTCCTGGCGGCACTGGTACACGTATTCGTCGTTGCGCTGCAGGCGGTTGCTGGCGTCGTAGAGGCTGCTTTTGAGCAGGACTTCGGTATAAGCCGGCGCTTTTTTGGCGGCCTCGTGGGGGGTGATGCTCGCCACTTTCAGTACCTGCAGGCCTTCGGGCTTGTTTTTTTCGTTGAGCAGCTGGTACGTCAGCTCCGCGCCGTCGGTCAGCCCAAAGGGATGGGCACAATCGACGGGGCCGGCGGCCACGGGTGGCGCGGCCGGAGCCGCTGTCCGGGCTGCCGAGTCGGCGGCGGGAACGGCGACGGGCGGTGTGGCAGAGTCGGGGCGGGTGCAGGCGCTGAGCAGGCCCAGGGCCAGCAGAAAACCCCACTGGCGGGGACGAAAGGAATGCGGCATAGGTAAGGCACAGAATGAGGCGGGCAGCCGGGCTGCCGAAGCTGCATACGCAAAAGCTCCTGTCGGGGTGCTGCACCGCCCGGGCGCAGGCTACGTATGGAGGAATCGGGCGGCATTGCTTTCTTGCGGCCCGATTGCGCCTTTTCACCTTTTTGCCGCTACGTTATGGCTGATTCCACCCAACCTTCCTCCAACTGGGCCGACATGGCCGCTTCGCTGCTCTCCAAGCTTTCGGGCGGTGTCGAGCTGGCCTGCACCTTCGAGCAGATGGAACTGCAAATGCCCAACCCGCAAAACCCCGCCGGCGCGCCGACCACCTGGCGCCTCAACGGCTCCTTGCGCATCCGCACCAAAGGCGAAAAACCCGCTTCGGGCCAGCTGCCGCCCGCCTCCAACCCCGGTATCGGTGGCTAAGGCGCTGGAAATCGACGCGCAGCTGGTCATCACCTGGAACGGGCACAACCTTCAGCTGGCCGCTTCCGGCACTTACCTGATTCTGAACCTGCCCTCGGCCCAGGTGCTCGACGAGCTGACCGGCGCCAACAAGCCCAAAGACCCGCGCCAGCCCAAAGGGCCGAAAGGGCCCGATCCGCTGCAGCAGCTCAATGACCTGATGCGCCGCCTCGGGCTGGTGCTCGACCTGCGCGTGGGAGGTAAAACCTGGGTAACGTTTGGGGCCGGCCGCGGGCCAAAAATCACGCTAAACGCGGTGCTGGGCAAGATAGGTTCGTTTTTCCGGGGGTAAATTTTTGCCGCCGAAAAAGCGCCATTTCCCCTGTCTCTACCCATCGTTTTTGCGTACCTTGCTAGAAGGCGTTACCGGGCCAGCGGGCCAACCATTCAGCGGGTTGGCAGTTGTTGTTGGGCGGTAGCAGCTGCTGCCCCCACGGTCATGAATTCAGACAAGGAACGCAAGGATAAAGTAGGAGCGGGCCGGCCCACGCCGGCCTTTACCCGCATCGAGCGGGTGCCGCCGCTGGTGATGATGTTGTACCTGAGCCTGGCCGGCATCACGGTGCTGTTTGGGGTGCTGGTGGTGCTCTACCTGCGGCACCGCGCCGACCTGGGCGGCACCGGCAGCCCGCACCCCTTTCCGCGCTGGTTTTCGCTCGGCACGGTGGTGCTCATGCTCAGCAGCTACGTGCTGGCGCAAGCTCCGGCCCTCTACCGCGCCGACGATGTGCCGGGCCTGGCGCGCTGCCTGGGTTCCACGCTGTTGCTGGGCTGCATTTTTGCCGGGCTGCAGGTACTGGGCTGGCGCGAGCTAAACCAGCAGGGCGTGTTCTGGACGGGCGAGGCATCGGGTACTTACGTCTACCTGATTTCGGCCCTGCACGTGGTGCACCTGCTGGGCGGCATGATTTTCCTCGGGGTATTGCTGGGCCGCACCGCCTACGCCGCCCGCGACGGTGTGCGCACGCTGGTATTCATCCGCAACCCCTACCGGCGCATGCAGCTGCGCCTGCTGGGCATCTACTGGCACTTCATCGATGCCCTGTGGGTGCTGCTGTTCATGGTCTTCCTGTTCTTGTTTTAAGAGCACGGCAGCGCCAAGCAGCCGAATCGATGGGCAACCAACACAAGGGGCGCCGGGCAGTACTGCCCGGCGCCCCTTTCGCTATGTGAATCCTGGGCTGCCGCGCTAGCGAGGCAGCACCGTTACCGTGCCGCGGAATTTCCGCTCGTCGGTGTACTCCACCAGGTAGTAGTACACGCCTTCCGATACGCCCTTGCCGTTCCAGCGGAACGAGCGGTTGGTGGAGCGGTAAACCTCATTGCCCCAGCGCGAGAAGATTTTGACGGACGCAAAGCGCGAGGCGCAGAAGTCCGGGGGCAGGTTGGTCAGCTCAAAATAGTCGTTGAGGCTATCCGCGTTGGGCGTAAATACGTTGGGCGGCAGAAAGTCTGGTACCACGGGCGGCTGCACTTCGAAGCGCACCACGCGCTGCTGCGGCACGGGCGCGCAGGTGGCGTCGACGAGGGTAAACGTCACGTCGAGCGGGCCACGGTACACCGCGTCGCAGGTGGCCTGCCACCGGAAGGTGCCCGCGGCTGAGCCAGCGCCGTTGGTGCTGCGCATGCTCATGCCCATGGCCGCCAGGTCGAAGTTGGCCCCGGCTGCCGTGAGGGTGAGGTTATCCAGGTCCGCATCGCGGCCGGCGAGCGTGGCATCGTACACCCCGCCCAGCGGCAGGCGCACCACCACGGGCGGGGCCGCCGGATCGGCGGCAGCCGGCGGAAACGAGCTGGTGAGCACCGGGGCGGCGTTGCGGTAATCGACCTGTACCGGAATGACCAGTACCGTGCTGGTTTGCCGCTCCTGGCAGGGGTTGGCCGCCGCTACCACCTCAAACTCGTGCAGGCCCCGGGCCACTGCTCGGCAGTCGACGCGCCACGTGAGGCGGGCCACCGTGCGGCCCGGCGCCGTGCTGACCACCGCCAATTGTGCCCCCACCGAAGCCGGGGTGAAGCCGCGGCCAGTCAGCTCCAGGCTTACGGCATCCAGGTCCACGTCGAGGCCTTCCAGATCCAGCTGCACCACGTCGCCCACCCGCGCCGAAAGCGGAAAGCGCGTCGGCGGCGACAGTAAGGCCAGCGTCGGCGGCTGGTTGGGCGGGGCCTGGGCCGTGAAGGCTACCCGCACCGTGTCGCGCTTGGGCAGCGAGCAGCCATTGTCGGCCACGATGATGTCGAGCAGAAACACCCGGCCGCGCGAGTTGAAGCACTCCGGAAAGCACACCGTGGAGGTAATCGTATCCGGCACGCCGGGGCCGCGCACGGTGCCCTGCCGGATGGTCGGCGTCGGCACCATGGCCTGCGGAAAGTTGACGGCCCGCAGCTCCAGTTGCAGCTGCGAGGTCGGGTCTGGGTCGGTGAAGCTCAGGCTCAGGCAGCGGTTCTGGCCCGCCAGCAGGTGCAGCGTATCGCGGCCGGGCTGGTAGGCCGTGCGGCCCGGGCCGGGAGGGCGCACCACCATGGCGGGGGCCTGGTTGCGCGGGCAGGCAATGACCAGCAGCTGGAAGTCGCGGCGCGTTTCGCCGATCTTTACGCCGCGGCGGTATTCCGAGCAGCGCACCCCGAACACGAACAGGCCCTGGCGGGTGGGCCGCACCGTGAGGCGGCCGCTCTGCCGGCCCACCGATAGCGTGGGCGAGCCGGGCATCTGATTGGTCTGGCTCAGGCCGCCCAGCCACGTCACCGTCGAATAAGGCGCCGATAACGGCTGCGTCGGGCGCGGGTCCACCGTATTCGCGTGCCCGTTCAGCGGCGTAATCATGTCGTACACCAGCGAGTCGCCGTCGGCATCCTGGCCCCCGAAATCAAAGTAGAACAGCTCTCCCACGCAAGCGTAGTCGCTCAGGGGCGGGAAAATGCGCGGGGTGGAATTGCGCAACGGCTGCCCGTTACGCACCACGGCCGGAAACTCCAGGTAGTACGTCTGGGCGGCGTCGCCCGGGGCCACAATGTTGCTGATGACCCCGTTGCGGCAGCAGCGCTCCACGGCCACGTAGTACCCGTTGGGGCTGTTGAACTCGCCCGCCGGTAAGTTCAGGAAGCTGGAGTAGGTGAGCTTGCGGGTACTGAGCGAGCCGATGGTGCAGGCCACACTGGTGTACGGCACGAAGGCGTTCTGCGTGAGTGGCAGCGTCAGGTTGCGGATGTGCCGGTTGGTGCCGCGCTCGAAGATGCCGGCCGTTGCGTCGTTGTCGAGCGCGCCGCTGCTGCCGTTGATGGCGTCGAAGTACAGCGTGAGCGTCAGGCGGTAGTTGTCGCCGTTTTGGTACTGCATGTCCAGCTCGCCGCCCACAATGTGGGTGGCGCGGGCCGGCGCGGCTAGTAGCCACAGCAAGCAGGGAAGGAGCCAGCGTAAGTAGAGGTGTGGGCGCATAGAAGAGGAACTGGAGAATATGGCTGAGTTACCGGCCCGATCGGCGTTTGGGCGGTTTGCCTCGTATGCTAAGATACAACGGAATCAGCCGCTTTGGCACGCCTCCTGGCGTTTCGGGTTGCCGATCTACGCTCTACCTTGCATCCGGAACCCCGCCCATTGGCTTGGGGCTCTTCCCGCCCATTCTCCCCGATTTTTATGCGACTTTTTTACAGTTTGACGGCCGGCCTGCTGCTCAGCGGAGCCGCCATGGCGCAGCAGCCGGTGCGCCTGTCAGTTGATGACCTGGAGGCGGGGGCGCAGCGCTGCGCCCGGGCCCACACCAGCGCCGCGCTACGCCAGCCCGCTACCACCGTGTGGCACCGCCAGAAAATGGACCGCTACGATGTACAGTACTACAAGCTGGACATTGCCCTGGAAAATAATTCGCGCGACGTAAGCGGTTCGGGGCTGATCCGGGCGCGCAACGTGTC
Organism: Hymenobacter sp. CRA2; assembly: GCF_002007105.1. Taxonomy (GTDB): domain Bacteria; phylum Bacteroidota; class Bacteroidia; order Cytophagales; family Hymenobacteraceae; genus Solirubrum. Next base: position 202,747 of record NZ_MVBC01000002.1, on the reverse strand, counting down.
GGGGCAGCCGCTCGATTCGATGGCATTTGAACTCTTCAACCGCGACGCGGCCAACAACTGGGGCTATTTCATCGACTCCATCGTGGTGGCCGGCCGGCGTAGCCCCGGCTGGCGCCGCGCCGGCAGCGACGTGACGGCCGCCCTGCCGCAGGCCGTGCCCGCCGGCTCCGTGTTCGAGGCGCGCATTTACTACCGCGGTACCGCGCCCCACGGCAATACGGCCGCCATCGGCAACGCCCTCGATACCGATACCGACTACGGCGTGAACGTGACCTGGAGCCTGTCGGAGCCCTACAGCGCCCACGAGTGGTTTCCCGTCAAGCAGGTGCTCACCGACAAAGCGGACTCCTCAACGGTTTGGGTTACTACTACCAACCCCAACAGAGTGGGTTCCAATGGGGTGTTGCGCCGCGTCACGGCGCTGCCCGGCAACCGCAGCCGCTACGAATGGCACGGGCGCAGCCCCATCGATTACTACCTGATTTCGGTGGCCGTGGCGCCGTACGTGGAGTACGTGAATTACGCCAACCCCGTGGGCGGGCCGCGCATTGCCATTGTCAACTACGTCTACAACCAGCAGTTTCTGAATGATTTTCGGGCGGAAATCGACCGTACGCCCGGCTTTATCGAGAACTACTCGGCACTAGTCGGGCTCTACCCGTTTGCCAACGAGAAGTACGGCCATTGCATGGCACCCATCAATGGCGGCATGGAACACCAGACCATGACCACGCAGGATGGTTTTGAGTTTACCCTGACGGCCCACGAGCTGTTTCACCAGTGGTTCGGAGATAATGTGACCTGCGGCTCCTGGGAAGACATCTGGTTGAACGAGAGCTTTGCCTCCTACGGCGAGTACATGTCGCTGGAACGATTTGCGTCGGCTACCGCTGCCCGTCAGTGGATGGATCAGGCGCATTTTTCGGCCAAAAACGTGTATGACCCCAGCTCGCGGACGTACGTGCTGGCCCCCGGCGGCTCGGTGCGCGTGCCCGATACCACCAACGTCGGGCGCATTTTCAGCACGCGGCTAAGCTATAAGAAGGGGGCTACGGTGATTCACATGCTGCGCTACCTGCTCAACGACGACATCAAGTTCTTCCGGGCCCTGCGCACTTATCAAGCTACCTACGGCGGCCGCACCGCCCGCACACCCGATCTGCAGCGCATTTTTGAGCAGGAGGCCGGACGCTCGTTGCAGTATTTCTTTGATCAGTGGTGGCGGGGCGAAGGATTTCCCACGTTTGCGGTGCGCTGGAACCAAGTGGGCACCAGCCTATACCTGCGCGTCGCCGAAACCGTGTCCATGCCCGCCGTGACGCCTTTTTTCGATACCGAAGTTGATTACAACGTGGTGTATGCTTCGGGGCAAAGCCAGCTGGTGCGCCTGCGTCAGACCCAGGCTACCACCGACTTTTCCGTACCCGTGCCAGCTGACCAAACCGTTGTCAGCATCACCGTCGACCCTAATCAATGGGTGCTGGATGAAGGCAGTACCGCCACCCGCGACAATACCATCGTACTGGCTGCGCACCAGGGGCAACCCACTGTGACCTTCAGCCTGTACCCCAATCCCTGTCAGGACGTGCTGTTCCTGCCCGAGCAGCTCCGCGGTGCCCGCACGGCCGAAGTAACCGACGCGACCGGCCGCGTGGTGTTGCGCCAGGCGTTGAAAGCCGCCGACCGCCAACTCCGGGTCGACCAGCTCAAAGCCGGCCTGTACCTGCTGCGGCTGCAGCAAGCCGACGGCTCGATGAGCAGCGCGACGCGCTTCGTGAAGGAATGATAGAATAGGCTCACCACCAACAAAAGCGCCGCTGCAATTGTGCAGCGGCGCTTTTGTTGGTGGTGGAAGTTACTTGCCGGACGAAACCGGAGCGGCCGCCGGGGACGAAACGTTAAAAAGGGCGTTCATGAACTCGTCAAAGGAAAACGCCGGGCAGAACATCTCGTCCTGAATCGGATTGCACACGAGGCGGATAAACCCGGGCTTGCCGTTCAGGCTAACCAAATCGATAGTTACCGTGCCGAAGCGCTGCTGGCAGCGGCCGGTTTCGGGGCAGTCGTGTGGGGTGGGCTTCAGAAAGTGCTTGGCAATGGTTTCCTGATAGCGCGGGTGCTGCCGCGTCCGCACATCAGAGGCCGCCAGGTGGTAGCCCAAAGCCTGCGTCCGGTCGCGAAGCAGGTCAAACAGGTGGCGGAAATTGCTTACGCCGATGCCCGCATCGTACAGCAGCAGGGCGCCGTGCTGCCCGCAGGACTCCAGGCGCTGCACGCGCAGGCCGCCGTGGCAGGGCGGCAAGCCGGCTTTGCAGTAATGGTAGGCTTTGAAGTAGGGACCGAGCCAGTTGCGGTACACCTCATCAGCTACCCATTGCGCGTAGGCGCGCTGCTCCGCGGCGGAGCGCTGCAGCGGCTGCCAGTCGGCATCGGGCTTTTGCCCCTTGAATAGGCGTCGGAGAAACTGTAACAATGGCCAAGTAACGTGGGCAGACAGCCGGAAAACACGGGCTTGGCAAAATAGTTTCGCGGGAAGCCGCGGTAGCAACGGCCATTAACGCACGCGTTTCCACACTTGCGCGCGGCCCACGAGGGCAAACCCGATGTAGCCTTTGACTTCCAGCCGGTCGCCCGTCAGCGGACGCACGTAGCAGGAGTAGGTCCGGCCGTTGTCCGGGTCGTAGATCTGGCCGCCGTCCCAGCGCTTTTCGTCGGGGTTGAAGTGCAAATCCTGAATGATGGTCAGGCCCACGTGCGGCTGGGTGCGCCGTTTCGGGTCGGGGTTGTGCACGTCGAGGCGGGGCTTGCCCTCGGCATCGGTGCCGTGCAGCAGCTGCACAATGCGGCCGCAGAGCTGTTCGCCGCAGCGGTACAGCTCTACTTGGGTTTCGCCTTGCTCGTCCGTCCACACGCCGAGGGGCGGGGCATCGGGTGCACCGGTTTGAGCACGGGCCGCCGGAGCGCCAAGCAGGAGGAGCAGCGGCAGGAGCAGGTAACGCAGAAAAAACAAAGGGAAAACGTTTGGGCTATTGCCCTAAAGTACACAAGCCGGGCCATTCCCGTTCAACGGGCACAAAAAAGCGGCCTGCCCCATCGTCGGGGCAGGCCGCTAGCGTCTCAGCCGATGCCGAGGGCTATTTCACGCGCGTCCACGTCTGCGAGCGGCCGATGAGGGAAAAGCCGATGTAGCCTTTTACCTCCATCGTGTTGGCGTTGAGCATTTTCATGTAGCAGGAGTACTCTTTGCCGTTTTCGGGGTCGTAGATTTTGCCATCGTCCCACTTATTGTCGCCGTCGTACTCGAAGTCGCGCATAAACACGAGGCCCATGCGCGGGCGGTTGCGCAGCTTCGGATCGGGGTTCTGGCTGTCGGTTTTGGGTTTGCCCGTAGCCGGGTCGTTGGGCACGGCCAGCGTCACGATTTTGCCGCACAGCTTATCGCCGCACTTGTAAATCTCGAACGTCGCTTTCTTCTCGCTGTTGGTCCACACGCCCAGCGGCGAGAGGCTTTGGGCGGAGGCCGCACCGGCCAGGCCGAGCAACACGACGAGGCACAGGAGGAGTCTTTTCATGAGTAGGAGGGTATGGGAATGAGGTTGGTGGCGGAAAATATACAAAAGCAACTTGACGCCGCAACAAACGACGCGCCGCCACTAAATCAAGTAACGTACCAAGCTCGGGAGCAAAGGGGCGGTAGGATGGGGTGGCTAAAAATAATAGTGCTGAAAATCAAATAGCTGGCGGAAAAACCCGGTCAGGGCTAAAAAAAACCGGCTTTTTATTTTGAACCATTCGTACCAGATATAACTTTAGTAACCGAAGCGAGTGCTTCAGCCCCGGCCAGCGGACCTAAGTTGTTGGTAGCGCCCCCGCGGGAGATGTTTCATCAAAAAGAAAGGAGGTACAAAATGTCTGATAGTCCCAAATCCATCCTGCCAAGCCTGAGTAATGTCGTTCGCTTCACCGCCGAACGCGCGTAACACTCAAGTGTCGCGGGGGAGCGTATGTTTCCCTGCATTACGGCAGGTCTGAACTAAGATGGCCGCACCGGTATCCCCGGTGGCCGGTCGCTTGGTAAGATGGCCCCAGGATTAGAAGCCCGGCTCCCTGTGAAGGAAGCCGGGCTTCGCTGTTTCTACGCGCTTCGGTTAAGCCGCGGCTCAACTGGCCGTCATTGCGAGGACGAAGGACGAAGCAATCGGTCCTGTACAGCGTGCCGACCAAATGAGCCGCACCGTCCGGAACCAGCGTCTGTGGTGTCGGACGGTGCTGTTTGTACCGTTTGTGCCGCGAGAGGAAGGATTGCTTGACTACGTCGACCTCCGGTTCGCGTTGCTCGCAATGACGGCCGGTGCAGCTGTGCTGGTCTGGGCGTTATGGTTTCAGAGCACGCGGCGGATGCCGAGGAAGCGCCGTTCGTAGTCGGTGCCGTCCACCTGGCTGATTTTTACGCCTGGGTCGCGCTTGGAGGAGGATGAATGCACGAAGCGCAACGGCTGGCCCGGCTCGGAAATGACGATGCCCGCGTGGCCTGGGGTGGCGGCGTCCTGGGCCGTGCCGGTAAAGATGATCAGGTCGCCCTTGCGGGCCTGGGCGCGCGGTATGGCCGTGCCGGTTTGGTATTGGAGGGCGGAGGAGTGCGGCACATTGATGCCGAACTGGCTGTAGACGTAGGTTAAAAAGCCAGAGCAGTCGAAGCCGCCCTCGGGCGTGGTGCCGGCGTAGCAGTACGCTTTGCCGAGCTGGCGCAGCGCCGTACGCACTACCTCGTCGCCGCGGTCGTTGGCGGCGTGGTGGGGCAGGGTAGCGCGGTACACCACCGCGCGCACGGGCGGCAGGTCGCCGGAGGCGGGCACGGGGGCATTGGGGCGCAGGTTTTGCCAGGCCAGTACGCCCAGCAGCAGAGTCATCAGGGAGCCAAACACGAGCCAGACGGTACGCATAATCGTGCCAAGCCGTGCGGGTGGTGTGAAACGGCGGCATTCTGCCTAACGCAAGGGCCGCCGCGGGTGTTGCCGAGGTGGGCGCGAGGCACTTTTCCGGCTTACTTTGCAGCCCCGCGCCCGTAGCCTCGTCAGTGGCGTGCCGCGCGGTTTACAGCGGTATCATTCACCTCCCCACCGATTACATGCTTCACTCCTCATGGCGCCGGCTCGGCGCAACGGCCTCCCTGGCGCTGCTCGGCGCCGCTCCGGCCTGGGCAGCGCCCACCCTGCGCTACGTGCTGACCATGCCCGCCCCGCAAACGCACTACTTCGAAGTCGAGATGCAGCTCAGCGGCTTTTCGGGCCGCACCACCGACGTAAAAATGCCGGTGTGGGCGCCGGGCTCGTACTTGGTGCGCGAGTTTGCCAAGAACGTGGAGTCGTTCGGGGCGCAGAGCGCAGGCAAAGACCTGGCCGTCGACAAAATCAACAAGAATACCTGGCGCATCACGCACGCCGGGCAGAAGGACTTCACGGTGCGCTACCGCGTGTATGCCAACGAACTGAGCGTGCGCACGAGCTTCATTGATGCCTCGCACGGCTACCTGAACGGCACCAGCGTATTCATGTACCCCGACGGCCAGAAGCAACTGCCCTCGACGGTGGAAGTGCGCCCCTTCGAAGGCTGGAAGGAAGTGTCGACCAGCCTGAAGCCTGCCGGCAACGGCCCGTCGTTCACGTTCCAGTCGAGCAACTACGACGAGCTGGCCGACTCGCCCATCGAAATCGGCAACCACAAGGTGTTGTCGTTTGAGGCCGGCGGCACGCCGCACCGCATTGCTATGTACGGCCAAGCCAACTACGACGAGCAGCGGGTGGTGGCCGACTTCAAGCGCATCTGCGAGACGGCGCAGAAAGTGGTGGGCCAGAACCCGCTGGACCGCTACCTGTTCATCGTGCACAACCTGGAGCGCGGCGGCGGGGGCCTGGAGCACTTGTTCTCCACCACGCTGGAAGTCTCGCGCAACGCCTACAACACGCCCGCCGGCTACGACGGCATCCTCGGCCTGGCCGCGCACGAGTACTTCCACCTCTGGAACGTGAAGCGTATCCGGCCCATCGCGCTGGGGCCGTTCGATTACGACAAGGAAAACTACACCCGTATGCTCTGGCTGAGCGAGGGCGGCACGGAGTACTTCTCCAACCTCATCGTGCAGCGCGCCGGCTTCCAGAAGCCCCAGCAGTACCTCGATCAGCTGGCTACCGGTATTACGCGGGTCGAAAATACGCCCGGCAACAAGGTGCAGTCGGCGGCGGATGCCTCGTTTGACGCGTGGATCAAGTACTACCGCCCGAACGAAAACTCGCCCAACTCCACCATCAGCTACTACGACAAGGGCGAGGTTATCGGGGCAGTGCTCGATCTGATGGTCATCAACGCCACGAAGGGCCAGAAGAGCCTCGACGACGTGATGCGCTACCTCTACGATCAGTATTACAAAAAGCAGGGCCGCGGCTTCACCGACGCGGAGTTTCAGGATGCCGTGGCTAAAGTAGCCGGCCGCCGCTTCGACGAATTCTTCCGTCAGTCGGTGTACGGCACCAAGCGCCTCGACTACGAGGGCGCCCTGGGCTACGCCGGCCTGCGCCTGAGTTCCGCTGCCGCGCAGGATGCGGCGGCACTGGGCGCCACCGTATCGGCCGCCGGTGGCCGGGCTGTGGTGAGCAGCGTGCTGCGCGACGGCAGCGCCTGGCAGGGCGGCCTGAACGTGAGCGACGAAATCCTGTCGGTGGACGGTATGCGCCCCCCGACGGACCTCAACCAAGCCATGGCGGCCCGCCCGGTGGGCAGCACGGTGCGCCTGCTGGTGCTGCGCGACGGGCAGACCCGCGAGCTGAGCTTCCCGCTGCTGGCTGGCACGGCCACCCGCTACCGCATCGACATGGCGGCCGACGCCACGCCCGAGCAGTTGACCGTGCGCCGCAAGTGGCTGCAGCTGCCGCAGTAACGTTCCGCTAAGTATCTCGCCGCCGGTGTCGTCGCAAGACGAGCCGGTGGCTTTTTTTGCCCCGTTATGCACGTTCTTCTCGTACTGGCTCATCCCGAGCCAGCGTCCTTCAACGGCCGCCTTGCCCGCTTAGCCGAGGAGGTCCTTACCGCCGCCGGCCATACGGTAGAGGTGTCCGATCTGTACCGGCAGGGCTTCGCCGCCGTCAGTGGCCCGGCCGACTTCAGCCCGCCCGCTGCGGCTGATTTCTTTGATTTGCAGGCCCAGCAGCGCGCCGCCGCGGTCAACGATACGTTTGCGGCCGATGTGCAGGCCGAGATGGAAAAGCTGCGGCGCTGTGATTTGCTGCTACTGCAGTTTCCGCTTTGGTGGCACTCAGTACCCGCCATTCTCAAAGGATGGATTGACCGGGTGCTGGCCGTTGGTTTTGCCTACGGTGGTACCAAGGCGCTGGCCGGCAAGAAAGCACTGCTGTCGTTGACCTCGGGTACGCCCAATCACTTGTGGGACGGCAGCACGTTGCCCACCCTGGAAAGCACGCTCAACCATATTTTGCGGGGCACCTTGGCTTACTGCGGCATGCAGGTCTACGCACCTTTTATGATCGGTAGCGCCAAGCACCTCAACCCGGATGAGCGCACCGAGGCGGAGGCGGACTTCATCCGCATGCTCGAAGCGCTGAATCAGCGCCCGGTATTAGTCTAAAGGTCTGAGCTTGCTACAGCAAAGCGCCTCGCCCCGAAGCTTCGGGGCGAGGCGCTTTGCTGTAGCAAGCTGCTTTACGGCAGCGGCGTGGCAGTGGCGCCCACCGCCCGGGCCAGGTTCACGCGGCCGTAGCCGAAGTTCGGGTCGCGGCTGGTGGCGTTGGAGCTGGCCGCTACCAGGCGGGCTTTGATCTGCTCCCGCGTTTCGGTGGGGTAGCGGCTCCAAACCACGGCCGCCATGCCCGCCATCGAAGCCGTGGACACCGACGAGCCGCCGACGGTGCTGGGCGCGTCGCCGCTCATAGCCAGGGAGAGGGGGCGCAGGTTATTGCTGGTGCGCTGCATGACCACCGTAAACTCCACGTCAGCCCCCACGTGGCACTCGTCGCAGCGGGTGGTGAGGTTGTCCTTTACGCCCGTCACCGCCACGGCCTCGGCCATGCTGGCGGGGAAGATGACGCCCACCCAGCCCGCCGACCAATCGAAGGAGGTGCCGGCGGCGCAGAAGATGAGCTTGCCGCGCGCGTAGGCGTACCGAATGGCATCGGCCATTTGGGAGGAGCTGGTCACGCGGCCCATGCTCATGCTGATGATGCGCACATCGGCGCGACCAGCGGCCAGCGTGAAGGCATCGGACACGCCCTGCACCTCGCGCGAGGCATCGAGGAACACATCCTCGGCGGCGCGGATGGTGATGAGATTGGCGTTGTAGGCAATGCCTGTAGAGGCGCCGTCGGTGCCGCGGGGCGCGGCGGCTGCCCCGGCCATGCTGGTGCCGTGGCCGCAGCCGTCGTTGGGCGTTTCGGCGTCGCCGTACGGGATGCCGAAGATGCTGTTGCGCGGTAGCGTCACCAGCCGCTCGATGGTGCGGCCCGTGCTCAGGCCTTGGTTAAAAGCCGAACCCAGGTTTTCCTGCGCGGTAGACGAGCCCGTATCGATGATAACCATCTTGACGCCACGGCCGGTGCTCTGCGACCAGACCGAGCGGATGCCGTGGTAGGTATCGGCCTGGTTCCACGACGACTTGCTGCCGTTGCTGAGCACCACGTAGTCGGAGCCGGCGGCCAGGCCGGCAGTGGCGGCGTTGTTGCCGCAGCCGCTACTGCTCAGGCTGGCGGCGGTGCGGCTGGCTACGGTGGCGTGGTAAGGCTCGTAACCCATGGGCTCGGCGTAGCGCACGAGGCCGGAGCGGCGCAGGCGCTGCACGGTGCTCAGCTGCCGTACGCGCACGGTGAGCACCGGCAACGTGCTTTCCTGAAATACCAGAACGTTCTGGGCCGTCACGGCCGGTTCGGCGGCTTGCTCGCTGGCCACGATCAGCGCCAGCACCTGCTCACGGGCCTGCGCGTAAGCTGCATCGTCGGCGGCACTGGCGGGTAGCGTCTCGTTCGGATTGCAATGGCCGGCAGGGGCGTAGCCCACGCTCAGCACCTGGTCGGAGCGTTGCAGGGCGCTCCAAACTACGTGGTCGGTGGCCTGGCGCCAGTCGTAGCTGCCGCTTTGCTGCACCCGGGCCCAGATTTGCGCGTCCAGCTCGGCAGTGCTCAGCGCTTCCCCCGCGGCGGCCGGCTCGGGTCGGACTAGCTGTTCCTCCTGGGTTTGGCAGGCGCCCAGCCACAGCAGGCCAGCCACGGCGGGGTATAGGGTAAACTTGCGCATAAAGTGGTGTTTTGGGTTGGGAATGAGAACATTCCGCCAAGGCACGTAAAATCACCGATTATTGCAACATGCATAACAAATTTCCTGCGGGCGCCAACCGCTCCCAGCGCGGAGCAGTTGGCAGGGACGATTTCGAGAGCGAAACCCAGCCATTCGGGCCGGCCACGCGTAGGAGGTAGCTCCGCCGGCAGGCGTACGCCCGCCTTCTGCCTTGCCAATGAACCCACTCTTGCGAATTGTGCTGCTGGCCGGTGGGCTGGCAGCGGCCACTGCCGCCCGGGGCCAGAGCCGCCCGGCCATTGTGGTCAACGGTGCCCCGTTTCAGGACTGCCAGCCGCTGGCAGAACTGCGCAGCCTGACGCTGCCCGTTGGCCGCCCCGATACGCTGATGGTGGAGTTTATCGTCGTGCGTGGCTACCGGCCCATCGGGGTGCGGCAGTTTCCGTCGGTGGCCGCGTTCAACCAGTTCGACGTGCGGACCTGGCTGAACACGCCCGGCGTGGCCCCGCCCTCGGCGGCGCAGGTGCCCCGGCGCTACGAGCTACCCATGCGCTCGAAAGTGCAGGGCGGCGACCAGTTAGTGGTAACGGTGGGCCGACTGGCCAAAGGCCGGCGCATCATGGACGACCGGGCGCTGATTGACCAGACGTACCATATCCTGCTCTGCGACGGCGATAAGTAGGTGCCAAAAAACGCCGGCCCGCTCCCCGAAAGGGAAGCGAGCCGGCGGCCGTAAAAAGCGGATTTGGGACTTAGTAAACGCGCTTCAGCGACACGTTGCGCGTGGGCGTCAGAATCAAAGGCACCTTCTCGATTTTCACCGAGGACGTATCCAGACCGAAGTACTTGTCCTCCGAGGCAATGAACTGCTTGATGTAGAAGTAGGCCTGCATCACGAGGTTTTCTACCAGCGGCAGCTCGTTTTCCACGGAAAGGAATTTTTCCAGCACCACAAAGCGGAAGTCGCCGGTGACGTGCTGCTTGCTCAAGGACTCGTAGCGCGAGGTGATGTCCACTTCCTTGTTGCGCACCAGGTCTTCCACCACCTTGCGGAAGTACAGGTTGATGCGCTGCTCCACCCGGAAGCCCAGGCGGAAGGTCACGCGGAAGGCGTCGTTCGGGGCCAGCTCCGTCACCTTGTACTCCATAGTGTACGGCTCGTCGGTGGTATCCACGTGCACAAACCAGTAGATGTCGGCGCGCTTGGGCCGCTTCTGGAAGATGCTGTAGATGATTTTCGACTCGATTTCCGTCTGTCGCTCGGCCGAGGACATGAACACGAGGTGGGTAGCGTACTTGGGCACCGTCTCGTCGTTGCTGAGCTCCTTCAGCGCGTCCATGTACGGGTCAATCTTGACGAATTCCGTCAGGCGACGCTTGATGTAGAAGGCGCGCAGCCACACGTACATCACCGAAATCAGGCACAGGCTGATGGCTACCGACACCCAGCCGCCGTGGGGAAACTTGATGAGGTTGGCCACCAGGAAGGAGCCTTCGATGGCGCCGTACACCACCAGGAAGAGCAACACCAGCGGCGTGGCCACGCGCTTGGAGCGCAGCCACATGCTCAGCAGCAGCGTGGTCATGAGCATGGTGATGGTAATGGCCAGGCCGTAGGCCGCTTCCATGTGCTCGGAGCGCTGAAAGTAGAGCACCACCGCAATGCAGCCCAGCAGGAGCAGGCGGTTCATGGAAGGCACGTAGAGCTGGCCCTTCACGTCGGTGGGGTAGTTCAGCTTCACCTTGGGCCACATGTTCAGGCGGATGGCTTCGGCCACCAGCGTAAACGAGCCGGTAATCAGGGCCTGGGAGGCAATGATGGCGGCAATGGTGGCAATGCCGATGCCGATGAGCAGGAACCACTCGGGCATGAGGGAGTAGAAGGGGTTGCGGCCGTTGAGCTGCTGTCCGGCGTGCTCCATCAGCCAGGCGCCCTGGCCGAAGTAGTTGAGCACCAGGCACAGCTTCACAAAGGTCCAGCTGATGCGGATGTTGCCCTTGCCGCAGTGGCCCAGGTCAGAGTACAGGGCCTCGGCCCCGGTGGTGCACAGGAACACGGCCCCGAGCAGCCAGAAGCCGCCGGGCGTGTTCACCAGCATGTTATAAGCGTAGTAGGGGTTCAGGGCCTGCAGAATCTCGGGGTGCTGCGTGATGCCGTATACGCCGAGCACCGCCAGCATCGAAAACCACAGGAACATGATGGGCCCGAAGGCTTTACCCACGATCTGCGTGCCGAAGCTCTGCAGGAAAAACAGCCCGAAAAGAATGGCAATGACGATGTACATCGTCGGGATGCCGGGGTAAACCGCTTCCAGCCCTTCGATGGCCGAGGATACCGAAATCGGCGGGGTGATGACCCCGTCGGCGAGCAGGGCCGCCCCGCCCACGATGGCCACGGCCGAGAGCCAGGCTCCGCGCCGGCGCACCAGGGTGTAGAGCGAGAAGATACCGCCTTCACCGTTGTTGTCCGCGTTCAGCGTGAGCAGCACGTACTTGACGGTGGTTTGCAGCGTGAGCGTCCAGAGCACGGCCGAGATGCCGCCGTACACCAGGTCTTTGGTGATGACGCTGGGCACGATGGCTTTCATCACGTACAGCGGCGAGGTGCCGATGTCGCCATAAATGATGCCGAGGGCAATGAGCAGGCCCGCCGTGGAAATGGCGGTGTGCGAATGGTGCGCGGCGGCCGTGGTTTTGCTGTCCGCCAGGGTTTGGGTGTCACTCATGATGTCGCGACAACGAGAAATAAAAGGCGCCTCTTTTGGCGAGGCGCGCAAAGGTAAGGCGCGGGCCCCATCCACCGATGGCACAGGGCAGTTACGCGCGGTTAAATGGCTTCGTATGCCGAGGGAGCGGCCGATTCAGCATCAGCAGCGCGGGCTTCGGCGTCCCGGGCGGCCGCAGCCGCAGCTTCCTGGGCGGCCAGCAGGGCCATGGCCTCGGCGGCCGCGCGCTGGTGGCGCAGGTGAATACGCAGGTTGGTTTCGGCGGCCAGCTTCTGCCAGTCGGCCAGCTCGCCGGAGAGGGCGTGGTAGGCATCCTGCAGGCCCAGCCGGTGCAGCCGCACCCGAATGGCACCGCGCCGGCCCCAGGCCAGCAGCAGCGCTCCGATGCCCATGCCGAGCATGGCCGTGGGCGTACGAATCCAGTCCTGCAGAAAGGCCAGGGTGAAGCCGCCCAGCACCAGGGCCCCGGTCATAATCCAGAGCAGCCAGCGCACGGGCTGCACGCCCACGCGCTCCAGCTCCAGCAGGCTGTAGGTGCGACCTTCCAAGGTCAGCTCGTCATCGGTGAGGCGCCAGCGGCCGTCCGCGCTTTGCTGCGGGGGCCGGGGTAGGGGCAAAGGGGGCGGCGCAAAGCCGTAAGTAATCGGTTCCATAGCCGAGTGAGTGGGCGGTTTTTCTGATAAACCGCCCACCCGCCGGATTGCTTAGTTGTTTACTTTCAGCAGCTCCACGTCGAAGACCAGCGCCGCGTTCGGGCCGATATCTGAGCCGGCGCCGCGGGTGCCGTAGGCCAGGTTCGAGGGAATGTACAGGCGCCACTTCGCGCCTTCGCTCATCAGCTGCAGAGCTTCTGTCCAGCCGGCAATAACCTGGTTGACGCCGAAGGTAGCGGGCTCGCCGCGCTCGTACGACGAGTCAAACACCGTCCCGTCGATCAGCGTGCCGTGGTAGTGCGTGGTAACGGAGCTTTTCGGGCCGGCTTTTTTGCCCGAGCCTTCCTGCAGCACTTCGTATTGCAGGCCGCTGGGCAGGGTGGTCACGCCCGGCTTGTTTTTGTTTTCGGCCAGGAAAGCTTCGCCTTCGGCCTTGTTTTCCTCGGCCGAGCCGCCACCGCCGCCCTGGGGCTGCTGGGCCTGCATCTGCTGCTGAAACTGCTGCATGGCCGCCTGCATTTGCTGGGGCGAAAGGCGGCTCTGCTGGCCGCTGAGGGCTTCTTTGAGGCTGGCGGCCAGCGTGTCCACGTCGAGGTCAACGCCCTGCTCGGCGAAGTTGCGGGCCAGGTCGCGGCCGATGATGTAGCTGATTTGCTGCTTGAGCGAGGTCAGTTCCATGGAAGTAGGTTTGGATAAAAGGAGCCGTAGTGGCCAAAGGTGGTTATACGGCCGGCGGGGCGAAGGTGCAGAAAAAAAGCAGGTCGGCGGGTTCTGGCGCTGCCGGGCGGCCCTAGCGCTGCCGGATCAGGGTGTAGCGCAGCGCGCCCGGCCGCAGCTCAAACGTGCTGGTATCTTCCTGCACGCGGTAGAGCCGGAGCGTGTCGCCGTGAAACCGGTAAGTCAGCTGCCGGGGCTGTTTCGAGGCGGCGTTTAGCGTGAGGTAATCCAGGTTCAGGTAGGGGCCCGTGAAGTCGTACTGCACCGCGTAGGTACGGGCGCCGGGCAGGCCACTCACCTGGCCCGTGGCATCGAAGCGCACCGAGTAGGGCCGCGCCAAGGAATCAACGCCCCGGTAGCGGCCGGCAAACAGGCGCTGGCGCAGCATCCATTGGGTGCCGTAGTCCAGTTCCGGAGCCTTGCCGCGTGGAATGGCGGCTTTACGGTAGGTGTTGGTGCGGAGAAGCTTGCCTCGGCGGGTATAGCTGTTTAGTACCAGCAGGGTATCTTGGCCCAGCAGCTGGTAGCGGAGCGTGTGGCTCATGCCCGGCTCGTTGGTGCTGATGCGCACGGGCAGGGTGGTCGTGCCGAGGCCCGGACGAAAAAGCAGGGTCGCCGTCATGCCCTCGTGGTTGTCGATGCCGAGCAGGAATTGCAGGGTATCGGCCTGCCGCTCGGCCGGGTTGAGCAGCAGCGCCGTGGGGGCATGGGCTCCACCGGGCATGTCGGCCAGCGCCCGACGGGGCGAGCGGGTGCGGCCGACGCGGTCCAGGTAATCCGCGTTCAGCCATACGCCCCCGACGATGGGCAGAAACCGGCCCGCGAGCTGCTGACTGCTTTCCGCCACGGTAGGGCCATCGGCGGCCGGCTTTTCAGGTGGCGCGTCGCCGGCCGCGCCGGAATTGATGCGGTCAGGCCGGGACTGGCAGGCGGCCAGCATCAGCAGGGCGCACAGCGGCGCCGACCAGGACGGGAACACAGAGCGTTTCACGGGTAAAAAGGTAGCGCGGCGGAATAAAGGCGGGCGCAAGGTAGCGGCAATTACCTGGCAGGCCCGCGGCCGAACACCCGGTTCAGAAAGTCGACGGTGTATTGCAGCGTCGGCTCAAACCACGGGTTGAACAGCGGGAAGGGGTGAGGGGCCTCCGGGAAACTGTGCACCTCGCTGTAGATGCCGAAGCCGTCGAGCTGGCGGCGCATGTCGTCGCGGCCGGCGTGCATGCGGTCCACGCCGCTGTTGATGAACAGGATGGACGGCGTCTGGGCCGACACGTGGCTGAGGGCGCCGGCCTCGTGCCAGAGTTCGGGCTTTTCGGTTTTGGAGGCCCCAAACCAGCGCGTGGCCGCTGAAGGGCCCTTTCGGTCGTCGCCCTCGCCCGACTCGGGATGGATGAAAGCCAGGGTGCCATCGGCGTCGACAATAGCCTGCACGCGGCTGGAGTGCGAGCGGTAGCACGAGCCCGCCTCGTACTGCGCCTCCCCGTTGGTGGTGCCCACGAGCGTAGCCAGCTGCCCCCCGGCCGAGAAACCCCACACCGCCACTTTGGTGGTGTCGATGGCGTAGCGGCGGGCGTTGGCCCGCAGCCAGCGGATGGCCGTTTTAAGATCCTGCACCGCCGCGGGGTACCGGGCCTCGGGCGTGAGGCGGTACTCGGCCGTAACGGCCACGTAACCGCGGGCGGCCAGCTGCTGGGCTAGCGGCACGTGCTGCGACCGGTCGCCGGAGGCCCACCCCCCGCCGTGGATGACGAGCACGGCCGGATACGTCTGCTTGCGCTTGGCCTTGGGGTAGAATACGTCCAGCTGCAGGGTGCGGCCGCCGGGCAGGGTGCAGTAAGGTTGAGCGAGGGCCGCGCGCACGTTCCTAGGCATCGGCGGCCGGGCCACCGTGATGTCGGGGAATTGCTTTTTGGCCTTGACGTAGGCGCTGTGGACGGTGAAAGACGTATCGCGCGGGGCGGGCTGCTGGGCCTGAACTGAGTGGGCGAGGCCTAAGCTGCCGAGGCCCACGGCCAGAAATAAGCTGCAACGGGAAAAAGAGGGCAAGGCGCGCATGGAAAAGCAGTAGGTCGGCAAAGAGCAAAGCTAATTTCTCGATTTCAGATCAGATGAGCTGAGCAGTTCACTTGCGCCGTGCCGCCTCCACGCCCTAGCACCCGCAGCTGGCTGCCGGGCATCTGCTTCTCACTGCGGATAAGCTGGAGGCCGCTGTTACTCAGGCGGAGTTGGTGGCGGTGCGTTGGGCGGGATGGGCTGCATAGGCTGCCGGGCAATAAAAAGCCGGCTCCCTGGATGGGGAGCCGGCGCGATATGAAGTAAGTCCCGGAAAAAACTGGATTAGCAGCAGTAGTCGCTCCAGTCTTCTTCAAGCGCATCAATGTGCAGCTTAAAGCGCAAGGTGCGGGCTGCCCACAGCCCCAGGGACCCTAGGCCACCCAGCAGC
Source organism: Hymenobacter sp. CRA2 (assembly GCF_002007105.1). Taxonomy (GTDB): domain Bacteria; phylum Bacteroidota; class Bacteroidia; order Cytophagales; family Hymenobacteraceae; genus Solirubrum. The sequence continues at coordinate 186,911 of NZ_MVBC01000002.1, read as the reverse complement.
AACAACGTCGAAACGGCGGTGGTCTTTTTCATTGTCTATGTTCTATGTTGGTGTAGATCAGATTCTTGATGCAAAGATACTACGCAGTTGTTACATAATTGTTATGCATGCGTCATTGTTTGATTGCCGTTCCGCCTCAAACCAGCTTCCGGCGTAGCGGGGCTAGCAGGCCCGAGCCACTTCTCCATCGTGCGAAAGAAATGCGCGAAGTAGCCCATGATGCTGGTTTCAGCCGAGTAGTAAGCAGGCTGCAACCGGTAATGCAGTAAGGGCTACTTAGAGCAGCGAGGTCTGAAAGCCCTCGGCCGGCAGGTGGTGCTGCCGCTCCAGGGCCAGTAGGCGCTGCTTACGCCACAGGCCGCCGGCGTAGCCCGTGAGCTTGCCATCGGCGCCAATGACGCGGTGGCAGGGAATGAGGATGGCCAGCCGGTTTTGCCCGTTGGCTGCCGCCACGGCGCGTACGGCGGCGGGGCGCTGCAAAGCATTGGCCTGCTGGCCGTAGCTGCGGGTGCGGCCATAGGGAATGCGCTGCAGCTCGGCCCACACGGCCTGCTGAAACTCGGTACCCGGCGTCAAGAGCGGAACGGTAAATACCTGTCGTGTGCCAGCAAAGTATTCCGCCAATTGGGCGCGCAGCGTCTCGAAGTGCGGATTGGTGCCGGGGGCAGCAAGGGCGCCCAGGCGTTGGGTGAGGTCCAGCAGCTGTGCGTCCAGGGTAGGGCGGTCGGTGAATTCCAGCAGGCAGATGCCCTCGGCCGTGGCGCAGGCCAGCATGGGGCCCAGCGGAGTCGGGAGTTGCGTTTGGGTAAGGGCTGGCTCGGGCTGCTCAGGCGTTTGTGCCGGGGCAGGCTTTGCAGCGGGCAGCGGCGGCTGGTTAAACAGCGAATACTCCGCCGCGCTCAGGGCTGGGGCCTGGCTCGGGCTGGTGTTGGGGTGGGGCGTAGGCATAGGGCAGCGTGGCAAGTGACGATAGTGGTAAGGTACAGCCGCGGCCCGCAGTTCTGCTAGGGCAGCACCGGGTTTTGCACCGTCCCGGCTCCCAACCGCTTTACCGGGTCCCGGTGGCAGCGCCGCCGCTTTGCTGGGCGGCCTTGATCTTTGCGGCTACTTCCACCATCGGCGCCACCCAGATATCTTTTTCCTGCGCCTTGAGGTAGCGCAGCAGCTGGCGGTGCGCTTGCAGGTCCACGTTGAGGCTGTGCCCGCCGCCCACGCCGTGAAAGAGAAACACGAGCAGCTTGTGCTCCTGCTGGGCCTGCCTGACCATGGCAATGAGCTGCTCGCGGCTCGTCCCGTTGATCATCACGGCGTTGATGTTGCTCAAGTCCACTTGCGCCGCGGTCTGCAATCCGGTGGTGACGCCGCGGGCCGCCACGAAGTCGTTTTTCAGCTGCTCGTAGAAGTATACCCCGCCCATCTGCCGGTCGCCACAGGGGTAAGCGAAGGTGCGCTGGGTTTTGCCATCGATAGCAGTGAGCAGGGTGTTGGTGGCGCGGATTTCGCTCACGGCCCGGCTCACAGTGTATTTGCTCAGGTCGTTATCGGGCGTGACAAACGAGCGGCCCGGCAACGAGCCGTCACAAGGGTGCATCAGGGCGTGGTTGCCGAGCTCGTGCCCGCGCTGGGCCGCCCGGCGCCACTCCGGTAGGCGCTTGGCCACCACCGGCGAGGAACCGATGAGGTAAAACGTGCCGCGCAGCTTCACCGAATCCAGGGCCGGCACCACGCGGTCCAAATCGGCGTCGATGGCGTCGTCGTAGGTCAGCACCACGGCGCAGGACTTATTGTTCCAGGGCGTAGCAGTGGTTTGGGCAAGGCCAGGCAGGCTGCCGGCAAGCAGCAGCGTGGCAGTGGCAAGAAGATTCCGAAGGGCCATAGGTTGTGCGGTCAGCGGGCGGTCAAGATACGCGCCGGGGCGGGCTGGCAGGCCTATCTAGGCGGGTTTCGGGGCTGGCGGACCGCGGCTGATGTGCGGCACGGCGGGGCACCCGGCCGCTTACTTTACCTCCGCCACTTCTACCCGCCGGTTGCGCGCGTCGGGTGAGGGGTACAGGGGCCGCGTGTCGCCGTAGCCGATGGTGCTCAGGCGCTCGGCCTCGATGCCGGCCTTCACCAGGTACGCCTTGACGGCCTCCGCCCGCTGCTCGCTGAGCACCTGGTTTTTATCTGACTCGCCGATGCGGTCGGTGTGGCCGGCAATCTGCAGCTTGAGCGCCGGCCGTTCCCGCAGCTGCGCGGCCAGCTGGTTGAGGGCCGGCAGGCCGTCGGTGAGCAGCTCGGCCGTGCCCAGCTTAAAGAGCACCGTGGGCAGCACTACGGGCTGCTCCGTCAGGACGGGGGGCGCCGGCACGGGAGCCGGGGCGCGGCGGGTGGTGTCGAGCGGGGGCAGCGCCGGCTCGGTAGGAGGCGGAGTGGGCTTGGGCGTGGCGGCCGGCTTAGGCGCCGTACCCCCAACCTTAATGGTAATAGGCACCACGGCGCTTTCGCGCGTGGGGTAGTAGTTCTGCGTCAGGTAAAAAGTGGTGGTCTTGCTGAGCTTGGTGCGGTACTCGTTGCCGCTGTTGACCGGCTGCTTCAGGTCCGCGTCGGCGTACCAGCGCACGTTGCGGCCCGATACGCGAATGGCCGTTTCGGTGGCGGCCGGCACCGTGGCCGCCGATTTCAGCTTGACGCGGTAAAGCGTAAAGACGCCCTTGTCGCAGTCGCCGACGGGGTCGTAATCGGCGCGGCCAGTCAGCTTTTCCTCGGCCGCGTTGTAGGTGAAGCTGATGGCGCCTTCGCACCAGTGGCCAGAGAGTGTGCGGCCCGTTTCATTGAGCTTGCGCTGGTGCTCCAGGCGCATGCCGGTGCCGGTGGGCGTGGCCTGTACCTGAAACGTGACCGTGACGCCCGGCCGGCCGCCGGCTTCCTGGTACAGCACGCCGAATAAGCTGTTGCCCTTACCGTTCTGCACCCGCAGCACGGCCGGCCAGGTAGCGCCCGGTTCGTCGGGGTCGGTTTCTACGCCCTGCCAGATGCCAGCCAGGGATTGGGACTGGGCCTGCGCAGCCCCGCTACTCAGCAACAGAAGCAGCAACAGGCCGGCAGAAGAAAAAGGGCAGCGGGAGAGGAAAGGCCGGGTAGGGTTCATAGGCTTACCGATCCAACGTCAGCGGCGGGGCCAAAGTGCATGGTGGGCCGTTGGGACAGCCGAATATCGGTGGCGGTAACCATTGCGCGCAAGCCGCACGGCCCCGTCCGGCGGACCGGTAAGCCGCTGGACGCGGCAGTGTGTTGAGCCGGCGTAGCCATACCCGTAAAAACAGGTGCCGCTGGCAGCCGAGGCCGCTTGGTGCAGTTGGGCTGCTGTGCTTACCTTGTGCAACTTTAGCCACATTAACCCTACCGCATGAAATACCTTTTCACCCTTGTCCTATTCGTCTTCGTTCACCACGCGCAGGCCCAGATCGGGCTGCTGATGGGCGGTGTGCGAGCTGCTTCGGCCGCTGCTACCATCGCGGCGCGGCAGAAGAAAGCCCAGAAAAACGTTCAGCCTGCCGACGCAGCCGCACCGGCCACGCCTGCTGCGGGTCCGGGCGTGACGCCGTTTAGCTTCCGGGGGCAGTCGGTACCGCGCAAGCGCACCGAGGCCGCAACGTTTAAAGGAAAGGGCGGAGCCGAAATTCAGGCGCTGGAAGCCGCTTTGGAAGAAATCCACGTGGCATTTCAGGCTGATTCGGTGAAAGCCTTCCTCACCGCGGCTCACACCGAGGCCGTAATAGCTGCCAACCGCAAAGCCGTGGCCGTCCGCCCCAACTGGAACTACGCCCCGTACCAGCAGGAACTTGCTTTCTACCAGAAAGAAGAAGCCCGCCGGCAACAACCTGCCGGTCAGCCGGCGTCGGCCAAGTAAGCCGCCGCCCAACACAATGGAAGCGCTCGTTCCGCTAAGATGGAACGGGCGCTTCTTTCGTTTACGGCAGCAGGCACGCGGGCCTGCGGCGCTATCTACCCCAGGTACTCCATATCCTCGGCAGTCAGCTCAACGGCCTTGGCTGCCAGGTTTTCGCGCAGGTGTGCCAGCGAGGAAGTCCCGGGAATAGGCAGCAGCCACGGCGAGTGGTGCAGCAGCCAGGCAATATTGACCTGCGCCGGCGTGGCGTCGTGCTTGCGGGCCACTTCGGCTACTTTATTGAGCTGCTTGGGCAGGGCATGCAGCAAGGAGAAGAAGGGAATCAGCGGCAGCTGGTGCTGCTCGCACAGGTGCAGCACTTCCTCGCCGCCGGGGTTGGCGCCGTGGGGCAGCTGCACGGTGGTGCGCTGGGCGTAGCTGAACATGTTCTCCACCGTGGCAATGGGGCCGAGGCGGAGGCCGGCTTCCAAATCGTCGGGCGTGACGTTGCTGAGGCCCACGTGCAGAATCTTGCCTTGCTGCTGCATGTCGAACATGGCCCCGAGCTGCTCGTCGAGCGGCACCGGGCCTTGGCCCATCAGACGCAGATGCACCAGCTGTACCTGCTCCTGGCCCAGGGTGCGCAGGTTGTTGTCGATGCTCTGGCGCAGCTCTTCGGGGCGGTTGAAGGGCACCCAGCTTTTGTCGGGGCGGCGGGTTGCACCCACTTTGGTGCAGATAACCAGGTTGTCGCGGTAGGGGTACAGCGCCTCGCGGATGAGGCGGTTGGTCACGTCCTCGCCGTAGTAGTCGGCCGTGTCGATGAAGTTGACGCCGCTTTCCACGGCCGTGCGCAGGATTTCGAGAGCTTCGGGGCGGTTGGCCGGCTCACCCCAGATGTCGGGGCCGGTGAGGCGCATGGTGCCGTAGCCGAGGCGGTTGACCGTGAGGGGGTGCGCCGAGTTAGGCGCGATGGTGATGGTTGACATTGATAAAGTTGGTCGCAAGAGGGCAGTGACAGAATAGCCTTATAACAGCTGCTGCCGAAAAAAGGCTGGCGGCGGGTGGCACCACCGCAGTAGTTGAAAGCACAACGGCCCGTTCCGGGGTAGGAACGGGCCGTTTTTGGGGTCAGGGCAGGTGCAAAGCGGCTATTCGTTGCCGTCCGAAGCCCCGGTTTTCTTCGGACCGCCACCCAGCATGATGGCCAGGGACTTCATGCCGATTTGCATTTCGTCTTTGGCGTAGTCCAGGATGGGGGTATTGGCTTTGATTTGCAGCTCCTGCGGGGTCACCGGTCGGGACTGCACGCTGGCAAACTCGTACACCAGCTTGTGCTTACGCTCCTTATCAAAGTACACGACCAACTTCGTGATGCCGTTTTTCTCCTTGACGTACACCGGGTGCGCAAAATTCAGCATCTGCGGAATCTGGACCGACGTCCACACGTCCAGGGCTACCGGCTTCTGGCTCATGCCGCCCGGCTCGTCGGTGGCGGGGGCCGCGCCCGGTTTCAGGGTGTAGGTAGTTTTCTGGCTGGGGTAGCCGGCTACCGGGCTGGTTTCGGTGGTGGTTTTCAGCGTGTAGTCCTCTTCGGTCACCACGATGCTCTGCCAGGTTTTTTTCAGGGTCGCTGCGTTGTAGGTGTAGGCCACGCGCTCCGGGTTGGCCTGCGAGGCCAGCAGCATGGTGCCGGCGTTTTTGGCCCCGTCGAAGTAGTTTTCCAGGTGGTACGACAGCGCATCGGTGCTGACGCGGGCTTCCTGGCCCCGGCAGTAGATGGTGCCTTTGCGGGGCAGCATCATGGCGCCCATCACCAGGGCCGGGGGCAGCTTGGCGGCCTCGGCCTGCAACTGCTGCTGCTCGGCCGGCGTCAGCCGCATGGCCAGCTGCTGCACCTGCGCCTGCACGTTGCCCTTGGCCGGGTCGATCTGGCTCAGCAGCTTATCATAAGGGTTGCCCGGCAACGATACCCGGGTGGTGATTACGCCCTGCGTGAAACCGGCGGGCGGCGTGGTGGTAGGCACCGGCGAGGAGGCCGCTGCCATCAGTACCGCGGCAAAAGGGAACACGCCGAAAGCAACGAAACGACTGATGCGCATGAATGGGGAGAATGGAGGGAACAGACGTTAAAGCCGCGGCAAGCTATATAGATAATCCGTAACCGGTGAGCTTGCGGCCCGCCTGCCGTCCGTGCGCTCCACGCCCGATTATTCGCCCTGGGCCCGGCGCACGATGCGCTGTTCCCACCGCTTGCGCTTGGGCGCGACGTAGCCGCGCAGGTGCTTTTCCATCACCATTACGGCGCAGGGGGCCGCTGCCGTGGCCCCGAAGCCGGCGTTTTCGAGGTACACCGCCACGGCAATCTTGGGGTTGTTGGCCGGAGCAAAGCCCACAAACGCGGCGTGGTCGTCGCCCTCGTCGTTTTGCACGGTGCCGGTTTTGCCGGCCACAGTGATGCCCACGTCGGCCAGGCTGGAGGCATCGGCGGTGCCGCCGCGCTGCAGCACGGCCACCATGCCCGGTATCAGCGCCGCGAAGTGCACGCTGTCGATAAGGGTGCGGTGCTTGCGGGTGAAGCGCGGCAGCGGGCCGCTCGTGCCCACGCTGCGCACCAAGTGGGGCGGGTAGTACCAGCCGCGGTTGGCAATGATGGCGGCCATGTTGGCCATTTGCAGGCCGGTGAGGTTGATTTCGCCCTGCCCCAGGCTCAGCGAGTAAATGGAGCGGTAGGTCCAGCCGCGGGTGCGGCGGGCCTTGTCATAGTAGGCCGGAGTGGGCAGAAAGCCGGGTGCCTCGCGGGGCAAATCCACGCCCAGCACCGAATCCAGCCCGAACGAGCGGGCGTAACGGCGCCACTGGGCCAGATTGGCGTGGCGCGCGCCGATGGTGTCGCCGGCCAAGGTGTCGGGCACGCAGTCGATAAGGCGGCGCATGACCTGGTAGAAGTAGGGGTTGCAGCTGTACTTCAGGCCGGCGGTCAGGGTGTTGGCGGGGCGGTGGCGGTGCACGCAGCTCACCAGCGACTGGTCGCAGGCAAAGGCCGAGGCGGGCGTGATGGCGCGCATCTGCAGGGCCACGGCGGCATTCACCAGCTTAAACACCGAGCCGGGTGGGTTGGCCAGCATGGCGGGCCGGTTGAGCAGCGGCAGGTCTTCGTGCTCCAGCAGCTCGGCGCGGATGGCGGCCTGATCGGGAGCGGTGACGGTGGCGGCCTGGTACACCGGCGCCGACACGTAGGCCAGGATTTCGCCGGTGCGCGGGTCCAGGGCCACGAGGTAGCCTTTGCGGTTGCCAAGCAGCTTTTCGGCGTAAGCCTGCAGCTTCGCGTCGATGGTCAGGTGCAGGTCCTGGCCTTGCTGGAAGACAGTGTCCTTGGCCCAGCTGCCGTGCTGGCGGCCCTGCTTATCGAGCAGGGGGTGCAGGTAGCCGCGGTGCCCGCTAAGCAGGCCGTTGTAGTAGCTTTCCACGCCGCCGTTGCGCAGGCGGTAGAAGCGGCCCCGGCCCGTGCGCTTGGCCTGCCGGAAAAACGGCTGCGCCTCGGCGGCCGTGTAGCCCAGCACGGCCGCGCCGGCCGGGGTGGTGTAGGTGCGCCGGCGCTGCTCCAGCAGCGTCAGGTTGGGCACCGTGGTGCTGCTGTCGAGGCGTAGGCGCTCGGCTTCGGTGGCGCTGAGGCGCAGCTGCACCAGGGTGCCGGCGGCGCCCGGGTAGGGCAGCGCCTCGGCAACGCGCCGCCGCACGGTGGTGGAGTCCCAGCCGAGCAGTTCGCCCAGTTTCAGGGTATCGAGGGGGCCGCGGCGCGGCAGCTGCAACAGGTACTGCAGGCGAGTGGCCACCAGCACTGAGTCGTGGCGGTCGAGGATGCGGCCACGCTCGGGCACCTCGGGCAGCACCACGCGGCGGGCGGAGTAGCGGATGCGCACGTCCTCCAGCCCGGCCGTGGGCCCGCCGGATTGCTGGTCGGGTGAGGAGCAGGCGCTTAGGCCCACCAACACCGCCAGCAGCGTCTTTTTCCACTGATTGAAAGCCGTGCGCATAGAGGACAAAGCTAGGCAATTGCCCAGTTTGGCGGCCGGGCTTCTGGCTGAATCAGGCCCGCAGCTGCCCGAACGGCGGCGTATCCTAAGCGGCTGAGTGTGCCCGTCGGCGGTTACGATGCCGGGGCCGGGCGGCGGCCGATTTGGGTCAGCAGCCCCAGCACCGGGCCCACGGCCAGCACCAGAAAAAGCTGCTGCGGCGGCACCCATCCGGCCAGCCAGCTGGTGAGCTGAATGCTGGCAATGGTAATGGCGAAGCCCAGGCAGTTGACGATGGTCAGGGCCGTGCCGCGCGTGGTGTCGGGCGCGTTCTGCGCCACCAGGCTGGAAAACATGGGCGAATCAGCCACCACCACCAGACCCCAGAACAGCAGAAAGGCCAGCAGCCCGGCCGACGAAGCCCCCTGCAGCACCAGCGGCGACACCAGGCAGCACAGCCCCGACAAGGCCAGCGCTACCAGGGCCAGGGGGCGGGCCGGCACCGCCCGCGAGAGCAGCCCGCTGCCCACGCAGGCCAGCGCGCCCGCCCCGATCAGCCCAAACGACCAGGCGGCCACCGGCAGTGCGGCCGTGGGGTGGGTATGGTTGTAGCTGGTGAGCATCAGGGGCAAGAAGGCCCAGAAGGTGTACAGCTCCCACATGTGGCCGAAGTAGCCAAAGGCCGCCGCCCGGAAGGGCGGCAGCCGGAAGCCGCTCAAGAACGCGGTGAGTTGCAGGCGCTGCCCGGCGCGGCGATAGGGGCCATCGGGCACCAGTGCCCACATGGCCAGGCCACCCAGCACCGCCAGCCCCGAGGTGGTCCAGGCCACGGCCTGCCACGGCAGCTGCACGGCGCCGCTCTTGAGCAAGTGCGGAAACGCCGTGCCGAGCACCAGCGCGCCCACCAAGAAGCCCAGCCACTTGCCCAGGCCGGATGGGGCGTAGTCGGCGGCGATTTTCATGCCCACGGGGTAGATGCCGGCCAGGAAAAAGCCGGTCAGAAACCGACACGCCAGTAGGCTGCTGGCGTCCACATCGGGCAGGTTCAGGCCCAGGTTGCAGGCCGCGGCGGCCAGGGCGCTGAGCCCGAACACGCGGGAAGGCGAAAACCGGTCGGCCACGGCCAGCAGGGCAAACACCAGCGTGCCGGTGATGAAGCCCAGCTGCACGGCGCTGGTCAGGTGGGCCACGAAGGCGGCGGGTTGGTGCAGCGTGGCCGCCAACTCCGGCGCAATGGCATTGCCGGCAAACCAGAGCGAGGTGCAGAAGAATTGGGCCAGCACGATGACGGGCAGGGTGCGGGATGGGATGGGAGCGGAAACCCGGAGCATGGGTGGGAGCAGAGGAGAGGTCGGGGCGCTAAGATGCATCTGCCGCGAGGATTCGGCGGATGCCGTAGACGAATCGACCGGTTACTCCGTGTTGGGGAGCCGTCCTAATAAGTAACCCAAGTTGCGGAGCTAGAGCTAGCTCCCCTCCTCAGCTGATGAGGGGTTGGGGGTAGTTGAAAGGTTAGGGCTAGAATCTAGATGACATTCTAGCGTAAGGTCAACCACCCCTGGCCCCACGCCGCTTGATGCGCGGAATCATCTGAGGAGGGGAATTAGCTTCTATCTCTGGCTCCGCAACTTGGGTTAAGTAGAATCGGTTTCGTTGTCGGGTATACCGCCAGCCCAACCAGAAGCCACCTGCTAGAAGTAGTCTTCTCCGCAAAGCGGCCAGCTCAGAACCCAAAGGCCAGGGCCCCGCCGTCGACGCTGAAGTCCTGGCCGGTGATGTAGCTGGCGCCCGGCGAGGCCAGGAAGCAGACCATAGCCGACAGCTCCTCGGGGCGGCCGAAGCGGTGCAGGGGCATGCGCTGCAGGATTTTCTGTCGGCGGTCGGCGTCCATCACCTGCTGGCTCATCTCCGAGGGGAACCAGCCCGGCGACACGGAGTTGACCAGCACGTTGTCCTGGCTCCACTCCACGGCCAGGCCGCGCGTGATGCCCAGCACCGCCGACTTGCTGGAGCTGTAGGGCACCACTTCCGCAAAGCCCAGGTAGGAGGCCATGGAGGCGACGTTGATGATGCGGCCGATGCGGGGGGACTGGCGCAGGTACGGGAAGGCGGCGCGGCAGCAGCGGAATACGCTGGTCACGTTCACCGCGTGAATGGCGTCCCACTCGGCCGTCGTCAGCGCCTCGGCCCGCTTGCGCTGGGTGATGCCGGCGTTGTTGACGAGCACGTCGATGCCCCCGCCGGCGCCAATGTCGTCGAACACGCGCTGCACGGCGGCTTCGTCGGTCACGTCGAGGGGCAGGAAGGTGATGGTGGAGGGGACCGGGCCGGGGTGCTCCACCTTGATGCGGCCGGAGCGGCTCAGGGCGAAAACTTCGGCGCCGCACTCGGCCAGGGTAATGGCCTGGTCAAGGCCGAGGCCGCTGGAGGCACCGGTGACGATGACGCGCTTGCCGGCCAGGGAAAACAGCGCGCGGAGCTTGGAATCGGAGTTGGGCTGCATGGGGCGGGGCTAGATTTCGGTGAGCACGGCGTCCTTGAAGCTGAAGCCCCAGCCCGGCCGGTCGTGGGGGCGGGCCAGGCCGTTGGTTATCTGCAGGGGGTGGTCGATGAGCGGGTCAATCCAGTCGAACGACTCGGCGCCGGCCCCGTTCGGGATGGTGCACAGCAAGGGGATATCGTAGTCCTTGTAGTAATGGGGCAGCACCGGGATGTTGAAGCTGCCGGCCAGGGCGGCGCTGTTGCGCCAGGCTTCCACCCCGCCCAGGCGCAGAATGTCGGGCTGCCAGATATCGATGGCGTTGCGGGTGAGCAGCTCGCGCAGGGGCAGGGTGGAGTATTCCCGCTCGCCCATAGCCAGTGAGATGCCGGCCTGGTTGCGCAGCAAGGCGTAGCCCTGGAAGTCGTCGTGCGGAATGGGCTCCTCAAACCACTGAATGTGCAGCTCGCGGGCGGCGCGGGCCAGCGCCAGGGCGTTGGGCACGGTCATGCCCTGGTTGGCGTCCATCATGATGCCGATGTCGTTGCCGACGGCCTCGCGCACCAGCCGCAGGCGCTCCAGGTCCTCGCGCCAGTCGGGCTTGCCGACTTTGATCTTGACGGCCCGGAAGCCCCGGGCTTTGTAGCCGCTGACTTCGGCAATCAGCTCTTCGACGGAGTAGGAAATCCAGCCGCCGCTGCCGTAGATGGGCACTTCGGTGCGGGAGGTGCCCAGCACTTTCCAGATGGGCTGGCCCAGGATTTTGCACCAGGCATCCCACATGGCAATGTTGTAGGCGGCCTGCGCCCAGCGGTTGATGCCCTCCTGGCCGAAGTACTCGTTGGCGTGGTTCAGGCGCTCAAACACGCCCACCGTCTCCGACACCTCAGCCCCGAGCACCAGGGCGCCGACGTCCTTGACGGCCCCGGCAATGGCCAGCGGGCTGTACTGGAAGCTCAGTAGGTAGGACTCGCCCACCACGCCGGTTTCGGTGGTGATGCGCAGCACCAAAAAGGATATTTCCGTCAGGGTGTGGGTGGCGTCGGCAATGGGCTGGGCCAGCCGGGCCTTAGCGGTGAAGACGCCGAAGCTCTTGATGCGGTTCATGCGGGGGGAGGTAGGGTGGAAGGGCGCCGCTGGCAGGCGGGCGGCCGTTTGGTGAATGGCTGCGGCAAAGTAGCGGCGGCCGGCGGCCGGGGTGTCCTGTAGTGTCGGGTGGGGCGGTGCGCGGCCGGCTGCGCCTTGCTCGGCGGGTGTTTTCGGTTGGTCGGGAGGTGTTTTGCCTTGCTCGGCGGGTGTTGCAGGTTGCTTGGTGGGTGTTTTGGAGGCAAAAAATCATGGTATGTGGGAATGTTGCTATTGATGAGCGGGTCGGCTGCTTTGGGCTTAGTAGGCAAGGACTTACGACGCCGGGCGGAGCGCCTCCGTCAGTGATTGAATACTCGTGGAAATGAATCAGGACCGGGAAGACCAATTGGCCATGTGCGGGCAAGTAGTGACGTATCTGCAAGACCATCAGGCAGACATTGCGGTAAGTGAGGTAGCCGCCAAAAATGCCGCCGACGTAGTAGCGCAGTACGCGCTGATTGAGCAGAGGCGGGGCGGCACGGCCAAGCGCACCGCCCAACTCACCGGCGACGCCAAAGCAGCCAGGAAAACGCTGCTGGGGCCGCTGAGCAGCATTGCTACCCGCCTCGGTGACCACGACCTGCTGGCCTCTGCCACGCTTACCAGCAAGCAGCTGCGCAAGCTGCAGCCATTGGCCTTTATCGGGGCGATGCGGTGCTGGGCAGCGCCGCCCGCCCCGCCGTGGTGCCGGAGCTGGCCAAGCAGGGACTTACGGACAAGGCGCTGGAGCCGCTGCACGAGGCGCTGGTTACCTATAAAGCGGTCCAACCGGCCACGCGCAAAACCATCAACGAGCGGGTGCTGGCCGGGGCGGCCCTGGAAGGTTTGCTCGATGCGCTGATGGACGAAGTGCGCCACCTCGACGCGGATATGAAGGCTTTCAAGCTGCTGAACCGGGTGCTGTTCGACGGCTACCGGCCGGCGCGCAAGCTGGTGACGACGGGCAGCAAGGGCGGCAAGGTGGCCGCAAAGCCGCAGTAGTCGGGAAGGGTGGCAACGAAACCGGCCCGCGCCTCGGGGAGAGGGGCGGGCCGGTTTTGCGTTTCTCGGTAAGCTGGCGCGCGTCTGCGACGCGTGCCGACCGGTTTTGCGTCTGCGACGCGTCCGTTAGAACGATTCGTTGAACGAGCATCGACCAGACGGCGCGGCTGATGCGCGTCAGAGACGCGGGGCCGCTGGCACGCGTCGCAGGCGTGTGCCAGCGGGCGCCGGGTAGCGGACGATTATCGAATCCCAGCCCGCTCTATTGGTTACCTTTGACTCAGACCCTGTTGCTCCCCGTTATGAAACACCTGTTACTCCTGCTGGCCGCGCTGCCGGCTGCCATTGCCGTCCAAGCACAAGCGCCGGCCGGCTCGGTGGGAATCGGCACGGCCACCCCCAATGCCAAAGCGGCCCTGGATGTAACAGCCACCGACAAGGGCGTGCTGGTGCCCCGCCTGACCCAGGCCCAGCGCACGGCCATTGCCGCGCCTGTGCCCGCGGGCCTGCTGGTGTACCAGACCGATGGCATGCCTGGCTTCTGGTACTACGAAGCCACCGCCGGCTGGACCTCCCTCGGCGCCGGCGACAACCTGGGCAACCACACCGCCACCCAGACCCTCAACCTGAATGCGCAGCGCCTGTTGGGCACCGCGGCCACTTCCCTGGGCGACTCCACTGCCCAGGTCGAGCTGACCGCCAGCGTGGGCACGCAGAGCACCGCGCTTATCACGCGCAGCAACTTCGGAGCCCGCTACTCCCGCGTGATGCTCTCCGGCTACGGCAAGCTGCCCGAGGGTACCACGACAGCCAACGACTACGGTATCTGGGCCACGGCCTACCGCGGCGGCGGGTGGGCAGGCTTTTTCTCGGCGGGCAGCACCACCACGCCCCTGCGCTGGGTGGGCATCTGCCAGAACCCGGGCTACAACAACACTGGCTCGGCCATCCGCATCGTCGATGGCACGCAGGCCGCGGGCAAGGTACTGACGTCGGACGGCGTCGGCTACGGCACCTGGCAGCCCATTACGGCGGCCGGAGCCAACTTCAACCTGGGCCCGTACTACCTGGTGGGCAACGGTGGTAGCACGGGCCTGGCCATTACCAACACGGGCCGGGTGGGCATCAACGTCGCCGCGCCCTACTCCCAGCTGGCCAATACCGCCAGCAACATCATCGGCAGCGAAGGCTCTGGCGGCAACCCCGGCTCCCTGGCCTGGGCCGCCAGCCAAACCGGCTACGTGGGCATGTTTTACAACGCCAACGCCGCGGCCAACGCCTCCGGCCTGGCCGTCAAGATTGCCAACAACGGCACCACCGCCGCCCTTGACGTGAGCCAGGGGGCCAACCAGGACGTGGCGGGCGCCACGCTGCTGCGGGTGCTGGGCAACGGCAACGTGGGCATCGGCATGGGTACGCCTAGCTACAAGCTGGATGTGAGCGGCCAGATACGAGCCAACAACGTGGCCGTCACCTCCGACCAGCGCTTCAAGACCAACGTGCGGGCCATCAGCAGCCCCTTGGCCTCCGTGCTGGCCCTGCGCGGGGTGCGCTACGAGTGGAACGCGCTGGGGGTGCGCCATGGCGGCACGGCCGGCGCCAAGCAGGTGGGGATGCTTGCCCAGGAAGTGGAGAAAATCTACCCCGAGCTGGTGAGCACCGATGCCGAGGGCTACAAGGCCGTGAACTATGCCCAGCTCACGCCGGTGCTACTCGAAGCCATCAAGGAGCAGCAGCAGCAGATCGAAGCGCTGAAAACCCGCGCCGTCACGGCCGAAGCCCAAGCCACGGCCACCAGCGAAGCATTCGAAGCCCGGCTGCGGCGGCTGGAGCTCATCGGGGCGGAGGCGCACAAATAGGGGCATCACCTTTGGGCATCACGACACGGTCTGTGTTGAACTTACCCGGAAGCAATATCGCCCGGACGGAGGAGCTTTGCCTGGCGCGAGGTTAGCGCAGTATAACTCGTGACCAGCCTTGCCGGAAGGTTGCGCCCCGTCAGCACGAACCGCGCCGCCCGGCCGCCTCCGGGCGGCGCGGCACCGGCTGGTCGCTGGGGCGGCTTAGGCTGCGTGGAACTGCTCCCGCGACAAGTCAACGATGCGCTGTAATACGCCTAGCAAGGAGGGCAAGTCGCTGACTAAATACCGCCCTTCATCAAGTACAAATTCGTTGCCTTCGTACTTAAGAAAGCGCCATTCAATACCAGTGGTAGAGCAGCCGAACAGGGTGCGGGGCGAATGGCCTTCCAGCTCGTTGAGCTTGCGGGCGGCAATGAGCTGGGCCGCGCACTGGATAATGCCCTGCTCCAAATCCTGCTTCTTGGCCTCCGCAATGCAAAAGACCGGGGCCGTGATGAAGTCCTGAATGCGGCTGAACGAGCAAATGAAGCCACACTCGCCGCGCAGGCCCAGGGCCGGGTCGATGTCGAGGCTCATGCCCGAATAAATCGAAAAGGAGCGGTTGTTCAGCTCGCACAGCTCCAGCAGCACGGGCGTCACCAGCCGCTCGGAACGGGACTTTTCGCTGTTGAAGCCCACTTCCTGCCCGATACGGATGGACTGGCGCAGCCAGTCGCTCGGGGCTACTGGTGCTGCATCCGGAAAGAGGTGGTCGGCCCGGAAGTGTACCCCGAACTGTTGGCGCAGGTCGAAAACGGTGAAATCGGTGTAAGCCATAGCACCCGAAATTTACGCAATGCACCCGCAGTGTACGAGTAGCGCCGCCCGGACGACTCCGAGCGGCTGGCCGCTGGGGCGGCTTAGGGAGGCTGGGGCTTCTGTGTATTGGTTCAACCTATATTGGCTGGTATACATCTGTGACGTATACCAGCCGGGCTATTATCTGATATGATATTTGACCTCAAAAACTAGTATTCTGTTTTCTCCATTCTCTGACATTGCTTGAGCTATGTTTGGATTGATAATAATAGTATCAGTTTCAAGGTCTATTGTTATGTAATCTTGGTAAATTTCTTTTGTGAGTGTTTGAGCCAGCTCTATAGTAAAGCCGTTCTTAAGAAAACAGATTATGGTCTGATTGTCAGTTCCGTATTTTATTTTATTGTAAAACATGTTCTCAATAAGTCCTAGTCCATTTATTATTTCGATATATTTAACTAGGTAGTTGTCTATGTAATCCTGTTCCTCCTTGGTTCTTACAATAGCGAGATTGATAAGCTGTTTTTCGGTTTTCTGGTTACGGTTTATGTATCCATTTGATCCTTTTTTCTGTTCGTAGTTGATGTCGCCCCATTTATTGCCTACGTAGATCAATGGGTTATCAGAAGACATCCAGAGGTTTACAAGATTAATAACCATCTGACTAAATGGTAGAGCATCTGCCTTCCATTGCAAAAGAATGGTGTAGTACCGCTGAACGCTAGGGGACGTCATTCTTTTGAAATGCTCGTTCAAGATATCAATGTCTCTGGTAAAGAGTAATGTTATTGCTCGTATTAGGTAAGATGATGTATTTATATCAAATAGTAGGTTTTCTGCAAAATTTTTCTTTAAAATTTCTTCGTTTTTCTTGATATCGAAATCGTGAACGTTGTTTTTATAGCATAACTGCGCGATTATTGATTGTGCATAAGTCACAGAATTGCTATCAACTGTGTTAGGTTCGATGTTCTCAAGATATTCTAACGATTCTGCTGCTTTAGACTTCTCATCAGAGTCTTCTATATCATCAATGTCTTTTAGAAGTACATTATCAATGTCGTCCAAGATGACTAGGTCAGATCTTAATGAGCGTTCTATAAAATTATTAATGTTTGCCTTGTTGCTAACATATTGTCCTTTAATAAAATATATTGATGGCTCCAGGCGCTGTAAGCTTCCTGTTGAGCTGTGAAAAATTTCACTGAACCTGCATATTCGCCCTATAAGGTTTTTTAATTCTGGTTTTGTGAAGTATCTATTGCCGATTTTAGGTGATAGAATGAATAGTTTGTCAGCTGGGATATTTACTCCTTCAAGTAAGGTTGAGTTTGTAACGATATATTCAAAATATTGCTGCTGTGAGAAAGCGCTTTCTATATACAATCTTATAATGTCAGGTACTGAGCCATGGTGATACACTGTGCCTTTTTTGATGCAATCAATAAGGTAATATTCAGGATGTACGTATTCTGCGATTGATGCTATAAGTTCATCAATGCCTTTATTCAGGCTCCTTTCAGGCTCTGTCGTTGCTGCTTTTATTGAGAAATTTTCTATATCTCGTGGCTTGTTTAAGTATATGATATTCTTGCTTGCTTTGTGTTTGCTAACGAATATTAAATCGGTGGTGCCACTATGGCCTGTTATGGGAATAAACTTATTTGTGAATTGGTCATAGAGTTCAAGGTTTTTATTATTCTGGACGTCAATAGAAAAATATTTCTCAATTTTTATGAATTCTTCAGTCTTCTTATATGATAGTTGTTTGGGTAAGTATGGGGATTCTAGGCTACGGGTGTCTGCTATGAACGGAGAGAAGAAGTTAATGATAGAATTTGGATTCCTTTTTCTTGTTATTAATAAAACTTGCGCTAGCAAAATTGCTCTATCGTCTCCTTTTAATAAATTATGCGCTTCGTCTACAAGAAGAATATCAAGCGTGAAATCGGGAAATTTTTGTATTAATCTTAATAGTCTCTCCTGAGTAAGTATAGCAATGAAGCTTTCCTGATTGTTTAAATACATATCAGGGTGCGTGATTATTTTATTCAGTTCATTATCTGAGCCGTTGTTGATTAGCCGTCGTTTGGTTTGCGCTAGCAATGATTTTGTCGGTACAATCACACATACTTTCTTGGATTTATTCTTCTTTATTTTATCTATGATTATTTCTGATTTGCCGTATGAGGTGGGTGCGACTAATGCAAAGTCGCCTTCTGCTGAAGCAGCAAATTTTGCTAAATCTAGCTGGCCTTCTGATAAGTAAATTCCATCCTGTGCGAAGTTTTCCTTATAAGAAGAAAGCAATACATTGAAAAAACGATTTTCGGATTCGCTTCTTCTTTCTTGTAGAAAATTCCTCTCTATGTATTTAGATATTGGAATGTACCCTTTGTTTATAGATACATCGTATAGTGGTATATAAAATTTGAATTGGTTGCAATAAGATAATATAATTCTATATCCTAGCTTTTCAAGGCTGGAATCAATTTGATTTAATAGTATTATAGCCGTTTTTAATAAATAATGTTTTTCTTCCTCTTCTAGTGAATCGGCGTTATTAGAAATTAGCTTAGAGTAAGCTATTTCAAAGTACGAGCTTGTTAGTGCCTTGCGAAACTGCGGAATTGTTAATGTTTCCTTGTTCATGGCTAAATGGATTCTTTAATCAAAAAACGTTCAACTTTCTTGTATGTCGTCTTTTGTATGCAAAAGATTATGCTTTTTTGGAACGTACCTGATTTGATAAGCTTTTTCTGGAATTTTTTTATATTATCAGACAAGATTCTATCCGTTAAACAATGGTATAAAACTGTTATTATAATTACGTTCCTCTTTGTGCCAACACTTAGATCTTTACTTGGAAAATCATTAGATAAGAGTGCGCTAGCCTTTATTTTATCCGGACCATCTAAAGTTAATCTAGCGTCGACAATTGCACTAAACCATCGATAGTCACTATTTTCTAGTAGAGTATTTGTTAATCCAGTCTTAGCTCGATTTAGTAATACTCGGTTATAGGTTGTCGAGTCCTTTAGTCTGCTGTTTCCAGACTTGACTTCCGAATACCATATTGAGTTGTCAGTGTCATGGAGATATATAATGTCAAAGCCCTTTCTTATGCTTCTCTCTTCCTTGTTAGCTAAAATTGATACTGTTTTAAGCAATAAATGATGCTTGTTTATTAATATGTGCGCAAGTAATTCGCCTATCATTCCTTTTTTCGTCTTTAAATCTTTCCCATTATATCGTTCTAAAAATTCCTTAACAGTCCACTTATATGTAAAAAGAGTTGAATTGTCATTTACATTGGCTGCGCCGCTGAATAGTTTGGCTAAACAATTTCTTATTTCTCTTTTGAATTCTATACAGAAGTCCTCTACGTAACATAACGTAAAATCAGGCTCTGCTTCTACTTTCACTCCCTTGAATGGCATTTTATTAAAACTAAGATTTGGAGGGAAGTTTAACTCACTTGGCTTCGCTCTGTACTATCTAAAAACTAGAAGCCGAGCATACTAGCCATCTTGCTGGATATGCAAGATAACAAGTATACTCGGCTTATTATATGGCAAAGCAGCCGCCTCAGCTTACATATTCCGCCGGTACTGGCCGCCTACTTCGAACAGGGCGTTGGTAATCTGGCCGAGGGAGCAGGACTTCACCGTTTCCATCAGCTCCTCGAAGAGGTTGCCGTTTTGCACGGCCACCTGCTGCAGGCGCTTCAGGGCTTCTTCAGCTTTGTCGCGGTTGCGGGCGTGCAGGGCCTGCAGCATCGTGATTTGGTACTGCTTTTCCTCCTCGGTGGCGCGGATAACCTCGGCCGGCTGCACCGTGGGCGAGCCTTTGGAGGAGAGGAAGGTATTCACGCCGATGATGGGCAGCTCGCCGGTGTGCTTCTGCATCTCGTAGTACAGGCTTTCCTCCTGGATTTTGCCGCGCTGGTACATGGTTTCCATGGCGCCCAGCACGCCGCCGCGCTCGGTGATGCGGTCAAACTCCAGCATCACGGCTTCCTCCACCAGGTCGGTCAGCTCCTCGATGATGAAGGAGCCCTGGATGGGGTTTTCGTTGCGGGCCAGGCCCAGCTCCCGGTTGATGATGAGCTGAATGGCCATGGCCCGGCGCACCGATTCCTCCGTGGGCGTGGTAATGGCCTCGTCGTAGGCGTTGGTGTGCAGCGAGTTGCAGTTGTCGTAGATGGCGTACAGCGCCTGCAGCGTGGTGCGGATGTCGTTGAAGTCGATTTCCTGGGCGTGCAGGGAGCGGCCCGAGGTCTGGATGTGGTACTTCAGCATCTGCGAGCGGGCATTGGCCCCGTACTTCAGCTTCATGGCCTTGGCCCAGATGCGGCGCGCCACGCGGCCCATCACGGCGTACTCGGGGTCCATGCCGTTGGAGAAGAAGAAGGAGAGGTTGGGCGCGAAGTCGTTCACGTCCATGCCCCGGCTCACGTAGTACTCCACGAAGGTAAAGCCGTTCGAGAGCGTGAGGGCCAGCTGGGTGATGGGGTTGGCGCCGGCCTCGGCAATGTGGTAGCCCGAAATCGAGACCGAGTAGAAGTTGCGGACCTTCTCCTTGATAAAATACTCCTGCACGTCGCCCATGAGACGCAGGGCAAACTCGGTGCTGAAGATGCAGGTGTTCTGGGCCTGGTCTTCCTTCAGGATGTCGGCCTGCACGGTGCCGCGCACCTGGCTCAGCGTGCGCGCTTTGATGGGCCCGTACACTTCGGCCGGCAGCACCTGGTCGCCGGTCACGCCCAGCAGCATCAGGCCCAGGCCGTCGTTGCCCTCGGGCAGCTGGCCCTGGTAGCGCGGGCGCTCCTGGCCCAGCTCCCGGTAGATAGCGTCGATTTTCTGGTTGACTTCCGCTTCCAGGCCGTGCTCCTTGATGTACAGCTCGCACTGCTGGTCGATGGCCGCGTTCATGAAGAAGGCGGCCAGCTGGGCGGCGGGGCCGTTGATGGTCATCGACACCGACGTAACCGGGTCGGCGAGGTTGAAGCCGGAGTAGAGCTTCTTGGCGTCGTCGAGGCAGCAGATGCTCACCCCGGCGTTGCCGATTTTGCCGTAGATGTCGGGACGGTGGTCGGGGTCTTCGCCGTAGAGCGTCACCGA
Organism: Hymenobacter sp. CRA2; assembly: GCF_002007105.1. Classification (GTDB taxonomy): domain Bacteria; phylum Bacteroidota; class Bacteroidia; order Cytophagales; family Hymenobacteraceae; genus Solirubrum. The sequence continues at coordinate 166,653 of NZ_MVBC01000002.1, read as the reverse complement.
GTCAAACGCGGTGCTCAGGCGCTTGGCGGGCAGGCCGGCCGACACGTAGTGGAAGCGGCGGTTGGTGCGCTCCGGGCCGCCTTCGCCGGCGAACATGCGGGTGGGGTCTTCGCCCTCGCGCTTGAAGGGGAACACGCCGGCGGTGTAGGGAAACTCGCCGGGCACGTTTTCCTGCAGCATCCACTTGAGCAGGTCGCCCCAGGCGGTGTAGCGCGGGGTGGCCACCTTGGGCACTTGCAGGTGGGAGAGGGTTTCGGAGTGCGTCTTGATGCGGATTTCCTTGTCGCGCACCTTAAACACGAACTCCGGGGCTTTGTAGGCGGCTACCTTTTGCGGCCAGGTTTCCAGGAGTTTCCAGTTTTGCCCGTCCAGCCGGAGTTTGATTTCCTCGAAGGTTTTCTCCAGGCCGGCTGTGAGCTGATCGGGCTGGAGTCCGTCGCGGCTGCTCCCCCCGGTTCCGTTTGCGGCGCCAAGGCTCCGGACGGCGTCAAGGCTTTGGCGGAGTCCGTAGAGCTGCTGAGCGGTTTCGGCTTGTTTATCGGCCCACTGGTCATATTGGCGGATGGTTTCGGTGATTTCGGAGAGGTAACGCGTGCGGTGGGGCGGAATGATATACACCTTCTCGCTTTGTTCCTCCGAGGTTTCGAGGTGGGACAGGAAGGCTGCCCCGGTTTTGCGCTCAATGGTGCTGAGCACGGCCCGGTACAGGCGGTTCATGCCCGGGTCGTTGAACTGCGAGGCGATGGTGCCGAACACGGGCAGCTCGTCCAGCTTGGTTTCCCAGAGCTGGTGGTTGCGCTGGTACTGCTTGCGTACGTCGCGCAGCGCATCCTGGGCACCGCGCTTGTCAAATTTGTTGAGCGCAATGACGTCGGCGAAGTCGAGCATGTCGATTTTCTCCAGCTGCGTGGCCGCCCCGTACTCGGGCGTCATCACGTACAGGCTGGCGTCGCTGTGCTCGATGATTTCGGTGTCGGACTGCCCGATGCCCGAGGTTTCGAGGATGATGAGGTCGAAGTCGGCGGCGCGCACCACGTCCACCGCGTCCTGCACGTAGCGCGAGAGGGCGAGGTTGCTCTGGCGAGTGGCCAGGCTGCGCATGTACACGCGCGGGTTGTTGATGGCATTCATCCGGATACGGTCCCCGAGTAGGGCGCCGCCGGTCTTGCGCTTGCTCGGGTCGACCGAGATGATGGCAATGGTCTTGTCGGGGAAGTCGAGCAGGAAGCGGCGCACCAGCTCATCCACCAAACTCGACTTACCGGCGCCGCCGGTGCCGGTGATGCCGAGGATGGGGGCTTTCTTGGGCGAGGACGAAGCCGCGTTGATGCGCTGGTCGCTGCCGAACTCCGCCTTCTGGAAATCGGCAATGAGCTGGCCTTTCACGCGCTCGAACTCGTCGGGGAAGTTTTCGGCGGCCGAAATCAGGCGGCCCAGCGAGCGGGCGTCTTTTTCCTTGACGTGGCCGGCTTCGCCGTTCAGGTTCTGGCCCGTGGGGAAGTCGGCTTTTTCGAGCAGGTCGTTGATCATGCCCTGCAGGCCCATGGCGCGGCCGTCGTCGGGCGAGTAGATACGGGTGATGCCGTAGCCCTGCAGCTCCTCGATTTCGGCGGGCAGAATCACGCCGCCGCCGCCGCCGAAGATTTTGATGTGACCCGCGCCGCGCTCCTGCAGCAGGTCGTGCATGTACTTGAAGAACTCGTTGTGGCCGCCCTGGTAGGAGGTAATGGCAATGGCCTGGGCGTCTTCCTGGATGGCGCAGTCCACGATTTCCTGCACCGAGCGGTTGTGGCCAAGGTGAATGACCTCGGCGCCGCTGGCCTGGATGATGCGGCGCATGATGTTGATGGCCGCGTCGTGGCCGTCGAACAGCGCGGCCGCCGTGACGATGCGGACGTGGTTCTGGGGTTTATAGGGAGCTACGGGAGCTGGGTGCATGGTAGATTCCGAACGAGTGGGAAATGGGCGGCTAAAGTACGAAAAAGCCCCGGTGGGGTGACACGCGGGGCTAACGAGTGTTAGGCACTAATTCCTATATTAGTGGCAAAGTATATCTTATGGAAAACAGCGAAGTTCTTGAAACGGTAGTGTTGCGTTGGAAAGGCCCTTATACCTATGAGCAAATCCAGGAATTACCAGATGGCAATGGCTTATATCTTTTGACTGGGAAAAAAAGATACAGCCGTGCATCAACAGATAAGGCGTTGTATTGTGGAATCACGGAGGGAAAATTTAGAACGCGGATAAATGAGAAGCATCATAAAAAGCAGGAAATCAGAGAGGCTAACCTGAAAATCTGGCTCGGCCAGATTATATACCCTGCCAAATTTGACCGAAGCCTGTTGGAGAGGACTGAAACCTGCCTGATATCATTCTGGCAACCGGAGCTTAACGAAAAGAAGAAAGCATACTATCCGGCTCAGCCAATATGCTTTGTATCCCAGTGGTGTCGAACAGACGGCTCTGCTTATGGTCAGCGCTTCCCAGAAGATGTACGTGACCTTCAGGATGTTTTATGGTGGGATACTGATGTTTGGCGGACTGGTGATTTGAAAATCGTTCGACTGTAACAGCCTCACCGCAGCTCCGAAAGCCGCAGCCGGAAGCCGGGCAGCACCGCTTCGCCGGACAGCTCGTTATCGAAGCCCTGCACTGTTTCGGGCTCGGGCTGGCCGGGGCGGTAGATAAAGGCCGTTTCGGTGTCTGGGTCGAGCAGCCAGGCCAGCCGGGCGCCGTTGCGCAGCCAGTCGTGCATCTTGGCTTGCAGGGCTTTGATCGAATCGGTGTTGGATTTCAGCTCTACCACGAACTCCGGGCACAGAGGAGCGAACTTGTCCTGCTGCTCCGGCGTGAGGGCATTCCACTTATCAGCCGATACCCAAGAGGCGTCGGGCGAGAGGATAGAGGTGTCAGGCAGTCGGAAGCCAGTGTTGGAGTCAAACGCTTCGCCCAGCTCCTGGTGGTGTTCCCACCATTTACCGAGCTGGAAGTTAAGGCGAAAATTTCGTTTGCCGGAGCGGCTGCCGGTGGGCGACATAAGCAGGATTTCGTGATGGGCGGTGCGCTCGATGCGCAGGTCGGGGTGCTGCTGACAGAAGTCGAAGAATTCGTCGTCGCTCATGCGCTCCAGGTAGGAGCCGCCCAGCAGGATGCCACCAGATTCGAGGGAATTACGCATAGGCTAAAGATACGGTGAAACACGTGGGTGGACTACAATACCTAATAAGCGGCTGTCGGCTGACGTCAGCCAGAGCGGGCCAGCCCGGACTATTTCCGGCGCATACGGCCCTCGATTAGTCCCGCGGGCTCACGGCCGTGACGTACAAACTCAGGCTGGCGCGCAGGCTGTGCCATTGGTCCGCGGATTTGTCGCGGTAGACCATGCGGTGCAGCGGGTTTAGCGGAGCGGGCATCAGCAGCACCTGCCAGTCGCGGGCGGGGTCGGGGGCGCCGTCGATCCACTCCAGGGTCACGGCTACCCGGTCGTTCTGGCCCGTCTGCACGCGGTAGGGGCGCAGGTCGAGGTGCTGCCAGCCTTTGGCACCGTCGGGCAACTGGTAGTGAATGTCCTGGGTGAGGAGCGAGGCGGCGGGGTTGTCGTCGGCGTCGAGGGCGCGCACGTTCAGGCGCAGGCGCACGCCGCGGAAGGAGTTATTGCCGACGTAGAAGTGCACGTCTTCCAACTCGCTTTGGGGACGCAGGGCCAGTACCGTGCCCACTTCGCGGCCCAGCTTGCGGGCGGGCTCGGCGTCGCCGTTGAGGTGGAAATTGTAGTGCGTAAAGCTGAACGAGCCCTCGTGGCCTACGCGCTGGCGTTTCCAGGCGCTGGCGCGGACGGTGACGCCGCTGAGCGCGTGCGGCTGTGGCGTTAGCCGGACCGCGGGCAGATCGGCTAGTTGGCTAGCCAGGAGCTTTTGGGGCGCATAGCCGACGCAGGTCACCAGCACGGTGTCGGCGGGCTGAGCGGCAGCCAGGGCTTGCGGGGCGAAGCGGCCGGTGGCATCGGCTACGGTGCCGACGGGCTTGAATTGGACCCCGATGGAGGCGTAGGGTATGGGGGCGCCGGTGCTGGCGTCGAGCACCTGGGTTTGGGATTGTTGGGGAGGGAAGGCCAACGCGGCAAGCAGCGCCGCGCTGCTGGAGGAATAAATCCAGGAAATCAGCATCGAATAACTAAGATGAAGGGTACGCAGAAAGGAGCCCATTCGGGAAGTGAACGGTTGCAACAGCTGCGCGCAGTCATGAAGCCGGGTGCCGAAAGCGGTTGAGTAAGAGAGGTAAAACCTGCGGCTGAGGGGCCTCGGATGATGCTATAGCTCAAATCCCGCTCGGGTGAGCGGCCCAGGGGTGGTGGAATTCACTAGGCGAGGGGAATGTCCGTGTCGGGCTGGGCAAAGTCCAGCAGCCAGCGCGGCGGCGCGGCTTCCAGCGCCAAGGCAGCCAGGTTGAGCCAGCTCCCGGCGCGGTCCAGTACCACCGAATCGGACGTCACGACGATATCGGTGGTGCTGGCCAGCACGTGGTCGGGGTTCATCACGACTTCGGCCGTCCAGGGCAAGCCGAGTTCCGGGCCCAGGTCGCGCAGGCGGGCGGCGAGGCGGCCGCTGTTGGATACGGGCTGATCGAGCAACCAGCGGATAGGACCGGGGTTGAGGGGCAGCAGCGCGGCGGCCGCGAGGCGGATGGCGCGGTCGGTTTCCTGCACCGCCCGGTAGGTGCCGTGGATGCTGGACAGGTCGCGCAGGGCCGTGTCGCGGCCGCGCAGCACCACGCCGCCGCTCAGGGCCGTTTCGAGGATGATGAGCAGGTTGAAGCCGTCGATGGCGACGGGGCGGCCGCCGAGGCCGGCGGCGGGCAATTGCTTGGCGGTGCGGCCCGTGTACTGCTCGTCGGTGCAGGCGGCACGCCCTACGGCCCAGCGCTGCCGCTCGGTGAGGGCATACCGGTCGCCGACCAGCTTGAGGGTGCCGCCCGGCGGGTAGCCGCGCGTCAGCAGCCAAGACATTTCGGCCACGGCGCGGCGTAGCTCGGGCAGCCAGCGGGGCGCAAACAGTTCGACGTCGGCGGGGTGGGGGCCGCGGTGGCGGGTGTCGGCAGGGCGCATAAGCGGGCAGGTAAGGGACGCGGCGGCAAGTTGCGCGATAAAGGCCAGCCTGTCTACGGCGCTTCGGTTTCGGCCGCCCGGTAAACCGGCTACTCCATCAGCAGATCGAAGTACAGGCTGGGCTGCATGGGGTGCAGCGTCCAGAGGGCCTGGCTGTTTTCGCGCTCCACCATGGTCTGCTTGGGCTGGCGCTTGACGGGGATGCTGAAGTACTTGTTTTCGGGCTTGGTTGTCTCGCTTTGCAGCCACTGAATGGTGGCCACCACCGGCTGGGCGTCGAGCGAAATGTGGTAGGGGCGCAGGTCAACGCTCAGCCAACCCTTCTGCAGCGCGGCGCTGGTAAGCTGGATGTCCTGGGCAAGGAGGGCGCGGCCGGGCCGGCCGTTTTCGAGGGCGTAGAGGTTGAGGCGGAAGCGCAGCCGCTCGTAGCGGTTGTCGAACAAGAACACGTGGAATTCCTCCAGCAGCGCGGGGCGTTTCGGCCGGAGCACGGTGCCCAGCTCCCAGCCCCATTCGTCGTCGACGGTCTGCTTGCCGCTGCTGCCGGCCAGCCAGCGGATGTCGCCCTTGTCCTGCTTGCGGCCGAGGGTAGCGGGGTGCACCGCACGGTGGGCCACCACCACATTGTCGATAAGCTGCTCCTGGGGCATGAGCCGAAACACGCGCTGCCCAGCGGCCAGGACCGCGGGCGGCACTACTTCGCGCGAGAAGCCGACGCTGGTGATAATCAGGGTATCGGCCGAGCCGGCGGGCAGGCGCAGCAGGTAGCGGCCCTGCTCGTCGGCCACGGTGCCGAGGCCCCGGCGCGGCACGCCCAGCGTGGCAAAGGGCACGGGCTGCCCGGTGCGGGCGTTGAGCACCTGGCCTTCGAGGGGCGCGGGTGCGGTTTGGGCACGGGTGCTTAAGGCGCTGACGCTAAGCAAGCCGCTCGCAATAAGTGGATAAACCGAGGCAGCGGGAAACCCACTAAGCCGGAAGAATCGACGGAAAGTAAACAACTGGATAAAGCTAGCAACGCGTGTTTATCAAAGGTAACGCTTGCGGGAAGCTATTGCCAGCCGGTTCGGCGCTTAGTCGTATTCCTGCACGTCGAGGTACATGCCGGCGTTGGCGGGGTAGGAGCGCCACCGGGCCTCGCTTTTGTCGCGGACCAGCGTGCGGTGGCCCAGGGCCGGAAAAGTAGCGGGCCCGCCGAAGCGGTGACTCTGGGCCGTGAGCGGTTCGCCCTGCAGCCACTGAATGCCGGCGGCCACGGTCTGGCCGCGCTCCAGGTGCAGGTTGTAGCCGCGCAGGTCGACGTTCGTCCAGCCGGTTTGCTGGCTCGGAATCATGAATTGAATGTCGTCGGTGAGCAGCAGCCGGGTGGGCTGGCCGTGCTCCACGGCGTAGAGCATGAAGCGCAGGCGGATCTGGCGAAACTGGTTTTCTTCGATGTACAGGTTGAAGCCGTCGAGGTAGCAGCTGCGGCGCACGGGCAGCACGGTGGCCACTTCCCAGCCCCGTTCGTCGGCGCCCACGGCCGATACGTCGCGGATGGCGGTGTTCCAATGCGCCGTGCCGCGCTCCACTTTGCCGCCCAGGGTGGCGGGGCGCACCTGGCCGTGGCGCACCTGCACCTCGCGCAGGGTCTGCACGACGGGCGTCAGCAGATACGTGGCGCCGGCCTGCCGCAGCGCGGCCGCGGGCAGGCGCAGGGAGCGGTAGCCCACGCAGGAAATCACCACCGAATCGGTAGCGGACAGGCTGGCCGCGGGGGCAAATGCAAACCGGCCCGCTTCGTCGGCGGTGGTGCCTACGGGCTGGCCTTTGATGCCGACGGTGGCAAAGGGCACGGGCTGCTCGGAGCCGGCCGCTACCACGCGGCCCGCCAGATGCTGGGCCGCCGCGGCCAAAGGAATGTTGAAGAGGAGCAGTAAACGCAGGGTGCGGGCTATCATCGGGAACAAAGGTTTCCGGGTAGAGGGGCGGCGGCCCCTCCGAGGTTGCGCGCCCGCACAAAAATGTTGCTTACACGAAGTGCCGCCCCTCGCTGCTGCCGCCGCGGCGGGCATCCAGGTCGCGGTTGAGCTGAAACGCCGCGCTGATCAGCGCCAGGTGGGTGAAGGCCTGGGGGTAGTTGCCGATTTGCACCCCTTCGGGCCCGATCTGCTCCGAGTACAAGCCCAGCGGGCTGGCAAAGCCCAGCAGCTTCTCAAACAACAGCCGGGCGCGGTCGAGCTGCCCCGCGCGCGACAGATTTTCGATAAACCAGAACGAGCACATGGTGAAGGTCCCTTCGCCGCCGGGCAGGCCGTCGGTGGCACCGTCGTCGGTGCGGTAGCGGAAGAGCAGCGAGTCGAGCAGCAACTCCTTTTCGATGGTGCGCAGCGTGGCCTGCATGCGCGGCTCGGCGGGGCTGAACATGCGGATGAGCGGCAATAGCAGGGCCGTGGCGTCGAGGGCCGCGGCGCCGGGGTACTGCATAAAGGCCTGCCGTTCCTCGTTCCAGTAGCGGTGGTACACGTCGTGATAAATCTCGTCGCGCACGCGGAGCCACTCGGCCAGCGGGGCCGGAAACGACCGGTCGCGGGCAATGCGGATGGCGCGGTCCAGGGCCACCCAGCACATCATGCGGCCCGAAAGAAACGCGCGCTGCTCGTCGCGCACTTCCCACATGCCGTGGTCGGGGCGCTGCCAGTTCTGAGCCACGAAATCGGCCAGCCGGCTCACGTGCTGCCAGAAGTCGAAGGTGATGGCGCCGCCGTACTTGTTGTAGAGGTAGATGGTGTCGAGCAGCTCCCCGTAAATGTCGAGCTGGAACTGCTGGGCCGCGCCGTTGCCGATGCGCACCGGGCGGGAGCCGCGGTAGCCATCGAGGTGGGGTAGCTCCTGCTCGGGCAGGTCGGGGCTGCCGTCCACGGCGTACATCAGCTGCAGGTCGCCGGCATCGGCCAGCTGCTGGCAGCGCTCCATGATCCAGCGCAGAAAGTCCTTCGACTCCTGCGTGAAGCCCAGGCGCAGAAACGCGTACATGGTAAAGGCCGCGTCGCGAATCCAGGTGAAGCGGTAGTCCCAGTTGCGCGGGCCACCCACGCATTCGGGCAGGCCGAAGGTGGCGGCGGCCACCGTAGAGCCGAATTCCAGCGAGGTGAGCAGCTTCAGCGTAATGGCCGAGCGCAGCACGATTTCGCGCCAGCGCCCGGTGTAGGTGCTGCCCTCCACCCAATCGCGCCAAAACTGCAGCGTGCCTTGCAGGGCTGCGGCGGTGTAGCCCGCCAGGTCGGCGAGGCCGGAACCGGGGGCGTCGGCCACCACGGGCTCGATAACGAAGCTGGCCGCGTCGCCGGCCTGCAGCTCCCAGCTGCCGGTGGCGTCGCCCTCGGGGGTGGCCGTCACGGGCCAGTCGCTGAGCAGCCGAAACTGAAACGCGTCGGGGCCCAGGCTGCGGAAGAGCAGGCTGCCATCGGGCTGCGGCTCCGCGGCGTGGGGCGTGCGGGCGTAGTCGAAGCGCGGGGCGCAGTGCAGCCGGAAGGCCAACCGGCCCTTGATGACGCGCAGCAGCCGCACCACGGTGCCGGGTTGGCCGGGCTGCTTCACGGGCATGAAGTCGGTGAGCTCGGCAATGCCCGCCTCGCAGTAAAAGCGCGTCATCAGCACGCCGGTATCGGGCAGGTAAAGTTGCTTGCTGCGCACCGCCGGGTCGCTGGGGCCGAGGGTCCAGCGGCCGCCGTTGTCGGCGTCGAGCAGGGCGGCGAAGATGGTGGGGGAGTCGAAGCGCGTGAACGGCAGGTAGTCCAGCGAACCGGCTTTCGACACCAGCGCCACGGTGTGCAGGTTGCCAATCAGGCCGTAATCTTCCAGCGGTGGGTACGAATGCATGCGGCAGGTGGTGGGTAGAAGCCTTATAACGCAACTCCCCCGTGCCCCGCCGAACCTGGGTCTAAACAACACCGCCGGGCTGCCAACTACAGGCAGCCCGGCGGTCGGGGAGAAGCGGCACCGGCGCGGCGCTATTTCTTCTGGTGCTTATCGACGAGCTGCAGCAGCTCGTCGGCGGCTTTCTCGATGTCGTGGTAGCCTTGCTGGGCGGCGCGCTCCTTGGCGGCAATCAGGCCGTCGCGGTGCAGCTTCTTGAAGTCGCCCACGGGAAATTTGTAGCGGCCCTTCGTGTCCTCGCCCGCGCTGCTGTCCACGCCCAGGTGCCAGCGGCCGTATTCGGCGTAGTCGTGTTTGTCGAGGTAGGAGTTTTCGGCGTCGGCGTCAGGGTTGTGTTCCCGCCAGTGCCCTTCGTCGTGCAGCACTTTGCCGTCGCGGATGAGTTCGTGCGCGTATCGCACGGCTTCGGGATTGAGTTTAATGGCCATAGCTCGGTTGGGGTTGGTTGCTCTCCCGCATACGCAGGCCGAAGCCGAACGGTCACGCCTAGCCGAACGTCAGGCCGTGCCCAAGTACCACCCGCCCCGCCCCGAGCAGCAGGGCCATGAGCACGGCCAAGCCCCACGCCAGGCGGGTTTTCTGCGGGGCTTCGATGGTAAACTCGAACAACTCGTTGGAGCAGGCCAGGGCCAGCGGCAGCAGGGCCAGCAGCAGCGTGCTCAGGTGCAGCCGCTCGTTCACGCTGAGGTCGGGGTACTTAGCCAGGCACAGGATGACGGAGCCCAGCAGCCAGGGCGCCAGCAGCGTGGTAAGTAGCAGGCGCCGGCGGTGCTCGTAACGCATGAGCGTGCGCGAATCGTGGCTTTGCAGGAACAGCGGGGCCGCCAGGTAGCCCAGCACCGGCAGCACTAGGCCGAATATGAAAGCCAGCGCGACATTGACGATGTTGCCGGCCAGAAACAGCCAGCTGGGCACGTACCAAAAGCCATTTTGGGTAAACGTATCGGCCACCAGGGCGCCAAAAAACAGATTCAGCCCGTGCAGCGTCAGCCACAGCAGGTATTGCTTGAACAAGCCGCGCTTGAAACGCGCCCGCTGCCAGAACCACCACGCGGCCCCGCCCGCCAGGGCCAGGCAGGCCAGCGGCCCGGCCCCGTACACGGCCACCACCGCCGTGCGCCACCACTCCGCGTCGGCCAGCCGAAACCGGATGGCGCTGAAGTGCCACACGCCCGGAATACCCAGCGCCGCGGCCACCCCGATGGTCGCCAGCCGGTACAGGCCGTCGGCGGTCAGGTAGGCCAGAATGAAAAGCAGCGTGGCGTTGGCGCCGGCAATCTTTGACTTCTGCCCAACATCGGACGAAGCGTGTGAAACAGGGGTAGACGTTACGGACATAGGCGTGGGAACTACCGCTAATGTAAGCGGGTTGCCCCCGTACCGCCAAGCAGCAAACCGGTCCGCCGGTAGCTTTTGCCGGCCAAAAACGCTACCTTCGCGGTTGCATAACGCCTTTATACCCGCCGAGTGAAGAACATTCGCAACTTCTGCATCATCGCCCACATCGACCACGGCAAAAGCACGCTGGCCGACCGCCTGCTGGAATTTACCAGCACCGTGAGTCAGCGCGAGATGCAGGCGCAGCTGCTCGATAACATGGATCTGGAGCGAGAGCGGGGCATCACCATCAAGAGCCACGCCATCCAGATGCAGTTCCCCTACAAAGGGGAAATGTACACGCTCAACCTCATCGATACCCCCGGTCACGTCGACTTCAGCTACGAAGTGTCGCGCTCCATTGCCGCCTGTGAAGGCGCGCTGCTGATCGTGGACTCCTCGCAGGGCATCGAAGCGCAGACCATTTCGAACCTGTACCTGGCCATCGGTGCCGACCTGGAAATCATCCCGGTGCTGAATAAAATCGATCTGCCCCACGCCATGCCCGAGGAAGTCTCGGACGAAATCGTGGATTTGATCGGTTGCAAGCACGAGGACATCATCCACGCCTCGGGCAAGGCCGGCATCGGCATCGAGGAAATCCTGAACGCCATCGTGGAGCGCATCCCCGCGCCCTCCGGCGACCCGGAAGCGCCCCTGCAGGCCCTGATTTTCGATTCCGTTTTCAACTCCTACCGCGGCATCGAAGTGCTGTTCCGCATCAAGAACGGCACCATGCGCAAGGGCGACAAGCTACGCTTCCTGGCCACCGGCAAGGAATACGGCGCCGACGAAATCGGGGTGCTCAAGCTCAACCAGGAGCCGCGCGGCGAAATGTCGGCCGGCAACGTGGGCTACCTGATTTCGGGCATCAAGGAGGCTCGCGAGGTGAAGGTGGGCGACACCATCACCCACGTGGCCCGGCCCACGCAGGAGGCCATTGTCGGCTTCGAGGACGTGAAGCCGATGGTATTCGCCGGTATCTACCCCGTTGATACCACTGAATACGAAGAGCTGCGCTCCTGCATGGAGAAGCTGCAGCTCAACGACGCCTCGCTGGTGTGGGAGCCCGAAACCTCGGCCGCTCTGGGCTTCGGTTTCCGCTGCGGCTTCCTGGGCATGCTGCACATGGAAATTGTGCAGGAGCGCCTGGAGCGCGAGTTCAACATGACCGTGATTACCACCGTGCCCTCGGTGCAGTTCAAGGTCATTTCGAACCGCGACGAGCTGAAGATGGTGTCGGCCCCGAGCGAGATGCCTGAGCCCAACCTCATCAAGCACATCGAGGAGCCCTTCATTAAGGCGCAGATCATCACCGCCGCCGAGTTTGTGGGCCCCATCATCACCCTGTGCATGGAGAAGCGCGGCATCATCAAGGGCCAGTCGTACCTGACTTCCGAGCGGGTAGAGCTGGCGTTTGAGCTGCCGCTGTCGGAAATCGTGTTCGACTTCTTCGACAAGCTCAAGACCATTTCGCGCGGTTACGCTTCGCTGGACTACGAGCTGATCGGTTTCCGGCAGTCCGACATGGTGAAGCTGGACGTGATGCTCAACGGCGAGAAGGTGGACGCCCTCTCGGCCATCGTGCACCGCTCCAAGAGCTACGACTGGGGCAAGCGCCTCTGCGAAAAGCTCAAGGAGCTGCTGCCGCGGCAGATGTTCGAAATTGCCATTCAGGCCGCTATCGGGCAGAAAATCGTGGCCCGCGAAACGGTGAAGGCCTTGCGCAAAAACGTAATTGCCAAGTGCTACGGCGGCGACATTTCGCGTAAGCGCAAGCTGCTGGAGAAGCAGAAAGAGGGCAAGAAGCGGATGCGCCAGGTGGGTTCCGTGGAAATCCCGCAAGAGGCCTTCCTGGCCGTTTTGAAAATCGACTAATGCCCAAGACGCGCCGCCCCTGCGGCGCGTTTTTTTTACCGCCTACATTTCTTTCATTTCATGCAATTCTTGCAAAAGCGCTGTGTGACTTACAACAACTCCCAATGAATAGCACCACGCTGACCCAAAACTGCACGAGCGAAGACCAACTAGAGCGCATCCGTCGCGGCCAGGAGCTGCGCTTCCGCTGGCGCGACGACTGGCCCGCCATGGAGCAAGCTATCCTGAAAGCCGGCCGCGAAGCCATTGCCCGCAACACGGAAGCGGCTACGGCAGCCACCAGCGAGAAGTAAGCATGACCGCCGCCAATCCAACCATGGGCTTTCTGTCACCCGACGAGTTTCGGCCGGTGCTTGCAGCAATGGTTGGGTTGCCGGTATGGGCAGCTTGGATGAAGTCGTATGAGCTGTACATCGGCCGGAAGCACACCATCAAGCTGCACAGTTTGGGGCCACGCCCAAATACTGGGGCGGTAATAGAACAGGACTTCTCTGATTTGAACCTACAGCTCGGCAGTGAGTGGGTGATAGTGAAGCAAGGACGAATTGTAGACAAAAAGGGCAGCAAATCAGGAGGATGGTTCAAAGAACCGGCCAGCATTGGCTCTTTGACTGACTTGCAAATCGTGGACGTGGTGCTCGATGCAAATCTGAGTCTGTGTATCACCTTTGCTGATGGCCAGCGGCTGCTAACTGATAACGCATGGTGCTTGGACACGCTATTTACCAGAACCCGGTATGAGCCCATGGCCGCTGGCGGAATTAGAACCACTGCTCTGAATGCTAATGGTGACATTGGGAATTACATCAGAAGCTTAACCGCTGACGCCAGTTCATAGCCAAATTCTCCTCGAACACTCAACCCTTCTCTCACATATGACCACTGCTCCCGACGCCACTACCTACCGCCTCATCGACGGCAAGCAGACCGCCGAGAACATCAAGCGCGAAATAGCTGCTGACGTAGAGCAGCGCAAGGCTGCCGGCCTTAAGGTGCCGCACCTGGCGGCCGTGCTCGTGGGCCACGACGGCGGCTCCGAAACCTACGTGCGCAACAAGGTGCTGGCCTGCGAGGCCGTGGGCTTCGGCTCCACGCTGCTGCGCTTCGAAGACGACATCACCGAGGCGCAGTTGCTCCAGCAAGTGGAGGACCTCAACAACGACCCGGAAATCGATGGCTTCATCGTGCAGCTGCCCCTGCCCAAGCACATCGACCCGAACAAGGTCATCGAGGCCATCAAGCCGGAGAAGGACGTCGACGGCTTCCACCCCATGAACATCGGCCGCATGGTGGCCGGCCTGCCCGCGCTGCTGCCCGCCACGCCCTCGGGCATCGTGGAACTGCTGCGCCGCTACGAGCTGCCCACCGACGGCAAGCACTGCGTAGTTATCGGGCGTTCCAACATCGTGGGTACGCCGGTTAGTATTCTGCTAGCTAAGAACTTGGAGCCCGGCAACTGCACCGTTACTTTATGCCATTCGCGTACCCAGGATTTGGCCAGCATTACCCGCACGGCCGACATTCTGGTGGCCGCTCTGGGCCGCCCCGGCTTCGTGACGGCCGACATGGTGAAGCCCGGCGCGGTGGTTATTGACGTGGGCACCACCCGGGTGGAGGACGCCAGCAAGAAGGCCGGCTGGGCCCTGCGCGGCGACGTGGACTTTGCCGGCGTCGCGCCGTTGTGCTCGTACATCACGCCTGTGCCGGGCGGCGTCGGGCCCATGACCATTGCCATGCTGCTGCTGAATACGCTGCGCGCGGCCAAGGGAGAGGTGTACCCGCGCTAAGCGCAGTTGCACTAAAAAGTAGACAAATACCCCGTCGGCGTTGCCAATGCCGGCGGGGTATGCTATTTTTAAAGTCGGGCTGCTGGGAGGCTGAGGAAACTCCGAATGGGGGTACCTTCGTTTACCGGGCAGCCCGCGCTGTATTTGTTGCCCTACGTTTCCGCTTTGCTTTACCCGCTGCCTACCCTGTCCGCTGCCGCTTCGCTTACTGCCCCCGCCTTGCCGGTGATGGAGCAGTTTTACACCATTCAGGGCGAAGGCGCCAATGCCGGCCGGGCCGCTTACTTCATCCGTCTCGGTGGCTGCGACGTCGGCTGCCACTGGTGCGACGTGAAAGAGTCCTGGGACGCCGACGCGCACCCGCGCCAGGCCATTGCTGACCTCGTCGCGCAGGCCTCAGCCCACCCGGGCAAGAACGTGGTCATTACCGGCGGCGAGCCGCTCATGCACGACCTCGGCCCGCTGACCAAAGCCCTGCACGAAGCCGGCTTGCAAACCTGGATGGAAACTTCCGGGGCCCACCCGCTCTCGGGCGAATGGGACTGGATCTGCCTGTCGCCCAAGAAATTCAAGGCCCCGCTACCCGAAGTGCTGCGCAATGCCCACGAGCTGAAAGTCGTTGTGTTCCACAAAAGCGACTTTGCTTGGGCCGAGCAGCACGCCGCGCAGGTCGGGCCCGAGTGCCGCCTGTTCCTGCAGCCCGAGTGGAGCAAAGCCGCCCAAGTCACGCCGCTCATCATCGATTACGTCAAGCAGAACCCGCGCTGGCAGGTGTCCTTGCAGACGCATAAGTACCTCGACATTCCCTAGCCGCCCCCTGTATGCGCCGCGTGTTGCTGCCCTTGTTGGTTGTGGCTGCCGGTTGTCTGCTGCCCTTGCAGCCGGCAGTTGCGCAAGCCAAAGTGCCCATTACCAATACCAAGGCCAAGAATCTGTGGGAGAAAGCCCAGCAGCAAGCCAAGGACCGCGACTTCGAGAAGGCCATCGAAACCCTGACGGCACTCAACCAGAAGTTTCCCTCGCTCGGGGAGCCGTTTCTGCTGAAAGGCCAGCTCTACAAGGCCATGGGTCAGATACGGCCGTCCTTCGAAGCGTACCGACAAGGTGTTGAGAAGATGCCGTTTGACCCCGCCCGGATGAACGATTACTTCTACCTCGGGGAGCTGGCCATGGGCCTGGGTGAGTACCAGCCCGCGCTGGATGGCTACCGCAAATTTCTGAAGGTGGCGCCCAAGGGCCAGCGCAACATTCCCAAGGCCCAGCAGCAGGTGCAGAACTGCGAGTTTGCCCTGAAGGCCATGCAGAACCCGGTGGGCCAGCAGCCCCAGCGCCTCGGTGACCCGCTGAACACCTACCGCTTCCAGTACTTCCCCACGGTGACAGCCGATAACCGGTTTCTCGTGTACACCATTCGCAAAACGGGTGAGTCGGATGAGGACATCGTGGTGAGCCGCATGGAGAAGGACGGTTCCTTTGCCACGCCGCAGCTGATTTCCTCGGCCATCAACACGCAGTACAACGAGGGCGCCAGCTCCATTTCCGGTGACGGCAAAACGCTGGTGTTTGCTTCCTGCTTCCGGCCCGGCGGCGTCGGCAACTGCGACCTGTACATCTCGCGGCGCACTGGTAATAGCTGGAGCAAGCCGCGCAACCTGGGCCGCAACGTCAACTCCGCTAACTGGGACTCGCAGCCGACCCTTTCGGCCGACGGACGCACGCTCTACTTCACTTCCGACCGCCGCGGCGGGCAGGGGCAGGAAGACATCTACGTAACCACCCTGCAGGAAGACGGCTCCTGGTCCCTGGCCCGGAACCTGGGCGCGCCGGTCAACACGCCGGGCAAGGACATGGCTCCGTTCATCCACGCCAGCGGCACCACGCTCTACTACGTCACCGATGGGCTGGTGGGCATGGGCGGCCTCGATGTGTACCGCAGCGCGCTGAATGCGGGCAAGTGGTCGGCGCCCGAAAACCTGGGCTACCCGCTCAACACTTTCGAAAACGAAGCTTCGCTGTTCATCAGTTCCGACAACCGCCGCGGCTTCTGCTCCCGCACCCGCCCGGCCGAGGCCGCCGTGGCCGAGCGGGACCGACCGGTGGATTTGTTCAGCTTCGAAGTGCCTAAGGAAATCCGCTCGCGCGAGCAGAGCACCTACGCCCAGGGCCGGGTGTACGACGCCGTGACGAAGAAGCCCATCCAGGCCGACGTGCAGCTCTACGACCTGAAAACCGACGAGTTGACCCAGGCCGTGACCAGCGACCCGGTGGAGGGCGACTACACCGTGGTGCTCAACGAAGGCCACCAATACGGCATGTACGCCGTGGCGGATAAGTACCTGATGAAGAGCCTCAATTTCGACTACACCGACAAGCGTTCCTTTGACCCGCTCACGCTCGATATTTACCTCGAGCCGATGCGCGCCGGCCGGGCCATTGTCCTCAACAACCTCTTCTTCGATACTAAGGAGTACGCCCTGAAGCCCAACTCCCGCACCGAACTGAACCGGCTGATCAAGTTCATGAGCCAGTACCCAGACGTGCAGGTGGAAATTTCGGGTCATACGGACGATGTAGGCACTGATGACGACAACATGGTGCTGTCGAAAAACCGGGCTAAGTCGGTGTACAGCTACCTGGTAGAGCACGGGGTAAAGGCGGAGCGGCTGCGTTTCCGCGGCTACGGCGAATCGAAGCCCCTCGTGGTCAACGATTCGGATGAGCACCGGCAGCAGAACCGCCGCATCGAGTTCCGCATCCTCTAATCCCTTTTACTGGCCCGAAACCCTCGTCAAAAGGGCTGCCGCGCACTGCGCGGCAGCCCTTTTGACTTTTTTTTGTGCTATATCAGTGCTTATCGGCATGTGGATTAATGATCTGATAATTAGGATAATGTATGCTTTTGATAAAAGTCATTGAATAAAATAGTTACAAAATTTCTTTTTGGAGTTTCATTTTCCTTTCCTCACATTTGGTCCGAACCCAACCCCGGCAAAGTAGGCCAACTACTGCGCCAGAACCGGGTCTAGCTCTTTGTCATCACTTAAACCCTTTTTTCCATTGTCCAACCTTCATACCCCAGTCCCATGAAGAAGATCCTACTGTTGGCCGTTTTGGCCGTAGGACTGCACCAGGCCACGAAAGCTGCCTCGGACCCCGAAAACGGCAGCCCCAAGGGCCTGCACACCCGGGCTACTGCGCTGACGCGGGCCATGGCCAGCAAGATGAAACTCGACGAAGGGCAGTACCTCAAGCTGCGGCAGCTCAACCTGAGCATGCTCAGCACGATGGAAGACCTGAAGGAGCGTTTCGCGGCTGACCCCGAAATCCGGGACATGCGCATGGCCGAAACCCAGGTGAGCTACCACACCGAGCTGGCCATGTTGCTCCGGCCGGCCCAACTGGTAGCCTATAAGCAAAGCCAGGAAAGCATGACTGCCCTGGGCCTGCCCAGCGGCCGCTAATGCCAACCACAGCCCTGCCGAGCTCACACGGCAGGGCTGTTTTGCTTCTTTTCCCGATGCTTCACCGTTAATTTCTCCACCGTTATGAACAAACTGTTTTGCCTGGCCGCGGCAGCGGCCCTTGTGCTGACTGCGGCCAGCCACGCCCAGGCCCAGGAGCCCACGCTCAACGACCGCGCCACCACGCTGACCCAGCAGATGGCCCAGAAAGTGCCCCTGAACGAAGCCCAGTTCGTGAAGGTGCGCCGCCTCAACCTGAACCTGCTGGCGGCCACTCAAGAGCTGAAAGGCCGCTTTGCTAATGATTCGGCTACCCTCGACCAGCGCCTAGCCGAGCTGCAGGACAACTACGAGTGGGATATGGCCGCCATTCTATGGCCGCGTCAGCTGGCGGCCTACCAGCGCACCCGCGCCAACATGACGGCCCTGGGCTCATCTACCGAACAACGCTGAGCCCCGGCAACCATTCGCTTTCACTCACCACGTTTCACTCTCGCTTACTCAGTGCTTTGCTTTAGGGTAGGCTGTTGCAGCAGCCGGCCCACACGCAAAAACGCCAGCCTTTTTGGGGCTGGCGTTTTTTTATGCAGTTAAGAGAAGAGGCTGACTAGCCGCGCTCGTTGATCGGCACGTAGTTGCGCTCTTTCTCGCCCACGTAGATCTGGCGCGGGCGGCCGATGGGCTCCTTGTTCTCGCGCATCTCTTTCCACTGGGCAATCCAGCCGGGGAGGCGACCTAGAGCGAACATTACCGTGAACATCTCCGTGGGGATGCCCAGGGCTTTGTAGATGATGCCCGAGTAAAAGTCCACGTTCGGGTACAGCTTGCGCTGCACGAAGTACTCGTCGGTGAGGGCAGCCTGCTCCAGCTCCTTCGCGATTTTCAGCAACGGGCTGTCCTGCAGGCCCAGAGCGGTCAGTACCTCGTCGGCGGCCTTCTTGATGATGGTGGCGCGCGGGTCGAAGTTCTTGTACACGCGGTGGCCGAAGCCCATCAGGCGGAAGGAGTCGTTCTTGTCCTTGGCCTTGGCGATGAACTTGCTGGTGTCGCCACCGTCGCGCTCAATGGCTTCGAGCATCTCGACAACCTCCTGGTTGGCACCGCCGTGCAGCGGGCCCCACAGGGCGTTGATACCGGCCGAAACCGAGCCGTAGAGCGAGGCGTTGGCCGAGCCTACGAGGCGCACCGTCGAGGTGGAGCAGTTCTGCTCGTGGTCGGCGTGCAGGATGAGCAGCTTGTTCAGGGCGCTTACCACCACCGGGTTCAGCTCGTACTTCTCGGTGGGGAAGCTGAACATCATGTGCAGGAAGTTGGACGCGTAGTCCATATCGTTCCGCGGGTAGTTCAGCGGGTGACCCATCTGGTTTTTGTAGGTCCAGGCTGCAATGGTGGGCAGCTTGGCCATCAGACGGATGACGTTCAGGTCGATTTCCTCCTTGCTCAGGTCCGGCGACACGCTTTCGGGGTAGAAAGCCGTCAGGGCGCAGATGAGCGAGGACAGGATGGCCATCGGGTGGGCCGCCGACGGGAAACCGTCGAAAATCTTGCGCACGTCCTCGTGCACGAGGGTGTGCTTGGTAATCTGGCCCGAGAAGTCCTTCAGCTCGGCTTCGGTCGGAAGCGTGCCGTAGATCAGCAGGTAAGCCACTTCCAGGAAGCTGGACTTTTCGGCCAGCTGCTCGATGGGGTAGCCGCGGTAACGCAGGATGCCTTCTTCGCCGTCGAGGAAGGTGATGGCGCTTTTGGTAGCACCGGTGTTCTTGTAACCAGAGTCCAGCGTTACGTAGCCGGTCTGGTCGCGGAGTTTGTTGATGTCGAGAGCTTTTTCGTTCTCCGTACCCTCGAACACCGGCATCGTGTACGATTTGCCGTCGAGGATAATTTCAGCGGTTTCTGCCATTACAAACTGATTAGTGGACAGGGAGTGGGTGGCGTGCAGGGGCGAAGTACGGCATTAGCACTTTGCCCTGCAACCCGGCGGCGAGTTTGCATCGCCCTGGGTGTAGTACAAATGAAGCTGGGCGGATGTTTGGCCTTGACTGCCAATTAGAAAAGTTAAACCGCTCTGGCTAAGGTTAAAAATTTTTAAGGTCGGTTCCCGAATGCTAAGGCCACGGCAAGGGCCTGCTGCTCTCGCCCGTGCAAATGCACGCCTCTCGACCCGCGGCAACAATTTCGCCTTGCCCTGGCTTATTGACTGATTCTAATCCGTGTCCAATGAAGCTCCAACCCCTCGGTACTTCCGACCTGCGCGTGAGTGAAATCAGCTTCGGCTGCATGTCGCTTGGCGACGACCACGCGGCCAATGCCCGCCTGCTGCACCAAGCCCTGGAGGGCGGCATCAACTTCTTTGACACGGCCGACCTGTACCAGCAGGGTGAAAACGAAGTCACCGTGGGCAAGGCGTTGCGCGGGCGGCGCCTAGAGGCGGTGCTGGCCACGAAGGTGGGCAACCAGTGGCGGCCCGATGGCAAGGGCTGGGACTGGAACCCGACGAAGGCATACATTCTGCAGGCGGTGGAAGGCAGCCTGCGCCGCCTTGAAACCGACTACATCGACCTGTACCAGCTGCACGGGGGCACCATCGGGGACCCGATTGAGGAGACCATCGAAGCGTTTGAGTTGCTCAAGCAGCAGGGCAAAATCCGGGCGTACGGTATTTCCTCCATCCGGCCGAACGTCATTCGCGAGTACGTGCGCCGCGCCGGCCTAACCAGCGTGATGATGCAGTACAGCCTGCTCGACCGCCGGCCAGAGGAAAGCAGTCTGGCGTCGCTGCACGAGCACCGCATCAGCGTGCTGGCCCGTGGCAGCTTCGCCCAGGGCTTGCTGGCGGGCAAGCCGGCCAAGCCCTACTTGAACTATTCGGCCGCGGAAGTAGCCCGCGCCGCCCAGGCCGTGCAGACGGCCGTCCAGCCACCGCGCCCGATGGCGGAAACGGCGGTGCAGTTTGCCTTGGCGCAGCCGGCCATCACGGCGGCGGTGCTCGGCATACGTACCGAGCAGCAACTGCGCGAGGCCATTGCGGCCGGGCAGGCCCCGCCGCTGACGGATGCCGAGTTGGCGCATCTGCGTGGTGCGCTGTCGGTCAATCATTACGAGCAGCACCGATAAACCAGCGGTAGAAACCGGCGCATAGGCCCGCGCTATGGCGCGGGCCTACTTCCCAATGCAGAAGCGCGTGAAGATGCTGCCCAGCAAATCGTCGGAGCTGATGTCGCCGGTGATTTCGCCCAGGGCCCGCAGCGCACGGCGCAGGTCGGAAGCGACCAGCTCGGTGCCCAGGCCGTGCTGCAGGCCGTGCTGCACGGCCGTCAGGGCCTCGGCGGCTACTTCCAGGCTGCGGGCGTGGCGCAGGTTGGTCACAATGGTGGCGGCTCCGGCATCGAGGCCTTCTTTGCGCACGGTGGCCAGCAGGCGCTGCCGCAGCTCGTCGAGGCCGTTGTGGCTGGCGGCCGATAGCAGGAGCATATCTGGGTAGGCCGCCTTCAGCTCGGTTACGGCTGCCGCAGGGGCTTCGTCCCGCTTATTGCCCACGAGCAGCAGGCTGGCGCCAGCGGGCAGGGGCAATGCAGCTACATCGGCGGCAACCTCGGCGGGCGTGGCGGTGCCCAGGTCGAAAAGGTAGAGCACCACGGCGGCCTGCTGCACGCGCTGGCGGGTACGCTCCACGCCGATGGCCTCGACCACGTCGGTGGTGTCGCGCAGGCCGGCCGTGTCCACGAAGCGGAACTTGATGCCCTCCAGGCTGACTTCGTCCTCGATAAAGTCGCGGGTGGTGCCCGGAATGGCCGACACGATGGCGCGCTCCTCGTTGAGCAGCGCGTTGAGCAGGGTGCTCTTGCCCGCGTTGGGGCGGCCGGCAATGACGGTGGTCACGCCGTTTTTGATGACGTTGCCCAGCTCAAAGGAGCGCAGCAGGCGCTGCACCAAGGTCTTCACTTCGGTGAGCAGCCGTAGCAGGCCCGAGCGGTCGGCAAACTCTACGTCTTCCTCGCCGAAGTCCAGCTCCAGCTCCAGCAGGGCGGCAAAATCGATGAGGCGCTGGCGCAGATCGGCCAGCTCACGGGAGAAGCCGCCGCGCATCTGGTTCAGGGCCACGCGGTGCTGCAGGGCCGAATCGGCGGCAATCAAATCGGCCACGGCCTCGGCCTGGGCCAGGTCGAAGGCCCCGTGCAGGAAGGCGCGCTTGGTGAATTCGCCCGGCTCGGCCAGGCGGGCGCCCCGGCGCACCAGCAGGGCCAGCAGCTCGCGCACGATGTAGTCGGAGCCGTGGGTGCTGATTTCGACCACGTCCTCGCGGGTGTAGGAATGGGGCCCGCGAAACAGGCTCACCACCACTTCGTCCAGGATTTTTTCCTCGTCGCGGATGGTGCCGTAATGCAGCGTGTGGCCCGGCTGCGCGGCGAGGTCCTTGCCGCGGAACACCTCGTTGGTCAGGCCTATGGCCGCGGGGCCCGACAGGCGCACCACGGCAATGGCGCCGGCACCGGACGGCGTGGAGAGGGCAACGATGGTATCGGAAAGGGCGAGAGGAAGCATGTGGTGAACTGGTGAGATGGTGAATTGTGAGTTGATATTTAGGAGGTGCAGAACCGCGCATTGTGCGCAATCAGAACGACACTCACCATTTCACCATCTCACCAATTCACTGCCTAAAACGTAACAAACAGGTTGCGGCTTACTTCGGCAGATATCTGGGTTTTGGGTAGGTTATTAATGCTTATTTCTAATGAGTTATCGAAGATGATTTTATCCAATACTTCAATGCGGCTGCCCAGGCCCAGGCCTACTTTGTTGAGGTACTGCAGGAAGGGTTGGGAAGTATTCTTAACGGCTACGACCAAGCCTTGCTGCCCCGGTTGCAACTCCGCCAGCAGGCGGTGCTGGGGGCGGAGCATGGCGCCGTCTTCGCGCGGAATCGGGTCACCGTGCGGGTCCACTTCGGGGAAGCCCAGGAATTCGTCGAGGCGGCGCACCAGCAGCGGGGAGCTGATGTGCTCCATTTCCTCGGCTACGTCGTGCACCTCGTCCCAGGCAAAGCCCAGCTTCTGCACCAGAAATACTTCCCAGAGGCGGTGCTTGCGAATGGTGAGCAGGGCCAGTCGCCGGCCCTCGGCCGTGAGCAGTACGCCGCGGTAGCGCTGGTAGCTCAGCAGGCCTTTCTCGCCGAGGCGGCGCAGCATATCCGTCACCGATGCCGGCCGCGTCTGCAGCGCTTCCGCAATGCTGTTGGTGCTGACTTCGGCGCCGGGCTCGGCTTCGTACAGCTTATAGATAGCCTTCAGGTAGTTTTCCTCGGTGTGGCTGGGCAACGCGGTAAAAGCTGGGTGGGAAACGAAAGCACTAGGGCGAATCGGGGCAAAGGTCCCAAAAAAAAGCGAGGCAGACGCATTGCGTCTGCCTCGCTAATCTGGCCTTTGTCATCCTGAGCGTAGGGAAGGGCCTTATCGCGCTGGCACGGAGTCGTCGTGTCGATGGCCGTTCTGCAGCGGTAAGGTCCTTCGCGTTGCGGAGGACAGATGGCAGGATGATAGAAACAACGTCTATCGGTCTACCACTTGATCAGCGCCGAGGCCCAGGTGAAGCCCGAGCCGAAGGCGGCCAGGCACACCAGGTCGCCGGACTTCACGCGGCCTTCCTGCACGGCTTCGCTCAGGGCCAGCGGCACCGAGGCGGCGGTGGTGTTGCCGTATTTCTGGATGTTGCTGAACACCTTGTCGGCGCCCAGGCCCATCTTCTGGCCCACGTACTGCGTGATGCGCAGGTTGGCCTGGTGCGGGATGAGCAGGTCGATGTCGGACGGCTGGTAGCCGTTGGTCTGCAACGCTTCGTTGATGACCTCCGGGAAGCGCGTCACAGCGTGCTTAAACACCTGCTGCCCGTTCATGTAGGGGTACATGGCCTCCGGATCATCGAGCACCACTTGCACGCGGTTTTCGCGGTTGGAGCCCGGCTCCTTGGTAATCAGCTCCTCGGCAAACTCGCCCTGCGCGTGCAGGTGGGTGCTCAGGATGCCGTGGCCCTCGCGCGAGCTGCGGCGCAGCACGGCTGCCCCGGCACCGTCGCCGAAGATGACGGATACGGCCCGGCCGCGCGTCGACTTATCCAAGCCCGAGGAGTGGATTTCGGAGCCTACGACCAAGGCCGTTTCGTACATGCCGGTTTTGATGAATTGATCGGCCAGCGAGAGGGCGTAGATAAAGCCCGAGCACTGATTGCGCACGTCGAAGGCCGGTATGGGGTCCTTGATGCCCAGCTCGCGCTGCAGCAGCACGCCCGAACCGGGAAACAGGTAGTCGGGCGAGAGCGTGGCGAAGACGATGAGCTGCACGTCGTCGGGCGTGAGGCCAGCTTGCTCCAGTGCCATGCGGGCGGCGCGGGCGCCCATGTTGGCGGTGGTGTCTTCGCCTTCGTTGAACCAGCGGCGCTGCTGAATGCCCGTGCGCTCCTGAATCCACGCGTCGGTGGTTTCCATGAGGCTTTCGAGGTCGGCGTTGGTGACTACGCGGGAAGGCACGTAGTGGCCCATGCCGGCAATTTCGGCGGAATACAGTTGAGACATGATGTTGATGGGGTGCGGAAAGAAGCGGAGCGGTTTTTTTGCGGGGAAAAAGGCGCCAAAGATAACAATAGCACCGGGCTTAGAACGTGGCAGGGAAAGGCGCAGTTTCCGACCGCAGCCCCAGCGCCTGCCGAACAACGCCCAGCAGCCGCGGCGCTTCCGACGACCAGAGCGCCTCTGCGGGCGGGCCGCTTGGGTAGAAACGCTGGCCGCTGAGCTGTCGGGCCAGAGCCTGCGCGTCGGGGAGGGGGCGGTCAAAAGCTACGGTAAGCCCTGCCTGGTAGCGCTGGACCTCAGCCGTCCACAATGGGTT
Source organism: Hymenobacter sp. CRA2 (assembly GCF_002007105.1). Lineage (GTDB taxonomy): Bacteria > Bacteroidota > Bacteroidia > Cytophagales > Hymenobacteraceae > Solirubrum. The sequence goes on along the minus strand of NZ_MVBC01000002.1, from coordinate 142,253 downwards.
CGGCGGAATGAGCACGGGCAGGCCGCTGGCGAGGTATTCGTAGAGCTTGGTCGGCAAGCAGCGCCAGGAGCTGGGGTGCTCCCGGTACGGCAGCAGGCCGAGGTGGTGGTGCCCAATTTCGGCCACAATAGCCGCGTGCGGCACGGGTTGGGCGCCACCCACCACGCGCAGCCAGTCGGCGTGGGCCTGGGCCAGCTGCCGCAGCCGCGCCAGCTCGGGCGGTTGCTGGCAGTAGCCGATGATGGTAAGCGTGAGCTGCGGCCAGGCGCCGCGTAGCTGCCGGGCAAAGTCGATGGCGTCGAACACGCCGGTGAGGGCGGAGCTGGTGCCGGTGAACAGCAGGCGCAGGGGTTGCTCCGTGGTGGGCAGAGTTACGGCCGCCGCGGCAGATGCGGGCGCGGCGGGCGGCGCGTACTTGTTTTCCAGTACCACGGTGCAGTGCCGGGGCAGCCAGGGCAGCTCCTGGGCGTAGCTGCGCTCGGCCAGCAGCACGGCCGCGGCGCGGTGGGCTGCGTGAGACTCTACCCAACCTACGGCGCGGGCCAGCAGGCGCTTCAGGCCACCGCGGTATACCTGCTGCGTGCGAATATTCAGGGCGTAGTTCTCGCGCACGTCGTAGAGGAAGGGCCGGCCGGTGAGCCGGTGCCAGAGCAGTGTGAGCGGCAGCAGTTCGGGCGCATGCACCACCACCAAGGCCGGCTGCGCTTGCCGTAGCAGCCGCCAGTAGCGGCCCTGCGCGGCCAGCCGATCCAAGCCGAGCCGCTGACCTTGGAAAAGTACGCGCTGGGTAATGCCGCTGGCCTGAGAAGCCTGGGCAGTGCCGCGGCCCGCCACGGCCACCCGGTAGCCGGCATCAGCCAAGGTGCGGCCGAATTTCTCGAACATGCGCGTGTCGTCCACGGGCTTCAGGACGGAAGCCAAAAGGATGAGCGGCGCAGGGCGGGAGTGAGGCAGCACAAAGCCAAACCTACTACTTTCGCGCCTCCGTCGGCACCCGATGCTCGTACAACTTTTCGTCACATCTGACTTTATGACTGACATTCAGACCCTCATCGAAGCGGCCTGGGCCGACCGCAGCAAGCTGCAGGACGCCGCCACCCAGGACGCCATCCGCAACGTTATCGACCACCTCGACCGCGGCCTGCTGCGCGTAGCCGAGCCTTCGGCCGCCGAAGACGGCTCCTGGCAGGTGAATGACTGGGTGAAAAAAGCCGTCATTCTGTACTTCCCGCTGCAGCAAATGAAGACCGAGGAAGTAGGCATTTTTGAGTTTCACGATAAGATGAAGCTCAAGACCAACTACGCCCCGCAGCAGGTGCGCGTGGTGCCCCCGGCCGTGGCCCGCTACGGCGCCTACCTAGCGCCCGGCGTCATCATGATGCCCTCGTACGTGAACATCGGCGCCCACGTGGGCGAAGGCACCATGGTGGACACCTGGGCCACTGTGGGCTCGTGCGCGCAGGTGGGCAAGCACGTGCACCTCTCGGGTGGCGTGGGCCTGGGCGGTGTGCTGGAGCCGGTACAGGCTTCGCCGGTAATTGTGGAAGACGGCGCCTTCATCGGCTCGCGCTGCATCCTGGTCGAAGGCTGCCACATCGGCAAGGAAGCCGTTATCGGGGCGGGCGTGACCATCACCGGCAGCACCCGCATCATCGACGTGAGCACGCCCGAGGGCAAGGAGTACCGCGGCTACGTGCCGCCGCGCTCGGTGGTCATTCCCGGTTCGCTGCCCAAGCAGTTCCCGGCCGGCGAGTTCCAGGTGCCCTGCGCCCTGATCATCGGCCAGCGCAAGCCCTCCACGGACCTGAAGACCTCGCTCAACGACGCCCTGCGCGAGCATAACGTGGCCGTGTAACTACCCGCCCGCCAATAAAAAAGCCCGGCCATTGCAGCCGGGCTTTTTTGTTGGGTGAAGCCTACTTGAAATGCTGCTCCAACTCCTCTTTCCAGACGGCCACGAAGGGTTCCTCGCCGTCTACCTGGTAGGCGCAGCGCATCACGTTGGTGTTCGATTCTATGGCCACATTGCCCTCCGGGTCCAGGGCGATGATGCCCCGGTCGCCTTGGAGCTTATCGGCGTACACCTCCACGGCTTCGCGGGCGGCTTGGGTGATGCTCCGTTTCTTGTACTTGCGCAGGGCGTATACCTCGTGCGCCACGCCGGCCAGCATGATGATTTCCCCGTCGCCGGTGGTCGAGACGGCGCACACCTCGTTGTTGGCGTAGCCGCCGCCCCCGAAGATGCAGCTGTCGCCCACCCGGCCGCGCAGCTTGCCCTCGATGCCGCCGGTGCTGGTGGCCATAGCCAGGTTGCCGTGCATGTCCAGCGCCACCGCGCCCACGGTGTCGTGCTTGTTGGCGTGCTCGGCTTCGGCTTCCTGAATGATTTCCAGCCACTCGTCCCGCTGCTCGTCAGTCTTGAAGTAGTTCGGATCCTGCAGGGGCAGGCCCTGCGACAGGGCAAATTCCTGCGCGCCCTCGGCCGTGAGGAAGGAGTGCTTGCACTTCTCCATCACCAGCCGGGCCAGGCTGACGGGGTTCTTGATGAGCTTCAGGCCGCTCACGGCCCCGCCGCGCAGCGTGGCCCCATCCATGATGGAGGATTCGGTTTCCACCTCGCCGTTGATGTTGAACATGCCCCCGCGCCCGGCGTTGAACAGCGGGTTATCCTCCATGCTTTTCACGGCCGCTTCCACCGCGTCGAGCGCGACGCCGCCGCGCTCCAGGATTTCGTAGCCAGCCATCAGGGCCTGTTTCAGGCCCTGCTTGAGTTTTTCTTCCTTTTCCGGCGGAATGGTAGCCGGATCGGTGTTCACGGCGCCGCCGTGGATAATCAGAACGCACTTGCCCATATTCGGTGCTGGTGGTGAATGGTGAGGGTGTGGCGTGTAATGCGGCGTGCCGTTGTTACGGCCAGTACGCCGCAGGGTTGGTGTCCAGCTAGGGTCGATGAAGCCTATCCTGCAGCAGTTCAGGCAAAAAATATGGCTCGGTGGGTAGCTTCACCCGGGAATTTGGCGGGCATTCACTCCCCAGGTTTTGTCCCGGGCAGGTCCCGGCCACTGATGGCGGGTGCCGCGCCCGCCGCGGCCTCACCCCAACGCAGGCAGACGGCCCGCCCGCCATCCCTGCGCCCCAAACTTTCCGCATCCTGATGGGTTCCTCAGGCTGATTCCTCCGCTGTCATGACCACTACCGACCTGAATGCCCTCTACCAGGAGCTGGCCCCCTGCACCGGCACCGACCTGAGCGCGCTGCTGCCCAAAGGCATTCAGCGCGAAGCCGGCCACTTCAACGTGTTTGATCTGGCCGACCTGTGGCCGGCCGCTCAGCTGCAGCCCGGTACGCCGTACCCGTGCCGCTCGTTCTACAAGATAAGCCTGCTGCGCAGCCGCAGCCGCACCGAGTACGCCGACCAGACCATCACCATCGAGCCCGACGCGCTGGTGTTTTCCACGCCCAAGGTGTCGTTTCAGTGGCGGCCCGCCGAGGTGCAGCAGGGCCAGTTTTGCCTGTTCACGGCCGAGTTTCTGCTGCCCGTCCTCGGCGGCCTCACCCCCGACGAGCTGCCCCTGTTCCGCACCAGCGGCTACCCCGTGTTTCAGCTCACGCCCGCCGAGGCCGACCGGGCCGAGGCCCTGTTTGCCCAGATGCACCAGGAGCTGGCGTCGGATTACACCTACAAGTACGACCTGCTCCGGGCCTACGTGCTGGAGCTGCTGCACCTGGGGCAGAAGCGGCAGCCCGTGGCCGTGGTGCAGCCGGCGCACTCGGCGGCCGCCCGGCTTTCCTCGCGCTTCGTGGAACTGCTGGAGCAGCAGTTTCCGCTTACCTCGCCCCAGCAGCGCGTGCCGCTGCGCACGGCCAAGGACTTTGCCGACGCGCTGGCCGTGCACGTGAATCACCTCAACAAGGTGCTTAAGGACAGCACCAACCGCACTACCACCGACCTCATTGCCGGGCGAGTGGCCCAGGAAGCCAAGGCCCTGCTGCACCAGACCGACTGGACCCTCTGGGAAATTGCCGACTGCCTGGGCTTCGTCGACGTGGCGCACTTCTCGCACTTCTTCCGCCGCTACGCCGCTGTAAGTCCCGGCGTGTTTCGCACCCAGCAGGCCGTGTCGGCTTGATTTGTACAACAAGCTGATTGCGGCGTACAACGTGGCCAGCCGCGGGGCAGGGGACCTTTGTCGTGTTCCAATTAACGCGACAAACGCACTCTATATGAGCACTTCCAACATCGCCCTGCTCACCGGTGGCAGCCGGGGCCTGGGCAAGGACATGGCCCTGAAACTGGCCCAGCAGGGCATCGACGTCATCCTGACTTACCGCACCCAGCAGGCCGAGGCCCAGGCCGTGGTGGCCGACATCGAAGCCCTGGGCCGCCGGGCCGTGGCCCTGCCCCTGGACGCGGCCGACCTGAGCACCTTCGACGCCTTCTTTGTGCAGGTGACGGCCGTGCTGCGCGACACTTTCGACACCGACCGGTTCGACTTCCTCATCAACAACGCCGGCACCAGCCTGAGCGCCCCCTTTGCCGAGATGACCGAGGGGCAGTTCGACGAGATGCTGAACATCCACTTCAAGGGCGTGTACTTCCTCACGCAGCGGGCGCTGCCCCTGCTGCGCGATGGCGGCCGCATCGTCAACGTTTCCTCGGCCGTCACGCGCAGTTCCTTCGCGGGCGTCTCGGCCTATGCCGCCATGAAAGGTGCCGTGGAGGTATTTACGCGCGCCCTGGCCCTGGAACTGGGGCCGCGGGGTATTACGGCCAACGCGGTGGCGCCCGGCGCCGTCTTCGGGGGCGGGACCATGACGGACACGCCCGAAATCCGCGCCTGGGTAGCCCAGATGACGGCTCTGGGCCGCACCGCCGAGCCCGACGACATCGGCGGCGTGGTGGCCTTCCTCTGCACCGACGCCGCCCGCTGGCTCAATGGCCAGCGCATCGAGCTGACCGGTGGCATGAATATATAGGCCCCGAAGGGCGTACTGGTCTTGCCCGCAAAAAAGCCGCCCCGGCCAAGATGGCTGGGGCGGCTTTGCGTTTGTGGTAAGCAGTTGGGCCGGAAACGAGCTAACTCAGGCGGTAGCCTTGAGCTTGTCGCCGAACAGCGCCTTGACCTTGTCCACCTTGGGCTTGGCCACGAACTGGCAGTAAGGCTGCGAGCTGTTCTGATTGTAGTAATTCTGGTGGTAGTCCTCGGCCTTGTAAAAGGGCGCGGCGGGCAGGATTTCCGTCACAATGGGCTTGTCGAAGGCCTGGGCCTCGTTGAGCTTGTGCTTGTAGGTTTCGGCCAGGCGTTTTTGCTCGTCGTTGTGGTAGTAGATGCCCGAGCGGTACTGCGTGCCCACGTCGTTGCCCTGGCGGTTCAGGGTCGTCGGGTCGTGGGTTTTCCAGAAGATTTCGAGCAGTTCCTCGAAGCTAATGACCTGCGGGTCGAAGGTGATTCGGATAGCCTCGTTGTGGCCCGTCAGGCCCGAGCATACTTCCTTGTAGGTGGGGTTGGCAATGCGCCCGCCGGTGTAGCCCGATTCGACTTTTTCAACGCCGCGCAGGTTCTGAAATACGGCCTCGACGCACCAGAAGCAGCCGGCCCCAAAGGTTGCAATTTCCATGATGGGAGGGGGATAAGGTGTGGAATATGGTTAAGCGTATTTCGTGCCGGAAAGTTGCAAGCTGCCAAAGCGCCGGCCAAGCAGCACCTGTAGCACGTGAAAAGGCCACTGGATCAGCGTTGCCGCCTTTCTTGGAGCGGGTTAGCTCGTGGCTGGCAAAAACAACTTGCTTTTCAACTGTCGGCAGGCCGCCGCTTGCCAGCCGCATCGGTCTGCTACTAACTATAAAGAGGCCCCGCTGCTGGCAGCGGGGCCTCTTTAGAAGTAAGCAAGCGCGCGGTATCCGCCTCGGCCTACGAGCGGAAGCGCGGGGCTACCACCAGCTCCTTGCTGCCCGGCGTCCAGCTGTAGAAGCCTTCGCCCGACTTGGCGCCGAGGCGGCCGGCCATTACCATATTTACCAGCAGCGGGCAGGGGGCGTACTTGGGGTTGCCCAAGCCGTCGTGCAGCACGCGCAGGATGGCCAGGCACACGTCCAGGCCGATGAAATCGGCCAGCTGCAACGGGCCCATGGGGTGCGCCATACCCAGCTTCATCACCGTGTCGATTTCCTCCACGCCGGCCACGCCCTCGTGCAGCGTGATGATGGCCTCGTTGATCATCGGCATCAGGATGCGGTTGGCCACGAAACCGGGGTAGTCGTTGACCTCCGTGGGCACCTTCTCCAGCTGCCGCGACAGGGTCATGATCTGCTCCGTTACCTCGTCGGAGGTAGCGTAGCCGCGAATCACCTCCACCAGCTTCATTACTGGCACCGGGTTCATGAAGTGCATGCCGATAACCTTATCGGGGCGGTTGGTGACGGCAGCAATCTTGGTGATGCTGATGCTGCTCGTGTTGGTGGCCAGGATGCAGTGAGCGGGCGTAAGCTCGTCGAGCTGGCGGAACAGGTCGAGCTTGATATTTACGTTTTCGGTGGCCGCTTCCACCACCAAGCCGGCGTCGCGCACGGCGTCGGCCAGGGAGGTGCTGCGCTGCAGGCGCCCCAGGGTGGCGGTTTTGTCGTCTTCGCTCAAGCCGCCTTTGGCTACCTGGCGGTCCAGGTTTTTGCCGATGGTGGTCCAGGCTTTGTCGAGGGCGGCCTGGTTCAAGTCAATCAGGGTAACCGGAAAACCGTGCTGGGCAAACACGTGGGCAATGCCATTGCCCATGGTGCCCGAGCCTATAACGGCAACGTTCAGCATGTGTGGTGGGAATGAGGAGAGGGAAATGAGCAAAAGTGGCCTGACACCGCAAGCCGCGGCAAAACTAACCGAATGGGCGGGGCCACCCAAGTTATTGTTTGGGGTATGCTACGGAGCCGGTCCGGCATAACCGGCCAAGCCATAAAATGTTTTGGCGCAGAAAATCAGTCAGCTACATAGTTATGCAACTATGTGTGCAAATATTTTTTCTGGCCTTTCATATCCTTTTGTACAACCCCGCGTACAAAACCGCAGACTGCCCTGCCGGCCGGCTTTCAAACTGGATACAACCGGGGTGCACTGTCGACGTTCTCTCAACCAACACCTCTCACCTAAATCCTTCCCCCGCCATGGGCAACCTACTGTACATCATCGCCGTCATCCTGATCATTCTCTGGCTGCTCGGCCTGTTTGGCTTCAACAGCTTCGGCATGGGTAACCTGATTCACATCCTGCTGGTAATTGCCATCATCGCCGTGGTGCTGCGTCTGATACGCGGCAGTGCCGTCTGAGGCCGCTTCCGATAATTCTGTCTGAAAAACACGAAAAGGGCGGCTCCCATTGTTGGGAGCCGCCCTTTTCGTGTTTGGCGCGCCGGGCGGTTATTTGCCCAAATCGTAGAGCAGGCTGAAGCGAATCACGGGCTGGCCGTAGATGTTGTTGTCCAGGCCGTCGTTGAAGTTGTACAGGATGGCAATGTCGGTGGCAAACTTGTCGCCGAGTTGCTGCCGGTAGCCCGCGCCGAGCAGGGGCGTGCGCACCGTGGCTTTGGTCTTGCCCACAAACACCTGGTTGCCGGCCACCGCTTCGCTGATGATTTCAGCTTTAGTGACTTCGTACTCGGCGTGGATAAAGAACTGCTTGTAAACAATCACCTGCCCGAAGACCTTCAGGCCAAGGTTGTTACCGGTGATGTTCTTCGGGGTGCCAGGCGCGCGCGACCGGCTGGGAATGGTGTAGGCGCTGTGCGAGTACACAAGGCCGGGCCCTACGGCCACGCGCGAATTGAGGCGGTAGCCCAGGGCCGGGGATGCCCCCACGTTGTAGAACACGCCGCCGACGTAGTTCGAGGTGAGGCCGAGGCTCAGGTTACCGTAGATGAAGTACTTGCTGGGCTGGTACTCCTGCTGCACCGTAGCGCCGGGCACAGTGCCGTTCTGCGGGAGCGTCTGGGCGGGGCGGCCGTCGTCGTCGATGCCCCCGCCGGGGCGCTGCGTGGGCGCTGCGGCTGGCTGCTGCGGCCGGGAGCCGGGCAGCGGCTGGGCCGAGCGGCCGTCGTCGTCGATGCCGCCGGGTGGGCGCGTGGGCTGCTGCGGTTGCGTCGGTACCTGCTGCACGGGCTGTTGGGGCTGCGTGGTTTGGGGCGGGCGCGTGGGCGGAGCTGTGGGGGGCAGAGCGGGCGGGCCGGTGGGCAGCTGCGGCTTCACGTAGGTGCTGTCCGTACGCTGGGCCTGAGCATCGGTGTGGGAGGCAAAAAGTGCGGCGGTGCTGAGCGCGGCCACCAGCAAAAAGCGCTTCATAAGAGCAGGGCGTGTGAGGGCGTGTGAGTGTAAGTAACGAAAAGGCCGCGGATCGTTGCATCCGCGGCCTTCCGATTTCAGCAGTTACGCACCCACCGTCTGGTACATGCGCTGGCGCTGAGCCTTAATATTCTCGTCGGCAAGGTATTCCTCATACGACATCCGCTTGTCAATAATTCCCTCCGGGGTGAGTTCGATAATGCGGTTGGCGATGGTGTCGATGAACTGCAAATCGTGCGAAGCGAAGAGCATGGAGCCCGGGAAGTCCCGCAGCGAGTTGTTCAGGGCCGTGATGCTTTCCAGGTCCAGGTGGTTGGTCGGGTCGTCGAGCACGAGCACGTTGCCGGCTTCCATCATCATCTTGGAGAGCATGCAGCGCACTTTCTCGCCTCCGCTCAGCACGTTCGACTTTTTCTGCGACTCTTCGCCCGAAAACAGCATCCGGCCCAGGAAGCCGCGGATAAACGATTCGTCCTTCTCTGTGGAGTACTGGCGCAGCCAGTCCACCAGGTTCAGGTCCGTATCGAAGAACTCGGTGTTTTCCTTCGGGAAGTAAGAGGGGGTGATGGTAGTGCCCCACTTGTAGTCGCCCTTGTCGGCCTTGCGCTGCTCAAACAGGATGTCGAACAGCAGCGAGGCGGCGCGGTCGTCGCGGCTCACGATGGCTACTTTGTCCTTCTTGTCTAGAGAGAAGGACACGTTGCGGAACACCGTCTCGCCATCGATAGTCGCCGAAAGATTCTCCACCGACAGCAGCTGGTTGCCGGCCTCGCGCTCCGATTTGAAGGCGATATACGGGTACTTGCGCGACGAAGGCTTAATCTCTTCCAGCGTGAGCTTCTGCAGCAGCTTCTGGCGCGAAGTAGCCTGCTTGGACTTAGAGGCGTTGGCCGAGAAGCGGCGCACGAACTCTTCCAACTCCTTGCGCTTGTCTTCGGTCTTCTTATTTACCTCCTGGCGCTGGCGCAAAGCCAGCTGCGACGACTCGTACCAGAACGAGTAGTTGCCGGGGTACATGGTGATTTTCGAGAAGTCCAGGTCGGCCATGTAGTTACACACCGCGTCGAGGAAGTGACGGTCGTGGCTTACCACGATAACCGTGTTCTGGAACGAGTCAAGGAAGTTCTCGAGCCACAGCACGGTTTCGGCGTCGAGGCCGTTGGTCGGTTCGTCGAGCAGCAGCACGTCGGGGTTGCCGAACAGGGCCTGGGCCAGCAGCACGCGTACCTTGTCGGAGGTGCCCAGGTCGCCCATCAGCGTGTAGTGCTTGTCCTCGCCGATGCCGAGGCCCGAGAGCAGCTCGGCGGCTTCGTAGTCGGCGTTCCAACCTTCCAGGTCGGCAAACTCGCCTTCCAGGGCCGCAGCACGCTCGCCGTCGGCGTCGGAGAAGTCCGGCTTGGCGTAGATGGCGTCCTTTTCTTCCATCACCTTCCACAGGCGCTGGTGACCCATAATCACCGTCTGAAGCACCGGGTACTGGTCGTAGGCAAACTGATCCTGCTTCAGTACCGAGAGGCGGGCGCCCTTGGGCATGTCCACCGAGCCGGTGTTGGGCTCGATTTCGCCCGAGAGGATTTTCAGGAACGTGGACTTGCCGGCGCCGTTGGCCCCGATGAGGCCATACACGTTGCCGGGCATGAATTTGATGGTGACGTCTTCAAACAACACGCGCTTGCCGTAGCGCAGGCTGACGTTGGTAGTGCTGATCATGCAGGAGATGTAAGCGGAATAAGGAAGGACCCCGACCCGGAAAATCGCGCAAAGGTAGAGAAAAAATACCCGCGCCCGGTCGCCGGAATCTGATGCATAACAACGCGGCCCGCGCAAAAAATCCCTGGGCTGCCACTTCATTGTCAGCGCGTTGTCGGAGCGTTTGCAAGCTTTTTTCGGCTCAAAACACAACCGCGGATGACGAATGAAAGTATTAATAACCAACCCGGCACTGCGGCTGAGGCGCTGTGGCGCAATCGGTTCAGGTGCGGGTCCCGCGCTTCTCTCCAACTCCTCTAAACTTTCCCTGCCTTATGGCTGATCAACTGCTTTCCCCTGAACGCAACGGCGTACGTTACGGCCTGTACACGGCCGGTTGTATGGCCGCCTATTTCCTGCTGGCCGTACTTTTCGGCGTCGCCCACAAGATTGAATACAGCTACGCCAACAGTGCCATTCTGGCCGTAGGCGTGTGTCTGGCCATTGCGCACTACAAGCGCGCCCGCCACGACCGGATGCCGTATCTGCACGGCTACGGTACGGGTATTATTGCTGCGGCTGTGGCTAGCCTGGTGTTTGGCCTGTTCTTCATCATCGTTACCGTTGTCAGCCCCGGCCTGATGGAGCGCATGCGCGCCGAGGACCTGTTTGGTTTTGACCTGTCGGTAACCATTGCTTTCCTGGCCATTCTGCTGCAAGGTGTGATGTCGGGCGTAATTATTTCGTTGGTGGCCATGCAATATTTCAAGAGCCCCGACCACAAGCCGATGCAACAATTGGAGTAGTTGACTCTTGGCGTTGACAAAAAAGTAAAAAAGCCCCGCTTTTCGGCGGGGCTTTTTTTATTCTCATTATGATACTGAATTTCCCGGAATTGGAACGATTACAGCTGGGTTAAATGTTATAAATGGAAGTTGTTTTGAAACTTTATTAATATATATTTGGACTGAACAAAGCTTTGTGTTACGCCAACGCATCTTGGCTTTCCTGTCCATCAAGCTCCACTCCACATGAAAAAATTGTTGTTTACCCTCCTCCTGGGCGGCGTAGCTATGTCGGCTTCTGCCCAAATGCGCGACCGTGTTGCGGGTGTGCCCACCGATAACGTTACCAAAGCCGGTGCTGAGCAGCTCACCCGGCAGATGACCAACCGACTGCGGCTCAACGAGGCACAGTACATCCGGCTGCGTACGGTGAATCAGCTGAAGCTGGCCCGGATGGATGAAATCCAATGGCAGTATCGCAACGACCCGAAGACCCAGCAAGCACGCCTGATTGAGCTGGAAGCGCAGTATGAGCAGGAGTGCCGCCGCATCCTGACGCCCTCCCAGATCAGCCTGCTGCGCGATGAGCAGCCCCACGACGTGGTGCCCACGCCCACCGAAACGGCCGGCAACGGACTGGGCTAATTTGGGCTCTTCCCCGAAACGCAACGCGGGCGTCCTCTTCATTGAGGACGCCCGCGTTGCGTTTCGGGGAAGTTGCTATTGCGCCGGGGCAGGAGCGGAGTACAGCACTTCCGTAACCGTGCCGAGGGAGCCGAAGCGGATCATCAGCCGGCGGGTAGCGGCGTGCGGACGGCCGGGGGCGCACTGGGGGCCTGGCGCCACGTAGTAGGAGTACACCCGCTGGGTTTGTTCCTGCAGTTCTTCTTCGTCGGGGCGGCCGAGCAAGTCCGCCACGTCGCTGACGTGGGCATTGTACAGGGCTTCGCGGTTGGCATCGAGGGCGCGCAGCAGCAGCTGCCGCTGGCCGGCGCAGCCGCGCACGTCCTGGCGCCAGGCGGCAGCATCGAAACCGGGCATCGAACCGAGGGACTGACCGCAGCCGCCCAGCAGGAGCGTACACGAAAGTAGGAAGAGGGCGCGTTGTAACATTGTGGGAACCAGAGCGGCGGCAGGTCCGTTGGATGGGCTCTGCTTGGACAAATCTACTATTTTTGCCTTTGGCCAGGTTTCTGCCTGCGGTTTTTTAGGCTTACTTCTCCACCCATGAAGTTTTTTCGTTGCGCCCTCGTTGGGTTGTTGCTGCTGACGTCGGGCCTTGGGCCGGTGGCGGCTAAAGGCCCCGTGCGCCCCGTAGCGCCCGCACAGGCGGCGTCGTTGGTGGCTTTCGAGCAGTACCTGGCGCGTACCTATGTGGCCGCCAAGCTGGGGCCGACGGGGCTCAGCATGCCGGTGCTGCGCAACGCCCTCATCGGCTACTTCAACCTGCGCAGCCGCGGCCTAGCCAAGCAACCAGTGCTGACGGTGGTGGACTTCAGCCGCTCGAGCCGGCTCAATCGCCTCTGGGTGATTGACCTGAACCACTCGCGGCTGCTGTTTCACACGCTGGTGGCCCACGGCAAAAATACCGGCGAAGAGTTTGCGCGCACTTTTTCCAACCGCGAAGGCTCGGAAATGAGCAGTCTGGGCTTTTATCTGACGGGCCAGACCTACCAGGGCAAGCACGGCCTCTCTCTGAAGCTACAGGGCCTCGACCCGCGCTACAACTCCAACGCCGCCGACCGCGCCGTGGTGGTGCACGGCGCCGATTACGTAAACCAGGATTTTATCCGGCAAACCGGCCGCCTGGGTCGCAGCCAGGGCTGCCCGGCGCTGCCCCCGGCGCAAGCCGCCAGCATCATCAAAACCATCAAAGGCGGCTCGGTGCTGTACGTGCAGGGCCCCAGCTCGGTGGCTTACACCTCCAATTGGCTGAACATGAACACCGCGCTATCGGCTTTCCAGCCGCGGGGCAGCGGCTTCAGCGTGGGCCAGTAGTCTGGCTGAGCAGGCATAAAAAAGGCCGGGGCCGGCTTCCTGTACTGGAAGCCGGCCCCGGCCTTTTTCGGGGTGAGGGGTCAGGCCCGGTCGCCGGTGGCGCGCACCAGGCTGATGCCGGCGAAGAAGAAGATCAGCCCGACGCCGAGCGGGACGAAGGAGTTAATCTTGCTCAGGCCCACCATGCCCAGCAGGCCCATGGCGCCATAAATGATGCCCGCAATGCCGAGCAGCGTCAGCAGCGAACCGAAAGTGCGTTTCTGATTCATAGTTCAGGGGGAGGAGTATCGGGAATGCGGCGCCAGCCCGTGGCAGCGCCGTTTTGCCTGATACGCAAGCCAAGCAGTTTTGGCTATATAGGCCGGTACAACCCTGTTGGCGGGGCCGCGTTAGACGGCTTACCCCCGGCTGCGGCCGGGCTTCCTTCCATTCCTACGTTTCAACATTCCCATGAGAGGCAACCTTCGATACCTCATAGCACTGGTGGTAGCCGGGTTTTCGCTGATAACCTACTACTGCAACCGCCAGACCAACCCCGTCACGGGCGAGGTGCAACACGTGAACATGACCACCGAGCAGGAAATAGCCCTGGGCCTGCAGGCGGCGCCCCAGATGGCGCAGCAGTACGGCGGGCTGTACCCCGATCAGCAAGCCCAGGACGCCATTGACCGCATCGGCGCCACGCTGGTGCAGGCTTCGGGCGCGGGCCGCTCGCCCTACCGCTTCGATTTTCACCTGCTGGCCGACCAGAACACCATCAACGCCTTTGCCTTGCCGGGCGGGCAGGTGTTTATCACCGCCGGGTTGCTGAAGCACCTCAAAACCGAAGGCCAGGTGGCCGGGGTACTGGGCCACGAAATCGGCCACGTCATCGGTCGCCACTCGGCCGAGCAGCTGGCCAAGACCCAGCTTACGCAGGGCCTGGCCGGGGCCGCCGGCATTGCCGCCTACGACCCCGACCGTCCCGGTGGCTCGTTGGCCAACGCGGCCATTGCCGCCGCCATTGCCAAGGTCGTGAACCTGCGTTTCGGCCGTGAGGACGAGCTGGACGCCGACCGCCAGGCCGTGAAATACACCGCCCAGGCTGGCTACGACCCGCGCGCCATGATTCAGGTGATGCAGATCTTGCAGGAGCAGGGCGGGAGCGGCCGCGGCCCCGAGTTTATGAGCACCCACCCCGACCCGGGCAACCGCATCGGGGTGCTGCAGCGCGAAATCCAGGAGGAATTTCCCAGTGGCCTGCCGGGCGGGCTAAAGCCCTAACGCTACGCGCTGACTATGTGCGCGCTGGAAACGGCCGGGACCCAGGTTCCGGCCGTTTTTATTTGTACTGCGTTTATTGCTTTGCCGTCATTTTACCACCTCAATGCCCGATACCCCACCCATTCTGCGCCACTTGCTGTTCGTGATGAACCCGATTTCAGGCGACATCGACAAAGCCGAGGTGCAGCACCTGATCCGGGAAGTCTGCCGCGAGCGGGGCCGCACCACCGAGCTCTACGAAACCACCGGCGAGGATGACCTGAACCGCCTGCGTCGGCACCTGCAGGGCCACGCCTACGACGCGGTATTTGCCGCCGGCGGCGACGGCACCGTGAACCTGGTGGCGCAGGCCCTGAGCGGGAGCCAGCTACCGATGGGCATCCTGCCGCTGGGCTCGGGCAACGGCCTCTCCAAGGACCTGGGCATTCCGCAAGACCCCGAGGCGGCGCTGGGCCTAGTCTGGCAGCACCGGGTGGTGCCGGTGGATACCTTGTCGGTGGGTGGGCATTTCGCAGCGCACCTAGCCGATTTGGGCTTCAACGCGCTGATTGTCGCGCGCTTTGCCGAGGGCGGCACCCGCGGCCCCGCGGCGTATGTACGCGTAGCCCTGCAGGAGTACATGAGCTACGAGCCGGCCCGCTACCGCGTGGTAACCGACCAGGAAACCTGGGAGGGCGAAGCCTTCATGCTCACCATTGCCAACGCGCGCACCTTCGGCAGCAACGTGGTCATCAACCCGGCCAGCCGCATGGACGACGGCCGCTTCGAAGTGTGCGTGATTGAGCCCTTCCCGGGCACGGCCGCGCCGGGCATCCTATACCAGCTCTACACCGAGGGCTTCGACGAATCGGCGTACACGCGGCGGCTGCAGTGCCACTGGGCCCGCATTGAGCTGCCGGGCGTGGCGGACGTGCGCGTGCAGGTGGATGGCGAGCCGCTGCACCTGCCCACGCCGGTAGAGGTGACCATCAACCCGCAGAGCCTGCGCGTGCTGGTGCCGGCGGAGTAGGGGGCGTGAGCTGCCAACGGAAGGGCGAAGGAGCCGGCGTACCTTGGTTGTCGGCGGGCTCCCAGGTGTGCAGCCACAGCTGGCCGTCGGCGTAGTAATCGAGGCTGAAGAAGCCCTTGTGCTCGTGGGTAAAGGTGGCCTTGCCGCCATCCTGTACGAAAGCCGTTTTGCTGCCCGAGCCGCTGACCAGGAAGTGCACCGCGCGCCGGAAGAAGTACTGCAGGTTGTGGTCGTGGCCGGCGGCGTACACGGTGCCCGGAAACTGCCGTAGCACCTGCAGCAGGCGGCGGCGCATGCGGCGGTAGCGTGGGTGGGCCATGTCCTCGGCCGCGCCCAGCACCCGGCGGTAAGCCGGAAACAGCGACCCGATGACGGGCAGCGGCACATAGGCGCGCTTGTGGGCGGCCGTGAGCGGGAATACGTGCTGCTTGATGGTGAATTTGCCGCCGTGGACGGCATTGGAAAACAGCGGGTGGTGGCCCGCCACCACCACCTGTCGGCCGCGAAACTCCTCCAGCAGCTCGCGTAGCTGCTCAAAGGGCTGGCGGGCGTCGTCGGCGGTGCAACCGTGGCTGCGGCCTAGGGGGCGCGGGCCGCGCTGCACCCACCACTGCGTGTTGAGCACCAGCAGTACGAGGTTTTCGGCCAAGGGCAGCGCTACGGGGCCAGGGCAGCCGTTTTCGGGCAGGTACAAGGCCCGCGGCAAGTGGTGGCGGATGTAGGTTTCCTGCGCCTGCAGGTAAACGTAGCCGTCGGGGCGGCCTTTGTTCCAGTCGTGGTTGCCGCTGAGGTATACCACCTGCCCGGGAAAGTCGCGCAGCAGGTTCAGTTGGGCATCGAGGCGGTGCTCGGCGAAGGGGCGCTGCGGATGGCCCACGGGCGGCAGACCGGTGGGATAGACGTTGTCGCCGAGGATGACCACCGTGCCGTGTGCCCTAGTCTCCCGCATCCATTGTTGCAACAGGTTGAGCACCGGGTCGCGGCCGTCGGTAGCCACGGCGCCCAGGTCGCCCACCAGGCAAATGCGGTGCAAAGGCGCTTCGGTAGGCGGCTGTAGCGTGGCCCAGTGGGCCGCCGCAGCGGCCACAAACGGGCGCCGGCGGTAGCGGCGTTCCCGCGCAAAGCGCAGCAGCAACCACGCCAGTACAAGGCAGGCTGCCGCGGCGAGCAGCCAGAGGTAGAGGTGCGTCACAGCCCCGTGTACGGCCGCTGGGGCGTTGCGGTCGAGAATGGGCAGCCGGCAAGTGCGAGGCAGGCCAGCCCGCGCCGTTATGGACTAAAAATTCGGCGGCGTGAGGTGCTTGAAATGGCCGTTTTGGCGCACCCGCTCCTTCAGGCGCTCGGTCTCCAGCACCACGGGCAGGATGCGCGCCAGGTGTTCCAGTACGTACTCCTGCCGCTCCGGCTCGGTGTCCAAGGCCAGCAATGCTACTTCCTGCTCCGTTGACAGCCCGAGGTGATGCGCAATGTCGAAGATGGTGTAGTCCGGGGCCAGCTCGATGAAGAGCTTTTGCAGACCCAGCGCCCCGTACAGCTTCTCGATTTCGGCGCTGATGTGCTGCTTGAGCAGCGGATCGGGCTGCGAATCGTCGTGCAGGTCTTCTACGGCGGCGGCCCCGTAGAGCTTGCCCGGCGCCTGGCGGTAAACCTCGCTGATGCGAAACCGCCCGATGGCCTGGGTGCGAACATCGGACTCGCCGCTGGGGTAGGTGCGCTCCACGCGCAGCAGCCGCATTTCCGTGCCGATGGGCTGTACTTGGTCGTCGAGGTAAGGCGGAATGCCGAAGGTGATGTCCCCGGCGAGGCAATCGGCCACCAGCTGGCGGTAGCGCGGCTCGAAAATGTGCAAGTTGAGTTTCTCGCCGGGAAATACTACAAGGTTAAGAGGGAAGAGTGGTAAAAGCCTCATACGCATCTAAAATCGGATTTGGTCGAAAGAAGTAAGGCGTGGGTCCCGATGCTGTTGGCTATTTTTGGTACCCACTTGGTCCCAAGCAGGACCCAAGCGCAGACCTCGCGAAGTAGAACATTTGTCCGAATGTGGGCAACCAAGTTCGCCGTGCCGGGGCGAAAGCGTTTGAGGCTGCCTATATAATCAGAGGGTATTTTAGCAGCGGCATCAACTACATCGCCTATGGGCAGTCCAACGACGTGGCCGCCGACCTAGACGCTGAACCTGGCAACGGCCGATGCGGGCGCTACGACATTGTATATTTGGCTTAACAGCGGCTCTGCTGCCTTCATGAACAGTAGGGCCACGACGCTCAGTGGCTAGTCACACGCAGTGACAGCCGCCGAAGTAGACACCGGCGACGACCTGGACCTGTTGGCCGCTCTGACCATTGCGGAATCAGTGCGGGTAATACTCAATAAAGGCGTGGATACCTTCGCCAGCGGGGCGCTAATTATCGTGGGCAACGGTCCCAACGACATGGGTTTTGTTACGGGGCGTGGGTGTCCACTCGTAATTGCCTTGCTCCATTTAGCCTTACCTGCAGCCAACGCATCTTTTGTGCTTTGTGAAGCTCTTCACCCCGCTTCTTCTCCTCAAACGTCCTTCTGGAGAGGAAAGCGGGTTGCCTCATTTGTCGGATACTCCGGCACACCCTTACCCGACCCATCAACTAACCTGAATCGGACTTATGATGACTGGTCCT
The DNA here is from genome assembly GCF_002007105.1 of Hymenobacter sp. CRA2. Taxonomy (GTDB): domain Bacteria; phylum Bacteroidota; class Bacteroidia; order Cytophagales; family Hymenobacteraceae; genus Solirubrum. Next base: position 124,529 of record NZ_MVBC01000002.1, on the reverse strand, counting down.
TTACAGCAATCCATAATAACGCTGTAATGAAGGATTTGCTGGGAAGTCCGCCTGCACGGCTTCGAGCAGGGAGCGTGGCGTAATATTACCACTGCCCCCCTTGGCCAGATAGTCCAGCGCGTGATGCCATTGCGTATCAGCAGGGTCTGCTTGTTTCAAGAAGCTTAGCTTTCCGCCCGCCCGCTTCCACACTTGTCGCTCTTCGGGGCCTCGGTCGTACAAATCAGCAAGAATAGTGGCGAGTTCACTGCGAGCCGACACGGAGCCCAACAGTTCGGTCAGCGGGGCGCTGGCGGGTTCAGAGCTAGACATCACATCTGTTGACCGCGGTTGCGCGGTGGCCGGGGCCGCTTGTGCAGGGGGGAGCTCACTGATTTGGTCATTGAGCAGATGAGCCAGCATTTCGGCTGCGAAGGCAGTGGCGTTGGCGGCGGCAATTGGCTGCCAACCGGCCTGATCGGATGCGGTTTTGTTCTCCAACAGGTCGGAGATACCGCGGATGACAATGCCCTTGCTATGGTGCGAGTGGACGGGAGCCAGAAACCCATATCCTTCCATTTCTACGGCTATGGCCTGGCTCACGCTTTGACTGATTAGCTGGTAGGTGGCTGAACGATTGGAAGCTACGACCTTCTCGCCCGCAGCAATCGGCTTGACTTCAGCTTTATATTGCCCATGTGGTCCCAGCCGGTGCTGCCACAGATTGCGGTTAGCAATGAACTTAGCTAACTCTGTAAGCTCGTGCGCTCCAGAGTGGGCCTTGATGCGGGGCTTGTACGTTTCGCCATCTTTGGCGCCCTCGTATTGCAACACTTCGGATGAGGCGACAACATCGCCCAGGCTGACATCTTTAATGCCGCCGCCCACGCCCACGAAGAAAGCATAGCGGGGCTTGAAATGCGAAAGGGCACGCTCGGTGGCCTGGGCAGCATCCACATTGCCTGCCCCGGACTCCGCCAGAGCCACCGAAAACTGCCGCCCGTCATGAGCGAAAATTCCTTGCGTGTAACGGGGGCCCGTTGTGGGGTGCCTTATGGCTTGAGGGGCCGATAAAATTTGCTGTACGGCATTAAATTCCAGACCTAGCGCGGTCATAATGAGCACATCAGTTGCCATGTTGGAGGAGGTAGATGGAGTGTAGGGGAACTGGGGTGAAAAAGAACGGCCGGTGTCGCTTGTGAATAATCCGGCTAACCAACTTTTTACACCATTCAGCTGGCTTTCGCATTCGGCCAAAACAAGCCGAAAGCCAGCATCGCGTTTGGCCCGGTCCGCCACTTTTTGCGCGGACAGCGACCATCGTTTGCTGTTGATGAGCCGGCCAAGGACCACCGCGTCCGCTGGCTCTATGGCAGGAAGATCTGCCACGTAGTCGGCTAGGTAACGGTCGGTCAGGTTGTCGCAGCCAGCTTGAATGGCAAGAACGGCTGCCGGGGCGGCACGGTAGGTGGAGAGCAATTGGGTGGTGAAAGCCGGCTGCTGCACCGCTTGCCGCAAAGGGGCTTCGATGGAGGTGTATCGTCGTCCGTCCACCAGTTCGGCAGTCAGTGCCTGAGCGGTTGCTTTCAAGAATACCGACCGACTGGGAGCCGGCAGCACGGCCCACAATGATGAACGCCGGGGGTGGTGCAACACATTGGCAAACGACGACCGGGCAATGCGTGGCAGCAATGAGAAAGCCCTGGCCGGGTTTTCAATCAACAGGCTTAGGTAGGCATCCACTGTAGCGGCTGGCGCGGTCAGCCCTGCGGTTAGCTTGTCTGATTGGCTTACCGCGTACTCCCAAATTTGCCGCCAAGCATCATCTGCCACATCAAGCCCAGAAAGGAGCGAAGAGTCGTTGGCGCAGGCCGCGCCCGCCAGTTTCAGCAGTTGGTTATCATTGGTTTCCAGGGCCAGGGCCAACAGGTCGTCATCGGCTACAGCTTGAGCCAGTTGCACCACCTGTGGCGAAGCGTTGTTACGTCCGGTGCCCTCGGCCACTACCTGGCGGCGCAAGGCTGCGGCCGGAAGCAGGGCCGCAGCCGCCACGGCAGCGTGCAACGCCCACCAGCCCCACTCGCGGCTCAGGGCCAGCAGCGGTTCGGCTACGCCTTTATCGAGCGTAGCTGGCGCGGTGGCGGCAAGCACGGAAGCCGCTGCGGGGGAGGGAGCCAGCGTAGCGAGCAATTTTATACGGGTAGCCTCGTGGTGCTGTATCCCCAGCCACCATGCCGGAGCCAGGGCCACCGTGGGCTGGCGCAGCTGGTCGGTTAAGGCAGCCTCTACAGCGACCCGCAGCCACGGCTGGTTGTCGGCGGCATCCGGACCCGTGTCGAGGTCGAAAGCTTCAGTTACAGCATCAGGCGCGCTGGTTGCGGCGGTCATTAAGACTTTTACCCTGGTAACAACGGCTGCTTCCAAGGCGGAGGTATCGGCAAAGGGCGCTAAGGAAAACTTGCGCAGGTTTCTCAGCGGTGGCTCGTTGGAGGTAGCAATAGCCTTGATTAAGCGCGACAGCACGGCCTCTTTGATAGTTACTCCTTTAGCTGGTGCGGGCTGAAGCGCCGCCACGTCACGCGCCAACGACATCAGTTCGGCCGCAGACAAGTCGGCTAGGCGCTCGTAGTTGGTGAAAGCCCTTTCGTGCTGCGTGAGGGCACGAAACAGCGTTGGTTCTATCTCCAACGCGCGCAGGAAAGCGCGGAAGGGAGTGGCGCAAGCCGCATTCCAGAGTACCTGTTCCTGCAAAGACATAGCGGAGGCAGCAGGTTCGCCGGTGAGGGTAATGAGCGGTCGGCCGACCCAACGCCCTGCCACCACCGGCGGCACGCCTACCAGCAAGCCTGCTTCCGCACCAGTGGCGGTTGGGCTGAAGCGGGTAGCCCAGGTAAGCAGCGGGCGCAGGCTGGGCAGCAGCCCGTTCCACAGGCGTACCAGCAGCGCCGCCATTTGCTCCTGCTCGGCACTCACAGTCACCGCCGTTGCCCCGCTAAGTAGCTGTTGCCCCACTTGCCGCCAACTATTAGGTAAGGAAGTAAGGAAATTATCTGAACGCTCAGCCGGGCAAAAAGTAACAGGGGGGAGCTGGATGCGGTCGGCTGCGGCGGGCGGCACGGGAAGCAGTAGGGCCAGCAGGTCTGCCAGATCGTTCACATGGAGCACGGCCGCTAGGGGCAACAGCAGCACATGGGTGAACACCATGCCGGCGCGGGCAGTCGTTTCGTCGGGCCACGTGCGGCTGAGTAAAAAATACTTGTCAGTAACAGCTCCGGACAGATACGAGGACACTCCGGCCGGAATCATCTCGTTGCCGGGGCGGTCGGTGAAGCCCGGTAGGAAGTTTTGGAGCGACTCGCTCAGGGGTTCACTGCTGGCCAGGTACCCGTGCGAGGTGCCGCGCACGGCCCCGTAGTAAGCCTGCTGGATGAGGATGGGCTTGACAGACATATTCAGGGCGCCACCAACAGCGTGAGGTCGGAACTGTGCGTACCGTCGGCCAGCACCACGTACCCTTTCATCTCAGGGCCATCCACAAAATCTTCGTTGGGTATGTCGGGGTCGAGCGTGGTTTCGGTGGACGAGAGGCCCAGGATGCGCAGCGCGGCGGGCTCCCAGGTGGCCGTCAGAAATTCGTCTAGAAACGGCAGGCAACTCCGCAACTGGTCGGCTGGGCGGGGCGCTTCAGCTACGTTGGGTAGAATATCCCAGCAGGTAAGGGCTACGGTCAGACGCGGTGCCTGGGCCCGCGACAGAGCCGACTGCCCCCTAGCGTAGCATCTGTAACAACTCGATGTAAAAAGCCGGGGCCGACAGTTCCCCCTGCGCTAGCGCCTCTTTGGCCCGGGGGCGCTGCTCGACCAAGTGCGAACGAGAGCGGTTGGTAACGTCTTCGAGCGGCTTTATCTCATCTGGCCGGATAAACAGCAGCCATTCGTTGGCCTGCGAAATCATTTCCTGCCAGCGCGGCGGGATGAGGTAGTTTCTGACCAGGCTTTGCACCTGCTCCCCGGCGTAGTCCGGGAACGTCAGCGCCACCTGTTGTCCCTGCCGGTCGGCCACAGTAAAGCTGATTACCTCGTTAAATCCACTGGGAGTGTGCCCAGCCGACCGCCCTTCGCGTAGGCGCTGGATGATGTGATTGATGGCCGTTAGGTCGGTGGGTGGTACGGTCATTTGCAGGGCGTACTGTGCAGCCCGGCGCTTGTCGGTAAGGCGCAGGTAGAGCTGGCCTACGTAGTGAGTTTTGCCCACGTGCGGTCCGCCCAGAATCAAAAGTTGGTGAGCCATCCGGATTAACAGATTATTTGGCGGCGCAGTAGAAATAGGTCTTGCTCGGTGGCGGCCGGTACAGGCACGGGCGGCGGTGTACCCGATTCGCGACGAAGTGTGTCCAGCAGCCAGGCCACACTGGCCAGTACCTGCGGGTGCCACTGAGCGGCTCCGCTTAGCTCCACACTCACCTCAAACTCGCGGTAGTGGCGCGCGGCATCGTGTTGCAGGTGCTGGCTGATATCCTCCAAAAATTGTGGGCGTTCATTGGGCAGGTCAGCTTTGGTCCACATTAGTCCCAGCGGCCGGGTGCCAAGCCCGTGCTTGAGCCGGTCGGCTAAATCCATAAGTTCCCCACGGGCTGGGCCGCGTTGGCTACCAGTTAATCGTTCTCGGTCGGCGAAGAGTAGGAAGGCGCGGCTCTGCTGGTACACCCAGCGCGCCCCAGCCGCCGCGTCGGCCTCGTGCCGGACAACCCAGTTGGTGAACCACTCGCCGGGGGCGTCTGTGAATACCACGTCGAGCACGGCGGCCGGGGCGTCGTCCGGACGAAGGACCAAGTGCAGCAGGCCCGGTACGCGGCCTTCGTCGCGGCCGGTGCTGCGGCTGGTGTGCGGCGGAAACTGAATGTCGGTTCGATCTTCCCGAAATGTGAGGGAGCTGGCAATGGCTTCCCAGCCGGGCAGCGTACAGGAGCCCGCAAAGCGGTAGCCCGGAATAGCTTGGCCCTGGCGCAGCAGCGCGTAGAGCAGCGCCAGAAACGTGGTTTTGCCCGCGTTGTCGGCCCCCACCAACCCAATGCATACCACCTGCGAGCGGGCCTTGAGCAACCGCATATCCTGCGCCCCCAATGGACTACCCGTCCAGCTTACGCGGAAGCCAGCCGACAGGTGAACTTCTTCATTTGCGGCCGCTGCGGCGGCTTTACCCGCTGCGGTGGGTTCGGAGACCTTGCGACGGAATTTACACTTAGCACCGTCGCCACCGCCCTCTTCGGCGCAGCCCGACTCTTCGGGGTGGCAGTAAGGTTGAGAACATGTGCTCATGAGCGGGCAGACAGTAGACGGTCGGTGAGTAGGTCGTGGAGTAGGATAACGGCCAGCTGGTCGGGAGCGGCGGGGTGGTCGGGGCGCAGGCCGGTGCGGACCTGCAGCTGCTCGGGGGTGGCGCGCTGGTGCAATACCTGCGTTAGGAACGCGGTAAGCGTGGTGCGCTCATCGCAGGCGGTCATCTCCTGGGGTAGCGCTTGGCGCAAGGCCGTGCGGTGCTCGGCGGTGGCGAAGGGGGCCACCAGCTCGGCCAGCGTTTGGGGGGCGGGCTTGCCGCTCACCACGGCGCGGTACGTATCAGTCAGCAAATAGTCCACGCTCACGGGAATGGTGTTGGGCACCAGCTTCGCCAGCTCTACGGCCATGACGGCGGGCAGCAGCGCAACATCTAGGTCGCGGTAGCTACGGCGGAGCGTGGTGGAGTACAGCGTCTCCTTCCACCACAATAGTTGGCTACGGCGCTCCACCGCCTTCATGGCCTGCTGTGACTTGGTTAATGTATCGGTTATAACCTTGCTGACCGAGTCGAGGAAACTGTTTAGCTCTGCTTCGAAGCTGGCGGTGGAAAGAGATTTGCCCGAGGATTTTATAGCTACCTCGATGGCATTACCAATGGCTGCAGCCGATTTTGACCCAAATGCGGTACCCTCTTCGTCTTGAGGGCGGATTGTTCCGTACTTATCCTGAAGTTGCAGTGAGTGAATGGCTTCTTTTAACAAAACTTCAAGTTGCGTTTTGTCAACTGCTACCTCCGCAGGCGAGAGGGAGAATTGAAATTTCTCAATGTGAGGCGTAAAGCCAGCTTGATCCAACGACCATTCCGCAATAGCCTGGGTTTCTAGCTTGCTACCGAACTCCTCCAGCAGTAAGTCAATAACGGGCTTCTCCGCGCCGAAGTCCGTGAAAGGATAATACCCGCTGGCAGTGTAGTACAGGACTTTTAGCGCTGTCAGGTCTTCCGAGGCACGTTCGTACAGGGCGCTCAACATGACGCCCCGCACCGTTTGGCGGGGCATGGTCCCTTTGAACCTGCCGCCGGCTCCTGGCCAATGCTTCTTTATCAGTTCATAGGTAGCTGCCAGCAGGGCGTTGTCTTCCGCAATGTGGGCATCGAGGGCTACCAGCGTGTAGCAGCGTATCTGGCTGGGCGTCTTCTTGAAAATCTTGCCTAAATCAGCAACAGCTTTCAGGAGCTGGTCGCGACGGGCGTCGTCGTCACCGATACCGAAAAAGTCGTTTTCGTGCCAGCGGTCGAACAGGGGATTGGCAGACATGAATGCTGATTGGTGTCTAAAATGGTTAGCGCGAGATGCTAACGCAAGTTAGGTGAGCCGAGGCTAATAGTGAGTAGGAAAAAAAGCTATAAACTTCGTTATGCTACCGATAGCCAGCGTGTATGTGGTGCGCGGCGTCGAGCAAGCGCAGCGGCTGATAGTCGAATAACTAGTCATCGGGTTTTCGTGCGCCTTGGTCGTGCTTGTCCGCCGCTCGTCGGTGGAGGGCAGGTCAAGCCACCAGTGCCTTCAATTTCCCAAGTTCTTCCGCTATCCGGCTGCTTTTCTACCGTCGTTTCTGCTTATGCCCGCCGCTATATTTCCGGCGTATTCTGGGGGCTCCGGCCGCCTGGCCGGGTGTACTGCCTGGCCTACTGCTAGCCGCTGGCCAGGCTCAGGGCCTAGTAGATAGTGATACCACCGCCCCCGATGCCCTGCTAAAACTGAGCACTGCTAACAAGGGCCTGCTGCCCCAGCTGACTAAAACCCAGCGCGACGCCATCCAGAGCTACGCCGTGGGCCTGTTCATTTACCAGACCGATAATACACCCGGCCTGTATATCTACGGCGGCTCGGAGTGGAGCCAGCCACCCAACGCCGTGACTATTAGTATCAAGATGCGAGCCTGGCATACTACGTCACTTTGCTTGTATACTACCGCCTGAGCCAGGTAGATACCGATGGTCGAGCTACACTTTAGCCCAGTGATATAAATCACCAATAAAGGTGCGCTTCGTCATGATAAACGCGCTGTAGAACAAGCATTTTGGGGTAGTAAATACAACCACCCGGCTGGGTCTTCACACTGAAACGGCCATGGCAACCCTAGTATCTACCCTCGCACGGGAAACAGACCTCGCAGATGCGGACATCACGGCCGCGGTGGAACGTCTGCTGGCCATCAAAAGTGGAATAAAAGCCCACTGGGTCGACGTCAGCACCGCCCAGGGCATCGTGACGTTGTCCGGGTACGCGGACCACCTGCTGGCGCGCGAACGGGCCGAGGAAATTGCCCAAGCCGTGCGCGGGGTGCGGGGCGTCATCAACACCATCGACGTGCGCGCCTGGGTCGACCTGCCCGACGTGACGTTGCGCCGCGACGTGGAAGAGGCCCTACTGCAGGACGCTATTACCTGCCACTACGAGGTGAGTTGTACCGCCCGCGAAGGCCGGGTGATGGTGCTGGGTGACGTGCCGACGTGGTCGGACAAGGACCTGGTGCTGCACGTGGTGAAAAGCGTGCGGGGCGTGCGCGCCGTGGAGGACCACCTTCGCTCCCCGGCGGGCCTGGGGCATGCCGCTGCCTCCGGGGCCGAGCTGGCCGCCGCCCTTGAAGAACTGCTGGCTTGGGATGTGCGCCTCAACAGCGCCCTGGTGCAGGTGCGGCCCGATGATGGAGCCGGCTTGGTGCTGCGCGGGTACGTGGGCAGCGCGGCGGAGCGGCGCGACGTGGTGCGGGCGGCCTGGCGCGTGGGCGCCGCGGCCGTGGAGGCCGCCGGACTGCTTGTGGCCCCCGCCGCTCGCAACGACGCCTTGCGCGGTGACAAGCACGCGCCCCGCGCCGACGCAGAAATCCAGCAAGCCATTCGGGACAGTTTCTTTTACGACCTGCGGGTACGCTCCGACGAGCCGGAAGTCGACGTGCAGCACGGGCAGGTGACGCTGCGGGGCTGCGTGGACAGCCTGCGTGCCCGGCAGGCGGCCGAGCAAGACGCGCTCGGCGTCGTGGGCGTGCTAAGCGTCAGCAACTACCTGCGGGTGCGCCCCCGGCAGCCGGCAGCGGACACCTCCATACAGGTGCACGTGCAAGCCGCCTTGCTGCGCGACCCGTACCTGCAGCGGTTTGCGCTGGAAGTGGTGGCCTGCAATGGGCAGGTGCGGCTGTACGGCACGGTGGACTCGCACTATGAAAAGCAGCGGGCCACCGAGGTAGCCGCCAGCCTGCGCGGGGTAGTAGCTGTCGACAACGGCCTGACGGTGCCAGCGTGGCCCACGGCCGGGGGCAGCGATTATTACGCCTGCTACCTCGCCTACGACCCCGCCGCCCCGGCTTCCGACCTCCCCAACGCGACCTTGCAGCAGCGCATCGAGCAGCAGCTGGCCTGGACGCCGCTGCTGGCCACCCAGCCCATAACGGTGGCGGTGCGCCGCGGGCAGGCCACCCTCACGGGCACGGTGGATACCTGGCTGGACCGGCAGGCGGCCGCGCTCTGCGCCCACGAAGGCGGAGCTGGCTCGGTACGCAACCTGCTGCGGGTGCGGGCACCGGGGCCAGCGGCCTGAACGCGGTGTGCTGAAACTGTTCTAACCTAGCCTTACAGATGAAACCCATCTTCGTTGTCCTAACCGACCTCTCGCCCGGGGCACACCGGGCGGCGTATTACGCGGCGCTGCTGGCGGGGGCTACCGGGGCCGAGCTACGGCTGGTGTACCTGGAAGCCGAGGCAGTAGTGGAGCCGGAGTTCGGGATGCTGCCCCTGCCTGCCGAGTACCTGGACCAGCAGCAGCACGACGTGGCTGCAGCCTTGGCCGAACTGGCCCGGACGCTGCCCGCTCCGGCCCGGGTGCAGCCGGCCGCCGGCGGGCTGCACGATACGCTACAGGCCCTTATCCGCCGCCAACCGCCGCACCTGCTGGTGCTGGGTCTGGCTCCTGAGCACGACCTGATTGACCAGCTGCTCTACAACTACGCCCTGCCGGTGCTGCGCGACACGCACTTGCCGCTGCTGCTCGTGCCGCCCGACGCAGCCCTCGACCCCAGCCTGCCGCGTCAGGTAGCCCTGGCCCTCGATGGCGAGGCCTTTCGCCTAAGCCCGGCCGCGCAGCGGCTGCTGGCCCTGCTGCAAGGGCTGCCGGCCGAATACACGGTGGTGCACGTGGCCGGACCCGCCGGCCCGGGTGGGAATATGCGCCGTGTGGTGGAGACGGCCCGCCAAGCCGGGGAGCTGCCTGGCGAGGCGGTGGGCTTTTCCACATACCAGCTGCGGAACGCCTCTCGCAGCGCGGGGCTGGTGCAGGCCGCCGCCGATACCCAGGCCGATCTGCTGGTACTGGTGGCGCGGCCGCGCAGCTTCCTGGCCAGCCTGCTGCCCTGCCACCTGGCCACCGCCGTGGCGCGCAGCTGCCCGGTGCCGGTACTGCTGTTGCCGGCCGCGGCCGAGCCAGACCCGGTTACGCCGCCGTCGGCGGTTGATGGCCTGCTGTACTAATCCTGGACTTCTCCTGCTTGCCCGCCCTTTTCTCCCCGTATCTATGAGCCCGAACACCCCACTTACCCTGCCTTTTAGCGCGCTGACCAACGAACATGTAGCCGTGGTCGGCGGCAAGAATGCGTCCCTGGGCGAGCTGTACAACCGCCTCACGTCCCAGGGCGTGCGCGTGCCCGATGGCTTCGCCACCACGGCTGCCGCTTACGGGCGCTTTCTGGACGCCAACCACCTGCGTGCGCCGCTCACCGAGCTACTGGCCCGCATCGACCCTGAAACCTTCGCGGGCCTGCAGCAGGCCGGCGCCGAAGCCCGGGCCCTGGTGCAAGCCGCCGCGCTGCCCGCCGACGTAGTGCAGGCCGTACGCACTGCCTACCGCCAGCTGTGCGCCGGTAGGCCCGCCGACGTGCAGGTAGGCGTGCGCAGCAGTGCCACCGCCGAAGACTTACCCACCGCCAGCTTCGCCGGGCAGCACGACTCCTTCCTGAATGTGCGCGGCGAATCGGCCGTGCTGGCGGCCGTGCAGCGCTGCTACGTGTCCTTGTTCAACGACCGGGCCATCAAGTACCGCCTGCAGCAGGGCTTCGACCACTTGCGCGTGGCCCTGTCGGCAGGTGTGCAGCTGATGGTGCGCTCGGACCTGGCCTCGGCCGGCGTGGCCTTCACCATCGAGCCCGAAACCGGCCACGAGCAGCTCATCTACCTGACCGGCAGCTGGGGCCTGGGCGAAAACGTGGTGCAGGGGGCCGTCAACCCCGACGAATTCTACCTCTTCAAGCCCGCCCTGCGCCAGGGCGGGCGCGCCCTGGTGCGCCAGCGCCTCGGCGACAAAGCCCAGACCATGGTGTACGCGCCCAACGAAGCGGGCGGCGGCTTGCAGAACACCGATACGCCGGCCGAGCGGCGCGCGGCCTTCGTGCTCAGCCCCGCCGAAGCCGAGCAGCTCGGCCATTGGTGCCTGCTCATCGAGGAGCACTACGGCATGCCGATGGACGTGGAGTGGGCCAAAGACGGGCTGACCGGGGAACTGTTCATCGTGCAGGCCCGGCCCGAAACCATCCACCACGGCCACCACGCGCTGCGTTTGCACGAGTACCGCCTGACGGAAAAAACGCCCGTGCTGACGGCGGGCAAGGCCGTGGGCAGCCAGATTGCCTGCGGGGTGGCGCGCATCCTTACCTCGCCGGCCGAGGGCCATCGCCTGCAGCCCGGCGACATCCTGGTGGCCGACAGCACCAGCCCCGACTGGAACGTAGTGCTCAAAAAGGCCTCAGTCATCGTCACGAACCGGGGCGGGCGCACCAGCCACGCGGCCATCGTGGCGCGCGAGCTGGGCGTGTCGGCCGTGGTGGGCACCCACGATGCGACCGAGAAGATTCAGGACGGGCAGCTCATCACCGTATCCTGCGCCGAGGGCGACGAGGGCCGGGTATACGCCGGCCGTCTGGCCTGGACGGAAACGGAAATCGACCTGGCAACCGTGCCCCGGCCCAGCACCAAGCCCATGCTCATCCTGGCCGACCCCGACCGGGCCCTGACCCTGGCCCGCTACCCCAGTCAGGGCGTGGGACTGCTGCGCATGGAGTTCATCATCAACAACGCCATCCGCATTCACCCCATGGCCCTGGTCGACTTCGCGCGGGTGACCGACGCGGCCGAACGGGCGGAAATCGAGCGGCTGACGGTGCGCTACGCCAGCAAGCCGGAGTACTTCGTCGACCAGCTCAGCCAGGCCATAGCCTTCGTGGCGGCCTGCTTTTACCCGCGCCCGGTGATTGTGCGCCTGAGCGACTTCAAGACCAACGAGTACGCCAACCTGCTCGGCGGCCGGCCCTTCGAGCCCCAGGAGGAAAACCCCATGCTCGGCTTCCGCGGCGCCTCGCGCTACTACAGCCCGCAGTACCGCGAAGGGTTTCGGCTGGAATGCCAGGCCCTGCACCGGGTGCACCACGACCTGGGCCTGACCAACGTGAAAGCCATGATTCCCTTCTGCCGCACGGTGGAAGAGGGCCGCACGGTGGTGGCGCTGATGCAGGAGTTCGGGCTGCCGCGCGGTGCCGACGGGCTGGAAGTCTACGTGATGGCCGAAATTCCAAGCAACGTCATTCTGGCCGCCGAATTTGCCGAGGTGTTCGACGGCTTCAGCATCGGCTCCAACGACCTGACCCAGCTCACCCTGGGCCTAGACCGCGACTCAGCCATCGTCAGTTCCCTCTTCGATGAGCGGAACCCGGCCGTCAAGCAGCTGCTGGCCCAGGTGATTCGCGCGGCCCACGCCAGCGGCCGGCCCATCGGCCTCTGCGGACAGGCCCCCAGCGACTACCCCGACTTCGCCCGCTTCCTGGTGGAGCAGGGCATCGACAGCATTTCCTTCACGCCCGACGCGCTGCTGACCGGCATGCGCAACATGGCCGAGGCCGAGCAGGCCCTGGCGGCGGCAAAAGCGCCGGCCGTGGCCGTGCTGGCCTGATTTAGCAAGACTGGGACTACCAGTAACTATGCCCAACTATCCCATTCTGGCCCTGACCGGCGGCTTAGCCCGCTTTGCCAGCCGCTTCTTCCGCGACGGATTCCGTCCCCGCTACGAGGTAGGGGAGTGGCTGTACCAGTGCTACGTGGTGGGCTACCAGTCGCTGCCGCTGGTGGGCGTGACGGGCTTCATCATGGGCATTGTGCTCACGCTGCAGAGCCGGCCGACGATGGCGCAGTTCGGGGCCGAGTCGTGGATTCCGGCCATGGTGGGGCTGACCATCATTCGCGAAATGGGCCCGATTATCACCGCGCTGATTTTCGCCGGCAAAATCGGCTCCAGCATCGGGGCGGAGCTGGGTTCCATGCGCGTCACGGAGCAGATTGACGCCATGGAAGTATCGGGCACCAACCCCTTTAAGTACCTGGTGGTAACGCGGGTGCTGGCTACCACGCTCATGCTGCCGATGCTGACGTTGCTGGCCGACGCCATTGCCCTGTACGCCTCCTACATCGGCCTGAACATGCGCGGGGTGACCACGCTGGCCTTGTTCGTCAACAACATTCTGGGCCGGCTGACCTTCGGTGACGCGCTGCCGGCCTTCGTGAAGACCTTCTTCTTCGGCTTCGCGGTGGGGTTGATCGGTTGCTACAAGGGCTACTACGCCGACAAGGGCACCGAGGGCGTGGGGCAGGCCGCCAACTCGGCCGTGGTCGTCTCGTCGCTGGTCATTTTCATCCTCGACCTGGTAGCCGTGCAAATCACCGGCCTGCTAGGCCTCAACTGATGCTACTCATGCTACCCGGCCCTATCCTCACGTCCAAACCGGCCCCGACTGCTGCGGCAACGCCGGGTGCAGCTGCGCCGTCGGCTATAACCCCCACCTCCCTGACAGCCCCAGCCGAAACGGTGCTGACGGTGGAGCACGTCGACAAGTCCTTCGGCGACAACCACGTGCTGCGGGACTTCTCGCTGGCGCTGCGCCGGGGCGAAAACGTAGTGGTACTCGGCAAGTCGGGCTCGGGCAAGTCGGTGCTAATCAAGTGCATCATCGGGCTGCTGCTGCCTGATCGAGGCTGCATTACGGTGCTGGGCCAGGACGTGGCTGGCCTCAGCCACCAGCAGATGGACGAGCTACGGGCGCGGGTGGGTTTCCTGTTCCAGAGCAACGCGCTCTACGACTCGATGACCGTGCGCGAAAACCTGCTCTTCCCGCTGCGCCGCCACTGGCTGCAGCATCGCCGCGCCGAGGAAGACGCGCTGGTGCGCCAGGTGCTCGACGACGTGGGCCTGGCCCAAACCGCCGATTTGATGCCGGCCGAGCTGTCGGGCGGCATGCGCAAGCGCATTGCCCTGGCCCGCACCCTCATCCTGCGCCCCGACATCATCCTCTACGACGAACCCACCACCGGCCTCGACCCGGTGACCTCGCGCGAAATCAGCCACCTGATCCGCCAGGTGCAGCAGAAGTACAACGCCTCGGCCCTGATCATTGCCCATGACATGAGCTGCGTGCGCCTCACCGCCGACCGCGTGGCCCTGCTGCTCGATGGCTGCTGCTACGCCGAAGGAAGCTACGCCGAGTTAGCCGCCCGCCCTGACCCGCGCATCCACGAGTTTTTTGCCTAGCCCTCTGCCTACCATGTCCCAACGTACCGCCGCCCACCACGTCCGCCTCGGTTTGTTCGTGCTAGCCGGCCTAGCCTGCCTGGTCATCACGCTGTTTTTGCTCGGGCGGCAGCAAAACCTGTTCAGCCGCAGCATGACCCTGGAGGCCGACTTCCGCAACGTGTCGGGCCTGCTGGCGGGCAACAACGTGCGCCTGGGCGGCATTCCGGTGGGCACCGTGCGCCGGATTCAAATCATCAACGACTCCACCATCCGGGTGACGATGAACCTCAACCGCGACGTGCAGCCCTACGTGCGCCGGAGCACGGTGGCCACCATCGGCACCGACGGGCTGGTGGGCAACACCATCATCAACCTGGAAGCCCGGCCCGGCGCCGCCCCGGCGGTGCAGCCCGGCGACCGGCTGGCCACCAGCGCGCCCGTGGGCATCGACGAAATGCTGAGCACGCTAAACGTGTCGAACAAAAACCTCATCGGCATCACCCAGGACCTACGCCAGATAACCCAAAAGCTCAACGGCAGCGACGCCCTCTGGCAGCTGCTCGACGACGAGCAGCTGGCCACCGACGCCCGCCGCAGCCTTAGCAGCATCGCCGGGGCCACTGCCCGCCTCGATGCTGCCGCCCGCGACGTGGAGCAGCTCACCAGCGGGGTCCGGCAGGGGCGAGGCGTAGCCGGTTACCTGCTCACTGATACCACCTTTGCCGGCCGCCTCGGCCACGCCACCCGCCAGCTGGCCGGCACCTCCGATACGCTGGCCGCCACCCTGACCGGGCTGAAGCGCCAAGTACAAACCCAGAAAGGGCCGCTCAATACCCTGCTGGCCGATACGGCCTTCAGCCGGCAGCTGCGCCAGAGCATGCGGCACGTGGAGCAGGGCACGGCGGGCTTCAGCCGCAGCATGGAGGCGCTGCAGCACAACGTCCTGGTACGCGGCTACCTGCGCCGGCAGCAGAAAAAGCAGGCGCGGGCGGCGCTCAGTCCTCGACCAGCGGCACGGCCGTGAGTTATTAAGCCGGAGAGGGTAGAGCTGTAGAAGAACGTCATGCTGCCCTTGGCGACACAGCTCGCGGACTAACGCCTGCTCTTCGCTCAGCATGACGCTTTTTTGAACGAGCAAACGGCTTTGGGCTGCGCCTGAGTATCGTATCGGTAATGATATAAGTCATTAGATGGCAAAACGTTCCTCATCGTGTGCGCGGGGGTGCAGGGTTGCTACTTAGGTCAGTTTCAATCAACCACGCAGACTCATGGACCCTGAACCTATACCCCGTAAAAGTGAGCCGTCCCCCCAGGCTGAACCGGCATCGTGCGTTGTCCTTTCGGCCGGAAGGCTGGCCGCCCACCGGTGGCGCTGCCGGCCGGGCAAGGGGCTGGGCGCAGCTGGGTTAGCCGCCCTGCTCTGCCTAGCCGGAACGGGCGCTCAAGCGCAAACGGCCCGCGGCGTGTGCCTGGGGCCCAAAACCGGCTTCTCCCTGGCCGGGCTGGCCGGCGACGTGACCGGGCTGCACGGCCCCGACTTTCGCACCCAGCAGCGCGTCTGCCCCGGTTTCAGTGAAGGATTGGCCCTGCAGATACCGCTGACTGCCCGCAACGAAGCCAGTCTGCAGCCCGAGCTGCTGGTAACCCGCACCGGCTACCGCCAGCGCGTGACGCAAACGGCCGCCCTGCCCGACGGCACCGCCGCGTATTCATACCGCCAAAACCGCATGCTGACCTACCTGAGCCTGCCGGTGTTGCTGCAGATCAATACCTCGCGGGTGTTTATGGAAATCGGACCGCAGCTGGACTATCTGCTGCAGGCCAGCACTGACGAGCAGCGCACCACTGAATTTGCCAGCCAGGCGCCGGTGCAGCAGGAGCATCTTGCGTTTAGCGGCCGGCAGCAGATGACGCCGCTGTGCGTGAGTGGCGTGGCGGGCCTGGGCTACCGAGCCCCCAAGCATTGGACACTCAACGTGCGTTACTACCGCAGCTTCACTCAGATTTTCGACGCCACCGCCGCGGAGGCCGCGCCGCGGGTTTATGCTACCGGCGTGGTGCTGCAAGCAGGCTACCTGTTGCGGCTGGGCCGGCCGCAGCGGCAGGGCACGGCCGACGCTCAGTAAATCAGTTGCGGAGCCTTTTTACAAGGCGCCTCCCGGCTTGCTTCAACTCATTGCCCATTCGCTCACCCTCCCGCAGGCGGGCGAGTAGTCCCCTGGTTGTTTTCGTGCCTAGATGTCGTTCGCTATGATGCTCGGGTGGACCCTGTCGCTGTACCACGCCACCGGCAGGCAGGGGAAAGGGCACGCCGCGGGTGGCGCTCGGGCCATCGGTCGAGCAGCATTATTCACTTGGTGGCTTGGCGGCCTGATGGTGCTGGTACTATTGGGCAGCTGTCGGGGGCGGGGCGAAGTGGTGCGGCCGGTGATTTCGGCCATTTCCGAGTGCGTGTATGCGACCGGCAACGTCAAGAGCGCCGGGCAGTACCAGGCGTTTGCCAGCGCGAGCGGCGTGGTAAAGACGGTGTACGTGCGCGAAGGCGACTCCGTGCAGGTGGGCACGCCTTTGCTAAGCATTGCCAGCGAGGGCGTGCGCCTCAACGAGGAAAATGCCGCGTTGGCCGCCCGCTACGCTGCCCTGGAGGCCAACCAGGACCAGCTGCGCGAGGCCCGGGCGCAGGTGGCCCTGCAGCGCCGCACCATGCAGAACGAGCTGCTCCAGCTCACCCGGCAGCGCCGGCTGTGGGCCCAGGCCATCGGCACCAGGCAGGCCCTGGAACAGCGCGAACTGTCCTATGCCGGCTCCCGCACGGCCTACGCGGCGGCCGTGGCCCGCTACGGTACGCTGCAGCAGAAGCTGGACTTCGCAGCTCGCCAGGCGCGCACCAACCTGCGCATTGCCCGGCAGCAAGCCAGCGACTTTGTGCTGCGCAGCCGCGTGCGGGGCGTGGTGTACCGCCTCTACCCCAAGGCCGGCGAGGCCGTCGGCCCCCAGACGCCGTTGGCACTGCTTGGCGAAACCCGACGCTACGTGCTGGAAATGCAGGTCGACGAGGCCGACATCGTGCGCGTGCGGCCGGGCCAGCCGGTGCTGGTGACGCTGGACAGCTACCCGGAGCAGGTGTTCGAGGCCCGCGTCAGCACCGTGCAGCCGGTGATGAACCCCGCCAGCAAGTCCTTCGTGGTGGAGGCCACATTTGTGCGCCAGCCGCCGGTGCTCTACCCGCAGCTGAGCTTCGAGGCCAGCATCGTGCTGCGCCGCCGGGCCCGCGCCCTGCTCATTCCCCGCCGCGCGCTGCTGAACGACTCCACGGTGCTCGGCCGCGACGGGCAGCCCCGCCGGGTAACAACCGGCCTGCGTGACTATCAGATGGTGGAAATCCGGGCAGGACTCAAGCCCGACGACGAGCTAACTCTGCCTGCGCCATGACTATGCCGCTGCTCATCGACGTGGCGCTGTCCTTGCTGCGGGCGCGTGGGCGGCAGACGCTGGTGGCCGCCACCGGCGTCACGTTCAGCGTCACCATGTTCATTGCCCTGCTCAGCTTTATGTCGGGGCTCAACCAGATGCTCGACGGGTTGGTGCTCTACCGCACGCCCCACGTGCGCCTCTACAACGAGCTGAAGCCGGCCTCCCGGCAGCCTATCGACCGCTACACCCGCCACCGGCGGCAGCATAATTTCATCCGCTCCATCAAGCCCCGCCGCGAGCTGCCGCGCATCCGCAACAGCGCCGCCGTCATGGCTGCCATCCGCCGCGACCCGCGCGTGCGGGGCGTGGCGCCCAAGGTGCAAACCCAGGTGTTCTATAACGTGGGCACGCTCACACTGAACGGCACCATCAGCGGTATCGAGGTGGAGCAGGAGGCCGCCCTCTTTGCCTTCGCCGACTACGTGGTGGCCGGCCACTACCAGGGCCTGCGAACGGTGCCCAACAGCATCGTGCTGGGCAAGGGCGCCGCCGACCTCATGCTGGTGGGCGTCGGGGACGTGGTGCAGCTGACCACCAGCCGGGGCGAGCAGGTGCAGCTCAAGGTCGTCGGGCTGTTTCAGTCGGGTCTGCTCGACATCGACAAGGTGCAGAGCTACACCTCCCTGGCCACCGCGCAGAAGCTGCTGGGCGAGTCCAATACCTACGTCACGGACTTGCAGGTCAAGCTGCACGATTTGGCCCAGGCCCCGGCCGTGGCCCGGGAGTACCGGCGGCTGTACGAAGTGCAGGCCCTGGACATTCAGACGGCCAACGCGGAGTTTGAAACCGGCACCTTTATCCGCACCCTGATTTCCTACGCCGTGGGCATCACGCTGCTGACGGTAGCCGGCTTCGGCATTTACAACATTCTGAACATGATGATCTACGAGAAAATGGACACCATTGCCATCCTCAAAGCAGTGGGCTTTTCGGGCCGCGACGTGCGGCGGGTGTTCCTCCTGGTGGCCGCCGCCATCGGGGTATTCGGCGGGGTGGTGGGCCTGCTCTGCGGGCTGAGCTTGTCGGCCGTTATCGGGCAACTGCCGTTTGAGGCCACCTCCCTGCCCGCCGTGCATACCTATCCCATCGACTACAACCCGGCCTTTTACCTCATCGGCGGCGTCTTCTCGCTGGCGACGAGCCTGCTGGCGGGGTATTTCCCGGCCCGCAAAGCCAGCCGCATCGACCCCGTCATCATTATCCGCGGCAAGTAAGATGAGCACGCCCATCCTGGAAGCCCGCAACATCACGAAGTATTTCGCCGATCCGGTACGGGTGCAGGTACTGCGCGACATCAGCTTCGGGCTCGGCCGCGGGGAGTTTGCTTCCATCGTGGGCAAATCGGGCTGCGGCAAATCCACGCTGCTCTACATCCTCTCGACCATGGACACCGACTACGAGGGCACGCTGCTGCTCGACGGGGCGGTGATGGGCGGCAAAACCGAAGCCGAGCTGGCGCGGGTGCGCAACGAGCAAATCGGCTTCGTCTTCCAGTTTCACTACCTGCTCAACGAGTTTTCGGTGCTGCGCAACGTAATGCTGCCCGGCCAGAAGCTCGGTCGGCTCAGCCCTCAGGAATTGGAGCACCGGGCCTACGAGAAGCTGCGCCTGCTGGGCATCGCCGACGAAGCCCGGAAAATGCCCTACCAGCTGTCGGGCGGGCAGAAGCAGCGCGTGGCCATTGCCCGGGCCTTGATCAACGACCCGCTCATCATCATGGGCGACGAGCCCACCGGCAACCTCGATAAAAAGAACTCCGGGGTGGTGTTCGACATCTTTCAGGAGCTGGCCCAGGCCCACCAACAGGCCCTGCTCATCGTCACCCACGACCCGGCGTTTGCGGCCAAAACCCACCGCATCATCGAGATGGAAGACGGGCGCATTATGCGAGAGGCGAGCAGGCCTAATTCCTGACCTGCAGGAATGGCAGCCGGCTTTGTGGCCCGGCTGAACTTAGTCCAGTGCCGGCAGTAGCAGCAGCGGCAACGTGCTCTGCCCAATCAGCTGGGCCGTGACGCTGCGGTGAAACAGGCTACCGAGTAGGCTGTGCCGGCGCGCGACCAGCACCAGCAAGTCGGCGTCGGTTTCGGCCGCGCCTTCCAGGATGCCTTCGGCGGCGCGCGCATGGTACACGATGCGCGGGTGGTAGGCGGCGGGCAGCTCGGCCAGGCCGCTGCGCCGCACCGATTGCAGGGCGTGGTGCCCGGCCGTGGCGCCCGGATCTTTCCGGTCGGTGACGTGGAGCACCGTTAGTTCGGCTGCCAGCTTGTCCAGCAGATCCTGCACGATGGTAGGCTCGCCACACAGAGCAAACGGCTCCCCGTCGACGGCCAGCAGCAGCCGCTTGGGCAAGGTGCATTGCCAGCCCACGGTGGGCACGATGAGCAGCGGGTAGGGTACGTGGCGCAGCAGGTCGAGGGCGGCACTGGCCACTATCTCCTCGGGCATGGTGGCCGTACCGGGCCGCCCCAGCACCAGCAGCCGGGGCTGGTGGTGGCGCACGGCGTCGGCCACCGCCTCCGGGAGATAACCGTCGGAGATTTCTACCTGCGCTGGCACGGGCTGACTGGCCGCCAGCTGCTGCAGGGCCTGTCGGGTCTGCTGCTCGCTGCCGCGGTGGTGGTAAGCCTCCGGGGCGAGCAGGCCGTCGTGGCGCACGTGCAGCAACACCAGGTGCGCCTGCAGCGGCCCGGCCAAGGCAGCGGCGTAAGCCAATGCCTGGTTGGACACCGCCAGAAAATCGGTCAGTACCACAAGGGCGGGCGTAGTCATGGTCAGGAAATGACAAGGTTAAAACGAGCCGGCATAGGGTCCCAGCAGGTGCGCGTTGCGCGCCAGGCCCTCGGCTTCGGTGAGTAGGTCGTCCAGAGGCGTAGGCTCATCCGGCCGGAACAGATGCTGCTTCCCCGAGGGCGGGTACGCGGTGCAGCCGGGGAAGCGAGGGGACGTGGCCGCGCGTTCGGCTGCGGCCCTTCGTCTGGGAGAAGGCAAGGGAGCTTTCATTGCGAAGAAAACAAAGTAGACAGGGTAAGCCTATCCTGCCGGCCGTGCCAAAAGGAACGGCGGAGGGCTAGCGGAGCAGGTAGCCCGGTATCAGGGTGCGTAGGCCAGGTGCAGGTGGTTGCGGACCTCGCGTGCCCCGCACAGCAGCGCTTCTTCCGCGG
This sequence comes from Hymenobacter sp. CRA2, assembly GCF_002007105.1. Classification (GTDB taxonomy): domain Bacteria; phylum Bacteroidota; class Bacteroidia; order Cytophagales; family Hymenobacteraceae; genus Solirubrum. Next base: position 104,030 of record NZ_MVBC01000002.1, on the reverse strand, counting down.
CCTGTTCCCGGTCAAGGCGGGTGTCGGCGGTGCCGCTGAGTGTCACCTGCCCGTCGCGCACCTGCACGTTGATTTCCTGATCGTGTAGCCGCGCTGACCAGAAGAAGTGGCTGCGAATGCGCTCGGCCAGCGCAGCGTCTGGCTCCGGAACGTGGAACAGCTGCCCGGGCCGCGGTGCCTGCTGCACCGCGACATAATTTTCCACGGCGGCCACGCCTCGGATTCCTGCCGCCACCTCGGCAGCACGCGCTTGGTTGGCGTAGGAGGGCACGGTGCCATCAAGGCGAACTTTCCCATCGTGCACGGCCACTAGGAAGGCGTAGTGCCCCACGTAGGCGTCGCGGGCCAGGGCCGCGGCCACCTGCTGCCGCGTCACGGCGTCCGGGGCCAGGTAGTGGGCGCGTATTTGCAGCAGGTTCTGCACTGCCACCACGCCGATGACGTTGCCGGCGTCCTGCGCGGCCGCGTCGTGGGCCAGCAAATGCCCCACGGTGCCGAACAGCGTGACCTGGCCGTGGCGTACATTGACAATTACCGTTGCCGCGAAAGGCTGCACCCGCGCATCCAGGTGCAGCACATCCCGCACGGCTCGCTCGATGTCGGCGTCGGCCTTCGGGACGAAACGCTGCAGCCGCAGCTGCTTGTCTCGCGCCCAGTCGGCCACGGCCAGGTTATCGGCCTCGACGTGGGCAGCCCCGGCCGCGTAGGCCAAGCCAATGACCTGCTCGCGTTCTGCCGGCGTGCCCACGGTACCCGACACGTGCACCGTGGCGTTGTCGCGGCGCAGGCTTACCAGGTCGCTTTTCAGCCGCACATCCCACTCCAGCAGGGCCCGTAGCCGGGGCAGCAGGTGCGCCGGCGGCTGGCCGGGCTGCGGCTGCACCAGCAGCTGGTCGTGCACTTGCTGAACGCCGCGTATGCCTTTCAGCAGTTGCAGCGCTAGCTGCTGCTCGGCCCAAGAGCGCACGGTGCCCGTCACCATCACCGCGCCCTGCTGCACCTGGCACTGAATAGGGTAATCGGCCGTCACCGCGTGGTCCTGCAACGTTTGCCGGACGGCACGTAGTAGTTCGGCATCAGACACGGGCTGGGTGCGCACGACGATGGTATTGACTACCCCGCGTACCCCGCGCACTTCCTTGGCAATGGCTTCGGCCCGTTCGCGGGCGAGCAGGTTATTGGTCAAGCCGGCCAGCTCAACGATGCCGTCGCGGGTACCGACTTCGAGCAGTTGCGAAGTCACGCCTTTTTTGGTCAGGAACAGCAGCTCAACGGCCCGGGTGATGTCCTGGTCGGTCAGCTGCTCGGCGGCCGTCGTGGGGTCGGGGCACTGCATGGCAATTGGCGTTACCAAAAGAGTGAAGAAAGGAACTGCGTCAAATGTCAGCGGCGGGCAGTTGGGATAAAATGAGCTTTACTAAGGAAAAAAGTGACATTCGTCACAAGCGTCTTGCTGCAGGAGTCCAAGGTTGAGGTTGCCAGAAAGAAGCCCTGTATTGACATCGGTCGAGCTTTTCTCCAGGGCCAATTGTTTATATTTAAACAGTCTAATGTTTAAGCCTCGGATAAACATGAAACGCTTCGTGCCGCCTAACTGCCAGCACTGCCCCGTCCGGCAGCATTCGGTACAGGCCGCCTGCAAGCTGGCGGACCTGGAGTTGTTTGCCTTAGGCAAAACCTGCCAGCAGTACCAGCGGGGGCAGTTCGTTTTTCGGGAGGGCAGCTGGCCGTTGGGCCTGTATTGCATCTACCACGGCCACATTAAGGTGAGCAAGCTGGGCGGCGACGGCAAGGAGCAGATCATGCGGCTGGCCAAAGCCGGCGACGTGCTGGGCTACCGGGCGCTGCTGGCCGACAGCACCCATTCGGCCGATGCCATAGCCCTGGACGACGCGGAGGTCTGTCAGCTGCCGCGGGCTGATTTTTTTCGGTTGATCGAGCGCAGCGCGCCGTTTTCGACTTCGGTCATGAAACTGCTCGCCCAGGTGCTGGGCGAAACGGAAGAGCGCCTGCTGCACATGGCTTACAAACCCGTACGCGAGCGGCTGGCGGAGGCCCTGCTGCTGCTGCTGCGCACGTACCCGCCACCGCCGGAAGCGCCCAATCAGATCAGCATCGGGCGCGACGATTTGGCCGCACTGGTCGGTACGGCCAAAGAAACGGTCAGCCGCTTCATGGCCGAGCTCAAGGACGAGGGCGTGCTGACCACCAAAGGCAGCGCCATCACTGTGCTCCAGGCCGAGCGGCTAGTGGAAATTTCGACGCTGTACGAATAGATGCCGCCCGGAGCCTTGGGCAGCTGCCGCTACATTTATTGGGGGCTTGTTTTCGTCCAGGTGGCCCAGGCTGGCCGCTGGTGCTGATCCGCAGGGCGCTGAAAATGGTGGAGTATCATCTTATTATGTGATGAAAATCACTGCATCTCCGGATTAGTCGTGTGATATTATAGTATTCCGCGCAGCTCCTTTTCAGCGTTGCCGGAGCAAGCTATGCTCAACCGCTTATTTGAAGCCGGACTGCTGATTGGAGTTCCGCTTGACGTGGCGGCCGGTCGTTACCTGTTCCGGGGCGGCCAGCCGGCAGCTTATGTCTACTGGCTGGAACAAGGCTGCGTAGAAATAGGCCCCGCTCACGCGGCGGCAGCCGCCTCCCTCACGCTGGGCGCGCCGGCCTTGCTCGGCGCCTCGCACCTGCTGAAAGCCACCTGCCCGCATACGGCCCGGGCTCATACCGATTGCCGGGTACGGGTGCTGCCGCGAGCAGACCTGTGGGAGCTGCTGCCCATACGCCCCGACCTGCGCCTGTACGTGCTGCGCTGCCTATGCCGCGACATGGCCCTCAACCAGCCCCACTACGAGTAAGCGTAGCCAGCCTTGCTGCTACCACGGCGGCGAACTGAGGTAGCTACAGTTATTTGCGTAGAGCACTTCGGGAATCAAGTAAACCCGGATTGTGTGGCCCGGCAGTTCCGTCCGTTAAGACTAAACCAGCATGCGAAATTAATACGCAACCCCAACCCGCCCCGGGCAGCCGAAGCTGTAGATGGAACGGGTTGGGGCACTAGCATTGCTGAGCTGCCGCCTTAGCTTAATGCATGGTGGGCAGCACCAGCACGGGCACGGGGCTGTTGCGCAGCACCTGGGCCGTGACGCTGCGGTGGAACAGCCCGCCTAGAAAGCTATGCGGTCGGGCCAGCACCACCACCAGATCGGCCTGCAGCTCCCGGGCCGCGTGCACCACGCCCTCCGCCGGCGTTTCCTCGCGCACCTCGTAGAGGCTGTTGTCGTCGAGCGAGCCGAACAGCCCGCAGCGGCGCACGGCCTCAAACCCGACGGTAGCCCGCGACGGGCCGTGCGCTGGGCCCACGTGCACGACCGTGGTGCTGGCTTGCCAGCCGGCCAGCAGCTCGCGCAGCGCCAGGGAGGCGGGCGTGAGCCAGAAGCCGTGCTCGTCGGCGGCCACCACGATGCGGCGCGGGGCCGCGTCGGCAGGCCAGGTTTCGGGCACGAGCAGCAAGGGGTAGCGAGCCGCCTGCAGGATAGGCGCGGCCTGGTGGCGCACCAGCCGGTCGAGCAGCGTTTCGTCCTTGGCACGGCCCAGCACCAGCAGCTGGGGCTGGTGGCGGCGCACCACGTCGGCCACGGTATCGGCCAGAGTTTCCACCGATAGCTCGGCTTCGGCGGGCAGGGCCAGTTGCCGGGCGCGTTCGGCCAAGTCGGCCAGCGTCTGCCGGCGGCTTTGCAGCACCAGCGGAATGGTGACCATGGCCGCCTCGGGCTCCAGCAGCGGATCCTGGTACACGTTCAGTAACACCAGGCGGCCGCGCACTTGCTGGGCTAGCTGCGTGGCGTAGCGCACAGCCCGTTCGGCGGCGCTGGAAAAGTCAGTCAGAACAACAAATGCCGGTTGCATGGGACAAGAGCTGGAACGTGGGGAGTGGATATGGGCAGGCTGATCAGTCGGCCTCGACGGCAGCCGCCGCGGTGACCTCGGCCGGTTGCGGGGCGGGCAGCGTCAGGTCGAGCACTACACGCCCGCCGATGGTGCCGGCGGCCATGTCGGCCAGCACCTGGTTGATGTTTTCGAGTGGCTCGCAACGAAAATGTACCCGCACTTGGTGGGCGGCGGCCAGGGCCAGGCTTTCCGTCAAATCCTGCCGGGTGCCCACGATGGAGCCGCGCACGGTTTTGCGGGTAAGTACCAGGTCGAAAATGGGCACCTCGAAGCTGCCAGGCGGCAGGCCCACCAGCGCCAGGGTGCCGCGGCGCCGCAGCATGGTCAGGGCTTGGGCGAAGGCCGGCTGAGAGGGTGCCGTGACCAGCACGCCGTGGGCCCCACCGATTTGCCGCTGAATTTCCGCCCCGGCGTCGGCGCTGGCGGCATTGACCAGCACTTCCGCCCCTACGCTGCGGGCCAGGGCCAGCTTGTCGTCGCTCACGTCCACGGCGGCCACACGCATACCCATGGCCTTGGCGTATTGCACGGCCAGGTGGCCCAGGCCGCCCACGCCCGAGATGACCACCCACTGGCCGGGGCGGACGTCGGTTTCCTTCAGGCCCTTGTACACCGTCACGCCGGCGCACAGGATGGGCCCCGCTTCCTGAAACGACAGCTCGTCGGGCAGGTGGCCGACGTAGTTGGGGTCGGCCAGCACGTACTCGGCGTAGCAGCCGGGCACGGAGTAGCCTGTGTTCTGCTGGGCCGTGCAGAGCGTTTCCCAGCCGGTGAGGCAGTATTCGCAGTGGCCGCAGGCGGTGTGCAGCCAGGGCACGCCCACCCGGTCGCCCACGCGCACCTGGGTCACGCCTTCGCCCACGGCCACCACCGTGCCGGTGCCCTCGTGGCCCGGAATCAGGGGCAGGGTGGCGCGTATAGGCCAGTCACCATTAATGGCGTGCAGGTCGGTGTGGCACACGCCGCAGGCTTCGAGCTGCACCAGAATCTTGCCCGCCGTGACTTCGGGAACGGGCACGTGCTCGATCTGCAGGGGTTGGCCGTAGCCGTGGGCCACGGCGGCTTTCATGAGGGGAGGATGCATGGCAAAAGGGGTGAGAAAGTGAAGCAGAAGTATCAGTCAGGGCCAGCGCTACAGCGGCAGCTCTTCCCGGATGCGGAGTTGGTCGTTGACGGCGCGGGCCCCGGCCACGTAGGCGCAGTGCACCACCATCTGGGCCCGGTGCCAGTCCTCGACGGTGCCGCGCAGCGTGGCGCGGCCGTGGTTGACGGTTACCTGCACCGGTTGGTCGTGCAGAAAGGTGTTCCAGTGCAACTCGTGCCGAATGGCGTCGGCCAGGGCCGCGTCGTCGGGCTGGGCCAGCACGGGCGCGGGCAGTTGCAGGTGATTCTCGACGTGTACCACCCCGTTGATCTGGGACGCCACCCGCTCGGCGCGGGCCGTCTCGAAGCGGGTGCCCACAGTGCCGCTCAGGCTCACCCAGCCGTTGCGAACCTGCACGGCCAGCGCCACGTCGTGCAGGTACGGGTCGCGGCGCAGGGCTGCCTGAACCCGACGCCGGATGAGCGGATCCGCTGGCAGCTCGGGCGGGCACACCGTCAGCAGGTTGCGCACGCCCAGCACGCCCACGATGCCGCGGGCGTCCTGCTCGGCCGCCAGGCGGGCGCCCAAGCTACTGACGGCGCCGCGCAGCGTGACCAGCCCGTTGTGCACGGCCACCTCCGGCTCCGACAAAACCACCCGCGGGTCGTACCGCAAAGCGTCGCGCAGGGCCCGTGCAATGTCGGCGTCGGCGTGGTAGGCGTACTTGTCCCGGCGCAGCTCGTCGGGCGGCAGTTCCGGGTCCACGCGCAGCGCCAGGCTGTCGACCAGTCCCGCCCCCGCCGCCCAGGCCATGCCCACCACCTCGCTGCGCTCGGCGGCGCTGCCCACGCCGCCACCGAGCGTGACGCGGCCGCCGCGCACCTCGACGCTGACCAGGCCGGCATGCACGCGCACGTTCCAGCGCAGCAGCTCGCGGATTTCCGTGGCCAGCCGCTCGTCGTTGCCGGTGACGGGGCGGGAGGCGTGCTCCAGGTGGTCGGTGAGCTGGCAAATGCCGCGCACACCTTTGGCTACGTGCAGCGCCAGCTGCCGTTCGGCCCAGTTGCGTACCGTGCCGCGCAGCTCCACGACGCCGTTTTGGGCCCGGCAGGTCAGCGGCAACGGGTGCGTAGCGGGATTGGTAGCCAGGGCCTCGGCCACATCCTGCCGTAGCACTTCGTCCGACACGTCTGGGGTGCGTACCTCCACGTTGTTGATTACACCGCGCACCCCGCGCACAGCTTTAGCCACCTCCTCGGCCCGGTCGCGGCCGAGCAAGTGGTCCGTGAAGCCGGTAAGCATGACGATGCCCGCGTGGGTAGCCACGTTGATAAAGGCGGCGGATATGCCGCGCTGCCGCGTGAACAGCCGCTCTACGGCCGCCGTGATGGCAAGGTCAGCCAGGGGCGCGGGCGGGGCGGGTAACGTGGTGGCAGGCTTCATGGCGAAAAATGATGTGGGGCAAGCGGACGTAAGCCATGGAAAGAGCAAGGGCCGGGCCGCTACGCGTCAGCGCTGCCAGGGGCGGTGCGTGCTGATGCCCAGCAGCCCGTAGAGAGGGCAGTAGCCGGTGGCGCCGGTCAGCAGCAGCACCAGCGGAATGAGCAGCCAGGCCAGCATCTCGGGGCCGCTGAAGCTGCGACCCAGGGTGAGCAGGCCGGCGGCCACCACCGCTGCCAGCGCGATGCGAATCACCCGGTCGTAGGAACCAACATTCTGAATCATGGCGAAGCAGGAAAAAAAGGTGAGCAACACGGAAAGCGAAGGAAATGCTGCACGAGCTTCGGGCCGCTACGGACGGAGCCGCTTGGTGCTGCGCCGCACGTTGGATTACCTCAGCGCGGGCAGCGGCTCCGCCTCAATGCGCCAGGGCCGGAAGCTGCGCTAGCCTGGGCGGCACCGTTGGGTCGGCGCGGGCCTGAAGGTGCAGGTGGTTGACCACGGTGAGCACGCCGGGTATGCTTTCGGCCAGCTCTTCCAGCCGCTGCTGTTCGAAGTGACCCGGCGCGCAGCCGAGCAGAATGGCGCGGCCGTTGGCTACGGCCCATTCCACCGGGACGGCGTTGACGTAGGTATCCTGGGCCTGCGCCGCGTGCAGGCTGTTGCACAACTCCGCGTCGTCGGGCAGGCGGCGGGGCCACACGCGCAGGTGGTTGTGCACGTGCCAGATGCCCGCAGCGGCCTGGGCGTCCTGCTCAGCCGCCCGGCGGGCTTGCAAAGTGCTTACCGCACCCGATAATGTGGCTACGCCGTTGCGAACCGCCAGGGCCGGCAGGTCCGGGCCGAGCCGCGGGTCGAGCTGCCAGGTGTCGAGAATGGCTTGCACGCAGGCCTCGTCGGGAATGCGCTGGCGCGGCGACTTGGGCTGCGCCACTGCCCACAGGCCTACCTGGAGCTGCTCGGTATCGACCTGGGCCGCGCCCGCCGCCCAGGCCGTGGCCACCAGCCGGCTGCGCGTGCAGTCCGAGTCGACGGCCCCACGCAGGTGCACCCGGCCGCGCTGCACCTGCACGGCTATCCCGTCGGCGCGCAGGTGCGCATCCCAGGCCAATTGATCGTTCAAGTAAAAGGCCAGTTCGGGGTCCGTCACCGGTTGCGGGGTTGCGGTGCAGGCTAGCTGATCTTTCACGCGCCACACGCCCACCACTTGCCGCACCGCGCGCCCTACCCACTGCTTCACCACCCACGAGTCGACCACGCCGGTCAGCTTCACTTCGCCCTGGTGGACAGCGGCTTGGACCTGCTGCAGTGCGCCGGGCACGCCCGTCAGGGCCTGCGCCACCTGCCGTTGCAGCTGGGCGTCGGGTACATCGGCCGTGCGCATGCGCAGCTCGTTGAGCACGCCGCGCACGCCAGCCACGGCCTTGGCCAGCTCTTCGGCCCGCTGCAGGGAGAGCAGGTTGTCGGTAAAGCCGCGTAGACAAACAATGCCCTGACGGACCGACACCTGAATGCGCGTGGCGTGTACGCCGGACTTCAGCGCGTACTGACGCTGGACGGCCTCGTTTAGGCTAGCGTCGTCCGGTGAAAGCTGCGGCGGCAGGGAAGCGAGGAGGTGATGCATAGGAGTTGGCCGTTGAGAGTAAGCCAAATGTCTCGGTTGAATAGCAGAATGAGGATGATATCGATTAGGTCAGAAGATGACTTATGTCATTGAGGAAGAAGGGGTGGAGCGGCCATGTTTAGGTAGTCGTCCAACCTGGTCTGCTAATCTGCTCTGTACCATGCATCCGTCACCCGTCCGCACGTATCTGCTTCTCGCTTTTGGCATCAGCTGGTCACTCCTGCTGGGCTTCTACGCCGCCTTTCGGCTCGGCTGGCTGAGCAACCAAGGCCTGCAGTTGCTCTTCAACCTGGGTGCGCTGGGGCCGGGACTGGGCGCGGTAGTGGCGGCCCGGCACCACTACGGGACGGCAGGCATGCAGGCACTGGGACGGCGGCTGGCGCTCCTGCCGTGGCCCCGGCGCACCCTGGTGCTGGTACTAGCGCCGCTGCTGCTGCTGGGCATCGGGCTGGCGCTGTACCCGCTACCGGCGGGGCGACCTTTCTCCTTTGCTGTTACCCGGGCGCAGTTTCATCTGAGCACGCCCGTTACCTACCTAATGTGGGCCGCGCCCTTCCTGAGCTACGCCGTGCTGGAAGAAATTGGCTGGCGGGGCTTTCTGCTGCCGCACCTGCAGCAGCGCCACTCGGCCCTGGCTAGCACGGCTTGGCTCACGCTGCTCTGGGGCCTGTGGCACGCGCCCCTGTTCCTGTTCCGCCTGCAGTTCAGTCCGCTCATCACGGTCGGTTTTTTCCTGAGCCTCTTCGTGGGGGCCTTGCTGCTGACGGCCGTGTTCAACGGCTCGGGCGGCAGCGTGCTGGCCTGCATGGCCTTCCACCTGGCCAACAACGTGGCCTCGGCCTTTGATCAGGAATACCTCGTCGTGGTCCTTGGCGCGGGCTACGTGGGATTGGCCCTGTACCTGCTCTGGCGCTACGGCCCCGCCTCGCTGGCACCAACACCCCGCGTGGGTAATTATTTCGCCCGGCTCCTACCGCTCTTGCGCCCCTGCGCGCCGCTACCCGCGCGGCCGCCGCAGCTTCGCCGCTGGGCCCCGCCTTCGTCCGAACCACAAGCGTAGCGGTGGGCTGCCCGCGCCGGTGCCGGGTGGCCTTCGCATTTCACATCTCTGACCTCACCTTACCGTTTATGTTCCCTTCTCGCTACGTCCAACGGCTGCTTCTGGGCAGCCTACTCGCCTCGGGCCTGACGCCCGGCCAGGCCCAGCAGCCCCTGGTTCCGAAGGGGCCGGTAGTCATCCGCAACGTCAACGTTGTCGACGTGCGCGCCGGGCAAGTCATTAGCAACCAGCAGGTCGTTATCCGCGGCGGCTGCATCGACGTGGTGGGGCGGCAGGCTCCCGCCGGAGGGGCCGTGCTCACCATCGACGGCCGCGGCAAATACCTGATTCCAGGTCTGTGGGACGCGCACAGCCACGCGCTGACTTCCCAGCCCGCCGCTGATGCGGCGCTGGCCCAGTACCTGGTGCACGGCGTGACGGGTGTGCGCGACGTGAGCAGCGCCCGGCCCCGCGCCGAGCTGGCCGAAACCGTGCGCGCCGTCGACGCCGGGGAGCGGCCTGGGCCGCACCTAGTGTTGGCCGGTGTCCTCGACGGTCCGGGGACCTTCTCGCCCGGCGCCCGCCTTGCCCACACCCAGGCGCAAGGACGGGCCCAGGTCGACACGCAGGCTGCCGCCGGCTGGGCCTGCATTGAAACCCGGGCGCTGCTGCCGCGGGCGGCCTACCTCGGTGCGGCCGAAGCGGCTGCTCAACGCCGCCTGGGGTTCGGCGGCGACATTCCCGAAGCGGTAACCGTCGGCGAAGCCCTGGCCGCCGGGCACCGCTGCGTGGCGCACCTGGACAAAGTACTGCTCGGCTGCAGCCCCCGCGAAACGGAAATCGTGGCGGCCCGGGCGGCCATCCTGACCGGGCCGCGCCCGGCCTGGACCTTGCAACAGCACCGCGCCGAGCAACAGGCGGCCATTAACGCCGACTTCAACCCCGGTCGTTGCGCCCGCCTGGCCGCCGACCTGGTGCAGCGCGGCACTTTTGTCGTGCCGCTGTTGGGTGCCGACCAGGCGGAGTCGCCCAACGGCCCAGGTACCTGCGCCCGCTGGCACGGGGCTGCCGACAGCACCACCGTTGCGCTGCACCGGCAACTGGTGGCCATGCTGCACCACGAAGGCGTCCGCCTGCTGGCGGGCTCCGATGCCGGTCCGCAACAGGATGCGGCGTATGGCCTGGGCTTGATCGAGGAGCTGGAGCGGCTGGTGGCCGCCGGCTTGCCGCCGGATGAAGCCTTGCTGACGGCCACCCTGGTGCCGGCCGTGCTGCTCGGCCGGCAAACCGAGCTGGGCGAGGTAGCTCCCGCTCATAACGCCGACGTAGTGCTGCTCGACGCAAATCCGCTGGACGACATCCGCAACCTGCGGCGCGTGCAAACAGTGATTGTGCGCGGCCGCATTTACAACCGCGCCGCCCTCGATGCCCTGGCTGCCGAGGCCGCTAAACCTGCTGCCACCCTTAGAACGGTCGCGCGCTAGGTGAATCGACGAATACCTATATTTACTAACGCTCCGCCAGCAATGACTTGGTTAAAAACTTGGCACACAAGTTAGACGACCGATTCTTACCCGGACGTGTCAACGCGCATAGGCTGGTCTCAGCACTGTGTAGTAAGCTATCGGAGAGCATAGCGGGACTCTGCCTGGCACAACCCCGCAACCGTGTTCGCTTACCTGGTCCAGCCGCGTTTCCACCATTCGCCGCTGACTCACCGCGAAGCCAGCCAACACTCGCAAGGAAGGCCGCTCGTTGTTGCGCCGCCCGGCGGTGAGATAAGGCGAGAAGGCTGGTATTTTCGTGCCATGCGTTTCGTCTCCTACTTACCTTGTGCGGCCTTGCAGCCCTATATCCGCTGGTTGGCGATGCAGGAAACGGACGTTGCCCAGGTGTACAAGGTATTGCCGGATACCGGGCTGGTGATTGGCTTTCAATACCGGGGCGGGCTGGCCTACCACGAAGCCCACGGGCCGGTTGCACTGGCGACGGCGGGCATAACCGGCATCCGGGATGAGTACCGGCTGTTCGAAAACACGCCGGGAACCGGCACGGTGCTGGTGGTATTCAAGGAAGGCGGGGCCGCCCCGTTCTTCCGGCTGCCGCTGCACGAACTCGCGCACCAAAGTGTATCCCTGGACCAGTTGGTGCCCCACGACCAGCTGGCCGCGCTGCAGGACGACCTACACGCGGCTACGACCGAGGTGGCCCGCGTGCAGCGGGTGGAGGCGCTTCTGCTAGCGCTGCTGCGCCCTGTCCCCGCCGACCGGCTGGTCCAGGCGGCGCTGGCCCTGCTCCACCAGACTAGCGGCACGGTGCGCATGACGGAGCTAGCGCAGCAGCTCGGCACCAGCGCCAGCCCCTTGGGAAAGCGCTTCCGACAGGCGGTGGGCACCTCGCCCAAAAAACTGGCCATGCTGATTCGGCTGCAAACGGCCATGGCCCGGTACCGGCCCGGGATGTCGTTGACCGAGCTGAGCTACGCGGCCGGCTTCTACGACCAGGCGCATTTCATCCACGCGTTTCAAACGTTCGCCGGGCAAGCGCCCACGGCCTACTTCCGCGACGCGAAGTAGCTGCCGCGCTCCAACGCACGGGTGGAGCGCAGCCAACGGGCCAGCGAAAACCAGCTGCACTGGCCCTTGGGTGCGGGGACACTGGCTTCGCGACCCGCACGTTGCCGCAAACGTGGCCTTCATCCGCCGAATGGCCCTGAACCGGTTGCGCGCAGCTTCCGCACTGGCAACCTCAAGCGCAAACGCCTCGCCTAAGACGACGCCTATTCGGAACGGCTACAAGCCGAACTCACCGCATGCGTTTTGTCTGGGAGCCGGGCCATAATAAACGGTTTTTTACAAGTACCGGACCAGGAGCTGAGGGACTTTTGCAAACACCAAACGCACCCGATGAAAAGTCTACGCTGTTGCCGGACGAATCTACGCCCGGCTATCCAGCAGCTGCTCATGCCCCTGCTGCCAGCCTGCCGGCAACGCCCATACACTTGCGCCGTTCCCTCACCCCGACCCCTTCATGCCATGTTTACCCTCGACCAAATCAACGCCACGCATGCCAAAGTGAAAAGCGGGGCCGACTTTCCGCAGTACGTACAGGACATGAAGCAACTGGGCGTGGTTGCTTACGAGATGTACGTGACCGATGGCCACGCCCGGTACGTGGGTGTTGGGCAGGAACTACGCTCCGAGCCCGTCCGGCCTCCGCAGTTTATCGCGGTCCACGGGGATAAGCAAGCGCTGGAACACGCCTTGTCCATGCACCAGCGCGGGCAAACCGACTACCCCACCTTCTGCCGCCAAGCGGCCGAGGCGGGCGTGGAAAAATGGACCACGCGCACCGTGGAGTTGACCTGCACTTATTATGACTTGCAGGGACAGGTGCTGCTGGTGGAAGCTATTCCCTTACCCGCCGGGCAGTAGCCACGCTCATTCGCTACCCTCTTCATAGGTCTCGGCAAGGGCATCCCTTCCAACAACTACTCGCACGACCACCTTGACGGCCACGCCTTGCTCCTCGCCCCGCGCGAAGGCGAGCGCCTGGTGATGACTTGGTAATGAGCTAACCCTTAAACTCACCAGTGCGCAGACTAACGGGCAGTTCGGCTTGTGTTTCCTAACCATCGCCCCCGGTGAAGCCTTGTCTGGCAACCTCCAACCACTGGCCCGTTTAACTTTTGTACCAAACCTTTAAGCATGCCATTGCTGGCAGGGTGTTCGTGTATGTATTAAGGTAGAATGCGGGCTATTCCGAGCCCAGTCGGCGCAGGGCTGCACCGACTGGGCTTTGTATGGCGCCTTTGGCACTGCGCACAACTTACGCCACACGTTGCCGATGGCTCAGCAGCCACCCCAGCAACTGCCCCAGCAGCAGCACGGCCCCGGCGGGCGCACCAATCAGCAGCAGCGCCGACGCGGGCAGCGCTTGCACGTCCAGCAGACCGCGCAGCAGCGGCAGATAGTACGTGAGCAGCAGCAAACCGGTGCAGAGCCCCAGCGCCAGCCACACGTAGCCGTTGCGCAGCACGTCGTTGTGGCGTAGGGAGGTGCCCACACCGGCCATGTTGAACACGTGCAGCAGCTGGGCGGCAGCCAGGCCGTAAAACAGCACGTTGTTGCTGACCGCCGCCGAGAGCTCGAAATACTGCCAGCCAATATAGAGGCTGCCCAGCAGTGCCAGGGGCATGAGCGCGGCGTAGGCGGTGGCCAGGCGCCAGTCGCCGGGGCGCATGATAGGGTCCTGCGGGTCGCGGGGCGGATGGTGCATCACGCGCGAGCTGCCGCGGCCCACGCCCAGCGCCAGGGCCGGAAATACGTCGGTGAGCAGGTTCAGAAACAGAATCTGCAGCGGCAGCAGGCCCGCGCCGTGGCCCAGCAGCCCGGCGGCCACCACCACCAGGATTTCGCTCAGGTTGCACGACACGAGGTAGAGCACGAAGCGGCGGATGTTGGTGAAAATGACGCGCCCCTGCGCCACGGCCGCCACGATGGAGGCAAACGAGTCGTCGCTCAAGACCAGGGCGGCGGCTTCGGCCGCTACCTGGGTGCCGCGCAGGCCCATGGCCACGCCGATGTCGGCCTTCTTCAGCGCGGGCGCGTCGTTCACGCCGTCGCCGGTCATGGCCACCACGTGGCCCTGTTGCTGGTAGAGGCTGACGAGGTCCAGCTTTTGCGCCGGGCTTACGCGGGCAAACACGGCCGCGTGCAGCAGCCGGCGGCGGCCCGCGCCGTTGGGGTGTTGGAGCAGGTCAGGTAGCTCGCCGCCCGTGACGGCCGTGGCCTGCGCGTCGGTGGCCAGGTGCACCTGTCGGGCAATGGTCAGGGCCGTGGCCGGATGGTCGCCGGTGACCATGATGACGCGGATGCCGGCCCGGCGGCAGGCATCTAGGGCTGGCACGACCTCGGGCCGGGGCGGGTCGAGGAAAGCTATCAACCCCAGCCAGGTCAGCTCCTCGGCCCATCGGGACGGCGCCTCGGCCTCGGGCAGCACGCGGTAAGCCAAGGCCAGGGTGCGCAGGCCCTGCGCGGCCAGTTCCTGCGCCCGCTGCAGCCACTCGGTTTGTTCGGCCGGCACCAGGGGCTGGGGGCCGTCGGCGGTTTGCTGCTGCGGGCAGTAGCGCAGCACCTCTTCAGCGGCACCTTTCACGGCCACCCAGCCGCGGCCGTGGTCGTGGCGGTGCAGGGTGGCCATCAGGCGGGTGTCGGAGTTGAAGGGCTGCTCGGCCAGGCGGCCGGCGCCGGCCTGGGTGCCGGGCACGTCGAAGTCGGGGCTTTGGTGGGCCAGGGACAGCAGGGCTACTTCCAGCGGGTCGCCCAGGGCGGCATCGGCGCGCTCCGGGGCGAAGGTGGCGTTGTTGCAGAGCACGGCCACGCGCAGCAGGTGCTGGTAGGCTTCCGTGCGCAGCAGGGGCGAGGCGTCGATTTCGATGGTAGCGGGCGCGAAATCCACCCGGCCTTCGGGCAGCCAGGCGGTGTGCACGGCCATCTGGTTCTGGGTGAGCGTGCCGGTTTTGTCGGTGAAGATGACGTCGGTGCTGCCCAGGGTTTCGACGGCCGCCAGCCGCTTCACCAGCACGTTGCGCCGGGCCAGGCGCAGCATGCCGTAGGCCAGGGCCAGCGTGGCCACGATGCTCATGCCCTCGGGAATGGCGGCCACGGCCAGCACAATGGCTGTTTTGAGCAGCTGGTAGGCCGATTCTCCCTTCAATAGCCCCAGCCCCACAAACAACACGGCCAACGCCAGGGTGATGAGCACCAGTTGGTGGGCCAGGCGGTTGAGCTTGGCTTCCAGCGGCGTGGCCGTGTGCCGGGCCTGCTGCACCAGCTCGGCGATGGTGCCCAGCTGCGTGCCGGCGCCCACGCCCGTGACCAGCGCCCGGCCGGTGCCGTTGACCACGGCCGTGCCCTTGAATAGCCGGTTGGTCTGCTCGGCCAGCGGCGCGTTCGGGGCCGGCGGCGCAAGCTGCTTCGTCACCGGCATCGACTCGCCCGTTAAGGCCGACTCGTTTACCTGCAGCTGCTGGGCCTCCAGCAGCTCCGCGTCGGCGGCCACCACCTCGCCGGCTTCCACCAGCAGTACGTCGCCTACGGTTACCTGGTCCGCGGGCACGGCCCGCACTTGCCCGTCGCGCAGCACGCGCGCCGTGCTCACGCCCAGGCGGCGCAGCGCGGCCATGGACGCTTGCGCGTTCCACTCCAGCCAGAACCCGATACCGGCGTTGAGCCCGATGACGGCCAGAATAGCGTAGCCTTCGACCTGGTCCTGGAAGGCGAAGGAAAACGCCGCCGCGCCGGCCAGCACGGCCACAATCAGGCTGCGAAACTGGCGCAGCAGCACCCGCCACCAGGGCTCCTCCACCGCGGTTTCCACGGCGTTGGGGCCGTAGTGGCGCAGGCGCTGCTGGGCTTCGGCTTCGCTGAGCCCGCTCACCTGGGGGCGGGTGGGGGCCGGTTTAGTCGTGGGGACATCGACGAAGGAAGCCATACGCAAAGGGGTATTGGTAAGCCTGTCACGGCCTGGCAGCGCTCGACCGCCAAGCCTTGACAGGCAACGACTTACTCGGACAAAGTTGCCTGCGCCGCAGCCGCGGGTTCTGTCGTAGCAGCGGGTTCAATGACAGGCAGCAGCAACACGGGTGAGGTAGAGCGGCTGGCCACGGCCGCCGTCACGCTGCGGTGAAACAGCTCTCCGAGGTAGCTGCGCGAGCGGGCCAGCAGCACCAGCCAGTCAGCCTCCGCTTCGGTGGCGGCCGCCAGTAGCCCGGACGCGGGGTCGGGGTGCAGGCAGCCGCGCAGGTCTTGGTAGTGCCCGGCGTCGACCAGGCCGCTGTGCTGCACGGCACGCAGGGCGCAAGCGCAGCCCGCGTCGTCCTCCACCGGCGACACGTGCACCACCGTCTGCTCGCTGCCCAGTTGCCGCAGCAGGTCAGCGGCCGGCTGGCTGTGGGGCGCCAGGGCAAACGGGTCGCGGTCGGCGGCGATGAGCACCCGCTGCGGAGGCACGGCCGCGGCCGTGTGCTCGGGCACCAGCAGCACCGGGAAGTGGGCGGCGCGCAGCAGCTCCAAGGCCGCGATGCTCACCTGACCCGAGCTTAACTGCCCGGCGGCGGGCAAGCCCAGCACAAATAGGGCGGGCGCGTACCGCTGGGCCAACGCCGGCAACAGGTCCGGTAGCAGATCGGTTACCAGCTCCACCGTCGCCGGGGCCTGGAGCTGACCAGCGAGCTGGCGTAGCAACGCAGCCGTGTCGGCATCCTGCGCCAGTTCCTGCTGCCGCCAAGTGTCGCCGGCGAATACGTACGGGTCGAAGAGCGAGGCGCGGTGGGCGTGCAGCAGTACCAGCCGGCCGCCCAAGGCGCTGGCCAACTCGTCCGCGTAGCGCACGGCACGCTGCTCGGGTGGGTAAAAGCCGGCGAGTACCAGCAAGGAGAAGGCCATGGCAGTAGGGGGCAAGAGGACGTATGGTTAATCGAGGGCGGGCAGCAGCAGCACGGGCAGCGGGCTCTGCGCCAGGAGTTGGGCCGTGACGCTGCGGTGGAACAAGCCGCCGAGCAGGTTGTGGCGCCGGGCCACGAGCACCAACAGGTCGGCTTCGACTTCAGCGGCGACTTGCAGAATGCCTTCTGCCGCGTCCGCGTTGCTTACCACGTGCGTCTGGATACCTGCGGCAAGCTCCGTCACACCGCTGCGCCATATTTCGTGTTGCACCCGCCGTTCCACTTCCGCAGTCGGTCCGGGTTCCGTTGTTACGTGTACCACCGTCAGCGCGGCGCCCAAACTGCTCAGCAGCGACGGCACGAGGTGCTGGTTTTCGTAGAGGGAAAACGGCTCCCCGTCGACGGCCAGGGCCATACGGCGCGGCGGAAAGTTGTCCCAGCCCACGGAGGGCACCACCAGCAGCGGGAAGGGCACATGCCGCAGAATGTCCTGGGCGGCACTGGCTACCATAGTTGGGGGCGTGGCGTCGTTATCGGGGCGCCCGAGCACCAGCAGCTGCGGCTGGTGCTGGCGCACGGCGGCGGCCACAGCATCGGGCAGATAGCCCTCCGTAACATCCACCTGGGTGGGCACGGGCTGCGCATCCGCCAGCGCGATGAGCGCCTGCCGGGTGTGGCGGGCGCTGGGGGCCGCGGCCGCCTCTTCATCAGGGCACAGCAGCCGGTCGTGGCGCACGTGCAGCAGCACCAGGTGCGCCTGCAGGGGCACGGCCAGCGACGCCGCGTAGGAGAGGGCGCGGTTCGAGACGGCGTAGAAATCGGTCAGGACAAGGATGGCAGGCGAGGTCATGGCGGGGCTATGGTGAGTGGAAATTTCCCAGCCAGCGGCCGGGTTGAGGTGGTGGTGGCTCAGCGGGCGTAAGCCGGCAGGTGCAGGTGGTTGTTCACGTCGCGGGCCCCGCAGGCGTAGGCTTCGCGGGCGGCGGTGCGGCGCTCCAGGTGCGTGTTCACGGTGCCCGTGAGCGTTACGCGGCCGTGGCGGACCTCCACCTCGATGTTCTCGTCGTGCAGCAGCGCCGACCAGTAAAAATGGTTGCGCAGGCGCTGCTCCAGCACGTGGTCGGGCTCGATGTTGCCGTCGGCGGCCGGAGGGGCGAAGTCCTGGGCCGTGGCGGAGGTTTGCACGTGGTTATCGAGGCTGACAACGCCCGTCACGCCGGCAGCCACATCGGCAGCCCGCTCCGCATCGGCCTGCGCGTCAACGGTGCCGTAGAGCTGCACCTTGCTGTGGCTTACGTTTAGCGTGAACGTGTAGTGGCCCACGTACGGGTCGCAGGCTAGGGCCGCTTTAATGTGCTGCCGGGTGGCCGCGTCGGGGGCAGGGTAGTGCGTTTCGACTTGCAGCAGGTTGTGCACTTCGCGCACGCCCACCACGTTTTCCGCGTCCTGCTCCGCCGTGCGTTGCGCGAGCAGGTTGCCCACGGTGCCGGCCAGCGTCACCACCCCGTCGCGCACGTGCACGGTGGGGGCAAAAGCTCGCACCCGCGGGTCCAGGCGCAAGGCGTCGCGGACGGCCTCGGCCACGTCTTCGTCAGGCGCAGCAGCAAATTTCTGCGGGCGCAGGGCCGGGTCCAGGGCCCAGCGGGCCACAAACAGGTCGCGGGCATCGACGCGGCGGGCCCCGGCCTGGTAGGCGGTGGTTACCGCGAAGTCGCGCTCAGCCGCCGTGCCGACGGTGCCTTCCAGGTGCACTACGCCCTCGTGGGCCCGGATGCTGACCAGCTCGCTTTGCACGCGGATGTCCCAGTCGAGCACCGCCCGAATCTGGGTGATTAAATCCGCGTCGGTATTGCTGACCTCGTCGTCGCGCAAGTTGAGCTTGAGGTGAATGGCGCGCACGCCGCGTACGCCCTGCACCGCCAGCAGCACCAGTTGCTGCTCGGCCCAGCTCTGCAGCGTGCCTTCCACCGTCACCTGGCCGGCATGCACGTGGCAGCGCACGTTGTAGGCGGCCGTGGCCGGGTCGCGGGCCAGCGCCGCTTCCACGTCGCCGAGCAAGGGGGCGTCGGGCACGTCGGCGGTACGGATGACCAGCTCGTTGAGGACGCCCCGCACCCCGCGCACTTCCTTGGCAATGGCCTCGGCCAGTGCGCGTTCGAGCAGCGTGCCCACGAAGCCCGTCAGCTCCACGATGCCGTCGCGGGTCGTCACATCGATGAGCGAAGCGGACAAGCCTTTGCGGGTGGCGAGAAACCGGTCGACAGCCGCCGTAATGTCTTCGTCGGCCAGGCGCTCCTGGGGCGCAGTGGGGGTGGGTTGAGGTTGCATGACAACAATTGAAGGGGGAAACGGGGACGAGTGGCGGAGCCGGGCGGCGCGCGGTAGCGCCAGGCGACGGAGCCGTAAACCGGTTGGTTCACGGCCGTTGGGCGGCGGGGCTTAGCCCCGGGCGGCGGTGGCTTCGGGCCGGGCCAGGTGCCAGGCAGTGGCCGCCAGGGCCAGCACCAGCACGGAAAACCAGAAAGTGGGCGTAACCATGATTGCAGGCGTTAAAGGGGGTAGGTCTCCAGCCGCCAACCTGGCTGCTGGTTGCACCAAAGATGTTGCTAAGGCAGCCGTAACGCGCTGATGATCATCACCACGGGCGGTGACATTAATCATCTTTTGCGCCCGTGCGGGGCGCCATCTTACCGGCCCCGCTGCCCACTGCCGGGCCGGGGCCTAACCCTGCTCGTATATGGCTCTATCTTCTGCCCCGGCGCTGCCCGCTGGGCTGGCGCCAGCCGAGGTGGCCGCACGCCGGCGCCAGTTCGGCCGCAATACCATGCCCCGCCGCAAGCAAGAGGGCACCTGGCGGCTGGTGCGCGAACTGCTGACCGAGCCCATGTTCGGACTGCTGGTGCTGACGGCCGGCCTGTACCTGCTCATGGGCAGCCGCACCGAAGCGCTGACCGTGCTCGGCGCCACGGTGCTGGTGGCCGGCATCTCGCTCTACCAGCAGGTGCGCAGCGACCAGGCGCTGCAGGCCCTGCAAACACTGACCCAGCCCCGCGCCCGGGTGCGGCGCGCGGGCCAGTGGGTGGAGCTAGCGGCGGAAGACGTGGTGACGGGCGACCTGCTGGCCGCGGGTGAAGGCGAGCAGGTAGTGGCCGACGGCCGGCTGCTGCAGGCCTACGACCTGCTGCTCGACGAGTCGTTTCTGACCGGCGAATCGGTGCCGGTGCCCAAAGCCGCCGACGGACAGCAAGCCCTATACGCCGGCTCCACCGTGGTGCGCGGTGAGGCTGTGGTGGAAGTGACGGCCGTGGGGCCCGCTACGCGCCTGGGCCGCATCGGCGGGCTGATTCAGCTGGTGCAGGCCCCGCCCACGCCCCTGCAGCGGCAGGTGGCCGCGTTTGTGCGGGCCATGGCGCTGGTGGGCGCCGCGGCGTTTGGGCTGGTATGGGGTTATCATTGGTGGGAATCGGGCAGCCTGCGCCACGGGCTGCTGCACGGCCTGACCCTGGCCATGGCCGTTTTGCCCGAGGAGATACCGGCCGCCCTGGCCGCCTTCATGGCCTTGGGCGCCTGGCGGCTGATGCGCCGCGGCCTGCTCGTCAAGCAGCCCCAGACCGTGGAAACGCTGGGTTCGGCCACCGTCCTCTGCGTGGACAAGACCGGCACGCTGACCGAAAACCAGATGACCCTCACCCGGCTCTACAGCCCCGGCGACGTCGGCCCGCAGCCGCCGCCCGTTGAGCCGCCCACTTCAGCTCAACAGGAGTTGCTGGCCTACGCCATGTGGGCCAGCGAGCCGCAGCCCTTCGACCCGATGGAGCAAGCCCTGCACCGCGCCTATGCCGCGGCGGCTGCCACGGACCAACGTCTCGCCTTCCGCCTCGTGCATGAATACCCCCTGGCCGGGCAGCCGCCGCTGATGACCCACGTATTCGCCGATGCCGACGGCCAGTGCCTGGTCGCGGCCAAGGGCGCGCCCGAAGGCGTGCTCAGCCGCTGCCCGCTGACGCCGGATGCCCGCGCCGCCGCGGATCGCGCCTTGGAAACGATGACGGCCGCCGGGCTGCGGGTACTCGGCGTGGCGCGCAGCGGGTGCATGGCCGGCCGCTACCCAGCCACGCAGGAAGGATTCCGCTGGGAGTTCGTGGGGCTGGTTGGCTTCAGCGACCCGCCCAAGGCCAGCTCGGCGGCGGTGCTGCGGCAGTTTTACGTGGCGGGTATTGGCGTGAAGATGATAACCGGCGACAACGCCCGCACGGCGCTCAGCATCGCCCGGCAGGTGGGCCTGCGTCGCCCCGAGCCCTGCCTCACCGGCCCCGAGGTATTGGCCCTCGACGAGCCCGCGTTGCGCCAGCGGGTGCGGGAAGTCAACTTGTTTGCCCGCATGGTGCCCGAGGCCAAGCTGCGCGTCATCGAGGCGCTGAAAGCCAACGGCGAGGTGGTGGCTATGACCGGCGACGGCGTCAACGACGCGCCGGCGCTCAAGGCGGCGCACATCGGCGTGGCCATGGGCCGGCGCGGCACCGAGCTGGCCCGGCAGGCCGCCGCCCTGGTCTTGCTCGACGCCGAGCTGACCGGGCTGGTGACGGCCGTGGAGCTGGGCCGGCGCATCTACCAGAACCTGCAAAAGGCCGTGCTCTACATCATCGCCATCCACGTGCCGCTGGTGCTTACCGTGCTGGCTCCCACGTTGCTGGCAGGAGGATTCCCGGTGTTGTTTGGCCCGGTGCACGTCATTTTTCTGGAGTTGCTCATGGGCCCAACCTGCTCCATCGTATTCGAAAACGAGCCCACCGAGCCGGGCACTCTGCAAGCATCCCCGCGCCCCCCGGCGGCGCCGTTTCTGGCGTGGCGACAGGTGCGCGAGGCCCTGGCGCAGGGCGCGACCGTGGCCGCAGGGGTGCTTGGCCTGGGCTACTATGCCTTCCTTACCGGTGCCAGCGACCCGCAAGCCCGCACACTTGTGTTCGTGACGCTGGTGCTGGCCAACGTGCTGCTGACGCTGGTCAGCCGCTCCCGGCGGTACTCGCTACGGCAGACCTGGCGCTATGCCAATCCCCTACTGCCCGCTGCCTTGGGGCTAAGTTTGCTGCTGCTGGCGAGCTGCCTGTACCTGCCCATTGGGCGCCAGTTGTTTCAACTTCAGGCGCTTAGCGGAATGCAAGCACTTTCATGCTTGGCAGTAGCTGCGGGCAGCACCCTCTGGTATGAGGTGTACAAAGCCTTCCGGCGCCACTCAGGGCATGGTAAAGGAGAGGTCGGCGCTAACGAGGTTGGCCGTTAAGCCGGTGCTCTGGCGGTAGTAGGCGTAGCGCACATCCAGGGCTTTGAACTTGGCCACGCGGCCGCCAAACGGGGTTTTGAAGCGGCTCAGCCCGTACACCGGCGAATAGCGCAGGCCCAAGCCGACCTTATTGGCCGAAAAGCCTGCCAGGTCGTAATCGGAGGTGTAGTACTCGTCCGCGAGGCTGTGCTGCAAGTAGGGCGCGAAGTAGGTGGCGGCCGTCTGGGTGTGGTAGCGGTAGAAGGGGTAGAGCACAAAAAAGGGCGTGAGCTTCACCGGGGTTTCCAACTCCACGGTGTGCGCCCGGATGCCGAAGTTGTCCTGGTAGAAGCGGTAGTAGCTGCGCAGCTGCACTAGGTCGGTGGCGTAGTAGTTCAGGCGCAGGCCCACGGGGTACTTGTAGCGCTGGCGCGGCAGCAGCTCGGTTTTGGCCGCGCCGCGGGCCTCGCCGGTTTCGCGGAAGTACACCCGGTGGAAGGGCGTGCTCAGCAGCCCGCGCTGGGCCACCAGCTCGGTGCTGATGGCCCCTTGCAGGCGCTGGGTGAGCACCTGCGAGTACACCAGGTTCAGGTTGTAGCTCTGGCGGGTGTCGTAGCCCGAGCCGTGCTCCTGCCCACCGCCGGCGCGCAGCTCCACGGGCAAAATCAGCGTGGCGCGGTCGAAAAAGGCCTGCGCGGCCACGCTGAGCTGGCGGTTACCGTCGCGCGAGGTCTGGGCCCAGGAGCCGGTGACGTTGAACGAGCGGTAGTCGTACTCGGTGGAAAAGCCCGCGCCCAGGCCCACCAGGGTGCGCCCGTCGCGCAGCTGGCGCGAGTAGCCGAAGTCGGCGTGGTAGCGCGTGTCGCTGCTGGAGGGCGACGACAGCACGTAGTCGATGCGGTCGGTGGAGGCCGAGGAGTAGTAATCCAGCCCGAGGTTGGCCGACAGCCGCGACACCGAGTCCAAGGGCACGTTCAGGATGATGGTGGGCGTCAGGTCGGTCAGCCGTTGCGTGCCGGTGCCGCCCTCCACGGCGCCGTGGTTGCCGTCCTGCTGGTAATAGCTGCTGAGGATGTTCAGCTCGGTTTCGCCGTTGTTGCGGGGGCTGGGCGGACTGGGCACCGCCGCGGGCGCACCGTAGCCGTCGATGCGGTTGGGGGCGGGCGTGGCCTGGGCCCGGGTCAGCAGCGGCAGCAGGACCAGCAGCCCGGACGCGGCGCCCCGTCGCAGAAAAGTAGCGTAGCTCATGCGCATCGTGCGGGCTAGTTGCAGCCGCAGCCGCCCCCGACTTTGCCGCCGTTGGCGCCGCCCGCGCCTTCGCGGTAGCTTTCGAAGTTGGTTTCGTAGGTCTCGATGCGCTTGCCGGCCAGCTGCATGTCCTCGTCGTTGAGGTACATTTTCTGGTAGGCCGCCACCGACACGCAGCTGCTCAGCCCGCCGCTCAGCAGCAGGGCGCTTAGCAGCAAGCGGGAACGGAAATGGGTCATGGCTTGGGAGGAGAAAGGGGCGCCACGGCCGCCGCGCCGGGCTGGTGGGAGAGGTACTTGACGGCCATGCCGCGCGAGGTGAGCGTGCGGCCGTCGTCGGTGATGAGCGTGCAGTCCACGCCCTGGAGCTTGTTGATAAAGGCCAGCCCGGCCTCGGCGCCCTTCACGAACACCACCTCGTCGAGCCCGTCGGCCAACTCCACGTCGGGGCAGATGATGGTGACCGACTGCAGGCCGGTGCTCGGCAGGCCTGTGTGCGGGTCGATGATGTGGCCGTAGCGTTTGCCGCCCACGGTGAAGTACTGCTCGTAGTTGCCGGCCGTCACCACGGCCACGTCGGTCACGTCGAGCCAGGCCGCGGCGGCGCGCGGGCGCTGCGGGTCGCCGATGGCCACGCGCCACAGGGAGCCGTCGGCCTGCCGGCCCCAGCACGACACGTCGCCCGAGCCGTTGATGAGCCCGCCCTGAATGCCCAGCTGCCGCATCACGGCCTGGGCCCGGCGCACGCCGTAGCCCTGCAGGATGCCGGCCAGGTTCAGGCGCATGCCCGGGTCTTGGAGCAGGACGGAGTGCGCGGCCGGGTCGAGGAGGATCTTGCGGTAGTCGATGCGCGCCACGGAAGCGCGGATGACGTCGGGTGCGGGCAGCGCGGCGTGCTCCTGCCGGTCGAACTGGTAAATCTTTTCCCCGCCGGCGAAGGTGATGTCGAAGGCGCCGTCGCTCAGGGCCGACAGCCGCAGCGTGCGCTTAATCAGGTCGTACACCTCCTGGTCGACCACCACCGGCTGCCGGCCCGCGTTGCGGTTGATCTGGGTTATCTGCGAGGTCGAGTCCCAGTACGAGCACAACCGGTCGATGCGCTGGGCTTCGCGGATGCCGGCGCGCTCGGCCCGCCAGCCCAAGGAATCGTCGCTGGCCACGGCCGTGAAGGTGAAGTGGGAGCCCATCAGGTGGGCGGCGCGCATGTAGTTGCGCGGCCTGGACGCGGCCGGGCGGGTTTGGGCCAGAACCGGGTAGCTCAGCCCGAGCACCAGCAGCAAGCTGGTCAGCCCCGCCCAGACGCGGCAGAAGTCAACAACGCGACGCATGCGGCTAGCGAGCAGTCAGCAATTGGGTGAGGTAGGCGTCGTAGGCGGCGGGGCCGCCGGGGCGGTAGCCGGTTTTGGCCAGCACCTTGCCTTCGGGCGAGAGCAGCACCACCAGCGGGAAGGCGCCTTCCCGGTTGTACTGGGCGGCCGCCTGCTCGTTGCGCGTGGCTTGCTCGGCGGGCAGCTTGTTTTTCTTGCTGCGCGGAAAATCGAAGCGGGCCAGCACCAGCCGCTCCTGGGCGTAGCGCTGAAACTCGGGCTGGTCGAACACCTCCTGTTTGAGCATGATGCAGGGCTTGCACCAGTCGGAGCCCGAAAACACGGCCAGCACCGGCTTGTTGGCAGCTTTGGCCTGTTGCAGAGCAGCGGCCAGGTCGGTGTTCCAAGTGACAGCGGCGGGGGCTTGCGCCACCGCAACGCGCTGCCCCACAAGCAGGGCAACTAAAAAGCAGCAAAGGAAACGCATGGGAGATAGGCGGGGATTAAAATCAGATTAATCCGATAAGCACGCTCATACGGCTTCGGTTCCTTATCGTTCATTTCCGGCAAGTAGTTTCGGCTCTGCGCGCTTCTCGGAGGTAGTAGTGAGCTGTTGTGGCTGACCCGCCGCTATTCGTCGCTGGCGGGCAGCAGCAGCAGGGGCACTGGGCAAATACCTAGTAGCCGGTTCGTGACGCTGCGGTGAAACATGGCACCGAGAAAGCTGCGCCGGCGGGCGATGAGCACCACCAGATTGGCCTGGAGCTGGTCGACGGCCCGCAGCACACCGGCCACGGGCGAGGCGTGGCGGATGGCTTCCACGCTGAGGTGGCCGGCCGCGTCGCCAAGGGCACTGCGCTGCACCTGCCGCAGCGCGGCGGCGCAGGCCTGATCGTCTTCGATGGCCGACACGGTCACCACCGTCAGGCGGGGCTCGGCCTGAGCCAGCAGCTGCCGGGCGGCCTCGGGCCGGCTCAGGGCAAACGGCTCCCCGTCGGCGGCCACCAGCACCTGGGTGGGCGTAACGGCGCCCTGGTAGGTTTCGGGCACGAGCAGCAGCGGAAACTCGCCGCTGCGCAGCACTTCCAACACCGTGGCCCCGACCTCGCACTCTTCCTCGGCGTCGGCGGCCTGCCCGAGCACAAACACGGCCGGGGCGTAGCGGCGGGCCAGCGCGGCGGCGGTGCTCAGCTGCAGGTCGTCAACCAGCTCCACCGTGGTCGGCACGTACGTTTCGTCGGCCAGGGCCTGCACGGCCACCAGCAGTTCCCCGTCGCGCTCCTCGCTGGGCGGGTACAGCAACTCGCCCTCCAGCACCGATACTTCGCGCACGTGCAGCAGCACCAACTGTGCCCCCAGGGGCACGGCCAGCTCGGCCGCGTAGCGGATGGCGCGGCGGGCGGCTGGGAAGAAGTTCGTCAGCACAATCAGCGACAACGCGGGTGTGTCCGTTACCGGTACGGCGGAGGGCAGGGCTTGGGCTTGGTAGGTAGTCATGGCGGGAAGGGAAGGATGAGTTGGGGCGGCGTTGCTACCACCTCAGGCAAAGAAAGCCGCTGAAGTGAGGGCCATTCAATGACTAATGTCATCCTTCAAGGTGTTATCCATCAGGATTTTGCTGCCAGCAGAGGTGCTGCTGAGCATAGCCTGGCGCAGCGCGTCGTCGCGGTGGTAGATATCCGGGTAAAAGCGCAGCTGCCCCCACTCGGCGTCGCAAGTGGCGTAGCACACGTACAGCGGCATGGGCCGGCGCAACGGCACCTGGCGGGGGCGGGGCTGCCGGGCGCAGGCGGCCTCGTCGGGCAAGCGCACCGGGCTGCCGTCGCGGCGCAGCAGGTACGCCGCCAGTTGCAGGGGCTGCTCCAGCCGGATGCAGCCGTGGCTGAAGGCGCGCTGCGGCTGCTCGAAGTACTGCCGCATGGGCGTGTCGTGCAGATACACCGAATACGGGTTCGGAAATCGAAACACAATGTTGCCCAGGGCGTTGTCGCAGCCCGCCGATTGGCGGATGAGGTAGGGAAATTGCTGCGCGGTGACGGTGGCCCAGTTGATGCGGAGCGGGTCGAGCATGGCTCCTTGCAAGCTGTACAAGGTATAGCCGTTCCGAGCCAGGTAGCCGGGGTCGGCTTTCAGGCGCGGCAGAATTTCCTTAGTGGCTATGGAGCGGGGCACGTGCCAGTCGGGGGCCAGTGTAAACGAGCGGATGGCGCTGCGCAGCGTGGGCGTCGGCGTCGCCGGCTTGCCCACCACCACGCGGTGCCGCCGCACCAGGCTGTCGGCGCGCACCACCAGCAGTTCGTAGGCCGGAATGTTGATCAACACATAATCCGAATCAACAATGGCCTGCCAGCGCCAGCGTTCCAGGTTCAGCGCCGCCTGGGCGTAGCGATGCGGAGCGCCGGCGGAAGCCGCCGAGTCGGGTTGCTGCAGCCAGCGGGCCAGCGCCTGCTGCAACTGCCGGTAGGCGCGGTGCTGCGGCTGGCAAGCCAGCACTGCGGCGGCGACGCGGTTGGCAGCCAGCACGGGCCGCAGCCGCTCCGCCGCGCGAAACGCGCGCCCCGTAGCCTGCTCCTGCGGCGACGCCGTGTAGGGATGCAGCCGGCCGCGGTGCAGGTCGCGCATCAGCGTGAGCACCGCGTCGCTTAAGGCCACGTCGAAGCGCGCCTGCCGGGAGGCCTGAGCGGAATCGGCCGAGGAAACCGCCAAGGAGTCGCGCAGCGCCCGTAGCGCCGCTACGCCGTAATAAGCAGGTTGCAGCCCAAAGGACGGGGCATTACGGAGCAGACGGAGCACCGTGTCGGCGGCGGGCGTGGGTTGGCCATCCGGCCGCGTCCACTGCGCCGCGGGTGCGGGGCCATACAAGGCCAGCACTTCCGCCCGGCTCTGCAAAGACAGGGCGGGCGCACCAACCCGGGCCGCGCTGTCGGGCAGCAGCAGGGCGCGCAACCGGTAGGCTACCGGATCGGCCTGGGGCACTGGATCCGCCGGGAAGCGGCCGCCAGAAACCTGCTCGGTGCAGGGATGCGCCAGCAGGAGCAAGACCAGCGTCAGAAAACAAGCAGCGGCACTCATGGCGTTGATGGCTAGCGCACGGTTTGGGGCTGGCACCCAGCGGAGTGTTGTTGCCCGCAGCGGAGTAAAGGGGAATTGCAACGCCTACTGCAGCGCCACGGCCGCCGGGTGTAGTTCGTGCGCGGCGGCCACGCCCCGGTCCCAGGCGTTGAGGGTGTCGACCGTCGTCGTGGCAATGCCGGTCAGCGCCTCCCGCGTTAGAAAGGCTTGGTGGCCGGTCACCAGTACGTTGGGCTGAGCCAGCAGCTCGTCGAGCAGCGGATCGGTGGCTGGCTCCCGGGAATGGTCCTGGAAAAAAAGGCCTTTTTCGTGCTCGTACACGTCCAGGCCCAGGTAGCCCAGCGGCCCTGCGCGCAGCGCAGCCAAGGCGGCTTTGGTATCAAGCACGGCGCCGCGGCCGATATTGATAAGCATCACGCCGGGCTTCATCCGGGCCAGGCGCTCGGCGTTGATCAGGTGCCGGGTTTGCGAGGTCAGCGGGGCGTGCAGCGAAATGATGTCGGCCTGGGCACACAGCTCGTCAAGCGGCACGTAGCGCACGCCGTAGCGCCGCACCAGCTGCGGGTTGGGCTGCACGTCGTAGCCCAGCAGGCGGCAGCCAAAGCCGTGCAGGATGCCGGCCAGTACCCCGCCGGTGCGCCCGCAGCCGATGATACCCACCGTCTTGCCGTGCAGGTCGAAGCCTACCAGGTTGTCGAGGCAGAAGTTGTAGTCGCGCAGCTGCTGGTCGGCCTGGCGCAGGCGACGGCTAAGGGCCAGCATCAGGGCCACGGCGTGCTCGGCAATGGCGTAGGGCGAGTACTCGGGCACGTGGGCCACGCGCAGGCCCAGCCGGGCGGCGGCCGCGAGGTCGACGTTGTCGTGGCCGGTGGCCCGCACGGCCAGGTAACGCACGCCCAGCGCGGCCAGGCGCTCGAGCACAGGCGCCGAGGCGTCGTCGCTGGTGAACATGGCCACGGCCGGGCTGCCGTGGGCTAGCGGGGCCGTTTCCAGGCTGAGCCGGTCGGCGACGAAGCGCAGCTGGTGCTGATGCCCGGCCGCCGTGGTCAGAAGCGGCTGCTCGAAGGCGTGGGCGCTGTATAGGGTGACGTGCATACCGTTGGGGGCGGATTAAGTGGCCGCACGGGGCGCTTCCACGCGTTCCAGAATGTCATTCATCATGTCCACCTGAATACGCTGTATTTCGAGCAGGTCCTGCTGCTGGTGCAAGAGCAGGTGGTCGAGCTTTTCGTGCAGCATGCGGATTTCCAGCTCCGACTTCAGGTTGATCATGTAGTCCTTCTTGGCCCGCTGCCGGTCCTTGTCTTCCTGCCGGTTCTGGCTCATCATGATGATGGGCGCCTGCAGCGCGGCCAGGCAGGAGAGCAGCAGGTTCAGCAGGATGAAGGGGTAGGGGTCAAAGCCGCGGTTGCCCAGCCACCAGGCGTTCAGCGTTATCCACGTCAGCAGCACGCCACCGAAGCAGAGAATAAAGGTCCAGCTGCCGCCGAACGCGGCCACGCCATCGGCCAGCCGTTGGCCCCGGGTAAGCGGTCCGGCGTCTTCCTCCAGTTTGTCGGACAGCGTGCTGTGGTCCTGTAGGTGGTCGAGCACGGTCTGCTCCAGTTCCGTCAGGTCGCCGACCTCACGCAGCAGGTAGTTCTGCAGGTACTGGCGGCGAAACCGGTTCAGCTCGCTCACGGCCAGCGCGTCCTCGGGCCCGACGTGCGGATACTGCTGCTGAATCAGGGCCAGCAGCGCGGGGCGCACCGTGCGGGCGTTTACCCGCTCGCTTAGGGGAAACTCCCGCCCCGAGCAGGCAGAGGTAAACGTAGCCGGAAAGGAAGCAGCAGGCATAAGGCGGCCAAAAGCAGGCTAAATACCGGTGAACAGGACGTCGGACTCCCCGTATTCCGGTACCGTCACGTTGGGCCAATGCCGCTCCTGGCGCAGGGTCTGGGCCAGGCTGGCCGCCGCGGCCGGCTCGCCGTGCACCACGAACGTGCGCTTGGGCGCCTGCGCAAAGCCTTGCAGCCAGCGCAGCAGCTCCGCGCGGTCGGCGTGGGCCGAAAAGCCGTCGAGCTCGGCCACGTGGCAGCGCACCGGCACCCACTCGCCAAACATCTTGATGGGGTTTTCGCCGTCCTGCAGGCGGCGCCCGCGGGTGCCCTCGGCCTGGTAGCCCACCAGCAGCACGGTGTCCTGAGCCCGGGGCAAGCGGTGGTGCAGGTGGTGCACGATGCGCCCGCCGGTGCACATGCCGCTGGCCGAGATGATAATGGCCGGCCCCGGCAGTCGGTTCAGGGCCTTGGACTGCTGCTGATCCGTGACGAACGTAAGCCCGTCGAAGTGGAAGGGATTGTCGCGGCCCAGGCGGTGGGCGCTGGGATGGTCGCCGAACAGGTGCGTGACCCGAATGCCCATGGGGCTGTCGACGTACACCGGCACTTGGGGTACCCTTTCTTGGCGGCGCAGCTCGCGCAGGTGGTAGAGCAACGTCTGGGTGCGGCCCACGGCGAAGGCGGCCATCAGTAGCACCCCGCCCCGGTCCACGGCCTCGGTCACGAGGCGGGCCAGCTCGGCTTCCGGGTCGGCCAAGCGCGTGTTCCGGTCGCCGTAGGTGGATTCGACCAGCAGCACATCGGCCTCGCGGATGGGCGCCGGGTCGTGCATGACCGGGTTGTCGTAGCGGCCCAAGTCGCCCGAAAACACCAGCTTCTTGGTTTGCCGGGTGCCGCGCAGCTCCAGCTCGACGATGGCCGACCCCAGGATGTGACCCGCGTCGCGGAAGCACACCTGCACGTGCGGGGCCAGCTTGACAGGCGCGCCGTAGGGCACGGAGTGAACCAGTTCCAGCACCCGCTCGGCGTCGGCGACGGTGTAGAGGGGCTGGGCCGGGTGGTGCTTGGAATAGCCCTCGGCGTTGGCAAACGCGGCTTCCTCTTCCTGCAGCTTAGCCGAGTCCACGAGCAGGATGCGCAGCAAATCGGCGGTGGCCTCGGTGCAGTAGATGGGGCCCCGAAAGCCGTCCTTGACCAGCTTGGGCAGGTAGCCGCTGTGGTCGATGTGGGCGTGGGTCAGCACCACCAGGTCCAGGTCGGCCGCGTCGAGGGGCAGCTCTTCCCAGTTGCGCCGGCGCAGTTCTTTCAAGCCCTGGAACAAGCCGCAGTCCACCAGCAGCCGCTGCTGCCGGGGGCCACTCGTGAGCGTGAGCAGGTACTTGGAGCCCGTTACGCAGCGGGCAGCTCCCAAAAACGTCAGGCTGACATCCAGGCCGTAAACCGCGGGCTCACTATCACTTGCCTCCCCTGGCTGCCCAGCTGGCGAAACGGCTGGCAGCGGGGCAGCTGCGGCACCTAACGGTTGGGCGAAGCGTCCGGCGACAGGCGACAAGGGGGCGGGCGGGCGGAGCAGAACAGGCATAGCGGACCGGAAAAGGGTAGCGAAAGGCGGCACGGAGCAGCCACGGGCACCGCAAGTATACCGGCCTCGATGCGGAAAAAAGATGACATAAATCACTGCCCGAAGAGACGTTTGCAATGGTCCAAGGCAGCAAACCTGCGGTACTTGGCGGCCGGTCGTCTCCTGCGGCCGCTGCCGGTATGCCCCTCTCGCTCATCGTTCTGACTGACTTCTTCCCGGCCGCCCACCGGGCCCTGGCGTACGCGGCCCAGCTGCTTGCCCCCCTGCGCGCCCGCTTGGTGCTGCTGCACGTGCGGCCGAGGCCCGACACCGGGCAGCCGGCCGTCACCAACCTCAGCCCGGAGGCTGTAGCCTTGGCCCTGGGCTGCCTGAGCGACGAGTTAGCCGTGCCGGTGGTGGCCGAGGTGGGCGCGGGCTCCCTGCCCGAAGCCGCTGCCGATGCCGTGCGCCGGCACCACCCGGCCCTGTTGGTGCTGGGCCGAAATGCCAACAGCCCGTTGCCCGACGAAGCACTGGCCGATGCCGCCGGTGCGCTGCTGCGGGCGGCGCCGTGTCCCTTGCTGGTCGTGCCCGCTGCCGCCGGGCCGGCGCCGCTGCGTCGCTTGCTGCTGGCCGTCGACGCCGAGCCGTTTTCCTTAGGCGAGCATGCCGGCACGGCGCGGCAACTGCTCCATGCGCTGCACGCCGACCTGACGCTCTGGCACTGCGCCCCAACGGCTCCGGCGGAAGTCACCATGTTCGCCGACTCGGTCCTGCGCACCGGTCTGACCATCGACCTGCCGCCCGTGCGCACCTGCTTCGTGACGGCCGGAGACCCGGCCGCTGCCCTGCTGGCCGCCTTGTCGTCAGGAGCATACGACGCCGTGGCGCTGGTGGCCCGGCCGCGCAGCGTGTGGGGCCGGCTGTTCCACCGCAGCGTTACGGCGCAGGTGCTGCGCCGCAGCCCCGTGCCAGTACTCGTGTTGCCGGCTGTAGACTCCTGAAAATTCCTTCCTCACTTTTCACTTTACTGACATGGTACGCTGGTTGCTGAGCGCCGTGCTGCTGCTGCACGCCCTGATTCACCTGCTGGGCTTGCGCTTCGTGCGCCTGCCCGCCGCGCTTACGGGCGTGGAACTGCCCGCCGGCTGGGCACTGGCGGCGTTGCTGTTGGGCACTAGTGGGGTAGGGCTGGCGCTGCACAGGTCTTGGTGGTGGGCCCCCGCGACCCTGGGCCTGCTGCTCTCCCAGGGCCTGATTGTCCTGCACTGGTCACAGGCCTGGGCGGGCACCATTATCAACGTGGGCCTGGCCCTGAGCATTGCGGTAGCCGCAGCACAAACCGCGGCCGCTCGCCGGGTGCGGGACGAGGCGCAAGCCCTGGCCGCTACGGCGGCGCCAACCCCTATTACCGCCGAGCGGTTGGCCCGGCTCCCGGCGGCGGCCCAACGGTACCTGGCCTACGCGGGAGTTAAGGGCAATACGCCCGTACCCGCCGCCGTGTCGTTGCGCCAGACGGGTCGCATCCGCACCGGCCCCAACCAACCCTGGCTGGCCATGGAGGCCGAGCAGCACTTTGCCGTCCGCCCGGCCAGCTTTCTGTGGCTGGCGACGATGCAGTGGTCGGGCGTGCCCTTTTTGCAGGTGCAGGACCGCTACGCGGCCGGCCACGGCCGCAGCCAGGTGCGCGCGGGCGCTTTGTTGCCCCTGGGCAGCAGCCAAGGGCCGGAAATGGACCTGGGTGCCCTGCAGCGCTACCTGGCCGAAGCCGTGTGGTTCCCGGCGGCTTACGTGCAGGACAACGTTCACCTGACCGCCGCGGGTGACCACGCCTTTACCGCCACGTTGGCGGGGGCTGACCCGCGCGCCGCCGTGACCCTGCACGTGGACGACGCGGGCAAGCTGACCGAAATCACCGCCCGCCGTTACCGCGAGGTGGCGGGCGCGTTCGAACTGGCCGACTGGTCGGTGCAGCCGCTGGCCTACGGCACTTTGGAGGGCCTGCGCATGCCCACGGCGTGTCGCGTGGTGTGGCGCTTGCCAGCCGGCGATTTTGCGCCCATTCTCTTAACCGTCACGGAACTGCAGTACCAGTGGCGTTCCACCGCCGGGCAGTCCGCGCCGCGCGTAGCCCTTACTCCCGTAACCACCACCAACGGCGCGGCGCACGCGGCGTGGCCAGCTGGTATTTGACCACGGCATGCTGCTCGATGTGGGCCAGGGCCTCGTCGACGGAATCCGTGTAGGTCAGCAGGTGCAGGTCCGTTGGGGCGACCATTCCGGCCTCCCCCATGCGGGTCAGTAATTCTAGAAGCGGCTGCCAGTAGGCACGGCCCACGACCACCACCGGAAAATCCAGGATTTTGCGGGTTTGGATAAGGGTCAGGGCCTCAAACAGCTCGTCCAGCGTACCAATGCCACCGGGCATGATGACGAAGGCGTAGGAGTATTTGACCAGCAGCACCTTGCGTACGAAGAAATACCGGCACAGCAGCCAACGGTCCAGGTAGGCATTGGGCTGCTGCTCCTGGGGCAGCACGATGTTGCAGCCCACGGAAGGGCCGCCGGCCTCGCGGGCACCGCGGTTGGCCGCTTCCATGATACCCGGCCCACCACCGGTCAGCACCGTGAAGCCCTGGCGGCTGAGCCCAGCGCCCAGTTGCCGGGCCTGCTCGTAATACGGCGAGTCTTCCCGGACCCGCGCCGAGCCGAACACGGATACGCAGGGCCCGACGAAATGCAAGGCGCGAAAGCCGCGCAGAAACTCCCGCAATACCGTCCACAGAAAGCGCAGCTCACTGCGCCGACTGCGCGGTCCGGCCAGGAACCGACGTTCGGCGGCAATGGCATGGGCTATTGGCATTGGATTGTTGTACGCGGTGAAGTACGGTCTGGTATACTTCTACCATGTGGGGAAAAAGTGATACGGCATAAGGGAGGGGCTGGCTGACCCCCTGTTGGAGCGAAGCTCCTACATCGTATCACTTTTCGAAAAGCCGCACTCTAACTCTACTACGGCACCCAACGAAGCTGGCAGTGAAGAAAAGGGGAGGGATAAGTTCTGGCCCGAAGATGTGCCATAACGGCTTCTCCACCAAGCCAACGTTGGCTGGCTCCGACTGCTACCCGAAGGCAGGATGAATTTGCCGCTGCTTTATGACGGGAGCAGAGTAGAAAAAGAAGAAAAACGGAATTAGGACCGTGATACATACTTTACAAACCAATCCATTCGCTCCATGGCTTACCAGCCCACCACCTCCCAGCAGCTCGTCAGTGCCAAGCTTCGTGCTGGCACCCGAGCAAAAGTTGCTCTGCTGAAAAAGCTCTACGGGACCCGCAGCGAATACGATGTGCTCAAGTTAATCGTGGACGAGCATTTCGCTGCTCACCTGGACCGTTTGTCTGCTCTAGCTCAGCTACTGCAGATTGAACTCCCGGCCTGAGAGGCGCTGTGGTATATGTCCTCTAGGGATAAAAAAAGAATGCTGATGAAGACGTGCGCACGTTATATGCCCTGCGCGGCATTTGTTTCGCTACCCTGCTCGAACAGGATGGGTTTTCCCGCACCTACGTTAAGA
This sequence comes from Hymenobacter sp. CRA2, assembly GCF_002007105.1. Classification (GTDB taxonomy): domain Bacteria; phylum Bacteroidota; class Bacteroidia; order Cytophagales; family Hymenobacteraceae; genus Solirubrum. The sequence continues at coordinate 69,597 of NZ_MVBC01000002.1, read as the reverse complement.
ATAGCACTTGGCGGTACTACTACGTATTGACCAAGCTGCTTTTCAAATCCGTCATTTACCGCGGTGGCAAAGGGGGATGGGTCACTATCAGTGTCGAGAAATTGAGCGTGGTCCTGGGCAACACCAAGATCAAGAACGACAAGCTGGGTATCAATGCCCGTCGACGATTTGCCAACCAAGTGATAGATGACCTGGTCCGCTGGAACATTCTGCTCAAGCACAACTTGGTCGAACCTCGCAAGGATAAATCCACTGGCGCATTCATGGTCAATGATCAGGGCCAGCAACTCTGGCAGACCCACGTTGCGCTCAAGCTCAAGGACGAGGTGCTGGTGCGTGGTTGGCACAAGGCCCAGGTGCAAGTAGACTCTGCTCGCATTCAGCTCAAGACGGAGCAAGACCGTACGCCGCTCGAAGGCGTTTACTTCCAGATTCAACGATACCTGCCGTCCATCACTATTGATCTGGGGGCAGCCCGCGCTTACACCGACTGGGCGTACGAGACGCGGCTTCCATTACGAGACAAACAGCGCGGCTACGTTCGGCAAACCGGGCGCCGCATGGGGGCAATGGAGCATTCCTACTGGCACCAGTGCCTGGATACCATCGAAGCAGGAGATTATAAACTTCAGCCACCCCATCCCGATACCGGGCGTCACATGACCGTGTTCAGCAACCTGCCTCGGGAGCTGCGCCCGTTTCTGCGGATCAATGGTCAGCCTCTGGTTGAGCTTGATATCAAGAACAGCCAGCCGCTGCTTTTTAGCTATTTGCTTCGGCAGGAATACGCCAACCAAGAGCTACCTGCGGACTTGACGAAGTTTATTCAACAGGTAGAAGCTGGATCCTTTTACAAGGTCGTAGCCGAGCTGCTGCAAGCAGCAGAAGTGGACATCCCCGACGACGCAGACTATTTCAAGATCAGCTTCTTCGCCCGGATTTTCTTCTCCACAGAGTCCGTGAACTACAAGTGGCGCCAGGTCTTTGCTCAGCACTACCATCAGCGGGGGCATCACTACCGCCAAAGCTGGCAACTACAAGGCTCTGTCTCGTCGACTGATGTGGGAAGAATCGCAGTTAATCGTGCGCACCGTTTGCGCCCGGCTCTACGCTGAAGGTTGTAACGAAATCATAAGCCTGCACGACGCCATCTACTGTCCCGCAGACCAGGTAGACCATGTGTACTCAACTATCATGGACGAGTACCGGCAGCGTAGCATGACTCCCCAGGTGAAAATCAAGGTCTTGGTCGAGCCCATTATCGCTGACCTTTGCCCAGCGCGGTGAAGCTCTTGGAAAGCAAAGGGAATAGGCAGGTCGTGAGGGTGGGCGAAAAAAAACGTCAGTCGAAAAAAAATTGCGTTACCGCCAACCCTCGTTGAACCAATCGATACAAGGGCTGAATCAACCACGGAGCGGGGCAACGAAGCCCTTCTTCAGTGCACGACCCCTCAACCTATGTCGTTCCTCGCAACGAACCTCCGCTTGGTCAAGACCCTCCTCACTTTTCTGGAAGGAAGACCATCAAATGAACATTATCGTCAACTTAGCTACATGCGGGCAAGACTCTACCGAAACAAGGTAGAATTGTCAATTTGTACCGATGATCGGTTTATGTTGAAGTACTACTTACTGGATGGTGTACCTGGCTGCTCGTTTGCTGGAGACGCCGCTAGCACCTTTTGGCAGTTGATTTGCAAAGTCAATGGTTTTCAATACCATGATAGGCTTTCTGATTTCAAATGTGATATTTCTGCACTGCCGCCTTATATACAACAGTATTTATGCAGTGGCCAGTACATAGAGGTTGTGCTTGCAGCCCCACACCTGGATAACTTTGAAAAGCTGCTGAAAAAGCATCATCGGCTTTTGTCATTGCTGGTAGAACCCACTTCGTTGGCCCCCGCCAAGATCCCGCATGATCAGCTGAGGCTTGGCAAATTATTCCAGTTGGCATTGGAATATCAAAACATGCGCAATTTCAATATCTGCCAGCAGGTACGTGCCAGCCTGCATTGCGAGGACTCACTTCACTTGGTTCGAAACCGTAGCTTGTTCAGACCAGCCATGAGGACTAACGCTCTGAATAAGAGTAAATATTTCGATGATACCGACACGGTGTCCGAAATCACCTCTTTGAAGTTCAGTCCGATATCCTTCGCAGGCTTGTGGGTGGATGTGCGAATCAAGCCCTTGGTTCCAGGCCTACGAGTTGCCTTGGCCTATGATGACGAGCGGGTACCAGATGCACGCAATAGTGTAGAGCGAGTGCGCTATGACACCATTGATGCACTCATGTACTTTGGCGTCAGGCATCACTTTGTTCTGCACGAAGACATGCGAACGTGGGTTGCAACGGTCGGCACAGCTCATTCTGCTGAACCGCACCGGGTATTCATCTCTGCTGAAGTAATTGACGAATACATTTGGCAGGCAATAAGCAACGTATAGTTCCGGTGGTGCCAAGTGCGTCCAGGAACCCACTTGGAAATCGAGTGTGGCTTCTGGACGCACTCGTGTTTCTCCTCGGCGAGCTTCAGAGATGTGCCCGCAGATGCTTGGTCATTGAAGTTGGGTAGAAGCCAAGCAGTGATGGTTCGGCCCTACGTACATCGAGACTAAGAATAAGCGTTGATCTGCCGGGCTATGCTGGTGGCTCGGCAGGCAATTGGGTGAACTCCGGGATATTAAGCAGTTCTGGAATAGGTAATCGTAATGCGATACCCAATGAAACTAGCACATCGAGGGTAGGGCTGTTTTTTCCATACTCAATTACCTGCAGCATTGGGCGGCTGATCCCAGCTTCATTTGCCAGGGCCTCCTGGGTCATGTTGCGCATCACCCGAAGTTGGCGTAGGTGCGCCCCAAAAGCAATAATGGCAGCCGGGTTTTTCAAGCCCGCAACTTCTTGCGGCGTCAGAATTTGTAGCGCATAATATATTATGCATTTGTGCCGTTTGGTAACTTTGCCAAGCTGTACGAAGGCCATGCTGGGTCGAGGCCGTGCGGCTGTGTTGCCAACCTGAAACCCCGTGGTTAGTGCTTCCCACTTCCTCGCCTGACTGCTTGTCTGTCCTAACAACCGAGTCAACTCACCACGGACACGTGCTACTGCAAAGGCTGTTGTTGAACAGCTCGTATTATCCGGCCACCGGGTCTGATGTGTATAGCATCAAGCTGCGGAGTCGGTGCAGGGAGCGTGCCGTTTTACTGCGTGTATGGCAGCCGACACTGCATTGCCGGGATAAACGTTGCCTTGTGCCGGGTTTCTCTCTGCCGCAAAATGGCTCTGTCCTGTACGGTGTGTACCCGAACCGTGCAGGCTATAATACTTTCCAACGCGGGGCCAGGATAGGCATTAGACATTCGATTGCCCGGGGGCTGGGTGGGTAATGGGATTATTTCTGTTGTTCGCGCAGCACGATATCTGCGCCCAGGCCGTACAGCGGATTGTGAAGTGGTACAATCCACGCACAAAGGCAGAAAAGCAATCGGAGTATACTCTGCGCAATAACCTGCTCGACGGGTACTACCAAGTCTATTATCGCTCCGGCGCTGTTGAAGCTCGTTACGAAACGTCCCGGGGCAAGTACCACGGGCGCTACCAACACTACCTGCCAAACGGAACGCTAGAAACAACCGGGTACTACAGCCAGGGACGCAAGCACGGAATCTGGACTACTTCCTATGGCTCTACGGGAGCTGTGCAGAAGGAGGTTTTTGACTCCGGTCAACCTGTGAGTGTGCATTGGTATCGACACGGGCGGCTGGAGCAGGCATTGACTTACCACCCGACACCAAGCCACCGGACCGTAAAGCAATACTACTACCGCCCAGATGCCTCGGCATTTGCTACGCAGGGGGAGGTAGCATCTGACAATACACAATTTCGTGGTAGCATAGGACTGAAGTTGGGTGCACGCGTCATTGATGCGAGCGGCGCTGTATCTGGTCAATACGAACCGTATCCGGCGTTATGCCCAGCGGTGGTCATGCAGTTTGTGGACCCGCGGGTATATCGGAATGTAGTACTGGCCGCGCTGAACTATTGCCAGCGTCATCCAGAAGCACCGCGACCCTCGCGGGTCTTATTGTACGGAGCAGGCGACCGTACGCAAGGCACATTCGCGCAAATCGAATGGGTGGAACTATGGGATGATACGCGCTTGATCGGTCGTACCTACTACCGCGATTGGCTAAGCAAAATGGTATGGCAGGATGCGTATTACACTGCATTCTCCAACGCGGAATGACGGGTATGAAGCTGTTTTACTACGTTCAAGAAGGAAGAGCCTGTGGGCCGGCTACGACGAAGGAACTGCAACGGTTAGGCATTACACCCGGCACGCTGGTTTGGGCCGAGGGAATGACCAATTGGGTTCCGGCTGGAGCTCTACCAGAGCTGCGCATCGTTTTCCTGGCATTGTCCCCTGCTGTTTCGCCGAGTCCGGTACTGGCTGTGCCCGCACCAGCTTCTGTGACGAAAAATACACGCAGCATTGGTGGCCAGGTGCTAAAAGCTGCAATAAAGGTGCTGGTAGTAATTATACTGGCACGAGGAATCGAGGTGGCGTGTCGAAGATTACTGGACGATGATCCATCAGTAACACAAGCACAGACTACCAAAGTCTTGGAGCTGCCTGTTCGGCCGCCGTCTATCAGTAGTCCTGCTGGTGACGCAGCGCCTGGCCCCGAAGAGGTAGCGGGAGCTACTCCAGCAGCAAACAGCTCTGCCGAGCCAAATCAGGATGATATGCCTGCGTTCCTGCCTGAACAAGAGTCTGCAAAGCCCATGGAAGATGACGGTTTTGATGATTATGCTCCTTGATGGCCCAAAAGATTCAATGGGGCACTTCAACATCACTATTTAACCCTTGTAACATGCCAGGACCAGCTGCTCGTGCGTTTATCATTACTTGTGCCCTCTGCGGGTGGCCGTCGTCTATTTTACTTGGGCAGGATACTGATTCAGGGGTGCCGCCTCGGAAAATGGAGCAACGTCACGGCTGGCCACCAGCAACTCTGCTGCAGGTGGATGAAGGCGAAATTGATTATCTGGTATTGGACTTACCGCTGGCTGACAACGACGCAAGTACGACGTACGCGCAGGGGGCGTCATTGACACTGGTTACCAAGAGTGGAACACACTCCGGCGCACTGGTACGCGAGATGCTGGCATTACACCCCCAAGGTAATCAACGCCCAGGAGTTAGCTTACAGCTATATGTTGTGGCAAATGCTTTTCCTGACCAGGTGCTTTCTACTCTAAATCAGCCGCGAGGGGTAACGGTACTATTGACGAGTGCTGAAGGGAAGACGCGAAGCTTTGCTACCGACGCGCGTACGCTCATGATCAGCATGATGCCCGTTATAAGCGGACGTTAATCTGCGGTGTGAAAATATCATTGTGGTATCCTGTATCTACTCTTCTTCGAGAGTAAGTGAAGTTTAGCAATGCAATGTGATACTTCACGCTTTGGCCCATCCGGTACTGAAGCAAGTTACCTACATGAGTGTTTCCAGGTCACAGAGCAGTACTAGCCTTGAACAGGTTGAGGCAAGTATTCCTCGGAAGACTCACCGAAAACAGTGTCCATGGCTTTACGCTGATTCATAGCGCCGGCGTAGCTAGTCAGCACTGATCCATTCGTGAATGCCCAAGCCACTCCTTTAAAACCGCTGGATTTACCTTGGCTTCCAAAGCAAAAGAGGCGAAAGTGCGGCGTCCCCAATGGGCAGAAATCACCTCGTGAAGCGGGCGATACTTCCCATCTTTGAGTATCGGCCGTTCCAATTTCGCGAGTTTGGCAACCTCTTTAATTTCCCGTGAGAAGTAGCTGTACGTGAAGGTTGGCAGTTGGTAGTTGCGCCGTTTTAGCAACTGCTTCGCAGCAGGTGCCAGGGGTATAGTTACATCCGTTCCAGTTTTTTGGGTAGTCAGGACAATTTCATCATTGATAATTGCCCGGTGAGCGAGTTTCGCGTCGCTGATGCGGAGCCCGGTAAAGACCATCAGTACCATCATATCCCGCACGTCTTCCAGGGTGCGAGTGGGCAATTGCACGTTACAAAGCTGTTCCAGTTCTACCGGCGTCAAAAAAGTGGGCCTGCGGATGCGAAACTTCACGCCGTGGCGATACTCTTTCAATTCGTCAGCGTGATCCAACTCATAATTCTTCGCACTCCAGCGCGCAAATTTGGTGAACTTGAGTAGGTAGCTCTTGATGGAGCTGGGTTTCACGTGACGACTTTGGAGCCACGCTTTGAACTCGTCAATCACGGCTACATTACAGTCGCCTATCTGTAGGCCAGGACGCCAAACGCCCAGTAACCGGTGCACCGTCTCGTAAATGCGTGCAGTTGCTGGTTTGAGTACCTCGGTGCCTGGTAACCGCTGAACCGGTGTGCCCTCTTCAGCCATCAACGCTGCGCGTTTCGCGTAGCCCCCAATCGAGAGGATATAGCCATCCATTTCTTTGCTAACGAGCAAGCTACGACCCGACCCGTGGAGGCGGTGCCAGCGTCGTATCTGAGCCCGCTTTGCTTCTACCTTCTGCAGCAACTCCTGCAACTCGACTTCCATTTTCTCCAATCGATTGCCACGCGCCACGTCAAGCTTCTCCAGTAGGGTTGGCAAATTCTTGGCAATTTCCCGTACCTCAACGACGGCTTGTTCTAACGCTGCTGCAGTAGGCTGTTGCTGCTGATCCGCAATCCGGCGCAGTGCCTGCTCCAATTCCCGCCTCCGGCTACTGATTGTCTCGTTGTGTTCGCTCGCTAGTGGATGCGAGTCGCGCACCTGCTCTCGCTTTTCGTTCCATTCCTTTTCTGTAAGTGAAAAACCCAGGCTTTTGAGATAGTCGCTCCCTTTGTGGGTATGCTTGATGGCAACCGGGCACTCCCCACGCTGATTCATCTTTCCGCGGCGTAGAACAATGCTAATCTTAGACATTATCAAGGCTCGAGCAGTTATGTTTCCTGCCGCTGATACCCAAGGTACGCATCCGATTCCGGGGTAATAAATGGGTCTCAAAATTCAAAGGTAATCCACTGTGAAAGTGCTTAAATTGTGGTTTTTGTGTTTGTTATATTTCTCGCCGGGGAAGACAACCAAGTTGAGCGGAAAGAGGGGCAGCAGGCGCATACAGGCTCGAAAAGCAGTGGGCAAACGCAGAACGCCGTCGACTGCGGGGCGGGCATGCTCCGGAAGTACTTGGTGGAAGGCGCGGCTCAGCAAAGTATAACTTTTGTCTTGGCCGTGCGGCAATGATGAGGCTCCGACAAATGCTGTTGCCCGCAAGCTATGGGTCGGATTAGCACAGCAGTGGCGGCGAAGTGGCAGAACCGAATGATGGTGGCGGGCACCCGAAGAAGCATACAGCGTAATTTAGCAGCTGGCCTTACACAAACGATTGACTAAAGCATTGTCATTACTTCTCTTGATTTGGCGTTATGATGGGCAACTCTAGAAAGAATATTTAGTAGTGTGGTCATAAAACCACGTCCAAAAGCGCCTTGATGGAGGAAATTATTTACACAAACGATTGTGTAAGCTGATGCAGTAGAATACATTTGGTCGAACACTCGCCCGCCGCAGCATGTCGTGCGGTCATCAACCTGCTCCCTTATGGCATTCCCCTCACACCCCGTGCTGCGCTCCGGCAGCTTGGTTGGGCTGCTGCTCTGCGCAGCCTGTAGTCAGAACAAGTCGGAAAGCGCGGCGGCCGAGGCCCCGGTGGCACAGTCGGCGCCCGCCGATTCATCCGCTGCCGGGAGCTTTGCCAAAGTAGCCGGCGGCCGTACGCAGGAAGGCGAGGAGGTGAACTACTTCACCTTGCGCAATGCCCACGGCCTGCAAGCCACCATCACCAACTACGGCGGCACCCTGACCAAGCTGCTGGTGCCTGACAAAGCCGGTCAGCTCGGCGACATTGTGCTCGGCTTCGACAGCGTGAGCGGCTACCAGAGTCCAGCGTTTCTGAAGGCCAACCCGTACTTCGGCGCCCTGATCGGGCGCTACGGCAACCGCATTGCGGGCGGGCGCTTCACCCTCGACGGCAAAACCTACCAGCTGGCCCAGAACGATGGCCAAAACCACCTGCACGGCGGCAAGCGCGGCTACGACAAAGTGGTGTGGCAAGCCGCGGCCGAGGACGTATCGGCCACCGACCCGGGCCTGACACTGACTTACCGCAGCAACGACGGCGAGGAAGGCTACCCCGGCACGCTGGAGGTGCAGGTGCGCTACACGCTCACCCACGACGACGTGCTGCGCATCGAGTACACCGCCAAAACCGATAAGTCCACGCCCGTCAACCTCACCCAGCACAGCTACTTCAACCTGAACCCCGCCGGCGCCGACGTGCTCGGGCACCAGCTGACGCTGGCCGCCGACCGCTACACCGTGGTGGGCGCGGGCCTGATTCCGACCGGGGAGCTGCGCGCGGTGCAGGGCACGCCGTTTGATTTCCGGCAGGCCCACACCTTCGGCGAGCGGATAGCGCAGGTGCCCGGCGGCTACGACCACAACTGGGCGCTCAACGGCGCGGGCACGCGCGAGGCGGCCACCGTGTACGAGCCCACCTCGGGCCGTACGCTGACGGTGGTAACCGATCAGCCCGGCCTGCAGGTGTACACCGGCAACTTCCTCGACGGCAGCATCCGCGGCAAAGGCGGCAAGCAGTACGGCAAGTACGCCGGCTTCTGCCTGGAAACCCAGCACTTCCCCGACTCGCCCAACCAGCCCAAGTTCCCCAGCACCACGCTGCGCCCCGGCGAAACGTATCACACCGTGACCGAGTACCGCTTCGGCGTGCGCAAATAGATGAAATAGGGAGGGGAATTGGTGAGTACCGTGCTGGCTGCGTTTGCTGCGCGGCTTGGGCCTTCCGAACCTCCACCTCGCCATTTCATCACCTCACCATTTCACCCATATGTCTCAGAAATACGTCATCGGCATCGACTACGGCACCGACTCGGTACGCGCCCTGTTGGTGGATGCCCGCACCGGCGCCGAAGTGGCCCAGGCCGTGCACCCGTACGCCCGCTGGCAGCGCGGCGCCTACTGCAACGCCACCCAAAACCAATTTCGCCAGCACCCGCTCGACCACCTCGAAGGCCTGGAAGCCACCGTGCGGCAAGTAGCTGCCACGGTGCCCGCCGAGCAGATTGTGGGCCTGGCCGTGGATACTACCGGCTCGACGCCTGGCGCCGTGAACGAGCAGGGGCAGAGCCTCGCCCTATTGCCCGAGTTTGCGGAGAATCCCAACGCCATGTTCGTGCTCTGGAAGGACCACACGGCCCTGGCCGAAGCCGCCGAAATCAACCAGAAGGCCAAAACCTGGGGCGGGGAGGATTTCACCCGCTTCGAGGGCGGTATTTATTCCTCGGAGTGGTTCTGGGCCAAAATCATGCACGTGGTGCGCGAAGACGAGGCCGTGGCCCAGGCCGCGCACTCCTGGATGGAGCACTGCGACTGGCTCACCCTGCAGCTGACCGGCGGCGACCTGGCTAGCTTCAAGCGCAGCCGCTGCGCCGCCGGCCACAAGGCCATGTGGCACGAAAGCTGGGGCGGCCTGCCCAGCGAGGAATTCCTGGTGCACCTGGAGCCCAAACTAGCCGGTCTGCGCCCCCGCCTGTTCACCGACACCTTCACCGCCGACCAGGTAGCTGGTACGCTCTCCGATGAGTGGGCCAAGCGCCTCGGCCTGAGCCCCGATACCGTAGTAGCCGTGGGCTCCTTCGATGCCCACGCTGGCGCGGTGGCGGGCGAAATCGAAGCCTATTCCATGGTGAAAGTGATGGGCACCAGCACCTGCGACATCGTGGTGGCGCCCATGCAGGAAGTCGGGGCCAAGCTGGTGCCGGGCATCTGCGGACAGGTGGATGGCTCGGTGGTGCCGGGCATGCTGGGCCTGGAAGCCGGCCAATCGGCCGTGGGAGACCTGCTGGCCTGGTTCCGGCAGCTGATCGAGTGGCCGCTGCGTACGCTGCTGCCGCAGTCGAAGGTGCTGACGGCCGAGCAGCAGGAAAAGCTGCGCGAGGAGCTGGCTGGTAAGATGATGGCAGCCCTGAACGAAGCCGCCGCGGCCGTCGACCCCGCAGAATCGGCGGTGCTGGCCCTGGACTGGGTGAACGGCCGCCGCACGCCCGACGCCAACCAGGCCCTGAAAGGCGCCCTGATGAACTTGAGCATGGGCACCGACGCCCCGCAGATTTTCCGGGCCCTGGTGGAGTCCATCTGCTACGGCTCGCGCCGCATCGTGGAGCGCTTCGAGGAGCAGAGCGTGCCTATCAAGCAGGTCATTGGGTTAGGCGGTGTGGCCAAAAAGTCGGCCTTCATGATGCAAACCCTGGCCGACGTGCTCAACCGCCCCATCAAAGTGGCCGAATCGGACCAAGCCCCGGCCCTGGGCGCGGCCATGTACGCCGCCGTGGCCGCCGGCCTGCACCCCGACGTGACCACCGCCCAGCGCGCCATGGGCAACGGCTTCGCCGAAACCTATGCCCCCAACCCCGACCGCGTGGCCGACTACGAGGCGCGCTACCAGCAGTACCTCGCCTTTGGGCAGTTCGTGGAGCAGAACACGCAGTCGATGGCCGGGGAAGTGGCCGAAACGGCGCTGATCGACAACGCTTAAGCCTTTCCGCATGAGTCAATACCAGGATATCAAAGAGGCCTGCTACCAGGCCAACATGCAGCTGCCCAAGCTCGGGCTGGTGCTCTTCACTTTTGGCAATGCCTCGGTGGTGGACCGCCAGAAGAGTGTTTTCGCCATCAAGCCCAGCGGCGTGCCCTACGAGACGCTGCGCCCCGAGGACATCGTCATCGTGGACTTCCAGAACAACATCGTGGAAGGGGAGAAGCGCCCCTCATCGGACACCAAAACCCACGCCCTGCTTTACGCGCAGTGGGAGGGCATCGGCGGCATCGTGCACACGCACAGCACCTACGCCACCGCCTGGGCCCAGACGCAGCTCGACATTCCCATCCTCGGCACCACCCACGCCGACCACCTCACCGTGGACGTGCCCTGCGCCCCGCCCATGAGCGACGTGTACATCCAGGAAGACTACGAGCACCAAACCGGCTGGCAGATCATCAACGAGCTGCAGCGGCGCGGCCTCACACCCGAGGAAGTAGAAATGATTCTGGTGGGCAACCACGCGCCCTTCACCTGGGGCAAGACCGTGGATAAGGCCGTATACAACAGCGCCGTGCTCGAAGAAATAGCCCGCATGGCGTACCTGAGCTGCACGCTGCGCCCCGGCCTGCCGCGCCTGAAGGACTCGCTCATCCGCAAGCACTACGAGCGGAAGCACGGCGCCAATTCGTACTACGGGCAGTAGCAGAGACGCATACTCGCGGCCTCATTGAACGGCTCAAGTAGAACGTCCTGTCGAGCGAAGCCGAAACATCTCGCGTGCTGACATCCGAGAGTAACTCCAACGAAAAGAATGTTACCTGACGTCAGCATGCGAGATTGGCTAGCGCCTTCCTTCGGGTCCTCGACTTCGCTTGGAATGACGACCGAAGAGGCGCAGACGAAGCGGTAGAGATGCTTCGACTGTGCCTCAGCATGACGTGCAGGTGACTTGCTCTCTTCAATCAACCAGTAACCCAAACCACCCAACGCGCCGCGTAGCCGCGGCGCACCTCCCGTTTTTTCCTCCTCCCATGATTGATCTTTCGCAGTTCGAAGTCTGGTTTATCACCGGCAGCCAGCACCTCTACGGCCCCGAAACCCTGGCCCAGGTCGACACGCACTCCCAGCAGATTGCGGCGGCGCTGGATGAGAAACTGCCCGTGCGGGTGGTGTTCAAGCCCGTGCTGACGGGCCCCGAGGCCATTTACCAGCTGATTCAGGAAGCCAACGCGGCAGACAACTGCGTGGGTCTGGTGGCCTGGATGCACACCTTCTCGCCGGCCAAAATGTGGATCAACGGCCTGAAAATCCTGCGCAAGCCGCTAGCTCACCTGCATACCCAGTTCAACCGCGACATTCCGTGGGGCGACATCGACATGGATTTCATGAACCTGAACCAGTCGGCGCACGGCGACCGGGAATTCGGCTTCATCGGTACACGCATGGGCATCCGCCGCAAGGTGGTGGTGGGCCACTGGCAGAGCGCCGACGTGCACGAGCGGCTGAGCATCTGGGCCCGCGCCGCCTGCGCCTGGGCCGACTGGCAGGGCGCGCGCTTCGTGCGTTTCGGCGACAACATGCGCTACGTGGCGGTGACCGAGGGCGACAAGGTAGAGGCCGAAATCAAGTTTGGCTACTCCGTCAACACCTACGGCATCGGCGACCTGGCCGCGGTGGTGCATGCCGTGAGCGACGGCGAAATAGAGGAGCTGATGCAGGAATACGAAGCGCAGTACGAGCTGGCCGAAGGCCTGCGGGACGGCGGCACGTTCCGTTCCTCGCTGCGCGAGGCTGCGCGCATCGAGCTGGGCCTGCGCCGCTTCCTGAAGGAAACCAACGCCAAGGGCTTCACCGATACCTTCGAAGACCTGCACGGGCTGGCGCAGCTGCCCGGCATTGCCACCCAGCGCCTGATGGCCGACGGCTACGGCTTCGGTGGCGAGGGCGACTGGAAAACCTCGGCCCTGGTGCGCGCCATGAAGGTGATGGGCGCCGGGCTGCCCGGCGGCAACTCCTTCATGGAGGACTACACCTACCACCTGGCCCCCGGCAACGAGCAGGTGCTCGGCTCGCACATGCTCGAAATCTGTCCCAGCATCGCCGAAGGCAAGGTGCGCGCCGAAGTGCACCCGCTGGGCATCGGCGGCAAGGCCGACCCGGTGCGCCTGGTGTTCAACTGCCCCGCCGGCCCGGCCCTGAACGCCACCATCGTGGATATGGGCACGCGGTTCCGCATGATTGTGAACGAAGTGGAGGCCGTGGCGCCTGAGGCCGAGCTGCCCAAGCTGCCCGTGGCCCGCGTGCTCTGGAAAGTGCAGCCCGACCTGGCCACCGGTGCCGCTGCCTGGATACTGGCCGGCGGCGCCCACCACACCGGCTACAGCCAGAACCTGACCACCGAGTACCTGGAGGACTTCGCTGAAATGGCCGGCATCGAGTGCGTGGTCATCGACGAGGACACCAAGCTGCGCCGCTTCAAAAACGAGCTGCGCTACAACGAGGTAGCCTTCAGTGGCCGTTAAGGCTAGCTGAAGCATTGAGTAGCAGAACGTCATGTCGAGCGAAGTCGAGACATCTCGCCAGATAGCAATTCCTTTCAGCGGGTTGCTATCCGGAGTCAGCACGCGAGATGCTTCGACTACGCTCCGCATGACGTTCTGGCTTTGTCGTCAAAACGAGCTTTCTGGCCGTTGCCAGCCACTCCGCCTGTATCTTTGCTGCCTTTAGCTCCGCTTTTCGCATGGCTCCGCGTAAGAAATCATCTGCTCCGGCTGCGGCCGGCTCGTCCGTTTCCATGGCCGACCTGGCCCGGGAGCTGGGGGTGAGCATGACCACTATTTCGCGGGCCCTGAGCGACCACCACAGCATCGGGCCGGCCATGAAGCAGAAGGTGCTGAAGCTGGCCAAGAAGTACAACTACCAGCCCAACCGCCTGGCCTCGGCCCTGCGCAAGGGCAAAAGCCAGCTGCTGGGCATCATCGTGCCCTACATCGAAGGGCGCTTTTTCCCCTCGGTGGTACACGGTATGGAAACGGCCGCCCGCCGCGCTGGCTACAACGTCATCATCTGCCAATCCAACGAGGACGTAGCCCAGGAGCAGCACAACCTGGACGCCCTGCTCAGCGCGCAGGTAGCGGGTATTCTGGTGTCGTTGTCGCGCACCACGCTCGATCTGCAGCACTTCGAGAAGGTGCGCAGCCGGGGCCTGCCGCTGGTGCTCTTCGACCGGGTGCTGGACGACGCCGACATCAACGCTGTGGTGCTCAACGACTACGAAGGCGGCTACCTCTCCACTCGGCACCTCATCGAGCAGGGCTGCCGGCGCATTGCCCACCTGGCCGGGCCGCAGCACCTGACCATCTACAAAAACCGTCGGCAGGGCTACCTCAGCGCCCTGCGCGAAGCCGGTCTGCCCCCGGACGACGCCCTCATCCTCGACACGGACATGACCCAGGACCAAGGAGCGGCCGCCATGCGCCAGCTGCTGGCCCTGCCCGAGCCGCCCGACGCCGTGTTTGCCGCTGGTGACTACTGCGCCCTCGGGGCCATGCTGGAGGCGCAGCGGCAGGGGCGGCGCGTGCCGCAGGATGTGGCCGTGGCGGGCTTCAGCAACGAGGGCTTCACGGTGATATCGCAGCCCAACCTGACCAGCGTGGACCAGCGCTGCGAGGAAATGGGCCAGGCGGCCGTGCGGCTGCTGCTGGAAGTGCTGCAAGCCGACGGGGCTGCTTTCGGGGCGCGGCAAGTGGTGCTGCGGCCCGAGCTGATTGTGCGCGACTCGTCCTTGCACGCCACGAAGGCGGGCAAAGCCGCCCGGAAGCCGCGGGCAGCGGCGTCGTAGATGGGGCTGGGCCGAGCGTTGCCGCCCGGCTGCGCAGGTAAGGGTTGTAGGATATGTGCATGCGCTGAATGAAGCGGCCCGGCCCGGCGGAAGGTCCCGCGGCGGGTGTCGCGGTCCTGAAATCGGCGCGCAGCAGTACTTGGCCGGGCCGAAAGCCGCGGAAATCATCCGGCAAAAAGCCGGTGGCACCGTAACCCGGCGCTGCGGCTGCCCAAGCTGGATTTGCTGGATTTTTCGCTGCTGATTGGCAGAAGGCAAGATTGTATAATGATTGGGGAAAAAGGTATACAGCCTCCGACCCCGGCTCCGGTACTTTTGAACTACTCCCTTCGACCAGAAAGGCAGTGAATTCGGCCAACCCGGCGGCACGCGCCCCGGCATTGGTAGGGGCGGCGCGCAAGAGTGGGAATCATCGCGCCGCCCCCTCGGCCGGTTCTGCGGGCTGAGCCGCTTATCACTTTTTGGACCGACGAAGGCGCTTGGCCGGTCGGCCCGGCGTGCCCACCACCCCGAACCCCAGCCCGAACGATGCCCCACCGGTATTGGTCCCGTTTCCTGCCCAGCTGCTTGCTGCTGGTCGGCCTGCTGCTGTCCTGCCTCCCGGCCCTGGCCACGCCTGCCGCCAAACCCGCTGCCCGCACCATCGTGCTGCCCAAGGGCGCCCACGCCCGCCTGCGTTTTGGCGCCGAGCGACTGGCCGCCGCCCTGCGCGCGGCCGGCTACACCGCCACCATCACCGAGCAGGACAAGCTCAGCGGCAAGAAAAACCTGATTGTCATCGGCCGCGCCGCCGATGCGCTGCTGCAGCAAGCTGCCGCCACCTTCCACGCCCCGGCCGACAAGGCACCGGGCAAGGAAGGTTTCGCTATTTCCTCCGGCGACAAGGACGTGGTCATCGTCAGCGGCACCGACAACTCCGGCGCCCTCTACGGCTGCCTGGAACTGGCCGAGCAGGTGCAGGCCAAAGGCAAGCTGGAGGACCGCATCAGCCTGAGCGACCAGCCCGAAATGGTGATGCGCGGGGCTTGCATCGGGGTGCAGAAGCCCACCTACCTGCCGGGCCGCCACGTGTACGAGTACCCGTACACGCCCGAGACGTTTCCGTGGTTTTACGACAAGCAGCTCTGGGTGCGCTACCTGGATATGCTCGTCGACAACCGCATGAACTCGCTGTACCTCTGGAACGGGCACCCGTTTGCCTCGCTGGTGCGACTGAAGGACTACCCCTACGCCGTGGAAGTGGACGAGGCTACGTTCCGGAAAAACGAGGAAATGTTCCGCTTCCTCACCGAAGAGGCTGACAAGCGCGGCATCTGGGTGATACAGATGTTC
The DNA here is from genome assembly GCF_002007105.1 of Hymenobacter sp. CRA2. GTDB lineage: Bacteria > Bacteroidota > Bacteroidia > Cytophagales > Hymenobacteraceae > Solirubrum. The sequence continues at coordinate 53,778 of NZ_MVBC01000002.1, read as the reverse complement.
TACAACATCATCGTCTCGAAGCCCTTTGCCGAGCACCACGGCATCAAAACCCAGGACCGCAACCGGCCCATCACCCCGCTCATTGCCGACTATACGCGCAAGTCCATTGCCGCCTTCGTGGAGAAATACCCCAACGTGGGCCTGATGGTGGCGCTGGGCGAGGCCATGGAAGGCGTGGGGCAGGACGACGTGGACTGGTTTACCAAGACCATTATCCCTGGCGTGCAGGACGGGCTCAAAGCCCTGAAGCAGACCGAGCTGCCCCCCATCGTGCTGCGCGCCCACGACACCGACGCGCCGCGCGTTATCAACGCCGCACTGCCGCTGTACAAGAACCTCTACACCGAGGCCAAGTTCAACGGCGAGGCGCTGACCACCTATACGCCGCGCGGGAGTTGGGCCGAGCTGCACCGCCAGCTCAGCAGCATGAACTCGGTGCACATCCAGAACGTGCACATTCTGGCCAACCTGGAGCCGTTTCGCTATGCCTCGGCCGATTTCATCCAGAAATCGGTGCAGGCCATGCACAACATCTACGGTTCCAACGGCCTGCACCTGTACCCGCAGGCCTCGTACTGGGACTGGCCCTACACGGCCGACAAGGTGGAGCCGCGCCAGCTGCAGATCGACCGGGACTGGCTCTGGTACAAGCAGTGGGCCCGCTACGCCTGGAAAGCCGACCGCCCGCGCCAGGGCGAAATCGACTACTGGGGCCGGCAGATCGGCCAGCAGTTTGGCACCGTGGAAACGGGCAAGCACATCCTGGACGCCTACGAGGCGGCCGGCGAAATCGAGCCGAAGCTGCTGCGCCGCTACGGCATCACCGACGGCAACCGGCAGACCCTGACGCTGGGCATGCTGATGACCCAGCTCATCAATCCGCGCCGCTACGGGCTGTTTACGCTCCTGTATGAGTCGGAAGCGCCGGAGGGCGAAATGATTATCGACTACGCCGAAAAGGAAGCGAAAGGGCAGAGGCACATCGGCGAGACGCCCCCGCAGGTGGCCGACGAAGTGGTGGCCCACGGCAAAGCGGCCGTGGCGGCCATCGAGCGGGCCGCGCCGGGCGTGACGCAAAACCAGGCGGAGTTTCAGCGCATCAAAAACGACATGTACTGCCAGGATGCGCTGGCCAACTTCTACGCCGACAAGGTCCGCGCTGCTTTGCTGACCCTGCGCTACAAATACTCGCACAACGTGGCCGACCTGGAAGCCGCCGTGCCCTTGCTGGCGCGCAGCGTGCAGCACTGGGAGCGGATGGTGGCCCTGACCAAGGATACGTATCTGTACGCTAATAGCATGCAGACCTCGCAACGCAAAATCCCGATGCGCGGCGTCGATGCCACCTACATCACCTGGGCCGAAATGCTACCGGTGTACCAGAAGGAGCTGGCCAACCTGCGCCACAACCTCGACTCGCTCAAGCAGGTGCGCCTGCTGCCAGCCAGCCAGAAAACTGCCCGCCTGACTCCCGCGCCCGTAACGCTGCTGAGCAAGGCCCAGACCTACACCGTGGGCGCGGGCCAGGTGGCCTTTGCCGACACCGCCGCCCAGCTGACGGCCGTGGCGCCCGAGTTGCAGGGCTTGAAAGGTATCCGTCTCGGCAAAGCTCAGATGCAGAATCAGCGCACCGAGCTGCGCTTCAGCACCAAGCAGCCGGTGAAGCTGCTGGTGGGCTACTTTGGCAGCAAACACCCGCGCTACCTGCCCGCGCCGCAGCTGGAAACCGACGCCTCGGCCAATGACTACGGGCAAGCCGACATCAAAATCAGCAACGCCGCCACGGTAACTGGCCTGCCGCCCGTAAACGTGCACACTTACTCCTTCAAGCCTGGCACGCACACGCTGAACCTAGGCCGCGGCGCCGCGCTGCTGCTGGGCTTTGTGCCGGCCGAGGAGCCCATCCGCACCTACAACGCCGGCCTGGGCGTGACCAATAAAGACGGCGAAGTGGACTGGCTGTTTGAGTAAACTATGAATACCAGAGCTAAGACCAGAATTAGCTCCTTTCCTCCGCTGAGGAGGGGGGGGCCTTGATTGCTGAACCTCTCTTTAGCTTTTCCCAAATCTAGCCTATCAACCACCCTTGGCCCCTCCTCCGCGGAGAAGGGGAACTAGCTTCTGCTAAAGCCTGCCTCAAGCCTCATGCATCTTCGCCCCACCACGCTTCTGCTTTCCTTCGGCCTGCTGACTGGCACCGTCGCCCAGGCTCAAACCGGCTTTGTGCTCAGCGACGCCACGCTGCGCGCCGACGTGGCCCGCTTCAACGAGCTGGACCAGGAAACCGTGGTGAACCTGGTGTCCAACGCTCAGGCCGCCGACTGGCTCAGCCAGCAGGTGCCCCGCTTCGAGTGCCCCGACTCGGCCCTGCAGCACACCTACTACTACCGCTGGTGGTGCATGCGCAAGCACCTCAAGCAGACGCCCGACGGCTACGTGTTCACCGAGTTCATCACCCCGATGAAGCACGCCGGCCTGCACAACACCATCAGCAGCGCGCTCGGTCACCACATTTACGAAGCCCGCTGGCTGCGCGACCCGCAGTTCGTGGAGCAGTACACCAAGTTCTGGCTGTACGTGGATTCCAAGCGCCCATCGCCCAAGCTGCACGCCTTCAGCAGCTGGCTGCAGGATGCGGTGTGGGGCCTGTATCTGGTGAATCAGAACAAGCCGCTGGTGCAGGAGCTGCTGCCGGCGCTTAATGCTGATTACAAGCTTTGGGAAAAGGAGCGCATGCTGCCGGGCGGCATGTTCTGGCAGTACGACGTGCGCGACGCCATGGAGGAATCCATTAGCGGCGGGCGCAAGGTCAAGAACGTGCGCCCGACCATCAACAGCTACATGTACGGCAATGCCAAGGCCCTGGTGGAAATGGCCAAGCTGACCAAAACCGATAGCCTGCAGCGCAAGTACGCCACCAAGGCCAAGCAACTGCGCATCGATGTGCAGCGCACTCTGTGGGACGAGAAAACGTCCTTTTTCATGGTGCAGTACGAGAAGGGCGGCCTCTGCGAGTGGCGTGAGGAGCTCGGCTACATCCCGTGGTACTTCTCACTGCCTGCCGACAAGGCCAAGTACGCCCGGCAGTGGGAGCAGCTCACCGACGAAGGCGGCTTCAAAGCGCCTTGGGGCCTGACCACGGCCGAGCGTCGCGCCCCCGGCTTCCGCACCCAAGGGTCGGGCCACGGCTGCGAGTGGGACGGCGCTGTGTGGCCCTACGCCACCACCCAGACGCTCAAGGGCCTCGCGAACCTACTTACCGAGTACAAGCACCAGGACGGCATGAGCCGGCAGGTGTACTACGACGAGCTGCGCAAATACGCCCTCTCGCACCGCAAAAACGGCCAGCCCTACCTCGGCGAGTACCAGGACGAGAAAAACGGCGAGTGGCTGAAAGGCGACAACCCGCGCAGCAGCTACTACAACCACTCCGGCTTCGCCGACCTCATCATCACCGGCCTGGTGGGCCTGAAGCCCCGCGCCGACAACGTGGTGGAGCTCACGCCGCTGGTGCCCGAGGGCCAGTGGGACTACTTCTGCCTCGACGAGCTGCGCTACCACGGCCGCACCCTCACCGTCATCTGGGACCGAACCGGACAGAAATACGGCAAAGGCCAAGGCCTACGCGTGTTTGCCGACGGCAAGGAAATAGGGCGGGCTGACAAGCTGCAGCGCCTGACGGCCAAGCTGCCGGGGTAGCCTGGGACGAGCAAAAAGAACGTCATGTCGAGCGCAGTCGAGACATCTCGCGTGCTGATGTAGGATAGTAACCCCAACGAGAAGAATGCTATCCGGCGAGATGTCTCGACTGCGCTCGACAGGACGAACGGTTTTTTTATGACTTTCACCATGACCCATACTTCCCTCGCCTCGCTTCGTCGCCTTAGCTGCTGCCTGCTTTTGCTGCTCGGCGCCTCGGCCGCCCAAGCCCAGCAGTACTACAACGTGCTCAAGTACGGCGCCCGCAACGACAGCACCAAGCTCAGCACCGAGGCCATCAAAAAGGCCATTGCGGCGGCCAGCAAGGCGGGTGGGGGCACGGTGTACTTCCCGGCGGGCAAGTACCGCACCGGGGCCATTCACCTGAAAAGCAACATTACCATCGACATTGACGCGGGGGCGGTGCTCTACTTCAGCGACAATTTCGACGACTACCTGCCCATGGTGCCCACCCGCTACGAGGGCATCGACATCACCAGCTTCTCGCCCTTGTTCTACGCCTACAAGGCCGAAAACATCACCATCAAGGGTCGGGGCATTATCGACGGGCAGGGCAAGAAGTGGTGGGATTTTGCGGAGGGCAAGTCCCGGGCCAGCCAGGACTCCAAGTGGCAGCAGGAGTTTTTCCGGCTCAACAAGGACATACTTAAGCCCGACCAGCCGGGCGTGATTGAGCGCGGTTTCATGCGCCCGCCGTTCATCCAGCCCATGTACTGCAAAAACGTGCGCATCGAGGGCGTCACTATCCGCAACTCCCCGTTCTGGACCGTCAACCCTGAATTCTGCGAGAACGTGACGGTGACGGGCGTGACCATCAACAACCCCAAGTCGCCGAACACCGACGGCATCAACCCGGAGTCCTGCCGCAACGTGCACATCTCCGACTGCCACATCAGCGTCGGCGACGACTGCATCACCATCAAATCGGGCAAGGACCGGGCGGGGCGGCAGATGAACGTGCCGGCCGAGAATTACACCATCACCAACTGCACCATGCTCAGCGGGCACGGCGGAGTGGTTATCGGCTCGGAAATGTCGGGCGGGGTGAAGAAAATCACGATTTCCAACTGCGTGTTCGACGGCACCGACCGCGGCATCCGCATCAAAACGGCCCGCGGGCGCGGCGGGGTGGTGGAGGATATTCGCGTCGACAACGTGGTGATGAAAAACATCCGGGAGCAGATCATCGTGCTCGACATGCAGTACGCCAACTCCCAGCCCGAGCCGGTGTCAGAGCGCACGCCGCGCTTCCGCAACATCCACTTCAGCAACATCACCGCCGAGGGCAACCAGGCCGGCCTGCTGAACGGCCTCGCGGAAATGCCCATCGAAAACGTGACGTTTTCCAACCTCAACCTCGACGCCAAGCAAGGCTTCACGGTAAAGGAAGCCCGCAACGTGGCCTTCCACAACGTGCAGGTCAACACCCAGAGCGGGCCGGCGGTCCGCGCCGAAAATGCCCAGCAGCTGCGCCTCGACGGCCTGCGCGGGCAGGTGCAGGCCGGTGCCCCGCTCGTGGAATTCACCAGCGTGGAAGATGCCTTCGTGTACAACTGCTTCCCGGCCCCCGGCACCGACACGTTTTTGAAGCTGAAAGGGGCCGGCACCCGCGGCGTGGTGCTGCAGAACAACTACCTGAAATCGGTGAAAACGCCGGTGGCCAAAGGCGAGGAGGTAAAGCAGCCAGTGGAAGTAACCGCCGCCGAAGGGCCGGCCGCCACTACGCCTGAACGCCGCTAGAACCTCCTCTGCGTCTGCTGCGCTACCTTCCGCGCCCTCTGCGGGCTAACAACCGTCTGCTCCGAATGCTCCGCCCACTCTTACTCCTCGCTTTACTTGTAAGCTTGACCGCCACGGCCCAGCAGCCGCTGACGCTGTGGTACACCAAACCCGCCGAGAAGTGGACCGACGCGCTGCCGCTGGGCAACGGCCGGCTGGGCGCTATGGTGTTTGGCGGGGTGGGGCAGGAGCGGCTGCAGTTCAACGAAACCACCCTCTGGACCGGTCGCCCGCGCGCCTACGCGCGCCCCGGCGCCGCCCAGTACCTGCCGCAGATCCGCGCCTTGCTAACCCAGGGCAAGCAGGCCGAGGCCGAAGCCCTGGCCGCCGCGCACTTCATGGGCCTGAAAGACCACGAGGACGGCTACGAGCAGCAGAAAGCCGCCTGGCTGCAGAAGGTAAAAGCCGTAGGTGTGCCCCAGGCCCTGGCCGCTGGCAACACCTGGCAACCCATCAGCCTACCCACGCCCAACGGCTGGGAAGCCGCCGGCCTCGAAGGCCTCGACGGGGCCGTGTGGTTTAAGACCAGCTTCGAGCTGCCCGCCGCCTGGGCTGGCAAAGACCTGACCCTGAGTTTGGGCCGCATCCGCGACCAGGACCTGACCTACGTCAACGGCCAGCTCATCGGCTCGGACGAGGGCATCAGCAAGAAACGCCGCTATAAGGTGCCGGCCGCCGCGCTCAAGGCCGGCCGCAACGAGGTGCTCATTCAGGTTATCAACTACTTCGACAAGGGCGGGCTGATCGGGGTGAAGGAGCGGCAGCCGGTGCTGGTGGCCTACCCTGAGGGCGCCGACCCGGCTACCGGGGTGGCGCTGAATCCGGCCTGGCAGTACTGGGTGCAGGACCAGGAGCCGCCGCTCTCGCCGAGCTACCAGGCCTCGTACCAGCCCTTCGGCGACGTGCTGCTGAATTTCGCGCGGGCCGCGCAGCCGACTGCCTACCGCCGGGAACTTGACCTGCGCCAGGCCCTAACCCGCACGCAGTACCAGCAAAACGGCACCACGTTTACCCGCGAGTATTTCGCCAGCTACCCGCGCAACGCCGTGGTGGGCCGCCTGCGGGCCGATGCTAACGGCCGCCTGAGCTTCACCGCCCGCCTCGGCAGCCCGCACCAGCAGCGCCGCACCTACCGCGTGGATGACCATACGCTGGCCCTGGCCGTGCAGGTGCGCGACGGGGTGCTGCGCGGCGTGAGCTACCTGCGCGTAGACGCCAAAAAAGGCCGCGTGACCGTGACCGACCAGCAGATTCAGGTGGAAGGCGCCGACGAAGTAACGCTGTACCTGACAGCGGCCACCAGCTTCGAGGATTACCAGCATACCGGCGCCGACCCCGAAAAGCGCGCCGCCGATGCCATGCGCGGCGTGAGCGGCCAGGGCTTCGACAAGCTGCTGAAAGAGCACCTGCGTGACTACCAGCCACTGTTCAACGCCTACCACATCGACTTAGGCCACACGCCGAACGAGCAGCTGCCCACCGACGAGCGGATTCTGAAGTTTAGCCCTGCAGCCGACCCGGCGCTGCTGGCCCTCTACCAGCAGTACGGCCGTTATCTGCTCATTGCCTCCTCGCGCCAGGGCGGCCAGGCGGCCAACCTGCAGGGCCTGTGGAACGAGTCCTTGACGCCTTCCTGGGGCAGCAAGTACACCACCAACATCAACCTGGAAATGAACTACTGGCCGGCCGAGCTGCTGAACCTTTCGGCCTGCACGGTCCCGCTGTTCGGGCTCATCGACGAGGCCGCCGAAGCCGGTAAGGTCACGGCCAAGGAGCACTACAATGCCCGCGGCTGGGTCTTGCACCACAACACGGATATCTGGCGCGGCACGGCCCCCATTAATGCTTCGAACCACGGCATTTGGGTGACGGGCGCGGCCTGGCTCACGCAGCCTATCTGGGAGCATTACCAGTTTACCCAGGACAAGAATTTTCTGCGCCGGCAGTACCCGGTAATGAAGCAAGCCAGCGAGTTTTTTCTGGATTTCCTTGTCAAGGATGAGCGCACCGGCTGGCTAATCAGTACGCCTTCCAACTCGCCCGAGCACGGCGGCCTGGTGGCCGGCCCGACCATGGACCACCAGATCATCCGCGAGCTGTTTAAGAACACCAGTGCCGCCGCCGAAGCACTGGGCGTAGACGCCGATTTGCGTCAGCAGCTCACGAACAAAGCCCGGCAGCTGGCGCCCAACCAAGTCGGCCGGCACGGGCAGCTGCAGGAGTGGCTGGAAGACAAGGACGACCCCAAGGATACCCACCGCCACGTCTCGCACCTGTGGGGCGTGTTTCCCGGCACCGACATAGCCTGGACCGACCAGAAGCTGACTCAGGCGGCCCGCACCTCGCTCACCCAGCGCGGCGACGAGGGCACCGGCTGGAGCCTGGCCTGGAAAGTCAACCTCTGGGCCCGCTTCCGCGACGGGGACCACGCCCTGCGCATCCTCGAAAACCTCCTTTCCCCGGCCGAAAACGGCAGCGGCAGCGAGCGGGGCGGGGTGTACCGCAACCTTTTCGACGCGCACCCGCCCTTTCAGATCGACGGCAACTTCGGCGGCGCGTCGGGCATGGCCGAAATGCTGCTGCAAAGCCACGCCGACTACCTCGACGTGTTGCCCGCGCTGCCCCAGGCCTGGCCCACCGGCGAAGTGCGCGGCCTGCGCGCCCGCGGGGGCTTCCTAGTGAACCTGCGCTGGCAGAACGGGCAGCTGCAGCAGCTCGAAATCAAGTCGGAAGCCGGCGGACCCTGCCAAGTGCGCTACGGCAACCAACAACTGACGCTGGCCACCAAGGCCGGCAAAACCTACCAACTCAACGGGGCGCTGCAGCCGCAATAGCCCCGGCGCCGATAGATGCGAAGCGTACTCCTGACCCGATTCTGGCCGCTGCTGGTCCTGGCTTTCACCGTGTCGACCGGCTGGGCGCAGCCCACGCTGCGCCGCGAAACGCCGCTGCTCAGCGGCTGGCGCACTGTGGCCGACGATAAAAACCAGCGGGCCCACGAGGGTTTCGAGCAGCCCGGCTTCGATGACAAAGCCTGGCAAGCCGTGGCCGTGCCCCACAACTGGGACGCCTACGAGGGCTACCGCCGACAGCGTCACGGCAACCGCCACGGCTACGCCTGGTACCGCAAAAGCTTCACTGCGCCCGTGCCCAGCAAGGAGCAGCGCAGCTTCCTGTTTTTTGAAGGCGTAGGCTCCTACGCCACGGTGTGGTTGAACGGCCGGCCGGTCGGCAGTCACGCCGGCGGGCGCACCACCTTCACGCTGGACGTCACCGACGCGCTGCGCCGCGACGGGCAGCCCAACGTGCTGGCCGTGCGCGCCGACCACCCCGCCGGCATCCAGGATTTGCCCTGGGTGTGCGGGGGCTGCTCCGAGGAGCGGGGCTTTTCCGAAGGCTCCCAGCCTCTGGGCATCTTCCGGCCGGTCACCCTCGTCACCACCCACGCTGTGCGCATTCATCCCTTCGGTGTGCACATCTGGGCTGATTCCACGCTGACGGCCCAAGCGGCCCAACTCAACGTGACCACCGAGCTGAAAAACTACGGCGCCAAAGCCCAGACGCTCACGGTGCTCAACCAACTGCTGGACCGGCGGGGTAGGGTAGTAGCTGAGGTCAAAGGCAAGCAGAAGCTGGCCGCCGGCGCCTCGGCCGAGCTGCTTCAGCAGCTGCCGCCGCTGAAGCAGCCGCATTTGTGGTCGTTGCAGGACCCGTACCTGTACCGCCTGGTTACGCGCATCAGCGCTGGCAAAAAGCCCCTGGACGAGCAAACTACGACCTACGGCATCCGCTGGATCAGCTGGCCGATTGGCAAGGCCGCGGCGGCCGGGCAGAAGCAGTTTCTGCTTAACGGCAAGCCGGTGTTTATCAACGGTATTGCCGAGTACGAGCACCTGCTGGGCCAGAGCCACGCGTTTTCGGCCGAGCAGATTCGCTCCCGCGTGGGGCAGATGAAAGCCGCTGGCTTCAACGCCTTCCGCGACGCGCACCAGCCCCACAACCTGCGCTACCAGGCCAACTGGGACTCCTTGGGCTGGCTGTGGTGGCCGCAGATGGCGGCGCACGTCTGGTACGACACGCCCGCCTTCCGCCAGAACTTCAAAACCCTGCTCGTCGACTGGATCAAGGAGCGGCGTAACTCGCCCTCGGTGGTGCTCTGGGGCCTCGAAAACGAAAGCACCTTGCCCGCCGATTTCGCCCGGGAGTGCACCGCCCTCATCCGGCAGCTCGACCCCACGGCCTCGCGCGAACGGAAGGTCACGACCTGCAACGGCGGGCAGGGCACCGACTGGGACGTGCCCCAGAACTGGACCGGCACCTACGGCGGCGACCCGAACCTCTACGCCGCCGACGTGGAGCGGCAGGTGCTCATCGGCGAGTACGGCGCTTGGCGCACGCTCGATTTGCACCGCACTGGCCCGCCGGCCATCAACAGCGGCCCGTTTAGCGAAGACCGGTTTGCTCAGCTCATGCAGCTGAAAGTGCGCCTCGCGGAATCGGCTAAGGACCGCACCGCCGGCCACTTTTTCTGGCTGCTGACCTCGCACGACAACCCCGGCCGCGTGCAGGGCGGGGAGGGGCAGCGCGAGCTGGACCGCATCGGGCCGGTGAACTACAAGGGCCTGCTCACGCCCTGGGAGGAGCCCACGGACGCGTTCTACATGTTCCGCTCGCACTACGCACCCAAGGCGACGGAGCCGATGGTGTACCTGGCTTCGCACACCTGGCCCGACCGGTGGCTTAAGCCCGGCCGCCAGGACAGCCTGATCGTGTACTCCAACTGCGACGAAGTAGAGCTATTCAACGACGTAGACGCCGTGTCGCTGGGCCGCAAACAGCGCGGCGCTTTCGGCACGCACTTTCAGTGGGACGGCGTGGACGTGCGCTACAACGTGCTGCAGGCGGTGGGCTACGTGGCTGGCAAACCCGTAGCGCGTGACCTGATTGTACTACATCACCTGCCCCAGGCCCCGAACTTCGACAAGCTGCGGGCCGGCGCCCAGCCGCTGACGGCCCCGCAAGCCGGCCTGAACTACCTCTACCGCGTCAACTGCGGCGGCCCGGATTACGTGGACCAGCACGGCTCGCGCTGGGCAGCCGACCAGCCCCGTTCGGGCCCCGGCACCTGGGGCTCGGAATCGTGGACCCGGGACTTTCCCGGCCTCGCGCCCTTCTTCGCCAGCCAGCGCCGCACTTTCGACCCCATCAAAGGCACTACCGACTGGCCGCTGTTCCAGAGCTTCTGCTACGGCCGCGACAAGCTGCGCTACGCCTTCCCCGTGCCCGACGGCGAGTACCAGGTGGAGCTGTACTTCACCGAGCCCTGGCTAGGCACCGGCGGCGGGCTGGACTGCGCCGGCTGGCGCCTCTTCGACGTGGCCATCAACGGCGAAACGGTCATCAAGGACCTAGACATCTGGCGCGAATCCGGCCACGACGGCGCCCTGAAAAAGACCGTGAAGGCCCGCGTGACGGGCGGGGAACTGGTTGTGTCCTTCCCGAACGTGGCTTCCGGGCAGGCGCTGATTTCAGCTATTGCCGTGGCCAGCGCGGACGCCGGCCTCAAGCCGGCGCCGGCTGCGCCGGCCGTTGTCGGCAATCTGAGTGTCAGAGACCCGAAAAACGGCGGTCAGTGGTCGGCCCAGACCTGGCTCGACACCGGCCTGCAGCCGTACTCCGACGCCCCCGCCACGGTCAGCGCCCTGCCCTCGGCCTTGTTTGGTGCCGAATGGCTGCGCCGCCCGGTCAAACCCGTCTCGTCGGCAACTCCAGTGACCTTTCAGGTGACGACGGCCGCTGACGTGTACGTCGGTATCGAGGCGCGTCAAACGGCTCGCCCCGACTGGCTTAAGGACTACGAAGACACCAAAACCACGCTCGGTATTAACCAAGCGGGCCCGCAGGCATTCCGCATGTACCGCCGCCGCTTCGCGGCCGGCGCCACGGTTACGCTCGGCGCCGATCCACCGGGCAGTGTCAACCCGTACCTGGTGGCCGTGGGCCGAGCCAGCAACATTGAGCCCGCCTACGACCTGAAAGCTGTTACCGGCTACAAGCCCGCGGCGGCCAAGCTCAGCGGCTCCGGGCTGGTGCGCGAAACGGTGAACGGCAAGGAAAGCGTGACCTTCAAGGAAGCTGCCGGCGCTGCCGTGGAATGGACCATTCAGACCGGCGTGGCCGACGTGTACTCGCTCACGGTGCGCTACGCCAATACGCTCACGCGTCCGCTCACCGGCAAGCTCACGGTATCGGCCGCCGACGGCACGCTGCTGCGCGAAGAAACGGTGGAGTTTGTACCCTCCAAGCCCGGCAAGTGGAATTACCTGGCTTCCTCCACCGGCACGATGATTAACGCCGGCAGCTACCGCATCAAGCTCACCGCCACCGACGCGGCCGGCCTGAGCGTGTCGGGGCTGGACGTGCAGTAGCCAATCGTTGAACCTGTTGCGGTACTCTCATCCTGAGCAGAGCAAAGAACCTGCCTCGCACCTTGCAGCAGCGACTAAGTGCAGCTGCCAACACCAATCACAGGGGCTGGTGACTGAGCTTAGACGTTCCATTGGGGCAGCGTCGGCACTAGCAGCGGTGCGGGGTGGGAGGCAGGTTCTTGACTACATCGACCTTCGGTTCGTTAAGGCTTAGGATGACAGGTGACTTATTGCGGGCTGCTTGGTCAGCATCGATAGTAGGCGCGCAGCTTAAAAAAGCTCAGGGCAAGATTCTACAATACTCGGGGAAAATCATACACGGCAGGGGCTCAGGGCGAACCTAGATTTGTAACAGTCACCAAGCACCCCGTTCAGCGCCGATTCGCGGCATTTTGCCCAAACTTGTATTATGAGCAATCTGCGCGTCCTCGACCTCGTCATCATTGCCCTGTACCTGGTAGGTATGGTGGCCGTGGGAGTGTATTTTTCCCGCCGCAACGTCAATCCGGAGCAGTATTCCAGCGCTTCGGGTCTGATTCCGGGCTGGGCCATCGGCCTGTCCATCTACGCGACGTTTCTGAGCAGCAACACCTTTCTGGGCGTACCCGGCAAGGCATTTGGTACCAACTGGAACGCCTTTGTTTTTAGCATTTCCATGCCGCTGGCGGCCTGGGTGGCGGCCCGCTACTTTGTACCATTTTACCGTAGCACCGGCGAAATATCGGCCTACACGCATTTGGAGCACCGCTTCGGCAGCTGGGCCCGCACCTACGCCGTTATCTGCTTTCTGCTCACGCAGCTGGCGCGCATCGGGTCCATCTTCTTCGGCATCGCGCTGACGTTGCAGGCCCTCACGGGCTTCTCGATGGAGCTGATTATGCTAGTCACGGGCATCTGCATCATCGTTTACACCGTGCTCGGTGGCATCGAAGCCGTTATCTGGACGGAAGTGGTGCAGGGCGTCATCAAGACCTTCGGCGCCTTGCTCATCCTGTATCTGGTGGTCGACAACCTGCCGGGCGGCATGAGCGCGGTGATGCGCATCGGCGAGCAGCACGACAAGTTCAGCCTGGGCGGTTTCGCGCCTGATTTCACCCAATCGACCTTCTGGGTGGTGCTGCTCTACGGCTTCTTCATCAACCTGAACAACTTCGGCGTCGACCAGAACTACGTGCAGCGCTACCACACGGCAGCGTCGGCCCAGCAGGCTTCCAAGTCCATCTGGCTGTGCGTGTGGCTGTATTTGCCGGCTTCGCTGCTCTTTTTCGTTATCGGCTCGGCGCTGTTTGCCTACTACCAGGTGCACCCCGAGCTGATTGAGGCCGTGAAGCTAAAAGTGGCCGCCGAAAAGCTGCCCCTGACCGCCACGGCGGCCCAGATCAGCCAAGCCGCCGCCCAGCTGGCCCCGGCCGACTACGGCGACAAGGTGATGCCGCACTTCATGGTCACCAAGATTCCGGCGGGCTTCGTCGGGCTGATTGTGTCGGCCATTCTGTCGGCGGCCATGAGCACCATCAGCTCGGGCATGAACGCCTCGGCCACCGTCTTCACCGCCGATATCTACCAGCGCTACTTCCGCCCCGACCTTGACGGCCGCGGCATGCTGCGCCTGCTGCATATCGGCACCGTAGTGGTCGGTCTAGCCGGCATGGGCGTGGGCATTGCCATGATAGGCGTGAAGAGCGTGCTGGACGTGTGGTGGGAACTGTCGGGCATCTTCGCCGCCGGTATGCTGGGGCTGTTCCTGCTCGGCGTCATCGGGCGGCAGACCGGCAACGCGGAGGCCCTGACCGCCACCATCATCGGCGTGCTGGTGATTCTGTGGATGACTTTCTCCGGCAAGCTGCCCGACGAGCTGACTGCGTTCCGTAACCCCCTGCACAAGAGCATGATTATCGTCGTGGGTACGCTCACGATTTTCCTAGTGGGCCTGCTGTTAAGCAAGCTGCGCCGCAACAAATCTTCCCAAGAAACTCCGGCGCCAGCCCACCATTCGGTGGTCTAGGCGGCCAACCCCGCTATACCCCAACCCGGCCGGCTCCACAACGCTGGCCGACCCTCATAAGACTGGACTCAAGGAAATGGAAAAATCGCGCAAGGGATTTATCCCGGTTATGCTCACGCCTTTTCAGAGCGACGGGCAAGTCGATTACCCGGCGCTTACGCGCCTGACGGAGTTGTACTTAAAGGCCGGCGCCGCCGGTTTGTTTGCCAACTGCCTCTCGAGCGAGATGTTCGAGCTCAGCGCCGAGGAGCGCCTGCAAACCATCCGCCACGTGGTGGACGTGGTCGACGGCGCGGTGCCCGTGGTGGCCACCGGCACCTTTGCCGGCACGCTGGTGGAGCAGGCCGATTTCGTTAAGAAAGTGTACGAAGCGGGCACCGAGGCCGTCATTGCCATTACCGGTCTGCTGGCCACCGAGCAGGAGTCCGACGCGGTGTTCAACGAGCGGGTGATGCGCCTGCTCGACTGGACCGCGGGCATCCCAATGGGCTTCTACGAGTGCCCCGAGCCCTACAAACGCCTGCTCTCGGCCGAGCAGCTGCGCGAGTTTGTGGGCACCGGCCGCGTCATTTACCACAAGGATACTTGCCTCGATATCAATCAGATTCGGGAAAAGCTGGCCGCCGTGGAAGGCCACAACTTTGGCCTCTACGACGCCTACATGGTGCACGCGGTGGAATCCTTACGCGCCGGGGCGGCCGGGCTGTCCTGCATTCAGGGCAATTTCTTCCCCGAGCTGATCGTGTGGCTGTGCAACAACTACGACAACCCCTACCTGACGGCCGAGGTGGCGGAGGTGCAGCGCTTCTTCGTGCGCAACATGAATGTGATGCACAACGTGTACCCCATCGTGGCCAAGTACTCGCTTAAGCAGCGCGGCATCGACATTTCCACCTTCACCCGCCGCAAAGTGGGTACCCTGTCCAGCAGCGTGCGCAAGGGCGTCGAAACCCTCTGCCTCGACTACAGCAACCTGCGCAAGGAGCTGGAGTGGGCGGCGTAGCGCGTCGTGTGCGCCTCACCCCCGGCCCCCTCTCCGAACAGGAGAGGGGGAGCCGAACGATTTCAGGCTAGGACGTAGCACCAGCCGTCATGGCGAGCGAAGCGCGGCAATCTTTCCTGCAGTAGCACCGCCGCTAGATTCCGTGTTACCCAAAAACGGCACCGCCCGAAACCAGCAACTCAGGTTTCGGGCGGTGCCGTTTTCAGTTGGCGCGTGTTTAACCGTCGTGCCGCGAGAGGAAGGATTGGCTTACGCCTTCCTGCGGTTGCTTCGCGTTGCTCGCCATGACAGCCAGTGCTGCCGCTGTTGTTGACGCTTGGCTTCTGTATCTTACGACGGAATGCAGAGGAGGCTTACGCGGCCACCAGCTCCTTGTACCCGCGCAGGTACTTGCGCTTGTATTCCAGCGGCGTCATCTTCGTGATTTTCTTGAAGTGCCGGTAGAAGTTGGATACGTTGTTGAAGCCGCAGTCGAAGCAAATGACTTCGGTGGGCAGCTTATCCTCGATAAGCAGGCGGCAGGCCTGGCTGATGCGGATTTCGATGAGAAAATCGTAGTACGTCTTCTTCGTGATGAGCTTGAAATAGCGGCAGAACGAGGTTACGCTTAGGTTGCTGATCGAGGCTACCTCTTCCAGCGTAATTTCGTTTTTGTAGTTCGAGAGCGTGTAGTTGCACACCTTGTTGATGCGCAGCGCATCCGACTCGTTCGACTGCGTAAAGGCGTGGTGCTTGGAGGCAATGTTCTCGACCTCCTCCGTTTCCGACAGGATTTTGAGGATGGAGAGGAAGATGATGATGCGGTCCAGGTCGGTGGCTTCCACGGCGCGGCGCATCAGCGGGCCCAGCTTCTCGCGCGCCTCACCGTTGATGAGCAGCCCGCTCTTGGCCTTTTCGAACAGCTTGGGCACCAGGTAGGCCTCGGGCAGGCCCAGCAGGTAGCGGCCCAGGCACTCGGGCATAAACTGAATCACGATGGCCTCGACTTCCAGGTCCGGGTCGTACTGAAAGTATTCCTCGCGGCAGCGCCAGGTGTGGGGCAGGTTCTGGCCCAGCAGGATGATTTCGCCCGCCGAGAAGTTGCTGATGTTGTCGCCGATGAGGCGCACGCCTTCGCCCTTAATCACGTAGTGCAGCTCCAGCTCGGGGTGGTAGTGCCAAACGGTGCCGAAGTTCGGCTTCACGTCGTGGCGGATGCTGAAGGAGCTTTGGGAACTGATCGGAATTTTGTGAAAGTGAGCTTTCATGGGAATGCGAGGTAAGCGGGCTTGGAGAGAGAAGCACGGGAGCCGCAGGCGAGTGGGACGCCGGGTGAGGCCACCGGAATTGCAGGGTTCGAAGCGAAGAAGTAGGACTGCGGAAGGGCTCCGGCGGCTCCGGCTCCCTACTCTAGGATATTATCCTGGAGCTGCACGAGCACCTTGGCCAGGCAGGGAAAAGGCCATTGGGTTAGTGCGTACTCACTAAAGTATTAGGCGTGCAAGCCGTTACTCTCCTGTAGACTACTGCTTCCTTAATTTTTTCTTCATGTTCGCAGGTCCGCTAAAGGCCTCTGACAGCCCGCGAAAGGACTAAATGAGCCGAAAAACAGGCTGTCATGGAGGGCGAAGAATCAGCCGCAGAAACACATCGAACCCGGTGAAGCAGGTGAGTAAGCAGGTAGGTGCCGGCAAGGGGAATAATGCCGGCCCGGGCCCTGCGCGGGCATGCTAACATCCTATACTAAGTAGATAATAGCGCGGAGAAGGCCAGGAAGAGCAGCCTACATATTTGCTGTTGAGGCCCGCGCGGCTTCCTGGGCCGCGGCTATGGCCGGGCCCGACGCCGCCCCGGTCGCCCCTAGTCGCCTCTTCGCAGGACTGGGGCGCTGGGGCCGATGACAGCATCTGCAACCCTCAACCACCTAACCCGCCGTGGCAACTTTCCCCCGCACCGAAATCCTTCTTCTCGCCAGCGGCGACCTGCGCCTGGCCGCCAACCAGGACTGCTGGGCCGCCCAGGCCGCTATGGAAGCCCAGCTGACGGCCGCACTGGCCCGGCAGGGCTACTCGGTGCGCCGCGCCCACGCCTACGACCCTGCCAAGCAGCACGGCTTCATCGACTCGCAGAAGATGGGCATGGAGGTGTTTCGCCACCTCGACCCCGAGCAGCCGCTCATCGTGGCCGAGAGCGTGTGGCAGTACTCGCACCACGTGCTGGCCGGCCTCACCACGCACCGCGGCCCCATCCTGACGGTGGCCAACTGGAGCGGGCAGTGGCCGGGGCTGGTGGGCATGCTCAACCTCAACGGCTGCCTTACCAAGGCCGGCGTGAACTACAGCACCCTCTGGAGCGAAGACTTCACCGACGAATTTTTCGAAACCGGCCTGCGCCAGTGGCTGACCACGGGCAAGATCGAGCAGGACCAACGCCACGTGCGCAGCCTGAGCCAGGTGCAGCTGCCCGAAGCCGAAGAGGCGCAGGGCCGTGCTTTCGGCCGCCGCCTGCGTCAGGACAAGGCCATCATGGGCGTGTTCGACGAGGGCTGCATGGGCATGTACAACGCCATCGTGCCCGACGAGCTGCTGCACGCCACGGGCCTCTTCAAGGAGCGCCTGAGCCAGGCCACGCTCTACGCCGCCATGCGCACCGTTTCGGATGAGGAGGCCCGGCAGGTGCTCGACTGGCTGCTGGCCAAGGGCATGCGCTTCAACTGGGGCACCGACGAGGCCACCGAGCTGACCCAGGCCCAGACCCTGGAGCAGTGCAAGATGTACATCGCCGCCGTGCGCCTCGCCGATGAGTTCGGCTGCGCCACCATCGGCATTCAGTACCAGCAGGGCCTGAAGGACCTGGTGCCCGCCTCCGACCTGGTGGAAGGCCTGCTGAATAACCAGGACCGCCCGCCCGTGTACGCCGCTGATGGCCGCGAGCTGTACGCCGGTCAGGCCCTGCCGCACTTCAACGAAGTGGACGAGTGCGCCGGCCTCGACGCGCTGCTGACCTACCAGCTCTGGCAGGAGCTGGGCCTCTCGGGCGAAACCACCCTGCACGATTTGCGCTGGGGCCAAAGCTTCGACACCGGCGCGGGCGAGGAGTTTGTGTGGGTGTTCCTGATTTCGGGCGCCGCCCCGCCGGCCCACTTCGAAGGCGGCTACGCGGGCGCCAGCTCCGAGCGGCAGCCTCCTATGTACTTCCGCCTCGGCGGGGGCAGCCTGAAGGGGGTGAGCCGGCCGGGCGCCATCGTGTGGAGCCGGGTGTACGTGCAGGACAACCAGCTGCACTGCGACCTGGGCGTGGGCGAGGCCGTGCAGCTGCCCGAAGCCGAAACCCAGCGCCGCTGGCAGGAAACGACCCCGCAGTGGCCCATCATGCACGCCACTTTGAAGGGCGTGACGCGCGACCAGATGATGGCCCGCCACAAGGCCAACCACATCCAGGTGGTGTACACCGCCGACGAAGCCCAGGCCCACGCTGCCTGCCGCATCAAAGCCGCTGCGCTAGCCGAAATGGGCCTGCAGGTGCATTTTTGCGGTGCCGTTGAGGGGCTCACGCCCCAGACCGCACTCCGCGACATCGAACTGGCGGAGGTAACGGGCTGAGCAGCCGACTACTGCCGGCCTCCACACTACCACACTGCTCCCTGACTCACCTATTGCATTCCTTGAACCTGATGAAACCAATTGTTCCACTGGCAGCGGCGTCGCTGCTCCTTGTGTCGGTGGCCGCTCAGGCCCAGACGCGTACCGTCACCGGGCAAGTAGTCGGCGCCGACAAGGCCGAAGCCCTGCCCGGCGTAACGGTGGTGGTGAAAGGCACCACCAACGGCGCCACCACCGATTCCGAAGGCCGCTTCACGGTGCAGGTGCCCGACAAGCAGGACGTGACGCTGGTCGTGTCCTACCTCGGCTATGCCCGGCAGGAGCTGCTGGTGCGCCCCGATCAGCCGCGGGTGGAAATCAAGCTCGCCCCGGAAACGGCCGCTCTCAGCGACGTAGTCGTCATTGGCTACGGCACGGTGAAAAAGCGCGACCTGACTGGCGCCGTGACGTCGGTGAAAGGGGAGGAGGTAACCAAGCTGCCGGTGACGACGGTGACCGAGGCGCTGCAGGGCAAGATTCCGGGCGCCGACATTACCCGCGCCAACGGCTACGCCGGCCAGGGCGCCAGCATCCGCATCCGCGGCAACCGCTCCATTGCCAACCCCGGCTCCTCCAACAACGTGCTCTACATCGTGGACGGGGTGCAGAACGTCAACGCGGCCGACATCGACCCGAACGACGTGCAGAGCATCGAGGTGCTCAAGGACGCCTCCTCGACGGCCATTTACGGCTCGCGCGGGGCCAACGGCGTGGTCATCATCACCACCAAGCGCGGCAGCGCGGGCAAGCCCCGGATTACGCTCAATGCCTATACCGGCATTACCAAGGTGGCCGGCTACGGCGAGTTTATGAACGGACCCGAGTGGGTGGCGTTCCGCCGCGAAGCCTTCCGCGCGGCCGGCACCTGGAACTCGCCCGCCGACGACGCGGTGGCCTTCAGCCCGCAGCAGCGCGAGGCCATTGCCAACGAGCAGTACATCAACTGGCCCGACCAGCTGCTGCACAACGGCATGCAGCAGAACTACCAGGTGGGCCTGTCGGGCGGCTCGGAGAATACCAAGGCCTACTTCTCGGTGGGCTACTACGACGAGAAGGGCCTGATGAAGCTGGACCGCTTCAAGCGCTACACTGCCCGCGCCAACGTGGACCAGACGGTGAACCGCTGGCTGAAAATGGGCCTGCAGGCCCAGCTGGCCTACATCAACAACGACATCCGCCGCGACCCGTTCAACCTCGCTTCGCAGGCCGTGCCGCTGGGCCGCGCCTACGACGACAACGGGCAACTGATCTACAACCTGCTGGGTAGCACGCAGATCAACCCGCTGGCCGACGAGCAGCCCGGCGCCTACGAGCGCAACACCAAGACCAACCGCATTTCGGCCTCGGCCTACGTGGACCTGACGCCGCTGGAAGGCCTCACGTTCCGCTCGCAGTTCGGGGTGAACTTCGCCACTTCGGAGGCCGGCAGCTTCTACGGGCGCAACACCATCGACGGGCGCGGGGCCAACTCGCAGGCGTCCATCACCAACAACCAGAGCCGCAACCTGAGCTGGGAAAACATCCTGACCTATAAAAAGGAAATCGGAGACCATTCGCTCACGCTCACCGGCATAGCCAGCGACCTGATTTTTACCAATACCTCGAGCTTCGCTGGCGGCAACAACCAGGTGCTGCCCTCGCAGTCGTTCTACAACATCGGGGCGGCCAACCAGAACCCCTTCTACGGCTCGGGCTTCTCGCGCAACAGCCTGATATCCGCGGCCGGGCGCGTAAACTACAGCTGGAAGGGCCGCTACCTGTTCCAGGCCACCGCCCGCTACGATGCCTCTTCCAAGCTGGCGCCGGGCCACAAGGGCGACTATTTTCCCTCGGCCTCGGTGGGCTGGCGCCTCGTGGACGAGTCGTTTATGCAGCGCTTCAAGTTCCTGACCGAGCTGAAGCTGCGCGCCTCCTACGGCGTGTCGGGCAATGACGGCATCAACCCCTACGGCACCCAAAACTCGCTGACCAACACGCAGTTTTCCTGGACCGACGCCAATGCAGCGCCGACTTACACCATCAATGGCACCATCGGCAACCAGGACCTGGGCTGGGAAAAAACCTACACCACCGACCTGGGCGTGGACTTTGGGGTGCTCGACAACCGCATCACCGGCACCGTGGACTACTACGACGCGCTGACCAAGGACCTGATTTTCCCCTACAACCTGCCCGCCTTTACCGGCGTGACGACGGTCAACCGCAACATCGGCAAGACCCGCAACCGCGGCCTGGAGGTGTCGGTGACCTCGCAGAACCTGCGCGGCAACAACCTGACGTGGTCAACCACCGTGACCTTCGCCCGCAACAAGGAGATGATTGTGGAGCTGCCCAACGGCAACGTCATCGCCGACGACTACCGCAACTCCCTCATCGTGGGCCAGCCGGCACAGGTGTACTACGACTACAAGAAAATCGGTATCTGGCAGCTGGGCGAGGAAGCGGAAGCCGCCTCCTACGGCACCGCGCCGGGCCAGTTCATCCCCGGCGACATCAAAGTGGCTGACATTTCGGGGCCCGACGGCGTGCCCGACGGCAAAATCACCGCCGCCGACCGCATGGTCATCGGCTCGCGGGTGCCTAAGTGGACGGCCGGCCTAAGCAACGACCTGCGCTACAAGGGCTTCGATTTGAACGTGCTGGTGGTAGCCCGCGTGGGCCAGTGGATCAGCTCCGACTACTACGCCAAGTACACCCGCAGCGGCAGCAACAACGGCGCCATCGTGGACTACTGGACGCCCGAAAACCCCACCAACGAGTACCCGCGCCCCAACGCCACCCGCTCCCTGAGCTACGTGACCACCCTCACCGAGCGCGAGGCCTCCTTCGCCAAGCTGCGCAACGTGACCCTGGGCTACACCCTGCCGAAGAGCGTGGTGGGCAAGGCCAAAATCGATAACGTGCGCGTGTACGTATCGGGCCGCAACCTCTACACGCTCAGCAACATCAAGGACTTCGACCCCGAGGGCGAGGGCGTGATTGACCGGCCGCTGAACCGCGCCTACGTGGTAGGCCTGAACGTGGGCTTCTAACCTGACCAGACCATCATGCATAAGATCATCCGACCCCTGACCTTCGCGCTGCTGGTGCTGGCCGCTTCTGCCTGCCAGGATCAACTCGACGAATTCAACCCCAGCGGCGCCACCGCCGAAGCCGTGTTTACCACTCCCGAGGGCTTCGAAACCGCCGTCAACGGCGCCTACACCTACAACCGCGTTATCTACGGCAAGGAATCGGGCCTGGCGCTGCTTGAAATGGGCACCGACATCTGGACCAACGCCCAGAACAACGGTGACTCGCAGTCGAGCAACACCCGCCCGCAGCCGCCGCTGATGAACTACCAGGGCCTGAACACCGACAACGTGTGGGTGAAAAACAACCTCTGGACGCCCTGCTACCAGGGCATCAACCTCGTCAACCAGGCGCTGAAGTACATCAACACCGCCGGGCTGAGCGCGCCGCGCCGCCCCTCGGCCGAAGCCGAGCTGCGCTTCATGCGCGCCTGGTACTACTACCACCTGGTGGAGAGCTTCGGCGCGGTGCCGCTGCGCCTGGAGCCCACCGAGGGCGTGGTCAACACCGCTACCCGTGCCTCGGTGCAGGAGGTGTACGCCCAGATTTTTGCCGACCTGGACTTCGCCGTAGCCAACCTGCCGGTGACGCTGGGCCAGTTTGCGGCCCCCGTGACGGCCAACGACTACGGCCGCATCACCCGTCCCGCCGCTGAGGCGTTTGCGGCCAAGGCCTACCTCTCGAACGGGCAGTACCAGAAGGCGGCCAACTACGCCCGCAAGGTGACTACCGGCTACACGGGCCAGGGCATCCGGCTGGTGACGAGCTACGCCAGCCTCTGGGACATCAACAACCAGAAGAACTCGGAGGTGCTCTGGGCGGTGAACTACTCCACCAACCTGACCTTCAACGCGGGCAGCAACACGGCGCACCAGTGGTTTCTGATGAAGTACGACGACCAGCCGGGCATGGCGCGCGACGTGGCCAACGGCCTGCCGGGCGTGCGCTACATGCCCACGCGCTTCCTGCTCGACCTCTACAACGAGCAGAACGACGCGCGCTACCTCGGCTCGTTTAAGCAGGCCTGGATTGCCAACAACGCCAGCACCATTCCGCGCTGGTCGCAGGCCGAGGTCAACCAGAACCCGGCCCTGGCCCCGCTGCTGAACCAGCCCAAGTTCACCGTCGGCGACACGGCCGTGTTTACCAGCAAGCGCAGCATCGACGACTTCCAGCAGCGCTACACCCGCCGCTACCGCTACAAGACGTACGACATCGACGACCTGTACAACGCCGACGGCTCCTTGAAAGGGGAGCGGCGCTACTACCCCTCGCTGCGCAAGTTTGACGACCCGACGCGGGCCACGCCCACCGTTACGGAAAGCTCGCGCGACGCCAACATGCTCCGCCTGGGTGACATCATTCTCATCGGAGCCGAAGCACAGGTACGCCTGGGCAAAACCGATTCGGCGGCCTACTACGTGAACCTGGTGCGCACCCGCGCCGCCCTGCCCGGCCGCACCGCCGCCATGCAGGTGACGCCCGCACAGATGACGCTGGACTTCGTGCTCGACGAGCGGGCCCGCGAGCTGGCCGGCGAGCAGGTACGCTGGCTCGACCTGAAGCGCACCGGCAAGCTGGTAGAGCGCGTGCGCGCCCACAACCCCGACGCCCGCACCAGCATCCAGGATTTCCACGCGCTGCGCCCCATTCCGCAGAGCGACATCGATGCCGTCGGCGGCCGCGGCGACTTCCCGCAGAACCCGGGGTATTAATGCCAGGATAAGTGAAAAATAGAACGTCATGTCGAGCTTGTCGACACATCTCGCGTGCTGACACCAGATAGTAAACTCAACGGGATACTATCGGGCCAGATGTCTCGGCTGCGCTCGACATGACGCCCTGATTAAGCTTGCCCAAACCAGCTGCCTCGCCCGCTTCTTCCGCATCCACGCCCTCACCAATCCATGAAAAACCGCCTGCTTTTCCTCGCCCTCACGGCCGCTGCGGCCGGCACTGCCCGCCCCGCCTGGGCCCAGTACCCCACCATTCCGCCCGAGGTGCAAGCCAAGGCCGATGCCGCCCAGGCCGAAGCCGAAAAGCGCTCCGACGAAGCCTGGGCCAAGGCCCTGCCCGTCATCGAGCGGGAAGCCAAGGCTGGCAAGCCCTACGTGCCCTGGGCGGCCAAGCCTTCGGACCTTCCCCAGGCCAAAATTCCCGCGTTTCCAGGCGCAGAGGGCGGCGCGGCCTACACCCCTGGCGGGCGCGGCGGCAAGGTGTACGTGGTGACCAGCCTGGAAGACAGCGGCCCCGGCACGCTGCGCGAGGCTTGTGAGCAGGGCGGGGCGCGTATCGTGGTGTTCAACGTGGCCGGCATCATTCGCCTGAAGTCGCCCATCATCATCCGGGCGCCTTACATCACCATTGCCGGCCAGACCGCGCCCGGCGACGGGGTGTGCGTGGCCGGCGAATCGGTGTGGCTGAACACGCACGACGTGGTGGTGCGCTACCTGCGCTTCCGCCGCGGCGCCACCGAAGTAGGCCGCCGCGACGACGCGCTGGGCGGCAACCCGGTGGGCAACATCATGATTGACCACGTGTCGGCTTCGTGGGGGCTGGACGAGAACATGTCGATGTACCGCCACGTGTACCACAACCCCGAAACGGGCAAGGCTGACAAGCTGCCGACGGTGAACGTGACCATTCAGAACAGCATCTTCTCGGAGGCGCTGGACTACTACAACCACGCTTTCGGCAGCACCATCGGCGGGCTGAACAGCACCTTCATGCGCAACCTGTGGGCCAACAACATTGCCCGCAACCCCTCGGTGGGCATGTACGGCGACTTTGGCTTCGCCAACAACGTAGTATTCAACTGGTGGAACCGCTCGGCTGACGGCGGCGACAACCGCTCGGAGTACAACTTCGTGAACAACTACTACAAGCCCGGGCCGATTACCCCGCTGGATAAACCCATCAGCTACCGCATCCTCAAGCCCGAGGCCAGCCGCGACAAAGCCCTGGGGCTGGTGTTTGGCAAGGCCTACGTGGCGGGCAACGTCATCGAGGGCAACGAGAAGGTAACCAAAGACAACTGGGCCGGCGGCGTGCAGCTGGAGGACGTGCCCGAGCCGGACAAAATCCTGGCCGGTATCCGCACCGACAAGCCCTTCGCCATGCCGAACGTAACCTTGCTGCCGGCTAAAGACGCTTACAGCTACGTGCTGGCCAACGTGGGCGCCACTCTGCCCAAGCGCGACGCCGTCGACGCCCGCATCGTGGAGGAAGTGCGCACCGGCAAAATCGTGTACGCCAAGGACGCCAAGCCCTCGGCCAAGAGCCCCTACATCAAGCGCCGCCTGCCCGAGGACTCCTACAAGCAGGGCATCATTACCGATCCGCAGCAGGTGGGCGGCTACCCCGAGTACAAGGGCAAGCCCTACACCGACTCGGACAAGGATGGTATGCCCGACGACTGGGAGAAAAAGCACGGACTCAACCCCAAGGACGCCTCCGACGCCGTCAAGGACCGCGACAACGACGGCTACACCAACATCGAGGAATTCCTCAACAGCGTGGTCGACACCCAGAAAGTGAAGCCCGCCGCGCCCGGTACGCGCAAGTCCTAAGGCTAGAATTAGCTCCCCTCCTCAGCTGAGGAGGGGTTGGGGGGGGGAAGGCCAGAAGTAGAAAGCTAGAGTTAGAATTCGTCCCAACGTCAGGCCAACCACCCCTAGCCCCTCCTCAGCGGAGGAGGGGAACTAACCTTAGCCCCGGCTTTAGTTAGCCGATTACCTCGCTTCGGCGAGCCCACCGTTTTTCAAGCGTACCCGTTTTGACCCCGCAGCCCACCATCCTGGTTTTTCGCTTTCACCCGCGCCTGCTCGGCCTGGCCTTGGGCCTGGCCCTGAGCACCGCGCCCTGGCTGGCGGCCGTCTACGCCCAGAAGCCGAAGGTGGAGCGGCCCCTGCCGCCGCTGTCGGAAGGCAAGGACCACAAGCTGGTGTACGTAGCCGACGCGCAGGGCAACCGCGTGCCGGACTTTTCTTACTGCGGCTACGCGGCCAGCGAAAAAGCCATTCCTATGGCCCCCGTGCGCGTAGTGGTGCCCGTGAAAACCGGCGACGCCACCGCCCGCATTCAGGCCGCGCTGGACTATGTGGCCGCCCTGCCCGCCGACAAAGCCACCGGCCTGCGCGGGGCCGTGCTGCTCGAAAAAGGCACCTACGACGTAGCCGGCGGCCTCGTGCTGAAGGCCTCGGGCGTGGTGCTGCGCGGTAGTGGCATGGGCGAGGAAGGCACCGTGCTGCTCGGCAGCGGCCTGGACCGGCAGACACTTATCCGCGTGGCCGGCCGCGACGACCGGCAACTCGATAAAGCCGTGGCCGTGGCGGATAGCTACGTGCCCGTCAATGCCACCCAACTCAAGCTGGCCGCGCACACGCTGAAAGCCGGGGACAAGGTGCTGGTGCACCGGCCTTCGACCAAGGAGTGGATTCAGGCCCTGGGTACCGAAACCTTCGGCGGCGGCATCTCGGCCCTGGGCTGGAAACCCGGGCAGCGCGACCTGTACTGGGACCGGCAAGTGGTGGCCGTGCAGGGCGACGTAGTCACGCTGGACGCCCCGCTGACCACGGCCCTCGACGCGCAGTACGGCGGGGCCACCGTGCAGCCCTACCGCTGGGCGGGCCGCATCAGCCAGGTGGGCGTGGAAAACCTGCGCTGCCGCTCCACCTTCGACGAAAAGAACCCCAAAGACGAGGCGCACCGCTGGATGGGCG
The DNA here is from genome assembly GCF_002007105.1 of Hymenobacter sp. CRA2. GTDB lineage: Bacteria > Bacteroidota > Bacteroidia > Cytophagales > Hymenobacteraceae > Solirubrum. The sequence continues at coordinate 27,430 of NZ_MVBC01000002.1, read as the reverse complement.
TGACCCTGGAAAACGTGGCCGACGCTTGGGTGCGGCAGGTGGCGTTTGAGCACTTCGCCGGTTCGGCGGTGGCCGCTTTCGAATCGGCCAGGCGCGTGACGGTGGAAGACTGCCTGAGCCTCGCGCCGGTGTCGGAAGTGGGCGGGCAGCGCCGCAACGCCTTTTTCACCGCCGGGCAGCAGACCTTGTTTCAGCGTCTCTGCTCCGAGCAGGGCTTCCACGACTTTGCGGTGGGCTACTGCGCCGCCGGCCCGAATGCCTTCGTGCAGTGCCAAACGCGGGAGTCGCTGGGCTTCAGCGGTGCCACCGACAGCTGGGCTTCGGGTTTGCTGTTCGACATCGTCAACATCGACGGCAACGCCCTGAGCTACGCCAACCGCGGGCAGGACGGGCAGGGCGCGGGCTGGTCGGCGGCCAACAGCGTGTTCTACCAGTGCACCGCCGCCCGCATCGATTTGCCCAAGCCGCCCACGGCCCAGAACTGGGCATTTGGCAGCTGGGCGCAGTTTCAGGGCGACGGGTACTGGGGCGAGTCCAACAACGCCATCAACCCGCGCAGCCTCTACTACGCCCAGCTGGCCGAGCGCCTCGGCGGGAAAATGGCCGTGCAGCCCCAGCTGCTGACGGTGCAGACCGAAGCCTCCAGCAGCCCCTCGGTGGCCGTGGCCCAGCAGCTCACCGCTGAAGCTCGGCAGCCCGCCCCGCAGCTCATCGACTGGATCAAGCAAGCCGGGCAGCGCCAGGCTATTTCGACCTCGACGGCCGGCGCCAAGAACTTCGATCAGCTCAAGCTCAAGCAGCCGGCCGCCGCCACCGCCGCGGCGCCTTTGCGCGTGCAAAACGGCGTGCTGGTGCGCGGCACCACGGTGCTCACCGGCAGCCGCGGGCAAGTGCCGTGGTGGAACGGCTCCTCGCGGCCCTACGGCCTGGCCCAGGCCAAACCCGCCATTACCCGCTACGTGCCCGGCCGCAGCGGCCGTGGCCTCACCGACGACCTGCAGGCCCTGACCGACTCCATGCAGGCCCGGCACCAGGTGGGCATGGAGCAGAACTACGCCCTCTGGTACGAGCGGCGCCGCGACGACCACGAGCGAATCCGCCGCATGGACGGTGACGTGTGGCCGCCCTTCTACGAGCTGCCCTTTGCCCGCAGCGGGCAGGGCACGGCCTACGACGGGCTGAGCAAGTACGATCTGACCCGCTACAACCCCTGGTACTGGGGCCGCCTGCGCGAGTTTGCCGAGCTGGCGGATCAGAAAGGCTTGGTGCTGGTGCACCAGAACTACTTTCAGCACAACATCATTGAGGCCGGGGCCCACTACGCCGACTTTCCCTGGCGCCCGGCCAACAATGTGAACGACACCGGCCTGCCCGAGCCGCCCAACTACGCCGGCGACAAGCGCATCTTCATGGCCGAGCAATTCTACGACGTGACGAACCCGTCCCGCCGGGCGCTGCACCGGGCCTACATCCGGCAGTGTCTCAACAACTTCACCGGCAACAGCGGCGTGGTTCAGCTGCTGAGCGAGGAATACACCGGGCCGCTGAGCTTCGCCCAGTTCTGGCTCGATACTATTAAGGAGTGGGAGCAGGAAACCGGCAAGCAGGTGCTGGTGGGCCTGAGCACGACCAAGGACGTGCAGGACGCCATCCTGGCCGACCCCGCCCGCGCCGCCGTGGTCGACATCATCGACATCCGCTACTGGCACTACCAGGCCGACGGCTTGGCCTACGCCCCGCCGGGCGGCCTGAACCTGGCTCCGCGCCAGCACGCCCGCCTCCTGAAGCCCAAGGCCACGTCCTTCGAGCAAGTGTACCGGGCCGTGCGCGAATACCGCCAGCAGTTTCCTGACAAGGCCGTCATGTACTCCGGCGACGGCGCCGACAAGTACGGCTGGGCCGTGCTGCTGGCCGGCGGCTCCCTGCCCGACGTGCCGGCCGTGCCCAGCCAGGAGTTCCTGGCGGCCGTGGCCCGGATGAAACCCGCCGAGCAGCAGGCTGCCGTGGCCAAGCAGTGGCAGCTCGTCAGCCCCGGACAGGGCTACATCCGCTACTGCGAGCCGACGGCCGCCACCCAGCTCGACCTCAGCAAGGAGTCCGGCGCCTTCCGCGTGCAGTGGCTCGACGCCCGCAACGGGCAGCTGCTCGGCAAAGCTCAGAAAGTGAAGGGCGGGCAGGTGCTCGACCTCAAAAACCCGCAAGCCGCCCCCGCCATTCTGTGGGTGGACAAAGGGTAGCGGCGCTTAGAAGTGAGAGCGGAGAACTTAGAAGAACAGAAACCAGATTCGAATGACCCAAGAGAACAAACCCGGCGAGGAGCAGACGGGGCGCAAGCCGGCTGAACGCCGGACAGCCGGTAAGATGAACCGTTGGCTTTGTAAGCTCTCCGTTCTAACTGTGTCAGCTCTGACCGTGGCCGCCGCGCCCTCGGAGCCCGTGAGCAAGCTGAAAGTATCCGCCAACGGCCGCTACCTGCAGACCGAAGCCGGCAAACCCTTCTTCTGGCTGGGCGACACCGGCTGGCTTTTGTTCAACAAGCTCAAGCGCGAAGAAGCCGAAACTTACCTCGAAGACCGCCGCAAAAAGGGCTTCAACGTCATCCAGGTGATGGTGCTGCACCAGGTGCCGGCCGTGAACGTGTACGGCGACTCGGCTCTGGTGCGTGGCAATGTGGCCACGCCGCTCGTCAGCAAAGGCAACTCGCCGACTGACCCGGCGCAGTACGACTTCTGGGACCACGTCGACTACATCGTGGATCTGGCGGCTAAAAAAGGCCTGTACATGGGCCTGGTGCCGGTGTGGGGTACCAACGTGAAGGGCGGCAAGGTGAATCAGGCGCAGGCCAAAGCCTACGCTACCTTCCTGGCGGAGCGCTACAAGAACCGGCCGAACATCATCTGGCTCAACGGCGGCGATATTGCTGGCTCCGACTCGCTGAAGGTGTGGAACGTCATCGGCAGCACGCTCAAGGCGGTCGATCCAAACCACTTGGTGACCTACCACCCGCGGGGCCGCACGCAGTCGTCGGACTGGTTTCACAACGCCAAGTGGCTGGATTTCAATATGTATCAGTCGGGGCACCGGCGCTACGAGCAGGATACTTCGCGCAAGGAGCAGAAGCACTACGGCGAAGACAACTGGCGCTACCAAGTTGTCGACAACCAACTGAAGCCGGCCAAGCCCAGCATCGATGGGGAGCCGTCGTACGAGGGCATTCCGCAGGGCCTGCACGACATCACCCAGCCCCGCTGGACCGACGCCGACGTGCGCCGCTACGGCTACTGGTCGGTATTCGCGGGCGCTTTCGGCTACACCTACGGGCAGAACTCGGTGATGCAGATGCACAGCTCGTTCGATAAGGGCAGCGCCTACGGCTCCTCGGAACTGTGGTCGTCGGCCATCAACGCGCCGGGCGCCGCGCAGATGCAGTACCTGAAGCAGCTGATGTTGTCGCGGCCCTTCTTCGAGCGGGTGCCGGATCAGTCGCTGATTGCGGGCGAAGTAGGGGAGAAGTACGAGCGGCTCATGGCCACGCGGGGCAAGAACTACGCCTTCGTGTACACTTATACCGGCCGCAACATCAAGGTGAACCTGGGCAAAATCAGCGGCAGCAAGGTCAAGGCTTCGTGGTTTAGCCCGCGGGATGGAAAGACGACGGCCATCGGCACCTTCCCGAATAAGGGTACGCAGGAGTTCAATGCGCCCGGTGAGCAGAAAAATGGCAACGACTGGGTGCTGGTGCTGGACGCGGTATAGGTCCAGCAACTGGAAAGAAGAACGTCATGTCGAGCTTGTCGAGACATCTCGCGTGCTAACTCCTGATAGAAAACTCAACGAAAAGAATAGTACCTGAAGTCAGCACGCGAGATGTCTCGACAAGCTCGACATGACGACCTGATTGCTGCAATCAAATGTTCAAAACCAAAGCCGTCCGCTTCCTTGCCCCACTGCTCGGCGCCGCGCTGCTCACGGCCTGCTCGCGCGACGTGTACATGTTCACGTCCTTCCACGAGCCGGCCAACGAAGGCCTGCGCCTGCTCTACAGCTACGATGGCTACCAGTGGCAGGACCTGAACCGCATCTTTCTCGCGCCGCAGGTTGGGCCGAGCAAGATCATGCGCGACCCGAGCATCGCGCGCGGACCCGATGGCACCTACCACCTCGTCTGGACCTGCGGCTGGAAGGGCGACAAGGGCTTCGGCTACGCCTCGTCGAAAGACCTGGTGCACTGGTCGGAGCAGCGCTTCGTTGACGTGATGGGCCACGAACCGACGACGGTGAACGTGTGGGCGCCCGAAATCTTCTACGACGCGCCCACGCAGCAGTACCTCATCGTGTGGGCCTCGACCATTCCGCTGCGCTTCTCGCGGGGCATCGAGGATGAGGACAACAACCACCGGCTCTACTACACCACGACCAAGAACTTCCAGACCTTCACCCCCGCGAAGCTTTTCCTGGACCCGGGCTGGAGCGCCATTGATGCCGTGGTAGTGCCGCGCGGGCCGCAGGATTACGTGCTGGTGGTAAAGGACAATACCCGGCCCATGCGCAACATCAAGGTGGCCTTCGGGCCCTCGGCACTAGGGCCGTTTCCCAGCGTGTCGGAGCCCTTCACCGGCAACTTTACCGAGGGGCCAAGCGTGCTGGCACTGCCGAATAAGCAGTGGCTGATCTACTACGACGCCTACCGCGAAAAGCGCTACGGCGTGATGAAAACGGCCGATTTCAAGACGTTCACCGACGTTTCGAATCAGGCCAGCGTGCCGCAGGGGCACAAGCACGGCACCGTGTTTATGGCGCCGCGCAAGACGTTGAAGAACCTGTTGCGGAGCGCCCCGGCGGCCCCGGCAACCACCACCACGAGCGGAAATCAATGAGCAAGCAGATCGGAATTTGGGCAGCGCTAGCGGCGACGCTCGGCGGCGTCTCGGCCCAGGCCCAGACCGCGCCGGAAACCATCCGCTACACCGGCACCACGCTCAGCAACGTGGACTATCACCATGGCCAGCTGCGGCCGGCTATCGGCACGCACGCCCGGCAGGTGCTGCGCGCCAACCGGGAGCAGCCCAGCGCCGCGAACGGGGAGGGGTGGACCTACAACCACGCGCCCATGCTGGCTTATTGGAACGGGCAGTTCTACTACCAGTACCTGAGCAACCCCGTGGGCGAGCATATTCCGCCCGGGCGCACCCTGCTGCTGACCAGCAAGGACGGCTACACCTGGACCGACCCGGTGGTTATCTTCCCGCCCTACAAGGTGCCCGACGGCTTCACCAAGCCCGACCAGCCCGGCAAGGTGGCCAAGAACCTGGAGGCCGTGATGCACCAGCGCATCGGCTTCTACACCTCCAAGAAAAACCGCCTGCTCACCCTGGGCTACTACGGCATTGCCCTCGATGCCAAGGACGACCCCAACGACGGGCAGGGCATCGGGCGGGTGGTGCGCGAGGTGCTGCCCAATGGCAAATTCGGCCCCATCTACTTCCTGCGCTATAACAAAACCTGGGACCAGGCTAAGTCGGCGTATCCCTTCTACACCAAGAGCAAGGATAAGGGCTTCGTGGCCGCCTGCGAGGAAATTCTGGCCTCGCCGCTGATGATGCAGCAGATGGTGGAGGAGCAGGACCGCGACGACCAGCTCATTCCGCTGCGCAAGGAGTACAAGGCCTTCAGCTACTACCACCTGCCCGATGGCAACCGCGTGGTGGGCCTCTGGAAGCACGCCCTCACCAGCATCAGCCCCGACGGCGGCAAAACCTGGCCCAACCCGGTTATCCGCGCCCCGCACTTCGTCAACAGCAACGCCAAAATCTGGGGCCAGCGCACTTCCGACGGCCGTTACGCCACGGTGTACAACCCCTCGGAGTTCCGCTGGCCGCTGGCCGTGTCGACCTCCGCAAACGGCCTCGACTACACCGACCTCTGGCTGGTGCACGGCGAAATCACGCCCATGCGCTACGGCGGCAACTACAAAAGCTACGGCCCGCAGTACGTGCGCGGCATCCAGGAAGGCGACGGCACGCCGCCCGATAAGAAGCTGTGGGTAAGCTACAGCGTGAACAAGGAGGACCTCTGGATTGCCTCGGTGCCCGTGCCCGTGCGAGCCACCGCTACCAGTCACGCCAACGACGTTTTCGCCCAGCTGCCCGCCGGCCAGGAGCTGGACCAGTGGAACACCTACAGCCTGGTGCAGGCCCCGGTGGAAATCGGCCCGCTGCCGGATGGCTCGAAGGGCCTCGTCTTCAAGGACTCGGACCGCTTCGACTACGGCAAGGCTGAGCGCATCATTCCCGAAAGCAAGCAGCTGACGGCCGAGCTGTCGGTGGTGCCCGCCCAGAACGACCACGGCCTGCTGCAAATCGAGTTTCAGGACGCCAAGGGCCAGCCGGCCGTGCAGCTGAGCTTCGACTCCACCGGCACGCTCAGCTACAAGGCCGGGGCGCGCTTCAAGGGGGTGACCAAGTACCAGGCCGGCCAGCAGCTGGACCTGAAAGTAACCCTGGACGCGCCCAACCGCACCTGCACGGTATCGGTGAACGGCGGCAAGACCAGCACCTTCATCTTCTTCGCTCCGGTGGCCTCGTTCGAGCGGGTGATGCTGCGCACCGGCCCTGCTCGCCACTTCCCCACGCCCGACACGCCCGCCGACCAAGCGTATGATTTGCCCAAAGCCGGCGAGTCGGAGAAGCTGGCGGTGTTCTACCTTAAGTCGTTGAAGACCAGCTCGGGGCCGGTGACGCCCTGACGTTGCGCCTCGTGTGCGCCTCACCCCCCGGCCCCCTCTCCGAAAAGGAGAGGGGGAGCCACGGTGGCGCGGGCGGATTTGGGTAGATTGTTGGTTTCCAATTCCATTTGATTCTATGGAAATCAATGAGCCTTACCTGCCGCAGGACAAAATCTTTACCGCTGACCGGAAGCTGTACGCCAAGCTCGACCTGAAAGGCCGCTCACGCGGGATGCGCCACGAACCCACGCCGGCCGAAGAGCTGCTTTGGCAACGGCTGCGCGGAAACCAGCTAGGGGTTAAGTTCCGGCGTCAGCACAGCATCGATAGGTTCATTGCCGACTTCGTCTGCCTCCCGCACAAGCTGATAGTGGAGCTAGACGGCGCCGGCCACCTGGAGCCCGACCAGGCCGCCTACGACAAAGGGCGCTCCGAAATCCTGGCCGAGCTAGGCTACCGCGTCCTGCGCTTCTCCAACAACCAAGCCCTAAACGAAACCGAGAAAGTCCTCCAGGCCATCAAGGCCAACCTACCATAAGCCTCAGCACCTACACCACCCCAAGCAAAGAAGTCGTCAGGCTCCCCCTCTCCTTTTCGGAGAGGGGGCCGGGGGGTGAGGCGCACGTGAGGCGCCCAAAAGAACGACATGCTCAAACGTTTCCTCCCATACCTCCTGACGCTGCTGCCCCTGGCCTCCCACGCCCAGCAGACGCAAATCCAGTACCTCTCCGGTACTGACAAAGACCACACGGTCAAGTGGAAGTTCCACTGCTCGGCCGGCCGCAACGCCGGTAAGTGGACCACCATCCCGGTGCCCTCCAACTGGGAGCTGCAGGGCTTCGGCAAGTACAACTACGGCCACGCCAAGGACACCGCCCGCGGCAAGGAAGTGGGCCAGTACAAGTACGAGTTCAAGGTGCCCAAAAACTGGGACGGCAAGACGGTGAACATCGTCTTCGACGGCGCCATGACCGACACCGAGGTGAAGATTAACGGCCAGTCCGCCGGCCCGATGCACCAAGGCTCTTACTACCGCTTCAAGTACGACATTACTCGGCTGCTCAAGCCGGGCAAAACCAACCTGCTCGAAGCCACCGTCGCCAAGCACTCGGCCAACGAGTCCGTCAACGACGCCGAGCGACGTGGGGACTTCTGGCTGTTCGGCGGCATCTTCCGCCCGGTGTTCCTGGAGGCCCTGCCCGCCACCCACATCAGCCGCGTGGCCGTGGATGCCAAGGCCGACGGCTCGCTGCGCGCCGACGTGTACACCCAGGGCAGCGGGGCCGATGAAGTCGTGGGTCAGCTCTATACGCTGGATGGGCAAAAGGCCGGCTCCGAGTTCCGCGCGGCCGTGGCCGGCGGGGCCACCACGCGCCTGCAAACCTCGCTCAGCCAAGCCCGGCTCTGGACGCCCGAAACGCCCAACCTCTACCGCGTGGCCTTCACCCTGCGCAAGGGCGGGCAGCCGGTGCACGTCGTCGACAAGCGCATCGGCTTCCGCACCATGGAAGTGCGCGAGCGGGACGGCATGTACCTCAACGGCGTCAAAGTCAAGTTCAAGGGCGTCAACCGCCACTCGTTCTGGCCCACTTCGGGCCGCGTGACCAGCAAGGCCCTCAGCATTCAGGACGTGAACCTGATGCGCGACATGAACATGAACTCGGTGCGCATGGCCCACTACCCGCCCGATGACCATTTCCTGGCCGCCTGCGACTCGCTGGGCCTGATGGTGCTCGACGAAATAGCCGGCTGGCACGGCAACTACGACACGCCCACCGGCACCAAGCTCACCGAGGAAATGGTGCGCAAAGACGAAAACCACCCCAGCATCGTGGTGTGGGTGAACGGCAACGAGGGCGGCCACAACTTCGACCTCGACCCGGTGCTCGACCGCATGGACTTGCAGCAGCGCCCCGTTATCCACGCCTGGCAGGTGTTCCGCGGCACCGATACCCAGCACTACATCAACTACGACTACGGCAACGGCACCCACCTGCAGGGCCACAACGTGGTGTTTCCCACCGAGTTCCTGCACGGCCTCTACGACGGCGGCCACGGCGCCGGCCTCGAAGACTACTGGGAGCAGATGTGGGCCCATCCGCGTTCGGCCGGCGGCTTCCTTTGGGACTTCTCCGACGCCGGCGTGGTGCGCACCGACAAGGGCGGCATCCTCGACACCGACGGCAACCACGGCGCCGACGGCATCCTCGGTCCCTACCGCGAAAAGGAGGGCAGCTTCTTCACCATCAAGGAGGTATGGAGCCCCGTGTTCTTCGAGCGCCGCGAAATCACCCCGGCCTTCGACGGCACCTTCCGCGTGCAAAACCGCTTCCACTTCACTGATCTGAATCAGTGTAAGTTCACCTGGAAGCTAACCCAGCTGCCTGGCCCCGGCAGCAAGGCCGCGCCCGTCACCAAAACCGGCTCCCTTACCGCGCCCAGCGTGGCGCCCAACGGCACCTACGGCACCCTGAAAGTGGCCCTGCCCGCCGACTGGCAGCAACACGACGTGCTCTACCTCACCGCCCACTACCCCGACGGCCGCGAAATCTACACCTGGAGCTGGCCCATTACCCGCCCCAGCGCCGTGGCCCAGCGCCTCATCCGCACCGATGGCCCCACCGCCGCCAAGCTCACCGAAACCGACTCGCTCTACAACGTCGCCGCCAACGGCGTGGAGCTGAGCTTCAGCCGCCGCTCGGGCCTGCTGCGCTCGGTGCGCAACGCCAAGGGCCTCATCCCGCTCACCAACGGCCCCGTGCTGGCCGAGGGCGAAACCGCCTTCGAAGGCCTGAGCCAGCGCCAGGACGGCCAGAACGTGGTCATCGAAGCCAAGTTCGGCAAGCAGAGCCGCTACCAGTCGCTGCAGTGGACGGTGTACCCCTCGGGCTGGGTGCGCCTCACGGCTAAGTACTTCCCCAAAGACTACGACTTCGCCCTGGCCGGCCTGAGCTTCAGCTACCCCGAAAAGGAGGTGCGCGGCGCCCAGTGGCGCGGCGACGGGCCCTACCGCGTGTGGAAAGACCGCCTGAAGGGCACCAACCTGGGCGTGTGGACCAAAGGCTACAACGACACCAGCACCGGCGAAATGAACGGCACCCGCGGCCCCGAGTACCCCGAGTTCAAGGGCTACTACTCCAACTTCTACTGGCTCACCCTGCAGACCACCGGCCAGCCCTTCACCGTAATCTGCGACCAGGAAGACGTGTACCTGCGCCTGTTCACGCCGCGCTTCTCGGCCACGCCCTACAACACGGCCCCGGCCTTCCCCAGCGGCCAACTCTCCTTTATGCACGGCATCACGCCCATCGGCACCAAGTCGCAGAAAGCCGAGAACATGGGCCCGATGGGCAAAACCAACATGTACTACGACTACGGCAAAGACCCCTCGTACGCCAAGGAAATGACCCTGTACTTCGATTTCTCCGGCCAGCAAGCCCCAGCCGGCGCCGTCGGGCAGAAGTAGAGCAGCAGCCGATTGAACAACGCAACCCAGAACGTCATGCTGAGCTTGTCGAGGCATCTCTACCGCTTCATTTGAACGAAGTTGTTCGGTAGAGATGCTTCGACAGGCTCAGCACGACACTGAAGCATCGCAGCGGGTAGTGAACCGAAGAGGTTTGCTACCCGCTGTTTAGTTGGGTACTGAAGCAGATGCCCGTTATTTGAGTACCAACATCAACGTAGCTGATATGGCTAAGAAGCAAGAAAAGCTTGCAAACGAAGCGGTTAGGAATTATTCCTTCCTGAAAGAGATGTACGAAGACTCGTACTTCCCGAATAAGCTAGTCGACAAGGGTAAGGCAATTCTGGTAGGGCTATGTTTTGAAATCGAGCAGAAGCAGCCCAAGACCCTAGATGAGCTGTACGAACTGACCCACGCCGCTACCGACAAGTTCAACGACTTGCAAGATGATTTTGAAGAAGCCGACAGCGAAATAGAAACGGCCGCCAGAGAATGTATAGCGGAAGATTTTGAGTTCGTATCAAAAGCTTACGGCTTCGAGGCGGATAGAGAAGAACTGGTGGCAACTCGGGATTGGTGAGCGACCAAACGGCTAGATTGGTTAACTTCAGTGCAATGATTCAGGAGCCAAAAGACGTCGATTTTTGTACCACCGGCCGGCAACTGTCGGAGCCGGAATTTACCCGCATCAGCGAGTGGATCAAGCAGAATAAACAAGGCAGTAAGCCGCTGGCTCCATGTTCTGCTGATAAACCGAATGCTCCGACCCGCAGAGCCAGCTAACGACTTCCAAGCCGATTTGCACGTAAGCTTCGAAAAAACGCCATGCAGCCGATCAATCCATCCGCCAGCATTGCCGATTACTACCTCGGCGTGCTGCGCAACCTCAGCGCCGACAGCAAGCTGGACCTGATTGCCCGCCTGTCGCAATCCTTGAAGCAAGAGCAGCAGCCCGCCGCCCCGACGAGCCTGCAAGCCCTGTTCGGAGCCTACCAAGGCGAAGAAACCGCCGAAGAACTCATTGCGGCTATCCGCCAGTCCCGCGTTTCCACCCGTGACATCGAGCCGCTTTGAAACGCTACCTGCTCGATACCAACATCTGCATCTACTTCCTCAAAGGCCTATACCAGCTCGACCGTAAAATCGAGCAAGTCGGCCCCGCCAACTGCTTCATTTCCGAAATGACGGTGGCCGAGCTGAAATACGGCGCCGAAAACAGCAAAACGCCCGAGGTACTGCGGCCCATCATTGCCGCCTTTCTGCCGAAGTTCGTCGTCATTCCCGTGTATGACGCGCTGGACGTTTACGCGGCCGAAAAAGCCCGGCTGCGCAAACAGGGCCTCATCATTGACGACTTCGATATTCTGATCGGGGCTACGGCTGTCGTCAATAACATGGTGATGGTATCGAACAACCACAAGCACCTGAGCCGAATTAGCAACATCGACTTGCAGGATTGGACGACTGCTGAGCCTGGGTAGGGGTGGAGTAAAGGGTATTGATTGAAGAATATTAAGCACAAAACATGGCAACTGACGGCGTTAAAATCATTGATGGAGATTTGGCGAGAGATACATATAACCAAATAATGGATTTGTATGATAGTGGATTGAGTATTGAGGATATTAAAGGGGTAATTCCATTTGAGAGGACCGAATTAGGTGATGATACAGATTTCTATTATGAAATTTTTGTTACTGCCTATGCTCTTGCTTTCTGGGAAATCGGAGGATTGACCGATAGTACATTAGAGGAGGTCAAGCGTGTTATAGACAAAGGAGCTGGCGTCAAAGTGTGGGAAGAAGAGGCTGATGAGAAGGAAGGCAAAAAGCGCAGGAAGGAGCTTGATAAGTTATGGTTGAAAATAAGCCAACCAAATCAGAAAATTAGAAAAATTAAGAAGTATAGAAAGATAGTTAACTTGTTTTTTCAAGAAAATGATGTTTTAGTTTTTAAAATTGCGGACAATTATCATGCAATGATTTGTGCTAAAATCACTCAACAACGAGGCCAGTGTTCTTATGACCTCGTTGCAACTACTTACAAGGGGAAAGTAAAGCCGACGCTTGATCATCTAAAATCGAGCTTTATTTCTGGGCTTAAGATAGGGTCGGGGTATGATCCTGATATAACTGTTTCATATCAGCCAAATGTAGATAGTATATGGGCTTATTGCGGACAGTCAAACTTTTTCTTCGGCCTGAACTACAACCTTGTTATTCATAAGGATATGGCAAGCTTCAAGGATAAGTTTGAAGTAGTGGGTAAATTAAAAATAAAGGATAGTTTTAAAAAAGATGGATGCTGTGGCTATGAATCATCATTTGAAGATGTCTCGAAAATATTTCGAGACATAGAAGATCATATGAGAGTATTTAGACAATGGAAATTTCCAGTGAGCCTTCTCTGTGAATTGGAATAATCGTCAAGCCGAAGATTGGTAAAGCTCTTATGACTGCTCGATAGTGTAGAAGCCTCCCCACCATGCCCAAATCCTAAAGCTTTATGCTAAGATCGTAGAATGTTGGCACGGGAAAAATGGTGAACTAGTGGACGCCAAAAGTGCCTAGCACCGCCCCGTGGCGCCGGCCCGTGTAGCGGCCGGCTTCCCCGCTGCTGTCGTAGCGGGGGCCGCGGGGTGCGGCTGCCCGTCCCGATGAACCTGCGCATTGTACTTTCTTCGCTTCTCACCGCCCTGCTGCTGACGGCCTTCCGCGCCGACAAGCCCGCCCCCGTGCAGCTGCTGCGCCTGCGCTGCGAGCTGCTCACCAACCCCGAAGGCATCGACGCCACCGCCCCGCGCCTGAGCTGGGAGCTGAGCGGCGCGGCCCGCGGCCTGGAGCAAACCGCCTACCAGGTGCTGGTGGCCTCCACCCCCGAAAAGCTGGCCGCCGACGAGGGCGACCTGTGGAACTCCGGCCAGGTCGCGTCGGCCCAATCGGTGCACGTGGCCTACGCCGGCGCCCCGCTGCGCAGCCGCACCCGCTGCTACTGGAAAGTGCGCACCTGGACGACTCAGGGCCCCTCGGCCTGGAGCGCGCCCGCCCGCTGGAGCATGGGCCTGCTCAACTACCTCGACTGGAAAGGCCGCTGGATCGGCTTCGACCGCGCCTTTCCCTGGGACGACGAAACCAGCCACGCCCGCCTCTCGGCCCGCTACTTCCGCAAGGAGTTCAAGGCCGACAAGCCCATCCGCCAGGCCACGGCTTACATCATCGGGCTGGGCCTGTACGAGCTGTACCTGAACGGGCAGCGGGTAGGGGAACAGGTGCTGGCCCCCGGCCCCACCGACTACACCCAGGGCGTGAAGTACAACGCCTACGACGTGACCGGCCTGCTGAAACAGGGCCCCAACGCCGTGGGCGCCGTGCTCGGCAACGGCCGCTTCTACGCCATGCGCCAGCACTACAAGCCCTACAAGATCAAGACCTTCGGCTACCCCAAGCTGCTCATGCAGGTGGAAGTAAGCTACGCCGACGGCTCGCGCGACATCGTCAAGACCGACGAGAGCTGGCAGGGCACCGCCGACGGCCCCATCCGCACCAACAACGAGTACGACGGCGAGGAGTACGACGCCACCAAGGAAATGCCCGGCTGGGCCACCGCCGGCTTCGAGGCCAAAAGCTGGCTGCCGGCCGAGCTGGTGCAGGAGCCTGGCGGTGCCTACGAGGCGCAGATGAACGAGAACATGAAGGTGATGGAAACCCTGAAACCGGTATCCATCAAGCCCCTGGCCGGCGGCAAGTACATCCTCGACATGGGCCAGAACCTGGCCGGCTGGCTGCGCCTGCGCGTGCAGGGCAAGGCCGGCGACAAGGTGACGCTGCGCTTCGCCGAAACCCTGCAGCCCAGCGGCGAGCTTTACGTGCGCAACCTGCGCGACGCCCGCGTGACCGACGTGTACACCTTAAAAGGCGGCGCCCGCGAAACCTGGGAACCCCGCTTCGTCTACCACGGCTTCCGCTACGCGGAAATCAGCGGCTGGCCCGCCGGCGCGGCGCCCACCCTGGCCAACTTCGACGGCCGCGTGGTGTACGACGACATGGCCACCACCGGCGCGCTGACTACTTCCGACCAGACCATCAACCAGGTGTACCGCAACGCCTACTGGGGCATCCGCAGCAACTACAAGGGCATGCCCGTGGACTGCCCGCAGCGCAACGAGCGGCAGCCCTGGCTCGGCGACCGGACCACCGGGGCCTACGGCGAGAGTTTCCTCTTCGACAACTCCCGCCTCTACGCCAAGTGGCTGCGCGACATCGAGCAGGCCCAGAAAGCCGACGGCAGCATCCCCGACGTGGCCCCCGCCTTCTGGCGCTACTACGGCGACAACGTGACCTGGCCCGGCACCTACCTCACCGTGGCCGACATGCTCTACCGCCAGTACGGCGACCAGCAGGTGCTGGCCCGCCACTACGACTCCATGCGCCGCTGGCTGGTGTATATGGGCCAGAACTACTCCGAAAACGGCCTGGTCACCAAGGACAAGTACGGCGACTGGTGCGTGCCCCCGGAGTCAAAAGAGCTCATCCACTCCAAGGACCCCGCCCGCAACACCGATGGGGCGCTCATTGCCAGCAGCACCTATTATCACATGCTGGACCTCATGCGCGGTTTCGCCGGCACGCTGGGCAAAACCAAGGATGCCGACGAGTACACCCAGCAGATGGCCGCGCTGAAAACGGCTTTTAACGAGAAATTCCTGAACCAGCAGAGCTGCCAGTACTCCAACAACACCGTCACGGCCAACCTGCTGCCCTTGTCCTACGGCATGGTGCCGCCGGAGGCCGAGGCCAAGGTGTTCCAGAACATTGTCGACAAAATCATGGTGGAGAATAAGGGCCACATCAGCACCGGCGTCATCGGCACGCAGTGGCTGATGCGGGGCCTCAGCCAGCACGGCCGCCCCGACGTGGCCCTGCGCCTGGCCTCCAACCGCGACTACCCGAGCTGGGGCTACATGGCCGCCAACGGCGCCACCACCATCTGGGAGCTGTGGAACGGCAACACCGCCGACCCGGCCATGAACTCCCAAAACCACGTGATGCTGCTCGGCGACCTGATTATTTGGCAGTACGAAAACCTGGCCGGCATCAAATCCGCCCCCGACGCGCCGGGCTTCCAGCGCCTGGAAATGAAGCCCACGCCCACCGC
Source organism: Hymenobacter sp. CRA2 (assembly GCF_002007105.1). Classification (GTDB taxonomy): domain Bacteria; phylum Bacteroidota; class Bacteroidia; order Cytophagales; family Hymenobacteraceae; genus Solirubrum. Next base: position 12,086 of record NZ_MVBC01000002.1, on the reverse strand, counting down.
CGGCCTGACCTTCGTCAACGCCTCCTACCAATCGGTGCGCGGCCTCGTCAAGAGCAGCTGGAAGCAGGACGCCAAGCGCTTCAGCTGGAACCTGACGGTGCCCGGCAACACCAAAGCCCTGGTCTACCTCCCGGCCAAGGATGCGGAGCGGGTGCAGGAAGGCGGCAAGAAAGCCGCGGCCGCGCCGGGCGTGAAGTTTCTGCGCCAGGAGGGCGACCGGGCCGTGTTTGAAGTCGGCTCGGGGGAGTATGCCTTCGTGGTGAAATGAAGAACATACCCGGCCGATGTAGAGACGCATACTTGCGTCTCGGCTTTGAACGGCCCGTCTTAAACGACCAGAACTACATCAGCTCTTGCGTCTCGGCGTTGAACGGCCCGCACTGAACGACCAGAACCACCGCCAGTACCACCCCCAACATCAGCAACGATTGAGACGCAAGTATGCGTCTCTACACCGCATACATGAAGCACACGCTTGCCTTACTTCTTGCCAGCGGCCTGACGGTCAGCTGCTCCGTAGCTCAGAACCCGGCGAAAACCACTGCCCAGAAGAACCCCTGGCAGCGCGCCGTCATTGTCGATGAGTTCATCCAGGAGAAAATGCCCTTCCCGGAAAGCCACGCGGCTACCCTGGCCGAAACGCCGCAGGGGCTGGTGGCCTCGTGGTTTGGCGGCACCAAGGAGCGCAACCCCGACGTGGGCATCTGGGTGAGCCGGCAGGAAAACGGCAAATGGACTGCCCCGGTGGAAGTCGCCAACGGCGTGCAGAGTGAAACCCTGCGCTACCCGACCTGGAACCCGGTGCTCTACCAAGTGCCCGGCGGCGAGCTGCTGCTGTTCTACAAGATCGGGCCCAAGCCTTCGGACTGGAAAGGTTTCATGCGCAGCTCCAAGGACCACGGCCGTACCTGGTCGGAAGCCCGGGCGCTGCCGGAGGGCTACATCGGGCCGGTGAAAAACAAGCCGGTGCTGCTCTCCAACGGCACTTTGCTCAGCCCCACCAGCACCGAGGGCAGCGGTGGCTGGCGCGTGCACCTGGAAGCCACCACGGACTTCGGCAAGACGTGGAGCATGATCGGGCCCATCGAAAACGGCTCAACCCAGGGCGCCATTCAGCCCAGCATTCTGACGCACAAGGACGGGCGCCTGCAGCTGCTCTGCCGCAGTCGCGACCGGGCAATCCTGGAGTCGTGGTCCTCGGACCAAGGGAAGACGTGGACGCCGCTGGCCAAGACCAACCTACCCAACAACAACTCCGGCACCGACGCGGTGACCTTGCAGGACGGGCGCCAGCTGCTGGTCTACAACCACGTGCTGCCGCCCGGCACCCTGGCCAAGGGCCCGCGCACTCCGTTGAACGTGGCCGTGTCCAAGGACGGCAAGGAGTGGTACGCGGCGGCCATTCTGGAAGACTCGCCCATCAGCCAGTACTCGTACCCCTCGGTGATTCAAACCAAGGACGGCAAGGTGCATTTCGTGTACACCTGGCGCCGCAAGAGTATCAAGCACGCCGTCATCGACCTCAAGAAGCTCAAGCTGGTCAAAATTGAGAATGGGCAATGGCCGGCGCTGAAGGGCTACAAGGCCCCCACGGGCACGGCGGAAATCACCAAGGACTAGGCGGCCTTAGAGGCACCTGACGTTCGCCTCACCCCCTAGCCCCCTCTCCGAAAAGGAGAGGGGGACTAGCCTAAAAAATAGCTCTAGCACTTTTTCGTCCGATGCCTTCTACGCATCTAGCTCTAGAAAACTAGCAGCTAGTTCCCCCTCTCCTTTTCGGAGAGGGAGCTAGGGGGTGAGGCGCCAACCGCCCAATGTTCCAAAAACTCCGCCTTCTCGCCGCCGCCCTGCTGCTGACGGCCGCCGGCGCCGCCCAGGCCCAGACGGCCGACGAGCAGTACCGCGAGCCGCTGCAGCAGGTGCTCGACGAGATTCAGCAGCGCTACGGGGTGAAAATCCGGCCCGACGCGGCCATGGTGAAGGACAAGTACGTGACCTACGCCCAGTGGCGTTTCCGGCCGGACGTGGACGAAACCCTGCGCAACGTGCTCGGGCCCCTCGACTACCAGGCCGCTAAAACGGGCGACAAGACCTACAAGCTTAAAACCTTCCAGTACCATCTCAAGACGCCCGGCGAGGGCGCCGCGCAGCTAAAAGAGCTAGCGGCTCGCTACCACGATCAGGCCAGTTGGGAGCAGCGCAAAGCCGAGCTGCGCAGCTGCATGTGGTCGGCGTTGCGCCTCGCGCCCATGCCCGCCAAGCCCGCGAGCAAGCCCATCGTCTCCAATAAGCGCGCGTACGAGGGCTACTCGGTGGAAAACGTGGCGCTGGAAACCCTGCCCGGCGTGTACGTCACCGGCTCCCTGTACCGGCCGCTCAAAGCCAAGGGCAAAATCCCGGTCATCATCAGCCCCGACGGCCACTTCGGCGACGGGCGCTACCGGTCCGACGCGCAGAAACGTTGTGCCACGCTGGCCCGCATGGGCGCCATGGTATACAGCTACGATTTGTTTGCCTGGGGCGAGTCGACCTTGCAGTTTAGGCCTGAAGACCATCGTCGCAGCTTGGCCATGACGGTGCAAGCCCTCAACGGCCTGCGGGCCCTGGACTTCCTCCTGGCCCAGAAAAACGCCGACAAGGACCGCGTGGCCGTGACCGGGGGCTCGGGCGGCGGTAGCCAGACCATGCTGCTCACCGCCCTCGATGACCGAATCAAAGTCAGCGTGCCGGTGGTGATGCTCTCGACCTACCACAGCGGGGGCTGCCCCTGCGAAAGCGGCATGCCGGTGCACCTCTGCGGGGGCGGCACCAACAACGCCGAGCTGGCCGCCATGGCCGCCCCACGCCCCATGCTGGCCGTGACCGACGGCGGCGACTGGACCGCCCAAACGCCCGACGTGGCCATGCCTTACCTCAAGAACATCTACGGCTACTACGGCAAGCCCGAGCTGGTGCAGAATGCTCATTTTCCCAAGGAAGGCCACGACTACGGCGCCTCCAAGCGCCAGGCCATGTACGAGTTCATGGCCAAAAACCTGGGCCTGAACCTAGGCATGGCCGAAGATGCCAGCGGCAAGCTGGACGAGTCGAAAGTGACCGTGGAGAAGCAGGAGCAGCAGCTGGTATTTGGGTCGAAAGGAGAGAGGCTGCCAGCCAATGCCCTGCACAGCTTCGAGGCGCTACAGGCGCTGTTTAACCTAAATGCACCGCAAGGCCAGGCGCAAAAAAACTAGGCTCGCCCGCCTGTAGCGCTGAGTGATACTCGGCGCCGGCGCGGCACGCGTCGAGGCGAAACCGCGCCGTCCGCTAGATACCAGAACCACATTGCCGCGTGCCGCGGCAGCGCCGGGTATTACTCAGCGCTACACTCTGACCCGCTCAATGACCCGCTCAATTTCCGTTAGCCTGCTTCTCGCCGCTACTCTGCTGAGCGCACCAGCCGTTGCCGCCGACATATGGGTGGCGCCTACCGGCTCCGACCGCAACCCCGGCACTGCCGACAAGCCCCTGGCCACGCTGACCATGGCCCTGCGCCAGGCCCGCGACCTGCGCCGCCTCCGCGATGCTTCGGTGCAAAACGGCGTGCACATCTGGGTGAAAGGCGGCGAGTACCGGCTGTCCGAGCCCTGGCTGTTCCGGCCCGAGGATGCCGGCACGGCCACGAGCCCGACCATCATCGAAGCCGCGCCCGGGGAGCAGCCGGTACTTAGCGGCGGTGTGCCGGTGACGGGCTGGAAAAAGGCCGTGGCGGCTGTGCCAGGTCTGCCCAAAGCCGCGCAAGGGCAGGTGTGGGTGGCCGATGCGCCCCTGCTGGCCGGCCGTAACTTGGATTTTCGGCAGCTGTGGGTGAATGGCCGCAAGGCTGTGCGCGCCCGCACGCCCAACAACGACAACCTGCCCCGCCTGCTGCGCTGGGACACCGACAAGCGCGAAGCCTGGATTCCGGCCGCCGCGCTCGGCGGCGTGCAGCGGGCCGGGCAGCTGGAAATGGTGCTGCACCAGATGTGGGCCGTCAACGTGCTGCGCGTGAAGGCGGTGACCGTGCAGGGCAAGGAAGCGCGGGTAACTTTTCACGAGCCCGAAAGCCGGGTGCAGTTTGAGCACCCCTGGCCCCGGCCCATTATCGACGGCAAAAACGGCAGCTCGGCCTTTTACCTTGCCAATGCCCCGGAACTGCTCGATGAGCCCGGCGAATGGTACTACGACCAGGCCCATCGGCAGGTGCTGTACTGGCCCCGCCCCGGCGAAACGATGAGCAGCGCCCAAACCGTAGTGCCCGCGCTGGAAACCCTGGTGCAGGTGGCGGGAAGCCTTGACGCGCCGGTGAGCCATGTCCAGTTCAAGGGCCTGACCTTCGCCTACACTACTTGGCTGCGCCCCTCCGAGCAGGGCCACGTGCCCCTGCAGGCCGGTATGTATCTGCTCGACGGCTACTCCCTGGCCAAGCCCGGTACGCCCGACAAAGCTGGCCTGGAAAACCAGGCGTGGATTGGCCGCCCGCCTGGGGCGGTGCAGCTCAGCGGCGCCGACCACACCCGCTTCGAGCGCTGCCGCTTCGAGCACCTGGGCGCCTCCGGCCTCGACTACCAGCAGGGCACCCACGACGACGTCATCGTCGGCTGCACCTTCCGCGACGTGGCCGTGAACGGCCTGCAGCTGGGCAAGTTCTCCGACCCCGGCATCGAAACCCATCTGCCTTACCTGCCCAAGGACGAGCGGGAAATCTGCTCGAATGAGCTGGTGGAAAACAACCTCTTTACCGACTGCGGCAACGAGGACTGGGGCGCCTGCGCCGTCACGGCTGGCTACGTGCGCCAGACCACCATCCGCCACAACGAAATCAGCCAGGTGCCCTACACCGGTATCAGCCTGGGCTGGGGCTGGACCAAGACGGCCAACGCCATGCGCGACAACCGCGTGACCCAGAACTACATCCACCACTACGCCCAGCATACCTACGACGTGGCCGGCGTGTACACCCTCTCGGCCCAGCCCGGCACCGTCATCAGCGAAAACCGCGTGGACGAAATCGGCCGCGCCGCCTACGTGCACGACCCCGAGCACTGGTTTTACCTCTACCTCGACGAAGGCTCCTCGGGCATCACGGTGCAGGACAACTGGTGCCCGGCGGAGAAGTTCCTGGCCAATGCCAACGGCCCCAATAACGTCTGGAAAAACAACGGCCCCATGGTGTCCGACGCCATTAAGCAGGCTGCCGGCCTCGAAGCCGCTTTCCGCGACCTGGGCGGGACCATGCCGAAAGCGGAGTCCAAGGCCGGAAAGAGCCAGCAGTAACTATAAGAACGTCATGTCGAGCGAAGCCGAGACATCTCGCGTGCTGACATCGGATAGTAACCCCAACGAAAAAGAATACTACCCAACGTCAGCACCGATCCTCGCTTGATGCACGACATGCTCGGAATGACGGCCGAGAGGAGCAGACGAAGCGGTAGAGATGCTTCGACTGCGCGGACGCCAAATCGAGCATGACGGCCTGGTAGTTCTCGACTCTAGCCCGAGAAACGCAGAACATCAACTTCCCCTGATGCCCCACGCTACCCTGAAACAATTCACCGCTGCCGCCGCTGCCGCGCTGGCGCTACTAGCCGCCGAAACCTCCCAGGCCCAGCAGGCCAGCAAGGCCACCTGGATCTGGTACCCCGGCGACTACGAAATCTGGCTCAGCAACCAGATGCAGAACCGCCGCACCGAGCGCGGCTCCTTTTTCCCGCCGTTCTGGCGGCTGGATAGCCACTACCCGCTCATCGATTTTCACCAAGACTTCGACCTGAAAGAGGCCGAGCAGGTGGAGCTGCGCGCCGAGGGCCAGTACAACGTCAAGCTCGACGGCAAGCTCATCACCGGCTACCCCACGCGCCTGACGGTGCCGGCCGGCAAGCACCGGCTCAACATCAAGGTATACAACCAGCAGCACGTGCCGGCGGTGTTCGTGCAGGGCAAAACCATCGGCACCGACGGCAAGTGGCTGGTGACCTACGAGGACAAGGAGTGGATTGACGCCTCGGGCAAGGTCTCGGACCAGTCGGGCACCACCTGGCTGACGGCCGGCTCCTGGAACTTCAACGAGGCCCAGGGGCTGCCTTCGGCCTTCAAGCTCAAAACCGAGCCGCGCCGGGCCGCCAAGGTCACACGCAATGCCGACGGCAGTATGCTGGTGGATTTCGGGCGCGAAACCTTCGGCTACGTGCGCCTGCACGGCCTGCAAGGGCAGGGGCCGACCACCCTGTACTTCGGCGAATCGAAGGAGGAGGCGCTGAGCGTGGAGGGCTGCGAGACGCTGGAGCGCCTGGAGGTAAACCAGCCGCAGAAAGCCGACAAGCTCACGACTTTGACTAAGGCCTTTCGCTTCGTGAATATCCGGCCCGAGAAGGGCGTGACCGTGGATTCGGTGTCCATGCTCTACGAGTACGCGCCGCTGACGGAGCGGGGCCGGTTCCGGTGCTCGGATGAGCAGCTGAACAAGATCTGGGACGTGGCCGCCTACACCATGCAGCTCACGTCGCGGGAGTTTTTCATCGACGGCATCAAGCGGGATAGGTGGGTATGGTCGGGCGACGCCTACCAGAGCTACCTGATGAACTACTACCTGTACTTCGACACGCCGACCGTGAACCGTACCACCTTCGCCCTGCGCGGCAAGGACCCGGTTACCAGCCACGTCAATACCATCATGGACTACACCTTCTACTGGTTTATTGGCATTTACGACGCCTACCAGTACACCGGCGACAAAACCGTGGTGCAGCAGCTCTACCCGCGCATGCAGAGCCTGATGGACTACTGCCTCTCGCGTCGCAACAAGGACGGCTACATGGAAGGCCTGGCCGGCGACTGGGTATTCATCGACTGGGCCGACGGGCTGAGCAAGAAGGGCGAAGTCAGCTTCGAGCAGCTGCTCTTGTGCCGCAGCCTGGAAAGCATGGCGCTGTGCGCCAACCTGGTGAATGACCCGGCCGGCGCCCAGAAGTACCAGCAGTTGGCGGCTGATCTGAAAACTAAAATCTTCGCCACCTACTGGAACCCGGCCAAGGGCGCGCTGGTGCACAGCCGCGTGGCCGGGCAGCCGACGGAGAACGTGACCCGCTACGCCAACATGTTCGCCATCTTCTTCGACTACCTCAGCCCGGAGCAGGAGCAGCAGGTGAAAAAATCGGTGCTGCTGAACCCCGGGGTGGCCAAAATCACCACGCCCTACATGCGCTTCTACGAGCTGGAAGCCCTCTGCGCCCTCGGCGAGCAGCCCTACGTGCTCAAGGAAATGAAGACCTATTGGGGCGGCATGCTCAACGAAGGCGCCACCGCCTTCTGGGAAGAATACGACCCGACCAAGAAGGGCACCGAGCACCTCACGATGTACGGCCGCCCCTTCGGCAAAAGCCTCTGCCATGCCTGGGGCGCCAGCCCGATTTACCTGCTGGGCAAGTACTACCTCGGCGTCAAGCCCCTCTCGGCCGGTTACGCCACCTACGAAGTGGTGCCCACCCTCGGCGGCCTGCAGTGGATGGAAGGCTCCGTGCCCACGCCCCAGGGCGACATTGCCGTGCGCGCCACCACCAAAGAGCTGAAAGTGAAAGGCACTAGCGGCACCGGTACCCTGCGCTTCAAGAGTAAATCAAAACCCAACTGCAAAGGCGCCAAAATCGAAGCCAAAGGCAACGGCCAGTACGAACTGCAGCTGCAGCCCGGCCGCGAGTACGTGGTGACTTACCAAGCATTGTAATGAAACAACTTCTACGACCCACTGCGCAAAACACTGCAACCCTCCGCGAGAAACGTCGTCCGCGCCGCGTGCTTGGAATAGCCCTGCTGCTGTGGCTGCTGAGCATCGGCAGCTATGCCCAGAATGCCAGCAGCACCTCCGTGCTGCAGCTCCAGGAAATAACGGGCAAGCCGCTGCTGCCGGCCAAGCTGCAGGCCTTGTGCCAGAAGCAAGGCTTGCCTGTCAGCAGCATCTACGGCTGGCGCAACTACCTGCTGGTCTACGGCCCCACGGAGCAGATCAAGGAGCTGATGTTCTCCCTGAAAAAGGACTATACCAACACGCGCCTGCAGTTCTACGAAGCCCCGTTCTACCGCTTCGACCGCAGCAGCTGCACCGATAAAACCCTGGCCAAGCGCTGGGACAACGTCATCCTGAGCACCGGCCTGGTGGAAGACACGCTCCTGCAGCGCCGCTACCTCAGCTTGCACGAGAAACAGGCTGTCGAGTGGCCCGAAGTGAGCCAGGGCTTCTGCAACGCCAGTTTCCAGCAACTGCAGGTATTCCAGCAGAACCAGCAGCTGCTGGTCATCATCAGCATTCCGAAGGGCAAAACCCTGGACGAGCTGAACCCCAAAACCACCGACAACAACCCGCGCGTGGACGAGTGGAACCAGCTGATGAAGCAGTTTCAGCGCCCCTTGCCCGAGGCCGATTCCACCCAGACCTGGGTGACCTTCGAGCCCGTAGCCGCGCCGCCGGCCAAAAACGCGCCGCCGGTTAAAAAGTAACCCCGCCCTGACCATCAACCACTACCAACTGACAACTCAAGCAATGCTGAAATTAGGAATCCTGGGCCTGGGCGAGGGGAGAAGCACCATGTCGGCCGCCCTGCAAAGCGAGAAGCTGGAGTTGCGCGCCATCTGCGACCGTAACGAGGAGCTGTGCCGCCACCGCGTGGCCGAGTTTCAGTTTCAGGGCCGCGTCACGCCGAACTACCAGGACCTGCTCGACGACCCCGAAATCGACATCATTGCCATCTACACCCCCGACCACCTGCACGCCGAGCACGTGGCGCAGGCCCTGCGGGCGGGCAAGCACGTGGTGTGCACCAAGCCCTTTATCGACGACCTCTCCAAGGCCAACGAGCTGCTGGCCCTGGCCGAGCAAACCGGCAAAAAGGTGTTTATCGGCCAAAGCTCCCGCTTTTTCGAACCCGTCAAGCGGCAGCGCGCCGACTTCGAGGCCGGCCTGATCGGGGAGCTGATTACCATCGAGGGCTACTACCACGCCGACCACCGCTGGTTTCTGGCCAAGGGCTGGTCCTTGCAGGAAAGCTTCAAGTGGCTCTACGGCGGCCTGAGCCACCCCGTGGACTTCATCCGCTGGTACTTGCCCAACATCGAGGAAGTCATGGGCTACGGTATGCTCAGCGCCAACGGCCGGGCAGGCGGGCTCAAGCACCAGGACACCATGCACTTCATCTTCAAGGCCACCGACGGCCGCGTGGCCCGCGTCAGCGGCGCGTACACCGGCCCGGTGCAGCCCGTCACCCGCGACTCGGAAATGAGCTGCATCCTGCGCGGCACCGAGGGCGCCAGCCAGGCCGACTACATGGACCTGCGCTACGCCATTACCGACCGCACCGGCGAGGAGCGCATCGTCACGTGGGAGCATAAGCTCAAGCACTACTTCCGCTTCGAGGGCAAAAGCCACCACGCCGGCGAGTACCAGAACTACCTCGAATACTTCGCCGACTCCATCACCGAGGGCTTCACCGCCTACCCCAACATTCGCGAGGGCATCGGCACCATCGCCCTGCTGCAGGCCATGGACCGCTCCCTGCAAACCGGCCGCCCGGTGCGCGTGCAGGAGCTGCTCGACGAGCACGGCGTGCAGCTGTAATCCGAAACCGCCCGCAAAAGAACGTCATGCCGAGCTTATCGAACCGAAGGAAGGCGTAGCCAGGCATCTCGCGTGCTGACGTTGCCCCCTTGCCACATCCATCAAGGTTCCTGACGCCTCCGTTGAGGTCATTGCCACCTCGTTTGAACGTCTTGCCACCTCTTGCAAGGTTCATGTCACCTGCATTGAGGTTCATGCCACGGTCATTGAACCTCATGCCAGCCCCCGTGAAGTCCATGTCACCTTCAGCGAACTTCTTGTCACCTCGCGCAAGGTCATTGCCACGGCCGTTGAACGCCTTGTCACATGAAGCGAGGCTGTGCGGCTTCGCTCCATGTGACGCCCTGCGAATACTGCTCTAACTCCCACCCGAACTAACCCCACCCGCCCCGCATGGGAAACAATTTACTCGGCCAGCTAAGCCTCTGGGACTACGCCATCGTGGCGGCCTACGTCGTCATCCTCGTGGGCATTGGCTACCGGGCCAGCGCCGCGCAAAAGGAGCAGACCGAAGACTCCCAGTTTCTGGCCAGCAAGTCGCTGGGCTGGGCCAGCATCGGCTTCAATATGTGGGGCACCAACGTGGGGCCGTCCATGCTGCTCGCGTTTGCCTCCATCGGCTACAGCACCGGCATCGTGGCGGTGAATTTTGAGTGGTACGCCTTCGTGTTCCTGTTCTTGCTGGCCACCGTGTTTGCCCCGCGCTACCTGGCGGCTCGCGTGAGCACCATGCCCGGCTTTATGGGGCAGCAGTACGGCGGCTCCACGCAGAACATCCTGGCCTGGTACGCGCTGATCAAGATTCTGATTTCCTGGCTGTCCCTGGGCCTGTTCTCGGGCGGGGTGCTAGTGCGCCAGATTCTGGGCATTCCGATGTGGCAGTCGGTTATCGTGCTGGTCTTGTTCGCTGGCTTTTTCACCTTCGCCGGGGGGCTGAAAGCCATTGCCCGCGTCAACGTGTTTCAGATGCTGCTGCTCATCGGCGTATCGCTCACGCTGACGGTTATCGGGGTGATGAAAGTGGGTGGGCTCACGCAGCTCTGGCACAGCGTGCCGGGCCACTACTGGAACCTCATCCAGCCCGCCTCCGACCCGAAATACCCCTGGTACGCCATCCTGCTGGGCTACCCGGTGTCGGCCGTGGCGTTTTTCTGTACTGATCAGGCCATGGTGCAATCGGTGCTGGGCGCCAAGAGCCTGGAGCAGGGCCAGCTGGGCGTGAACTTCATCGGCTGGCTTAAGATTCTGTCGCTGCCGTTGTTCATCCTCACCGGCGTGCTCTGCTACGTGCTCTTCCCGAATCTGGCCAGCCCCGATCAGGCCTACATGACGATGGTAACGAGCCTGTTTCCCGCCGGCATGAAGGGCCTGGTTATCGTCGTGCTGATTGCCGTGCTGGTGGGCACTATCAGCTCCTCGCTCAATGCCCTGAGCACCGTCTTCGCTATGGATGTGTACGCCCGCAACATCAACCCCGAAGCCGCCGAGAAAGACGTAGTGCGTATCGGCCGCCTCACAGTGCTGGTCGGCTGCGCCTTTGCCGTCTTCGTAGCCCTAGCCATCGACGCGGTAAAGGGCCTGAACCTGTTCGACGTGTTCCAGGCCGTCCTCGGCTTTATCGCGCCGCCCTTGTCCGCCGTGTTCCTGCTGACGGTCTTCTGGCCGCGCACCACCCGCCGGGCCGTCAACGCCATTCTTTCGGTAGGCTCTGCCTTCAGCCTGGGCGTAGGCGTACTCTATCTCTGGGTATTGCCACCCAGCCAGTACAGCTTCTGGCCGCATTACCTGGTTTTGTCCTTCTTCATCTTCGCCGCGTTGCTGCTGGCCGCCGTACTCATCTCTTTGCTCGACAGCACTCACCAGCCCCGCACACCCTTCGACCGCACCGCCCTGCCCGCTACTTCGCGCCGTGTGCAGCTGCTCTGGGCCGCCCTGGCCGTGGTGATGGTGGCGCTGTACGTGGTGTTCAACGGACACTGAGTGGTGAGGTGGTGAGATAGTGAAATGGTGAGTTGATGTTTCGTAACGATGCGGCACTGGCTCAAAGCCAATGGCCCCGGCAACGACTGTTGCCGGGGCCATTGGCTTTTCCAGGAAGCAGGTTCAACAAGAAGGGCCCTGGGTGCCAATCCTGCTCAAGGGTGGCAGCTTCCCAACCTACCGCGAGGGCCGCCGCGCCCAGACCACCATCCAATTCACCGAGGCGCTGCCAGCTGCAGTGCAGGGTGCTTGATACAGCGACGAGTCAGCTTTGCGGTAGGGTTGTACCGTGTGCATGAAACGAAGTCCCGACTAGCAGCCGGGACTTCGTTTCATGGATTACAGCAATGACTTAGAGCGTGTTGGGGAATTGAGTAGGGCGTAAACAGAAACGAGCCAGTAAGTTGGGGCGGGAGTTCCTAGGCTTCCGTTCCCTTATGGTTGAGTGCTTTCAACCCCTTACTGACTCGCAGTGGCAAGG
>NZ_MVBC01000029.1 GCF_002007105.1 Hymenobacter sp. CRA2 | reverse complement strand
AAGTTCTGGTCGGCTCGCTCTTCGAACCGGGCTGCAAAGGTAGCAAACTCGTTGCCGTCTTTGCAAGTTCCGCGCCGCTCTTTTTTTCTCGCTGGCTTTCCTCCCGCGTCCGTTTAGCAGCGAAACGAAGGACAAAGATCAGAACCTTCAAGCTGTCGTGTCAAGTTCCGCAGCAGCTTTTTTCACTGTCTGCGGGCCTTGCCGCCTCCTGCTGAAACGGGGTGCAAAGATAGTAAACTCGTTTCGCAGTAGTCAAGAGCCAGCCAAAATTATTTTTGGAGCTCTACGCTGCTTGGTCATTTCTTCTCGCATGCTAAACAAGCTCAAATCTGCTTGTTTGCCCTTCCGCGTTTCGGATTGGGAGTGCAAAAATGGGGGATTGAATCGATTTGTACAAGACAGATTAGTTAAATCTGTCTTCATTTTAGGTAGGGTTGAGAAGGAGCGTTCTACTAATGAAGCAGTTTGCTCAAAAAAATTATGGTGCTGTGCCTTCTATGAAACGATTTTGTCGGGGCCGCCGGCGTTCGAGTTGGTAAAAGGCTTGTCCGAGTTCGGCTAGAAACGGTAAACCGATAGAAGCGTATTCGTACTGCCCATCATTGAGGATACCATCGGTGTTGACGTATAGTACGGCACTTAGCATAAACTCGGCTCCACTCTTTTGATCAGTGAAGTAGGCACAATCAGCCAGGTAGCCGTGGGACATGCCTACTATATTATAGATTCGCAAGCCTGGTTCTGGCTGAGCTTGGCGGTGGCGGCCGTAGTAGAGGTACTTCTTATAAGAGGGGAAGTAACTGGGCGAACTGAACGGGCGGAAGCCGGATTCAGCGGGTGTAGCGCCTAAGTAGTAACGGAGAAATGCTCGATCTGTAGTTGTAAGAGCAGGATCGGGTCGCCCATGGATTGAACCGGGGAAAAGAACGGTACGTAACAGATCGGTGGTAGCCTGCAGAGGCAAATAGTTGGCAGTAGTGAAATCGTAGGGTCGTTCGATTAGTTTGCCACCGGCGTAGTAGCCGCGTCCTTTCGTTACGCGGCCCAGCGGGTTCGTTAGCCGTTGGGGGTTGCAGGCGGCGGGCTGCTGGTACAATGCTTGACCAGTCGCGCTGTGGAAGGTAATGGGGTTGGTGCAACGATTGGCAGCGGTGTCGCAGGGAGCGAAACGCCGGGTGATGCGGGCGGAGGGGTAACCCAACCGGCCAAGCTCTTGATGCAGGTATTGCTGACCGAGGAATTCGTACAAGCGATTGTAAGCTTGGTTGTCGCTTACCAAGAGCATGCGCTTGATGTAATTGCCGATGCTGGCCACTCGGTCAGAATCGGCCGGGGCAGCAAAGGGCACAGAAGTCTGGCAGCGGCCAGCAGCGCCCGTGACCATAATCGTTTGTCTACTGAGTACAGGAGCTTGCTGGCGGAGCTTGTTCAGCTTCTGTAAGGATAAAACGGCAACGGGCAGTTTGACGAGGCTAGCGGGATTGAAGTAAGCGCGGTCGTTGAGATGATAACTGTACTGGGTGAAATGAGGCTTGAGCTCAGCGTCGCGGTCGATGCGGGTATAGATGACTTGCAGCTCGTATTTGTCGGGATGCTGAACTACTGGAATCAGCGCAGGGGTGGAATGGAGCAGGCTGTCGAGGGGGTTAGCATACTCGACAGTAGGGTTAGTAAACGATGATAGGTGGCCGGAAGAGCCACCTATCATCGTTATCATTATCAGTCCGAGGCCTAAGGCGCGTGCCAACATCACGAGAAGTGAATACCTATTTGTACTAGGCTGCTTTTTTTGTACTATCTAGAACTAGCTGGCAGGCACATTCCGTCGTTCGGCCAACAACAGGTTGGAATCATTCACCCGCCAGTTGTAGCCGGTACCGAAAGGTAGCGGACGCGGTTTATTGACGGAGTCGCGGTAAGCGGCGGTAAGGGCTGGTTGATAGTGATTGGCGAACATAGGGATAGGCTTACGGTAAGTGCCGTAGTGGATGAACTGCCAATCAGCGGGCTTGAAGTACTTCATGGCAATGCCCGAATCATCCTGGAGGACGTAGTGGCTACGCTCGAGAATCAGGTTACGGACCTGGCTGAAGTACGACTTGTGCATAAGATAGGTGGCCGACTTAACGTAAGTAGTCAGCGGGCCAAGGCTGCGGGCATAGCGCAGAATGGAAGCATGGGTCTGGCCGAGCTTCCAGTCGCTGAGGTCGGCCGAGAAGTAGTAGACTTTCTGCGAACGGCCATCGGCAGCGCGCATAGCCACTTCGACACCGGGCACGAGTTTGGCCGCGCTGGCAGCCGTAGAATCGGCGGAAACCAACTCCCCTTCCGGAGTGAGGCGCACGTAGCGAACGGCAGTAATCTGGTGATTGGTGCGGGCCGCAAAGAGCATGATGAGCGGCAGCGAGCCATCCAGCTCCAGGGTTTTTAGGTCGACGGCCATGTTGTTGGTGCGGAAAAAGCTAAAGCTCAGCACCGACCACAACGAAGACTTGACGGCATTGTAGAGCTTAGGACTCTGTAGGGAGGCATGGCCCGGCACAGTGCCCACGGGCTCCAGCCCAATCAGCACATAGGTGTCGCTTTGGGGGAAGACCGTGACGGCATTGAGCAGATCGGGCCCGCTGAAGGGGTAGAATACCACGGGACTGCTGCGGCGCACCGAATCCAGCTCTTGCCGGGCCCAAGCCTCTATCTTGTCGGTGCGGGTAGCGTGATAGTTCGTCCAGCTCTTGTCGGCATCGGCGGCGAAGCGCTGCCACTCCGGCTTAGCGGTAAGCGGGCGAAGCTCGGAGGACTGCTTAACGGGCAGGCCAGCCAAGTAAGCAGCTACGTCCTGCAGATCGGACGTGTCGGCAGCAACGACGGGTTGAGGAGCCGGCGCGGGCTGCGCGGCAGTTGCGGAGTCGGGCGCCGTGGCGGGTGGTGACGACGGCTCAGTGGGGGCAGACTTGCGTTCGGAGCAGGCGAAAACGGCGGTTAAAGCAACCGGTAACACCCAGCGGCGAAGGAAAAAAAGCATAACGGCAACAGGTAGTATTGGCCCGAAAGATAAGTGCAACCGCCGTTATGCCCGTAGCTGCGCCCCTAATGAAGCGCGTAGCTAAACATATGAAAAGCTTTATCCGCAGGCTTAGCCCCCTCCTCTACTCTGTCGAAGCCGGACGCAAGAGGCCGGCGGCGTAAATAATGGCGTAGATAACTAACCCGATGAGGACGGTACCCAGGCCCAGCAAGGACTCGATGGGTTTGTCGCGCAGCAGGAAGATGAGCGTCCAGCCACTCAGGGCCAGGAACACTAGCGGGGTGACAGGATACCCCCAGGCACGGTAGGGCCGCGGCAGCTCCGGTTGGCGGATGCGGAGCACAAACAAGCCCAGCACCGTCAGAAAGGTGAATAGGTTCAGTACAAAGCCGGCGTAGGTCAGAACTCCTTCGAAGGTGCTGGAGATAATGAACAGCACCGTGAGCAATGCCTGAAACAAGGTGGCGCGTATGGGCAGGCCTTGGCGGCTGCGGTGCCCGAGCCAGCGCAACGCAGGTAGGTCTTCGCCCATGGTCTGGATGATGCGCGGGCCCGCAAAAACCATGGAGCTAACCGTAGAAACCAGCAAAATGGCAATACCCGCGCCCATAAACTGTCCGACTGCTACGCCAAAAATCTGGTTAGCGGCCAGGAAACCGATTTCCACCTGCCCGGCCAAAGTATCGAGCGGCGTGGTACGCAGGAAGACGTAATTCAGCACCACGTAGAGTAAGGCCACCAGCAGCGTACCCGTCAGCAGGATGCGCGGCAGATTACGCTGGGGCTGCTTTACTTCGCTAGCCACGTACACAGCGGCGTTCCAGCCCGAGTAGGCGTAGGAAACGTAGATCAGCGACACGGCAAACGAGGGCGTCAGCAACTGCTGCCAATCGGCGGCCGTGGGTGCAAAGGACAGCGGCTGAGGCTCGGCGAGTAGGCCAGCGCCGATAAACAGCGCCAGCAACGCCATTTTCAGGAAGGTGACGACTACCTGGAAGCAGCTCCCGGCGCGGCTACTGATAAGATGCACTGCCGTAATGACGACTACCACAGCCAAGGACAGCCCGTTGGCGTGCACTTCGGGCCACACACTGGCGGCGTAGCGGCCCATGGCAATGGCAGCTAAAGCGGTAGGAGCCGCAAACCCAACGGTGGCTGACACCCAGCCGGACAGAAACCCAACCGCCGGGTGGTAAATGCGCGAGAGGTAATGGTACTCGCCACCGGAGCGGGGCAGCGCGGCAGCCAGTTCGCCGTAGCACAGGGCGCCGCACAAGGCGATAATGCCGCCTACCAGCCACAGCATCAGCAGAGCAAAGCCACTGCGGATGCCCAGCACCTGAAAGCCCAGGCTGGTGAATACGCCCGTTCCGACCATGTTGGCCACCACAATGGCGACGCCGGTGTAGAAGCCGATTTTGTAGACAGGAACGGACGGGTTGGGCTGACTCATGCGGCGTTGGATGGTGACAGAGCCGCAAAGAACGGCACGCGGCGCTTGCCGAAGCATTTTCCCCGACTTGCGAGCGGCAAAATTAGCCGCCGCACGGGCAAAGATGCTTTGGCAAGCGCCGCAAGGCAGGCGCCTACGAAACCAGTAATGCGTTACACTTTCGGGCGCTTGTAAAGCGGCACCGTGCTGCACGGCTCGCCGTACATGATGCTGCTAGCCACGGGCAGCAGCTTCTGCATGATGGCCACGTAGGCGTAGGTAGGCACGGGGTCGGTGCCGCAGCCTTTGATGACCAATTTGGCGTCGCGGTAGTCCTCGGGGTCGATGGCGCCGATGGCTTCGTGGAACAGTTCCTGCTCCAGCACTTCCAGATTGCCGAACACGTAGCGGTGAGCGTGGCCCTGGAGCTTGGAGGCTAGTAACATGTAGGCCCAAGTGGGCACAATAGCGTCGACCGAGCAGATGATGGCCACATTCTTGCCGTCGTACTGCGTCCAGTCGTGGGTTTTGAGGAAGTCGCGGAAGTCTTTTTCGCGCAGAATCAGGCCGTGGAAGAGGTTGTCCTTGATGTCGTACACGACCCGCTCCCCGGGGTGCTTCAGCTCTTCCAGATTCAGGCTGGTGAGGGCACTCTGCGCGACGCGGTTGATGATTTCGTCCATGGTAGTAGCAGCTGTAAAGGCGGCCGCCAGGGCCGCTGCCGGTAAAACAACGGCGCGGCGGTTTCGTTCGGCCACCGGCCCGCAGGCAAAGGTAAGGGGCGCGTTGGCCTCCGCGCCAACTCCGGCCGGAACCGTATCAACAGCCTCCGCAGGCCGAAACTTTGCTCGCGCTGACGTATCAAAAGCTCGCGGGCCGGTGCCGAAGGCTCGCGGGCGCGTTCCGGCTGGTCGCGCTGGCCCCTCCGCTTAGCCCTGCGCCGACTTGGGCGTGGTGGTGTGGACTTCCTTCAGGTAAAAAGGCTCGTAGTAGGCCACATCCCGGAACTCCTCGCGGGCAAAAGCCACCTTCGCCAGCTGGGCCACGGCAATGGCCGATGGATGCACGTTGGTCAGGAACTGCGCGTTGGGGTTATCAGCCACCAATGGCTGAAACTTAGCCGCGCCGCTGCCAAAGAATACTACCGACCCTTCGGCCAGTTCAGTGGTCCAGCTTTGCGCATCGAGAATAACGGGAGCTGGAGCCTGCAGCTCCGCCCCATCGGCGGCGTACAGAGCGGCATATACTTCCATGCGGCGGGCATCCAGCAAGGGCGCGAAGCGGTAACGAGCAGCATTGGGCACTTGCTGCGCTACTTGGTGTGCCAATGCTGGCAAAGTGCCCACGGCCAGCAGCGGCAAACCCAGCGCGTAGCACAAGCCTTTCGCCGCCGCCGCGCCAATGCGTAGACCGGTATAGGAGCCCGGTCCATCGGATACGGCAATAGCCGACAGCTGCGGCAGCGAGTAGCCGGCGTTGCTCAGCAACTGCTCAATAAGCACGGTCAGATGCGAGGAGTGCGACTTTTCCAGGCGTAGCTCGGCGGCAGCCAGCAGGGCGCCGTCCTGCGTCAGGGCTACGGAGCAGACGGGCGAGGAAGTTTCAAGAGCGAGAATCAGGGGCATTGCTCGGCGCGACATCAAGGAAGCAACAGCGCTTCGTCAAACCAGACGTCTTCGTAACCCGCATCATCGATGAGGAAACGAAAACCGGAAGACAAAGCTAAGTAGCGAATGACTTTTGGAGCACGCTCGATCAGGTGACTTGCGTGTACTGGCTCGAAGAAGTCGTCAGCGTCGGTATACTCGCCCGACCATAAAAACCACTCTACGCCATCTTGTTCGGATACCAGCCTCAATCCATGCGTAGGCGGCACTTGCCCAAGGTTTCGGCTTACGCCCACAATGGCATCAAAACCGAAGGGTTTCCACTCAACGTCGAAGGCGGCGCATACCTGTTGCTGGGCCTCCACAAATGATTCAAACCCGGCCATGACCGTCGTTTAGCACCGGCAGTACGGACTGCTTTTTCGCAAAGTCGTTAAGCCGCTCCTGCATGAACCAGACGCCGATGGGCCAGAAAATCAGCAGTAGGAAGGGACCTATGACCTGGCTGAAATCAGGCCGCCTTCCTTGCTCTCTGGCAACAAGTAGGGAAGCGGGAAACCAGTGCAACTGCAGGTAAGCCAACAAAGTGTACAACATGACCGGCATCCATAAGCCGGTAGCATGAAAACTGGTGCTGGTAATTTGAAAGGATTCATCCTCCGCTACATAGCTGTAAGCAAGAGCCGCTACCACAATCAAGCTATTCACTATAAACCGCGTGGCGGAATAACCTTGCACGGGTTGCCCCACCTGCATAAGGGTATTGCCCATTAACACCAGCCAGGCCACCACCAACAAGGTACTTAGTAGCCCCAAACCTGCGTCTACCACATCATTAATAACATACCAGGAAGCGAAATGAGGCGCCAGCAGCATCAAAAACACTTGCCAGGACTTCAAGCGCAGAATTAAATCATGCATAGCAAAGGTGAGGTAACAATTAAAAAGCAGACTCATTGCTGAGTCTGCTTTTTAATTAAGCGAAGGTAGGAGCTTACTGCTTGTTGCTGACCGTACCGCTGCTCTTCATGGCGCTGGCCGACTTGCCCCCTGCCTTCAGCAGGCTGCCGTAGCGCGGTTGGTCGTTGAGCACCTGCACGGCGGCAATGATGTTGGGGTCGTCGTCGAATGTGGCTTCGATCTGGCCCTTCTGGAAGTAGTAGCGCGATACGATTTCCTGCTCCAGCAGCTCCCGAATTTCGGGTTTGAAGCGCGTCAGGTCGTTGGCCTTGTTCACCGTCACCTTCTTGCGGATGCTCTCCAGCTCGGTCTTGACGTCGTCGTAGTGCTTTTCGTCCTTGGTCTGCGTAATCAGGCTGGTAAGGGCCTTTTCGGCGGGCGTGGAGTAGCTGATGTCCTTGCCCTGCAGCCACTGGGTAAACTTGGCGTATTCGGCATCGGAGAGCTGAAACTCGCGGGCGGGCGGAATGCTCTGGTGCTCGGCGCGGTAGCGGGTGGCGTAGTCGAAGAGGTAGTTCTTCTGCAGCAGTACCCGCGTAATGGCGGCCACTTCCGGGTCTTTCACCTCCACGTCGGGCGCTACACCGCCGCCGTCGTACACGGTGCGGCCGGCGTGCGTTTTGAAGGCGGTGCGCAGTGAGTCGGGCACTTTGCCCAGCGTGCCATCGTCGGCGCGGTGGGTGTAGTCAATTTCCTGAATGCAGCGGCCGCTCGGGATGTAGTACTTGGCCGTCGTCACCTTCAGCTGCGAGTTGTAGCTCAGCGGGCGGGTGGCCTGCACCAAGCCTTTACCGAAGGTCCGCTCCCCTACCACCACGGCGCGGTCGTAGTCCTGCATCACGCCCGTCACGATTTCGGAAGCCGAAGCCGAACGGTTGGACGTGATAATAGCCAGCGGAATCTGGGTATCCAGCGGCACATCCAGCGCCTTGTAGGTCTTGTTCCACTCCGTCACCTTGCCCTTGGTGCTCACGATGTCGAGCCCCTTGTCCACGAACAGGTTCGAGATGTTCACGGCCTCGTTGAGCAGGCCGCCGGGGTTGTCGCGCAGGTCGAACACGATTTTCTTCGCGCCCTGCTCTTTCAGCTTGGCCACCGCGTTGCGCACCTCGCGCGAGGCATCCACGGTGAAGCCCGAGAGCTGGAAGTAGCCTATGTCATTGGTCAACATGCCGTAGTAAGGCACGTTGTCCACCTGAATCTTGTCGCGGGTGATGTTGATTTCGACGGGCGTATCCTGGCCGTAGCGCGTCACCATCAGCTTCACGGTGGAGTTGGCCTGGCCTTTCAGCAGCTTGCTGATGTCGGCATTAGTTTTCTTGTCCATGCTGATGCCGTTGATGGACAGGATTTCGTCGCCGGGCAGCAAGCCAGCCTTCTGGGCGGGGAAGCCCTCGTAAGCATTCTGCACAATGGTTTTGCCCGCCCGCTTGATGACAATAGCCCCAATGCCGCCGTACTGCCCGGTGGTCATGGTGCGGAAGTCCTCAATGTCGTCCTCCGGGATGTAGTTGGTGTATGGGTCGAGCGACTTGAGCATCGCGTCGATGCCCGTCTTCATCACCTTGGAGGGCGCCACGTCGTCGACGTAGTAGGTATTGACCTCCTTGAACAGGGTGGCGAAGATGTCGAGGTTCTTCGCTATTTCGAAGTACCGCTCACTGTCGGTGGCCGATTTGAAAGAAAACAGCAGGGCAGCACCGGCGGCAAGGCCAAGGGTAGTTTTGCGGACGTTCATAGGAGGCAGTAGCTGTACAACACAGACACTTATACCGCCGATTGAGTTGCGTTGTTGGGCGCAGCCCCCGGCTCGGCAGTGTGTAGCAAACGCGCTAGCCCTGAAATTAATTTATTCTGCACGACGGCGAAAGGCTTTTTTTCCTTCCCCGTGTAGATAATAGCCAACTGCCCCACGCGGTGGCCGCCAGCGGCTTCGGTGAGTCGGTGCTTATTCAGCCGGTACGCTTCGCGCACCAGCCGCTTGAGGTAGTTGCGGTCGACGGCCCGCTTGAAGGTGCGCTTCGACACGCTGACGAGCACCTGCGGGGGCGTAGTGGTAGGCTCGGCCAGTGGCAGCCACACCATACGCAGGGGGTACAAACCAAAAGAAGAGCCCTGGCCGAAAAGCTCAGTAATGAGCTTTTTACGGCACAGATGCTCTTCTTTCGAAAACGTGTAAGCGCGCGCGCCCGGCATGAAAACTCGGGGCACGGCTGTGAGTGTTGCCGAATCAGACAAGGTCGGTCCGCTCAGCAAGCCAGCCGTGCGACGGGGCTGTTAGCGCTTGTGTTTGTGCTCGTCCGAAACGGTGAGCTTTTTGCGACCTTTTTTGCGGCGAGCGGCGAGTACGCGGCGGCCGTTGGCAGATTCCATGCGCAGACGGAAGCCGTGCTTGTTACGGCGCTTGCGCTGAGAAGGCTGAAACGTTCTTTTCATGACGGGGCACGGTTATGTAAGGCCGGCAAAGGTAAGGACTTATATCTACAAAGGCAATTGCTAATTCCGACAAGCCAAAGAAAGTTGCATTCAGGCAAGCCGTTACCCCCGGCGCTGCGTATTTCCGCCGTAGCTTTGCTACGCGTTTGATTGTGCTGCGCTGTATGATTCACTACTACGTCTCGTTTGCCAACCCGCTTACCTTTTATCTGCAAGTGCAACTGCAACTTGCCGTGTCCGCCGAGGCCACGGAGCCGCTGGAGTTGCAACTGCCTGCCTGGCGCCCGGGACGCTACGAGCTGCAGAACTTCGGCCAGAAAATTCAGCGCGTAGAGGCATTTGACGCCCACTCCGACCAGCCCTTGGCACTGCAGAAGCTGACCAAGGATCGGTGGCAGATCGAAGGGGCGGCGGGCCGCACAGTGCGGGTGCAGTACAATTTCTACGCCCACCAGATGGACGCCGGCGGCTCTTGGCTCGACGAGACGCAGCTGTACCTGAACGGCATCCAGTGCTTCATGTACGCCGAAGGGCGCCGCTCGGAGCCTTGCCAATTGCATTTGGCCTTGCCCGAGGGCTGGCAGATTGCCTGTGGCATGAAGGAGGTCGGCAGGCACGTGCTGGCGGCTGATTCCTTCGACCAGCTGGTGGATTCACCGCTGATTGCCTCCCCTACCCTGCAGCATGCGGAGTACGAAGCCGGCGGCCTGCCCTTTCACGTGTGGGTGCAGGGCTCGGCGGCGCGGCCCAACTGGCCAGTCATCGTGCGCGACTTCAAGGCCTTTTCGGAAGAGCAGCTGCGGCTGTTCGGCGGCTTTCCGGCGCAGGATTACCACTTTCTGAACCAGATTCTTCCCTACAAGCACTACCACGGCGTGGAGCACCTGAACTCTACCGTGGTGACGCTCGGGCCGGCCGAGCTGCTGATGACCGAGGGCCTGTACAAGGAATTTCTCGGCGTGAGCTGCCATGAGCTGTTCCACGTCTGGAACATCAAGGCCATTCGCCCGGCCGAAATGCAGCCCTACGACTACACCCGCGAGAATTACTTCCGCACCTGCTTCGTGGCCGAGGGCATTACCACGTACTACGGCGAGTACCTGCTGGCCCGGGCCAATGTGCGCACCGCCGATCAGTACTTCGACGAGTTGAACACGGTACTGCGCAAGCACTACGACGACCACGGCCGCTACAACCTCTCGGTGGCCGACGCTTCCATGGACCTCTGGCTCGACGGCTACAAGCCCGGCGTGCCCGACCGCAAGGTATCCGTGTACCACAAAGGCGCCCTGGTAGCTCTGTTGCTCGATTTGCACATCCGCCAGCTGCACAGTCACCAGCGCAGCCTCGACGACGTGATGCGTCGCTTGTGGCAGGAGTTTGGTCAAACCGGCATCGGCTACACCGAAGATGACTACCGCCGCATCGTGGAAGAAGTGGCTGGCGAGGATATGAGCTGGTACTTCGAGCAGCATATTTACGGCACGGCCGAGCTAGAGCTGCCGCTCGATGCCGCCCTGCATTCCGTGGGGTGCGCACTGATGATTCAGGCCAGCGGATCGGCTTCGGAAGGGCTGTTCGGCTTCCGTACGGTGGTCAAGAATGAGCGGACGGAAGTCACCGACATCTACCCTGATTCGCCCGCAGCGCGCTGTCTGACGGTGGACGACCAGGTTGTGGCCGTCAACGGCCGGCGGGTGGATATGAACCTGCAAAACCTGCTCAGCACCGGACAACCGGTGTACGATATCAGCGTATTCCGCCAAGACCGGTTGCTGACCGTAACGCTCCAAGCGGAACCCGGCCGGCGGTTCTGGTCCAGGATTACTGTGGACAAGCGCCCCGACGCTACGCCGGCCGAGCAGGCCAGCTTCCGCCAGTGGCTAAACCAAGCCTTTTAGTCGTTTCGCCACTCCTGTTGCCCCGAGTATGTTTCCGCTTCGTCTGCTGCCGGCCCTGCTAGTGCTAGGGGGTCTGTGCCTGCTGACTTCTTGCTCACTGCGCATGCAGACGGCGGAGCGTGCCAAACCGGGCGTAACGCTGCCACCGAGCCGCCCCGTTAGCCAGGACCCTACCACAACCGCCCGAAAGCGCCCCGTACCGCCCCCGGTCTACCGCTTCAGCCACTTGGATACGCTCATGGTCGGCGAGCGGCTGGTGCGCCTGTATCCGGGCTCCCGCGACACCTACGAGCGGCTGCCCGTGCAGCAGTGGCTCATCAACGAGGCCGCCGGCGAAGGCGACGAGCTGGACCCCGAAGCCGAAGAGCGCCGCCGCTTGCGCAAGGCTGGCATCACCGCTCAGCGCAGCGGCCGCACGTTGGCTTTGCGCTGCCAAAACGGCAAGGCCGTGCGCCTCGTCAACAACCCGACCGAGAACTACGATACCAGTGTGCTCTACGAGTATGTAGCCACGCTGCCACGTATTCACCACTGGCTGATTGCCGTGCGGCTCTACGAAGGCGGCTACTACTTGCTGGTGGATCAGCAGACCGGCCGCCAAACGGTAGTGTGGAGCCCGCCTTCCATATCCCCCGATGGCCAGCACTTCGTCTGCGGCTCTTCCGACGTGCTGGCCCGCTACGAGCCCAGCGGCCTGCAGGTGTGGAGCATGCACAGCGGCCACCCCGAATTGCTCTGGGAACGGCAAACGGAATGGGGCGTCAGCCAGCCGCGCTGGCTCGATGGGCATACCATTCTGTTCGAGCAGGACTTTATCCACAATGGCGACGTGGATACCCGCGTGATGCGCATGACGTTGCCGGATTAGATTAGCAGGTGCTTGGCTTTGCCGGGCAGACGACTAGCTTATACCATGACTATCCGCTTATTTTTACCGCTGAGCATTCTGCTACTGGGCGCCTGCGAAACCGCACCTGATTCCCGCCAGTCCGACAAGTACGCTGCGTCCGCTTCGCCAGCGCCTCTTAAAGCCGCCCCTACCGATACTTTCCTCTTACCGCACAACCAGGTAGTACCCTGGGCACCGGTTACGCCGCAGTTTTTGCGCAAGTACCCGCTGTACCTCGCCTGCCGGACTACCCTATGATTCGACGGCGGACGGCAGCGGGACGCAGAAGCTGGAGGCCCCCGCCTAAGCCAAAGCCAGGGTCGCGTGCAGCGCCGGGGTAACCTACTGTTTTATCCTAACGCCGCCCGTCCGGTGCGCCTCACCGATACCAGCTGCGACTGTGATTCAGCTACCAGCTACTTGTACTTGGGCACTTTGCCGCAGTCGGATTACTGGTTGGTGGAGGTGGGTTACTACGAGGGCGGCGACTACCTGCTGGTACACCAGCGCACCGGTCATCGGGTGCTGGTTGACGACTACCCGAGCTTTTCTCCCTCGGGCCGGCGCATCGTATCGGCCGCCAACGCTTATCAGGATATCTACCAGACCGACGGCTTGAGCGTCTGGCAGCTTGATGCTGCGGGCCGGCCGCAGCTGGCCTGGCGGCGCAACGCTGCTTGGACGCCCGAGGGCCTGCACTGGGCCGATGACCACACGCTCCTGATCAAGGCGAGCAAACCGGATGATGAGGGTACCCGCTTCACCCACTATTACCGACTAAGACTACCCGAATAGCCAACCAGCAAAAAGCCCCGCCGGAAGAATCCAGCGGGGCTTTTCTATTTATCGATTAGCAAGCCTAGTCGCCTTTGCGGCCCGGGCCTTTCTGGCTGCTGTCCACCGACATCGGCCAATTACCTTGCGGGTTGTTGCGCGGCTTGTTGGTGTTGCCGTGGCGCTGCTCGTTGGCATTGCCGCCGGGCGTGTTGTTCTTGATCTGGTTGCCAGTCTCGGTGATGTAGTTCTGCTGCTGATTCTGAGTAGAATTGCCGCTGCCCTTAACCTTTTCCGATTCCGGGTCGCCGGGCAGCTGGTCGGGCTGCATGCCACCGGGAATCATCGACTGGTTTTTGTTATGGTTGTGTTTGCTTTTGCTCTGTGACATGGCGGGAGGTCGTTATGGGGAAACAACTACTTACTTTTACCCCTACTCTCGCCGCCGGGTTGCCTTAAGCCAGCACTTCTTCCACGCGCACCAGGTCGCCGAACTGTTTTTCGCGCTCCTGAATTTCCTCCTGCGTCAGATTCAGCAGGCGCTCCGTGCCAAATTTTTCCACGCAGAACGAGGCCATGGCCGAGCCGTGAATCACGGCGCGCTTCAGGTTTTCGAACGAGCAGTCGTCGGTGGCAGCGATGTGGCCGATAAAGCCGCCCGCGAAGGTGTCGCCGGCACCGGTCGGGTCGAATACTTCTTCCAGCGGCAGAGCCGGGCAGAAGAAAATCTGCTTTTTGTGGAAAAGCAGCGCGCCGTGCTCACCTTTCTTGATGATGAGAAACTTCGGCCCGAGCGCCAGAATCTTGCGCGCTGCCTTCACCAGCGAGTACTCACCCGAAAGCTGACGGGCTTCCTCATCATTGATGCTCAGCACGTCCACCATCTGAATGGTTTCGAGCAGCTCTTCCATGGCCACATCCATCCAGAAGTTCATCGTGTCCATCACGATGAGCTTGGGGCGGTTCACCAGGCGCTGAATCACCAGGCGCTGAATCTGCGGAGTGAGGTTGCCCAGCATCAGGTACTTGCAATCCTGGTAGGAATCCGGGATGATAGGATCGAAATCGGCCAGCACGTTCAATTCCGTCGCCAGCGTGTCGCGCGAGTTCAGGTCGCGGGAGTACTTGCCGGCCCAGAAGAAGGACTTTTCACCTTGCTTGATCTGCAGGCCTTCCACGTCCACACCGTGCTCTTGCAGCAGCATGATGTCGCGGTCGTGGAAGTCGTCACCAACAACGGAGACGATTTTGACGGGCTTGACGGAGTAGGAAGCGGCCAGGGAGGCAAAAGTGGCGGCGCCGCCTACGATTTTGTCGGTTTTGCCGAAGGGCGTTTCGATGGCGTCGAAGGCCACGGTACCGATTACGACCAAGCTCATAGCAGAAGAATCAGGGTGTTGCGAGGAAAGTCTCAAGTTGCGGGCTAAAACCCCGTTTGACAAAAAAAAGTCCCCGGAGCGAAAGTTCCGGGGACCTGAGAGGGTAAGTAATGGGGCTCGAACCCACGACCTTCGGAATCACAATCCGACGCTCTAACCAGCTGAGCTATACCTACCGTGTTGGTTTAGGATGGCAAAAGTAGAGCAAGACACCGTTTTTACCAAATACAGGGGACAAAAAATTTACGATTTCGGGCCTACCAAAACGTATTTGCCTGAGCCGCCCAGCCTTTCGGCGTACCTTTGCGGGGCACTAGCTGCTGATTGATATGACTGAACCGACTCCTGACCACGCCACCCTGCCGCAATCGTTCGACGACTTCAAGCTGAACAAGCAGCTGCTCACGGCCGTGGCGGAAGCCGGTTTTGAGCGACCTACGCCCGTGCAGCAACAGGCCATTCCACTGCTGCTGGCCGGCCACGACCTGCTCGGCGTGGCCCAGACCGGCACCGGCAAAACCGCCGCCTTTGGTCTGCCACTGCTCATGAAAGTAAAGTACGCCCAAGGCACCCACCCGCGGGCCCTGGTGCTGGCCCCTACCCGGGAACTGATTTTGCAGATTGAGAGCCACCTGAAGAAGCTGGCTACATACACCGATCTGCGCATTGTGGCCGTGTACGGCGGTGTAGGCGTCAAGACGCATTCCGAAGCCGTGCTCAAGGGCGTCGACATTCTGCTGGCCACGCCCGGCCGGCTGATGGAGCTGTACTCCCGCGGCGACCTGGTGCTGAAGGAACTGAAAACGCTGGTGCTCGACGAGGCCGATAAGATGATGGATATGGGCTTTATGCCGCAGATCCGGCGCCTGCTCGAAATCATTCCGCGCAAGCGGCAGAACATGCTGTTTTCGGCCACCATGCCGCCGAAAGTAGAAGAGCTAAGCGGCGAGTTCCTGGAATTCCCGGTCAAAATCGAGGTAACGCCCTCGGCAGCCCCTGCCTCGACGGTGGCGCAGACGCTGTATCAAGTGCCTAACTTCCTGACCAAGATTCACCTGCTAGAGCACTTGGTGAAGGACACGGAAGCGTTTAACCGCGTCATCATCTTCGCTCGCTCCAAGGAAACGGCCGACAACATCCACCACTTTCTCCAACGCAAAATTGAGGGCGAGGCGCGCGTAATTCACGGCAACAAGGGCCAGAATACCCGCCTGAACTCCATGGACGCCTTCCGCGAGGGCAATGTCCGCTTCCTGGTGGCTACCGACGTAGCCGCCCGCGGCATCGATGTGCCGGCCGTGAGCCACGTCATCAACTTCGACGTGCCCATCATCTACGACGACTACGTGCACCGCATCGGCCGCACTGGCCGGGCCGAGCTGACCGGCGCCGCCATCACCTTCGCCACGCCGGCTGAAATGCCGCACGTGGAGCGCATCGAACAGCTCATGCGCCAGCCGATTCCGCAGCAGGACATGCCCGCCGAAGTGAAGGTGACGGAAACGCCCTTCGAAGAGGCTCAGCGCATGGCCCGCGAACTAGACGCCTTGCGCCGCAAGGAAGACCCCGATTTTAAGGGCGCCTTCCACGAAAAGCAGGAGTGGCTGAAGACCGGTGTCACCATCGATAAGCGCACAGGCAAAACCTACGACGGCCCCGAGCGCAGCAAGAAAGGCAGCAAGGTGAATCCGTCCAAGGGCCGGGCGTCGTCGCCGACGGCCAAAGCAGCTCGGGCCGCAGCAGCCAAAAACCGCAACGCGCGGCGCAAGTAGAATTAAACTAGCCCGTCATTCAGAGCGAAGCGAAGAATCTCGCGTGTTTAGTCGGATAGTAATTTCTCTTTTGAGCTTACTACCGGACGTCAGCACGCGAGATTCTTTGCTTCGCTCTGAATGACGGGCTAGTTTACAAATAGGGTTTCTGCTTGCTGAATAGCTACTCAGTGCCGGATAAACAAATGGCTGAAGCGAATAGCCAGGAAAGCCCCCGCGGCGCCCCAAAGCAGCGCGCTCCAAAGCATGTGCAGCAGGATATGCTGGCGCTTGACCCCTAACAGAGTAGCAATAACGGCTCCGCCGATGGGGGTGAACAGAATCGGCGTCAGAAACGCAATGCCGCCGATACCGAAGCGGCTGAACACGCGCACGATCTGTCGGCTGCGGCGGGTAAAGATGGGCTGATGCCGCAGGCGCCGCCGCCGCTGTAGGTGGGCTGTAAACGCCCGCCCTACCCCGGTAAAGACGACCACACTGGTCATCATGCCGGCTACGGTGAGGGCCCAGATGGCCATAAACGGCAGCCCCGCCGCTGCTCCGGCCAGCGGACCACCAAAAAACTTTACCATGCTGAGCAGGAAGACGGACGCGTATTTCACCACGTGCGGCATCATGAGCAGGAAGGCGTTGAGCATCTCGGGCAAAGCAAAGGCGGCATAACCGGTATACCCGGCGGCGCGGCGGCAGGTTCCCGCCAGTGGTGGAGGCAGCTCAGCGGCTAGAGCTTGCTGCCGTAGGCCAAATCCCCCGCGTCGCCGAGGCCAGGCACAATATACGCGTGTTCGTTGAGGTGGTCGTCCATAGCGGCTAGCCAGAGCTGGGCCTCGGGCACTTCCTGCATCACGTGCTGCACGCCCTCGGGCGAGGCAATGACGGCGGCAATGTGCACCTGCCGGGGCCGGCCGAAGCGCAGCATGGCGCGGTACGTCAGAGCCAAAGACTTGCCGGTGGCCAGCATGGGGTCGGCCAGGATGAGCACGCGGCCGTCGAGGTTGGGGGCCGAGAGGTAGTCCACCTGCACTTCCACCCGCGAAGTGGCCTCGATGCGGTACGCCGCCACGAAGGCCGAGGGCGACTGATCGAAGTAGTTCAGGAAGCCCTGGTGGAAAGGCAGGCCCGCGCGCAGCACCGTGGCCAGCACCGGAAAATCCGACAGCAGCTCGCCCGTCGACTCGGCCAGCGGCGTCTGCACCGTTTGGTGGGTGTAGTCGAGCTGGGAGCTGATGCGGTAGGCAATGATTTCGCCCAGGCGCTGCAGGTTGCGACGGAAGCGCAGCGAATCGCGCTGCACGTTCACGTCGCGCAGCTCGGCGAGGAAGTGGTTGGCAATGCTGGGCTCGGCGCACACGATGTGTACGCGGCCGCTTTGGGTCAGTGCATCCTGGTCAGGTACCACGGGCGGGGTGCTTGGGAGTGATGAGGTAAGCGGCACAAACCGCGCCCCGAAGTTGGCGAAAACCGCGCAATCGGGCCAAGCGGTAGCCTGTGGGTGGTACCTGAGCAAAAAACGAAAGCCACTCCCGGGGCAGGAGTGGCTTTCGGCGTTGGCCCAAGGCCAAGCAGTAAAGAGCAGCAAGGCGGACTTCTCTCAGGCCGTTGCCCAGCGCTGGTCTGCCAGCGCGGCGCGGGCCCGAACTCCCCCGTCCGCATTGCTGAGGCGGGGCAAGCAGCTTAGGCGGCTACCTCTTCTTTTACTTTGGCAAACTGCACGCTGGCAAACAGCTTCACGTCGTCGCTCACCACGATGGCGCCGGCTTCGGTGATGCCGTTCCAGGTCAGGCCGAACTCCTTGCGGCTGATTTTGCCGCTCACTTCGAAGCCGGCCTTTTCGTTGCCGTAGAAGTCGGTGGCGGTGCCGCCGTACTCCACGTCCAGCTCCACGGGGCGGGTTACGTCGCGGATGGTCATGTTGCCCTGCAGCTTGTAGGTGTCGTCACCGGTCTTGCGCAGGCCCGTCGATTCAAATACCAGCTTGGGGTGCTGCTCGGCGTGGAAGAAGTCGGCCGACTTCAGGTGCTGGTCACGCTGCTCCTGGTTGGTGTCGATGCTGTCGATATCGGCCGAGAAGCGCACGTGGGCGTTTTCGAACGAGTCGCCTTCGGTTTCGGCCGTGCCCTCGAACTTCTTGAACGAGCCGGTAACGGTCGAAATCACGAGGTGCTTAATCTTGAACTGAACTTCGCTGTGGGTGGGGTCAAGAACCCATTTGGTGGTGGCCATGGCTGTAATAGTTAGGGGGTTACCGGCGGAGCCGGGGAGTTGGTTTCAGAGTTGGGTTACCGCTTACGCCGATAACAAGACAAAGGTAGAAATTCATGTATGTACATTTGTTGCAACTAACCTGCGGGATACCGGTTACTTCACCGAAACCCTCACCGCGTACTTTGCTTCTGCTATGTCTAGTCCCCAAGCCTGCAATGCTTACCTACGCCCCGTGCGCGACGCCATGGACGTACTCGGTGGCAAGTGGAAGATTCCCATCATCATGCTGCTCTCGCTGAAGGAGCGGCGCTTCAAGGAAATTCAGCGCGAAATCGGCGTTACGGCCAAGGTCCTGTCGCAGGAGCTGAAGGACCTGGAAAGCCACGAGCTGGTGAGGCGCACCGTGTTCGATACCGTGCCGATTTCGGTGGAATACGCCCTGACCGACTACGGCCGCACGCTGGAGCGCGTCATCGGCGAGATACGCCAGTGGGGCGTGCTGCACCGGGAGCGGATTCTGGAGCATAGCTAAGCCGGCAGCGCGGGTGCTTGCTGCGCCTGGTTACCTTTAGCGCTTAGTTTATGACTATGCGCTTCGTTACCCGTCGTTACACGCCTTACCTGGCCGCGGTGCTAGCGGGCGTGGCCTACGCGCTGTTTTTCCGTCTGCTGTTCAACGCGGGCCCCTTCCAGCAATCGGGCGGCCTGCTGATGCTGGCGTTTCTGGTGGGCGTGCCGGTGGGCCTGGGCGCCCTCACGGTGCACTTTACGCCCCCTACCGAGTCGAACTTCCGGCGCTACTGGCTGGCGCCGTGGCTGACGGTCGGCTTGTTTCTGGCAGTGGCGTTTCTGGCGCATTTGGAAGGCGCCATCTGCCTGATCATCATCCTGCCGCTATTCCTGATTATGGCTTCGGTGGGCGCTTATCTGTACCAGCTCTTCGAGCGCGACGACGACCAGCCGCGCAACGCGGCCGTGGTGACGGCCCTGGCCGTGCTGCCGCTGCTGGCGGCGGTAGCGGAAACCCGCGTGGCGGCTCCCGACAGCCAGCGGCGCGTGGAAAACGTGGTGGACATCACGGCCCCGCCCGCCGTGGTCTGGCAGCACATCATCCGGGTGCCGCCCATTCGCGCCACCGACCTGGGCCGGAGCTTCGTGGACCGCATCGGCTTCCCGCGGCCCGTGGAAGCTACCCTTACCCACGAGGGCGTCGGCGGGGTGCGCCACGCCACCTTCGAGCGGGGCGTGGAATTCATTGAAACGGTGGACGAGTGGCAGCCGCAGCGCCGGCTCTCCTTCAGCATCAAGCCGAACACGGCCACCATTCCGCCCACCACCTTCGACGAGCACGTGACCGTGGGCGGCCGCTTTTTCGACGTGCTGCGCGGCACCTACGAGCTACAACCGCTGCCCGGCGGCCGCACGCGCCTGCTGCTCTACAGCCAGCAGCGCCTGAGCACGCGCCTCAACCCCTACGCGGGCCTGTGGACGGACTACGTGATGAGCGAGATTCAGCGGCGCATTCTGCACGTGGTGAAGCGCCGCTGCGAAACGGCCACGGTGGCCGCCCGCTAAAATCCGGCGCCTCTCTCCTACCGCAGCAGCCCTTGCACCACGGGCAGGGCGCGCTGGGCCCATTGGCGCATTTGCGCGCCGGAGTAGTGCAGCCCGTCGGGGGCAAACTGCGTGGCGTCGCCGGCAGCGGCGCGCGTCAGGTCGGTGATGCCCACGAAGGCCACGCCCGCGGCGGCGCATTCCTGTTGGGCGGCGGCGTTGAACTGGTCGATTTCCTGCCCGATGCGCGGCGGGTCGGCGCGCTGGCCCTGCGGCGACTGGCCCCAGTCGGGGATGGACAGCACCAGCACCCGGCCGGGGCGGTTGCCGGCAAAGCGGATGGCCGTCTGCAACAAGCCCCGAAACTCGGTCCGGTACGCGGCCAGCGGCAGCCCGCGGTACTGGTTGTTGACGCCAATCATGAGCGACACCAGCCCGTACGTCTGCTGATTATTGGCCACCGCAATGGCCTGTTGCAGCTCGCCGGTGGTCCAGCCGGTGCGGGCAATGATATCGGGCGGCTGCAGCCCTTCGGCCTGGGCCATGCCGGCCAGCTGCACCACCCACCGGTCGGCGGCCGGCACGCTCTGCCCGATGGTGTAGGAGTCGCCGAGGGCCAGAAAGCTGACGGCGCCGCTGGGCGCGGGCGGATTGGTGGGCGGCGGGCCGGCCGGGGTGGGCTCGGGTGAAGACTCGGTGCAGCTCCAGCTGAGCAGCGTGGCCACGAGCAATGAGAGCAGAAAGAACAGGCGCATCGGCGGGCGGGTGACGGGTGGCCCTTATGTACGGAGCAAGAGGCTTGGTCAGATTATGCGGCTCTCCAGCGGCCTGGGCACTGGGC
This sequence comes from Hymenobacter sp. CRA2, assembly GCF_002007105.1. Lineage (GTDB taxonomy): Bacteria > Bacteroidota > Bacteroidia > Cytophagales > Hymenobacteraceae > Solirubrum. The sequence goes on along the minus strand of NZ_MVBC01000029.1, from coordinate 2,398 downwards.
TTAGGCGCCTGAGCACTCCACAAGCCTGTTTTTGCACGACAAAAGACCTTTGCGGAGTACTACAAGGGTCTTTCTGCATCACAAAAGACCCTTGTAGTACTCCGCAAGGCAGTTTCTGCACGACAAAACACCCTTGTAGTACTCCACAAGGGCATCTTGGCACGCCCAAACGGCCTTGTAGTACTCGTCAAGATATTTTTGGCCGTCGTGCTGGGTAAGCTCGGCCATTCCACTACCTTATATCCCCACTTTATTCTCTTCTCTAATATTATGGAAACTACCCTTGCTGTGCGCAAGCCGCGCAAAGCCCCTCTCTTACCTGCCAACGACCAACAGTTGGCCACCATGGCCGAGTTTGTGGCCCGGCACTGGCAAACGGAAACCTGGCTGACGCTGCGCCACTGCACCGCCGCCCGATTCCTGCAGCTGACCGAGACGTACACGCTCGCCGTGGCTTCGCGCCAGCAGGCCGGCAGCGCCCGCCCCATCGACGCCGACGAGCTGCTCAACCTCGATGCGCTCATCGAAGCCAACCTGTACCGCGTCAAAAACCGGCTGACCGACAAGTACAACAAGAAAGCCGCCCCGGCCCACTACCCTACCATGGGCATCATCAAGTACGATGGTACCTACATCCTCGACCGGGACCGTAGCCGCCGTGCCGCCGCGCTGAAAACGCTGGTGCAGGGCCTCACCACCGAAAACATCGCCGACGGCGACTACGGCCTCGCCTTCTGGCAGCCCATTGCCGAGCGCTACCCGCAACTGCTCCAGCAAATTACCGCCGCCAGCGGGGCCGTATCGGCCGCCGTCAGCCAGAAGGACACTATGCGAGCCGAGGTAGAAACCGTGCTCAGCAGCCTGGCCAAAGTCCTCGACGGCAACTACCCCGATAAGCAGGAATACAAGGCCCAGCTCCGCGCCTGGGGCTTCCAGAAGTAGGGCTTCATTTTACTGCAACGGCCGCTGTTCCTCGTAGGAACAGCGGCCGTTTGCGTTGTTACCTTTGGCACCTGCCTCTGACTTTGGAATTATGAACGAGCAACTAATTGTCAAAAACTTCGGCCCGATTAAGGATGCGACGGTGGACTTTAAGAAAGTCACGGTGTTCATTGGGCCTACGGGTGGGGGAAAAAGTACGCTGGCGAAGCTGGCGGCTATTTGCCGAGACGTTAAACCATTGGGCGAACCTAACGCTAATATTTCTACGCTGAAACAATTCAATCTTAATTCTCATCGAAACAGCGAATCCGTTTTTAAATGGGTTTTTGGTGACTATGCCTTCTATGTTGAAGACGCAGATTTAAAATTTAATGATTCTCTATCGGCTGCGATGAGAGACTATGGGCAAAAATTCATTGATGATTTATTGACGACTATATCTATCAAAGACTTTAATGATGTTAAGTCAGATAAGCACAAACAAATCATTGCTAACTTGGTAAAGGATGTTGCTACTAGGGCTTCTATCGATGCAATGGACCAATTGGTTATTAAATCAATTCCTCACTATATACCATCAGAAAGAATTTTTGTGCCAGCAGTTGAGTATTCTTGGGCAGGTTTGATGCGTGATGATATTGGCCTTCCTAAGTTATTATTAGACTTTGCTAACAACTTTTCGTTATCAAGGAAGGAAATACCAGAACTCTCTATACCGTTTTTAGATGTCACCTATTTGCATATTGACGGCAAAGACTTTATAAAAATTCCTCACAGAACAGAACTTCTGATGTTGCTTGAAACAGCCAGTGGTATACAATCAGCAACACCGTTAATGGTACTTTTGGAGAAACTTAGCCGGAATACTTCTTCCCCACAAAGTTTTATAGTAGAAGAATTAGAGTTAAACCTTTACCCCACTGCACAACAGGGTTTACTCAATTGGTTAGTGGAGAAGTGCACAAAGGCAGAAAACGATTTAACACTTACAACTCATAGCCCATACATCCTATCTCACCTTAACCTCCTACTCTACGCCTACCAAGTAGCCAAAAATCACCCCGAGCGCAAAGCAGAAGTAGCTGCCATCGTACCCGAAGCCAGTTGGATTAACCCCAAGGAATTTGCCTGTTACCAAGTAGAGAATGGCGGCGTTCAGTCATTGGTAAATGAAGAATTAGGCTTGATTGATAACAACGAGCTAGACGCGCTTTCCGGCGACGCCGCCGATGCCTTTGACAATCTGGTACGCTTATCCAAATCGGTGTCGGTGAAATGATAGCCTCTATTCAGGCGGCGTTTCCTCCTAAAGCGGAAACGCCGTGCATTAGAGCGTGTTGGGGAATTAGGTGATTCGATTTAGGCAGAGCGTGATGTTGGCCCAGAGAATCCAGGCGGCGTGGCTTTCGGGCAGGTGCTCGTAGTCGACCACTAGGCGGCGGAAGCAGTTGAGCCA
>NZ_MVBC01000028.1 GCF_002007105.1 Hymenobacter sp. CRA2 | reverse complement strand
TTCCGCCGCTTGGCCCGCGACTACGAACGCCTCGCGCTGACCATGCAGCAATTCCACTTCTTGGCCTTCGTTGCCTTGCTCTTAGCCAAAGGCGTTTTCCTGCCTACTAGTCCATAACAGGCTCTAGGTGAACCGACCCTACAAAATGCCCTCGTCGGCGAAGCTATAGTAGCCGCGGTCGGTGTAGATGAGGTGGTCGAGCACGGGTAGGTCGAGGAAGTTTCCGGCTTCCTTGAGCTTCTTGGTGAGCATGATGTCGGCGGCGGAGGGCTGGCGGTTGCCGCTGGGGTGGTTGTGCACGAGGATAACCGACGAGGCCAGCTTTTCCAGGGCGTGCTTGAAAATCATCTTCGGGTCGGCCACGGTGCCGGCCACACCGCCGCTGCTGATCTTCTCCTGCCGCATCACCACGTTGGCGCGGTTGAGCAGAATCACCCAGAACTCCTCGTGGGGCAAGTCCTGCAGGTTGGGCCGGATGAGGTTGTAGATATCGGTGGAGCAGGTGATGGTGACACGCTCCGCAGCGGCGGTTTCCTTGCGGCGCCGGCCCAGTTCCAGGGCCGCCACGATGGTTATGGCCTTGGCCTCGCCAATGCCTTTGTGGCGCATCAGCTCCTTTACCGACAACTTGGCTAGCTCGTTCAGGTCGTTGCCGGTGGCGGCCAGCACCAGCTTGGCCACGTCCACGGCGGAGAGCTTTTGGGTGCCCGAACCGAGCAGAATGGCCATTAGCTCGGCGTCGGAAAGGGCGGCGCGGCCCTTCAGCAGCAGTTTTTCGCGGGGGCGGTCTTCTTCGGCCCAGCTCTTGATGCTGAAGCTCTGGGGTGGCTGGTAGCTGCCGCTCGGGGCAGCCTCTTCCGACAGGATGTCAAGCGAATTCATACGGCACCGGAATTGTTACTGGCCTAAGTAAAGTAAAAAACCGGCTCACGCGTCTGTCTGCGTGCAGCTACCCGCCCGAACCAATCGTATGCAGGCGGGTTTGCCTTTCATCTATGTCACGAAGTCTCTTTCCTTTCCTGTTTTTGGCCTTCGTCGTGTTCGGCGAATGGTACGGCTTTCAGGCCGTGCGCACCATGGTGCAGCACACCGAGCCCACGACGCGCCGCCTCGTCACGGCCCTGTACTGGGTGCTGACGGTGGTTGTCTGGGGCTTGGGCATCTGGGCCATGAGCAACCGGCGCGAGCACGCCTCCTACAAAGCCTACCTGGGCGGCCTGCTGCTGGCCATGATTGCCGCGAAGGTGGTGGTGGTCATCCCTTTGCTGCTCGAAGACCTGGTACGCCTGGGCCGCTGGGCCTTTCAGCTGGGCTCCTCGCCGACTGGCAACAGCAACGGCCGGGCTATTTCGCGCAGTGAATTTCTGAGCAAAGCCGCCCTAGTGGCCGGTGCGGTACCGTTCGTGTCCCTGCTGTGGGGCATGGTAAAGGGCGGCACCGACTACACCGTGAAGCGCGTGGTGCTGCGCTTCCCCAACCTGCCGGCCTCCTTCGACGGCTTCAAGCTGCTGCAGATTTCGGACCTGCACACCGGCTCGTTTCAGAGCAAGGAGCCGCTGCGCCGCGCCGTGGACCTGATCAACCAGCAAGGCGCTGACCTCGTGTTCATGACCGGCGACCTGGTCAACAACTTTGCCACCGAGGTGGAGGAGCACATCGACACCCTGGCCGGCATTAAGTCGCAGTTGCCCATCTACTCCATTCTCGGCAACCACGACTACTCCGACTACGTGAACTGGATGGAGCTCGGCGGCCCGCGGGCCAAGGAGGCCAACCTGGCCCGCATCAAGCAGAACCACGCCAAAATCGGCTGGGAGCTACTGCTCGACGAGGCCCGCACGGTGGAGCGCAACGGCGAGAAAATTGCCATCCTGGGCGTGCAGAACTGGGGTGCCCGTGGCTTCACCCAGTACGGCAAGCTCGACAAAGCCCACGCCGCGGCCGACCCCACGGCGCCGTTCAAGATTCTGCTCTCGCACGACCCCTCGCACTGGGACGGCGAGGTGCATCAGTACCCCGACATCGACCTCACGCTCTCGGGCCACACGCACGGCATGCAGTTCGGCGTGAACCTATCGTGGATGAAGTGGAGCCCGGTGCAGTACGTGTACAAGCAGTGGGCGGGCCTGTACCAGCGCGGCACGCAGTATCTGTACGTCAATACCGGCCTGGGCTTCATCGGCTACCCCGGCCGGGTAGGTTTCCTGCCCGAAATCACCGTGTTTGAGCTGCGACGGGGATAATTTATGGTAGAGTAAGAAACGCGCTCAACCAGCTGGCGTATAAGGCAACAGGACAATTCCTCCGGGTATTGTCCTGTTCTGTTTCTGACTTCTCCCAAGACACCACTCCCATGAAAAAATACCTCATGTTGCTCTCGCTGGCCGGCGCGCTGACGATGGCATCCTGCTCGCAGGACAAATCGGCTGATACAGCCGCCACCGATGCCACCACGACTACCAGCACCGACGCTGCCGGCTCGGGCTCGGCCGCCATGGGCGGATACTCGGACGCGGACTACAACACCCGCGCCGACCGCATTGCCGGCGATATGGCTACCAAAATGAAGCTGGACGAGGCCACCCGCGCCAAGGTGCGCACGGCCTACTACAACCGCTCCAAGCGCCTTGGCGAGCTGCACAGCAAATACGCTTCTGACACCGCCGGCATGGCCGCCGCCATGCGCGACGTGTACTCGGAAACGGATACCGAGATGAAGAGCATCTTCACCGACCCGACCCAGTACTCGACCTACGAATCGAGCCGCCCCGAATACATCGAGGACAACTACATGACGACCTCCCCGGGGAGCATGTCGGATGGCTCGACGATGGAATCGGATGGCTCGATGGCCAGCGACGACGCGAGTATGTCGTCGGACATGAACTCGACCAGCACCACGACCGAAACCGGCGCCTCGTCGTCCTCGAACATGAGCGGCGGTACGGGCATGGCCGTGGACAAAGCCAAGTTTAAAGATGCGGACGGCAACAAGCTCAAAGTGAAGGAAAACGGCAAGGTAAAAACCAAAGTCGGTGACTAAACGCCGAGCCAAACGGCGCGTTAGTCGATAAATTCCCGGAAAGGCCGGGTCGGTGCCAACCGACCCGGCCTTTTTTTGCCTCCTTACCGCACGAGTTAGGGTTAACTTTGTCCATCGACTTGGTGTTGTGCCGCTTTGAATGACTGATTGCTTGAAACGTTTGTCTTCTATGCCGGGCCGCTTGCTGGGCCTTGCGGCCCTGTTGTGGCTGTTCACGGCCCTTAGCGCCGCCGCGCAGGTGCGCGTCACCGGTTCGGTGAGCGACAAGCAGACGCGCAAGCCCATTGCGGGCGCGTCGGTCGTGAACATCAGCAGCAAGCGCGGCGTGGTGGCCGACGACCAGGGCGACTTCGGCATCACGGCCCGGCCCACCGATACGCTGGAGTTTCGCGCCATCGGCTACGAGACGTACCGCATGCCGCTCGGCGGCACGGGCCTGTCGCAGCTCATCGTGCAGATCAAGCTGATGCGGGCCAGCGTGCAGCTCACCGGCGTAACCATCCGTGAGGGCCGCCCCGACGACGAAACCATCCGCCGGGCCCTGCGCAACGTGCGCCGCCAGGCCCCGCCGCCCAATGCGGTGAAGCGCCCGCCCAAGCCCAAACCGCTGTTCCCCGTCGACTCCACGGCCCCCAAAGCCCCGGTACCGACGCTGATGAGCCCGATCAGCCTGCTCTACGACCAGTTTTCGCGCGAAGGCGCGCAACGGCGGAAGATGGAGGCAATCGAGGAGGAAAAGCGCATCGAGGCCGAGCGGGCCAAGCGCCGCGCCTACAACCGGTTTTTCCTCATCAACAAAGGCTACGAGGTGGAGGACTCCCTGCGCGTGCCCGTAACGGTGCCCTGGCACCTGCCTTCCTCGCTGCCGGCCACGCCCGTGCAGCCGATTCAGCCCCCGGCTGGCGCGCTGGCCCCGAAGCCCTAAGCCGGCAGTGTCCGAACCCGGCGCGGCCCGGCGGCGTAAGCCCGAATATGAGAATCGGGTATCCCTGCGTCAACGAGTCGTTGGACTGCACTGCCACCAGCACCTTCCGGCTGGCTTCGTACTCCGCCGAGCGCGTGGAACAAGCTGTCAGCAACAACCTGGCGTGCCTGCAGCGCATTCTGGAGTTTAATGTGCAGCACGAGCTGCGGTTTTTCCGCATCGGCTCGGGCGTGGTGCCCTTCGGTTCGCACCCCATCAATACGTACCCCTGGCAGACGCGCTTCGCGGCGGAATTCCGCTCCATCGGCGACTACATCAAGGCCAACGACCTGCGGGTGTCGTTTCACCCCGACCAGTTCGTGGTGCTTAACTCCCCCGACGCCGGTATTGTGCAGCGCAGCATCGATGAGCTGGTGTACCAGGGCTCCATGCTCGATCTGATGGGGCTGGACTCCACAGCCAAGCTGCAGATCCACGCCGGCGGCCTGTACGGCGACCGGGAAGGCGCCCTGGCCCGGTGGATTGCTACTTACAAAACCCTGCCCGAAGCCGTAAAAGCCCGCCTGGTGGTCGAAAACGACGACCGGCTGTACGCGCTGCAGGACTGCCTGCGCCTCTACAACGCCGTGGGCGTGCCCGTGCTCTTCGACAACTTCCACCACGAATGCCTGAATAGCGGGGAGCCCATGACCATGGCCCTGCAGCTGGCAGCTGCCACCTGGCACCCCACGCAGGACGGCCCGCTCATGATTGACTACAGCTCGCAGGCCCCCGGCGAGCGAAAAGGCAAACACGTCGCCACCATTCAGGAAGACTTGTTTGAGGCCTTTTTGGAAGATTTGCGCGGCATCGACGCCGACATTATGCTCGAAATCAAAGACAAGGAAGCCAGTGCCCACCGCGCCTGCACCATTCTGCGCAACGCGGGCCGCCTGACCACCTACGCCTCTTCTCCTACCACTTCCCACTGAGCTATTCTTGCCATGGCAAACCCCGACACCGCCAACGCTGACCTGTTGGCCGACACCATCCACGCCCTGCAAAGCGGCCTGACCTCCGTGCCCCTGAGCGAGGTCATGAGCAACACCGAAGCCTGGCAACAGCAGTTTCTGCAGAGCGGTATTCCTGACTTTCAGAACATCGCCCGCGAAATCGGCAATCTGCAGTCCCTGCTCAGCAGCGGCAAGCTCGATGGGCCCGCCATCGGCCGTTCGCTCGGCATGCTCGGCGCCCAGATTGTGGATGTAATGCCGCAGGCCCCGGAAGAGCGCCGCGTCGGCCTCTCCCAACTCAGCACCCTGCTGCTGCGCCTCGGCGGCGAGCTGGAAGCCGATAACAACGGCCGGTAACGGCGGGGCTTGGGCCTAGCCCGCAATAAACCCGAACGTCATTCCGAGCGAAGTCGAGGAATGACGTTCGGGTTTATTATGAGACTTCCAACACTAAATCACCGCGTCGTAGAGGGAGCCGGCTTCTACTTCCACTTCTACTATGTCGCCGAATGCCTGGGACAAATCGGCGATGATGTCCTGCGGGTCTTCTACGCCGATGCTCAGACGTACCATGCTGCTGGTGATGCCCATTTCGCGCTGCGTGGCCGGCTCGATGTCGGAGTGCGTCATGGTGGCCGGGTGCTCGGCCAGGCTTTCGGTGCCCCCCAGGCTCACGGCCAGCTTGATGAGCTGCAGGCGGTTGAGGAAGGCAAAGGCTTCGGCTTCACCGCCGCGGATGTCGAAGGAAATCATGGAGCCCGGCGAGAGGCACTGGCGCTGGAAAATGTCCTGCTGGGCCGCGTCGTGCTCCAAGTGGCCCAGGTAGTAGGTGCGCGCCACCTGCGGGTGCTCGCGCAGCCAGTCGGCCACCACCTGCGCCGACTGCGCGGCGCGCTCCATGCGCAGCTTCAGCGTTTCGAGGCTGCGCATGAGCATCCAGCCGGTGTTCGGGTCGCACATGGAGCCCATGAAGGTGCGCATGGCCCGCACTTCCTTCATCAGCGCCTTCGAGCCCAGGGCTGCACCGGCAATGAGGTCGGAGTGGCCGCCGAGGAACTTGGTAGCAGAGTAGATGACCAGATCGGCGCCGTGCTTGAGTGGGTGCTGAAACACGGGGCCCAGGAAGGTATTGTCGACCACTACGCGGCAGGGGCGCTCGGCCGAGCCGACCCGGCGGGCGGCGGCCACGCAGGCGTCGAGGTCGACGAGGTGGTTGGTGGGGTTGGCGGGCGTCTCGACGTAGAGCACGGCCAGCTTGTCGCCCAAGGCTTCGGCGCGGGCCAGCAGCTCATCGGCGGGCAGCGTGGGCGAGAAGCCTTCGGCCGTGATGCCAAAGCGCGGCAGCACGTTCTTGAGGAAGAAATCGGTGCCGCCGTACACGGGCTCGGAGTGCAGCACTACGTCGCCGGGCTTGAGCAGGGCCAGCAGCGAGGTGCTGATGGCGGCCATGCCCGAGGCAAAGGCGGCGGCGTCTTCGGCCCCGTCCCAGAGGGTGAGGCGGTCCTCCAGAATTTCCAGCGAGGGGTTGTTCAGGCGCGAATAAATCAGGCCCATTTCCTCTTCGGGAGCGGGCTGCCGCAGGCCGTAGGCCAGCTCGAAGAAGGCCTTGCCTTCCTCGGCTTTGCTGAACACGAAGGTGGACGTCTGGAAGATCGGGCACTTGATGGCGCCTTCGCTCCACTCGGGGTTGAAGCCGTAGCTCATCATCAGGCTCTCGGGCTTCAGCTTGCGGCCGTGCAGGGTGGCCTGCTTTTGCAGTTCTTTTCCTTTCATGGGTGGGAGGGAAATGGGGAGACGTGGCGAAGGTAACCATTTGCCGGAAGCTCAGCGGCTCGCCAAACGGCACGAAAAAGGCCACCCTCCCGGCGGTGGGAAGGCGGCCTTTGCATTAGCCGGCCAGACCGGGCTTACTGCTTCACGAAGCGGCGCGTCAGCACCTGCCCATTGGCCAGGTGCAGGCGCAGCAGGTACGTCCCGGTGGGTAGCTTGCCCACGTTCAAGTTGGTAGCGGGCAGCTTCTCCACGCTCGTGTGCAGCAGCAGCTGGCCCAGGGCCGAGTACACCGTGAGGCCGGTGAGAGGCGCGGCGGCCGAGGGCACCAGCACGTGGAGCACGTCCGTGGCCGGGTTCGGGTAAAGTACAGCCTCCGCTACGTCGCCGAAGGCCACGACCTGCACCGCCGAGTAGCTGCTCGTGCCGTCGAAATCCACTTGCTTGAGGCGGTAGTACACGGTGCGGCCCAGGCGGGCGGCCGCAGCATCGGTGAAGGCGTAGCGCTGGGCCACCGTGCTGTTGCCGTGGCCGGCCACGGCGCTTACCTTCTCGAAGCTGCGCCCGTCGAGGCTGCGCTCCACGTCGAAGTGGTCGTTGTTTTTCTCCTGGGCCGTTTCCCAGTTCAGCTTGGCGTCGAGGCCAGCGGCTTTGGCGTCGAAGCGGGCGAGCGTAACGGGCAGCGGACCGGCGCTAAAGCGCGTGGCGCATAGCACCGACTGCGGCACCGACACGCGGTTGTTGCCGGTGTCGGGGCCCGAGTACAAGAAGCGCAGCACGTTGGCCCCGCCTATTTCGCCGTACACCAGCAGCACCGGATATGTGCCGGGGTTCAGCGTGATGGTGCCGTTGGCATCCTGGGCGCCGTGGCCGCCACCGTTGTTGACCAGGGTCCGGGCCGTGCTCAGCGCCGCGTCGCGGGCGGCGTTGCCCACCCACAGGTAGGCGCCGTCGTCGCTGTTCAGGGTGAAGGTGTACGTGCCGCCGGTGGTGATGGTGATGAAGCCCTGCATCCGCACCGAATACTGGTCGGCATTGGCCACCGAGCCGTTGCTGAAGGCACCGAAGATGTCGCCCCAGCCGTTGCTGTTGGCAAAATCAATGGTGCCGTCGGTGCGGGTCAGGTCCGGCGTGCGCGTGTTGAAAAACGCCATGTTGTCGCCGTGGTAGGTCTTGTAGTACTCGCTGTACAGCCCTTGCGTGGCGGCCGCACCGCTGGGCGTGGGCCCCACGCAGCTGCCGGCAGGCAGCGTCACGGTGGTCGATACGCGTGCGGCGGCGGCCGAGCCGTTGTTGTTGGCTGCTACAGCGTCGGCAGTGCTGGCTGTGCTCTGGGCTTGCCCGCTTACTGGTTGGTTGTTATTGGGCAGGTCAAACGCTATCGGGAAGCTGCGGGCCTCACCGGCGGCAATGGTGCCGGGAGCCGTCAGGGTCAGCAAACCAGTGTCGAAGTTGTAGCTGCCGCCGGTCACGTTGAACAGCCCACGCGCCAGTTGCACCGTGGGGGCCACGGTCGCCGCAGCGGCCGGGCCGTTGTTGATTACGGTGGCGGTGTAGGTCACCGTGGAGCCGGCAGCGGCGGTGGCTGGGCCGCTGAGGGTAGTCACCACGTCGGCCGCCGGCGTCACGTCGATGCTGCCCGAAGCCGAGTTGTTGCCTTGGTTCGTATCGAAAATGCCGTTGGAGCTGATGCCGGCCGTGGCCGTTACCGACGTGGTGAGCGGCGCCGTGAAGCGAATGGTGACGCTGGTGGTCGTGCCGCGGGTCAGCTGGAAGTTGGCCGTGTTGTACGTTACCAGCCCCGTCGGCGCGTCGTAGCTCCAGCCCGTGGTCAGCGACAAAATAGTCAGGCCCGCCGGCAGCTGCACCGTGCGCACGGTATTGGGCGCGTCGGTCGTGGTGCTGTTGTTGACAAACGTGACATCGAACTGCGCCGGCTGCCCCGCCAGCACCGTGGCGGCCAGCGGCGTAACCGTGGTGCTCAGGTCAGCCGCCGCATTGGTGACGTTGGCGGCGAAGTCGTAGGTATCGGGCGCCGTACCCGGTCCGCCGGCCGGCGCTTCCAGGGTGCTGGTGCTGGTAACGCTCCGGATGGTAACGGCCCCGGTCTGGTCGGGAGCCGTAAACGAAAACTGCACGCTGCTGCTGGCGCCGATGGCCAGGCTGCCTACCGGGCCAAAATCCAGGGTGGTTACGGCCGTGCTCCCGGAGCCGGTGGTCGATACGACGGTGCCGGCGGGGTATTGGCTGGTCGTGACGGTGGCTCCGGCCGGCAATACTACCTGACGGTTCACGTTGCTGGCTGTCGAGGGGCCGTTGTTGGTATACGTTGCCGTGAACGTGCCCGTGGCCTGGTTGCGCAGCAGCCCGGGCTGCCCGCTGAGGCTGGTCGTCACGTCGGCAATGGGCGTCACATTGAACGACGAGGAGGTTTGATCAGGGTTGGTGTTGCTGCCCTGGCCGGTGGTCGTAGCTACGCTGCTTTGGGCCGAAATCGTGGCTGTAGGCGGCGTGGTGAAGGAAACCGTGGCGGTAAACGTCTGCGAAGGCAGCAGCGAAGTCAGGCCCGCGAAGGTGACCAGCCCGGTGTTGGCGTCGTACGCACCGCTGCCGTTGTCGATGCTCACGTTGCTGAGCCCGGCCGGCAGCTGCACCGTCCCGATGACATCGTTGGCGCCCGTGGTGGTGCTCGGGTTGGTGAAGCTCACCGTGAAGCCGCCCGTCTGCCCGGCCGCCGTGGGGTTGGCCACCGGCGTGAGGCTCGTCGTGATGTCGGCAATGGCGCACTCGCCGTTGTAGAGGAAGGTGCGCACCACGCCGCTGCCGCCGCGGGTGGCGCCATCCGGCGGAAACTCCGCCAACGACGGGGAGCTGGTCGTGCCGTTCAGCCCGCCATTGACCTGAGCGCCGAAGTTGCTGTTGGTGTACGGTACGTAGGCGATAAATCCGCCGCCGCCCCCACCGCCGGGCCCTTCCGATTCGGCCCCGGTGGTAGCCTGCGAGTTGCCGGCGCCGCCCTGCGCCGAAGCAGTAATGTTAGTTACCAGCGCGCCGGTGTTCAAAATAATGCCGCCGCCGCCGCCGCCACCGCCGCCGGCGTCCTGGCCACTGGCCGTGGTAGCGCCCGGCCGGGCGCCGCTGCCGCCGTTAGCCAGCAGGCTACCGTTGCCGGTTACGCTGCCGCCCGTCAGCAGGTAGATCAGGCCGCCGCCGTTGCCGCCCGAGGTAGCGCCGTTGTTGTTGCCGTCGCCGGCCCCGCCGCCGCCGCCGAAGAATACCCGGCCCCGCGACTCCAGCGGCCGGCCGCCGAAGCCGCCGTAATTCTGGCGCTGGTTACCACCCCAGCTGTTGGTTCCCGGTCCGTCGGTCAGGGCATTGGCGTCGTTGCTAGCGTAGGAATATCCACCGCGGCCGCCGCCCGAGGAGGTGGTGCTGGCAAAGCCCGCGCCCTCCAGATTCCAGGCCGCGTCGTAGCTGTTGCCCGGGCCGCGGTCGGGGTTGCCGGTGCCCGTCCAGGTGGTGGTGCCCACGTTGGCCCCGCCCCCGCCGGCCGCGTTGTGCGAGTTGCCGCCGCCGCCGCCGTTGGCCGCGGCGCCGCGGCCGTAACGGCCGTTCAGGTTGTCGTAGGTGGTCTGCGAGCCGGCAATGCCTTCCCCCTTTTCAGCCCCGAACGTATTGACGCTGCCCCGGTAGCCGCTGATGTACGCGCCGGCCACATCCGATTCGTTGTCGATGGCTCCGCCCCGGAAGCCCAGGCCGGTAACGTTGATGGTCCCGTTGACGGTGGTCGTACCCTGCACTTCCACCGCCACGATGCCACCGGTAGTGCCGTTCCAGGCCGGCGCCGTCACCGAGGCACCGGTGTTGACGGTCAGCGTGCTCAGGCGCGGAATCCGCACCACCTGCACCCGCCCGCTGCTGGTGTAGCTGTTTTTCAGCGCGCAGCTGAAGTTGATGGTATTGGCCCCGCTCACCGATGCCACCTCTACCACCTCGTAGCGCCCGGCGTTGTTGTAGGCCGTCACGGCCCCGTACGAGGCCGCGTCGGCGGCATCGATGGTGGCACCCTGCATCTGAATAATGAGCAGCAGGTCGTTGGACGCCAAAGGGGCACTGAAACGGCCACTGGTGTTCAGCGCATTGCTGGCCACGGTAATGGAGCTAGCTCCGGCCGCCGCATCTGCCGTCAAGGTCGTGTATTCGTTCACGATGACGTTGGCGGTACTAACGGTCAGTGGACCGTTTTTGCCGCGCTGGGCCCACGCAGGCAATGCAGGCAAACACGCCACCAACGCAGCCAGCACCAAACTACGGCGCCCTACCCGGAGCAGCGCTTTCTGCCGGATCGAGGGTACTATGTGAGACATCAAAAGAATAATGAGAGTGAAAAGACCACGCACCACGCCTTTTCCCAAACTGAGAATCTGGCTCCCAAAAATAAAACTCAACTATATATAAACCAGCTATTTTTTGCATCTTTTCTTCATTAAATGTCAAATACCAAGAGCTCGTTGTTTCATCACCTTGTTTCTGTTTAATGCTCAAGCTCAACTGTCATAACAAGCAAAGCTGACTTACCTGGTCCTCATTCCCAATTTGCGACAACGGCAAAAAGCAAGCGGCCCTGCACCTTGGAAGGTGCAGGGCCGCTGTAACCAGAAGAACTGGCGTTAGGCTTACATGCGCGAGCCCGAGGTCGAGCTGGACGAACGGCTGCCTTTGCTGCGCGTACGGGTGCCCTTATCGGAGCTGTTGGCTTTGCCTTTGCCGCGCATGGTGCCGTTGGTGGTCGAGCCGGTGCCCATCGAGCCGCTGGTCGTCATCGAGCCCGAAGTCGTGCCGCTGCCGCTGGTGGTACCCGAGGTGCTCATGCCGCTGGTCGTGCCGGAAGTAGTGCCCGACGTCGTACCCGTGGTGGAGCCTGAAGTGCTATAAGTGGTCGAACCGCTGGTCGAGCCCGAGGTCGTACCCATAGTACCCGAGGTGGTAGTACCCGAAGTAGTGCCGGTGGTAGAACCCGAAGTGGAGCCCGACGTGCTATAAGTCGTAGAACCGCTGGTAGAGCCGGAAGTAGTGCCCGACGTCGAGCCGGTGGTGGAGCCGGAAGTTGTTTGGGCGTGAGCAGCCACGCCAGCGGACAGCAGTGCTGCCAGAACCAGTACTTTTTTCATGATGCGTTTTGGTTGGGGATGTTGGTAAAAGCTCAGCCCTTGTACGCGCCCCGTCTTGAAATGTTTATTGCCGAGCTTGCAAAGCGCCTTATTAATAAATATTAATATCAACAAAATGCAAAAGTCAAGATATATAGCACGAGCTATAATACAGCTCCATACCTGGAAAACAGCTGTTGTGACTACGCCAAGCCGCCTTTCCTTGCCGTCCCTGCCTTCGGAGCCGGGGCGTACTTCCAGTAGTTGGGTATTTCGGCTTTGAGAAGCCGCGTTACCGAGGTTCGTTATTTGATTTTTATCAGAAGCTGTTTGAATCCATTCCTTCTGCAGCCGCTTGTCGTACAGAACTTTGCACAACCAACCTCCGCGCTTAGCCGCGGAACGCAACGTATCCAAACGCATGAGCAACCCCGTCAATAATGCACAAACAACGGCCGGCACGAAACGCGGCCCGGCCGAATACTTTACCGGCACGGCCTGGGTTACCATGCTGGTCGGCGAGAACCCCACCAACTGCACCGTAGGCGACGTGACCTTTGAGCCCGGAGCGCGCAACAACTGGCACTCGCACCCGGCCGGGCAGCTGCTGGTCGTGACGGCCGGCCGCGGCTACTACCAGGAAAAAGGCCAGCCGGCGCGGCTGCTGCGGGCCGGCGATGCGGTGAGCATCGCGCCGGGCGTGGTGCACTGGCACGGCGCGGCCCCGGACAGCCTCTTTACTCACCTGGCCATCAATCCGAACGTGGGTCAGGGGGTAGCCGATTGGCTGGCACCGGTCACGGACGAGGAGTACCGCGCAGCGCAGAAATAATAGAGGCCCCGGCACGTAACCGAAGTTCGCGCCGAGGCCATACCCACTGCCTGCGTGTAGCTTCAGGCATCATCTTTTATGGAATCCCAAACCCAGACCATTTTCGAGCGGGAGTTGGCCGGCGAGGTCATTTCCCTCGACGACCCGGACTACCCGCAGATCTACGCCATCATCCGCAAGGCCATCCGCCTCACCTCGGAGCTGAACGCCATGACGGTGGAAGACAATGCCCAGGTTAACCGCGTGTTCAGCGAGCTGATTAACCGACCCGTAGACGACACGTTTTTTATGATTCCGCCTTTCTACACGGATTTTGGCCACAACATTCGCATCGGCAAGAACGTGTTTATGAACCACGCCTGCACCTTCATGGACCGCGGCGGCATCACCTTGGAGGACAATGTGCTGGTCGGGCCGAAGGTGAACCTCATCACAACCAATCATCCCACCGAGCCAGGACAACGGCGCAGCACCATTTCCAAGCCCATCGTCATCAAGCAAGGCGCGTGGATTGGGGCCAACGTGACGGTTATGCCGGGCGTCACCATCGGAGAAAACGCCATTGTGGGGGCCGGCGCGGTAGTAACCAAGGACGTGCCCGCCGACAGCATCGTGGCGGGCGTGCCGGCACGGCTGGTTAAGCGCCTATAGAAGCGCCAGAAACACCACAGCTACAAATAAGCCCCGGCGGCTACGGCCGCCCCGGCCAGCCTGCGCATTTCGGATTGTGGAAGCAACAAATTTTCAACCGCATACGGTTGTTCGGGGTTATTACCAACAGCGCCACCTGCACCGGGCGCTGAGCATCCCCATGAACGAAACCCGTCTGCTTGCCTCGGCCACTGCGCTACACCCCGCTCCCGTTACCCTCGACGGGGACATCTGCGTCGCTACCATGGACGAGGCCCGGCGCGTGATGGGCGGCTTCAGCCGGCGCGACCATTTCAAGGTGGTGCTGGTGCTGGAGGGTGCCAACGAGCTGCACTACGCTACCCGTAGCTATGCTGTGGACCGGCCCGCGCTGGTATTCACCAACCGCCTGGTGCCCTATGCCTGGGAGGTTGTGGAGGGCTCGGGCGAGCAGCAGGGTTACATCTGCGGCTTTACCGAAGACTTCCTGCACTCGGCCATGCGGGGTGTAAGCCTGAAAGACTCGGTTCTCTACAAGGTAGATGGCAACCCCGTGTACCTCCTCTCCGAGGAGCAGCAGCGCTACCTCACCGAAGTATTCGTGCGTATGCGCCGCGACTCCGACACCGATTACGCGCACAAGCACGATTTGCTGCGCAATCAGCTCTCGATGATCATCCATGAAGCGGCGCAAATGGAACCGGCCCGCGCTTACCAGGGCCCGCCGACCAACGCCGCCGCGCGCATCACTAACCTATTCCTGACCTTGCTCGATGCGCAGTTCCCCATCACCTCGCCGCTGCCCGAACCCATCCTGAAGCATGCCCAGGACTACGCCGACCGGCTGGCGGTACACGTGAATCACCTGAACCGCTCGGTCAAGGAAGTCACTGGCAAGTCCACCACCGCCCTCATTGCCGAACGCCTCGTGAGCGAAGCCAAAGTGCTGCTGCACCACACCGACTGGAGCGTGACCGACATTGCCTACAGCCTGGGCTTTGAGTACCCCAACTACTTCGCCAACTTCTTCAAGAAACACACTGGCCTGACCCCGCTGGCGCTTCGCAAGGGTACTTGAGCCGCGAGCTTTCTTCACCCGAGGCGTGCAATTGCCAGTGTATAGCCCAGCCGCCACAGCCCAGCAGGGGCCGGAACTGCTTGAAAAGTACAGGTCCTCGTTTGAAAGCAGTAGAAACGCATCAATAGCGCGCCGGTACTTTTGTGCAGATCTTCCCTCATATCGACTAAACCCAAACGCGCATGATTTCAACCAAAGCCTACGCCGCGCAAAGCCCCACCACGGACCTCGCTCCCTGGTCCTTCGACCGCCGCGACGTCGGGCCGCACGATGTACAAATCGACATTCAGTTCTGCGGCGTGTGCCACAGCGACCTGCACCAAATCCGCAATGAGTGGTTCCCGGGCATCTTCCCGATGGTACCGGGCCACGAAATCGTTGGCCGCATCAGCCAAGTCGGCGACCATGTCAAGAAATTCCAGGTCGGTGACCTCGCCGGCGTGGGCTGCATGGTAGACTCCTGCCAAGTGTGCGAAAACTGCCGCGCCGGCGAGGAGCAATACTGCCTGGAAGGCAACACGCAGACCTACAACAACCTCGACCGCAGCGGCGTGCCGACCTACGGCGGCTACTCCACCACCATCGTGATGCGGGAGGAATTTGTGGTGCGCGTACCCGAAACCCTCGACCTGGCGGCCACCGCGCCGCTGCTCTGCGCCGGCATCACCACTTACTCGCCGCTGCGCTACTGGAAAGTGGGCAAAGGCCATAAGCTGGCAGTTGTGGGCCTGGGCGGTCTAGGCCATATGGGCGTTAAGTTCGGCGTGGCCTTCGGGGCCGAGGTGACGGTGCTGAGCACCTCGCCTTCCAAGGAAGCCGACGCCGAAGCCCTCGGGGCCCATCACTTTGTGGTTACCTCCGACGAGGAGCAGGTAAAAGCGGTGCAGGGCAGCTTCGACTTCATCCTCGACACGGTGGCCGCCGACCACGACGTGCCGCTGTACCTGTCGCTGCTGAAAACCAGCGGCACACACATTCTGGTAGGGGCGCCGCCCAAACCAATGGAAATTCCTGCGTTTGCGCTCATTCCCGGCCGCAAGAGCGTATCGGGCTCCACCATCGGTGGCATTGCCGAAACGCAGGAAATGCTGAATTTCTGCGCCGAGCACAACATCGTGTCCGACATCGAGCTGATCAATATCCAGGACATTACCAATGCCTATGAGCGCATGATCAAAGGCGACGTCCGCTACCGGTTCGTTATTGACATAGCCAGCTTGTAAGCCCGGCAGGCTATTGCAGGCCCTGTTTTCAGAGCCAAGCAACCAGCACTGAAACGCAAAAAGCCCGCCCTGCGCATTGCAGGGCGGGCTTTTTAGTGGAGCTGCGGGGAGTCGAACCCCGGTCCAGACAAGGAGAGCGACGAGCCTTCTACGTGTGTAGCTATGCTTGCATTTTCGAAGCAACCGAGGCGCACATCAGGCCTATGGGTTACCCTTATCTGCTAGAGTTTCGCTTGGGCGTCGCAGCGCCACCCAGACTATCCTAATACTTTCGACACCCCGAACTCACCCGTGAAAAGGAAGACGGATGCGGGATGATGGCTAGTGCTTAGTACCTAGACTAGGCAGCCATGGCGTACGAGTAGTCGCCAGTTGTTTTTCGGATGATTTTTTGGCGGGAGATTCGTCCAACTCCCGACACGCTTACTCGCGACCTGCGCAAGCTGTCAATTCCGGTCAGCCCCAAATGTGTAAGAACGACGCCCCTTCGGCGGAGCGGGCTGCGAAGGTATCACAACCACTCCAATAACGGCGCAACCGGGGTAAAAAGTTTCGGGGAAATGCCGTTTGCCCCTAGGAAAAGCAGCATTTCCCCGAACAAACAACCTGTAAACCCAGCCACACCGGACTAGCCCAGCGCCGGCATTTTGCGCGCGGCAGCGGGGCGGCGGACGGCAGCACCAGCGGCGGACCCGAAAGCCCGGTATGCCATGTACAGCGCGAGTATAGCTTCCAGCAGCACGGCGCTTTTGCGTAGCCAGTCGCCGTAAGCCAGGGCGTTGCCGATTTCGGGAAAGTAGCGCACGGCTCCGGCTACGCCCCACACGGCGGCGTGGCAGGCCAGTACGGCCCAGAGCGCAGCCCGTGGTACGGTGGGCGGCAAAAACCAGAACAGGGCCACCACCAAACCGGTAAGCAGTACGGCCGGCCCGGTGAGCAACCAAACGGAATCGTCGGGGGCGGCCATGTTCCAGGCGGCCAGGTCGCCGGCGCTTAAGTACGAGCCGACGTCGGCCAGGCGGCGGTACCCCGCCACTTCGGTCAGCACGGCCGCGCCGACGCAATAACCGGTCAGCAACAGATAAGTCAGAAATACCCAGCGGGCAGGAGTAGTAGGTGCTTTCATGGGAATGATTGAAATGGTAAGTGGTAGGATGAGAAAGGTGCGGGCGAGTGGTGTCAGCCCGTGGATAATATCAACTATTTGTAATAATAATACAAGTATTGATTGACATGTTTATATAAAAGAGCCATTATTCTATGCATTGCATCTTCCTGCCGGTTTGGCCGCCCGTGCACGGGTTAGCAGCCGATCGGGGCGAACTTTCCTTCCAAAGCCGACCTTTTAGGGGTATCTTTGTGGCTAGGAGTTATGGAAAACTTTGTCGTTTCGGCCCGGAAATACCGTCCCGCCACGTTCCGCAGCGTGGTCGGGCAGCAGCACGTTACCACCACGCTGCAAAACGCCATCGTGACGGGCCATCTGGCCCAGGCGTTCCTGTTTTGCGGTCCGCGCGGGGTGGGTAAAACCACCTGCGCCCGCATCCTAGCTAAGACCATCAACTGCACCAACCTGACGGCCGAAGCCGAGGCCTGCGACACCTGCGACTCCTGCCGCGCGTTCAACCAGAGTGCCTCGTTCAACGTGCACGAGCTGGACGCGGCCTCCAACAACTCGGTGGAGGACATTCGCAGCCTGGTGGAGCAGGTGCGTTACGCCCCGCAGCAGGGCCGCTACAAGGTGTACATCATCGACGAGGTGCACATGCTCTCGAACGCGGCCTTCAACGCTTTCCTGAAGACGCTGGAAGAGCCGCCGGGCTACGCCATTTTTATCCTGGCTACCACGGAGCGCCACAAGATCATTCCGACGATTCTGTCGCGCTGCCAGATCTTCGACTTCAACCGCATCAAGCTCGACGACATCGTCGGGCACCTGAATTACATTTCGGGCAAGGAGCAGGTGACGGCCGAAGAGGACGCACTGCACCTCATCGCGCAGAAAGCCGACGGCGGCCTGCGCGACGCGCTAAGCATTTTCGACCAGATGGTGACCTTCTCGGGCCATCAGCTGAGCTACCGCGCGGTGGTGCAGAACCTGCACGTGCTCGACTACGAGTATTACTTCCGCCTCACCGAGTACTGCCTGCGCCAGGATTTGAGCCAGACCTTGCTGCTGCTCGACGAGGTAGTACAGAACGGCTTCGATCTGCACCAGTTTGTTATCGGAGCGGCGGAGCACCTGCGCGGGCTGCTGGTGTGCAAAGACCCGCAGACGGTGCAGCTGCTGGAGGTATCGGAAGGGCTGCGCCAGCGGTATGCCGATCAGGCAAGGCAGGCGCCGCTGAGTTTTCTGGTCACTGGCCTGAACCTGCTCAGCCAGTGCGACCGGGACTTCAAGGCCGCCAAAAACCAGCGCCTGCACGTGGAGCTGATGCTCATGAAGCTGGCCTACCTGCGCAACGCGGTGCAGCTGACCCAAGAGCTGGTGGCCTCAGTCGGAAACGGCGAGGCCAAAAAAAAAATTGACGGCGTAACGGCAGCTACAGCCGCCGCGCCGGCCGCTGGGGCCAATGGACACAGTACCCACGGCGCGTCGGCTGGCAACGGCCACGCGACGCCTTCTTACGCCGCGCCGGCGGCGCCGCGTCCTCAGCCCTCGGCTCCCAACGGTGGGCAGCCGCTGACCCACGCGCCGGCAGCGCCTGAACCCATTGTGCCGGTGCAAAGCGGGGTGGCCGAGCTGCACCCGACGCCCAGCATTGAAACCGAGCAAGAAGAGCGGCCCTCCACACGCCGCCAGCTGGTGGATACGCTGCCGCACGTGGAAGCCGGCCGCCCGAGCGTGGCCGGGCACGAACCCGGCAGCCGCCCCCTGGTAGCTGCCGCCGACCCGGTATCGATGGCACCCGGCAGCGCCCGCCCGGCGCCCAAGCCGCTGGCCATTCCGAAGCTGAACCTGCAGGCGGTAAAAGCCCAGGCCACGCAGCGCCAGGAAGCCACCGCGGCCGTGCTGGAAGAGGAAGCCGCTGCCCCGGTCACCGGCAGCATCGATCAGCGCGTGCTGCAGCAAGTGTGGCGCGAGCTGGCCGAGGAGCGGAAGCAGATCAGCATGAGCGAGTTTACCATCCTGAACCGCCCCGTTCAGGCCGATGCCCAGCACGCCATTCGCCTGCCCCTGGAGAATACGGTGCAGGTGGATCAGTTCAACTCCTTCAAGCCGGAATTCATCATGGCCCTGCGCCAGCGCACCGGCTACCGTTCCCTCACCATCCAAACCGAAGTGACGCACCAGGAACAGAACGCCATGCGCCTCTACACGTCTTCAGACCGCTTCGAGTACCTGGCCCAGAAATTCCCGGTACTGCTGGAAATGAAGCAGAAGCTGGGCCTGGACACGGATTTTTAGACCGACTATCTGGCGTTGTGAGCAGGGCGAAGCAAACTTTCCCCTCGCGGCACGCCGGCCCAACTGGCACCAACTCAAAAAATGGTACCGCCCGAAGCTGTAAACGCGGTTTCGGGCGGTGCTTTTTTATCGGGGTACTTGGGTTCAGGACCGTTTGCTTCGTCGTGCCTCCTCGCAATGACGGCTGGGGCTATCAGTGGTTTACAGCTGCCGGGGCAACTCCGGGCAGCTGGCGCGTGTTCTTCGGGCCTGGTTACCTTTGGCTTCGTCCCTACTGAACTTGCTGCTATCCGTGAAAAAACCCTTTTTGCTTCTGCTGCCGGCCGTGGCCGCGCTGGGGCTGACCACCCAATGCCAGTCGAGCAAGCCGGCGGCTACTGCTCCGGTCACCACCGCGCCCACCGCTGCTGAGGTGCCCAAAGCCAAGGAATACAAGTACACCACCGTGGAGGGCGACCCGCTCAAAACCCGCATCTACACGCTGGATAACGGGCTGACGGTGTACCTCTCCGACTACGACGATGCCCCGCGCATTCAGACCTATGTAGCAGTGCGCGCCGGCTCCAAAAATGACCCGCACGACGCCACCGGCCTAGCCCACTACCTGGAGCACATGGTGTTCAAGGGCACCTCGCGGCTGGGCGCGCAGAACTTCGGCGCCGAAAAAACGGAGCTGGACAAAATCGAGGCGCTGTACGAGCAGTACCGCGGCACCCGCGACGTGGCGCAACGCAAGAAGCTCTACCACCAGATCGACTCCGTGTCGGGCGTGGCGGCCAAGTACGCCGTGGCCAACGAGTACGACAAGCTGATGGGCGCCATCGGGGCTAAGGGCTCCAATGCCTATACCTCGGTGGAGCAGACGGTGTACCAAGAAGATATTCCCTCGAACCAAGTAGAGAAGTGGGCCGCTGTGCAGGCTGAGCGCTTCGACGAGCTGGTGCCGCGCCTGTTCCACACCGAGCTGGAGGCCGTGTACGAGGAGAAAAACCGCGGCCTCGACAACGACTTCAGCAAGGAGTTTGAAGCCCTGAACCGTAGCCTGTTCAAAAAACACGAGTACGGCACGCAGACCACCATCGGTACCATCGAGCATCTGCAAAACCCGTCCATCACGGAGATTAAGCGGTATTTCGACAAGTATTACGTGCCCAACAACATGGCCGTGGCCATGAGCGGCGACCTGGACTACGACCAGACCATCCGCACCATCGACCAGTACTTCGGCAAGCTCAAGAACAAGCCGGTGCCGGCCTTCACGCCCGCCAAGGAAGACCCGATTACGGCGCCCATCGTGCAGGAAGTGAAGGGTCCGCAGGCCGAGAACGTGATGCTGGGCTACCGCTTCCCGGGCACGATGACTAAGGATGCCTTGGTGCTTCGCATGATCGATAAGATTCTGACCAACGGCCAGGCTGGCCTTATCGACCTGAACCTGAATCAGAAGCAGCTGGTGCTGGAGGCGCAGAGCTTTGCCGACCTCAATAACGACTACTCCACGCACGTGCTTTACGGCACGCCGCGCCAGGGCCAGTCTTTGGACCAAGTGAAGGACTTGCTGCTGGCCCAGCTGGACAAGGTGAAAAAGGGTGACTTTCCCGAGTGGCTTATTCCGGCCATTATCAACAACGAGCAGTTGCAGCGCACCCGCAGCTACGAGAGCAATGAGGCCCGCGCCGGCGCTTTCGTGGGCGCTTTCGTGGCCCGCGAAGACTGGAAAGATTACCTGGAGCAGTTCGAGGACTTCGGTAAAATCACGAAGGACGACGTGATGCGCGTGGCCAATCAGTATTACGGCCCCGGCTATGCCCTCATCTACAAGCGCACCGGCAAGGACACCAGCACGCCCAAGGTTATCAAGCCGGCCATTACGCCAGTGCCGGTGAACCGCGACGCCTCCTCCGACTACTACAAGCAGGTGTTGGCTCTGCCCTCGCCCGAGCTGCAGCCGGTATTCCTCGACTACAAGAAGGATATTCAGCAGACGCAGCTCAAGCCCGGCCTGCCGCTGTACTACACCCACAACGACGAGAACAACCTATTCTCGCTCTATTACGTGCTCGACCTGGGCACCAACAACGACCCCAAGCTGGGCCTGGCCGCCGACTACCTCAAGTACCTGGGCACGGGCAAGTATTCGGCCGCGCAGTTGCAGCAGGAGTTCTACAAGCTCGGTTGCTCCTTCGACGTGAGCAGCGGGCAGGACCGCGTGTTCGTCAGCCTCTCCGGCCTCGACAAGAACATGGAGCCCGCGCTGGAGCTGTTTGAGCAACTGCTCAACAACCCCACGCCCGACGCGCAGGCGCTGAAGGACATGACGGCTGGCATCCTTAAAAACCGCCAGGATGCCAAGCTCAACAAGGGCGTCATCCTCAGCCAGGCCATGCTGAACTACGTGAAGTACGGCCCCAAGAACCCCTTCACCAACATCGTCAGCGAAAAGGAGCTGAAGGCGCTCAAGCCGCAGGAGCTCATCAGCCGCATCAAGCAACTGGAGACGTACGAGCACCGCGTGCTGTATTACGGGCCGCGCACCACATTAAAAGCAGAAACGGTTAAGGCTAGCGACTCTTTGTCCCTCGAAATACCCGAAGCAAGCTTTGTAAACGACGTCTTGCAGAACTTCCACAAGACGCCCGCCAAGCTCACCACGACCCCGCCCGCCAAGGACTTCGCTGAGTTGCCGCTCAAGGACCGCAAGGTGTACTGGACCGACTTCAACATGGTGCAGGCCGAAATCCTGTTCCTCTCGCGCGGCGATGCTTACGATAAGGCCCTGGTGCCCACGGTGAGTCTCTACAACGAGTACTTCGGCGGCAACATGGGCAGCATCGTGTTCCAGGAGCTGCGCGAGTCCAAGGCGCTGGCCTACTCCGCGTCCTCGCGCTACGCCAACGCCGACAAGCTGGGCCGCTCCAACTACCAGCTCAGCTACATTGGTACCCAGGCCGATAAGCTGCCCGAGGCTATGGCCGGCATGGAAACGCTGCTCAACGACATGCCCATGGCCGAGGCCAACCTCAACATCGCCCGCCAGAGCATCCGCAACAGCATTGCCACCGAGCGCATCACCAAGTCCGACGTGCTCTTCGCCTACGAGCGGGCCAAGCGCCTCGGCCTCGACTACGACCTGCGCCGCGACGTGTACGAGCAGACGGCCAACATGAGCCTCTCGGACCTCAAGAAGTTTCAGGAAGCCCGCGTGAAAGGTCACCCGCAGACGGTGCTCGTCATCGGCTCCAAGGACCGCCTGAACTTCAAGGAACTGGCTAAGTACGGCCAGGTGCAGCAGCTTACGTTGAAAGAAATCTTTGGCTACTAGGCCCAGCAGAACGACAACTCCCGTCCTCAGATGAGGAGGGGACGCGGCGAGTTTACTCGCCGCTGAGGTGGTTGACCGGCCTCCGCGCCGCCATGTAGTAATCAGCCCCACCAGAACCGAAAACGGCCGGCGCCTCAAGCACCGGCCGTTTTTCGTTTACCTCAGAATAGTTAGGTTTTGCTCTTTCGGAGCGGGGGCGAGGGTGAGACCCCTCAGACGGCGCGGACGCCGGTCAACCACCCCAGCGGCGAGTAAACTCGCCGCGTCCCCTCCTCATCTGAGGAGGGGAGCTTCACCCCAGCCGCCCGCATATACGACATTTTTTCCAAACGCTTGTTTCCCCCCGATTTTAGTCGGTGCTTTGCATCCTGATTCGGGCGAGGTGTGCCCTGCCGCCGCTCCCGAAATCGTTTGTTTTACCCTACCAAAACCCTTTAACCCCCGCGTCATTTCCTGACAACGCATCATATGGCAGACCAGAAGATTACCATCAAGAACGGCAAGCTCAACGTTCCTGACCGCCCCATTATCCCGTTCATCGAAGGCGACGGCACCGGGCCGGACATCTGGGCCGCCTCCGTCCGTGTGTTCGACGCTGCCGTCGAAAAAGCTTACGGTGGACAGCGCCAGATCGAGTGGAAAGAAGTGCTGGCCGGCGAGAAGTCGTTCAAGCAACTCAATAACTGGCTGCCCAACGAAACCCTGGATGCCTTCCGCGAATACCTCGTGGGCATCAAAGGCCCGCTGACTACGCCCGTAGGCGGCGGCATCCGTTCGCTGAACGTGGCCCTGCGCCAGGAGCTGGACCTGTACGCCTGCGTGCGCCCCGTGCGCTGGTTCGAGGGTGTGCCCTCCCCGGTGAAGCAGCCAGAGCTGACCGACATGGTCATCTTCCGCGAAAACACCGAGGACATCTACGCCGGCATCGAGTACATGAACGGTACCCCGCAGGCCCAGAAAATGCTGGAATTCCTGCAGGATGAGATGGGTGTGAAGAAAATCCGCTTCCCCGAGTCGTCCTCGTTCGGCATCAAGCCGGTGTCGAAGGAAGGCACTGAGCGTCTCGTGCGCGCCGCCATCAACTACGCCCTCGAGCAGAAGCGCGAGTCGGTGACCATCGTGCACAAGGGCAACATCATGAAGTTCACCGAGGGTGCCTTCAAGACCTGGGGCTACGAGCTGGCCGAACGTGAGTTTGGCGACAAAGTCTTCACCTGGGCCCAGTACGACAAGCTGGCTGCCAAGCACGGCCAGGACGCTGCCAACACTCACATGAAGAACGAGCTGGCTTCCGGCAAGATCCTCATCAAGGACAGCATCGCCGACGCCTTCCTGCAGCAGATCCTGCTCCGCCCGGCCGAGTACGACGTGGTAGCCACCCTGAACCTGAACGGCGACTACATCTCCGACGCTCTGGCAGCCATCGTGGGCGGCATCGGCATTGCGCCGGGCGCCAACATCAACTACGTGACCGGCCACGCCATCTTCGAAGCTACCCACGGCACCGCGCCCAAGTACGCTGGCCAGGACAAGGTGAACCCCGGCTCGGTAATCCTCTCGGGTGCCCTGATGCTGGAGTACATGGGCTGGCAGGAAGCTGCCGACCTGATCTACAAAGGTCTGGAATCCTCGATCGGTGCCAAGCGCGTTACCTACGACTTCGAACGCCTGATGGAGGGTGCCACCCTGCTGAAGTGCTCGGAGTTCGGCGAGGAGATTATCAAGAACATGTAGTAAGTTGGCTTAGGCCAAAAAGAAACCCCGTGTTGGCTTCGGCCGACGCGGGGTTTCTTTTTCTATGAAAGTAATAGCATTATCAATTTGTGCTTTCTCATTTTTCACGGCGTGTAGCCAGGCACACGCACCCACTGATTTCGCGTTTAAGATTGATGACTATACTGCGACCGTTAATACATTTAATAACACCTATACTAGGCACGGGATTCGTACTCAAAAAAATGATCCATCCGTGTTCAAGGACACGACAATAGTGCTTCAGTTAACACCAGGGCAGAACGACTCAATTTATTTGCTCTTGGGCCAAACAGGCTTTTTTACAATGCCTGAGAAAATTGCAGCGCCCTGTCAAGGGCGAGAATATCCTTCAGGTGAAGATAATCTTTTAGTAACCGCAAATGGGCAAACAAAAAAGTTACTTATAGCAGATTCACAGACAATGTAGCTGCTGGCGCTCCGCGTACGTAAGCGGCTGTATGCAAGCATACTCGATGGATTTGCGTCAGCGCGTGGCGCAGGCGCTGGCCGAGCCGGGCGCCCGGCAGGCCCAAGTGGCCGCGCGCTTTTGCG
>NZ_MVBC01000027.1 GCF_002007105.1 Hymenobacter sp. CRA2 | reverse complement strand
CGGTTGTCCCGGCCGCGTCCGCCGCTCGTGCCCGCCCGACCCGGCAGCAGCGGCGCTAACCGCGCCCACTGCGCGTCCGTCAACATTTGCTCCATGTTTCAAGATAATCACTGTTAACACTTCCTAGTGCGCGAGTCGCAAAACGACTGGGAAACTCGGGTGGCCGAGCTGGAAGCTCAGCGCGCTGACCTGGACCGGCAGATACGGGAGCTGAAGCTCACCCGCACGGTGCAGCCCTTTGAGGACTATCAGGTGAAGGAGCGTTTCGAGGCGGTGAATGGGTTGGCGCGTAGCCTGCTGAAAGACTTCCGGGAAGTGGAAGGCAACTTTCGGCACATCACGCAGCAGATTTATCAGGAACAGACTACCCGACCCCATACCAAAGGCAGCCTGCTGACCCTGGCACTGGATGCGCTGGATGAGCTGCGCCAAACCGACCAGGGGCGCAGCTTCGATGCTTTCTACCAGCACCTGAACGACCCGCGCCAGAAAGCCGAGCTGGACGAGCTGATCCGTCAGGTATTCGACCTGCTACAAGCCCGCGACATCGCGCCCGGCGACGCGCAGCTGCTGCGCAAAATAAAGTCGCACCTGCTGGGGGAGGGGCAGAAGGTCAACACGGCCTTTCAGCTGCTGGCGCGGAAGCTGGAGAAGATAGTGGCGGAGAAGAACCTGCAGGACCGCCGCCAGTCGCTGGCGCTCATGCGTGATATCCGCGGACTAGCCTTCGAGGTGATGGACCGGCCGCCCCCGTCAACCGAGGTGTTTCTGGAGCTGGACGGCCGGGCTGAGTATTGCGCCACCGCCGCGGAAGTGGCACTGAAACCGCGGCAGGAGACCATTACAGCCCGCGAGCTGCGGCTGGCCGCCCCGGACGATGCCCCCGACCTGACAGCACTGGTGAACCGGCGGGTTATTGATAAGTCTGTGCTCATCGGCCAGATTCAAGCCCTGCTGCGTCAGCAAAGCCAGGTAAGCTTGCAGCAGGTAGTGCAAACCTTCGGGCTGCGGTACGGGCTGGCCGAGCTGCTGGCCTACGGGAGCATCGCGGCGGCTTCAGCCAAGCACCTGATTCGGGATGAGCAGAAAGTGCTGTTCGACCTGGGTGAGGGCCGGGCCTGCGAGTTTCCAGAGCTAATCTTTTGTCGTTAATCAGATCATGGTATGGCTAAACCTTACGCCTCCGTTATCATTCGCTTGTTGCAGAGCCACGCACTCTACACCGATGATCATCCTTACTGGGACCTGTTGCAAAAGCACGAGCGGGCCGTACGGGCGCATTTCGAGGACATCGGCGTAGAGGTCGAGCTGAACGCCAACCAAGGGTATGCCCGGCTGGTGCAGCCTGAGCGCGTCCCCGACGATGAGGACGCGCCCCTGAAGCTGCTGCGCCGCATTCCGCTCAACTACGAACAAAGCCTGCTGTGCGTGGTGCTGCGCGAGTGGCTGGAGGAGCACGAAAGCAGCCCCACGGCCGGTAGCCTCCGCCTGTTCGTAACCCGGGCCGACGTGCGTGAGCGGGTGGAGCTGTTCTTTCAGCAGCAGCCCAATCAGAAGGCGCAGCTCAGTCGTCTCGATGAGCTGATCGGTAAGCTGGAAAGCCACGGCTTCCTGAAAACCACCCGGCGCGACGACCTGCGGCCCGACCAGACGCAATACGAAGTGAAGCCTCTGCTCAAGGCTAAAATTAGCCTATCGAAACTCGAAGAATTTCGCCTCCGCTTGCAAGCCTATGTTGAGTCTGTTTGATACCGGGAAAGAGCAGGCCGGCTACCGGCTCAAAACCCTGGAGCTGTTTAACTGGGGGACGTTTCACGAAGGCAGTTCCGGGCAGGACATCTGGCGCGTGGGGCCCGACGCGCAGAATTCCTTGCTGACGGGAGCCAACGGCTCGGGCAAAACCACCCTCGTCGATGGGCTGCTAGCCCTGTTGGTAAGCCCTAAAAAGCGGTTTTTCAATCAGTCGTCGGGGGCGCAGAGTACCAAGGAGCGCACGGAAGAATCGTATGTGGAAGGCCACTACGGCCGCACGCAAGGGGAGGAGCAGGCGCACTCACGCGTGGAGAAGCTACGCCAGCGCGGTACCACGTACTCCGTCGTGCTGGGCGTGTTCGTCAATGAGCAGGCCAGCCCGGTGACGCTGGCGCAGGTGCGCTGGTTCAGCCAGAGGCAGCTGCAACGGTGGTTTCTGGTGGCCCGGCAGGAGCTGAGCATTGCCGAGCACATACGCTTCGACTCCGGTGGGCAGTGGCTGCGGCAGCTCAAAAATCAGCCTGCGGGCAAGTCGCTCGAGGTATTCGACGGCTTCTCCCGCTACGCCGAACGGTTTCGGCAGCTGTTTGGCATGCGCAGCGAAAAGGCGCTGACTTTGTTCAACCAGACCGTGGGCATGAAGGTGCTGGGCAACCTGGACGAATTTATTCGGGCCAACATGCTGGAGGATAACACCGCCGAAGCCGCTTTCGACAAGCTGCTGACCAGCTATCAGACCCTGCTGGCGTCGTACCAGGCGCTGGAAAAAGCCCGCACGCAGCTGGACCTGCTGCAGCCCATCCACGACCTCAGTCGCAGCTACGACGACCTAGAGCAGCAGCTGGAGCACGCACGATACCAGCAGCAGTGGCTGCCGGCCTGGTGGGCCCGCGAGCAGGTATCCATCTGGACCGCGGAGCTGGCCCGGCAGGACGAAGAGCTGGACCGCCTGCAACGCGAGCTGGCGCAGCACGAAAACGCCTGGGACACCACCAACGCCCAGCACCTGGACCTGGAACGGCAGTGGGCCGCGAATGATACGCTCCGCCTGATTCAGGACCTGACGCGTGATATCGATGCCGCTGAAAAAGAAAAGGCGGGCAAGGAGCGGAAGCTGCAAGACTACAACGCCCTGTCGCGGCAGCTGGCATTGCCTACCGACCCCGACGAAGCCATCTTCCGCCAGAGCTTGGCCCAGTTACGCTCCCTGCGCGCCGCCACCGAGCAGGATCTGGAGGACGTGAAGGAGCAGCAGATGCAGGGGCGCATCCGGCAGCAACAGCTGCAAGCGGAGTATGACCATCTGCTGGCTGAAATCGAGCAGCTGCGCGGCAGCGCCGGTAAGATTACGGGCCGTGTGGCCGAAATTCGGCAGGAACTATTGCAGGCGGTACGGGCCACCGAAGCCCAGATCCCATTCGCGGCCGAGGTGATGCAGGTGCGCGCCGAAGATAAAGACCGGTGGAACGACGCGGTGGAGAAAAAGCTGCACAGCTTCGGGTTGAGCCTGCTGGTGCCGCCCGCGCTGTATTCGGCTGTCAACGCCTACGTGCACGCCCAGCGCAACCTGCGCGGCAAGATCGTGTACCATCAGGTAGATACCACGGCTTTCCGGCTGCCGCCCGCCGATGAGCGGATGCTGGTAGCCCGGCTGGAATTCAACCCCCAAAGTCCCTACGCCGATTGGGTGGAGCAGCACATCGCCAGTCGCTTCGATTACGTGTGCGTGACGGAACAGGCAGCTTTTGAGCGGCTCGGCAAGGCGCTGCTACCCTCCGGCCTCAGCCGCAACAAGAACCGCCACGAACGGGACGATACCCAGCACCGCCACATCCTGGGCTGGGACAACCGGGAGCTGCGGCGCGAGCTGGAAGGTCGCGCCCGCGCCGTCAGCGCCGAAATCGACCAGATCACCCAGCAGCTCATACAGCTTGGCAAGCAGCTGAAACAGCTGGAGCAGCGGCAGCAGCAACTGGAGCGGCTAACCGAATTTCGGGACTTCGCGGAGCTGGACTGGCAAGCCGTAGTGTTGCGCGTAGAGACGCTGCTGACCCGCAAGCGCGAACTGGAAGATGCCAACGCGCCCCTGCGCGTTATGGCGCAGCAGCTAACTGAAGTAAAAGTTGAGCTTGAAAAGCTGAACGAACTTCGGAAGAATACCAACCAGAAAATCGGCGAAACCGAAGCGGGTTTGAAACTACTGCGTGCGGAGCGTAAAAAGCAGCAGGAGCAGCTGGAAATCTACGACGAGCCGGCGCTGATGGCCGCGCTGGCAGCCTTGCAGGAGCTGACCGCGCCGCTTACCGGGCAGGTGACTTATCTTACCTTCGACGCTCAGAAGCACCAGCTGGGAACGGACCTGACGGCCCGCTTGACTGCCTTACAGCAGGAAAATAGCCAGGTGGCTCGGCAGCTGCAGCGGCGTATGGATGCTTTCCTACGGCCCGGCAAGGCCGTGACGGAGAAGTTCGCGGACTGGGGCAGCGACCTGCACGAGTGGACCAACGAGCTAAGCCGCCGGTCTGACTACCTCGCCCTGTGCGAGCAACTGCGGGAAGAGCAGCTAGCCGCGCTCGAGCTGCGCTTTCGTGAGGAGTTCAAGCGCGGCGTCACCAACGCACTGACCGATTACTGTGGTGCCTTGGAGCAGCAGCACGAACATATCTGCGAGACCATCGAGCAGATCAATCAGTCCTTGCGCGACATCACCTTCAACCTCGCCCCCGATACGTACATCCAGCTGGAACGCACTAACACCCGCCGGCCCCGCGTCCACGAGTTTCGCTTTACCGATATGCCCAGCTGGCAGCCCGACCGCACGCAGCTGGCCCTGGCTCCCGACCCCAAGCAGGCCGAAATCGACCATTTCGTGCAGCACATCCAGCCTTTTATCCGGCGGCTTCAGGAAAACGAGAAGTGGCGGCAGGAAGTAACCGACGTGCGCAACTGGTCCGACTTCAAAGCCCGTGAGTACTACAAGGCGGAGAACAAGCCGTTTCGGGTGTACGAAAACTCCGGCAGCCTCTCGGGCGGCGAGGCTGCCCAACTGGCCTATACGGTGCTGGGTGCGGCCATTGCCTACCAGTTCGGCATGAATCAGGCCACCAACCCGTGGAAATCGTTCCGCTTTATCGTCGTCGACGAAGCCTTCAGCAAGCTCGACGAAGACAAGTCGAAATACCTGCTGCAGCTCTGCCGTAGCCTGGGTCTGCAACTGATGGTCGTCACGCCGCTGACATCCATTCATCTGGTGGAAAAAGATGTATCGGTTATCCACTGGGTCACCAAGGCCAAGCACCACAAAGACTGCTCCGTGGTGCGCGACATTCCCATCCTGGAGTACCACCAGAAAAAAGGACTACTGCTGGCCGCTGAAGCTGAGCTGGAATCATGATAACCTTGCCCGAGCTGCGGCGCAAAGCTGCGCGCTATTACCACGCGCTGCTGGAGGCGTATTTCACGGAACAGAAGCTGTTTCCGCTTCCTGTGCGCGTGAATAAAGCTGTGGACCGCTCCCAGGGCCCCGAACACATTTACGCCCAACAGGCGGAACTGCTGCTACACTCCAAAGCTCGCACCAGCCGCGGCTATTCGCTGGATTTGAAGCTTAACAGCAAGACCCGGCAAAGCGAAATCAGCCGAATCTATTTTGAAACGGTCGCCGACTTGCTCGACTTCACCGACAAGACCGCCGAGTACGCGGATTTCCGGCGCGACGTGGAGCTGATCCGGACTACGCTGCCGCAGCTGGCAGAATATGTAGCCCGGCGGCCGATGCTGGTGGTCGAACAGGCAGGGCGCTGGCCGGAGCTGCTGCACGTGTGCGCCTATTTTCAGCAGTGCCCACAGCCCCGGCAGTACGTGCGCAATCTGCCGCTGGCCTTATCTACCAAGTTCATCGAGCGTAATCAGAGCGTACTGCGCGGGTTGCTGGATTTTCTTATTCCGGACTTTGTCCTGGAAGGCGAAGAAGACTTCTTTCGCCGGTTTCACCTGGAAGTCGAGGAACACAGCGTGAAGGTGCGCTTCCTGGATGCGGCCCTGCGGCTGCATCCGGCCGTGTCGCAGCTGACCTTGTGGGCAAGCGAGTTCCGTCAGCTTGATTTGCCTGTTGAGCGCGTCTACATCATCGAAAACCTGACCTCTTTTTTGAGCTTCCCGGCCGTGCCTGGCGGTCTGGCTTTGTGGGGTGGCGGCTTCGCCGTCAGCCTGCTGT
Source organism: Hymenobacter sp. CRA2 (assembly GCF_002007105.1). Classification (GTDB taxonomy): domain Bacteria; phylum Bacteroidota; class Bacteroidia; order Cytophagales; family Hymenobacteraceae; genus Solirubrum. The sequence continues at coordinate 20,546 of NZ_MVBC01000027.1, read as the reverse complement.
CCAGCGCCGATTGGCTGCGCGACAAGCAGCTGTTTTACTGGGGCGACATCGACGTGCACGGCTTCCAGATTCTCGCGCAAGCCAGAGCGCACTATCCGGCCGTACAATCCATCCTGATGGACGAGCAAACATTTCGCCGCTTCCACCAGAACGAAACCGGCGGGCCATTCCAGTCAATGGAGCTGCCAGTATTGACTTTCGAAGAAAACCGCCTGTACCAGAAGTTGCTACACAGCAACGGACGCCTAGAGCAAGAGAAGCTGCCGGCCGAATACGTAGCTGCCGCCGTGGCTACTACCGCTCCAGCCAATAAGACGCAGCCTTATGCATTGCCAGCCGGAACAGTAAGCTGAACGCTCCTTACTCAACTCTGAGGAACACCATTCAACCGGCATCTGCCCCAGGCAAGCCAGCACCACCCGGTAGCCACGTGGCTAAGTCTTGGGTGAGGGAGCAGCGCAGCAGGTTGCTGATCGGGTCAACATCGGTAGCGAGGCCGACGGTCGGTTCGTGCCCGACGCGGACGTAGGATATGCCGCAGTGAATCGGGTGGGTACCGGCGCCCTCCACGAACAGCGACCTCGCAAACGTGCCTTCCACGCCCGATTCGGTGCCGGGCTGGGGGTAGAGTAGCCGGACCCGCGTGGCCCCGAACTGGTGGGCGTAGGCAAACAGCTGGCGCAGGTCGTCTTCAGCGTAGTAGCCGTCGGGGCGCTTCCACTTGGCATCGAGCACCAGGCAGCCATGCTCGGGGTGCTCCAGCACGATGTCGGGCTGCATCCGGCTGACCGCGGTGCCGGCCGCATCCTGCCAGAACACGCATTTGGGCGGCTTGCTGACGTGCCAGCCCGCTGGGGCCAGACGCCGGATGGTGCGCAGCAGGTAGCTTTCCCAGATGCGGTTCATGTTGAAGAACAGGGCTACCAGGTCCTGCGGGCCGCTGTGCAGGTCGGGACTGAGGCGCAGTAGCAGCAGACGGGCGATGCGCAGGGCCGGGCGGTAGGCAGCGGTTTTACGGTCGTAGCGCAGGCGGGCAAACAGGGCAGCGGTGGGCCGCACGGCCGGCACTTCGGGCCAGGCCAGCAAGGCGCGGGCAGCCCGGCCCCGGAGCCCGGCGTGAGACGTGAGGGCGGGCAGCAGCGCCAATGCCTGCCGTAGCAGCCGGTGGGGTAGGTGGTCGTGGTCGTAGGTCTGGTGGCGGGTGTAGAACCGCTCCCGGTGCACCGCGTTGCGGCTCAGGTGCTGGCCAAACAGCAGGGTGCCTTTCAGGGCTTTTACCTGACCTTCGTGGGCGCGGTAACGCTTTACCAGCCCGCGCCGCATCAGGTGCTCCACTTCGGTCAGAAACAAACTCAGGTACAGGTCGAGCAGGCTGTGGGGCCGCTCGTGCAGCAGGGCCGTGTTCAGCGAATCGACGGGCAGCAAGCCGGCTTCGGCCAGCAGCCGCAGCAGCAGGCGCCGCCACCGATCGAAGTCCTCAGTGGGGGCGGTGGTCGCGTCGGGCACGGCGTCGGCCTTGGGCAGTACTTCGATGGTCAGGTCGCCGGCCTGCACCACGCCTACGTAGTGCTTGAAGCGGATGGCGCGGTGCCGCACGTCGTAGTAGCGGCGGCCCGCGCCGGCGCGGTGGTAGCGCAGCAGCACCTCGAAGTGGCTTTCTTGAAACTCGGCCCTCTCTTCGCCGGTGCCCTGCTGGTCGCCGATGGTCAGGATGCTGTGCTCCAGCACCCGCATGATGCGCGGCATAGCGGCGGCTAGGTGGTAGCTGGATATAGGCTGCGGAAGGCTTCCGCGTCCCACTTACCAGGCTCGATAAGGCGGTATAAGGGCTTGTCGTGTAGGCCCGCGCTGTCGTAGCCCTTGAACGGGGCTAGCGGGAAGCGGCCGGCAGCGGTGCGCGGCAGAGCCGTCACAAATTTCTCGCCCAGTACCAGCCCGATTTTGCCCCAGTCGCCGAAGAAATACTCCTGCAGCAGCGGCACGATGTTGCGCGCAAACGCGGTACGCAGGCTTTCGAGGGTGGGTTCGTCCAGCAGCAGCAGGGCGTGGCCCAGGCAATGGTCGTGGTCGAGGAGCTGCTCCAGGCGGCTGTTGAGCACTTCCAGAATGCGGGCCACGTCGATGGCCGCCGCGCCTTCGCCAATTACGCCGTTGTTGCCTACCTGCTCGCGGATGACCTGGTCATCGGGCTGCATTTCGGTGAAGCTAAAGCGGCGGCGCAAGGCCGTATCAAGGGCTTCTACTGAACGGTCGACGGTGTTCATGGTGCCGATGAGGTAGAGGTTGGGAGGTACCGTGAAATCGGTTTTGGAGTAAGGCAGCCGGATCGTCAGCCGCTCGGGCCGGCCGGCGCGCTTGCCTTCTTCCAACAGCGTAATCAGCTCCCCGAAGATGCTGGCCACGTTGCCGCGGTTGATTTCATCGATGATGAGCACGAAGCGCGGAGCGTCTTCGTAGTCAGTTGGGGTTAAATCCTGGTAGTTGAAATTCTGCGTGATTTCAGCCGCTATTTTGGGGTCGGCTATAACGCGGTGTAGTGTTTCATCAAGACTCTGCGGTGTCAGAACTGCAGGAGATTCTGCTGACATCTGCTCTCTGAATCTGACAAATTCCCGGAAGGCCGCCCAGTATACTGAACGGTCACGACCGTACTTTACCTCAATGTCGGCTTCGGCACGCTTACCTGATTTATCAACAGGATTGTCGTTATCTATTTTGCGCAGGCCGTTACGGGTCACCTGAGGTAGATTAGCACTGATAGCATTCTTATAGCGGAAGTAAATGGTGCCGCTATCATTGATAGAATCTACGTGTATCTCGCTGTTGTATCTGGTGTAAAAAGTAATGTCTTCTTCTGCTGCACGCCGCTCTCTTAACTGTTCGATAAACCGCTCAAATACCGTGTCGAAATCCAGCGCTACGGCTTGAGCGGGGGCAGCGTTAGCCAATCGGTGCTGCCGTTGCAAGTGCAGTGCGTACACACTACGTTGTGCCATTATCTTGAACAGGCCATCGGCTATGGTGTAGCCTAATTCCTGTCCGGCTTCCTCTGCTTCCGCAGCATCATCCGTCAGCACCGGTTTAATTCCCTCGATAAAATCCTCGTAGCTGAATGCTTGGTGAAACGTCACGAACTGGATGCGGCCGGCCTGCTGGTACTCGTCGTAGCGGGCCCGTAGCTTTTCGCGGGTATTGTACTTCGCCTTGGTTTCGGCTTCTGGCAGGCGCTCCAGCAGGCTGACGGCGCACAGGGCCGTGTGGTAGGTTTTGCCGGTGCCGGGCGGGCCGTAGAGAATCTGGTTGAGGGGTTGCTGCATAAAACTGGGGATGGGCAGGTCGTCTTCGTTATCAGGGGTAGCTAGCGCAGGCTGCATACCGGCAGCTTGAAGTGACTCGTCGCGCAGCTTTTCGGCAATGACGAAAGCGTGCAGAAGCTTTTCGAACACCAGCGTTTTCAGAGCTACGCGGCTGGTGGCATCGGCCTGGGACTTCAGGTCGACCAGCGGCAGGTGGGCCAGGGTGAGCCAGTCGCCGCTAAGGGTGGGATGTTTGAACAGCGGGTCGGGAAATGCATGTTGCAGCGCCTGCCGGATTTCATCGGCCAGTTGGTCGGTCTGGGCCACCGTGCGCAGTTCTTTGGCAGTGCGGCCCCGGCCAAACCAGCGGTTCTTGCCACCCTCATTGTTGCCCAGCTTAAAGCTCAGGTACACAAATTCCTTGTCCTGCGGCAGCAGGTATAGAGGAAAACCGACGATGCGGAAGTCGGCGCCGGTTCCCAGTGCTAGAAAGGTGCCGGGGAATTTCTTGCTTTCCACGGTGCCCCAGGTGTAAAAGCCGAAAAACAACGGCTCCGTCTGGTTCCCGCGCGACCAGCTAAATAGTAAGGGCGTCTTGGCCGCGGCTGGCTCGTTGCGAACCGTGTAATTCTGATAGGCAGCCTGGATTGGTTGAACCGGAACGGTATTGTCGGCTAGCAGGCTTTTGAGTTGCTGTAAGACGGAAGCAGTTATTCGACGCAGAGCTGGCATACACGAGGAATTATCAGGCTTCCGAAATTGCAGCCGTGTGCGGGGCCGATACCGCCGCTACCACTTCTTTGAAGTACCCAAAATCCGGATCGACGACCAGGCGCCGGTCCAGGAGCGAGTTGAATTCCTCGCAGGAAGTTTCAGGCAGGAGCGTGCAAGAAGCACACGCGGCTAGGTTCAGGCCGCCCACGCCCTGGCCTTCCGCTTTACTATCCCAGCAGATTGGGTCCGAAGCGCAGTCCGTCGCCCGGTGCAGCGCCGATAGAATCAGCTCCCACAATTGCTGATCGTCGCAGAGACTGACGAGCCCCCCGTAGCTGCCGGCCGAGCCCGCCACGGTGTAGATCAGCAGCCCGTTCATCGCCGGGCCCGCGTACAAACGCTCCTTGAGCGAGGTAAGCTGGTAACCACAGCGGAATTCCAGTTCTCGCATCAGCAAGTGGGAAAACGTATGTAGCAAGACCTGCGCGGCCGTGGGCGCTTCTTCGTTGCGGCGTTGCCACGACTGGGCGTGGTTGTGCAGCAAATACTGCATCTGAGTATTTACGCCGGGGTTCTCCTCCTCCCACTCACGCAGCTTAATCGGGTCAAACTGCAGGAAGATGCCTTCGCCGAAGCTTTCGTACGCTGGCAGGAACTCCGAATCAGGGCCGGCTTCCGTTACGAACTGCTTACGGGGTTGATTGCCCTGCTCGACGTCAGCCGGCACGTCGGGCTGTTCCTCCGAGTAGGCATCGGGGCGCAGGACGTCATCGGCCGGAATGGGGGCGAGCCGGGTAAACGAGGGCTGCACCGTGATGACCTTCAGCTTGTCAATTCGGGTAACCGATTTCAGGCCGGGTAGTGGTACGGTGTCCGCCCGTTCGAACTTCATTTCGACGCGCCGGCTGTACGTATCCTGATAAATGATGCGGGGGTTACTTACCAGGTAGTCGAATTCTGCCTGGCGGTGCAGCCGCTCCCCGGCGTTGTTGACTTCTTCGGTAAAGCGAAAATCGGCCCCGATGAGTTGCTGGATGTACGTTTCATCCACGTACTGCTGGCTCACGGGGGGCAGCATTTTCAGCAAGGCGCCGGGCAGTAGCTCGGCTGGAAACAGCGCGGCGAATTGCCCGTGCAGGCGCTGTAGCTCGTCCACCACGTCGGTGGTACACTGGGCCAAAGCCGTCGGAATAAACAAGCTATCCAGACTGTTGGCGTAGTAAGCACTGTTGCTGCTGCGGATGACCGGGCGAAACAGGATAAACTCATCCCCGGGGCGTGGCTGGCCCTGGTGGCCGTTTTGGCCGAACAAGAGCCCGTGGCTTACCAGGTCGGCCCGACTGACGCGCAGGCTATAAAGGCCAGCCAGGCTTTTCCGGTACTCGTTACCGGCCGGGTCCTGGGCCGTCTCGCCGGCGGCGGTGCGGGCGGTGAGCAGGATGCCACCTAAGTCGCCGGCTCGTTCTTGCACTGTGTAGTGCAGCGTCAGGCCGGGCGGCAGTGCGCGGTGGAAGTCGAGGGCAGTGGCCTGCATGGTCTGTCCATTGCCCAGCGCGACGGGCACGCGGTCGGGTCGTTGCGCGAACACCCACCGGTCCCACGGCACGTCGGCCAGCTCGCCGTTAGGCCCGGCCAGTACAAAGCGGATCTGTTCCAAGGCTTGATTGCGCTTCGGTAGCGGGTTGCCATTGGGCGGTGGAGTGCCCCGCCGCCGCACGGTGCTCATGGGTGGGTTGAAGTTGTCCTCAGTCCGCGGGTTATTTTTCGGCGGTGGGGTGGGGCCCGCCAGCAGCCAGGCCGTTTGCCAGGCGCGCAGATGCTGAAACTCCCGGGATATAGGGCAGTACGCCCACTCCGGGAAATATCTGCCTTTTAGTATTAAACTATCGTCCTGACCTTCCTTTAATTGAAAGTTGTGTTTGATTTCGTTGTCGGGTACCCGCACCAGCTTGCGGAGCCGCGGGTAGAGCTGACGTAGCCGCTGGCGCAGGCGCGCGTCCAGAATCTCGTTTTCGCGCGCTAGGTGGTGATTGGCCAGTACAAACGGCCAGCGTTCAAAGGGCAACACCACCACGCTGCCATCGGTAGTTTCTAGTAGGGCGCCGGGGGCGGCAGTACCCGTAACAGTCTTGCGGGTCTGGACCGCTTCAAAACGTTTTCTGGGCATAATGCTACAGGTAAGTGTTGTAGGGAGTGGTTTCGACGACGCTGTTGGTGTCTACTTCCCGCAGCGAGGTCATCATGGCCCAGAGCGAGTCGGCGGTGGGTTCCCGCAGCAAGGTGTTCTGGTAGGTAAGCACTTCGTTGGTCCGCCGGGCTTCCTCAGCCAGGTCGCCCCAGCCAGTGCCACGCTCGTTGTGGCACAGCTCGGCCAGGCGTTTGCGGGCGTATTCAAGTTGGGCGCCCGCGCCGATGCGGCGGGCCAGTAGCTGGCTGAGCTCCGTCACCATATCGGCGGTAAACTCGCCGGCCTGGTTGTCGTTGGGCAGGCCGCCGGGCTTATGGCGGATGTAGGCCAGCAGCACAAGATTAAGGGCTTTATCGATGGCTACGGTGGTGTACGGGGTGGCCGTCAGCGGCTCCACGGCTTTGTAGTAAGCCTGGTTGAATGCAACGTAGTTCTCGAAGTAGGACTTCTCCCGGGCCCGGTTGGGGTTGAGCAGGTTCACCACCAGGCCGTGCTTCTCGCGGGCCGCCCGGCTCGAAGCCTGAATGTACTCTGCAACGTTCTTCGGCTGCCCAACCATGAGCATGAGGTTGAAGCGCGATACGTCGATGCCTACCGAGAGCATGTTGCTGGCCAGTACCAGGTCCACCGTTTCCAGTTGGCCTTCCATGCGGCGCTCAACGGCCTCGTAGTAGGGTTTGGCACGCGGGAACGTCTTAGCCAGGTCGTCCAGGCTCTGCTTGATCATGGCACTGCTCACCCGGCTGGTCAATTCGCTGGTGCGCTGATCCAGCCCCTGGTGCGCAAAGGCATACTGGTGCCGGTCGAGGTGGTAGCGTTGGTGCAGCCCGCGCAGGTACTCCGTTACTTCGGCCCCGATCTGGTTCTTGGTTTTGCCCAGGTCCTTGAGATTGTTGAAGTATACCACCAGCGTCCAGTAGTTATCCACCAGCGTGGCCCAGTCGGGCTGGCGCTGATGAACGGTCTGGAGCAGCAGGGCTCGTTGGACGAGCAACCCGGCCAGCACCCGTACCTGGGTGTCGGCGCCCGTTTTACCCGTGGGCATAAAGCCAATGTGCTTGCGTTTGCCCGAGGTAGAGCGGGCAAAGAAGCTATCGTGCTGCCGGATGCCCGTGGGCGGAAATACCGCTACCTCGCGCTGCCCGTAGAGCGCCCGCACCTGATTTGCCGTGTTGCGCGTAGTGGCCGTCGACGCCACGATCTTGGGGCTGATCGTCTGCCCGTCTCGCTGCCGGGTAGCCAGCAGTTCTACGGCGGTTTCAAACAGACCCACCACGGAGCCCAGCGGTCCATTGAGCAGGTGCAACTCGTCCTGGATGATCAAATCGGGCGGAAGCTGGTCGGCTTCGTTTCGGCCGCTGCGCAAGCCAAATAAGCGGCCGCCCTGGCTGCCATGGGCCAGCTGAGCAAACTTGTCGACGGTGCCGAATAGCAGCGTTGGGGGCCGACGGTACAACGACTCATCGACCACGTCTATCGGCAGCGGATGCTGGTGGGCAAAGGCGCAGTGGGCCGTGTTCTGGCAGCGAACCTCAAACCGGCCCTGATTGCCGGCCACTACGTTGAAGCCCTGCACTGGCTGACCGGCTACGTTCAGCCCAATCAGCTGGGAGCCGCACCAGGGGCAGGCCGAAAGCGCAAAAACATTGCGCTTTCGGGCCTCGACTACGCGCAGCTCCACGGGCTGATTGCTGGCCAGTTGGTTGTTGATGCTGCCTAGGCGCGACTGGGCTTCTTCCAGTTTGTTGGGCGTAGTACTGCTACCCACCCACATACCAATCGAAATTCGTTCCTGCCCCAGGTCGTGCTCTACTGCGCCGCTACGGTCGCGGCGCAAAAACTCGAGGGCGCAAATCAGGCGCGACGCCCGCTCAAACTGCTGCGCCGTCAGCAGGCGGAGCGTGTAGCGCATTAGCACGGCCACGCCCCCGCCGTGGTGCGGGTGCTTGATGCGGCGCCACAGAATCGTGAATGCCGTCAGCGAAAGGTACGCTTCGGTTTTGCCGCCCCCGGTCGGAAACCACAGCAGGTCGACTAGCTGCCGGTCGGAGTGGGCCGGCTGAACGATGCCCGGCAGGTTAAGCAGCAGGAAAGCCAGCTGAAACGGGCGGTAGCTGAACGGTACATAGGTCACCTGCCCATGCTCGTCCTCGGTGCGGCGCCCCGGATGCTGCTGAAAGGTGCGCAAGTCCAGGTACGGGTCCGGCAGCCCGGTGCGGTGGGCAAGGTCTGCGGCGGCCGCCACGGCTTCGGTAAGCGACTTCTCCTTCTTGCCAAAAGCGGCATCGTCCGACAAGACCATCTGCATCAGCATAGCCGTATTGGCCAGGCGGAAACAGGCGCGCGCCTCCTCGTTGTCGCGCAGCAACTGCACACTTTGCCCGAGCCGCTTCACCGTCGCTTGCTGCTCACGCAGAATGCCTTGCGCCGGGGCGGCATCAGCGTCGCCGGCAGCTTTGGCCAGCTGCCTCACGTGCCAGCCGTCGTACAGTTCGACGAATGTTTCCAGGCTCCGCAGCATCTGCTCGTCGGCCTGCCGGCGGCTTAGTTCGTCTGGCCACCAGATGGACATCGGCTTCAAGGCGCCGATGCTAGCCGCCTGTTTGTCTGGGTCGGCTTCGGCGCTCAACTCTGTGCTGGTGCCGGGTATTTCCACTTCGGGCAAGAAGGTGGTGCGCAACGCCCGGGGAGCCGTGCCAGCGGCAAGCGGACCCCAGCTGACGGCGCAGCTGTGGCCCTGGCCGTAGGAATGCACCTCCTGGTAGAGATAATCCAGGCGTTTCACTTCGTCGTCGGGGTGCCATTCGCTGGGCGTGCGGTGGGGCAGCAGCGTGTGCGGGCTGTCGGCTGGTATGCGTAGCGCCAGGCTTGTCTGAAAAAAGCAGCAGCTATTCAGCTCCCGGTTGGAGCTGATGAGCCGTTCGTTTTCAAACCGGCTCGTGTTCGACAGCAGCACCTTTACGTACCGTCGCCCGTCGCGGGGAGGCGTAATCTTCAAATGCAGGGAGGCGGTGACGTTGGCCGGCAGGTCCAGTTCCTCTTGCAGTTCCTTGAGCGGCCGCTCATGACTACCGCTCAGGGCCAGCGCCAGGGGTATCGTCACTTGGCAGGGACGCCGCTGCCAGCTGGGCAATACCAGGCGGTAGAGGTAGGGAATGATGGGCAGCCACGCCGGCCGCCCGGCCGCGCGCAGCGCGGCGCGCAACTGATGCAGCAGTGCGTAGTCGCCGGGCGTGGCGCTGTGGCGCACGCCCGTGAGCGGGCCGGTCAGGTACATGCACTGCTGCGCTTCGTCGTAGGCCACCAGCTCCAGCAGGCGCGCTGGGCACTGGGGCACCAGCAGTAGCTCATCGAACAAGCTGCGCTGCGGCAGCCGCACCCGGATGAGTTTGGCCTGGTGAGGATCAGCCGGGTCCAGTAAGTGATAAATCCCGAAGTCGACATCCAGCTCCACGCGCTCCAATTCCTGCGGCACGCAAGCTGTCAGGCCCAGGTTGCTGGGAAAGAACTGATTGGCGCCGGGTGTTTCCACCTCGTCTATCTCGGTCCGGCTCCGGTAGGGGCGTTCATCCGGATTGGGGTCATCAGTGCTGTCTTCTTTCTCCGTGGCTTCATCCGGTTCGTTGAAGTCGATGGATGGCAGCTCAGCCTCCGTGCCAGGATCTTCGGTTTCCCGGCCGGATTGGGAAGCTTCCACGTCGACGCGGCGCACGGCCGGGCTCGGAAACAGGACCGCTGAGTAATAGCGCCGCAGGGGAAAGTCCCCGATCTGTTCAACCGTCGCTTCGGCGGCGTTGTCGGGGTCGGAGCCCGGGCCAATCAGGGAAGAGCACAACAAGTCGCGAAATGAGTCGCGGGCTTCGGGATAGGTCATGGGACAATGGAGCAAGCAGAGTAGAAAAAGCAGAATAGCAGCGAGCCGAAGCTGCGGCAGATCGGGTAGGCCAGCCTCAGCGGGTGAGCCAGGAGCCCGCGTTAAAGCAGGCGTAGCCGCTCGAAGGTGCGGGCCTGAATGCTGTTGAACAGCACCTCGAAGAGGTTGTCGCCCAGGGCCGTGCGGGCAAACGTCTGGTCCTGGCTTAGGTAAGCCTCAAAAAGCAGCAACTGGCTGTTATGCGTGGCCAGTCGCACGGCTGCGTTGTACACCCGGCGTTGGGCCAGGACCTGGGAAAAGCGGGCGGGCAGCTGAGCATCGGCACCGAACACCTCCGTTTCAAGCCGGGCAATAGCTTTCAGATTGGCGGCACGGCGCGGGAAGCGGGTTTCGGTGTTCGACTGCAGCCAGCGTTCCAATGTGCCCACGTGCAGGCGCAACCCGTGGGCTTTCAGCTTGGAATGAAGCGCCGGAACACTGTATCGGAAATGGTGCCATAGCTGCCAGAGGGCATTAAGCCAGCACTCCGAGGCAGCATCGACGTCGGCGAACTTGGCCGGCTCGCTCCGGCGCAGGTAGGGAAGCAGGCGCCCACGGTCAGCACGCAAGGTTAGCACTTCGTCGCCCGGCACCAGAGTGCCGGGCAAGCGGTGCCCGAGCATCGGCCCCGTGGGGGTAGGCAGGCTGACATCTACCAAGCGGCCATACGCCGCTACCAGCGTGCTGCCATCGGTGAAATACAGCTGGCACTTTTGTCCCGGTACGGAGGAGCTGTCCTCCCACTCGTCTTCCCAGTCATCATCGGTAGGCAGCGCGCTCAGGCTGCCATTTCCCGCCTGGCCAAATACCTCTTCCACGGCCGTGAAATCGGCAACTGGTGCGGCAGCATCAGTGGGCAGGGCGGCGGTTGGTGTGTGTGGGGCGTCGCTGGCCGCCGGGCTGTTCAGGGCCGGTCCTGGTAGGCCCGAGAGTGGGGCCGCTAGCTCAGGACCGACAAACCAGAGCCGGTCCGGGTGGGAGAGGGCCTGTGCTACGAGGCGCTGGTGCAGGGCGGCCAACTGGGCGTACCGGGCAAGGTCAACCCCATCGTAAGCGAGCAGCCGCACCGAGGCGCGGGCCAGCAACAGCCGCCGGTAGGTGCTCAGCTCCCGCTCGTGCTGCCCCCCCAGGCGAAGCGAGGCAACTACCCAGGTAACGTCTGCCCGGTTCAGCGCCCGATCTTGCAGCAAATGCTGCAGCCGCGAGCCATCCACCACGCGCAGGCGCCGCAGCTCGTCCGCACTCAGGGCAGCTTGCAGCGCGGCTTCCGTGAACGTCAATTCCCGGCGACCCACCAATAGCACCACCGGAGTGGCGGCATCGGTCAGGGCGAGCAGTTCCCGCAGCCGGACAAACTTACCGTTGTGCTCTGCCAGGCGCCGTGCCACGTCCGCCAGGCTTTGCCCGATGTTCGCTTTCAGGGCGCCAACCAGAGTCGGATCATAAATGTGCGCGTTGCTCAGGACGCGGTCTTGTACCAGCAGGTTCTCGGTCCATTGCCGCAACCCGGCACCTTGGCGGGTGGCCTCACCCGTGCCATCCGCATCGGTTGGCAAGACCAGGCTGTAAAGCCGCGGGAGCAGGCGGGGCAAGGCGCTCAGGTCAAGTCCGTGCTGGTGCGCCAACTCCTTCCAATCGACCAGAGCCTTTGCGTGCAAAGCGGCCAGCGTCGGATCGGGCACTACCTCTATTTGCGGGTAGCGCAGCTGCTGGCCCAGCAGCAGGGCCAGCTCTTCGGGCGTCCATTCCCAGCGGCGGAAGCGGTGCGGCGTATGCCCATCCGGTGTGTACGGGGCACGCGAGCCCACCAGCACGAGGTTGCGGTAAAAGCCCTGGTTGCGGCCCTGTAAGAGTTCGGCAAAGCGTCCGTTGCCGTCGCAGTACTGGCGGGTGTCGAACACCAGCAGCTCTTCTACCCGGTTGTAGGAGCCGCGCTGGTAGAATACATTCTGCGCCAGATGGTGGTAGCTGCGGGCCGTTTCGGCCATGGGCTCCAGGGGCAGCATCATGCGCGGATTGTTGTGCGTGCTCCAGTCGCGTAGCGGCATGGGATGCACCTGCGCCACAAACTCGGCCGTGCCGCTGGTGCACACTACCCCCATGCGGTGTGGATAAGCGGATACCAGGGGAGCATCCCGTACGTAAAGCCCAATCTGGTCAATGGCCCTGATCAGATCGGCCCGCAGCTGTTTGGTTGGGTAGTTCTTATCAAGCGCAAATACCCGGGCCTGTTGCCGGCTCAGTAGGCGTATCACGTTGTGTACCGGTCCCGGATACGTGGGCGCTTGCTGCGGCAGGCGTCCCTGGGTACGCACGGCTTCGCTGCGGCGCCGAATGAGCCCCTGGGCGTCTACGTCTTCTACCTGATACCATTTGTAGCCGCCGTTGCGCAAGGGCTTGAGCAGCACGTCCCCGACCGCATACACCTGCGCCGGCGCGTCGGATGCGATGTAATTAGCCCGGTACTTGCCCAGCAATGCGCCCAGCAACGCGCCCTGAACCGCCGCTTCGGACAAGCCCGCGTTGGGCAGCACCAGCAGATAATCGTCGGCTGGTTCGCCGGGAAGCTTGTTTTCGTTGCCGTCGATGGCCTTGTACAGAAAATAAAAGGTGGCCAGCGCCAGGTCGGAAAGCGCCAGCGCGTCCAGGTCGAACCACGCCCGCAATTCCCCTCGTGCGTGCCGCAGCACCGAGCGGATGTACGTTTGTAGCTGCTCGTTGAAAGCGGGTGCGGGCAGAGTAGCCGTTGACGTCATAGGCAGAGAAGGAGGGAAGTGATACTTGAACTAATCTATTACAGGGCCAACTCATAAATATGGCCTTGGCGCGGCCCCGATCCACTTATTCAGTGCGTGGATGGTGCATTGTGCGCTCGTAATAGCAATTATTGCTGCGTCGGCGTGGGGCGGTTCGGGCCGCTGCCCAGCCGGGGGCCAGCAGCTCCCAAACCATAGCCGCTTCAGCTGGGCGTTAGCTATGTTCTCGCTGAGCTTGTTGTAGAGGTCCAGCTTGGTGTGGATGAAATCGAGTAGGTCCTGGTCCAGCACCTCGTTGAATTTGGAGCGGATATTCTGCTTGGAGTTCTGCGGGGTATAAAAGCCTCCGTCAGGTCGGCTTCGGCCTCCACGTGGGTGCGGATGGCGGCAAAGTCCACCTTGTTGTCCTCCGTCAGCTCCAGCCCGAAGATGTCGTTCAGGGTCTTGATGATGGTGGATAGGTAGTCGTAGTGCTCGTCGGGGCCGCCGGCTCCGCTGCCGGGGCGCAGGCGGTAGAGGGCGCCGCCTTCGGCTGCCAGGTTGAGCTGCTGGGTGCGGCGCCGAAGGCGCGCCTTGTTAGCGGGGGCGCTGGCGTGGCGCGGGCGGCTCCTAGCGCGTAGACTTGCACCCTGCGGGGGCCGGGCCACGCGCCAATGACCGGAATAACAATTTAGACATGCAAACGCGACAAGTAGGACGGAGCCCCGGACAAATTGACCAAAGCCGGGCATAACCTAGCGAAACCTATCGGCTCAGCCAAATTTTTTAGCCACATTTGCCCGAATCGCCCAGCTCGGTAAAGGCGCAATGCTGGTATGTTATTTACGAGAATCACGGAAATAGTATACCAGCGCCGTGCTGTCGGCTGTACACTATTTCGCTTTGGCGCCGAAATAGTGTACAGAAGTCGAGCCGCTTAGTTGAATAGTAGTTGCATTTGCTGCCCTTACGGCGGCGCGGTCACTGGCGCGGGCCGCACGTCAACTTCAGTGGTTCGACAACAAGGAAGCCGCCGCCATGCTCAAGGTCAGCCCTCGCACCTTGCAGAACTGGCGGGACGAGGGGTTGATCGGGTTCAGCCAGGTTGATAGAAAGATTTACTACAGCCGTGCGGACATTGGCCTCCTGCTCCAGAACCACTACAACAAGCCGTTCAAAGCAGCAGCTTAAGTTACAACCTCATCAAAGGATAAAGAAGACAGTCGCCGGCTTCCTGTTCGTATACCAACGACAGGAAACCGGCGACTGTCTTCTTTTGCAATATCTGCGAGTGAGCTTTACAGACTTCTCACAAGCATCTCTCCTCGACTATATCGTCAATTTTGACACCTCTTGGTGCAAACGCACCAGATCGAAAGGGTAGGGTAGCACGGTGTACTGGTTCTGTCGAACAAACCTTACTGACAGCAGAGACAGCAGGGTGGTCACGTGCGAGGTTTCGGCAGGGCCGTACGGGTGAATCTGATACACATGATGCCCTCGGGCTTCACCGGCGTTGCTGGATTGCGTCCCGCCGACCACATACCGCTTGCTCACGGCGTTGTACCATATGCCTCCGGCATACACCCCAAGGGCATCACGGGTTTTGGCTGAACGAGTGGCGTCGTGTTGTTTGATGGCCCGGATTACCGGCCAGTTGGGCATGACGATGGCGTCAGTCTTTTCCAATTCGAAGGCCTCGCGGCCAATAAGCACGAACGAGGTCTGACGAATGTCCTTATCAGCTTTTTCGGCGTCGCCTCTTTTGTTGTTTGCGTATTGAGGACGCCGCGCCATGAAATGCTGCCGAACTTCGCTGAGAGGCATGAACCGCTGTTTCAGGACGCCCTTGCCTTCCGGGGTCGTCACGTCGGTGAAGGCGAGTTGCCCTTGGTCGAAGTGCAGCAGCGTGTCGTTGGCAAGGAATCCCCATTCGGAGAGGCCTGTTAGCAGGGGCAGACATTCAGTGAGTGCGGCCTTTGTTCGTCCAGCAATGACCCATTTCAACCACAGTTCGTTCAGGCAAACGGTCGCTTTGATGTTCAGTATTTTGAGCGTCTTATTTGCCAGTGTGCGTGCCTGTCTGGCTTCGGGCGTCTCCTCCAAGTTGTTGCCCTCGTCATCTTTGGGCACCAGTGCTTCGGCGGGGTCGGGCAGCCTGTATCGAAGGTAATCGGCCGCGACCAAGTACTTGTCCACCGAGTTGGGGTTGACATTCAACGTTTGCTTCACAACTTGGGACAGCTTCTCGTACAACACGGGGTACGGGTCGGTATATCCCTCGTGAGCCAAGAGCCCCAGCTGACCGTCCTTCGCAAACGCTTCCTTCTCGGCGTCGGTGATAACCAACACCGGTCGCTCAGGGTCAACTTGGTCCGCGTCGACAAGCTCGAACGAGATATTATGCACCGTCTTGCCCGATTTAAACTCCCGAGCTTTGAGCCAGTTCAGGTAGTTGGCGACTGGCACGTTCGTCTGGTTCAGCCGGTTGTCAACTAACTGCACCGTAGGGAGGAAGTCCAAGGGTAACGATGTGGAACGCGAAGGCTTTAACTGCTTCATCGGCTCCACTGTCAAAGCAACTTCGAAGCCGTATTTCTGCAGGAAGTCGCCGAACCGTTCCTGTACATGGCGCACCTGGTACGACCGACTCTCCTTGTATTTCTCGGGCTCCTTTTTGCTGCCGTTTTGGTGCCAATCAGCGTGCGTACGTTTGCCGGGGGCTGAAGAATAACGGTATACGTCGCCGGAGAAGCCGGCAATCTGGCTTGGCCGCAACTGACGCAGGTACGTGTGACCCATGCTCGTAAACAGTTCAAAGTAGCTGTCCAGATGCGGGTGGCTCACCTTAGCCGGGTCTATCTTGATAAAGGTATTCGCCTCTACTTGAACCGTCAGTATGTGAAGGTCATCGTCGATGCTGTCGACCTTCGGAGTTATCTTAACGGCCGTCAGGCGTTTGCCATTGGGAGCTCCTTTTACCCGCAGGTAAAACTTGCTCTGACAGACGCGGCGGTTCTTCTCGGGTTCGCTCTGCTCGTAAAAAGACAAGGCGAGCATGAGCTTCAGAAGTACGTGCGGCTTTAAGTCACCGGGCGATACCATCTCTCCCGTCAATTCTTCCGGCTGCGTATTCTGTGGGTTGCCGAACGTGTACATCCACGGCTTGGCCTGATGACCGGCAGGCAGCAACGTGTAGAGCGCGGGGCGATTGACACCTGGCTTGACTTCGTCGAATGAGAAGAAGTAGAAGGGGCGGTCAATCTGGTCCTTGTACTCGTTCGTGAACGACCCGTAAAAGAGGTCCGGCCGCGGGTGATTGCGTCGGTAATAATCCTGCGAGTCCGTCAAGCGGTAGCGCCAGATGCTGTACTTCTGGTGCAATAACTCCCAGTCGGTAGGTAATTTGATATGCAGTTGGTTGGTTGGGACCAGCATGGGCTGTTCCCCTTGGCGTTTGGATTGGGGCATGATGTGATCTAGTGTGGGGTTAGAGAAGAGCCAACAACGTTTCACACGACTTGGTCAGCAGGTCGCTGTTGTCGGTGGAATGCGGATTGAGGGTGCCAGTTAGGACGGCGATACGAGCTTGTGCCCAGTCCGACACGGGCTCGAAATGTTCGTTGTAGAAGTCCAGTTTGCTGGCTTCATCGTGGAACAAATTCATTACAATCAGTCGACAAGGGTCTGTGCCCGTGCTGTGAGTGTGTTGGTTGAGGCTCTTCCACTTGCTCACCATGCGCTCCTTGAAGTGTTCTTCGTTGAGCTTGAGGTGGTAGAGTAGGTCGTCGGCCTCCAGTGCGAACTGACGGAGGGTGCGCGCGCCAAAGTTCTTGCAGTCGATGTAGATAGGGCGTCCATCAACCTTGAGGTCTGCTACCTCGAATAACTCATCGGGCACGGCAGCACTCGTAGCCCTGATGTGCGCGTAGGATTTCAAAACTGCCTCGATGACTTCTTCCCCCACGGCCCCCACCAAAATGGACTGATAGACATAGGGCAGCAGGTAGGTGCCAGATTCTACGAAGGCCATCTCGTATCCGCGCACTCGAAAGTGCGTTGCCAACGCCGAACTCAAGTGATTGTTGAAGACGCGGTACACTGAATTCAGGTCCCAGGGCGCAAATTCCGAGCTGCGCGTATCGTGAGGAGCCAAGTGCAGTTCGTGGTTAATCAGTAACCGGCCTTCGTGTACATACTCGCTGCGGAACGTGCCCCTAATTCGACGGAGCTGACTTGGTCGCCCCCTTTCGGGCAGTTCTTCATCACTAATAACCGCTCGGGAGAAGTCGTGTCGAAGTACATCCGCCCGTAGCCATTCCCACCGCTGGCGGGCGTCGCTTGGCTGCCGGTAAAGCTTGAATTGTTCCAGATCGAGCACCATTTGATGGATGGCCGCTCTGGCTGCGTCGTTGTCCCGTCGCAGGTCGTGTAGCTCGTCTTCCAGAGCAATTCGTTCTCGGGTTGCTTCTTCTCCGATGGCCTGCAACAGCGTTGCCATGTTGCCGGAAGCGTAACGTAGGTAGTTTTCGCGTTCTGCGGCAAGGTCCGGGGCAATGGCGACCTGTTCAAAGGCACCGTACACCTGTCGGTCCAACAGCAATTTTTGAGGCTGCATGCGCTGCCACACCCGTTCGATACGGCCTAGCGCCTGCACATACACGCCAAACTGATTCAAGATGCCGTCCTCGGTGCGCAGGTATTGTGAGTTGAACAGGTGTAGGTTACGGATTTGCCCCAGCAGTCCTTTCGCTTGCCCTACGGTAATCTGTTTCGCAAACAGCAACTTCATCACGCCATACACGTCACGCTTGATGATGGCGTGCTGTTCGGCGGCCGTTTCGGTCTGCCTGACTCCGCCGAAATAGAAATAGGGCGCCTCCAGCAAGTGTAGGAACCGGAAGTCGCGTTTCCCGTTGTTGTTATTGGTTTCGTAGTCAGCAGGAGTCTGGTAATACTGCAGGTTCACTCCGTTGCCAGCCGAAGGATAAGTGGTAAGGACTACCACGGGTTGCCCAGTCCAGAACAGCGCGTTGTACTGCTGTTGCAATGCGAGGTCATCGCGCAGCTCCTGGCCGAACTGGGCATCGTACAGCGCTACTGCACACGACACGCGTCGTTGCCGGGTTTCGTCATAGCACCATACATCATACATCTGCAGGTTTTTGTCGCCCGCTGCGTTCTGCCGCGCTACTGCACCATACCAACCATCTTCATCGCCTCCCAGGTCGAGCAGGCGTTTTACCTGTTTGACGGAAGAAAGGAACACGAGGTGCGATTGACTATCTGCCAACTCGTCGGGCTCTAATGCTGCCAACCGTGTCAGCAGCCCAAAAAAGTGTTGTACTCGCCGCAGGCGGTGGGGTAGGGCTCCGTTTTGGTGGCCGAAATGCGTAGGATCGGCATGAGCCATACCAGACAACTGTTCGCCAAACCGCGTATTGCTGCTTAGCGGCTTCACCACATCGTAGGTGATAGTGTTTTGCCTACGTTTCGCTTTGCAGCTGTTCGCGTGTCGTACGTCGTCCTCGTCGTCACGGGTGTTTGGTATCGGGGCGAACGAAGTTCCGGGAGCCGCGGCGTGCTCCAGGCCGCTCCAATCGAAGTTGCGCAGCACCCGGCGAATGTGAGCCGTGGCCGATAACCCAAACACCAGATGCCGCTGTGCTAGGGCACGGATCATGGCTTCGGGACTGTCGTTGAGCGACAGGTAGAGCAACGCTACTTCGTCGGGGTCGGTGAGTTGGCTGCGACCGGTTTCTATCTCGTACAGGCCGAACCCATTGGTAAGCAGATTGCCGTAGTTCGTCTCGCACAACTCGTGCTGAGCGCCAATTTGATTTACCTGCCGAATTTCCTGAAGGTAGTCGGTGCCCCCGAAACACTGCCGTAGCACCTCGAAGTAAATGTCCTCATGTTCGGCCTGTAAGCGTTTGAACAGGCGGATGATATCCTTTACCACCCGCGTGACCACGTCAAACAGCACGAACGCGTTGTGCCCTCCTTCTTTCTTGTCGGCCGTCAATGTGAAGGAGTTGGGACGGGGCGCGTCGGGTGCCAGAAACACGTTCCGGTTAACCAACGAACGGTTGGACTGAAAAATAGCCCGCCCTTGTAGCTCCGGCTCGTCAGTGACAAAATGCGTGATTTCCGGAAACTTGATGCTGTGCTTCGACTGCAGGCTGTCAATACGGTCACGAATGTCTAGCATCATCTGCTTGACGGGTTGCCACTCCGGCCGGCGCGTGAGGTAGTGAGGGTGCGTGAGTTTGCGCTGACATAGACGCTCGTAAAACGTCTGCACTAAGCCAAATGGGTCGCGTACTTCCCGATCATGGGCAAGAAGGTCTAACAGGTCGTTTTCGAGGAAATCGAATTCATCGAAGACGAATACATACCGCCAGCCAGATTGCCGTTCCCAGCGCCCCAGTCGCATAGTGCGTTGCCCGTCGAACACGCCGTGAAACCCTTTATGTACAGTCAGCAACAGGAGTCGACATTCATCGTCGGCCTGGAAATGAATGTATGGGAACAATTGAGGCCACACTGGCAAGTCAGCCAGGGTTTGCGCCTGCCGCTGATCCAACTCTTGCCTCAGCTGTGGGGTGCTGATAGCCAGTTGCCGCGCCAACGACAGCAGTCCTTTGAGCGGTTTGAGGGTGTCGCTGGCTAAGTCGCCAAGGTCAATCAGGCCGGCACCCTGCGCACCCATGTGTCGCGCCCGGTCAAACCGTTCAATTTTGTTGTGCAGCTCATTCAAGCTGGTCGCTGGGAGATGTTCGAGACGCCGGTATTCAGCCAGCAGCTTTGGGGTTAGCTCGTGATGTAGAAACTCCTGCAGCGACCGGTTGTCAAGGACGAGAGCTAGTTGATCTGCGTCCTTCTGCTGCTGGATATACCACCGCTTGTTCTCTATCTGTTCAGCCATCTCGCGCAGTAGTTGAATGCGGTTGGCGACGTAGATGAACTTGACATCGGCCGGGTATTCACCACTCTTTATCAGTGCTGCGAGACTGCTGGTTTTCCCGAGCCCTGTCCCTCCTAATACAAGTTTCAGCCCGGTCTGGTATTCAGTGATTGTCCGGCGGTAATACTGGGTGTACAGACTCATGATGAATCGGCGATTAACTTGAAACTTCCAAAGAGCGGATGCAAGTAAGTAATGTTTTGCTAATTACATTGTCTAATGCTAAAAATAGTAGTGTTGAGAGCGTCCACAGCCCCCTTGCAGTGAGTTGCTGACGTGTAAGTGCATTGCCCATGAAGTGTTTGGCGGCGCAAATAGGTAACTCATGTACATAGTGGCGCAGTAGCTAACCTATAGATAACACCCCACGCCGAATAGGTCAGCTATGTGGTTAGCTCTCATCAATAATTTTGGATTTTGAGCTGTACAACCTTCGCGTTAGTGGAAACTTTCTGTACTATAAACGCCCCGTACAATTTTTTCGCTTCGCAACTCGAATGGTTACAGCTGTCCGTCAGCATGCGTGATATCCGGTTCGTCACCAAGCTTCTTCCCTCCATTTCCAGTGCCCGGTTCAAGGAGATATAGCAGGTTCACAGACAATGTAGCTGCTGGCGCTCCGCGTACGTAAGCGGCTGTATGCAAGCATACTCGATGGATTTGCGTCAGCGCGTGGCGCAGGCGCTGGCCGAGCCGGGCGCCCGGCAGGCCCAAGTGGCCGCGCGCTTTTGCG
>NZ_MVBC01000026.1 GCF_002007105.1 Hymenobacter sp. CRA2 | reverse complement strand
CAGGCCCGTACCCGTGAAGCACTGGAGGCGGCTATCCAAACCGCGGTTGAGTGGATTTCCAGCAAGGATGCCAAAGCCTGGTTCAACCATTGTGGTTATCATGTACATCGTTCATGAATCCGCTATAGTAAGTATCCACCTGTTGAAAAACATTCGACACTGGCTCAAATGCTTCATTGAGTAGTGCTTCCACCTTCTCACGCTTTGTCTTCGCTTTCATGTGGCTTTATATTAAGTTGGAGGGAATGACCGTCTACAATGAAACGGTTTACTTCGAAGCAAACGAAAACACAACTTGCGCTCAAAGGCAATGAGAAGTGTGACACTTGCGGTAAGCATGTTTATTGACTAAATATAAAACTTTATCTATATAATGCAATATAGTTCGTAGTGTTTTTTACTAATGAGTTGTCATGATATATCGCGCCATTGAAAAACAACACTTATTTAATTGATTACCAACTATATAACTTGAAGAGCCATCATGTGATTGACATAGGCTCGCAATAGGCGCTGGTACTTCTTCCGGCCCTGGGCCATCGTATCGGCATCGGCGGACAACTCCACCAGCCAGATGTCGTGCGGGGCCTTCTTTTGAACACCTACAATCAGAAAGCGGTCAGCGCCCAGCACGTCGGAGTAGAAGGCGGCCTGGCGGTCGTAATCGTACAGCTCGACGGTGGCGACGAAATGGGCGTAGTCGGGGCAGCTGGTGGTTTTGAAGTCGACCACCACCCGGCGGCCGAGGCGGGGCGTGGTCAGCAGCAGGTCGGGACGGATTTTGACGGTCAGGCCGGTTTCCTGGTGGGTGGCCGTGTGCGTTAGCTCGGGGGTGCCGCGGTAAAGCAGGTCGCGGCAGTAGCGGTGGCGGCGTACGGCAGCAGCCAGCCGCCCAAGCAGGCGCAGCTGGGCCGGGGGAAGCTGCGGGTCGGTGTACTGGTGGGGCTCTAGCACGGCCTCGTGGAAGGAGGCCCCGAAGGTCAGGGCCTGGGGGTTGGGGGTGCGAAGCTGGCCCAACAATTCGGCTTTGAGGGTGCTCAGGTCGGTATTGCTGACGTGGGGCAGGGCGCGGTGCCGGGCCTGGGTCAGGCCGGGGTGAGCTTGCAGGTTGGTGAACATGGAACAGGGCGTTTGATGGTGGATAGGTCAGCTGATGAAAGCCAGGCGCTGGGATTCGCCGTGGCGGTGGAGCCAGATGTGGGCGCCGCCGCAACCGACCTCGTAGGCCGGGGGCGAAAACAGGCCGCGCACGGCTGGGGCCAGGTCGCGCAGGTCGGGCAAGGGCTCGGCGGCCTCGATGAGTTGGGCCAACTGAGTGAGGCGGGCGGCCTCGGCTTCGTCGCGGGCAGGCAGGTGCACCACCAGCTGCGGTACTTCCAGGGAGGTAGGCATATGGAAAAGCGTAGCGGCCCCCTACCCTGCCGGGCAGGGAGCCGGGGAACTACTGTGCTTGGCTTGCGTCTTCCTTCGGTTCGGCGGTGGTGGGCAACTCGGCGGCCTCGGGGAGCTGGGCGGCTTCGGCCTTTGGGTTCTGGTAGCCGTGCTGGATGCGCACGTCGGCCGCGCCGGTATGGGTTTCCTCGCGCCAGATGGGAAAGTCCTGGGCAAACTCGCGGCGGGCCTGTACCTCCTGGGGGTCGGCTACTTCGTAGCTGAATTCGGCTATGTAGTAGGTAGCCTTCTTGCCGTCTTTGGTCGTCTCCTTCTTGCTGGCCTGCACCTTCACCACCACGTCGGCCAGCGTCAGGTCGTCGTAGAACAGCGGCTCGATCAGTCGGTACAGGTTTTCGACGGAGTAGCCGTGAAAGAGTACGGCGCAGATGGCGCCCTTCTCGTCGGCGTAGAACAACTCGGCCCAGAGCTTGCGGCCCATGTTCAGAATGTCGTCCTGGAAGATGCGCCAGGCTAGCGGAATGAAGCTGATGGTCGAACCCAGCGGCGTAACGCCGTTGATGTTGAACTGGCCCGCCTTGGCGTCGAAACGCACTTGGCGCGGGTGACCGGGCAGGTAGCGGAAGCGGCTAGTTTCTACTACCTCGCCGCTGGCCTCGTCCACGGTGGCCGTGAGGTAGGCCCGGCTGGGCGTAACGGTGGGGGCCAGCTCGGCGGTGGGCATGGCGGTAGTGAGGGAAGCGGTGGCGGGTTGTTTAGCCATTGTGGGTAGGGAGTTGATAGTGAAAAAGGAGTGGGGGCCGGTTGGCGGCCCGGCCCCCGGTGGCCGTTAGTAATCGGTGTCGTCGTAGTAGCCCTCGGGGGCCCAGGCGGGCGGAGGCTCGTGGAAGGCCTCGCCGCTTTCATCGGGCCCGGCGTGGCAGGTCTGGAAGTGGCGGGCGTCGTAGATGGCCTCGCGCACGGCGGCAGCACGGGTGGGCCGGTCGCCGTTGGCGGTGGCGGGGTAAAAGGGCTGGCGCAGCTGCCAGACAAAGCCGAAGCGCGGGCAGGGCCGCACCCAAACGCGGAAAGTGGGCGCTTTCATGGGCCTAGCGGAATTGCTTGTCGTGGCACAGAATCACGCGGCCCACAATACTGTCCACACCACGGGCTTGCGGCTGGTACTGGTACCAGAGGTAGGTAGCCAGCAGGTTCAGATAAGCCGGGTTGCGGAACTTGCCTTCGTCGTCAATGATGAGAATCAGCTCGTCGGTGAGGCGCACCACGTCCACGCGCTGGCACTGCAGCAGCTCGTACAGCTCGGCCAGCCGGAAGCTGCGGCCGTTGCGCGGGTGGATGGGTTGGGGCTCGGCGCTGTGCGGGTCGAGCAAATGCGGCTGGTAAGTAGTATTAGGCATGATGCGGGTAGTAGGGCCCGCGCCAAGCGGGGCGCGGGCCGGTGGTGGATTATTTCAGGTCCCAGGGGTGGGGGTGGTAATCGTCGGCCGGCATGGGCAATTCGCCGTAGCGGTCGGCCGGGCGCAGGCGGATGATGGGCGGCGCGTTGAGCGCATCGGCCGCAGCCTGGGCCTGCTCGTGGGTGGCGTAGGCGCCGGGGGCGGCCTCCTGCTGGTAATGGCCGGGGCCGCCGGGCTGGGTGCCGGGCAGGGCCACGTCGCGCACCACGGCCCAACCCTTGTTGCCGGCGTACAGGCAGGCCGTGTGCCAACGGCCGGCCTGTGGGGTGCTACCAGCGGGCATACTGCTGGCGCAAGCGGTGGAGCTGGGCCCCTTCCGGGCTGGCGTGGAAGGCTTCGCAGGCAGCCTTGTAAGCGGCACGGGCCTGGCGCAGGCGCAGGATGGCGGCGCGGATGCGGGCAAAGCGGGCCGGCTGGCGGGGGTATTCGTCGCGCAGCCCGTACAGGGCGTGCCGGGCATCGAACATCACCGACTGCGTGCGGGCCAACTGCTGGCGCACGGTGGGCGCCGGGGCCGGAGCCGCCCCCACCAGTGCGGCGGGAGCGGCTAGTAGGGCAGTGCTACGCATGAGCAGGCACCCCGGCGTATTCATCCTCGGCCTTCATCACCTCCCACACGGCCGCAAAGGCATAGGCGGGAGCTACGGCGCGCAGGGCGCGAAAGGCTGCTTTCAGGGCCTCAAAGGGGCAGCGGCCGGAGCCGGCGAAGCCTCCGGCCGGCTGGCAAGCCGGGCGCTCAGCCAGCGAAAAGCTGACGTACCAACGCGGGCCGATGCCCTGGTCATAAGTAGCTGCCGACTGCGAAACGTAGATGCCCTGGAACGGGCAAAGGGCCGGGCCCTGCCAAACGGCAGCGGCAAGCTGGAGTAACTGAGTAGGTAACATGGCTGTATGGGTTAGCCGGTGGGGTGCGCTCCTGGCGGGCCGGGCCCTGCCCGCCTGTGCGTGGGCGCCGGGGGCCTCTCCCCCGACTTTCTATACAATTATACGGAAAACCGTAATGGTATACAAAGAAAACAGTAAATGATATTTTACAGAAATACGGAAATTTTACCTATATTCATATATGAATAATGTACAAAAACACACCAGCGGAACCGAACCAACCGTAGCAGTAGTGGGTAGCCGAAGCGTGACGAGCGGCCCCACGGCCCAACGCCTGGCGCGCTACCTGGAGCACCTGCGGCCGGGCCTGATAATAAGCGGCGGCGCAGCCGGCGCCGATGCCCTGGCGGCCAGCTGGGCGCGGGCCAACGGGGTGCCCCTGCTGGAGCTGCGGCCCGACTACGCCGCCCACGGTGCCGGCGCGCCCCACGTGCGCAATGTCGAAATAGTGCGCCGGGCCGACCTGGTGCTGGTGCTGTGGGACGGGCAAAGCCGGGGCACGCTGAGCGCCGCCCGCGCCGCCGCCCGGCTGGGCCGCCGCTGCGAGTGGCTGCTACACGCCCCACCGGGCGCGCCAGCCGGCGGCCTGGGACCCTGAGGCCGGCCCCGCCGTGGCTGGGACGAGCGGCCGACCTACCGAACAGCTAAATGCCTCGGCCGGGGGGCTTGGGGGGGCGGCCTGAGCGCCCCCAATGGGCCGGCCCGAAGGGCACCTTATGAGGGAGTAGCGGCCGTTTTAGGCTGCGGAGCCCGAGGCAGATGACCGGGCGTCAGCCGGGGCATGGACGCCGGGGTTTGGGGTGCCCCCAATGAAACCGGCCGCGGAGCGGCACCTTGTTTGTGGCACCATCGACAAGTGCTTGGGAAGCGGCCAGGCGGCCCGCTTGGGAGGTGGCGACCTAAGGAGCCGCTGACCTAGCGAATTGGCGGCCTGGGCCGGTGCGGAGGGCAGGCGTTGGGATTCGACTGGGTGGTGGGAAGAGGCTGGCCGACCAGCGGGAGGCGGGCCGGGGCGTGGGTTCCCGGTAGCGGAGGCTGGCTGCGTGCAGTGAGCTTGCGGGGAGGTGAGGCAGCGGGCCGGAGCGTGGGGCGGTCGGCAGGGGCAGCAGAATCGGGAGGCGGGCAGGCGGAGGCTGGCTGACCGCAGCAACCGGAGCCCTGCTAGCGTAGTGAACGAGGAGCGCAGAGCAGCGGAGCGACGAGTGAGCGGAGCGCAGCGTGGGCGAAGGGCGCGTAGGGAAGCGGGCCGGGCGGGGGCTCGGTAGCGGAGGCCGGGCACCGGTGCGGCGGGCTTTGTGGGCGGGTAGCGGTGCTGGGCCGGAGCGTAGAACGAGCGGCTAGCAGGATGACGGGCGGCGCTGTTTGGGGGCGCGGCCCGTCATCCTGCGTAGGGTCGGTAGCTGACTGCCGGGGCCCTTTTTCAGGGCCTGGGCAGGCGGCGCTGGACGTTTCGCATCAGTTGAAACCCTGCGTAGCCGCGGTAACGCGCAAGGGATGGTAGCCAAGCCGACGAAGGAGGCTGCCCGTAGGGCCGTAGCGGAGCGGAGTGGCGGACAGCCCGACCCGCAGGGGTGCGCCCAAAAAAGTACAATTAATTACCACTACTCGCCGCAATAATACAAGCATAGGTACTGGCATTCTTTATTACATAATTATGTAAATTATTGCACCTTTATGGCTCAATATTTTCAGCATTATGTGTCATGCTTCAACCGACCATGCAACCTGCACGAAAACAGCCAAGTCTTACCAGTAAGCAGGCTGCGAATCAAGAGGAACGATTGGCGCAGGCCGTGCCGGCACTGGCGGCAGCATACATGGAAGCGTTGCGGCGTTGGCTGGGTGACCCGGTGCTGCGGCTGGTGGGTCGGCCCATCATTACGGAGTGCTACCGGTCGCCGGAACGGCAGAACGAGCTGTACGAGCAAGGTCGCTCGAAGCCGGGGCCAATCGTGACGTATAAGCGCGGCGGTGAGTCGAAGCATAACCTGGGGCCGCCGACGCCGGCGCTGGACGTGGCGTTTCTGCTGGCGGATGGGTCGGTGTCGTGGTCGGGGCTGCTGCTGAGCAAGTTTGCGCGGCTGATTAAGGCGGCCGATGCGCGGGTGGTGTGGGGCGGCGACTGGGCCCGATTCAAGGACCGGCCGCACTTTGAGCTACTACCTGTTACGCCGAAAGGGGGGCCGGGTCGTGGCTAATCCGGTGCTGGAAAACTGGGGCGTGGTAACGTCGGTGGTCGGCGGCTCGGTGGCCGTGCTGCTTTACTTCGTGAAGAGCTGGCGCGACGTGGAAACGCTGAAGGCCACTTGCCGGGCGAATGAGCAGAAGTCGGAAGCCCTGACCCTGCGCGTGGACGAGTACCACGTGTCGGCAGTGGCGCGGGAAGCCAAACTGCGCGACGAGGTGCGCCTGGACATCGAGCGGTTGCGCACCGAAAGCCTGGAGCAGCGCGAGGCCCTGCGCCAGCAGATGACCGAACTGGTGCTCAAGCTCACCGAGCGGCTGGGCCATATCGACAAGACGATGGCGCTGGTGGAAGAACGCACGCGCAACCTCTCGGACGCTTATAAGGAGCAGGTGGAGCGCAAACGGTGGGCTGACCGGATTCTGGCGCGGCTGGAACAACACAACGGCGCCCAGGGGGCCTAAGCATAACCGGGCGGCCGGGTGGCGGCCCGTTTTTTTCCCTTCTAACTTTTCAACTATGGACAAGAAATTAACAGTGCTAGACCGGGTGACGCTGCCTACCCCTCGGTTCTTTCGCAAGGTGCGCACCATCGGGGCGGCGCTGGCGGCGGTGGGCGGCGTCATTGCCACGGCGCCGGTGGCGCTGCCGGCCGTGGTGGTGACCATCGGCGGGTACCTGGTGCTGGCCGGCTCGGTGGCGGCGGCCGTGTCGTCGGTGGCCGTGGACCCGGAGGCGGGTTCTTCCCTCCTACCAACCGGGCCGATCAAACCAGAGGACGCGGCGTCGTTGTAGACTGCTTAATTCTACATAATGCAGGAAGCGGCTATTTCATATAGCCACTTCCTGCATTGTATTTTATAGTCTACGAAATAGGCACGCTATTTCCTTGTCTTAACCTGCTCTTCAATTTTGAAGAACTCACTCGTCAACCTCTACTCTTGGTTTAGTTCCTTAAAACGTCCGCATGAAATGCCTGCAGCAGTTCCTCTAGTGGTATATGCTCTTGCTCTAATCTAGTTTGATGTGCAGCTAGGTCTCGAAAAAGTTGTTCTTCGGCGCAGGTCAAATTAGAAAGCTTCTCTGACTGACGGTTGGTCGAAGCCGTTGTGTGATACTCGGCGTAGCGCTTCAAGGTCGCATCATCCATAAGCAAAGCTTGTGTATGTGGAAAGCATCCACGCAAGTGATGCAGAATTTGCAGGCCGGCTGTATCCAAGTCACCCCAATACAGCAGCCGGCAGGCCCTAAGCCATAATGCAGTAGCTAATACACTTACTTGAAATCCCTTGCCCCAAACTGCCAGCGTTTCAGGGAGCGGTGGTAAGGCAAGAAACGTAGTCAGGTTTTCGACTATCAGTACCGACTTACAAGGGAATTCCAAACCCGCAAACTTGCTGATTGGGATGGTCAAATCGTCGAGCTGGAAGGGTAGTTGGCTGCTAAGTTGCTCGTCGAGTATTCGTAGCCGAATTAAGGGCTCGGGCTCCCGTAGATTATAGCGTCTTAGGAAGCTATTTTCCTGTTGACGCAGCGCGGCGGACGGCAACAACTCGTCGAGGAGCAAGCGCAATGGGCGGGTGTGTTGCTCAATGAATTTGGTATGCACTCCCTCAATACGAAGCTCCCGCAGGTAGTACCGAGGCGCATCGGCAGGCTCTTGCGCCAGCTTTAGAAAGAACTCCCCTACGCGTATCAGGCTTTCCCAATGCCCTGCGTACTCTGTTACCAAGAGCACGTGCCGCAACAGCCACCGGTGCAGCTGTGGCAGCCGTGCTAACACCAACGCTGCGTCGCGCTTAAACTGAGCGGCCTCGCGGGTTTTGCCCAGAAAAGCAAATACGTCTTCAGGAGTATGAAAAATTACTTCCTGGGGTACGGTTTGCCAAGCTTGGCTGGTGCGGGTGTTCACGCGATGCTGGCGCAATTCATAGCCAAACCCACCTACTGGTTTAGCCTGCTTTACCCATTGTGTTATGGTGTGCAACCAGTCGCCTTGTATCTCTGCTTCAGTAAGTTTGCCGCAGGTAATATGCCAGGGAAAAAGCAAAGCAGCCGGTTCATCACTCCAGGGCAGTGTAGCCCCTAAAGCCAGCACATACTTCTTCTCTACTTTGCGCCGTAAGTCAGCAACGGTAAGCATACATAATCCGGGTTCAGGTGAGCGGCTGCAACGAGGAGGCAGCAGTTATATCCTCCACCAAGGCGGAGTCGATAGTTTCGACTGCAGCTACTAACTCGCCTTGATCCTTCACAAACTTTTTCCGCAACTCCTGGTATTTTTCGATACTGAGGTTGTGCACGAAAGAGTGTTTTTGGTCGCGGCACACTATGTAATGACAAGCCGCAATAAAGTCCTCGACTACCGTAATTTTGTCGTCGGGCGTCACCACCAACACTTGCAGCTGCAACTGCCTACATAATTCCATAAGGTAGCGCGACTTATCTGGATCGAGCTTGCTGAAAGCCTCATCAACCACCAATAGTCGGAACGAACGCCCCCCGCCCGCCGTGCCTTGCTGCTGCCGGTTGAGCCCAAACTGGTAAGCCAATGCCGCGCCCAAAACGGTGTAGGTTAGCTGAGCCGCTTGCCCCCCGGACAAACTACCGGAACCATCGTACAGCTTGCCGGGTACGGGCTCATCAGTGGCCCTGTAAAACTCCTGCGCTTGAAATACAAACCAGTTGCGCACGTCGGTGACTTCGCGCCGCCATTCTTCCTGCTCGTGCAGTCGTTCGAGCAAGTATTGCACGCGCCGAAACGTTTCCTGTTGCGCAGCGCCGTCGTGCCGAATGCCCTGCCGGTCGGGTATGGCCTGGGCTAGATCAGCTTTAAAGTCGCGCACCCGCTGGTTAGGTGTTGCATGCTGCACTAGCTTGATGTAGGTAGGCTGGGGTTGGTGATTGAAGGTAATGTGACGCAAGGAGGCGTTCAGCTCGGCCACGTACTTTTCGATAGCCCCTACCTGGCTTAACAGGGACTGGCGGAAATACACAATCCCGTCGGCGGTTTCCTCGCGCAAGTATTTTTCGAACTTCTCCCGCTGCTGCGGTAGCTCTTGCTGAGTGAGGCGCCGGTAATATGCCAGGCAGTGCGGCAGCATATCCAGGTCAGGCCGGCCGGCGGGCACATCCCCCGACCAGTCGGGGAAGCGCGCGTTCAGCTCCCGGCTCGGCTGGGCGAAGGCCCGAATGGTATCCAAGAGTGTTTTTTCTACCCCTTGAATAGTCCGTAAGGTGTCTCCTTCTTCGGTTGCTACCCGGTTTTCAGTTGTCACGCATAATTTCTCCAAGCGGTCAACTGACAGCGTGGGGCTGCTCAAATCTGGTAAATAGGCGGCGGCTGCGGTCAATGCGGTATCAGCGGGCACCGGACTTTCGGCTAGTGTTTCTTCGCACAGCACTAGCTGACTGCGTACGGTATTAAGCTGACTTTCTACCGCGCCCTTGTTTTCCCGGGTACGCTGCAGGCGTTGGTCTGATTCCTTAATATGATTTTCCAGAGTTTCCAACTGCTCCTTCAACTGACGCAGTTGCCCGGCACCTTCACTGGTGAGCAGCTGCTGCTTTTCCTGCTGGTAGCGGATCAATTCACCTTCGGTGCTGCTGACGTCAAGCTGGTTGAAGGAGTCAAAGTCTGACAACAGCACCAGACTGTCGCGGGTTGCCTGCCGGGTTTTCTGCCCTATGTCCTGCTGCTTTAGTTGCTGGCTGATTTCCTGCAGTTCCTTTTCACCTTCGTGCAGCAGCTGGCGGTAAGTGGTAAGCTTATTTGCGCTGTTCCAGCCCAGTACAAAGTCAGCGGCAGAAGCACGGTTCGGGCGGTCGTCTTTGCGGTGCTCGTGGCGGTTACGGATGAGCCCCTCCTGGGTCAGGGCTTGGTCTACTTGGCGCAGTTCTGCCTCGTCGGCCACGCACACATGCGGGTAGCGCGTACGCAACTGATGCTCCAGCCACGCCCGGTGCGGAGTATCCGGGCGAATGTCAAGCTTCGTGTTCACAGAGCGTGCCGGCTCCCGCTGCTGAACGGCATCTATCGGTTTATCAACTAAGCGTTGGTACACCAGCAAGCCCCGCAGATTGGTGCGGTTCACGTAGGCGGTTACGGCGGCGTAGTGTTGTTCAGGCACCAGCAGTTGCAGCGCGAAGCCTCGCAGCAAACCTTCCAAGGCTTTTTGCCACTCCTGGGCATCGTCGCGCGCGCGTATCAGCTCGCCTACAAAAGGCAACTCTGCTGCCGCTATGCCCAGCTTGTCGCACAAGGTGGTGCGCAGGTCCAGCTCCCGACTTGGAATGTTGGTAGCAGGCTGGCGGCTAAGCCGGTTTACTTCGCTGCGTAGCTCCGTCACTCGCTCCGCTAACCGCTCTTGCTGATTCCATAATTGCTTCTTGGTAGTTTCTGCCGCGGCCGCGGCGTCTATCAATTCTTGCAGCTGGTCGCTGAGTACTTCGCGTTGCACCGTGAAGGCCGTAGCATCGGCAGGGCAGGGAGGCAAGTGCAGCTGCGCAGCCAGCTGGTTGTATTTATCTACTCTTGCCTGCTGCTCGCGGGCCCTGTTGGCATACTGTTCGATGTTTTTCTCGAGACTTTCTAGCTGGCGGTTATTATCATCCTGCTGGATGGCGCGGTCCAACTCACGTTGCCGCTTGCGGTCGGCTTCCAGTTGCTGGGTTTGTTGGTCCAATTGACGTTCCAATGTCACCAACTCGTCCGCCTTCTGATCATCGGCCTGTTCCAAGGCCAGCTTTTGGCGCTGGGTGAACAGGTACCGCACCGCTAGCTTAGCCTGGGTTAACTCGGTTAGTTGGTTTTCCGCTTGCCGTAAGCGGGCCTCATCGGCGGGCAGCGACTGAAGCAGCCGCTGCTGCTCGGTGGCTTTCTCCAGGGCCCGGTGCGCCTCCAGCAGCTGCTGATATTGCGCGCGCAACTTCTGGAAATCGTCCTCGGCCGTGCCGGGCTCCAGCATATGCTCCCGGATAAAGTCGTTGAGGCGCCCTACCACTTTCAGGCTAACAGCCTTTCCGAACAGCGTCAGCGCTTTTTCGCGCATTCCCAGCGCCCGGCGCAGGGCATCGGCATACTCCCTGAACGACCCAAAGAGCACGGGCCCCGCCGATGGGTAAGCCGCCCGCAGCCGGCGCTTCCAGTCACCGCTCGCATCGAGCGTGCCCAGCTCGGCAATCCCGAGGGCGTGCGGCAGCACCAGAAAATCGGTATTGACGTTGCCCTGCGGCACCACACGGCGCACTTGCGCTACCGTAACGGCTAAGCCGGCACGCTCGTCGCGGAAGCAGGCCAGCAGCACGGAGTAGCAGCCGGGCTGGCGCAAGGCATCGGGCCGGGCTTCGAGGTAGCCTTCGGCCGCCGACCGGCCGTAGTAGCCCAACACGTAGGTTTTCTCGGTGCGCTCCTTACGGCTTTCGGCCCCCGACGATTGGTTGTAGAACCGGTTAGGCGTCAGCAACGTCATGAGCGCATCCACCAAGGTGGTTTTGCCAGCGCCGTTAGCTCCCGTCAGCAAGGTGGTGTTGCCAAGAACGGTTACCCGGTGAATGATGCTATCGAAGGTTCCCCAGTTGTAAACCTCCAAGTGGTGCAGGCGGAAGCCAGCGGGCAGCGGCGGCAGCGAATCATCAAACAACGAGGGGTACTGCATGGGGTGAATCAGTAACGAGGATACAGGAGGAATTTGAGAATCAGATGCGGTACTAGTTAGGCTGAGAAGGAGTTACCGGTAGCCAGGCGCTGATCCAGTTGCTGTTGGAAATCTTCTAACTGGTCGTTATCCAGCCGGGCCTTCAGGATGCGTTTCACTTCGTACTGTGTGCGGCCATCCTCACCCGGGTAAGTGCGGGTGGTGAGCAAAAAACCTTGCTTTTCGGCATCCACCAAGGTTTTGCGCAGCCGGTTAGCGCGGCTCACTTTATTGGTGGCGTCGGCAAAAAACACGTCGAGCTGGTCGAGTAGATCTTGCTGGGTTACATAGAGGCGGCCGCCGCTACTGGCCATTCCAGCCGCATCGTATTCATCGAGACGTTGGCGGAGCAGCACGCACAGCAGCGTGGTGTCGTAGCTGAGTTTGTCGCGGCGTACCAGCGTGGGCAGTCGTTCGGCCGGGACTTGCTCCGGGTCTTCCTCCTCGCTGTGGGCTGCATCGTCCAGAAATGCGTAACCATCCGTGTCCTGCCACACAATGCGCAACTCCAGCCGGCTAAAATAGCGGCGTAACTCGGTAAAATGTTCTTTCATCGCCTGCCACTCACGGTCCTGGTCGGCGTAGATGGGCCCCAGTAGCAGGCGGCGGGCAATGAAGGCAAACGATGGAACAGCCATGGGTGAAGCAGCAGGGCGCGGTTAGCGGGTACAGAAGGTGATGTGGGGCAGCCGAAGCGCCTGGGCGTGGGTGCGGTCCAGCGGCACCAGGATGGTGCTGTTTTCATCAATCAGGTGCTGCGGCTCGCGGGCCGCCAGCGCCAGGTAAGCCAGCACCTCGCCCAGGCCTTGCTCCAGCGGGTAACAGTCCAGTACATCGGTCAGGGTGGCACGGCCGCCCCGCGCCGCCAGCACCGCTGTAATATTGTCGGCCAGCCGGCGCCGGTCGATAGGCTGACGGCCGAATAATTGGGCGAGGTCATCGGCCAAGAGGGCAGGCTGCTCCGGCGCAGCAGCCGGGGCCGCGGGAGGTGGCAGTACGGGTTCGAGCAGGCTATCGGCCAGGCGCCGGGCCAGGGGCAGGCGAACGATGGGGCGGGTAGATACTTCCACACCCGGTAATTCGACGTCGGCGTCGCGGGCCTGTAGAGCCAGCTGCTGAATGGCCTGAAACGCTGCCAGGGCCCGTCGGCGCTGACCGGCGTCGTGCTCGGTCACGAGGCGGTGCAGGCGCTCGGTCAGGCTCAGGCTGGTGTCGCGCACCACGCGGGCTGCTTCGAATAAGTCGGCGCGTAGGTTACGCAGGAAGTCGTCGGCCGACAGTCCTTTGTCGTGCAGCAGTTGATAGGTATCAGCTACCAAGGCGTCAAACTCCGCTTGCTGGGCGGGGTCGGTAAGAAATTCCCAAAACGTGTAGAAGCTACGTCCCTGGTCTTGCTGCTTAAGGGCTTCGCGGCTGTCGAGGGCAAAGCCTAGGGTGTGGCCTCGGCTGCCGCTGCCGCGCAGTTGCCGCTCGTATAGGTCCTTTACCAAGGCCTGGAAGTTCTCATCGACCACGCGGAAGTCTTCCCGCAGGCTTTTACCCAGCTGTGTGATGCTGGCTACCTCCCAAGCAATTCGACTATCGGAGTAAGTGGGTAGTTCGTCAGCAGCCTCCAGGGCCTCTATCTCGGCAGCTAGCTGGGCCTGACGGCGGTGCAGTTCGGCCAAGCGGGTGGCTTTGTCAGCGGAATTGTGCCGCACCAGCTCTTGGAGCTTACGCAGAATGTCAAGGAAACGGGAGTCGGTAGCGGCAAAGGCTGGGGCATCGAGCGTGTCGAGCCACAGCAGGGTTTGGCCGGTAGCCGGCGTAAGGTCGTACCATTCCTGGCCGGTGGCATCTTGCGCCCGGATGAGCAAGCCTTCGTTGGCCCAGCGCTCCAGGGTACGGCGGGCGCGGGTGCTGAGGTCTTCGGGTATTTCGTCAGCAGCGGCAGCGGATTCGTGCGCTTGCAGTAACTCGGCCAGCTGGCTAATAAGGTGCTCCTGCGGACGGCCGTTTACCGGGCCATCCTGGCTCCGAAACTCTTGTTGCAAAAAGCTGATGAGCATAGGGGCCTGATCGAGTCGAAGCAGACGCAGGCCTGGCGAGGCCAGCAAGCGTTGGTAATGCGTAATACTGGACACAAATGATAAGTAGCGGAAGGGTTACGATGTCGGGCGTTCTAAAGTATTGTTTTTTGGCTAGAATGTACCGAAAAACAAAGTATGTGAATAGTCAATATGTCGAGGAAATTAATAGCAGGTTATGGATCCTGGGCTTCACACCTAATACTCCCTTCCTGCCCATACTCAGCTGCCTTGTGCAGATGGCTTCTATTACTTCTTGCCGAACCTACCCACGGGCTCTACGGCCTGCATTCGCCGGATGATCCAAAAAGGTCAACAAATGCTTGACCTTTCCAGGCCTGCGTGCGTATATTTGTACACAGTCCCGGTACTCCCTCTCCCAGATGTCTTATGCTGGTGATGGAGCCGGGTTTTCTGTTTTTAGGGGTAGATGGTTTCGCGCCCCTGATTATTGTGGCGCTTGTCCTGATGGTTTAGCCTGGTATCTGGCGCGCCGCTGCTTCTCTGTCTGCAGCACAGCGGAAAACCGATCCAAGGGCTGCAACCAAGCCACTACCTGCGGCTCGATCCAGCCAATGAGTTGAATGGTTTGTGCATGTTGTTGTTCCAGCGTGCGTAGCTTCCAACAGACGGGCTCATTGTGGTAAACCCGATTGCGGAGGTAGCGCACAGTGTTAATGGCCACTGATACGGTTGATCGTTGACGGTCTTGCTTGGGTAGGTGGGGAAACGCCAAGCGCAGCTGTTTCCACAGCACCAACTCGTATGCCGCGTTGAACAGAGATGACCAGAAACCGAAGGTTAGCTCGGCCACTACCTTGTCGGCAGACAACGTTTCGCCACGGTCTATAATGTATTCCTCGGCTTTGGTAAGACTGGACTGCAGGCCCACCAAGGTGGGCTCTCGCTGGCTGAGCACCTGGTACCAATCGGGGGTCTGGAACAGATACGAGAGCTGTCGGTGAACGGCATTGCGGAGCACTACTTCAGCCACCGCTAAGCTGGGGTACAAGCTTTCGGACAGCAGAATATTGCCGGCGTACAAGGCTGCGGCTTCGGAGGCATCCTGACCGGCGGCATGGTAGAAGCGCGCCAAGCGGCCTGCTGAAAACAGGCGCTCCATGTGCTTTTTCTCCATCTACGGCTGCTCAATTAATTAGATTACTTCCAGCGGGCCTCTACTTCGCCCCCGGCAGACAGAGTGAAGACTTGACGGTTAGCGCAGAACTCCTCCAAGTACGATTTAAGCGCACCGGCACTCTGCGAGACCTTACTATCGGCTGGCAGGTGATAAGCCAAGGTGTAGGGCATAAGGAGTATGCATTTGGCCATAGCACGGGATACCGCTACGTTGGTACGTTCCATCTGCATCAGAAACTCTTCCTCGCCTTGAATTACATCTACGTCACCTACGCCGTACGACACGATGATGGTGTGCCTCTCCCCTCCCTGAAACCGTTCGACGGTATCGACAGCGCCTTGTAATACCTCGTAGGCAACGCCGGGGAACAGCTGCCGGAGCTGGGCTAGCACTAAGGCGCGTTGGGCTTTATGCGGAGTGACGACACCAATGCCGTATTTGAAGAAATCTTCGTCAGTAAACTCAGTAAATGTGAACCCGGCAGCCTGCGGCGCTAATTGCGCCGCCGCTGCATGACGCAACAGGTAAGCCAGCGTAGCAACTTGCTGGGCTTCGGATCGGTTGGCCTGTGAGGAGCGCGTATCGTGGTAGAGCAGAGCTGTAACGGCACGGTCGGACGCAAGCACCGCCTCCAAAGCCGGGCGCAGGTCAGTGCTGGCCGACAGCGAAGCAGGTAGCGTGATGGCACCGAGGGGCTGCCGCAAATGCAGGCACAAATCGGACTGGCTGGCGCGAAGGTCTTGCGGGTAGCCCAGGGTGCGGGCGTAGTCCACGATGGCTTCGCAGGAACGGTAATTCACCAGCAGCGGCTGCTGCACGAGGTTGAAACGGTCGAGCAGGTAGTTGTGAATGCTGCCTACCAGGTGCTCGGCGCCGGCGGGCGGGTCGAGCGCGTGGATGGGGGGCATTTGCTTCGGGTCGCCCGCAATGAGTACCTCTGCGGCCGGTTTGAGCGTGGCCAAGGGCATGAAAGCCAGTTCGAGCGGTACCTGGGAGCTTTCGTCTAGGATAAGCAAGTCGAAAGCTTCCGGCAGACTGTCGTTGCCGTTGGTAAGGACGTGGGCCAGCTTGCGGGCGTTGTGGGCGCTGGTGGCAAAAATGGAAACGTCGGGCCCGAAGAAGGACAGCCGTAATTCAGGATCAGTCGCGGGGTCGGTCAGGCGTACGGCGGCCGCCGTCAGGTGCGCGGCGCCTGGCTCGGGCAAGGGGGTAACGGGCCGGCTGCGCGAATAGACCACGAACAGGTCGGCTGGCAACGCGGGCAGGTGGTTCAGCTCCTTCAGCAGCTTGTGGGCCAGCACTTCCACGGCGCGGTAGTTGGGACCGGTCAGCAGAATGTTACGGGGTCGGTGGCTACGGTTGGCTTCCTCGATGACAGCAAGCAAGTAAGCTACCAGCGTAGACGTTTTGCCCGTGCCGGGTGGCCCCCACACCAACGACAGACGCTGCTGCGCCACGGCTTCGATGGCCTGCTGCTGACTGGGGTCGAGTGCGTAGCTGGCGTTGCGCAGACCGGAGTAGTGTGTGGCTCGCGCGGCTAACGCGGCTGCCTGTACAGCACTACGTGGCGGGTTGGTGGTGACCAGCGCATTGGCCTGCCAGAGAATTTCAGCCAGCGGAGTAAGGGCGCTGGGCGTGCCGGTGGAACGGGATGGAGTTGTACCGAGTGTAACGCTGGCGGCTGGGTCGGGCGCGGCGCAAGCTGGATTGCCTACTGCACGCAGAATCTCGCATATCTCGTCCTCCTGGCTGTAGGGCAGCCCGTCCATCAGGAACAGCTGACCGTCTACCGGTAATTTGCTTTGGGCCAACAACTCGCCCAGTATCGTGGCCTGCTCGGTTGAGTTCGGGTTGCGCGGCAATAGCTCAATTCCGGCTTCAAGCGTTTCGCGGTTTAGGCGCAGACGCACCCGGATGAGTTGGGCAATACTGAGAAAATAGAACCGTCGAGCAGGGTCGTCGGCCGGAGGCAAGGGCAGGCCTAAGCTGTAAGGTGTTTCCAAGGGCAAGCCGGGCCGTTGCGCATTACCCAATACGAAATACTCGCCGTTGTCGTCCAGCTTGGTTTCGCGGGAATCGGGGCTGACCCGGTAGCGGAATTCAGTAGACGAATGCTGCGCTATCTGATCCATCAGCACCAAGGCCTTGTAGCTGGCTTCTAATGCTTCAGCAGGCAATACGAATTCAGCCTCCCGCTCCAGACGGGCAGTTTTAGCGCTGATTTCAGCCCACTGCATCCAGACCTTAGAGTCAAAGGCTACACCCCTGGGCCCAGTAGGATTTGTGAGGCTAAGGCGGATAGCGTCGCCCTGCAAGCGGGGACGAAACTCTGTGCGCAACCGGTCGGTAATTTCACTCAGGGCCCGTACCTGCTTGGCAAGGGCGCTGGCGTAATCGGCAGAGGCTTTGGATTTTGTTTTCAGCTCGTTGCCGCTGCGAATCGTACCCTGATTCTTCCAGACCTCGTAAATCCGCTCGCGGGGAATGCCGTTGCCGAAAGGGTCTTGGAAGTAGTTATCCATCCGCATGTCATAGCCGGGCTTGTGATAGGCCTCATAGGTGGCCCACAACGTAAATGCGTGGGCTTCGGGACCAAACACTACGCGCTGCGCCAACTCCCCGACGAAGACGATGTAGGGCGAGATGGCGCTGTCGCGGGGCAGTAACTCATCGGGCGGAAAAAGCCGGGCTATGGCCGGAAGCAGGCTCCGCCCGGGCTGGCCTAAAATGATGGGTAAGTGCCGGCCTACCGCAGCGCATAACTCCTCAAACTGCCGAGGTTCCCAAAAATGAATTTGGGTTTTGGGCTTTATGTCCTCGCCCGTTTTTCCATTATTCTCCCGAACCTGCTTTACGTCTTTGAATACCTGTTGAAACTTATCCAGAAATGAGTGCAGCGTGTGCCATTCACTCTGCCGGTTGTTGTTTTCAACAGTGGATTCAAACTGGTCGTGAGTGACCAGCCATTCGCCATCGGGCTGCTGCACGAAATGCACGTACCGAAAGGCAATACCAGTTAGGCAGCCTGCAGCCGCATCGAAGTTGATGACAATGAAAATTTGCAGGTCAATCCACCTTGCAAGGCCAGCCAACACCGCATCGGCGTCGGTGTCGGTGACACCTGTTTTGATGGCCTGGGCCCGCCGGGCCACAAAACGGCGTACACGTTTGAGAAAGGAATGTTCTCGCAACACCGGCTCATCGGCGTCGATGGCACACAATCCCGACAAGTCGCAAGTGCCGTCGGCTTCGAGCACCTGACGGGCGCCTTTACTGAGTTGTGGCAATTGGCTCAGGTGGTCGGACGACAAAGCGGCGGGCTTGCAATACCAGTCGGGATGTGCTTGCAACTTGGTTCTATCATCACCGGTAAGCCAACGTTCATAACCAAGCCAGTCGCAGTTACTACACAAGCCACAGACGTGGTAATCAATTGTTGTCCAGCCATGTGCCGCAGCCTGATTAAGAACCCGTAGCACATCCTGCTTCAGGAAGCGGACGACACTGGGTGCAACAACCGAAAACTCGACTTTTTCAAGCGTGTCTAGAATAACCTGAAACTTTTGCTCGGTAGTAACGCCAGCATGGCTGGCCAGCAACGCGTCGAGGGCCGGCTTTTCCTGGTGTGTCCATAGAAAGCACTCGTCGGACACGAAGTAGTCGTTCTGTAAGCCATTTTCCTCTAACCAGTTGGCCAGCACAATGCTGTACAAAACCACTTCAGCGGCGTAGCTCTTGTTACCCTCAGCAGTGTTTTTTACATCCACCACACTCAAGGCAAGGCGCGACTCCGTGGCGGGTAGGCGTCGGCGTTTGCCCATGGGCATGACTTCCCATAACAGACCAGTATTGAGCCGCACCAGCACAATATCAGGTCGCATTCCCTGCAGAGCCGGAAAATGAAGCACTTGCGTTGGGGTAAGCCCCAGGTTCTGCTCGAGCAGCCGTGAACGGAAATCTTCAGGCTCGATGGCAGGCTGCAAGCACAAGCCCGGAGTCGGCACCGCACGTAATGCGCGTCCCAAGTCTATCTCATCGAACTTTCCGTCGGCCTTCTTTTTGGCTTGCACGGTTGGAGTACCAAACATGTTGACCAACATGTTGTACTCGTGGTCCTCAAACTCTACGCCGGCCGCTGTTACCAACTGAATGTTTGGGCGGGCACTAAGTGGCACCGGAATACCGGCGGCCTCTAATACTGCGTGGCTGTTGGACTTAAATAATGAAAAGAATAGCTCACGGTCGCAGTTTGTACGCAGGTACATAGACAAGGTAGACTTGCCTATTTTGGCGGGCGGGAAAGAAGGCACTGGGCGGATATCTAAATTATTGACGAACCAAGTGAAAATCGTACTCGACGGCCGCAGTTGAAGCAGCGGCCATCTGAGCGGCTTGACGTTTACCGGAGTGGGCTGTTTGGGCATTGCGCACCGAAACAACGCGCCACGGAATGGTGGAGGCTTCCAAGGAGTTAAGCATCAACTCCCGGGCATCCGTTTTGGCAGATGGAATGATGCCGAAGCGAACATACATATGTAAGCTATCGGCTGTGGAACGGGCCATGTTGGCCCAAACCTGCCCCAACGATTCGGCGAAAACGGCTTTACCGGTGTGTTGGAGCTGATTGGCATTGCCGTAAGTAACGTGGTCTGGGCCACCCACGAACCAGTTTCGCAACCATTGGTCTTCCACATAGGTCCTCATGCCGTAGTAGGGTGGTGAGGTTACCACTACTGAGAAATCCAGAGCATCTTTGGTGATGCTGTCGGGCGAACGGGCATCTCCCAAACAAACATCATTAAAACTAACACTAGCCGGTAGAGGACTTGACGGAATACGCTCCAGCTTGCGCTGCAGAACGGCTATAACATCCAAATTGGGCGCTGTCAATTGCTTCTGTTGCCAAAACTTAACGGAGTATTCCGGTTTCGACGAGAAGGTTCGCGGCATCTGATTAGAGAAGTAAGCCTGATTCTCCGGCTTTTTGCTCATAGGCCCGTGTAGGCAACCTAACATTGCTGCACGAAGCATAATAGATGCCTCTGTATGCTTTTCGAGTGTTAGCAGCCCTTCTCGAATAGCACAGATTTTTCGCAGGACTTCTGGATGGTATGCACCTGTAAAGAAGTCTGAATTAGGAATATCTGACGGAATAATGGCATCTATAAACGAGCGAGCCAAATCAAGAATTGATGCTTGCTCAATTTGGCACAATTTGGCCTGCGCAATGGCTACTGCTACAGGAGAGGCGTCCACGCCTACGGAAGCCAGGCGCAAGGAACGAGCAGCAAATAACGTAGTGCCGCGGCCGCAAAATGGATCCACCACTTTGGCTTTAGCTGCTTTATGCTTCTGCAGTACCCGCATTGGGTACTCCAAGGGAAACATGGTAAAATAAGGGCAAATGGCGTTGAGCGCGTTTTGCGGTTCGTATGCTAGGCCTCTGGCCATGGGAAAATCTAAGTTATGTGGTATTGAGCACCGTTAAAAAAGAGACGAACCATACCGGTAGTAAAGTAAGCAACAAGGATTCGACAATGGCTAATCCACGAAGATACTGAAAGCCTTTTCTTTCAAAAAAGTCGAAGCAATGTGCACCATTGCAAGGAACGGACTTGTGGGTGCGGTATCAAGGACATATGCTATATATGGCTAGGATCGATGCCGTGGCGGTCGGAGAAGCGGCGCATGGCCTGCCGGTGGCGGTGTTCGATGGATTTCTGAGCGGCCTCGTTGGGTTGCCAATCGAAGCGAGCGTTGCGCTGAGTAGCCGCTTGCGTTTCGGCGCGCAGCTGCTCGGCTTTGTCGGCTGACAGCAAGCCGCGTTTCTGCTTCTGGTTGATGAGGCTCAGGCGTTGGCGCAGGTGGTCGGCATTGGGGTGGTCATCGGGAATTTGGCGGCCGATGCCGGCCACGAGGTGCGGGGTAGCTTGCTGAAGCTGGGTCAAGGCTTGGTGGGTGTTGCTGAGACAGGCGGCTTTCCGGTCCAGGTGCTGGTTCTCCAGGTGGCGGGCCTTGCGGTCGAAGTAGTCGCGAAGCATCTTGTAGATGGCGGCCACGTCGAGCGACTGGTAGAACTTGGTGCCGTGGGTGCGCGCCTCCTTCAGGGCCAGAATGATGTCCTTTAGGCTGTCGTGGGTGTAGGTCTGGGCCACGGTGTCGGCTAGCTCCATGATGTCGGCTGCGTCGGGCTTGTCGGGTACGCGGAGCGAGTCGACAAAGGCACGCAGAACGATGACCAGCAGCTTTACCAGGACCATGTTGCCGGCGGGGCCGTACTGCTGCTGGAAGCGCCTCTGCAGCTGGAACAACTTAGGTGCTTGTGTAGCGGCCTTGGGCGTGAGGCCCAGGGACAGTTCGGCCAGCCACTCGCGGGCGGCGGGGCTGGGGGTGTTGGCCAACTCACGAATCGTAGCGGGAGCGGTAGCCAGTTGCAGCAGGGCGTGTTCCGGGGTCGGCGGGGTCGGCGGGGTCGGCGGGGTCGGCGGGGCCGGGGCGGCCGGGCTGGTGGGGGCTGACGCCGGGGGCCAGTTTGAGGCGGTTATCGTGAGCATCGTTGAGAAAGAATTGAATGGCAGTAGCGCGCCAGTCGCGGCGTCGGGGCGGCTCGCCCTTTTGACGCCAGGCGCTGATTTTGGCGTGGTAGAAGCGTAGGTCGGCTAGGGCGTAGTCGGTGCCCTCAAAGGCGGCGGCAAAGTCCTCGTAGCGGGCTAACTCAGACTGGTCGAAGGACACTTCGGGGCGTTGCGCTGGGCGTCGGCGTGGGGTGGGACCGGGGCCAACGGCCTGAGCTGTAGCAGCGGCACGGATGGATTCGGCGTGCTTGCCTACCCCCTTTTTCTTTGGCGCAACTTTCTTTTTGGGGCTTCGCCTGGGGCCGGCTGTGCACTGTTGAGGGTGGCGGTGTTGTCGAGCAATTCCATCACTGAATGCCCTTCCCTTAGCGACCTTACCCCTATTTTTTTTTCGGTGCCGCTGCCCCTGTTTAGGCTCTGGTAGTTTATACCATCTTCTGTTTTACCTAATAAAGAGTGTTGTTGCACTTTTGCACCCGGTGGCCCCGGTTCAGTTGGTACAGAAGTGGTACCGGTAGCGTGGTTTACCGGGTGCATTTCTGCACCCGGTGGGGCCGTTTCACCTGGTACACTTTTGCACCCGGTGGACTGGTCTACTTGTTGCACTTCTGCACTTGGTAGAACAGCTAGAAAACAACGGCTGGGCTGGTGCTTGGAATTGCTCGGTTGGTAACGCAGCAGGCCCCAAGCTTCGAGGTCGTACAGCTTTTCGGTGTAGGTGCTCTTGTTGCCGATGCGGGCGGCCTGCATCGTGCTTTGGGGGTCGAGGTCGATGGCGGCGGGAAACCGCTCGGCGTTCCACTGGTAGAACAAGGCCCAATACAGGCTGACGTGGTGGGGCGTGGCGGCCGGCTGGCGCGTCAGCAGCTCGTGGGCGGCGCGGGTATGGAGGATGTAGTTCACGCGGCCAGTGCATCAGAGGTCGGCATGATGAGTGTGGAACACGGCCGCCGAGAAACCGCGGGGCGTGAGGCTGCGCAGATTGGCGCGGTTCTTCGAGCCGGGCACTTTATCGACCATCGAGCCCAGCACCGGAAACACCGGGCGCTTTTCGGGCATCTGGAAGCCGTGGCCGGTCCACAGGCAGGTGCGCTTGGTGTTGGCCTTCTGGTCCTGCACCTCGGCCGGCAGCCAGCCGGCGTACTCGCACGGATCGAACTGGTAGTCCGGCTCGCGCCAATAGTGGCGGAGCTGGCCGCGGGGGTTCTCGATGAAGTAGGGCGCCCCTACCCGCTCGCAGAAGTCGGCCGCCGCGCCCACCAGGTCCAGGGCGGCGGCCAGGCGGCGCAGGCCTTTCACCTTGAACAGGTGGGCGCCGGCGTTGCTTAGGTCGGTACAGGGCGGGAAAGCGGCTACGAAGGCAACCGGGCCGGGCCGGGGGACGAAGCGGCGCACGTCGCCGATCAGGCACACGTTGCCCTGCCACGTTTCGCCGGGCGGGTGTTGGGTATCGACGCAGTAACAGGTATAGCCGGCGGCAGCCCAGGGCGCGGTAAAGCGGCCAGAGTGGTCGAACAGAGAAACGACGGTGCGGCTCATGCGGCTTGGGCGGGCACGGTGGGGCGACGGAAACGGCGCGGGTACGCATCGAGGGCCGAGCGCATGAAGCCCCAGTCCCGTTCGTTGAGGCGGACGCCGGGCAGGCGGCCGGCGCGGCGGGCCCGCAACAGGGCATCCACGGACAGGCCAATGTAGGCGGCAGCCTGGGCTGTGGTCATCACCTGGTCGGGCGGTGGTGGTGGGGTGCGGCGGGCGGCTTCGGCCTGCTCCAGCTTTTCAAGGCGTGCGGTGAGGTGCTGGTACTCGGCCGCGCTGAGAATCACGGCGGCTTGCATCAGGCTTCAGCAATAAGTTGACGGGCACGATCCTCCAGCTGGCGGCGGCGGGCCAGCTCCTGTTCGGCTACCTCGATGAACGTTTCTGCTATGTCGTGACGCTGCACCTCCCCATTGATTGTCTTGTACACCAGCGACATGCTGGCTTTAACACCCCGTTCGTGCAAGCGAGTAAGCGTGGCCTGCACGATGGAGCTTCTTTGCCCTAGCTTTTCCAACAGTTGTCGGAGTGGTGTAATTTCTTTCTCCTTTTCTTTCATGTTTGTTGCAAGTTTACTGTATATTAGCGGAGCAAAGCTGCCCCGTTTACATCAAACATACAAACATATTTCTGTAACTTTTACAGAAATGCGTACACAAAAATGAAGGACTCTGAGCAACAGCCCGCGAAGGTGCCGGCAGTGGTTTCCAGGCTACAGGAAATGATGGCCCACTTCAGCTTGAACGCCAACAGCATGACCAAGCAGCTTGGTTATGCTGCCACGAGCAAGCTGTACGGGATTCTGCAAGGCTCGGCTCCGTCCTTCGGTACGCTCACGGATATTCTGGAACAATGGCCGGAAGTGTCGGCCGACTGGCTAGTGTTGGGCAAAGGCCCGATGCTGCGGGGCGGCGCAACGGATGCGGCTGCGTCGGTGCTGATGCAGCAAGTGCGCGGGGACAAGGTGGTCGTAGTGACGGTAGACGACAAGGGCAAGGAAAACACGGTGTTCGTGCCGATTCCTGCTCAGGCGGGCTACTCGCTGCAGCATAACGAAGCTGTGTACTTCCAGCACCTTGACAACTACCGGCTGCCTGGCTTTGAGCGGGGCGAGTACCGGGCGTTTGAGGTGGCCGGCGACTCAATGGAGCCGACCATTAATCACCGCGACGTGGTAGTGTGCAGCCGCGTCGATGAGCTACGGTTCGTGGAGCCGGGAGAGGTGTACGTAGTCGTTACGCCGGAGTCGGTGATGCTTAAACGGATTAAGACGCGGGTGCGCAGCACAGATACCGAGGTAACGTTACACTCCGACAATCCGCACCGCCTGCCCTACGGCATGGAAACCCGAGACATCGTAGAGCTGTGGCGGGTACGCGGCTACGTATCGAGCTACATTCCCAGCGCGCCTGACGTGACAGTAGAACGGCTTTGGGAGGTAATTGAGGCGCTAGGCTTCGATAAGGGAGAGATACGCCGGCACTTGATGGAAAA
This sequence comes from Hymenobacter sp. CRA2, assembly GCF_002007105.1. GTDB lineage: Bacteria > Bacteroidota > Bacteroidia > Cytophagales > Hymenobacteraceae > Solirubrum. Next base: position 6,894 of record NZ_MVBC01000026.1, on the reverse strand, counting down.
TGGTCCCAATTCTGCCCCCACCACTCAAAATTAACACTTTAACCTTTTGACATAAAGGGCATTAACACGACTGGATTTATCCCGGCTCTGGGTACTCTTTAGCCTAAATAGGGCTAAAAAAGGCGAGAAACGGCCTCTGTTGCATCTGCAGCGGGGTCGTTTCTCGCCTTTTGGCGTTTCGGCGTTTACCCACTGTTTACCCATGAAATTTTCCGCCAAGATTGTGTTGCGGCAGCCGGCCCGGAAGGACGGCACCTGCCTGATCCGCCTGCAGGTAATTCTCGACCGGAAAGTGGTGCCCATCGGCCTCGATGTTTTTTGGCATCCCGCGCTGTTCGACGAAGCGCAGGGCGTCTGCCTGACGGAGCTGCCGGTGGCGCAGCGAAAGGCAGACTATAAAAAAGTGCTGGCCGTGGTCACGGCCTGGGCCGGTGGCTCCAAGGCGGCGCTGGAGAAGCAGGCCAGCGACATCAACCTGGTTATCGGCCGGGCCAAGGCCAACGAGATATTCATCAGCTACCGCCTCGATGAGAGCGGGCTGAACGCCGAAACCTTCCTGCTGGCCTACAACACCGAGGCCAGCCGCAACGACTTCCTCGACTACATGGAGAAGAAGATCGAGTACCGGTTCCGCAAGGGCAAGGGCCACCGGCACGGCATCAGCGAAAACACCCGGAAGAACCACACCAGCACCCTCAACGCGCTGCGGGCCTTCCGGCCTCGGCTGCCCTTCTTCCTGCTCAGCCCGAAGCTCATCGACGACTACCACGAGTTTCTGCGCCGGCGCATTAAGTCCATCAACACCATCTGGGGCCGGCACAAGGATGTTAAGACTTACCTGGAATTCGCCCGCAAGGAGAAAATCAAGTTTGAAGACCCGTACGAGGACTTCGACAACAAATCAGCGCCGGGCCAGTGGAAGCCGCTGCGCACGGCGGAGTTCCGCGCGCTCGAGGAGCACTACCGCACCCTCAAGCCGGGCACCAGTCGCCGACGCGTGCTGCAGAAGTTCCTGTTCAGCTGCAACAGCAGCCTGCGCCTGGGCGACCTGAAGGCCATCCAGCACGCCCGTTTCGACGGGGCGGAAATGGTATTCAAGATCCAGAAGACCTACGAGGATAAAATGCGCGATATGATGCTGCCGCTCACGCGCAAGGCCATTCGCTACCTGGAAGACTCGCGCATCGAGAACGGCGTCGAGGGCTTCTACAACTACACCGACCAGGCCTCCAACCGTATCCTGAAGAAAATTGGCGCCGAGCTGGGCATCACCACGAGGATGCACCACCACGTTGGCCGCGAAACCTTCGGCACCGAGTTCATCCGTCGCGGCGGCAAAGTCGAAGTACTGCAGAAGCTCATGGACCACTCGAAGATTACCACGACGATGAAGTACGTGCACGTCGACGACGATATGAAGCGCGACGCCATCCGGATGCTCGATGAGCAGGATGAAAACTATCCTATGATGATGGTGAGCTAAATCTCTTTCAATAGCTTCGTAACAGCTTTTTCACCCTCATAATCACCTCTGCACAATGCCCGAAATTAAATTTTCAGTCAGTCCATTTGGTGCTCCGACTATTGAAGTCGAAGGAATTACGCTTCAACGGTTTGGCGCCTATAATGATGAAGAAGTCACATTGATTGTTGCCACCAATACGCAGGTCGGTCCTATTTCAAAGGGCCCCGGCATCCAGGTAGGTCACGTCGTGATGACGCCCACACCCCCAGCTGACCAACAGTACACCTTCAAAAAGGGCTCGAAAGAGGAGCACACCATCACTGCTAACGGCAACACTTATTCCGTGAAATTTCTTGAAGCCGGTGAGGAATTTGTGATTCCAGTAAGCACCACCCAGAAGTTTCGCTTCTACCGGTTTCAAGTCGAAAAACAGTAGTCGCAACAAAGAAAAAGCCCCGCAACAGGTTGTTGTGGGGCTTTTTTACGGCTTGACGCTAAGCACGCCCTGTATTTAAAACCCTTTTTGCGGGTAGCTTTACGGATTCACTAACCACTGTCACAGCCAAATGCAAGTCGACCATCCTACTCCGTTTGATGTGTTTATCACCCCTACCAAAGACGCGGCCGCAACGAGCGGTTTTAACCTGGTCGTCGTAGGTGCCGGCGCCTTTCCCATCACCAAGGAACATATCAAGACGCTCGAAAGCCAGGCCCGCATGTCAGCTAATGTTATTCCCGCTGATCTCGCTGCGGCTGGCCTCTTAATGATCATGCTTCGCCGGGAGAGCCTCCAATAGCTTCCGGTAGCGCTTTACCGTTGACTCGCTCAGCCCGGTAACCTGCACGATCTGCGAGGGCGACATGTTGGCCTTCAGCGCTGTTTCTACCTTCGCAAGCTGCTTCGGATCAACACCAGGACGGCGGCCCATGTGCGTGCCATTGGCTTTGGCCAGTGCGCGCCCATGGGCCGTTTTTTCGTTTGTCTCCTCCTTGATGTACTGAGCCAGGCCGCTGAAGACGGTCAGGATCATCTTGCCGGCCGGCGTGGTGCTGTCCACTCCCAAGTCGAGGGCCACGAAGCGAATGCCCTGGGCGTTGAAGTCGTCGAGCAGCTGGATCAGGTGGGCCAAGTTGCGGCCGAGGCGGAAGAAGCGGCTCACCGTGACGGTGTCGCCTGGGCGTAGCAGCTGCAGCAGCTTGTCGAGCTCGGGGCGCGTGGTGCTGGAGCCGGTGATTTTCTCGGCGAAGATCTGGTCGACGCCGGCGCGCTGCAGCGCGTCGAGTTGGGTGGCGAGGTTCTGGTCTTCGGCCGATACCCGGGCGTAACCATAGTTGCGTTCCATACAGGTCAGAAAGAGGGGTTCACAAAGCTAGACCGCTAAACGAAGCTGGCCCCACTTTCTGAACCCCTATTTTGGCGCGACCCTGTAGCTCGGCGCCGGCGAAGTGGTGGGGGGCCGAAAGGTGTACCTTTCTGGCCCTAAGAAATTAAACTGCTACGACCAGAGCAATGCCTCAGGCATGTCTTCAAACAACTGCTTAATCTTTCTGAGAGACTGGTGTTGCAATTGCATTTCACGCCAGACCGTAGGGTGAGCGTAATTCAGAATACTTGCCTTAGTAGCTTCCTTCATACGCTGTCGTTCCACTTCAAAGCCCAGGGTTCTGTCAACCAAATCTGGATCTTCGACTATTTCTTCTAAGTCGTCATACGTCTTAGCTCCTAATAAACTCTGGTACCGTTTTAATCGGTGTTGAAAAAACTTCAAAGCAGCTTTGCGGGCTTCTACAACTGCTTTTCGGGTGCCTATTTGTAATATTTTCAACGTATAGTAGGCCTTAGCTATATCGCGTGGATCGGTGAGAGCAGGATGAATAGCTAAGTGCAAGGTACTATCCGTCAGTTGAAGTTGTATATACTTTAATGGGTCATCTATTCGAGGGTTTATAAAAGCAGCATCGTCAGATGGAGGCTGTTTACCTCGCTCCATTTCTACAGCAGTAGAAGAACCTGATGGCGCAAATACTGCGAACTGATCAAGCTTATGCCGGGTGTTACAGGTCTTACATGCCAACAAATAATTATCCCATAAAAATGTTCGCTCTGGGAAGAACGTCTTCGGGTATATATGCTCGACGTCGCTAGCTTCATTTTGCTCGCAATAATTGCAGATTTCAGTACTTACACACATTTCACATAAAATAGTGTGTATTTCTAAAAACGCTGCTTCTCCGCTTTTACTACCTTTCTTACCGTCCCATAAAGTTTGTGCACGATCTGCTCGTTTACTGACTATAAGGCTGTCAATAGCAGCTTGCTTATTAGCTAAGTGTCGAAATGTGACAGCACTTAGTAAGTCAGATTTCAATTTCAGCATCGATAGAGAGGAATAGTTGACGCAATTCGCGAAGACGTGATAATTCTGATGACGTTGCTTTGCCTGCTAATTCTCTAGCACTCAGTCGTTTTCTTTCAGCAAGTAGCTCTATAGCTTCGGAGGGTTGCTCTACCTCTTCTCCACCGAATAAACCTGTTCCGTAAGCATCTAAGACGCTGCCTAGTCGCAAGCGGTCCCGTTCAATTCCTATTACCTCTTCAACTTGTTGGCCCTGTCCTGGAGTAGGCAAACGCCATATACTACCTGACTTTTCGGTAACAGCACGACAAACAAGCGGACTATGTGTAGTAACAATGAATTGAATTTTAGGAAAGCAATTGGTGAACCACTGACCAATTCGTGTTTGCCATGTGGGATGTAGATGAGTATCTACTTCATCTATTAGTACTACTCCTGGAAGCTCAATAACAGCATGTTTACCATTAACCGGAAAAACAGAAGCTAATCCATAGACTCTGATAAGTTGGCGAATAAGCTCGAACGCCAAGCTCAGAATAGATCTAAATCCATCTGACAGTTGTGTTACTGTGACTGCATGGCCATTTCCATCACGGAAAATAGGTCCTTCTGTTGACATACCTTTGAACTCAGCTCCTGCTGGCAGCAACTTGCTTTCATTAATGAAAGAGCGAAGCCTTTGAGCAAGCCATTCATTATCGTCAAGAGGTAACTTCACTGTTTCGCTCGGCTCAATTCTAGTACTTGAAATATTTTGCTTAGGCTTTCGCTTCAAAGCAAATTGTTCGAATAACTTCTTGATTTCATCTGACTGGTTGGTTACTTCTAGTAGAGAAGCCAAACTATTTAGGCTGTTTACCAGACTTGGGTGATCAAGGTCATAAATAGATGCATCAATAGCTAGGGCCCGGCGCATGAGCGGCTCAGCATCGGCCAGCCGGTTGGTGTCGCGGAGCAAGAGCGCCAAATTGCTGAGACTTAATGCAACGTCAGGATGGTTCGGCCCATAACCGGCCTCAACAATAGCTAGGGCCCGGCGCATGAGCGGCTCGGCCTCAGCCAGCCGGTTGGTGTCGCGGAGCAGCATTGCCAGATTGTTCAGACTGGTCGCCACGGCGGGGTGGTTGGGCCCGTAGCTGGCTTCGTCGATGGCCAAGGCCCGGCGCAGAAACTGCTCGGCATCAGTTAGTCGCTTAGTATCTAAGAGCAGCAGTGCCAGATTGTTAAGATTGGTAGCGACGGTGGTGTGGTCGGGGCCGTAGCTGGCTTCAGCAATGGCCAGGGCCCGACGCATGAGTTGCTCGGCCTCGACCAGTCGGTTGGTGTCTTTGAGTACCGAGGCCAAATTATTAAGGTTAGTCGCCACGGCGGGGTGGTCGGGGCCGTAGCTGGCTTCAGCAATGGCCAGGGCCCGGCGCAGGAGCGGCTCGGCCTCAGCCAGCCGGTTGGTGTCTTTGAGCAAAAGCGCCAAATTGCTTAGATCAACAGCGACCTCGGGATGATCGGGTCCGTAGCTGGCTTCGTCGATGGCCAGGGCCCGGCGGATGAGCGGCTCAGCCTCAGCCAGCCGTTCGGTTTCCTGCAGCAGCATTGCCAGATTGATCAATACAGTCGCCACGGCGGGATGATCGGGTCCGTAGCTGGCTTCGTCGATGGCCAGGGCCCGGCGGATGAGCTGCTCGGCCTCGGCCAGCCGGTTGGTTTCCTGCAGCAGCATTGCCAGATTGTTCAGACTGGTCGCCACGGCGGGATGATCGGGTCCGTAGCTGGCTTCGTCGATGGCCAGGGCCCGGCGCATGAGTGGCTCGGCCTCGGCCAGCCGGTTGGTATCGCGGCACAGTAGACCTAAATTATTTAGTCTGATCGCCACGGCGGGGTGGTCGGGGCCGTAGCTGGCTTCAGCAATGGCCAGGGCCCGGCGCAGGAGTGGCTCGGCCTCGGCCAGCCGGTTGGTGTCGCGTAGCAGAAGACCTAAATTATTAAGGCTGGTCGCTACCAAAGGGTGGTCGGGACCATTCATTTTCTCAGTTATTGCCAGGGCCCGGCGCAACAATGATTCCGCTTCTTGAAAAAGGCTATTCTTTCTCAACCTATCAGCGATATCCCATAGCTGTTCAACTTCTTCAAGAACAGCGCTTTCCAGGCCGCTTGGTAGATTGTTTTCATCTGTCAGGTTAAGATGACTAGTGTCCTGCCTGACCTTTTTCTCTCTTGTTTTTAATTGCTGATAGTCAATTTCCTGCAGCCAACGAAGTGCCTCAGTTAAAGCAACATCCTCACCGAATACCGATAAGTGCCCCCCGCAACGAGGTGAAGACAGGTAGACTTTATCATGCTCAGCGTCCCCCCCAGTAAATCTTCTAAAAGGCCCAAAGCCGGCAGAGAACCACCCTTTTGTTGTAGCACCCCAAAGATGCATAGTAGGGTCCGGCCTATTTTGCTCATCGGCTACCGCTTCTACTATTGCAGGCCCACCCAATATCCCTCCTAATGGACGAGCAGTTTGGATGATAACCTTTGCTCTTATTTGCTTGGCTTTGCTTCGCCCCTTGATAGAATCAAACCTGATATCCCTATCGATAAACAGTTCTACATAGCCCTTTTTTGTGTCTTTATGTAGCCACTCCGCGAAGTTTGGATGGGCGGCACGTACCTCAGTGGGACCGATCATTCCCAGCGATAGCGCGCGAATCAAAGTAGATTTGCCAGCGCCGTTGTCACCAATAATAACATGCCAGCCAGCAGGTTGGTCAGGGAATGACATCTCGAAGCGCTTAAGTGCCCGAATGTTCTCTATGGTTACTTTGTTTAAGTACATTCTCAGCGAGTCATACTGATGGATAATGCAAAGTAATCATTCGCTTCCTCGTCTTGAAACCACCGTTTCTCGAACACTTCCGCACCATGCCAAAAAGCATCCTAATGCAAGGCTCTTAGCCCCTTTTTATAGCGGATTCATGAACGATGTACATGATAACCACAATGGTTGAACCAGGCTTTGGCATCCTTGCTGGAAATCCACTCAACCGCGGTTTGGATAGCCGCCTCCAGTGCTTCACGGGTACGGGCCTG
>NZ_MVBC01000025.1 GCF_002007105.1 Hymenobacter sp. CRA2 | reverse complement strand
TTTTTTGCAGCCCGTTCAGCGTTTCCGTTCGGGGTTGCAAAGGTAAGCAACTTCTTTTAGTTGGCAAGCAAGTCGAAGAAAAATTTTCTAACCTTTTTTCTTCGCTTTCCGTTGCCGGCCGCCTCCTACTGAAGCGGGGTGCAAAGGTAAGAACCTTTTTGCCTTCCGCAAGCAGTGCGCCACTTTTTTTTAGAAGCCGTTTTTCGCTGCTGCTCGCCCCATTCCGTCTGATTGGGAGTGCAAAAGTAGTAGACCAGTTTGAACTACGCAAGCGATGAGACGCTTTTTCTTATGCTTGTGCTTCCTTCGCAAGCTCAACGACACTTGCTCTGCTTATGCAGGTGTCTCAACCTCAGAGGCTGTAGGACAGTTCCGCCCCGATAAAAAATATCTACTGATACTGCTGCCGTGATGTTAGCGCCATTATTCAGTCAGATCCAAGATGGTTCTGCTATCCGTGCGGGTGTACTAACCAAAGAGCTAGCCTTAGCCTATGTGTGCAAAGACTCATTGTGAGCGAGTGCGGTTTTTGTCGCTTCACGCTGGACTGGTCTTGCTTATTAATAGAGTACACTGTATTTGAACAAGCATTGGACTGGTCTTATCAATCCCGAGAGAGTGATTACTCTGACCAACTATCCGTGCAATGTGCATTGATGACCACGGTTACTCTATAATGAACCACGAGGCATCCACTTGTGCTGTGGACGCCTCGTAGTAGTTGATACTAAACGTTAGGACGAGGGCAACGATACTCTATACTCTATAAAAGAAGTGTTACTGGGCGGAAGCTTGCTTGTAGTGGACTTCCGAAAGGCTACGCAGCTTGTCAGCGCTGAATTCTGGGGTGATGTCGCGCTGGGGGTTACCGAGCATCTCGTAGCCGACCATAAACTTGCGTACCGTGGCTGAGCGTAGCAGTGGGGGATAGAAGTGCAGATGCAAGTGCCACTCCGGATGCTCCTCGCCGTCGGTAGGGCGCTGGTGCAGGCCAGCCGAGTACGGGAAGGATATCTCGAACAGGTTATCGTAACGAATGGTGAGGCGACGCAGGATGTCGGCCAGGGCGTCCCGCTCAGCGTCGTTGAGTTGGGTGACGTCTTGGACGGCGCGGCGCGGCACTACCAGCGTTTCGAAGGGCCACACGGCCCAGAACGGCACCAGCGCCACCCAGTGTTCATTGTCGATGACTACGCGCTGCTGATTACGCACTTCGATTTCGAGATAATCCGTGAGCAAGGTGCGGCTGTGCTCCTTATAGTACGCCAGCTGTTGTATCGTTTCCTTGGCGGGCTCAGTTGGGACGGTGCGCTGCGCCCATATCTGGCCGTGAGGATGCGGATTGCTGGCCCCCATCATCGAGCCTTTGTTCTCGAAAATCTGCACGTAGTTAATATCAGGATGGCTACCTAGCTCCTGGTATTGCGCAGCCCACAGATCGACGACTCCACGAATGGCGGGCACGTCCATTTCGGGTAGGGTGAGGTCGTGGCGGGGCGAAAAGCAGATAACGCGCCCGATACCTGACTCGGCTTCTGCCCGCAGCAGGCCGCCTTCGTTGATGCCACCTACGGGTACATCGGGGTAGAGAGCCGCGAAATCGTTGTCGAAGACGAAGGTGGAGGTGTACTGCGGATTGACGGCGCCGTTGGCGCGGGTATTGCCGGGGCAGAGGTAACAGGTAGGGTCGTAGGCGGGGCGCTGCTCTACTTCAGGCTTTTCCTGCTGGCCCTGCCAGGGACGCTTGGAACGGTGGGGCGAAACAAGAATCCAGTCGCCGTTGAGGGCGTTGAAACGACGGTGCGGGTGTTCGGTGCTATCGAAGGAAGCCATGCTCAATAATCAAAGTGAACCGTGGGGTGCCGGCTGCTGGGTGGGGCTACTGTCCGTTGGGGGCCACTTGTTCCGAGACAATAGCTTCGGATACGCCGTTGACAATGCTGGTCTGGTAGGTTTCCAACTCGCGGCCGAAACGCTGCTGGTAGGCTGCGCCAACCTGGCGAATGAAGTTGTCGACCTGGTCAGGGGCTACCAGGTTAATAGTGCAGCCGCCGAAGCCGCCGCCCATCATGCGGGCACCGAAGACGCCCGGAACCTGCTGAGCGGCCTCTACCAGCGCATCCAGTTCCTCGCAGCTTACTTCGTAGTCGTCGCGCAGGCCGGCGTGCGACGCGTACATCTCCTGTCCGAAAGCAGCTAGGTCATGGCGCGCCAGGTCGTCGCAGGCTTTAAGTACGCGTTGGTTTTCCTCTACCACGTAGCGGCAGCGGCGGTAGGTAATGTCGTCAAACTCGCCGCGGTGGGCTTCGATCTGCTCCAGGGTAGCGTCGCGCAGGCTTTTTACCTGCGGGTAGTGCTGCTGCAGGATGTGCACGCCCCGCTCGCACTCCTGGCGGCGCTTGTTGTACTCCGAATCGGCAAGGCTGTGCTTCACGCCGGAGTTGCAGAGCACGATGCGGCTGGCCTGGGTATCGAAGGGGAAGTACTCGTACTCGAGGGAGCGGCAGTCGAGGCGCACGACTTCGCTGGGCCGGCCGAATAGGCTGGCGAACTGATCCATCAGCCCGCACATCACGCCGGCGTATTCGTGCTCGGCTTTCTGCGCCACGTGGGCCAGGGTCATTTTGTCGATGTTGGTGCCCAGCAGCTTGTCGAGGGCGAAGGCGAGGCCGCACTCCACAGCAGCCGAGGACGACATGCCGGCGCCGACGGGAATGTTGCCGCCGAAGACGCAGTCGAAACCGGCCAGCACGATGCCGCGCTTCTGCAGCTGCGCGGCCACGCCCAGCAGGTAATTGGCCCACTGGGTGTCGGTGCGGTGCAGCTGCTCGATGGCTACCGTGCAACAGTCATTGAGGTCGTGCGAGACGAGGCGGATTTCGCTGCCGCTGTTCAGGCCGACGGCGAAGTAGATTTCCTTGTCGATGGCGGCTGGCAGCACGAACCCGAGGTTGTAATCGGTATGCTCGCCGATGAGGTTGACGCGGCCGGGGGCACGCACCAGGAGCGGGGCAGTGTAGCCAAAATGACGTTGGAAGGCAGTGGCAACGGCTTGAGCAGGCATAGCAACGGGGAGTAAGGACGAAAGCGGCAACCGATGCTGGAACTACGCAGATTCGATTCTAAAAGTCGAACCTGCACGCCTTGGCATGGTAATAGCCGGTGAAACGCGGGCGAAAATGCGGCGGAAACGGCTTATATCGGCGCTCGACTATAAAAACATTCGACCGAGCTGTTTGCCCGGTTCAGCGATGCAAACGGGCTGTTAAGCAAAAAAAAAGCGGTACTTACTTGCGTTAGTTGAAGTTTCGCTAACTTCGAAAAATAGAATACGCCGAACTCTTGGAATAGCCATTGCGTTCGGCGTTTTTCATTGCCACAGAAAGCTTTTCCGGGTTAAAAACAAGTTGTATCGCAGGTACAAACTTTCCTTGCTAAGTCCTAAAAAAACACTGGTTTTGGCGCGTAATTTGACCGAACTCCAAACGTTCGGGCAGCGCGACGGCCAGCAGTTGGTAGGCTAGTCGGGTCGGCCCCTTTTCCCACGTAAATTTTCCTCCTGCTGTGTCTTTCGACTTCGAATCCGGTGCCTTCGCTCCTACCCCGGACAACGATTGGCTCATTGAACGCCCGGAATCCTTCTTCACGGAGGTAGCCGACCTGATGACGGCTGCCCCGGCCGCGCCTGCTCACACGAGCTACGACCGGCTGGTGCTGCCCGGCGACTTTCCCGATCCAACCATTGCCAAGATTGGCGATACTTACTACGCCTCGGCCACCACGGCCGAGTGGGGTGCCGTATTCCCGATTTTCAAGTCCGACGACCTGATCAACTGGGAGCTGGTAAGCCACGTATTCCCCGGCCGCCTGCCCGACTGGTGCGACTCAAACTTCTGGGCGCCGGAGTTCTTCTACGAAGGCGGGAAGGTATACCTCTATTATACGGCCCGCAAAAAGGGCGGCATGCTCTGCGTAGCCGTGGCCAGCGCCGACCACCCCGAAGGCCCGTACACCGACCACGGTCCGCTGGTAGGTGAAGCCGCCGGCTCCATCGACGGTGTGGCCGTGCGCGACGAGAAAGGTGTGCTGCACCTGGTGTGGAAAAATGACGGCAACAGCCGCAACAAGCCCACGCCAATCTGGGCGCAGCGCATCGACGAGAAGACCCTGAAGCTGGTGGGCAAGCGCAAGGAGCTATTCCGCAACGACGCCCCGTGGGAGGGCACGCTGGTGGAAGGCTCGGCCATGGTGCGCCACAACGGCTACTTCTACATGTTCTACGCCGGCAACGCGTGCTGTGGTAAGTACTGCACTTACGCCGAGGGCGTGGCTCGTTCGCGCAGCTTGCTTGGCCCGTGGGAGAAGTGCCCGCAGAACCCCATCCTGACTGATAATCACCTGTGGAAGTGCCCGGGCCACGGCACCGTAGCCGAGAAGGACGGCCGGTGGTTCCTGATGCACCACGCTTACGCCGCCAACAGCCACGAGTTTGTGGGTCGTCAGGGCTTGCTCAGCGAATTCACCTGGAACGAGCAGGGCTGGCCGGAATTCGTGAACAGCAGCCCGCAGGCTGAACCGCTGGCCGATGTGAGCGTGATGAACGTAGCCGACAACTTCGACGGTGACAAGCTGGACCTGACCTGGCAGTGGCCGGTGGGCAGCTTGCCCCGCACCGAAGTGCTGAGCAACCAGTTGCGCATAGGCGCCAGCTCGGTCCGCCTCGGCACCGTGCTCGGCCAGCGTACCTACGCGGCTACCTACACCGCTAGTGTTATCGTTGATGCCGCCAACCTGGCCGAAGGAACCTTCGCGGGCCTGGGTGCTGTGGGCGACCCGTACAACGCGCTGGCGCTGGCTTACGGCGACAATATGCTGCAGCTCTGGCACGTGAAAATGGGCAAGAAGCAGCGCCTGACCGAGGTACTGCTGGACCCCTGCGCTGAGTTGGGCCTGCGCCTGGAGTGCTGGGGCGGCAGCCGCTTCCGCTTCGCCTACAGCGTGGATGGCGGCAAGCACTGGGAGCCGCTGCGCACCGACGGTTTCGCCATCAACGGAACGTACCTGCCGCCGTGGGACCGGGGTATTCGCGTGGGGCTCATTGCCCAGGGCGAAGAATCCGAAACGGTAGCGTTTGAGCGGTTCTCGCTGCGCAACCAGCGCTAGATGCCCTATTTAGCCGGTAATGAGCTGCCCCGGCCGTCGCACGACGGCCGGGGCAGTTGCGTTTTGGGACAGCCCAATTGGGGATTCATGCGTAGACTTCGGCCGGAAACTTCAGCCAACTAGCCCACGCATATGTCCCAGCCGTCCATTACCGCCGCCGAGTTTGGCCAGTTGCCCGACGGGCAAGCCGTTCAGCTTTTTACCCTGACCAACGGCCAGGGGCTGGAAGCCCGCATCAGCACCTACGGCGGCATCGTGACGCACTTGCTGGCGCCGGACAAGAACGGGCAGCCCGGCGACGTGGTGCTGGGCTTTGACTCCGTGGAAGGGTATCTGAGCGAGGCTTATCAGGAAGCGGGCCCGTACTTCGGCGCGCTCATTGGCCGCTACGGCAACCGTATCCGCGAAGGCCGCTTCAGCCTCGACGGGCAAGAGTACACGCTGGCTACCAACAACGGGCCGAACCACCTGCACGGCGGACTCAAGGGCTTCGATAAGGTGGTGTGGCAGGCCGAAGTGCTGGTGGACCCCATGCCGGGCCTGCGCCTGACCTACATCAGCGCCAATGGTGAGGAAGGCTACCCCGGCACGCTTACCGTCTCGGTGGTGTACATGCTGACGCCCGACAACGGGCTGCGCATCAGCTACGCGGCTACCACCGACCAGGCCACGGTGCTGAACCTCACCAACCACAGCTACTTCAACCTGAGCGCCGGGGCCAGCGCCGATGTGCTCGGCCACGAGCTGCAGCTGCACGCCGGTCGCTATACGGTGGTCGACGATACGCTGATTCCGACCGGGGAACTGCGGCCCGTGGCCGGCTCGCCCTTCGACTTCAGCAGCCCGCACGCCATCGGCACACGCATCGGCGATGTGCCGGGCGGCTACGACCATAACTGGGTGCTCGACGGGGAAGATTTCCGCTTGGTGGCTACGGCCCACGAGCCCACCAGCGGCCGCACCTTGGAAGTATACACCGATCAGCCCGGCGTGCAGTTCTACTCGGGCAACTTTCTGGCGGGCACGCTCACCGGAAAGCACGGCACGGTGTACGGCAAGCACGCGGGCTTTTGCCTCGAAACCCAACACTTTCCCGACTCACCTAACCAGCCGGAATTTACTTCCACGGTGCTGCGGCCGGAGGAGCTGTTTAGCTCCGTGACGGAGTACCGCTTTGGGGTAAAAAGCTAGCCTACGAAGGGCATCGGCGACGGGCGGCGGGACGAAAAAAACCAGCCAAAGTGCGCAAATCACCGTAGTAAGGGGCCTGAACCATCTTTGACATGCCTATGTCCCGCACCCTTATCGTATCGAACCGCCTGCCGACGAAAGTATCCCGCAACCCCGAGGGTGAGCTGCAGTTCAGCCCCAGCGAGGGGGGGCTGGCTACGGGCCTGGGCTCGATTTACCGGCGCGGGGAAAACGTGTGGGTGGGTTGGCCCGGCCAGTACCTCGATTCGCCCGAAGACGAGCAGCGCGTAACCGAGCAGCTGACCGCCGACCACATGCAGCCGGTGTTTCTGACCGAGCAGGAAATCAAGGATTTTTACGAGGGCTTCAGCAACGAAACGCTCTGGCCGACCTTCCACTACTTCGCGCAGTACGCGCAGTTTGAGCCGCACACCTGGGAGGCCTACGAGGCCGTCAACCGCAAATTCTGCGACGTGGTGGCCGAGCTGGCCGGCCCCGACGACACCATCTGGGTGCACGATTACCAGCTGCTCTTGCTGCCCGGCATGCTGCGCGAGCGGCTGCCCGACGCCACCATTGGCTTCTTCCTGCACATTCCTTTCCCGTCCTACGAAATCTTCCGCTCCATTCCGTGGCGGACGCAGCTGCTGGAAGGCATGCTGGGAGCCGATTTGCTCGGATTCCACACCTACGGCTACATGCGGCACTTCGTCAGCTCGGTAGAGCGGCTGCTGAACCTGACGCGCCGCGACGGGCTGGTGGAAACCGGCACCCGCGCCGTGATGATCGATGCCTTCCCCATGGGCATCGACTACGACAAGTACGCCGAAATAGCCGCCTCGGAAGATGCTCGTCGCCTAGAGCACGAGTACCGCGAAGCCTTGCAGGACCAGCGCGTGGTGCTCAGCATCGACCGACTGGACTATACCAAGGGCATTGCCCAGCGCCTGCGCGCCTTCGAACTGCTCCTCAAGCGCCACCCCGAACTGCACAACCAAGTGACGCTGCTGATGCTAGTGGTGCCCTCGCGCGACCAAGTAGCCCAGTACCAGGCGCTAAAGGAGGAAATCGATGAGCTGGTGGGCCGCATCAACGGGCAGTACCGCACCATCAGCTGGTCGCCGATTCAGTATTTCTACCGCTCCTACCCCATCGAGGAGCTGTCGGCGCTCTACCGGCTGGCCGATGTGGCGCTGGTAACGCCCATGCGCGACGGGATGAACCTGGTGGCGAAGGAATTCGTGGCCAGCAAGCTTGATCAGAAAGGCGTGCTGGTGCTCAGCGAGCGGGCCGGTGCGGCGCGGGAGCTGTCCGACGCGCTCATCATCAACCCCACCGACATGGAGCAGGTGGCCGAAACGATGTTTGAGGCCCTTACCATGCCCGAGGAGGAGCAACAGCAGCGCATGCAGGGCCTGCAGGCCATTGTGCAGCGCTACAACATTCACGCCTGGGTGGAGCTGTTCATGGATCGGCTGGCTTACAGCAAGATCAAGCAGGAAGTACTGCGCACCGATTTGCTGGACAACCACGCCCGGCAAGAGATGATGGAGAAGTTCCAGCACGCCAACCGCCGGCTGCTGCTGCTGGATTACGACGGCACGCTGATGTCCTTCCACGCCAACCCCAAGCAGGTGCGCCCCGACGAACAGTTACGGCAGCTGCTGGCCGAGCTGTGCGCCGACGCCCGCAACCACGTGGTCATCATCTCGGGCCGCGACCGGGAAACGCTGGCCGAGTGGCTGGGCGAGCTGAACGTGGACTTTATTGCCGAGCACGGTATCTGGCTGCGGCGCCGCGGCGAGGACTGGACCATGATCCAACCCCTGCGCAACGACTGGAAAACCGATATCCGGCCCATCATCGAGCAGTACGTGAGCCGTACGGCCGGCTCTTTCGTCGAGGAGAAGGACTACGCGCTGGTATGGCACTACCGCCGCTCCGACCCTGATCTGGGCCGCGAGCGGGCGCAGGATTTGCTCACCCACCTCACCTTCATCGGCCAAGGCAGCGGCCTGCTGGTGCTCGACGGCAACAAGGTGGTGGAGGTGAAAAACGCCGGCGTGGACAAGGGCACCGCCGCCGCCCGCTGGGTGCAGGAGCTGCAGCCCGACTTCGTGCTGGCCATCGGCGACGACCGCACCGACGAGGACACCTTCCGGGCCGTGGCCGAACTGGACCAAGCGTATTCTATTAAAGTAGGTACGGAAATGCGCTCATTTGCCAAGTACTCGGTGCGCAACACCGCCGACGTACGCCGCCTGCTGCGCGGGCTGCTGGCGGCAGAAGAGTAAGGGTGCAGGTCATCCCCGAGCGCAAAAGCCCGCTGCTACCCGCGGCGGGCTTTTGCACGCGAAGAAATCCATCACGAGTAGTCGCGGCGGGCTTTGTATATCTGCGGAAGCCCGCCATGAGTAGCAGCGAAGCCCTTTTATAATCGATAAAATACCCCGCTGCTACTCGCGAAGCACATTTACAACTTGAAAAGCCCTCCACGAGTAGTCGCGAAGGGCTTTTGTGCATCCCAAAGGCGGCCGCGTCCAGTTGGGAAACGTTTTGCTGTTTCCGGCCACGGCCGCCCACTGGCGTTGATTACAGAAACACCGGCCGGTCGAGGCGCTTGGCAATGCGGTAAGCGGCATTCACCAGGCCTACGTGGCTGTAGGCCTGCGGGAAGTTGCCCCACTGCGAGCCGGTGCGCGCGTCCACATCCTCAGAAAGCAGGCCGAGGTGATTGGTGTACTGCAGGATGCGGTTCAGCGCGGCCACGGCATCGTCGGTGCGGCCCACACAGGCCAGGGCTTCGATGTACCAGAAGGTACAGATAAGGAAGGTGGTTTCGGGCGTGCCGAAGTCGTCGGCGTGGCGGTAGCGGTAAAAGAGGCCTTCGGACGTCATCAGCTCGGCTTCCAGGGCCTGTAGGTGAGTGCGGGCGCGCTCGGAGTTTTGGTCGAGGTAGCCCATCAGGATGAGCTGCAGGCCGCTGGCGTCGAGGTGGGGCGAGCCGATGGCGTTGGTGTAGCAGCCACGCTGCGGGTCGTAGCAGGCCTCGATTTTCTCGCGGGCCTGCCGCACCAGGCGCTGCGCCAGGTCGTCCATGTCGGCGTTGCCCAGGCGGGTGGCCACTTTGCAGGCGGCATTGGCCCCGGCCCAGTGGAAGAGGTAAGTGTAGCAGTGATACTGGGCCAGATTGCGGAACTCCCACAGGCCGGCGTCGGGCTGGTCCATAGTCCGCTCGATGAAGTGCAGCGCCTCGTACATCAGCTTTTCGGAGTGCGCCCGCTCCAGGGCGGTGAAGCGCCTGTCTACGTACAGCGGCAGCAGAGCCACCAGCACCTGCCCGTACACGTCGTTCTGGATGTGGGTGTAGGCGTCGTTGCCGATGCGTACGGGCTGGTTACCAAGGTAGCCGCGCAGGTGCGTCAGCTCCTGCTCCACCAGCTCCGACGCCCCGCTGATGGAGTACAGTGGCTGGTACTTGTCGCGCACCTTGGTGGAGATGTTGGCAATGAAGTGGAAGTACTGCTCCATTTCCTCGAAGTGGCCGATGTTGTTGAAGGCCGTGAGGATGTAGTAAGTGTCGCGCATCCAGCAGAAGCGGTAGTCCCAGTTGCGGGTGCTGCCGGGCGCTTCGGGCAAGGAAGTAGTGCTGGCCGCGATGATGGCGCCGGTGTCTTCGTATTGGTGCACTTTCAGGGCCAGCGCCGAGCGGATAACCTCCGTCTGGAACACGTTGCTGATGCTGGTGCTCTTCACCCACTGCCGCCAGTACTGCACCGTACGGCGCAAAAACTGCTCGCAGGTGATTTCCAGCGGGGCTTCCAGCGGCGCGCCGTAGGTCAGCACCAAATACTTGGTTTCCGACAAGGCAAAGTCCTCCCCGTCGAGCAGATAGCTCAGCGGCACGTTGGTGGTCAGGCGTATTTCTTCGGGTAGGCCCAGGAAGGCAATGTGGTTGGAGGAGCGGCGCGGCGTGAGCGGCTGGCGGCCATAGTCGCCGGTGGGGCGGCACACGGCGCGCACCCGCGGGGTACCGGCCAGCGGCTCCAGCTTCCGAATGAGCATCAGCGGCTTGTAGTACCGCTCGTACTGCTCGAAACGCGGGGCAAAGTCGGTGACGCGGTAGCGGCCCTGCGCCGTTTCCACTTCGGTGCAGAGCACGTTGGTGTTGTCGATATAATACTGCCGGGTGCGAAACTCGGGCTCGGGCGGCAGCAGCGTAAATTCGCCGCCCTGCTCGTCGTCGAGCAGCCCGCCGAAGACGAAGCCGCTGTCGAAGCGGGGCCAGCACAGCCACTGCAGGCTGGTGTCTTGCCGGATCAAAGCCAGGTAGGCGCAGTTGCCGATGACGCCGAGGTCGTAGGTATGGCGGTTGCTCATAGGGGCCAGGGGCACCCGCGTATGGTTGGGCGCCGTGCCGATGATGTACCCCGAACCCGGCCGTGGGGTTACTCTGCGCGGCGGCTTTGCCCGGAAAACACCCCGCCCAACGCACAACGCCGCCCCGGCTGACCGGGGCGGCGTTGTGCGTTGGGCAATCAGCCAAATGCGTTAGAGCTTAAACTGCGCGCACACTTTCACGCCGAAGGTCTTCACATCGGGCAGACTGCGGTAGGTGAGGCGGTGCAGGAAGTCGACGCGGATAAACTTGAGGATGTTTTCTACGCCGTAGCCCACTTCCACGTAGGGCGTGCCCGGCGTCAGCGGCCGGAACGTGGGCAAGGGCAGCCCGCTGGCGTCGTAGGCCGGCGTTGTGTTCTGGTTGGCCTTGCTTACCGCGCCGTAGAGCACGTTGCCCGAAGCCACCAGGCGCCAGTCGAGCTTCTTGAGCAGCGGCACCGCGTTGATGAACAGCCCCTCGAAGTAATGCTCCACGTGCAGCGAAGCGTACCGGTCGCTGACGAACTCGAAGTAGTTCATCAGGTTGTAGGCATTGGAGGTGTAGATGGGCGACTCGTTGCCCAGGTGCGACTTGAGCACCGGGTAAGGCACCGTGCTCGGAATGTAGCCCGCGTCGAGGATGTATTCCGTGCGGCCCAGCTGCCCGAGCTGCACGCTCTGGGTCATCGAGAAGTTGAACTTGTGGTACTTGAAGTCGCTGCTCAGCACATCGGGCACGCCCAGGGTGTAGCGGAACGTAAATACCGGCCACTTCATCAGCCCCACTGCGTAGCGGCGGTTTTTGTTCTGAATCAGCACCTCGTCCGGGGCGTAGCGCGACTCAAAAATCACCTCCGAGAGGTTGAAGTTCTGGGCCGTAGGCGCGCCCAGCCGGTGGTCAGGCCCGGTGTAGTACTCAAAGTTGTACAGCGGGTCGAAGCGCTGGTGGCGCAGGGTAATCTTCTGGGTGAAGTTGTGAAACAGGTCCGACTGCGCCGTTACCGACGTCATGTCGCGCCACAGCGGCAGGCCTGGCTTGATGTTGCCGAAGCGGGCGGCAGCCTCAAACAGCGGGCTTTCCAGCGCCAGGTCGTTGTCGAGCAAGGCCACCAGGTCGATGTCGTGGCTGTACTTGGCGCTGAACACCGTCCAGTTGGCGCGGTTCAGGATGCGGTCGGCCGACAAGCCGTATTTGAATTCTCCGTCGCGGGTGCCGTAGGCCGTATAGCCCTGCAGCAGCCAGTTCGGGCTCAGCTCCGGCGTGCTGCGGAAGCCCAGCCGGACACGGCTGCCCTCCACGTTGTTGTAGGTGTAGGTACTCAGAATGGGGCCCAGCTCGAAGCGGCCGCGCGGGCCCAACTCCTTGTAGCCGTTCACCACCAGGTCGGCTATTTCCAGGAAGCTGCGCACCGAGGGCAGCTTGCCCACCGAGTCGAGCACGGCCATGGTGCGCTGCTCCTGCCTCGAAAGCGTATCGGGGCGGTTCTGCTCGAAGAAGCTGGCCGGCGTCTTCAGCGCGTTGATATCGGCTGCGAAGGCCTGGTCGTAGAACGGCAGCTCGTGCGGCTCGCCGGCCAGGAAATTGCGGTTGACGGTAGTAAAGCGCACCAGCAGGCCGGTTTGCTTTTTGGTCGGCTTCATGCCCACTACCACGCGCGTGCGCTGCGGCAGCCACGGCCCGGCGCTGGAGGGCGTCAGGTCCTGGTACACCCGAATCTGGTCGACGAAGTTGATGTTGGCCTTGGGGTCTACTTCCAGGTCCACGCGGCGCAGGGCGTAGGAGCCCGTTGTAATCCAGATGCGGCCGGTAAAGGCCAGATCCTGGGTGCGGCGCGGAAACACCTTCAGCTGATAGCAGCGGTCCTGCCCAATCTGTACCGTGTCTTCCAGGTCGTAGTCGTAGGTGATGCGCCAGCCGTCGGCAATGGGCGAGATGAAGTCCTTGCCCAGCACCACCTGCCAGTTCGGGTAGAAGTCGTAATCCTGAAACGACGAACCGAGCACCTGCGAGAGCAGCGTGCCGTCGCGCGGGGCCACGCCGTGCAGCTGTGAGTGCTTGATTTCTTCCCGCTCGCGGTTGGGCCGGTGCCGCACGTAGTAGCGCGACATCACCTCCGAGGCAAAAAGCGGCACGGTTGGCTTGCCGCTGGCCGTGCGGGCCAGGTCGCCGGCACCATCGGCCACGGCCGTCATGTCGCGGATAACCTTACGGCGCGCTAGCCGGTCCGAGATATCCGACAGCGACACCTCAATGCGGTTGTAGCTGTCGAACTCAAACGCGTCGAGCTGCCCCTTGTCGTGCAGCTTCTTGTGCTGCTGCACCTTGCGCAGGATGGCGTAGGCGGGGTTTTCGGTGGAGCGAATCACCACCTCGCTCAGCTGCTGCGCCGCCGAAGGCAACGGGAAGTTCACCGTCTGCAGCGGCTCAGTGCGGCTTACCTTGCGGCTGCGCGGCCGGTAGCCCACAGCCGAGGCCGTCAGCGAATCCACGGGCTGGGACAGTTTCAGTTCGTAGCGGCCGTCGTCGTCGGCAGTGGTTCCGAAGGTGGTACCCTTCACGTAAACCGAAGCGAAAGGGACGGGTTGACCGGTGGCAGCTTCGGTAATTCTGCCGGAAAATACTATTCGCTGGGCCAGGGCTACGTTGCCGCTAAGCAGCAACAGCCAAAGGCTAACCCACGCAGGTACAAGTTTCATAAAGCTTCCTCACAGGACGTACAAAGGTACGACGCGAGCAAGCAACAAATACCTTAAACAAAAGTATTAGCCCTAAAATAAAATCCACTCAACCCGCTAGGATACAACAGATTAATTTACGCATATCGGCAGCCTATTCAGGGCTCTATCACCAAATAAGCCTATCCATACTGGCACCAATTCTTTAGTTGGCCCCGCCCGGCGAGTAAGTTGCTTACCGCTATCGGAAATTGTGTACTAGGCTGAAAACACAACGGCCCGGCTGTCAGAAGACAACCGGGCCGTTTTCGGTAGCGGGGACTGGACTCGAACCAGTGACCTTTGGGTTATGAGCCCAACGAGCTACCAACTGCTCCACCCCGCACTGTTTGGTAATGCAAAAGTAATAGGCTTTTTCGGATTAGCAGCCTTATAGGTTACATAAAAGCATCAACCACCCCGTTCAGGCTGATTATCAGGCTCAATATTTTTCGGATTCATCCTGACGCGGCGTCAGCCGTATGAGTTTAGGTCACCTTTTCGCTTTGCTATGCGCCTGCTTCTTCGCCTAGTCACCTGCCTGCTACTACTGCTGGCCGGCTCGCTCACCGCCTGTAACACCAACCACGACACCGACCAGATTTCGACTGAGTCGCCGACGACGCGTAACAGCACTGCGCCCAAGCCCGACAGCAGCGGCTACTCCGTGGATAGCTCCACCACGGTGGTGGAATAGGTTGTGAGTTAAAAAGGGTAAGAGTTCTTGAGGGTAGGAGTTTAGGAGTTGGCAGAACGAAAACTCACAAACTCTTACCCTCACGAACTCTAAACCTGTCAAAACCGGCTGGTGATGCCGAAGTGAATCTTGGAGGCGCTGAACGCAAACGGCTGCGAGTTGGTGCGGCCCACCGAGTACACGAACTGGAACAGGCCCGCCCCGGTGCGGAAGCTCAGGCCTGCCCCGAGGCCCGTGGGTGCGTCTTCGCCGGGGGCGCCGGGCAGCCCCTGCCGCAGGTACGCCTGGTCGGCAAAGAGGAACACGTAAGCCTCTGGTCCGGTAAACTGCCGTAGCTCCACCGTGCCGATGCCGTACTGCGCGGCGTAGAACTGCAGCTCGTTGAAGCCCCGCAAGGTGCTCAGCCCGCCCAGGCGAAACAGGTCGTTGAGAAACAGGCGCTGGTTGAGCAGGGCTTCGCCGCGCACCCGCAGCAGCAGCACTCCCTGCTTGCCGACGCGCAAGTACTGCTCGGCGCGGCCGTTTAGGCTGGTCTGGGTGGTGCGCAGGGGCACGCCGGCGTACAGCTCCGGGGCAATGTTGGCGTTGCGGGAAATAATCTTGGTGCCCACCGAGCCCTGGGCCATCAGCAAGGTGCCGCGGCGCGGAAACAGCGGGTCGTCGAGGGTGGTACGGGTGAGGTCGAGGCCGTAGGCGGTGAAGCGGTAGTCGATGTTTTCGGGCAGGACGCGTAGGGTTTTGTAGGCCTCCAGCGGCAGCAGGCGCGAGCTGCGCTGCTCCACAAACACGCTCACCCGGCCCGCGCGCGGGCTCACGTGGCTGAGCTGCAGGCGCGGCCGCACCGTCAGAAACTGGCTGTCCTGCTTGAACAGGTTGAAGGTAGCGCCTACGTCGATGGGCGTGCCGAAGAAATTGGGGTGCTGGTAGCCCAGGTCGAGCACCTGCGAGGCAGCATCCACCTTGCGCCACTGCACGCCCAGCTGCTTGCCCCCGCCGCCGATGTTGCGCAGGTTCAGGGTCACGTCGCCGGTTAGCTGCACGCGCTTCTGGCCGACGCCGTTGCTGGTATTGGGCAGCACCCCCACGATGGCGTCGAACTGGTTGGCGTTGCGGTCATCGAGCAGCAGGTACACCCGGGCCCGGCCCCGCGAAAAGCGTACCTCTGGGTCGGAACGTAGCTGCACGTACGGCAGCTGGCGCAACAGCCGCCCGGCATCGTCGACGCGCTGTTGGCTGTAGGGCTGCCCTGGAGCAATCTGCAGGTAGCGCTGCAGGAACCGCTTGCGGGTTTTGCTCTTGCCAATGACCTGAATGGAATCGAACACGACCACCGGCCCCCGGTCGATGGTGAGGCGGCCGCTGATGTCGGCCCCGTGCAGCTGCACCGAATCCAGGCGCACCTGCGCGAAGGGGAAGCCCTCGTTTTCGGCATTGGTGAGTACGCGCTGCTGCAGCTTGGCCAGCTCGGCGGGCTGAAACAGCTGCTCGGCGTAGAGCCGCTCCCGAAAGCCGGTGCCGGCCAGCACATCGTCGGTGAGGTTGCCGCGCTGCAGCCGGGCCCAGCGAAACTGCTCGCCCACGTACAGGCGCACGGCCAGCGTGTCGCCGCGCCAGCGTAGCTCATCGGCCGAGGCCGTGAGGTAAGCGTCGGCCTGCAGGCTCAATAGCAGCTGGCGCACGGCGCGTACGGCTTCCAGGGTATCGGCGGCGGTAGTACGCACCCGGTAGCGCCGCAGCAGAGCCGCGTCCGTAGCTTCGGTTTCCAGGCGTATGATCTTGGGCCGCGCGGCGGGCAGCTTGCGGGCGGCCTGGGCGGAGTCGGGGCGGGCTTTGGGGCGGGGCGGCAGCGGCGGGGCCTGGGTGGTGGGCAGGTTAGGCGTGCTCACTGGTGAGGTGGTCTGCGCCCGAACCCAATCGGCCTGCCAGCCCATCAGCCCGATCAGCAGAAGCAAAAAGCGCAGGACGCGGGTATACATTTGCAGGCTCAAACGCGGCGGCAGCCGTTTTCTTTTCTGCCCGAGCCGACTAACTCGGGCTGCGCAGCGTCTAGGCGTGAACAAATCCGCCCGCTCAAATCGTTCTGACGCTGGCGCAAGCTAAGCCGTCGGGCGCGCTAGTCAAGCTTACGCCCTCCCTTCATGGCCGGACTTTACCTCCACATTCCCTTCTGCAAGCAAGCTTGCCATTACTGCGACTTTCACTTTAGCACCTCGCTGGGGCGCAAAGCCGACGTGGTGCAGGCGCTGGTGCGGGAGCTGGAGCTGCGCCACGACTACCTCGGCGGCGCCGGCCTGAGCACCATCTACTTCGGTGGCGGCACGCCTTCCCTGCTGACAGAGACCGAGCTGCTGAAGCTGTTCGAGGCCATCTACCAGTACTTCGACGTAGCTCCGGACGCGGAAATCACCCTCGAAGCCAACCCCGACGACCTCAGCGCCGCCAAGCTGCGCGAGTTGGCATCTGCGCCGGTCAACCGCCTGAGCATCGGTCTGCAGAGCTTCCACGAGCCGCACCTGCGCCTGATGAACCGCGCCCACTCGGGCGAGGAGTCGCGCCGCTCGGTGCGCGCAGCCCAGGATGCTGGTTTTGACAACCTCAGCATCGACCTGATCTACGGCGTGCCGAACCCGGCTGGTGACCACGGCATCTGGCAGCACGATTTGCAGGAGGCCGTGGCGCTGCAGGTGCCGCACTTATCCTGCTACGCCCTCACCATCGAGCCGCAAACGGTATTTGGTCGGCGGCTGAAGAAAGGCCAGTTTCGCTCCGCGCCCGAAGAATTCGTGGCGCAGGAGTTTGAGATGCTGCTCGAGGCCAGCCGCGCCGCCGGCTACGAGCAGTACGAAATCAGCAACTTCGCCCGGCCGGGCCGCTACTCCCGTCACAACAGCAGCTACTGGCAGGGCGTGCCCTACCTCGGCCTCGGGCCCAGCGCCCACTCCTTCGACGGGCAGAGCCGGCAGTACACCGTGCCCAGCAACGCGCAGTACGTGCAGGGCATTCTGGAGCGCCACGAGGTACCCGCCACCCGCGAAGACCTCTCCCCCACCGACCGCGCCAATGAGTACCTGATGACCAGCCTGCGCACCTCCGCCGGCTGTAGCCTGGCCTACCTGCGCCAGCACCTCGGCGTAGACCTGGCCGCTCAGCGCGCCACCTACCTGCAGCAGCTCCAGCACGACGGCTGGGCCGACGTGACGTCCGACCTGCTGCGCCTCACCGACCGGGGCAAGCTGCTGGCCGACCAGATTACGCTGGAGCTGTTTCTGGCGTAGCAGCAGCGGTAACACTGGCTGTCATTGCGAGGCGCAGCCGAAGCAACCGTAGGAAGGCGTTAGCCAATCGGTCCTATGCAATGTGCCGACCAATAAACAGCCCCGCCCGAAACCAGCATCTGCCGTTTCGGGCGGGCTCTTTTCGGTTGATAAGTTTTGACGGGTGGTGCCGTGAAAGGAAGGATTGGCTACGTCCCCCCTTCTACGGTTGCTTCACGTTGCTCGCAATGACAGCCGGTGCTGCCGCTGCTTATGACAGGAGCCGTCATAGGGCGTTACCGTTCGGCGGGTACTTGCGTAGCTTGTACAGTTACCTATCCCCGCTTACCTTCCCTGCATGCAACGCCTGATTGACGCCGTCGAATACGGAGCCGATTTTTTCGTGGAGGAAATCCACATTCGCGCCATCGTGTTCGACAATACTGACGATGTGACCCTGTGGGCCACCACCGTTTTCGATGCCCAAACCTACTTCTTCCACCTCGGCCTGCCCTTCGCCCAGCTTGATCTGCTGCTGCGCCAGGCCGGGCCGCGCGCCGGTGAGCTGCAGGAGGAAGTAGCCGATGCGCTGGCTACGGCGCCCCGCCCCTGCCTGCTCGAATATACCCAGGACGAGCAAAACGCCATCGTGCTGCCCGGCATTGCACTGAAGCTTTCCTTTACCTACCCCGCCGACGAGGATGAATTCCTCGACGAAGACGATGAGGATGCCAGCGAAGAGCGCGCCGCGGCCGACAACGTTTTCTACCTGGAAGGCATTTTCCGCCGCCTCGATGCCTGATTCGCAACCAGCCCCGGTCCTACCGGTCTTCTACCTGATTTCTGGCCTGGGCGCCGATGAGCGGGTATTCCAACGGCTCATCCCGCTGCTGCGCGGCACTGTGCACTACCTGCCGTGGCTCGCCCCCGCCGACCCCGACGAACCTTTACCGGCCTACGCCCAGCGCATGGCGGAAAGCGTTCCGGTGGACGAGCGTTGCTGGCTGGTAGGCGTATCATTTGGGGGTACCGTCGCCCTGGAAATAGCCCGCCTGCGCCCCCTGGCTCTGGTAGCTCTGGTGTCCAGCATCCCCGGCGCCGATCAGTTACCGCTGCTGCTAAAGCTGGTGCGGGCTACCGGCGTGCAAAACTGGCTGCCGCCGCAGCTGCTCAAGTTTATGCCCCGCCTGGGGCAATGGTACTTCGGCGTGGGTGGGGGCGAGGAGTACCGACTGTTTCGCCAGATTCTGTGGGACCAGGAGCCGGGCTACACCCGCTGGGCCGTGCGCAGCCTGTTTCGGTGGGACAGCCGCGACATCGGCCCGTCGGTGCAAATACTGGGCAGCCGCGACCGGGTATTTCCGCCCGGCCCGGCCAGCGTCGAGTACCTCATCGAGGGCGGCACGCACTTCATGGTGTACAGCCGCGCCGAGGAAATTGCGCGCATCCTAAACCAGCTGGCGGGGCAGTTTACTGCCGAGCCACCGGTGGTACCGTAGTGATACCAGCACCAACCACCAAGCCAGTTTTCAGCCTGCTTTATTTTAAGCACCGGTTACGCCGCTCGGTAGCTCAACCGGCGCCTGCTTCAGCCTTCTTGCTTCATGCTTACTGCTACTCTTCAGTACCACGGCCGCTCGTTCAGCTTCAATCCTGTTGCCCCGCTCGATATAGCTTTACCACTGAAGCCCGGGCCCGAGCAGGTCAATTGCTTTTGGGCCAAATCAGTTGAAATCGATGTAATTCGCGTGGGCGACTTCGTGGGCTCGGTGGCGGAAGGCGGCAGCACCAACTACAAGCGCGTGCACCTGACGCCCCACGGCAACGGCACGCATACGGAATGCTACGGCCACATCAGCCCTGACCCGGCTGCTACCTTACCCAACTGCTTGCAGCGGTTCCTGTTCGTGGCCTGGGTAGTATCGGTGGCCCCACGCCCGCGGATGGGGGGCGACCTAGTGGTGGAGCTGGCCGACGTGCTGCCGCTGCTACAGGCTGCGCCGGTGCCGCCCGAGGCCGTTGTGCTGCGCACCTTGCCCAACGCCGGGGCCAAACGTACGCGCCAATACTCGGGGCAGAACCCGCCGTACATCAGCGCTGAGCTGGCGCAGTACCTCGCGGAGCAAGGCATTGAGCACCTGCTGCTGGATTTGCCGAGCGTCGACCGGGAGCTGGACAACGGCTTGCTGGCCGCGCACCATGCCTTTTGGCAGTACCCCGACAACATTCGTCGCGGGGCCACCATCACCGAGCTCATCTTCGTGCCCGACGACGTTGCGGATGGCCTGTACTTGCTCAACCTGCAAGTGACCATGCTGGAGCTCGATGCCAGCCCCAGCCGCCCGGTACTCTACTATCTAACTGAAACCACCGACGGCTGGGCCGGGCACTAAAACCGGCCTGTACCGACGGCAGCAACCCGCACCTGTCCGCTCGGTGCAAACGAAAAAAGCCCGCCGGTAAGGCGGGCTTTCTTGATGCTTCGAGAGCGAGGCTACTTAAGCAGCAGCTTCTTCCGTAGCAGCAGCCGGAACAATCGTCACGAACGAACGGTCTTTGCGGCCTTTGCGGAACTGAACCGTGCCGTCAACCAGTGCGAACAGGGTGTGGTCCTTGCCGATACCCACGTTCTGGCCGGGGTGGTGCTTGGTGCCGCGCTGACGCACGATTACGTTGCCAGCAATGGCCACCTGGCCACCGTAAAGTTTCACGCCGAGACGCTTGGAATGCGATTCGCGGCCGTTGTTGGAGCTACCTACGCCTTTCTTGTGTGCCATGGTATTTAGAGAGTTGTCAGTTGTCAGTTGCGAGTTGTCAGCTTGTGCAACCAGCACCCCTAAGGTACTGACAACTGACAACGTTAGACTGTCAACCCGGCCTTAGCCGATGCTGTTGATCATTACTTTGGTGTAGTCCTGACGATGCGTGTTGAGCTTCTTGTAGCCCTTACGACGCTTCTTCTTGAAGACAATCAACTTGTCGCCACGAACGTGGCCCAGGATGGTGCCTTTCACTTTGATGTCGGACAGGAACGGGGCGCCCACGCTCAGGGTGCCGTTGTTGTCGGTCAAGAGTACATTGCCCAACTCAACCTCGTCGCCGACGTTGCCGGCCAGTTTGTGGGCGTACACAAATTTGTTGGCTTCGACTTTCGTCTGCTTGCCGGCTATGTCTACGATTGCGTACATCGGTTCTCCGCAGGTTTTCTGAAAATGGAAGGCAAAAGTACGAGGTGGTTTTGACATTACCAAACCTAACGCGTTAATCCTCTTGTACTCGCCTGAGTTTCACTCGCCGCTTGCATTGGGCAGGAACCCGTAACGCCAGCACGCGCATAGTATTTTTGTGGACAACTTGAATTGTCAACAGACAGAATGTGGAAAACTTTTCCGCTTAGCTGGCTTTTTCGCAGATTCGTTGGCTTTTCCCGATATGGCAGCCACTTCCTTGGTTTCAGCCGCTTAGCAAAAAATTAACAGAGAAAAAAGCGCTACACACCGGCGAGGCTCGGCCCGGTCGGGCTATCTTTGAACTTCGGTCGGGCCGCAGCAGCTCCCATTGGGGGCCGATGGGCCAAGCCGAACAACAGGCCCGGAGCCGCGGTTAGCTTGCCCAGCCGCCGTAGTTGCCGGCCCTTTTTCCCGACCGTTTCATCCCTGTTGCCAGCCTATGGAACCGCTCCTGGTAGAAAACCCCAACCGCTTCGTCCTCTTCCCGATTCAGAACGACGACGTGTGGCAGATGTACAAGAAAGCTGAAGCCTCCTTCTGGACGGCGGAGGAAATCGACCTGTCGCAGGACCAGAAAGACTGGGACAACCTCAACGACAACGAGCGGCACTTCATCTCGCACGTGCTGGCCTTCTTCGCCGCCTCCGACGGCATCGTGAACGAGAACCTGGCCGTCAACTTCATGCAGGAGGTGCAGATGCCCGAGGCGCGCTGCTTCTACGGCTTCCAGGTGATGATGGAAAACATCCACTCAGAGACCTACTCGCTGCTGATTGATACCTACATCAAGGACCCCAAGCAGAAGGATTACCTCTTCAACGCGTTGGAGACCGTGCCGGCGGTGACCAAAAAGGGCCAGTGGGCGCTGAAGTGGATCAACTCCGAGAACTTCACCGAGCGCCTGATTGCCTTTGCCGCCGTAGAAGGCATCTTCTTCTCCGGCTCGTTCTGCTCCATCTTCTGGCTGAAGAAGCGCGGCCTGATGCCGGGCCTCACATTCAGCAACGAGCTGATCAGCCGTGACGAAGGCCTGCACTGCGACTTCGCCTGCCTGCTCTACGAGCGGTACCTGCAGAACAAGCTGCCCGAGAGCCGCGTGCACGACATCATCCGCGACGCGGTGAGCATCGAGCAGGAGTTTGTGACCGACGCGCTGCCGGTGAACCTCATTGGCATGAATGCGCAGGCTATGTCGCAGTACATTGAGTTTGTGGCCGACCGCCTGCTCGTCTCGCTGGGCTACCGCAAAATCTACAATGCCTCGAACCCCTTCGACTTCATGGAGATGATTTCGCTGCAGGGCAAGACCAACTTCTTCGAGAAGCGCGTGGCCGAGTACCAGAAAGCCGGCGTGATGTCGGACCGCGACCAGAACGTCTTCTCGCTCGACGAGGACTTTTAAGCGGCAACTACCTGATTACGACGAGCCCGGCGTGCAAGCGCCGGGCTTTTTGTTTATCATTACCTGCCGATCTATTGTTCTTTTCCCGTTGTGTATGCCTGATTTTACCCTCCTGAGCCGTCGTGCCCTACTATTAGCCGCCAGCGCTGCATTGCCCCTACTAAGCCAAGCGCAGAGCAGCCCTGTTTGGCAACAGGTGCGCCGCACTACTACCACTAGCACCACCACCAGGGCCCTGCCTACCAATTCGGGTGGCGCCCTCAAAACCGACGGCGCGGGCAACGTGTACGTGACCAACAGCTATCAGGGCACCATCGAACTAGGGGGCAGCACCCTTACCTCGACCGAGCCCAATGCTTATGTGGCCAAATACAACGATGCCGGCACGCTGCTGTGGGCGCGCAACGTGCAGGAGGCGGCTCAGCCGGCAGGAGTGACGGCCCTGGCGCTGGACGCGACCGGCAACGTGTACCTGACCGGTAGCTTCGCGGCAACCATGGCCTTGGGAACGAGCACGCTGACCGAGCCCCTGGGGAGCAGCTTTCTGGCGAAACTGGACACGCAGGGTAATCCGGTCTGGCTGCAGGCCATCGGCCGCAGCGGTGCCAGCAGTGGCTACAACACCAGCAGCCCCGCGGGTCTCGGCGTGGATGGGAATGGCAACATTCTGGTAGCCGGGACCTATACTGGGACTGTGGACATGGGCGGCACCACCCTGACCAGCGTACTGGGCGCCACGGCGGATGGCAGCAGCAGAAACACTCAAGACTTTTTCATTGCCAAATACAACGCCCAGGCCGGGCTAGTCTGGGCCCGCAGCGAAGGGGGAACCGGCGAGGACTGGGCCGGGGCCCTAGCTGCCGATGCGGCAGGCAATGCCTACGTGGCCGGTGGTATAGAAGGCCCCGTGACCATTGGCGGCACTACCCTAAGCGGCACGCCCAACAACCTCGACGGCTTTGCGGCCAAGTACAGTGCGGGGGGCTCACCTACCTGGGTAAGCCTTATGCCGACGTCCATACGCAGCCTTGGCCTCGATAACGCTCGTAGTCTGGCTATCGATAATGCCGGCAATGTGGCCGTAGGCGGCTTCGTAGAGGACGGCTCCGTGGTGGGCAACTACCTCAAAGCCTATCTGGTGCATTTCACAGCTCAGGGCACCTCCGACTGGCACCACCTTGCTACGGGCACCATGAGCTACCCCGGTAGCGTTGCTATCGATGAGTTTGGCAATAGCTACTTCAGCAGCCGCTTTCTTCGTGCCGTGGGCATGGGTCTGGTCACAGTGTCGGCGGTGCCTACCAACAATACGCTGAATCCGGCGCTGGCAGTATTCTCGTTTACGCCCCAGGGCACCGTACGCTGGACGCAGCAGAGCAACGACGTAGGCGCCGTGTACCCCGCACCGCAAGGATTGGCCCTCAACAGTGCGGGCCAGCTCTACGTGGCTGGCACCCTGGCTGGACTTATTGGCTTTGGCAACCTCGCCATGCCGACCAGCCGGGGCAACCAAGAAACCTTTTTTGCCCGGCTGAGCAGTGTTACCACTGGTACGCGGTCGGGCCGGCAGCTGGCGCCGCTGGCAGTGTACCCCAGCCCGGCCCGCCAACTGGCCACAGTGCGGCTGCCGGCCGGCCGTGAGGCCGGGCACCTGACCGTCCGCGACGCACTAGGGCGCATGGTGCAGACTGTACCCTACGCCGCTACTGCCACTGAGCTACCGCTGTCGGTAGCCGGGCTGGCGCAGGGGGTGTACCATGTGCAGGCCGTGGCCGCCAATGGAGCTACCGCTGCGGGCCGCCTACTGGTGGAATAGCCTCGTGTTTCTTTTAGCCGCTTAACACCACGGGCGGACCTGCTAGCAGGCCCGCCCGTGGTGTTAAGCGGCAATACGGCCGGTAAGCGCTGCAGGCTTACAATAGCACGGCCCGCACTACCCGCGCAAAGCCGCTGCCGCGCAGCTGCACGTAATACACGCCCGCGGCCAGGCCGTTGCGGGGCCAGCTTGCGCGGTGCCAGCCCGGGGCCTGCTCGCCCTCCCGCAGCCGGGCTATTTCCTGCCCTAGTGCGTTGAGCACCCGCAGTTCCACGGTGGTGGCCGCGGGCAGAAAAAACTCTACCGTGGCCGTTTCCTGCACTGGATTGGGGAAGAGCGGGTACAGCGTGGGCGTAGCGCTACCCGCCCGAAACAGGGTGTAGCGGTCAATCAGTGTGCGGTTGCGGGTGAAGAACTGCAGCGTCAGGCTGTCGGGGCTGGCGTTGAGCAGCATCGCGCCGTATTCGCCCGTGAAGCTGAACTTGCTTTCGGGCAGGGGCGTGCGCAGGCGGTACAGGCTGCGCCCGCCGAGCCCGTTGATGAAGTAGGGGAAATCATCGACGACCAGCCGCTCGTAGTGGTGGTCGTGGCCGGCCAGCACTACTGAAGCACCCCACTGCTTGAAGGGCCACTGCAGGGCGGCGGTGTTGCCGTGCCAGCCCGAGGAGTAGGGTGCGTGGTGCAGGTATACTACTTTCCACGGCTCGGGCGCGGCGGCCAGGGCAGCTTGCAGCCAACGCCCCTGCACCGACCCAGCGGTAATGCCATCGGGCTCCAGCGGGTCGCTGTTGACGGCAAAGAAGTGCACGTTGTCGCGCACAAAGTCGTAGTAGCGGCCGTTGCCGGGCAGGGTGAAGTAGCGGCGGTACGGCTCACCGTTGTTGGTGTAGTAGTCGTGGTTGCCAGGAACGGGGAAGAAGCGGTTGGTGCTGGCGCTGGGCCCGTAGCGCCCGTGGTAGTTGCCGATGTACTCGTGGTAGTACTGCCCCACGTTCTGGTCGATAGTAGTGGAGTCGCCCAGCTCGTAGTTGTTGTCGCCGAGGGTGATGATAAACTCCGGGTCCCAGCTCTTGACCAGGTTGGCTACGTCACGCTCGGCCGGCCCGGCATAGCCGTAGTCGCCGATGGCGGCAAAGCGCTGCGCCGCGGCGGGCACAGTGAGGCCGCCCAGGCAGAGCAGCAGGAAGCAAAACGTATGCTGCCAGCGGCGGCAGGAAAGACCAAGCATGGTACTGAAGGGGCGAGAAATGGCATTGAATGAAGAATATCTACTATACTCCACCCATTATTGTTTTTTATATGCGTATTTCGCGCCCCGTTTTACAAACGCCCACAGTGGCGTTATCCGGGCTTTCTGCAATCGACTCTGTGCACACGGCGGATAAACGCAATACCTACGGCTATTTAAGCCTCTAATTTACACTGCTGTGAGCAAACCTCAATTACGTTTTTCCCAAATATCGCTTCAAATTTCTTTCTCATAATACCCCCCGATGTGCGGCGGCACAGCACCTGTCGCCCTTGGCAATAAGCGCTGCCGATACCGCTGGTAAACGCTGCTGGCGCCCCTAACCTCCCTGCCTTTCAGGCCCCGCTGAGTACTGCTGCTTGCTGGACGCAAGGCAGGCGCCGATTCGCGCGCCTCGTTTTTTCGGCTGCCATGCAACCTCAACAGCTAAATGTAGCTCACCGCTGAATAATAATCATCCACAAATTACACATGCGAAAAACCATTACTAATCACGTCAGTTGTTTGCTTTGTCTGCTGCTATTTATTTCTGCGCGCAGCACGTTTGCCGGCGACACGTTGACCGTTGCCCCGCGTTTTTACCACGTAGATCGGGCCAATAAGATTATCGTAATCAACCAGAGCATCACCGCTCTTAATGGCAACCCGGACCGCAAAGGACACCTGGCGCTGGACAGCGTGTACACCTTTGCCCAGCCCGTCACTACGCTGCGCACCGATTCCTCTTACCAGGTGCGCAGCGGCAATGCCGCCTACAAGCTGTTCTTTACGCAGCTGCCCGTAGCCCATATCGATACGCGCTATACCATCATGGATGCGCCCAGCGTGTACGCGCAGTTTCAGCTGGTGGAGGCCTCGGGCCAGCAGGTGCAGTCAAACCTGGGCGTGGAGTTCCGGGGCGGTTACTCCCAAAACTTCCCCAAGAAGTCGTATGAGCTGAGCTTCTGGAACGACACCGTGGGCACGGCCTCGCGCGACGTGACGCTGCTGGGTATGCGCACCGACAACAAGTACAACCTGCAGGCGCTGTACAACGAGCCGCTGCGCTTCCGCAGCAAGGTATCGAATGCGCTGTGGCAGGAAATCCACCAGATCTACTACAAAAACCTGGAGCCTGATGCCAAAAACGGCATTGCCATGGAGTACGTGGAGCTGTTCGTCAACGGTGAGTACCGCGGCATCTACGCCCTCAGCGAGCGGGTGGACCGCAAGCAGCTGAAGCTGAAGAAGTACAACAACGGCATCCTCGGGGAGCTGTACAAGGGCAGCGACTGGGGCGGAGCCGTCACCTTCACGGGCCTGCCGCCCGTCGACAACAACAGCGAAACCTGGGGCGGCTTCGAGTACAAGCACCCGGAGGAGCAAATCGACTGGACCAACCTCTACACCTTCGTCAGCTTCGTGCAGAACAGCACCGAAGCCGACTTTATGACCAACTACAAGCAGCAGTTCCACCTCGGCAACGCCGTGGACTATTACCTGTTCCTGAACCTGCTGCGGGCCACCGACAACACCGGCAAGAACATCTATATCGCCAAGTACAAGCGCAACGAGCCCTACTACTACGTGCCCTGGGACCTGGACGGCGTGTTCGGCACGGACTACACCGGCGGCAACACCGGCAACGTGGACGATATCCTAACCAACGGCATGTACAGCCGCCTGACCCGGGACTGCTCGGCGGGGGGCTTCCGCGAGGCGCTGCAGACCCGCTGGAACGCCCTGCGCGCCAGCGTCATCACCGAGCAGCACATCATGGCCAAGTTCCGGGCCGAGTACGACTACCTCAACGCCAACAACGCCTACGCCCGGGAACAGCTGGCCTGGGGCGACTACCAGCACGACACTACGCAGCTGGCTTACATGACGGGCTGGCTGCGCCACCGCCTGACCTACCTCGACAACGCCTTCAACCAGTCGTGCGCGGCCGTGACCAGCGTAAAAACCCAGACCGATGGCCTGCTGAAACTCTACCCCAATCCCGCCAATGACTACCTGATGGTGGAAACCGGCGCGGCCGGCACCTGCCAGCTGAGCATCCGGGACCTGAGCGGCCGCTTGGTGCAGCAAACCACGCTGACGGGCAAGCAAAACCGCCTCGACATCGGTCAGCTGCGCAAGGGCGTGTATGTGGTGACGCTGAAAACGGCCACGGCCGTAGCTACGGAGAAGCTGGTGATTAACTAAGCTTCGTTAGCAACCTCAGAAAAGCCCGCGCCCCAACGGCCGCGGGCTTTTTTGTGACCATCGGCGGCGCGCTTGCAACGCTATAGCTAAGGAGGCGTCGTTGGGACATGCACTAACCCCTATACCACTTTTGCCATGCTCAAAGCCCTACTCCTCGGCGCGGCGCTGCTGCTGACTGCGCCACTAGCCTACTGCCAGGCCACCTTCAGCGCCCTGAATCGGCAGGCCATGGGTGCCTACTCGGCCAAGAACTACGCCGAATCGGGCAAGCTATTCGACCAGGCCTTCAAGGACAAAGCCGGCAAGCCCACCAGCACCGACTACTACAACGCGGCTTGCAGCTGGGCCCTGGCCGGCGACAAAGACAAAGCCTTTCGCTACTTGGATCGGGCCACCGGAGCAGGCTGGGACAACGTGGCCCACGTGAAGCAAGACACGGACCTGACCAGCCTGCGCACCGATAAACGCTGGCCGGTGATGCTGGCAAAGCTGGACGCCACCGTGGCTAAAGCCGAGGCCAAGCTGAACCAGCCGCTGAAAAAGGAGCTGCAGGAAATCTACGCCACGGACCAGGGCGTGCGCGGCAAAATCGATTCGGTGCAGCGGAATTTCGGGCAAAAGTCGCCGCAGTGGGACGCGCTGATGAGCGAGATGCGCGCCATCGACGAGCGCAACACCAAGCGCGTCACCGAAATCATCGACCAGTACGGCTGGCCGGGCAAAGCCCTGGTGGGCCGCATGGGCAGCCTCACCGCCTTCCTGGTCATCCAGCACGCCGACCTGGCGGTGCAGGAGAAGTACTTCGACGTGTTGAAGCAGGCGGCAGCCCGCGGCGACATTGCCCCGGGCAACTTCGCGCTGCTGCAGGACCGCGTGCTGCTGCGCCGCGGCAAGTCGCAGATCTACGGCAGCCAGGTGGTGGGCAACCCCAGCACGGGCAAGCCGGAGTTTGCGCCCATCGAGGACGAAGCGCACGTGGATGAGCGGCGGGCCGCGGTGGGGCTGGGGCCGCTGGCCGAGTACGCCAAGAACTTCGGCTTCGAGTACACGCCCAAGAAGTAGCGCCTGAGGGGCAGAATACAGCAAGCCCGCGGCCCAGGCCGCGGGCTTTTTTGTGGGTTGTTTGCCCGTCGTCCGGCCGGGCTTTCGTCATTCGGCGGGAGGAGTATCTGTTCGCCGGGAAGCTGCCCAACGAGCTTAGCAAAACGGGCCGAAACGAACAACCCGATTTTGGCCGGTTTTGCGGCCTTCGGGCTTATGTGGATAACGTCTAAAAATCGGCCCGCACGGTAGCGGGAACCGATTGTGGAAAACTTTCCGGCTCTGAACTGATTCAGGCAAACAACGCGGCCGAGTATATTCCGGACAGTAACGGCGCGGGCCGGGCAGGAAATGGTGGAGCTTTGGCTCCGACCCATCTGCCCAGCCCGCGCTGCCGCAACCCACACACCTCCAACCTTTTTACTCCAACCTCATCCCGCCTATGCTGGTAATTAAACGCGACGGCCGGCGCGAGTCCGTCAAGTTCGATAAAGTCACGGCTCGCATCGAGAAACTGTGCTACGGGCTGAACATGCTCTTCGTCTCCCCCATCGAAGTGGCCAAAAAGGTCATCGACGGGATTTACGACGGCGTGACCACCGTGGAGCTCGATAACCTGGCGGCCGAAACCGCCGCCTCGCTCACCACCAAGCACCCGGATTACGCGATTCTCGCGGCCCGCATCGCGGTGAGCAACCTGCACAAGGTGACCTCGAAGTCCTTCTCCTCCACGATGAAGCGACTCTACACCTACGAGGACCCCAAAAACGGCGACAACGCCTCGCTGGTAGCCCGCGACGTGTGGGAAGTGGTGCACAAGCACGCTGCCCAGCTCGACTCGGCCATCATCTACGACCGGGACTACAACTACGACTACTTCGGCTTCAAGACGCTGGAGCGCTCCTACCTGCTGCGCCTCGACGGCAAGGTGGTGGAACGCCCCCAGCACATGCTGATGCGCGTGGCCGTGGGCATTCACAAGGACGACATCGAGCAGGCCATCGAGACCTACAACCTGATGTCGGAGCGCTGGTTTACCCACGCTACCCCTACCCTCTTCAACGCCGGCACGCCCAAGCCGCAGCTCTCGTCGTGCTTCCTGCTGACGATGAAGGACGACAGCATCGAGGGCATCTACGACACGCTGAAGAACTGCGCGCTGATTTCGCAATCGGCGGGCGGCATCGGGCTGGCCGTGCACAACGTGCGCGCCACCGGTAGCTACATCAAGGGCACCAACGGCACCTCCAACGGCCTCGTGCCCATGCTGAAAGTGTTCAACGACACGGCCCGCTACGTAGACCAGGGCGGCGGCAAGCGCAAGGGCGCCTTTGCCATCTACATCGAGCCCTGGCACGCCGACATCATCGACTTCCTGGACCTGAAGAAAAACCACGGCAAGGAGGAAAACCGCGCCCGCGACCTGTTCTACGCCCTCTGGATCAACGACCTGTTCATGAAGCGGGTGGAGCAGAACGGCGACTGGACGCTGATGTGCCCCCACGAGTGCCCGGGCCTCGATACGAGCTGGGGCGAGGACTTCGAGCGCCTGTACCAGAAGTACGAGCGCGAAGGCCGCGGCCGCAAAACCATCAAGGCGCAGGACCTGTGGTTTGCCATCCTGGAAAGCCAGACCGAGACGGGCACGCCCTACATGCTGTTTAAGGACGCGGCCAACCGCAAGTCCAACCAGCAGAACCTGGGCACCATCAAGTCCTCGAACCTGTGCACCGAGATTATGGAGTACACGGATGCCGACGAAATTGCCGTCTGCAACCTGGCCTCCCTGGCCCTGCCGCGCTACGTATCGGAGAAGGACGGCAAGCCCTACTTCGACCACCAGCGCCTGTTCGAGGTGACCTACCACGCCACCAAGAACCTGAACAAGGTTATCGACATCAACTACTACCCCGTGCCCGAGGCCGAGCGCAGCAACAAGCGCCACCGCCCCATCGGCCTGGGCGTGCAGGGCCTGGCCGATACCTTCATTGCGCTGCGCATGCCCTTCGAGAGCGAAGAGGCGGCCGGCCTGAACAAGGACATCTTCGAGACCATCTACTTCGCCGCCGTGACGGCCTCCAAGGACCTCGCCAAGCGCGACGGCCACTACGAGACCTTCCCCGGCTCGCCCATGAGCAAGGGCCAGTTCCAGTTCGACATGTGGGGCGTCACGCCCGAGTCGGGCCGCTGGGACTGGGACGCGCTGCGCGCCGAAGTAATGGAGCACGGTGTGCGCAACTCGCTGCTGGTGGCGCCCATGCCCACCGCCTCGACGGCGCAGATCCTGGGCAACAACGAGTCGTTTGAGCCCTACACCTCCAACATCTACGTGCGCCGCGTGCTCAGCGGGGAGTTCATGGTGGTGAACAAGCACCTGCTCAAGGACCTGGTGAAGCTGGGCCTGTGGAACGAGCAGATGAAGCAGGACATCATCGCCGCCAACGGCTCGGTGCAGAACATTCCCAGCATTCCGCAGCACATCAAGGACCTCTACAAGACGGTCTGGGAAATCTCGCAGCGCACCATCATCGACATGGCCGCCGACCGCGGGGCTTACATCTGCCAGAGCCAGAGCCTGAACCTGCACGTGCAGAACCCCAACTTCGGCAAGCTGACTTCGATGCACTTCCACGCCTGGAAGCGCGGCCTGAAGACCGGCATGTACTACCTGCGCACCAAAGCCGCTGCCGACGCCATCAAGTTCACCGTGCAGAAGCAAGCCGCCGAAACGCTGGAACCGGTGTACGACCAAGCCGCCGCCATGGCCTGCTCCCTGGATAACCCCGACGCCTGCGAAGCTTGCAGCGCGTAAGGAAGAAACACGGCAAAATATGGAATGGCAAATAGGCTCCTTGGTTCCATTTCCCGAAGGCAGTAATGGCTTCTACGAAATAATTGCTACACGTCAACAACATCACATCATGATTGATAAGGGCACAGTCTCAGTACCTGAAGGATGTGATTTTGTTCTACGCAAAGTGTATAATCAGGAGGAAAAGGGGAAGTTCTTTCCTTACGTTTGCGCAAAAGTTGAGCAAGGCAAAATCTCGGAATGCCTTGGCAAAACACCAATAATAAAAGAACATTTACCTAGATAGCAACAATAAAAAAGGCGCCTGTTATGGCGCCTTTTTTATTGTTGCTTGTTTCAATGCCAACTCTGTTTGAGCCTTTTCTAGTAAAAACTCATCCATTCTCACCTCTGCCAAGAATGGAGCACCTTTAACTCTCTCATGCAGCTTTAGCAATCTACTCTTCGCACGCATAACTACAGTATTATATGTCATAGGTATTATAGTAACTAAGCCATTGTGTTCTGTTGTTACTCCTGATTCATATTTATCTAACGTTGCTCCTAACACGAAGCATGTTACGTTGGTGTCAGTAATTAATCCTTTTTCCAAAAGTTCTTTCACATATTTCCAGGCTTGGTTTTTTTCTTCTTTTCCAATAGGCACTCCTGGACGCTTGAGTTCAACAATAGTAAGCCGGTCAAAACCGGCTTCACCTCCATTAGAATCATATTTAGGATAGGCATATAGCCCCACGGTACCATCAGGCAAGATGGCAAAATCCGGCCTAATATTCGTTCCGTCCATGCTGCCTCCAAATAGTTTTTGAATAACAGAAGTCATAGTTTCATTCGATGTATATTCAATAGTTTCATACTCGGGCCCAAAAATCCAGAGGCCCCTGTGGAATAGAGGTTGCAACTCCCCGACTTCTTCTGTACTTTCTTTTACGACCTTTATTCGGAGCTGTTCTAAAAGCTTTAATCTAAATTCAAGTTCATCCAAAACAATTTTTGCAGCATCAATATTCCATTTATCAAGAAGGCCAGACAGATTGTCAAGCTGATCTTCATTCATAGAGGAAAGCTGGCTTATCAAATTAAACTGCGAAGAGGAATTTTCCAGCTTGGCCAATACAGAAGCTACTTTATGTAGATCAGTCTCTGAAATAGAAGGGCAGTCAATTTGTATATAGCGGATTCATGAACGATGTACATGATAACCACAATGGTTGAACCAGGCTTTGGCATCCTTGCTGGAAATCCACTCAACCGCGGTTTGGATAGCCGCCTCCAGTGCTTCACGGGTACGGGCCTG
>NZ_MVBC01000024.1 GCF_002007105.1 Hymenobacter sp. CRA2 | reverse complement strand
CGCAAAAGCGCGCGGCCACTTGGGCCTGCCGGGCGCCCGGCTCGGCCAGCGCCTGCGCCACGCGCTGACGCAAATCCATCGAGTATGCTTGCATACAGCCGCTTACGTACGCGGAGCGCCAGCAGCTACATTGTCTGTGAATCTGCTATAAATGCCTCTGTGGTTATGCTCCGATTGGTGCTTATGATATTCGAATAGACTTCCGTTCCGGATTCTATTGTCGAATCCGGCAACCAGAAACAATCAATAGAGTCGAAGTAAGACTTCTTGACGGTTTGGTGGTAGCGGTTCAAGTAAGTCGATTCGTTTTGACGACCTATTTGCTCGGCTATGGCATAGGCCTCATCAAAGGAAACGGCGTGAACTATAATGATACTTTCTTCATACGCAGCGTAATCAGCTTCATAAAATGCATCAATAGCTGATGGGTTCGGTTCGCCGGAGATTGTGTATTGATTAATGATTCGTACACCAAACCATTTCTTCTCTTCTGAATTGCTTGTGCCAGGCCGGTCCATAGTAAAAAATATTGGTGGTTAGGGCTTCGGTATTCTTTCGAAGGTGTCAACTACGCGCATATAATCCTCTGGCTCGATGAATATATGAAAGCATTGGTCGCAAACCCACGTTTCATTTGCGTAATAGCCGCCAGTTTCGATATCATTTGAATTACCATTGGCAATGGTCATCCAGCAGATTTCGCAGTGAACATGGGAAGAATCCGGATAGACTTCAGAATAGCGTAAACGAGAAAAATTGCCTTTCCCCTTTCGGGCTACTTCGACGTTATCAATCAAATAATTGATTTCTGAGTTGCCACGATTCGGAATGCGCACCCATTCACCGTTGTAACGCTTGTCTGAAAGGCTCATTACGGATGAAAAATTAGAACGTCATGCTGAGCCCCGCCGAAGCATCTCTACCGCTTCGTTGAGTCGTTCGGTAGAGATGCTTCGGCGGGGCTCAGCATGACGGCCGGTTTCAGCTACAACCGCTACTTCAGCTCCAGCAGCACCACGTTTTCCACGTGGTGGGTGTGCGGGAACATGTCCACCGGCTGCACGCGCGTCACGCGGTAGGTGTCGGCGAGCAGCTCCAGGTCGCGGGCCTGGGTGGCGGGGTTGCAGCTCACATACACCACGCGCGGGGCGCGCAGCTCGATGAGGCGCTGTACCACGTCGGGGTGCATGCCGGCGCGGGGCGGGTCGGTGATGATGACGTCGGGGCGGCCGTGCTGGTCGGTGAAGTCCTTGGTGAGCACGTCCTTCATGTCGCCGGCGTAGAACTTGGTGTTCTGCACGCCGTTGATCTGCGAGTTCAGCTTGGCGTCTTCGATGGCCTGCGCCACGTACTCCACGCCGATAACCTCGCGGGCCTGCCGGGCCACGAAGTTGGCAATGGTGCCGGCACCGGTGTACAGGTCGTACACCAGCTCCGAGCCGGTGAGGCCGGCAAACTCGCGGGCCACCTTGTAGAGCTCGTAGGCCTGGGCCGAGTTGGTCTGGTAAAACGACTTCGGTCCCACGCGGAAGCGCAGCCCTTCCATTTCCTCGTGGATGTAGGGAAGGCCCTTGTAGCACACCACTTCCAGCCCGTCGAGCGAGTCGTTGCCCTTGTCGTTGAGCACGTAGTTCATCGACGTGATGCTGGGGAACTGCTCCAGCAGGTAGTCCAGAATCGTGGGGATGAGCTGGTGCTGGCGGTAGAACTGCGCCACCACCATCACCTCGCCGGTGCTGATGGCCGTGCGGATGGTGAGCGTGCGTAGCAGCCCGGTGTGCTTGATGATGTTGCCGAAGCGCAGCTGGTTTTCGCGGGCGTAGTCGCGGAAGGCCAGGCGAATCTGGTTCGACGGGTCGGGCTGCAGCCAGCAGTGCTCGATGTCGATGATCTTATCGAAGCGGCCGGGCAGGTGGTAGCCCAGCACGCGGCGGTCGTACTGCTTGGTTTCGTCCTTGATCTGCTCCGCCGTCAGCCAGCCCTGGTAGCTGAAGGTGTACTCCAGCTTGTTGCGGTAGTAGGTCGTCTGCGGCGCGCCCATGATGGGCAGGATTTCGGGCAGCTCCACCTTGCCGATGCGCTGCAGCGTGTCGTTCACCTGCTGCTGCTTGTACATCAGCTGGGTTTCGTAGGCCAGGTGCTGCCACTTGCAGCCGCCGCAGGTGCCAAAATGCTGGCAGAAGGGCTGTACGCGCAGGTCGCTGTACTTGTGGAAGAACACCGGCTCGGCTTCGAGGTAGCTCTTCTTGGACTTGGTCACGCGCAGGTCCACCACGTCGCCGGGGGCCACGCCCGACACGAAAATGACGAGGTTGTTGTGGCGCACCAGGCACTTGCCTTCGGCCACCATGTCTTGTATCTCCACGTTGCGGAGGTCTTCCGCCGGGATTTTCTTTGGATTGGGCATCACAGGATTCACCTTACAAAGATAGACCACGGATTTAGACTGATTTTTCGGATTTCACGGATTTTGTGGATGGAGCGAGGTATAGCCCAAATAGCGGTTTGTGGGGTTTTGCTTTGGTGGGAGAGTGTTTCATCTTACTTGGAGGGTGTTTTCGATTAGTCGAGAGGTGTTTCTCTTCCCTCGGGAGGTGTAGCTGATAGAGAAGTGGCAAGGGGCAGCGCAGCGGGCAGGCCAGGACTTACCGCACCGCCTGTGCCGGCGTCGACTTGGGCACGTACAGCAGCGCGTCGAATTCGCGGCGGAGACTGTGGCGGCTGAAGGGCTGCGCGTAAGCTTTCAGGGCACCTTCGCGCAGCAGCAGGTTTTCGAACAGCCACTGCGTGCCGGGCATCAGGTCAGGCGTGCGCACGT
Organism: Hymenobacter sp. CRA2; assembly: GCF_002007105.1. Taxonomy (GTDB): domain Bacteria; phylum Bacteroidota; class Bacteroidia; order Cytophagales; family Hymenobacteraceae; genus Solirubrum. Next base: position 30,585 of record NZ_MVBC01000024.1, on the reverse strand, counting down.
CGAGTAGGGCCGTGGGCAGGGCAGCGGCCCGAAAATAATGCTCGTAGCTGCCAACGGCTGACGGCGCCGCCGTGGCCGTGATAAACGCGGGTGGGTCGTCGGAACGCAGAGCGCGGAACGAGCCTTCGTGGAAGACCAGCCCCACGGCCAGGTAGTCGGGGCCGTACTGGCGGCGCAGCTGCATGCCCAGGGTTTCGTCGTCGCGGTTGTAAGTGGAGAGGGTTTCGTTGTGCGACCACACCACGGCTTTGCCGCCCGAGGCCTGCGCCCGCGCCCACTGCAGGTTTTCGGCCAGGCAGGCGTAGCGGTACGACGGGCTGAGGCCCCCAGGCAGGGCGTGATAGAGACTGTACTGCTCGGCGGCCCGCAGCAGCTGGGGCAATACCGCTGCCTCGTTGGGCAACGGGTGGTACTGGCTGGAAAGCTTGGCTGGTACATCATAGGCGGCGCGCAGCTCGGCCAGCAGCCGGCGCACATCGGTCAGTAGGGGCGAGGTGTCGTCGGGCTTTTTCAGCAGGTTCAGGCGGAGGTCGGCGGCTTCCAGCTCCCGCAGCCGGCGCTGCAGCTCGCTTAGTTTATCGGCGCGGTAAGAGGAGCCGGCGGGCAAGTGCTGGCGCAGGTAACGCAGGCTCTCCGGCGCTTCGCGGATGTCGAGGCCCAACAGCTGCAGCTTGGCGCCGGTGGCGCGCTGGTTGTAGCTGCGCATCCACTGCACCAGGGCCAGCATTTCGGCCGTGTCCCAGGTGGGCAGCTCGGCCACCAGGGCTTTAGGGTCGCCCTGGCCGGTTTGCAAGTAGTCGTTCAGGGCCAGGCAGGGGCCCAGGTCGGCTTCGAGGGCCAGCAGGCGCACGCCTTTTTGCTCCACCAGGTAGCGAAACAGGCGGTGCTTGAGCTGCATCTGCTCGTGCGAGCCCAGCGTGACTTCGCCCAGCCCAATGATTTTGCTCGTGCCCACCAGCTGCCCGAAAGCCGCCAGGTCTTTCTGGTCACCGCCGTCGGGAGCGGTGGTGCGCAGCGGGGCGGCGGCTTTGCGCAGCCAGGCCAGCTCGGCAGCCGTGGGCAGGCCCGGCGTAGGCGGAGCCACCGGCGTAAAGCCGTGGCCATTGACGAGCAGCTCCACGTGGTCGAGCCACACGGCGCCCGCGCCGGGTTGCAGCAGCAGGGCTAGTTCGGAGTGGTTATACTTATCGGAAATAGGGATTTTAAGCTCGAAGCGCTGCCAGCTGGCGGGGCTGGTGGAGGCAGGTAGAGGTACCGTTATCAACGTGTTTTTCCACTTGAACCGGTCGTAGGGAAACGTGTGCCGGTCGCTGTTGCTGATGAGGCGGTATTGCAGTTGCGCCGGCGCGTTGGCGGCCGTTTCGTAACGCACGTACCCGCGGATGGTCAGCGTTTTGTCCTGCAAGGAGTCGAGCGGAACCACGCCCAGGTACACCGGCATAGCTTCGGGGCCGGTAGCGGGCACGCGCAGGCTGCGCCGGCCGTGCTGCACCACAGTTGAGTCGGGCTGCCAGCGGCGGGGCCAGGCTTGGGGGCCGCGCACTTCGGCTGGGCCACGGCGCTCGAAGTCCCAATCGGGTAGGGGCGTACCGGGTGGCAGTAGTAAGGGCTCAGTACCGGGCAAGGGCGCATCGACGTAAAGCCGGCCGTGCTGCTGCAGCTGGAAGTTGTCGGTCCAGAGGCGGCCGCGCCCGTTGACGTGCAGCGAAACCGATAAAGACTCCGCTTCCCGGCTCACGGGCACCTGCACCCGGAGCTGCTGCCAATCGGCCGTAGGCGCTACCGAGGCCGCGTCGTTGCGGGTATTATTGTTCGAAAGCGTCTCGTTGATGCGGCCGGAATACCCGCTAAGCCAGGCTTGGCCCACAAACTCCTCCGTCCGGATCCAGACGGTGAACGTGACGATTTGCCCGCGCAGCGAGTCGGTGACGGGAAACGAGGCCGAGACGTAAGTGCCTTCTGGCTCCTCCGCCCGCGAGGCGTCAATCAGCAAGCTGCCGCGGCCGTGCTGGGCTCGGCTAGTGGTGTCGAGGCGGATGAGCAAATCGTCGGGGTGCTGGCGGCGGGCCCAGAGCAGCAGGGGCCGGTGGCCGTTGGCTTCGGGCTCGAAATCGAGGTTGAGGATAACCTGCCCGTGGGCCGTCAGGCTGCCCAGCATCAGGGCCAGAATGGATAGAAAACGCATAATATCAAGGGGAATAAAGCAGCCGGAAGGTAACGGAAAACGGCCGCCCGGATATGCTCCGAACGGCCGTTTTGCCGGAATCGTACGCGGCGCTTACTTCACGATTTCAAACCAGCCTTTGGTGGTCTTGCCGGCGGCATCTGTAAACAGGAAGTAGTAAGTGCCAGCCGGTTGGGCGTCGCCCTGCCAGGTGTTGCGGTAGTCTTTGGTGCGGTACAGCTCGCGGCCCCAGCGGTTGTAAATGGCCATGGTGTTGCCGGGGTAAAGCTGCACGTTGCGGATGTAGAACACGTCGTTGAGCCCGTCGCCGTTGGGCGTCATCACGTTGTAGAACTCCAGCGGGTTGGCAAAGCGCTGCCCGGCTTCGTTCGACCACGACTGTACGCCCGCTATGGTGCTCACCACCTTGATGCGGAAGCTCTGGTCGAAGCCGGCGGCGCTGCTGGCAAAGCTGGTGCTGTAGGTGGCGCTGGCACCGGCCGGCACCGTAGCCACCAGCTCCGCGGTGCCGTTGTCGGCCGTGCGGTACACCTCGTAGCGGCTCACCGGGAAGCCCTGGTAGGCACTCCAGCGCAGGTCCACGGTACCTTCCCGGCGGCCCTGGCCCAGCTGCGAGCCGGTGACTTCCAGGCGCACGGTGGTGTGGTTGGTGCTGCTGAGCACCGTGCCGCAGCTGTTGAGCAGGTCGAGGCGGTACTCGTAGGCCGAGGCGTCGGCGTCCACACTGGTGTCGTCGTAGGTAGCGGCGCTGTTGACCACGGTGGCTACCTGGGCGAAGGCGCCGGTGCTACCGGCCGCGCGGCGCATAATGCGCACCTGGTTGGCGTTGTTGGCGCGGTCGGCCACGTTCAGGGCCAGCGTGATTTTCTGGTCGCTGCTCAGGTCCACCGAGGCCGTGCGCAGGGCTACTGTGGCGTTATCGAGGGGCAGCGTAATGCTTGTTGCCGGCCCCGCGCAGCCAAACGGCGAGGTTTCCGTCACCACGAGGCTGCGGGCCGTGGCCGTGGGCGAGAAGTTGATTTGCACGCGGCCGGTGTTCTGCCCGCTCACGACGGTGCCGCCCGTCACCGTCCACTGGTACGAGCTGCTGGCGCTGGCCCCATTAATGGTGTAGCTCACGCCGCTGAGGCCTTCGGGGCAAATGCTCCGCGGTCCGGCCACCGTGGGCGCTACGGGCAGCGGGTCAACGGTGAACTGGCGCGTCGCGGCGGGACCGGCGCAGCCCGCGGCGTTGGTTTCCGTGGCCGCCAGGGTGTAAGTGCCGGCGGTCAGGCTGGTCAGCGTCAGGCTGCCGGCCGTGGCGTTGGGCACGGCCGTGCCGTTGAGCATCCAGCGGTAGGTGGAGCCGGCGGTATTCGGCACCGAAAACGTGCCCGGCGCGCTGGCGCAGTAGCGCATCGGCCCGCTGATCTGCTGGGCTACCGGCGTGGGCAGCACCGTCACGTACAGGGTATCGGAGGTGCCGAGGCAGCGGCCGCCGGCGGGGTTGCTCGATTCCGTGGCTACGATTTTGCCGATGCCGGTCGTGGTCCAGTTCACGCTCACCGAGCCGCCCGTAGTGCTTACCTGCGTGCCGCCGATGATCTGCCAGCCGTAGGTCGAGCCGTTGGTCGGCGTCGGAATCTGATACGTCTGCGCACCGCTGTTCTGGCACACGCGCAGCGGGCCCGTCGGGCGCTGGGTGGCCAGCACTTGGTTGATGCGCACCGGGAAGACGGTTGTGTCAGAGGAGCAGCCCGTGGTGGGGTCGATGCGGAAGGCCCGGATGCTGGCGGCGTTGCTGGCCGAGCCCCAGTTCACGGTAATGGCGGCCGTGCCCTGCCCGCTGGCAATGCTGCCGCCGCTCACCAGCCACTGGTAGGCTGCACCGCGCGGACGGCGAATGGAATACGCCACGCCCTGCACCGTGGGGCACACCGAAGCCGAACCTTGAATGGTGTCGGCCAACGGCCGTGGGTTTACCACCACCTGCACGGTATCGGGCCACGAGCAGCCCTGCGGTGTGCGGGCTGTGAGGATGTACTGCTGGATAATGGGCGCGCTGGTCGTGTTGATAAGCCTGACCGTGGGCTGGGCCGCCGTAGCGCTGCTCAGGCCCGTGGCCGGGCTCCACTGATAGCTGTACCCCGCCAAAGCGGCCGTGCCAATTCGGGTGACCTGGCCCGAGCACACCGTTGCGTCGGCGCCGGCCCGCACGTCGGCCGTGGGCCGAACGGTAACCACTATCGTATCCCGCGCCTGACAGCCTTGGGCGGTCGTGGCCGTCAGGACGTACTGCTGCGTCAGCGACGCCGTGGTGCTGGAGTTGGTGAGCGTGACGGTGGGCTGGGCCGCCGTAGCGCTGCTCAGGCCCGTGGCCGGGCTCCACTGATAGCTGTACCCCGCCAAAGCGGCCGTGCCGATCTGCGTCGGCTCGCCGGGGCAGATGGCTATATTGTTGCCGGCACTGGCCTGCGCCAGCGGGTTCACCGTCACCGTGACGGTGCGGGTAGTGGTGCATACCCCGTCGCTGGACGTGACGGAGTACGTAGTGGTCTGGGCGGGCGAGACGGTAATGCTCGGCCCGGTAGTCGGCGGCAGGGTGCCGCCCGTCCAGGTGTAGGTGGTGCCCCCCGTCGCCGTAAGGGTGACCGACTGCCCCAGGCAGATGGCGCCGACCGAAGCCGTGGCGGCCAGGTTACTGCCCGGGCGCAGGCTGATGGTACGGCTCACCGAGTCGCTCTGGCAGCCGAAAGCTGATACGTTGCGCACCGTCACGCGGCCCTGTCCCGGGCCGGCCCAGAGCACCTGCACCGAGGAGCCGTTGCTGGCTCCCTGAATGGTGCCCCCGCGTACGCTCCAGCTGTAGCCGCCGGCCGGCGCCGGGCCCGAGGCCGTGTACGTGCGAATCTGGGAGGCGTCGCAGATAACCGTATCCCCGGCCAGGGCCGTGGGTGCTGGGGCCCGGGTCACGAGGATCTGAAATACTTCGGCCACCGTTTTGGCGCCGCAGGCCACGTCGGTGGCCGTCACGGCTACGTCGTAGGGAGTGGCCCGCCCGTCGCCGCAGCGCGGGGTGAAGACAAACTGCCCGTTGGCGCTACCTGCCGTGCCGGTGATGGTGACGGTGCCCGTGCCGGTGCTGGAGAGGACGCCGGCTTGACCCGCAAACGTGGCGTTGAAGTTGCCGGGGCCGTCGAGCAGGGCACTGTTAGCTCGTAGGTTGATGGGGTTCCGGTCGGCGTCGGTGGCGGCGATGCTGAAGGAGAGCGTCTGTCCTTCCTGCACCGTAAACGTGCGCTGCGAAAGCGTGGCGGCGGTAAACTGCGGACTGATGTTCGGCGTACACGTGCGCGACACCAACTGCACGTCGCGGCGGGTGGTGCCCACCAGCACTTCGGCGCCGTTGATGCGGCGGTACTCCTTCACGTCGACGGCCACCACGTACTTGCCGATGGAAGGCGCCGAGTACCGGGCAATGCCCGTGCTGGCATTGAGCGAGGCGTAACTGCCGGTGCCCGGGCCAAACGGAAAAATCAGGCTAAAGCCCGGCGCGTAGGTAATCGGCGCGGGCGGCGGGGCAAACGGTGCCGTCGTCGGCGAGCCCTGGTACGGAGTGCCAAACGTATAAATCAGCCGGTCGCCGTCGGCGTCGAAGGCGTTGTTGATGACGATGCTGGTGTCTCCCTGGCACACCACCACCACGGCCGTATCGGAAAAGACGGGCGACACGTTCGGAATCAGCGGCGGCGCCATTTCCGTGTACAGCGTCATGTTCGTCAGGCCCGGGTTGTTGATGTTGTTGACGTCGTTATTGCGGGCGTTATCGGTGTACACGGCGTAGTAGCCATCAAACGAGAGAGGCAGGTTTACGATAGTGGTGTACTTGGCCAGCGTCACCGGCACGTTGCCCCCCGGAATAGAGCAGCCACCGGGCGTGGGGGGCGTGATGTAGGCGAAGCTGGTGCGCGGAATACGCAGGTTGCCGGTTGTCGACGGCGTCGGGGTGTTGATGGTCGTCAGCGGAATGCGCGCCCCGTTCTGCGACTTGTTGTAAAACCATACGTCCACGTCGGGGCGGCCCTGGCCGTTGGGCGTGGCGCCGCTGTTGGTATTCACGTACACCACCACGGTTATCTGGTAGCGGAAAGGCGCGGCGGCCGGCCCGTTGGCGTCGAGGTAGCGGTAGTTCATTTCGCCGCCCAGCAGGTGAGTGGCCTGGGCTGCGCCCGGGCTGAGCAGGGCCAGCAGCACCCAGAGCGCCGTAAAGCGGAATAAAAGTTTGAGCATAAAAGGAAAGTAGAGATTCAGAGAAGAGGCTGACTGGCCGGTCAGCCGAAAAGCGGGGCGGCATCCGGCCCCACCTAAGCGTTATTGGCGCACAATGCGGCGCGTGGCCTGCACCCCGCCCGGGCCCACCAGCCGGAGCACGTACACGCCCCGGGCCAGATCCGGCAAGTCCAGGCTGGCGTCAGTGGCCGGGCTCAGCCGCACCTGGCTCCGGCGCAGCACGGCGCCCAGCAGGTTTTCCACCGTCACCTGGTAGGAACCAGCCGGCCCGGCCGGCAATTGCAGGCGCAGCTGCCCGTCGGGCGTCGGGTTCGGGTACACCGTTAGCCCGGCCAACTCCCGGCTGTTGGCCGTGGCCAGGGGGCGGCTGATAGTCACCGAGTAGTCTTCCGTTTCGGCGTTGAGCTGATTGCTCACGCAGGGGTTGGCCACGTTGCCGTTCAGGCGCATGACGATGCGCATGCGCGTAAAGCCCACCGTGGTGGCTAGCGTCGGGACGGCAAAGGTGCCGGTGGCCGTGGCCGCGGTAGTGCTGTTCATCAGCAGCTCCGCCGCTTCAAACACGCCGTTGCGGTTGTAGTCAATCCACACGCTGGTGGTGCGCGTGAAGTTGACGGGGATGGCCACGCTGATGGTGTAGTTTACCCCGGTTTTTAGCTCCAAAATGCGGTTGGTGTAGTTGCCGTAGCCGTTGGCATCGGCCGCCGAGGTATTGGTAAAGGGCGTCGCCAGGGAGCTGCCGTTCACGACGACGCCGGAAATCCACGCGTTCTGGTTGGTGCCCGTCGAGGCGCAGTACTGCAGGCAGGGCACCGATACGGCGATGTACGCCTGTTTGGTCGTTGCCGTCGAGCCGTACGCGTTGCTGGCCCGCAGCGAGACGGTGTACACGCCCGACGCCGCGTAGGTGTGCGTCGGATTCTGCTGGGTCGAAGTCGTGCCGTCGCCAAAGTCCCACAGCCAGCCGGTCGGGGCGTTCTGGCTTTGGTCGCTGAAGGTCACCGGGTTGCTGCAGGTGGTGGTATAGTCGGAGGTGAAGTCCGTCACCGGCGGCTGCGTGTTGGGCAGCACCGTCACGCTGTAGTCTTCGGCTTGCCCAAACTGCAGGGCCGCACACGCGCCCAGGGTAGCGCCCACATAATCAGAGACGATGCGCAGACGCAGCGGCACGTTTTTCAGGGCCGTGCCCGGAATGGTCAGGGTACCCGTGACGGGCGAGGCCCGATTCAGGGTCGTCAGCAGCAGTTCGTTGCTGGTAAACTGCCCGTCGTTGTTCAGGTCCAGCCACACCTGCGTGTCCTGGTTGTTCACGCCGGTAATGATGCTGATGGGGTAGCGGTTGCCTTCCACCAACGATACGCGGCCCGTGCAGGTAAAGTCCTGATAGCCGGCCTGGCCGTTGGCCGAGGGATAGGTGAGCGTGCCCAGTTGCACCTGCGTAATGCCGTAGCCGCAGCAGTAAGCCGTGGTTTGCGGGGCGCAGCTGGCCGCCGTGGGCACCTGGCTGTTGTAAGTGATGTAATTGGGACGAGTTGCTACGTTGTTGCCCACGCTGTTGGTCGCCGTCAGCGTCACCGTGAAGGTGCCGGCCGTGGTATAGCAGTGGCGCGGGTTCTGCTGAGTCGAGGTCGTGCCGTCGCCAAAATTCCACAGCCAGCTGGTCGGGCCGTTCTGGCTTTGGTCGGTAAACTGCACGCAGCCCGAGCAGGTCACCGTCTGGTCCACCGTAAAGTTGGCCGTTGGGGCTTGCGTGGGGCTCTGCAGCGTCACGCGGTAGTCCTCCACCTGCGAGTATTGCGGCGTGGTGCACGGGCCGGGCACCGGCGCGTTGGTGTAGTCGGCCGAGACGCGCATGCGCAGGGCTACGCCCGTGGTGGCGCCGGCCCCGATGCGTACCGTGCCCGCCTGCGTGCCGCGCCCCGTCGAACTCATTACCAGCTCGCCGCCGCTGCTCACCGGGTTTGGGTTGAACTGGCCGTCGTTGTTCAGGTCAATCCACACCCGCACGTTCTCGTCAGCCGCGGCGTTGGTACGCACCTGGATGGGGTAATCCTGCCCGATGGTTAGCGCGGTGCCTACCGAGCAGGCATAGTCACGGAAGCCGTCCTGCACGCCCGGGGTGGTATTGTTGATGGAGCCCAACGTCACGTTGAAAATCCCCATACCAAACGAATACGAAGAACTGGGTGCCGAGCCCGGGGTGCAACTGCTCGTGGCTGCAGGGCACTGGGCTAGCGCTGCCTGTGCCGATAGTCCCAAAACCGAGGCTAATAAAAAGGACGTCAGACGTCGCAGGTGTACATGTTTATGCATAAAGTAGCCCTGAAAATGGGAGTTTCTACAGCCTTAAATGTAACGACTTAATACAACGCTTTCATAGGGACAGTCCAACTTTGGTGGCCAAAAATCGACGGCCTCCCGTCATTTGTCGACCAAGTATGTAACCTCATTTCAGCTGCCCGAAAAGCCCGTAGCTTTGCCGCCCCGCAGCGGGTAGAAACTGCCGCGGCGTGTTTCGTACTATGAGAGGGAAAGTAGTTCTTATCACCGGCGGTACTTCGGGCATTGGCCTGGCCTGCGCCGAGGTATTTGGCCGGGCCGGCGCCCAGGTGGCCATTACCGGCCGCGATGCCGCGCGGCTGCAGCAAAGCCACGAGCAACTCACGGCGCAGGGCATCAGTACCTTGGCCATCCGCGCCGACGTAGGGGAGGAGGCCGACTGCCAGCGCGCCGTCGAGGAAACTGTGCAGGCTTTTGGCCGCCTGGATGTGCTGATCAACAACGCGGGCATTTCCATGCGGGCGTTGTTTGCCGAAGCCTCGCTGGACGTTATCCGGCGGCTGATGCAAACCAACTTTTTCGGGACGGTATACACCACCAAATACGCTCTGCCGCACGTGCTTAGCAGCAAAGGCAGCATCGTGGGGATTTCCAGCATTGCGGGCTACCGAGGCCTGCCCGGTCGCACGGGCTACTCAGCGTCGAAGTTCGCCATGAACGGCTTCCTCGAAACGCTGCGTACCGAGCTGCAGCCCCAGGGCGTGCACGTACTGACCGCCTGCCCGGGCTTCACCGCCTCCAACATCCGCAACACGGCCCTGGCCGCCGACGGCTCGCAGCAGGGCGAATCGCCGCGCGACGAGAGCAGCATGATGAGCAGCGAGGAAGTGGCTCAGCACATTTTGCGGGCCGTGCAGCAGCGTTCGGCCACGCTGGTACTCACCGGCAAAGGCAAGCTGACCGTTTTCCTGAGCAAATGGTTGCCTGCCAGCATTATGGACCGGTTGGTGCTCAACGAGTTCAAGAAGGAAAAGAACTCGCCGGTGCGCTAGGCGCTACTCCACCACCAGCAGATCGTGCTGGCGGATGTAGGCCGTGCGGCCGCGCCACCGCACCTGGTACCAGATATCCTGCCGACCCTGCACCAAGAGCCGGTCGCCGGCGGCTACGGTCGTAAGCCAGCTGCCGGCCGCGCTGGGCGCGCTCATCAGCGCGGCGCGCGGCCGGCAGACCAAGCCGGCCGTGGCGGGATTGAGTACGTTTAGCAGTGCCCCGATGAACACCAGGTAAATCCCGTACACCAGCCACCAGCCCCGCGCCGTGCCACGACGCCGCAGCAGCAGCAGGGTGCCCGCCGCCACCGCCAGGGCCAGCGAAGCCTGTAATAGACTGGGGTAGTAGCGCCGCAGCAACAGGGCCAGTTGCTGCCGCCACGTATCCGGGTAGCCCGTCAGGCGGTGCGTAGCGGCCAGTTCCGTCATCTTCTGCCAGACGGGGGCGCTGGGGTAGTACACCTGGTACAGATTGAGGTAATACAAGGCCGCCGGATACTGGTCGCGGCTTTCCTGCACGGCCGCCATACGCAGCAGCTGCTGGCGGCTGACGACGCGCTGACGCAGCATTTGCCGGTACAACTGGTACGCCTGCATAGGCTGCCCAGCTGCAAATGAGGAATCGGCCCGCGCAGCTAAGGAAAAATGGGGTTGAGCCTGAGTGAGTTGGGGAAGCAGGCCCGCCAGCACAAAGGTAAATGCAATTTTTTTCGCCAGGAAGTTTGGCATTGAAGGAGAGGCCCGCTACTTTTGTGCCACAATCGACAACAACAGGTTGCCGACCACAAAGAAAACGATTCTGTAGCTCAGCTGGTAGAGCAGTACACTTTTAATGTACGGGTCCTGGGTTCGAATCCCAGCGGAATCACTGAAACCCCTGTTTGCAAGCTGCAAGCAGGGGTTTTTCTTTAGTGGCTATGGAAAGGGCCACTAAATTGCTGTTGGAAGGCGACTATTTGTTCTAGTTTACGCCAGGGCCTGTTCGCGGGCGAGCCGTTGGTACTTCTCAATAGCTGCGCCTTTCCCCGTCTGGAGTTCTGCCAGCAAGCTAGGGTCAATGATGGTGGGGCAATGCTTGGCTCCCCACAGGATGAGCTCTACCAAGATGGGGACGATATCCACGCCTTTTTCCGTCAGGCGGTAGGTGAACTTTGACTTCTTATCGGCGGCAACGGCCTTGGATAAGATTCCCTGCGCCTCAAGGCCCGCCAGGCGGTCGGCCAAGATGTTGGTCGCCATTTTTTCTGCCGACTGCAGGAATTGCCCATAGGTAGACTTGCCAGCGAATACCATGTCCCGCAAAATCAGCAGGGTCCATTTGTCCCCTAGCACGTCGAGCGACGTGCTGATGGGGCAAGTAGAACGCTGTTTTAGCTCCTTCATAAAAAAAGTTACTTTTACTTGCTTTTTGCAAGTGTTTTATTTGATCTTTGTACTTGCAAAAAGCAAGTAAATATACGTGGTTTTTGCCTCTGCCATAACTGGGAGCCCGTCCGGCTCAACTAAGCCGGGAAACCGGCTTAGTTAACAACACCTTGAGTACCGCCTTTTGCTGCTGGCGCAGCACTCTTCTGCAAGGCTAGGGCCGCCCAGCCATCTTCTCACCACATCGCCTTTTGCCGACCACGTAGGAGTGGTTTTAATTTCTGTTTAGCATGATTCTAGTAACTGGAGCTACCGGTGGGTTAGGCCACGAAACCATCGACTGCTTGCTCACGACCACCCCGGCCACGGAAATTGCCGCCCTGGTGCGCGACGTCAGCAAAGCCAAAGACCTCGTGCAGCGGGGCGTAGACGTGCGGCAAGCCGACTATTTTGACTACCTGGCGCTGGTGCAGGCCTTTCGAGGCGTCGAGAAGGTGCTGCTGGTTTCTGCCGTGGCCTTTACCGACCGGGTGAGCCAGCACCGCAACGTCATCGACGCCGCGAAGGAAGCCGGGGTGAAGCACCTGTTCTACACCAGCATTCAGCGCAACTCCAACTTTGTGCTGCCGGAGGTCACGGAAAGCGACTTGGCCACGGAGGCCTACCTCAAAGCGTCCGGGCTAGTCTACACCATTCTCCACAACGGCTTCTACTTCGAAGGCCTGGCGTACCTGATCGGGAGCGAGGTGCCGGACGCGGAGATACGTTTCCCGGCGGGCGAAGGCAAGATTGCGTTTGTTAAGCGAACTGACCTGGCCGCCGCCACGGCCGCCCTGCTGACCAGCGAAGGGCATGACAACCAAGCGTATACCCTGACCGGGAGCGAAGCCTATTCGTTTCGCGACATCGCCCGGGAATTGTCCACGTTGGCGGGCCGGCCCATCGTGTACAAAAGCAGCGAGCTGGCGCCCTACATCGCGCAGAAAGTAGCCGCCGGCATTCCCGAAGTCGTCGCCAACTTCCTGGCCCAGTGGGGAGCCGCTGCCCAGCACGGCATACTGGCTGGTACACACGATACCGTCGAACGGCTGCTGGGCCGCAAGCCAACTTCGCTACGGGAGTACCTGAAAACGACGTATTTCCCGGGTGCCTGACCGCTCGTAGCAGCAACCTATACCAGAAAAACGGGCCTTACCGGCTAGCCGTTCGACCTGAAAGAAGTAGGCCCAAGCCTGTACCTGATCCAGATGCGCGACGAAGCAGGCTGCCTGCGGACCGCTCGTTTGCGCAAGCACTAAGCCCGGCGAGGTAAACAGCCGTTGTCGCTTACCTCGCCGGGCATCCGTGCGTACCGGAATCGTTGTTCGGAATCGTACCCGCTCTTGCATCGTTCACGCCGGTTCGGGGTCGAGGTAGGCTGCTTACCATTCTGGGCAACACACAGCCTGCCCTGGCCAGGCAAAGGTGCGCTCGACGACCTAGCTGGGCTACGGGCACAAAGTCAAGGGCCGAAGGTGGGCGGCTCGACAGTTTTTGGCGCAGGTCATTGCTGTTTACGCCCTGCCTAACTCCCCGACACGCTCCACAGGATGAAAACCTGGTAACGGTCTAGTTTTCGACCTTTACCAGTTTGTAGTTGTTATTTTGCTCCCAGTCAATCAATAAATTACGTGGATCAAAACCAACTTTAGCGGGCCGGATAGGTAACGTCAACAGGATAGTCTGCTGGCCGGATTTGATGAGGTGCTTTTGTAGGTAGAGCTGCTTCCCAACCTCCTGTCCGGCTTCGGCGGGGGCGAAGACGCCGACTTCCACCCACTCCTGCATCGGTCGTTTCGACTCGGTGCCGGCGCTATCCACTACTAGTTTGTTGGCCCGCAGCGTGAGCGTCAGCTGCCAGGTGCCTCCTTTGAGCGGTTTGGCGGTGGCGGTTTCCGTAGCCAGCTCCCAAAAGGTGTTGGCCTTGAACAAGTCGTGCAGCAGTGGTTGGAGCGAATCCGGCGTCGCGGCCTGCAGTTCCTGGTAAAGATCCAGCGACGTGGGGTAGGGAAGCGTGCCGGGGCGGTGCTTAGCCAGCAACTGCCGGAGCGCTGCGTCTACCCGGTCCCGGCCCATGTATTGACTTAGCGTATACAGCGCCAGGGGACCTTTGCGGTAGTTCTGGTAGAAGTCGTTGGCCTGCAGCAGCGGCAAGGCGGCGCGGCTGCGCGGGGTTTCGTTTTCTTCTCGCAGGAAGCTCAGCAGCCGCTCGAGGTGCTCAGGGCCATATTTGTCCTCCAGCACGCCCATGGCCGAGTACCACGCCAAGCTTTCGGAAATCAGGCCTGCTCCCTCCACATAAGCTTGTTTGAGTTGGTTGCCCCACCACTGGTGCGCTACCTCGTGGGCTACCACGGCCGTCACCAGGTCAAAGCCGCGCTTATCAGCTTTCGGGTTCAGGAGAAAAAAGCCCTCCTCCGCTGTAATATCAATGGGCGCGGCGTGGTGCCCGAAATTGTACCCGGCGTGGGTCACAAAGCGGAGTTGGCGGTGCGGGTAGGGCCCAAACTGCCGGGTGTAATAGTCCAGCGAAGCCTGGGCGCTTCGGACCATCCGCGCCGGGTTTTCCGTCAGCCCCGGGGGATAGAAAATCTGGATGGCAACCTCCTGCTCCGAGCCGGCTGATGGGTTGCGCCATTTACCCTCCTGCACCGCGTAGTCGGCCGAAAAGAAGGCATATTCATTGCGGATCGGCGCATCCGTGGCGTAATGGAAGTAGCGGCGGCCCGCTTTAGTCCAGGTGCGGCGTAAGGTGCCCGGCGCCACCACTATCTGGTCGGCATCCGTCCCCACTACGGCCTCAAAGCGGATCTGCTCGGGAAAGGAGGCGTACCGGCGGGCGGCCACGTCGTAGAGCGAGGCCGTGGCGGGCCGGGCGGCCAGGCCGTACGCTTTGCGGGCACCGGCCTCGTCCAGCTCCCGGAACGGCTGGTACCCGATGGCCGGCAGCCACTCCATGTTCCGGAAGCTGCTGCCATTCTTCAGGATCTGCACCTCGGCTCCGTTGTTGGTAAAGCCCTGCGCTTTGTGCGTTACCTGAAAGCTCAGGCGCAGCGAATCGCCGGGAAGCAAGGGCCTGGCCAGGGCGTACAGGCGCTGGCCCAGGTCCTCGTCCACGAGCACTTCCCTGGCTGGCTGGTTGAAGCGAATCGCGGTGGTCTCCACGTCGGCGGCCCCGGACGCCAGCAGAACCGAGTCGATGGGTTCTTGCTGGTCGTTTACCAGCAGGTATGTGCCTTGTATCGCTACTTCCCGCTGCCGGGGATACATTTCTACCCGGAGTTTTACGCCGGTCAGCAGGGGCTGGGGTAGGTTCTGGTATCGATGGAAACGCTGCTCGTAGGCCGCCCGCTGCGCCGTAGCGGCGGAGGTGTTGATGTAGTCGTGCAGCACGTTGGTGTTGTAGAAGATAAAGCTGCCGAACCCCAGCATGCCGCCTGCCGCCACCGCCGCTACCCGGGCCGCCGAACCCGTGAAGCGCCGCCGGGCCAGCTGAAGCCGGGCAACAACGTTTCCTTCCCGGCCCCGCACCCAGAACGGCACCGTCACTACCGCCAGCAGCAGCGCCCAGGCCGCCCAGTAGCCTTTGAACCACAGCCAGGGCACCAGCGTCGGGCCGAAGCCGGCCATATCGGTGTACGTCCAGGAGGGGCTGGCGCCGAAGATGAGCAGCTGATGCTCTAGGCCCAGGGTAGGCGCAAAGACGATGCAGCCGTAGGTCAGCAGCGCCACCAGATGCCCCACAAACTTCTGATTCACCAGCACGTGCACCATGAGGGCCAGCAGGGCAAAAAGCAGGCAATCAACCAGCTGCAGCCCGAACAGCACGGCCACGTACAGCCCCATTTCCAGCTTTGCTCCGCCCAGGACCGCCTGGGCCACCAGTCCGGCCGTCATCAGCAGGGCCTGCCACACCACCAGCACCAAGGACAGGGCCAGAAACCGGCTCAGCAGCAGTACCCATTCCGGCACCGGCGTCGTGTTGGCAATGTCGCTCAGGCCGGTTTCCCGGTCGCGCCACACCAGCTCTCCGGCGTAGAAAATGGTGAGCAGGACGATAATAGGCCAGAACCTCTCCGGCTGCGTAAGGGGCCCGGTCAGATAGTTCAGGACAAAGTCGGTGCGGGGCAGCAGGGGCGTGCCGCGGCCCTCGAGGTTGGCGGGTATGGTCAACCCTACCAGCAGGGCCAGGACCGCCAGCAGGGGCAGGCCAGCCTTGCTTTTGGCGAGCGGCAGAAAGGCTTCCCAGGTGATACGGCGCAACTGGTGCAGCTGCGTGGCTAGGCCATACGTGCCCCTGGCCTGCGGCAGCGTGCCCGTGGCTACCCAATTCAGGCCCCCCCGGGCTATTCCAGCTGATTCGGGCTGGGTAGCAGTCTGCGCTTTTGGGCGCGCTTCGGGTAGCGAGAACTGAAAACGGGAATAGGTAAATGCCAGCACGCCCAGCGAAATGCCCATCCACAGGAGGCGGTTGGTGAGGAAAGGCCCTTCCAGCAGCAGCAGGCGCGTATTTTTCTCCAGGGGGCTCCAGTCATTTGACAGATGACCCAGGATGGGCCCGAAACTCATCGGGTCCGCCAGGTTTCCCCACTGCCCCACATCCGGCAGCAGCGGCCAGATGGTGTAGGCGGCCGCGAACAGGGCCGCTCCGGCCAGGTAACTGCCCAGGGCCCGGCGGCTGAGCGCGGCCAGCGAGAACTGAATGGCCGTGGCGAAAAAGGCGTTGGGCACGGCGATAAAGCCGAAGGTGGTCAGGTAAGCCGCCGCTCGGAACGGCCCCAGCAATTCGGCCTCCATGCCGCTGCAGTGCACGCCCAGCAGCAAGCCCGCCGGAATGGCGAGCAGCACGAGCACGCTCAGGGCGAAGGCGGCCAGAAAGCGTCCGCCCAGGTAGGCGGCTTTGCTGGTGGGGGCGGTGTAGGTGAGCAAATACATGCGCGTCTGCGCATCACGCGCCGCCGCGTCGCCCGCCACGGAGGCGCCGATCAGCAGCCACTTCACGCTGCAGATGGCCGTAACGGCTGCCAGGACGATGGGCGCGTTGAGTAAAAAGTATCCGTCCCGCGCGTCGGAGGCATAATTGGCAACGACAACCAGGAAAGCGAAGAGCAGCAAGGCCCCGAAGTAAAGCCAGGTAGTGGCTTGGCGAAGCTGGTAGCGAAACTCCAGCGCAAAAATCCGTTGGAACTTCATAGCGCTACCTCCTCTGCTTTCGGCTGCTGAGCGGCCGGGCCTAAGCAGCCCGTCAGAGCGCTGAAATAGACATCCTCCAGGTCGGGCTCCACCGGTTCAAACCCGTTGCCGGGCATTTCCGGGCTGTAGACATGCACCAGGGTGCGGCCACTGAGCAGCTTGGCCGAAATGACGCGGTGCTCCTGCTCCAGCGCCGGCAGGGTCTGTTTGTCAGTTAGTTTGCGCCAGATCCGGCCCTGCAGGGCGGCAACTGCTTCCAGCGGCGCGGCCTCCAGCAGAATCCGCCCCTGGTTGATGATGGCCATGTGGGTGCACAATTCGGCCACATCCGCCACGATGTGGGTGGAGAGAATGACCACGCTGTTTTCCCCCAATGCGCTGAGCAGGTTGAGGAAGCGCACCCGCTCGGCCGGGTCCAGGCCCGCCGTGGGCTCGTCCACAATCAGCAGCTGAGGGTTGCCCAGCAAGGCCACCGCTACTCCGAAGCGCTGCTTCATACCGCCCGAGAAGCCGCCCAGCTTCTGCCGGCGCTTGTCCCACAGATTGGTTTGCTTGAGCAACGCCTCGATGGTTTCTCGGCGCACCGCCCGGTTGGTAATGCCCTTGAGCACCGCGAAGTAATCGAGCAGTTCCTCCGCACTGGCTTTGGGGTACACCCCGAACTCCTGGGGCAGGTAGCCCAGCGTCTCGCGCACCGCTTCCTTCTGGTGCACCACATCGATGTCTCCCAGAAATACCTGCCCGGCATCCGGCTCCTGCAGTGTGGCAAGCGTGCGCATGAGGGTTGATTTGCCGGCGCCGTTGGGGCCGAGCAGCCCATACATGCCCGGCGGAATATCCAGCGACACATTATCCAATGCCTGCACGCCATTCGCATACCTTTTGGAGACGTTGCGGATGGCGAGGCTGAGCGGGTGCTTTCCCATATTAGCTGATTTGCTTCGGTTTGTCTTCTGAGAGGAAAGCACCTTGGCTGATGCTTTCCGGCTCTATTTCTGTTCGAAGCAATTGTTGCCGGCCCGGAAAGCGAAACCCGATATGCTACTGCGGGGAAGTAATCGACCAAGGCTGGCTTTGCTTCCGCCAGTGCGCCGGCCGGCTCCGTTTCGCCGCTCGTAGATTGGAAGGGGCATCTGGTCGAGACGGTGCGCGGAGCAGAATCGGAAATACCACCTTTGTGCTATGGCGCGAATCAAAAAAATCTTCTGGCTGATTCACCTATCCCTCTGGGCCCTGTTTAGCTTGTTGGTAGGCTTGCAGCTAGGGGGCGAAGGTGATGTACATTGGCTGAGCACCTTTGCAGGATTTATAGCTACTTGTTTATACGTTTTTTACGCTCATTTCTCCCTGCTGACCTATTATACCGGTAAGCGTAAGGGTAGGGAGTATTGGCTGGCGCTGGCGGGAATATTATTGACCGGCCCTTTGCCGTTTTTGCTTTTTTATCATAAGGAATCGGATGCCGGATATTATATCATGCATCTGTTATCGGCCGTGGTCTTTATCATCCTGAGTTGGTTGGCCAGAGTTACCGAGAACTTGGTGCTCAATACCATCCGGAAAGAGCAGCTGGAAAAACAGGCTGTGGAAGCCGAACTGCATTATTTGAAATCACAGATAAACCCACACTTTTTATTCAATACCCTCAACAATATCCACGCACTGGTATATAAACAGGCGCCCGCCGCCCCGGAGGCCGTTATGCAGCTGGCTTCCTTGATGCGCTACATGATTTATGAGTCCAATGCGGCCACGGTTCCGCTGGCGCGGGAAATGGACTATGTGCAGGACTATGTGAGTTTGCAGCAGCTTCGGTACAAAAACAATCCAGTGGTGGATTTGCAAATAGCGGGCGAGACGGAAGCGTGCTACATTGCTCCCTTGCTGTTCATTCACCTGCTGGAAAACGCCTACAAGCACAGCCCCGCCCGATTGGCCCCCGGCGACCTGAAGGTGCGGGTAGAGGTGAAAGAAGATGGCCTAGCCTTCAGCGTGCAGAACCCTATCGGAAAAAAAACGGCCAATCCGCTGGAAGAACCGGGGGGCATCGGGCTGCCCAACGTCCGGAAAAGGCTGGCTTTGTTGTATCCCGGCCAGCACACGCTGAGCATTCAGAACACCGGCGACACCTTTACGGTCGTGCTTACCATCTACGGCCTTCACTTACAGGCGCATGAAAGAAAAGCTCAGCTGCTACATCATTGAGGACGAGTACTTGGCCCAGGAGATGCTGGAGGAATACATCCGAAAAGTTTCTTTTCTGGAGCTGAAAGGCGTCTACGGGAGCCCCCTGGAAGCCGCCGGACCGTTAAAGCAAGACAAACCCGACCTGCTGTTTCTGGACATCAACATGCCGGATCTGGATGGACTCAGTTTTATCCCGATGCTGAATCCCAAACCAGTAATTATCCTGACTACCGCCTACGACCAATATGCGCTAAAAGCCTATGAGCTGGAGGTGCGGGACTACCTGCTGAAGCCCTTTACGTTTGAGCGGTTTTATAAAAGCGTTTTACGCCTGTACCAGGAACAAAGCTCCAAGCATAGCCCGAACAAGAAGGAAGAAAAAGCGGAAACCAAGAATGAGACGGAGTATATTTTTCTGAAGGTGGGCCACCGCATTCAGAAAGTGGCTATTCGCGATATTCTCTTTGTGGAGGGTATGAAAGATTACTTACGGATTCATACCGCGGAGGAGAAAATTATGACGCTCTTGAACTTTGCCAAATTGGAAGAGCTGCTGCCCGCCCAGGATTTCGCGCGCGTGCACCGGTCCTTTCTGGTTGCTATTGATAAAATCGACCACATCGAGAAAAACAGAATTCAGATTGCCGACCAGATTATTCCCATCAGTGATACTTATGCCGAGGCTTTTTATAAGCTGCTGAAAGGATTTCAGTAGGATGAGTTTATAATGATTGTTTTTCTGGGTTACTCCGTCAGCTGTACCGCCAAAAGCGTGTTAAGAATTTTGGATTCAACTTCTGCTGAGCCCGGCGAAGCATCTCTACCGCTTCGTTGAACTATCTGACGAAGCGGGAGGGGAGTGCGCATCGTCTTTGAGCCTTTTACAACCGTGGAAAACCACGCAGGTAGGCTCGAAGTGTACTGCGAATCGTGCGTCGGTGCTGCGTTTTTCGTCTACTTCCGTCGCTAACGTGCGTATAGGGCCGGCCAGGGGGCCGCTATAGGCGGGCCGCCCGGACGAACCCGACCGTATGGAAAAACTTTCCGGTGTGCTGCTGGTGGACGACGACCAGACCACCAATTTCCTCAACCACGCTTTACTCACGCGCCTAGGCGTGGCCGAGCGCATCTTCGTAGCCCTGGACGGGCAGCAGGCGCTGGACCAGGTGCACGCGCACTGCGCTACCCCTACGCCCGACTGCCCGGCGCTCATTTTGCTCGACGTGAACATGCCCGGCATGAACGGCATCGAGTTTTTGCAGGCGTACCGGCAGCTGCCGGCGGGGCAGCGCCAGGCCACCGTCATCGTCATGCTCACCACCTCGCTGCACCCACGCGACGTGGAACAGGTGCAGGCCCTCGGCGTGGACGGGTTTCTCAACAAACCCCTGAACAAGGACAACGTCAACTATGTGTTGCGCACCTTCTTTCGGCGGGAGCTGCCGCCTGCTTAAGGGCGACGTGGGCCAGGCCGCGACGAAACGCGTAGCCGCCGGCCCCGCAGCGGTGGTTTACGCTTCCTGGGGCAAGGGCAGCCCGATGGTGAAGATGGTGCCTTCTCCTTCGGCGCTGGCGAAGGTGATGCGGCCCCCGTGCAGCTCCACGATGGTCTTGATAATGGACATGCCCAGGCCGGTGCTCCGCTCCCCGCGCAGGCCCGGGCGCCGGGCCTTGGTGAACTTCTCGAATAGCCCGGCCTGCAGCTTCTCCGGAATGCCCACGCCGGTATCGGACACGGCTACCACCGCCCGATCTGCCTCGCGCCCTACCGAGACGGTAATGACGCCCCCATCGGGCGTGAACTTGATCGAGTTGCTGATCAGGTTGTTGATGACCTGCATGAACTTGTTCTGGTCCAGCTCCACGTAGAGCGGGGCCACGTGAGCCACGAAGTCGAAGCGCTTGCCCACGAACCGCTCGCCCAGCTGATACTGCTCCAGCACCAGGCGCAGCTTTTCCACCAGGTCCACCCGCTCGCACTTCAGCTCCACGTTGACGGAATCGAGAAACTCGTGGTCCACGAAGTCCCGGATCAGGTTCACGCTGTCGCGGCACAGCTCGCGCATGTGCTCGATCATGCCCAGCAGCTGCGGGTTCTGCAGCGGGGCCACCGTGTGCTGAAAGTACTCGCTCATCTGCTCCAGCTGGGTGAAGGGCCCGGCCAGATCGTGCGAGAGGATTTCCAGCGTGGTGTTCTTCTTGGAGTTGTACTTGTCGGCGTGCCAGAGCATCACCTTGGTGGCCGTGACGTCCTCGATCAGGCCGCCTACCTGGCCTTCCTGGCCCGGCAGCCGGTGCGGGGTGATACTCAAGTGCTGGTCCTGGCCCTCGGCCCAGCGCAGCCGCAGCTCAAACGGCTCGCGCAGGCGGCCTGCCAGCCAGCGTTGCCAGCAATCGGCGGCGTGGTCCCGGTCGTCCGGGTGCACGCGGGCGAGCAGACCGGGCAGCTCCTCATTCACCTGCGTGCAGCGGCCTCCCAGCACCCGCTCGTAGCCCGGGCTGACGTACTGCACACGCCGCCCCGGCACATCGTAGACGAAGAACACCTGAGGGGCCTCCTGCAGGAAGCTCTCGAAGAACGCGGAGGGAAACGACATTAACGCGATGTGGCGGGCGGAAGAGGAAGGACCAAGGAGAGATACTACGCAAATTTCCAGTAAAATGCTCGTCTTTGCTACTGCCGGGCCGCACAATCCTAAGGTGGCGCAGGGGCAGGTATGCCGACCCGGTATCTGTGGGGTAGCCATAACGGGGCGTGCGTCTGGTGCTCGGCCCAAGTGCGTAACTAGAGCTAGCCGCTGCTGGCAGACAAATGCAGAGCCGGTAGGGGCACGGCGGTTTTATTGGTTGTGCCCGATGCTGGTACTGTTCGACGGGCGGTGACCGGGGTGAGTGAGTTCTTACTATTGGTACCGCACAGTACAGGAGAGTTGCCCGCGTCGGATTTGTTCTATTGGGTCGTTGGTCAAGCTAACGTCCGATGTTTCACTGCAATAGGTCGGTATTTCTGCGCGGCGTAGCGGCAGTAGGCGTCGGGTGGCTCGGGCTGACCAGCCCGGGCGTGGGGCTGGCTCAGCCACCCATACCGGACAAAGTAGCGCTGGCCCTGTGCGACGTGGTCCGCTACCTGCCACCCGAGCCGGCCGCCGACTACCTCTGCTCCATCGCCTACCTCATCATCCTGCCCGACATGTTTGCAGCAATCAACACAAGCGGTTTCGGCGCGCTGACCCTCGGCAGCTTACTGCTGGTCAGCGGTGCCGTGCAGGCCCAGGCCCGGCTCAGCACCGGCAGCCAGAAGCCCATGCCCGAGCAGTGGCTCGATCAGGACACCGGCCACCGCGTGATGCGCCTTACGCCGCCCGACGGGCAGAACGCCAGCTTTTACTTTCACAACCGGCCCTTCCTGGCGGGCAGGGACGGTGACTGGATGGTGTACTACCACACCGACGCGCAGGGTAAGCAGCTGCGCATGGTAAACCTGAAAACCAGGCAGGTGCAGCCCCTCACGCGGTATTTTCAGCAGAAGGTGGGCGGCGAAATTGTGGCACCGAAGCGGCGGGAGGTGTTTTACCAAACCGGCGACTCGGTGTACGCTACCCATGTGGATACGCGCCGGACGCGGCTGGTATTCGTCTTTCCGGCCGATTTCAAGGCCGACATCACCACGCTCAACGCCGACGAAACCCAGCTGGGCGGGGCCTGGAGCAGCGACGCGGAAAAGGAAATCTTCCGGCAGTACCCCGAAAAGCACGACTTCTTCAACCGCATTTACGAGGCCGGGCTGCCGCGCACCCTGTTCACCGTGAGCACCCAGGGCGGGCAGCTCACCAAGCTCTTCACCGATACGGCGTGGCTGAACCACGTGCAGTTTTCGCCCACCGACCCGCGCCTGCTTATGTTTTGCCACGAAGGCCCCTGGCACAAGGTGGACCGCATCTGGACCATCGACACCCGCACCAAGCAGGTGAAGCTGGTGCATAAGCGTACGGTGGAGGGCGAAATTGCCGGCCACGAGTTTTTCAGCCCCGACGGCAAAACCATCTGGTTCGACAACCAGAAGCCGCGCAGCGTGACCTTCTACCTAACCGGCGCCGACGTGCGCACGGGCAAGGAAAAGGCCTACCAGATGGACCGCAACGAGTGGTCGATTCACTTCAACGTGTCGCCCGACCAGAAGCTCTTCGCCGGCGACGGCGGCGACGCCGGGCAGGTGGCCAAAGCGCCCGACGGCATGTGGATCTACCTGTTCCGGCCGGAAGGAGACAAGCTCAAAGCCGAAAAGCTGGTGAACATGAAGCAGCACGGCTACAAGCTGGAGCCCAATATTCACTTCTCGCCCGACGGCAAGTGGCTCATCTTCCGGGCCAACTTCGAGGGGCAAGAGCAGGTGTACGCCGTGGAAATTGCCAAAACCGCCTCCTGACCTTGTCAATGGCGCGGAGTGATACTCCGCGGGCGGCCAAAGGCCGCCATGCGGTTCCGCGCCTTCTGTAAACCCACGTTCCTTGGCGCCCTAGGCGCCACGCGGAGTGACACTCCGCGACACTTTTCGTCTGTCATTCCCATGTACACGCCCCTGCTCACCGGCCCAATGACCCGCCGCATCTTCGGCCAAACGCTGGGCCTGCTCAGCGCGGGCCTGCTGCTGCCCGGCTGGGCCGTTGCGGCCCCGCAAGCCGCCAAGCTGCCCAGGAAGAAGGACCTGCTCAAAACGATGACCCTGGCCAACGACTACTTCATGCAGAAGTGGCCTGACCCGGGCAAGGAAATCGTGACCAACAAAACCCGGCCGAGCCACATCTGGACGCGCGCCGTGTACTACGAAGGCCTGATGGCGCTGTACGGCGTGGACAAGCAGAAGCGCTACTACGATTACGCCGTGGACTGGGGCCAGAAGCACCAGTGGGGCATCCGCAATGGCGTGACGGACCGCAACGCCGACAACCAGTGCTGCGGCCAGACCTACATCGACCTCTACCAGCTCGACCCGCAGCCGGAGCGCATCCGTGACATCAAGGCCAGTATCGACAACATGGTGCAGTCGGACAAGGTGGACGACTGGAACTGGATTGACGCGCTGCAGATGGCCATGCCGGTGTTTGCCCGGCTCGGCGTGCTTTACAAGGACGACAAGTACTTCGAGAAGATGTTCCAGCTCTACGACTTCGCGAAGACCGGGCACGGCGGCAACGGCCTGTTCAACCCCCAGGACGGCCTGTGGTGGCGCGACAAGGACTTCGTGCCGCCCTACCGGGAGCCCAACGGCGAGGACTGCTACTGGAGCCGCGGCAACGGCTGGGTGGTAGCCGCCATGGTGCGCGTGCTCAGCCTCATGCCCAACAACGCCCCGCACCGCGACGAGTACCAGCAGATGTTCCTGGCCATGATGAAGGCCCTGCCGCCGCTGCAGCGCCCAGATGGCTACTGGAACGTGAGTCTGCACGACCCGACGCACTTCGGCGGCAAGGAGCTGACCGGCACGGCGCTTTTCGTTTACGGCATGACCTGGGGCATGCGCCAGGGACTGCTCGATCAGAAGCAGTACCTGCCCATCGTCGCCAAGGCCTGGAACGCCATGGTCACCGAGTGCGTGCACAAGGACGGCTTTCTGGGCTACGTGCAGGGCACCGGCAAGGAGCCCAAGGACAGCCAGCCCGTCACCTACGACTCCAAACCCGACTTCGAGGACTACGGCCTCGGCTGCTTCCTGCTCGCCGGCACCGAGCTGTACAAGTTCGTCGACAACCCGCCCGTTACGGCCAAGAGCTAACTAATCGTCCGTCATCCTGAGCGAAGCGAAGGACCTCGCCACGTGAGAACAGCTGAAGTCAAATGGGAGCTATCCGGCGTGAGAAGATCCTTGCCTTTGGCGTACGCCAGATGAAGGCTGACAGGTGATGTTGACTCAAATGCTCCCCAATTCTGCATTCCCGATGAAGAATACCCTTGCCTTCTCCCTGCTGCTTGCCGCCGTGCTGGCTTCGAACCCCGCTGCCCGGGCCCAGGCGCCGAAGTGGCCCGCCATTACCCAGCAAAACAAGCCCTGGACGCGCTGGTGGTGGCAGGGCAGCGCCGTGAATCCGCAGGACCTCTCGCGGTTGATGACACAGTACCAGCAGGCGGGGCTGGGCGGCATGGAAATCACGACCATCTACGGGGTGAAGGGGGCCGAGAATCAGTTCATCGATTTTCTCTCGCCCAAGTGGGTAGACATGCTCACTTACACGCTCACCGAAGCCAGCCGCCTGGGCCTGGGCATCGACATGGCGCAGGCCTCGGGCTGGCCCTTCGGTGGGCCGTGGGTGAGCCCCGAGGATGCCTGCAAGTACGTGACTTACCAGACTTACGCGGTGAAGGGCGGTGAGCAGCTGCCGGGCCCGGTGAGCTACGTGCAGAAGCCCATGATGCGCGCCGTGGGCCGGCCCATGGACGTGAAAACCATGGCCCAGCCCGTGGCCAAAAACAAGGACTTGCAGTTGCACGCCTTTGACCAGGTACGCTTCGAAAAGCCGCTGCCGCTGCAGGCGCTGATGGCGTATTCCGACAAAGGGCAGGCGCTGGATTTGACCAGCAAAGTGGGCGCCGACGGCAAGCTGAGCTGGACGGCGCCGGCCGGCACCAGCTGGACGCTGTACGCACTGTTTCAGGGCTGGCACGGCAAGCAGGTGGAGCGCGCCGGCCCCGGCGGTGAGGGCGACGTCATCGACCACCTCTCCAAAACGGCCACGCAGAATTACCTGCGCCACTTCGACGAGGCGTTTAAGGGCCGTGACATCAAGGCGTTGCGGGCCTTCTTCAATGATTCCTACGAAGTGGACGACGCGCAGGGTGAGGCCAACTGGACCCCCCAGCTGCTCACGGAGTTTCAGAAGCGCCGCGGCTACGACCTGCGCCAGCACCTGCCGGCGCTGTTTGCCCAGGCCACGGACGACGAAAACCGCCGCGTGCTCAGCGACTACCGCGAAACGGTATCGGAACTGCTGCTGGAAAACTACACCCGCACCTGGCGCGAATGGGCCCGAACCCACGACGCGCTGATCCGCAATCAGGCGCACGGCTCGCCGGCCAATATCCTGGACCTCTACGCCGTGACGGACATTCCCGAGACGGAAGGGGAGGACCTGTTGCGCATTAAGTTTGCCTCCTCGGCCGCGCACGTGACGGGCAAGCCGCTGACCTCGGCCGAAACCGCCACTTGGGAAAACGACCATTTCCTCTCGTCCCTGAGCGACGTGAAAAAGGCCGTGGACCGCATGCTGCTCGGCGGCGTCAACCACATCTTTTACCACGGCACCAACTACTCGCCGCAGGCCGCCGCCTGGCCGGGCTGGATGTTTTACGCCGCCGTGCACTTCAACCCGAACAACTCCTTCTGGCCCGATTTCGGCCAGCTGAACCGCTACGCGGCGCACTGCCAAAGCTTTTTGCAGGCTGGGCAGCCGGCCAACGACGTGCTGCTGTACCTGCCCACCTACGACTCCTTTGCCCAGCCCAATAAGCTGCCCGCCACGGCCGACATCGACCGCGCCAAGCTGCTCTTGCAGCACTACGACGGCATCGAGCACGGCTTCAAGGGCATGACGGTGGGCAGCACCGGCGAGGAGTTGCTGAAGCGCGGCTACGGGTTCGATTTTATCAGCGACAAGCAGGTGCTGGGCCTGAAAAGCACCGGCGCGGCCCTGCAAGCCGGCGGCGCCACGTACCGCACCATCCTGGTGCCCGAGGCGCGGGTGATGCCGCTGGCCACGCTGGAGCAGCTGCTGAAGCTGGCGCAGGGCGGGGCTACCGTCGTGTTTCAGAATGCCCTTCCCACCGACGTCAACGGCCTTGGCAACCTCGATGTGCGCCGGGCAGCCTTCAGGAAGCTGCTTGGGCAAATCAAGCTGGGCGCTGCTGCCAACGGCGTGCAGAAAGCCGTAGTAGGGAAGGGTGCAGTGCTCGTGGGCAGGGAGGTGGATCCGCTGCTGGCCTCTGCGGGCGTGCGGCGCGAAACCATGGTTGACAGCGGACTGGAATTCATCCGTCGACGCCATGCTCAGGGCCATTACTACTTCGTGACGAACTGGAGCGGTAAGCCCGTGGATAGCTGGGTGCCGCTGCAAACGGCTGCCAAAGCCGTGGCGCTCTACAACCCGATGACCGAGAAGCTGGGCATGGCCGCCGTGCGCACCGCGGGCCTGGGCACGCCGGAAGTGTACGTGCAGCTGGCCCCCGGCGAGTCGTGCATTCTGGAAACCAACGAGGCGGCCGTCAGCGCCCCGGCCTACGCTTACCTCAAGCCCGCCGGCGCGCCGCAGCCCGTGGCCGGGCCCTGGAGCGTGAGCTTCGTGGCGGGCGGTCCGCAGTTGCCAGCCCGGGCCGAGGTGCGGGAGCTAGCCTCGTGGACCACGTTCGGCGAGGCGGCCAGGGCTTTTTCGGGCACGGCCGCCTACAGCACCAGCTTCGCCATGCCCGCCGGCGCGGCCGATGGCTGGCTGCTCGACCTGGGCAAAGTAGCCCAGAGTGCCCGCGTGCAGCTCAACGGGCTGGAGTTGGGCACGCTCATCGGCCCCACGTACCAGGTGTTCATTCCCAAGGAGCAGCTGAAAGCCTCGAACACGCTCACCGTGCTGGTGAGCAACGGCATGGCCAACCGCATCAGCGACATGGACCGCCGCGGTGTGGAGTACCGATACTTCTACAACGTGAACCTGGCGGCCAAGCTCAAGGAAAACCGCAACGAACAGGGCCTCTTCACCGCCATCAGGTGGGCGCCGCTGGAGTCGGGCCTGCTGGGGCCGGTGACGCTGACCCCAGCCACGGCGCGGGCGGAAAAGGTGCAGTAATTCACAGTGGTTGGGAAGAAGAACGTCATTGAGTTGCAGCTGAAGGACCTTCCTCTTGCCTCGCGCCGCCGCTTAAGTCCTTGCCCAAGATGATCCGGCACAAGAGCGTCAGCGGCTGCACTTAACAGTTGGTGCAGGTTGAGGGGAAGGTCCTTCGCTCCGCTTTGCTGCGCTCAGGATGACAACGATTGAAATATGCTTACCCGCCGCACTTTCCTCTCCGGCCTGGCTCTGGCGCCGTTTGCGCGGGCCTGGGCCGGCCTGACCGACGAGCCCAAACCCTCGCTGTTGTTGCCGAAACGCAGCTTTGCCAGGTTCAGCAAGTACCTGAAGCCCGTGGGCCGGCGGCTGGAAATGGAGGAGTACTACGTGTGGTGCAACAGCCCCATTTACGGGCCCGATGGCCGGGTGCACGTGTTCTTCTCGCGCTGGCCCAGGAGCAAGGGCATGGGCGGCTGGCTCAACGGCTGCGAAATCTGCCGGGCGGTGGCTGACACGCCCGAAAGCCCCTTTGTGTACCAGGAAACCGTGCTGGCCCCGCGCGGCCCCGGCTACTGGGACGCCACCACCTGCCACAACCCGCACATTCAGCACGTCGATGGCAAGTACGCGCTGTTTTTCATGGGTACCTCCAACGGCAAGACCAATACCAAGCGCATCGGCCTGGCCACTGCCGACCGCCTCGAAGGCCCCTGGACGCGGCCCGATGCACCCCTGTTGCTGCCGGGCCCCGAAGGCAGCTGGGACGACCACTGCACCACCAATCCGGCCTTCGTGAAGCACCCCAACGGCCAGTACTGGCTGTATTACAAGTCGTGGAATACGCGCGAGTACGAAACCTCCACCGACCCCACCGTGCGCGGCAACCGCCAGTACGGCCTGGCCGTGGCCAAGCGACTCGAAGGCCCTTACGTGAAGTACGCCGGCAACCCCGTTATCGACTTTTCGAAGATGGGCGACAATCAGCAGAACAAGCAGTTTGAGGACGCTTTTGTGTGGCGGCAGCACGGCCGCTTTTGCCTGCTGGCCCGCGACATGGGCGTGTACAACCACGAAGTCGGCTTGTACCTGGAGTCAGAGGACGGCAGGCAGTGGAGCTACCCCAAAGTGGCTTTTTTGCCCATCCGCGAGTACGGCGTGCAGGAGCCGCCCGCGCCCAAACACCTCAAGCGCTACGGCCGCCTGGAGCGCCCGCAGCTGCTGCTGAAAGACGGCAAGCCGGCGTACCTGTTCTGCGCCTCGCAGGGCGGCCGGTACATGACGGCGTCCTCGTTCGTGTTCAGGATTGGGTGAGCCGCCAGCCACTGTTCAACAATACGCGAACGGAGCCGCCGGTCAGCGGCGCTGAAGTTCATACTACATTTCGCCATGCGCCCGTATCCACTGCTTGCCGCCGCATTGTTGCTCGCCCTGCCCGCCCAAGCCAACATCACCCTGCCCAGGCTGCTGGCCGACCACCTCGTGCTTCAGCAAAAAAGCCGGGTAGCGCTGTGGGGCTGGGCCGCGCCGGGCGAAGTGGTGACCATCACTGCCAGCTGGAGCAGAAAGCGCGTGCAGACGACGGCCAACGCGCAGGGTAGCTGGCTGGGGCGCGTGCCCACCGGCAAAGCCGGCGGGCCGTATACGCTCACCTTCGAAGGCCGCAACAAGCTCACGGTGCAGGACGTGCTGCTGGGCGAAGTCTGGCTGTGCGGCGGGCAGTCCAACATGGGGTTTCCGATCAGCAGGCGGCCCAACAGCGGCTCGTACTCGGGCGTCCTCAACGAGGCGGAAGTAAAGCCCCAGGCCCGTTACCCGCAGATTCAGATGTTTACGGTGAAAAACCTAACGGCCGACACGCCGCAGCCCGACGTGCCGGGCGGCAGCTGGATATTGTGCAGTTCTGAAACGGTGGGGAGTTTTCGGCCGTGGCCTACTTTTTCGCCCAGGAAGTGTACGAGCACACCAAGGTGCCCATCGGGCTGATCAACTCCACCTGGGGCGGCACGCCGGCCGAGTCGTGGACGCGGCGCGAAGTGCTCGAAAACGACCCGGAGTTTCGGCCCATCCTGGAGCGCTACCAGCGCGGCCTCAGCACGTACCCGCAGGATTACGCCGCCTACCAGGCCGCGCAGCAGGAATACAAGCAGGAGCGGGCCGTCAATCCGCAGACCCGCCGGGCGCCGCCGAAAGAGCCCGTGGGCCCGACCAGCAACAAGTCGCCCTACAAGAACTACAACGCCATGATTCACCCGCTGGTGCCGTACACGCTGCGCGGCGTCATCTGGTACCAGGGCGAAAACAACGCCGACCGCGGCTACCAGTACCGCCGCCTGTTTCCGGCCCTGATCAGCAGCTGGCGGCAGGAGTGGGGCCAGCCCGACCTGCCGTTTTACTTCGTGCAGATTGCCCCGCACCGCTCGGCCAAGCCCGATTTGCGCGAGGCGCAGCTACTGACCATGCGCACGGTGCCGCACACCGGCATGGCCGTCATCACCGACGCGGGCGACTCCCTCGACATTCACCCGCGTAACAAGCAGGTGGTGGGGCACCGCCTCGCCCAGTGGGCCCTGGCCAAGGAATACGGGGACAAAAAGCGTCCTTATTCTGGCCCCGTCTACGAATCGATGAAGGCGGAAAACGGCCAGGTGCGCCTGCGCTTCCAGTACACCGACGGCGGCTTGGTGGCCCAAAACGGCCCGTTGCGCGAGTTTACCGTGGCTGGCCCCGACAGCGTGTTTCGCCCAGCCCAGGCCCGCATCGAAGGCCAGGAGTTGGTGGTGTGGAGCGACGACGTAAAGCAGCCCGTAGCCGTGCGCTTCGCCTGGAAGGCCACGCCCTTTCCCAACTTCTACAACGGCGCCGGCCTGCCCGCGTCACCCTTCCGCACGGATAACTGGCGCACACCCACGCAGGGCGGCCGGTAGCTGTGGCACTTCATTTATTCCGACCTCCTGAGGCATAACGGCAGGGCCTTGCCACCGCCGAGCGGTAGTTGTCAAGACGACTCGTTCGGGCGTAGTACGGTCCTTCGTCGGTGGTTCGGGAGGACCGGCAACAAGCCTCTGGCCCATGGAAGAACTAGGAAGTGTTAACAGTGATTATCTTGAAACATGGAGCAAATGTTGACGGACGCGCAGTGGGCGCGGTTAGCGCCGCTGCTGCCGGGTCGGGCGGGCACGAGCGGCGGACGCGGCCGGGACAACCG
>NZ_MVBC01000023.1 GCF_002007105.1 Hymenobacter sp. CRA2 | reverse complement strand
TGCGGGTCCTGGTACAGGTGGTCGATGCGGTCCGTGTTGAACAGGGACGAACGGCGCTTGATGCCGTGCACCTCGTACCCTTTTTGCAACAGAAGTTCGGCAAGATAGGCACCATCTTGACCGGTGACGCCAGTGATTAAAGCGCGTTTCATATAACTGCTTGGTAAGCCGGTGGAGATACAAAGTTTTGGCTTATTATAACTTTGTAAACAAATAATTGTGTTTGTTTTGGTAAAAGCAACTATTTCAATAAATATAATTAATTAATAACCAAGAAAAATTATATATATCTGCGTGAAGCACAAAAAGGCCCGCCTTAGGAAGAGACGGGCCGGGCAGAATGCTACCAACGAACAACGCCCGACCAGTTAAGGCCAGGCGTTGTCAGAAGGAGCGGAAGCCGTAAGAAGCTTACTGAACGCGGAAGATTTCGAGGCCCGACACGTTCATGTGGCCGTTGCCGGAGCTCTGCAGCGTAATCTGGCCGTTGGTCACCGTTACGCGTACCGGGGCCGTTTTGCGCCAAGTGCCGGCGGCGCCGCTGTTGTAGCTCGTCAGCAGCGTCTGGCCGTTGACGGTGGCGCTGTACGTTTCGGGGCTGTTGTCCTCCCAGATGTAGTACGCCACTTCGTAGGTGCCGCTCGGTACGCTCGACACGGTCACGTTCAGGTTGGAGCCCCATACCGAGGAGCGAATCATCTGCGCACGAGCGGCGTCGGTGGCCGGCGTCAGCGCCACGTTCTGGTTGGCAAATTTGCCGCCGTTGGTGCTGATGTTACGGAACGTGGTACCGTCCTCGTAGGTGATGCCGTCGATGGTCTGGGCCGAGCCGTTGATGTTCACGGCGCGGAACAAGGTGCGGCTCGTGCTCGGGTTCGTCGGCGTGGGGGTAGGAGTAGGTGTCGGAGCCGGGGCCGGAGCAGGCGTCGGGGTCGTGGTGTTGTTCTTCCAGATTTCGATGCCCGACAGGTTGGCCGCGCCGCCCGAGGTGGTGATGCTCAGGTTGCCATCGGCGACGTTGGCCGTGAACGGGCCCAGACGGTCCCAGTGGCCGGCCGCGCCGGAGTTGTAGCCCGAGCGAACCGTCTGCCCCTCGACGCCGATGTTGAAGGTTTCGACCGAGTTATCTTCGAAGAAGTACAGGTACACGCTGTACGAGCCGTTGGCCACGTTCGGCACGGTCGCGTTGACGGACGTACCCCACACCGCCGAGCGGATCATGCCAGTGCGTGAAGCATCGGTGGCCGGGTTCAGGCCTACGCTGGCCGTGAAGGGCGACGCGCCGCTTACCTGCAGGTTGCCCGAGGCGGCTACCCAGTTGTTGCCATCCAGCGTCACGGCGCCGCCGTTCACGTTGATGCCGCGGAAGAAGGTGGCGTTAGCCGGGCCGCTCATCGGCGTGCTGCCGGTGCTGGGGGCCGTAGGAGCGGGGGCCGGAGCCGGCGCGGGGGCAGGTGACGGAGTCGGAGCAGGAGCCGGGGTCGGCGAGGTCGGAGTAGTCGGGTTGCTGCTCATGCCAGCGGGGCCCACCGAGATGCCGTTCTGGCGCAGCTTCTGCTGCCACAGGCTGAATTCGTTCTGCTCCGTAGCCACCGTGATGGGGTTAGGCAGGTGGGTGGTGTTGGTGCAGGGGCTGCAGGCACCCGAGCTCAGGTCGTGGCGACCAGGGAAGGGCATGCTGAAGCCGTCCTTAGCAAAGCCGATGACGTTGTTATCCACCGAGTTGTTGTACATCACCGAGCTCGGCACCTGATAGGCGTTGAAGATCGAGGTGGCGGCGTAAGTGGCATTCAGCTTGGTGCCGTCGGGCAGGTAGCTGCTGGTCACCATGCGGTTGTTGTAGTAGCGGATGTCGTGGCCCGAGGCAATGTTCATGGCCGCGTTGCAGGTGCTCACAAACTGGTTGTTGTAAGCATTGATGAAAGCGGCCGTGGTGGCGGGCGTGCTGCCGTCGCCGTCGGTGGTCATGCCCGTGCCGGAGTAGCCGGGGGCATTGGCCGGGTAGGGGTAGGCACCCTGCACGTAGTTGTCGTGCACGCGGTTGGGGCTCTGCGCTGTGCCCCCCGAGTTCGAGAAGTTGATGTTGTCCTCGACGCGGCTGTTGTTCGGCTCGTTGATCACCTGGTTCCAGGCAATTTCCACGTTGGCCAGGTTGCGCACCTGGTTCAGCTGCAGAAACTGCACGAGGTTGTCGCCGCCACCGCGCTTGCGCCCGTCGATGTTCTTGGCTTGGTTGTAGCGCACGGTCAGCGTCTGATCCGCCGCGCCGCTGCCGCCCCACTGGTAGATGTACATGCCAGCGGTTTGCTCCAGGTAGTTGTTTTCTACCTTCAGCTGAATCGGGTTGCTCGCTTCGATGAAGCGGCCCGGAGCACGGCCGTTGACCGTGGGCGTGGTGCCGTAGCCTTTAGTGCCGCGCACAATAAGGTTGGCGCGCACGTTGTAGGCGTCGATGATGGTGCCGGGACCCACAAGGGTGGCATTCTCGATGATGACCGGCTGGGTCGTCGAGATTCTGATAACCGGCGTATTCGAATCGGTGCTGCGGAAGTTACCGGAGTACGTGCCGCCGCTGGTGATGACCAGCGGACCCGAATAGTTGAGGCTTGGTGCCTGGCCGAAGCCGAAGCGCGGAGTCCAACTCAGTAATAGAGCAAGAATCACCAGAAGGGCTGAGCGTTTTTCCTTCAACGAGGAGTGTTGAGTTGCGACGGACGCGTTTCTGAGGTGCTTTTGCATTTTTGAACTTTAAGAGAAGAGTCCCTTCGCAGGGGTTTCCGGTAAACCTTCGCTTTTGACAATTCGTTTACAGTGCCGGAATCATTTTTTTGCAATTCGCAAAAACTGGCAAACGACTCGGTGAGAAGCTAGCCGCAACTGGAAGAGTACCAGCCGGGCGTGTTTCGGAGCCTGGATAAAGTGGCTGGGCTATTTTTCTTGCTCGGGCCCGATTTAGCAAAGAAAAAAGCTTTTAAGCACACTTTAAGCTTGTTACCATCCGCACATTTTCCATCTGCACAAGCAAGCTGGTAGTAGGCCTGCTTATGACTTCCCATTTTCAGTGCAACTTGTATCGCGCCATTCGGATACAAAAAGCAACTTTTTGTGAAAGTCAAACTGGTTGGTAGATTAGAAAAATCCTAAACCAGTACCCGTTGTTCAGAGCAAATGTATAAATAATTCACAACACACAAAATCAAGTAGATGATTTGTGTATTGAATTATTCTAAGTAGATCTGATACCATGTAAATACCCGAGCGCCGCATACCGCTCCTCAGTAGCGGTATGCGGCGCTCGGGTAAGGCCTGATAAGTGAGCCAGGAACGGATGAGCTGGGTTTTCAGCCTGTTACGGTGCCTGTGCGGCCAGCGGCGTGGTGGCCAGGCTGATTTTTTTTTGCTGCAGCTTGCGTTGCCAGTAAGCCCATTCGCCTTGTTCCGTCGCTAGGGTGATGGGATTGGGCAAGCTCACGTTGCCAGGGCAGGCGGCGCAAGCCCCGGTGCTCAGGTCGTGGCGGTCGGCCAGCGGCACGCGGTAGCCGGTCTTGGCGTAGCCAATGACGTTGGCCTCGATGCGATGGGCAAAGAACACGGAATCAGGCTTTTTGTAGGAGTTGAAGATGGACGCGGCCGCGTAGGTGGCGTTCAGCTGGGTGCCGTTGGGCAACTGCCCACTGGTGACGAGGCGGTTGTGGTGGTAGCGAATGTGGTGGCCGGCGGCAATGTTCATGGCCGCGTTGCAGGTGCTAACAAATTGATTGTCATAGGCTTCCACGTAAGCCGTGGTGGTGGTGGGCGTGCTGCCGTCGCCGTCGGTGGTCATGCCCGTGCCCGAAAAGCCCTTGGCCAAGGCCGGAAATGGATAAGCGCCCTGCACGTAGTTGTCGTGCACGCGAATGGGGCTGGTGGGCGTGCCGGAGGAGTTGAACAGGCTAATGTTGTCCTCGACGCGGCTGCGGTTGGGCTCGTTGACCACCTGGTTCCAGGCAATTTCCACGTTGGGCAGGCCGATTACTGTATTCAGCTGCAGAAACTGCACGAGGATTTCACCGCCGCCGCGCTTGCGCCCGTCGATGTTCCGGGCCTCGTTGTAGCGCACCGTCAGCGTCTGATCCGCCGCGCCGCTGCCGCTCCACTGGTAGATGTACATGCCGGCCGTCTGCTCCAGGTAATTGTGCTCCACGCGCAGGGCCGTGGGCTGGTTGGCGCTCAGAAAGCGCCCCGGCGGGCGGCCGTCCTCAGTAGGCAGCAGGCCAAAAGCCTGGCAGTGCGTGATGGTCAGG
This sequence comes from Hymenobacter sp. CRA2, assembly GCF_002007105.1. Lineage (GTDB taxonomy): Bacteria > Bacteroidota > Bacteroidia > Cytophagales > Hymenobacteraceae > Solirubrum. The sequence continues at coordinate 64,354 of NZ_MVBC01000023.1, read as the reverse complement.
CGGGCGCGCCCCTGCTCGGCCTCAATGAGGTTGCCCGGGCCATAAAGCACGCATTGCTCCAGCACCACCGGCTCGGTGGTGAGAATACGCACGCAGGGCACATCCGAAGACGTACTGCGAAACGTGCCGGTGTAGGTGCCGCCGTGGGTGATGAGAAACGGCGTGGTACGGGCCAGGGGAGACGTGGCCGGCAACAGGCAGGAGCCGAGCACCAGGCCGCGCCGGGCCGGGGCACTCAGTAGCCACGCCAGCGGCTGCAGTTGGAGGGCCGAAAGCAGGGATGCAAACACGCGGTCAATGCAGGAAATAGCCGACTAAGCGGCGGGTGTAGCCATTGAGCAGGAACAGCGGGAGGTAAGGTGGAGGACAGTTCTTGAGGGCGAAATGCGTGAAGTTGCGCAGGTTGCCGCCCCCGCGGATGCCAAAGAGGTGCTGGTAATACCCGCGCAGGCTGCGCTGCTTGCGGGTTTGCTCCTGCCCGCTCTCGTCGGGGTAGGTGCTTAGGCGCGCGTCGTAGTTCAGCAGCACCGGAAAGCCGTGGCGGCGGGCGGTGCTGGTATAGTCGAAGTCGGCGAGGTAGTGGGGCAGGCGGCGCTCGTCGAACAGGCCCACGGTGCGCAGTACCTCCGCCGGGATGCACAGGCCACGCCCCGGCAGGTACGTGACGGGGTGCAGCCCCTGGCGTTTCGGCGGCGGCAGCACCTGCAGCAGGTCGCGGCGCCGGTGCGTGAGCCAGCTGAAGGTTTCGCCGCCGTACACCGGCTCGCCGGTGGCAATGTCCAGCTCCAGTGCCCCCAGCACCGCCCGCGGGTTGTCGGCGGCGCAGCGCAGCATCTGGGCCACAAAGTCGGGGGCGGCCACCACGTCGTTGTTCATGGTCATCACGTGGGTGGCGCCGTGGGCCAGGGCCCGGCGGATGCCCAGGTTCACGCCGGCGGTCCAAAACAGGCTGCCGGTGCCCTGCACCACCTCCACCTCCGGAAACTCGGCGGCGAGGTGCGTGCTGGTGCCGTCGGTGGAGCCGTCGTCCACCACAATGGTGCGGAAGGCCTGCGTGGTTTGGCCGCGCAGGGCCAGCAGACAGTCACGGGTAAAGGCCCAGCGGTTGAAAACGGGGATGACGATGTAGAGCATAAGCAGCAAGGAGAGTCGCCGGGGAGAATGCCTTAAGCCGTGTGCGGGATGGAGGCGGAAACGGGCGAGGACGGGCGGATTTCGGGTGCGGGCGGGGCGGCTGGGGCCTGCGTGAAGCGCTGCCACGCGCCGCGAAGCTTGGTGCGCACGCGGTCGGCGAAAAACTCGCGGAAGTACTGCCGGTCGCGGCGGTGGTCGCGCAGCACGTGCGTGGGGTGGCGCAGCGGAAAGGTCAGCTCGGCAGCGGGCACGGCGGCTAGGGCGTCGGCCCCGTCGTGGGTGTGGGTGGCGCCGGCCCCGAAGCCGATGTTGCTCACCAGGTTCACGGCCGGCACGACGCACAGGGCCGAGTGGGCCGCCACGGCGAAGTGCCACTGGTAGTCCCACACGTGTGCGGGCTGGGGCATGCGCAGCACGCTCTCGATTTTGCTGAGGCGGTAGCGCGTTTCCCAGGCGTCGGCGTACAGGTTCTGCAGGGCGCCGGCCGCTTTCAGGCGCGGATAGGCCGCGAGGTGAAAATCGTAGAGCTGCCAGGCCCGGCGCCAGGTAGCCCAGCCCCAGCTGTTCACCTGCGAGGAGAAATAGTACGAGTCGCCGCCGGGGGGCTGTGGGCCGCGGGCCGAGCGCAGGAAGTTGTTGCCGCCCACGTGCATCACGCGTTCATCGTGGCGGTAGCGGGCCAGCATTTCGGCGCAGAAGCGGAAAAACGAGTCGGAGGGCACGCAGTCGTCTTCCAGAATGATGCCTTCCGGCTCGTGCTCGAAAAACCAGTTGATGGCCGTGGCCGGGCCCAGGCCGCAGTTCAGGTTATGGTCGCGAAACTGGGTGTGCAGCTCGCAGGGCCAGTCGATGCCTTGCGTGATGAGGGCCCGCACGGCGGCGCAACGGCGCTGGTCGTCGGGGTGCGAGGTGCGGGGGCCGTCGGCGGCCACGTACAGGCGCAGGGGACACACCCGGCGCAGGGCCGCCAGCACGCGGGCCGTGGTGTCCACGCGGTTGAACACCAGCAGCAAGACGGGCGTCGTCAGGGGAGAAGTGGCTGACATAAAAGCGGGGAATAAGGAGAAGCGCAGAATCAGGCCGCGGCCACGGGGGCCGGGCGGGGGGCAGCTTGGCCCATCGGCAGGGCCTTGACGAAGCGGGCGGGGTTGCCGGCCCAGATTTCGTTGGCGGGCACGTCGCGCGATACTACGCTGCCGGCCCCAATGACGGCGTTGCGGCCGATGCGCACGCCCTTGAGAATGATGCTGTTCATGCCGATGAAGACGTTGTCCTCAATCACCACCGGGCGGGTGCCCACGTGGTCGTAGCTGTAGCGGCGGTTTTCGCTCAGCAGCGGGTGAAAGTCCGTGTCGGTGATGAAGGCATTTGCCCCGAGCATCACGCCGTTGCCGATGCGCACCTCCGTCTGCACGCAGATGCCGCCGCCGCTGATGCCCACGTCGTCGCCGATGGTGAGCTTGGCCTCGGGGTTGAGCAGGCGAATGATGACCGGGTGGCTGATGCCCGGCTCGCTGAAATAGGCGTCGGAAATCAGGCACAGGCGGCGGCCGAAGCGCACGTTGGCCCAGTTGGGGACTTGCAGCAGCGGCAGGCCGAAGAGCTGCACCTGCGGCCCCAGCCGGCGGCCGTAGCGCACCCGGCACCACAGGTTCTGGAGTTCCAGCAGCCCGCGGCGCAGGCCCCACACGCGAAACAGAGGGTTCATGGCGGTATCAGGCGAGGGATTCGTAGATGGACAGGGTGCGCTGCAGGATGGTATCCGGGTTGTGCCGCTCCAGGGCCACGGCGCGCGCGTTGCGGGCCAGGCGCTGACTCAGAGCCGGGTCGGCATGCAGGCTGAGCACCTGCTCGCTCAGCTGCTGCGGGCTCAGCTCGGAGAGCAGGCCCGTGGTGCCGTGGCTGATGAGCGAACTGACGCCGCCTACCTGCGTGGCCACCACCGGAAGCCCGGCCAGCTGGGCCTCGCACACGCTGTTGGGGCTGTTATCGATGTAGGAGGGGTGCAGCAGGCACAGCGAATTCCGGAACACGTCCACGAGCTGGGCCGCCGTCAGCAGGCCGGGGCATTCCACATCGGCGGCCTCCACGTGGCGCAGGCCCACGCGCTGCACCTGCTCCAGCACCTGTTCGCGGGTAGCGGCGCCCACCACCGTCAGCTTGGCCGGTATGCGGGCCCGCACCTGGTCGAAGGTTTGCAGCGCTTCCCGGAACCCTTTGAGAACCTGGATGCCGCCCATGAACACGACCTGGGGCCGCTCGGCGGTAACCGGGGCTGCCGGGGGCTCCGTGAAAAACTCGGGCCGCAGCATTTCCCAGTTGTGGTGAATGGTGGCCTGCGGGCTCAGCCGGGCCACGTGGGCCTTGTCCCAATGGGTGCGGCAGGAAAAGTGCCGGATGCTGGGCAGGGTCCTGGACTCGTAGTAGCTGGACAGCGTCCAGAGCACGCGCTGCAGCGAAAACCACTCGGGCAGCACCTTCAGGCACTCCGACACCAGCCCCTGCACCGACAACAGAATGGGGCGCTGGAGCTGCAGGGCGGCCACCTGGTACTGCAGCTCCGAGCCGTGCACGTGAATCACGTCGTAGCGGTGGTGGTGCTGGCGCAGGTAGCTGGCCATCATGGCAATGCGCTTCTGGTAGCAGGTGAGCAGGTCGGTGGTGGTGCGCGGGGCGCGCAGAAAAATGAAGTGCACCCCTTCGTGGTCGTATTCGTCGACATCTTCCTCGATGCCCCAATCCCAGTTCAGCACGCTGAGCTGAACTCCGGGCAACCGGCTCAGGGGCGCGGCCAGCGCGGCCAGCCACGGTGCGGCGTGGGTGCCGGGAAATCGGATATGCGGAAATGGCGCAAGCCACAAAACGTTCATGGTGGAGGAGGCTAAGCGTAAGTACAGGAGGCACGCAGCAGCTTAGGCCAGCGCGGGTGGCCCCATCAGGGGCTCATCCGATTCGACTGGCAGTGGGAGGGGCCGTTTGGCCGGGACGGGGCGCAGCTGGGCTTCCGCCGCCGCCATCATCAGGCCGAGCAACCCAAACTGGTAGGGGCTCCAATCGTAGGAGATGCTGTACACCAGCAGCCCGCAGAAGAAAGCCAGCAGCGCCGACGACTCGACGGTGGCCCCGCCGGGGTAGCGCAGGTAGCGTACCAGCTGAATGATGGGAAACACCAGCACGAGCAGCACGCCCAGCACCCCGAAGTAGAAGAGCCGGTCCATGTAAAAGCTGTGGAAGTGGTGCCCGGTGTGGTCGGCCCACATGGGCATGTCGCTGGCCGGGTCGTAGAACTGCATGGGCAGATCGAAGCCTTCCAGGCGCCAGCCTGCCACGGGACGCTGCTGCACCAGCGGCACGTAGGCCTGCGTCTGGCGCACGCGCCAGCTGCCGGTGCCCTGCTTGTCGGCGTTGGTGATGTCCTCGATGTTGCTTTCCAGCTTGCGCATCACGCTGGGGTCGTTTACCACCGCCGCCACGCCGCCTACGGTGCTCAGCACCAGTGGAATGACGGCTAGCAGGGCCAGCTTGTGCAAGGACACGGACACCTGCGGAACCAGCCGCGCCAGCAGCAGCAACAGCACCGGCACGCACACGGCCGTGGTCACCCACACCGAGCGGTGCTGCAGAAACACCACCAGCGCCATGCTCAGGTAGAATAGGAACATATTCAGCGGCGAGCCGCGCTCCAGGTACCAGCCCAGCGTCAGCAGGACCACGGGCACCAGCAGCAGGGCCGAGGGAGCCGTGACGCCCCGGTCGTGCTCCAGAAATGCCGACATGCTCAGCGCGTTGGGGTGGTAGAAAATCAGGTTGCCGAGCAGCGCCGCCAGTATCACGTACACCAGCAGGCGCATGGGCGGCGGGCCGAAGCGTTGGTGAAACGCGTAGACCCCAAAAATCAGCCAGAGTACCAGCAGCTTCTCGAACACGTGCGGGTACACCATCCAGCTACCCCAGCCACTGTAGGACTCCAGGGCCAGCAGGGCCAGCGCCACGTTGACCAGCCAGAACCACCAGCGCACGTGCCGCTCCATGTAGCGGTAGTAGAGCAGGGCTACGCCGAAGCTCAGGCCGCTGATACCAAAGTTGTAGTAGCGCAGCAGCGGGTCGTCGGGCGTCTTCACGAAGTACTCCCAGAACACCTGGTCGGTCATCAGCACGGCCAGAATAGCTACGAGGTAGAGGAATTGCAGCCGGATTTTCATGGGGTAGCAATGGATAAGGGCGTGGAAATGCCGGCCTTGACTGGGGTAGCGGGGCGCCACCAGCCATCCAGCCACCCGAGGATGTCGGCCACGGGCAGCGGGCCAGGCTGGTCGTGTTGCTGGGCTGTGCCGCAGAAGTAAGGCTGGTAATCGAAGCCCAGCGAAACGGTCAGGCGGGCGTAGCAGTCGTTGAAAACGCCGTCGGGGAAGATTTCGGCCACGGTGAGCGGGCCCGTGGCCCACACCAGGTGGCTGAGGCCGGCCCCGTGCAGGCCCACCAGGGTGCGGGCCTCGCGCAGCAGCGCAATCTGCTCCTCGAAGGAAAGCCGCTCGGCGTACACCACCTCGAAGCCCCGCTCGCGCAGGCCGGCCTCCAGGGCTTCCTCGCGCGCCGCGGCGCGGTTGGCGGTGTGGCGGCGCGAAATGTACACGTGCCGGTAGGCCGGCGCCGGGTCGGGCACGAAGGTGCGGCGCAGCAGGCGCAGCGCCTCGGGCCGCACGAAGCCCGACATGTCGTCGCGGGCGATGAGCAGCAGGTGCGGCACCCGTACGGCCCCGGCGGCGCGAAGGACCAGCCGGTCCCAGTCCTCGGCCGGCAGCGCCCGGCGCAGGGCTTGCTCCACGTAAGCGGGCGTGGTGGCCGGGAGCAGCAGCCGGGCTTCGGGGTGCCATTGGCGGGCCAGCAGCACGGCAGGCAGCATCTCGAACAGCCAGTGGTAAAAGGGCCCCACCGGGCACACGATAACCGGGCCCGGTTCGGGCAGGGAAGTGGGGCGTTGGAGCAGCTCGGGTACCAGATCGGCCCAGCCGGCGAGGCGCTGGAGGCAGCCGATGCTTTCCAGCAGCACGTACGGAGCCTCGGGCAGCCAGGCAAGGCCGCTGGCCGGCGCCACGCACACATCCTGCAGCTCGTAGCCCAGCTCGGCAGCGAAGGCCTTGTGCTGACGGAAATAGCGCGGCAGCGCGGGGGCGTCGAAGGCGTAGCGCACGGTGCGCGGCGGGTGCAGGGTGTCGATGCGGATCAGGTGTGGCACCATGAACTCGCGCCCCGATACCTCTTCGATGGACCGAAGGCCGGAGTACGCCAGGTCGCCGGCGCGGGCACCCAGCAGCCAGCGGCTGCCGGCGCGCGTCGCTCGCACCCGCAAGCGGGCCCACAGCCGACTCAGCAGGGCCCAACGACCGCGCAACAAGGAAGAAAGCGTAGGCATGGCCGGAGGAATAAGGAGGAGAGGACAGCCAGCGCCCTGGGGCGGCCGCAGCCGCTAGAAGGCTGGCACCGCCGCGCCAAACTGGCGGGCTAGCAAAAACTGCTCGTAACGGTCGAGCGAGGTCAGAAGCCACCCGGAACGTAGGAAAACCGGACGGCGCAGCAGGGTCAAAAGCTTGGTGAGGGCCGGGCATACCTCCACGGGTGGCCAGCGCAGCAGCACCGTCAGCAGTACCACGGCGCCGGTGCTCATCTGCACCAGCAGGGCCACCAGGGCCGGTAGCTGATAGGCCGCCAGCGCCCAGGAGACGAGCAGGATGCTCCCGCCCACGGCCGCCGCGGCCCCGAGGCCCGGCACGTACACGCGCAGCAGCTGCGGCACGGTCAGGCCGAGGTCGGCGCGGGTGAGGCGCATGTACATACCGGCCCGCACGGCCTCGCCGATGCTCACGGCGGCGGCGATGCCCAGCAGGCCGTAGCCGCGCAGCAGCACAAACAGCACGGCCAGCAGCGTGAGGTATTGCAGGTTCAGCCACACTTTCTGCTGCAGGTTGGCGCGGGCATCAGCCACCACGCCGGCAAACAGCGTGGTGAGGTTGAAGCCGATGGCAATGCACAGAATGCGGAGCACCGGCACGGCGGCATCCCACTGCGGCCCGAGCAGCATGCGCACCAGGCTGGGCGCCGCCACGGCCACCCCCGCGCACAGCGGAAATACCAGCGTGGCCACCAGCGTGGTGCTGGCCAGGTAGTAGGAGCGGAGGCGCTCCAGCTGGGCCTGAATCTGGCTGAAGGCGGGGAAGGCCACCCGCGCAATGCTGTTGGCCAGAAAGTAGGCCGGCAGAAAGAGCAGCATGAAGGCCCGGTTGTAGATGCCCAGCAGGGCCGAGCCCAGCAGCCGCCCGATCAGCAGCGTGTCGAGGTTGCTGTTGATGAACTCCAGAAAGCTGATGACCGACACGCGGCTGCCGTAGCGCAACAGCGGGGCGTAGTGCGCCCGCTCCCACAAGGGCCGCAGCGCGTGGCGCGTGGCGGCGTAGGTAGCCGCGCTCAGCAGCCCTTGCTGGGCCATGCTGGCCGCCACCAGGCTCCACACGCCGGCCCCGCTCAGGGCCAGCGTCACGCCTACCCCGCCGTAGGCCAGCACGTAGGCCAGCACTTCCAGCTTGGCCAGGGTATCGAATTGCATGCGGCGGCGCAGCAGGCTGGTGCCGGTGGTGCCCAGCGAAGTCAGCACGAAGCCCAGGGCCATTACGCGCACCAGCTGCACCACGGCGGCCTCGCGCCAGAACAAGGTGGCCAGCGGGGCCAGCACCCAGGTGAGGCCCGCCACGCCCAGGCCCAGCAGGCAGGCCGCCGTAAACGTGGCCCGCACGTCTTTCTCCGTCAGCTCGGGCTTTTGCACCAAGGCGTGGCCCAGGCCCATTTCGGCGAAATACCCGCCGAAGCGCAGCACCACCCCGGCCAGCGCCACCAGCCCGAAGGCGGCCGGCGGCAGCAGGCGCGCCATCACGGCCGTGTAGCCGACCTGCAGCAGCGCCGTGGTGACTGCCGCCGCCGTGGTCCACTGGATACCACGAAGGGCGGAGGAAACCAACGACGGCGACTGTTGCTCAGTAGCGGACATAACCGGGCGCTAAAAGAAAGGAAGACAAAAACCGAGGGCTTAAGCGCCGTAGTAGGCGTAGGCTTTGCGCTTGTAGCGGTACTCGTAGGTCTTGTCGAAGTGCATGTCGTTGATGACCAGGTACACGTGCTTGATCTTCTGGTTGACGTACAGCTCGTTGATCTGGCCCACCAGCTCCCGCTCGGTGTAGTTGTGGCGCACCACGTAGATGTTCGCGTCGAGGAAGCGCAGCAGCACGAAGTACTCCGACACCAGGCCCACCGGCGGGGTATCCACCATCACGTAGTCGTACTCGTCGCGCAGGCGCTCCATGAGCTGGGCCATGCGCGTCGATTCCAGCAGTTGCGTGGGGTTGGCGGGGATGGTGCCGCAGGCCAGCACGTCCAACTGCCCCTCCCTCACTGGCTGAATGCAGCGCTCCAGCGGCTCTTCGCCCGTCAGGAAGGACACCAGGCCCGGGGCCGATTTGTCCAGGTCGAAGTAGTTGGCCACGGTGGGGCGGCGCAGGTCGGTTTCTACCAGGATAACGCGGCGGCCGGAGTACGCCAGCTCCACGGCCAGATTCACGGCGCAGAAGGTCTTGCCCTCGCCCGGCACCGACGACGTCACGCCGAGCACTTTCTTATCCAGCCCGGCCGAGAGGTACTGCAGATTCACCCGCACCGAGCGGAACGACTCGGCAATGGGGCCCTTGGGCGTATCGAGCATGGTTTGCTTGTCCTTGCGGCTGCCGTGGGCAATGACGCCCAGCAGCGGAATGCTCGTCACCTCCGAGAGGTCCTGCTTGCTCTGGATGCGGCGGTTGGCTTTGTCCAGGCCCAGCACCAGGCCGGTCGGAATCAGCAGGCCGGCCAGCACCGCAATCAGGCCCACCATCATCGGTTTGGGAGCCTCCGGGCCGCCCCCCACGAGGCTGGCGCGGTCCACTATCTTCTTGTCGGTAGCGTTGGTGGCCAGGGCAATGGCGGCCTCACCGCGCTTCTCTACTAAGAAGGAGTAGTTCTTGTCGTTGTAGTCGGCCTTGGCCTTGAGCAGGGCCAGCTGGCGCTCCTCCTCGGGCATGCGGTTCATGTCGCCTTTCACGCGGGCCAGCTGGGTGTTGAGGTCGGCCAGGGTGATGTCGGTGGAGCGGATGACGCTGGTCAGGTTTTCCTCCAAAGCCGCCTTTACGCTGCGGATGCGCTGGTTCAGCACCGCCACCATGGGGTTCAGCTCGCTGGCATTCACGCCCAGGGCTGCCTTTTGGCTCGTCAGGTCGGAGAGCTGCAGAATGAGGCTGTTCAGCACCTGGTCGTTCACGCCCATGCTCGATAGCGCCGTTACATCGTGGCTGGTGCGCAGGTGCTGGAGCAGCGTCTGGTAGCTGCGGCGCTGGCTCAGCATGCGCGAGCGTTCCAGCTCCAGGTTGGAGAGTTGGGTAATGGACGAGTTGGATTGAGCGCCCACGTCCACCACGCCGTGCGCCTGCCGGAACGAGCTCAGGGCCACGGCGGCCTGCTGCCGCTCCTGGTTCATCTGGGCTATTTCGCCATTGAGGAAGTCGAGGCTGCGCTGCCCGGTCTGGTTTTTATCCCGCACGTCGGCCGCGATGAACACGCTCATGAGCGTATCCAGAAACTGCCGCTCCTTCACCGGCACCGGGCCTTTCAGGTCCAGCTCGATGATGCGCGACTCCTGGTCGATGGTGCGCACCAGCAGGCGGCCCTGGTAGTCGCCGGTCAGCGAGCTGAGGTCGCGCAGCTGGAAGCTGTAGCTCGCGCCCGGCTTGGGGCTGATCCTGGCCACCGGCTGAATGGTCAGGTTCAGCATGGGGTGGCGCAGGGGCTGGCCGGCGGGCACGGTTTCGTCGATGTTCACGTCGAATACCTCGCGCAGCGACTCGCCGGTGGCTAGGTTGGCCAGCATGGCTTTTTTGGCTTCGGCCCGCAGGCGGAAGTTGCCATCCGCCAGCGGCTCGATGTGCACGGCCACGCCCTGCAGCTGGGGCAGCCCGGGCTCCGGCACCACCCGGAAGGGCACGTCGCTGGCGGGCTCTTCGCGCACCTTCAGCTCGGCCACTTTATTGATCCAGCTGTCGGGCGCCACGTAGTAGCTCACCTGAAACTCGGGCAGGCGCTGCAGAGCCTGGCGCACCATGGCCGCCGAGCTGATGAGGCCGATTTCATCCTTGATCTTAATGCCTTTTTCCTTGACCTCCAGTAGGTTCAGGAGTTCTTGCGCCTGCTTGGAGCCCGTGCTCTGGTTGCCCAGCAGCAGGGTGGAGCGGAAGTCGTAGGTCGGGGCTTTGATCTGCAGGTAAAGCAAGGCCAGGCTGCCGGCCAGCGCGAGGCTGGCCAGGAAATAAGGCCAGCGGTTGCGAAGCTTGAAAAACAGCTGGTGCAGGTCCAATTCGGGAGCGGCTGAAGTAGCGCGTGTGTCCATACCGGTGAGTGGTGGGGTTAGCTAAGGGAGAATTGCCGCAGCCCGGTGACGCGGGCTTACAGCAGTTTGATGTAGTTGAGCACCAGTACCACGGCGGATATGCCGGCAAACACCAAGGCAAAATTGCTGGCGTTGGCGCGGCTGGTGCGGGCCCGTAAAGGCTCGACGTACAAGGCGTCGTTGGGGAGCAGGTAGTAATAAGGCGAGGCGAGGATGTTGGGGTCGGTCAGGTCCAGCAGCACCACGGCGGAGCCCTTGTCGGTCTGGCGCACCAGCTTGACGTTCTGGCGGTTGCCGAATTCGGTCAGGTCGCCGGCCATGCCCAGGGCTTCCAGCACGTTGGCCTGCCCGTTGTAGATGAAGTAGCGGCCCGGAGCTTTCACGTCGCCCAACACGGTGACCTTGAACGACAATAGCTTCACCAGTACGTTGCTGTCTCGCGCGTACTTGGTGATTTCCCGCTGAATGGTCTGTTGGGCCTGCTCCAGCGTCAGGCCGGCGAGCTTCACCCGGCCCACCGTGGGCAGGTTGATGTTGCCCTCGTTGTCGACGGAGTAGCCAGCCAGGAACATGTTGCCCGGGTCGCCGTTGGACAGCGTGCGTCCGTCGGTCACGTTGAAGATGTCGTTCAGCGCCGGTTGGGCGCTCTGCACGCGCACAGACAACACGTCATTGGGCTGAATGTGGTACGGGGTAGGCTCGTTGGCTACCGCCACGGGCGTTTGCTTCGAATACTGCGGGTTTTGCAGGTACACGAGCCGACTCTGGGGTACGCAGGCCGCAAGCCATAGCAGTACCAGCGGCCATAGCCGCAAGCGAGATAAGTGGTTGAGCATGGTGGTGGAGGATTGGTGTGCTCAGAAAATATTCCCACTTGGCCCACACTCGGTCCGGTGGCGCGGATGGCGAGTACAAACCGAGTAGTTCGTCCTTAGGGCAGAATTCTTCCCTTGTTGAACTTTATGCCTAAATTATAGGACTCATTCATAAATGTCAAGTTAATCTTAAAACTTTGCCTAGAAATATTTGTAAAAAATATAGTGAGTGCAACTAGGCTCAGTAAAGTATAATCGCCGCTGCACCTGTAGCGGGGCCGGGGTGGCTGCCCGCAACTGCCTACCTTAGGGGACGTATTCCCCGCCTATATGAAGATTCTCCTCGTCGAAGACGAACCCAAAGTGGCGGCCTTCCTGCAGAAAGGCCTGAGCGAGCAGACCCACGCCGTGGACGTGGCCGCCGACGGCGTGCTGGGCCTGCGGCAGGCGCTGTCCACTCCTTATGATCTGATTATCCTCGATCAGCTATTGCCCGGCCTGAGCGGGCTGGAGGTGTGCCGGCAGGTACGCGCCCACAATCCCGCTGTGCCCATCCTTATGCTCACCGCCCTGGGCGAGACGGACGATAAAATCCGGGGCCTCGACGCCGGTGCCGATGATTACCTCGTCAAGCCTTTCGCGTTTCAGGAGCTGCTGGCCCGCATCCGGGCCTTGTCGCGGCGCCGGCAGGACGCGCCCGTGCAGCCGCAGCTGCGCCTGGCCGACCTCACGCTGGACCCCGTCAGCAAGGTGGTGACGCGCGCCGGGCAGCCCGTGCAGCTCACCGCCCGCGAGTTTGCCCTGCTGCACTACCTGCTGCGCAACCAGGGCCGCGTCGTGTCGCGCGTCGACATCCTGGAGCACGTGTGGGAAACCTCGTTCGATACGGGCTCCAACGTCATCGACGTGTACATCAACTTCCTGCGCAAAAAAATCGACAAGGGCTTCGAACCCAAGCTCATCCACACGCTGGTGGGAATGGGCTACGTGGCCAAAGTCAACGAAGTCTGAACGTTGTTGAGTTTGTGAGTTAAAGAGGGATGAGTCTATGAGTGAGCAGGCTGTTTGGTGACAGAGAAAACAGTCTGCTCGCGCAAGGGCTTGGTAGTCGGGTTCAATCAACACCGGCGGCTGCATTGCCTAGCTCTAACCCTCATCAACTCTTGCCCTCAATAACTCCTTAACTCACAAACTCCCTGTATGTCTATCCGCTTGCGGTTGGCGCTGCAGTTTGCGGCCATTGTGGCCGTGACGCTGGTGCTGTTTTCGGCGCTGATCTACCTGTTCACGTTCTACTCGCGCAGCCAGTTCTTCTCCGAAAGCCTGCTCAACCGCGCCCGGGTAGTGGCCCACGTGTACTTCGATGGGCAGCACCCGCAGACCGACGAGCGGCACCGCGCCGTGTACAATAGCTACCTGCGCCAGCTGTACCGCACCCTGCCCGACGAGGAAGTGCGCATCTACGACCCGAGCGGGCGGGTGCTGTTTCGGGAAGGGCAGGCCACCGGCCGCGCCGTGCCCGAGCAGTGGCTGAACACCATTGCCGAGTCGCTGCTGCTGCGTGCGCCCGGCTGGCGCTATACCGTGGGCCTGCACTACACGGTGCCGGGCCGGGGCCGCTTTCTGGTGGTGGCCTGGTCGGTGGATGTGGACAGCCAGCGCCAGCTGGGCACCCTGCGCGGGGTGCTGAGCGTGGGCCTGCTGGTGGCGCTGGTGCTCACCGGCATCGGCGGCTGGGTGTTTGCCGGGCAGGCCCTGCAGCCCATGCGCCGCGCCGTGCAGGAAATGGGCAGCATCACGGCCTCGGACATGCACCGCCGCCTTTCCGGCGCCGACGGGCAGGACGAAGTATCGCAGCTGGCGCGTACCTTCAATAGCCTGCTCGACCGCCTCGAAACCGCCTTCGTGGGGCAGCGCACGTTTGTGCGCGACGCCTCGCACGAGCTGCGCACGCCCCTGACGGTGATTATCGGGGAGCTGGAAGTGGCCCTGCTGCAAGTGCGCACCATTGAGGGCTACCAGCAGGTGCTGCGCAACACCCTCGACGCGGCGCGCCTGCTGAAGGACCTGGCCAACGGGCTGCTGCAGATTGCGCGTGCCTCCGACGACCCCTCGCAGGTGCCCCTCAGGCCCCTGCACCTCGACGAGCTGCTGCTGCAGGCCCACGAGGAAGTGCAGCGCCGCCACCCCACCTGCCGCATCGACCTGGACCTGCAGCTCTCCGCCGATGCGCCCGACCCGGTGGTGCGCGGCAACGAAGCGCTGCTGCTCTCGGCTGTGCTCAACGTGCTCGAAAACGCCTGCAAGTTTTCCCGCGGCTCCGAGCTGCCCATTCTGGCCACGCTTAGTGCCTCGCCCAGCCACGTGCGCCTGGAAGTGCGCGACCAGGGCGTGGGCATGAGCGAGGCCGACCGGCAGCAGGTATTCGTACCCTTCTTCCGCGCCGACAACGCCCGCGGCGTGCCCGGCCACGGCATCGGCCTGCCGCTGACGCACAAGATTATGGAGCTGCACGGCGGCCGTATCCGGGTAGAAAGCACGCTAGGGGAGGGCACGGCTGTGGCGCTGGAACTGCCCAGGGCGTGATAAGCAGGCACTTGTGAGTCGTCGAAAAAACCACTCTGCCCCACTAGCTCAAAAGTCTTTTAATGACCTTTTAATACCCTTTTAACGGGAGCTTAAGACGGCTACGGGAGATTTACAAATAACATCGGATGGTGTGTCCTGTCGGAATGACCGAGGGCTGGCACCACCCGATTTTCATTTGTTTCTCTGCGCTATGGAAGCCCTCAAAGCCTCTGCTGATTCCTCTCGGCCGCACATGACGACCAACGCCCCGCAACCGCAGGGCTTGGGGCCGTCATTGGCCAAAGACCTGCCCGCGGGGCTGGTTGTATTTCTCGTGGCGCTTCCCCTTTGCCTGGGCATCTCCCTGGCGTCGGGCGCCCCGTTGCTTGCCGGCCTGGTTGCAGGCATCGTCGGCGGGCTGGTGGTGAGCTGGGTAAGCGGCTCCAGCCTGAGCGTGAGCGGCCCCGCCGCCGGCCTGACGACCATCGTGCTGGCCGGCATTCAGAAGATGGGCAGCTACGAAGCCTTTCTGGTGGCCGTGGTGCTGGCAGGCGTGCTGCAGTTCGGCCTGGGCCTACTCAAGGCCGGCGTTATCGGCATGTACTTCCCCACCTCCGTTATCCGGGGTATGCTGGCGGCTATCGGCGTCATCCTGTTGATGAAGCAGATACCGCACTTCTTGGGCGGGCGCGAAGACTTCTTCAAGGACCTGGACCTGTTCGAGTCGGAGTTTGTGGGCGCCCTCGATAAAATCCAGCGGGCCGCCGCCAAGCTGCAGCCCGGTGCCATGCTCATCGGCGTCACGTCGCTGAGCATCCTGCTGATCTGGGAGCAGCCGTTCCTGAAGAAAATCAAAGTGCTGAACCTGCTGCCCGGCGCGCTGGTGGTGGTGCTGATGGCCATCGGCATCAACGAGCTGCTGGGCGTGCTGCGGCCCGAGTGGCAGGTGCAAACCGCGCACCTCGTGAACCTGCCCCACATCAGCGGCCTCGACGACCTGAGCAAAGTGCTGCGTTTCCCCGACTGGTCGGTGCTCACCAAGGGCCCGGGCGTGTACCTGCTGGCTGCTACCATTGCGGCCGTAGCCTCGCTGGAATCCCTGCTGAGCGTGGAAGCCGTCGACAAGCTGGACCCGCACAAGCGCCGCACGCCCACCAGCCGCGAGCTGCTGGCCCAGGGCACCGGCAACACCATCTCGGGCCTGCTGGGCGGGCTGCCGCTGACGGCCGTTATCGTGCGCTCCTCGGCCAACCTGAACGCCGGCGCCCAGTCGCGCCTGTCGGCCTTTATCCACGGCATACTGCTGTTGCTGGCCGTGCTCTTCCTCGAAGACGTGCTCAACCTCATTCCGCTCTCGGCCCTGGCCGCGGTGCTGCTGCTGGTGGGCTACAAGCTCACCAAGCCGGCGCTGTACTCCTCGCAGTGGCGCCTGGGCTGGCCGCAGTTCCTGCCCTTCGTGGTGACGGTGGTGGCCATCCTGGCCTCCGACCTGCTCAAAGGCGTGGGCGTGGGCCTGGCCGTGGCCGCGTTCTTCATCCTGAAGGCCAACGCCGAGTCGGCCCTTTTCTACCACAACGAGCCCAGCCACGAGCCGGGCACGGTGCACCTCAAGCTCTCGGAGCACGTGACCTTCCTGAACAAAGCCGCCATTGCCACCACGCTGGACCGCTTCCAGCCCGGCACGCGCGTAATTCTGGACGGTGCCGACTCGCTCACGATTGACTACGACGTGCTCGAAGCCATCGAAAACTTCCGCCAAAGCGCCGCCGACCGCGGCGTGCAACTGGAGCTGCGCGCCATTCCGCAGGTCGAGACTATGGGCCACTAAGCTGGTCGGACAGCGGCAGATTGCGTAGAATACGCCAGATTTTCTGCTTTTCACCTCACTTTTTGCCGTCCGACCGCCATGGCCTCCATTCCCCAGAATTCATTTCCCCCCCACATGAAACGTATCCTCGAAGGCAACCGCCGTTGGGTAAAAGAACAGCTTGCCAAGGACCCCCAGTACTTTGAGAAACTGGCCCTTGGTCAAAAACCGCGCTACCTGTTTATCGGCTGCTCCGACTCGCGCGTACCTGGCTCGGGCATCACCGGCACCGGCCCGGGCGAGATGTTTACCCACCGCAACATTGCCAACCTGGTAGTGCACACCGACATGAACATGCTCTCGGTGCTGCAGTACGCCGTGGAGGTGCTGGAGGTGGAAGTCATCATGGTGGTGGGCCACTACGGCTGTGGCGGCGTGGCGGCGGCAGCTTCCAATAAGCAGTACGGCCTGATTGACAACTGGCTGATCAACATCCGCGACGTTATCCGCCTACACGAGACGGAACTGCTGCGCATCAAGGACGAAGAAAAGCGCCTGCAGCGCCTCGTGGAGCTGAACGTCATCGAGCAGGTGCGCAACCTGGCCAAGACCAACATCATCCAGAACGCCCGCAAGCGCCCCAACCCGCCCAAGCTGCACGGTTTGGTGTACGACATCCGCGAGGGTATCCTGAAGGACCTGGAAGTAAGCACCGACGACCTGAACGAGTTCGGCCACATCTACGAGCGTGAACTGCCCACCGCGGCGCAGCAGCAAAGCACCCCGGCCACGAATGGCCAGACCCAGCCGGCCGCAGCGCCCGAAGCCGAAACGGCTGAAGTAGTAAGCGCCGGGAAACGATAAACAAGGGAGGCGGCACGCCTCTGCTGCCGCCTGCTGACCAGTGCCGGCGTGGGACCTATAGCTCGCCCACCCTGCCCAAAAACCTCCGCTGCCCTTGGCGCGGAGGTTTTTTTCTGCGTGCCGGGGCCGCGCAGTTGGCCCGCCGCCGGTAAACGCCCAACTTGAGGCGCTTTCTTATTGAATTGTTGCCGTACGCCCGGCCCGCAGCAGGCGCTGATATTTATGCCCCGACGTTTACCGCTGCTGGCCCTGAGCCTGCTGGGCCTGGCCGCCTGTCACTCTTCCCCGGACTCGACCACCGCTGAACCGCCGGCGGCCCCGGTGCCGGCGAAGGCCGTGACTCCCGTGCCGGGGCCACCCGCCAAAACGGAAAGTGTATTCGACCTGCCCACGCTGCGCACCGCCTACATCATCCGGCCCGAAGGCGTGGCGGCCTACGATGCGCCCGCCGTGGGCAGCACCCGGCTGGGGCCTTTGGCCTACGGGCAGCGGGTTGAGGTCATCGGGTACATCGAGGCGGCCGACGCGCCGGGAGGCCGCTGGGCAATACTAAAGGAGCGCACCGAGCGCACGCGCACCGAAAAAGGCCAGGAAATAACCACTTGGGGCTGGGAAAAGCTGTACGTGCCGGCCCGGGACTTGGGCGAGCTGACCAGCCTACGGTTGCGCGGCTCCGACCTGGCCCAGGATGCCGACGTCGCTTTCGCCGATACCGCCGCGCATCAGCCGCTGGCCGCCTACCTGACGCTGGACCTGCTACCGGCCAAGGCCTGGCCCGTCGTCGATCTGCCCGCGGTGGTGAAGCAGCCAGGTGCGGTGCGCCATGAGGGCAACGGCCGGCTGGAGCTGCGCATTGCTCAGGCGCCGGGCTACGTGACCTTGCGCGACAAGAACCCGCCCGAGGACGAAACGGCCAGCGAAGCCTACCAGTACCTCGGCGAAATCGACGCGCTCGACGCCTACCTGGTGGGCGTGACCTACTACGAAAACTGGGGCTTCCGGCTGATTGACCGGCGCACCGGCCAGCAGCGCGAAGAGCTGACGGCCCTGCCCCAATTGGCCCCCGATGGCCGGCACGTGCTCTGCGTGGGCGGCAACCCCTACGAGGAGGCCTCGGTGGTGGAGCTGTACCGGGTGGAAGGCACCGCGCTGCGCCACGTGCTGACGGCGCACTTCCCGCACTGGCTACCCGCCGACGAGCCGACCACCGTGCGCTGGCTGGGGCCGCAGCAGGCTGTCATCCGGGCGGGGCACCCTAGCACGTACAGCGCCGACAGCAGCCAGGTAAAGCCTGAGCAATACCAGGTGCTGCAGCTGACTATTCGTTAACTACTGACACGCCCCATGACGCCCGATCTGCTGCTCCGGCTTCGGCTGCTCAACCAGCAAGTAGCTCCACCCACCGCCCCCGACGCTGCCACCTTGGTAGCTCACCTCGGCGCCATGCAGGCCCAGGATTATGGCCAAGGTCTGTGGGCCGTGGGCGTGCGTCAGCCCCGTGCCACCGCCGCCTCGGTGGCGCAGGCTTTGGCCGAGCGGCGCCTCGTGCGCACCTGGTTGCTGCGGGGCACGCTGCACCTGGCTGCCGCCGCCGATGTGCGCTGGCTGCTGGCGCTGCTGGCGCCGCGCATCATTGCTGCCTGCGCGCCGATGTACCGTCAGCGCGAGCTGGATGCCGCTACCATCAGCCGCAGCCTGGCCGTGTTGGCCGGGGTACTAGAGGGGCAGCCACCGCAGCCGCGCAGTGCGCTGGCCCAGGCGCTGCAGCAAGCCGGCATCCACACCGACGGCTCCCGCCTGACCGCCCTGCTGCAGCGCGGCGTACTGGAGCAGCTTATTTGCCCGGCCACCCGCCACGGCGCCGAGCCCACCTACGCCCTGCTTGACGAGTGGTTGCCCCCGGCGCCCGCGCACCCGCGACCCGATGCCATTGCCGAGCTGGCCCGCCGCTACTTCCGCAGCCACGGTCCCGCCGCCGTAGCCGATTTTGGCTGGTGGGCCGGCCTGCCGCTGGGGGAGGCGCGCCAGGGGCTGGAAGCGGTGCAGGCGGAGCTGCAATCGGTGGTGGTCGGCGGACAGACCTACTGGCTGCCCGAAGTGCCGGCCGCAACTGCGGCGCCGGCAGCCTGCCTGCTGCCCGGCTTCGATGAGTACCTCCTTGCCTACAAGGACCGCAGCCTGGTGCTCGACGCACCGCACGCAGCGGCCGTTATGACCAGTAACGGCATCTTTCGCCCCATCATCGTGGTTGATGGGCGGGTAGTGGGCACCTGGAAGCGTAGCCCGCGCGGCACAGCGGTAGAGCTGGCCCCCTTTGCGCAGGTACCGGTTGCCGCTGCGGCTGAGCTAGCCGAAGCAGCGGCAGCCTTCACCGCCTTCTGGGCTGAAGAGTAAGAGTATAGAGCCGACCGGGAAAGGCAGCTGTCACCGGCTGGTTAGCAAGGCTACGTTCTTATGCTGATATGGGCAGGGTGGGGCTGCTGCGGTCCGGGCTTGGCCGCCGCTACGCAAGGTTGAACTGCGAGCGGAAAGGGACATCCGGCGTCAGGAGTTACCCACGAAGCGGCGCCGGCGGTTATCTTCATGCTTGCGTTCCTCCGTAAGGGCGCGGCTTGGCCTTCGATTACTCGTCCCGATTTGATGAAACGGCTATTCCCTTTGCTATTCCTATTCGTTTCTTCCGCGGGCTTTGGGCAGAACCTGGCTGCCTCGGGCGCCGAAACCAGCGGTTGGGCGCTGTTTCGCAGCTACGCGCCGCTGCTGGCCGTGCTCATCCCGCTGGTGACCTACCTCACGGCCCAGTACAAGGACTGGCGCTCGGCCCAGGGCACGCTGAACAAGGCCTTCCAGGGCGAAAACGACGCCGTGGTGTACATGACCCACAAGGTGCAGCACAACGAGTGGAAGCGCCGCATGAAGCGCGCGCCCGGCTTTCGGCGCGAGGTCATCACGGCCCTGTGCCTGGCCTGGTCGGTGCAGCGGCTCGACTACATCAAAGCCCTGATTTTCGACGCCTTGCTGTGCGTGGGGCAGCAGGGCTACGGCGACGAGACGCAGTTCGTGCTCGACAAGCTGCTGCGCCAGTACCAGCAGTACCACGAGCGGTTCGAGGCGGCGCAGTTTTCGGGCGTCATCGGAAGCATGGAGCAGCTGAAGGTGGCGCTGGCCGCCGGAGAAGAAGAGCGGCTTGCCCGGCCGACGCGGCCCACCTAGCTGCACCTGCTTACGCCCTCCAGGGCCAGCCATGCGGCCTTGCGGTCCACGCCCCGCGGTGCCGCTAGTATGCTTCCACGGCGTCGGCTTCCACGTTCCAGAGCCGGCCGCTTTCGGACCGGGTCCGGATGCCCCGGTAAATACCTTCGGCGGCCTGCTCGGGCGTAGGGGCGCTGGGCCCGCCCAGACGGGTTTGGACCCAGCCGGGGTGCATGGGTGTCACGCGGATGCCGCGCCCAGCCAGGCGCTGGGCCAGCTCTACCTAGTTCTTTAGCAGCGGGCAGCGCAACAGGCCCTCGTTCGTTTGTATGGTCAAGGAATACAGGCCCTTGGGCTGTTGGCTTAGGTCGAGGCGCTGGTCGGCGGGTAAGGACGAGGCCTGGTACACGACCCGGCCCAGCGCATCGAGTACGCGCACGGAGCGGATGCGCAAGCCGGTGGTGGGCAGCTGCAGCGCGAAACGGCCGTTGGCACTGGGATTGGGGTAAGCCTGCAGCGGCCCGGCTGACAATGCCCGGCCGCGCACGGCTAGGGCCGTTCCGTTGTAGCGGCTGAGGCTGCCGAAATAAAACTCGCTTCCCAGCGGGTCGAAGGTGGCCTGCAAGCCCCAGGCGGCATCAGGGGCCGCAAACCGGATGCTGGCGAAGGTGTTGCTGTTTTCCAGCAGGGTCCAGGTGCGGCCATCGTCGTAGCTAATGGCCGAGCCTTTGGTCGTGGTGCTGTTATCGGGCAGGGAGGACGCCCCGGCTACGTAAGCCGTGGTACCGGGAACCGGACTAAAGCCGGTGTAGGCTAGGAAAGGCGGGAGAGTGGCCGGCGTCCAGCTTTGCCCTGCATCGGCCGAAGCCCAGACCTGACCGGCCTGCCCGAGCAGGGCGTGCCGGGCATCCCGGAACACGGGAAAGCCCGTCAGCGGGGCGTTGTTGAGCTGCAGCAGCCGCCACGTCAGGCCATGGTCGGTGCTGATCCAGTGCGTGAGGGTGGGGCTGTCGGCCGGCTGGCTGTACAGGGTCAGCACGCTGCCGGATTCGTAGAACTCAATTTTATCGTAGGTTCCCGCCAGCGGCAGCGCGGGCAGGGTAGCAATGGACTGCCAGCTCAGGCCGCCGTCGGTGGTGCGGTACAGGGCCCGGGCGTTCTGGCTGAACAGCACTCCTTCGGTCGGGTCAAAAAAATGCATTGACAAGCGGCCGGCAGCAAAATCCGGCGTTGGCAGCGTCCGGGAAACCCAGGTAGCGCCGCCGTCGGTAGTGCTGAGCAGCTGATTATTGGTCGCCGCAACCCCGCTCGTAGCCGACGACGAGACAACGGCCCAGGCTACCTGCTGGTCCACCGCCCGCAGCTCATGCAACCAGTGGTAGGGGCCGCTGGTTAGGGCGGGGGAGCTGTTTTGCCAGCTGCGGCCGCCATCCTGGGTGCGGTACACCTCGACGTTGGAGATGCGCGCCCCCGCGCCCCGGGTCCCGTAGGCAAACCACGCCGTTTGCGCATTTACGGGTTCTACTTTGGCGAAATCGTAATTGCGGACCGTGACGGGGTCTGTCACGCGTTGCCATTGGGCCAGGGTCGGAACGCCGCTGCCGAGGCAGGACAGGAAGAGAAGTACAAGTTTGCGCATGGGATAAGAGGTAAAGCTGGGTGAATAGAAGGGGCGGCCTAATATAGCATGACCCGGTTGGCAGCTAAAAGGTTGTAAGCCGTATCTCTTTGGGGCTTAAGCCGAGCTTTAGAGTCTGCAAATCCGTACAACTTCCGCTGCCCGCACCGACTTTTTCTCCCGTTATCTTTGTTGATTCAATGCGCCGCTGATGCCCCCGCCGTCAGCGCCGCCGGAACAATCAGCGGGAAAACGAGCCCGTGAAAGTCTGCATTGCCGAAAAGCCCAGCGTCGCCCGCGAAATTGCCAACGTGCTCGGTGCCCGCCTGCGCATGGACGGCTATTTCGAGGGCAACGGCTACCAGGTCACCTGGACCTTCGGCCACTTCTGCACCCTCAAGGAGCCCCAGGACTACCACCCCGAGTGGAAGCGCTGGAGCATCCACGATTTGCCCATGCTGCCCGACAACTTCGGCATCAAGCTCATGGAGGATGACGGGGTGCGCAAGCAGTTTGCCACCATCAAGCGCCTGCTGGCCGATGCTGAGGAAGTCATCAACTGCGGCGACGCGGGCCAGGAAGGGGAGGTGATTCAGCGCTGGGTGCTCACCGAAGCCAAGTACCGCAAGCCCTTCAAGCGCCTCTGGATTTCGTCGCTCACAGAGGAAGCCATCCGCCAGGGTTTCCAGAACCTGCGCGACGGCAAGGAATTCGACCGCCTGTACATGGCCGGCAAGAGCCGCGCCATCGGCGACTGGCTGCTGGGGCTGAACGCCACGCGCCTGTTCACGCTCAAATACGCCCAGGGCCGCGGGCAGGTGCTCAGCCTCGGCCGGGTGCAGACGCCCACGCTGGCCTTGCTGGTGGACCGTTACCACGAAATCCAGAACTTCAAGCCCGAGCCGTACTGGGTGCTGCGGACGGAATACCGTGGCACCATGTTCAGCCACGTAGCTCCGCCCAAAAAAGGGAAAGGGGAGGACGACGAGCCCGACGAAAAGGCCCGCCTGAAAGCCCGCGGCTACTTTGTGACGCAGGAGGAAGCCGACAAGGCTATGGAGGCGGTGAAGGACGTACCGCTGGTCATTACCGGTGTCGAAATCAAGAAGGCGCTGGAGTCGCCGCCCGCGCTGTTCGACCTGACTTCCCTGCAGGTGCAGTGCAACAACCAGCTGGGTCTCTCGGCCGAGGATACGCTCAAGACCGTGCAGGCGCTCTACGAAAAGAAGGTGGTCAGCTACCCGCGCGTGGACACCACTTTCCTGCCCGACGACCAGTACCCCAAGATTCCCGGCATTCTGCAGGGCATTAGCGGGCCGTATAACAGCCTGGTGCAGCCGCTGCTGGGCAAGCCGATCCGCAAGTCCTCCAAGGTCTTCAACAACAATAAAGTCACCGACCACCACGCCATTATTCCCACAGGTAACGCGCCCGGCGGGCTGAGCACCTGGGAGTCGAACGTGTACGACATCATCGTGCGCCGCTTCCTGGCCGCGTTTTATCCCGACTGCGAAGTCTCGAACACCACCGTGACGGCCGCGGCGGCCGGCTACCCCTTCCGCGTGCGCGGCCGGCAGATTCTGAGCCCCGGCTGGCGCATCGTGTACGGCGACCCGACGCAGCAGCAGGCGCCGAGCACCGCCAAAGCCGGTGAGGGCGACGACGACGTGGTGAACACCGTGCTGCCTTCGTTCGTGAAGGACGAATCGGGGCCGCACAAGCCGCGGCTCGACCAGAAAGTAACCCAGCCCCCGCGCGAGTACACCGAAGCCATGCTGCTGCGCGGCATGGAAACGGCCGGCCGTAATGTGGACGACGAGGAGTTGCGCCAGGCCATGAAGGAAAACGGCATTGGCCGGCCCTCCACCCGCGCCGCCATCATCGAAACGTTGTTTAAGCGCGGCTACATCCAGCGCGAGAAAAAGCGCATCGTGCCCACGCCCACCGGCGTTGAGCTGATCGGGCTGATCCGGAACCCCACGCTGAAGTCGGCCGAGCTGACGGGGCAGTGGGAGCGGAAGCTGCGCCAGATCGAGGCCGGCAACCTGGAATCCGACCAGTTCCTGGCCGAGCTGAAGGCGCTGGTGCAGGAAATGGTGCAGGAAGTGAAGCAGGACCGCGCCCGCATGGTAGCCCTGCCGCCCACGGCTTCCGATGCGGCTGCCTCCGCAGCTAAAAACGGTGGCAGCAAAGCCCCGGCTAAACCGGCTGCGGCGGCTAAGCCAGCGGCCGGCGGCGCGCCCGCGCCGGAGGGCGCCTTCGGTACCTGCCCGGCCTGCAGCAAAGGCCACATTCTGAAGGGCAAGACGGCCTATGGCTGCTCGGGCTGGAAAGACGGCTGCAAGTTCCGCCTCCCGCTGGTGTTCGAGGGCAAAAAGTTTACCGACAAGCAATTATCGGCGCTGCTCACGAAGGGCCGCACGCCGGTTATCAAGGGCTTCGTGGACGACGTGGGCCAGAAGTTCGACGCGGCCATCAGCCTGAACGCCAAGCATGAGCCGGAGCTGGTGCGCGCGGCCGAAAGCAAGCCCGCCGCCGAGGACAAACCTCAGCAGATTCCCTGCCCGGTGTGCCGGCTGGGCACTATGCTCAAGGGCAAAACGGCCTGGGGCTGCTCCCGCTTCCGCGAAGACTGCCAGTTCCGCGTGCCGCTGGAGCTCTGCGGCCGCCAGCTCACCGACGCGCAGGTAGCCAAGCTGCTGCGCCGCGGCAAGTCCGACGTGCTGCGCGGCTTCACGTCCCAGCGCACCGGCCAGAAGTTCGATGCCGCGCTGGAAGTCACGGCCGAGGGCGAAGTGAAGTTCGTGTTCGAGAAGAAGGCATGATGAGCTAATGGGTAAGCTGCTCTGTAACTGTGGCCACGTCATCGTTGACCAGACGGATGACCTGAGCTACAAAGCCAATTTGCTGCCGGATCAGCATCAGGAGTTCTTGTATGAGATTCTGCCGAACGCGCTGGCCGGGTTGGTGAAGGCTACGCAGGAAGGTCGTAGAACCGATTGGATTCGTCAGAACTTCAGCGAAGGGTATCCTACTGACTTGACGGATGAAAGTCTGATTGCTGATTTAATCAGCCGTTATTACGTGGATGTTTCCGCCATGTGTATCAGTGTGAGCAGTGTGGTAGACTCTGGATTCAGCTGGGCAAAGCCAACCGCTATGCTTCATTTCTGCCAGAGGACGAAACGGGCCGCAACATTCTTCAAGGTGGGTTGTAACCAGACAGTAGATCCGTCTAATTCTTTACGCCGCCCAAGAACCAACCGCCCCAGCGGCGGCGTATGGTAAACAACCTTTCTTTCCAACGCATGTACTTCCGACTAACCAGCCTGCTGGTTGCCTTGCTGACCTGGACAACTGTCTCGCTGGCACAAACCACCCGCTCCAAAACCAGCACGTCGGCCTCCAAAACGGCTGCGACGGCCAAGCCTACCAACCCGTACTACTCCCGTACCGACACCACCCGCCTGCGCGTCTCGGATGCGCAGTGGCAGAAAGTATTGACGCCGGAGGTGTACCAGATAGCCCGCGGCAAGGGCACCGAGCGCGCCTTTACGGGCAAGTACTGGAACGCCACCGGCCGCGGCACTTACTACTGCGCCGCCTGCGGCAACGGCCTGTTTCGCTCCGACGCCAAGTTTGCCAGTGAGTGCGGCTGGCCCAGCTTTTTCGAGCCGCTGCGCGCCAAAGCCGTACGCTATCAAGAAGACCACACCCACGGCATGGAGCGCATCGAAGTGCTCTGCGGGCGCTGCGACGCGCACCTGGGCCACATCTTCAACGACGGTCCGCCGCCTACCTACAAGCGCTACTGCATGAACTCGCTGGTGCTGGACTTCGTGCCCAGCAGCCCGGCAGCCTTCGGGATTCGCTAAACCCTTGCCTGCTGTAGTTCAGCCCTTATCTGGCACTTGCGCCGCGCCGCTGCCCTGGATTCAGGTAGCGCCTGCCGCGCCCTACTTCATCACCGACGACGGCCGGCCGTGGACGCCCATCGGTCAGAACGACGCCGTGACCTGGCCCGAACTGGCAGGTCTGTTTCGGCGCCAGAACGTGGCGGCTGTTGAAGGACATCTGGTCTGGCTGGCGGCGCACGGCGTAACGGTGCTGCGCCTGATGCTGGAGTACTGCCAGACGGAGAACCGCTACCTGGAGCGGCCCGTCGGGCGCTTTCAGCCCAATATGGTGCAGTTCTGGGACGACCTATTCGGGCTCTGCGAAAAGCACGGTCTGCGCCTGCTGCTCACGCCCTACGACACGTTCTGGATGTGGCGGCGCTGGGGACATCATCCTTACAATCAGCTACAGGGCGGCCCCTGCGCCCGGCGCACGCAATGGCTGCGCTGCCCGGCTACCCGGCAGGCCATCAAAAGCCGCCTGAGCTTCGCGGCCGAGCGGTGGGGCGGGAGCGGGGCGCTGTTTGGCTGGGACTTGTGGAATGAAATTCACCCGCTGCACGCCGGCCGCAGCACTGCCCACTTCGCCGAGTTTATCGATGACGTGGGACGGCACCTGCAAGCCGAGGAGCTGCGCTTTCACGGCCGTAGCCACTTGCAGACCGTGTCGGTGTTTGGGCCCACGCTGGCCGAGCACCCGGAGCTGGCAGAGGTAATTTTCCGTCACCCGCAGCTCGATTTCGCCACCACCCACTTCTACGACAAGGCCACCATCGACCGGCCGCGCAACACCGTGGCCCCGGCCCGCCGCACGGCCGAGCTGGTGCGCGAAGCCCTGGCTCACCTGTCGCCCGCCCGCCCGTTTTTCGATACCGAACACGGCCCCATTGCCGCCTTCCGGCGCCGCACCCTGCCCGAACCGTTCGACGATGAGTACTTCCGGCATATGCAGTGGGCGCACCTGGCGGCGGGCGGAGCCGGGGGCGGATTGCGCTGGCCCTACCGCCACCCGCACCAGCTCACGCCCGGCATGCGAGCCGCCCAGCGCAGCCTGGCCGACTTCTGCCAGCTCATCAACTGGCCGCGCTTTCGCCGCCGCAACCTCGATACCCAGGTGCAGCTGTCGACGCCGGCCTTCGCGGCCTTTGCCTGCGGCGACGAGCGGCAGGCCGTGGTGTGGCTGCTGCGTCAGGACCGGCGCGACCGGCAGCGGCTGGTGCTCAAAACCGCCAAGCCGCTGCCCGTGCAGCTGATGGTACCCGGCCTGGCAGCTGGGGCCTACCACATCACGCTGTGGGACACGCAGGCGGGGCGGCCCCTTGGGCAGCTGACCGCCGCCGTTTCGGCCGGGGAGCTGTGCCTCGCGCTTCCGCCCGTGGTTGCCGATATTGCGCTGGCCATTGTCCGCGCCTAGCTTTTTCCTTTCAAGCATGCCTTCCAAACCCAAGTCCAAAGCCAAACCGCAACCCTTGCCGCCCCCTCCACCGACCAGCGCGCTGTTTCGGGCGCGGCTGCTGGGCTACCTCGTGGGCCTAGTGCCGCTGCTGGCGCTGCTGCTGATGTTTCGGCAGGTGTTGCCCAGTCAGGTAGCGTTGGCCGTGGTGTTCATCGGGTTCATGGCCTCTGTGTGGGTGCAGCAGCGCATCCGGCAGCGCTACCCCTATGACTTCAGCCGGCGTGCGGAATGGTGGGCGCTGGGGGCCTACACTGCCGTGGTGGTGGCCGTAACGTCAGTGTATTTGTCCTTCGTGGGCTAAAAGCGTTGGGGACTGGTACCGTGTTGGTTTGACGGCTGCGCGCAGAAAAAGCAGCTGAAAAGCGCTCAGGCAGGCAACGGCCATCGGCCAGGGAACATCTAGGCGAGTACACCCTTGGTTCTCTCAACCGCTATGAAAACTTTGCTGCTGGCCGGTCTGCTGCTGTCAGGCACTACTGCCTTTGCCCAATCTTCCACTTACCAGGGCCTGCCCGTCATCAAGGCGCACGCGGCCCAGGCCGATTACCGCCTCGGGCGCGAATGGGTACGCGGCAACTGGCGCATTGCTCCGGAAGCCAGCCCTGATGTGCTGACGTTGCCTTTGCACGCGGCCAAGGAAGCCGTAGTGTTCCGCACCGATCAGGATTCCATCCGCTACACCCTCAGGCCTGGCGAGATGCAGCGCTTCTACGTGCACCTCGACGACGGCCGCTACGCCCTCACGGAGCTGCGCACCACCGCCTTTGCCGCCGAGCCCCTGCGCTTCGACGGCGCGCGTCCGGCTGCGCCCTTCGCCTTTCGGTACGAGGCTGGCCGCGACAATGCTTACCTCGCGCAGCTGCGCCAGCAATACCACCTGGACGCCGTGGTGCAGGGCGCTAAAAACGACACCGAGCGCGCCCTGCGCTTGCTGCACTGGGTGCATCAGCAGTGGAACCACAACGGCAGCAACGAGCCCACCAAAAACGACGCGCTGTCCATTCTGGAAGAAGTGAAGCAGGGCAAGCAGTTTCGCTGCGTGGAATACGGCATCGTGGCCACGTCCTGCCTGAATGCCTACGGGCTGAAGTCGCGGGTGCTCGGACTGAAAACCAAGGACGTGGAAACCACCGACAGCGGTGCCGGCCACGTGCTGCTGGAAACCTGGCTGCCCGATCAGCAGAAGTGGGTGCTGCTCGACGGGCAGTGGGACGTGATGCCCGTGCTGCGCGGCAAGCCGCTGAACGCCGTGGAGTTTCAGCAGGCCATTGCCCGCAATTGCAAAGACCTGGAAATCCGCAGTTTGTCGGGCACGAGCAAGATGGGCTACGTAACCTGGATAGCGCCCTACCTGTACTACCTCGACGTGAAGTTCGACAACCGCGAGGGGCTCGGGCTGGAGCGCGGCAACGTAAATGGCAAGAGCAGCCTGATGCTGGTCCCCGCGGGCGCCAAGGAGCCTACGGTGTTTCAGGTGCGGTACCCCATCAACTACTGCGTGTATACACGCTCATTGGCAGCTTTCTACGCCAAGCCGGAGTAAGCCGCGTCCTTAAAAAAACTGGCCCGCGGCCACTGCCATGCACCCGTTCGGAGCGCATTGCGTATCGAACGGGTGTATTTTTTGCCCGCCATGTCCCCTCAACTCGGTAAACTCCTCGTCATGCTCGGTCTAGGGCTGGCCGTGTTCGGCGCCTTCCTGTGGCTGGGCGGCGGCAGCCTGCTGAGCTGGTTTGGCCGCCTACCCGGCGACATCCGGGTGGAGCGGCCGGGCTTCCGCTTCTACGCGCCGCTGGCGTCCATGCTGCTCGTGAGCCTGTTGCTCAGCACCGTGCTCTGGCTGATCCGGCGGCTGGGCGGCTAGGGCACGTAGCCGAGCCCGAAAGCCAGCTGCGTAGGAGCGGTGGCGTGAAAGCGCGGCTGCCAATAAGCCTGCACCTGCAGCGCGCGGCCCAGGCGGGCTTGCACCTGGGCAAATAGCTGTACCTCGCTGCCTTCGGCGGCCAGTGTGGGAATGGCCGCGCCGGCCCGCAGCAGCACCGGCACCGTGGGAAAGCCCAGGCCGGCGGCCAGGCGCAGGGGCGGGTTGCCAAAGCCGTTGAATTCGTCGGCGTAGTCGAGCTGGGCATGCGGGCCATCGAGGCGGCCACCGCGGGCCCGCACCTGCGGCAGGGCATGGGCAAGGCGGCTTTCACCGCCGCGGAAGTAGCCCAGGCGGCCCAGCCACCCGCCCAACGAAGCCCCGAAATACCGGCCATCGGCGGCGGCAAAGGCGTTCAGGCCCCACAGCGGCCGTTGCTGGATGCCGTTGTTGGCGGCGGTGCGCCGGGCGTGGCCCGCCCCGGCCCGCAGGCCCACGGTGACGTCGGTATTGTAGTCGGCATCGGCTTCGCGGCGGCGGTTGCGGTAGGCCACGGTACCCCCAGCCATGCGGTAGGTTTCCGGTCCGAGCGCCGCATTGGGCGTGCGGCCCGTCAGCAGGTGCGCCTGGCCGAGCACGAGGTGCTGCACCGCCGGCCCGGATTGCGCGTGCGCTGCCAAGGCCAGAGTTAGAAGCAGAAGGCCGGTGCACAAGGTTCTTCGCTTCATGGCCGCGAAGCTACGGCGCCCGGCGAGTTGGGGCGCGTAGCTGACGCGCGGTGCCGCGTGGGACGGGTGGCCGTAGCTGCGCAGGGAGGCGGGTTTTGGCGTACTTTTGCCGCATCTTTCCTACTTGCTCGCTTATGCCTGCTTTGCCCCCGATGTCGTCGCGCCTGTGGTTGTGGTTGTTGCTGGCAGTGCTGGGCGGGGCGTTTTTCCTGAACCTGAACGCCTGGGGCGTGCTGGAGAGCAGCGAAGCCCGCTACGCCGAAATCGGCCGCGAAATGCTGACCGGCGGCGACTGGCTGCACCCGCGCCTGCTCGGCATTCAGCACTTCCACAAGCCCCCGGTGACGTACTGGCTCACGGCAGCCAGCCTGGGCCTGTTCGGAGGCTCGGCCGGGGCCGTGCGGGTGCTGCCGGTGCTGGCCGTGCTGCTGCAGGTGGCGCTGGTGTACGGGCTGGGGCGGCTGCTGTTTGCCGGCGACCGGCGCCGCGCCCTGGCCGCTGCCGTGGTGTACGCCACCATGCCCGTCATCCTCATTTCGGCCCTCAACGTCACCACCGACGCTTACCTGGCCACGCTGGAGTTGCTCTCGGCCTACGCCTTTTTGCGCTACCACGCCACGCCGTCCCGGCGCAGCGGCATTGGCTGGCTGTACCTGGCCTGGCTGATGCTGGGGCTGGGTTTTCTCACCAAAGGACCGGTGGCGGCGGTGCTGCCGCTGATGGCCGTCATCAGCCTGCACTTCACCAAGGATACGCCGCGACGCCCCTGGAGCGCGCATCACCTGCTGGCCGGCGTGCTGTTTGCCGTGGTGGGCCTGAGCTGGTACATCGGCCTGGTGCTCGAAAACCGGGACTTCATCAGTTATTTCCTGTTTAAGCAGACGGTGCAGCGCTTCGCCGATGCGGCCACTTTCAACCGCGCCAAGCCGTGGTGGTTCTACGTAGTGCTGGCTCCAGTAGGGTCTCTGCCGTGGTCGGCCACGCTGCTCACCGAGCTGGTGCGCAACGGTTGGCGTGGCCTGGGGCGGCGCTGGCAGCAGGTGCTGCTCTGGTGGGTACTGGTGCCGCTGTTGTTCTTCTCCTTGTCCAAATCCAAGCTGCTGCTCTACGTGCTGCCCATCTTCCCCGGCATGGCCCTGCTCACCGTGGAGCTGCTCGGCCGCCGCACCGATGCCGTGCTGCTGCGCTGGTACGTAGGCTTCATGGCGTTGTTCGGGCTCCTGCTGGGCGGGTTGTGCCTGCTGCCGCTGCTGGGCCCCCAGTTCAACCTGAACATCAACCCGGCTACGGCCTTGTGGCCGGCAGCGGGCGTGCTGCTGCTGCTCTTCACGCACATGTTCTGGGAGGAAGTGCGCATTGCACCGCGCCTGCTGGTCATGGCGGTGCTGTTCACCGTGGGCCTGTTGGCCGCCGCCAAGCCCATCCTTGGCCAGATCGAAGCCCGCGCCAACGGCAGCCGCCCGGTGGCCGAGCGACTCCGGGAGCTGCACCTGGCCGACCGCCCCGTGCTGGTCTACAACGAGCTGCTACCCTCCCTGGCCTTCGAGCAGCACCGCCTACCCGTCTCACTGTATGATGGCAACAGCGCCCTGCAGCGCGAAACGCAGTTTGAAGTGGGCGACAACTGGCACCAAAACCTCATCAACCTGCGCGACCCGGCCGACACTACCGCGCTGGGCCCGCTGCTGCGCCAGCGCCCGGTGGTGTTGGTCAAAGGCGACCTGCCCGCCGGCCGCCAGGCGTTGGTGCAGGGCCTGACGGAGCACGAGCACATCGGTCCGTGGCGCATTTACTATAGCCGGTAACGAGCTGCTTGATTACAGCGCAGACGGCTCACTC
This sequence comes from Hymenobacter sp. CRA2, assembly GCF_002007105.1. GTDB lineage: Bacteria > Bacteroidota > Bacteroidia > Cytophagales > Hymenobacteraceae > Solirubrum. The sequence goes on along the minus strand of NZ_MVBC01000023.1, from coordinate 33,116 downwards.
CGTTGTTATTGCGAGCGAAGCACGGCAACCGTAGGAAGGCGCAGCCAATCTTTCCTCTCGCGGCACGATGCCACCACTGGCAGCAGCCTGAAACCGGCATAGAACAGCCCCGCCCAAAACCATCAATTCTGGTTTCGGGCGGGGCTGTTTTCGGGTAGTAGGGATTATGTTGGCGGCGCTACTAGAGGAAGAACTGGCTACGCCTTCCGACGGTTGCTTTGTCCTGCGTCCTCGCAATGACGGCCGGCGCGGCCGCTATACGTACACAGCCTCGGCCTTGTCGCGCAGGTTATACCGCGACGACATTACCTCCCCGTAGGCACCCGCGGTGCGCAGTACCACCACGTCGCCGCGGCGCGTTTCGGGCAGGCTTACTTTGCGCCCGAAGGTGTCGGAAGACTCGCAGATGGGGCCTACCACGTCGTACGTACGCTCCGGTGCCCGGCTGGTCAGGTTCTCGATGCGGTGGTAACTCTGGTACAGGGCCGGGCGAATCAGCTCCGTCATGCCTGCGTCCAGAATGGCAAAGCTTGTCTGCTGGCTTTCCTTCACGTACAGCACCCGGCTCACCAGGGTACCGCACTGCGCCACCAGGGCGCGGCCCAGCTCCACGTGCACCTGCTGGCCCGGCCGGCGCTGCAACAAGCGGCCAAAAATGCCGAAGTAGCTGGCGAAGTCAGGTACCAGATGGCCGTCGGGCTGGTGGTAGTCCACGCCCAGGCCGCCGCCCACGTTCAGGTGTGGTAGCTGGATGCCGCGGTGCTCAAACCACTGCTGCAGCTCGTTGACGCGCCCAGCCAGCGTTTCGAACACCGACAAGTCGGTAATCTGCGAGCCGATGTGCACGTGCAAGCCCACCAGCTCCACGTTCCGCAGGCCTTGCAGCAGCTCTAGCACCTGCGGCAAGTCGGTCATGTTGATGCCAAACTTGTTGGCTTCCAGGCCGGTGGTGATGTAGTGGTGGGTGCGCGCGTCCACGTTGGGGTTCAGGCGCAGGGCCACGCGGGCCCGGCGGCCCTGCGCCCCGGCCAGCTCATCGATGATGGCCAGCTCGGGCGCCGATTCCACGTTGAAGCACCAGATGTCGGCGGCTAGGGCGCGGTTGATTTCCGCGTCGGACTTGCCCACACCGGCAAACACCACGTGGTCGGGCGCAAAGCCCGCGTCGAGGGCGCACTGCACCTCGTTGCCGCTGACGCAGTCGGCGCCGAAGCCGTGCTGCTGCACCAGTTCCAGAATGGGCGCGTTGGAGTTGGCTTTCAGGGCGTAATGCACCTGAATGTCGTGCTGACGAGCGGCCTCGGCGGCAGCCGTCAGCGTGCGGCCGAGCAGGCCGAGGTCGTAGAGGTAAAAGGGCGTGGGCCGGGTCGAAAGGTCGGCCGGAAGTTGCAAAGGCATGGTGAGGAGGAAGTAGGCGCAGCGGAGCACCCGTTTCCTGTGCGCGTATCGGTGAACGGCAGCGGCGGCACCGGTCGTCGGAGGACCGCCGCTGCTACGTCAGCCGGGGCACGCGCAGGAAACGGATGGGCTACAGGGCAGCCGTGGCGCGGCGAAACAGCCCTTCGTTCAGGGCCAGTAGGGTGCGCCGCTTGTCGGCGGTGTTGATAAGGATGCTGATGTTGTTGGGCGAGCCGCCGTAGCTGATCATGCGCAGCGGCACGTTGCGGAGCGTGTCGAACACCTGGCCGGCGGCCCCGTGCTGCTCCTGTACCAGGTTGCCCACCAGGCAGATGATGGTCAGGTCGTGGTCTACTTCCACGGTGCCGAAGCTGCGCAGCTCCTCCAGGATTTCGGGCAGGCGCGAGGCGTCGTCGATGGTCAGCGACACGGCCACTTCCGAGGTCGTAATCATGTCGATGGGCGTGCGAAACTTCTCGAACACGTCGAAGATGCTGCGCAGAAAGCCGTACGCCAGCAGCATGCGGCTGCTCTTGATGCGGATGGCCGTCAGCCCGTCCTTGGCGGCTACGGCCTTGATGGCCTCCTCGCCGGTATGAGCCGAAATCAGGGTGCCGGGTGCTTCGGGCTGCATCGTATTGAGCAGGCGCACCGGAATGCCGTGCTCCCGCGCCGGCAGCACCGAACTCGGGTGCAGAATCTTGGCGCCGAAGTAGGCCAGCTCGGCCGCCTCGTCGAACGACAGCTCGCGGATGGGGTAGGTGTCCTCCACCACGCGCGGATCGTTGTTGTGCAGCCCGTCGATGTCGGTCCAGATCTGAATTTCCTCGGCCCCGGCCGCCGCCCCGATCAGCGAAGCGGAGTAGTCGGAGCCGCCGCGCTTGAGGTTGTCGATGTGGCCCTGCACGTTGCGGCAGATGTAGCCCTGCGTGATAAAGAGCTGCTCCTCCGGGTACTGATCCAGCTGCGCGGCCAGATGCTCCCGGATGTAAGCCGCGTCGGGCTCCTCGTTCTGGTCGAGGCGCATGAACTCCAGCGCCGGCAGCAGCACGGCCCGCTCGCCGCGCACCCGCGTCAGGTAGAGGTGAAACAGCCGGGTGCTCAGCAGCTCGCCCTGGGCCAGAATCACCTTTTCTCCGGCCGCTCCGAGGGGTTGGCGCGTGAGGTTGAAGATGCTCTTGAACGACTCGTCCACCAGCTTCAGGCCTTCGGCGACCGTATCCTCATCGGGCAGCAGCTCCTTGGTCACGATGTGGTAGTGCTGGCGCAGCACCTCGATCTGAAGCGTGCCGGCCCGGGTGTCGCCTTCGTAAAGCAGCTTGGCGATGTTGACCAGCGCGTTGGTGGTGCCCGACATGGCCGAGAGCACCACGATGCGCTGCCCGGTGGGGGCTTGGATCAGCCCGGCTACGGCCCGCATCCGCTCGGCCGTCCCGACGGACGTACCGCCGAACTTGAGAACTTTCATGGAATCAGCGAAAGTGTGAGGTCAAAAACGCAACCGAACGGGGCCGGTTGCTTGGTAAAACGCATAAAAAAAGCGCCGGTTCACAAGGACCGGCGCGGGTTACTTTCAGAGTCGAAAAGACGAGCAACGAGCAGGCGACGGTCAGCGGCGGGTATGTTTTACCCGTTTAGCGCCCTTGCGTTTCTTGCTGCCCAGACACACGGCTGCCTTCGCCGCCGAAACGGACGTGGCGGCCGAAGCCGTGAAAGCGCAAAACAGGCAAGCCGTAGCCAACATCATCGAAGTACAAACCCGGCAGCAGAAAAGGGGCCTGCCGGCTTTGCGGCCGCAAGTACGAACATAATGGTGCAATTTCTAGCAAGTGCACCGACAATTTTCTGCCAATAGCCGGGCCGGAATGGCTCAGCGCTGAACATACTCGTAATACTCGCGCAGGCGAAATCCCTCCGCCGCGGCGTGGGGCGTCAGCTCGCGCAGCAGGTAGTACTTGTGCGCGTGGCCCACCAGCACCACGATGCGCCGCGCCCGGTGCTGGCGGGTGTAGTGGCGGATGTGGCGGGCCATGGCCTGGTTGCGCTGGTCCCAGAAGTCAGCGTTGAGCCGGCAGAACGCGCGGTAATCGGCCATTTCGCGGCGGGCGGCTACCACCTCGTTCAGCTTCTGGTACTGGTACTGCTGGCGCCGGGCTGCCAGCGCGTACACCGCGGGCTGATTGATGACATAGGGGCGCTGCCGGGCGTAGCGGTTCAGCGAGTCCGTCAGAGCGTAGTAACGGTCGAGCACCTGGCCTTGAGCGGGGGTGAGCAGGCGGTTCTGGTACAGCCCGTCGAGCAGGGCCAGCACCTCGCCGGGGCGCGTGAGCAGCTCGTGCTGGCGCGTAAACTCGTTGCGGCCCTCGTAGTCAAAGGGGCGCATGGGCACCGCGGGGTGCAGGCGCCGGTAGCGCGCCACGCCGAGGTCTTCGTTTTCGCGGCCCGGCATTTTTAGCTCGAAGGCGGGTGTGAAAAAGGTGCTGTCCAGCTCCACCAGAATCAGGTCGGGCCGCACGCGCTCCAGAATACGCATCACCGAATCGGGGTTGAACAGGCGCGTGGGCCGGTGCACCGTGCCCACGATGACCAGCTCGGTAGGCGTGGCCGCCGCAGGGTGGGCAGGTGCCGGCCGCCGCCCCAAAAAGTAATGGGCAAGCAAAAAAGTCAGCAAGGGTAAGCCAGCACGCATACAACAAGATACGGCGCCGAACGGCACGCCGCCAAGCCGCCGCCCCAACCAGCGCGACCGGGCTTCGGGTGCGGCGGGCTAGTTTTGTGCCGGCCCAGGCAATAGGCTGGGCCAAACCGCGTTGTACTCACTGGCTTTGGCCGAACGGAGCCCCGCCACGGGCAGAGGAAGTTTTTTACGAACAAACGTTCGGAAAAAGGCCGTTCGGAGGGCCAGCTGGGCCGATGTTTGCTACGAGTTGCTCATCTCCCACACCTCTCCGTGCATGAAAAGTATTTTGACCCTCTGTCTGGCCGGCTGTCTGTGTAGCTTGGCCACGGCGCCGTTGCAGGCGCAGCAACTTCGCTTACCAGCCATGAGCCCGACCGTGCACACGCGGGAGGACTTTTCCACGTCCTACATCGAGATGGTGTACGCGCGCCCTTCCAAGCGCGGCCGCGACGTGTTCGGCAAGCTGGTGCCTTACGGCGAAGTGTGGCGCACCGGGGCCAACTCTTCCACGCGCATCAAGTTTGGCGAAGAAGTGAAGTTTGGCGGGCAGGTGGTGCCGGCCGGTACCTACGCCCTGTTTACCATTCCTGATCCGAAGGAGTGGACCATTATCCTGAACAAGGATACCTCGCAGTGGGGGGCCTACGACTACCGTCCCGAACTGGACCAAGTGCGCGTGACGGCCAAGCCCCGCACCTCCAACACGGCCATGGAGTCGTTTTCGATGGTACTGGAGAACCTGCAGCCCGAGGCCGCCGACCTCACCATTCGCTGGGACAAAACCCGGGTAAGCGTGCCCATCGTGGCCGACCCCGACGCCCGCATCATGGCCCAGATCCAGGAGGCCATGAAGACGGACCGCAAGCCCTACTTCGCCGCCGCGCAGTATTACTACAGCACCGACAAGGACATCAACCAGGCCGTAGCCTGGCTCGACGAGGTTATCAAGCAGCAGCCCAGCTACTACACCTACTACTGGAAAGGCAAGATGCTGCAGAAGGCCAACCGCAAAGACGAAGCTGCCGAAGCCGCGCGGCAGTCGTTGGCGCTGGTGAAAAACGAGCAAAACGAGCGTACCAAGGACGAGTACACCCGCCTGAACGAGCAGTTGCTCAAGGAAGTCGGGAAGAAGCGCTAACCCATCGTCTGAGCCAAACGCAACCGCGCCCGGGGCCAAACGGTCCCGGGCGCGGTTGTTTTCGCTGCTACCATCACTGCTGGCCTAGTCGCGTAGCGAGTAACCGGCGTTGAGCTGCGCGACAACGGTGCGGATGGTTTCGAGTCTATGATTGTCGGGCAAGGGTGCCACGGGGCTCACGGGGGTACTTAACGGTTCACAGGCTTGAAGCTCACGGCCGCGCCGCCGCCCGGGGCCAGCTGCAGCTTCAGCGTCGATTTGCTGTCCACCGTCTGCTTCCGGATCTGGTAGGCCTGTGGGTTTTTATCCCATGAAGCGCCCTTGCCGTCGGCGTAAATGGTGGCCTGGTACTTCTGGCCGGCGGGCAGAAAGTCCAGCTTCACCGTCTGCTGGCGCGCGTTTTCGTCGGTGATGGCGCCGAGGTACCACTCGTTCTTGCCCTTGGCCTGGCGGGCCGTCACGAGGTAGTCGCCGGGCTCGGCGGCGAGGATGCGCGTATCGTCCCAGTCCACGGCCACATCCTTGATGAACTGGAAAGCGTCGGGATGCTTTTCGTAGGCTTCGGGCAGGTCAGCAGCCATCTGCAGCGGCGAGTACAGGGTCACGTACAGGGCCAGCTGTTTCGCCAGCGTGGTATGTACCTGCTTGCCTTGGTTGCGGGCCGGGTTCCAGCTTTCCAGCTTGATCTGAAAGATGCCGGGCGTGTAGTCCATGGGGCCGCCCATGAGGCGGGTGAAGGGCAGGATGGTTTCGTGCTCGGGCGCGTTGCCTTCGCTCCAGGCGTTGAACTCGTTGCCGCGGGCTGCTTCCGAGGCCAGCCAGTTGGGATAAGTGCGGTGCAGCCCCGTCGGCCGCACCGACTCGTGCATGTCCACCATAATGCGCCGCTGGGCCATGTTGGCGGCGGTGCGGTTGTAGTGGTTCACCATCCACTGGCCGTCGTGGTGCTCCCCGCGGGGGATGATGCGGCCCACGTAGCCGGTTTTCACCGCGTCGTAGCCGTGCTCCTGCATGAAGGTGAGGGCGCGGTCCTGGCGCCGCTCATAGTTGGTGACCGAGCCGGAGGTTTCGTGGTGCATAATGAGCCTGACGCCCTTCTGCTGGGCGTACTGCTGGAGTTCCGGCACGCTGAAGTCGGGGTAAGGCGTCACGAAGTCGAATACTTCCTCCTTCCAGTTGCCGGCCCAGTCTTCCCAGCCCACGTTCCAGCCCTCCACCAGCACGCCCCCGATGCCGTGCCGGGCAGCAAAGTCGATGTAGCGCTTCACGTTCTGCGTGTTGGCGCCGTGGTGGCCGTTGGGTTTCAGGGCCTGCCAATCGGTGTCGGCCAGCTTGAGGTTGGAGGCATCGGAGTAGTTCCAGGAGGAGCGGTTGACGTGCATTTCCCACCACACGCCCACGAACTTCTGCGGCTTGATCCAGCCCGTGTCCGTGAGCTTGGTCGGCTCGTTCAGGTTCAGAATCAGCTTGGAGGCCAGCACCTCGGGCGCCTTGTCGCTCACCACGATGGTGCGCCAGGGCGTGTGCTCGGGCGCCTGCAGGTAAGCCGCCGCGCCGGTGGCCGCGGGTACCAGGTGCGCCGTCAGGCCGAAACCCCGCGGGCTCACGTCCAGCATCATGGCCGGGTAGTTCACCAGGGCCGCCTCGTGAATGTTCACGTACAGTCCGTCGTCCGATTTGAGCATCAGCGGCGTCTGCACCCGCTTCGGGTCCGACTTCAGCTGAATGGGCGTGATGCCGCCGCTGTTGACCTGACTCAGGCGCGAAGTGGTGTAGGCGTACTCGTTGGAATCGTAGTCGCCGGGTATCCAGAAGGCCTTGTGGTCGGCCGGCAGGTTGAACTCAGTCCGTTCGCCCATCACGGTGAAGTACTGCAGGTTGGGCTGGCGGGGCCACTCGTAGCGGAAGCCCAGGCCGTCGTCGTAGAGGCGGAAGCGCACCTGCACCTGCCGCTGCTCCGGGCCCGGCTGCTGCAGCGTCACGAGCAGCTCCTTGTAGCGGTTGCGGATGCTTTTGACCTCGCCCCACACCGGCTGCCACGTCTCGTCGTGCTGCGCCGAATCCATGCGCACCACCGTCAGGCCCTGCGCAAACCCGGCCTGATCCTGCACCAGCACGCCCAGCCGGCTGGGCTTGAGCACGGTGCGCGAACCGAAGCTGAGCTGGTAGGTTGGCTCGCCGGCCGGGCTGAGGCTGAAGCGCAGCGCCAGCTTGTTGGCAGGGGAGTGCAGGCTCTGGCTCCAGGCCGGCAGCGCAAGGCAGGAGGCGAGGAATACTTGCGCAATATTTTTCATGTTCGGCGAAGCAGGGATTTTGCGAAAGGTAGGCTGAAGCGAGCATAAAGCCACTTTTTGCTCGTCTGCCACCGGGCTGCTTCGCTGCCCGCTACAGCCGTAGCCGCTGCCCCTGCCGCGGAAAAATCAGCCGCAGTCCGAGCGTGTTGGCCGCTGCCAGCTGCCGCCGAATCGTGGCCTCGTTCGCACTCGTGGGCTTGAGGTGCGTGACGATAACCGGCAACCCCCGCAGCGCTTCGGGACCGGTGAGCTGACCAAGCACGCCCAACTCCTGCAGCAGGCGCGTGGGTGTGAGGTGGCCGTACAGCTGGTTGTCGGGCTGCTCGTTGGGGTAGGAGGCCTCGATGAAAATTCCTCGTAGCTGCCCGGCGGCTACCAGCGGCTGCACGGCCTGCCACAGCTCACGTAGCCGCTGGCTGTGCTCCAACTCGTCGGCGCCGGTGTCGCCCAAGTACAGCACGTAGCTCTGCTCATAGCGCACCAGAAAAGCCGTGCTCGGGTAGTTGGGGCCGTGGCTGAGCGGGAAGGCGCGCACGCTCAGGGCGGTGGTCGGCACGCTGGTTTCCTCGCCCGGCGCGAGGGTGCGCAGCTGGTACTTGCGCAGGCTGGGGGCCGGGCCGGCGTCGCCAAAATTCGGCCAGGTCTGCCAGTTAAAATAATCCCGCTGCAGCACGCGCAGGCAGGCTTCGGTGCCGTAAATGCTCTTGGCGGTGTCGTCCGGGGCGTTGAGCAGCAGCCCGGCCACGTGGTCGACGTGCGGGTGTGAAATGCAGTAGGCCCGTATGCGCCGGCGAATGACGGCTTCGGCGGACTCCCGGAACACGCGCTGCCGTACGGCTTGCCGCACGCCGCTGTACACGGTGCCCGCATCGAGGCAGATAAAGTCCTGACTGCCGGTCGGGGCCACGAGGTAAGCCGACAGGTTGCTTTCGTCGAGGCCGCCCTTTACGCCCAGCGGCACCACATCGAAAGCCGGCTTGGGGTGACTGAAGCCAGTACTTTCCGGACGGGGCAACGTGGTCACAGCCTGGCCAGAGCCAGCGGCGAATACGGCGACGAAGAAAGCGGGGAGCAGGCTGAGAGGAGCAAACAGCGACATGCCCGCAAAGTAACGCCGCGCAGCGGCTACGGCATGGCAGGCAACTGGTGCCAGTCGTGCCCGCAACGGCCGCGACACTGGGTAATGCGGCGCTCGGTGTCGGCGAGGCAGAAAACGGTGAGTAGGGCCGCAAACGCGTTGCGCCGCTCGTCGGCCCGCAAGCTGGTCACTTTGCGCAATGCTACGGGAAAGGGAAACTTTCGCAGCAGCGCCAGGGGCGTGGCGCCCGGCCTGATGGGCGCGGTTTCGGTGGCCCGCTGCACTACTTCCGGCGTAGGGCGGGCCTGATGCACATAGAAGTGCAACTCGTTCATAGCCGCCTGCTGGTCTTCGTCGGACAGCTCGTCAAACCAAGCCAGCCCGGCCGACAGCGGCAGTTGATCTTGGGCTACACGGTTGAGCACCAAAAAAGCTGAGTCGGGCATGCTAAGCTTGCTGGAGGTGCTTCTGGACTTTCCACTGCTCCGCCGTCAGCTCAAACCGCACTTCCCCGCTGCTGGTGCGCCCGGTTTCCTGCCAGCCCTGGCGGCGGTAAAACGCCTCGGCCCGGGTGCCGGGCGCGGTGCTCAGCCACACCGGCTCGGCGGTTTGGGCGAAGTACCAATCCAGCATCAGCCGGTGCAGCTGCTTGCCGATGCCTTGCGCAGCGTAGTCGGGGTGCACGAACAGGGCCCAGATGCTGTGGCCGCGCAAATCGGCAATGGCAAACCCCGTGGCCGTGCCCGCGGGCGTCACGGCTACCCAGCCTTTGCCCCGCTGGGTGAGGTAGTCGACGTAGGCGGTGGGCGTAACCAGGCCGGGCGTGTGCAGCACGTTTTCCCGAACGGCCAGCCGCACCGTCGTCAGCTGGTCGATATCCTCCGGGGTGGCTTCGCGAATAATCATGGCCGCAAGTGAGTTCATCACTCAGCAAAGTAAGTGCGCAGCCCGCATTCATTAGCGGATGCCGTCCACCGGGCGCGGGCGGCTCAAAATCAGGAGCAGCGTGGCAATGGGGCCGAGCAGCAGGGAGAGGATAAACCAAGACACACCGCTGCGGCCTTTGCCCTGCGCCAGGGCGGCATTTACCAGAGCCAACGTGCCCCAGCCCAAAGAATGTTCGTGGTGCCAATCCATGGAAATAGAAGGGAAAAAGGGTTGACGGAATCGGCGGTTCACACACTACCCCGCCGACAAAAAAACGGAGGCCTCAGCGGCCGCTGGTGAGCAGCTGAATCACGGCGTCCGGGTCGGCCACTTCAATGATGAGCTGGTCGTAATCCTCGTGCTCCAGCTCGATAATGACGGCCTGCCGTTCGTCGTGCACGTCCCAGAAAATGCGGCGGTCATCTTTGAAGTAGGTGCCGGCCGTGAGCAGGCCCGGAACGTGGGTGCCGGGCATGCGCCAGCCCTTCCACCAGCCACCCAGCGCCTTGGGGTCCTGGCGGGCCGTGCGGATGTGCGCGGCCGGAATCTGGAGTTGGCTTTTGAAGGCCCAAAGCTTGTGCAGGCCCTGCACGTCGAAGACAAAAGTGTCGGCCTGGCGGGTTACGTTGACCATGACAGTAGTGTGAAAATGCGTAAACAGATAAAGTAAGTGTCTGGAAGAGTGTTGAATTAGGAGGCAGTCTGCTGCTGATTGACCATCTGCGTGAAGCTACGGGCGGCGTTGGTGAAGTCGGAGGGTACCAGCACCACCGTGGTGGTATTGTTGTCGATGCCGATTTCGGAGAGCATCTGCATGCGGCGCAGCTCCAGCGCAATCGGGCTGCTTTCCATCTGCTTGGCGCCCTGAGTGAGCTTCTGCGAGGCTTCCAGCTCGGCTTCGGCCTTGATGAGGCGGGCGCGCTTTTCCCGGATGGCTTCGGCCTCGCGGGCCATGGCGCGCTGCATGGAGCCGGGAATTTCCACGTCCTTGATTTCTACCATCTCAATCTTCACGCCCCAGGGCTCGGTGGCCTGATCCACGATCTGTTGCAGGGTGCGGTTGATCTGCTCCCGCGACTTGAGCACCTCGTCGAGCTGGTGCTGGCCAATGATGTTGCGCAGGGCCGTGACGGAAAGCTGGTACACCGCCTGGTTGAAGTTGGCCACCTTGATGACCGCGTCGGCCGGATGAATGACCCGGAACCAGAGCACCGCGTTTACCTTGATGGTCACCGAGTCCTTGGTGATGGTTTCCTGCTGCTCCAAATCCACCGTCTTGGTGCGCATATCGATGGTCTGCTGCCGCTCGATGAACGGAATGATCCAGTACAGGCCCGGCCCACGCACGCCGGTAAAGCGGCCCAGCCGGAACACGATGGCGCGCTCGTACTCCTGCGCAATGCGCAGGCCCAGGACCAGGAAGACGAGGATAATGCCGAGAATAAGAAGCGCGGTGCTCATGGCGAGGCAGTCGAAATGTTCGGGGATGCTAACGCATGGGACGTGCCGGAATACTCGGGTGATAAGCAAGTGTATGTTTGATAAGTAATTGCGAGTTTTAGGGCACTGTTCAAAACGACAAACCCTACCATTTTGGAAGGGTAGGGTTTGTCGTTTTGAACAGTGCCCTTCAACGGCGCTCCGTTACGATGAACAGCGGAGTCCGGAACAGCAGCGGCTGGCTGGCGGCCCGGTTACCATTGGCATCGATGGCCTTTGCTAAGCGTTAATGCTCAGCTTACCGCACCGGCTTCGGAATCACCGGCAGGCTCTCGTGGCCCTGCTCGTCCACCGCTGCCACGCCGAAGATGTAGTTGTCTTTGCTGTGGGGCAGGTCGGCCGTGGTACCGGATACCGGGAAGCGCCGCTGCCACACCGGCGACGACGTTTCGCGCATCAGCACCACGTAGCCGGTGGGCTTGCGGCCGGTGGCCGGGGCTTCCCACTTCAGCTCGGTGCGGTTGGTGAGGTTGGCCGTGAGCACGCCCACGTTTTGCGGGGCAGCCGGGGCCAGGGCCAAGCCGGCCAGCGTAGCCAGGTTCACGCCGGTGTTTTTGCGCAGGTACTCGTAGTCGACGTACTCGGGTAGGTCGCCGTAGGGGCGGCCGTTTTCAGTGCGCAAGTCCTGGTGCTGGTGGGTGAAGTCCTCGTTCATTTCCGAGAAGCGCACCGCCGCGTAGCCTTGCTGGTTGAAGGGCGTATGGTCGCCGCCGCGCAGGAAGCGGTCGGGGCGGTACTCCAGCTCCACCACGTGGCCCGTTACGTACTGCTCGCCGGCGCGCTTGGCGTAGCGGGCCAGCTGGCGCGAGGGTGAGTCGTTTTCGGAGGAAAGCTGGCGGCGCAGCTGGGCCTGCTCGGGCGTCTCACCGGCCGGCACGCCTTCGCTGAACACGCGCACGCGGCCCGCGTCGCTCAGGTCGGGGTCGTGGCCGTGCGAGTTGCCCACGATGTCGTTGTTGAGCATGCCCACCACGTTCCAGTTGTTGGCCTTGGCCTTGCGGGCCAGGTAGCCCGAGCCAATCAGGCTCTGCTCTTCGCCCTGCACGGCCACAAACACGATGGTACACGGGAACTTGCGCGTCGACATCACGCGGGCCAGCTCCATCACGATGGCCACGCCCGAGCCGTCGTCGTTGGCGCCGGGCGCGTCGGCGGTGCGGTTCATCACGTCGGTTACGCGCGAGTCGAGGTGGCCGCTGACGATGAACACGCGGTTATCGTTCTGGTCGGTGCCGGGCAGCGTGGCCATCACATTGGCCATGACGGTCTTCACATCCACGCGGCGGCCGTCGGGCTTCACCGTGAAGGTATCCTGCTCCACCTTGAGCCGGCCGCCGCTGGCTTTGGCGTACTTCTTAAACTCGTCTTCCACCCAGCGCCGGGCGGCCCCGATGCCGCGCTTCTTATCCTTGGTGTCAGAAAGCGTGTGGCGCGTGCCGAAGGATACCATCTTGTAGATGTCGTCGTTGAGGCGCTGGGCCGAAATTTCGCCCACCATCTTCTGGATGTCGGCGTCGGCGGGCGGCGTAACCAAAGCGGAGGCAGCAGGCGCCTGCGCATGGGCAGTGAAGGCGAAGAAAACAGCGGCAGCTGAAAAGAGCGGGGCGAAACGGGTCATGCGAAATCGATAATGAACGGCGCGGCGGGCTAACATACTCGAAAATTTACGGAGCGTTGCACAGCAGCCTTGCCAGTAACGAGTAAGGTCAGACCCGACTCACCAAGGCACAGGCTGCATTGCCCCCAAAGCCCGCCGCCTGCACCAACACCCGGCGCGGCCGGGCTGGCGCGGGCCGCTGGTTCAGCCACGACTCGAACGGCAAAGGCTCGGAGCTGATTTCGCCGCGCAAAATGCCCAAGGCCAGATCCAGACTGAGCGCGCCGGAGGCGCCGAGGGTGTGGCCCAGCTGCCACTTATTGGAGGTACAAGCCGGCAAATTCTTCCCGAAAACCGCTTCTACGGCCCGGCGCTCCGCCGCGTCACCGGCCCGGGTGCCGGGGCTGTGCAGCACCAGCAAATCTACCTCGGCGGGCTGACGGCCAGCCAAGCGCAGGGCCTGCCGGGCGGCCTGCTGAAAGTGCTGGCCATCGGCTGTGAGGCCGGTTTTGGTGCCCGTCGCCTCGAAGCCAAACCCCACGCTTTCCAGCAGCAGGTCGCCGGGGCGTGCCGCGGGCACGGCTTCCAGGGCAAACACGGCTGCGCCTTCGCCCAGCACGAACGTAGACGGCCCGCCGGCGCCGGGGCGGCAGGGGTATTCCGTGGCGGGCAGTGCGGAGTAGATGCCCAGGGCCTGCATCTGAGCTAGGGTGAAGGGTGTAAGTGGGGCCTCGGTGCCGCCGGCCAGAAACCGTTCGGCCAGCCCGGCCCGCAGCCAGGCCAGGGCGTTGCCCAGCGCCTGCAGCGCCGTGCTACAGGTGCTGCTGTGGCTGATAGCCGCGCCGGCACCGCCCACGCTGTCGGCCACCCAGCTGGCTACGTTGCCCAGGGTGGTCAGCGGCGAGGCAGCCGTGGGGGGCACTCCGTCGCGCAGAAAATCGGCGTGGAATGTCTCCAACCGCTCCGTCGCGCCGCGCGAGGAGCCCAGGCTGACAGCCAAAGAAGCCGGATCGGTGGGCGACCAGCCGGCCCGCTGGAAAGCTGCCTGCGCGGCCAGCAAGGCCAGCAGTACGCTGCGGTCGAGGGCGCGGTAGGCGGGGCGGCTGCGGCGCAGGGCGTCCAGCGCCGCTTCGGCCGCGGCGGGCAGGGCCGCAACGGGCACCGCCGCTTGCGGGTGCCGCTGAAACGTAGGCCCGGCGGCCGGCGCAGCGCCCAGTCCCGCGGCCGATACGCTGCCCCAGCCGCGAATGACCACGCGTACATCGACGGGGTTAATCATGTGGGTATTCGGGCAAATCAGCTGGCGCGGCGGCCTGGGCCGGGCGCAGCACCAGCTCGCGCATGGCCAGCAGGGTGTCGTACACTTGGCGCAGCTCGGCGTCGGTGATGCAGTAAGGCGGCAGCACGTACACGATGTTGCCCAAGGGGCGCAGCAGTACGCCGCGCTCCAGGCTGAGAGCGTAAAACTCGTCGCGCAGGCGGCTGAAGTAGGACGTGCCCTCGGCCACGCGAAACTCCACGGCCAATATGGTGCCGCGCTGCCGCACCTCGGCAATGCCGCTTTGCCCCCGCAGCTCCGCCGCAAAGGCCGCGTGCCGGGCTTCGACGCGGGCTCGGTCGGCGGCCGATTCGGGCGCGAGCAGCAGCTCCAGGCTGGCCAGGCCGGCCGTACAGGCCACGGGATTGGCGGTGTAGGAGTGGCCGTGGAAGAAAGTACGCGTCCGGTCGTCGCTGAGAAAGGCCTCGTAGATGGCGGCCGTGCAGGTGGTAGCGCCCAAGGCCATAGTACCGCCCGTCAGACCTTTGGACAGGCAGATAATGTCGGGCTGCGTCTGCAGATAATCGGCTGCAAAAAGCTGGCCGGTGCGCCCGAAGCCGGTCATTACCTCGTCGGCAATGCAGAGCACGCCGTGTTCGTGACAGCAGCTGATCAGGGTGTCCAGGGCGTCGGGCTCGTACATCACCATGCCCGCCGTGCCCAGCACCAGCGGCTCGAAGATGAACGCGGCCACGTCGTGGGTGGTCAGCACAGCTTCCAGCTGGGCCAGCACTTCCGCCTCGCGGCCCGGCACCGGCACGTCGATGAACTGCACGTCGAAGAGCAGCGGGGCAAACGGCGCGGTGAAGGCCGAGCGCGCACTCACCGACATGGCCCCGAACGTGTCGCCGTGGTAGGAGTCGCGGAAGGCCACCAGGGTGCGGCGCTGCGCCTGACCGCGGTTGTGGAAGTACTGCAGCGCCATTTTGATGCCCACCTCGATGGACGTGGCGCCGTTGTCGGAGTAGAATACGCGCCGCTGATTATCGGGCAGCACGCGCAGCAGGCCCTCGGCCAGCTCCACGGCGGCCGGGTGCGTAAAGCCGGCAAACATCACGTGCTCCAGCGTGCGGAGCTGCTCGCTCACGCGGCCGGCAATGTAGGGGTGGGCGTGCCCGTGCAGGTTTACCCACCAAGAAGCCACCGCGTCGAGGTAGCGGCGGCCGTCTTCGGCAATCAGCCAGGCGCCTTCGCCGCGCACCACCGGAATGGGCAGCGGGGCGGTCTGCATCTGGGTGTAGGGGTGCCAGAGCACGGCGGCGTCGCGTTCGGCTAAGGACATAAGAAGAGACGAAAAGCGGGAAAAAAGCAGCGCCGGGTACCGCTCAGGGCTAGAGCTGCACCTGGGGCGCGTAGGCCGCCACCACGGCCGCTGTCAGCGCGGGCTCGGGGCGCAGGCGTAGCAACACCGGCGCGGGCGTATGGTTCAGGATGACGTCCTCGGTGCTGGGGTCGGCCGGGCCGTTGAAGACGAGCCCGCGCACCGCAATGCCGCGCTGCCGCAGCACCTCCAGCGTGAGCAGGGTGTGGTTGATGGAGCCCAGGTAATGCCGGCTCACCACCACCACGGCCAGGCCCAGCTGCTGCACCAGATCCGCCACCAGGAAGCCCGGCGCCAAGGGCACCAGCAGGCCGCCCGCGCCTTCCACCACCAAGTGGTTGGGCGTGTCGGGCAAGGTGAAGTCGGTGGGCAGCAGCTGCCGGCCCTCGGCCGCGGCGGCTTTGTGGGGCGAGGCGGGCAGCTGCAGCCGGTGCCGCTCGGAGTGAAAGTAGCTACCGGGGTGCGTCACGAGGCGGCGCACCTCGTCGGTGTCGGTGTGGTCGAGGCCGCCGGCCTGCACGGGCTTCCAGTAGTCGGCCCCGAGGGCCTGCGTGAGCACGGCGGCGGCCACGGTTTTGCCCACGTCGGTGCCGATGCCGGTAACGAAGAGCCGGTCGGGCTGCTCAGGCCAGCGCTTGACGGAGGGCGGAAACGAGGTCATCGATTTCGGATTCGGTATTGAAGCTGTGGACAATCACGCGCAGGCACTGCTGGCCCGCGGGCACGGTGGGTGGCACGATGGCGCGCACATCGAAGCCGGCCGCCTGCACGGCGGCGGCCACGGCGCGCACCTGCTGCGGCGTGTGCGTGGGCAGCTGCACGGGGTGGATGACGTGGCTATCGGCCGGCACCTGCACTCCCGGCACCGCACCGAGCTGGCCGAGCAGGTAGGCCGATAACTCAAACAGGCGCCGGCGGGCTTCGTGCAGATTGGGCAGCAGCTCGTAGGCCGCGCGCAGGCTGGCCACGGAGTACTCCGGTAAAGCCGTGGTGTAGATAAACGGCCGGCTGAAGTTCAGCAGGTAGTCGCGCAGCAGGGCCGGGCCCAGCACAGCGGCGCCGTGGCTGCCCACGGCCTTGCCGAAGGTGACGACGCGCGCCAGCACCTGCGCATCCAGCCCTAGCTCCGTCACTAGCCCTTCGCCCCGCGGCCCGTACACGCCCACGCTGTGAGCTTCGTCGACTATCAGGTGCGCGCCGTGCGCTTGACACAGCTCGGCCAGCGCGCGCAACGGGGCCTGGTCGCCGCCCATGGAGTACACGGCTTCTACGGCCACGAACACCGCCGCGCCGGCCGGCAGTTGCAGGCGCGCAAGGCGGCGTTGCAGGTCGGCCACGTCGTTGTGGCGGAAGCTGTAGGCCGTAGCGAAGGACGAGCGGATGCCGTCCTTCACCGAGGCGTGCGAGGCCTCGTCGTAGAAGATGACGTCGGCGCGGCGCGGCGCGGCGGCAAAAAAGCCGTGGTTGGCCGCATAGCCCGAGGTGAAGAGCAAGGCCGCTTCGGCACCGTGGAAAGCCGCTAGCTGCGCTTCGAGGGCTTCGGCGGCGGCGGAGTTGCCGGTGAGCAGGCGCGCCCCGGTGCTGCCTACCTGCGGGCCGGTAGCGGCGGCTTGCTGTACGGCGGTGCGCAGCGCAGGAGCGCGGGCCAGGCCCAGGTAGTCGTTGGACGCAAAATCCACCCGCGCCGCATTGGGGGGCGGTGGCAGGCGGCGTCGGGTGCCCTCGGCCTCGCGCTGCTGCAAGTGCTGCGCCAGGCGCTGAAGCAGGGCCGAAGCAGGGGGCATCAGCAAAAAAGCAGTTAGCTAAACCTCGAACTGGCCGACCGACAGCCACACCGCGCCGTTCTGGCTGAAGGTGCGCGCCGTCACCACCACCCAGGCCGAATCCACTTCCACCCGGTCGCCCACGCCCGGCAGCACGCCGTAGCGCTGGTGAATCAGGCTGATGGCCGCCCCGATGGTGTCTTCCAGCTCGCCGATCAGCTCCTGGGCCTCGCGGGCGTCGTGCTGCTGGCGGATGGTTTCGGCGTAGGCGTGGTCGAGGTTAAGTTCGAAATCGATAATCATATACAGCAGGGAAGTCCGGGCCAACGCAAACGGCAGCGGGCCCGGCAGGTGATGCCGCCCGCTGCCGCGCACGTCGGGTAGTTAGTTGACGCTGGCCAGAACGGTGGCGCCCTCTGGTACGTGATTTTTAAATGCCTGGCGCGGCTTCAGGCCCAACAAGGCAAACATTTCTTTGTCGGCGTCGAAGTCGGGGTTGGGCGTGGTGAGCAGCTTCTCACCCGAGAAGATGGAGTTGGCCCCCGCCAGGAAGCACAGCGCCTGCTCGGTCACGGGCATTTCCTGCCGGCCGGCGGAGAGGCGCACCATGGTCTGGGGCATCAGGATGCGGGCCGTGGCAATCATGCGCAGCATTTCCCACACGCTTACCCGGGGCTGATCGGCCAGCGGCGTGCCCTGCACCGGCACCAGCGCATTCACCGGCACCGACTCGGGGTGGGCCGGTAGCGTGGCCAGGGTGTGCAGCATCTTCACGCGGTCCTCGTCCGTCTCGCCCAGGCCGATGATGCCGCCCGAGCACACCGAAATACCCGCCTTGCGCACGTGCTCCAGCGTGTCGAGCCGGTCGCCGTAAGTGCGGGTGGTGATGATGTTGGAGTAGTTTTCCTCGCTGGTGTCGAGGTTGTGGTTGTAGGCGTAGAGGCCGGCCTGCTTGAGGCGCTCGGCCTGGTACTCGTTGAGCATGCCCAGGGTGCAGCACACTTCCAAGCCCAGGTTGTTCACCTCGGTCACCATGCCAAGCACGCGGTCGAAGTCGCGGTTGTCGCGCACTTCGCGCCAGGCGGCGCCCATGCAGAAGCGCGTCGAGCCCGAATCCTTGGCGCGTTGGGCGGCGGCCAGCACTTCGGCATCGGGCAGCAGCTTATGAGCCTGCACGCCGGTGTGGTAGCGGGCAGCCTGCGGGCAGTAGGCGCAGTCCTCCGGGCAGCCGCCGGTTTTTACCGAGAGCAGCGTGCACACCTGCACTTCGCCGGTGGCCTGGTGCTGGCGGTGCACCTCGCTGGCCTGGGCCACGAGCTCCAGTACGGGTTGGTGATAAATAGCGTGTACTTCGTCGAGCGTCCAGTCAGTACGGAGCATAACGGTGGGAGAGTGGTTGTGGGGAAACAAGAGGCCGCCGCGGCAAACAAAGCGGCCCGCCGCAGCCGTGGGGTAGCTGCTTTGGCGGGCCGAAGGTATAGCAGAAGCGGCGGATAGAAGATGAAGAAGGGGCCAAGGCGGCGGCGCGGCGCGGTAACCGTCGCAAAATCAGCGGGCCTTTGCCTGCGCGGCGGGGCTTATTTTTTGTAGCGGTTGCCCTCCAGGCCCTGCTCTTCCAGCAGCTGCTTGATTTCCGGCTGCTCGTAGAAGCGGGCAAAATCCGTGGCGTTCATGTGCTCCCGTGAGCTGTCGGGGTGGAAGCCGTGGCCCAGCAGAAACCGCACGGCTTCGCGGTTGCCGGCCGTTGCGGCGTGCGAGAGCGTAGACATGTCATCTGCGTCGGTGTCGTACACGTGGGCGCCTGCCTTCAGCAGCTCGCGCATCACGTCGGTGTTGCCCGCCTGACAAGCCAGGATGAGGGGCGTCTGCCCGAGCTGGTCGCGAAACTGCACGTTGGCGCCGTGCTTCAGCAGCTGCCGCACGGCGCCAACGTTGCCGATGTAGGCCGCGTAGGCCAGGGGCGTCCAGGCCCCGCAGCCCACGCGTTCCGTCGGAATGAGCTGCTCTATTTGGTCGTCCTCCGCCAGCTCGGTCACGGCCGCTTGCACCGAAAACGTGTGCCTGAACAGCATGGCGTACACCAAACGCTTTTGCGGGCCCTGCAAGGCGGTGTACTCTTCCTGGCCGGAGCAGCCGCCCACGGCTAGCAGCACCAGCAAAACAAGAAATGCAATTTTCGCAGCCGACATGGCGCTGAAGGGTTGAGCGGGTACACCTAGACCTCACCGCAGCGACAACGCCGGGTGGCCCGGCCTCTTAGCGACCGGAGTGACGGCCCGGCCGCGCTGGTTTGCGGGTACTTGCTTTGCCGCCGGCAGCTGTCTTGCCGCCAGCCGGTTTGCTGCCACCGGCGGGCTTGCGGCCGGCGTCGGCAGCTTTGGGCTTGGGCCCGCCGGGGCGGTGGCGGCCCTTGGCCTGCGCTTCGGCGCCGTAGGTTTTGGCCCGTGGCTTGGGGCCCGATTTGCGCGGGGCTTCGCTCAGCCACTCTTCGCTGGCCAGCTGCTGGGGCGTTTTCTCGCCGCGTGCGCGACGCTTGGGCGCCGTGCCGCTGGAATGCTCAATGGCTGCAAAGATACCCGCCAATTCCTTTTCGGTCAGCTCGCGCCAGTCGCCCACACCCAGGCCTTTCAGGGTGATGTTCATCACGCGCCAGCGCTCCAGCTGCACCACCTCGTAGCCGAAAAACTCGCACATGCGGCGGATCTGGCGGTTCAGGCCCTGCACCAACGTAATGCGGAAGATGTAATCGGTATCCTTCTGCACCGGGCAAGGCTTGGTAATGGTGCCGAGCATGGGCACGCCCTGGCGCATGCCTTCCAGAAAGGCATCGGTGATGGGCTTATCGACCATCACGATGTATTCCTTTTCGTGCTCGTTGCCGGCGCGCAGGATCTTGTTGACGATGTCGCCGTTCGACGTCAGCAGAATCAGGCCCTGCGACTCCTTGTCGAGGCGGCCGATGGGGAAAATCCGCTCCGAGTGCTTGATGTAGCGGATGATGTTGTCCTTGACGTTGCGCTCGGTGGTGCTGGTGATGCCCGGGGGCTTGTTGAAGGCAATGTAGATAGCATCTTCGGCCGCGCGCGGCTCGATGCGGTTGCCGTTGACCACCACTTTATCGGTGGGCTCCACCTGGGTGCCCACCTCGGCGCGCTTGCCATTGACGAATACCACGCCCTGCTCAATGAAGCGGTCGGCTTCGCGGCGCGAGCAGATGCCGCTTTCGCTGATGTACTTGTTGAGACGGGTAGGCATGACGGAAGCAAATGGGATGGAGGCCGACCACTACAACGTAGCCGAAAGGCAAAAGTACGACGAGCCGGCCGGTTGAAGCCCTTGTCGTATTGCTCACGGGCGTAGCGGCGCGGCAGGCCCCGCAGACTACGGTTTCGGAATAATGGCCGTGGCTTCGATTTCGATGAGGAACTCCTCGCGAAACAGCTTGCTAACCTGCACTGCGGTGCTGGCCGGCGGCGCGGCGGTGTTCACGTACCGGTCGCGGGCCGTGCGCACCGCTGGCAGCTGGCCCGCGTCGAGCAGGAAGTAGTTCAGCTTCATCACGTGCTGCATGGTGCCGCCGGCCGCCTCCACGATGCGCTGAATGTTGCGAAACGCCTGGTCGGCCTGCTGGCCCACGTTGCCGGCCCCCACCACCCGGCCCTGCTCGTCCAGCGCCACCTGCCCCGAAATAATGAGCATGGTGGCCGTGCCCAGGTCCACGCTGACGGCATGTGAGTAACCCTTGGCCGGCGCCACACCGGGCGGGTTCAGGACCTTGGCTGGCGTAGGGCGTTGCTGAGCGGCGGCCATACAGCTCAGTAGCAGACTGGTAGCGAGCAGACCGGATTTAAGCACGTTAGGGCAGCAGTTCATTGCCGGAGCGGGTTACAGCGCCACTTTCTTCTCGCCTTTGTTCACGGCCAGCATCCACTTCGTCAGGCCATTCATGTAGGTCTGCTGATCGTCGTAGAAGCTCATGTGGCTGCCCTTGGGGCAGATCAGCGCCGAGCCGTTCTGCACCTTTTGCGCCACCATGCGCATGTGCTCGGGGTCCATGGTGTCGTACTTGCCACCGATGCTGAGCACCGGCACTGCGAGCTTGGGCAGGTCGGCCGTTCGGTCCCAGTTCACCAGCTTGCCCGAGGCGCCAAACTCGCTCGGCCCTTGCATCGTCACGTACAGCGACTGGTTGGTTTTGCCCAGGGAGCGGGCGGCGGGTTCGGGCAGAGGCACGCGGCACAGGTGCTCGGCGTAGAAGTTGGGTTCCAGCAGCTCCATATAGCGTGGGTTCTGGAAGTCCTTTTTGGCCTCGATCTGCCGGATTTCGGCCAGCACCTCGGGCTTGAGCTGCGGGGCCAGCACCTCGTCGGCGTACTTGTTGTAGGCCGGGATGCTCATCATCATGTTCGAAATGATGACGCCCTTCAAATGCTGCTGGTACTTCAGCGCATACTCCGCCGCCAGGATACCGCCCCAGCTGTGGCCCAGCAGGTAGAAGTTGTCCTTGTCCAGCTTCAGGGCCTGGCGTACCTGCTCCACTTCCTCCACGTAGCGTGGCAGGCTCCACATGCTGGTGTCCTTGGGGTTGTCGGAGTTGCCGCAGCCCAGCTGGTCGTAGTAGATGAACTCGATGCCTTCCTGCGGCAGGAAGCTCTCCATGCACTCGAAGTACTCGTGCGTGGCGCCGGGCCCGCCGTTGAGCAGCAGCAGCTTGATGCGCGGGTTGTTGCCGAAGCGCTTGGTCCACACGTTGAACTTACCCTTGGGCGTCGTGATGGGAATGACCTGCACGCCACCGTCCTTCACGCGGGCTGTGTCGCCGCCAAAATAGGAGGCAGGGATGGCGGAAGCAGCGTCAGCCGAGGCGTTTTCTTTGTCTGGCTGAGTGCAGGAGGTGGCTAGGCCTAGCAGCATACCGGTAGCAAGCAGGACGGAAAGGAGCTTCATAAAAAACGGGTTGACGCGGAAGACGGAACAGCCAAGGGGCTTATGGGCTAAACGTACTGATAATTCGACCTCTTCCCAACGCCATCGGGCGGGCGCTGTCGCGGACTACTGCTCCTCGGCCAGCCATTGCATGGCGCGGTACTCACCCGGGCCCACAAACAGCCGTAGCAAGTCGTCGGTGAGCTTAAGGCCGTTGGCGCTGTTGGTAAAAAACACCAGGCTCGCTTTTTGGGCCGGAAAAGCCATAAAGAAGGCTTTGAAGTCGCCGTTGTCGCCCCAGTGCCACAGGGCTGGGCCGGCCGAGGTGGCAGCCAGGCCCACGCCGTAGGCCCAGGCAATGTACGGATCAGTGGGAGTGGGTCCCAGGCCGCAGCGGTTGGCCGGGTTGGCGGCCGTGGTGAGCAGCCGGGCAGTGGCGGGCTTAAGGCCCTGGCCGAGCACCAGCGCCTGCACAAAACGGCTGTAATCGGAGGCGGTGGTGAGCAGGCTGAAGCCGGCGCTAGGTTCCTGAAACTGCCGGATTTCCGTGGCCCTACCGCTCTGGTCGTGGCCGTAGCTGGCGTTGCGCCCGAAGGCCTCGCGCCACACGAAGCTGCTGCTGGGCATCTTGAGCGGGCCAAATACCTCTTCCTGCGCCAGCGTCTGCAGCGACTTGCCGGTGAGGTGCTCCAGCGTTTTCTGCAGCCACACAAAGCCTTCGCCGGAGTAGTTCCAGCAGCTGTCGGGAGCATACTTCAGTGGCAGGGCCGAGGTTTTCCAGCTCGGGCCTAGCGGGTTGTCGGCCCAGTTGGGCAGGCCGGTGGTGTGCGTGAGTACCATGCGGGCCGTAATGGTCGCAGCGCGCGGCTGCGTACCCAGCCGCGGGTAGGGGGCGTAAGCCAGCAGCGGCTTGTCCAGGTTGATTACGCCACGGTCGTGCAGGCGCAGGGCGGTGTAAGCCAGCACCACTTTGCTGAGCGACGCGGCCTGAAACGTGGTCCTGGCATCCACGGCCTGAGCGGTGCCGTTCTGCCGCTTTCCCAGGTAGTAGCTCCGGACAGTAGTACCACGGCTGTACACCAACTGCAGGCCCGGCACGTTGGCTTTCTGCATCAGGGCGGTTAGTTGCTGCTGCTGGGCCACGGCCACGCACGTGTAGAGCCAAAGCAGGGCGGTAATCAATACTCGCATTGGTGAATAGCGGGAAGTGAATCTTTCTTGAAAACGAACCCAAATAAAGCCAAACGCGGGCTGCCCTGGGGTAAGGCAGCCCGCGTTTGGACTAGGGAAGAGGGGAGCGTAACGCTTAGCCGAGCGTGTGATACACAGCCTGCACGTCGTCGTCGTCCTCGAACTTCTCGATCAGGTTCATCACCTCCTCCAGCTGCTCGCCTTCCAGGTGCACGGTGGTGTTCGGAATACGCTGCAGCTGGGCGCTGATGACGTTCAGCTGCTTCTGTTCCAGCGCCTTTTGCATCTGGCCGAAGTCGCTGAAAGCGGTTTCCACCACGATGTAGTGCTTCTCGTTGCCGTGCTCGTCCTCCTCCGAATCCTCGTAGATGTCGTCGGCACCGAAGTCAATCAGCTCCAGCTCCAGCTCGTCGCGGTCGAGGCCTTCGGCGGCCAGCTTGAACACGCCCTTGCGGGTGAAAGTGAAGTCCGACGAGCCGGCCGTGCCCAGGGCGCCGTTGCCGCGGTTGAAGTACATGCGCACGTTGGCCACGGTGCGGGTGGGGTTGTCGGTGGCCGTTTCCACCACGATGGCCACCCCGTGCGGGGCGTAGCCTTCGTACACCACCTCGGTGTAGTTGCCTTCTTCCTTCGAGGAGGCGCGCTTGATGGCCGCTTCCACGCGGTCCTTGGGCATGTTCACGCCCTTGGCGTTTTGCATGGCCGTGCGCAGGCGCGAGTTGGTGTCGGGGTTGGCGCCGCCCTCTTTCACGGCAATGACGATTTCGCGCCCGATGCGGGTGAAGTCTTTCGACATTCGGTCCCAGCGCTTCATTTTGCGGCCTTTGCGGAATTCAAACGCGCGTCCCATCTATAAAGGTGAAATTGTGAAGTTGTGAGGTAGTGAGTTTCGGCGGGCGAGGGGCCGGCTGCCGAAGGGGCCGCAAGTTAGCCGAAAGCCCGACCAAGGGCAACCCCCAACGTTAAGTCAGGGCCGCGTTTGAGGCCGTAGGGTGGGCTATTTGGCGCCCGCGGCCGGCTGCTGCGCCTCCAGCGTGTACACCCCGCGGCTCCCGGCCGGAAACCCCTCGATGGTGAGCACCAGCTGCTGCTTCGGGTCGAGGCGGAAGGAGCCCTGATCGGTTTTGGGCTGGCCGTTGGGACCGGGGTAGGTAAAGCTGATTTGGTCGCCGCTGAGCGTAAACTGCCCGTCCTGATTGAACGACATCGGGCCGCTCGGCCCCGCCAGCCGCAGCCGCTTCTGGTAGCTGCCGTCGGCGTTGAGCGTGAGCGTGCCGCCCACGCCGTTGGCCGGGGTCGGCTCGGCTTCGTCAGGCGAATAAATGCTGTAGGAGCGGTAGGCGTAGGTGGTGTAAAACGACGCCGGGCTGGCTGCCGAAGCCGCTGATTTGGCGGCCGGCTTGCGCGCGGGTTTAGTTACTGGCCTGGCCGCTTTGGTAGTCGGCTGGGTTTGGGCGTATGCCGCGGGCGGGGTGAGGCCGAGCAGCAACGCCGGGAGCACAAAACCGAAAAAGCGGTAAGTCATGTAAGCAGGAAAAGCCGCCGACCCAGGCGCAACGCCCGCGGCCAACCGTGATAGAATACCCGAAAGTACCGCCGCCGGCCGTTTGGCACAACGGCCGCGGTCCGCTTCATTTGGCCTTCCATCGACTTGCCCACCTGCCATGCCCACTTTCCTGCGCCAATTGATCCGCCCCGCCGCCGAATTGCCCCAGGCCGATGTCTGCCTCGTGGGGCTGCCGCTGGACCACGGCACCGTCCTGGAAGGCGGCCGGGCCGGGGCCGTGGGCGCCCCGGCGGCCATTCGCCGCGAGCTGCGCCGCTACCACAAAACCTACAACCTGGAGCACAACGTGCGCCTCGATGCCCTGCGCATTGCCGACGCGGGCGACATCACCGCCCCCGGCGCGACCTACGACCACGCCGCGCATCACCAGCGCATCCGCGAGCGGGTAGGGGAGCTGCTGCGCCAGTACCCGCGCGTGGTGGTGCTCGGCGGCTCCCACGACGGCACCTTCAGCACTGTGCGCGGCCTGTTCGATGCCACTGGTGGCCAGCCCGTGGGCGGCATCAACCTCGACGCGCACGCCGACGTGAAGGACCGCCCCGACCTGGGCAGCGGCACGCCTTACGGCAAGCTGCTGCGTCAGGGCTTCCTGCGCGGCCCGCGCTTCACCGAAATCGGCCTGCACTCCAACCTCAACACCTGGGAAGACGTGGATTTCCTGCATCAGCAGCAGGCCACCATCGTGCCGCTGGCCCACGTGCAGCACGAGGGCATGACGCTCTACATGGAGCGCGCCCTGCGCCGCGCCGCGGCCGATGGCCCCACTTTCGTCTCTTTCGATACCGACGTGGTGGCGCAGGCCTTCGCCCCTGCCGTGTCGGCCCCCAGCAGCGACGGGCTGACGCCGCGCCAGGCCACGGTAGCCGCGTTTTTGGCGGGCAAGCACGCCGGGGTGCGGCTGTTTGAGGTAGTGGAGTTCAACCCCGTGCTCGACCGGGACTTCATGACGGCCCGGCTGGCTGCTACCATCATCACGGCTTACCTGACGGGCGTGGCCGCAGGCTAGAATGAGGCTAGCGGCCAGTTCCCCTCCTCAGCTGAGGAGGGGCTAGGGGTGGTTGGAAGACTAGAGTTAGAAAAGCTAGAGCTGGACATCGTTCAACGCATCATCAACCATCCCTAACCCCTCCTCAATTGAGGAGGGGAACTAGCCGTAGAAACACTATCGATAGCCACCAAAAAAAAGCCTACGAAATATTTCGTTGAATATGCAGCCTTGAATATTTGCCGCTTGTCAGTAGAGCATCATTCCAACCCCAAAGCTTTTCTGACGCTATGAAAATCCTGCTTACGGCCCTATTGCTCAGCACTGCCTCTGTCTCTGTCCTGGCCCAATCGACGCCGGCCTTTACGTCCACCTGCGAAGAAGGCAAGTGGGGCAACTCGGAGCAGCGGCGCTACTGCGAAACGCGCGACCTGACCCTGCCGGCCATCAAATCGGGCAAGCTGACGGTGGACGGGCTGCGCAACGGCGGCATCACGGTGAAGGGCTACAGCGGCGCCGACATCCGGGTGCGGGCCAAGGTGCAGGCCTGGGCCAAAGACGACGCCACGGCCAAAGCCCGCGTGGCCGACGTGAAAATCAGCACCGAAAACAACACCCTGCGCGCCGCCGGCTCCGATGGCTCGGGCAAGAACAGCGGGTACGCCGTCAGCGACGGGGGCTACGCGGTGAGCTACGAAATCTTTGTGCCGGAGAAAACGGCGCTGGCCCTGCGCACCCACAACGGCGGCATTCACCTCGAAAACCTGCGCGGCCCAGTGTCCTTCGAAGCCGAAAACGGCGGGGTGAGTATCCTCGGCGCGGGCGGCGACGTGAAAGGCAGTACCCGCAACGGCGGCCTGAGCATCACGCTCACCGGCGCGAAGTGGGACGGCACCGGCCTCGATGTGACGACGACCAACGGCGGCATCAGCTGGAAAGTACCGGCCGATTATTCGGCGCAGCTCTTCACCAGCACCCAGCACGGCCCCATCCGCACCGACTTTCCCACCAAGGTGCAGGGCAGCATCGGCCGCGAAGTATCAGTGGCGCTAGGCAAGGGCGGCGCCCCGGTGAAGGCCGTGACAACCAACGGCGGCGTAACGGTGAGCCGCGCGGATAAATAAATTCTACGTATCTTCCTTAGGCACAACGCTCACATAACAAGCTCGGGCCGCTCCTGCATAGCAAGGGCGGCCCGATGTGTGTGTTAAGGACACATAGTCAGGTGCTTAGTTCGGACTAGTAACGCACTTCCTTGTACGGATACACGTAGTCGTCGGAGTCTCGCGGCCGGTTGTCGGCCTGCCCGTGGCGCCGGGCGCGGCGGGCCGCCAGGTCGTACACCTTGGAGTTGTACATAGGCTGTTGACCGTCTTTGCGGCTGCCCGACTTGCGACCAAGCAGGGCTACGCCGGCCACGGCAGCCAGGGCCAGGCCCGTGGTGATGAGCACCGCTTTGGCGGGCAGCGAGTCTTTGGGGGCCGGCGGCAGGTACTGCACGCCGTCGGCATCGATGCGGGCTGGCTCATCAACGTAGCGCCCGTACGCGGGTACGGGGAAGTTATCGGCCAGGGCGCGCAGGCCCGCGGCGGCTTCGGCGCCCTGAATAACCGGGCCGTGGCCGCACCCAATGGCCTGCGGCTCCAGGGCGGCCAGCCGTTCTACCGAGTCGCGCACTTGCTGCCAGTCATAGTTGAAGGGCGCGCCGGCCACGCTGATCTGCGGGCGCTGCAGCAGCAGCGAGGGCACCGATTCGTGGTTGGCGGTGGCAAAGGCGTCGGCGCCGAGCAGGGTGCGGTCCTCCTGCCGGAACAGGGCTATCTGCCCCGGCGCGTGGCCGGGCACGTGCAGCCAGCGCCAGCCGGGCAGGTAGGGCGTTTCGTCGTCATCGGTGGTCAGGGGCTGCACTAAGTCGCTGAGCTGGAAGCTCTGGGGCGGGAAGAAGCGGGCCACGAAGGCCAGCGAGCCGCCGCCTTCTACGGTGGGGTCGGCGGGCGGGTACACGGCTTTGGCCTGCAGGAAGGGCAGTTCCAGGGGGTGGGCCAGCACCGGCACGTTCCAGTGCTCGGCTAGGGCCCGCGCCGAGCCCGAGTGGTCCATGTGGCCGTGCGTGAGGAGGATGGCCGTGGGGTGGGTGCCCGGGTAAAACAGCTTATCGGCGGTTTCGATAATCTGCTTTTCTGAGCCGGGAAGTCCGGTATCGACCAGCACCCACTCGCCGGGGTTGCTGCTTTCCACGAAGTACACGTTGACAAAGCGTTGGATCTGGAGCTGGGTAACGCCAGCGGCTACTTGGTTCATCGGGCTCAGGTGTTTGGTGTAGCAGGGAGTACGCAGGTTGGCGGCGCGGGGGTACACCGGGCGCCGGAAAAGCCAACCGGGCCGTTCAGCTTAACCCGGGCCTGCGCGGGGCCGGAGCCAGGGTTGCTGAGGCCGCGTTTTAGCCCTGTGGGCCGCGCCTGTGCGTACCGGCCGCGCGGCCAGGAAAGCTCCGCGGGGCGCGGTTGCTCTGGCGTGGCTTCATCCCGCCATCCTGCTATGAAATTTCGCTTACTGGCTGCTGGGCTCCCGTCGGCGCAAACACAAAAAAGCCCCGCACACGACGTGCGGGGCTTTTGCTGCAAAGCCAAGTGGCTTATGAGTTGCGGTTGCGTGGATTAACGGCCGCCCGTGGTGCCACCGCCCGTCGAGCCGGTGCCGCCGGCGGTGCTGCCGCCAGCCGTCGAGCCACCAGCCGTGGTGCCCATGCCGCCGGCCGTGCTGCCGCCCGTCGAGGAGCTGCCGGCCGTGGTGCCAGCGGTGCTGCCGCTGCCCGTGCTGCTGCCGGTCATCGTGCCACCCGAGGTGGTGGTAGCAGCGCCCGTGGTGGTGGAGCCAGACCCGCCGCCCATGCTCGTGTCGGCGCTCATGCCAGCGTCGCCGCTGCCGCCCATATCCGACGAGCCCGAGCCGCTTTCGCCCATGGTACCGCCGCCAGTGCTTTCAGTGCCAGTGCCGCCGGTGCTGCCGCCCGAGCCGCCTTCTTGGTTGTTGCCGCCGCAAGAGGCGAAGGTGAACGATGCTGCGGCCAGGGCCATAAACAGAACCTTTTTCATGGTATTGGTTGGTGAAGGTTGTGGTAAGAAGTTGTCGATAAAGCCGGCTCAGCGGCTCAATCGTGTCTTTATACTCCTTATGCCCGTAGGTAACCCAAGATTTGTGAAAAAAAATGTTGATAATGTTTTAAACTCGACAGTAAACTATGGCTGCTATAACATTTCCGATACACCTCGCGGAGCAGAAATGCATAATACCGGCACAGCGCTTAGTAGCGGCGCTGGCGGCTGAGCAAAAAGGCAGCATTCGAAAATTCCCGTACCGCCATGCTGAGCTTGTCGAAGCATGACGGGCAGGGAGTCTCCAATGACTTTTCGGACACCGTTTGGGCTGTAACCAGACCGGCGGCCCCGCGACATCCAATTCGATGCTGCGGGGCCGCCGGTACCTAGTGAAGCGGGCTATTGCCCGGCCATCGTGTCGCTGGGGGTGTTCACAGTCGGGGTACCGGCGTCGGTGCGCACGGTATCCACTTTGCCTTCGTCGCCGTCGGCATCACCGAGTCGGGTGCTCGTCATGGTCGAGCCGGAGGCGCTGCCCTCGGCGGAGTTGGTTTTGCTTTGGTCGCAGGAGGCAAAGGCGAACGAGGCCGCGGCCAGGCTCAGAAACAGGAGCTTTTTCATGGAGTAAGGAGTAATGGTGGTGGAAAAGCGTTAGTTGGCAGCCCGTGGCAGTCCAACCAACGCTTGATACCCAGCGAACGGGGAGGTAACCGGCTAAGGCTTAGAAATCGAGGCAGAAGCGCTCTACTTAAACTAGGCGTACAGCTGCGAGCCACCGAGTCCGGTACAGTACTTCAGACCGGGGCAGTGGCTATGCCGTCCCGTCGAAACTGGTTATTGGCCCGAAGTAGCGCCCGTGCCGGCCCCGTTGGCGCTGGTGGTATTGCTGCCCGTGGTGTTGCCAGGCTGGCTGCCCGAGGTGCTTACTTGCCCGTTACGCATCGTTTCGTCTTCCCCGATGGTGTTGCCGCTCTTCTCCCCGGGTTCGGGCCGGCTGGTGGTGGCGCTGCCGCTGCCCGCCGTCGAGCCACCGGGGGTAGCCGTGCCGGGCACGGTCTGGCTGCCGGGGTCGGTGTCGCTGCTGTCGTTGCTGGTGCCGTCGGGGCGGCCGGGGTCGTCCTGCTCCGAGGACATGCCGTTGACTTCGGGCGTGTCGTTTTGCTGCTTGTCGCCGCCGCAGCTGGCTAGCGTGAAGGTGGCCGCGGCCAGTGCTAGAAACAGACTCTTCTTCATGGGGTTGCTAACGGTAGGAGGGAAGATGATTGATGAGCGGCAATGGCTACTGTACGCGGCGGGGCAGCGCGGGTAGTCGAAGCCAGGCAAATTTTTCAGCCGAGCCACTTGCCCGTGCAGTAGCCGCCCCGGACTGCGGCGGTCTTCAGCCGCCCAGCGTCAGCTGCCGCGGCCGCCGCGTTAGCCGTTGGGCAGCCCTTGCCACTACGCCAGCCAGCAAGCCGCGCATCAATCGGCTCATGCGCCCGAAAAAGGCCATTTTGCCCCGCCGAAACTCCTATATTCGCCGCTCCACCCAATCCCCGAACATTCCCGCCCGCCCATGTCACACTCTGCCCTCGACACCCCCGAACTCAACCTCGAAACCACTTCCGCCTCGGACGCTGCCAACACCCAAGCCAAGCCGGCCCAGCGCCCGATGTACTACGAGTACAAGCCCACGGAAACGGTAAAAGCCAAGCACGGCACCGAGCTGCGCTGCAAAACCTGGGAAGCCGAAGCGGCCCTGCGCATGCTCGAAAACAACCTCGACCCCGCGGTGAGCCTGGTCTACGACGAGCTGATTGTGTACGGCGGCGCCGGCCGCGCGGCCCGCAACTGGAAGGAGTACCAGACCATCGTCAACACGCTCAAGAACCTGGAAGCCGACGAAACCATGCTGGTGCAGTCGGGCAAGGCCGTGGGTGTGCTGCGCACCTGGGCCCACGCCCCGCGGGTGCTCATTGCCAACTCGAACATCGTGCCCGCCTGGAGCACCCAGGAGTATTTCGATGAGCTGGACAAGCTCGGCCTGATGATGTACGGGCAGATGACGGCCGGCTCCTGGATTTACATTGCCACCCAGGGCATCCTGCAGGGCACCTACGAAACCTTCGCCGCCGTGGCCGACAAGCACTTCGGCGGCACGCTGGCCGGCACCGTTACCGTGACGGCCGGCCTGGGCGGCATGTCGGGCGCCCAGCCGCTGGCCGTGACCATGAACGACGGCGTGTGTCTGGTCGTCGAGCCCATCGATGCCCGCGTGAAGCAGAAGGTGCGCGAAGGCTACGTGGACGAGCAGGCCCGCGACCTAAACCACGCCCTGGAGCTGATGGCGCAGTACAAAGCGGCCCGCAAAGGCTGGAGCATCGGCCTGACCGGCAACGCCGCCACCGTGCTGCCCGAGCTGCTGCAGCGCGGCTACAAGGCCGACATCGTCACCGACCAGACTTCCGCCCACGACCTGATGGACTACATTCCCGAAGGCGACATCGACGCAGTATTGCAGCTGCGCAAAGACAACCCCGAAGAGTTTAAGCGCCAGGCTCTGCAG
This sequence comes from Hymenobacter sp. CRA2, assembly GCF_002007105.1. Classification (GTDB taxonomy): domain Bacteria; phylum Bacteroidota; class Bacteroidia; order Cytophagales; family Hymenobacteraceae; genus Solirubrum. The sequence goes on along the minus strand of NZ_MVBC01000023.1, from coordinate 1,790 downwards.
GCCATCGTGAAGCACTGCCAGGCCATCATCGACATGCAGGCCGGCGGGGCCGTGGCCCTCGACTACGGCAACAACCTGCGCGGTCAGGCCGAAAAAGGCGGCCTGCAAGTGCGCGACGAAAACGGGCAGTTCCTCTACCCCGGCTTCGTGCCCGGCTACATCCGCCCGCTGTTCTGCGAGGGCAAAGGCCCCTTCCGCTGGGCCGCCCTCTCCGGCGACCCGCAGGACATCCTGCGCATCGACCGCGCCCTGCTCGAAACCTTCCCCGACAACAAGATGCTGGCCCGCTGGATCGAAAAGGCCCAGGCCAAGGTGCCCTTCATCGGCCTCCCGGCCCGCGTGTGCTGGCTGGGCTACGGCGAGCGGGAAAAATTCGGCCTGGTCATCAACGACCTGGTGGCCCGCGGCGAAGTCTCGGCCCCCATCGTCATCGGCCGTGACCACCTCGACTGCGGCTCCGTGGCCTCGCCCAACCGCGAAACCGAGGGCATGAAGGACGGCTCCGACGCCGTAGCCGACTGGCCCCTACTCAACGCCCTGGCCAATACCGCCTCCGGCGCCGACTGGGTGAGCCTGCACAACGGCGGCGGTGTGGGCATCGGCAACAGCACGCACTCCGGCATGGTCATCGTAGCCACCGGCACCCCCGAAAAAGCCGAGCGCCTGCGCCGCGTACTCACCACCGACCCCGGTATGGGCGTCTTCCGCCACGCCGACGCAGGCTACGAGCTGGCCCAGCAGGTAGCCCAGGAGCGCGGGGCGAAGATTCCGGGAAGTACTAAAATTAGGAAATAGGTAACCTTTTCAAGGTTTAGGACGGTTTAGTAAAAGTGACTTTTTTTCTGAAAATATCATGAATATTTCTTTCTCTGGGAAATATAAGTCTTTAGATTCTTTTGAATGGTTAAATGTGCCAATGTTTGCTGTTTTAACTGGTCCTAATGGTGTAGGCAAGTCTCAGATATTGGAGCTTGTGTATAATACAATAATAAACAAAGTGGGTACAAGTGAAAGAGTCGCTATTGGGGGAGTTACCGTAGGTAAACACGAAGTTGCATATCTAAAAGGAGAGTGGAATCTGGCAAATGCCAATTCCATTGATTTAGTGGCTCAGCAACAGCAGTTAAATAAATACTATGAGGAATTTAGGCAACGTAGAGGCCAAGTCCAAGGTGAGGCTAAATTAAGATTAGGACATGTTTTTTCAGACATAGTTCGTAAAACAGGAAAATCCTTTGACTTGATAAGTAAAGACGAGTTTATAGAACACTTTCCTCCAGTGTTGGTTGAAAATGAAAATCAACTAGGACAAAAAATTGCTGAAATATTTTACAACTATAGAATAGATGAAATAGAATTGAAGTCAGAAGGTTTATCAGAAGAAGATATTTTTGCGAGAATTGGGCAGAAGCCATGGTATGTTCTTCGTGAAATATTGAAAGAAGGGAAAATGCCTTTTACTTTTAATGATCCTTCTAAGAATGGGATTCGTGACGTATTTACATTGCGGATGTTTAATGAGTTAACAGGTGATGAAATCAAACTTGCTGATTTGTCTTCAGGCGAGAAAGTATTGATGTCACTAGTATTCTATTTGTATAATTCTAGAGAGAGGAATACGTTTCCAAAATTGCTATTGCTATAGCAGATTCACAGACAATGTAGCTGCTGGCGCTCCGCGTACGTAAGCGGCTGTATGCAAGCATACTCGATGGATTTGCGTCAGCGCGTGGCGCAGGCGCTGGCCGAGCCGGGCGCCCGGCAGGCCCAAGTGGCCGCGCGCTTTTGCG
>NZ_MVBC01000022.1 GCF_002007105.1 Hymenobacter sp. CRA2 | reverse complement strand
CGCACGCCTCGGCCGACTGGTGCGCAAATCCTTGTCCTTCTCCCGCTCCGTAAAGCTGCTCGACGCCTGCATCAACCTGTTCTTGCACGACTACAACCGCACTCGTCAGCCTATCTGAGCCACTACCGACTATTTTACTTTCACTATTGGTAACCGTTTACCCTGCGCGTCAAAACCTATTCTTTCATCAGATACAATTCCTTTTTTGCCGATGGCCCATCTTCTGACCTCTACTGTATCATGCTCATTACCTTCTCTAAATTGAATATCTGTATACTCAGCTTTGCCGGCTTTATGATTATCAACGTAATACGTATCTTGAAACAAAACTCCATTCGGATAAAACATCCGCCAATAAGAACCCCCTTGATTATATATTATTATATCGCTTAACACTCCACTCCTATAGTATTTTTTCCAAGTACCGTGAGGGCTGAATTTAATACTACCGTCTTCATTGGTGATAGTCAGAGCTCCCTGCTCATAAATTGCTTTAGGCTTGAAACGCCAATAAGCTATATGATCCTTTTCAAGTGTGTGCTTAGATTTTAACTGCTGTTTTTCTTCTTTTGTCAAATCTGAGCTATACCCCTGTGTAACTAAAGTACCGAACCTTGTGCAAGACATACAACTCACAAGGCAAACCAACAGAATAAGACAGTTATTAATGAATTTGTATTGCATCGGCGCGAATGATTATTTTATACTAAACTACGAATTCTTGCGCTTACGCACTAGAGACAATCCCTTCACAATAGGTAGTATAAACCTAACCGATAGAGCTAGTCGCTTTAGAGCGTGTTTGGGCATTGGTTTGGGGCCAAAGAAAAACGAGCCAGTAAGTTGCAGGCGGAGTTCCTAGGCTCCGGTCTGCATTATGGTTGACGGCTATCAACCCCTCACTGACTCGCAGTGGCAAGTTATGCGCTGCTTGCTACCGCTGCAACGCAAGCGGCGCTTGTGCCTGCGGCGTGTGGTCGAAGCGTTGCGATACCTGTGCCGCACGGGCTGCCAGTGGCGCAGCTTGCCGGCGGCGTTTCCGCCCTGGCCCGCGGTGTATTACTACTTCCGCCGTTGGCAACACGACGGCACGCTGCAGCGGCTGAACCGGGCCCTGAACGAGGCCGACCGCCAGGCGCACGGGCAGCCGGCCTCGCCAGCCGTGCTCTGCCTGGACAGCCAAAGCGTCAAGCTGGCCCCGCGCATTGCCCAGCACCGCGGCACGGACGGCGGCAAGTGCGTCAACGGGCGCAAACGGCAGTTGCTGGTGGACCGGCAAGGCCGCATCTGGGCCTGCCGCACGCATGCGGCCAACCTGCACGACAGCCGCGGCGCCTGCGCCTTGTTGCTCGAACGCCGGCAGTGGGGCACGCGCTTGACCACGATTGTAACGGACCGCGCCTACCGCGGCCGCTTCACGGAAGGGCTGCTGGCCCGCGGCCTGCGCCACGAAGTGAGCAGCCGCCCGCCGTCCACCCGCGGCTTCGTCCCGGTGGGCTGCCGGTGGGTGGTCGAACGCACCTTCGCCTGGCTCAACTTTTTCCGCCGGCTCGTCATGGACTACGAGTACACGCCTGAGAGCCACGCGGCTTGGATTCTCTGAGCCAACGTCACGCTCTGCTTGAATCGTTTACCTTAATTTCCAAACAGGCTCTAACTATTGACCCATCCCCACTCATAAATCACCGGCTTGTTGGGGTACCAAAACCACGCGATGCTACCCAGCCACTGCTGCCGGCGGTGATGGCGCTGGTAGTCGGCCCACACCTGCTCCTGCCAATCCGGAGCAATAGCGGGCAGAAACCACCGGATGCACTCTTGCAGGCGGTATAGCAACGACAATCCGTAAGCCCCGCTGGCATCGGTCACTCGTAAGTGGTAACCATCAGTGTAGGTTAGCTCCAAGCAGTGAAACTCGTCGAAGCCGTAGTTACATCGCCGACGTTGACCCAAGCCCGCACGCGCACAACGTCTTGCCAGGGCAGCAGGCGGTAGCCTTCGCGCTTGATGCCGCTATCATCAATGCGGAAGGTCTTGTAGCTGTCGTGGTCATTTTCCTCGCCGACGTGGATGATGATGCGTTCTTCAGACATAACCCCCATATAAAAGCCCTCCTACGCGGAGGGCTTTTTCGATTATTCGGTGGCGAAAGAAGCATACTTCCGCTTCCGCAGCCAGGCCCGCACCAGCCCGAACACGGCCAGCAGGGCCAACGGCGCCCCTAGGTTCAGTAGCTGCCACTGGCGCCGCTCGGCGTTGATTTTCACCTTATCGAGGGGGCGCAGGGTGATTTGCTTGCCGCGCACGCCGATCAGGCCGGATTCGTCGAGCAGGTAGTCGACGGCGTTCTGGGTCAGCTCGCGGTTGGCAAATTCGGTGGTGGCGAGGCGGTCGAAGCCCAGGCGCAGGGGGCGCTTGCTTTTGGGGTCCACGTCGTTGCGCACGAAGTCGCCGTCGGAGATGAGCACGATTTTGCTCGGCTTGGCCTGCGGGCTCTGGGCGGGCTGAAACTGCGTGGTGCCGGGCTTGGCGCGGTTGGCGAACAGGGAGCGGAACTGGCCTTCGAGCAGGTAGCCGACGGGCTTGGGGCCGCTCTTGTACAGCTTGGGGTCAGGGGGCAGGCGGGCGTCGTTGAGGTTGATGGGCACCGGGGCGGGCAGCACGCGGGTGTAGCGCGAGGTGAACATCAAGGGCGTCTTGCGGATGCCGCGGGCCTTCACCGTGTCGATGGAGCTGACGAACTTCAGGTACACCGCATCGAGGTTGCGGGTGATGGGGTGCGGGCTGAAGTTGTTGACGACCGGGTAAAACGGCCAGGGCATGGGCTCTACCTGGGGCTTGTCGCCGTTCATGCCCGTGACCATTGGAATCACACCGGAGTTGACGTCCAGAATCAGGTCCCCGTTCACGCGCACGCCGTAGGTGAACAGCAGGTCCGTGAGGCCCAGTTCCTGCGGGAAGGAAAGCATGCCGCCGCGGTTGGCGCTGTCCAGGTTCACGCGCATGGCATCCACGAAGAACAGGGCACGGCCGCCCTCGGTGATGAACTTGTCGAGCTGGTACTTCTCGGGGTCGGTGTACGGGCGCTCGGGCTTGGCCACGATGACGGCCGACAGGGCCTTCATGTTCTGCTCGGTGACCTTGTTGAGGTCGATGCGGTACACGTTGTAGTCGCGCTGCAGCGTGCCGATGAGGTCGGCAATGTGCTCGTTGTCGGGCTCGCCGTGGCCCTCCACGATGCCGATGAGCTGGCGCTTGGTAGGCTCCAGCCGGCGCACGGCCGAGGCCAGCTCGTATTCGAGGCCCTCGATGCTCTGGTTGAGGCGCACATCGGGCGGGGCGGCCTGGTTGCCGCGCAGCAGCAGCACGTTTTCCTCGCGGTTGCCCACCGTCACGGTGGCCCAGGGAAAGATGATTTTCTCGACGCGCTTGCCGTTTTCGTTGGCGCCGAGGTTGGTCGGGCGCAGGCCTTTCTGCATCAGGCGGCCATACTCCTTGTTGCGGTCGGCTTCCGTGGAGGCAGCCGAAGGATCGACGAAGACGTAGCGCAGCTTGGAGCCGGCGTGGATCTGCATTTCGTCCAGCGTTTCGCGGGTGGCCTGCGAGAGGCGGCGGAACGCGGGCGGAAAGTCGCCGGCCAGGTACACCGTAACGGTAATGGGCTCGGGCGCGGTTTCGAGCAGCTGCTTGGTGGCCGCCGACATGCTGTAGCGCTTGTCTTCGGTCAGATCGAGGCGGAAGAAGAACTGCTGGGCGACGAAATTCAGCACTACCAGCCCGAGGATAATCAGGCCGAAACGGAGCAGGTCGCGCTGCTTGCGCGGCTGGGCGGGGGCAACGGGGGCGGGCGTAGTGGCGGCGGGAGTGGTTTCCATGCGTCAGGTAGGTCCGGGTTACCAGTTGCGGCTTTGGAGCACGAGGCGGGTAGCCAGCAGCATGGCGGCCACCACGGAGAAGAAATACAGCAGGTCGCGCGAGTCCACGAGGCCCTTGCTCAGGTCACGGTAGTGGGCTGCAATGCCGAGTTGACCGATGTAGTAGGCAGTTCCACCTTCGAAAAGCGAGGCCAGCGAATCGAAACCCGAGTAGACCAGGAAGCAGCCGACGACGGCCACGAGGAAGGCAATGATCTGGTCGCGCGTGAGGGCCGAGGCCAGCACGCCGATGGCGGCGAAGACGGCGGCCAGCAAAGCCAGACCGATAAGCGAGCCGGCAAAGGCAGCGGAGTCGATGTTGCCCTGCGGAGAGCCGAGCTGATAGACCGAATAGTAGTAAAGCAGCGTGGGCACTAGGGCTAGCAAAGCCAGCAGCAGGCAGGCCAGGTACTTCCCTCCTACCAGCTGCCCGTCGGTGAGCGGGCGGGTGAGCAGCAGCTCGATGGTGCCAGCCTTCTTCTCCTCGGCGAAGGTGCGCATGGTGATGGCCGGAATCAGAAACAGAAAAATCCAGGGGGCCAGGTTGAACAGCGTCTGCAGGTCGGCAAAGCCGTAGTCGAGCACTGAGCTATCGGGAAAGACCCACACGAACAGGCCCGTGGCCACCAAGAACACCCCGAGGACCACGTAGGCCACCGGAGAGTTGAGGAAGGCGTTGAATTCTTTGCGAAGGACGGCGAACATGAACCGTTGATTTATTTGTCGAAAGCAGGCTTATTAGAAAATATTTGCATAACTGAATAAATAGCACACATAGACATCATTGCGATTAGAGTTATTTGAGAATAAAATTCATTGTTCACACGATAACCTGGCTGGAGGAATAAATCTGAATAACTGGTCAAGTGCAGCAATTCAGCTTTCTTTTTACTACAGCAATCAGTCCAATATTCTTTTCCCACACGCAAGCTTTGCACCTTACTCGCATACTTAAACCACAATGTATACACATGCGTTTTCCCGATATGCGCTTCACTGCAATCCAGAACATTTACTACTACCCTGTGATTAGCTTTTACAATTTTCTGCATACGTATTGTATCAGGCTTTCCATTAATTACAACGGCCAATAACAATATACTACCAAGAAGTAAGGCTCCCCAAAACAACTTCATTATTGCTACTCTTTCCTGTGCTTTATTAAGTCATTGCACTGAGCTTGCTGAAGCGGTAAAGATGCTTCGGCAAGCTCAGCATGAGGTTCCTATTTGTTTGGCTGGAAAGTCGTCAGCTGCTGGAATACCTGCTCCAAGGACTGCTCTTCCTGGCGCAGCCCCAGCAGCAGCCAGCCCTGCTGAGCAGCCAGCTGCGAAATGGCGCGGCGCTGGTCGCCCTTGCCCTCGGTGCGGATAATCCAGGCGCCGCCCTGCCCCTGCTCCACCGACGTGATGCCCGGCAGGCGACGTAGCGGCTCGGGGTCGATCTGGCCTTCGAACTCGGCGCGGATGACGGTGCCGCCTTTGGTCAGGGCGCCCAGCTCGCGCACCGGTGAATCGGCTACCAGCTGGCCGCGGCTGATAATGACGACCCGGTCGCAGAGGGCCTGCACTTCGGGCAGGATGTGGGTGCTGAAGATGACCGTCTTGTCCTCGCCCAGCTCGCGGATAAGCTGGCGGATTTCGCCGATCTGGTTGGGGTCGAGGCCGGTAGTGGGCTCATCGAGGATGAGGACCTGCGGGTCGTGCACCAGGGCCTGGGCCAGGCCCACGCGCTGCCGGTAGCCTTTCGACAAAGCCCCGATCTGCTTGTTTTGCTCACGCGTCAGCCCGACACGGCCCACCAGCTCCTGCACCCGCTTGCGCAGCGCCCCGCCCGACAGCCCGTGCACCCGCCCGATGAAATCGAGGTACTCGTGCACGTACATATCGAGGTAGAGCGGGTTGTGCTCGGGCAGGTAGCCCACGCGGCGGCGCACTTCCAGCGGGTTTTCGACCACGTCGAAATCGGCCACGCGCACCGAGCCCGCGCTGGGCGGCAGGTAGCCGGTGGCAATTTTCATGGTGGTGCTTTTGCCGGCCCCGTTCGGGCCCAGGAAGCCCAGGATTTCGCCGCGGCCGGCCGTAAACGAAATATCGTTGACAGCGGCCTGGGGGCCGAAGAGCTTGGTCAAATGTTGGATTTCAACCATAAGGAGGGCGAAAGTACGGCGTTACGGGCGCATTGCCTCGCGCGGGCTACCGGGAGTTATTTATGGCTCAGGGTTGCTTCCCCAATCCAGGAGGCTACCAAGGGCACAATTACCCACAAGCCCAGCAGCACCAGCCACGCCGCCGCGAGCAGCACAAACAACGCCTGCACCCGTCGGCGTTCCGGCCGCGCCCGCCGCCACTGCCGTAGCGTGTACCAGAGTAAGGCGCCCGAGCCAAACCAGATCCACAACATGACTCGTCAGCCTTGCTTCTTGGGCTGTAGGGGCCGCATTTCCATGTCCACGATGTGGAAGTTGAACGGCGTTTCGAGGGCGTACACGATGGCCCCGGCAATGTCCTCGGGCTGCATCATCTGCGAGTGCGCGTCGGTACCGGGAATGCCGTCGAAGAAATTGGTCTGCGTGGAGCCGGGGTACAGGCAGGTTACCTTGATGCCGTCGTTGCGCACTTCCTTGAAAATGGACTGTGAGAAGCCCCGCACGGCAAACTTGGTGGCGCAGTAGCCGGCCATGTTCTCGATACCGGTGGTGCCGGCAATGGAGGCAATGTTGACGATGTGCCCGAGCTGCTGGCGCTTCATCTGCGGCAGTACGGCTTTGGTGCAATAGAACAGTCCGTGCACGTTGGTGTCGAACATGGTGTGCCAGTCCTCGGTGGAGAAGCCGTCGACGGGCCCGGCAATGCCCAGGCCGGCGTTGTTGACGAGCACGTGGATTTCCTGCCCCAGCTCCCGTTGCGTGTTGGTAAAGGCCTCCTGCACCGCTATTTCGTGGCGCACGTCGCACTCGAAGAACTGAAACCGGTCGTGTTGCAGGCCTTCCGGCTTGCTCCGGCCCCAGCCCGCCACCACGGCACCGCGCGCGAGTAGTACCTGCGCCGTGGCCAGGCCGATGCCTTTGCTGACACCCGTGACAATGGCTACCTTGCCGTTCAAATCCATAATAATCAGGTCGGAAAAAGGTGTTGACGAACCGCTGTACGAAGGCCGCGTCGGCCGACCGGTCGTGGGTAAGGGCATACGCAGCCGCGGCGCTGCTGTTGGCTGCTCCGGCCCTGCTGCTGACCAGCTGCCAGAAAGACCACGAAGGCGACTGTTTTAAGAGCAACGGCAAGGTAACCACGGAGCGGCGCGAGCTGGCGCCGTTTCACATCCTGCGCCTCTACGACAACGTGGAAGTGACCGTGGTGCAGGACACCGAAACCTACGCCGAAGTGCGCACCGGCAAAAACATCCAGGAAGACCTGGAACTGACCGAGCAGGACGGCACGCTCACCATCCACAACACCAGCCGCTGCAACTGGGTCCGCCGCTACAACGTGCCCCGGCAGGTAACGCTGCACACCCCGCGCCTGACCGACGTATTCCACATCGGCGAGAAAACGCTGCGCACCCAGGGCACCTTCCGCCAGGATACGCTCTTTCTGCACCTGTCCCGCGCCGGCGACATCGAGTTTGACGTCGAGAGCCGCTACCTGTGGGTGGACTTGTACGAGCTGGGCGACATGCGCCTCACGGGCCGCACCGAGCAGCTCATTGCCACCGTCGGCGACCTGGGCAGCCTATACGCGCAGGGCCTGCGGGCTCGTCGGGCGCAAGTGGAGCTGAACAAGCTCGGCGACGGCGACGCCCATGTGCAGGTGACGGATTACCTGAGTGCGCAAGTAGCCGGCTCGGGGACGCTGTACTACAATGCTTCAGCCGCGCAGAAGGACATCAGCGTGACGGGTAAAGGCCGGGGGGTAAGCCAGTAAAATTTAAGCGTTTAGGAGGGTAGCAGTTTGTGAGTTGTCACTTGGCTAACTCACAAACTCCTGCCCTCCTAAACGCTTACCCTGCTATAGGTCCCCCAGCTGCGGGCGGATCAGCAGCTCCTCTACCACGGCCTGCGGCGAGAGGCTCCAGGTGCTGAAGACGGCTTCGGCCACGTCTTCCGATTTGATAAACCGCTCCTGGGGCAAGTCTACGCCTTCCCAGCTGGCCGTGTAGGTAGCGCCGGGCAGCACCGCCGTCACGCGCACGCCGGTGTGCTTAAGCTCCTCGCGCAGGTTTTTGGTCATGCCGTAGAGGGCAAACTTGGCCACGCCGTAGGAGCCGCCGTTGGGGTACGGAATCAGGCTGGCGGTGGAGCACATGGTGAAGATGTGAGCCGCCGGCTGCTCCAGTAGCTGCGGCAGCAGGCCGCGGGTCACGTCGTAGGCCGAGAGCAGGTTCACGGCCAGCATGTCGCGTAGGGTAGAACCGTCGGCGGCATCGTCCTGCAAGCGGCCCGGAATAAAAGAGCCGGCGTTGTTCACCAGCACGTCGACGCTGCCGCCCAGCCCGAGCACAAAATCCACGAAGCGGCGGGCCTCGTTGGGCTTGCTCAGGTCGGCGGGCAAGGTCTGAACATCCACGCCGGGAGCCTGTTGCTCCAGAGCAGTGCGCAGCTCTTCCAGGTCGTCGGCCGAGCGGGCGCAGGTCACCAGGCGAAATCCAGCCTGCGCAAAACGCGCCAAAATAGCCCGGCCGATGCCCTTGCTTCCCCCCGTCACTACAATTGTTTTCTGCATATCGCGTAAGATTGTTTCGCGGTTTGTACGTATGTAGACCAGCGCCGCCCCGGCGGCTTCGTTTTTTCCTTCGCCAGCCTACGTTATGGTCAAAGTTTTCGGCCAATTTCTGCTTTTCCTGCAGAGCATGTTTGTGCGCACCGAGCGCCTCAAAATTATCTGGAATCGCACCATCGACGAGGCCGTGCTCATCGGCATCGACTCGGTCTTGATTGTCAGCATTGTATCGGCGTTTATCGGCGCCGTGACGTGCGTGCAGATTGCCTACAACCTCATCAACCCGCTCATTCCGAAGTCGACCATCGGCTACATGGTGCGCGAAATGACCATCCTGGAGCTGGCGCCCACCATCACCAGCATCGTGCTGGCCGGCAAGGTGGGCAGCAGCATCGCCGGTGGCTTGGGCACCATGCGCATCACCGAGCAGATCGACGCGCTGGAGGTCATGGGCATCAACTCGTCATCGTACTTGGTGCTTCCGCGCATCCTGGGCGCCATCATCACCTTCCCGCTGCTGGTTATCCTAGCCATGGTGCTGTCTATCCTGGGCGGTTACTTAGCCGGCACGCTCTCCGGGGCCATGTCGGCACAGGAATACGTGGAGGGTATCCGCGACACATTTATACCCTACAACATCGTGTTTGCCTTGATCAAGTCGGTGGTATTTGCCTTCCTGGTCTCGGCCATTTCGGCTTACCGCGGCTTCTTCACCGAAGGCGGCGCGCTGGAGGTGGGGGCCAGCAGCACCACGGCCGTTACCCACTCCATCATAGCCATCCTGATCGGCGACTTTGTGCTGGCGTACACCCTCCTGTAATAGGTTTTAGGTCCTAGGGAATCTGATTGGTGCCGCCTCTGCTGAAGGAGCCCGGTTCACCCCCTAACCAGCTACTACCGAAGCCTTCCACTCCATGATCGAAGTACACAACATTCATAAATCCTTCGGTGACGCGCCCATTCTCAAAGGCGTGTCCTGCACCTTCGAAACGGGCAAGTGCAACCTGGTGCTCGGCGGCTCGGGCACCGGCAAATCGGTACTGCTCAAGTGCATCGTGGGGCTGCTCAAGCCCGACATCGGCTCCATCACGTTCGACGGCACCATCTTCACCAACAACAAGGTGGAAATCCGCCAGGAAATCCGCCGGCAGATCGGGATGCTGTTCCAGGCCTCGGCGCTGTTCGACTCCATGAACGTGTTCGAGAACGTGGAATTCCCGCTGCGCATGCTCACGCCCGACATGACCAAGGCCGAGCGCCGCGACCGGGTGGAGTTCTGCCTGAAGCGTGTGGGCCTGGAAGCGGCCGGCAACAAGATGCCCTCGGAGCTGTCGGGCGGCATGAAAAAGCGCGTCGGCATTGCCCGCGCCATTGCCCCGAACTGTACTTACCTCTTCTGCGACGAGCCCAACTCCGGCCTTGACCCGCTTACCAGCATCAAGATCGACGAGTTGATTTACGAAATCACCCACGAGTACGGCATTACCACCGTCATCATCACCCACGACATGAACTCGGTGGTGGAAATCGGCGACCATATCGTGTACCTGCACAAGGGGCAGAAGCTCTGGGACGGCACCAAGGACGAAATTCTCAACGCTCAGGTGCCTGAACTCAAGGAATTCATCTTCAGCAGCAGCCTGGTACGCGCCGCCAAACGCGTGGAAATGGAAGGCGGCACGATTGATACCCGCATCGGGGAGCCTATTCACGGCGACGGTGACGGAATCTAACAGCAAGGCGGCTCGCACTGAAGTGCGAGCCGCCTTGCTGTTAGCCGCAGATGCAGCGCTACCAACCCATGCGCTGGCGCAGGCTGGTGATGTGGGCCACGTGGTGCCGGCCGTGCCAGGCGTACATCACCAGCGCCTGATCCAGCCGGATGGTCTGCTGCATTTCGGGGTGGTACCAGGTGCGCAGCCACTGCTCGTCGGTGAGCTGGCTAAGGAGCACTACCCAACGCGCGTGCAGGGCATCGAGCAGGATGAGCGACACGTCCGGCGGCACGATGGTAATGTCGGGCAGCTGGGCCCAGGCGCTTTCGTCGTAGGGCTTGATAGTGGGATTGTCCTCCGTCAGCGCCAGCCGGTAGCGGGTGTAGCTGTTCAGGTGCGAATCGGGCAGGTGGTGCAGTACCTGGCGCACCGTCCAGCCACCGGGCCGGTAGGGCGTGTCGAACTGCAGGCCGTTGAGGCCGTCGAGGGCCTGGCGCAGCTCGGTGGGCAAAGCCATCAGCTGCTGCAGGTAAGCGCCGCGTTCCTCGGCCGTGAGGGGCTGCTCGGGCAAGGTGTAATGACCAATGGGGAACCGCAGATCCTGGTCGGCGGCGGGTTGGGTTTCGGGAGATGCCATAAACGCGGGGCAAAAGGCTACGTAAGCGAAGGTGCAAGTCTACTCAATTGCGGCCACGTGCGGCACCTGCCGGGCGTGGCCGCGCTGTCCTCCACCCTTCCACCGCCCGCGCATGGCCCGCCCCGCCACTCGTATTGCTTTGCTCTGGCTGGAGTGGGCCGCGCTGTTCGTGCTGGCGCCGCTGGCCCTGACGTTCTGGTGGCAACCGGCCCTGCTGGCGGGGCTGCTGCTGCTCGTCACGCTGGCCACGACCTGGTGGCTGTGGCAGCACCGCAAGTTCGGCCGGGCGGCCTTCTGGCGCGCCCCCAATGCCCGCCACGAGCGCGGCCAACTGCGTCGCCTGCTGCGGCGGCTGGTGCCCTGCCTGCTCCTGCTGGCCGGCTTGGTGCTCTGGCATTCCCCCGAGCGGTGGCTCGACATGCCCCGCCAGCAACCCGTGGCTTGGCTGGTGCTGCTGGTGCTCTACCCGTTGCTCTCGGTGTACCCGCAGGAGCTGATTTACCGCGCATTCTTCTTCCGCCGTTACCGCCGGTTGTTTCCCGCCAAGCAACTGCGCGTGTGGGTCAGCGCGGCCGTGTTTGCCCTGCTGCACGTCATTTACCTCAACTGGCTGGCCGTGCTGCTGACTTTCGTCGGCGGGTGGTTTTTTGCCCAGACCTACGCCCGTACCCGCTCGCTGCGGCTGGTATGGCTGGAGCACGCGCTGTATGGCATGCTGCTCTTCACCCTCGGCCTCGGCGCGTTTTTCGACCACCGCCACGTAGCACCGCCGGCTGATAACACGGCGCAACACCCGGGCCACCCCCAAACAGAACGGCCCGCTCCTCAGGGGAAGCAGGCCGTCATGCAGTGGCAGGCAAAGCCAGGGAGTTGACTCCGGCTATTCTTTGTCCTTGCGCTTGTTCAGCTCGTCGCGGATTTTGGCGGCTTTCTCGTAGTCCTCACGTTCCAGCGCCTGGGCCAGCATCTTGGTCAGTTCGTCGAGCGACACCTGCCCGCTGGGCTCCTTGGTTTCCGCTACCTCGGTGCGGGTGCTCGGGGTGTCGTCGTCCTCGTCGTCATCATCCTCGTCGCTTTCGGCGCCTTCGTCGAGGTCCGAGAGGATGATGCCGGCTTCGCTCATTACGCTTTCCACGGTGTAGATGGGCACACCGAAGCGCAGGCCGATGGCAATGGCGTCGGAAGGACGAGAATCAAGCTCGAAGGTGGTAGCCCCGTCGGAGCACACAATCTTGGAGTAGAACACCCCTTCCTTGAGGTCGGAGATGAGCACTTCCAGAATGCTCACGTGTACCTGCTCGGCGAATGACTTGAACAGGTCGTGCGTAAGCGGACGGTTTGGGTTGATTTTCTCGATCTGGATGGCAATGCTTTGCGCCTCAAACATGCCAATGATGATGGGCAGGCGACGGTTGCCGTGCTTTTCGCCCAGGATCAGGGCAAACGACCCCGACTGCGACTGGCTGGAGGACAAGCCCAGAATTTCGAGCTGAATTTTCTTCACGAGGGAGAAGTGAATGAGCGGATGTGATGGGTGACTGAATTGCTTCTAACGCAGAATGCGGGCGAGAGGAAAAGGTTAGCCCATTTTTTTCCCGCCCGCACCCTGCGCAGTCACTTGCCTAGCCCAGTTCCTTAACGGCTTGGGTGAGCTTGGGCAGCACCTCAAACACGTCGCCCACGATGCCGTAGTCGGCGGCTTTGAAGAAGGGAGCTTCGGGGTCCTTGTTGATGACCACGATAACCTTCGACGAGTTGACGCCGGCCAGGTGCTGGATAGCGCCCGAGATACCGCAGGCAATATACAAGTTCGGCGAAACGGTGATGCCCGTTTGGCCCACGTGCTCGTGGTGGGGGCGCCAGTCTACGTCCGATACCGGCTTGGAGCAGGCCGTAGCCGCACCCAGGGCCGTTGCCAGCTCCTCGATCAGGTGCCAGTTTTCGGGGCCTTTCATGCCGCGGCCACCCGATACCACCTTGTCGGCTTCGGGCAGCAGGATGCCGCCGGCCTGGTCCTGCATCACCACTTGCTTGGGCGCGTCGGCGAAGTCAGCGTCGCTCAGCTGGGCCGAGAAAGCCTCCACCTGGGCCGTTTGGCCGGCGTTGTGCTGCGCCTCGATGCTGTTCTTCTTCACGGCAATGATTTTCCGCTCGCCGCTCAGCACCATATCGGCAAAGGCCTTGCCCGAGAAGGCGCCGCGCTTCACCGTGAACTGACCGCCCTCAATCTTGGGCAGCTCCACCACGTTGGTAGCCAGCGAAGCCTTCAGGCGCACCGCGAGGCGCGAACCTACCGAGGCCCCGATGTTGGAGTTGGCCAGCACGATTACCTGGCTCTGCTCCTGCTGGGCGGCGGCGGCAATCAGCTTGGTATAGGCACCGTTCACGAAATCCTTCAGGCGCGGCTCGTTGTCGAACAGCACCTTCGTGATGCCCTGCTCGCCGAGCTGGGCCAAGTTGGCTTCGGTCGCCTCGCCCACGGCCACGGCCGTAGCCGTGGTGCCCAGGGCCTGGGCCACCTGCGCGCCGTACGACGCTACTTCCAGCGAAGATTTTTTCACTTCGCCCTTATCGCATTCTACTACTACGAGAACAGACATGCTGTTTGAGTTTGAGAGTTGAGGGAGTTTAAGAGTTAAGGAGGGATATGGGCGGAAGAGCAATGAGTATGATCTGCATAACTCATTAACTCACAAACCCATAAACTCTTAAACTAGATAACTTTGGCTTCGTTGCGCAGCAGCTTGATCAACTCGCCGGCGTTTTCGGCCGGGATGAGCTTCACGCCCTGCTTTTTGGGCGGCAACGCGTACTCGGCTACCGAAGTGGCAGCGCCTTCGCCTACGGCTTCTACCACTTTCAGCGGCTTGGTGCGGGCCGTCATGATGCCGCGCATGTTCGGGATGCGGGGCTCGCACATCGGCTGCTGGCAGGAGGCCACGAAGGGGGTGTTCACCTCCACGATTTCCTTGCCGCCTTCGATTTCGCGCTCCAGCGTGGCGGTGTTGCCGCTCATGTCCAGCTTCATGGCCGGGGCCACCGTCGGGATGCCGAGCAGCTCGCCCACCATGCCGTGCACCTGGAAGCCGTTGTAGTCGATGCTTTCTTTGCCCATCAGGATGACGTCGTAGCCACCTTCCTTGGCGTAGTGAGCAATCTGCTGGGCTACAAACCAAGCGTCCTTCGGGGCTGCGTTGACGCGGATGGCGTCGTCGGCCCCGATGGCCAGGGCCTTGCGGATGTTGGGCTCGGTATCGGCTTCGCCGACGTTGAGCACGGTCACCGAACCGCTGCCCTGAGCTTCTTTCAGCTCAATGGCGCGAGTGAGTGCATACTCATCCCAAGGGTTGATGACGAACTGCACGCCCGCCTTGTTAAACTCCTTATTATCCGGGGTAAACGTAATTTTGGTCGTCGTGTCCGGGACGTTGCTAATGCAAACGAGAAACTTCATCAGGTCGACTTAAGGGTCAGAAGATGCGGGCAATGCCCTAATTTCGGGCCGAAGATACTGGAAAATCCTGCCGATGGAAACCCCGCCTAGCCGCTTGGAGCAACTGCTCACCTTCTATAAAGAAGACCCCACCGATGCCTTTACCGTGTACGCCCTGGCCACCGAGTACCGCTCGGCCGGGGACCAGGATACGGCCTGGCAATACTACCAGAAGCTCCTCACGGAACACCCTGATTATGTGGGCACTTATTACCACGCCGGCAAGCTTCGGCAAGAGCAAGGCCACATGGAGGAGGCCGAAAAAATCCTGCGTACGGGCCTCACGGTAGCCCGCAAAGCCGGGCAAATGCACGCCGCCGCCGAGTTGCAGGGTGCCCTCAATAATGTGCTCGGGCTCGACTACGAAGACGACTAAAAATATTCGGCACGCCTAACAATTTGTCGGGATGCTGGAATAAAACGGCCGGACTGTCTGAACGCAGCCCGGCCGTTTTGTCAGTGCCTGGCGCGGCTACGCAGGCAGGGCATCGGAAGGGCCGAACAACTGGCGCACCACCTGCACGGCCTGCTCGGCGCTGGAGGCGCAGGCATCGGCGCCGACGCGCTGCCACAGCGTGGCGTCGTGGCTAAAGGGCCGGCCGCCTACCAGCACGCGGGTCAATTGGGTTTCGGGGTTATGCCGCAGGTTGCTGACCAGCTCCGTGACGAGCGGCACGTGGTGCGGCATGGAGGCCGCAGTCAGCACCAAATCGATTTGCAGATCGGCCACGGTTTGCAGCACCGTGTCGGCGGGGGTGCTGGCGCCGAGGAAGTACACGTCCCAGCCGTCGTGCTCCAGAAAATCGGCCACCATCTGCAGGCCCAGCGCGTGCAGGTCGCCGGCTACGCAGGCGGCCAGTAAGCGGCGGCCGTTGCGCGGCGTACCGGTCAGGTAAGGCTGCAGCTGGCCCATCAGCAGCTGGGTGGTGGCGGTGCAGAAGTGCTCCTGCGCCACGGATATTTCGCCGCGGTGCCACTGCTGCCCCACTTCCTGCTGCACCGGCTGCAGCACCTGCAGGTACAGGTGGCGCACGTCGGTGCCGGCGCGGGCGGCTTCCAGTATCAGCTGGCAGGCAGCGGGCCGGTCAGGGAGCAGCAGCAGGCGCAGGTATTCATCGGCCAGGGCTTGCAGGCCAGTCGGGGCAACTTCGGGTACCGAGGGCAGGGCAAGCGGCTCGGGCTCTTCCAGCAGCGCGCAGCCCGCGCTGAGCAGAGAAGCCAGCAAGGCGTACTGGCCGATGGGCAGGCGCAGCAACAAGGTTTGGCGGAGCGCGGTGAGCTGCCGCAGCAGTTGGGCCTGATCGGCCACCGCGGTGCGCTCCTGCTCCAGATGGGCGGCAAACAGCGCCGGGCTGTCCATGAGCACGGCGTTGGCCAGGGGCAGCAGGTGCTCGTAAAACTGCCGGCGCAGATGCGGTTCGTCGGCAACGGGGCCGCCCTGCTGCTGGTAGTGCTGGCTGGCGGCGACGGTCAGCTGCGCGGCCTCGGCGTGCAGCAGCTGCGCGACTCGTTCCCGTTGGCTTAGGGTCGTTTGCGGCATAGATTGGTGCGGGGCAGCGCTACCCAGGGCCGCTGCGGGCTTGGGATACAGGGCAAGCGCGGGCCGGGTAGCGCCGGGTTAGGTGTGGGGCGACGTTACCAATGTACAAGCGATTCAAAAATTTCATGGTTCCCCCATGCCCGTTTGCGTAATGTTGCAGGCATGAAAGTGTTGCTCGTTGAAGACGAACCCAAGGTGTCGGCTTTTATCCGCAAAGGCCTGGAGGAGGAGCATTTCGACGTGGAAGTGGCCTACGATGGCACGTTTGGCACCCGCCTGGCCCTGTCACACACCTTCGATTTGATCATTCTGGACGTGATTCTGCCGGGCATGAGCGGCTTCGACGTGCTCAAAACCATCCGACAGCACGACCAGGACGTGCCCGTGCTCCTGCTCACGGCCCTGGGCGCTACGGCCGACAAGCTGGAGGGCTTCGGGGCCGGCGCCGACGACTACCTGCTCAAGCCCTTCGACTTTCCGGAGCTGCTGGCGCGCGTGCGGGCCCTTACGCGCCGCCGCGGCCACGGAAGCAAAGGCGCCACGCTCACCCTGGCCGACCTGACGCTGGACACGGCGGCCAAAACCGTCACGCGCGCCGGGCAGACGCTCAAGCTCACGGCCCGCGAATTTGCCCTGCTGGAGCTGCTGCTGCGCAACAAAGGCCGCGTGCTCAGCCGCGCCGAAATAGCCGAGCACAGCTGGGAAGAGTCCTTCGACGCGGGCTCCAATGTCATCGACGTGTACGTGAACTACCTGCGCAACAAAGTCGACAAGCCCTTCCCTACCCGGCTCATTCACACGGTGGTAGGCATGGGCTACGTGATGCGGGAAGAGGATAAATGAGTTTAAGAATTAATCAGTTTTGGAGTTAATGAGTTAAGGAATTGGGCTTTGACTGTACCTTTCGTCATGCTTTAATACCTGTCCATTCACCCTTGCTTACCTACTATAACTCTTAAACTTCTACCCTCGCAAACTCCTACCCTGCCCATGACCATCCGCAACCGCCTGACGCTCTTGTTTGTGGGTTTGGTGGGCGTCATCCTGCTGGGGGCGTTGTCGGCCACGCTGCTGATTCACGCCGACTACACCAACGAGCAGTTCAATGACCGCCTGCGCGACCGGGCCGACGTGACGGGCTACATTTTCCTGGAGCGCGACGAGCTGCGGGCCAATGCGTTTCGGGACTTCCAGCGCCGCTTCATGCAAACCTTGCCCAACGAGGTGCTGCAGGTGTACGACTCGCGCATGCAGCCCGCGTTCATCGAGGAAGACGAGCGGGTGAAAGTATCGGACAAGCTGCTGGCGCGCATCGTGGCCGAGAAAGAGGTGTTTTTCACGATGGGCCGGCGGCAGGCGGTGGGCATTTTCTACCGCGACAACCAGGGCGAGTTTGTCATCGTGGCGGCGGCCGAAAACGCCTCCGGCCGGGCGCGCACCGAGTACATGAGCTTCTCGCTGGTGGCCGTGTTCGTCATCAGCCTGCTGCTGACCTACGCGGCCGGGCGGCTGTTTGCGGGCCGCGCCCTGGCCCCTATTTCGGCCCTCAACGACCAGGTGGAAGGCATTACGGCCCGCGACCTGCACCTGCGCCTCGACGAAGGCCAGAGCGAGCAAACCGACGAAATTTCGCGCCTGGCCCGCACCTTCAACCGCATGCTGGAGCGCCTGGAGGAAAGCTTCGAGAGCCAGGGCACCTTCGTGCGCAACGCCTCGCACGAGCTGCGCACCCCGCTCACGGCCACCATCGGCGAGCTGCAGGTGCTGATGGCGCGCGAGCGGAGCACGCCCGAGTACCGCGAAGCGCTGGGCTCGGTGCTGGCGGAGTTGCAGCAGTTTCGCGTGCTCATCAACAACCTGCTGGAAATGGCCCAAACCGATGGCACCGACCTGCCCCGGGCCGAAGAAATCCGCCTCGACGAGCTGGCCTGGGAGGTGCGCAAGGGCCTGCCCGACGAGCAGCGCCGCCGGGTGCAGGTGCAGCTGGCCGAATTGCCCGACGACGCCGACTTGTTGGTGGTGCGCGGCAGCCGGGCACTGCTGCTGCGCGCTGTGTGCAACCTGGTCGAAAATGCGCTGAAGTACTCCGCTGAGGAACAAGCGGTGGAAGTACGCTTCAGCTTTGAAGCGCCCCACACCTTGCGCCTGCAGGTGCTCGACCGTGGCATTGGCATTACCGAAAAAGACTTTGGCCTGCTGTTTCAGCCCTTCTACCGGGGCGACAATTCGCGGCACGTGGTGGGCCACGGCGTGGGGCTGCCGCTGGCGCGTAACATCATCGAGCGGCACGGCGGCCAGCTCACGCTGCGCCCGCGCGCCGGCGGCGGCACCGTGGCGGAGGTCGTTTTTGCGCTGGCCTAGTCCTGCTGCCAGATACTGCGGGCTTGAGCCCGCGCTGCGTCGTGTGCGTTGCCGTTTCTATGCGGTTCCGCTCTCACTGCGCGTATACTTTTCGTGTGCTTACCCTCATTAAAAACCTGCTTACTGGCTTTTAAAACGACATTTTTGAAAATAATATCGGTTCTAATCTGTTTCTAATGCACCTCTAATTCCCTCCTAATACCCCCGGAGTACACTTGCATTGCCAACCACAACGGACACATGCAACGCGCTCCTCTTCGCCTTCTTTCCCTGGCCGCGGGCCTGCTGCTGACGGCGGCCACTGCCCGCGCCGCGGAAGTAGCTCCGGCCCCCGCCGATACCGTACAGCTCGACCTAGCGCAGGCCGAGAAGCAGTTTGTCGACCACAACTTTGCCCTGCTAGCCCAGCGTTACAGCGTGTCGGCCGCCGAGGCGCAGATTCTGCAGGCCCGCTTGTGGGACAACCCCACCATCAGCCTGGAGCAGAACGTCTACAACCCGGGCACGCGCAAGTACTTCGACGTCACGAAGACCGGCAACTCCATCGTGCAGGTGCAGCAGCTGTTTGCCATTGCGGGCCGGCGCAAGGCCGCAGCCAATGCTGCTCAGCAAGCCGCTTTGGCCGAGCAGTTCACCCTGCAGGACCTGCTGCGCACGCTGCGCTACCAGCTGCGCACCACCTACTACGACCTGTACTTCAAGCAGCAGAGCCTGCGGGTATACGACCGGCAGATTGCCGAATTCCGCCGCACCATCGGCCTCTACGAGGGCCAGTACCAGAAGGGCAACATCGCCCTGAAAGACGTGGTGCGGCTGAAAGCCTTCCTCTTCGACCTGGAAACCGAGCGGCAAACCCTGCTGCGCGACATGGCCCAGGACCAGACCGACCTGCACGTGCTGCTGCGCGATGAGCAGGGCAGCGCCTACGTGCCGCAGGTGTCGGTGGCGGCCATCCGGAGCCTTTCGCTGGCCCAGGCCCCCGCCGAAAATGTGCTGGCCGATTCGGCCCAGGCCTACCGCGCCGATGTGCGCGCCCGCCAGGCCCAGCTCGGCCAGCAGCAGGCCAACCTGCGCCTGCAGCACGCGCTGGCCGCCCCGGACCTGGCCCTGGGCTACGTGTACGACCGCGCCGGCAACTATATCCAGAACTACAACGCCGTGACGGTAGGCGTGGCCGTGCCCCTCTTCAACCGCAACCAGGGCAACATCCGCGCGGCGCAGGCCCAGATGGAAGGCAGCCGGCTGCAGTTGCAACAGCAGCAGCTGCAAGTGCGGCAAGACGTGCACCAGGCCTACGTGCTGGCTCAGCAGGCCGAGCAGCTGTCCGCCGTCACCGACCGCAACACCGCCGACTTCGACAAGCTCATTGCCGGCATCGAGCGCAGCTACGCCCAGCGCAACATCACCATCGTGGAGTTCCTCGACTTCTACGAGAGCTATAAGGAGAACCTGCTGCAGCGCAACGAGCGGAGCAACAACCGCATCCGCGCCTACGAGCAGCTCAATTACGCTGTGGGCCAAGCGGTGCTCACGCCCGCCAACTAATTCGCCAACCACCTCATAAGCAGCCCGCTGCCTCTAACCCGCGGCCCGCTCCACTCACCACACTGCCATGCTACGCTTTCCTCGTTTCCTCACCGCTCTGCTGATTCCGGCGGCCGCCACTACCCTGCTGGCCAGTTGCACCCAATCGGAAGCTACCGAGGCCGAACAGCCCAAAGGCTTTGCTCTCTCCGATACCATGATGCGCGAAATCCAGCTCGACACGGTGCGGGCCGAGCCGGTGCGCAACGAGCTGACGCTTTCGGGCCAGATTGCCACCAACGAAGACCAAACCGTGAAGGTGTACCCGCTGGTGGGCGGCGTGGTGGAAGAGCTGAACGTGGAGCTGGGTGACCACGTGACCAAGGGGCAGGTGCTGGCCGTGATTAAGAGCGGCGAAATTGCCGACCTGCAAAACCAGGCCGCCAACGCCGGCTCCGACCTCGACATTGCCCGCAAAAACCTCGCGGTGGCCGAAGACCAGTTTAAGTCCGGGCTGGCCTCGGAGCGCGACGTGGTGCTGGCCCGCAAGGAGCTGCAGAAAGCCCAGAGCACGGCCGGCAAATCGCGCAAGCAGCTGAGCGTGTATGGCGTATCGGAAGACGGCACCTACACGCTGCGGGCGCCCATCTCGGGCTTCATCACCGAGAAAAACGCCACCGACCACATGCAGTTCAACGCCGACAACGTGGGCAACCTGTTTACCATTGCCGACCTGGACAACGTGTGGATCATGGCTAACGTGTTTGAATCGGACATTGCCAAGGTGAAGCAAGGCTACCAGGCCGATGTGACCACCCTGGCTTACCCCGACAAGCGCTTCACGGGCCGCATCGACAAGGTGTTCAACGTGCTCGACCCCGACTCCAAGGTGATGAAGGTGCGCGTGAAGCTGCCCAACCCGGGCTACCTGCTCAAGCCCGAGATGTACGCCCAGATCAACGTGCTGAACACCGAGGCGCAGCAAATGCCGGCCGTGCCCGCCAAGGCCGTCATCTTCGACAAGGACCGCCACTACGTGATGGTTTACCACGACCGCACGCACGTGGAAACCAAGGAAGTGCAGCTGGCCAAAACCGTGGGCGACGTGAGCTACGTGGTCACCGGCCTGCAGCCCGGCGACGTGATTATCGCCAAAAACCAGCTCCTCATCTACGACGAACTGAATGACTAGCCCGGAACTGAACGCCTGGGGCCTGCACGGCTCCGGCGAAGCCGCGACTACCGGGTCGCTGGCTGGCTGGGGCCTGCGCGTGTGCGCGGCCCCGCCCTTGCCGGCCGGGCCCGGCGCCGCGCCCGAGGCGCCAGCTTGTGAAGCTTCCTCCCCTCTATCCCTTCGGCAGGAAAACCATGAATAAGTTCATCCAGGGCATCATCGCCTTTTCGCTCAAGAACCGCGGGTTCGTTTTCCTGATGACCATCGTGGCCATCGTGGCGGGCGTGGTCAGCTACCGCAACACGCCCATCGAGGCCTTTCCGGACGTCACGAACACGGAAATTACCATCATCACCCAGTGGCCGGGCCGCTCGGCCGAGGAACTGGAGAAGTTCGTGACGGCGCCCATCGAAATTGCGCTGAACCCGGTGCAGAAGAAGACCTCGGTGCGCTCCACCTCGCTCTTCGGGCTGTCGGTGGTAAAGGTGATTTTTGACGACGGCGTGGACGACATCTTCGCCCGCCAGCAGGTAAACAACCTGCTGCCCTCGGCCGACCTGCCCGAAGGCGCCGAGCCCGACGTGCAGCCGCCCTACGGCCCCACCGGCGAGATTTTCCGCTACACCATCGAGGCCAAGGACAAGACGGTGCGCGAGCTAAAAACCATCCAGGACTGGGTGATTGAGCGCAACCTCAAGGCTGTACCCGGCGTGGCCGACGTGAACAGCTTCGGCGGCGAGGTGAAGAGCTACGAAATCAGCGTGGACCCGAGCAAGCTGCAAACCTTCGGCATCACCCCGCTCGACGTGTACAACGCCGTGCAGCGCTCCAACATCAACGTGGGCGGCGACGTCATCAACGCGGGCCAGCAGAACTTCGTGGTGCGCGGCATCGGGCTGCTCAACAACCTGAACGACCTCAACAACACCGTCATCAAGAATGTGAACGGCGCCCCGATTCTGATTCGGAACGTGGCGCAGGTGCACGAGTCGGCCCTGCCCCGCCTGGGGCAGGTGGGCCGCGGCCAGCAGGACGACAAGGTGGAGGGCATCGTGGTGATGCGCAAGGGCGAAAACCCGTCGGAAGTCATTGCCGCCCTGAAAAGCAAGGTGCAGGAGCTGAACGAGAAAATCCTGCCCAAGGGCGTGCAGCTCAAGACCTTCTACGACCGGCAGCAGCTCATCGACTTCTCCACCGAAACGGTGATTCACAACCTGCTGGAAGGCATCGTGCTGGTGACGGTCATCGTGTTCCTGTTCATGGCCGACTGGCGCACCACCGTCATCGTGTCGGTCATCATTCCGCTGGCCCTGCTCTTTGCCTTTATCTGCCTGCGCCTGAAGGGCATGAGCGCGAACCTGCTGAGCATGGGCGCCATCGACTTCGGCATCATCATCGACGGTGCAGTAGTTATGGTGGAAGGGCTCTTCGTAGCCCTCGACCACAAGGCGCACGAGAAGGGCATGGAGCGGTTTAACAATCTGGCCAAACTGGGCCTGATCAAGAAGACGGGCCGCGACATGGGCAAGGCCATTTTCTTCTCCAAGGCCATCATCATCACCGCCCTGCTGCCCATCTTCTCATTCGAGAAAGTAGAGGGCAAAATGTTCTCGCCGCTGGCCTGGACGCTCGGTTTCGCCCTGCTCGGCGCCCTCATCTTCACCCTGACGCTGGTACCGGTGCTGGCCAGCATCCTGCTGAAAAAGAACGTGCGAGAAAAGGAGAACTTCTTCGTGCGGGCCATCAACCGCGGCGCCCAAGGCTTCTTCCGCTTCACCTACGCTCGTAAGGGCATCAGCTTGCTCATGGCCACCATCGTGGTAGCTGGCGGCCTGGGCGCCTTTAAGTTCCTGGGCTCCGAATTCCTGCCCGAGCTGAACGAGGGCTCCATTTACGTGCGGGCCCAGCTGCCGCTGAGCATCAGCCTGCAGGAATCCAACAAGCTCTGCAACGAGATGCGCCGGGTGTTTTTGGCCTTCCCCGAGGTGTCGGACGTGGTGAGCCAGACCGGCCGCCCCAACGACGGCACCGACCCGACGGGCTTCTACAACAACGAGTTCCTGGTGCAGATCAAGCACACCAAGGAGGTACAGAACAAGATGAAATCGGCCGCCTACCGCGAGCAACTCATCGAGCACATGAAGCAGCAGCTGGCCCGCTTCCCCGGCGTCGACTTCAACTTCTCCCAGCCCATCATGGACAACGTGGAGGAAGCTGCCTCGGGCGTAAAGGGCTCCATTGCCGTCAAAATCTACGGCACCGATCTGAAGCTGATGGAGGAAAAAGGCCGCGAGGTGTACGCCGTGCTCAAAAACATCAAGGGCATCGACGACCTGGGCGCGCTGCGCAACATCGGGCAGCCGGAGCTGCACGTGGAGCTGGACGAGCAGCGCATGGCCCAGTACGGGGTGAGCAAAGCCGACGCCAACGCCGTGCTGGAAATGGCCGTGGGCGGCAAGCAGGCCACCCAGCTCTACGAGGGCGAGCGGAAATTCCCCATCCGGGTGCGCTACGACGAGGCGTACCGCGAAACCCCGGCCGAAATCGGCCAGCTGCGGGTGCCTACGCAATTGGGCAAGACCATTCCGATTTCGGAAATAGCCACCATCGGCCCCGTCAACGGCCCCTCGCTCATCTACCGCGACGACAACAAACGCTTTGCCGCCGTGAAGTTTAGCATCCGCGGCCGCGACATGGGCTCCACCATCGAAGAGGCCCAGAAGAAGGTAAACGAGGTGGTGAAGCTGCCCAAGGGCTACACCATGAAGTGGACCGGTGACTTTGAAAACCAGCGCCGCGCTACCCAGCGCCTCACGCAGGTAGTACCCGTTTCGCTCGGACTGATTTTCTTCATCCTCTTCATTCTCTTCGGCAACCTCAAGGACGCCGGGCTGGTGCTGCTGAACGTGC
Organism: Hymenobacter sp. CRA2; assembly: GCF_002007105.1. GTDB lineage: Bacteria > Bacteroidota > Bacteroidia > Cytophagales > Hymenobacteraceae > Solirubrum. Next base: position 51,408 of record NZ_MVBC01000022.1, on the reverse strand, counting down.
CCTTCGCCATCATCGGCGGCATTGCGGCGCTGCTGCTCACCCACACCAACTTCAGCATCTCGGCCGGCATCGGGTTCATTGCCCTCTTCGGCATCTGCATCCAGAACGGGGTGATTCTCATCTCGGTGTTCAAGCAGAACATGGTCCGGAAGATGAGCCTCGACCGGAGCATTTTCGACGGGGTGACCAGCCGGGTGCGCCCGGTGGTGATGACCGCCCTGATGGCCACCATCGGCCTGATGCCCGCCGCCATCAGCACCGGCATCGGTTCCGAAACCTCCAAGCCCCTGGCCATCGTGGTTATCGGCGGCCTCATCACCGGTACCATCCTGACGCTGTTCATCTTCCCCCTGATTTTCGAGCGCGCCTACCGCGCCGAGCACTCCAAATACGGCCCGGCTGCTGAAGTGCCCGAGCCCGACCACCACACGCTGGCAACGGCCTAAGTCACGGTTAGTGAGAGAAAAACCTTGGGCTGCTGGCCTAAGGCTTTTTCACGGCTGCCCGGTGCGGGCGGGCTTTGCCCGGCTGGCCCGGGTCATCAGCGACCATTTTAAAGGTTTGGTGAGAGTAAATCCTCCGGTGCTTCACCGGGGGATTTCTGCGTTTAGCCCCTTCTGCATAGCTGGTGCCGCATCAGGAGCAGCTACGCTTCCTTCTGGCATTTTACCAGCTGAAATCCGGCTGGTTATCAGAGGTTAAATGCTGACTGGCCCACATTCCAAGCTCAGCCATAACACCTGACAATCAACCACTAACACGAAACCCCACCTTGCTGCCGGGGGTAAAAGAAAGCCTCAACCAAAACCCACTCCGCACTCATGGCACATCACCAAAAGCTCCGGACCGACGACTTCGACGACCGCGGCCGCAACCAGTACGACCACCACGATAACGCCCGCGACGGCCGCCAGGGCGACACCTACGAGCAGCGCAACTACGGCAACAGCCGCAGCAGCGAAGGCAGCCGCCCCACCTACGCATCCTCGGGCCGCCACACGGGCTACGGCCAGCACGACGGCCCCGGCACCGCCGACCCGCGCAGCCGCAACGGCGGCCAGGGCCAGCAGCGCGGGCAATACGACGACAACCGCCGCAACCAGGATCAGGGCAACCAGTCGCGCGGCTTCAACTCCGGCCCGCAGGGCGGCGGCTACGAATACTACCGGCGCGATAATTCGCAGTTCCGCAGCTACTACGACGAAAGCGACCGGCGCCAGTACCCGGCCCGGGAGGACGACGCGCCTTCCTACATCCACTACAGCCACCAGCGCCCCGGCGGTATCACCCCGCGCGACTACGACCAGAACGACGCGCGCGTGCGCGGCCACGAAGCCTCGCGGGGCCGCGACCAGTACTCGCGCGGCTTTGCCGACCGCGGCACCGACCGCTACTTCGAGGACTACCGCGACAACTACACCGACCGCATCAACCGCCAGGACGATGACCGGGGCAATGACCGCAACGAGCAGCGCGGCCGCTACGACGGTAGCAACCGCGACGGCCACCGCTCCGATTACGGCTACGGCGACGACTACAGCAACTCGCTCTACGACTCCGGCAACCGCAACAACGCCATGCGCCGCGACGAGGACGATGACCGCCGCAACAACGACCGAAACCGGAGCGACTTCGATGACCGCAACAACCGGCGCCAACGCTAATCGCGGCGGTGTCTCCAAGCAAAAAGCCCGGCGAGCTGCCGGGCTTTTTTATTGCCTGCCCAAATCAGATTCCGCGCTAAAAATCAAGCCACTAAGTAACCACATCGGGGCGGCGCGGGTGTATATTAAGTCCATCGGCAACCCAACGCCTTACGCCCATGGAAACCATGACCGATCAACAGGCCCGCGCCATTGTGCAGCAGTGGCTAACCACCCACCCCGACCGCCTGCACGGCCGGCGCGAGGACCCTATCCTGCTGCGCAACTGGCAGGACGCAGCCATCATGCAGCTGCGGCAGGGCATTCCGGCCGACGCGGAGTTTATCCTGCGCCGGTTGGCCACGCAGGTCGAAACGCACTCGATGCAGTAAGCAGCCGCTAGCCGCCCGCGCGCCGGTCGGTGCGCGGGCGGCTAGTTCTTCCCGTCCTGGTAGTTCTGGAACGTATAGAGAAAGCCCAGTGACAACGCCTGGCTGGCCTGAATTTTCCGGTCCTGGTCGTAGTCATAGAGGCCAATGCCGGTCACGGCCACGTTGATGTAGCGGTTGACTTTGGCGGTAATAATCATTTCCAGCCGGTGGTCGAGCTTGCGAAACGCCAGCTCTTTGTAGTTGGCAAACAGCAGGTAGCGCGCCTGCAGATTGACGTTCTGCATGACATCCTTATCGAACTCGCTGAGTACCTGCGCGGCCAGCCACTCGCGGCGCAGCTCGCGCGGTGGCTTCGCGCCGTAGGGCTCCGCGCCCACCGAACTGAGGAACCGCTCGGGCCGGTCGACGAAGGTGAAACGGGGCGCAAAAGGGGCCAGGCGCACCTTGAAATAGGTGTTTGGGTGGTATTCGAAGCCGTAGGCCGCCGTCAGAAAGGCCGGCGCAAACCACGACGATACCAGGCGCGTGCGGTCGTTGCCGGCGGCGTCCTTGTCGTACTCGTAGCCGGGCGCAAACTGGCTCAGCAGGTTCAGCGAGGCAAACATGTTCCAGTCGGAGCTGATGCTATAGCCGTACTTGGTGTCGAGGAAAAGTCGGTCGAGGTTCTTGCGGTAGCCCTGGCCCCGGTTATTGGCAAAAGCAAACAGCAGATCCGCTTCGTTGTCCCAGCTCGTGCGCGCCAGCCGGTAGCTGGCCTTGGCATTGAGCAGCGAATTCAGCCCGATAAAGCTCACGCCCCCGCCCTTCCAGTTGTCGGAGAGCAGGGCCTGACTGATGTTGAGCGCCCCCTTGAACTTGGTTTTCCAGGGCGAAACGGTAGCGGCGGAGTCCAACGCGGTCTGGGCCTGCGCCGAATTCAAACCGGCTAGCAGCAACAGGACAATGTATAAGTGCTTCATGCCGTAAAGGTCGAGCTTCTGGGTTTTGCGGTTCGAAAAATAAGCTATTCGCGAAGGTTACAGTTTGTGCAATATTCTTTGAAAAGAACAATTTAAATCCGGCTAGTTCTCTTGATTCCCAACTTTATCCTCTTCCATCCACCATAATTGAACGGCTATGTGGCGGGGCTTGTCGCTGGGATATGCGTACGACCATTCTGCTGACCGGCGCCCTGGCTTTGGGCGTCGCCGGCCGCACCTTGGCCCAGGCCCCCGCCACCGATCCGACTTACAACGAAGAAGCGCCCTTCGTGCGCAATATCCGCCCGGACCGCCCGGGGCAAACCGTGACGACCAGCATGTTGCGGCCGGGTCAGTTCCAGGTAGAACTAGGAACCCTGCGCCAGCTGCCTGCTGCTGGCAGTGCCCACACGCTATCGAGCGGCCTGCTGCGCGTCGGCTTCTTCAATCACATGGAGCTGCGCCTTACGCAGGGCTACCTGCACAGCGGCCCCCGGGCGCTGAACCCCGAAGCCGGGCCGGCGGCCTCCTTCGGCTTGGCTCCGCTGACCGTGGGGGCGAAGTGGCTGGCGTCCACCAACCAGGATGCCCGCTCGCAGGTGGTATTTCTCACCGAGCTGACGCTGCCCAAAACCGGCGACCGGGCCATGCAGCTGGCCAAGCCCGTGGCAGGCGTCCGCGCCCTGGTGTCGCAGCAAATCGGCCAGCGCTACGGGCTGGAGGGCAACCTGGGCTTTAGCCAGAGCGGCTTCCGCGCCGCCGACACCAAGCAGGGGCAGTTTCTGTACACCCTGGCCCTGAATGGTCCCCTGGTTAATAAGTTTGGCTTCTTCGCCGAAGCCTATGGCACAGGCCGGCAATCCTATACGCACGGCACCACGCTGGGCCTGAACTGGCGGCCGCTGCCGGGCTTGCGGCTGGATATCACGGCCGGACGCGCATTTACGGGCCAGCGCGGCACCACACTCGGGGCGGGTCTGAGCGTGCGGCTACCGCATTAAAGGCAGCTGAGGCCGGTGATGAGCAGCCGTCACATGTTCGTGTGATTGACGGCGGAATGCAGACAACCTAGTTTTGTCCCATTCCAACCCCGCTCCATCCAAGCCATATGCCATTTACCTTACTTCGTTTCCTGCTCCTGCTTGCGTTGCTGCTGCTCGGCCGTACGGCTGTTCATGCCCAATCTGCTCCGTCACCGACAGCTCCAGCCCTGACGATGCCCGCTCCCGGCCCGGCTCTGCAGCCGGACCTGGATTCGCGCTACGCCTCCGCAGCGGAAGTGTCCGAATTGAAGGCCCAACTGAACAGCCTGCTGCAAGCCTACGACCAGCTGGTGACGCGCTACAATACGCAAAGCAGCCGCTTACTAGAGCTGGAGCGCAACCGGGGAGCCGTGCCCGCCGCAGCCGACCGTCACCGGGTGCTCCGCTCCGACGCCATGCCGGGCAGTTATTGATCGGCAACGGCAGCCCCCAAAGCCAACGCCGGCCACTCCTGACTAGTGCAGGAATGGCCGGCGTTGCTGTTGTGGCGAGTAGTGGGTTATTTGCTGGTATCCGCTGCTTGCAGGGCCAGCACAGCGTCCTGCTCGGTTTTGATGTCGCGCTTGGCCAAGCCAGCCTGCAAAGCCGGGGCGGCCGCTGCCAAGGCCTTGCGTGTGAGCTTCACTTCCACCAGTCTGCCATCGGGGCGGCGCAGAAAATACATGGGCTGATCAACCAGCTCATCGTAAGGCTTATCAGAGCTGTAAGCGCCTTGATAATTGGCTTTTAGCAGCCCTTTGTCGTAGCGCTTGAACAATGAGTACCCGTTGGGGCGCTCGTAGAGCACTTCTACAAATTGTTGCTTGTAGGCCGGGTTTGGGCTGTCCGTAAACCGCACGAAGCGGCGCGGGTGGTCAGTGCCCAGCACCACATCGTTCAGGGTGAACCCCATCACCAGGGAGGGCACAATGAGCGCCGAATCGCGGCCGTTTACCTGCGTAAGCAATTGCTGGTGAAATACGTCGTACTTCAGCGGTGCTTTGAGCGGCCGCAGGTTAGGGTTGGCAGGCGTGATTTCGCCTGGAATCCAGCGGGTAAAGGCGTACGGCGAGCCGTGCATCTTTTCCAATCGGTTGTCATACACCATGGCCGGTGCGCCACGCGTCAGCGCATCAATATTGGTATTGCTGCTGTTGCCCCCCAAAGCCGCCGAGCCCTGGGCGCACAAGGTTGATATGCTTGAAGCAGTAATTGCGAGGGCCAGCAAGCCGAAGCGTCGGTAGTGCACGAGAGTAGGTAGTTGAGACTGGGAGAGGCAGGTAAAGTAGGTATCCTGACGCAGATAATCACTGATCTTCTGCGTGCTATTCTGACTTAGCGTGTTACTTCCGCTGCCTGCAGGGCCTGCACGGCGTCCTGCTCGGTCTTGATGTCGGCCTTGCTGCTGCTCAAGCCTGGCTGCAGACTTCCAGCCGCAGCTGCCAATGATTTCCGGTTCAGCTTAACCTCTGCCACCGTTCCATCGGGCCGGCGCAGGAAGTAGGTATTACGGTCTACCAGCTCGTCGTAGCGGCGGTCGGCGGCGTAGCCACCCTGGTAATTGGCCTTCACCAGGATTTTGCGCGGCAGCTTCAGCAATGTGTAGCCGGCAGCTCCTTGGTATAGCACTTCCGCAAAGGCCCGGCGCTGATCAGGCTGCGGCGCATCGGCAAACGGCTGGAACACCCGTGCCGGCTGCCCGGACAGCAGCGGTGGCAGCACAAACCCGGTTAGGCGGGTGGCATCGAGCCAGACGGAATCGGACTTATTATCGGGCCGGATGACCAGAACCTGCCGGTACACGTCGTAGCGCGCAGGCACGTTGTCCACCTGCCGCTTGTCGACTAGTTGCAGTGTTGTCGGCGTCCAGCCCTTTATCAGGTAGGGCGTCCCTACGATGCCCTCGTACCGATGGTCAAAGGAGTTATACGCCTGAAATTCGCCCGGGACGATGTTGGTCTTATTCGCGTTGGCGGCGGCATCAGGGGCCGGCGTGGGCCTCATTTGCTGGGCCCGGCCTGCTAAAGGCAACGCCAACAGGGCAGCGGCCAGTAGTTGGGTAAAACGGCTGGAGTAAGGCATAAGCAGGGACGTAACAGCGTGCTAACCGGCCTAAAGTACAGCAATAATCGGGCTCAGTGTGACTAGCTTCCTACCTCACTGCCACTTAACGCAACGGCCCCGCGCTGCACCGGGGCAACGCGGGGCCGGTAACCAGTGGGATGGGCTTAGTTCAGCGTCAGAACGAGGTCGTCGGCATTGACCAGCGTGCCCTCGGTCAGGTTCACGGCCTTGACCAGGGCGTCGGCCGGAGCGGTGATGGTGGTTTCCATCTTCATGGCCTCGATGATGAACAGCGGGGTGTTGCGCTTCACCTGCTGCCCATCTTTCACCAGCACCTTGGACAGCAGCCCTTGCAGCGGCGCCCCGATCTGCTGGGCGTTGTTTTTGTCGGCTTTGGGGTTGGATACCGTCTTCACCTCCACCGACCGGTCGCGGATTTCCAGGTTGCGCGTCTGCCCGTTCAGGGTGAAGAAGATGGTACGCATGCCGTCGTCGTTGACCTGCCCCACCGATTGCAGGCGCACGATGATGCTCTTGCCGCGGGCAATGTCGATGATGGTTTCTTCGCCGGGCCGCAGCCCGTAGAAGAACACGCGCGTGGGCACCACCGACACGTCGCCGTACTGCTGCAAGTGGCTCCAGTACTGCTCGAACACCTTGGGGTAGAGCAGCCAGGACAGCAGATCGGTGAAGCGCGCACCGGGCCCGAATTTCTCCTGGAACTTCGGCCACTCCCGCTCGAAGTCAATGGGCTTGAGGTGCTCGTTGGGGCGGTCGGTGAAGGGCTGCTCGTCCTTGAGGATGATGCGCTGCAACTGCTGCGGCCAGCCGCCCTCCGGCTGCCCGATGTCGCCGCGGAACAGCTCGCGCACCGACTCGGGAAAGCTGATGCCCTCCCCTTTCGTGAGCACGTCCTCGGTGGTCAGGTTGTTCGACACCAGGAACAGGGCCATGTCGCCCACCACCTTCGACGAGGGCGTGACCTTCACGATGTCGCCGAACAGCTCGTTTACGTCGGCGAAGGTCTGCTTGATCAGCTCAAACTTGTCGAGCAAGCCCAGCGCGGCGGCCTGCGGGCGCAGATTGGAGTACTGCCCACCGGGAATTTCGTGCTGAAACACTTCGGAAGTGCCCGCCTTCAGGCCCGACTCGAAGGGGTAGTAATAGTCGCGCACCGTCTCGAAGTAGTTCGAGAATTCGTTCAGGCTGTGCTGGTCGAACTCGCGGTGGCGCTCGGTGCCGCGCAGCATCTCCACCACCGAGTTGAAGTTGGGTTGCGAAGTCAGGCCCGACAAGGAGCCTAGTGCCACGTCAATCACGTCGACGCCGGCTTCCACAGCCTTCAGGTACGTGGCGGCTTGCAAGGACGACGTATCGTGGGTGTGCAGGTGAATGGGCAGCTTCACCGTCTCGCGCAGAGCCGTTATCAGCTCGGTGGCCGCGTAGGGCTTGAGCAGGCCGGCCATGTCCTTGATGCACAGGATGTGGGCCCCGGCGTCCTCGATCTGCTTGGCCAGGCGCAGGTAGTAGTCGAGCGAGTACTTCTGGTTGCGCTTGGGGTCCAGAATGTCGCCGGTGTAGCAGATGGCGGCTTCGGCCAGGCCCTGCGTCTTGTTGCGCACGAAGCCGATGCAGGACTCCATGCCCTTCATCCAGTTCAGCGAGTCGAAGATGCGGAACACGTCGACGCCGGTTTCCCAGGCTTGCTGCACGAAGCGCTCCGTGAGGTTGTCGGGGTAGGCCTTGTAGCCCACGCCGTTGGCCCCGCGGATGAGCATCTGCAGCAGCACGTTGGGCACGGCCTCGCGCAGCTTGGCCAGCCGGTCCCAGGGGTCTTCGTGCAGAAAGCGCAGGGCCACGTCGAAGGTAGCCCCGCCCCACACCTCCATCGAGAAGGTTTGCGGGTGGCAGCGGGCGTAGCGGTCGGCCACCTTCAGCATGTCGAAGGAGCGCATGCGGGTGGCCAGCAGGCTCTGGTGCGCGTCGCGGAAAGTCGTGTCGGTGTAGTGGATAAGCGGGTCCTGGCGCAGCCACTCGGCAAAACCCTCGGGGCCCAGCTCGGTGAGCTTCTGCTTGGTGCCGGCGGGCACTGGGCCGCTCGGGTCGAAGTGCGGCAGCGTGGGCTTGGGCAGCTCCCGCTTCGGGTCGACGTGGCCCTTCACGTCGGTGTTGCCGTTCACAATCAGGTCGCCCAGGAACTCCAGCAGGCGGGTGCCGCGGTCCAGGCGCAGCTTGAACTTAAACAGCTCCTGGTGGTCCTTGATGAAATCCACGTTGGCCTGCCCGCCCACGAATACAGGGTGCGCGATGATGTTCTGCAGGAACTGAATGTTGGTGCGCACGCCGCGCACCCGGAACTCGTCGAGCGTCCGCTGCATCTTCTGGGCCGCGCCTTCCAGCGTGGGCGCGTGGGCCGACACTTTTACCAGCAGCGAGTCGAAGAAGGGCGAAATCTTCACGCCCTGGTACACCGAGCCCTGATCCAGCCGGATGCCGAAGCCGCCGGCTGAGCGGTAGGCCACGATGGTGCCGTAGTCAGGCTTGAAGTCGTTTTCGGGGTCTTCGGTAGTGATGCGGCACTGAATGGCGTAACCGATTTTCAGCGGCTTCACGTCGCCGCCCAGCCCGATTTCCGGGTCCGAAAGGTGGCGGCCGTCGGCAATGTGCAGCTGGGTTTTGATGAGGTCGATGCCGGTAATCATCTCGGTCACCGTGTGCTCTACCTGAATGCGCGGATTCACCTCGATGAAGTAGATGCGGTCTAGTTCGGGGTTCACCAAGAATTCCACGGTGCCCACGTTGTTGTAGCCCACCGCCCGGCCCAGGCGCAGCGAGTACTCATAGAGCAAGTGGCGCATGTGGTCGGGCAGGTTCAGCGAGGGCGCCACTTCCACCACCTTCTGGTAGCGCCGCTGCACCGAGCAGTCCCGCTCGTAGAGGTGCATGATGTTGCCGTGGTTGTCGGCCACCAGCTGCACCTCGATGTGCTTGGGGCGCTCCACAAATCTTTCCAGGAACACCGTGTCGTCGCCGAAGGCCTTCTTGGCCTCGTTGCGAGCCTCGAAAAAGCCTTTTTCCAGCTGCTCGTCGTCGCGGATGACGCGCATACCACGCCCGCCGCCGCCGGCCGCCGCCTTCAGCATCACCGGGTAGCCGATGCGGTGGGCTTCCTCACGCGCCACCTCAAACGAGGTCAAATCCTGCTGGCTGCTCTCGATGATGGGCACCTGGCAGCTCACCGCCACTTCCTTGGCACGCACCTTGTCGCCGAGGGCCTCCATCACCTGCGGGCGGGGCCCCACGAAGGTGATGCCTTCCTCCTGGCAGCGCCGGGCGAAGGTGGCGTTTTCGGAGAGGAAACCGTAGCCGGGGTGAATGGCATCCACGCCGTTTGCCTTGGCCACGCGCAGAATTTCCTCAATGTCGAGGTAGGGCTTGAGCGGGTCCTCGTCGCGCCCGACCTGGTAGGCCTCGTCGGCCTTGTAGCGGTGCAGCGAGTAACGGTCCTCGTAGGTGTAAATGGCGACCGTCTGAATGCCGAGCTCAGTGGCGGCACGCAGCACGCGAATCGCAATTTCACCGCGGTTAGCGACGAGTAGCTTGCGGATGTTCATGGGTTGTGGGATTGGGGAATTGAGGGGAGGGGTTGCGCCGAAGCTACGTAAAAGCCAGTGCTTTTGCTGGGGTCTGAGACCGGGCTAGCGGCTTCGTTTGCGGAGTTTATTTATGACACTCTGGTAAGATAACATTGACTAAAAGCCGATTACTTACGGTCTATTTTCCATACATAATTTAGTAGGCATGCCGACAAACCAGCCGCTTTTTACCGCTGCCTTCTGGCTCACAGCCTCCTTGCAGCGCATGACTAAGCTTACTGCTGAATACTTGACCATTGCCAGCCAGCAGCCTCCAAACCTTCTGCCACGGGTGAGGTTGTCAGGTGGTTCCGCAACCAACCATACCCCATGGACTTTTCCGGCAAAACCATTCTTGTCGTCGGCGCCTCGTCCGGCATCGGCCTGGCCACGGCGCAGCGGCTGCACGCGGCCGGCGCCACCCTGATTACGGCTTCGCGCCGCCGTTCCCCGGAGCTGGCCGCCCTTGGAGCTCAGCACCTTGAACTGGACGTGACGCAGTTCAGCGCCGCTACGCTGGAGGCCCTGCCGGAGGTGCTGCACGGCGTGGTGTACTGCCCGGGCTCCATTCTGCTGCGGCCGTTTGAGCGGCTGGGTGCCGAGCAGTTTCGGCAGGACTTTGAGCTGAACGTGGTGGGCGCCGTGCAGGTGCTGCAGGCCGTGATGAAGCGCCTCAAAAAAGCCGGCGGCGCTTCGGTGGTGCTGTTCAGCACCGTAGCCGCCTACAACGGTATGCCCTTTCACGCTAGCATTGCGGCAGCCAAAGCCGCCCTGGAAGGCCTCACCCGCTCGTTGGCCGCCGAGTACGCGGGCAGCGGCATCCGCGTCAATGCCCTGGCGCCCTCCCTCACCGATACCCCGCTGGCCACTGCCTTGCTGAACACGCCCGAAAAGCAGGAAGCTGGGGCCAAGCGTCACCCGCTGCAGCGCGTGGGCCAGCCGCAGGACCTGGCCGAAACCGCCGCGTTTTTGCTGTCCGACGCTGCTGGTTTCATCACCGGCCAGATAATCCGCGTCGATGGCGGGTACTCTACCCTTAAATAAGTTTAAGAGTTGGAGAGGGTAAGAGTTTAGGAGTTGTCCAATGAACGATAATCCCTATCCTCACCTACTCCTACCCTCATATCCTATGCCCGTAGCCCTGTTCTGGCACCGGCGCGACCTGCGCCGGCACGACAACGCCGGCCTTGCCGCCGCGCTGCAAAGTGGCCTGCCCGTGCTGCCGCTGTTTATCTACGACACCGATATCCTCGACCACCTGCCGCGTCCGCACGACGCGCGTCTAACCTTTATCCATGACCAAGTGGAAGGGCTGGCCCGCGAGACGGCCGCGGCTGGCGGTACTTTCTTGGCGTATTATGGCCGCCCGGCGGAGGTATTCGCGCAGTTGCTGGCGCAGCTCGACGTGGCGGCCGTCTTCACCAACGAGGACTACGAACCCTGCGCCACCCGCCGCGACGAGGCCGTGGCCCAGCTCTGCCAGGCCCGCGGCGTGGCGTTTCATGCGCTGAAGGACCAAGTCATTTTCGCCAAGACCGAAGTGCTGACCAAATCCGGCACGGCGCACCGGGCATTCGGCCCTTACCGCGACGCGTGGCTGGCCGCCCTGCGGCCGGAGCACCTGCGCCCCTACCCTTCCGCTGAGCTGTTTCGGGCGCCGCACCTGGGGCAGTGGCCGGCGGCCCCGGCACGCCCGACGCTGGCGCAGATGGGCTTCAAGCGGTGCGAGCAGTACGTGCCGGCCAGTGAGCTGCCCGCCGAGCAGCTGGTACGCGGCTACCACACCACCCGCGACCAGTTGGGGCTGGCCGTAGATAGCAGTACGCGGCGCTCGGTGCACCTGCGCTTCGGCACCCTGAGCGTGCGCGAGCTGATGCAGCAGGCCCAGACGCTCAACCCCAAGCTGCTGGCCGAGCTGATCTGGCGCGACTATTTCATGATGCTGTTCTGGCGCTACCCGCAGCTGCCCGAGGAAAGCTTCGAGCCCCGGCTGCGCGGCGTGGCTTTCCGCAACGACGAAACCGAGTTTCGGTGCTGGTGCGAGGGGCGCACCGGTTATCCGCTCATCGACGCGGGCATGCGGGAACTGAACCAGACGGGCTACCTGCCCAACCGCGCCCGTATTGCCGCGGCCAGCTTCCTGGTCAAGCACCTACTCATCGATTGGCGTTGGGGCGAGCGGTACTTCGCCGAGCGGCTGCTCGACTACGACCTGGCCCTGAACGTGGGTAACTGGCAATGGGTAGCCGGCACCGGTGTGGTGGCCGCGCCGTGGTTTCGGGTGTTCAGTCCCGACTCTCAGCTGAAGCAGTTCGACCCCACGGGCGAGTACGTACGCCGCTGGCTGCCCGAGCTGGGCACGGCCGCTTATCCGCCCCCAATGGTAGAGCACAAGTTTGCCCGCGAGCGGGCGCTGGCCGCCTTCAAAGCGGCTTACCACGCACTACCGGCCTAGGTAGCCCTACCCGTTCATGCCAGCATGAGGTCCTAAAACGCCTAACGCGCACTTAATCAGCGGCCCTATTTCTGCAGCACCTTGATGCTGAGGCGGCGGTTCATGGCCCGGCCTTCCTCGGTGGTATTGGGCGCAATGGCGTAGCGTGGGCCGTAGCCGCGGGCATCCATGCGGCTGGCCCCGATGCCTAGGTCGACCAGGGCGGCCCAGGCGCTGCGGGCGCGGGCCTCGCTGAGCTGCCGGTTTACTTTGTAAGTGCCGGTGCTGTCGGTATAGCCCCCGATTTTGATGCGCGTGTTCGGGTAAGCGTGCAGCAGGGCCGCGATGTTGCGCAGCTGCTGCATAGATTCTTTGGTCAGGGAAGCCTTGCCCGGCTCGAAAAACACCCGGTCGAAGTTGATCCAGCCTTTGGTCAGGTCCACTGTGTCCACCTGGGCCTGCGCGTCGGTGATGAAGCGGTGGAGCAGGCTCTCGGTGGAGCTGATGCCCACGCCCTCGAGCTTACCGCCGCCGGCCAGCTTCAGTGTGGCGGGCGCGCCGGTTTCGTAGATGTAGTTGCCGGATTTGGCGTCGTAGTGGCCGCTGACGGCCGGCGCTACGCCCTTCGGCGCGGCTTTGGCTACGGCAGCAGCCCGGTAGTTGGGGCGCGGCGCGGTGTAGCGGTACGTGCGGGGCGGCTCATCGGCTGCCGTGGTGCTGGCTGGCGCGGGCATAGCGGGCCGCGCAGCGGCCGGAGCACTTGCCGGCGCGATGCTGGCCGTGGCACCCGCCGGTACGGGCCGGGTGCTGGTGCGGGGCACCTGCTCAATGTAGGCCGTAGTGCCCGGTTTTGCAGCTGTTGCCGCTTTTGTAGCTCCCTGCCCGCTGGCACGGCCGGGTGCAGGCGCCCCGGGTTTCAGCAGCGTGAAAGCCAAGTTGCTCGGCTTTTCGGGCGACAAAAACACGTTTTCTGCCAACTGAGGCTTGTACCCCGGCTGGCTGACCTGAATAATATATGGTCCGCCTGCCATCAGCTCGGCGAAGGCAAACTCGCCCCGGGCATCCGTCAGCACGGCCCGGCGCAGGCCGGATGGCTGGTGCACCACCGTAACGGCAGCCTGGGTTATCGGCGTTTTATCGCCGGCCCGGACACTGCCATTCAGCCCGACGGTTGTCGTCTGAGCGACAACGACCTGCGCGGCCAAGGGGCAACACCAGAGCAGAGCAGTAGCAGCGGAAGGAATATATCGAAACATAGCGGCGTGGATTTTCAACAACGTTAATAAAAATAACACAACCATTTATTGAATATGTTACAATATATTTATGCGTCAGACATCCAGCTTTAAAGATATAGTCTTCCTTATTTAACTCAACCATAAGGCGGCAACCTATTGGTGGGTAAAGTGGTTAGGATAACGCTATGGAGAAGGACCGCATTAAACAAGCATACCTCGCGTACGTGCTGCGTAAGGGCACTCCGCCGACGTCGGTGTTTAAGCTCACCGAGAAGCTGGAGCTGCCCGAAGCCGAGTTTTACCGCTACTACCCCAATTTCGAGGCCATCGACCGCGAAATCTGGGCTGATTTCGGCCGGCAAGCCCGGGAACAGGCGGCCCGGGAACCGGTGTGGGCCGACTACGGCGCCCGCGAAAAGCTGCTGGCCTTTTACTTCACCCTGCTCGAAATCCTGAAGCAGAACCGCAGCTACGCCCTGCAATCCTTGCGGCGGTCCATGTCGCGCATGCCGGGCCTTACCCCGCGCGTGCTCGATGACTTCCGGCAGGACTTTGAAACGTTCGTAGCGGACTTGCTGCGCACCGGCCGCCAGACCGACGAAGTGGCCAGCCGCCCAGTGGTGCAGGAGCAGTACCCGCGTGCCTTCTGGCAGCAGGCGCTGTTTGTGCTCGGCTTTTTCGCCAAGGACGAGTCCCTGAACTTCGAGCGCACCGATGCGGCCGTGGAAAAGGCCGTTACGCTCAGCTTCGACCTTGTCGGGCGCAACACCTTCGACTCGGCTTTGGACCTGGCCCGGTTTCTCTTCCAATCGAGCCGCCGCTGATGCAGGAGCCGCTGGACCAAGTGCCCGCCGATCAATCGGCCGGGCAGCCGCTTTCCTCGCTGCCGACCACCAAAGTGGCCCGGGCTGCCCGCTTCGCCAAAACCGGGCTGAAAGTGGGCGCCAACTACGTAAAGCACTACGCCAAGCGCGCCGCCGGCGCCGACGTGAGCACCGAAGACCTGCACGCGGCCAACGCGGCCGAACTCTACGGCGCCCTGAGCCAGATGAAGGGTTCGGTGCTGAAAGTGGCGCAGATGCTGGCCATGGAAAAGAACATCCTGCCGGCCGCCTACGCCGAGCAGTTTGCCCAGGCTCAGTACCAGACGCCGCCGCTGTCGGGCCCGCTGGTCAGCAAGGCTTTCCGCGACGCCTTCGGCAAGTCGCCGTACGAACTGTTCGATGAGTTCGAGCCGCAGGCCCGGCAAGCGGCCAGCATTGGGCAGGTGCACTTTGCCCGCCAAGCAGGACGTGCCTTGGCCGTGAAGGTGCAGTACCCCGGCGTGGCCGACAGCATCCGCTCCGACATCCGGCTGGTGAAGCCCGTGGCCCTGCGCGTGCTCGGCCTCGACGAAGCCACCGTGCGCCCGTACCTGCAAGAAGTGGAAACGCGCCTGCTGGAAGAAACCGACTACGCCCTGGAGCTGCGGCGCGGCGAGGCCATTGCGGCCCAGAGCCGGCACCTGCCGCACTTGGAGTTTGCGCGCTACTACCCGGAATTGTCGGCGGCGCGCATCCTGACGATGGACTGGTTGCCGGGTCAGCACCTGAAGGAATTTCTGGCCACCGCGCCGCCGCAGGCTGTGCGCAACCAGCTTGGGCAGGCCCTCTGGGACTTCTACATGCACCAGCTGCACACCTTGCGGCAGGTGCACGCCGATCCGCACCCCGGCAACTTCCTGCTGCGCGCCGAGCACGGCGGCACGGTGGGCGTGCTCGACTTTGGCTGCGTGAAGGAAATCCCGGCCGATGTGCACCGCCTGTTCACGGCCCTGCTGGCGCCCGAAACCCTGGCCGACGAAGCCCGCTTGGCGGCCCTGCTCGAAGAAGCCGGCGTGCTGCGTCCGCAGGACCCGCCCAGCCTGCGCGAGCTGTACCTGCGCACCCTGCACGATTCGCTTACGCTGGTGGGCCGGCCGTTTCGCCAGCCCGCATTCGACTTCGGCGACCCAGCCTTTATGCAGGCGCTCTACGCCCTCGGCGACAATCTGATGCAGCAGCCCGAGCTGCGCCAGCAACGGGAGCCGCGCGGCTCGGAGCACTTCATCTACCTGAACCGCACCTACGTAGGACTGTACGCGCTACTGACGGAGCTGGGCGCCACCGTGCGCACCGGGGCCGCCGTGCCATCGTAGCTCACCAGGCCGCAACATATCGCGGGCGGTTTCGCTGTAGGCCCCACTCCACGACCATTTCTTATTCCATGAAACACCTCTGCCTTTCCCTGCTGGCTTTGCTGCTGACTACGGCATCCTTCGCTCAGAAAGCGGCGGCGCCTTCCTGCTGCGCCAAGCCGGCCGCCGACGCCCTGGTAGCCTTTGCCAGCCTGGCCGCCGACCCGGCCTTTATGAGCGGGCACGATTCGCCGCTGCCGCTGGACTACGCTCCGCAGGCCGCGGGCCAAAACATCACCTTCGCTACGCCCGACAGCAGCACCGGCGACGGCTACGAGGTGCACCCGGTCAAGCCCAACGGCAAATACCTGCTGGTGATTCACGAGTGGTGGGGCCTGAACGATTACATCAAGCGCGAAACGGACCGCCTGGCCGCCAACCTGCCCGGCGTGACGGTATTGGCCGTGGACCTCTACGACGGCAAGCTGGCCAACGACGCGCAGGAAGCCAGCCGGCTGGTGCAGGCCGTGGATAACGGCCGCGCCAAAAACATCCTGCGCGGGGCCATTCAGCACGCCGGGCCCAAGGCTCAGATTGCCACGCTGGGCTGGTGCTTCGGCGGCGGCTGGTCCTTGCAGGCGGCCATGCTGGCCGGCAAGCAGGCCGTGGGCTGCGTGGTATATTACGGCATGCCCGAAAAGGACGTGGCCAAGCTCAAAACGCTCAACACTGACGTGCTGGGCCTGTTTGCGACCCAGGACCAGGGCATCAGCCCGGCCGTGGTGAAGCAGTTTCAGGCCGACATGAAGCAGGCCGGCAAGCAGCTGACCGTGCACAGCTTCGACGCCGTGCACGCCTTCGCCAACCCGAGCAACCCCAAATACGACGCCAAAGCCGCCACCCAGGCCAATACCATTGCGCTGAATTACCTACTGAAGAAGTTCAAGCTGAAAGCTTAGCTTACCAGCCTCACTACTACCGCACAAAGCCGGTGCTGCCTACGGGTTGCACCGGCTTTGTGGCTTATAGCGGCCGTTTGTCCTGCCGGTTTGCTGTGGCGGGCCTACACCGCGTTGCCACCGCCGCAGCGGAGCGCTTGAGCACCTGCTGAGAAACAAACTGGGTAAGCTTGTTCAGCGCTCCGATTCTGGCTGATCCTCAGCCCTCAACTAGATTAATATAGCAAGATGCTATTGTGATAGTCTGGCAGTCCTTACATTCGTCCGCTGCCAATATCAGATCCATTTTGTTGGTTTACTGCGCTTTTTGCAGCCCTCCACGTTCATCTCCCCCCACCATTACGTTCTGGTATGTCCACATTTACTCGATTATTAGCCCGGGTACTCGGCTCCGCGCTGCTTTCGGGCTTGGCTACAGGCACGATGCAGGCACAGCACCGTCCTGTGGCCCCATCGTCCACTCGGTCTGAGTCGCCACAACAGCAACGCTTGCTGGAAACGCAGCTGCGTAGCATGGCTGCTACCGACCCGCTGTACGCGGCCCGCAAGCTGCGCCTGATTAACAACCAGCCCACCCGCTCCAAGGCCGCCGCCACGCCGGCCTTCCGTACGACGGCCCGGCCGGCTTGCTTTGAACCGTTCGACACCACGGCCGCCGGCGGCTGGAGCATGGTGCCGCGCGAAGACGACAACTCCTCCCAGGCCGTACCGCTGGGCTGGAATTTTTCGCTCTTTGGTACCAATTACAACACGGTGTACATCAACACCAACGGCAACATCACCTTCGACGCGCCGCTGAACTCATTCAACGCGCAGGGCTTTCCCATCGGCACGCCCATGGTGGCCGCCTTCTGGGCCGACGTTGACACGCGGGCGCCCGGCAGCGGCAGCGTGTGGTACAAGGTGTACCCCGACCGCCTGGTGGTGACCTGGAACCGTGTGGGCTACTACAATGTGGCAGCCGACAAGAAGAACACCTTCCAACTCATCATCAAAGCCAACACGGCCCCCGGCTTCACCGGCAACGACGTCATCATTGCGTACGACGACATGCAGTGGACCACGGGCAGCGCCTCGAACGGTGTGAATGGCTTTGATGGTATTCCCGCCACAGTGGGCGCCAACCGTGGCAACAACGTAGACTTCATTCAGACGGGCCGCTTCAACCTCAACACCACCCAGGCGCCCAACATCCCGAACGTGGGCGACCCGGGCGGCATCAGCTGGCTGGACGGCCAGTGCCTGGGCTACCAGGTACGGGGCGTGGGCAACACGCCGCCCGCAGTAGCGGGCCTGCCCGCCGGCAGCACCATCACGGTCAATCAGGGCCAAACGGTAACCCTGCCGATGCAGTTTTCCGGTCCCGAAACCAACCAGACCGTCAGCGTTACCACCAACCTGAACGGATTGTGCAACGCCTCGGCCCCGGTATCGGGCAACGGGGGAACGAACCCGAACCTGACGTTCACCGTCACGGGCAGCGCCTGCAACGTCGGCACCACGGCCGTGACCTTCACCGCCACCGACAACGGGCTGCCCGCGCCGGCACAATCCGTATTCACGCTCAACGTAGTGGTCAATCCGCCGGTAGCCAACGGGCAATGGACGGGCGCCGTGAGCACGGTGTACACCAACCCGGCCAACTGGAGCAGCAACGTGGTACCCACCGCCAGCGACAACGTGGTCATCCCGGCCGGCGTGCCCAATATGCCGGTACTCAGCAGCAGCGCTGCGGCGCGCGCCTTTACCGTAGCCAGCGGGGCTTCGCTCACGGTGGCCAGCGGCGGCACGCTTAGCCTGGGCGGCAACCTTACCAACAACGGCACCATCAGTGGGGCCGGCGCGCTGACTACCACGGGCAGCAGCGCCCAGACCTTCGGCGGCAGCAGCGCCGTGAACATGAGCGACGTGACGGTGGGTACCGCCGGCGTGCAGCTCAGCACGCGGCTGAATGTAGCGCGCCTGCTGACCCTGAACGGCAACCTGACCTCCAACGGCAACCTCACGCTGCTCTCCACCGCCAGCAATACGGCCATGGTGGTCAACAACGGCGCGGCGGCCGTCAGCGGCGCGGCCACGGTGCAGCGCTACATCAGCCTGAGCCTGAACGCCGGCCTCGGCTACCGCCACCTCTCCGCGCCGGTCAGCAGCACCACCCTCGCCGATTTGGCAGCGGCGGGCTTCTCGCCGGTGGTGAACCCGGCTTACAACGGTGCTACTAACCCTGGCACGGTAACCCCCTTCCCAAATATTTTTTACTACGACCAAGGCCGCGTCCCCCTCACGCTCAACGGCGCTACGGCTGATTTTGACAATGGTTGGGTATCGCCCAGCAGCCCTGGCGACGCCATGGTAGCGGGCCGCGGCTACACCGTCAACCTTTCCGCCGGGCAAACCATCGATTTCGTCGGCGTGCTCGGCAACGGCGGCGTGAGCCTCACAGGCCTCGGCCGCAGCACCGCCGCGCAGGCCGGCTGGCACATGGTGGGCAACCCCTACCCCGCGCCCATCGACTGGAACCAAGTGTTTGCCAACTCTACTGGCCTTGAAAACGCCGTGCACGTCTACAAATCGACGGGCCAGTATACGGGTTCGTACGCGAGCTTCGTCAACGGGGTAAGCACCAACGGGGGCACCAACATCATTCCGCTGGGCCAGGGCTTCTTCGTGCGTACCGCTACGGCTGGCGGCAGCGCCACCATCAACCTGAACAACGCCGTCCGCAGCACCACCTACTCCAACGTAGCGCTGCAGCGCACCGCCAGCACCGAAAGCCGCACGCTGCTGCAGCTCGGCCTGAGCGGCGCCGGGGCAGACGATCAACTGGCCGTGTACTTCGAGAACGGCGCTACCCCCGGCTTCGACCCGGCCTTTGACGCGCCCAAGCTTGTGGCAGGCAACAACGTGCTGCTGGCATTGGACGAGCCGACGGGCCCGCTGGCCATCAATGGCCTGCCGCTGCTGGGCAACGCGCCGGTAACGCTGCCGCTGGTGGTGCGCGTGGCCCGCGCCGGCACCTACACGCTGCGCGCCGATGAGCTGCTAAACCTGCCCGCCGGCGTGACGGTGCAGCTTCGCGACGCTCTCACCGGCTCCCTCACGACGCTGGCTCCGCAAACGGCTTATACGTTTACGGCGGATGCTTCCCTTTCCGGCCCGCGCTTCTCCCTGCTCTTCAACGCGGCTCGTCCCTTGGCTACGTCCCCGAGCCAGGTCGGCGCGCAGGTTTCGGTATTCCCGAACCCGGCTCACCAGCAGCTGTGGCTCAGCGTACCGGTAAGCCAGCGCCCGGTTGAGGCGGTGCTGATCAACGCCCTGGGCCAGCAGGTGCTGCGCCAGGTACTGCCCGCCACCCGCGGTGCCCAGGCCCAGGCCCTTGACCTTGGCCGCCTGGCCCGGGGTGTGTACAGCCTGCGAGTAGCCCTGCCGGAAGGCGCTGTTACCAAGCGCGTCGTCATCGAATAACTCTTACCGGGAAGGGGTGCAGGCCAAATCCGACCTGCCCCCTTCTTTTTCATCGTCGCCTAGCTTTCAGATTTATGCGTCTTTCTACCACTGCTTTTCGTACCGGCGGCTGTATGCTGGTCCTGCTCATTAGCGGTTGGCTCAGTCAACCCGCTGCCGCGCAAGGCCCAGGCTCGGGCGGCCCCGTACCGGGCCCCGCGCCCGACCCCACGGCCGTTCCCATCGACGGCGGGGCCTCGGCCCTGCTGGCTGCGGCCGGGCTGTTGGGCTACCGTCAACTGCGCCGCCGTTAGCCTCTCCGGCTCTTCCATCAACGACAAGGCCCGCGCCATCTGGTGCGGGCCTTGTCGTTGATGCACACTAACACTTTTACTAGCGCAGTGACTGTTCCTGCGCCACGGGCGCTGTCAGCTGCACGGCCAGTTCAGCCGTGGCGTCGGCCAGCTCCGTCCAGTTCGGCAACACAAAATAAAGCTGCTGGAACCCGTCGCGGATGATGGGAGCAGCCAGGGCAGCCGTGACGTCCAGCGGTTGGCGCGAGGCCTCGGCGCTGAGGCAGTAGTGCAGCTCCGCCGCCGACGAGAGCAGCCCGGCACCGTACACGCGCAGCCCATCGGCTTCCTGCGTCAGCCCAAACTCGGCGGTGCGCCAGAACAGCCGTACCAGCTGCTCCACGGCGTGGTCGTCGTGGAGGTGACGGCGCGCTACCTGCCCGAAGTGCTCCAGCCACGCGGCCCACTCCGCATCGGAAAGCAGCGGCAGGTGACCGAACGCGTCGTGGAACAGGTCGGGGCCGGAATGGTAATCGAAGAACTGCATCGAACGCACCCACCGCGTAACGGGAAACTGCCGCTGGGCCAGCAGGCCCAGAAAGGTCCGGTCGTCGACGCGGCCGGGCGCAGCTACTACTTCCCAGCCGGTAAGGCGGCGCAGGCGCTGGCTGAGCTCGTCGAGCTCGGGCGCGGCGTCGCGCGTGAGCCCAAGCCGGTTCAGCCCGGCCACGAAGGGCGCGGCCGCCCGGCGGTGTAGCAGGGCAGTCTGACGGTCGAAGAGAACTTTCCACACGAGTTGGTCTTCGGCAGTGTAGCGGTGATGGGCGTTCATCGGTAGGTAGAAAAAAAGCCCGGCCTCCGTGGGACGGAGCCGGGCTTGGTTGATTTCAGGTCGGGTATGTTAGCTGCGGTGGCCTCATCATCCGGACATTAATGCAACGGCACGGCTCCGTCCCCAGTGGCGGGGCGGACCTGCAGCATAAAATTGCATTTAATGGACTGGTGCAGCATGATTGCTACAAAGGTAGCAGGAATTCCCGTCGGTGCAAGTCTTTCCGGGTTCAAGCCAATAAAAAGGCTTTTGGGTACCACTCAGCGGGTAAACCGATATTCGTTGCGCTGTAGGAAGTCGGCCGCCTCGGCGAAGCGTACTTCCTTGCGGATGCTGCACTGCCGCTCCGCAATGAGCACCGTGCGGCGGATGACAGCTGCGCGGTTGTCATCTTGCCCCTCTCCTTCCAGCACCAGCCGCAAGGTGCCGTTGGGCAGTTGCTCGCGCTGCTGCAGGCGCATTAGCAGCCCGTCCCACTCCAGCCCGGTGCCATCGGGCAGCAGGCGAAGGCGGTCGAAGCCTTTGACTACTCCGCCTTCCGGCTCCTGATATTGGTAGTCGAGCACCAGCTCCTGCGCCTGGGCCAGCATGCCGTTGAGCTGAGTCACCAGCGTGACCGGGCGTTGGGTACGGTAGTCCAGGTAGGTGAGCGTGCCGCGCCAGTCGTAACGCAGCAACGGGCGAAAGTCCGCTACGCTGGTGCTGGGCGGGGCAGAAAGCTGCGGTGCTTGGCTGGCGTAGCCCATACTGAGCCCGGGGGTGCCGCTGATGCGCAGATCGAGCCGGGCCAGCTGCGCCGACGCATTGCGCAGCAGCGCGGCCGAGCCGACGCCAAAAGTCAGGGTGGCCCGCTGCCCGGGTACCAAAATAGCTTTGGCGGCCACCGCCCCATCGGCCAGCCGCTCCTGCACTTCCACGCTCACGCGCCCCACGTTGCGGGCCACGACGCGGAACGGGCCGGGTTGTCCGCCGCCGAGCACAAATACCTTGCCTGGCTCCAGCGACAAATCGGAATGCACGCCGCCGGCCCAGCAGGCACCGGTTGACAGCAGCAATACCAGCACCAGCGTAGCCGCAGCTGGCTTGGACCAGCCTACGAAGGAACTCGCAGCTGATGACACCACGTGCGGGCGCATCAGCCAATAATCCAGCGAGTAGCGCCCCGGCCCAACCGCAGCCACGGCTATGAAGGCCCAAAACAACAGCTGCTGGTAGTACATGCCGAGCACCGGTTCGGGCGAATCGTACCAAAAGAAGGCAATGACCATGAACTGCACGGCTAACTGCGCGGCCGCCAGGCGGGTGCTCAAGCCCAAGGCCACCAGCAACCCGCCCACAAACTCGCCCCATACAGTCAGTGCGGCCCAGAAGTAGGGCGAGGGAAACGTGAAGCCCAGCTGCGCCACTTGCTGCACAAACCAATCGGGCGTAGTCAGGTGGCCGGGCTGCGCCATGAGCTTGACCAGGTCGCGGGTGGTGCTCAGGTGGATGAGCTTGGACCAGCCCGCCCCGATGGCAATGGAAAGGCCCAGGTGCAGGCGAAACAGCAGCCAGCCCACATCGGTGGCGCGACTGGGCAACGGGGTGGCGGAAAACAGCAGCTTTTTCATGGCGCGGTATGGGGGTTGATTGAACAGCCCAAAACTGTCCTAATGCCCGCGCCGAAGCGTTTCAGCTTATGATTCGGGACGCCCCAGGTTGTGATTTGAGCCGTTGGGCCGCTTCACTGGGGGTTTCACCCATCAGCTTTTTGAACACCCGGTTGAAAGTAGACTTGGAGTTGAAGCCCGACTCCAGGGCCACGGCCAGCAGGGTGTAGTGCACGAACCTCGGGTCACGCAGCTTCTGCTCGGCCTCGCGCACCCGGTACTCGTTCACAAAATCGTTGAAGTTCTGCCCGCAGCCGGCGTTGATGACGCGCGACAACCATGAGGTGTTCGTGCGCAGCTGCGCGGCCAGCTCGCCCAGAGTCAGCTCGGGCGCGAGGTAGGGCTGCTGGTCCTGCATGTGCCGCCGCAGCCGCTCGGTCCAGCGGGGCAATTCAGGGTCGTCGACAGCGGAAACGGGCGCGGCCACTGCTGTCGGCACGGTAACGACGGTGGCTTGTAGCTCGGCGAAAGGCTGCGGCTGCGGCTCGGGCAGAACCGGTTCTGCTTCTGCCGCGGGCGGCGGGGCAACGGGCAGCGGGGGCACAGGAGCTGGTTCGGGCACCGCGGGCTGGAAGTGCAAGGGTGCGGTGAGGTGGTGGTTGGCTAACAAGCCGGCAATGCTTAAGTAATAGATCAGCAGCCCGGTGAAAAAGTAGTCGTACCAGACTTGGTAGTAGTCCAGCTCGCTCACGGCCGAGTTGAACAGTTCGAAAGCCAGCGTCACCAGCAGGCCGGCGGGAATGGCCAGCAGCACGTTGCGCAGCCAACCGAAGCGCAGGCGCTCGGTGTCGGAAAAATTATCGTTGAGGTAGCGGCGGTAGGCCCGGTAGTCGCGCAGCGTCAGCAAGGCGTAGGCCACCGTCAGCGCGTAGCCCAAGGCTTCGGACAGGTAGCCGAGGAAGGAGCCGTCGAGCCCGGTTGCCAGCACGCCTTTGGTGCCGAAGTGCCCCGGCAACGGCTGGCCCAGTACCCCGTATTGCCAGCCGATATCGTAAAGCCAGATGCCGAGCCGGCACGCCAAGTACAGCAGCGCCGGGGCGAAATGCCACCCGTCGCGCCGCCGGAAGCGGAACTCCTGGTTGGTGAGGCTACGGAAGTAAAAGTACAGCGCCGGCCCGACCGCCAGCCAGTTGCTGAACGGGAAGTAGAACATGAAGGTGCTGTAGGCGTCGTGCGAGTCGTACCAGCCGGCGAAGCCCAGCATCCACTGCGCCAGCCGGGCCGTGCTTAGCAGCAGTAGCAGGGCTAGCCAGCCGTCGGCCGGGGTGCCGTGCTGCCGACGACGCAGCAGCAACACCGCACTGACCACCACGCCCTGCACGAAGAAGGGCAGCAGCAGACTACTATACACACTGAACGTGAACGGCATGCCGCGAAGGACGGGGCTGGCGTGCCGGCCTCCAAATGCAGAGGGCCGAAAGCGCAGAACCCCGGCCTGCAGCCAGGTCGGGGTTCCGTCAGAATGCGCAAAGCAAGCCCTACACCAGCTCCAGCTCGGTCAGTTCTTGGCGCAGGGCGTAAGTGCGGCGCAGGGCCTCCACCAAGCGGGCCGATTCGGCGAAATCCAGCGTCTGCTGCCCGTCGGATGCGGCACGCTCGGGCACGGGGGCGGTTTCGTAGAGGATGCCGTCGGCGCCGGCCATGACGCCAGCCAGGGCCAGCGGGGCCACGTGGCTGCGGATGCCGATGCCGTGCGAGGGGTCGACGAACACGGGCAGGTGGGTCTTCTCCTTCAGGATGGGCACGGCGTTCAGATCCAGGGTATTGCGCGAGGCCGTTTCGAAGGTACGGATGCCCCGCTCGCAGAGGATGATGTCCTCGTTGCCACCCGAGAAAATGTACTCGGCCGAGTGCAACAGCTCTTCGATGGTGCCCGAGATGCCGCGCTTCAGCAGCACCGGCTTATCCACTTGCCCGAGGGCGTCGAGCAGGTTGAAGTTCTGGGTGTTGCGGGCGCCGACCTGGAACACGTCCACGTAATCGTGCATCTCTTCCACCTGCGACACCTGCATCACCTCGGTGATGATGCGCAGACCGTACTGCCGGGCCAGCCGGTAGAAGTCGCGCAGGCCCTCCAGGCCTAGCCCGCGGAAGGAGTACGGCGACGAACGGGGCTTGAACACGCCGCCGCGCATCATGCGCACGCCATTGGCTACCAGGTGCTGCATCACGGCCTCCATCTGCGCCTCGCTCTCGATGCTGCACGGCCCGCCCACGATGCTCAGCGAGCCTTCGCCGAGGTGAATACCGTCGCCGAGGTCAAGCACGGTGGGGTGCACGCGCCATTTGCGCGACACCAGCTTGTAGTCGTCGGACACGCGGTGCACGTCGCGCACGTTGGGCAGGGCCCCGATGCGGCGAATGTCCACGTCTTTGGGGCCGAGGGCGACCAGGTAAGCGGCGCGCTGAGTGCGCACGGGCGTGACTTTGAAGCGCAACTCGCGCAGCTGAGCCACCAAGGCATCCTGCGCGGCGGGCGAGAGGTTGGGTTCGAGATGAATGATCATAAGACGAGGTCGGAAGAGAAAAGAAGCACCGGGCGGCAAGTAGCGCTAGCCGCGGATGCGTTGTACAAACGCGCGGGCAGCCTGGTGCGGGTCGGCGGCGCCGTCGAGGGCGCGCAGCAGCGCCGAGCCGATGATGGCGCCGTTGGCGTGCTGGCAGGCGTTGTTGAAGGATGCTTTGTCGGCAATGCCGAAGCCCACGAGGCGCGGGTTGCGCAGGTTCAGGGCCTCCACGCGCTGCAGATAGGCCTGCTGGACCGATTGGTCGGCGGTCTGGTTGCCGCCCGTCAGGCCCGGACCCGATACCAGGTACAGGAAAGCTTCGCTGAGCTCATCGAGGCGGCGAATGCGCGCTTCGGAAGTTTGCGGGGTGATGAGGAAGACCTTGCGCAGGTTGTACTTGCGGAACGTCTCCTGGTAGAACTCCGCGTACTCTTCGGCCGGTAGATCGGGCAGAATCACGCCGTCGATACCGGCCGCGGCGGCCTGGCGGCAGAACTCCTCCATGCCCAGCTGCAGCACGGGGTTGAGGTAGCCCATGAGCAGTAGTGGCGTATCAGGCAGGTACTCGCGGATGCCTTGCAGCTCCTGCAGCAGCAGCTTCAGCGTCATACCGTTGCGCAGGGCCACGGTGCTGGTTTGCTGAATGACCGGGCCGTCGGCCAGCGGGTCGGAAAAGGGCACGCCGATTTCAAGGATGTCGGCGCCGGCCTCGGCCAGGGTGCGCAGCAGCGGCATCGTGTCGTGCAGCGTGGGGTAGCCGGCAGTGATGTAGAGGTTGAGCAGGCCGCTGGGCTTGCGGGCCAGCAGGTCGGCGAAGCGGTTAATCACGGATTGGGGCGGATTTGACGGATGTCACGGATTTTAGCTCCGCTTTCCTTCGGTTGTGGACGATTGACGGGCGGCGCCGGCGCGGCGGCCTGGCCGGCGTGACACACCGTTGTCATCGGGGTGACGTGCGTATCTCACGGGCAGGACAACGGTATGTCCGGGGCAAAACGACAGGTCGTTTTTTAAAATCGACCTATTATCCGGGACAAATCGATAGGTCGATTTGCCGCCGGGCATCAGGCCAGGTGCAGCTCGCGCAGGTAGGTATCCAGGTCTTTGTCGCCGCGGCCGGAGAGGTTCACCACTACCACGTCCGTGGGCTTCAGGTCCATCTGCTCCAGGGCGGCGAAGGCGTGGGCCGTTTCCAGGGCCGGGATGATGCCTTCGAGGCGGCTTACCAGCTGGGCAGCCTGCAGGGCGTCGGCGTCGGTGATGCTGATGAACCGAGCGCGGCCCGAATCGGCCAGGAAGGCGTGCAGCGGCCCGATGCCCGGATAATCGAGGCCGGCGGAAATCGAGTGTGGCTCGGTAATCTGGCCGTGCTCGTCCTGCATCAGCAGCGTGCGGCTGCCGTGGATGATGCCCGGGCGGCCCAGCACCGAGGTAGCGGCTGATTTATCGGTATCCACGCCGTGGCCGGCAGCTTCTACGGCTACCAGCTGCACGGCGGGCTCGTCGAGGAAGTGGTAAAAGGCGCCGGCGGCGTTGGAACCGCCGCCCACGCAGGCCACCACGTAATCGGGCAACTCACGGCCGGCCTGATCGAGTAGCTGCCGACGCATTTCCTCGCTGATAACCGACTGCAGCCGGGCCACCAGGTCGGGATACGGGTGCGGGCCCACCACCGAGCCGATAATGTAGTGCGTGTCGGTGGGGTTGCTGATCCAGTCGCGGATGGCCTCGTTGGTGGCATCCTTGAGCGTCTGCGAGCCGCTGACGGCGGGCCGCACCTCGGCGCCCAGCATGCGCATGCGGGCTACGTTGGGCTTCTGGCGCTCCATGTCCACGGCGCCCATGTACACCACGCACTCCAGACCGCGCAGGGCGCACACCGTGGCGGTGGCCACGCCGTGCTGCCCGGCGCCGGTTTCGGCGATGATGCGCTTTTTGCCCAGGCGCTCGGCCAGCAAGATCTGCCCCACGGTGTTGTTCACCTTGTGGGCACCGGTGTGGCAAAGGTCCTCGCGCTTGAGGTAGATGGCGGCGCCGTACTTCTGCGAGAGGCGGTCGGCGCGGAACAGCGGCGTGGGCCGGCCCACGTAGTCGCGCAGCAGCTGCTGGTACTCCTGCTGAAAGGCCGGGTCGGCCAGGATGTCGAGGTATTGCTCCCGCAGCTCTTCCACGTTGGGGTAGAGCATTTCGGGGATAAAGGCGCCGCCGAACTGGCCGTAGTAGCCGCGGGCGGAGGGTTGGTATTGGCTCATGGAAGGTGTGGTTGTTCGGTTATCGGGGTGCTGGGAGCAGCACCACCGGCTGGCCCAGATCGAAACCCTAGCCCCGCAATTCGCTGATAAACTCCTGAATCAAAGCAGTATTCTTCAGCCCTGGCTCCTGCTCCACCCGGCTGTTGATGTCGAAACCGGCCAAGCCGGGCAGGTGCAGCTCACGCAGCGCAGCGACGTTATCCGGCCCCAGGCCACCGGCCAGCAGGTAGGGCGTGGACAGGCTATAGCCGCGCAGCAGCTGCCAGTCGAAGGCGGTACCGTTGCCGCCCGCCGCGGGCCCTTTCGTGTCAAATACGAAGTAGTCGCAGTGCGGTGCGTAGGCTTCGAGCTGCTGCAAGTGCAACTCCGCTCCTACTCCAATGGCCTTGAGCACCGGCAGCCCGGCGGCGCGCAATTCGGCGCATACGGCTGGGCTTTCCTGCCCGTGCAGCTGCACGGCCGTGAGGCCAAAGTGCAGGGCAATGCGGCGGATAACGGCGGGCGCCTCGTTTACGAACACGCCCACTTTGGTCACTGGCAAAGCCCGCATCTGCGCGGCATCCAAGGACTTGAGCGCAAAGCGCGGCGACTTCGGGGCGAAGATGAAGCCGAGCATGTCCATCGGCAGCGCGGCCACGGCGGCCACATTGGCCGGGTACTTCAGCCCGCACACCTTTAATAAGGGTCGGTCAGGCCGCGGAGCGGGCAGCGTTGGGGCCGAGGAAGAGGCAGTCAGCGTCATAGCGCAGATAAGGCTAGCGACCGGCGGATAGTTCGCGCAGCTGCTGCACTAGGGTGGCGCAGGCGCGCTCCGGGCGGCTGTTGCGCATGAAGGTTTCCCCGATGAGGAAACCGTCGAAACCGGCCTGACGCAGGCGCAAAATGTCCTGGGCGGTGCGCAGGCCGCTTTCGGCCACGCGGCCCAGGTGAGCGGGCAGCTGTTCCACCAGCTCCAGGCTGCGCTCGATGCTGACAGAGAAGTCGCGCAGGTCGCGGTTGTTCACGCCCACCAGGTTCACGGCATCCAAGGCTACGTCGAGGGTGCGGTGCAGCTCCTGTGCGTCATGTACTTCCAGCAGCACTTCCAGGCCGAGGTCCTGAGCCTGCCGGCCCAGCTGGCGCACCTGCTGCGGGCTCAGCACGCTGGCAATCAGCAGCACGGCGTCGGCCCCGATGCTGCGGGCTTCGAGCAGCTGGTAGGCATCCACCACGAAGTCCTTGCGCAGGATAGGGCACAGGTTGAAGCGGCGGGCGGTAGTCAGGTCCTCGTTGCGGCCGCCGAAGAACTCGGTATCGGTGAGCACCGACAGGGCCGAAGCGCCGGCCTGCATGTAGCCCAGCGTGGTGCGCTCCACCTGCGCAAACTCGTTGATCCAGCCCTTGGAGGGCGAGCGGCGCTTGAACTCGGCGATGATGCCGCTCAGCTCGGGCCGGCGCAGGTAGCCGCGCAGCGACAAGGTAGGCGAGTCGATGTACTGGCTACGTTCAAGCAGCTTTTCGGGCACCAGTTCGCGGCGTTCGGCTACTTCCTGGCGCTTGTGCGCCACGATGCGGGCAAGCACGTCGGCGGGGGCAACGGTGTTATTCATAAGCCTCTCCCCTGGCCCGGGCGGGCAGCGTTGGGGAATTTGGAGTGATGGAGTTTCAAAGAAAAGCCGGCGCAGCGGCGGCTATTTGGTATTGAGCAGCGTCAGAAAGGCGTGGCGGGCGCGGCCCGAGTCCAGGGATTCGTAGGCGGCTTCCAGCGCGTCGGGCAAGGACATCCGGGGGTTGATGCAGCAGATGCCCATGGCGGCGTTGGCGGCCACCACATCGCACTGCGGGCGGGTGCCTTTGCCGTCGAGCACGTCGCGGAAGATGCGGGCGGAGCCTTCTACCGAGCGGCCGCCCACGAGGTCTTCGGCGCGGCACACCGGTAGGCCGAGCGCGGCCGCCGTCAGCAGCCGCTCACCACCCTCGGAGGTGGCAATTTTTGCCTCGCCGGTGAGGCTCAGCTCGTCGTAGCCGTCGAGGGCGTGCACCACGGCGTAGCGGGTGCCGCTTTCCTGCAGCAGATACTGGTAGAGGCGTAGCAATTCCAGGCTGTACACACCCAGCACCTGCGCCACCGGCCGGGCCGGGTTGATCAGCGGGCCGAGCATGTTGAAGAAGGTACGCACGCCCAGGTCGCGGCGCACAGGCGCTACGCGGCGCATGGCCGGGTGAAAGGCCGGCGCGTGCAGAAAGCAGATACCGGCCGAATCGAGCAGCCGGCGCATGTGGTCCGGCGTAGCGTCGAAGTCGTAGCCGAAGTAGGCCAGGATGTTGGACGCCCCTACCGACGACGAGACGCCGAAGTTGCCGTGCTTCACCACCTTGTAGCCGGCCCCAGCCACCACGAAGCTGGCCAGGGTGCTGATGTTGAGCGTTTCCTTGCCGTCGCCGCCCGTGCCCACGATGTCGAGCACCTCGTGGGTGCCCAGCTCCGGGTCGCGGCACAGCTCCAGCAGCGCGTCGCGGAAGCCAGCCAGCTCGGGCACGGTGATGGGGCGCATGCGGAACACCGTCAGCAGGGCAGCGGCTTCCGCGTCGTTCACTTCGCCCTGCCCCAGGCGCAGCATCAGGGCATGAGCCTCGCTACGGTTCAGGGTGTGGTGGTCGAACAGGGCGGTGAGCAAATCTTTCATTATAGAGGTGAAGTTGTGAGTGGTGAATTTGTGAGGAGCGCCGTGGCCCCGAATAGAAAGGCGAAATGACTGGTCGGTCAATTCACCATTTCACTACTTCACAATTTCACCTTCGAGCCAGTTCTTGAGCAGTTGGTGGCCGTGTTCGGTCAGCACCGATTCGGGGTGGAACTGCACCCCACGTACGTCGTAGGTTTTGTGGCGCAGGGCCATGATTTCGCCCTCGTCGTCGTAGGCCGTGGCCTCGATGCACTCGGGCAGGGAGCCGGGCTTCACGGCCCAGGAGTGGTAGCGCCCCACCCGAAAACGCTCGGGCAGACCCTGAAACAGCCGCTCATCGGCCTCGGCCACCGTGGCTTCGGAGGCTACGCCGTGGTGCACATCGGTGAGGTTGACCAGCTCGGCGCCGAAGCTTTCGGCAATGCCCTGGTGGCCCAGGCACACGCCCAGAATGCGCTTGGTGGGTGCGTAACGGCGGATCAGCTCGGGCATCAGGCCAGCTTCCGACGGAATGCCGGGGCCGGGCGAGAGCAGCACCGCGTCGTAGGCGTCCACTTCGTCGAGGTCGAGCTGGTCGTTGCGGCGCACGGTCAGCTGCTCGCCGTAGCCCAGCTCGCGCAGCACCTGCACGAGGTTGTAGGTAAAGGAATCGTAGTTGTCAAAAACGAGGATGTTCATCGCAAAAACGGCTGGCAGTGAGAAATGCGGCGCGCACTACAACGCGGCCGTGGTCAGCGGGGCGCGGACGCCGATTTCGGTGGCTAACACTTCTTCGCCGGCTTTGGCGGCCTGCTTCATGGCCTGCCGCAGGGCGCCCAGCTTGTGGTGCACTTCGTTCAGCTCCGATTCTATTTCGGATTTGGCCACTACGCCGGCCCCGGCCTGGTAAAACAAAGTGTTGCCCACGCTCACGAAGGAGCGGATGAAAATGGCGTGGTTGAAGTCGCCGTTCAGGCCCAGGTGGCCAATGCAGCCGCCGTAGAGGCCACGGTCGGTGGGCTCCAGTTCGTCGATAAGTTGCATGGCCCGCACTTTGGGCGCGCCCGAAAGCGTACCGGCCGGGAAAGTATCGGCCGCTACCTGCAGCGGGTCGGTGCCGTCGGCCAGGGTGGCAGCCACGTGGCTCACCAGGTGAATGACGTGCGAGTAGTACTGGATTTCGCGGAAGCGGCGCACTTCCACCTTTTTGCCGTGGCGGGCCAGATCGTTGCGGGCCAGGTCCACCAGCATTACGTGCTCGGCGTTTTCCTTGGGGTCCTGCACCAGCTTTTCGGCCAGGGCGGCGTCCTCGGCGTCGTGGCCGGTGCGGCGGAAGGTGCCGGCAATAGGGAAAATGCTGGCCTCGCCGCGCGCTACCCGCAACTGCGGCTCGGGCGAGGAGCCCAGCAGGCGGTAGTGGCCGTAGTCGAAGTAAAACAGGTAGGGCGAGGGGTTGATAGCCCGCAGCGCGCGGTACACCTGAAACTCGTCGCCGCGAAAACGCTGCTGAAAGCGCCGGGCCAGCACAATCTGGAACACGTCGCCGCGCAGGCAATGCTTCTGCCCCTGGGCCAGCACCCGGCGGAATTCGTCGTCGGTCTGGTTGGTCGTCTCCTCCCCTTCCAGCGTGAAGCTGAACGTGGGCCGCACGGGGCTGCGCACCACGCTCAGCAGACGCTGCAGGGCCACCTCGTTGGGCTCCTCGCCTTCGGGCGTGTGCTCGAAGATGTGCAGCTCCTGCCGGTAGTGGTTCAGGGCCAGCACGTAGCGGTACAGGCCGTAGCGGGCGTCGGGCAGCTCGTACGGGCTGGGCTTGGCGCCGTCAAACGTCACGTCCTCGCAGTACTGGGCCGCGCCGTAGCCCATGAAGCCGAACAGACCGCCGGAAATAAACGGCTGTTCGCTTTCGGGGGCAGTGAACCGGTTGGCAAACGTCCGCAAGCGGCCCAGTGCCTCGTGGCGCGGGTCGGCCAGGGTGCTGCGCTCCTCCTGCCCGTTGGGCAGCCGCTCCAGCAGCTCGGCACCGCGCAGCTCAAAACGGGCCAGTTCGTCGAGGGCGAGGTAGGAAAACGCGTTTTGCTGGGCGTGGTAGTCGGAGCTTTCCAGCAGCAGGCAGCCGGGGTACTGGTCGCGCAGGCGCAGGTACAGGCCTACGGGCGTCACGGTATCGGCGGGCAGGCGCAGGTGGCGGGTACGGAGCTGAATGGGAGAAGACATGGCGGAAATGGGGCTCGGGATGAGGTGGCAGCAACCGGGCTTAAATGCAACAAGCCCGGCTGGTTGGCCGGGCTTGTACTGCTAGTACTCTGAGGGGTAGCAGGGTCAACTGCTTCAACAACTCAACAGACGCAGGGCATTAGTCCCGACCGGTAAAACGGCTGGGCCACCACCAAAGCAGCTGAGAAGTGGAAGCGAGAGTCATAGTGAGTGAATGGTTGACGGCACAAAAGTACAGCAGACTGTCAAGATGCCGCAAGCATTTATCAAATTATTTCAATGATTGACGCTAAATTTTAACAATTTTCAAAATACCTGTACGTATATCGTCAATACTTCAAACTTAACAGCCAATCCGCGGCTTGGTTTGCGGAAATGCTAACAGCTGTTCGTCACTGTTTAATAAAATGCTGCACGGCGCTGCTCGTACCATGCTTTAGCCGCACGGTGTACGCGCCGGCCCGCAAGTCAGCGACGCCGATGGTACTATCGGCCTGCCGGAGCGTGCGCCGCAGCCACACCCGACCCGTGGAGTCGCTGATTTCCAGCTTGGCCTGCACCCAGCCGCTGGGCAGCAGCACGCGCAGGGTATGCGCCGCCGGATTGGGAAAGAGCGAAAAGCCTACCTTGGCACTAGGCGTCGTGGCCGTGACCCCGGTGCGAAATAGCCACTGGTAAGCGGCCGGAAACTCGCGGCGCCAAAACCACTCGGCGTGCTGCCCGTCGGTGCGGGTCTGGTAGCTCAGGTCGGTGGCGGCGTAACCGGCGCGCTGCAGTGAGTCGCGCACGGCGGCCATAAGCGGCACCATGGTCTGGCTTTCCTGCGCGCCGGCCACAAAGTAGAAGCGCGTGGGCTGGGCCGCCGCAGCCCGGTGCTGGTGCAGATAGTTCTTCAGGTCAGCTTCCGCAAACCAGAAAGCGGGCGAGAAAATGGCAGCCCGCCCGAACACGGCCGGGTACTTCAGCGCGGTATAGAGCGAGATGAGCCCGCCCATGCTGCTGCCGCCGATGCCGGTATTCAGCCGGTCGGGCAGGGTGCGGTAGTGCGCATCTATATAAGGCTTGAGCGTCTGCACCAGAAACTCCACATACTGGTCGCCCTGCCCGCCGCCGTACTGGGGGTTGTTCCAGGGCGAATATTCGTTAAGCCGCTGCGCGCCGTCGTTGTCGATGGCTACTACCACGCAGCCGATGGGGTCCTGCCCCTGCTGCTGGAGCTGGCTCAGGGCTTCATCCACGCCCCACTCGCCCGAAAAGCTGGTGCACTGATCGAACACGTTCTGGCCGTCGTGCAGGTAGAGCACGGGGTAGCGCCGGCCGCTGCTGGCGTAATCGGCCGGCAAATACACCCACACGCGGCGCGTACGGCCGAGCTGCGGCATCTGAAAAGCGGTGCTGATGACCTGCACCTGCGGTTGCAGCGCCGTGGACTGGCACGGCGGGGGCGCCGTGCCGCCGAGGTCTTTCCAGTTCGCCACCTGCACATCCACCGTGGCGGGCGCGCTGCCGATGGTGTAGCGTCGGTTGCTGATGTCCTGGTTTTGCGCGTCGGTTTCGACGGACGCCCACGCCCCGCGGGTAAACTTGAACTCGATGGTGCCCGTGACGCTGGCCGGCAGCGTGAGCGAGTACGTGCCATCGGGTTGGCGCGTGAACGAATGCGCCGCGCTGCCGGGGTTCCAGCCGTTGAAGGAGCCGGCCATGTACAGGGTGGCGTTGGCGGGCGTAGCCGCCGGCACGCTGGTCAGCCGAAAGGTCGTCTGGGCCTGAGCCGTAGCGCTGGCCGCCACCAACGCCGCGACGATAAAAGAAAAGCGCATATATCAGGAAACTTTGTCGGGTAAAAGTGCCATAATTAAGCGAAACCGTAACAGCCCACTCGCTTAGTGATTAAACGGTCACTCACGATTGCGTTGAATTCGCCAATTTTGCCGCCCGAAACCACGTTGAACACCCTGCTTTTTGCGCGAGTTGCGAGCTTTTCCTGCCTGACTGGCTTTCAGGTCTCTACCCACTAGTAAAAAAATCATTGCCAGGAACTGATTCAATTCATTGGGTTTGACTTTACCAAAACTTTATCTTGCGCAGTTTATTAATGAGTCGGGCAGTTTTAGTAACTACTCACGCATTAGAAAAACCAAATACAGAGGCTTACAGAGCTTCTTTCGACCGCGTCTCACCAGTCCCTGCAATTTTCCCACAACCCATTTCATGTCATCATGAAGCAATCCTACCTGCCGAAACTTTGGTTTCTGCTCTTTTTTATCTGTTGCACATTGAGTGCGGCCGCTCAGGGCACCGTGAGCGGCCGCGTACTCGATGAAAAGCAGCAGGCCCTACCGGGCGTAACTGTAATGATCGAAGGCACGCAGCTGGGCAGCTCCACCAACGCGGAGGGGCAGTTTCTGATTCAGAACGTGCCCGCCGGCCAGCAGACGGTACTGACCTCGTTCGTGGGCTATTCCACGCAACGCATTCCGGTGAACGTGACCAACGGCCAAACCACCAACGTGAAGGACATCACGCTGGGCGAAAACACCACCCTGCTGAGCGAAGCCGTGGTAGTAGGCTACGGCGTGCAGCGTCGCCAGGACGTGACGGGCTCCATTGCCTCCGTGCAGGCGAAGGACTTCGTGCCGGGCCAGGTG
The DNA here is from genome assembly GCF_002007105.1 of Hymenobacter sp. CRA2. Taxonomy (GTDB): domain Bacteria; phylum Bacteroidota; class Bacteroidia; order Cytophagales; family Hymenobacteraceae; genus Solirubrum. The sequence goes on along the minus strand of NZ_MVBC01000022.1, from coordinate 16,420 downwards.
ACCAACCCCGAGCAACTGGTGCAGGGTAAAATCGCCGGCGTGAACATCACCACCGGCGGCGGCGCCCCGGGCTCGGCCAACAGCATCCGTATCCGCGGCGGCTCGTCGCTGAACGCCAACAACGACCCGCTGTTCGTAATCGACGGTGTGCCGGTGGACAAAGGCGGCATCAGCGGCGCCAGCAACCCGCTGACGCTGATCAACCCGAACGACATCGAGTCGGTGACGGTGCTGAAAGACGCTTCGGCGCTGGCCATCTACGGTAACCGCGCCTCCAACGGCGTAATCCTCATCACCACCAAGCGCGGCGTGCAGGGCGAAAAGCTGACGGTGAACTTGTCCTCGCAGACGTCCATTTCGAAGCCCTTCCGGACCTACGAAGTGCTGGGCGCCGATGAGTTCCGCTCGCTGATCCAGGCCAATGGCATGGCTTCGCAGGTGGCCACGCTGGGCGCCGCCAACACGAACTGGCAGGACGAGATTTTCCGCTCGGCCGCCACGTACGACAACAACATTAGCCTGACCGGCAACCTGGGCAAACTGCCCTTCCGCGTTTCCTACGGCAACCTGTACCAGGACGGTATCGTCCAGACTAACAACCTGAAGCGTAACACCGGCTCCATTACCCTGTCGCCGGTTATCCTCGACGGCCACCTGCGCATCGACGTAAACGCCAAGGGCACGCAGCTGCAGAACCGCTTCATCGATAACGGCGCCATCGGCAACGCTATCTTCTTCGACCCGACGCAGCCGGTCCGCTCGTCGGAAGCTCAGTTTGCCCCCTTCGGCGGCTACTACCAGTACCTGACGCCCACCGGCGTGCCGCTGACGCTGGCCCCCGGCAACCCGGTAGCGGCCCTGCGCAACACGCGCAACGTCAGCGACGTGAAGCGCTTCATCGGCAACGTGCAGCTGGACTACAAGTTCCACTTCCTGCCCGAGCTGCGCGCCAACCTGAACCTGGCCACCGACCTCTCGCGCGGTTCCGGCTCGACCACCAACTCGGTGACGGACTTCGGCAACTTCAACTCCGACGCGACCAACATCAACCAGAACGGCCGTTACTCGCGGTTCCAGCAGGATAAAGACATGCGCCTGCTGGAATTCTACCTGGCCTACAACAAGCAGCTGGGCGAGAACAGCAAGTTTGACGTGCAGGCAGGTTACTCCTACCAGCTGTTTGAAAACCAGGGCCCGCTGTTCCTGGCTTACCGCTTCGACCGCACCACGCCGTACATCGCCGGCCAGGAGCAAACGGTAACCGGCTACTACGACCCGTACAAGCTGAAGTCCTACTTCGGCCGCGCCAACCTTTCCATCAAGGACCGCTACCTGCTGACGGCTACGGTGCGTAACGACCGTACCTCGCGCTTCCTGCCGAAGGAGCAAAGCGGCTACTTCCCAGCCTTGGGCCTGGGCTGGCGCCTCAAGGGCGAAGACTTCCTCGCCAACACGGCCTCCATTACGGAGCTGAAGCTGCGCGCCGGCTACGGTCTCACGGGCCAGCAGGAAATCGGCGGGCCGTTCGACGCGCTGCCGCGCTACGTAACCGGCCGCTCGGGCGTGCAATACCAGTTCGGGGTGGATGCCAACGGCAACCCCATCTTCGTGACCACGCAGCGTCCCTCGGGCTACAACCCGGACCTGCGCTGGGAAACCACGGCCACCCTCAACGTAGGTCTGGACTGGGGTGTGCTGGATAACCGCCTCTCGGGTACCCTCGACGTATACGAGCGGAAAACCGAAGACCTGTTCGCCAACGTATTTGTGCCGGCCGGTGGCTTGAGCAACCAGCTGAACCGCAACGTGGGCAAGCTGACCAACCGCGGCGTGGAACTGGCCATCAACGCCGTGCCGGTGCGTACGGAGAACTTCAACTGGGACGTGAACTTCAACGTGGCCTACAACAAAACCAAGATTACGGACCTTGGCCGCCAGCAGGAAGGCTTCATCGGCTACCCGGTGGAAGGTATCCCCGGCGGTACGGGCACCAACATCCAGATCAACTCGGTAGGCTACGCCAACAACGCCTACTACGTGTACCAGCAGGTATACAACCAGGACGGCAAGCCGCTGGAAGGCGTGTACGTGGACCGCAACGGCGACGGCTCGGTGAACGAGCAGGACCTGTACCGCTACAAGCAGCGCGCCCCACTGGCTACGTTTGGCTTCACCACCAACTTCGCCTACAAGCGCTTCACCCTGAACGCTGTGTTGCGCGCCAACGCCGGCAACTACGTGTACAACTCGCTGGCCGGCAACCTGGCCAACTATGCCAACGCCAACACCTCGACGGGCTTCCTGGGCAACCTGCCGGTGAACATCCGCGAAACCGGCTTCCGCAGCCAGGGGGTGCTGTCGGACTACTACGTGGAGAACGGCTCGTTTATCCGTGGCGAAAACATCACCCTGGGCTACAACGTGGGCAAGATTTTCCGCGAGGGCTCGAATCTTCGCCTGACCGCTGCTGTTCAGAACGTGTTCCTCATCACGAAGTACAGCGGCCTGGACCCGGAAATTTTCAACGGGGTTGACAACAACTTCTATCCCCGTTCGCGCACCTTTACGTTCGGCCTGAACGCCAGCTTCTAACCCACCCGATCCATGAATAAAGTTTTAATCCGTGGCTTGGTAGCAGCCACCACGGGCTTGGCCCTCACGGCCAGCCTTGCGTCCTGTGACCTGGACGTGAAACCCAAGTACGAGACGACGCCGGACCGGGTATACGTGGACCTGAACGGTTACCGCTCGGTGCTGGCCAAAGTGTACGGCGGCTTCGCCGTGACGGGCCTGGGCTCGGACGACAACCTGGCGACGGGCGGCGGCGACGTGGGCGGTATCGACGAAGGTACTTCCGACTACATCCGCCAGCTGTGGAGCGCGCAGGAGCTGTCGACCGACGAGGCCGTGCTGGGCTGGGGCGACGCCGGCGTGCGCGACTGGCACAACATGAACTGGTCGGCCTCCAACCCGCTGATCCGTGGGCTGTACTACCGCATCTACTACGAAATTGCCATTGCCAACGAGTTCATCCGCGAATCGAGCGACGACAAGCTGAACTCGCGCCTGAGCGGTGCTGACGTGGCTGCCGCCAAGCGCTACCGCGCTGAGGCCCGCTTCCTGCGCGCCGTGGCTTACTTCCACGTGCTGGACCTGTACGGCGGTGGCCCCTTCGTAACGGACACCGACCCGGCCGGCGTGTTTACGCCGCCGTACCGCAACCGTCAGCAGATCTTCGAATTCGTGGAAAGCGAGCTGCTGGCCCTGAGCAACGACCCGGACTTTGCTGACCCGCGCACCAACGAGTACGGCCGCGTGGACAAAGCTGCTGCCTGGGGCATGCTCTCCCGCCTGTACCTGAACGCCAACGTGTACACGGCCAGCCAGCCGGGTGCCACCAACGGTACCCCCCGCTACACCGAAGCCGCCACCTACGCCAAGCGCGTGATTGACGTGCCTGGCTACGCCCTGTCGACCACGGCCGCCGGCAACGTCGCTTCGGCTTACGGCCGCTTGTTCCTGGCCGACAACCACACGGCCCCGGCCCGCAACGAAATCATCTGGCCGGTGACCTTCGATGCCGGCAACACCCGCAGCTTCGGCGGCACCACCTTCCTGGTGAACGGCTCGGCCAGCTCCAGCAACGCTAGCTGGAAAGCCAAAGTAGGCATGCCCCAGGGCGGCTGGGGCGGCATGCGCGCCACCAAGAACCTGGTGAACCTGTTCGGCGCCGACACGGCCCGCGACACCCGCGGCCGTTTCTGGACCCAGGGCCAAAACTTGGAAATCAACGACCTCGGCGCGTTTACGGACGGCTACGGCGTGGTGAAGTTCCGCAACGTTACCTCCACGGGGGTGTCGCTGGGCGGTTCGCAGAGCCAGTCGAGCGTGGACTTCCCGATGATCCGCTTGGCAGAAATGATGCTGAACTACGCCGAAGCAGTGAAGCGCGGCGGCACGGGCGACGCTGGCTTGGCCCTGACCTACGTGAACCAGCTGCGGGCCCGCGCTTACGCCAACGCCTCGGGCAGCGCCATCACGGCCGGCCAGCTCACCACCGACTTCATCCTCGATGAGCGCGGCCGCGAGCTGTTCTGGGAAGGCTTCCGCCGCACGGACCTCATCCGCTACGGCAAGTTTACGGAGGGCACCTACCTGTGGCCTTGGAAGGGTGGCACGCCGGGCGGCCGTGGCGTAGAAACGTTCCGCGCCCTGTACCCCATTCCGGCTTCCGACCGGGCAGTAAACCCGGCTCTGCCGCAGAACCCGGGCTACTAACCAACTTTTCGTGGGGCTGGCTTTACCTTCTGGAGAAAGCCAGCCCCTGAAAAAGCAAATTCCCACATTCAATATTTCCCACGATATGAAACACTGGTTCTCTAGGCTCCTGGGGGTAGCAGCAGTGCTGTTCGCCTTTTCGGCCTGCGAAAAGGATGAAACCCAAGCAACCCTTACGCCTTCCAATTCGCCTACGCTGAGGGCTTCCACCAACAGTGTGGTGCTCACGCAGGCCAACGCGGCTCAAACGGCTATTACCTACACCTGGACGCCGATTTCGTCGTTCTCGTGGCAGAACGCCTCGAGCGAATACCAGCCCGCTGTCACTTACACGATTCAGCTGGACCGCCAGGGCAATAACTTTGCGTCGCCGGCCAACATCAGCGCCGGCAACGGCCCGACTACCGCGCTGACGGTTGAGGCCCTTAACACCAGCCTCAATACCCTCGGCCTGGCCCCCGGCACGGCGACTCCGCTGGAGGCCCGCCTGCGCGCCAGCTACGCCGCCAACGCCCCGCTCTACTCGGAAGTGCTGCCCCTGACGGCTACCGCCTACCGGGTGTGCGTTGCCCCGCGCGACGCTAGCGGTGCGGAAATCGTGTGGTCCATTATCGGCCCGGCCGGCGTTGACTGGGACACCGACGTAGTGCTGACTTACGACTGCGATACGCGTACTTACGGCACCACGCGCGCGCTGAACGCCGGTGAATTCAAGTTCCGCCGCAACCGCGACTGGGGCACCAACTACGGCGACGACGGCGCTGATGGCGCCCTGGAACTGAACGGCGCCAACATCACGGTAGCTGCCGCAGGCAACTATACCATCAAGCTGGACCTGAACGCTACTCCCAAGCCTACCTTTACGCTCACGCGCCGCTAGGATTGCCGTGACACACAACAAAAAAGCCCCGCTCGCGGGGCTTTTTTGTTTTCCAGTCATTACAGACTTATGAGCCAGGAAAGCCGAACATGGTGCTGTTTCTCGTGCCATCTGCTTCAAGTACGCGCTGGCTTTCTGGGCACAGCCTGGCCTGGTTAGTTTTGGCAATGCGCTTCACCATACTTTACCGGCCATAGAAAAAGGGCACCTGAGACGTGCCCCCTTTTCTATTATACAACAAGGTTAGGATTATTGGACTACTAGTTTCGTGCTGGTCGTCTGGTCGCCTACGCGCAGCTTCACCAGGTACGAGCCCGCGCTGAGCTTGTCCAGCTCGTAGCTCTGCGTGCCCAGCTGCGAGCCGGCGGCCAGGCTACGTACCTGCTGGCCCAGGGCGTTGTATACCGTCAGGGCTACGTCCTGCTGCCCACCCGGCACCACGTACTGCACGCGGGCTGCGCCGCTGGCCGGGTTCGGATACACGCCGAACTGCAGCTTGGCAGCTACCTCGGGGCGGGTGGCCAGCACACCGGTGCCGATGACGTAAGCCAACGACTGCGTGCCGTTGATGGTGGTGAAGTTCGGGTCAGCCCCCAACGCGGTGGTCTGCCCAGTAATCTGCGGAATTACGTCGGTGGTGAACACACCGTCGCCATCGGTGTAGGCGGCAAACAGATCCACGCGGCCGCCTACTGCCAGCGGGGTCGTGCCATTGCCGAGTACCGACAGCGGAATTTCCACTTCCCAGCCGGTATTGGTGGTATTGGCCGCGAGGCTGGCCGTGTTGGAGTAGGCCATCCGGCTACCCGCAAAATCGGTGGGGGTGGTTACGGTCACCACGGTTCCCGATTTGTTGCCGGCGCCAATGTAGCTGTCGTTGGCCCCAGTGGCGGTGTAGTTCACGCGGCTGAAGTACACATCGGTAGCATTCGGACCGATGGACATGCGCAGGCCGTAGTCGACTTCCATATCCATGGTGGGCCGGTGCTTCAGCGGCGAAAGCGGCTCGCTGCCACCGGCCAGGCGCGTGCCGCGGGCTGTGCCCGTACGGCCGGGGGTGTTCAGGTACATGATCAGGGCCTTGTACTGCCCCGAGGTAACGGCTTCGGGGGAGGCCACCAGCATCAGGTTCAGCGTGGTAGCGGTGTAGCCCACGTACAAGGCCTTGAGGCCCCGGTCGGCATCGGAGTGCGTACCCGAGTAAGCGGCCACTTGCTGGTATTTGCCAACGCCCGTGCCCATTTCGGCGGCGGAGGCTACGCCATCGATGGTAAATTGGGCCTGGGCGCTGAAGGCGCACAAAGCGAGAGCGGCGGTACTAAACAGCGTAGAGGTGTACTTCATGGTGTGTAAGAAAAAGTGGGAAGTTTTTGAAAGAGCCTTAGCACTTGGGGAAATATGTTGAATAATACGCAAAGCCTATACATCATTGTTGCGTTATTTTTTCATATGGATTGCACTCATCCAAGCTGGTTGTCACAGCAGTAGGTAAATCGTCACTCAGGCCGCGCAAAAACCTCCGCTTCCAAGTCCTGAGCCGTGCCGATTTCTACGCTCCCCTGCTAACTTAGCCCCTTCGTGACGCGCCGGATTTGGTGGCGCGGGCATGAGCTACCGCAACCCTTCCCCGCTTTACTTATGATTCTCATTGCCGACGGCGGCTCGACCAAAACCAGCTGGTGCCAGCTCGACCTCGCGGACCCGCACCAGCGCGTCCACTTCAACACCGAGGGCTACAACCCCTACTTCATCGACACGGCCGGCATCGTGGCCTCGCTCGACGAGAGCCTGCCCGATACGCTGAACCGCCAGGCCGTGCGTGAGGTGAGCTACTACGGAGCTGGCTGCTCTACCGAGCAGAACGTGGCCACCGTGGAGCGGGCCATGCGGCAGGTGTTTCCTTTGGCTAATGTGTTTGTGGGCCACGACCTGCTGGCCTCGGCCCGCGCGCTGCTGGGCAACAAGCCGGGCTTCGCCGCCATCCTCGGCACGGGCACCAACTCCGCCATTTACGACGGCAAGGACATTGCGCACAACATCGACTCGCTGGGCTACTTCCTCGGCGACGAGGGCTCCGGCTCGTGGATCGGCAAGCGCCTGCTGCGCGACTACATGCGCGGCCTGCTTCCCGACGGCCTGCAGGAAGCCTTTCACAAGCAGTACGAGCTGGAAAACGAGCAGATCTTCGACCGCCTCTACAACCAGCCGCTGCCCAACCGCTTCCTGGCGTCGTTCAGCAAGTTTGCCTACGACCACAACAACGTGAGCTACTGCCGCGACATCGTGGTGGACGGCTTCGAGGCCTTCTTCCAGAACTTGGTGACGCGCTACCCCAACTACCAGGATTACTCCTTCAACTGCGTGGGCTCGGTGGGCTACAACTTCCGCGACGCGCTGGCCCAGGTGGCCCGCGCCCACGGCATGGAAGTCGGCAAGATCATCCGCTCCCCTATCGATTCGCTGGTGGACTACCACGTGGAAATGGCCGCGGCAGAGTAGAAACCACAGAAGGTCTAATAAACGAAGGGACGACACGTATGTACGCGTCGTCCCTTTGCGTTAGCACGGCTCCTCTTGAAGTCGCTTGCCAGGCCACGAAAAATCCCGCCCCGATTGCTCGGGGCGGGATTTTGCTTAGACGCTTACACGAAGCTTACTGCACGACCAGGCGCGTGGTGGCGGTGGTAGCACCAGCCTGCACGTTGATCAGGTACACGCCGGCGGCCAGGCCGTCGAGCGACACGGGCACTTCCACCGTGCCGGCCGGGCGGTTGGCGAGGCTGATGGTTTTCACCTCGCGGCCGATGATGTTGCGCACGCTCACTTTAACCGGAGCGGCCGAGGGCAGCATCAGGCGTACGGTGGCGCGGGCCGAGGTTGGGTTCGGGGCTACCGTGAGGCCCAGGGCGGCTACCTGCTGGGCGGCTTTGGTGGGGAGCACCGTGCCGGGGCGAGCTACGCGCTTGGTGGTGTACACGTGGTACTCACCGGGCTGCAGCGTCAGTTGGGCATTCACGTTCGAGACGGTGATGCTGTCCCCTTTCAGGTAGTCGTACCACTTGCCGGTCTGCTGGAAAGCCGGGTCGATGGTGGTGCTGTTCACGTCGAAGTTGCCAATGACGGTGACCTTCTGCGTGGCGTCGCTCAGGTGAATGCTCTTAGCGGCGCCGGCCAGCTGCTGGGTGTAGCTGGTCGGGTTGTCAAACACCGCTTCGCTTTTCTTCAGCTTGATGAGCGCGCTGTAGGCGTCGTAGAGCTTGCGGCGGGCCGGCTCCTGGTAGTAGTTCCAGCGGATGGGCTTGTTGCCCACGCGGCCGTTGAAGTCGATGCTCACGTCGTAGCCCAGTTCGCCAAACTGCCAGATCATCTTCGGGCCGGGCACGGTGAAGAAGAAGGCCGCCGCGGCTTCGTTGCGGGCCAGGGCCACGGGCAGGGTGCGCACGTCGTGGGCGGGGTTGGTCTGGTTGCCGTAGCTGAGGTTCTTGAACATCAGGCGCTCCTCGTCGTGGCTTTCCATGTAGCTCACCAGGTTGGGCTGCGTCCAGCCGCGGCCGCCCACGGCGGCGTTGCCGTAGTAAGTACCGCTCAGGTTGGAGGTATTCACGTAGCCCATGGCGGCCTCGTTGTAGTTGTAGGTCATGTTGCCCCACAGCATCAGCCCCACGTTCGACAGGGCAAGTTCCTCCGTGTTATCGGCGAAGTGCTCCAGGATGGCAAACGCGGTTGGGTCCACGGACTTGATGTAGTTGTAGTAGTCCGTCCAGATGTCTACGCGCGACTGGTCGTAGCGGCCCCAGGCCCCGACGTCAGCCCCAGAGTTGGTCTGGGTGAAGCCTTTCGAAAGGTCGAAGCGGTAGCCGTCCATCTTGTACTCGGTCAGCCAGTACTCCATCACGCGCTTCGAATACGCCTTGGTGAGAGGGCTTTCGTGGTTGAAGTCGAAGCCCACGTTGAAGGGGTGCGTAGGCGTGACGTTAAACCACGGCGAATCGGAGGTCACGTTGTTGTTGGCGTAGTACAGCTGCACCAGGGGGTTCTGGCTGAAGGCGTGGTTGAGTACCATATCCAGAATCACGGCCATGCCGCGGGCGTGGGCCGCGTCCACGAAGCGCTTCAGCTCGTTTTTGGGGCCGTAGTACTTGTCGGGGGCCATGTGGAACGAGGGGTTGTAGCCCCACGATTCGTTGCCCTCGAACTCGCCCACCGGCATCAGCTCGATGGCGTTGACGCCGAGGCGCTGCAGGTAGCCCAGGGTGTCCACCAGGGTCTGGTAGTCGTGGCGGGCGATGAAGTCGCGCAGGTGCAGCTCGTAAATCACCAACTTGGTTTTTGCCGGGCGCTGGTAGCCAGTAGCCGTCCAGGTATACGCCGGGGCGTTGGTCTGCAGCACCGATACGATGCCCGTGGTCAGGCCCGTGGGGTAAGGCTTCAGGTTGGGGTAAGTCACGGCCGGAATGTACCGGTCGTTGTCGGGGTCGAGCACCTTTTCCGCGTACGGATCGGCTACGCGCAGCGTGCCATCCACGAGGTACTGGAAGGCGTACTCGCGGCCCGGCGTCAGGCCGTTGATTTGCACCCACCACTGCTTGCCGTCGGGCGTCTTGTTCATGTAGGCGGCCTGCTCGGGCTGCCAGTTGTTGAACTCGCCGATGGCGTACACGAACTGCTTGTTCGGGGCCGTCAGCACGAGCACGGCGGAGGTGCCACCGGGCAGGTAGTTGATGCCGTCGCGCACGCCGCTGGGCAGCACTTGCGTAGCCACCGCCGGGCGGATGTACACGATGCTGGAGTCCGACACCGACGTATTGCCCACGGTAGCCGTGAGGCGAATCACGTTGCGGCCGGCCTGGGTAGGCGTCACGCTGCTGGTGAGCGTGGTAGCGTTGGTCTGCTGGGCCACCTGGGTGCCGTTGAGGCGCAGGGTGAGCGTGGCAGCCTGCGAGGCCGTGCCCGATACGCTTACGGCCGTGCCGCTGTTGATGAAGGTCGGGTTCGGGCCGGCTACCGGAGTGGTGATGCGCACCGAGAGGTTGGCGCTCTGGGCTACGTCGATGAAGATGTCGCCGCCGCCGGTGGCGCGGCCGACCTGCGTGCCAGCGCCGTTGCGAAACAGCATGGCCAGCTTCAGGATCTGCTCCGAGGCCGGCACGTTGAACCAGGTGCGCACATCGGGCGTGATGGTGAGCGTGTAGCGGTTGGGGGCCACGCGCGTGAGCAGCACCGACGGATCGGGGGCGTTGAAGTTGGTGAACTTCACGTGCTTCCAGTCCGAGGGCGAGGTGCTCAAGTTGGTGATGACGCCGATGTGGGCGTACACGTCGCCGGTAAAGTTGTTCAGCCCCGCGTTGCCTTGGGTGGCATCAAACGTAATGGTCACCGGGTCGCCCGCCGTGAAAAACGCCGGGTTGGTGGTGACCACCTGCGCGCGTGCCGCGCCGGTCAGCGCCAGCAGCAGCACGGCGAGGAGTCGAAGTGCTTTCATTGAGTGTGGGAATGGTTGAGAAAAAGATGGTGTCAACAGGAAAGCATGGCGTATACAAGCAGGCCTTTTGGTTACCGATAACGGCCAAACCGGGCTTTTCTGCGTACTTTTCGGCCTATGCCGACACTAAGTTACGCCCGTTTTTATTTGTGTGGTTTATTAATGTTTTTTAATGGATTGAGGACTCACTCAGCCTGGGCGCAGCAAGTGTTGCGTTTACCCCCTATAGTCACTTTACCTGATACCACGCACACGCAGCTCCCGACAGTACACAAAGTAGAAGTGCCGCTACTTGGCCGCTGTTCCGTCCCTCTGGTCATACCCCGCTACCGCCTGCCGCTCGTCGTCGGTACTTTCGCTGTGGGCTACGCGGGTACCTATTCGGCTTTGGCGTCGGGTTGGTACACGGGGGAGCGGACGCGCTTTCACTGGTTCAACGACCTGCCCGAGTGGAAGCAGCTCGACAAAGCGGGCCACTTCTGGGGCGCCTTCCACGAAAGCCGCGGCGCGGTGGATTTGCTGCGCTGGTCGGGCCTATCAGCGAAAAAAGCCCTGTGGTACGGCGGCTTCGTGGGGTTTCTGCTACAGAGCCCTATCGAGTACTTCGACGGCCGCGACGCCGACTACGGCGCTTCGGCTACCGATCTGGCGGCCAACTTCCTCGGCTCGGCGGGCCTGATCGGGCAGCAGCTGGCCTGGGGCGAAGTGCGCCTGATGCCCAAGGTGTCGTTTCACCGCACGCGCTACGCCGCGCTGCGCCCCAACGTGCTCGGCAAAGGCGACGGCGAGCGGCTGCTCAAGGACTACAACGGCCAGACCTACTGGCTTTGCGCCGACGTGGGCGCGTTTCTGCCCGCCGGCAACCGCTGGCCGCGCTGGCTGCAGCCGGCCCTGGGCTACGGCGGCCAGCAGATGGTCTTCAACGACCCCAACACCAACCGCGCCGCCGGCCTCGACGCCTACCGGCAGTACTATCTATCCTTCGACATCGATCTGCGCCGCATCCCCACGCGCAGCAAGGCCCTGCGCACGGTGTTTTACGTGGCCAGCATCTTCCACCTGCCGGCCCCGGCGCTGGAGCTGAACCGCAAGCGCGGGCTGGTCATGCACGGGCTGTATCTGTAACGAAGCCAGCCAGCCCCTAAAAGCGGCCGGTACGCGTTCCGACTTGCTGCTGTAAGGTTTGTAGCTGCCCGCGTGTTGTCTCGGGGCACTTCGTCAAGGCCTTAAACCGCGTCGGGACTTGTCGCGGCACGTGTATTGAGCCCGAACAAGCTGCCAGGACAAGTCCCGGCGCATTTCTTGGTTTGGTGAACGGCATCAGCACAAGTCCCGATGCACTTTATTACCCTGCCTAACTGTTCTAGGACTTGTCCCGGCGGCCCGTGCGTAGTAGAGGAGCGCCCCCGATGGCCGCCGCGCCGCTTTCGGGCCTACAGGCAACTTTTCCCGTTTCTCTGCCGACCTTTACCCCCTGCCCTACCTTGCGCAAGCCGCTTTTGCGCCGTATGTAGGCCTATCCCCGAACCCGAACTGCAACCACTATGAATATTGGAGACCGAGTGCGCCTCATGTCCGGGCGCGAAGAAGGCATCGTTACCCGCATCCTCGATCAGAACCTGGTAGAAGTCACCATCGATGATTTCCCGGTGCCGGTACTGCGCTCCGAGCTGGTACTGGTGGCCGCCGAAGAGTTCAAGGCTTTCGGCGGCAGCGAGCTGGCGCCTTCGCAGGTAGCCGCCCCGCGCCCCATCAAGCCGAACAAAGCCGCTGCTAAATCGGCCGCGGCCCCTACGACTACGACTACGCCCACCGGCAGCACCGTAACGCCGGCCAAAGCCGCCCCCGCGCTGCCTGCGCCCAAGGGCCTGTACTTGGCTCTGGTGCAGCAGACCTCGGAGCTATTGGTGGCTCACCTCATCAACAATACCGACGCCGATGTGCTCTTCACCTTCGGGGAGGAGCGCAACGGGCAGTACCGCGCTCTGGCCGCCGATAAGCTCGCGCCCAAGACCGTGAGCCAGCCGCTGGGCCACCGCCACCTGAAGGACTTCGACCAGTGGTCTACGGCTGTGGTGCAGCTGTTGCCCTCGCAGCTGAACGCGCCTACGCTCTACGATACGCTGCTCAAGCGCGTCTCCTTCAAGGCCAGCTCCTTCTACTCCAGCCGCCGCGAGGCGCCGGTTATCAAGCGCGAAGCCTACCTGTTCCAGCTCGACGAAAAGCCCGCCGCTCCCATCGCCGTGCCCACCACCGACGAGGCGCCCAAGCCCGCCCCCACGGTGGACCCGGTGAAGCTGCGCGACCAGATTGCCGACAAGCTGCGCGGCGACGCCAAATCGGTGGTGCCCGCGCCCAAGGCGGAGCCGGCCAAGGCCATTGTGCCCCCGCCCCACGAGGTAGACCTGCACCTGGAAGCTCTCAAGCCCGAAGGCGGCACCGAAGGCTTGAGCAATACTGCCGTGCTGGAGCTGCAAACCGCCGCCTTTGAGGACGCGCTGAGCCGGGCCCTGGCCACCAACATGCACGAAATCGTGTTCATCCACGGCGTGGGCAACGGCACCCTGCGCAAGGAGCTGCACAAGCGCCTGAGCCGCAACCGGGATATTAAGTTCTTCGAGGAAGCGCGCAAGGAAAAGTTCGGCTACGGCGCTACGCTGGTGCGGCTGAAGTAATACAGGGAGCAGGTTTGGAGTTGATTATGCCCAGCAACTTCCAAACCTGCTCCCTGTATTACTATTTTGGCTTGACAAACCATAAATTAAGAATATGTTTTTTTTACTCTTAGCAGCCGCCACTGATTCCAGTCAGCATTCCAGCTCTGGCATGGCTGGCGTTGAACTCATCAAGCTGATAACACCAGTTGCTATTTTCATTTCAGGGATTTTAGTGAGCCGCTTAATCGATGCGTATAAGGAACGCAAAAGATTAAAAGAAATATAAGATTATTTTCATTCACTTGTATTACTATCTGAAGAAACAGTAAAAATTCAAATTATAAATATCAATATATGTATTGACAAGTTAAAGGATTTAAATATGAAAAACATTAAGAATTTAAATATATTCAATGAAGCAAACTACCCGATAGATAATATCAGCAAAATCAACCATGCAGATTTGTTCAAAGCATTAATCTCCAATAAAAAAGGCCCAACACAAGGCAAAACTGAATTCTTTCAAAATATTCAATCTTCCGTTGGATTCATCAGCTCAATACCTAAAATCATCGACGCAGCCAACCAAGAGATAGATAGACAGATAGAAGGCATCCTAAAAGACTTCAAAAATGCGCAAGACAGCGTTATTGAAGATATCAACGAGCTTATCTCGGCTTCACATGAAGACAATAGCATTGTGAAAACTAATGAAGAAATCAAATTTATTACAAATATAACCTCTACAGCAAAAGCTCGACAAGAAATTGCGAGCAACAAACTAGAGAACCAAAAACTAAACGACATTCATATCAGATTTATTTTGCCACTAGTGAAAACAATCGAAAATTATGCAAACTACAATTTCACTCCCAACACATTAATCACAAGTGTTTCTGTAATGGCTAGCTATTACTATAAACTTGAAGTATTCTCAGAAACAAAAATTGAACACCTCACCAACATAGCAAGCAGACTTACTAAAGCGTACAAAGAAATCAAAGACGCATCCGAATATTTCAAACCATTATAACATTGCGCTTAAATATAATTTTATACCACAAAACATCTATCAGCTTTTATTTCACGCCCAACAAACAGTCTTACATGCGCTTCCCCGGCCTGCTCGCCGCTTCTCTCTTCGCCCTCAGCACGCTTCCCAGCCTCGCTCAGCAAACTGCCCCGCAGTTGCCTATTCCACGCAACCTGCAGGCTACCTACACCAAAGGCACCCGCAGCCCCGACGGCAAGCCCGGCCCGAACTACTGGCAGAACACGGCCGACTACACCATCAAGGTCAGCTTCGACCCGACGACCCGGCGCGTGGCCGGCACGGTGGATATCGACTACCTGAACAATAGCCCCGAGTCATTGCCGCGGCTGCTCTTCAAGCTCTACCCCAACTACTACCAGAAGGGTGCCCCGCGCACCAGCCGCATCGACCCGGCCGACGAAACCGATGGCGTGAACATCGAGCAGTTGAGCGTGAACGGGCAGGCGGTGGACACCGACAAGCTGCTGATCCAGCACACCAACATGCTGGTGCCGCTGCCGCAGCTGCTCACCACCAAGCAGCGCGCGAAGGTGTCCATCACGTACTCGTACACGCTCAACAAAGGCTCGCACATGCGCACCGGCGAGGTGGAGCCCGGCGCCGCTTTCGTGGCCTACTTTTTCCCCCGCGTGGCCGTGTTCGACGACATCGACGGCTGGAACGACTTCGCCTACAACGGCCAGCAGGAGTTTTACAACGACTTCTGCTCCTTTAAGGCCGACATCACCGTGCCCAAGGACTTCGTGGTGTGGGCCACCGGCGACCTGACCAACGCCGATCAGGTGCTGACCAAAACCTACGCCAAGCGCCTGCGCGAGGCCGAGAAGAAGGACGCCGTGGTAAGCATCATCAGCCCCGACGAGGCCCAGCGCCGCGGCATCACCGCCCCGAACGCACAGAACACCTGGCACTTCGAGGCCCAGGACGTGACGGACTTCGTTTTCGCCACCGCCGACCACTACGTGTGGCAGAGCACCAGCCTGGTAGTGGACCCGGCTACCAAGCGCCGCACCCGCGTGGACGCCGTGTACAGCCCCAAACACAAGGACTACCAGGAAGTCATCGACTTCGGGCGCAAGACGGTGCAGGCCATGAGCTACACTTTCCCGAAGTGGCCCTTCCCCTACTCCCATGAGACGGTGTTCGACGGCCTCGACCAGATGGAGTACCCCATGATGGTGAACGACAACCCGGTGGAAACCCGCGAGGACGCCATTACCCTCACCGACCACGAAATCTTCCACACGATGTTCCCCTTCTACATGGGCATCAACGAGACGAAGTACGGCTGGATGGACGAGGGCTGGGCCACCATCGGCGAGTGGCTGATTTCGAGCATCATCGAGCCCAAGATGAGCGACGATTACGGCGTGGTGCCCTACGCCCAGAGCGCCGCCACCGAGGTCGACGTGCCCATCACCACGCTCAGCACCCAGCAAACGGGCACGGCTTTCTTTCTGAACTCCTACCCCAAGCCCGCCTTCGGCTACCTCTACGTGAAGGACCTCTTGGGCGACGAGCTGTTTACCAAGGCCCTGCACACCTACATCCAGAACTGGCACGGCAAGCACCCGATGCCCTACGACTTCTTCAACTCCATGAACGCCGGCGCCGGCCGCAACCTGAACTGGTTCTGGCAGCGCTGGTTTTTCGACGGCGGCTACCCCGACCTCTCCATCCAGAGCGTGACCAAGCAAGGCGCCGGCTACGACGTGACAGTAGAAGCCAAAGGCACCAAGCCCGTGCCCGTCGACCTGACCATCACCTACGCCGACGGCAGCACCCAGCAGGCGCACCGCAACATTGGCGTCTGGGAAACCGGCGCCCGCACCGTAACCGTGAACCTGCCCGGCGACAAAGCCGTGAAGCAGGTGAAGTTGGGCAGCACTTTGGTGCCTGACAGCTACACGCGGGATAATGTGTGGGAGGGGCAGTAGAACCTTATAGCGGATTCATGAACGATGTACATGATAACCACAATGGTTGAACCAGGCTTTGGCATCCTTGCTGGAAATCCACTCAACCGCGGTTTGGATAGCCGCCTCCAGTGCTTCACGGGTACGGGCCTG
>NZ_MVBC01000021.1 GCF_002007105.1 Hymenobacter sp. CRA2 | reverse complement strand
AGCGCGACTGGGGCCACGCCAAGGACTACGTGGAGGCCATGTGGCGCATCCTGCAGCAGGACACGCCCGAGGACTTCGTCATCGCCACCGGCGTGACCACCACCGTGCGCGACTTCGTCAGGATGGCTTTCAACGAAGTGGGCATTGAACTGGCATTCGAAGGCGAAGGCGCCAACGAAAAAGCCCGCGTGGTGCGCTGCACCAACCCGGAGTACCAGGTTGAGGAAGGTTCCATCGTGGTAGAAGTAGACGAGAAATACTTCCGCCCGACGGAAGTAGAATTGCTTATCGGTGACCCGACCAAGTCGCAGGAGAAACTGGGCTGGAAGCCTACCTACGACCTGCCGGCCCTGGTGCAGGACATGATGCAAGCCGACTTGAACCTGTTCAAGCGCGACGCTTACCTGGTACAAGGCGGCCACAAGGTCTTCAACTACCACGAATAAGCGCTTCGGCAGCTTTTTCTTACCAATAGTTTCGTTCGTGGTAAAGCGTCTGCGGCACTCGGTGCTCACCAACGTACAGGCTCTGCGACAACCTGGTTCGTTTGTCCAGAATTTGGCCGTTACCTTTTCCGGGGCCGCCGCGGTTGCGGCGATTGGGTTCATTCTGACCCCCATCATGTCGCGCATTTACCCGCCGGCTAGCTACGGGCAGTTTGCCGTGTTCAACTCGGTGGTTGGCAACCTGAACCTGCTGACCACGCTGGGTTATCCCGGCGCCATGCTGCTGCCCCGGCACCGCAAGGAGTTTCTCGCGCTGGTCAACTTCATTATCCTGTTGACTTTGGCGGCGGTGTTGGTGCTGACAGGCCTGCTACTGTTTGCGGCCGAGCCACTACGACGTTTGCTGCACCTCGAAGGCGTAGGGGGATGGTTATACACCATTCCCCTACTGCTGTTGCTCTTCAACCTGAACGCGGTGATGTTCACGTGGTACACGCGTGACAAATCCTTTTCCAAGCGTGCCGGGGTAGACGTAGTAACCACGCTGGCGGGCCGCGGCTTCACCATCGGCTACGGCTTGTGGTCGAGCGGCAGTGTAACGGGCTTGGTGCTGGGCGAGTTTTTCAACCGAATTACCGCCTTTGTATCCCTGCTGTATGGCGGCATCTGGCGCAACGTGGGCGAGCTGTGGCACAACTTCTCGTGGAGCGACATGAAGGCGGCCGCCAAAGAGTACAGCAACTTCCCGCTGTATTTTCTGCCCGCTAACTACGTCGGAGCGCTGTCGGTGCAGCTGCCCATCTTTGCGCTGACCACGGGCTTCGGCTCCACGGTCGTGGGTCTGTACTCCTTTTCGGTAAGCCTGCTCGAGTTGCCAGTCAACCTGATTGGCAACGCCATTGCGCCGGTGTTTCTGCAAAAGGCCACCGAAACGCACAATGAGCAGCCGGAGCGCCTGCCTACCATCACGCTGGAGCTGTACTACAAGCTCTTCTACCTCGGGCTGATTCCCTTCGGCATCATCACCGTGTACGGCGACTGGATATTCCGGCTGGTGTTTGGAGCGCGCTGGGAAATGGCGGGTCTGTTTACCTCCTTTCTGGGGTACTACTACATTTTCAAGCTGACCTCGCACGCCACCGGGGGCATTTACGCCATCCTGGGGCGGCAGCGCTACCTGCTGCTTTCGAGCATTCTACTACTGGCCGTACGCGCCGTAGGCATGAGTATCGGCCTGCTTGCCAAGGACCTGAATCTGGCTCTGCTGCTCTTTGGCATTGGCAGCCTGCTGGTAAGCTTCCTGACCGACCTGCACATTCTTTACCTGCTCAAGCTGCCGGTTTTCAAGGTGGCGCTGCGCACGATTATCGTTACCCTGATTACCATCGTGATACTGGTGGGGCTACGTCTGGCTCTGCAGTCGATGTTTGGCTGGCCGGCGCCGAATCTGCACCTGCGCTAGCCGCGTCTGCCCAGCCTGTTTAGTTTAGGAACGTGGTGTATCGTTAGCCTAGCCTGAACCCTAACTTTTCAACTCCCCCATGCCAACCATTCGTGGAGCCAGATTCCGGCTTGCGCAAGCGTTACGTGCCGCTGCAGATCTGACTTTTCGGCCCGATGGCACTGAAATCCTGAATATCGGGGCTGAGCGCATCGGACCCAAGGGCAAGCGCGCCGTTATCATCTACACCATCCGGGCCATTCCCTACCACGTGGCGGGCGACGTGACCAAGTTTCCGCGCATCAACGAGCACACGATGTACTGGGAATCGGCGGAGATGGTACGCCAGCTCAACGAAGCCGGCTACATTGTGGATTACTACGACGCGTGGAGCAACTCGCCCATTGACTGGGACCAGTACGATTTGGTCATCGACGAGCAGGACCGGCTGAGTGCCATTCCGGAGCGGCGCCGGGCCGATATGACCAAGATCTTCTACTGCACCGGCAACCACTGGCTGTACCACAACAAAGCCGAACTAGACCGGATCTGGGCGTTTCACGAGCGGCACAACATCTACGTGAAGCCCGAGCGGCAGATTCCACCGCAGTACACGGATCAGAACGCTGATTACCTCACGTACTTCGGCGCCCCATTTCAGATTCAGTACTTCGACGAGCGGCCTAAGAAGCACCTGCTGAACATTTCGGCGGTGTATGAGCCCGAGTACCGCCGCAAGAACTACGACCAGGCCCGCAAGAACTTCATCTGGCTGGGTAGCCACGGCGCCTTGCTCAAAGGCTTGGACCTGGCGGTGGAAGCCTTCATGCAGACGCCTGAGCTGCACCTTTACATCTGCGGCAACCTGGAGCGGGAACTGCATTTCTGGAGCTGGCTCAAGCCTGTGCTCGACACGCACCCGAATATCCATTACCTGGGCTGGACCGACGTGGGCAGCGCCAAATTTGCGGAACTAGCGCACACCTGCGCCGGCACGGTATACGTCAGCTCCACCGAAGGCGGGGCCGGCTCGGTAGCCCAGCTCACGCACTTTGGGCTCATTCCCATTGCGGCGGAGTGCACGGCCGTGCGCGCCGCGGAAGCCTGCGGCACCGTCATTCGCAGCCAGGACCCCCTCGAAATTGTGCGGCAGGTGGTGCAGGCTACGCGCGAAGTAGCCGCGCTGCCCGAGGCCGAGCTGCACGCCCGCAGCCAGGCCGTGTACGAATTTGGGCGCCAGCACCACACCCGCGCCGCTTACGCACGCAGCTGGGCTGCCCTGATGGAAGAAGTTCTGCGCTAACCACCTCCCTGACGCGGCCGGAGCACCTCTGCGGCCGCGTGTTGCCCTTATTCCTTGGCTTTTCCGATGTCAGCTGCCGTTACCATCCTCGTTAAGTCGTTCAACCGCCCGTACTACCTCGACCGTTGCCTGCGCAGCATCTACGAGCACGTGAGCGGGCACTACCAGGTAGTCGTGCTCGACGACGGGACGCCGCCGCAGTATCTGGCCCGGATTGAGCAGCAGTACCCGCAGGTGCAGATTCAGCGCTCGGAGCTGTACGACGCGAAGGTGGCGCAGCTGGAGGCCCACGCTGCCGGCGGCCCCCCATTCAGCCTGCGCGTGATTCCCACCAGGCTCTGGATTGAGGGTGTGCAGCAGGCTTCGGATACCTTCTGCATGCTGGAGGACGACATCTGGATAACGGTGCCGTTCGACATCAGCGACATGGTGGCCTACATGCAGCAGCGCCAGATTGTGCTGACCAAAATGTACTGGGGTGGCGACCTGAGCAGCTTCCAGGGCAAGATGTCGACGGAAGGCCACGGCGTGCAGGAGTACGTGCCGGCCCTGCCCAAGGGCCCGGAATGGTTTACGCGCATGTTGCTGCTGAACACCTTCAAGTCGCACTCGGTGCTGCACCGGCTGGGGCTGGTGAAGGAAGGCATCTACTTCCAGCTGCCCTTCTACGGGCTGTACTCGGTGGCCTCGGCCATCTTCGACAAGGCTTACTGGCTGCACCTGTGGAACGCCGGTCAGCAGCTGGCCGATGAGGTGCACCAGCTCGCGCGGGCCCTGCACTGGGCCAAGCGCCACCCTTCGCGCTTTGCGAAGGCGCAGCAGGAGCTGACACAAACCTCGTTTATTTCCTCGGCTACGAACACCTTCAAGGACGTGCACTTCGACGTAGTGGCGGCCAATCACGTGCTCAACGAGGCCTGGCTGCGTGGTGACTTCGACGTGATGCAGAACTACCCGCGCGACTTCACGCCCGCCTACCTGAAGCCCGTGTTCGAAGCTGCTGCCGATCCGCGCTGCACCTACGCTAACTGGCTGGAGTGGATCAAGCGCTTCAAGGCGCTGTATGCCAGCATGGGCGTAGTGGTCGATTAACCTAGTTTCACTGCGGGCCGCTATCAATCGGCAGCCTGCTTTTTCTCCTTGCTGTCGTGGCTGCTTTTTTCAGCATCGTAATTCCTACCTACAACCGGGCAAGTTTCATCGCGGCCACGCTGCGCTCCGTGCAGGAGCAGCAGTTTGCCGACTGGGAAGTACTGGTGGTGGACGACGGCAGCACCGATAACACCGCCGACGTAGTGGCCTCGGTGCCTGATGCGCGCATCCAGTACCTGCCGAAAGCCAACGGTGAGCGGGGTGCAGCGCGCAACTACGGCCTGGCCCGCGCGCAGGGCGAGTACGTGCTGTTTCTGGATTCCGACGACCGGTTTCATCCCGCACACTTGGCGGGGCTCTATGCCAAAATCCAGGAGCTGAACCAGCCCAACTTCATTGCGGCCAAGTACAACTTCGACCGCGACGGCGTCATTGCCGACAGCGACATGGCCACCATGGCCGAGGGCTGGTACGGGCTGGATACCTTCGTGCGCGGCAACGCGCTGGCCTGCAATATCTGCGTGCGGCGCCAGAACCCGAGCCTGCACAAATTTGAGGAAGACCGGCGCTACGCGGCCGTGGAGGACTGGATGTTCATGCTGGAAAACACCCAGCAGGACCGCGTGTATATCGTGGATACGGTGACCATCACCATGAACGACCACGACGCCCGCTCCATGCGCTCCGACAACTCAGCACTGGTGCGCAAGCTGCAGCTGGCCCTTACGTGGATGCTGGAGCGCGTGCAGCTCACGCCGGCCCAGCGCCAGATCCTGACCGGGCGGGTGTACTATCTTTGTGCCATCCACGCCTACGCCGATGGGCACCGCGCCGAGTCGCTGCGCTTCGCGCGCCTGGCGGCCCCGCATCTGCCGGGTAGCCAGGCGGCCATCCTGCTGGTGCGCTGCCTGGTGGGCCTGCCGGTGGTGGAGCTCGTTAAAAAACTTCGCGGCTAGCCTTCGGGTTGGTACGCTTGCCTGTTCTCGTTGCCGCAATGCGCATCTTATTCCTGAGCTACTGGGGCCTGACCGACCCGCTGACTATTTCCACCGTGTTTCCGCACCTGCAACTGCTCCAGCAGCGCGCCGACGTGGAAAGCGTACTGCTGGTGACCATTGAGCGCAACGGCACTGCGCCGGCTTTTGAGTTGCCCTTCCCAGCCGATAAAATCACGTACGCGCCGCTCGTCTCGGAGCCGGGGCGCAACGTGCTGCTGACCAAAACCGACGACTTTCTGCGCTTTCCCAAGGAACTGGTGCGCCTGGCTGCCGAGCACCGCAGCTCTTTCCTGCTGGCCCGCGGCGCGCCGGCCGGGGCCTTAGCTTACCTCGTGTGGAAGCAGAACAAGCTGCCGTTCTACGTGGAATCCTTCGAGCCACACGCCGATTACATGCTCGAATCGGGCGTGTGGCGACGCTACGACCCGCGCTACCTGTTTCAGCGGCACTGGGAGCGGAAGCAGAAGGAGCTGGCCCGGGGCCTGATGCCGGTGGCCGAAAACTACCGCCGCCAGCTCATGAAGGAGGGCGTACCGGCCGAGCGCATCGTGACGGTGCCCTGCTCGGTGAACCTCGCGGCCTTCGGCTACGACGCTACCCGCCGCGCGCAGGTGCGCACGCAACTCGGTTTCCCGGCCGAGGCCATCGTGGGCATTTACGTGGGGAAGTTCGGCGACATCTACTACGACCAGGAAGCCTACGAGCTGTTCCGGGCCGCTGCCGAGCATTTCGGCCCGCAGTTCCGCCTCATTGTGCTCACGCCGAACCCGCTGGATGAAGTGCGCGCCCGCCTGGCCGCCGTTGGGCTGGGCCCCGAAGTGAGTTTCGTGACCAAGGCCCCGCACCACGAAGTGCCGGGCTATTTGTCGGCCGCCGACTTTGCCTTTGCGCCCATCAAGCCCGCCGATTGCCGGCAGTTCTGCTCGCCCATCAAGGTAGGGGAGTACTGGGCCAGCGGGCTGCCCGTGGTGCTGACCGAGGGCGTGGGCGACGACAGCGACATCATCAAAGCCGAGGGCGGCGGGGCGATTTTCAACGTGGAACGGCCCGCCAGTATTCCGGCCGCCATTCAGCGCGTGGCTTCCATCCTGAACGAGCCGGATTACCGCCAGAAAACCAGCCAGCTGGCCGCTCATCACCGCTCCCTCGACCGGGCCCGCCAGGCGTACGCCGCGTTCTTCCCGGAGCGCTAAGCCAAGCCCGAGCCCAGCCGCTAAATACCTTGTAACTTACCCTAAGCGAACGGAACTTGCGGTTCGCTAAGTCAAGACCGCCGCGCTATGCAGGACGAACTGATTGATTTTGGAAGTCTGGAGCGTGCGCTGCCCGCCTTGCAGCAGCAGTGGCAAACGCCCGGCCGGCCGTTTCACTACCTCGTCTACGACGGGCTGCTACGGCCGCAGGCGGCGGAAAGCCTGTTGGCCGCCTACCCGCCGGTGACGCAGGGCGAGTGGAACGGCACCACGTACATCAACCAGAAGAACAAGTTTGCCCTGACGCAGTTTGGCGAGGAGCACCCGCTGCTGCAGCGGGCCTTTGACGAGCTGAACGGCCGCCGCTTTGTGCAGCTTATCGAGCAGATAACCGGCATCGACGCGCTGCTGGCCGACGACCAGCTGTTCGGGGGCGGACTGCACCAATCTATTACCGGGGCTTTCCTCGACGTGCACGTCGATTTTAACTACCACCACACCACCAAGCTCCACCGCCGGCTCAACGTCATCGTGTACATGAACCCCGCGTGGCAGCCCGAGTACAATGGCTACCTGGAGCTCTGGGACATGAAGGCCAAGCGGCAGCTCGAGTCCATCGCGCCAACATTTAACCGCTGCGTGATGTTCGAAACCAACGAGCACTCGTACCATGGGCACCCCAAACCGCTGGCCACGCCGGCCGGACTCACGCGCAAGTCGCTGGCAGTGTACTACTACACCCAGACGCGGCCGGCCCACGAAATTGCGCCCGAACACAACACGGTGTACGTCAATACGGAGGGAACCGGCGGCGTGCTGAAAAACCTGAAGTCGGGCCTGCGCGCGGCCGTGGAGCGCATCACCAAGTAGGGGCACCCACGGGCACCTGGGCCCGGTGGTAACGGCAAACCCGCCCGGATAGCGTATTTTGGCCGTTGATGTCCCTGCCACCCGATTCCACTGTTCCTTCCGCGCCGCTCTTGTCCGTGGTGAGCCCGGTGTACTTTGGTGCGGCACTGCTGGACGAGCTAGTGGAGCGCCTGCACGCGGCCCTGGGCCCGCTCACGCCGCACTACGAAATCATCCTGGTGGACGACCGCAGCCCCGACGAGTCGTGGGCGCGCATTGAAGCGCAGGCCCACCGCGACGCGCGCGTGCGCGGCATCCGGCTCAGCCGCAACTTCGGGCAGCACCACGCCATCACGGCCGGGCTGGCTGATAGCCGCGGGCAGTGGGTGGTGGTGATGGACTGCGACCTGCAAGACCGCCCCGAAGAAATTCCGCAGCTCTTCGCAGCGGCGCAGCAGGGCCGCTACAACCTGGTGCTGGCCCGGCGCGTGGCCCGGCAGGACAGCCGCTGGAAACGCTGGGTGTCGCGCAGCTTTTACCGCGTACTCTCGTACCTGACCGACACCGAGCAGGACCCCGACGTGGCCAACTTCGGCCTCTACGACCGGAAAGTGGTGGATGCGGTGCTTTCCATGCCCGAGCGCATCCGTTACCTGCCCACCATGGTGCGCTGGGTAGGTTTTCGGGTGGCCACCTTGCCGGTGACGCACGCCCGACGGCCGCAGGGGGAGAGTAGCTACAGCCTGGGGCGCCTGTTCGACCTCGGCCTGAACATCATCCTGGCCTACTCCGACAAGCCGTTGCGGCTGACCGTAAAATTAGGTCTGTCGCTATCAGCAACGGCCTTTTTGCTGGCGCTGGTTACGCTGGTGCGCTTTTTTCTGGGGCAGATTCAGGTGCTGGGCTACACCAGCCTAATTATTTCCATTTGGTTTTTCTCGGGCCTGCTGCTCTCGGTGCTGGGCGTAGTGGGTCTGTACCTGGGCAAAACATTCGAGCAGGTCAAAAACCGGCCGCTTTACATCGTGGATGAGCGCACGGACCGCGCCGACGGCTCCGGGCCGCAAGGGCGGCAGTAGGGTAGGGGCGAGTCTGGGGCAGGCCGGCGGCAAGTGCCCGGCCGGGGCGTTGCGCCCGCGGTGCTATCTTTGTAGCCGCTGAACCTGCGTAATGACCCTGCCTTTCATCCCTTTCAACAAGCCGTACCTGTCGGGCCGCGAGACCCGCTACATTGAGGAGGCGGTGCGTTCGGGCAAGATTTCGGGCGATGGGGTGTTTACGCGGCGCTGCCACACCTTTTTCGAGGCGCAGTTCGGCTTTCACAAAGCCCTGCTGACTACTTCCTGCACCGACGCGCTGGAAATGGCGGCCCTGCTGCTGCGCATTCAGCCCGGCGATGAAGTCATCATGCCTGCCTACACCTTCGTGTCGACGGCTAATGCCTTCGTGCTGCGCGGTGCTCGCATCGTGTTTGCCGACAGCTCCGCCGAGCATCCCAACGTGGATGCCGAGGCGCTGGAAAGCCTCGTGACGCCGCGCACCCGCGCCATCGTGCCGGTGCACTACGCCGGCGTGGCCTGCGACATGGAGGCGGTGCAGCAAGTGGCGGCGCGGCACGGGCTGGCGGTGGTGGAAGATGCCGCGCAGGCCATCGGCAGCCGTTATAAAGGACGGTTTCTGGGCACGTTCGGCGAGTTGGCGGCTTTTTCCTTTCACGAAACCAAGAACGTCACGGCCGGCGAAGGCGGCCTGCTGGCCGTTAATGATCCGCAGTACGCCGAGCGGGCCGAAATCATCCGCGAGAAGGGCACCAACCGCTCGGCTTTCTTTCGGGGCGAAGTAGCCAAGTACAATTGGGTGGATGTGGGCTCCTCGTTCCTGCCCTCTGATATCAACGCCGCTTACCTGTGGGCGCAGCTGGAGCAGCTCGACGATATTCAGCAGCGCCGGCGCCACATCTGGCAGCGCTACGAGGCCGCTTTGCAACCCTTGCGCGCCCTGGGCGTAGGCTTGCCGCACATCCCGGCGTACGCCACGGAGCACAACCATCACCTGTTTTACCTGGTGTGCCGGAGCCTAGCCGAGCGTGAGGCGCTGATCAAGCACTTGGCCGAGCGACAGGTGCTGCTGGTGTTTCACTACCTCTCCCTGCACCGCAGCCCCTACTACACCGCCGAGCACGACGGCCGCGCCCTGCCCTGGGCCGACCACTATGCCGACCACCTGGTGCGCCTGCCGCTCTACTACGAGCTGACGCCGGAGCTGCAGGACCGCGTCATCGAGGGCATTCTGACCTTTTACCAATACCGCTAATTCCGCTTTTCCTGGTGCGCATTCTGTTTCTGACGCCCTATCCCCACGGCAAGGCTCCTTCGCAGCGGTTTCGCTTCGAGCAGTACTTGCACTTCCTCACCGAACGGGGGCACACCTACCATTTGGCGCCGTTCCTGTCGGACGAAACCTGGGCCATTCTCTACAAGCCGGGCCACACCGTAGCCAAGGTGCTGGGTATTCTGGCGGGCTTTCTGCGGCGCTTTCTGCTGCTGTTTTCGGTGCCGAACTACGACTACGTGTTTATCCACCGCGAAGCGGCGCCCATTGGGCCGCCCGTCATCGAGTGGATCATTGCCAAGGTGCTCGGCAAGAAAATTATCTACGATTTCGACGACGCTATCTGGATGAAGGACCCTGCCGGCGAGCAGACGTTTATCAGCCGGCTGAAGTACCAGCAGAAGGTGGGCAGCATCTGCCGCTGGGCCTACAAGGTGAGCTGCGGCAACGCTTACCTGCGCGACTACGCCCGGCAGTTCAATCCGCACTCCATCATCAACCCCACCACGCTCGACACCGACAACCTGCACAACCGCATCCGCGACCAGTTCCGGCAGGAGCGGCCCGTGGTGGGCTGGACGGGCACGCACACCACCCTGCGCCACCTCGATCTGGTGTGGCCCGTGCTGGAGCGCCTGGAGCAGGAAGGCCATGACTTCGAATTCCGCGTGATTTCCAACCAGCCGCCCGACTACACTGGCCTGAAGGCCCTCACGTACCGGCCCTGGCAGAAAGCCACCGAAATCGATGACCTGGCCACTTTCCATCTGGGCCTGATGCCCTTGGTGGATGACGCTTGGGCCCGCGGCAAATGCGCCTTCAAAGCCCTGCAGTACATGTCATTGGGCATGCCGGCGCTGGTGTCGCCGGTGGGCATGAACACGGAAGTGGTGCAGGAAGACCAGAACGGCTTCGTGTGCGACACGCCGGAGGAGTGGTACGCCGCCCTGCGCCGCCTGCTCACCGACCAAACCCTGCGCCAGCAGCTGGGCGCGGCCGCTCGCCGCACCATCGTGGAGCGCTACTCCGTGGCCTCCAACAAAGAGAATTTCCTCGCGCTGTTTAGCTAAATCCTGTGGCACCGACACAACAACCCCACGCGCCGGCCAACGGGCGGGAAAAAGGCCGCTTCGTCATTTCTCTCGATTTTGAAATCAACTGGGGCGTGCGCGACCAACAGACCCTGGAGCAGTACGGCGCCAACCTGCTGGGCGTGCGCCGCGCCATTCCGGCCATGCTGGAAGTATTTCAGGAGTTTGGCCTGCGCGTTACCTGGGCCACCGTCGGGCTGCTGTTCTTCGACAACAAGCGCGACATGCTAGCCCATTTGCCCAGCGTGCGGCCTGAGTACGCCGACCCGAACCTGTCGCCGTACCTGGTGATGGACCAGGTGGGGGAGAACGAGGCGCAGGACCAGTACCACTTCGGCAAGTCGCTGATTGAGCGCATCCGGCGCACGCCGGGGCAGGAAATGGCTACCCACACCTTCTGCCACTACTACTGCCTGGAGCGCGGCCAAACGGCCGAAGCCTTCCGCCACGACTTGCAGGCGGCCGTGACGGTGGCCCGCGAGCAGGGCATGGAAATGCGCAGCCTGGTGTTTCCGCGCAATCAGTACAACCCCGCCTACGCCGGCATCTGCGAGGAGCTGGGCATCACGAGCTACCGCGGCAACGAGCACTCCTGGATTTACAAGGAGCGCAACGAGGAGCAGCAGACCCTCTACAAGCGCGGCGCCCGCCTGCTGGACGCTTACGTGAACCTCTCCGGGCACAACTGCCACAGCCTGGCCGATATTGCCCGCAGCTTCCCTTACAACATTCCGGCGAGCCGCTTCCTGCGGCCGTGGTCGGGGCGCTTCGCCGCGCTGGAAAGACTGCGCCTGCGCCGCATCCTGTCGGGCATGACGCACGCGGCGCAGCACGGGCTGGTGTTTCACCTGTGGTGGCACCCGCACAACTTCGGCGTCAACGTCGAGCAAAACATTGCCGTACTGCGCCGTATTGCCGAGCACTACCGGCACCTGCAGGCCACCTACGGCATGGAAAGCCAATCCATGGGCGACATTGCCGCCGAACTGCAGCGCCGCTAGTATCTTCTTTGATTCATGAGCCAATCCGCTACTCCTGCCCAGAAGATTGTGATTCTTGCCGGCCCCGGCGAGTCTACCGATATCCTGTTTCACGCCCTTGATAAAGAGTTTGGCGTGCACCGCATCATCATCGAAGAGCCCGTCAGCCAGAAGCAACTGCTGAAGCGCCGGGCCGAAAAGCTGGGCTGGAGCACGGTGGCGGGCCAGATCATGTTTAAGCTGCTGGTGGCCGCCCCGCTGCAGCGCAGCTCGCAGGCCCGCATAGCGGCCATCCGGCAGCAGTTCAGCCTGTCGGCGGCGCCCATCCCGGAGGACCGCGTTATCCGCGTGGCCTCAGTGAATGCGCCCGAGTGCATTGAGCAACTGCAAGGCCTGCAGCCCGACGTGGTGGTGGTCAACGGCACCCGCATCATTGCCAAAAAGGTGCTGACCAGCGTGCCCTGCAAGTTCATCAACACCCACGCCGGTATCACGCCCCTATACCGCGGTGTGCACGGCGGCTACTGGGCGCTGGCCAACAACGACCTGGCCCACTGCGGCGTGTCGGTGCACCTCGTGGACCCCGGCATCGACACGGGTGCCATCATTGCGCAGGCGCTGATCAAGCCCACGGCCGAGGACAACTTTGCCACTTACCCACTGCTGCAGTTGGCCGCGGGGCTGCCCTTGCTCAAGCAGGCTGTGCGCGACGCCCTAGCCGGTACTGTGCAGCTGAAGCAGCCGCCGGCCGGCACGTCGCGGCTGTGGTCGCACCCGACGCTGGCCGAATACATGCGCCACCGCGCCACCGAACGCCGCGCCATCGGCGGTGCGTAAGGCAGGTTTTTTTATAGAAAAGCGCGAAGCCCCGGTCACAAGGCCGGGGCTTCGTCGTTAGCAGGCTGCTGCGATGGGTACTCAGGGCCTAAGTAGTAGCCAAGCGGCGGCGCGCAGTGGCCGGGCGTCGTGCTGCCGGGGCCCGCTCGGTGCTCATGCTCTGCAGGATGTACAAGCCCGCCAAGTAGAAGGGAATCAGCGGAATCTTGTAACGTACCAGCGTCCCGAAGTTGTAGGAGATGATGCCTACCGAGGCCGCAAACACCAGGGCGAAGACAAAACACAGCGTCAGCACCGGGGTGCGGGCTATAAGCGCCAGCGTACGCCCGACGCCCGAGCGGTACATGATGCGCAGGGTGAAGAGCAAAAAGAACAAGCCTTCCAGGGAGGAGAGCAGCATCACGGGGTTGCGCACTTCCCACAGGAAAGGACGGTACAAAGCCACAATGATAGCCTGCGGGGCCAGCTTGGCCATGCCGCCGATGGTGCCGTCCTGTTCGCCCAGGCTGTAGGCTGAGCCTTCCTGTTTGAGGCTGGTTTGGTAGAGGTAGTCGGCCGTGATTTTGCTTCGCTCGCCGATTTTATCCACGTCGTACTTCTCGTCGCCCTTGGTCAGGTTGGTCATCACGAACAAGGCTGCCACCGCCCCCACGCCGATGAGTACGGGCTTGGCCAGCATTCGGATGAGCGTACTCTTGATGCGGTTACTGTTCTCGTTAAACACCCACAGCAGGGCCGGAGGCAGAAACGAGAGCAGGATGTACACCTTGGTGGAGTACAGCATGAAACCGGCTATGCCACCCATCACGAGCGAGTACAGCAGCCGGCGCTTCTGAATGGACGCCTGATAGAAGCCGTAGAACACCCAGCCCAGCGCCCCGATGCAGAGCGAGTCCTTCATCAGGCCTGAGCCCCAGAAGAACACCGACGGGATGAAAAAGCAGGCAATGGCCAGCTGGTGGTAAATCTGCGGCCGGATCTTGATGAAGGTGATGTACATGACCCACATGCCGCTGAAGCTGATGGCCGCGAAGAACAGGGCAATGACGGTATAGGTGCAGAAACAGAGCAGCGCCAGCACCGTGCCGATGCGCACGATAAAGTACTCCGTCTCGGCGTGGCTATACCAGAACATCTTCATGGTATAGCTGATGGTTTCGGGGTCGGTTTCGCCGTGCGCCGTGAGCAGCTTCAGCCCCAGGTGCGGCGAATCCGTGAAAGCCGTGTATACTAGCTTGATGTGGTGGAAATAATTATAGGTGTCGCCGCCGCTGTAGTAAAACTGGTAGATGAGGCCCAGGGCAATGGCGCCCACGAACTTCAGCGACAGGGCCGGAATGAAGTACTTGCGGGTGTACGCGTTGGTCACCCGCGGCCGCACGGCAAAGGCAATCAGGTAGAGCAGGCCCAGGTAAAACGGCGTGATGAATATGTCCTTTATTTCCATGGGGCCCCGTAAGTGGTTTGGTGCGGCGTGGTGCCACGACGCGCGGTAGTCGTATGGGCGCAGTGGCCCGTTGGCGTGCCAGCCCTACTACGACCAAGTCAGGCTGCGAAGTTCCCTCGGCGGACGGCAGTAACCAAATGGCCGACAGCCTATAACGGCAACTAGCCCGACGACAGCCTGCAAGCTGCTGCTGCCGGCTGTGCCCAACACAACAGCTAAAATAAAGATATTGGGCCAAACCGACCTTGAACATGCAACTCCTGCGCACCCTCTGCGGCCTCGCCGCGCCCTCCGGCAACGAAGCCCCGCTCACCGAATTTCTGCTTGACTACATCCGGCAACATGCCCCCGCGTGGCGGGTACACCCCCAGGTGCTGGCCGGCGACGACCTGCAGGACTGCATCATCTTGGTCTTTGGCCAGCCGCGCACGGCCGTGTTTGCCCACATCGATTCTATCGGCTTCACCGTGCGCTACGGCCGGCAGCTGGTGCGCATCGGTGGGCCCGACGTGGAGCCCGGCTACCGCCTCGTGGGCCGGGATTCGCAGGGCGACATCGAGTGCACGCTCACCGTCGATGAGCAAACCGGCGCGCTGGGCTACGACTTTCACCGCGACATCGAGCGGGGTACGGAGCTGACGTTCAAGTGCGACTTTCGCGAAACCGAGGAAGCCGTGCAGAGCTGCTACCTCGATAACCGCCTGGGCGTGTGGACGGCCCTGCGCCTGTGCGAAACGCTGGAGCACGGCATCGTGGCCTTTAGCTGCTGGGAAGAACACGGCGGCGGCTCGGTGAAGTACCTGGCGAAGCGCATTTACGATCAGTACCAGGTGCGGCAGGCGCTGGTCTGCGACATCACCTGGGTGACCGAAGGCGTGCACGCCGGCCAGGGCTGCGTCATTTCCCTGCGCGACTCGCTTATTCCGCGCCGCTCTTACGTGGAGCGCATCCGGCGCATTGCCGCGGCCTCGGGCATCCCGTACCAGCTGGAGGTGGAGGGCAGCGGCGGCTCCGATGGCAAAGAGCTGCAGCACGGCGCCCAGCCCTGGGATTGGTGCTTTGTGGGCGCGCCCGAGGACAACGTGCATACCCCCGATGAACTGGTGCACAAGGCCGACATCGACAGCATGTTGCGGCTTTATCAGGTGCTGATGCAGGAATTGTAAGCGGCTGAAGGCAAGAGAATAGGGGAGGGCGGCGGCGAAAAGATTGGGCGTGTAAGTAAAAGCTCTATTTTACACGCACTAAGCTGCGTTTGTACTCTCCCAATCTTCTCTCAACCTTCTAACACCGCTTTATGACCATCCTCTACCTCGCGCCCGGCCTGGGCGTGCTGGCCCTGCTCTACACGGCCTTGCGCGCTGGCTGGGTTTCCCGTCAGGACGCCGGCGACGACCGTATGCGCACCATCGCCGGCCACATCGCCGACGGCGCCATTGCCTTCCTGCGGGCGGAGTACCGCGTGCTGGCGCTGTTTGCCCTCATTGCCTGCGCCTTTCTCGGCTTCCTGAGCTTCGGCAACGAGAAATCCAGCCCCGTTATCATCGTCGCCTTCCTGATTGGGGCGGTGTTTTCGGCCACGGCGGGCTTTATCGGGATGAAAATTGCCACCAAAGCCAACGTGCGCACGGCGCAGGCCGCGCGCACCAGCCTCTCAACGGCGCTGAACGTGTCCTTCGCCGGCGGCTCGGTGATGGGCATGGGCGTGGCCGGGCTGGCGGTGCTGGGCCTGGGCGGGTTGTTTATCGTGTTCTATAACCTGTTTGTGGGCGGCGCCTCGGCCAACGGCCCCGAAATGGAGCGCGCCCTGGAAGTGCTGACCGGCTTCTCGCTCGGCGCCGAAAGCATTGCCCTCTTTGCCCGCGTGGGCGGTGGCATTTACACCAAGGCCGCCGACGTGGGCGCCGACCTCGTGGGCAAGGTGGAAGCCGGCATCCCCGAGGACGACCCGCGCAACCCCGCCACCATCGCCGATAACGTGGGCGACAACGTGGGCGACGTGGCCGGCATGGGGGCCGACCTGTTCGGCTCCTACGTGGCCACCATCCTGGCCACCATGGTGCTCGGCCGCGAAGTCATTGCCGCCGGCGACAATTACAACGGCCTCTCGCCCATCATCCTGCCCATGGTTATTGCCGGGCTGGGCATCGTGTTTTCGCTGATCGGCATTCTGGTAGTGCGCGTGAAGGAAGGCGGCAACGTGCAGGGCGCGCTCAACTTCGGCAACTGGGTCTCGATTGCCCTGACGGGGGTAGCGTCCTGGTTTGTTATTCACTACATCCTGCCCTCGGGTACGCTGAGCATGGCGCGCCTGGGCTCGGCGCCGTTTACTGCCACCGACGTGTTCTGGGCCGTATTGGTAGGCTTGATTGTGGGTGCGCTGATGAGCATCATCACCGAATACTACACGGCCATGGGCAAGCGCCCGGTGCTCAGCATCGTGCGCCAGAGCAGCACCGGCCACGCCACCACCGTCATCGGCGGTCTAGCCGTGGGCATGGAAAGCACCGTGCTGCCCATCATCGTGCTGGCCGCCGGCATCGTGCTTAGCTACCAGTTTGCGGGCCTGTACGGCGTAGCCATTGCCGCCGCCGGCATGATGGCCACCACCGCCATGCAGCTGGCCATCGACGCCTTTGGTCCCATTGCTGACAACGCCGGCGGTATCGCCGAAATGAGCGAGCTGCCCAAGGAAGTGCGCGAGCGGACCGACATTCTGGACGCCGTGGGCAACACCACCGCCGCCACTGGCAAAGGCTTCGCCATTGCCTCGGCCGCCCTCACTTCGCTGGCTCTCTTCGCTGCCTTCATGGGCACGGCCGGTATTTCGGCCATCGACATCAGCAATGCCCGTGTGCTGGCCGGCTTGTTCATCGGCGCCATGATTCCATTTATCTTCTCGGCGCTGGCTATTGCGGCGGTGGGCCGCGCAGCCATGGCCATGGTGCAGGAAGTGCGCCGGCAGTTCCGCGAAATTCCCGGCATCATGGAGGGCACCGGCCGCCCCGAGTACGAAAAGTGCGTGGCTATTTCGACGCAGGCCGCCATCCGCGAAATGTTGCTGCCCGGCGCCATTGCACTTCTGACGCCCATTATAATTGGCTACGCCTTCGGGCCCGAAGTGCTGGGCGGCACGCTGGCTGGCGTCACCGTGTCGGGTGTGCTAATGGCCATGTTCCAGAGCAACGCCGGCGGCGCCTGGGACAACGCCAAGAAGTCCTTCGAGAAAGGCGTGATGGTAAACGGCAAGATGGAATACAAGGGCTCCGATGCCCACAAAGCCTCCGTAACCGGCGACACCGTGGGTGACCCGTTCAAGGACACCTCCGGACCCTCGATGAACATCCTCATCAAGCTCATGAGCATCGTGTCGCTGGTTATTGCCCCACACATTGCCCGTCAAGGTTCACCCATCGACCGCGGCGTGGCCCCGCTGCCCCAGCGCCCCACGGTGGAGCAAATGGCCCCGGTGGTACAACCCCAGGTGCGCTACGCCGAGCTCGGCACCAAAGCCGCCCGCATCGTGCTGACCACCTTACTCAAGCAAGCCGACTAAGGCTCTGGTGCTGCTATGGCTCTAAAGTCCTGGCGCTACCACATTTAAGCTGCAAGCAACGATAATACAACGCGCTGGCAATCAATTGCCCAATTGAGGACATGCCTCGCCCCGCACCGTGGGCGCTTCGGAGCAGCCCTTCCGCCTGCCGGGAGGGCTGCTCTTTTTTGTCGTACCTTCGCCGCACATTCGACCCGGTCCAATCCTTTCCGGCATGCCCCAGGCTACCATCTCGCTGCACAACAAAGAGTTTACTCCTTACCTGAACGAAGCTGAGCTGGCCGCCGCCGTGCGCCAGGTGGCCCAACGCATCAACCAGGACTACGCCGGCAAAACCCCGCTGTTCATTGCGGTGCTCAACGGCTCCTTCATGTTCGCCGCGGACCTGATGAAGGAAGTCACCATCGACTGCGAAATCAGCTTTATCCGGGTAGCCTCGTACCAAGGCACCAGCAGCACCGGCGAGGTCAAGGAAATCCTTGGGCTGCAGGACGCCGTAGAAGGACGCCACGTCGTCGTCTTGGAAGATATTGTGGACACGGGCCATACCATGCAGATGCTGCTGGAACAACTCGGTGCCCGTAATCCGGCCTCCCTGGAAGTAGCCACGTTCCTGATCAAACCCGACGCCCTGCAGGTGCCCCTGAACGTGAAATACCAAGGCCTGGCCATTCCCAACAAGTTCGTGGTGGGCTACGGCCTCGACTACGACGGGCTCGGCCGCAACTACCGCGAGCTGTATCAGGCCGTGTAAGCACGGCGCGCCGGTTGCCCAATTCTTTCTTATCTTTCTTCTGTTCCCCCGCTTCTCTCTCACCTCCCCGCTTCCTCCGCTCATGCTTAATATCGTGTTGTTCGGCCCGCCCGGCGCTGGCAAAGGAACCCAAAGCCAAAAGCTGATCCAGCGCTACGGGCTGGTGCACCTGTCGACGGGCGACCTGCTCCGTTCGCAGATTGCCCAGGGCACCGAGTTGGGGCTGACCGCCAAAAAACTCATGGACGCCGGCGAGCTGGTGCCCGACGAGGTGGTTATCGGCATGATCGAGTCGCAGCTGGCCGGCAACAAAAACGCCGGCGGCTTCATCTTCGACGGTTTTCCGCGCACCATTCCCCAGGCCGAGGCCCTCGATGCGCTGATGCAGCGCTACGACACGGGCATCAACTGCATGATTGCTCTGGAAGTGACCGAGGACGAGCTGGTAAAGCGCTTGCTCGAGCGCGGCAAAACCTCCGGCCGCCCCGACGACCAGAACGAGGAGCTTATCCGTCGCCGCGTGGTGGAGTACAACACCAAAACGGCCCAGGTAGCCTCGTACTACGCCGAGCAGGAAAAATTCCACTCCGTGTACGGCATCGGCGACATCGAAGACATCTTCGGCCAGCTCTGCGGCCTCATCGACCGGCACCAGCCGGCCACCGTCACCGACGGCTCCAAGGCCGCTGACGAAGTAAAAGCGTAACTTTGCAGAGCCGCTAGCCCTGCTTTCGGCTTCTGACCTACAGTGTCATCCTGAGCAAAGCGAAGGACCTTATCACGCTAGAACGATGTTGTTACCACTCGTTCTACCCTGACAAGGTCCTTCGCTTTGCTCAGGATGACAGCTTTTCCGGACAATTGGATGAGTTGCGGCTCAGCTGGTTCTCCTTTTTCCTTCGTCATTCTTCCTTCTTGCCAAGTGGCTTCGAATAACTTCATCGATTACGTCAAAATCTGCTGCCGCTCGGGCCGGGGCGGGGCAGGTTCGCACCACATGTTCCGCGCCAAAGGCCGGCCCATGGGCGGCCCTGATGGCGGCGACGGCGGCCGCGGCGGCCACATCATCCTGCGCGGCAACAAGCAGCTCTGGACCTTGCTGCACCTACAGTACCAGAAGCACGTCATTGCTGGCCACGGCGAAAACGGCGGCGAAAACCTGCGCACCGGCGCCCAAGGCCAGGATATCATCCTCGACGTACCGCTGGGCACTATCGCCCGCGACGCTGAGACGGGTGAAATCCGCGCGGAAATCACCGAAGATGGCCAGAAAGTAATTCTCACGCCCGGCGGCCGGGGCGGTCTGGGCAACGACCACTTCAAATCCAGCACCAACCAGGCCCCGACCTACGCCCAACCCGGCGAGCCGGGCCAAGAAGTGTGGAACGTGCTGGAGCTGAAGCTGCTGGCTGACGTGGGCCTTGTAGGCTTCCCCAACGCAGGCAAGAGCACACTGCTGTCGGTGGTATCAGCAGCCACGCCCAAGATTGCCGACTATGCCTTCACCACCCTGGTGCCCAACCTGGGCGTGGTGGGCTACCGCGACTACCAAAGCTTCGTGATGGCCGACATTCCGGGCATCATCGAGGGGGCGGCCGAAGGCAAGGGCCTGGGCCTGCGCTTCCTGCGCCACATCGAGCGCAACGCCACCCTGCTATTCATGATTGCCGCCGACTCGCCCGATATTGCCGCCGAGTACCAGGTGCTGCTCAGCGAGCTGGAGCAGTTCAACCCCGACCTGCTGGACAAGCGCCGCGTGCTGGCCATTACCAAGTCGGACATGCTGGACGAGGAGCTGGAAGCCGAAATCACGGCCACGCTGCCCGCCGACGTACCGCACGTGTTCATTTCCAGCATCACGCAGAAAAACATCCAGAAGCTGAAGGACCTGCTCTGGCAGCAGATTCAGGACGCCCGGCGCGAAGATCCGAAGCCATTGCGCCACAGCATCTGGGTACAGAAGCGCAGCGGCGATGAGGTAGACGGTGAGGAGTTTGGCGACGAGGACGAACTGTCGGAAGACCAGTTCGACTAGGGCTGATTGGTTCGGATAACCAGAACGTCATGCAAAGCACAGCGAGGCATGACGTTCTTTTTTTGCCTGTTCCTCAATACCTCCGGCCCGCCTAAGCCAGATGCCGAGCTTGTGCTGCGGGTTCTCGTTCTACTTTTGTCATTCGGCCCGGCTGCTACTTCTGCCTAAGCGGCTGAACTAAACCGCCTGACCCAATGGTTTCCGTGCCACTATGTCACGGGTAGGCGCTTTGGCAAACTACTTGAGTTGGCCGTGTGGCTTAATCTGAACTCCCATACCCTGAAATACTTACCGTAAGGAATGGCTGACGCAACGTTTCCGAATCCCGACGAGCTGCAAGACCAAAACGCTGCAGCCGCTGGCAATACCGCTGAGCACGTAGCCGGCGAAATGTTTGACGAGCAAGGCAATGACTCGGCCGCCGACGGCGCGCCCAAGGCTGAAGCCTCCCGCACCGACCAGGAAGTGGCCGATTTGAAAGACAAGTACCTGCGCCTCGCGGCGGAGTTTGAGAACTACAAGCGCCGCACCACCAAGGAGCGGGCCGACATGTTCAAAACCGCCAACCAGGAGCTGATGACTGTGCTGCTGCCCGTGCTCGACGACTTTGACCGCGCCCGCCAGCACACGCAGGGAACCGAAGACGCCAACGTGGTGCGCGAGAGCATCGACATCATCCACGGCAAGCTGACCAAAGCCCTGCAACAGAAAGGCCTGCAGACCATGGATGCTAAGGGCGGCGCCTTCGACCCGGAACTGCACGAAGCCATTGCGCAGATTCCGGCTCCTTCGGAAGACCTCAAGGGCAAGGTGGTGGACGAAGTAGAGAAGGGCTACTACCTCGGCGACAAGGTTATCCGCCACGCCAAGGTGGTGCTGGGGCAGTAAATTTTAGTAGTCAGTAACAGGCAGTCGGACGCAGCATCTAGCGCAGAGGTCTTATTACCCAATACTGACTACCCAATACCGACAAAACCATGTCGACCAAGCGAGATTATTACGAAATCCTGGGCGTAGCCAAAAACGCGTCGGGTGACGAAATCAAGAAGGCATACCGGAAGGTGGCCATCAAGTTTCACCCCGATAAAAACCCCGACGACCCCACGGCCGAGGACAAATTCAAGGAAGCGGCCGAAGCCTACGAAGTGCTGTCGGACGAGCAGAAGCGTGCCCGCTACGACCGGTTTGGCCACCAGGGCGTGGGCGGTGCCGCCGGCGGCGGCCACGGCCCGAGCATGGAGGACATCTTCTCGCAGTTCGGCGACATCTTCGGCGGGGGCGGGGGCTTCGAGAGCTTCTTCGGGGGCGGGGCCCGCAGCCAGGGCCGGCGCGTGCGCAAGGGCTCCAACCTGCGCATCAAGCTCAAGCTCGATCTGGAGGAAGTAGCCAACGGCGTCGAGAAGAAAATCAAAGTGAAGCGCTACACGGCCTGCAACACCTGCTCGGGCACCGGCGCCAAAAACGGCACCGAGCAGCGCGACTGCGCCACTTGCCAGGGCCAGGGCCAGGTCAAGCGCGTGGTGCAAACCATGCTCGGCCAGATGGTCAGCTCCTCTACCTGCCCTACCTGCCACGGCGAGGGCAAGGTGGTGACCAGCAAGTGTGACGTGTGCCACGGCGAAGGCCGCCAGCTGGCCGAGGAAATCATTCCGATCAACATCCCCGCTGGCGTGGCCGAGGGCATGCAGTTGTCGATGTCGGGCAAGGGTAACTATCCCGAGCGCGGCGGCGTGCCCGGCGACCTGCTCATCCAGATTGAGGAGGAGCCGCACGAGCTGCTCAAGCGCGACGGCAACAACGTGGTGCTCGACCAGTACATTTCCATCGTGGATGCTGCTCTGGGCGCCTCGCTGGAAGTGCCCACCATCGAGGGCAAAGTGAAGGTGAAAATCGACCCGGGCACGCAAGCCGGCAAGATCCTGCGCCTGCGTGGCAAGGGCATTCCGGACCTGAACGGCTACGGCAAGGGCGACCAGCTTATCCACATCAACGTGTGGACGCCGAAGAACGTGACCTCGGAAGAGCGGGCCGCGCTGGAGAAGCTGCGCTCCTCGCCCAACTTCACGCCCAGCCCCGGCAAGAACGAGAAGGGCTTCTTCGAGAAAGTGAAGGAGTACTTCCAATAATCACGGATTTAGACGGATTCGTCGGATTTCACGGATTTTGTGGACGGTTACCGTCCGGACGAAGTGGTGCCACGGCTCAAAGCCGTGGCACCACTTTTTTATGCCCCTACTACCAGGATAGTTGTAGGCCCGCGCCATAGCGTGGGCATCGTTGAACGACGATGATGGCGCGTAAACTGAAACAGGAGTTACGCTAGATGGCTGGATTGCCTGTTTTTCTCAAGCATCTCTACTGCTTCGTCAGGCTCCCCCTCTCCTTTTC
This sequence comes from Hymenobacter sp. CRA2, assembly GCF_002007105.1. Taxonomy (GTDB): domain Bacteria; phylum Bacteroidota; class Bacteroidia; order Cytophagales; family Hymenobacteraceae; genus Solirubrum. Next base: position 61,576 of record NZ_MVBC01000021.1, on the reverse strand, counting down.
GAAGAGGGGGCCGGGGGGTGAGGCGAACGGGAGGCACAACGAGGCGGGAGAGATGCTCCGAAGGGCCTTCCCGCCGCTCCGAACGGCCCGCCCGCGCCTCCGAAGTCTCTTCCCGCCGTTCTGAAAGGGCTTCCCGCCACTCCGACGCGGCTTCCCGCTATTCCGAACGGCCTTCCCGGCGTTCCGACGAGTCTTTCCGGCGTTCCGAAGGGTCTTCCCGAGCTCGGGAAGACCCTTCGGAACGCCGGGTGACAGAAAAAAGTCGAACGGTTTGTAATGCCACGCCGGGTTCGGCGATTAATTCACCGAACCTAGCCTCCGAATGAGCTCTGCTGCCCCGCCCGTATCCGCCGATTTTACCGCCCTCATCGGCGAGTATCAGCCCTTGCTGCTGCGCGTGGCCCGCCTGTATTGCGCCGACGCCGCCGACCGGCAGGACCTCTACCAGGACATCGTGCTGCAGCTGTGGCGGGCGTGGCCGCAGTACCGGCCGGGCGCGGCCAAAGTCAGCACCTGGCTATACCGGGTGGCGCTGAACGTGGCCGTGTCGGACCTGCGGCGGCGCACGCGGCAGCCGGCGCCCGGCCCGCTGGACCCCGAGGCGCCCTACGCCGCCCCGCCGCCCGAGGGCCCCGACGCCGACGACTTGGCCCAGCTCTACCGGGCCATCGGCCACCTCTCCGACGTGGAAAAGGCCTTCGTGCTGCTGTACTTGGAAGAGCGCAGCTACGAGGAAATGGCCGACATCCTCGGCATCACCCAGAACAATGTGCGCGTGAAAATGCACCGCGTGCAAGAAAAGCTCCGCACCCTGATTGTCCGCGCCTGAAGCCATGGAACTCGACGACCTGCGCCAACGCTGGCGCCAACAACCAACTGAATCAGTCCCACCCTTAACCCCCGAAGCCATGCAAGCCATTCTCAGCCAGCCCTCCGGCAACCCCCTGTGGCGCATTCGTCGCAATGCCCGTTGGGAAGCCGCCGTAGCCCTCCTCTGCCTCCCGATTGCCGCTACTGTCATCCTGCTGGTGCGGGATACTTACACGCGCGCCATGGCCCTATGGCTCGCGCTGATCTGCCTCAGCTCCTTGTACTACCTCTACCAGAAGCGGCAGGTGCTCGGCCAGCTGCAGCCCACCGCCGGGGCGTTGCGCCAGCAGCTCGAGCAGCAGGTAGGGAGCCTGCGCCGGCTGGTGCAGGTGTACTACCGGGCCACCATGCTGAGCTTGTTTGGCTCGTTTGGCATCGGCTTCGTGATGCAGGTGCTCAAGTTCGGGCACACCGCGCACGGGGCGAAGCTGGCGCTGATGATTGGCGTGCTGGCGGTGGCCTACGCCTTCCTGGTCTGGCTAGGCTACAGGGCGCTGCGCGACTTTACCCGCTGGTACCTGCAGCGACTTTACGGGCAGCACCTCGACCGGCTCGAAGGCTACCTGCGCGACTTGCAGGACTCCGAATAGGCCGCGCAGGCCCCGCCGTTGGGGCCACGTTTTCGCCGGTTCAGGTCGATGAAACGACCGTTGGTCTAAGATTACCCTAGTGCGGGTACCGGCGTGCCCCCGAACTCTCTACCTTGGCAATCAGAAACATCTCTTCGACAGCTGTGAAACCAATCTTACAGGCCATTGACGTACGCAAGCAGTACGCCGCCCATACCGCCCTCGACGGGGTGAGCCTGGAGGTACCCGAAGGCACCATCTTCGGCTTGCTCGGCCCAAACGGCGCTGGCAAAACTTCCCTCATCCGCATCATCACCCAGATTACCGGTGCCGACGCGGGCGAAATCCGCTTCCGGGGCGAAAAGCTGAACCCGAGCCACATCGGGCAGATCGGCTACCTACCCGAGGAGCGCGGCCTCTACAAGAAGATGAAAGTAGGGGAGCAGCTGATGTACCTGGCGCAGCTCAAAGGCGTGAACAAGAGCGAGGCGCACCAGAAAATCAAAGGCTGGCTGGAGCGCTTCGACATCAAAAGCTGGGCCGATAAGAACATCGAGGACCTCTCCAAGGGCATGCAGCAGAAGGTGCAGTTCATTGCCACCGTCGTGCACGACCCCACGCTGGTTATCCTCGACGAGCCTTTCTCCGGCTTCGACCCCATCAACGCCAACCTGCTCAAGGACGAAATCCTGGCCATGCGCGAGCGGGGCACCAGCATCATCTTCTCCACCCACCGCATGGAGTCGGTGGAGGAAATGTGCGACCATATTGCCCTGATCAACCGCTCGAAAAAAGTACTCGATGGCCCGGTGAGCCAGGTGCGCAACGCCTACCGCTCGCAGACTTATGAGGTGGAAGGCAAAGGCCAGCTGATGGTGATGCACCCCGATTTCGAGGTCGTCGAGCACAAGGAGCGCGAAAACGGCCATTTCTACGACCGGATTCGCATCGTGCACGGCACGCCGAACGACTTGCTGCGCTACCTCATCGGGCCAGCCAACGTGGAGGTGCACGCCTTCCGCGAGCGAATCCCGAGCATCAACGAAATCTTCATTCAGCGCGTGCGCGAGACGCAGCCCGACTACGTGCCCGATACGGACGCGGTGCTGGCCTAAGCGGCTTCACCAGCCTGACAACTGCTAACTGACAACGGACGACTTTTACCATGTCTAAAATCTGGCTTATCGCGCAACGCGAGTACCTCACGCGGGTGCGCAAAAGGAGCTTCATCATCATGTCGCTCATCGGCCCGCTGCTGACGGTGGCCCTGTTTGCGGTACCCGTGCTCATCGCCAAAATGTCGGACAGCGGCAAGGTGGTGGCCGTGGCCGACGCTGGCGGCATTTTCGCCGACAAGCTGCCCGAGCCCAAGGACGACATCAGCTTTACCCGCGTGTCGCCGGACCTCACCACGGCCAAGGCCGAGTTCAAGAAGTCGAAGCACGACGCGCTGCTCTACATTCCGAAGCTCGACCTGAGCAAGCCCGCCGGCTTCCAGGTGTTTTCGCGCAAGGGCCTGGGCATGTCGCTGGAGCGCGACATCAACCGTGCCGTCAACAACGCCATTGAAAGCCAACGCCTGCAGAAAGCCGGCATCGACCGTGCCGTGCTCGACAACATGAAAGTGGACGTGGACCTGCAGACCCTGAGCCTGAGCGACGACGGTGAGCGGAGCTCCAGCACTGGCATCAGCACGGTCATTGCCTACGTCTTCGGATTCCTGATTTACATGTTCATCTTCATCTACGGCGTGCAGATCATGCGCGGGGTGATGGAGGAAAAGACCAACCGCATCGTGGAAGTGGTTATTTCCTCGGTGAAGCCCTTCCAGCTGATGATGGGCAAGGTGCTCGGCATTGCCGGGGTGGGCTTCACGCAGCTGGCCCTGTGGGTAGTGCTGTCGATGGGTATCAGCTCGGTCATGGCCGGCTCCATAAGCCCGGATAAAATTGCCGAGGACCGCGCCGCCCGCACCACCGCCGTGATGCGCCCGACCACGAGCAAAGACGAGGCGGCCAAGCAGGAAAACGCGGTGGCCAAATTCACTCAGGCCCTGGACAGCGCCGACCTGAACGTGCCATTGCTGGTGGGCTGCTTCCTGTTCTACTTCCTCGGAGGCTACCTGTTCTACGGGGCCTTGTTCGGCGCCATCGGCTCGGCCGTCGACAGCGAAACCGACACCCAGCAGTTTATGATGCCCGTCACCATGCCCCTGGTACTGACCTTCGTGGTGTCGCAGGCCATTCTGACCACTAACCCCAACGGCACGGTGGCCTTCTGGATGTCCATCTTCCCGCTGACTTCGCCCATTGCCATGATGATGCGCCTGCCCTTCGGCGGGGTACCGATGTGGCAACTGGGCCTCTCAATGGTGCTGCTGATTGCCGGCTTCGTCGGGGCCATCTGGATTGCGGGTCGTATTTACCGCGTCGGCATCCTGATGTACGGCAAGAAAGTGACCTACGGGGAGCTGTCGAAGTGGCTGTTCTACAAAGGATAATCGGATTACCTACCAGGTAAAAAAGCCCCGCAGCAATACGCTGCGGGGCTTTTTTCTGCGCCATACCGCCAGCGTCATTGGACAAACACTGCGGCTACTTGGCTGCCGCGGCGCGCCGCGGGGCGTATCTTGCCGTTATGCGTCTCTTACTTGCCTGCCTTCTTGCGCTGCTGACCATGACTGCCCAAGCTGCCGAGCCTGCCAACGACCGGCCCGCTTACCGCCTGTTCACCGCCGACGGCAAGCCCGTGGACTTCGGCAAAATGACCAAGGAGCTGGCCGCGGCCGACGTGGTGCTCTTCGGCGAGCAGCACAACGACCCCATGGCGCACTGGCTGGAGCTGCAGGTAGCCAAAGAGCTGGCCCGGCGCAAGGCGGGGCAGCTGGTACTGGGCCTGGAAATGTTTGAGCGCGACGTGCAGCCCCTGGTGGAACAGTACAACGTAGGCGAACTGGAGGCCAAGGCCTTCGAAGAGCAAAGCCGACCCTGGCCCAATTACGTCACCGACTACAAGCCCCTGCTGGAGCTGGCCCGACAGCAGAAGCTGCGCGTGGTGGGCACCAACGTGCCGCGCCGCTACGCCCAGCAAGTGGCCAAGGGCAGTCTGACGGCACTGGATGCCCTGCCCGCTGCTGAAAAAGCCTGGCTGGCTCCGCTGCCCATCAAAGTGGATTACGAGCTGCCCGGCTACAAGGGCATGGCGCAGATGTTCGGCGGCGACGCCAGCCACGCCGCCGGCGTGCACAACATTATCCAGGCCCAGGCGCTGAAGGATGCTACCATGGCCCACTTCATCCGCCAGAGCCGGCAGCCCGGCCAACTGCTGCTGCATCTGAACGGCTCTTACCACTCCGACAACCACGACGGCATCGTGTGGTACCTCCGCCAGGCCGAGCCCAGTCTACGCATTCTTACGATCAGCACCGTGACGCAGGAGCAACTGGGGAAGCTGGATAAGGAGAACCTGAAAAAGGCAGATTACGTGCTGGTGGTGCCGGCCGATATGATTAAGACGTACTAAAAGCCGGGCCCTTGCCGGTACAAGGCGGGCGGCCCTGTACCCCCACTTCCGGTTTTTACCTTGACTTTTGTCCCATGATTTCCACGAAAAACTACGCCGCTCTGCCCGACGCCGCTGCCCTGCAGCAGCTCTGCAAAGCCATGGCCGTGCTCGACGCCATCAACTCCCCGGAGTGGGAGTACCGCTACCATTCCTACGACCCGGCCTGGGGACTCGACGAAGCCGTATTTCAGCTCAATACCGGCGAAGGCGACGAAATGCTGGTTATCTTCCGGCCCGAGGGTTGCTGCATCAACGGCTTCATCGACGGCTACGCCCAGCCCGATAAGGCGCAGGTGACGCAAGGCCTGCCCGCCGCCTTTGAGGAGTTTGTGTTCGGCGAGCCGGTGGCCTCCATCGGTACCACCTTTTGCCTGTGGTACACACCGACGCAGGGCTGGCAGACCGGCGTGGTGGACGAAAACGCCGACGACGGCTCGGAAGAAATGCTCTACCTCTTCGACGGACGCCCCGAGGCCTACACCGAATGGGCCAACGAGTACTTTGTGGAGGACACCGGCCGCCAGCTCATCGATGCAGCCGACGTGTCGCGCGTGTACCGCGGTGAGGTGCTGACCAAGGAAGCAGTGCAGCGCATCAACGAGGAGACAGAGGACTGGGCTCAGCTGGAAGCGGACTTACAGGAAATCGGCTACCCGTACGATTTCAGCAAGTAAGCGACTAACCAGCCTGGGCAATACGAAGTGATGCACCCGCGCTGGAACGCAAACCGCGTGCTCGATTACCGGATGCAGCGTGGCAGAGCTTTACGGACCAGCCTTCGTGGAGCCGCTGAGTGAGGCACCGCGCTCCTTATTCATGGCCGATGGCTCGGCGGTGAAAGTGATAAGCGGCGAAAAAATCCAGTAGCTCGGTTGGCCTCAGTTAAGGCTAGGCGTGGTAGTCGCAGCCAACTTTTTAAGCTGGCTGGTTTCCCGCAGGAAACCAAAACCCAGAAAAAAGCCCCGGTAACTTTCGAGTTACCGGGGCTTTTTTGGTGCTGAAACCGGGGCTGACTACGCCGAGAACGAAGAGCCGCAGCCACAGGTGCTCTTGGCTTGGGGGTTGTTGAAGATAAAGCCGCGAGCGTTCAGGCCGTCTTGAAAGTCGACTTCCATTCCCATCACATACATCGCGTGCTTCTTGTCCATGATCAGCATCACGCCGTCGAGGTCAAAGGTTTCGTCCTGGTCTTTGGCCTTATCAAAGCCCAGCAGGTAGCTCAGACCCGAGCAGCCGCCGCCCTGTACGCCTACGCGCAGGCCGTAGTCGGTCGGTACGTTCTTCTCGCGCAGGATATTCTTTACTTCCTCCAGCGCGCGGGGCGTCAGCGAGATGGGGGCCAATTTGGTGGAAGCCGTGGCAGTTGCCATAGTCGAAAGTTGTTGCGTAGGAACTTCGGAAGAAGGGGCTCATCCGCCCGGACTACAAAGATACTGTCCTCGGGCGATTCGCCGTATCATTCCCTTAACAGTAGCCCCGCGCGTCCGGTTCACGTATATCTTTGCCGGCCGCCTTCGGCGCCTCGCTTCACCCGTACTGCTTCTGACCTTTTCTGCTTCGCGCCCCGCGCGGAGCTTTTGCGCCTCTTGCCCGCATGGATTCTTCCCTGATCATTGATCTGCTCAAGATTACCCTTCCCGCGCTCATCGTAGCCGGCACCGTGTACTACCTCCTCCAGCAGTACCTCACCAAGGAGCAGCAGCGCCGCCTCATCGAGCTGCGCCTGGAAAGCTCCAAAACCACGCTACCGCTGCGCCTGCAGGCCTACGAGCGGGTTATCCTGCTGCTGGAGCGCATCACGCCCAACAACCTGATGGTGCGCCTCAGCTCGGCTGGCCAGACGGCTCCCGAGTACCATCGCGTGCTAATCCAGGAAATCCGGGCCGAGTACGAGCACAACCTTTCCCAGCAGCTCTACATGAGCCCTGAAGCCTGGGCCCAGGTGCGGCAGGCCAAGGAAAGCGTCGTAACGCTCATCAACAAAGCCTACCAGACCCTGCCTAACCAGCAACAGGCCCGCGGCACCGAGTTGGCCAAGCGCGTGCTCGAAGCCCTGCTCACCGACGAAGTCGATCCGACCACGTCCGCCATCGAAACCGTGAAGCGCGAGGCGGTGGGGCTGTTCTAGCCCAGCGGCTCACCCCGCTGTCATTGCGAGGAGGCACGACAGAGCAACCGCAGGAAGGTGTAGCCAATCCTGCCTTTCGCGGTAGAAACGGCTCAATTGGCAGTAGCCTAAAAACAGCACCGCCCGGAACCTCAGATGCAAGGTTTCGGGCGGTGCTGTTTTCGGTTAGTAAGTATTGCGCCGTCGGTACTACTAGAGGAAGGATTGACGCCGCTTGATGCGCGGAATGTCGTGCCTCCTTGCAATGATAGCGGGATGAACCGGAGGTTTGCTACACCCCGGCCATTACCGCGTCAATGGCCCGCTGGTAGCAGGCCTCGTAGCGGGGCAGGATGTTCTCCACGGCAAACTCCTCGGCACGGGCACGGGCTGCTGCTTTGAAACGAGATAGGTTGGCGTCGTCGAGCACGTAGAGGGCATTTTTGACCATGCTGGCTACGTCGCCCACGTTGCTCACGAAGCCGGTGACACCGTCCACGTTCAGTTCCGGAATGCCGCCGGCGTTGGTGCTGATGACGGGCACCTCGCAGGACATGGCCTCCAGCGCCGCCAGGCCGAAGCTCTCCTTCTCCGAAGGCATCAGGAACAGGTCCGACACGCTGAGCACTTCCTCCACGGCTTCGAGCTTGCCCAGGAAGCGCACGTCGTGGCTGCTCAGGTTCAGCTCCCGGCACAGCTTCTCGATGCGCGGGCGGTCAGGCCCATCGCCCACGAGCAGCAGCTTGGCCGGAATCTGCTGGCGCACCCCGTCGAAGATGTGCACCACGTCGTCGACGCGCTTGACGGAGCGGAAGTTGGAGGTGTGGATGAGCAGCTTTTCGCCCTCTGGCGCAATGGCGGCGCGGAAATGCTCCTTGGGCTGCTTCTTGAAACGCTCCAGGTTGATGAAGTTAGGAATGACCTCAATTTCCTTCTCGACGGCGAAGTACTGATAGGTTTCGTCCTTGAGGTCCGCCGAAACCGAGGTTACAGCGTCCGATTGGTTGATGCTGAACGTTACCACCGGCTCGAACGAGGCGTCTTTGCCCACCAGCGTAATATCGGTGCCGTGCAACGTGGTGATGACCGGGATATTGATGCCCTTGGTACGCAGAATCTGCTTGGCCATGTAGGCCGCCGAGGCGTGCGGAATGGCGTAGTGCACGTGCAGCACGTCGAGCTTTTCGTTCTGCACGATGTCGACCATCTTGGAGGCCAGCGCCAGCTCGTAGGGCGGAAACTGGAACAAGGGGTAGGAGGGCACGAAGACCTCGTGGTAGAAGAGGTTTTCGTTGACGAAGCTCAGCCGCACCGGCTGGCTGTAGGTGATGAAGTGCACGCGGTGGCCCTTCTCGGCCAGGGCCTTGCCCAGCTCCGTCGCGACGACACCCGAGCCGCCAAAGGTGGGGTAACAGACAATGCCAATGTTCATACAGGGTGGGGCGGCTGAGGGAGGAGAGAAGAAGATTTGCAGCTTAACCGCGCAAGCGGCGGCAAGTTGGCAAAACGGCTAAAATTCTGCCGGGCTTAATGGATACGTAATCCGGCACCGAATTGGGTAGCCACAGTTGGGCATGACGTGGGCTGTAGGGCAAAAAAGAACGCGCTGTCCTGGTCAGGGACAGCGCGTCGGTCAAGGGGTTGCTTGTTCCACACCACATAGAAATGCTCCCCCTCAAGTCAACCAATTCCTCGTTAGCAGTTTAGCCCTTGGCTTTGTCCACGTCTTTTAAGATGGCTTTGTAGATGACGTCGTGGATGCGCGTACGGATGTTGTACTGGCGCAGCTTGTTGTTGCCGGCATCCGGATATACGCGGTTCGATAGGAAGATGTACAGCAGCTTGTTGTCCGGGTCCATCCACACGCAGGTGCCCGTGAAGCCCGTGTGGCCAAAGGTGGCGGCCGGCGAAAGGTTGCTGGTCGGGCCTTCCGGCTTGCTCGGGTCGCCGTGGTCCCAGCCGAGGCCGCGGCGGTTGGTAGCGCTCTGCTGGCGGGCAAACTCGGCCACCACCGGCGTGTTGAAGAACTTCCGTTCACCATAGCGGCCGTTTTGCAGGTTCATCTGCATGAGCACGGCCAGGTCGTTGGCATTGGAGAACAGGCCCGCGTGGCCGGCTACGCCGCCCATGAAGGCTGCGGTCTGGTCGTGCACGCTGCCCTGCAGCTGCGCGTGGCGGAAGTACGTGTCGTTTTCGGTGGGCGCGATGCACGACTTCGGGAACCGCTGCAGCGGGTTGTAAGTCATCGTGCTCAGGCCCAGCGGCGCGTAGAAATTCTGCTGCAGGAAAGCCTCCAGCGGCTGATTCAGCTGCTTTTCGGCCAGGCGCTTCAGGATGATGAAGCTCAGATCAGAGTACTCGGTGGGGTAAGCGCCCTTTACCTTCGGCAGCAGCGAGCTGCGCTTGATCCACGTCCATACCGAGTCTTCGGCCGTGCGCGACACGTAGGTGCCCGGAATGACTTCGCGCTGGTACACGTCGTTCTGCGTGCTGGCGTAGAAGGTCGGCTTCAGCTCGCCGGTGCGCGTCACCGTCCGCTCCCAGGTCGGGATGCCTGCCTTCAGACCGGCCTGGTGCAGCAGTACGTCGCGCACGGTCATGTCCTTCTTGTTGGTGCCCTTCAGGTCGGTGAGGTAGTCGGCTACCTTGCTGTCGAGGTTAATCTTGCCCTCGTCCTTGAGCCACATAATGGCCTGCAGCGTGCCGGCTACCTTCGACACCGAAGCCAGGTCGTAAATCGTCTCGTTCGTAACGGGCTGCGACTTATCGTAGGTGCAGTAGCCGTAGCTCTTGTTGAACACCACGGCGCCGTCCTTGGCCACCAGCACCTGGCAGCCGGGCGTGGCCGCGTAGGCAATGGCCTCGGTAGCTACGTTGTCGATTTGCGCCAGCACTTTTGAGTCGAGGCCTACAGCTTCGGGAGTTTCGTAGCGTAGGCGGTGGAAATCGGCCGTGGGCAAGCCCACACCGGCCACCAGCTTCTCCGAAACTGTGACGGGCAGGCGGCCTTTGGCGGGCATGGCGCCGAACAGAATCTGCGGTACCACCTGCTGCGAGGCGTAGTTGTCCTCGTAGCCGCAAACCAGCGTGCGGGCGTCCTCCACGTACTTGAGCGCGTAGGCGTTGCCCATCACCACCACCACGGTTTTCAGGTCCTTGCGCGCCTGCAGCTGCTTGATGAACTTCAGCGCTCCGTCGCCCAGGCCGTAGTTGTGGGCCGGCGTGTTGTTCATGTTGTGCAGGCTCACCACCACCGTGTTGTAGCCGTCGAGCTTGGTCAGCAGGCGCTGAAACGTCGAGTCCGGGGCGTAGCGGTTGGTGATGGTGTAAGTGGAGCAGGGCATGTAATGCTGCATCGTCTCCCCAAACCAGTTGCCGTTGACTGCCCCGATGGCAATGGAAGCCATTTTCAGCGTGTCGAGATGGGCGAAGGGCAACAGGTCGTCCTCGTTCTTCACCACGGTAGTGGCGTGCTCGTAGATGGTCTGCTGCACCACCCGGCTCAGCGGGCGGTTCAGGTTGTCCATCAGGCGCGGCACGTCGATGGGCTGGAGGCGGTTCAGCCCGGCCCAGTATTTGGCGCGCAGAATTTTGCGCACCCGGTAGTCAATGTCTTCCTGCGCAATCTTGTTGTCGACCACCAGCTGCTTGATCTTCTGCACGGCCATGGGCACGTCCTCCGAAAACAGCAGCACGTCGTTGCCGGCGAGCAGGGCCAGGGCATCCAACTCGCCCGGCTTGTACAGGTTCGTGACGCTCTTCATGTTGAGCGCGTCCGTAAACACCAGCCCGCGGTAGTCCATCTTCTCCTTCAGCAGACCCGTCACCAGGTTGCGCGAAATGGTGGCCGACTGGTTGCGGACCGTGTCAAACAAGGGCATGTACAGGTGGCCCACCATCACGCCCATCACCCCGGCCTCAAAGGACTTCTGGAAGGGAAACAGGTCAACGTTGGTCAGGCGGGCCATGTCGGTGTTGATAACCGGCAGGGCCAGGTGCGAGTCCACGTCGGTGTCGCCGTGGCCGGGGAAGTGCTTGGCTACGGCAATGACGCCGTGGTCCTGCAGCCCGCGAATGTAGGCCAGGCCAAAGCGCGTCACCTGCTCCTTGTTCTCGCCGAAGGAGCGGTTACCGATGACGGGGTTGTTCGGGTTGGAGTTGACGTCCATCACCGGCGAAAAGCTCACCTGCACGCCGATGGTGCGCAGCTTCAGAGCAATTTCGCGGCCCATCTGGTACACGTACTGCGGGTTGTCCATGGCACCGAGCGTCATTTGCTTGGCGAAGTGCATGGACGAGTCCAGGCGCATGTTCAGGCCCCACTCCGCGTCCATGGCAATGAGCAACGGCGTACGGGCGGCGGCCTGGTAGCGGTTGGTAAGGATGGCCTGGCGGCGCGGGCCGCCCTGCAGGAACATCAGCCCGCCGATGTTGTACTCGCGGACGAGAAACTCGGTGTAGTTGACGTGCTTCTTGTCCTTGTTGGAGTAGGCCGCCACCATAAACAGCTGCCCCAGGCGCTGCTCGGGCGTGAGGGAGTTGAACACGGAGTCCACCCACTGCTGCTCGGCTACGGAAGCCGGCCGCAGCCCGTCCTTCAGGGGCGCCGACGACGACACGACCAGACCCGTAATGGCCAACAACAGCAGTACCAGTCCAATCCGAAAATCCTTGCCCATTGGCCTTCTGAGTCGTGTCGCGTATGGTAAAATGGTCAACTCCGCCGCCTGCGCCGACGCCCTTCGGCGACGGCCGAAGCCGCCGGGGAAGGGCGCTGACACGCGGAGCGGAAATAACCGGCCGTAGCCCGGAAGACGGCGGCCGGCTTTGCCCGGGGCGCGAGCCCGCAAGCAAAAGCTGACCACAAACTTACGCATTATTTCCGGTGGGGGATTGATGCGAAGCCCGTGCCAATGACAGCGGGCACGCGTTGGAGGTTCCGGCCAGTGCAGGGTTCCGGAAATATTCCGATCGGGCTGCGGTCAGAATCCAGCCGCCCGCGCAAAGGCCGGCTATATAGCAGCAAGGCCCGGCCGGCTGCCGTACCTTTGCGCTGCTGTGAAAACTAACGCCGCCACCTCGGCGGTTCGTGTGCTGCCATGTCCGACATTATTCAACTGCTACCCGAGTACCTCGCCAACCAGATTGCCGCCGGCGAGGTCGTGCAACGCCCGGCTTCGGTGGTAAAGGAGCTGCTGGAAAACGCCGTCGACGCGGGCGCCACCCAGATTCAGCTCATCGTGAAGGAAGCCGGCAAGCAGCTGGTGCAGGTGGTCGACAACGGCTCGGGCATGTCGGCTACGGATGCGCGCATGAGCCTGGAGCGCCACGCCACCAGCAAGATCCGCACGACGGAGGACCTGTTCCAGATCCGGACCCTGGGCTTCCGCGGCGAGGCGCTGGCCTCCATTGCGGCCGTGGCCCAGGTCGAAATCAAAACCAAGCTGCGCGCCCAGGACACCGGTACCCAGCTGCTGGTGGAAGGCTCGCAAGTGGTGAAACAGCAACCCACAGCCTGCCCCGACGGCACCAGCATTGCCGTCAAGAACCTGTTCTACAACGTGCCGGCGCGCCGCAACTTCCTCAAGAGCAACGCGGTGGAGATGCGCCACATTCTGGACGAGTTTCAGCACGTGGCCCTGTCAAAGTCGAACGTGAGCTTCTCGCTCTACCAGAACGATTTGGAGGTATTCAACCTGCCCGCCGGCAAGCTCAGCCAGCGCGTGGTGCAGCTGCTCGGCAACAGCTACAAGGAGCAGCTGGCGCTGGTGGAGGAAGTCACGCCGTTCATCTCGGTGAAGGGCTACATCGGCAAGCCGGCTTCGGCCAAGAAAAGCCGCGGCGACCAGTTCTTCTTCGTCAACGGCCGCTTTATCCGTTCGGCGTACCTGAACCACGCCGTGCTGGCCGCCTACGAGGGGCTGCTGCCCAAGGAAACGCACCCGTTCTACGTGCTCTTCCTGGAGCTGGACCCCAAGGCCATCGACATCAACGTGCACCCGACGAAGACGGAAATCAAGTTCGAGGACGAGAAAACCGTGTACGCCATCATGCGCGCCGCCGTGAAGCAGGCGCTGGGCCTGCACAACATGGCGCCCTCGCTCGACTTTGAAAGCGACGTGAACTTTGCCCCGCTGTCCGGCCTGCGCACCAGCACCCGCTCCGAGTTTGCGGGCGCCGATGATGACGCCGGCCTCGACGCAGGCCGCGAAGGCGGCGCCCTGGCCGCGGCCATGGCCGCTGCGGCTACGCCCGCCCGCCAGTCGCGCGGCACCGGCAGCCGCGGCGGAGTCGACGAAAAGCCGCTCACGCCGCGCCCCACCGAGCAGGCCCGCAAGGCGCTGGAAGACTTCTACCGCTCGCTCAGCCAGCCCGGCGCCCTCGAAGACATCGAGGCCGAAGCTCCCGATGCCAAGCCCGAGCCGCTGCCCATGATTCCGGTGCTGCCCGTAACGGCGGTGGCCGCATTGGTGCCCGATTTGCCCGTGGTGCCGGCTGTGCCCACGGCGCCGCCCTCTGCGGCTATGGCCGCTCCCGCCCCTGAGTTGCCGCTCACGCACGCCGGCGCAGGGGCAGGAGCTTTGAGCGCTGAAGCGGCGGTACCGGGCCGCCGCGCCGTGCAGGTGCAGCAGTACGTGCTGGTGCCGGTGAAGTCGGGGCTGATGCTGATTGACCACCTGGCGGCGCGGGAACGGATTCTCTACGAGCAGTATCAGCGCGCCGCGGCGCAGGAAAATAGTTCTTCGCAGACGCTGCTGTTTCCGCGCACTGTGTCTTTCTCGCCCGCCGACTACACCGTGCTGCGCGAAGTCACTACCGAGCTGCACGCGCTGGGCTTCCGCTTCAATGAATTCGGCCCCAACACCATCGTGGTTGAAGGTCTGCCCGTCGACGTGCCGGCCCGCAGCAACGAGAAAGAGCTGCTGGAAGGCCTGCTGGAGCAGTTCCGTATGCCCGTGGGCCGCGCCCGCCTCGACCGCCGCGAGCAGCTGGCTCGCGCCCTGGCTCACCGCGTGGCCGCCGGCGCTGCGGCCCGCCTCAGCGAGATGGAAATGACGGCGCTGGTGGACCGCCTTTTCGCCTGCCAGACACCCGGCTACACCCCCGACGGGCAGCGCACTTTGGTAATGCTGGAGCTGTATCAGCTGCAGGAATTCTTCCTGCGCTAAGGCTGGTAAATTTTCCTCCTGGCATATTTCCAGCTACTTAGCTCCTGCCTGCGCTGGTTAATCAGCGCAGTTGGTGCCGCCGTTTTACCTTCGTTGCCGTCGTCGCGGCGGTGCTGGGCACCGTTGTGCCCCGCGGCTTTGCGTATGCAGGCTGGTGGCGGCGCGAAAAGACGGGCTTTGCAGCGTCGACATCAGTAGTCACCCAGCCGTATTCAGCGGATTTAACCTGCGCTTTATGTTCAACGTCACCCCGATGGTGCGCAACCTGCTGCTCATCAACGTCGCCCTGCTGTTCCTGGAGTCCATGGGGGCGCTGGGCAACGTGCCGAAACTGCTGGCCCTGTACCCGTGGACCTCGGAGTACTTCCAGCCCTTTCAGCACGTGACCTACATGTTTCTGCACGCGGGATTCGGGCACTTGCTTTCCAATATGTTCGGCTTGTTTTCCTTCGGGCCGATGCTGGAAATGCGCTGGGGCGCGCAGCGCTTCCTGGTGTTCTGGCTGGTGTGCGGGGTAGGAGCGGGCCTGCTCTACTCGGGCATCCGGCAGTACGAAATTTCGCACATGCGCCAGGACCGGGATGCGTTTCTGGAAGCACCCTCGGCGGTGGGCTACAGCGACTTCTTCCGCAACTATTACCCCGAGGCTTTCGACGACGCGGCCGTAGTAGCCAATGCCCTGCGCAGAACGCCGGACGATGCGCGCCTGCAGCAGAGCGCCATCCGCACCGTCGATGAAATCTACCAAGCCAGCAACAACGTACCCATGGTGGGGGCCTCCGGGGCGCTGTTCGGGATTCTATTGGCTTTTGCCTATCTTTTCCCCAACACCGAGCTGATGCTCCTGTTTTTCCCCTTTCCTATTAAGGCCAAATACTTCGTCGCGCTGTACGGACTGTACGAGCTGTATGGAGGTATTCAGCGGGCGCCCGGCGATACGGTAGCCCACTTCGCCCACCTCGGCGGAATGTTGTTCGGCTTCCTGCTGTTAAAATACTGGGAACGTCATCACTCGCGTTTCTACTAATCCCACCCGCCCCTTCATGAGCATCCTCGCCGATATTCAGGCCACGTTCAGCCGCCGCGACAACGCCCTCAATCAGCTGTTGGTCATCAACGTGCTGGTATTTGTGGTGTTGGTAACGTTGGGGGCCGTGCTGCACCTGACGGGGGCCACACCCGCCTACGACGCGCTGCTGCGGCAACTGGCTCTGCCCTCTGACTTGCCCGGCCTGCTGCGCCACCCCTGGACGCTGCTTACCTACGCCTTCACCCACGAAGGCTTCTTTCACATCCTCTTCAATATGCTGAACCTGTACTGGTTCGGTATGCTGGTGCGCGAGTACCTCGGCGACCGTCGCCTGGTCAGCATTTACATCCTGGGGGCTTTTGCCGGGGCGCTGTTTTTCCTGCTGAGCTACAACCTGCTGCCCAAGCTGCAGCCCTTCCTGGGTGTGCCCATGGTGGGCGCTTCGGCCGCCGTCACGGCCGTTATCGTAGCCGGCGCCACGCTGTTGCCCGACTACACCTTCAACCTGTTTCTGTTTGGACCGGTCCGCATCAAGTACATTGCCGCCGCCGTAGTGGTGATTTCGCTGGCAGGTGTCAATAGCTCCAATCCTGGCGGACAAATTGCCCACCTGGGCGGCGCGGCGTTGGGCTACGCCTACATCCGCCTGCTGCAGCGGGGCCACGACATGGGCCGGCCCGTGGTAGCGGTGGGCGAGTGGATTAATGCCCTGCTGCACGGCCGCCGCCGCCTGCGCGTGACGCACCGCAGTCCGCAGGAAACGCCGGCCGGTAAGCGCGGCCCGCTGGCTCAACCCGCCCAGGAGGAAATCGACCGGATTCTGGAAAAGATTTCCCGCTCGGGCTACGAAAGCCTGTCGAAGGAAGAAAAGCAGAAGCTCTTCAAAGCCAGCCAGCAGTAAAGCTAGTGGCATCATAAACGCAACGGCCCGTCGAGCAGACGGGCCGTTGTTATTTCTGCAGGTGCAGTTGGCGCTGAGCTGGCGCAAGTCGCTCAATGGCGTAGCGCAGCATGGTGCGCGGCATCTGACGGGCGTGGTCGGCGAGGAATTCTTCCAACGCTTCTTCGTTGCGCTTGCCTACTTCGCGCAGCATCCAGCCCACGGCTTTGTGAATGAGGTCATGGCGGTGGGGGAGGAGCTGCTCGGCCAGGGCTAAGGTGTCGGCAAACTGATTTTTGCGGATAAAGGCCAGCGTGCTGACAATACTCATGCGCTGGCTCCAGACGTGGTCTTCCGCCGCCAACTTGTAGAGCCGGCTTCGGTCGCGCCGGAGCAGGTAGCCACCCACGATGGCCGGGGCGGTGATATCCACCAAGTCCCAGTTATTGACGTAGCGGCGGTTCTGCAGGTACCGCTCGTAGATTTCCTGCTGCCCCGCCGGGCCTGCCTTGGCAAACTGCAGCGTCCAGATGATCAGCCCAATGGAGCGGCAGTCGTGCCAGGGGCTGTGCACCAACTGCTGCTCCACCTCGGCCAGCGGCAGCGTGCAGAATTCCTTTGCCAAGGCCCGTTGCTGCGGCATTGGCATCCCCAGAAACTGGTCGCCTTCGCCGTACTGGCCGGGACCGGTTTTGAAGAAGCGGGCCACGGCTGCGGCACGGACTGGGTCGGCTAGGGCATGAATGCGCGTCAGCAGATCGGCAGCGGTGGGCATGGCTTACGGAATGTCGTAAGTGATGTGCTTCGGGTCGTGGGTATAGAAGAAGGCGTAGTTGGAGCGCAACTCCTCCCAACCTTGCTTGGTAGCGTATTTCTCCTGCGCCATATCTTCCCAGGCCAGGCGCATCTGCCGGGCGCATACGAGCGGCGGCACCTGTCCTACGCCGGTGCCCAGGCCCGGAATAGCCACGGTCTTCACCCTATCAGCTACCGCTTCGCCGGTACTCAAGCGGCCGTAGCGCAGCAGCACCAGAATGGCTTTCATGGCTAGGTACACGTTCGGCCCACGGGTGATGGTCATGGGCGTGCGCATCGTAGGGGCCGAAATCAGGTAGGGAAACAGCTGACTGCCGGTTTCGATGATTTCGGCTTGCCCTACCAGTAGCTCGCCGTAGTGTTTCTCCCGGATGACGCGCTGCAGGTCCTTTTCCAGGTGCCAGCCCAGGTGCTTGGAAATAGCGAAGTCGATGCCGCCGTTCATGAAGCCGAAGCTGTTGGCGGGGCTGACAATGGCGTCGGCCGGGTGCTCGAAGATGGAGGCGTGACGGACGCTGACCTGCGCAACGCCGGCAAAAACCTGCTGCCAGGCGGCCACCACCTCGGGGTTGGTGTCGATTAAGTTTAAGTGCATGAAGTAGGTTTCGGCGCCAAGATACTGGCTTTCAGCTGTGGGCGACCAAAAAGAAACCGGGCCGCCCCGCACAAAGCGGAGCGGCCCGGAAGCGGGCGTAAGCCCAATGGCTTACGCGTTGGCCGGCTGAGCTTTGCCCAGGTTGTCCAGCGCGTCCATTACTTCTTTCACGTGGCCGCGCGAGGTTTCCAGCAGCTGCTTTTCCTCGTCGTTGAGCTGCAATTCAATCACGCGCTCGATACCATTCTTGCCCAGGATAACCGGAGCACCCAGGTACACGCCGTCGATGCCGTACTCGCCTTTCAGCTCGATGCACACCGGGAACACCCGGCGCTGGTCGCGCACGATGGCCTCTACCATCTGGGCGGCAGCGGCGCCGGGAGCGTACCAGGCCGAAGTACCCATCAGCTTCACCAGCTCGCCACCACCCACGGCGGTGCGCTGCACGATGGCGTCCAGCTGCTCCTTACCGATTAGCTCCGTAACGGGGATGCCGCCCACGGTGGTGTAGCGGGGCAGCGGCACCATGGTGTCGCCGTGGCCGCCCATCAGCACGGCCTGAATGTCTTTGGGGCTCACGTTCAGGGCCTCGGCCAGGAACGCGCGGTAGCGGGCCGTGTCGAGGATGCCGGCCATGCCGAACACCTTTTCGCGGGGCAGGCCCGAGGTGAGGTGCGCCTGGTAGGTCATCACGTCGAGCGGGTTCGATACGACGATGATGATGGCGTTGGGCGAGTACTTCACCACGTTTTCGGTCACCGACTTCACGATGCCGGCGTTAACCGAAATGAGGTCGTCGCGGCTCATGCCGGGCTTGCGGGGCAGGCCCGAGGTGATAACCACCACGTCGGAATCGGCAGTGCGGGCGTAGTCATTGGTGACGCCCACCGTGCGCGTGTCGTAACCAATGATGGGAGCCTTTTGCCAGATGTCGAGGGCTTTGCCTTCGGCAATGCCTTCTTTGATGTCAACCAGAACTACTTCGTTGGCAATTTCGCGGGTGGCAAGCACATCGGCACAGGTAGCGCCTACGTTGCCGGCCCCTACAACGGTTACTTTCATGGGGTGGTGATTGGGAATTGATGATGGGGTTACGCCTGCAAGGTAAGCAGCGGGGCGTAGTGCTGCGC
This sequence comes from Hymenobacter sp. CRA2, assembly GCF_002007105.1. GTDB lineage: Bacteria > Bacteroidota > Bacteroidia > Cytophagales > Hymenobacteraceae > Solirubrum. The sequence continues at coordinate 42,846 of NZ_MVBC01000021.1, read as the reverse complement.
GTTGGGGCTGGAGTTTTTAACCGAAATGCAAAACGCCGGCGCGAGGCCGGCGTTTGAACAAAATAATAGCAGGAGCACGCAGAACAAGCCTGGAAAACACCGGCCAGCGCGAGTTTTAGCGTTGCTGGCGCACCTCCAGCACCCGCTGCGTCTCTTCGGTCACCTTGAACCGGTCGTCGGGGCGCATGCCTACCACCCACACGATTTTTCCGTCGGCGGAGGTGAGCAGCAGCACCTGGTCTTTCAGGTTCAGCGGCACCTTCTGGTCGATAAGAAAGTCGCTGATTTTCTTCTTGCCCTTCAGGCCGATGGGCATAAACCAGTCGCCCTCGCGCCAGCGGCGCAGCGTCAGGGGAAACTTGAGCTTGTCGAGGTCGAGGGCAGCTACGTCCTTGGCTTTGGCTACCGAGTAACCGGCCGCATCACGTTCTTTGGCGGTCAGCCGAAGTTTATCTACCACTAATTCGGCCTGGCCTTCGGGCCACCGGTAAGTGCCGAAGCCGCTGAGGTTTTTGGGGGTGATGACCAGCTGGTCGCGGTCCTTCACCAGCCGATGCGTGGGCGACTCAAACTGCTTGCCCGACACCGAACGGAAGGACTCCACGATGTCCTTCACCACCAGCCAGGAGAAGTGGAACGGCCGCAGCATTTCGTGCAGCAGCACGGCCGTGGCGGGCGTGGCCTGCAGCACGGCGATATTGATGTAAGTGGCTTCAGCCTCGTCGCGGCGGACTTCTTTGGTCGTCTGATCTACCAGGTGCTGTACCAGCAGCTCGGCGCCGCGCACCCGCTCGGCGGTGTGCTGCAGGGTCTGGTCCAAGTTGGGGTTCAGCTCGCGCAGCACCGGCAGCACGTCGTGGCGCAGGCGGTTGCGCTGGTACAGGGTGCTGTCGTTGCTGGAGTCTTCGCGCCAGGCCAAGTGCTTTTCCACCACGTAGTCGTACAAATCATCTTTGGCGGCGCCCAGCAGCGGACGTACCACGCGGCCCTGCCGCACCGGGATGCCGTGCAGCCCCGAAAGGCCGGTGCCGTGGGTGAGGTTGAGCAGCATGGTTTCGGCCGCGTCGCGCTGGTGGTGGGCCGTGGCCACGTAGTCGAGGCCCTGGCTGCGGCGGACCTGCTCAAACCACTGGTAGCGCAGCACGCGGGCCGCCATCTGCGTCGACAGCCCTTCCTGCTCGGCAAAGCCTTTGGTGTCGAAGAACTCGGCGAAGTAGGGCACGCCGTACTTCTTGGCCAGCTTGCGCACGAATTCCTCGTCGGCGTCGGATTCCTCGCCGCGCAGCCCGAAGTGGCAGTGCGCCACGCCCACGCCCACGCCCATGCGGTGCAGCACATCCAGGAGCACCACCGAATCGAGGCCGCCGCTGACGGCTACCAACACTTGGTCGGTAGCGGGGTCGAAGAGTTGATTATCGAGGATAAAGCGGCGGACGAGGTCGGAGAGCATAACGGGAAAGCGCAAAAGCTGCTGCAAAGGTAGCGCCGCGGCCGGGGGCAGGAAACAATTGTCCTGAGCTTAAAAGTCTATTCGACAGGTTCAGGGCGTCATGTCGAGCTTGTCGAGACATTTCGCTCGGGGCTAATCCTCTCGTTGCACGAGAAAGTTACTATCGGGCATCAGCACGCGAGATGTCTCGGCTTCGCTCGACATGACCGCCTATTTCAGTCTGTACCACTTGTCGGATAGGGCTCTAAAAGTCCGCACGCCTGAAGTTTTGTGGCAGTAGCCTGCAGGATACTTACCAGCCTCAACCTACGCGGCCTTATGGCAGTACACCCGCAGAGTGGGGCAGTAGGAATAGCTGCCTGATTCCAGGGTATCGAAACTCAGCGGGGGCGATGCGTACAAATTTACTCTTGGGTGTAGTACTGAGCTGCTTGCTGCTGATGGGTTGCGCGCGCCCAAGCAGTGCCAACCGGCAGCGGGGCCGACACCGACTGGACAGCCCACAGGTAATCGGGCATGCCGGCTCGGGCTTTTTCACGCCCATCAATCCCTTCAACCCCTTGCCTCCGAGCAGCCTGGCTGGCATCCGGCATGCCCTGGAGCGCGGCGCCGACGGCGTGGAAATCGACATTCAACTCAGCCGCGACAGCGTGCCCATGCTCTTTCACGACGTGGACCTCGCGAACCGCACCGGCGTGCAGGGCTATATTAGCCAGCATACCGCCGCCGAGCTTACGCAGCTGCGTTACCATGGCGGCTGGCCGTATGATTGGTTTCAGCACGAGCGTATTGCCACGTTCGACGAATTGCTGACCGAGCTGGCCGACCAGCCCACGTTTCCCTATCTGCACCTGGACCTGCACGAAGAAGACGGCGCGGCCGGTGCTACGCCCTACGTCCGCTCCCCCATGCTGGTGCGGGCGCTGGGGCGGGTGCTGCGCCAGCATCGCGTACCGCTGGCTCGGGTGCTCATCCTGACTGACTATGCGCCCTCGTTGCGGCAGCTGCGGCGCGAGCTGCCGGGGGCTGATCTGGGCCTGGAAATCAACGAGAACTTTGACCAGCGGCTGGGCGAAGCCACCGCGACGGGAGTAGAAGCCGTGGTGCTGTCCAAGTACATCATCACGCCGGAGCGGGTGGTGCAGGCGCATGCCCGCGGGCTGCAGGTGGTGGTATTCGGTGGCCGCTCCCGCAAAGCCATTGAGCGCCTGCTGAGCTGCCGGCCCGACGGTATCGAGGTCGACAATGTGCCGGTGCTGCTGAGCCTGCTGGGCCGCCGTGGCCGGCCGGCTTCCGCTGCGGTTCCTCAGGCGGCGGCTAATGCACCAAACGGACGGCATATGCGTTAGGGCGGGGGTTCCGTACTTTTGCGCCGCATGCGCCTTCGTTTTCTTCTCGTAGTCTTCTCGTTGCTGCTGAGCGCGCCCCTGGCGTGGGCCCAGCGCCCCACTGCCCCCGCGCAGCCCATTCCCGCACGCCCCGCGTCGAAAGGGCAGGGGCCCACCACTCCGCCTAAAGGCCAGCGCGTAGAGCTGCTGGGGGCCGGCACGCTGGTGGGCGGTTCCTTCAACGGCCAGCAAATCCGCAAGCTCATCGGCAACGTGAGCTTTAAGCAGGAAGACGCGCTGCTGTACTGCGACTCGGCCTACCAGTACATCGACCGCAACGCCATCGAGGCGTTCAGCAACGTGCGCGTGGTGCAGAACGACACCATCACCATCACCGGCGACCGGGGCTATTACGACGGCGACAAGCGCACCGCCCGCATGACCGGCAACGTGGTCATGCGCGACCCGCGCATGACGCTGACCACCTCCGTGCTGGACTACGACTTGAACCGCCGCACCGCCTTCTACAGCACCGGCGGCCACCTCACCGACCCCGAAAATACCCTCGACTCGCAGCGCGGCTACTACAACACGCAGACACAGGTGTTTAGCTTCCGCACCAACGTGCGGCTGGTGACCAAGGACAACCGCATCGATACCGACACGCTGCAGTACAACACCCAGAGCAAGGTGGCCTATTTCTTCGGGCCGACGCGCATTCAGGGCAAGCAGGGCAACCTGTACGCCGAAAAAGGCACCTACGACACCCGTACCCGGGTGTCGGACTTCCAGCAGAACGCCAAGATCGAAACGCCGAACTACCTGCTTGGCGGCGACAAGCTGGTGTACGACGAAGCGCGGCAGTACGGCGTGGCCACCGGCCACGTGTCGATGACGGCCAAGAAGGACAACGTGGTGATTCGGGGCGACGTGGGCCGCTACTGGCGCGGGCTGGGACGAGCCAAGGTGTACGGCTCGCCGGTGATGCGCAACATCACCGACCGCGACACCTTGTACCTGGCTGCCGATACGCTGGTGAACGTGGAAAGCCGCGCCACCAACGACCCGGGCATCATCTACGCCTACCGCAAGGTGAAAATCTTCCGCGGCGACCTGCAGGGCCGCTGCGACTCGCTGACCTACAACCGCCGCGACTCGGTCATTTACCTGAACACCAAGCCGGTGCTCTGGAGCCAAAAAAACCAGCTCACGGCCGATTCCATGGAAATTCGGCTGCGGCGACAGAAGATTGATCAGATGCGCCTGTACGCCAACTCCTTCATCATCGGGCAGGATACCTTGCTGAATTTCAATCAGGTGAAGGGCCGTAACATGGTGGCGTATTTCCAGGACAACAAGCTGCGCAAAGTGGACGTGCTCGGCAACGCCGAAAGCCTCTACTATGCCCTTGATAACGACACGGCCACCACCGGCGTCAACAAGGCCCTGTCGGCCAACATGGCCCTGCGCTTTGCCGAAAGCAAGCTGCAAACCATCAGCTTCCTTACCAACCCCGACGCCAGCTTTATTCCTCCCCACGAGCTGAAGGAGGAGGACAAGCAGCTCAAGGGCTTTCAGTGGCTGATCGAGCAGAAGCCCACGCGCCGGCAGGTGCTAGGCAAGCATTTCGCGCTGCCCGTCAAAAAGGCCAAGCCCAAAGCCAAATCGAAAGCTCAGCCTGCTAAGGGCAAAACCAAGCCGGCTCCCAAAGCCAAACCCGCTGCTAAGCCCGCAGTACCTACGCCCACGGCCAAACCTGCGGCGGCCGTACCCAAGCCGGCAAGTAGCACTAAAACACGTCCTTGAATGTTAGGGCCCTGCGCGGCGCAACCTTTGCCGCCGCGCCGGCCTCCTGACGATGAGCGGCTTTGCGTCGCCCGCGCCAAATCCTTACCTTTGCCTCCCTTATGCCCGTACTCCGTCTCCGCGTCGCTGCCCTGCTGATGAGCACTCTGTTGCTCGGTGCCTGCAGCTCCTATCAAAAGCTGCTCAAGAGCACCGACGTGAACCAGAAGTACACTGCGGCCATCGACTACTACGAAAACAAGCACGACTACTACAAGGCCGGCACCCTGCTCGAGCCCTTGATTCCGTTGCTGAAAGGCCGCCCCGAAGCAGAAAAAGCGGAGTTCTACTTCGCCCACACCAACTTCCGCCAGCGCAACTACACGCTCGCCGCCTACTACTTCGACCAGTTCGCGACGGTGTACCCGGCTTCGCCCCTGGCCGAGGAAGCCGAGTTCATGCACGCCAAGGCCCTGTTCCGCGACTCCCCCGAGTACGAACTGGACCAGACCAATACCGTGCAGGCCGTGGCCGCCATTCAGGATTTTCTGAACCGCCACCCCGAAAGCAAGTTCCGCCAGGAAGCCGAGGGCATGTCGAGCGAGCTGCAGAAGAAAATGGAAGTGAAGGCCTTCGAAGGCGCCAAGCTGTACTACTCGCTGCGCTACTACCAGTCGGCCGTGGTGGCCCTGACGACCTTCCAGCAGCAGTACCCCGCTTCGGCGTACGGCGAGCAGGCCGCTTTCCTGAAGGTTATGTCGCAGTATGACCTGGCCCGCGAATCGGTGGAGGAAAAGCAGCGCGACCGTTACCTGGAAACCGTGGCTTTCTACCAGGCTTTCGTGGATGCCTTCCCGCAGAGCAAGAGCCTGAAGGAAGCCGAAGTGGCCTACGACACCGCGCAGAAGTTCCTCAAAGACCACCCGGCGCCGACGGGAGCCCCTAACACGGCCCAAACCACCAACTAATCTTTAATGGTTAAATTGCTGCATGGTTAAACGGCTGGGCCCACTGCCAAGCACCCCCCGCCAACGCTAGCAATTCAACGATTTAGCCATTTGACAATTTGACCCCTCAAGCCATGAAAGTACCGAGCAACGTTCCTGCTTCCATCGTTACGCGCAACCTGTCGGATTTCGTGAACGAAACCGGCAACGTGTACGAGTCGATTGCCATCATTTCGAAGCGCGCCAACCAGATTTCGGTGAAGCTCAAGGAAGAGCTGAACGGCAAGCTGTCGGAGTTTGCCACCACGGTCGACAACCTCGAAGAGGTGTTCGAAAACCGCGAGCAGATCGAAATCAGCAAGCACTACGAGCGCCTGCCCAAGCCCACCAACCTCGCCATCGAGGAGTTTCTGGAAGGCAAAGTGACCTTCCGCACGCCCGAGCTGGAGGAGCCCACGGCCGAGAAAGCCGAGTAGTCTCACGTATCAGCCTGCGCTGCTTATGCTGGCTTCCCGCCGCATTGTGCTGGGCGTAAGCGGTAGCATTGCCGCCTACAAATCGGCCGCCCTGGTGCGGCTGCTCATCAAAGCCGAAGCCGAGGTGCAGGTTATCCTGACGCCCTCGGCTTCGGCTTTTGTTACGCCCCTGACCCTGGCCACCCTGGCCAAGCGCCCCGTACTACAGGGCTTCATCAAGGACGAAGCCGGCGGCGTGTGGCACAACCACGTGGACCTGGGCCTGTGGGCCGACGCGCTGCTCATTGCGCCGGCCAGCGCCAATACCCTGGCCAATTTGGCTCACGGCCAGTGCCCCAACCTGCTCACGGCCGTGTACCTGTCGGCGCGCTGCCCTACGCTGGTAGCCCCGGCCATGGACCTCGACATGTACCAGCACCCCGCCACCCAACGCAACCTGGCTCAGCTGCGCCAAGACGGCGTGCGCGTGCTCGACTCGCCGGCCGGCGAGCTGGCCAGCGGCTTGTCGGGCCCCGGCCGTATGCTGGAACCTGAGGACATTGTGCGCGAGCTGGAGGCATTTTTCGCCGATAAGCAACAGCCAAATTGAATGTCATGTCGAGCGCAGCCGAGACATCTCGCGTGCTGACGCCCTATAGTAACTTTCTCGTGCAACGAGGGATTAGCCCCGAGCGAGATGTCTCGACAAGCTCGACATGACGTTCAGGCGTTTTCCTTCTTCCCTTTCCATTCTTCCTTCCCAAGAATGCACGTTCTGCTCACCGCCGGCCCCACCTACGAACCCATTGACCCGGTCCGTTTCATCGGCAACCACTCCACCGGCAAGATGGGCTATGCCCTGGCCGAAACCTTTGCCGAAAATGGCTTTCAGGTGACGCTGGTGAGCGGGCCGACCAACCTGAGCATCAGCCACCCGGCGGTGCAGGTGGTGCGGGTGCAAACAGCCCAGGAGATGTACGAAGCGGCCGCTGCCGTAGCCCCGGCCGCCGACGTGTGGGTATTTGCCGCGGCTGTGGCCGATTATCGTCCGCGCACCGTGGCGGCGGAGAAAATCAAGAAGCGCGACGACGGCACCGATGAAACCCTCACCATCGAGCTGGTGAAGAACGTAGACATCGCCGCCACGCTCGGCCAGACGAAGCGGCCTGAACAATTTTCCGTCGGTTTTGCGTTGGAGACGCAGGATGAACTCCTGAACGCTCAAGGCAAGCTCCGCCGCAAGCGCTTCGACCTAGTGGTGCTGAATTCCCTGCGCGACGCGGGCGCGGGCTTCCGCCACGACACGAATAAAATCACCCTCGTGGAAGCTGACCGCGTGACTACCTTTGACTTGAAGCCCAAAGCCGACGTCGCCCGCGACATTGTTTCTGCCATTCTTGCCCGCCTTCAGCCCCATGTTGCTTAATCGTACTCCCTTCTGGCTTGGTTTGCTGCTCGTGGTGCTGTTGGCGCTGCCCGCGCGCCGCGCCGCCGGCCAGGAACTGCTGGCCGAGGTGACCATCACGACGGAAAACGTGACCATCACCGACCGGCAGCTGCTCACGCAGATGAAGAACGAAATCACGCAGTTCCTCAACAACCGGCAGTGGACCAACGATGTGTACAAGGCGGAGGAGCGCATCCGCTGCCGCATTTTCATCGGCATCAATGCCATTCCGCAGAACGGGCAGTACCTGGCCACGGCGCGCATCCTGAGTACCCGCCCGGTGTACGGCACGGCGTACGAAACCAACCTGATGAACTACGCCGAGTCGTGGAAGTTCACGTACCTGCCCGGCCAGCCGCTCGACTTCTCCGAGAACAGCTACGTCAACAACCTCTCATCCATCCTGAGCTTCTACGCCCTGACCATCATCGGCATGGATCAGGACAGCTTCGCGCCGCTGGGCGGTTCGCGCACCTTCGACCGGGCCCGCAACATCATGCTGAACGCCGGGGCCCAAAACCAGGACGGCGACGAGGGCTGGAAAGACAACGGCAAGCGCGACCAACGCAGCCGGTACTGGCTGCTCAGCGGCCTACAGGACCCGCAACTGGAAGCCCTGCGCACGGCCGTATATGCCTACTATCGCCAGGGCCTGGATGTGTTCATTCAGAAGCCCGACGACGCCCGCACCAGCATCCTGACGGCCCTGCAGGGCGTGCAGCAGGCAGCGCAGCGCCGGCCCGGCTCCACCCTGATTCGCTCGTTTTTCGAAACCAAGGCCGACGAAATTGCCAACCTGTACCGCAGCAGTGCCTCGCCCGACCAGAAGCAGGCCGTGGTGGCCTTGCTGCAGGAAGTAGACCCGACCAACTCAGCCAAGTATCAGGTGATTTTGCAGAACAGATAGCCGTCGGCTAATACTTGTAGTGGCCGGGTTCTTACCAACTGGTGAGGACCCGGCCACTTTTTTTATCGCGCTGGAAAGCAGCGTGGATGCGGTTTTAGTTGGTAAACTGCTAAATAGGTTAGGGTGTGCGCTTGCTCTTCTGCTAAATGATTTAGTAGGTTTGTAATCGGCTGACCACCGGCTGCTTGCTGGCCGTGGAGGCGCGCCCATTCCTATCGTCTCACGCAACCGCTATCCGTATGCTGGTTGACCTTCGCATTCAAAACTACGCCCTGATTGAGGCCCTGGAGCTTAGACCTTCGGGCTTGCTCAACATCATCACGGGCGAAACCGGGGCCGGCAAGTCCATTATGCTCGGCGCCATTGGCCTGCTGCTGGGCAACCGGGCCGACTCCAAGCTGCTCTTCAACAACGACAAAAAGTGCGTGATTGAGGGGCAGTTCGACATTTCGGGCTACCACCTCCAGGATATCTTCGAGGCCGAGGACCTGGATTACGACGCCCAATGCATTCTGCGCCGCGAAATTGCGCCCTCGGGTAAGTCCCGCGCCTTCGTCAACGACACGCCGGTGACGGTGGAGACGCTGCGCAAGATCGGGGCAAACCTGATGGACATCCACTCCCAGCACGACACGCTGCTGCTCGGCGACCCGGTATTTCAGCTCAACCTCATCGACCTGTACGCCGGCTTGGTGCCCACGCGCACGCAGTACAGCACGGCTTTCCGTCAATACCGCAAGCTGGCCGCCGACCTGAAGGCCCTGGAGGACCAGATAGCCCAGGCCAACAAGGAACTGGACTACCACAGCTTCCTGCTCAACGAGCTGGAGGAGGCCCGGCTCGACGGCGAAGACCAGGGGGCGCTGGAGCAGGAGCTGAAAGAGCTGGAGCACGCCGAAGAAATCAAGCTCAAGCTGACGCACGCCCTGCAGAGTTTGTCGGAAGGGGAGTACTGCGCCACCAGCACGCTCAAGGAAGCCAGCGTGGTGCTGGGCCAGATTGCGGGCTACTCCGACGCGGCGCGCCTGCTCAAGGAGCGCGTGGACAGCTGCTTGATTGAGCTGCGCGACGTAGCCGACGAGGCCGAGCAGGCCGAGCAGCGCACCGAAGCCGACCCGCGCCGCCTCGACGAAGTGCAGCAGCGCCTGACGGTGCTCTACAACCTGCAGCGCAAACACCAAGTACGCGACCTGCCCGCTCTGCTGGCCGTGCGCGAGGAGCTGCAGCAGAAAGTAGGCTCAGTGCTCAACCTCGACAAGGAAATAAACCGCCTGCGCCGCGACGCCGACGGCGCCCTGGCCACGGTGAACAAGCGGGCCGCGCACCTCTCGGAGCAGCGTCGCAAGGCCTTTCCGCAGTTTGAGAAGGAGCTAGCCGATCTGTTGTTTGACCTGGGCATGCCCAACGCCCGCCTACTGGTGCAGCACAGCACCGGTCAGCCCGCTGCCTCGGGTACCGACGTTATCAACCTGCTCTTCACCGCCAACAAAGGCGCCCACCCCCAGACGCTGAGCAAGGCCGCCTCGGGCGGGGAATTCTCGCGCCTGATGCTATGCGTGAAGTACCTGCTGGCCGACAAGACCGCGCTGCCCACGATAGTATTCGACGAAATCGACACGGGCATCAGCGGCGAAATAGCGGTGAAAGTGGGTCGCATGATGCAGCAGATGGCCAAGAAGCACCAGCTCATCACCATCTCGCACCTACCGCAGATGGCCGCCGCCGGCGACGTGCACTTCTTCGTGTACAAGGAAGACCGCCCCGACCGCACCGTGAGCCGCATCCGACGCCTGAGCGAGGAGGAGCGCATCCGCGAAATTGCGCAGATGATTTCGGGTGCGCGCGTCAGCGAAAACGCGGTACAGAGCGCCCGGGAGCTGCTGGCCATGCGCGGGGAAAGCGACTTGGTGGCAGCGTAGGAGAGGGGAAGTCGAACTGGAAAGAACGTCATGTCGAGCTTGTCGAGACATCTCGCGTGCTAACTCCTGATAGAAAACTCAACGAAAAGAATAGTACCTGAAGTCAGCACGCGAGATGTCTCGACAAGCTCGACATGGCGTGCTGGTTTGTTGCCCTGATGGAGCACGCGGGATTCCTCGACTGCGCTCGGAATGACGTTCTGTTAGCCCACTCATTAATTCAGCGCACTTCCCTGCGAAACCCTATTTTTGCCCGTTCTTTTCCCTGATTCGACTTAGCCTCCTTATGGCCAACAACCTTCTTGCCGGCAAGCGCGGCATCATCTTCGGCGCCCTCAACGAACAATCCATTGCCTGGAAAGTGGCCCAGCGCTGCCACGAAGAAGGCGCCACCTTTGTGCTCAGCAACGCCCCACTGGCCATGCGCATGGGCGAAATCAATAAGCTGGCGGAGCAGTGCTCGGCGCCCATCATCCCGGCCGACGCCACGGTGGTAGAAGACCTGGAAAAAGTGTTCAGCGGCGCGGTGGAGCAGCTCGGCGGCAAGATTGACTTCGTGCTGCACAGTATTGGCATGAGCCCGAACATCCGTAAGGGTAAGCATTACGGCGAGCTGAACTACGACTGGTTTCAGAAGACGCTGGACATTTCGGCCCTGTCGTTCCACAAGATGCTGCACGTGGCCGAGAAGCAGGACGCGCTGGCTGAATGGGGCTCGGTGGTAGCCTTGTCGTACATCGCCGCCCAGCGCGCCTTCCTCGATTACACCGACATGTCGCAGGCCAAGGCGGTGCTCGAGAGCATTGCCCGTAGCTACGGCCAGCGCCTTGGCACGCAAAAGAAAGTGCGCGTAAACACTATCAGCCAGTCGCCGACCAAAACTACGGCTGGTACCGGCATCAGCGGTTTCGATGCGTTCTACGAGTATGCCGACCGCCTCTCGCCGCTGGGCAACGCCCCGGCCGAGGCCTGCGCCGACTACTGCGTGTCCTTGTTCTCGGACCTGACGCGCTACGTAACCATGCAGAACCTGATGCACGACGGCGGCTTTAGCACCACGGGCATCTCGGAAGCCATGGTGGAGGCCATCACGCAGGTAACCAGCAAAGAAGCCTAAGGCACTCTGAAACGAAAAACGCCCGGCCGCAAGGCCGGGCGTTTTTTTATGTTGCAATAGGAGGGTGCCGTGAGGGGTTAGATGGCGCCGCCACCGCCGCCGCAAGCGCCACGGGTATAGGACGTAACGCCGGCTCGCTGAGCATAGCAGGCGTTGCTGTACGTGACGCCGTTGCTGCCGCACACCGGGTCATACACGTCCAGGCAGTCGTAGCCCGGGTCGACTTTCACATCGCTGCTCGAAGTGGCCGTCGGTTTGGGCGCCGGGATGCTGTCTTGCTTGCCGCAGGCAGATGCCAGGGCCAGCATAGCAAGAACAGATAGGGTTTTAAGTGTCTTCATAGAAGTTTGGGTTGGGGTAGGTGAAGTATGTGACTTGAGCAAGGTAATAGGAAAAAACGATGACGCAAGTCCATCGCAGAGGCGGGGTGTGTATTACTCAACTGTTGGCTAAAAGACCTGAGCTTTAGTCCGATTGAATTGGGTTGTGTTGTCCCAGCCCGGCGGGCAAGCTGTGGGTGGTGAGGAGGAACTGGGCCAGTACAGCTGGCAGCTTCAGTATCCGCGTCGTAAGTCCACCAGATTCTCCAGCGGCTCGCTACGGCGCAAATGCTGGAAGTTTCGCATAAATAAGTCCACTTTGCCCTCGTCTTCGTGTGGCTGGCCTCCTCCCGTGTGCTGGGTGAGCAGCACCCGCGGCAGCGTCCACAGGGGACTGTCGGCGGGCAAGGGCTCCTGGGCCGTGACGTCGAGAACGGCGCCGCCTAAGTGTCCACTCTGCAGAGCCGCAATCAAGGCCGGCTCGTCGGTAGTATTGCCGCGGCCCACGCTGGCGTATATGCTGGCGGGTGGCATAGCTTGGATCAGCTCGGACGAGAAAAAGCCGTTGGCACTGCCGGGCAGGCAGTTAATGACCAGGTCGGTGGTCGGTAGTGCGGCTTTCAGTTCTTCCACGCTGTGCAGTTGAGCCAGGGGGCTGGTGCGGGCCATCAGCTGTACCTGGCACTGAAAACCGCTGAGCTGCTGGGCCACGGCCTGCCCAATGCCACCGGCGCCGAGGATAACCACCCGCTGCCCGCGCAGCAGCCGCAGCTGGCGGCGCACGGCCAGGCCCGCCCATTGCTGCCGCTGCTGCAGTACGGCCAGTTCGTCCAGGTGGCGGTACAGGGCCAGCACACCGGCCACGATGGTTTCGGCGCAGGGCCAGGCAAAATAGTCTCCCACGTTGGCTACCGGAAAACCGACCTGCAGGGCCCGGTACCGTTCGAAACCGGCCGAGTCGAGTTGCCAGAACTGCAGCGGCGGTAGGGGCGCCAGCCAGTCGGCAGGCGGATTACCCAGCAGCACATCCGCCCGTTGCAGGGCCGGGCGTTGGTCTGCAGCCGGCAGCTCGGTTCGAAAAACAACTTGTACTTCGGCTGGAAGGGCTTGGCGCAAGTGCGCCTGCGCGGCGGAAGTCAGCGCGGAATAAACAAATAAGAGCATGGAAGGCAGAACGGCGTCGGCGGCTGTGGGTTCGGCCTTGGCGGTGCTCTGGGGCCGAGCCGATGCGCACAATCGGTAGCAGGCAGAGATGCTCTGGTCCCGGGTGAGGCCAATAAAAGTGCTGAAATTTGTCTAGTTTTCAGGCATGAAGTACAGTTGCGCGGCTCTTGCAGGGCTGCTGGTCGCGGTTGGAATAGGTACGTCAGGTGCGGCCCAGAGCCCGCAAACGCCCGCGTTACGACGGGCGTTGGCACAGGCCACCACCGATACGAGCCGGGTGCTGCTGCTGGCCGATCTGAGTGCTTCCTTTCGCTATTCGCACTTCGATTCGGTGCAGCGCTACGCCCGCGAGGGGCTGGTGCTGGCCCGCCGCATCGGCTACTTCAAGGGCGAAGGCCGCTGCCTGGCGCGCATTGGCTTGCTGCAGGGCGAGCGGGGCAACCTGCCACAGGCCCTGCGTACCAATCTGGAAGCGCTGCGGCTCAACCAACTCAGCCACGACGCCGAGGGCACGGCCCGCACCCTCAACCAGACGGGGCTGCTCTACCAGGCCCTCGACGATTACCGCCCAGCGCTGAATTACTATTTCCGCGCCAAAGCCATCTACGAGCAAGGGCCGGTTGGTGATGATTCGCAACTCGTCAGCGTGCTCACCAACCTGGGCTCGACCTACGAGGGGTGCCACCAGCTGGACTCGGCGGAGTACTTTCTACAGCAGGCGTACGCGCTGACCACGCGCTCCAAAACCATCAACCAGAGCCCGTGGGGCAACCCCATGCCCTACGTGCTGCGCGAGCTGGGGCTGCTGGCGGTGGCCAAGGGGCAGCAGGCCGAGGCGGTGCGGTATTATCACCACAGCGCCCGCAGTGCCGTGCCCGAGAATGACCAGCGCAGCGTAGCGCGGGCCTTCCAGTACCTGGCCGAACTGTACCACGAACAAGGGCGGGCCGATTCGAGCGTGTACTATGCCCGGCGTGCGCTCAGCGTAGGCCTGACGCTGCCCTACGTGGTGGGCGTGATGCGCAGCAGCCGGTTGCTGGCCAATGCCTTTACCCGGCGCCGCGCCAGTGATAGTACGTTGAAATACTTGAGCATCATGCAGATGGCCGAAGATAGCCTGTATGATCCGCAGCGCATCAAGCAGCTCGATGCCATTGGCTTTGCCGAGCAACAGCGCCTGTACCAGCTGGAGCAGGAGCGGGCGGAGTACAGCGCCCGCCTGCGCACCTACGCCCTGGCTACCGGCCTGGGCGTGCTGGGGCTGCTGGTGCTGCTGATGGCGTGGCACAACCGCCAGCAGCGCCGCGCCAACGCCCAACTGCAGGCCCTGAACGAGCAGGTCACGCAGCAAAAGCAGGAGCTGACCACGCAGCGCGACCGGCTGGCCGCCATGCTGCAGGAGCTGCGCACGGCCCAGCACCAGTTGGTGCTGCGCGAAAAAATGGCGTCGTTGGGTGAGCTGATAGCCGGGCTGGCCCACGAAATTCAGCAGCCCGCGCAGGCCATCGGCAATCTGGCCGGCGTGAGCGGGCAGCTCGGCCAGGAGTTGCGGGCCGAGCTGCTTAAAGGCAGCTTCGCCCCCGGCGAGCTGGAACTGTTCGATGAGATGCTGCTGAACCTGACGCGGCACCAAAGCAAAATTGCCCAGCACGGCCAGCGCGTGACTTCCCTGGTGCGCGGCATGCTGGAGTACGGCGGCACCCAGCCCAGCGCCCGGCAGCACACCGATTTGAACGCCCTGGCCGAGGACTACCTGCGCCTGACCTACCACGACGTGCGCGCCAAGCAAAACCAGTTTCATGCCGCGCTACTGCCGCGGCTCGACCCGGCTCTGGGCATCGTCAACGTGGTGCGACACGACCTGGGGCGCGTGCTCATCAGCTTATTTGCCAACGCCTTCTACGCCGTGCAGCAGCGCCACCAGCAAACCCGCGACGCGGCCGAAGCGGATGAATACGTGCCGCAAGTGACCCTCTTTACCCAGCGCATCAGCGACGAAGAAATCCAGTTGCGGGTGCGCGACAACGGCCTGGGTATTTCACCGGCGGCGCTGCCGTTCGTATTCGACCGGTTTTTCTCTACCAAGCCCGCGGGCGAAGGCCTAGGGTTGGGCCTGGGGCTGAGCCGCGAAATCGTGCAGGGACTCGGCGGCACGCTCTCGGTGGAAACCGAACCCGGGGAGTACACCGAGTTTATCATCAGTCTGCCCGCGCCGGCCGTAGCCCCGGGCCTTGTAGACGGCCAACTGGTATAGCAGCCTCAGGGCAGCCGCTGAGCCAGGTACAGGTAGGGCAGAAAGAGGTGGTGCGTGAACACCTGGTCGGAGTTGTTGGGGAAGCGCTGGTGGTAGGCCGCGTCGGGCAGCAGCACGATGGTGGGCCCAACGCGTACGTAGTTGGTGCTGGGCAGATAGGGGCCGGGTTGGTACTCCGGCAGGTATTTGCGCACCTGCCCTTCGAGCAGCTTGCCCAGGTAACGCTGGTAGCTGCGCTGGGCTTTGCGGGTGGGCTTATCGAGGCGCTTGAACACGTAGCGCAACACCAGGCGCTGCGGCAGCGGTTGGCGCCGCAGAAAGCCGTTGCCGGTCCCAAACGGGTTGGGCTGGTTGAAGTCGTCGAGCGTCTGCACGGACACGGGCGTTTCGGGCACCCAGTCGGCGGCATTGACCACGTTCACGCTCCAGCTGCCCTGCGCGGCCTGCGTGTGGGCCTCGTATTCGTAGGCAAAATACTGGTTGCCGGGCTTGGGCGCGGCGCTGCAGTAGGTTTTCAGTCGGAGGTCGGCGGGCAGGCGACCCTGCCGCTGCAAGTGCCGCAGATGCGCCGTGAGCAGAAAGGCAATGGCCCCGCCCTGGCTGTGTCCCGTGATGATAACGTCTTTGGTGCCGCGGCGGTAGCAGGAATCGAGGCGGGCGAGGATGCCGTCGGCCTGCACGGCCAAGCCCAGCAGCCAACCGGCGTGCACGGCCGCCCGTGGGTTCTGGGCCAGCTCGTAGCGGAACGTTTGCTTGGAACTTAGATGCAGCTCCCCCTTGGCCGGCAGCATAGCGGCGTAGAAGTTGGCCAGCCAGCTTTCGGTGCGGGCGGTGGTGCCACGAATACCGACTACCGCCACGCCGTGCCCGTTATGCCACAATTCCCAACGGTTGTCGAGGCCCAGCACCGGCGAGCGGTACACGCGCCGGAACTGCTGGGGCGGCGCAATGCCGTGGTAAAGCGCGCTGGCCTCGGACATGCGCGCGTGCAGGCGCAGCAGCTCCAGGTACTCGGCTTTGTCGAAGCCGGGCTGCAGGCGCTGGGCACGAAGCGGAAGCACGCTGCCGGCAAGCAGCAGGAGTAGAAAAACAAAATGGCGCATACAGGCAAAAGCAGCTAACAGGGAGCCGCGGTACTACGGCCGAGGTCCGGGCAGGAGCTAAACGGCTGCGGCGGAATTTATTATAGCTGCGGGTTGCGGTACTAGCTAGCCAGCGCCAGCAGCAATAGAGCAAGCAAGGCCGGCGCTGCCTGTACCCAGAAGATGCGGCGGCTGGCCGTGATGGTACCATACAGGCCGGCCACGGCTACGCACCCGAGAAAGAAATACGCCACATACCGCTGCCAAACCGGGGCGGTAATCAACAGCGCCCACAGCAGGCCGGCGGCCAGAAAGCCGTTGTACAGGCCTTGGTTGGCCGCCAGCGTTTTGGTGGCTGGAAAGAGCGTGGGCGGGAAGTTGCGAAACACCTTGGGCCCGCGCGTCGTCCAGGCAAACATCTCCAGCCAGAGAATGTACAGGTGGATAGCGGCGATGAGGCCGATAAGTACCCGGGCAAGTAGAACCAGACTCATAGTCGAGAAGGAAAATAATACTGCCAAAACCTCATACCGCACCCGCCGCGGCCCGCCCGGCGGCGCGGCCCGAGAAGATGCAGCCGCCCAGGAACGTGCCCTCCAGCGCCCGGTAGCCGTGCATGCCGCCCCCGCCGAAGCCCGCTACTTCGCCGGCTGCGTACAGGCCCGGCACCGGTTGCCCATCGAGGCCGAGCACGCGGGCGCTGAGGTCGGTTTGCAGGCCACCGAGGGTTTTGCGGGTAAGGATGTTCAGCCGCACGGCAATCAGCGGCCCGTTGGCCGGGTGGAGCAGGCGGTGGGGCGGGGCCGTGCGGATGAGCCGGTCGCCGAGGTAGGCGCGGGCCCCGCGAATGGCCGTAATCTGCCCGTCCTTGCTGAATTTGTTGTCCAGCTGCTGGTCGCGGGCGCGCAGCTCCTGCTCCAGCGCCGACAGCTCGATGAGCGGCTCGCCGCCCACCAATGCGTTCATGCCCTGCACCAACTCGGGCAGGGTGGGGCGGACCACAAAATCGGCGCCGTGCTCCATGAACGAGGCCACCGGGCCGGGCACGCCGCCGCGCACCCGCCCAAAGGTCTGTAGCACGCTCTTGTTGGTCAGGTCAGGATTTTGCTCCGATCCGGACAGGGCAAACTCCTTGCGGATAATCTTGCGCGTAAGCACAAACCAGGAGTAGTCGTAGCCGGTGCGCATGAGATGCTCCAAGGTGCCCAGCGTGTCGAAGCCGGGGTAGAGCGGGCCGGGCAGGCGCCGGCCGCGCGCGTCGAGCCAGATGGACGAGGGCCCGGGCAGAATGCGGATGCCGTGTTCGGGCCAGATCGGCGCCCAGTTCTGTAGGCCTTCGGTGTAGTGCCACATCCGGTCGGGGTTGATGATGCGCCCGCCGGCCTGCGCCGTGATGCCGAGCATGCGCCCATCCACGTGCTCCGGCACGCCCGAAAGCATGCGGCGCGGCGGCTCACCGAGGCGCGCGGGCCAGTTTTGGCGTACTAAGTCGTGATTGGCCCCAATGCCGCCTGCCGTGACGATGACCGCGCCCGCCCGGAAGCTAAACTCGCCCACCACCTTGCGGGAGCTGGACTGTCCGCGTTCCACGTTGCTGGGCTCCAGAATTTCGCCGCTTGCGCCCACTACGGCGCCGTTCTGCGTCAGCAGCTCGCTCACGCGGTGCCGGAACTTGAAGGTGATGAGCCCACGCTGCGCCGCCGCGCGCACCCGCTCGGCAAAAGGCGCCACCACGCCGGGACCGGTGCCCCAGGTCACGTGGAAGCGCGGTACGGAGTTGCCGGGGCCGCTGGCGCCGTAACCGCCGCGCTCGGCCCAGCCCACCACCGGGAAAAACCGCACCCCGCGCTGCCGCAGCCAGCTGCGCTTCTCGCCGGCCGCAAACTGCACGTAGGCTTTGGCCCAGCGCCGCGGCCACTCGTCCTCGGGCCGGTCGAAGCCGGCGGTGCCCAGCCAGTCCTGCCACGCCAGCTCAAACGAGTCGCGGATGCCGAGGCGGCGCTGCTCGGGCGAATCGACCAGAAACAGCCCGCCGAACGACCAGAAGGCTTGCCCGCCGAGATTTTGCTCGGGCTCCTGGTCGAGCAGCAGCACGTGCTTGCCGGCTTCGGCCAGCTCGCAGGCCGCTACGAGGCCGGCCAGGCCGGCGCCAATGATGAGTACGTCGGCTTCGGTGGGGGAAGGAGCAGCCATAACGAAACGGGGAAGAAAGCAATTGGGCGTAGCGCAACTTACGCACTTGCCCGCAAGGCTCCATCCCCTCGCTGGAGCTTAGGGCCGCTCCCGGTATATGGGGTAGCTGGCGCCTAAGTTGAACTCTCGGTACTGCCGAACCTGGTTGTACAGCAAGCTCAGCCTTAAGCGCCGCATTTGGTGAGTTGCGCTACCCTGCCACTGCCAGTAGCCCGGCCAGCGAGTAGCTTGGGCGCGTAGCAGAATATCAACGCCCGGCACGAAGCTCTGGCCCCCAAAGGTGTAGCCCAGGCCGTAGGCGCGGGTGTTTTCCGTCTGCTGATGCGCATAGCCCGTGCCGAGTACCAGGGTGAAGTAGCGGAAACGCTGCAGCGACACGTTAGTCGTTAGGGCTGTGCTGACAAAGTGGAAGCCATCATCAGCCAAGCGAATCCGGCGGTGTTCCACGCTCGCGTTGCCCTGAAAAGTGTGCCCCGGGTACTGCTCGGCGCTGGTAACTGCGGCGGACGCCTGGTAATTGCGCCCCAGGTTGGTTTGATAACTCAGCACCACCGTAGCCAGGTTGCGCAGTTTGGGGCGGTACAGCAGCGTAGCGCCTGCAGGCGTGTGCAGAACCCCGCTGGATAACCCTAACTCATAGCGCGGATACGCAATAAGTAAGTCGCACTCAAACTGGCGCGTATCCTGCGAAAGGGCAATATCGACCGGTTTATTGAGTGGTACCCGGCGCTCTATGCGTACGTAACCAATGGAGGAAAAGACCAACGTTACGCTGTCCGGGCTACTGGGTATTGTCAGCTGGAATGAGCCGTCGGTACTGCTGGCCACTCCATTCATGGTATTCTTTTGAATAATAGTTACCCCGGCCAGGTCGGTGCCGTCCTTACTGTCCGTCACCCGGCCCGTGAGGGTGCGTTGGGCCAGCAGTGGCGTTGTCCACAGCAAAAGCAGCAGAAGCGTACAGAGTCGAAGCATAAAAAGCGCATTTGGCAGTAGGATGCGCACACTGCCCACATTGCATAACTACAGCTGCTTTTTCGGGCGGGAATAAAAAACCGGGTCGGGCAGCACGAAGGCTACCCGACCCGGTTTCGGAGAGAGAAGGGGCGGCAAGAGTGGGATTACGGGTTGGCAGCGTCCCAGGCCACCTCCGCAAAGGGCCGGGCCATGGCCGCAAATACCTGATGATTGGGCAGCTCCCGGTCGAGCTGCGCGAGGCGGTTGTAGCGGCGGTAGTCAACCCAGCGGTGGCCTTCGTAGAACAGCGAAAACTCGCGCTGCAGCAGCAGTTCGTCGATGAGCGCGGCCTGCGTCACGGCGCCGGTGTACGGGCCGATGTTGCCGGAGCGTGTGCGAATCAGGTTAAGCAGACGCACGCCCTCGGGCAGGTTGTTGCGCTGAATGGCCGATTCGGCCGCCAGCAGGATCAACTCCTCGTTGCGGATGATGGGAATACGCGCCGTGTTGGAGGTGTACACCGTCGGCTGGTAAGTGCCGTTGATGCCGCCCAGGCTGCGCGGCGTAGCGCGCCGGGCCATCTTCGTTCGCACGCGGGCGTCGCGGCCGGTAGTCGTCAGCCGCAGGGTGTCCTGCAGAATGGAGCGCTGCACCACCACCAGCGTAGCCGGGCTGGAGTTCAGGGCCTGGAAGTAGGGGTTGCCGGTATCCAGCGGCTGGCCGGGGGTGTAAGCAATGGACGGGCCGAGCGTGAGGCTACCCGTTTCGCTGTAGAACGACTGCGCCAGGTTGGTGGTAATGCCGGCCCAGTCCTGCCGGTACGCGGCCACGCGGGCGGCCAGGGCGCGGTTGAACTGCCGGAACGTGGCCGGCGTGTCAAACCCGGTGAAGCCGCCCGTGGTCAGCGTAAACGGAAAGGCCGCGCTGCCGCCGGTCAGCTCCGTGTTGGCTTGGTCGAGCAGGTCGCGGATGTGGTCGAGGCTGGCCGTGTACGACACGAAGGGCCCCGGCCGCAGCGGGTTGTCCACGTCGATGCGGATGCCGTTTTCGCCCTGCAGGTTCAGCATGTACAGCTCGCTGATGGCTTCCATGGTGTGGGCAAAGCCCTGCGTCACCTGCTTCTGCTCGGCCGAGAGCACCGCCGCCGTGTTGGCCGATTCGCGCAGGATCTGGGCGGCGCGGCGGCAGCGGGCGAAGTCGTTGTAGGCCGAGTTGTAGAAGGCGGCGTTGTCCAGGTCGCGGGTGCCGAGCAGCTCGGTGTACCAGCGCGACTCGTTGGAGGCCAGCACCACCACCTCGCGGCCGAAGGTGCCGGTCATGTTCAGGTACGGCCCCTGGCCCTGGTAGCCCAGGCGCAGCGAGGCTTCGGTGCCCGAGGCCAGGGCCTGAATCTGCGAGAGCGAGGGGTTGTTCACGAACACCTCCACATCGGGGTTGTTCGGGTCGGTGACTTCGGGCGTCTCGAAGAAGGCGCAGGACGAGGTCAGGAGCAAAGCGGCCGCCACCCCGCACAGGCGTAGCGTATGAACGAAACGTATCATGAGGCTAGTCAAAAGGAGGGAGATTAAAACTCAACGGCCACGTGGAAGAACATGCGGCGCGTGTTCGGGAAAGAGCCCACGTCCACGGTGGCCGCGTTGGCCACGTTGCCGAAGTTGGAGGACTCGGGGTCGTAGCCCACGTAATCGGTCCAGGTAATCAGGTTGTAGCCCGATACGCCGAGGCGAATGTTGGACACGTAGGTGCTGAAGAGCTTGGTGCGCACGGCCACCGGAATGGTGTAGTACAGCGACGCCTCGCGCAGGCGCACGTAGCTGCCATCCTGAATGAACTCGCGGGCCGTGGCGCTCTGCCGGGCCACGCCGCGCGGAATGGGGTTGCCCTGCGCGTCTACCTGCCCGCTGGGCTCGCTCCAGTCCTCGGTGGTGCCGCCTTCGTCTTTCAGCTCCCGGCTCAGGTTGCTGATGTAACCCTTGTTTTTCCAGTGAAACAGGAAGGACAGCTCAAAGCCCTTGAATACGGTCATCGTGTTCAGCAACGACATCTGGAAGCGCGGCTGTGCGTCTTCGTAGCCTGTCAGGCCCAGCACGCCGTTGGGGTCGGCGGGGGTGCCAAACCAACGCGAGGGCGACTCGCCCTCGGCCCAGAGGTTGCGCCCGAAGGTGTTGCCGAAGCCCAGGCCCACGGTGTTGACCGGGATGACGGAGCGCGTGACCTTGCTGCGGTTCAGCCAGAACTGCGTGGTGGCCGTCCAGGTCAGGTTGTCGGAGCGCACCGGCGTGATGCCCAGGCCCAGCTCGATGCCGCGGTTTTCCAGGTCGCCCACCGGGTAGGCGCCCACCGTCTGCGACAAGTCGCCGATGCCGGCCACCTGCTGCACGCCCGTGCCCGGGGCCAGCGTGTACGGCCGCAGAATGTCGAATACCTTCTTCTTGTACACCGTGCCCTCGAAGGTGATGCGGTTTTCCAGGAAGCCCAGGTCCAGGCCGGCTTCCAGCTCGGTGGCGCGCTCGGGTTCCACGTCGCGGTTGCCGATGGTCACCTGCTGCAACAGACCCAACCGCGTACCGGCCCCAATGGTCGACAAGGGACTAAAGATGGCGCTGTAGGGCGGCACGCCGGCCGTCTGGCCGTAGGCAAAGCGCGGTTTTACTACGTTCACCACGTCCAGCGTCCAGAAGTCGAAGTTGGCCACGTTCACGGCAATCGAGGCCTTCGGGAAGGGAAACCACTTGTCCTTGTCGCCGGCCGTGTTGGTCTTGTCGAAGCGGATGCCGCCGGTCACCACGATTCGGTCGCGCCAGTTGATTTCCTGCTGGGCAAACACGCCCACGTCGGCTTGCTCGCTCTCGAAGCTGTTTTGGGTGATGATGGTGCCCGCGTTGGTGCTGCTCTGGCCCGGCAGCAGGCCCACACCCTGGCTGAAGTTCTGGTTGAACTTGCGCGTGAGCCGCACCGTGCCCGCCTGTGAGGTCAGCATCAGGTTGCCGTCGAGCAGGCGCCAGTCGTACACCAGCGCCCCCTGCAGGTTGGTGAAGAAGGCGTTGGTGTTGGTCAGGCGCGAGGCGCCGGGGTTGGGCAGGTCGCGCTGCGACTGTAGGTCCGAGGGCAGGTGCAGGAAGTTGCGCGTGTTGGCAAAGTCGGTGCCGCCCAGCACGGTGAAGCGCAGCGAGGAGGTTTCGCGCTCGATGATATGAAACGCCGCATTCAGCCCCACGATGAAGCGGTTGGTGGTTTCGTCGTTTTTGGCCCGCTCCACAATGGCCAGCGGGTTATCGGGGGTGCGGCGGGCGTCGGGGAAGGTGCCGTCGGGCAGGCGGTGCAGCTCGTGGTAGCTGGGCGTGGCGGCCAGGTTGTAGGTGTAGCTGATGCCGTTGTTGTCGTTGCCGGTGAAGCCACGCTGGTTATTGGAGTTGATGTAGTTCGTGTTCAGGCTCAGGTCCACCAGCTTGCCGATGCGTTGGTCCACGTTGGCCCGGATGGAGTTGCGCTGAAAACCCGTGTGCTTCACGATGCCCGACTCGTTGTTCGTCGAGCCCGACACGTAGAACTTCGTGTTTTCGCTGCCGCCCGACACGCTCAGCGTGGTGTTGCTGAGCACGCCCGTGTTGCCAAAGATTTCCTCTTCGTAGTCGTACACGTTGCCGGCCTGCGTCTGGGTGCGCCACAGGGCCACCTCATCTTCGGCCGTCTGGCCCGAGAATACCCGCCGGATTTTCTCCTCCGACCAGTCTTCCTTGCCCAGCAGCCGCCAGGCCCGCGCAATGCCGATGTCCTGGGTGATGCTCACGCGCGTCTGCCCGGCCTTGCCGCGCTTGGTGCGGATGATGATAACGCCCGCGTTGCCGCGCGTGCCGTAGATGGCGGCCGCGCTCGGGCCCTTCAGCACCTCGATGCTCTCGATGTCGTTGGGGTTCAGGTCGGCCAGGCGGTTTACCGTCTGGTCCTGGGTGGTGCGCGACGTGGTGGCCGAGGCCCCCGAAAATGCCGGCGAGCCGGCCCCGTTGCCGATCTGCTCGTTGTTCACGTACACCCCGTCGATGATGTAGAGCGGCTGCGAGCTGCCCGAAATGGTGGAAATGCCGCGCAGTTGCACCGACAAGCCCCCGCCCGGGGCGCCGCTGTTCTGCGAGATGTTGGCCCCGGCCAGCTTGCCGTTCAGGGCCGCATCCACCGTCACCGGGCGCGTGATGCCCGTCAGCTCCTTGGCCGAAATGGTGGCCACGGAGTTGGCCAGGTTGGAGCGCTTCACCGTGGACGCCAGGCCCGATACCACCACTTCATCCAGTTGGCGGGTGTCGGCACTCAGGGCCACGCTCAGGGTGCCGGCGCTGCCGATGGGCCGGTCGATGGTCTGGTACCCCACGTAGCTGAACTGCAGCGTAGTAGTCCCAGTCGGCACGTTGATGGAGTACGCCCCGTCGGCGTCGGTAGTGGCGCCAGTAGAAGTGCCTTTGGCCAGTACCGTCACGCCTGGCAGGCCCTGCCCGTTGGCCGCGTCCGTCACCCGGCCGCTGACAGATCGGGTTTGTGCCGCGGCCACCTGCACAACGGCAGGCAAGGCCAACAGCAGGATAGTTAGTTGTCTTTTCATAAGAAGGTAGGGTTGGTGAGTGTGGCGAGAATTTACCCAAACTTCTTATGTATTTACAATAACTGATATTTATAATTTCTAATTAGTGGAATGAGATAAGAAATGCACTAATGGCAAGCTCAACAATAATTTATGGGTATAACTTGCCTTATAAACGTTGCTTTTTAGTGTGATATAGTAGCTAAAACGGCGTTTTTGGTAGAAATATGTTGTTTGCGATTTGCGACGTTTATATAGGTATAAGTACAATAGTTGCGGGTGAGTGCAAATCTGGCTACAGTGCGGATTTATAATGGTACTATATCAACTATTCGGGCTAGGAGATGTTTGTGGCCTAAGAAAGACTGCGGTACACCAAGCGCCAGAAGTTGGTCTGTTACCGCCCCTGCACGCCCGGGTAGAGGCTCTGCACTGGGTCGCTTTGCACGTACTCCTTGGTGCGCACGTTCAGCATGCTTAGCGGCCCGCCGTACCCGGCGCCCTGGTCCAGGTTCCACACATTGGCCCGCTGCACAGGCACGCTGCTGGCCGGCCAGGTAGGAGTGTGGCCGATAAAACACTCGTGGTAGGCCGTAGCAGTTAGGCCCTGCCGCCACAGGTCACGGTTCCAGAACAGCTCGAAGGGGTCTTGCTCAGCAATGGGCTGGGCAGGGTCGTAGCCGCCGTGCAGGTAAAGGTTGCTGCCTTCCTCGAAGTACGTTTCCTGCTTGCCGAAAAACTCGTCGAAGTGGCGCTGAATGCGCTCGGCGGGGCCGCGCTGGTAGGCTTCGTAGGTAGCGCGGCCGCCCTGGGTGTACCAGTTCTGGTTGAGGCGCGCGAAGTCCGGCTTGGTAGCCATCCACACGGCCGTCCACCAGTCGTGGTTGCCCACCACCCACAGGCTGTTAGGAATGCTCAGCAGCCGTTCCACACACTCGGGCGTATCGGGCCAGCCATCGGCCACGTCGCCCAGGTGAATGAGCCGGTCGATGCCGGGGCGGAAGGGGCTGCGCTCCAGCACCTGCTCCAGGGCCCGGTACGCGCCGTGAATATCACCGAGAACGTAGGTTTCCATGGGCAATAACTGGAGTAACGGCCCATCAGCGTTGGCGGTGCTCCTGCTGCATCAAGGCCATGGCGTCGATGATGGTGAAGCTGCGCGCGTCGAAAGTCAGAAACTTGCCGGCCCCGATGCCGCGCAGGCCAGCCGTAGGGAGGTGGCCAAAGGGCTTGACGTTGGTTTTACGGTCCCACCAACAGAAGCGGGCAGATTCCGCGTACGAACCGTAGAAGACGACGTTCGAGTAGCTGGTCGTCAGCTCGTGCGCGCCCGCAACGTCCGGGGGCGTCGGCTGGGTCAGGAGCCGGTAATCGGTAAGGCGCAGCTCAACGAGCGGAAAGCCCGTGTAGGTGTACGCCAGCACGCTGTCCGCCCCGAGCTTGCACAGGGCGTAGCAGTCCAGCACGAAGCCGGGGTGCTGGGCATTAAGGCCAAAGGTTTGCCGGCCGGTGGCATCGAACACGGCTAGGCCATCGGCGCCCGGGCCGGTACTGCCCGCCGCCTCGTCGAAGTAGGAAATGACAATCTGGCCAGCCTGCACCAACACATCCGCCACCGCGTCGCCGGCATCGAAGTCGAGCAGTTTACGGCCCGTGACGTCGAATACAAAGGCGTTGTTACGGGAGCGTCGGCGGATTTCTACGATGACAAACCGGTCCGCATCCACTTGCCGGATGTAAGCCGAGGTGAACCGTTGGCGTAGCGGCACGCGTTGTTCATTTGTCCACACTTCGCCAGTGCTGAGCAGGGCTATGTAGTTGCCGAATTCGTCGGCATCCAGGTCCAGTACATGGTGGCGTCCGCAGTCGAGCGGATACGTTACCGTCGCTTCCAAAGTCACTAAAGCATTCGTCGTTGAGCATCGCGAAGATACCGGAAGCAGCTGCGCATGTTCCTGCTTCAGTTTTTGCCCCGCGTGCGCTGGCAAGTGATTTGCACTGGCTCACATGCTTATGTGAGCCTGCCGCCCGCGTGCAACCCGTTTCGGGCATTAGTGTCTTGGTAGTCAGACTACCGGCCACCCCCGCCGATTTATCCTCGCCGATTCGGTAGCTTGCTTTTCCATCCTTTCCTTCGACTTCGCTTTTCCGCTTATATGTTGTCTTTTCGCTCCACCCTGGGCTTCTTCCCGGCGCTGCTGCCCGGTTTCCTGCTGATGTTTCCCGGCAGCGGCACGGTGCCGCGCCCGGCCGACGGGGTGCCGCCCCAGAAAAAAGAAGTACTACTGGCTACCGTAGCCCAGGGCCTGGGCGTGGCCCACGTGCAGCCCGAGCGCCTCGACGACGCCTTCTCCAAGCGCGTGTTCGACCTTTACCTCAAGCGCCTCGACGGCGGCAAGCGTTTTCTGCTGCAGCAGGATGTGAAGCAGCTGCGCCAGTACGAGAAGAACATCGACAACGAAATTCAGCAGGGCAAGCACGAGTTTCTGGACCTAAGCACCAAGCTCATCGACCAGCGCGTGCAGGAAACGCAGGCCCTGTACCGCGAGCTGCTGCAACAGCCCTTCGACTTCACGGCCAACGAAACGCTGGAAACCGAGCCCGACAAGCTCGACTTCCCCGCCGATGCCGCCGCCCGTCGCGACTTGTGGCGCCGCCTGCTCAAGTACCAAACCCTGGCGCGCGTCTCGGAAATGATGGATGAGCAGAGTCGCCAGCAAACCAAGTCGCTGGCCGCCGCCAAGGCCAAACCCTCGCAGGCCACCATTTCGACGCCGGTGCGCACGCCCGCTCAGCTGGAGGCCGACGCCCGCAAGCAGGTGCTCAAGTACTACGACGAGTACTTCAACGACCTGCGCCAGACCGACGAAGCCGACCGCCTCGCCGCGTTTGCCAACACCGTGGCCAACACCTTCGACCCGCACTCGGAGTACTTCGCGCCCAAGGATAAAACCAACTTCGATCTGGCCCTGACCGGCCGCCTCGAAGGCACCGGCGCCCAGATCGGGGAGAAAGACGGGCAGATCATTGTGGCTACCATCGTGCCCGGCTCGGCCTCGTACCGGCAGGGCGAGCTGAAAGCCGGCGACGTGATTCTGCGCGTGGGCCAGGGCGCCGCCGAGCCCGTGTCGGTGGAGGGCATGCGCCAGGACAAAGTGGTGCAGCTCATCCGCGGCAAAAAGGGCACGGAGGTGCGCCTGACGGTGAAAAAGCCCGACGGCGTGGTCAAGGTCATTCCCATCATCCGCGACGTGGTGGTGCTGGAGGAAGCCTACGCGCAGTCGGCCGTGATTAACGAAGGCGGCAAGAAGTTCGGCTACATCCTGCTGCCCAGCTTCTACGCCGACTTCAACCGCAACGGCGGCCGCAACTCGGCCGAGGACGTGCGCGCCGAGCTGGAAAAGCTCAAGGCCCAGAACGTGCAGGGCGTGGTGCTGGATTTGCGCTTCAACGGCGGCGGCTCCTTGCAGGACGCGGCCGACATGGCCGGCCTGTTTGTGCCCAGCGGCCCCATGGTACAGGTAAAGAGCCGGCAGCGCGCCGCCGAAGTGGTGAGCGACCCCGACCCGAAAGTGCTTTACGACGGCCCGCTGGTGGTGTTGGTAAACCGCTACAGCGCCTCGGCCTCCGAGATTCTGGCTGGTGCCATTCAGGACTACAAGCGCGGCGTGATTGTGGGCAACACCACCTACGGCAAAGGCACGGTGCAGCGCATTTTCGAGCTCGACGACATCATGAACACCGACCAGAACCCGCAGCTGGCCGCGCTCAAGCCCTTCGGCTCGCTCAAGCTCACCATCCAGAAGTACTACCGCATCAACGGCGCCAGCACGCAGTTTAAGGGCGTGACGCCCGATATCCTGGTGCCCGATGGCTACAGCACCTTGGCCGACGGCGAGCAGGACACCGATTACCCGCTGCCCTGGGACGAAATTGCCCCGGCCAAGTACCAGACCTGGGCCGCCGCCCCGGCCGTGGACAAGCTGAAAGCCGCCAGCAACAGCCGCGTGGCCGCCAACCCCGCCTTTCGCGTGCTCAACGATGCGGTACAGGACATGGCCAAGCGCCGGCAGACTACGGTGGTGTCGCTGAACCTGGCAGCCTACCGCGCCGAGCAGCAGCAGGCCCACGCGGCGGCCGAGAAGTTCAAGCAGATCCAGCAGCAGGGCGTTGCCCTCGACGTGAGCCCCGTGGCTATGGCCGCGCCTGCCTCCGCTGCCGACAGCCTCGCCCAGGGCCGCACCCGCCGCTTCATCCAGCCCCTGCGCAAAGACCTGACGCTGCGCGAGGCCGTAGCCGTGATGAAGGACGAGCTGTAGAAGACACTTATCGGCTTAACGCAAAACGGCCCCGCGGAGCTTCCGCGGGGCCGTTTTGCGTTCGGGCAAGAGGTCTTTAGGCCTCCTGCTCCACCCGCCGGCGTTCTTCCACGTGCGGGGTAGGAGCGGTGTTCGGCTGCGGGTTGTTGTCGCGGGTGTTTTTCTGCACGGCAATGGCGGAAAAGAGGCTCAGGGTAAACGACATGGCGTAAAAGCCCTTTTCGCTGAGCGTGAGCGAGGCGTGCCACAGGCCTACCACCAGCAGCAACACGGCCAGGATAGTGGACAGCCAGCTGATGCCGAAGTACAGGTTGGTCACCGGAATGCCTTCGAGCCGGTCGCGCACGCTTTTCTGCACCGAAATGGCAGCAAAGAGCCCGTACATAAGGATAGTGAAGTAGTAACCCTTTTCGTTCAGGGCCATGCTGGCGTTCCACAGGCCAATGTTGTAGGCCAGCACGCCGATAATCAGGGCCATCCAGGAGGCCCCCACGAAAGCAGTTGAAGGTTGTTGGTTCATGACGGCAGGAAAAAAAGGAGACGAATGAATGAGCGGGCGGTGGTACCCGCTACCGCTGACAATATTACGGCAACCCGATACCCACCGGACTCACATAATCGGGTAAAATCAGACTTTAGAAATGGGGTAACGAGGTCCTTGTCGAGCCGGGTGAGGGCGGGCTTGCTGCCTGGGCTGCCGCCAACCTTCCGCCCAGGCGGCCGTTGAATAAACCGACCCGGCCGCAGGGCCTGTCCCATCCTTCACGCTGAACCTTCCCGGACTCATGCAAACCAAGCAGACCGCCCACCCGCTCGATAAACTGCTCGACACCCAGCAAAAGAAACTGGCCTTCTTCCAAAACCTGATTCTGGTAGCCGCTGCCGACGGCCGCCTGGACAAAGACGAAGGCGACTTTCTGGTGCAGATCGGGCAGCGCCTGGGCCTGAGCTACGACGACGTGCGCCCCATTGCCGACAACCTCAGCGTACTCAGCTTCGTGGTGGCCGCCGACGGGCTGCAACGCACGCTGGAGCTGCAGACGCTGGTGCAGATGATGCTGCAGGACGGCCAAATCGACCCGCGCGAGTACGGGCTGTGCCTGGAGTACGCCAACCGCGTGGGCTACAACAAGCAAATCCTCGACGACATGGTGACGCAGCTAGCCGGCGGCGCCCCCGACGCCGGACGCAATCCGCCTACTGTAAGCTAACTGCCATTGTTTCAGCTAAAGCCGGGCCGCGCCAACCACGCGCGGCCCGGCTTTTTTGTGCAGCTTGGGGTATGAATATCCAGCAAGCCTACGACGCCTGGGCCGGCAGCTACGACGCCATGCTCAACAAAACCCGCGACCTGGAAGCCCGCGCCATCCGGGCGCTGGCGCCGGCCGGGCCGCACGCCGCGGCTATTGAGCTGGGCTGCGGTACGGGCAAGAACACCGAATGGCTGGCCGCGCAGGTCGGGCAGCTCACCGCCGTCGACTTTTCGGCGGCAATGATGGAGCAGGCCCGCCGCAAGCTGCCGCAGCCGCACATCCGGTTTCAGTCCGCCGACATCACCCAGCCCTGGCACTTCGCCCCGGCCGCCGCGGCCGATCTGCTGACCTGTAGCCTCGTGCTGGAGCACATTGCCAACCTCGACCACGTGTTTGCCGAAGCCCGCCGCGTACTGCGGCCGGGCGGCTGGTTTTACCTGGGCGAACTGCACCCCTTTCGGCAGTACCAGGGCAGCCGGGCCCGCTTCGAAATCAGCCCGGGTAGCACGGTGGAACCACCCGCCTTTGTGCACCACCTATCTGACTTTACAGAAGCCGCCTTCCGGGCGCATTTTCAGGTGCGGCGCGTGCAGGAATGGTTCGATGACGACGACCGCAACACCATGCCGCGCATCCTGGCCTGTCTGTTTCAAAAAGCGGATTAGCCGGTAGTGCCAAATGGCCTGGTTACCCGTCACTGGCGCAGCAGGAGCAGGGTAGTATCCACGGGCTGGCGGCGGAGCAGCTGCCGGTACTCCTGGTACAAGGCGGCTTGCTGCTGCTTTTTCTCGCCGCGCTTAAACAGGCGTACGGCATAGCGCGTGCCCCCGTCGGGCCGGTGCAGGTTCACGTAGAGCAGATGCCGGTCGGGGCGGCGGTTGGGCTGGTTCTCGCGGATGCGCGCCGTGCGCTTGCGGTTATTGCCGAGCAGGGCCTGCACGGGATTAAGCCCCACGTACAGATTGGAGCGGCCCGTGAGGTAGTACTCGCCGCTGATTTCCATATCCGTGAGGTTGCTGTTGAGCAGCAGCTGCGGCACCAGCAGCCGCGGCCCATCGAGGAAGAACTGCGTATTGACCGGCCGGAAGTACAGGTGGCTGGTGCGGTGCTCCCCAATAAACTTCAGCGCCTGCTCCAGGGCCGTCACGTTCCGCAGTTCCAGGTCCTGAATGCTGGCCTGCGCGTAGCCCCGCGTACGCTCGATGGCCGGCAGAAAATCGGGGCCCAGGTCGCTGTATAAGTCGGCCTGGCAGCGCATGGTGCCGCGCACGTTGTCGCTGCCGAGTACTTCCAGGCGCAGCGCGTCGGCTACTTCGAAGAGCCGCGGCAGCGCAATGTTAGTCAGCAAGGCCTGTACGTGCACGGGGTGGTGGCCATCGGGCGCATCGGTTTGCAGGCGGCCCCGCAGGCTTACCTCGCCCCCGAAGGCGCGCAGCACGCACTCGTCCAGCCGGGCCTCGCCGGGCCGCAGCTGCGAGGTCAGGCGGAAGCCCGTGCCGGTAAGGGCTCCGTAGCGCACATGCTCGGCCCGAACGTGCAATCGAGCTGTAAGCAGGTCGTTGCGGAGCAGCGCCGAAGCCCGCCCGGAGCCCGGCTTTTCGCCCGCGGCCCGGCGGCGGATGGCTTCTTTTTCCTCCGGTGGCTGCAAGCTGGCCAGGGCCAGCAGTAGCCGTTGCACGTCCACGGTGGCGTAGCGCAAGTCCAGATTGGCACTGGCGGCAGCCAGGCGGCCCTCGACCACGCGGGCCGTGGCCTGCGCAAAGCCTGCCCCGCCGCCAGTACTGGTGGCGAAGTACAACGCGGGCATGCGCAGCTGAGCGCCCGTTTTGCTGACCTGCAGCCGCACGTGGCGCAGGTTTTCGCCCACTGGCAGGCGCAGGGAGTTGATCTGGCAGGTGGCCTGCCCGTTGGCCGCCAGCAGCAGCTCCCGCACGGCTAGGCTGCTGCGCTGGTTCGCCGTGGCCCGAGGACTACCCGCCCGCCGGGGCACCCGGCTGTCGGGGTGGGCCAGCAGCCGGATAACGCGCAGGTAATCCACGTTGCCGAAGCGCAGCGCCAGCCGAAACGTGGGCGGCTCCAGCGTCCGGCGGCTCGGCACGGGCCACGCTGCCTGGCCCTGCATCAGGCCGCCCCACATACGCGCCGATACTTTGCTGAGCCGGGTGCGCTGAGCGTCGCGGGCCACGTGCATGGCTACCTCATACAGCGTATCGGCGGGCAGTACCAGCCGGGCGCACTGCAGGCCGAGGTTCAGGCGCAGCCCGGACGGCAGCAAGGTAGTGTCAGGGGAGGAAGACCGCCGTTGGTTGCGCGGGACAGCCGGGCGGGAGGGGCGCAGCAGCTGGCCCAGCTCGGCTACGCGCAGCTCATCGGCGGCCAGCGAACCGGTAATCTGGGTGGCGGGGCGCCGGCCGGTGAGGTATTCCAGCAGGTACAGCGTGCGCGCCGACGCCCGGAAGCGCATGCCGGCTACCTGCCCCGATAGGTCCGTCAGCTGCCACAAACTGTCGCGCAGGCCCAGGCGCACGTTGAGGTTGCGCACATGGGCGCGTCGGCTCAGCAGCTCGAAGTTTGCATCCTGCAGCGTTACGCTACCCCGCAGGGACAAGCGGCCGGCCATTTCGGCGGGCGTTTGGTTGGCGGCCGTGAGCAGCAGACCGCGCAGGCGCACATCCAGGGTAGCCCGGCCGCGTTCGGCCCGCCACGCGCCGGGCGCTACCAGCGCGGCCAGGGCCGGCAGATCGGTGCGGCCGCGCAGCTCGCCGATAATACTGGGGTGGTCGAAGTTGCGTACCGTCGCGCGCAGATTCAGCTCACCCATGGGCGAGTAGATGCGGCAGCGCTGCAGCGTGAGCGAGGTAGTGCGGGAGCTGTGCGCTGGTCCGTTGTCGAGCACGGCCAGCAAGTCCCAGTGGTTGATGCGCCGCGTGGAATCGGGCCACAGCAGCCGGGCCCGGCGCAGCTGAAAGCGCAGCACGTTGCGCGGCAGCACGGTGGGGCTGCTCAGGCCCGAAATGGTGTAGCGGATGTGGGCCTTGCTCGGGCTGCGTGCCCCGTGCAGAAAGGGCTCGAAGCTGGGCGGCAGGGCCGTTCGCAGTACGCCCATCAGGGCCTGCTCGCCTTCGAAGCGCAGGCGCAGGATGGACCCAGCTGGTTCGGCAACCGCCGTGGTGTGGGTGCCCGCTACGTGAATCGTGTCGCCGTTGAGCGTGGCGCGGGTGCGCCAGAAGGTGCCCTGCCGCCGACTGAAGGCGTAGCGGTAATGCACCCAGGCCTGCACGGGGCGGCGCCCCAGCACTTCCCCGCTGCGGTTGTGCAGCGAGTCAACCAAGCCACTGAGCTGCCCGCTGAGGCGCAGCTCGTCGCCGTGCAGGCCGGCGCGGAGCTGGGCTTCGTGGATTTGCGCGGCGAAGGCGCTGCCCTTGTAATCGTTGCGGAAAGCCAGGCGCACGTTGTGGAGCCGGATGGCGTCGAGCTCGAAGGTAAATGCGGGCGGCTGCCCGGGGCCGGAGCGGCGCCGGCCGTGCAGCGTCCAGCGCCGGCCGCGCCCGTCCACGTAGGTGCGCAGGGTGGCGCCGTGCACCACCAGGCGGGTTACGCGCACGCGGCCCCGCAGCAGGCTGCCCAGGGCCAGGCGGGCATCCACGCGGCCCAGTTGCAGCACGGGCTCGGCGCGGCGGTAGGCCGTATCGGTGAAGGTAAGGGGTTGCAGCTGGGCCGTCAGGTAGGGAAAGTCGCGCCACGACAGGCGCACCTGTAACGGGCTGACCCGCAAATCGGAGTTGGCGGCCAGGTGCTGGCGTAGCTGCTGCTCGAGGTAGCGGCGGCCATAGCGCGTGCCCAGCACGCCCGCACCGAGCAGCACCACGCCCAGAATACCCAGTATCAGCAACCCGGCTCTGCGGCCGGAACCCGAAAGCGCCATGTGTTTTACGCTGCGCCGGAATGCGGCCAGGCTGGGGCAGCAAGCCAGCCCGAGGGCACATACGTAAGCCGCCGCCCAACGAATACACCCGGGGCCGGCGCGGGGCTGCGCCTACGCTTTGCGGGCAATAAAAATCAGCTGAACCGGCGCCGGACTGCCGGGCGCCGCGTCCGTCTTGCGTACCAGCGTCAGCAACTCCAGGCCGCTGGCCACAAGCCAGCTTTGTACCTGCCCGGCCCTGTAGTAGTACACGTGGGCGCGGTGCTGGCCGTTGCTGCTGGTTTGCGGGCCTGAGTGCGCGTAGTCGCCCTCGATGAGGCTGCCATAAAGTGCGCCGCCGCGACCCAGTAGCCCGGCCGCGTCCCGCAGTAGCTGGGCGGCATCGGCTTGGTCGAGGTAGGGCAGGCAGAAGCCGCAAACCACGGCGTCGTACGGACCGGGAAGCTGGCCGATGTCGCGGCAATCCATGACCCGGCACGTGGCGTGGGGGTTGTTGGCCTGGGCCAGTGTTATCATGCCCGGGGCCGCGTCAAGGGCGTCGATAAGCAGTCCGGGGCGCTTGGCGAGCAGGTAGTGGGTAATGTTGCCGGGGCCGCAGCCCACGTCGAGCACCCGCGCCGCGCCCGGCGGCAGCAACTCGCAGAGGGCGTCGTAGGTGTCGTCGTACAGGTGCACATCCATGAACTTGGCCTGGTACGCGGCGGCCTGCTGGTCGAAGGCGTCGATGCTTTCCTGGTAGTTATCCATAGGCGCAGGCAGTGGGTATCAGGACGCGGTAGCGGCCAGCTGCCGCAGCACCTGCAAAGCCCGCTCCGCGTCGCGCTCGGCCACGAAGATATGGTCGTGGTAGTAGGCGGCTACCGCATTGCAGCTCACGCCGGCCCGGGCCAGCGCCTGCGCAAAGGCTGCCGTCAGGCCCACCGCTTCCAGGGCCGAATGCACTGTCAGCGTCAGCCAGGCCGCTACGTACGAGTAGGGCAGTTGCAGGCGGTCGGCGGCGGCTTGGGGCAGAATGAGCGTCCAGCCTTCCCGCTCCCGAAACAGGCCTATGGCCTCGCTCACGTCGAAGCCCAAGAGTGAATCGACGGTGCAAAACACGTAGCGGCCGGGCTGCAATTCGGGCTGCATGGTGCGCAGCAGTTGGGTGAGGTTGGTTTCGCCGGGCATGGTATAGGGAGCTAAGCAGTACCGGTAGGCAATTGCTGCAGCATCAGAAAGAGCCGAACGCTGTAAAAATCGTCCGCTAACTGCCAGTCGAGCTGCCGTAGTTGCTCCTCCACGGTCGGCACCGGCGCGTTATCCATCAGAAACTCCACATAGGTCAGCTCGCGCTGGTGGCAGGAAAGGAAAAGGCGGAACCAGTGGTGGGGTTGGGTGAGCGGCAACTGCCGGATAATGGATTCTAAGGTCGTAACCAATTCCTGCGGCACCGTTACCGGTTGCCCGCCCAGGGATTTGATGCCGTAGTTGCCCATGTACACGCGCCACTGCCGGCCGTTTATGGTCCACTCCTCGGTGTCAATCTGCTTGTCGGTCGTGGTTTGCTGCAGCGCCGCTAGCAGCACGTGGAAGCTGTTGTGGGCGAAGTTGCGCAGGTTGTTCTGCACCGCACTTTCCGCGTCTTCGCCAACATCCCCGAAGGACTCAATCAGCATTTGCGGACCGATATCCAAGCGCACGTCGAGCTGCGAAGATACGCCGTCCGGATACTCCTGCAGCACGACTTGTGCCCAGACCAGTGCCGGCGTGCGGGTCAGCAACAGGGCTTTGTCTGCCAATGCCACCACGCCCACGCCGTGGTTCTGAAACAAGATCTGGATGTCACAGTTGATATCGAGCATACAAGGCATGAGGAAGCTCGAAGATAGAAGCTGCATCTGTATATGGGCCAATCTGGCGGTCCGATACGAGTAAAGTCGCCGTAAACTACGCAGCTACTCGCTGGCTCAACCTACTTCTTCTGCAAGTACAGCAGCGTCGACTGGTTCGAGGGGCCGTACTTGTCGTTGATCAGGAAATACCCGCCGTTGTAAGCCGCAATGCCTTCCAGGTTGTAGCTCTGGTACTCGGCGGGCAGCTCAAACAAGGGCTTCCACGTCAGCCGGTCCTTCTTGTATTCCAGGCGAATCAGCCGGGAGTAGTTCTTATAGCCTGTGCCCGCCTGAATGAGTTTGGTGTTGGCGTCCTCGGCCGGAGTGCGGTATTCGCTGTCGTCGTCGCCCTTGTAGAAGTAATTGATGCCCACGAAGCGGTTGTTGCCCTCGTACACGAGGTCGGTGAGGCGGAAGGGCAGGCGCGCCACCGGCACGAAGTGCGGCACGTCGTGGGTGGCCGCGCCGGCGGGCAGGCGGTAGGCGTAGTTGTCGTGGGCGAAGTAGTTGTACTCAAAGAGCAGCAGCACGTCGCGGTTGTAGCTGGTCAGCGCCTCGAAGCCGGCGTTGGAGATATGCGCGCCGTTGGTCAGGGCCGGTTTGGGCACCGGCACTAGGTACTTCGGCTCCAAGGTGATGCTGCCGCCGCCTTCGTCGAGGGCGCCGCGCAGCAGGTAGCCGTAGGCCGAGGGCGTGGTGGTTTCGACGGTGAGGTACACCGTGTTGTCGACCAGCGTAATGGCCTCCAGCCCCTCGTAGTGCTGGCAGGCGCTGTCCATGCGGGCGCGCAGCGGCTCCAGGCCCCGGATGGCGTACTTGCGGTAGCGTAGCGCCACCGACTTATCGCGCAGCTGGGCGTCGACGCTGGCCAGGTCCACGGCGTACACCTTGGCCTCGGCGCGCTCCTGCAGGCGGCTTTCCGAGAGCAGCAGCAGCTGATTGCCGTGCCGGTACAGCCCCGAAAACTGGTTGTTCTTATCGGCCAACTCCTGGGGTAGCGTGAGCGGCTGCACGGAGTAGGCAGACTTCTGAGCGGCGGCCAGCGTGGTGGACAGCGCCAGCAAGGAAAGAAGAGCGAGGCGCTTGACAGGCAACATGCGCGGGGCGAAGGAACGGGTAAATGGGAAGGTCGTACGGCGCAGCGGCCGTAGCGGCGCAAAGATGGGCAAGGATGGGCGTTGGCGGGCGCCGACACGGGTCCAGCTACTCTGCCGACCCTGCAACAGCACCGCCCCGATGGGCCCGGCACGCCGCGCTTACCGGGTCAGGGCTTGCATAGCTTCCGAAAAGGTGGTGACCCAATATTCCTGTTCGTGGGCTTTCAGGTAAGCCAGGAATTAAAGTATCAAAGCTTCCAGGCTGTCCGGCAGAGGTGTTTGATAATTAACGCGCAGAATGCTTGCTTGCCAATCTGATACCATCCCACCAACCTTAAGTCTATGGCCAAGCTAATCAACGTCGAAGTAATACTGCTGGCATTTGAAGAAACGCTGATCGGCGCGGTAACCGGCGTGCTGGGAGGTGTGGTGGGCGGCCTGCTGGGCAGTGTCGTGGACGCCGGGCAGAGCCTGTATGAGTCCGTGTTGTTTGCCGTACTCGGCGGGGCTTTGGGGCTGATACTGGGCATTGCCCGCGTTGGCTACAAGTACCTGAAGGAAAACAACTGCACGGAACGCTTCCAGGGGCAGCTGGTGCTGGGCCTGGCCGGAATGGCAGTCGGCGCGGCGGTGTTGTACTGCAGCTTGAGTTGGCTCGATACTACGGCGCCCGCCTACGTGGCCCCGGTGGTCCTGTCGCTGCCGTTGCTTGGCCTGCTGATGGGCTTCAATCACCGCATCGGCTGCAACCGGGGAGAGGGCGCGTAGCAAAACGGCCCCGATAAATACCGCCTATTTTCACCGCTAATAGGGCCTTTGGGCCGCTTTCTGCCTCTATGCCAACTGTGGTAACAGCACCAGCGGCCCCGCTGGTAAAGCCCTGGGCCGCCTCGTGGTTTCGCTTCGACTGGCGCACGGGCGCCGGCCTGATTGCCGTGTTCAGCCTCGTGCGGTTTGCCCTGGTGCTGCAGGCCAACGTTACGCGCAGCTACCAGGTCGTGGCGCTCATCTTCGTGGCCATGGCCCTGCTGCCGTGGGTGCTGCTCACGCCGGCCGGCCGCCGACAAATCGGGCTGGTGCGGCCCACGCGCTGGCGCGGCGTACTGCTGGGCGCCGTGCTCGGGGCCCTGAGCTGCGCGGTGCTCTTCGGCCTGACGCGCCTCTTGTTTGGCCTGGGCGAAGGCAATAGCCTGGCCTACATTGCCCGCACCTACGGCAACCTCGCCCAGGTGCTCAACGACCAGAACCGCCTCGTGTACTTCCTGATTTTTTCGGGGCCGAGTATGATCTTCAGTCCCGTCGGCGAGGAGCTGTTTTACCGCGGCCTGGTGCACGAGTGCAGCGCCCGCCGCCTCGGGCACCGCCGCGCTGCCCTCCTCGACAGCGCGGCATTTGCCGGGGTGCACCTGGCGCACTTCGGCCTCGTGTACCTCGGCGGCAGCTGGCGGTTCTTGCCCGGCCCCGCGCTGCTGTGGGTGGCCGCCCTGTTTGGCACCTGCTTGCTGTTTGGCGTCGCCCGTACCCGTAGCGGATCCATTCTGGGCGCCATAGTGACCCACGCCGCCTTCAACCTGACGATGAATTACTTCATCTTCTACCATGTGCTCTGAGCAAGCAGGCGTTCCGCGCTATTGATTCGTCCGATAGAACAAGGTGGCCTGGGTAATTATCGGACGCCATGGCCCCGGAATGCTCCGCCGCCTTTGCGTCGGCTAATAGGTTGGCTCGCACCGTAGCCGCCGGGAAGTCGCTTAGTGGTCCGCTTAGTGTGCCGCTTCGAGAAGCGGGCGGCTGTTGGAAAGTTGTCAGGCCTCTGCTTCTCGAAGCAGCCTATCACCAGCGCTGATAAAGGCCGGTGCTTCCCGAAGCGTTGCCTTTGCACAGGGCAAATAAGGCGCTGCTTCAAGAAGCGGAAGGCTGTTGTCATTGCAACAACCCGCCGCTTCTGCACGCGGGGCGCTTGTCGCATAAGAACGGCCGCCCGCTTCGAGAAGCAGGCGGCCGTACGGGCGCCGGAAGCGGCCTATGTATGGGCTAGTCTACCGCCTGCACCACTTTGGTGGCGGCTTTCTTGCGGTTGCCTCCGTCGCGCACCTTGCCGAAGTCGAAGAAGCGGTACACCTCGGCTGGCTCCTCGAAGCGCAGCTCTAGCTGGGCCTTGAGGCGCCACAGGGCGCGGGCCAGCTTCAGCCAGTCGGCTGCCAGGGCCACGCGGGCCCCCTGAATGGCGGCCCCGGCCGTGCCACGCTCTTCGTGGGCGACGGTCAGCTGGGCGTACACGGCCTGCGCGTCGGCCGGCAGCGTGGGATACTGCAGCGCGGCGGCGTGCTGCTCATACAGCCCCAGCAGCTGCTTGCCCTGCTGCAGCAGTTCGGCGTGGGGTAGGGCCGCAAGTTTGCTCTTCTGGTACTTCTTGAAATCGGCGTACACCGGCAGCTTGCGCAGGCGCGGCGTCACGTAGTCCTTCATGGTGTCGTCGACGAACGAGAGCCACTGCTGGCGGGCCGCGCGCAGCGCCGCCGTGTCGCCGCTGGTGGATTCGGCCGCGTCCGTGAGGTTCACGTCGAAGCCGGCCAGGGCGGCCGTCAGCTCGGCCTCGTGCGGGGCGAATTCCTTGCCCAATTGGGCCTCGCGTAGCGCCCCGAGCGTGGCGGTGCCCAGCTGCTTGAAGTTGACCCGCGACAGGGGCAGCGTGGCGAAAAAGTTGTCGAAATAACTCTGGTAAGCGGGCATGGATAAAGAAGGTAATTGGTGAAGAAAAATAGCCCGACCCGGCAAGGGCCGGACCGGACATAAGGTATTGAAAGGCTGAGCTTGGGCAAGTGAGGCGAGCGGGAAATATTTTCAGTGGCCCCGGGCTGTTTTGCCGCAAGCGCCGCCTGCCCGTACCGGGTACTCAATCAGGCCAGCACGATGCGCTTCGGGGCCATTTCCACCGCGTAGTCCTGGATTACCTGCCGCAGAATCTGCATGTCGCGCGGGCAGTGTTCGGCAAACTCCTGCCAGTTGGTCAGCGTCAGCTGCTCCGGCATTTCCACAATGGCTACAATAGAATCCCAGAAAGCGTCCCAGTTTGCGCCGTACCAGTCTTCAAAGCCCAGTTTCTCTTTGAACAGCTGATGGATGGCGGCTTTGCTGGTGATGCCGGTGAGGTCTAGAGTCATAGTGTAATTGGCGAGGTAAAGACTGACGGCTGGCGCGAGTTCGGCGTAGCTAAACTCGCGCCAAGTGAGTGCAGTGGGGTACTATAAATTGCGCCTTTGACATGCCTTAATAACGTGCTGTTAGCTTCGGAAAACGCCGGGGAAACTCATCAAGAGGTATATAATGGCCAGTCATTTTATAGTTGCCAAAATCGTAATCCACCGCTGACGCCGAGTCTCTTGGGGCAGTTGAGCCCTTCAATTGGCGGTTTTTAGTGGAATATGCTTGATCAGCAACATATATCATGTCTTCCCCTGACCATTCAGTTCTGTCCAATGGCACGGATACCAAGTCAGGGTTCTGTATAGCTGTATTTGTAATTTCTTGCCCCAGAGAAATCAAGTAGCCTCTGAAATACACAAAGTCATCAGTTGAGATATAGTTGCCTTCAATAATTTGATACATGGATTTAATATTGTAATTCCATAATCTAACCATGTTTTCTCTAAAAGTGCATTCGAAACCTATTATGTCCTTGTTGCTGCATTTAGATAGCGTGTCAGTTAGGTAAGCCAGTTGCAAACGGTAGTTGAAAGGGTATTTGGCTTTCGATGTATTAATCAAATACCAAAAGTTTTTGTCTGGCATTTTGATAGAATCAGGAAATGTTCTAGGTGATTCGGTGATATTGGCAAATTGTGCTCTTTGATACTCCTTTTCCTGATAGCTAATGAACTTGTAATCTGCTATTTTGTATCCAATTAAAATTATTGCTACAATGGCTAGAAAAATATAGGTAACTATTTTCATGACTGTTGAATGCCTGTTCAGACAAATATATATCAGTTTCACCAACGGTGTGACGCGTATTGGCGTCCGCGCCGTCTTGCAGGCTTTCTTACTACCAGTCGTTCAACGATGAAACGCCAATACGCGTCTTTACTTGCCCAATAGCCGTTCAGAAAACAGCTGTAACTACGCCGCCGTATCCTCCACCTCGTCCCCGTCGTCCACCAGCACCCGCGCCAGTTTCTCGATGTTGAGGCTGCGGGCCGAGGCGTCGAATATTTCGCGGTAGGTGCCGCGCAGGTCGTAGAGCTGCTCGTGGGTGCCGCTTTCCACCATGCGGCCCTGCTTCATCACGTAGATGACGTCGGAGTCGACAATCTGGGCCAGGGAGTGGGAAATGATGACTACGGTGCGGCCCTTCTTGATGGCGTCGAGCGAGTTTTTAATCTGCTCGGTGGCAATGGCGTCGAGCGAGGCGGTGGGCTCGTCGAGGAAGATGATGGGCGGGTTTTTCAGGAACAAGCGGGCAATGGCAATACGCTGCTGCTGCCCGCCCGAGAGCTGCTGGGCGTCGGACTGGTAGCCCTTGGGTAGGTCCATTATCTGCTCGTGCAGATACGCCTGCTTGGCCGCGTGCTGAATCTGCTCCAGGGTGGCGTCCATCAGCCCGTAACGGATGTTTTCCTCGATGGTGCCCTTGAAAATGTGGTTTTTCTGCAGCACCAGCCCGATTTGCTGGCGCAGGGCGTGCGTGTCGTAGTCGGTAAGGGGCTTGCCGTCGAGCAGCATTTTGCCGCTTTGGGGCTCGTAGAACTTGCAAAGCAGGTTGATGATGGTGCTCTTGCCGGCCCCGCTTAGGCCCACCAGCGCGGTGGTTTTGCCCGCCTCGATGGTGAGGCACACGTCGTGCAGGGCCTGGGTGCCGCTGGGGTAGCTGAAGTCCACGTTGCAGATGTCGAAGGTGCCCGTGAGGTGCTCCGGCTGCAGCGGGCCGGTGGGCTCCTGGGCGTCCTGGGCGTCGAGGATGTCGAAGAAGCCCTCGGAGTAGGTCAGCGCGTCGTTCATCTCGTCGTAGATGCGGTGCAGCTGCCGGATTGGGGCCGACACGTTGTTGAACAGCAGGATGTGGAACATGATGGCCCCGATGCTGATCTGCCGGTCCAAAACCAGGTAGGCCGTGAGGATGATGATGAGCACCACCCCGATTTGCTCGGTGAAGGTTTTGAGGCCGTCGTAGAGGAAGTTGGTTTTGCGCGTTTCGAGCTGGGCCTGCTGCAAGGCATCCTGCTGCTGGTTTTGCTTCTGCTCCTCGTAGCCCTCGCGCACGAAGCTCTTGATGACCACGGCCGAGTCGATGAGGTTGACGAGGCCCTGGCTGCGGGCCTCGCGCAGGCCGCGCAGGGCCCGGCGGGTGCCGTTGAGCTTATCGGCCTGCCGGTAGCTGAGCCAGAAGTAGATAGGCAGCACCGCCACGGCCACCAGCCCCACATACACGTTGGCGGTGAACATGACCACCAGCGCCACGATGGAATTGGCGAACAAGGGCAGAATGTCGATGAAGAAGTTCTGCACCAGCTTCATCAGGCTCTCCACGCCCCGGTCGATGCGCGTCTGCAGCTTGCCGGTCTGGTTGCCGTTGTCGGCGTAGAAGCCGAGCTGGTAGCTGACCACCTTGTGCACCGCGTCGTGCATGAGCGTGCTCGACACGTTGATGCGGATTTTCTCGCCGTAGAACTTCTGCCCGAACTGGATGAAGGTGTTGATGATTTCCTTGCCCAGCAGCAGCCCGCTCACCAGCAGCAGCATGGGCATGCCCTGGGCCAGCGTGGCGTTGCGGTTCAGCAGCGCCTGCACCGTGTCCACCGTGTAGCGCAGCACGAAGGGGTTGACCTGGGCCGCCAACGAGCCCACCAGCGTCAGCAGCAACGTGGCAATGATCAGCCCGCGGTACGGGCGGACATAAGGAAACAGACGCTTGATGATTTCCCAGAGACTCATGGGCGGCTACGGATTGGGTGTAGC
The DNA here is from genome assembly GCF_002007105.1 of Hymenobacter sp. CRA2. Lineage (GTDB taxonomy): Bacteria > Bacteroidota > Bacteroidia > Cytophagales > Hymenobacteraceae > Solirubrum. Next base: position 528 of record NZ_MVBC01000021.1, on the reverse strand, counting down.
CGGTTTAGACGAGCGGGGTGGGAGTGAGGTTATCAGAACGTCGCCGTTGACCGTCATGCAGAGCGCAGCGAAGCATCTCGCGTGCTGATGCGAGGTAGTAAAATCTTTGAACGAGAGAAATGCTCTCTAACGTCAGCACGCGAGATGCTTCGCTGCGCTCTGCATGACGTGCTAAACTAGCCAGCCCAGGTTCGTAGGTCAATGGACATCCAACCCGGGTTCATGGTGGCAATCAGCTCTTCTTTCTTCGTTCGACTCCACCCTTTGATTTCCTTCTCGCGGGCAATAGCCTGAATTGCGTCAGGGAAAGTCTCGAAGTACACAAGAAGATTGCACTGGTAACGCCCGGTGAAACGGCCCGTTTGTCCTAAGTTTTGGCTGTGTTCATAAAGCCGCCGTTCTATAGCGGATTCATGAACGATGTACATGATAACCACAATGGTTGAACCAGGCTTTGGCATCCTTGCTGGAAATCCACTCAACCGCGGTTTGGATAGCCGCCTCCAGTGCTTCACGGGTACGGGCCTG
>NZ_MVBC01000020.1 GCF_002007105.1 Hymenobacter sp. CRA2 | reverse complement strand
AGCGCGACTGGGGCCACGCCAAGGACTACGTGGAGGCCATGTGGCGCATCCTGCAGCAGGACACGCCCGAGGACTTCGTCATCGCCACCGGCGTGACCACCACCGTGCGCGACTTCGTCAGGATGGCCTTTGGCGAGCTGGGCGTGGAGTTGACGTTCTTCGGCGAGGGGGCTGACGAGACGGGGCACGTGGTGGCCTGCCACAACCCGGAATACCAATTGCCGCTGGGCAAGGAAGTGGTGGCCGTGGACCCGGTGTACTACCGCCCCACGGAAGTGGACCTGCTGGTAGGCGACGCGAGCAAGGCGCAACGCAAGCTGTGCTGGCGCCCCCACTACGACCTGCCGGCCCTGGTAGAAGACATGGTGCAGGCCGACCTGACCCTGTTCCGTCGCGACGCCGCCCTGCGCGACGCGGGCCACCGCGTGCTCAATCACTACGAATAAGCCGCCGCGCAGCAAGGCCTGGCTGCGCGCCCCCTCGGCTTTACCCCCTTCTCCTCCACCCCCATGAACAAAAACGCCAAAATCTACGTGGCCGGCCACCGAGGCATGGTGGGCTCGGCCCTGATGCGCCACCTGACGCAGGCAGGCTATGCCCGGCTGGTGGTGCGCACCTCGCAGGAGCTGGACCTGCGCAACCAGGCCGCCGTGGCCGACTTCTTCGCCCGCGAAAAGCCCGACTACGTGCTGCTGGCCGCGGCCCAGGTAGGCGGCATTGAGGCCAACAACACCTACCGCGCCGACTTTCTTTACAACAACCTCTTGATCGAGGCCAACGTGCTGGAGCAGAGCTTCCGGCACGGGGTGCAGAAGCTGTTGTACCTCGGCTCATCGTGCATTTATCCGAAGCTGGCGCCACAACCCATCCGGGAGGAGTACCTGCTCAGCGGGCCCTTGGAGCCTACCAACGAGCCCTACGCCGTGGCCAAGATTGCGGGGCTGAAGCTGTGCGAAGCCTACCGCGACCAGCACGGCTGCAACTTCATCACGGCCATGCCCACCAACCTCTACGGCCCTAACGACAACTACGACCCAGCTTCCTCGCACGCCATGGCCGCGCTGCTGCGCCGGTTTGGCGAAGCGGCCGCTCTGGCCCTGCCCAGCGTGACGGTGTGGGGCACGGGCACGCCCCGGCGCGAGTTTCTGCACGTGGATGACCTGGCCGACGCCTGCCTGCACCTGATGCAGCACTACAATGGCCGCGAGCCGGTGAACGTGGGCACTGGCCAGGACGTGACCATTCGGGCCCTGGCCGACCTGGTGGCCGAGGCCACGGGCTACCACGGACGCATCATCTTCGACACGAGCAAGCCCGACGGCACGCCGCGCAAGCTTCTGGACGTAAGCCGGCTGCACGCCCTGGGCTGGCAGCACCGCATCGGCCTGCGCGAGGGGGTGCAACGCGGGTGGCGGCGGCCGCTGAGTGGCAGCCTGCCGCGCAGCGGCGCGTATCGCCGCTGCTGCCGGCGTAGCGGTATTTCCCGCTCCACGCTTTAGGATGCCATACGCGCCCACAGCCGGCGCTTCGCCTTGCAGGACAGCACTTGCCGCTGCTCACCATCTTCTTACTTCCCTCCAGTCATGCCACCTGTTTCCGCCTTTTTTGCCCGTGCCCAGCGCCGCGGCAGTCGCCTGCTCCGTGAGTGGCTGCCTCACAACCAGCAATACCGCCCGGTGGGCGTGCACGCCAGCAGCCGCGTGCTGGCGGCCCGCCCCGGTAGCGGGGCCGCCTACTACGAAATCGAGCCGGCCACCACCTCGGAGCTGGAGCTGCCGGCGGCCTTCTACAAGCAGGTATCGGCGTACGGGGGCCTGCACGGCGTGCCCAACCGCACCGAAGCCGTACCGGCGGCGTTCGTGGTGGAGCTACGCCAGGGCCGCGTGTACGCCGACAACCTGAACAGCGTGGCCGTCATCAGCGCGGACAACCGGCTGGTGGGCGACGCGTCGTTTCAGTACAGCAGCGCCGAGTGGAACAGCACGCCCCCGGAAGCCAACAACATTTTCCAGCAGCGCTACTTCCTGGCGCCGGTACGGGTGCCGGGCACCGTGTGCACGCTGCTCTCGGGCGGGGGCGCGGCTACCGGCAACTACTACCACTGGCTGCTCGACTCCCTGCCCCGCCTGCACCTGGTAGAGCAGGCCGGCCTGCTCGATGACGTCGACTACTTCCTGGTGTACGACCGCCGCCAGCGCGTGGTGATGGATTCGCTGGCGGCCCTGGGCATCGGCGCCGAGCGCGTCATCGACGTGCAAAGCCACCGCCACCTGGTAGCCGACCGGCTGCTGGCTACCTCCGCGGTGCGCGGCAACGGCACGCACACGCCCACCTGGGCCTGCGACTTTCTGCGCCGCCGTATCAAGCCGGAAGCGGGCCAGAGGGAATTCTCGCCCTTTGTGTACCTGAGCCGCGGCGACGCGCCGGGCCGACGCGTGCTCAACGAAACGGCCGTGGAAGAGCTACTGCGCCCCTACGGCTTTGCCTCGCACCGGCTGGCGGAATATTCCTTTGCCGAGCAGGTGGCCCTGTTTGCCGGCGCCAAAATCGTGGTGGCGCCCACGGGGGCAGGCCTGGCCAATCTGGTGTTTGCCCCGGCCGGCACGCCCGTTATCGAGCTGTTCCCGAAAAACTTCACGGTGGTGGAGTACCCCGAGCTGTGCTACCGGCTGGGCCTGCCGCACCAGTTCATGGTGTCGGCGGCCGAGGGGGCGGAGGTGTCGTCGCGCAAGGCGGCTCAGCGCCAGGACCTGACCGTGAACGTGGAGGCGCTGCACCAGCTGCTGCAGCGCGCCCTGCTGCCGGCTGCCGCGGCCATCAGCGCGGCAGCCCCTGCCCTGACCAGCCTGTTTTTCGCCTTTGATGAAACCTGCGTATGGAGCTTGATGTAGCCCGCGTACGGCGGGGTGTAGCCCGCCTGATGCGCCAATGGGTGCCCCACAACGGGCAGTTTCGGCCCACGGGCCTGCAGGCGAGCAGCCTGGTATTGGCCAGCCAGCCCGGCAGCGGGGTGGCTTACACGGGCGTGTATCCCGCCTACACTTCCGAGCTGGCCGTGCCCGAGCTGTACCGCACGTACGCCCCAAGCTACTACGAGCCCGTCAGCGCCACGGAGCAGGTAGGCGCGGCCTTCGTGCTGCAGCTGCCCGACGGCCGTATCAGCGTGGAGGACGTGCACGCGCTGGCCGTGCTCACGGCCGACGGCCAGTTGGTAGGCGACGCCTCGCTGCAGTTCGACCCGCACACTTTCGCCCCGGCCCCGCCTGCCGCCAACGCCATTTTCCGGCAGCGCTATTTCCGCGCGCCGCGGGTGGTGGAGGGCACGGTGTGTAGCCTGCTGGCGGGGGGCGGCGCAGCCATCGGCAACTATTACCACTGGCTGCTCGACTCCCTGCCCCGCCTGCACCTGGTGGAGCAAGCCGGCCTGCTCGCCGAAGTCGACTACTTCCTGATTTACAACCGCCAGCACCGCTTCGCCGTGGAGATGCTGCGCGAGTTAGGCATTCCGGAGGAGCGCATCATCGACGTGCAGGACAACCCGCACCTGCGGGCACGCCGCCTTATCGTGACCTCGCACGTGCGCAACGGCGGCCTGCACGCCCCCGACTGGGTGGGGCCGTACCTGCGCCGGGCCTTCCAACACCTGCCCTCGGGCACGGAAGAACCTGCCAGCCCCTACGTGTACGTGAGCCGCCGCGACGCCGCGTTTCGGCGGGTGCAGAACGAGGCAGCGGTGGAGCGGCTCCTGGCCGAATACGGCTTCCGCAGCTACGCCCTGAGCGAGCTGAACCTGCGCCAGAAAGTGGCGCTGTTCGGCGGCGCCCGGGTGGTGGCGGGGCCGGTGGGCGCGGGCTTGGCCAATCTGCTGTTCAGCCAGCCCGGCACCGCCCTCATCGAGCTACTACCGCGCAGCATGGTGGTGGCCGATTACCTCGACCTGACCACGCGCCTGCGCATGCCGCACTACCCGCTGGTGTGCGACACACCCACGGCCGCCCGCACCGCTGCCGAAGGCCGCAATGCTGACCTCACCGCCGACCAGCCGGCCCTACGCCAGGCCCTGGAACAAGCGCTGGCGCAGGTCGCCGTTTGATTGAGCTATTACCCTGTTGCCGCGCTAGTCCTCACCCTTTTTCCCCGAGCTATGACCCTATTTCTCCGCCCGCCGCGGCCTGCTTTGCCCCATTCCGCCTTCTGCTGTAGCCCCCGATTGGGTGCTCTTCCGCTCACCTGTTCCTATCCACGGGCCGCGGCTTGTCGGCTGGCGCCCAGCAGACTGGGGCAGGCCGCGGGCTGATGGTTCGGCGCTGCTAAGCAGGCCGGCGCCAAGCTCTGTTGATGGTTGGTTTATCCCGTTTTGCTTATGACTACTTCCCTACTCGGATCTGTCGCCCAGGCGCCCAAGCGCGCCCGGCAGCTGGCCGGCAAAGTGCGCGGCCGGCTGGCCCGGCTGCTGCGCCAGTACGTACCCCAGCGCCTGCGCTACCGCCCCGTGGGGGTGCACGCGTCGAGCAAGCAGCTGGCGCACGAGCGCGCCGATGTGCACTACTTCCTGGTGGTGCCGGCTTACCTCTCCGAAGTAAGCATCCCGCCCGATTTTTACGACCAGGCATCGGTGTACGGCGGCCTGCACGGCAAGCCTAACTTCCAGGAGCTGATGCCCGAGGCCTTTGTGGTGGAGCTGTCCGACGGCCGCGTGTACGCCGACAACCTCGACAGCGTGGCCGTCATCAGCGCCGACAACCGACTGATGGGCGACGTGTCGTTTCAGTACACCAGCCGGCACTGGACCACGCTGCCCCCGCGCGAAAACAACATCTTCTACCAGCGCTGGTTTGAGGAGCCGCTGCGCATCGATGGCACCGTGTGCACATTGCTCTCGGGCGGCGGCGCCGGCACCGGCAACTACTACCACTGGCTGGTGGACTCGTTGCCGCGGCTGTACCTGGTGCAGCAGGCCGGGCTGCTACACCAAATCGACTACTTCCTCGTCTACGACAAGCAGCTGAGCTTCGTGCGCGAAACCATGGCCGGCCTGGGCATCGGGCCGGAGCGGCTCCTGGATGTAAAGGAGCATCGGCACATCCAGGCCCGGCGACTGGTGGCCACCACGCCGGTGCGCGGCCTGGGCACGCACACGCCCGCCTGGGCCTGCGAGTTTTTGCGCCGCAACTACCCTCCCGACCCGGCCCTGCTTGGCCGCTTCAGCCCGCTGGTGTACGTGAGCCGCCGCGACGCCCCGGGCCGGCACGTAACCAACGAGGCCGACGTGGAAGCCCTGCTGGCCCAGCACGGCTTCCAAAGCTATGCCCTCAGCGAGCTGTCGTTTGCCGAGAAGCGGGCCCTGTTTGCCGGCGCCCGCGTGGTGATAAGCCCCGTGGGCGCCGGCCTGTGCAACACAGCCTTCTGCCGCACCGGCACCCAGCTGCTGGAGCTGCTGCCCGAAGACTTCGTGGTAGCTGATTACCTGGAATTCTCAGCCCGCCTGAGCATCCAGCACCGCTACCTGGTATGCCCCGCCACGCCGCGCGTGAATGACCGCCGCCAAGCCCAAGCGCAGCACCTCACCGTGCCACTGCCGGCCTTTACGGCCTTGCTGGAAGAAATGCTGCGCACGGCCGCCGTGGCCGCCGAGCCCGGGCCACGCGAAGTGCCCGCGGCACCCGTAACGTCCGCGCCGGCACGCTAGCTCCTACCCTGTTTTCTTGTTCCACTCTACTTCTCGCCGCGCATGATCCTGCTCTCCATCGTCACCTGGAACAGCGCCGATAGCATCGAAGCCTGCCTGGCCTCGATTTTGGCCCAAACCGTATCCGACTTCAGCGTGTGGGTGGTCGACAACGCCTCCCGCGATGATACCTGCGCGCGGGTGCAGCGCGTAGCCGACCGCGACGCGCGCGTGCAGCTGCACCGCCTCAACCAGAACACCGGCTTCTGCGGCGGCCACAACTACGTGCTCGACCGCGCCCCGACCACCGACTACGTCCTGCTCGTCAACCCCGACGTGGACATGGCGCCCGATTACCTGGCCCGCGCCTTGCAGGCCATGCAGCGCGACCCGCGCATCGGCGTAGTGTGCGGGGTGCTCACCCAAAGCCAGGAGGCCGACCCCATCATCGACTCGGCCGGCATGGAGGCCCGCCCCGACGGGCGCTACGGCCTGCGCCTGCACGGGCAGCGCCTGAGCCAGGCCGATGTGCAAGCCGGCTACGTGGCCGGTGCCGACGGGGCCCTGCCTCTGCTGCGTCGACGCTTCATCGACGATTTGCGAGTGGACGGGCAGTTTTTTGACGAGCGGTTTTTCGCCCACAAGGAAGACTGGGACGTGGCCTGGCGCGGCCACCTGTATGGCTGGCGCACCTACCTGGAGCCTGCCTGCCGGGCGCTGCACCCGCGCGTGTTCCGCCCCGGCGACCTGGCCCTGCGCCGCCGCCTGGCCGGCGCCATCAAGACCGACGCGGTGAAAAACCAGCTCATGCTGCTGCTAAAGAACGGTCCGACGCGCGGCGGGGAGGGTTTCCGCTTCTGGCTGGGGGTGCTGCCGCGGCAGCTAGCGGTGTTCCTGTACATTTTGCTGCTGGAGCGCGCTTCGCTGCCGGCCTACAGCTACGTGTGGCGACACCGGCGCGCCGTGCTGGCCTCGCGTCGGCAAGTGCAGGCCCGGGCCGCCCTGGGCTGGGCCGCCGTGCCGCCCGAAGCCAGCACCGTGCTGACGCCGCTACTCAGCATCTGCGTGCCCTGCTACCACCGGCCCGAGCTACTGACGCGGGCGCTGCGCTCCATAGGCCCGCTGCCCCCTGATGTCGAGCTGGTAGTCTCCGACAACTCTACCGCCAACGACCACTGCGAGGTGGCAGCCCGCCGGACGCTGGCCGGGCAGGCCTCGCACCTGTGGCGCTACTACCGCAACGCGCCCGGCGGCACGGCGGCTTCCAACTGGGCCGCTTGCCTGCAGCGCGCCCGGGGCCGCTACGTGCTCATGCTCCACGACGACGACTTTCTGCTGCCCGGCGGTCTGGCTGGTATAATGCAGCAACTGCGCGCCTTATCAGGGCGGTACCAGGCGGTACTCTTCGGGGTGCAGGTGGTAGATGCCGAGGGCCGCGTGCTGCGCACCCAGACGGTAGACCACGCCGGATACCTGGAGCCCGAAGCCGCCGTGGAGCAGATCCTGACCAACTCTTCGCTGATCCGCCTGCCGGGCATGGTCGTCACGCGCGAGGCTTACGAGGCCGTGGGCGGCCCCGACCCGGCCCAGCACGACACCGACGACACCGACCTGTGGATGCGCGTGACGGCCCGCTACGGCCTGTACCGCGTCCCGGCCTGCACGGCGGCCTATACCGTGCACGACGGCGCCCTGACCACGGGCATGTTCGATGCGCGCAACCTGGAGCTGCTCGGGCGCATGTTTGGCAAGGCCCGCACGGCCCAGCTATTGCCCGAGCCGCGCCTGCGCCGGGCCGAAACGCAGTTCTACCACCAGTTTATTCTGGCCGGCACCTATCGTGCCCTGCGCCGCGGCGACGGTCCCGCTGCCCGCCAAGTCCTGAATCTGCTGGCGCATCCGCAGCTGCAGCCGTTGCCCGTATCGTGGCGCTGGCTGCCGGTGCGCCTGAGCTTCCAGGCCCTCACGCACCTTGATGCGCGCCTGAGCCGTAAGCTGCTGCCGGCGACGTGGTAACAACAGCGCCTCCTAGCCAATCGAAGTGTCGTCAGTTGACGCTGGTAGCCCAATAATCCTACGAGCCAACGGAAACAGGCCATGAGTGACTCATGGCCTGTTTCCGTTGGCTCGTGCTGTTCTAGCTGCCACGTGCTGCGTTGCGCCGACTTTTAACTCCCTGCAAAGCCTATCTGGATAGAAGCTTTGGACAGTAAGTAAAAGCAATTCGCACGCAAGCCCGCAATTCGCGCAGCTCTTTAGTCGGGTGTTAGCGGCAAGTTTTCCAGCGCCGTGTGCAGCACGAACGGCCGGACTCAAACCGTAACCGACGGGCAGTTTAACCTACCTTACACCGTGCGTTAGCCTTCCGCAGGCTTACCTAGGCTCCTACAAACGCCAACGCCGCCAGCCTCTTGCGAGACCGACGGCGCGGCACCTAGGCGACGAAACTGCTCCACCTTTCAGTTTCGGGCCCGGTACACGGGTTGCACGGGGCGGCCGTGCAGGTATTTGTCGAGGCCTTCGTCGAGGGCGCGGCGGTACACGCCCAGGGCTTCGTGAATGCGTTCGGCGGCCAGCTCGATGTCGGCGGGCTGGTGGGCGTAGCTGACAATGAGCGAGGGGAGCAAGAGGCCGCGCTTGAGCGTCTCCTGCAAAAACAGGGTGCGGAAGCCCTGCGAGGGCTGGCGCGCGGCGTCGCGGGTGGCGTACACCAGGCACTGCGGCGGCCCCAGCAGCGCGAAGTGGCCGGTGAGGCCGTGCTCGGCAATGCTCTGGGCCAGTAGGCGGCGCAGGTACTCGCCGGCCTGGCGCAGATGCTCTATCACCGGCTCGCGGCGGTAGGTGGTCAGTACGGCGCGCATGGCGGCCAAGGCGTGGCTTTCGGCCCCGTAGGTAGTCGAGAGTAGGAACACGCGCTCTTTATCGTGGTGCAGGCCACCCAGCTCCATCAGCTCGCGGCGGCCGGTAAGAGCGGCGATGCTGAAGCCGTTGCCGAGGGCCTTGGCCCAGGTGCTCAGGTCGGGGCGCACGCCGTGCACGGCCTGGGCGCCGCCCACGTGCCAGCGCAGGCCGGTGATGATTTCGTCGAAGATAAGTACGGTGCCGTACTGGTCGCAGAGCTGGCGCACGCCCTGCAGGAAGCCAGGCGCCGGCGGCACGTCTTTTTCCACCTCCATGATCAGGCAGGCCAGCTCGTCGGGATGATCTTCGAAGAGCTGCTGCACCGAGGCCAGATCGTTGTAGCGGAAGGTGTGGGTGAGCTGGCGCACGCCCCAAGGAATGCCGGCGCGCACCGCAGTGGTGCCGATAAACCAGTCGTCGGTGGAGAAGAACGGGTGGTCCTGGCAGATGGCTACCCGGTCGCGGCCGGTGGCGGCGCGGGCCAGCTTCACGGCGGCCGTGGTAGCGTCAGAGCCATTCTTAGCGAATTTCACCATGTCGCCGGCTTGCGTGGTGCTCAGGAAGTCCTCGGCGGCGCGCAGCTCCAGCATGGTGGGCCGGCCCACGTTGGCGGTGCCGCGGAGCAGCTCGCGCTGGGCCGCCTGCACCACCGGCCGGAAGCCGTGGCCCAGGGTGACGGCCCGCAGACCCATACCGAATTCCAGGTACTCGCGGCGCTCGGTGTCCCACACGCGGCAGCCATCGGCCCGCACCAGGTAGGGTGCTATGCCCTCGGGAAACTGGTCGTCGCCCTTGGCGTAGGTGTGCGCCCCGCCTGGAATGGCCGCGTGGAAGCGCTGCGTCAGGACCGCGTGCGTTTCGCCAGCCGGTTCAGGCGCCGGCGATTCAACAGCAGCCAACGACGCCGTGCGAGCCGCAGCGGCGGAGGCGTTGGTGGTCGGTGGCGCGAGCAGCAGGGCTTCTTCGGAACTCATGACGAGGGCGGTTGGCGGTGGAAAAGAGGAGTTAGAGGGCAGCAAGCAAATCGGCCTGGCACAGGCTGCGCACGGCCCGACGAATAGCACTGAAGGACAAGCCGCTGCGCTCGGCCATGGTCAGCGCGTCGTGCTGGCCGTCGGCGAGGCTGAGTACCCAGAGCAGGGCCATTTCGGCTTCTTTAGGGTTACCGGTGCCTTTGAGGGCGCCGTAGAGGCCGCGGCGGCCGAGTTGCGGTTCGCCGTAGGGCTGCCGGTTCTGGTAGCGGCGGTCGTGCTGCTCCAGAGCCCGACAGATGAGGCGCAGCAGCCGCATCGAGGCTGCCAGTTGGCGCGGCCGCACCAAGCTGGGGTTATCGGCCGAGGTGTGGTATTCAGGGAATTCGGCGAACGGGGTACGCGTCAGGCAGCCCACCGGCAGGTTGAAGCCCGGCGAGCAGTATTGCCGCTCGTCGTAGCCGTAGGGGCTGAAGTCGCGCAGCTGGTGGGCGCCAAGCGCCGCCTCGCGCAGCACCGCGGCCACTACCCTATCGATGGCGGCCGTGCCCTGGCGGGAGCGTTTGTAGGTAAACTCGCCCGGCCCGCCCAACAACGACAACACCAAGCCGTGTTTGATGCGCGGCACTGCCGAGTGGCGGTGCTCGTGCAGCCAGCTGATCGAGCCGATGGTGCCCGGCACGAACACGAAGCGGTAGGTGTAGCGGCGGCGCGGACGGGCGGCCAGCCACTGCGCCAGCCACGCGGCCGTGACCACGCCGGCCAGGTTATCGTTGGCCAGTGAAGGGTGGCAGATGTGACAGGAAAACAGCACCTCCTCGTCGGTGTCGCCGGGCAGCACCAGCTGCCCGTAGGTGAGCGAGCCGGCCGGGTTCAGGTCCGCGTCGATGCAGACTTCGTACCGCTCGTCCTGCAGCTGCTCGCGCAGCTGGTGCGGCAGGCAGAAGCCCCAGGTGGGCTGGTAGTAACTGGTGCGGTAGGGCGTGAGCGTGGGCTGCGCGGGCAAAGAGTGCAGGTGCGCGTCGAGTTCCTGGCGCGTCAGCCACTGCGGGGGCACGGGCACGCTGTAGCTGACCACGTGCAGGGAATGGCGCTGAAAATCCACCACCCGGCGGCCGTGCTGGTCCTTGATGTAGGCGTCGCGGATGTTCCACTCGGGTGGCACCGTCCAGTCGAGCACGGCGGTGCCGCTGGGCACCTCGCGCACATCCAGGCCAGGCGGCAAGTGCTGGCCCAGGATGCGCAAGGTCTGGCGTACGCCCTCGCCGGTGATGCTGCGGCAAATGGGGTACAGCTCGCGCAGCAGCCGGTGCATAGCCTGGCCGGGCCGCCCGTCGGCGGCCACCAGCTCGGGCAGCACGGCGGCTACCTCAGGCGTGTGCCACTTCGGCGGGGCTGCTGGCATAGCTGAATACTTCGAGAGCGGGAATGGCAACCACAAACTGGCCGCCCCATTCGCGGATGAAAGCAAGACGTTCGGCAATTTCTTCGCGCAGGTTCCAGGGCAGAATCACCACGTAGTCGGGCTTTTCGCCCCGGATGCGCTCCGCATCGACCACCGGAATGTGGCTGCCGGGCAGGCAGCGGCCCTGCTTGTAGGGCGAGGCATCGGCCACGAAGCTGAGCAGCTCGGTGCCCTGCAGGCCGCAGTAGTTGAGCAGGGTGTTGCCCTTGGCCGCGGCGCCGTAGCCCACCACCTGCTTGCCGGCGCGGCGCTGCTCCAGCAGGAACTCCAGAAATTCGGCCCGCACGGTATCCACGCGGGGTTGGAAGTCCTCGTAATACTCCAGCGTGAGCATGCCGGCGGCCTGCTCGCGGGTCAGCAGCTCGCGCACAGCCCGGGTTACGGGCTTGCTGTGGTCACTGGCATGGCGGGCGAAGATGCGCAGCGAGCCGCCGTGCGTGGGCAGTTCCTCCACGTCGAAAATGGTGAGGCCCTGCGCGGCGAAGATGCGCGCCACGGTGCTCAGCGAGAGGTAGCTAAAATGCTCGTGGTAGATGGTATCGAACTGGCAGTGCTCCACCAGGTTCAGCAGGTGCGGAAACTCCATCGTGACGATGCCGCCGGGCTTCAGGGCCGTTTGCATGCCGCCTACGAAGTCGTTGATGTCGGGCACGTGGGCCAGCACGTTGTTGCCGATCAGCAAATCGGCCTGCTGCCCGGTGGCGGCCAGCTCGCGGCCCAGCTTGGCGGTGAAAAAATCCACCAGGGTGCGCACCCCGCGGCCGGCCGCTATGCGGGCCGTGTTGGCCGTGGGGTCGACACCGAGCACCGGCACCCCGTAGGCGTGGAAGTACTGCAGCAGGTAGCCGTCGTTGGAGGCCGCCTCGATAACGAGCGAGTTCTTATCGAAGTGGAAGCGCTCCATCATCATGTCGACGTAGCGCCGGGCGTGGGCCAGCCAGCTGGTGGAGTACGACGAGAAGTAGGTGTACCCGTCGCCGAAAATATCGACGGCCTTTTTCACCTCCCCGATCTGCACCAGAAAGCAGTTGTGGCACACGTAGGTTTTCAGCGGATAGTGCACCTCCGGCTCCTCGAGCTGAGCAGCCTGGAGCATGGAATTCGACGGCGGGCAGTGGCCTAAATCGGCAAACACGTGGTGGAGCTCGGTTCCACAGTGGCGGCAGTTCATAAGCTCGTGGGTCTTGGGAAGGGAGGCGGAGAAAGCGAGAAGGTGGAACCGCGCTACCGCACGCGGCGCAGCGACGGACGCAAAGCGGGGCTACAGCACCAGCTTGCGCAGGTAGAAAGCCTCGGCGTAGCGCCCGGCCGAAGCCGCTTGCATGCCGCGCAGCCGGGGCAGGGCCCGGAAGGTTTCGGCGTCGAACCAGTGCTTGCCGGCCTGCGAGGGAAAGTGCGTGAGCAGCAGCTCCACTTTCCGGTCGAGCACGTCGGCGGGCAGCTCCACGAAGCACTCGGGGTTGCCCAGGTCGCCGTCGTACTTCGGAATTTCGTATTCGAGCACGAGGTGGCTGCGAAAGGTATTCCAGGTGAGGTCGGCGAGCAGGCGGTGGTCCTGGTGCAGGTCGTGGCGGTAGTGGGTAAAGATCAGGTCAGGCTGAAAGGCTTTAAGTTCTTCAAACACTTGCTTGACGGCGGGCACTGACTGCGGCAGCAGGCCGTCCTGAAAGGTGAGCACGCGCACCTGGCTTTCGGCGAGGCCGCCGCGTGCAGCCGCCAGCCAGGCGCGGGCGCTGGCTTCGGCTTCGAGGATTCGGGCCGGGGTGCTGGTAAAAACCACCCAGCACAGGGCCGCCACGCGCTGCTCGCTCAGCAGCCGGAGCAGGGTTCCGCCCGCTCCGATTTCGATATCATCGGCGTGGGCACCGAGGCAGAGCACGCGCAGGCCCGCAACGCCTTCGGGCGCCGCTAAGCCGAGCTTCAGCATACGGCCGCTTGCAGTTGGCGCACGCGCTTAGCCGGCACTACTTTGGGCGCGGGCGCCGGTGCCTGCTCGGCCTTGCGCCACACCTCCCAGGGCGCGGGCCCGTGGGCATGCAGCTCGTCGAGGGTCTGCTTGTCCTTGAAGGTATCCATGGCGGCCCAGAAGCCCTGGTGGCGGTGCGCCAGCAGGCGGTCCTGCGCAATGAGGCGCTGGAATGGCTGCTCCACCAGCTCTTCGCCGGGCTGCAGGTAGTCGAAGATTTCGGAGCGCAGCACGAAGAAGCCGGCGTTGATCCACAGGCCCGACTTGGCAATGGGGCTGATGTAGTCCACCCGCGAGTCCTCGCCCAGCGACACCACGTGGAAGCTGTGCGTCGGCTGGTAGGCCATGAAGCTGCCCACGGCGTTGCTCTGCTCCATCTCGCGGATGGTCTGGTTCACGTCGAGGTCGGAGAGGCCGTCGGCGTAGTTGGCCAGAAACATCTCCTCGCCTTCCAGCAGGTGCCGCACGGCCCGCAGGCGCTGGCCGATGTTGGCGTTCAGGCCGGTGTCCACGAAGGTGATGTTCCAGTCGTCGATGTCGGTTTTGAGTGGCTTCACGTCCTTGCCGCCCTTCGAGAAAACGAAGTCGTTGGAGAGGCACTCGTTGTAATTCATGAAATACTGCTTGACGGTATCGGCCTTGTAGCCCAGACACAGAATGAAATCGGTGTGGCCGAAGTGGGCGTAGTAGCGCATGATGTGCCACAGGATGGGCCGGTAGCCCAGCGTCACCATGGGCTTGGGGGTCGACTCGGAATACTCGCGCAGCCGCATTCCGAAGCCGCCACAGAACAACACAACTTTCATGGCTGAAGAGAGAAGAAGGTGAGGTACCTGCTGACTGCCAGCAGTGCAATAGCTCTAGGTGCGGTAGGCGGAGCAGTGGATGCGACCTTAGCTGTAGACTTCCACCGTGGGGATGGGCACCACGAAGCGCCCGCCCCACTGGCGGATGTCAGCCATCTGCTGCATGATTTCGGCGCGCAGGTTCCAGGGCAGTATCAGCACGAAGTCGGGCCGGGTCTGGCGGATGCGGTCGGGCGCGTAAATCGGGATGCGCGTGCCGGGCAGAAACAGCCCGTGCTTGTGCGGGTTGGCGTCGACGGTGTAGTCGAGAAAATCAGTGCCGATGCCGCAGTAGTTGAGCAGGGTATTGCCCTTGCCCGGCGCGCCGTAGCCCACCACCGTTTTGCCCGCGTTTTTGGCTTCGATGAGGAAGCTGAGCAGGGCGCGCTTGGTTTGCTTCACGGCCTCGCCGAACTCGGCGTAATAAGCCAGGGTGCACACGCCGGCCTCGATTTCGTGCTGGCGCAGCTCCCCTACCCGTGCTTCCACCGGCTTGCTGTGGTCACTGGCGTGGCGGGCGAAGATGCGCAACGAGCCGCCGTGCGTGGGCAGCTCTTCCACGTCGAAGAGCGTGAGGCCGTGGTGGGCGAAGATGCGCTCCACCGTGTAGAACGAGAGGTAGCTGAAGTGCTCGTGGTAGATGGTATCGAACTGGCACTGCTCCACCAGCCGCAGCAGGTGCGGAAACTCCATGGTAACCACGCCGCCCGGCTTGAGCATGATCTTGAGCCCGCCCACAAAGTCGTTGATATCAGGCACGTGGGCCAGCACATTGTTGCCGATCAGCAAATCAGCCTGCCCGTAGGTAGTGGCCACCTTGCGGGCCGTGCGGCGCCCAAAGAACTTGCTGAGCGTGCTGATGCCCTTGCGGCGGGCAGCCTCGGCCACGTTGCCGGCCGGCTCGATGCCCAGTACCGGAATCTGCCGCTCGTGGAAGTACTGCAGCAGGTAGCCGTCGTTGGAAGCCACTTCCACCACAAACTGCTCCGGCCCGATGCCAAAGCGCGCCACCATCTGCTCGGTGTAGCGCCGGGCGTGCGCCAGCCAGGTAGTGGAGTACGACGAGAAGTAGCAGTACTCGTCGCGGAAGATTTCGTCGGGGCGCAAAAACTCGCCTACCTGCACCAGAAAACAGTTGGCGCACACGCGGGCGTGCAGCGGGTACTGCGGCTCAGCCCGGTTGAAGTGCTCGGGCCGCACGAAGTCTTCGCACAAGGGCGAGGTGCCCAGGTCGACGAAAGTAGCGTGCAAGGCCTCGCCGCAGAAGCGGCAGCAGGGCTCGGCGGCCAGGGCTATGGGCCGGGGCAGCAGGCGCCGCCGGGGTTTCTGAACTCCGGCAACGGCCAGCTTGGGTTCGGCAGAAAGTAGCGAAGCAGTCATCAGCGGGTGATGCTAGGTGGAGAGAAGAAGCAGTGGCTGGGCTAGCTCACCGCTACCGCGGCAACTTTGGCAACCGCTACCCGCCCGAAATGCTCGGCCTGCTCGCGGCGCAGGCGGTCGATCAGGCGGCCTTCCGGCAGCACAACGTCGTGGTAGGTGAGCACCTGGTCCTGGGGCACGTCGTGGCGCAACACGCAGCCCTCGGCCACCCCGATGGGCAGCAGGTCCTCGGCATGAGCCACCGGCGCGTTTTCGGCCAGCCCGTAGGTGTGGTAGCAGCCAATGCCGTCCAGCGTGGTACCGGCGGTGAGGGGCACCTTGGCGGCAGCCACTACTTCCACGGTGGGCGCGGCCGTGGTGGCCAGCGTGGTGTCGTGGAAGAGCACGGCGCGGGCCACGGAGTGCGGCGCCTCGAAGTGGCAGAGGTGGTAGGGCGTGTAGAAGCAGTAGAGCGGGCCCTTGCCCAGCTTGTAAAGGTTCAGGTAGTGCTGCTGCACCGCATCGTCGATGGTGCCGAGCACGAACACGCCGGGGGCCGGCTCGGCGCCCACTACGTAGTCCACGTAGCCGGGGCTGTCGGGGGCAATCAGGGCGTCCACGGGGTACCACTCGGCCGCCTGCTTGATGGGCGTACCGGTGGGTACCGTCGGGCCGGTCATGCCGCGCTGCAGCACCTGCATGCCGGTGGCGTTGGCCACCACAGCCTGCTCGTAGCTGATTTTGCTGCCGTCGGCGAAGCTGGTGACCATGCTTGGGTTCTGGCCCCACTGCCGGGCAAAGCCCTCCTGCGTGGTGGGGTTGCGGTACGGGTCGTGCAGGCCCTTGATGTTGCCGCAGAGCACCGGACGTATGCCCAGGCCGCGCACGAAACGCACCAGGTTCATCGTCACGCCGGGCTGGTCGCCGTCGGCCAGGGTGTACACCACCCCGGCGCGTTCGGCGTACACCCGCAGGATGGCACCGGCCGTGCCGTCGAGCTCGGCGTTAAAGGAAATCAGGTGCTTGCCGTGACGGAAGGCCTCCAGGGCCACGCGGGCACCGTGCTCCACTGCCCCGGTCATTTCCAGAATAGCGTCGATGCCCTCGGCGCGGCACAGCAGCAGCGCGTCGTCGGTAATGGCGGGCTGGCCGCGGCGGATGCACTGCTCCAGCTGCGCCACCGTGCCCACCTCCTCAATGCCGAGCTGGCCGGCTTCTTCGTAGGCCTGGCGGGCTTTGTCGAGGGTGCGGTTGGCAATGGCCACCAGCTCCATGCCGGGCACGTAGTGGCAAATCTGGCGCACGACGCCCCGCGCCATGAACCCAGCCCCCACGAGGGCCACTCGAATGGGCTTCCCGGCTTGTTGGCGGGCGGCCAGCGCGTTATCAACGATGATCATACATGCTAAAGAGAGAGGTGGAACGATAGCCGCGGCTCGGCTGGAGGTCAGGCGTTATGCTTGGGGTACCAGCTGGCGGAAATCGGGGTGGCGGCGGTCTTTCTCCGAAATGACGGTGGGCTCGATGGGCCACTTGATGCCGATGGCCGGGTCGTTCCAGCGCAGGCCCCGCTCGTATCCGGGGGCATACTTGGCCGATACCTGGTAGCACACGTCGGTGTCGTCCTTAAGGGTGATGAAGCCGTGAGCGAAGCGGGCCGGCACGAACAGCATGCGGAAGGACTCGGCCGTCAGCTCCACGCCCAGCCACTGGCCGTAAGTGGGCGACTCCTCGCGCATGTCCACGATGACGTCGTAGATGGCGCCGCGGGTGCAGCGCACCAGCTTGGTTTCGCCGAAGGGCTCCAGCTGCAGGTGCATGCCGCGCAGCGTGCCCTTGCGCGGGTTCGACGATACATTGGCCTGCACCGGGGCGGCCGTGATGCCGTGGGCGGCAAACTCGTCCTCGCACCAGGAGCGGGCAAAGAAGCCCCGCTCGTCGGACATGCGGTCTACATCGATAATAAAGGCGCCAGCCAGTTCGGTTTCGGTGAAAATCATAACGGCTGATGGTGGAGTGAAAACAATAGGCGCTAGGTGCGGCAGGGCTAGGCCACTAATTCAGGTTGGGAAGCCGGAGCAGCCACGGGGCGGGCCGGCGCGGCGGCAGTGCGCTGCCATTCGAGCTGGTCGCTGAGGCGGCCCGATTCGCGCAGGGCGGTGAGCACACGCAGGCGCATCAGCTGCGAGGCACGGAAATCGGCGTCGCGGAAGCCCATGCCGACGAGGTTGTCGCGCAGCTCCGCAATGGCGTCCTGCAGGGTGCGCTGGGGCTGGTGGTAGGGCGCCAGGCGGCGGTACAGGCTGAAGTCGACGCGGTACGAGCGTTTGTCGGGCGGGGCGGCGGGGTTCAGCGTTACCTCGGTGCCGGGTACGGCTTCGGCCACGGCGGCGGCCAGCTCGTGCACCTGGTAGTTCCACGCGTCGGAGCCCACGTTCACGGCCAGGAAGGCGCCGCCGTTGGCAGCCGGGCGCTCCACGGCCCATTCGATGGCACGGGCCATGTCCTGCACGTGGATGAGCGGGCGCCAGGGCGAGCCGTCGCTCAGGATGCTGATGCGGCCCGAAGACACGGCCCCGGCCACGAAGTCGTTGAGCACCAGATCCAGGCGCAGCCGGTCGCTCCAGCCGCAGGCCGTGGCAAAGCGCAGGCAGGTCACGCGAAACTGTTCGTCGGCCAGCGGAGCCAGGTCCTGCTCGCTGAGCACTTTGCTGCGAGCGTAGGCCGTCAGCGGATTCAGCTCCGAGGTTTCGGCCCGCGGGGCATCGGCACCGGCGCCGTACATGCTGCACGAGGAGGCAAACACGAAGCTGCGCACGCCGGCGGCTTTGGCGCGGCGGGCCAGCTCGATGCCGGCGCGGTGATTCACGGCCAGCGTCACGTCCTCGTAGGTCTGGCCCATGGGGTCGTTGCTGATGGCGGCCAGGTGCACCACGGCGTCGACGCCAGTGAGCAAATCGAGCGGCAGGCGGCGCACGTCGCCGAAAATCTGGCGGTCGAGGCGGATTTCGGGCAGGCACTCGGCCCCGGTGAGGCAGTGGGCGAAGAAGCCCTGGTCGTAGCCAATGAGTTCGGCGGCCGGGAAAGCCTGACGCAGGCGGGCTACCACGCCCGGGCCCACATAGCCCATGTTGCCGGTGATGAGGATGCGTTTCATATCGTTGGTGGAGAGTAGTAGGAGAAATCGTGAGCTGGTGAGTTTGATGTTCGGGAAGGCGGCACCGCGCAGCTTGCGCCAGCAGCACGACACTCTCCAGTTCACCACCTCACCATTGCACTGAATTAGTCCAGCGGCATTACCGTGGGCGTGGCTACGCGCTGGCCTTCGGGCGCCTGCACGGGCGTAGCCAGAATTTCGGCCAGCACGGGGTCGTCGTGGGTGGGCTCGGGGTCGTTGCTCCACACCTTCCACTTGGCGGCGCCGCGCTGCCACATTTCTTCCAGCATGTTCTTGTCGCGCAGCGTGTCCATGGGCTGCCAGAAGCCCTGGTGGCGGTAAGCGGCGAGGCGGCCGTCGAGGGCCAGGCGCTCCAGCGGGGCTTTCTCCCACACGGTGTCGTCGCCTTCCAGGTAATCAAACACCTCGGGTTCCAGCACGAAGAAGCCGCCGTTGATCCAGGGCGTTTCGCCGCCTTCGGGCTTTTCGGTGAAGGAGTTGATCAGGCCGGCGCCCTCGTTGAGGTTGAACACCCCAAAGCGGCCGGGCTGACGCACTGCCGTGAGCGTGGCCAAAGCCCCCTGCTGGCGGTGGAAGCGGATAGCCTCGCGAATGTCGATGTCGCCCACGCCGTCGCCGTAGGTCATGCAGAAGGTGGAGTCGCCCACGAACTCGCGCACGCGGCGCAGGCGGCCGCCGGTCATGGTTTCCTGGCCGGTATCCACCAGCGTCACCGTCCAGGGCTCGGCGTTTTGGCGGTGCACCTGCATTTCGTTACGGTCCATGCGGAAGGTCACGTCGGCGCTGTGCAGGAAGTAATCGGCGAAGTACTGCTTGATCATGTGGCCTTTGTAGCCGCAGCACACCACAAAATCCCGAATGCCGTGGTGGGCGTAGATCTTCATGATGTGCCACAGGATGGGGCGGCCGCCGATTTCGACCATGGGCTTGGGGCGTACGCCGCTTTCTTCGCTGATGCGGGTACCGTAGCCGCCGGCGAGTAGTACTGCTTTCATGGCTCTGAAGGCAAAAGAGGTGGAGGAAACAAACCCAAAAGAGAAGAGCAAACCCACGATGGCGGTGGGTAGTCTAAGCCTGCGCTTTGTATAACTAAAGATATTTTTAATTATAATTTATCGACACTAAATCCTATGATAAATTTTTAAAAGTATAATTCAAATTCAAATAGTACTAATCTTTCTTGTACTTGTCTTCGTAGCTGCTGCACTGTGATGATGGACGCAAAGTGCATTGCTAGTCAGCTGGATAGCTCAGGCACGTGACGCTGATACCGTTCAGCTGGCTACCTGTGCGGCTTGCTTGTCCGGCGCCAAGCTGTGCCGGAGCATCAGCCACACGAAGCGCGTGTTGGTGACGAGGTAGCGGCGCCACAGGCGCCGCGGCTCCAGCCACAGGCGGTACGCCCACTCCAGCCACAGCTTGCGGGCCCAAGCAGGCAGGCGGCGCTCCAGACCCGCATAAACCAGGAAGGCCTGCCCCACCCCAAGCATGCAGGCGCGCACCCGGCCCTGGTGGGCGGCCATCCATTGCTCCTGGCGGGGGCAGCCCAGGGCCACGAACAGCAAATCGGGGTCGGCCGCGTTGATGCGGGCCACATCGGCCGCTTCCTCCTCGGGCGTGAGCGGACGGAAAGGCGGGGCGTGCAGACCGGCGAGGCGCAGCGTGGGCAGCTCGCGCCGGATACGGGCCTCAATGGCACTAAGCACTTCGGGGGTGGTGCCGTAGAAGTACACCGACTGCCCGCGGCGGGCCGCTTCGGTAAGCAGCAGCGGCAGGGCATCCATGCCGGCCACGCGGGGCTGCCGGGGGCCGCCAAACCAGCGCACGGCGGCGGCCACGGGGCTGCCATCGGGCGCTACCACGGCGGCGCGGTTGACTACGGCGCCAAAGGCGGGGTCGCGGCGGGCTTCCACCACCATGTGCACGTTGGCAAAGCACACGTAGGCGGAGGCACGGGCCGCGCCCAGCTGGAGCACGGTGTCCACAAAAGCCGCTGCGGGGCCCGTGGAAATCCAGGAATCGAGGACGCGGTAACGAGGGAGCATGGTGGAGAAAATGCTGGGGTACCCCGGGAAGTGGCTGCAGAACCTTGGCGGGGCCCTGTTCAGCTGACTAATAGGCGTTTTTTTCGCCGCGGACCATGTTCCAGACGGTCTGGCCGATGATTTTCATGTCCAGCCCGAACGACCAGTTTTCCATGTACTTCAGGTCGTATTCCACGCGCTTTTCCATGGTGCCGGCTTCGCGGGTTTCGCCGCGGTAGCCATTCACCTGGGCGTAACCCGTAATGCCGGGCGTGACGGCGTGGCGCAGGTGGTACTGGCTGATGTGCTTGGAGTATTCTTCCAGCTGCGAAATCATGTTGGGCCGCGGCCCGACCACCGACATGTGCCCGAGCAGCACGTTGAAGAACTGCGGTAGCTCATCCAGGTTGTACTTGCGCAGGTAGGCCCCGATGCGGGTGATGCGCACGTCGTTTTTGGTGGCCTGCAGCTCGGTACGGCCGTGGTCGGTGCGCATGGTGCGCAGCTTGTAGCACGGGAAGAGCTGGTTGCGCTTGCCGGGCCGCATCTGCTTGAAAAACACCGGCCCCGGCGAATCCAGCTTGATGAGCAGCGCCAGCACGGGCATGATGAAGGGGAACATCGTGCAGATAACCGTGAGCGAGAAGGCAATGTCGAAGAGGCGTTTCAGCAGCAGATTGGTGCGGATGCCCAGCGGCTCGTGCCGGATGGTCAGGATGGGCAGGTGGTCGTAGAAGTACACGTTGACGTCCTTGCGCACGGTGCCGCTGAAATCGGGCACGATGCGGAACGAGAGGAAGTGCTGGTCGGCGAAGTGCGAGAGGTCTTCGATCAGCTCGCGGCGGTCGAGCGGCAGGGAGAAGTAAATTTCGTCGACCTGGTGACGGCGGCAGTATTCCTGCAGGTCGTCGAGCTTGCCGCGCACGAGGTGGCGCAGGCCACCGGGCACGGGCTCATCGGCAAAGAAGCCGGCGAATTCGTTGCCCAAGGGGTCGTGCGAGGCCAGGAAACGGTACAGGCTCTGGCCGCTCTCCCCTATCCCGACGATGATGTAGCGGCTCATGGGGCGCGCGAGGTACTCCACGTACTTGCGGTAGCAGAACGTCATCAGGAAGCGCCCGGCCACCACGGCCACCACCGACAGCGAGTACGCCGACAGCAGAAAGCGCGCGGGCACCCAATACTGCTGCAGCAGCACGGCGCCGCTGATCAGCAGCACGGCGTGTAGCAGAAAGGTGCGCACCACGTACAGAAGCTTTTCCGGGTACGTGATGAGCTTGTCGACGCGGTAAATGTTGGCGTAGTGGCCGGAGAGTATCCACCACAGCAGCGCAAAGACGACGTACAGGGCGGGAAACAGGCCGCCGAAAAACCAGGTGCCGGTAGTGACGTAGCCGGCAAGGCGGAAGGCGCCCAAAATGAGCAGCACGTCCACGACGGGCAGCACGATGCGCGACGCATCGGAATAGTAACGGTAGCGTTCCATAAAGGGGCGGAGAGGAACTACAGAACAACACCACGCTGGCCGCTATCGGTCAGCTTTCAGGAGCAATATCGGCAAACGTATACCTTAAACAATAATAAATTATACTTAATTTATAAAAAGTAACATTACATCCTAATAAATACAAAATTTCCTAACCAAGGTCCACATTATCTCTTAAAGTAACGCTGCCCGCCTACTCCTTTATGGAGCAGACGGGCAGCGTCGCATAGCCCAGAAAATCAGCGGATAACCAGTACCTAGTTTGGCGTGGGCGAGTCCATTAAGGTGAACCGTTTCGTCTGGTCGCCCACGCGCACCTCAAAGTCGCCGGCCTCCAGCACTTTGGCCCCGTCGCGGCCGGTGTAGGCCAGCTCGGCGGCGGGCAAGCTGAACGTTACCGTCTTAGTTTCGCCCGGCTTGAGGCTGATTTTGTCGAAGCGGCGCAGGCGGCGCACGTCGGGGGCCACGCTGGCGGCCACCTGGTCGCTGGTGTAGAGGTGCACCGCTTCCTTGCCCTCGCGCTGGCCGGTATTGGTCACCTGCACCGTTACCGTCAAGGTACCGTTTTTGGGCAGCGAGGCCTTGTCGAGCTGCAGGTTGCTGTACTGGTAGCTGGTGTAGCTCAGGCCGTGGCCGAATTCCCACTGCGGGTTGTAATCGGCCTCGTAGTTGTAGGCGCCCTCCCCTTTCTTCTGCTCCTCGGCGTACTTATGAATGTAGCTCACCAGCGCGTTGGGGTAGCGTGGGTAGGTGTAGGGCAGCTTGCCGGAGGGGTTCACGTCGCCGAACAGGATATCGGCCAGCGCGTCGCCGCCGTGGTTGCCGGGCAGGTACGTCTGCACGATGGCTGGCATCTGCTGCTCGAAGGCCGAGATGACGCGCGGGCGGCCTTCGTTGAGCACCAGCACCACGGGCTTGCCAGTGGCCGCGAGGCGCTTGGCCAGCTCGATCTGCAGGGGCGAGATGGTGAGGTCGTTCAGGTCGCCGGGCTTTTCGGCGTAGCTGTTCTCGCCCAGGCACAGGATGACGGCGTCCACGTCCTTGGCCGCAGCCACGGCTTCGTCCATTTTGTCAACGGACTCGTCGTAATACTTGCCATCCTGCTTGGGGTTGTAGCTCACGCCGGGCACGTAGCGCACGTTCTGGGCCCCGATTTCCTTCTGGATGGACTCCAGAATGGTGTTGTACTTGGCAGCGAAGTCCTCTACCTTCTCCCCTTGCCAAGAGTAGGTCCAGGCGCCATTAAGGGCGCGCATGGAGTTGGCGTTAGGGCCCGTCACCAGCACTTTGCTGCTTTTCTTGAGCGGCAGCAGGGCGTTTTGGTTTTTGAGCAGCGTAATGGCTTCGGCCGCGGTTTGGTAAGCCGCCTGCTCGTGTTCGGGGCTGCCGAATTTGGGGTAGTCCTTGGCGTGCGTGACGGGCTGCTCGAACAGGCCCAGCTTGTACTTCACGCGCAGAATGCGGCGCACGGCGTCGTCCACGCGGGCCTGCGACACCTTGCCTTCCTTCACCAGGGCTACGAGGTTGTCGCAGAATTCCTCGTACTGGTAGGCCAGCATGCCCATGTCGATGCCCGAGTTGATGGCCAGGGCAATGGCTTCCTTCACGTTCGGCACCACATGGTCCCGCTTGTACAGGTTGTCGATGTCGCCCCAGTCCGTCACCACCAAGCCTTTGAAGCCAAGATCTTCCTTCAGCAGCTTGGTAAGGATTTCGTAGTTGGCGTGCATGGGCACCCCGTTGATCAGACCGGAGTTGATCATGATGCTATTGGCGCCGGCATCAATAGCGGCCTTGAAAGCCGGCAGGTGATACTCGTAGAGCGACTCCAGCGGGATGTAGGCGTTGGTGCGGTCCTTGCCCGACTGCGGCACCTGATAGCCCATAAAGTGCTTGATGCTGGCTGCCACGTGCGTCGGGTCGCCGATGTTGTTCTGCTCGCCCTCGTAGCCCTTCACGATTTCGCGGCCCATTTCAGCGCCCAGGTAAGGGTCTTCGCCGAAAGTTTCCCACTGCCGCGGCGAGCGGGGGTCGGAGCCCAGATCGAGCACCGGCGAAAATGCCCACGGAATGGAGCTGGCGCGCGTTTCGTAGGCCGTGATTTCAGCGCCGCGACGCACCAGCTGGCGGTTGCGCGAGGCGGCCTGGGCTATCTGCTGCGGAAACATGGTAGCACCGGCCGTGTACGTCTCGCCGTGCACCGCGTCGATGCCGTAGATGACGGGGATTTTCAGGCGCGTTTCCTTGGTGGCCGCGTCCTGAATCTGCTGGATGATGCTCTCCCACACCTGTGGGGTGCGGGCGCGGTTGTTGGCCGCGTTCAGCACGGAGCCCAGCTTGTACTTCACCACCGCGTCGCGCAGCTTGGCCGGGTCGACGGCAAAGGGCTCGTCGCTGGCGAAACGACTGTTGCCTTTCCCGATGACGTCGAGGGTAATCTGGGCCATCTGCCCGACTTTCTCTTCCAGCGTCATCTGGGCCAGCAGGGCTTCCACGCGCGGCTCTACGTTGGTGGCCGCAGCACCCGGCGTCTGGCCCGCAGCGGCTTTGGTCTTGACTTTTACTTTCTGCTTCTGGGCCTGGGCGTCCAGCGCCAGGGTGCCGGTCAGCAGCGCGAGCAGCGTGAGGTGTTGAAGATGCTTCGCCATGATGATCAGGGAGGTTAGGAAATCGTAGAGAAAGAAGCCTCGGCGGCTTCTGCTCCGGCAGGTTCAGAAGATGTGGGCAGCAAGGCTTGCAGGCGCTGCCAGGCTTTGCCGGCCGTGGCCGGGCAGATGGAGGCGGCGTAGCCCTGGGCCACGAGGTAGTCGGCCAGTTGCCGCCGCGTCCAGGCGTGGGCGTGGCTGCCGGTAGGCCCGGTGAGCAGCGCCTTGAGCGCGGCTTCCACGGCCGGCGTAAGCTTGGTGGGGGCGCCGCCGTGGGGCGGGGCATTCAGGTACGCTTCCAGCCCCTGGCGCAAATACAGACGGCGCAGGGCATACACCCGGCCCACCGTCATGCCCAGGCGCTCCGCCGACTCTACCACGGGGCAGCCGGCGTCCCAGTCGAGCACGGCCTGGGCGCGGTTGCGCTGGCGCGATACCAGCCGCGGCTGCTGCAGGTACTTGTGCAGCACCGCGCGCTGGTCGGCCGTCAGGCGGAGCGGTTGGGGGTTGCGGCCCATGGCGGTTCAAACGGTCTTGAGGTCGGTGGTCGGCCGGTAGCCCTTCAGGCCGTACCAGCAGATGTAGACGTAGCAGAGCACGGGCAGCAGGAAGGCAAGGCGCAGCGCGTGCACACCCCCGCCGCCTAGTTGGCTATCGGCAACCAGGCCGAAGAGCGGGGGAATAACGGCCCCGCCCACAATGGATGCGGAGAGCAAACCCGAGGCGTCTTCGGTGTGGCGGCCGAGCCCGGCCACGGCCATGGTGAAGATGACCGGGAACATAATGGAGTTCATCAGCCCCACCGCCAGCAGGCTCCACATGGCCAGGGCACCGGTCGAGTTGATGGAAATCAGCACCAGCGCCACGGCGCCCACCGCATTGAAGGCTAGCACCCGGCCCGGCTTCGCCACGCGCAGCAGGCCGATGCCCAGAAAACGCCCCACCATGGCCGCGCCCCAGTAATAGGAGACGCGGTAGCCGCCGTTGAGGGCGCTCAGGCCGACGACTTCTGGCTGGCCCAGGTACGAGACGATGTGCGAGCCGATGGCTACTTCGGCGCCTACGTAAGTGAAAATGCCCACCAAACCCAACAGCAGGTGGCGGTAGTGCCAGGCGCGGCGGGTATCACCCGCTTCGGCGGGCGCGTGCTGAATGGTCGGCAGCTTCAGGAAGGTCAGCAGCAGGCTGATGACAACCAGCACAGCGGCAATGCCCAGATACAGGTACTGCACCGACGTCACGTCGAGGGCGGCGGCCTGCGCCGGGCTAAGCTTTTTCAGATCGGGCAGGTGCGAAAGAATCAGGTACGAGCCCAGCGGCGGAGCCACGGTGGTAGCCAGCGAGTTAAAGGCCTGCGTCAGCGTCAGGCGCGAAGAGGCCGTTTCGGGCGGGCCGAGGATGGCCACGTAGGGGTTGCCGGCTACCTGCAGCGTGACGATGCCCGTGGCCAGCACGAACAAAGCGCCCAGGAATAAGCCGAACGTGCGGCTTTCGGCGGCAGGAAAGAACAGCACCGCCCCGAGGGCGGCCACCAAGAAGCCTACCAGCATGCCGCCCTTGTAGCCCAGGCGCTTAACCAGCAGCCCGGCCGGCACACCCATGATGAGGTAAGCCCCGAAAAAGCAGGAATTCACCAGGTTCACCTCTGCGTAGCCGAGCGTGAACAGGCCCTTCAGGTACGGGATGAGGATGTCGTTCAAGCAGGTGATGAACCCCATCATGAAGAAGAGCACCGTCAGCGACGCCAGCGCCGGGGCGTAGTTCGGGGTAGGCGCGCCGGCCGTGGTGGTGGCGTGCGGCGCGGTGGCGGATACAACGGGAGCGGCCATAGCTACAGCGGAGAAGAAAAGCGGAGGAATAGCCGGCGTGCCAGCTGATTAGTGGAGCAGGCCAGCCACCCGCGGATTAGTCTTGTTTGAGGCGGTAGAAGCGCACGTAGTCCACCAGCAGTTGCTGCGGAAACGCCGTTTCGTCGATGCCTTTTTTGCCGCCCCATTCCCCGCCCACGGCCACGTTCAGCAGCAGGTGAAACGGGTGGTCCCAGGGCCAGGCCTGCCAGCCCGAGTGCTCGTTGCGGCTGGTGAAGTAGGACTTGCCGTCGACGAAGGCGGTGATGGTTTCGGGCGTCCACTCCACGGCGTACACATGAAAGGCCGAAGCGGCCGTCGGTACGGCCGTCGAGTCGGTCTTCTGGGTGTTGGTGCGGAAGTAGTACTTGCGGCAGTGCGTGGTGGCCTGCACGATGCCCGGCCGGTAGCCCACGTACTCCATGATGTCGATTTCGCCGTTGTCGGGCCAGCCCTTGTCGCCGTACTTCCAGTCGTCGGGCAGCATCCAGATGGCGGGCCAAGTGCCCCGGGCCGCCGGCAGCTGCGCCCGCACCTCGATGCGGCCGTAGGCTAGGCTACCCCCGCCTTTGGCTTTGGATACGAGGCGGGCGGAGGTGTAGGGGTTCTTGTCGCCGAAGGCTTCCTTGCGGGCCTCGATGACGAGGTGACCGTTCTCGACGCGGCAGTTTTCCTTGCGGGCCTTGGTGTAGTACTGCAGCTCCTTGTTGCCCCAGCCATGCCCGCCGACGTCGTAGCCCCAGCGGTTGGAATCAGGCAGGCCCGAGTAGTTAAACTCGTCGCGCCAGAGCAACTCTTTAAAGGAGTAGCGCGGCGCCTTTGGGGCGGTGGCCGCTTTTGGCCGGGCCTGAGCCGGCTGCGGCTTCAGCACACGGGGCTGATCGGGCTGGCGCGGGCCGGCGGTGCTGCCCAAGGCCAGCAGCAGGCCCAGCGCGGCAGCGAAGCGCGGATGCCAAAGGTCGTATTGCATGGATCAAAAAGAAAACCACCCCGCGGGTGCGGCCCCGGCAAACGCCCCTGTTCCCAGAATGGCCGGTCCCACAACCGGCGCATTCATTCCTCGTTTGCCGCGGGCCGCCCCAAAGGGTTGGATACTGTTTCCAGGCGCAAGGGCCTCCTAGCCAAGCGGCCGGCCCCTGCCCTGCTTTTATTGCGGGTACTGGTAGAAGCGCACGTAATCCACCACCATTTCCTTCGGGAAGGGCTCCGAAGCGGCCGGGTCGCCGTCGAAGTCCCCGCCCACGGCCACGTTCAGGATCAGGTAGAACGGGTTGTTGAACGGGTAAGGCGACACCACGCCGGGCGTCACGCTGAACGTCTCCGTACCATCGACAAACCAGCGCAGCTGGTCCTTGCTGCGGATGAGCGAGAAGGTGTGGAAATCCTCCGAAAAGTCGCCGGAGGGCAGGCGCCACGTGGTGCCCTTGTACTGACGGCTGGCGGTGTTGGCGCCGTAGTGCACGGTGCTCACGTTCACGTTCGGCACGCTGCCGCGCAGCTCCATGATGTCGATTTCGCCGCAGGCCGGCCAGCCCACCTGGGTGTCGTTCAGCCCGAGCATCCAGATAGCGGGCCAGATGCCCTGCCCTTTCGGCAGCTTGGCACGCACGTCGAGGCGGCCGTAGCCGTAGGTCATCTTGTTCTTGCTCACGATGCGCGCCGAGGTGAACTGCTTGTTACGCAGCTGCTCGCGCCGGGCCTGAATGTGCATCTCCCCGCCCGTCAGGTACAGGTTGTTGGGGGAGTTGGTGGTGGCCTGCTTTTCGTTGTTGAACCAGTCGTCCTGCACTTCAAAGGTCCACTTTTGCTGGTCCAGAGCCCCGCCCGTGAATTCGTCGGAGTTGTTGGCTATCAGCTGGGTGTAGGCCGCAAACTCTTTGGCCGTGGCGTTGGGCTCGGGCGTCGCCGGGGCAGGCGGCTGGGGTTTGGGCGGTTCTTCGGTGCAGCCGACGACGGTCAGGCTCAGCGCCAGCCCAAGGCTGGCGCTGGCCCACAGCGTGCGGCGCAGGAAATCAACGGGGGTACGCATCAGGAAGGGAAAAAGTCAACGGTAAGCCGGCAAGCTACTTCACGCGCAGCTTGATAGTGTGCACCACCGCGCCCGAGGGCGGCCCCGCCCGCAGCACCATGTGCTGGTTGTCGATGGACTGGATACGGTAAATGCGGTTGGCGGCATCGGTTACGCCGATGAAGGCGGAGGGCGAGGTCAGCTCAAACTGCGCAATGCCCGCGCCCGAAGCCGCGCCAAAGGTGAAGGCCGAGCTACCGGAGCGCGGCGCCTGGCACGAGCCGGGCGAGCCGGCCACGAAGGTTTCGGCCTTGGCGTCGTAGATAAACTGGTTGGCCGTGGTGAAGGTAAATTCGTCGTCGGCCTGGCAGCCGGGCAGCGTGTTGGGCGAGCCGCCGGCGTAGTAGCCCGTGGGGTCGGAGTCGCCGGGGCCCACCACGATAACGGCCTGGGCAGCGTTATCGAGCACCCAGGTGCGCGACGAGCCACCGGTCAGGAACTGCTTGGCCTTGTCGATGGGCGAGAGCTGCGGCATGAACGTCACCTCGGTCTTGGTGCCGTCGGGATTGGTGCCCTGCAGGCGCAGGCGGGTGGGCGAGGCCTCCAGGATGTCGTAGGTCTTATTCACCACCGAGTCGGACAGGCCGATAAAGGTGCGCTTGCCTTGCAGGATAATCTGACCCAGGCTGCCGTTGGGCTTGAAGATAAACGTGGTATTGCCGCTGCGGTCGGTGCCGCAGCTCGTGCCCGAGTACGTGCCGCCCGCCGCGTCGTAGCCGAAAGCGAAGTTGTTGGCAAAGGAGAACTGGTCGTCGGCCTGACAGGGGTCCAGCGGCGCCGCCGAGGACGAAATAACCGCACCCGAAGCCGAGAGCTTCTTGATGGCGCCGGGCTGGTCGCTGAAGGTCCAGGCCGAGGAGCCCGTGCCGCCGCAGCCGGCAATGATGGCAAAAGCGGCGTTGCTGCAGGCCGTGGGAATGGTCACCGTTTGCGTGGTGGCATTGGAGCCGCCCCGCGCGCCCACCGTCAGCTTGGCCTGGTAGGTGTTGGGCCGGTTGTAGGTGTGGGTCACGGTGTTCAGCCCCACGCCCGATTCGGTGGGCGAGCCATCACCGAAATCCCACTGGTTCACGAAGCCGTCCGGCGTGGTGTTGGTGAAGGTAGCCACCACCGGAAACTGCGTGGTGTTCAGCTGCACGGTGAAGCCGGGCGTGGGCACGGGCCCTTCCAGCTTGCCTTCTTCCTGCTCGCAGGCCCCGAGGGTGCAAGCGCCGGCCAGCAGCAGCAAGGCGGCCGGGCGCAGGAGGTATTTATCAGTAGATGAGAATGTCATGGATCGAGAACGGAGCTTAAGGGGAGGAAAAACGCGGCAATGCACGGCCCAGGCGCTGCCCGGATGCGGGCAGCGCAGCTTGTGCAAGCGGAAGAGTTGGGCCCGTGGGCTCCGCCCCGCGTTGGCGGGGCGGAGCCAGCGCGGTTAGTAGCCGGTGTTTTGCGTCAGGCTGGGGTTGGCGTCGCGCTCCGACTGCGGAATCGGCATCACGATGTTGAAGGACTTCACGCCTTTGGCCTGCAGGGTGGGCAGGGTCAGCAGCTTGCCGGTGCGCTTCAGGTCAAACCACCGGTCGTCCTCGAAGGCCAGCTCGTAGCGCCGCTCCCGAATCACCGCGTCGGTGAAGTTGGGCGTGGAGGCCGTCAGGTCGCGGGCTGCCGAGGGCGTGTTGATGGGCAGGCCAAAGGAGCGGCGGCGTACCTTGTTGATGGCCTCCAGCCCCTCGGCCGTGGGCCCCACGGCTTCGGCGTAGATCAGGTACACCTCCGCGAGGCGCAGCACCGGGAAGTTCAGGCCCGAGTCCCAGATGTTGGTGTTGACCTTGCCGATAAACCACTTCTTGACGCCGAAGCCGTTGGGCGAACCGGGCAGCGAGGCCGGTTGAGCCGTGGCGTTGCTGCCAGCGGGGTACGGGTCGCCAGGCTTCCAGATAGTCACGTCCCTGCGGATGTCCCCGGCTTCGTAGCCATTCACGAATTCCAGCTCGGGGATGTTGAAGCCGTAGCCGCTCTGCGGGGTGGTGCTCATGCCGCGCGGCCCGAAGTACTCGTTGCCCACGAAGCCCAGGCCGTCGGTGGTCCACTGGTTTTTGCCCGAGATGTACTGCACCTCGAACAAGGACTCCATCCCGTTCTCGTTTTCAATCTTGAAGTTGTCGCCGTAGTTGGCCCACAGCTGCTTGCCGCTGTTCTGCATCACGTCGCGGGCCCAGCGGGCAGCTTCGGCTTTGTTGCCACGGGTGAGCTGCACCTTGGCCAACAGGCCAGCCGCGGCCCACTTGGTGGCCCGGCCCAGGTCGGCGCCGCTGTAGGAAGCGGGCAGCGCGGCGTAGGCGGCCGTCAGGTCCTGCACGATCTGGTCGTACACCTGGGCTTCCGCGTTGCGCGGAATGTTTACCTGGTCCAGCGTGGTGGGCGGCGTCGTAATCAGCGGCACGTCGCCGAACACGCGCACCAGATCAAAGTAGTACTTGGCGCGCAGGAACTGGGCCTCCCCTACCAGGCGGTTGCGCAGGCCGGCATCCATGGCCGAGATGCCCGGAATGCGCTGGATGGCAATGTTGGCCCGCCCGATGCCCACGTAGCAGCCGCCCCAGAGGCGGTTGGTAAGCGGGTTGGAGGCAGCCACGGTAAAGTTGTCGAGCTGCTGGAACTCCGCCCCGTCGCCGCCGCCCCCACCGCCGGTGGTGGAGTTGTCCGACATGATGTCGCCGATGCCCCAGAGCGAGAAGTTGTATTGGCCGGTCTTGCCCAGCTCGCTGTAAATGGCCGTGATGGCCTGCAGCGCGTCGGCTTCCGTTTGGTAAAAGTTATTCTCCGTTACCGAACTGTTCGGCTGCACGTCGAGCCATTTCTCGCCGCAGCCCGTCAGCAGGCCTAGCAGCGCCAGCGTACCCAGAGTATTCTTAATCGTTATCATCACTTGTGTGGGAATGTTGTGGTTGGGAAACCTTCAGGCCGTCATTCCGAGCGAAGTCGAGGACCCGTAGGAAGGCGCTAGCCAATCTCGCCGGATAGTAATTCCAATCGTCGGGTTACTATCCGATGTCAGCACGCGAGATGTCTCGGCTGCGCTCGACATGACGTTCTGATGGTAGCTTAGAATCCAATATTCAGACCGCCCAGGAACACGCGCGGCTGCGGGTAGATGCCGCGGTCGATGCCGCTGGCGCCCACTTCCGGGTCGTAGCCGGAGTACTTGGTCAGCGTCACCAGGTTCTGGGCCGACACGTACACGCGGATCTGCGAGGCCGAAATGTGCTGCATCACGGATTTGGGCAGGGTGTAGCCCAAGGTCAGCAGCTTCAGGCGGGCGTAGGAGCCGTCTTCCACGTAGTAGCTCGACACGCGCGAGAAGTTCTGGTTCGGGTCGCCGGCAATGGCGCGGGGCACGTCGTTGCTGGTGCCGGGGCCGGTCCAGCGGTTCAGCACCCGCGAGATGCCGCTGCCGTTACCAGTCAGGGCGCCTTCGGTGTAGAAGCGGTTCAGGTTATAAACGTCGTTGCCCTGCGAGCCTTGGATGAAGAAGTTTAGATCGAAGCCCTTCCAGCTCAGGGTGTTGGTCACGCCGTAGGTGAAGTCCGGCACCGGCGAGCCGATGAACACACGGTCGTCGGCGTTGATGGTACCGTCGCCGTTGGTGTCCTGGAAGCGCAGGTCGCCGGGCGCGGTGCGGGTGGCGTCGGAGCTGCCCGTTACCTGCGTGGGCGCCGAGCGCACCTCCTCCGGCGTCTGGAACACGCCCACCACGTTGTAGCCGTAGAACGAGCCGAAGGGCTGGCCCACGTCGTAGCGAATCACGTTCAGGCCGTTGCGGATGCCGTAGCCGGCGTACGGCTGGCCCAGGCCCAGCGACTCCAAGTTGGACTTGTAGTGCGAGAAGTTAAACGTGGTGGTCCACACCAGGCCGTTGCCCGCGCCCTGCAGGTTGTGCGTGGTCAGCGAGATGTCGAAGCCCTTGTTGGTGGCCGAAGCGGCGTTGGTAGCCACCGATTCGTAGGTGCCCGATACCAGCGAGGGCGTGAACGGCGCAATCAGGTTCGGCGACTTGCGCTTGTACACGTCGAAGGTGGCTTCCACGCGGTTGTTGAGCAGGGCCACGTCCAAGCCTATGTTGGTCTGGATGTTGTTTTCCCAGATCAGGTTGTCGTTGCGCAGGCGCGTCGGGGCGGCGCCGGTGTTCACCGTGCCGTCGGGCCCCAAGGGATACTCGATGCCCGAGTTGATGACGTAGAGGTACTGGAAGGCGCCCGCGTTCAGGGCGTTGCCTACCTTGCCCCAGCCGCCGCGCAGCTTCAGGTTGCTCACCAGGCTCTGGTCTTTCAGGAAGTTCTCCTCCGAGATGCGCCAGCCGGCCGAAATGCCGGGGAAGGTAGCAAACTTGTTGCCCGGTGCGAAGGCCGAGCTACCGTCGCGGCGCACGATGGCCTGAAACAGGTAGCGCCCGGCAAATTCGTAGTTCACGCGGCCGAAGAAGCTGGCCAGGCGCGAATCCGGCGCCTGGGCCCCGCCGCCGTACAAGAACGTGTCGCGCGGGCCGCTATCCACGTTCTGCAGGTCGTTGCGGGTGTAGTTGCTGCGCGAGGCCGTGACGTAGTTGTTGTTGAACTGCTGCGCCGACTGGCCCGCCAGAATTGTTACCTGGTGCTTGCCCCCGAACAGGTGGTCGTAGGTCAGCGTGTTCTCAATCAGGTAGCTGCTGTTGTGCGTGAGCGTGGCGGTAGCCCCGGCCACGTTGTAGCGCTGCGAGCCGGCAATCTTGGGCGCGAAGGAGTTCGACTCGTCGAAGATGTAGTCGATGCCCACGTTGGTGCGGGCGCGCAGGCCTTTGATGGGCTCCAGCTCGGCAAAGAACGTGGAGGTAGCGCGGTTGCGGTTGAAGCGCGAGTTGGTGCGCAGGGCCACGGCCAGCGGGTTTTCCTCCACGAAGTTGTCGGCCGCCGTAGGCTCGTACCAGCCGCCCGAAGCGTTGTAGGGCTGAATGGTAGCCGGAATCTGCGAGGCAAAGCTGATGACGCCAAACTCCGAGCCGCCGGCGTCCACGCGGCGGTCGTTCTGGTGCGACAGGGCAATGTTGTTGCCCAGCTTCAGCATCTTGCCCACCTGCACGTCGCCGTTGGCGCGGATGGTGAAGCGCTCAAAGTGCGAGCCGATGATGGTGCCGTCCTGCTGGAAGTACGTGCCCGACACGGCGTAGCGGGCTTTTTCGCTGCCGCCGGTGGCCGAGAGGGAGTAGTTCTGAATCTTGGCGCGGCGGAAAATCAGATCCTGCCAGTCGGTGCCCGTGCCCAGCGAAGCCGGATCGGGGAATACGATGGGCGAGTTGCCGGCCAGGCGGTTTTCGTTGTTGATGGTGGCGTACTCCTGCGCGTTGAGGAAGTCCAGCTTGCGCCACACCTGCTGCACGCCGCGGTAAGCGTCGAAGTTGATGCTGGCCTTGCCGGCCTTGCCGCGCTTGGTGGTGATGATAACCACCCCGTTGGCGGCGCGCACCCCGTAGATGGAGGTAGCCGAGGCATCCTTCAGCACGTCGATGCTCTCGATGTCGTTGGGGCTGATGGTGTTCAGCTGGCCTTCATCGCCGGAGGGCAGCGGGAAGCCGTCCACCACGTACAGCGGGGCGTTGTTGCCGGCCGAGGTAAGGCCGCGGATGCGCACCGAGGTACCAGCGGCCCCGCCGGGGTCACCGCCGTTGGCTGTCACCGTCACGCCGGCCACGCGGCCCTGCAGCGCCTGGCTGGCATCGGCCACCGGCTGGGCCTTCACCTGCTCCGACGAGACGGAGGAAATGGCGCCCGTCACGCTGCCGCGCTCCTGCGTACCGTAGCCCACTACCACCACCTCGCTCAGGGCCTGCTGATCCTCCTGCAGCTGCACCGTAATGCCCGAAGTGGCGCCAGATACGACTACTTCCTTCTTTAGGTAGCCCACCGAGCTGACCACCAGGGTGCTGCCGTCGGGCACGTCCAGCGAGAAGACGCCCTCGGCGTTGGTGCTGGTGCCCAGGGTCGTGCCCTTCACGATAACTGTCACGCCGGGCAGCGGCGAGCCGTCCTTCTGCGTCACCTTACCCGATACGGGCACGTCGGCGGTTGCGAGCCGGGCGGTGGCGCTGGGGCTGTGCGGGGTAGCCTGCCCGGGCAGAGCCAGCGTCAGCAGCCCGCAGGCTGCCAGGGGCACTGCCCGCCGCAGGACGGAACTTGCGTAAAAAGTGTAGCTCATGTGTGTGGGAATGGATGTTGTGTTATGGTTGAGAGTACCGTTGGCCCGCAGGCTTTGGCGGGGCAATAAGGCAGCCGCGCGCCTGCCCGTCACGGCAGGAACTGGTGGCAGTCCGAATGCGCTGAGATAATGCGGGCCCGGCAGCAGGCC
Organism: Hymenobacter sp. CRA2; assembly: GCF_002007105.1. GTDB lineage: Bacteria > Bacteroidota > Bacteroidia > Cytophagales > Hymenobacteraceae > Solirubrum. The sequence continues at coordinate 55,466 of NZ_MVBC01000020.1, read as the reverse complement.
TCATTAAAGGAAGCGGTAATACTGCCGGCGCGGCGGTAATACCAGCGGTGCGACCTGAGCCGCGGCGGCTTTGCCCGGGGAGGCGGAGCAACGGCCGGTGAGTGAGTAATTCATCAGGGCGGAATCGATGGCCAAATATATCGGTGTGGTTTTCGGAAAATCAAGGCCTGAAAATGCCTTGAAAGCCTTTAAACAACGATTTTCGCTTACATCGCACGTACAGCTGTACGCTTACATCACCCACTCAGCGAGGCCATATAGGGCCTGCTGCAATCGTTTGCGGGATTAACCTATCAAGTAGCTTACGGGTAAAAAACACGAAAAAAATAACCGTTTAGCCCACTTTTTTTTCGGTATTTTTTCCCTTGCTCGCCCAAGCCTCTACTTTGCGCTCCAAGCCAGCCACCACGGCCGTTTCTTCGTCGCCTGCGTCTTCCGTTTCGGCGCCCGTGTCGTCAAGCAGCAAGTGGGTCCAGCTGTCCTCGTCACTGCCCTCGGCTACCTGCCGACGCATGGCGTCTACCACCTTCTGGCTGAAGCTCCAGCAGGTAGCGCGGCGCAAATCCAGCACCCGCGAGAGTTCCTGCGCCGAGTAATTGCCCTTGTGGGTATGCAGCAGGAACACGGCGTAGAAGGCCTTCACGATGGAGAACTTGCACTTCTGCAGCAAGGTGTAGGCCGTAGCCGATTCCACGTAACGGCAGCGCGTGCAGCGCCGCGAGTGTGGCTCCCGGCCCTCGCAGTAGTTGTCGTGCCCGCACTTGCGGCAATGGTAGCCGTCCGTCCACTTCAGGTCGGCCAGATAGCGCAGGCAAGCATCTTTGTCGGGGTAGATCTGGCTGAACTCGCCGAAGTCCACTTCCTGCGACAGCACCCGGGCCGCCTGGGCCTTCTGCAAGTCGCGCTGCAGGTCGCCGTTGAGCTTTTCGATGGCCGCCGACTGCAGCGCCAGCAAGCCGTTGGCCTGGAGCAGCTCGCGGTTCTGGGCGGCAATGGTTTCGCCCTGCTGGCGCAGTTCTTCCGTGCGCTGGGCCACCAGGTTTTCCAGTTCGGAGTTCAGCTGGTCTTTCAGGTCCTCGTTCTGACGCAGCTGCTCCACCAGTTGCTCCTGCACCTCGTGCTTTTTGCGCAGCTGCTTTACCAGGCGCTGTTGTGCCTTAAGCGTAGCGTCCTGAATGCCTTTGATTTTCTCGCCCAGCGCGTAGGACAGCACCACCACTTCCGTCACGAAGGCGACGTTCATGCTGTACACCGTGAAGGTGTTGGTAAAGGTGTCGATGCCCAGCTTGCGCAGGATAAGGAAGCCCACACTCACCACTACCAAAGTGTGCGACAAAACAAAGAAACGTGCCGGACGGAAGCCACGCTGCCACACCCGCAGGGCCGCGTAGAACAGCATGCCATAGGGCAGCAGGTAGAACCAGAAGCTCAGGTCGGACTGCCACCAGAAGGCATCCAGCAGCAGGGCCGCGGCACTGAACAGCACCACGTTGCGCATCCAGGGGTCATACTTGGGCAGGCGCTGCGGAGCGTCGAGGAAGTGGCGGGCGTAGTAGCTGAACGTGAGCAGCAGCAGCGGCGCCGAGCTGGTGATAACCAGCTGATTAAACCACGGATGGTTGGGCCACAGATACTGAAAACCCAGGCCGTCTTCGGACAGGAATACCAAGCTGCAACTCAGCACGTAGAGCACGTAGCGCACGTAGGTCTGCTCATGAGTGAAGAAGTACAAGCACAGGTTGTACACCACCATGATGAGCAAAACGCCATAAAAAGCGCCCAGCAGGCCGTATTCCTGCTGAAAACACTCCACGATGCCCTGCTCGGTGCGCAGGCGCGCCAGAAAGCTGGTCTTGGAGTTGGCCTGCAGGCGCAGGTAATACGTCTGCACCTCGTCGCCACGCAGGGGCAGGCGCAGCAGAAAGTTTTTGTATGCGTAAGGACGCGAGGAAAATGCCTTATCGGCGCCGGTGTGCACCAGATTGTTAGGTACTTCCGCCTGGGGGAAGAACACTACGTCGCTCAGGTGCGAATCGTAGAGCTCCAGGTACCAGTGCTGCGGCTGCGGGCCGTGGGCCTGCACCGTCAGGCGCAGCCAGTAGGCCACGCCGGGGTGCTGCATGTTGGTGGAAATGCTGGAGCCGGCTACAAAATGGGCCGCGTGCTGCGGCTGCTGCACGTCCTGCAGGGTGAGCTTGCCGGTGGGGTCCTCCAGCACACTGTAGTTGCGCGGCTCGATAAACAGCTCTTCGTCGCCGGTGCGCACGTGCAGCCGCTCTTCTGGGCCGGGGCTGGCTGCCGCGCCGGCCGCCTGGGCAATGAGTAAGAAACAAAGCAGCAACAGCTGCCACCAATGCCGCGGGCCAGCCACGGCGGAACGAGTGGAACGGGTGGGAATGGGTAAGGTGGGGCGCATGGTAGCTTACAAGTTATAGAAACTACCCGCATTGTGCCGCTTTCCGGCCGCGTGGTGCAGGCCGGCCCGCACCGCGGGCAAACGGAAGAACCGACAACAGCCGCGGGGGCGGCTGTCCGGTGCAAGAAACAACAAGCTTTTACTGACCGCCTTGCGGAGCCGAGGCAGCGTCGCCGAAGCGTAGCCAGCTGACCACAGCGCCCGGCTGCGCCACGAAGAGCTGCAGGGTGTGCGTGCCGGCAGGCAAGGTCAGCGTGCCGCCATTAACCGTCTGCCAGCCTGCCGCTTCGGAGGCCGCCGGGGCCACGTTGAAAGTGCCCACCGTGGCCTGGTTCAGCTTGAGCAGCAGTTGGGCCGGGGCGGCGGTAGCATTGGTAGCGCGCAGCTGCACGCTGTAGCTACCGGCTTTGGGCACCGTCACGGTGTAGCTTAGCCACTCGCCCGCGGCGGTATGGCCTACGCCGTAGCCGTTGGAGCCGGCATCCTGCACGGGCAGGATATCGACCCCGTCGTTGCGGTAGGCGCCGCCACGGTTGGTGGGCTTCAGCTCGCGGTAATCGGTGCGGGCGGCGTAGTCATCGTGGTAGGCCTGGCCCTCACGGCCGTAGTCGTAATCGGAGGCAAAGAGGGTGCCCGGCAACGTATGCGCGGCAAAGGGACGCTGCGCCGTAGGTTGGGTGAGGGCAAAAAGCACGTCCTTGTTCACTTCGCAGTTGCGGAACTGGCTGTTGCGCAGCAGCGCAGCACGGCCTTCGGCAGTCAGGATGCTGCCGTAGGGCTTCACCCGCAAGAAGCTGGTGCCGGCGTCGACCCGCTTCAGGTTCCAGTGGCACCAGCCGATGTGCTGGGCGTTGAGCTGCTGCACAGCGGCCGCAAACCACTCGTTGGAGTTTTCACCCGTCTCCCCTACCCACACCGGCACCTGCCACCGGTCGCGGAAGGCGGCGAGGTTGTGCACCAAGTTGATCTGATTGGGGTTCGGGTCGTTAGCCGCCGCGTCGTTGGGGCACCAGTAGCGGTGTGCGTTGTAGACGAGGTTGGTCTTGTCCTTCACGCGCAGCTTGTCGGGCGTGAGGTTGGTGTACTCGTTGCCGTAGCCGTTGCCCTCCAGCATCAGCAGGTGCGAGTCGCCTTGAGCGCGCACGGCATCGATGAGGCGGCTATAGAGTACGTTCAGCTCGGCATTGTCAGCCGACATGCCGTTGGCCGCGTTGGCGTTGTGCGGCTCGTTGATGAGGTCGTACATGGCCACGCGCGCGTCGTTTTTGTAACGGCGGGCCAGCTGCTCCCACAGGCGCACGGTCACGTCCTGGTAAATCAGGCGGCCCTTGGCGTCGCGGCGCTTCCACAGGTCCAGGGGCAGGAAGTTGTCGTTGATATTGGGGTCGGTGCCCTGGCCGCCGGGCGCGGCGTGCAGGTCGAGCACCACGTACATGTTGTTGGCCGCGCACCAGCCAAGCACGTTGTCGATGAAGCGGAAGCCATCGAGCTGCTTGGCATCGGTGAAGAGCTTGCCTTCGTCGTACCACTGGCTGAGCCCCTGCACGTAGGCCGTCACGGCGGCCGGGTTATTAGGGCTTTGCAGGACTTTGGTACGGGCGCGGCGTTGTTCCTGGGTCAGAAACAAGTCGTAGTGAAACGGCAGGCGCACGCAGTTAAAGCCCTGCTGGGCAATGAAGTCGATGTCGGCCTTGGTCACGAAGCCGGCGCGGTACTGCCGGTAAAACTCCTCCATGTCCTTTTCGGGCATCACGCGCAGCAAACCCTGCTGAATGCGCCGCTGGCAGCCCAAGGTGTCGGTTTTGAGGATGTAGCTTTCCTGCAGCAGCCACCCGCCCACGTTCACCCCGCGCAGTACTACCGGCTTACCCTGGGCATTCACTACCTGCGTTGCCTTGGCGCTGAGCCGGCTCAGCTGCTGGGCCGGAGCGGCAAGAGTCGTCAGGCTCAGCAGGCCCGCTAGCAGCGTGGCCTTCGTGGCCGGGGAAGCAATGCGTTGGCAAAAGGCAGAGGGGGCAAGCAGATTCATACGCGGTACGCAGGTAAAGGCAATCGAAGCCGCAAAGCGAGAAACGGGGCGGAGAAACCCCGCCCCGTTGTCCTCGCATTCACTCACTTCTTGTTACTGTTTGATGATTCGTTGGGTGTGTACGCCGGCGCTGCTGCGCACCGTCAGCACGTACATGCCCGGCCGCAGCCGATGCACGTCCAGCATCGAAGTCGCTTGGGTAGCCGTTTGCTTCAACACTTCGCGGCCCAGGGCGTCGGTTAGACTGATGGTCGCGGATGCACCAGCGGGCAGGCTCACGGTCAGCTGCTCGCTCACCGGGTTCGGGTAGGCCAGGGCAGCTTCGGCAGCGGCGCTATGGGTACTGAGCGCCACGCGGCTGCCCGTGCAGGTAGCACCGGCGGTGTAGCTGTGGGGCGTGCCGCTGGAGTTGCGCTCGGCCGTGGTAGTGCCTACGCGGTAGGTGAAGTAGAACGACAGCGCCGTACCGGCGGGCTGCGCTTGCGAGAAGGTGAAGTTGCTGCCGGAAGCCGTCATTTGGTAGCCCCCGTAGCCGCCGCTGCCCACTTTCACATAAATCAAGGCCATGGTGCTGCCCGCAATGGGCGCCTGCGGAATGAAGGTCCAGTTCACCGTGCCGTTGGTCGTCGATACTTCGTAGCGGTAGTCGCCATTGGCCACGGTGCCGCTGCACACGCCGCTGCCGCCCGGGTTAGTGCCACCGGTAGCGGCCGTGCCATACACCTCCAGCTCGTAGATGGAGTAGCCGTAGGTGGTGCCGCGGGCCGTGCCGTACATGCGCACGTAGCGCCCGGTGCCGCTCAGGCCGGTGTGGTCGTTGATGAGCGCGGTATTGCCCGAGACGGTCTTGATGGTGGTCCAGTTGGCGGCATCGGCCGATACCTGCACCAGGTAGTCCCTGCCGTAAGCGCCTTCCCAGGTCAGCTTCACGCGGCTTACGTTGTAGCTGGCACCCAGGTCCACGTACAGCCACTGCGGATCGGCGAAGGCGCTGCTCCAGCGGGTGCTGGCGGCGTTGCCGTCCACGGCGGCCGAACCGGGCGTGCCAGTGTTTTCCGTGGAGGAAGTGAAGGTGGGCTTGTTCAGGGCCAGGTTGGTGGCTGTGGGCGTGCTGCCCACCGTCACCGTTACGGCGGCGGATGTGGTAGCGGCCCCAGCGTTGTCGGTGGCCACGGCCGTAATTGTGTAAGTGCCAGCAGCCACGCCCGTCCAGTTGATGCTGTAGGGGCTGCTCGTGTCGATGCCCAAGGAGGTGGAGCCGTTGAAGAACTGTACCTGCGCTACAGTACCGTTGGCGTCGGCAGCGTTGGCCGATACCGTGATGCTGGCCGGCGCCGCAAATGTCGCGCCGCTGGTGGGCGAGGTCAGGCTGACTGTGGGCGGCGTATTTGGCGCGGTCGAATTCTTGGTCAGGCTGCGCAGGTTATCGACGTAGAATACGTACCCCGTCAGCGAGTTGGGCGCGAATAGCAGCACCGAGTTGTCCACGTCCGCGTCAGGCGTGCCGGGGTCCGGGGCGCTAGCGAAGGTGAAGATGAGCGTCTGCCAAGCGTTGCTCTGCTTCACCGCGGCTTGGTAAATGCTGTGGCGGCCCGTGGGGTAGTTCTGCGGGCGCGAGGCGGCGCTGCTTTCCAGCTGCCAGCTGATGACGGTGCCGGCCGGCGCGTTGGTGTACACGTCCATGGCAAACACCTTGTCGCCGCGCTTGTAGGCGCTGCCATCGGTGGTCAGCAGGTTGCGGAAAGCCAGCACATCGTACTGCTCGGCCACGTTGCGGGTGTATTGCCCCACCTTGGCCGAGGTGTTTAGGCCCGTAGCCGACGGGTTGTTGACCACGGCCGCGTAGGTGCCATTGGCGCTGAGGAAAGTCAGGTTGCGCGTCGCGTCGTAGTTCTCGAACACGGTGCCGGCCGCGTAGGTCGGCGCGGCGGCGCGCTTCACGATGCGGATGTTGTCGACGTAATAGGTGTCGCCGGTGTTGGAGTTGTTGCCAAACAGGAAGGCCAGCTCGTCGATGGCCACGTTGGCCGTGCCCCCGTCGGGCGAGGTCACGTAGTTGAAGGTCAGCGTCTGCCAGGCATTTTGCGCACTGGTGCGCGCCTCGCAGGTGCTGTTGCGGCCGGCAGGATACGTACCCGCCGCGGCGGCTTTGTTCTGCAGGTTCAGCAGCACGGCGGTACCCACCGGCGCGGCTGTGTACACGTCGGCCTGAATCTGGTAGGTCTGGTTCTTGAACAAGGCCGCGTCCTCAATGATGGTACCCGCCGGCCCGGCGTCAAAAAACAGCACGTCATACTGCTCAGCCGCGTTGCGCACGTACTTCGCCACCTTGGCCGAGGTATTAAGGCCCGTGGCTGAGGGGTTGGCAAAATTTGCCGTGTAAGTGCCGTTGGTTTTGGTCGCGTTCTGCGTGATGCGGGCCGTGCCGTCGTAGTTGATGAGCACGTCGGTGCTCAGAATGGGCTTATCGGCCTCTTTCTTCACCAGCAGGTTATCGAAGTAGAACGTGGCGCCGGAGTTGGTGGCGGGCTGAAACAGCAGCGTTACGTTGTCGATGCTGTAGATGCTGGTGCCCGCGTCGATGCTGCGCTCCAGGTCGAATTCCAGGGTTTCCCAGGCATTTTGCCGGGTCGTGTAGGCGCGGTAAGCACTGTGCCGACCCAGCGGGAAGTTGGTGGCCGTTGTCACCGCGCTGTTTTCCAGCTGCAGGGTAACTTTGCTGCCCACTGGCGCCGTGGAGTACACGTCGAGGTAGATTTTGCGGCGCCCGGCCACGTAGTCGTTGGCGTTGCCGATGCCCAGGTTGCGCAGCGAAATCACATCGTATTGCTCCGTGGAGTTACGAACGTACCTGGCCACTTTGGCAGAGGTGTTCTGCCCGCTGCTCACCGGGTTGGCCAGGGCCTGCGTGAGCGTGCCGGTAGCGGAGGCGTAGGTAACGAAGCGGTTAGCCTCAAAATCCTCGTAGATCTTATCCAGCTGCAAGGCTGGGCTGACGGTGACGCCGAGCGCGTATGAGCCCGTCGGGCAGCCGCTCACGGCAGTCGTCACGGTCACGTTGCCGCCGGCCGAGGTACCCCAGTTTACCTGAATGGCGTTGGTGCCCTGTCCGGCCGTAATGGTGGAGCCCGCCGGCACCGACCAGTTGTACGTGGCCCCCGTCACCGCGTCGAGGCGGTAGGTTTTGTTGGTATCGTTCTGATATACTGATTCGTCGCCGAGCACGGCGTAGTTGTACGTGCCTTTGTAGACGCGCACAAAATCCACCTGCATGGTGGTGGGGAAGTCGGCCGGATTGGGATTCTGGTTGCCGGTAAAGCCGGTGCCTGGGCCGCCTACCGCCGCGTTGAGCATCAGGTAGAAGTTGCCGTCGTTGAAGGGCCAGGAGCCCCCCGAGGTGGTCTTGGGCGAGGCCGTGTGGTAGAGCGTGTTGTCGATAAACCACTTGATCTGGTTCGGGCTCCACTCCACGGCGTAGGTGTGGAAACCAGCGCTCAGGTCCACCGTGCCCGAAGTTTCGCGGCCGGTAAAGTGCCAGCCGTTGTCGTCGTAGTGAATGGTGCCCGCTACCGAGGTGGGGTTCTTGTGCTTGGCCTCCATGATGTCGATTTCACCGGTGGAGGGCCAGTTGCCGGGGTCAGGCAGCATCCAGAAGGCGGGCCACACGCCCTGCCCCGAAGGCAGCTTGATGCAGGCCTCGATGCGGCCGTACTTGAAGGTTTGCAGCGCACCGGCGGCCGTTTTCGAGAACAGCTTGGCCGACGTGTAGCTGTAGCTGCGCCCGCCCACGGTGCTGGCCTCGTAGCGGGTGGTGATGGTGAGGTTGCCGCCAGCCACCACGGCGTTGGCGGCGCGGTAGGCCTGCAGCTCGGCGTTGCCGAAGTTGCAGTTGCCCTCGGCGCAGCCGTCGCCTTCGTACACGCGCCACTTGCTCAGGTCACCGGCGGTGTTGAATTCGTCTTGCCAGACGAGCTGGTTGCATTGGGCGTGCACGGCGGCTGGTAGCAGCCATGCCAGGCCCACGCCGGCGGCGCACAAGGCCGCACTACGGCGCAGCCACTGCCCGGCCCGGCCAGGGAGTAAAGTTGATTTCATAACGGGTGTTGTGGTTGGGGAATGAGCGGGCAGTGAGCCGGCTGACCTCCCGGGCGGGAGGCAACCACTACCAGGGCGTGGAACCGGTAGGTTGTCGGGGCAGCGGCTTGGGGAAGCCGTACGCCCCAACGCGGAGCAAGTAGAGCGGGGAAACCTCCGGTTCGTTTTGGCTTTCTTGGAAGAAGCCGGCTGCGAGCGTGATGCCGCGGCTATCCGGGTATCGGAGGGTAACCAAAACTAGGGGTGTTGTTAGCCAAAAGCAAGCGCCGAAAATGCCTTAATGGGCTAAAATGGCCGTTTTACGCTTACGTGTGTACGCTTACACCACACGGTTTGTCACGTAATTGCAGTGCGCAGGCCCCACGGGTGCTCCGTCATTCAGGCACGGAGGCAGATAACAAACAACGAAAAATATTATTGCTTGCGGTATTTTTTCGTGGTCCTACAGCGCTGGGTCACTGGCCTGCCAACTTCTATATCTACAAGCTTTTACTGCTGTCACCTTACCGGCTACTTCCTCCTCATCAGCAGTTGTAAGGGCACAAAAACAGGCTCGGCGTGCGTACACACCGAGCCTGCCCTGTAGATAACCGCCGCTGTTATTCCTTCACAAACCGCTGCGTCTGCGTACCACCTTCCGACTTAACCGTCAGTAGGTATACCCCAGCCGGCAGTCCGGCCGTGGGCACCTGCACCGTGGCCACGTTGCCAGCGGTTCGTTGCCGCTGCAGCACGGTCCCGAGCATGTTGGTTACCGTCAGCTCCTGCGCGGCCTGCCCCTGCGGGAGCTGCACGGTCAGCTGCTCGTGCACGGGGTTTGGGTACAGCTCCATCCTGCCCCACTCAGCTGCGGCGCTGCTAGCCGTGACGCTGGCGCTGCGGGCGGCACTGGCTTTGGTGATGCGGATCCAGTTCAGGTTCCACCCGCCAGTTTGCGCGAAGACACCGAAGTTGTAGGTGCCCGCATTCACGTTCACCGTCTGCGCTACCGTCGCCCACGTCTGCCACCCGCCCGTTGCCGGCACTGTCGTGTTGCCTAGCTGAATCGAGCCAGCGTTCAGGTCCGAAGAGAGGGTGCCGCCGCTCGGGCTGGCCACGCGGTACTCGATGGTATAAGCGCCCGAGGTGGGGAAGTTGATGGAGCTGTAAGCCATCCAGTCGCCAGCATCGATGTAGCCCACATTTTGCCCGCCGCCCGTATCGGTTGTCGTTTCCAGCTGCACCCCATTCATTGATGAATAGCTCTCGGCCTGAATGAGGGTCCCGGACGTAGCTGCGCCGGCGAAGTTGAGCCAGTTGACGTTGCAGCCTGTGGAGGCCGCCGCGTACAGGCGCAGGGTTTGGTTGCCGGCGGGCAGCGTGACGTTGGTGCTGATTGTCTGCCACGACTGCCAGCCGCCGGTATTGCTCACGCTGATACTTCCGAGCACCGCGCCTGAGCTGTTGCGCAGTTGCAGGGTGGCTCCGCCATTGGCGGAGGCCACGCGGAACTGCGCCGTGTACGTGCCCGCCGTGGCCACGCTTACCGCGTAGTCCAGCCAGTCGCCGGTTTCGTACCAGTCCACGTTCTGCCCGCCGCCCGTGTCGGTAGTCGTTTCCTTGTCCGTGCCCGACTGCGCCGCGTAGTTCTCTGCCTCGATCTTGCCCGGAATCGGGTAGCGCGTAGTGCCCGCCCCGCTACGCTGCACCACCACCTGGTTGATGGCCGTCAGCAGGGAGTAAGTGCCGGTGGCATCCTGCGACAACTCCCAGATCATGATGCCGCTGCCTTGGTCGAAGGCCAGATTGGTTTTGCTCTTGATGGTGTTGATGCCGTTGTAGCCCACGCCGCTGAACACGTCGGCGTATGGGTCGGCGCCGCGGGCTATGAGCTGCGCGAAAGACTCCCAGCTGGGCCGGCCGTAGAAGGGCACGCCCAGCGAAAGTTTGGCGGCCGGCAACCCCCTACCCTTCCAGTAGTTGATGGACTGCGTGGCGTAGCTGTAGGTGGAGTGGTCGAAGTTGTTGGCGTCGTAGGCCATCAGATTCAGAAAATCCACGTAGCCAAACACGCTGCCGAGGATACTGTCGCCGCCGGTGCCCACCACGGCGGCCGTCAGCAGCTTGCCGCGCGTGTGCATGGCCGTCGAGAGCTGCTGCATCAGGGCCGCGTAGTTGTTGGCCGAAGCGCCCGCGTCGGGGTACTCCCAGTCGATGTCGGCGCCGTCGAGGCCGTACTGATTCAAGAAGCTGACGATGTTATTGACGAAATTGGTGCGGTAGGTGGCGTTGGCGGCCAACTGCTCGAAGGCCGAGTCGTCGCCATTATTCCAGCCACCCACCGAAATCAGCACTTTCACCCCGTTGGCATGGGCCGTCGAGACGAGGCTTTGCAGCTTCGCGGGGTTTTCGATGGGCTGCAGGCCGCCGGTGTTGGTGGGCAGCAGAAAAGCGTAGTTGACGTGCGTCAGTTTGTTGTACTGCACGCTGCTCACCGTACCGGCCCACGAGGGCACGTAGCCGATGACGCGAAACTGCGCCCAGGCAGGCCCGGCGGCCAGTAGCAGCGCCAGCAAAGCCAGGGCGCGCGTGAGCATAGAGTTGGTTTTCATAAGCGGAGAGTTGGTGGTGAAGGTTCTTCCAGGCCCCGGCTTGGGCTAGGCGGCAAAAAGCCCGACCAAGCGGCCGGGCTTTTCAGGTAGGCAATCTGCTATTTGAGGAAGCGTCGGGTGGCCACGAGCTTCTCGCCGGCGGTCAGCACCAGCGAGTACAGGCCTGGCTTCAGCGTTGCCACGTCGATGCCACCGGCCCCCACGACCCCGCGGGCCACGGGCTTGCCCCAGGCGTCCAGTATCTGGTAGCGGGCATCAGCGGGCAGTTGGGTAGCGCGCAGGTGCAGGCGGTCCGTCACCGGGTTGGGGTACAGCTCCAGGCTTGCCGGGCTCAGGCTGCTGGGCGCAATAACCTCCGCAGCCGGTTGCACAGCCAACGCTTCGCGGGCAACGCCAGCCTTGGAGATGCGCACCCAGTTGATGTTCCAGCCGGCGGACTGGGCGTAGATGCCGAAGTTGTAGGTGCCGGCGTTGACGTTCACCGTCTTCGACACCGTCGTCCAGTTCTGCCAGCCGCCGGTGCCAGGAATGGCCGTATTGCCGAATTGAATAGAGCCGGCGTTGAGGTCAGCCGAAATGGTCCCGCCGCTGGCCCCGCTGGCCACGCGGTATTCGATGGTGTAGCTGCCCGTGGTCGGGAAGGTGATGTTGTTCCACACCAGGTAGTCCCCCGCATCCACCCAGCCCATGTTTTGCCCGCCTTCCGCGCAGGCTTCGGCGCTCATGCCGTTGTTGACGCTGGCCGCTTCGGCTTCGAGCAGCAGGCTAAACGCGGCCGGCGCCACCTGCACCCGCATTGAGGTGGCCTTGTCGTTCCAGTTGCCGGTGCCCAGCACGTTGTTTACCAGGCAGCCGTTGCTGGCCGTGAGGGTGAGCGAGGAGCCGGTGAAGTTGTCGTTTTCATAGAGCACCACCTGGTAGCCGCCGTTGATGGTGAGCGAGGAAATGTCGTCGTTCAGCACGCCGCGGCTTTGCAGCGCGCCCAGCGTGTAGTCGCCCACCGGCAGGCCCACGGCCGTACCCGAGTAGTTGCAGTCCTTGTACACAGTGGCCACGCCACCGCTGGCCGGCGCCGGCGCCGAGCCGCTAATGCTGAACGTGCCCAGGGAGCCGTAGTCGGAGTAGCCATCCGTAACGGGGTTGCCGGAGCTCGTGCCGTCGATTTGCAGATAGTAGGTGCCTGCGCCCAGCGAGGCGCTAAACGACACGTTCAGGTTACCGCCCCCGCCGGTATCGTAAGTACCCAGCAGGCTGCCGGCGCTGTTGAACAGCCGCGCCACGATGTCGAGGTTGCCGTAGCGGCTCACCGTATTCACGCTGAAGCTGGCCGTGCCCCCGGCGGTGCTGAAGGAGAAATAGTCCTGGTCGCCGGTAGTGGTAATAAGGCCATTGCTGCTCAGGCCGTTGCCGTTGCGCGCCAGAGCCGTAGCCGTAGCTATGCTGTTGCCGTGGTCATCGGCGCGGTAGCCCACGTTGTAGGTGGCGCTGGCCATGATGGCCAGGTCGTCCTGGGTCTGGCTAGCGGAGTTGTATTCGCCCCGGCTCCAGTGCGTCACGGGCTTGTAGTAGCCCGCGCCCATGATGGGTGCCCAGGCGCCGGCGTTGTCCTGCGCGGTGTAATACTCTTCTTTCGGGCTCAGGCGGCCGTCGTGGCTCAGGCCCAGGGTGTGCCCCACCTCGTGCGAGGCGGCTTCGCCGCCGCTCTTGGGGTCGGCCATAAACACCCAGCAGGGCGTGTCGTCATTGGTTTTAAACGAAGTTAGGAAGGCCACGCCGCCCGCGCCCGGCGCAATGGTGCTGCCGCTGCCGGGCGAAATAACGCAGCGCATGCGCATGTTCTTCGGGTAGGAGTTGAACACCGCCTCGTCCGTAGTCACGTTGATGCTGAACGGGCGAAAATCCTCGCTCACCAGCTCCCACATCGCTTGCACGTTGGCATCGGTCATATTGGCCGAGGGCGCGTTGTAGGCATTGCCGTTGTTCCAGCCCGTGCCGGCCGGCAGGCTGTAGCCGTCCACGTCCAGCATCACGCAGCCGCGGGCGCCGGGCAGGCTTTGCAGGGAAACGACACTGATGCGGTTGGCCGTACCCGCCGGGGCAGCCGGCGCCTTTTCCAGGTAGCCGCGGGGCTTGCCGTAGTCCACGCACACCACTTTGTCGATGTCCACGGGCTCCACAAAGGCTCGGCCGCGGGCATCGGCGGAGTAGCGGTAGGCCTTTCGGCTGGTGCGCAGCACGATATGGCCTTCTACCTGCTGGCCCGTTACGCGCAGCTGAAAAGAGGCCCCGGGCACGCCCTGAATGGCGCCCACCACGTACTCGCCGTCGCGGGCAAGGTCTTCCCGGTAATTAACCACACCGCTGTAAGCCAGGCTCGGCGATACGCGCAGCGTCACCACGGGGCGCGCCTGCCGGGCGCTTTTAGCTGTCACTTCGGTTTCCAGCTGCCGCACCAGGTCCTGGGTGCTGCCGAGTTCGTAGCGGGTGTCCGAGCGCTGTTGGGCCGCGGCCGATAAGGAGCCGGCCAGCAGCGCGCTCAGGCCACAATAACGGAGGAAAGCTTGCTTCATAGGGTTGGGATTGGGTTGGTGGAGAAAAAGGCCGCCGTTGGGAGTAGTGCGCAGCAGGCCGCGCCCCGGTTTGCGGCGACCAGGCGGTAAATAGTATTTCTGAAAAGGAGGAAGGCAGCTGCACCAGGCGGCGAGGAACCTAGCTGGTGTGGTTCCTCGCCGCCTGGCTTGTTAGGCAGTGGGGCCCGGGCTAGTGAATCACCAGCTTCTGCACGGCGCTGGTCTTGCCGTTGCTCACGCGCACCAAGTACACGCCGGCGGCCAGGCGCGCGTCGCGGTTCAGCTCCAGGGTGCTGCTGGTGGCCGTCTGCTGCCACAGCTGCTTGCCGTCGAGGCTGGTGATGCGCACTTCGGTCGGCTGCCCGGCGAAGGCCCCGCCGAGCTGCAGCGTCACGGACTGGCCAGCACTCTGCGGGTTGGGGTACAGTTCCAGCGTACCTGCGCGGTCATCGAGGCGCGTCGTGCTGGTCGTGACGCTGGCGGCGCGGGCGGCACCAGCTTTGGTGATGCGGATCCAGTTCAGGTTCCAGCCGCCAGTTTGCGCGAAGACACCGAAGTTGTAGGTGCCCGCATTCACGTTCACCGTCTGCGCCACGGTGGTCCAGTTCTGCCAGCCGCCCGTCGCCGGCACGTTAATGGCGCCGAGCTGCGTCGCGCCCGCGTTCAGGTCGCTCGACACGCGCCCACCGCTCGGGCTGGCCACGCGGTACTCGATGGTGTAAGTGCCCGAAGTGGGGAAGTTGATGGAGCTGTAAGCCATCCAGTCGCCGGTGTCAATCCAGCCCACGTCCTGCCCGCCGCCCGTATCGGAGCAGCCTTCCAGCTGCACCCCATTCATTGATGAATAACTCTCGGCCTGAATGGTGAGCGAGCTGGGCGTAGGCGCAGTGGTTTTCTGGTATACCCGCACGTAGTCGACGTACATCGAGGCCGGCAGTCGGCTCTCATCCACCGTCTGCCCGGGCCAGTTGCCGGCCACGGCCAGGTTCAGCAGCAGGAAGAAGGGCCGCTGAAACTCCTCGGTGCTGCCCGTGCCGTTGGTGATGTTGATTTCGTGGTACTTCACCCCGTCCACAAACCAGCGGATGTACGTGGGCTCCCACTCCACCGTGTACACGTGGTAGGCGTCGGGTGAGGTCACGATGTTGCCGCCGTATTCGGCGTGGCCGTTGCTGTCCCAGTGCACGGTGCCGTACACCTTGTTTTCGGCATTAATGTGCTCCATCACGTCGATTTCGCCGCAGGCCGGCCAGCCCACCTGCCCGATGTTGGCCCCAAGCATCCAGAACGCCGGCCACAGCCCCTGCCCCTGCGGCAGCTTCATGCGCGCCTCGATTTTACCGAACTGAAACTGCTTTACTCCCTGCGTTTTCATGCGCGCCGAGGTGTACGGCATACCGCCCACGTTTTCCCGGCGCGCCGTGATAATGAGGTCGGTAGCGCTGACGGTGGCGTTGGCCCGCTGGTAGTACTGCTTTTCGTTGTTGCCCCAGCCGCCTCCGCCGGTTTCAAAAACCCAGCTGGAGCTGATGCTGCCATTGAACTCGTCGGCCCATACCTGCTGGTAGCTTTGGGCCTGCGCGGCGTTGGCCAGGCACAAAGCCGTAGCCGCCGCGCTAAAAAGCGTGGTAAACAGTTTTTTCATGGTGTTTGGGTTGGGAATGGTAGGTCGGTGCGCGTAGGATGGCGGGCTTCAGCCCGCGGGCGGACAGCGCCGCGTCGGCATCGGAGCGAGGCGCCAAAGGGCAACAGTTGGGACTCCGATGTACTCAAATATTTCTCCTTGCTTGCAGAAAAACAAGCCTATAGAATGCCCGCGCGAGCGTGCAGCGGACGTTTTCAGGAAGTATAGTCAGTGGCTTGTACTCTTAGCGCACACGCCAGCTAAGCCGATTTCCGAAGTTGTTCGAAGCAGCGTGCTCCTAGCAGTGCGCCGACGGCCCTTTAAAAAACAATTGAAAAATTTCGCGTTAGCTGCGCTTTTCGTAGATCAAGCTCGGCGGTATTGCCGGCTTGGCCGCTGGCTTTATCTATCCAGGGCCTTTCTTAGGCACCGAATCGATAACAATTGGCTAAGGACTTAAACCAAATACTAACAAACATTCGTTTGAAGTAAAAAGTCATTACCTTGGTAGCACCGCTCCGCCACCGCTTTCCCACTCCCGCCCATGCTGTTCAATCCCGACGTTGAACGCCTGCCGTTGCCGCAGCTGCGCGCTTTGCAGAACGCGCGCCTGAAGGAGCAGGTGGCCTACGTGCACGCCCGCGTACCGTTTTACCGGCAGAAGCTCGATGCCCTGGGCATCAACCCCACCACGTTCCGGGGCCTGGATGATCTGCCCAAACTGGGCTTCACCAAGAAGACCGACTTTCGCGACAACTACCCCTTCGGCCTTTTCGCGGTGCCCGAGACGGAGGTAGCGCGGCTGCACTGCTCCAGCGGCACTACCGGCAAGCCCACCGTGGTGGGCTATACCGCCGCCGACTTAGATACTTTCAGCGAACTGGTGGCCCGCTCGCTGGCCGCTGCGGGTTGCCGGCCGGGCATGAAGGTGCAGAACGCCTACGGCTACGGCCTGTTTACGGGCGGCCTGGGCCTGCACTACGGCGCCGAAAAGCTAGGCCTCACCGTCATTCCCGTTTCGGGCGGCAGCACCGACCGGCAGCTGACCCTGCTGCGCGACTTCCGGCCCGAAATCATCTGCGCCACGCCCTCCTACGCCCAGGTGCTGGCCGAGGAGCTGGTCAAGCGCGGCATCGGCTTCGACGACATCAACCTGCGCTACGCCGTGCTCGGGGCCGAGCCCTGGAACGAGGCCATCCGCACGCAGGTGCAACAGGGCCTGCAGGTAGCGGCCACCAATATTTACGGGCTGAGCGAAATCATGGGCCCGGGCGTGTCGCAGGAGGACGTGGACGAGCGCGGCACAGGCAGCTACATCTGGGAAGACCACTTCCTGCCCGAAGTGGTGGACAAAGACACGGGCGAGCCAGTGGCCGAGGGCGAGTTGGGCGTGCTGGTCTTTACCACGCTCACCAAAAAGGCCATGCCCGTGCTCCGCTACTGGACCGGCGACATCACCAACATTTACTACGCGCACTCCGAAAAGCGTACCCACGTCAAAATGGGTCCCATCCGCGGCCGCGCCGATGACATGCTCATCATCCGCGGCGTCAATTTCTTTCCTACCCAGGTGGAAGACATCATTGCCGCGCTGGAGCACGCCTCGCCCAACTACCAGGTGGTGGCCACCCGCCGCGGCAGCCTGGACGAAGTGGAAGTAAGCGTGGAAGTGGCCGAAGCCCTGCTGCGCGCCTTGGGCCTGACTACGCTCACGGCTGACGTTATCGAGCAGCACGACGCGCTGCGGCAGCTGCAGGGCCAGTTTACCAAGAAGATTAAGGACAACATCGGGCTAAGCATGAAGGTCACCTTGCTGGGTAGCGGGCAGCTGCCGCGCAGCGAGGGCGGCAAGCTCAACCGCGTGAAAGACCTGCGCCACCTGTAAGCCGCCAAAACTGCTATGACCCCGAAACCCATTGCCGGTGCCCCCGCTACCGAAGGCGCTACCCCGGAGAAACACCCGGAGCCATCGTCGCGCAGGCCCAACCGCCGCCAGCTCATCCTCGACGAAGCCGCCAAACTCTTCAAGCAGAAGGGCTTCGGCGGTACTTCCATGCGTGATTTGGCGCGGGAAGTGGGCATGGAAGCGGCCAGCATGTACAACCATATCAAGTCCAAGGACGAAATCCTGGACTTGATCTGCACGCGCATCGCCCACACGTACATCTCCCAGCTGGCCGACATCGAGCAGACCGAGGCCTCCTACGCCGACAAGGTGAAGGCGCTGATCCGGCTGCACATCCGGCTGATGATTGAGGACGGGCCGGCCGTATCGGTGGCCAACCACGACTGGAAGTACCTGCCCGAGCCGCAGCTGACGCAGTTCAAGGAAGCCCGCAAAAACTACGAGAAGGGCTTTGCGCGGCTGATTGAGCAGGGCATTGCCGCCGGCGAATTTCAGCCCATCAACGTGTCGGTGGCCTTGTTCACCATCCTCTCGGCCGTGCGCTGGGTGGAGCTCTGGTACCGCCCCGGCCGTGAGCTGTCGGCCGAAGAACTAGAAGACCATATCATCACCATGCTGCTCACCGGCCTGGCCAAATAAGTTGGCCGCTGCGGGTTGTCAGTTCGCGCTGGCACTACCCTGACAACTCCCACCGGACAACCGACAACTAGAATCACATGAGCCGTTTTCATAAAGTCAAAGTCAAGAGCATCGTCCGCGAGACGCCGGACTGCGTGTCGGTGGCCCTCGACGTGCCCGCCGAGCTGCAGGACACGTTTCGCTTCACCCAGGGCCAGTACCTCACCTTCCGCCGCGAGCTGAACGGCGAGGAAGTGCGCCGCTCTTACTCCATCTGCTCCTCCCCGCTCGATAACGAGTGGCGCGTGGCCATCAAGCAGGTGCCCGAGGGACGCTTTTCCTCGCATGCCGTGCAGCAGCTGCGCGTGGGCGAAGAGCTGGAGGTGATGCCGCCCATGGGCCGCTTCTACACCGAACTACACCCCGAAAACCAGAAGCTGTACGTGGCCTTTGCTGCCGGTTCGGGCATCACGCCGGTCATGTCCATCGTGAAGACGGTGCTGCTCACGGAGCCCAACAGCCAGGTGTACCTGATTTACGGCAACCGCGGACGCAACTCCATAATCTTTAAGGAGCAGATTGAGGCGCTCAAGAACAAGTTTGTCAACCGCTTGAGCGTGTACCACATCCTCAGCCGGGAGCACGGCGACGCCGACCTGTTTTTCGGCCGCATCGATAAGCTGAAAACGGAGCAGTTCCTCTCCAAGATCATCCCGCCGCAGGACATCGACGAGGCCTTCATCTGCGGGCCGGAAGAAATGATTCTGGGCGTGAAGGAAGCCCTGACGGAAGCGGGCGTGGCGCCCGAGAAGGTGCACTTCGAAATGTTTACCTCGGGCGAGGGCGGTAAGCGCTCGGCTGAGCGGCAAGCCCAACGCCCCATCGGCGAGGACGACAAGCACAGCCAGGTGACGGTGCAGCTGGAGGGCATGAAGCAGGTACTGGAAATGTCGTACTACGGCGACACCATCCTCGACGCGCTGCTGGAAATCGGTATCGATGCGCCTTACTCCTGCAAAAACGGCATGTGCAGCACCTGCCGCTGCCGCGTAACCGAAGGCACGGTGGAAATGGACGTAAACTACTCCCTCTCCGATACCGAAGTGGCCAAAGGCTACGTCCTCTCCTGCCAGGCCCGCCCGACATCGGAGAAGGTGGTTGTGGATTTTGACCAGTAAGCCCCTGTATCAGTACTGATAGCTTGACGTTTAGTCCTGGCGTGAAAATTTTTTCTACTTTTAACTAACGCCTGTTAGTTAATCTTTGTTAAGGAGGCATGGAAACCCTGGAAGTCAACCTCGAAGAACAGTTTCAGACCCGCATCGACGCCGACGTGCGCATCGAGCCCAAGGACTGGATGCCCGATGCCTACCGCAAGACGCTGATCCGCCAGATTTCCCAGCACGCGCACTCCGAGCTGGTGGGCATGCTGCCGGAGGGCAACTGGATTACGCGGGCTCCTTCGCTCAAGCGCAAGGCCATCTTGCTGGCCAAGGTGCAGGACGAAGCCGGCCACGGCCTCTACCTGTACTCCGCTGCCGAAACGCTGGGCGCCACCCGCGACCAGATGCTGGCCGACCTGCACTCGGGCAAAGCCAAGTATTCGAGCATCTTCAACTACCCCACGCTGAGCTGGGCCGACATGGGCACCATCGGCTGGCTGGTCGATGGCGCCGCCATCCTGAACCAGGTGCCGCTGTGCCGCACTTCCTACGGCCCCTACGCCCGCGCCATGGTGCGCGTGTGCAAGGAAGAAAGCTTCCACCAGCGCCAAGGCTTCGAAATCATGCAAACCCTCTGCGAAGGCGCGCCCGAGCAGAAGCAGATGGCCCAGGACGCCTTAAACCGCTGGTGGTGGCCTACGCTGATGATGTTCGGCCCCAAGGACGCCGACTCGCCCAACACCGAGCAGTCGATGAAGTGGCGCATCAAGCGCTTCACCAACGACGAGCTGCGCCAGAAATTCGTGGACATGATGGTCCCGCAGGCCGAGTTTCTGGGCCTGACGGTGCCCGACCCCGAGCTGAAGTGGAACGAAGCCAAGCAGGGCTACGACTTCGGCGACGTGAACTGGCAGGAGTTCTGGGACGTGGTAAAAGGCAACGGCCCCTGCAACCACGAGCGGCTGCAGGCCCGCGTGGACGCCTGGGAAGACGGCGCCTGGGTGCGCGAAGCGGCCCTGGCCCACGCCGAAAAGCGCAAGCAGCGCGCCGGAACGGCAGCTGCGTAGTCGTCTCCCCCCCTGGCCCCCTCTCCGAAAAAGGAGAGGGGACTAGATTCTAGTTTTAACCTCCTCTCCCAAACTCTTTATACCTCTTCCTGCTGGCCCGGACAGTTTCTAGAAGTCAAAAGCTAGAGCTAGTCCCCCTCCCCACCGGAGAGGGGGCCAGGGGGTGAGACGCATTTCAACATGACTCAAAAAGAATGGCCGCTGTGGGAAGTATTCATCCGCAGCAAGCAGGGCCTCGACCATAAGCACGTAGGCTCCTTGCACGCCGCCGACGCCGAAATGGCCATCCAGAACGCCCGCGACGTGTACACGCGCCGCCTCGAAGGCGTGAGCATCTGGGTGGTGGAGTCCAAGCATGTGCACGCCTCCAACCCCGACGATGCGGCGGCCTTCTACGAGCCGGCCAACGACAAAATCTACCGCCACCCCACGTTCTACACGGTGCCGGATTCCATCAAGCACATGTAACTGCGGGCCGTATGTACGCATCCACCGATAGCATCAGCCTGCCCGACGTAACGCCGGAGCTGCGCCAGCAGCTGTTCAGCTACGTGCTGCAGCTGGCCGATACCAGCCTCATCCTGGCTCACCGCATTTCCGAGTGGTGCGGGCATGGCCCCGTCCTGGAGCAGGACCTGGCCATGGCCAACATCTCGCTGGATTTGCTGGGCGAGGCTCGAAGCTATTACCAGTACGCCGCCGAGCTAGAAGGCCAGGGCCGCACCGAAGATGACCTGGCCTACCTGCGCCCGGCCGTAGAGTACCGCAACCCGCTGCTGGTGGAACAGCCCAACGGCGACTTTGCCCACACCATCCTGCGGCAGTTCCTCTACGACTGCTTCCACTACCACCTGCTGGTGCAGCTGCAGGCCGGTCCCGACCGGCACCTGGCCGCCATTGCCGAGAAATCCGTGAAGGAAGCCGCCTACCACATCAAGTGGAGCTCGGAATGGGTGATTCGCCTCGGCGACGGTACCGACGAAAGCCGCCGCCGCCTCGAAAAAGCCATCGGCAGCCTGTGGCGCTACCGCGGCGAGCTGACGACGCCCACTACCACCGAGCAGACCCTGCAAGCCGCCGGTTTCGTGCCCGATTACGCTGCTATTCAGCAGCAGATCGACGCGCACGTAGCCCGCGTGTTTGAGGAAGCCACACTGCCGGTTCCCCAAGGCGTGTTCATGCAAAAGGGCGGCAAGGACGGCCGCCACTCCGAGCACCTGGGCTACCTGCTGGCCGAACTGCAATACATGCAACGCGCTTACCCCGGCATGAAATGGTAGAGCAAGCAACGGCACCGACTGAGGAGCGCATCTGGCAGTTGCTGGAGGAGGTTTCCGACCCCGAGGTGCCGGTGCTCAGCATCCTGGACCTGGGCATCGTGCGCGCAGTGCGGGTGGAAGCCGACGGGCAGGTGCACGTCACCATCACGCCCACGTACTCCGGCTGCCCGGCCATGAACACCATTGCCACCGAAATCCGGCTGCGCCTGCTGGCCGAAGGTCACACCAAGCTGCAGATTCACAACCAGCTCAGCCCGGCGTGGACCACGGCGTGGATGTCAGAAGCCGGCAAGCAGAAGCTGGAAGCCTACGGCATTGCCCCGCCCAAAGACGCCACCGGCCACGTCCTGAACCTCTTCGGTCAGGAAGAAGCCATCAAGTGCCCGCACTGCGGGTCCAACCACACCAAGCTGATCAGCCAGTTCGGCTCCACCGCCTGCAAGGCCCACCACCAGTGCCTGGACTGCCTAGAGCCCTTCGACTATTTCAAGTGCCACTAAAGCTAGAGCTAGTTCCCCTCTTCAGCTAAGGAGGGGTTAGGGGTGGTTGACCTTAACGTTTGAGACGTCATCTAGTATTAGCTTTTTAATTCTAGTCTTTCAACCACCCCTAGCCCCTTCCTCAGCTGAGGAGGAGAACTAGCCCTAGCTTCTCCCTGCTACTTCCCACTCCCTCCAAACATGCCCGATTCTCCCCTGCTCTTCTCCATCGACGGCGGCGTAGCGACCATCCGCTTCAACCGGCCCCAGGTTTTCAATAGCGTCAACAAAGAAGTGGCGCTGGCCCTGCAGGAGCGCCTGCGTGAGTGCCAGCAAAACGCCGAAGTGCGCGCCGTGCTGCTTACCGGCACCGGCAAGGCCTTCTGCGCCGGCCAGGACCTGGCGGAAATCACCGGGCCGGATGCGCCCGAGGTGGCCGACATCGTGGCGAAGCACTACAACCCCATCGTGCTGCTGATCCGCGAGCTGAACAAGCCCGTAGTGGCCGCCGTGAACGGCGTAGCCGCCGGCGCCGGTGCCAACCTGGCCCTGGCCTGCGACGTGGTAGTAGCCAAAGAGTCGGCCTCGTTTATTCAGGCCTTCAGCAAAATCGGGCTGATTCCCGACAGCGGCGGCACCTTCTTTCTGCCTCGCCTCGTGGGCATGCAGCGCGCCTCGGCCCTCATGCTCACCGGCGACAAAGTATCGGCCGCCGAAGCCGTGCAGATGGGCATGATCTACAAGACCTTCTCCGACGAGACCTTCGAGCAGGAAGCCGACGCGCTGGTGCGCAAGCTGGCCAACATGCCCACCAAAGGCCTGGCCTACACCAAGCAGCTGCTCAACGTAACCTTCGGCAACGACCTAGCCCAACAGCTGCGTTACGAGGGCGACTACCAGTTGCGCGCCGGCGCCACCATCGACTACAAAGAAGGCGTAGCGGCCTTCCTCGAAAAGCGTCAACCCACCTTCACCGGCCAATAAATGAGTACGCTCATCAAAGTCGGCATCATCGGCAGCGGCGCCATGGGCGCGGGCATTGCGCAAGTGGTAGCCCAGGCCGGGCACCCCGTGTGCCTGCTCGACCAGAACCAC
Organism: Hymenobacter sp. CRA2; assembly: GCF_002007105.1. Classification (GTDB taxonomy): domain Bacteria; phylum Bacteroidota; class Bacteroidia; order Cytophagales; family Hymenobacteraceae; genus Solirubrum. The sequence goes on along the minus strand of NZ_MVBC01000020.1, from coordinate 32,533 downwards.
GCCGCCCTGCAACGCGCCAGTACCGGCATCAGCAATAACCTGCGCAAGCTGGCCGAAAAAGGCAAGCTCACCGCCGAGGAAGCCGAAGCCGCCATTGCCCGCGTCAAGACCTGCAACGACATGCAGTCGTTTGCCGACTGCGGGCTGGTCATCGAAGCCATTGTGGAAGACCTGGCCGTGAAGCAGTCCGTGTTCCGCGACGTGGAAGCCATGGTGTCGGCCGACTGCGTGCTGGCCTCCAACACCTCGTCGCTGTCCATTGCTTCCATTGCCGCTGCCTGCCAGCGGCCGGAGCGCTTCATCGGCATTCACTTCTTCAATCCCGCCCCGCTGATGCAGCTGGTGGAAGTCATTCCGGCGGTGCAGACGCGCGCCGGGCTGGCCGAGGAGGTCCGTGCGTTGGTGCAGAGTTGGGGCAAGCTGCCGGTGCTCTGCCAGGACACGCCGGGCTTTATCGTAAACCGCATTGCGCGGCCCTACTACGGCGAGGCCATCCGCCTGCTGGAGGAAGGCGTAGCCGATGCGGCTACCATCGACTGGGCCATGACCGAGCTGGGCGGCTTCCGCATGGGCCCGTTTGCGCTGATGGACTTTATTGGCCACGACGTGAACTACCGCGTCACCGAATCGGTGTTCACGGCCTTCTTCTTCGACCCGCGCTTCAAGCCGAGCTTCACCCAGAAGCGCTTGTTCGAAGCCGGCTACTACGGCCGCAAATCGGGCCGCGGCTTCTACGACTACCGCGAAGGCGCCGTGCCGCCCGAGCCCACCCGCGACCCAGCTTTGGGCCACCAGGTGCTCAACCGCATCCTGGCCATGCTCATCAACGAAGCCGTGGACGCGCTGCACCTGCACGTGGCCTCGAAGGAAGACCTGGAGCTGGCCATGACCAAGGGCGTGAACTACCCCAAAGGCCTGCTGCGCTGGGCCGACGAGCTGGGCCTGCCCGCCGTGCTGCAAACGCTGGACGCGCTGTACGAGGAATACCACGAGGACCGCTACCGCGCCAGCCCCCTGCTGCGCCGCCTGGTAAAGGCCGAACAAACGTTTTTTCAGCGTGAGTCAGTTGGCAGCCACTAGCCCCGAGCAGCAGCGGGCCGCGGCCGTGCAGGAGCTGATGCTACGCCACGACGCGTTCAGCCACTGGCTCGGCCTGCAGATCGACGAAGTCGGCCCGGGTTACTGCCGCCTGCACTTCACCGTGCGCCCCGACATGCTCAACGGCTTTCAGGCCCTGCACGGCGGCGTCACGTTTTCGGCCGCCGATTCGGCTTTTGCCTTCGCTTGCAACAGCCACGGCCGCCAGAGCGTGGGCCTCTCGGTCACCATCGACTACCTCGAAGCCGGCAAGCTCGGCGACGTGATTACCGTGGAATCCCGCGAGGAAAGCCTCAAGCACAAAGTCGGCGTCTACCAGATTCGCCTCACCAACCAAGACGGGAAGCTGATTGCCTTATTCAAGGGCACTTCCTACCGCACCAGCAACGAAATTCCCTAGTACTACCAAACCGAACGTCGTGCTAAGCATGCCAAAGCCGCTCTCCCTCTCCTTTTCGGAGAGGGGACCAGGGGGTGAGGCCCCACGTCAGCACGACCTAGTTTGATTTCCCTTCTGACATGAACCAAGCCTATATCATCGACGGCATCCGCACGCCCATCGGCAACTTCGGCGGCTCCCTGGCTCCCGTGCGTCCCGACGACCTGGCGGCCCTCGTCATCGAGGAGCTGCTGCGCCGCAACGCCTCGGTGGACCCGGCCGGAATTGCCGACGTCATTCTGGGCTGCGCCAACCAAGCCGGCGAAGACAACCGCAACGTGGCCCGCATGGCCGCGCTGCTGGCCGGCCTGCCCGTGACGGTGCCCGGCGAAACGGTAAACCGTCTCTGCGCCTCGGGCTTGTCGGCGGCTATCGGGGCGGCGCGCGGCATTCAGGCGGGCGACGGCGACTTGTTCGTGGCTGGCGGCGTGGAAAACATGACGCGCGGCCCGCTGGTCATCAGCAAGGCCAGCACCGCCTTCGGCCGCGACTCCGAAATGGTGGATTCCAGCTTCGGCTGGCGCTTCGTGAATCCGCGCATGAAGCTGCAGTACGGCATCGACGCCATGGGCGAAACGGCCGAGAACCTAGCCGAGCGCGACCAGATCAGCCGCGAAGACCAGGACCAGTTTGCCTACGCCTCGCACCAGAAAGCCACCCGCGCCCGCGACAACGGCCGCTTCGCCGAGGAAATCGTGCCCGTGCCGATTCCGCAGCGCAAGGGCGAGCCGGTGCTGTTCGAGAAGGACGAGTTTATCAAGTCGAACACCTCGCTGGAAGGCCTGTCCAAGCTGCGCCCGGCGTTCCGGCAGGGCGGCACCGTGACGGCCGGCAATTCTTCGGGCCTGAACGACGGCGCAGCCGCTTTGCTGCTGGCGTCGGAAGAAGGCATCAAGCAGCACAACCTCACGCCCCGGGCCCGCATCGTGTCCATGGGCGTGGCGGGCGTGGAGCCGCGCTATATGGGCATCGGGCCGGTGCCGGCCTCGCAGCAGGCGCTGAAGAAAGCCGGCCTGACGCTGGACCAGATCGACCTGATCGAGTTCAACGAGGCCTTTGCCGCCCAGGTGCTGGCCTGCATGCGCGGCCTCGGCATCGAGCAGGGCGACGAGCGCGTGAACCCCAACGGCGGGGCCATTTCGCTGGGCCACCCGCTGGGCATGAGCGGGGCGCGCATCCTCAGCACGGCCGCCCTGGAGCTGCACCAGCAAAACAAGCGCTACGCCCTCGTGACCATGTGCATCGGCGTGGGCCAGGGCTACGCCGCCATCATCGAAAAGGTATGATTTACTCGTTCAACGGCATCGTGCCCGTGGTGCACGAATCGGCCTTTGTGCACCCGCAGGCCGCGGTGACCGGCAACGTCATCATCGGCCGCAACGTGTACGTGGGGCCCGGCGCGGCCATCCGCGGCGACTGGGGCCAGATCATCATCGAGGACAACTGCAACGTGCAGGAAAACTGCACCGTGCACATGTTTCCCGGCACCACCACACGGCTCAAGGAAATGGCCCACATCGGCCACGGCGCTATCATTCACGGCGCCACCGTGGGCCGCAACGTGCTGGTGGGCATGAACGCCGTCCTCATGGACCGCGTCGAAATCGGCGACGAGTGCATCATCGGCGCGCTGAGCTTCATCAAAGCCGACGAGGTGATTCCGCCGCGCAGCCTGGTGGTCGGCAATCCGCACAAAATCATCCGGCAAGTCAGCGACGACATGCTGGCCTGGAAGACGGAAGGCACGCACATCTACATGCAGCTCCCTGCCGACCTGCACGCCACCCTGCAGCCCTGCGAGCCGCTACGCGAAGTCCCCACCGACCGCGCGGTGCAGCAAGGCAGCTACCAAACCTGGGCCGAACGGAAAAGCGGCGCCTGATGAGGAACGTCATTCCGAGCGAAGTCGAGGAATCTCGCGTGCTTCGTTGAACGATCAAACAAGAACGTCATGCTGAGCTTGCCGAAGCATCTCTACCGCTTCGGCAGAACATCAATCCGACATGAACGACAACCCATTTGAGGCGCTCCATAGCTTCATAGCCCAAATACCAGCTATTGAAAACATAGCTGGAACGGGAATCGATGAAGCAGGATTATGGTGGCTGAAGTTCAAAATTGACATCCGGCATCCGCTGGCGTGGCAAGTGGTGCAGGAGTTAGGACATGTTGTCAACCATCTGTCTATAAATGATAGGTTGCCAACCGTTTTCTATCCGGTTTCACCGCCGCCCTATATGAATGGCGGGCCACAAGAATTTCTCTCCTGGGTAATTGAAAACAAGCACAAAGACTTCAAGCCTGACGACCTTAAAACATGGCTCGAAGGCAGATTGCCCCGGCCTGTGTCCGACGAGTTGGAGTGGTTAGCAGACGACGAAGACGACTATTAATTAATTCTGTAGCTCCAACGAAGCGGTAGAGATGCTTCGCCAAGCTCAGCACGACGGCCTAAACAAAGCCCCTTCCCACTACTCATTCCCCTCTCAACCATATGACTCCCACCCTCGAAAACTACGCCCTAGGCCGCTGGATGCCCGGCTCGGGCCAGAAGCAAGAGCTCTACGACGCCTCCACCGGCGAAGTCATTGCCCTGGCCGACGGCGAAGGCCTGGACTTCGCCGCCATGCTCGATTACGGCCGCCGCGTGGGCAATCCGGCCCTGCGTAAGATGACCTTCCACGAGCGCGGCCGCATGATCAAGGCCCTGGCCTTTTACCTGACCGAGCGCAAGGAGCAGTTCTACACCCTGAGCTACCGCTCGGGTGCCACCCGCGCCGACTCGTGGATTGACATCGAGGGCGGCATTGGCAACCTGTTTGCCAACGCCTCGCTACGCCGCAAATTCCCCGACAAACCGTTCTACGTCGACGGGGAGCCGATTGGGCTGTCGAAGGGCGGCACCTTCATGGCCCAACACCTGATGGTACCCAAGGAAGGCGTGGCCGTGCACATCAACGCCTACAACTTCCCCATCTGGGGCATGCTGGAGAAGATTGCCGTGAACCTGCTGGCGGGCATGCCGGCCATCGTGAAGCCGGCCGTGCCCACGGCCTACCTCACCGAAGCGGTGGTGCGCGAAATCATCAACTCCGGTATCCTGCCCGAGGGCGCGCTGCAGCTGGTGGTGGGCTCCGGCATCGGCATCCTCGACCACGTCAACTACCAGGACGTGGTGACCTTCACCGGCTCGGCTGAAACCGGCCGCAAGCTGAAGGCGCACCCGCGCATCATCGAGGAAGCCGTGCCCTTCAACCTGGAAGCCGACTCGCTCAACGCCGCCGTGCTCGGCCCTGACGCCGCGCCCGGCACCGCCGAGTTTGACCTCTTCATCAAGGAGGTGCGCAAGGAAATGACGGCCAAAGCGGGCCAGAAATGCACCGCCATCCGCCGCGCCATCGTGCCCGAGCACTTGGTGGAAGACGTGCAGATTGCCCTCGGCAAAGCCCTGGCCCAAACCACCATCGGCCACCCGCTGGCCGAAGGCGTGCGCATGGGCGCGCTGGCTGGCATGGAGCAGGTCAAACGCCTGCGCGAGAAGGTGCAGCAGCTGGCCAAGAACACGCCCATCGTGTACGGCGACCTAGACAACGTGCAGGTTATCGGCGGGGACTGCAAAGTGGGCGCGTTCATCTCCCCCATCGTGCTGCTGAACCCCGATCCGTTCCGCTTCACCGATTCGCACGAGGTGGAAGCCTTCGGCCCCGTCACGACCATCATGCCCTACAAGACGGTAGATGACGCCGTGAAGCTGGCCAATATGGGCAAAGGCTCCCTGGTGTGCTCGGTGGCTACGGATGACCCAATGGTCGCCACGGAGTTTGCCCTCGGCGCGGCTACCCACCACGGCCGCATTCTGGTGCTGAACCAAGAAGTAGCCAAGGAAAGCACCGGCCACGGCTCCCCCATGCCCCTGCTGATTCACGGCGGCCCCGGCCGCGCGGGCGGCGGGCAGGAAATGGGCGGCATGCGCGGCGTGGAGCACTTTATGCAGCGCGTGGCCATCCAAGGCTCACCCACGATGATTACGGCCATTACCGACGTGTACCAAGCCGGTGCCAAGCAAACGGAGCGCGACAAGCACCCCTTCCAGCACTACTTCGAGGAGCTGACCATCGGGCAGACTTACACCACGCACCGCCACACCGTGACGGAGGCTGACATCACCAATTTCGCGCAGGTGTCGGGCGACAATTTCTATGCCCACGTGGACGCTACCTCGCTGGAAGGTACGCTGTTCACCGGCCGCGTAGCCCACGGTTACTACATCCTGAGCAAGGCCGCCGGCATGTTCGTGGACCCGCGCAAAGGACCGGTGCTGCTGAACTACGGCCTCGACGAGTGCCGCTTCACCAAGCCCGTGTACCCGGGCATGACCATTGGCGTGCAGCTGACGGTGAAGGAGAAAATCAGCCAGGAAAAGCGCGACGAAAACGACGTGGCCAAGGGCATCGTGCGCTGGCTGGTGCAGGTAACCGACGAAATCGGCGAAACCGTAGCCGTGGCGACGATTTTGACCATGGTCAAGAAGAAAAACCAGGAGTAATCCTACCTTCTGTCAGCCAACCTCGTCTGTCATCTTGAGGCGCAGCCGAAGAACCTTGCCACGCATGAACGACCTGCATCGGTAATTGCTATCGGACGTGGCAAGGTTCTTCGGCTGCGCCTCAGGATGACAAACAAAGTTTGACAGCCGATTCCCATTTGCCTCAACCGCATTCCCATGAGCACCACCGAAACTTTAGCCGCCGGCAGAGTCGATGTAACCACCGACGAGCAGGGCGTTGCTACCATCTGCTTTTCCCACCCTTCGCACAACTCCCTGCCGGGCGCCCTGCTCACGGAGCTGGCCGAAACCATTACCCGCGTCGGCCAGGATGCGCAGACCAAAGTCATTATCCTGCGCAGCGAAGGCGACAAGACCTTCTGCGCGGGCGCGTCGTTCGACGAGCTGATAGCCATCGATAACGAAGCCCAGGGACAGTCCTTTTTCTCGGGCTTCGCTAAGGTGATTAACGCCTGCCGTACCTGCCCGCGCATCATCATCGGCCGGGTGCAGGGCAAGGCCATCGGCGGCGGCGTAGGCGTAGCTGCGGCTACCGACTACTGCTTTGCTACCACGCAGGCCTCCGTTCGGCTGAGCGAGCTGGTGGTGGGCATCGGTCCGTTCGTAGTCGGGCCGGCCGTGGAGCGCAAAATCGGCAACGCCGCCTTCGGTCAGTTGGCACTGGACGCGGGCGAATTCCGCTCCGCTGCCTGGGCCCGTGAGCATGGCCTCTACGCTGATGTGTTCGATACCACCCCACACATGGACACTGCCGTGGCGGCCTTCGCCACCAAGCTCGCCGCCTACAACCCCGAGGCTTTGGCCGAGCTGAAAAAAGTGCTCTGGCAAGGCACCGACCACTGGGATAAGCTACTCGTGGAGCGCGCCGGCATCAGCGGGCGCTTGGTGCTGTCGGACTTCACCCGGCAGGCCATCGAGAAGTTTAAGGGCCGTTAGTATTGTCTAGTATAAAACCAAAAAACCGCTACGCAGGGCTGCGTAGCGGTTTTTTGGTTTTAGGCATGGCTTTAGGCTTATCTGTTATCCTGACGAAGGATAGAACCTGAGCACACTTGAACAAGTCGTTACCACGGTTGTCGTTCTGCAGTGGTAAGGTCCTTCGCGTTGCTCAGGATGACAGACGCTAGAAGGCTTGTCAATTCCACTTCTTCAACGCGCTTTACTCCGTTGGCGCTGCTACTGGCGGTGCCACGAGCTGCGCGTACAGTCTATCCAGCATGGCGGCGGCGTCCTCGCACAGGCCCGGGTGCACCGAGGAGCACTGCACGATGGTGCTGCGCGTGGCCGTGAGCCAGCGAAACCGCTCGGCCACGCCCAGGCGGCCGATGGGCCCGCCTTCGGCGCGGCCATTGCAAATCTTTTCAAAGGACAGCAGGCGCTGCCGCAGGTCGTCCATATCGAGTTCTTCGCCGGTGAAGGCGCGCAGCCGGGCCTCGGGCAGGTGGCTGCGCACTTGCAAAAAGCCCAGCCCACGGCAGTACAGGATGACGCCGACGTTGAGGAACTCCTCCCGCTCCACGCGCGGTACCACGCGCAGCACGGCGTACTCAAACAAGTGCTTGTCGGGCATTTTCGGCTTCCTGTACAAAGGTTTCGGATGCGGCCAGGCGGTACTCCAGGAACCGCACGTAATTCTGGCGCTGCTCGTCGGCAGATAGGTCGGGCTCCAGCAGCCACTCGTCGGGCACCAGGGCCACGATGCGGCGGATGATGTCGGGCGTGAGTCGGGCGCGGCATTCGGCATCGACGGCGGCCAGCTCGGTGGCGCGGGGCAGCAGCACGTGGTCTTTGATCTGCGGGAACGTGCGCGGCCGCGGCTCGGCCCAGCCCGGTCCGGCGTGGTGCACGTAGAGCGCGGCGCCGTGGTCAATCAGCCACAGTTCCTTGTGCCACATAAGCATATTGGTGTTGCGCACGGTGCGGTCCACATTCAGCGTGAGCATGTCCAGCCACACCACCTGCGAGGCCAGGCGCGCATCCACGGCGGTGACCAAGGCATCGAAGGTAATGGCGCCGGCGAGGTAGTGCAGGGCCAGGTTCAGACCGGTGCTGGCGCGCAGCAGGTCCTGGATTTCCTCGTCGGGCTCGGAGCGGCCGAAGGCTTCGTCGAGGCAGGCAAAGACCAGCTCGGGCACGCGCAGGCCGAGCACCCGCGCCAGCTCGCCCACGATCAGCTCGGCAATGAGAGCCTTCGGGCCCTGGCCGGCGCCGCGGAATTTCACCACGTACATGAAGTTATCGTCGGCCTCCACCAAGGCCGGCAGCGAACCGCCTTCGCGCAATGGCACCACGTAGCGCGTCACGTCGACGGTTCTTAGGGAAAGGGCATTTGCCTGCATACGGGGCGAAAATTACGGAAACTGGCGCGGCTTTGCCCGCTAGGTAGTTTTGAGGATACCTGTCGCGTCGGGGTTGGCCACGCCCAGCCGCAGGTTTTGTTGGCGCCTTATACACTCCGGGTACTTTTCCCGCGTATATAGCCAGTACTTTACCTGCCCACTTGTATGCGCCCTCCCCAACGCCCGCCCCGCCTTATCCCGCCGGCCAACACCAAATACGTTATCATCATTGTAGTGGCCGCTCTGGTGCTGATGTGGCTGGCCGAACGCTTTTTAGGCTAGGCCTTACGGCTACTCCGCTAGCTCCGTCCGCGGGCTTGGTGGCTACGCACGCTCCGGCACCAAGCCATCGGGGCGGGCCCAGCCGCGGTGCGGTGCCGCCGGTAGGGCCAGCAACTCGGCCACGGTCTGCTCATCGGCCTCGGAGTAAGCCGGCACGCCAATGGTAATCTGCGCCTGTGGTACGTTCAGCCGCGGCGTGCGGTGCAGCTGGTCCCACAGGGTGAGCACCACTCCGAAGTTGCTCTGCGTTTCGCGCTGCACCACCGAGTGGTGACTGCCGTGTGCACGCGGCATTCACCAGCAGCCGGGCCAGCGCCCGTTCGAGGCTGAACGGCAGACGGGCATTGCTGTGATGAAAGGCCGTACAGGCTTCGAATACGGCTTCGTAAGCCAACACCGTGGTCGGCCGTACGCCTGCTAAGGCCAGCAGGCCACCCCGGTACGGAATGCTGGCCAACATCTCGCCGAAATGAAAACGCCACGCCGTGGTCAGGTCCATGTCGAGGTCGATGTGGTGCACGCGGTGGAAGCGCCAAAGCACGGGCGCGTGCAGCAGGCGGTGCTAGGTGTAGGCCACGTAATCGAGCACCAGCAGCTCCAGCACAAGCCGCCACGGCTCCGGCAGGCGGGCCAGGCCCCGACGCTGCTCTGGCTTGCTCAGGTCCACCATTGCCGGCAGCAGGGTGAGGCGCATGGCTACCAAATGAAGGCAAGGCCAACCCGACGTTGCGCGCCCAACGCTCGACCCGCGGACGGGTACGCCGCCGCAGCGGCCGCACGGTCTCGAGAATGAGCAAACCCACCGCTACGGCCGCCAGCGCCGGTGTGGCCCACCGGTCGAAGCGGCGCAGCAAGGAGGCGGTGAAGACAGAAGAGAACATCAGGCAATGGCTGCAACGAAGTACGCTACTGCTTACGGCTACTACACGGCGCAAGGCTAGGCTGGGCGCCTGATGCGCGGGCGAGGATTAAGCCGAAACGTATTATTAGCCTAGGGCAGCCTGTGTTTTCAGCTGCTGCTTAAGAGGCCGTAGCGCCACAATTCGCATTTTTGCCCGCCAACTCCGGCCTTCCCTCTTACGTTGCGCCCACCTCCTACTGCCATGAACCTCGACCTGCTTCGCCGCGACACGCCTGGCTGCGCCGACCGCCTCTTTCTGAACAGTGCCGGCGCCTCGCTCACCCCGCGCCCGGTGATGCAGGCCATGTTGGACTACCTACAACAGGAAGAGCAGCTGGGCGGCTACGAAGTGGAGCGGCAGCACGCCGACGACTACCAGCTCCTGTACGCCGAACTAGCCCGTCTATTCAATGCCGCGCCGCACAACTTCGCCTTCGCCTGGAACGCCACCGATGCCTACAGCCGGGCGCTGTCAGCCATTCCCTTCCGCAGTGGCGACGTCATCCTGACCACCGCCGACGACTACATTTCCAATCACATTGCCTTCTTCTCGCTGCAGAAGCGCTTTGGCGTGGAAGTGGTGCGCAGCCGCAACCTGCCAGGCGGCGACGTGGACCTCGACGACTTTGAGCAGCAGCTGAAGCAGCACCGCCCGGTGCTGGTGGCCGTGACGCACGTGCCCACCAACTCCGGCCTGGTGCAGCCGGTGGAAACCATCGGCCAACTCTGCCGGCAGCACGAGACGTGGTACCTGGTCGATGCCAGCCAGTCGGCCGGACAGCTCGTGGTGGATGTGCAGCGCATCGGCTGCGACTTCCTGAACGCGCCGGGCCGCAAGTTTCTGCGTGGCCCGCGCGGCACGGGCTTCCTCTACATCTCCGACCGCGCCCTCGCGGCCGGCCTGGAGCCCCTGTTTATCGACCGCCGAGGGGCCGACTGGAGCAGCCCCGACGCCTACCACCCCCACCCCGACGCGCGCCGCTTCGAGCAACAGGAATTCGGCGTATCGGCACTGGGGCTAGCCGAGGCCGTGCGCTACGCCAACGGCGTTGGCATCGAATCCATTGCCGCCCGCGACGCGGAGCTAACCGGCTACCTGCGTCAGCGCTTAAGCACGCTCGGCCACCTGCGCCTGCTCGACCTCGGCTCGGTGCAGTGCAGCCTCGTCACCTTCGATACCCCCGGCCACTCGCTGGAAGAGGTAACGCAGCTGCTCACAGCGCGCGGCGTGGTGCATACCGTGAGCCTGCGCAGCTTTGCCCTGCTGGATTTCGAGGCGAAGGGCGTGGAGTGGGCCATTCGGTTCTCGCCGCACTACTTCAATACGCACGAGGAGCTGGACGCCGCCGTGGCTATTCTGGCCGAACTGGGCCGGTAGTAAGGCGTGTATTCTCCGGTGACCTATTTTCATTGCCCGAGCAGTAAATGGGTCCGGCCGACCTGTGTTCATAGCTCAACGGCTACACAACCAACGGCCTGCGGCTGCCCTATCTTTTAACTGCTGGCATGTAACCTTCGGCTCCTTTCCCGCGAATGAATGGCACGTTGGCCTTACCGGCCTAGTACTCATCCATTTGCTATTCACTCCCATGAGCCATCCACATTCGCCCCGCGTTAGCCCCAACTCGCCGGCCGCCCAGGCCCTGTCCGACGCCGCCGACGCCAAGCTGCACCCCGACCGCGCCACTGCCACCGATGCCCCGGCCGAACCGGCCGCCGCAACCGGCCTGCTGGCTCAGGCCCAACAGTGGCTGCAAGGCAACAATTTGCCCACCGCCCTTACCCAGGTTCCCGAACCTGTAAAACGCCTCGCGGGCCAAACGGCCGGCCGCTGGCGTCAGCTCTCCACCACCCAGAAAGTAGTGGGCGGAGCCCTGGTAGCTGCCGGCGGCTGGTACCTGCTGAGCCGCTCAGGGCAGTCGGCCCCGAAAAAGCAGAACAAGCGTACTGCCGCTAAATCTTCCGGGGCGCAGGCTGACACGCTGCGCGAGCTGCTGCTCTTCGTCAATGACCGTATTGAGGGCTATCAGCGAGCCGTAGAGGAAAGCAAGGACTCTGAGCTGCGCGGCTATTACAAGCAGCTGGTAAGTCAAAGCCAGCAGTTTGCCACCCAGCTGAACAACCACCTGCGCCAGCAGGACGGCGGCCATGAAGACGGCACGACGCTGAAAGGCAAGCTTTACCGGGCCTGGATGGACACCAAAGCCGCCATCACCGGCCGCGACGAAAAAGCCATTCTCGGCTCGAACGTGTACGGGGAAGAGTGGGCCCTGAAGGCATATGAAGAAGCCCTGAGCGACGGCGCCTTGCCACCCTACCTGCGCCGGGAGGTGCACCGCCAGTATGCCCAGTCGCAAAAGACGTATGAGCGACTGAAGCAGCTGGAAGGCCAGCAGTCCTAAAGGTTTGACCGTTAGCCCCCCGTGCGGCGCCAGCTTTTGCCTGGTTCCGCACGGGGGTGTTTTTTATACAGGCTGGCTGACAGCGCCGTTTCACGTTATGGCAGGAGCCGGCTCGAACTTCCGGGCTACCACACTAAACTATTCGAAGAGCTCGTTTAGCAAAGGCCACTGAACGGGGCCGATACGCAAAAAATAAAATTTTGTTGGGGTATACTCCCTTCCATAATCTGTCTATATTTACCAGCACCAGATAAGGCAATCATCTGGTTTTATCAATATTCTCCTTGACCTTACCCATCGGATTTTTTATGAGAAGCACTTTATATCAATGGGTCATATTATGACTCAATAGGACCTACAGTGCATTATTGCGCCTATTTACTGGAAGCATAGCACATAAATCTGTGCACCGAACCTATAAAAATAGTCCACAAGTTATTTTATGAACAACTACGCTTATCAGTCACAAACTCTTCTAAGCTCAACCTTGGAAAAACCATGGTTAGTCGCTTCGCCATTAAGTACCTATCTGAAGGATTTCATGCTGGTTTTGGCGGCCATGCTTTACGGTGCCGAACCTCGTCCAGCTAGTTCATATTTTCTGCCTAACCATACAGCGGTAATCACTCTAAGCCGCATAAAAAGCGTCATTCGCAGCTTGCAAAGCGCTTTTTCAGCGCTGGCGTTGCCGCGTACCCCAGCTCCTGACAAACTTGGGTGGGGCTACAGGCGGAAGCATTAAGAAGTTGAACCGGGTCGTCGCCGGACGGCACTACTTGCTTTCGGTCTTTTGAGCCCCTCTTGGCTCAACCGAGGCGCTGTCATCACCAAGGATTTTCACAACAATGTTCGGCCGAACAGGGGTTCGTGTGTCGGTACCCTATCACGTGATAAAACCGACAAGTATTCCATTCCCAACCATTTACCATTAATACCGATGAAAAAATTCGAAAGTATCAAAGGTCAGCGCGCGCTCAGCCGCGAGCAGATGAAAGCGGTTACGGGTGGCCGCCCTCCTGAGGCGTTGAACTGCACGGATCCGGTACACGGGTGCATCTGCAGCGGGGGTGAGCCCTCCTACTATAGCAACGGCTCATGCGTCTGCGACAGTGGCTATGCGCTGCCGTGCTCCGTTGGCACGGGCGGCCAGTAGTCCTTCATCAAGCAGAAAAAGATGCCATTCGGTATTCCTTATTGCTTGCCTTGAGTTGCTCCTATAAGTGGACACATCAAAGCGAAACGAAACAATTAACGCATTCATAATGAAATCAATAACCAAATTCCAGGAACAGCGCCAGCTTAGCCGCGCCAAAATGAAATCCATCACCGGTGGCAGACCGCCGGTTGACGACCCGGACGGCTGTGGCTACCGCTGCACCTGCAGCGGTGGAGCCATGGCTTTACCAGCTAACGACGGCCCAGGCGGTGGCATTTGTTACTGCCCCGACGAAAGTCAGATCAGCTGCGGGTAAACCAGCCTCTATTGAATACCGGTTCACAGGTTACGCACTTGTGAACCGGCTTCTTTAGCTTATCTGTGTACGCATAGCGAATACCGTGGCGAAGTTTCCCCATTACCGGCAGCACGACATCATGGACTGTGGCCCTACCTGCCTGCGCATGATAGCGCGGCACTACGGCCGCTCCATTCCGGTGCAGACGCTGCGCGAGAAAGGCCAGCTGGCGCGTGAAGGCACATCCTTACTGGGCCTGGCCGAGGCAGCCGAAGCGGTGGGCTTCCGCACCATGGGCGTGGAAATGGAGATGAGCAGCCTAGTGGAGGAGGCGCCTCTGCCCTGCATCGTGCTCTGGGACCAGAACCACTACGTGGTGGTGCACGACGTGAAAAAGCCACCCTCCTGGGCGCGCTGGCGCGGCAAACTGCGCACGCGTTCCAGAAAGACGTCGGCTCACCAGGAAACTTTCTACGTGGCCGACCCCGGCCGCGGGCTGCTGACTTACTCGGCCGAAGAATTTCAGGAGCACTGGGCCGCCGATGCGCAACAGGGTGCTCACACGGGCATTGCCTTGCTGCTCGAAACCACGCCGGCTTTTTACGAACAGGAAGACGAGGCGCCGGCCCCATCCTACGGCTTCGAGCGCCTGCTTGGCTACGTGCTGCAGCACAAGCAGCTGATCGGGCAACTGCTGCTGGGTCTGGTGGTAGCGGCTGGCTTGCAGCTACTGCTGCCCTTCCTCACGCAGGCCGTGGTGGATGTGGGCGTGAACACCCAGAACGTGCCGTTCCTGTACCTCATCCTGGGGGCACAGCTGGTGCTGCTACTGGGGCGTCTGGCGGTGGAGTTTGTCCGCAGCTGGATACTGCTCTACATCAGCACGCGGCTGAACCTGAACATTCTCTCCGACTTCTTTATCAAACTCATGCGGCTGCCGGTAGCTTACTTCGACACGAAGCACTACGGCGACCTGATGCAGCGCATAAGCGACCATCACCGCATCGAATCCTTCCTGACGGGGCAGGCGCTGAACATCGTGCTTTCCCTGCTGAACCTGGTGGTATTCGGCGTGGTGCTGGCCCTGTACAACACGACCATTTTTCTGGTGTTTGCCGGTAGCAGCGTGCTGTACTTGGGCTGGATACGGCTGTTTCTGCGGCAGCGGCGCAAGCTGGACGAGAAGCGCTTTGCCGCCTCGGCCCGCAGCCAGAGCATGCTGGTGCAGCTGATTCAGGGCATGCAGGAAATCAAGCTCGCGGGGGCCGAACGGCCCATGCGCTGGGCGTGGGAACGGCTGCAGGCGCGGCTGTTTAAGCTGCAAATGAAGTCCCTGAGTCTGCAGCAGTATCAGCAAGCCGGGGCCTTTGCCCTGAACGAGGGCAAAAACGTATTCATCACCTTTCTGGCCGCCAAGGCCGTCATCGATGGGCAGCTGACCCTCGGTGCTATGCTGGCCATGCAGTACATGGTGGGCCAGCTCAACGGCCCGGTGGAGCAGCTGGTGAGCTTCGTGCAGAACCTGCAGGACGCGCAACTCAGCGTGGAGCGGCTCAACGAGATTCACACGATGGCCGACGAGGAGCCCGAGGGCACCCTGGCCCTGGCGCCGCCCGTACCCGCCGGCTCCGTGGCCACCGAGCAGCAGGCCCTGCACCTGCGCAACGTGTCCTTTACCTACCCCGGCGCGGGCCAGGTCACGGTGCTCGACGGGGTGAACCTCTCGATTCCGTCCGGGCGTACCACGGCCATCGTGGGCATGAGCGGCAGCGGCAAAACCACGCTGCTGAAGCTGCTGCTGAAGTTTTACGCGCCCAGCGAGGGCGACATCCGGGTGGGCAACGTGGCGCTGCGCAACGTAAGCCACGCGGGCTGGCGGCAGCAGTGCGGGGTGGTGATGCAGGATGGCTTTTTGTTCTCCGACACCATTGCCCGCAACATCGCCGTGGGCGTGGAAAGCATCGACGCGGCGCAGCTGGCCCACGCCGTGCACGTAGCCAACCTAGAGGATTTTATCGGCACCCTGCCGCTGGGGCTGCACACCAAAATCGGGGCCGACGGCAGCGGCATCAGCCAGGGGCAGCGCCAGCGCATCCTCATTGCGCGGGCCGTATACAAGAATCCGCAGTACCTGTTCTTCGACGAGGCCACCAACGCCCTGGACGCCAACAACGAAGCCGTTATCTGGGGGCGGCTGCAGGAGTTTTTCCGCGGCCGCACCGTGGTGGTAGTGGCCCACCGCCTAAGCACCGTCAGCCACGCCGACCAACTCGTGGTGCTCGACAAAGGCCGGCTCACCGAGAGCGGCACGCACGCCAGCCTCATTGCCCAGCGCGGGCAGTACTGGCACCTCGTCAAAAACCAACTCGCGCTCGGCGCCTAACCTTCTCTGCGTCATGCCTACCCCTACCCGCTTCGTGGAGCTGCGCGCCGAGGAGGTGCAGGACATGCTGGCGCGGCAGCCCACGTGGTTTGTGCGCTGGAGCATCACGCTCATTGCCCTGCTACTGGCCGCAGTGCTCTACGGCAGCTGGCTGATCCACTTCCCCGACCTGGTGCCGGCCAAGTTCACCCTCACCTCCGTCAACGCTCCCAAAACCGCTCCGGCCCGTAGCGGCGGGCGCCTTACACGCCTATTGGTGCACGAGGGCACCACCGTGACCGGCGGCGCACCGCTGGCCTACCTGGAAAGCACTGCTCAGCCCGACGAGGTGTTGCAGCTGAGCCAGCAGCTGCGCCAGGCCTGGCAGCTGGCCAGCGCCGGCCAGCTAGAGCAGGTGGCGCGGCTGCCGTTGGCGCAGTTTCACCAGCTCGGGGAGCTGCAGGCGGCTTATCAGCCCTTTGCCCTGGCACATCTGCAGCTGCGCACGTACCTCACGCAGGGCTTTTTTGCCCGGCAGCGGACCCTGTTGCGGCAGGAGCTCGGCGACCTGCAGGCCATGTCCCGCAACCTGGAGCAGCAGCAGGCCATTCAGGGGCAGGCGCTGGCCCTGGCCGAAAACGACTACCAGCTGCAACAGGGCCTGGCCCAGCAGAAAGTCATTGCGCCCATCGACCTGCAGCGCGAGAAAAGCAAGCTGCTGGCTCAGCAGCTGCCTTACCGCCAAACGGCCTCCTCGCTCATCAGCAACGCCACCGCCCAGCGCGGCAAACAGCAGGAACTGCTGGAGCTGGACAAGTCCATGACCGAGCAGCGCGACCAGTTTTTGCAAGCCCTGAACGCGCTGCAGAGCGCTACCGATGAGTGGGAGCGAAAGTACGTGGTGCGGGCGCCCAGCCCCGGTCGGGTGTTTTTTCCGCTGCCCCTGCAGGAAAATCAGCAGGTGAGCACCGGGCAGATACTCTTTTACGTGGCGCCCGGCAACACCTCCTATGCCGGTCAGATGCGCATCGCGCAGCAAAACGCCGGCAAGGTACAGGTGGGCCAGACGGTGCTCATCCGCTTCAACGGCTACCCTTACCAGGAATTCGGTTTGGTGCGGGGCACGGTAAAGTCGGTGGCGGAAATTCCGCTGCAGGAGGGCTACGTGGCCGAAGTCAGCCTGCCGAGCGACTTAGTGACTTCCCGCGGCAAAAAGCTCAGCTACAAGCTCGGCATGACGGCCACGGCCGAAGTCATTACCCGCGACCAGCGCCTGCTGGAGCGGCTCTTCAATCAGCTCTCGGCGCTAGCGCGGACCGAGCATTGATTTCTCGTCTGTATTTCCCACTCCTTATCCGTTCTCCCATGGAGCAAGTAGTAGCCCGATTTTTACAGCTGCAGCGGCTGCCGGTGGCTCGGCACGAGTTTATCGACCTGGTCCGCTCGCACCCCGATTATCCTTCGCTGCTGAGCGTGTCGGATGTGCTCGACAGCCTGGGCGTCAACAGTCTGGCGGCGCAGTTTGCCGACGAAGACCTGCCCGACGTGGCGTTTCCGTACCTGGCGCACGTGGAGCGCAACGGCGGCGACCTGCTGCTGATCCGCAACGCGGCGGAGCTGGCCGCGGCCCGGCGCGAGGATGCCGGGTGGAGCGGCATCCTGCTGCAGATCGACGGCATGCGCGTGGCCCCGGATAAGGAGCAGCGCGAACGGTACGAGACGGAGCGCAAACTCTTGCTCGTGACCAGGCTCACCGTAGGGCTGACGGCATTGCTCCTTCTGCAGCCGGTGCTGCACTACGCCGGCTGGCTGGGCGCGGGTTTTTACCTCACCGCCTTGGCTGGCGGCTTTATCAGCTACCTATTGTTTGCCAGCGACCTGGACTTTGCGCAAGAGCTGGTAGCGGAGTTTTGCGGTGGCGGCCCCCAGGCCGGCTGCGACGACGTGCTGCACACCGACCCCGTCAACGTGCTGGGCTTCTTCAAGCTCTCCGATGCGTCGGCCACGTACTTTCTCTGGCAAGCAGCCGTGCTGACCAGCCTGGCGCTGGCGCCTGATCTAAGGCCGGGCGTATATCCCTTGCTCGGCATTGCGGCGGTCCTGGGCCTGCCGGTGGTGGCATTGTCGGTCTATTACCAATATGCCGTGGCCAAGGCCTGGTGCCGCCTGTGCCTGGGCGTGGATGCCGTGCTGCTGGTGCAGGCCGGCCTGGCCGTGTACGCTTTTGCCGCCGGACAATTTACCCTTGGTACGCTGGCGCCGGTAGCGGTGCTGAATGCCGCCTTGGCGCTGCTGGCTATTGCGGGCCTGGTGGTGTTGCTGAAGCAGTACGGCCAGCGCCACAACGATTTGCTCAAGCGTAAGCAGCAGTTGCAGCAGGGCAAAAACGCGATAGAGCTGTTCACCGCCGCATTGCAACAGCAGCCGCGCGCCGATACCCGCGAATTCGCGCAGGAAATGGTCATCGGCAACCCCGAGGCGCCGGTCGAAATCATCATGGTGAGCAACCCCTTCTGCGCGCCCTGCAAACACATGCACGCGCGCCTGGACCACCTGCTCCAGCTTTACCCCGAGCAGCTGAAGCTGCGCATGCGCTGGGTTATCAGCGGGGCCGACTCCGGCAAATTCCCGACGAGCACGCAGTACCTGCTGCAGCACTGGCTGACGCACGTGTGGGGCACGCCCGATCAGTCGCAGCGCACCAGCGACATGATCCATGCCTGGTACGCGGTGATGAACCCGGAGCGTTTCGGCGCCACGCATCCCGCCGACTTCAGCGGCGACCATGCGCTGAGCACCCAGCTTGTGACGCAGCACAACCTGTGGAGCCGCCAGCAGCACATCAAGCGCACCCCCACGCTCTTCATCAACGGCTACCAGTTCCCGCCCGGCTACAAGCCCACCGACCTGCAGCTGCTGATTCCCAGCCTCGCCGATTACTTCAGCGCCGAGGTGGCCACCGATGAGCTGCTGCAACCGGCTTAATTTCCCGGGCGCCGTTATGAAAGCTTTGGCCCCCGGCCGCACGCGTGCGGCCGGGGGCCGATTTTGTACCCGGGCTACGCCTGGTCGCCATCAGTATTCGGCCGTTGCGGCTCAAGTGCGCTCTTCGGCCACGGGGCTGAGCGCGTCTACTTCGTTTTGCAGCGGATCGACTAGGTCCTTGCGCAGCCAACGGCCCCGCAGAAACAGCAGCAGCGACACCGAGGCGGCCAGCACGTTGGACACCACAAACGACCACCACAGCCCGCGGAAGCCCAGGTCGGTGTGGCTCGACAGGTACCAGGCAACAGGGAACTGTAGCACCCAGGTACTGACGATGGTCAGCATCATGGCCGTCAGCGTGTTGCCGGTGCCGCGCAGCGCCCCCGATACGGATTGCTGCACGCCCGTAAAGCACAGGCTGCCAGCGGCAATACGCACAAATTCCACCGCGTCGCGTGTCACGGCTTCGTCGCCGGCCAGGAAAAAGCGCACCAGCGGCTCGGCCGCCACGAACACGGCCGCGCCCACCAGCAGCAGCAACGTGAAGCTCACCCCGATGGCGTAGCGGGCCGTGTGCAGGGCCCGCTCGGGGTTGCGCGCGCCGATGTTCTGGGCCACCAGGGTGGAGCAGGCCAGCGAAATGCCCAGCGCCGGGATAATCCCGATGGCCAGCAGCCGCGAGCCGATGCCGTACGTGGCCAGCACCGTAGTGCCGAAGCCGGCCGCCAGCGTAGTCATCATCGACAGGCCCAGGGCCCGCGCCGACAAATCAATGGACGAGGGCACGCCGAGGGTGAAAGCGCGCTGCATGAGCTGGAAATCGGGGCGGAAGCCGCGGAAGCTTAGCGCAATGCCCGAGCGCCCGCGCAGCAACACCGCCATGCCCAGCACCATCGACAGGCCCTGCGTGCTCACGGTAGCCATGGCCGCCCCGGCCACGCCCAGCCCCGGCACGGGGCCCCAGCCGTAGATGAAAAGCGGGTCGAGCAGGAAGTTCAGCGCCAGGGCCAGCAGGTTGATGTAGAGCGGGATGCGCACCTGCCCCACGCCCCGCATCAGGGCCTGAAACATGATGAAGCCGAAGTTCAGCGGCAGGCCCAGGAACAGCACCCGCTGAAAGGCATCGGCCTCGGTGAAGATATCGGCCCCTACTCCGATGAGGTGCAGCAGCGCGGGCGAAGCGAAGTAGGCCACGACCGTCAGCAGCACCGATAGCACCAGCTCCAGCGCCAGCGTCTGGGCCGCCACGTGGTTGACCATGCCGAGGTTACGCGCCCCGAAGTTCTGGGCCACCAGCACCGAGCCGGCCACCGAAAACCCCGAGCCCAGCGCCACGAGCAGGAAGTTGATGGGGAAGCTCACCGCTACCGCCGCCACCGCATCGGCCCCGAGCCGGCCTACCCAAAACGCATCGACGAGCTGGTAGCCCGTTTGCAGCAGGTTGGCCAGCACGATGGGCAGGGCCAGCCGCAGCAAGGACTGCAGAATGGGGCCTTCGGTGAGGCGGGGAGACGAAACGGGAGCAGCCATACGCGGAAAGCAAATGCTTTCCCTAACGCAGCCCGGCGGCGTGGGTTGGAGAGGGCGCCCGCAACTGTTTAACCGACTAGCTGCTTTGGGCAGGCCTGATAGCCCACCAGGCAAGGCATTTTGCCAAGCAGAAGCAATGCCCTACCCCGTTTGCTACCGACCTTTTAGCTGGCGCAGAAAGCGCAGCATCTGCTCGTTGTCGTAATCGGCCATACCCTCGTGGCGGTCCACAATGTCGCCGTTGGGCGCGATGATGAACGTAGTCGGAATCGACTCGGTGGCGTAGGTGGCGGGCAGCGCGTCGCCGAGCGTGTAGACGGGGGCGGTGAAGCCGCGCCGGGCCACGAAGCGCCGGGCTTTGTCCGGGTTCTGGTCCAGCGACACCAGCACCACGGCGATGTTATCTTTTTTGGTTTTCTGGTGCAGACGCTCCAGGCCCGGCATTTCGGCCACGCAGGGCGGGCACCAGGTAGCCCAGAAGTTGAGCAGAATAACCTTACCGCGCAGCTGCGCCAGCGTGGTCGGCTGGCCGTCGAGGGTGCGCAGGGCCAGGGCGTAATCGGCCTTGGGGCCCGGCTTGGCAGGCAATGTGGCTGCCGGCCGAAACAGGCCAGTGGCCAACATCCCCTGCTGCATCCGCCCCAGCACTTCGGTGTGTAGGCCGGTGGCGTACAAGGTGGCAGGTATCAGCACGTACAGAGAGGGGCGCAGGAAGCGGCTCCAGCGGCGGGGTTGATTCATCGAAAGAAAACAAACAAAAACGAGCGGCCACAGCCGGTCAGCCGCCTTGCCCGGCGCAAGGTACTACGCCGGGCGCTACGGGCTTACTTGACTACCAGGCTGCCGCGCAGCATGTGCATGCCGCAGGTGAATTCGTAGCGGCCGGGCTGCCGGGGCAGCAGCTCGATGGCCGTGGTCTGGAACGGGGGGAGCTCGCGCCGAATCTGAAAATCGGGCAGCAACAGCTCCTCTGAGCAGCTGTTGTCTTCGGCGCGGTAGAAGTTGAGCTGCACCAGCCGGCCGCGCTCCACCTCGATGACGTCAGGTGAGTAGCCGCCCTTCACCGTGATGTCGACCTGCTGCACGCCGCCAGTACCGGCCACGGCCGCAGCCACGCGGTGCGGGGCAAAGAAGAAAAACCAGACGACCAGGGCAATAAGCCCCGCGCCGCCCGCCGTAACCAGTAGTTGGGCAGTATCCATGAGCGAAGAAGGCAAAGCGCCGGACTAGCGCGGCCGGTAGGCGCGCAGGCGCAGCGAGTTGGTGAGCACCGATACCGAGCTAAGGGCCATGGCCGCGGCCGCCAGCATGGGCGAGAGCAGCCAGCCGGTGACAGGATATAGCAGCCCGGCCGCCACCGGAATACCCAGCGTGTTGTAGATGAAGGCGAAAAACAGGTTTTGGCGGATGGTGCGCATGGTTTGGCGCGACAACTCGATGGCCGTGACCACACCCTGCAGATCGGAGCGCATGAGGGTGATGCCGGCCGCCTCCATGGCCACGTCGGTACCCGAGCCGATGGCCAGGCCGATATTGGCCTGGGCCAGCGCGGGCGCGTCGTTGATGCCGTCGCCCACCATGGCTACGGTGCGGCCCTCGGCCTGCAGGGCTTTCACGGTGCCGGCTTTGTCCTGGGGCAGCACCTCGGCGAAGTACCGAGTGATGCCCACCTGCTCGGCTACCCGGGCAGCCGTTTGGGGGTTGTCGCCGGTCATCATCACCACTTCCAGCCCTTGCTGCTGCAGGCGGCGGATAGCAGCGGCCGAGGTGTCGCGCACGGTATCGGCCAGGGCCAGCAGCGCCGCCGGCCGCCCGTCGATGGCGGCGTAGAGCACGGTTTTGGCCTCGCCGAGCAACTGCTGCGCCTGCGCTTCTAGTGCGGGCGTCAGGGCCACGCCGTGCTCGGCCAGCAGGCGGCGGTTGCCGATGAGCACCTGCCGGCCGGCCACGCGGGCGGCGGCTCCGCGGCCTTCGTGGGCCTGGAAACCCTCGGCTTCCAGTCGCCCTGCTCCCTTGCCCTCAGCGTAGCGCACCACGGCCTCGGCCAGCGGGTGCTCTGAGTGCCGCTCCACGGCGGCCAGGGTAGCTAGCAGTTCGGCAGCGTCAGAACCGGCGGCGGGCACAAAGTCCGTCACGCCCGGCTCGCCGCGGGTGATGGTGCCGGTTTTGTCGAGCAACACGGTATCCACTTGGTAGGCCTTTTCCAGGGCCTCGCCGTTGCGGATGAGCACGCCGTGCTCGGCGCCCTTGCCCGTGCCCACCATGATGGCTGTGGGCGTAGCCAGCCCCAGCGCGCAGGGGCAGGCAATGATGAGCACGGCCACGAAGTTGGTCAGCGCCAGCGGCAGGCGCTGCGCCGGGGTGGCCAGATCAAACCAGGCCACAAATGTGAGAATGGCAATGATGACGACCACCGGCACGAACACGGCGCTGACCTTGTCGGCCAGGCGCTGAATGGGCGCGCGGCTGCCCTGGGCCTCTTCCACCAGGCGCACAATATGCGCGAGCATGGTTTCGGCGCCCACCTTGGTCACGCGGAAGCGAAAGGCCCCGGTCTTGTTGAGGGTGGCGCCGAACACGGCGTCGCCGGCCCGTTTTTCCACCGGCAGGCTTTCCCCGGTGAGCATGGATTCGTCGAGGGCCGAGTGCCCGCTGAGGATGACGCCGTCGGTGGCTACTTTCTCGCCGGGGCGTACCAGCACTTCGTCGCCCAGACGCACCTGCTCGATGGGCACGTCGACTTCCTGCCCGCCGCGCAGCACGCGGGCGGTTTTGGCCTGCAGGCTCATCAGGGCTTTGATGGCGGCCGAGGTTTTCTGCTTGGCCCGGCTTTCCAGCACCTTGCCCAGCAGAATCAGGGCAATGATGGTGGCGGTGGTGTCGTAGTACACCTCGGGCATGAGGCCGCGCTGCATGAAAAAGTGCGGCGCTACCGTGGCCACCAGGCTGTAGAGAAACGCCGCGCCGGTGCCCACCGCAATGAGCGTGTCCATGCTGGCGGTGCGGTGGCGCAGCCCGTTCCAGGCCGACACGTAGAACTCGCGGCCGCTGTACAGGAGCACGGGCAGCGTGAGCATGAGCAGCACGTAGTTGAGCACCGGCGTCGGAATCAGGTGCATCAGCCGGGGCCAGAGCATGAGCATGCTCAGGGGCATGATGAGCGCGGCCAGCCCGACGGCCACCTGAAAGCGCCGCACCAAATGGGCGTAGGCCTGGGCTTTGCGCTGCGCCAGCTCGTCGGCGTTGGCCGAGGCCAGGCCGGGCGCGGGCGGCGTCACCGGCTCGTGCACGCCGTAGCCCGCTTTTTCCACGGCGGCCTTCAGCCCGGCGCGGTCAATCTGGCTGGGCAGGTACTCGACGGTGGCCTTCTCGCTGGCCAGGTTCACGGTGGCCTGCTGCACGCCAGGTGTGCGGCGCAGGGCCCGCTCCACGAAGTTGGAGCAGGAGGCGCAGGTCATGCCCTCGATGTCCAGCGTAGCCGTTTGCGGGGCTTCGGCAGGAGCAGCGGGCGGGCTGCCAGCGGGCAAGGGGTGGTGGGCAGTATTCACGGGTGTAAGCGTCCTGAGTTGGGTGGGAGCATCCCACCGCAAATAAACCGGCTCGGGCCTCCGCGGGATGTGCATAATTCGCTTCCCGACCTTACAACATTCGCCCGGAGCCGCTTAGCTCCCCGCCCGCGGTACAACATTACGCCTACGGATTACAGGATTTGCAGCGCTGCGCGTCCTTGTCGAACTCCTAAGTATTTACCCCGATTTCGGGGCAACCACGTAGCAGTCTGCACGATAAATCCGTATAAGGATGCGCTTCACCCAGCACCGCGGCTCCGGCTTCCTTACGGCCTGGGCCCTTGCCATCGACTTCCACCCCCTCAAATGCTCCTTCCGTCATGCCACCTACTCCCAACGTGCGCGCTTTGGTTGAAAAGAACAAATCCGTTGCCGAAATCCACCTGGTGGTGCAGCTCTCGCCCGATACCGCCGTGCCCTGGCGCTGGGACCTGCCCTACCCGCTCTGGGCCAGCTGGGGCACGGCCCGCACCGCCCGCTGGGTAGCCGATCAGTTTCACCACCATGACACAGCCCTTTCGCGCCAGATCGGAGGCGAAAAGCTCCGCCAAGCCGTGCTGCGGGCCCTGGAAGTGCACCGCCGGTTCTTCCGCGTGACGTGGCTGGCTGACCTGGCCCAGTAACCCGCGGCCACTCCGCCCTTACTGATTAAACCAAAAAAAGCCGCGCCCCAGCAAGGGACGCGGCTTTTTGTTAGCCTTTGGGTAGCCTAGCGGCCGGCTTCCACCAGGCTGATGGCGT
The DNA here is from genome assembly GCF_002007105.1 of Hymenobacter sp. CRA2. Taxonomy (GTDB): domain Bacteria; phylum Bacteroidota; class Bacteroidia; order Cytophagales; family Hymenobacteraceae; genus Solirubrum. The sequence goes on along the minus strand of NZ_MVBC01000020.1, from coordinate 7,864 downwards.
AGCCGCCGCCGGGGGCGCAGAGCTGCGTCAACTTGGTTTTGCGGGTCACCGTCTGCTTGCGGATCTGGTAGGCCTGCGGGTTCTTCTCGTAGTGCGCGTCCTTGGCATCGGCGTAGATGGTGGCCGTGTACTTCTTGCCGGGCTCCAGGAAGCTCAGGTCGATTTTGGAGGTGCGGCCCTGCTCGTCGCAGGTGCTGCCCACAAACCAGCTGCTCTTTCCCTTGGCCTTGCGGGCGTAGGTGATGTAGTCACCGGGCTCGGCTTCCAGCACTTTGGTGTCGTCCCAGTCCACGGCCACGTCCTTGATGAACTGAAAGGCGTCGAGGTGCTGGTTGTAGTGCTCGGGCAGGTCGGCGGCCATCTGCAGGGGCGAGTACATGGTCACGTACAGGGCCAGCTGCCGGGCCAGCGTGCTGTGCACAAAGGAGGTGTTCTGCGGATTCAGCGCGCTGATGCGGGTCTGGAAGATGCCGGGCGTGTAGTCCATCGGGCCGCCGATGAGGCGGGTGAACGGCAGGATGGTGGTGTGGTCGGCGTTGTTGCCGCCAAACGACTCGTACTCCGTGCCGCGGGCGGCCTCGTTGCCGATAAGGTTGGGGTAAGTGCGGGCCAGCCCGGTGGGGCGCACCGCCTCGTGCCCGTTCACCATAATCTTGTGCTCGGCGGCCTTTTCCAGCACGTAGTTGTAGTGGTTGATCATCCACTGGTCGTAGTGCTTGTGGCCCAGCGGCACGATGTCACCCACGTAGCCGGTTTTCACCGAGGTGTAGCCGTACTTGTTCATGAACTGGAAAGCCGTGTCGAGGTGCCGCTCGTAGTTGCGCACCGAGCCGGAGGTTTCGTGGTGCATGATGATGCGCACGTTCTTGCTCTGGGCGTAGCGGTTCAATTCGGCCACGTCGAAGTCGGGGTACGGCGTCACGAAGTCGAACACGTAGTCCTTGTGCTTACCGAACCAATCTTCCCAGCCGGTGTTCCAGCCTTCCACCAGCACGGCGTCAAACCCGTGCTGCGCGGCGAAGTCGATGTACTGCTTCACGCGCTGGTTGTTGGCCGCGTGGGTGCCGTTGGGCTTCACCTGCTTGTAGTCGACTGAGTCGAGCTTGATGTTGTCCAGGTTGGTGTACGACCACGTGCTTTTGCCCGTAATCATTTCCCACCACACGCCCACGTACTTCACCGGCTTGATCCACGACACGTCCTTGAACTTGGTGGGCTCGTTCAGGTTCAGCACCAGCTTGGAAAGCAGAATATCGCCCGCTTTGTCGCTCACGATAACCGTGCGCCAGGGCGAGTTGGCGGGCGTCTGAATCAGGCCCTTGTCGCCCACCGCGTCGGGCGTCAGGTGCGACTCCAGCGTCATCGTTTTGTCGTCCAGCTCCAGGTGCATGCAGGAGTAGTCGATGAGCGCGGCTTCGTGGATGTTGATGTACAGGCCGTCCTGACTTTTGAGCATCAGCGGCGTCTGCAGGCCCGTGGGCGAAAACGGCGTCTGCGAGGCATTGGGCGTGGTGGCGGCCTTCATCTTGCCGCGCACTTCCGAGAGCTTGGAAGTGACGGTGCTGTACTCCTGGGTGTCGTAGTCGCCAGGCAGCCAGAAGGCTTTATGGTCGCCGGCCAGGGCAAACTGCGTGCGCTCCTCCTTGATGGTGAAGTAGTCGAGCTTGGGCTGGCGCGGGAATTCGTAGCGGAAGCCCAGCCCGTCGTCGAACACGCGGAAACGCACGCGGATGGTGCGCTGCGTTTCGGCCTGCGTGAGCGTGACGGCCAGCTCGTTGTAGTGGTTGCGGATGGTCTTGGCCTCGCCCCACACCGGCTGCCATGTCTCGTCGAAGGAGCGGGTCTGGTTGGCCGTCTGCGTGAAGCCGCTTTGCAGGCTGGTGGTGCCCTTCAGCTCCAGACCCAGCTTGCTGGTTTTGATGACGTCGCGCCCCTTGTAGCGGAGCCGGTAAGTCGGCACGCCGCCCGATTGCAGGTTGAAGTTAAGCGTGAGCTGCCCGTTGGGCGACTTGATTTCTTCGGCCTGCGCCGCGGCCCCGAACAGCCCCAGGCAGAGCAACAGCAGCCACTGGGCGGCGGATCGAGAAGAAGGGAAACGCAATGAGTACACGGGGTGCTTCATGTGGGAAAAGACTTGCCGCCAGGTGGCCCTGGCCGGCGCGGAGGAGCAGCGAAAAAACAAAAAAACTACGCAAGTATAACCTCCACAGCGGTAGCAACCGAAGCCTTCTAATCGAAGGCGGGCCGCCATCTACCCGATGACGGCCCGCCTGCTGCCGCTGCCGGCACTTTTCCTCCCTGTCAGCCCCCTCCCCTGCCTGCGGATGTTGGCTGCCGGGCTGCGCGGCGCGTCCTCAGCGGCCCAGCTTCACCGGCTGCACGTTGTTGTCGCCGACCACATCAATGAGCAGCAGGTACGGATCGATGCCGGCGCGGGCGGGCTGGCCGGGCACGGTCACCCGTATCGTCTGCCGACCCGTGCGGATGCGGTGCTTCTGCAGGTAAAGCGGCTGGGCATAGTCCTCGTTTTTTGCGCGGGGCGCCAGCACGCCGATTTCCACCCAGTCATTCATGGGCACTTCGCGCTCCGCCCCCGCGCTGTCGACCACCAGCTTGCGCGCCTGCACATCAAGGGTTACCTGCCAGCGGCTGGCGGCGGTTTGCTGGGCCACGGCCTGCTCGGTTTTCAGCTCCCAGTAAGTATTGGTTTCGAATAGGTCGCGCAGCAGGTAGTGCAGCGAATCGGGCGTGGCGGCGCGTAGCTCCCGGTACAGGTCGAGGGTGGTGGCCAGCGGCGCCGTGGGCGCATCGTGCTCGGCAATCATGCGCCGCACCGCCGCGTTTACCTTGTCCCGCCCGATGTATTTGCTCAGCGCGTACAGCGCCAGCGGCCCCTTGCGGTAGCCCAGAAACGCGTTGTCGGAGCGCAGCAGCGGCGCCATGGCCCGTGAGCGGGGCACCTCGTAGGACTGCCGCAGGAAGCTTAGGTAGCGGCGCAGGTGGCCGTAGCCGTAGCCCTGCTCCAGCACCTGCATCCCCGAGTACACGGCCAGGCCTTCGGCCATCACCTGCACGCCTTCCACGGAGGCGTAGGCCCCGCCAAACTGGTGCCCCATCTCGTGGGCCAGCACGTAGTAAGGCAGATCGAAGCCGCTGGGGCTGTCGTCGGGGCGCATCAGAGCAAACTGCTCGCCGTAATCGATGGTGCTGGCTTCGGCGTTCAGCTCGCCTTCGTTACCGGCCCGCTCCACCACCGTCAGGTGCCCGTAGGGGTAGCGGCCAAACTGCGCCGTGTAGTACCCCAGAGAAGCACGAATGCTGCGCAGCATCCGCTCCACGTTGGCCGCGTGCCCCGGGTAGTAGTACAGGCTGATGGAAACCCGTTGGCCCGCCCCGGTTGCCGCAGTATCCGTCCACTGCGTTTGGCGCACGGCGTAGGGCGCCGAGAAGAAAGCCGCCTGGTTTTGAATCGGCGCATCCGTCACGTAATGAAAGTAGCGGCGGCCACCAGCGGTCCAGGTTCGGCGCAGTTGCCCCGGCGCCACGGCCACTTGGTCGGGCGTGGTACTCACCACCGCGTCGAGCAGCATCCAGTCGCCGCGGGTTGATTTCTCGCGGGCGGCCATGTCGTAGAGCGAGGGAATGTCGGGGCGCGGACGCAGGCCGTATTGCTGGCGCAGGCCCGCCTCGCGCAGCTCGCGCATGGGCTGGTAGCCGATGCCGGGCAACGCGTCCTGGTACATCAGGTAAGTGCCCGAGTGCTCCACCAGAGCGTTAACGCCGCTGTTGCCAAAGCCTTGCGGCCGGGCCTGTACCCGGAAGCTGAGCTGCAGGGAGTCGCCGGGCTGCAAAGGTTGGGCGAGCTTGTAGATGCGGTAATTCACTTCGTCGTCGGACAGCACCTGGGTAGCCGGGCGGCCAAAGGACACGGCGCTGGTTTCCACGTCCGGCGCGGGCGCCAGGTGAATGGAATCGAGCGGCGCGGCGCTGCGGTTGACCAAGCGGTACGTGCCCCGAATCGTCACGGCCTGCTGCTCGGGGTACAGCTCCACCTCCAGCTTGGCACTGGTCAGGGCCGGTTGCGGGCGGCGGGCGTACCGGGCGTAGCGCCGCTCATACTCGGCCCGCTGCCGGGTGCGGTCCGCCGCCGTGGTGTAGTCGTTGCGAATGTTGGTGTTGTAGAAAATGAATCCGCCCAGCGCCAACACCAGCCCGGCAGCCAGACCAGCCGCCGCGGCCGTGGGCCGCGTGAAGCGGCCGCGCGCCAGCGCGACCCGCGCACCGAAGCTCATCTGCTTGCCCCGGGGCCAAAGCAGGCAGGCCACCACCGCGAGCAGCAGCGCCCACGCCATCCAGTAGGCCTTAAACCACAGCCAGGGCCCGAGCGAAGCCCCGAAACCGCGGATATCGGTGTACGACCAGTCGGGTGCTCCGCCGAACACCAGCAGGTGATGGTGAATGCCGAGCTTGCCCGCAAAGCCGATGTAGCCCAGCGCGAGCAGCAGCACCAAGTGGCCCACGTATTTCTGATTTACCAGCGCGTGCACGGCCAGCGCCAGCAGGGCGAAGAGCAGGTACTCCACCAGCTGCAGCCCGAAGAGCGTCTGCAGATACAGCCCGATTTCAAAATGGTGGTAGCCGAGGATGCTTTGCAGCAGCACCCCGCCCAGCAGCAGAATGCCCATCCACACCACGAGCAGCAGCCCGAGCCCGAGGAACTTCCCCGCGAAAAGAGCCCACTCCGGCACCGGCGCCGCGTCGGCAATGTCGCTCATACCGGCTTCCCGCTCCCGCCACACCAGCTCCCCGGCGAAGTACATAAGCAGCAGCGGAATGATGATCCAGGGAGTCTTGACGTTGCCGAGGGGCGGCGTCAGAAACTCAACCACCTGCTGGGTGGTCGGATACAGCGGAATGGTATTCTGCTGCATAAACTCCGACCCGAGCAACGCCGAGCCCAGCGCCAGAATCGTCACGAGCGTGAGCCCGACGCGGCTCCGGGCCAGCTTCCCAAAGGACGACCAGGCTACGGCCAGTGCTTGCCGGAGGTGCGTCGCAAAACCGAAGGAGCGCGGCACCGCTACCAACGTAACCGGGCTGCTGACCACCGCTGGGGCTGGCACCTTGGCCGTAGCCCGGCGCCACCAGCGGCGGCCCTGGCTACCGGCAGCGGGGTGGCCAAGGTGAAAGCGGACGTACGTAAAGGCCAGTAGGCCCAGCGCCACGCCCAGCCAGATGAGGCGGTTCCAGAGCAGCAGGCCCTTGGGCACAAACAGCCGGGTATTCTGCTCCACCGGGGTCCAGGTTTCCAGCTCGCTGCTCAGCACGCTGCCGAAGCCCACGAGGTCCAGCAGTTTGGTCAGCCCCCACCAGCCCACGTACTGGGCCATAATCATCACCACGAAGTGGGAGGTGATAAACAGTGACACGCTGCCGAGGTAGCTGGTGATGGGCCGCCGCGTAAGGGTCGCCACCGCAAACTGCACCGTGGTGCCCACCAGGGCCATGGGCAAGCTCAGGAAGGCGTAAGCGGTGAGGTAGGCCTCGGGCCGAAACGGGCCCAGCAGCACGCCCTCCCGGCTGCCCGGCAACTGAAAGCCGAGCATCAGGCCCAGCTGCACCGCCAGCAGCAGCAGGGCGTTCAGCGCGAAAGCGGCCAGAAACCGGCCGCCTAGGTAGCTGGCCTTGCTGACGGGCACGGTGTACATCAGCGGGTGCATCCGCGTCTGCACGTCGCGCGCGGCCGCGTCGCCGCTGATGGCTCCGGCCATGAGCAGCCAGAGCACGCTGCTGCCCACCGTGAAGAAGGCAATGGCCGACGGCGCGTTGTGGTAGGTGCCGTCGGTGGGGGTGCTGATTTTGGTCAGCAGCACGGGCAACAGCAGCATTACCGCCAGAAACAGCCAGGTCGAGACGTGGCTCAGCTGGTAGCGGAATTCGTAGCGAAAGATCTTGCCGAACTTCATACCTGCACCTGCTCATTCGGTTGGGCTACCGCTCGTCCGCAGTGCCCGGCCATGGTGCTGAAGTACACGTCTTCCAGGTCCGGGGCTATGGGCTCGAAGCCACCGCCCAGCGCTTCTTCGCTGTAGATGTGCACCAGGGTGCGGCCGCTCAACAGCTTGGTCGAAATTACGTTGTATTCCTGCTCCAGCTGGGGCAAGGCGCTTTTCTCCACGATTCGGCGCCAGATGCGGCCCTGCAGTGCCTCCACAGCCCGCAGCGGCTCGGCTTCGAGCAGGATTTGCCCGCGGTTGATGATGGCCATGTGGGTGCACAGCTCGGCTACGTCTTCCACGATGTGCGTGGAAAGGATGACCACGCTCTGCTCGCCCAACTCGCTGAGCAGGTTGAGGAAGCGCACGCGCTCGGCGGGGTCCAGGCCTGCCGTGGGCTCGTCCACAATCAGCAGCTGAGGGTTGCCCAGCAGTGCCACGGCCACGCCGAACCGCTGCTTCATACCGCCCGAAAAGCCGCCCAGCCGTTGCCGGCGCACCTCCCACAGGTTGGTTTGGCGCAATAGCCGCTCAACCACCTCCCGGCGTGCCCGCTGCGCGGTAATGCCCTTCAGCACAGCGAAATAATCTAGCAGGTCCTCGGCGCGGGCTTTGGGGTATACACCGAATTCCTGCGGCAAGTAGCCCAGCGTCTGGCGCACAGCGTCCTTTTGGCGCAGCACGTCAAGGCCACCGAGCTGGATGCTGCCCGCGTCGGGCTCCTGCAGCGTGGCCAGAATGCGCATCAGCGTTGACTTCCCCGCCCCGTTTGGGCCCAGCAGCCCATACATGCCCGCTGGGATAGTAAGCGAGACGTCCTTGAGTGCCTGCACCCCATTGGCGTACGTTTTGGCGACATTTTGTATAGTTAGCTGCATGCTTTTGACGAAGTAAAAGAGCTTTGTATTACAAAGTTTTAAGGCAAAAAAAATATATAGTAGCACCTATTATTAAACATTCCTCTTACAGATAGATAAACACAACCTGCAAGCAGCAATAAAATACACATATACCTTTACTCTATGAGCTATATAAGCGCAGGTAGATGACCGTCACCGCTCCTAATACATGAGCGCGTTTATCTACCGCCGGCAATAGTCCATTCTCATAAACAATCTGACAATCATACACTTTCAAAGTATTGTCGAGCATATCTGCGCCTGCAAGCCACAGAACGAAAATACTCCTCTCCTGCTCTTACAGCCAGCATTATCAAATAAGCAATTAGATACTTGCCAGCATAAGGTCTATTTTATCGAACAGCTCGCCTACGCCTAGAGCCGCCCATATAACAAAAATCCCCAGCGCTACCTTTCCAAGTTGTGGAATCGAAAAACCAATTCTGTTTTTAATAAAAGCATCAATCATTGGAAAATAAATAGATGATACCAAAATAAGGAATATACCAAAGCCCGGGTCATTCCCCCAGAAAGTATTAATTATCCCGATTACAAAAACGACTATCCCAAACATTCCCCCTATCAGGGCACCTGCAGATGATCTATTTTTCAGCGCTGAGTTGATTTCCATGCCCATTGTCTTTTAAAGTTTTTGAGTCGACTCCAGCGGTTCGATGCGGAGGTACGGCAAAGTAATAAAAAGAACTTTGCATTTCAAAGTCAACCGCTGCCAACATTGTCGCTACCTCTTCTTTCCTATGCTTTCAGTCTGTGTTCATCCCCAGCCGTCTGGAGCTAAATGCCGACTACTTACCACGCCGGCGGGTACCGGTAGGTCCTTTTATAGCGGATTCATGAACGATGTACATGATAACCACAATGGTTGAACCAGGCTTTGGCATCCTTGCTGGAAATCCACTCAACCGCGGTTTGGATAGCCGCCTCCAGTGCTTCACGGGTACGGGCCTG
>NZ_MVBC01000001.1 GCF_002007105.1 Hymenobacter sp. CRA2 | reverse complement strand
CGCAAAAGCGCGCGGCCACTTGGGCCTGCCGGGCGCCCGGCTCGGCCAGCGCCTGCGCCACGCGCTGACGCAAATCCATCGAGTATGCTTGCATACAGCCGCTTACGTACGCGGAGCGCCAGCAGCTACATTGTCTGTGAATCTGCTATATCTTTAACAAATTCTTCCCATTTCTGTCGACTAACCAAACCCATTAATTTTAATTCTTGTATATTCTGTTTCTTTATATCCTTGAATACTTCTTCGCGACTCTCCTTAGTTAAATCAATCAAATAACCTTTGATTGTATTGTTGACAGCGTCTAGTACTTTTTTATACTCTGGAACTACGGGATTAAATGCTGTCCAATCCGGCAATATTGCGTAATGATTGGCAAGCGCATCAGCTTCTACGATAAACGTATATCTTTTTGCAGCAACTTTCCTTCCATCAAGCAAATATTCGTATCCCGTCCCTTTCCAACTACATTCTCCAACCATTCGTTTATTTACCAGCCAAGCAACTCCATGCTGATGTGTAGTTTTATCAGTTGCTTTGACATCTATGATTGTTATCTTGACCTGACCTACTCCCTCGACATCTAACAATATTTCTTCTACATTGTCCTTTGGTATATCCGAGAAATCAATTTGAACACTATTTAGAAATACTTCAAATTTAGGATCCACCAAGAACCGCATACCTATTTCAGAGCGCACAAGTGCTTCTGACAATATTGCTTGCTGAGCATGCTCTACATATATTTCTGTTCCATGGCCTGCGCGCGGTGTTGCATCACCTATTTTTTTAAATCTTAGGTTGCCGCCGTTTTTCAGAAACACCCTAAAGACATTTTCATATCCATCCCTCCAAGTCCTCACAAAGTAATCTTTGCCAAAAGCGAAGCCAGAAAAACGACCTTTGCCGTTTTTGCCAAATACAGTTCTAGAACCCTCTATGTTATTATCAAATGGAATTTCAGCATGTAGTCCCTGATATTTAGCTCTATCATAAGATAACATTTGAAATCTAGTCATGAACTGATTTTCAGTCATTCCATGTCCATTGTCCTGTACTGCGAACTTATCACCGTCTTTTTCAGGCCAAGTGATAATAACTTGTGATGCGCCCGCGTCCCAAGCATTGGCAACAAGTTCCATTATGGCAACTTTAGGAGACTTTATTATATGTATACCTGCATATTGCTCCAGGAATCTATCGTCAAATAGTGGTAGCGACGGAATGCTTTTTGGTTTTTTCATGGCCTTAGAATAAAACGCCGAGCAAAATAGATAAAACAATGTAAACTCTCTTGTCTAACCCAAGTTTTGGTATTGCATGACCTATACAGCGGCTCCAAGACACCACCGCCGCCCGGATACTGGCTATCCAGGCGGCGGGGGTTGTTTAGAGATTCAACTTCCCGCTAACTTAAGCCCCCGGCCAACTGGTAAGGCCTTCTGCGGTTTACCTTATGGCTTATGCCTAATCAAACAACCCTACTACGCTACGGCATTGGGCTACTTCTGATCGGTTGTACTTCCAAGAACTCTTCCCAGCTAGCCTACGACTACTCCTTGGCGGTAGAGGACACCAATCCGATGATTGGGCCGGAGGCTAGCCTCGAAGTAGAAATGAGCCCCAATGCCAGTGGCATCAATGCAACGCTTTACGCTTGCTCCCGCTACGATACGCTTTGGGCGACGCATCCCAATGCGCTACCCCGGTTTCGGCGCGTTCCGTTTGATACGCTCCGAATCAGCCTTACCACTAACCAGGTCGATTCTATCTATCAGATGGCCCGGCAGGTGTTTGCGCTACCGGTTAGTTTGAGAACCCGTGACCCAAATGCGCCGCCCCCGCCACCGCCGGCCCACGACCTTGACAACTTCTTAGTAGTGCGCTTCAGACCATACGGCTACGGTGGACCGCATTTTGAATGCGGTGGATACGAAGAGAACAATGCGGCGGCTTACCGCCTGCAGAGCTACCTAACTCGGATAAAGAACCACGCCCCCAAGTAGAGGCTTATACTCAATCGACATGCTGCCCCTCGCTCTGACGCTAAACCCGCGCCAGCTGCTCATTACTAGCCGCTGACTACCGCGCCGCAACCCAGCAGGAAGTACTAAGAGCACGAAAACAATGGTTTCCGTGCTGCTAGGAATTCCCATGAGCCCAGAATCAATGGTTTCTCAGCAACTGGGAATTCTCATGAGCACAAAAACAATGGTTTCTGGGCTCATGGGAATTCCTATAAGGGCAGAAACAATGATTTCCGGGCTCGTGGGAGTTCCTAGCAGCACGGAAACCATTGTTTTCGTGCTCATGGGAATACGGCTGGCTCGCGTGGCGGCCAACGCCTCGCCTGCGTTGCGAAAACGATAAAAAATCGATGCTTGCCCGGTGCACTTTGCTTATAACGAGTGCTATATTCCAGCAGTAATACAATTAATCCGTTTCGTTTATGTCAACTGAGATTACCGGGCTGGCCACTTCGGCGCCCACCAAACCCAAAACCGTGCGGCGCACGGCCCAACTCCCCAGCAAAGGCGTGTCCTTGGGCGCGCTGGCCACTACGGTAGCCGCCGGCTGGCAGGCCTCCAGGCTGCCCGCGCTGCTGTGGCTGACCAAGGACGACTTTGCGGCCCAGGTGGCAGCCTTCGTAGCCAACCACCAGGAGGCCGACAGCGCCGGCGACGCCCGCGCCCCGCAGGCCAAGCGCCTGAAAGCCCTCGACAAGCAGCTAGACGCCGGCCTGCGCTACGTGAAAGGCTACCTGGGCGAGCAGTACGACGACGAAGAAGCCTACTACGGCGAGTTCGGCATCGAGAAGGTGGGCAAAAGCTATCAGCTGCCCACCGCGCGCCCCGAGCGCGTGCAGGCCGTGGGCAAGCTGCTGGCGGCCCTGCGCAAGCACAAATTCGACAAGAACAAGTACGGCACCGCTTACTGGCAGCCCCTCTACGACGAGTACCAGGCCTTGCTGGCCGACGCCACCACCAGCACCGGGCAGCGCAGCGGCAAGGTGAGCCAGAAAGACCAGGGCGAGGCGCAGGTGCGCAAGGGACTGCGGGCGCTCATTCACCACATCAAGGCCAACTACCCCGACACCTACGAGGCCGAGCTGCGCGGCTTCGGGTTCCAGAAGGAGACGTTTGGCGGGTAAGTGCGGCGCGGCTGCGTTGAAGTCACCGGCCCGGTTGCCCGTAGCGGCGGCCGGGCCGGTGTGGTATTAGTCCATGCAATGGGCTTGCTTACTTATGGACTCGTGGCAGCTAGAGCCCGGCAGGTGGTGCAGGTAGCGGTTGCTTTTCCAGGTCGCGTGGGTGCGTGCCCAGCGGATCTATCCCGAGTTGGGCCCGCATGTCTTCGGCCAAGGCATCGGCTGCTCGCCGAAGCTGCACCTTGGTGTGGTCCATGCTATCCAGGTGCTCCCGATTCAAGAAGTTGAATGCATTGCTTTGGTCGGCCAGCTCTTGCAAAAAGCCTGTGGCCTTCCACAGCTTGTTGTAGGTTTCCTGCTGGGCATACAAAATGCCTTTGGCCGTTATCTGGTTAATCAGCAAATGCTTGGGCTGCATATCCCGCCAGGACCGCAAGGCCTCCTCATGGTCATGTTCATTCTGGGCATACTCCTTCAGCGTCGCCGCAACGGCCAAGTTGGTGGCCCCCTGCAACAGGGCACTAATCATTTCCTCGTACCAGGCGAGGCGTTTACCAAAGGCCTGTTGGTCGCGAAACTGTTCGAAGCCGCGTTTGGCGCCAAACGCTCCGCCAATCCAAGCTCCGATGATGGAAAGCACTGCAGTCAGGAGCAGTTTGAGCAAGTCCAGGTTCCCTTCTGTTTTTTCCAAGGCCAGAAACATTCCTAGTAGCATCTCTTTCATAAGACCGAGTCGTTTTTGGTTTCAAATAATTTATATTATTTGTTAATAATATTCAATATAGCTTCTGGATACGTCTGCCGCGAGTTGAGCGCCACGGAACTCGTGACTAGCCAACCAGGGAGGCTGTGGCTGCCTTGTTGACACGGCGGCACCGCGCCGTCCGGACGTCGTCGTGCTGGTAGGCAAGTTGGAAACCCGCGTTATTACAGGCCCGAGTTACACTGCGCTAAACTCGCGGCAGCAGAAGCCGAGCAACTTTGCCCGCAACCTACTAGTAAGCACTACGCAAGCCGCCGAGCTTTCCTTTAACCCCTACCCCAACCCTCCCATGACCCCGACCAACCTCGAAGCCACGCCGTGCAAATCCGTGCAGGAACTGCTGGAGCGCTACAGCGCCATTGCCTACGACAAGCAGAACGACCTGTTCGAGGTCATCGGGGAGAATGACTGGAGCTTCGATATGGCGGCGGGCACGATTTCATTTGGGCCGGCGCTGGTGTTTCCGGTGCAGATTCTGGGTACGTTCTCGCACTCGTCCGAAAGCTGGCTGTGGGCCTGGGCCAACACCCAATCGGGCATCCCAAAGCAGCTGCTGGAGCAGGCCCTGCAGCTCAAAGCCTACGGGGAGCAGCAGGAAATCGACCTGCTCAAGCACGACGCCGTGGATGCGGAGGAAGACGACCTGCACCTGATCGGCGCCATTGCCTCGGGCATGTTCGACGCCAGCGGCTACTACCTGGCCGACTACGGGCAGGGCGTGATGCTCATCACCGTGAAGAGCCCGCTGATCGACCAGCACCGCAAGCACGACGTGGCCCGGCTGCTGCACGCCTTTCCCGAGGCCATTTCCTTTTATGAGATGCACCACCGCCCCGCCTTCATCAGCTACGCCACGCTGAAAGGCTACACCGTAGCCGAGCAGGCCGACACGGTCACGGCCACCGGCGCCGGCGGCAGCCTCACCGCCACCTTCGACGACCTCGGCCGCCTGAGCAACCTGACGGGCAGCAGCGGTAAGTAGCCGTTTCAGCGCCAGAATCTGATGCCGGGCTCTGGCGCTGAAACGTCGTTTCGGGTTGCTTCCTCTGGCTTCTGCCTGGCTGCGCTGCCCTGCCGTTCGACGAGCCTAGGACAGAGCGGAGCCCAGGCCCCTCGACGCCGCTGGCTACCGAGCAGAGCCCGGCAACGCCTGCCGCAACTTGCTGGGGAACTTCAGTTCCTGATCGGCTTAATTTCCTGGTAAGCTCTTGGTAGCTTTGAAGAATGAAGCAACTCTACTTGTTGGCGGCATTAAGCTGGCCTGCTCTTTCCAGCGCCCAATCAGTGGGCATTGGCACCACCACCCCCGTTGCCAGCGCGGCGCTGGAAGTGCGGAGTACCTCCCAGGGCCTGCTGCTGCCCCGCCTGACTACGGCCCAGATGAATGCCATCAGCGGGGCCGTACCAGGACTTCAGATTTTCAATACGACCGACAGCAAGTTCTACGGCTGCACCGCCGCCGCGGTATCCGGCAGCGTGGTGCAGAACGTCAGCAGTCAAACGCTTAACGGCGGCTTTCCAACCTTTGAGCTAGCGCAGAGCTTTGTGCCCACCGGCTCCGGTGTCTGGCAATCGGTTACCGTTTATAGTGGCCGCACGGGCAGCAGCACCGTCAGCGTAAAGCTGTACTCCAGCAATTCGCCTACCGGGACGCCCCGGGGCACGACGACACCCCAGACGTTGAACTTAGTCGCCGGTCAGCCCTTCACCATTTCGGTTGCTTCGCTCGGCGTTTTTCTAGCCTCAGGGCAGCCGTACAGCTTCTCCGTTACGTTTGGTGGCAGTGATGTTTACCTGGCCGGCTCGGGCAGCGACCCTTACCCGAACGGCCAGTGCTACGGCGTCTCTGGCGGGTTTCCGTTTTACGATTTGAAGTTTCAAGTTGACTACGGCACCCCGGCGGTGTGGGTGCCCTTACACTAGCGGGCAAGCTGTAAGCGGCAGGGGCTCATGCGGCGTGCTGATACCGGCTTGCCGTAGCACAACCGTTTGAAGGTTTGGCCCCTACCTGAGAGGCTAGTTGGTAATGCGCAACGTGAACCGGCCCGGGTTACGCGGCGCTACATGCGTATTAGCAACGGGTCCCACCCTGGCGCGTCGGAGGCCAGGGTGGGCCGTACCACTGCGTGAGCTAGTGTTTTGCCTTCCGAAACAGGTACTGGGTGCCCATCCGGTCCGTTGACACGTGGACCAGCTCCCAGCCCGCGACGGTGATACCGCTCAGCTGCTGGTTGACTACTTCCATATTCTTCCGCAAAACCGTATGGTACTTGTTCGATACACCGCCGGGTAACTCCTCCAGCGGCATTTCTGACTTGCCCTGAAAAGCCGGCGCGAAGATAATTTTGGCCTGGCCGCCCATTTGTGACTCTGACTCCAAAACCGTCATAAACTCGTAGGCAGGGGCTGTCTGGGCGAAGCTCGCGGTAGCGCCGCTTAGCAGTAGGCCGGCCGTTATAAGAAGTGCTTTCATAGGTTTAAACATAGCTCTCCCGACGCCAATGTAGCGCCGCGACCAGGCCGGCCGCTACCTGAAGGTCATGAAAAAGCTTGTTCTGCTGTAGGCCTGTCTGCTCGCATTGAGTGCGCATCCGGTGGCATTAGCCGATTTGGAAGTAGTGAAATAGGGGAAATACCCGGCGTTGGCGGAGCCAACAAGGCTTTAGAAGCATTCCATCAGATCGTGCAGCAGCTTTACCAGGAAGGCTATATGTTGCAGGGCAACGCCTTGGCTAGGAAAAACACTGCCTTATTCGTGAAAAGCCGTTAGCCCGTCACACGGGTTCAGGCAGTGTCGGCAAACACCGGCACGTCGTAGCCTCCGCTGGGCATGACTAACGATCTGGGTGTATATTCAGCATCAGCGGGGAGGGCGGGGCATGGACAGCCCGTGCCCGCCGCCCGCCCGGATGACATGGACATCTACTACCAGACCCTGCCGCCGTCGGCGCACCTAAGGCCCTTCATCCGGGAGTACCTGCTGCTGGACGTGACGGCCGCGCCCGGCGAAGCGGTGCCGGCCAAGGCCATGGCCGCCAACGTGGAGCAGTGCCTGGTGTTTTACCTGCGCGGGCATGTCACGGCCGTGGATGCGGCCTCGGGCGCCACGCGGGTGTACGCCCCCACGGCCCTGAACGGCACCCAGTCGGCGCGCTTCGATTTCTACATCACGCCCCGGTTCCGGATGCTGTCGGTGCAGTTTCAGCCGGGCGTGCTCAGCAAGTTTGTGCGCCTGCCCCTGCCCGAGTTTACCAACGCCCGTATCGACGCGGAAGCGGTGCTGGCCGCCGATATCCGGCAGGTGCAGGAGCAGCTGGTGAATGCCCCCACGTACGCGGCCCTCATCGAGCAGACGGAAGCCTACCTGTGGCAGCGCATTCAGCGTCTGCGCCTTGCATTCGAGCCCTTCGACCGGGCCTTGATGCGGCTGGCAGCGCAGCCGCAAGCCTATTCGCTCGACCAGCTGGCCCAGGATGCCTGCCTGTCGGTGAGCCAGCTGGAGCGGCGGTTTCGGCAGCAGCTCGGGGTGGGGCCCAAGCTGTTCGGGCGCATCTGCCGCTTCGGGCAGGCGCACGCGCTGAAAGCGGCGCGGCCCGAGCTGGACTGGCTACAGGTAGCGGTGGAATGCGGCTACTACGACTACCAGCACCTGGCCAAGGACTTCCGGCAGTTTGCCCACGCCACCCCGCCGGCCCTGCTGCTAGCCCAGGCCCAAGCCCCCGACCGCCTGGCGCGGCCACCCCGCTGACATTGCCGATTTTTTACCACTAGCCAGGGCCGGGCGGCGGGTAGGTTAGGGGCATCATTCGCCTTAACCTCCCACGTTGCCATGAAAAAGCTATTTGGCCTGAGCGCCGCCGTGTTGTTGCTGCCCGCCGCGGCGTGGGCCCAAAGCAAGGACGAGACGGAAATCCGCCGGCTCGAAGAACTCGAAATCAATACCGTACAGCGGGGCGACACCGCGGCGCTACTCAGCCTCTGGGCTCCGCAGTTCGTGGTGAACAACCCCTACGGGCAGATCGTGACGCGGCCCCAGATTTTCGGCTTTATCCGCCAGGGCCAGATCGACTATTCGACGGTAAAGCGCATCGTGGAGCGCGTGACGGTGGTCGACAACCTCGCCGTGGCCATGGGCCGGGAAATCGTGACGCCGCAGCGCGGGACGGAGTTTGCGGGCAAAACCGAAACCCGGCAGTACACCGACGTATGGCTGAAAACCCGCGCCGGCTGGCGCCTGACGGCCCGACAGGCCACCATCACGTCCTTGAAGTAAGCGGGCCGGGGCCTTATATCACATGATTATGCGAGGGGCTGATGCCACCTGTGGCACAAAACTGGCATCGGGGGAATAGACAATGTTAACCACCTCATTCCCTATGAAGACCACCTTTTCCCTCCTTGCCCTGCTGGCTACGGTATCGGTACTATCGACTAGCTGCAAGAAATCGGCCCCGACGCCGAAGGAGAGCTACGCCCTTACCCACGAGTTCAGCACGGTGCTGGGCGTGACGCCCGCCGAAACCGAGCGCACGGAGCAGCCCACCAGCAAGCTAATCGGCACGGCCCAGGTGACCGACGACGCGCTGTCGCTGACCATTGCCGTGCCGGAAGAGGAAGAGTTGGTGCTGCGCATCGACCAGGACCGGCTGGCGAAGGATTACGTGGGGCAGTACTTCCTGCGCGGGGCCAATGACCGCAGCGGCGCGGCCGATGTTACTTACAGCTACTCCTTTGCCAGTGGCAGTGCCCGCCAGACGCGGGTGTACGATAACCAGCCCGGCAGCCCCGGCGCCACCAGCGGCTTCGTGCAGATAACCGCCTACGACCCGGGCTCGGCCCTTATCAGCGGCATCTACCACGTGCAGCTCGCCTTCGTGCCGCAGCCCAAGGCCCCGGTGACGGTAACGGCTCCGCTGTGGCAAATCACCCTGGAAGGCAAGTTCAACAACGCGAAACTGACGCGCTAGGAGCTGAGGGCAGTAACTGGAAAGAGTGTGTTTATGCTTTCCGGGCCGTCCTGCTCTATCTGGCGTCCGCGCCGTCGAAGCAGCTCTACCGCTTCGTTGTCTGGCTCTGATGGCATCGTTCAGTAGAGATGCTTCAACGGCGCTCCGCACGACGTTCTTGTGGCTTACTAGCCACACGGCCCGGGATGTGGGAACCGGGCAGCCTTTTCCCGCTGAGCAAGGTGGTAGCCGTACTTTCATCAGCACTGTGGCGCGTGGTATCTTAGCTGAACGCACCCTTAAGGTGCCCGCCGACGCCCCATGGAACAGCATTACAATCTGCCGCAAGACCTGGTAGGCGGCCAGCCGGCCGGGGAGGTGTACATCCTGCGCCATACTTCGCCGGGGCCCAACCATCGCACCCAGATTACCCTGCACTACAACCTGTTCAGCTTTCCGCTGGAGGGCGAGAAATGGGTGCTGCACCCGGTCAGCGCCCTGCGCGTCGACGCCGCGCAGTTCCTGCTACTCTCGACGGGCAACTGCCTGATGAGCGAAAAGCGCGCCGGGCCGGGCGGGGCTTTTCGCAGCACCATGCTCTTCTTTACCGACGCGGCCCTGGCGGCCTTCTTCCACAAGTACCCCGAGCTGACGCCGCCGGGCCCGGCGCAGCCCAAGGCTCCGGCCGCCACGTTTCCGGTCGACGACTTCCTGCGCAACTTCGTGCTGTCGCTGAACCTGCTGCTGGAGGCGGGCACCGCGCTGCCGCCGAGCCTGCTGCAGCTCAAGCTGGAGGAGCTGCTGCTGTACCTGGCCCGGCGCTACCCGCAGTGCCTGCCCACGCTGCGGGCGCTGGCCGCCGAAACCACCGAGAGCCTGGAAATCCGGAAGGTGGTGGAAGCCCACGCCGACCAGCCCATCACGGTGGAAGACCTGGCGTTTTTGTGCAACGTGAGCGTTTCCACGTTCAAGCGCCGCTTCGGGCGGCTCTACGGCACCACGCCCAACAAGTGGCTGGTGCAGCGGCGCCTGGCCACCGCAGCCGACCTGCTGCGGCAGGGCTCCCTGAAAGCCAGCGACGTGTACTACCGCGTAGGCTACCAGAACATGTCCAGCTTCATCCAGTCGTTTAAGCAGACCTACGGCGTGACGCCGAAGAAATTCCAGCGCCAGAGTTTGAACGTTTAGCCACACTTTTTGCCCGTTTGCCCCTAACCCGCCGTCCCCGGGCCGATCTAGCTTTGCAGGGTAAGTAATTCACCTGCAACATGAAAAGGATTCTGACCCTGCTGGCCGCCACGGCCCTGAGCAGCGCCGCCCTGGCGCAGAGCTTCACCCTGAAAAGCGCCGACCTGGGCGGGCAGCTCCCCGCGCGGCAGTACTTCAACGGTATGGGCTTCGGCGGCGAAAACCTTTCGCCTCAGCTTGCCTGGGAGCACGCCCCGGCTGGCACCAAGAGCTTCGCCGTGACCATGTACGACCTCGATGCGCCCACCGGCAGCGGCTTCTGGCACTGGGTGGTATTCGACATTCCGGCGGAGGTGACGGAGCTGAAAGCCGGGGCCGGCGACCCGGCCAGGAAGCTTCTGCCCACGGCCGCCGTGCAGGCCCACAACGACGCCGGCCTGCCCGGTTACTTCGGTGCGGCGCCCACGGCGGGGCCGGCCCACCGCTACATGCTCACGGTGTACGCTCTGGATAAAATGCTGAGCCTGCCCCCAACGGCTACGCCCGCTTATATCGGCTTCAACATGAGCGGCGCTACCCTGGCCAAAGCCTCGCTGCTGGTGTACGGGCAGAAGAAGTAGGCCGCATCTGGGCAGTCCTGCTGGTCAGCTGGCGCAACGCCACTGCCCCGAACGCACGTAGGGGAATAACCGGGCCGCCGACTAGCTGCACGCTCAGTCGGCGGCCCGCCACTATTCGCCGCCCTATGCACCGCACCCTGGAAATCACCGTTCCCCCGGCCGCAACGGATTCGTTGCAGGCCGAGCTGACCGCCCTGGAAGAAGTTATCGGCCTGACGCTGCTGCGCGGCGGCTCGCTCAAGCCCGCCGGCGACGTGCTCACCGTGCACGTGCTCAACCGCGGTGCCGACGCGGTGCTGCGCCGCGTGCGCGACGCCGTGCCCGATCAGCACGGGGTGAGCATCGTCACGGCCGAGGCCACCAGCTTCATCAATCCTGATGACTACGACCTCGTGCGCAGCGACCGGGACGAGGCCATCTGGGAGGAAATGGAGAGCGGGCTGCGGCACCAAGGGCACATCACGGCCAATTACCTGCTGCTGATGGCGCTGGGCGGCATCATTGCCGCCGTCGGGCTGGTATCGGAGCCGGTGCCGCAGGCGGTGGCCTTCGTGGCCTCCGCCATCATCGCGCCGGGCTTCGACCCGATGACCACGGTGGCCTTGGGCCTGGTGCTGCGCCGGAGCCTGCTGGTGAAGCGCGGTTTAGCCTCGGCGCTGGCCGGCTACACGGTGCTCATCCTGGCCGCAGCTGCCACCATGGCGGCGCTGGTAGCCGCGGGCGAGGCCGACGCCGCGCTGCTGGCCGGCAACAAGGAAGTGGAGCACCTGGCTCACCCGAAGCTGATGGAGCTGGCCGTGGCCGCCGCGGGCGCTTTGGCCGGCGTGGTGATGCTGGCGGCTTTCCGGCGCAGCTTTCAGGCCGGGCCCCTCATTGCCATGGCCTTTATTCCGGCCGCGGCCCTCATCGGGGCCGCCCCGGTGGTTGGCCGCCCCGACCTGGCCCTGGAAGGGCTGGCCCGTTTCGGGGCCGACTGGGGCTTTATCTTGGCACTGGGCGCACCGTTTTTGTGGCTCAAGCAACGCTTCCTGCACCGGCGGCAGCCGCTGGTATAGGTTGGCGCACTGACGCTTGAGCACCGGCGTGGCACCTAGCCCCGCTGGTTAAGGAGCGAATAATATAGTTCTGACTTATATCGGTAAAAGATTATATTGACTAAGCAATTCGGCCCGCTTGGCTCCGGGGATCCTTGCCAATCCACAACTATAACCAGCTGCCATGAACAAGATATTTCGCTTGTTACTCCTGAGCTTGCTGCTGACTGGTGCCGGCCCCGCAGCGCTGCACGCGCAAAACAAGTGCTTTGAAAAGGCTTCGGCCGCCGACGTGCAGCAGCTGCGCTTTCTGCTGGGCCAGTGGCAGGGGCAAGTCACTGAGCAGGGCGCTACCCGGACTCTTCAACTGCACTTCTTTGAGCGTGACGGGCAAATCATGGCCACGGCGCTACAAGCCGGCGCGCTGGTCCCGCTGACCCTGCAGGCCAGCCTGTGCGCCCCCGGCAAGTTCCATTTCTTCGGTTTGGGGCCGCACGGGGAAGATTTCCGCTTCAACGCCCGGCAGCTGAACGAGGGCCTGAGCGGTACTTTTACGGCGGGCAGCTCCTGCGGCACCAGCAACAAGCCGACTTTCGCCCTGCGCCGCACGCCTGCGGTGGCCCATTGAGGTATCAGCAACTAG
Organism: Hymenobacter sp. CRA2; assembly: GCF_002007105.1. GTDB lineage: Bacteria > Bacteroidota > Bacteroidia > Cytophagales > Hymenobacteraceae > Solirubrum. The sequence continues at coordinate 902,416 of NZ_MVBC01000001.1, read as the reverse complement.
GGGAGGCGCCCTACTCCACTGCGACCCACTGGGTGCGCCGGAGCAACCCGACCTACGAAGCGGCGGGCCCGAGGCGGGTCTTTCCGCCCAGGTCGTCTACCTTGTACTCCGCGCCGTTTTCGATCAGCAGGCCTTTGGTCTGACCGGTGCGCTTGGTCTGGCCGTGCTTGATGTCGATTTTGAGCACCTTGCCCTCGTAGTCAGGCGTGATGTCGCCGACGACGGAGTGGCCGATGACCAGGCGCCCGGCCTGGTAGAAGCGTAGCACCTGCTCCAGCTCCTGCTGGGTGGTGCGGTGGTAAGAGGCACCGCGCGGGTCGTTGAAGAAAAAGAACACCCGGTACAGCCAGTTCAGGGCCAGGCTTCGGTCCCAGTAAGGGCCGTCGTAGGAGCTGAGGACGAGGCCTTCGCGGGTGCCGGCGAGGCGCTTAGCGGCCCGGGTGCCGTAGTAGGTACGGGCAATGCGGTTGAGCTCGGTGAGACCCAGGCCCTGCTGCACCAGCTTGGTTTTGAGGCCGGCGTGCACAAACAGGTAAGGCCCGATGCGCTCGGCTACGTTTTTGGTGCGCAGCCAGCGGCCCAGCTCGGTATTGGCAGCGTACAGGGCGGGGCCGGCCTGGTCCCAGCGCGCACGGCCGCTGATCTGCCGGGCCACCTCGATGTACTTGTACTGTGCGTAGGACTGGTCGCCGTAGAGGTTCATCACCTCGTGGTTGCCGAGCACGTAGTGCACCCGCCCGCCGGCCTGCTCAGCCTGCGCCTCCAGCTTGTAGATCAGCCAGAGCACGGGCGTCACGTTGTCGCCGCGGTCCACGAAGTCGCCGTTCAGCACCAGGTGGCCGGGTCCGAAGGTCCAGTTGTAGCCCGCATCCACCACGCCGTGGCTGCGCAACAGGCTGATCAGGCCGTCGAAGTTGCCTTCGATATCGGAAATGGCCAGCAGCCGGGCCGGCATGGGGTAGGTTTCGGCCGGCCGCAGGTGCGCCGCGCGCAATGCTACGGAGAAGGAGTCTTGGTCCGGATTATTGACCCGAACCTGCAGCGGCTCACCGGCCCGCAGCGGGGCGCTGCGCAGCTGGTTGTGGCGGTCCACCACAAACTGCCGGTTGCCCACCACGTAGGGGCCGTCGACGCCATCGAGGGCCGTGGGCACGGGCTGATCGGTGAAAAAGCCGAATTTCTCCTGGTTGACCAGCGCATCCAGCCCCGACCAATTATACGTGTACCGGCCGGTTAGCTCGTCTACGCTGTTTTGACCCAGAATCAGGGTGGTCAGCACCCCATACGCCACCGCTGCAATCACTCCCCACTTAACGATTTTTTTCAGGATGGACTTGGGTGTTTTCACAGGGCGGAAGTTGGGATGGAGAGTTGGCAAGCAGGAAAAGTCGGCCATTCGGGCAGCGGTGGCCCCGACCAGCAAGGGCCGAAGATAAGCGTCCCGGGCACGCGCTCCGCGGCAGAATTCAAGTTCCGCTATATACCCGCCGTTTTCCTGCCCCAGAGCCACCTGCTGGCTTCGCGCCAATTGGCTAACGGCCCGTGCTTCCTGGTGCTAGCCCTGAATAGCCGACTCAGCAGACGCCAAACAGCCGGCTTCTGCGCGTAGCAAAAGCCGGCTGTTGCTGAGTGGTGTTGGCCGTTTAGTGGCGGCCGTGCCCATGGCCATGGCCATGCCCGTGGCCGCGCCCATGCCCGTGGCCATGAGGGCCGCCAGCGGGCACGTAATACACCGGCTGGGCCGGAACCACCACGACGGGCCGCGGCTGGTAGTAGTGACGATGGTGGTGCTTATGCTTCACCGGGCGGGCTTCGTGCACCACGATTACCGGCGGCGGGGGCGCCGGCTGACCGATGTTGATGACTACCTGGGCACGAGCTGGCGCGGCGCTAAAGGCCAGGGCGCCGCCGGTCAGCAGCAGAGTGGCGAGGAGAAAAGATGGACGCATACGGGGAACGTTGAAGCGGAGGAATAACTGTGGTCCTGACCCGGGACAAAGATTAAGCCAACCCCAACCGCCGCCCAACTCCCGGGCCTAAGGCACGACCAAGCGCTGCCTGAAGCGCGAGGGGTGTATTATTACGCATATCAAGCTCAGGATCATGGCATCTGAACGACAACGGGCGGTTCGACTGGCGGCGTGGTACAACGCCGTGCCCAACGTGCTATGGTCGGTGCTGGGCCTGGCGCCCGTCGTCGTGTTTGCCTACCAGCACATGGAGCGGCCGTGGCTGTACGGGCTGAGCGCGCTTAGTTTGCTGCTGTACCTGGTGCCGGCGGCCGGGCTAGAGCGGCTGCGGCTGAGCGCCCAGCCAGCGGCTTACCGACGGCTGGGCGTGCACCGGCTGAACCGCTTCGCGCAGAACGGTGAGCTGGTGAACCGCCGGCTGCGGCAGCACTTTCCGGAGTTTCGGCAGGTGCAAGGCCGCACCTCGGCCGTGCGGCGGCTGCGGGCTTCGTACCACCTGGAGCGGTTTCACCTGGTGCTGCTGTTGTTCTTTCTGCTTACCAGCCTGTACGCGGCGGCCCGCGGCTACCTGGGCTGGGCCCTGCTGATTCTGCTCGCCAACGTGGGCTACAACCTCTACCCCATGTGGCTGCAGCAGTACCTACGGGCCCGGCTCCGGGCTGCCACCCGGCGCTGAGGGGTCAGCCTGGCGTCAGCATTGCCTTTGGCGCGGTGCCCAGCGGCCTGTACCACATCAGCCAGCCCGTCCCGATGGCACTACGCTCACCAGCAACGTGTAGGTGCCGCGCTGAGTGCGTACCCATTTGTTATGCTCAGCTGGCCCGGCTGCGGCCAGGACGGCCTGCTTTGGCGGGTCAGAGCACCATACACGTGGTAGAGAGTATCGGCAGCGCGCCGGCCTACCCAGCCTTGCTGTCCGCTTCGTCGTCTTCCCTACTCTGAAAGCGCAGGTCGCCGCTGAGCGCTTCGTGCTTGAGAATGGAGTCGTGCACCACCCGGGCCTGGGCCCCGGTCTTCTCGGCTTTGCGGAAGAAGGTGGCCGCCGCCGCGGGGCGGCCGTTTTGCTTGAAGTGGTTCCCGAGCGTCTGCAGCAGCATTTTGGTTTCCTCCAGCCCGCGCATGCTCTGGTAGAGCATGGCTTCCACCGAATCGGCTGCTTCCGAAAGCAGCGTGCTGATGGTGTAGGCGTGCCCGGTGTGGCAGCGGTAGCGGATGATGTTGCCCTCGATGAGCTGCGTAAGGGCGCCGTGGCATTCCGGGCAGGTAAACGGCGTTAGCCGGCCCTTGTCGATGATGCCCATTTCGAAGGCGTTGTCCTGCTTGGCAATGGCGAGTTCGAGCTGCAACAGCTCCAGCTCGGCGGCGGCGCGGCGGCGCGCGCGCGGCGCGGGCTCCAGCGTGAGGCGCACCAGCAGGGCGGCCAGCTCGGCCAGCGGCACCACGTAATCGGCTTTCACGAACTGCAGGGCATTGATGGGCATGGCGGGCGTGACGGCGTCATCCGGGTCTTGCACCACCGTCACGCCGCCCAGGCGCTGCACCGTCCACAGGCCGGAAGTGCCGTCGTCGAGGTAGCCGGTGAGCACCACCCCAATAACCCGCGGCCCGTAGGAGTAGGCCACGGAGCGAAACAACGCGTCAATAGAAGGCCGAAACTTGTTTTCCTTGGGGCCGTGCGTAATCAGAATCCGGTCGTTCTCGACGAGCATGTGGCGGTCGGCGGGGGCAATGTAAATGGTGCCGGGCTCCACCGTCTCGCCGTTGTGGGGTTGCTTAACGGGAAGCGGCGCCACCGCGTCCAGCAGCCGGGCCAGGGAGTTGGATGAATCGGGTGCCACGTGCTGCACCACGAAAATGGGCGCCGGAAAATCGTGGGGCAGCATCTGAACCAACTCCCGCAGGGCTGCAATGCCCCCCGCCGAGGCTCCAATGACCACAATGTCTCGTTGCTGATGTTTGCGGTCAGAGCGGGGAGCCATGTCGTGCACTTGAAGTTACAACCAAGCTATTATACTGACTTCGCAGCCCGCATGGCTGGCGGCGCTCTTACTTTGCTGGCTACTTGGCTTGGTCCGCCCGTTTGGCAACCAGCCGTGGGTGCCTTGCTGCTGGGCTGTAATAGGCCCCTGAGGCCTACAAGGGGCAATGGCTGCGCTAAAGGGATGTTGGCGTTTCCCAGGCTTTGGCCCGCACGCGGCGGGGCTGATTTTCATTGGGTTAGTGCGCTGTTAGTGTGCTTAGGATGGCGCAGAGTTGGCAAAATTGCACTAACTAGGCCGCACGAACTACCTGCATACCCGTCGGCATAGCCTATGCAAACCCAGTTACTTCCCGCCGTGGACGCCCCGGCCCTGAGCACCAAGCCGCACTACGCCATCCTCGACGGCCTGCGCGGCGTAGCGGCGCTTACGGTGGTGGCTTTTCACCTGTGCGAGTCGCACGCTACCAGCCACTTCGATCAACTCATCAACCACGGCTACCTTGCCGTCGACTTCTTCTTCCTGCTCTCGGGCTTCGTCATCGCCTACGCCTACGACGACCGGTGGACGCGCATGACGGTGAAGGACTTCATCAAGATCCGGCTGGTGCGCTTGCAGCCCCTGGTGGTGCTGGGCATGATTGTCGGGGCGCTGTGCTTCTACTTCCAGGATTCGGCCATGTGGCCCGGCATCAGCGAGGTACCCGTTTGGAAGACGCTGCTGGTCATGCTCGTTGGCTTCACACTGCTGCCGCTGCCCTTGTCGATGGACATCCGGGGCTGGCAGGAAATGCACCCGCTCAACGGTCCGGGCTGGTCGCTCTTTTTCGAATACGTAGCCAATCTGCTCTATGCCTTTGGGGTGCGCCGCCTTTCCCGCGGTCCGCTCGCGGTACTGGTGCTGCTGGCCGGCGCGGCGCTGGTGTACCTGGCCCTCACAGCCGGCGACGTGGTCGGCGGCTGGGCGCTGGAGCCCAAGCAGTTGCGCATCGGCTTCAGCCGGGTGATGTACCCGTTTTTTGCCGGGTTGCTGCTGGCACGCGTCGCCAAGCTGCCCCGGGTCGGGCATGCCTTCTGGTGGTGCAGCCTGCTACTGGTGCTGGTGCTGGCCTTTCCGCGCGTGGGCGGCCCCGCGCAGCTGTGGCAAAACGGCCTGTACGAGGCGCTTAGCATCGTAGTGGTGTTTCCGCTGATTGTGTGGCTGGGAGCCGGCGGGCAGATAAGCAGCCCCGGCGCGGCGCGGGTCTGCAAGTTCCTCGGCGACATTTCCTACCCCATTTACATCACCCACTTCCCGCTGGTATACATCTACACGGGCTGGGTCAGCAACCACAAGCTCCCGCTGCAGCAAACCTGGCCCGTAGCCCTGCTTACGTTCTGCTCCGCGCTGCTGCTCGCCTACGCCAGCCTGAAGTTCTACGACGAGCCGGTGCGGCGCTGGCTGCGCCAGAAGCTGCTCACGCGCTAAGCAGCGCCAGAGCAGCTGCTTGCACCTTCTCAGACGTCCTGCCTCATCAATACCCGATGGATGAGGCAGGACATTCCATTAGACTACGCCTAAAGCACTCGGAACGGTCCTGTAGAGCAAAGCAGAAGCATCTCTCCCGCTTCGGCTGGCGCCCCCTCTCTTTTTCGGAGAGGGGGCCGGGGGGTGAGGCGCAACGTCAGCGCTTCGACGGGATTCAGCATAACATTTCAAGATACCACCTGACACCGGCTACCCCATGCGCGACTGGCACGACCTGCGCTACCTGCAAACCGGTACGCCCCGCCAACAGCAAGCCTACGCGGCCATTACGCAACTGGGCATTCTTACTGCCCTGCAGGCATTTGGACCAGTGCTGGCCGGCACCATTCCGCTAGCCATCGATGTGGCCGGCAGCGACCTGGACTTTATCTGTGAAGTGCCTGAGGCAGAGTTGGGCGCTTTCGGGCAGCTGCTGCGCCGCCACTACGGCCGCTTGCCCAGCTTTTCCCTGGCTGAAGCCAGTTTTCAGGGTTTGCCTACCGTCGTAGCGAGCTTTGAGGCAGTCAGCTTCGCTTGGGAAGTCTTTGGTCAGCCGCGCCCGGTGGCCCGGCAGCACGCGGTGCGGCACCTGCAGGTGGAATACGCAGTGTTGCAGGCTGGTGGGGAGCCTTGGCGAGTGGCCGCGCAGCAACTAAAGCAGCAAGGGCTGAAAACGGAACCGGCTTTTGCCCGGCTACTGCAGCTACCCGGCGACCCGTATGAGGCCTTGCTCCGCTTGGAACAACTGTCGCCGGCCGAGCTATATGACTTACTGCAGCAGCGCCCCATTGCTTAAGAGCCTGCACATCGGCAGGCCAAGCTGGTTTTGACTGCTCGGGCGCAACGAAAAAGCGGCTGCAACAGGCGCGCATCAAATAAATCGGGGCCAGCCTGGTGTATTCGGGTACCGCCCGGCCTGCGACGGGCTGGGTCAGGGGGACGGCTTCGGACAACAAACCCTATAAAATAACTCGGCAACTAATTCCTTAACCGCATTCGGGACAATAAGCGGCCACGGACCTTAGCACAAAAATTTACTATTTACTTCGACGCGCTTCAGCATGAATATGCTTAAATTAGCCGGGTCTGACGTAATACAATCAGCCCTCTTAGTTTTCATCTGCACTGCTCCCAGTCATAGGCGTTTCGCGTTCGAATGAGTCATAACGCCTTTTTTAGCAAATACCCCATCAGCTGGCCAACCCGGACTCACCCACCGAAACTGATACGAACCTTCCGCTCGCACCCTTCATTGCCCACCCAAGTCTATGAAAAAAATACTACTTTTCTGCTTCTTTATTCTAGTTGGTGCCGGTATGCTCCGGGCCCAGCAGATAACCATAGCCCCGGATGGCAGCGGGACCTACCGCACCATTCAGGCGGCCCTCGACGCGGTACCACTCGATAACCGCACGCCCATCACCATCTTCATCAAAAACGGCACTTACAAGGAGAAGCTCAACCTGGGCAAGAAGCGCAACTTCGTGAAGCTCGTAGGCGAGTCAGTGGAAGGCACCGTGCTGGTATACGACGACTACAATGGCCGCGTGGTAGAAGGCGCCGCCGAGCCGCTGGGCACTTCGGAGGCCTCTTCGTTCCGGGTGTTTGCCAACAACTTCTCGGCCGAGAATATCACCTTCCAAAACACGGCGGGCCTGGCCGGCCAGGCCCCGGCCATGTGGGTATACGGCGACAAGGCGCAGTTCCGCAACTGCCGCTTCCTCGGCTTCCGCGACACGCTGTACGTGTACGGCTACGGCTCGCGCCAGTACTACAAGGACTGCTACATTGAGGGCACCACGGACTATATCCTGGGCTCGGGCACGGCCTGGTTTGAGAACTGCACGCTGTTCTGCAAGCCCAAGGGCACCTGCATCATGGCCCCGTCGACGCCCGACACGGTGACGTTCGGCTTCGTGCTGCAACGCTGCAAAATCGTTGGCGACGCCCCAGACGACTCGTATTTTCTGGCTCGCCCCTGGAAGCCGTTCGGCAAGACCGTGCTGCTCAACTGCGAGCTGAGCGCCGTCGTCAAGGCCAAGGGCTGGGACCATTGGGGCAAGGAAGACAACAAGCAGGACGCCTTTTTCGCCGAGTACAAGTCGAAAGGCGACGGGGCTGCCAAGCCCAAGCAGCGCGCTCTGTGGTCGAAGCAGCTAAGCCCGCAGCAGGCCGCTCTTTACACCCCGGCCACGGCCCTGCGCGGCTGGGACCCCACGGTGGTAGAATAACCCGCCTGCCTCGTAACGAACGGGCCCGGTTGCCGCACGGCAGCCGGGCCCGTTCGTGTTAAGTGCGGTTGAGCTTAGGCTTTCGGCCGCGACGGGCGCACTTTGGCCTTGCGCAGCCACTGCAGGGCGGCCCGCACCTTCGCGTCCTGGTTGAGGTCGATGAAGTTGTCACCGCCATCGATGGGCTCGTCGGGCAGCACCTGCTCCTGGTAGAGCGTGCCGGTGCGGTCGATTTCGCGCTGGGTGGCAATGCTCAGCCCCGACTGCGCCGACAGCTCAAAGCCCTCGTTAGCGGTGGTAGCGCCGTAGCTCGGTTCGCCGAAAAAGCGCGTGCCGGGCCGCCCCTTCAGGCTGATGGCCACCACTTCGCCGGCGCTGGCGGTGCGCCCGCTCAGCAGAACCGCCACGGGCTGCGGCTTGCGCGGCATGGGGCAAGTGGCGGGCCCTAAGCGGCTGAAGCGCATGGTATCCACGTACAGGTCGCCGCCACGTAGGCGCCACTGCTCCGTGGGCTTACCGCTGGGGTCGACGAAGCCGCCCAGCAGCCCGTCGCCGATAAGCGGGGCCAGCCCGGCCAGCATGGGGTGCATGGCGCCGCCGTCGTTCAGGCGCAGATCGATAATCCAGCCGCGCAGGCGCCGGGGCTGCACGCGGCACAGCGAATCGCGCAGGGCCTGGGCCTGCCGTTGTACATCTTCCAGGCTGCGGATCTGCATGCTGGGCACCCGCACGTAGCCGTAGCGCCCATCGAGCACGCGCACCCGCACGCCGGGCTTCTGCTTCAGGGCCGCTTTCACGGCTGCGTTGGTGTAAGGTGCGCGCGCGGGGCTCCAGCCGTAGCTACGCCCTTTGTAGCTGAACCAGCCGTGCGAATCGCGCAGCTGCTCAAACAGGTAAGGGTATACGGGCAGCGTGGCCTGCACCGACTGCGCCCCGCGCGCCTTCTCGTACACGGCGGCCTGCAACTGCGCCCAGTCGACCTGGTCGCGCTGCAGGGCGTGCTGGCGCAGCAGGGCCAGGCTTTGGTCGAGGTGTTGCTTAACCGAATCGGCTATCTGATAAGGATTGTTCTGGCCAGTGACAAGGTGAGCTCCTCCCAGCAGTGCCGCTAGCACAATGGTTTGTTTCATGCTTAAAGATGCAAACCGCGCCCGCAGGCATCAGCTCTGCAGCCACAAAATCAGTAGCAGGGCGCGCAGCCTGGCGGTAGGCAAGGCTTCTTTTGAGCGGCCTTTAATAGCACGGCAGGCGCAATTTAGCGTCTACAAACCGGCGGCTCTGCGCAGGCGGGGCCGCCGGTTTGCGTTGGGCCTGGGCACTATAAAGGCGGCTACGGATCAGTACCACAGACCTGATGCAGCCCTGCGCCCTGCGCGGGCGTACAAGGAAGGCGCCCAGAACAAACCGGGTGCTTAACTGCTTCGAACCCATGCGCCATTTGCTTGCTTTTACCCTGATGTGGTTGCTGGTGGGCTGGAGCCCGGCCTTGCGGGCCGCGCCGGCCGACGAGCTGCCTTCGCGCCCCAAGCCCTTCCGCTTTGTGAATGACCAAGCCAGCCTGCTCAGCGCGGCGGATGCCCAGACGTTGGAAAAAGGCCTGCGGCAGTACGCCGCTAAAGCCGGTCTGCAGATTGTGGTGGTGACTGTGCCCAGCCTCGGCGGCCGCGACGTGGCCGATTACGCCCGGCAGCTCGGTACTGCCTGGGGCGTGGGCCAGCGCGATAAAGACAATGGCTTGGTGCTGCTGATAGCCGCGCAGGAACACCAGGTCAGCATTCAGGCGGGCAGCGGCCTGCGCCAGCAGATTACGCCCGCGCTGACCAGCAGCGTCATCAGTCAGCAGCTCGCGCCCAGCTTCAAGCAGGGCAACTATTTCGCGGGCCTGCGCGCCGGGCTGAACAAGCTCATGCAGGCCGCCGACCCCAGCGGTACTGCCCGCCCCGAGCAACCCGCTTCGGCCAGCAACGACGCGCTCAGTTCTTCTGCGGCGCCCGCCACTGTGGATGCCAGTAGCTCGGCCCTGGAAGCTCCCGGCGCGGACCCCGCCGAAACGCCTTTTTCGCCCACTGCGCAGCCCGAACCAGTTTCGGCTCCTAGCCCCGGCTTCAGCATCGGCGGCATGCTCATTGGGGCGCTGCTGCTGGGCGGGGCCGTATGGCTGATTACGCGCCTGTTTCGGCGGCGCACTACTGCCCCGGACCCAGCCCCCAACTTTTATCCCAACCAAGGCGGCCCCGGCCCAGGGGGCTACAACCAGGCGGGCGGCTACGGCCGCGGCCCCGCCGGTCCGGCCCCGGACTTTTATCCCAACCGCGGCGCCGGTAGCGGCAACGGCCTCGGCGGCGTCCTGCTCACGGGGGCCGCAGCCGCCGCGGGTGCTTACCTGGGCAACCGCATGGCTTCCGGTCACGACCACGACAGCTACGCCAACAACGTAAACCCCGGCGACAATGCCAACACCCCACCGCTACCCACCGGGCAGGGCGGTTTTCCAGCACTCGGCGGCGCCGGGGGTGGCTACGCTGACCAAGACGACCCCACGCCGGATTACTTCTCCGACGATGCCACCAACTCCCCGGACTATTTCTCCGACGACAGCTCCTACGATGACCCCTCCTCCGACAACACCGGCGGCGGTGGCTTCGACGACGACAATAGCAACAGCGGCTCGTGGTAGGTCCATAATAGCGGCTACCCTTCACGCACACGGGGCGCCGACCAGCTGGTCGGCGCCCCGTGTGCGTGAAGAGCCCGGTACGAGCTAGTGCATAGCCACCACCGCCGGCGCATTCAGCTGGGCGGAGCGCTCCGTAGTGGTGCGCAAATCCAGCACGAACTGGTGCACCTCGGAGCCGGTTTTTACCACGAACGTGTACTCGCCGTCAGGCAGCTTCTGCACGTTGATTTTGTGGCCGAAGGAGGGCTTCCGGCTGGTGGCCTCGAACAGCTTGGCCCCGTCGTGCTGGCGTACCAGCTGCACTTTGCTGAGTTGCTGCGCGGGGTTGCTGACGCGCACCAGGTACACGAAGTTACCGACCTTATCGATGTACACGGGCTGGGCCGTGTTGGTCGTCGCCGCTGCTTCCGGCTCCGACTGGGCGTGCGCCAGGGGGGTGAAACCAACGCTGGCCAGGGCGGCGAACAGCACGAAACGGGGGGCTTGTTGGAACAGGGTTTTCATAGCAGTAGGGTTGAAAAAGGGCGAAAAAGAAGTTGCGAGGTTGGTCAGTTGCTGACTCTGGACATTAGATGCGGAGCGGGTAGATACCGTTGCCTGAAGCTGCTCACATGATGATGTGAACCAGCCCGATACGGCACCTGCCTACAGAGAAGCGGTGGCGAGGCTGGTGGATTTCGGCCCACGCGCCTTCACGGTACGCACCACCGCGCCGCGGCAGGCTGAGTTGTTGTCTACCTGCAGCACGTAGCGGTAGGCTTCCGGACCTACGTTCATCAGCAGGGCGTAGCGGCCGGGACGCAGGTCGCGGAAGTTGAAACGGTGCCCGTAGGTCGGGGCTGAGTAGGTTTCGGCAAACACGGTGTTGCGGGTGGCCAGGCGCACAATCTGCACGCGGCTGGGCTGCTGGCCGGGGTTGGCCACGCGCACCCGGATGCTTTCGGCGTCGGCGTTTTCCACCGTCACCAGGGGCTGGCCGGGCTGGGCCTGCGCCGGCCGGGCAGCGGTGGCCCCGAGCAGGAGCAGCAAGGCCAGACCGCCCTGAACGGTACGCCGGGCCAGCGGCGCGGCAGCAGGTTGCGGGGCGGCTACGGAATCGGAGGTGAACAAGCGTTTCATAGCGGTAGGTTGAGGAAGTCGTTGTGTAAGAGAGGAGAACTGTGGCGCAGCAGAGCGCGAAACGGGGAAGGCACCTGGCCAGTGTGCGCTTTCGGACGATACCGCGTCGCTGCTATGGGTATACTGCCAAGCGCCGTGCCATTCCCACAACAATCTGATGCACAATATTATATCAACCAAAGCCGCCACGAAACCGCATGAAAATGTGTGCGAAACCGAACAGCCTGTTCGCTTTTGCGTGCGCCGCAGCCCGGAAGAGGTTTTTGCCCCCGGCGGCATCACATGAAAAAGCCAACGGCCCGGTCCCTACGCGTGCGGGACCGGGCCGTTGGCCACTGACTGACGCCTCGACGGGCGGCGGTTACTGGATGAAATGCGGGCGAATGAGGTTTTCGAAGGTGAAAATTTCGTCCCACTTAGCCTGGCTGAGCAGCTGCCGCTCGGCCACTGCAATCTGGTACACCGATTTGCCGGTGCGCAGGGCTTCCTTGGCAATTTCGGCCGCGGTTTCGTAGCCCAGCACCGGGTTCAGCTGCGTGACGATGCCCACGCTGTTGCGCACCAGGTCTTCAGCATGCTTGGCGTTGGCGGTGATGCCCAGCACGCACTTGTCGCGCAGGGTATGGCAGGCGCGCGTCATGTAGGAAATGCTGGTAAACAGCGCGAAGCTGATAACCGGCTCCATCACGTTCAGCTGCAGCTGGCCCGCTTCGGCGGCCATGGTCACCGTCAGGTCGGCCCCGATGACGTAAAACGCCGTCTGGTTGACCACCTCCGGCACCACTGGGTTCACCTTGCCGGGCATGATGCTGGAGCCGGGCTGCAACGGCGGCAGGTTGATTTCGTTCAGGCCGGCGCGGGGGCCAGAGGAGAGCAGGCGCAGGTCGTTGCAGATTTTGGAGAGCTTTACAGCCGTGCGTTTCAGCACGCCCGAGAGCTGCACGTAGGCGCCCGTGTCGTAGGTGGCCTCGATCAGGTCGCCGGCCAGCACCAGGTCCAGCCCGGTCAGGTCGCGCAGGTACTGGGTCACCAGCTCGGCGTAGCCGTCGGGGGCATTCACGCGCGTACCGATGGCGGTGGCGCCCATGTTGATTTCGCGGATCAGGCCGCGCGAGTCGTCGATGCGCAGCAGCTCCTCGCGCAGATTGGTGGCAAAGGCCTTGAACTCGTCGCCCATGCTCATGGGCACCGCGTCCTGCAGCTGGGTGCGGCCCATTTTGAGCACGTTGCGAAATTCCTCACCCTTGGCGGCAAAGGCATCGGCCAACTGCACCAACGCCTCGCGGTAGCCCACCAGCTTGTGGTTCAGGGCAATGCGGAAGGCCGTGGGGTACGCGTCGTTCGTCGACTGCGAGCAGTTGACGTGGTTGTTGGGGTGGCAGTAATGGTAGTCGCCCTTCTGGTGGCCCATCATTTCCAGGGCCACGTTGGCAATGACCTCGTTGGCGTTCATGTTCACCGAGGTGCCCGCCCCGCCCTGAATCATGTCGGTGAGGAACTGGTCGTCCAGCTCGCCGGCCACGACCCGGTCGCAGGCCCGGCCGATGTACTCGGCGATGGTGGCGTCGAGCACGCCCAGGTCGCGGTTGGCCAGCGCGGCGGCTTTCTTCACGTAGGCCAGCGCCTTCACAAACAGCGGCTCGGTGCGCAGCGGGATACCCGTGATATCGAAGTTTTCGAGGGCGCGCAGCGTCTGAATGCCGTAGTAGACGCCGTTGGAAATCGGCCGCTCGCCGAGAAAATCATGTTCGAGCCGGGAGGTGGGCATGGGCATGGTGGGGTCAGATGGGGAATGTCTTGTACGCAAAGTAACAGCCGGGTAGCCGAACCGGTTGGGCCGGCGCCCCCTACCGGCCCAAACGCACGACAGCCGCGCCTCTTACCGGAAGAAGCGCGGCTGTCATACCCCGAACAAAGTCAGCAACCGAAGCCTACTGGTTGCGCACCGGTGGATCGACGGTGATGACGCCCCGGCGCTTCGGCGCTTTGCGCAGCTCTTTGCGGGCTTTGCGCTTGGCGCGGCGCAGGCGGCGGCGGCGGCCGTAGCGCTTGTAGCGCGGGCGGTGCACTTTCTGGGTGATGCCGGCTACTTCAACCGGAGCAGCGGCTTCCGGGGCCGCCAGCGCCGCTTCGGCATCGGCCCCGAACAGGCTGAAGCAAAGCAGCAGGAGTATGATTCTGAGCATAAAAAATGTGAAAGCGAAAAGGGCGTTACCAGCCCGAGGAGGCGTTGTACGGTTGTTATTGTCCAACAGCGCTTTAAACGGGCGCGCAAAGTTACGCGTTCTTCGCTCAGCCGCCCAAGCCGAATTGGCTTATACCTGGAGCGGCTGCTGGGCCAGCAGCCACGCGGCGGCATCGGCCTCGTTTTCGAAGGAGCGGTACTGCAGCGCGAGGCCCTGCACATTGGTGGTAATGTAGGCCGTGGCTAGGCGCACCAGCACATCGCGCGACACCACCACGGCCCCGAAACGGTAGCCGGCCACCTGCACCGCCCGCGGCAGCCACTCATGGGCCACCCACTGCTGCTCCTCCTGGCTAAAGGGGCGCATATCGAGCTGATTGATGAGCATGCGGTTCCAGCCCCGGCGCTGCATGGCCTGGCTCATGTGCGTAAACAGGGCGCGGGTGTCGCTCAGCTGCCGCTCGTTGCGGCTCCAGTACACCCGCACAAATCCACTGGCGTCTTCCAGAATTCGGCCGGCGGTATTTTCAAAGTAGAAGGCAACGGGTGCGGGCATGGCGCAAAAGTAGCAGCGCCCCGCCGAAACTCCCGGCTGGGCGGCTACTAACCTACTGCGGCCCCGGAGAGTTTTCGGGCGTGGCCGGCACCTCCACGTTGGGCGTCTGCGGAAAGCCGATGAAGTGCGTGACGCGCGGCCCCGCCGGCCCGCTGTGAAAGCTGCGCACGCGCGCCTCCACGGCCTGGTCTTCGCGGGTGAAGCGGTGGTGCTGTCGCTGATGCTCGCCCCAGGTGGCGACGTAGAAAAACTCGGTAATCAATTCGGGGCGGGCCACGTCGGCGAAGACGCCGGCCCGCAGGGCACCGTCGCGCAGGCGCAGGCGCGTGAGCGGGGCCACCGCGTCGCGGAAGGCGGGCTGCTCAGCCACGGGCACGTGATATTCCACCATCACCACCACGGGGCCGTCGTCGGGGTCGATGGGCTCCTGCACCACGGGCTCGGGCCAGTGCTCGGCGGGGGCCAGGTCCAGGTTTTCGGCCTGCCGCATGGGGAAAGGCACGGCCAGCACCAAGCTTACCAGCATCCAGCCGCCGGCCACCAGCAGGGAGGTTACCAGCCCCAGGCGGTCGGCCATTTCGCCCCAGACAATGCTGCCCAATGACAGGCCCGCCTGAAACACGAGCATATACATGCTCACCACGCGGGCCTGCACCCATTTGGGCACGTGCAGCTGCACGGTGGTGCTGAAGGAGGTCATCGTCAGCAGCCAGGCAATGCCCGAGAGGAACATCACCGGAAACAGCCAGTACTCGGAGGGCGCTAGCGCCAGGGCCAGATTGGTGCCCACAAACACCACCGAGCCCAGCAGCACCCGCTGGTTGAAGTTGAGCCGGTGCCCGATGCGCCCGATCAGAAAAGCTCCCGTAATGGCCCCCGCGCCCAGCCACGAGAGCAGCACGCCGTAGGAGCCCGAGCTGAGCAGCAGGCGCCGCGCCGTGACCACCGAAAGCAGGGCCCACATGGCCGATGCCCCGAAAGAAAACGCAAAGGCGCGCACCAGCACCGCATAGATGGCCGGCGAGTACTGCACGTAGCGCAGGCCCGCGCGTAGGGCGCCGGCAAAGTTCTCGGCGGGGCCCGTGGCCGCCTCCGTCTCCCGTCGCCAGCGGTACACCACCAGCCAGGTGCCCACGAAGGAGACGCCGTTGAGCAGAAACACGTAGCCGGGCGAGTAGTAGGCAATGATGAGGCCGCCGATGGCCGGCCCGACGGCGCGGGCAATGTTGTTGCTGACCCCGTTCAGGGTAATGGCGAAGGGCAGCACCGAGCGCGGCACCAGTTCCACGGTCACCGTCTGCCACACCGGCGCGTTCAGGGCCGAGCCGATGCCGAGCAAAAACGTGAAGCCCAGCACGCTCAGGGCCGATACCTGCCCGGTGAGCGTGAGGGCGCCCAGGGCAAAGGCTACCACGCCCATAAAGCCTTGCGTGACCAGCAGCATCTTGCGCCGGTCAATCAGGTCGCCGAGGGCACCGGCGGGCATGCTCAGCAGAAAGGCCGGCAGCGAGGTGGCGGCCTGCATCAGGGCCACCAGCAGGGCCGAAGTGGTAAGCGTGGTGACCAGCCAGACCCCGGCCACGTTCTGCATCCAGGTGCCGATGTTCGACACCACGGAGGCAATCCAGATGGCCCGGAACAGGGAGTAAGAAAACGGGGACCAGAGCGTGGCCTTGGCGTCCGGCGCGGGCGCGCCGGCAGTAGTGGCAGCGTTCATATAAAGCAGTCAGATCCTCCGGCCGCCTATCCGCGCCGGAAGTATGGGCTTTGGTACGCAGGGCCGGGCGCCAGGATGCTGCAACCGCCGCCCGGCACCAGGCTTTTTCACGCTGGGCCGCCGCATTCTTTTTATAGCCAACGCATTACCGCTATTCCCTTCCTGGCCTCCGGGCCGTTTTCACGCCGCATTTGAAGCAAAAAAATGCCTTCCGCCGGGGAGGCGAAAGGCATCAGAGGAAGTGTTCAGGCCAGGCCGGGAGCGTGGGGCGCTACGCCTTGCGGGGCAGCTTGCGCACGAAGGCTGCCACGGCTTGCTGAAACTCCCTGGGGTTTTCGAGGAAGGGGTAGTGCTTGCCGGGCAGCACCACTACTTGCTGGTTGGGGAAGCGGAAGGACTTGTAGTGCTCGGGGCCGGTTACGTAATCGTCCTTGCCGCTGATGACGAGCACCGGCATCCGCAGGGAAGCCGAAGCGGGCGTGAAGTCCTGCAGGTACTCGGGCTGCTTGAACACGGCCTGCCCGAAGTCACGGTTGGCCGGCACCGAGCGCACTACCTGGCTGGCGCGGGCGGCCGCCGTGTCGCTCACGTACATGAGCTTGCCCATGAGCTTCTGCTGGCCCAGCAGGCCCATCACCATGCCCCAGCGCTGCGGCAATGGCATGGCCGGGTCGAGCGGGGGGCGACCTTCGGCGGGCAGCAGGCTGTAGCCGTAGGTGGCGGTGGTTTCCATGGTGGCCGGTAGGTTCAGGATGCTGTTCACCAGGATCAGGGCCTGTACGCGCTCGGGGTGCTTGGCGGCGTACTGCGTGGCAATGGTGCCACCGAAGGAGTGCGACATTAGCACCCAGCGTTCCAGCTTCAGCTGCTGGCGCAGCTCTTCCAGGTCCTGCACCTGCCGCTCCAGCGAGTAGTTGCCGGCTGGGTCGCTGGCCGATTGGCCGCTACCGCGCTGGTCCAGGTAAATCATCTGCAGGTCTTTTTCCAGCCCGCGGCCGCCCAGGGCTTCGAAGCTGTAGCTGCCTGCGCCCGGGCCGCCGTGCACAAACACGCAGGGTACACCCTGGCCCGAGACCTTCACGTAGAGCTTGACACCGTCGGAGGTGGTAATGGAGGGAGTGCCGTTGGTCAGGGCGGTGGTGGCGCGTTTCTGCGCCGCGAGCGGAGCAGCGGCTCCGCACCACAGCAGGCAGCACAAAGCGAGTAAGCGAAAACGGGAAAGCAGCATAGGGAACGGATAAAGATGTAGGGCTCAATATAAATGTTTGCCCCTCCCCTTACTGCTACCGGCCTCCTTAATCAGGCCGCTCCTGCTTGGAAGCTGGGAACTGTGGGTTCATCTCCACCAGCGTATCGCGTAGCGTTTTGGCCACGGCGTAGGCCTTGTACCAGTTTTGATCGGCCGGCACAATGTGCCAGGGACAACTGTCGGGGCTGCAGTGCCGGAACGCGTCCTCGTACACCCGGCGGTACGCGGGCCACTGCTTGGCCTTGTCCTCGTCGCCGGCCTCGTACTTCCACTGCTTGCTCGGGTCGTTGACGCGCTCCAGCAGCCGCTCCCGTTGCTCTTGCTCCGATACGTGCAGGTAAAACTTCAGCACCGTGGTGCCGGCCTGCTGCAGCAACTTCTCGAAATCGTTAATGCGGGCAAAGCGGCTCCGCGCCTCCACGTCGCTGGTCAGCCCCGTCACGCGCGTGATGAGCACGTCCTCGTAGTGGGAGCGGTTGAACACGTGAATCATGCCCTTGGGCGGGGTACGCTGGTGGATGCGCCACAAAAAGTCGTGAGCCAACTCTTCCTTGGTGGGCTCCTTGAAGGCGTGCACCTCCACGCCCTGCGGGTTCAGGCCGCTGAATACCGTCCGGATCAGCCCATCCTTGCCGCTGGCATCCATGCCCTGCAGCACCAGCAGTACGCTGCGGCGGTTCTCGGCGTACAGGCGCTCCTGCAGGCCAATCAACTCCTGCCGAATACGCTTCAGTTCGCGCAATGATTCGGTCTTGTGAAAGCCCTGCGGGGCGCGGGTCGTAAGCTGGGTCAGGTCGAAGTCGGCAGCCATGGCAAAGCAACTGAATGGCTTCCGCTCTACGCAGGCCAGGCCAAAATAGCTGCCGCGGGCGTTACACCACGCTTTGCTCCAGACTCAGCAGCAGCGCGTCAATGCGGTCGGCGTAAGCGTTTACCTGCTCCAGCCCGGTGCGGGCTTCTTCCAGCTGCCCGCGCTGGTACTGCCGCACCAGCTCGTGGCCGGCATCCAGCATCTGCTGTAGGGCGCGGTCGATTTGCCGAACTTCGGTGCGGGCGCCGTACTTGGGCTTCACCACGGCATCCAGCCACTGGGCCAAGGGGTTGCTGCGGCGCTCAAATAACTCCGTATTGGCCTCACGGACACCATAGATGGTGGAGCGCAGCCGGGATTTGAATAAAACCTGTTTGATGCGTGCCTGCTGAAAGTCCAGACTCGTAATATCAAGGGCAAGAGCCATGAGTCAGGAATAAGGGCGCTAGGGGGTAGTGACGGCACGGAATGGTTCCGTGCAGGTGGTATAACACCAGTGGAGCCCTTACTAGTTCAGCGGTATCGTAAGCAAAACCGAAAACAGCGGCTGGCCTCGCCCACGAGGGCAAGCGCACTCAGCGCTGCGCCACCAGCCAGCGCACGGCTTCGCCTTCGTCGGTAAACTGATGCACGGAACAGTAGTCGCCGTGGGTGTGCGGCAGCGGCGGCAGGCTTTCGTCGCGCACGTGGTCGATTTGGTGCGGCCCGATGAGGAAGGCTAGGTACGTGTGGTCGTGCAGGTGCTGGCGCAGCGTGGGGTAGAACACGTCGGTAAGCCAGTGTACGTCGCGCGAGTCTACCTGCACCCGCCGGCGGGCATCGATCAGCCAACGGCGGCAGGCGTCGCAGCCCGCGGCGTAGCGCAGCATCTCCTGGTAGCCCGCCCGTAGCTCCGAGGAGTTGACGGGCCGCGTCCAGCGTGCTGCCACCAAGCCCAGGTCGGCCCGGTGCTGCAGCAGTAAATAATCCGTAACCGCGACGGGTGACACCATACGCAAAGCAATAGCAGGAATTGACAAACGGCACCTCAAGGTACGGCTGCCAGCGCGGAAGTGTTCCGCAAGGCCCTGTGAGCCGGCCGGGGCACTACGCCAACAACAGCCCGCTCAGCACTGAGGGGCTGTTGTTCATGGTAAAAATATATGCACCCGAAAAAATCCAGCACGGGTATGCAGGGCTGCAGCCCGACTTATTCCCACGCCAATGTATCCCTGCAATAGCGGGTGGGCGGCAGCCTGCGGCTAATTACTCAGCGAGCTACTTATTGAATGCGGTGCTGCTTGTTGAACTCGACTACGGCAGGCGAGGCAGCGTTTTGCTTGGTGGTGATGACAATGACGCCAGCGGCGCCGTCGGGGCCAAACTCCTTGTTGGCGGCTTCGCCCTTGAGCACGTTCATGCTTTCGATGTTTTTCGAATCCAGCTGCTGGGCGGCCGCCGCCGAGGAAAGCTGCCCGTCGAGGTAGTACAGGGCCTCTGGTTTTACCGTTTCGGTTTTTCGGTCGCAGCCCCCGAGGGCGAGCAGGCCAGCCAGCGGCAGCAGCAACAGGTAGCGGGCCGCCTGCGCGGCGGCGGTGCGGGGTTTGTTCATCATGGCAATGCGGGTTTTGAGAAGGTGAAGATTAAAATGACTGACCAGGCCATTGGCGCGCGTTCCAACGTTCTGGCGCAGTAAGCTGTATTGGTAGGTTTTGCTGTCGAGCATGCCCGACTGGAGCACGCGGTAATCGGTCTGGAACTCCAGGTTTTCGTGCAGGGCCTGCCGCAGCAGCCACACCCCGGGGTTGAACCAGTAAAACAGCAGGCTCAGCTGGGCCAGCAGTACGTCCACGGTGTGCCACTCGCGCACGTGCACCCGCTCGTGGCACAGGATGGCCGGCAGCTCCTCCTGCTGGTGCTGCGCGGGGTTCAGGTACACCGTCTGCCAGAAGGCAAAGGGCGAGATGGGCTCGGCCACGGCCCGAAACGGCACCCCTCCAAACGTGGCCGGGCGCGAGCGGCAGTGCAGCCGGTACAGCGACCCGAGTTGCAACACCAGCCGAACCGCCAGCACCACCACGCCCAACCAGTACACCAGCAGCAGCCCGTCGAGGGCGGCCGGGGTAGCCGCCGCTGCCGGAGCCAGAACGGCCCAGTCAGGAGCGAGGCGCAACAGCTCGGCGGGGGCTGGCTGCTGCCACCACCGGCTTACGTCGATGAGCGGGTAGATGGGCGCCCACAGCAGCGCCGCGAGCAGCAACGCCCGGTTCAGGCGAAAGAAAGTCAGGCGGCGCAGCACCAGGTAGTACACCCCGCAGAACAGCAGCAAGGCGCCGTTCACCTTTAGCAGGTAGAGCAGCAGATCCGGCGTGCTCATTCCTCCTGCCCTTTCTCAATCATGCGCACAATCTCCTTCAGCTCGTCGGCGCTGATTTTCTGCTCCTTGGCGAAGAAGGAAACCAACTCCTTATAAGAGTCGCGGAAGTAGCTGCCCACGAAGGTGCCCAGGAACTTCTTGCGGTACTCGGCGGCCGGAATGAGCGGGGTGTAGCGGAAGCTGTTGCCGAGCTTTTCGCTGCGCAGGTAGCCCTTGCGCTCCAGGTTGCGCACCGTAGAGGCCAGCGTAGTGTAGGGCGGCCGCGGCTCGGGCAGCAGCTCCAGCACCTCTTTTACAAAGCCACCATCCGGCAGCTGCCAGAAGGCCTGCATGGCGTCCTCTTCGGGTTGGGTTAATCGTTCCATAATCAGCAACTACGATTGTTTCGTAATACTACGAACATTTCGTAAAAAGGTATTCGCAGCGGGTAAAATATTTTGACGCTAAACCAAAAAAGGCGCCCTGCACGGGGCAGAGCGCCTTTTTCAAGGAGTAAAAAAGTCATCGAGGCCGAACAGTCAGGGGCCACCATCCTCCCGCTACCTGATCCATCAGTTTCAGATTAGCTAATGGGCTTCGGCGTCAAGCAGGACCAGCAGAGCAGCGGTCAGAAGACGTTTCATGCCCGCAGGCTTACCAGATGGTAGCGCGCTGCTGGTCGTTGCGCACCATCTTGTCGCCGGGCTTGCAGCCGAAGGCCTGGTAGAACTCCGGCATGTTCATCAGCGGGCCGTTGGTGCGGTACTGCGCCGGCGAGTGAGGGTCGGTGAGTACCTGCTGGCGGATGTACTCGGGGCGGGCGCTGGTGCGCCACACCTGCGCCCAGGCCAGGAAGAAGCGCTGCTCGGGCGTGAAGCCGTCGTAGCGCGGGCGGGGATTGTTGCCGTACTTCCGCTGCAGCTGCTTTTGCAGGGCCGAGTAGGCCAAGGCCGTGCCGCCGAAGTCGGCCAAGTTTTCGCCCATGGTCAGCTTGCCGTTCACAAACACCGAGTCCAGCGGCTGGAAGGCCGAGTACTGGGCGCCTACCAGGTCAGCGCGCTTGGTGAATTCCGCCGCGTCTTCCTTGGTCCACCAGTCGCGCAGGTTGCCCTCGGCGTCCGACTGCCGGCCCCGGTCGTCGAAGCCGTGGGTGATTTCGTGGCCGATGACGGCGCCCATGCCGCCGTAGTTCACCGCGTCGTCGGCCTTCGGGTCGAAGAACGGCGGCTGCATGATGCCGGCCGGGAAGACGATTTCGTTGAGCGAGGAGTTGTAGTAGGCGTTGACGGTGGGCGGCGTCATGCCCCACACCGAGCGGTCAATGGGCTTGCCGTAGCGGCTGATGTTGTCCTTGGCTTCCCACAGGCGGGCGTTGATGACGTTCTGCAGGTACGACTCGCGCGAAATCGTCAGCGCGGAGTAGTCCTTCCACTTGTCGGGGTAGCCGATTTTCACCGTGAAGGCGTTCAGCTTTTTCAGGGCTTCCTGCTTGGTGCCGGCGCTCATCCAGGGCAGCTGCTGGATGTGGTCGGCCATGGCCGATTTAATATTGGCCACCATTTCCAGGGCTTTGGCCTTGGTTTCGGGCGTGAAGGCCTTGTCGACGTACAGCTGGCCGAAGGCTTCGCCCAGGCTGGCGTCAGTAGCGCGCAGCATGCGCTTCCAACGGGGCTGCTGCTGCTTGGCGCCGCTCAGCACCTGCTGAAAGCGGAACGACTCATCGACGTAGGCCTGGGGCAGGGCCGAGGCAAACGACGACGTCACGTGCCAGCGCAGGTAGGTTTTCCAGTCGTTCAGCGGCTCGGTCTTTAGGGCGGCGCTGGCATCCTTGAGGAAATCCGGCTGGCCCACAATGACTTCCTTGGCCGAGCCGAGCCCCAGCTGTTGCAGCATGGAGGCCACGCCCAGGTTGGGAAACTGCTGATTGGCCTCGGCCACGGTCATCTTGTTGTAGTTGGCGTACGGGTCGCGCAGGGCCACGCGGTCCTTCGAGGCCTTGGCGAAGCGCGTTTCCAGGCGCAGCACCGTGGCGGCGTTTTTCTGGGCCGCGGCCTCGTTGTCGCCGAGCTGCTTGAAGGTGTTTACCAAGTAAGTGGTGTACGCCGTGCGGATCTGCTTGCTGCGCGCGTCGTCCTTGAGGTAGTAGTCGCGGTCGGGCAGCGTCAGGCCGCCCTGCGAGAGGTACACCGCGTACTGCGTGCTGATTTTGCGGTCCTGGTTGACGCCTACCCCGAACACCGAGCGCGTTTGCAGCTGCTGCTGGCGCACCAAGGCGTTTTGCAGACTTTTCAGGTCCTTGATGGCCGTGATGCGGGCCAGTTCGGGCTGCAGATACTTCAGGCCCGCCCGCTCGATGGCCACTGTGTCCATGGCTGTAGCGTAGAAGTCGCCCACCTTCTGCAGGTTGGAGCCCTTCTGGGCGGTTTTGTTGGCGGCCGCATCGTTCAGAATCTGGCGCAGCACGGCGTTGTTCTGGTCGATGAGCGTATTCCACGAGCCCCAGGTAGATTCGGTGGCCGGAATGGGCGTGCTCTTGAGCCAGGCGCCCGAGGCATACTGGAAGAAGTCGTCGCAGGGCGAGGCGGACTTATTGATGGCCGTTACATCAAGGCCGACACCGGGCTGGCTGGGCTGCTCGGCCTGGGTGGGCGCAGCGGTGGCTGCCGTGGGCGCGGTGGCGGCGGCACTGCTGGTGGAGCTGCTGGAGGCGCAGCTGCTCAGGAAGCCGGCCAGGGCGCCAGCCGCGAGCAGCAGGTACTTGTTGGTAGACATGGGAGAACGAACAGTGGTAAGGCTCAGAAAGTAGCCGAGAAGTTACGAAAGCTGCATCAAAGGCCACGCGCTGCCCAAGGATTCACAACTTTCTCCCGCCTTTCTTGCGCACCCGCCAACCGCCGCTTCGCTTTTTATACTCCTCCTAACTGATAGCTCACCTGCAGCTGCAGCCCGGTGTTGCGGGCTTTGCTGAGCCGGTAATGGTCGATGTAGGCGCGCTCATACGGGTAGGTGGGCACCGACGGCAGCGAGCGGTATGCGGGGCTAAAGGCGCCGCTGAAGCGCAGGCCTACGCTCAGCGCCCGCGTCAGCTCCCGGCCCAGGCCGGCGGCGTAGCCGATTTCCCAGCGGCGAAAGTCGGCGGTAGACTCGGTGGCCGAATACGGCAGGTAGGCGTAAGCGCCGCTGTTGCGCACGTAGTCGCGGGTTTGCAGCTTGTTGCGCCCGGCCAGCAAGTAGCTTGCCTGCGGCCCGGCTTCGGCAAACCACTTGCCTGCGCGCACCCGCGCCAGCAACGGCACCGCGAGGTAGTGCAGCCGGCTTTTTTCCTCGTGCTCGTAGTAGCCCAGGGAGCCCTCCCAGCCTAGCGGCCCCTCCGACTGGTAGCGGGCCCCGCGGCCTTCGTACAGCAGCTCGGCTTGCAGGGCCACACGGCTGCTCAGCGGCTGCCGCAGCCATACGCCGCCCGTCGGCCCCAGACGCCCGGGCCCCCGGTCGTTTTCGGCCGTTGGTTCGCGCTGGTAAGTGCTGCCCATCAGGCCAGCCTTGGCACCGAACTGTAGGGATTGGGCCCGCAGCGGGGCGTAGGCCCCGATCAGCAATGCCGACAACAGGAGTAAGCGAGTAGTCATAAGCTGCGCGGTAACGATGAAAATCCTATTCTATCAGCAGGAGGCAGCAAGGCACTGGATGGTTGCAAATGCCTCAGCGGCAGCCTGAAATAAAAAGGCGACCCGCCATACGGTGGGCCGCCTTTTGCTTGGGGCATTGCGCCGAGTGCTTACCAGATTTTGGCCCGGTCGGTTTCGGCGCGCACCATCTTCTGCCCTTGCTGGCAGCCGAAGGCCTGGTAGAACTCCGGCATGTTCATCAGCGGCCCGATGGTGCGGTACTGGCCGGGCGAGTGGGGGTCGGTGAGGATCTGCTGGCGCAGGGCCTCGGGGCGAATGTTGGTGCGGCGCAGCTGGGCCCAGGCCAGGAAAAAGCGCTGCTCAGGCGTGAAACCGTCGATTTTGGGCCGCGGCCCGTCGCCGTACTGCTTCTGCAATTGCTTCTGCAGGGCACCGTACACGATGGTCAGCCCGGCGAAGTCGGCCAGGTTTTCGCCCATGGTCAGCTTGCCGTTCACGTGCACCGAGTCCAGCGGCGAAAAGGCGTCGTACTGGCGGCCCACCACGGCGGCGCGGCGGTTGAACTCGTCGTTGTCGGTCTGGGTCCACCAGTCGCGCAGGTTGCCCTGGCTGTCGTACTGACGGCCCTGGTCGTCGAAACCGTGGGTCATTTCGTGGCCGATGACGCCGCCGATGGCCCCGTAGTTCACCGCGTCGTCGGCTTCGGGATTGAAGAACGGCGGCTGCAGGTACCCGGCCGGGAAGACGATTTCGTTCATCGGCGGGTTGTAGTACGCGTTGACGGTGGGCGGCGTCATGCCCCACTCGTTGCGGTCGATGGGCTGGCCGAGCTTCCGGGCGTTGTCCTGGTAGTCCCACTGGCGGGCGGCCAGCACGTTCTTGAGGTACGACTCGCGCGAGATGCTCAGGGCCGAATAGTCCTTCCACACGTCGGGGTAGCCGATTTTGACGCGCAGCGCGTTGAGCTTCTTCAGCGCTTCCTCCTTGGTGGCCGGGCTCATCCAGGTGTTGGTGCGGATGTGGTCGGCCATGGATTCTTTCACGTTGGCCACCATCTCCAGGGCTTTGGCCTTGGCCTGCGGTGAGAAGGCCTTATCGACGTACAGTTGCCCGAAAGCCTCGCCCAGCGTAGCGTCGGTGGCTGCCAGCATGCGCTTCCAGCGCACCGTCTGCGACTTGGCCCCGCCCAGCACCTGCGAAAAGCGGAAGGTTTCGTCGACGTAGGCCTTGGGCAGCGCGCTGGCCACGGAGCGCACCAGGTGCCAGCGCAGGTAAGTTTTCTGGTCGGCCAGCGGCTCCTGCTGAATGACCTTGTTTACCTCATCGAAAAACGCCGGCTGGCCTACCACGACTTCCTTGGCCGCAGCCAGCTGCAGATCGGTGAGCAGGCGCGGCACTTCCAGCTGCGGGTAACGCTTGCTGGCGGCGGCCACGGTCATCTTGTTGTAATTGGCCTGCGGGTCGCGCAGCTCCACGCGGGTGCGGGCGGCTTTGGCCAGGCGCGTCTCCAGCCGCTCTACCGTGGCGGCGTTCTTCTGGGCGGTGGCGGCGTTGTCGCCGAGCTGCTTGAAGGTGTTGCGCAGGTAGGTGCGGTATGCCTCGCGGATCTGCTTGCTGCGCGCGTCGTCCTTGAGGTAGTAGTCGCGGTCGGGCAGCGTCAGGCCGCCCTGCGCCATGCCCACGATGTACTGCGTGGAATTTTTCTCGTCGATGTCGACACCGGCCTGGAAGTAGGCGCCGGTTTGCAGCTGCTTCTGCCGGGCAATGACGTCGACGAGCCCGCGGCGGTCCTTCACGGCGCTGATGCGGTCCAGCTCGGGCTTGAGCGGCGCGATGCCGGTCCGCTCAATGACTGCGGTGTCCATGGCTGAGGCGTAGAAGTCGCCGACCTTCTGGGTGTTGGTGCCCTTGGCGGCGCCGGTGTTGGCCGCGGCGTCTTCCAGGATGCGCCGCATCAGGGCCTGGTTGCGGTCCTGCAGCAGGTTGCGCGGGCCCCAGCTGGAAGCGTAGCCGGGAATGGGGTTGTTTTTCAGCCAGAGGCCGCCCGAGTACTGAAAAAAGTCCTCGCAGGGCGACACCGAGCGGTCGATGTCGGCCACGTCGATGCTCAGGCCTTTGACGGTGGGCTCAGTAGAAGCCGGAGCAGCGGCAGCCGTGGCAGCGGCGGCCGGGGCAGTGGTAGCAGCGGGCTTGTTGGCCGCGCAGCCAGCAAGGGCCAGCACGCCGGCCGCCGCGGCTAGCCGGGGCAGAAAGGATACGTAGTTCATGCCTTATAGAGTGGGAATGGAGTCCGCAGGGAAAGAAAAGACCGGCGCAGCAGGGCAAAGCTGCATAGGCCAACGGCCGCGCCGGTCACGTTGCCTAGACTAAATAAATAGCCTCGTCGTCTCCGGCAAGGTAACATTGCTGGAGACGACGAGGCTTTCGTAGAAGCCACGCCTGCCGTGTTTTTTGCAGGGCTCTAAAAGCTAAGGAGCTAGCTCCCCTCCTCAGCTGAGGAGGGGTTGGGGGTGGTTGAAAGGCTAGAATTAAAAGCTAACCAGCGTCAGCACGCGAGATGTCTCGACCCTGCTCGGCATGATGTTCTGTTTCAGTCTAGCCCTAGCTTTTCAACCACCCCTAGCCCCTCCTCAGCTGAGGAGGGGAGCTAGTTCTAACTTCCTCCCCTGGGGCCACACGGCTAGCGCGGCTTGGCCCGCTCGTACTGGCTGGGCCAGGCCACCTCTGCGCCCAGCTCCTGGGCGGCGTGCAGCGGAAAATGCGGGTCGCGCAGCAGCTCACGGGCCAGCAGCACTAGGTCAGCCTGCCCGCTGGCCACGATTTCCTCGGCCTGCCGGGCACCGGTGATGAGGCCCACGGCCCCGGTGGCCAGGCCGGTTTCCTGCCGCACCCGGGCGGCAAATTCCACCTGGTAGCCCGGCCCGACGGGAATCGGCGCTTTGGGCACGTTGCCGCCGGTGGAGCAGTCAATCAAGTCCACGCCGAGACCTTTCAGCACCTGCACCAGCGCCACGGAGTCATCGGCCGACCAGCCCTCGGGCACCCAGTCGGTGGCCGAAATGCGCACCAGCAGCGGCAAATGCGGGGGCAGCACGGCGCGCACGGCCTCGGTTACCTGCACCAGCAGCCGGATGCGGTTCTCGAAGGGGCCGCCGTACTCGTCGGTGCGCTGGTTGCTGAGCGGCGAGAGAAATTCGTGAAACAGGTAGCCGTGAGCTGCGTGCAGCTCGATGACGCGGTAGCCGGCGGCTATAGCGCGGTGCGTGGCGGCCACGAAGTCATCAATGACCTGCTGAATGCCGGCGCGGTCCAGCGCCTGCGGGGCGGTTTCGGTGGGCAGGAAGGGCAGGGCGCTGGGGGCTACAGTGGCCCAGCCGCCGTCGGCGGGGGCTACTTCGGCGCCGCCCTTCCAGGGGCTAGCGTGGCTGGCTTTGCGGCCGGCGTGAGCCAGCTGAATGCCGGCTACGCTGCCTTGGGCTTCGATAAAGGCCGTGATGCGCTGCAGGAAAGGCAGGTGCTCGTCTTTCCAGATGCCCAGGTCGTCGGGGGTGATGCGGCCCTCGGGCGACACGGCCGTGGCTTCCTGAATCACGAGGCCCGCCCCGCCTACGGCGCGGCTGCCGAGGTGCACGAGGTGCCAGTCATTGGCAAAGCCGTCCTGGGCCGAGTACATGCACATCGGCGACACGACCAGGCGGTTTTTGAGGGTGACGCCACGCAAGGTCAGCGGCGTAAACAATTGAGCGGCCATAAAAAGGCGGAAGAAATGCGGTGGATGAATGGCCGACTGGTGGCCACTTCGTAGAGTTGGGTAAACCGCTTTGGCGCCGCGAGGTTGCGGCTGAGCTGCGCGGTTTCCATTTTCACGCCATGAACGTCATCGACAAACTCGCCTGGCTGCACCTGCACGAGGGGCGTCTGCTGAGCACCCGCAGCCGCGGCAAAGACCGGTACTACATTCCCGGCGGCAAGCGCGAACCGGGCGAAACCGATGCCGCGGCCCTGCGGCGCGAAATACGGGAAGAGCTGACGGTGGAGCTGCTGCCCGATTCGTTGCGCTACGCCGGCACCTTCGAGGCGCAGGCCCACGGGGCACGCGGCCGGCGTGCTGGTGCGCATGACGTGCTACTGGGCCGCCTACGAGGGTCACCTAGCGCCCGCCGCCGAAATCGAGGAGCTAGCCTGGCTGCGCTACGCCGACCGGCCCATCGTCTCGCCCGTCGACCAGCTCATTTTCGACTGGTTGCGCGCCCAGGGCTTGCTGGCCTAAGCTTGATTCCAGGCTCTGGCCTGCGCATAAGCAAGGCGGGTGGCCCGGCCCGCAGCTGGCATCTTACGGTCCGGCTAAACTTATTCCCCACCCGTAGGTATTGAACGGGACCACTCCTGCTTATACCGGCGCCAGCCTCGGCTTTTGGCCACTTCCTTTTCCTGCCATGCGCACCATCAAACAGCAACACCGCGCCGTCAATGCGCCCATCGACGACCTGGTTACGTACCGCGCGCTGCCCACTCAGTCCGTCGAGCACCTTGACCCCTTCCTGTTCCTGAATCACCACGGCCCGCAGGTCTACAAGCCCAACAACCGCGGCCTGCCCTTCGGCCCGCACCCGCACCGCGGCTTCGAGACGGTGACCTTTATTCTCGAAGGCGACATCATGCACGAGGACACCGGTGGGCACCAGAGCGTCATCAACGCGGGCGGCATTCAGTGGATGACGGCCGGCCGCGGGCTGATTCACGCCGAGGTGTCGTCGCCGGAGTTTAAGCGTACCGGCGGGCCGCTCGAAATCCTGCAGCTGTGGGTGAACCTGCCGGCCAGGGACAAGCTTACCGAACCGCGCTACATCGGCCTGCAGGAGCCCGAAATTCCCCAGACCAGCCTCGACGAGGGCCGCGTGACGGTGCACGCCGTATCGGGCGAGTGGGCGGGCCTGCGCGGAGCCGTGCAGCCCCTGGCCAATATCCAACTGGCTACCATTGACTTCAAGGCCGGCGGCCAGCTTACTCTGACCATTCCGGCGGCCCATACCATTTTCTTTTACACCGTGCGGGGCACGCTGCGCGTCAACGGGCAGGAAACCGAGGCGCTGCGCCTGACGGAATTCAACCACGACGGCGACGAGCTGCAGATCGAAGCGCTGAGCGACGCGGTGCTGTTGATTGGCCACGCCCAGCCCTTCAACGAGCCCATTGTGGCCTACGGCCCCTTTGTGATGAACAGCGCCGACGAAATTCAGCAGGCCTACCGCGACTACCAGGCCGGCAAATTCGGCCAGTGGCGCGGCTAATCAGTATGAGTTGAAAAACGGGCCGTGGCCTGGCTGCCGGCGCCTCAGTGCGCCAGCAGCCAGGCCACGGCTTCTTCTTCGTTGTCGAAGTAGCAGTAGTTGATCTGTCCGCGCGCCGACATCATCACCGAGGCCGAAGCCAGCCGCGCCACCGCGTCGCGCGCGGCCAGGATGGCGCGGCAGCGGTAGCCGCCCTGCTCCACGGCCCGCGGCGTCCAGTTTTCGGTGAGCCACTGCTGCTCGGCTGTTGAAAACGGCACCATGAAGCGCTGATCGGCCAGCACTTTGCCCTTGCCGGACTCAATAAGCCACTGCAGGGCCTCCTCCATCAGCTCGCGCCGGGCCATGGTGCCCGCGGCATTGGGGTGCCACACAATCCGCAAGAATCCCCGGGAATCGTCGAGCAGACGACCGGCTTCGTTGGAGAAATACAGGGATGGTTGTCCCATGATGGGAAGAATTTGGCGGCCTTGGGCGGCGAAAAGTCTCAGCCGACAGAAAATATTCTGCTGGGTACGCAGGACGTTACTGTCGCGTTTCGCCCGAAAACACAATTTAACCCATTACCCCAACCTATTGTTACCCGTCTCAATTTGGGCTCCTGCCCTGCTGCATAGTTATCTAGCGCAACCACCTAGAAAAATAACAATTTAATACCCTTATAATATTGCAATTTTATCTTCGCAATCCGGTAAACTTGTAGAATCATCCGAAACCCTGCACAGAGGGCAACGGGCTGGTTAAAAGCTTTTACCCTTTGGTTGGAGAGTGAAGAAGCGGTTTTTCTTCTGGGCACTGCTAGGGCTGATGTTTAGCAGCTTGGCGGCGGCGGCCCAAACAGGTATTGCGGAGCCCTCAATGGCCGGTTGCGACGCAGCCGTGCGGCAGTTCATGCAACGTTGGAAAATACCAGGCGCGTCGGTGGCCATCAGCCACCAAGGGCGGCTGGTGTACGCCCGCGGCTTCGGCTACGCCGACCTGGCCCGCACCGAGCCCATGCAGCCGGCGCACCTGCTGCGGGTGGCCAGCGTATCGAAGCCGGTGACGGCCGTGGCCATCATGAAACTGGTGGAAGACGGGCAGCTGACCCTCAACCACAAGGTTTTCGGCCCCAGTGGCTACCTGCACAGCGCGTACTTCACCGACGTCATCCGCGACCAGCGCATCTACGACATTACGGTGCAGCAGCTGCTGGAGCACACCGGCGGCTGGAACCGCAACGCCGGCGTGGACAACTTCTCCAGCTCCGACCCCATCGACTTTCCCCTGCACGTGGCCAAGGCCATGGAGGCCAGCAACCCGGTGGCCGATTCGGTGCTGGTGCGCTTCGTGCTCAGCCGCGGGCTGAACTTCACGCCCGGCTCGCGCTTTGCCTACTCTAACATGGGCTACCTGATCCTGGGCAAGGTTATCGAGCAGGTAACCGGGCAGCCCTACGCCAGTTGGGTGCAGGCGCACATCCTCACGCCGGCCGGCATCCAAGAAGCCCACCTGGGCCACAACCTGCTGGCCGACAAGCTGGAGCGCGAAGCCGAGTACTTCAGCGCCGATACGCGCGAGTCGTGCTACGGCACTGGCAAGCGCGTGGCCATGCCCTACGGCGGCTGGAACCTGGAAGCCATGAACGCCCACGGCGGCTGGCTGTTTTCGGCCCGCGACCTGGTGCGCCTGCTGCTGGCCGTCGACGGCTCGCCCACCCGGCCCGATCTGCTCAGCGCCACTACCCTCGACACCATGGCCACCTCCGACGAGCCCAACAAGCGCTACGCCAAGGGTTGGATGGTGAACAAGGACCGCAGCAACTGGTGGCACACCGGCTCCCTGGATGGCTCGGCCAGCTGCGTGGTGCGCACCTCGGCCGGCTACACCTGGGCCATTGTGCTGAACGGCCGCGCCGTGCCCAACCGCTTCTGGCACGACCTGGAAGAACTGGGCTGGGACTGCGTGCGCCAGGTAAGTCAGTGGCCCACCTACGATTTGTTTCCGCCCGAGCAAAACGCGGCGCACCTGCGCATGCAACCCCTCGGCCCCACCGCGGCCCGCCTTTCCTGGACCAACGGCAACGGTACTGACCGCTTGCTGATTCTGCAGGAAAAGGCGCCGGTAGACGACCTGCCCCAGGACGGGACTAACTACGTAGCTGCCGCCAACTTCGGGCAGGGCGCCATGCTCGGCAACGCCTCCGTGGTAGCCGCCGGCCCCGACAGCACCGCCACCGTGCGCGACCTGCTGCCCGGCCACACGTACTACGCCCGCCTGGTGGAATACCGCCAGAGCGACGCTACCGGCCAGCACCCCGTGTACGCCCTCGATGGCAACCCGGTACTCTCCTTCCGCATGCCCGCGCAGCCCTCGGCCATTGCCCGGCGCAGCAAAACCAGCCGCATGCCCGTGGCTACCGCCCGCCGCAAAACTGCCAAGCCCGCTGCCCGTACAGCCACGGCCAGCAAGCCACGCGGCGGAGGGTCCGCGTCGACCAGCATGAAGGCCCAAGTGCCCGTGCCGACGGCATCGTACTGGTCGCGCCTGTGGGCAGCCGGCCGCGACTTGCTGAAGTAATCAGCTGCGTATTCACCGATTTACGGCCCGGCAGTACGCCGGGCCGTTTTTCTTTCCAGCCGGGTTCTGGGATTGTAGCTGCGCCTTAAAGGCTATCAGGCGCTTCCCGAATGAACGTCAGGCCCGCGGCCCGAAACCGATGCTTGGTCGACAATGGCGCTTACAGCCGCTTTTCGTAGCAGAAGAAGCGCAGGCCCGGCCGAAACGCCAGCGTGATTTCGCCCGCAAACCGGTAACCCAGTTTCGGGAATAGCCGCTGAGTAGACTGATTTTCGGAGTTCGTATCGACGCGCAACGAGTGCAAGCCTCGCTCGCGGGCCAGCTGCTCGGCCTGTGCCAGCAGCGCCGCCGCAATGCCCTTGCCCTGTACGGCAGGGTCGACGGCCAGGCGGTGCGTGACGATGGCCGTTTCTGCCGGGTCCCAGTCGGCTTGGGCGTACTCGGGGTCCTGATCAGTAGTGAGGGCAGCCACGCCTGCCACGGCCTCATCAAGTTCGGCCACCCACAGCTGTGCCCGCTCGATGTCCTGCCGAAACACGGCTTCGTTGGGGTAATCGGCTTCCCACTGAAAATTGCCGGCGGCCTGCATCAGCGGCACCACCCGGCGCACGATATCGAGGATGGCGGGCAGATCAGTGGTGACGGCAGGACGGACGGTGAGCATACGCATTAAGGGAAAAGGCATGCCGCCGCAGGGGCGGGCTGGGCAAAGCTACTCGACCAGGGCTTGTTCGGGCACCGGCGCTTGCTCAGGCTGACGCCGGTGCCCTCCGCCCGAGAGGGAGCGGGCGGCCAGCAGCGCGCTAATGACCGTGAGCACGGCCGCCAGCAAAAACGGCGCGCCGGGAAAATACACGGGCGCTTTCGGGCCCGTGAAATAGGCGAAGAGGCCCGTCATCAGCGGCGGCCCGACGATGGATGTGGCACTGACGAGGCTGGTCAGGCCACCCTGCAGCTCGCCCTGCTCGTTGGGCGGCACCTGGGCCGAAATCAGCCCCTGAATGGCCGGTCCGGCAATGCCGCCCAGGCAGTACGGCACCGAAAACAGGAACATCATCCAGCCCTGCGTGGCGAAGGCGAAGAGCAGAAAGCCCAGCGCGTAGAGCATCATGCCCACGTACACGGAGCGCTCCGAGCCCAGGCGCGGATTGATGTAGCGAATCAGCAGACCCTGCACCACGGCCACCAAGGCGCCGATAACGGCCAGGGAGCGGCCTACCCAAGCCTCGTTCCAGCCGAACTTTTCCATGGTGAAATACGACCAGGTGCTCTGGGTGGCGTGGGCCGCTACGTAGATGAAAATCAGCGAGCCGACCAGACCGAAGATGACCGGGTAGCGCTGCAGCTGGCGCAACGAGCCGACGGGATTGGCCCGGCGCAGGTCGAAAGGCCGGCGGTGCGCGGCGTCGAGCGACTCGGGCAGCACAAAGAAGCCGTACAGCCAGTTGACAAACGTGAGCAGGGCCGCTACCATAAACGGCACCCGTGGGCCCCAGCGGTGCACATCCAGCACGCTGCCCGTCAGCTGCCCCAGCCAGCCCAGCACCTGCGGCGCCCAGTGGCTCAGCTCGCCGCCGATGGCCGGCCCGATGATGAAGCCCAGCCCGAAGGCCGCACCCACCATGCCGAAATTCTGGGCCCGCTTTTCGGGCGTGCTCACGTCGGCAATGTAGGCAGTGGCCGTGGTCATGCTGGCCCCGGTAACGCCGGCCAGCAGGCGCCCCACGAACAGCCAGCCGATGGTGGGGGCAAACACAAGCAGCAGGTAATCCAGCCCGAAGCCAAACAGCGAAAACAGCAGCACCGGCCGCCGGCCGTACCGGTCGCTGAGGTTGCCGAGCACGGGTGAAAACAGGAACTGCATCACGGCAAACGCAAACACCAGCCAGCCGCCGTACCGGGCCGCGTCGCTGATGGAGCCGCCGGTAAGCTGCTGAATCAGCTTGGGCACCACGGGAATGATGATGCCAAACCCGATGACGTCAATGAGCAGCGTGACGAAGATGAAGCCCAAAGCGGCCTTGCGCGGTTCCTGTGCCATAACCTGGGGTGTTCGGGTGAAACAACGGGCAAAGAAATGCTAAAAATATTGAATATACAGCTCGACCTATACTAAAAAATTTAGCCTTTAGTTGCTGCCAGCGCTTGGTGTTGCTGTAGCCAGGCCAAGGCCGCGTCTTCATCGATAAAGCGTTGCATCAGACAGCTTTTGCCATCGAAGTACACTTGGGGCGGAATGACCTTATCAGCCGGCACGGCGTCGGTCATCTGAATGGGTGCCACCAGATACGCCAGGAACACGCGCCCACCCAGGTGCTGCCCCAGCCGGGGGGCAAAGTCATTGAGCAGCCAGGGCGTAATAGCTACTTCCACGTTGAGGCGCCGCCGGGCATCGAGCAGCCAGTAGCGGCAGCCGTGGGCCAGGGCAGTTTCTAGCAGCGCCGGGTAGCTGGCGTACAGCTCGCCCTCTGTGACGGCCCGGAGCCAGCGCCCGATCAGCAGGCCGGGCCCGGGACGGTAGTCAATCTGCAGAAAGCTGAGGTGGGGCATAGGGACGGGAGCGGGAAACAAAAGTACGTGCGACGAAATCAATTGGCCCGGCGGGACTTGCCCGGATGGCTACGGGTGCGGGCTATTCGGCCCGAAGTAAGGCCCAACGTTCAGCCCGCCGGAGTTATTTGCTTTTGGCGACGCCGGAACGGTACTTGCCGGCTCACTTTCACCCTTTCCTTTATGCTTCAGGGCTTACGCACCATCGTGTACCCCGTCGGCGACCTGGCCCGTGCCCGGCAGTGGTACGCCCAGGTTCTTGACCAACAACCTTACTTCGACGAGCCCTTTTACGTGGGCTTCAACGTCGGCGGCTACGAGCTGGGCCTCGACCCCGACGGCGCCGTGGGCAGCGCGGCGGGCCCAGTAACGTACTGGGGCGTGGCCGATGCGGCCGCGGCGTACGCCCGCTTGCTGGAGCTGGGCGCCCAGGCCCACGAGGCCGTGCACGACGTAGGCAGCGGTATCCTGCTCGGCACGGTGCAGGACCCGTTCGGCAACCTGTTCGGCGTGATTCAGAACCCGCATTTTCAGTTGCCGTCCTAACGGCCGCTGACGGGCTGGCCAGCCCTCTGCACTTACGGCTTTAGCAGACTGCGAATGAGGCGCTACTGCGTGCAACCCGGCACGCACGAAGCCAGTAGAATTATTAGCCCAATCAGCCTCATTTCCAACCTACTAAACCCGTAATTGCCATGGCTATTCAACGTTATTCCGACTCGTTCGGAGACCTGATGCCGCAGAGCTTCTCGGCCATGATGGACCGGTTTTTCAGCGACTCGCTGAACTCGCGCGGGCGGCTCAACGCCTTCACGCCGCACGTGGACGCCTACGAAACGGACAAGGGCTACGAAATCGAAGCCTCGCTGCCCGGCATGAAGCGCGAAGACATCAAGGTGGAGTTTCAGCAGGGCCGCCTCTCGATTTCGGGCGAGCGGCGGATGAACAATGAGCGCAACGACCGGCGCTACCACGTGCTGGAAAGCCAGTACGGCTCGTTCCACCGCTCCTTCCAGCTCCCCGACGTAGCCTCGGCCCAGGGCATTGAGGCGCACTTCGAAGACGGCGTGCTTCGCATTTCGGTGCCCAAGGACCAGCAGAAAACAGTGCGTCACCAGATCCAAATTCGCAGCGGGCAAGCCGGCGGTACTGCGGCCGGTGGGCAGGTATCGGAGCGCATGGGCCAGCAGGCCACCGATGTACCCGTGGAAAGCCACGAAGGCAGTGAAGGCGCCGGTGTACGGGGCGGCCGCATGACCGAGCCGCAAAGCAACGCCATCATGGCCGATGCCAGCGGTGCAGCCGGCAATCAACTAAACGTTGGCGGCCAACCCGGCAGCATGTCGCCGTCCTGGATCAACCCCAGCTCTTCCGCCGACAGCTACGGCGACGGGCACCCGGACGATGGTGCCGGCACCGGCAGCCGCGGGGCCGGCATCTGAGCCCTGGCGCGTTCGAGCTAGTAATTCAAAACCGGGTTTCTTCCGCTGAGGAAACCCGGTTTTGTTATGTAGATCCAATGTACGTACCCCTTAGTCTGACCAGAGCGGTTCCAGCCCGGCTGCCAGACTGGCGTGCTCATACGGCGTTTAAACCGAGATACGCGGCCACTTTGGCACCCAACTATGACAGCATGCCGAGTAGTTTGGTTGGTACGCGGTTTGCAAATAACCCTCTGAATCACAGAAGGAGGACCTACACCATGAAGCTCATTAGCCAAGAATTCCTGCAGAACATTGCTCCCCAACTTGACCTGCTCAACACGTTGGGCGGCGGGGTGGCACAACCGCAGGTGCGCGTGCAAAAGCGCGAACAAGGCGTGGTCATCCGGGTGTCGGCGCCGAGCGTGCGGCCCGAGACCTTCCACGTCGTGCTGAACAACAACCGCTTGGACATTTTCGCCGAGTACC
Organism: Hymenobacter sp. CRA2; assembly: GCF_002007105.1. Classification (GTDB taxonomy): domain Bacteria; phylum Bacteroidota; class Bacteroidia; order Cytophagales; family Hymenobacteraceae; genus Solirubrum. Next base: position 866,145 of record NZ_MVBC01000001.1, on the reverse strand, counting down.
GTCATTCGCCCGAGGATGAGCTGGTGGCCCCGCTGTTCGTGCACACCTTCCAGCTGCCCCGCGAGTTGGACCTCACCCGCATCGAGGCGGAGCACGAAGGCGGTGAGCTGCGCGTACGGATTCCGTACCAGGACCCGAGCAACCGCCAGCGCGAAATCGACATTCGCTACAACTAAGGCACTGCGGGCTGCGGCCCTTGCTTGTTCATAACGTCGGGACCGACCGACACCCGTACATGGTTTCACCGCCACTGCGTTGCTGCAGTGGCTTTTTCGTTTTTAGCGGGCTTGTCGGTCGTCTTTCGGGCTGGAGCGACGGCGGCGCCTCCGCCATTACCCAAAGAGCAGGATCAGCTGCAGAAACATCACCACCAACGAGAGCAGGAACCAGCGCATGATCTGGCCGCGGTAGTGCCGGGGCAGGCGGTTGCTGAGCATCAGCAGGGCCACTACCACCAGCGCCAGGTGCCCCAGCAGAAAAATGGTGGTCTTCACCCAGTTCGGCACGATGGTGTTTTCGGCCTGCATCTGGTTGCTCTGGCCCAGGCTTGAGGTGGCCCAGCTCAGCAGCAGGTACGCCACCGTCTCGAAGACGATAAAGCCCGCTAAACCAATAAGAAATACGCGGGGGCCGGAGGCTTCGGAGCGGACGTCGGCAGCCATAGAAAGGAGGGATGAGGAACGGGGCAAATTACCGGTTCGGGCGCAACCCAGCACCATTCGAGGCACGAGTTAGGGCCGAATTCGCGTTATCTTCGCTCCCGAGCCTGTTTTGCCTGCCATGCCCCGCGTCCGTCGCACCACCGCTCCAGCCGCCCGGCGGCCCGCCCCTCCCCGCTCCTCGGGAGCTGGCAAGGCGCTGCTGTGGGTATTGCTGCTCGTGGTGCTGGGCACGGGCGCGTTCTACGGCTACTACCGGCGCCAGCTCAACCGCTACGCCCGCCGGGCCTGGGCCACGCTGGTAGCCGACAAGCTCACCGGCCGCGAAAAAACCCCGCTGCTGGAAGGCTACTCGGTGCATGGCATCGATGTGTCGTCGTACCAGGGCCGCATTGATTGGGACGAGGTGGCGCAGCACCGGGTGCGCTTTGCCTTCATCAAGGCCACCGAGGGCGTGAGCCTGCGCGACCGGCGCTTCGCGCGCAACTGGCGCGGCGCCAAGCAGGCCGGTATCTGCCGCGGAGCGTACCACTTCTTCCAGCCCAACTACGACGGCACGGCCCAGGCCAACCTGTTTGTGCGTACCGCCGACCTGCAGCCCGGCGACCTGCCGCCTGTGCTCGACGTGGAAGCGCCCGAATTTCACGATGTGGCCGTAATGCGCCAAGGCATTGCCACCTGGCTGCGGCTGGTGGAACGCCACTACGGTGTGCGGCCCATTCTCTACTCCAACTACAGCTTCTACCGCCGCTACCTCGCCGGCCACTTCGATAAGTACCCGCTCTGGCTGGCCCACTACGAAGTGGAGCGCCCCGCCCTGCCCCGCGACAAGTGGATTATCTGGCAGCACTCCGACGAATCGTACGTGCCCGGCATCCGCGGCACCGTGGACTTCAACGTGTACCAGGGCAGCTTCCAGGGGTTGCTGGCGCTGCGCATTCCACCCAAGCGCCCCGAAGCCTCCAAAGAAGTCCGTAACTAGCTCTTCGGCCTCGATTTCCGCCTATGATGCACCGTATTATCCGCCTGGTACTCCGCTCCACCGCCGCTCTGCTGACTGCTACTGCCCTGCTCACTAGCTGCAGCAGCAGCAAAGGCGTCATCGAGTCGGGCAAGGCCTCGTACTACGCCGATAAGTTTGCCGGCAAGAAAACGGCCAGCGGCATTCCGTACCGGCCCGGCAAAAAAACGGCGGCTCACAACACGCTGCCCTTCGGCACGGTGGTGCGCGTGACCAACCCCGCCAACGGCCGCTCCGTCAAAGTCACCGTCAACGACCGGGGCCCGCACGTCAAGGGCCGCATCATCGACTTGTCGAAGAAGGCCGCCCACAAGATTGGCGTCGACAAAGCCGGGGTGGCGCCCGTCAAGGTTCAGGTGGTACGCCGGGCCAGCGCCGGCCGGTAACTCATTCTATAGTAGCTTCTTTCGCCATGCGCATCCGCAAAAAAGTAAAATGGGTCTTGCCGCCGGTGACAACCAGCCGGTTCATCATTCTGAGCCAGTTTGTGAAAGCCGCCGAGCAGCAGGGCTGGTCCGAAACCGAAGTGCAGTTCGTCATCGATGAAATCGTGGAAGCCCGCGAAGACGCCGAAGCCTACGAAATCTTTCAGGACTATACCGTGGCTTAAGCCCTTCCGGCTGCTGAGCAGAATGCGCAGGTCCTGTTCACCTCGGCTAGCAGCTGTCTGATACGCGTCGTTCACGTATGGTGAGGGCCTCCCTGCGTCAGGATGCCCGCCAAAATTCACTGACGAAAAAAGCCCGCGGCATTGTGCCGCGGGCTTTTTCATCACTGCAAAGTCGAAGTGAGGCTTACTTGCCTTTCTTCTTTTTGCCTTTGTTCTTGAGGTCTTGCTGCGCGGCACGGGCCAGGCTGTCCTGCTCGGCTTTCATGCGGGCCGTGGTCATGCGGCCGCTCGGCGACATGTAGTCGCCTTCCTGCAGCTGGGCAGTGCTGCCATCGGCCAAAATCACCACACCGTCGGGCTGCACTTTGGTGCCGTTGGGCAGCGTCACGAGGGCTCCAACAGGCATGGTATGGCCGTTTTGGGTGTGCATTACTTTGCCTTCTTTCATCGCAAAGCCATCCTTCACACCGGCGGTGCCCATTACGGGGCGCTGCGGTACGGCAGCGCGGCGCGGGGCCGGGCGCGTCTGCGCTTGAACGGCCACTCCGAGCGTGAGCAGCCCCAGGGTCAGGAGAGTCGAGAAAAACTTCATGGGAAAATGGGGAGGTAAGAGAGGTTGAAATGAAATATACGACAAAGACGGCATACCGGGCAAATACAACCCGCGCCGGCTGCCGGCCGTTGAGGCAACAAACGGACCAACTTCGGTATTCGTTCACCCTGACGCCGCAACGCCATGACTACGAAAGGCCCTGACGAGATTTACCAGCAATTCAAAGCCGACGTTAACATGACGGCCGCCGAGATTGAGAAATGGCTGAAGACGGAAGAATCCAAATCCGTGGGGCAGGATAGCGGCGACGGGGAGAGCATCGGGCACCACTCCGGCCAGCGCATCATCGAGATTCTGCACAAGAAAAAAGCCGACCTCACGGCCGCCGACGAAGAGCACATGCACAAAGTGCACAGCTACATCAGCCGTCACTCGGCTCAGGGCCCGCACGATAAAAAGGAGGTGGAAACCTCGCGCTGGCGCTACTCCCTGATGAACTGGGGCCACGACCCGCTGAAAAAGTGAATGGCTGAATGACCAACTGGTTAAATGGTTGATTGTTCTTACTTGCACTAGCAGAACGGCCAGCCATTTAGCCTTTGGCCATTTGACAATTCTTCCAATGGACTACAAGGACTATTACAAGATTCTGGGGGTGGAGAAAACCGCCACCAAGGACCAGATTAAGAAGGCGTACCGCAAGCTGGCCCGGCAGTATCACCCCGATGTGAACCCCAACGACCCGGAGGCGGAGCGCAAGTTCAAGGAGGTGAACGAGGCCAACGAAGTGCTGTCCGACGACGAGAAGCGCCAGAAGTACGACCAGCTGGGCGCCGACTGGCAGCGCTACCAGCAGGGTGGCGGCCGCGGCGGCTTCGGCGAAGCGGGCGGTTTCGATTGGTCGCAGTACGCCGGGCAGGGCAGCTTTGGAGGCGGGGCCGATTTCGGCGACGCGGGCGACTTCTCCGACTTTTTTGGCTCCCTTTTCGGCAACATGGCCGGGGGCCGCGCCCGCAGCAGCCGCCCCGCCGCCGGCCACGATTACCAGGCCGACATGGAGCTGACCTTGGAGGAAGCCTACCACGGCGGTCCGCGCACCGTGAACGTGAACGGCAAGAGCCTGCGCCTGACCATCAAGCCCGGCGTGGAAGACGGCCAGACCATTCGGCTGCGCGACCAGGGCGCCCCCGGCCGCAACGGCGGCCCCAACGGCTCCCTGCTCATCACCTTCCGCATCCGCCCCGACGCCCGCTACGTGCGCACCGGCCACGACCTGACCATGGACGTGCCCGTGAGTTTGTTCAAAGCCCTGCTGGGCGGCGAACAGGTGGTGGAAACGCTCGGCGGCCCGGTCAAAATCAAGCTCAGGCCCGAAACGGCCAACAACACCCGACTGCGCCTGCGCGGCAAAGGCTTCCCCGTGTACGGGCAAGCCGGCCAATACGGCGACCTGTACCTACGCCTGCAAGTGGAGCTACCGCAGCACCTCACCGAGCAGGAAAAGGAGCTGGTGCGCCAGCTGGCCCAGCTCCGCGGCGAAACCGTGTCGGCTCAGCCGGCCTAACCCAGCCCAGCTTCCGCCATGCCCCACTACATCACCCTCACCTTCCGCGACTGCGCCAGCACGTACGGCCTCCCCGAAGACGCCCTGCACGAGCTGGCCGATCTGGGCTGGCTGCGCGTGCGCCAGCCCGCCGAGCCCGAGCCGCTCATCGAAGACGAAGCCGACCACTTGGCCCGCCTGGCGCGGCTGCACCACGAACTGCACCTCGCTCCCGAAGGCATTGACCTGGTGCTGTCCATGCGCCGCCGCATGCTGCAGATGCAGTACGAGCTGATGCGCCAGTCGGCCCGCACCGCCCAGCTCGAAGCCTGGATTCGCCGCCACCCGGCTACGGACGCGGACTAAAACGCGGCTGTACCTTGATATTGATGGAGTGCTGCTGACCAAGCGACCGGTGCAGGCTGCTATCGGCGGGGCCGCTTTCATCAGATTCGTTACGGCGCAGTTTGAATGCTACTGGCTGACCACACATTGTCGAGGCGAAGCGGCCACGGCCGTGCGCTACTTGGCTGGCTACTACGATGCTGATACTATCGAGCTGCTGCAGTCTGTAAAACCCACCACCTGGGACACGCTGAAAACTGAAGCCCTGGACTTCACCACGGACTTCTTCTGGTTAGAAGATGCGCCTTTCGAAAGCGAAAAGCGGGTACTGGAACGCTACGGCCGCTTACATCGGCTGATTTTGGTGGAGCTGGACCGGCTAAACGAGCTACCCCAGCTGCAGCAGTTGCTGGCGCGCGTTGGGCGAGCCTAGTGCCCGTTCACCAGCAATGCCAAGCCGGCCCCCAGTACCGTCGCCAGCAGCTTGCGCTTGTTGATGTGGTGCTCAGGGCTGACCTCGAACAGGATGGTGGTGGATACGTGCAGAAAATTGCCGCTCACGAGGCCCAGCAGCGCCGGGTACCAGCCACCTTGTTCCGTAGGGCTGATGCCGGCATAGTCGCTGGCCAGCACGCCCAGCGGCGCGGCGGCGGCAAAGAGCACCAGCCAGGGCAGAGCCTTGCCGAAGCTGCCGAGGCGCGTTACCAGCACGGCCATCAGGGCAAAGGCGGCCGGGATGTGGTGCAGGGCTACGCCCGTAAGCACGGCATAGAAGCCGCCCGGTACTTCGCCGTGGGGGTTATGCACCAGAATGCTGCCTTCCAGAAAGGCATGCACCGTGAGCGAACCAAGCAGCAGGAAGGGTACGCCCGCGTGCGGGTGCTCGGCGTGCACGTGCTGGTGACCATGCTCCACACCCTGCGAAAACAGCTCCAGTACCAGCTGCCCGAAGAAGCCCGCCAGCACGAAATAGCCCACGCGGTGCGCCTCGCCCGTCAGCGCTAAGGCCTCGGGCAACAGGTGCGTGAGTGTGAGCGTGACCAGATAAGCGCCGCTGAACGCCAGCAGGGGCCGCAGCCAGGTGGTGTGGACGGTGGGCACAAAGCGCGTGAGCCAGCCAGCGCCCAGCACCGTGGCGAACAGCAGCAGTAGAGCTACGAACATGCAAAGACCAGCCCGGCCGGCACCTTGCGGCGCCCGGCCTGGGCTTTATTTCTTGAGAATGAAAATCATGCGCGGGCTTTCGCCCTCCACGTAGGGTTGGAGGTCGTAGTCGCCCAGCACCTCGCCCAGCCGCAGGCCGGCCAGGTAAAAGTATTCACGAAACCGCTCCACGCTCAGGGCGCGCACTCGTTCCTGAAAAAACTGCGGCTGCCCTTCCCGGTCGGTAAAGCGAATGTCCTTTACGACAAAATCCCGCTCAAGATGCCGCCGCAGCTCAAAGGCGATGCCATCAACGGTTTTGGTTTCGTGCGCCACCAGCTCGCGCACGATGCGGTCGGTGTTCATGAAGTCGATGACCATCTTGCCGCCGTACTGCATGGCGTCGGCCGCGTTGCGTAGGGCCACCACGTTTTCGGCCTCCTCGTCGAAGTAGCCGAAGGAGGTGAACAGGTTCAGCACAAAATCAAAAGGGCCGTAGGGCAGCGGAGCGCGCATATCGTGCACGTAGAAGCGCAGCCGCTCTGTTTCGTGCTGGCGCGCTACATCAATGCTTTCGGGTGAGAGGTCGAGCCCCGTCACATCGAAGCCGCGCTCGTTGAGGTAGATGGCGTGCCGGCCGCGCCCACAGGCCAGGTCCAGCAGCCGCTCCTTGGGCTTGGGGTGCAGATGCCGCAGCAGGTTGTCGAGGAAGTAACGCGCCTCGTCTTGGTTACGGTCGTGGTAGAGCAGGTGGTAGTAGGGCGAATCAAACCACGTGCTGAACCACTCGGCCGACTGCGCATAGGTGTACGGCATGGGAATGCGGAGGGAAAAGGAGGGCGTAACCCGACAAATTAACGATGAATGCCGGCCACGCGCCTAGCAAACCCAGGACTAAGACTAAGGTTAGTTTCCCTCCTCAGCTGAGGAGGGGTTAGGGGTGGTTGACCAAACGTTGAACGACTTCTAGAAATAGAATTTAGCTCTAGTTCATCAACCACCCCTAGCCCCTCCTCAGCTGAGGAGGGGAACTAACCTTAGCCTTGGCCGTGGATTTGACAATCCCGGTGAGCAAGTAAGCGCCCCGGCCCGGCCGCTGGCATATCGGTAGCCAGCGACTAGGCCGGGGCGCACGGGCAGTACGTCGAGCCGCGGTCGAGCGGTTAGTTTTTCTGCGGACCGCCGCCGTTTTCGTTCAGGTCGTGGTGCGTGTCGGTTTCGGCCGGCGTGCCTTCCTCGCCCATTTTGCTGCCTTCCACTTTGGCGGCTTCCGTCGTCTGGCCGTGCTCAGCCGTCATGCGGTCAGGCGCACCTTTAGCCGGGTCCAGGGTTTGCTCCACGTCCATGTGCGAGCTGATGGGCGTCTCGATAGCGCCACCCTTGTGCTGGCTGGGCGCGTCCGTGGCTTGGTCGAAGTCGTACGACTCGCGGGTGCCAGGAGCCACCAGGTCGTTGGATACTTTATTGTCCGGACGCCAGTCCGACGGTTCGCTGCTGCACGAAGCCAGGCCCAGCAGAGCTGCGGCGGCCAGGCCCAAAACGAGTTTGTTGGAGGTCATATTGATGAAGCGGAAGAAATGTCTCAAATGCGAAGTACGGAGAAAACGCTGGCTTAGGCGGCCTTGGGCGCTTCCGGCGCGGCAGTGCCGGGGCCGGCGGGCAGCAGGTTCTTGCGGCGCAGCAGGTTCTCAAACATGGTCAGGTCCTTCGGCGCGTTGAAAATACGCGTCGGCACGTGGATGAATACGGGCACCCACATCACCTTGGCCAGGGTAGCGCGCCAGCCGCTGACCTGGTCGGTCACGTCGGGCTGCTTGAGGTAGAGCACGTAGGCGTCCTTCTCGCGTTTTACGCGCTCGATCATGTCCCAGGTCATGCCGCGGGGCTGATCCTTATCGTTGGCGCGCATGGCGATGTAGCGCGGATCGAACTCGTAGCTGAGGCGCTCAAACAGCACCTTGCCCTGCTCCAGCTGCGTCACGCCCGTCACCTGCGCCGAGCGGATGAGCACGTAGAGTACCGTCACGAGTACGGCGGCCGCAATCCACCACCACGAAAAGCTGAAGATGGCCGGCAACGACAGCACCACCAGCGGAATAACGGCCTGCCACCAGTCCTTCTTCCACACCTGCATGAGGGCCATGCGGGTGTAGGTTTCCTTGTCGAGCTGGTATTTCTTGGTGCGGATGGCCAGCGGCGAAGACTGCGGCTGCTGGACGAATTGGCGACCCGCGCCGCCGCGGGGAATGGGAGGTTGCATTAGGAAGGTTTCAGTTATCAGTTGTCAGTTGTCAGCCAGTTGTTAGTACGTGCGACAAGCGCCGTAGGGCCTGACAACCAGCAACTGACAGCTCAATTAAAATGCTTTCAGACTCAGGTCCAGAATGTCGGCGGAGTGCGTGAGGGCCCCCACCGAAATGTAGTCGACGCCGCTTTCGGCCACAGCGTGGATGGTGTGCTCCGTGATGCCGCCCGAGGCTTCCGTAGGAAAGCGGCCGGCAATCAGCGCCACGGCTTCGCGCATGGTATCGGGCTTCATGTTGTCGAGCATGATGCGGGTGATGCCGCCTACTTCCACCACCTGCTGCACTTCCGTGAGCGTACGGGTTTCCACCACGATGGGCAGTTCGCGGCCCAGCTGCTGCAGGTAAGCGTGCGTGGCTTCGATAGCGGGCCGAATGCCGCCGGCGTAGTCCACGTGGTTGTCCTTCAGCATGATCATATCGAACAGCCCGAAGCGGTGATTTACGCCGCCGCCGATGAGCACCGCCCATTTCTCGCAGAGGCGGAAGTTGGGCGTGGTTTTGCGCGTGTCGAGCAGCTTGGCCTTGGTGCCGGCGATGAGCGAGGTCAGGTAGGCCGTTTTGGTGGCAATGCCGCTCATACGCTGCATGCAGTTGAGCACCAGTCGCTCGGCCGTGAGGATGCTGCGGGCCGGTCCTTCCACCGTCAGGGCCACGTCGCCGTGCTTCACGCGGCTGCCGTCGGGCAGCAGCACCGTCACCTGCAGCGCAGGGTCCACCTCCCGGAAGATGACCTGAGCCAGCTCTACCCCGGCCAATACGCCTTCGTCCTTCACCAATAAGCGGGCCTGCTTGCGGGCATCGGCGGGCACGCCGGCCAGCGACGAATGGTCGCCGTCGCCTACGTCTTCGGCCAGAGCCGAGTGGATAAAGGCGCGCAGCGCGTCGGGCGTGAGATAGGGCGGGGTTTGCACGGTACAAAAATAGGAAAAGGCCCCGACTTAGAGTCGGGACCTAACCCAGAGCAAGGAGGTAAAAGCAGGGGAGAAAGTAGTCGTTCAGCCCATCTACTCGTGCGAAAATTCCATGGTATCGATTTGCATCGCTCCTTGCGCGGCCTTCATCTTGATGAAGACCCGGTAGCTGCCATTTTTGCCAGCGTACTTACCGATAGCGTACTTGATGCCCTCGGAGGTGGAAGCGCCCTGGTGTACCACCTCAAAAGTGGCGGGCGAGTTCTTGGCGAAGAAGTCCTTCAGCACGAACTCCGCCTGCGTGGCGCTGTAGCTCTGCTTCTCGCCGTCGAAACCAATCTCCACCGTACCGCCAAAGTACTGAGATACAGCCCGGGACGAGCCGTTCTGAATGGCCGAGCGCACGGCCCCGAACGTGTCGTTCTGGGCGTGGACGGCGGGCGCCAGCAGGGCCAGGCACAGTACCGTCAGAGCTCGGAAAATCAATCGTTTCATGTAATATGCGGGGGTTGCAGCGGCGGGTATACCAAAACTATGCCAATCCCCTACGGGCAGCCCCGCGCGACGGTTGGGCGCTGATGGCTCCAAAATAGTGAATCGGTGCGGCTTGGCAGTTACGTAGCTCCTATCTTTGCGGCCATGAATAAACCGGTACTGTTGGTAATCCTTGATGGGTGGGGCTTGGGCACCAACCCGGCCGTGTCGGCCATTGCGGCTGCAAAGACGCCTTTCATCGATTCGCTTTTCCAGCGCTTTCCGCACAGCCGCCTGCAAGCTTCCGGCGAGGCCGTAGGGCTGCCCGATGGGCAGATGGGCAACTCGGAAGTAGGCCACATGAACCTCGGTGCTGGCCGCGTGGTGTACCAAGACCTGGTACGCATCAACAAAGCCATTCGGGAGCGGAAGCTGGGCGCCATGCCCGCCCTCAAGCAGGCGTTTGAGTACCTGCGCCAGCACCCCGACAAGAACCTGCACCTGATGGGCCTGCTCTCCGACGGGGGCGTACACTCTCACATCGAGCACCTGAAGGCCCTGTGCACCCTCGCCCACGACGAGGACGTGCACCGCGTGTTCATCCACGCCTTCACCGACGGCCGCGACACCGACCCCAAAGCCGGTGTGCGCTACGTCAACGACCTGGAGCAGCACCTTCAGCACGGGGCCAGCGGCAAAATCGCCTCCATCGTGGGGCGGTACTACGCCATGGACCGCGACAACCGCTGGGAGCGGGTGCAGGTAGCCTACGACCTGCTGGTGAACGGCAAGGGCCAGCGCTGCAACAACCTCATCGGCGCCATGCTCGACTCGTACAAGGCGGGCGTGACCGACGAATTCCTGAAGCCGCTGGTGAAAATCGGGGCCGACGACCAGCCGCTGGCTACCATGAAGGAGGGCGACGTGGTCATCTGCTTCAACTTCCGCACCGACCGCGGCCGCGAAATCACGCAGGCGCTGACCCAGCAGGACTTCCACGCCTTCAACATGCACCGGCTGAACCTGCACTACCTCACGATGACGAACTACGACGCGACGTTCGTGGGCGTGCAGCCGATTTTTGAGAAGGACAATCTGGAAAAGACGCTGGGCGAGGTGCTGGCCGCCAACGGCAAAAAGCAGATCCGCATTGCCGAAACGGAAAAGTACCCGCACGTGACGTTCTTCTTCTCGGGCGGCCGCGAGCAGGAGTTTGAGGGCGAAAACCGCATTCTGCGCAACTCGCCCAAGGTAGCCACCTACGACCTGCAGCCCGAAATGAGCGCCTACGAGCTGCGCGACGCCCTGGTGCCGGAGTTGCGGGCCAAGTCGGCTGACTTCGTGGTGCTGAACTTCGCCAACCCCGACATGGTGGGCCACACCGGCGTGTTTGAGGCCGCCGTGAAGGCCGTGGAAACCGTGGATCAGTGCGCCAACGACGTAATTTCGGCGGCGCTGGAAAGCGGCTACGCCAGCATCATCATCGCCGACCACGGCAACGCCGACGTGATGATGAACGAGGATGGCACGCCCAACACGGCCCACACCACCAACCTGGTGCCCTGCATCCTGGCCGATAACGACTACCGCGGCACGCTGGCCGACGGCAAGCTGGGCGACATCGCGCCCACCGTGCTGGCCCTGATGGGACTGCCGCAGCCCGCCGAGATGACCGGCGAATCGCTGCTGCGCCCGACCAATGCGTAAGCTCTCCGGGTTCCGACCCGCTGCGGCGGCGCTGATCCTGCTCCTCGGGGGCGGGGTTGGCGCCGCTTGCTCGTCGGGCGGCGACGATATCGGGGCCCGGCCGGCCCGGCGCCCGGCTGGCTACTTCGATACGCAAACGCTGCTGAACGCGCAGGTACAACGCCTGCAGCGGCAGCGCCCGGCGCTGGAGAAACGCGTGATGCTGCGCGACGCCCTGCCCGAAACTGCCAAGCTGCCGCAACCCGACTGGGCGCGTGAGCTGCAGCTGTTTTACCAGGCCGACATCAACAAGCCCGCGCTGCGCGGTGCCTACCAGGTACTCACGTCGGATTCGGCTGGCTTCACGCGGCGCATCTTCCGCCGCCTGCCCGAGGTAGACCACCCGGTGCTGGCTCTGGAAGTGGTGCAGGACGACTCCGTGGTGCGCGAACTGCGCGCCACGCTGGAGCAAAGGAACCCGCTGTTTTTCTCCGGCAAAAAGCTGCAACTACGTTTTGGTGCCGACGGCCTGCTGAGCGACTACGAAGTGCAGGGCCGCCAGAAGCTCGTGGGCTTCGATACCACGCGCTATGTAAGCAGCGCCCGGGTGCTGCGCTAGCCTCATTTACGCCTTACTGAAGTGGTCGTACAATAAATAAGCGGATGGCAAAAACGCCCTGCTGAGCTTACTTCTGATGCTTCTTTACTGGTGCGAAAGATTCTTGCCGCCGCTATCCTGACCTGTGCCGCGCGTTCGGCCACTGCTCAGGCAGCCACCGCTCCTTCAGCGGAACAAGTGCGGGTGGAAAAGCAGCTGGTGCTGGCCGGTATTAACTACCTGGGGGCAGCCGTGGCTTATGAGCGGCGCTTGGGCAGTAGCCTGACGGCCTACGTAAGCGCCGGAGCGCACTACAGCTTTTATTCCACCAATCTGCCTATCGGCGGCACCCGGTTCGTAAATGTTATCGACCCACATTTCGGGCGCGACTACAGCACGGCGGCACTTTTGCCCTACTTGGCCGGAGAGCTACGGGTGTATCCGCGGCTACTCGTGCGGCAGCGCCAGGGCAAGGACATCCGCCGGCAGGCGGGCAGCTTTCTGGGTTTGTTTGCCGAAGCCGCTTTGGCTACTGACCGCCTGATTAAGGTGCCCAACCTAGCTGCGGCTCACCCGGTGGGCCTTCGTTACGGCTTGCGGCGCAACGTAGGCGCGCATCTGCTGGCCGAAGGCAGCTTGGGGATAGTATCCAAGATCAGTCCGACCCAACGCACGCTGATGCCCCGCCTCGATGCCAGCCTCAACTGGGTCCTCTAACTCGCACTGAGCTATGCCCCTAGCAACGTCAGCACGATCCAGCGGCGGCCGCCGTCGTTACGGTGCTCCCCGAGGTAGATGCCCTGCCAGGTGCCCAGCGCCAGCTCACCCTTGGTGACGGGAATGGTGACGCTGCTGCCGAGCATGGCGGCTTTTAGGTGCGCGGGCATGTCGTCGGGGCCTTCCAGGGTGTGGCGGAAATAGGGCGCGTTTTCGGGCACCGCGCGGTTGAAGAACTGCTCGAAGTCGTGGCGCACCGTGGGGTCGGCTTTTTCGTTGATGGAGAGGCTGGCCGAGGTGTGCTGAATGAACACATGCAGCGTGCCTACCTGCACCTGTTCCAGTTCAGGCAGATTGGCCGTCACCAGGTCGGTAATGAGATGAAAGCCACGGCGCACGGCCGGCAAGCGCAGTCGTTTCTGAACGCAGATCATGGGTGGAGTATAGAGTATGGAGACATGAGAAGTGAGAATTGTTCTTGCATTTAAGGTGCTTAAGTCTCACTTCTCATGTCTCCATACTCATGTCTACAATTACGGATTGACGCGCTCGTAGGCGCCGGGGTCGGGAGTAGCGCTGCGGCTGAGGTTGCGCAGGTCGTTGGTCAGCGCGGGCAGCGGCACGGCACGGTTGCTGGCCGGCGAGAGGGTATCGAGGCGGTAGTCGAAGCGCTCGGCGGCGTTGTCGGGCGTGCGCTTGAACTTCGGGTTCACGTTGATCAGGTTGCCGTTGCGGGCCAGCCCGGGCTTGCCGCCGGCATCGGCGGCGGCCTGGTACTCCTGGGTGCGCAGCACACTGTTGCGCACCTGAATCTGCGCGAGGTAGGTGCTGCTGTTGTCGAAGTACAGCTCGTCTTCAAAGGAGCCCCACACGATGCTGTTTTCGATGCTGACGCGGGGCGCGACGCGCAGGGTGGGATTCTGTACCGGCAGGGCGTCGGAAAACGTGAGCGAGGAAGTCTGGCGGCGGAACTGCGGCGTGTAATTGGCCACGGTGCAGTACTGCAGGTTGTAGGTGCCGCCCTGGAAACCGGCCACGGCGTACTCGCCGCAATTGGTAAACAGGGAGTTGCGCACGTCGAAGTCGCCGGAGAAGCCCAGGATGCCGGCCCCATCGAAGGGAATGGGGTTGTTGAAGGTCAGGGCTGCGCCGGAGATGTTGCGGAAGGTCGTGTGCTCCACCGTCACCTTGGGGAAAGGCTGCCGGGCTTCGGGGTTGTACACCAGCAGGCCAAACGAGGCGTTTTTAAGGTCACAGAAACGCACCACGCTCGGCCGGCTGCCGGGGTCGAACTGAATGCCGGCCCACTGGCCCGGAATGTCGTTGTAGAAGCTTTCTAGCCGGTCGCCCTGGAAGCGCACGATGCGCGGGTCCTCGGGCTTTACCTCGCCCGTGGGCTGCAGCGTGGGGTTGATGCGCAGCTGGCCCCGCACCACTATGCCGGCACCGGCGTGGCAGTACACGCGCGTGCCCTCCTGCATGGTCAGGGTGCAGTTGCTGTTCACCAGCACGCCGCCGTAAATGACGTGCGGCTTGTCGTTGCGCCACACGGCGTTGCACGGCAGCGTCTCGTTGAAGTGGAAGTACGCGTTCTGGCCGTAGGCAATCAGGCGCACCAGCTGCTCGTTGCCGTTGGTGCGAAACTGAATCTGGTCCTCGGTCAGGAAAGGCTTGTTGAGCGGCTGGTTGTTGGTGCCGAGCGTGGCCTTTACCAGAATCAGCAGGCTGTCCTTGCCGCGAATGGTGAGGTTTTGCTGGGCCGCGCCCGAGTCGCCGTTGATCAGGAGCTTGTAGGGCTGGCCGTAGGCACCGGACAGCCGGATTCCCTCTACCTGCACCGCGCGCTTGTTGCGGTTGTACACCCACAGGCGCTTGCTCACGGTGCGCGTCTGCACAAACACGGTATCAAACATCACCGTGTCGGTGGAAAACTCTAGCCGGGCGCTGCTATCGGTAGTCAGAAGCTCCTCCTTCGGTTCGCAGCCGGGTAGCAGCACGGTGGAAACCAGCATGGCGAGCAGGAGCAGCAGCGGAAAAATGTAGCGCACTGATCAAATGGTTAAAGGGCCGAATGGTTAAATGGTTGACTGTGCAACGCGGGCAGAACGACTAGCCATTCAGCCACCCAACCATTTCAAAACACAAACCTACGGCTCAGGCGCTTAACGACGAAGGCGGCGCGCAAAGTGCCCGGTGGGCAGGCGCCTAGCCCAATGAGGGCAGCTGCCCGGTGGTCAGGGGTTTGCGCACCCAGGCGCGCGCCGTTTCCAGGTCGTCAAAGTACATGGGGTCGGGGCGGTTGGTGTGGCCGGCGGCGTTGGCCCGCTGGATAATCTCCGTCAGGCGCCGGCGCCCGGCTTCGCTGCCCGAGTTGACGATGGCCACTTTATCCAGCTTCAGCTCCACGTAGCGGGGGTACCAGTACTTTTCCAGCCACTGCACCTCGGCCTCCTGTGGCAGGGGCATGGCGCGAAAATCACTAAGCCAGGCCCGCGCTTGGTAGCGTTCGGCCAGCAGCAGGGCCTGCCAGTACGCGTCGCGAAACTCACCGGCCGAGATGCTGCTGTGCAGCCACTGCACCTCCAGCAGGCGATGCTGCCGCACGTAGGCAATGCGCAAGTATGGTTTTTCGTAGAGTATAATCATGCATTGGATGTATAGACATGAAAATGCGCCCAAAAACCGGGCCTAAGGCACAGCGGTGAATTTTGTTAACAATAGAAACGCCGCAACCGGTTAGGGCTGCGGCGTTTAAACGCACAAGGGCGGATTTTATTTAGCGGGGCAGCTCGCCCACCATGTCTTCGGGCTTGAGCCACTCGTTGAACTGCTCCTCGGTGAGGTAGCCCAGCTGCAGGGCCGTTTCCTTCAGCGTCGAGCCGTTTTTGTGGGCCGTCTGCGCAATTTCGGCGGCCTTGTAGTAGCCGATGTGCGGGTTCAGGGCCGTCACCAGCATCAGGGACGACTCTACGTGCTTGCGGATGTTATCTTCCAGCGGACGGATGCCCACGGCACACTTGTCGTTGAACGACACGCACACGTTGCCGATCAGGCGGGCCGAGTGCAGGAAGTTGTAGATCATCACCGGCTTGAACACGTTCAGCTCGAAGTGGCCGTTCATGCCGCCGATGTTGATGGCCACGTCGTTGCCCATTACCTGAGCAGCCACCATGGTCATAGCTTCCGACTGCGTGGGGTTCACCTTGCCGGGCATGATGCTGGAGCCGGGCTCGTTGTCGGGGATGAACAGCTCGCCGATGCCCGCGCGCGGACCCGAAGCCAGCAGGCGGATGTCGTTGGCAATTTTCATCAGCGAGGCGGCCACCGTCTTCAGGGCGCCGTGGGCTTCCACGATGGCGTCGTGGGCAGCCAGGGCCTCAAACTTGTTTTCGGCCGTGATGAAGGGCAGGCCGGTGAGGTCGGCAATGTGCTTGGCCACGTTCTCCGAGTAGCCGGCGGGCGTGTTGATGCCCGTACCCACGGCGGTGCCGCCCAGCGCCAGCTCCGAGAGGTGGGCCAGGGTGTTCTTGATGGCGCGCAGGCCGTGGTCGAGCTGCGACACGTAGCCGCTGAACTCCTGGCCCACCGTCAGCGGGGTAGCATCCATCAGGTGGGTGCGGCCGATCTTAACGATGCCCATGAACTCCTTGGACTTGGCGGCCAGGGTGTCGCGCAGCTTCTCGATGCCGGGGATGGTCACCTCCACCAGGATTTTGTAGGCCGCGATGTGCATGGCCGTGGGGAAGGTGTCGTTCGACGACTGCGACTTGTTCACGTCGTCGTTCGGGGCCAGGGCCTTCTTCTCGTCGAGCAGGTTGCCGCCCTGCAGCACGTGGCCGCGGTAGGCTACCACCTCGTTCACGTTCATGTTCGACTGCGTGCCCGAGCCCGTCTGCCACACCACCAGCGGAAACTGGTCGTCGAGCTTGCCTTCCAGGATTTCGTCGGCTACGCGGCCGATCAGCTCGGCTTTCTCGGCCGGCAGCACGCCCGCGTCGCGGTTGGTCAGCGCGGCGGCTTTCTTCAGGTAAGCGAAGGCGCGGATAATCTCCTTGGGCATCCGGTTGATGTCCTGCGCAATCTGGAAGTTCTCGATGGAGCGTTGGGTTTGGGCGCCCCAGTAGGCGTCGGCGGGGACCTGCACGGTGCCCATGGTGTCTTTTTCGGTGCGGAATTGCATCAGGCGAACAGACTCGGTGAAACGATGGGAATTAGGCGCGGCAAAGGTAGCACCCGCCGCCAAAGCAGGCTAAACGCAACGCAGCAAAGGCACCGTTGCGCACGGGTTTTATTTTATAACGGGTACTAGTAAACTAAGCTACCACCGGAAATCTGAGCGCGAATTTCCACTTGGTAAACATGTTTACTGTATTGTTGCCCCCGTTAAACACGGCGCCAATACCTGCTACTTCTGCGAAAATGAGGCGTGAAGGCGCTGTTGGTCTGCGGGGCCTGTGCTTTCTTCTGGCGAATATGTCAGCCGCTGAGTAGCGGGGCTGCGTACATGCTGGTTCGCCACTGTATCGTTCAACCCCACACCCCCACAGCCATGAGCACCATCAAGAAAGTTATCGAAGTGCTGGCCTCGTCGGACAAGAGCTTTGAAGACGCCCTGCAGCGCGCCCTCACCGAGGCCAGTACCACCGTCAAAGGCATCAAGTCCATCTACATCAAGGACCAGAGCTGCCGGGTGCAGGACAATAAGATTGTGGAGTACCGCATCACGGCCAAAATCACCTTCGAGGTGATGCACCGCTGGCAGCCCTCCACGCAAGGCCAGGCAGCGGACGAAGAAGTGGATGGCGGCGGCGTGCCCGACTACTCGGGCGTGCGCATCAAGACCGAACCCGATCTGCCGCAGGCGGAAGGCCCCGGCGGCAGCGCTACTGCCCCCGAAAGCGGCGGCGGCTACAGCAACTAGCCAGCCCGGACGCGAGCAAAGCGGCCCGCCGGTTCGTGCTGAACTGGCGGGCCGCTGGCGTGTATGCGCTAGCGGAAGGGCACGTCTACGCGCACCGTCTGGCTGGCGCGGCGGCCGTTCACGATGCCCGGGCGCCAGGCCGGCCCCTCGCAGATTAGGCGCATGGCTTCCTCGTCGAGGGCGGGGTGCAGGCCGCGTACCACCTGGATATTCTGGACGGTACCGTCGGCTTCCACGGTGAATTTCAGCTTGACAACTCCGGAAAGGTTCTGGCCGCTGGCTTCGCTGGGCCACTGCTGCTCGCGGCGCAGGTAGCGTTCCAGGGCGGAGTAGCCCCCCACGGGCATCGGGGCAATGGCCGGCGCGGGCGGCAACTCGGCTTTGCGCTTGCCGGCTTCTTCCACCAATGTATTGGCTGAGGCCGCCGGCACAGGCGCCTTCTTAGCGGCCATGGCCACCCGGCCGGCCACAACCGGCGCCTCGGTGGGCGCTGGAGCGGTGACTTCCTGAGCGACGGCCGGCAACTGTTCGGCAAGCTTGCTGTCCTCGCTGCCGACTCCGTTCAGCGCAGGTTCAGCGGCGATGGTTCCGGCTGCTACGGCCGTAACCGGTTCTTCCGGAGCCTGCACCGGCCGGCGCGGCGTGCGCCGCCGAGGCGCAGCGGCGTAGCCCGGCGCAGGACGGCTTGCCGGGCGCTTCCGAATACTGGAAGCCGCAGCCGGCGCCGTAACTGGCGCTGCTGCTACGGCCGGCGCCGCCTCAACGGATGCTTCCTCGGATACGGCCGGAGCCGGTGCTGGAGGCGCGGGCACCACTTTCGGGGCAGAGGGTCTGGTCGTGGCGGCCACTGTCGGCTGGGGCCGCTCGGCCCGTTGCCACATCCCCAGGAGGGCGACCAACAAGGCCAAAACGGCCGCCGCGGCGGCCATCCACCAGCCAGCCGCACCGCGGGGAGCAGCCGGCTCGGCCTGTACGCGGGCGTGCAGGCGCTGACGCAGCTCGGCCAGCGCGGCGGGGGCTACGGCCGCGGGCACGGCCAGCAGATAGCCGTCGAGGGCATCGGCGCAGAGGGCGCAGCCCAGGGTATGGTGCTCTACCTGCCGCCGCTCCGGGGCCGTAAGCGTCCCGGCGGCGTATTGCCGCAGCACCGCCGCAGGCAGATGCGCAGTCGGCAGAGCCGAAGCCGGAAGGTGCGAATCAGCGGACGACATGGCGGGCGAGGGAGAGTTTGAGGTTGCGCTTACCGTTTTGCAGGTAGCTTTTCACTTGCTTGAGGTCGTAGCCGGTAAGCGCGGCAATTTCCTGGTACGACTGCTGTTGGCGGTAAAACAGGTCGAGGCACTGCTGCTGCTCGGGCGGCAGCGCGGCCATGGCCGCTTCGAGCTGCTGCAGGTGCTCCTCGGTGGGAAAATCGTCGTCATCAGCAGCTAGATGCAGGACGCCGTCGGATTCCACACCGGCCGCGCCGGGCAAGGCAAATTCCACCGTATCGGGCGCCGATTTGCGGCGGCGCAGCTCCATCAGGCAGTGGTTGCGGGCGGTGGTGTGCAGCCAGCTGCTGAGGTGCTGCACCTCGTGGCGGCGCAGGTCCACCACCAGCTTTTCGAAGATGTGCATCACCGCGTCCTTGGCGTCGTCTTCGGTGCGCAGGTAGCGCAGGCACACGCCGTACACGAGGTGGAAGTACGGTTCGTAGAGGCGGCCGAGGTCCTGCACGTCGCCGTGCTGCCGGTAGCGTGCGAGCAGCTCCGCCTCGGTCGGGGGCGGCGCAGCGGCGGACTTATTGCGGCGAAACAGCGAGAACATACACGAATGATGGCGGCAGGCTAAAGATACGGAGCCGGACGGGCCGCGGCGCGGCGGTAGAAAATGAAACGGGGCACCAGAACTTTCGCTTAGGTTCGGGGGCTCCGTTTCGCACTTGTCCACGCCACTACCGGACTACGGCTGCACCACCAACCGGCGCCCGGGCCCGACGGGTGCGCCGCCCTGTTCGTAGCGCAGGGCGTACACGCCCGCCGCCAGCCCGCTGAGCGGCAGCTCCACCTGCCCGCTCGGGGCCGCCGGCACCGTCGCCGTGCGCACACATCGCCCTAGTGCATCGAGCAGCACAACGTGGGCCAGGGCGCTGCCCGCCGCCCGGCGGTAGGGCACACGCGCCGCGCCGGTAGCCGGATTGGGGAAGGGCTGGCCCAGCCCGGCGAAATCAGCGGGCCGCGGCTGGGCTGGCGCGGCAGCCGTGACGACGGCCGGCAGCCCGCGCAGGCTCACCCGCGCCGCGTACGGGGCCGAGACGAACGCGCCGCCCGGCCCGGCCGTGCAGCCACCCAGCACGTAGGCGGCGCTGTCGCCGTCGGCCAGCAGCTGGAAGGTTTCCACCCGGTTGCAGATGGGGCTCAGCAGCTCGTGGCGCTGCAGCAGCCGGCCGGTGGCCCCGTCCAGGCGCAGCAGGTAGAAGGGGCGCTGCTCGGCCGCGGGCGTGTTGTTGTAGGACAGCAGCACCAGCACCGAGCCGTCGGCCAGCTCCAGGGCCGTGCCGTACTGGCCGATGGCGCCGGGCGTGCGCGGCGGCAGGTAGCGCTCCACCCGCGTCCAGACCGGGCGCAGCTGTGCGTCCACCTTCACGGCCACCGGAATGTTGGGCCGGCTCACAGAGTCAACGCTGGTAAGCACCAAAAATCCACCGTCTGTCAACGAGAACAAATTTCTCCATCCTTCAGGTGTCGCTACGGTGCGCCCCGGGCCAAGCGGAGCGAAGCGCAACGAGTTCAGCGAGTCGCCCCGCTGGTTTACCAGCAGCAGCTTCAAATCGTACTGCTGGGCGTACTGGGTGTAGCCCATCAGCAGCAGGTTGCCTTGCAGCGTAAACTTCATATCCGCGATAATATCCCCTTGCCACCCATAGCCCTTGACCCAAAGCAGGTTGCCCGTGGTGTCGGTCTTGGCAAGCGAAAAGCTGGTGCGCGCTCGGGCGTCGGAATAGAAGCCCAGAAAGCAGGCGGCGGCCGTGGTCAACACGCCACCGCAGAGCTCCTGCCAGCCGTTAAAGAAGTTGTAGCGCCGCGGTGCCCCCATGCCAGGCTGAAATCGTTGCGGTAGCGCACCAGCGTCAGTTTCTGGTTATCGGCGGGCGTCGCGCCCGGACTTCCGTAGCAGACCACGTAGCCGCCAAAGGCTGCCGCCCGGCCCAGACCTGCGTTGAGCCGGTAAAACTGCATCGGGGTGGCCAGCGTGTCCAGCTGGCGGTTGAGGCGGATGAAGCGCTGCTGAAACCCCGGCATTTGCGGCAGTCGCTTAATCGTGTAGGTCAGCACACTTCCATTAGCCAGCCCGGAGGCCAATGGGAAAGGGCGCGTACTCAAGGCTGGGTACATCCGGTCGCGCAGCAGTCGCTGGGCGGGGCTTAGCTGGCTTACAAAAGCCAGTAAAAGCAGAAGGCAGAAGGTACGCATGGCGCAAAACTGTAGCCCCGCCCGGCCACTACAGTGCCGAGCGGGGCTACGAAATAATTAACGCGTAATGACTAAGTGCTTGGCCGGGCCGGGGCGCCCGTCCGTGACGAGGCGGTAGCTGTAGTGGCCGGGCGGCAGGGCGCGCACGTCCAGCAGCAGCTGGCCGGCGCCGGCCCGGGCGGCAAGCGCCTGCGTGAGCACGCGCTTGCCGCTGAGCAGGCTGTAGAGCTGCACCTCGGCGCGGCGTACCTCCGTGCCCAGCGCGTAGCGGAGCATTAGCTCGGCCGTAGCCGGGTTGGGGCTGACCCCGTCGAGGCGGGTAGTGGCCGTTTCAACCGGGCTGGTGGTGGTGGCGCTAGGCCGCAGGGCGGGCCTTGTGGCAACCGGCAAGGCTTTCGGGTAATAGTACCGCAACCGGGTGGCTGCTTCCTCGGCTACATCGGTGCCGGAGAGGGCAACTTGGCGCAGGGCCACGCTGTCGGCTGGCAGCAGGCGCTGCCCGGGGCGTACGGGGCGCTGGGCCAGGCGGGTCAGCGCGTCCGAGAGCTTAATCTGGTTGTGCACCTCCACATCCTGGCCGGCAGTACGCAACAGCTCGGCGCGCACCCATTGGGCGCGGGCAACGTTACGTTGTTGGCGCCGGATGCGCAGCAGGCCCAAGCCAATGGATCGGTACGCGTCGGAGTTGGCTGTTTCCAGGCGGGCCAGGTATAGCTCCAGCGGAGCCAGGTTGTTCTGGCTGGCGAAGTGGCGCACAATCTCGCCCTGGTAGTCTTTTAACCGGTAAGCCGGCGCGTTGCGCCGCAACACCGAATCCATCAGGGCCTGCACGATGGCAGAAGCCCCCCCAGCTGCCCGGGCCGCGTTGACCCCGGCGGTGTAGGGAGAACAAGCGTTGATAGGAGATAAGCTAGAGGGAATAACAGTCGTACCGTTATTCCCTGACCCTGATACAATTTCCTGCCCTGAACTATACCGCCAATAGGTTACCGAGCCGTTCCCATCGTTGCGCAGCGGCTCCTGGATATTTACGAAGCGGTTGCCGCCCGGCTGGCTGTTGGAGCCGAACTGCAGACTTTGCTGCATGGCGCTGGAAACTACAATCCCGTAGACGTAGGGCGGGCCGCCGCTCAGGCGGGTAAAGCGGTTGCAGCGCACCTGCGGGTTGCTCAGGTAGTACGTGGCGGGGTTCACGCGCACGGCTTCTTCGCAGTTGAAAACGAAGTTGCCCAGCAGGCGGGGCTGGCCGTTGAGCGTGCTCATGCCCACGTTCAAGTCCCGGAAATAGTTGGTTTCCAGCAGTTGGTTTTCCCCCGCCACGGCTCCCAGCTGCGGGCGCGGCGAGGCCACAGTGCCGAAGGGGGCACCGTACACGTAGTTCCCGCTGGCCGGGCTGGCCCCGTAGCTAAGGCTGCCGCAGTAAAGGCCCGCGGCCGAAGAACCGGGGTCTATTTGCGGCGATGAAGCGCCATTCAGCGGGTTCAGATACACGGTATTGCCGGAAAATTCGTTGGAGAAATTACCATCTTGCTGCCAGATACCAATGGTGTAGATGTTTGCGTCAACTGGTCCACGACCTTCTGCGCTGCAAGGCCGGTGCGGGCCGTACCGCTGACCTGCACCAACGCGCCAATGCTCTTTACCGCGCCAGCGTTACCGACGGCCTCGGCCGCGGGCCTTGCGACAATGGTGCCACCGGCTAGCAGGGCGTAACCATCGGCCGCAGCGGGGAGCAGCCGGGCAGGCGGACTCAGCAGCGGCTGGCTAGCAGCGGCCGCCACGAGCGGGAGAGGAAGAACTGCCTTTGGGGAGAGGCGGATGCCTGCTTCAGCGCACAGCAGCGGCAGCAGGAGTAATAATGTTTTCATAAGCGGGTATGTATTGTTGAACGGGGTATGCTTACTAGATCGGCCCATAGCACGGCTCCGCTGAGGGCCTGGAACTGCGCTTGCTGGCACAGCACCAAAATACACCCTTGTTTGGCATCCCGACAATGGAACATCTTTTTATTCCCACCCCGTGTGGAATCTGAAGTTGCCCCGCATCCAACAGGCACCTACCACCTCAAACACCTGTTCTGATGCGCACCGTATTGCTTTCCTGCCTGCTGAGTGCGGCCGTCGCTACGGCCTGCCAACGTGGTTCCGTTGCCCAACGCCCGGTCGGCGCTTCGCAGCCCGGCGTGCTGATAGCCCCCAACACGACCGACTCGCTGGCGGTGAGTGGCCGGGTCACGGAAGCGGGCACCGGCGCGGACCTGCCCGGCGCCACCGTGCTTATCAAAGGCACAACCACCGGTACTACCACGGCCTTCGACGGCTCGTTTCGCCTGGCCCTGCCGCCGGGCACCCGCGACGTAGTCCTAAGCATTGCCTCCGTTGGGTATAGCCCCAAGGAAGTGAAGGTCAGCCGGGGCCAGCAAGTGCAGGTGGCGCTGGCTGCCGACACCAAGCAGCTCAACGAAGTGGTAGTGACGGGCTACGGCAGCGCCAGCAAGATGAGTGGCATTTCCGGACCGCCGCTGTTCGGTGGGCGCAAGGCCAAGATGGCCCAGGGCGCGGCGCCGGCACCCAGCTATGCGCCGCTGCCCGGCCGCGTGGCGCGCGCCGAATCCGAATCGTACGCCCACCAGGCCGAAAACGGCTTTCAGCTGGTGAGCAAGGCGCCCCTTAGCACCTTCAGCATCGACGTGGACGCGGCTTCCTACAGCAACGTGCGCCGCTTCCTGCTGCAAAACGGCCAGCTGCCACCCCCTGATGCGGTACGCACCGAGGAGCTGGTGAACTACTTCAACTACCAATACCCGCAGCCCACCGAAGCCGGCGCGCCCTGCGGCCTGCACCTGGAGCAGGCCCGTTGCCCCTGGGAGCCGCAGCACCAACTGGTGCTGGTGGGCCTGCAGGGCCGTACCGTACCGAATGAGCAGCTGCCGCCGGCCAACCTGGTGTTTCTCATCGACGTGTCGGGCTCCATGCAGTCGGCCGACAAGCTGCCGCTGGTAAAGGCCTCGCTGCGGCAGCTGGTGCGTGAGCTGCGGCCGCAGGACCAGGTGTCGCTGGTGGTGTACGCCGGGGCTGCAGGCGTAGTGCTGCCGCCCACGCCGGGCACGCAGCGCGCCGACATCCTAGCAGCGCTGGATCGGCTGGAAGCGGGCGGCTCCACGGCGGGCGGCGCGGGCCTGCGCCTAGCCTACGCCACCGCGCGGCAGCACTTTAAGAAGGAGGGCAACAACCGCGTGATTCTATGCTCCGACGGCGACTTCAACGTGGGCGAGTCGTCGGACGACGCCATGGAGCACCTCATCACGCAGGAACGGGAGTCGGGCGTGTTCCTGTCGGTGCTGGGCTTTGGCACCGGCAACCTGCAGGACAGCAAAATGGAGCGCCTCGCCGACAAGGGCAACGGCAACTACGCCTACATCGACCACCTGGCCGAGGGCCGGCGCGTGCTGGTGCAGCAGTTCGGCGGCACCCTGTTTACGCTGGCCAAGGACGTGAAGCTGCAGGTGGAGTTCAACCCCGCCAAGGTGCAGGCTTACCGCCTCATTGGCTACGAAAACCGCCTGCTGGCCGACGAGGACTTCAACAACGACAAGAAAGACGCCGGTGAGCTGGGCGCCGGGCAGCAGGTCACGGCCCTGTACGAAGTGGTGCCGGTGGGGGCCCCGCCCGTCATTGATAATCTGAAGTATCAGGCGCCAGCGGCGGCAACCAATGGGGCCGCCGCTACCGAGTTGCTTACCGTGAAGATGCGCTACAAAGAACCCCAGGGTCAGCAAAGCCGCCTGCTCAGCCGCGCCTTGCCCGCTACCGCCCCCGCCACGCTCGCGGCGGCCTCCGAAAACCTGCGCTGGGCCGCCGCCGTGGCCCAGATGAGCCTGCTGCTGCGCCAGTCGGAGCGGCGCGGGGCTACCACCTGGCCCAGCACCCTGGAGCTGGCCCACGCCGCCCGCGGCCACGACGCCGACGGCTACCGTGCCGAATGCATCCGCATGATGGAAGTAGCCGCGGGCCTGACGCCGGGCACAGAAGCCTACGGCCGGCGTTAAGCCTTGTCCCGAGCCTCTATTCCCCTTTTTACGACTTCCCACGCCATTCTTATCCCTACATGACTCGTGCTAGTGTACAAGTGCAGGTATCACGCGCCGGGGCCCGAGCGAGGGAGGCCATGACGCCCGCGGCCCCGGCACGCTATCCTACGGCTTGCCAGCATACCGCAACCAACTTCACCGCCTTTCCCGATGCTGAAGCGCCAACTCACCTGCGCCCGGCAACCGGTCAGCGGGCAGGAAGTCGGCTTCGGGCGGAGCAGCGAGGTTGGGGGCTGGTGCATGCCCCCGCCGCTGCTCCGCGCTGGCAGGCTTGGCCGCCGCAAACCGTCCGCACAAGGATATCATGCAGCGCGGCGGCCGGTTCTTTTGAACCAGAAGCGCCGCTCGGCGGTTGCAGGTTTAGTGTGTCTTGTGGAGGGATTGAAGCCCGCTCAGTGCGCCGTCCGCGTTGCGGATGCGCTTATGCGGATCAGGGGAAGGACACACGCCACCGTGCACGAACGACAAGCGCTGCTCATGCTACCCGCGTGGCTGCTGTCACGCGCTGGAATTCAATGCTTTCTGCACAGCTTGGCGCAGTTCGGGCAACCACCCGGCTTGATTCCTACTCCCTTAGTCAGGCGTGAGGCCCCGACGCCCACACGCTCACGCGGCATTTACCCGTTCCAACCATTCACTCACTGACGCGAAACGGCCCGCCCCTGGCGGGTCGCTTCGTTTTATGCCGGTGTGTGGCGGCGCTGCTCCTGCTGCAGCCAGCGAATGGCCTCGCCTTCGTCGCCGAAGAAAGCCAGCGCGAAGGGCTGCCCGTCGTAGTGGCTGGGCGGCCGGTAACCGGGGCTGGTAGTGAGGGCGTGCAGCAGGGCCGGGGCCGTCAGGTAGGCCACCGCCAGGCGGCCGCCCAGCCGCGGGCCCATTTGCGGGAAATACTCCGTGAGTAGCCACTGCGTAATGGCCGGGTCGTTCAGCGTACGGCTTCGGATATCCTGTAGCCAGTACCGGCAGCCGCACGCCAGCGCATCGGCCGTGAGTTGCTCGTAAACGGCTGGCAGCGCGGCCGGCTCGGGCTGATAGCTCCAACGGCCGACCAAGATGCCCAGATCGGGCCGGTAATCAGTACGCAGAAGCTGGGGGGCGGAACTGGAAGGAAGCATGCGGCAGCAATGGCGGCGCAAGGTACAGCTGGTTCTGTACCCGGCAAGGCTTTACTGCAATCAGTCGGCTTACTATAGTCCAACTCAGCCCCACACCCGCGTGCCCTCGGTGCAGTTGCGGCACATTTCCACCTGGTCGCGGCCCTTGAGCAGGGCGCGCCGGAACCCCTGGTACTTGGGCCCGTGCCACAGCTGCCGGAACGTGGTGCCCTTCAGGTCGCCGAGGCGGTACTCGGCATCTTTATCAAAGCAGCAGGGCACCACCAGCCCGTCCCAGGTGATAACGCAGGAGTGCCACATCTTCCAGCAGTGGTTCAGCAGGCGGTTTTTGATGCTCCACGAGCCGTCGGCGTTGTTCTGGTAGCGCGAGTAGTAGTCGATGGTCGGAATCAGCGGCGAGCCTTGCTGGTAGTCGTATATCTGGGCCGTCTTGAACCACACGTCGTCCACGCCCAGCTCCCGGGCCAGTTCCCGGGCCTCGTCGATCTGGTGCTCGTTGGGGCGCACCACCAAAAACTGGAAGATGATGCGCGGCGTCTGCGAGTTGAGCTCCTGCTTGTACTTCACCACGCGCCGCACCCCGTCGAGCACCTTATCGAGGCGGCCACCCACGCGGTACTGCTGGTACACTTCCTGCGTAGTGCCGTCGAGCGACACGATGAGGCGGTCCAGCCCGCTTTCCACGGTTTTCTTCGCGTTGGCCTCCGTCAGGTAGTGGCCATTGGTGCTGGTGGCCGTGTAAATCTTCTTGCGCGAGGCGTACTGCACCATGTCCAAAAACTGCGGGTGCAGGTACGGCTCGCCCTGGAAGTAAAACGTGAGGTACCACAGCCGCGGCGCCAGCTCATCGATGGTGCGGTGAAACACGTCGTCCTGCAGCATGCCCGTGGGCCGGGTAAAGGAGCGCAGGCCGCTGGGGCACTCCGGGCAGCGCAGATTGCAGGAAGTGGTGGGCTCCAGCGAAATAGCCAGCGGCAGCCCCCAGGCCCGCGACTTTTTGGTGAGCCGGCTCAGCACGTAGGAGCCCGTCACCTGCGCGGCGTTGAGGGCCCGCAGCGGCGTGAGCTTGGAGAAGAAGTTGAGCCCGTCGCGCACCGCGGAGGCATTGAACATTGGCATGGCTGATACGAAGGGCGGCCCGACGAGCCAGCTGATTTCCGCCGCACTAACCCCAACCGGCGGCCTTAAGTTATGCGGCTGGTAAAAATAGCGGCTTTGGCCGTGGTCGGTGGCGCCACCGCGCGTGCCGTGTATCGTTTGCGCTTTAGGCCGGGCATTGCCCGCCGCTTAGAAACAGCAGTGCCACGGCCTAGAGCCGTGGCACCATACTCTTGTGAATCGACTACAAAAGCCGTCTGATCCGCAGTTTAGTTCTTACCCGGCGCGGGCTGGGCGCTGGTGTAGGTGGCGGCTTTGCCGAACGACTCCTTGATTTCGTCCATGGCGGCGCGGCTGCTCAGGCGCTTGGGCTTGGTGTTGAGGAAGGTACCGTCCTCGGCGATAAGGAAATAGGCGGGCACCTCCTGCAGCATGTAGGCTTTGGCTACGGTGCCGCGCTGCCCGCCGGGGGCGCGCAGATGGGTGCCGGCCAGCTTCTTGCTCACCACTAGCTGCTTCCAGGCCGGCTCGTTGTCGTCCAGCGCGATGTTGACGAAGGCAATATTCTGCCCGTTAAACTTCTTAGCCAGCTCCTGGGCATAAGGCAGGTCGCGCAGCGAAAGGCCGCTGGTGGTGCGCCAGAAGTTCAGGTACACCAGCTTGCCGCGGAAATCCTGCAGCGACACCGTGTCGCCCTTGGCCGAAACCAAGCGGAAGTCGGGCGCAGGCGACCCGATGGCGAAGTCCTTGTGGGCGTCGAAGTCGGCCTTCAGTACGGGGTAAAACTGGTTGCTCTTGTCCACCGAAGCGCGGAAGTCATCCAGCATGGCCGCCGACTGCTTCACGTGCCCGAAGCGGAACGACTCCTGTAGCACGCGCCCCATCACGACGGGGCGAGCGGGACCCTGCAGCTTCTCCTTGGCCATGTTATAGCACACGCGGTAGAACTCAGGGTCGCCCTTCTTGTGGCCGGCCGCGGTGGCGGCGTAGTGCACGTAGTTGAGCAGGAATTCCTGGTAGTTCTCGTTCTGCAGCGCGGCTTCGTTGTTGATCAATGACGCGTCGTTGAGGAAGTCGTAGTAGGTAGGCGACATTTTCAGCCGGCCTTCGGTGGCTACTACCTGCTCGCGCAGGTCCTGAAAAGTCAGCCGGTCGTTGGCGTAGCTGTAGTCTACCTCGGCCTTCACGTAGTTGCGGAAGGCGGGCGACACCGTCTGATCTTCCTGCACGTCCTTGAGGAACTTCATTTCCTCCTTGCGGCGGTAGTCGAGGAAGGAGACGAACGGGGCCTCGTAGAGCGAAATGTTGTCGGGCAGCACCTGAAAGCCGTCGTTCTCCACGAACCGCTCATCGAAGTCGGCCAGGTAGGTATTGGCCTGGGCGCCCTTGCCCTTGAACTTCACGGAGGTGGCCAGGTCGTCGCCCTTGAAGCGCACGTCCATGTTGGTGCCGGGTTCCAGCCACAGGCCGGCCACGTCGTCGCCGTACACCAGGTCGGCTTTGGTGGGGCCGTTCACTTTCATCGCCAGCCGAAACTCGCCCTTGTCGTTGACGGCGGCATAGGTCAGCTGCTCCTTCGGGTCGAGCGGATGTTCCCGCACCGATACGGCGACCGAGTCGGCCGTTTTGCCGCTGATTTTACCGGTGAGCACCACAGTGCTTTGGGCCTGCGTTGCCAGCGGCGCCGTCAGCGCTGCGGCAAACAAACCGAGGGCGAAAGTGCGTGAGACGAAGGACATCGGGCGGCTAGGTATCTGGGTGAGGCAAAGCAAACAATAACTCTCATACGCGGCCGGGGCCGCCCCGTTGCTGCCTATCCGAAAATTGAGTCGGCCAAGCGTTTCACGGGAAAAGTCAATTGATGGACCGAAGATAAGGCGATTGGATACACAAAATCCAATCGGCCGGCTCACATTTTCGGGTGATTCCTAATTTTTTGGGGTTTAGCCAAAGAGGCCCGCCAAAACTTCATCGAGACGTCCTACCGGGTGAACTTTTAGTCCAAACCTTCCCAAATCAAGACCGCGGCCGTTGAATTGCGAAATGTACATCTCGCGGAAGCCGAGCTTTTCAGCTTCCGACAGGCGCTGATCGAGTCGGCTCACCGCCCGGATTTCGCCGCTCAGGCCCACTTCGGCGGCCAGACACACGTCGCCGGGCACCGGAATATCATTCAGGGAACTGACCACGGCGGCGCACACGGCCGCGTCCAGGGCCGGGTCTTCGAGGCGCAGGCCGCCGGCAATGTTCAGGAACACGTCGTGCTGGCCCAGGCGCAGGCCCGAGCGTTTCTCCAACACGGCCAGCAGCATCTGCAGGCGCTTGGCGTCGAAGCCGGTGCTGCTGCGCTGCGGCGTGCCGTAGGTGGAGGGCGTCACCAGGGCCTGCACTTCCACCAGCAGCGGGCGGTTTCCCTCCAGCGTGGCGCCGATGGCCACGCCGCTGAGCTGCTCGTCGCGCTGCGAGAGCAGGATTTCGGAGGGGTTCGACACCTGCCGCAGCCCCGAGCCCTGCATCTCGTAAATGCCCAGCTCGGAGGTGGAGCCGAAGCGGTTCTTGACGGTGCGCAGAATACGGTACGTGAGGTGCCGGTCGCCCTCGAACTGCAGTACCGTATCCACCATGTGCTCCAGGATTTTGGGGCCGGCAATGGAGCCGTCCTTGGTGATGTGGCCGATGAGCAGCACCGGCACGCCGGTGTCCTTGGCGTACTTCAGCAGCTCGGTGGTGCACTCGCGCACCTGGCTCACCGAGCCCGCACCCGACTCCACCAGCTGGGAGTGCAACGTCTGGATGGAGTCGACCACTACCACGTTGGGCTGCAGCGCGTCGATCTGCTTGAAGATGTTCTGGGTGCTGGTTTCGGTGAGGATGTAGAGGCCCGGGTGCTGCTGGCCCATGCGCTCGGCGCGCATCTTGATCTGCTGCTCGCTTTCCTCGCCCGACACGTACAGGATGCGCAAGTTCTTGAGCTGCATGGCAATCTGCAGCATCAGGGTGCTCTTGCCGATGCCCGGCTCGCCGCCGATAAGCACCAAGGAGCCCGGCACGAGGCCGCCGCCGAGCACGCGGTTCAGCTCGCCGTCGTGGGTATTGAGGCGCGACTCTTCTTCGTAGAGGATGTCGCCCAAGGGCTTGGGCTTGGCCGCCTTGCTGGTGCCGCCCACCGAGGTAGAGGCCTTCCACGCGGTGGCGGGCGTGAGTTCGTCCTTCTGCACTACTTCCTCCACGTAGGTATTCCACTCGCCGCAGCTGGGGCAGCGGCCTATCCACTTAGCGCTTTGGGCGCCGCAGGTCTGGCAGAAATAGAGGGTCTTGACTTTGGCCATGGAGCTCAACCGGGGTAAAAGAAAGTAATGCTTTCGGCTGCTAAAAAGTTTGGCAATTACGGGTTTTTTGGCCGGTAAAAGCGGCTCACCAAGCTACTGTCGGCGGGCACCGCTCCACCCCTAGACCTAGGGTGCCGGGCTGACTACGCGGCCTCCCAGTGCCCCACCAGCACAACGTGTATCACATTGATTAGCAACTATATCACCTTTTTATGTGATTGAAGCGAGCAGGGCCTTTCTATACTTTCGCTCCGTACTATTTTCCTTCTCTACGGACATGCGCACCCTCCTCTGCACCAGCCTGCTAGCCGCAGCCACCGGCACCTGCTACGCCCAAGGCCCCGTTCCCACACCCACGCCCGAAATGGCCACTGTGGTCTTCTACCGTCCGCCGATGCTGGCCCAAGCCGGCGTCAACTTCACGGTGCGGGCCAACGGCGCCGAGCTGTGCCGCCTGAGCAACAAGCGCTACTTCGTGAGCAAGCTCAAGCCCGGCGAAACCTCCTTTACCTCCGTGGCCGGCGGCCTGAACCTGCCCGACCAAGACAAGTTTGACCTGACGCTGGAGCCGGGCAGAGTGTACTATGTGCAGGGCGACGTCAAAAGCCGCCTGATGACCGTGAAAATGGTGTTTACGGAAGTCACGGAATCAACCTACAAGAAGAAAAACGCCGACCTGAAGCCCGACAACTGCGACGCCGCGGCTACCTCGGCGGGCAAGTAAGCGGGGCGGCCTCAAGTGCACCCAACCAACGCGCGGCTCGTCTTTCGCAGGCGGGCTGCGCGTCGCTGTTTCCTCCTAGTTGGTAGCGGCGCCCCCAGTAGCACCGGGCGGGCTGTTGGCTACCCAATCGGTGCCGTTGGCATACATAGCCCGGCGGCAGCGGTAGCCCGGTGGTAAGTTTGGCTTCGGCTCGGGCCTGATACCAGCTGCTGGCTCCTCCGGGCGCCGTAGCGGCGGGCAAAAGGCCTGAAGCGCAACCTGGTAAATAAATGAGGTTTAACCGGACCGCCTGTGTACTTTAGCGGCCCCGATGCAAATCCGGCCCGGAACTCTTTAATCCATTCTATGAAAGCTTTCTACGGTTCTATTGGTTTCCTTGGCCTGAGCCTGACTGGCATGGCTCAGAACATGACCATTAACGGCGCGCAACTGACAGTATCTTCTGGGGCTGTACTATACGTCGACGGGGCCGTGACCAACACCGCGGGCAGCACCCTTACCAACGAAGGCACGCTGCAGCTCGGCGGCAACTTCGTCAACCAAGGCACCGTGAGCGGCAACGGCTCAGTGGTATTCAGCGGCACGACCAATCAGACGCTGACGCCGGGTGGCGCCACGCTGTACCGCGTGGTCGTCAGCAAGCCGACTGCCGGCCAGGATACGCTTATCGTACCGGCCGACCTGACCATCAGCAACCAGCTTAGCTTCACCAAGGGCATGGTGCGCACGCCCGCCAGCGTCGTTATCACCCTGCCCAACGGCGCCACCGTGCAGGGCGAAGCCGCGGGCCAGTACGTGCAGGGTAACCTGCGCGTGGTGCGCACGGCGGTGAGCGGAGCCTCGGTCTTCGACTTCGGCAACGGCCTGGCACTGACGCCGGGTGCCAACAACCTCGGGCAGGTAACCGTGACGCGCACCGCCGGCCTGCGCCGGGCCGACGTCAGCTACGGCACGAACCCCAATAACGCCGCCTTCAAGGGCATCGACCGGATCTGGACGGTGCAGGCCGCGCAGCAGCCGACCTCGGAGGTACCGCTAACCCTGACCTGGGTAGCCGACAACGACAACGGCCTGACCAACTTCAGCAACGCCCAGCTGTGGCAGAAAACTGCCGCCAACGCCAGCTGGCTGCCCGTGGGCGGGCCCGCCGATGCCTCGGCCTCGCGCAGCATCACGGCCAACGCCAGCAGCCTGAGCGGCTCCTTCACGGTGAGCAACGCCGCCAACCCGCTGCCGGTAGAACTGGTGGATTTCACGGCCGAGCGCGTGGGCAAGGATGCCCTGCTGCGCTGGACCACGGCACTGGAAAAAGACAACGACCGGTTTGAGGTGGAAGCTTCCGTGGATGGCCGCGCGTTCCGCCGCATCGGCACGGTGGCTGGCCAGGGCACCACCACCCACCGCACCGACTACGAGCTGACCGACCTCGGCATTGCGCGCTACGGGGCCAGCGTGATTTACTACCGCCTCCACCAGGTGGACCGCAGCGGCACGGCCAGCTACTCGCCTGTTCGCACCGTGCGTGTAGACGAGCGCAGCGAGCTGGTACAGGCCGCCCCCAATCCTTTCCACGACGAGCTGACGGTGCGCCTCACCCTGGCTACTGCCGGACAAGTATCGCTGCACGTGCACGATACTGCCGGACGCTTGCTACTGCAGCAGCAAGCCAACGCAGCGGCCGGGGCCAGCACCATGACCCTGGAAGGCGCGGGCAAGCTGCCCATCGGGCTGTATTTCCTGACGGTAACTACCC
This sequence comes from Hymenobacter sp. CRA2, assembly GCF_002007105.1. Lineage (GTDB taxonomy): Bacteria > Bacteroidota > Bacteroidia > Cytophagales > Hymenobacteraceae > Solirubrum. The sequence goes on along the minus strand of NZ_MVBC01000001.1, from coordinate 833,097 downwards.
CGCAGGGCAAGAGCACGGTGAAGCTAACCCGCGAATAGTACCGCGTCAATCTCCCAACGCAAAACCGCCCACTGGCCCCTGGCTGGTGGGCGGTTTTGCGTTGGGGCCAAAGTATTTCTGCCCGAACGGCGTCTGCCAACGCGAGAGCCGCCGGCCGGTGATGCCAAAACCCGGTGGCTTCCGCTACTTTCGCATACCCCGCCTGCGGGCGCCGGTTGTTTTTTGTGTTGTCCCTTTCCAGTCGACGTGCTATGGCCACAACCGCAACCCTTACCGCCGAAGACCTGACCGTGGTGCCCGCCCTGCAGGGTTTGCCCGATGACGTGCTCACCTGGCTGCTTACCCACGGCGAACCGCGTGAGGCGCCCGCCGGCACCGAGCTGTTTCATCCCGGCGAAGAAGCCAACCACCTGATTGTGCTGCTGCGCGGCAGCCTGCAGCTGTGGCGCGAGCAAAACGGCCACCGCGAACCGTTTCTGCGCTTCGAGGCCCCTATGGTAACCGGCGTGCTGCCCTACTCCCGCCTGCGCCAGACCTCGGCCGTGGGCGTGGTAGTGGCCGATGCCTCGCTGCTGCTGCTGCACCGCGACTTATTTCCCGAGCTGGAGCGCATCAGCCCCGAGCTGGTGCAGCGCCTGGTAGGGCTGATGAGCGACCGGGTGCGCGAGGAAGCCCGCACCCAGGAGCGCGACGACAAGCTGCGCGCCCTGGGCAAACTATCCGCCGGCCTGGCCCACGAGCTGAACAATCCTGCCGCCGCCATCAGCCGCTCCGCCGCCGAGCTGTCGAACCGCACCGGCTCGGAGGCCGTGCTGCTGCAGGAGCTGGTGGCCGCGGGCGTCACGGCCGAGCAGCTGCCGCCGCTGCTGATGCTGGCCAGCCGCTCCACCTTGCCCGGCGCCTCCATTTCGGCCCTGGAGCGGGCCGACTGCGAGGAAGAGCTGGAAGACTGGCTTAATCAGCAGGGCATAACCGACGTGCACGGCCTGGCTACCGGCCTGCTCAGCGGCGCCCTCGATGCCGACGCCTTGGCTCCGGTACTCGCGGCCTTGCCCGCCGACGCCCGCCGGCCCGCCCTGCGCTGGCTGGAGGCCCAGCTGACCAGCCGGCAACTGGTGCGCGACATCCAGGAAGCCTCACGGCGCATTTCGGAGCTGGTGCACAACGTGAAGGACTACTCCCACATGGACCGCGCCGCCGGCCTGGTGCCCACCGACATCCACGGTGGCCTCGATAGCACCCTGGCCCTGCTGAGCTACCCGCTGCGCAAGCACCACATCCGCGTGGTGCGCGACTACGCCGAGGGCCTGCTGAGCGTGGTGGGCCAGCCCGGCGCGCTCAATCAGGTGTGGACCAACCTTATCGACAACGCCATCGATGCCATCGGCACAGAGGGCGTCATCACGCTGCGCACCCGCCGCTCCGGCGAGTTTGTGCAGGTCTGCATCGAAGACAGTGGTCCGGGCATTCCGCCCGACGTGTTGCCGCATATCTTCGAGCCGTTCTTTACAACCAAGCCCGTGGGTGAAGGCACCGGTCTGGGCCTCGACATTGCCCGCCGCATCGTGCTCAGTCACGGCGGGCGTGTCAACGTCAGCTCCGTGCCCGGCCGCACCGAGTTCTGCGTGTGGCTACCGATGGAAGAAGAATAGATAACACCGTTTCTGGCAGTCATCCTGAGCGAAACGCGCCGGACCGACGCGCGCAAACGCCCCTACCCGGATAGCTACTACCGGCGTGGGAAGGTCCTTTGCTGCGCCGATGTCGGCGCAAGGATGACAACTGATACCCCCTTATGCCGCACCCAAGCCATGGATAAGAAACCTGTTTTGCTCGTCGTCGACGACGACCCGCAAGTGCTATCGGCCATCGACCGCGACCTACGGCAGGAATTCCGGCCCGACTACCGCGTGGTGCGGGCCGGCTCGGGCGCCGAAGGCCTGGAAGTGATTCGCCAGCTCAAGGCCCGCGCCGAGCCCCTGGCCCTGGTGCTTTCGGACCAGCGCATGCCCGATATGGAGGGCGTGCAGCTGCTGGAGCAGGCGCGCACGCTGTTTCCGGAGGCCAAGCGCGTGCTGCTCACCGCCTACGCCGACACCGAAGCCGCCATCCGGGCCATCAACGACGCCCGCCTGGATTACTACCTGATGAAGCCCTGGGACCCGCCCCAGCACCTGCTCTACCCCACGCTGCACGATTTGCTGAGCGCCTGGCAGGCCCAGCACCGGCCGCGCTTCCGCGGGGTACGGCTGCTGGGTTTTCAATGGTCGCCGCTCTCGCACGAGCTGAAGGATTTCCTGGCCGCCTACATGGTGGCGTATCAGTGGCTGGACTTCGAATCCAACCCCGAAGCCGAGGCCCTGCTCAGCTCCCTGAACCTGACGCCGAGCGAGCTGCCGGTGGCCGTGTTTGAAGATGGCTCGGCGCTGGCCCAGCCCACCCGTGCGCAGGTGGCCGAAAAGCTGGGTCTGGCCCTGAAAGCCTTGCAGGCGCTTTACGATGTGGTGGTGGTGGGCGCCGGGCCCTCGGGGCTGGCCGCGGCGGTGTACGGCGCCTCGGAAGGGCTCAAGACGCTGCTCATCGAGCGGCAAAACCCCGGCGGGCAGGCCGGCACCTCCTCGCGCATCGAAAACTACCTGGGTTTCCCCACGGGCCTGAGCGGTACCGAACTGGCCCACCGCGCCTGGACGCAGGCCGTGCGCCTCGGGGCCGAGTTCCTGACGCCGCAGGAAGTCACGCAGCTCTGCGTGCAGGACGAGTATAAAGTGCTGACCCTGGGCGACGGCAGCGAAATCCGGACGCGGGCCGTGGTGCTGACCACCGGCGTGAGCTACCGCCAACTGGAGGTGCCCGGCATGCAGCAGCTCACCGGCGCAGGCGTGTACTACGGCGCAGCCCGTACCGAGGCCCGCTCCTGCGCGCAGCAGGACGTGTACGTGGTGGGCGGCGGCAACTCGGCCGGGCAGGCGGCCATGTACCTGGCCACCTACGCGCGCCAGGTGTTCATCGTCATCCGTGGCGCGTCGCTGGCCGCGTCCATGTCGGCTTACCTCATCGAGCAGATCGGGCGCACGCCCAACATCGAGCTGCTGCCCTTCACCGAAATAACGGAAGTGCAGGGCCAGGACCACCTCGAAAGCGTGGTGCTGCGCAACAGCCAAACCCGGCAGAGCCAGCAGTGCCCGGCGCGGGCCGTGTTCGTGTTCATCGGCGCCAAGCCCAGCACCGAATGGGTGTGCGACGTGCTGCTGTGCGACGGCAAAGGCTACGTGCTCACCGGCCGCGACCTGGTGAGTGACCCGCGCTACGCCACCAAGTGGAAAAAGCAGCGCGAGCCGTACGCCCTGGAAACCTGCGTGCCGGGCGTTTTCGCGGCCGGCGACAGCCGCGCCGGGGCTATGGCCCGGGTGGCTTCGGCCGTGGGTGAGGGCTCCATGGCCATCAAGTTTGTGCACCAGTACCTGGACGAATAGCCCCAGCAGCTGGTAACCTGTTAGTAACCGCCCGAATGCCAGAATAGCCGGTGCGGAGCCGATCAGGCGCTGTACACTGCGCTATAAAACGCAGGTAAAACCCGGTAAGTTAAAATAAAATTATCTGGATGTCCGATACACGGCGGGCTTTTATTTAACAAAACCTCCTGCTCGTAGGTATATGCTCCTGACCTCGGGAGCCAAGGCCGCACATCTGCGCCCCGAGACACTACCTATGACCTACTTCTTCTCGCTTTTCCACCGCCTTTTGCGCCTGCGCCCAGCTCTGCTGGCTGGTAGCGCTTTCACCCTTGCTTCCCTGCTCTCCGGCTGCGGTCTGATTGAGTTCAACCCCAACGAGACGCGCACGCCGGAGGCCTACAGCAACCTGACCCGTAAAAACCTGGAGCGCCTGCAGCAGCAGCCCAACCCGCTGGGCGGCGACTCGCTGCGCTTCGTGTTTGTGGGGGATTCGCAGCGCTTTTACGACGAGGCCGATGCCTTCGTGAAGAGCGTGAACCAGCAGCCGGGCGTGGCCTTCGTGGCCATAGCCGGCGACATCTCCGACTTCGGGCTGATTCGGGAAATGCGCTGGGTGCACGACCGGCTCAAGAAGCTTGACGTGCCCTACCTCACCGTCATCGGCAACCACGACCAGGTGGGCAACGGCCGCGAGTCCTACCAGAAAGTGTACGGCCCGCTGAACTACAGCTTCGAGTACGGCGGCACCCGCTTCGTGCTGGTGGACACCAACGGCCGCGAGTACGGCTTCAACGGCCGCGTGCCCGACGTGCCGTGGGTGCAGCGCGCCCTGAGCGAGCCGGGCCCCGGCATCCGCCGGCAGGTGGTGATGAGCCACGTGCCGCCCATGGATGCCGACTTCGATCCGCAGCTGGAGCGGCCCTACGTGCAGGCGCTTAATGACGCGCCGCGCGTGGCCTTCGAGCTGAACGGCCACCGCCACGACTTCAGCATCGGGGAGCCCTACGAAAACGGGCTGACATTCATCAACTCCTACAGCTTCGAGAAGCGGGAGTACGTGGTGCTGACGGTGTGGGGAGAAAAGGAGTTTTCGCTTAAAACCGTGCAGTACTGATGCGCCGCCTACTTCTATTCGTGTTGTGGGGGGCCGCGCTGCCCGCCACCGCCCAGCTTGACAGCACCACGCTGGCGCTGGTGGCCGAGCCGCTGGAAGCACCGGCCCCGCCCAAGGAAACCAAGGTGGCCCCGGCAGGCCTGGCCGCTCAGCCGTGGTACCACCCGCACCATGTGGTGCTGCAAACGGCTGGCGGCCAGGGCATGATTACGGGCGGGGTGGGCTACACCACCCTGCGCGGCCGCATTGATCTGGACGTGCTGGCGGGCTATGTGCCCCGCCAATACAGCGTCACGCCCATGGGCGTCTTCACCGCCAAAGCCGGCTATTCGCCCTGGACGCTGCCCGTGGCAGCGGGCCGCTGGCAGGTGCGCCCGCTCACCGTGGGCGCCCTGGTAAGCCACACGGCCAGCCGGGGGCTGAACAACACGCGCGACGACAAGTACTACAAGGGCTACTACTGGTGGTCGTCGCGCACGCGCATCGGCGGCTTCGTGGGCGGCAAGGTGTCGCGGGTGGTGGGCACCACGCGCTACGGCCGGCCCCGCACCCTGGGTGCTTACTACGAGCTGGGCACCAACGACCTGTACCTGGCTAGTTTGTTTACCAATCTGGGCGGCCTGGGCGTGCACGAGATTCTCACACTCGGCTTCGGCGTGAAGCTGGATCTGTAAATCGCCCGGCGCTGTAACCGAATGATAGTCTGCGCGGTATTACCGGTACGCGGGCTTGTTACTTCCCGGCCGCATGGGGTGGATGAGGGTTTTTACTCGTTGGAGCGTCGGCGCGGGGTTGCTTATCCTGGCGGCGAGTTGTCAGCTACTCGAATTCAGCCCGCACCAGGTGACCATGCCCGGGGCCAGCCAGCTCACGGCCCGGCACCTGGCGCGCCTGCGCCAGCAGCCCCGCGCCGCCCGGGGCGATACGGTGCGCTTCGTCTTCGTGGGGGATACCCAGCGCTTTTACGACGAAACGGCCGACTTCGTGCGCAGCGTCAACCAGCAGCGCGGCATTGATTTCGTGCTCGTCGGCGGCGACATTTCCGACTTCGGCCTAGCCCGGGAGCTGCAGTGGACCGACCGCCGCCTGGGGCAGCTGCGCGTGCCCTACCTCACCGTCATCGGCAACCACGACCAGGTAGGCAACGGCCGACAGGCTTATCAGGCCGTGTTCGGGCCCCTGAACTACAGCTTCGTGTACGGCGGCGTGAAGTTCGTGCTGATCGATACCAACGGCCGGGAGTCGGGCTTCGGCGGCCGCGTGCCCGATGTGGCGTGGCTGCAGCGCGAGCTAGCCGATACCGTAGGCGTGCGCCGCGCCGTCGTGGTCAGCCACGTGCCGCCTACCGACCTCGACTTCGACCCCAAGCTGACGGCCGCCTACGCCGCCGCGCTGGCGCGCAGCCCGCGCCCGGCCATGCACCTGGCGGCCCACATCCACCGCCACACCGCCGGCCACCCCTTCCACGACGGCGTGCCCTACCTCACCACCTACAGCTTGCAGAAGCACCGCTACCACATCCTCTCGGTGTGGGGCGAGCGGCAGTTCCGCCTCGAAACCGTGACGTATGGACCTCAGGCCTAACCCCTCGCTTTTGCTGACGGCGGCCCTGCTGGGCCTGGCCGGCACGGCAGCGCACGCGCAGGCGGCGGGGCCGTTTTTCGTGTCGGTGCAGGTGGCGGGCGGCTCGGGAGCCGTGGCCGTGGGCGGCGGCTACTGGCTGGCCCATCGGCAACTGGAACCGGAGCTGCTGATAGGCGTGCTGCCGGGCAAGCTGGCGGGCGGCCGCCCGCTGCCGGTGTTCAGCCTGAAAACGACCTACGCGCCGCGGGGCTTCCGGCTGGGCTCGGAGGCGGCGTGGCGCCTCTCGCCGCTGACGGTGGGCGGCATGATCAGCTACACGCCCGGCCCGAACCTGTACCTGGTGCGCAACCCCGACCGGCGCTATTCGACCAACAAGTACTACTGGTGGCCCTCGGCGCTGCGCATCCACGGCTTTGTGGGGGCTCGACTGGCCCAGACGGCCGCGGGCGGCTGGCCGCGGCGGCGCCTGCTGGCCGCCGAAATCGGCACCAACGACCTGTACTTCGTCAGCTGGCTGACCAACAGAACGCTACGCCTGCCCGAAATCCTGACGCTGGGCCTCACCGCCAAAGCCGGCGGCACGCCCAGCTACGGCCCGATAGGGAACGGCGGCAAGCCCTAGCCGGCGCGGCGACTTTCAGTTCGCGCTACCGGCAGTTTGGGCCGTCACGTAGGCCGTTCGAGCCTCGCCGAGCAAGCGCAGGATGGTGGCGCGCTGGCGCAGCACGGCTTCGGCGGTGCCCTGGTGCTGGCGAAACAGGCGCAGCACGCGCAGGCGTTGCAGGCGCAGGGTCAGCTCGTTCCAATAGTGCAGGGCGTAGAAACCGGTAACGGGCAGGCTGAGGGCGTAGAGCACCGTGAGCCAGGCGCTATGCGTGAGGCGGTGCACCAGCCAGATTTGCAGCGGATACAGCAGGCCGAAGGTGAACATGCCCGTCACCATCATCAGCGGGGCAATAAACTCCACGTCTTTGGTGGCGCGCTTGGCCACCAGGGAGGGAATGATGTAGGGCACGTAGTTATTGACGGCCCCGTAGAGGTACACCGGGAAGCCCAGCACCACTTTCAGGGTGGTGAGCAGACCACGCTCCAGGCGGCCGCGGCCGGCGCCGCTGCGCTGCAGGGCTTCGTCGGAGAGGCGCAAGCGGCGCAGCTCGGCGGCATAATCCGTCACGCGCTGGCGTAGCTCGTCGAGGTGCGCCGGCTGGTGCCGCTCAAACCACGCCACGGCTTGCAACAGGGTGCGCGTGAGCTGAAACTCCTCGTAGGGGCTGCCTTCGTCGTGGTCGGGCACGAGGTAGTCGCCGAAGGTATCTTCCACTTGCCGCACCAGCGCGTCCTCGGCGTCGTCGCGGGTCACCACGAGGTGGTCTTCCAGGCGCCGGCGCAGCTCCTCGGTGAGGGCGTCGGCAGCGGCGTCGGGGTCTTGCTTATACTGCGCGGCGTAGTCGGCTACCTGGATGGGCTCGGCGGGGTTGATGAGCACATCGGAGCGGAAGCGCGTGGACGCGGAGTAGTTCAGGCCGATGGGCAGGATGCGCAAACCCAGGCGGAAATCGTGGCGGGCTTCGGCACCGAGGGCAATGCGAGCCGCGCCCGTCTTTAAGGGGCGCAGGCGGCGCTCGGCCACGCTGGTGCCCTCGGGAAAAATCATCAGCAGGCCGCCGCGGCCGAGGTGGTCGTAGCTGCGGCCGAAGGCTTTTTCGTTCAGCTCGGCCAGCTGAGCGGGCGTGATGTTGGCGTCGCCGGATTCCACATCCTGGCGGCGGTAGACGGGGATGCAGTTGGAGCGCTCAAAAAACCAGCGCGACACCGGGTTCTGGAAGAAAGTGCTCTTGGCCAGGAAGAACAGCTGGCTGCGGCGCCGATTGGCCGCTACCAGCAGCGGGTCCATGAGGGTGTTGGGGTGGTTGGCGGCCACCAGCAGCGGCCCCGGCTCCTGCAGGCGCTGCGGGTGACGGATTTCGATGCGACGGAAAAACACGCGCAGCGCCAGCTGCACGGGAGGCTTCATCAGGGAATAAAAGAGCGGCATAGGGGAAGCGGCCAGGTCCGGAGCTGCGGCCAGGCAGAAATACGGCATTTTCGGCGAATAGTCGGGCTGAGCCGGCGCGAAATACCGCCGCCGAGCAGTGGCTTGGTCGCCGAAGCAGCATTTGGTAGCTTGCCCTGTACTCTGGCGTCGCCCCAAACCTGTCCCATCTGCCGCCGTTGGCCTGCCTATTCTCCGGCTTATTTATCCAATCCAACCTCCCATGCGTCTTGCTTTATCCTTTTTCGCCGCTGGCTTATTGCTCGCACCCGCCGCCCAGGCCCAAACCGAAGCCGCCGTGCTGCAGCAGGCCGAGCAGCTGATTCAGCAGAAGAAGTACGAATCGGCGTACCGGGTGCTGGATAAGTTCGACCCAAAAAACGCCCGCACCGCGGTGCTGCTGAAGAAGGAAGACGTGGTGCTGAACTACTACCTGCTTAGCGTCAACCACGAAATATTCGGGCTGCAGGACCTCAAGCCCACTCAGCGCGTGGAAGAACTGCGCGGCAAGCCCGGCCGCTACGGCAGCGTCCGCCTGCCGCTGCGCCCGTTGCTGGATTCGCTCAAGCGCCTGCGCCCCACCGACTACGGCCTCGATCTGGGCCTGGGCCATTACTACTACGCCGTGCAGCAGTGCGGCTGCGGCCGTCAGGGCCTGAGCGAAGACGAGCTGCTGCAGCGCGCCGAGCAATACTTTACCACGGCCCACGCCCACCAGCGCGAGGATTTTGAGTCGCACTTCGCCCTGGGTTTCATCTCGATGCGGCGCAAGCAAATGGCTGAGGGCGCCGCCGAGCTGGAACGCTCCCTGGCCCTGAACCCCAACTACCCCAACGCCCACTACAACCTCGCCTACGCCTACAGCGCCCTCGGCCGCCCCGCCGACGCGCTGCCCCACGCCCGCCGTGCCGGTGCGCTATACCAGAACCCCGAATACAAAGCCGACGCCGTGAGCATGACCGCCACTCTGGAAAAGCAGCTGAAAGGCGGCGCTGCCCCCAACCTGCTCGGCACCCGCGAAGCCGAAGCCGCCGCCAATGCCAAGGACCAAGCCGCTTACGACGCACTGAAAGCACAAGTGGCCGCCGCCGTAGCCGCCAAGGCGCCCAATGCCAAAGCCCTCACGCTGCAGCTCTTCCAGTTGAACCCGGCCAACGATGCGGTGTATAGCGACTTGATGGACATCTACCAGGAGCACGAGCAACCCGCCGCTATGGCCGCCTTCTTCCAGGAACAGCTCCCCGCAGCCCCGCAGACGCCCGCCGTGCAGGGCTTGCTGCACTTCTACGTGGCCTGCTTGGATATGCAGCTGCAGCGCCCCGCCGAAGCCTATCCGCACTTCCGCCAGGCCGATATGCTGCTGCGCAAAGTGTCCTCGCCCGACAACCCGGCCTTCGCCATCATCAAGAAAGGCCTGAACGAAAGCCGCCCGAAAAAGTAGATTTCCAGCTAAAGCCAGAAGCTAGTTGCCCTCCTCCGCTGAGGAGGGCAACTAGCCTCACTGCTGGCTCTGCGGCTTTCCCGCTATTCATTCATCACCCGGTCCTGGTGGGTGATGGACTCCAGGTGCACCGCATCGAGGAAGCGGTGGATGAAGTTCTGGCTCAGGCCCAGCTTGGCACCCTTTCGTACGCCGCGGTCCACGATTTCCTGCCAGCGGCCGGGCTGCAGGATGGTGATGTTGTTGTCCTTCTTGTAGCGCCCGATCTGCTCGGCCACGGCCATGCGCTTGCTGATGAGCTGCAGAATCTCGTCGTCGAGGTGGTTGATTCGCTCCCGCAGCTGCGCCAGGGCCGTCAGAAACTCCTGTTGGTCGGTGGTTTCGCGGCGCCACGTGAGGCCCGCCAGCAGCTCGGCCAAGGCCTCGGGCGTCACCTGCTGGGCCGCGTCGCTCCAGGCCGCGTCGGGGTTCTGGTGCGCTTCGATCATGAGGCCGTCGAAGTCCAGGTCGGCGGCCTGCTGGGCCAAGCCGTGCAGCAGCTCGCGCCGGCCGGCAATGTGGCTCGGGTCGCAGAGAATAGGCAGGGTGGGGAAACGGCGCTTCATCTCGATGGGCAGGTGCCACATCGGGGCGTTGCGGAACTCCGTGTTGCCGTAGCTGCTGAAGCCGCGGTGAATCAGGCCCAGGTGCTCCACGCCTACTTTTGTCAGGCGCTCCACGGCCCCGGTCCACAGCTCCACGTCGGGGTTCAGGGGGTTCTTGATGAGCACTGGCACCTTCACGCCGCGCAGCGCATCGGCTACCTCCTGCACCGAGAAGGGGTTGACGGTGGTGCGCGCGCCCAGCCAAAGCACATCCACGCCGAAGGCCAGGCAGTCTTCCACGTGCTTGGCCGTGGCTACTTCCACGGCCACGGGCAGCCCGGTTTGTTCCTTGGCCCGGATCAGCCAGGGCAGCCCCCGCGTGCCGATGCCCTCAAACAGCCCCGGCTTGGTGCGGGGCTTCCAGATACCGGCGCGCAGCATGTTCACGCGCCCGGTGTCGGCCAGGCGCTGGCAGGTATCGAGCACCTGCAGTTCGGTTTCGGCCGAGCACGGACCGGAAACGACCAGCGGCTTGTCGGCAATGAGCGGGTTGATGGTAGCGGCGAGAGGGGCAGCAGAAGTCATGACAAAAGAAGGTTTTGAGGCGAGAGAAGAGAAGTGGAGGGCGACATATGCTCTGCCTTCAAAGGCGGGGCATATGTCTATTTCGCGGCTTATTTGATGATGCGGCGGATGTGGTTGGCCTGCTCGATGAGCGCGGCAAAAGCAGCGTAATCTTCCTGTTGCAGCAGTTCGCGCATGCGCTGCAGTTGGTGCAAGTGCTCATCGAGCACGTCGAGCACGTTGAGGCGGTTTTGGCGAAAAATGGGCACCCACATGGCGGGCGAGCTTTTCGCCAGGCGCACGGTGGAGGCGAAGCCCCCGCTGGCCAGCTCGAAAATGCGCTGCTCCTCCTTTTCCTTTTCCAGCACCGTGAGGGCCAGCGCGAAGGAGGTGATGTGCGAGATGTGCGACACGTAGGCCGTGTGCACGTCGTGGTCGGCGGCAGCGAGGTGCACCAGGCGCATGGGCAGCTGGTGAAACAGCGTTTCGACGAGCTGCAGCGCGTCGGGGGCGCTGCCGGCCGCGTCGCAGATAACCAGCGTGCGGCCCGCAAACAGCTCCGGCACCGCCGCCTCCGGCCCGGAGTACTCGGTGCCGGCCATGGGGTGCACCGCCACGAAGCGTGCCCGGCGCGGGTGGGCCTGCACGGCAGCCAGCAGAGCAGCTTTGGTGGAGCCCACGTCGATGACCACTTGGCGCTCCGTCACCAGATCGAGCACGGCGGGTAGTACCGTGAGCATGGCGTCCATGGGCACGGCTACTACGACCAGGTCGGCGGGCGCCACGGCCGCGGCTAAGTCCTTGTGAGCCTTGTCGATAAGCCCCAGATCCTGGGCCTTGCGCAGGTTCTCCGGGCTGCGGTCGACGCCAATGACGCGCGCGGCCAGGCCCTGCTGCTTCAGGCTAAGGGCGAGCGAGCCGCCAATGAGCCCCACACCGATTATGGTTACAATCATGGCCTTAATGGGTTAGCGCCGCACTTGCCAGGCGGGCGTTGACGATTCTTTCCAGGGCCTCCGTCAGCACCGCCTCGGGCTGGCACAAGCTCACGCGCACGAAGCCGTTGCCGTTGGAGCCGAAAATGCCGCCGGGCGTGATGAACACCCGCGCCGCTTGCAGCACTTCGTCGCTGAGGGCGAAGCCGTCGGCGTGCGAGGTGGGCACCGCCGCCCACACGAACAAGCCCACCTGCCGGCGGTCGAAGCGGCAGCCCAAGGCATCGAGTAGGCCAAACACCTGCTCGCGGCGGGCGCGGTAGGTAGCATTCAGCGCCTCAAACCACTCAGCGCCCAACTGCAGGGCGGCCACGGCGGCCTGCTGCACCGGCAGGAACATGCCCGAATCCATGTTGCTCTTGAAGCGCAGCACCTCCTGCAGCAGGTCGGCGCGGCCAGCCAGCAGGCCCACGCGCCAGCCGGCCATGTTGTGCGACTTGCTGAGCGAGTTCAGCTCCAGGGTCACTTCGCGGGCGCCGGGCACGGCCAGCAGGCTCGCCGGATGCTCGTTCAGGATGAAGCTGTAGGGGTTGTCGTGCACCAGCAGGATGCCGTGGGCTTTGGCAAAAGCCACCAGCTCTGCCAGGGCCGCCGCATCGGCCGGAGCACCGGTGGGCATGTGCGGGTAGTTCACCCACATGAGCTTTACACGGCTTAGGTCGCGGCTGGCTAAGGCCCGCAGGTCGGGCTGCCAGTCGTTTTCGGTGGTGAGGTCGTAGTCGACGGGCGTGGCACCGCTCAGGTGCACGGCGGCGCGGTAAGTAGGGTAGCCAGGGTTGGGAATCAGCGCCTCGTCGCCGGGCTGCAGAAAGGTCATGCACACATGCACGATGCCCTCTTTGGAGCCAAGCAACGGTAGCACTTCGCTGTCGGCATCCAGCGCCACGCCGTAGCTGCGCTCATACCATTCGGCCATGGCCCGGCGCAGCGCCGGCACGCCCTTGTAGCTCTGGTAAGCGTGCGTCGTGGGCAGTTGGGCCGAACGGGTCAGCGCCTCGATTACGCTCGGGTGCGGCGGCAGATCGGGACTACCGATGCCGAGGTTAATGACATTGGCACCGGCCCGGTTCAGCGCGTCGATTTCGCGCAGCTTCTGCGAGAAGTAGTACTCCTGAATGGGCGCCAGGCGCTGAGCAACTTGGATATTCATGGCTGAGGTTGAGTCTGTTATTGGTCGTCTATTTGCCTGCTGATCAGTAAGTCTGCCCCTTATGGTAGATGCCCAGTACCCGCACACTCTCAGCTACTTCGTTGAGCGAGGCCAGCGCCTGTTGGAAGTCCTCGGGCTGCTCGAATTCCAGGTCGGCATGGAAGTAGTACTCCCAGGTGGTGCCGGGCCGCGGAAAGGACTGCAGCTTGGAAAGGTTTATGCCGCAGGCGGCAATGCGCGTGAGCACCTCGGCTAGGCTGCCGCGGCGATGCGCGGTGTGGAAGTACAGAGAAGACTTGTTGTGCTGCTCGCTGCTGAGCTGGGCGTGGCCGGCGCGCTCCACTACCAAAAAGCGGGTGTAGTTGTCGGCGGCGGAGTGGATGTCGGGCGCCACGATATCGAGGCCGAACAGCTGGGCGGCCAGCTCGCCGGCAATGGCAGCCACACCCGCGAGCTGCTGCTCCTGGATATGCCGGGCGCTCAGGGCTGTGTCTTCCGTCTCTACCAGCCGCCAATGCGGGTGCCGGCTCAGGAAATCGGTGCACTGCAGCAGGGCCATGGGGTGGGAGCGGACTTCGCGCACGTCGGCCAGCGTCTGGCCCGGCAGCAGCACCAGGTGCTGCCGGATTTGCAGGTACACCTCGCCGGTAATCTGCAGCGCGGCCTGCTGGAGCAGGCGGTAGTTGGGCAGGATGCTGCCGGCAATGGAATTCTCGATGGCCATCAACCCGCAGGCCGCTTCGCCGCTAGCCACCTGCCGCACCACCTCGGCGAAGGTCGCGCAGGAGTACACAGTCACTGCCCGGCCAAAGTAGTGCTGGGCGGCAATCTGGTGGAAGCTTCCGGCGAAGCCTTGAATGGCAACAGTTTGAGTCATGCGGGAGGGAATAAAAAAGGGCCTCCGCGGTAGCGGGGCCCTGGTGGTTTTGCTGGGTGTGCCTGACTTCAGGCTGCGCAAATAGGGCCCCGCTTCTTCCGGTAGAAGAAGTAATAGAAGCCATAAAAAAAGCGGGCCGTGCGAAGCATGAGTGCGGGACTGATGGGCAGAAAAAAAGCGCCTCCCGGGCAGGAGGCGCTTGTAGAATCTGGGTTAGGGTTGCTACAAAGAGGCCTCGCTGCTACGCGTGAGCGTAGTAGAAATAGTAGCTAAAAAAGTACTGGGCCTGCGGTGCGAGCATGAGCTTGTGGGGTACTGAGTAAGCCAAAGGTGGGAAAGGCCGCCGAAGAATGCAAGCTTTTCTTTTCGAGGCCACCGCGTGACCGGCGGCGCCGTCAGTAGCGGCAGTGGGCCGTGCAGTCAGTCATTCCAAAAGCCCGTGGAAGGTTGCGCGAAGCGCAGACCTCAACTGTATTACCCTCCTGCGGCCAAAAACAATGGCTGATGGGGCGCTGAGGGCCGAATACATCCCATACAAGCGCCCTGCGGCACCTTGCCGACGGCGGTTATCTTTACCGAAGTTACGGCCGTATTCCCGGGCACTTATGACAGGTACTTCCGCTTTTGAAACTTCCGCCGAGGGGGCGCTGCCGCCGGGGCTGCTGGGCCCGCTGCTGCGCATCAGCCACGCGGGGGTGATGGTGATGCGCCCGGTGTACACCGACGGCACCATTGTGGATTTGGCCTGGGTGTACCTGAACCCGGCGGGACAGCAGATGCTGGGGCTGCCCGAGTGCCCGACCTCTTCGTTTCTGACCCTGTACCCGACGGCCCCGGCGGCGGGTGTGTTCGACTTTTACCGCAACGCGCTTCTATCGGGGCAGGAGCAGCGCCGCACCAACAATTACCAGCACGACGGCCTCAACGGCTATTATCTGCTGGCCGCCCAGCGCCACGCCGATCTGCTGGTGGTGAGCTTCACCGATACCAACGACCAACCACGCACGGCCGTGGAGGAAGCCCTGCGCCGCGACCAAGCCCGCGAGGTACTGGCGCGCACCACCGCCGAAACCCAGTATGCGGAACTGCAACGCATCTTCGCGCAGGCCCCGTTGGCACTGGCCGTGTACCAGGGGCCGCAGCACGTAGTGGTACTGGCCAACGAGGCCACGGCCGCCATCTGGGGCCGCCCGCTGACCGAGGTTCTGCACCGGCCGGTGTTTGAGGTGCTGCCCGAAGCCGCCACGCAGGACGTCGTAGACATTTTCAATAATGTACTGGCCACCGGGCAGCGGTACGTGGCCCACGAGCAAGCCACGCGCATCAATCGCCACGGCCGCGAGGACACAGTGTATTGGAGCCTCGTGTTTGAGCCGCAGCGGTCCATCGACGGGCGCGTGACGGGCATCATCACGGTGGGCACCGAAATAACCGAGCTGGTGCGGGCCCGCCAGCAGGTGCAGGGCCTCAACCAGAACCTGACCGCGGCGAACTGGCAGCTGCAGGCGGCCCACGAGGAAGCCCTGGCCCACAACGTGGAGCTGGAGCTGATGCAGGAGCGACTGCGCCAACTGAATACCGGGCTGGAAGTGCGCGTGACTCACCGCACGCAGGAAGCCCAGGCAGCCCGTGCCGAGGCGGAGCAAGCCCGGCAGCGCCTGGAGCAGCTGGTGATGGAGGCGCCGGCGGGCATCTGCATCTACGGCGGCCCCGAGCTGGTGTACGAGCTGGTAAACCCGCGCTACCAGCAGCTACTGCCGGGGCGCCGGCTGCTGGGCCGTCCGCTGCTGGAAGCAGTGCCAGAAATAGCCGAGCAGCCGGTGTACGCGCTGCTGCGGAAGGTGTACGCCACGGGCCGCACCCACGAGGCCAACGGCATGCTGGTGCCCCTGGCCCGCACCGCCGACGGGGTGCCCGAAGAGCTTTACTTCAACTTTGTGCTGCAGCCGCGCCGCAACGGGCAGGGGCAGGTTGATGGGGTGATGGTGTTCGTGTTTGAGGTGACCGAGCAGGTACAGGCGGGCCGGCAGGTGCTGCGCCTCAACGAGGAGCTACAAGCCAGCAACGCGGCCCTGCAGCAAACCAACGAACGGCTCACGCGCACTAACCGCGACCTGGACACCTTCGTGTACACGGCCTCGCACGATTTGAAGGCGCCCATTGCCAACATCGAGGGGCTGCTGCACGCGCTGCGCACACAGCTGCCGCCCCCCGTGCTGCAGGAGGCCGACACCGCCCAGCTGCTGCACCTGATGGATGAGTCGGTGGCCCGTTTTCAGACCACGCTGGGCCACCTCACCGATATTTCGCGGCTACAGCAGATGCCGGCGGCCCCGGTGGAAGCCGTGCCGCTGGCCCCGCTGGTGGAGGCCGTGCGCCTGGATTTGCAGCCGGAGTTGGCCTCGGCCGGCGCCCTGCTCAGCATAGATGTGGAAGCCTGTCCGACGGTGCGCTTTTCGCCCAAGAGCCTGCGCAGCATTCTGTATAACCTGATCAGCAACGCGCTGAAGTACGCCCACCCCGGCCGCCCCGTCCACGTGGAGTTGCGCTGCCACGGCGCGGCCGGTGAGGTGGTGCTGGAGGTGCACGACAACGGCCTGGGCCTGAGCGAGCAGCAGCAAGGGCAGCTGTTTGTGCTGTTTCGGCGGCTGCATACCCACGTACCGGGCTCGGGTGTAGGGCTGTACATGGTGAAGCGCTTGGTAGAAAACGGCGGTGGCCGGGTGGCGGTAGAAAGCCAGCTGGGCGTGGGCTCCACGTTCCGGGTGACGCTGCCGGCGTGAGTACACGCGGGCATAAGTACCGACGTACTTCAAGGACTTTGCTCGGCTCAGTACCTACATGTCCTATTCCACTTGGCGGCCACTGGTCATAACGGCCGCGCGGCCGTTCATTGTTTATAAAAACTGCTAAGGCTGGCCTGTAGCCGCTTGGTGCGAGGTAAACATCATTGATACAACGTCGCCGTACATGGGCGAGCGGCGTACGCTCACGCGCACATCTTGGGTATCGGAGAAGCGAAAGGTGCCAATCTGCTTGGTCCAGGTGCCGGTAGCTTGCTGCCCCGGCGGACGCCGGCTATAAGCGGCCGCGTCCGAATTGAAAAACCGCCGCGTATCGTCAAAATACTGCGGCGAATCGGCGCGCATTTCCAACATAGTGCCGAATTCGGTGAACCCAACTAGCACGGAGGGAAATGCCACTTCGTCTGCTAGTGTTACAGTCTTAAGCTCCATCCCGACTTCGGACAGACGTAGATGTTTCGTTTGACTTAAATCAACAGTTGAGAAGCTACCAGAGCTGATGATAGAGTATAAGATAACATGGGTTTTCACCAATCGTACTAGGTAAGGCAATTGATTCATGCAGATCAAGTATTAGGAGATGTTAACAGTCGCGCAGCCAGAGGACGACTACCGCAATATGGCCGAAGGCTAAGAAATGTGCCCTCAGCTTGTCGTAGCGGGTGGCTACGCGGCGAAACTGCTTGAGCCAGCTGAACAGGCGTTCGACGGGATGGGGTTGCGCATAGCCGTGCACATCGAACGTGCGTGGGTGGCGGCGCTTGCGGCGGGGCAGAATCACAGCGCAGGTACTGTGGGCGGCCAGCACCGCCACGAGCGGGTCGGAATCATAGCCGCGGTCGGCCACGAGGTAAGCCTGGGCCAAGTCCGCGAGCAACGGCTGCGCCTACGGCGCATCATGGCAGTGGCCCGGCGTCAGGCCGCCGCGCACCAGCCGGCCACGTGCATCGGCCGCTACGTGGGCTTTGGTGGTGAGTCCGCCGCGGTTGCGCCCATGCAGCAGCAACGAAACCAACAACAATTCATCCGCCTGAAACAACAAACCGGAGCGCAGCCCCTATGCTGCACCCCGGTTTTAGGCTGTAAAAGCTTGGTCAGCTTACTTGCCAGCGTTGTCGGACTTCATTTTCTGCTTGTCCTTTTTGCCGTCCTCCTTCATTTTCACCTTAGCCTTTTTGTCGCTGGTGGCGGGCACGGGTGAGGCCGCGGGCTCTTCCGTAGCCAGGGCCGACGGAGCCGCTGCCACGGGCTTGCCGTCCATGTCGATTTCCACCACTTCGTAGCCTAGCTGCTTGAGCTCCGGCAGGTACTTCTTGTCGCCCACGGTCACGATCTGCATGTTGTCGGGGGCGAGGTACTTCTGGGCCAGGGCCAGCACTTCTTCGCGCTTGAGCTGCTGCAGAATCTGCGTCTGCTGGTCTACGTAGTCGGGCTTGAGGTCGTACTCCAGCAGGCGCGAGAGGAAGGAGGCTTTCTGCTGACCGGTTTCGTACTTCAGGGCGTCGCGCTGGCCGATGCTGGCCTTCAGAAACTGTAGCTCTTCTTCGTTGATGCCATCCTTGCGGTAGCTTTCCATTTCCTTCATAAACTCCTTCACGGCCTGCGCCGAGGCATCGGCGCGCACGCCGGCCTGAGCCGTGAACGGAGCCCGGTAGTGCGTGCCCTGGAAGTACGACCACGCCCCGTAGGTGTAGCCCTTGTCCTCGCGCAGGTTCAGGTTGATGCGCGAGTTGAAGGCACCGCCCAGCAGGTAGTTGGCCAGCCCGGCGCGGTAAAAGTCGCCGGTGGCATCAAAGGGCATGCCGAGGTAGCCAATGCGGATTTCCGACTGCGGCGCGTTGTCTTTGCTGATGAAATACAGCTTGGTTTTGGCCGATTGGGGCGCGGCCACGTCGGCCGGAATGCTCACGTCTTTGCGCTGCCACTGCTGCAGGAAGGCCAGCTTGGGCGTAATGGCGGCCTGCGGGGCGTCGCTCACCACCACGAGGTGGCTCACGTTGGGCGCGAAGTTTTGCTGATAGAAGCGCTTCACGTCGTCGAGCGTGAGGGCGGCCACGGTGCTGGGCGAGCCGGCCACGGCCACTCCGGCAATGTTGTCGGCGCCGTAGAGCAGGCGGTTGAAGGCCAGATCGGCCACCACGCTGGGCTGGTTTGCGAAGTCCTTCACCATGTCGAGCTGCTGCTTCTTCACGCGGTCGAAGTCTTCCTGCGCGAAGCGCGGGTGCAGCAGGCTTTGCTCCACCAGGGCCAGCGTCTGGTCGAGGTTTTTGGTCAGCGACTGCACAAACACCTTGGTGTCGTTGTCGCCGGCGTAGATGAACACCTGGCTGCCCAGCCGGGTAAGGGCGGCGGCCATTTCCTCGCTGGTGTACTTTTCGGTGCTCTCCGACAGCATCTTGGCCGTCATTTCGGCCAGGCCGGCTTTCTGCGGTTGGGTCTGCAACAGACGGTGGCCGCCGCGGATGGTCAGCAGCAGGTTGGTGGAAGGCAGCTCCGTGTTGCGGGTGCCCATCACGCGCAGGCCGTTGGGCTGGTCGGCGCGCCACAGGGCGGGCACTTTCACCACGGGGTTGGTGCCGGACTTGGGGCGCTGGCCGCGGTCGAAGCTGTCCTTGGCCTTCACGTACTTCAGGCCGGCGTACTCGTCCTTGGGCGCTTTGAAGCCCGACTTGTCGACGGTGAAATTGGACTGGCCGGCCATGAGCTCGGGTTTGCCGGCCGGTACCACGCTCAGCACCACGGCGCGCTTGCCCTTGAGGTACTGGTTGTAGACGCGCATCACGTCGGCCTTGGTAAGGGCTTGCACGCGCTGCAGGTCGCGGGGCAGCATGTTGGGGTTGCCGGTCAGGAACTGGTAGGAGGCCAGGCGGGAGGCTTTGGCCTGCACGCTGGCGAGGCTGTTGATGTCGTCGGCTTCGCGGTGAGCCTTGAAACGGGCCAGGTCTTCGTCGGTGACGCCGCGCTGCTCAAACTCGGCCAGCGTCTGGCGCACTAGGGCTTCGGACTGGTCGAGGTCGGAGCCGGCGAAGTTGATTACCTGCAGGGTCAGCTCGCCGCTGAGCTCCGAGCAGGGATGATAGGCCACGGCCTGGGTGGCCTTCTGGCTTTTGATCAGGTTCTTGTAGAGCAAGGAGTTGTTGTCGCGGCCCAGGATGTCGGCCAGCGCATCGAGCGGAATTTCATCGGGGTGCATGCGCGGCACCGTGGGGAAGAGCACCTGCAGCATGGGCTGGCTGATGTTGGCGTCTTCGTAGCTCACGTAGCGGTCCTTGTCGAGCACGGGCGCCGGCAGCTTCACGCGCGCCACCTCGGGGCCCCGCTGAATGCTGCCGAAGTACTTCTCCACCAGCTTCACCACGTCGGCCGTTTTCACGTCGCCGGCCACGGTCACGCTGGCGTTGTTGGGGCCGTACCAGCGCAGGAAGAAGTTCTTCAGGTCGTTGACGTCCGAGCGGTTCAGGTCTTCCAGGTAGCCGATGACGGGCCAGCTGTAGGGGTGGCCGTAGGGGTACATGGTGCGGCCGGCCAGCTCCCAGGCCCGGCCGTAGGGGGCATTGTCCACGTTCTGCCCACGCTCGTTCTTTACCGTAGCGCGCTGCACCTCAAACTTTTGCTGCGTTACGGCGTCGAGCAGGAAGCCCATGCGGTCGGCCTCCAGCCACAAGGCGGTTTCGAGCTGGTTGTTCGGCACGGTCTCGAAGTAGTTCGTGCGGTCCTGGTTAGTGGTGCCGTTCAGCGTGCCGCCCGCCGCCGTGACGAGCTTAAAGTGTTCCTCGTCGGCTACGTGGTCGGAGCCCTGGAACATCATGTGCTCGAAGAAGTGGGCAAAGCCGGATTTACCAATCGTTTCGCGCGCTGAGCCCACATGATACGTCACGTCCACGTGCGCAACGGGGTCCGAATGGTCCTCGTGCACTATCAGCGTGAGGCCGTTGGGCAGCACATATTTCTCGTAGGGAATCAGCAGCTGCCCGGCCTGCGGCGTCACTTTCTCCACCAGGCGCGTGCCCGAGGCGGTAGCCTTGGTGGCTGATGAGCCTTTGGCCGCGGCGGGTTTGGCGGCCTGGCGTTGCTGGGCCTGTGCCAGTGGGCCACAACCTAGGGCTAAGCCCAGGCCGAGCAAGACTAAGGGTTTGGTATTCATAGCCATTGAGAGAGGATGTTAGGTTGATAAGGTAGAATTTTGTCCGCATTCAACGACCAGCCCCACCCGTTTATTCATTAGCCACCCGCAATATTCTTCGTGCTGTCCAGCGGTCTGAATTTATTCCAGTAACAACCCACGAAAATCACCTCGTCGCAGCAGTAGCAAAGCCGGGTAATCCGCCGGCTCTGGTTGCACCACCCAAGCCCGCTTTCACGGCCCCATCGATACCTGACGCGCTACGGCGGGGCCCAACAAAAAACCGGGGTGCGGCCACTGCGGCCACACCCCGGTTTGCATTCTGGCAGAAGCCTGACTGGCTTACTTGCCGGCTTCGTCGGACTTCATTTTCTGCTTGTCCTTCTTGCCATCCTCTTTGGTTTTCACCTTCACCTTCTTGTCGCTGGTGGCGGGAGCAGCGGCGGCGGCCGGAGCCGGAGCAGCTTCAGCAGCCACAGCGGCCGCTACGGGGTTGCCGTCGGCGTCCAGCTCAATCACCTCGTAGCCCAGCTGCTTGAGCTCCGGCAGGTACTTCTTGTCGCCCACGGTCACGATGTACATCTGCTCGGGCAGGTACTTACCCGCCAGCGTAGTCACGTCCTCCTTGGTCAGGTTGTTCAGAATTTCGGCCTGCTGCTTCACGTAGTCGGTGGGCAGGTCGTATTCCACGAGGCGCGAGAGGAAGGCGGCCTTCTGCTGACCGGTTTCGTACTTCAGGGCGTCGCTCTGGCCGATGGAGGCCTTCAGGAACTGCAGCTCCTCATCGGTGATGCCGCCCTTGCGGAAGTTCTCGATTTCTTTCATGAACTCCTTCACCGACGCGGCCGAGGCATCAGCCCGCACGCCGGCCTGAGCCGTGAACGGCCCGGCGTAGCGCGAGCCCTGGAAGCCCGAGCGGGCGCCGTAGGTGTAGCCCTTGTCTTCGCGCAGGTTCAGGTTGATGCGCGAGTTGAAGGCGCCGCCCAGGATGTAGTTCATCAGGTACGCGCGGTAGTACTCACCGGTGGCGTCGTAGGGCAGGCCCACGTAACCGATGCGGATTTCCGACTGCGGCGCGTTGTCCTTGTTGACGAAGTACAGCTTGGTTTTCTCGGCCTTGGCCGAAGCCGTAGCTTTCGGCAGCTCCACCGGCTTGGTCGTCCAGCTGTTGAGGAAGCCCAGCTTCGGGGTGATGCTGGCCTGCGGGGCGTCGCTTACCACCACCAGGCTGCTGATGTTGGGGGCGTAGTAGGTCTGGTAGAACTGCTTCACGTCGTCGAGCGTGAGGCTGCCCACCGAGGCGGCCGTACCCGTGGTGGGCACCGCCATGATGTCGTTCTGCCCGTAGAGCAGGCGGTTGTAGGTCTTGTCGGCAATGACCACCGGCTGCGTGTTCTGGTTGGCAATGCCTTCCAGCGTCTGCTTCTTGAGGCGGTCGAAATCGGCCTGATCAAACTTGGGGTGCAGCAGGCGCTGATCCAGCAGGGCCATCGTCTTGTCCAGGTTCTTGGTCAGGCTCTGCACGTACACCGTGGTAGCATCGGCGCCCGGCGACACGCGGATTTCGCTGCCCAGCTTCTCCAGCTCGGCGTCGAACTGCTCGGCCGAGTACTTCTCGGTGCCTTCGTCCAGCATGCCGGCCGTCAGGGCCGCAATACCGGCTTTGTTCGGCATAGCGCCTTCCAGGCGGTGGCCGCCGCGGATGGTGAGCAGCAGCGTGGTGGTCGGCATTTCGGCGTTTTGCGTGCCGATAACCTTCAGCTTGTTGGGCATGTCGGCCTTCCACACGGCCGGCACGCTCACCAGCGGCGCCTGCCCGGCTTTGGGCTGCACGCCGCGGTCGAAGCTGTCCTTGGCCTTCACGTACTTCAGGCCGGCGTACTCGTCCTTGGGCGCTTTGAAGCCCGACTTGTCGACGGTGTAGTTGTCGGCCTTGGCCACCAGCTCGGGGTTGGCCTTGGGCACCACGCTCAGAATCACGGCTTTCTTGCCGATGATGTATTGCTTGAACACGCGGTCCACGTCGGCCTTGGTCAGCGACTGAATGCGCTTCAGCTCGAGGGGCAGGCGGTTGGGGTTGCCGGTCTGGTACTGATAGGCGGCCAGGGTGCTCACCTTGCCGCTCACCGAGGAGAGGCGGTTGATCAGGTCGGCTTCCGTGGAGGCTTTGTAGCGGGCTACGTCCTCTTCCGAGATGCCACGCTTGGCCAGCTCGTCGATGGAGGCGCGGATGGTGGTTTCGAGGTCGGCCAGCGGCTTGCCGGGGTAGCCCAGCGCCACGATGGTAAACTCGCCGCCCAGCTCGGAAGTGGGATGGTACGACTGCGCCTGCACGGCCTTCTGGGCCTTCACCAGGTTCTGGTACAGCGGCGAGGACTTGGTGCCGCCCAGGATGCTGGCCAGCGCGTCGACGGCTACCTCATCCGGGTTGTTGCCGGGGATGGTCGGGAAAACCATCTGCAGCATCGGGAAGCGCACG
The DNA here is from genome assembly GCF_002007105.1 of Hymenobacter sp. CRA2. GTDB lineage: Bacteria > Bacteroidota > Bacteroidia > Cytophagales > Hymenobacteraceae > Solirubrum. The sequence continues at coordinate 809,895 of NZ_MVBC01000001.1, read as the reverse complement.
TTGTCCTGGTAGCTCACGTAGCGGTCCTGGGCCAGCGTGGGCTCGGGCAGCTTCATGTTCTGCACGTCCGGGCCCTTCGGAATCGAGCCGAAGTACTTCTCCACCAGCTTCACCACGTCGGCCGGCTTCACGTCGCCGCCCACCGTTACGGTAGCGTTGTTGGGGCCGTACCAGCGCAGGAAGAAGTTTTTCAGGTCGTTGACGTCCGAGCGGTTCAAATCCTCCAGGTAGCCGATGGTCAGCCAGGAGTAGGGGTGCCCGTAGGGGTACAGCGTCTTCGAGATGTACTCCGAAGCCAAGCCATAGGGGCGGTTGTCGTAGTTCTGGCCGCGCTCGTTTTTCACGGTGGCGCGCTGTACTTCGAATTTCTTCTCCGTCACCGCGTCGAGCAGGAAGCCCATGCGGTCGGCCTCCAGCCACAGCGCCGTTTCCAGTTGGTTCGAGGGCAGCGTTTCGAAGTAGTTGGTCCGGTCGCGGTTGGTGGTGCCGTTCAGCGTGCCGCCGGCGGCCGATACGGTCTTGAAGTGCTGTTCGTCGGCCACGTGGTCGGAGCCCTGGAACATCATGTGCTCGAAGAAGTGGGCAAAGCCGGATTTACCAATCGTTTCGCGCGCCGAGCCCACGTGGTAGGTCACGTCCACGTGCGCAATCGGGTCGGAGTGGTCTTCAGCCACGATGAGCGTGAGGCCGTTGGGCAGCACGTACTTCTCGTAGGGAATGACGACTTCGCCGGGCTTGCGGGTTACTTTCTCCACCAGGCGCGTGCCCGAGGCGGTAGCCTTGGTAGCGGTGGTTTTAGCAGCGGGTTTGGCGGCTGCCTTCGCCTGGGCCGATGCAGCCTGCGGCGCGGCGGCCGTCAGGAAAGCACCCAGCCCGAGCAGCAACAGTTGATTGCGGGTCATAGGGGAATCAAAAGGATGAGTAGGAGTGAAGCAAGTTAAGCAGCCGCCGACATTTGGCGCGGGGTCCGTCGGAGGCTCCGCGCAAAAGACGCAACCAAAACGCGCAAAGCTGCGTACGCCGACGCCCTATTCTACCAACCGGCCAACTACTGATGCCAATGCGCGGGTTTGCGGGGTCAACGCCCGCCGTTCGGGCAGGGCGTAGCATCGTTGGGCAATAGCCGCGAAATTGATTTTCGCGGCTACGCGCGTGGTTCCGCCCCGCCTGGGTGGCCGTGTGCCCCGCCGAATTTACTCCGCATATTGCAGCCCAGCCCTTTATAGCTACCTAAAACCTTTGCCCATGCGTTTCTATCCTGCCTCTGCAGCCGCCGCGCTGCTGGGCCTGCTACTGGCTGGCTGCCAGGGCAACTCCACCAACTCCACGGCCGATGCCGGTTCCGCCGGCAGTTCCGCAGCGGCCAATGACGGCATCAGCGCCACCGTTATCGGCCAGCACATCAAGCAGCTGGCTTCCGATGAGTTTCAGGGCCGCAAGCCCTTCACTGTGGGCGAGACGAAAACCACCGAGTACCTAGCGGCGCAGTTCAAGCAGCTGGGCATGCAGCCCGGGCCCGACGGCAGCTACTTTCAGCAGGTGCCGCTGGTGGAAATCAACACCACGCCGGCCGCTACCATGCAAATCAGCGGCAAAGGCCAGCCGCTGACCTTGCGCTACCAGCAGGACTTCGTGGCCGTGACCGAGCGGGAACAGCCGCGCATCGAGCTGAATAACTCCGCGCTGGTATTTGCCGGCTACGGTGTGGTGGCTCCGGATTATCAGTGGAACGACTACGCGGGCCTCGATGTGAAGGGCAAAACCGTGGTCGTGCTCATCAACGACCCGGGCTTTGTGGTGGGCGACACGACGCTGTTTAAGGGCAAGGCCATGACCTATTACGGCCGCTGGACCTACAAGTACGAGGAGGCGGCCCGGCAAGGCGCGGCGGGCGTCATCATCGTGCACGACACGCGGCCGGCCTCCTACCCGTGGTCGGTGGTGCAGAGCAGCTGGAGCGGTTCGCAGCTGTTTCCGCAGTCCGACGACAAGGGCGCTTCCAAGTGCGCGCTGGAAGGCTGGATGACGCTGGATGCGGCCAAGCGCCTGATGCAGAACGCCGGCCAGAACTTCGACGCCCTGCAGGCGGCGGCCAACAAGCCCGGCTTCCGGCCCGTGCCGCTGGGCCTGAACCTGACTACCTCGCTGACGACCACCACCCGCCGCACGGCCTCCAAAAATGTGGTGGCCATGCTGCCCGGCTCCGAGCGCCCCGAGGAATACATCCTCTACTCGGCGCACTGGGACCATCTCGGCATCGGGCCGGCGGTGCAGGGCGACTCCATCTACAACGGCGCCGTGGACAACGCCTCGGGTTGCGCCGCGCTGCTCAACATTGCCCAGGCTTTTGCGCAGGCGAAGGAAAAGCCCAAGCGCAGCATCGTATTTCTGGCCGTGACGGGCGAGGAGCAGGGCCTGCTGGGCTCGGCCTACTACGCCGCGCATCCACTGTTTCCGCTCAACAAAACGGTGGCCGACCTGAACATGGACGCCTTGGCCGACTTCGGCCCGATGAAGGACCTGACGGTGGTGGGCTACGGGCAGTCGGAGCTGGATGACTACGCCACGGCCGCGGCCAAGGAGCAGGAGCGCTACATCGTGCCCGACCAGACGCCCGAACAGGGTCACTTCTTCCGCTCCGACCACTTCAGCCTGGCCCACGTGGGCGTGCCGGCGCTTTACGCCTCGGGCCGCCTGGAGAGCCGCGCCAAGGGCAAAGAATTCGCCCGCGAGCAGAACGAGGCCTACGAAGCGCAGCACTACCACCAGCCCAGCGACGAGTATAGCCCCGACCGTGACCTGGGCGGCATGGAGCAGGATGCGCGCCTGCTCTACCGCATCGGGCAGCGCCTGGCCGGCGAGACGACCTTCCCGCAGTGGAAAGCAGGCTCGGAGTTCAAAGCCATCCGCGAGAAAAGCCTCGCGGAAAAGCCCAGGACCTAATCCGTCTTGAGCTGGCACAAGAAAAGCCCGGGAGTTGATTCCCGGGCTTTTTCGTGTCGGTGCCTCAGCCAAGTCAGGCGCTAAAAGGCCCGGTAGCGGAAGTACTTGGTCTTGAGGCGCCGGCGCACGTAGCCGGGCAGCGGTTCGCCCTGCTGGTAAGCAGCCACAATCTGGGCGTAACGCTCGGGGCCGAAGCGCTGGGTGCGCCATAGGCCGTAGCCCAGCATCAGCCCGCCGCCCAGCACATCCTGGTTGGTATCGATGCGCTGGCCCTGCGAGGTACTGTCGTTGCGCAGGGCCATGCCCACGGCGGCTTTGCTGAGCGTGGCGCTGCCGCCACCCACGTACCCGGCGGCCCCTTTCAGGCGGCGGGTAAACAAATGCTGCACGGCCCGGATGGTATCGGCTGCGGAATAGCGCAGCGACGCGAGGGGCGGCAGCGTAGCAGCGGCCGTAGCACTCTGCGCAACGGCGCTCGAGCTGCTGGCGGCTACTGCCAAAGCACTAAGCAGAAATATTCGACGCATAACATAAGGGAAGGGCCCGGCTAACGTTGCCGGGCCCTTCAAATTTACTTGCTGGGAGCAGTTCATGCGCCTGCCTATGTACCACAATATCAACTTTACCGCGTCAGCAGCACTTTCTGCTGCCAGCTACCGGTTTCAGTGCTCAGGCGGATGACGTACACGCCCGCCGGTAGCGTGCCCGCAGTCAGAGTCAGCGTGTGCCGGCCGGCGCTGAAGTCGCCATCGGCGAGGCGGCTGACCACGCGGCCGGTGAGGTCGAATACCTGCACGGTGGCGTGCGTGGCCGCGCCAAGGCGGAAGCTAAGCTGCGTGCGCTCCGAGAAGGGGTTGGGGAAAGCCGGCTCCAGGGCAGCAGTAGCGGCGGCCGTTTTGGTAGGCAGCACCAGTAGCAGTTGGGCTGGGTCGCTTTCGTTGTAGAGACGGTCGAGGGCCGTGACGGTGTAGCGGTAGGGCGGGGGCGTGCTGCCCTGCCACATTTCGCGGTAGTACGTGGTGTCGGTAATGGCCACGATGTTGGCCGGGTCGGTGAGTTGGGCGGCGGTGATGGGGCCGGGCGCGGCGTTGCTCAGGCGGTACACCACGTACCAGCGCGCCGTTTCGCCATCGGTAGCCGGCGCGCCGGGCCGCCAGTTCAGCTCGGTCATGCCCGTCAGCAGGTTGTTGTTCTGCGAGCCTTGCACCATGGTAGGCGGCACGTTGTCTTTCCACGGCATGGTGGGCACCAGGGCCTTGTAGCGGTAGAAATTGGTGCGCAGCGAGTCAGCCACGCCCAGCGGGTTGTTCAGCAGCTCGGTGCTCTTGTAGAAGATGCTGCCGCGCACATTGGCTTGCTGACGCAGCAGCCGGATCTGGCTGGGAATCTGCGTGGGCTGGTTGAAGGCGTCGGTGGCCGTGGCGCTGACCTTGTAGGCGGCATGCCCGATGTACACGTGGCGCGGCGTGGTGGCTGATACCTGCTGGTTCCACCACGGCACGATGAGGTCGTAGCGGGCGGCGGTGGTCGTGGGCGTCCAGTACACCTGCGGGGCCAGGTAATCCACCCAACCCTGCTGCAGCCACTTGCGCGAGTCGGCGAAGATGTCGGTGTAGCTCTGGAAAGCGGTGGTGGCGGTGCCGCCCACGCTGGTGCCGTTGCGCCACACGCCGGGCGGCGAAATGCCGAACTTCACCCGCGGCTTGGCCGTGCGGATGCTGTCCGACACGGTGCGCACGAACAGGTCGATGTTGTCGCGGCGCCAGTCGGCTTTGGTGGTGATGCCGCGCGGGTCGGCGGCAAAGGCTGCGTCGTCGTCGAAGGTCACGCCCGACTGCGGCGCCGGGTAGAAGTAGTCGTCGAAGTGAATGGCGTCGACATCGTAGCGGCGCACCACGTCCATGACCACCCGCGTGAGGTACTGGCGCACCTGCGGCAGGCCGGGATTGAGCACGCGCAGGGTGCCGAAGGGCACAATCCAGTCGGGGTGCAGGCGCGAGACGTGGTTGGCGGCAATACTGGAGGTGTTGGCATTGGTCACGGCCCGGTAGGGGTTGATCCAGGCATGGAACTCCAGCCCGCGGCGGTGCGCCTCCCGAATCATGAACTGCAATGGGTCGTAGGCGGGCTGCGGGCCCACGCCCTGGGTGCCCGTCAGCCACTCGCTCCACGGCTCCAGGGTGCTGGGGTAAATGGCATCGGCTGAGGCGCGAATCTGAACCACCACCGCGTTGATGCCGTTGGCGCGGTGCCGGTCGAGCAGGCTGATGAAGTCGGCCCGCTGCTGGGCCGGCGTGAGGGTTTTGGAGCGCGGCCAGTCGAGGTTGAACACGTGAGCCACCCACACGGCGCGCATTTCGCGCTTGGGCTGGCTGGGGGCCTGGGCCTGGGCGCTCAGCCAGGAGCACAGCAGCAGGAGGGCACCGCAGAGGCGGCGCCAGCGTAAGTAAGTTTGTTTCATATGGTGGGAATGAAGCAGTTAGTCAGCAAGTATACGACTGCGCCGCTTTTCCCGCCAGCCTTATACCTCGGCCCACACGTAGCGGCGCTCCTTCCAGCGGATATGGCCCGGCAGCAGGGTGTACACCAGCACCAGCACCGACATCAGGGCCAGGTAGTACTCGTACACCAACAGCACCCATAGCGGCTCGCGCCGGCCCACCTGCCGTAGGCTCAGGTGCAGAAACAGCGTCTGCAGCGCCACTTTCAGCAGGAAAACCAGCGGCGTAAACGGCCACGACACCAGCGGCGGGAAGAACAGCACCGCGTAGAACACGCCGTACAGCCCGAACAGGCCCGACAAATACCACGGCAGGCGGCCTGTGCCGCGCATCCACCGCTTGCGCTGCTCCAGCAGGCACTGCACCGTGGGCTGCGGGGCCGATACGCCCAGCACGTGGCGGTGCCAGAGGTTGCGGTAGTCCCAGCCGGCATCCACGATGCAGCGGAACAGCTGCAAATCCTCGGTAATCTGAAACGCCAGCGCCTCATAGCCCCCAATGGAGTCGTAGGCCGCGCGCGTCACGAGCATGTTGTTGCCCACGGCCGTCACGGGCAGCCCGGCATCGGACAGCAGCCGGATGACGCTCAGTCCGAACAGCCAGTCCAGCCCCTGCAGGCGGCCGAACAGGCCGCCCTCGGCCGTGGTAGCGCCCGTTACCACGCCCACGCGGCCTTCGCCATCGATATCGGCCGCCCCGAGCATGTACTGCACCCAGTCGGGCGAGAGGGCCATGTCGGCGTCGGTGAGCAGAAAGTAGTCCGCGGTGGCTTGGCGGCAGAGATGGGCAATGGCGTTGCTTTTGCCCTTGGCCAAACCCACCGGCGCCCCGATGCGCACCAGCCGAAACTGCGGCTTGTCTTCGATGAAGCGCTGCACCACGGCGGCGGTGTCGTCGGTGCTGTGGTCGTCGCCGATGAGGATTTCCAGCTTATCGGCGGGGTAGTTCAGGGCAGCCAGCCGCTGCAGGCACCGCTCGATGTGGTGGGCTTCGTTGCGGGCCGGCAGCAGAATGCTCACCCGCGGCCGGGCTACCGCTGCGCGCGGCGGCCGCTGCCGCACCAGCAGGCGCCAGAGCATGAACAGGCAGATAGCGAAGAAACCAGCGAAGAAGCCGTGAACGAGCAGCATAAGGAACGCTAAGGGAGTGGGCGCGGCCCTTGCTGTACGTGTGTTTTGGGGGCAACTGTTACCGCCGTGTCGGGCAAAGGCCCCGGCCGGTTACCTTTATCTGCATTTTCACCACGACATCATCCTTTTCCACGTTAGTTGCCCGCTATGGAAACCGTCGATCAGGAGTACCTGCGCCTCTCGTACCGCCCGGATCTGCACCTGCTCTTTCTGCGCTGGTCGCGGGCAGTTTCCTCGGCCGAGCACCGCGCCGGCTACGAGGCAGCCCTGGTCATGGCCCAGGCGCACCAGTGCGGCCATTGGCTGGTGGATCTGCGCGCCCGCGGACTGGCGTCGGCTGAAGATTTCGACTGGGTACTGACCACATTTCGCCAGCAACTGCGCGACGTGCTGCCCGCGCCGCGCCGCATAACCTACCTCGTCACGCCTTACCACGCCGAGCTGATTGATGCACGGCTGCACGCGCAGGAGCCCTTGGTGGCAGAGGAAGTCCGCCGCGGCGCCGATATACGCACCTTCATCGAAGAGCTACCCGCCCAGCACTGGCTGCAGATGGGCACCTGAAAGTAGCTACGGTAGCAAACGACAACGCCCCGGCTGCATCTGCAGCCGGGGCGTTGTCGTTTCAGCCTGTAAGCTTTCTAGGCCTGCGGATTGGTCAGCACCGGCGTGTCGAAGCCGGGGTTTTCCATCACGGCGGCTACGTGGGTGTCGTCGTCGTCGCGCACGCGCAGGGTGAGCAGACCAGCCAACACCATGCTGGCCCCGCCGAGCACCAGCGTGTTCAGGGTGTTGCCCTGGAAGATGTGCACCGTGAAGTAGCCCAGGATGGTGGCCGCCACAATCTGCGGAATCACGATGAAGAAGTTGAACACGCCCATGTAGTAGCCCATCTTGTTGGCGGGCAGGGAGCCGGCCAGGATGGCGTAGGGCATCGACAGGATGCTGGCCCAGGCAATGCCCACCAGGCCCATCGATACGATGATGAAGTCCGGATTGGAAATGAACTTCAGCGACACCAGCCCCAGACCACCGAGCAGCAGGCAGAGCATGTGGGTGCGGCGGCGGCTGGTGCGGGCCGCAATCAGCGGAATGATAAAGGCGAAGACGGCCGCTACGCCGTTGCGCACCGAGGAGCAGAGGCTCAGCCAGTCGGCGCCGTCGTTGTACTGCTGCTGCACGCGCTTGGTCGTGGCCTTTTCCGCGTCGCTCAGCTGGCCTTTGTCCACGGCGTAGTTAGCCATGTTCAGAGTGATGACCTTGTCGGCTTTATCGGCCTGAAACTGGTCGATTTCGGCCACGTCGCGCTGCAGGCCGTCCAACTCCTTAGCACCTGCGGCAGCAGCTGGGGCACCGGTAATCTGCGCCTTCAGCTTCTGGTACAGCGGCGCGTCCACGCGCATGTTGTAGATGTTGCTGGTCACGGCGTTGGTGGCGTAAATCCACATCGAAAACAACGCAAACCAGGTGAAGAACTGCACCACGGCCAGCTGGCGCATGGCCGGCGGCATGTGGAAGATACCGGCGAAAGACTCGCGCAGCCCGTCCCACATGCCCACTTTGGCGTTTTCGGCCCGAAATGCTTCCATGTCCTCGGGCGGCGTTTCGCTGCTGGTCAGCACCGTGTAGAGCACCGAGAGCAGGAAAGCCGCCGCGCCCACGTAGAAAGCCCACTTCACCGAGGGCGGAATCTCACCGGCCGGGGCGGTATTGCTCAGACCCAGCCAGTTGGTGAATATCCAGGGCAGCAGCGCCGCCACCACCGAGCCCACCCCGATAAAGAACGACTGCATGGCAAAGCCCGAGGTGCGCTGCTCCGAGGGCAGCTTGTCGCCCACGAAAGCGCGGAAGGGCTCCATCGACACGTTGATGCTGGCATCCATGATCCACAGCATGCCGCCGGCCATCCACAGGGCCGAAGAATTGGGCATCACCAGCAGCGCCAGCGACGCCAGAATGGCCCCGATCAGGAAAAATGGCCGCCGCCGGCCCAGCCGGGGGCTCCAGGTGCGGTCGGAGAGGTAGCCGATGATGGGCTGCACCAGCAGGCCCGTGACCGGCGCGGCAATCCACAGAATCGGAATGTCGTCCTTGTTGGCCCCCAGCGTCTCGAAGATGCGGCTGACGTTGGAGTTCTGCAGCTCGAAGCCGAACTGAATGCCCAGGAAGCCGAAGCTCATGTTCCAGATTTGCCAGAACGAGAGCCGCGGCTTGCGCGTGGTAGCGGAGGAGGTGACGGCGGCGCCGGAAGCCATAGGATACGGAGTGTGGGAATGCGTGGGGCTGGTCGGGGAGAGCAAAGCCGCTCCAGACCGTCATGTCGAGCGCCGCCGAGACATCTCGCGTGCTGATGCCCAATAGTAACTGTGTCGTGCAACGAGTAAGATTACTATCGGGCGAGATTCCTCGACTTCGCTCGGAACGACGTGCTGGAATGACTTGAAAACCACCGCTACTGCAGCGGCGTGATATCGAGGATGGCGGCCGAGTAGGGCGGCAGCGTGATGCGCGGGGTGTTGTTGACCGCGCGGCCGTTCAGCACGTCGGTGTAGGTAAACTGGGCGCGCAGCGGGTCCAGGCCCATCAGCTTCCAGGCCCCGTCCGGAATCTTGAGCGTGGGCACGTAGGTCTGCGTCGGGCTGAAGTTGGCCACAATGAGCATGCGCTGCTTGTCGGTGAAGCGCAGGTAGCTGTAGAGCTTCTTGTCGTCGTATTCCTTGCTGAGGTTGTTGGCGTCCTGCAGCTCGTAGAAGCGGCCTTTGCGCAGGGCTTCGTTGTTGGCGCAGAGCGTGAGCAGGCGCTGGTAGAAGTCGCGCAGCTGCTTCTGCTGCAGGCTGAGCTTGCCGCCGTCGAACTTGCCGCCGTTCATCCATTTCTGGTGCTCGGGCACGCCCCAGTAGTCGAAAATGGTGGTGCGGCCGTCTTCGGAGCTGAAGCCCTCGGCGCCGCGGCCCGGCTCGCCCACTTCCTGCCCGCAGTACACCATCACCGGGCCCGAGCCCAGGGTGGCCGTCACCGTCATGGCCGGAATGGCCGGCTTGGTGTCACCGGCAAAGTCCTTGGAGGCAATACGCTGCTCGTCGTGGTTTTCGAGGAAGCGCAGCATGCGCGAGGAGTAGCCGCGGCTTTCCCGGCTCCACACGTAGTTGATGTCGTCGGTTTTGCCGTTGCCCGTCATCAGGCGGCGCAGCCCGTCGTAGAGGCCCACCTTGTCGTAGAGGTAATCGAACTGGCCTTTTTCGAGGTAGGTGCGGTACTCCTTGGCGTTGTAGGCTTCGCCCATAAAGATGATGCCCGGCTTCACTTTTTTCACCTCCGGAATTACCCAGGCCCAGAACTCCACCGGCACCATTTCGGCCATGTCGCAGCGGAAGCCGTCCACGTCCTTCTGGGCCCAGAACACGAGGATGTCGCGCATCTTCAGCCAGGTGTCGGGCACGGGGTTCAGGTGCAGCTGGCGGCTGTTCTGGTAGTCCACGCCGTAGTTGAGCTTCACCGTTTCGTACCAGTCGTCAATCTTAGGCGTCTCCGAAAACACGTCGTTGCCGGTGGCTTTGGCGGGCGTTTCGAGGTACTTGCTGTCTTCCTTCGGGCCTTTGGCGGCGGGGCCCAGCGGGTCGGCGCCCTTGGGCACCACAAAGGCCTTACCGGGCAGGTAGTAGAAGTTGTTGCTGGGCGCGAAGGCCTTGGTCTTGTCGTCCTTTTCGCCCAGGTCCACCACGCCCGCGGGCTTGGCATCCGACTTATAGCTGCGCGCTACATGATTGGGAATGAAGTCGATGATGACTTTTAGCCCGCTGTCGTGGGTGCGCTTTACCAGGGCTTCAAACTCCTGCATGCGCTTGGGCACGTTCACGGCCAGGTCGGGGTCCACGTCGTAGTAGTCCTTCACGGCGTAGGGCGAGCCGGCGCGGCCCTTCACCACGTCGGCGTCGTCGAGGGCAATGCCGAACTTCGAGTAGTCCGTCATGGTGGCGTGCTCCAGCACACCGGTGTACCACACGTGCGAGGCGCCCAGCTTCTTGATTTCCTGCAGGGCCGTGGCGCTGATGTCGTTGAACTTGCCCACGCCGTTTTCGGCCAGCGTGCCGTAGGGCTTGTTCAGGGTTTTCTGGTTGCCGAACAGGCGCACCATCACCTGGTAGATGATGAGCTTGTGGTCCTGCACCGGCTCGTCGGTGGTGTTGGGGTCGCCGGGGGCGGGGTCGAGGTAGTGCGCCATAGGCGGGGCCGCCGCTGGGGGAGGGGTAAACGCCGCCAGGCCAAGAGAGAGGAGGGCAGCCGGCAGCAGGATTTGACGTCGCATAAGGACCGTAATTTAGGCATTCGGGGGCTTTAGCGCCGGAAGAGAACGGCGTTTTCTTGCGCATTTTTTTGCGGTTTCATTTGCCGCAGCCACTGCGCTGGTTAAGCCCCATGCTGAACTTTGGCCCCAAAGTGCTAAAAATCACCATTCCTGCGTCATGGGATGGAGCATTAGCTCATCCACCGCCACGTGGGCCGGCGCTTCCAGCACGTAGCGCACGGCCTGGGCTACGTCCAGCGGCTGCAGGTGGGTCTTCTCCTTTTCCGGCGCGCCGGGCTTGGATTCGTTGAAGTGCGTGTCCACCAGCCCGGGGTATATCACGCTGACTTTGATGCCGTGCGGCCGGGCTTCCCTGCGCAAGGCATCGAGCACGGCGTGCTGGGCGTATTTGCTGGCCCCGTAGGCCGTGCCGTGCACGAAGGTGCGCTTCGAGGCGTCGGAGGCTATGCCCACGATGTGCCCTCGCCGCTGCTCCTTCAGGTGTGGCAGGGCGGCTTTGCAGAGCAGAAAGGTGCCCTTCACGTTCACGTCGAACATCCGGTCCCACTCCTCGCTGCTGAAGTTTTCGAGCAGGTTAAACGAGCCCACGCCGGCGTTACACACCACGATGTCGAGGCGGCCGTAGCGGCTCAAGGTCCCGCCTACCACGAGCTGGGCGTCCTGCTCGTCGCTCACGTCGGCTACGATGGCCAGGCCGTTCACCTTGTGGGCTACTTCTACCAGCTCGTCCTCGGAGCGGGCCACGCACACTACCTGGGCGCCCTGCAGGGCCAGCAAGGTGGCAATGGCACGGCCGATGCCGCGCGAGGCACCGGTTACGATGGCAACTTGGTTGGTTAGGTCGGTCATAATGCGGTGAGAGTTGTGCTTGCAGAATATACGAAAGCGCCGCCGGAGGTTCTTCCGGCGGCGCTTTTCTACGGCGAGGCTTACTTTTTCAACTCCAGCACCCAGGCCGTCTGTGCCGGAATGTTGAAGGATTTCAGGTCCGCTACGGTAGCGCCCGTCACCACGTCGGTGCCGGAAGTGTAGCCGCTGGTGCGCTCCGCGAAGCGGGCCCCGTCCACCATCTTGGCATCCTTGGCCGTGTTCATCATCACCATCACCGTGTTGCCGGCCGCGTCGTAGCGGAAGTAGGTGTACACGCCGTCCTGCGGGATAAACTGCATCAGCTTGCCGGTTTGCAGCACCGGGTGCGCCTTGCGGTACAGGCCCAGCTTGCTCACGTAGTCGAAGGCCTCGTTTTCCTGGGGCGTACGGCCGGCGGCGGTAAACTTGTTGGTTTTGTCACCGGGAAACCCGCCGGGGAAGTCCTCGCGCACCTTGCCGTCGGGGTTGCTGAAGTTCTTCATCAGAATTTCCGTGCCGTAGTACAGCTGCGGGATGCCGCGCGTGGTCAGCAGCCAGGCGTAGCCCATCTTCATGCGGCCGAGGTCCTCGCCGATGACCGAATACACCCGGCTCATGTCGTGGTTGTCCATGAACACCACGTTGCGCGTCGCGTCCTCGTACATCCAGTCACCCTGCAAGGCGTCGTAGAGCTTCGTGGGGTTCGGACTGTCTTTCTTCAGCGCGTCCTGAATGGCGCCCTGCGACTGGAAATCGAGCACGCCCGGCAGGTTGGACTTGAAGCCGTTCACCGGCGCGAAGATGTTGCGGGCGAAGAAGGCCTGCTGGGCCGTGCTGCCCACCCAGGCTTCGCCAAACATGCCCAGCTTGGGGTACTCGTCGAGCAGGGCCTGGCCCCAGTCCATCAGAAACTTCGTGTCGGAGTACGGATAGGTATCGATGCGGTACGCGTCGAGGCCGGTGTACTCCACCCACCACAGGAAGTTCTGGATGATGTACTTGGCCACCAGCGGGTTCGACTGGTTCACGTCGGGCATGGTGGTGTCGAACCAGCCGTCGTTGTAGAGCTTGCTGTCGAGCTGGGCGCGGTACGGGTCGTTGAGCGCCTGCGAGTTGTAGTTGCTACGCGTAAACTTGGGCCACTGGTGTACCCAGTCCTTGGCGGGCGGGTCGAGCTGCAGCTGGCTGTAGCTGCCGATGTGGTTGAGCACCACGTCGTGCACCACCTTCAGCCCGTTTTGGTGGGCCTTCTGCACAAACTGCACATACTCCTCGTTCGAGCCGTAGCGCGGGTCCACGGTGTAGTAGTCGGTGAGGGCGTAGCCGTGGTAGCTGGCCTTGGGCATGTCGTTGAGGGTCACCGGGGTGGGCCAGATGGCCGTCACGCCCATGGACTTCAGGTAGTCGAAGTGGTTCTCGATGCCCTTCAGGTCGCCGCCGTGGCGCGAGTACATGGAGTCGCGGGCCACGGTATGCTCGCGCAGGCCCTTTACCACGTCGTTCTTCGGGTTACCGTTCGCGAAGCGGTCCGGCATCAGGAAGTAAATGAAGTCCGAGCTGTTGATGCCCTGCACCCGGCTCTTATCGGTGGTGTTGCGGGCGCGCAGCTCGTACTGATACTTCAGCTTTTTGGGGCCGCCCGTAAAGCTCAGCGGCAGCTTGCCAGCCGCGGCGGTGGGCTCCACACGCAGGTTCACCACCAGGTAGTTAGGGTTTTCCAGCTTCTGCTGCCCCGTGATGGTCACACCGGCATACGTGCCCTCGATGCTGGCCGTGCTCTGCCCGATGCCCGGGCCGTACACCAGCAGCTGCAGCTCCGGGTTTTTCATGCCCACCCACCAGAATGTGGGGTCGATGCGGGTGATGCCGGCTTTGGTGGCCGGAGCAGGCGTAGCGGCCTCCAGCTCAGTGGCGGCAGCGGCGAAAGAGGGGGCACCCAGCGGCAGGAGCAGCAGGGGCAGCCAGGCGGGAATGCGGGGCAGTCGGAGCATAAACAAACAACGCAAGAAATCGGCGCCGACCCGGCGCTGCTGCAAGGTAGATAGTTTGCCCTTCGGCATCAAAACCGGGCTTTCCTGGCGCTTGATTACAAGCCACAGACAAAGCATCAGAGCTTCAGCCGCAACGGCCTCACCCACCGGCTCAAACGCAGTGGTGCCACGACTTTGCAAGTCGTGGCACCACGCAGGAGCGGATTGTGCACCAACTCCATGAAATCCAGAAACTCGTCTGGCTCCGGGCCTTAGTTGGTCACTTTGGCCAGCCAAAGCGAGGCATTCAGGTGCAGGCGCGCGTGGCTGGGGTTTTCGTTCCAGCCGTCGTACACCGTGTTGCCGGGCGAGCCGGTGCCGTCGTCGGCCGGCGACGAATCCCCCACGAATACGATGCGGCCCGCGCCGTAGGTGGCTGAGGCGCACATCACGTTCGAGGCACCCTGCGTGGTGGAGAGGCGCCAGATCAGGCCTTTCACCGAAGCGTTGGCGGCGGTGCTGAGCGTGGCCGTGGCGCCGTTGTGGTACGAGAGCTGCGACACGGCGCCCTGCGGACCGCTCAGAATGGCATTGGTAGACGAGGCCAGCACGTTGGTGCTGTTTTCCACCACGTTATCCTTGTTGACGGTGATGCCGAAGGGGTTGCCGGCCATCAGGTCGTTCCAGATGTCGGGCGAGTCCCAGCCGTCGTTGTTGCGGTCCGAGATGGTGTGGTCCGAAATCATGAACAGGCCGCCGCCGTCCTGCACAAACTGCAGCAGAGCCGTTTTCTCGGCCGTGCTGAAGCGCACGTTCGGCTCGTCGATAATGACTACGTGGTAATTCTTCAGGTCCTGGGTGCCGGTGGTGCCGTAGGTGAACGTGCCGCTGGGCAACTGCTCCACCGAGTGGCCCAGCTTCACCAGGCTCACGCCCCAGGCGGAAATAGCGCCCGTCCAGTACGTCTCGGCGGTAGTGCTGCTGATGCCTGAGGCCGCCGGCGAAGGAAACTGCGAGGCCACGCCACTGTTCACGTCCAGCACCCAGTCGGCGTTGCCGGCCAGCTCGCCGTGCGCCCCGTCGATGAGGAATTTCTTCGGGCCCATGGTCGTGCCGCCCGTGGTGGTACCGGTAGTGCTGCCCGTCGTCGAGCCGGTGGTGCTACCGCTGTAGGCCTGCACGTCCACGTCGTCGAGGTTGATGCGGTTGGTACTGCCCGACACCTTGCGGATCTGGAAGCGCACCGCCCCGGCCTGGTTCACGGTGAAAGTGGCCGTTTGCAGCGCCGTGCTGCTCGTGGTGATGGTCGAGCCTACTTTGCTGTAGCTGGCGCCCCCGTCCACCGATTTCCACAGCTCCCAGGTGGAAGCCCCGTCGGTGCCGTACACGGCGTGGGCGATGCTCACGGTGCTGGCGCCGCTGCTCACGTCGAAGTTCATCGACAGCTTGCCCACATTACGGATGCGCACCGACTGCGCCCCCGTTTTGGGGTCGGCCGAGGTATTGCCCAGCAGCGCGTCGTCGAGCGTCCACGCGCCGGAGCCGAAGCTCACCGTACCCGCGGCGTAGGCCGTCTTGGTGCCGGTGTTAAAGCCCTCGGGGAAGCCAGCAGCCGAAGCATCGGCCGTGACCACGGCCGTGCCGGGCGTGATGCCGTTGCTCGGCGTCAGGTCGTTTTTGGAGCAGGCCAGCACGGCCAGCGCCAGCAGGGGCGCGGCCCACAAGCGGGAAAAAATGCGCATACGGTTGGGTATGGAGGGGATGGGGAGAACAGGGCGCCAGGCTAGCGGCGTCCAACTCCGCCGTTACGTGCGCGGCCTTACGTTTGGTTCACCAAATTATTTCGTTCTGAGTCGCTTATCCCGTCAGCACCCTCCCTGTAGCCAGGGCATTCCAGCGCAAAAAGCGGTTACGGCGCGTAGCGCAAGGGCTTTACGGTGGCAGGTTTCGGCACGCGCCCGCCGCCATATGGCCTGCGGCTGTTTATTTGCCTTTCGTACTTCCGGTCGCGACAGGCCCAAAGACGTTTTTGTTGCGTCATTTTTTTAGGTTTGCCGACTCGTTGGCTGGCCGCAGCCGGCCGACGTCGTTTCACCCCTCTCTCCACATGGCTTTTACTTACTCCTCCTACCAACCCGCCCCCGAGTTCAGCAAGTCGGCGGCGTATTTCTCGATGGAATTTGCCATCGACCAAGCTCTTAAGACCTACTCCGGCGGCCTGGGCTTTCTGGCCGGCTCGCACATGCGCTCGGCCTACGAGCTGAAGCAGAACCTGATCGGCATTAGCATCCTCTGGAGCTACGGCTACTACGACCAGGGCCGGCAGGCAGATCAGACCATGCGCGCCGACTTCACCGAGAAGCACTACAGCTTCCTGCAGGATACCGGCTTCGTGTTCGACATCACCATCCACTCGGCCCCGGTGAAGGTGAAGGCCTTTTACCTCGCTCCGGAGGTGTTCGGCACCTGCCCGATGTTCTTCCTGACCACGGACATCCCCGAAAACGACCACCTCTCGCGCACCATCTCCCACCACCTCTACGACGCCGACACGGCCGCCCGCGTGGCCCAGAGCATCCTGCTGGGCGTGGGCGGCGGCAAGCTGCTCGACCTGATCAACCGCACGCCGGAGGTGTACCACCTCAACGAAGGCCACGGCCTGCCGCTGGGCTTCTACCTCTATGAAAAGCACGGCCGCAGCCTCACGGAGGTGCAGAAGCGTTTGGTGTTCACCACGCACACCCCCGAGCTGGCCGGCAACGAGGAGCACCCCATGCAGCTGCTCGAAGACATGACCTTCTTCGCGGGCATCTCGGGCCAGGAAGTGCGTGAGCTGGGCATGGTGGAGCACGACAAGCTGAACTACACGCTCACCGCCCTGCGCCTAGCGCGCATTGCCAACGGCGTGTCGGAAGTGCACGGCCGCGTGGCCCGCGAGATGTGGAACCACTACGCGGGCGTGTGCCCCATCGTGCACATCACCAACTCGCAGAACGGCACCTACTGGCGCGACGCGCAGCTGCACAAGGCCCTGAACTCGGCCAGCAGCAGCGCGGTGAAGAACCTGAAGGCTCGCAAGCGCGAGCTGAAGCAGGAGCTGTTTCGTGAAGTGGCCAACCAGACCGGCAAGCTCCTCGATCCGGACGTGCTGACGGTGGTGTGGGCCCGCCGCTTCGCCGCCTACAAGCGCGCCAACCTGATTATGAACGACTTCGCCCGCTTCGAGGAGCTGGTGAATAATACTGACCGCCCGGTGCAGGTCATCTGGGCCGGTAAGCCTTACCCCAAGGACCAGGGCGCCATCAGCCTGTTCAACGAGCTGATTACCCGCACCAAGCACCTGAAAAACTGCGCTGTACTGGTGGGCTACGAGCTCGGCCTGTCGGCCCTGCTCAAGAAGGGCTCCGACATCTGGCTGAATACCCCGCGCTTCCCGCGCGAAGCCTCCGGCACCTCGGGCATGACGGCCGCCATGAACGGCTCCCTGAGCCTGAGCATCCCCGACGGCTGGATTCCGGAGTTCGTGCGCCACGGCGAAAACGGCTTCCTCATCCCGCTGGCCGACCTGGACGCGCCCGACGAGCAGAAGGACCGCGAAGAAGCGGCCGGCACGCTGGACGTGCTCCAGAACGAAATCCTGCCCCTGTACTACGGCAAAACCAACGACTACTGGAAAATCGTGCAGACCGCCATGCGCGAAGTCGAGCCGCAGTTCGAGTCGGGCCGCATGGCTACGGAGTACTACGAGCTGATGTACAACGCCTAAGGCAAGGGTGAAGTTGTGAATGACGTTCAACGTTGTTGTTCACGAATCAGCAACTGGGCCTCGTTGCGCCTGCGTCCGCTCAAGTTGACCTTTAACGTCGTTGTTCACGAATAGAAAAAGCCCCGGCTGCAAACGCAACTGGGGCTTTTTCTATTCGTCGGAGCGAGGGCGGTTGGGCGAGCCAGAACCTCACTTTACCATTTCACAAGTTCACCATCTCACCTTTGCAGCACCGGCTGCAGCACTGCCCACACGTTTTCGGCCACGATGCGGTAGCCAGCGGCATTGGGATGGGCGCGGTCGGGCAGGTTCAGCTCGGGGCGGCCGAGCACGCCCTGTAGCAAGAAGGGCACAAAATCAAGCTGGTTTTTCTCGGCCAAGGGCCGGAACTGCGCCTTGAAATCCTCGGCGTAGCGGCCGTATTGGTGTCCGCCGAAGGCGCTCAGATCGAAGGGAAACTCCATGCCCACCAGCACGATGCGGCAGTCGGGGTATTGGCGCTTCACCGCGTCGATGATGCGCTGCAGGTTCTGGGTGGTTTCGCGCACCGGGATGCCGCGCAGGCCATCGTTGGCGCCCAGCTCCAGCACGAACACGTCCGGCCGGCGCTTGCTGAGCACCGTAGGCAGGCGCTGCAGGCCGCCGGCGGTGGTTTCGCCGCTCACGCCCGCGTTGATGCATTGCCAGGCCAGCCCCAGCGAGTCGATTTTCTGCTGAATCAGCGAGGGAAATGATTGCGGGGCGGGCAGGCCGTAGCCCGCCGTGAGGGAGTTACCGAAGAAGACGATGTTGCGCATAACCGGGGGAGCAGGAGCTGCCTCCGCCGCCCCGCCGGTGGGCTTGTCCGGCGATGAGCAACTCAGACTCAGCAAAACCAGTATCAGCGGCAGCAGGAAGCGGAAGACCATGCTGCCTGTACGGCGGGGCCGGGGGCCACGGTTGTTAAGGCGCAGCTTTGCGCCGCCGCACCAGGGTCAGCGCAGGCAGAGCTTTCCTGCTTGCTGCGCCACGGCCCGCATTGATTCAACCATTGAGCGGCCGGTCAAACTTTTTTCTAGTCAAAACGCTTTAGGTTTGCGCTCAGATAAGAATCGTTCTTATCTACCACATTTCGCTTCAACCCACTTTCTCCCAATAATGGCCGTTACCAAAGCCACCGACGCCGATTTTCAGCAACTCCTGCAGCAGCACGACAAAGTCGTGGTGAAGTATTACGCCGACTGGTGCGGCAACTGCCGCCTGTTCTCGCCCAAGTTCAAGCGCCTCTCCGATGCCGAAGGCAACACCGACGTGGCCTTCCTCGACATCAACGCCGAAGTAAGCCCGGAGGCCCGCAAAGCTGCCAACGTGACCAACCTGCCCTTCTTTGCCGTGTTCAAGAACGGTGAGTTCGTGGACAGCGTGGCCGCCAGCAAGGAAGAAGCCGTAGCCGCTCTTATCGACAAAATCCGCTAGTCCGCGCCGAGCTATGAAAGTCCCAGCCATCAAGCGCCTGGTGGAAAGCCAGACCCTGCAAACCCTAGTAGAAGCCGAAGAGGCCCTGCTCGACGAGCGGCAGCCCTCCTTCGAGGTGGAAGGCAGCGACGAGGGCGAGCAGCTTACCCACGTTTTTGCCGCCATCTGGATCCTCAACCACATGAAGGACCACAACGTGGAGTTTACCGCCGCCCTGCGCGAGTACACCAAGAAAGTGCGCGTGTCGATCAGCTAAGCAGCTGTACCACGCGCCCAACGCCAAACGCCCTTCCGGAGCTCCGGAAGGGCGTTTGGCGTTGGGCGCGTAAGGATTCGGGCTAGGTGGGCGCTACATGCGGGAGAAGTGCGCGGCGGCGGCCTGAATGCCATCTTCGGTGCACAGGCCGCGGATGTAGTACAGGTACACGCTACGGAATACCTCGGCAATGTTGTAGCGGCTCGACGGAAAAATCTGCTCGTTGAGCATCATGTTGAGCTGCTCGATGATGATTTTGCTGACCAGGCCGATGTTGATGTCGCCGCGCATAAACTTCTGGCGCACCCCGTCGTTGAGCAGGCTCTGCAGCTGCGGGTGTGAGTACGTCATCAGGTGCTGCTGCCCGGCCTCCCAGGCCTCGGGGTAGTGCTGAATCAGGTCGGTGAAGTAGGTGGGGGCGGTGACTTGCTGCAGGTCGCGGATGCCCATTTCCAGCAGGCCCAGCAGCCGCCCGACGGGGTTGGGCACGCGCTCAAACAGCTCCGCGTGCTCCCGCTTCTGCCGCTCGATGTCGTGCTGCGTTACCTGCATCACCAGGTCGGCCTTGTCGTGAAACATCTCGCGAAAGGTGACCGGCGAGATGTCGAGGGCCGCGGTGATTTGCTCCAGCGACTGGCTCTCAATGCCGTTCCGCATAAATAGTTGACGCGCTTCTTCCAGAAGCGTGTCGCGCAGGGTCAGACTCATACTCAGGGGAAAGAGAAGGGGAACGGCAGCTGTTAAAGTTAGCCGATCAGCCAGCCCAATCCAAAAAAGAACAGGAGTTGCAGCATGTACACGAACGGCACCAGCGGGTTGCGGCCCGGCTGTACGTTGCTGCGGTTCAGGTACACCTGCAGAATGAGCGACACCGCGAACCACGCCTTAAAGTTCTGCATCGGTATCACGTCGGCAAACCAGGTCCACCAGCCGAAGTGCACGGCCACGGGCTCGATGCACACGTCCATGCCCACCATGAGCAAGGCCGCTACCAGGGCCCGCACGAAGCCCGGCAGGGGCAGGCGCTGGGCCAGTCCGCCGGTCACGTAGGTCAGAATCAGCCAGTTCAGCCCGATGATAATGGGCACGTCCAGCAGCTTGGGGCCCATGGTGGTGCCGTAGCTGTAGTGCCCGAAGATGACATTGGTCTGCACGCCGGCCACTTCCACGAAGAAGCCCACCAGCATCACCGTGAGGGCAAACCAGCCGAACATGGGTGCCGGGCTGTGGCGGTCGAAGCCGAGCAGCACGGCCGCGGTGAGCAGCAAGGTGAGCGGCATGAACTGCAGGTAGAAGCCGGGGTCATCCGAGAAGCCCAGACCGACAAAACCGGTAGCGTAGAAGAGCAGCAGCACGAACTGCGCCAGTAGCCGGCGGCGCGGCGCGGGGGCCGAAGCAGCCGGCGAAGCCACGGGCGTAGTCAGTTGATCTGGTTGGGGCATGGGATATCCTAAGGAAGAATGCGGAGGGAAGAATGCGGAGGCAGGAGTAGTCGTGTGGCTATTCCTCCTGACGTCTTCTTCATTCCTCATTAATTAAGTCAGCAACTATGCGGGCCGAGAGCAGGCAGAGCGGAATGCCGCCGCCGGGGTGCACCGAGCCGCCGCAAAAGTACAGGCCATTGAGTTGGCGCGAAAAATTGGGGTGACGCAGGAAGGCGGCCAGCATGGTGTTGCTGGAGCTGCCGTACAGCGCCCCGCCGAACGAGGACGTATCGGCGGCAATGCCCGGCGGCGTCCAAGCCCGCTCCGCCCGGATCAAAGGGGCAACGTCGAGGCCGAGGGCTTGGTTCAGGCGGCGCAGCACGGCGGCGCGCGTCTGCCGGCGCAGCGCTTCCCAGTCCTGGCCTTCGTCGTGGGGCACGTTCACCATCACAAACCAGTTTTCGTGGCCGGACGGCGCGTCGGCGGGCGTCTTCTTGGAGGTGATGTTCACGTACACGGTCACGTCGTCGGCCACAGTTTTGTCGCGGAAGATGGCCTCGAACTCGCGCTGGTAATCCTTGGAGAAGAAGATGTTGTGCACGCCCAGCTCCGGAAATTCGCGCGCGATACCCCAGTAAAAAATCAGGGCCGAGGAAGAGCGGGGCTGGGCCAGGGTACGCTCGGGCGCGGGCTGCCGGGGCAGCAGGCGGCGGTAGGTGGGCACCACGTCCATATTGCTGACCACCACGCCGAAATCGTAGATATCCTGCGCCGTGCGCACGCCCGTCACGTGGCCGCCGGCGGTCAGGATTTCCTCCACCGGCTCCTGGTAGCGGAATTGCACGCCCAGCTCCTCGGCCAGGCGCACCAAGCTGCTGGCAATGCTGTAGATGCCGCCCTCGGGGTAGTAGGCGCCGAGGCCGTGCTCCAGGTGCGGAATCAGCGAGAGGGTGGCCGGGGCCTGGTAGGGGTCGGAGCCGTTGTAGGTGGCAAAACGGTCGAAGAGCTGCACCAGGCGCGCATCCTGCGGAAAGGCACGCGCGTGGCGGGCGTGCATGGTGCTGAGCAGGCCCAGGCGCGGCATTTCGGCCACGGCCCGCAGCGTGTCGGGGCTCAGGTAGCTCTTGGCCCGGTGCAGCGACTTGTGCAGGAACGTAGGCGCGGTGGCTTCGTAGGCGCGCTGGGAGCTGCGCAGGAAACGCCGTACCTCGGCGGCCGGTACTTGCAGCTTCTGCTCGATTTCGGCCGCAAACTTTTCCTCCTCGGCCCAGGCCGTCAGGCGCGTGCCGTCGGCAAAGAAATACTGGGTGATAGGGTCGAGCCGCTCGTAGCGGAAGTAGTCCTGCGGGTCGCGCTGGGCCAGGCGAAACAGCTCGTCGACCAGCCCCGGCAAGGTGAAGAGCGACGGACCGGCGTCGAAGCGGTAGCCGCCGGGCAGCTCAAACTGGTGCATCTTGCCCCCGAAGGAGTCGCGACCCTCGAACACCGTCACGGCGTGGCCGGTGGCCGCCAGACGCACGGCCGCGGCAATGCCGCCGATGCCGGCGCCCACCACGGCAACGGGTTGCTTCAAAGACGAGGCTTGGCGCAGCTTGCGGCCGGCAGGCAAAACGGACATGGCAGGAGGCGGCGAGTAAGACGACTGGGGTAAACCGGCAACGGGGGTGGTTCGTTTGCGCCGCTAGTCGCGCCGTTCGATACGCTCGTAGCGCAGTTGGGTTGGCTTCGCCGGATCGACGTAAAAAGCGAAGGTGCGGGTTTCGGTGCCGATAACGAAGCGCACCTCCTGCGGCCGTTGCGGCTTGCGGAAGCGCTGCATTTGCTTAAATCGTATTTCACCGCCCTGCGTGGGGTTGTGCTTGTCGAGCACGTACAGGCCGCGCTCTTCATCGAGCAGGTAGTAAGAATGAGTCTGCCATACGTAGCGCCGCGGCACGGCGTGGGCAATGGCCCCCTGATAGCCCTCGTAGCGGAAAGCCCGGCGCACCTGGCCTCTGGTATTGATTACGAATGCGTTGGGGGAGTTACGCATGCTCTTTTTCTCCACCCATTGCGTCTCCGCGAAGCCGGCACTGGCGAGGTCGTCCAACGGTTCGTACTCCGTCGGGCTGCCGGTACTGGTTTCGACGGCTTTGTATGCCCCGTATCGGTACACAGTACACAAAGTGGTATCGGAAAGCATAAAGGCCGCAATCAGCTCAGACTCGCGCTTAACCAGGTGCGACATGCCGCCGGGCCAAATCAACTCCTGGCAGGTAAGCACGGTGCCATCGGGCAGTAGGCGCGGTGAGCAGTCAGCCGCCCCGAAGCTGGAGGCGTAGCTGATAGCCAGCCGCTTTACATTCCCGTCGAAGCCCAACAGCAGCACGCACTGCTCGCTTACGTCGCTGCCGGGCACGCCGATGTCGATGGTAAAAGCCAGCGTCTGGCTAGGACCGTGGGCGCCGATGAAGCGCGGCCGCTGCGGCTCGCTTACCGTCACCACGTCGCGGCCGGCTACGGCGAAGAAAGCTGACTTAGGCAACCGACGCCGGAATACCTGACGGCCAGCAGGATCGAGCAGGGTGATAAGCTGGGCGCCCTCGTAGCCACGCACCAGCTGCGTTTGCGCGAAAGTAGCGGTATCGGCGGCGAAGGCCTCACCGACTATGCCCTCTGATACGGCCGTCAGCGGCTTGGCCGAGTCAGTTTCGGCGCGTAGCAGCAGGCGGTAACGCTGCCCGTTGAGCGTAAACGAGGTGTCGCGCCCGCCGCCGAAGCTGAAGCTCGTCTGGCTGGCATCCACGGTATCGGGTGGAGCCGGAGCAGGTGCCCGCGCCGTGCTGTCCACTGCAGGTGCGGCAGCGGGCTTTTCGGCAGGACGACGCTGCTCGCCGCAAGCTACGAGGAGTGCAGCGAGCAGCGGCAGGTAAGGCAGGCGAATGGCTGACTGAAATACGGACATAACTTGGCGGCAAAACGCGCTTGAGGGCAGTCGACAGCAGCGCGGGCCGCGCCGGTACGCACCACTCTGCAGCGTCCGGCAAGGTACTCATGCGTCTCCAAAGCCGGGTCGCCCGTGTCGCCCGGCTTCCTGCTCGGCATTGTGCGGCACACTTCGGATATTGGCTCATCCATTCGCCGCCCTGTTTTTTCTGCCCGAGGTCATGCCCCCGCTTATTCGTCCCGTTCACTGGCGGCTGCTCGGCTGGCTGCTGTTCTACGCCGGGGCCGTACCCCTGCTGCTGCCGCGTTGCCTCGATTTGCTCAACCGGCCCTCCAACTGGGCGGTAGCCGCCGGCCTGCTGGGGCTCGGCGCGCTGCTGTTTGGCGTGGCCGCGTCGTTCTACCAGGCCGGGCGGGCCCTGCTGCGCCGGTTGCCCCCGCGCTAAGCCTTTCTTCCTGATTCTTTTCCTTGTGCGTATGAACCAAGATTACTCTCCCGCCAGCCGCCGCTGGCTGCGTCCTCTGATTTTCGTGGGCCTCGTGTTTGTCGCCTTCATTGCGGCGTGCAGCCTGGTGAAGGTGGAGCGCATCGACGCCGGCAACGTGGGCATCAAAGTGAACCTGACCGGCTCAGGCCGCGGCGTCGATGATATTACCTACACCACCGGCTGGGTATTTTACTCGCCCCTGAGCACGGCCGTGTACGAGTTTCCGGTGTACACCCAGCACAAGGAGTACGAGGAGTTTGAGGTGCAGAGCAAGGACGGCTCGGGCTTCGGCGTGGCGCCCAGCCTGAACTACTTCATCCAGCAGGACAAGGTGGACGACATCTTCCGCCAGTACCGCCGCCCGCTGCCCGACATCGAAAACGGCTTCCTGAAAACGGCCGTGTACGAGGCTTACCGCGTGGCCACCAACCGCTACACCGCCGACAGCCTCATCAGCAACCGCGGCAGCTACGAGGCGCAGGTCAAAGCCGCCTTGATCAACCAGCTGCAAGGCGTGGGCATCACCGTGCAGCAAATCACCACCAAGCTGGAGCCGCCCGCCAGCCTCAAGGCCGCCATCGACGCCAAAAACACGGCCGTGCAAACCGGCCTGCAGACCGAAAACCGCATCCGCCAGGCCGAAGCCCAGGCCCGCATCAACATCGCCGAGGCCGAGGGCCGCGCCAAAGCCATCCGCATCGCCGCCGACGCGCAGGCTTACGCCAACGAAAAGCAGCAGCAGTCGCTCACGCCGCTGCTGGTGCAGATGCGCTGGATCGAGGCCTGGGAAAAGGGCGGCAGCCAGGTGCCCACGTACACCGGCGGCGCGGGCGGCAGCCAGTTCTTGATGCAGATGCCGCAGCCGGGCAAGCAGTAAGGAGCTAGTTACGACCTCTAGCCGTAACATGTCTATCATCCTTGATCTGGCGTCCGCACCAGGCCCTTCTCACCGCAGAACGATAATCGTAACAACGACTCGTTCACACGTGGGAAGGTCCTTCGCGTTGCAGACGCTGGATCAAGGATGACAGGGTAAACAACGTCACCAGTTCTCTTAATCTACCGCCAGCACCAGGCCCTTCAGGTACTCACCCTCAGGGTGGAACAGGCTCACGGGGTGGTCGGCGGGCTGGGTGAGGCGGTGCAGGATGCGTGCCGGGCGGCCGGCTTCGATGGCGGCGGCCATGATGGCGCCCTCAAACAGCTCCATGCTCACCACCTGCGAGCAGCTGAACGTGAAGAGCAGCCCGCCGGGCGCAATCTGCTTGATGCCGGCCACGTTCAGGCGCTTGTAGCCCATCAGCGCGTTGTGGCGGGCCGAGAGGTGCTTGGCAAAGGCCGGCGGGTCGAGCACGATGAGGTCGTACTGGTTGTGGCGGTCCTTGAGGAAGCTGAATACGTCCTGGGCGTAGGCCTCGTGCTTGTCCGCGAGGCCGGTCAGCTCGGCGTTGCGGTTGGTCAGTTCGATGGCCTTTTTGCTCGAATCGACGGAGTGCACCAGCTCGGCGCCGGCCTGCAGGGCGTATACCGAGAAGCCGCCGGTGTAGCAGAACGTATTCAGCACGCGCCGGCCGGGGGCGTAGCGGGCCAGCAGGGCGCGGTTGTCGCGCTGGTCGATGAAAAAGCCGGTTTTCTGGCCCGTTTCCCAATCCACGGCGAAGCGGTGGCCGTTTTCCTCCACCACGTGCTCCGTGCCGGTGCTCTGGCCAAAGAGGTAATCGTTTTGGGCGCCGGGCGCGGCCTTAGCGGGCACGGTTTCGCTGCTCTTGTCGTAGATGGCGCGCAGGCCGGGCACGGCCTGCTGCAAGGCCGCAGCAATGGCTTCGCGGGCCTGGTACATGCCGGCGCTGTGGGCCTGCACCACGGCCACGTCGCCGTACACGTCGATGATGAGGCCAGGCAGCCCGTCGCCCTCAGCGTGGGCGAGGCGGTACACGTTGGTCTTGCCCTGGCCCGTCAGGCCCAGGCTGTGGCGCAGCTGGTAGGCGTTGCGCAGCTTTTCCACCCAGAAGGCTTCGTCGACGGGCGCGGCGGCGGCTTCGCCGAAGGCCAGCATGCGCACCGCAATGGAGCCGGGCGCGTAGTGCCCCGCTCCCAGCAGCTCGCCGTTGTGGGCGTGTACCGCTACCACGTTGCCTTCCAGCACTTCGCCCTGCATGCGGGCAATGGCGCCCGAAAATACCCAGGGGTGCAGGCGACGCAGGGATTGATCTTTACCGGGCTTGAGGGTGACGGAGGCAGCGGGTTGAGGCATAGACGGGGCAACGCAAGTAGCAAACCACAAAGTTCGTTAACCGCCGCGTGACGGCCGCTACCCTGGCCGCCTTGCCCGGTGAAGCAGGCCCAAAATCAGGAGTCAGACTTAGCAAATCGGGGGCGAACCTCCGATTTCGAACCACTTTGGCCCGCTCCCGAGCCAGCTTAGCTTCGATTCGAGCCATTTTAGCTCCTTTCTGAACCAGATTGGATGCATTACGGTCCACTTTAAGTCGATTCCGAGCCAGGTTAGCCCGATTTCGAGGGTCCGACCCTCTATTTCGGGCCTACCCGGCCCGATTCCGGCCCGTGGCCGCCCGGGAGCGGGCCGTTTTGCGTATGCTACGCCATGGAAAACCCCATTGATGTCCTCGTTCAACTCATCAAGGGCAAGCACAAAGCCGATATCCTGATGTACCTGAACCCCGCCCCGCGCCGCTTTAGCGACGTGCGCCGCCACCTGGGCGAAGCCGTCAGCGAGCGGATTCTGACCAAGCAGCTGCGCGAGCTGGAAGCCGCTGGCCTGGTGCAGCGGCAGGTGTTTGCGGAGGTGCCGCCGCGGGTGGAGTACAGCCTCACGGCCTACGGCTACACCCTGTGCCCGGTGCTGAAGCAGATGTGGTACTGGGGCCACGCGTACCGCAAGCAAAAAAAACAGGCGCTGACCGGGGTCTACCAAAGCCCCACCGGGCAAATGGAGCCAAAACTTACCTCGGTGTAAGTAGCCCGCAGCGCGTGTACGTTCTTGCCCGGCGTGCATTTACGGGCGTCCTTCGCCGCCTCATTACGCTTTTCGCCCCATGCACACGCCCGTTGCCTCCGTCGATATTCTGCCCTACCAGCCCGAACACCGCGCCGCCTTCCGCGACCTGAACGTGGAGTGGATTACGCGCTACTTCGCCCTTGAAGACCTGGACCGCCGCATGCTCGACGACCCCGAGGGCTACATTCTCGCGCCCGGCGGCTACATCTTCATGGCCCGGCACCAAGGCGAGCTGGTGGGCACCTGCGCCCTCATCAAGGAGCACGAGGGCGTGTACGAGCTGGCCAAGATGGCAGTGACGCCGGCCGCCCAGGGCCTTGGCATCGGCTGGCTACTGGGGCAAGCGGCCATTCAAAAAGCCCGTGAAATCGGCGCCCACGAAATCGAGCTGCTTTCCAACCGCAAGCTGGCCCCGGCCCTGAGTCTGTACCGCAAGCTGGGCTTCGTGGAGGCGCCGCTGCCCGCCTCGGAGTACCAGCGGGCCGATATACGCATGGTGCTGCCGCTGCACTAGCCCCGCGGCTGGCCGAAGTAGCGGCGGTAAATAGGCCGCCGCCAGGCAAACTGCGCCCACATCAAGGGGTAGGCCAGCCAATCGAGCAGGCGCAGCGGGGTACGGTACTCCAGGTCTTCCACGATGACGCAGCCGCCGTCGGGGGCCGCCTCCAGCAGGTGGCGGTGCCGCCAGAAGCGTAGCGGGCCGGGCAGCTGCTGGCCCTCGTCCACAAAGTAACGCCCGTCGCCGGGCAGCTCCCCGTGTTCGGTAATCAGCGAAGTCCAGTGGCCCAGGCTCAGCGGGCCCAGGTGCAGCTCGATTTCGACCACGTCGCCGCGCCGGCAGCCGTCGAAGCGGTGCAGCCGCATCTGGGGCAGGGGCGGGGCCAGGTCGAGGAAAAGCTGGCGGGTGAAGCCGGCCCAGACCTGGGCGGGCGGTTGGACAACGGTGGTGCGCAGGAGCAAGTGCATACAGCTGGCTAACTACGCGGGGCGGCACTTGGTTGGCGCAGCTGGCCGAAAGCTTGTAAGTTGAAGCTGCTCTTTGCGCGGCTTATTCCTCGTCTTCCATGCTGCACGCTGATTCCCTGCCTAGCCGCACCCTCCTCGCCCCGGATGGCCGCGAGTATCTGTACTGCAGCGGTACTAGCTACCTGGGCATGGCCCGCAACCCGGAGTTTGCCGCCCTGCTGGCCGAGGGCCTGAGCCGCTACGGCACCAACTACGGCAGCTCCCGGCACGGCTCCTTGCGGTTGCGCGTGTACGAGGAAGCCGAAGCCTTCCTAGCCACCTGGGTGGGCCTGCCCGCGGCTCTCACGGTATCCTCGGGCTACCTGGCCGGGCAGATGGCGGTGAAGGCCCTGGCCCGCGCCGGCCGCTTTGAATACGCCCCCGGCACCCACCCCGCCGCGTGGCTGACGGAGCACGCCGCGCCGGCTGCTACTACCCGCACCTTCGACGACTGGGCCCAGCACCTGCTGCGCCGCCTGCGCCACGAAACGCCCCAGCCGGTGGTCATCGTGGCTAATTCGCTGGACCCGCTGCGCGTGCAGCGCTACGACTTCGGCTGGGCCCAGGAGCTGCCTACCGACCGCCCCCTCACCCTCCTCATTGATGATTCGCACGGCCTGGGCGTCATTGGCCCCGATGGCACGGGTATCTGCGGCGAAATTCAGGTGCCGCCGAGCGTGCAGTTGGTCATCGTCAGCTCCCTGGGCAAAGCCTGCGGTATTCCCGGCGGCGTGGTGCTGGCCGACGAGCGGTTTATCGAAGAGCTACGGCGTAGCGCTTTTTTCGGTGCTTCCTCGCCCGTGGTACCGGCGTACCTCTACGCATTCGTGCGGGCCAAAGAGCTGTACCAGCAGGCGCGGGCGCAGCTGCAGACTAATACTGGGCAGTTTCGGGCGGCTACGACGAAGCTGGGGCTGTTCCAATCAGCGCCCGACTTTCCCGTGTTCTACACGCCACAGGTGCAGCTGGGCGAGTTTATGGAAATGCGGGGCGTGCTGATTTCTAGCTTGCACTATCCTACGCCCACCGACCCGCCCATTACGCGGGTGGTATTATCGGCCCTGCACACGCGAGCCGACGTGACGCGCATAGCGGCTCTAGCTACGGAGTTTGCAGCGACGATACTAACTTGAGCGTCTTCCCAATCCCGGCACCGGGCTTACTTGCTCACTGAGACTAACGCCCACAAGCCATCAATCACTAACTCATTATCCTAAGCCATGCTGACGCTACCTATTACCATTGCTACCTGCACCGCCTTTTTCAGCACCTTGGTACCTCTAGCAAATAACCCGGACACGGATATTGCCTTTATTCGCCAGCAATATGCCGCCACCCGACAGGCCTTGCCTACTATGCGTAGGCGCAGGATTGACTTGTTAGATTGGTCCACGGAGGGCGCTGCCGCTACGGGCTACTTTCAGCGGCAGGAGCTGCGGCTGGTTGAGGCTGACGTTTACGGCGAGATGGGCCAGATGCACACCGGCTACTACTTTGCGCAGGGTCAGCTGATTTTCGTACTCGAACGGGCGCAAAACTATGCCGTACACCTGCAGCAGCGTCCTTCCCTAGCCGGCTCTACGCGTAGTACCCGCCGCTATTACTTCAGCGAAGGCTGCCTAGTTCGCTGGCTCCAAGACCAAAATCAAGCGGTTCCAACCTCTGTCTCTGCCTATCCCCAAAAACAGCAGCAGCTCCTGGCCGAAGCGCAGGAGCTGCAACAATTGTTAGCGAAACCGCCGGCTCGTTAGCCCAGCAACTCCTCGATATCCTCCTTGGTGAGACTCTTGATGATGGCCTCGTCGGTGGTAATCAAGTCGGACACCAGCTGAATCTTGCGGTTCTGCAGGGCCAGGATTTTCTCCTCCACCGTGCCCTTAGTGATGAACTTGTAGGTGAACACCGTGCGCTCCTGCCCGATGCGGTGGGCGCGGTCCACGGCCTGGGCTTCCACGGCGGGGTTCCACCACGGGTCGAGAATGAACACGTAGTCGGCGGCGGTCAGGTTCAGGCCCACGCCGCCGGCTTTCAGGCTGATCAGGAACACACGTAGGTCCTCCGTTTCCTGGAAGCGCGCCACTTCTTTTTGCCGGTCGCGGGTGTTGCCGTCGAGGTAGGCGTACTCGATTTGCTTTTCGTCCAGGGCGTGCCGCACGATTTCCAGGTGCTTCACGAACTGGCTAAATACCAGCACCTTGTGCCCCTCGGCCACCACGCCCTTGATCATGCGCACCACCTCGCGCAGCTTGCCCGACTCGTGCTCGTACTGCTCGTCGGCCATCTTGGGGTGGTTGGCAATCTGGCGCAGCTTGGTGAGGCCCTGCAGCAGCATAAACTGCGTGCTGGCCGTGCCGTGCTCCTCGATGCTCTGCAGAATCTTGTTGCGGTAGTAGCTTTTGGTTTCCTCGTAGCAGCTTTCCTGCTCCTCAGTCATCCGGCAGTAGCTCAGGTTCTCAATCTTCTCCGGCAGTTCCGTGGCCACCTGGGCCTTGTGCCGGCGCAGGATGAAGGGCTTGATGAGCGCGTGCAGGCGACGCGTCTTCACCTCGTCCTTGTCTTTCTCGATGGGCTTGAGGAACTCCTTGCGGAAAAACGTCTGCGAGCCGAGCAGGCCGGGGTTGATGAACGACATCTGCGACCAGAGGTCCATGGTGCTGTTCTCCACCGGCGTACCCGTCAGGATAAGGCGGTGGCGGGAGTGCAGGTGCCGCACGGCCTGCGAGGTCGTGGAGCCGGGGTTCTTGATGGCCTGCGACTCGTCCAGGATAACGTAGTCGAACTTGTAAGTCTTGAGCAGTTCCGCATCCAGGCGCACGATGCCGTACGAGGTCAGAATGAGGTCATAGTCGGCAAACTGCTCCACGTTTTTGTCGCGGTAGGTGCCAGTGTAGGTGAGCACGCGCAGGCCCGGGGTAAACTTCTGCGCCTCGTTCAGCCAGTTGTACACCAGCGACGTGGGCATCACCAGCAGCGAAGCGGCACCGCCGGCCGCACCGCTTTCCTTGCGCTGCAGCAGCATGGCCAAGGTCTGCACCGTCTTGCCCAGGCCCATGTCGTCGGCCAGGCAGCCACCAAAGTGATAGTCCTGCACGAAGTGCAGCCAGTTGTAGCCCGCCTGCTGGTAGGGGCGCAAGGTGCCCTGGAAGCCCGCCGGCAACGGCCGGTCTTCCACCACTTCGAAGCCCCGCAGGCGCTCCAGCTTGCGGCTCATGGTCACGGTGGCCAGGTTGCCATTCTCCAGGTCCGATACCAGCGCTACGTGGTGCTTCTTGAGCGTGAGCGAGTGGTGGTGCTCCTCCGAAAAGGCAAACAGCTCCAGGTACTGCGCAAACCACTCCTCCGGAATGATGGCAATCTGCCCGTTCGGGAGCTTGAACTCGTGGCGCTTCTGCAGGATGTAGGGCCGCAGCTTCACGAAGGGAATTTCGAACTCCCCGAAGCGCACCGTGCCGTGGATGTCGAACCAGTCGTTGTTTTCGGTGATGCCCACCTTGACGGTGACCGTGCCGATAAAGTAGTCCTTGCCCGAGTTGGAGCCCTGCTGCACGGTGAAGCCCAGCCGGGCCAGTTCCTCGGCGTGCGAGTGCAGCCACTTGAAAGCGGTGGCTTTTTCGAGCACGGCGCGGCCGTTGCGCACTTCCAGCGCCCGGTCCTGCAGCTCCCGGATAAACACCTGCTCGTTTTCCAGGTCGCGGATGAGACGGTGGAATACGTACGAGTCGGAGGTTTTTTCCAGCTGCACGCTCACGCGCTTGTCGTGGTTGCGCACGATGTGGTTGCCGTACTGAAACGCCACATCGAAATGAATCTGCTCCGAGCCGGCGTCGGCCGTGGTGGTGCTGCGGCGGTTGTCTTCGGTTTCGTACACCGTGGTGCCGCCGCTGCTGGGCACATCGGAGAAGATCAGGTGGGGCTTCGCCTGGTAGCGCTCCGAGCGGATATCGAAGCCGCGGGCGTGCACGTCGAACGACTCTACCAGAGGTGCCACGAAGCGCTGGTAGTAGCTGTCTTCTACCTGCCGCGGAATGATGATGAACTTCTTTGTCAGGAAGGGCTGCAGCTTCTTGCCGTCCACATCGTTGCGGAAGTTGTGGAGCATGCCGTCGAGCAGCATCCAGGCCGGCTGGCAGCACACCATCACCGCGTCGCGCTGCTGGAAGTCCAGCTTCTGCCCGCGGTACTGAATGGTGGGAAAGTAGTGGGTATTCTCGGGGTTGCGGCGGAAGTGGAAGAGCACCGAAGCCGGCTCGGGCGCCACCTGGATTTCCTTCCAGGTCGGCTCGCCGTCCTTGCCCATGATGAATACCTGCTTGCCCTTCAAGCGCTGCAGGATCTGGCCCATGCGCTGCTGCACGTACTGGCTGATGCGCTCCTGCAAGGCCTTGTCGCCCTTCTCGGCGTCGTACTGCTTGAGGAAGAAATCGGCTGGCGTGGTCTTCTTCGACCAGAACTCCTTGATGACCGCGTCCTGCTGAATCTGGTCGGTCAGAGCAATCAGTTCAAAGTCCCTTTCATCAAGCCCGTCGGCAAACTCGGCGGCGTTCATCGCCGACACGTTTTGGTGCTGCAGCGTCAGCTGGCCTTTGGGGCTGAGCTGAACTACGTAAGACTCAAACAGGTAGCCTAAGTACTCGTGCGCGAGCAGCGAGTAAACAATTTGAAAAGGCTGTGCGGTAGAAACCTTCATAGCAGCAGCAGCAAAAGCAACGTCGAAAGTAGGAACAAATGCTAACTTCTTTATTTTTTTGGAAAAATTAAAATAAAATCTGATAATATTTATATAAGCCTACTAAGCTGCTGATTTCCATGACCTAAAGACAAGTAGTCCCGGCCAAATACAGCGAAAAAGCTGTTTGGGTTGCGTCCTCAATCAACGAATTGTGGCGGCCTACAGGTTCTCCCGCAGGTCAATCTGGGGGGCGTTCAGCGCCGGGCGGATGGATACCGCAATGGTAATCAACACGATGGCAATGCCGACCCATATCACGTCGGCCACCTGCATTTTTACCGGGTAAGCGTTGACTACGCTGGTCGCCATGCCCATCGAGACGAGCCCGAAGCGCTGCTGCAGCCAGCAAATGCTAACGCCCAGGCCCAGGCCTACCACAGCCCCAACCTGCGCCACGATGGCGCCTTCCATCAGGAACACCCGCCGAATGATGTTGGGCGTGGCGCCCATAGCCATCAGGATGGCCACGTCCTTGCGCTTGTCGATGACCAGCATCGAGAGCGAGAAGAAGATGTTGAGCGAGGCAATGAGCAGGATAAAAGCGAAGGTGATGAAGACGAACATCTTCTCCACCTTGATGGCCTTGAGCAGCGACACGTGCTGCTCGTCGGAATCGAGCACGGCAAAGCCGGGGCCGAGCACCTGCTTTAGCTCGGCCTTGGTGTCTTCGAGGGCGCGCTGCGGGCTGGCCTTTACTTCCAGCGCGGTGCGGCGGTTGTCGTAGCGCAGCAGGCGCTGGGCAAACGGTAGCGGTACGAAGATGTAGCTGTCGTCGACGTGCTGCTCGATGGCAAAGACGCCGCCGGCCAGAATGGGCTCCTGATTGAAGGCGTTTTCGGGGTTGATGCTTAGGGTGCGCTTGCCCGGCGTATTGCGCGGGTAGAGCAGCTGCAAGGGCGAAAAGCGGTTTTCCAGCGCGATGCTCAGCTCGTGCTGTACGCCGGCGCCGATGAGGGCAAAGTCCTCCCCGTTGCGGCGAAGCTCGTGGGTGCCGTCCACAATGGCCGAGTCGATTTCACTCTGCTGGTAATAATTTTCGGATACCCCCTTGAGCTTCACCACCATCTGCCGCTCGTGGTAGCGCAGCAGGGCGTTGTCCTCGATTACTTCGGTCACCAGCTGCACCCCGGGCACGGCCCGCACCCGGCCCAGCAGAAAGGCATCCACCGGAAAGGACTTGCCCTGCATAGCGGTGATTTTCAGGTCGGGGTCGGACTTGCTATAGAGCGAGCGGACGAGGTCTTCAAGCCCGTTGAACACCGACAGCACAATGATCAGCGCCATCGTGCCCACAGCCACCCCAATCATCGAGATGTTGGAGATGATGCTGATGATGTTGCGCTTTTTCTTCGAGCGGAAGTAGCGCCAGGCTATCAGGTAGGGGACGTTCATGCGGCGGAGGCGGGCTCAAACAATGAGCATCGAACTAAAAGTGTCCGGCCGGTAGCTTACGAGTAACTACCGGCCGGGTTCTTATTTCCATGCTTTCACGATCAGGCCCGTGCCCGAATCGTGGCGCGACGTGCTGTCGAGCCAGTTCAGCAGCAGGCAGAGCGGGAAAGTAACGAGGTAGTAGAACGGCAACAGGATGAAAAACACTTTCGAAATGCCCAGCATCAGGATGGGCCACTTCATGCTCAGGCGCCAGGAAATCTGACCGGGCAGCCCGTACGAATACTTGGCCTCGATGCGGTCGAAGCCGGCGGTGCGCAGCTTCTGCTGAATCTCGTCGATGTTGTAGCCGTCGCGCACGTGCTCCTCAATAAAGGAGGCATCTTCGGCGCCGTGCACATCGGAACCGCCCTGGTCGGAAGGGGTGCTGATGATGAGCATGCCGCCATCCTTGAGCGAGGCGTGTAGGTTGGTCATCACTTCCACGTCTTCCAGGATGTGCTCCATCACGTCGATGCTCAGGGCCAGGTCGAAGGAGTTCGGCTGCTGGTAGAGCACGAGGTCCTGCACGGCAAACTGCACGTTGCGGCGCCCGATCTGGCGGAAGAAGTTGTTGCTGTCGGCTACTTGCTCGTCCTTCACATCCACGGCCAGAATCTGCCACTTGGGGCTCATGCCCGACAGCCAGTAGGTGTACTGGCCGTAGCCGGCGCCGGCGTCGAGGATATTCAGCGCCTGGTCATGGCGGCCCTTGGCCCACTGGCGCAGCTCGCGGTGCACGTGCCAGGTGCGCAGCAGCAGCAGGTCGAGCATATTGTAAAACAGCCGGCGCAGCCAGGGCGTGCGGTTGAATACGTTGCCCAGGGAGCGTTTAATCGGGTCGTAGTGCAAGGAGGTAAAGGTGAATTTGTGAACTTGTGAAATTGTGAAGTGGAGCGTGCGGGCCGCCTATCGGCCTTCACAACTTCACCTTTCACAATTTCACCTTTGGCTTATTCTTCGTCGTTGAAGAGGCGGGGGCGCTGGGGCTGGTCGTCTTCTTCGGGCGGGGCGGGCGGGATGTTCAGGTCCGAAATGACCTTATCCATGTGCGTGGCGTAGGCCGCCGAGTTGTCGAGGAAGAAGCGCAGGTCCGGCACCACGCGCATCTGGTTGCGCACGCGCTTGGCCAGGGCAAAGCGGATTTCCTTGGTGTTGTCCTGAATCAGCTGCACCTGTTGCTGCGGGTTCTGGCTCAGCAGCACGCTCAGGTACACGCTGGCCACGCCCAGGTCGGGGCTGACGCGCAAGGCGGTAATGCTCGGCGGCAGCGTGCCGGCAAACAGGTGCGGCATGTCGCGCCGAAACACCTCGTCCAGTTCTTTAGTAAGCAGGCTGGCGAATTTCTGCTGTCGTTTGCTATCCATAGAATGCGCAAAGGTAAAGGAGGTTGAGAGTTATTGAGTTTAGGAGTTATCGAGTTTAGGGGTTTGTGGGTTTAAGAGTTAAGGAAACCGGCCCACGAGCCCCGTCGTGCAATGCGCCGTACAGCGGCTGGGCGGCGCTACCTTTGAGCACCGATTGGTGAGTAAAATCAGTAGAGTAGTCTACCTGACTAACTCTTAAACTCACAAACTCCTACACTCACAAACTCCTTAACTCACCGACTGCATTGCTGGAGTTTTTCCGAAGTACGCTGCCCTCCCGTCTAGTGCTCCTGGTATTGCTGGCCTTGGGCCTGCGCCTGCCGCTGCTGTGGCTGGGCGAGGTGCCGCTGAGCCTGGCCGAGCTGCGCGGCTGGCTGGTGGGCGAGCGGCTGCACGCCGGCGCCCTGCTCTACCGCGACGTATACGACCACACCGCCCCGCTGGCCGCCGCCGTGTACGGGTTGCTCGATCTGGCCCTGCCGCGCTCCTGGCTTTTGTACCGGCTGCTGGCCCTGGCGCTGGTCCTGACGCAGGCCGTGCGCCTGAGCGTGGTGCTGAATCGCTACAACGTGCACCCCGAGCGCGGCTACCTGGCGGCGCTCATGTACGTGCTGCTGGCCAGCGTCACGGCGGAGCTGGACACACTTTCGCCCCTGCTGCTGGGGCAGACGTTCGTGGTGTTTGCCCTGAGTGCCCTGCTACCCACCTCCCGCGAGGGCTACGACAGCAGCCGCTTGTTTCGGGCGGGCTTTCTGCTGGGCGTGGC
Source organism: Hymenobacter sp. CRA2 (assembly GCF_002007105.1). Classification (GTDB taxonomy): domain Bacteria; phylum Bacteroidota; class Bacteroidia; order Cytophagales; family Hymenobacteraceae; genus Solirubrum. Next base: position 773,565 of record NZ_MVBC01000001.1, on the reverse strand, counting down.
GGCTTTGTGCTACCTGCCGTTGGCCTGGCTGCTGCTGCTGGGCTTGTTTGCCGTTATCAGCTTCGCCGCCAACAGTTTCCGCAGCTTCCTGCTGTTGCTCTGCGGCTTTGCCTTCCCCTACGCGGCCGTGGCCACGTTCTTTCTCTACACCGACACGCTGCCCCTGTTCCGGCAGCTGCACCTGGAGCCCATGCTGAACTGGGCCGCCGGGGCCGATGCCCTGCCCCGCTCCCTGCAGCTCGGCCTGCTGGTACTGCCCGGCTTAGTGGTGGTAGCCAGCCTGCTGCGCATGTTCACCTCCTCGCTGGGATTGGTATTTCAGGTGAAGTTTCAGCAGCTGATGCTGGTGTGGCTGGCGGTGGCACTGGTAGTGGGGGCGGCGCTGCGCGCCTCGGCGCCGGGTCTGTTGCTCGTGATGCTGCCGCCGGCCGCGTATTTCGGCTTGTTTCTGTGGCAGCGCACCCGCCGCGTCTGGATAGCCGAGGTACTACTGCTGGTAGTGGTGGCGGCCGTGGTGGGGGTGCGCTACCGGCAAGTGCTGGGCCTGACCACGGCGCTGCACTTGCCCTCGGAAGCCAACTATGCGGCCCGGCCAGAGCCGCGCTACGCCGCCCTGAAGGGCCAACAGGTGCTGGTGCTCGGGGCCGGCCGCGGGGCCTACGTCGAGAACTACACCGCCACGCCCTACATCGACTGGGAACTGGCCAAGCGGGATTTTGGACACCTGAACGAGTACGCGGCCATATTCCGCCTCGCCCATAACATTCCGCAGCCCCCGCCTTACCTCATCGATGAGGCCGGCCTGCTGCCCGAGCTGCGCTACAAGCTGCCCGGCACCTTCGGGCGCTACGAGCGCACCAGCACGCGGCGGGTATACCGGCTGAGTGGTGAGGTGGTGAAATAGTGAACTGGTGAGTTGACGTTCAAAACCGTCAACGCGCAACGGCCCCGGCAACCAATGTTGCCGGGGCCGTTTGGCTAAGAGGGCCGATGGCCAATGAGGTGCCGCCTGAACGTCAACTCACCAGTTTACCACTTAACAAGCGTCAATCTTGCCGACGCGGGTCTGGTGGCGGCCGCCCTCAAAGGCGGTGGTCAAAAACTGCGTGGCAATCTGCTTGGCCTCGTCTTCGCTCACGTAGCGGGCGGGCAGGCAGAGCACGTTGGCGTTGTTGTGCTGACGGGCCAGGGCGGCCAGCTCGGGCAACCAGGCAATGGCGGCGCGCACCCCTTGGTGCTTGTTGGCGGTGATGCACACGCCGTTGGCCGAGCCGCAGATCAGGATGCCCTGCGCAAACTCGCCGGCGGCCACCGCCGCGGCCAGGGGGTGAGCAAAGTCGGGGTAATCGGCCGACTCGGCGGAGTGCGTGCCGAAGTCCTTCACATCGTAGCCTTGCTCGCTCAGCCAGGGTTTCAGCAGTTCCTTGTAAGCAAAGCCGGCGTGGTCGGAGCCGATGGCGAGAGGTTTCATTCTGTCAATGTGTGCTAATGTGATGAAATGAGCGGAGGTGCTAATGAGGGAATGGCCGTATGCGAAAATGTGCTGACGTGCCAATGAGGTCAGGTTCCATCAGCACGTCAGCACATTCTATCCCATTGGCACACTACCCCTCGACAACGCCCTGATTATCGGCCAGCTGCTGATTCAAGCGCTCCACGTTCTTGCGGCGCACCACGCGGGCAATGTGGATGCTCAGCTCGTACAGCGCCAGGATGGGCAGCGTCACGATGATCTGCGACGATACATCGGGCGGCGTAATCACGGCCGCCACAATGAGGATGACCACAATAGCGTGCTTGCGGTACATGCGCATGATTTCGTGCGTAATCAGCCCGGCCTTGGCCAGGAAGAACACAATCATGGGCAGCTCGAACACGAAGGCACACGACAGGGACATCGTGGTGAGCGTGGACAGGTAGCTCTGCAGGTCAATCTGGTTTTCGATGGTGGGGTCCACCGTGTACGAAGCCAGAAAGTTGATGCTCAGCGGCGCGGCAATGTAGTAGCCGAACAGCAGGCCAAAAGCGAAGAGCAGCGACACAAAGAACACCGCCCCGCGCGAGTTGGCCCGCTCGTGCGGGTACAGGCCGGGCTTCACGAAGCGCCAGACTTCCCAGAACAAGTACGGAAAGCCCAGCACCAGCCCCACGATAAACGAGGTGCTGATGTGCATGGTCAGCTGCCCGCTCATCTCGCGGTTCTGAATGATGAAGCCCACCTTGTCCATGCACAGGTCGGCGTTGTTAAGTGCCTGCCCGAGCTTGCAGAACATGCGGTACGTCCAGAAGTCAGCGCGTGAGGGCCCCAGAATCAGGTCGTGAAACAGGAAATCCTTGGCCAGAAAGGCCGTGGTAGCAAACACCACCACGGCAATGGCGGCCCGGATGATGTGCCAGCGCAGCGCCTCCAGGTGGTCGATAAACGACATTTCGGCCCCTTCGGCCGCAGCGCGGTTCTGCTGAAATTTTTGGGTAGGAGACTCCAAAAGAGTTTATGAGTTAATGAGTTGAGGAGTTTAAGAGTTGTCAGGGGTGAGGGTAAGAGCTGTTGGCCCTATTGCTCAGCCGAATAAATACGCGGCCGCCTCCGGAACAGATGGTGACGGCGCGCACTTAACTCACAAACTCTTTAACTCCTTAACTCTTAAACTGTAAAAAGCGGCCGCTCGCTCATCAGGGCATTGACCTGCCGGCGTACGTCCGCAATGCGCGAGTCGTTGTCGTGGTTCATCAGCGTCTGATCAATCAGGTCCACCACGGTGTCCATGTCCGATTCCTTCAGGCCGCGCGTCGTGACGGCGGCCGAGCCGATGCGCATGCCCGAGGTGACAAACGGCGACTTGTCGTCGAAGGGCACCATGTTTTTGTTGATGGTGATGTCAGCCTTGATGAGCGTGTTTTCGGCCAGCTTGCCGGTCAGGCCTTTGCTGCGCAGGTCAATGAGCATCAGGTGGTTGTCGGTGCCGCCCGAAATGATCTGGTAGCCGCGGCTCACGAAGCCCGCAGCCAGCGCCTGGGCATTCTTGATGATCTGGCGGGTGTACTCGGCGTAGCTATCCGTTAGGGCTTCGCCGAAAGCCACGGCCTTGGCGCCGATGACGTGCTCCAGCGGGCCGCCCTGGGTGCCAGGGAATACGGCGCCGTCGAGCACCGACGACATCATCCGAATTTCGCCCTTGGGCGTCTTCAGGCCCAGCGGGTTCTCGAAGTCGCGGCCCAGCATAATGAGGCCCCCACGCGGGCCGCGCAGGGTTTTGTGCGTGGTCGTCGTCACGATGTGGCAGTGCTCAAAGGGGTTGTTGAGCAGGCCTTTGGCAATCAGGCCAGCCGGGTGCGAAATGTCAGCCAGCAGCAGGGCGCCTACTTCATCGGCGGCTTCGCGCAGGGCCTGGTAATTCCAGTCGCGCGAGTAGGCCGAGGCGCCGCAGATGATGAGCTTGGGCTGCTCGCGGCGGGCGGTTTCCTTCACCTTATCCCAGTCGATGAGGCCGGTTTCAGCCTCCACGCCGTAGAACGAGGGCACGTAGAGCTTGCCGGAGAAGTTTACCGGCGAGCCGTGCGTGAGGTGGCCGCCGTGCGAGAGGTCGAAACCCAGGATTTTGTCGCCGGGCTTAATCACGCCCAGCATCACCGCGGCGTTGGCCTGGGCGCCGGAGTGCGGCTGCACGTTGGCCCACTCCACGCCGAAGAGCTCCTTCACGCGGTCGATGGCCAGCTGCTCGATCTGGTCGACGATTTCACAGCCGCCGTAGTAGCGCTTGCCGGGCAGGCCCTCGGCATACTTGTTGGTCAGGATGGAGCCCTGCGCCTGCATCACCTGCTCCGACACAAAGTTTTCCGAAGCAATGAGTTCCAGGCCGTGCGTCTGACGTTCCTTCTCCTGGCGGATCAGGTCAAACACAACGGTATCGGGGGCGAGGGTACGGGTCGTGGTTTCCATGCTTCAAAGGTAGGCAGGGAATCTATGAAGAATGAGGGGTGAGGAACGATAGAATAAGGAATGCGCCGCGAACGGTGGAACCCGGGCCTCCGGCCCCATTGCCCGCGGTCAGAAACATGGCCTCCGGGTGGTCTGGCGGGGACTTCCGCCTTTGTCCGTACCTTATCCACCAACCGAAACCCCGGCTCCGCCGTTATGACGCCGGCACCGCGCCCATGCGCCGGGCCGCTGCTACCGATTAGACGGGAATGGCCGGTCGCCATTCCTCCTTCGTCATTCCTCATTCTATTCCTGCCCCGCCCCACCGTGAGCCCCTTTCTGTCGGAACAACTGGCCCGCCTGCGCACCGGCACCCTTACGCCGCTCACCGACTTCTACGCCCAGCAGCGCGACGTCTTTGCCCGCTGGGCGCGGCGGCAGTTTGGCACGCCCGCCGATCAGGCCTACGACGTGCTGCGCCACCAGCTGCTTGATTTTTACGACGAAGCCACGGACGGGCGCCTTAGCCGCTGGCCCGCCGACCTGAAAGCCTACCTGTACGGCGCGGCCCGCCAGCAGCTCACCGCCGTCAACACCAATACGCTGCTGCCCGAACAGCAGCCCCTGCCCGAATCGGAGGCCGCGCGGCGCCAGTTGGTGCTGCGCACGCTGGTGCAGTTGCCCACCGACAGCCAGCTGGTGCTCCACCAGTTCTACTTCCGCGGCTCCAACTTCGAAACGCTGGCCGGCAAGCTGGGCTACGCCAACGCCTCCGTGGCCCGGCGCCAGAAATCCGACGCACTGCGCAAGCTCTACGAAGCCCTGAACCGCGCCGGGGCCGGCGGCACGGCCGAGCTGCTGGCCCATCTCACCGAAGTGGAGCGCGCCGCCGATGCGCGCATGAGCGAGTCGGAGCAGGAAGAGTTCGACGCGCAGCTGCTCGTGGACGGCGAGCTGCGCCAAGCCTGCCTGGCCTACGAGCAGTACTCGGCCGACCTGCGCTGGGCGGCGGGCCGCGAAAACCTGCGCCTGCGGCTGGAGTCGCTTGACCGGCGCGTGGCCCAGCGCACGGCTGCGCAGCTGCGCATCCGGCGCCGCCAGCAGCGCCAGCGCCTGCGCATCGGCTTGCTGGCCGCGGCCGTGCTGGCCCTGCTGATTGCGGCCGCCGTGCTGCTCTTGCCGCGTCGGAGCGCCTCCGACCGGGCCTGGCGTTCCTTCGACGTGGCTGACCCGGGCCTATCGGCCGCGCTGACGGATGGCCGCCCCCTGCTGACCCAAAGCATGGAGCAGTACCGCCAGGGCAGCTACCCGGCCGCCCTGCACACGCTGCGCCGCCTGCCCTCCCAGGCGCTGGGCCAGGACACCTTTCTGTACTACAACGGGCTGATGCTGCTGCGCCAGGAGCAGCCCGAGCAGGCCGAAAGCTACTTTGAGCGCGTCAGCCGCATGCCCAGCTCCGCGCTGGCCGGGCCGGCCCAGTTCTACCTCGGGCTGGTGTACTGGCAGCAGCAAAAGCTCCCGGAGGCCCGGCAGGCACTGCAGCGCGCGGCTCGGCAGGCCACCGATCCGCACCGCACCAAAGCGCGCGAGGCCCTGCAGAACCTCCGATAAAAGCATAAACCCGTCCGGAGCGGCAGATGCCCCGGACGGGTTCCCCTTCAACCAACCTGGATAGTAGCTGCGAATTGACAGGGGGTAACAGCCCCGCTGCCAACTCGCAACTTCCCTTACTTCCGCACCAGACGCTGCTGGTAGTGCTGCCCATCCACGGAAGCGGTGAGCAGGTAGTTGCCGGCGGGGCAGTGCGGAGCCACGCGCAGGTGCGCCGGGCCGGCCATTACTTCCTGCTGCTGCGTCCATACCACGCGGCCGAGGGCGTCAGTCAAAGTCAGCACGGCATTGCCGGTGCCGGGCGCCACAAATTCCACTTCGAAGCTCTGGTCAAACGCCGTGGGGTAAGCAGCCAGGGCCGGGCGGTTGTCGAAAGCCACAGTGCGGGCCCCGTAGTAGGTGGTTTTGCCGTCGAGGTCGTCCTGGCGCAAGCGATAGTAGCGCAGGCCGTGTTTGCCCGGTTCCGTATCGACGTAACGGTAGTTGCGGGCGTTGGTGCTGTTGGGCGTCGGGCTGGCCACGAAGTTCAGCTGGCGGAAGGTGCGCCCGTCGGTGGATACTTCCACGCCAAAGCCGCGGCTGCTGTGCTCGGTGGCGGTGGTCCACGTCAGCACGGCGGCTTGCTGCTGCCGCTGGGCCCGAAAGGCGGTGAGGCCCACGGGCAGCGGAGCCGACTGCTCGCCCAGCGTCCAGCGCGAAAAGCCATCGACGCCGCTGAGGGTGGCGAAGCCGCGCCCACTGCTGCTGAGGCCCTTGGGCTGCCAGGTCAGGCCGTTGTCCGTCGATTTGAAGAAGGCCAGGTCGTTGGCGGCCAGCCCGTTCAGCTCGGTGGTGAGGTAATCCACGCGCAGCTCCACGTTCAGGCCGGTGTTGGTGGCAGCCGATATATCGAAGTAGCGCTTAATGCCCGGCGTGCCGTTGATGGTGGCTGCCGTGCCCGTGGTGCGGGCCACGGTGGTAACGCCCGGCAGCAGGGAGCCGGCGGCCGGCGTCATGGTTAGGCCCAGGTTGCCGAAAATCTCGGCGCTGCCGGCGCGGGGCGTACGGCGGGCCATTACGCGGCCGAGCACGTAGCTGGTGGCCGTTTCGGTGAGCAGGGCGTCGGCGTTCAGCTGAATCTTGTTCATTGGGCCGGTATCCAGCACACCGCCGTTCATCACTAGGTTGTTGGCCAGCGTCAGGTCATCGGTCAGGGTCTTGACGCCCGCACCACGCACTTCCAGGTTGTAGTACAGCCCGCCGCTCACGGTTTGGGGGCCGTTGCCGGTCAGCAGCACGCCGCCCGTGGTGCAGCTGAACACGCCGTTATTGATCATGTTGCCCTGCACTTCCAGGTTGCCCAGCGTCTGGGCGAAGGCGCCGGCATTGGTGAAGTCGCCATTCACCACGATGTCGCCGCCGGTGTGGTTCAGCGTGCCCTGGATGGTGAGGTTGCCGGTTACCCGCGTCTGCCCGCTCTGAATGGACATCACCTGCCCCGGCGCTACCGTGAAGCTGTTGAGCACCGTCTGCGCCTGCGACACGAGCGAGTTCACGCCGTCGGTGCCGTTGTTGGTTACCGCGGCCACGGTATTAGCCGTCAGCTCGCTGCGGCCGCCGGCCAGGAGCATGGCCTGGAAGGCCTGGGTGCTGGGCTGCGAAAGGCTGATGTTGCGCACCACGTTGTTCTCCAACACATTAGCTGCCGCACCCGTAGCCGTGCCGCAGCTCACCACTATACCCCGGAAGTCCTGCGTACCAGCGTTAACCCAGGCCGCTCCGGCGGCCTGCGGGGCCGTGCCGCCGATGTAGTTGCCGCTTACGGAGTTGTTGTCGGAGGCAGCGCCGGGCTGAAAGCTGATGGCCGTCTGGGCCGAGGTGGGCGCCGTGCCCAGGGAGTAGTAGAAGCTGTTGTCGCGGATAATCCATCCGTCGCCGTTGCCGCTTTCCACTTTCACCCCGCACAGGGCGTAGTTGGTCAATTCGTTGCTGAGCAGGGCCACCCGGTCGTTGGCCGACGCACCAGTGCTGAGCGCCGCGTACACGAGGTGAGCCGGCAGCTGTCCGCTGGCAGCATTACCGATGTAATTACTCACCAATGTGTTGTCATCATTGCCGGTGCTGCTCCCGCCATCCATTTCCACCACCCCCCCCGCGAGCGAGGCGTTGCTGCCCAGCAGGCGCGCGTCGCGAATGGTTACGTGCTGCACGTCGCCAGTGAGGGCTACCGTGGGCAGCCCCGTGCTCAGCTGCTTCAGCGTGAGCTGCCGCGAGCTGCTGCCGTTGTGGCCGCTGAGCGTTACGTAGCGCGTGCCGCCCCCGAAGGTGACGGTGCCGGTAATGACGATGCCCGTAGCACCCGCTTCTGGCTTGATGGTTAGGGTATTGCTTGCGCTGCCGGCCCGCGCAATCAGGACGTTTTCTTCAAACGTGCTGCCGCTGGTCAGCTGCAGCTCATAAGGGGCGTTGAGCGTGGCAGGCACTGCCGCCAGGGCTTGCGTCAGAGTCGGGTAGGTGCCGCCAGTGCCCACGCGGTATACCACCGGCGCTTGGGCTTGCGCACGCTGCACCAGCAGCAGCACGAGGGCCGAGAGCAGCAGCAGCCACATAGTTAAGGACGCTTGCTGGCGCGTAACCAGGGTGGCACGCTCAGAAGTTGAAGAGGAAGGTAAAGTTTGTTTCATGGCTCAGAAAGGGCATCGGAAGCGGGAGCAGTAGGGCAAAGCAGTGACGGTCAGCAGCTTGAAAGCCGCTGAAACCAGCTAGTCAGCGCCTTGAAGGCAGTGACCGGACCAGTGAAAGAGAGCAGGAAGAGAGGGGGAAGTAGTTAAGCTACCATAGGCTTGCAGTGAAATAGTGACATTTCATTACCCACATAACCATATGGAGTAAATTGTCACAAACCAAATATAGCGCCGCGCCTAATCAATCCTAATACAGCTTAGATTAATTTTCTAATAATAGGACAACACCTTGTTTTACGCGCAGACAACTAACACCAATTAACTACTAGTTATCAACACTATACCCCCGATATTTATTCTGCATGCAGAATAATGATTTTGCATTAACCTTGCAGTACCCAATTAGTGTAGCAACAACAGTTTTATATAAACAAACCAACACAAACTAGTCAGCATATTGCAGCAGCGGTATCGAATTAACTACAAACGGCGCAAGTAAAAACGTTACAATCCTACTTTTAGGGTTTGCCCAGGAGACTTTAGCGCGTGCCGATAGGGTAAGGGGGCTCGATGTTTTCCTGCAGCGTTAACTCCCACGTATCCAGATTAAGAGCCGCGAGGTGGCACAGTTCGGGGTTGTGGCGGTACACGCAGCCGGTATCCAGGTCGATGGCACCGCTACGCTGCTTGACTTGCCGCCGCAGATAGTCAGTAGGCTTCGGATTGTGGCCGTGGACCAGCCGCTTGCCCTGCAAGCGCGAAGCATCGAAGGTAAAGTCCTTGATGTTGAGCATGGAACGCCGATCATGACGCATTTGCTCGGGCGGCAGGCGGAAGTTGAACCCGGCGTGCACAAGCACGAAGTCGGGCAGCTCCAGCGACAACGGCAGTGCCTCTATCCAGCGCAAGTAGGGTTCCGGAATATCCTCGGTGCGCTCCACCCCGAAGCTGCGCAGGGTCATGTCGTAATCGGCGACGGAGGTCCAGTTGGCCATGGGCCGCTTGCCGCGGGCCGCTTCCAGCAACTCCAGGTCGTGGTTGCCGAGCAGGCAGTGCACTTGGTACCCATCGGCCTGCAGCTGCATCAGGTAGTCGAGTACGCCGCGCGTATCCGGCCCTTTGTTGACGTAGTCACCAAGCACGTAGAGCGCATCCTCACGCGTGAGGCGCAGGCGCTGCTCCACCAAGTGACGAAAAGTGTGCAGGCATCCGTGGAGGTCGGTAGTGGCGTAGCGCATAGCTTGTGGTAGGTAAGGATGAATGGCTACGCTCCTTTTACTAGGTGGGGTTACCGAAACGTGTTATTCCTGATTCTTCATTACCCCCGGAAAAGCAAAAGCCCCGACCAATCAGGCCGGGGCTTTTGCTTTTTCAGAGGACCCTAATGGCCGCCGCCGTAGCTCGGCTTGTCGAGTTCGGGCTTTTCAAGGTTGCGGTTGGGGTGGCGCTGGGGCGCATCAATGGCTTCCTGCTCCAGCCGGTTTTCGGTTTGCTCGTCGCGGTCGTTCACCGGCAGTTGGCCGGCGGCTTTGGGTTGCTCGGCAGCGGCAGGGCCACCTTTGTTTTCCTTCGACTGCTGGTTGGTGTTATTGCTCTTGTAAGGCATGACAATGAGGCGTTTGGGGTGGTACGAAAGGGAAAGCGCGGCAACTAGGGTGGGGTCAGCGCCTAGAAGCCCTTGGCAATGCCGGATTCCTGCGCGTCGGGGTCGGTAAGGTCGGCGTTGGTGTCGGGGCGGGCGTCGCTGGCTTTGGAGTTGTAGTTGATGGCGGCTCCGGTGCTGCGGCCCGCGGCCGAGTCATCGTCGGAGTCACCGTCTTCGTCCTCGCCGGCGTCGTTGCGGCTATCCACGTCGGCAAAGTCGTCTTCGTCGGTGAGGTCCTCGTCGGCGTTGCGGGCGCGGGCCGTGTCGCCGTCGATTTCGTCGATGGGCGCGGGCAGGCGGCGCGGGTCTATCACGTCCGGGGTGGGCATGTCCTCGTTGGGTACCACCGGGCGGCCTTCGTCGTCGGAGCGCATGTTGTCGGCGGGGTGGCCGGGCTTGTCGGCGTCTTCGTTTACCGATACGGCCGAAATGCCGTCCGACGAATCGGTGCCGAAGCCCTGCTTACCGTCGCGGTTGCCGAAGCCCCCGCGGGCGTCCTCGTTCTTGGGCGGATCGGCGCCGGGAATGATGTGGCCCGCGGCCAGTTCTTCGTTGGTGGTATCGTTGGGAATTTCCCGCACGGGGCGGTTCTTCGGGTCGATAGACATAGTCAGAGAGGTGCGGTTGTGTGGGGAAAGAGGTCTTTGGTCAAGTGTACTCTGAGCGGCGGCTTTGGGTTGCCGAATGGTCGCCCCTGCGTATGTTGGGGCGGCCATTCGCATTAGTGCCGCGTTCGTATGCCTGATTCCGCCCTGTCAGCTCCGATAACCGACCTAGATACCCTGTTGCAGCGCCTCGTTACGGGTTATCAGGCCAAGTACTTGTTTTTCTGGGGCCACACCCCGGCCGGCAAGGCCACGGGCGTGGGCAAGGAGTGCCTGAGCCAGTGGTACCCCGCACCCTTCGAGCTGGACGGCCGCCGCTATGCCACCACCGAGCACTACATGATGGCCGAGAAAGCCCGGCTGTTCGGCGACGAAGCCACGCGCGACGCCATCATTGCCGCCGCGCACCCCGATCAAGCCAAGCGGCTGGGCCGGCAGGTAGGGCATTTTGATGCGGACCGCTGGGAAGCCGAACGCTTCGGCATCGTGGTGCGCGGCAACGAAGCCAAGTTCAGCCAGCACCCGTCGTTGCGAGAGTTTCTGTTGGCCTCGGGCGAGCGTATTCTCGTCGAGGCCAGCCCCGTGGATGCCATCTGGGGCATTGGGCTGGCCCAGAATGACGCGCGGGCGCTAAACCCAGCCGCCTGGCGCGGGTTAAACCTGTTGGGCTTCGCCCTGATGGAAGTGCGCGCCCGTTTACAAGCTGCTTAACCCCTTTTCCGCTATGTGGACCGAAACCGACAACTCTCTGCGCCGCACCTTCCGCTTCAAGGATTTTCAGGTCGCCTTCTGCTTCATGACCGACGTGGCCGAGGAAGCCGAACATCAGGACCACCACCCGTGGTGGGCCAACGAGTACAACACGGTGGAATTTCGACTGCGCACCCACGATGCGGGCAACACCGTAACCAAACGCGACCAGCGGCTGGCCGAGGCCATTGACAAGCTGGCCGCGGAGTACGGCGGCGAAGTCATCAGCTAAGCGGTGCTATTGCGAAAGCAGCGCCACGGCTTTTTCCAGCACCTCGTCGCGTTTGGCCCGCACGCCCTCGACGCTGGGCGCGACTTTCACCGTCGGGATGATGCCCACGCGCTGGGTTTCGCGCCCGTCGGGGTAGAACACGGCCAAGCCGCTGAAGCGGGTGGTCAGGTCGCCGGGCAGCACGATGGGGGACACGTTGCCATCGGCGCCGGCCGTGGTGCTGCCGAGCACGGTGGCGCGCGGATTGAGCTGCAGCGCCATAGTGGTGTATTCGCCTAGGCTGCGCGTGTCCTCGTTTACTAGCACCGCCACCTTGCCGGTGTAGAACTGGCTGGGGTTGGGCGTCACGCTTACCACGGCGGACTGTACAAAGCGGCCGGGAAACGATAAGTCCGGTTCGGTAAACTTGGCAAACGGCGCGGCTTGCTGCAGGAAGTACCCCGGCAGCAGGCGGAAGGTGTTGAAGTTCGGGTAGGCCCGCAAATCAATCACGATGCCTTTGGTGTCTTTCAGCGCCTGCATGGTGCGCGCCACCTGCGAGGGCAGCAGCCGGCCCATGTGGATGTAGCCGATGTTGGCCGGCAGAATGCGGTAGCTGCTGTCGGTGGAAGCCACGGCCAGCGGAGCCGCCGCAATGGCATCCGGCAGGTAGCGCGTAACGCTGAGCTGCAAGGGGTTGCCGGCGCGCAGCACGTCTATCTGGGCCTGGGCGGTGTTGCCGCGCAGCAGGTTCTGGCAGATCAGGGTCATCAGCGCCATGTCGTTGGAAGCCGAAAACAGGGGCCGCCAGCGCTTGATGATGCTAGCCACGGGCACGCCGTCGACGCGCGTCACCACGTCGCCCTTCTGCAGGGGCGTCTGCACACCAAACGTGGTCAGGCTGATTTTGGCCACCACGGGCTGCTCCTGCACCCAGCACACCAGCACCGGGCTCACGTAGTCGCCCCAGATGCGCCTGATGCCCGCATCTTTCTCCGACACCACGCCGTGCGTATCGTGAATGCGCGCCACCAACTCCAGCACGGCCAGACGGTATTGCTCGGCCGTGGCGGCCTGCGCGAAGCGGGGTACAAATTCGGGCAGCACCTTATTCCAGTCTTCGCCGATGAGGTATTTGTCGGGGAAGAAGTACTGGACCATGTTCCAGTACCGGAACAGGGCCAGCAGGCGGTAGCCCGCGTCGGGGCTGGTCATGTGCCCGTAGCCGGCTTCGTGGGTGAAGTCCGGGTTGCCCGCCCCGCCTTGCTTGATGTAATAGCCGGCCCCTTGGTGGCGGTTGTCGCGCAGGTGCACCAGCTGCTGGCTTAGCGCCGCGCCCAGCAGTTTTTTGTCCGTCAGCCAGGCCAGATCGGGCTGCTGGTGCACCGGCTGCGCACTGGCCTTGGCACAATCGGCGCAGGCCGGCACGGCCCCCAGCGACGTCAGCCAGGCGCTGAGCACGGCGTTGCGCGCCTTCGTGCCGGGGGCGGCCAGCACCTGGGGCATCACCCGAAACAGCTCGGCGTCCCAATTGTACTTGCCGGCAGCCACGGCGGGATGGTAGTACTTGGCGAAGCCCCACACCTTGCCCAGCAAGGCCAGGCTTTCCGTCTGCCGGGCGTTGAGCTTGGGCAATGGCACGCGGGAGCCGCGCTGAAACGCGGTATCGGATGCAGCCGGGGTTTGGGCTTGCACCGAAATAGTGGTCAGGCCAGCTACCAGCAGGGGCAAAGCCCAGCGGGCCGCCTGCGCAGCCAGCGGCCGCACGGGTACACGTAAATGCATGTCGAGATAGAAATAGAGGGTATGGACGGGGTTACAGCAACGACAAACACCGTTTCCGGCCCTTAGCTGCAACCAAACCCGAAACGCAGCCATAATAACTCTGCTATTCAGCCTCTGCGGCCCGGTTCCCGGGCGGCCACGCATCTGTGGTAGTCATTCGCGCGTCCGTCCGCCTCGGCAGTCTACCTTTGCCCTCATGCAGCCTACCGATCAGCCCGCCACCGCCCTGTACCTTGTGCCCACGCCCATCGGCAACCTGGAGGACATCACCCTGCGGGCCATCCGCGTGCTGAGCGAAGTGGACGTGGTGCTGGCCGAAGACACGCGCACCAGCGGCCGGCTCCTGCAACACCTGAACATCAAGAAGCCCATGCTCAGCTACCACCTGCACAACGAGCACCAGACGGTGCAGCGCGTGCTCGATAGGCTGGAAAAGGGCGAGCGGATGGCCTTGGTATCGGATGCCGGCACGCCGGGAATTTCGGACCCGGGCTTTCTGTTGGTGCGGGAGTGCCTGGCCAAGGGCCTGAAAGTGGAGTGCCTGCCCGGGGCTACAGCCTTCGTGCCGGCGCTGCTCAAGTCAGGCTTCGGAGCCGAGCGGTTCACCTTCGAGGGTTTTTTGCCGGTGAAGAAGGGCCGGCAGACGCGCCTGCGGGAGCTGGCCCAGGAAACCCGCACCATGATTTTCTACGAGTCGCCGCACCGCATCGTGAAAACCCTGGAGCAGCTGGCCGAAGTGCTGGGCCCCGAGCGGCCGGCTTCGGTGAGCCGGGAGCTAACCAAATTATTCGAAGAAACGGTAACCGATACGCTGGCCGCCCTGGCGCAGAATTTCGGGAGCCGTTCGGCCATTAAAGGAGAAATTGTCATTGTCGTTCAAGGACTTCGCGAATAAGCCCTGGGTACTCACGGTACTCGGGCCGCTACTGCTGTGGGCGGGCTGGCCGGTGCACCCGGCGCCGGCCCCGTTGCTCTTACTGGTGGGGCTAGTGCCCTTGCTACGCCTAGCCCAGGTGCTGCGCGCCCAAGGCGCCTCTGGGGGCCGCTTCTGGCGCTGGACCTACCTCTACCTGCTGCTCTGGAACGTGCTGACTACCTACTGGGTGGCCTACAGCACGGTGGGCGGCGGCATTGCGGCCAACGTGCTGAATGCGGCCCTGCAGAGCCTGCCGCTGCTGGCGTTCTGGCACACGCGCCGCCTGGCGGGCCGCGCCGTCGGCTACTTGTCCTTCGTGGTGTACTGGCTGGCTTTCGAGCAGCTGCACCTCACCTGGGATTTGTCGTGGCCCTGGCTGACGCTGGGCAACGCCTTTGCCATGGTACCCGGCTGGGTGCAGTGGTACGAGTACACCGGGCAGCTCGGCGGCTCCTTGTGGGTGCTGCTGACCAACCTGGCCCTGTTCCGCACTTTGTTCGGTTCGGCCTCAGTCGCCCCTGACCAAGTATCGGCCCCGAAAAGCCAGTCACCGGCTACCCGGTGGCTGCTGCCGGCCGCGGCCGTAGCCGTACCGCTGCTCGTTTCCTACCTCATCGGCAGCCGCTGGCAGGAGAAAGGCCCGGCCGCCGAAGTGGTGGTGGTGCAGCCCAACATCGACCCGTTCGAGGAGAAGTTTGAGGGCGGCGCGCGCTATATCACTCCCCTGCAGCAGCGCGAGCGGATGATTCAGCTGACGGAGCAGACCGTGACGCCGCAAACCAAGCTGGTGCTCTGGCCGGAAACCTCGCTGGAGGAAGTACACTTCGAAAACAACCTGCCCCTCAACCCCGACGTGCAGCGCATCCGGCAGCTGCTGCTTCAGCACCCGGGGCTGCGGCTGATGTCGGGCATGACGTCGGTGGCGGAATACCCCTCCAAGGAAGCCGCCTCGCCCACTGCCCGCTTCCGCGACGACCTCGGCTACTACGACGTGTTCAACGCCGCCCTGCACGTGGACGGCGCCAGTGGCCCCCTGCAGGTGTACCACAAGTCCAAGCTGGTGCCGGGCGTGGAGAAGGTGCCGGGCTGGCTGAACTCGGCCCTGGGCACCATCAACCTCGGCGGCGTGGTGGGCTCCTACGGCAGCCAGGAGTACCGGGCAGTGTTCCGCTCGGCCTCGGCGGCCACGGATAGCTCCCTGCGCGTGGCCCCGGTTATCTGCTACGAATCGGTGTACTCCGACTACGTGAGCGAGTACGTGCGCCGCGGGGCCACGCTCATCGGCATCATCACCAACGACGGCTGGTGGTCCGACTCGCCTGGCTACAAGCAGCACCTGACCTACGGCCGCCTGCGCGCCATCGAGACGCGTCGCGACATTGCCCGCGCCGCCAACACCGGCGTGTCGGCCTTCGTGAACCAGCGCGGCGACATTGTGCAGCAGCTGGGCTGGTGGGTGCCGGGCGCCAGCCGCTACACCGTACACCTCAACGACGAGCTGACTTTCTTCACCCGCTACGGCGAGCTGCTGGGCCATGCGGCTCAGATTCTGGCCGTCCTGCTGCTGGGGCTCCTGGTGGTGCGGCGCTTCGCGAAGTAACCCCTGGCTCAGTAGTCCGTTATGCTTCGGCTACGCCTCGGCATGACGGACTTACGTATTCGTTCAACGCCTCCGGCCGCTTCCCTCATCCGAGGAAAAGTCTCCGTCCAATTCCTTCTTCCAACCCCATGGATTTCATCCAACTCAGTCTCGAAGTAGCCGAACTCGCCCGCCGGGCCGGTCAGTTTATCCGGCAGGAAGCCGCCAACTTCGACCGCGGCCGCGTCGAGAACAAGGGCCTGCACGACATGGTGTCGTACGTTGACCAGGAATCGGAGAAGCTGGTGGTGGCGGGGCTGCGCGAGCTGCTGCCCGGTGCCGGCTTCATCACCGAAGAAGGCACGGCCGGCGCGCCTGACCGCAGCGAGAAATTCACCTGGATTATCGACCCGCTCGACGGCACCACCAACTTCATCCACGGTCTGCCCTGCTACTCCGTCAGCATTGCCCTGATGCAGGGCGCGGAGCTGGTCATCGGGGTGGTGTACGAGGTAAATCAGGACGAATGCTTCCGGGCCGTGCGCGGCGGCGGGGCCTTCTGCAACGAAAAGCGCATTCACGTCTCGGCGGCGGCCGACCTGAACCACTCGCTCATTGCCACGGGCTTCCCCTACAGCAATTTCGCCAAAATCGACACCTACCTGCCGATTCTGAAGGAATTTATGCGCGCCACCAACGGCGTGCGCCGCGTGGGCTCGGCCGCCGTGGACCTGGCTTGGGTAGCCGCCGGCCGCTTTGAGGGCTACTTCGAGTTCAACATCAACTCCTACGACGTGGCCGCGGGCGTACTGCTGGTGCGCGAAGCCGGCGGCCGCGTCACGCAGTTCCTCATCGATGGGGACCCGGTGTTCGGCCGCGAAATCGTGGCCAGCAACGGCGCCGTGCACGCCGAAATGCAGGGCGTGATTGGGCAGTTCTGGCAGTAAGGGGCTCATGGCCAGGCAGCACGAAGATTCTGCTGCTTAACGCCGACGCTGGCCCCTCGCTGTCATTGCGAGGAAGGATGACGAAGCAATCGGTCCTGTACAATGTGCTGACAGTGAAATGAGCACCGCCCGAGACTAGCGTTTGCAGTTTCGGGCGGTGCTGTTTTTGGGTAACAGGGAATCCAGCGGCGGTGCTACTGCAGGAAAGATTGCCGCGCTTCGCTCGCAATGACAGCCGGCGCCGGCAACTTTTTCTCCATCTCGCTAGTTTTGCCAGCGTTATGATCGTTCAGCAGCTCATCATTCTGGTTCTGTTCCTCGGCGCGGCGTTCTACGTCGGGCGCCGCTTGTGGCAGAGCTTTTTTGCCAAATCCGAAGGCGCCTGCCCCAAAGGCTGCGGCGGCGCGTGCGGCACCATCAACGTGGATGCCTTGCAGCGAACCATCGAAAAAGCCCAACAGCAGAACCAACAGCCGGCCTAACCGAGCATTTTGGTTCGACCATATAACCCGCCCCGCCCGTGGCTGCGTATAGCCCGGGCGGGGCGGCGCGTTTTCGGGCTGCCCGGTTTCCTTCTCTCAATCCCATCTACTCCAAAGCACCCCTCCGTCATGCAAGACAAAGAAGAAGAACGCGCCCTCGTCAACGTGGAACGCAAGCTTACGGCCGACGGCTTTACCAAGGACTTTACCGTTACCGACGGCCGCCTGCACACCATGGACACCGACTCGAACCGCAGCTACGGCCCGGAGGAAGTAACCATCGTGGACTTCTACCGCTTCGAGGGCGAATCGAACCCCGACGACATGTCCATCCTCTACGCCATCGAGGCCAACGACGGCACGCGCGGCACCATTTCCAACGCCTTCGGTACCTACGCCGACGAGGGCGTGGACGCTTTCCTGCGCAAGGTTGAGGACCTGGGCAAGAACCTCGACAAAGCCCACAAGTAGCCCCACACCGCTACTGCCCGTTTAGTCCGCGCCGCCACCGGAACCTTCCCTTGGGGAAGCAGCCCGCTGGCGGCGCGGTTTTGTGTTCTGTTGCCGCTATTCCCTCGTACGCTATGACTCCCAAACTACCCCATCACCCGTTGCAATCCGCCGCCGACCTCGACCCGCTGCTGGCCCAGATCGGCGACGCCCGCGTGGTGCTGCTGGGCGAAGCCTCGCACGGCACCCATGAGTACTACACCTGGCGCGCGGCCCTCACCAAGCGCCTCATACAGGAAAAAGGCTTTCGGTTCGTGGCCGTGGAAGGCGACTGGCCCGACTGCTTCGAGGTAAACCTGGCCGTGAAGCAGCAGCCCGACGGCAAGCCCGCCGCCCAGCTGCTGAAGACCTTTAACCGCTGGCCGACCTGGATGTGGGGCAACTGGGAAATTGCCGCCCTCGTCGACTGGCTGCGCCAGCACAACGCCGCGCTGCCCTCGGAGCAAAAGGTGGGCTTCTACGGGCTGGATGTGTACTCGCTCTGGGAGTCGCTGGAGCAGATTGTGCAGTACGCGGGGCAGAAGGGCGAAGCCGCCGCCCAGGCCGCTCAGCGGGCCTACCACTGCTTCGAGCCCTACAGCGCCGATCCGCAGGAGTATGCCCAGGCCGTGGCCTTCGTGAGCGAGGACTGCGAAGATGAGGTGCTGAACATGCTGCGCGCGCTGCAGCGCCGCACCCCCACGCCCGGCCCCGACGGCCTGGAAAAGGAAATCGACTTCGCCACCGAGCAAAATGCCTTGGTGGCCGTGAATGCCGAGCGGTACTACAAGGCCATGCTGCGCGGCGGCGGCTCGTCGTGGAACGTGCGCGACCATCACATGATGGAAACCCTGCAGCGCCTGCTCGATCTGCACGGGCCCGACAGCAAGGCCATTGTGTGGGAGCACAACACCCACGTGGGCGACGCCCGCTATACCGACATGGTGGCCGACGGCATGGTGAACGTGGGCCAGCTCGCCCGCCAGCAGTTCGGCCGCGAGCAGGTGTACATCGTGGGCTTCGGCTCGTACCAAGGCTCCGTCATTGCGGGCAAAAGCTGGGGCGCGCCGCTGGAGGTGATGCCCGTGCCCGAAGCCCGCAACAACTCCTGGGAAGCTCTGCTGCACACCGATATTGGGCGCGACGCCCTGCTGCTTTCCAGCGAGCTGCGCACGGTGCCGGCCTTGCAGGACCACCTCAACCACCGGGCCATCGGGGTGGTGTACCGGCCGGAGCGCGAGAAGTACGGCAACTACGTGCCCACCGTAATACCGGAGCGCTACGACGCCTTTCTGTACCTCGACCAGACCCGGGCCCTGCACCCGCTGCCCACGCCCACCGACGAGCACGTGCCGCCGGATATGTATCCGTGGGGCGTATAGTACGCCGCGCATTTTACACGCACCACGCCCAAGGCCCCGCCGACCTTGGGCGTGGTGCTTTCGTGGGAGGTCTGTAGCTACCGATGCGCAGACGGCAGTTCTGACACTAATTCCAGACAAAAGCTAACCATCTACTTAACAATACGTTAACTACCATCCATTTATTCCACCGCCACGCCGCATGAATAAGCACCACACCTCCGCCGAATCAGGCCCGCGCATCTACACCCAGCCCGAGCTGCGCCAGCAGCTCAAGCAGGAAATCCTGGTCGGCGACCAGGGCGGCGCCCCCGGCGAGTGGAGCGCCCGCAAAGCTCAGCTTCTCGCTCACGAGTACAAGCAGGCCGGCGGGGGCTACACCTTCGCTAAGCGCAGCCCCGCTCAGCAGCACCTCGACGACTGGACGCAGCAGGACTGGCAAACCGCCGACGGCCAGCCCGCCGAGCGCGCCGGCGGCACCACGCGCTACCTGCCCAAGCAGGCCTGGACCGAGCTTAGCCCCGCGCAGCGCAAGGCTACCAACGCCCAAAAGCAAGCCGGTTCCCGCGCTGGGCACCAGCACGTGCCCAACACGGAAGCCGCCCGGCAGGCGCGCCAGCACGCCACCGACGAAGAATAGCGTTACTACCCCAAAATGGCTTCGGCCACCTGACGCCCCGTAGCCATAGCCGCGTTCAGCGACGGGTACGAAACCCAGTCGCCGCAGCGGTACAGGCCTTCGCCTAGCTGCAAGGGCAGCTGGACTGGTTGCCCGGCCGCGTACACCGGCAGGGCGTGCTCGATGTGGTAGGTGCCGAGGCGGCGCCACGCATTAGCCTGCGCGCCAAACCACGTAGCCAGCTCCTGCCGCAGCCGCAGGGCCAGCTCCTCATCCGAGAGGCCGTGCGCGCCGTGGGTGCTCACCGATACCAGCGTCTGGCCAACCGGGGCGTACTCGGGGGCCACGTCGCTGGGGAAGGCTACGTTGTGCACCAGCGCGCCGGGGGCCGCATTCAGGCGCAGCAGCTTGTCGCCGCGGCCGGGCGAGCGGCCATCGGCGGCGAAATAGGTGCAGGTGGTGCGCCGGGCCGCGGTGGGCTCGTCGGCGCTGAGCTGGGGCAGCAGCTGCCGCAGGGCCGGCCCATCGGTGGCCAGTACCACGGCGCTGCCTTCCAGCGTGCGCCCGTCGGCCAGGCGCACCGTGTGGCCCTCGATGGCGGCTACGCGGGCGTGGAGCTCCACCGCGCCGGCAGGCAGGCGGGCGGCCAGCTGCCGGGGGATTTCCTGGATGCCGCGGGCAGGCAGGGCTGCGTCGCCCTCCACGAACTGCTTGAATACGAATTCGAAGAAGTTGCTGGCCGTGCTCAGTTCCCGGTCGAGGTAAATGCCGCCGAAGAAGGGCCGGAAGAACGTGTCGATGATTTGCTCGCTCCAGCCGTAGCGGCGCAGAAAGCTGAGCGTGTCGGTGGCTGGGCGCGCCAGCAGCTCCTCGTGGCTGTGCTGGCTCACGTGCTGGGCCAGGCTCACCAGCCGCAGCTTATCGGCCAGCGTGCCGATGGGAGAGGTGGCCGCCTTCAGCCCCAGCAGCGGCTGCCGCAGCGGGTTGCGCAGGGTCGTTTCGCGGCTCGAAGACAGCCGGATGACAGCGCCGGAGGTGAATTTCTGCAGCTGCAGGGCGCCGTAGTCCATCAGCCTTTGCACCTCCGGGTAGCGCGTAAGCAGAATCTGAAAGCCATGGTCGAGGCGGAAACCGTCGGGCGTCACGTCGGTGCGCACCCGACCGCCCACGGCGTCGGCGGCTTCGAGCACGCGCACGGCGCGGCCGGCCCGGTGCAGGTAGCAGGCGCAGGTGAGGCCGGCCATGCCGGCGCCAATGATGAGGACGGGAGCTTGCAAGGAGGTATCGGCAGCATTCATACCCTGCCCAAACTGCAAAATGGCGGCGAAGGTTAAGCTAGCTGCTGGGCTTAATACAGCGTCACGCCGTAGCGGCGCTTGAAAGCCTGAATTTCTTCGTAGCTCATATCCGGATCGAGCAGGAAGGTGCGCTGGTGCTGGTATAGCTCCTGCACCGGCACGCGGCGCTCATACCACGTCTGTAGCAGTCGGATAAGTCGCTCCTGCTCGTGCAGCAGGCGGAGCCACACGCCGAGCATCGGCCAGCTCCCCACCCGGATGCGGTTGGCCAGCTGCCATTCGGGTTCATAACTGGTCCGGTGGTACGGGTAGTGCGTGGGGCCATGAAGCTCCACCCGTACGCCTGCGCTGGCCGACAGCTCCTGCCGTTCCCACCGGCCGGCCGCTTCCCGATAGGCAGCATCCGGGCTCAACACCAGCGCACCCGTGATAAGCAGCTGATCAGGGTGAGACCAGGTGTAGTTTGGCAAAGTACTGGACAAGTCGGCTGCTGGCTCGACTACCACAGGGAGGCAAAGCAAAGTATCGTCGGGGTGCACAAACTCGCCGCGGCGCAGGGCCGGACCAGTGCGGGCCAGCAGCTCAGGAGACAAATCCGGCATGTGCAGTTAACGGGTAAGCGCAGAATTAAGCTTGTACCACAGCCGCGACGATAAGGCAGAACGTCCTGTTTCCATGGCTAAGGGCAGATTGGCCTGTATAATGAGTAACTACGGCGTTTAGCAGCCCATTCACATTACCACAACCGGCGCCGCTTCGGAATCTTGCGCGTCTTCTGGGTGTAGAACTCGGCCACGCCTTTGCGCGTCATCGGCACCGTCCAGCGGCCAATGAGCTGGCCGGGCTGGTAGCCGGTGAGCGGCTTGCCGGGATAGGTAGTAGCCAGCAGCTTGGCGTCTTCAGGCTTGACGTCGGTGCCGACCTGACCGTGGCAGCGCAGGCACATGGCATCAGTGGGCAGCAGCACCAGCGGCTCCTGCACCAGAAACTGGTCCTGGTTCGGGCGCGTGGTCCGGACGGAGTCGTCCTCGGCGATGAAGCGCGGTGGGCTGATCAGCTCCCGGGCGGGCCTGGCTTCCAGCTCGCGGGCCAGCTTTACCACGGCGGGCAGCTTTTCGGGCTGGCAGTAGGGGTGCGCCGCGGCCACGCCCCCGGCGGCCAGCCGCTCGTTCAGCTGGGCCCGCCAGCCGCGGTCGGCGGTATGCAGGAGCGAATCGGCGCCCCAGCGGGCGGCCTGCAGCAGCTGCGCCGGCTTGATGAGCTTGGGCTGCCAGTTTTCGGCTTCGCGGGCCAGTTCCTTGGTATTATCGAGGTGTTCGACCTGGTCGGGGCGGCAGGCGGCCAGCAGCAGGGGCAGGGCCAGCCAGAATAAGCGTCGGCGCATATAGTAGACAGACTACGTACGCGGAACCTCCCATGGCCCCGCCGGGTTTTGTACCTTTGCAAAAGTACCGCCCAATTCCGGACCCCAACGACCGATGCTTGACAAATTAGAGGCTATCAACCAGCGCTTCAACGACGTGGGCCAGCAACTGCTGGACCCGGACGTGATGAGCGACATGAAGCGCTACAAGGCCCTGAACAAAGAATACAAAGACCTCAACAAGATTGTGGTCGAGTACAAGGCGTACCAGAGCGTCCTGTCCAACATCGAAGGGGCGCGCGAAGTCATTGCAACCGAGAAGGACGAGGACTTCCGGCAGATGGCCAAGGACGAGCTGGAAACGCTGCTGCCCGAGCAGGAGCGCCTGGAAGGCATCATCAAAGACCTGCTGATTCCGAAAGACCCGAACGATTCGAAGGACATTATCCTCGAAATCCGGGCCGGGGCCGGCGGCGACGAAGCCGCGCTGTTTGCCGGCGACCTGCAGCGCATGTACATGCGCTTCGCCGAAAAGCAGGGCTGGAAGATGGAACTAGTCGACGCCATGGAAGGCACCGCGGGCGGCTACAAGGAAATTATCCTGGCCATGCGCGGCGAAGACGTGTACGGCAAGATGAAGTTCGAATCGGGCGTGCACCGCGTGCAGCGCGTGCCGGCTACCGAAACCCAGGGCCGCATTCACACCTCCGTAGCCTCAGTGGTGGTGATGCCCGAAGCCGAGGAATTCGACATTGAGCTGGATATGAACGACATCCGCAAGGACCTGTTCATGTCGTCGGGCCCGGGCGGGCAGTCGGTAAACACGACCTACTCGGCCGTGCGCCTGACGCACATCCCGACGGGCATCGTGGCCCAGTGCCAGGACCAGAAGTCGCAGTTGAAGAACTTCGACAAGGCGCTGCAGGTGCTTCGTTCGCGCATTTTCGAAATCGAGCTGGCCAAAAAGAACGAGGCCGAAGGCGCTGCCCGCAAGAGCATGATTGGCGGCGGCGACCGGTCGGACAAAATCCGCACCTACAATTACCCGCAGGGCCGCGTGACCGACCACCGCATCGGCTACACGGTGTACAACCTGAGCGCGGTGATGGACGGCGGCATTGAAGACTTCATCGAACAGCTGCGCATCGCCGAAAACGCCGAGCGCCTGAAGGAAGGCACCACGGCCTAAGCCAGGCGGCAGTTATTGCATTTAGAACGTCATTCCGAGCGAAGCCGAGGAATCTTGCGTGCTGACGATAGATAGTAACTTTACTATCCCAACGTCAGCGGTAGAGATGCTTCGGCTTCGCTCGGAATGACGTTCTTTTTTATTCTGGTTCTTCCCGCTGCACTCGCCCATGGACTGCACCCGCCCGATTACGCTTGAAAACAGCCGCGTGCGCCTGCGCCCGCTCGAAGCGTCGGATTTTGAAGCGCTAAAGCAGATTGCCTTCGACGCCGATATTTGGCGCTACACCCTTACGCCCGCACCGCAGGACAACGTAGGGCTGGCCGCGTACCTAAGCCAGGCCTTGCAGGAGCGCGAGGCCGGACGGCGCTACCCCTTCGCCATCATCGACCTGCAGACGGGCCGCGTGGTAGGCAGCACCAGCTACGGCTCCTTCGCCATGCCCGACCGGCGCCTGGAAATCGGCTGGACGTGGCTGGGCAAGGACTTTCAGCGCACCGGCCTGAACCGGGCGGCCAAGCACCTGCTGCTCAAGTACGCCTTCGGGGAGCTGAACTGCGAGCGGGTGGAGCTCAAGACCGATGCCCGCAACCACCAGTCGCAGGAGGCCATGCGGCGCATGGGCGCGGTGGAGGAGGGCACCCTGCGCAGCCACTGCTACACCCAGGGCGGTCGGCGCCGCGACACGGTGTACTTCAGCATTCTGCGCCCCGAGTGGGACAAGCTGCGTCAGTCCGTTTTCCGCGAATTCGACAGCCGTGGCTAAGCTTCCGCCTCGCCAGCGTAAGCGCTGGCGCCACGAGGTAGCCTCCTTCGGCTATGCCCTGCAAGGCATTCGGGAGGCGCTGCTCTCCGAGCCGCACCTGCGCTTTCACGCCTTGGCCACGGCCGCCGCGGTGGCGCTGGGTGCCTGGCTCGGCATCAGCCGCTACGACTGGGCCCTGGTGGCCCTGTCCATCGGGGCGGTGTGGACGGCCGAGCTGATGAACACGGCCGTGGAAACGATTATCGACCTGG
The DNA here is from genome assembly GCF_002007105.1 of Hymenobacter sp. CRA2. Taxonomy (GTDB): domain Bacteria; phylum Bacteroidota; class Bacteroidia; order Cytophagales; family Hymenobacteraceae; genus Solirubrum. Next base: position 749,116 of record NZ_MVBC01000001.1, on the reverse strand, counting down.
TTTCGCCCGACTTTCACCCGCTGGCAGGCCGCGCCAAGGACGTAGCCGCCGGCGCCGTGCTGATGACGGCGCTGGCGGCGGTGGTAGTGGGCCTGCTGGTATTCGGGCCGCCGCTGTGGGCGCTGCTGGCCCGCTAGGCTACCAGTATGCCGGTTTGGGCTACTGCGGCAGCTCGATAAACTGGGGCGGCACCGCGTCGGTGAGCCACACGCCGTTGTCGGACCGATAAAACTGGTGGCCCTGCCGGTGCATCTCGCCGGCCCGCACCGTAAACACTACCGGCCGGCCGTGCCGCTCGCCTACTTTATGGGCGGTTTCCACGTCGGGGGAGAGGTGCACGTGATGGCGCTGCTGCTTCACCAGGCCCTCGGCCTGAATAGCGGCTACGTTGCGCTCAGCGGTGCCGTGGTAGAGCAGCTCGGGCGGGGTCTGGGGTGCGTAGCCCAGCTCCACTTCCACCGAATGGCCCTGGTTGGCCCGGATGCGCTGCCCGTCGGGGCTGAAGGCGAAGCGCTGCTTGTCGCTGCCAGCTACCACGGCCTCCAGCAAGGAGCGGTCGACGGCGTGGCCGTGCTGGTGGAGGCGCGTGAGCAGCTCGTCCACGTCGGTCCAGCCGGCGCCATCGAGGGTAAGACCGATGGCCTGCGGCTCGTGGCGCAGCACCAGGGACAGAAACTTGCTGAGCTTGCGGTGCGGATCGGGGGTAGCCATAACTAAGGCAGTTGCGTATGGAAAATGCCGTAAGGTAACGGGCAGCGCGGCATCGGGCCGCCCGTTGTACATTTGCCGCCCTTCTTCGCAGTACGCCTATGCGCTGTTTTGCCGCTTTTGCCTTCGCCGCATTGCTCTTGTCCGGGGCCTGCGCCCGTCGCGTCGACCTGACCACGCCTACCGACACCTCGGAGCCCCGGGCCACGGCCAACCCCTCAACGCCAGCACCGACGACCACGCCCACCAACATTCCCGTGCCCGACAGCAAGCAGGTGGCCTTCGATCAGCGCAACCGCCCCACCTGGCTGGACGAGAAAATCCAGAAGCATATGCAGGCCGAGGCGCAAAACCCGCGCATCCGCATCCTGAGCTACCAGTACCGCGGCCAGACGGTGTACTACGAAACGGCCGGCTGCTGCGACCAGTTTACGACCCTCTACGACGCGAAGGGCAACGTACTCTGCGCCCCCGATGGTGGCCTGACCGGCCGTGGTGACGGCAAATGCCCCGATTTCGACAAAAACCGAACCGCCGAAAAGCTGGTTTGGGAGGACCAACGCTGATTTTTCCAGACATGAGCAGGGAGGCATAGGAAGTGAAACGCCGTCCGCCGGACGGCTTACTTCTCATGGCTCGATTCTCACTTCTTCAACTCCATGATTAACACGACCGAAAAGCTCGGCGCCTACAACGTGTGGGCCAACACCAAGCTGCTTGCTCACCTCGACGGCCTCGTGGCCGGCGGCAACGAACTTCCGGCCCGGGCGCTGCGCCTGTTCAGCCACGTACTCAATGCTCAAGCCATTTGGCTGGCCCGCCTCACCGGCACCCAAAGCCCGGTGAAAGTGTGGCAGGAGCACGACCTGCAGGGCCTGCACAAGCTGCACCAGCAAACCTCGCCCGCCCTGCACCAGTACATCCGCGATGCCGACGACACGGAGCTGCACCGCATGATCAGCTACTCCAACTCGCAGGGCAACGCCTACGACAGCCAGGTGTCGGACATTCTGACCCACGCCTGCATCCACGCCAACTACCACCGCGCCCAGGTGGCCACCACCCTGCGCGAAAACGGCCTGGAGCCCATCAATACAGACTTCATCACGTATTGCCGCGAGCTAGCCGGACAGAACTACTAGCTAATCCTTTAGCCGCTTTTTGCGTTTTCAAAACCCTTCCGCCCCCGGAAGGGTTTTTTATTGACTTTTTCCCGGACCCGTTCCGCCCCTGCTATGTCTGAAACCACTGCCGCTTCCGTCCTGACGCCTGAGCGCCTGGCCGGCGCCTACACCTATACCAGCTACCGCCAGATGATCGACGAGCTGCTGGCCCAGGGCCGCACCACTGGCCAAAACCAATCCGAAGCGCTGCTGCACTACGCCAAGCTCAACGAGCAGCGCATGTCGCGCATCGACAAAACCATTCAGCTGCTGCCCGAAGTGCAGGCCGAGCTGCAGCGCCTGCAGGGCCGCTACGTGTGGCTGGTACTCACCGAAGGCTGGTGCGGCGACGCGGCCCAGATTGTGCCCGCCCTCGAGGCCATTGCCCAGGCCAGCCAGGGCAAGCTGACCAGCCACTACCTGCTGCGCGACGAAAACCTCGACCTGATGGACCGCTACCTCACGGGTGGGGGCCGCTCCATTCCCAAGCTCATCATCCTGCAGGCCGACACCCTGACGGAGGTGGCCACCTGGGGCCCGCGCCCCGCGCCGGCGCAGGAGCTGTTTCAGTCGCTGAAAGACCAGCAGGTGCCCTACGAGGAATTCGTGACCCAGCTCCACGGCTGGTACGCCAAGGACAAAACCCGCAGCACCCAGCAGGAAATCCTGGGCCTGTTGCAGCGTCTTGCTTGATCTAGCCTGTATTTTTCGGCCGATTTTTCGCCCCCGGCCTAAGTGGGCCGGTCGTATTCCTTCTTTACATGTCGCACAAACCCGCACAAACCCACTTTCCCGTCGCCGATTTTATTAAGCACCGCTGGAGCCCACGCGCTTTCACGTCGCAGCCCATCGAAGACGACGCGCTGCGCACGCTGTTCGAAGCCGCCGCCTGGGCCCCCAGCGCCATGAACGAGCAGCCCTGGCAGTTCATCTACGCCCACCGCGAGCAAACGGAAGCCTTCCAGAAAGTCTGGAACTGCCTGCTGCCCGGCAATCAGCCCTGGGCCAAAAACGCGGCGGTGCTCGTCATCGTGTTGGCCCGCAAGAGCTTCTCTTCCAACGGCGCCGACAACCGCCACTACCTGCACGACGTGGGCATGGCCACCGCCAACCTGCTGCTGCAGGCCGGCACCATGGGCATCCACGGCCACGTGATGGGCGGCTTTGACTTGGCCAAAACGCAGCAGGAGTTCGGCCTGCCCACCGACCTGGAGCCGGCCACGTTCCTGGCGCTGGGCTACGTAGGCACGGCCGAGCAGCTGGAGGAACCGTTCCGCTCGCGCGAGCTGGCCGGCCGTTCGCGCAAGCCGCTCGACGAGTTCGTGTTCGAAAACCAGTTGTCCGCCTAGAAACGCGCCTTGCGCCGGCGCGCGGCGGATTCAGCCCAACGATTGAGGCGCAAGCAGGCGTCTCTACATGCCCTTACTTCCATGCACACCCAACGCTTCCCCGCCACTGAGCGCGGCCTCAAAGACATCGGCTGGCTGCAAAGCAACTTCACGTTCAGCTTCAGCTCGTATCCGAACCCCGTGCGGGCCGGGTTTGGGCTGCTGCGCGTCTTCAACGACGATTTTGTGCAGCAAGGGGGCGGCTTCGGCATTCACCCGCACCAAAACATGGAAATCATCTCGGTGATGCTCGCCGGCCAGATGAACCACATCGACTCGCTGGGCTACAAGGAAGTGGTGCAGCAGGACTGGGTGCAGATCATGAGTGCCGGCTCGGGCCTGCGCCACGAGGAGCACAACGTAGGCGACGACACGGTGAACTTCCTGCAGATCTGGATTGAGCCGAAGCTGCAGAACGTCAACCCGCGCTACCAGCGCCGGCAGTTTCCGCGCGAGAAGCGGCGCAACCAGCTTACCACCGTCGTCTCGAACGAGGAGGGGCAGGTGCACTGCTGGATCAACCAGAACGCCAAGCTCAGCCTCGGTTACTTCGAGGCTGGCCGCACGGTGACGTACGCGCTGAACCCGACCAACAAGTGCGTGTTCGTTTTCGTCATCGAGGGCGAAATCCGCATCGGCGACGACACGGTGCCGCAGCGCGACGCCCTCGGGCTGTGGGACACGGCTGAGTTCAGCATCGAGAGCCGGACGGAAAGCCAGTTTCTGATCATCGAAGTGCCCATCAATCATTAGGCGGTCCGGCTTAACACACAAAAAAGGCCCGGCTGGTACTACCAGCCGGGCCGTTTGGCTTAATCAAAGTGTACCACTAAGGCTTACTGCAGCGCCGTGGAGCCCAGGTCGGTGGTAGCGTTGTTGGTCACCGTTACGCCCGCGCGCGTGACTTCGCGGTAGGGCGTCTGGTTGGCGGGGGCCGAAGTAGTGGGGAAGTACTTCACGGTGTAGGTACCCGCGGGCAGGCTCAGCAGCTGGTAGGCGCCGCTGGCATCGGCCATGGTGCTGAAGGTATCAGGCACGGTGATGCTGGAGCGGATGGCCAGCACCTGCGGCGCGGCCGCTGTAGGCGTGACGGTGCCGCGGATGACGCCGTTCAGCTCCTGCGCCACCACCCGTATGACGGGCTTCAGCAGGTACCGCTCGTTGGGGTTGTTGCCATTGCCATTGCCGCGCTCCACAATGGACTTGGCCACGTCGAAATCGAGCAGCAGCTGGTAGGTCTGGCCGGCCTGCAGGTTCACGTTCTGCAGCTTGAGCTTCACGCCCGAGGTCTGGCCGCTGGGCGTTTTCAGCGCGTAGGTGCGCCCATCACGGGCCAGCACCGTGTTGTTGGGGCCGAGCACCAAGCGGATTTCCTGGGGCGTGCCGGGGTTGAAGTCCGTATCCACCAGCAGGGCCGAGCGGCCGTTCACGTACTCCAGCACGTTGATGGTTTGGGGCGTGAAGGGCAGCGTCTGCCAGCCGTTGGGGTCGTTTTCGGCGTTCAGGTGCAGCTCGATGCTGCGCACATCGAGGTTGACGGCCCGGAAGTCGCCGGGCGCGTCGGTGAGGCGGATTTGCAGCTTAGCGGCCCCGTTGTCGTTATCGTTGTCCTTGCCGCAGCTGGCCAGGCTCAGCAGGGTGCCCATTGCCAGGGCTGAGGTCAGGAAAGAAAAGGTCGGTTTCATCGGCGGGGAGAAGTCGTTACATGAATAATGCAAGCCCATATAGGCTTTGCACGATGCTGACAAAAGCGCCGGCAATAAATATACCATTTACTCCGGCCAGCTCAGTACAGGCTCGTAACGCAGGCCATTCGCTGAAGGATACGCTGGGCGCACGAAAAAGCCCCGTTGGGTGCTGGGGGCCTTCCACATCCCAAGTCCGTTGTCAGCATTGGCTAAGTAGGGACCAACTACCGGGCATCAAAAGGTTTGGCGCATCCAACGGGAAGGCGAAGCCAGTGGTGCCGATGTCCACGTGGCCACGCCTTCAGCAAGAAACCGCCTCACCAAACCTGTACAGGATTCAGCGAGGCGGCTTCAATTGCCGGCTCCGGTAAGGCTATTTGCCGCCGGCTTTGGCCGTGTCGGCCTTGGCCGGCTCCTGCGTCGGCGCTGGCTGGGCCGGCTGAGCAGGCTTCTTGGGCTTGCCGAACAGGTTGTTCAGGCCCTGCTGGGCTTTCTGCTTGAGCTTGGCTTCGGCTTCGAGGCGCTTCTTCTCGATTTCCTGCTGAGCCTTGGCTTGCAACTCCAGCTGCTTCTTTTCCAGCTCCTTACGGGCGCTATCTTGGGCTACCTGGGCTTTGGCGGCCAGCTTCAGCTTGGCGTCGTCCACCTTGCTTTGCACCACGCTGGTTACCAGGTTTTTCGCTAGTTCCTTGGCCTGGGCCTTGGTGCCGGCCGTCGTCAGCTTCACCTCGGGGTTGGTGATGGATCCGCCGATTTTCAGGCCCATGGTCACGCGTTCGGTGCCCTTGATGTCCTGCACGCCCGTGAGCTGCGTCAGCTTGGCATTCAGGGCGTTGCCCACTTTGCCGGTGGGCACGTCCAGCGCCATTACGTAGTCCACGCCCCCGCCCACGTTCGAGGAGCCGCCCACCGTGGCCTTGATCTGGCCCACGGCAAAGTCGAAAGGCTTCACGATGAGGTTGCCGTTGAGCATTTCGGCCGCCACGTCCTTGTTGTTCACGGCGAAGTTCTTCAGTTCCTGCAGCTGGGTGAGGTTGCTGATTTTGGTCAGCACCGGCGAGGCGCCCACGGCCGCGCGCACCACCTCAAACAGGCCTTTGCCCGTGAGCGTGCTGTACACCGGCATCATGTCCTGGCCCATTTCGCCGCTCACCGAGAAGTTGGTGCCGAAGATGCCCTCCACCTGCTGGGCCAGCGGCAGCAGCTTCTTCACCGAGGGGAAGGCCGCAAACGCGTTCTGGAAGTTCAGGTTCTTGATGTTCAGCCCGAAGTTGAATTTGGGGTGTTGCAGGTCCTTGCTGCTGTAGCTGCCGTTGGTAGCAAACTGCCCGCCCAGGGTATTGAAGGTCAGTCCGTTCAGGTTCACCGCCTCGTCTTTCACCGCCACGGTACCCTTCAGGTTGTCCAGCTTAAGGTTGTCGTACACCACCTGGTCGGCATTGGCATTCAGCTTCAGGTCGAAGAACTTCGGAATCTGCAGCACGCCGTCGGCCGCAGCCGGGGCGGTGGGCGCTTTAGCGGCCGTTTTGGCGCCGGCCGAAGCCTTCCCGTCGGGCTCCACCATCCACTCGTTCACGTTGAAGCGGCGCGAGTTGACCGTCAGGTTGCCGCGCAGGGGCTGGCCGGGCGTAAACAGGTATCCCATGTAGTTCGAGATGGTACCCGAGGCCGCCACGTCCGACGAGCCCACGAAGCCCGTCATGTTCTGCAGTACGATATTGGCGTTGTTGAACGTGGCCGTCGCGGCCGTCACTTTCATGCCCTGCGGCAGGTCGGTGCTCTTGTAGGTCACGTTCTGCGCCTGCACCGTGCCCGAGGCCACGATGTTCTGGTAGCGCTCCGCCTCGATGTCGGCCATGCTGCCCTTGGCGGCGATGTTGCCGTTCAGGCGCCCGGTCACCGTCATGCCTTCCAGCGGGAAGATCTTGGTCATCTTGGTCAGGTCGATGATGCCCTTCACGTTGGCGTCGAACACCGGCTTGTCGATGTTCTGGGCCGCCAGCCGGCCTTCCAGCGGCTCGCCGTCGAGCAGCATCCGGAACTGGGGAATATCGATGCGCGTGTCGTTGACCTGGCCCGTAGTATTCACCACCGTACCGTTCAGCGTCAGGTTCTCAATCGGGGCCGGGAAGGCTTTGGCTTTCACGTAGCCGTTGGTCAGGCGCATCACGGCCCGCGTCACCGGCATCTGGGTTTTGGAGTAGGTGCCCTTGGCCGTAGCATCCACCGCCAGCAGGCCGCGCAGCAGCATATCCGGCACAGGGTACACCTTGGTAGCCTCGGCCAGGTCGATGTTGGCCTTCACGCGGCCGTCCACTTTCATCGGCTCCAGCCCGTCCACGATGACGTTGCCGTCCACGGGGTTCTTGCCCAGGTCGAGGTGAAACTTCTTCACGTTCACCTTCACGTTGTTGGTGAAGCCCGAGGGGTTGTCCACCTGCATGTCCACGTTGATATTGCGGGCCGCCTGCGGCAGGCTCGGGTACTTAAACATGCCGTTGCTAACCACCAGGTTTACCCCGTAGCCCGGCATTTTCACCGCGTTCTGTACGCCCTTGAAGTAGCCGTCGAAGGCCACTTTGCCCGACGTTTCAATGTCCTTGAAATCCTTCGTAAACACGCCCGGTACTAGGCTCAGAATGTTCTTGAAGTCGGTTTCCAGTGCCTTAAACGTCAGGTCGTAGGTGATATCCGTAGCGTTGGGTAGCCCGATCTGACCCTGGAAGCTGAACGGAAAGTCGTTCAGCCGTACCTGATTGTCCTTGAAGGTGAAGAGCATCTTGCCAAGGTCCATACCCATGGTCACGTCGGCCGTCAGCTTTTTCTTCTCGATGTACTTGGTCCCGTCGTAAACCATCGTCAGCGCCTCGGCCGTGGTCTTCGAGTCCATGTCGAACACATCCTCGGCGAAGTCGCCGGAGCCCGAGTGGTTTACCCCACGCAGCTCCATGGCAAAGGGAATAGTCAGGTCCTCGTAGCGGATGTGCCCGTCGTCGATTTTCCAACCCTTAATGGCAATCTTGGGCGAGGCCGTCGTGTCCACGCCCTTGGTCGCCAGCGCCGAGTCCGGAATGACAATGTCCCAGTTGGCACGGCCGCTCTTGAGCACTTTGGCTTTGATGTCGGGCCGCTCCAGGTTCACGGAGTTGATCTTGATTTCGTCGCCGCTGATGACGCTCATCAGATCCAGCCCGATGTCGAGGCGCGGCAGATAAGCCAGCGTGTCGCGGGCAAAGGAATCCTGCCCAATCACCCGCAGCTGCTCGATGCTCAGGTCGAGGTCGGGGAAGGTGCGGATCAGGCTTACGCTCACGTTTTCGGGCTGGTACTCCACCCGCGCCGCGAGCTTTTGCGCCAGCTGCTTGTCGAGCGCAGCCTTGAGCTTGTCTTTGAAGAGCACCGGCGTCAGCGCCACGGCAGCTACTACTACCACGAGGAAAATGAGTAGCCCCAGAAAAAATTTTCGCATGCGTTAATGAGTTGACAACTAGCTTACAGCTCCCTAAAGAGTCGCATGGCCTAGTCGAGGTGGCAACTTAGACAGGAGCGAATTTGCAATTTTAGTTCCGCCACCCAGCAACCGCGCACCAAACGCGCGTCACCGGCCGTTAGAGCACCCACTTATGCGCGCCACTTTTCTGCCGCTTTTCCTGCCTCGCCGGCGGCCCCGGCCCGCGGCTGTGTGCGCCGGTGTTACGCTCCTGCTGACGAGCTTGGCCCTGATGCCTACGGCCCAGGCGCAGGACGTGTTCTATTCCCAGCCCTACGCCACCCGGCTGCAGCTCAACCCCGCCTTCACCGGCCTGTTCAACGACGCGAGCGTCACGCTGGCTTACCGCAATCAGTACCCCACGCTCATTGGCACGCTGCAGTCCAGCCAGCTCGCGGCCGATTACCGCTTCCAGAACCAGCGTAGCGCCGTGGGCCTGCTCATCAACGCCGACCGCGGCGGCGCCCTCGACCTCACCCGTTTCGAAGGGGGCTTCACTTACGCTTACCGCACCAAGATTGCGCCCGAGGTCTACGTTAGCGCCGGTGCCCACGCGGCCTACGGTTCGCAGCGCATCAGCTACGGCAATCTGCTCTTCGGCGACCAGGTCGACGGCAACGGCCAGGTCGGCGGCCCCTCCGCCGAGCCCATTCCGCAGGTCTACGACCCGGTGAAATACTTTACCCTCGGCGTGGGCGGGCTCCTCTACACCGGCAACGTGTGGCTCGGGGCGTCCGCCGCGCACCTGAATCAGCCGCAGGTCGGGCGGGCCAACAATGCTACCCTGCCGTTTCGCCTGTCTTTGCACGGCGGCTACAAATACTATTTCCTGAAGACCACCGTTAAGAGGCAGTACCGCGAGGTAAGCCTCTCGCCCACGGCCGCTTACACCTACCAGGGCGGCTCGGAGCGGGCCGAAATTGGTCTGTACGGTACCTGGACTCCCCTGACCGCCGGCCTCATCTGGCGGGGTGCTACGCCCGGCCCGGGCAAAACCCAACAGACCCTCGTTGCCCTTGTGGGCGTGGCCTGGAACGGTTTCCGCCTCGGCTACAGTTACGACGTGAGTCTCAGCCGCTTCAGCCGCGAAGTCGGCGGCGCGCACGAGCTCACATTGTGTTTAGAAAAGATTGACTTGCTCGAAGCCGCGAACCGTCGTCTCAGGCGCAAAAATTACGCGGCTCCCCCTTGTCCCACCTTTTGAAACTTCGTAACATTGCGTTCAGATTGCCTTTCCCAAGCCTTTTTCGCTCAAGGAGTTCCACGTAAACAAGTATGAATCTTTCTAAGTACCTGCTATTGGCCGGTGTCGGCGCCTGCGCCCTGTCGGCTTGCAAAAGCGGTCCGCCGTCGGCTCAGAAGCCCGGTAAGTACTCGTCCACTACGGGCATCGAGTACAACACCGAGGAGGGCATGAAGGTGGCTGACTACCAAGGCATTCCGGAAGGACCCGGCCTGGTGTTCATCGAAGGCGGCCGTACCGTGCTGGGTTCGGGCGAGGAAGATGTGGCCATGACCCACGACAACCTCGAGCGTACCGTGACAGTGGCCTCGTTCTACATGGACGAAGCGGAAGTAGCTAACATCCACTGGCTTGAGTACCTGCACTACGTGCGCAAAGACTCGTCGGAGGAGTTCTACCAGTCGGCCCTGCCCGACACCACGGTGTGGGCCCGCGACCTGTCGTTCAACGACCCCTACGTCGACTACTACCTGCGTTACCCCGGCTTCCGCTTCTTCCCCGTAGTGGGTGTGAGCTGGCTGCAAGCCAATGACTTCTGCACCTGGCGTACCGCCAAGGTGAACGAAAACCTCGCCGGCGAAGCTGGTGAAGGCGACGCTCCCAAGAAGAAGGGCGGCCTCTTCGGCAAGAAGAACAAGGGCGGTGATGCTGCCGACGGTGCTGAAGGCACGGCTGCTGGTACGGAGGAGGGCAAGACCCGCATTTCCATCGAGAACGGCAACACCCTGCCGAACTACCGCCTGCCCACCGAAGCTGAATGGGAATACGCTGCTCAGGCTATGATCGGCACCCAGGAAGTGGGCAACGAGAACCAGGAAAACAAGCGCGTATACCCGTGGGATGGCCGCCAGGTGCGGAACAACTACGGCAAGAAGATGGGTCAGTTCCTGGCCAACTTCAAGCGCGGCCGCGGTGACTACGCCGGTATTGCCGGTTCGCTGAACGACGGCGCTATGATCACCGAGTACGTATACGCTTACCCCCCGAACGACTACGGCCTCTACAACATGGCTGGCAACGTGAACGAGTGGGTGCAGGACGTATACCGCCCGCTGTCGTTTGAAGACATGGAAGACCTGAACCCCTTCCGCCGCAACGGCGTGCTTGACGAAGAAACCAAGTACGACAAGAAAGGCTACCAGTCGCTGATCGACGACCACGTACGCGTTTACAAAGGCGGTTCGTGGAAGGACGTAGCTTACTGGCTCTCGCCTGGCACGCGTCGCTTCATGTCTGAAGACTCGGCTACGGCCAGCATCGGCTTCCGCTGCGCGATGATCAACCCCGGCTCGAACAAGTAAGCCTTACGGGTTACCCAATTACCGAAACGGCCCGGACTCTCGTAGTCCGGGCCGTTTTGCGTTTATGCTTCTGTCGGGCAGCTTAGTGTTCGGCGCAGGCGATGGTAGCTACGCTGACGGCTGCGGCGCCGGCTTCGAGCAACTTGATGGCGCAGGCTTCCAGGGTAGCCCCGGTCGTGAGCACGTCGTCCACCACCAGTACGTGCTTGCCGAGCACAGCTTCGGGTTGGGCTACTTCGAATACCTCGGCCACATTCTGCCACCGTTCCGCGCGGCTCTTGCGCGTCTGGGAGGCGGTAAAGCTGACGCGGCGTAGCGCAGTGGTCGACCACGGCACTTGTAGGCTCAGAGCCAGACCTTCGGCGAAGGTGTCGGATTGATTGTAGCCGCGCTTGGCTAGCTTGCGCCGGTGCAGCGGCACGGGCACGATGAGGTCGATATCGGAGCCCAGGCCGCTGTCCGCTAGCTCCTGCCCGTACATCTGGCCCAGCGCTGTGCCCACTTCCTGCTGGCCCTGGTACTTGAGCTGGTGCAGTAAGTGCTGCACGCGGCCACGGCGCAGGAAACGGAGGTAGCTCAGCACATACTGCACGGGCACACGCCCCCAGAAGCGGCGCGCCAGCGGGTTACCGGTGGGGGAGAGGCGGTGGTAATCGGTGTAGGGTAACTGGGTGCGGCAGGCAGTACACAGGTGCGTTTCGCCGCGGGCCAAGGACTGCTGGCAGGCCAGGCAGGTGCGGGGAAAGATCAGCGAGACAAAATCGGCTAAAGCAGAGGAAAGCATAGTGCGTTTAGGATTCAGGCAAAACCAAACGCAATAGGTGGGGTAAGAAGATGCCGCGGAACGAGGCGTCGGAGCGTGGGTAATTGACGGTTAATATAAACCTTTGCGCCGCGAATTTCCTTTTGCAAGACCACGTCGGGCTACCGACTGCTTACTACCTACAACTCAACATGAGCCTCGTCACCGAATTCAACGACTACCGCTCGCGCATGAACGAGAAGATCATGGCGGCGGACAACAAAGTCATCAAGCGTTTCTTCAACCTCGACACCAATACCTACCAGGCCGGCGCCCTGGACGTGAAAACCAAGGAAATCGTGGGCCTGGCCTGCTCCATGGTGCTGCGCTGCGACGACTGCATCAAGTATCACCTGGGCAAATGCTACGAGGAAGGCCTGACCGACGCGGAGGTGTACGAGGTGTTTGCCATTGCCAACCTCATCGGCGGCAGCATCGTGATTCCGCACTTCCGCCGCGCCGTGGAGTACTGGGAAGCCTTGAAGGAAGAAGCCGCCACGCCGGCCCCGCCCCACGCCGAACACGCCGCCGAGTAATGCTTGATCCGCAGGAAACCGAAGCGCAGTTTGAGCACCGCTGGTGGCTGCTGATGACCGAACTTAAGGCGCGCTTCGGCAAGAAACCCGACCTGAACGCGCTGCTGCTGCTCATCGGCGTGCAGGAGCTGGGGCAGGGCCTGGGGCCGTTCAGCAAGGAGCAGAAGCAGGACCTGATGCACATTGCCACCTGCCGGCTCTTCAGCATCTCGGGTTACTACGAGCTGGAGCGCGTGGACGAGGACGGCTGGCCGCACTACCGGCTGGTGCAGCCCGTGCCCTTCGCCACGCTCAAGGAGCAGGAGCGCATGCTGAAGTGGCACATCTTGGAATACTTCGCGCAGCAGGAGAATTTGAACGAATAGTCGTTTAGTCTGTCATCCCGAGGCGTAGCCGAAGGACTTTTCCATGCTGGAACGACAATCGTTGAAACGACTTGTTCTCACGTTACAAGGTCCTTCGGCTACGCCTCGGGATGACAGGCCTTTTTCGAATACAGCTTTGAAAATCATTTCCTACAACGTTAACGGGCTGCGCTCGGCCATGAGCAAGGGGCTGCTGGACTGGGTGCAGGAAGCTCAGCCGGACGTGCTCTGCCTACAGGAAATCAAGGCGGGGCGCGAGGCGCTGGACGTGGCCGGCTTCGAGGCTCTGGGCTACCACGCCTACCTGTATCCGGCGCAGAAGCCCGGTTACAGCGGCGTGGCCATCTTCACCAAGCGCGTGCCGAAGGCCATTACCAAAGGCTGCGGCCACGAGGCCTACGACTACGAGGGCCGGGTGCTGCGCCTGGATTTTGAGGACGTGTCGGTGCTGAACGTGTACATGCCTTCGGGCACCAGCGGCGACGAGCGGCAGGCGTTCAAGCTCGAATGGCTGCAGTGGTTTACCAAGTACGTGCTGGCTTTGCGCCACTCGGTGCCGCCGCTCATTATCTGCGGCGACTTCAACTGCTGCCCCACGCCCATCGACCTGCACAACCCCAAGGCCAACCAGAACTCGCCCGGCTACACCCCGGCCGAGCGGGCGTGGTTTGCCGAGCTCCTGGGCCACGGCTTCACCGATTCCTTCCGTCACCACCACGGCGACGCCCCGCACCACTATTCCTGGTGGAGCTACCGTGCCGGCTCGCGCCAGCGCAACGTGGGCTGGCGGCTGGATTATCTGCTGGCCGACAACGCCCTGCAACCCCGCCTGGCCGCCGCCGGTCTTTTGCCCGACGCGGTGCATTCCGACCACTGCCCAGCTTTTGTGGAACTGGCCTAAGCTACCAGAAGCGGCGCGGAGCTAGTCTCGGCGCCGCTTCGGCACTTATTGCGGGGCGGTTGAGGTTAGGAGCACAGCGGCCTTGCGGCGCGCAGCCGCGGCTGCGGGTTTCGCCGTATCTTTCTCCGTTTCGTCTGTGTGAGGTCCGATATGCCGGTTACCCAATCTGTACCCTCCGCTTCCGCGGCTACTACGACCTCCTGGCAGGCCGTGCGGCAGCACCTGGAAGCTTTTAAGCGTAAGTTTTACCTCAGCCTGCTGGTGCGCGGTGGGCTGGTGGCGGGCGGTTTGCTGCTGACGCTGTTTGTCGTCTTCAACCTGCTCGAATACTTCCTGTACCTGCCCACCTGGGTGCGGGGCGGGCTGCTGTTCGGCTTCCTGGGGCTGACGGTCTGGGCCTTCGTGCGCTGGATCTGGCAGCCGCTGGCCGCCCTCACCAACCTGCGCCGCCTGCTCTCCGACGAGCAAGCCGCCCAGCACGTGGGGCAGCTGTACCCCGAGGTGCAGGACAAGCTGCTGAACGCGCTGCAGCTACAGGGCCAGGCCCGCGACAACGCCTTGATTGCGGCCAGCCTGGAGCAGCGCGCCGGGCAGCTCTCGGGCCTGGAGTTTGCCGACCGCATCCGCATCAAGGACGAAACCCGGCCGCTGTGGAAGTACGCCGCCATTCCGGCCGTGGTAGCGGCGGGCCTGCTGCTGGTGTGGCCCAGCCTGTTCGTGCAGGGCACGGAGCGCATTTTCCACTACAGCCGCGCCTACGCCCGGCCGATGCCTTTCCGCTTCGTGCTGACCAACAAAGCGCTGCAGACCTTCAAGAACGAAGATTTCAAGCTGGAAGTCGAGGTGGAAGGCAATGCGCTGCCCAATGAAGTGTCGGTGCTCTACGACGGCCGGGAGCGGCGCCTGACCAAGGTGGCCCCGGGCCGCTTTGCCTTCACGTTCCGGCAGCCCCAGCGCAGCACCGAGTTTCAGCTGGCCGCCGCCGGCTTCACCTCCGACGACTACCAGCTGCGCGTGCTGGAGCGCCCCAACCTGCGCAACTTCACCGTGCGCGCCGAGTACCCCGCCTACCTGCGCCGCGCCGCCGAAAACCTCAGCAACGACGGCAACCTCACCGTGCCCGAAGGCACCCGCCTGACCTGGCAGTTCAATACCGCCGCCACCGAAACGGTGAAGCTGCTGTTTCGCGACCCCAGCGAAACCGTAGCGGCCCAGGCTGCCGATGACGACCAGTTCACCGTCACGCGCCAGGTGCTGCGCAGCCAGCCCTACCGCGTGGATCTGCGCAATAGCATCAGCCCCAACCGGGACCCCATCGAGTACCAGCTTACCGTGGTACCCGACCAGGCACCCAGCATCACCCTCGAAGCCTTTGCCGACACGGCCACCCGCCGCTACCTGGCGCTGGCCGGCACCCTGCGCGACGACTACGGCCTGACGCGCCTGGCCCTGCACTACCGCGTGGGCACCGCCCGCCAGCCCGGCAGCTGGCGTACGGCCCCCATTGCCCTGGCCAGCACCGGCCCGGCCCAGACTTACACGCACCAGTGGGATTTGGCCCCGCTGCGCCTCAAAGCCGGCGACCAGCTGGAATACGCCGTGGAAGTGTGGGACAACGACGGTCTGCACGGTCCGAAATCGGCCCGCACGCGGCCCGTTACCTACCGACTGCCCAACCGCGCCGAAATGCGCGAGCAGCTGAATGCCGATTCGCAGTCGATGCAGAACAAAATGACCAGCGCCCAGGAGCAGAACAAGAAGCTGCAGCGGGAGCTGGCCAAGGCCGAAGCCAAGCTCAAAACCAAGCGGGAGCTGAGCTACTCCGACCGCAAGGAAATGCAGCAGATGCTGGAGCAAAAGCAGCAAATGGACCAGCAGCTCACGCAGATGAAGCAGATGTTTGAGCAGCTGCAGCAGAAGCAGGAACAGATGGACCCACGCAGCCAGCAGCTGGCCGAAAAGGCCCAGGAGCTGCAGAAGCTCATGGACTCCATGATGGACCCCGAGACCAAGAAGCTCTACGAGGAGCTGCAGAAGCTGCTGCAACAGCAGAAAGCCCCCGACTCGGAAATCCAGAAGCTGCTCGACAAGCTCGAGAACAAGGAGGAAACCATGGAGAAGGAGCTCGAGCGCGCCATGGACCTGTTTAAGCAGCTGCAGTTGGAACAGAAGATGGAAAGCACCACCGAGCAGCTGGAAAAGCTGGCCGAGGAGCAACAGAAGCTGGCCGAGCAAACCGAAAAGGCCGCCGACAAGCCCAACGACCAGCGCAAGCAGGAAAACGAGCAGCTCAAGCAGCAGCAGCAGGACGCCCAGAAGGAGTTTCAGGACGTGAAAAAGGAGCTGCAGGAGCTGCAGAAGATGGATCAGCAGCTGGACAACCAGAATAACCTGGACCCCATGCAGCAGGAGCAGCAGGAAACCGAGCAGCAAATGCAGGACAGCCAGGAGCAGCTCTCGAAAAATCAGAACCAGAAAGCCAGCCAGAACCAGAAGCAGGCCGCCCAGAACATGAAGGAAATGGCGCAGAAGATGCGCCAGCAGATGGAAGAGGAGGAGTCCGATCAGCAGCAGGAAAACATCGACCACCTGCGCGACATCCTCGAAAACCTGCTCAAGCTCTCCTTCGACCAGGAAAATCTGATGAAGCAGTTCCGGCAGGTAGACCAGTCGGACCCGCGCTACCAGCAGCTAAGCCAGAACCAGCGCAAGCTCCGCGACGACGCCGTGGTCATTCAGGACTCGCTCTACGCCCTGGCCAAGCGCGTCTTCCAGCTGCAGTCGTTCGTGACGCGCGAAGTAGGGGAGATGAACGGGCAGATGGACCAGGCTATGCAGCAACTCCTGCAGCGCAACGTACCCCGCGCCACCGGCTCGCAGCAGCTGGCCATGACGAGCATGAACAACCTGGCCCTGATGCTCAACGACGCCCTGCAGCAGATGCAGGAGCAGCAGCGCCAAGCCCAGCAACAGAAGTCGGGCGGCGGCAAACCGGGCAGCAAGAAGAAAAAGGGCCAGCAGCAGAGCCCAGGCATGGGCCAGATGGGCAAATTGCAGCAGCAGCTCAACCAGCAGATTCAGCAGCTGCAGCAAAGCGGCAAGCAAGGCCGGCAGCTCTCCGAAGACCTGGCCAAGATGGCCGCCCAACAGCAAGCCCTGCGCGAAGCCCTGCAGCAGCTGGAGAAAATGCAGCAGCAGGCGGCCAAGCAAGGCAAGGACGGCAAGGAGAAAGGAGACCAGGGCATGGGCGGCCTCGGAGACCTGAAAAAGATGATGGAACAAACCGAACAGGACCTCGTAAATAAGCGCTTGACGGAGCAAACCGTTATGCGCCAGCGTCAGATCCTGAGCCGCCTGCTGGAAGCCGAGAAATCGGCCCGGGAGCGGGACCTCGACAACAAGCGCGAAGCCGAGACGGCCAAGACGGTGCCGCCCGGTTTTCCGCCTGCGTTTGAGAAATATCGGGAGCAACGTAACCGCCAAACGGAGTTGCTACGTACGGTACCGCCGGCCCTCACTCCGTATTATCAGCGGGAGGTGAGCGAGTATTTTCAGAAAATGAAATAGCGCTGCCTATTTTTACCGCCCGTTGCCCCCTTCCCCCACTCCATGAAGCAGGTTAAAATCCAGATTCCTTCCCTCGTTGAGAACATCCGCGTGGTCGAAAGCTTTATCGACAACTCCAAGGATACCTTCCACATCGAGGACGACATCTACGGCAACATCATGGTAGCCGTCACGGAGGCGGTCAACAACGCCATCCGCCACGGCAACAAGTTCGACAAGGACAAGAATGTGCTCTTGTGCCTCTCCGTCGACCAGGACCGCGTGAAGTTTGAAATCGAGGACCAGGGTCCCGGCTTCGACTTCAACAACCTGCTCGACCCGACGGCACCCGAAAACCTGGAAAACCCCGGTGGCCGCGGCATCTTCCTGATCCGCCACCTGGCCGACGAGGTGGAATTCACCAAAGACGGCCGCAAGGTGGAGCTGACGTTCTTCCTGCCGCCTTCTAACGGGGAGTCGCAGGGCCACGCTGTGGCCTAACACGCTGCCCGTTTCCGTTCTTACCCCACGCTTACCTAGTTCCATGTCCGAACACGACCAGCTGCCGCCCGTCCACGACGACGGGTCTGACTACGACCCCATGCACGACGCGCCGGGCATCGAGTTCGTCGTGGAAGACGTGGATTTTGAGCTGAGCGACGCGGCCGACCTAACGGAATGGATTGAGCGCGTGGCGGCCGTGCACGAACACAAAATCGTGCAGCTGACCTACATCTTCTGCTCCGACGAGTACCTGCACAAGGTAAACGTGGAGTACCTCGACCACGACACGTACACCGACGTCATCACCTTCGACAACGCCGACGACGCGGACATCATCGAGGGCGACGTGTTCATCTCCGTGGACCGCATCCGCGAAAACGCCGAGACGCACCACGTCAGCTTCCGCGACGAGCTGCACCGCGTGATGATCCACGGCGTGCTGCACCTGCTGGGCTACAAAGACAAAGACCTGCTGAGCCAAACGGCCATGCGCAAGAAGGAAGACGACTGCCTGTCGCTGCGCACGTTTTAGCCGCTTTTTATCGATATTGGATTAGCAAACGCCCGCCTACCCGCGGGCGTTTGCTTTATCCACGCCGTTGCCATTCGTATGTCTGCTACGCCCGCTTCGCCGCTGCTCATTCCCGGCGACATGCTGGACTTTTACCTGGGGCAGGGCTATTACCGCATGCACCAGGACCTGTTTACCTGCCGGTTTCTGCCCATAGCCGGCGAGCTGTACACGGTGCACTGGCTGCGTTACGTACTGGCCGATGTCACCTTCGACAGCAAGCAGCGCCGCCTGCTGCGCCTCGGAGAGCAGTTCACGACCACGCTGCATCCCTTCCAGCTCACCGAGGAGTATGAGGCGCTGTACGCCCGCTACCGGCAGTCCATCGACTTTGACGCGCCCGACACGGTGGAAGCCTTCACCCTGGCCGGCGCCCGGCACAACGTATTTCCCTCCGAGGTCCTGGAGGTGCGCGACGGGCAACGGTTGATTGCCGTGGGCATCTTTGACCCGGGCGTGCGCAGCCTGGCCGGCATCATGAACTTCTACGACCCGGACTACCGCAAATACAGCCTGGGCAAGTACCTGATGCTACTGAAGCTGCAGCACGCCCGGCAGCTGGGCATGACGTACTACTACCCCGGCTACGTGGTGCACCGCTACCCCAAGTTCGACTACAAGCTGTTCGTGTGCCCCGCCGCCACCGAAGTATTCGACTGCGTAGCCGGCCGCTGGCTACCCTTTTCCTGGGACGCGGTAGCGGCTCAATCGACTGATCTACTGAAGGATTGGCTGCTGAAGGAGTACGACGAAGACGAGGACGAATAACCCTACCTACAGCGCAAAAAGCCGCGGAGTGCGTATCTTTGCGCACGTTCTGAGCGGGTTAGCCTCGCATTTCACCTTGAAATTCGACCAACCGTTTCCGCCGAGCGTGGAAACGGTTTTTGCTTTTCAGCCGACGTCCAGAACGTCATGCAGAGGCGCAGCCGAAGCATCTCGCTAGATGGGCATGTACTATCTGCCATCAGCACGCGAGATTCCTCGACTTCGCTCGACATGATGTTCTGAGACAACTCACGGCACAAAACGCGGGCTAACGCTGTTCATACCCTCCGAAACAACCCTCCAGCTATGCTGACCCAGGAATACGATGTAATTGTGGTAGGCGCCGGCCACGCCGGTTGCGAAGCGGCCGCCGCGGCAGCCAACCTTGGCTCCAAGGTGCTGCTCATCACCATGAACATGAACACCATCGCGCAGATGTCGTGCAACCCGGCCATGGGCGGGGTGGCCAAGGGGCAGATTGTGCGCGAGGTGGACGCGCTGGGCGGGCAGTCGGGCATCATCACCGACAAAACCATGATTCAGTTCCGGATGCTCAACCGCTCGAAGGGCCCCGCCATGTGGAGCCCCCGCGCCCAGAGCGACCGGATGCGCTTCGCCGAGGAGTGGCGCCTGACGCTGGAAGGCATCAGCAACGTGGATTTCTGGCAGGAGGCCGTAACTGGCCTGCTGGTGGAAGGCGACGTGTGCGTAGGCGTGCGCACCCAGCTGGGCATCGAGTTCCGGAGCAAAACGGTGGTGCTCACCAACGGCACCTTCCTGAACGGGCTCATTCACATCGGCGAGAAAAACTTCGGCGGCGGCCGCGCGGCCGAGAGCAAGAGCACCGGCATCACCGAGCAACTGCGCGAACTGGGCTTCGAGACGGGCCGCATGAAGACGGGCACCCCGCCCCGCGTGGACGGCCGTACCCTCGACTACTCGAAAATGGAGGAGCAGCCCGGCGACGAAAACCCGAGCAAGTTCTCCTACCTCGATACGCCCACGCTGGCCAAGCAGCGCCCCTGCTACATCACGTACACCAACGACAAGGTGCACGAGATTCTGCGCACCGGCTTTGAGAAGTCGCCCATGTTCCAGGGCCGCATCAAGGGCCTGGGGCCGCGCTACTGCCCCTCGGTGGAAGACAAAATCAACCGCTTCGCCGACAAGGACCGCCACCAGATTTTTGTGGAGCCGGAAGGCTGGAGCACGGTGGAAGTGTACGTGAACGGCTTTAGCTCCTCGCTGCCCGAGGACGTGCAGTACAACGCCCTACGCCAGATAGCCGGCTTCGAAAACGCGAAGATGTTCCGCCCCGGCTACGCCATTGAGTACGACTTCTTCCCGCCCACTCAGCTGCACCTGACGCTGGAGACCAAGCCCGTGCGCAACCTCTACTTTGCGGGCCAGATCAACGGCACCACGGGCTACGAGGAAGCCGCCTGCCAGGGCCTGATGGCCGGCATCAACGCCCACCAGCGGGTGCGCGACCTGGAGCCGTTCATCCTGCGCCGCTCGGAGGCCTACATCGGCGTGCTCATCGATGACCTGGTGAACAAAGGCACCGACGAGCCTTACCGCATGTTCACCTCGCGCGCCGAGCACCGCATTCTGCTGCGCCAAGACAACGCCGACCTGCGCCTCACTCCGCTGGCCCACAAGCTGGGCTTGGCCTCGGATGAGCGCATGGCTCGCGTGGAACAAAAGCGCCAGCAAACGGCCGATGTGCTGGAATACCTGACTAAGAAGCCCGTGGAGCCGGGCGAAATCAACGGTATGCTCGAAGAGCTGGGTTCGGCCCCGATCAGCGAGAAAACCCGCGCCGTGAACCTGCTGCGCCGCCCCCAGATCGACCTGCCCGACCTGCAGCGCGCCCTGCCCGAGCTGAACCAGTACCTGCAGACCTACGGGGCGGAGGCGCTGGAGCAGGCTAGCATCCACGTCAAGTACGAAACCTACATCGAGAAGGAAAACCAGCAGGCCCAGCGCATGGGCGAGATGGAAGATCTGCGCATCGTGGGCAAGCTCGATTACAAAGCCATGCCCGCCCTCTCGCACGAAGCCCGCGAAAAGCTGCTGCGTATTCAGCCCGAAACCATCGGGCAGGCCTCACGCATCAGCGGCATCTCGCCGGCCGATATTTCGGTGCTGATGGTGTACTTAGGTAAGTAATAAATAGGGCAGGGGCTATCATGGAAGTATCCGCCGCCCCGTTACAACCAGCCCGACGAACCAACTATTTAGGTTGGTTTGTCGGGCTGGTTGTTTGTTTAAGCCTCGTCTTCGTGCTGGCGCTGGCCTACATCGTAGCGTTTCAGTGGGGGCATCCCCACCTCGATATTACGTGGGCTGATAACATCATCATGGCCGCCTGCGCCTTGCAAGCGCCACTGGCCTTTTGGGGGCTAGTTGGTACCATTCGCGCCGTCTGGCACCGGCGCTTCAGCCGGGCAGTGCTGTGGCTGCTGTTCACCGCCTGGGCGCTGCTGCTGCTTGGGGGCAGCGTTTTGATAGGCGTGGCGGTCATTGGAGTACCCTACATTGACGAGCGGCCGGGCATGTGAATCAGCAAAGTAATCGGTGGCTTCGCCGTAGTCAATTTGGAACTTGCCGATGCTGCGGCAACTGCGAGTCGGCCGCAGCCGCGCAGCGGCGCCATATTGATGGAATACGAGCTACCAGCTCGATTGGAAGCTGCAGCGTAGCGGCATCTGTTAGCCCCGCTGACCTTCGGTTGTTGACGTCCACGCTGCGCCGCGTGGCTTTTTCTGTTTCGGTACTTTAAGGCATGCAAGTCGCGGAATCGTCGGCAGCAGAGCGGTTCGGATGAATACGCCGAAACGGTAGCCCTTCGAGAATGGCGGGACCAGTGGCTAGCCTAGCGGCTGATGGATCAAGCGCGTTTACTCACGAAGTCGTTTAGAAAGTCTTTCGCTCATCGTACGGAACTTGATGGAGCATCTGTTCCCGCTTTGCTGACTCGTCCAGTGACGATGCATCGATACGCCTTGCATGACAACCTGACACCTGCCGAAAATTTTCTAAACAGCTTCTGCGCAAAACAACGCGTTAAATTTGCGCAAACGTTTGCGCAAAATAATGGGGCGTGGAAAGCCATTGCATTCGTTTTATACCTTTCAGTTACACTTTCCAGGATTCTGCGCGAGCATAAAATCCGCGCCCGTTTTATACCAAGCGAGTAGTTATCCACATTCTTTCTCACTAATAGTCGTTCGCTACTTGTCGGCTGTTAGCCATATTTTTGTAGAAGTAGTTGCAGCTTGCCCGCCGCTAGCTGTTTTGTTTGCCGTCTGAATTGCTTTTTGGTGTCGTACGAACGCGTTGAACAGTGCCCGGTCTGCGGGAAAAGTGACTTCCGTCCGAAAATGGTGGTCGAGGATCATTCCGTCAGCCACGAAAGCTTTGCCATCGTGCAGTGCACCAATTGCAGCTTTCTGCTAACCAACCCGCGCCCCGATGCCGCCAGCATCGGCCGCTACTACGAGAGCGAGGACTACGTGTCGCACTCCGACTCGAACCAGGGCCTGATCAACCAGGTGTACCAAGTGGCGCGCACTTTCACCGTGCGCCAGAAAGTGTCGTTGGTCAATAAGCAGGCCCCGCGCCGCGGCCGCCTGCTCGACTACGGCTGCGGCACCGGCTATTTCTTGGCGGCTTGCCAGAAATCCGGCTGGCAGGTATCGGGCCTGGAGCCCAACGAAACCGCCCGCAAGCTGGCCGAGCACAACACCGGACAGCCCATCAACGCCGGCGACCTGAGCCTGTTCGAAACGGCCTCTTTCGACGCTATTACACTCTGGCACGTGCTCGAACACGTGCACGACCTCAACGGCACCCTCAAGCAGCTGACCCGCATTCTGAAGCCCGACGGCGTGCTGGTGGTGGCCGTGCCCAACGCCGAAAGCCCCGACGCGCAGTACTACCGCGAGCAGTGGGCCGCCTTCGACGTGCCGCGGCATCTGTATCACTTTACGGCCAAGACGATTACCAAGCTCTTCCGCAAGCATCACTTGCAGCTGCGCCAGACCTTGCCCATGAAGCTGGACGCGTTTTACGTGAGCATGCTCAGCGAAAAGTACCGCGCCGAGCGCAACGGCGGCCTGTTGGCAGCTTTGCGGGCCGGTTATAAGTCGAATCGGCAGGCGGCACAGAATGGCGGGCAGTACTCCAGCCTGATCTACGTAGCCAGCAAGGACAAACCCGCGCCGGCTGCTTCCTAAAAGCGCCCGGTGGGGTAGGGGAGGGGCCAACCCGCTTTCAATCACGCGCGTACCGATGCCAGCCTTGCCGCCCACCTTGCGCCTTTGCTGCCGCCGCTGGCTGGTACTAACCGCCTTGGGTGCGGCGTTAATGGCCGAGCTGCCCAGCCCTGCAGCTGCCCAAACGCCGGTACTGCGGCCCGATTCGGCCGTTGTACCTTCGCCCGCCGCGCCGCCCGATACCGTGCGGGCGGCCGCGGTGCCGGCCGAACCGGTACCCGATGCCGACCCCGCGCCGGCGCCGGTGTCGCCACGGGCCCGCTGGACCATTCTGGGCGCCTGCGCCCTGCTTACGCTTTCCACGTTGCTGCTCTACAATGTCCGTTCGCGCTAATTTCCTGCTTCTGCTTCCCGTTGGCTTGGTGCTGGTCGGCTGCGCGGCCATCAGCCAGCCCGAAGGCGGTGCGCGCGACACCGAAGCGCCCAAGCTCGTCGGGACCAACCCCAAAAACGGCGCCACCAACGTCGCGGAGCAGAACATCCGCTTCGAGTTTTCCGAGTCGGTGCAGCTGAAGGACCTGAGCAAAAACCTGCTCATCACGCCCAGCATCCCCGACGAAAACAAGTACAAAATCCGGGAGGAGCGCAACGCCTTCGAACTGCGCTTCGACAAGCCGCTGGCCGCGAATACGACCTATGTGTTCAACTTTCGCGACGCGGTAACGGACATCACCGAAAACAACCCGGCCCGCAACGTCATCCTGGCCTTCAGCACCGGCGCGGCGCTGGACTCGGGCCGCGTCAGCGGCTCGGTGACGCAGCTGCTCACCGGCACGCCCGAGGCCGACGCCACCATTGCCCTGTACCCGGCCGGCGATACGGCCGACATCCGCCGCAGCCGGCCGTATTACCAGACGCGCACGGAAAAGAGCGGCAGTTTCGAGTTGCGCAACATCCGCGAGGGCAGCTACCGCATCTACGCGCTCATCGACAAAAACCAGAACAGCCGCTACGACGAGCCGGAGCGCATAGCCTACCTGCCGGCGCCCGTGCTGGTGCAGCCGCGGCGCGACTCGTTGCGCCTGCTCACCGTGCGCCCCGATACCAGACGGCCGCTTATCCGCTCGCAGCAGGGCACCACCACGCAGTTCAAGGTCGAGTACAGCGAAGGGCTGCGGCAGTTCACCCTGGCCGCTCTCGGCCAGGCGCCCACACCGGCGCTGAGCGAAACGACCATCCTGCAGGACCGGGGCCGCTCCGTCACCATTTTTCGGGCGCCAGTAGTGGCGCCGGGCCGCTACTTGCTGTCGGTGGCCGATAGCGCCGGCAATGCGGGCGTGGATACCATCAATGTGCGCTTCGACGGGCCCAACGCCCCGGCGCGGCGCGGTCCGGCCTACCAGGTGGCGGGCAGTCCGCGCGAGGTATACCGGCAGGGCCAGCTCAAGTTCCAGTTTACCGAGCCTGTGCGCTTGGCTCCGGGCAAGCCCTTCGGCACCTTGCAGGAAGATTCCACGGCCCGTCGGCCATTGCGCGCCCCCGCCGATGGCGCCCTCAGCCCGGACCGCCTGACGCTTACCGTCAACGTGAACACCAAGGCCAAGAAGACTGTCACCTTCTTGCCTGATTCCACGGCGCTGGTGGCCATCAGCGGGCAGTCGTTGCGCTTACGGCCGCTGCGCCTGCGCGTGTCGGACACCGACGCGGCTGGCACGGGCAGCCTCGCCGGCCGGGTGCAGACCACAGCCAAAGCCTACGAGCTGCAGCTGCTGGATCAGAGCGGCCAGATCGTGACGACGCTGCCCAGTCCGCGCACCTTCCGCTTCGACAACCTGCCGCCCGGCACCTACCGCTTCCGCGTGCTCATCGACGCCGACAACGACGGGCGGTGGCGCGGCGGCGACCCGCAGCTGCGCGTGCCGGCCGAGCCCGTGTGGCTTTCGCCGCAGCCGCAGCCGGTACGCGCCAACTTCGAAATCGAAGACCTCGTCCTGAGCTTCTGATAGGCCGTTCAACGCCCTCACCTGTTCAGCCCCGTCGCATTGCGGCGGGGCTTTTTCGTGCTCCTGCTACTTCGGTTTTGGCCACTTTGGTGGTAGCTGCCTTAGGCCCCCGGGCAGCGGGCAGGTATACAAAAGGCGCACGGCACTCTGGTTACTGATTTGGGGCTGATTTTTCGGCTGTAAGTAACTTCCACCTGATTATCAGGGGGGTTGTTTGGGCTTGATTATCAGTTATCCACGTATCCACAGGCCAATGTGGAATACTTTGGCGCTCAGACGGGGGTGCCGGGCTAACCTGGGGATAATGCGTGGATAACGCCCGGATAACCGTGGACAGCCGTGGAGAAATAGCGGATAAGTTTTTTTGGCCCTTTACCGCGCTTACCAGTGCCGAAGCGGTGTGGACAGCCGTGGACAACTTCCCCACGGAATCGACGCTATCCACGACGCCGAGGAATGTGAATTCACACCCTTGTGCACAAGTATGTGGATTGTCTAAAAAGCTGTTAATTGCTTGTTTATCAGCGTAATGATTTGCACACCCTATGTGGATAGCCGGTGTATAAATCCGTTCTTGTACACATGTTATCAAGCCCTGTGCATAAGCCGTTTTTTTATCCACTTATGAACAGCCCTAACAACTGAAGACAAAAAAGATTCTTAAAATTTTATTTAGTGAAAAGTTATTAGGCACGTGGATAAGTCGGGCTGACGGAAAAGCGGGCTTTCAGAATGAAGCGAGCCGAACCTTGGCTTGGACGGGAAAGCAGGCTCCGGAAAAAGGCGGGGGCCGCGCTTAGGCAGAACACCCACCGTTCGTATGCGTCCGGCTAAGGCAAGCTGGCCTGAGCGAAGCAGTGCGGCTGCACCGGCTAGGACACCTTCCGGGGCGGCTTGCGTATACAGCCCTTCGTAGCTGCCGCGCCCGTATGCCCTTTGATTACAACCAGGATTTCCGCCAAGTCGACTTCCGCCAGCACCCCGAATGCTACCGGGTGGGCAAGGGTGAGCAGGGCGTTTTGCTCGTGCAGCCCTATAAGAGCGAAATCCTGCCCTTCTGGCGCTTTAAGACGCCCGCCATAGCCCGCGAGTCCTCCGAGACGATTTACGGGCTGTTTCTGGCCTATTTGGCCGCCAAGGATTTTGTGGGAGCCGACATGGCCCGCAAGTTTCTGCAGATGGGCTTCACCCGGGCCCGGCGCTACGCCAATCACCGCGGCGGCAAAAAGTACGCGGGCCCGGTGCCCGACGATAAAAAAGGCCAGAGCGGCGCCCACGGCCGGGCCGAGCTGCCACGCGACCCCGAAGACCCGGAAAAGGCCGAAGCTGCGGCCATCTTCAAAGCCAAATGGGACGAGGCCAAACAGCACCCCGATTACCTGCAGCAGAAAGCCGACTTCGAGCAGCGCTATGGAAAATGAACGGATGAAAGGTTGATTGTTCTCGTGACACCGACACGACCAGCCATTTAATCATCCAACCATTTAGCCATTCCTCTCACCTACCTTTACCCCGCTACCAACCTCCCAAACCCTACTGATATGAACACGCCCCAACCCCGCAGCACCGAGGAAAACGAAATCGTGTTGGGCCAAGGCATGGGCCCGCTGAAGTTCGGTGCCAGCATGGACGAAGTACGCGCCCTGATGGGCGAACCAGAAGAAATTGAAGAGTCGGAGGACGACGACGAGTTCGAGCACCAGGCCTGGAACTACCTGGAAGAAGGCTACTCGCTGTATTTCGACCGCGAAGACGATTACCGCCTCTCCTGCATCGAAACCGACCATCCCGGCATGCGCCTCTACGGCGAGCCGATTCACGGCAAGTCGCCGGAAGAAATCCAGGCCCTGATGCGCCGCCACGGGCACGAGCAGGGCGAGGTGGAAAAGGTGGATACCGGCGAAGTGCGCCTCTCCTACGAGAAGGAGATGATTGACTTATACTTCGATGAAGGCGAGCTGCAGTTCGTCAATTTCGGGGTGTACATCAACGATGATCTGGAGGTGCAGTGGCCTGCTTAAGGCTTAGGTTATCCACAAATCAGCCGTATTTTGTTGTTGATAAGTGGATAAGTAGCTGAATGTAAAGATTCAGCGGTGCAAAGGCAACCGAATAAGTCAATTTACCGTACAACCCTGCTTCGGTACGCATAAACTGCCAAACAAAAAAGCCGCCCCGGTCAGGAGCGGCTTTTTTGTGTTTAAGCGGGTCGGCGGCCGAGCTTACAGCAGGGCGCGGAACAACAGAAATATCACGCCCGACAGCACCATGGTCACCGGCAGCGTAAGCACCCAGGCCAGGGCGATGTTGCGCACCATCTGCGGGTTCAGGTTTTTAATGCCGCGGTTGGCCACCATGGAGCCGGCAATGGCCGACGACAGCACGTGCGTGGTGGAAGAGGGCAGGTGGAGCTGCGTGCTGGCCCCGATCATGGCAGCCGCAATCAGCTCCGACGAAGCGCCCTGCGCGTAAGTCAGGTGTTCCTTGCCGATCCGCTCACCGATAGTTACCACGATGCGCTTCCAGCCGATCATGGTGCCCAGGCCCAGCGAGAGCGACACAATCAGGATAACCCACTTGGGGGCGTAGTCGGTGAAGCCGCGCATGTTCTCGATGGCGCCTTCGTAGACTTTGCGGTCCTGCGGGCTCAGGCTCACCCGCTCGCTGCCCATGAGCTTCTTGGCGCGGGTGTAGGTGAGCAGGATGGCCTTGCGAATCTGGAACCGGTCGGCTTCGGGCAGCTGCTTCACGTCGGTTTTGCCGGCGAAGATGCGGTCCAGCGTGGCCGTTTGCTGGTTGACTTCCTGCAGCGCTTCCTGCTCGTCGGGCGCCAGTTCGGCGGCGTTGACGCGGCTCATCACCTGCTCCACCTGGGCCAGCGAGGCGCGCATGTCCAGCGGGTTCTTCGACGCGTCAAGGGCGAACTTGAAGGGCAGGATGCCAATCAGGATGAGCATGATCAGGCCCACGCCCTTCTGGCCGTCGTTGGAGCCGTGGAAAAAGCTCACCAGCGTGCAGGTGGCAATCAGGATGAGGCGGATCCAGAGGGGTGGCGGCTTGCGCTTGTGCGGCTCCTTAAAAATGGCCTTGGACTTGACGAACCGCTTCAGGATGAACATCAGGATGATGGTCAGGGTGAAGCCGAACAGCGGGCCGACGAGCAGGGCAATGCCGGTTTCGGAGGCCTTGCTCCAGTTGACGGCGGCGCCGTTGGTATCGGGCAGCAGGGAAAAGGCAATGCCCACGCCGAGGATGGAGCCGATGAGCGCGTGCGAGGACGAGGCCGGGATGCCGTAGTACCACGTGCCCACGTTCCAGATGATGGCCGCCAGAATCAGGGCGCCCACCATGGCTATGCCGTGGTAGATGTTCTGATCGACCAGACTCTCGACGGGCAGCAGGTACACAATACCCATGGCCACGCCGATGCCGCCGCCGAACACGCCGATGAAGTTCCAGAACGCCGACCAGATGACGGCCACCCAGGGCCGCAGGGTATTGGTGTAAATGACGGTTGCTACGGCGTTGGCCGTGTCGTGAAAGCCGTTGACGAATTCGAACGCGCAAGCGGCAATCAGGCACACCAGCAGCAGCAGGAGCACTTGAGGCTCTAAGCCAAGCATATGGGAAAGGGTTGGTGAGCGAAGGGAAATGGGCCGCCAAAAGTACGGGCAGCAAAAAGGGGCGCAAGATTATGAAATTGTTACTCAATGCGCTGCCCCGGGCGCCTGCGGGTCAGGCCTTGTACCAAGGCTTCTGCAAAAAGTTTAACAATAGTAGCTTACCAGCCCCGTACTTCGCACGCACGGGCCGGGGCCGCGCCGTGCGGCCCTTCGCATCTTCGCCCTACTTTTGCCCCTGATCCAAGAAGTGAGAAGTCAGTACAGAGAGGTGAGACCCTTGCCAAACCTGGCTGAAGTCCCTTCTCACTTCTTACTTCTCGCTTCTCACTTCTACTCTACCCATGAGCAAGCCCGCGCAGCAAGCCGCCAATACCACCGAAGGCACCCTGGCCGATATCGTGGCCCA
This sequence comes from Hymenobacter sp. CRA2, assembly GCF_002007105.1. Taxonomy (GTDB): domain Bacteria; phylum Bacteroidota; class Bacteroidia; order Cytophagales; family Hymenobacteraceae; genus Solirubrum. Next base: position 719,890 of record NZ_MVBC01000001.1, on the reverse strand, counting down.
CGCCAAGGAATACGGCTTTGTATTCCCCTCCTCCGAAATCTACGACGGCCTGGCCGCCGTGTACGACTACGGCCCCAACGGCGTGGAGCTGAAGAATAACCTGAAGCAGCTCTGGTGGAAGGCCATGACCCAGCTCAACCAGAACGTGGTGGGCATCGACGCGGCCATCTTCATGCATCCGACCACCTGGAAAGCCTCCGGCCACGTCGACGGCTTTTCGGACCCGCTCATCGACAACCTCGACAGCAAGAAGCGCTACCGCGCCGACGTGCTGATCGAAGACAAAGCCGCCGAGTACGAGAAGAACGGCGAACTGGCCCGCGCCGAAACCCTGCTGGCCGAGCTGGGCCGCCTACTGACGGTGAACGACCTGCCGGGCGTGAAGCAGCTCATCATCGACGAGCAGATCCTCTGCCCGATCAGCAAAACGGCGAACTGGACCGATGTGCGCCAGTTCAACCTGATGTTCTCCACGCAGATGGGGGCCGTGGCCGAGGGCTCCAGCGAAATCTACCTGCGCCCCGAAACCGCTCAGGGCATTTTCGTGAACTTCCTGAACGTGCAGAAGTCGGCCCGCCAGAAGGTGCCGTTCGGCATTGCCCAGATCGGCAAGGCCTTCCGCAACGAGATTGTGGCCCGGCAGTTCATCTTCCGCATGCGGGAGTTTGAGCAGATGGAAATGCAGTTCTTCGTGCGCCCTGGCACCGAGGGCGAGTGGTATGAGCACTGGAAAGCCGCCCGCCGCCGCTGGCACGAGGTGATGGGCCTGCCCGCCGACAAGCTGCGCTTCCACGACCACGAAAAGCTGGCCCACTACGCCAAGGCTGCCGTCGACATCGAGTACGAATTCCCCTTCGGCTTCAAGGAAATCGAGGGCATCCACTCCCGCTCCGACTTCGACCTGACCCAGCACCAGCAGTACAGCCGCAAAAAGCAGCAGTACTTCGACAACGACGTGAACCCCGAAACCGGCAAGCCCTACGGCAACTACGTGCCCTACGTGGTGGAAACCTCTGTGGGCGCCGACCGCCTGTTCCTGGCCACGCTCTGCCAGGCCTACCAGGAAGAAACCATTACCGAGGGCGAAGGCGAGGAGCAGAAGACCAAAACCCGCAAGCTGCTGCGCCTGCACCCGGCCGTGGCGCCCATCAAGGCGGCCATCTTCCCGCTGGTGAAAAAGGACGGGCTGCCCCAGAAGGCCAACGAAATCTACAACTCGCTGCGCCACGACTTCCGCCTCGTGGTGGAGGAGAAGGACAGCATCGGCACGCGCTACACCCGCCAGGACCTCATCGGTACGCCCTTCTGCATTGCCGTCGACCACCAGACGCTGGAAGACGAGACCGTGACGGTGCGCCACCGCGACTCGCGCGAGCAGACGCGCATGCCCATCAGCGAGCTGCGCGGCTACATCGGTGAGGCCGTGAGCCTTTCGCGCATCTTCGACCAGCTGTAAAAGCAGCGAACTGCTAAACAGCAAAAAGGCCCCGGACCAACGTCCGGGGCCTTTTTGCTGCAATCTATGGTGGGGTTATTGCCCGTTGAGCCAAGCGGCGGCTTCGCGGCGGGAGGTGAAGTAGTTGAACTCCACTTGCTCGGGAATGAAGGTGGTACCGCTGGTGGGGCAGTTGCTGATCTGGTATTGGTATTGGCCTTCGCTGAGCACGGCGGCAATGAACACCGGGCGGCTGATGCGCGTCGGTAGGTGCGCCTGCAACGGCTCTACCAGCCACTGCTCGTGGTCGTCGGCCGGCGGGGCGTTGCGCTTCAGGTCGAGTAGGAGCTTGGCCACGTTTTTGTCCAGCATTTCCTGTAGGGCGCACTGGTAGGCCTGCCCAAAGGACAGATCGAGGTGCGTGGCGTTAAAGCTCAGGTGCAGGGTGTCGTCGGCCGCGTTGTACGTCAGCGAGGCTGCGGGCGAGTGGTAAAGCGTCATTGTGGTCTAGGAGCCGGCGCAGAGGCAAAAGGTTGCACGGGTCCGGCAGGAAAAGTACGGGCTTCTACGCGCTTTTCAACATACTGGTTTTCAGATACTTGTTCAAAGTCTGAATTTTCCTGCCGGGGTGCTATTTGCCCCCGAAAAATACCCCGCTACCCATTGTGTACCTTTGCCCCAATTTTCCTGCTGTAGCCGATGTGGAGTAAGCTTGCCCTGCTGATTATCAAGAACCGCCGCCTGCTCGTCGGGCTGCTGGCCATCATCACCGCGTTTATGGCCTGGAAGGCCAAGGACGTGGAAATGACCTACGACTTTGCCCAGGTCGTATCGCCCGACGACCCGGACATGGTGTACTTCCAGCAGTTCAAAAATACCTTCGGCGAGGACGGCAATGTGCTCGTGCTCGGGCTGCAGGACAGCTCGGTGTACCGGCTCGGCAACTTCAACGAGCTGCGCCTGCTCACCGACACGCTGAGCAAGGTGGAGGGCGTGAGCGGGGTGCTGTCGGTGACCAAGCTCATTCAGCTCACCAAGGACACCACCAACCAGCGCTTCGCCACGGCGCCCATCTTCCGCACCTTCCCGCAAACGCAGCGGGAGCTGGATTCGCTGATGCAAATCGTGAACCGGCAGGAGTTCTACAAGGGCCAGCTCATCAGTCCCACCACCGGGGCCACGCTGCTGGCCCTGACGATGGACCCGAAGTACCTGAACTCCTCGAAGCGGCAGGCGGTGATGAAGAACGTGCTGGGCCACGCCGAGCGCTTCACCAAGAAAACCAACATCCGCCTGCACTACGCCGGCCTGCCTTACGTGCGCTCCACCATGACCACCAAGGTAGCGGGCGAAATGAAGTTCTTCCTGATGCTGGCCGCCCTGGTGACCAGCGCCACGCTGCTGGTGTTCTTCCGCACGTGGTCGGCGGTGGTATTTCCGCTGCTGATTGTGGGTGTAGCCGTTATCTGGTGTGTGGGCACCATCGTGCTGCTGGGCTACAAAATCACCCTGCTCACGGGCCTGATTCCGAGCATTCTCATCGTAATCGGCATCCCGAACTGCACTTACCTGCTCTCCCGCTACCACTACGACTACCGCATTTCGGGCAACCAGGTGCTGGCCATGGTGCGCGTAGTGCGCAAAATCGGGCTGGTGACCCTGATGAACAACACGGCCACGGCCACCGGCTTTTTCGTGTTCTGCTTCACCAACATTGCCATCCTGTACCAGTTCGGCTGGGTGGCCACGCTGAGCATTTTCGCGGCCTTCTTCATCTCGATTATCCTCATCCCGATAGTCTTTACCTACCTGCCGCCGCCCACGCCCAAGCAGCTGGAGCACCTCGATGCCAAGCCGCTGACCAAGCTGCTGGAGTTCTTCGACTACCTCGTTCTGGAGCGCCGCGGCACGGTCTACGGCATTGCTTTCGTGCTCTGCGCGCTGGGTGCGCTGGGCGCTTCGCGCCTGCAGGCCGTGTCGTACATGGTGGATGATTTGCCGAAAAACTCGTCGGTCAACTCCGACTTGAAGTTCTTCGAGGAGCACTTCAACGGGGTGATGCCGCTGGAAATCGTGGTGGACACGGGCAAGAAGCGCGGCATCCTGAAGCTGAGCAATCTGGAGCGCATCGACCGGCTTGAAAACTACCTGCGCACCCAGCCCGAACTGACCTCGCCCATCAGCATCGTGACCTTCCTGAAGGCCGCTACGCAGACCTTCTACAACGGCGACCCGAGCTATTACCGCCTGCCTGACAACTCCGAGCGCAACTTCATCCTGAGCTACCTGGCCCGTTCGCGCGGGGCCATTGCGGCCCCGACCGATAGCGCCGTAGCCAGCACCGCTGGCACCAAAACCGCGGCCGCCAGTCCCAAATTATCCACCGGAATGGACGACAAGCTGCTGCGTTCTTTCACCGATTCGTTGGGTCAGAAAGCCCGTATCAGCCTCAAAATCGCCGATATCGGCTCCCGCAACCTCGATACCCTGCTGCTGACCAAAATCCAGCCGCAGATCAACGAAATCTTCACGGGCACGGGCATGGAGGTGAAGATGACCGGCACCACCATCCTCTTCACCAAGGGCAACGAGTACGTTATCGGCACGCTGCGCAACAGCCTGATTCACGCCTTCGGACTGGTGGGTTTGATTGTGCTCCTGTTGTTCCGCTCCATCCGCTCGGTGTTCTTTACCCTAGTGCCCAACTTCGTGACGCTGCTGCTTACGGCCGGCATCATGGGCTTTTTCGGCATTGCGCTGAAGCCCGCCACGGCCCTGATTTTCTGCATCGCGCTGGGCATCGACGGCGACAACTCCATTCACCTGCTAGCCAAGTTCCGACAGGAAATGGCCGCCAACGGGCGCCGCGTGCGGGCCGCCATCAGCACCACGCTGAGCGAGGCCGGCACCAGCATGATCTACACCAGCATCGTGCTCTTCGTGGGCTTCAGCATCTTCGCCTTCTCCGAATTTGGCGGCACCAAGGCGCTGGGTTTGCTCATGTCGGCTTCGCTGCTGATTACCAACTTCTCCAACCTGATCTTGCTGCCGGCCCTGCTCGTCACCTTCGAGCACGGCAAGGACGAAACCATCGACAGCGCCCTGATTCAGCACTACGACGAGCAGTACCACGAGGAGGACGACGACCTGGAGCTCAACCTGAACCGCATCAAGGTGAAGCCCGGCGCCTCGCTGCCGCCCGCCTCGTTGCCCCAAAGCGGGGAGCTTAGCTAGACGTTAAGGGCTGCTTGTGAGCCTTTTCGCCGCCATCTTTGTTTGCTTTCGATAACCGACTTCCTTAGCCCAAACCAGAGCTGAAAAACCAGCGCCCGGAGCGGCTCCCAAGCGGGGAGCTGGCCCGCCGCTGAGGCCTTCTGACCGATGAAATACCCCGAATACAAACAGCCCTTCGACTACGCCAAAGTCGGCTCCGACATCCTGAGCTGGTGGCAGCAGAACCACATCTTCGAGAAGAGCGTGTCGACCCGCGAGGGCCGCGACACCTTCGTGTTCTACGAAGGCCCGCCCTCGGCCAACGGCGCCCCCGGCATTCACCACGTCATGGCCCGGACGGTAAAGGACATCTTCTGCCGCTACCAGACGCTCAACGGCAAGCAGGTAAACCGCAAAGGCGGCTGGGACACCCACGGCTTGCCCATCGAGCTGCAGGTGGAAAAGGAGCTGGGCATCACCAAGGAGGACATCGGCAAGAAAATCAGCGTCGAGGAGTACAACCAGCGCTGCCGCGAAACGGTGATGCGCTTCAAGCACCAGTGGGACGAGCTGACGGAGAAGATGGGCTACTGGGTCGACCTGAGCGACCCGTACATCACCTTCGAGCCTGAGTACATCGAAAGCTGCTGGGCGCTGCTCAAGAAGCTCTACGACAAGGGCCTGCTCTACAAGGGCTACACCATCCAGCCGTATTCCCCGGCCGCCGGCACCGGCTTGTCCTCGCACGAGCTGAACCAGCCCGGCACCTACAAGGACGTGAAAGACACGACCATCGTGGCCGAGTTCAAGGTGATTTGGGATGAGAAGTCGGAGGCTTTACTCGACGGACCTTACGGTGAGCAGGATGTATTCATCCTTGCCTGGACAACTACGCCCTGGACCTTACCCGCTAACACTGGTTTGGCTGTTGGCAAGAACATCCGCTACCTGCTGGTAAGAACCATCAATCAGTACACCAAGGAGGAGCAGCTTGTAGTGCTTGCGAAGGATTTGTTCGGGAAGTATTTCGCCACCAGCGCGGAAAACAACCTGGACAATTCGACAATGAACTGGAATGCGGATGAGCCGATTGTCAATGGCAAAGGGCTGCTGACGCGTTGGGTTATCAACGAAGAATTTACTGGTGCTGACTTGGCTGGCGTCAAGTACGAGCGTCTGTTCAACCAAGAAGCCGGTTTCCCGGCTTTCGAAGGGGAGGAGCGGGCCTTCCGCGTCATCGTGGGTGACTTCGTGACTACCGAGGACGGCACCGGCATCGTGCACATCTCGCCGACCTTCGGCGCCGACGACTTCCGGGTAGCTCAGCAAAACGACGTGCCCGCCCTGCTGGTCAGCGACGACCAGGGCAAGCTCGGGCCCATCGTAGACCGCACCGGGCGCTACGTAGCGCAGATGGGCGAATTCGGCGGGCGCTGGGTGAAAAACTACGACGGCCACGATGAATCGGCGGCCGACTACCGCACCCTCGACGTGGACATCAGCGTGCGCCTGAAGGAGCGCGGCCGGGCCTTCAAGGTGGAAAAGTACGAGCACACCTACCCGCACTGCTGGCGCACGGATAAGCCCGTGCTCTACTACCCGCTCGACTCGTGGTTTATCAAGACCACGGCCGTGAAGGACCGCCTCATCGAGCTAAACAAAACCATCAACTGGAAGCCCGAAAGCACCGGCACCGGCCGCTTCGGCAACTGGCTGGAAAACCTGGTCGACTGGAACCTGAGCCGCTCGCGCTACTGGGGCACCCCGCTGCCCATCTGGCGCACCCAGGACGGCTCGGAGGAGCTGTGCATCGGCTCCATCGCCGAGCTGAGCGCCGAAATCGACAAGGCCGTGGCCGCCGAGGTGATGACGCATAACCCCATTGCCAGCGGGGAAATGACCGATTTGCACCGGCCCTACGTGGACGATATTTTCCTCGTCTCGCCCTCCGGCCAGCCCATGTACCGCGAAACGGACCTCATCGACGTGTGGTTCGACTCGGGCGCCATGCCCTACGCGCAGTGGCACTACCCCTTCGAAAACCACGAGAAATTCCAGCGCAATTTCCCGGCGGATTTCATCGCCGAGGGCGTCGACCAGACCCGCGGCTGGTTCTTCACCCTGCACGCGCTGGGCGTGATGCTGGAGGACTCGGTGGCGTTCAAGAACGTCATTGCCAACGGCTTGGTGCTCGATAAGAACGGCAACAAGATGTCGAAGCGCCTCGGCAACGCCATCGACCCGTTCAAGACGATTGACCAGTACGGCCCCGATGCCACGCGCTGGTATATGATTGCCAACGCCCAGCCCTGGGACAACCTCAAGTTTGACCTTGCGGGCATCACGGAGGTGCAGCGCCGCTTCTTCGGCACGTTGTTCAATACCTACTCGTTCTACGCCCTTTACGCCAACCTCGACGAGTTCCAGGCCCGCGAATTCGACCGCGTACCCCTGACTGAGCTGACCGAGCTGGACCGGTGGATTCTGTCGAAGCTACAGTCGCTCATCCTCGAAGTGCGTGGCCATTTCGATAACTACGACCCGACGAAAGCCGCCCGCGCCATCCAGGATTTCGTCACCGACCAGCTTTCCAACTGGTACGTGCGCCTCTCGCGCGGCCGCTTCCGCAAGGGCGAGCTGACGGCCGATAAGAAAGCCGCCTTCGAGACCCTACAGCAGTGCTTGGTGGTGGTGGCGCAGCTGATGTCGCCCATCGCGCCCTTCTTCGGCGAGTGGCTGTACAAGAACATGACCGACGGCATGCGCGCCGAGGCCACGGAGAAATCCACGCCCCTGCGCTACGAATCGGTGCACCTGACGGAGCTGGTGCAGGCCGAAGAAAACCTCATTGATAAGGCTCTGGAAGAGCGCATGGAGTTGGCCCAGCGCATTAGCTCTTTGACGCACTCCCTGCGCAAGAAGTCGGTGCTGAAGGTGCGCCAGCCGTTGCAGCGCATCCTCGTGCCGGTGCTGACGGAAACGACCCGCGAGCAGGTCGGCAAGGTCGAAGATTTGATCTGCGCCGAGGTAAACGTGAAGCACGTGGAGTTCCTCGACGATACCTCGGGGGTGCTGGTGAAGTCGGTGAAGCCCAACTTCAAGCGTTTGGGCCAGCAGTTCGGCCCGCGCCTCAAGGCCGTGGCCGCCCGCATCCAGCAGATGACGCCGGAGGAAATCAGCCAGCTCGAAAAGGCTGGTCAGCTCGCGGTAGAGGTTGACGGTCAGCCGGTAACGCTCACGCCCGAGGACGTGGAAATCCGCACCGAGGATTTGCCCGGCTGGCTGGTGGCCACCGACGGGCCGCTGACCGTGGCCCTCGATGTGACCCTGACCGATGAGCTGCGCCACGAAGGCGTGGCCCGCGAATTGGTGAACCGCCTGCAGAACCTGCGCAAGGATTCGGGCTTGGAAGTGCAGGACAAAATCCGCGTCACGCTCGGCGCCGATCAGCCCGAGCTGGTGCAGGCCGTGGAGAATTTCGGCGACTACATCCGCACCGAAGTGCAGGCCGTTTCGCTGGATCTGGTCAGCGGTTTCGCCGACGGTTCGGTGCTTGAATTCGACGAGTACAAGGTGCCCGCGCAGCTGGAAGTTGTCAAGAACTAATAAACGAACCCCTAGAACGTCATTCCGAGCGAAGCAGAGGAATCTCGCGTGCTGACTTCCACTGGTAATTCATTCTTTCACAGGTGAATTACTATCCAGCGAGACGTCTCGACTTCGCTCGACATGACGTTCTGATTTTTGACGGGCAACTCCCGTTAAATTCGTCGCCCGGCACACCGACGCACATAATGCCGGCCGTTTAGTCTGAAACAGTCCAAAGTCCACGTTTCCGGCCCGCCCAGGCCGAAATCATCAGCATAAATCCCCGCCGAGTTTTGTGCCGGGGCAGCATAAGATTGGGGTGAGCGTTGTGCTTTGCACTGTGCAATTTCATCCCGGTCGCCAAATCCGCGAATTCATGAAATACTGGAAGTACTACCTGTTTGCCTTGCTCGTAATTGCCATCGACCAACTCTCGAAGTGGGCCGTGCACACCTACATGCAGCCGGGCATGCCGGGCGAAATCCCGCTGATTGGCGACTGGTTTAAGCTGCACTACACGCTGAATCCCGGCATGGCTTTCGGCGTGGAACTGCCGCCGCCCTACGGCAAAGTCATCCTCACCCTGTTTCGCCTGCTGGCCGTGACAGGCATAGCCTACTATATCTACAAGCTGTGGACATCCGCCGCTCCGCGCGGCCTGATCTGGTGCATTGCCGCCATCCTCGGCGGGGCCATCGGCAACCTAGTTGACTCTATTTTCTACGGCATCATCTACAACAACGCCCCCTTCGGCGCGCCCACGCCCTGGCTGCACGGGCAGGTTATCGACATGCTTTACCTCGACCTGTACGAGGGCTTTTTGCCCGCCTCCTGGCCGCTGGTGGGCAACATGCACCTCTCGCTCTGGCCCATATTCAACATCGCCGACTCGGCCATTTTTATGGGCGTGGTCTTCATCCTGCTGAACCAGGGTAAGTTCTTTAAGCACCACGAGGAGCAGAACGCCCAGTCGAACGAGCACCGGCCGGACGCGGAAGCGGCGGAGGTGATGTAGAAACTGCTTAGAAGCTGAATTTCAACAGCCCGCGCCGTTTGGTGCGGGCTGTTTACTTTGCCCCCTTTTGAAAAATCAGCTCTTGAATACTATGAAATCAGAAAGTGGTATCGACTTGAAGGTGCTCAACCTGGGTGATGATGACGGACTTATGCTATATCAGGATGGAGTTTTCTAATGGGGAAAATGCTTCTTATCTAGAATTTTGGGCTTACGATGATGCCTTTCTGGAATTTGGTCAGAAACTAAATGAGTTTCCACAATCAGTTGAAAGCACAGTTACCTTTCAACTTGGCGAAGAAGACCTCGCGGCCGGTCTGGGCGCAGGTTATGCGCATTACTTGCTCTTGCAGCTTAGCTACCATAAAAGGCAGAATGTATTTGCCATCCATGTTCGAGTGAAAAAGGCTGATGAGAAGCCATTTCACTACCAGAGCGAGTTTTTTATCTGGACTCATCCGGCTCAACTCAATCGGTGGGGGCAGAAGCTGAGCACCTGGAAGCCACATGAAGAACAGGAGTTGCAGTGGGTGCTGGAGCTGTAGTGAGAGCTTAACAGCTGATTTCTGCCATATTTCCTGACGAACTTGCTGCTAACCCAGTTATTCCCATGCTCCGCAAACAGAAATTCATCACTCGCGAAGACCTGCAAGCCAACCCCGATACGCTCTACGTCTTCGGTGACAACGAGCGGCGGCGCGGGTACGGCGGGCAGGCCAAGGCCATGCGCGGCGAGCCAAACGCGGTAGGAGTGAGGACCAAGCGCAAGCCCGCCCGTACTTCGCCCGACGACTTCTGGACCGACGATACTTACGAGCAGAACTGCCGCCTAATTGCCGAGGACTTAGCCCCGGTTTTCGCGCACCTGCGGGCCGGCGGCCACGTGGTGCTGCCCGAAGACGGCTTGGGCACCGGCCTGGCCGAGCTGCCTACCCGCGCCCCGCGTACCTTTGCGTATCTACAGGAGCAGCTGCAGCGGCTGGAAACTACCGCCTAAGCGCTTTTCAGCCCTACTACGCGCCCCGAAGACTGTAACCCGAGCCTCACCCCACAATCGTCCACGAAATCCGTGCAATCCGTCAAATCCGAAAAATCCGTGCTTCTCGACGTCCGCGACCTGACTATCGACTTTGCCTCGCAGTACGGCCTGACGCGGGCCGTGGAGGGCGTGTCGTTTCAGCTGCGCGCCGGCGAGACGGTGGCCATCGTGGGCGAGTCGGGTTCGGGCAAGTCCGTGACGTCGCTGGCTATGCTAGGGCTGATTCCAATGCCGCCCGGCCGGCTGAGTGGGGGAGAAGCGCGCTTTCAGTCCGAGGCCCTGGGCGGCGAGGTGGATTTGCTGCGCCTCTCCGAAGCCGAGCTGCAGCGGGTGCGCGGCAACGAAATATCGTTCATCTTCCAGGAGCCCATGACCTCCTTGAACCCCGTACACACCTGCGGGGCGCAAGTCGTGGAAGCTCTGCGGCTGCACACCACGCTGAGCAAGCAGGAAGCGGAGGCGCGCACCATCGAGCTGTTCACCGAAGCCCAGCTGCCGCGCCCGGAGAAAATCTTCAAGAGCTACCCGCATGAAATCAGCGGCGGGCAGAAGCAGCGCGTGATGATTGCCATGGCCATGGCCTGCCAGCCCGCCATCCTCATTGCCGACGAGCCCACCACCGCCCTCGACGTGACGGTGCAGGCCCGCATCCTGCAGCTCATCGACGACCTACGCCGGCAGCGCAACACCGCCGTGCTGTTCATCACCCACGACCTGGGCGTAGTGGCCGAAATTGCCGACCGCATTCTGGTGATGTACCGCGGCAAGGTGGTGGAGCAGGGCACGGTGCTCGACATCTTCACCAATCCGCAGCACCCCTACACCAAAGGCCTGCTGGCCTGCCGCCCAAAACTTTCATTGGGCCGAAAAAAACTTCCGACGGTAGCTGATTTCATGCAGGAAGATGCCTCGGGTGTCTTTTCCGTTACTAAAACGGCCAACTTGCAAAGCCCTGCTAACGAACTGGCTGCGCAAACGGTCGAGTCCCCTCAGAGTAGCCCGGACATTGACAAATTGTTTCCCGTGGAACATTCGGCTGTTCCACGGCTCGACAATACCCTGGCAGGCTTTGAAAATGCGCCTTTGCTGGAAACCGGACAGGTAACGCCAGCTGCTTCGTCGGCACCCGTTGACTTCGTCCCGGCCGATACGTCGGCGCCGTCGTTCAGCCGCACGGCGGCCAAAGCTGCAAATGCAACCCTAACCAATGAGGTGCTGTTGCGCGTGCAGGATCTGCGCGTGCACTACCCCGTGCGCAAGGGTTTCTTTGGTCGGGCCACCGAAGTAGTGCGCGCCGTCGATGGCGTGAGCTTCGACATCCGCCGCGGCGAGACGGTGGGCCTGGTAGGCGAGTCGGGTTGTGGCAAGACCACGCTCGGTCGCACGCTCTTGCGCCTAGTGGAACCAACCAGCGGCCAGATTCTGTTCGAAGGGGATGATTGGGCCAAGCTCTCAACCGGGGAGCTGCGCCGTCGTCGCCGCGACTTTCAGATGGTTTTCCAGGACCCCTACGCGGCGCTCAACCCCATGCTCACCGTGGGCGAGGCCATTTTGGAGCCTATGCGGGTGCACAACGTCGGTGGCACTAAAGCGCAGCAAAAAGACCGCGTATTAGAGCTGTTGCGCACCGTCGGGCTGAAGGAGGAGCACTACCTGCGCTACCCACACGAGTTCAGCGGCGGGCAGCGGCAACGCATCTGCATTGCCCGGGCGCTGGCCTTGCAGCCGAAGTGCATCATCTGCGACGAATCCGTCTCGGCGCTGGACGTCTCGGTGCAGGCGCAGGTGCTCAACCTGCTCAACGACCTCAAGCGTGACTTCGGCATCACCTACCTCTTCATCACCCACGACCTCTCCGTGGCCCGCTTCATGTCGGACCGCCTGTTGGTGATGAACGCCGGGCAAATCGTAGAGCAAGGCAACGCCGCCGACATCTACGCCAACCCCCAGCACGAGTACACCAAGCGCCTGCTGGCCGCCATTCCGAAGGACACCCCGGAGGATATCAAAGCTGCCGTGGCGAGGCGGCAGCTGGCGTAGGAGAGAAGTGGGACTCAGTCAACTCTAGCCCGTCATGTCGAGCGAAGCCGAGACATCTCGCGGGCGTCGTTGAACGACCACACCAGCACGTCATGCTGAGCGCAGTCGAAGCATCTCTACCGCTTCGTTGCTAATGCAGCAAGGGGGTAACGAGTTCGATAACGCGTTCCATCGAAATGCCTTGTTGTTGGTCCAGCGTTAAGCGGTGACCTTCTTCGATGACCTCCACCCGCGGAATGGTACCGACAGGCTGGGTGTGAACGAAGGTGCGGATGTTGAGCGTTTCGGGGTAGCCGGGAATTACCGTCTGCAACCAGCCGAAATAGGGCGGCTCATGCACGCGCTCGGGGTCGTGCCAAAATTCCTGGGAACGGATGAAGTTGCCTTCACTTAACGACGTCCAGACATTCCAGCAGAAAAGCTCGTCGGAACCATGTACCGGAATTTCAATGCGGCCTCGGATAAAGAAATGGTCTTCATCTACCACGCACCAATCCTTTGAATACTCAATTCGCTTTTCCCGCTCTTGTGGGGGAACACTAAAATAATAATCTGGAAAGTCGGCTCCGAAGCACATCGGAAGCTCTTCGTGGTACTCTCCGCAAGTAGAACAAGTGAAGCCATGCATAAGTAGTCGGATACTTTTGGTCGAAGCTACACCATTACAACCCGTTTAAGCCATTCGATTTCTTTACCTCACTTCCGCCACGCCTACTACCTTAAGTGTAGCGTATAGCGCCCCAAAACGGCCTGATTATTTACCCGCTGTCCTTCGCGTATCACCCCTCGCGGCGCCCTTGCAACTGCTGATATATTCAGAAGTTCTTTTCTTTCGCACAACTTAACCCGGTCAGCTCACGAACACTAGGCTGACTACCTCGCGCCGAACGCAACAAAATCTGCCCGACGCGCATATTCATCCCGCAGGCCCGCCCTTTCTGGCGCGACACCTTGCCTGCCTTTTTTCAGCTAATTCGCCGCCCGTCAGAGATACCCAAAGCAGCCCGGCGGCGACCCTTTTCACCATGAGAAGAAACAACGACTCGGATGCCCCGCGCCCTAAGCGCGACCCGGCCCGCCGCCGCGACCAAGCCGCTCAGCCGGCCGTCATCAACAAAACCCAGGTCTTCCGCATCTTCGCCGAAAACCCCGGCAAGGTGTTCAACTACCGTCAGCTCGCTCGCCGCCTCGGCGTGGTGGAGAAAGAACAGCGCGACGAACTGTTCGACACCCTTAAGGCCCTCAAGAAAAGCGGGCACATTGCCCTGCTCCAAAACGACGACTACCGCCTGGTAGAAATTCCTGGCCGCGCCCAGCAGGAGCGGCCCGACCACGACGTGCCCGCCAAAGACCGCGGCCCGCGCCGCCCCCGCGGGGGCGAAGCCGAAACGGCCGAAGGCGGCTACCAGCCCCGCCGTCAGCGCCCCATGGAGACGCCTGGCGAGGAGCTGGAAACCGGCGGCCCCATCGTGCACCGCCGCCGCTCGGCCGGCTTCGACATGCCCGGTACCCACGACCGCAGCGCGCGGCCCGGCTCGTACCGGGAGCGGCGCGAGTCGAGCTACCAGGCCGGACCGACCATCACCGGCACCGTGGACCTGGCCACGCCCAAGTTCGCCTTCATCGTGAGCGACGAGCTGCCCGAGGATCTGCGCATCTACACCGACCGCCTGGCCTTCGCTATGGACGGCGACACGGTGCGCGTGCGCCTCGGCCAGAACCGCGACGGGAAGCCCACCGGCGACGTGGTCGAAATCGTGGAGCGCGTGAAAGAGGAAGTCGTAGGGCGCCTGCAGGTGCAGGGTGGCTTCGGCTTCGTGCACCCCGACTACAAGAAACTCTACTTCGACGTGTTCGTGCCCGGCCACGCCTTGAACGGCGCGGAGAACGGCGACAAGGTGCTCGTTAAGGTAACCGAGTGGCCCACCGAGGCCGGCCGCCAGCCCGTGGGCGAGGTGGTGCGCAGCTTCGGTCAGGCCGGCGGCCACGAGGCGGAAATTAACGCTATCATGGCCGAGTACGGCCTGCCCTTCGAATTCCCGGAGGAAGTGGAAGCCGAGGCCAACGCCATTCCGGCCAGCATCACGCAGGCCGAAATCAGCAAGCGCCGCGACTTCCGTCCCATCACCACCTTCACCATCGACCCTGTCGACGCGAAGGACTTCGACGACGCCCTCTCGATTCAGCAGCTCGAAAACGGGCACTGGGAAATCGGCGTGCACATTGCCGACGTGACCCACTACGTGCAGCCCGGCACCCGCCTGGAGAAAGAAGCCAAGCACCGCGCTACCTCGGTGTACTTGGTCGACCGCACCATCCCGATGCTGCCGGAGCGCCTCTCGAACGGGCTCTGCTCGCTACGCCCCAACGAGGACAAGTTGACCTTCTCGGCTGTGTTTGAACTGGACGAAAAAGGCAAGCTCTACGACTCGTGGTACGGCCGCACGGTCATTCACTCCGACCGCCGCTTCACCTACGAGGAGGCCCAGGAGCGCATCGAGTCGGGTGAGGGCGACTACGCCACGGAAATCAATCTGCTGAACTCGATTGCCAAGAAGCTGCAGGCCGAGCGGTTCCGCAAAGGGGCCATCAGCTTCGAGGCGCCGGAGGTGAAGTTCAAGCTCGACGCGGACGGCAAGCCGCTCGGCGTGTTCATCAAGGAGCGCAAGGATGCGCACAAGCTCATCGAGGAATTCATGCTGCTGGCCAACCGCAAGGTGGCCGAGTTCGTGTTCCGCCTGAAGCCCCGCAAGCCGCGCCTCACCATGGTCTACCGCACTCACGACGCCCCGGACCCGGAGCGTCTGGAGAACTTCGCGCAGTTTGCCCGGCAGTTCGGCCACGCGCTCAACTTCGGCGAAAACGCCAACGTGAGCAAGGAGCTGAACAATCTGACGGCCGCCGTGGAGGGCAAGCCCGAGCAGTCGGTGATTCAGGCGCTGGCGGTGCGGGCCATGTCCAAGGCCATCTACACCACCGAGGCGCTGGGTCACTTCGGCCTGGCCTTCGACCACTACTCGCACTTCACCTCGCCCATCCGTCGCTACCCCGACATGATGGCCCACCGCCTGCTCGAAGACTACCTGCACGGGGCCAAGAGCGCCGACGCGGTGGAGCTGGAAGCCGACTGCAAGCACTCCTCGGAGCGCGAGAAGCGGGCCGCCCAGGCCGAGCGGGCCAGCATCAAGTACAAGCAGGTCGAGTTCATGGCCGAGCACGTGGGCGAGCAGTTCACCGGCGTGGTGTCGGGCTTCAACGAGCGCGGCATGTACGTGGAGATGGGCGAAACCAAGAGCGAAGGCATGGTGCGCCTCTCCGACATCGACGAGGACTACTTCGAGTATGACAAGGAGCGCATGCGCATGGTGGGCCAGCGCACCGGCCGCATCATCAAGTTCGGCGACAACGTGCAGGTCATCATTAAAGCCGCCAACCTGCTCGACCGCACCATCGACCTGGACCTGGTGACGGCCACCACCGGCACCAACCAGCGCCGCGCCGGCCGCTCGAAGTCCGATGGCTACGCCGCCCGCGACGAGCGGGGCGCGGGCCGAGACCGGGGCCGCTCCGGCTCGGGTGGCCGCGACGGTGATAAGCCCGCCCGCAACCGCCCGCCCAAATCGGGCAAAGGTGGCGGTGGCAAGAAAGGCCGCAGCCGCTTCCACGAGTAAGGCCTTAGTGGCTCCGTTATCCGCCCCGTTGGCTCTGCCGGCGGGGCGGATTTTCGTTATGGGCTGCGTTGGCTTTGGCGCAGAATCCCAAACCCATGCTTCAACCCGCCAAAGCCTCGCCGCATCCGGCCCCGATCCTCCGCAGGCTGGTTCCAGTCGTCGCAAGCCCGGACTCAATCGTTCGCACACCAGTCCCGATGGTCGCAAGCCGGGACGCAACCGTTCGCATGCCAGCTCCGGTCGTCACAAGCCCGGCCCCAATAACACGAACATCGGCCGCCGGCGCCGCTACCGGAACTCCACCGGCAGGGTTACTTCCAGGTCGGCCGGCTCGCCGTTGCGCCGGCCTCCGCTGAAGCCTTTCAGCTCGCTGATGACCTGCACCGCCGCCGCGTCGTAACGCGCATCCAGCCCGGTGCCGGGCCTGACGTGGGCATTGGCCACCGTGCCGTTCTGCAGCACGGTAAACGTCACCTGCACCGGCCCCGATAGCCGGGGTGAGCCTTTGGGCCGCTGCAAGTGCTTGCGGATGTACTGCTGCATAGCCTCGTGCCCGCCCGGGTACACCGGCATCTGCTCGACGCGTAAAAACACCGCTTTGCCCCCAACGGAATCTGGCTGTCGGTACGCGGGCGCGGGTGCTGGTTGGGGCTTGGCAGCTGGCTTGGGCTTCCGGGCTTCCGGCGCGGGCCGGCCGCTGTTGGGGTTCACCCAGTTGTTGTAGGCACGCTGCGCCGTGGCCGAAAGCGGCAGCGTGAGCAGCAGCGCCACCGGCAGCCAGCGCAATGGAGGAAGGGCATCGTTCATAGCCGTAGCGTCAAGGTTTGCAAACAACGTCAGGCGGCGCCGATATCGTTTAACCATCCCGCCGTCACCACACCGGCGCGGCAGATTTTGCGGCCGGCCCTCACGTTTTTTGCTCAAGAATCCCAAAGCCCGGCTCCAGTCATCCAAAGCCTAGCCGTAATCATCCAAAGCTCGGCCCCGGTCATCCAAAGTTGGGTCACACGCGTCCAAAGCCCCGCCTCAACCTCCCAAAGCCCGGCCCCAATCCTTCAAAGCCCAGTTATACCCGTCCTGAGCCCAGCCCGCCCTCCCAAGCCCCAGTCACGACCCTCCAAAGCATAACCCCAGTCGTCCAAAGCCCGGCCGCCCCCTGTTGTCAGTCTTAAGCGAAGCGCAGACTGACCGACGCCCAACAGGAGCAAGTCTTTGACTTGCCTGGCAACGCGCCGCCAGGCTGTATACCTCCGCCCGTTCCGCCGCGTGCCGCCCTCCCTCCGTACCTTGCAAGCCACCATACGCCGCCTCTCATCTGTGGATATTACCCCTTTCTTCACGCCCCTCACCCAGGCCCTGGCCGCCCAGCAATACGGCACCGAGCCTCTCGAACTCTACGAGCCCATTCGCTACAGCATGAGCATGGGCGGTAAGCGCATTCGCCCGTTGCTCACCCTGCTCGGTGCTTACCTCTACTCGGACCACTGGGAGCAGCTGGCCCTGAAGCCTGCCCTGGCCATCGAAGTATTCCACAACTTCACCCTGCTCCACGACGACATCATGGACCAGGCCCCGCTGCGCCGCGGCCAGCCCACCGTGCACATGAAGTGGAACCCCAACGTGGCCATCCTCTCCGGCGACGTGATGCTGGTGCGCGCCTACGAACTGCTCTTCGACATCGAGCCAGCCCTGCTGCGCGAGTCCCTCCAGCGCTTCAGCCAGACGGCCGCCGAAGTCTGCGAAGGCCAGCAGCTCGACATGAACTTCGAGACGCGCCCCCAGGTCAGCATCCCCGAGTACCTCGACATGATCCGCCTGAAAACCGCCGTGCTCCTCGGCTTCGCGCTGGAGCTGGGTGCCCGCCTCGGCGGCGCTTCCGCGGAGGATGCCGACCACCTGCGCCGCTTCGGCGTCGACATCGGCCTGGCCTTCCAGCTGCGCGACGATTTGCTCGACGTCTATGGCGACGCGGCCACCTTCGGCAAGCGCGTTGGCGGCGACATCGTCAGTGATAAGAAGACCTATCTGCTCCTTACTGCGCTGGAGCGCGCAAACCAGGCCCAGGAAGCCACGCTGCGCCACTGGCTGGGGCAGAACTCAGAAGAAATCGCCGAAGCCAAGGTAACGGCCGTAACGGCCGTTTACGACCAGCTTGCCATCCGGGCCAGTACCGAGGCTCTCATCAACGACTACTTCCAGGATGCCCTGGCTCACCTTGATGCCGTGCAGGCCCCCGCTGAACGCAAAGCCCTGCTGCGCGGGTTAGCCCTGCAGCTGATGGAGCGCGAGAACTGATGTTCCTGCGTGTTTGCCATTCCCTCTGATTTTCTTCCCTGCCAATGCTGAACCCCGTTCTGATCCTGATTGCGCTTACCTGCGGCATTTCCATCTACGCCTGGAACAATCACAGCCTGCTGGACCGCTGGATCTTCAGCCCCTACCGCGTGCGCCAGCACCACGAGTGGTACCGCTTCCTCACCTCCGGCTTCCTGCACGCCGATTTCATGCACCTTTTCTTCAACATGTTTGCCTTCTACTCCTTCGGGCAACTGGTGCTGGGACGGTTCATCAATGAGTCAGGTGTGCTCTATGGGCTGCTTACGTTCCTGCTGCTATACCTGGGCGGCATCATCCTTTCCGACGTGCCCACCTACCTGCGCCACAACAAGGATGCGCAATACCGCAGCCTCGGCGCCTCCGGCGGCGTCGCCTCGGTGGTGTTTGCTTCGGTGCTGCTCTTCCCCGTCAGCGAACGGGGCGGCATCTACATCTTCCCTATCCCTTTCCCGATTCAGCCCTTCCTGTTCGGCTTTCTCTACTTGGCGTACTCCTACTTCCAGGGCCGCCGCTCCGGCGACAACATCAACCACGACGCCCACTTTTACGGTGCCCTCTACGGCGTACTGCTCACCAGCCTGCTTCACCCCACTGCCATTCTCGAATTTTGGCAACAAATAAGTGATAAATACCTGTAAATCAATTATTTGATTGATAACCAATAGTCCTGGTTATATCCATTGCGGCATGCTTGCGTAAGAGAAGCACCAAAACCCTTCTCCTTACCTCCAAACCAAGCACCTCCATGAACCGCATTGCAAACCTTCGTTCTTCCTTCGGGCCGTTAGCTACGCTGATGGCCTTCTTTTCGACCCTGACTCTCTCCAGCTGCAGCCGCCGCAACGACGCCGGTAGCTACACCATGTGGGGCGCGCTCGTTCTGATTCTTGACGTGGTGGCCATGATCGACGCGCTGCGTCAGCCGTGGTCCTTGGGCAAGAAGCTGCTGTGGATAGCCATCATTTATCTGCTGCCAGTCCTGGGTCTGATTCTCTACTACCTGATTTCGGGTCGCGGCAAATCCTAAGCCCGAGCTGATACTACCAAACGAAGAGGCCCCGACGCACATCGCGTCGGGGCCTCTTCGTTTAAAGAAGTCTTAGTTCAGCTTACTGTTTACCGCCCAGTAGCCGTTGCTTTTCCATGCGTGCCACGTGTGCCAGCGTCTGCCCTAGGTTGGTGATTTCCGTTACCTGCCAGTACTCGCCCCGGTCGCGCATCTTCACTTCCAGCACCATCGTCGTGTCGAACTTCGGCTGCGTAAACTCCAACCCCACCAGCGCCTGCTCACCCTGCTCGTTCACGTATTTCACGCCCTTGAAGGAACTCTCCGGGCTGATGACCTTGCTGGCCAAACCCGCCAATGAGACCTTTACCAGGCGTTGCGGCTGGCTTTCGGCTGCGGCTTCCAGGGAGCCTGTTTCCACGAAGCGCTGGACCTCCTTACGAGCAGCCTTAGCAAGCTGCGGCTTAGCCAGGCCCAGCATACCCTTAGCCACTAGTCCACCGCCCGGCAGCATCATACCAAGCGCTTTGCCCTGATCAGCGACCTGATCCACTAGGCTACCAGTCACGCTTTCTACGTCCACATACTTTTCGAAGCTGCTCACGTCGTGGTCGTGCACAGCCTTGGCGGCCTGCCCCAAGGCAAACTTGGGCCCGGTAGTCAGGTCGCGGTAATACAAGTAGCCGCCCACCACGAGCACCACTAAGACCAAAATCAATAGAAGACGTTTCATGCCGACGCTTAGGGAAGAGTATTAAAGTGAAGTGAACAAAAATATAGTCGGTTTGCTCTACCACAGTCTTATTTTCTGATTAAGGGTAGCTGCTTTTGTCGGTGTAGTGGTCAAATAAGGCTCAGTATGGTGCGCTGAGCAGGCCCTGCGCGTGGTTGTCTTCTCTGCCAAGGCTAATCATCGTACAAGGCTGTATGAGCAGCATCAATCCACCTTCACGTCCCCTTATTTACGGCCACCGCGGTTGCCGCGGTCTGCGGCCCGAGAATACCATTCCGGCGTTTCTGCACGCGCTGGAATGGGGCGTGGATGGCCTCGAACTGGACGTGGTAATAGCTGCTACCGGAGAGGTCGTCGTCTCCCACGAGCCCTGGCTCAACGCTGACATCTGCACTGCCCCGAATGGACAAGTGCTTACCGCCGCGGCTGGGCAAGCCTTCAACCTATACCAGACCGATTACGCCACCATCCGGCGTTACGATTGTGGCACCCGCCGGCACCCGCGCTTTCCTGAGCAGGCCACAGAACCGGCTTTTAAACCCTTGCTCAGCGAAGTTTTTGCGGCCGTAGCAGCCCGTTGCTCCCACTTGCAGCGGCCCTTGCCCGCGTATTCCATCGAGTTGAAAAGCGCCCTCGGCGGCGACGGTATTTTCCATCCCAGCCCGGCAGCTTTCGTGACCAGCGTTGCTCAGGTTATTGCCGATGCGGCGGGCGCAGGCTTGGCTCCGTCAACAGTGCTGTTAATGTCCTTCGACCATCGTGTCGTGCAGGCCGCTCGCCAACTCACACCGCACTGCGTTTGCTTGCTCATCGAGGACGCGCGTGCGCTGCCTGAGCACATCGCTCAGCTAGGGTTCTTGCCCGATGTTGTCGGCCCGGATTTCGCCTTGCTTTCCGAGGAGTTGAGGAGCTACTGCCGGCAGCACCGGTTACCCATAGTGACCTGGACCGTCAACGATAAAGAGGCTCTGCTGCGTGTTGCGCAATCGGGTGTACAGGGTATCACAACTGATTATCCGAACCGAGCCGCCGAGGTATTCCACCACTGAAGCTTCCTTCTCAGTTTCCACGCTTTTACCCAGCCGGCCCTAACAGGTCGAGCTGTTTTGTTACAGCAAAAGCCTGCTTCAAGGGTCACCGCAGCGAAATCAGGGTGCAGAAGCATCATAATTGCTACACAAACAGGTGTATGTTACAGGTTGTGTAAAATGAACACTATTGTTACTGTATCGATTGATGTGTTACACTGTTGCATATGTGCTGCTGTTACAAAACATCTGTCACTTGTAACACAGTTAAATTTGTACGCTGCTTTTGATACATCTAACAATTTTGACATCTTTACACCCTAGCTCTTTTACGACTCTTTTACATGACCCACCAAGGCGAAATCCTGCAGGAAGCCATTAAAAACAGTGGTATTTCTATTAGTCGTCTCGTGCAGGAGCTGGGTATTACACGTCCTACCATTTATCGTAAATTCAAAGAGACAACTTTGGATTACAGCTTTGTTAAGCGTGTTGGTGAGGTGATACAACATGACTTTACAAATGATTTTGATACACCTGTACAGTCTCAATTACACTTTACACCTGTGCCTGTAACAGGTACTGTGCCTGTTAGACAACATGCGTTACAGTCTGTAGATCAGGACCCTACAAAGGCCTTACTGGCCCTCCAAGCAAAGTATATTGCCCTGCTAGAGGCTTATAATGAGCTCCTGTTAAAAGTCTACGGTCCTAAGTGAACAGTAATGTTTCACGTGGAACATTTTGTAGCACGGGAAGGCAGCGGCTGTATCCGTTCAGCTGAACAATAATCAGGCGAGCTAACTTTTCTGAGGTGAGGGAAGACGGGCTCAACTCGATCCTTTCTAAAGCCACTCAGACAACAAGACAGTGCGGAGGGGCCTTGTGTAAGTACCTTCATTATGGAGCGCTACTTCCCAGGTCGGGTGTAAGAAACAGCGAGAGAACGGTAGCTGTGTTACTGCCTTCTTTGTTGAGTCAAGGAAGGGTAGGGGAGAGGAACAATACCCGTATGATTCCAGCTACTACCCCAAAAAGCAGTACTCCCATTGACAGCTGGCCTAAGACCAAGCTGTCAATGGGAGTACTGCTTTTAAGCAGGAAGAAGATGCTGCCCCTACAAGAAGACAATCTCCTTGATTAGCTCCTCGCCAACTTCTGCATTGATGATTTCTGCTACCCGCGTTTTGGCCATGAAGAGTTCATGCTTTAATGGTGCTGAGGTGAGGCGGACAAAGAGCTTCCCGTTCCGGAAGTACACCTCTTGGGTTTTGAGTGCTACCGCCCGGCCCATTATCCGTTCCCAAGACGATACCACATACACCTCGTTCATCTTACCCTGCAGCCGGTAAGCTTTTAGCAACGCCTGAATGCCATCCTTCAGGGGGACAACATCCGCTTGGCGGGAAAACTCCGGGTTGTGGCGGGATTTCAAGGTGTTGATGGCTACTATATACGCGAAACCAGCCCCAGGCGGAAAAGCCTGAGTTGGGCTGCAAAGGTACTGTAGCTATACGGTTAAAGTGGGCGAACGGTGCCGTTTTCTACCCGAAACCGGGCCACCTGTTCCGATAGCCCCGCCAACGCTTGGTCAGTACGTTCCAGGTGGGTATCGGTCAGAAAAACCTGGCCGAAGGTGTGGTTGGCCACCAGCTGCAGAAGCCGCTTGATACGACGCTCGTCTAGGCGGTCAAAGATGTCATCTAGTAGCAGCAGAGGCTTGTGCTTTTTACTGTTCGATAGAATCTCAAATTGCGCCAGCTTAAGCGCAATTGCGTACGATTTTTGCTGCCCCTGCGAGCCGAAAGCCTTAACTGCCAGCCCATCGTTCATGAGGAAGACGAAGTCATCCTTATGCGGCCCAACAGTAGTCCGTTGCAGCGCGATATCCTTTCGCTCCTGCAAGCGCAGTAGTTCCGCAAAGTCCTGCTCAATCAGTTGAGTCTTGTATTCCAGGGTCACCGATTCCCGACTGTCAGCTAGCTCCAGGTAGTGGCGCTGAAAGATGGGGATGAACTCTTCCAGGAAACGCTGCCGTAGCTGCACGAGCTGGGAACCTGCCGCTACCAATTGCTCGTTCAGAATCTGCAGGTAGTCGCGGTCAAAAGTATGCCGTTCGGCGAACTGCTTGAGCAGCGCATTACGTTGCTTGAGCGAGAAGCTGTACTGGATGAGTAGCTCTAGGTAAGAATGGTCGAGCTGGGAAATGAGGCTGTCGAAGTAGCGCCGGCGTTCCTCGCTGCCCTGCCGGATGAGGTCGGTGTCGTAGGGGGAAATCAGCACCACTGGGTAACGCCCGATGTGGTCGGAGATACGCTCGTAAGGTTGCTTGTTGTGCGTGATGAGCTTCTTCTGGCCTACCCGCAGGCTGCACTGAATGGTGTCGGGGGTGGGGGAGTCGGGCAGTGAAAAGAGGCCCTTGGCCACAAAAAAATCGGCGCCTTGCTTGATGCACTGGGCATCGGTAGCCGCGAAGGCGCTCTTGGTCATCGACAGGTAATGGATAGCGTCCAGCAAGTTGGTCTTGCCGCTGCCATTCTCTCCGATAAAGCAATTGATGTGAGGCGAAAGAGCCAAGTTGGCTTCATCGTAATTCTTGAAAAAGAGCAGGTGCAGCGAGTCAAGCGTCATGCAAGGCGTAGGTTTCGGAGTTGCAATGCTTTTACGTACTTTCGCATTCCAAAACCCGAACTAGAACAGCAACTAATGGCGGATACGAAGGTAAAGGCTGCCTCGAAGGCATCCAATTCGACCAGCAAGGCGAAGTCCAAGGCCCAGCAGTCGGCACAGGAGCCGCTGGTACCCACCCCGCCGCAGCCCGACTCTGAGCTGCAGCCGACGCCCCAAGGCGCGGCCGCTGCTAAAAGCCCGGCCGCGCAAAACCAGGCATTCGACAAGGATACGTACATGCGCTGGTACGAGAGCATGATGCTGATGCGCCGCTTCGAAGAGAAGGCGGGTCAGCTCTACGGCCAGCAGAAGATCCGCGGTTTCTGCCACCTTTACATCGGGCAGGAAGCGTGCGTAGCCGGTGCCGTCTCGGCGCTGCGCAAAGGTGATAAGTACATCACGGCTTACCGCGACCACGCCCACCCGCTGGCACTCGGCACTTCGCCCAACGCCCTTATGGCCGAGCTCTTCGCCAAAGAAACGGGCTGCTCCAAGGGCAAAGGCGGCTCCATGCACATGTTCGACAAGAGCGTGGGCTTCATGGGCGGCCACGGCATCGTGGGCGGTCAGGTACCGCTGGGTGCCGGCATTGCCTTTGCCGAGAAGTACAACAAGACTGGCAACCTCTGCATCTGCTACATGGGCGACGGGGCCGTGCGCCAAGGTGCCCTGCACGAAGCCTTCAACATGGCTATGCTGTGGAAGCTGCCTGTCATCTTCGTAGTGGAGAACAACGGCTACGCCATGGGTACCTCTGTGCAGCGTACGTCGAACGTGACGGACCTCTATACCCTCGGCGAGGCTTACGATATGCCCTCCGAGCCGGTAGACGCCATGCAGGTGGAGGAAGTGCACCAAGCCGTGGCCCGTGCCGCCGAGCGTGCCCGCGCCGGTGAAGGCCCGACCTTCCTCGAGTTTAAGACCTACCGCTACAAAGGCCACTCCATGTCGGACCCGGCCAAGTACCGCACCAAGGAAGAAGTAGAAGGCTACCGCCAGCGCGATACCATCGAGAACGTGCGGGCCGTGATTCTGGAGCGCCAGTTCGCTACGGAGCAGGAGTTGGAGGCCATTGATGAGCGCATCAAGGCACAGGTAGCCGAGTCGGTGGAATTTGCGGAGAACTCGCCGTTCCCGCCCGCCGAGGAGCTGTTCCAGGACGTGTACGTGCAGGCGGACTACCCCTACATCCGCGAGTAACCCCAACGCTTAAGCTAAAGCCGGACGGCCGGCCTTGTACGGCCGTCCCTTTTCTTCTCTCATGTCGAAGATTCCATTTACGCGCAACTCGCCGCAGGCGCGCCAGAACCAGACGCCCCAGCAGCCAGTAGAGGGTCAGCCGGACCCGAATGCGCCCGCCGTGCACCCACTGTTGGAAGACCCCAACGCTCTGGCTACGCGGCTGGAGGATTCTGAGCTGTTCGTCCGTCGCAACAAGAGCATCGTCTTCGGACTGTTGGCTGCACTCGTGCTGCTAGTGGTCGGGGGCTTCGGCTACTACACTTGGCGCAAGTCGCAAGACGACAAGGCGCAGGCAGCCATGTTCCAGGCCGTGAACTACTGGGAAGCCGATTCCCTGAAGAAGGCCCTGAAAGGCGACGGTCAGTACGACGGTATGGAGAACGTTGCCAGCGAGTACAGCGGTACCAAGGCTGGTAACCTGGCTAACTTCTACGCTGGTGCTGCCGCCCTGAAAGAGGGAAAGTACGATCAGGCCATCGACTACCTCGAAGACTTTACCTCCGACGACCTGTTGCTGCAAGCTCGGGCCTATGCCCTGATCGGCGACGCCAACATGGAGCTGAAGAAGTATAAGGAAGCAGCCGACTACTACCAGAAGGCTGCCGACTACAAAGCCAACGAGTACTTCACGCCTGGCTACCTCATGAAGCTGGCCTTGGCCCGCGAGATGCAGAAGGACCTGACGGGTGCTGCCGAAGCGTATGCCAAAATCATCAGTGACTACCCGACGGCTGCCGAGCTGAACGACGCCAAAATCTACCAAGCCCGCAACAAGGCCATGGCTGGTAAGTAAGCTAAGCGCCACACCAGGCTTTTAATCAGCGCTGCTTCCCTAACAAGGGAGCGGCGCTGCTGTTTATAGGCCCGGCTGCATCTGTGCGAAGAAGCTGATATTTGCGGCTTGAACTTTTACCCCGCCTAATTCCCCATGGCCTCATCCCTGAAAAACCTCAGCTCGTATACCTCCGATCAATTTCCCGATATCAGCGACAAACGCTTCGGGCTGGTGGTAGCCGAGTGGAACCGCACCATCACCGATACCCTGTGCCAGGGCGCCTACGAAACGCTGCTGAAGCATGGTGCCAAAGAGGAGAACATCTACCGCAATACGGTACCCGGTAGCTTTGAGCTTGGGCTTGGCGCGCAGCTGCTGGCCCAGCATGAGGAAATCGACGCCGTGATTTGCCTTGGCGTAATCATCAAAGGCGAAACCCGCCACGACGAATTTATTGCTCATGCCGTAGCGCAGGGGCTGATGAATGTTGGGCTGAAGTTCAACAAGCCCGTTATCTTCGGGGTACTGACCACCGAGGATGAAGCGCAGGCCTGGGACCGGGCCGGCGGCAAGCACGGCAACAAAGGCGTGGAAGCTGCGGTAACGGCCATCCATATGCTGGGTTTCTGAACCTTACATGAACAAACGTGGTTAGAGTGCCATCAAAAGCGTAGCTTTGCGGCCGGAAAACCGGGCTGTCTGAGTACTTAGGATATCCATAAGGCGTTGAAGCACTGTAGATTACAGCACTCATCGGAGCTGGCTACTTTGTCTCTGTACTTGCCAACGGCTATTCAGGTGCTAAGCATACTTGGTAAGCCACTTATCTTCAACTGATTACATCTTTTTCCTGCCCCCACCATGAGTGAAGAAAACCTGCGCTACTCCCGGGAAGAGCTGGCTGAATTTGAAGCCATCATTCAGGAAAAGCTGGCCGCTGCCCGGAAAGAAGTAGCTTTTATCAAAGAAACCCTCAGCCGCCGCAACGACTCGGGTACCGACACGACGGCTTCGCCCTCGAAGGTGCTGGAGGACGGCGCTGACACCGCCGAGAAGGAAAGCCTGAACCAACTGGCCTCGCGCCAGATGAAGTTCATCCAGCAACTGGAAAATGCGCTCATCCGCATTAAGAACGGGACCTACGGCGTGTGCATTGGCACGGGCAAACTGATTCCGAAGGAGCGCCTGCGCGCCGTACCGCACACGCAGCATTCCATCGAAGCTAAGATGGCCCGCCGCGACTAATCGCGCCGCGTCGCCGCAGCCAACCGCCCGGACTCGCGCGGTCGGTGCACCTGCCTTAAG
The DNA here is from genome assembly GCF_002007105.1 of Hymenobacter sp. CRA2. Classification (GTDB taxonomy): domain Bacteria; phylum Bacteroidota; class Bacteroidia; order Cytophagales; family Hymenobacteraceae; genus Solirubrum. The sequence goes on along the minus strand of NZ_MVBC01000001.1, from coordinate 692,793 downwards.
GTAGGGCGCCGCTCGCGCGAGTCCGGGCGCTGTTTTCAGGGCGCCTGGTGCGCACCAAAATCATTCCGACAGCGTTTGCCATCGGACCGCATACCGAATTACTCCACTTGCCCGGCAGCGATGCCGTGCGTCTGAACAATACCCATGGGTAAGCAGCATTCTTCTGGCCCCGGCAACCGCCGGCCTGGCCGCCCCGACTCGGCCCCGCAACGCGGCGGCAAACCTTTCACGCCTCGTGGGGGCGATGACCGCCGCCCGAGCGGCAACCGCCGCGAAGGCGGGGAGTTCCCGTCGCGGCCGCCGTTTGGCCGGCCGGCTGGTGGCCCCGGCGCTGGTGGCTACAGCAACAATCGCCCGAGCTACGGCAACCGGTTTAACGACGGCGACGACCGTCGTTCCGAGCGTCCCCGTCGTTCGTTTGAGAAGCCGGAGGAGCGCGACGACGCGGCCGACTTCATGCGCGGCCGCCTGAACAAGCCCGAGTTCCGCAAATCGGAGCGCCCCGAAGGTGAGCAAGGCGCCCCGCGCCGCAGCTTTGGCTCGGACCGCGGCGAACGGCCCAGCTACGGCCGCCGCCCCGAAGGCAACGACCAAGAGCGCCCGCGCCGCAGCTTTAGCAATGACCGGGGAGGGGAGCGTGGAGGCTTCGGCGGTGGCAGCCGCCCGAATTTTGGCGGCCCGAAAGGAGGCCAGTTCGGCGAAAACCGTTTTGAGCGCGGCGAACGGCCCGCCCGCCGCTTCGACGATAACCGGGAGGAGCGCCCGCGCCGTAGCTTCCGGCCCTCCGAGGGCAACGAGGGCGAAGCCCGCCCCGAGCGTGGCTTTGGGCGTGATGCCAGCGGTGAGCAGCGCCCGCCCCGCGGCCAGCGCACCAGCTTTTCCGACGAGACGCGCGCCAAGCGCCGCTTCGAAGGCGACGACCAGCGCGGTGAGAACCGCTTTGCCCGCCCGGCCGAAGGCGAGCGGCCGCGCTACGGGGCCAACCGCTTTGAACGTGGCAACGACCGTAGTGAACGGCCCAGCCGCGATGACCGCGGTGGTCGTCCGGAGCGCTTCGGACGCGACGAGCGGCCGGCATTCGGCCGCAAGCCCGGGCGCGACACCTTCACCAGCAAGCCCGGCCTGAAGAAAGGTTCGCGCGATACGCGCTTCGGCCAGAACCAGGAGCAGAGCGAAGCCCCGGCCTACAACAACCTGCGCTACTACGAAGAGGACAAGACCCGCGGCAACAAGCGTCGCCGGGAGGAAACGGAAAACGACGGCACGATCCGCCTGAACCGCTACATCGCCAACGCGGGCGTTTGCTCGCGCCGCGAGGCAGATGCGCTGATCGAGTCCGGCGAAATCCGGGTGAATGGCGAAGTAGTGACGGAGCTGGGCTACAAAGTGCAGCCCTCCGACACGGTGCACTACGGCAAGACGAACCTGAAGCGTGAGAAGCAGGTGTACGTGCTGCTGAACAAGCCCAAGGACTTCCTCACCACCACCGATGACCCGGAAGGCCGCAAGACCGTGATGGACCTCGTGGCCAACGCCTCGAAGGAGCGCATCTTCCCCGTAGGGCGCCTCGACCGCAACACCACCGGCCTGCTGCTCTTCACCAACGACGGCGAGGTAGCGCAGAAACTCAGCCACCCCTCGCACCGCAACAAAAAGGTGTACCAGGTGGAGCTGGACAAGCCGCTGACCGAAGAGCACCTCGGGCAGATTGCGGCCGGGTTGGAGCTGGAAGACGGCAAAGCTGAAGTGGACGACGTGGCTGTAGTGGCCGACAACCCGCGCTTCGTGGGTGTGGAAATTCACATCGGTCGCAACCGCATCGTGCGCCGTATCTTCGAGCACCTGGGCTACGAGGTGAAGACGCTGGACCGCGTGCAGTACGCTGGCCTGACGAAGAAAGACCTGCCCCGCGGCAACTGGCGCTACCTAACCGAAAAGGAGGTTATCCGCCTGAAATATTTCATGTAAGCACGCAACCCCCGCGGCCTGGCCCGGGCTCTATACCAACGGCGGCCCAGCCTCTTCAGCGGGCCGCCGTTTTTGCACCCCATGACCTCTCTGGTTCTCGACATCGGCAACACGGCGGCCAAGTACGGCTGCTTCCAGGGTGCGGCACTGACCGAAGCCGGAAGCATAGCTACGCCCGCCGAACTGCTGGCCGTAGCCAAGCGCGTGGGGGCGGAGCGGGCCGTGCTGGCTTCGGTAGCGGCTCCGGCCGAACAATGGGCGCAGGAGCTAATGGACGCCGGCCTAGCGCAGGTGCTAATTTTCCGGCCGGGCCAGACGGCGGTGCCCCTGGCCAACACCTATGCCACGCCCCTGACCCTGGGTGCCGACCGACTGGCTGCCGCCGTAGGGGCTGCTTACCTGCTGCCCGGGCGGCCGCTGCTGGTGGTGGATGCCGGCACCTGCATCAAGTGCGACCTGGTGACGGCCGATACCACCTACCAAGGCGGCAGCATTGCGCCGGGGCTGCGTATGCGCCTGCAGGCCATGCATGCTTTCACGGGCCGCCTGCCGGAGTTGCCGCTGCCCACCGCAGCGCAGGCCAGCGAGCTAGCCTTGTGCGGCACCGACACCCGAACGGCCATGCTCAGCGGGGCGCTCAACGGCGCCGTGGCCGAGGTCAACGGCATGATTGCCAGTTACCGCGCGCAGCATCCCGGCCTGGCCGTGGTGCTGACGGGCGGCGACGCGGCGTTTTTTGAATCGCGGCTCAAAGGCCGCATCTTTGCAGTTTCCGAGCTCGTTCTGCTCGGCCTTCACCGAATATTGGTGCTTAATGTCGGCTAACAAACTGACCGCCTTGGCTCTACTGAGCTTTCTGGCAGCTTCTTCCGCTGCTTCGGCGCAGGGATTGGGCAACTCGCCTTACTCCCGCCTGGGCCTGGGTGACTTTTCTCCCAACACCGGCGGCGTCCGCCAGCAGGGGATGGGAGGCGTGGGCCTCGCGGCGCCCAACGCCGTGCAGGTCAACGACCTGAACCCCGCCCTGATCTACTACATCAACCGCACGACCTACGAAGTAGCGGGGACAGGCCAGGTCAAGACGCTGAGCAATGGCTCGACCTCGCAGCGCACGGGCAGTGGCTCGTTGGGCTACCTGTCGTTTGCCGTGCCCATTTCCCGCCGCTGGGCCGTGGCCGCTTCGTTGCGGCCGCTGACGACGGTGGACTACAAGTCCACGCAGACCGGTTCGGTAGCGGGCGACCCTACGGCCGTGGTGTACAACCAGTTTAGCGGTTCGGGCGGCCTGACGGAAGTAGCCCTGTCGCAGGGCGTGCGGCTGTTCAAAGGAATGACCGTGGGCCTGACCTCGTCGTACGTGTTCGGGGCCATCGACCGCTCTACCACGGCGCTGCTGGTGCCGGCGCAGCTGCAAGCCACCGAATCGTTGCGGCAGGCTGCTACCACCGACCACGTGCAGTATAACGACTTCCTGTTTCGGGTAGCCGGTCATTACCGCCACTCGCTGGGCAAGAAGCTGAACGCCAATGTGGCTGGGGTATATTCCTTCGAAACCAAGCTCGACGGTACCCGCAGCCAGCAGCAGGACGAGCAGGACGCCAACGGGGTATCGGTACTGGCTACGGGCCCGGTAGAACTGGCCACGGTATCGGGCACTACCACGCTGCCGAGCAGCTGGCAGGCTGGTTTCAGCCTCGACAACAACAAGAACTGGAGCCTGAACGCCGACGTGTCCGCGCAGCAGTGGTCGAAGTTTCGCGACTTCGGCACCACCGGTACCACCGCCGTGCCGCTGTACAACACGTGGCGCGTGGGCGTGGGCGGCGAAATAGCGCCCGATCCGAGCGCGGTGGATGGCTACTTCAAGCGCGTAGCCTACCGCGCCGGTGTGGGCTTGGCCACACTGCCCTACCGCCCCGGCGGGCAAACGCTCTATGACCGGTCGGTGAGCTGGGGCTTCAGCTTCCCGTTCCCGACAGCCAGTCCGCTGGATGCCACCACGCTGAACCTGGGCTTTACCTACGGGCAGCGCGGCAACACCGACAAGGTCACGTTCGGTGGTGTGGATCAAACCAACATCAAGGAATCGTATCTGAAGCTGAACATAGGCGTGTCGTTGAACAACCGTTGGTTCCTCAAGCGCCGCATTGAATAGCGTCACCGTGAAAGGCTCGATGGGTTTGCGTACCGCGGCAGGGGCCGCACTGCTGAGCGCCGCACTGCTGAGCGGTTGCAAGGACAAAGCCGAGGAAGCACCGACGAAAAAAGTCGAGTACAAGGGCCCCACGCTGGAAACGACCAACGTGATGACCCTGTACAGCGACTCGGCCCGCCTGCAGGTACGCCTGAAAGCCAAGCTGGAGCAGGACTTCGAAAACGGCGACCTGCTGTTTCCCAAGGGCATTGAAATGACGTTCTACTCCAAGGACGGCACGACGGTGGTCAACACCCTGCGCGGCAACTACGGCAAGTACACGCGCGCCGATAGCCGCTACCTGGTGCGCGGCGACGTGCGCGTGCGCAACGAGGAAAAACAACAGGGCATGCGCACGGAAGAGCTGTACTACGACCGGCCGCACGCCCGCATTTACACCGACAAGTTTGTGCGCGTGGAAACGCCCACGGAGGTGCTGACGGGCGAAGGGCTGGAAGCCAACGAGGACTTCTCGCGCTACAAAATCCTGAAGCCCCAGGGTGTCTTTACCGTCGAGCAACCCGCGCAATAATTTCCGATGAAGTTTCCGGCTTTCGACCGTGATTTGGCCCGCACGGTACTCTTCTCCGTAGCCGTGGTGCTGATGGTAATTGGAATTTACCAGAGCATCGTGTGGAACAGCGTTCTGCGCAACTACGAGCTGTTTATGCTGGCCTGCATCTGCCTGCTGCTGTACCGCCTGCTGAAGCTACCCGAGAAGGCCGCGCCCGCCGCGCCGGCCAAAACTCCGCCCGCCAACAAACCCCAGAACAAGTCCAAGAAGCGCCGCTAGCCGCGGCGCTTTTGTCAGTTGGGCCAAAATGGGTTATTTTGCGAGACTTACTGCGTTTTCTTTGCTGCTTACTTTCAACTAAATGGCTTTAATCAACACCATCCGCGAAAAATCAGGCTGGGCCGTTGGCACGGTAGCCGTCGGGATGTTGCTCTTCATCGTGGGCGGTGACCTGATCGGGGGGAATAACCGCCTGTTCAACCGCCAGGATAACTCCGTGGGCGAAGTCAACGGCGACGATATCAGCGTCGATGAATTCAACGATGCGGTGGAGCAGGCCAAGGAAGGCTTTGCAGCGCAGAACGGCCGCCAGCCCAGCGAGCAGGAGCTGCAGGGCATCCGCGACCAGGCCTGGAACCAAATCGTGTTCAAGCGCGCCTTCCAGCCGCAGTTCGACAAGCTGGGCCTGAAGGTGACCGACGAGGAGCTGACCGACATGGTGCAGGGCCGGAACATTCACCCCACCATCAAGCAGGCCTTCACCGACCCGCAGACCGGCCAGTTCGACCGCGCCAAGGTTATCGAATACCTGCGCAACCTCGACAAGATGCCCCCCCAGCAGCAGGCTGCCTGGTACAACTTCGAGCAGAACCTGCCCCAGGACCGCCTCGGCAACAAGTACTACGCCCTGCTCAAGAACTCCGAGTACGTGACCACCGCCGAGGCCCAGCGCTTTGACGTGGCGCAGCAGGCCAAGGCGAACCTGCGTTACCTGTTCGTGCCCTACTTCAGCATCTCCGATTCGGCCGTGAAAGTGTCGGACGCGCAGCTGCAGGAGTACATCCAGCGCAACCAAGCCCGCTATAAGGTGCAGGACGGCCGTGACCTGGAGTACGTGGTGGTGCCCGTAACTCCTTCGAAGGAGGACTCGGCCGCCGTGCGCCAGACCGTGGATCAGCTGGCCCAGCAGTTCCGCTCGGCTCCGAACGACTCGCTGTTCGTGCGCCTGAACTCGGACCAGCCCTACAACGGCCAGTACCTGACTCCCGCCGACCTGCCCGAAAAGCTGCGCCAGCAGGCGCCGTTGCAGGTAGGGCAGGTGTACGGCCCGTACGCCGAAAACGGCACCTTCTCGCTCTTCAAGGTGACGGGTGCCAAAGCTGGTACGGCCCAGGCGGCTCGCGCCAGTCACATTCTGATCAAGCCCGAAGGCGCCACGCCGGAGGCCGATGCCGCCGCCAAAGCCAAGGCTCAGGACATCCTGAACAAAATCAAAGGCGGGGCTGACTTCGCTGCCATGGCCAAGCAGTACGGCACCGACGGCACCGCCCCGCAGGGCGGCGACCTGGGCTGGTTCACCAGCGGCCGTATGGTACCCGAGTTCGAGAAGGCCGTGTTCGGTGCCTCGGCGGCCGGCCTGCTGCCCACGCTGACCAAGACTTCCTTCGGCTACCACATCATCAAGGTGACGGCGCCGAAGACCAGCCAGACCTACCAGGTAGCGGCCGTGACGAAGAACATCACGCCTTCGGACGCCACCAACGAAGCTGCGTACCAGCGCGCTCAGGAGCTGAAAGGCAAAGCCACCGACCTGGAATCGTTCCGCAAGGCCGTGGCCGCCGACAAGTCGCTGCAGAAGCAGGAAGCCAAGGGCGTGGGTACTTCCGACGCGAGCCTGGGCAACGTGCCCAACGCCCGCGAAGCCGTGCGCTGGGCTTTCAACAAGGAAACCAACGTGGGCGACGTGTCGGAGGTGTTCAACATCAACGACCAGTACGTGGTGGCCGTGGTGACCGGCACGCGTAAGGAAGGCGTGGCCGACGTAGCCGCTGTAAAGCCGGAAGTATCGGCCGTGGTGCGCAACGAGGAAAAGGCCAAGCAGATCATGGCCAAGCTGAAAGGTTCGACGCTGGAGCAGATGGCCGCCGCCTACGGCGCCAATGCCCAGGTGCGCACCGCCAACGACGTGGTGCTCAGTCAGGGTGCTATTCCGGGCCTCGGCAACGAGCCGGTGGCCGTGGGTACGGCTTTCGGCCTGAAGAACGGCCAGCGCTCCGCCCCGATTCAGGGCGAACAGGGCGTACTAGTGGTGGAGCTGGTAAGCAAGACCGAGCCGACCGCTCCCTCGCAGGACCTGAAGAACGTGCGCGCCCAGCTGCAGAACATGCGCGGGTCCCGTTCGTCGGGCGCCATTTACGAGGCCGTGCGCAAGCAGGCTGACGTGAAGGACGAGCGTGTGAAGTTCTTCTAAGCTGCCGCATTACCGCAAGAGCCAAAGGGCCGTATCTTTCACCGGATACGGCCCTTTGCTTTTGGCGCAACGCCGGCAGCGGGTTACAGTCCTTGGCTGAGCACCACCGTTGCTGCCGGCGTGAATGAAACGCCGCCCGGCGGTGTTCTGCCCCTACACTTGCCTACGTCTGCCCGACGCTTACCCCGATAGCCGCATGAACCTGTTGCCTGAGTTGTGGAAGAAGAGCCGAATTAGCCTCCTGGGGCTGCTGCTAGCGGCGGGCCCGGCACTGGGGCAGGAGGGTGGCCCGGTGAGCGTAGCGCGCGAGTACGCCCGCAAGGGCGAGTGGCTGAAAGCCGAGGCCATTTACGACGATTTGCCCTCCGACGTGCAGTTGGCCGCTAATGTGCTGCCCGACTACCTGCGCACGCTGGTGCAGCTGAAGAAGTACAAGGACGCCGAAAAGCTGGCCCGCAAGGCTGTGAAGCGCAACCCCACCGAGCCCACGTTCGGCGTGGCCCTAGGTGGCGTGTATACATCGGCTGGCGACACCACGGCGGCGCGCAAGCAGTACGAGAAGGTGGTAACGGCCCTGACGGCGGAGCAGGTGCAGCCCGCGGCTCAGGAATTTCAGCAGCGCGAACTGCCGCGCTGGGCCGAGCGCGCCTACCTGCGCGGCCGTACGCTGGCCAAGAACGACTCGGAGTACAGCCCCCAGCTGATCCAGCTCTATACCCGCACCGGGCAGAAGGAAGCTCTGCTGGGCGAAACGCTGCGCCTGGCTGGCCAAGACGCGCAGCAATTGCCCTTCGTGCGCAACATGCTGCAGAACAGCCTGCAGACCGATGCCGACTTCGATACGCTCGAGAAGCTACTGCTGACGCGCGCCCAGCAGCAGCCCGAGCAGGCCGCCTGGAGCGAACTGCTGCTGTGGCTGTACCTGCAGCGCCGGGACTTTGCCGGGGCCTTGGTGCAGGCCCGCGCCCTCGACCGGCGCCAGCGCACCGAGGGCAGCCGCGTCATGGACCTGGCCGCCATTGCGCAGCGCAATCAGGACTACGAAACGGCCATCGAAGGCTACGAGTACATTGCCCGTGAGTACCGCGGCGGGCAGTACTACCAGCAAGCCCGGCAACGGCTGATTGCGGCCCGTGAGGAGCAGGTGCGCAATACTTTCCCCGTGGACCAGACTAAGCTGCGTGCCCTGCTGGGCGAGTACCAGCAGCTGCTGACGGAAATGGGCCGCACGGCCCAGACGGCCGACGTGCTGCGTAATATGGCTTTGCTCTATGCCTTTCAGCTCGACGAGAAGGACAAGGGCATGAAGTTGCTGCAGGAAGTCATCGAGTTGCCTCGCGCCGAGCCCCAGCTCGTCAACGAGGCCAAGATTGCGCTGGGCGACATTTACTTGCTGCGCGCCGAGCCCTGGGAGGCTACCTTGCTGTATTCGCAGGTGGAAAAGGCTAGCAAGGATACGCCGCTGGGCTACGAGGCCAAGCTGCGCAACGCCCGCCTGAGCTACTTCGCCGGCGACTTCAAGCTGGCCCAGTCGCACCTGGATATTCTCAAGCTGGCCACCAGCCGCGAAATTGCCAACGACGCCATGCAGCTCAGCCTGCTCATCGGCGACAACACGGCCATGGACACGGCCGGCGTGGCCCTGAAGGACTACGCCGCGGCCGAGCTACTGGTGTTTCAGAACAAGCTGCCGCAGGCCATGCAGGCGCTAGACCAGCTGCTCACCAAGTACCCTGGCCACGCCCTCACCGACGAAACTTGGTTCCTGAAGGGCCAGTTGCAGCGCCGCACCGGCGACTACGCCGGCGCCGTGCAGACGCTGGCGCGCATCACCGAAAACCCGAAGTACGATATCCTCTCCGATGACGCGCTGTTCCTGACGGCCGAAATCGAGGAGCAGAACCGCAAAGACAAGGTGAAGGCCCAGGAGCTCTACACCCGCCTGCTCACCAAGTACTCGGGCAGCATTTACGCGGCGGAGGCCCGCAAGCGGGTGCGCCGGCTGCGCGGCGAAGCCATCTAAGCCGGGCCGTTAGCTGAAGAAGATGAACATCAGCGCCAGCGCCACGATAAACACCAGGTACATCAGCCCGTCGGAGAGGATGTACTGCCGGTAGCGGCGGTAAAAGTCGCGGAGGCGCTGCATGGGCGAAGGGCGTGGTGCGCCGGTAAAGTTACGGCCTTTGGCCTGCGGGCAGGCCGGCAAGGGGTGGAATCACGCGGTTTTCTTCTTACTTTTGAAGATACTGCCCGCCCCACCATGCTGAAACGTTGGATTCGCAAGCCCGCGCCTGACCCCGCCCAGGTCCGGCACCTCTCGGAAGCCCTGCGCGTCAACGAAGCCATTATCAGCCTGCTGTGCCAGCGCGGTATCTGCACCTTCGACGCGGCCAAATCCTACTTCCGTCCCGACCTGACGGAGCTGCCCGACCCCATGCTCATGCGCGACATGGACAAGGCCGTGCAGCGCCTCACCAACGCCCTTTTTCACGAGGAAAAAGTGCTGGTGTACGGCGACTACGACGTGGACGGCACCACCTCCGTGGCGCTGGTGTACTCCTACCTGCGCACGCTCTTCGGCCCGGCCCGCATCGATTATTACATCCCGGACCGCTACGTGGAAGGTTACGGCATTTCCACGCAGGGCATCGACTGGGCGGCCAAAAACGGCTTCAAGCTCATCGTGGCGCTGGACTGCGGCGTGAAGTCCGTGGACAAAATCACCTACGCCGTGGAGCAGGGCGTGGACTTCATCGTGTGTGACCACCACTTGCCCGGTGACGAGCTGCCGCCGGCCGTGGCTGTGCTCGACCCCAAGCGCCCCGACTGCCCGTACCCCTACAAGGAGCTGTCGGGCTGCGGCGTGGGCTTCAAGCTGATGCAGGCACTGTGCCAGAGCCAGGGCTTTGATGAGGAGCCGCTGCTGGAGCTGATGGACCTGCTGGCCGTCAGCATCGCAGCGGATATCGTGCCCATCACCGGCGAAAACCGCCTGCTGATGTACCACGGCCTGAAGCGCCTGAACGACCCAGCCATTGAGACGCGGCCGGGCCTGTACGCGCTGCGGCAGCTGGCTGGCCTGCGCGAGGGGCCGCTGACGGTGAGCAGCCTGGTGTTCGGCTTCGCGCCGCGCATTAACGCCGCCGGCCGCCTCGGCGACGCCAAACGCTCGGTGGCCATGCTGCTGAGCGAAACCGCCGAGCAGGCTTTGGCCACCGCCTCGGTGGTGGATCAGACCAACACCGAGCGCCGCGGCTTCGATACGCGCATCACGGAAGAGGCGCTGCAGATGATCGAGACGGATGAGCTGCTGCGTAACTCCCGCTCCACGGTGCTCTTCAAGCAGGACTGGCACAAGGGCGTCATCGGCATCGTGGCCTCGCGCTGCCTCGATAAGTACTACCGGCCCACTGTCATTCTGACCGAATCCAACGGCAAGGCCACCGGCTCGGCCCGCTCGGTGGTGGGCTTCGACGTGCACCAGGCCATTCTGGAGTGCTCCGATCTGCTGGATCAGTTCGGCGGGCACATGTACGCTGCGGGCCTGACGCTGCCGCTGGAAAACGTGCCCGAGTTCCGCCGCCGCTTCGAAGCCGTGGTGTCCTCCCGCCTCACCGACGAGCAGATGATTCCGCCCGTCGACATTGACCTGCCACTGCGCCTGCGCGAGGTGACGTGGAGCTTCTTCAACCTGCTGCGGCAGATGGAGCCCTTCGGCCCGGGCAACAGCAGCCCCGTGTTCGTGTCGGAGCAGGTGTACGCGGTGCCGGGCTCGGCCAAAATCGTGGGCAACTCCCACCTCAAGCTCACCCTCATGCAGGAGGATTCCAGCCCCATCGAGGCCATCGGCTTCGGGCTGGCCGAGCATTTTGCGCGCATTGCCAAGGGCCAGCCCTTCAGCGTGTGCTATAATGTGGACGTGAACGAGTGGCGCGGGCAAAAGTCCCTGCAATTGCGGCTGAAAGACATCGGCTGGGAAAACCAGTAATACTTTTCGGGTTGCCTTGATCCGTAGATATGGGTTGTTAACCAGCAGGTTGGCTTAAAATACAACGGGCCTACGACGTCAAAGTCGTAGGCCCGTTGTCGTAGGCCGCAGGGCAAACAGATGGCGAAGGCTGCGCTAAGTCAGGCTACCTGCGGATGGCCCGTTGCCGCCAGGCGTCGAGGCTCCAGGGGCCGGGGCCGGCTACCGACAGGTAAAGGAAGATAAAGCAGAAGAGCACGGTATGGTCGCCGCCGTTCTGCACGGGCAGCGGACCCTTGGGAAAGTGGGCCATGAAGTAGGCCACGGCCATTTCGCCGGCCAGCAGGAAGGCCACGGGGCGCGTAACCAGACCGAAGAGAATCAGCAGGCCGCCGGCAAACTCTAGGATGCCCGCAAAGCCCATCAGGGACAGCAGCTCCACGGTGCCGCCGTTGTCGCCGGGCGGAAAGTTGAACAGCTTCTGCGCGCCGTGCAGCATGAACAGAAAACCGGCGACGATGCGCAGCACGCTGAGCATCCGCGGCGCCCAGCCGGCCAGGGGAGAAGAGGTATCGGGGTAAGCCATAGCAGGAGCGAGGTTGGTTGGTGCTCCTGCTACGCGTAGTCGGTGGCAATGTTGGTCCGGCTGGCAGCAGCCACCATGCTGGCGAGGCCGCCGTTACAGGGGCCGCTGCCGGAACGACAACATGCCCTGGCGCAGGTGAGGCATGAGCAATAGCAGTACCAGCAGGCCCATCAGTGCCACGCTGACCATGCCGTAATAGCTCATGGCGTAGCGCAGCTGCGCCTGTACCTCCGTGGCGCCGGCCAGCAGCTTGACGGCCGCGTGCTGAGCCGTTTCCAGCGCCAGCCCTTTGCCTTGCAAGGTCTGCTGGTAGCCCTGCAGGCGTGTGGTGAGCAGGCCGTTGGTGGCAGTGGCTTCCTGGGCGAAGCGGTTCTGGTTGTCGGCGCGCCACAGCAGCTGGAAGAAGCTGACCAGCGCCATGGACGTGCTAAAGGCCAGAAAACGGGTGATGACGGCCATAAATGAGCCCGACACGCTGATGTTGGCCGGCAGCGACGAGAGGGTAAAGACGGTAATCGGGACCATGAGCGCGCCGGTGCCCAGGCCCTGCACAAACATCGGGACGAAGAACGCCTCCACGCTCTGGCCGGGACCGAAAAGGAAGTACATCCAGCCGTGGTAGAGCAGCAGCAGACCGAAGCCCGTGAGCCAGATGCGGCGCATGGGCGTGCCCACCAGCACGAAGCGCACCGCCAGGCTCATGGCCAGCACCAGGCCCAGCAGCGTAGCCAGCTGCAGCAGGGCCAAGTGGGCCGCATCCAGGCGCAGCACCGTCACGAAGTAGCTGGTGGCAATGCTGCTGGTGCCGCGGCAGAGGTAGAACACGAAGAACACCCCCAGGCCCAGGCGGAAGTTGCGGTAGCGGAATACGCTGAGGTTGATGTAGGGCCGCTTCTGGTGCCGCTGCCGCAGCACAAACAGCCCGCCGAACACCCCGGCCCCGAGCACGGCCAGCCCGATGCCGGTATCCTGCAGCCAGTACAGCTGCTGCCCGTAGGCGGCGCAGTAGGCGAGGAGTTCCAGGGCCAGAGCCAGCAGCACGAAGCTGGGCCAGTCGAGTTGGTAGAGCGGCACGCGCTTTTTCAGCCGCACGTTGTTGAGCAGCAGCACCAGCAGCAGGCCGCCCGGCAGCTCCAGCAGCATGTACAGGCTGTAGAGCATCTGGAAGTTGAAGTGCTCCAGCGCCAGCCCCGACAACGCCGTGGTCAGCGGCCCGGCCGCGAGGAAGATGCCGTAGAACACCGTGTAGCCCATGGCCCGTGCCCGCGCCGAATCGAGGCGGGCGAAGATGAGCGTGAGGCAGGGGCTGCCGATGGCCCCGGCCACCAGGCCCTGACAGAAGCGGATGAATAGGAACAGGGGCAGCTGGTGCACGAAGGTGCAGAGCCACACGCTGCCGATGAGCAGCAGCAGGCAGACGAGGAAATACTGCCGCGGGGCGAAGTAGCTGGAGAAGCGCGGGTCGAGGGGGAAGAAAGCCGCCAGCCCGGCGTAGTACACCAGCACCGAGAACTGCACGTCGGCCGGCTCGATGCCGTAGTAGCCGGCCGCGTCGGCGGGGCTGCCCATGTAGAGGCCCAGCAGCGCCACCGAGGGCAGCAGGGCCGCAAACAACGCCGTGCGCACCAGCCACTCCGGCGCCCAGGACTTAAAGACGGATTGCGAAGCGTCCATGCCAGCGGGCTTACTTGGCGACGGTAACCAGCGCGTTCATGCCCGCCGCCAGCCGGGCCGTCAGCGGGGCTGCGTCGGTGAGCTGAATGCGGACTGGAATGCGCTGCGTGACCTTGATGAAGTTGCCGGTGGCGTTGTCGGGCGGGAGCAGGGCAAAGCGCGCCCCGGTGGCCGGCGCCAGGGACTCGATGCGGCCGTGAAACTGCTGGCCGGGGTAGGCGTCGGTTTCGATGCTCACCGGCTGGCCCACGTGCATGTGGCGCAGCTGGGTTTCCTTGAAGTTGGCCGTCACCCACTTGCCGGCTTCCTCATTCACGATGTACGCCAGGGGCGCGCCAGGCTGCACCAGCTGGCCTTCCTGAATGCTCAGGCGGCCCATTTTGCCGCTGTAGGGCGCCGTCACCACCGTGTAGGAGAGGTCGAGGCGGGCTTTCTGCAGCATGGCCTGGCGGCGCTTCACTTCGGCCAGCAGCACCGGCCGCTGGCTTTGCACTTCGCTCACCTTCGACAAGGATGAGGCGTAGCCGTTCTGCAGCGCTTCGTACTCGGAGCGGGCCACGGCCAGGGCCGTTTGCACGCGCTCAAACTGCTGGGCCGTCACGGCCTCGTCGGCGAGCAGCTGGTGGTACCGCTCGTACTCCTGCTGCTGCTGGGCCAGGCGGGCCCGGGCGGCCCCGATCTGGGCCTGGCAGACCTGGGAGCTGCGCTCCGAGGTCTGCACGTTCGAGCCCAGCACTTGCAGCTGCGCCTGGGCATTGGCCAGGGCGGCTTCGGCCTCGGCCACCGGCACCAGGTAGTCGCGGTTGTCGAGCACGACCAGCGTGTCGCCGGCGTGCACGGCCTGGTTTTCGCGGTAGCGCACCTGCCGGATAAAGCCGCCGACCTTGGCGTTGATGGGGTTGATGTACTCTTCCACCTGCGCGTCGTTGGTTTCTTCGTACTGCAGCAGGCGCCAGCCCAGAGTGCTGCCCCAGCCAATGAGGCCCAGCAGCAGCAGGCCGGCAATCCAGGTGGTAAAACGGGTGATGATGCGGTCGGCCCGCACCTCGGTATTCTTCGGTTTCATGTCGGGATAAGGCGGTTACAGCTGGCCCAGGGCCTTTTGTAGCTGATAGTAGTGGGCGGCGGCCTGCGTTTGGGCCGTCACCAGGTCGATGCGTGCCTGCAGCAGCTGGTTGTCGGCGTCGAGCAGGTCGGTGAGCAGGGCCAGCTGGTTGAAGTAGGTGCTATTGACGATGCGGTAGTTTTCCGCGGCCTGCCGGATGCTCTGCTCGGCCACGCGAATGCGTTCCTGCGTTTCCTGGTAGCGCACGTAAGCCGTGTTGACTTCCTCCTTCTTGCGGTCCAGGGCGGCCTGCTCGGCTACTTGCTGCCGCTGCACGGTGAGGGCGGCGGCTTTCTCGGCGTGGCGGTCGATGTAGTGCGCCGAGAGGTCGTAACCCACGCGCACGCCCACCTGTCCGATGCTGTATATCTGGGCCACGTTGGGGAAGACCAGCCGGTTGGGGTAGGTGTAGCCGTACTCGGCGAATGCCCCGACGTGCGGTTTCTTGGCCGCCTCGGTCTGCTCCAGCTTGTTTTCGCTGATTTTGGTTTGCAGCCCGGCAATCTTCAGCTCGGGGGCCTGCTGGGCCTGGGCGGCGGAGGCTGCGTAATCGGTGGGCACGGCGGGGCCGCCCGTGGGCAAAATTTCCGGCGCGGGCTGGTTCAGCTGCTCCTCGGGCGCGCCCAGCAGCAGGTTCAGGCGCTGGTTGGCCAAGGTGATGTTGTTCTTGATTTCGGTGAGCAAAAGCTGCTGCCGGGAGTGCTGCAGCTCGGCGCGCAGCACGTCGCTGCGCAGCACCACGCCGCGCCGAAACAGCGCCTGGATCTGCCGCAGCCGCTTCTCCGACTCCCGGATGGAGTTGTCGGCCAGCTGCTGGTTGGCCAGGTTGCGCTGCAGGTCGAGGTAGGCCAGGGCCACGCGCAGGCGCACGTCGTTCTGCGTGAGGTGCAGCCGCTCGGTCTCGACTTCGGCCGAGAGGTGCTGCTCCTCGATCTGCTTTTTCACCCGGCCGCCGCTGTACAGGTTCAGCGAGGCGTCGAGGTGCACGTTGTAGGCGTGCGGGCCCGGCGGCACCGGCACGGCCTCGCCGTGGTGCAGGCCGGCGTTGGGCTCGAAGGCGTAAAGGCCGGCCAGGTAAGCGTATTCGCCGCCAGCTTCCACCTTGGGCAGGCGCTGGGCAGCGCGGTCCTGCACCAGCTCCTCGCTGATGCCCACCTGCCGGCGTTGCAGCTCGATGTCGTGGTTGTGGACTTCGGCCTGTTGCCAGGCCTGCTGCAGCGTGAGTGGCTGAGCGGTAGGCGGCGTCTGGGCGGATAGGGGGTAAGTGGCAAACAGTAAGAGGCTTACCAAACCGCGGCAAGCCCAACTACGGTAGTTCATCGTTGGTGTTTTTTGACGACGCAAAGGTACCCTACCCCCAAAGCATAGGCTTTTTATAATCTGCCATAGATTTGCTCGATTCAGCCAACGTATACGGCCCATGCCCGCCTCCCCCGAAGCCTTCCTGCAGCAGAACGCCGACATCGACAGCCGGCCCGAAACCATGTTCGTGCAGCACGAGCGCACCGAGCACAACTACCCCCTGCACCACCACCAAAAGGGGCAGCTGCTGTACGTAGAGGAGGGGCTGGCCTTCCTGAACACCACCGACAAGACCTACTTCCTGCCGGCCCGGCACTACGTCTGGATTCCACCCCGGCTCGACCACTTCATCCAGGTGCGCACGCCGCGCGGGCTGCTGCACAACCTCTGCTTCGCCGATACCCACGACGACCTGAGCCACCCGTTTTTCAGCCGGTTGGGCATCTACCCCGTCACCACGCTGCTCTACGAAATGCTCATTTACACCGAGCGGTGGGACGGCCACATCGGCCCCAATGATGAGGACAAGTTTCTCTTTCTGAAGTCCTTGAAGCTGGTGCTGCCCGAAATCAGCCGCCACCCGCTGCCCATCGTGCTACCCACCACCGACGACCCGCGCCTGCGCCCGGTGCTCACCTACCTGTTTCAGCACCTGGCCGAGCCGCTGAGCCTGCCCGGGGTGGCGCGGCAGTTCGGCTTCAGCACCCGCAACCTCTCGCGGCTGTTTCAGCAGACCATGAGCCTGACCTTCGTGCAGTACCTGAAGCTGCGGCGCGTGGTAGCGGCCATGGAAATGCTGCTCCAAACCAAGATGAGCATCAGCGAAATAGCCTACGCCGTGGGCTACAACAGCCTCTCGGCCTTCAGCAACACTTTCTACCAGCTCACCAGCCGCCGCCCCACCGACTTCATCCCGCAGGAGCGCAAGCAGAGCCGCCACATGCAGCGGCGCTGAGCCCCTGCGCCGGTTTATACCCGGACAACAGGATGTCCGCGCCCGGACAACGGTATGTCCGCGCCCGGACATACCGTTGTCCGGTATCAGGCCCAGGAGTCCCGCTGGCAGTTCGCGCGGCTTTTCCGCGTGGGTAGCACGCTGAAGGCTACCTTCGCCGTTAGCATATTTTTTCATTGCTGTTTTCGATGAGACACCCGCTATTCGGCGCCGCAGTCGGCGCGCTATTCACCCTCACCGCCCAGGCCCAGACGGCTGCTCCGGCCGGCGCTTACCGCATCAACGTGGCTACCCAGCCCGCCGCCAGTTCCGATCAGCTGCGCATCGTCGTCAATACCCCACCGGTGCGCGAAGACCAGGTGACGTACGTGATGCCGAGCGTGGTGCCGGGCTCCTACTCGAAAAAGGATTACGGCCGCTTCGTGCAGGACTTCGTGGCCTACGACGACAAGGGCAAGAAGCTGAAAGTGAAGCGCGAAGGCGACAATCTGTTCGTCATCGACAAGGCTAAAAAGCTGGCCCGGCTGGAGTACAGCGTGGACGACACCTGGGACGCCAAGCAGGATGATAGCTACATATTTCAGCCCGGCGGGACCAACTTCGATGGGGGCACGGCCCACCCGAATTTTGTGCTGAACCACTACGGCCTCTACGGCTACCTCGAAGGCTACAAAATGCTGCCCTACGAGGTGAAAGTGCAGCACGCCCCCGAGTTGTACGCCGCTACCGGGTTGCCCGCCCGCCGTACGAGCACGGAGGACACCTTCACCGCCGATAGCTACGTGAGCCTGGCCGATGGCCCTATTCTCTACAGCAAGCCCGATACCACCAGCTTCGTGGCCGGCGGCGCCCGCATCGGCGTGGCCGTAGTATCGGAAATGGGTAAGGTAAAGGCCCGGCAGGTCGCCGAAACCATGCGGCCGATGGCCGAGGCGCTGGGCCAGTTTTTCGGCAAGATGCCGGTGCCGCGCTACGAGTTCCTGATGTACTTCCCCGACTTCCAGACTTCGACCGTCATCAACCGCAAAACCGGCGGCTTTGGGGCCATGGAACACTCGTATTCCTCGGTGTACTTCTTGCCCGAGCGCGACGACACGGCGGCCCTCAACGACATGGTGCGCGAGGTGGCCTCGCATGAGTTTCTGCACATGCTGGCCCCGCTCAACATCCACTCTCGCGAAATCGGCGAGTTTGACTTCCGCGACCCGAAAATGTCGCAGCACCTGTGGCTGTACGAAGGTGTGACGGAGTACTTCGCCCACCTGGTGCAGGTGCGCGCTGGCCTCACCACCGAGGAGCAGTTCCGCGAAACGATGCAGGAGAAAATCCGCGACGCCGACAAGTACCCGGCCGGCGTGTCGTTCACCGAAATGAGCCGCCGCATCCTGGAGTCGCCCTACGACAAGATGTACGAGAACGTGTACAAGAAGGGCGCCCTCATCGGCCTGCTGCTCGACATCCGCATTCAGGAGCTGACCAGCGGCAAAAAGACCCTGCGCGACGTGATGCTGGCGCTGCGTGATAAGTACGGCCCCTCGCGCTCCTTCGAGGACGCGCAGCTCATCCCGGAGGTGGTAGCCCTCACGCACCCCGACGTGCAGCAGTTTTTCGACCGCTACGTGGTGGGCACCGAGCCGCTGCCGCTGGCCGAGTACCTGAGCAAAATCGGCTGGAACTACGCCGACCGCGCCCCGGCCAAGGTGCTGGCTTTCGGCCAGCTGGGCTTCCGCTACGATGAGAAAAAGCAGGAATTCCAGGCCGCCGAAGTGACACCGCAAACCAACGCCTTCGGGCTGCAGAACGGCGACGTCATCGTGGCCGTGGATGGCCAGCCGGTGACGCTGCAAAACGCCGAGCGGCAGCTGCGCCCTCTGGTGGAAGAGCCCGATGCCAAAACGCCCGTGCGCCTGACGGTGCGCCGCGGCACCACCACCACCGAGGCCAAGGCCGTGCCGCGCGAGTACGAAGTGGAAATCCGCTACTACCTCAAGCCCAGTGCTGCGGCCACGCCGGCCCAGCAGGCCCTGCGTCAGCAATTGCTGAACACGAAGGGCTAAAGCAAAAAAGCAGCACCCCGCCGAGGCCTCTGCACGAGGAAACACCGGCGGGGTGCTGCTTTTTACCAGCGTCGTTAAATGCTGGGGGCGGGGAGGATAAATTGCTCCCGGTTCCAGTGCACGTAGCTGCCATTCAGCACCCCGTACCCTCCCTTATTAGAAGTCGGGGTGTTGCCTTTGAGCTGGAGTAGCCGCTGGTATGTTACACGCCCGTTGTGCCGGGTTTCCCACAGCACCGGCTGCCTGTTGCTGAAGCCGCGAAACGTTTCGACGGTGCTGCCCCCGCGGCGGTGTACGACCGTCTGCTTCCACAGCAGCACCCGCTTGCTGAGGCGGCCTTCGCCCATAGACGTGTTGGAGGCTTGGCTGAGGGCTGCGTAGCCCCGGGTGATGGTGCGGCGGGTACCCAGCCGCCGGGCTTGCATCCGAAAGGAT
The DNA here is from genome assembly GCF_002007105.1 of Hymenobacter sp. CRA2. Classification (GTDB taxonomy): domain Bacteria; phylum Bacteroidota; class Bacteroidia; order Cytophagales; family Hymenobacteraceae; genus Solirubrum. The sequence continues at coordinate 673,566 of NZ_MVBC01000001.1, read as the reverse complement.
GAGGTGTGGCTTTCCAGGTTCTGGCGGATAGCAGTAGCCTGGTGCAGCACTGAATCGCGGGCGGCAGCGGCGCGGGTAGCATCGGTAATAACCTGGGCCGGGGCCAGCAGCGGGAGCAGACACGTGGCAAGTACCAAGCCGTAACGAGTAATCAAGTGCATAAATAATGCGTTAGGGTGAAGCCGCCCGCAGCGCAAATACGTTGCCAAGTCCCCAGGGCCCCCGCGCCCGGCCTCATCCCCGCCGAGGTCTTACCTTTGTTACCAGCATGATTCTGCGCGCCGAACACCTCGTCAAGAAATACAAGCAACGCACCGTCGTCAACGACATGTCCCTGCACGTGGAGCAGGGCGAAATCGTGGGCCTGCTCGGGCCCAATGGTGCGGGCAAAACCACCTCGTTCTACATGACGGTGGGCATGGTCAAGCCCAACGAGGGCCGCATCTTCCTCGACGACGAGGACATCACCACGCTGCCCATTTACCAGCGCGCCCGCCGCGGCATCGGCTACCTGGCCCAGGAAGCCTCCGTGTTCCGCGACCTGACGGTGGAGGAGAACATCCTCTCGGTGCTGGAGATGACCACGCTGCCCAAGAAAGCCCAGCACGACAAAGTGGAGGAGCTGCTCAACGAGTTCAGCCTCACGCACGTGCGCAAAAACCTCGGGCGGGTATTGTCGGGCGGGGAGCGGCGGCGCACCGAAATTGCGCGCGCTCTGGCCGTCGACCCCAAGTTTGTGCTTCTCGACGAGCCCTTCGCCGGCGTCGACCCCATTGCCGTGGAGGAAATCCAGGGCATCGTGGCCAAGCTCAAGCACAAAAACATCGGCATCCTCATCACCGACCACAACGTGAACGAGACGCTCAGCATCGTCGACCGCGCCTACCTGCTCTTCGAGGGCAAGCTTCTCAAGGCTGGCACCGCCGAAGAGCTGGCCGCCGACGAAATGGTGCGCCGCGTGTATCTGGGCAAGCACTTCGAGCTGAAGCGCAAAATTTAGCCGGCCGGGCGCCGCAGTAGCCTTATTGGCTGGTTTTTCGGAGCCGGTATCGGGTGCCTGCCGGGCCTGGTGATGGTCCGGGCCCGGCAATGTAGCCTTGGGCCCGCGGTAGCCGTATGGGGATGCGGCGCGCCGTGGCCTATCTTTCCGTTCTGGCCGCCCTCCTGATCCGAATCACCTCCAACACCCGCCCGAATATCCGTGATTGTTGACACGTTGCTCACCTGGATGGTCAAGCCGCGCCTGGCCCGGCTGGAGCGCATCCGCACCGAGCCCCACGCCGTGCAGGCCGAGCTGCTGGAGCACCTGGTGCACAGCGCCCGCCACACCGACTGGGGCCGCCAACACGGGTACGCCGACGGCCTTTCGGCCCGGGAACTCACGCAGCGCGTGCCGGTGAGCAGCTACGAGCAGCTGTACCCGTGGATCGAGCGGGTGCTGCGCGGGGAGGATGACGTGCTCTGGCCCGGCCGCGTGCAGTGGTTTGCCAAGAGCAGCGGCACCACCAACGCCCGCAGCAAGTACATTCCCGTCACGGCACAATCGTTGGAAGACTGCCATTACCGCGCCGGCCGCGACATGGTGGCCGTGGCCCAGACGCTGTACCCCGATGCCGGGGTGCTGCGCGGCAAAACGCTGGCCCTGGGCGGCACGCTCGGCCCGAATACCTTCCGCCCCGATGACCCGGCCTCCCACATCGGCGACGTCTCGGCCGTGATTATGCAGAACCTGCCGGCCTGGGCCGAGTCGCGGCGTACGCCCTCGTTGGACGTGGCCCTGCTGGGCGAGTGGGAGGAAAAACTGGAGCGTATGGCCCGGCAGGTGCTCACCGAAAATGTGTCCTGCCTCGCCGGTGTACCCACCTGGATGATCGTGCTGCTGCGGCGCGTGTCGGAGCTGGCCGGGGGGGCACCCATCACGGAAGTGTGGCCGAACCTGCGCCTGTTTATGCACGGGGCGGTGGCCTTCGGGCCCTACCGCGAGCTGTTCCGGCAGCTCATCCCCGATGAGCGGATGCGCTACCTCGAAATCTACAACGCCTCGGAAGGCTACCTGGCGTTTCAGGACCAGCCAGACTCGCAGGACCTGCTGCTGCTGCTCGACCACGGCATCTACTACGAATTCCTGCCTGCCGAAGAAGTGGGCAAGGAATACCCGCGCACCCTCACGCTGGAAGAAGTAGAAATCGGCCCGAGCTACGCCTTAGTTATCAGCACCAACGCCGGCCTGTGGCGCTACCAGATCGGCGACACGGTGCGCTTTACTTCGCTGGCGCCCTACCGCATCCGCATTGCCGGCCGCACCAAGCATTTCCTGAACGCCTTCGGGGAAGAAGTGGTGGTGGAAAACGCCGAAGCCGCCGTAGCTGCTGCCGCCACCGCTACCGGGGCCCTGGTACGCGACTACACCGCCGCGCCGATTTACTTCGGCAGCGGCCGTGAGTCACGCGGCGGGCACCAGTGGCTGATCGAGTTTGCGCAGGCTCCCGACGACCAAAACCGCTTCGTGCAGGTGCTCGACGAAACCCTGCGCGCGCTTAACTCCGACTACGACGCCAAGCGCTACCGCGACATTGCCCTGCAGCCGCCCGTGCTGACGGTAGCCACAGCGGGCACGTTTGAGCAGTGGCTGGCCCGCAAAGGCAAGCTCGGTGGCCAGCATAAGGTGCCTCGACTCAGCAATTCGCGCGAACTGCTTGACGAGCTGCTGAGCTGAAAATAGCTGCCCAAAAGTTAAACTAAATATTTAGTTTAACGCCTCAATCTAGTCTATTGAGGTATGCGTTGGCTATTTCTGGCAGTGTTGTTACTGATAACCGGCTGCTCCGTGCAGCGCGGCCCGGTAGGATTTTGGTCTCGCAACCGCTTGGTACACAACGAGCGACGGGGGCCATGGCGTACGTACCTGGATGCGGCCGATACCCACGTGGGCACGCGCGGGCATTACCGGCACGACCGTCCCGTGGGCTACTGGCGCTACTACCGCTATGATGGTTCCCTGGAGCACACGGAGCGTTACCACCGCCACGGGGAGATGCGCCTGCGCTACTTCCACCCCAACGGGAAGCTGGCCAGCCAAGGACAGGCGCGCATTGAGGTGCTGCCCGACACTATGCATTTCTACTGGTACGGCACCTGGCGCCTGTACGACACCACGGGCCGGGAAAATGGCTGGGAGTTATACCAAAACGGTTGGCGCGCGGCCCGCGGAACTACCGCACCCAAGCCACTACGCAGTAATAAGTGAGCGGCAGACTACGGAAATATACCAGCAAGGTTATTGGATTAATTATCTTAATAATTATATATTAGCCTATTGTTGTCCCTCCTTACCTACCGCCCATTGCCCACTTTTACTGTTTCTGAAGCTGCTGCCAAGCCGTACGTTTCGCGGCGTAAAAAGCGGCCACGTCGTTCCCGCTCCAGGTTGGAGCAACTGCTGAGCACCCGTTCGGTACTGGGTGTGCTGGGTTTTCTGGTCTTGGTGCTGCTCGTCAGCATCGGCGTCATTGCCTCCCAGCTGGGCGGCGAAGACCCGGTAAGCACCGCCGCCGACACGGCCTACCTCAATTAATTACCCCCACATACGCACGACGCGGCCCCGCTTCACTATCGAAGTAGGGCCGCGTCGTGCGTGTGAGCAAAAGTGCTACTCGTCGAGGATGCCGCCGACGAGGTTGCCGAGTACCCCGCCGCTTTCCTTGCGGGCATTGGCCCCGTTCGGCATCAGCGCCTGAATGAGCTTTTTCACTGGCATGGATTGCAGCCACACCCGGCCCGTGCCGCGCAGCGTGGCCAGCAGCAGCCCCTCGCCGCCGAAAATCATCGATTTGAGGTTACCGGCTCGCGCCACGCTGAAGTCAATGCCCGGTTCGAAGGCCACCACGCAGCCGGTATCGACGCGCAGCACCTCGTTGTTGAGCTGCCGCTCGATGACGGTACCGCCGGCGTGGATAAAGGCCTTGCCGTCGCCGGTCAGCTTCTGCAGGATGAAGCCTTCGCCCCCAAAAAAGCCCGAGCCCAGCCGCTGGTTGAAGTGAATGGCGAGCTTGGTGCCGCGCGCCGCCGCCAGAAAGCCGTCCTTCTGCACGATGAGGCCCTGGGGCAGCGTGCGCAGATCCAGCGGCATGATGGTGCCGGGGTAGGGGGCGGAGAAACCCACGCGGGCCTTGCCGTGGCGGCCGCCGTGGGTGAAGTGCGTCATAAAGAGCGATTCGCCGGTAATCAGCCGGGAACCGGCCTGCATCAGCTTGCCGAAGAAGCCTTGGTCGGGCGCCGAGCCGTCGCCCATTCGCGTGTCCCAGGCAATGGCTTCTTCCATGTACACCATCGTGCCGGCCTCGGCAATAACGGTTTCGCCGGGGTCCAGCTCTATTTCCAGGACCTGAATATCGTGGCCGTAAATGCGGTAATCGACGTCGTGTGACTGCATGGGAGGAAGCGGGTTAATACCGCTGGCAAGTATAGCGAAGCTGGTAGTAAAACACCGCCGGCCGAGCTTTCCTGCGTGCAGAAAAACCCGGCCGGCGGCTCAGATAAATCGTTCGGGAAGTTACTCCTCGGCGTCGGGCGCAGGCAGCGACTCGTCGTCGGCTTTCTTGGGGCGCTTGGCCTCGCGCGAGCTGCGCCGCATGAAGTCTTCGTCGGATTCCTCCGGCTCCTCGGCGGCACCTTCCTCCAGCGGGAAGTCCTCGTCGGTTTCCAGGGGCTCCTCGGCTGTTTTCTCCCCGAACTGTCCGTCGCGGTTCACCAGCTTTTTGTCGCGCACGTGCCGGTTCAGGAATTCGTTGATCTGCTCGATGCTGTAGGTGGAGGTGATTTCGCCCAAGGGGTTCACCTTGATTTCAAAGCCTTCCAGCTCTTTGTGCACCCGGGGCTTCTTTTCCGGGTCCTGCTGCTTCTTTTTAACGGGTTTCTTAGCCATGGTGCGTCGCGCCTGAGGGGTCTGGCAACGGGGAGCCCGGCGGTAAAGGCATTGGGCCGTCGCGTAGCTGCTAGATACGCGGCATTCGGGGTTACGGATGCCCGGATTTGCGCCCGCCTATTCGACCACCAGCGAGCGAGTAGCCGCGCCGACACGCAGCAGGTAAAGTCCGGCGGGCAGGCCAGCCGGCAGGGCCAGCTTCCCGGTAGCCGGTACTGCTAAGTTGCCTACCAGACGCCCCCGGGCGTCGTGCAGGGTAAGCGGGTGCTGACTGGGCAGCCCGGTGACGGTGACGGAGGTATGGGCAGGGTTCGGATAAATCCCAAATTCAGGGTGCGGCTGCGCGGGTTGGGCTGCCAGCGCGACATCGGCCAAGCGCGCCCAAAAGCCTCCAACGGTTGTAGAGCCGGGCAGAGTGGTACTGCCGAAATCGGCGGCGGAAGAGGAGGCACCGCCAGTTACGTAAAGGATGCCTTGGTTGTCGGCGGCAAGGCCCATGCCGGCATCGTCGCCATTGCCACCGGCCCGAACAGCCCACTGGAAAGTGCCGCTGTTGTTCAGCTTGGCCACGAAGGCATCGTCGGCGGGGCTGATAGCGCCCGTGGGGGTGCTGGTAAGCGTGGTGGTGCCAAAGGAGGTCTGATTCAGGAATCCGCCCGTTACGTAGACGTTGCCGGCCGCATCCATAGCCACGTCGTTGCCATAGTCGCGGTTGCTGTTGGGCGTGTGTGCCGCCCAGAGCCACGTACCCGCGGCGTTAATTTTGGCCACAAACAGGTGGGACAGGGCGTTGAACGCAGGGGTAAGCGGAAGCGTGGTGGTGCCGAATGTGGCTTCGGAGCCCGACATTTCGCCTGTAATGCAGGCATTACCGCTGGCGTCGATGGCAATGCTGGTGGGCATTGTCCGGTTGGGAAAAGCGGTGGAGCCAGCCGTAGAAGCCCAGAGCCAGGTACCAGCGGGGCTGAGCTTGGCTACGTAGCCGGTGTTGTAGCTCGGGGCGCTGGTCAGGGTAGTAGCACCGAAGCCGACTTGCCCCTGAAACGTGCCGGTGAGGTAACAATTGCCCGCCGCATCCACGGCCATGTCGCGGTGCTCGGCAAAGTTGGAGCCGTTGCCGCCCGCCTGCACAGCCCACAGCCAGGCGCCGGTAGGGCTGAGCTTGGCTACGTACCCGTCGCGCGAGTTGGTGTAGTAAGGCGGGTTGCTGACCGGCGGATTATCGAGCACTGTAGCGCCAAATTTGACCGTAGGAGCCTCAAAATAACCGCCCAGGTATACGTTGCCGCTGGCATCCACGCCGATGCCGTTGGGAGCTGCGGCAGGCGCTCCACCGGCTTGCACGGCCCACTGCCAGTCACCCGTGCTGGCGTCGAGGCGGGCCACAAACACGTCGATGCCCGGGGCGGAGCCGTTGGGCGGGGCCGTAATGTTGGTGTCGCCAAAACGCGCCGTACCCCGGAAGATACCACCTAGGTACACGTGCCCGCTCTGGTCGAGAGCCAGCGTTGTGGCTTCGTCGTCGCTGTTGCCGCCAGCGCGCACAGCCCAGAGGTAGTTGCCCTGCCGGTCCAGCTTGGCCACGAACACATCCTGGCCGACGCCGCTATTGGTGCTGGAAGCGGGGATAAGGGTAATATTTCCAAACTGGGTGGGACGCAGGATGCGCCCGGCCACGTAGCTGTTGCCGGCGGCGTCTACCGCAATGCTGCGGGTGCTGGGCTGAAGCCGTGCGGCCGTAAAGGTTTGCCCGGTAGCGCTGCCGGTCATGAGCAGCGCGCCGAGCAGGCCACCCCAAGAGCGTAACAAGTGTTTCATTGAAAGCTGGGAATAAGGTAGAACGACTGAAGAATCCGGGGAGACAAGCGGCTGGCCAGTAGGGCAATAGGGCCAGCACCCACGCGTTGGCTTTGTACGGCAAGCTCCGCAGGCGGGTGGTAATTAATCCGGACCAAGATATAAAAAAACAAAGTGCCGCTCCGCAGTTACGCGAAGCGGCACTTGCTACTAATCAGGCGGTAAGTACCGCAGTTCTAGCTTGCTTGCCGCGTCAGGGCCGACACGGCCGCCTGAATACGCTCCGCCGTTTCCTGCGGCCCGAGAATGTGCATGATGTGCATCAGATCGGGGCCGGCGCCGGCACCCGTCACGGCTACGCGCAGGGCCTGCAGCACCTGCCCGATTTTGATGCCCTTGCTCTCCAGCACCTGCGTCAGCAGCGCCTTGATGCCGTCGGGCGTGGTATCAGCCGCAGTCGGCAGCTCCTGGGCGAAGGTCGCCAGGGCGTCGGCTACCTGCGCGTTCCACTTCTTGCTGATGATCTGCTCGTCGTAGCTGGTGGGCCGCTCGAAAAACAGGCGGGCTTCGCGGGCCAGATCGGCCGGGAAGGTGGCGCGCTCCTTCACCAGGCCGGCAATCTGCTCGGCCTTCTCGGCCGGCAGCTCGGCGCTGATGCCTTGCTGCTGCAGCGCGTCGGTGAGGTACTGGGCCAGCTCGCTGTCGGGCTTGGCGCGCAGGTATTGCTCGTTGTACCAGCGCACTTTGTTTTGGTCGAACCGCGCCGGCGACTTGCTCACGCGCTCAATCGAGAAGGCCTCAATCAGCTCGGGCATGGAGAAGATTTCCTGCGTGGTGCCGGGGTTCCAGCCCAGGAAAGCCAGAAAGTTGATAAAGGCCTCGGGCAGGTAGCCCGATTCGCGGTAGCCGCTGCTCACCGTCGGCTCGCCGGTTTCGCTGTCTTTGCCATGAAACTCCAGCGGGAAGACCGGGAAGCCCAGCTTATCGCCGTCGCGCTTCGAGAGCTTGCCGGTGCCGTCGGGCTTGAGCAGCAGGGGCAGGTGGGCAAACTGCGGCATGGTGTCTTCCCAGCCCAGGTAGCGGTACAGCAGCACGTGCAGCGGGGCCGAGGGCAGCCACTCTTCACCGCGAATCACGTGGGTGATTTCCATCAGGTGGTCGTCCACGATGTTGGCCAGGTGGTAGGTCGGCATGCCGTCCGACTTCATCAGCACCTTGTCGTCGATGGAGGAGGAGTGCACCACCACCCAGCCGCGGATCAGGTCGTTGAAGCGCACTTCTTCCTTGCGCGGCACCTTCAGGCGGATGACGTAGGGCGCGCCGCTTTCCAGCAGCTGCTTTACTTCCTCCTCGGGCAGCGTCAGCGAGTTGCGCATCTGCGTGCGCGTGATGCTGTTGTACTGCGGGTTGGGCACTTTGGCGGCCGTCAGGCGGGCGCGCATGGCATCCAGCTCCTCAGGCGTATCGAAGGCGTAGTAGGCCGCGCCGCTGTCGATGAGCTGCTGGGCATACTGCATGTACATGGGCTTCCGCTCGCTCTGCCGGTAGGGCGCGTGCGGGCCGCCCTGCTCGGGGCCTTCGTCGATGACGATGCCGCACCAGCGCAGCGAGTCCATGATGTACTGCTCGGCGCCGGGTACGAAGCGGTTCTGGTCGGTGTCCTCGATGCGCAGCAGCATCTTGCCGCCCAGTTTGCGGGCCAGCAGGTAGTTATACAGCGCGGTGCGCACGCCGCCGATGTGCAGCGGCCCGGTGGGGCTGGGCGCAAAACGCACCCGAACTTCTCTTTCCATACGAAACGACAATTTCCGGCCCCGCCTAATTGCCGGGGCCAAAACGCGGCGCAAAGGTAGGGAAAGGGTTAAGGAGTTTAAGCGTTAAGAAGTTTGAGAGTTTAGGGGGACGCCCAACTCCGCAACTCCTTAACGCTTAAACTCCCCAACGCTTAAACTGGATTCAGTCGCGGTTGCGGAAGACCAGCCAGAGCACCAGCCCCAGCAGCGTAATGCCACCCCGGATACCCCAGGCCGCCGTGGGGCCCCAGTTATTGATCCAGCCCAGGAACATGAAGTTCATGTTGACCAAGGGCAGAATCATGGATACCAGTCCGATGAGCAGCAGGCCGAGTCCGAGTTCTTTCATAAAGTCAAATGGTGAAAGGTGAAGTTGAGAGGTTGTGAATGCATCAACGGCTGTTTGACCGCACTCAGTACTTCACAACTTCACCTTTCACAAATTCACTACTTGACGGCAATGCAGGAAATTTCGACCAGTACGTCCTTGGGCAGACGGGCTACTTCCACGGTTTCACGGGCGGGGTAGGGTCCGGCACCGAAGTAGGAGCCGTAGATTTCGTTGATGGTGCCAAAGTGGCCGAGGTCCTTCACGAAGATGCTGCACTTCACCACGTCCTGCAGCGAGTAGCCGCCGGCTGCCAGCACGGCCTGCACGTTGCGCATCACTTGGTGGGTTTGGGCCTGCACGTCGCCTTCACCGATGAGCTGCCCGCCCGAGGCGTCCAGCGCAATCTGGCCCGAGACGTAAATGGTGTTGCCGGCCTGCACGGCTTGGCTGTACGGACCGATGGGAGCCGGTGCGTCCGGCGAGTTGATGATGGTGTTTGCCATGGGGAAAAGGTAGAGCGGGCCGAAGCCCTAATTTCGGGGCCTGAACTTACCCAAAACCATGCATCTGCTCATCCTCGACGGCCAGCACCTCGAAGCCGAATTCCGCCAGAAGTTCGGCGCCGCGCACCAGTACACCTTCGTGCCAGCCGGTCCGGGCCGCCTCGTCGATGAGATTGAGGCCGCCATGCCCCTGCTCGACGACGCCCTGCCTACGGCGGATGTCGTGTTCGATTTCGGCAACTACGGCCCCCTCTACGAAGAAAAGGAGGGCATCATTGCCTTCGTGGAGGCGGCCACCGAGTCCCTGGCCGGCCGCTTCGGGACCGATAAACCAGCCTACTCGGTATTTGGGTTCAGTGGGCTGCCCACCCTGCTAAACAGGCCGCTGCTCGAAGTCAGCGTCTACGACGAAGCAGATGCGGAGCAGCTGGCCGATGTATGTGCCCGTCTTGGCACTGCGCATTGCTTGGTGGCCGACCGCGTGGGCCTGTTCACGCCGCGGCTACTGGCGCTTGCCGTCAATGAAGCCTGCTTCGCGCTGCAGGAGGGTATTATCACTCCATCAGGCGCCGGAGCAGTGCTGGAGCCCGTATTGGGCAACGTGCTGGCTCGGGCCAACGCGGTGGGTGTGGGGCGCATTCACGACGTGCTCAGCATGCTTTGGGAAGACACCCACGACCCGCGCTACCATATCTGCCCACTTCTCAAGCGCATGGCCCTGCGCGGGGGATCCTTCAACGTGTAGCCTGTACTGCCCGCCCGCGCAAGCGCAAAAAGGCCGCCCCGGAATTCCGGAGCGGCCTTTTCTTATGGCAGGTAGCCGAAGCGCTTATTCCACCGTTACCGACTTGGCCAGGTTACGCGGCTGGTCTACGTTGCAGCCCCGCAGCACGGCAATGTGGTAGGAGAGCAGCTGCAGCGGAATCACCGATACCAGCGGCATCAGCTCGTCCGAGGTGTGGGGTACCTCCACCACGAACTCGGCCATCTGCGGAATCACCTTGTCGCCTTCGCTCACCACGGCGATGATGCGGCCTTTGCGAGCCTTCACCTCCTGAATGTTCGACACGATTTTCTCGTACGAGCTGTCGCGGGTAGCAATAACGACCACCGGCATGTTCTCGTCGATCAGCGCGATAGGACCGTGCTTCATCTCGGCCGCGGGGTAACCTTCGGCGTGGATGTAGCTGATCTCCTTGAGCTTCAGCGCGCCTTCCAGGGCTACCGGGAAGTTGTAGCCGCGGCCCAGGTACAGGAAGTTGGTGGCGTCCTTGAAGATTTCCGAAATCTGGCGGATTTCGGTGTCCAGCTCCAGCGCCTTCTCCACTTTCTGCGGAATGGTGTGCAGCTCCATCGTCAGCTCGCGCAGGCGCTGGTCGGCCAGCGTGCCGCGGCGGTAGCCCACAATCATGGCCAGCAGCGTCAGCACCGTCACCTGAGCTGTGAAGGCCTTGGTCGAGGCTACGCCGATTTCCGGGCCGGCGTGGGTATACGCCCCTGCGTCGGTGGCGCGAGCGATGCTCGAGCCCACCACGTTGCAGATACCGAAGATGGTGGCGCCTTTGCTCTTAGCCAGCTCGATGGCGGCCAGCGTATCGGCCGTCTCGCCCGACTGCGAAATGGCAATAACGATGTCGCGCTCCGAGAGCACCGGGTTGCGGTAACGGAACTCCGAGGCGTATTCCACTTCCACCGGGATGCGGGCCAGGTCCTCAATGAGGTACTCCGCTACCAGTCCGGCGTGCCAGGAGGTACCGCAAGCCACGATGATGATGCGGTGCGCGTTCAGGAACTTCTGCTCGAAAGCCCGCACACCGCCCATGTTCAGGTGGCCGGCTTCCAGCTCCAGGCGGCCGCGCATCGAATCCAGGATCGACTTCGGCTGCTCGAAGATTTCCTTCAGCATGAAGTGCTCGTAGCCACCCTTTTCGATGCTGTCGAGCTCCAGCTCCAGCTTCTGAATGTAGGGCGTCTGCTGCACGTCTTCCTTGGTGCGGATGTCGAGTTTCCCGTCGCGGATAACGGCAATTTCGTAGTCGTTGACATACACGACTTCGTTGGTGTACTCGATGATGGGCGTTGCGTCCGAAGCCAGGAAGAACTCCTCCTGACCCACGCCGATAACCAGCGGCGAGCCTTTGCGGGCGGCGATGAGCTGGTTCGGGTTGTCTTTGCTCAGCACCACGATGGCGTAAGCGCCCACCACTTCGTGCAGGGCCAGGCGCACGGCTTCTTCCAGCGAGCAGTTGTTTTGCTTCTGAATCTCCTCGATCAGGTTCACGAATACTTCCGTGTCCGTGTCGGAGTGAAACTCGTGGCCTTGGTGCTGCAGGTGCTGCTTCAGGGCGGCGTAGTTCTCGATGATGCCGTTGTGAATGATGGCAATGCGCTCCGAAGTAGAGTAGTGCGGGTGCGCGTTGACGTCGTTCGGCTCACCGTGGGTAGCCCAACGGGTGTGGCCCATGCCCACGTGGGCGTGCACGTTCTTATCGGCAATGAACGATTCGAGTTCGGCAACCTTGCCTTTCTTTTTGAAAACGTTCAGCTCCCCGTTGAGCAGCGCGATACCTGCCGAATCGTAGCCGCGGTATTCCAGGCGGTGCAGACCTTTCAGGATGATGGGGCAGGCCTCACGGTGCCCGATGTAAGCAACAATTCCGCACATAGCGTGTCAGGAAGAAAGTAAAATGTCAGGGAATGGAAAGCGCCGCCCTATGGCAAAGGGCGTGCCGTATTCGCAAAGGTAAAGCTTAGCGCGCCGCCGGCTTGGAGTAGTACACCCGCAGGCGGATGTTGGAGGCATCGAGGGCCGCCCGGTTCAGCGACAGCGTGCCACCACGGCGCAGCGTGGGCGAAAGCAGGAACGCTGCCGGCAGCGGCCCGGCCAATTGGTTTTTGGCGTAGGCCTGCACGTAAGACGTCATCAGCCCGGTGTAGTACTTGCTGGTGGCGCTGGTATCGCGCAGCACAAAGGGCTCCTCTTTGCCCGCCGTCGTAACGCTGTATCCGTCCTGCTGCACCGCCCGTTCCGTAGGCGTAACGCCGTTGAGGTAGGTCAGCACGCTGTTGTCGGAGCCAAGTTCGTACAGGTACAGCTGGGCCGGCGCGCTGAACTGCCCTGTGCTATACGGCCGAGCCGGAATAATCAACTCAGCGCGGTTAATGATCAGGTTTTCGGTTTGCTGACGGATGCGCAGTGTCTCCAGGCCCGGAATAACCAGCTTGGTGGCCAGACCGGTCCCTTCCTGAGCGTAGGTCGTACCCCCGGAGTTGATGAAAGGCACCTCCGCCGTGCTATTGCCCTGCAGTACGCCAAACGGCGAGCCAGCGCCCGTCAGGTCGTAGTTGATGTTGGTGAAGTAACGCGGAGAAGCGTTTCCCAACGTGCCGGGGTCGTTGAAGTACAAATTGTACGTTCTGCGCGTCATGGTATCCGTCGCAGTAGGGGTCACCCGGTAGTAGAAGACAATTTTGGAAGCCGGCGACCGGTTAAACCCAATGGCGGTGCCGCTGGAAGCCGGCAGCAGTGCGATTCCAGGCCACTTGCTTTCCAGCTGCTGATCCGTAATGCGCTCCGACGTTGTCGTCTTCAGGAAATTGTTGAAGAAATCGTCTACGAACGGCGACGATTCCGTCCCCGTTTTTTTCAGCGGCAGGCGCAGCGGCAGCAGAATGCTGTCCTGATTGCCAGCCTTGTTGCGGATGACTCGGTTGATCAGCGCCGGAATGGCTGTGCGAACAGGCTGACCCAGCGGAACCGTGCTGGCAGAGTTGTACGAGGCACGTTCGTCCAGTGGCTGCGCCAGGTTGTACACGCTGATGCTTATGTTGTCTCGGGCACTGCCGTACACCTGATCGAAGCCCGCAAACAGCACCACCGAGTCCAGACGTGGGTTCTGAGCTGCGTACTTGGAAGGCAGCAGGTCGCCAAGCGAGGTAGGCGAAGCCAGTTGGGTAAGCTGCAAAAAGGCTTTGGCTTCCAGTTGGCCGCGCGTGTTGCCATCCTGCAGGCGCCCCACGATGTAGTGGTCCTTAAGCGCGGTTGGTAGCCCGGTTTGCAGCACCGTAGAGGCCTGAATGGGCGTCGCCGCAAAGTCCTCGTAAGTCGTGCTGATGGGCGTAGTGCCGGGCAGGTTTACGCCGAGGTCCGTGACGTCTTCTTCACACGAACCGAGCGAAAACAAAGCGGACGTCAACAGCAGGGCCGTAGACGTCCGAAGGGAAAACAGCCTAGTTGGCCAGTTCATTATACAGGGCGTAGTAAGAGCTGAGCAGGTTCTCATCATCAGCCACTTGGCCGAGACGGTGACGGGTCGCGTATTCCTGGAACATAGCGTTCAGGTCGTCGCTGAAATCTTCGTCGGAGCGCACCACCGAGTCGGCGTACTCCATGCCAATCTTCACGAAGCCGGCAAAGTCAGCCGAGCTTAGAGCGGTCAGCATCGAGTCGTCGATGTCGAGCATCTTGGCCTTCTCGATGATGTTGCCTTCGAATTTGTGGTCAAATTCGTTGTTGTAGACCGTGAAAATCGACTTGGCGTCCTTGAAAATCGGGTCCTTCTTGTAGGTCGTTTTCAGGTACAGGGGCATCAGGCCCGTCATCCAGTCGTTGCAGTGCACGATGTCCGGCGACCAGCCGAGCTTCTTCACTGTTTCGAGCACGCCCTTGCAGAAGAAGATGGCGCGCTCGTCGTTGTCGGCGTGGAACTGGTCGTTCTTGTCGCGCAGCACCGACTTGCGGTGGAAGTAGTCTTCGTTGTCGATGAAGTATACTTGCAGCTTGGCGTTCGGAATCGAAGCAACTTTGATGATGAGCGGCTTCTCATCCTCGCCCACGGCGATGTTGATGCCCGAGAGGCGCACTACTTCGTGCAAGCGGTTTTTCCGTTCGTTGATGATGCCGAAGCGGGGCACGAAAATGCGGATTTCCATCCCCATTTCCTGCATTCCTTGAGGCAGGCGCCGCAGGAACTCTGCTACCCGGGTCGTTTGCAGAAACGGGTTGATTTCCGTGGCAGCGTAGAGGATTCTCAGCTTCGACATACGGGGGTAATGGAGAGGTTAGAAAAAGGAAACACCATTGGGCTGCACAAAATTAAACAATTTTGCCCGATAAATCCATTATACTCCCCCCGGACCTTCCGGGGGCGTCTCGCTGACATGGAGATACTTGAATCCGCCGCCGGGTTGCAAACCCTCACCGAAACCTGGCGCCGCGAAGGCCGCCGCATCGGGCTGGTGCCCACCATGGGGGCCTTACACGAGGGGCATTTGCAGCTGGTACGGCGTGCCGTAGCCGAAAACGACGTGGTGGTGGTAAGCATCTTCGTCAATCCCACGCAGTTCAATAACACCGAAGACTTCAAATTATATCCCCGCACCCTCGAATCGGATGCGCAGCTGCTGCGCGACACGGGCGCGGCGGTAATTTTTGCCCCGACGGTGGAGCAGATGTACCCCCAGCCGACCGCGTTGCGCTTCGATTTCGGGGCGCTGGAGCGGGTGATGGAAGGCGCCAAGCGCCCTGGGCACTTCAACGGCGTGGGCATCGTGGTAAGCAAGCTGTTTCATTTGGCGCGCCCGCACCGGGCCTACTTCGGGCAGAAAGACTGGCAGCAGGTGGCCGTGGTGCGCCAGCTGCTGGCCGACCTGAGCTTCGATCTAGAACTTGTTACCTGCCCTACCATCCGGGAAGAAGACGGCTTGGCCATGTCCTCGCGCAACCGCCGCCTCTCGCCCGAAGCCCGCGCCCTGGCGCCGCGTCTGCACGAAGCGCTGCAGCTGACGGCCGCCGCGCTGCAAGACGGCGCCAGCCCCGGCGACGCCCAGCAGCAGGCAGCGGAGTGGCTGCGGCAGTTTCCCGAAATCGAGCTGGAGTACCTGGAAGTGGCCGACGCCCGCACCCTGGAACCGGCCTGGGCCGGCCCCTCGCCCGAGCGGCAGCTGGTGCTTTGCCTAGCGGCTTGGCTGGGGGGCGTGCGCCTGATTGACAACGTGCTGGCTCCGTGAGGGTAAGAGGGCAGGAGTTTAGAAAGAAATTGCGGCTGGCTTATAGCTTTTGGGGACTTTTTGACTTCCCAGCGGCTGCTATGCGGGTGCATTTCCACAGCATTCTGCCATCCCAAACTCAAACCCTCTTACCCTCACACCCTAGTGTTGTATCTTTGCGCCCCAAAATCACCGGCTCGTTTTTTCCATGCACATCGAGGTTCTCAAATCGAAAATTCACCGCGCCAAAGTCACCCAGGCGGAGCTGCACTACGTGGGCAGCATCACCATCGACGAGGACCTGCTCGACGCCGCCGGCATGGTGGAGAACGAGAAGGTGACGGTGGTAAATGTGAACAACGGGGAGCGGCTTGAAACCTACACCATCAAGGGGGAGCGGGGCTCGGGCATGATCTGCCTGAACGGCCCGGCCGCCCGCCGCGTGGCCGTGGGCGACATCGTCATCATCTTCTCCTACGCGCTCATCGACTTTGCCGTGGCGCGCGAGCATAAGCCCACGGTGGTATTCCCCGACCAGCACAACCGCTTAGTCTAATTCCGATACCCGACAGCAAAGCCAGCGGCCCAGGGCGCTGGCTTTCTTGTTGTTATTTCCTCGAACCACCCGCCGCACCCGATGGGCAAGAAGCTGCTGAATATCCTGAAATACGCCCTGCTGCTGGCGTTTTCCGGGGCGTTGATGGTGTACGCCGTCAAGGACCAGGACCTGAGCCGCATCGGGCACTACCTGCGCGAGGCCAACTACGGCTGGATGGGCCTGACCATGCTGCTCTCGGTGCTGGGCTACTTCAGCCGCACTTACCGCTGGAAGATGCAGCTCGATGCGGCCGGCCAGCGCACCACGTTCTGGCAGGTATACCACGCCATGATGGTGGGCTACCTGGCCAACCTGGTGCTGCCGCGCATGGGCGAGGTCATTCGTTGCTCGGTGCTGCGGCGCTCCAGCGGCGTGCCGGTGCAGGTGGCCGTGGGCACGGTCATCACCGAGCGCGTTATCGACGTGCTGGTGCTGCTGGCGCTGCTGGGCTCCACCTTGCTGCTCGACTTTCACAAGTTCTGGGCCTTCGCGGTGGATAAGCTGCTGGGCGGCACCGCCCGCGTCGACGCTCTGGCCCGCAACCGTACCCCGTTGCTCTGGGCGGCCGTCATTGCCGTGGTGTTGCTGCTCATCGTGGGCTACACGCTGTTTCGCAATCTGGAGCGGCTGCGGCAGAACAAACTCTTCAACCGCCTGATGGTCTTCCTGAAAGGGCTGCTGGCGGGCATCTTCAGCATCCGGCAGCTGGAGAACAAGTGGTCCTTTCTCTTTCACTCGTTCTTTACCTGGCTGGTGTATTTCCTGATGGATTATCTGGCCTTCTTCGCTTTCCACGAAACCTATACCCTCGGCATGCGGGCGGGCCTGGCCGTGCTCACGTTTGGCGCTTTCGGAATGGCCGCCCCGGTATCGGGTGGCATCGGCACCTTTCACCTGCTGGTACAGAGTATCCTGCTGGTATTTGGCGTCTCGCCCGAAGCCGGCATTGCCTACGCGCTGGTGGTGCACGGCTCCCAAACCATTCTGGTAGTAATCATGGGCGGCATCAGCTTCTTGATTAGTATGCTGCAGACCGGCCGCCGCGCCAAAGCAGGCCTGCTTACCACCGACCCTGACGAACTGTCCGTAGCATATGCCGACGAAAGATAAAATCCTGACGCGCGAGCAGTTGCCCGCTGTGCTCGACGGCTGGCGCCAGCAGAGCCGCCGCGTGGTCTTCACCAACGGCTGCTTCGATTTGCTGCACCTGGGCCACGTAGACTACCTGGAAAAGGCCCGCGAGCTAGGCGACGCCTTGGTGGTTGGTCTGAACACCGACAGCTCGGTGAGCCGCCTCAAACCCGGCCGTCCGCTGCAAGACGAAGTGTCACGCGCCCGGGTGCTGGCCTCGCTTTTGTTTGTGGATGCCGTGGTGTTGTTCGACGAGCCTACCCCGCTAGAACTCATCCAGCTTGTGCGCCCCGAGGTGCTGGTCAAAGGCGACGACTACGCCATCAGCGGAATCGTTGGCCACGAGTTTGTGTTGAATAACGGCGGGCAGGTGCTCACCGTACCCCTGGTACAGGGCTACAGCACCACGCGCATTGTGGAGCGCGTGCGCCAAACCATGACCGAGTAGGGCAGAGCCGCCGAGCAGCAACCGGCAAGCTTCGCCCACTGCCCCGGCTGGCGCGAAGTTTCCACGGTTTTTCCACTGCTCTTGCTTTTCTCTCTGCTCCATGAACCCGTTCTATTTGCTGATGATTGCGCTGATGCTCGTCAGCTTCTTCATCCAGTGGCGTCTGCGCAGTAAGTTTTCCCAGTACTCGCACATTGCGCTGCAATCCAACCTCTCGGGTCGTCAAGTGGCCGAGATGATGCTTTCCGACAACGGTATCCACGACGTGCGCGTGATTTCCACCGACGGCATGCTGTCCGACCACTACAACCCCGCTGATAAAACGGTGAACCTCAGCGCTGAGGTTTACCAAGGTCGCTCGGCCATGTCAGCGGCGGTGGCTGCCCACGAGTGCGGCCACGCCGTGCAGCACGCCACGGCCTACGGCATGCTAAAGTTCCGCTCGGCTATGGTGCCGGCGCTGAGTGCGGTATCCCGCTTTATGCCCCTGCTGCTGATAGCAGGTATCTTCCTCATCAACGTTTCCATCATTCCGCTGGGCCTGGGCGTTGCTCTGTTCGCCCTGACGACGCTGTTCAGCTTTATCACGCTGCCAGTGGAGTTCGACGCCTCCAAGCGGGCTCTGGCCTGGATCGAGCGTCGCGGCATCGTTACGTCGCAGGAATACGCCATTGCCAAGGACGGCCTGCGCTGGGCGGCCATGACCTACGTGGTGGCGGCTATCAGCTCGCTGGCCACGCTGCTTTACTACGCCAGCTTCCTGCTGGGCGGCCGCCGCAGCAGTTAACCAACGGCTTGTTATTGCCAAAAACGCCCGGCCTAGCCGGGCGTTTTACATTTCAGCAGGCCCTAACTGCGGAGAAAGAAAACTTTAGCTGCCAGAATTTGTTAGGCATGCAGCGTACAGCTAGAGTCTGCCCGCAAGGAATTCTCAGCTTCAGGTTGATAACCTTCGGGCAACTACCTACTTTCGCGGTACGTTTACCACCAGGCTAACGAACGTTCACCAGCCTTACAACTCCCCATTCCCACATGAATTTCCAGTTCACCGAAGAACAACTCGCCGTTCAGGCTGCTGCTCGTGACTTTGCCCAGAACGAGTTGTGGGCCGGCGTAATCGAGCGCGACGAGCACCAGAAGTTTCCCGCCGAGCAGGTCAAGAAGATGGGCGAGCTGGGCTTTCTGGGCATGATGGTGAGCCCCGAGTACGGCGGCGGCGGCATGGACACCGTGTCGTACGTGTTGGCTATGGAGGAAATCAGCAAGGTGGACGCCTCCTGCTCGGTTATCATGTCGGTGAACAACTCGCTGGTGTGCTGGGGCCTGGAGAAATACGGTACCGAGGAGCAGAAGCAGAAATACCTGACTAAGCTGACCACGGGCGAAATGATTGGCGCCTTCGCCTTGTCGGAGCCTGAGGCTGGCTCGGATGCTACCTCGCAGAGCACCACGGCCGAGGATATGGGCGACTATTACCTGCTCAACGGCACCAAGAACTGGATTACCAACGGCTCGTCGGCTTCGGTGTACCTGGTTATTGCCCAGACGGACCCCGCCAAGAAGCACCGCGGCATCAACGCCCTGATCGTAGAGCGCGACACGCCCGGCTTCGTGGTAGGTCCGAAAGAGAACAAGCTCGGCATCCGCGGCTCCGACACGCACTCGCTCATGTTCACGGACGTGAAAGTGCCCAAGGAAAACCGTATCGGCGAGGACGGCTTCGGCTTCAAGTTCGCCATGCAGGTGCTGGCCGGCGGCCGTATCGGTATTGCGGCGCAGGCTCTGGGCATTGCTTCGGGCGCCTATGAACTAGCCGTGAAGTACTCCAAGGAGCGTAAGGCCTTCGGGGTGCCGATTTCGCAGCACCAAGCCATCCAGTTTAAGCTGGCCGATATGGCCACGAATATCGACGCGGCTCGTCTGCTGTGCCTACAGGCCGCCCACGACAAGGACGCGCACCTCGATTACGCCAAGTCGGGTGCTATGGCTAAGCTCTTCGCCTCGAAGGTGGCCATGGAAACTACGGTGGAAGCCGTACAGGTGCACGGGGGCTACGGCTTCGTAAAAGAATTCCACGTGGAGCGCATGATGCGCGACGCCAAAATCACCCAGATTTACGAGGGAACTTCTGAGATTCAGAAAATTGTAATCTCGCGGGAAATTCTGAAGTAAGTTCGGAATTGCCTTAAAGTCAGAAAGCTTGCACAAAACCCAGTCGATTTTTCGGCTGGGTTTTCGTTTTTGTGAATTTTTATATCTTAATTTGCATTGTCAAGAAGGCGGACGTGGGATAGTCCGCTGATACTGAGCCACCCACCTGCGTACCCGAATATGGAAGATTACAATAAAGTGATAGAATCCCTTGGGGTTCGTTACATCAAAGCCAAAAATCTAGTGTTGCAGCAGCCTTTTACGGTGCGCAACTACTACGACGTTGGAAACAACATTATTCTGCTACACAAGGGCCGTGTTTCGTTTGGCGAAGACGACCAGGTGGTGGAAGAAGGCGACATGTTGTTCATCCCCGGCGGCCGCGCGACCCGCGTGACCTACGGCGAGACGGGTGGCAAGACCATCACCAACGACGACCTGATCAGCAACAAGGACAAGTTCTTCCACTCCAACGCCGACCTCGATTTGATTTCGGACGCGGAGGAAAGCCACTCGTTCGTGTCGTTTGAGGCCAAGGTGTTCGACTCGGTGAACTTCTTCGCTTCGCTGGACGTGCCGGCCTTCCTGATCAGCGGCAACTCCAAGCTGGCCAACCTGGTCATCAAGGTGGTGGAGGAGAGCCTGCAGGAGCTGCCGGGCCGCGAGCGTCTGATTTCGATTTACACGGAGAATATCGTGGTCGAGATTATTCGCTACATCCTGAAGAACAAGATGTTTGTGGAGCAACTGGCCACGAACAGCACTTACTTCAAGGACCCGCGCCTCATCGACCTGTTCAACTACATCAAGGAGAACCTTGGCGGCGACCTGTCGAACAAGGTGCTGTCGGGTGTGGCGAACGTGTCGGAAGACTACGTGGGCCAGTACTTCAAGATGCTGACGGGCATCAACCCGCAGGACTACATCGAGTACCAGCGCATGGAGCGCGCCGTGTTCCTGCTGCGTACCACCAAGAAGAGCATCCGCGACATCGGCAAAGAAGTGGGCTACAAGGACACCGCGTACTTCTGCCGTCGCTTCAAAATGATGTTCGGCATTCCGGCCGGTAAGATGCGTCGCCGCGAGTCGGCCATGAACATCTAATCACGGATTTAGACGGATTTTTTAGATTACACGGATTTCGTGGACGATCTAAACGCAACAGCCCCGGCCAATCAGGTCGGGGCTGTTGCGTTTGAGCGTTTTGATGGCGCGGGGCCAAGCTTCCGGAAAGCTGCGGTGCGCTTAGTTCAGAGCGGCGCTGCGGACGGTATTGAAGGCGCGTACCACACGCGAAACCTCGGATAAGAACTCTGGGTCCTTCTCGATCTTGTTGCCGACCACGATAACGTCGGCACCGGCAGCCAGGGCAGTGTGGGCTTTTTCGGCGGTGTTGATGCCACCGCCGACGATGATGGGCGTCTCTACGGCCTGGCGTACGGCTTTGATCATGGCCGCTGATACGGGCTGCTGGGCGCCGCTGCCGCCGTCGAGGTAGATGAGGCGTAGGCCGAGCTGCTCCCCGGCCAGGGCCGTGCAGGCCGCAATGGTGGGCTTGTCGTGGGGCAGGGGCGTGGTGCCGCTCATGTAGCTGGCGGTAGTCTGCCGGCCTGAGTCGACGAGCATGTAGCCGGTGGGCAAAACTTCGAGCTGGCTGGCGCGCAGCAGCGGGGCGGCTACCACGTGCTGGCCGATCAGGAAATCAGGGTTGCGGCCTGAAATGAGGCTCAGCAGCAGGATAGCATCAGCCTGCGGGTCGATGTGCAGGCTGTTGCTGGGGAAGAGCACCACCGGTACCTGCGAGTGGGCCTTGAGCAAACGCAGAAGGGCAGCTTGGTGCTGCGACGTCACCAGGCTGCCCCCTACGAAAAAGAAATCCACGGCGTGTGCCTCGCTCAGCGCCAGAATGCGGCGCGCGCCGGCCTCGTCGAGGTCGTCGGGGTCGAGCAGCACGGCCAGCGCCTTTAGGGCGTGGCGGCGGCGGTGGCACAGGTCATCGAGCAGGGGCGTCGGGCGCATGCGCGTCGTCGTGGTGGATGACAAAGTCGATATCCTTGGTTTCCGGCTCAGTGGCCGAAGCTGCAAGGTCCGAATTTTTGTGCACATCCATCACCTCATTGAGCTTGCGCGTGACGAGGGCAATCAATACTCCCGAAACCTGCCCGATAATCATCTTGCCAGTATCGGAAGCGGCGAAGGCCTGCACGGTGTCCCAGAGCAGGGAGCTTTGCGGCTCGGGCTGCGGGGCCGCGCGGTAGCCGCGCGACTGATAGCCGGTGGGAGCAGCGGCGGGCACCAGGCTACGCGCCGGTGCTGACTCATCGGCCGCGTCAAAGGCTGGGAACGGATCGGAGTCGGCAGCAGCGGTGGCGTGGTACACGGGCGGTGCCAAGTGGGCGCGCGGGTGCACATCGGTGCGCCCGGAGCCGAACTCGTAATCCTCGGAATGGGCCACCAGGTGCGCTTTGCGCTTGCCTTTCTTACCCTTCACCTTGCGACGCGGGCGGTAGCCCTCCTCATCGTCCTCGTCGCCGCGGCCGATAACCTTGCTGACCAGCCAGAACCCGCCGAGCAAAGCCGCGCCAATGGCTACGTACTTGCCCACGCGGGAAGTTTGCTCCTTGATATGGTCCACGTCGCCCAGCAGGGCGCGCTCGTATTCCAGTTTCTGGCGTTCCAGAAACTCTCGTTCGTCGTCGAACAGCGGGTTGTGTAGTTCGCTCATCGCGCTAAAAGGTGTGGGGACTATTGGCGCTTGTCCGATTTGTAGATGGTGTCGGTCAGGATCTTATCAGCCAGACCTTGGTAAAGCTTCTTGCCAACGCCCACCACAAAGATGATAAGCAGCAGCAAATAGAAGCCGGCCACGATGCCAAAACCCCAATAAGGGCTATCGAGAGCATCGTTGAGGGCCAGCCCGGCGAAGATGCTCAGGAAAACTACGAATAGCAGGCCGAGAATGGCCAGGGTAGCGCCTTGGGCCACGCCGACGAAGATGGTCTTGACTTTTTCCTGCACCTCCAAGCGCACCAGGTCGATGCGCGTGTCGATGTAGCCCATCAGATTCTTCATCAACGAGTCGTTGCGGGGCGTTGGATCTTCGGTAGCCATGCAGCGGCGGGGATTGAGTTTGGAAAAGAAGACAAAAGCGGTAGCAGACGCCTGACCGAACCTGATACGGTGAACTGATGTTCAGCAGGACGTGGGTTTCTACGGAAAAGGACAGCCGGCGTCTGAACTTCGTCGTATTTTTACCGTCACCCCCGTCCGCCATCGTGAGCCAAACTCTTTACCAGGTGCTGGGCGTTGCGCCCACGGCCCCGCTGGCCGACATCAAGCAGGCCTACAAACAGCTGGCGCTGCGCTACCACCCCGACCGCCACGGCGGCAGCCGCCTCTACGAAGACCAGTTCAAGGCCGTGGCCGCCGCCTACGAGGTGCTGTCGGATGCGGGCCGGCGGGCGCACTACGACCACCAGCTGCACCTGGCCCGGCTGCGGGGCGAAGAAGCCAAGCGGGCCCAGACCTACCGTCCCCAAAACCAGCACGTGTACGGCGTGCCCATGCCTCCGCCCGAGCCGCTGCGCACGCGCCGGCCGGCCTCGTCGGCTGAGCGGCACTACGTGCGCCACCAAGCCAACGTGCGCTTTACCCGCCGCGACTGGATTCTGGCCATCAGCATCCTGGTGGGGCTGGTGCTGTTGGGCTTTGGCATCAAGCTGGTGATGGACCAGGTGGCGGCCAGCAGCAACTACCGCGACGGACTGAAAGCCTACACACAGCGGCAGTGGGGCTCGGCGCACGGCTTTTTCAGCGAGACGCTGCACTTCAAGCCCGAGCACGTGGGCGCCTGGCGCCGCCGGGCCGAAATCGAGCAGCTGGTGTACCACAACTATGCCCAGGCCTCAATCGACTACACGGCCGCGCTACACCTGACCCGCAAGCGCCGCGACGCAGCGCAACTGCTCTACCGCATCGGGCAGTGCCAGGCCGGGCTGAAGCAGCACCGGCCGGCGCTCAACAGCTTCTCCCGGGCGCTGCTACTCGATTCGACCCTGAGCGCGGCCTGGCTGGCCCGGGGCGAAATTCGCTTGTTTGAGCAGCGGCTGTATCTATCGGCGGCCAGTGACCTGAGTGCGGGGCTGCGCCAACGAACGGCGCACTACGCGCCGTCGGCTAAGTGGCTGACGTACCGCGGGCTGGCTTACTTCAAGGCCGGGCAGTATCCGTCGGCACAGGCCGATTACCAGCAGGTATTGCTGCTGAACCCACGCAGCGGGCAGATCTATTTCCTGCTGGGGCGCCTGGCTCAGCAGCAAGGACGCAAGACAGACGCCTGCGAGTTTTTTCGACGCGGTGCGCGGCTAGGCTACCTGCCGGCCGAAGATGCCCGGCGGCGCAGCACCTGCGGCAGCTGAAGGCACTTGCTGGGTCAGCTGCTAAGGGCGGATAGGTAAAGCATCAGGAGGCCGCCTCTTCGTGGTGGAGAGGGGGCGCAGATAGCCCGAATACGTCGCGCAGGGCGCGGCGGGCGGCATGGTAGCCGCACATGCCGTGCACGCCGCCGCCGGGGGGAGTGGCCGAGGAACACAGGTACAGGCCGGGCTTGGAGGTGCGGTAAGGCGAGGCCCGCAGGGCTGGGCGCGTGAACAGCTGCGAGAGGTCGAGCAGGCCGCCGTTGATGTCGCCGCCGACGTAGTTGGGGTTGTAGGCTTCCAGCTGGGCCGTATCGAAGGTGTGGCGGCCGATGACTCGCTCCCGAAAGCTAGGCGCGAACCGCTCTATCTGCTGCTCGATGGCTGCGGTCATATCCGTTTTCGAGCCGTTGGGCACGTGGCAATACGCCCAGGCCGTGTGCTGGCCCGCCGGGGCCCGCGTGGCGTCGAACAGGCTTTGCTGGGCCAGCAGCACGAAGGGTCGCTCGGGGTGCTGGCCGCGGGCTGCGTCCCGTTCGCTCGCCGCAATTTCCTCCAGCGTGCCGCCCAGGTGTACCGTGCCGGCTTGGTGGCAGGCGTCGGCGGTCCAGGGAATGGGGCCGTCCAGCGCCCAATCGACCTTGAACACGCCCATGCCGTAGCGGTAGCGGCGCAGCTGCCACTGGTACACCGTGGAGAGGCTGTGGCCGGCAATCTGCAGCAGCTGCGCCGGCGTCACGTCGAAGAGCACGGCCCGGGCGGCGGGCAGCTGCTGCAAGGAGCGGACGTACGTGCCGGTTTCGATGCGGCCGCCCAGCGCCACAAAGTGCGCTGCCAGCGCGTCGGCAATGCTTTGGGAGCCGCCTTGGGGCAGCGGCCAGCCCCGGCGGTGCGCCGCCACCAGCAGCACCAACCCAATGGCCGAGGTGGCTACATTTTCCAGCGGCTGAATGGCGTGCGCCGCCATGCCGGCAAACAGCGCCTTGGCCGCTGCGGTCCGGAAGCGTTTGGTCAGCAGCGTGGCCGGCTGCAGGGCCGAGAGGCCAAACTGCGCCATGTCCAGCGGGTGCTTCGGCACCTGCAGCGGGCCTAGTACATCGGTTACGATGCCGGGCCAGCTGGCCACCAGCGGCGCCAACAGCTGGCGGTAGCTCTGCTCGTCGGCTCCGAGGCTGCGGGCGGTGTCGGCCAGTGAGTTAACGACTGCGGCGGCCGTGCCGTCATCGAAGGGGTGGGCGGCGGCTATGGGCGGCGTGAGGTACTGCAGGCCGTAGCGCTCCAGCGGGAGCGTCTGGAAAAAGGGCGAGCCGGCAGCCAGCGGGTGAATGGCTGAGCATACGTCGTGGCGGAAACCGGGTAGGGTTAGCTCGGCCGTGCGCAGGCCGCCCCCCAGTTGGTCTTTTCCCTCCAGCAGCAGTACCGACAAGCCGCTCTGCTGCAGCGCAATAGCGGCGGCCAGGCCGTTGGGACCGGAGCCCACCACCACGGCGTCGTAATCAGGATTGCTCATCGAAAGGGTTGTGTACCGGTGCTGTAACGGCAACAACCGCGGCTAAGATGACGATTAGGCGCCAAGCAGGCCAAAATCGTCATTGCCCTGCCGGAGAAGAAGAGCAATCAAAGCAGGAGCCTGCTAGCCGCTAGTCAGGTTCGGCGGCGGCAACGGCCGCGGCCGGGCCCTGCGGCAATACCACCTGGAACGTGGAACCCTCGCCCTGGCGGCTGACGACGGTGATGCGGCCGCCGGCGTTTTCCACGATTTTCTTGACCAAAAACAGACCAATGCCGGAGCCCTCCACGTGGTCGTGCAGGCGCTGAAACATGCCGAATACCTTTTCTCGCTGCTCATTGGTGAGCCCCAGGCCGTTGTCCTGCACTTCGAGCACGGCGGCGCCGGTGGCATCGGTGTGGCAGCGCACCTGCACCCGCGGCGGGCGCTCGGGCGAGCGGTACTTCAGCGCGTTGCTGACGAGGTTGTACACAATGCTGCGTAGGTTTTTCTCGGCGAAGGTGATGGTGGGGCAGCTGTCTGGGGCCAGCGTAATCTGGCCGCCGCTGACGGCCAGCAGCGGCGATACATCCAGGCAGACGCCGTCCAGCAGCTCGGTCAGCACCACGGGCGTAGCCTGCTCGGGCTGCGCGTTTTGCAGACGCGACACATCCGTGAGGTACTTGATGGTGCGGCGGAAGCGCCCGATGGAATCCTGCATCAGGTGCAGCAAGGGCTCCAGGTGCGCGTCGGTGGAGGTCAGCGCCAGGTCCTGGCGCAACGCCTGCAGCAGCCCCTCAATGTTGATAATGGGCGCCTTCAGGTCGTGCGAGGCCGTGTAGACAAAGCTGTCCAGGTCGTTGTTGGCCCGCGTCAGCCGCTCGTTGGTCTGCGCCAGCTCGTCGGCCAGCGTCTGGGTCTGGCGCTGGGTGGCTTCGACGGCCTGCCGGGCCCGCACCTGCTCGGTGACTTCGTAGGCAAACACCATTATCCCGTCCACGTCACCCGCCGCGTCGTGGCGCGGATGGTAGGTGAACGTCCAGAAGGTGTCTTCCAGCGGACTGTCGGTGAAGCGGGCCAGCCGCACCGGCAACTCCAGCGCCTGGTAGGGCATGCCGGTGGTGTACACCTGGGCCATGATGCTGGGAATGGAGGAGTCGCGCAGCTCGGGCAGGGCTTCCAGCAAAGGCTTGCCAAGCAGTGCCCGCCCGGGAAACGCGCGCTGGTACACGGGGTTGACGAGTCGGTACACCCAGTCGGGGCCATCGAGCACGCAGATAGCGGCCGGCGCTTGCATAAACAGCTGATCGAGCTGGGCCCGCTGCTGCTCGGCGGTGAGCTTGGCCAGCTCCACGGCGCGGGTGCGCTCGGTCACGCGGGCTTCCAGCACGTCGTTGGCGGCTTGTAGTTGCTCGTTGGCCACGGCCAACTGCTGATTGAGCTCCTGCACCTGCTGCCGCGCCAGTACCTGCGCCGTTACCTCGTAGGCGAAGACAAAAATGCCATCCACGGCCCCCACGGCGTTGCGACGGGCCTGGTAGATGAAGTTGTAGTACCGTTTTTCCAGCTCCGCAGGGCCCTCGTTGGCGTGGTCCAGCTGCACCAGCATCTCGTGGGCGTAATACGTCTCGCCGGTGGTGTAGACGCGGTCGAGCAGCCCGAAGATGGGCTGGCCGGCCAACTCGGGCATGGCTTCGGCGATGGTCAGGCCCAGCAGCGGCCGCTGCCCCACCAGTGCCTGGTAGGAGGAATTGACGAACTGGAAGATGTGCTGCGGGCCATTGAACACGCAAATCATGGCCGGGGCCTGCTCCAGGATGCGGTACAGGTGTTCCCGCTGGCGCAGGGCCTCGTCGTAGGCGGCTTGTTCCCGAACTTCGGCTTCCCGCTCGAAGGTGGCGCGCAGCAGCTGCTCGTCGGGCAGGGCAGCGAAGCTGACCAGCAGGTAATCCTGCTGGCGCCGGGCCGCTACGCGCAGCGCCACGGCCTGGCCGGCTACCTGATACTGCTCCACCTGTTCGGCCGCGGCGCCGCTGGTGAAAGCGTCGCGCAGGAAGGCAAACCCGCCGCTGCGCATGGCCTGGGGAAATTGCTGACCAAACGTGCCCGCAGGCTGCGCCGGCAAGCCCAGCAGGTGCTGTGCGGCGGGATTGAGATAGAGAAAGGTAAAGTCTATTACCTGCCCCACGGCATCGGTAACGGGCGCATAGCACCCAATGCCCGCCAGCGAAAAATCAAGTAGCGCGGGCAGGAGGTCGTTTGGAACAGCGGCAGGCGTCGGAGTAGCGGCGGGCATAGGGTAATATGCAAGACCGGTTATACAACCGAAGTCTAGCCAAAAGTTCCGCCTACACTAGGTCGACTTAGAACGGGTATGCTGCGGCGGGCATTGCGGTCAGGGGCGTCAAAGTTGGCTGGTTAGGCCGGAGAAACCAGCGCCGGATCAGCAATCGGCAAGGTAAAGGCAAAGCGGCTGCCGCTGCCCAGCTCGCTCTCGACCCACAGCCGGCCGCCCTGCCCGGCAATGAACTCGCGGGCGATGCTCAGGCCCAGGCCCGAGCCGCCGCGGTACTCGGTTTTGTTGGGCACCTGAGCGAAGCGCTGAAAGATCCGCTCGTGGTATTCCGGGGCTATGCCCGGGCCGCGGTCCTGCACGCTCAGCTCCAGCGCATTGGCAACTGTGCCCGCCCGCACCGTGAGGGTTTCGCCCACGGGCGAGTAGCGGATGGCGTTGGCCAGCAGGTTGATAAGTACCCAGGTGGTTTTTTCCACGTCGGCAGCAGCCGGAGGCAGGTCGGCGGGGAGTTGCACGTCGAGGTGAAGCTGCTTGTCGAGCAGCTGGGCCTGCACCGTATCGGTGGCGTAGCGCACCACGTCGCGCAGGTCGGTGGGGCGCACATCGAGCTGAATGCCGGCCCCGGCTTCCAGGCGCGATACATCGAGCAGCTCGCCCACCATGCGCTGCAGGCGCTGCGTCTGCTGGCGCATGCTCTGCATTACGCTCTGGCGCTTGTCGGCGGAAGTGCGCTCATCCTGCAGCAGCTTCAGGCTGAGGTTGAGGCTGGCCAGCGGCGTCTTGAGCTCGTGCGAAACGGTGGCCAGAAAGCCCGACTTCACCTGATCCAGCCGCTTGAACTCCGACACGTTGCGCAGAGCCAGGATGTGGCCCACGAACTGCATTTCGTCCACCGCTTCGTTGAAGGAAACGATGTCGTGCACGGCGAGGCGGTAATAGGCCTCTTCGCCGCCCTGGGCAATGGTAAACAGCGGCACCTCGGCCACGGCCTGTTGCCGGCGCGGCGCCTCGAGGGGGGCCAGCATGGCGCGCAGCAGGTCGTTTTGGGCCGCCAGCTCGTCGGCGGGCTGGCCGAGCAGCTGCGCCACGGGCTGCCCCAGCAGCTCGGCGGCGGTGGGGTTGGCCAGCAGGATGCGCCGGTGCTGGTCGATAAGCAGTAGGCCCTCGTCGAGGCTATTGACGAGGCTGGCCATGCGGTTGCGCTCGGTAATCAGCTCGGCGGTGGTGGAGGAGCGGAAGTCCTGCAACTGCACCAGCAGCTGGTTGAAGGCCCGCGCCACGGTGCCGAATTCGTCGTGACTTTCTACCGGGATGCTGGAGCGAAATTGGCTTTGACTGGCGTGCCCAATGGCGGCCGTGAGCTTGCGCAGGGGCATCACCGCCGCTTCGGGCACGCTCAGCACCAGGCCCAGGCCCAGCAGCACGGCCAGCGCCCCGGCGGCCAGTAGGTAATTGCGGGCGCGCTCGGCGCCGCGGTTGGAAGCGGAGTTCTTAGCTGTCAGCGCCCGCACGTTGAGGTCAATCATGCGGTGCGTAAGGTTGCGCAACTCGTTGGTTAGTTCGGGGTTTGCTTCAGGAGGCCCGCCCTCGGCGTCGGACGGAGCGTCGCCGCGTACGCGGGCCCGTTGGTAGTGCTTAAACTGCCCGAACACCTCTCCGAGCCTTTCCACCACGTGCTGCTCGCCGGGCTCGGTGACGTTGGCCGTTTCATCGACCAGGGCCCGCCCGAACTGCTGCGTGGCCGCGGTGTCGGTCCACGGGTTGCGCTCCATCACGTCGAGGGCACGCAGCATCCGCTGGCCGTACTCCACCGACTGAAAGTTGGCCCGCAGCGCGGCGCGCGACGAGCGGTCGAACTGCCCCACGGTGTAGTACGCGTAGCCGCCGATGGCCACCAGCAACAGCAGCATGGCCACAAAGCCCAGCGTGATTTTCGTTTTTAAGGTCATGGTCAATAACTGACGAGAAACAGGTCCAGGTCGCGGCCGGCGCGGGCCACGGTGCGCACCAGCTCAAAGGTCACGCCCCGGCGTACTACAGGCGCCCAAAAGCCTTTGTCGCGGGTGACGCCGCAAATGAGCAGGGAAGCGTTTTTTTCGGCGGCCACGCGCAGCACTGTCCCGACCACGTCCGGGCTTTTCACGCGCAATATCTGGGCGCCCAGCTCAGTGGCCAGCTGCAGGTTGTTGATCAGGTGCCGCTGCTGGGCCAGCCCGATGCGGTCGGCGGCTTCGGCGGGCGTCTGCACGTAGAGCACGTACCAGGCAGCGGCCCCGAGGCGGTCGGCCAGGCGTAAGGTTTTGCGGATGATTTCGCGGGCCGCCGGCGCGTTGGTGTTGATGCAGGCCAGCAGTCGGTCCTGGTTGCGGCGGTCCGGGGCTACCACGGCCTGCTGCCCGCGGTCGATCTGCTGGCCGAGCTGGTTGGCCACTTCGCGCAAAGCCAGCTCGCGCAGCTGCGCCAGGTTCTCGGTCCGGAAGAAGTGCCGCAGAGCCGTAGGCGCCTTCTGTAGGTCATAGATTTTGCCTTCTTCCAGCCGGCGGCGCAGCTCGGCTACGGTCAGGTCCACATTGACCACTTCGTCGGCCTGGCGCAATACCTGGTCGGGCACGCGCTCCTGCACATCCTGACCGGTGATTTTGAGCACCTGGTCGTGCAGGCTTTCCAGGTGCTGCACGTTCAGGGCGGTGATGACGGAAATGCCCGCCTGCACCAGCTGCTCCACGTCCTGCCACCGTTTTTCGTTGCTGGAGCCCGGCACGTTGGTGTGGGCCAGCTCATCGACGATGACTACCTGCGGGCGGCGCTGCAGCACGGCTTGCAGGTCCAGCTCTTCCAGCGCCCGGCCGCGGTAGAACACGCTCTTGCGCGGCAGCAGCGGCAGCCCCTGCAGCTGGGCTACGGTGTCGGTGCGGCCGTGCGTTTCCACGTAGCCGATGACTACGTCGACGCCGTGCTGCAGCAGGTCGCGGGCTTCCTGCAGCAGGCGGTAGGTTTTGCCCACGCCGGCGGCCAGGCCCAGGTACACCTTGAGCGTGCCGCGGCGCTTCTGCTGCACCAGGCGCAAAAACCGTTCGGCCGATTGGTCGCGCAACTGTTCTTCCGGCTCGCTCATGGTAGCGCCTCACTTGTGGTCCGCTTCCGAAGAAACAGGCTGGCTTCTATTGGTTAAGCAGTTAAAAGCTCAGCGCGATGCTGCTGGTCAGGTTGCCGTAGGTCTTGGTCGGCTGGCCCGCTTCGTCGGTGAACTGGGCGTCGCGGCTGCGCAGTACCCGGCCTTCCACACGTACCAGCACGTTGGCGGTCGGGGCGTAGTCAAAGTTGAGGGAGCCGCCATGCACGTGAAAGTT
The DNA here is from genome assembly GCF_002007105.1 of Hymenobacter sp. CRA2. Taxonomy (GTDB): domain Bacteria; phylum Bacteroidota; class Bacteroidia; order Cytophagales; family Hymenobacteraceae; genus Solirubrum. The sequence continues at coordinate 642,352 of NZ_MVBC01000001.1, read as the reverse complement.
AGCGTCGGAGGCCGCGGGCATGATGCTGCGGATGATGACGCCGCGGTCGGCGTAGTAGTATTCATAGCGGGCGGTGGCGGCCCATTTTTCGGTGAGCTTGTAGCGCACGAAGGCCGCGCCGGTGTGCCAGGTATCGGCCTTGCTGCCGCGGGCGGCCCGTTCCTGCTTGCCCACATCGAACACCAGGGCCAGGTTGAGCCGGTTGGTGGCGGTGTAGGTCACGTAGAAATTGTGGAAGTAGCGGCGGCGCCGTACTGAGTCGGTGGGCTGCTCGTTGCCGTAGAACGTGCTGCTATTTACCAGCAGCTTGTCGGTGGGCTTCCACTGAATCTGCGTGCCCAGGGCCTTCGCGCGGTTGTTGTCGCGCAGGTTCTGCCAGCCGTTCAGGGCCAGCGCCGTCAGCGTCAGCTTGGGGTCGGCTTCGTAGGTGAAGCGTGCCCCGGCCTCGTAGTAGGGCGAGTTTTCGGCCATAAAGGAGCGCGTGAGCGTCCAGTTGTCCTTGCTGATGGCCGACTCAAACCCGATGTGCGAGGAGAAAATACCCAGGTCGAGCCAGGTTTTGGGCAGGGGCCGGAAGCCAGCATAAGCCTCGTACACGTGCCGGAGCACCGGCGGCTCGGCGGCGTAGTTGGCTTCCACGTAGGTCCCCGCGTGCAGCCCCAGGGCCCCGCGCACCTGCTCGTCCTGGTAGCGCAGGCCGATGATGGCGTTGTTCAGCGCAAACTCGTTGGCGCGGCTGTGCGAGTACAGAAAGCCCGGCCGCGTCTGGCTTTTGCCGGTGAAGTCGTAGCCATAGTAGCCATCCACGAAGCCGTACACCGTCAGGCGGTTGGCGACGGGCGCAGCGGCCGGAGTAGCAGCGGCGGTGGAGTCTGTGGTACCAGGCGTGGTATTCTGGCCCAGGGCGGCAGTAGTCGCCAGCAGGCTCAGGGAAAGGGCAAAAAGAGCTTTCATCGAAGCAAGTGAGTGCATGGCGGGACGGTAGCATGATCAGCTACGCAGCGCCACTGAAAAATCAGGAAAAAAGAGCCGTCACAGGCAGAGAGCGAGCAGCAAAGCGGCGGCTACAATAGCCCACATCAGCCAGCCGTAGCTGGTAGGTTCATCGGCCGGTGGCGGGGTAGCGGGCGGTTTCGGGCTGGTCGGCAGCATTGGCGGCTTAGTGAGGCCGTGGGGCCAGCTCGTCCAGGGCCAGATTCAGCTGTAGCACGTTCACGCGTGCGGGGCCCAGGCAGCCCAGCAAGGGGCCTTCGGTTTGCTGCCGCACCAGCTCGCGCAGGCGGCTGGCATCCACGCCGCGCCGCCGGGCAATACGCGCTACCTGCACCAGCGCGCCCTGCGGCGAAAGGTCCGGGTCGAGGCCCGAGCCGGAGGCCGTCAGTAGCTCGGCCGGCACTTCGCTGGCTTTTACCTCTGGGTTGTGGAGCAGGAAGGTATCGAGCCGGGCTTTTACCAACGCCTGGTATTCAGGGTTCGACGGCGCTTTGTTGGAGCCGCCCGAGCCGGCCGCGTTGTAGTCGACGGCCGAAGGACGGGAGTTGAAGTACTCGGGCCGCTGAAAGCGCTGCCCGATGCGGGCGTAGCCGACCACACGCCCGTTGCGGGTCAGGGTCTGGCCCTCGCCGGCACCCGGCGCCAGGCGGCCGATGCCGAGGATGATCAGTGGATAAATGACGCTGCACAGCACAATCAGCAGCAGGGTAAGCATCAGGGATTGACGCAGGAGTTTCATACGACGAGACAAGAAAGGGTAGAGCCGGCGCCCCGTACGGCGCTGCGCGACCAAACCGGCGCCGGCTCAGGGGTTTACACGAAGGCGCTGACCAGCAGGTCGATCAGCTTGATGCCGACGAAGGGTACCACCACGCCGCCCAGGCCGTAGAGGAGCAGGTTGCGGCGCAAAAGCTGCGAGGCGCCCACCGGCGTGTACTGTACCCCGCGCAAGGCCAGCGGAATCAGCGCCGGAATGATGATGGCGTTGAAAATCACTGCGCTCAGAATGGCCGACTCCGGCGAGTGCAGCCGCATGATGTTCAGCCCCTGCAAGGCCGGGATGGAGGCCACGAACAGCGCCGGCACGATGGCGAAGTACTTGGCCACGTCGTTGGCGATGCTGAAGGTGGTGAGCGTGCCGCGCGTGATGAGCAGCTGCTTGCCGATTTCGACCACCTCGATGAGCTTGGTGGGGTCGTTGTCGAGGTCGACCATGTTGCCGGCTTCCTTGGCGGCCTGCGTGCCCGAGTTCATGGCCACGCCCACGTCGGCCTGGGCCAGGGCGGGGGCGTCGTTGGTGCCGTCGCCCATCATGGCCACCAGCTTACCGGCCTGCTGTTCCTGCCGGATGTAGTGCATCTTGTCCTCGGGCCTGGCTTCGGCAATGAAGTCGTCGACGCCGGCTTTTTCGGCGATGTACTTCGCCGTGAGCGGGTTGTCGCCGGTCACCATCACCGTCTTTACGCCCATGCGGCGCAGGCGCTCAAAGCGTTCCTGAATGCCGGGCTTGATGATGTCCTGCAGCTCCACCACACCCAGCACCTGCTCGTTCTGGCTCACTACCAGCGGGGTGCCGCCGTTGCTGGCCACGGTTTCCACGCGCTGTAGCACCTGTGGCGGAAACGGGTTGCCGGCTTTTTCCACCAGGCGACGGATGGCATCGGTGGCGCCTTTGCGCAGCCGCAGCCCGCCGTGCGCCTGGGGCAGGTCTACCCCCGAGGAGCGGGTTTCGGCCGTGAACTGAATCAGCTGAGCGCCCTCGATGCGCTGGCGCAGCCGGGCATCGTCGCTGTGGCGGGTGGCGGCGGCCAGCTCCACGATGCTCTTGCCTTCGGGCGTTTCGTCGGTGAGCGAGGCCAGCGTGGCGGCTTCCACGAAGGTGCGCTCCGCCACGCCCGGCGCGGGCCAGAAGTGCGTGGCCTTGCGGTTACCGATGGTGATGGTGCCCGTCTTGTCGAGCAGCAGCACATCTATGTCACCGGCGGTTTCCACGGCCTTGCCCGACTTGGTGATGACGTTGGCGCGCAGGGCGCGGTCCATGCCCGCAATGCCGATGGCCGAGAGCAGCCCGCCGATGGTGGTCGGAATCAGGCACACGAACAAACTCACCAGCGCGGCCACCGTCAGCGTGGCTTTGGCGTAGTTGGCGAAGGGCACCAGCGTTACGCACACGATGAGAAACACCAGCGTGAAGCCCGCCAGCAAAATGGTCAGGGCAATTTCGTTGGGCGTTTTCTGCCGCGAAGCGCCTTCCACCAGCGCAATCATCTTGTCCAGAAACGACTCGCCCGGCGCGGTGGTCACCAGCACCACGATGCGGTCCGACAGCACCTTGGTGCCGCCTGTTACGGACGATTTGTCGCCGCCCGCCTCGCGGATAACCGGCGCCGACTCGCCCGTAATGGCCGACTCGTCGATGGTGGCCAGGCCTTCGATGATTTCGCCGTCGGTGGGAATGATTTCGCCGGCTTCCACCACGAACACGTCGCCCTTTTGGAGCTGCGCCGAGCTGATGACGTCGAAGTGGCCGTCCTTGCGGCGCACTTTGGCGGGTGTGTCCTGGCGGGTTTTGCGCAGCGAATCAGCCTGGGCCTTGCCGCGGGCCTCGGCAATGGCCTCGGCAAAGTTGGCGAAGAGCAGCGTGGCCAGCAGCAGCAGGAAGATGGCCACGTTGTAGCCCGCCGAGCCCTGGGTACGCTCGGCGCCGGGCGTCACGAGCACCAAAACGGACACGACGAGCATGACTACGGTGCCCAGCTCCACGGTGAACATCACCGGGTTTTTGATCATCAGCCGCGGGTCGAGCTTCACGAAGCTCTGCTTCAGCGCCTCGCGCACCAGCTCGGGCTGGAAAAGGGAAGGAGATTGAGTAGGCATGAGAATGGGGCGCCTTACCCCCTGGCCCCTCTCCGAAAAGGAGAGCGGGAACTAGCTCTAATTCTAGATGCTAGTTCAGGGGAGTACGGGCGTAAAAAGGCCAGGACAAAATGCTAGGCTAGGTCCCCTCTCCTTTTTTGGAGAGGGGCTAGGGGTGAGGCGCACGAGGCTACAGCGAGAAATGCTCGGCCAGCGGGCCCAGCGTGAGGGCCGGGAAGAAGGCCAGGGCGGCTATAATCCAGATGACGGCCAGGATCATCACGGCGAAGGTGCCGGTGTCGGTGCGCAGCGTGCCGGCCGATTCGGGCACCAGCTTCTTGCGGGCCAGCAGGCCGGCAATAGCCACCGGGCCGATAATGGGCAGGAAGCGGGCGAGGATGAGGACGAAGCCAATGCTCACGTTCCACCAGGGCGTGTTGTCGCCCAGGCCCTCGAAGCCGGAGCCGTTGTTGGCCGAGGCGGAGGTGTACTCGTAGAGCATTTCCGAGAAGCCGTGCGCGCCGGGGTTGGCCAGCCAGCCGCTCAGGCCTTCCGGGTCGTGGTTGTAGCCGTAGGTGGCCAGGGCCGTGCCCGCCAGAATGAGCAGCGGGTGCAGCAGGGCAATGATGATGGCAATTTTAACTTCCGAGGCCTCCACCTTTTTGCCCAGAAACTCAGGCGTGCGGCCCACCATCAGCCCGGCAATGAACACGGCGATGATGAGGTATACCAGGAAGTTGAGCACGCCCACGCCGCAGCCGCCGTAGAAGGCGTTGATCATCATGCCCAGCTGCGCCATGGCCCCCGAAATGGGCATCCAGGAGTCGTGCATGCTGTTCACCGAGCCCACCGAAATAATGGTGCTCGTGATGCCCCAGAAGGCCGAACCGACGGCACCGATGCGCATTTCCTTGCCTTCCAGCGCGCCCAGGGCCTGATCGACGCCGAGGCTGCTGAGCGTGGGCGAGCCGTGCGTTTCAAAGTACAGCGTGGGCGCGAGCAGCATCAGGAAGCCCGCCGTCATCGTGCCGAAAATCATCCAGGCCAGGCGCCGGCGCTGCAGGTAGTAGCCCAGGGCGAAAACCACCGCGAACGGGATGATCAGGTGGGCCCAGGTTTCGACGAGGTTGGTGAAGTACGTGGGGTTTTCGAGTGGGTGCGCGCCGTTGGCGCCCATGAAGCCGCCGCCGTTGGTGCCCAGCTCCTTGATGGCCACGAAAGCCGCCACCGGCCCGCGCGACACCTGCACGGTGTCGCCCTCCAGGCTCACGAACTCGGCCTTGCCCTGCAGGGTGTTGGGCGTGCCGCTGAACACCAGAACGCTGGCTACCAGCAGGCACAGCGGCAGCAGCAGGCGCGTGATGCTGCGCACGAAGAAAAACCAGAAGTTGCCGAGCTGCTCGGTGGTGCGCTGGCGCAGGGCCTCGAATACCACCGCCAGGGCCGCAATGCCGGTGGCGGCCGTCACGAACTGCAGGAACATCAGCACCGCCATCTGCGTCAGGTACGTTGCACCCGATTCGCCCGAGTAGTGCTGAATGTTGCAGTTGACGAGAAAAGAAATGGCTGTGTTCCAGGCCAGATCAGCCGATTGCGAGGCGTTGCCGTCGGGGTTGAGCGGCAGAGCGCCCTGGGTGAAAAGCAGCACGAAGGCGTAGACGAACCACACCAGGTTGATGGTCAGCAGCGCTTGCAGGTGCTGCTTCCAGTTCATTTGCCGCGTCGGGTCGATGCCGCTGAGGCGGTAAAGCAGGCGTTCGAGTGGGGCCAGAAAATCGGTCCAGGTGCGCTGGTTGCCGAAGACGCGGGCAATGTAGTGGCCCAGCGGAATGGCCGTCAGCACCGAAAACAGAAACAGCACCGCGACGCCGAGGTATTGCGTGAGCATAACGGAAAGCGCAGAGAGTTAGAACTTCTCGGGGCGCAGCAGCGCGTAGCCGAGGTAGCCGAAAGCGGCGAGGGAGAGGATGAACAGGGCGGTCATCATGAGGGCCGGAGCGAGGGGTTAGGGCAGCATGGAGCACTGCATGCGCCGCTGGCAGGCCAGCAGCGAGGGTGGCAACAGTTGGCGGGCGCGCTGCATCAGCTCCGAGTTGCGGTCCAGGTGCAGGTCGTAGAGGTAGGTGACTTCGATGGCGCAGCGCAGGCTGGCACTGCCGAGCGTGTACAGCCGGTTAGCCAGGGCGAAGCAGTCGAGCAGTCGCAGGCTGCTGGCGCGGTCGGGGCCGAGGAAACGGCAGGTGTAGCCGGCGAAGAACTCGAAGAAGTGGTGCAGGCGGCAGCGGTTTTCGGCCGCAGCCGCGTCCAGCTCGGTGGCTAGTTCGGGCAGGCTCTGGCGCACTTCGCGCAGCACGTCGTCGCAGGTATGAAGGGCGAACATGGCGCGGTGGGCTAGAGGCGTTCAAACCAATCGAGGGAGCGGTAGAACAGGCCGAAGCACGCCAGACCCGCCAGCAGCAACAGGGCGAAGTCGACAAGAGGATGAATCATGGGGCAGACCGTGAAATGGTACGCCCAGCCACTGCCAACTCCCGCGCCGGGTAGCGGCTTAAATGGCTCATTGTTGGCGTAATTATCTGTCAATCAGAAATAAAAAAACGCGTCGCGCCGATGAGCCGGCGCGACGCGGAAGCGGGCCTATCAATTTGATAGGCTGAATTATTGAATTGAGCGGCTTTATAGGCCGTACTCCTGCAGCTTACGGTAGAGCGTAGCCACGCCGATGTCAAGGCGGCGGGCGGCTTCGGCCTTGTTGCCGCCCGCCTGCTGCAGCACCTGCAGGATGTGGCGGGCTTCCACCGCGCTTAGCCGCTGGTCGGTGGCGTCGGTGCCGGGGGCATCGGGCGCGGGCAGCAGGCGTAGCTCGGCGGGCAGCTGCGCGGGCCCGACGGGCAGCCCGTCGGGGGTGAGGATGGCGGCGCGCTCGAGCACATTCTTCAGTTCACGCACGTTGCCGGGCCAGTCGTGGCGCTGTAGTAGCGGCAAAGCTTCTGGGCCGATACCGGGCAGGCGCTTGCGCAGCTTGGCGGCGAAATAGCGCAGGAAATGCACCGCCAGCGGCTCGATGTCGGCCGTGCGCTCTTTGAGTGGTGGCACGGCAATGGCAAACACGGCGAGGCGGTAGTAAAGGTCGGCGCGGAAGTGGCCGGCGTCGGCCTCCTGCCGCAGGTTGCGGTTAGTCGCCGCCACGATGCGCACGTTTACCTGCGTCGGTTTAGTGTCGCCCAGGCGAATAAATACCTGGCTTTCAAGCACCCGCAGCAGCTTGGCCTGCACGTTCAGCTCCAGCTCCCCGATTTCGTCCAGGAACAAGGTGCCACCGTGGGCTTCGGCCAGCAAACCTTTCTTATCCGTCAGGGCCCCGGTGAAAGCGCCCTTCTTGTAGCCGAACAGCTCCGATTCGAGCAAATCCTTCGGAAATGCCGAACAGTTCAGCGCCACAAAGGGCTTACCGCGGCGCGCGGAGGCCTGGTGAATGGCCTGGGCAAACAGCTCCTTACCGGCGCCGGTCGGTCCCTCCAGCAGCACCGTCGAATCGGTGGGCGCTACCTGCCGGGCCAACTCCTGCGCTTCCCGCAGCGCCTTCGAGGTACCGATCATCGATTCGAAGGAATACTGGGCGCCCACCTTGCTTTCCAGTTCGGCCACCCGCCGCTGTAGCCGCGCCTTTTCGGCCGCGCGTTCTACCACCACCGCAATCTGCTCGTCGGCCTCGCCTTTAGCCAGGTAATCGAAGGCGCCCAGCTTCATGGCCTGCACGCTGTCGGGGATGCGGGCGTAGGCGGTTAGCAGGATGATTTCGGCCAGCGGGGCAGCGGCCTGGTAGCGTGGCAGCAACTCCACGCCGTGCCCGTCGGGCAGCTTCACGTCGGACAGCACCACCAGCACCTCGTCGGCGTGCTGCTGGAGCAAAGCCAGGCCGCGGCGGGCGTCGGGGGCCTGCAGCACGTGGTAGTCTTCCAGCTCCAGTACCTGGGCCAGCAGCTGCCGCAGGTCGGCTTCGTCGTCGATAATCAGGACTGTGCCCGCAGACATTCGGCAGGGATGGTAACGGCACGGTAGGGAACCGCGCCCCGCAAAACTACGGTTCTTCCGCCTTGCTTACCGGAGTTGGTGCAAGGTGCTGTGCTATTTGACTTACTGGAAATACGCCTGAATTTCGGCCACCGTGCTCTTCGCCGAGCGGCCCACGCCAATCAGGGTAGCCGACGCAAAGCCCGTCCAGCTGCCGTAGCCGACCAGCCACAAGCCCGGCACGGCAGTGGCCCGGGTGCCTTCGGTGGTCACGCGGCCATCGGGCTGCACCACACCGAGTGGCCGCAGGTGACTGAGCGCGGGCCGGAAGCCGGTGCACCAGATGACCGTATCCACGGCCTGCTCCTGCCCAGCGGGCCAGCGCACCCCGGCAGGCGTAAAGCGTTCAAACGGCCGCACGCTGCTTAGGACGCCGCGGCTGCGGGCCTCTTTCACGCTGTCGACCATCACGATGTCGCCCAGCGAAGCGGCCGGCGCGGTGTAGCCGGCCTGGTAGCGCTGCGTGGCCTGGGCAAAGAGCACCCGGCCATCTACGTCGTCGGGCAGAAAGCGCGGCTCCTGCTCCGTCACCCACGTCGTGCGGGCCACCCGCGATACATCGGCCAGAATCTGCGCGCCGGAGTTGCTGCCGCCCACAATGAGCACCTGCTGCCCGGCCAACGCCTCCGCGCTGCGGTACTCCGCCGAGTGCAGCTGCCGGCCGGTGAAATCGGCTTGGCCTGGATACGCCGGCAGGAACGGCTGGCTCCAGGTGCCCGTGGCGCTGACCACGGCCTGGGCCTGCCACTCTCCGCGGTCGGTGCTGACAATAAAGGTGTTATCGGCTGAAGTATGCACCTCAGCCACCCGCACCGGCCGCTCGATGGGCAGGGCGTAGCGTTGCTCGTACTGCCGCAGGTAGTCCACTACCGCGTCGCGCTTGGGGTAGGTATCGTCGGCAGGCCGGGGCATCAGCCACCCGGGCAGCGAGCTGGCATCGGCGGGCGAGAACAGCCGGAGCGAATCCCAGGCGTGCTGCCAGGCGCCGCCGGGCGCGGGTTGGGCATCGAGCAGTACGAAGGACAAGCCGCTACGGCGCAGGAAGTAGCCGACGGCCAGGCCGCTCTGCCCGGCCCCAATAACTAGGACGTCAACGAAACGAGGACTTTGCATGCGAATGGTAGATGCGGCAACCGAACGAAGCTAGCCCGCCAGCTGAGAAATAGTATGCTAGTCGATGCCGACTGCGCTGCTGCGGCGCTCCAGCAGCAGGGTGTCGCGCCACTGGTTACCCATCTTCCCGATTCGCTCCCGCCGCCCAACTTGCCGAAAGCCCGCGCCTTCGTGCAGGCGCACACTGGTCGTGTTTTCGGGAAAGATGCCTGCCTGCAGTGTCCACATGCCGTGTTGTTCCGACTCGCTGATCAGTGCGGCCAGCAGTTGCCGGCCCACGCCCCGGCCCTGGGCATCAGGGGACACATACACGCTTACCTCGGCCACGCCGCCGTACACGCAGCGGCTCGACACGGGCGACAAAGCCGCCCAGCCCAGCACTTGGCCGGCCCCGTCAAGGGCTACGAAGCGGCAGTGGGGCAGGTGACTCCGGTTCCATTCCCCCCAGCTGGGCGCCCAAAAGCAGGAGCAAGCCGCAACTAGCAACAGCCGCCGCCGTCGTAGTGGTAAGTCGAAGGTGACACGAAGATGTCGTCGCGGCCGAGGGAGAGGAGGGCGCCGGCAGTTTTGTCGCACACGGCCAGGGGCTGATTCTGCAGAAGCACGTGGCCTTTCTGGTCGTCGAAGTACTCCTCGCCGCCGTAATAGATAGCCGTGCGGCCGGTGAAAATGCAGGGGCCATCGGCGTGCATGGGGTCCTTGATGGCGCACACCTCCACGCTCTCGATGTAAATCAGCTCGTCGGTGGCGTAGTGCCGGGGCGAAAGCACGCGGTAGGCGCGCTTGGCCCGTACTTCCACCGTGCCGAAGCCCACAGAGGTAATCAGGTCGAGGTATTGCTGCAGGGGCAGGGAGCCGGTGAGGCACAGGGCGCGCAGCCGCTCGTCGGCGCGCAGCTCCTCGCTCATGGGCTGCTCGCAGGTCGGGTCCGACATCACGAGGCGGCCGTGGGGCTTGAGCACGCGGTAGGTTTCCTGCAGAGCGCGGCGCAGGTCGTCGAGCTTAAAGATGTTGAACAGGCAGTTCTGGGCGGCCACGTCCACACTGGCATCCGCCACGGGTAGGTGCAGGGCGTCGCCGGCGCGCAGGTCGATGAACTCGCTGCGGAACCACTCGTTCTGCGCTTCGGCCGTGCGCATGTTCTGGCGCGAGGCCTCCAGCATTTCGGGCACCACATCCACCCCGATAACGGCCCCGGGCCGGCGGCTGAAGTAGGCAAACTGCAGCAGCTCCATGCCGCCGCCCACGCCCACGTAGAGCACGGTGGGGCTGCCCGTCAGGTCGCGCGGATTCACGGTGCTGCCGCAGCCGTAGTTCATCGAGAGCATGCGCTGCGGGATGCTCAGGCCGGGCAGCTGCCACACCGGATTGGTGGTGCAGCACAGGCCCACCTGGGGCTCTTGCGCCGCCTGGCGGTACACGTCGGCGGTGGTATCTAGGTAGCTCATGCGGTGGGAGGAAGGCGGCTTATTGCGCGTTGAGGTTCCAGTTGTAGTCGAGGTAGCTGACCTTGGCGTCGGCGCTCATCTTGGTGGCGGAGTAGCGGTTTACCCACTTCGCCACCGATTGCCCGTTACCGGTCCAGTCGCCTTTGTACCAGTCGAAGTACTTGGAGAGCTGGGCTTCCGACTTGCCAACCTTGTTTTTGGCCGGGTTGTTCAAAAAGTCCCGGCCCTGCTCGTCGAGCTGCCGGTCGAGCTGGGCGGGGGTGTAGGCCTCGCGGCGCAGGCGCGGGCAGGAAATGGAGGCGCACACCAGCGCAAAGTGCACGCGCGGGTCGTCGTACTGCTTGCGCAGCCGGTTGTGCTCGATGTCGTCGAGGCTCATCTTCTGCCCGCCGATGCTGAAGAACTCCGCCGCCCAGGGCGTGGTCACGAGCGGAATCTGAATCTTGGAGCCGATATCCTTGATGCTCCCGACGGGGTAGTGGTCGAGGATGAGCCGGATGGTGTAGGCGTTGTAGGCGTTGATCCAGTAGGCCATCTGCTCGGCCTTGCTCCAGCTGGCTGCCGGCGGGTTCTTGCTCAGCTGCTCCAGGTACTGGTTCAGCTCTTTCTGGTCATTTTTCCACGCTTTGTAGTTGACCAGGCCCTTGTCGTTCACGTATTTCTTCAGCAGCCGCTCGTAGGCCGAGTGGTCGACGGGGGATGCGACTACCGTCCGCGCGGGACCGGGCGCAGGGGCCACAAAAGAGGTAAGGGATGCGCCTACGGCGCCGGTCAGCAGCACGGTCAGCAGGATTTTGCGCATAAGCGGTACGATTGAGCCCGCATATACGGGCGTGTGGAGCGGACAAGATTGCCCGCCGGGCATTCTGCCTGATTGGTGACGATTTATACCAGCCCGAATAACAATCTGCTTGACGGACCTTTTCGTAGCTACTTTTTCGCCTCTAATTTGTTTCTGCACTGGGCACCGGTGCCGGTGATAAGTCAGACTCAGGAGCTCAGCAAATAATTCGACGGCAGGCGCAACCCGCGCGGCTGTCACCAGCAACGCTATGAAATCACTCAAGGCGACGGGCCACCAACTAGCCGAACCCGCGTTCCAGCTCACCGTGCTCGGCCAAGGCGCGGCCGAAACCCTGCATCTGGTGCCCTTCCACGAGAAGCTGCGCGAGGCCGCGCTGTTTCCGCTGCGGCCGGTGGCCCCCGCGGTGCTGCAGGTGAACGTGGGCAAGATGTGCAACCAGGTGTGCCGCCACTGCCACGTCGACGCCGGGCCCGACCGCAAGGAAATCATGCCCCGCGAGACCATGCAGCTCTGCCTCGATGCGCTGGCCCAGACCGACATCCCGACGGTGGACCTGACCGGCGGCGCGCCCGAGATGAACCCGGATTTTCGCTGGTTGGTGGAGCAGATTCACGCCCTGGGCCGCCACATCATCGTGCGTTGCAACCTCACCATCATCGTGGCCAACAAGAAGTACCACGACCTGCCGGAGTTCTTCAAGGCACATGGGGTGGAGGTGGTCAGCTCCCTGCCCTTTTACACGGCCGGCAAAACCGACCGGCAGCGCGGCGACGGGGTGTTCGAGGATTCCATTCGGGCGCTCAAGATGCTCAACGCCGTGGGCTACGGGCAGGAGAGCAGCGGTCTGGTGCTCAATCTGGTGTATAACCCGGCCGGCGCTTTCATGCCCGCCTCCCAGGCCGGGCTGGAGCGGGAGTTCAAGCGCGCCCTGCTCAAGGACCACGGCATCGTGTTCAACAGCCTCTACGCCATTACCAACATCCCCGTCAGCCGCTACCTCGATTACCTCATTGAGTCGGGCAACTACGCGGGCTACATGGAGAAGCTGGTGGGCGCCTTCAACCCCGCAGCGGCCGCGGGCGTGATGTGCCGCAACACCATTTCGGTGAGCTGGGACGGCTACCTCTACGACTGCGACTTCAACCAGATGCTCGACCTGAAAGTCGCCAGCCCGGTGCGCCACATCCGCGACTTCGATGCCGCCGCCCTCGCCGAGCGGGCCGTGGTGGTCAATCAGCACTGCTACGGCTGCACCGCCGGCAGCGGCTCCAGCTGCGGCGGCACCACCGCCTAGCCAGAGCGGGTCACTGACTCGTCGCTTTCCGTTTCATATTGCAGCTGATTGGCGCCGCTCGTCGCGGGGCTTCTACTTATTGCCTATGTCCATCTGCTTGCCCCGTGTCAGCGTGACCGTTTTGGTATTGGCCGATAGCCCCGCGTCGGCTGCATGAGAACGGCGCTGCGTCATTGCCTGCTGGCCGAGGTGCTGGGCACGGCGGTGCTGATGATTTTTGGAACAGGAGCCGTAGTAGTCGACGAGCAAACCCACGCCATCGGGCACGGTGGCATAGCGGCCGCGTTCGGGCTGGTGGTACTGGTGCTGATTCAGGGGCTGGGCCACGTCAGCGGGGCGCACATCAACCCCGCCGTGACGCTAGGCTTCTGGGCGGCCGGGCGCTTTCCGGGCCGGCGCGTGCTGCCCTACGTGGCAGCGCAGCTGGCCGGAGCTTTTATCGGCAGCGCCCTGGTAAAGCTGGTGGCCATGCCCGGCTCCGCGCTTGGGGCCACCCTGCCGGCGCACGGGGCCGCGCAAGCCTTTGCCATCGAGTTGTTTCTCACCTTCTGGCTGATGCTGGTGATTCTGCGCGTTACGTCGAGCTACTACGAGCAGGGCCTGCTGGTGGGCCTCACCATCAGCGCCACGGTGGCGCTGGAGGCACTGGTGGCCGGCCCCCTGAGCGGGGCCTCCATGAACCCTGCCCGCTCCCTGGCTCCGGCCGTGCTGAGCGGCCAGCTGACCTCGGCCTGGGTGTACGTGGCGGCCCCAGTGGCCGGAGTGCTTTTGGCCGTCGTCACCGATCGGCTGCTGGAGCTGCGCGCGGCGCCGCAAACGCCTCCTGCAGAGTAGCATGGCACCGATGCGCCCCCGAAGATCAGGGCGCGGCCGGCAAGGCCAGCTCGACATACGCGGGCGCAGGTGGCTCGGGCAGCTGACCGGCCGAGTCGACGCGGCTGATCCGGAGCAGCGCCCGGCCGGAGCCGGCCCAGCGGGCCCGTTCGGGAGCCCAGGCTTCGGGTTCCCGCTGCCAGAGCAGGCGCGGGCCGGCTGCTTCGATCTGCACCAGGCTGAGGCTGTTCACCTGGTCGCCGCCGCCCAGGCCGGGGCTGGTACTGAGCACGTAGCGGCCATCGGGCGAGGCGGCGGGGCGGCCGGCTACTTCCAGCTGACGCCCGGTGCGCTGGTCTACCAGCATCACCGCCGACGATTCCCAGAACCAGGCCTGCACCACCCACTGGTGGGCCTGCGGCAGGCTGCCCCAGTACACGTAGCGCACAGCGTCGCCGTTCTCGAGCGTAAACTCGGCCGGAGGCGTCGAATGCAGCCGTACGACCGGTCCTTGGGCGGGCTGAAGCAGCAGGTCGAGGCCGTCGCGGCGCACCCGGCCCTGGGTAGCGGTCAGGTTTTGGTCGCGGGATTCGGCGTCGAGGTCCGGCGGTAAGGTTTCGGCAGCGGCTAAGCGTTCGAAGACCGCTGCCGAACTGGGCCGTAGCGCAATGACTTGGCCGTCGGGTAGTTGGAACGTATCCGTGGCAGCCGCGGCGGGCTGGTTTTCCGTAGCCGAGGCAGCTGGCGTGGGCGTATGAGCCGCGGCCGGGGTATCAGTGGTAGGGGAGTCGGGCCGGCAGCCGGTGGCGGCCAGCAGTGCTGCCAGCACCGGTCGAACCCAATGGTGACGCGTCATCATGCTGTAACTAAACGAAAAAGCTCGACTACAAACGGTGCTCGGCTGGCAGTGTGGTAACTGGTTGTGTTACAAGGTGCCTGAAAGTACGGTACGAGTCGCAGACCGGCACGGCTCATGGGTCAGCCCTCACTCCGACGACCGTACTTAAGTCACTGCGGGGTTGGTAGGACGGTTGCTGGCTGGGCGGGTTGCCTATTTCTCCTGGTAGATATCGAAGCGGGCAAACGGCACTCGGCCGAAGTTCTTAGCGGTGCGCATGCTGGTTTTGCCGTGCTCCGGGTCCAGGGCGTGAAACTGCTCGCTCCCGTCGCGGTGCAGCATCCAGGTACGGCTAGCTGCATCGTAGCGAAAGGTCACGAAGCGCGTCCAGCGCTGAGCGCTGCCACCGTAGTGCTCCACGGTGAAGTAGCCGTTTTTCAGCGTAAGTCCCTGATACGGGTCGCCCATCATGCCGCCGCAGTCCACGCAGTACACGGCATTGTCGGAGCGCGCGGCCAGGGTATTGATGCCACCGGGGCCGCCCACAAACAGCAGCAGGGGCCGCTTGGTGGGGTGGTTGACTACGTCGGACGTCTTCTCTTCATCGGCGCGATGCAGCACCACCGCCCAATCCGGCAATGCGTCGCGGTTCAGGTCGCCTTGCTCGGCATCGAGTACCTGGTACCCAGCAGGCAGCGCGCGCTGAATGGCGGCAGGCAGCTTGAGGGGGCTGGAGGTCTGAGCAGAGGCGTCGGGGCAGGGCAGCAGGCCGCTGAATGCTATAAAGCAATAAGCCAGATGGAGTTTAGGTAGCAAATTCATCTTCAATTAGTAAGCCGCGCACAAAGGTTCTTTCACCAGGTAAAGGTAGGGTCACGGCTTATCCGTACGTAGGGTAGGGGAGCCAGCACTGTGCAGAGCCGAAGGAAAGGCGGTAGGCTGCTAATTGGCCGCTAAAAGGATACAGTTTGGGCAGTTGACCCGTGGCCGGCAGCTCGGTAGCCAACACGGGGCTGGCTCGGCCGTTAAATGCATGACGCTGAGGCGGTGCTAATTCTCCTTCGGCGCTCCACCATGCACAAGCTCCTGTCTTTGCTCTCGCCGCTGCTGGCCGCCACTGCCGGTTGCGGCGACTGTATCCCCGTCGACCTGACGGCCGCCGAACGGGCCTGGGTCGCTGCCTACCAGCCCGGCCAGCAGGTTACGTTTCGCAGCAACCGCGGCGCCACCAATACCCTGACGGTACAGCCGCTGAAAGAGTGGCATACCAACCAAGACTGCAACCAGCTGGAATCCGGTAAGTATCAGCCCATCCGCGTGACGCTGGCGCTGCTGTCGGCTACCAACTACGGCGGCCCCGAGCACCCGAGCTTCTCGTTGGTGGTTGACAAAACGGACCCCGAGCGTGCGGCCACGCTGTCATTTAACCTGGCCGGCCTGCTAGGCGACAAAAGCGACGTGCCCGGCGGCCCTGTCTTCAAGCTGCTGCCGGCTCCCGTGACGCTGAGCAGCGGCCGCCGCTTCCCGCAGGCCTACGCCATCCGCAACGGGCAAAACGCCATTTACCTGCGCGGTAGCCAGCTGCGCGCCGCCTACTGGGACCAGCAGGCCGGCCTAGTGCGCTACGAGCTAACCAGCGGCGAGGTGTTCGATTTGGCCAACTAAGCCCATGGCCTTTCCTTCACCTCCCGACAACTCTATCTTGGTTGTGCCCCGCATGAAACGTTACCTCGCCGCCGCGCTGCTGCTGGCGGGCGGTCAGCCTGAGCAGCCCGCTACTACTTCCCCGGACAAGCCCGCTGGCGCTGCCCCCGCCACACCGCGCCCAGCTTCTACCACCGATACCCTGCACGTAGCCGATTCGCTGGGCCGCCCGGCCGGGGTGTTGCGGCTGCAGCCCAGCACGCAAGCCGCCTTTCAGCAGCTGCGCGATGCGCTGCCCCTGCGCCCCTCCGATGCAGTAAACGCCACCGACACATCCGACGCCGCGCTGCCCGCTGATGGCCGGGTGCAGCGCCAGGGCGGGCTGCTGGTGCTGCGTCCTGCCCAGGGGCCGCCCGTTACACTGCGTCCCGTGCCCTCGCCCGACGGCCCCGAAGGCAACGACAACACCTACCTGTACTGGGGAAGCCTGCCTGCCGCGCGGCAGTGGGTTATCGATGTAGTAACCGACGAAGGTCCGGCGGTGCTGCTCATTGACCAGCGCACCGGCCGCCGCACCCAACTGCTGGGCGCCCCCAGCGTCTCGCCCGATGGGCAATACCTGCTCAGTGCCTGCGAAGATGTGGCTAGCGGGAGTAACCCCACCAATCTTAGCCTGTACCGCTGCACCGCCGCCGGGCCCCAGCTCGTCTGGTCGCGCGACCTGGCCAACTGGGGCCCCCGCGCCGCCCGCTGGCGCGACGCCCGCCACGTGGTGCTGGCCCAGGCCCACGCCGATGCCGGTGGCGACGTGCAGGCGGCCACCCAATTACCGCTCACCTACGCCGAACTGGAAATCCTACCCAACCCCTAAGCCGCTAGGGCGCGGGCGGATGGTTTGCTGCCACCAGTCGAGCAGGGCCAGGTCGCGGGGGCGGCCGGTCTGGGCTTTCTGGTGCAGAATGGCCTCAGCGCGCAGCACGGGCAAGCCTTCGTGCCAATGACTATCGGCCAGGAAGGCGGGCCAGCTCAGGAAGTCATTTTCGTAGGCGCAGTCGAGCACGGCTCCGGCGCGGCGGGCGCGCAGGTAGTATTTGCCGACTAGTTCAGCGGTTTGCAGCGGCAGCGGCACGGGTTGCTCCCACAGGGTCACGTGCCAGCCGGCCGTTTGCAGCAGCTCCGTTAGTTGCGTGAGCACGGCCGCGTCGGGTGGTAGCTGCAGGTCGCAGTCGGCCACCAGGCGGCGGGGCAGCCGCGGGCACTGCCGACGTAGCGCGAAGGTGCCCAGCCCCACAAACGGCACACCGGCCGCTACCAACAGGTGGAGCGTGCGCAGGTATCGTTGTTCCTGGGCCGCCGTCATAGCGGAGGGGCTGCCGCTGGGGCCGAGGCGCGGCTGATTACCCGGCTGTCGGGGTCCCAGTCGCCAGCCAAAGTGCCGTCCGAATGCAGGATGAGCTTCTGCAGCACGCCGGTGGCATTGGCCGTCTGCAGAGCGGGGTAGCTGCTGGTTTCGAAGATGACCTCGGTGTCCTGCCAGCGGTAATGCTCGTTGTAGTAATAGTAGCCGAAGGTGCTGCCCGCGTACTGCCAGCCGGCGCGCGGGCGTTCCAGCGTGGGTACCGCGGCTGTCAGCAGCGGCTCGATGGGCACGCGCTGGGCCTCAATCCAATCGGTAAACACGTTGGGCAGGTAGCTGCCTTCCAGCCGGCTCAGCTCTCGAAACACGACCCGACGCACGCCCAGCCCGGCGGCCCAGGCCAGATATCGTTCCACATCAGCCAGGGTAGCAACGCCCGCCTGCGTGAGGATGCACGAGTTCTTGACGAACAAGTGCTGGTGCAGCGTGCGCACCGTGGCCGCGTACACGGCGTTGTGGCGCACGGGCTGGTTGCGGTTGAAGCGCATGATCTGCTGATTCACGGCTTCGTCGTCGTGGCAGCGCGAGAGTTCCAGGCGGCTTAGGCCGAATTCCTGAAGCGCCGGGCCTAGGTCGGGGCTGAGCACGAAGCCGCTGCCGTTGGTATACAGCACTTTCTCGTCGAACACCACGCCCTCGGCTTCCAGTCCGCTCAGGCAAGCCAGCAGCTCGCGCAGCCACTGCGGCTCGGCCGTGGCTTCCAACCCCGAGAGACTCAACCCCAGCGGCAGCCCCCGGAACGGCTGCAATGACTCCCGCAGCCGGGCAAAGTAGGCCGGGTAGTCGTCAATGAGGCGCTTGGCCGTGAGCTGGTGTCCGTCGTAGCGCTGCAGCTCCTCGGAGCAAAAGGCGCAGTGGGCCGTGCAGCGTACCGCGTTGGCAAAGGGCGTGAAGGTGAGGCCCGGCCGCAACTGCCAGGTTTGCCCAAACGCCTCCACGGCTACCGGCGCGGCGGGCTGGTACAGGCGCCAGGCCTGCTGCCGAAATTGCGCCAGCTCGGCGGAAGTCGTAGCCACGCGAAACTGATTGCGCGGCGCAGTCATCGGTAAAGCCATAACCTCGTGCATGCTCCTGGACCGCGCGTGCTGTGGGCTGCGGCGCCGGTACTCGTATCTATTCGATGTAAAAAAAAGCGGTGGGCTTCCACTTACGTAGCCCACCGCTTTCATCAAGGTTATTCGAGCGTAAGCAGCATCGTCTTTTCCCGGTCGCCGTAGCGGTCGGCAGTTGTATTCCGGTCAACGGTAATCGTCTGCTTCACGGCCCCATCCACCACGATATCCGCCTTCACGCTCGCGGAAGCGGGCAGGGCAGTGCCCGAGGTAACTTCGGATATGCCAATCATGGCCTCGATGGTGTGCCCGGTTCGCTTAGCCCGGCTGGCCTGGTGCGTATGCGCTTCCGTACCGCTCGGGTTGTCCATGTATGTAGTCGTGGCGCCGCTGCCGTTGTCTTCCTCCACATAGAATTGGGCCATGTAGTTACTGGGAATAGCCGTTGCCTGAAAGCGCACTTCCACCGTGTGCTCCTTGGGCTTTGCGTCATCTTTCTTGTCGCCACAACTGGAAACTACGCCGCATAGCAATAAGGCGTTCAGCAGTTGATGGGGAAGCAGTCTTCTCATGGGTAAAGTTTGGGATAGTAGGTCAGACCAAAGGTTGGTCGCTCAAATGTATCCCAAAAACGTGCAAATGAAGTTGTGCCTCTAATTGATGTTCGAGGTTCATTCAGCTAGGGCTAGGCACGACCAGGATCACACAATATGAGACCTTATGTTATTGGTTGGTTGTAGCTTACGAATTTATTCGTAAGTGAATATAGGATTATGGAATTGTTCGTTTACATTTGACTTACGAATAGATTCGTAACCTTCTGCTGGCTTATGAGCGACGCCCCCATTCCCAAACCTACCGACGCCGAATTAGAGATTCTGCAGGTGCTGTGGCAGCACGGACCTGTGACGGTGCGCGTAGTTAATGAGCAGCTCAACCAGAAGCGGGAGGTGGGCTACACGACCACGTTGAAGTGGATGCAGTTGATGCTGGAGAAAGGGCTTGTGGTGCGCGACGACGAGCAATGGCCGCACGTGTACCGCGCCGCGGTGCGGGAAGAAGAAACGCAGGGGCACCTGCTGACCCGCCTGGCTGAATCGGCCTTTGGCGGCTCTGCGCTCAAGCTGGTGCTGCGCGCCCTGGGCATGGGGCAGAATACCCGCGAAGAGCTGGATCAGATTAAGGCTCTGCTAAATGATATAGAGCCGTCCAACCCTTCCCCGGCCGACGATGAACGCGCTTAACGACCTGCTTACCCCCGCGCTGTTGCGGGCCACGGGCTTCACCCTGCTGCACTCGCTCTGGCAAGGCGCCGCTGTAGCGTTGGCCGCCGCTATCCTGTTGCTGCTGATGCCCCGACACCGCGCCGCAGTCCGCTACCGCGTGTTGCTAGGGGCCTTGCTGCTAGCAGTGGCGTTGGCAGCCGCCACATTTGTCCGCTACTACCACACCACGCCGCTGGCCTCGGCCGACACAACCAGCAGCATGCCGGCCGCTCGTAATATGGCACCGGCCGTTCACGCCGATTTTGCAGACCACGCACAGGCCGTGTTGGCCGTGGGCACTACCTACGTGGAGAAGCACTTGCCGCTGCTGGTGGGCGCCTGGCTGCTTGGTATACTAGCCATGATGCTGCGGCTCTTGGCGGGCCTGGCCTACGTGCGCCGGCTGCGGCGCTACCGGGTGGCGGCGCTGCCCGAGGCGTGGCAGCAGCGGCTGGATGCGTTGTGCGCGCAAGCCGGCCTGACCCGGCCGGTGCGGGTGCTGGCTTCAGCCCTGGTGTCTTCGCCGGTGGTGGTAGGCTACGTCAAGCCCGTTGTTCTGCTGCCGCTCAGCGCCCTCACCGGACTGACCCCGCGCGAGTTGGAGGTGATTCTGGCCCACGAAGTTGCCCATGTGCTGCGCCAGGACTACCTGGTCAACCTGCTGCAGGCGCTGGTCGAGGTAGTGTTCTTCTACCACCCAGCCGTTTGGTTTCTCTCCGCCGCCCTGCGCACCGAGCGCGAACATTGCTGCGACGACGTGGCCGCCCGCCTCTGCGGTGACGCCCGCACGCTCGCGCAGGCCCTGTCCTCGCTCGCCGAACTAGCCTACGCCGAGGCCCGCTCCCCACGTCTGGTGCTGGCTGCCACCGGCCCCGCGGGCGAAAGTGAACTGCTGAGCCGCGTGCGGCGCCTCGTGACGCGCCCGACCGCGGCCCCTACCTTTTGGGAAAGCTGCTGGGCAGCCGCTGTGGTGCTGCTCAGTGCGGCGCTGCTGGCGTGCTGCACGCTAACAGCGCTGGATGCATCGGCGCACGCCTCACCCCCAACTCCTATGAACCAAGAGGCCCGGCACACCAAGCCAGTCGATCTGCTCGAGGACGCCATGAAGCGGGGCGGCTTGCTACCCAACCCCCGGAACTACGAATACACCCTGCGGGCGAATAGCTTGGTGGTGAACGGCCAAGCACAGCCCGCCGCCGTGGCCGCCCACTACCGCCAGCTGTACGAAGCCGTATCGGGCGAAACGATGTGGCCCGTAGTGTCGTCGCTGTACCGCCACGTCCACGACGATGAAGCGCCGGCCACCCGCCCGGCTAGCGTTATGGTTCCGTAACCGCGTGCGGCAGCTACCCCCTAGCCCGGCTACCTCAACTATCAATAACCAATTTGGCCTGTCTCCTCTGAGGCAGGACGGCTGGCTCGTGCCCTGCGCGACGCCCTGTCGCAGGCCAGTTGCTCCGCGACGTCCCGCCTGGTAGGCCACCCCTCTGCTTGAGCTACCGCCGCCAGGCAGGCCTGCTTCCCAGCCCCTGGCTGGGGAAAAGCTGGGTTATGTGTGCCCTGTGCCCAATGGCAACCGACGAATACCTCTCAACACCTTCTTAATCCCTTCTCTGATGAACCCAGTATCGGGCCTGCTCAGCAGGCACCCTTGGCCGACCCTTGCCGTTATGTTCCTGCTGGTAGCGGGCGGTACCCCACTGGCTGCCCAGGCGCAGCAGGCCATTGCCCTCACCGGCCGCGTGCAAAGCCCGACCGGCGCGCCGGTAGAGTTTGCTACCCTAACACTGCACCGGGCAGTGGATTCAACGGTGGTGAAAAGCGAGTTCAGCGACGCGCAAGGCGCTTTCCGCTTTGAGGTCGGGGCCGCGGGGCGCTACCTGGTGTCGGCGGCGCAAGTGGGTTACGAGCGTTACTGGTCGGCTCCGGTTGCCTTGCCGGCTGATGGGCTCGAACTGCCGCCGATTGCGTTGCGCCCCAGCGCCGCCACGTCCCTGCAAGAGGTGCGGGTAGTGGGCCGGAAGCCGCAGTTTGAGCGCCTGGCCGACCGCACGGTGGTGAACGTTGACGGTTCGCCGCTGGCCGCCGGCAACACCACGCTCGACGTGCTCAGCCGCGCCCCGGGCGTCACGGTGGCGGGCGACAATCTAGCCCTGCGCGGCAAGCAAGGGCTACTAGTCATCATCGACGGCAAACGCCAGCCCCTAACCGGGGCGGAGCTGGCCGACTACCTGCGGGCGCTGCCGGCCGAGCAGGTGCGCAGCATCGAGCTTATCACTAATCCACCCGCCAGCTACGACGCCCAAGGCGGCGCCGGCATCATCGCCATCAACCTCAAAAAAGACCAGCGCCAGGGCACCAACGGCTCGGCCAACGTGGCCTACGGGCGCGGTTACCACGGGCGCTTCACCACCGGCCTGTCGGTGAATTACCAGCGCAACAAGGTCAACCTCTTCGGCAGCTACGCCTATTCCGACCGCACCCGGCAGCTGCCCCTGACCGCGCACCGTGACTTTGCCCAAGGGGGGCAGCCCCTCGGCACCAGCGACCTAGACAGCCACAACCGACTGCGGGCCCAGGCGCATACCTGGCGGGCCGGGTTGGACTACACGCTCTCCAAGCGCACGGTGATAGGAGTTACGGCGAGCGGCCTGGCGCGCGAGGCCCACAACGCGGGGGCCAACGACACCCGCTTCTACGGGCCGGATGGGGGGCTGACGGGCGTAACCCGGGTTCAGTCGTTCCGCGACGTGACCACGCCCAACGCGGCTGCCAACCTCAACCTGCGGCACGTGCTGGCCAATTCCAGCGCCAGCGGCGAGGTATCGGGCGACGTAAGCTACGCCGATTACCGCACCACCCGCCACCAGGGCCTTACCACCGTACCGGAGGGCACGGCGCCGGCCCCCAGCACGTTACTCGGTCATCAAACTGGCCGGCTCATCATCCAGTCTGCCCAAGTAGACTACCGCCAGCCGCTGGCGCACGGGCGGCAGTTGGAGCTGGGCGTCAAAGCCAGCGCGGTGCGCGCCGACAACGACGCCGTGTTCACCCGCACGGCGGGCGGCCAGACCGCCGTGGACCCCACCTTGACCAACCGGTTCCTCTACGACGAAACCATTGGTGCGGCCTACGCCAGCGTGGCGCAGACCTGGCCCAAAACCAAACTGCAAGTTGGCCTGCGCGGCGAGCAAACCTGGGCCAGCGGCCGCCAGGACGTGGGCCACGAGGGCTTCGATCGCCGTTACTTCCAGCTGTTTCCCAGCGGCAGCCTCACCCGCACGCTGTCCGATAAGCACGAGCTGGCCGTGGCCCTAAGCCGGCGCATCGACCGGCCCGGCTACGGCGCGCTCAATCCCTTCCGCGTCTACGTCGACGCCACCACTTACAGCGCCGGCAACCCCGACCTGCGGCCTCAGACTAGCTACAATCTGGAACTCACCCACACCTTCCAGCAGCAATTCAGCACCAGCCTGAGCTACAGCACTACCCGCCACCCCCTCGTCGATGCGGTGCAGCCGGAGTCGGCCACCAGCCGCCTGATCGTGCAGCGCCCGGTGAACCTGACCACCCAGCAGTACTACGCCCTTACCCTGACGGCGCCCTGGGAGCCGCGTAAGGGCTGTAACCTCTACAACACCCTGGTGGCCTACTACAGCCGCTACGTGGGCGAGCTGGCCGGCACGACGCTCCACCAAGGGCGGCCCGCGTTCAGCCTGAGCACTGAGGGCACCGTGGCCCTGCCCAAGGACTGGCTGCTGGAGGCCAACGCCAGCTACAATTCCCGCGAGCAGTTGGGGTTCATCGACCACTGGGCCTACGGCCAGCTCAGCTTGGGCGCCCAGAAAAGCGTGTGGGCTGGCAAGGGCACCCTGAAGATAAGCGTCTCCGACGTGCTGTTCACCGACGTAACGCGCGGCCGGTCCACGTATGCCAATTACCAGGAGCGGTTTCGGGAGCGTTCTGATTCGCGGGCAGCCACTCTGTCGTTTGCTTACCGCTTCGGCAACGAGCAAGTAGCCCCGGCGCGCCGCCGCACGGATGGTGCCGCCGACGAAAAACGCCGAGCTGGGCAATAATATGGTGACTAGTTGCCCTGCTTAGAACCTATCCGACAAGTGCAGGCCGTCATGACCGCCTGTTTCAGCCTGTGCAACTTTCCCGAGAAGCTCTTGAGCAGTCATCAAAACTGCGTTTGTTTCAGAAAGCGCCGAGCAAAAAGCAAAAACCCACTCTGTGCAATACAGAGTGGGTTTTCTGTGGTGATGGACGGAATCGAACCGCCGACACAAGGATTTTCAGTCCTTTGCTCTACCAGCTGAGCTACATCACCAGTTGCCTTGGTGGCTGAATGGAGCGCAAAACTAGTAAGCGGAATTCATAATGCAAGAGTTTGAACAAAAAAAATCTTGCTGCGAAAACGCAATACTTTTGTGTGCGTAGCAAAAGTATTCGGCATGCCTACTATCTTGCCGTCCCACCATTCCCCTCCGACCGTGGTACAACAAATTCTCTTTCTGCTCGTCGCAGTCCTGGGCATAGGACTCTTCGTGTGGCAGGTGCGGAAAATTCGCGCCAACATTCTTCGGGGCAAGGACCGCGAAATGGGCGGCCCCATCAGTGAGCGAATCAACAAGACGCTGCTCGTCGCCTTCGGCCAGCAGAAGATGTTCAAGCGCATCACGCCGGCCTTGCTGCACCTCGTGGTGTACGTAGGCTTTATCGTTATCAACATCGAGGTGCTCGAAATCATGATTGACGGCATCTTCGGCACGCACCGGGTACTGAGCTTCCTCGGGCCGCTCTACAGCGCCCTGACGGGCACCAACGAAGTACTCGGGGCCTTGGTGGTGCTGGCCGTCATTGCCCTGTGGTGGCGCCGCAACGTGAAGAAGGTGCGTCGCTTCACGGGGGTGGAAATGCGCGCCTGGCCGCTCATGGACGCCAACACCATCCTCTACGTCGAGCTGATCCTGATGGCCGCGCTGTTCACCATGAACACCGCCGACCTCAAGCTGCACGGCGCTGAGCTGCCCGGCGCTTTCCCCATCAGTTCACTGCTCACCGGTATCTTCCCCGACAACCCCGCGACCCTGCACGTGCTGGAGCGCGTGGGCTGGTGGCTGCACATCCTGGGCATTCTGGCCTTCCTGAACTACTTGCCTTCGTCGAAGCACTTCCACATCATCATGGCCTTCCCGAACGTGTACTACTCGCGTTTGGTCCCCCAAGGCCAGTTTTCCAACGTCGACAGCATTACCCACGAGGTGAAGGCGATGATGGACCCGAGCTACCAGGTGCCCGCCCCGCCCGTGGACGCCGAGGGCAACCCGGTGGTGCAGCGCTTTGGCGCCAAGGACGCCGACGACCTCTCGTGGCTGAACCTGCTCAACGCCTATTCCTGCACCGAGTGCGGCCGCTGCACGTCGGTGTGCCCGGCCAACATCACCGGCAAGCTCCTGTCGCCGCGCAAAATCATCATGGACACGCGGGACCGGATCGAGGAGAAGTACGAGTCGCCGCTGATTTTCCAGCCCAACAAGTACGACCCTGAAACCGAGCGCGTGAAGGTGGACGAAGAAGGCACGCTGGTGCGCGGCAAGGTGACGCCCGAAGAGCTGTGGGCCTGCACCACTTGCAACGCCTGCGTGGAAGCCTGCCCGGTCAATATTAACCCGCTGGACAGCATCATCGAGATGCGCCGGTTCCTGGTGCTGGAAGAGTCGGCCGCGCCGAACTCGCTGAACGTGATGTTCAGCAACATCGAAAACAACGGCGCCCCCTGGGCCTTCTCGCCCTCCGACCGCTTCAACTGGGCCGACGAGCTGTACGTGGCTGAGAAGTAGTATAGAGACACGAGTATTGAGTAGTTAGAATTTGTTCTGCTGCCAGGCTCGTTCTCCTTCTCGCCCTAGTCTCAATACTCAATACTGACTACTCCCTACTAATCATATGGCTGAGCAAGTAGCCAAACGCCAAGTTAACGTCCCGCTGATGGCCGATTTCGCGGCCCGCGGGGAAACGCCCGAGGTGCTGTTCTGGGTCGGCTGCGCCGGCGCCTTCGACGACCGGTACAAGCGCGTGACCCGCGCCTTCGTGCGCATCCTGGAGCACGTGGGCGTGAAGTACGCCGTGCTGGGCATGGAAGAAACCTGTACCGGCGACCCGGCCAAGCGCGCCGGCAACGAGTTCCTGTTTCAGATGCAGGCCATGCAGAACATCACCACCTTCGACGGCTACGGCATCAAGAAGATCGTGACGGCCTGCCCGCACTGCTTCAACACCATCAAGAACGAGTACCCCGCGCTGGGCGGCAACTACGAGGTGATTCACCACAGCACCTTCCTGCAGCAGCTCATCAACGAGGGCCGCGTGAAGGTGCAGGGCGGCGAGTCGTTCAAGGGCCGCCGCATCACCTTCCACGACTCCTGCTACCTGGGCCGGGCCAACAACATCTACGAGGCCCCGCGCGAGGTGCTGGCTGCCCTCGACGCCGATCTGGTGGAAATGAAGCGCAGCAAAGCCAACGGGCTGTGCTGCGGCGCCGGCGGCGCGCAGATGTGGAAGGAGCCCGAGCCGGGCAAGAAGGACGTCAACATCGAGCGCACCGAGGAAGCCCTAGCTACGCTCGACGGCAACGCAGCGGCCATGGAAGGCATGCTGGGTGTGGAAAGCGGCAACGCCGGTGCCACCCCTTCGCCCAAGAACAACGCCAACGGCATTATCGCCGTGGGCTGCCCGTTCTGCATGACCATGATGAGCGACGGGGTGAAAAACAAGGAGCGCGAAAGCAGCGTGCAGGTGTTCGACCTGGCCGAGCTGATTGCCTCCGCTGAGGGCATCAACGCCTAGCTATTTCGCCAAGCTCAGGCTGCTTAACTTGAGGCCCGCGCCACCGGAACTTTTGTCCGGGGCGCGGGCCTTCTCATTGTAGGACGCGGCCGAGCTTACCGAGGCATATCGGCGCTGCTGCGGCCGCCTTTTCCGTTATTACCATGTTCGTCGCTTTTCACGAACTCCCCACTACCGCCCGGGTCTGGATTTACCAGGCCAGCCGCCCCCTCACCGACGCCGAGCTGATTGCCGTGCAGCCC
Organism: Hymenobacter sp. CRA2; assembly: GCF_002007105.1. Taxonomy (GTDB): domain Bacteria; phylum Bacteroidota; class Bacteroidia; order Cytophagales; family Hymenobacteraceae; genus Solirubrum. The sequence goes on along the minus strand of NZ_MVBC01000001.1, from coordinate 615,646 downwards.
GCTCTGCAGCAGTTCAGCGAAGCCTGGACCAGCCATGGCCGCACCCTGCGCGCCTCGGCCGAATTCCGCTACCGGCAGTTTCTCATTATCGGGCTCGACGAGGCTGTGGCCGACGCAAGCGGCTGCTCCATCGACGCTTCCGTGCGCTTCGTGCGCGAGCTGGAGGCCGCCCTCGGAATTGAACTTCTGGCCAAGGAGCAGCTGGCATTTCTCGACGCCGATGGGCAGGTACAATTGCTGCCGCGGCGTGCCTTGAAGCAGGCCGTGGCCACTGGCCAATTACGTCCCGATTCGCCCTATTTCGATAACACAGTGGCTCAGCGCGGGTTACTGGAGGCCGGCTGGCCGGCGCCGGCTGCAACGACGTGGCTGGCGCGTTATTTTACCGGCAGCTAGGAAAAAATCGGGGGTATCAGCGGAATACTATGTAAACTTAGTATTATTGCTAGCCTCAATTTGGCCCCTACAGGACCGTTTGGGCACCTCCACCCCCACCACCCCACCTTCTCTCTTTCTACCACCTTATGAAGAACCTCATCGTTGCTTGCGCAGCGGCTGGCTCGGTGGCCGTGCTTAGCGGTTGTGCCGCCTCGGGCGGCCTGACCAAGGCAGACAAGCGCTTCCAGCGTGGCGAGTACGAATCCGCCATTGAACTCTACAAGGCCGACGTGGCAAAAGGCAAGAACATTGCCATGTCCAACTACAAGATTGCGGAGGCCTACCGCGTGACGAACCGCCTGGAGCAGGCGGAGTCGTACTACAAAGCGGCACTGGACGGCGGGGTGAAGAACACGGATGCGCCTTTCTACTATGGCCTGGCCTTGAAGGCCAACGGGAAGTACGACGAGGCAGCGACCCAACTGGAGCAGTACGCCCAGAGCGGCACCAACCGCGCCCTGGTAGCCCGCGCCGAGCGTGAGGCCCAGAACGCGAAGGCGGTACCCGGCCTGCTTGCCATGCAAGCCAACAACGAGGTAACCCCACTGGACCAGATCAACACGGCTTCGTCTGACTTTGGCGCCACCATCAAGCCCGACACCAAGGAGCTCATCTTCGCTTCGGGCCGTGACGGGAAGAAATACCCGGGCAACGGGGAAGGCTTCAACCACCTCTACGCCATCAAGTTCGATGACGCGGATAAGATGGTGGGCGGTACCGTAATGCCGTACGAAACGGTAGCCATGAGCGGTGCTGCCGCCGCGGCACCGGCTGCCGGCGCCACGGGCACGGCTGCACCGGCCCCTGCTGCGGCTCCGGCCAAGGACTCGGGCAAGCCGCTGTTCAGCAAGCCGAACATGCACCAAGCCTCGGCGACGTTCTCGCCCGACGGCAAAATGATGGTATTTGCCCAGTCGAACGATGGTTCGAAGAAAGGCTACCTGAGTGTGGACCTGTTCGTGTCGTACTTCCGGGGCGGCACCTGGACCGAGCCTGAGCTCATCCGCGGCATCAACAACAGCAAAGCCGACGACTTTTCGCCGGTACTCTCGCCCGACGGCCAGACGCTGTACTTCGCCTCGTCGCGCCCCGGCGGACAGGGCGGCAACGACCTGTACAAGTCGACGCTGGGCGCTAACAACCGCTTCTCGACGCCGGAAAACCTGGGCGACCAGATTAACACCCCCGGCAACGAAAACTTCCCGGCCGTAGCGCCGGATGGCACGCTGTACTTCTCGTCGGACGGGCACCCGGGCTTTGGTAAGCTGGACCTGTTTCGCGTGGAGAAGACCGGCAAAGTGGCCAACCTCGGCGCGCCGATCAACAGCACCGGCGACGACTTTGCCCCGTACCTGACGGGCAAGGACGTGGGCGTGTTCTCCTCGAACCGCGCCGGTGGCAAAGGTTCGGACGACCTGTACATGTTCCGCAAGAAGCCGCTTAAGCTCGTGACCTTCTACGCCGAAGGCAAGGTGCTGGGCAAGGATGCCAAGACGGGCACCACTGAGCCGCTGGCTAACGAGACGGTAACCATCACCAGCGCCAACGGGCAGAAGCAGGACGTGCAAACCGGCGCCGATGGCTCGTTCAAAGTGAAGCTGGATACCGCTGCTACCTACTCCTTCGTGGCGGACCGCGGCGGCTACTTCACGGCACGCCAGAACGTGAGCACCGTAGGTAAGGTGCCGGCGCAGGATCAGCTGGCCAACGAGATGAACGACATCACCGTGCCGGTGACACTGACTCTCGACAAGATTGTGAAGAACAAGGCCATCGTGGTGGAAAACATCTTCTACGATTACAACAAGTGGGACATTCGCCCGGACGCAGCTACCGAGTTGGATAAGCTGGTGCAGACGCTGGTCGACAACCCGGACATCAGCATCGAGCTTAGCTCGCACACCGACTCGCGCGGTAAGGATGCCTTCAACCAGACCCTCTCGCAGAAGCGTGCGCAGTCGGCCGTAGACTACATCATTTCGAAGGGCATTCCGAAGGCGCGTATCACGGCTAAAGGCTACGGTGAAACCGCCCCGGTAATCAAGAGTGCGAAGACCGAAGAAGAACACCAGCGCAACCGTCGCACGGAGTTCAAAGTGACTAAAATCAACGCCGGCCAGTAAGCGACATACTGGCTTCAAGCCGAAAGCCCCTGCATCGTAATGATGCGGGGGCTTTTTGCGTGTCCAGGCTCAGTGGCTACCCGCAGCTTTGGCACAAAAGTTGGCTTTGCGGCTTGAGCTGCGGGCATTGGGCCGCGGCGCATTGCTCTTAACCGCCATGAACAAACTACTACTCCTGGGGCTGAGCCTGCTGCTGCTGGCGCAGGTAGCCTGGGCCATTCCTGCGGGCATGGCCGTACGCTCGGAGCGCGGCCTGCCCTTCCGCCTCCGGCTCGATGGGTACCGCATCGGTGGGCGCATGGGTATGACGCAGGTGCGCTTTCAGCGGCTGGCGCCCGGCCAGCACTGGGCCGAGTTTCAGGTGCCGGCCAATGGGGGCATGCTCAACTACCGCACCCGCGTGCAGCTGCTGGAAGGCCGCGAAAGCCGCTTTGTACTGGTGACGCGCCGCGGCTTTCCGCCGGTGCTGCAGCGCATAGACGAAGTACCGCTGCCGGGCTGGGCCGCTGGCCCCGGCGGCTGGCGCGGCCCCGGCCGAGCCGATGACTATGGCTATCAGCACCAGCCGACGCCGTTTGGCGGGGCCAGCACCTGGCCCGCGCCCGGCGCCCGCGACGACTGGTACGGCCGCGGCGACGATGACTACACCCAGACGCCCGGCAATGCGCCCGGTCAGTACAGTCAACCTGCACCTGCATCGAATGGCGGCTATGGCAACGGCCCCGCTACCAACGGCGGCTACCCCAACGGCAATTACCCAAATGCGGGTAGCTACGGCAACAACTACCGCCACCTGATGACGCCCCAGTAAACCGACCAGCTGATCCAGGCTGTGCGCGCCCGCTCCTTCGACGATCAGAAGGTGGTGCTGGCTAAGCAGGCCCTGGCCGAAACGGACATCAACAGCGAGGACCTGCGGCGGCTGCTCAGCGGCATTGACTTCGACCGGGGACGCTTGGAGTTGGCCAAGTTTGCGTACGCCCACGTTGCCGACCGCCACAACTTCTACCGCGTCTACGACGTGTTCACGTTTGATGCGAGCGTGCGGGAAATGCAGCAATACATCGAGCAGAACCGCGGCGCCTAGCGCGCAAGAGACCCAACCGGAAAAACAAAAGCCCCGACGCAGCTTACGTCGGGGCTTTTGCTTGTGGGGAGCGGAGTAGCCTAGCGCAGGCGGTCCATGGAGCGCACCAGCTTCTCGTCGCGGCGGATGAAGCGGTTGGCCAGCAGGTTCAGCAGCAGCGCCAGCGTGGGCAGGTAGAACCCCGCTTCAAAGTTGCCGGGCATCTTCACGTTGAGCATCTGCTCGCCCTGCGAGGAGTAGTAGAAGCACGCGCCGATGGTGGCCGAGATGAGCAGCAGGTTCAGCGAGCCGAGCATGAGTTGCGTCATGCGCTTACGGTACTGGAAGATTTCGGCCAGGGCTACCAGGGCCGCAATGGCGGCCAGCGCGGCAATGGCGTAGGTGCCGATGGGCGCCTGACCGGGAGCCGAGGAAGTCAGCTGCGTGGCCGTCAGCGTCAGGGTTTGGTTTGACTGCGGGTCGGTTTTCGTCCAAATCGGCAGAAACAGCACGCAAACCATGCAAATGGCCAGCAACAGGAGAAAAACGCTTTGAATTCTTTGTATCATCTTTGTTGTTGTGAGCGAATGACCAGCCCGTGGGGCTGGCAAAAGTAGCCAAAAGACTCCGCTAACCCGCATTTATCCAATGCCTGAAGCATACATCGTCGACGCGGTGCGTACACCCGTCGGCAAATTTGGCGGCGCCCTCAGCGCCGTGCGCCCCGACGACCTGACGGCCGTCGTGCTGCGCGAATTGCTCCGCCGCAACTCCGGCATCGACCCTAAAACCGTAGAAGACGTCATCATCGGGGCCGCCAACCAGGCCGGCGAAGACAACCGCAACGTGGCCCGCATGGCCGCCCTGCTCGCGGGCCTGCCCACCACGGTGGCGGGCGTGACGGTGAACCGCCTCTGCGCCTCCGGGCTGCAGAGCATCGTGGATGCCACCCGCGCCGTGCGCGCCGGGGAGGGCGACGTGTACCTGGCCGGCGGCGCCGAGAGCATGACCCGCGCCCCGTTCGTCATGGCCAAGTCGGATACGGCCTTCGGGCGCGACTTCACGGCCCACGACACCACGCTGGGCTGGCGCTTCGTCAACCCCAAGTTGAGCAAGCTGCACCACCCGTACAGCATGGGCGAAACGGCGGAGAACATAGCCAAGAAGTACGGCATCACCCGCGAAGAGCAGGACCAATGGGCCTTCGACTCGCAGCGCAAGTACCAGCGCGCCTTCGAGCGGGGCCGCTTCCGCCGCGAAATCGTGCCGGTGTTCGTGGCCCAGCCCAAGACCGAGGCCGTGATGTTCGACACCGACGAGCACCCGCGCGCCACCAGCTTGGAAAAGCTCGGGACGCTGAAGCCGGCTTTCATCCCGAATGGGAGCGTGACGGCCGGTAACTCGGCGGGCATCAACGACGGGGCTGCCGCTACCATCGTGGTGAGCGAAGACATGGTGAAGCGCCTGAACCTGAAGCCGCTGGCCCGCGTCGTGTCGTCGGCCGTGGCGGGTGTCGACCCGGCCCTGATGGGCATCGGTCCGGTGCCGGCTACCCACAAGGCGCTGCAGCGTGCAGGCCTGACTCTGAACGACATCGACCTGATTGAGCTGAACGAAGCCTTTGCTGCGCAGGTCATTGCCTGCTGCCGCGACCTGGACCTCGACCCGAGCAAAATCAACGTCAACGGTGGCTCCATTGCCATCGGTCACCCGCTGGGGGCTTCCGGGGCGCGCATCACGGCCACGCTGCTGCACGAGATGCAGCGCCGCGAGGGCGTGCGCTACGGCCTGGCCACGATGTGCGTCGGGGTAGGGCAGGGGGCTGCGGTCATCTTCGAGAAGCTGTAATGGCCGCGGCGCCGACCTCCGACCCGCGGCGGCCCACGCTGCCGCTTCCGGTGGCCGGCGCCCGCCTGCGCCCTTTTCAGCCGACCGATGCGCCGGCCCTGGCGCGGCCCGCCGACGACCGGGACATCTGGCGGAACCTGCGCGACCGGTTTCCGCACCCCTATACCCTGGCCGACGCCGAGTGGTACGTGGGTTTCGTGCACGCGGAAGGCGCCGCCGACCTGCATCTGTGCATCGAAGTCGACGGCGAGGCAGTCGGCAGCATCAGCGTGCTGTTCAAGGACGATATCAGCCGCCGCGAAGCCGAAATCGGCTACTGGCTGGGCCGCGCCTACTGGGGCCGCGGCATCGTCTCGGCGGCGGTGCAGGCGCTATCAGCCTACGCCCTGGCGCACTTTGACGTATGCCGGCTCTACGCCTCGGTGTTCGAGTACAACCCGACTTCGGCGCGGGTGCTGGAAAAGGCTGGCTACGCGCTGGAAGGGCGCTTGCGCAAGAGCATCACCAAGGACGGGCAAACCGTGGATGGGCTGCTGTACGCGTTGGTAGCAGAGTGAAGAAGAATGAGTGTAAGGAAGGGCTGCTTAACGTTGCCCCGCAAAGGCCGAAAATATGCCTGCCTTAAATTCAGCTTCTTTCCTTCTTCCTTTATCATTCTTCCCTAAGCAGAGCGTTGCGTTATTTCCTCGAACTCGCCTACGACGGCACCGCTTACCGGGGCTGGCAGATTCAGCCCAACATGCCAACCGTGCAGCAGGAGCTGGACCGCCGCCTCACGCAGATTCTGCGGCAGCCGGTGTACGTGCTCGGCAGCGGCCGCACCGATTCGGGCGTGCACGCCAGCCACCAGGTAGCGCATTTCGATGCCGAGCTGCCCGCCGGGCTCGATACCACGCAGCTGCTGTACCGCCTGAACCGCGCCCTACCCGCCGATATCGGCGCCTATGCCCTTACGCCGGTGCAGCCCGACGCCCACGCCCGCTTTGGGGCCGTAGCGCGCAGCTATGAGTACCACGTGACGCTGCGCCGCGACCCGTTTCGCCGCGACCAGGCCCTGTGGCTCGATAAGGCTCCGGATGTAGCCGCCATGAACGAAGCCGCGCAGTACCTCGTGGGACAGCGCGACTTTACCAGCTTTTCCAAGGTGAAAGGGGCCGAGACGCACTACGTGTGCTGGGTGCACGAAGCCGGCTGGCACCCCACGCCGCACGGGCTGATGTTCCGCATCCGGGCCAACCGATTCGTGCGCGGCATGGTGCGCCTCATCGTGGGCACCCTGCTCGATGTGGGCCGCGGCCGCCTCACGCCCGCGCAGTTTGCCGAAGTGCTGCACCGCCAGCAGCGCATTGCGGCCAGCGGCGCGGCGGCGGCGCACGGGCTGTTTCTGAGTCGGGTGGAGTATCCGCCAGAAACCTTGCTGCCGGGCCACGAGCCGGTAGAGAAGCCGTTTTTCGTGACGGATGCCGAACTGCAGCCGTTCTACTGGAAGCAGTGAGTTCGTTGCTGATCAACGATACTTCAAGCTGTAGTCTTGGTGAGAAAGAATAACTCCCGCTCAATATTGTGCTTCATTTTTGATACGCTTCTGCGCATCGAGATGTAAGGCATAACACCGATGATGGCAATGTGTAGCAGTAAAGCCGCCAGCAGCATGGGTTGCGAGGTAACGGCGTAGATGAGCATGAACAGGTAGAGGAGAGCGAGCAGACTATAGGCCATGCGGTACAGGAGGTGGAATCCGTCCAGCTCAAGTTCGACCGCGCAGCCTGTATCGGCTGGCAGTAGTGTACCTCTGATAGTTACTGCGCTCAAGCCGGGATTGGAAAAGCTGGCTTTGCGACGGATGGTGAAATAATCTGGGCCAACGTCGCCGGTAAATTCTTTACCAGAGGACCGAAGGGCATGCACCGCTGAGAATAATGGACTGGAGTAGCCTTGCTCTGTAACTGCTGCCAGCCGAGCAACGAATAGCTCTTTTTCAATTGGCAGGTGCAAGGTCGTATCCTGCACAATCTTCAGTCTGCGCAATAGAATATCGAACTCCATGATATAAGGGAGGCATGAGCGAGTAGAACAACAAAGTTAAGTAGCCAGTCCTTTGCGCGCCGCGGATTCTTGCCCCGCCGTAACTTGCGCGCCGTTTGGTCGGTTAAGCCCATACGCATTCCTCACTGACCTAATCCGCTGCCCGTGGAGCCCGCTGCTACTGCTACATCCGCCAAAGCTGGCAATATTTTCGACTGGCAGGTGCTACGGCGCCTGATGGTTTACATCAACCCTTACCGTGGCGTGTTTGCGCTGCTTATCGTGCTGACGGTGGCTACGGCTGCCCTCGGCACGGTGCGCCCCTTCCTGATTCAGCAGATGGTGGACGTGCAAATCACCAACGGCGACTGGCCGGGGCTGAACCGCATGTTTGCCCTGCTGCTGGGCCTGCTGGTGGCCCACACCGGCGTGAGCTATCTGCAGACGTACTACGGCGGCTGGCTGGGCCAGTACATTGTGCGCGACATCCGCGTGGACCTCTACCGCCACATCCTGAACCTGCGGCTGCAGTTCTTCGACCGCACGCCCATCGGGGTGCTGGTGACGCGCAACATCTCCGACGTGGAAACCCTCTCGGACGTGTTCAGCGAAGGGCTGGCGGCCATGATTGGCGACATTCTGCAGCTGGTGTTCATCATGGCCTTCATGTTCTACATCGACTGGCGGCTGACGCTGGTGAGCCTCTCGGTGATTCCGCCGCTGCTCTTCAGCACCTACGTGTTCAAGGAGAAGGTCAAGAAGTCGTTTCAGGAAGTGCGCACGGCCGTGGCCAACCTCAACGCCTTCGTGCAGGAACACCTGACGGGCATGGGCATCGTGCAGATCTTCAACAACGAGCAGCGGGAGTTTCGCAAGTTTGAGAAGCTCAACCAGGAGCACACCCGCGCCAACATCCGCTCGGTGCTCTACTACAGCATCTACTTCCCGGTAGCCGAGGTACTGGGCGCCGTGGGCGTGGGCCTGTTGGTGTGGTACGCCTCGCACGGGCAGATCGAAGGCACGATTTCCAAGGGCGCGCTCATCGCCTTTATCATGTACAACTCGCTGTTCTTCCGGCCCATCCGGCAGATTGCGGACCGCTTCAACACCCTGCAGCTGGGCCTGGTGAGCACCGAGCGCCTGCTCAAGCTGCTCGACAGCAAGGACTTTATCCCCGACGAGGGCACCCGGCAGCCGACCACGCTGCGCGGCGCGGTAGATTTCCGCCACGTGTGGTTTGCTTACAATGAGCCGGAGTGGGTGCTCAAGGACATCAACTTCGAAGTGAAGCCGGGCCAGACGGTGGCTTTCGTGGGGGCTACCGGCGCGGGCAAAACGAGCATCATCAACCTGCTGAGCCGCTTCTACGACATTCAGCAGGGCGAAATCTGCGTCGACGGGCACAACCTGCGCGAGTACGACCTGAAGGCGTTGCGCCGCCACATCGGCGTGGTGCTGCAGGACGTGTTCCTCTTCAACGGCACCATCCAGGACAACATCACCCTGGGCAACACGGACATCACCGAAGCCCAGATCTGGCACGCGGCGCAGCTCGTGGGAGCCGATAAGTTCATTGAGCGGCTACCCGGCGGGCTGCAGTACAAGGTGATGGAACGCGGGTCCACGCTGTCGGTGGGGCAGCGCCAGCTCATCAGCTTCGTGCGCGCCCTCGTCTACGATCCGCGCATCATCATTCTGGACGAAGCTACCTCGTCGGTGGATTCCGAAACCGAGGAAATGATTCAGCAGGCCATCGAGAAGCTCATGCAGGGGCGCACCTCGCTCGTCATTGCCCACCGCTTGAGCACCATCCAGAAAGCCGACCGCATCATCGTGCTCGACCGCGGCGAAATCAAGGAAAGCGGCCAGCACGAGGAGCTGCTGCGCCTCGGCGGCTACTACGCCCAATTGTACCAAATGCAATACGTGACGGAATAAGCAGCGGCGCCTCGCAGCCGGCTCACCCTCAACCTCATTCCCTCACCACTCTCAAACTCAGAATGTCTCGTTGGTTCTTAACCATTGGCGGCACCTTGCTGCTGATTTTCGCGGGGGCGTACGCCTGGATGGGCGGCTTCCGCACGCCGCAACTTGAGCTGGTTACCACCCAGCAACCCATTTTCGTCGCGGGCCGCTACTACAAGGGTATCCCCGACAAGGAGTTCGGTAAGCTGTTTGCCGAAGCCAACGAGCTGTACCGCAAGGGCACCATCAAGGGCGTGCTCGGCAACATCTACTACAACGACGCTGACACGGAAGGCGAAGAAATTGAGGCCTTTATCGGCGTGGTGGTGCCCGATACCACGCGCCAGCAGCTGCCAATCGGCTACCGCTACCGCGCCTTTGCCGCCGGGCAGCGCGTGCTGCGGGCCCGCGTGAAGGCCAACTTCATGCTGGCTCCGGGCCTGCTGCACCCGGCCCTGAAAAAGGAAGCCGAGGCCCGCAAACTGAAGCTGCGCAACGTATTCGTGGAGCAGTTTCCGGAAGACGCCCCGGCCGAAATGCTCGTCACCGTAGCCCCCTAACGCAAGAGCGCCGCCCCCGGTCAGGGGGCGGCGCTCTTGCGTTAGGCAATGTGCCTTACTTACGGCCGACGTACCACGACAGGCCCAGACGCAAATCCTGCAGCTTCACGCCGGCCTCGAACGAGCTGAGGGTGCTTTTGTACGGCGTGTCCTTAGCCTCAATTTTGAGGTGCTGGTAGTTCAGGCCCTGCAGGCTCAGCTCCAGGCCCAGGCTCGGGACCGGAAAGAAGGTGAAGCCCGGCGCCAGGTAACCATACATGCCATTGGCTTCGGTGCGAATAGGGTCCGACGGACCGGGAGGATAAGGGTTGCTGATGGGGTCTTCGCTGCTGCGCTTCGCGTAGCCGGCGCTTAGCTCGCCGTAAAAGGCGGCCTGTGTGCCCAGGAAATAATAGTATCGCGCCGCTGGCCCAATGGTCAAGGCGTTGATCTTGCTCACGGCCTCGCCGACTTTGCGGTACGTGTAGTTGCCGTTAATAACAGAAACGGCGTATTGCGGCGACGTCTGACGCTGGCCTTCGTAGCCGCCGCGCACCCCGATGAGCAGGTTGTCGGTCACGAAATAACCGGCCAGGGGCATAATCACTGCCTGGCTGACCTTGTTGACTTCCGCCTGCTGGCTGTTGCCCGGCACGATGGTGCTTTCCTGCTTGGTCTGGGAATAGCTGGCTTGCCCGCTGAGCAGCCAAGTACCCGCCCCAACCTGTGCCTGGGCTGCCGTAGCCGCCCCAAGCAGGGCCGCCGAAAGAAGAACGTGTTTCATAAATACGCTCGGATGATTTGGAAGAGGATAAAGACGGTCAAACTTACAGCAGTCCGGCCCTAAGGACCTAGCACCAGCTTGCCCAAGGCGCTTTTTAGTGCCGGATGGCAAAGGATGCCGCCCGGTAACCAGCTGACCATCATAGAGGAGAAGCGCGCTGCCAAGTCGGAAAAAGTTGCGTATCAATTCTTTGCTGCCTTTCTTTAGCCCGCTGCCCCCTGGCAGTTCCCGCTATGCGCCTGTTCGCCACCACAACCGCCACAACTACAACGACTACCCGCAACGGGTGGGACGGCGGCGCGCGCACGGAGGTCTGACAACCTTGCCTTGCATCTTTCAGCCAACGCCTTCCCCAGCCCGGGAAGGCGTTTTTGTTTTCGAGCCCTATGAAAGTCCTCAAATTCGGCGGCACCTCCGTCGGCTCCGCGGCGAGTATCCGTACCCTGCTGGATATCGTGGCCGACGAACTAGCCCGCGGCGAGCGGCCCGTGACGGTTCTCTCGGCCATGAGCGGCGTGACCAACCTGCTGCTGGCCGCGGCTCAGGCCGCCGCGCAGGGCCAGCCCAACGACCGGCACCTCGCCGAGCTGGAAGTACGTCACTTCGAGGTGGTGAAAGCTCTGCTGGAAGTGCCGCGCCAAAACCCGGTCCTCACCCGGTTGAAGCTGTTTTTCAACGAGCTGGAGGACCTGCTGCATGGCATCCGCAGCCTGCGCGAGCTGACGGCCCAGACGCTGGACCTGGTGCTGAGCTACGGCGAGCGGTGCTCCACCTTCATGGTCAGCAGCATTGCCGCCTCGCGCTTTCCGCAGGCCTGTTTTGTGGATGCCTCGGAGCTGATTCGCACCGACGCGCACTTCGGGCAGGCGCGGGTGGAAACGCCGCTGACCGAGCAGCTCATCCGCGGCTTCTGCCAGGAGCACCCGGACCGCCTGCTGTTCGTCACCGGCTTCATCGCCCGCAACGAGCAGGGCCGCGTGACCACCCTGGGCCGCGGCGGCTCCGATTACACGGCCGCCATCTTCGGGGCCGCGCTGAATGCCACCGAAATTCAGATCTGGACCGACGTCAACGGCATGATGACGGCCGATCCGCGTATGGTCAGCAAGGCGTTTTCGTTGCCCGAGCTGAGCTACACCGAGGCCATGGAGCTGTCCTACTTCGGGGCCAAGGTGATTTACCCGCCGACCATGATTCCGGCGTTTCTCAAGCGCATTCCTATCGTTATCCTGAACACCTTTGACCGCAGCTTTGCCGGTACCACCATCCGCCACGACTGCCAGGCTTCGCCGCTGGCCATCAAGGGCATATCCTCCATCAACGATATCAGCGTCATCAACGTGGAAGGCTCCGGCATGGTGGGCAAAGCAGGCTTCAGCGGCCGGCTGTTTTCGCTGTTGGCCCGGGAGCAAATCAACGTTATCCTCATCACGCAGGCTTCGTCGGAGCACAGCATCACCTTTGCCGTGGCCCCACACGATGCCCGGCGGGCGCAGGAGCTGATCGGGCAGGAGTTTGAGCTGGAACTGCAGGCGCGCAAGCTGGAGTTGCCACGCATCGAGCCCGGGTTGGCGGTGCTGGCCATCGTGGGCGAAAATATGAAGCAGACGCCGGGTATTGCCGGCAAGTTATTTCAGGCGCTGGGGCGCAACGGCGTGAACGTGCGGGCCATTGCGCAGGGCTCCTCGGAGTACAATATTTCCGTCATCATCGGGCAGGCCGACCTGGCCAAAGCGCTGAACGCGGTGCACGACGCCTTCTTCGTGGAGCTGACCAAGACGCTGCACGTATTCTGCCTCGGCACCGGCAACATCGGTAGCACGCTGTTGCGGCAGCTGCACGCGCACCGCGAGTTTCTGCGTGAGCAGAACGGCGTGCAGATCAATGTGGTGGGCATCAGTAACCGCCGCCGCATGCTCATCGACCCGAGCGGCATCGGCCTCGACGCGTGGGAGCATGCCTTGCAGAACGGCGCGTCGGAGCCCGCCGACCTGGCCGGCTTCATCGGGCGCATGAAGGCCTTGAACCTGCCCAACTGCGTGCTGGTGGACAATACCGCTAGTCCCGAGCCGGCCGAGTTCTACGCCGAGGCGCTGGCGGCCAGCATCTCGGTGGTGACGTGCAATAAAATAGCCAACTCCGCCTCCTACGCGCAGTACCGTGACCTGCACGACGCGGCCCGGCAGCACGGCGTGGATTTCTACTACGAAACCAACGTGGGCGCCGGCCTGCCCATCATCCGCACGCTCAAGGACCTGCGCACCTCGGGCGACCGGGTCGAGCGGATTGAAGCCATCCTGTCCGGCACGATTTCGTTTATCTTCAATCACTTTCGCGGTGCGGCGGCCTTCCACGATATCGTGCGCGAAGCCCAGCAAAAGGGGTACACCGAGCCCGACCCGCGCGACGACCTGAACGGGCGGGACTTCATGCGCAAGATGCTCATTCTGGCCCGCGACGCCGGCCACGCCCTGGAGCCCGACGACGTTATCATCGAGCCCATGCTGCCAGCCAGCTGCCTATCCGCGCCTACGGTGGAGGCGTTCTACCAGGCGCTAGAAGCCCAGGCCGACTACTTTAACCGCCTGAAAGCACAGGCCGAGCAAGCCGGCAAAGTGCTGCGCTACATCGGCCGGCTCAAAGACGGGCAGGTGCGGATCGGGCTGGACATGGTCGATGCCAGCCACCCGTTCTACCAACTTTCCGGCGCCGACAACATCATTTCCTTCACCACCGAACGCTACAAGGAGCGCCCCCTGGTGGTGAAAGGCCCCGGCGCCGGCGCCGAAGTCACGGCCGCCGGCGTCTTTGCCGACCTGATCAACGTTGGTACCCGCTAGCCTAGCCCGCGTGGCTCAACGATGTAAAGACGTAGGAACCTTAGCCGTATCCCCCACCTCATAGCCGCATTCCCAGCTGAATTCACCGTATTTATGTTCGATTCCATCCGCGTATTTGCCCCCGCTACCGTCGCCAACGTGGTCTGCGGCTTCGATATCCTGGGTTTTGCCGTCGATGCCCCCGGCGACGAAGTGCTGATGACCCGCACCGATACGCCGGGTGTACGCATCCGCCGCATCACCGGCGACAACGGCCGCCTGCCCCTCGACGCGGCCCACAACACCGTCAGTGCCAGCGTGCAACAGCTCCTGCGGCACCTCGGCCGCGAAGACGTTGGTCTTGACATCGAATTGCACAAGCAGATGCCCATTGGCAGCGGGCTGGGCTCCAGCGCGGCCAGCACCGTAGCGGGCCTCGTGGCAGCCAATGCGCTGCTCGGCCAGCCGCTCACGCCGCTGCAGCTGCTGCCCTTCGCCATGCTGGGGGAGGAGTTGGCCTGCGGCACCGGCCATGCCGACAACGTAGCGCCGGCGCTGCTGGGCGGCTTCGTGCTCATCCGCAGCTACGAGCCGCTCGACGTGGTGCGGCTCCCGTTTCCGCCGGAGCTGTACTGCGCCATCGTCTTTCCCGATGTGGAAGTGCCTACCCGCGACGCCCGCCAGCTGATTCGCCGCACCGTGCTGCTGAAAGACGCCGTGACGCAGTGGGGCAACGTGGCGGGTTTGGTCAGCGGCCTGTTCCTGAACGATACCGCCCTGATCGGCCGCAGCATGCAGGACGTGCTGGTGGAGCCCGCCCGCGCCATTCTGATTCCGGATTTCTACCGCCTACGCGAGCTGGCCATGGCTGCCGGGGCTATTGGCTTCGGCATTTCGGGGTCGGGGCCGTCGGTTTTCGCCTTCGCCCACGATGCCGCCACTGCCCATGCCATTACCGAGCGGCTGCAGCAGCACCTCACCTCCTTGCAGGTCGGCAGCCAGGCCTACGTGTCGCCTATCAACGCCCAAGGGCCCAAAGTGCTCCGCCATGAACTTGTATAGCACCAACAACCGGGCGCTGCGCGTGCCGTTCCGGAAGGCCTTGTTTCAGAGCCTGCCCGCCGACCAGGGCCTGTACATGCCCGTCGATGTTCCACGCTTGCCGGCTGAGTTCTGGGCCCGGCTGCCCACTTTAACCTTACCGCAGATTGCCTTCGAAGTAGCCCACGCGCTGCTGCAGGATGCGCTACCCGCCGAGCAGCTCCGGCGCATCGTCGACGATGCCGTAAGCTTCCCGGCGCCCGTAGTCCCGCTCAGCACCAATACCTACGTGCTGGAGCTGTTTCACGGCCCCTCCCTGGCGTTCAAGGACTTCGGCGCCCGGTTTATGAGCCGGCTGATGGGTTACTACCTCGCGCAGGAAGGCGGCCGTCCGCTCGACGTGCTGGTGGCTACTTCCGGCGACACCGGCGGCGCCGTAGCCTTAGGCTTTCTGGGCGTGCCGAACGTGCGCGTGACCATCCTGTACCCTAAAGGCAAGGTCAGCCCCATCCAGCAGCAGCAGCTGACTACCAACGGCCAGAACATTCGCGCCCTCGAAATCGACGGGACCTTCGACGACTGCCAGGCCCTGGTAAAGCAGGCCTTTGCCGACGAGGAGCTGAACCAGCGTTTCCGGCTGACCTCGGCCAATTCCATCAACATTGCCCGGCTGATTCCGCAGGCGTTTTACTACGTGGGGGCCTACGCCCAGCTGCAACGCCTGGGCCACAGGGAAGTAGTTTTTTCCGTGCCCAGCGGCAACTTCGGCAACCTGAGCGCGGGCTTGCTGGCCTGGAAGATGGGCCTGCCGGTGTGCCAGTTTCTGGCCGCTACCAACGCCAACGACACCGTGCCCACCTTTTTGCGCACCGGCCAGTACCAGCCCAGGCCGTCCGTAGCCACCATTGCCAACGCCATGGACGTGGGCAACCCCAGCAACTGGGCCCGCATTGCCGACCTGTTCCGCGACGATGCCGCCAGACTCAGCGCCCTGGTCACCGGCTATAGCTACTCCGATGACGAAACCCGCGCGGCTATGCAGGCAGCATTCGATGCCCACGGTTACGTGCTGTGCCCGCACACGGCCATTGCCTGGCGGGCTTGGCAGCAGTGGCGGCAGGCGCACCCCCACGAGTCAGCCCCGGGCGTATTCCTGGCCACGGCGCACCCGTGCAAGTTCCCGGAAGTGTTGGCGCCCGGTGTGGCCGCGCAGGTGGAGGTACCACGGCAAGTACAGATGCTTAGCCACCGGGACCAATACCTGGTTGATTTATCAAATGACTATCCGGGCTTTAAGTCCTGGCTGCTAGTCAGTGCCACCGCATAGCCTATTCTGCCCAAAGAAGGCGGCCCGGTGCTTTGGTAGCAAACCGGGCCGATCCTCAAGGATTAGTGACCAAGGTACAGTGAGGCGCCCAGCTGCAATTGGCTAAGGCCAAAAGCGGCTGAGGTGAACTGACTTTTGGTTTTCGTAGTAATTGAGCCCGGAGAATCCGATGAGGATTTGCCGTTCGAAAAACCGGTTACCAACGTGCCTGCGGTAAGTTCAATTCCTACCCGGCTGCTGGGAAAAAATACAAACCCGGGTGTGAGCTGGGCCATGCCGCCGCGGCCCGTGGAAGTAATGTGGTAAGTATTAGAGCTTGACGTTACGGCTGACGCATCACCCCAGGAATAACTTACGGTAGCTTGGCCAAACAAGCCCATCTTATCGGTGAGCATGAAGTAGTAGCGAGCAAACGGACCAACCGCTCTGTTATGGCTGCGGGTTTCCCAGCTATGAATAATGCTTGAGTCAAAGCTATCCGGCTGCTCATTGGTTTGCCGCAGGAAATGATAGCTCCCTGACAGGCCCAGCACCAAGTGTTCCGCAACGAAATAGCCCGCCCCAACGCCAAACTGAAACTGCCTGTCAAGTGCTTCGGATTGCGTCGTGCCCGGCGTTTGGACGGTGCGGCCGTTGCTGTTGTAGCCGATATTGCCCGTAAGTAGGGTTTTGCCAGCGAGGCTTTGCGCTTGCGTCGTCACCGGGGCGACGGAAGTCAAGAATAAAGAGAACAGTAGTTTTTTCATGTGAAATGGAGGATAGAAAGCGAGTCAACGCAGAATAGGCTTTGGCTAATACACAGCGACGAGAGTGTGTTTAGCGGGTAGGTAGAATTATTTGATAATGAATGGGTAAAACGAAAAAAGCCCGCCGAACTGCTGTTCGGCGGGCTTTCGTCGGAGTGGCAGGATTCGAACCTGCGACCTCCAGCACCCCATGCTGGCGCGATACCAGGCTACGCTACACCCCGAGCGTGGCGCCTTTCGGGAAAGGCGCCGGTACATTGTCCTCGCAACAGCCTCCTGGTATTGGCTATTGCTTCTTGGTAGTCGGGGTGGCAGGATTCGAACCTACGGCCTCTACGTCCCGAACGTAGCGCGCTACCGGGCTGCGCTACACCCCGTTTTCAGACAATGTGGGTGCAAATGTACATGCTAGCTATACACATGTGCAACCCCTAAGGCAGGATTTTTTTCTGCGCTCTGGCTTTTTCATGATGGGCACGAAATTTGAAACGGTTGTGTTTAGCCAGCGGCTAAACACGTTGACAGCTGATAGCCACCTGTCAACGCCAGAAAAAGCCCTATCTTTGGGGCTGAAACGCCGTCGTCTCTCCGCCTATGAAAGCGTTTGTTTACTCAATTTTATTTGCTGCTCTGCCCACCGTGGGCATGGCCCAAAACTCCCCTGCGACCAAGCCCGCACTGATTACTTCGGATTCAGTGCAGCGCAAAGTCGATGGGCCTAGCATCACCTTCAACGTGGAGGCCAACCCCGTAAATCACACGCTGCGGGTGCGAACCAACGCCAAAGGCCCGATGCAGCTGGAGGTGAACGACTCCGATGGCCGGGCTGTGCTTACGAAATCCATGCTGGCCAACGGCGCAGCGATGTCGGTGCCGCTGGGCAACCTGCCGGGTGGCAGCTACGTGGTGCGCTGCGTGGTGGCCGACAAAACCTTCATGCGCCGTCTGACGCTGAATCAATAGCCGCGCTACGTCCTTGCTTCAAAGCCTTTCGGCCCCATCGGGCTGAAGGGCTTTTTTGTTGTGCTTCCGGCTTCTGACGTCAGCTAGCTGCCCAGCGCATGGAAGATGCGTTTCTGCATCATCGACGAGGGTAAGGAAATAGCTAATAGGCTTTGTAGCGGCAGTTCCTCGCTACGCCCAGCAGACAATGGACGGCGGAATCAGCAGAAAAACAGAAGGAGGAAGGACGAACGGGCCACTCACCTGCTCATCCTTCCTCTTGGCTTAATTAAGCTTAATGTATTAAGCCTCTTCGCTTTGCAGCTGTCGTTCGTAAAGCGCCCGATACAAGCCCTCTGGCTCGGCCATCAGTTCCTCGTGGGTGCCGTGCTGCACGATGCGGCCATCGTCGAGCACCAGGATATGGTCGGCTAGCTTTACCGACGACACGCGGTGCGAAATGATCAGGCTGGTGCGGTTCTCCATGATGCGCTGCAGGCTGGCCAGGATGGCGTTTTCCGTCTTGGTATCGACAGCCGACAGCGAGTCGTCCAGGATGAGGATACTGGGCTCCTTCACCAAGGCCCGCGCGATGCTCACGCGCTGCTTCTGCCCGCCCGAGAGGGTGATGCCCCGTTCGCCGACCTTGGTTTCGAAGCCCTCCGGAAAGCGGATGATGTTTTCGTACACGTCGGCGTCCTTGGCGGCCTGCTCAATCTGCGCATCCGTGAAGTGGTCGAGGCCGAAGGCGATGTTGTGCCGGATGGTATCGGAGAAGAGGAACACATCTTGGGGCACGTAGCCGACCTGGCTGCGCAAGGAGGTCAGGGTGTAGTCGCGCACGTCCACGCCATCCACCAGGATGCGGCCCTCCGTCACGTCGTAGAGGCGGCAGAGCAGGTTGGCCACGGTGGTTTTGCCCGAGCCGGTATTGCCGATGACGGCCAGCGTGTGCCCCGGCTGAATGCGGAACGACACGTCCTGCAGGGCCCGAATGCCGGTGTCGGGGTACACGAACGACACGCTTTCGAACACGATGTCACCCTGAATCGGTCGTTCCACGTGCTGGCGCGAAACGATGTCGGTCTGCTGGTTCAGGAACTCATTGATGCGGGCCTGCGAGGCCTCTGCGCGCTGCACCAAAGACGACGTCCAGCCCAGCGCCGTCACCGGCCAGGTGAGCAGATTCACGTAAATCAGAAATTCGGCAATGGTGCCCGTGGTGATAGTGCCGCGGATAACTTCCTGCCCGCCAACCCAAACGGTAACGACCGTGCTGATGCCCGATAGAAACAGGATGAGTGGGAAGAACAGCGAGTTGACGAAGTTCAGGCTCAATGACTTGCCGCGGTACTCGTCGGAGGCGACGGTGAAGTTGCGGTGGGAATCCTCCTCGCGCACAAACGACTTAATCACCCGCACACCTGAAAAGGCTTCCTGCACGAAGGTGGTCATGCCGGCCAGGGCCTTCTGAATCTCGTCGGACTTCTTCTCAATCAGCCCGTTGACGTAGAAGATGCTCACGCTCAGAATGGGCAGCGGTAGCAGGGTGAGCAGAGTCAGCTTCACGTTCACCACCAGCATCAGGGGCACGATGAGCAGGAACAGGATGACCAGCTGCAGGAAGTACATGATGGCCGGCCCGATATACATGCGTACCCGGCCCACGTCCTCGGAGATGCGCGACATCAGGTCGCCGGTGCTGTGGCGGCGGTAGAAGCTCAGCGGCAGGGACTGGTAGTGCTGGTAAATCTCGTTCTTCTGGTCGTTCTCGATGTGGCGGCTCATCACAATGAGCGTCTGGCGCATGAAGAACAGGAACACGCCGCGCAGCAAAGCCAGCAGGATGATAAGCGAGCCGTACAGAATGATGTTGCGCCCGAACAAGCCGTAAATCTGCTGCTGGGCGTTGGTGCCGGCGAAGAGGTGGTACAGGTCGATGCCTTCCTGCACCAGATCGAAGGCGTAGCGCACCACCTGGGCCGGAAAAATGGCCAACAGCGTGCTCAGGGCCACGAAGAGCACCCCGCCAAGGAAGTGCCATTTGTAGCGAATCAGGTATTTATCGGTAGCGCGGAGGGCTTTCACGGGCGGGGGAGAAGGGGCCTGAACGGAGCCGTTTTGGGAGCGTTGCCGGTGGGCGTAGTCCGAAAAACGGGTTACCTTTGCGCCCGGTTTCGGGGCAGTGGCCAAAGGTACTGCGTAGTGGGTAGTCCGGCGCGAAAACCGGCCATGGCACTCATTGGGCGGCAAACAAGCGGCGGCTGGTTCGATAACCACTACGCGCCCTTTTTCTCCCAACCCATTCCCACAAAAAAAATCCCCATGGTTGAGATTCAAGCCCTGCCGGAAACCAGCATTTTCGGCCAGATTGCTGATCATCAGCACGAACAGGTGGTATTCTGCCACGACCACGAAACCGGTCTGCGCGCCATCATCGGCATTCATAATACCGTGCTCGGACCCGCGCTCGGCGGCACGCGCATGTGGCACTACGCTACCGAGGCCGAAGCCCTGAACGACGTGCTGCGCCTCTCGCGCGGCATGACTTACAAGGCGGCCATTTCGGGGCTCAACCTGGGCGGCGGCAAGGCCGTCATCATCGGCGACGCCAAAACCATCAAGACCGAGGCGCTGCTGCGCAAGTTCGGCCGCTTCGTACAGAACCTCAACGGCAAGTACATCACGGCCGAGGACGTGAACATGACCACCAAGGACATGGAGTACATCCGCATGGAAACCAAGCACGTAGCCGGCCTGCCCGAATCGATGGGCGGCTCGGGCGACCCGTCGCCGGTAACCGCCTACGGTACCTACATGGGCATGAAAGCCGCGGCCAAGAAGGCATTCGGCTCGGATAGCCTCGCGGGCAAGCGCATTGCCGTGCAGGGCGTGGGCCACGTGGGTACTTACCTGCTGGAGCACCTCACCAAGGAAGGCGCCCAGATCGTGCTGACCGATTACTACAAGGAGCGCGCCGAGGAAGCCGGTGCCCGCTTCGGTGCCCAGGTGGTAGGCCTCGACGACATCTACGACCAAGAGGTAGACATCTACTCGCCGTGTGCCCTCGGGGCCACTATCAACGACGACACCATCGACCGCCTGCGCTGCGCCGTGGTGGCGGGCTGCGCCAACAACCAGCTCAAGGAAGAGAACGTGCATGGCCCGGCCCTGGTGGAGCGCGGCATCGTGTACGCCCCCGACTTCCTCATCAATGCTGGCGGCCTGATCAACGTCTACTCCGAAGTGACGGGCAGCACCCGCCAGGGCGCCCTCACCCAGACCGAAAAAATTTACGACTACACCCTCCAGGTACTGGAGAAAGCCGCCGCCGAGGGCTTGCACCCGCAGCAAGCGGCCATTCGCCAGGCCGAGCAGCGCATTGCTGCCATCGGTAAGGTGAAGTCGACGTACTAGCGTTAGACAGGAGTATAGAGAGGTGAGAAGGGAGACTTGATGTGCTGGATGCTGGAGTCTTTCTTCAAAAGCTGAACGTCGTCTCGCTTCTCACTTCTCTATACTCACTTCTAAACCAAAATGAAGCATCGATTCAAGGAATTGAAAGTATGGCAGAAAGCCATGGAGGCCGCCCAGCTCACCTACGAGCAGTGCGCCGGCTTTCCAGGCGACGAGCGGTTTGGGTTGACTTCCCAGATGCGCCGCGCTGCCGTCTCGATTCCTTCGAACATTGCTGAAGGCGCCGGCCGCAATTCCAGACTGGAGTTTCGGCAGTTTCTGGCTATAGCCACCGGCTCGGCCTATGAATTGGAAACCCAGTTTCTGCTGGCCCAAACCATTGGCTACGTATCAGCCGACAGCGCGCAGGCCATGAGCCAGCGCCTCGACGAGCTGCAACGGATGCTTTATGGCCTTCATCAATCTTTGGGCGACTAGTCCCGCACTTCTTTAGAGAAAAAGAGGTTCTCACTTCTCACTTCTCTGTACTCAATACTCGAAAATGCTTAACCGCCGTACGCTTCGTATCAAAGTCATGCAGGCTCTTTATGCCTATGACCAAGCCGTGTCCTCCGATTTCTTACTGGGCCTGGACCGCATCGGCGAAGCTTTTCAGCCCGACCTGAACTCCATGGTGCCCCAGGACCGCCGCTTGCTGCAGGGGCAGCAGAAGCTGGCCGAAGCGGGCTTCCGCGAGTGGCACAAGGCCGGCGGTACCCAGGAGCCGGAGCAGCTGGACAACAAGGAAGTAAACGATGCCGTGCAGGACGCCATCCGCTACTACCAAAAGCAGGTGCAGAAGGAAAATACCTTCTATCTGAACCAGATGCTGCACGCCACCGAGAGCATCCACGATCAGTACCTGCACCTGCTCAACCTGCCCGCTGCCCTACGGCTGGTGCTGGAAGAGGAGCGCCAGCGCGAAGCGCGTCGCTTCACCACCAACAAGGAGAACCTGGCCGATACCACCAAGCTGGAGCAAAGCCCCGTGCTGCAGAAGCTGGCCGACAACAAGCAGTTGCAGGAGCAAACCATCCGCCGTACCCTGCAGTGGGCCGGCGAAGACGAGATGGAGGCCCTGCGCACGGCGTGGCGCAACGAGATGCGCAACGATACCGAAGTGCGTAGCTACCTCGAAGCAGCCTCCGCCGAGGACGGGACCCGGGATTACGCGGCCGACCAGGAAATCCTCAAGTACATCTATAAGACCTTCGTGTTCAAGGGCGAGGCCATTCCGGCGTTGCTGGAGGAGCAGGACCTGAACTGGGAGGAAAACCGCAGCATCGTCAAGAACCTGGTGGTGAAGACCTTGAAGATGCTGGAGGAAAGCACCGACGAGAACATGGAGCTGCTGTCGCTGTCGGCCAACTGGAAGGAAGACAAGGAGTTTGCCGAAACGCTTTACAAGCAGACCCTGACCGACGACGCCCGTTACGAGCAGCTCATCAGCGGCGCCGTGCAGAACTGGGACGTGGAGCGCGTGGCCCTGCTCGACAAGATCATCCTGAAGATGGCCCTGTGCGAAATGCACCTGTTCCGCTCGATTCCGGTGAAGGTGACTATCAACGAGTACATCGAAATCAGCAAGCTCTACAGCACGCCCAAGAGCAAGCAGTTCGTCAACGGCATCCTCGATAAGCTGGCCCAAGACCTGATGGCCAGCGGCGCCATCCGCAAGTCGGGCCGCGGGCTGCTGGACAACCAGTAAGCCCGGCAGTGGCGCCGGGTAGGTACGAAGCAAAATCATTCGAAAACCCCCGGCCCGCCGCTACCGTTGAGCGCATAGGTTTAGTACCTTGCCCGCGCATTCCATCCCCTTTTTCCGCTCCGCCCCATGGCTAGCAAAACCACTACCGGCATCCTGTGCTTCACGACCGGCGCCCTCGCCGGAGCCACCGTCGCCCTTCTGTTCGCCCCCGAAAAAGGCCGCGAGACCCGCAGCTGGCTGAGCTATCAGCTGGAGCGTACCCGCGAAATCCTGGCTGACCTGACGGAAAGCCTGGTGACCAGCCGCACGGAAGAAGGCCCCTCGTCGGCCCGCGCCGAAGGCCAGCGCGTCATCCGCGACGCGAAGGACAAGGCCGAGCAGCTGCTCGGGGACGTGGACCAGCTCATCAACCAGATCAACTCGCGCCGGACGGCGCTGTAATTGAATGTGCAGAATGTGAGAAATGTGGTTGGTGTGCTCATTCCCCTGACGGCACATTGACCACATTTCTCACATTCTGCACATTCGCTTTTTGCCCATTCTCCTCGTCATGCATACCATCACCCTCATCCCCGGCGACGGCATCGGTCCTGAAATCACCCGCGCCGTGCAGGACATTTTCGCCGCGGCCCAAGTCCCCGTTCAGTGGGAAGAACAGAACGCCGGCCAGACTACCTTCGACCAGTCGGGGGAGCTGCTGCCCCAGGCGCTGTTCGACTCGCTGGAAAAGAACCGCGTAGCGCTGAAAGGCCCCATCACCACACCGGTGGGTAAGGGCTTCCGCTCCATCAACGTGAGCCTGCGCCAGAAGTACGACCTGTACCAGAACCTGCGCCCGGCCAAGACCACGGAGGGCATCGCCTCGCGCTACTCGGGCATCGACATCGTGCTGTTCCGCGAAAACACCGAGGGCCTGTACGCCGGCCTGGAGCTGTGGGATGAGCACCACGGCATCGGCGACTCCATCGCCCGCGTGTCGGTGGCTGGGGCCCGCAAGATCTGCCGCGCGGCTTTCGCTTACGCCGCCAAGCACGGCCGCAAGAAGGTGACGCTGGCTCACAAGGCCAACATCCTGAAAGTGCCGGGCAAGATCATGCTCGACGCCGCTGCCGAGGCCGCCCGCGAGTTTCCGCACATTCAGTACGAGGACAAGATCATCGACAACATGTGCATGCAGCTCGTGACCAAGCCCGAGCAGTTCGACGTGATTGTGACGACCAACCTGTTCGGCGACATTCTCTCCGACCTGTGCGCCGGCCTCGTCGGCGGGCTCGGGGTGGTGTCGGGCGCCAACATCGGCGACGACATGGCCATCTTCGAAGCCGTGCACGGCTCGGCTCCGGACATTGCCGGCCGCGGCATTGCCAACCCCACGGCCCTGCTGCGCTCGGCCCTGCTGATGCTGGAGCACTTGGGCGAAAAGGAAGCGGCTACCCGCATCGAAAACGCCCTGAACGAGACGCTGCGCAACAAGGAGCAGTGCACCGGCGACCTGGGCGGTTCGGCCAGCACCCAGCAGTTCGCCCAGAACGTGATTAATAACCTGAAGTAATTCGGGCGGATAATCCCGGAACGTCATTCCGAGCTTGTCGAGGAACCTCGCGTGCTGACGGTGGATAGCAGTTTGCTCACAAGGGCGTACTGCCCGCCATCAACACGCAAGACTCTCTGTCTGGGCTCGGGATGACGTTCTTTTTCATCGGGAACAAGTACTGCCCATTGCCTTATCTTTGGGCTACCGGTGCGCCGCCGGTAACGCAAGCGGCGCCTTTCCATCTCCTTTAGATTCCATGAAACGCACTCTGTTCTCCGCCCTGCTGGCTGCCGGCCTGCTCTCGATGGGCGCCTGCAACCAGCAGAAAACCGAAGTGGGTGAGTCGGGCATGAACGCCGCCGCCACCCAGGCCGCCGACGCCGCCAACCCCACCGTCGACAACCCGAACGTAACCGCTGAAACGGCTGCTCCGAACCCGAACGCGCCGGTGATGACCTTCGCCGAGGCCGAGTACAACTTCGGCGACATCAAGCCGGGCGACGTGGTGAAGCACACCTTCGCCTTCACCAACACGGGCAAGAGCCCGCTGCTCATCGACAACGCGCAGGCCTCTTGCGGCTGCACCGTGCCGGTATGGCCGAAAGACCCGATTGCGCCGGGCCAGAAAGGCAACATCGAGGTGCAGTTCGACTCGCACGGCAAGTCGGGCATGCAGAACAAAACGGTGACCATCATGGCCAACACCCAGCCCAGCACCACGGTGGTGACCATCAAAGGCAACATCCTGCCCGACGGCTCGCAGGGGCCTCTGGCGCAGTAAGCTTCAAGTTGTGAGTTAATGAGTTAAGGCGGTTATGAGCGATTCTCATGACTGCTCCTTAACTCATTAACTTTTAAATGCATACCCCTCCCCATGTTCCTTTCTCTGTTTCTGCAGGCATCGGCCGCCAACAACCCCATGCAGCTCATCATGCTACTGGGCTTTGTGCTGGTTTTCTATTTTTTCTTCATCCGGCCGCAGCAAAAGCGCAGCGCCGATGCGCGTAAGCTGCGCGAAAACCTGAGTAAGGGCGCACGGGTAGTAACCATCGGTGGGCTGCACGGCCGCGTGGCCGAGCTGAGCGAGGACAAAGTAGTGCTGGAAGTGGACAAGGGCCTGCGCCTGACCTTCGACCGCACGGCCATTGCCCGTCAGCTCGACGCGGCCAAAACGACTGGCGAAACGGCCGCCTAAGGCGCTATATTGCTTTTTTAACCGAAGCGCCATGCCCCTGCAAACTGCCCGTTCCCTGGCCCGCTGGTTTGTGCGGCCGCTCTCGGAGCCGGAGCGCAGTTTCTGGCGGGTGGTGACGACGTGCTTTCTGGCCGCCGTCACGCTGTGGTTGCTCAACGCGCTGAACAAGACTTATACTACGCGCATCAGCTACCCGCTGCAGTGGCGCTACGACGAAGCCCGCTTCATCCCGGTGCGGCCCCTGGCCGGGCGCGTGGAGGTGCAGGCTACGGGCCGCGGCTGGAAGCTGCTGCGCAATACGCTGGGGCTGGACATCAAGCCGGCCGAGGTGATGGTGCGCCACCCCGGCGGTAGCGGCGCTGTGCCGGGCACCGCGCTACGGCCCGGGCTGGTGGGCGCTATGGAAGGCCTGCAACTGAACGCGGTGCTCACCGATACGGTGTACTTCGAGTTCGATCAGCTGGTGACGCGCCGCCTGCCGCTGCGCCTGAGCCCGGCCGCCAACGGCACGGCGCTGCCCTTTGCGGCCCGCTTCGTGCCGGCCGAAGTGACGTTCCGGGGGCCGGCCGCTACGCTAGGCTCCTGGCCCGGCTACTACCAGGTACACCTGCCCACGGCCCCCGCCGGTAGCTCCGACGGCAGCATTATCGTGCCCATCGGTGGCCCGGCCCTGGTGGAAACCGACGTGCAGCAGGTACAGGTGAAGCTGCAGCCCCGGCAAGTGCGCACGCGCAAGGTGCTGCTCACCCCCACGCTGCAAAACTACCCGGCCGGCGCACCGGAACTGCACTTGCAGCCGGCGCAGGTACCGGTAGAGGTGCAGTATTTCCCCGAAGATTCCGCCCGGCTTGACGTAAGCCAAGTGCAGGTGTTTGCCGACTACCGCCAGCTGCGGCCCGATGACTCCACGGTGCAGCTGCAGTTTCGGCCGCTGCCGTATACGGTGCGCGGGGCCCGCCTGCAAACGCCCGTGGTGCGCGTGCGCCGCAGTCCTACGCCCCCAACACAAGAGTAGCCTATGTTGAAAATCGGCATTACGGGCGGAATCGGCTCAGGCAAGACGGTGGTGTGTCGGCTGTTTGCCCTGCTGGGCGTGCCGGTGTACGACGCCGACACCCGCGCCAAATGGGTCATGAACCACGACCCGGTGCTGCACGCCAGCCTCACCGCCGCCTTCGGCCCCGAAACCTACCTGCCCGAAGGCCTCAACCGCACGTACCTGGCGCAGGTGGCGTTCAACAACCCCGAGCAGCTGGCGCGGCTCAACGGCCTGGTACACCCGCGCGTAGGCCACGACTTCGCGGCCTGGGCCAAGGCGCAGGAGCACGCTGGCCATGCCTATGTGCTCAAGGAAGCGGCCTTGCTGTACGAGTCGGGCTCGTGGCAGCAGCTCGACCGCATCATCACGGTGTATGCCCCGCAGGCCATCCGGCAGCAGCGCGTGCTGCACCGCGACCCGCACCGCACGCCGCAGGACATCCTGGCCATCATCGGCAAGCAGCTGAGCGAAGAGGAAAAGCTGCGCCGGGCCGACTACGTCATCCGCAACGACGACCAGCAGCTGGTGCTGCCGCAGGTACTGCAGCTGCACGAGCAGCTACGGGCGCTGGCCGCTATGGCCGCCGAAATACCGACAGCACCTTCAGCCCGTTGACGCGCAGCACGTACACCTCGCGGCCCATTGAGTCGGCGTAGGTTTCGGGGTGCCAGCGGTAGTTGCTGATAAAGTACTTCGCCTCCGGCCCGTAGGCGCGCACGATGCGCTGCCGCTGCGCCGGCGCCAGAATCTGCAGGTTGTTGTACACCGGCTCGGGCCGGTAAGAAGCAACGGTAACCTGAGCGGCCGAATCGTGCTGCAGCACCCACTCCAGGCCCGCGCGGTAGCTCAGGGCCCAGTAGTCCCGCTCGTAGCCGCGCTCAATGGTAGCGGGCGACAACAGGCTGAAGTACACTTGCTGGTGCGGATGGTCGCGCACGAGGCGCCACAGCGGCTCCAGCGCCCCCAGCAGCAGCAGGGCGGCTACTCCGGCGGCCACCCGCCGTAACGCGGGGCGCTGCCACTGGCGCCGCCACCGCAGCAGGGCCTGAACGCCGTGCAGCCCCGCCAGCACGAAGGCCGGAAAGATGAAATACAAGTGCCGCCAGCCGTCGTAGAGCACGGAATTGAAAACGATGACGGCCACGGGCGGACCGAGCAGCCAGGCGCCCGTCAGTACATCCAGTGTGCCGGCGTACGTGCCTAGCACCCGCGGCAGGCGCGTCGCGTAGCGCCCCAGCCAGCACACGGCACCCAGTATGAAGCCCACTGTGTAGGCCAAAGGTGTGGTAATGAGCATCCACCACGGCACGTAGTGCCACGGCAGATTAAGGGCCGATACCCAGCCGCCACCGTACAGCACGCTGGTAGCGCCGCGGGGAAAGCGGCTGAAGTTCTGGAAAGCCTGCAGAAAATGCGTTACCGGCTGCTCCCACAAGTACGGCCAGAACAGCATCGTCACGGCTGCGGCTGTGAGCAGCCAGGCCACCGCGCTGTTGCCCGTTGCGCGCGGGTTGCGCCGGCGATACAGCGCCAGTCCCAGGCCCAGCAGCGTGAGCGGCACCAGCAGCACGCCGTTGACGCGCAAGGCAATGGTAACCCCGGTGGCTATTCCGTGCCCTATTACACGGCCCCACGACGGCCGGCGCAGCAAATAGGCCAGCGTGAACATGGCCGTAGTGAAAAAGGCCAGAAACAGCCCGTCCTTGGCGTTGTAGAAAGCATCGGCGAACAGGCGCGGGGTGCAAAGCAGCACCGCCGTACCCAACAAGGCCAGCCGCCAGTCGCGGAAGCGTAGCTGCGCCAGGCCGTAAAAGGCCAGCAGCCCCAACCAATAGAGCAGGAAAATCATCAGGTGACGGGCGTGGTACGCCTGCTGCGAATCCTGAATACCTAGCGCCTTCAGAACCAGTGCTGAGGGTAGCTCAAATACAACACCGTGGTCCTGGTCGGGGTAGGTAGCCAGCTCGGGAATGAGGTGGTAGTTTTCCTGGCGACGGGCCAGCTCGGGGGCAATGCGCTCGGCAATGTACTTGGCGTTGACGTTGCCGTTCAGCCGGTCCACCGGCTCGTCCCAGGACACGCCGTAGTCGCGGTGCAGCGCCAGGCCCAGCAGCAGCAAGCCCAGAAAGAAGGCCGGCACCAGCAGACGGCCCAAACGGGAAGCGGGAAGCAACGAGCGAAACAACATAGTGCGGTGGGGGAGAGGAGCGCAAAGGTAGCGGCCGGCTTTTGCCCGGTTGGCTACTACCTTCGCCCGTATGCTGCGTCGTCTTCCCCGTTGGTTCTGGCTGCTGGCTGCGCTGCTTGTCGGGCTGCGCTTGGGCCTGCTCTGGCACAACAACCCGGGGCTGGAATGGAACTGGGACGAGGTGCGCAACGGTCGCATCGCCGAAAACCTGCTGCAGGGGCGCGGCTACGTGAGCTACGACGCCGTACACCAGCAGCTCCGCCCCGATGCCTTCCACGCTACTTTTCCGGTGTGGGTATACGCCGCCTGGTTTCGGCTGGGCCTGCCGCGGCACTATTTCACCGCCACGGCCTACCTCCTGATGGCCATTGGCGGCGTCGTGACCTGGCTCTATGCCCAACGGACCCTGCGCTGGTACCGCGTGCCCGAGCGGCCGGCCTGGGCCGGTGGGCTGCTGCTGGCGCTATACCCCTCGGTGCTCTGGTACATCGGGGCGTGGTTCTGGTACGAAAACCTCTGCCTGCCCGCCTTGGTGTGGGGCACGTACCAATTGCTGCGGTTGCTGGAAGGACGGCCCATGCCCACGGCCAAGGCCTGGGCCCTGGCCGCCGTGGTGGTGGTGTCATGCCTGTTGCGGGGCTACCTGCTGGCCGTCTACGGGCTGATGTTCGCTTACCTGCTTTGGCGCAGCAGGCGCCAGGGTTGGGCGGCCCGCGCCGTGGTATGGCGCCCGGCCGTTCTGACGCTGTTGCTCACGCTGACCCTGCACCTGCCGGTGCTGCTCAAGAATCACCGGTTGTTCGGGGTGTACATCCTGAGTACGCAGCCCGGCTTCGAGTTGCTGCAGGGCCACAACAGCGTCAGCACGGGCCGCTTCATGTTCGATTGGGATGAAGTCGACAAGCCCTTTGGCCGCTGGGTGCAGCAGCAGATTCCGCAGCTATCCAGCCTGGACCAATACCAGGAAAGCCAGGCCCGCGCCCGCCTGGCCCGCACTTGGATAACGACGCACCCCGCCGCCGAGGTAGGGCTGCTGGGCCGGAAGCTGGGGGCCTTCTTTAGTCCCGAAAACTTTGTGGCCAACGATTACCGCACCCGCTACCACCCGCTCACAGCGGCCGTGCACCTGACTTTTCTGCTCAGCCTCGTGGTGACAGCGCTGCGGTGGCGCGGCCTGCGTTTTCAGCCCGCCGACACCCTGTTGCTGCTGCCAACAGTGACTGTACTGCTGCTAAGCCTCGTCTTTTTCGTGGGGTACCGCTGGCGTCTGTTTGCCGAGCCAGCCTTCGTGCTCTTCCCGCTCATCACCTGGCAGCGTCTGCGCCTGGCCACGACTAGCAGGACAGTTAGCAGCTAGGCTCTTGGTAGAAACAAGGCAGCTACGGCCGTTGGGGCTGCTGCATTGTGGAGCTTGATATGTAAGGGTCTAAGCAGTGAAGACCAACCTGCGAGGGTAGCGGCGTATAATCTCTATTGGATAGTACGCTCAGAAAGAGCGAGGTATAAGTGCTGGTTGGCTAATCATGCCTCAAACATGCCCCGGCAGCCCCGTACCGGACCTATTTATCTGAGGATGGGCCAGATTCAGTGCTGGTACTGATTCGCCGGCGGAGCTGCGCGTCGACTTTTGGCGCTTTCCACCACTATCCTCAATCACAATGCCTAACTACGTACGGAATAACGCTTGGAACAACGGCGGTACTTTCGATAATCCCGATCTGCTCTGGTATGCAAAGGGCGTCAGTCAGATGATGAGCCGCCCGCTCAACGACCCCACCAGCTGGTGGTTTTACGCCGCTATTCACGGCGAGTATGTGAACCCAAACACGTCGTGGTACCCCAATCCGGCAGCCTTCCCAGCTTGGGGTTACATCACGTCGCCGCCCAGCGTACCCACCAAGCCGCTGCCCTCGCCGGACGCGCAGGAGCTGTACTGGAACCAGTGCCAGCACGGCAGCTGGTATTTCCTGCCCTGGCACCGCGGTTACCTGATGGCACTGGAAACGCAGCTGCGGCAGGATATCGTCCATCAGGGCGGCCCTGATACGTGGGCGCTGCCTTATTGGAATTACTTTGGGGGCGAAGGGGGCAGCCAGTTCCAGATGCCACCCGCCTTCACGCAGCCGAAACTGCCCGATGGCAGCGCCAACCCGCTGTACCTGACCATGCGCTACGGCCCCGACGGCGACGCGAATATCTACGTGCCTACCGCCGCTGGGGAAGCCGCCCACCCCAACGACCCGAACCTGCCCCCGGCTGCCAACGAAGTGACGGAGCAGCCGGCGCTAAGCGAAACCCAGTTCACCAAAGCCGACCCGCTGTACGGTTTCGGCGGGCCGGATACGGGCTTCTCGCACGACGGCGGGCAGTTTGGCCGCCTCGAAAGCAATCCGCACAACAAGGTGCACGTATACGTCGGGGGCGCGCCCAGTGATAATTCTCCGCTCTACGGGCTGATGGCAGACCCCGGCACGGCTGCGCTGGACCCCATTTTCTATCTGCACCACTGTAATATCGACCGGCTGTGGGCGGTCTGGAATGCCAGCGGCAATGCCAACCCGACCGCCCCGAGCTGGTTGGACGGACCAGCCAAACGTTTTGCCATGCCCGACCTCAATGGCCAGCCTTGGTACTACACGCCGGGGCAAGTGACAAACCTGGGGGCTCTGGATTACGGCTACGAAGAACTGGTAACTCCGCCTGTAGCCGAGCCTGAGCTGGCCTCGCGGCTGGCGCTGCTAGGTGCCCCCGCTCCAGCCGCCGCTGCAAAAGCATCAAACGGACCGGCCGCTGCGGCTGCGCCACGCCAGCCAGAGCTATTGGGAGCCAACAACGGCCCGCTCCGCATCCAGGCAAACGGGGCGCAGACGGTGGTAAAGATTGACCCGAGCGTGCGTAGTAAAACCGTGGCTAGCTTGGCCCGTGCAGCTCAAGCCGCTCCGCCGGATAAAGCCTTCCTCAAGCTGGAAAACGTGCGCGGCACCTTCGACGCCACGGTGCTGCGCGTGTTCGTGCAGCCACCGGCCGGCGCTGCCGCTGGCGACGGCAATGCTTTGCTGGCTGACACAGTCGCCCTGTTCGGGTTGCGCCGTGCCAGTGCCGCCGACGGACAGCATGGCGGAGAGGGGCTAACCCTGGTACTGGATGTGACCCACATCCTCGACCAGCTGCACCTGGCCGGCAACCTGGAAGCCGACGCGCTGCAAGTCTCCATCGTGCCCAACCGCCCGCTGCCCGCTGGCGCTGACGTTGAAGTCGGCCGGGTTAGTGTGTATCGGCAGGCGTTCTAAGTTTACCCTTCCCTGTCGGGCGTATGGTGTACACCCCCCGGGAGTATGCGCGGCTCCGCAATACCGTGCTAACAGTTAGCCTTATGGGCTGGCTTATTCTGCTCAAACCTGCCTTCGCACCCCTTGCTTACGGGGCGGCCGCACCCCGCGTCATGTCGTACTGCGCGGCCAGCCCGGGTGCGCTGGCTTGGTCAGTGCCTGGCGCGGCCGCCACACCCTGGCTGGCACCACTCTCCGTGGCTCAGGCCCAGTCCCTGTTAGGGGGCTGGGCCCTGATGCTCGTGGCGATGATGGCGCCCCTGCTGATTCAACCCATCTATCACGTACGCGCCACCAGCTTTGCCCGGCGACGCACGCGTGCCACCGCGCTATTCGTGGCCGGTTACGGCGCGGGGTGGATGGTTGCCGGCGTCGGCTTACTTGCGCTGGAGTTGCTGGTAAGCGTGTGGGATGCCCAATCCTACCTGCCGGCCGCACTCGTGGGGCTGGTGGCTCTCGTCTGGCAGGCCTCGCCGGCCAAGCAGCGCTACCTGAACCGCTGCCACCGCCACCGCGCCTTGGCCGCATTTGGGGCCGCTGCTGATCGGGACGCGTTGCTGATGGGGCTGGAGCACAGCCGCTGGTGCATCGGTTCCTGCTGGGCCGCGATGCTGCTGCCTATGTTGCTGCCGCACGGCCACGTAGTGGCTATGATGGGGGTGAGCATGCTGATGGTGTGCGAACGGCTCGACCCACCCCGCACGCCCGCCTGGCAGTTGCGGGGTTTCGGCACGGCCTTTCGTTATGCTCGCTTGCGGTTGCGTGGTCCCCAACCCAGCGCGTTGCCCGCCACGCTGGCGGCGCGGGTCTGATCAGTCGTGCAATGGATTTACCTCAGAATGCTGAATTGTTGGGTGCTAGTGCTGAGCATCTCCCGGTGACCGGAACGGGTGTGCGCACCAGCGTGGTGCTCACCCCCGCCGGCCAGTACCACCTCGGCGCCAGAGAAGCGCCGTCAGGTCCTGTGTACCTGGCCTTGGAGAACGTGCGCGGCACCCGCGACGCCACCATCCTGAACGTGTACCTGCTCCTGCCCGATGAAGGCGGGACTGGTGCTCCTCGCCAACTGTTGGTGGGGGGCGAGGCGCTGTACGGCTTGCGCCGGGCCAGCAACCTGCAAGGAAGCAACCGCGCCGGTCTCACGTTGGTATTCGATATCACGCCCAAACTAGGCGAGCTGCAAGGCCCTCAGTTGCTGCAGAGTAAGAAAATAGGCGTTAGCATCGTGCCCGAACGGCCGCTGCCCAATGCGCCTGATATCACCGTCGGACGTGTAAGCATCTTCCGCTAGTCAAGCAGACAAAGCAGAGTGCCCTTGACCCAACCCCAGGGAAAAAACAAAGCCCGTTTCCGGTGCGGAAACGGGCTTTGTTGTGGGAAGTAAAGGATTCGAACCTTCGACCTCTTGCGTGTGAAGCAAGCGCTCTAAACCAACTGAGCTAACCTCCCAAGAAGCACGAGCCACTAAGCGGCTTTATGCGAATCAGGAATAGAAAAGCCACCTAGCTGATGCCGCTAAGTGGCTTCTATTGGTGTGGGGGATGACGGGTTCGAACCGCCGACCCTCTGCTTGTAAGGCAGATGCTCTGAACCAGCTGAGCTAATCCCCCTTGTCAATTCGGAGTTGCTACCCCGTTTGTGGATGCAAATATGGTGGGTGTTTTCGGAAAGCGCAACACTTTGCCGACATTCGGCGCGTTATTTTTCCCAAAAACAAGAGGGGTTTGCCGCAATGGTTTCAGGATCAGGAAAAAAAACTTTGCGGTGCGGGCGATAAAATTCTTGGCTTACGGCTTGCTAACGGTCGTGCTGCTACTCGGCGGACTCGGTGTGGGGCTGTGGCTGGGGCAGGAGCGTATCATCGGTTTGTTCGTGGCGGCCATCAATCGGCAGCTGCGCACTACCGTGCGGGTTGGGCACTTCGATTTGTCGTGGTGGCAGGAGTTTCCGCGCGTCAGCGTGTCGCTCTACGCGGTGCGGCTGCAGGGCTCGTTGCCGCAAGACACCACGGCCCTGGCCCGCTTGCAGGCCATACACTGCGCCTTCAATGCCTGGGACGTACTCGGCGGCCGCTACAGCATCCGCACAGTCACGCTGCAGCGCGGGGCCGTGAATATTCGGCGCAACCAAGCCGGGGAGTTCAACTACTTGATTCTGCGGCCGGACTCGGCCAGCACCGAGCCTATGCGGTTTGCCGTGGAGCAGATGCGTTTGCAGGACGTGACGCTGCGCTACGCCGATTCTACCCTGCGGCAGGCTTATACCGTGCAGGCTTACGACGTAAAGGCGTCTGTGGAAGGCAACGACCAGCAGCTACAGCTTCGCGCCGCCGGGCCGATGCAGGTTGCGGGCCTGCGCCTGGGGCCGGATACCTATTTTCGTAATCAAGACTTATTGCTAAGTACGGTCTTACGCGTTGATCGGGCGCGGCAGATGCTGACCATTGAGCCGTCGTCCTTACGGATTGGGGAAGCCACTTATGCCGTGCAGGGCACCGTAGGCTGGGCCGGCCCATTACAGTTGGATGTGCGCGCCGAGGGACAGAACACCGATTTGCCGGGGTTACTGGCGCTGCTGCCCCGACGGCTCCAACGCCCGCTGGCCGCGTACCGCAGCGGCGGGCAGGTGTATTTTCGCAGTGCTGTGAAAGGCGAATTGTCGGCCCGGCACAACCCGCGGGTGGATGTGCAGTTTGGCTGCCGCGACGCGTCGTTTTACCACCCGGATACCGAGCAACGCATTGAGCACGTGTTCCTGACGGGCAGTTTTCACAACGGCCGGCTGGCCACAGCCCGTACCGCCGAGTTGCGCCTGCAGGACGTGCGGGGCCGCCTCGGCAACCGGCCCTTCAGCGGCTCGTTGCGCTACACCAACCTGCGCGACCCGGATATAGCGCTGCGCGTGGCGGCCGAGCTGAACGTGGCCGATGTGCTGCGTTTTCACCCGGTGGCGGCCGTGCAGGCCGCAGGTGGCAGCGTACGCCTGAAAGGCGAGCTAAAAGGCAAGCTGCGGGCGTTTCGCCAAAACCCGGCGCGGGCAGCTCTCAGCGCCACCGGCGACATGCAGCTGCGCGGCGTGAGCCTGCGCCTGCGGCGTTACCTGGCCGTGCCGCTCACCCGCCTCAGCGGTGAGCTGCTGCTGCGGCGCAACGACGTGGCCGTAACCAACCTAAGCGGCCGCCTGGGCCGGTCTGACTTTCAGCTGAACGGGCTGTTTCACAACGCCTTGGCCTGGGCCTTGTTGCCACGGCAGCCCCTGCACGTGGAAGCCGATGCCACGGCCCGCTACGTGGATGCCGACGAACTGCTGCGGGCCATGAAAGCACCTGCCGGCAAGGCCGGCGCAGTGACCAGGGCTGGCGGCCTGCCACTGCCCGCTGGCGTTGACCTGGCGGTGAATGCGCACATCGAGCGGCTGCGCTTCCGTCGGCTGCGGGCCCGTGCCATTCGCGGCACGGTGAATCTGCGCAACCAACTGCTGACCTGCCCCCAGCTGACGGTGCGCGCCGCCGGCGGCGAGGCAACCTTGCGCGGCACGGTGGATGCGCGGCGCCCCGAGCTGCTGAAAGTCAGCGCGGTAACCAGCTGCCGGCAGCTGCGCCTCGACAGTCTATTCTACGTATTCGAGGACTTCGGGCAGGACTTCATCCGTTACCGGCAGCTGCGCGGCCAGCTGACGGGCACGGCCGAGGCCGATGTGTACCTGAACGCGCAGCTGGAGCCGCTGCCCGACCGGCTGGAAGCCGAAGTGCGCGGCAGCATCCGCCACGGCGAGCTGCTGGATTTTGCCCCGGCCCAGCGGCTGAGCATGCTCGCCAGCCGGGAACAGCTGCGGCACCTGCGCTTCGACGAGCTGACGAATACGCTGTACGTGCAGAGCCGTACGGTGTACATCCCGGAAATGGAAATCCGCTCCAACGTGCGCCGGGCTGCGGTCATTCGCCTGACCGGCACGCATACCTTCGATCAGCAAATGGATTACCACCTGACCATCCCGCTGCTGCCGGGCCTGCGCCGCCCGGCCTTCGATGTGGCGGCCGGGGGCGTGGTCACGCGTAGCGGGCCCGAAGTGCGACTGCGCGTGTGGGGCAGCGAGGATAATTTTCGCGTAGGGCCTGAGCGCGCCCGCCCGGATGCCTCACAGGGACGAACGGCTACTGCCGCCACCACGGCGGCCGCTACCACGGCCGCGCCGAGCCCAACGACTGCGCCCGCGCCAGTGCCCGCTCGCCCGCGGTCCTGGCAGGCACCGGCACCAAAACCGAAAAAGCCGGCGCAGCCGCAGCCAGGGGAGTACTTCGAGTTTTAAGGCGCGAGGGGCGTCAACAATTGCGGGAAGAGCTGCGTTAAGGTCATCTGTCTTATTTGTTGCTGCATCTTTTCCCACCTCCCAAACACCTCGCGTTATGCAACCCGAAGAAGTCTTCAATCAGTATTCCGAACCGGAAAAAACCGCTTACCTGAGCGTAGTGGCCAGCCTGGCCACCGCCGACCGCCAAGCCTCGCAGGAAGAAGGCCAGTTTCTGGAGCAAATGGCCCAGGTGATGGGCCTGTCGCCCCAAAGCACCCAGCAGGTGGTGCAAGCGGCACAGGATTCCTCCAACGAAAGCATCAAAGCCAACCTCGACCAGCTGCGCAACAGCAACCTGCGCTACTCGCTGGTGACGGACCTCGTCAGCTTTGCTCGCGCCGATGGCTCGTACTCCAACGACGAGGAGGCCATGGTCAACAAAATTTCGGCCTACCTCGGCGTGAACCAGCAGCAGGTGCAAACCATTGAGAACGTGGTGCACCAGACGCAGCAGGCCCAGGCTCAGCAGCCGGAGCAGGCCCCGCAGGGCCTGATGGACTCGCTCGGCGATAAGCTCCGCTCGGTGGGCATACCGCCGCAGGCCGCGTTGGGTGGCCTGCTGGCCGTAGCGGCGCCCATGGTGCTGTCGCGCGTGATGGGCGGCAACCGGGGCGGCGGCTTAGGCAGCATGATGGGCGGTGGTGGCCTCGGCGGCGGTCTGGGCAGCGTGCTGGGCGGCGGCTCGTCGATGGGAGGTGGCCTGGGCGGGCTGCTGGGCGGCGTGCTCGGCAGCGGCGTACTGGGCAGCATGATGGGCGGCGGAGGCGGCTACGGAGCCAGCCCGGCCGGCTACGGCGTGCCCGGTGGCGGCCTCGGCGGCCTGATGAACGTGCTCGGCGGCCTCGGCGGCAACTCGCAGATGGGCCCGCGCAACACCGGTGGCGGTGGCCTCGGCGGCCTGATGAGCGGGGGCTTGGGCGGCATGCTCGGTGGGCTGCTGGGCGGCCGCTAAGCAGCCATAGCTCTAACCAAAGCGAAGTGAATTACCGGAAACCGGCTGGCGCCTGTGCGTCAGCCGGTTTCTTGTTACTACCGAGTTGTGCATCTTGCCGCGTTAACTTAATCGGCATTTGCATGAAGCTACGTGTACTATTGAGTCTGCTGTTATTTGCGGCGGCTGCGCAGGCGCAAACGAGGCGGGTAATTGAGGTGCGTCCGCCCTTGAAAGCCGTGACCCTGTACCTGAGCAGCATGGAAATGGAGCACCAGGCCAGCCTGGCTTTGCCCGCCGGAACCAGCCAAGTGCTGATTCAGAATGCCTCGAAGTACTTGAACACCGCCAGCGAGGTGGAGGTACGGTTGGGCGACGGAGTGGAAGTGCTTTCCATCGGCAACGACAACGAGGACGAAGAAGAACCTACGGTACCCCTCGCCCTGACCGCGGCTAACCGCGCCGCCGCCGATAGCCTGACGCGTGCCAACGACGAGCTGGCGCGCCTGGAGGCGGAGCTGAAAGCCTTGGAGGAGGAAAAAGCCATGCTGCTGGCCAACCGGTTGATGCCCAGCGGCACGCAGGCTGGCTGGAGCGCTGAGCTGCAAAAAGGCGCCACCCTGCTGCGCACCCGGCTGGTGGCTATTCAACTGGCCACGCGCCAGCTTACCCGGCAGCAGGAAACGCAGAAAAACCTGGCGCGCCGGTTGGAGGCGCGCAGCAAGCCCGACGAGCAGGTAAAACCGTACTACATCACCGTGCGGGCCGCTCGGGCCGGCACCTTTCCGCTGCTGCTGCGCTACGGCGTCAACCGCCGCATGACCTGGCGCCCCCGGCTGGAAATACGGGCTGATGAAGCCGGCAAGACGGTGCAGTTCATCTCCAGCGGGCAGGTGTTCAACCGAAGCGGCCTCGACTGGGACAAAGTGCGCGTGGTACTCGTCAACGAGGTCCGCACGGTCGATGTCAGCAAACCGGCTATGGAGCCGTGGACGCTCGATTCCGACGGTGAGAACGACCATATCGGCGAGGGACGGGTGGATGCCTTCGTCGTTAAAGGCACCGCCGCCGGGCGTCCGGTCGAGGCCTCGCAGGGCACGCGTTATGAAGTGCCCGAGCTTATTACGATGGCGGCGGGCGACGTTCAGCGCATCAGCCTGCCGGCCCTCACGCTGCCTTCGCGCACCGAGTACCTGGCCCTGCCCAAATTATCCGACAAGGTATTCCTGCAGACCAAGGTAAGCGGCTGGGAAGGTCTGCACTTACCCGAGGAAGCCGAAGTGTATTACCGCGGCGCCTACGTGGGCGACACCGAGCTGCAAGGCCAGGCCTACAACGATTCGCTGGAACTGTCCTTGGGCTTCGATGACCGCATCGTCGTGGGCCGCACCAAACTAGAAGACTTCAGCCGCAACGCGGGTAACCAGAAGCGCCGCGTGCGCCTGACCTACGAGCTGAACGTGCGCAACCTGCACGCGGAGCCGGTACGCATCAAAATCCAGGATCAGGTGCCGGTGTCCAGCGAGAAGGAAATTCAGGTGAAGGTGCTGGAAACTACCGGGGCGCAGGTAGAGGAGCGGATCGGCCGCCTAACCTGGTATCTGAATCTGGCACCCAACGCCAGTCAGCGCCTGCGGTTCAGCTTCGAAGTGGAGTTTCCGAAGGACAAGGAAGTCAATATCATCAAGCACGACATCCGTATCCGCTCGCCCAAGTTTCGCTAATTCGTTGGGCTACAGTACCGAGCTGCTGCTGGACTGCCCGGAGTTGATGCCCGGGTCGGCCAGCATGCGCACCACGGTAGTATTGGTGGCAAAGGAGCCGCCGTGCGCCTCCACGATTTCAAGAATGCGGTAGTTGACTTCTTCTTTGATATCGAGGTACTCGTCGTAGGTAGCCACCTGCACGAAGTACTGTACCGTCAGGTCGCGGCCGGTTTGGGTGAGGGCCGAGAGCTTGGTTTGCACCTCCTCCGGAATGACTCGCTCGTGCCGGCGCAGAAAGTCACGCAGCTCGGTAGCAATGGCCAGCAGCTGCTCGCGAGTGGTGTCGTGGCTGAAGTTCAGGGTGAAGCCCACGCGCCGGGCCGTGCGCAACGACAAGTTGTCCAAGGGCTTGTCAATCATGGACTTGTTGGGCACCGTCACGTAGCTTTTCTCAGCTGTGCGCAGGCGCGTGCTGCGGAAGCCTACTTTCTCCACCGTGCCCGTGATGCCGCCCACCGTCACCAGGTCGCCCACCTGAAAGGGCCGGTCGAGGAAGATGGTGAACGAGGCAATGAGGTTTTCCAGGCTTTCCTTGGCCGCAAAGGCCACGGCCAGACCGCCGATGCCCAAGCCGCCGATCAGCGCTGTCACGTTGACGCCGAACACCTGCCCGAGCATCACCAGGAAGGCGAAAATCAGGATGATGACCTTGGTGAAGTCCTTGGCGAAGGGAATAAACTGCGCGTCGAGGCGGGTGTTGGTGGAAGTCAGCAGCTCGGCCCGGCGGCGGTACACCAGCTCAGCAAAGTCGATGAGGCGCAGCACCACCCAGGCCAGGGCCGAAATGACGCCGATCTGGTACCCGGCGAAAGCTACCTTCTTGGGCCAGGGCTCGTTGCGGGCCAAATCGTGCGTGACGTCGGCGGGGTAGTCGAGCACGTTGAAGGCCAGAAACAGCGTGAACAGGAACAGCACCACCGACAGCGGCTGAATGAGCAAGTCGTTGAGTTCCTGCTCTGTAACGCCGGCGGTGTAGCGCTTGATAACGCGGTAAAACACCTTGGAGACGATGCGCGACATCAGCCGCCGCAGCCCGAAGCCCAGCAGCAAAATGATGCCGCACACCAGGTACTGCCCAACGGTGTTACCGAAGAAGTGCAGGTTCAGAAGCTCCTTGGTATTCATCTAAGCTTGAGTAGGGGATAATATTAGAACGTCATGTCGAGCGAAGCCGAGACGCCTCGCGTGGTTGGTCCGATAGTAATTTCTACGATGAGGTTACTACCCGGCATCAGCACGCGAGATGTCTCGGCTTCGCTCGACATGACGTTCTACTAATTCTGACTATCGGAGCAGCTTACACCAGCTGGCGCAGTGCCAGCTCGAAGGACGTGCGGGCCAGATGCAGCTCGCGGCCCTGGGCATGGCTGCGCTCCAGGGCCCGTAGGATGGTGCGCGAAATGTCGCCGAAGATGGCCTGGTCGGTGATTTCCGCGTTGGTTTCCATCAGGTAGGCAAACACGCGCGCCATGCCACAGTTGGCAATGAAGTCCGGGATGACTGCCGTATGAGCGTCGGCAAACTCGCCGGTAGGGCCGAAGAAGATTTCCGGATCGGCGAAGGGCACGTTGGCCCCGCAGCTGATGACTTCCAGCCCACCGGCCAGCAGTTGCTCCACCTGCCGGCGCGTGACAAGGCGCGAAGCCGCTGCCGGCACGAAGATTTCGGCGCCCGAGGACCAGATCTGCTCGTTCACTTCGGCGAAGGAGAGTAGGTTGTCGCCGGTCAGGGCGTTGCCCTGGCGGCTGAGCAGCAGGTTCTTGATTTCCTCGAACGAGAAGCCTTCCGGCTTCAGCAGCCCGCCGGCCCGGTCGATGATGCCGGTGATAAACGCACCTTGCTGGGCCAGGTAATAAGCCGCGGCGGCGCCTACATTGCCCCACCCCTGGATGATGGCGCGCTTGCCGCGCACATCCTGGCCGGGCCAGAGCTGGTAGTAGTGGCGCACGGCCTCGGCCACGCCGTAGCCCGTGATGAGGTCGGCCACGGTGTAGCGGCGGGCACGGTCGGGCGTGTACTGCTCGTCCTCGACCACCTTAATCACACCCTGGCGCAGCTGGCCCACTTTTTGAATCTTCTGCGGCTCGCTGGCGCGGTAGTGCCCCGTTACGATGCCTTCCTGCGGGTGCCACAGGCCGTAGTCCTCCGTGATGGGAATTACCTCATGGATTTCGTCCACGTTCAGGTCGCCGCCGGTGCCGTAGTAGTTCTTCAGCAGCGGAATCACGGCGCGGTACCAGCGCTCCAGCACGCCGCGCTTGCGCGGGTCCTGCGGGTCGAAGTTGATGCCCGACTTGGCGCCGCCGATGGCCGGCCCCGACACGGTAAACTTCACCTCCATGGTCTTGGCCAGGCTTTCTACCTCGCGCTTGTCCAGCCCTTTGCGCATGCGCGTGCCGCCGCCGGCCGCGCCGCCGCGCAGGGAATTAATGACCACCCAGCCCTCGGCCTCGGTTTCGGAGTCT
Organism: Hymenobacter sp. CRA2; assembly: GCF_002007105.1. Taxonomy (GTDB): domain Bacteria; phylum Bacteroidota; class Bacteroidia; order Cytophagales; family Hymenobacteraceae; genus Solirubrum. The sequence continues at coordinate 574,022 of NZ_MVBC01000001.1, read as the reverse complement.
TTCCACTCAAAGACGATTTCAGGACGCTTGTTTTCGAAGGTGGCCAGCAGGTCGCGCATACTCGGCAGGAAAAGGTGGGAAGGGAGGAAAAGAAAACCAACGACCCCGGACGGCCACCTGGGCAGCGTCGGCATCGGGGCTCAAAGGTACTGCAGCCCGACTAAAGCCCGGAACGAACAAATGCTACCTGCTTGGCGGAAAGCGTGTAATCCCGGAAAGAGACAAAAAGGGCCATTGTATAGGAACTTTACACTATAGGTAGCACGTATTACGCGTACCGTCATCCGACGGAAATCCTACTTCCACCTTTGTCGTCTCCATGAAACCTCTGCTTTCGCGCGTAGAATCGAAGAAAGTGGATAAGGCTGCCGCGATGCTGAAAGTGCTGGCTCACCCCAAGCGCCTGGCCATCGTTGATTTGCTTGGTAAAGAAGATAAAATGACCGTGACGGAAATTTACCGCACGCTCGGTTTGCCCCAAGCCATAGCTTCTCAGCACCTTATCACCCTGAAAGACCGCGGCATCCTTTCGTCGTTCAAGGTCGGTACCAAAATCTACTACTCCCTCTCCATTCCCAAACTGCTCGACGTGATTGACACGCTCGAAGGGTGTTGCGATACGATGTAAGGGACGCTATCCAAACCTAGCCTCCACCAAGTCACGAAGGCCCTGCTTCCCTCAAGGAGCAGGGCCTTCGCGCGTTTGGGCGGATACTTAAAGACCGTCATGCCGAGCGCGGCCGAGACATCTCGCGTGGTTTGGCCAGGGAGTAATCAGCCTAATAGAGAAATTACTATCGAACGTCAGCCCGCGAGATGCCTTGGCCGCGCTCGGCATGAATGTCTGAATCTATGAAACGACAGCGCCACCGCTGGTGGGCGGTGGCGCTACATCGTTGCTGAGGAGACCGGGCGCTTAGGCCGTGGCCTGCTGGCGCTCCAGGTCGAACAGGTCGTTGAGCACGTCGATGAGCTGGTCGGCTTCGTCGCGCTTGCAGGCAGCTTTGAGCTGCAGCACGTGCTGCTTCAGTACCTTCTGCATCAGGCTCTTGGTGATGTCGTCGAGGCGCTTGGCTTCCTCCGCCGACACTTTCTTCTGGTAGCGGTCCAGCTCTTCCTGGCGCAGGTGCTCCAGGGCACCTTTGATTTTCTGAATTACCGGCGACACCATCATCTCGCGGCTCCACTCGTCGAGGCCGGCGAGGCTTTCGGTGATGATGGCCCGCACCTGCGGCACGGAGGCCAGGCGGCGTTCTACGGCGGCAGTGGCGCGGCTTTGGATGGCGTCGATGTTGTAGAGCAGCACGCCGGGTACTTCCTCTACTTCCGGCTCGATGCTGCGCGGCACCGACAGGTCGATGAAGAATTTGTAGCTCAGCACCTGCAGGCGCTCCACCATGTCGACGGTGAAGTACGGCGTGTCGCGGGCGATGGAGGAAATGACCACATCGGCTTCCTGCAGAGCGTCGGCCAGGTTCTCGAAGTCGATGACCTTCACGCCTTCGCACTCGGCAGCCAGCAGCTCGGCCTTGGCGCGGGTACGGTTGCAGATGGTCACGTCGGGGAAGTCCTTGTTGCCGGCGAGGTGGCGGCACACGTCGGCGCCGATTTCGCCCAGGCCCACCACCAGCACGCGCGGGTTGGCCACGTCGGCGGTCAGCTCTTCCACCAGCTCCATGGTGGCGTACGAGGTAGAGGCGGCGCCGTCGCGGAAGTTGGTTTCCTGCTGTACGCGCTTGTTGGTGAAGAACACCGAGTGCAGCAGGCGGTGCAGGAAAGGCCCGGCGGCGTCGGCATCGGCCGACCACTGGTAGGCCTGCTTCACCTGGTTGCTGATCTGCAGGTCGCCCACCACTTGAGCGTCGAGGCCCATGGCTACCTCGAAGAGGTGGCGGGCGGCTTCGTCGCAGGTGTTGCGGACGGTGAAGTACTCGTAGTAGTTGGCAATGTCCGCCACGCCCTTGAGCTGGCCGAGGGCCTCGATGATGGCGGGGCTCTGGTCGCGCTCGGCGGCGTAGTAGATTTCGGTCCGGTTGCAGGTGCTGAGCACCAGCAGGTCCGAAAGGCCTAGCTCCTGGTGCAGCGTGTCGAGAAAGCGACGGCAGGCCGGTTCATCCAACGCAATCAGCTCGCGAATCGCGAGGGGTGCGGTTTTATAGGATAGCCCTACGGCCTTAAACGGGTGGGTCATAGCGGAAGCTACGGGCGACGTAGAAGTGGAATGCAAAATTACAGCGCATTTTGCTAGGGTAAAAACCCGAAAACGTGTCGGGAGGTTCGGTACCCGGGCGAAGTGCGTTTTTGGCGGGTTAAAACGGGTTAACGGCTCGGGGAACTGACGAAAATCATTCGACTCCGACCCGCACTAACGGCTTTCAGCAACAACAGGTTAAAGGTATATAGGGCGGCCGGGGGCGTCAATCGCCTAATGATGTGAGGCATGGCGGAGCAAGGGATATTTAAATAATGAGGAGCCGCGTAAGCCCGGCCCGGGCAAAAGGCATCGGTAGCGGGCGGGGCTACGTACTTTCGCAGTCTTAGCACGCGTTCAGAGCGGCTGATTGGTTGCCTGTTGCGGCATTTTCCTTTGTCTGTGCTCCCCATTTACGACCAAAAATCCCGGATTAAGCTCGTTATCGTGGTCTTGTCGCTGGTTATCGGCGCCGTCACGGTGATTTATACCAACCTGCTGGTGCGCCGCCTGCGCGAACGGGAGCAGCAGCAAGTGAATCTGTACGCCCGCACCTTGCGCTTTTTGATCAGCACGGAGGTGGAAGACGTAAACACGGCCTTCCTCAAAACGGAAATCATCGACGCCAACACCACGATTCCGGTAATCCTGGCCGACGGTGAGGGCAACATCATTGACTACCGCAACCTGACCTTGCCGCCCGGCCTGTCGGAAACACGGCGGGAGGCTTTTCTGCGCAACGAGCTGAACGACATGAAGGGGCAGCACCCACCCATTGTGGTGGACCTTGGGCTGGGTGTGAAGCAGATCATCTACTACAAAGACTCGCTGATTCTGACTCAACTGCGCACGTACCCGCTGGTGCAGCTGGCTATTATTGCCTCCCTGGCCGCCATTGCTTACCTGGTATTCAGCACCTCGCGGCGGGCCGAGCAAAACCGCGTGTGGGTGGGCCTGGCCAAGGAAACGGCACACCAGCTGGGCACGCCCCTGAGCAGCCTGATGGCCTGGCAGAGCTACATGCAGGACTCGGAGCGCTTTCAGGGCGAGCCGGTGGTGGAAGAGCTGGCCAAGGACGTCAAGCGCCTGCAAATCATCACGGAACGTTTCAGCAACATTGGCTCGGTGCCGGTGCTCAAGGACGAAGACATCCGGGAAGTGGCCGAGCGGGCGGTGGACTACCTGAAGGTGCGCGTCTCGCGCAAGGTGGTGTTTAAGGTGGAGAGCCTGCTGGAGCCCGGCGCCACGGCCAAGGTCAACATTCCGCTGCTGGAGTGGGTTATCGAAAACGTCTGCAAGAACGCGGTGGACGCTATGGACGGCCGCGGCTCCATCACGATGGTCATCCGCCACGGCGGCCGCAACAACCGGCAGGTTGCCCTCGACATCACCGATACCGGCAAGGGCATTCCCAAGAGCAAGTTCGAAACGGTGTTTCAGCCGGGCTATACCACCAAAAAGCGCGGTTGGGGCCTCGGGCTAGCCCTGGCCAAGCGCATTATCGAGAACTACCACAAGGGCCGGCTGTATGTGCGCTGGTCGGAAGTGGGCAAGGGCACCACGTTCCGGGTGCTGCTGAACGGGTAAGTTGAGGCCTGAGTATGGAGAGACGAGAATACGTTCTGACATGCAGAGCATGGTCTCACGTCTCCATACCCAGGTCTACTCTTATCTATTAGTTATTTCCACGTAGGCGTTGCCTTTCACCGGCTGGCCGTGGTGGGTGCCCGTTACGCGGCACATACCTTCCCAGTAGTTCAGCGCCGGCAGGCCCTTGAACAGCTTCAGGCTCAGCTCCTGATTCGGTACCAAAGGCTCCACGGTGAGGTCGTAGCCCTTGCTAGGCACTTGCACGCGCCAGCGGGCCGGGTACTGCCGGCCAGTGCTAGGGCTGCGCCAGGAGTCCAAGGGCTCCAGCCGGAAGTCCTGCTCGGCCAGGTGCAGGTTTTCGCCCTGCGGACCGAACAAGGAACCGCCGCCGATGTGCTCCTGGGTTTTCTTGTTGTGCACGGTGTAGAGCATCAGATCCTCGCGGGTTTCGTCGAGCTGAATGCTGAGCCAGTCCCAGGCAATGTGGCGCTTGTTGACGTTGCCGCAGTTCCACTGCCGGTCGTACCACAGCTCGCCCGCCACGGGGCGCGGCTGGCCGTCGAGCGTGAGCGTGCCGGTGGTGGCCAGGCGCGGGTAGCTGTAGTAGCCGGCTTTGGCTACGGGGCCGTACTGCTCGTAGCCGGTGCCGCCGTGCAGTAGCACCGGTTTGGTGGGCCTGGTTGTCAGGGCAAAGCCGGTGCCGGGATGCGTGACCATGGTGGCCTGCAGCTGGTAGCGGCCTTCCTGCCCGCCGAGCGTCCAGAGTTGGTTTTGCTTGGGCAAGCGCAGGCGGATGGGCAGCGAATCGGGCAGGATGCGCGCTTGGGCTTGCAGGGCGTAGTCGTAGTGAAACTGCTGGCGCTGTGGGTCCGTCACGGCCACGTTCACCATCAGGTAGTCGCGCTTGCCAGAAGGGTTGAAGTGGAAGAACACGTACTCGATGCCGTACTGTGCACCGGATTGCTGGTCGCGCAGGTGGCCGGTGAAGTACCACCATTCCACCGAGTTGCGCGGGTGCACGGACTCTTCGCGCGGCAGCTGAGCGCGTTCCTCAAACTTGTCGTATTTGGTGGTGGGCTTAAGCAAACAGCCCGGCAGGCTGGTGAGCAGGAGCAGGCCGGTGGCGGCCGAAAGCAGCTTGTTCATCGGCAGCATAAGCCCCGACGGTAGGGAAAGGTTTCAGCCGCCGGGCTACCGTTTGTCGCCGAGCACACGCCGCACGGTGCTCGGCTGGCCGGTGCGGGCTTCGTGGCGCCGGATGTGCTTGTAAGGCAGCGGGGCGGTGGCGTTTATGGCTGGGTCGCGCTCCAGCGCCACGCTGAACACGGAGTCGGGGTGAAGCGCGAGGAAGGTGAGCGGCTGCGCATGTGGCCGAAACGCGGCGGCCTGCACCAGCAGCGAATCACTGGAATGCTCGGCCAGTTGATCCGCCGTCAGCTCCAGTACAAAGTAGCCTTGCTCGTCGCTCACCGCGCCAATGGCCAGGTGCTTGAGCCACACGGAAGCGGCGGGGTAGGGCTGCTGGGTGTAAGCGTCCAGAATCCGGCCTTGCAGCTTCCAGGCAGTTGTGTCGGGCAGAGTACAGGCGGTAAGCTTCTGGGAGGGACCAGCCACTTCCGCAGCAGGCGAAACGAGGGCCGGGAATGTCGCCTGGGCAGGAGCATAGGCGGAAGCAGCGCCCATGAGCAGCACCGATGCCAAGCTCCAAGTGAACATGTGAGTAGCAATTAGTGTCAAAGCAGAGGCAGTAAACCAGAGAAAAGCATCAGCACCCACGCGGGCGCACGACCGAGCAGAGTACGTAAACTCCTGCGCTGGGATGCGCCGCCCGCGCCCACGAGGCTACCGCAACCAGTCTTCCAGCTGCAAGCGAGGTGGATGAGGTGCTTCTGCGTTCCTTATCGGCACGCCGCTGAGTACTGCCCCGCCTAAGATGCCGGGCAGGCTGCTATCGGCAGTGGGGTGAGCCAGCAGAATAGGGTGGTAGCTAACCAGCGCAGCGGGCATTTGTTCGGTGACGTAGCCCGGCAGACTAACCCTAACCTGCCACGCCGCTTCATCGGCTGGACGGGACGCGGGCAAGGCCAGTTGAAAACGACCGTGGGCATCGGTAGTGGTGCGAATGGCAGTGCCCGATAACCACACCGTCGCGTGGGTCAGCGGCTGGCCGGTGCTGGCCGAACAAACCTCGCCTGCTACGGACGCAAGGCCATCGGGGTGAAGCAGCGCGGGCATTCGGGGCGTGAGCCGGGCCGCCGCCTGCCGAGGCAAAAGCGACTTCGCCTGGCCAAGCGCCGGTGCAGCGACGCGCCAGACCCAGAGCGCGGCGGCCGCCGCGAACCAGCGGCGCCAGCTGGCCACTGCTTGATTATTAGAGGCTTGCAGGGGTCGAGCGAGCTGGTCGGCGCGAAACCTGCCGCACGTGCCTTCCCGGCCCGAATGGCTGAGCCAGAGCAGCAACTCGGCATCGGTTTTCTGGCTGAAGTCGACTACTACTTTCGAGCAGACGGCGCAGTGACGACCCTGTTCGGTGGGTGTCATCTGGCTCCAGTCTTCCTGACAGGGTTGCGAAACAGTAACGGTGAAGCTGGAACTGGGCATGGGGCAGGGCATAAGCACTCTGACTAGATGCATCGCCCCGCCCGATTCCACACGGCCGCTACTGCCGGGCCCGGGCCGGCGACTCATTCGGCGTGAATTGCCAGCTTTCGTGGTAGGGTTGCGACATGAGAAGGCATAGCATCAATAGAAAGGTGCTACCAGTAAGTCTATGCACCGCTGCCTTGCTACTCTGCTCAGTTTATGTCAGCCGGATAAACGGTGGTGGGGTCAAAAGGAATAGGATAAACTCGGGGTGTTGGCGGCATCTTAGCCGGACAGTGTGATGACAGTGTTTCACCGGGCTCGAACTCAATCTTAGGAGTACCAGTAACCATTGGTATGGCGCGCAGAGCAATAGTTAGCTGCGGCGCCAACGCTACTCGGCGACTGATATAATACGTGAAGGACTCATCGTCGGCGGCTACGACGTAAAGCATGGAGTCGCGCAACCGAGGCGGTAAGCGCAGCTCGAACCGACCGGCGTTGTCGGTGCGGGCCTGTAATGTATCGTTGGCTAAACTGGTGATATAAGCTCCCTGTACGGGCTTCTTGGTGCGTTGGTCTATGACTTGGCCACGCACTACCAAATTGGCTGCGGTAATAGCTGGAGCTGGCCGGAGCCGGACTTTCGCAGGCCGCGGCGCCGATTCGCAGCTGCTCAGGGCTACGGCTGCAGCGGCCAGCCAGGTCGCCCAGCTGCGCGGGGTTGGGTGCTCGGCCAACTGAGCCGGACGGAACCGGCCGCAGCTGCGACCATTGCGTCCCAGCCAGGCTACCACTTCCGCCTTGCTCATGCGGGTGAAGTCGACCACCACTTTTTCGCAGCTGCTGCAGTAGCGGCCGACGACGACGGGCGTCATCTGCTCCCAGGCAGCGGAGCAGGGGGCAGGAACGCTGAGGCGAGGGGGCATAGGACAAACGGCTAACGAGTATGCAATAAGCAGCATAAGCGCCGCGCAAGGCTGCTGGCGCACCGGCCAACGCGCAACGCCGCCGCATTATTTTCTATCTTTTGGCCCTTCAATTTATTCTCCCCCGTTTTGTCCTCCCCGCTTCCTCCCACGCGCACAGCCGGCTTGTTCCGGCGCAAACAGCTTTCCGACCTGCTGGCCAATCCGCCAGCCGACGAAGACCTGCACGGCTCGCACCCGGGCGAGGGCGGCCTGGCCCGCCACCTGACCGTGCGCGACCTGACGGCGCTGGGCATTGCCGCCGTTATCGGCGCCGGCATCTTCAGCACCATCGGCAACGCCTCGCACGACGGCGGGCCGGCCGTGTCGCTGCTCTTCGTCTTCACCGCTATTGCCTGCGCCTTCTCGGCCCTGTGCTACGCGCAGTTTGCGGCCACCATCCCCGTATCGGGCTCGGCCTATACGTATGCCTACGCCTCCTTCGGCGAGCTGGCCGCCTGGATTATCGGCTGGGCGCTCATCATGGAGTACGCCGTGGGCAACATTGTGGTGGCCATCAGCTGGTCGGATTACTTCACTGGTTTGCTTGACGGCGTCGGGGTGCATCTGCCCATCTGGCTAACCATGGGCATGCAAAGCGCCCACAAGCACTACAACGAAGTGCTGGCGCTGATGCAGGCCGGCAAACCACTGGCCGAGGCTTCGGCCGCGCAGCTGGAAGGCTACAAGGCTTGGGCCGCCGCGCCCGAGCTGCCCGGCGGCCTGCGCCTGGTGCTGGATCTGCCGGCTGGCCTTATCACGCTGGCTATTACCGCGTTGGTGTACGTGGGCATCAAGGAGTCGAAAAACGCCTCCAACCTGCTGGTGGTGCTGAAGCTGGTCGTGGTAGCGGTGGTCATCCTGGTGGGCGCCTTCTACGTGCAGCCCGACAACTGGAGCCCCTTCGCCCCGAACGGCATCGGCGGCGTGCTCAAGGGCGTGTCGGCCGTGTTCTTCGCCTACATCGGCTTCGACGCCATCAGCACCACGGCCGAGGAGTGCAAGAACCCGCAGCGTGATTTGCCGCGCTCCATGATTTATGCGCTGATTATCTGCACGGTGCTCTACGTGATTATCACGCTGGTACTCACCGGTATGGTGAGCTACAAGGAGCTGGCCGTGGGCGACCCGCTGGCCTACGTGTTCAACAAAGTCGGCGTAACGTGGCTGGGCAAAATCGTGGCCGTGTCGGCGGTGCTGGCCATGGCCTCGGTGCTGCTGGTGTTCCAGATCGGCCAGCCCCGCATCTGGATGACCATGTCGCGCGATGGCCTGCTGCCCAAGGTGTTTGCCAAAGTACACCCCAAGCACCACACCCCCTCATTTTCGACCATCGTTACGGGCTTCTTCGTGGGCGTGCCGGCCATGCTGCTGAACATGGACCTGGTTATCGACCTGACCAGCATCGGCACCTTGTTCGCCTTTGCGCTGGTGTGCGGCGGCATCCTCGTCATCGACCCGCACGGCAAAAGTGAAGCCCGCTTCAAGGTGCCTTACCTCAACGGCCGCCTGCTGGTACCCGTGCTGCTGCTCATCGGCGCCGGGCTGGTATTCGTCTACAACCGCGAGAATGTCAACGAGTTCTTCCGGCTGGTGAGCTTCTCGGAAGGCTACGAAGGCTTCCGCCACCAGATTCCCATGCTCGTGTTCCTGATTGCCTGCGTGTGGGTGGCGGCCGTGTCGTTCACCAAAAACCTCTCGCTGCTGCCAGTGCTTGGCCTGCTCACCAATCTCTACCTGATGACGCAGCTGGGCATCAGCAACTGGCTGCTGTTCGGCGCCTGGCTGATTATCGGTCTGGCCATCTACTTCAACTACGGCTTCAAGCACTCGAAGCTGAACAAGGTGGCCACGGCGCGGTAGGCCGCAGTGCCGCTTCAGCCGGCCCGGCCCCAACGGCAAATCAGCCGTTGGGGCCGGGCTTTTTTTGCACGCCCGGTTACCGACTGCTATACTTGACGATGGTTCGTGCCATGCCTAGTTATTTGTGCCTCTTATGGAATCCGCTACCGATTCGCTCGTAACCCCCGTGTCCCTTACGGCCCGCCTCGACGCCTCCCGCCAGGAGCTGCTCGACCTGGGTTTGCGCAACCCGCTGCTCAACCTCCGGCCGTCAAAAGCGCAGGGCGTAACGGTGGTGCAGGAAGAATCGGCGCAGGTACTCGACATCCTGGTGCGTCAGGGCAAAACCATGTATTTTTCCGCCGCCCCGGAGCCCGTGCGGCAAAAGCCGGTGCAGGCCCGCGCGGAAGCCAGTGAGGCGGCTGCGGAAGGGGAGGTAGCTGAGCAAGAGCTGACTGCGTCAGCTGCCGAATCGGCCGAGGTCGAAGTGCCAACGCTGGAGCACTACCTGGAAGAGCACCCGCCCGCGGAGCTTTCTGGGGCCGCGCAGCAGGCCCTGCTCACCGACAACCGCCTGCAAACGGCCGAGCCGCTGGCCCGGCTCGAAACCCGGCTGCTTAACACCTATTACACGGCCCGCACCAGCCTGGAAGAAACCGGCGTCAACATCCTGTACCTCGCCCTGGGCCAGCTCAGCTGGTACGAAGCCGAAAGCAGCTCCGAGCCGCGACTGGCCCCGCTGGTGCTGGTGCCGGTGGTGCTGGAGCGCGGCACCGTGGCCGAGCGGTTCAAGCTCACCTACTCCGGCGCCGAGGTGGAGGGCAACCTCTCGCTCCAGGCCCGCCTGAAAGCCGACTTCGGCATCCAGCTGCCGCTACCCGACCTCGACAACCAGCCGCTGCCCGAATACTTTGCCGCCGTGCGCGAGGCGCTGGGCGGGCACAGCCGCTGGGGCGTGGAGGCCGATGCCATTGCGCTGGGCTTCTTCTCCTTCAGCAAGCTGATGCTGTACCGTGACCTGGACCCGGCCACCTGGCCTGCCACGGCCGAGGGCACTTCGGCGCTGCTGGAGCACCCGGCCATCCGGGCCCTGCTCGACCACGAAACCGGCTTCGACGATGCCGCGCTGAGCGTGGGCGAGCAGGCGTTTCTGGATACCGAAAGCCCGGCTCACGAGCTGCACCAGGTGCTCGACGCCGACTCCTCGCAGCTGCTGGCTTTGCTGGCCGTGCAGGAAGGCCGCAACCTCGTCATTCAGGGGCCGCCCGGCACCGGCAAGTCGCAGACCATTGCTAACCTGCTGGCCGAGGCCATCGGGGCGGGCAAGAAAGTGCTGTTCGTGGCCGAGAAAATGGCCGCGCTGGAAGTAGTCAAGCGCCGCCTCGACGCGCTGGACCTGGGCGCGGCCTGCCTGGAGCTGCACAGCCACAAAGCCAATAAGAAAAGCCTGCACGACGAGCTGAAGGCGACGCTGGCGCTGGGCCGACCCGCGGCCACCACGGCCGCGCAGGACCAGGCCGCCCAGCTGCCGCGCTACCGCCTCGCCCTCAACGACTATGCCCTGGCCGTGAATGCGCCCATCGGCCGCAGCCGCCGCACCGCCCAGCAGGTAGCGGGCGAGCTGTTGCGCCTGCGCGCCGAGCAGGGCGCCGCCGAGCTGCCGCGCATTCCGTTCGGCGGACTGCCGGAGTGGACCGATGCCGATGCCGCCCACGCCGAAGACCTGGCGGCCCGCCTGCAGGCCACGCTGCTCAAAACCGGCGTGCCCCGACAGCTGCGCTTTTGGGGTAGTGAGCTGATCGTGCTGCTGCCCGCCGACCAGGACCAGCTGACCCGGCACCTGCAGCAGGCCGCCGCGGCCGTAACCGGGCTGCAGCAGCAGGCCGAAGCCCTGGCCCGGCGGCTACAGCTGCCCGTGCCCACCACCCGCGCCGCCGCCGAGGCCCTGCTACCAGCCGCCCGGCACGCGCAGCTGGCCCCGGCTCTGGCCGGCGTGGCCGTAGCCGATGCTGCCTGGGCGCAGCAGGCCAGCGCGTTGCACGAAATCATGGAGGCCGGGGCCGCGCACAACGCTCTGCATCAGCAATACGACGCCCTGCTGCTACCCGAAGCCTGGCAACAGCAGTTGCTGACGGAGCGCGCGGCCGTGCTGGCGTACGGCGACAAATGGTGGAAATTCCTGAGCGGCGACTTCCGCCGGGCGCGCAAACGCCTGCAAAGCCTGTGGCGCACGGCCATGCCCGCCGAGTCCGCCGCCCTGGTCGCCGCCATCGACGCGGTACACGACGCCGGCCGCCACGCCCAGACCGTGGCCGACGCCCGCAGCCTCGGCCAGCGGTTATTCGGCCCCGGCTGGCAGGACCTGCGCTCCGACTGGCCCGCCCTGCGCCGCACCGCCGACTACCTCGCGCTGACCCACCAGCGCATTCAGCGGGGCGAACTGCCCGCCGCCCTGCTCGGCTACCTGGAAAGCCAGAGCGGCACCCAAGGCCATAATGGCGCTACGGCCGAACAGCCCAGTACTACCACAACGCCCGACGAGCTGAACCAGTTGCTGGCGGGCCTGGAAGCGGCCCTGGCGCAGCACCGCGCGGCCGTGCAGGCGGTGGTGGAGGCGCTGCGCCTGAACGAGGCGCGCCGCTTCGGCCCCGACGGGCGGCTGCAGTTTCAGCCCTTCGCAGAGCAGAGCGCCGTGCTGGCCGCCTGGCAAACCCACCTGCCCGAGCTGCACCTGGCCACGGAATGGAACAACGTAGCCGCCGCGGCCCAGGCCGAGCACCGGCCCGAGCTGCTGGTGCTGGCCGAAGCCTGGCCCGAAGCGGCGCAGCACCTGCGGGCCGCCGTGCGCCAGACCTGGCTGGAGTTCCTGCAGAAACAGGCCTACGAGCAGCACCCGGCCCTGCGGCAGTTCGAGCGGGCCAGCCACGAGGAAACCGCCGCCCGCTTCCGCCAAGCCGACCGGGCCAGCCTGCTGCACAACCGCGCCCGCGCCATGACGCGGCACCACGACGGCCTGCCCAACCCGCAGCTGCCCACGGCCGGCGGGCAGATGGGCATCCTCAAAAACGAGTTTGCCAAGAAAACCCGCCACCTGCCCATCCGCCAGCTGATGCAGAAGGCCGGGCGGGTGGTGCAGGCCATCAAGCCGGTGTTCATGATGTCGCCGCTGTCGGTGGCCAGCTTCCTGCCGCCCGGCGCGGTGGAGTTCGACCTGGTGGTGTTCGACGAAGCCTCGCAGGTGAAGCCCGTGGACGCGCTCGGTGCCGTGGCCCGGGGCAAGAAGCTGGTAGTAGTCGGTGACTCCAAGCAGCTGCCGCCCACCTCCTTCTTCGATTCGCTGACGGGCACCGGTGAGGCCGCCGACGAGGAAAACGTGACGGCCGACATCCAGAGCATCCTGGAGCTGTGCAAGGCCCGGCAGATGCCCGAGCGCATGCTGCGCTGGCACTACCGCTCCCTGCACCAGTCGCTGATTGCCGCCTCCAACCACCTGTTCTACGACGACAAGTTGGTGATTTTCCCCAGCCCCGGCGGCCAGGGGCAGCTGGGCCTAGTGTACCACCACCTGCCCGAAACCTACTACGAGCGGGGCACCACGCGCACCAACCCACGGGAGGCCCAGGCCGTGGCCGAAGCCGTGCTGCACCACGCCCGCACCACGCCCCGGCTCACGCTGGGCGTGGTGGCCTTCAGCACCGTGCAGCGCCAGGCCATTCAGGATGCGCTGGAAGTGCTGCGCCGCCAGCACCCGGAAACCGAAGCTTTCTTCGCCGCGCACCGCCACGAGCCGTTCTTCATCAAGAACCTGGAAAATGTGCAGGGCGATGAGCGCGACGTGATGCTGATCAGCATCGGTTACGGGCGCACCAAGGACGGCTACCTCTCGATGAGCTTCGGGCCGCTGAACGGGGAGGGCGGCGAGCGGCGCCTGAACGTGCTCATCACCCGCGCCAAGCAGCGCTGCGAGGTCTTTACCAACCTCACAGCCGACGACCTGGACCTGAACCGCACCCGCGCCCGGGGCGTGGCCGCGCTCAAGACCTTCCTGAACTTCGCCCAGCACGGCCGCCTGAACCAGAACGAGGAAACCGGCCGCGAGATGGAGTCGCCCTTCGAGGAAGCGGTGTACCGCGCCCTTGCCGCTCGCGGCTACCAGTTGCGCCCGCAGATTGGCAGCCAGGGCTTCTACATTGATCTGGCCGTGGTCGACCCCGACCAGCCGGGCCGTTACGTGCTCGGCATCGAGTGCGACGGGGCCATGTATCACTCGGCCCGCTCGGCCCGCGACCGGGACCGGCTGCGCCAGCAGGTGCTGGAGGCCGTGGGCTGGCGCCTGCACCGCATCTGGAGCACCGACTGGTTCCGCGACCCGGCGCGCGAAACCGAGCGGGCCGTGCAGGCCATCGAGGAAGCCCGCCGCCTGGCCGCACTGGATGAACCCGATCAGCAGGAAGAAGAGCTGCTGACCGAACCCGCCACGTTGGAGCGCGAGGAGCCGGCCGCGCCCACTGCCAACCCCGCCGTGGAGGCCTATCAGGTGGCCCTGTTGCCCAATGCCATCCGGCAGCAGGAGCTGCACCAGTACGGCCTGGGCCAATTGGCGAAGTGGCTGAGCGTGGTGGTGGGCGTGGAAAGCCCAGTGCACATCGAGGAGGCTACCCGGCGGTTGGCCCACGCCAGTGGGGCCACGCAGGTGGGCGTCCGGATTCGAAAGGTGGGCCGGGATGCGGCCCTGCTAGCCCAGAACCTGCATTACCTGCGCCAGCAGGGCGACTTTCTGTGGGCGCCGGCCATGCAGCAGCCCTCGTTGCGCGACCGAAGCCAGCTGCCCGCCATTTCCCGCAAGCTGCCCTTCGTAGCGCCCGAGGAGCTGGCCCTGGCCCTGCGCACCGTGGTCGAACAGAGCTTCGCGCTGCCGCGGGAGGCCGTGTTTCTGCCCGCCGTACGCCTGCTGGGCTTTGCCCGCCTCAGCGACGACATGCGCCAGCACCTGGAGCCCGTGCTGGCCGGATTGTTAGCGCGGGGCGAGCTGGTAGAGCTGAACGGAATACTCAAGCCGAGCTAATTCAGAACAGCTCCGAGCCCTCGGCGAACCTCTGCGGGAACCCTCACCAAAACGATGCTCCCACCCGGCGAAACCATCTTGCTCACCCTGCGGCTGGCCGGCTCCATCCCCGCCCGGGCCGGCCGTGAGCTGCAACAGCAGCGCGTAGCCGCCCAGGAAGCCGCCCGCACGGCTGCCACCGCCGAAGAAGCCCAAGCCGCTCACCGCCGCGCCGACAAACGCTTCTTCGCCGAGTTCGATGCCTTGCTCGACACGGCCAAAGTGGGCGGTGCCTACCTGGAAAAGGAGAAAATAGCCGAAGCCGTGGCCGGCGAGCTGCTGATGCTGGAGGAACAGGGTCTACACGTGCCCTGCTTCGTGCTGACCTTCAATCACGTGCATGCCGTGCTGCACCAGCCCGCCGGCCATGCCCTGTCGCTCTACAAAGCCCTGGAGCTGCTGCACCAGCGCACCGCCCAGCAGGCCCGCCGCATCTTGCGCGGCCAACTGCCCCGCGAGGCTGACTTCTGGCACTCCAGCCCCCACGAGCTACCTATTCTCGACGCCGAAGAGCTAACCCGCGTGCAAGCCTACCTGCTCGGCCACGCCGCCCGCCTACGCCTGCCTCAGCGCTACCACGAATGGCCCTACCAGCACAGCGCCTCGATGCGCTAGCCACACAGGCAGGGCCACGCTGACGTCGGCGCCTCACCCCCCGGCCCCCTCTCCGGGGAGAGGGGGAGCCGAATAGCTTTTGGGTCAAGTAGTTTGCCTGGCCGGCGCCGCACGCCAGTGGCTTAATCGTCCACAACCGAAGGTCAGCGAAGCTAAAATCCGTGGAATCCGAAAAATCCGTCTAAATCCGTGATTTATTTAGCCCGGTTGATGATGAACACGCTCAGCAGGATGATGCTCATGCCCAGCAGGTGCCACGCGTTGATTATTTCGCCATCGAGCAGGCCCCAGGCCAACGCCATAATGGGCACCAGGTAGGTATTGGAAGCGGCAAACAGCGCCGTCGACTGCTGGATGAGCTTGTTGAACAAGACCATAGCCACTGCCGTGCTCATGGTGGCCAGCAGGGCAATGTAGCCGAAGGCCGTCCAAGCACCGGGCACGTGCTGCAGCTTGTAGATAAAATCGGTGCCGAGCAGCAGGTAGGCCGCAGCCGGCCCGCCGATGAGCATGAGCAGCAGCCCCGTCACGGCCACCGACGGAATGCCGTGGAAGTGATGCTTAATGATGTTGACGCTCAGGCCGTAGCCCAGCGTGGCCAGCACGATGTAGAGCCCGTACCAAGCGTTGCCTTCACCGGAGGGGGTAGCCTCGCCGCCGCTGCCGCCCAGGCCCATCAGGACAATGGTGCCCAGCAGGCCGGCGCCAATGCCCAGGGCCCGCAGCCAGGTGATGCGCTGCCCAAAAAACATCGCACCCACCAGCAGCGTGAACACCACCGTCAGCGCGTTGAGCACGCCGGCCAGGCCCGAGGCCAGTTTGGTTTCGGCGTAGGCGAAGAGGAAAGCCGGAATCAGCGTGCCCACCACACCGCTCAGCAGCAGCCACTTGAAGCGGCTGCGCTCCACCCGGCGCACATGGCGCAGCGCAAAGGGCAGCAGCAGCAGCGAGGCCACCGTGACGCGAGTAGCGCCTAGCTCCAGCGCCGAAAACACCACCAAACCCTTCTTCATCAGGATAAACGACGTGCCCCAGATGGAGGCCAGCACGATGAGCAGTACCCAGGCCGAAAGCGGCGTGGGCTGGTGCGGGGGCGGGCCGGCCACGGTAGGCGAGGAGGGAGCTGCGGCGGCAGCGGGGGCGGAAGCAGGAGTGGAAGGCATCAGGCTGCAAAGGTCGGAAGAACCGCCGGTTCGGTTGCGGCAGGCTGCCGGGCCGTTATGTCGGGTACGACGCGCTATTCCGTACCGCACATGATCATCAGGTGCAACGCCTGCCCCGTCGGGCCTGTCTGTCTCCCCGTTATGATTAGACTTCTTCTTGCCCTGCTACTGTTCGCTGGCCTTGCACGCCCGGCCGCTGCGCAGTCTTCGCTGTACATGCCGCGCGACATCAAAGCCGCCTACGCCAAGGGCACCCGCGCCCCCGACGGCCGCCCCGGCCCGCGCTACTGGCAAAACCGCGCCCGCTACGACATCACCGTGCAGGCTGCCCCGCCCGCCCGCGACATCCGCGGCCGCGAACAAATCGTGTATACCAACAACAGCCCCGACACCCTCAAGCAGGTGGTGTTCCGGCTGATTGCCAATATTCACCAGCCCGGCGCCGCCCGCGACGGCGACGCCTCGCCGGCCTACCTCACCGAGGGCGTGCAAATCGACTCCTTCGCGGTGGCCGGTCAGGCCCAGGACCCCAAAGCCTGGCGTGGCCCTGCTACTGCCAAGTCCGTGCGCCTGCCCCGCCCGCTGCTGCCTCACGATTCGGTGCGCTTTTCGGTGGTGTGGCACTACAATATTTCCGAGGAGAGCGGCCGCGAGGGTACGATTGACCCCACCACGTACTTCCTGGCCTACAGCTACCCGCGCGTGGCCGTGTACGACGACTACAACGGCTGGGACCGGCTGCCCTTCGTCGACAGCAAAGAGTTCTACAACGACTTCAACGACTACACCCTGCGCGTGCGGGTGCCAGCGGGCTACCTCGTGTGGGCTACCGGCGTGCTGCAGAACGCTGGTAAAGTATTGCAGCCCACCTACGCCAAGCGCCTGAAAAAGGCCCTGACCAGCGACGAGGTCAGCCACATCGTCACGGCGGCCGAGCTGGCCAAGAAGAACGTCACGGCCCAGCAAGCCCTGAATACCTGGGTCTTCACGGCCCGCGAGGTGCCCGACGTCACCTTCGGCCTGAGCGACCATTACGTGTGGGACGCCGGCAGCGTCATCGTCGACACCAAAGCCAAGCGCCGCGCCCTCATGCAGGCCGCCTACGCCGAAAAGACCGTGGACTTTCGCGAGTCCGTGAAGAACGGGCAGTTCGCCCTGGGCTGGTTTTCGGACCCCAAAAACTGGCCCGGCGTGGCCTACCCATACCCCACGATGACGGCCTTCCAGGGCTTCGCCGACATGGAGTACCCGATGATGGTCAACGACAGCCCGCAGGACGACCCCAAGTTCGCCCAGTTTGTGCAGGACCACGAAATCGTGCACACTTACTTCCCCTTCTACATGGGCATCAACGAGAGCCGCTACGCCTACATGGACGAGGGCTGGGCCACCACGTTTGAGCTGCTCATCGGCCGGGCCGAGCGCGGCGCCGCGGCCGACGAACTGTATCGCCAGTTCCGGGTGCAGCGCTACATCCAGGACCCCAGCACCACTCAGGATTTGCCCATCATCACGCCCAGCAGCGAGCTTAAGGCCGGCTACGGCAACAACGCCTACGGCAAACCCTCGCTGAGCTACCTGGCCCTGAAAGACATGCTCGGCGACGAGCTGTTCAAGAAGTGCCTGCACGCGTTCATGGAACGCTGGCACGGCAAGCACCCCATTCCCTGGGACTATTTCAACACCATGAACAACGTCGCCGGCCAGGACCTGAGCTGGTTTTTCCAGAACTGGTTCTTTACCAATAACTACATCGACCTGGCCGTGGGCGCGGTGAATGGCACCACCCTCACGGTGCAGAACGTCGGCGGCTTCGCTATTCCCTTCGACGTGGCCGTGGAGTACACCGACGGCTCGAAAGCCACCCTGCACCAGTCGCCGGCCGTGTGGCAGGCCAACCAGCGCCAGGCCACCATCACCCTGCCCAAAGCCGCGAAGTCGGTGGCTCTGCAAGGTGGCCTGTTCATGGACGCCACCGAGAAGGACAACGTGTGGCGGCGGTAGCATAGGCCGGCGGCAGTACTGGCCGTCATTGCGAGCAAAGCGAAGCAATCCTTCCTCCCAAGGCACGACGACACGAGAAGCATTAACCAAAAACGATACTGCCCGAGGCCTTGCATCTGAGGCTTCGGGCAGTATCGTTTTTGGGTAGTAGGCATTGAGGCGGCGGTGCCACGAGAGGAAGGATTGACGCCGCTTGATGCGCGGAATGTCGTACCTTCTCGCAATGACGGCCAGTGTCGCCGCGCCGCTTCGGGCGTAACGGCAGCTTTACGGATAATACGTGTAGCGCCACACCTTGCGCCACACCAGGTCATATGCTTCATTGATGGGGCCGGTGCCGGAGTGCTTGTACCGGCTGATTTCCTCCAACAGTCCGCGCTGGTTGTAGCGGTAGATGTGGTGTTCCTGGGCAAAGTCGCGGGCCAGACGCAGGGTGTCGGTGGTGCGCTGCGGCCCCTGGCCAATGGGCAGCTGGTGGCCCGAATACTGGACCGAGGCTGCCGGCTGACCATCGGGGCGGTAGCGCATATACAGGATTTTCTGCAAGGAGCCACCATTCTCGCCCGTAATACTCGTCAGGAGTCTGCCGGCTTCGTCGTACTGCTGCACCGCTATGTCGTCGAGCCAGGGCCGGCCCTGCTGGTACTGGTAGCGCACCTGCCGGGTTATCTGGCCCTGGGCGTTGTAGTAAGTCGAATCGAGGCGCCGGGGATAAATCAGCTCTTCGTACTCCACCGTCGCAATGCGGCGCCCAGCGTAGTCGTAGCTGGCCCGCCAGCGCGCTGGAAACGACAGCCGCCCGCCCAGCATGGTGGCCTCGTGGTGCACGCCCTCCACGGCGTTGCCGCGCAGGTCGTAGTGCGTCGTTTCCAGAAAATACCAACGCTCATGGCCGTAAAGCCCGGTTTCGTGGACGTAGCGCTGAATAACCTTATTCTGCGGCCCGTAAATCCAGTGCTCCACCGACTCCAGCTCCTCATCGGTGTGGTGCTCGATGGCCACGGTGCGGCCCTGCGCATCTTCCACGTAGACTTCTGTGCTGCGCGGCCCCCGGGTTTCGTAGGCCGGGTCGTTTTCGTGTGGGGCGTCGGCGCTCAGCCACCGGCCGGTAGGGGAGTAGTGCGTGGTCGTTTGCTCCGTCAGCTGCTGCGGGTCCTCCTGGCTGGGGCTCCACAGCTCCGTGACCGTCCGGATGCGGTGCTGCCGCACGAATACGGAATCGTGCAGGCGGTCCTGCGGCTGCTGGGCCCACGAAGCCAACGGGGCTGCCCCGCGCAGCAAGCCCGGCAGCAGCCCCGTGAATAGCGTGCGGCGCATCATGTCGAAGAACCGCCCTCTACGCGTACACCGCCTCGCTCTGCGCAATGTCCGCCAGGATAGCCCGCACCTCGTCGGGCGTACCGGCTTCCACCAGCTGGGTGCGCCACTGCTTGGCGCCCACCAGGCCCTTGAAGTAGTGCGCGTAGTGCCGGCGCATCTCGAACACGCCCAGTTTCGGTCCCTTCCACTCGATGCTCTTCTCGAAGTGCATCACGCAGGCCGCCACGCGCTCTTCCAGCGTGGGCGGGGCTAGCTTTTCGCCGGTGGCCACGAAGTGCTTGATTTCGCGGAAAATCCAGGGGTAGCCGATGGAGGCGCGCCCGATCATGATGCCATCGACGCCGTAGCGGTTCTTGTACTCCACGGCTTTTTCCGGCGAGTCGATGTCGCCGTTGCCGAAAATCGGGATGCGGATGCGCGAATTCTCCTTGATCTTGGCAATCAGGCGCCAGTCGGCGTCGCCCTTGTACATCTGCACGCGCGTGCGGCCGTGCACCGTCAGCGCCTCGATGCCGATATCCTGAAGCCGTTCGGCCACTTCCTCCACGTTTTTGGTCGACTCGTCCCAGCCCAGGCGGGTTTTCACCGTCACGGGCAGGTGCGTGGCTTTCACCACGGCCTCGGTCATGGCCACCATCTTCGGAATGTCGCGCAGCAGGGCCGCGCCGGCACCTTTACAGGCCACCTGCTTTACCGGGCAGCCGTAGTTGATGTCGATGAGGTCGGGGCCGGCCACGGTGCTGATGCGGGCGCACTCACCCATGGTGTCCACGTCGGAGCCGAAGAGCTGAATGCCGATGGGCCGCTCGTAGTCGAACACGTCCAGCTTCTGCCGGCTCTTGGCCGCCGCCCGAATCAGCCCTTCCGACGACACGAACTCCGTGTACATCAGATCCGCCCCGCCCTGCTTGCACACGGCGCGGAACGGCGGGTCCGACACGTCCTCCATCGGGGCGAGGAGCAAAGGGAAATCGGGCAGGGCAATGTCGCGGATATGAACCATGGTAAGCGGAAGGATGTAGAGGCGCGCGCAACGCGCCCGTCGGGCCAACCACGCACGTCCGTCGACCGCGACGTACCTGGTTAGCGTATTTTGCGCAAATTTACGACAGAAGGAAGTAGCGCGTAAGAAGTGCTGAATAGTCAGTCTTGCGGGCAAGAATCATGACAGTCAAATTCTTGCCCTAAGCCCGGGCTACCCGACTCCCTACTCATTACCCGGTACTCAATACCAAAATCCCATGAAAGGTTTCGCTCGCGCGCAAGACACCCCGCATCCCATCGTCGCCCTGATGCTGCTGGTGGTGCTCATTGTGGCGGGCATGTGCATCGGCTTTTTCGTGGCCATGCTGCTCATCGGCGCCGTGTACGGCACGCAGGTGCTGATGCGCATCACCGGCATCATTGCCGCCCCCCAGACCACGCCCGAGGGCTGGGGCATCCTGATGATTATGCAAGGCGTGCCGCTGCTCTTCGGCTTCGGCGGCGGGGCACTGGCCCTACTGCGCCTGCCCGCCTTCCGCCACGACGCGTCGGCCAACCTCGCCCTGCGCCCGGCTACCGCGCCGTGGCTGCTGGCCGCCATGGCCCTGATTATCGTGAGCGTGCCGGCCATGTCGGTGCTCATTGCCTGGAACGCCGACCTGCACCTGCCGCCGGCCCTCTACAGCTGGGAGCGGGCCGCCCGCCTCTACGAAGACCAGGCCCAAACGCTCACTACTTTCCTTACGCGCTTCAACACCCCGAGCCGCTTCCTGGTGGCCCTGATCGTGGTGGCCGTCATTCCCGCCATTGCCGAGGAGCTGACGTTCCGGGGCGTGGTGCTGCGCCAGCTGGCCCGCTGGACGCACTCCGTACACTGGGGCGTGTGGCTGTCGGCCATCGTGTTCAGCGCCATCCACGTGCAGTTCTTCGGCTTCTTTCCGCGCATGCTGCTGGGGGTAGTGCTGGGTTACCTCTTCGCCTGGAGCGGTAACATTCGCGTGTCCATGGCCGCGCACTTTGCCCAGAATGCCTTCCAGCTGCTGCTGATTTACCTGCAGCAGCGCGGCGCCATCAGCTTCGACGCCGATTCCAACGAATCCCTGCCCTGGCACTGGGCGCTGCTCTCCTTGCTGCTCACCGCCGGCCTGCTCTACTGGTTCTACCAGCAACGCTACGTAGCCCCCATCGAGGCGCACACGCTCACCGCCCGCGGCGTGCAGGTGCGCGCCGAGACGCCAGCCGCTGTGCCGCCCGTGGCAGGGCACACGCTCACCGGCCACGGCGTAGAAGCCCCCGATTCGCCCAAAGCGTAAGCTGCCCTTATCCCGATTACCCGCTCCTTCGCGCCCTCCACCCGCTTTGACTACGCCCGCTACTCCGCCTCCCGCCGCCACCGAATCCGCCGACGCCCAGAAGAAGCCGCCGGGCATGTCCAATATGTGGCAGCGCATCATTTCCGGCGTCGTCGGCGCGGTGCTGCTGCTGGGCTCTATCTGGTATAGTGGCTGGACGTTCGGCCTGTTCTTCGGGCTGGTGCAGGCCCGCATGCTGTGGGAGTTCTACCGCATGATGAAGGAGCTGAACTACAAGCCGGCGGCTGTGATTGGGGTTGTAATGAGCCTGGTACTCTTTTTCAGCTTGTTCCTGATTCGGATAGATGCTCATCGGGCGCCGGGTTCACGGGATATGCAAGAGCTGGCTTGGTCCTATATTCCGGTATTCCTGGCGGTCTGCTTCCTAGCGCCCATCATCCTGCTGCTGCGCGAAATGTACTGGTGGCCGCGCGAGAAGCAGCCCTTTTCGCCCTTCCCCAACGTCGGCGTGGCCCTGCTCGGCTTGTTCTACGTCACCCTGCCCATGAGCGGGCTCAACGTGCTGGCCTTCGGCCCCGAGGGCTACGACTACCGCCGCATCTTCGGCCTGCTGTTCATGGTCTGGGCCGCCGATACCGGGGCCTACATTGCCGGCAAAAACTTCGGCCGTAACAAGCTTGCCCTGAGCATCTCGCCCGGCAAAACCTGGGAAGGCTGGATCGGCGGCACCCTGCTCACCCTGGCCGTGGGCTGGGCCCTGGGCTACCTCATTCCCGAAATGCCCCTCATCACCCGCTTGGTAGCAGCCCTTGTCGTATCCGTCTTCGGCGTGCTCGGAGACTTAGCCGAATCCATGCTCAAGCGTAGCGTGGGAGTGAAGGATTCCGGCCGCATCATGCCCGGCCACGGCGGCCTGCTCGACCGCTTCGATGCCTTTCTCTTCGTCGTGCCCGTGCTGGTAGTCCTGCAACTGCTGTTCGGCACGTAGCCCAAGCCCCAGAGACTAAAGGCTAGAGTTAGTTCCCCTCCTCAGATGAGGAGGGGCTAGGGGTGGTTGAAAGACCAGGGCTAGATTTAAAGCTAAAAACACTGCGTTGTTAGGCGCCACTAGCATGCCGCCCGCCTCCACCGCTCTTCCGCACCTTCCCACCGCCTCACCGACCCTTCCCACCGGCTCGCCGATCGTCTCCACCAGCTCGTCGACACCTCCTACCACCTCGCCGCAGGGCTCTACCACCTCGCCGCCAGTAACTACCGTCTCGTCGCATTCAACTACCGCTTCGCCGAGGCCAACTACCACTTCGCCGCGGCTAACTACCACTTCGCCGGCACCAACTACCAGCTCTCCGACGATAACTACCGCTTCGTCGGCGCCACTATACCGGCTGAAACCCCAACTTTAGCCGTTGCCTAACGACTGTAAGCCGTATATATCCGTATTGGGGAATCCTAGTACCTTTGGCGCGCTTTTTACGCCCGCTGGTCCGGCTGCTCGGCTGGCTTCGGGCGGCGCTGTTTCTGCATTCCCCCACAATTCCCCATCCCTTTTACCCGACCAACAGCATGGCCTCTAACACGGTTTACAAGGAGCCGGCCCCGAAGGTGGACCGCGAAAACCCGCTCGAATCGATGATGTCGCGCTTCAACGTGGCCGCCGACATCCTCGGCCTCGACGACGCGACCTACAACGTGCTCAAAGCGGCGGACAAGCAGGTTATCGTGCACATCCCCGTAACCATGGACAACGGCGAAGTGCGCGTGTTCGAAGGTTACCGCGTGGTGCACAACACCGTGCTGGGCCCCTCCAAAGGCGGCATCCGCTACGATAAGAACGTGCACCTCGACGAGGTGAAGGCCTTGGCCGCCTGGATGACGTGGAAGTGCGCCGTGGTCGACCTGCCCTACGGCGGTGCCAAGGGCGGCATCATCTGCGACCCCACCACCATGTCGGCCGGCGAAATTGAGCGCCTCACCCGCGCTTACACGCTGGCTATGAAGGACGTGTTCGGCCCCGACCGCGACATCCCGGCTCCCGACATGGGCACCGGCCCGCGCGAAATGGCCTGGCTGATGGACGAATTCTCCAAGACCGTGGGCGCCACCACCCCGGCCGTCGTGACGGGCAAGCCCCTGGTAATGGGCGGCTCGCTGGGCCGCACCGAGGCCACCGGCCGCGGCGTGATGGTATCGGCCCTGGCCGCCATGCGCAAGCTGGGCATGAAGCCCGAAGAATCCTCGGCCGCCGTGCAGGGCTTCGGCAACGTGGGCTCCTGGGCCGCCAAGCTGCTCTGCGAACAAGGCGTTAAGATCAAGGCCGTCAGCGACGTATCGGGTGCCTACTGGAACGAGAACGGCATCAACATCGACGAAGCCATTGCCTATAAGAATGCCCATAAGGGCCGCCTCGACGGCTACACCGGCGCCGTGCTGATGGACAACGCCGACGACCTGCTCACCCTGCCCGTCGACGTGCTCGTGCCCGCCGCCGTGGAGGACGTCATCACCGAGCACAACGCCCACGACATCAAGGCTCGCCTGATCGTGGAAGGCGCCAACGGCCCCACCTCGGCCTCCGCCGACCCCATCATCAACGAGAAAGGCATCATGGTGGTGCCCGACATCCTGGCCAACTCCGGCGGCGTGACCGTGTCCTACTTCGAGTGGGTGCAGAACCGCCAGGGCTTCAAGTGGACCGAGGAAATGGTGACCGAGCGCGCCGACCGCATCATGTCCGACGCCTTCGAGAAAGTGTACGCCACCAGCCAGAAATACAACGTGCCGATGCGCATCGCCGCCTACGTGGTAGCCATCGACAAAGTCGCCCAGACCTACAAGTTCCGCGGTAGCTTCTAAGCCCGCCGCCGAAGCTTGTTGCGCGGATTTCCGTATACAAGCTTTGTCATCCTTTCTGCTAAGTATAGCCCGGGTCGCAAGGCCCGGGCTATCTTTGTAACCATACCACCCGCTCCCTCCCGTTTTCTCCCGCTTACCTTGCCGCTCGTTTGTTTTGCCTGATTGCCCTCTGAACCGGTATTATCAGATCAATCAGCGCTAATCTGCGATTTATGAAGATCCACAAAGAAGGTCGCCGTATCCTGTTTTTCACGCTGCTGGCCCTGCTGGCCGTGAACCTGTTGCTCTACCAATTCAACGAGCAGGGCGTGGGCTTCAACCGCGTGTTTTCGGCCATTTCCGTGGTGGCCTTTCTCTTGCTGCTGCAGTTTTTCCGTAGCCCTTTCCGCAACCTGCTCACCCACGAAGACATCGTTATTGCTCCGGCCGACGGCAAGGTGGTTGTGATTGAGGACGTGCACGAGCCGGAGTTCTTTGACGGGGTGCGCAAGCAGATCAGCATCTTCATGTCGCCCATCAACGTGCACATCACCCGCAACCCGGTGTCGGGCACGGTGAAGTACTTCAAGTACCACCCCGGCAAGTACTTGGTAGCGTGGCACCCGAAGAGCAGCACCAAGAACGAGCGCACCACGGTGGTAGTGGAAACCGAAGCCGGCCCGCAGGTACTGTTCCGCCAGATTGCCGGTGCCATGGCTCGCCGCATCGTGTGGTACGTCAACGAGGGCGACGAAGTAAGCCAGGGCGAAGAGTTCGGCTTCATCAAGTTCGGCTCGCGCGTCGACGTATTCGTGCCGGTGGATACCGACGTGAAAGTGCAGATTGGCGAGAAAGTGAAGGGTGGCCAGACAGTCATTGCCCAGCTCAAAACGCCGCCGGCCAGCTTGTTCTAAGCCGCTTCAGCCCGATATTATCTGCCCGGCAACTTCCCGTTGCCGGGCTTTTTGTTTACTGCTATGCCAGCATTGCCGCCATTTATCAGCGACGTATTCGTCCGGGTGTTGACCGGGCAGTTACCCATTGCTGATTTCGAGCAGTGGGTCTACCGCACGCCCGAGCTGGAAGCGCACCTGTCGGCCGACGATTACCTAGAGCTAATCAGCATTAGATACCCAAGCCCGGACGCTCAAGCGGATATTGCATGGGTGTTGGAGCGCTACGTGGATTGGGGTGAATTGCAACGGGAGGAGTTGCTCGGCTTGCTTCGCACCATTGCCGCACGGACATCCCCAGATGCGGTATTCGACGCGCTGGTCACTTGTTATGACTGGTATTGGCGTGGCTGCCGCTTTCTGGAAGGTCTGGGCCTGCGTTTTGGGCTGGAAGCCGATGCTGACTACGGCTGGGGCGGAATGCGTGGGGAGTGGAAAGCCCTACCCACGGAAGAAAAGCAGGCTTACTTAATGGGCTTCTACCCAGCGGTACAACACGAAGCAGAGCAAGTGGCGGGCTGGCTAACGGCCGGGCTTATCCGCTTCGAGCACCAGCCCTATTCTTCCCAAGAGGATTATATCTACTACACCGATACCCGGCCGCAAGCCCTGGCAGGGGTGGCACCAGAGCCGAAAAGCGCGGACCCAGGCCCGCCCGCTGGCGCGCCGAATCGTAAGAAGTTTCGGCAGCGGCGCAGCTGACAGCCAGCTACGCTGCTACTCCAGCAGGTGCGGCAGGAACTCCGACAGGTTGGTGATGATGCCCTCGGCGCGGCGGAAGCCGATGGCGCAGGCCTCGCCGGCCCAGAACACGCCGGCCTGGTAGCGGCGGCCCTGCGCATCGGTGGGGAAGTCCAGCCACTGCTGGCGTACTTGGGGCTGCTCGTCGTAGTCGCCGGGCTCGGCGTGGCGCACCTGGCCGGCTTCGATTTCCGTCAGGCTCTGACCCTCGCGGCCAAACAGCGGCTTGCGCACGTAGTGGCCATTCAGGTCAGTAAGGCTGGCTTCGGCCAGCAGCGGGTGGTGCGGAAACACTTCCCAGAGCCGCGCCAGCATGGCCTTGCTCTGAAAAATCAGGCTGTAGGGCGGGTTGGCAATGATCAGGTCGCGGCTGAGCAGCAGCTGGGTCAGGTCGTTGGTCAGCTCGGGCTCTTCCTCGGCCAGCAGCTCCCAAGGCACCAGCTTGAACACGAAGCCGAAGCGCTGCCACTGGTTGGGCGCTATTTCGGCCCAGGCGCCCCGGTCCTCGCCGTCGAGCGACACCTGCATGGCGTCGACGGAGCACACGTGCGCCGTGGCAAAGCCAGCGGCGCGGGCGGCTTCGGCCACCACGGTGCAGTTGGTTTCATCTTCCTCGCTGTCGGGCAGGTGCACGAGCAGCAGGCTGGGCTCGAGGTCGGGGTTGAGCTGCAGCCACTCGCGCAACTGCAGCTCCAGCCCTTCGAATAGGCCGTTGGCCTGTTGCTGGTCCTCGGGGCGGCCGGCGGCCATCAGGCTGGCCCACTGCACCACGGCCGTTTCGGGCAGGCTGGTGGCTGTATCGGCGTTGAACTCCACCAGCTTAGGCCCCTCGGCGGTGGCGGCCAGGTCGAAGCGGCCGTAAAGGTGCCAGTGCCGCTCGTCGTTCCAGGTGTGGCGCACGGCCTGCCACAGATTCTGCGGAATGCCCAACTGCTGCAGGAAATCATCCGGCATGGAGTCGGGCACGGCCTGAACGTACATTTCGTAGAGCGAATCGGCAGCTTGCAGCAGCTCCTCGGCCGCGGCTTCGGTGAGCACCACGGCTTCGCGGGCCAGGTAGGTGGCGCAGGCGTCTTCCATGGCCCAGTCCCAGCCCAGGCGGTGCAGGGCCGGTTCAACGTCGCCCGAGAGGGGCAGCAAACGAATCATATCGGGAAATGAAGCATGAGGAAGCAATAAAAAGAATGGCGAAAGGGCATGGCCAAGAAGCCTATGCTCATGGCTGCAATTTGTCCTTCCTCATTCTTCCTTCTTCACTAAGCAATTAGCCGCCGAAGCCACCAAACCCGCGGCTGCGGCTGCCAAAGCCACTGCTGCGGCCGCTGGGCGCGGTACTGCGGTAGGTGCTGCGCGACGAGGACGTGCTGCGCGTGTATGTGGGGCTTTCCTGGACGCCGGCGTTGCGGGAGGTGCGGCTGCCGCTGAAGCCCCGGCCGAAAAAGCCGCGGCCTTCGTTTTGCCGCTCGCGGGCAATGTTTTGGCGCCAGCCGTAGTTGCCTTGCATCACGCCCGGATTGGCGTAGTAGCCGGGGTTGGGCGTGAGGAAGCGCCCGGCCATGTAGCCGATGCTGCTCCACATGAGCACGTCCATCAGGCCGGTGCTGCCCACGCGGTTTTCGGGGTAGCGCCGGCTGTAGTCCTGCATTTGCCGCTGCAGGGCCTGGCCCTGCAGCGTGTCCGTTTTGCCATCGAAGTGGTGCAGGATGGCGGCTACTTCCTCCTTGCCGGCCGGGCGCTCAGCCGTAATTTTCCACTGGCCGGGCTGCACCTCCGTCATTTCCGTGATGACGCCCTGGCTGTAACTCTCGCCGCTCCAGTCGGCGGTGGCTTCGTCGGTGTCGCGGCGGCCGTTGTCGGAAGAGCAAGCCGGCAGGATGGCCAGGCCCAAGCTGGCTGCGGCGGCCAGCAGCAGTACGTTGCGGCGCCAGTCGCCGAGGCGGTAGAAGGGTTTGTTCATAGCGCAGACAAATAAAGATTTTTGCCGGAATAACTCCGGCAGTGCCCGTTGACGCCTATAACGAAAGAGCCGGCTCCGGGGCGAATGATGAGCTAGAACCACTGCGCCATCCGCTGGCACAGCTGCTCCAGGTAGTGCTGGTCCGTCTCGTCAAAGTCGTTGAGCTGGTCGCTGTCCACGTCGAGCACGGCTACTACCTCGCCGTCCTTGAGGATGGGCACCACGATTTCCGATTGCGACAGGGAGCTGCAGGCAATGTGTCCCGGAAACCGCTCCACATCGGGCACCAGCAAGGTGCGGGCTTGCTCCCAGGCGGCGCCACATACGCCCTTGCCGCGGCGGATGCGGGTGCAGGCCACCGGCCCTTGGAACGGACCGAGTACCAATTCGCCGTTTTTTACGGCGTACACGCCTACCCAGAAAAACCCGAAGGCCTCTTTCAGCGCCGCCATGGCATTAGCGAGGTTGGCTACCTGGTCGTCTTCGCCCGTGGTCAGGGCCTCGATTTGCGGGAGCAGGGCTTGGTATTGCTGGGCTTTGGAAAGCGTGCGGTCAATGAGAAGGTCTTCGGCCATGAGGCAAAGATGAAATTGTGAAAGGCGCAGTGGTGAATTGAGCTATAAACAAAATTACAGCTGGAAGGTGCGAGCCTGCGGCAAAAGCAGCCTAACGCATGCCCTTCGCACTTTCACAACCTCACAACTTCACCACTTGTCTCAGCCAAATACAAACAGCTCGTCCTGCCCGATGCGGTGATGCTCGCGCAGGCCCGTCAGGCTCAGCGGCGGGGCCACCACGCCGCCCGCCCCGATGCGCACCTCCGTACTGCGCAGCACCCGGATTTCGTCCCACAGGCCGGCTTCGAGCAGCATGGTGTGCAGGGCCGGGCCGCCTTCCACCAGCACCGATTGCACGCGGCGGGCGTTGAGGTCGTCGAGGATGGCCGGGAGCATATCGGTCTGCGCGGGCACGGTCACGTAGCTCAGGTTCGGCTGGTTTTCGCGCTGGCCGTTGGTGTATACCACGGTGGGCTGCGCGCCGTCGAGCAGGTTGTGGGTGGCCGGCAGCGTCAGGCCGCGGTCGATGACTAGGCGCAGCGGGTTGGGGCCGGGCCACTCGCGCACGTTCAGCTGCGGGTTGTCGTTGAGGGCCGTGTGCGTGCCCACCATGATGGCCTGCTCCTCGGTGCGCCAGCGGTGCACCAGCATCTTGGCTGCCGGCCCGCTGATGGCCACCGGCTGCCCGCTGGGCCCGGCCACGAAGCCGTCGCGCGACTCGGCCCACTTCAGAATCAGGTACGGGCGGCCCAGCTCCTGCACGGTGAAAAACCGCCGGTTCAGCCGCCGGCCTTCTGCGCTCAGCAAGCCGGTGCGCACGGGTATGCCCGCTTCGCGCAGCTTGGCATAGCCGCGGCCCGCCACCAGCGGATTGGGGTCGTCGTTGCACACGATGACCTCGCCCACGCCCCGGGCAATGAGCAGGTCGGCGCAGGGCGGGGTCTTGCCGAAGTGGGAGCAGGGCTCCAGCGTGACGTACACCCGGCACTGGCCCAGGTCCACCTCGGCGGGCACGGCCGCCAGCGCGTTGACTTCGGCGTGCGGCTCGCCGTACTGCTCGTGCCAGCCTTCGCCCACCACGCGGCCAGCAGCATCCGTCACCACGCAGCCCACCATGGGGTTGGGCCGGGCGGTGTGGGCACCGAGCACCGCCAAATCCAGGGCGCGGCGCATCATCAGGTGCTCGTGGGTGGTAAAGTCAGTAACCACAGGAGAAACGGATACCATAGCGGATGACGGGAGGGCGAAACAAGCCGTAAACGAGCAAACGTACTGCGCAGGCTATAGGGCAGCGGCGGCCGTGTACTTTTGCCGAAGGAAAGTGGAACGGGACTAGCCAGTCCTGACAGTAAACATACTATTCCCCGCCCCATTCGGCTGCCAAGGCGTTAGCCATCCGTTTTACTTGTTTCCGCATCCGTCCGCACCCGTGGTTACCATTCGCCAGCTCACCGACCAGCTTACCCGCGACCTGCAGGCCGTGTACCCCGCGCCCGAAGCCGCCAGCGTGGCTGCGTGGCTGGTGGAGCACCTGCTGCAGCTCGACGGCCTGCAGCGGCGGATGCGCGCCGCCGAGCCCGTTGAGCCCGCCGTGGCCCCACGCGTGGCGGCCCTGCTGCCGCGCCTGCTGCGCCACGAGCCCGTGCAGTACGTGCTGGGCACGGCCACCTTCCTCGACCTGGAGCTGGAAGTAACGCCCGCTACGCTTATTCCGCGGCCCGAAACCGAGGAACTGGTCGAGTTGATAGCCCGCGAGCAGGCCGGCCGCCGCGGTCTGCGCGTCCTCGATGTGGGCACCGGTTCGGGCTGCATTCCCATTGCTTTGGCGCGCCAGCTTCCTGACAGCCAGGTGCACGGCTTGGATATTTCAGCTGAAGCCTTGGCCGTGGCCCGCCGCAACGGTCAGCGCTACGCCCCGCAGGTGCAGTGGCTGCAGGCCAATATCCTGCGCGAGGGGCCGCCCGGCCTCGGGGCAGCCTCCCTCGACGTGCTGGTGAGCAATCCGCCCTACGTGCGGGCCTCCGAGCAGGCCTTGATGCGCCCCAACGTACTCGAATATGAGCCGCACACCGCCCTGTTTGTGGCCGATGACGACCCACTGCTGTTCTACCGCCGCATTGCCGGGCTGGGCACCACGCTGCTGGCGCCGGGCGGCGCTATTTACTTCGAAATCAACGAGGCGCTGCCCACGGAAACCATAGCTCTGCTCACGGCGCACGGCTACGTAGCGGCCCGGGCGCTACCCGACCTAAGCGGACGGGCACGCATGGTGCGCGCCACCTGGCCCGGGCACAGTAGCCCCGTCCAACCCGATGGCGTCTAAGTGAAAAGGCCTACCTTTGGGGGCCGAAAAACCAGCTCCGCGTTCGTTCAATGCCCGATACCGATTCCCCGTACTATGCGCACCCCACCGCCGTCCTCGACGAAGGGTGCCGCATCGGCGCCGGCACGCGCATCTGGCACTTCTGCCACGTGAGCAGCGGGGCCGAGCTGGGCGAAGATTGTTCGCTGGGCCAGAACGTGTTTGTGGCCGGTGGCGTACGCCTGGGCCGCAATGTGAAGGTGCAGAACAACGTAAGCCTGTACGCTGGCGTAGAATGCGCCGACGATGTGTTTTTGGGCCCCTCCGTAGTGTTTACCAACGTGCTGAACCCGCGCGCTGCCGTGGTGCGCCGCCATCAGTACCAGCCCACCCGGCTGGGCCGCGGCGTGAGCATCGGCGCCAACGCCACCATCGTGTGCGGCGTCACCCTGGGTGACTACGCCTTCGTGGGGGCCGGCGCCGTCGTAACCAAGGACGTACCAGCGTACGGCCTGGTATACGGCAACCCCGCCCGCCGCCGCGGGTGGATGAGCCGCGCCGGCCACGTGCTCCGGTTCGACGCCGAGGGCTACGCCCGCTGCCCCGAGGGCGGCGAGGTGTACAGCCTTCACCAGAACGGCACCCTTACCTGTATTACTCCCGACTCCAACGCGTAACCAACGCAACGACCTGTGTACGAGCAGTTACTGAACAAAGAGGCCAAGCTGGCCGTCATCGGCCTCGGCTACGTAGGCCTGCCCATTGCCCTCGAGTTTGCCCGCAAAATCAGCGTTATCGGCTTCGACATCAACGCCCAGCGCGTGGAGATGATGCGCAATCACGTAGACCCCAGCGGGGAGCTGGAATCCGAAGCGTTTGAAGGCTGCGACATCACCTTTACCGATTCGCTGGACGTGCTGCGCGAGGCCCGCTTCTTTGTGGTGGCCGTGCCCACGCCCATCGACGAGCACGCCATGCCCGACCTGAAGCCGCTTATCGGCGCTTCGACCACGGTGGGCAAGGTGCTGAAAGCCGGCGACTACGTGGTCTACGAATCGACCGTGTACCCGGGCTGCACCGAAGAGGACTGCATTCCGATTCTGGAACGCGAGTCGGGCCTGAAATTCCCCACTGACTTCAAGGTGGGCTACTCGCCCGAGCGCATCAACCCCGGCGACAAGGAGCACACGCTCTCGACCATCGTGAAGGTGGTGGCCGGCTGCGACGCCGAGTCGCTGGAGGAAATTGCCCAGACCTACGAGCTGGTGGTGAAGGCCGGCGTGCACCGCGCCTCGTCGATCAAAGTGGCCGAAGCCGCCAAGATCATCGAAAACACCCAGCGCGACGTCAACATCGCCCTGATGAACGAGCTGTCGATGATTTTCGACCGCATGAGCATCAACACCTACGAGGTGCTGGAAGCTGCCGGCACCAAGTGGAACTTCCTGAAGTTTTCGCCCGGCCTGGTGGGCGGCCACTGCATCGGTGTGGATCCTTACTACCTGACCTACAAGGCCAAGGAGCTGGGCTACGACGCGAAGGTTATCCTCTCGGGCCGCACCACCAACGACGGCATGGGCGCCTACATCGCGCGCAAAACCGTGCAGATGATGATCAAGCAGGGCAAGGACGTGGCCAAGAGCAAGGTGCTGGTGATGGGCGCCACGTTCAAGGAAAACGTGGAAGACATCCGCAACTCCAAGGTGGCCGACGTCATCAACGAGCTGAAAAACTTCTCCGTCAACATCGACATCGTGGACCCGCACGCCGACTCCGACGAGC
The DNA here is from genome assembly GCF_002007105.1 of Hymenobacter sp. CRA2. Lineage (GTDB taxonomy): Bacteria > Bacteroidota > Bacteroidia > Cytophagales > Hymenobacteraceae > Solirubrum. Next base: position 541,221 of record NZ_MVBC01000001.1, on the reverse strand, counting down.
TGCACCACGAGTACGGCTTCCGCCTCACGCCGCAGGAGCAGATCGGCTCGGATTACGACGCGGTTATCGTGGCCGTGAGCCACAAGCCCTACACCGAGAAGGACGAAGTGTACTTCAAGTCCATCACCGCCGACAAAGCCGTGCTGGTGGACATTAAGGGCCTGTTCCGCGAGAAAATCAACAACGACGCGCTGCACTACTGGAGCCTGTAAAGCGAGATGGTGAGGTGGTGAAATGGGGAGTGACGTTCTGCTTGCGCTATCTGCGCAGTGGCGCGCCTCCTGAGCATCAACTCACTATTTCACCATTTCACTATTTCACCTATGAAAAAGATTCTCGTCACGGGCGGCGCGGGCTACATCGGCTCGCACACGGTGGTGGCCCTGCAGGAAGCGGGCTTCCAGCCAGTTATCGTCGACAATTTCTCCAACTCCAAGGAGTCGGTGCTGGATGGGCTGCGCAGCATTCTAGGTGCGGAAGTGAAAAGCTACCACGTCGACTGCAACGACAAGGCCGCGTTTCGGCAGGTATTTGAGCAGGAAGGCGATGTAGCCGGCGTGATTCACTTCGCGGCTTTCAAGGCCGTGGGCGAATCGGTGCAGAAGCCGCTGGCCTATTTCCAGAACAACGTTGGTTCGCTGCTCGTGCTGCTGGAGCTGATGCAGGAGTTCAAGGTGAACAACCTGGTCTTCTCCTCGTCCTGCACCGTGTACGGCGTGCCGGACGCGCTGCCCGTGACCGAGCAGACGCCGACCAAACCCGCCAACTCGCCCTACGGCCGCACCAAGCAGATGTGCGAAGACATTCTGCGTGACCTGTCGCAGGCACCCGGCAACGAGGTGAAAAGCATCCTGCTGCGCTACTTTAACCCCATCGGCGCGCATCCGTCGGCCAAGATCGGGGAGCTGCCGCTGGGCGTGCCCAACAACCTGGTGCCCTTCGTGACGCAGACGGCCGCCGGCTGGCGCCAAGAGCTGACCGTGTACGGCGTGGACTACGACACCATTGACGGTTCTTGCGTGCGCGACTACATCTACGTCGGTGACCTGGCCCGCGCCCACGTGGTAGCGGTGCAGCGTCAGCTCGACGGCAAAGCCGAAGACGTGGAAGTGTTCAACGTGGGGACCGGCAACGGCAACTCGGTACTGGAAGTGGTAGGTGCCTTCGAGAAGGTTACCGGCCAGCCGCTGAAGTACCGCACCGGTCCGCGCCGCGCCGGCGACGTGCCCGCCATCTACGCCGATGCCACCAAAGCCGCCGAGGTGCTGGGTTTCCGCACCGAGGTGGGCCTGGAAGAAGCGCTGACCACAGCCTGGCGCTGGCAGCAAACCTTGAAAAATGAGTAGATGAGCCAATGAGTGGGTGAGCAGATGCCTTGGCGGCAATTCACCCACTCATTGGCTCATTCGCCCATCCATTCATTTATCTCATGAAAATCCTCATTACCGGCGGGGCGGGCTTTATCGGGTCGCACGTGGTGCGCCTGTTCGTCACGAAGTACCCCCAGTACCAGATCCTGAACCTGGATGCGCTGACCTACGCGGGCAACCTGGAAAACCTGCGCGACATCGAGGACCGGCCGAACTACCGCTTCGTGAAGGGCGACCTGACCGATCAGGCCTTCGTGGACCAGCTCTTTGCTACCGAGGAGCCGGATGCGGTGATTCACCTCGCGGCCGAGTCGCACGTGGACCGCTCCATTACCGACCCGCTGGCCTTCGTCAAGACCAACGTGCTCGGCACGGTGCACCTGCTGAACGCTGCCCGCCACCTGTGGCAGCCCCTGGGCTACGAGGGCAAGGTGTTTTACCACGTGAGCACCGACGAGGTGTACGGCTCGCTGGAAATGGGCACCGACATGTTCACGGAAAGCACGCCCTACGACCCCCGTTCGCCGTACTCGGCCTCCAAGGCGTCGTCGGACCACTTCGTGCGGGCCTGGTACCACACCTACCACATGCCGGTAAAGGTGTCGAACTGCTCCAACAACTACGGCCCCAACCACTTCCCCGAGAAGCTCATCCCGCTGGCGCTGCACCGCATCCAGAAGGGCGAGCCGATTCCGGTGTACGGCAAGGGCGAAAACGTGCGCGACTGGCTGTTCGTGAAGGACCACGCCACGGCCATCGACGCGGTGTTCCATAAGGGCCAGGTAGGCGAGACCTACAACATCGGCGGCGTGAACGAGTGGAAGAACATCGACCTCATCCACCTGCTCTGCGACGTGATGGACGAGAAAACCGGCAAGCCGCAAGGCACCTCCCGCCAGCTCATCAAGTTCGTCACCGACCGCGCCGGCCACGACCTGCGCTACGCCATCGACTCCTCCAAGATCATGAACGAGCTGGGCTGGAAGCCCTCCGTGACCTTCGAGCAGGGCCTGCGCCAGACGGTGGACTGGTACTTCGAAAACGAGGAGTGGCTGCACAACGTGACCAGCGGCGCCTACCAGGATTACTACCGCCAGCAGTACGCGGCACGGTAGTATCAATGAGGAAGGAAGAAGGAGAAGGGAAGAAGTGCGTCGCCGCTCAGCTTCCGTTGCCTGCTCTTGCTTCCTCATTTCTCCTTCTTCATTAAATCTGCATGTACGAATCCCCCTTTCACGAGCAGCCGCTCGATAACCTGACCTTCCTCGTCACCGGCGGGGCAGGTTTTATTGGTTCCAACATCGTTGAGTACCTGCTGAAGTACGGCGTGAAGAAGGTGCACACCTTCGACAACTACTCCAACGGCTTCCGCAAGAACCTGCGCCTGTTCGAAGGCCACCCGGCCCTGGAAATCCTGGATGGCGACATCCGCGACCCGGAAGCCTGCCGCAAGGCCTGCGAGGGCGTCGACGTGGTGCTGCACCAAGCCGCGCTGGGCTCGGTGCCGCGCTCCATCAACGACCCGATTACGAGCAACGACGTGAACGTGGGCGGCTTCGTGAACATGCTGGTGGCTGCCAAGGACGCGGGTGTGAAGCGCTTCGTGTACGCCGCATCTTCGTCGACCTACGGCGACTCGCCCCACCTGCCCAAGGTAGAGGACCGCATCGGCAAGCCTCTGTCGCCCTACGCCGTGACCAAGTACGCCAACGAGCTGTACGCCGACGTATTCGGGAAGACCTACGGCATGGAAATCATCGGGCTGCGCTACTTCAACATCTTCGGCCCGCGCCAGGACCCGAACGGGGCCTACGCCGCCGTGATTCCGCTGTTTATCGACGCAGTGTTGCAGGGCAAGGCGCCGCGCATCAACGGCGACGGCGGCCAGACCCGCGACTTCACCTTCGTGGAGAACTGCGTGCAGGCCAACATCCGGGCGGCCCTGGTGCAGAACCCCGAGGCCGTGAATCAGGTGTACAACATCGCCGTGGCTGACCGCACTTCGCTCAACGACCTGTTCAACATCCTCAAAGAGGAAGCCGGCGTCGACATCACCCCGGAGTACGGCCCCAACCGCGCCGGCGACATCCGCGACTCGCTGGCGGATATCTCCAAGGCTAAGAACCTGCTGGGCTACGACCCGCAGGTACGCATCCGCGAAGGCCTGAAGAAGACGCTGGACTGGTTCCGCGCCAACCAAGAGTTTATTGGGATGAGGGATTGATAGATAAGGGATAAAGGTCAAAAGGTTCTTACGAATTTCACGTCATGCATGATTACCGGGAACTGCGGGTGTGGCAGGATGCCATTAATCTGGCAGTGGAAGTGTACCAGCTGACGTCCTTATTTCCCTCATCCGAAAAATTTAATCTAGTAAGCCAAATGAATCGGGCTGCCGTTTTGGTGGGCTCGAACATTGGCGAAGGTGCCGGGCGGGCTTCCAATGCGGAGTTTACCCAGTTTCTGCACTACGCCAGCGGCTCGTGCACCGAGTTAATTACCCAAATCGTCATTGCCGAAAGGCTGGGGTTTGCCTCAAAGGAAGGGGCGGAAACCGTTTCTGCCAGAGTACAGTCAGTCCACCGCCAGATAATTTCCCTGATCCAAACCCTCCGCAAAGGATAAGCCGCGCCAACCTGCAAAGCGTCCTTTATCCTTCATCCTTCCATCCTTCATCCTCCCAAATGAAAGGCATCATCCTGGCCGGCGGCTCCGGCACCCGCTTGCACCCGCTCACGCTGGCCGTCAGCAAGCAGCTCATGCCGGTCTACGACAAGCCGATGATATACTATCCGCTGTCGATTCTGATGATGGCGGGCATCCGCGAAATTCTCATCATCACCACCCCGCACGACCAGCCCCAGTTCCAGAAGCTGCTCGGCGACGGGCAAAGCCTGGGGTGCCGTTTTGAGTACGTGGTGCAAGAGGTGCCCAACGGGCTGGCCCAGGCCTTCGTGCTCGGCGCCGATTTCATCGGGCAGGACAAAGTGGCCCTGGTGCTCGGCGACAATATCTTCTACGGCGCCGGCATGGAGGAACTGCTCAAGAGCAACAGCGACCCGGACGGCGGCGTGGTGTACGCTTACCACGTGCACGACCCGGAGCGTTACGGCGTGGTGGAGTTCGACGACAACCGCCAGGCGCTCAGCATCGAAGAGAAGCCCAAGCAGCCCAAGAGCAACTACGCCGTGCCCGGCTTGTACTTCTACGACAACGAAGTGGTGCAGATTGCCAAGGACCTGAAGCCTTCGTCCCGCGGCGAGTATGAAATCACCGACGTGAACCAGGAGTACCTGCGCCGTGGCAAGCTGAAAGTAGGTATCCTGGGCCGCGGCACCGCCTGGCTGGATACCGGCACCTTCGAGAGCCTGATGCAGGCCGGTGAGTTCGTACGCGTCATCGAGCAACGCCAGGGCCTGAAGGTGGGCTCCATCGAGGAAGTGGCGTACCGCCAGGGCTTTATCGATGCCGAGCAGCTGCGCAAAATTGCCGAGCCCCTGCGCAAGAGCGGCTACGGCGACTACCTGTTACGCCTGCCTGAGCAACAGCTGCTGGAAGGGTAATACCTTAATCAGGAATGAAAAAGGAGGAGTGAAGAATGGCAGAACGACCATTCTTCACTCCTCCTTTTTCATTCCTTATCGCCCTACGGCAGCAGGGCGCCGAGTAGCAGGGCGCTAAGTACCAGAACGTAGGACGGCAGTCGGTCCCAGAGTAGTATCAGGAAGGTCGCGCCGACGATGATGGGGTTGAGCGGTAAGTCGACGCCGTAACGGCCCGGCATGTGCCAGGTGGGGCCGTCGGGCAAAGGGTGGTAGAGCAGGAAAGTGGCCGCCACCACCAGCCCGGCCGATACGGCGTTGATACCCTCCAGGGAGGAACGTACCACGCGGTACTGCTTGAGCTGGTCCCAGAAACGGATCAGAAAGAAGATGAGCAGCGTGCCGGGCATGAAAATACCCACGGCGCCCACTACGGCCCCGATCAGCTGCCCGCTGGTGCCGTAGTCGCGCATGGCCAGCGCACCGATGTAGGCAGCAATGGAGAAGTTAGGCCCCGGCAAGGCCTGCGTCAGACCGTAGCCGGAGAGGAATTCCTCGCCGGAGAGGTATTGTTTGAATTCTACAAACTCGGCGTAGAGCAGCGGCGCCAGCACTTGCCCGCCGCCGAACACCAGGGAGCCGTTGCGGTAGAAGTTTTCGAACAGGCGCATGGGCAGCGCGCGCGTGTAATGCCCCAATAAGGCGGCCACAATGAACACCCCGAGCCAGAGCACGAAGTTGGACCATTCAACCCGCAGAGGCTCTTTTTTCTCCACCTGCGGCATCTTGCGGTAGCGGAAGGTGGTAATCAGCCCACCGCTCACGAGCAAAATGGGCAGTACCCAGGGTAGCTGAAAGAAGTACGCAATGAGCGCGGCGGCTACCAGCAGGGCCACGGCGGTTTTGGTGTGAATTACCTTCTCGGCAATCTTGTAGGCCGAATACGCCACGAAGCCCACCGCCACCGGCTGCACAAAGCGCACCAGCTGACCGACCTGGGCTTTGTCGAGGTAGTTCAGGCTAAGCGCGGCGCCGGTCATCAGCAGCACCGAGGGCAGCATCCAGACCAGCAGGGTGAGGTAGGCCAGGTTCGGCCCGCCCAGGCGAAACCCGATGGCCGTGATGGTTTGGGTGGAGCCGGGCCCGGGCAGCACCTGGCACAGGGCCATCAGCTCCAGCAGCTCCGCCGACGAAAGGTAGCGGCGCTTGTCCACCAGTACCCGCAGCATCATGGCCGTGTGCGCCTGCGGGCCCCCAAAAGCCGTGAGACCGAGCACGGCGACGTCCTTCAGAAAGATGATACCGCGCACGCGCTTGGTACGAAGGCGCTTGGGCGGGGGCGCCAGCTTCACTTCGGCTGGTTCGGAGGGCTGCACGGGCAGTAATCGGGAGGGTGGTAATGGTAAAGAAGCACAATCCCGCGTGAACGGCCAACTGCCCAGGTAGTGCTTTAGGGCTGAAGTCGGGGCAGAACGGCGTTTACTTTAAGCCGCTTACGTGCTTGCCGGGCAGCCGTATAAAAACAACGGTGCCACGGCTCTGAAGCCGTGGCACCGCGTCGGTTGGGCCAAGCCGCAGGGCTTCGCTTACATCGTCGACTTTTTCTTCAGCCCGAGCTCGATGAGACGCTCGTTGAGGAATTCGCCGGCCGTGATGTCGGGCTGCTGCTTGGGATTGTCGGGCGTCACGCAGCTTTCCAGGGCAGCCAGGCTCATTTCGGAGCGCGGGTGCATGAAGAAGGGAATGCTGTAGCGCGAGGAGTTCATTTTCTCGCGGGGCGGGTTCACCACGCGGTGGATGGTGCTCTTCAGCACGCCGTTGGTCAGGCGCTGCAGCATGTCGCCCACGTTCACCACAATCTGGTCGGGCAGGGCGGTGATGGGAATCCAGTGCCCGTCGCGGCGCAGTACCTGCAGGCCGTCGGCGGAGGCGCCCATCAGCAGCGTGATGAGGTTGATGTCGCCGTGCTCGGCGGCGCGCACGGCGTCGGCCGGTACCGCATCGGGGTTTTCGATGGGGTAGTAGTGGATGGGGCGCAGGATGCTGTTGCCGTTGCGCACCTTATCGTCGAAGTAGTTCTCCGGCAGGTTCAGGTACAGGGCAATGGCGCGCAGTACGTCCTTGCCAGCGGCTTCCAGCGTCTTGTAGGTCGTCAGCGAGGTGTTGGCGAAGCTTTCTACCTCTTGCGGCCAGATGTTGTCGGGGTACTCGGCGCCGATCGGGTCGTTGGGGTCGTCGACCTCCTGGCCCACGTGGTAGAACTCCTTCAGGTCGCCGGTGTTGCGGCCCTTGGCGTGCTCCTTGCCCTTGCTCACGTAGCCGCGCTGGCCAGCCAGCTCGGGCTTTTCGTACTGCTGCTTCACCTCGTCGGGGAGGGAGAAGAAGGCTTTCACGTCGGTGTACAGCTTCTGGGTCTGTTCTTCGGTGAGGCCGTGATTTTTGAGGGCGATGAAGCCGATGTTCTGGTAGGCTTCGCCGAGCTGCTGCACAAACTTCGCTTTGCGCTCCGGGTCACCGGAGCGGAAATCCGCCAAGTCCAGCGAGGGGATTTCCTCCAACAATTTTTCGCTCATAGCGAGTGGGAATTACGTTTGGGGAACGTCTTTTTAGAGTTCGGCAAGATACTCAATTTATCGTTGCCATATTTTAAATCAACCGCCTTAGCGGCCTTGCCGTACGGGGGGGCACCACCTTTTACCTCCACCTGATTTCATGTACAAATCCCTTTGCCTGCTCGGCCTGACCGCCCTGAGTCTGGCTGCCTGCGACACCTCCAAGCAAAAGGCCGACACCACTACTGCCACGGCCGAAACAGTAACTTCAGCTACCGCTTCGGCGGCTACCATAGAGAAGAACGGCATCCGCCTCACGCCGTTTACCGACTCGCCCAAATACGCAGCTGCCGGCCTGCGCCTGAACACGCCCGCTGCCAATTCCACGGTGCCTAGCGGCGCCGTCGCCTTCGATTACGACCTGACCAACTTTCAGCTCACGAAGATGACGGAAAGCATGCACGCCGAGCACCTGGCCAACTCGGCCAAGGGCCAGCACATCCACAACATCGTGGACAACCAGCCCTACACGGCGCACTACACCACGGAGTTTACCAAGGACATTCCCGACGGGCAGCACGTGGTTCTCTCGTTTCTGTCGCGCTCCTACCACGAAAGCCTGAAGCACCGCTCCGCCTACGACCTGCGCGTCATAACCGTGGGCAAGTCGGCGGCCCAGCCCATGGCCTTCGACGTGAAGGCCCCGCACCTGTTCTATAGCCGCCCCAAGGACGTGTACACCGGCAACGACGCCAAGAGCGTGATGCTGGATTTCTACCTGGTCAACACTACCCTTGGTCCAGAACACAATAAGGTGCGCGCCACCATCAACAGCACGGAGTTCCTGCTGGATCAGTGGGCGCCCTACATGATGGAAGGTCTGCCCATGGGCGAAAACACCATCAAGCTGGAGCTGGTGGACGCCGACGGTAAGGTTATCCCGGGGCCGTTCAACACGGTTACGCGCACGTTCACGCTGCAGCCGTAACGCGCCTGTCTGCTCGTGCAAGGTCAGCGCCGGTTTCTCATGCGGGAGGCCGGCGCTGACTTTTGGGGGCTACCAGCGGCGCGCCCGCCGCAGCTGCCACTCCAGCAGCAGCTCGAAGTAAGGCAGCAGGCGCTTGTTGGTCTGGGCCAGTTCCTCGGCGGTGTAGGTACTGCCCACGTAGCTGCCGCGGCCCGCGCGGTAGCGGTATAGGTTCTGCAGCTGTTGCAGCCACAGGGAGGTCGTCAGCACCAGCGGGCCGGCGCGGCGCTCGTAGCTTAGCTCGGGGCCCTGCTGGCGGGTGAGGGCGTGCAAGTAAATGAGGCCCGGGGAGCCGGAGCCTTCGGGCAGCAGGGCGGCGCGCTGGTGGCTGCGCTGCTCCAGAAAGCGGTAACCGGCGCGCACGCTGCTCTGGCCGCGCACCCCGCGCCAGCCCCGGCGCATGCCCAGGCTCAGGTCGTGGATGATGGTGGTATCAAGCGGGCTTTCCTTGAAGGCTTGCCAGTTGAGTTGCCCGATGCGGTTTTCCCGCCGCTGGTAGTCCAGCGTCAGCAACCACTGTGGGCGCACTTCCCACTGCAGATGCTGCTCCAGCTCCAGCACGCGGCTGGCGCGGTTACGCAATTGCTCACTGGGCCGGTCGCGCACCTGGTAGCTCACCCACAGGTGATAGGCGCCGCGCCAGCTGAAGCTGCCCGGCACCCAGGCGAAGCCGGGCTCCCAGTGCAGCAGCCGGTCGGTGTAGTTTTCGGCGCTCTGCTGGGCTTTGATGAACACCAGCTGCCGGTATTCGCCCCACAGCCCCAGTGTGGTGCGGAAAGTAGGGTGCCAGCGTGACGTCACGCGCAGGCGCAATTGGTGGCTGGCCTCGTCGCGGTCCTGGTAGTTTTCGGAGCTAGGTGTATCCACGCGCAGCAGCTGGGCCGAGCCACTCACCGCCACGGCGTGGCGCGGATGCGGCAGCCAGGTCAGTTCGCCCTGCCATTGAGTGGTCTTTTCGAGAATGTCCCTGATTCGTTCGCGCTGCTCGGCCGTGGCCAGGCGGGTAGGGGAGAGGTAGCGGTTGTTGTCGAGGTAGTAGTTGCGGGCCCGCTCGTGGTACCAGAACTGCACCCGCGCCTGCAGCTTGCGGTGCGTCAGCACCAGCTCCTGGCGGGTGTCGTACTCGTGCTGGCGGTAGCCCAGGTTCTGTACCGTATCGGCCTGCGGGCTGAGGCGGCGGTACAAAAACGCGCGGCTAGGCAGCAGCACGCTGTTATCGGAGTGAAACGCGGCTTGCCCCGGCAGCTGGTAGTGCCAGGTAACCTGCGCCGCCAGCGTATCGCTCTGGATGCGCTGCACGTTGGTGGGCAGGTAGTCTTCGGTGCGCGTGTTGCGGTAGCCGAGGCGCAGCAGGCCGAGGCTGTTTTCATCCAACGGGCGCTGATAAAACACGTCGGCCAGGGCCCGCTGCCAGCGCCGCGGGCCCAGCTGGCTTTGGGTGCCCACCACGCGCACGCCCACCGGATCAGACCAAGCGGCCAGGGGGCGCAGCAGGGCTGTCAGCTCCACGCCGTAGGTCGGGCCCAGGTCCTGGCGCTGGTTGCGGGCGTCGTGGGTGAGGCCCCCGAGCAGGGCCAGCCGCACGGCCGACAGCGAGTCCTGCCCCGAGTGCGGGCGCAGCCGGTGCTGCCAGCCCACGCGCCCGAGCCACGTCACGGTGCGGATGTGGCTGGCGTGGCTGTAATCGTACATCACCTGCTGACCGGCCTCCCAGGCCCGGCCCAGCTGCACGAGGTGCAGCAGGTCGCCGCGGTAGTCCTCGCGCACGAAGGGTGGGCGGCCGCGTGTGTCGTACACCCACTCGGTGAGGGCGCGGTAACGTAGCTGCTGCCGGGGCGTCAGGCGCCAGCGGCCCAGCAGCTCGCTCTGTTGCGTGTAGGTGCTCACCCCGATGCGCCGCACGTGCAGGCGGGCTGCCACCAGCGTATCGGCCGGCAGCACGGCTGTCGTTGCTACGTCACTGGGCGTCTGGGCAATGGCCGCTGCGCCGGCGCCCAGGCACGCGCCGCCCAGGCTCAGAGCGGCCTTCCAGAAGCGGGCGAAGCAGCGCATAGCAAGCGGCGGGGCGGGGAGGGATGACGTCGTAAAGTACTACTTTGAATAGCGGCCCACAACCTGCTTTTCTGCCGACTGACATGCTTGTGTGGTGGAGCCAGCCGGTAATGATTTGTATTTTTGGGGCCTTTTGGCACCAACCGAAACTTCCGGTTGCCATAAGACGTCTTTGGAACTCATGCGTAATAGGCCCGGGGTACGTCTGGGCTGCTGTGCGCAGGCATCGTTTTGGCCACACTTCTTAATATGAGCATACGTTCACTTGTCCTGTCATTAGGATTGTTGGTGGGGGGAAGCAGTGGGGCCTGGGCCCAGCACGCCGTCTGGGCGGCGAAAGTGGTGGAGGTATCGTCGCAGAAAGCCGAGGGCAAAGAGCCCTTCTCGCCCGAGAAAGTCCTCGGCGAGCCCAACGCCCTGCCCCTGGGCCAGATCAGCAACGAAGCCTGGATTCCGAAAAAGGAAGGCCCGAAGGAGTTCATCGAGGTGAAGTTTGCCAAGTCGGTAGTGGCCAAGCAGGTGACCGTGGTGGAAAACTTCAACCCCGGCTCCATCATCAGGATTGAGCTGGTGGACACCCGCGGCGAACGGCACCAGGTGTACGAAAACCCGAGCCCCGGCCCGCTGCCCGAACTGTTCCGCACCCTGCAGGTAACGTTTGCGGCCGGCACCTACCGCACTATCGGTGTGGTGGTGACGATGAACACGGCCAAGGTGAACGGCGTGAACCAGATCGACGCCATCGGCGTGGCCGACGTGACCGACGTGATGGTGAAGAAGGAGTTCAAGGCCGCGCCCTCGGAAAGCATTTCCTTCGACTCGGCCATGGTCAACCTCGGCCCGAACGTCAATACCAAGTTCACCGAGGTGCACCCCGTTATTGCTCCCGACGGCCGCACCTTGTTTTTTGCCCGGCAGGGCCACCCGCAGAACGTGGGCGGGGCCAAGGACCCACAGGACGTGTGGTACTCCACCCTTACCAACGCCAAAACCAAGCAGTGGGGGCAGGCCAAAAACGCCGGTACGCCTATCAATACCACCTGGGGCAATGGTGTGGCTTCGGTTTCGGCCGACGGCAATACGGCCGTGCTCATCAGCGTCTACAACCCCGATGGCTCGGTGGACCCGAAAGGCGCCAGCATTACCCGGCGCAAGTCGACGGGCTGGACGCAGCCGGAAAAGCTGAAAATCCAGGACTTCTACAACGACGACGAGGAAAACGTCGACTTCTTCCTCAGCACCTCGGGCAAGCAGCTGCTGATGGCCGTGGAGCGCAAGGACGGCAAAGGGCAGCAGGACCTGTACGTGAGCTTCCGGCAGGCCGACGGCTCCTTCTCGCGGCCGCAGAACATGGGCGGCAACATCAATACCAAGCAGGCGGAGTTTGCGCCCTTCCTCGCGCCCGATGGCAAGACGCTGTACTTCGCCTCGGAGGGGCACACGGGCTACGGCAAGAGCGACATTTTCTACTCCAAGCGCCTCGACGACTCCTGGACGAACTGGTCGAAGCCGCGTAACCTGGGCCCGAGCGTCAACTCGCCCGCGGCCGACGGCTACTTCACCCTCTCGGCGGCCGGCGACGAGGCCTATCTCGTATCGGAACGCAACGGCAACGACGGCTCGCGCGACATTTTTCGCATCAGCCTCTCTTCCAACAACAAGCCCGAAGTGGTAGCCCTGGTGCGTGGCCGCGTGCTCGATGCCGCCACCAAGAAGCCGGTAGCGGCCACGGTGCGCTACGAGAACCTGATTACCGGCGAGGAAATCGGGGTGGTGGAAACCAACGCCACCGACGGCACCTACACCATCGTGCTGCCCACCGGTGCCCACTACGGCTACCGCGCCGATGCCACCGGCTACCTGTCCGAGGACCAGAACCTGGACGTAACCGACCGGCAGAAGTACTCCGAAGAAACCCAGGACCTGTACCTGATTCCCTTCGAAGTGGGCCAGAAGATCAAGCTGAACAACATCTTCTTCGCCCAGAGCAAGTACTACCTGCGCGAAAATTCCTACCCCGAATTGCAGCGTCTGGTGGCCATCCTGAAGAACTACCCGCAGGTGGAAATTCAGCTGCAGGGCCACACCGACAACCAGGGCGACCCAGCGCTGAACCTGAAGCTGAGCAACGACCGCGTGACCGAGGTGAAGAAGTACCTCGTGGCTAAGGGCATTGCCAGCAGCCGCATCACCACTCAGGGCTTCGGCGACACCAAGCCCATTGCCCCGAACGACCAGGAGGAAACGCGCAAGCTCAACCGCCGCGTGGAATTCGTGATTACGAAGAAGTAAAATGGTTACTGGGTTAGCCCGCTGACCATTCAATACGCCAGTGCTGACCAGCGGCCGGCTCCTTCGCGGGGCCGGCCGCTGCTGTTTGGCGGGTGGCAAAACGACTGGTTATTCGGTAGATTGGCCCGTCAGCCATGCAAGCCCATGCCCACCTTCCACGCCATCGAAGAGCCTACCCGCGCCCACCCAGACGTGGGGCGGCTGGCGGCGCTGCTGCAGCAGATTCCGCAGCTGACCGCCGCCGACATTGAGCAGATGCTGCCGCTGTGGCGCCGGCGGGTGTCGTTGCGGCGCGGTGACTTGCTAATGGGCGTGGGGCAGACGGAAGCGCACCTGTACTTCGTGCTGAAAGGCACCCTGCGCATTTACCGGCCCATGCCCGATGAGGACATTTACACCCGCTTCGCTTATCCTAACACGCTGGCTACCAGTGTGCCTTCGTTTCTGACGGGGCAGCCCTCCGAGTACTGCCTGCAGGCGCTGCAGCAATGTGAGCTGCTGGCCATTGCGAAAACCGACTGGCTGCGGCTCATCGACGAAAACGCCAACTTCGCCCGCTTCTGGCACCTGGAAATGGAGCGGGCGGTGCTGGGCCTGATCGAGCGGCAGATTGATTTGCTGCTGCCCGAGCCCCAGCAGCGCCTGGAGCGCGTGCTCAAGCGCAGTCCGCACCTGTTTCAGCTGATACCCAAGAAGCACATTGCCGCCTACCTGCGCATGACGCCCGAAACGCTAAGCCGCCTGGGCGCAAAATCTTGAGCGTAATCAAGAGTCAGCGCCCTCCAGGCACCGACTTTTGCTTAACCCACTGAAACGGGTTAAGCCATGAACGCCAACGCCTTTGTTGCCCAACTGCGGGCCACTACGCGCCGCCTGCAGCGCACCGTCGAAACGGAGCTGCTGCCTCTGAGCGACGCCGCGCTGAACCACAAGCCCAGCGCCAGCGCGTGGAGCGTCCTGGAGTGCCTGGAGCACCTGAACCGCTACAGCCGCTACTACCACCCGGTGCTGACCCGGGCCGTGGCGCGGCAGGAATCGGTGGCCACCTCAGCCCAAGTGCGCTACAGCTGGTTGGGGCGCAAGTCGTTGGCCATCGTGCGACCCGATAACGGCCGGCGCCACAAAACGGTGCGCCACATGAACCCCGCCGGTAGCCAGCTGAGCCGGGCCGGGCTGGAGGAGTTTCGCCAGCACCTGAAGGAGCTGCTGGGCCTGCTCGACGCTGCGCCGCACACCGACCTGAACCGTAAAGCCGTACCGGTGGAGTTCTTTCGCCTGCTGAAGCTGCGCACGGGCGAGGCCCTGGAGTTTGTGGTGCTGCACGCCGAGCGGCACGTGCAGCAGGCCGTGCGCGCGTCGCAATCGGTGCACGCCCCGGCACCGCTGCTGTCGGTGTAACAGAAGGTTGCGCGGCCCAGGCGGCGCATGCTACGGCCCGAGGCCTAACTTGCGCCTTCGTTTGTCCCTGCTGCTGCTGATGCCCGCGAAAATTGAGCCCTGGAAAATCCTGCAATCAGAGTTGGTGGTAGACCACCGCTGGTACAAGCTGCGGCGTGACCACGTGCAACTGCCCACGGGGCAAGTGCTCGACGACTACTTCGTGAGCGTACGCCCGAACGTGGTGCTGGTGTTCTGCCTCACCGCCGACGAGCAGGTGCTGCTGGTGCGACAGTATAAGCACGCGGCCGGCGACATTTTCATCGAGCTGCCCGGGGGCGTAGTCGACGAGGACGAAACGGCGCCCCTGGAGGCTGCCAGGCGCGAATTGCTGGAGGAAACCGGCTACGCCACCGACGACGTGGAGCTGCTGGCGGAAATCACCGACAACCCCACCAAGGACACCAACCGCATCTATTTCTTTCTGGCCCGCAACGCCCGCCGCGTGGCCGAGCAGAAGCTGGACGAAACGGAAAACATCGAGGTGCTCACCGTGCCGCTGGCCGAAGTGGAAGCTATGGTGCTGAGCGGCCGCATCCGCGTGGCCGGCTCCGTAGCCTTGTGCCTGCTGGCCCTGCGCAAGCTGCAAGCCGGCGCGTAGCTTCTGGGCCCGCGGCGGGTGGGCATAACTGCCCGCCCGACCTTGCGTACCACCGAGCTATGATGAAACAACGCGAAGTAACCGACCAGCACAATACCACCTGGACCTGCGTGCAGGCCTACGCCGCCGTCGACAGCGCGGCCACGGCCGAAGCGGTAGAAAAGAGCGAAACGGCCGAGGGCACCGTGCCCGTGGTGTGCACCCCCAGCGGCGGCGCCCAGACCGTGCGCCTGGAGCTAAGCAAGGATTGGCTGGACAACCTGTCGGATGACGAGCTGAAACGAGCCATTCAGGAGGCGCAGTAATATGTCCAGCCGCAAAAAGCCCCGCTACCGGCCGGTAGCGGGGCTTTTTGCTGTCAGGTAGGACGACTTTGAGGGGCTACAAAATCTGCGTAACCCGTCAGCACCGGTGACTTAGTAGGCCCGGGCGAAGTACACGCGGCGCTTCGAGGGCTTGCCCGTCACCATGCACACGCCGTCTTCGTCGGGCTCGTTCAGCGCGATGCAGCGAATGGTGGCCTTGGTTTCTTCCTTGATGCGCTCCTCCGTCTCGCCGGTGCCGTCCCAGTGGGCCACCACGAAGCCGCCCTTCTCGTCCAGCACCTGCTTAAACTCCTCGTAGCTGTCGACGCGCGTGGTGTGCGACTCGCGGAAGTTGAGGGCCTTGCGGTAGATGTTTTCCTGAATGTCCTGCAGCAGCTGATCGATGCTGCTCACGATGTCGGCCAGCGGTAGATTCAGCTTCTCCTTGGTGTCGCGGCGGGCCACTTCGATGGTGCCGTTGTCCAGGTCGCGGGCACCGATGGCGAGGCGCACGGGCACGCCCTTCAGCTCCCACTCGGCAAACTTGAAGCCGGGGCGCTCGGTGTCGCGGTCGTCAATCTTCACCGAAATACCGCGCTGGATCAGGCCCATCTGAATGGGGCGGATGCGCTCCAGCAGCTCGTCGAGCTGGCCGGTCTTGTAAATCGGCACGATGACTACCTGAATCGGAGCCAGCTTGGGCGGCAGCACCAAGCCTTCGTCGTCGGAGTGCGCCATCACCAGGGCGCCCATCAGGCGGGTGCTCACGCCCCAGGACGTGCCCCATACGTGTTCGAGCTGGCCTTCCTTATTAGTGAACTGCACGTCGAACGCCTTGGCGAAGTTCTGGCCCAGGAAGTGCGAGGTGCCGGCCTGCAGGGCCTTGCCGTCCTGCATCATGCCCTCGATGCAGTACGTCTCCACGGCGCCGGCAAACCGCTCGTTCTCGGTCTTGACGCCTTTCACCACGGGCAGGGCCAGGTGCTCCTCGGCAAACTCGGCGTACACGTCCAGCATCTGGCGCGTTTCGGCCAGGGCTTCGGTGTCGGTGGCGTGGGCGGTGTGGCCTTCCTGCCAGAGAAACTCGGCGGTACGCAGGAACAAACGGGTACGCATTTCCCAGCGTACCACGTTAGCCCACTGGTTGATGAGCAGCGGCAGGTCGCGGTAGCTCTGAATCCAGCCTTTGTAAGTGCTCCAGATAATGGCCTCCGAGGTCGGGCGCACCACCAGTTCTTCTTCCAGCTTGGCGTTGGGGTCCACGCGCAGTTTGCCGGGCTTATCGGGGTCGGTTTGCAGGCGGTAGTGCGTCACCACGGCGCATTCCTTGGCAAAGCCTTCGGCGTTTTTCTCCTCGGCTTCAAACAAGCTTTTGGGCACGAAGAGCGGGAAGTAGGCATTCTGGTGGCCCGTGCGCTTGAACATATCGTCCAGCGTCCGCTGCATTTTTTCCCAGATGGCGTAGCCGTAGGGCTTAATGACCATGCAGCCGCGCACGGCCGAATTTTCGGCCAGGCCGGCACGCTTTACCAACTCGTTGTACCACAGGGAATAATCCTCGCTGCGCTTCGGCAACTGTTTGCTCATCTTGGAGTATCTTAGAGAAAGAAAAAAGTTCCCGAGCTTGGTACAAGATTTGCCTGTACCATACGGGCACCGTTTCGGGCCCAAAGTACGTTATTAAACCGGAGCATTCCGCCCCGACCAACCAAGTGAGGTTGAACAACCTCTAGGGTCCAACCGTTCTTGCTCATACCGTCTTTACATTCCCGCGCACGCTGCCATGAAACATATCTCAACCACCTTATTGCCGGCCCTCGCCCTGCTCTCGCTTGGCGGCTGCGTGGCATCCACCGGCTACGTCATGACGGAGCCCGATGGCGTTTATTACTCCTCCAAAGACCGTATCTCTGAACAAGCCACGGCCTCGACGGCGGATCAGTCGTCCAATGAAGCTGGCATCGATGACCCCGATGCAGTAGCCAACCCGGAGTACAGCACCGCTAAGCGTTCCAGAGGCAGCGCCTCCGATGAATACTACAGCGACGATTACGACTACTCCTACATGGGCCGCCGGCGCTATAACGGCCTGGGCATGGGCTACAACAACTACTGGGGCTACAACGACCCGTTCTGGTACAGCCCCGCACCTTTCTACGGCTCGAGCTGGGCGTATAGCCCGTACTACGGCTACGGCGGCTGGGCTGACCCGTTCTGGGGACCGAGTTGGTACGGCGGATCGTCCATTTCCATCAACATCGGTTGGGGCCTGGGTCGCTGGGGCGGCTGGGGGCCCTCCTATGGGTACGGCTATGGCTACCGGCCCTACGGGTATGGTTATGGGTACGGCTACGGCAGCGCTTACTACAACGGCTTCTACGACGGGTATTATTCCGGCCTCTACGGTGGCGGCCGGGGCAATGGCTACTACGGCAACTGGGACGGTTACCGCTCCGGCGGCCGCAACGTGAACTACGCTCACCGCACCGACCGCAGTGTGGAAGTGGTGGGCGCGACGGGTAACGGCGGCGGTGGCCGACCCCGCGTGGACGAAAATACCGGCGGCCGTGCCGTCGAAACACCCAGCCGCTACCGTTCGCGCGTGTCGGACGGAGCCGTGGTGGGTGGTGGCGGAGGCGGTGGGTTCTCCACCTCGCCGAACGGGCGCGTGACGCGCACCGGGGATGCCGCGCCGCAGCAAGCTGCTGAGGGGGCACAACCCGGTCGGGGCCGCCTGTACCGTATCACCGAAGCTGCCGCCAGCAAGCCGGAAGGCGCTACGCCCAACGCGCAGCTCGGTGACCAGACGACGGACTACGGCAATACCAAGCGCCGCAATGGCCGGGTGAATCAGTTTGGTAGCGCAACCCAGAACAACCAGACCACTTCGCAGCCCGAATATTCGCAGCCGCAACCCCAGTACTCGCGGCCGCGCCGCGAGTCGCGCTACAATGAATCCAGCACGCCTTCGCCGCAGGTAGACCAGCAGCCCACCCGCCGCGAGCGGAGCTACGAAGCGCCTACCCGCGCCTACGAGGCGCCCACGCGTTCCTACGAAGCCCCGTCGCGCTCCTACGAGCGTAGCGGCGGCAACTTTGGGGGCGGAGGTGGCAACTCCGGCGGCGGTAACTCTGGCGGTGGCGGTGGTAGCCACGGCGGCGGTGGCCGGGGCCGCGTAAACTAGCGCCCATCTCTCTGTTTCTTCCGCGGAGTTTTATCCGCATATCCCTTTAGCTATGAAACGCTATGCCATGGGGCTGGCCCTGCTGGGCTTGGCCAGCCCCCTCTTTGCCCAAAATGAAGCCGATGCACTGCGCTATTCGCGCCTGCAGTTTGGTGGTACAGCCCGCTCCCTGGGCGCCGGCGGTGCCAACGTGGCCGTGGGTGCTGACCTGGGTAACCTCGTCAGCAACCCGGCCGGCCTGGGTCTGTTCCAACGCTCGGAATTCAGCTTTTCGCCCGGTCTCGGCATTACCAACTCGGATGCCCGCGTGGGCAACGTGAACGGCTCGCCGCAACTGCGCGACACCCGCAACAACTTCCACGTCGCTAACGCGTCGATTGCCTTTGCCAACCGCCGCCCCGACAGCGACAACAACGACTGGCGCGGTGGTACGCTGGCCGTAGGCTTTACCCGCGTCAACGATTTCAACGCCAGCTTCCGCTACCGCAGCACCCTGCCCGACAACCGGTCGCTGTTTCAGCGCTTCCGCGAGCCGCGAGCCTCGCTCGATGACATTTACGGGCAGGACTCGGTGCGCAGCTACACCTCGCTCGACGGGCTGGCGTACGGGTCTTTCCTGTCCGATTTCGGGCGCGTGAACGGCCGCGACGCCATCGTGACGCCTGGGCCGCTGCAGCGTACCTCGGCCACGCAGGAAGAGCTGGTGCTGACCTCCGGCTCGCAGACGCAATTTGATATCGGCTACGGGGGCAGCTACCGCGACAAATTCTACATCGGCGGTGCCTTCGGTATACTGACCTCCCGCTACAACTCCACGAGCGAACTGGTAGAAACCGACGAGACGAACTCCAGCCGCTCGTTTGGCAGCCTGACGCTGCGCGACGAGCTGCGCACCCGCGGCAGCGGCTTCAACGCCCGCCTCGGCGCCATCTACCGGCCGCTGGACTGGCTGCGTGTGGGGGCTTCGGTGCAGTCGCCTACCTTCTTCCAGCTCGACGACGAGTACAGCACGGCCCTGAGCGCCGAGTTCCGGCAGCCCATTACGGTAGGGGGGCAGAGCGTTTCGTCCAGCTCCGTCAAGACCGAGCCGGGCCGCTACAGCTACCGGCTCACCACACCGTGGCGTGCCAGCGGGGGCGTGGCGGCCGTCATTGGCAAGTACGGCTTCGTGTCGGCCGACGTGGAAACGCTGGACTACAGCGAGGCCCGGCTGCGCAACGCCTCGGACCTGCAGGACGGCGATACGTACTCGTTTGCGTCGGAAAATGACCGCATCAGCCAGATCTACAAGCGCGTGGTGAACGTGCGGCTCGGGGCCGAAGCACGGCTGGATGCCTTCCGCCTGCGGGCCGGCTACGCCAGCTACGGCGACCCGTACCGCGACAGCCGCTTCGACCGCACGCAGGAGTACTACACGGGCGGCGTAGGCTTCCGGCAGCGTAACCTGTCGCTGGACCTCGCGGGCGTGTACAGCACGGCCAACCGGGTATACTCGCCCTACACGCTGGCCAGCGGCGCGCAGCCGGAGGTGAAGGTCAATACCAACCGCCTGACGACCACCCTGACGCTGGGCCTGCAGTTCTAAGCACTTCCCACAGCCTGTAAAACAACAACGGGCGGCCCCGCAAGGAGCCGCCCGTTGTTGTTTTTGGGGTATCGGTTAGCGTCGTCGCACTTTCACATCGAGCGTGAGCACGCCCGTGGTAGTGGAAATGTCGCTGACGTTGATCAGGCCGTCGTTGCCATCGGCGGTGCGGAAGGCCACTACCCGGCCTTTGGCCAGTGGCGCGGTGCTGCTGGCGGATGGAGCCGCGGCCGTAACGGCTGCGGTCAGGGCCGTTTCGTTGGTGATGTTGGCGAAGGAGGTCGAGCTAAGCGACGTAACGGCCAGCACGGTGAGCCGGCGAACCGTCCAGTCCTGCACCCGGAAATTAGGCGAGGCGGTAGCCGAAGTTGGCGAAGCCAGGGTAGGGCCCGCGGTGGTGGGCACGTACAGGATGTCGGTCAGGCGTTGGTAATCCAGGGTATCGGTGGCGTGCGGCGGCAGCGCGAAGCCGCGTAGCGCCGCCAAGGCCGCCCGATTGGTTCTGTTCAGTGGCGGCTGCAGGCGCACAGTGTAGCTGTGCAGGGCGGCGAGCGAATCGGCGGGGCGCACCGTAACGGTAATCCGGCGCGTGGCGCGGTTGCCCGCTTCGTCCAAGGCGGTGTACACCCAGGTTTGCCGGCCGGCGTTGGTGCTGGCGCTGAAGCGGTGCGTGAACGAGAACGACTGGCTGTTGATCTTGTCCCGGAAGTAATACGTCAGCGTGTCTCGGAACTCGGGACGGTTGGCGTCGAGGTAAAACTGCTCCTGCGCCGTGATGGTCAGGCTCTTCAGCGGCGGGTCTTCCGAGCGGTCCTGGCCCAAGTCGCTGGTCTGGGCAAACACCCGCACTTCTATCGTGTCGCCGGCCGAGGCGGTTCGGTCGCCTGTGGTAGCTGTGCCGTTGGAGACAAAATCGAGCAGCGGCGTCCTGTCAGGCGTTTCGCAGGCTACGGCCAGCGGCAACAGGGCAAGTAGATATAAGGAACGGAACAGGCGCATAGGTAAGGCAAAGGTCGGAGAAAAGCGGAGACGAACGGCGGCCGGGCTGCAACCCTGCCCGCCGCGGCGCCGACGTTGGCGCGGCCGCGTACCTTTAACGCTGCCACTGAGTTTTCTTACATGATCCACCCGTTTAAGACTTTCGGCCTGGCTGCGGGCCTGCTGCTGGGCAGCACCCCAGCCGCCGTATTGCTGCCTTTGGCGCCCGTGGTGGCGCAGCAGCGCCAAGCCATTACCCTCGAAGACGTTTGGGCCAAGGGTACCTTCGCGGCCCGGCAGGTGCAGGGCTTCAACTGGATGCGCGACGGCCGCTACTACTCCGCCCTGGACAAAGGCGAAGTGGTGCAGCACGACGTAACTACCGGCCAAGCCACGCAGACGCTGGTATCGAGCCAGCAGCTGCGCCCCGCGGGCGCCGACCAGCCCATCAGCGTGGACGGCTACGAGTTCAACGCCGACGAGCAGAAGATGCTCTTCAGCACCGCTACCGAGCCCATCTACCGCCGCTCGACGCGCGCCAACTACTACGTGTACGACCGCGCCGCGCAGAAGCTGTTGCCGCTGAGCACCGGCGGCAAGCAGAGCTACGCCACCTTCTCGCCCGACGGCCGCCGCGTGGCCTTCATGCGCCAGAACAACCTGTACGTGGTGGACTTGCAGACCATGCAGGAGACGCCTATCACCACCGACGGCGTAGTTAATAAGCTCATCCACGGCGGCGGCGACTGGGTGTACGAGGAAGAGTTTGAGGTGTCGAAGGCCTTCCAATGGTCGCCCGACTCCAAACAGCTGGCCTATATCAGCTTCGACGAGAGCCGCGTGCCCGAGTACAACCTGCAGGAGTGGGGCCCGCTCTACCCCAAGGACTACCGCTACAAATACCCCAAAGCCGGTGAGCCGAACTCGACGGTGATGGTATCGGTGTACGACGTGGCTGCCGGGCGCACCACCAAAATGGACATCGGCACCGAGACGGACCAGTACGTGCCGCGCATTCAGTGGACCAAGACGCCGGGCCTGCTCAGCATTCAGCGCATGAACCGCCTGCAGAACAAGCTGGAGCTGCTGCACGCCACCACCGCCACCGGCAAAACCGACGTGGCCTGGACGGACACCGACAAGGCCTACGTGGAAGTCACCGATGACCTTCGTTATCTGCAGAACGGCAAGCAGTTTATCACCACCTCGGAGCGCGACGGGTACCGCCACCTCTACCTCTTCGACATGAAGGGCAAAGTGGTGAAGCAGTTGACTTCGGGCCCCTGGGAAGTCACCGAATTTGTGGGCCTCGACGAAGCCAAGGGCATTGCTTATTACGTGTCGGCGGAGGCCTCGCCCCTTCAGCGCCACCTCTACCGCGTGAATCTGAACGGCAAAGGCAAGCAGATGCTGGGCTATCCTGGCGTAGCAATGGGCGTGACGTCGGGGGCCAATACTCTGCTAAAGCTCGGCGTGCAGGGCACCGACGTGGTGAACATGAGCCCCGATTTCCGCTACTACCTCAACTACCACACGGCTGCCAACGAGCCCGTGACGGTGAGCCTGCGCACGGCCCAGGACGGCAAAGAGGTGAAGGTGCTGGAAGACAACGCGGCGCTGAAGCAACGGATGAAGGACTACAGCTTCACGCCGCAGGAATTCTTCACCTTCAAGACTTCGGAGGGCGTGCAGCTGAATGGCTGCACCATCAAGCCGGCCAACATGGAAGCGGGCAAGAAGTACCCGGTGCTGACCTTTATGTACGGCGGTCCTGGCTCGCAGCGGGTGCTCGACAAGTGGAACAGCGTGGACTACTACCCTTGGTTTCAGTACCTGGCGCAGCAGGGCTACGTGGTGGCCATCGTGGACAACCGCGGCACCGGCGGCCGGGGCGCCGCCTTTAAGAAGGCGACCTACGGGCAGCTCGGCAAGCTCGAAACCATCGACCAGGGCGAGGCAGCCAAGTACCTCGGCACCTTGCCGTGGGTGGACAAGGCGCGCATCGGCATCTTCGGCTGGAGTTTCGGTGGTTACCTCTCGTCCCTGGCCATGACCAAGAATGCCGACCTATACAAAGCCGGTATTGCAGTGGCTCCGGTGACGACCTGGCGCTACTACGACTCCATCTACACCGAGCGGTTTCTGAAAACCCCGCAGGAAAATGCCGCCGGCTACGACGAAAACTCGCCGGTGCAGTTTGCCAACCTGCTGAAGGGCAAGTTTCTGCTGGTGCACGGCACCGGCGACGACAACGTGCACTTCCAGAACTCGGTGGCCTTTACCGACGCGCTCATCAAGGCCAACAAGGACTTCGAGCAGCTGTACTACCCCAACCGCAACCACGGCATCTACGGCGGCAATACCCGCCTGCACCTGTTCCGGCAGATGACTAACTTCTTGCTGCAGAACTTGTAAGCCGCCGCTAAGTCAGAAAAAAGCCCGTCATTCGGTTTGAGCTTCGGAGCCGTGCGCCCAATGAGGGCCGTGGCCGGTGCCCGACCAAATGGCGGGCTTTGCTATGGTGGCGAATAAGAAAATGACCTAAGTATCGTTCAGCGAGGCTGATTCTGCGTAGAAACCCGTCGATATGCGCCCGTTCCGACTGACCCCGGTGCTGCTGGGTGGCTTGCTGCTGGCTACGGCCGGTGGCTGCCAGCGCGAAAGCGCCACCCGCACCGAAGCCGCCGCTCCGCGTCCCTCGACGCTCACCGATGAAACCGCCTGGGCGGATTCGGCCGCGCCATTGCCGGCTAGCAAGCGTGACTGGCACCGCCTCGCGCGCCGCACCAACGCCAACGCCCCACTTATTCGCTACCGCGCCGTGCGGCGGCCGGCGGCCCTGGCCGCCGAGCTGTCCGCGCCCAGCGAAGCCCGCCTGTTCGACCTTACGCTGAAAGCCAGCGAGTTTTTCCGCATCGACCCCACCCAGCCCGCCGAAGTGCGCGGGCGTGAAGGGACCGTAATTCGTTTGGCGGCCAACGCTCTGGTGGATCAGCAGCAGCGGCCGGTGCAGGAACCGGTGTGGGTCGAGCTAAAAGAGTGTTTTACGCTGCCCGAGCTGCTGCTTTCCGACTGCATCAGCGTGGGCGCCGGGGGCGAACCAATGCAAACCGGCGGCGTGCTGCTGGTACGGGCCACCACCGGCCACGGACAGGCTTTGCGGCTGGCCAGCGGCTACGCCGTGGAGCTGGAGCTGCCCGATGAGCAGCGCCGCGGCGCCCACCAGCTCTACCACAGCCCCGACCGGCAGCACTGGGCCGCATTGCCCGTGGAGGCCCAGCCGGAAAGTGGCCCAGCTTACGCGCAGGCCTCTACCGGCGGGAGCAGCATCATCGGGGCAGCAGCTGAAAGCAGTGCTACCGGCAGCTCCAACCTGTTGTCGTCGGCGGCTGGCGTGCCGGCCGAAAACGCCCTGCGCAGCGCCGAGCTGGGCTGGCTGACCTGCCTGCGCAGCTGGCATCCGGCCGGTGAAGCGGCCCTGGTGGTGCCCGCCGAGGTCGACGAGCATACGTCGGTGCGGCTGGTATACCCCGAGGCCGGCGTCATCATCCCCGGCACACCGCAGGCCGATGGCTACGCCTTTGCCGGGGTGCCGGCGCAGCTACGCGCCGTGGTGGTGGGGCTGCGCTATTTCAACGGCAGCGCCTACCTGGCCGTGCAGGAGCTGCAGCCCGGGGCTGCCGAAGTGCCCGCGCTGGAGTTTCGCGAAGCCGAGCTGGCTGACATCGAGCAGGCCCTGGAGCAGCTGCGCTAACGGCGCGGCCGTCCGCCGCAAACCGGTATTTTGCGCGCCGAACCGCACCGGTTCTGCGCGCTATGCCCATTCCCGTTTCTGCTCCTCGCCGCTGGGTACCTCTGCTGGTGTGGCTTGCTGCCGCTGCCGAGCTGTACTGGACCACGTTTGGTCGCAACAGCGCTGGACCGTACTGGAGCCCCATCTGGTTGCTGATCAGTGGCCTGCTGCTAGCCATGGGCGCGGCCGGCTACGTGCCGGGCTATCAGCTTAGGTGGCCGACGCGCCGGACGGTGCCGGCTACACGCTGGGGCCTGGCAGTGGCTGCCGTGTTGGGCAGCATAGCGCTGTCGGCGGGTGTGGTAGGGCGCACCATCGAGCGGCTGCCCGCCGCCGACCTGCTGCGCACCTCCGACATCGTGCCGGCGCTCAAGCTTTATGTGGGGCGCCTGCTGAACGGCGAACAGGTCTACGCGCCGCTGGATCTGGGCACTTACACCTCGCTGCCCAATTATCCGCCCATGCACTGGCTGCCCTTCGTGCCGGCCGAGCTGCTGGGCGTAGACTACCGCTGGTGGGCTATGGGGGCCTTTTGGCTCGCGCTGCTGCTCTACCAATTGCTGCTCGCCCGGCTGCCCATGCCGTGGCCCGAGCGGCTGCTGAAGCTGGTACTGCCCGTGCTGGCGGTGCATTTCATGGTGCTGATTGAGCGGGCCCTGGCGGGGCAGACGATTGAGCCGCTGGTATTTGGCTACTATGCGGCTCTGTGTGCAGCGCTGCTGCACCGCTCAGTACCGGCCCGCGCGCTGGCCTTGGTAGCCTGCGTACTTTCGCGCTACTCGCTGGCGCTGTGGCTGCCGCTCTACGCCGTGCTGCTGTGGCACGAAAGCCCCCGCCGGGCCGGGCAAACAGTCGCGCTGAGTATGGGGGTGGCCGTGTTGCTGCTGGTCCTGTTTCTGTGGCCCGACCCCTCTTCGTTCATCGCGGCCCAACTCGAAAATTTCAACATCGCCCACGCGGAATGGGCCGCACCCGTGGTGCCGCAGCTCGGCGGGCCGCAACACCTCTATAAGGGCGTGGGCCTAGCGCCGTGGTGGCACCGCGCCGCCGGCTCCGACATCGATGGTGCTATCCAAAGCCTGCAGTACTGGCACTTCGCCGTGTGCACGCTCGTGCCGCTGCTCTTTGGGCTGTGGTGGTGGCCCCGGCGGCTCCGGCTCGATACGCGCTTGGTGGCGCTGATCAGCCTGAAGGCCTACCTGGTCGTCTTCTATGCCTTTATCGTGGTGCCGTTTCCGTACCTGGGCCTACTGAATCTGGTGGTTTCCTGGTTTGTGCTGATGCTCATCAGCGGCCGCTAAGTAGCGGTTCGGCTGAGAACCAGGCTACAGCTTGATGGTAATGCTCTGCGGCTCGGTGAAAAAGCGCAGGGCTTCGAGGCCACCTTCGCGCCCCACGCCCGAGCTTTTCATGCCGCCGAAGGGCGTACGCAGGTCGCGGTGCAGCCAGGTGTTCACCCACACAATGCCCGATTGCAGGGCGTGAGCCACGCGGTGGGCCCGGTTCAGGTCGCGCGTCCAGATGGTGGCGGCCAGGCCGTAGTCGGTGCCGTTGGCCCAGCGCAGGGCTTCCTCCTCGGTGTCGAAAGGCGTGAGCGTCACCACCGGGCCGAAGATTTCCTCGCGGTTGACGCGGCAGTCCGGGCCGAGGCCCTCAAACACTGTGGGCTGCAGAAAATACCCGTCGGCGCAACGTCCCTCCAGCTGCACGCGCCGCCCGCCGGCCAGCAACGTGCCGCCTTCCAGGTGGGCCAGCTCGATGTAGCTCAGTACTTTCTGGAGGTGGGCCTCGCTCACTAGCGCACCCTGCCGGCTGCCGGCTGCCTGCGGGTCGCCCACGGTGAGCTGGGCTACGCCGGCCAGGAATTCCGTTTTGAACGCCTCGTAGATGCTGCGCTCCACGAAAATGCGCGAACCGCACAGGCAGATCTGGCCCTGGTTGGCGAAGGAGCTGCGCAGGCTGGTTTGCACGGCTTCGGCCAGGTTGCAGTCGGCAAAAATGATATTGGGGTTTTTGCCGCCTAGCTCCAATGACAATTTCTTGAACATCGGCGCGGCCGTGCGGGCAATATGCTCGCCGGTCTTGGTGCCGCCCGTGAAGCTGATGGCTTTGATGGCCGGGTGCTCCACAATGGCCTGCCCGGCACCCGGCCCCGTGCCGTGTACGATGTTGAGCACGCCCGCCGGTAGCCCCGCCTCGATGCACAACTCGCTGAGCAGGTAGGCCGTGTAGGGCGTGATTTCGGAGGGCTTAGCTACCACGCAGCAGCCCGCTGCCAGGGCCGGCGCAATCTTCCAGGTGAACAGGTACAGCGGCAGGTTCCAGGGCGAAATGCAGCCCACCACGCCCAGCGGGTGGCGCACCGTGTAGTTCAGCGCCACGCCTTCCTGAAAGTGCGTTTCGGACGCAAAATGCTGGGCGGCCGTGCCGAAGAAGGCGAAGTTGCTGGCCGCCCGCGGAATGTCCACCGCCTGCGCCAGGGTCACGGGCTTGCCGTTGTCCTGACTTTCCGCGGCCGCCAGCCGGTCCAGGTCCCGCTCGATCAGCTCCGCGACGCGCACCAGCAGGCGGCCCCGGTCTTCGGCGGGCAGCAAGCGCCAAGCCGGCAGTGCAGCTTCCGCCGCGGCCACGGCCCGCGCTATGTCGTTGGCGTCGGAATCGGGTATGTGGCTGAATACCTGTCCGGTAGCTGGTTCTATGTTAGGCAGGTAGCGCCCGGCGGCCGGAGCCACCAGCTCGCCGCCGATGTAGTTGCGCAAGTGAAGCATGACGCTAAAGCGGGGTAGGTGGGAAACGTAAAGCTAGAAGGCGCTGCCGCTAGTCTGGTTACTGCGGAAGGGGAATACAAGAACCAGAAGATAATTTCAGATAGGAATAAGTGTGATAAGCAGCTGAGAGAATGGGTTTAAGCAAAAATATGCAAATAGCTGCTCGACGCTTGGCCCGTTTAAGTTATATTCGCAAATGCATCTGCAAGTGCTCGGTTTCCCTGACCGAAAGTACGCCGATCTGCCAGGAGGCTTCACGGAGTCTACAGAAACGGATAGCGAATTTTAGGGAAGCCACGCTTCAGTAACGGTCTCGCCTCTTGCATTTTCGACACGCCTCCCAGGTGCCTATGGGTCAGCTTTTACTCCGTCTCTGTTTTTGCTGGGTTTTGCTAGGCAGCTGCTTTGGGCCGTTGTACGGTCAGAATGCGCCCGCCGCGACGCCGCCGCCCTCGTCAGTGTTCATCACTGCTCACCAGGACGACTGGCAGCTGTTTATGGGCAGCCGCGCCTACGACAACGTGCAGCACCAGGCCAAAGTGGTGTTTATCATCATTACGGCGGGCCAGGCCAACGAGCCCGGCGATGCATGGTGGCAGGCCCGGGAGGTGGGCTGCCTGAACTCGGTGCGCACCGCCTGCGGGCAGCAGCAGAATACCAATCTGCCGCCGGCCTGCATCACGACGGTAAACGTGCGCGGGCACCAGCTGGCCGCTTCCTACTTCCGCAACACGGTGGTGTATTTCCTGCGCCTGCCCGATGGAGGCACCAACGGCCAGGGCTTCGCCCGCTGCAACTTCCAGACGTTGCGGAAGTTCCGGGCCGGGCAGTGCAGCACGCTGTCGAGCATCGACGGCGCCACTACCTATTCGTCCTGGAATGATCTGACGAGCACCATTCGCGCCATCGTTCAGCAGGAAATACGCGCCAACAGCCCCCTGTGGGTGCACAGCCCCAATCCCGATGTGCAGCGCAACCCCTACGACCACCCCGACCACGTCACGACCGGCTCCATAACCGACGAGGCCACCCGCAACCTGGAATGCCGCCGGGTGCTGTACATGGGCTACCACAGCTCGCACAAACCCGCCAACCTGAATCCGGTCCAGACGGCCAACCAAACGGCCTTATTCGCGGCTTACTGCCGCGGGCTTACCGAATCGGGGCAGCCCTCGGCCTGGCAGCCCGACCACTTGTGCTGGCTGGGGCGGCAGTACAGCTACCTGCGCCACGAAGCGCAGCAACAGGTAACGGCCGCCAATGCCGCGCAAATGCGCATTGACAGCCTGGCCAACGCCACCAAGCAGCTCACCCTGGCTACGCCGGCGCCCAACCCGTTCGACATGTCCAGCATGCTGGCGTACGAGCTGCCGAAGGCTGGCGCCGTCACGCTGCGCCTCTACGACATGCGCGGGCAGCTGATTCAGACGCTGGTGCAGGCCGAGCAGCGCCCCGGCCACTACGAAGTCTGGCTCGATGTAAATCAGTTTCCGGCCAGCGGCACCTATATCTGCCGCCTGCAGGTGGGGCAGGAGCACCGCGAGCAGCGCGTGCAGATCGTGCGCTAGACTGGCGCCGCGCGGCGTAACTTGCAGCGGCTGTATATCTATTCGTATGCTTGAGTTTTTCCGCCGCAAGCCCAGTGCTTTCGGCCTGACGCTAACAGCGGCGCTGCTTCAGGTGGTGCTGCTGTTTCGTGCTTTCGGGCCCTTGTTCACGGCCCCCGGGCAGTACCTGTTCGTCGAAGAAGCCGACGGGGCCAAGAATTACTACACCTTCCAGGCCTACTTGCAGCAACCCTGGGAGCGGGGCCTGCGCTGGTTCGAAGGCATGAACTACCCTTTCGGGGAGTACATCTTCTACACCGATAACAGCCCCCTGCTGGCCACCGCTGTCAAGCTGTTTTCGCACTACATCTACGACGTGACGCCCTACGGGCTGGACGTGTACCACGGCCTGATTCTTAGCGGCATGGTGCTGAGCACGGTGCTGCTGATGAGCCTGCTACGGCCGCTGGTGCGCTGGTGGGGGCTGGCGCTGGTGTTCAGCGTGCTGCTGCCCTGGCTCAGCCCGCAGCTTTGCCGCCTTACCGGCGGGCACTTCAACCTGGCTCTGAGCTGGGTGGTGCTGCTGGGCATCTGGGGCACGTACCAGCTCTACACCCGCACCGAAGCCGGCCTTTCCATCCGCCAGCCGGTCGTGCTAACGGCCGTGGGGCTGACGCTGGCTGGCTTTATCCATCTGTACTACCTGCCCATTGTGGGCCTGTACACGGGGAGCTTCCTGGCGTGGTGGCTGCTGCGCAGCGGGCGGTGGCGGCAGTGGCGCCTGCTGCTGGCTTCGGCGGCCGTTACGGGGCTGCCGGTGGTCATCTGCTACGCCACGGTGCGCCTGCTCGATGGGTATTTCAAGCTGCGGCTGAGCACGCCCACCGGATTCAACTATGCCCCGTGGCGGCTGGCCCTGCCCGCGCTGGTGCAGGCCTATCCGTACGACAAGGTGCGCTTTCTGGTGGAGCCGGAAACGCCCGTTTCCTACGAATCGAAGATGTACCTCGGGGCCTTCGTGCTCTTCGGCGGATTGCTCTTGCTCGTGGCCGTGCTGAGCCGGCCGGCACGGTGGCGGCAGCGCTGGCACGACTGGCAAAGCACCACCGGCGGCCGCTGGGCCATGCGGGCCTTGGGTGCGGGGGCCGTGGGGCTGTTTGCCGCCATGGGCACGCGCTACGCCATGGGTGGCGACTGGTACTTCAACAACTACCTGAGCGCCTTCGTCTACCTGCAGAAAATCAGCGGCAGCATTGCCCACTTCCGCGCGTTTGCCCGCTTCAACTGGCCGTTTTTCTGGGCCGTGAACCTGGGCGCCGTGCTGGCCCTGGATTATTGGCTGAGCACGAGCCGCCCGTGGTGGCGCTGGGGCGTGGTAGTGGCGCTGGTGCTGCTGGCCTGGCTCGACACGCGCGACACGCTCAAGGCCTACCGCAAGGGGCTGCTGCCGAATACCATGACCAACATCAGCCGCCAGCCCGAACTCACGCAGCTGCTGCAGGCGGTGGATGCGCGTCAGTACCAGGCCATTCTGTCGATTCCTTACTTCCACGTGGGCAGCGAAGACATGGACCTGACCGTGGACGACGACAATCAGCACAGCCTGCGCAGCTACCAGCTGGCGCTGCGGACGGGCCTGCCGCTGATGGCTTCCAAAATGTCGCGCACCGCCCCGGCGCAGGCGCAGGCGCTGGCTTCGTTGTTTGAAGGCAGCGCCCCGGCGCCGGAGCTGCTGGCGAAGCTGCGGGGGCAGTCCATCCTGGTGTTCTATGACGAGGCCGCCTACAACGGCGCCCGCACGCCGGTGGCGCTGCAGACGCACGAGCGGCCGCGCCGCCTGCTGGCCGCCGCCCCTGGTTTTATCAGCCGCAATCAATTGCCTTTGGTCGCCCAGGTAGGCACGCTGCGCTTGTACCGCTGGGACGTGAAGTAAGGCCCAACTGATTTACTGCCAGACCAGGCGCCAGAGGTTGCGGCTTTCGGCCAGCAGCACCTTGGTATTGAGCGGCGAAAGCACCACGCCGGGCTTCAGCGAAACCGGAATGGGCTGAACACGCACGGCCGGCTGCCGCGAGGCCAGCAGCAGCAGCTCCAGGTCGAACAGGTAGCGGTCGGTGGTGGTGCGCAGGAACTGCTCCCGGCCGGTGGCGTCGAAGCC
The DNA here is from genome assembly GCF_002007105.1 of Hymenobacter sp. CRA2. Classification (GTDB taxonomy): domain Bacteria; phylum Bacteroidota; class Bacteroidia; order Cytophagales; family Hymenobacteraceae; genus Solirubrum. Next base: position 510,030 of record NZ_MVBC01000001.1, on the reverse strand, counting down.
TTTCAGCCCGCACTGGGTATCGTCGATGGGCAGGCGCAGCAGGTGCCGGGTGAAGCGGCGCAGCAGCAGCGACACGCGCCGCCGGGCCGCGGGCACCTGGGCGTAATACGCGGCGTCGCGCACGCCCACGGCCAGGTTGCAGGCACCGGTGCGCAAGGCCGCGTAGAGCGTGGCCATGCTGTATTCCTGGTAAGGAAAGTCGATGTCGGTAAACAGGCACAACGCCTCCTGCACCTGGCTCACGCCGTGGCGCAGGGCATATCCCTTGCCGCAGTTGGTGGGGTAGGAGAGGTAGGTGAACTGCGGTACTTCCCGGCGCAGCAAGTCTATATCGGCCTCGGCAATGCCGCGGCTGGAGCCGTCGTTGACGAGGTACAGGTGCACCTGCGTGCCGTTGGGCAGCTCCTGCCGCAGGCGTTCCATACTCGCCACGACGTTGGCCGCCCAATCGGTGGGCGGATTATAACAGGGCAGCACAAGGGCCAGATCGGCGGGCATGGGTGGGAAGAAGGAACCGCGCGGCGCGGTTGGGGAGGTTGGTGTGAAGAGCCTCGGCAAAGGCTGGCGCTACTGAGCCAGCGGAGCATACCGCTGGCTCAGTAGCGGCCCCAAAGGCCAGAGCGAAAGGTCAAAAATACGCGGTCGAAGCGTTATAGTTGAAACGGCAGCACCTCGTCGGGGCGGGCGGCGGGGCGCGTGCGCTCCAGCACCAGCAGTTGCGCGTCTTCGTAGCGCACGCGGAAGTCGCCGCGGGTACGCAGCATCTCGATGGCCTGCAGGTAGCCGGCGGGCGTCATCGGCCACGGCGACTTATCGGTCTTCAGCAGGGCCACTAGCTGGGCGTCGCGCAGAATGGGGAAGTGGTAAAGCTTGGCGCGGTTGGTCAGCCACGGAGCCAGGTTGGTTTGGGCGCTCAGCGGTACGTCGGCCGGAATCCGGCGCAGGGCGGCGTGCAGGCGCGGCGCGTCGAGGCCCCAGGTCGAGCGGTAGTGCTTGCCCAGCAGGAAGTTGGTGGTTTCGCGCTGATACCATTTGCTTTGGCGCGTGTACAGCGTCGCGACGGTGACGGCCGCGGCCAGCGCCAAGGTGCCGATTAAATACAGCCGTTGCCGCTGCGCATGTAACTGCGCCGCCAGCTCGGCCACAGCCAGGGCCAGCACCGGCGCCAACTCGATGGAGTACTGCCCGTTGATGCCCCACAGGCCGTAGTCGTTGGACAGGAGCTTCTGCGCCAGAATGGGCGCCAGCATCAGGGCGTACCAGGGCCGCAGCAGCGCCGCCACGCCGCCCGAAAGCAGCAGCACGGCCCACAGCTCCAGCTTCACGTAGTTGTAGAACGCCTCGCCGGTGATGTTGAGGAACAGGCTCTGCCAGAGCAGGCTAGGGTGAGTCAGCGTATTCCAGACGGCCGCGGGCAGCGTAGACCCCAGGTGCTGATAGCGCACCACTTGCTGAAACGGGCGGTGCTCCACGTCCAGCGCCGGCATGAGGTACTTCGTGACCACCACGAAGTACAGGGCCGCCAGCACCGCGCCGAGTACCGCACGCCCTGCCACGGCGCCGTGGCGGTAGTGCTTCCAGGCCAGCGCCAACATGATGCAGATGGCCCAAAGCGCCAGGTTTTCCTTGCTGATCAGCAGTAGGCCAAAGGCCAGCGCCGCCGGCAGCCAGCGCCGCCGCTCAAACCAGTACACCAGCCACGGTAAGGCCATGGCGCCCACCACGTTGTCGTGGTAATCGAAACCGAGGGCGGAATAAATGGCCCACAAACTGAAGAAGTAGGCCAGCACCAGGTTGGCCAACCCGGGACGAAGGCCCTGCGCCCGCGCAAAGCAGTACACGCCCCAGCCGCCGAGCAGCAAGGCCCCGATTTGCACCACCAGCATCGTCCAAGAGCCCAGTAGCCAATATAAGGGCGACACCAGGGCCGGAATCAGCGTGAAGTGCGCGAAGAGGAAGTTGGTCGGCGGCGAATCCACCAGCAAGGTGCTGGTGTGCCCGCGCAGGTGGGCGTAGTCGCGCAGGGCGTGGGTGGTGAGGCCCAGATCCAGCGCGGCGGTGCGAAACAGATAGTGGTTGACGAGCGAAACGGCGCTGTAAATCAGCGCGAAGCCGGCAAACAGGCCCGCGCGCCAGCGCAGGGCCCGGCGGTTGTCGGCGGCCGAAACCGGAGTAGGGCGGAGTAGGGTACTCACTAGCCGTTAGCGCAGTTCCCGCTCCGCCGTCGTCGGAATGTTGGTTTCGGAGATGATGTAGAGCGGGCGGTGGCGCACGTTGGCACTCAGGCGGGACAGGTACTCGCCGATGATGCCGACGGCAATCAGCTGCACGCCGCCCAGAAACAGGATGCTCACCATCAGCGAAGCCCAGCCGGGCTGATAGTCGCGGGTGATAAACCGCTCGAACAGGGTGTAGAGCAGCACCAGGAAGGCAATGCCCGACACGGTAAAGCCCATGATGGTAGCGGCCTTCAGCGGCACGTCGGAGAAGGCCGTGATGCCGTCCAGCGCCAGCTTGATCATCTTGCGGTAGGTGTAGCCGGTTTCGCCGCCGGCGCGCTGGGCCCGGTCGTACTCCACGTAGGTCTGCCGGTAGCCGATCCACGAAATCTGCCCGCGCAGAAACTTGTTCTGCTCCGGCATCTGCTTCAGGGCATGCACCACCTTGCGCGAGATGATGCGGAAGTCGCCCGTGTCGACGGGGATGGAAATATTGGTGATGCTGGCCAGGATGCGGTAGAACAGCTTGGCCGTGAAGAGCTTCATGGCGCTTTCGCCCTCGCGGCGGCGGCGCTTGGCGTACACCACCTCGTAGCCGTCCTGCATTTTGCGGTACAGCTCCGGAATCAGCTCCGGCGGGTCCTGCAGGTCGGCATCGATGATGGCCACGGCCTGGCCCGTCGACAGGTCCAGCCCGGCCGTCACGGCAATCTGGTGACCAAAGTTGCGGCTGAAGTCGATGTAGCGCACGTCGTGGTGCGCCGTGGCCAGCTCGTGAATCAGCGCCAGCGACCGGTCGCGCGAACCGTCGTTGATGAAGATGTACTCGCAGCTAACGCCCATCTGATCGATGACGCCGCGCAGGCGGCTGTACAGCGTCGGGATGTTAGCCTCTTCGTTGTAAATGGGAATGATGACGGACAGGTCCACGAGCAGGCAGGGTGAGAGTAGCAAAGCTCCGAAAAAGACGCAAGACTGGCTGCGCCTCAGCGTGCGGTTTTGATGAGCACCGTGGAGCAGGGCGCATCCTCGTAGAGCGGCTCGGTCAGGTACACGCTGTCGAGCTTGGCGCGCATGGCCGGGTTGCACACCACCACCGCGTCGCCGGGCTGAAACTCCTTCACCTGCCAGGGGTAGTAGGTCGTGACCTGGTGGTCGTACTTGAGCATGGCCGCCGACTTGTGAAACTCCATGGCCGCGTTGTAATCGATGCCGGAGAGCAGAGCGTACTTATCCAGCTGCCCGAAGTCCTGCGCCTGCCGGTCGAGGTAGCGGCCGAAGAGCAAGTCGGGGTCGGAGTGGCGGGCGTCGTAGTACTGCTGGGTTTCGGTCAGCACGAACAGGAACGGGCCGATAAGCACCGCCACCAGAAACACGCCCAGCGCCCACGGCATCCGCTCGCTGCCCAGGCGCAGCACCAGCGCCTCGCCCACCAGGGCCACGCCGGCGCCGGCCAGCAGGGCACAGAAGGGGTAAATCGGTGCTTCGTACCAGTAGTACTTGGTGGTAGCCGAGCTGATGACGACCATGAAGCACACCAGAAACAGCACCGTGAGCAGCGCGAAGCGGCGGTAAACGCCCGGCACGCCCTTGTAAAGCAGGGCCACCAGCCCGATGGGCATCCAGTACAGCCAGGGTAGCAGCTCATCGTTGACGAGCATGTTGAGGTACCAGTTCCAGGGCTGCTCGCCGGTGTAGGTCAGGTCGCTGAGCAGGCGGCCGCCCAGCTCGTTTTCGTACACGGCGTGCCAGTAGCCGGGCGCGGCGTACTCGCGGGCCACGTAGTAGGCCGCCACGATGGCTACCGTCGTGCCAAGGGCCGCGTAGGCCTGGCCGCGCTTCATCAGCCACAGCAGCTTGCCGGTGGCAATGGCGTAGAGCAGCAGGCCCGGCAGGCACATGGCGCCGGCTACGCCCTTGGTGAGCACGGCCAAAGCCACGCCGAGGGCGGCCTGCCAGAGCGCGGAGCGCCGGCCGTCTTCGAGGTAGCGGAAAAAGCTGAGCGTGTACCAAGTGGTGAGCAGCACCAGCAGGGTGTCGTAGTCGCCGGTGCGCGAGACGTGCCGGTCGATGTAGCCGCTGGTGGTCAGCAGCACCAGGGCGGCGCACAGGCCCATGAGCGGGGCGTTCAGCACGCGGTTGCAGAACCACACCAGCAGCCAGGCCGTGCCCGCGGCCGCCAGCACCGAGGGCAGGCGCAGGGCCACTTCACCGGGGCCGATGATTTTGAACAGGATAGCCTGAATCCAGATCAGCAGCGGCGGCTTGGTATTCCACAAATCCACGCGGTCGGCGAAGTAGGTCACCAGCCAGTTGCCGTTGCGCAGCATTTCGGCCGCGTTGCAGGCCAGCCGCGACTCGTCCCACATCACCACCGGGTGGGAGGCCATGCGGTCGAGCAGCGAGAAATAGAGCACGGGCGCCAGGGCCAGCAGCGCTACCAGGACTTTGCGGCGGGTCGGCCAGCCCGCGTACAGGGATAGAAGAGGATGCAAGCGAAAATGCAGTTGAGGCGCCGGGAAGATGCGGGCTGAAGCGCCGGGCCAGCGACGCCAAGACCCTGCGGGCCCCGGCTGCTGCCAACGCGGCAAGCCCTCAAAGATAACGGCCGGGCCGGCCAACGCCGCGGCCGGCGGCGGGTAAATGATAGGCCGCAAATGCGTTAGGGGCGGGGAGGCGCCAGCACCGTTTCGCCGCCGCAGGAGGCAAAACCCGGGCAAAGTCAGTAATCTTGTCCTTGCATCCTTATTCCTGGCTACTCCCGCATGGCGCCACTTTCTACTCGTTCCACGGCCTTTTGGCCAGGCCTGACGCTGGCCGCCTTCGCCCTGGAGCTATTGCTGTTCAGTTACTTGCGCAACGTGGCCGGCCCTTATGTCAGCCCGGTGCTGTTCCTGGGCGCCTCGCTGCTCTTTACCTGGGCCGCCTACCGCGCCCTGCGCGCGCAGCCCTACGACCTCGCCGACCGACCCGGCCAGTCCCTGCTCGGGCGCTGGCAGTGGGCGCTGGCTGGGGTGCTGCTGCTGGCCGCGTTTTACCCGCGCCTGCGCGACATCATCAACCAGTACCCGGTGGCGGTGGAAACCTCCGACGTGATTCCGTCCATCGAAATCTACCTGCGGCGCCTGCAAAACGGCGAGACGGTGTACACCCTCATCAAGGACTTCGGCTACGACCTCTCGCCGACCTACCTGCCCATGATGTGGCTGCCCTTCCTGATTCCGGACTCGCTCAACATGGACTACCGCTGGCTGGGCTTCTGGGTGTTTGCCGTGGGCGTGGCGCTGTACGCGCGCCGCCTGGCCGCCACCCGCCCCGACCTGTTCGAAGGCAGCTTCAAGCTGCTGGTGCCCATCCTGGTGGTGCTACCCCTGCTGGCCGGCGATACCCATATCCTGGGCCTTTCCATCGAAAGCCTGGTCATCGGCTACTACTTCATCCTGGTGGCGGGCATCTTCAGTAAGTCGCCGGTGCTGCGAGCCATCGGGCTGGTGCTGTGTTTGTTGTCGCGCTTCTCGCTGGTGTTCTGGGCGCCGTTTTACCTGCTGCTGATTTACCGGCACGAGGGCCGCAAGGCCGCGCTGTGGGTGGCCGCGCTGGTGCTGGTGGGCATCCTCGGGCTGTACGTCATCCCGTTCCTGTCGGCCGACTGGTCGTCCTTCCTCAAGGGGCAGGGCTACTACACGGCCGCTGCGCTGGGCGAGTGGGAGTCGAACCTCAATGAGCAGGGCCTGCCCAACCAGCTGTACCGCGGGCTGGGGCTGGCCGCGCTCTACTACCACTACCTGCCCGGCGAGCTGCTGGACCGCCTGAACGTGCTGCGCCTCTCGCACCTGCTGGCTTCGGTTGGCTCGGTGGCCGTGGTGGTGCTGGTGTACTGGCTGCGCCGCCACCGCCTGCGCCTCGACTACCGCTACCTCGCCCTGCTGGCCCTGAAGCTGAACCTCACCCTGTTCTACGCCTTCATTCAGGTGCCCTACGACAACCTGCTGCTGCTGGTCATCTTCCTTTCGGCCTGGGTGATTCTGTGCCTGCGCCGCCCGGCCGAAACGCCCGCCGCAAACTGAATTTAACCGCTTCACGCTGTTGATTTTCCCCTAATTTTGCCGGGCACAATTATTCTCTGCCTTCACCTTTATGAAAAAACTGCTTTACGCAATGCTCGCGTTTGGCATGGTCGCCTGCGGTAAAAAAGACTCGGAAGTGCCGGCCAACCAATTGACTAGCAACGATTTTGAATCGTTCGAAGGCTGGTTGGGCGACATGAACGTTCCCTCGCTGAACAAGGACAAAGCCCACTCCGGGCGTTGGTCCCTGAAGGTCGGGCCGAACATCGAGTTTGCCATGGGCTACAACATCCTGCTCGGTAAGCTCAGCCCCAGCAAGCTCAAGAAAATCAAAGTGAAGGCCTGGGCTTACCTGCCCAACGGCAAGGCGCAGGCCGTGCTGGTGACGCAGCTCACCCGCCCCGTGGAAGGCAACAAGCAGATGATGTGGGAAGGTCTGGATTTGGCCAAAGACGTCAAAACGTACAACAAGTGGGTGGAAGTGGAGAAAACCATTACCCTGCCCGCCGACGCCAACTACGCCGACAAGCTCAGCATGTACCTGTGGCGCACCAACGAGAACGAGACGGCGTACATCGACGACCTCAGCATCGAAAAAGCCGAATAGGTTCGCCTTACTTACACTGCGGCTCTCCGGGGAACGACGACCGACCCTGGGGAGCCGCTGGTGTACCCGCCCTTTCCGCCGCTAGCCTTATCCCGTTTCGCAGCCTATGATCCGGCGCATCGCCCAGCCTTACTCGCTCATTACCATCCTGGTGCTCTTCGTGCTGATGGTGCAGGCCCGTCTCTGGGCGCCCTACTGGGATACCCACAACGTGGTAGCCATCCTCACCTGGGATGCCATGGGCTACTACCTGTACCTGCCGGCCAAGTTCATTTACAACGACCTCTCGTACCTGCGCTTTATTCCCGACATCATGCGGGAGTACTCGCCCACGGGCAGCTTCTACCAAGCTTTCCAAGTGCCCGGCGGGCCCGAGGGTGCCATGGTGATGAAGTACCCCGTGGGCCTGGCCATTCTGCAGACGCCGTTCTTTTTCCTCGGGCACTGGGCCGCCGGCTGGCTGCACTACCCGCAGGATGGTTTTTCGGCGCCGTACCAGGTAGCCATTGCTTTCGGCGGCATGGTTTACGGGCTGCTGGGGCTGGGCATTCTGCGCCGGGTGCTGTTGCGCTTCTATTCCGACGTCATCACGGCCGTGACGCTGGCCTTGCTGGTGCTCGGCACCAACTACCTGCAGTACGCCGTGTTCGATGCGGCCATGCCGCACACCTACGACTTCACCCTGTACGCCCTGCTCATCTGGGCTACCATTCACTGGCACGAGCGGCCGCGCCGCTGGGTGGCCGCCGCCATCGGCCTGCTGCTGGGCCTGCTCATCCTCACGCGCCCCTCCGAAGCCGTGGCCGTGCTGATTCCGCTGCTCTGGGGCGTGTCGTCGAAGCAGACGGCGCGCGAGAAGCTGCAGCTGGTGCTGCGGCGCTGGCCCGATGTGCTGCTGCTGGGCCTGTTCCTGTTCCTTGGGGTGCTGCCGCAGCTGCTGTACTGGAAGTGGGCTACGGGCTCGTTTATCGTGTACAGCTACCAGGAGCAGACGTTTAGCTTCCTGAAGCCGCACACTTGGCCGGTGCTCTTCAGCTTCCGCAAGGGCTGGCTGATTTACACCCCGCTGATGCTGCTGACCATCGTTGGCATCGGCCTGCTCTGGCGCCGGCACCGGAGCATTGCGCTGTCCGTTACAGCATACTTTATCATCAACCTCTGGGTGGTATCGGCGTGGGACGTGTGGTGGTACGGCGGCAGCATCGGGCAGCGTGCCCTGGTGCAGTCCTACGCTGCCCTGAGCCTGGGCCTGGCCGCCCTGCTGGCCTGGGCCGCCGAACCGCAACGCCGCACCGTGGCCGCCTGGCTGCTGGCTCCGCTCATTGTGCTGCTGGTCGATCTGAACCTATTTCAGCACTGGCAGTACATGTACGGCTACATCCACGCCGAGGAAATGACCAAGCGCTACTACTGGGCCATCTTCAACAAGACCAAGCCCACGCAGGAGGACTTCGCTCTGCTCGACGTGAAAACGCGCATCCGCCAAGTCACCAAGAACTACGAGCGGCGCACCTTGGGCAACCTCGACTTCGAAAACCAGCCCGTTTCCGACAGCACCGGCATCACCAACGAGCGGGGCTTCGAGAGCGGGCAGGCCTTCCGCACCACGCCGCAGCGCCAATACGGCCCAGCTCTGTCGCTGAAGCTCAGCGACGCCGGTCTGCAGCCCGGCCAGTGGGTGCGCGCCTCCTGCCAGGTATACTCCGACTGGGGTGCCTGGGGCAGCAAGCTGGTCATGTCCATCGAGCGGGCCGGCAAGGCCGTGCAGTGGAACGCGGTGAAGCTGCAGAACCCCCTGAGTGTGAGCAAGGCCTGGAACGAGGTGTACTTCGACGTGCCGCTGGCCCCCGAGGTGGAGCCCGGCGACGAACTACGCATCTACGTGCTGAACGAAGGCGGCTCGCCGGCCCTCATCGATAACATCCGCGCCGAGCTGCTTACCCCCACCGACGACGTAGCCGCTCACTAAGCGCGGCCTTACCTGCTGCCCGGCCGGCGCCGGGGCCTGCTTATGAAGTCCATTGCCAGTTTTCTGCTGATCGCGGCCGTAGTGCTCGGCGCCCTCTTCCAGCACCACCGCTGGGATGGCCACGACGTCGTCATCTGGGACGTGGCCGGCTACTACCAGTACCTGACCAGCCACTTCATCTACGACGACGTGGGCGACGGTTCCTACACCGCCGCCGTGCGCCGGCAATACCGCCCCGAGATGGACGGGCGCTACGGCCTGGTGCCCGCCCCCAACGGCCAGCAAGTGATGAAGTACCCCATGGGCATGGCCGTGTTCTACGCCCCGGGCTTTTTCGCCGCCGATGCCTTCACCAAGGCCAAGGGCGAATACCAGCCCGACGGCTACACGGCCGGTTACCAACGCGCCCTGGCCCTGATCGGCGTAGCCTACGCCCTGCTCGGCCTGTGGGTGCTACGCCGCGTGCTGCTGCGCTTCTTCGACGACAGCACTACCGCCCTGGCGCTGCTGGCCATCGGCTTGGCTACTAATTACTTCTGTTACACGGCCTACGAGCCGGCTATGAGCCATGGTACTCTGTTCCTGCTCAACGCCCTGCTGATCTGGACCACGGTGCGCTGGTTCGACACCTTCCGCTGGGGCTACGCCGTGGTCCTGGGCCTGGTGATGGGCCTGATGGTGCTGGTGCGCCCCACCGAGGCCTGGATGGCGCTGGTGCCCGCCCTCTGGGGCCTGACTTCCGCGGAAGCCGTGCGCCAGCGCGTAGCCGCCCTGTGGCAGCACCGAGCGCAGCTGCTGGTGGCCGTGGTTGTTGCCGCTGCCATCGTGAGTGTGCAGCCGCTGTTCTGGCACCAGGTCGGCGGCGCGTGGTTTATCGATTCCTACCCCGGCGAGAAGTTCGACTTCCGCCACCCGCACATCCTCGACGGCTTGTTCAGCCCTCGCAAGGGCTGGCTGGTGTACACGCCCATCATGGCCCTGGCTTTGATTGGTATCCTGCTGCTGCGCCGCCAGGCCAGGGCCGCGCTGCCGGTGCTGCTGCCGCTGCTGCCGCTAGTGCTCTACGTCACGTATTCGTGGTGGGACTGGGGCTACGGCGGCTCGTTCAGCGCCCGGCCGCTCATCAGCCTCTACCCGCTGCTGGCCTTCCCGCTGGCCGCCCTCATCGACCGTTGCCGCCGCTCGCCGTGGCTGCTACACGGCTTTGCCCTGGTGCTGGTGCTCTGCGTGGTACTGAACCTGTACCAGACCTGGCAGTACTACCGCGGCATCCTGCACTGCTGCGATACCACCTGGGCCATGTACAAGGAACATTTCTTCTGGTTTGAGTGGCCGCAGCCGGGTAGCTGAGCGCGGTGCGTTTTAGCTCTGCTGCCGCAGCTTCTTTCAGTACCCGGATTAGCCTTGGGCTGGTCCGCTGAGTTTATATTTTACCATCTGGATATGAACAATTGGCCTATTCTGATTGGAGTTGCCGTGGCGCTGGCTGGCGGCATTTACCTGCTCGCGCAGCCCTTACCTGACAACTGGCGCGACGGGGAGTACCGCCGGCACCTGACGAAAGCGGAGAAAAACACCTTGAAAGCTGGTGGCACCGTCGATAAAGTGCACAAGGCCTATCAAACCGTGTGGCGCGACTACTACGACCAAGGCCCGCTGCGCGTCAGCATGGGGGCCGACGGCAAGTATAAGTTCAGCCCCTACGGCGAATGGAAGCGCCAGACCAACAAGGGACGATTGATGGCTGAGTTTAACCCCAGCGCCGATTACAAAGTCGGTTACTGGCGGGAGTTGTGGGCCGATGGCTCAGTGCAGTTTTACTCCTACACCCTGCCGCAGGTGGTAGCCGGCGACACCATCGACTACACGCGCTCCGTCAACTTTGCCCCCGGCTCCCGCGACACGGCGTACGTGCAGCACCATTTTCATAACAAGCGCACCAACAAGGACGCGAAGCCCAGCTACATTTCCTTCGATACGCAGGGCAAACGGCCGGTGCCAGAAGGCTGGAAACCGCAGTTTTAGCCTCAAACAACACCGCCGGCCCAATGATAGTATTGGGCCGGCGGTGTTGTTTGAGGCTGTTTCTAAGCGTCTCTACGCCCGGAACAGTCCGTATTTCAGGATGCAGTAGATGGCACGGAACCCGTCGCGCCAGCCGATTTTCTTGCCCTCGGCGTAGGTGCGGCCGTAGTAGCTGATGCCCACTTCGTAAATGCGCACGTTGGGCACGCGGGCCACCTTGGCCGTTACCTCCGGCTCGAAGCCGAAGCGCTTTTCTTCCAGCTTCAGGCCCTGAATGATGTCGCGGCGGAACATTTTATAGCAGGTTTCCATGTCCGTCAGGTTCAGATCGGTGAACATGTTGGAGAGGAAGGTGAGCATCTTGTTGCCGATGCTGTGCCAGAAGAACAGGATGCGGTGCGGGTTGCCACCCATGAAGCGCGAGCCGTACACCACGTCGGCAAAGCCCTTCAGAATGGGCTTAAGCAGCAGGTTGTACTCCTCCGGGTCGTACTCCAGGTCGGCGTCCTGAATGATAACGTACTCGCCCGTGGCCTGGCGGATGCCGGTGTGCAGCGCGGCGCCCTTGCCCTGGTTTACCTCGTGGCGCAGCAGGCGCAGCTGCATCTCGGGGAAGCGGGCGGCGTACTGGTTGATGGCTTCACTCGACCCGTCGCGGGAGCAGTCGTCGACGAGGATGATTTCCTTGCCGATGCCGTTGGCCAGCTCCAGCTCGCGCAGCCGGTCCAGGATTTCGTGAATGGTCCGGGCCTCGTTATAAACTGGAATAACGATGGAAAGGGTGGAGAAAGAAGCCAATGGAAGCCGGATAGAACGGGTGAAGGGCTTGGCACACCGCGGCAAGCAAGTGCAAGTTTCGCGCTTTTTTCTCAGGTTATAAACCCCTACAGGCTACCGGTGCGCCCGCCGTCTACCGGCAGGTTGATGCCGTTGATGTAGCTCGCCAGCGGCGAGGCCAGGAATGCCACCGCCGCGGCCACTTCTTCGGCCTCGCCGAAGCGGCCCGCCGGAATCAGCCGGCGCATCTGCGCTTCCAGCTCATCAACGGCCTGTCCGGTGCTGGCCGAGCGGGCCTCCAGCAGGCTGTGGTGGCGCTGGGTGAGCGTGGCGCCGGGCAGCACGTTGTTGACGGTGATGCCGTGCGGGCCCAGCTCGTTGGCCAGCGTTTTGGCCCAGCTGGCCACCGCCCCGCGCGTGGTGTTCGACACGCCCAGGTTGGGCAACGGCTGCTTCACGGAGGTGCTGATGATGTTGATAATGCGCCCGTAGCCAGCAGCTTTCATGCCCGGCACCAGCGCCTGCGCCAGCAAATGGTTGCAGATCAGGTGTTGCTCCAGGGCCGCGCGCAGCTGGTCGATGGAGGCGCTGAGCAACGGGCCGCCGGCCGGGCCGCCGGTGTTGTTGACCAGGATGTGCACGGCCGGGTGCGCCGCCACATACTCCGCGAGTTTGGCCTGCAGCTCATCGGGGCGGCTGAAGTCGGCTACCACGTAGTCGTGCTGTTGGCCGTGCTCGGCGGGCAGGGCCGCGGCAGCTTCCCGCAGGGCATCTTCGTTGCGGGCAATCAGGGTGACGTGGGCCCCGCGGGCGGCCAGCAGCTCGGCCGCGGCCCGGCCGATGCCCTGGGTGCTGCCGCACACCACGGCCCGGCGGTCGGTAAGTTGGTCGGTAAGCATGCCCGAAAGGTAGTCAGGTGTCTGGTAACGCGTGACACGTGTGCCGTCCTGCAATGGGGAAGGGCCTCGCCGCCGGACTATTCGGGCCAGAGCCCACCGGTTCCGCCTGCAGTTTCTAACTTGTCACGAGTTACTTGTTCCGTGTCACCCAACGCCACCCGCCATGCCCGTTACGCGTCCCTTCAACTTCCAGCAGTGGATTGACGAACACCGCCACTTGCTCAAGCCGCCCGTCGGCAACCAACAAGTATTCAAAGGCAACGACGACTTCATCGTGATGGTGGTGGGCGGCCCCAACGCCCGCAAGGACTACCACGTGGACGACAGCGAGGAGTTTTTTTTCCAGCTCGAGGGCGACATCACGCTGAAAATCATTGAGGACGGCAAGCCCGTGGACCTGCCCATCCGCGCCGGCGAGATTTTCCTGCTGCCCGCCGGCGTGCCCCACTCGCCGCAGCGCCCGGCCAACACGGTAGGGCTGGTGGTGGAGCGCTACCGCAAGCCCGGCGAGCTGGACGGCTTTCAGTGGTACTGCGAGAACTGCGGCACCAAGCTGCACGAGGAATTCACCGAAGTCACCGACATCGTGAAGCAGCTGCCCGTCATCATGGGCGCCTTTTGGCAGAGCGAAGAGAAGCGCACCTGCAAGAACTGCGGCACCGTAATGGAAAAACCACAGATGGCAACGGATGAAAAGACAGATAAAAACGGATAAGACCTTTGACGTCTTTCCGTGGGAGATTCAGTGCCTGAAGTCCCTCTGCTTATGATCAACCTGGATGAGTATGACGCGCTGACCCACCAGATTATCGGAGCCGCTATGCGGGTGCAGCGCACCATGAGCAACGGCTTCCCGGAGGTGATTTACCAGCGGGCCCTGTTGATTGAGCTGCAGCGCCTGGGCCTTGCTGCCGAGCGGGAAATCGAGCTGCCCGTGTATTATGCCGGCGAGAAAGTAGGCGCCCGGCGAGCCGATTTTCTTGTGGGCGGCTGCGTGTTGCTCGAGTTGAAAGCAGTCGGGGTGCTGACCCCGGCGCACCACGCGCAGCTGCTGGGCTACCTCGAAGCCTTTCGCATCCCGGTAGGCTTGCTGCTGAACTTTGGAGCTCCACGGTTGGAGTACAAGCGCCTACTAAAAAACATCAGGCAAGACTGAGCCCGCGTGTCCTCCTGAGAGTTTCCGGTTGCAGTTGAGTCTCCAGATTCAGTCTGGGTAAACCCATCCGTTTCATCCGTTAAAAACATCCGTTCCTATCTGTGGTCATCGACATTCACACCCATATCCTGCCCAAAGAGTGGCCCGACCTGCGCGAGCGGTACGGCTACGGCGGCTTCATCCGGCTGGAGCACCACAAGCCCTGCTGCGCCCGCATGATGCAGGACGACAAGTTCTTCCGCGAAATTCAGGACAACTGCTGGGACCCTGACGTGCGCCTGCGCGAGTGCCGCCACTTCGGCGTCGATGTGCAGGTGCTGAGCACGGTGCCGGTCATGTTCAGTTACTGGGCCAAGCCCCACGACGCGCTGGACCTCAGCATGCTGCTCAACGACCACCTGGCCGGTGTGGTGGCCGATTACCCCGACCGGTTCGTGGGCCTGGGCACCATCCCAATGCAGGCGCCTGATCTGGCCATCAAGGAACTGGAGCGCTGCGTAAAGGAGCTGGGCCTGATCGGCGTGCAGATCGGCTCCCACGTCAACGACTGGAACCTCGACGCGCCGGAGCTTTTTGAGGTGTTTGCCGCGGCCGAGGAGCTGGGCGCGGCCGTCTTCGTGCATCCCTGGGACATGATGGCCCAGCAGAAAATGCCCAAGTACTGGCTGCCCTGGCTGGTGGGCATGCCGGCCGAAAGCACCCTGGCGCTCTGCTCGCTCATCTTCGGCGGGGTGCTGGAGCGCCTGCCCAAGCTGCGCGTGGCCGTGGCCCACGGCGGGGGCACCTTTGCCGCCACCATCGGCCGCATCGAGCACGGCTTTCAGGTGCGCCCCGACCTGTGCGCCGTCGACAACCCCGTGAACCCACGCGAGTACCTGGGTAAGTTCTGGGTTGACTCGCTGGTGCACGACCCGATGATGCTCGACTACCTCGTCAAGACCCTCGGCGCCGACAAAATCACGCTGGGCACGGATTATCCGTTCCCGCTCGGCGAGCTGGAGCCTGGTCAGCTCATTCGCTCCATGCCTTACAGCGAAGACGTGAAAGCGCGCATGCTGGGCCAGAACGCGCTGGACTGGATGGGCCCCATGCACGCGCAGGTAGCCCGGCTGATGTCGGGAGCGGTGGCCCAGCGTCCGGTGCTGTAGCGCCGGCGCTGCGGATGCCGGGCCAGCCGTGGAAATGCCGTATTTTGCAGCTGGTTCGTTGAGCCTGGGCCGCAAAGGCCGCTGATTAGCTTGTTTTGCCTGGCCTTAGGGCCTTCTATTCGCTGTATGCTGGAGTATTCTCCCGTTCGCCAATCGGCCTACTACTTTTTACTCTTCGTTCTGCTGGTGCTGCTGGTGCCCCAGGTGGGCCACCCCGGCGACGTGGGCTGCTGGTCGTTCTGGGCCTGCTACATGGCCGAACACGGCTTGGGCAATGTGTACGAAGACCCGGGCAACATCTACAACCCGGTTTACCAGTACATCCTCTGGCTCTACACCCAGTTTACCGGCAACGTCGAGACCATCAAGCACTACATTCATTTTGTGAAGGCCTTTGTGCTGGTATTCGACTTTGCCGGGGCCATCTGGGCCGCCTCGCTGGTAACGGAGCGCACCCGCCGGTTCGAGCTGTCGTTGCTGCTGCTGCTCAACGTGGGCTACCTGTACAACACGCTGATCTGGCAGCAGATCGACGCCATTTATACCTTCTGGGCTTTTGGGGCGGTGGTGCTGGCCGCGCGGCAGAAAGCCGTGTGGAGTGCCCTGCTTTATACCATGGCCCTGAGCACCAAAACGCAGGCCATCATCTTCCTGCCGCCGCTGCTGCTGCTCTGGGCTCCGCTGTGGTGGCAGCGTCCGCGGCGGCTGCTGGAAGCGGTAGGCGCTTCGGCCCTGCTGCTGCTGGCGCTGCTGGTGCCCTTTATCTGGGGTGCCGAGCGCAGCCAGCTGCCGCGCATGATCGAAATGAACTTCGGCGTGGTGGATCTGGTGCCCGTGATATCGGCTAACGCCTTCAACTTCTGGGCCCTGGTCGCTCCCGACGTGGACCTGATGAACACCATGGACTCGGAGCCCTTCCTGGGCTTGACCTACAAGCTGTGGGGGTTGCTGCTGTTCTTCTCCTTCTCGGCCGCCGTGCTCATGCCCCTGCTGGTGCACGCCGTGCGCAGCATTCTGCGGCTGCGCCGCGAAGGCCGCAGCGCAGCCGTGGCCCCGTCGTTGCCGCTGGCGCTGCTCAGCACCGGAATGGTGCCCCTGCTCTTTGCCTTCTTTAACACGCAGATGCACGAGCGGTACTGGCACGCCTGCATCCTGTTTCTGGCGGCCTACGGCTTCCTGACCCGGCGCTACTGGCCCTACGTCGTGGCCTCGGTGGCGTACTTCCTCAACCTGGAGGCCGTGCTGCGCTTCCTGCAGCTGAAGAAATACAGCGTGCTGATTTTTCACCCCGCCTTTGTGGGCGGGCTGTTCGGCATCGTCATCGTGCTCGGGCTGGTGTACTTGTACCGTCCTGTGCGCTGGCGTCGGGAGCCCGCACTGGCCGAAGCCCCGCTGGTGGAGGTAGCCTGAGTGGGCGCTTCGCCGCGGTGCCTATCTTTGCCCGCTATGACGGCTGCCTTCCAGAATACCCGCGACTTCGCCCGCCAACTCGACGCCAAGGACCCGCTGCGCGCTTTCCGTGACCGGTTTCATCTGCCCGCTGGGCCCGATGGGCAGCCGGGCGTGTACTGCTGCGGCAACTCCCTGGGGCTGATGCCCAAAGCGGCCCGCGCTGCCGTCGAGGCCGAGTTCCAGAGCTGGGAGGAGCACGCCGTCGAGGGCCACTTCCACGGCGTAGCGCCCTGGATGCACTACCACGAGCTGCTGACCGACGCCACCGCCCGCCTGGTGGGGGCCAAGCCGGTGGAAGTGGTAGTGATGAACAGCCTCACCGTCAACCTGCACCTGCTGCTCATCAGCTTCTACCGCCCCGCCGGCCGCCGCTACAAAGTGCTGATGGAAGGCGGCGCTTTCCCATCCGACCAATACGCGCTGGAAAGCCAGGTGAAGCTGCACGGCTACGCCCCCGACGACGCCATCGTGGAACTGGTGCCGCGCCTCGGCGAGCATACCCTGCGCACCGCTGATATCGAGGCCAAAATCCAGGAGCTGGGCGAAGAGCTGGCCGTGGTCATTCTCGGCGGCGTCAACTACTACACCGGGCAGGCCTTCGACATGCCGGCCATTACCCGCGCCGGCCACGCCGTGGGCGCCACCGTCGGCTTCGACCTGGCCCACGCCGCCGGCAACCTGCTGCTGCACCTGCACGACTGGGACGTGGACTTCGCCTGCTGGTGCTCCTACAAGTACCTGAACTCTGGGCCCGGCGGCACCTCCGGCGTGTTCGTGCACGAGCGGTTTGCCAACAGCCCCGAGCTGCCGCGCCTGGCCGGCTGGTGGGGCCACGACCCCTCCGACCGCTTCCAGATGAAGAAAGGCTTCCGACCCATGGCCGGTGCCGCCGGCTGGCAACTCTCCAACGCCCAGATTTTCCCCATGGCCATTCACCGCGCCGCCCTGGCCCTCGTCGACGAGGCCGGCGGCATGGAGGCGCTACGCCGCAAAAGCGAGCCGCTGACGGGCTACCTGGAATTTGTGCTGCGCGAGGCCGGATTGCCGGCTGAAGTGCTGGAAATTATCACGCCCACCGACCCCACTCAGCGCGGCTGCCAGCTCTCCTTGCTGGTGCACCGGCAGGGCCGGGCGCTGTTCGATTTTCTGGCTGAGCGCGGCATCATGGCCGACTGGCGCGAGCCGAACGTCATCCGGCTGGCGCCCGTGCCGCTCTACAATTCTTTCGAGGACGTGTGGCGCATTGGGCAGGCCGTGGCGCAGTGGGCCGAAGTTTTGACGCTGGCTTCGGCCAACTAATAGCCGCCCGAGCCGGTTTGTCGTATGATTACGGACGGAAACGCTGGCGGCGTAGTCAGCTCGTTTCCATCCTGTTCGCCTGACTGAAATGGAAGATTACGCGGCCAAAATGGCCGGCAAAACCGACGCGGAGCTGCAACTGTACGTAGACCGCCGCGCCGAATACCGCGAAGAAGCCGTGCTGGCCGCTCTCACGGAGCTGGAGCGGCGCGGCCACGCCGTACCCGACGCGAGCATGCTGCGGGAAAGTCTGCAAGTAGCTGCCCTCCAGGCCGCTGCCCAGGCCCCGCCCGCCCCGCCCACCTGGGCGCGTCCGGCGGAAGCGGCCGCCGTGGAAGAGGAGCCCACCGGCCCCGAGCTGTACTCGCCCGGCACCATTGCCATCTTTTCGATTGTGTTTTCGTGCATGGTGGGCGGAGTGCTGTTGCTGCTGAACTTCCTGCGCCTGCGCCGCTACGGCGGGGCCGCCCTACTCATGGCGCTGGTCATCGGCATGTTCGGGGCACAAATCTGGCTGCCTACGTACCTGGCCAAGCTCAGCGTGGATCCGCGCGCGGCGCTTATCGGCTTCAATCTGCTGATGGCGCTGCTGTACGTGTACGTGCTGTGGCCCTTGTTTATCGGGGCGCAGTCTTACCAGCCCCGCAGCTGGCTTACGCCGCTGCTGGTGATGCTCGGCCTGAGCTTTTTCGGGTTGATGCTGCTGCGAACCGTAATGGGAGCTATGCCTCCCATGCCCTGAGCATGAGCTTGGTAAGCCTGGCCTTGCCACTGGCCGACGTGCAGCTGGACGCTGCTTTCCTGCCCACTCCCACGGCCGCTGCGTTGGGGCAAGAGCTGACCGATACCATTCTTTGGCGGCACGAGCCCATCAAGCTATTTGGGCGCGAGGTGATGCAGCCGCGCCTCACTGCTTGGCACGGCGACGCAGGCGTCGCTTACCGCTATTCCGGCCTGCAATTGCAGCCCGAGCCCTGGACGCCCGCGCTGCAGATGTTGCGTGAACAGGTACAAGCCGCCACCGGCGCTGCTTTCAATAGTGTGCTGCTGAACCTCTACCGCACCGGGCAGGATAGCATGGGCTGGCACGCCGACGACGAGCCAGAATTGGGCCCGCAGCCCGTTATTGCCTCCGTAAGTCTGGGCGCCACCCGCCGCTTCCGGTTACGCCCCCGGCCGGGCAGCGGCCCCGCGCATCCGCCAATTAGCCTCGACCTCGGCAGTGGTAGCCTGCTGCTGATGCAGGGCGACACCCAACGCTACTGGCAACACGCCGTGCCCAAAACCGCCCAGCCCGTAGGCCCGCGCCTGAACCTGACGTTCCGCCGTATCGCCACCGCCTGAATGGCACAAAAAAGGCGGTACCCGCAGGTACCGCCCGTAGCCGGGAGAGTAGGCGGCAACAGCTACTCTGCCCGACCGGCCCGAAAGCCGTGCTTATTTCACGTCGACGAGCAGGCCTAGATAAGCCAACCGGCCGATGCGTGGCCCGCCGAATACCTGCACGTTGTTGGCATCGAGGATGTTGGAGGCGCCGGCCTGCAGCGTGGTAGCCAGCTTGGGCACGGTGTAGCCCACGAAGGCATCCAGCGAGCTGTAGTCGCTGAGCTGCCCCACCGCAAACGGCGTTTCGTACAGGTGGCCCTGAGCCCAGCGGTAATTCACCGAGTAGCTCAGCTTGTTGGCCTGGCCGTTGGCGCCTACGTTGTACTTGTTCTTCGGCGTGTTGAAGAACGTTTGGAAGTCACCGGGCAGCTTGCTGTTATCCAGCAGGTTCAGCGAGTAGTTGGCCGTGAGGGTCAGCGGCTTGGCCACATTGTAGCTCAGGCCCACCGAGGCACCTTGGGTGTGTACTTCCTGGTCGGCGTTGGTCCATACCTGCAGCACGCGCAGCGGCAGCGTGCGGGAGCCGTCCGGGTTGCCCAGGAAACGACGGGCACCGATAAAGTCGTTGTACTGGCTGCGGAAGTAAGTCGCGTCCACGTACAGCTTGCCGCCGAAAGTGCCGCGGTAGCCTACTTCGTACGTGCTCAGGCGCTCCAGCTGCAGCGCGGCAATGGCAACCGGGGCCGACGGCGTAGTGGCCGTGGGCAGGCTCAGGCCCTGAAAGCCGCCGCCCACGTTGCCCAGCAGGTACACCGGGCCCACATCCAGACGGATGTACTGGTCGAGCTGAGTGGGGGAGCGGAAGGCGCGGCCGTAGCTGGCGCGGAAGCTGTGCTGGCGGGCGTCGCCCACGGTGTACACGGCCGAGGCGCGGGGGGAGAAGGCCGGGTCGAAGTTCTTGAACAGGTCCAGGCGAGCGGCCAGAGCCAGCTTCAGCCGGTCGTTCAGCATCTGGTGCGAGAACTGGGTATAGGCACCCATCTCGTGGTTCTGGATGCGCTCATTGTCATCGGAGAAGAACTGCCCGTCAGAGCCCAGGCGGAACTTGCGGTACGAGGCCCCCAGGATCAGGTTGGTCTTGTCGCCGAAGCGGAAGTCGTACTGGGCGTTGCCTTCGTTCAGCAGCGAGCTAGGCTGCACCCGGGCGCCAAAGCCGGGGCGGGCGTCCTTAATGATAACCGAGCGCAGCTGCCCGAAGCGTGCACTGCCCGGATCGAGCTGGCCTTCGTTGGCCTTGGCCTGGGCCGCCACCAGCGCCTGGTCGACGGTGGCACCGGCCGCGCGGGCCTGCTTGTAGGCCACGTTGTAGGTGCCGAAGTACTGCTGGGCGTAGGTCGTGCTGTTGCCTTCGGCTGCGGGCGAGTTCTGGATGAACGCGCCCAGGAAGCCCAGGTCGTAGGAGTTGTTGCCGAAGTCCTGCGTGGAGGAGCCGCGCAAAAACCACCGCTCCCCGCGCAGCTCGCCGCGGTACTGGTTGGTGCCGAAGTCGCGCAGGCGGTAGCGGCTGGAGCTCTGGTAGCTGGCCGTGCCGCGGTTGATGCTGGCGGCCACGGTGGCCTTCAGCTTGCTGGTCAGCAGGTACGACACCGTCGGCACCACCTTGAACGCCTTGGCCTTGTTGTCGCCATCAATCAGCGTCTGCTCCGTGAAGCCGGGCATGAACACCGTCTTGCCCTCCAGCTCGGGGCTCACGCCCGTGGGGAAAGGCTGGGTTGCCGAGTAGGTGTTGGCCACGTCGCCGTAGCGGTTCACGGCGTCGTAGCCCTGGGGCGAGCCGGCGGCGTTGTTGTTCGGGGTGATGATGCGGCTGGTGGCGTCGTAGTTTTTAGCCAGCCAGTCATCGGCCGTCAGGTAGCTACCCACCAGCTTGAAAGCGAGCCGGTTGCCGATTTTGTGGGCGTAGCGCAGCTGCCCGTCGAAATAGGCGCGCTGCCCGCCGCGCACCCGCGCCGACAGCCCCTCCGTCACGAACGGGTCCTTGGAGTTCAGCAGCACCACACCGTTGAAGGCATTGGCGCCGTACAGGGCCGAGGCCGGCCCGTGAATCACTTCGATGCTGGCAATGTCCAGCTCCGGAATGCCCGTCAGGTTGCCGGAGTTGACGTTCAGCGAGGGCGACTGGGTATCGAAGTAGTCCACCAGCTGAATCACGCGCTCCGACTTGGGCGAGTTGAAGCCGCGCGTGCTGATGCTGCTCATCACCATGCTGGAGGTGTTCACGTCGATGCCCTTGAACTGGTTCAGGCTGGCCAGGGCGTCGGGCGGAGGCAGGCGCTGAATTTGTGCCGCCCCGATTTTATCGATGGTGACCGGGGCCTGCTGCAGGGATTCTTCCACGCGCGAGGCGGCCACTACCACTTCGTTCAGGGTCACGGCCTCGTTGAGGGTCACCAGCACGTCGGGCGTGGGCTTGCTCAGTTCCAGTTCGCGCGTTTCGTAGCCTACGAAGGACACCGAAATGACCACCGGGCCGTTGCTAAAATCCGCAGGCAGGGAAAATTGGCCTTCGCGGTTGGTACCGGTGCCGATCAGAGTGCCTTTCAAAAAGACTGTGGCTCCAGGAATTGGTTGGCCGGCATCGTTGCGCACGATGCCGCCAACGCCCGTTTCCGTCTGGGCCAGGGCGGGTACTGTCGCCAGTATACCGCCCAGTGCCAGAAGGCAAGGGGAAAATTGCTGCATAGGTAAGAGAGAAAAGAGGGAAGAGGCAGGGCCCTACGTTCCGGGTAGGGACTGCGCAACCACAAATTTCCTCTTTTCTAGGAAATATTCTATTGTACTGAACGGTAGATTTATATAAACTTATAAAATTAATAAATGTGTAAAAATTGAGCGGAATGCTTGAAGTGCGGCCAAATGCCTAATAACGAATGTCTGGGTGGCCCGTGAGGCTGGGGCAATCCAAGTCTCCCAACACAAAATCGCCGATTTGTAGTTGAGCTGCCGCGGCCAGGGCTTCATCGTTGGCACTGGCATTGGCAACAGTTTCTGCTGCGTAGGCGGCCGGTGCAGGTTCTGCACCTAAGGAGGCGGTAAGCAATAAGGCAGTTGGGGTGCTCATCGGGTGGGACAGCGGATAAATAAGTGTGGTATCGGTATCGGGGCACTGACAGCCGAGAATAGCACAGTGGGCCAAGGTAATGCTTATTACTGCATGTAAGTAAGATTGGTTGTGTTTATTTTATGATTTTATTGTTCAGCTCTTACACGCCTATGTACCCCATAGCCGCTGGAATCCGCATGTAGGGGGAAAGCCGTACTTTCGAAAGGCCACTTGATTCCCTCTTTACCGCTACCCCGTGTCCACAATTACCCCATCTTCCAGCGCAGCGCCTGAGCGCCTGACGGTTGCTGGAGCCGGTTTGGTTGGCTCCCTGCTCACTTTGTACCTAGCCCGCCGCGGCTACGCCGTGGAGGTGTACGAGCGGCGGCCCGACCCGCGCCGCGCGGGCAGCGACTCGGGCCGCTCCATCAACCTCGCGTTGTCGGATCGGGGATGGCGGGCCCTGGAGGGTGTGGGCGTGGCCGAAGCGGTGCGCGAAGTAGCCATTCCGATGTACGGCCGCGTGATGCACGACGCGCACGGCAACCTCAGCCAGCAGCCCTACGGCAAGCCCGGGCAGGCCATTTACTCCGTGTCGCGCGGTGGGCTGAACCGCCGTCTGCTCGATCTGGCCGAAGCCCAGCCCGGCGTGCAGCTGCACTTCGGTCAGCAGTGCCTCGACATCAACCTGCGCCAGCGCGAGCTGCACCTGCGCGACAGCGCCAGCGGGCAGGAGCAGCACGTGGCCTTCCGCCGCCTGTTCGGCACCGACGGCGCCTTTTCGGCCGTGCGCAGCGCCATGCAGCGCACCGACCGCTTTGACTATGCGCAGTCCTACCTCGAATACGGCTACAAGGAGTTGACCATCGCGCCCACGGCCGAAGGCGGCTGGGCCATGGAAAAGCACGCGCTGCACATCTGGCCGCGCGGGCGCTACATGATGATTGCCCTGCCCAACCTCGACGGCTCGTTTACCTGCACGCTGTTCTTCCCCTTCGAGGGCGAGGAGTCCTTCGCCGCGCTGCAAACGCCGGCCGACGTAACGGCCTTTTTCGAGCGGGTATTCCCAGACGCGGTGCCGCTGATGCCGGAGCTGACCGATGACTTCTTCCACAACCCCACGGCCTCGCTGGTCACGGTCAAGTGCTTCCCGTGGTCCTTCGATGACGACGTGGTGCTGCTCGGCGACGCGGCCCACGCCATCGTGCCCTTCTACGGGCAGGGCATGAACGCGGGCTTTGAGGACTGCACCGTGCTCGACGAGCTGCTGCAGCGCCACGGCGAGGACTGGCAGACCATCTTCCGCGAGTTTCAGCAGGCGCGCAAGCCCAACGCCGACGCCGTGGCCGACCTCGCGGTGTACAACTTTGTGGAAATGCGCGACAAAGTGGCCGACCCGCGCTTTCTGCTGCAAAAGAAAATCGAGAGCAAAATCTCGGCTCAGTACCCCGATCAGTGGGCGTCGCTCTACTCGCAGGTCACCTTCTCGCACCGCCCGTACGCCGAGGCCTGGGCCAACGGCCAGCGCCAGGACGCCATCATGGAGCGCCTGATGCGCCACATCGATGCTGAAACCGACTACGACAAGCCCGAAGTGCAGGAACTGGTGCAGCAGGAACTGACGCGCAGCAACTAACCCGTACCCGGCCCTTACGAAACTACCGCGGGCCAGGCGTATAAGCAGACGAACACCGACACGCCGGTACCAAGTGCTAGCCCTGCCAGCACCTGGGCCGGCGTGTGGGCTTGCAGCCGCAGCCGCGCCCAGCCCACAGCGGCCGCCAGCAGAACGGCCAGTAGCAGCCACAGCCATGCCTGCGCAAGCGGCAGCCGCGCATGTAGCAGCAGCGCCCCGAACAGCCCAATGGCTCCACCCATGCCCATCCCGTGCGCGCTGATTTTCCAGAAGAAGCTGATAATCAGCGTCAGCAGCACCGAAAGCCCCACGCCCGCCAGCATGATGGCTAAGCTACTGGCCTGGTAAAGCTGGCCGACGTGCAAGGCTGCGCCGCCGAATGCCATAGCCGCAATCAGCAGGGGCAGGGGGCGCTGCCGCCGTTCGTACAGCTCCACGGAGCTGATGCAGCCCAGCCGTTGTAAGACCCAGATTAGCAGTGCTGGCAGCCAGAAAGTAATCAGCCAGGTTCGCAGTAGTACCTGTTTACCGGCATCGATAGATAATGGCAGCAGTTCGCCAGGCAAGCTGTACGTCAGTGCCGCTATTAGATAGGTTGGGACGAGCAGCGGGTGAAGTACTACGGACAGCAGCTGGGCAAGGCGGTGGAGCACGGGGGCAAGTTACGCGGGCCAAAAAGGCTTCTTATGCTCAGTGCGGAAGATAGTGAAGCCGAAATCGGGCATCGGCACGATTTGTAGATTTACGGAAGGCGGGAATCAGATAAACACTGTCCGCATCCGGCAGTCGGTGACGCCAAGGCGGGCTGTAGGAAAGCAGGTGCAAAGTGTCACAGGTGCTTTGATCAATTAGTGTAACAAGCTGTGGGCTGACACCCAGTTGAGGGCTACTATTTGATTCGACAATAGACCAATGCCCAGTGCTCATAAGCTTCAGTCCGCTCGGCCTTGGATGATAGAGTTTGTAACTGGTTTGGGAGTCAAAATACAGATAGACGTGAATGCTGTCCTGATTCTTGCTGGGTAAATATCCGTCGTACCTACTTTCTTCGGCTACCACTGGCGGGGGTGGAGGGCTCGATTTTCCCGAAAAAGCAAAATGGGATGGAGCATTTTGCTCACATCCCATTGCTACTAACAGCAAGAGCATACCTGCAAAAACTTGCCAGTGGTGCGGCATGGTATGCTTAGCCATAAGTTTTACAGCTCCTTACGCAGGCGCGCCACCGGAATATTCAGCTGCTCGCGGTACTTGGCTACGGTGCGCCGGGCGATGTTGTAGCCGCGGGTGTTGAGCATTTTCTCCAGCTTGTCGTCGGAGAGCGGGCGGCGCTTGTCTTCGGCCTCGATGATTTCCTTCAGGATGTGTTTCACCTCGCGGCTCGACGCGTCCTCGCCCGAGTCGGTGGCAATGCCTTCGGAGAAGAAATACTTCAGTGGGTAAATGCCGAATTCCGTCTGCACCGCCTTGGAATTGGCCACGCGCGAGACGGTGCTAATGTCCATGCCGATTTCGGTGGCTATGTCCTTCAGAATCATAGGGCGCAGCTTGCTCTCGTCGCCTTCCAGGAAAAATTCGCGCTGGTAGCGCACGATAGCGTCCATGGTGCGCAGCAGGGTGTTCTGGCGCTGCTTGATGGCGTCGATAAACCACTTGGCTGCGTCCAGCTTCTGCTTCACGAAGGTGACGGCTTCCTTCAGCTTCTTGTCCTTGCGGGCGCCCTTGTCGTAGGCCTGAAACATTTCCTGGTAATCGCGGCTCACGCGCAGGTCCGGGGCATTGCGCGAGTTCAGCGTCAGGTTCAGGTCGCCGTTGTCGTTGGTGAGGATAAAGTCGGGAATGATGTACTGCACCCGGCCGCCACCCGTGGGGCCCGAGCCTCCAGGTTTAGGGTTGAGCTTGAGGATCAGATTAATAGCTTCCTTGATTTCCTCGTCGTCCAGGTCCAGCTTCTGCTGAATACGCTGGTAGTGCTTCTTGGTAAATTCCTCGAAGGTGTCCATCAGGATGTGCTGGGCGTGCTCCACCACGTCGTCGTGGGGGCGGCGGTCCAGCTGCAGCAGCAGGCACTCGCGCAGGTCGCGGGCGCCGATGCCGGGCGGGTCGAAGGTCTGGATCAGGCGCAGCACCTGCTCGATTTCCGCCTCCGAGGCGTCGATGTTCTGCGAAAACGCCAGGTCGTTGACGATGGCGCCCAGGTCGCGGCGGATGTAGCCGTCGGCGTCGATGGAGCCGATGAGCTGACGGCCGATGGCCTCCATTTTCTCGTCTAGGTCCATGAAGCGCAGCTGCTCAAACAGGGAGTCGGTGAGCGTCGAGCTGGTATCGGCCAGGGGCATGTCGCGCTCTTCCTCGTCGCCGCCCGAGTCGCCCTGCATCTTGTAGCCGGCTATTTCGTCGTCGTTGAGGTAGTCGTCGATGTCGAGGTCGTCGGAATCCTTGGCCTCGCTGGTGTCCTCGTCCTTGGGCAGCTCCAGCTCGGGCTCCGGCGTTTCGTCGAAGTCCTCGTCGAGCACGTTTTCCTCGTTGTCGTACTCTTCGCCCTCGCTGGGTTCGTCGGGCGCATCGTCCTGGTCGTCGCCAAACTCGTCGTCGGCGTCATCGTCGGCCAGGTCGGCCTCTTCGGCGTCGCCTTCTTCCAGCGCCGGATTCATCTCCAGCTCTTCTTTAATACGCATTTCGAGCTCCGCCGTAGGAATCTGGAGGAGCTTGATGAATTGTATCTGTTGGGGGGACAGCTTCTGCGAGAGAAGCTGTTTCATGTCCAGTCGTTGCATAGCTGAGGTACGCGTGCGGGTGCGCCGGGTGGAGGCACTAGCTTCTGCCAAAGATAGCCGTTTGTGTACTTGAGTTGCGGGCGAAAGGTTGACGGAATAAGTGGCGCGAAGTGGAGCTCTGCGGGTGGCCTGCGGCCGCCTTCCGGAACTGGACGGTTATGCGCGGGGCCAAACTGGCGCCTTCGTCGCCACGCGGAGTACCACTCCGCGCCACTTCTTTGTATTTTTGCCGGCTCAACTTCATTTCTAAGACGATGTCCGTCAGAAGATCAAGCGTAGAGGCACTGCTTGCCAGCCAGGAGCTGGACCGCGAGGTGCTCGTAAAAGGCTGGGTTCGTACCCGCCGCGGCAACAAATACGTGCAGTTTATCGCCGTCAACGACGGCTCGACGATTAATAATCTGCAGGTAGTAGCCGACGCTGAGAAGTTTCCGGAAGAAACGCTGAAGGATGTGGCCACCGGTGCCTGCGTGGCCGTGACGGGCAAGCTCGTCGCCTCGCAGGGCAAGGGTCAGTCGGTGGAAATTCAGGCTTCGAGCATCGAGGTGCTCGGCAAGGCCGATCCGGAAGTGTACCCGCTGCAGAAGAAAGGCCACTCGCTGGAGTTCCTGCGCGAAATTGCCCACCTGCGCCCCCGCACCAACACCTTCGGGGCGGTGCTGCGCCTGCGCCACGCGCTGGCCTTCGCCGTGCACCAGTACTTCAACGACCGCGGCTTCTTCTACGTGCACACGCCCATCATCACCGGCTCCGACGCTGAGGGCGCCGGCCAGATGTTCCGCGTGACCACGCTGCCCGACCAGAACCCGCCGCTGAACGAGGCCGGCCAGGTAGATTACTCGGAAGACTTTTTCGGCAAGGCCACGAACCTCACGGTTTCGGGGCAGCTGGAGGGCGAACTGGCCGCCATGGCCCTGGGCAAGGTGTACACCTTCGGGCCCACGTTCCGCGCCGAAAACTCCAACACGGCCCGCCACCTGGCCGAGTTCTGGATGATCGAGCCGGAAATGGCCTTCTATGACCTGCAGGACAACATGGACCTGGCGGAGGATTTCCTGCGCTACCTCGTGCGCTACGCCCTGGAGAAGTGCCCGGATGACCTGCAGTTTCTCAACGACCTGTACGACAAGGAGCTGCTGAACCGTCTGCGCTTCGTCATCGACAACGACTTCCAGCGCCTGACTTACACCGAGGCGGTGGAAATCCTGAAGTCGGCCAAGCAGAAGTTTGAATTCCCCGTGGACTGGGGCACCGACCTGCAGTCGGAGCACGAGCGGTACTTGGTGGAGAAGCACTTCAAGAAGCCGGTTATCCTGACGAACTACCCGAAGGACATCAAGGCCTTCTACATGAAACTCGACGAGGACGGCCGCACCGTGCGCGCCATGGACGTGCTGTTCCCCGGCATCGGCGAAATCATCGGCGGCTCGCAGCGCGAGGAAAGCCTGGAGAAGCTGGAGCAACGCATGCAGGAAATGCACGTGCCCACCGAAGACCTGTGGTGGTACCT
The DNA here is from genome assembly GCF_002007105.1 of Hymenobacter sp. CRA2. GTDB lineage: Bacteria > Bacteroidota > Bacteroidia > Cytophagales > Hymenobacteraceae > Solirubrum. The sequence goes on along the minus strand of NZ_MVBC01000001.1, from coordinate 482,060 downwards.
CGACACGCGCCGCTTCGGCACGGCCCCGCACTCGGGCTTCGGCCTGGGCTTCGAGCGTCTGGTGCTGTTCGTGACCGGCATGACCAACATCCGCGACGTGATTCCCTTCCCGCGCTTCCCGAAGAACGCGGAGTTTTAGGATTACAGATGTTTATAACAAACAGGCCCCTGGCTGTCTGCCAGGGGCCTGTTTGTTATAAAGCGGCGTCGGCTGACGGGGAGGTTCTAAGCACTGCCTCCGTAGTAACCCGGCGCAGCCATAGCAGCGCGGCCGTCACGCCGCTGAGCACGGCAAAGCCCAGCAGCTGCAGCAAGTGCCCGTACTGCTCGGTGGTGCTGGCAATGCGGCTGTATTTCGGGTGACTTGGGACGTACACCACGGGCACCCGGCTGCCCACCGCATAATCGACGTTGGTATGGCGAAATTCGTTGACTACCTGCACCGGCTGGCCCTGGTACGTGGTCACAACGGTGTACTCCACCGGAACCGAGCCAGGCTTCGGGGCGCTAGGGCGTTTACCCTTCGGAGTGGGCGGAAGTATTGCACGCCGCTGCGCCACGGTGCCCGTAAGATGCACGCCTTCAGTACGACGAGCTAGCACCGCGCGGGCTTCGCGCGCCGCCAAATACAGGAGCACGATGCAGATGAGGGCGCCGACTACCGCTGCCAAGTAATAAGCAGCATGGGCACGACGGGCGGGCAGAGGAGGCATGCCGTCAAAGCTAGCAGTAGTTGCGCAGCTCCCGGTCATCCACGCCCACCAGCTTGTCCAGGCGCAGCTCGAAGCCGTCGGTCAGGCGCAGGTATTCCACTTTGTCGCGGATGTACAGATCCTCGATGACGCCCTCGCGGGTGCCGATCGGTGCCTCGGGCGCGTCGCGGAAGCGCAGGGTGCAGGGCTGCCGGGTGGTGGCGCGGGCTTCCAGCTCGTCGTAGAAGGAGCAGCTGATGGGGCGGTAGTCGCTCATGGCGTAGGTGTTTACCGGTTTAACCCCGATGGGCGCCAAAACGTTGGGATGAGCAGTTGTCACCGCTGCCGCCCACACCCATGCCCGAGTCCCAGGAGTGTGACCTCGCGCCCGCCGACGCGCTGCGCGACGGGGAGCTAAAAGCCTTTCCTGCTGCCGATACCCAAGTGCTGCTGGTGCGCCGCGGCGGCCAGCCAGTGGATTGGCAGGAACTTCTGCGAGCTGCGCAGGCCCGTTAGCTACTGCCTGGGCCAAATGATACGGCCCACAAAAAAGCCGCCCCGACCATAAGGGCCGGGGCGGCTTTTAAGCAGATAGCAGCTACCTAGCGGACGCGGCCGTTGCGGCTGTGCCCGCCGCCCGGGTTGCCGTAGCTCCCGTTGCCAGCGCCATTGCCGCCGAAGCCGCCTTGGCCGCGGCCGGGTTGGCCCTGACCGTAATCAGGTCGGCCACCGCCGTTGGGCTGATCGCGCCGGCCGTCGTAGCCGCCGCGGCGGTCATCGTTGCCGTAGTGCCCACCCGGGCGGTTATCGCCGGGGTAACCGTCCGGGCGGCCGTAGCCGTTTTGGGCGTAAGGGCGGTTATCGTAGTGGCCGGGCTGGGTGCGGTACTGCGGACTGTTGGAGTAGTAGCCGCGGTTCCAGTTGGGGCCGGGGGCCGAGCGGTAGTAGCCCGGGCGCCAGCCCCGCGTGTTGCAGTAGGAGCGGTGGTCATAGATGTAGCCCCAGGGCTGACGCCCGACGTACTGCACCACCACGGGGTGGAAGAAGCGCGGGTCGTAGTTAGCGTAATAAGCCGGTAGCACCGGGGTGCTTACCCAGTCGCCGTAGTACGGATCGAAGTACACGTACGCCTGCGAATACAGGTCGTAGTAGCCGTCGATTTCGGGAATGTAGTAGTACTGCACGCCGGTGGGCACGGGCGGCCCCCAGGCGGGTACTCCCACGTTCACCCGAACTTGCACCTGCGCCTGGGCCGGTGCGCTGGGCAGAGCCAACGCCAGCAGCAGCAAGGGCAAAAGAGGTTGGAGGAAGAATTTCATGAGCTGAAGCAGAAAAGTGCTGACCATCAACGCAAAAACAGCACCACAATTTAACGTGATGGTGGCGGTGCTTGGCGATAGTCGCGCCGTTAGACCAGCTCGGCCGGCTAAGGTTTAATGCAACGGCCCCAGACGGTTAGAGCTGCTGCAGCTCGTACTGCTGCACGGCTTCCGCGTGCAGCAGTCCACCGTAGTCGGTCTTGGTGCGGTTGGCGCGCTGCCAGAGCGAATCCTGCACCGCCGGAGAGCGTTGCAGCTCCTGCTCGATATCCTTGATGCGGGCTTCGGCCGCCGGCGAGTAGGGGCTCAGCAGTGAGTACATGTCGGCGCTGAAGTTGCCGTCGAAGCCGCCCAGATTGTGCTGGGTGAAGAGCACCAAGATGACGCGCTGGGCCAGTAGCTCCGCCTTGCGGTCCAGCTGGCTGACCTGAGTCTGGCCCGGCCGCGTCAGGGAGTTGCCGTAGGCTATTTCCTGGTTGTAGTACCAGAACTGAAACTTGTCAAACAGCGTGGTATAGAAGGGGTAGAACCCGATTAGGCCCCAGTTGAAACTGTCGCCTACCACCAGCAGGTTGGGCTTCACCTGCCCGGGCTTGGGCGGGTCGAAGGCGATGTGTGGGTAGGCCATGCGGAAGGGCGCGGGCGGCACCAGCAGGTTCATGGCCTTGGCCACGTCGTTGTCGGTGTCGTGGGTTTCGTCCACCACTTCGCGGCCGGTGGAGCGGAAATCGGCCAGGTCGAGGTGGCCGCGCTGCTCGATGTAGTGAAACAGCGTGTCGGCGGCCAGCGTGATGCCGTAGCCGCTCCAGTGAATGCCGCCGCGCGGAAACAGCGGGTAGGAAGCCGTGTCCTTCCACTGCTGGAAGGCCGCCGCCAGGTCAATCACGTTCACGCCGCGGGCTTTCATTTCCTGCGCGTAGGCCTGGTAGTTCGACTGCGAGCGGGGTAGCTGCTGGAAGTACGCCGGGAAGTGCTCGGGGTAAAAGTTGGCCTTGTCCGGAGCAATGGCAAACACCAGCAGCACACCGTGCCGGGCCAGCGTGTCCTGCACCACCTTGAAGCGGCGCACGTTGGGCCGGATGTTGTCCAGGCCCTTAAAGTCCTGGCCCAGGTAAGCGCGGATGGCCGTTTCGTCAAACAGCACGTCGTCGCCGCCCACCAGCACTTTGTTGGCCTTGCTCACCCGGAACACGGAGTAGGCCACTTGGTTGCGCAGACGAATCAGCACTTCCCGGAAGCCAATCTGCTCTTCCATGTACCGCTCGAAGGCCGGCTGAAAGCTGTTGTCGAGCAGGCTGGGCCAGTTGAACTCCGGCTTCGGAGCCGCTTCGGCGTAGCCGCCCAGCTCCTCGGGCGGGTCCAGCAGCTGAAACTGCGTTTGCAGGGCGGGCAGCATCAGCCCGATGAGCAGTACGCCAAACAGTAGCCGCTTGATCAACAGCGGGATGGAGAACGACACGGCCTTAGAAGCGGAAGTAGATAAACGGATTGAAAGAGCTGCCGATGATGGCCCCGGCGCTGAGCACGAGCAGCAGCAACGTAACCAGCGTGAGGCCCAGGGCGCGGGGCAGGGCCAGCTGCTCGCCGAAGTACGCGGCTACCTCCAGTCGCTCGACGCGCGGCCAAGCGGCCGCAAACGAGAACAGCGCTGCCAGCGCCAGGGTCGCCCAGAACTCCGGGCTCTGGTAGGGCAGCGACTCCCAGCCGCCCGCAAACATGCGGCGGGCCCAGGCCAGCGCCTGTGTCAGGCTCTCGGCCCGAAACAACACCCAGCCCAGCACCGTGACGATGAAAGTAGGGACGATGCTCAGCACGCCCAGGCGCTGGCTCAGGCGTAGCAGAAACAGGCGGTCCAGAATCAGGAAAAAGCCGTGGAAAGCGCCCCAGGCAATGAAGTTCCAGGCCGCGCCGTGCCAGAAGCCCGACAGGATAAACACCGTCCAGAGGTTGGCGTAGAGGCGGCCGGTTTTCACGCGGTTGCCGCCCAGCGGGATGTAGAGGTAGTCGCGCATCCAGCGGCCCAGCGTGATGTGCCAGCGCTGCCAGAACTCGGTGATGCTGCGCGAGACGTAGGGGTTGTTGAAGTTCTCGGGAAACTGAAACCCAATCATGCGCCCGATGCCGATGGCCATGTCGGAGTAGCCCGAGAAGTCGAAGTAAATCTGGAAGGTGTAGGCTACGGCCCCCAGCCAGGCCAGCGGCGCCGATACTGTCTCCGGGTTCAGGGCGAAGATGCGGTCCGCTTCCAGGCCGAGCACGTTGGCAATCAGCACCTTCTTGGCCAGCCCCACGCCGAAGCGAAACAGCCCGGCCAGCTTCTGGTCCACAGTGTCGAAGGCGCGGCGGTCGGTGAGCTGCCCGGCTATTTCGTGGAAGCGCACGATGGGCCCCGCAATCATCTTGGGAAACAGCATGATGTAGAGCATGAAGTCCCAGAACGACTTGAGCGGCCGGTTCACGCCCCGGTACACGTCGATGGTGTAGGTGAGCTTTTCGAAGGTGAAAAACGAAATGCCGATGGGCAGCACCACCCGTTCCCAGGTCAGCGGGGTGCCGCCGGCGGCCTCGTTCACGGCGCTGGCGTTTTCGAGAAAGAAGTTGGCGTACTTGAAATAGAAGAGCATGGCCACGTTGATGACGATGCTCATCGTCAGATAAATGCGCTTCTGCCAGCCCGCGGCCCGGTCCATGAAGCGGATCAGCACGAAGTTGACGACGACCGAAGCCAGAAACAGCGCCAGGAAGTTCAGCCCGCCCCAGGCGTAGAAGACCAGGCTGGCCGCCAGCGCCACGAAGTTTTTCAGGCGGGTAGTAGGGGTGAGGTAGTATAGCAGCAGAAACCCCGGCAGGAAATAGAAAAGAAAGATGGTACTGCTGAAAACCATACGCAGGCAAGTAGGCAGACTAGTGGAGGTGTCGAAAGTACTGCTTTAGCCGCTAGGAAGAAAAAAAGCCCTAACGGCCACTCAGCTCGGCCGTATGCTCATGCGCCGCGGGCACCGTGCACATCCGGGCCGCGGCCCACTACCCATGCGCACTTTCCTTACGCTCGGTTTGCTGGGGCTGCTGGCCTGCTCCCAGGAAAAGCCCGCCGAGGTAGCAGCTTCCGCGCCGCCCGCCGCTTCTGATGCCAGCGTTCAGCCATCCACGGCCGAACTGGCTACCGCCGCGTGGCCCGAAGCCTTTGTGCCCTCGGCCGACCGCCTGTGCCCGCGCACCGCTGCTCAGCCCGTTCGCATCTATCAGCGGCCCAACGCTTCGGCGACCATCTTTGGCCAACTGGCCGCCGGTGAGCGAGTAACCCTGGCCGCCCGCACCGCCGATGGCTGGGTGGGCTTTGACCCCGGCACGGCCCAGGCCGCCAACGTGGGTATCTTTCGCCTGCGCTGGGTGCGCGCCGCCGACGCTTTTGGTGGCGCCGACGGCTGCACCTTGCCGCTGGTAACCGCCCCGCCCATCGGTTGCCTGCTGATGGCGGGCCGCGCCGTGCCCGTGCGCGCCGCGGCCTCGGCCACCGCAGAGGTACTCAGCACCATTCCCGCCGGGAGCTACGCTCAGGTACTGCGGCAAGTACCCGTAGGCGCGGCGCAATGGGCGGAAGTGACTGTGCCCGGTCGTCAGGAACCCGGCTACGTTGCTCCGGACGATGTCAACCTCAGCGGCCCATGTGAGTAGGCCCGGGCCTAAAAAGGCAAGCGGCGCTGCTCCGAATGAGCAACGCCGCTTGTTTATACCGGGGAACCGGCTGGCTTAGTGCTTGCCATGTCCTTTGCCGTGGCCGTTACCATTGCCGTGCCCTTTGCCGCGGCCGGGGCCATCCTGGCCGTCCACCACGATGACGTTGCCACCGGCGGGCACTACGTAAGCGCCTTTCATCTTCTTGGCCTGGCCGGGCGGCATGCCGTGCGGGTGGCCGTACTTCACCTTGTGCGTCTTGTAGTTCACCCACGGCTGGCCCCCCACGTAGCTGATGACCACCGGGTGGAAGGAGCCCGGATTATAGCCATTCAGCGACGCCACGCGCGCCCACTGCCCGTTCTGCTGCACGATGTACTGCTGGGCCCGCAGGTCGTAGTAACCGCCGTACTCCGGCACGTAATAGTACTGAGTGCCGGCCGGAGCCGCTACGCCCCAGCTCGGTACGTTGATATTGACGTTGACCTGTGCCTGGGCGCCGGTGAAGGCACCCGCCGTGCCAACGAATAGCAAAGCCGCAAACAGGGTTTTCGAAAGCGTTTTCATGGGAATGGATTGGTTGAGGAAACTCAGCTTTGGTGCCGGGTGGCAAGAACAACGCCAAACTGTGCCGTGGCCCGTACGTACCTCAATGGCGGCGGCCGAAGCTGATTAGCATAAGCCGAAAAGGCGCCGAACGAAATTACTGCTATCGGGGTTAAAACCTTCTGCAACCTACGCGGCCCGGCTGGCTAATGCGACTAGCAATTAACCGGTACGGGCTAGCACGCGGCAGGCATTTAACGTACTTTCGCGGGCTTATCTGCTACGCACTGCATGGCTAAGAAAAAACCAGCGGCTTCGGTCGCCGCCGAGGCTCCGGCCAAGGCTCCCAAGTCTTCCCCCAAGCCCCGCAAGGCGGCCGCGCCCCAGCCGAAGCCGGCTATCGATGGCGTGGCGGCCGATGGCCACGGCCACTTGGCTACGGCTTCCGCGGTAGCCGCGCCGGCTGTGTCGGCCACGCACTCGTCGGCGGCCACCATTGAGGCGCCGTTCATCGAGGTGTACGGGGCGCGGGAGCACAACCTGAAGAACGTGTCGGTGCAGATTCCGCGCGGCAAGCTGGTGGTGTTTACCGGTATTTCGGGCTCGGGCAAGTCGTCCCTGGCCTTCGATACCATTTACGCCGAAGGGCAGCGCCGCTACATGGAAACGTTTTCGGCCTACGCCCGCTCCTTCATGGGCGGCCTGGAGCGCCCCGACGTGGACAAGATTGAGGGCCTGTCGCCGGTGATTAGCATCGAGCAGAAGACGACCTCGCGCAACCCGCGCTCCACGGTGGGCACCATCACCGAGATTTACGACTTCCTGCGCCTGTTCTACGCCCGCACCGCCGAAGCCTTCAGCTACGTGACGGGCAAGAAGATGATCCGGCAGAGCGACGACCAGATCATCAACTACATCCTCAAGCACTTCGAGGGGCGCAAGCTGGTGGTGCTGGCGCCGGTGGTGAAGGGCCGCAAGGGTCACTACCGCGAGAATTTTCAGCAGATTGCCAAGCTGGGCTTCACCAAGGTGCGCGTCGATGGCGAGCTGCTCGACATCACGCCCAAGATGCAGGTGGACCGCTACAAAATCCACGACATCGAAATCGTCATCGACCGGCTGGTGGTGAAGGAGGACGACCGGTTCCGCCTCTCCGGCTCCATGCAGTCGGCCCTCACGCACGGCAAGGGTACCGCCCTGGTGCTCGACCCGGACACGGGCAAGACGCAGTTTTTCTCGCGCTTCCTCATGGACCCGGCCACCGGCATTGCCTACGACGACCCGGCACCCAACACCTTCTCCTTCAACTCGCCCTACGGCGCCTGCCCGGTGTGCAACGGCCTGGGTGAGATTCAGCAGATTACCGAAGAATCGGTCATTCCCGACCCCAAGCTGAGCATCAGCCGCGGCGGCATTGCGCCCCTGGGCGAGTACCGCGACATCTGGGTGTTTCAGCAGATGAACCTGATTCTGAAGAAGAACAAGGCTTCGCTCACGACGCCCATCGAGAAGCTGCCGCGGGAGCTGATTGAGCGTCTGCTCAACGGCGTGCCCGAACCGGAGGAAGAGGACGACAAGAAGAAAGCCACCTACACCGAGCCGTTTGAGGGCATCATTCCCTTCCTGCGCCGGCAGATGGAGTCCGACTCGGAGAACATCCGCGAGTGGATTCAGCAGTACACCCAGGCCACTGAGTGCCCGGAGTGCCACGGCTTCCGCCTCAAGAAAGAGTCCCTGCACTTCAAGATTGCCGACCGGCACATCGGCGAGCTGTCCATCATGGACATCGGCGAGCTGAGCCGCTGGTTTGAAGGCTTGGAAGACCGGTTGTCGGAGCGCCAGAACCTGATTGCGCGCGAGCTGCTGAAGGAAATCCGCAAGCGCATTGGCTTTTTGCTGGAGGTCGGCCTGGAGTACCTGAATCTGCACCGCTCGGTTCGCACCTTGTCAGGCGGCGAGTCACAGCGCATCCGTTTGGCCACGCAGATCGGTACCCAGCTGGTGGGCGTGCTCTACATCATGGACGAGCCCAGCATCGGCCTGCACCAGCGCGACAACGAGCGACTGATCAACGCCCTGAAGCACCTGCGCGACCTGGGCAACTCGGTCATCGTGGTGGAGCACGACAAGGACATGATTGTGCACGCTGACCACGTGCTGGACATCGGTCCCGGCGCGGGCATTCACGGCGGGCACGTGGTGGCCGAGGGGAAACCCGACGCTTTCCTGCGCAGCGGCTCGCTCACGGCCCAGTACCTGAGCGGTGAAAAGCACATCGAGCTGCGCAAGAAAAAGCGCGAAGGCCACGGCACCGAGCTGGTGCTGAAAGGCGCCAAAGGTCATAACCTCAAGAATGTCACGCTGAAAGTGCCGCTGGGCAAGCTGGTGGCCGTGACGGGTGTGTCGGGCTCGGGCAAGTCGTCGCTCATCCACGACACGCTGTACCCCATTCTGAATAAGCACTTCTTCAACGCCAAGCGGGAGCCGCTGCAGTTCGGTGCCATCGAAGGCTTGGAGCACCTGGATAAGGTTATCGAGGTGGACCAGTCGCCCATCGGCCGCACACCGCGCTCCAACCCGGCCACGTACACCGGCGTGTTCACCGAAATCCGCCAGCTGTACTCCAACCTGCCCGAGGCCAAAATCCGGGGCTACGGGCCGGGGCGCTTCTCCTTCAACGTGAAGGGCGGGCGCTGCGAAACCTGCGAAGGCGCCGGCATCCGCACCATCGAAATGAACTTCCTGCCCGACGTGCACGTGCAGTGCGAAACCTGCAAGGGCCGCCGCTACAACCGCGAAACACTGGAAGTACGCTTCAAGGGCAAGAGCATCACCGACGTGCTCGACATGACCATCGAGAAGGCGGTGGAGTTCTTCGAAAATCAGCCCCGTATCCTGCGCAAGATCAAGACCCTCAACGACGTGGGCCTGGGCTACATCACCCTGGGGCAGCAGGCCACCACGCTTTCGGGCGGGGAAGCCCAGCGCGTGAAGCTGGCTACCGAGTTGAGCAAAAAGGACACCGGCCAGACCTTCTACATCCTTGACGAGCCCACCACGGGCCTGCACTTCGAGGACATCCGCCACCTCTCCGACGTGCTGCAGAAGCTCGCCGACAAAGGCAATACGGTACTTATCATCGAGCACAACCTGGACCTGATCAAGGTCGCCGACCATATCATCGACCTCGGGCCCGAGGGCGGTGCGGGCGGTGGCGCCATCGTGGCTCAGGGCACGCCCGAGCAGGTGGCCAAAGTCAAAAAGGGGCATACTGCCCGCTTCCTGGCCGAAGAGCTGAAAGTCAGTAAATACGCGGAGGAAAAGCCCGCCGCGCCGGCCACTGAAGAGGCTGCTTAGGCTGCTTTAGCCTACTGCAGAAACATTTTTAGCGCCGCCCCGCCCAACAGTAAGTTTGGGCGGGGCGGCGTTTTTTGCTTGACGCAATAGGGGGCTTCTACTATTTTGGGCACTTCGTTCCGCATCCCACCGCCCCATGAAAGTTCTCGTTTTTCCGCTATTGCTGGCCGTAGCTGTGTACGCCGGCCACGCGGCGCCGCCGCAGCCCACCCACTGGACGGGCACTATCAGCAACGGCATGAAAGGTGACAAAATCAGCTTCGACGTCGCGCCCGATGGCAAAACCGTGTCCAACGTTACGTTTCAGGGCTACTGGCGCTGCGGCGGCAAGCTGGAGCAGATGACGGCCGGGCCCACGCAGGCGTTTCCCCTACAGAACGGCAAGGTCAGCGGAGTGGCCGTGGACCCGCCCAAGGGAGGGGCTACCGCCTGGCACTACGATTTCAGGGGCAACTTCAGCGGCAAAACCGCGGCCAAGGGCACGTTTCGCATGAACATCAACGCCCTCAGCTGCGACACTTACCAGCTTCAGTGGACGGCCGCCCCGGCTAAGTAGGCTAGGCCGCTACGGGGTCGGGCTCCTGCGGCTGTTGCGCAGCCACGTACTGGCGTGCCAAGCGCCGGTAGCGGCGACCGTAGAGTGTCATGAGCGGCCAGATGAGCACCGGCGTCATGCGGCTGATCCACCACGGGGCAATAAGCGCGAGGAGGATGCCAAACACAAACGCCGTGGGAGCCACCACCGGGCGTACGATGTCCAGGTCGGGGTGCTGGGCGTCGCGCGGGTCGATGAGGCCGTGCGCGGGGTTGCGGATGTAGCGCTGCAGCAGCACCTGCATCAGCCCGGTTACGCTGACGCTCAGGCAATACACAATGAAGGGCACGTTGACCCCGTTGGGATATTCGCTGTAATAAGCCGAGGTAAACGGCATCAACACGATGCTGAGCAGAAACAGGATGTTCAACCAGGTAAGCTTGCCGTTGTAGCGGTGTAGGAAGCGGAACACGCGGTGGTGGGCCGTCCAGTACACGGCAATGACCAGGAAGCCGATAAAAAAGCCCACAAACTTCGGCGTAAGGCGCAGCAGGGCCGCCAGCGCCTCCGGGTCGGTTTGGTGGTGCAGCTCAGGCACCTTGATTTCGATGATGAGCAGGGTAATGGCAATGGCAAACACCGCGTCGGAAAACAAAATCAGCCGCTCCAGCTGAAACTCGGTACGGTCGTGGTGCTCCAGCGGAAGCAGGTCGGGGGTGTGGCTCATGGCTTCGGAGTGGCCATAATAGGGGCTGGCCATCAGCTAAATATAGAGCCCGACTGATGCTGCACACGAAAAAGCCGCCCCGGATTTTCCGGAAGCGGCTTTTTTCGGGCGAATAGCGTCGGCGCTTATTTCTTGGCCTCCACGGCCGGACGCATCTTCGTCACCATATCGAGGTGCATTTGCAGCGTGGGGAGGGTTTTGGCGGCGAAGGCCTTGATGGCCGGGTCGGAAGCTTTTGCCGAAGCCTCGGTGAATTCCTTCACGTCTTCCTGGTGGTCTTTCTCCATCTCCTGCAGGTACTTTTTGTCCATGTCGAGGCCTTTCTCCTCGGCCACGCCGTTGTACACATCCTGATGGTCGCTGGCGAGGCTGCCGGGCAGGGTAATGTTTTTCTGCGCGGCCAGGGCCTTCAGCTCTTCGTTGGCTTTGGTGTGGTCAGCTATCATGTGCTGGGCAAACTGCCTGGCCTCGGCCGAGGTGCCCCGCTGGCTGACCAGCTTGCCCAGTTCCACCTCCAGCATGCCGCCGCTGGCGGCTTTGGTAAGGAATTCGGAGTCGTAGTCCTGCGCCTTGCTCGTTTCATTGTCTGGCGCGGCGGCTGCGTGCTGGGCTTCGTTTTGGGCCTGGGCAGCTTCCTGCGGGTCCTTGTCGCCGGAGGAGCAGGCGCCTAGGCCGGTCAGCAGGGCCGCGACAATGACGGCCCGAAGGGTGGTTTTCATGGCAAATGCGGCAATGGCAAAAAAAGCCGGCCCCAGTAACGGGGCCGGCTGGGTATTACATGCTGGCGTGCTGCTTAAACATGTCCAGGTGCTTCTGCACCACGGGCGTCACCTTCGCGATGAAGCCCTGCAGGTCGGCGTCCTGGGTCATGGTGCTGTGCGCTTTCATGGTGTTCAGCGTCTTCTGGTGGTCCAGCATCATCTGCTGCAGGTAGCGCTGCTCCAGCTCCTTGCCCGACAGGTTCTTCATCTGGTCGGCAATGGTTTTGTGCTCGGCGTCCATGTCGGTGGGCAGGGTCACGCCTTTCTTCTGCGCAATGGGCTTAAGCTGCGCCGTCGAGGCCGTGTGGTCCTTGATCATCATGTTGGCGTGGTCTTTCACCATGCCCGTGGCGCCCTTGCTCAGCACCAGCTTGCTCAGCTGAATTTCGTTCTGGTCGCTGTGCGCGGCCGACATCATGAACTCCGGATCATCCTTGTGCGGGGCCGTGGCGCCGCTCGGGTCGCTGGAGTTGCCGTTCATGCCCATCGGCGCGGTGCGGTCGGTGATGGTGTCGTTCATCCCGGTCGTGTCGCCGTCGTTCGAGGCATTGACCGTGCCATCGGTGCCGTTGCGCATGGCGTTGTCGCTGGCCGTGTTATTAGCCGTTTCGGTGTTGTCGGCCTGGGTCTTGTTGTCGGTGCACGAGGCGGTGCCCATCAGCAGAGCGGCGCAGCACATCACCGGAAGCAGGATCTTTTTCATGAGGGGTGTTTTGGGAGATTTTGGAAAGGTGCGGTAATAGGAGAGCGGGAGGCGTTAGCGGGCCGAATCGGCGGCGCCGGCCTGCGAGGCCGAATCAGCATTGGCCGTCACCGTCGGACCGGCGTTGTTGTCGATAACCACGGCATCAGCCGTCGAGCCACCTTCGGCTTTGGCTTTGTCGATGTCCGTTACGGCGTCGCCGGCGGTGGCGTCGTCGCGCTTGGCGTTGTCGGAGCACGAGCTGAGAAGGAGGGCAGCCGCCAGCGGGGCAGCAAACAGAAGGGCGGAACGTTTCATGGGTAGGTGTCTTGGTTAGGTCAGGTTAAGTGGAGTGGCCTACTGCTTCGGCAGCTGATCGGTGAGCTGGTCGGCCTGCTCGTAGGTGGTTTTCAGGGTAGGCGCGTACTTGGCGGCTATGGCCCGGATGTCGCCATCGTAGGCGTCGTCGCCCATGTCGTCAAAAGCTTCCTGGGCGTCGTCGAGCTGGTCGGTAGCCTGGCTGAGCCATTCGCGGTCGAATTCCGCGCCCGACAGCCCCGCGAGCTTCTGCAGCTCTTCTTGCTGGTCCTCGCTCAGGCCCTCGGGCAGGGTCAGGCTTTTCTGCCCGGCCAAGTTGCGTAAGGCCGCGCCCAGGCTGTTCTGTTCGCGCGTTAGCTGCTGGCCGAAGTTGCGCAGCCCGGGCAAGGTGGCCCGGCGCTGAGCGAGCTGGCCCAGCTCGGCTACCAGGCGACTGCGGATAGCCGCCTCCACCATAAAGTCGGCGTCCTGCTCCTGGCGCTTGGTGATGTCTTCGCGGTTGATGCGCTGCTCGTTCTCAAACTTGGCATCGGCCACAGGGTCCCGCTCGCCGGTGCCGCAAGCCAGTAGGGCAACGGGTAAGGTTAGCAGCAGAAAACGAGCGGCGACGAGCATAAGCGAAAAAGGTAAGTCGGGCAGTCACCCCGGGCAATCAGGACTATACGGCCGACTGCTTGCGTGGTTGAGTACAAGAAGTTCCCGCTTCTAAAATTTTTTTTCAGCAGAGCTTAAACCACTTGACCACGTCGGCTTCCAAGCGAGCGAAACCCGGGAACAACACTAGTCTTCACTCCACACCTTTTCACCTTATCCGCATGAAACGCCCCTTATTCCGCGCCCTGTTGTTTTCGGCTCTGCTCACCGGCCTCGGCACCGGTCTGGGCAGCTGCAGCAAAGATGAGTTTGGCCCCGATAGCACTACTTCCGCCGAGGACAGTGCCGATGCCGAAAGAGCTGATGCCGCCGCGGCCGAATACGTCGATGCTAATGCGCCGGAAGACGTGAACCGCGGTGGTACCGCCACCTGGGCACCTGCTACCGACGCGGCCGTCATCGGCAGCGGCTGCGTCACGCGCAGCTACGATGCCGCCACCCACACGCTCACCATCACCTTCGACGCCAACGGCTGTACGGGCCGTGATGGGCGGGTGCGCCGCGGGCAACTCGTGGCCACCTTCAGCGGGCAGTATCGGCAGCCCGGCTCTATGGTCGTTATTTCGCTGGTGAACTACTCCGTCAACAACAACGCCCACACCGGCACGCGCACCATTACTTACACCGGCAACAACGTGTACACCCTCAACGTGCAGAACGCCAGCGTCACTACTTCTACGGGCACCGCGTCGTGGACCTCGCAGCGTACCTACACCCAAACAGCCGGCCAAGCTACCCGCACCATCCTCGACGATGAGTATTCCGTGACCGGATCGGCCGGTGGGACCAACCGACGCGGCGTCTCGTTCAAAGCCACTATTCAGCAGCCGCTGAAGAAAGTGTTTCAGCGCGGCTGCGCCCGGTACTTCACCGCCGGCACCGTGCAGATTGAGACGTCGAAGGAAAAGACCCTGCTGCTGAACTATGACCCCGCCGGCACTCAAGCCTGCGACAACATTGCTTCCGTGACGGTCGACGGCCGCACCCGCACCGTGCGCCTGCGCTAGTTTGAGCTAAGTCGGCGGTGTGACTCCACCCGCACCGCTTTTACCGCAAGCCCTGGCCCTGTGCCGGGGCTTGCTTGTTGCAGGCGGCCGCAAAGAGGCAAATGGGGCCGCCTGCGGCGCGGCCGGCAGTAGTTACTTGTTGCTAAAGCCGATAGGAACAGGCTGAGTCTCTCATCTGGCAATGGGCCAAGAGGCCCGCACTAGCCCGCATTTGCCCAATGGAAATGAAAAACGCCGTGGCAAATGCCACGGCGTTTCGGTTGTTTATGTGAGGCGGAGGCTTATTCGAAGACTTTCACGACGAAGACAAAGTCCTGCAGCTTGCGTACCTGCTGCGGCCGCGTCTGGCCCGTCAGCTGGTTCTGCTTCGGCAGGTTATACGTGTGCGGGTTGGGTGCGGCCGACAGCGAATCGACCAGACGCGCCAGGTACGACGATTTGGTGGCGAAGGCCGCGCTCTGCACGTCCATCTGCCGGCCACTGATGACGCCGATCAGGTTGCCTTTGTCGTCGAGCACCGGGCCGCCCGAGTTGCCGGGGTTCACCGGGATGCTGATCTGGTAGAAGCCCGTGTCGCCCTCGAAACCGGAGCGGGCGCTCAAGGAGCCGTCGTTATAGACCTGATCTTCACGCGGGTAGCCCACGGTGTAGATTTTCTCGCCGAGGTCGGCCTGGCGGCGCTTCACCGTGTAGGGCAAGCGGCCAAAACCTTTGAAGCGGCGGTCGGTGATGCGCAGAATGGTCAGGTCGTGGGCGGCGTCGGAGAAAACGGGCTCGGCGCGGAAGCGCTGCTTGTCGCGGCCTTCGATGAGCACCGAGTCAGCCCCCCGAATGACGTGGTAGCTGGTGACCAGGTAGCCGTCGGAGGTCAGGGCGAAGCCCGTACCGCTGAACTTGCCCTGCACGGGCGGCGGGGTAGCGCCGATCTGGTTAATCACTTGGTTCATCACGCGCTGGCTTTTCTTCTGCGCGTTTTTCAGCTGGGCCACTTCCAGGCGCAGCTGCTGCACGCGCGCCGGCTGCTCCAGGGTGCTCCACCACTGCAGGCCCAGCAAGGTGGCAAACACGGCCAGCACAGCTACCGAGGCGGCCACGCCCATGGTAGCGCGGTGGCCGTGCCAGAACTCGCGCAGCCACTGCTCGGTGCGCGAGATGCGCAGCACGGGCATGTCGGGCCGGCCGGTTTCCACGGTGGTTTCCTGCTCCGCATCGATTTCGGCCTGAATGGCGCGCAGCTTTTCGCTCACGCGCAGGCGCTGGCCGTAGGCGTGCAGCGTGCCGGTGACGCGCTGGTAGTCGGCCAGGCGCTCGGCCAGCACGGGGTCGGCCGCGAGGCGACGCTCCAGGTTCTCGCGCACGGGCGCGTCGAGCCGGTCGTTCAGGTAATCGTCGAAGAAGGCGTAGTAATCTGCTTCGGTCATCATAATGGTAGGGCGGGTGTTAGTCCCGCCAGGGGAGGGCGGTGCGTCCGGGTATTAGGGCAGCGGTTCTTCCTTGTATTGGGTGAAAAACAACTTCTTCAAACGCACCAAGCATTTGTATTTCTGATTCTTGGCGTTGTCGGCATTGGTGTAGCCGTGCTCCGCCGTAAGCTGCTGCATAGACTTGTCGAGCAGGTAAAACCCCTCGAGCAAGGACCGGCACGGTTCCCCGAGCCGGCCCAGCGCCTCGCTCATCAGAGCGAATTGCCGGTCGCGTTCCTCGGCGTCGGCCAGGTCGGCCTCGGCGCCGGTTTCGAGGTAGGGCTCGTGGTCGTCCAGGCGTCCGCCGTAGCGGCCCTTTTCGGCCAAGCGTTTCAGCCACAACCGGCGGCACACGGCGTACAGATAGGTCTTGATCTGGCAGCTCAGCTCGAGCGTGCCCTCGCGGACTTTCTCGTAAAACACCATCACGCCCTCCTGGTAAATGTCCTTGGCCTCGTCCTCGGTTCCGCTGTTTTGCGTGACCAAATGGATGACCGTGGGTAAATACTGGCGGTACATGTGTGCCAATGCCCGGTCGTCGCCGTGGCGGATACCCGCCAGCAGCTCCTCGTCGGTGTAGGAAGGTTGTCCCTTGCCCATGCGCAGTTACTCGTTCTTAATACTTTGGGGGGCTTCCGGTAACCCGCAAAAAAAATATTTTCTTCGACGGGTTACCTCTACGGTATTGGGGTATGAACGACGTTTTTCAGACCCAACATTTTCAAACTTACCATTCAGATGAAAAATCTGCTGAAAGTAGCTGCCCTGTTCGCCGTAGTTAGCCTCGCTTCGTGCAGCAACGACAAAGCCGCTGAGACGACGGAAGCTACCACGACCGAACCCACGACGACCGAAGCTGCTGCTCCGGCCGCAATGGATTCGACGGGCGCTGCTACCGCTGCTCCGGCCGACACCACGGCTGCTGCCGCTGGCACCACTACCACGGAGGCTTCGACCACCAACGCTCAGTAGTGAAGCTGGTCGGCCGAGCGCCGGCCCAGTAACTAGCCGCCCGAATTGCTCTGAAGAGCAGTTCGGGCGGCTTTCTTTTGGCCCAGGCCCAAAGCGTTTCGCCAACACCGCTCGATGGCTACCTTTGTGCCTGCATCAATTGCTCTCTGCGCGTGTCTGATTCTGTGTTGCCCATGCCAGCGCCCGATGCCAAGACGGCCGCTGGTTTGTTGTCCGAAGCCGTCGACCAAAGTGTGACGCCCGTTCCGGTTCTTGGCGGCCCCATTACCGAGCGGGTTCTGCAACTGGGCGAGTACGTCGTGGGCGAAGCCTACGACCCGCGGCTCTGTGGCCACCCGGCTATCCGCTACTAAAGTAGTATTTCCGGCGCGTTAGCGTTTTTCATCGAGCCACAGCCAGCCGGCTGCCACGAGAAACAGCGCAAAATACCACCCAGCCGCCAGCCACGGTGCCTCAAGCGTACGCGCGGGCGAAACCGCAGCCGACGCCTTGGATACGTGCTGCCGAGCCGCGGCCAGGCGCTGCGCGGCCAGCACGCCACGCCAATCTGCCGCTTTGAAGACGTAAAAAGCCGCCGTGTCCTGCCCCGGAGCAACGGCTGTGTGCCAGCCAGCCTGGGTGGGTTGGGCATCAGCCAGCCAGGTGCCGGGCTGCGCCGGATGCTGGTAAAAAGCTAAGCTGGTAGCCGCTGCGGCCGACGTTTCGAGGCGCGCGGAGCGGGCTGGCGGTGCAGTAGCCGCTAACGTTAGCACCAGTGGCTCGTGCGCACGCGGCCACGCGGGGCGCTGCCATTGGGCGGCGGGCTCCAGTGGCCGGGCCGCCGCAAGCAGAAGCTGGCGCCAGTAGGTGTCGTAAGTCGCTACCGCGCCGCTGAGCAACCACTGGAAAGTGTTGGTGGGCGTGGCAACTACGGTGCTGCCCCAGCCTGTGCGCCGCGCCGCTCCTACTATAGTGCTGGCAGTGGCCCCGGTGAGCAGCACGCGCTGCCGGGGCGAAGGGCGCAGCACCGCGGTGTAGAGCGCAGTGCCTTGGCCATCCGTCCAGTGGAGGGCCTGCGGGCGTTCGGCCTGCGCGACGGGGCGCGCCTGCAGGGCGAAGTCGGTGCGGCCGGGCAGGGTGCGCGGCAGCTCCGCGGCGCCGGTCAGTACCACGCCCAAGCCTTCGGCGGTGGCCGACGTTAGCTGCCGCGCTTCCTCGCCCGACAAGCTGCTCAGGCCGTCGGCGTCGGTAATGGCTACGTCGAAGGAGCGAAGCAAGGCGGGGGAAAGCCGCGTCGGGTCGGTGCCGGTCAGGTTTTGCGCGTCGGTTTGCGTCAGGCCGCGGCTTACCTGCAGGCGCAGGGCTACGTGGTGGCCACGTTCGGCGAGGTGATTTTTCAGCAGGTTCAGCTCAAAGGAAGGGCTGCCAGCCAGCAGGAGTACGCGCAGTTGCCGGGCGGCGCGCACCTGGGTCGGCACCGGCTCGGTGGCTACTACATTCCCGTTCCGCCGGGCCACCAATTGTGCCAGCAGTTGTCCGGCGCGGCGCGGCGTGTAGCGCAGCGTGAAGTGGCCGGAGCCCTGCGGCAGGTGCACCGAATCCCGGTTGCCGCCTTCGGCCACCAGACGTACCCACGTGGCCCCGGAGCCACTAGCCGCCACCGTGCCATCGACTTGTAGTGTTTGGCCCAAGGCAAGCTGCTGCTGCCAGGTAGCGGCCATAAAGGCCGAGCGTGTAGCGACGTAGGGCTGCAGCTGTACTTGAGGTGGCAACGCCGCCAAATCGGCGACGGGCAGGCCCAAACCCATGACGTGCAGCTGGCGCACAGCCGGATAGTGGGTGGCCAGCGCCCGCAGCGAGGCCAGCGGCAGGGTGTCGCCGCGCAGGGCATGGGCCGGGCGGTAGTACAGCACGGGCACCGGCCCAAGGCGTCGGAGCAGAACTCGTAGCGTATCAGGCCGGTAGCCTTCGGTAAGCAGAACGGCCGCAGCCGAGCTGGAGCCGGCTATGCGGTGCTGGGGCGGATAGGCGGTGAGCCATAGGGCCGCGGCGGCTAGCAGGCCTGCTACCATGCGCAGCACGGCGCGGCCCCCCGTGGCGCCGCGCCAGGCTTGCCAGGTGAGCCCGGCCGCTAGCAGCAGGCACAAACCCGTCAGAGCATAAAACAGGAAGTCGTCGGATGAGGCGAGAGAGGGCATGTCAGCGACTTAATTCCTGGAAATACCGCTTGGCCAGCGGGGTGGCCGCGGGGCGCTGCGGCGTAGCGGGAGGCGCGGGGAGCAGCGCCGTGAGGGCGCGCTCCACCGTGGCCAGATCCGTGGGCGCTACGGGCTGCTGGGCCCGCACCTGCGCCAATAGCCGGCGCCACGCCCGCAGAGCGGGCAGCGTGGCGCCCGGCTGGCTAAGGGCGGCTGAGCCCAGTGCCAACCCAGCGGGCTGCAGACGGGCCGCGTCGGCCGGGGCCGGGCGCTGGCCGCTTCGGTAAAGAGCCAGCTGTGCCAGCGCGCCGCGCAGCGCGGGCTGCGTGGGCGGTGCCGGTTGCTGGGCTTGGCGGCGCGGGGCACCGGCTTTGCTCAGGTCTCCGGTCAGGCGCTTTTCGGCTTCGGGCAGGGGCGGCAGCTCCACACCCGATTTGCGGACGTAGAGGCGAGTCTGTTGCTGTACTTCCTTCAGCAGGCGCAGCGCACGATATTCGTAGGGCAAGGCTTCGGAGAGCTTGGCCAGGCGCAGGCGCAGTTCGGCGTCCCACATCTGGTTGAGCACGGCGCGCAGCTTAGTCTTCACCTGGGGCTCCAGGAAATCCGCCGTTTCGCTGTCGTCGTGCAGGTGCTGATAAGGCGTCATCAGCGACTCGACGGTGGGCGAGGCGGCGTCCTCGGCCACGGGTGAGGGCGCGTGGTCATGGTCGTCGTGTCCGGCTTCGGCATGGTCGTCCCCGTCTTCGGCGGTCGGGGGGCGCGGGGCTGCCTCGTCGCCGTGGGTGTTTTCTTCGCCTAGGAACTTGCCGTAGCGCAGGCGCAGCATCTTCTGATCCTCGCCCAGCGAGTTGGCCCGGCTCTGCAGCTCGGCCGTCGACAGCTTGCGTCGCTCAGCAATGAGCTTCTCGGTATCGATGATGATCTGGCGCTGGCTGCGGAAGTAAGCGGGCATCTGGTTGACGCCGAGCGAGATGCTGGCAATGCCTTCCGTCTCAGCGGTATCAGCCCACTGCACCAGGGCGGCATCGGTGCGGGCACGGTGGCCGGCGTTGTCCCAGGTCTCGGCGTACACGTAAAGCTCGTCGCCATAGGTCAGGCCCAGGGCCCGCAGGCGCAGCGTAGCGGTGGCCGTATGCTGGCGGGGCTGCGCCCGCAGAGCGGCGCTGAGGTCGGTGACAGACTCGCGGAACTTCACGGCCTCGCCGGAGCCCTGCGCGGTGGTTACCACCAAGCGGGCGCGGCTCAGGCCGTAGTCGTCCTGTAGGGCCACGCGCACGGCTACCTCGGGGCGTTGGTGCGGCTCGATGAGCGTGTAGGCCCGCGGCGCGAGCAGGCGCACGGTGGGCGTGCGGTCGGGCTGCACCTCCACGGCGTAGTCGTCGGAAGACTGATCGGCCAGCTGCAGGCGGTACAGGCCGGAGCGGGTAAAACGGTGCTCGGCCACAAATGCCGTAGCCGAGCCGGCCACGGGCCGAAACTGAACCGGCGGTTGCCCGGCCAGCAGCAGACGTGGGGCGGCTGCGGCCTGGTTCAGGTGTACCGTCCAGCGTACCAATGCTCCTTCGGGGCAGCGGAAAGACAGCTGTTGGGCGGCGTAGGCGGGCTGGCGAGTGTAAGCCGGCGGCGCCACGCGCACCTCGGTGCTGACGATACGTGCGGCGAGCTTAGCAGCCGGGGCAGCAGATGCCGAAGTCGCTGGAAAGTACGGCTGTATTGCCACTTGGGGCGCAGGTGAGTGAGGCCAGCGCCAGCACAGCAGGCCCAGCAATGCCGCCGCGCAGGCTACCACCAGCCGCGGACGCCAGGCCACCGGTAAGGCTTCGGCGGTGGGCAGGGCCAGCAGCCGCTCGGCCACGCGGTACTGCTGCAGCCGGGGCAAAAACTCAGTCGGCGTCTCCAGCAGCAAACCAGTACTATCCTCCAGCTCAGGGAAATGCCGGTCGAGCTGCCGGGCCACGCGCGCGTCGTCGAGGCGCCGCAGCGGCCAGAGGGCCAGGACAAGCAGGGACACGCCCGCCGCGCCGACACCGGCAAGCAACGCCCCGGCGGCCGGCCACCGAAGCCACGCGCCGGCTAGGCCCAGCGCCAGGCCGGCGGCCACCGCCAGCCACGAGAGCAGCGTGCGCCGCTGGTAGCGTTGGCGGGCGGCGCGCAACTGCTGCCGCGCCTGAAGCATCGTCGGGGAATCCTGAACCAACGGCGTCATACGGAAGCGGGAGCTAAGGCTGGGCGCCGACGGGCAAGCAGGCGTTCGAGAGCAAACAGCAGCCCGGCGGCCAACGCGGCCCACGGGCGCAAATCGGTGTAGGCCGTGCGGGGGCGTAGCTGGGGCTCCGTTAGGCGGCTGGCCGGCCCTGTAAGTTGATCGGCTGACAGGGTTCGGAATTCCGCCACCGGCGCGGGCGCAGGCGCCAGCAATTCAAGTAGTAGGGCCGGCAGCTCACCCGCATCGGGCAGGCTGCTCCACTGCGGGTGCAGGCGGGTGTATAGCTGATACGTGCCGCCCTGCCCGTTCGGAGTAAGCGTAAGCACTGGCTGGCTGGTGGCGTCGTTCCACAGCACGGCTGCGGGCGCCGCCGAGGCCGCTGCGCGACGGTGTAGTTGCAGTGGGGCCGTGGTGCCCGGTGGCTGGAAGGTAGTCGTGAGAACCTGGCCCGGGCCGACAGCATCGCGCCATAGCTGCAGGCCTTGTGGTATGCGAGCGGCTACGGCGCTGGGCACCGGCGCATCGCTCAACCAAAACAGCCAATCCAGCGAGTCGACGGCGGGTGTGGCGGGCAGCGGCCGTTCCTGGAGCTGCAAGCCCGCAGGTAAGGCCGAGGCGGCCGCGCGCAGGGCGGCCCGCAGATAGCGCGCATCCTCGCGGCGCGTGGTGGCGTCGTAGTACAAGCCGACGCGCAGCGGAAGTTGCACCTTTACATTTGGTTGCGGCGCCGTGGTACTGTCAATGACTGCCGGTTTGATGACTTGGGAACCGCCCTGTTGCTGGAGGTCCAGCGCCGGTAAGCCCGGCAGCGTCACACGGGCAGTGGGCTCAGCCGGCCAGGGTTGCTGCACAGTGCGGAAGGTGGTGCGCAGGTTGTTGCCACGCCCGACGGTCAGGCGTAGCATATTCGGGGTCGGGCGGCTGGCAGCCTGCAGCCAAGCCCCGCTGTCGGGTGCTGTGGGCACTAGTTGCCAGTGCACCCGCGGCGGCAGCGCCGGGCGCGTCCCGCGGAAGTGGGCCCGGTTGGCGGAGGTGTACAGGTAAATCGGCTGCCCCAGAAAACTATCCACGGCTTCGGCGGCGCGGGGCCAGTACCAATCGGTAGCAGTGCGGGTGGCGTGCCGGGCCGCCGCGCGAATGGCCTGCGTATCGGCCAGCAGCGGAAAGCCCGGGGCAAACGCCCGCAGCTCCGCCCCGCGGCGGCGCAGCGAATCCACCGCCGGGCGCAACACCGCCCAGGCCGGAGCGGCCAATACCTCGGGGCTAACCAGAACCTGCGGCCGGGCCGGGCGCGGCGGCTGCGCCCAGCGCGGGCCGGCCAGCAGCGCCGCCACCAGCCCCACAATCAGCAGGCGTAGCAGCAATAGGGGCCATTGCGTGAGGTACAGGCGCCGCATCCGCCGGCTGGCCCCGGCCGTCAGCCAGCGCAGCGCCCCCACCGGCACCACACGCCCCGGCTGCCGGTTCCACAGGTGGATGGCCAGCGGCAACAGCAGCCCCGCAAGGGCTAGCAGCGCAGCAGGGGAGGCGAAGTAGAGCACGAGTGGGGTAAAACTAAGCGAGTGGACTGATGGTAAGGATGCTTGGCGCAGGAGGGCTAGGCCGGCTGGCCCTGGCGGCGGCGCAACACGGTCCGCAGAGCCTGCCCCGGTGGCTCGTCTGTGAGGAGCCGGTGGTAATCGAGGCCGTGGCCGCGCACGGCCTGCTCGGTGCGCCGCAGCCAGGCCTGCAGCTGCTCCTGGTAGAGCGGGCGCTGGGCCGGGTCGAGTTGCAGGCGCTGGCCGGTTTCGAGGTCTTCGAGGGTGGCCGCGGCCGGATAATCCAGCGTTATTTCGTTGGGCGCCAGCAGGTGCAGCGCTACTACGTCGCCGCCGGCGGCGCGCAGCTGGGTGAGCAGGCGTTCCAGCGGCGAGGCCTCGTCCAGGTCATACAGGTCCGACACCACCACGGTAAGCGTGGAGCCCTGCCGACGCAGCAGCGGTCCGATGGTGGCCGCATCGGTAGGCAGCGTGCCCGTGCCGGTAGCGGCCGTGAGGGCGTGGTACAGGCGGGGCAGCTGGCTGGTATCGGCGCGCGGGGCAATGCTGTGCAGGCCCGCGCCGTGCAGAATAAATAACCCGACCGCGTCGCCCTGCTGCTGCGCTACGTAGGCCAGGCCCGCCAACAGCAGCCGGGCGTAAGCCAGCTTGCTCACGCCTTGCGCGTCGAGGTGGTTCATGGAGGCGCTGGCATCGAGCACGAGGCGCACGGTCAGGCGCGTATCTACGTCCGACTCGCGCAGGTAGTAGCGGTCGGAGCGGGCGGCCAGGCGCCAGTCGAGGCGGCGCAGGTCGTCGCCGGGCTGGTAGGGGCGGTACTGGCTGAACTCCAGCCCCGCGCCGCGCTGCCGGCTGGGGTGCAGCCCGGCCTGGGCACCATCGGCAATCAGCCGGGCGACCAAGGGCAGGTTGCGCAGGGCAAGCAGGCTAGCGGCGTCGAGCATAAACCGCAGAGGAAACGGGGAAAGGAAACGAATGAAAACAGGTGGCCGGGTGGGCGGCCTCGCGGCACGAATCGTGGGGCCATGCCGACAGCGCCGCGCACCGATTAGGGGGCTGGGAAGTGCTTGAGCAGGGCCGCCACGGCGTCGTCGGGCGTGAGGCGGTCGGCTTCGGCCTGGAAGTTCAGCAGCAGGCGGTGGCGCAGCACCGGCGCGGCCAGCTGGCGCACATCCTCCAGCGTGGCGGCGAAGCGGCCGTGGAGCAGGGCGCGGGCTTTGGCGCAGAGCACCAGCGCCTGCCCGGCGCGCGGACCGGCGCCCCAGCGGCCGTAGTCTTGGATGAACTTCACCGGCGAGCCATCGGGGCGGGTGGCGCGCACCACCTGCGTCACGTAGCGCAGCAGCTCAGGGCTGATGCTCACCTCGCGCACCAGTTGGCGCAGCTGCCGCAGCTCCTCGGCCCCGATGGCCGGGGTGGGCTGCTGCCCCTTGGTACCCGTGGTGCCCTGCAGAATGGCCAGCTCCTCCTGCTCCGACGGGTAACCGATGCGGATGTAGAGCAGAAAACGGTCGAGCTGGGCTTCAGGCAGCGGGTAGGTGCCGGCCTGCTCGATGGGGTTCTGGGTGGCCAGCAGGAAGAACGGGTCGGGCAGCGGGTGCGTCTGGCCGGCGTAGGTTACCTCAAATTCCTGCATCACCTCCAGCAGGGCGGCCTGCGTTTTGGGCGGCGTGCGGTTGATTTCGTCAGCCAGTACGAGGTTGGCAAAGATGGGCCCGCGCATGAACTGAAAGGTGCGGTGCCCGGTGGCGTGGTCTTCTTCCAGCACCTCGGTGCCGAGAATGTCGGTGGGCATCAGGTCGGGGGTGAACTGAATGCGGCGGAACGACAAATCGGTGGCGGCGGCCAGGGTGCGCACCAGCAGCGTCTTGGCCAGGCCGGGCACGCCTTCGAGCAGGGCGTGCCCACCGGCCAGCAGGGCCACCAGCACTTCGTCGAGTACTTCGGTCTGGCCCACGATGACCTTGCCGATTTCCTGGCGCAGGCGCGGTAGCTTATCGAGAAGGCGGTGGAGTTCGGGTTCGGTCATGGCGGAGGGGCGCGTGGCGGGCACCCGGGCGTCGGGTCAAAAAAGATTACCGAGCAGCTGGTTGGCCGCTCGTGTCGCCGCTGGGGTCAGCGGCGCGGAATGTCGTGAATGTACTGCCGGATGGTTTGCTAAAGCCGGGAAGCTGCCGATGCCCGGTTCGTAGCCGCTGCACGGCCACCCCAGAACAGCGGTGCGCAGGCAAGGACGAGCCGGGCGCGCGGCCGTTGCGTGGCAGTGGGGCAAACAGAGCATAGAAGATGAGCTGGGCACGCATAGCACGGGCGCGCTCCTACGCCGTGAGGGCGTATAGGAGGATGTTCACGCCAAACTTGGTGTTGTCTTCGGCCAGGAAACGTTTGTTGCGAAAGTCGTAGTCCCACTCGCAGCCGTAATCCTTGTTGGAGTACAGCACCCCGATGCGGCCCTTCATTTCCACGGCTTTGAGGTAATCGTGGATCAAATCGTCGCCCCAGCCGTTCAGCTCGAAAGTAGTAGCCGGCGGCCCTTCCTTGAACTTAAAGAACTGCGAGTAGAGCGGGTGCGTGTTGGGCAGTTTCTTCAGCGCCCCCGTGCCAAAGCACTGGCGCATCTGCTCCTCGAAGGAGCGGGCAAACAGCCCGTCGATGTCGTGGTTGCAGTCGTCGACGAACACGAAGCCGCCGCCGCGCACGTACTGTTCGAAGTTCTTTTTCTCGGCGGCCGTAAACTGCACCAGCCGGTGGCCCGAAAGGTAGCAGAAGGGGTAGCTGAACAGCTCGGGGCTGTCGAGGGCCACCACTTTTTCCTTGAGGTTGACCTTCACGGTGGTGTACTCGATAAGCGAATGCAGCAGGTTGGCTGGCATGCGTTCATCTACCGCGTCCCAGTCGCCGGAACGGTAGCTGAGGCGCACGAAGGTGAAGGGCGTAGGCATGAGAAAAACAGGATGCTGAACGTAATTGGCCAACGGACGCAAAGCAGCTGGTCAGGGACGTACGCCGGTTATCGACAATTTTGCGTCCCTAAGCTACGTTCGGGGAGAGTACTGCTGGTGGTGCCGCCCCAAAATTGCCTCGTTCGGCCGGCCAGGGAGGGGGCGCAGGCCAGTCGCCTGCCAGCTTCGAGCCACTGCGCCTGCCAGATGCGTACTGTCGACCGCTCAATTATGTGATTGCGCCGTACACAACGCCCGCGGACCTTCGCAGCTTCATTTCTTCTGCTATGCTCATGAAACGGTTTCGGACCTTACTGACCTTGGGTGGCCTGCTGGCGGGGCTGCCCGCGGCTCAGGCCCAGTATTTTGGCATCAAAGGCGGCCTGAACGCGGCCGTGCTCGATGGCCAGCAAATCAGCCAGAACACCAAGTACAAGACGTCCTTCCACGGCGGGGTGTTCTACAACTACAACCTCATCGGGCCGCTGTCGTTGCGCCCGGAGCTGCAGTACTCCATGCAGGGCTCGGAGTTTAAGTCGGCGCAGGAAGACTTCACCACCAAGCTGCACTACCTGGCCATTCCGGTGCTGCTCGACCTGAAAATCGGGCCCGTGCACGTGCAGGGCGGGCCGCAGTTTGGCGTGCTGCTACGCGCTGAACAGGACGGCAAACGGTTCTTGGGCTACTCCGTGAGCGGGGACGAGGAATACGGTAGCGTCGGCGGGCAGATTACCAATCAGTTTAAGCGGCAGGACTTTAGCCTCTGCGCCGGGGCCGAAATCGACCTGGGCCGGACCTTTACCGTGGGCGGCCGCTTCAACGCGGGCCTCAACGACATTGCCGATTACAAGGACATCCGCTCGGCCAACGACCCGCGCCTCAAGAACCGCGTAATCCAGGGCTACCTCGCCCTCCGCTTCGGCGGCGACCGATAATCAGCGCGCGGCCGGGGATTGGGCCGCGAGCTGGTTGTAGCGGCGCATCACCTGGTACAGGTTCGCGAAGCGGTAGCCCTTCAGGTCGCGCTGCACGCTGTCGGCCAGGGCGGGCTGCCCGGCCAGCAGCGGTACCACCTGCACCCGGTACGTATCGGCCTTCACCTGCACCAGGTCACCGGTGGCGTCGCGCACGTACCAGCGGTTCGGCACCACGGCACCGTTGCGCACCCAGATGAACACCGGCACGGCCCCGTCGAGCACGCGGCGGGCCATGCGCGGGCTGGGCTGCCCGGCTTCCAGCACGGTTTCGTAGTAGGCCTGCCGCGCCGCCACGGAGTGGATATGGCTGACCGACATAAACTTCTGCAGCTGGTCTTTGTGGCGTAGGGGCTGCTGGTCGAAGTACGGCATCAGCCCCGTGAAGGACAGGCCGTCGTAGGGTAGGTACAACTGCTGTGTTTCGCCGTCGGCTGTGGTCAGCGTGCCCAGGCTGAAGTGGTAAAACCGGTACGGGTAGCTGGCCGTGTCGGGCGCCTGGGCGGCCGCCGCACCGCCGAGCGTCAGCAGGGGAAGTAAAAACGATAAACGAAGCATCCGGCAACAAAAAAGCTTCCGCCGCGCCCGGTACAGGCGCGGCGGAAGCCGAAGATAGGGCCCAGCCGACCTTAGATGGCGTCGGACAGGCTGGTGAAGGTGAAGTCCCGAATCTTGAGCGGGGGCACCAGGTTGCCGCCCAGGCGCTGGGCGCGGCCCACGGCCTCCACGTTGTTGAGCATAATCACCGGCGACTCGTTGAAGCGCATGTTCTTGATCGGGTGCTTGATCTTGCCGTTTTCGATGTAGAACGTCCCGTCGCGCGTCAGGCCCGTCACTAGCAAGGACTGCGGGTCCACGTCGCGGATGTACCACAGGCGCGTCACCAGAATGCCCTTCTGCGTGCTCTTGATCAGCTCCTCAATGCTTTGCGTACCGCCTTCCATCACGAAGTTGCCGGTGAAGCCCGTGGGCTGCGCCTTGCTTTTCTGGGCCCAGTAGCGCGAGTAGTACAGGTTTTTGACCACGCCCTTCTCGATGATGGGCAGCTTTTTCACCGGCAGGCCCTCGTTGTCGAAGGTGCCGCCGGGGGCCTGCGGATTGGTGGGGTCGATGTAAATGCTCACGCGCGGGTCGAACATCTTCTCGCCCGTGCGGGTGCCGCCGCCTTTCTTGCTTAGGAACGAGCGGCCTTCATCGGCTTCGCGCGCGTCAAAGGCCCACACCAGTCGGTTGATCAGGCCTTCATCCGACACCAGCGCGGCGGGCTCCAGAATCACGGTGTACTTGCCCGGCTCGATGGCCTTGGCCGCTACCGAAGCCGCCGCTTTGGTGGCAGCGCGCTGCGTCAGGGCCTGGGCGTCGAACTTGCCGATGTCGGTATAGTCGGCTACGGCGTAGCCCGAACCGGTGCCGTCGGGCGTGCGCACCGTCACCGAGAAGTCCAGGTTGGTAAACTGCTGGTAGGCTTCCAAGCCCTTGGAGTTGCGGATGGCGGCGAAGCTGCTGCCGTCTTCCAGGTAGCCGGCGGCCGTGAGCTTCTTCTCCTGGCACAGGGCAATACTGTCGCCGGCGGCCTTGGCGCGGAAGTCGGGCGTAATGCCGGCCGTGCTCTGGGCAAACGACGGCGCCGTGAGGTACTGCTGCGGCCCGAGGCGCGGCATGTACTCGGGGTCTTCGGGGGCGAGGCGGGCAATTTCCTCGGCGCGCTGCACGCAGCGGCGCAGCGTCGCGTCGTCGAACTGGTTGCACGTAGCCACGCCCGAGCGTTTGCCAAACCAGCACTGCACGGCCAGCGACACGTTATCGGTGTTGCCGGCGGTGCTCACCGTGTTGCGGGCGTAGCGCACGTTGCCGCGAGTGGTGCCGTTGAGGTTGGCCTCGCACTCATCGGCCGTGGTGAAGCTCATGACCTTCTTCAGAATGGTCTGCGCTTCGTCTTTGGACAGCATCATGGCGGATCAGATTTTGCGGGCGGTATTGATGACGTTCACGCCGTTGAAGCGCGTGGTGGCCGAGCCGTGGCTCACGGCCGAGCTCTGCGAGGGTTGGCCCTTGCCGTCGTTGAAGAAGCCCGCGAAACGGTAGTCCGATTCGTCGCAGGTGGCGGCGCAGCTGTTCCAGAATTCCTGGGTGTTGGCCTGGTAGGCCACGTCTTCCAGCATCCCCGTGATTTTGCCCTTCTCGATGGCGTAGAACACCTGCCCGCCGAACTGGAAGTTGTAGCGCTGCTGGTCGATGGAGAACGAGCCGTTGCCGGCGATGTAAATGCCCTTGTCCACGTTCTTCACCAGTTCGTCCACCGAGAGCTTCTGCTTGCCCGGTTGCAGGCTCACGTTGGGCATGCGCTGGAACTGCACGTCCTGCCACGACTGGGAGTAGCAGCACCCGTCCGACTCGTTCTGGCCCACAATGTGCGCCTGGTCCCGGATTTTCTCGTAGTCCACCAGCTGGCCCTCTTTGATGAGCATCCACTGCTTGGTCTTCACGCCTTCGTCGTCGTAGCCCACGGCACCCAGGGAGCCCTGTTGTAGCTTGTCGGCCTGAATGTTAACGACTTTGGAGCCGTAGGGCTTGCCCTGCTTTTTCCACTCCAGCGTGGCAAACGAAGTACCGGCGTAGTTGGCCTCGTAGCCCAGCACGCGGTCCAGCTCCAGCGGGTGCCCCACCGATTCGTGAATGGTCAGCCCAAGGTGATGCGGGTCGAGCACGAGGTCGTACTTGCCCGGCGTCACTGAGGTAGCCGTGATTTTTTGCTTGGCCTGACGGGCGGCAGCGGCAGCATCCTCCAGCATGTCGTAGCTGTTTTTGTAGCCCACTACATCGGAGCCCTGCGGACCGGCCACCTTGTCCTGCGCCTTGGGCGTGAGGTACTCGTAGCCCAGGCCCATCGGGGCGCTCAGGGCCTGGCGCTGCCGGAACTTGCCCGAGGCACGGTCGACTACGGTTACGCCGAAGGTCGGCCAGATGCGGTGCACATCCTGGTCGATGTAAGACCCGTCGGTGGAGGCGAAGTACTTCTGCTCATTCACCTGAAACAGCGCCGAGTTGACGAAGCTCGCGCCATTCTCCAGCGCTTTGGCGTTGGCCGCGAGCAGCAAGTCCACTTTGTCTTTGATGGGCACCTCGAAGGCGTTCTGCTGAATAGGCGCTTTCCACGACACCTCGCCGTAGCCCTTCTGCGGGGCCAGCTTCACCGGCTCCTTTTGCACCTTGGAGTTAGCCTTGGCAATCTGCACAGCTTGCTGTGCCGCCTTCGCCAACCCCGCTTCCGATACGTTGTTGGTGGCTGCGAAGCCCCAGGTGCCGTTGGCAATGACGCGCACGCCCGCCCCGAAGCTTTCCGTGCTGGCAATGTTCTGCACCTGCTTCTCGCGGGTGAAAAGTCCCTGGTTCAGGTAGCGGCCGATGCGCACGTCGGCGTAGCTGGCGCCGGCCGATTTGGCCGCATTCAGCGCCGCGTCGGCCAGGCGCTTGTTTACGGCCGCGTCCATCACGGGCTCCAGCAACCGGGCCGGGTCCACCAGGGTTTCGCCGAAGCTGGGCATGCCAGGCAGCAAAAAGGCACCGGCTGCTGCGAGGCCCGTCAGGCCCACAAAATCACGTCTGTTCACAGTTTTAGGGGAGAAGGGTTGAGAGAAGTCGTATTGGAAAGGCGCAGGCGCTGCGGCCAGGGCTGCACAGCGCCCCCACAGCGAGGTGAAAAGTATAGGCGTTAAGTTATATAAGTTGGGTAAGAAATGTCCCGCCTGGCCGGGCCAAACGGAACATTCAGTGAGTAAAGTTGCCGAATACTCTAAAGTCAAAGGCTAAAGCCAGTTCCCCTCCTCAGCTGAGTAGGGGCTGGGGGTGGTTGGCCAGTCATCAGAACGTCCGACAAAGCCCGTCGTCGTCATGTCGAGCGCAGCCGAGACATCTCGCGGGCTGATGGCGGATAGTAACCTTACCACCCCCAGCCCCTTCTCAGCTGAGGAGGGGAGCTAGCTCTAGTCTTGCTCCGTAACTAAACCACTGCTGACCTCTTACGGCCAAATAAAAAGCCCCCGGACCAGCGGCCCGGGGACTCTTCGGTTTGGAACAAGGAGCAAGCAAACTTACACCGCGTCGGACAGACTGGTGAAGGTGAAGTCGCGGATCTTGAGCGGGGGCACGAAGTTGCCACCCAGGCGCTGCGGCCGCCCAATGGCTTCCAGGTTGTTGAGCATGATGATGGGCGACTCGTTGAAGCGAAAGTTTTTCACCGGGTGCTTGATCTTGCCGTTCTCGATGTAGAACGTTCCGTCGCGCGTCAGCCCGGTATAGAGCAGCGTCTGCGGGTCCACGGGGCGGATGTACCACAGGCGCGTCACCAGAATGCCTTTCTGGGTGCTCTTGATTAGGTCTTCGGTGCTAGCCGTGCCGCCCATCATGATGAAGCCGCTGGGCGGGGCAATGTCCGGAATACCCTGTTTCTGGGCCCAGAAGCGCGAGGAGTACATGTTTTTCACCACCCCCTTCTCAATCCACGTCACCTTCTGGCGCGGGCGACCGTCGCCGGCAAACGCGAGGCCGGGAATGTCGGGGCTGGCCGGGTCGGAGTAGAT
This sequence comes from Hymenobacter sp. CRA2, assembly GCF_002007105.1. GTDB lineage: Bacteria > Bacteroidota > Bacteroidia > Cytophagales > Hymenobacteraceae > Solirubrum. The sequence goes on along the minus strand of NZ_MVBC01000001.1, from coordinate 450,935 downwards.
GGTCACGCGCTCATCGAAGAGCTTTTCGCCCTTCTTGTTGCCGCCGCCTTTCTTACTCAGGAACGAGCGGCCTTCGTCGGCCGAGCGGGCGTCGAAGGCCTGCATCAGCGCGCCCAGCAGCGAGGCGTCGGTGTTGGCGACCAGCGCCGCTGGCTCCAGAATTACGGTGTACTTGCCCGGCTCGATGGCCTTGGCCGTTACCGAAGCCGCGGCTTTGCCGGCGGCAATTTGGGTAAGGCGGCCCGCATCGAATTTGCTGATGTCGGTGTAGTCGGCCGCGGCGTAGCCCGAGCCCAGGCCGTCGGGGGTGCGCACCGTCACCGAGAAGTCCAGGTTGGTAAACTGCTGGTAGGCTTCCAGGCCTTTCTTGTTGCGCTTGGCCACGAAGCCGGCTTCGTCCTCGAGGAAGGCGGCTGAGCTGAGCTTTTTCTGGTCGCAGTAGCTGATGCTCTTGCCGGCCTGCTGGGCGCGGAAGTCGGGGTTGATGCCGGCCGTGTTCTGGGCAAAGGCCGGCGTGCTCACGTACTGCTGGGCTCCCAGCATGGGCACGTACTCGGGGCTTTCGGGGGCGAGGCGGGCAATTTCCTCGGCGCGCTGCACGCAGCGGCGCAGCGTCGCGTCGTCGAACTGGTTGCAGGTAGCCACGCCCGAGCGTTTGCCGAAGCGGGCCTCCACGGCCAGCGACACGTTGTCGACGGCGCCAGCGGTGCTCACCGTGTTGCGGGCGGTACGGATGTTGCCGCCGGTGGTGCCGGTGAGGGTCGCCTCGCACTCATCGGCGGTGCTGAAGCCCAGTACCTTGGTCAGGATAGCCTGGGCTTCGTCTTTAGAGATTATAGCCATTGATAGACTGTCGGAAGAAGAGAGAAGGGGAATGCGCCTGCTTACACCTTGCGGGCGGTGTTGATGACGTTCACGCCGTTGAAGCGCGTGGTGGCCGAGCCGTGGCTCACGGCCGATACCTGCGAGGGCTGGCCCTTGCCGTCGAAGAACGAGCCGAACAGGCGGTAATCCGACTGGTCGCAGGTGGCGGCGCAGCTGTTCCAGAATTCCTGCGTGTTGGCCTGATAGGCCACGTCCTCGATCTGGCCGGCAATTTTGCCCTTCTCAATGGCGTAGAACACCGTGCCGCCGAACTGAAAGTTGTAGCGCTGCTGGTCGATGGAGAACGAGCCGCGACCGGCGATGTAGATGCCCTTGTCCACGCCCTTGATCATGTCGTCCACGCTCAGTTTCTGGGCATTGGGCTTCAGGCTTACGTTGGCCATGCGCTGGAACTGCACGTCCTGCCACGACTGTGCGTAGCAGCACCCGTCCGATTCGTTCTGGCCCACGATGTGCGCCTGGTCCCGAATCTTCTGGTAATCCACCAGCTGGCCATCCTTGATGATGTCCCACTGCTTGGTTTTCACGCCCTCGTCGTCGTAGCCCACGGCGCCGAGCGAGCCTACCTGCGTCTTGTCGGCAATGATGTTGACGACTTTGGAGCCGTAGGGCTTGTTCTGCTTTTTCCAGTCGAGCGTGGCGAAGCTCGTGCCGGCGTAGTTAGCCTCGTAGCCCAGCACGCGGTCCAGCTCCGTGGCGTGGCCGATGCTTTCGTGGATGGTCAGGCCCAGGTGGTTGGGGTCGAGCACGAGGTCGTACTTGCCCGGCGTCACGGAGGTAGCCGTCAGCTTCCCTTTAGCCTGCTGAGCCGCCAGGGCAGCATCTTCCAGGATATCGTAGCTGTATTTGTAGCCGACGAGGCCGGTACCGGCCGGGCCGGCAATCTTGTCCTGCGCCTTGGGCACCATGTACTCGTAGCCCATACCCATGGGCGAGCTGAGCGCCTCGCGGGTGCGGAACTTGCCCGAAGCGCGGTCGATGGCCGTCACGCCGAAGGTCGGCCAGATGCGGTGCACATCCTGGTCGATGTAGGAGCCGTCGGTCGAGGCGAAGTACTTCTGCTCATTTACTTGAAACAGCGCCGAGTTGACGAAGCTGGCGCCGCCGTCTAGGGCCTTGGCGTTGGCGGCCAGTAGCAGGTCTACCTTATCTTTTACCGGCACCTCGAAGGCGTTCTGCTGGATCGGGGTCTTCCACGACACCTCGCCGTAGCCCTTCTGCGGAGCCAGCTTCACCGGCTCCTTCTGCACCTTGGCGTTGGCTTTGGCAATCTGCACGGCCGTTTGGGCGGCTTTGGCCAGGCCGGCTTCCGACACGTTGTTGGTGGCCGCAAAGCCCCAGGTACCGTTGGCAATGACGCGCACGCCCGCCCCAAAACTCTCGCCGTTGGCAATGTTCTGCACCTGCTTTTCGCGGGTGAAGATGCTCTGGTTCAGGTAGCGGCCGATGCGCACGTCGGCGTAGCTGGCGCCGGCCGATTTGGCCGCGTTCAGCGCCGCGTCGGCCAGGCGCTTGTTCACGGCCGCATCCATGGTGGATTCGAGCAGGCGCGCCGCGTCGACGGGCGTGCCCCCGAAGCCGGGAAAGCTCGGCAGGAACAGGGCGCCGACCCCAAGGCCGGTCAGCCCGACAAAATCACGTCTTTTCAAGAGGGTAGAAGATTTGGGATAAGCGGAAGGGTGTGGGAAATGTAAGAAAAAGGACGGGGCCAGAATACCAGGGCTGCACTAATTGCAAGGGCAGGCTGCAGATATATGACAATCGATAATCTTTTCTGGTGGAGTTTATTTGTTCAATCTCCACACTTTAAGAAATGCTATTGCGTGCCCATCCGCTTGCCAGCCGCGGCAACGCCCGCCGAACCAACCTAGCTTACTGCACCAGCGCCAGCAGCGCCGCCGAAATAGCGGGCCACGGCTGGTCCAAATCGATGGTAACGACGCGCACCGGAAAGCCGCCGAGGGTATAGCGCAGATCCACCTCCTGCGTGGCGGCGGGGTACAGCAGCATGCCTTCCAGTGCCTGGCCCGGCCGGGGCGGCTGGTTTTGCAGATAGGCGTACAGTTGGTACAGGTGCGGCGAAATCAGCCGCTGCCGGTCATAGTGCGGCTTTAGAGCGGCGGCGTAGTACTTCGTGTCGAGAATGATTTTGCGGTCGGGCGCTTCCAGCGAGGTATCGGTAATCATGCTCGGCAGCAGGGCCAGGTCTTCGGGCCGCTCGGCCTCAGCCTGCCAGCCAATGGTTTCGGAGCTGACGCGGTAGCGGCGCTGCTCCAGGCGGTAGAAGTTGCGCACGAACCGCTCGAACAGCCCCGCCATCAGCGCCTCGTCGCGGCGGAAATCGTGGAAGCGGGTACGGCCCTCGGCGTCGGTATCCGGTAGGGCCGTGCGGTAAATCAGCGTGCAGATGTTCAGCAGAAAGCCTTCAGTGCCCGGTAAATGCAGGCGGCGCACGGCGCGCAGCTCGTTGCGGGTGAGGGGGGAAGGTTGAATGCCGGCCGGAAAGCGGCTGCGTACCCGGCGCGCTTCCTGGCGCAGCGCAGTGGGCAAGTGCCGGGTGCGGCCCAGCACTTCCAGCGTGCCCGCGAGCAGGCGGTTCAGGGGTGTGTTCGGGCCAAGTTCGTCGTAGGCGCACACGGCGCGGCCGTGGCGCAGCAGGTCGCGCGTGAGGGTGGGCGTGAGCAGCACCCGCCCGCGCAACTCCGTTAGCTCTTCCTCGCGCTCGGCGTAGCCCAGCGGCAGGCCTTTCTGCAGCAGGCGCCGCGTGCCCACGAGCAACATCTGGGTGAGCAACTCCAGCGGGCGGTGGAAGCTGGCCGTGTCTACGTGCTGCCACTCGCCGGGCTCCGGCAGGCGGTTCCAGGCGTAGCAAAGCAGGTAGTACAGGTTCTGAATTGGGACCACGGCTTACTGCGGCTTAATCCGGCTGACAGGGATTTGGTAGATAATCAGGACTTCAGCCACAGTGGAATAACGCTCGGACATCATCCTGAACAGGGCGAAGGGCCTTGGCACATCAGGTCGTTACCGTTCCAGGGTGAGAAGGTCCTTCGGCTAGCGCCTCAGGATGACCTTTTACTTCGTTTACTGCTGTTCTGAAAAGTTTCGGCGGCCCAAAACCAGCAGAACGATTTAGACCGACAGCAGCCGCTGCTTGTGCTGGATGGCGAGGCTGGGCTGGTCAAACCAGTAGTCATCCAGCAGCGGCGCTATTTCCTGCTCCAGAATCAGGTTCAGCCACGCCGGGGCCTGCGCCGGGTGCGCGGGTGGCTGGCAGAAGTAGCTGTGACCCAACTGAAAATCGGGGCCCAGCTCCGGGTCGTCGGCAATGACTTGATTCAATTCGTTCAGGCGCAGCAACAGCCGGGCCGTCACTACTTTGGGCACGCCGCGCTCGGTGAGCAGCTGGCGCAGCGGCTGGCCAAACTCCGGCTGCATCCCCACGAAGGCGAAGCGGCGGCGCAGGGCGTAGTCAAGTGGGGCCAGTGAGCGGTCCGCCGTGTTCATCGTACCGATGAGGTACAGGTTGGTCGGCACGAAGAAGCGCGGGGCGTCGGCTGGGGCGTAGGGCAGGCGCACGGCGTGCTGGGGGCCGCGCTTATCGGGCTCCAGCAGCACCAGCAGTTCGCCGAAGATGCGGTTGAGGTGGCCGCGGTTGATTTCGTCGATGAGCAGCACGAAGGGGCGCTCCGGTTCTTGGGCGGCGCGGCGGCATACGTCGGGCAGCACGCCGTCGGTGAGGCGGAAGCCGCCGTGGCCGTCGGGCCGGAAGCCCTGCACGAAGTCCTCGTAGCTGTAGCTCGGGTGAAACTGTACCAGCTCAATGCGGGCATCGTCCTGGGCCTCCAGCAGTAGCCAGGCCAGGCGGCGGGCCAGGAAGGTCTTGCCGGTGCCGGGTGGGCCCTGCAGAATCAGGTTTTGCTTGCGCTCCAGGCCCGCCAGCGCGTCGTCGAGCTTGGTTTCGGAAATGAACAGCTCGCGCCGGGCCATAGCGCGGGTATACGGGTCGGCGGGGGCTGGCTCGTACGTGCTGACGGGCTCGGCCACCAGCGGCTCGGGGCTGGGCTGCGCAACGGGGCGGGTGGCCGGCAAGGGCACTTCGCCATCGGCCAGACCGGTGTAGAGCTGCTGCATGTCGGCCTGCGCGGCCATGTCGCCGTCGTGAGGCGAGTTGGCCAGCACCGGGCGCTTGGTCGTCACGGTGAAGCTGAGCTGCTCCAGAAACTGGTTGGTGGGCGCGCCAGCGGGCAGGGGCCACGCGGCCTCGGGCTGCTTCAGGGCCAGGCGCAGCGCCAGCTCGGCCACCGGGCGCGGGGGGTAGCGCCGACCCTTAAACACCAGGTCGTACACCGTGCTCGGCGTCAGCTCCAGCCCGGCACGGTCGATGTGGCGCAGGGCGCGCAGGACGTGGTCACGAGTAAGGGCAGAAAGGTCGGGAGGGGCGGCGGACATGCAGGCGGTAAGGTAGGAGCAAAACGCCAACGGCGCGCCGGTAGTTCGGTTTTGGAACCATCGGAGCAGGGCAAAAAAGCATTTTCCCGAGCGGCTTTGACAGAGCTCCGAGGGCAGCCTCCTACACGCAAACTGCCCCGCCACCTGGCGTCGGGCCAAGTAGCGGGGCAGGGCAAGCAAAAGCTGGTTTACTTCGCGTGGCGTTCGGGGCTGTGCGCCTTGTCGGGCGTCACTTTCTTGGCCTGCGGGCTTTCTTCGGTGGTATTTACGCGTTTGTCTTCCTGCTTTTTGCGGGTCGGATCATCGTGTTGCGGGGTCGAAGGCACGTTGTTCTTAGACATGGCTGTGGTTGGTTTAGGAATGAAACCATGCCTGGGTGTACGCGGTGTGGGGGCAGTTGTTTTGTGCAGCGGCTGACTTTCAGCAGGAATGGTCGGGCTGGTTGGAATGGTCGCGGCTTTGACTATAGGCCCCGGATGCGCAGCAGGCGGTGCAGCGGGCTGTTCGGGCGCAGCAGGGGGCGCAGCGCGGCCCAAGTAAGGTACTGGTCGTAAATGAACAGCTTCTCCTCCGATTCATGCTCGTGGTAAAGGGCCCTGATGCCGGTGGGTTCGATGGTCAGGCGGGCGGAGGCTAAGGGGAGTTGTCCGCCGCTCCACCATCGGGTCCGGTGCTGAGTCAAGGCCGTATCGGCCAGAGCCTGTCGGGTGAGCAGGCGTTGCAGACTGCCGGGCCGGAACTGCTGCACCAATAACAGCTCGCGGCCGGTGCGCAGGTCGAGCAGGTGGCAGCGGGTGGTTTCCTCGTAGTAGCGCGTGCCTTCGGGTTCGACCCGGTCGTCGTGCGTATAGGCCAGCAGGCCGGCCTCGTTGAGCGTCACATCAATGAAGTCGCGGTAGAGTGTATGGCCGTATGACTTAGGCAGCCGGGCCAGGCGGGCGCGGCGCCGGGCGGCTGGCACGGGGCATTGCAGCCGGGCCAGCGCGGGCCGGAGCGTATCCGGGCCGAGCAGGTGCAGGTAGGTCCGCTGTATGGTGGAAGAGTCGCCGGTGCCATCGGCCCGCCAAACCCTGGCGGCTCCCCAGCTTTCTTCTTCCAGCAACTCGTAGCGTACGCCGTCGGTGTAATCTTCGCGTAGCTGCACCCGTACGGGCTGCGTCTGGCCTTCCGGGTAGTACCAGCCGGTAAGCAGCGGCCGGCCCGGCGGCTGCTCGGCGCACAGCCTTGGCACCCAGCGGCGGTTATACTGGTCCTGGTAGTCCCAGCCATAGGTTTCCAGCCACTGCTCCGGGTGAAACTGCTCCGCGTTACCTAAATAGCCGCCTCGCGCTGTAGCGCGGTAGTAGAAGCTGCCCTTCAGCTTGGCTTCCCACACGGTATCCGGGTACGCGGCTACACTCAACTCCGTCCATAGCCTGACTTCAGCCAGCACCGGGCGGCCGTCTACCGTGCCCACGTAGCGGTGGTAGCCCAACTGCGCTGCCGAGGGCAGAGGAGGGGGCGGCGTGAGTTTCGGCCGCAGGGCCGGTTGGGTGGCAGCGGGCGGCGCGGCAACTGGTGCCTTGCGGGTAGACGGGGCCTCGCAGCCGGTAGCAGCGACCAGCCCGAGCAGCAAGGGTGCCTGCCGCCAGCTAGGGCGGCCGGTAAGTATGTAGAGCATACGTAACACTTTCATTGGGAAAAGATAAATAGAACGTCAGGCCAAAGTTTGGCAAGAATTCCAGCCGGACACTCCGAATTCCTGCCAAGCCTTGGTAAGTATTTCGGCCGGGTGCTCTGAATTCTTTCCACCCGAACGCCGCCCACCTGCGGTCAATCGGCCCGGTGCTCCCGGCGGATGCCCAGCTTCTTCATGCGGGCTTCCAACGTCTTGGCGTTGATGTCGAGCAACACAGCGGCGCCCTGCGGGCCGCTGACGCGGCCGCCGGTGTGCTGCAGCGCCGCCAGGATATGGTCGCGCTCCTGGTCGCGCAGGGTCTTGATGGCGCCGGCCGCAAACGGGGCCGCCGCCGCCGGGGTGGCCGGGGCGGCCGTAAAGCCGGCAAACTCCAGAAACGGCCCGCTGCTGGCAATGACGGCGCGCTCCACCACGTGCTCCAGCTCGCGGATGTTGCCCGGCCAGGGGTAGCGCTGCAGGGCTTTCAGGTCGCGGGCGCGCAGGCCGCGTACGGGCTTGCCGAGCTTCTTGGTGAAGCGCTCCAGGAAGTGGCGCACCAGGGGCTCCACGTCTTCGGGCCGCTCGCGCAGGGCGGGCAGGTGAATGGGAAACACGTCGAGGCGGTAGTAGAGGTCGGCGCGGAAGCGGCCGGCGGCTACCTCGTCCTCCAGCACGCGGTTGGTGGCCGCAATGACGCGCACATCGGTGCGGATGACGCGGCGCCCGCCGATGCGCTCGAACTCTTTTTCCTGGAGCACGCGCAGCAGCTTGGCCTGCAAATCCAGCGGCAGCTCCCCGATTTCATCCAGGAATATGGTACCGCCGTCGGCCAGCTCAAACTTACCGATGCGCCTATCGTGGGCCCCGGTGAAGGCGCCCTTCTCGTGCCCGAACAGCTCCGACTCGATGAGCTGGGCCGGCAAGGCCGCGCAGTTGATTTTGATGAGGGCGCGCTCCTTGCGCGGAGAGAAGTTGTGCAAGGCGCGGGCTACCAGTTCTTTGCCGGTGCCCGTTTCGCCGGTGATGAGCACGGTGGTATCGGTAGGAGCCACCTGCTCCACGCGCCTGAATACCTGCTGCATCACCTGGCTGCCGCCCACGAAGTCGCCGAAGCGGGCCGCCGCGGTGGTGTTGATTTCGTCGATGAGGTAGGTTCGTTCCCGCTCCAGCTGGGCACGCAGGGCCTCGATCTGCTCGAAGGCAAACACGTTCTGAATGGCCAGCCGAATCTGCGGGGCCAAGCTCATAATCAGTTCCAGGGACTCCTCGTTGAAGGCAAAGGGCTGCTGGCTCGACATGATGAGGGCTGCCAGTTGGTCGTGGCCCAGGTCCAGGGGCGTGCAGAGAATGGAGCGGGTGCCGCGCTGCTCCTTGGCGTAGCGCAGCATGGCGTAGCGCTCGGTCAGCTCGTCGAATTCTTCGCCCACGTAGAGGCCGGGACGGGTAACTAGCTCCACGGCCTCTTCCCGAGCCTGCTCCGCCCCGGGCTGCTCGTCCCAGCGGCCTTCGTCGAGCAAGCCAAACTGCCCGTCGGGGCCCTTGGCAAACTCGGCCAGGGCCCGCACCGGCGAGTTGGGTACGCGGATGCGCACGCCGAAAAAGTCGCAGGGCACCACGCGGTTGATTTCGGTGGCAATAGCGCGGAACAGCTCCTCGCGCTCCTTGATGCTGAGCAGGGCGTTGTTGAGGGCCAGCTGCATGGTCTTTTCCTGCTCGCGCCGGGCTATATCCTCGAATGCCAGCGTGTTGGTGACGGCCACGGCCACCAGGCTGCCAATTTTTTCCAGCAGGTCGGTGTCCATAGGGCCGAACTGCGGGCGCCGCCGCGCCACCAGGGACAGCAGCCCGATCAACTGCCCGCTGGTACGCAGGGGCACCACCACGAAGTAGCGCATACCCTTGTCCATGAGGGCGCAGAAGGGCAGATACTGCGGGTATTGCTGCAGTAGTTCTTCCAGGTCATACTGGTGCAGGTGGGGCTGACGTACGAATTGCTCGATGGGCGTGCCCTCGATGGGGGCCCGAGTGGGTTTGCCCGTGCCGGGCAGGTTGGTGAGGGATTGGTTGGGCAGCAGAATCTCGCCGAGGTAGTCGCGCATGAACACGCGGCGGTACTGGTGTTCGGCGTCGAGGGTAATGATGGTAATGGCGTCGAAAGGGAAAATCAGCCGCAGCTTTTCCGTGACGGTGCGAAACAACGCCTCCTTGTTGCGGGTCGTCGCAATGGCGTCGTTGAGGTAGAGCAGCAGGGAGTCGTCTTGATCGGGCATCGGCTTCTTTCCTTAAATATCAGGAGCAATAAACGAGGAAATTCTGAAATATGAGGAAAATATACATGGTCGAGTTAGGTGCTCGGTAACTCGTCATTAAAATAAAATGCGTGTTTTTGAGGTGTTTAAGGCGGTTTTTAAAGAAAGTTTTAATCCGCGTAACCCCTTGGCACAAGCTTGGGTAATACCGGGTCGACCTTCATCAGTCATCCGCTATGTTCTTTCGACCTAAACATGCCGCGCCGTTCCTGCTGACCCTCGGGTTGCTGTCGGCTGGTGCTGCTCACGCGCAAACCCCGCTCACTGCGGCCACCGTCGGGGATTCGCTGACGCTGGAGTCTACCATCCGCACGGTGCTGGATGCCAACCCCAGTATCAACGCCCTGCAAGAGGAAGTAAACCAGGCCCAGGCCCGCCTGGCCGAAACGCGCACTTACCTGCGGCCGGTGGTAAACGGTACCGGCACGTACACCCGCATCGACCCGGTGGTGAAGCTGCCCTTCAACGGAGAGGTGCTGCAGTTTGCCCCCAACAATAACTACGACCTGCACGTGGCCGCGCAGTACACGCTGCTGGACCTGGGCCGCACCCGCGCCAACATCGACCTGTCGCAGAGCCGCATCGTGTCGGCCACGGACCAGATCAACGTGACCCGCCGCGACCTGGCCTTTGCCGCGGCGCAGAGCTACTACAGCATCCTGTTTGCCCGCGAAGCCATCCGGGTGCAGGACGCGCAGATTGCCTCCCTGCAGCAGCACCAGCGGGAAATGGAGAAGCGTGTGCAGGGCGGCGTCAGCACCAATTTCGACGTGACTACGACGAAGGTGCGCATCGCGCAGGCGCAGAACACCAAGATTGACCTGCAGAACCAGTTGCGCAACCAGGAGGTACAGCTGGCCCGCCTGCTGCACCGCCCCGAAAACGAGGTGACGCCCATTCGCGGCCGCTTCGAGTACAACCCGCAGGCCGTGGACGTCAACGCCGCCCTGGCCCGGGGCGCCGAAAACCGCCCCGAGGTGAAGCTGGCCAAGGACGCCGAGCAGACGGCCATTGCCCAGCAGCGCGTGGTGGAAACCAATAACCGCCCCTCGCTCAATGTGCTGGGCCAGGCCGGCGCCAAAAACGGCTACATCCTGCCCAACATCGAGCGGATGCGCTTCAACACGGTGCTCGGCGCACAGCTGAACGTGCCCATTTACGACGGCAACCGCAACAAAGTGCAGCGCGTGGGGGCTGAGTCGGCCGTGAAAGGCGCGCAAGCCCGCATCCAGGACACGCAGGAGCAAGTGCGCGCCGACGTGCAGCAGGCCGTGAACAACATGCAGTCGAGCACGGCCCGCTACGACAACTCGCAGGTGCAGATCGAGCAGGCCACCGACGCGCTGACCCGCGCCAAGGCCCGTTACCGCTACGGCGTGGGCAACAACCTCGACGTGCTCGACGCCGAAACGCAGCTGGCCCAGGCCCGCCTGGCCCGCCTGCAGGCCATCTACAACTACACACTGGGTCAGTACCAACTCCGCCGCGCCACCGGCGAGCAAATCTGGTAACATGCACCTGTCTAAGATTCTCTGCCCGCTGGATTTTTCGGCCGCCTCGGGGCCCCTGGTGGCCTATGCCGCCGCCCTGGCCGGTGCTACCGGTGCCGAGCTGTGCCTGCTGCACGTGCAGGAGCCGCAGCCCGTACTCAGCGACGCCGACCTGCCTGAGGCCGCGCTGGAATTGGCTCGTTATCAGCTCATCACCGAACAAGCCGGCGCCCCGCGCGTAACTACCCGGTTGCGGCAGGGAGAGGCCTCCTGCGAAATCACGCGCGAGGCGCGGGACGGGGGCTTTGACCTCATCGTCATCGGGTCGCACGGCCAGACGGGCCTCACACGCTTCCTGATGGGCAACACCGCTGAGCACGTCGTGCGCACCGCCCTGTGTGCCACGCTGCTCGTCAAACCGCAGGGCGACGCCGCGTACCGGCAGTCGGCCTGACGGCCGTAGCCAAGCCGGTCGGCGATTCACAAGACGCACCACCCGGCTTGCTGCTCAACCCCCTTATTACTCGACAAGACTTTTCACTCAACGCTCCGCATAGATAATGGCAACGCAAGAACCGGTGGTAGAACGCCAAATTTCGCAGCCTGGCGGCCCGGCCCAGCCCGCCGTTGACACCGCTTACGACGAGCCCGAAGGCCGCTCGAAGCGCCCGATTATTCTGATCATCCTGGCGCTGGTGCTCCTGGTAGGCGGCTACTTCGGCTACCAGCGCTACCAGTTTGGCCAAACCCACGAAGAAACCGACGACGCCCAGGTAGAAGGCGACGTGTACCCGGTACTGCCCCGCGTGGGCGGCCCCGTGCTGGAGGTAAAAGTGGACGACAACATGCCGGTGAAGAAGGGTGACGTGCTCGTGACCATCGACCCTGCTGACTACCAGCAGCGCGTAAATGCGGCTCAGGCCGCCCTGCTGGCTGCCCAGGCCAACGTGACGGCCGCCCGCGCCGCCGTAGGTACGGCTTCGGCCAACGTACGCACCGCTCAGGCCACCATTGGGGTGAGCGACGCCGCCCGCGCCCGCCTGCAGAAAGACCTGCAGCGCAGCGAGTTCCTGCGCAAGGAGGACATCATCCCGCAGAGCGAGTACGACGCGGTGCAGGCTAACCTGAAGTCGACCAGCGCCCAGCGTGCCACGGCCCAGGAGCAAGTATCGGTAGCCCGCCAGCAAGTGGCCGCCGCTCAGCAGCAGGTAGCCGTGGCCGAGGCCGTGGTGAAGCAGCGTCAGGCCGACCTCGACAACGCGCAGCTGCAGCTCAGCTACACTGCCATCAAGGCGCCGGCCGACGGCACGGTGAGCCGCAAGGGCGTGCAGCCCGGCCAGGTAGTATCGCCCGGTCAGCAGCTGTTCGGCATCGTGGCCAGCAGCCGCACCTGGGTTATTGCCAACTTCAAGGAAACCCAGCTGGAAAACATGCGCGTGGGCCAGAAGGTCAACGTGGAGGTGGACGCTTACCCGAACGAGGAGTTTGAGGGCCACATCGAGTCGCTCTCGCCCGCCACGGGTGCCCGCTTCGCCCTGCTGCCCCCCGACAACGCCTCCGGCAACTTCGTGAAAGTAACCCAGCGCGTGCCCGTGAAAATCGTGCTCGACAAAGTGGACGCTGAGCACCCGCTGCGCGCCGGCATGAGCGTGACGGCGACGGTGGCGACAAAGTAGTGAGTTTGTGAAATGGTGAAATAGTGAGTTTGACGTTCGAATGCGGCGCTTGCTATTTCACCACTTCCCTTATTTCCTCGCTCTTTTGCGGGCGGTTGCCAGTACGGAAACTAGCTCAACATATTCTTGTTGAAGGCTGTGCAGGCGCAGAGGTGATAAAATTCCAGCGTCACTGAGTAGCTCTAGCCAAAACAGAGTCTCATCGGCTTCTTCCACGCAAATGCAAAGCTTGGCGTACCACTCGGCACTAGAGCGGCCCCGACAGGCGGCTCGGAAATTGGCTGCTACTGAAGTGGAAGATCTGAGTAGTTGCTTGCCCAGTATGGTGGCTTCGCCAGTGCGCGGCAGTTGTTGATACAAACGAATTACACGTAGGGCGGCTTGTTTCGTGCGCGCTCGGTACGCTTCGTTGAACGATACGTTGGGGATAATATCCTCTTCCATAAGGTGAATAGCGTGTTTCTCTTACTCAAGTAAGAACATAAACTCACCATCTCACCATCTCTCCATTTCACCACATGGAAACCGGATTTACCAAGTGGATCATCGTCATTACGGTGGTGATGTGCTGCTTGCTGGAGCTCATTGATACCAGCATCGTGAACGTGGCCCTGACCCAGATGATGGGTAACCTCTCGGCCACGCAGCAGGAAGTCAGCTGGGTAGTAGCGTCCTACGCCATTGCCAACGTTATCGTGATTCCGATGACGGGCTTCCTGGCCGAGCAGTTCGGCCGCAAAAATTACTACCTGTTCTCGGTGATTCTGTTCACGCTGGCCTCCATGGCCTGCGGGCAGAGCACCAACATCTGGGAGCTGGTAGCCTTCCGCTTCATCCAGGGCGTGGGCGGCGGCGCGCTGATGGCCACTTCGCAGGCCATCCTCATCGACACTTTCCCGCCTCACCAATTGCCGTTGGGGCAGGCCTTGTTCGGCATGGGCGTTATTATCGGCCCCACCATCGGTCCCACGCTCGGCGGCTTCATCGTGGATAACTACGACTGGCCCTGGATTTTCTACGTGAACGTGCCGGTGGGCGTCATGGCCAGCATTTTTACGGCCACGTTTATCCGCGACCCGGAGCGCATCAAGAATGCCATCCGGCGGCCCATTGGCGAAATCGACTGGCTGGGCATTTTCCTGCTGGTACTGGGCGTGGGCTCCTTGCAATACGTGCTGGAGCAGGGCGAATCCAACGACTGGTTTGAGGATGAAATCATCCTGCTGTTCACGGCCCTGACCATCATCGGCATGGCGGGTTTCATCTGGCGCGAGCTGACGGCCAAAGCCCCCATCGTGGACCTGCGGGTCCTCGGCAAGAGCCGCAACTTGGCCGTGGGTGCCTTCCTCTCGTTTATCCTCGGGTTTGGTCTGTTCGCCTCGGTGTTCGTCTTCCCGATTTTCTGCCAGCGCATCCTCGGCTTCACGGCTGCCCAAACGGGCTACCTGCTGCTGCCTGGCGCCCTACTTACCGGCTTCATGATGCCCATGGTCGGCAAAATGATCCAAGGCGGGGTGTCGCAAAAGTTTATGCTGCCGGTGGGTTTCGTGGTGTTCTTCATCTTCTCGTACTGGATGAGCACGCAGATTTCGCCTACCGCCGGCGAGAGTGACTTTTTCTGGCCGCTGATGCTGCGCGGTTTTGGTCTGGCGCTGCTCTTCCTGCCCATCACCACCATGTCGTTGGCCGGCCTCAGCGGCAAGGATGCGGGCCAGGCCGCTGGTCTGACCGGCATGATTCGCCAGCTCGGCGGCTCGTTCGGGGTGGCCCTCATCGGTACCTTCCTGGAGCGCAAAACCATGCAGAACCGCGTGGGCCTGCTGCCCAACATCTCGATGTACGACCCCGAAACGCAGCAGCGCGTGCAGGGCCTGATTGCCAACTTCATGTCCAAAGGCGCCGATATGTTCCAGGCCCAGCGTCAGGCCTACGCCGCGCTGGAAGGCATGCTGATGAAGCAGACGGCCCTCATCACCTACTCGCAGACTTTCCTGATGATCGGGGCCTTCTTTATCCTCTGCATCCCGCTCATCTTCCTCATCAAGCGTCCCAAGCCCGGTGAGAAAGTCGACCTAAATGCGGCGCACTAAAGCCAGTTTGCGAGTTAATGAGTTAGGAAGTTTGTGAGTTGATGCGTTTGACCAACAAAAAGCCCCGGCCGTTTTCGGCCGGGGCTTTTTGTTGGTAGCTAGGCGAAGCTAGAGCGTCAGAACGACATAACTCTTAAACTCAATAGCTTCTCAAGTCTTAAGCTATTGATACTGAATATAGAGCGGCTTGGGCGTCAGCTCGGTCAGTACCTCGGTGGGCGTCATGATGTGGTGGGGCTTGGGGCGGCCGTCGTACTCGTAGAAGAGCTTGAAGCCCGTGTACTGCACCGGCTCGGCCTGGATGTAGTCGCGGTACGAATCCTTTTTCAGGACGGGGTTGCCGTGGCCGTCCATGTGCATGACCACCTGCACGCGCGGGTCCAGCTTGATGTTCTTGTAGTTGGTAATCATCTTCCGGGTGAAGCGGTGCACCGTCAGGACTTTCGGCGGCAGCTTGTTCTCGCTCACGAGGCGCGACAGGTAATTGATGGTCCAGTTCACGTCCTTGGCGTCGAGGGTGCCGATGCGCTGGTTGGGACGCACGCCCGGCATGGTAGCCAGCGAGAATTCCGGGTCGATGCCGAGGTGGACGTCGGGCTGCTTGAGGTACTGCTCCAGCTTGGGCACCTCCACTTGCAGGGTGCTGTGGCCGGGCTGCACGTCCAGGAACAGGATGCACTTATGCTCCCGGGCCCAGGAAATGACTTCTTCGATGGTGGCCTTGGAGTTCATCAGGCGCCACTTGCCGTCCTTGCCGGGCGTGCCCTGGGCCGTGATGGTTACGTTGTGCAGAGCGGCCTGCACGGGGATGCTCGGGTCGGCGGCCTGCCACTCCTTCAGCACGCCCGCAAACTTGCGGAACATCTGCTCCTTCGGCTCGCGGCCCAGGATGCCCATGCCCTTCGAGCGGATGTTGCCATAAAAGGCTACGATGCGGTGACCCGGCAGGAGGGCGCCCGGCAGCTGCCCGTTGACCTTGGCAATGGAGTCGGCCTTGAGCGAGTCGCGGCGCATGGCTTCCATTTTCAGCTTCACCGTGTCCACGACGGCGGCCTTGGCGGAGTCTGCCGAGGCAGTGGCGGTGCCCGACGCTTCATTGTCGGAGCGGCTGCCGCAGCCGGGCAGCAGCAAAGGGGCAAGAAGTAAGCCCAGGGCGGGCAGCAGTGGCGCGGCAACGCGCGAAAGAAGCGGAAAACGGGTCACTCGAAAGGGCTGAGAAGGCAGTAAACACCGTAAAGTTAGGGCATTTCGCCCGATTGCCGAGGTGCAATATTTCCAGAGGAGTAGACCAGCGTTGTTGGCATAAGCTTCTAAAACAGGCTGTTAAAGAGTTTTAATGCTGCTGCCGGCTATACCTGCTGCGGCTACGCCAGCGCTGTGAGCGGAAATCAAAACGGCCTGCCGGCATCAAGCCAACGGGCCGCTAAATGGCAGTCATAGAGGGTATTGTATAGGGTCAGGGGGTAAAACAAGCATCTGCCTGTAGACCTCAGTCGACAGGCAGATGCTTTAGAGTAATTACTTCGTAGCGAAGGAAATAGGCAGCGTATACGCTACCGCTACTGGGCGCCCGTTCTGCGTGCCCGGCTGCCAGCGACCGGATAGACTTTGTACGGCCTGCAAGGCGGCGGTATCCATCTGCTTGGCCAGAGCCTGCTGTTTTGCCGGTGCCTCGACGCCCTTATTCACCCGCAGGTCGCGCAGGGTGCCATCGGGCATTATCGTGAAGCCAATAAACACCTTGCCTTGGAGCCCGGCGGCCTTGGCCGCTTCCGGATACACCACCCGGCTGCCCAGGTCGCGCATGAGCTGCATCATGCCGCCCGGGTACTCAGGCATGCGTTCTACATAGGTGTACACGCGGTCGGCCGGGTCGTTGGCTGATTTGATCGGGGCGGGCGGGGGCGGCGGCGTAGCGGGTGCAGGAGGCGGCGGAGGGGGCGGGGGCGGCCCGAAGGCATTCATCTGCTCGCAGGCTACCAGGCCCAATAGGGCGCTGGCTACGGGCACAATGGCCCATTTGCGCCAAGCCCGGGTAAGCGGGAGGTGATGTAGCATGGCAATACGGTTAAGGGTTTGGGAAGTGGTAAAAGCATGGGCCAGAGTAGGCGCCGCCCACTGCTGCGTGGCCCGCCGGGCCAGCAGTCGGGCGTACCCGCTGGCTTGGCTGCCCGAGTGACGCAGGGCTGCAGCGTCGGCCAGATACTCGTGGGTGAGGAGCAGGGCCCGCAGGTAGAGGTACAGCAGCGGGTTAAACCACAGCGCTACCTGCCAGAGCTGCAGCCAAAGACGGTCGGCGGTGTGCCCCTGGCGGACGTGGGCCAGCTCGTGCTGTAACACCTGGGCAGCTTCGTCGGGCTGCAGGGCGGCGGTATCGTCCCAGAAGATGGTGCGGCCGAAGGAACTGGTGGGCAACTGCCCACCGGTGAGCCGCAGCGTGTACCCAGAGTGCGCGGTAGCGGGCAGTTGGCGCGCCTGCCACCACAGCCGGGCCAGCCGGCCGAGCACCACGGCCGCGCAGCCACCGGCGCCGCCCACGTAGGCCACCCATGCCCAGCTCAGCACCGCCGATTCGGGCAGCGCGGTGGCGCCCACGTGCAGTACCGGCAGTACTGCCGTGGGCACGCCTACCACCCGAACGGCCGCGGCTACCGGCCACCACTGCGCCCAGGGCAGCAAAGGCGACAGCGCGGCCAGCATGGGCGTGAGCAGCAGGAAGGCGCGGTTGTAGCCAAAGCAGGCTTCGCGCCGCAGCACCACGTAGTAGAACACCCAGCACGCGCCCAGGCACAGCGTGCTCTGCCACATCCAGTTAAGCAGGTTTGGCGTCGTCATCGGCAGGTTTGTCTAGGTCTTGCTGGGCGTAGCGCAGCAGTTCGTCGAGCTGCTGGGCATCGAGGTTTTCTTCCTTGGCGAAAAAGGACACCAAGCGGCTGAACGAGCCGCCGAAGTAGCCGCCGAGTAGCTTGCGCAGTGAGAAGCGGCGGTACTCATCCTGCCCCACCAGGGCGTGGTAGCGGTGGGTTCGGCCGAAGGCTTCGTGGCCCACGTAGCCTTTCTGCTCCAGGATGCGCACGATGGTCGACACGGTATTGTAAGCCGGCGTCGGCGCGGGCATATCCGGAAGCATGTCCTTCACGAAGGAGGGCCCCCGGCGCCAGAGCACCTGCATCACCTGCTCTTCGGCCCGGGTAAGTTCGGGGAGTTGTTGCATAGTCGATTGTTTGTCGGCTAAACGTATAACTAATTATTTAGTTAATCAACTAAAGATTTAATTTTAGCTACAGATGGGTTTGGCTTCTCGAAACCGGTGCCAAACCTCGACGTGTCAGGGCACGAGAGGTAGCAGCTGTCTTATAGGATTTTAGGGCTTGGGATGGAAATTTTTTGCGCTGGCCGGTGTTGAGGGAAGACCAATCCACCAAACCACTGCCCTGTGCTATTTCATAATTTTCCGCGCTCTGTTAAGCGCCTGACGTGGCTGCTCAGCACCATCCTGCTGGTGGCGCCCGGCGTGGGCTGCCAGAAAGAAGCCGCTACGCCCGCGGCATCGGCTGTCGAGCCTACCGCTGAGCCGCAGGCTTCGCGCCTGCTAAGCAGCACGCTCATCGGCGAGTACAATCAGCAGGCACTGGCGTCGCACGTAAGCACGGTGCCGCTGGCAGCGGTACTGGTGCGCTACCCCATTAAGGTGTACAAGCTCACCTACGCCACCAAAAACACCGACGGGCAAACCATTACCGCCTCCGGGGCGCTGCTGGTGCCGCAGGTACCGGCCGGGCAGCGCCTGCCGCTGCTGAGCTACCAGCACGGCACCATCAGCCCCAGCGCCGAAAACCGCGCGCCTTCCTACTACAGCTCCAGCAGCGAGGTGTACTCGGCCGTGTCGGTGCTGGCTTCCACGGGCTACATCGTGTCGGCGCCCGACTACATCGGTTATGGCGCGGCCAAGAACCACCCACACCCCTACGAGCACGCCGAGTCGCTGGCGTCGGCGTCGTTGGATATGCTGCGGGCGGCCCGCGAGTTTTGCCAGCAGCAGCAACTGGGGCTGAGTGGCAAAAACTTTCTGCTTGGTTACTCCGAGGGCGGCTACGCCACTATGGCCCTGCATCGCCTGATTGAGAAGGCGGCTACCAATGAGTTTACGGTGACGGCCAGCGCGCCCGGCGCCGGGGCCTACCACAAGTCGGCTTTTGCCAACTACATCCTGACCTCGACTCAGCCGCTGAGCTTCCTGAGCAGCTACGTGTGGGTGCTCGATACCTACAACCACGTCTATGGGCTGAACCGCCCCACGTCGTTCTACTTCAACGAGCCTTACGCCAGTCAGCTGCAGGCCAATCCGTTCAGCGACGTGCCGACCCAGGCGGCCCAGCTGTTTACCAGCGGCCTGCGCACGGGCGTCACCAGCGGCTCCGACTCGGCCCTGATCAAGACCTTCCTGGCCAACGACATCTACGACTGGAAGCCCACAGCCCCGGTCGCGCTGTTCCACGGCACCGCCGACGATTACGTGCCGTTCTTCAACTCGCAGGATGCCTACAACGCCATGCGGGCTCGCGGAGCCACGCAGGTAGAGCTGCACCCGATTCAGGGCGGCAACCACTTTACCTCGGCGGCCAACTACACGCTGGAGGCCTTTGCCTTCATCTCGCAGTACAATCAGTAAGCGGCTGCCCGTTGCTGACAAATGAAGCGCCCCGGTCGAGTTTTCGGCCGGGGCGCTTCGTTTGTCAGGCGGCTTGGTGGGTGGCGTTCGGAAGCAAGGCCTGCCGCAGCCAGTAGCCCGTCAGCTCGGCCAGGCCACCCACCAGGCCGCCGATGATGGCCGTCACCAGCACCAACAGCCAGCCGTGGCCGCCCAACGGCAGCAGCTCGGCTACCTGGTGGCTCAGGCGGCCATCGGCGCGCAGGTGCAGCCAGCCGGCCAGCAGCAGCCACGGTAACCCGACCCCCAGGAAACCGGCCAGAAAAGCCCGCCCGCCGGTGCGGGCCAGCACAAAGGCCAGTGCTCCGGCTATTACCGCGGCACTCCACCACGGCAAAAAGAGCTGCGCCAGCGCGGTCAGCAGGAGAGTGGCGAAGAAAAGCATCCAGGAACTGCGCATGACTTATTGGACAGTAAAAGTGATGGGCACCGTGTAGGAAACGCTGACCACGCGCCCGTTTTGCTTGCCGGGCTGCCAGGGCGGCATCTGGCTCACCACGCGCAGCGCCTCTTCGTCGCAGCCCGCGCCGATGCCTTTGGTGACCTGTACATCGGAAATATGCCCGTCGGGGCGGACGATGAAGTTCACGAACACCTTGCCTTCCACCTGCTCGCGCAAGGCGGCAGCCGGGTATTTCACGTGGCGGGTAAAGTATTGGAGCAGGCCTTCCATACCACCTGGCGGCTGAGGCATCTGCTCCACGTAGGTGTACACTTTGTCGTCCAGGGGCTGCTCGGCCGCCGCATTGGGCATGTTGTCCGGCGGCAAACCCGCCAGATCGGTAGGCTGTTGCGGGGGCTCGGCCGGCGGCGGTGGGGCGGCGGGCTGCTCGATGGGCTTGGGCGCTACCGGAGCCGGCTTAGGGTCCTGAAACAGCAGCTTATATCCGGCCAGCAGGGCAATGGCGCCCGCAAACAGCCAGATAAACAGCGTATCGGTGCGACGTGGGGCCTGGGGAGCGGAGTTCATGGCGGCTATTTGGTCTTGGCCGGCGCAAAATTGATGGGCAGGGAGTAGGCTACGCTGGCCACGGCACCGTTCTGCTTGGCCGGGCTCCAGCGCGGCATATCCCGCAGCACGCGCAGCGCCTCGGCGTCGGCGGCCGGCGACAAGCTGCGCGTTACGCGCAGGTCGGCGAGGCGGCCGCTGGGCATCACCACGAAGCGGACGAATACCTTGCCCGTGACGGCACCGGATTGGACCTCGGCCGGTAAGCGCAGGTGCTGGGCCAGGTAAGCTTCGAATGCTGCCAATCCACCGGGCGGCAGGGGCATCTGCTCCGCAAAGTCGTACACGCGGGTAGAGTCGTGCGGGCCGTTGCCCGTGGGTACGGGCGTATCGGCGGGGCGAAGCTGGACAGCTGCCGGCGCTTTTTTAGCCGGAGTGGGTTTCGTTTGGGCGCCGGCAAGGAAAGGCAGCAGGCCCAAGGCGGCAGTGAGCAGCCACGCGGATGGATAACGACGCATTGAAAAAGATAGAAACAGAAAAAAGTTACTTCGCTTGGTGGAGCTGCCAGGTAGCCTGAACCCGTGGGTGCGCCTGCGCGGCCGAAGTCAGGTAAATCAGCTCGTTAAGCTGACCCACGCGCCAGGTTTCCAGCAGGTCGTCATAATAGGCCGAGCCGGGGTTGCCGCTCTGCCCGCCCGGGAAGACGCCGTAGGCTTTGGGCTGCGGCCCCAGGGCCACCACCATGCGCCAGCTCGGCCCGTTGCGCTCCGTGGTAGCGTTGACGATGGCCGCCCCGCCGCCGCAGTCCACGTCCATGCGCCCGAAGCCGGGCAGGCGGGCCAAGTGCATGATGTCGGTGCTCTTCTGGTTGGCCCAATTCCAGTTGGAGCCCAGCGGACCGAATTTGCGCGTGAGTGAGTCGGTGGCAAACTGAAAAGCCTGCAGGGCCAGCTGCGGTAGCGTCTCGCGCTGCGGCGTGCGGCGGTCATCGATCCAGCGCGAGGTGTCCTCTTTGAGAATCAGGTTGTTGGTCCGGTCGCGGGGTGGGTAGCGCATTTCCAGCTGGGTGACTTTCGAGTTGAAGTCGTCTTCCCAGAGCCGCTCCACCAGTTGGTTGTACCACAGATCAAAGATGCTTGGGGCCGCCACGTGCGCGTCGTAGAAGTAGTTCCAGCGGCGCAGCTCGTCGTAGGCTTGGCGCTGGGCGGGCGTGAGCTGCGCGGGCTGCACCAGGGCCAGCAGGCGTGGCAGCATGAGCTGGGCGTTCAGGTTCAGGTTGTCGGTCTGCAGCCGGCGCAGGGAGTCGGGCGTGGCGCGCTGCATCTGCCCGAGGCGGGTATTGATGCGGTGGCCCCGCTCGTAGCTGGCGAAGTTCCAGCCGAGGTAGTAGGGGTAGTCGGGCCCGGCCGGAAACTGGTTGGCCGACGACACGAAGCCGCGCTCGGGGTTCTTCACGTGCGGGTTCTGCGTCTGCGGAATCCAGCCCTGCCAGTCGTGTGCGGGGTTGGAACCGTCCAGAATGAACTTGCCCTGGTCCGGCCACTTCAGCGGAAACTTGCCGTTGGGCCAGATGGCCACGTCGTTCTGGTTGGAGGCGAAGATGAAGTTCTGGGCCGGCGCGGCGTAAGTGCTCAGAGCCGCGGCGTAGTCTTGGTAATTCTGCGCCCGGTTGAGGCGGTAGAAGGTCAGCACCTCGTTGCCGCCCTCGTGGGCCGTCCAGCGCATGGCGTGCCGCACGGGCGTCTGGGCGTTGAAGGGCTTTTCGTCGTGGTCGTACACGATGGGGCCGTGGTGGGTGTAGAGTACCGTATCAAGGCGGTCGGGCAGCCCGCGCACTTTGATGCGCTCCACCACCCGGCGCACCGGCTTCCACTGGCCGGCGTGCCAATATTCGCGCTTGGTGTTGTCCTTGAATTTCAGCTGGTACCAGTCGAGCACGTCGCCGCCCACGTTGGTCACGCCCCAGGCCACGCTTTGGTTGAAGCCAATGATGATGGTGGGCGCACCGGGGATGGTGACGCCGTACACGTTCACACCCGGCGCTACCAGCTGCAGCTGATACCAGATGCTGGGCAGGTTCAGCTGCAGGTGCGGGTCGTTGGCCAGGATGGGCAGGCCCGAAGCCGTGCGGCTGCCACCCAACGCAAAGTTGTTGGAGCCCAGATCGGCGTCGGGTTCGTTCTGGGGTACCTTATCCGAGGCGCCCGCCGCAAATGCCGCCGGCACGGGCGGCACCGCCAGCGGCGTGTAGTCCAGCTTCGTCCCGACGGGCACAATGGGGTCTTCACGGGTGGGGTAATCCGGAAACAGGTCGCGCATCACGGCCGGGCCGTACTTGCCCAGGGCGTTCGATAGGCGCAAATCGTCGGAGCGGCCGCTCAGGTCCCAGGCCATCAGCTGCAGCAGCAGGGCGCATTTCAGCGGCTTCCACGGCTCGGGAGCGTAGTTCAGCAGCTTGTACTCCAGTGGGTAGTCGCGCGGGCTCAGCGCACCGATGTAGGCGTTGACGCCGGCCGTGTAGGCCTCCAGCACCGTGCGCGTGGTCGGTTCGCTCATCATCACGGCCAAGGACTTCTCGGCCCCGTGCGGCAAACCCATGCGGCGCTGAAACCGGTCGTACTCCAGGGCCCGCGCCCCCACGATTTCGGAGATGCGCCCGGCCGCCACGTGGGTCTGAAACTCCATCTGCCAGAGTCGGTCGCGGGCCGTGAAGTAGCCCTGCGCAAAGTACAGGTCGTGGTCGTTCTGGGCGAAGATGTGCGGCACGCGGTGGTCGTCGAAGCGCACCGTCACGGCTTGCTGCAGGCCGGGGAGCTTCAGCGTCTGCTCGCTGGCCAAGTCATCGGGCGCTTCGCCGTTGCGCCAGAAGCCTTCGAAGGGACTCAAAAACTTGCCGAAGGCCGGGATTTCGCCGTGGTTGGTGTTGAGCAACCACACCAGGGCGCTGGTAATCAGGAGGGCCAACACGGCCCGGAGGTAACGCAGCATAGCGGAAGGCGAGGAAATAGGGGCTCAACATCCGACAAAAAAACGCGCCGCGCAAACCGGGGACGGCGGGCGCGGCGCGTAAGGGCTGCTCGGGGCAGCGGCGTTATTGAGCGGCAGCTTTGCCTGAGGGCAGAAACACGCTCAGGCCTAGGCGCACGTCGAGGCTGCCCTTGGGCCGGTACACCGGGCCTGCTTCGCCGGAGCGCCGGTAGCCGGCCGTTACCTCCAGCGCCGCCGTCGGGGCTAGGAAGTAGTTGTAACCCAGGCCCACGTTGTAGCTGCCCACGTTGTCGTGGGTGGTGTAAGGGGTGCCTTCTTGGCCGTTGCTGCTTGTCACGTCGCGGTAGGAATACCAGGTAGTGGACGCCCCCGCATGGGCAAATACGCGGTGCTTGTTCTGCCCGAGGAAGTAGTAGCGCACAAACGGCGAAATGCCAGCGCCAAACGTGCGGCTCCGGAAGCTCGTCGGAAACATGGTGCCGATCCGCTCGCTACGCTCGCGGTTGTAGAACAGCTCTACGCCCGTGCCCAGAACGAAGTTATCAGCCACAAACCAGCCCACCGAGGGGTATGCTGCGGCCGCGAGCGAGGTATTTTTGGCGTCTTGGCGCTGGTAGTTCAGGTCGCCTACAGAAATGCCGATGAGCTTGGCCCCGCGTTCGGTTTGCGCCAGGGCGGGCACCGTCAGGCCGATGGCCAGCAAAGAGAGAAGATAACGTTTCATGCAGCAGCGTCGCACTTAGAATAGCGGGGGAGGGTCGGCCGTACCCGGACCTTACACCCCGGGAATGAATTATTGAGCCGTGGTACCCGAAGGCAAGAAAACGGTGAAGCCGACGCGCACTTTGAGGGCGTTGTCGCTGCGCTGCTCCCAGTAATAGGGGTAGGGCCCACCGGCGTTGTACTCGCTGCGGCCGCGGTAGTACCCCACCGAGGCTTCCAGGGCAGCGTTGGGCGTCAGGAAATAGTTGTAGCCGAGGGCGCCGTGCCAGCCGATACTGTTCTGGCTACCTTTCTGGCCGTAATCCGGCTGGCCCGGCGAAGACGTGTTGTAGCGCATTTGGCGGCGGGAGAAGTCGACCCCAGCCTCGGCAAACAGCCGGTGCTTGCCCTGCCCGATAAAGTAGTAACGCGCAAACGGGGCAATGCCGTACTCTACTTCCCGCTGCGTAGCGGACGAGAGTCTGTACTGCGAGCTGGTGCGGTCGTACCCCAGGTTAAGGGTGGCGCCCAGCGCCAGGTTGTCGACCACGAACCGGCCCACCGACGGGTAAAGCGCGGCGGAAAAGTAGTTATTGCCCTTGCTCTCGTGGCTGTAGTTAAGGTTGCCCGTCGACAGGCCAATCATCGTCGTGCCGCGCTCCGTCTGGGCCAGCGCCGGTAGGGCAAGGGCCGTAGCGGTCAGTAAGAGAAAGAGTTTTTTCATAGGGGAGGACGGTAAAAATAGGTGCCCGGCCAGGTAAGCGGCGGGTGCCCCCGTCACTGAGTAAGAGAAGCTGGCCGTAGCAAAGGTTGCAACCGGCCCGGAGCCGCAGACCAGGGGTGAGTCATCGGAAAGGAGTGACTGCGCAGCAAAGCAACTGCGCACCGCTCATCGGTATTGTGCCGCGGCCATTCAGCGCACAAAAAAGCCGCTCCGGATGGGTACCCGAAGCGGCTCAGAAAGTTCGTTGGGAGCTTAGGCTACAGGTTTTCGGCCTGACGCACCAGGCCGTTGATGCCCCGGTTCTGCAGGCGCTGCCATACGTCGTCGGCTTCGGCGCGCGGCAGGCGCTGGCCCACAATCACGCGGTTCAGCGCACGGCCATTGACGTTGTCCTGGCGTACGGCCACGGCCAGCTGGGCATCCAGGGCTTTGATCTGCGCGGCCAGAGCCTCGGCGTTGCGCAGCTCGCCAAAGGTGCCGGCCTGCACCACGTAGGTGGCTTCGGGCTCGGGCGTGGTGTCGGTTACGGCAATATCGGTGGGTTCGGGTTCCGGTACTTGTACCGTGCCCGCGACGGGACCCAGGGGCGTGTCGTCGGATACTACTTCGGCCACTACCCCGACGGCGCCCATGCGCACGATGTCCAGCGGACGGGCGGCCACTTCGGCCAGGTCCAGGATGCGCTGGTGGCGGTACGGGCCGCGGTCGGTGACCTGCACCACCACGGCTTTGCCGGTTTCGGGGTTGGAAACGCGCAGCTTGGTGCCGAAGGGCAGGGTCTTGTGCGCGCAGGTGTATTTGTTGCGGTCGAAGCGGGAGCCGTTGCTGGTGCGGTGGCCCTGGTGCTCCCGGCCGTACCAGGAGGCGCGGCCGCGCATGACAGTGCTTTTGGCAGCGGTGGCGTTGGGCGTATCGTCGGCGAAGGAGGACAACGAAGTGGCGACCAGCAGCAGGGCCGTCAGCCACGTCATCAGCAAGCCCGAGAGGTTCTGTCGTTGGTTAAACTTCATTCAGTCTCTGCTATGGTGAACAAGCCAAAACTATTGGCCTCTCCGAAATACAATCCAAATACAGTCGGGCTGTAAGCTAGGGAAAATTCTGAAAATTGTGCTTTGTCTGGAAAATTTGCATTAGGCCTTAGTGTGAGTGGGCTCCGAAATCACCTATTGTGTTTACTTTATGGTGATTTTGGATTCTAAATAGAGAAAAAGCGCTAAACCACGGAAATAAGATTATCCGCCGTCGAAAAAAAGCTCGGCCGGTGCTCCGCCTTTTGTCCAAATGCTGGTTGCGCAGGTTGAAAATTTTGCGTATGGGACTAGCAGCCGCCCCGGCGGGGTTTGCGTAGGTTTGCCCTATGGACTTCGGCCGACTTCCGGACGTGCGCGGCATCAGCTTCACGCTGCCGCCCGACCACCCCGACACTACCACCCTGCTAGTCCGCTCCGGTCCGGCCCCGGCGCCCGCCGGTATCTGGGTGGGCTGCCCCACCTGGATCAACAAAGCCTGGCTGGGCTCATGGTACCCGCTGGGCCTGCGCGAAGACCAGCAGCTGAATTACTACGGACGGCAGTTCAACTCCCTGGAAGTCAATGTGACGCACTATCGCATTCCCGATGCGGAGATGGTGCGGCGCTGGCGGGCGGCCGTGCCCGCGCACTTCCGTTTCTGCCCTAAAGTGCCGCAGAGCATCAGCCACGACCGGGAGCTGTACAACGCCGATGACCTGACCAACAGCTTCTGCCGCGCCCTCGAAAACTTGGGCGAGCAGCTTGGTATGGCTTTCCTGCAGATGGGCCCCAACTTCGCTCCGCCGCAACTGACGCGCCTGGAGCGCTACCTGCTCGACTGGCCAGCCCACCTGCCCTTGGCCGTGGAGCTGCGCCACCCCGCTTGGTACCACGACCCGGTGCTGCTGGCCGAAACCGGTGCTCTGCTCGAAGCCCTCGGCAAAACCTGGGTTATCAGCGACGTGGCCGGCCGCCGCGACGTGCTGCACCAGCGCCTGACCACGCCCGTGGCCTTTATCCGCTTCAACGGCCACGCCCTGCATCGCTCCGATTACCTGCGTGCCGATGCCTGGGCCGAGCGGCTGGCGGCTTGGCTGAATGAAGGCTTGCGCGAGGTATACTTCTTTGTCCATCAGCGCGATGTGAACGACGCGCCCACCTGGGCTCAGTACTTTCTGCAGCGGCTCAGCAAGCTCACCAGCCGCGAGCTGCCCGCCCCGCAACTGGTGGTGCAGCCGGTGCAGGGCAAGCTCTTCTGAGCCGCTGAACCGGCAGCAATAATAGCCCAGCCGCCCGGGCAGCAAAACGCGTATGTTGCTAGTCCGTTTTGCCCTGCCGCTTATGCCCTCGTTTGTTACACTCGCGCTGCGCCGCTGGTCCGCTATGTTATTGTTGGGCGCTGCGCTGCCGCAGGCGCGGGCCCAGGCACCCGTAGCCGCCGACCAAGCCCACTGCCTGCTGCTGCCACTCGACCCCGTCGTGCGCGCCCGCGCCGCCGCGCTGGTGGTGGAGGGCGAGGTGCTCAGCCAGCAGGGCTTCTGGGACGCGGCGCACCGGCGCATCTACACCGCCAGCACGGTGCAAGTTTACAAGCTGCTGAAGGGCCAGTGGCGCGCCGGGCAGCAGCTGACGGTCATCACCGAGGGCGGCACAGTGGGTGAGGAGCGGCAAACGCTGACCAATACCCTTACGCTGGCGCCCGGGGCGCAGGGCTTGTTCTTTCTGATGCCGTCGGCTTTCCAGGACCTGGGCCAAGTCGGCTGGACGCCCTACGCCAGCGAGCAGGGCTTCGTGCGCTACGACTTGAGCGTGGGCACTGCCGCCGAGCCTTTCCGCCAGTACCCGCGCCTCGACAACACGTTTTACCAGGCTCAGGCCGGGCTCACGGGGCAGGCGCTGCAGGAACTGGCACCGAACTCCCGCTTGCTCAGCGCCGTGGCGCGGCAACAGGGCACGGCTGCGCGTGGCAATGCTCCCCTCATTAGCAGCCTGGCGCCGACGCAGGTAACGGCCGGCACCAACACGGTGCTGACCATCTCGGGCTCCGGGTTTGGGGCCGCGCCGGGCAGCGTAGCCTTTCGCAACGCCGATGACGGCGGCAGCACTTTCACTACCGCCCTGGGCAGCGACATCGTGAGCTGGAGCGACACCCGCGTGCAGGTGCGGGTGCCCTCGTACACCGCCGACGGCCACCCGGCCGGCACTGGCAACGTGCGCGTGACCACGGCCGACCAGCTGATTGCTACCAGCCTGCAAAGCATTGCGGTGCTCTTTGCCGTTACCAACGTGCAGGAGACCAACTCCGGGCAGGTGTACCAGCCCGTGCACATCAACCAAGACGGCCGCGGTGGCTACACCTTCCGGCCCGACCCCGGCATTGCCCAGAACGCGGCGGCGTTGGCTGCGTTTGGACGGGCCCTGAACAGCTGGCGCTGCCAGACCTTTATGAACTGGCGGTTGGGCAGCACCCGCACCGCCCGCGGCATTGCCTCCGACGACGTCAACGCCCTGGAATTCGACCAGGCGGGCGAGCTGCCCGTGAACGTGCTGGGGCGCACCACCAGCTACTACGTGGGCTGCCGCGCCGCCGATGGTACCGTTCGCTTCTGGGCCAAGGAAATCGACATGCAGTTCGACGACGGCGTGAACTGGCAATTCGGGCCGGGGCTGCCCTCCGCGACGCAGTTTGACTTCGAAACCGTGGTGCTGCACGAGTTGGGCCACGCGCAGCAACTCTCCCACGTCATTGCACCGGGGCTGGCCGTGATGCACTACGCCATCGGGCGGGCGCAGGTCAACCGGACGCTGGACAGCGGCCGCGACATTCAGGGCGGGCACTTGGTGCTGGAACGCAGCGTGCAGCCCGGTACCTGTGGCCCGGCCCCGTTGCAGCCGGCTCCGCTCGATGCCGCCGCCGTGGCCCGCGGAGGCAGCGGTAACGTGGTAATCAGTTGGAACACTATCAGCGAATGCAACCTGGCCGGCTTTGGGGTGGAGCGCAGCACTGACCAGGTAACCTGGACCACTTTAGGCCAGCTACCCAGCCAAAATTCCACGGGCTCGGGTTATTCTTACCAGGATCCGCAGCCCCCGGTGGGGTTGGTGTATTACCGCTTGCGCGTGCGCCACAGCTTGAGCACCGCGGCGCAGAACAGGGACCTGGTTACGGCGCCTATTGCAGCGCGGGCGCAGGCCGGCGCCGTTTTTTCCTTGTTCCCGAACCCTGTGCGCGACAACCTGGTGCAAGTGGAGTTCGACGCTCCTACGCAGGGTAATATGGTCGTGCGCGTGTTCGACGCCATCGGGCGCTACTACGGCGGGCAGCAGATAACGGTGCCGCAGGCCGGCATTAATACGCTGAGTATTCCACTGCCCACGTTGCGCGCCGGTTGGTATCTGCTGCGCTGGACGGCGGGCACTCAGCAGGGTTCGGTGCCCTTCCTGGTAGTGGAGTAGAGGCTGCGGAAGGTCACGATGGGAGGGCCAAAGCCGGATGAGCCGTCACCATTCGGCGGCTCGACGCGTACTTTGACCGCGGCTGCTTCGTTTGGGGTGTGCCTCCTTTTCCCGTTTGCATGAGTAGCCTTCGTCTGCATCTGTGGCCTTTGCTGGCCCTGGTTCTGTTGTGTTCCTTGCCTGCCGCCGCGCAGAAATACCGCACAGCCCTTGGGGTGCGGCTGGGCAGCGACAACTACGGCGTCACGGTCCAGCAGCGCATTTTTGAGAAAACCACCCTGGAGGGCATTGCCATCATCCGCTCGCGCGAAGTGACAGGCACGGTGCTGGCCGAGCGGCACTTCGGCCTGCTCGGGCCCAGCCTGAACTACTACTTCGGCCTCGGCGGCCACGTGGGCGGCCACAAGGACTACGGCACCGTCGGCGGCTTCGACGGGCTGGTGGGGTTGGAGTGGAAACTGCCCATCACGCGCCTCGTCGTGGCGGCCGACTTCAAGCCCAGCGTGGAGTTCAACAACGACGACTGGTTCCGCTTCCCCACGGCGGTATCCTTGCGCTACGTGCTGATCAAGGAAAAAGAAAAGCCCTTCATGGGCGGCCTCTTCGGCGGCGACAAGGACAAGGAACGCAGCAAAAAGAAGTCGAAAACCAAAACCGACAACAGCCGCAAACCGCGGCTGCTGGACAGCATCTTCGGTTCCTAAGCTGTCGGTCAGCAGGGCGTCGTGGCGATGAATGCCTGACTGACTAGCTGTTCAGCGTTAGCCTTAGGCGGTACACGTAGCCTGGTTCCATTCCTCTTAAACACGCAGCCCCGCACCGGCAGAGACCGGTGCGGGGCTGATACAATGAGAAAGCGCAGGCGCCTAGCTCTTGCTGACGCGGCCGCTGCCGGCCACGTGCGAGGTCACGCGCGGCGAACCGGCGTAGTACACGTTGCCCGAGCCGCTGATGCGCGCGTCGAGGGTCTGGGCCACGTTCACGCGGCAGTTGCCCGAGCCGCTGAGCCGGGCCTCGCAGGTTTTGGCCGCCAGCTCGCCGGCCTCGATGCGGCCCGAGCCGCTGATGCCCGCGTTCAGGCTGGTGGTGCTACCGCTGAGCTTCAGGCTGCCCGAGCCGGAGACGTTGGCCTCGATGCTTTCGGCCGTAAGCGGGGCCCGCAGCTGCCCGGAACCACTCACCGCCACTTGCACGCTGCCGCCGCGCAGCATCTGGTCGGCGTGCAGCTGGCCCGAGCCGCTCACGGCCAGCGCCTCAATGCTGGGCATGGTCACGTACACCTTTACCGAGCCCTTAAAGCCGCGCCAGTTGTTCCAGTTCTTTTGCACCGTGCCTACGGTCAGGCGGCCGTTTTCCACCGTGGTTGTCAGCTCTTTCAGGTCCTCGGCGCTTCCACTCACCTCCACTTTCTGGGTGCTGCCCTGCACCAGGATTACCTCGGCCGAGGTAGCCAGGGTCAGTTTGCTGAAAGCTGCTACTTGCCGCACCTCGCGCCCATCGGCGGCTACGGCCTTGGTGGGCATCCCGGCCGGGCGGAAAGCGGGGAGGGTGGCTAGCAGAACCAGCGGCAGGGCAAGGTGGGGGAGGAAACGAGCTTTCATGGCATTGAACGTTTGTGGGTTGTAGTATTCAATATAGCAGATGTATATCACTTGCCGGCCGTTGCCCGTCACCGCCAATATTCTTCAGCAAGCGGGCCAGCCGCAGCTGCCCAGCGGCGGCCGTTTACTGCCGTAGTTCCGCTCTCGTATAGCCGTCGTTATGCCCGCTCCGCTGCTGCTACTGCTCAATTTTGCGCTCAGCGCTTACCTCACCGGGGTTATCTGGACGGTGCAGCTCGTGCATTACCCCGGTTTCGCGCTGGTGCCCGCGGCCGAATTCGGGGCTTATCACCGGGCGCATACTGCCCGCATCAGCTGGGTGGTGATGGCGCCGATGGTGCTGGAGTTGCTGCTGGCCGGCTGGTGGGCCTGGGTGGCGCCGTCGGCCGCCGCGTGGTGGGCGCTGGGGCTGGTGCTGGTTATCTGGGCCGTGACGTTCTTTGTGTCGGTGCCGCTGCACAACCGGCTGGCCTCTGACGGTGCTGCCTACGCTACCGTATACGGGCTGGTGCGCACCAACTGGCTTCGTACCCTGGCCTGGACTGCTCGCTGCGGGCTTCTGGGCTGGGTGTTGGCGCAGCACCTGCTTGCCCGCTGATTCACTTACCTGATCCTTCGCTCATGCTTCCGCCCCTCAATGCTTTTCTGCCCGAACTTCAGTTTCAGACCGCGCGCAGCAGCGGACCGGGCGGGCAGAACGTGAACAAAGTGGAGAGCAAGGTGGAGGTGCGCTTTCGCGTAGCGGATTCGGCCCTGCTCACCGACGAGCAGAAGCAGCGGCTGCAGGAAAAGCTGGCCTCGCGCCTCACCACCGAGGGCGACCTGATTGTGACCTCGCAGGAAGACCGCAGCCAAAGCCGTAACAAGGAGCTGGCCCTGCAGAAATTCTACGAGGTGCTAACCAAAGCCCTGCACCGACCCAAAGCCCGTCGGGCCACCAAGCCCAGCGCCGGGGCCGTGCGCAAACGCCTCGAAAGCAAAAAGAAGAACAGCGAGAAGAAAGCCAACCGCCGCTTCGATGGCTAAATAGTCAACTGACTGATTGCTCAACCAACAGACCACCACAAAAGAAAAAAGACCCTTCCCTTACAGAGAAAGCCTTTTTTGTATAGCCTGCCCAAAACAGGTCAGTATGCTTTAGTCATTCCTTACAGAAGCGTGCCCGACAGCACCGCCGTAGCCACGGAAAAGTAGATGATCAGCCCGGTCACGTCCACCAGCGTGGCCACGAAGGGCGCCGAGGCCGTGGCCGGGTCCAGGCCGAGGCGCTTGAGCAGCATCGGCAGCATGGCCCCCGAGAGGGCGCCCCACAGCACGATGCCCAGCAACGAAATGCCCACCGTCACGGCAATCAGCTGCCAGTACTGCCCGAAGTAGCCCGGGTCGATGACCGTGGCCCAGAGCACGATGCGTAGCGAACCTACTACGCCCAGGATGGTACCTAGCAGAAGCCCGGACATGATTTCGCGCCGCATCACCATCCACCAGTCGCCCAGGGTGAACTCGCCCAGCGACATGGCGCGGATGATCAGCGAAGTGGCCTGCGAACCAGCGTTGCCACCCGCCGAGATGATCAGCGGGATGAACAGCCCGAGCACGGCCGCGCGCTGCAGGTCGTCCTCGAAGTGGTGCATGGCCGAGGTGGTGAGCATCTCGCCCAGCAGCAGAATCACCAGCCAGCCGGCGCGCTTGCGCACCATCTGCCAGATGCTGGTGGCCAGGTACGGCTCATCGAGGGCCTCCGAGCCGCCCAGCTTTTGGATATCCTCGGTGTCTTCTTCCTCGCGGATGGCCAAGATGTCGTCGATGGTCACGATGCCGAAGAGCACGCCTTCCTCGTTGACCACCGGCAAGGCCGTGCGGTCGTTGCGGCGAAACACGTCGATGACTTCTTCCTGGTCCTGCATGGCCCGCAGGCGCACGAAGCGGCGGTCCATCAGGTCGTGCACGTGCTGGGTGGGCTGAGCGAAGAGGAACTCGCGGATGCGGATGTCGTCGATGAGCACGCCGCGGTCGTCGATGACGTACACCACGCTCACCGTCTCGGAGCCGCGGCCGTGCTCCCGGATGTAGTCGAATACCTGCTGCACCGTCCACTCCTCGCGCACGGCGATGTAGTCGGGCGTCATCAGGCGGCCCACCGAGTATTCGGGGTAGCCCAGCAGCTCCAGCGTCACGCGCCGCTCCTTCTCCGACAAAGTCTGAATCAGCTCCCGCACCAGGTCGTCGGGCAGAAACTCCAGCAGGGCCGTGCGGTCGTCCGGCGACATCTCGTTCAGGATGTCGGCAATCTTCTCCTGCGAGAGGCTTTCGAGGAAGTGCCGCTGCACCTCCAAGTCCAGAAACTCGAATACCTCGGTGGCGCGCTTGAGCGGCAGCAGCCGGAAAATAATCAGCTGCTCGTGCTCCTCCCGCTCCTCGATTAGCTCCACCAGCTCCGGCGTGTCAAGACTTCGCAATAGCTTCTTGAGGCGAAACAAGTCGCGCTGTTCGAGCAGGTCCGGAATTTGGGCCAGGGCCAGTTGCTGTTGCGTTGTCATAACTGCGGCAAGAAGGTGTTTCGCTAGGCAAAACGGAGTTTGGTGAAACGGCGCGCAAAAGTACCCGAAGCGCCGAAAATTTCCGACCCTGAAACCATCATTTTCCCCAGAAAATTTCCCTCTGAGCGGTTCCGCTGTTGTTGAGCTGTAAGTAAGCAGTAAGTGCTTGTTTGCAAGCCGGTTGGTGCTGTCGCGGCCGGCGGGCTTCGTGTCCGCTTATGCGTCCCAGCGCGGCCAGGAATAGGGCCCATCTTTGTGCTGCGCCGCCTGCCATCGGGCTTTGCTCACCCGGCCCACCCTTCGCAGCGGTGGTGCGGGCTGCGGGCCGCGCGTGCCACAAGGCCCGGCTCAACCATAGCCTTATTGGGCGAGTACACGTAGTTTTGGCCGTCGCGGGGCCTTTCTGCTCCCTGGCGCTAACGCCTGTTGCCTATGCCTTCAGCCCGTACGTTGCCCAAAGGAACCGCCATGCTTCTCGGCGGCGGCGACGACGACCCGCTGCTCTCGTTGCTGGGCGAAACGCTGCCCGCCGGCGCCCGCGTGGAAATCGTGACCACGGCCGCGCCCAAGCACCCGGTGAAAACCGGGCAAGCCTACGTGGCCGCCGTGGCCGAATTTGGTGACCTGCAGGGCCACCATCTGCGCGTCGACGAGCGGTTTCCCGGCCACCTGCCCGCCACCCTGCGCCGGCTCGAAGAAGCCGATGCCGTAATCTTCACCGGCGGCGACCAGGAGCGCATCACCGAGCACTGGCTGAACACGCCTGCCCTGGAGGTGCTGCGCCGACGCTTTTACCAGGATCCGCACTTCATCGTGGCGGGCACCTCGGCCGGGGCGTCCATGGTGTCAAGCTGCATGATTGTGGCCGGCTACGGGGCCCGTTCGCTCACCAAGGGCGGCATGCACACGGCGCCCGGCTTGAGCCTGCTGCCGCGCGTCATCATCGACCAGCACTTTGCCGAGCGCGGCCGCTTCAATCGGCTGGCCCACGCCGTGTTTCAGCACCCGGCTTCCCTAGGCTTGGGGCTGGGGCAGGAAACGGGCGTCGTCATCCGGGCCGGGCGCGAGGCCGAGGTATTCGGCGACGGGGTGGTGATGGTGGTCGACGGCCGGCAGTTGCGCAACGATAACCTCGGGCGCATCGGACGGGGCGAGCCAGTGGCGGGCGAAAACCTGCGCGTGCACCTGCTGGTAGCCGGCCAGCGGCTGGATATGCGCACGCGGCGGGTGCTGGCCGCGGAATCCATCGGAAACCCCGACATTCGCCGGTGAACGGCTTTTCGGCATCAGTTTCTGCGCGCAATCTGTCAGCTTGTTCCACGTTATTTGCGCCAAGTAGTAATTACTCACTCCCACGAGCAAAATACTCGGCATGCCGCATTGTTAGTTCGTGGTTTCCCCCCTACATTTAGCTCACACAACCCCTTTTCCCTTTTTTTCTCGGGTATGAACCTAAAACATCTACTTCTCGCCGGGGGTGCTCTGCTGGGCGCCACGGCCGCACAGGCCGGCGGTTTCCAGGTCACGCTGGCTGGGCAGAAGAACAACGGCATGGGTGGCGTAGGCACGGGCCTGGCGCTGGACCAAGCTTCCATGTTCTACAACCCCGGTGCGCTGGCTATGGTGCGCGAGCGAGGCGTGCAGATCGGCGTGAATGCCACGATGGCTCGCCAGGCATTCCGTTCGCAGTACGGCGGCGCAGAGCGCCAACTCGACAATACCACCACCACCCCGTTTAACCTGTACGCAGGCTTTGGGCCGGCCGAGGGCAAGTGGAAGGCGGGTATTGCGGTATACACGCCCTTCGGCTCGAAGCTCGACTACGCCGACGGATGGGAAGGCCGTACGTCGCTGACCAGCATCGACCTGACATCCGTTTTCGTGCAGCCCACGGTGAGCTACGCCATTACCGACAACCTGAGCATCGGTGGCGGCTTGGTCGCTCTGGCGTACGGGGCCGTCAACCTGCAGCGCGACATTCAGGACCCGGCCGGTGGCCACATCGAGCTAGATGGCACCACCGACGTGAAATACGGCTGGAATGCCGGTATCTTCTTTAAGCCCAGCGACAAGCTGAGCTTTGGCATCAGCCACCGCTCCAAGGTAGACGCCACCGTGAAAGGCGGCGACGCAACCATCACGGGCGTCACTCCATCGCTGCAGAGCCGCTTTCAGGCCACCAAGTTTGACGTGACGCTGCCGCTGCCCGCCACCACGACCATTGGTATTGGTCTCATGCCCACGGAAAAGCTGACCCTCGGCCTGGACGTGAACTTCGCTACCTGGAGCCGCTACCAGAACCTGACCTTCAACTTCAACGCGCCCATCAACGGCTCGACGGTAAGCTCTTCGCGCCGCGAGTACCAGGACGCACTGACCTTCCGCCTCGGCGGCCAGTACAAGGTGACTGATGCCCTGACCGTACGTGCCGGCGGTAGCTACGACCAGTCGCCGGTGAAAGACGGCTTCCTGACTCCCGAGACGCCGGACAATGACCGCTACGGCGCTACGGCCGGGGTGAGCTACAAGATTGGTGAGCATTTTGGCGTCGACGTTTCGGCCCAATTCCTCACCGTTAAGAAGCGCACGCAGACCTACGAAGAATTGGTGAACAACGGCACGGCCAACGACCGCATTGCCGGGACCTACAAAACCAACATCGTCATCCCCGGCATCGGGCTGAACTATACCTTCTAATTCCTCGCTTCGCACTCTTCTGATCATGTATACTTTTCTGAAAAAAGGTGCGCCGGCGCTGGCTTTGCTGGGCTTGGCGCTGGGCAGCTGCCAGCCGGAGCTCGATGCGCCCAAGGCAGACCGGGGCTCAGCCGATTTCTCGCGCTACATCGCGGTCGGCAACTCCCTGACGGCGGGCTACGGCGACAACGGCTTGTACCGCGAAGGGCAGTTGAGTTCCTACCCGAGCATCCTGGCGCAGCAGTTCAAACTAGTGGGGGGGGGAGAATTCAACCAACCGCTGTTTACCGAGACACAGGCCAACGGCACCGGCTACCTCCGCCTTGCAGGCTTCACGCCGCAGGGGACGCCTATCACCGCTCCTGTAACCACGAACCTGGCCCTGCGCGCCGGCAGCACGGCTGCTCGGCCGCTGTACACCAAGTATACCGACCCGATCAACAACCTCGGCGTGCCGGGCATTCGCATGTCCGACATCGAAACGCCGGGCTACGGCAGCGTGCAGGGCAACCCCTTGTTTGAGCGCATTACCCCGGACGCTACGCCCACGCAAACGTACCGTCAGCGTGTAGCGGCTTCGAACCCCACGTTTTTCTCGTTCTGGCTGGGCAACAACGACGTGCTGGGCTATGCCACCGCCGGCGGAAGCTCCAGCTCCGTTACGCCCCTCAACGACTTTACTGCCAAGGCCAACGCCATTCTGGATGATTTGACGGCAAACGGAGCCAAAGGGATTGTAGGCCTGATTCCGGACGTAACCAATGTGCCGTTCTTTACCACGGTAGGTCCGACCCTGAAAGCTACGCTGGCAGGCAATAGCATTCCTGCAGTAGTGGTCACTACAGGACTCATTGCCCCGCCTGCTCCGGTAACGCGCTTGACCGTGCCGGTGGCTAATATCCGGGACGCCAGTGGAGGCAGTGTGCTGTTTACGCTCACTTTCTCGCCTTATGCAGGGCTGATTGGTCAGCGTACCGGTCGGGTATGGCGCGACCTGTACCGGCAAACCGGCCAACCTGCTGCTGGCCTGTCTCTGTTTTTGCTGGCTGCGCAAGTAGATACTACCCAGCTGTTTGGCTTATCCGCTGGCAACCCTATTCCCAGTACTTTTGTACTGGATGCCACCGAGCAGACGACGGTATCCAATGCCACGAACGGGTTCAACACGGCGCTCCGAAACAAAGCTGCCGCAAAAGGCCTAGCCGTATTTGACGCCAACGCCTTCTTTGCCAGCATCGCTGCCAATGGCTTCGGTATCAACGCCACGACCAATTCGGCCAGCTTCCTGTCGGGCAACCTCTTCTCCCTTGATGGGGTGCACCCCACGCCGCGTGGCTATGCAATTATTGCCAACGAAATGGTTCGGACCATCAACTCGACCTACGGAGCATCTATTCCGTTCGTCAATCCGAACGACTACCGCGGCGTAATCTTCCCGCAGTAATACGTTTTAGATCAGCTAAAAAGCCGCCCCTGCCAACGAGCAGGGGCGGCTTTTTTTGTGCTTTTACCCGGTGCGGCTAGCATGTAGATGTGATGCCTCGCGCTGATAATTTCTTACCGAGGGAGTTATGTGTTGATTGATATAACCCAATCGTGTCTGGTAAAAATTATGAATAAGGTAGTTGGGGCGGCTAGGTTTGCATCACAATCAAACGCCACTCAAACCCAGCCTACCGCTATGAAAACCCTGCGCTTCCCCCTGTACCTGGCCCTGGCGGCCGCCACCGTTCTTTCGGCCTGCGATAAGAAGGATAAGGACAAAGGCGGTGACCCGTCGCCGAAAACCAAGACCGATATGCTGACCGGCAAGGACTGGATCATGACGGCCGAAACAGTCAGCCCGGCCCTCCGGCGGCAAGACGGTACCCTTGTCACCGATGTGTTTGCCACCATGGACGACTGCGACAAGGATGACCTGCTGCGCTTTGAAAAGCCCAGCGCCTATACCCTGAGCGAGGGCGCGAGCAAGTGTGACCCGACCCACCCGCAGAGCTACACCGGCACGTGGTCGTTCAACAGCACCGAAACCATCCTGAGCACCACCCTGCAAGGACAGCCCAACAGCAGCTACAACATCGTGGAGATGAACGACAACACAATGAAGCTGAGTGGGGTGCAGACCTACAACAACGTGGATTACACGTTCACCTTCGTCTTCAGCAAGCACTAGCGTTGCTGCGGTCGCAGTCGGCTACGGCCGCCGGTGCGCTTTGCGTGCGCCGGCGGCCGTAGTTTATTGGGCCGGTACCGCCGCCAGGTGCTCGGCGATGATGCGGGCGTGGTGGCGGCCGTTTTCGATAAACCAGCGGCTGGTGTTCAGCCCGCCGCACACCGTGCCGGCCAGGTACACGCCGGGGCGGTTGGTTTCGAAGGTATCGGGGTGGTAGGTGGGGGTGCAGGCCGTATCGGGCTCGGTGCTGATGCCCAAGGCCTGCAAAAAGCGGTAGTCGGGGCGGTAGCCGGTGAGGGCGTACACGTAGTCGGCGGGCACGGTGAGCGGGCCTTCGGGCGTGAGCAAGTCTACTTCGCCGAGGCGGATGGCCTGCACGGTGGTCTGAAAATGCGCCGCAATGCGGCCTTCGGCAATGCGGTTCAGCAAGTCGGGTCGAATCCAGTACTTCACGGAGGGGCTGACGTCGGCGCCGCGCACCACGAGCGTGGCCTGGGCGCCGGAGCGCGTAAGGGCGAGGGCGGCTTTGGCGGCGGAATTCTTGGCCCCGACGACCACGACGCGTTGGCCGGCGTGCGCGTAGGGCTCCTTGTAGTAGTGGCTCACGTGAGGCAGGTCTTCGCCGGGCACGTTCAGCAGCACGGGCACGTCGTAGAAACCGGTGGCTACCACCACGTAGCGCGTCGTGATTTCGCCTTTTTCGGTCAGCACGCGGTAGGCGCCGGGCTCCCCGACTAGGCCGGTCACGCGCTCGTACAGGCGCAGGGCAAGGCCTTCGGCGCGGGCCACGCGCTGGTAGTAGTCCAGGCCTTCTTCGCGGTGGGGCTTGTAGTTGGCCGTTACGAACGGGTGCCCGCCGATTTCGAGCAGCTCGGGCGTGGAGAAAAACTCCATGTTGGTGGGGTACCCGATAATGGAGTTGACCAGGGCCCCCTTATCGATGACCATGACCGAGAGGCCGCGGCGTTGAATTTCGATGGCGCAGGCCAGGCCCACGGGACCGGCGCCGATAACCACGGCGTCGAAAGCAGATGAAGTCATAAAGCAGGCGTAAGCGCGGCGCAGTCTTGTTAACAGGTGGGTAGGAGCTCGGGTTCAGGCGAAGTGCCCTCAATCTAACATCAGATGCAACGCAACGAGCCGACGGGTGGTCATGCCCGTACCGCAGACCAGATGGCATAGGAAGAACCATTCGGAGTCTGGGTATCTGCCGCGACATCATTTCCTCCTTCTCTTTTACCTCTACCCGTATGAACAGAGTTTTTATGGCAGCCGGCCTCATCATGGCTTTGGTCGGCCTCGGTGCCTGTGATAAGAAAACGGACCCACAACCCACCCGCACCGAGCTATTGACCAGCAAAAACTGGCGCCTTACAGCGTATTCACACACCGTCAACGGTGGCAGTAGCAGATACGACGACTACGCCAGTATCCAGAGCTGCCTCAAGGATGATTCGTACCGCTTCGTGGCCGATAAAAGCCTGATATACTATACCGGTACCAACAACTGCCGGGCCGGCGAGCCGCAGGAGTACAGCGGCGACTGGCGGTTCACCACGGCCGACGAGTCCAAACTTCTGTTTGGCCTGACCAACGATGTAGCCTACGAATACACCATTGCCGAGCTGACGGACACCCGTATGGTGCTCACCTACGACTCCCAGTATAATCTGCCGAATGGCACTACCGTAAACGAAGCCTACCGCATGACTTACTCCGGGCAGTAATGCCCTTGAAAAACACTGAGGAGTGAAGTGGGTATCCAATACCGTCTTGTAGCTTTGGCGAGTCGAATTGTGTTCTGGCACGATACCAAGTGCCATGGTCAAATAAGGTGCCTATCGGGGCTGGCCACTATTGCATAACTTTCTTTCTCATGAAACAAGTAATACTACTCTCTACCTTGGCGGTTGCCGGCCTGCTGGTTTCGTGCGGCAAAAACAACCCCAAGCCCAAGACCGACTCGCAATTGCTGATGGGCCAAACCTGGACGCTGACGGACGAGACCGAGCAGCTAGGCACGGCCGCTCCCGTAAGCACCTTCAACGCTTACGCCGCCTGCAAAAAGGACAACACCCTGAAATTTCAGGCCAGCAGCGTTATGAGTATGGACGAGGGAACTGTGCGGTGCACCCCCACGGCCGCGCAAGGTCTGGAGGGCGTCTGGTCGGTAGCTGGGCAGTACCTGACCTACATGATACTGGGCTACGACGGTGGCTCGTGGGAAATTGAAGAGCTGAACGACGCCCAATTCGTGCTGTCGGCCACTGCTACCACGAACGGCGTGAAGCTTGTTGTCCGCCGAACCTACACGGCTATCTGATCCAGCACTGATCAATAAAAAGAGCGGCCCGTGCCAACGAGCCGCTCTTTTTTGCTTTTAGGTAGCTAAGCACTTAGTGCGCCTCCAGCCAGTTGGTGCCCGTCCCGATTTCCACTTCCAGCGGCACCTGCATGGGCAGCGCGTCGGCCATCAGGCGCTTGATGTGGGGCTGAATGAACTCCACTTCCTCCTTGGGCGCGTCGAACACCAATTCGTCGTGCACCTGCAGAATCATGCGCGTGGCCAGCTTTTCCTGCTGCAGCCAGTCGTGGATGTGAATCATGGCCACCTTGATGATGTCGGCCGCAGTGCCCTGGATGGGAGCGTTGATGGCGTTGCGCTCGGTGTAGCCGCGCAGCGTGGCGTTGCGCGAGTTGATGTCGCGCAGGTAGCGGCGGCGGCCCAGTAGCGTCTCGGCGTATTCCAGGTCGCGGGCCCGGCGGATGCTCTCGTCCATGTACTGCTTCACGGCCGGGAATTCCTGGAAGTAGGCGTCGATCAGGTCGGTGGCTTCCTTGCGGCCGATGCTCAGGCGCTGGGCCAGTCCGAAGGCCGAAATGCCGTAGATGATGCCGAAGTTGGCCGTTTTGGCCTTGCGGCGCATATCCCCATCTACTTGCGCCAGCGGCACGTTGAAGATTTTGCTGGCCGTACTCTGGTGAATGTCGATGCCCTGGCGGAACGACTCAATCATCGTCGGGTCCTGCGAGAAGGAAGCCATGATGCGCAGCTCGATCTGCGAGTAATCGGCCGCCACGAGCAGGTGGTCAGCGTCGCGCGGCACGAAGGCCCGGCGGATTTCCCGGCCCTTCTCCGTGCGAATCGGAATGTTCTGCAGGTTGGGGTTGGTGCTGGAGAGGCGCCCGGTGGCCGTCACGGCTTGGTTGAAGCTGGTGTGGATGCGGCCGTCCGTTTCGCATACCAGCTGCGGCAGGGCATCCACGTAGGTGCTCTTGAGCTTGGTGAGCTGGCGCTGCTCCAGCACCAGGGCGGCAATGGGGTGCTCGGCGGCCAGCACGCTCAGGATTTCCTCGCCGGTGGCGTACTGCCCGGTTTTGGTCTTTTTGGGCTTGCCGCCGAGCTGCAGCTTATCGAAAAGCACTTCGCCGAGCTGCTTGGGCGAGCCGATGTTGAACGGCTCCCCGCTGATCTTGAAAATCTGCTCCTCTACCTCCGTGATGTAGCCCTGCAAGGTGCCGGAGTACTCCGACAAGGCCGAGGCATCGATGCGCACGCCTTCGTACTCGATGTCGGCCAGCACCGGTACCAAGGGGTTTTCCACGTCGTTGAGCAGCGGGAGCAGGCCTTGCTCTTCGAGGCGCGGCTCAAACACGTGCTTGAGCTGCAGGGTCACGTCGGCGTCTTCGCAGGCGTAGTCCTTCACCTCGGCGGGCGGAATGTCGCCCATCGTCTTCTGGTTTTTGCCCTTGGGCCCGATCAGCTCCAGAATGCTGATGGGGGAGTAGTGCAGGTAGGTTTCGGCCAGCACGTCCATGTTGTGGCGCATGTCGGGCTCCAGCAGGTAGTGGGCCAGCATGGTGTCGAATAGCGGCCCGCGCACCGTCACGCCGTAGTGCTTGAGGATGCTCAGGTCGTACTTGATGTTCTGCCCGATCTTGGTCACGTTTTCCGCGTCGAAGAAGGGCCGGAACTCATCGACGATGGCCTGGGCGGCCTCCATGTCGTCGGGGCCCCAAGGCACGGGCACGTAGTAGGCTTCGCCCACGTGCCAGCAGAAGGAGAGGCCCACCAGCCGGGCCGTCATGGTGTCGAGGCCGGTGGTTTCGGTGTCGAAGCTGACTTCCTTCTGCTTGAGCAGGAACTGCACCAGGCTCTTGCGGGCGCCGGGCGAGTCGACGAGGTGGTACTGGTGGGGCACGTCGCCGAGGGTGCGGCGCGAGCCCACAAACTCCGGCTCGTCCAGCTCGATTTCGTCGGCGTCGGCGCCTTCGGCCGAGCGTTTCACGGCGTCGTCGGCCGAGTCGAACAGACCGGGGCCGCCGCTGGCCACTTTGGGGCGGCGGGCACCGCGGGTGCCGCCGGCGCCCGGGGCCGCGCCGGGGCGGCCGGCGTCTTCGAGGATGCGGGCCGCCAGCTGGCGGAATTCCAGCTCCTCAAACAAGGTCTTGAGCGTGTGGCCGTCGGGCTTTTCCAGCGACAGTTCGTCGGGCCGGAAGTCG
This sequence comes from Hymenobacter sp. CRA2, assembly GCF_002007105.1. Classification (GTDB taxonomy): domain Bacteria; phylum Bacteroidota; class Bacteroidia; order Cytophagales; family Hymenobacteraceae; genus Solirubrum. The sequence goes on along the minus strand of NZ_MVBC01000001.1, from coordinate 408,322 downwards.
ATGGGTACGGAGGTGTGGATGGTGGCCAGCTCCTTGGACATGAGGCCCTGCTGGGCGTACTGCTCCACGTTTTCGCGCTGCTTGCCCTTGAGTTGGTCGGTATTGGCAATCAGGTTTTCCACCGAGCCAAACTTCTCGATGAGCGTCTTGGCCGTCTTCTCGCCGATGCCCGGAATGCCCGGGATGTTGTCGGAGGCGTCGCCCATCAGCCCGAGGATGTCGATAACTTGCTCCACGCGCTCCACGCCGAACTTTTCCCGCACGCGCTCCACGTCGATGACCTCGGCTGCGTTGCCCATGAAAGCGGGACGGTACTGCTTGATGTTCTCGGTTACGAGCTGGCAGTAGTCCTTATCGGGTGTCATCATGTACACCTCGAAGCCCTGCTTCTCGGCCTGCTGGGCCAGGGTGCCGATGACGTCGTCGGCCTCAAAGCCATCCACCTTGAGAATGGGGATGCGGAAGGCCGTGATGATCTGCTTGATGTAGGGAATGGCCACGCCAATGTCCTCGGGCATGGCCTGGCGGTGAGCTTTGTAATCGGCGTACTGCTCGTGGCGGAAGGTTTTCTTGGCCGCGTCGAAAGCCACGCCGATGTGGGTGGGCTTTTCCTTCTGCAGCACTTCCACCAGCGTGTTGGTGAAGCCCAGGATGGCGCCGGTATTGAGGCCCTTGGAGTTGATGCGCGGGTTTTTGCTGAACGCGAAGTGCGAGCGGTAAATCAGCGCGAAGGCGTCGAGCAGGAAGAGTTTTTTGGGAGCAGCAGCGTCGTCGGTCATAGGAAGGCGAAAGTACGGGACGGCAGCCCGGGATGCACCATCGGCCGAGGCGAAGATGCACCGGCCGGCCACGGTAGGAAACAGCTAATCAGGTACGAATAGAGGCGCATACACCCGGGAAGATTCAGGGCCTCTACCGCGTACGAAAAAGGTGTACTCCTTTTTGGGATGGTTGGGTTCATTCTCCGGATAGCACGGGGCGAAGCAGCGGCCCGCACTGCACCTGACCAACCCAGGGCAGCCGGTAAAGGCGTCCTTAACTATTCAGCGAGCAAGTGCCGGGCACGTAGTAACCAGCAGCAGGCGGCTGCCTACGTGCTGATTGCCCCGTGGGCCGTGCCGCCGCGGCCTGCCGTTATTGCTTCAGTAAACGGCTGGTGGCGCGGTAATTAGGGCCAGTGACTTCCGTCAGGTACACGCCGGCCGGCAAGCTGGTCAGGTCCAGCGTTATGGCCTGACGGGTGGCCGCCGTATGCACCAACACCAATTGCCCTTGCAAGTTGTACAGACGCACCTCTACCGGGCCGGCCACATTCACGGGCACCGACACGTAGTCCGTGGCCGGATTGGGGTGCAGACGCAGGACCGTGCCCGGGGTAGTAGCAGCCGTAGGCGAAGCCGTAACGGTGATGGTGCGCCGCACGCTGGGGGCCGCGTCGTAGGCGGCGCTGCCGTATTGATAGGCTTCTACCTCTACCGTGCCTGCGGCGGGTACGGTGAGGCGGTTTCCGGCCAGCGTGGCCGTGCCCCTTACCACCCGAAAGCGCACCGGTAGCCCGGCCAAAGCGCTGGCTTGCAGGGTGTAGGGTGCGCCGGCTACAAGAGCAGGCGGCGCCGTGAAATTGATGGCGTTGGCCGCGCTGGCTGCGGCGCTCAGGCAGGCCAGCCCGTAGCGGGCTTGCCCGTTGATGTTGCGGAACGAGCCGCCGACGTAGACTTTGCCGTCCTTAACCAGCAAGGCCTTCACCTCCATGTCCAGCGACGATTGGTAGTCGTGCCAGCTGGTGAAGTAGGCCTTCCAGGGGGCGCAGTATCCCGCCACGAGCGAGTCGACGGCCAGCAGGGAGTAGGCGTAGGTGTTGGTGCCCGGCGAGGAGCTGGGAACCGAGGAGGTAGTGGGTCCCATGTACTGCCCGCCGATGTACACCTTGTTGCCTTCCGTGGCTATAGCGTTTGCACGGGGGCTGGCATAAGGGTTGGCCGAGCCCCAGTTGCGCAGGCCAGGGTCCCAGTTGATCAGGGCCGCGGTGCGTCGGTCGAAGGCCACCACGCAGGGTTGGCCTGGAAAGTTGCCCGTGGGGTAGTAAGCGCCGTAGCCGCCCGCGTACACCCGGTTGCCCACCACGGCCACGGCGTTCATCTCGGCAAAGCCATTGACGAAGTAAGCCGTGGACAGCAGGTTGCGGCTGCTGCCCGAGCTCAGCACGACTTCGTACAAGCCAGAGGTGTTGGTGTTGTCGCCGGCGGCGTAGAGCGTATCGCCCGACAGCGCCAGGCCATATACGCGGTAAGTAAGCTGACCGGCGGGCAGCAGCGGCCGCAGCTGGCCCGTACGCGCGTGCACGGCGCCGTAGCCCCAGCGCGGCTGCTGAGCCAGCGACGTGAACGTGCCACCCACGTGCAAGATGCTGTCGGCATCCACAACCAGCGCCCGCACACCTTCCGAAGCCGGCTCGGCGCTGACCTGCCACGCCGTGGGCTGGCCCGTCAGGGTGTCGACTTGCGCTAGGTTGCTGCGCACAGAGGCGCCCAGCCGCGAGAATTTGCCCCCCAGGAACATATTGCGGCCGTACCGGCGTAGTGCCTGCACGGGCCCATTGGGAGCCGGGTTCCAGGCCGTGGGCTGGCCGGTGGCAGCGTTGAAGGCGGCCGCGTAGGAGCGCGGTAGCCCCCCGACAGAGCTGAGCGTGCCGCCGACGTAAAGCGTGTTGTTGCCGACGGTCAGGGTCTGAACGGTACTGTTCGTGTGGGCCGCCCAGGTTTGTAGCGCACCCGTAGCCGCGTCGAAGGCGGCCAGGCGGCGGTGGGGCATTCCCCCGCATTCTTCAAACGTACCCCCCGCGTAGAGAATGCCGTTGCGCAGCGCCAGCGCGTACACGGCGCCCTCCATGGCAATGGGCGTCGCCACAGCGGCACCCGTGGCCGGCTCCAGAATTTGAATGCCAGTGGTATTGCTGGCAAATTGGCCGCCGGCATACAGGCGGTTGTTGTCGATCAGCAAGGCGCGGGTGGGGCCGGGCAGCGCGGCCCGCCACTGCGCAACGGGTTGGGCTGTAGCAGCATCGAGGGCCAGCAGACCGGTGTCCCAGTTGCTGCCCGAGCCCAGCTCTTGGCCGCCCAGGTATACCACCGAGCCCAGCACTGCTGCCGTGTAAAACCGTGAGGACCCTTGGCTATAGGTGATGGTGGGGTTCCACGGGAGCAGGGCGCCGGTGGTCAGGCTGACGGCCGCCGCGTGCGGCCGCGCCGTGTTTTGCACCGTCGTAAAGTCGCCGCAGAGGTAAAGCGCGTTGGCACCCGCCGCAATGGCGTTGACGACGTAGTTGGTGCTGTTCGTCCAGCTCGTGACGGTATTCGTGGTCAGGTCTACGGCACCCAGATTCTGGCGGAAATTGCGCCCGAGGTACTGAAAGCCTCCTGCTACGTAAAGTGTGGAACCCACGCGCGCCAAGCTCTTGACGGAAATGCTGTAGGTGCCGATGCCCGTATAGCCACCCGTGGGGTTGAAGGCCGGGTCGACGGTAAAGTCGGAGAGAACGTGGACGAGGCTGTTGCGCGTATAGGTGCCCACCTGGTCAAACGCGCCGCCGAGGTACCACCCGCCGTTGCCATCGGGGATGCTGGTGTACACCGGGCCATTGATAACGGGAAAACCCGCTTGTAGTGCGCCCGTGGTAGCCTCTACCGGCGCAGCGCCACCCGTGCGGGGGCCTACGTAGTGGAATTGGCCGCCAACGTAGAGCGTAGAGCCGGTATGCTCCAGCGCCGTTACCTCGCCGTCCGTGGTCCAGAGGCTTTCCTGTAGTTGCTGCGCCCGGGTGAAATGCAGTCTGCCAAGCAGCAAGGCAATAAAAATAAGCCACGTACGGGCTGAAGCGAGGTAGATATTTGGCATAGATTGGTGGGTAAGACGGACCAAGATTACAGGTTATGGCAGTCTTAGACAAGTCTGCCGCTGCTCCTCCACCCGAATGCAGTGCTGCCTTCGGGCAGCACTGCATTCGGGTGGTGTCTAAAATGTGGCTTGGTTCCTCCGGAACATCACGCTGAGCCCAGCCGAAGCATTTCTACCGCTCTGCCTGGCTCCCCCTCTCCTTTTTCGGAGAGAGGGCCGGGGGAGGCGCAACGAAGCGCTAGAGATGTTTCGACAGGGCTCAGTATGACCGTTCTCGGTTTTTCAGGCACAACTCCAATAGCTGCTGTCCCGAAATCATTGCCGGAGCGGCATGCTCACGGGTGCGGCAGGAGGCCCTAAATTGGTGCGCTGAAGCAGCCACCAAGCTTGAATCCAGTAAGTAAACTTTGCTACTATTTTGCTTCGCAGTCGTCTTGGTAAAACAGGTTACTATGCTTAGAGCCTGTTGGGGATTTGGCAGGTTAAGCTGCTGCTGAATAGTTCGCTATTGCTCGATTAAGGTGTTGTTCTCTGCACTAAACGTCTTCTCCTTCCCATAGGCACCAATCGATATCTGGTCTACCCGCCGCCCATCCATGCGGCACTTCACGATCTGGTAAGCGAGCAAGCCGGCAATATCCGGTTCGTGGCTGTCGTAGAACTCTCGGCTAGCGGGCCGCAAGAAGGTCACGTACAGCACGGGCGTGTTGCGGCGAACCGTATCCGCATAGGCACGCGCCAGTTTTGTGAATGCCACGCGCGAAAAGCAGGCGTCTTCGTACCCGTTCAGCACCACGAAATGCTCGTACTGGTTTTCGCCGATGGCATTGGTATCGAGTAGGGAGAACGAAGAGGAACATGTAGGGGTATCTGGCGGCGTTTGCTGGCACCCCACATTCAGCAGCAGCAAAGCTGCGAGGAAATATTTCATAGCGACGAACCAGCCCTAGCGGAGAAGTAAATAGCAACGAGCCAGGAAGTTGCGGACTGAGTTCCTGGGCTCCATCCCGCATGATGGTTGGCGGCTATCAACCCCTTACTGACTCGCAGTGGCAAGGTATAGCCTGGCTGCTGCCGGTGCAACGCCAACGGCGCCTGTGCCTGCGGCGCGTGGTGGAAGCGTTGCGCTACATATGCTGCACGGGTTGCCAATGGCGGTGCCTGCCGGCGGCGTTTCCGAAATGGACAGCCGTGTATTACTACTTCCGGCGCTGGCAGCAAGACGGCACGCTGCAGCGCTTGAACCAAGCACTGAACCAGGCGGACCGCCAAGCGCACGGGCAGGCGACTACGCCCGATGTGCTGTGCCTGGACAGCCAAAGCGTCCAGCTCGCCCCGCGCATTGCCGAGCACCGGGGCACGGACGGCGGCAAGTGCATCAACGGGCGTAGGCGGCAGTTGCTGGTCGATGACGGGCGGGTCTGGGCTGGCCGCAGCCGCGCGGCCAACCAGCACGACAGCCGTGGAGCCGCCCCGTTACTCCTGGAGCGCCGGCATTGGGGGCCGCGCCTGACCCCTATGGTCACGGATAGCGCTTACCGCGGCCACTTCGCCGAAGGCTTACGGGCGCGGGGGCTCCGCCATGAGGAGGTGTCTGGCCGGTCCCCTACTGCTCAGGGGGTTGTGCCAATGGGGCCCCGTTGGGTCGTTGAGCGTACGTTTGCATGGCTTAACTTCTTCCGGCGTCTCGTCATGGACTACGAGTACACACCCGAAAGCCACGCCGCCTGGATGCTCTGGGCCAATGTCAGTCTCTGCCTCAACCGGCTACAGTAATTCCCCAACAGGCTCTTAATCGGCCTGAGCACAACTAACACCCAGGCTTCCCATTCGTAAGCACAGCCTATGCGCTACGTTTCCCTCGACCTCGAAATGACCGGCAATCAGCCCGAACGCCACCAGATTATCGAGCTGGCGGCCGTAGTGGAGGATACCAAGCATCCGCGGCCGCTGGCCGAACTGCCGACCTTCCGGCGGGCGGTGCGGCACAGCGAGTACATCGGCACGGCCGGGGCGCTGGCGCTGAACGCGGGCCTGCTGCAGGAGCTGGCCGATGCGCCCGCCGACCAGCCCGACGTGTGCACCGCCGCGGAACTGTTGCCGCAGCTGCGGGAGTGGCTGCTGGCGCAGGGCTTCAAGCCGGATAAAAAAGGCTGCGTAACCGTGACGATGGCCGGCAAAAACATAGCTTCCTTCGACTTGCTCTTTCTGCGGCAGCTACCCGGTTGGGGCGCGCTGGTGCGGGCCGAGCCGGCCATGCTCGACCCGGCGGCATTTTACCTGAACTGGCGCAAGGACTCGCGCCTGCCCACCATGGTCATTTGCAAGGCGCGGGCGAAGTTTGAGGACCAGACCGTGGCTCACCAGGCCGTAGCCGATGCCCTCGATGTCATCCGGTTGCTGCGGCCCTTCTACGAGCTGCCCTTCTACAAACAGGTAGCGCCGGATGACCCTGCTTCCGGGCAGGAGTAAAGGCAGCTATTTTTGGGTATGAAAACCATCATCTGCCGGCTGGCGCTGGGCACGGTATGCAGCCTGGCCTCGGCTGCGGCCGCAGTAGCCCAAACGCCGGCTGCCCGACTCACAGCCGCGGAACACCACGAGGCCATTGCCGCTTTTCAGCGCGAACTGGACGCTGAGTACCGCGACCCGGCTCGGTCGCCGCTGTCGGCGGAGGCGCAGCGCACGTTCACGGGGCTACCGTATTTCCCCGTCGACTACGGCTACTACGTGGAAGCCCACTTGGTGCGCGACTCCATTTCGGCGCCGTTTCTGATGAAAACCAGTACCCTGCGCCAGCCGCTCTACCGCAAGTTTGGCACGCTGCACTTCCGCCTGCAGGGGCAGGAGCTGGCCCTGAATGTGTACGAAAGCCTGGAGCTGAAGCAGAAGCCGGGCTTCGAGGATTACCTGTTTCTGCCCTTTACCGACCCCACCAACGGCCACGGTAGCTACGGTGGCGGCCGCTACCTCGACCTGCGTGCACCCCGCGGCAACACCATCTGGCTGGACTTCAACCGCGCCTACAACCCGTACTGTGCCTATGGCGGCAACTACTCCTGCCCGGTGCCACCCGCCGAGAACCGCCTGCCCGTGCCCATCAAAGCAGGCGTACGCAGCGACCATTAGGTGAAATGGTGAGGTGGCGTTTCAGCTGCCCGAAATGCGCAAACGGCCCCGGTAACCAATGGTACCGGGGCCGTTTGCGCATTCTTGATTTGGGTGTGGCAGATGTCGGTGCAAATGGTACCGCGTGGACGGTAAACTCACCATTTCACTCTTACCAGTTGCCAGAAGCACCGCCGCCGCCGGAGGAGCCGCCCCCGAAGCCGCCGAAGCCGCCTCCTCCGCCGCCACCACCCCAGCCGCCTCCACCGCCGAAGCCTCCGCCCCCGCCAAAGCCGCCACCGGGCAGGAAAATGGGGAAGAAGCCGCCCCCGAAGCCACCGCTACGGCGGCCGCCTCGGCCGCCCCCGCCGCCGCGGCTGCGCAGGATGAGGAAGAGCACCAGCAAGCCGATGACAACCCAGAACGTCCAGCTGCTGCCGCCACCGTCCTGGGCGTAGTCCGCCGAAGGACGCGCATCGGCTTTGTACTCGCCGGCCGCCAGGGCAAAGAGCCGGTCCACGGCGCCGTCGAGGCCCTCGTAGTACTGCTCGGCCTTGAATGCCGGCACAATGACGTTGGTGATGATGCGCTTGGCCAAGGCATCTGGAATAGCGCCTTCCAGCCCGTAGCCGGTGTGGATGTTCACTTTGTGCTCCTGCTGAGCCACGAGGATCAGCAGGCCGTTGTTCTTCTCTTTCTGCCCGATGCCCCAGCTTTCGAACAGCTGCTGGGCGTAGTTGGCAATTTCATCGTTGCCGATGGTGGGCACCGTCACAATGGCCAGCTGCGAGGAAGTGCTGTCGTTGTAAGCCACGAGCTTCTGCTCCAGCGCCTGCTCCTGCGCGGGTGTGAGCAGACCCGCCAAGTCGTTGACGAGGCGGGGCGGCGAGGGACGTGGCGGAATATCCTGGGCCGCTCCGGCACGCATTAGCAGCAGGCACAGGGCCAGCAGCAGCGTGAGCGGCGCCAGGCGGAGGGGGAGAAAGGGCTGGTTCATGGGCGCGGCGGCTTGGGGGCGCCGTAGGAAATGGAGTCGTCCAGCTCGTTCTGGTCGGTGGCGGCGTTATAGGGGAAGTAGCGGCGCAGCTGTTCGCCGGCCAGCTGAATGCCCTGCTGCAGACCCTGCACGTACTGCTGGCGCCGAAACGAGTCGAGCACCAGCTCCTTGGTCCGCTCCCAGAAGTCGTCGGGCACGGCCGAGTTGATGCCCGCGTCGCCGATGACGGCAAACTGCCGCGTGGCCCAGGCCACGTAGAACAGCACGCCGTTGCGCTGCGCCGTCTTGTGCATGCCCAGCTGGCTGAACACCTGCGCGGCCCGGTCCATGGGCTCCGGCGTGGGGCATTCTTCCTCCAGGTGCACCCGTATTTCGCCCGAGGTAGCCAGTTCGGCCTGCCGGATGGCTTCGACGAGGGCGGCTTCCTGCTGGGGCGTGAGGGGGGAAATCATAGACTTGACTGAAGAATGAGGAAACAAGAGGGAAGAAGGAAGCAGGCCGGAACGACCAATTCTTCCTCCTTCATTCTTCCTCATCGAGGTTACTCAAAGTTGACTGTGGGAGCTTTCTGGGCGTTGGCGTCGGCTTCGAAGTAGGGCTTCTGCTGGAAGCCGAACATGCCGGCAAACAGGTTGTTGGGGAAGGAGCGGATGTAGGTATTATACTCGTTGGTAGCGTCGTTGAAGTTCTTGCGCTCCACGTTGATGCGGTTTTCAGTGCCCTCGATCTGGGCCTGCAGCTCCTGGAAGTTGGCGTTGGCTTTCAGGTCGGGGTAGTTTTCCGACACGGCCAGCAGGCGGCCCAGTCCGGCCGATACCTGGCTCTGGGCTTCCTGGAATTTCTTGATGTTTTCGGGCGTGAGCTGGTCGGCCGACAGCTGCACGCTGGTAGCCTTGGCGCGGGCTTCCACCACCTGCGTCAGCGTCGATTTCTCGAAGTTGGCGGCGCCCTTTACGGTGTTTACCAGGTTCGGAATCAGGTCGGAGCGGCGCTGGTAGCTGTTCTGCACGTTGGCCCACTGGCTTTTGACTTTCTGGTCCAGCTCGACCATGCTATTGTAGCCGCACGAGGACTGCGAGAGCAGAATAACCAAGCCCGCGAAGTAGAGAAGGAAACGTTTCATGGAGGTGTAAGTAGGGGATGAGGAGAGAAGGGGTGAGACGTAGAACAAAGGCCGCGTCGGCGGTTATACAGAGCCGAAGCTGCGCTGCAAAGTACGGATTCATCGCAGCGCGGTTATATAGTGCCGGCTCCGGCCGTGAATCCGTATTTTGCAGCGCAGGTCCTACGATGAGGCCGGCAGCGGCCGAATAGATGAGCAGCCCGTGGCCTCATCTGCTCAGCGGCTCTGCCCCCTCATCTACTCATCCCCCTCATCCACCGTCCATGAAAGCCATCATCCCCGTCGCGGGTATCGGGTCGCGCCTGCGGCCGCACACCCACACCCAGCCCAAGTCGCTGGTGCCGGTGGCGGGCACGCCCATCCTGGGCCACATCATCGACCGCCTCGTGGCGGCGGGTATTCAGGATTTTGTGTTCATCGTCGGCTACCTCGGCGAGAAAATCGAGCGGTACGTGCGGCGCTGCTACCCAAAGCTGCGCACCGAGTTTGTGGTGCAGGAGCCGCGCGAGGGCATCGGGCACGCGCTCTGGCTGGCCCGCGACAAGTTTCAGCACGAGCAGGAGCCCGTCCTGATCCAGCTCGGCGACACCATCGTCGATATGGATCTGCGCCAGATCATCAACCAGCCGGGCACGGTGCTGGCCGTGAAGGAAGTGAAGACGCCTTCGGCCTTTGGGGTGGTAGAAACCGGGGCCGGCGGCCGCGTGACCAAGGCCGTGGAGAAGCCGCGCATCCCCAAGTCGAACTACGCCCTCGTGGGCCTGTACCGCATCGACAACCCCGCCTGGCTGGCCTCGGCGCTGGAGCGCATCATCGAGGAAGACCGCCGCACCCAGCACGAGTTCTACCTCACCGACGCGCTGATGGTGATGATTGAGCAGGGCGCCGAAATGACCACTTGGGTGGTGGACAGCTGGTTTGACTGCGGCCGCAAGGACACCCTGCTCGAGGCCAACGCCCGCCTGCTGAACCGCCCCGAGAACCTGGAGCCCACGGAGGAATACAGTTTCCCGAACACGGTCATCATTCCGCCGGTGAGCATCGCGCGCGACTGCCACATTGCCAACAGCATCATCGGCCCGAACGTGGCCATCGGCGAGCGGACCATCATTCAGGACAGCATCCTGCGCAACAGCATCATCGGCTCGTACTCCGAGCTGCGCTCCGCCGTGATGCACGACTGCATCGTGGGCTCCGATGCCTCGTTCCGCGGGCTGAACCACAGTCTGAACATCGGCGACAACACCGAAATCGACTACACCGTGACGGGTAGCTAACGGCTGCCCCGCTGGCAGGGCGAGCAAAGCGAAGCACCCGCCGGAAGGCTTAAGCCCAGCATTTTGCTCGCAGCACCAAGCTAAACACAGCCCCGCCCGAAGAACCTGTAGTTACAGGCACTTCGGGCGGGGCTGTGTTTTCTATACCGCTTTGGGACGGTAGAAATTGCGGCAGCTGGAGTTATGGCGTCAGCATACCCGGCTCGACGTTGACTTCCCACTCGTGCTGCAGCTCCCCGGCGGCGGCATCGGAGCCGGTGAGCCACTCCAGGGCCGTGGTAGGGTCGGCAAAGAACTGCAGCATGCGCTGCAGGCCCGCCTGCCCGACGGGCAACAGGCCTTCCAGAGCCATGAGGTTGTAGGCGTCGTCGGCTACTACGGCCAGGCGCCGCACCGCCGAGCGGGTCAGGGACGGAATCCACGTTTGTTCCAGCCACAGCTGGTCTTCCACCGTGAGCGGGGCCGCGCTCAGCTCCACCAGCCAGCTCGTGGCGCAGTGCTCCAGAGCCAGGTCCAGCAGCGACTCGTGCACGCTCTGAAACAAGCTCAGGCCCGCAAACCGCTCTACCCCATTCCACCGGTGCCGCAGCAGGCCACGGTCCCAGTCGTACTGCACGCACACAAAATCACTGACGGTATAAATCATGTCGAAGGCTGGCGGGGTCCGTTCCTGCTGCTTTACGCAGGCCGCAGAACAGCGGATTGCCAGATAAAAGGGTGTTTTATGACTTTTTGAAGCAAATGCTTAAAGCAAGACGCGGTAGAGACCAGTAAAACGGCCTTCTGTCAGTAGGGGTTCACCAACGAAATAAAATTTTCCTGTGATTTGAGCGTTCCATTCGGCAACCCCACAAGCCCCTTACCAGTACGCTGCATTGCGCCGCCGCGTGGCGGTGCGTATGTTCGGACCGATGCGCATTTCTTTCTTCGTCCGCCACACGCTGCCTGCCGCTGCCCTGCTGCTGGCCGGCTGCTATTCCCGCTCCGATATAGACGCGGGCCAGTCCGACAAACCTAGTTCTCCCGAAGCCCCGGCCACCCAGTCGCCGGCCCAACCGGCGCCGTCGAAGGCAGCTGCTAAACCCGCTACGCCCAGCACCGGAGAAGCCCGCTTCCCCCGGGTCAATGTATTTCTGGAGGTATCCGGTTCCATGCAGGGCTTCATGCCCGCCAGCGGCGCCGATGCCCGCACCACGCAGTTTCAGCAGCAAGTGTCGGAGTGGCTCTCGGGCCTGGAGCGCGACCAGCGCGTGGCGCAACGCGGCTACTTCCGCATTGCCGACCGCCCCCTGACCGACTCCTACAAGGCTCTGAGCGAAACGGTGCGCCGCGGCATCAGCCAGCCGGCCAAAAGCACCAGCATTCCGGCCATCCTCGATACAGTCGCCAACCGCTACCTCGGCGAGGGCACGGTCAGCGTCATCATCTCCGACTTCATCTACTCGCCCGAGCGCGCCGGCGACGTGCCCTACATCAACACCGATATTGCCGATGCGCTGGCCCACAGCCGCCAGGACCTGGCCGTGTCGGTGTACGGCTTCACCTCCGACTTCAAGGGTACGTACTACCCGGCCATGAAAGGTCGCGTGGGTAAGGTGCCGAACTGCTGCGCCGAGCCCATTCCGTATTACATGTGGGTGCTGGGCCCGGCCGAGCTGGTCGGCCGCTTCGACGCCACGCTGATGAAAGGCCTGCAGGGCGAGCAAGCTCACTTTGGATTGCCGGCCCTGGAAGTGCCTAATTCCGTGCTCAGCCGCTTCCAGCGCAAAGGCAGTTGGTTTGTGGCCGATGCGGGCAAGCAGGCTGGGGCGGGTGGCCACGCCGTCGCCATTGAGGAAGCTTCGGCGCAGGAGCCGGCTGAGTTTGTCGTTGGCCTCGACCTGGCGCAGCTGCCGGAGCTGTTTCAGGCCCCGGCGTACCTGCAGAAGAACCTGGCCCTGCGCGGCAATACCACCGAAGCCAAAGTGGTGAAAGTGGAAGCCGCCACTGAGGCAGCCAAGCGCAGCGGCGGCCCCGAAGCCGCCTACACGCACTTCGTAACGGTGCGCGTGACCGGCAAGCCCCGCAGCAAGCAGGACCTGACGCTGGCCTTGCCCGCGGCGCGCCCCACCTGGGTAGAAAAATGGACCACCACCGACGACAGCCGGCCTGGTTCTCAAACCTTTGCCCTCAGCCGGCAGCTCGACGGCCTGCAGAAGCTGCTGGCGGGCCGCCAAGCTGGCACGAATGCTGCCGATGTGCTGCGCGTGCCACTTTCCGTACAACCCGACTGAAGATGTGAGTATAGAGACATGAGAAGTGAGACAACCAAGCCCCATCAGGTTTCTCTGTACTTACTCATGCTTAACATCTGCTTCTCACTTCTCATGTCACATAGTCTCACCTCCATAAAATGAAAGGCTTTTTTCGCGCCCTATACGAAGTCATCGGCTCGCCGCAGCCCTCCTCCGAAGTTCCGGTGTACCGCGAGGTCATCTTCCCCAATATCGGCCTGCTGAACATCGGCATCACGCTGGCGCTGCTGGTGCTCTTCTACCTAGTCATCAACCGCTGGATGCGTGTGGCCACCTTCAGCCGCCCCAGCCACTGGTCGATTATGCTGTTGGTGAATGTCATCATCGCCTTCATCATCGTTATAGCGCAGGTGAAGGGGCAGAACGTGGTGGAGCACTCCTATATGTATTGGCTCGCGCTGCTCAACGCCATCTACGCGGCGCTGTTCTTCTTCCTCTTCTCCCTGGTGTTCCGCAAGCTGTCGGTCAACGCCAGCACCACTCCGTTTTAGACCTGAGTATGGAGACATGAGAGGTGAGACAAAGTCGGTTCGGTTGTGAACGACTCTCACTTCTCACTTCTCGCTTCTCACTTCTCCCTGACATGGCTAAACTCTTTCTTTTCGGCATCGGCGGCACCGGCTCCCGGGTGGTCCGCTCCCTGACGATGCTGCTGGCCGCGGGCGTGGATCTGCCCAACTGCCAGCAGGTGGTGCCTATCATCATCGACCCGGACGCGCAGAACGCGGACATGAACCGCACCGTGCAGCTGCTGCAAACCTATCAGCAGATTCACAAGCGCCTCGGGCCGCGCGAAGAGGGCTTCTTCAAGACCGATATCAGCACGCTCTCCTCCATCAGCCAGGACGTGAACGGCTCGGTGAAGGACACTTTCGTGTTCGATTTCGGCGGCATCAACCGTAGCTTCCGCGACTACCTGGGCTACAACAACCTGCCGGTGGAATCGAAGGCGCTGGTGGAAGCCTTGTTCACCCAGGACAACCTGGAAAGCCCGCTGACCATCGGTTTCCGCGGCTCGCCCAACGTGGGCTCGGTGGTCTTGAACCGCATCGTGGAGTCGCCGGAAATGCGTTTTTTCGCCGACAACTTCCAGCAGGACGACCGGGTATTCTTCATCAGCAGCATCTTCGGCGGCACCGGCGCCTCGGGCTTCCCGCTGCTGCTCAAGAACCTCAAGGACCCGAACACCCGCCTGAGCAACTCCCGCTACCTGCGCGACGCGCTGACCGGGGCCGTGACGGTGATGCCCTACTTCGCCCTGCAGAGCGAGGACAACCAGGTCATCGACTCGAACAACTTCCTCACGAAGACCAAGGCCGCGCTCGGCTACTACGAAAACCACCTGCCGGGCCTCGACGCCCTGTATTACCTGGCCGACACGCCCGACACACCCTACGACAACCAGCCGGGCGGCACCGGGCAGCGCAACAAGGCCCACATCATCGAGCTGCTGGCCGCGCTGAGCATCGTGGACTTCATGAGCTACTCGGCCGGCGACATCCGCTCGAACAACGGCCCGTTGTTCCACGAATTCGGCCTGGAGACGGATACGCCCGACGTGCAGTTCCAGCACCTGCCCACCGAAACCAAGGAGCAGGTGGCCCAAAATCTGACGCAGCTGCTGTACTTCTCGCGCTACCACAAGCAGCACATGGGCTCCGACGAGGCGCCCTACGCGAAGAACCTCAACCTGCAGTACGCGCAGAAAAACGAGCCCATCTTCCGTCAGCTCGAGCAGTTCCTGCACAGCCCCGACTTCGGCGTGGACGCCTGGTTGACTGAGCTGAGCCAGAACCGCCGCTCGTTCCGTCCCTTCAACCTCACCACCGACGACTTCAACCTGATGATTCAGGGCAAGCCGGTGGAAACGGGCTTCTTCAGCAAAGGCATTAGCCGCAACTACCTGCTCGACGCGCTGAACACCCGCGAAAAGAAGGTGCAGGACGCCGACAACTTCCGCAAGCTCATTACGCTGATGTATGACGTCACGGATGAGGCCTTCCGGGACAAGGTGAAGGTGGTGTAGCGCCTCACCCCCCGGCCCCCTCTCCGAAAAGGAGAGGGGGAGCCTGAAGTCAGCAATGATTTTGTTCTGATAGGCTGCGGGGAGACGTCAGCGCACTGCACTTGAAAACAAACAGTAACCTCTAAAACAAAATCCCTCCCGAACACACTCCCTCTCCTTTTCGGAGAGGGGGCCGGGGGGTGAGGCGCATATGCCCAAAGTCCTTCGCCTGCACAACAGCGGCTCGCAGCAAATCCAGGGCTGGCAACAGACCGGTCCGCTCACGAGCACCGAAATCAATACCATCACCGACCCCACGGGCGGCCGTACGCGCAACCTGGCGGTGTCCATCCCGACGCCCTTCGCGCGGATGCACCTCTTTGAAACCGCGTTTGACTTCGTGGCCCGGGAAGGCTCGCGCAACCCCAATTCGGTCTACCACGAGCTGGTGTCGCACTACTGGGACTTGCTGGAGCTGCTCTACAACTACCACCTCTACTCCCAGGCCGGCCGCCGCATCACGTTGCGCCGCTGGAACGCCGAGGCCGAGCTGGGCCGCATGCAGCAGGACCCCAACACCCGCCTGCTGGGCGAAACCCTGCGCCTGTTCTGGCAGGACGAGCGGTTCCGCGAAACGCCCGACCTGTACCTGATTTTCTACGAGTCGCCGGGGCTGCCGGGCGGGCCGCGCCTGCTGGGCGGCACCTCGCCGCTGACCATGCTCTTCACCGCGCCCGCCGTGCCGGTGCTCGACATGGAGCGCCCCCGCGCCGGTGGCCGCTACTTTGATCAGCAGTACGTGGCCCTGGAGCAGCGCGACCCGCAGTTTCAGGACTTCGTGTATGAGCTGTTTTTGACCTTCCCGCGCCTGCAGGACCGCAACTTTGCCCACCGCGTGTTCGGTACGCTCGACCGCAACCGCATCAGCCAGATGCAGCTGACGGGCGACCGGAACGCCCAGCAGTTTGCCACCCGCTACCCCGGCCTCACCGACGCCCAGGGCAACCCGGCCTACGTGCGCAACATCCCGCTGCCCGGCCGCGCCGACCAGACGGCCGTGGTGTCGTCGGACCTGTTCATCCAGCCCACCCGCGACCTGGCACCCGGCGTGGTGAAGCCGCTGGTGCTGCGCCCCAACCTGGCTATGGGCGGCGTGAACTACCTGAACGGCCAGCCCTGGGACGACCGCACCGCCGTGCCCTACGTCGACGAGCAGCCCATGAGCAGCCGCGTACTGCCCGGCAAAGGCTTCAAGTACCCGTACCTGACGGTGGGTGATTTGCTGGCCGACTCCTTGGTGGAGCTGCCCTACGAGCTGAACTCGGAGCGCTACCACACCGGCCGCGTGACCTTCCAGTACGGGGCCGATTCGCAGGGCCGGGCGCGCTTTCCGTACCTGCTGCCGCTGCAGCCGGCCTTCTTCGAGTACTTCACCGAGCACGACTTGGCCGAGCTGCTGCACTTCACCATCGACCTGAACCACGTGCGCGTGTCGCTGAAGGTGCCGGTGCAGCAGGGGCGCTTCATCACCCTGGAGCGCAGCTACTACACCAACCCGCAGAACCCCAAGGACGAGCTGGGGCGCGAGATTCCCGAGAAGGGTCGCATCGTGCGGGCCAACGTGGGGCTGGGCGTGTTCCCGTTCTACAAATTCCGCCAGCAGCCTGAGTACAACGACCTGTACAAGGTGATGCTGGTGGACGCCGACAACGGCCCGGCGCAGCTGCAGAAGCAGTACGCGGTGGAGTTCTTCGTGGGCGGGGAGCGGATAACGGACCAGGGCGCCGCCCGCCGCGCCACCCGCTACGAGCGCACGCGCAAGAGCATCAGCACCGCCGGCAGCACCTACTACGAAGTCACCGGCACGCACTTCGACGTGGCCGAGCTGGTGTGCCCGGCCGGTCCCGGCCTGCCGCCGGCCCGCGGGCTGATGGTGCCGCGCTGGAAGGAGCTGGACCGCGGCACCCGCCGCTTCACTTTCGCCGTTGACTTCGGCACCACCAACACCCACATTGCCTACTCCGACGGCCCGAGCAGCCACCCGCGCCCGCTCAGCATTGGCGAGCTGGACCAGCAGGTCATTTGGCTGCACGCGCCGCTGCCCGACCTGGGCCTCTCGCCCTACCAGCGCTACCGGCAGGGCGCGCAGCAGCTGTGGGCGCAGATTGCCGAGCTGCAGAACCGCGAGTTCGTGCCCTCCTTCGTGGGCGACGGCGGCGCGGCCTACGCCTTCCCGGTGCGCACGGCGGTGTGCGAGACGAGCACCTTCCCCAACGAGCCGGCACGGGTGCTGGGCAACATCAACATCGGCTTCAGCATCAACACCGAAAACACCGCCGAGCTGCCCCAGAACCGCTTCGTGACCAACCTGAAGTGGTCGGCCGAGCTGGACCCGAGCGGCGTGACGCGCATTGAGGCCTTCTTCCGCGAGGTGATGCTGCTGCTCAAGCACAAAGCAGCCCTGAACGGCGGCATCATGGAGGACACCCGCGTGGTGTGGTTTGCCCCGCTGAGCTTCGATGCCTTCCTGCGCAACCAGTTCAAGGACAAGTGGGACCAGGCCTTCCAGCAGGTGTTCCGCACCCGCCGCGACACCCTCACCCTCACCGAATCGGTGGCGCCGTACTACTACCTCACGGCCACGAACCAAGTGGTGCCGAGCCGGGATGAAAACGTGGTCAACATCGACATCGGTGGCGGTACCACCGACCTGCTCGTGTTTGCCGACTCGCGCCCAGCCTACAGCTCCTCGTTCCGCTTCGCCGGCAACGACCTGTGGGGCGACGGGTACGCCCGCGTGCAGGGTGCACCCAAGCAGAACGGCCTGCTGCGCCTCGGCGTGGGCCACGTGGAAAGCCTGCCTGACTCGGAGCAAAACCAGGAGTTCAAGGGCTACCTGCGGGCCGCGCTGAAAAACAACGACTTCGGCTCGGCCGACGTGACTTCCCTGCTTTTCCTCTACGACGACGCCCTGCGCTTCTCGCAGAGCCTGGCGCTGGGCAAGGGCCGGCAGCTGCGGGTGCTGTTTTACCTGCACTACACCAGCATCATCTACCACGTGGGGCAGCTCACCCAGCATCTGGGCCTGAAGCTGCCGCGCTACCTTTGCTTCTCGGGCAAGGGCAGCCTGTACCTGCGCCTGCTGGCCGGGGGCAGCAGCATGGGCGCCATCGAGCGGATTTCCAAGGCCGTGCTCAAGGCCGTGACGGGCGTGGAGCCGCCGCAGAATTTCCGCGTCATCCTGGCCGATAACCCCAAGGAAGCCACCACCAACGGCGGCGTGCTGTTCGAGGAAAGCCAGTCGGCGCCGGACGTGGACAGCATCCAGAACGTGCGCCTGCTGGGGGCCGAAGCCGGGCCGGAAATCGGGGCGCTGCGCCTGAAGCCGCGCGGCGTGGACGCCGACATGCGCACGGCCGTGCTCGACAACATGCGCAAGTTCCTGGAGCTGGTGCTCGTCAACGATGACGTGGCCCCGCTCATGCGCGAAGTCGGCGTGGACATCGACCGGGCCCGCGTGCTGGAGTTCATGCAGCGCGAGGTGGAGGACAGCCTGAACCTGGGCCTGCACCAGCTGGAGCGCACCCTCGGCTCGGAGGAAACCCTGCCTGAAACGCTGTTTTTCCTGCCGCTGAAGCAGTCGTTGTTCAACCTCGGGCGGGATTTGCTGCAAGGCTAACAGAACGTCAAGCTCCCCTCCTCAGATGAGGAGGGGACGCTTTGACGCCAGCCAAAGCCGGGGTGGTTGACGGGCGTCCGCACCGCCAGAACGAAAGCAGCAACCTAAAGCAGAATGAAGTTCAAGACCGGCGCTTTTTTGTGGTTGCTTACGCTCGTTCAGCCTACGCTGCTGCTGGCCGATTCGTGGGCGCCCCCGACTACGCACGACTATTACAGTGCGGATAGCAGCCATTTTGTTCGAGTTGTCCCATTACTTGTTCCTGACAAGTATTACCAATGGCGCAAGGCAAAGCCGAACCGCCAAAAGCGGTTCAGCTCGCGGGACACAACCGTTGTACCGTGTCATGCCATGCTGTATCGGCGCACTGCGAACGGTCCGCAACTGCTGTGGCAGGAAAGCCTGATCAACCGAATAGCCCCGGTAACTGCATTGGTATCGAACGACGGCCGCTACGTGGTAACGTTCGACAATTGGTCTTCAATGGGCTACGGTGTTGATGTAATGGTTGTCTACGATGGTCAAGGCCACCTGCTCAGACGCTACAATCTGGAGCAACTCTCGCCCTTCCCGATCAATCAATACATGCGAAGCATATCATCTATGTGGTGGCGCTGTGATGCAAGCATTGTGTCACCTGAGCGAGTTGCTATTTGCTTCCAGACCCAGGATAAGCAGGTTCAGAATCGCACCTACTCTTTAGCGAAACTTGATTTTGAATAAACTTATCGGGTATGACACACCTAAACGCCTTCTCCAAACTTTGACTTCATGAGGATTCCCCGCCGCCTCACCGCCCTGCTGACGGGCCTGCTACTAACAGCTTCCGCTGCCACCCAAGCTCAGACCGTGCCCGGCCAGGCTACGCTGGAAGAGAAAAAGGTACAGATCTGGTGCGCCACGGCCCGCTTCGTGTACAACGACAACGGCCGCTCCAACCTGAACAATACCCTGCGCTGCGACGGCACGCTCAAGGACTTTGAAAGCAGCATCCGGCCCGACAGCCAGCGGGTGTACTCGCTGGTGTATCAGCCGCTGGAAGGCAAAGGCGTGATGTACAAAGGCCTGGGCTCGGATCAGTCGCGGCTGCAGCGGCTGGCCAAGGAGATTATTACCCGGCTCGGCGGCTCGCCGCAGCGGCGCAAAGACCCCGCCCGCATGGAGCAGCTAAACCGCCTGCAGGCCGCCCTGACGGCCTACGTGGAGCAAGGCACCCCGGTGCCCGGCGACATCGGGCAGGTAGACGCTTCTTCCGCCGGTGGTGCTACTTTCGATTCCACGGCTACCGAGACGCCTGAAAGCCTCTCCGCCGCCGACACCGGCCAGGCCGAAGCGCCAGCCGCCGCATCTTCGCAGTCATCGGCCGGTGAAAGCCCCATGACTAAGCTGTTCGGCCCCATTGCCCTGATCCTGTCCTTGCTGAGCCTGGTGCTCTGGTGGCTGGAGCGGCGGGTGCTGCGCAACCACATCAGCGAGCTGCGCTCCAGCAACCGCCGTCACCGCACCGAGCTGGACTCGATGAAGGGCTTTGGCGGTGGGCAGGAAGCTCCCGCTGACCTGACCTTCAGCCAGCGTAAGCAGGTGGAAGAGCTGGTGGAGCGGCTGGTGCAGCAGCGCCTGGCCGATGTGCAGCCGCACGGCCGGCCCACCGCGGCTCCCGAGCCTGCCATGCCGACAGTAGCTCCTGCCGCGCCGCCGGTCAACCTGCGCAAAAGTCCGCCCGCCACGCCGACACCAGTTCCGCCGCTGGCCCCAACGCCCGCGCCACTCGTGGCACCCGCGCCAGTGCAGCGGCTAGAGGAGGTGCCGCCGTTTGCTGGTCCGGCACCGGTGGCTGCTCCGCCCACACCTTCGCCGCGGGAAGACTTCGACAGCCTCATTGCGCCGGTGCAGCTGCCAGCTCCCGAACCGGCAGCGCCGCCGCAGCCCGAGCCGGTGCCCTTGGGCAAGTTCTACGTGAAGGTGCCCGTCAACGGGGGCTTCTCCGACTACGACCTGCACACCGTGGCCCAGCACGACAGCATCTACGAAATCACGCCCGACCCGCAGCGGCCGGATGTGGCCTCGTTCCGCATCAATCCCGACCAGGCGGTGCACGCCTATGCTATCCAAAGCGCGCAGTACTCCCTGCGCGAGGCTTGCCGCTACCAGCCGCCGACGGGGCCGGCCGCGCGCATCATCACCGACGAGCCGGGGCAGCTGCGCAAAGTGGGCGGCGCGTGGCAGATCGAGCAGAAGGCGGCTATTCGGTTTGAGTAAGCCGGTCGGATGGCTCAGCGGCGGCTGGTCGCCTGAGCGCGACAGAGGGGCCGCGAGCCGGCTCGCGGGCTGAAACGGGCTCCGAACGATTGCGGCCGGGCTTTGGACGCCTGGGACCAGGCTCCGGACGGTTGTGGCCGGGCTATGAATGGCTGCGTCTGGACTTTGGACAATCGGAGCCGGGCTTTGGGCGATTGTGACCAGGCTTTAGACAATCGGGGCCGAGCTTTGGGTAATCGTGACCGGGCTTTGGTCGATTGAGGCTGGGCTTTGGCTTTCGGGCGAAAATCGGGTAAGGGTGTTGAAGAAGAAGTGCGGGCGCCAGCCGGTTGTGCTTCGCCTTAGTTTCGTTGTTCTTAGCTTCGCTTCATGCTTGAAATAATCCTTGAAGTCGCCGTGGTGGCCATCATCGTGGGCCTGCAGATTCTCACGTTTCTGCGGACGCGCACCCAGGTAGCCCGGCTGGCTGAGCTCTACCCGCCCAAGGACACGCTGCGCGTGGAGCGCCGCCTCGTCACGCCCGACGGCACCGTGGACCTGCCCGACTACGCCGCCGACGCCCCGGCCGATGCTTACGCCGTGGACATCATCCGTGCGGATGATACCTCGACCGACTTCCGCGAAATCGTGCAGGACACCAACGCCTACCTGCGCCACAACAAGGGCGCCGCGGCCGATTTCAACATCCTCAAGGATATTGCCACCCGCCAGGGCCAAGGGCCCGACAATGCCGTGCAGGCCAACGTGGCTACGCCGCTGTATCTGGGCTTGCTCGGTACCTTCTTGGGCGTAATTCTGGGTCTGGTCAGCATAGCCCGCCGCGGCGTAACGGATGACACCTCGCTCACGCCCTTCCTCACCGGCGTGCTCATTGCCATGACGGGCTCGTTTATGGGCCTGCTGCTCACCCTCATCGGCAATAACCTGCTGCGTAACGCCCGCCAGCAGCGCGACCAGCGGCAGAACCAATACTTCACCTTCCTGCAGGCCCGGCTGCTGCCCATTCTGCACAACGACATGTCGGCCAGCCTGAGTACCCTGAAGGGCGTGCTCGACGCGTTCAACCAGGACTTTGTGGGCAAGGTGACGCTGTTTGAGCCCATCCTGAACACCATCACTGAGAATATTCGGGTGCAGCGCGACTTCCTGGTGAAGCTGGAGGAAGTTGGCTTCGACAAGATGGCGCAGGCCAATCTGGCCGTGTTCGACAAGGTGCGCGAGTCGGCCGAGCTGTTCGGGCAGTTCACCGCCTACCAGCAGCAGCTCAACCAGATGCTCGACAAGGGCGCCGAGTCGGGCAGGGTAGTAGGTGGCATCCTCGACCGTCTCACCGGCTTCGAGCGCGGCATCAACAACCTGGGCCAGTACATCGGCCAGCACGATAACCTCATTCAGCAGCAGCTCGACTTCTTCCAGCGCCACCAGGTGGAGATGGGCAACCTCGCGGCCCGCTCCGAGCAGTACTTCGACCAAGCCTCCCAGCACCTCACCGAACTGATGCGCCGCCGCCTGGAGCACCACGAACGCGACGCCCAGCGCGCCTACGAGAAGTGGGGCGAGTACTTCGACCGCATCAACCAGGACAATGCCTTCGAGCGCATCATGCGCCAGCTCGACCCGCTCAAGGACGTGAAAGTCAACCAGGAAGTACTGGCCCGCGACGTAACGGCCACCCAGCGCGAATTGCTGCGCAAAATCGACTCCGATACGCAAGTGGATACCAAGCTGCTGGAGCAACTGTCGGTGATGAACCAGATTCTGCGCAGAGCCACGGCCAAAAACCGCTGGCAGCGCGGGATGGACAAGCTCTTCGGCGGGGTGCGCGAGGAGTAGAGGTTGTTTCCCGTGTCAGTTGTTTACTATGTCATCCTGAGCAACGCGAAGGACTTTGCCACGCGTGAACGATCAGCGTTAGGTTCACTATCGGACGTGAGAAGGTCCTTCGGCTAGCGCCGTACGCCAGATGAAGGATGACAGCCGTTTTTTGATTACACCCGATGCCCGGTTCCGACGACCAACAACGCTCCGACTTCTTCTGGCCCAGCTACGTGGACCTGATGACCTCCCTATTTGTGGTCATGCTGGTCTTGTTTGTCTACAGCTTCAAGCTGTTCCGCGACCGGGAAGCCAGTCAGCGCCGGCTGCTGGGCGAGCTGAAGGTGAAAGCCCAGGAGCTGGAGCAGATTCAGCGCATCCGCGAGTCCTTGCGGCGTTTGGAGGGTGACTATTTCCGCTACGACCCGCAAAACGAGCGGTACGAGCTGCGCGTGGACGTGCAGTTCAAGGCTGGCCGCGACGAAATCCAGGAGCAGTACAAGCCCGCCCTGCTGCGCGCCGGCCGCCTGCTGCAGGAGCGCCTGCGCGCCATCCGCACCGATCTGCCGGTGCGCTACCTCGTCATCGTGGAAGGCATGGCAGCCCGCTACCCGCAGGGCGACCCGCGCAACCAGCGCGAGGAGCAGAGTACCTACCAGCTCAGCTACCGCCGGGCCCTGAACCTCTCGAACTTCTGGCAGCAGAACGGCCTGCGCTTCGGGCAGGACCGCACCGTGGAGCTGATCATCGGCGGTAGCGGCTTCTTCGGTACCGGGCGCTACGCCGGCCGCCGCGAGGGCGACAACAAGCGCTTCCTCATTCAGATCATCCCCAAGATTGGGAAGGTGACCACGGCCACGGTGCGGTAAGAACGGCGCGCAGGATTTGGGCCAGGGTGCGCACCACGGCGGCTTGCCTGTTCTTACTACTGCCCGCCGCCGTGTATTTTGCACCGACTCACTACCTCATTCCCTCCGTACTATGCATTCATCCCGACCCCTTCTGGGCGCTACGCTGGCCGTGCTGACGGCCTGCGGTTCGGCCAAGCAGCTGAACCCCTCCCAGAACCTGATAACCGAACGACCCGTGATAGAAAACTCCAATCCGGCCAAAACGCAGGCGCTGGAATACCCCAAAGCCCGCAAGGGCGACCAGGTAGACGACTACTTCGGCACCAAGGTGGCCGACCCGTTCCGCTGGCTGGAAGACGCCGACTCGCCCGAAACCAAAGCCTGGGTGACGGCCGAAAACAAGGTGACCTTCGATTACCTGAGCCGCATCCCGTTCCGTGACCGGATTCGCGAGCGGCTTACCCAGATCTGGAACTACGAGCGGTACGGCGTGCCCCAGCAGGAGGGCGAGTACCTCTACTACCAGAAAAACGACGGCCTGCAAAACCAAGCCGTGCTCTACGTGAAGCGCCCGGGCGAGCAGGGCGACGGCAACGTACTGCTCGATCCGAACAAGTTTTCGGCCGACGGCACCACGGCCTTATCAGGTACGTATTTCTCCAACGACCACAAGTACCTGGCCTACACCACCTCGGGCGGCGGCTCCGACTGGCAGACCATTCACCTGCTCGACCTCAAAACCCGGCAGCCGCTCAAGGACGAGCTGAACTGGGTGAAGGTGTCGGGCGTGGCCTGGGTGAAGGATGGCTTCTATTATAGCGGCTACGACGCGCCCAAAGCCGGCGAAAGTAAGCTGGCCGGCAAAAACGAGTACCACAAGGTGTACTTCCACAAAATCGGCACGCCGCAGTCGGCCGATAAGCTGGTGTACGAGAACAAGCAGATGCCGCTGGGCTTCCGCATTGCCTCGGTAACGGAGGACGAACGGTTCCTGGCGGTGTACCTCACCGACGGCAATGCCGACGGCAACAAGCTGGCCGTGCGCGACCTGACCGACCCGAAACAAGCCGCGAAGTGGACCATTCTGGGCTCTGACTACGAGTCGGATATGAGCGTGGTGGGCAACCTCGGCGGCAAGCTGCTGGTGTACACTAACTACAAGGCTCCGCGCTACCGGGTGCTGGCCGTCGACCCGAGGCAGCCGCAGGAAGCCAGCTGGAAAGACCTGCTGCCGGAATCGGAGCATAAGCTGGAAGGCATCGACCAGGTGGGCGGCAAGCTGGTGGCCAGCTACCTGAAGGACGCCAGCTCGCTGATTAAGGTGTTTGACGAGGAAGGCAAGCTGCTGCGCGACGTGGAGCTGCCCGCCCTGGGCACCGCCAGCGGCTTCGGCGGCCGCCGCACCGACAAGCAGGTGTACTACGCCTTCACCTCATTTACCTACCCGACCACCATCTATCAGTACGACCTGGCCAGCGGCCAGAGCACCGTATGGCGGGCGCCGAAGGTGGACGTGAAGCCCGACGATTACGTCACCACGCAGGTCTTCTACAAGAGCAAGGACGGCACCAAGGTGCCCATGTTCATCACCCACAAGAAGGGCCTGAAGCTCAACGGTCAAAACCCCACTTACCTGTACGCTTACGGCGGCTTCAACGTGAGCCTGACGCCGAGCTTCTCGGTGGCGCGCATGCTGTGGCTGGAAAACGGTGGCATCCTGGCCGTGCCCAACCTGCGCGGCGGCGGCGAGTACGGCGAAGCCTGGCACAAAGCCGGCATGACGCCGAACAAGCAGAACGTGTTCGACGACTTCATCGGCGCGGCCGAGTACCTGAAGGCCCTGAACTACACTTCGGCGGAGAAGCTGGCCATTGCCGGCGGCTCCAACGGCGGCCTGCTGGTGGGCGCCACCATGACGCAGCGCCCCGACCTCTGCCGCGTGGCTTTCCCGGCCGTGGGCGTAATGGACATGTTGCGCTACCAGAAGTTTACCATCGGCTGGAACTGGGCCCCGGAGTACGGCACCTCCGACAACTACCAACAGTTTCAGAACCTGTACCGCTTCTCGCCGCTGCACACGCTGAAGCCCGGCACTGCCTACCCCGCCACCATGATTACCACCGCCGACCACGACGACCGCGTGGTGCCGGCGCACTCGTTTAAGTTCGCGGCTACCCTGCAGGAAGCCAATACCGGCACTTGGCCCCAGCTCATCCGTATCGATGTGAATGCGGGCCATGGCGCGGGCAAGAGCACCAAGCTGCTCATCGACGAGTGGGCCGACGTGTGGTCGTTTGCCTACCAGAACATGGGCGTGAATCCGTACCAGAACGTGAAGTAGGCCGCCAATCCACCGTGGCCGCGGAGAACTGGCGCCGCGCGTACGGCTGGCTCGCGTCACAAAACGAGGGAAGCAGCGTAATCAGTTAACGCCGTGGTTGTATCTTGCGCCGCGAAATTCGCCTGCCTTGACCTTTTCCGCTCCAGATATGAAAAAAATGCTGATGCTCGGCCTCGTGGCCGGCGCTATGCTGTCGGTTTCGGCCTGCAGCAACCCTGACTACGAGAAGAAAGACGACATGACCTCGGCCCCGCTGCCCACGCTGCCTCCGGCCGCCGCCGGCAAAGACTCGGCCGCCGTGGCCCAGCAGCAAGCCGATCAGGAGCTGAGCGCCGTCAACGCCACCAAAGTCATCAAGAAGATGCAGCCGGTGATGTAAGCCGGTTGACCTTGGTCAATACCAATGATGAGCAATGGCCCCAGCGGGTTGTTGCTCATTGTTTTTTGTGGCTACGGTTAGGCCCGTGAAGCGCGGGTAGCCGCGCCGCCCGCTGTCCAGTACTCATTATTAATCGTTAATTCAGCCCATGCTTACCATCCGCCGCGGCACCGAAGCCGATTTGTCCCGTGTCCACGAGCTCATCGTGGAGCTGGCCGTGTACGAGCGCGCCCCCGAGGAAGTCACCAATACGCTCGACGACATGCGCCGCGACGGGTTCGGGCCCGCGCCCATCTTCAGCTTCTTCGTGGCCGAAACCGAGGAACAGGGCGTTCTGGGTATTGCGCTGTTTTACACGGCCTATTCCACCTGGAAGGGCCGCATGCTTTACCTCGAAGACCTGGTGGTGACCGAAGCCGCCCGCGGCACCGGCATCGGGCGCAAGCTGTTTGACGCAGTGGTGGCCGAAGCCCGGCGCACCGGCGCGCACCGCCTGAAGTGGCAGGTGCTGGAGTGGAACGAGCCAGCCATCGGCTTCTACAAGCGCATCGGCGCCAACCTCGACCCGGAGTGGTACAACGGCAACCTGACCGCCGAGCAGTTGCGCGCCTACAGCTGCGACCCGCAGGTAGAAGCGGCCGTCCGAGGCTAACGGAACGCTGCTGCGACGGCTCTGGAGAGGAGCAGTGCGGTCCATGGCCTGTTGCTTACGGATACGCGAAGAACAACAAAGCTGCAGCGCAACGGCATCGGTCTCTCCCTAGAGCCGTACCGCTGCGCTGCAGCTTTGTTATTTCCAATACCAGGAGCGGCCGCTCCGGGCTGGCTTAGTCCAGTACCTCCAGCACCGTGCGGAACGATACGTACTGGCCCGGAAACCGCGTTTCAAGGTTGGCGCTCAGGCCGGGAGCGGCCATGCGCTGGTACTCATCGAGCTGGTCGGTGTTGATGCAGTAGTACTGAGCGGCGTAGGTGTAGCCGTCGTTTTCTTCGTTGAGCAGGCGCAGCAGCTGGCTTTTCACGAAGTAGCCGGTGGCCATCACGTCGGGCATGTGCTCGTCGCGCATGTAGCTCACCCATTCTTCGGCTACTTCCGGGTCGACGCTGCTGGTTACGTTGTAAAGAATCATGAGAAAGGGAAAAGAGTAGACGAGTAGCTGAGTCAATAGGCCGATGAAAGAACGGTCATGCGTTCATCTTTGGCCTAGCTCAGTCACGCGTCGAAAAAATCAGACCCGCATGGGGTCGGCTTGAAAATCTTGAATCCGCTCCCGGATGGCAGCCGGTTTCAGCTGCTCGGTTGCGGCGGCCGTGGCCAGGGCGGGCAGCTCAGCGTCGCCAGCGAAGCGCAGCGACAGAACCTGGCCGAGGGTGAGCCGGGCCTCCAACGGCTGAAAGCGTTGCCCGGTCAGCTCGAAGTAGCGCTGGCGTACTTCCAGTCGGGCCAAGCGGTCCTGCAGCTTCAGGGCGTAGTGCTGGCGCAGCATCACCACGGTCAGCAGGAGCAGCACGGCCAGGGCAACCAAGCAAAACCAGATCCGGGAATCGTCGGAATCGGTGCCGGCCACGGCGGCATAGCGGCGGCCAGTGTATATCGCCAGCACCAGGCTCAGCGGCGTGACGACGAAGTGGTGCAGCCAATAATAGCGGCGGGTGAATTGAGCTGCGGCCATGCGCAAGGGGAAGAAGGGGAGCGTAAAAGTAGGAGCAGAGGCAGTTAGTTTTGACCGCGTTGCCGGGCTTTTTGTTCGTCGCGGGCGGCTTTTTCCCGCTCTTTAGCCAGGTTTTCCTGTGCTTTTTCCCGCTCCTTGTTGGCCTGCATAGGCTTCTGCGTAGGGGCGCTTATCTGGGGCATGGCCGTGGGCTGATTGGGCTGCGAAGGGGCCTGCGCGGTGCCGGGGCGGTTATCCGATGTGGGCGGCGGCACCTGGGCGCGGGCCGGGCTGGTCAGCAGCAGTGCGCCGAGCAGGCCGAGGTATGGTAAGGCTTTCATTGTCAGAGGAAGTAGGTGGTTACCGGTGAATACGCACCGTGCACATCGTCAGTTCCGCATATTACGGAAGCTTTGCCGGAGCTGCTCTTGAGGGACAGCCGCCCGGTAAATAAACCACCCCGACCGTGGGGCCGGGGTGGAAAGACGCAGAAAGCGCCAAAAGGTTAGCTGACTTCCACGTAGTCCAGGTCTTTGCCGTGCGTTTCGGGCAGCGTACTCACGGCCCAGAAGGCCAGCAGCAGCGACACCGCGCCCACAATAGCTCCGCTGCCAATCAGATTGGGCGTGGAGCCGGTGCCGAGGCTGGCCGCCAAGCCGTTGAAAATGGGCACGAGTGCTACCACCGAGCCGCGGGCAAAATTGGGCGCCGTGGTAGCCACGGTGGCCCGCAGGTTGGTGCCGAACTGCTCGGCCGCCACCGTCACAAACAAGGCCCAGAAGCCCACTGAAATGCCCATCACGAAGCACAGGCGGTAAAAGGCCGTGGTGGATGCGCCGTGCAGCAGGTACAGGTACGCCGCCATAACGATGCCGCACAGCAGCAGGAATAGTTGCAGGGCGCGCTTGCGGCTGCGCAGCAGCTGACTCAGGGCGCCGCTGGCAAAGTCGCCGAACACCAGCCCGAAGTAACACCAGAACACGGCCAGCCCGGCCGATACCTCGCCCTGCACGCCCAGCGCGCGGCCAAACTCGGGCGCCAACGTAATCAGGATGCCTACCACGAACCACAGCGGCACGCCAATGAGCAAGCACTTGAGGTACTTCAGCAGCCGCGGACCGTTGGTGAACAGGGCGAAGAAGTTGCCGCGCGAGACATCCTGGTGCTTGGCTTGCTCAAACATGCCCGACTCGAACACGCCCACGCGCAGCAGCAGCAGCGCCAGCCCCAGTGCACCGCCCACGAAGTAGGCGTTGCGCCAGCCCAACTCAGCGCCCACCCAGTAGGCCAGCATGGCGCCCGACACGCCCACGGTGGCCACTATCATGGTGCCGTAGCCACGCTTTTCCTTGGGCAACGTCTCGGATACCAGCGTGATGCCCGCACCCAGCTCCCCGGCCAGCCCGATGCCGGCAATCAGCCGCAGCCAGGCGTACTGCTCGATGCTCTGCACGAAACCGTTGGCAATGTTGGCCAGCGAGTACATGAGGATGGAGCCGAAGAGCACCGAGAGGCGCCCACGCTTATCCCCAAGGATGCCCCAGAGGATGCCGCCGAGCAGCATGCCGCCCATCTGCATGGAAATCAGGTGGGTGCCCTGGCTGGTCAGCTCAGCCGGTGCCGTAATGCCTAACGACTTGAGGCTTTCGACGCGCACGATGCTGAACAGGATCAGGTCGTAGATATCGACGAAGTAGCCGAGGGCAGCTACCACAACCACGGCGCTGAGCAGGCCGGCGGTTTTGGGTGGGGTGGAAACGGGTGGGGGAGAGGTCTGGGCCATGTAAAAAGCGTAGTCGAAACGCAGATTACGAAGATTTACCCACCGGTGCTATCGGAACGCAGCCAACTACAGGGCAAGGTTATTTCCAGGTGAAAGAAGAAATGGCCTGCCTGAATATGGACTGGTTTTTAAGATTCTGCGTTTGCGGCCCGCGTACAGCGGTGCCAATCACCGTCACCAGTTGCGTGCGATGCTCAGTGAAGGCAATAGTGCTAATCAGCTCTGTTTTCCCCTCTTTCAGCTTGAAAGAACACTGCATCAATTGAATAGGCTGACCTTTGACAATTGTGTCTTTGATGCTGTTTAGCTGAAAATCATTGAATGTTTCCCGCAAATAGACAGCGTAAGCAGGGCCCATCTTAGTCAAAGCGCCTTGTCCTTTTAGAGGAATAAAATTCACGACAAGCATATCGTGGTAGTCAGCACGACGCGAATGGGGGTTTCGTAAAATATACTCACGTCCCTTGTGCGGTGATACATGAGCTTGCGCCGTGTCCAAAAGCCGCCAAGTAACAGGTAGTTGTACAGTAGCCATGCCCAAATCAAAGGTTTGCAAGCGCGAGGTTTCGTATGCAGAATTCTGGGTAGAACAACTGCCGAAAAGACACGAGCTGCAGAGTAAGCAACCGAGGAAATAGAGATTCATATTCACAAGCTACGGATGCTCCGCGTCGCAATTGCCGTGGGTGCAGCCGCGGGGCTCAATCTGCACGGTGATGTGGCCGATGTTGAACTCGTCCTGAATCTGGTGCTGCAAGTCGTGCAGGAAGCCGCTGTCGGTGCCGCTGGGGCGCACCAGGTGGGCGGTGAGGGCCGTGTCGCGGGTGCTTAGGGGCCAGATGTGCAGGTCGTGTACGTCCGTGACGCCAGGCTGAGCCAACAGGAAGCTTCGCACGGCGGCCGGGTCGATTTCGGCGGGTACGGCCTGCAGGCTCAGCTGCACCGTTTGGCGCAACAGCCCCCAGGAGCTGACGCCCACAATGGCCAGAATGACGAAGCTGATGGCCGGATCGAGCCATAGCCAGCCAGTGAAGTAGACCAGCGCCCCGCCTACCACCACGCCCACCGACACCAAGGCATCGGTGAGCATGTGCAGGTAGGCGCCGCGCACGTTCACGTCGCCCTTTTGCCCGCGGCTGAACAGCCAGGCCGTGAAGCCGTTGACCACTATGCCCGCGCCGGCCAGCAGCATCACCAGCTGCCCGTTCACGGGCTCGGGGTGGCGCAGGTGGCTGATGGTTTCCCACAGGATAATGCCCAACGCCAGGTAGAGCAGGGCCGCGTTCAGCAGCGCCGCCTGAATGCTGATGCCCTTGAAGCCGTAGGTATAGCGCGCCGAAGTAGGCCGCTTGCCGATGAGCATCGCGCCCCAGGCCAACGCCAGACTCAGCACGTCGGAGAGGTTGTGGCCTGCGTCAGAAAGCAGCGCCGTTGAATTGGCCCACCAGCCGCCGCCGGCTTCGGCAGCCACAAACACGAGGTTCAGCGCAATGCCCCAGCCGAAGGAGCGGCCGACGTTTTCTAAGTCAGCCGGGCCGTGGTGCCCGTGGCTATGGTCGTGGCCGGCGTGGGAGTGATTGTGGTCGTGCGGCATGATAGCAGGAAAAGCTTACTGAATTATTACGCGGCGGGTAGCCTGGCCGGTCGCGTATTCAGCGCGCAGCAGGTACACGCCTGCCGGCAGCGCCGTGGTGGGCAACGTCGTTTCGGCCTGAAAAACGAGCTGCGTCAGGACGATGCGGCCCACTGCATCCACGAGCTGTACGCGGTACGGGCGGGCGGCGTCGAGCCGCACATGCAGCCCGGCGGCCCCGGCCGGATTGGGCCATACGCTTAGCCCGGCGCGGACGGTAGCCGCAGACTGGGCGGCGGTAGTACTAGCAGCAGGCAGCAGCCGAATGAGTGCAGGTTGTAAGATGCCGGCCACTGACAGGAAGCTACCGCCTACCAGCACCACGCCGTCGGGCTGGCGCAGCAAAGTCAGCACCTCGCCGTCGGGCCCGGGCGTGGCCGCGCCGAAGTAAGCGGCATCGAGCGGGCCGGCAGCAAGCACCCGCTGCATAAACGGGGCTTGGGTAGCTGCCTGGTTGCCCAACGAGCCACCGAGCAGCACAGCCCCCGTCGGCTCCAGCGCCAGGGCATTGACGCGGCCAAGGTTGATAGGATTGCTCGGCGTCGGCAGCCCCGAAACGAAGCCGCCATCGGTGCTTCCATTGGCGTTAAAGCGGGCCACATTGATGCTGACCAGGTTATTGGCGCGCACGAAAGACCCCGCGGCTACCAGCCCGCCACCCGCGGTAGGCGCCAGCGCACGTACTATGCCCCCCATTACCGGGTCGGCCAGCACGGTCTGGAAGGTTGGGTCCAGGGTGCCATCGGCGCGCAGGCGGCGGATCAGCTCCAGACGGTTGTTGTAGAAGTTGCCGCCTACTACTACCTCGCCGGTGGGCTGCAGGAGCAGCGCCCCCACCTGCCCTGACCTGGGCACGGCCGCCGTGAAACCAGCATCGAGGGCACCGGTATCGTGCAAGCGTATCAGGTGAAAGCGCGTAGTGCTGGGGCCAGTGAGGGCGAACGAGCCGCCCAGCAGGACCTCGCCATCGGGCTGTAGCCCCAGAGTCTGCACCTCGGCGGCGCTGCTCAGGCCACTGAGCGCGGGCGGCAGAAAGGCGGCGTCTAATTGGCCAGTGGAGCTTAGGCGGGCTACCCCAACACGAGGCTGGCCGCCCACCGTCTGGAAGCGGCCTCCGAGCAACACCCGGCCGCTGGCGTCGAGGGCCAGCGTGTTCAGCACGCCGGTGCCCAGCCCGTCAGCCGGGGCCTGAAAAGTCGTGTCCACCTCGCCTGAGGGCCATAGCCGGGCTACTTGCGGGCTAAACCAGCCGTTGACCTCCGTAAAATTGCCCCCGATGAGCAGGCGGCCATCAGTTTGGCGGGCCAAGGCGCGTACCGTTCCGGTCAGGCCTAGTCCGAAGCGCCAAGCCGCCACGGGCCGACCAGCTGGGCCTCGCAAGGCCACCAAGCATCCGGCCCTACCGGCTAAGCTGCGAAAGTTGCCCCCTAATGCCACCAGTCCCGAAGGCAGGGCCGCAACGGAGTTTATTTGTCCGCCCGCGGCGGGTTGAGCAGCGTCCCAGGTGGTATCGGGTTGGCCGGCAGCGGTATAATGCTGCACCAAGGATTCATTGCCCGTTAGCGAGGGAGCGTACGCAACCAATACCGAGCCGTCGGTCAGGGCGGCAAAGTGCTGGTCGAAGTAGTTCCAGTATTGATTGCCGTTGAGCGCAAGCTCGCGGCCGGGGTAACTCAGCGGATCAAAGGTGGCGTCGGCCGCACCGGATGGTAACAGGCGCACCACACTGCCCGCGCGGCCCGCCGCAACCTGGTTGGTAGCGGCCGCCCCTATCAGGACGTTCCCGCTGCGCTGCAGCACCAATTCCCACACATGCAGGCCCGCCGGCGGGGTAAAGCTCGTATCCAACGAGCCATCGGGCAACAGGCGGAGCAAGCCGCTGGGGGCAAGCGTATTGTTGTAGCTGAGCTGACTGCCGCCCACCAGTATTTTGCCATCGGGCTGCACGGCCAGGGCCCGCACGTTGCTGATGCCGTTGCCCGGCGGTGTGAAGCCGGGGTCGATCTGCCCGTTGGCCAGCAGGCGCACCAAGCCCGCAGGCCCCGTGCCGTTGTAGGGGCCAAATCTGCCGCCCACCAGCACCTTGCTATCGGGCTGCACGGCGGCCGTTGCGGCCAGCGGGTCGCCGGGGGCGGTGAAGTAATCGGGCGGCGCAAACGACGGGTCCGGTTGCCCGGTGGGACCGAGCACCATCAGATTGAAGCCAATGACGGCACCGATGGTCAGCGTTCCGTCGCCGAGCACCAGCACCCGGCCGTTGGGCAGCGCACGCAACGCACGCAGCTGGCGCTGCATAGCCGCCGGAATAGCCGGTGGTTGAAAAGCCGGGTCGCGCTGCCCCGTTGCGTCGTAGTGCGCCAGGCCCGGTACCAGTGAGCCGGCGGCGTAGTCAAAATTGCCGAGCACCCATAAGCCGCCCACGCCGTCGGGCACTGCCGATTTTATCTGCCCGGTGGTGAATATTTCGCTGGGCCGGAAGCTTGGGTCGCGTTGCTGAGCCCGAACCAAGCCCACTGATATGCCAAGCAGTAGAATAGCTGCGCCAAGTCGCCGCGCACTCACCAGAAATAACTGCGGATAATTCATGGCTCAAGATACATATGGCGGGCGGCCACAGGCGCGGCCGCCCGCCAGAGCCGGTATCCTCCGCTTAATTAAAGCTCAGCGGTACCATCAGTTTCACGCTCACGTTGCGGCCCATGTTGAATACGCCCGCGCGGCCGGTCACGTAGTTTACATCGGTGTATTTCAGCCGGCTCAGGTGGTTCTGGTAAGCCACATCGAAAAGGTTGTTGACCGATACCAGCAGCGAAGCCGTCGTGCGGCCTTTGCGGGTGGTGAAGTCGGTGCCAGCGCCCAGGTTCACCAGCGTGTAAGCGGAGGTGGGCGTTTCGGTGTCGAAGGCGCCGAAGATGCGGCGCTGGGCAAAGTTGTGCTCCACCCCGAAGCGCGCGTAGACATTGGCCACGGCCGTCAGGCCCGCCACCTTGCGCAAGTTCACCCGCAGCTCCGATTGCAGCCGGTCGGCCGGCGTGAAGGGCAACCACTTTTCACCTTCGGCCTGATTCAGCCGGCGCGAGCGGACCATGGAGAACGAGTTTTCGAAGTGCAGCCAGTCGAGCGGGTGCGGGTGCAGGTCCACTGTCACCTCACCGCCGTAGAGGTTGGCTGGGCTCTGCCCGTACACAAACACGCGGTACTCCTCACCGTCTTCGGGGTTGGTGCGGGTGGAGTCGCCGGCGGCGGCGTTGCTGATGCGCCGCGGGAAGATGAAGTTCCGGATGCGGTTGTCGAAGGCATCGACGCTGAAGGTGACGTGCTCCGTGTTCAGGCTCAGGCCCAGGTCCGACTGAAAGCTGGTTTCGGCCTTCAATGCTGGGTCGCCCACCTCGTAGCGGGTGGTGCCCTCGTGCACGCCGTTGGAGCCCAGCTCGGCAATGTTCGGCGCCCGGAAGCCGCGCGACACGTTGGCCTTCACCACTAAGTTGTCGGTGAGGCTGAAGGCCCCGCCCAGGCTCCCCGACCAGTTGCGGTAGGTGTTCTTGAACGCGCCAAATTTCTGCTCCGCGCCCGGCGTGCCTGCTGCTACGGGCTGCTCGTCGGCGCCCAGCCACAGGGCATCGGCCGTGATGCCGCGCTGGTCAAAGCGCAGGCCGCCGCTCACGTCCAGCCGGCCGAAGGTGCGCTTGGTCACCCCGAACACGCCGCCGTCGAACAGGCGGTAGGCCGGAATCAGAAATTCCTCGCCCAGGTTCTGGTTTTCCTGCCGCATGCCGCTCACGCCCACGGTGGTCGTCCAGCCGCTGAGCTCAGGCAGGAAGTAGCGCGCCGCGTAGTCAAGGGTGCGCAGCTGAAAGTACAGCGACGGGTCGTCGGGGCGGAGCACGTCGCCGAACTCACGGCGCAGGTTCTGCTGCCAGCCCACGTTCACGGTCAGCCGCGAAGAGCCCAGGATGAAGTTGTTGTCGGTGCCGATGCGCAGGTGGTTGATCTGCTGCCGCGGCACGTCGAGGCCGTAGCCGCGCACGTCGTCCCGGGTCACGATGCGCGAGGCCACCACGTCGTCGCCCACGGCGAAGTCCTTGGTAAACTGCCCGGTGGCCGAGTCGCGCACGCCCTCAATCAGGCCCAGTTCCTGGTTGAAGGAGCTGACGGTGAGGTGCGAGTAGCCCCAGCTTTTGTTCAGGCCCACGTAGCCGCTGCCGTTCAGCTCCCGAAAGCCGGAGTTGTACACGCGGCCGTCGTAGCGGTTGCGGTAGTCGCCGGCCACCTTGCCCGAGCCGCGCACCAGCCAGTTGAAGCCGTTCAGGTTGCCGGCGTTCATCACCGAGTAGCCTTGCTGGTGATTATTGGTCTGGTAGTTGGCCGTGACGGAGCCGAGCACGCGGCCATTGTCCACCGGGTCGGGCGCCACGAAGTTGACCACCCCAGCCATACCATCGGAGCCATATAATAAGGAGCCGGGCCCCTTGATGATTTCGGCCCGGTCGATGCTGTACTCGTCGATTTCGATGCCGTGCTCATCGCCCCACTGCTGGCCTTCCTGCTTGGCGCCGTTGTTCAGGGTGATGACACGGTTGGAGCTCAGCCCGCGGATGACGGGCTTGCTGATGGCCGCGCCGGTGGTAATCTGGTTGACGCCCGGCGTGCGCGCAATGGCGTCGATAATATTGGTGGAGGCGTGCTGATTCAGCTCCTCGCGGTCTACCACCGTGGTGGGCACCGGCGAGCGGCGCAGCTCCGTGGAGGCCGAGACGCCCGTCACCACTACCTGGCCCAGCTCGGTCACGGCCGGGGTCAGGCCGAAGTCCAGCGGCTGGCCGCTGCCCGTGTCCACGGTGCGCACCACGGTGCCATACCCGATGGAGCGCACCTGCACCAGGAAGCGGCCGCGCGGCAGATTAGCAAAGCTGAAGCGGCCGTCGGCGTCGGTAGCGGTGCCTTGTTTCAGGTCGGGAAAGAGCAGCGTCACGCCGGGCAGCGGTTGCTGCGTGGCCTGATCGATGATACGGCCAGTAACTGAGAGGCCGGTAGTGGCCCGGGAAGTGGGCAAGACCGTTTGGGCCCGTGAAAAAGACGAAGTCAGAAGAAAAGCAACGGGCAACAGTAACGAGCGGGACATAACAGTCGGAAAGTCAGCGGAAGGGAAACGGGATGCACCCCGAAGAATGCGCCGCGAAAGGCGGGCAGCGCCCAACGCCTTCCGTGATACTCTATAAGCAGTACCAAATGGCGGAGCCGGGTGCTCGTTGCAGCGCAACCAACAACAGCAGGGGCCGCAGCCCGAAATGGGTGCGTTGGGGGCCGCCAGAGCGGGGTCAATAAAAAAGGAGGGACGGCTCAGGTGCCGTCGGGAAGGGCGCGGACCGGCGTACGCTGTGCCAGGTCGGGGCCCAAAAGCCAATAACTAGCCTCGCAGCGCGGGTGGACCGCGCAGGAAAGTGGCAGCAGGCAGCGTGTTGGTCCACACCGACGCCTGCATGTCGCCCTCGGGCTGCGCATACTGGTATACTACCGGCGTAAGCGTCAGTTCGGCCGCGGGCTGAAACGGCACGTCGTACAGATGGTCGACGGCGCAGTGCTGGTGCTTGGTGGTCAGCACGGCTTTGTCGCCGCGGTGCCGGGGCAGGTGCGCCTCTTCCTTCTCGGTGTGCGCGTGGCGGTGCAGGGCCAATATTGCCGACTCCGGCAGCAGCACCCGCACGAAGCAGAGCAGCAGGAAGGTGGCGATATGGTGGCGGAAGGCGCGCATCAGCAGGACAAAGGTGGCGACAAGTACGGATAAAGTCGGAACTCGGCCAACAGGGAGGCTACATACACGGCGCGGATACCGGGCGTTGCACGCCGCAACTCGGTGCCCCCTGCTTTGCGTATCCGGATTACTGTTCGGTTCACCTTCACCCATTCCCGCCCATGAAACGTCTGCTACTCCGCACCCTGCACCAACTCGCCCAGCACCTGCGCCCCAAAAAGTCCGGCGTCCGGCCCGAGCCCAGCCCCGATGCTCTGTTCGTTTAGCCTGGCCCGAACCCGCTGTTCGCACAGGCGCGGCCCGCGTTGAGCCATAAAGCAGTAGCATCGGACAAGACTCCCAGATTGGGACTTTGCAGCGAGTGTACTTGGAGCCGTTAACTCTTCAGTGACGTGCCGATGGAAGCCCTGCAGTTCGATTCGCTCAACTTGTTTTACGACCCCGCCTTTGGCCTGCTTTACCACCGCTGGCGCGGGCAGCACAACATGCACCGTTTTCGTCCGGCGGTCGAATACCTGCAGCGCTTGGTCCAGCAGTGCGCCGTCGAGTCGTGGGTAGCCGATCTGAACGGCTTGCCCAACATCGGCTTCGATGAACAGGCTTGGCTGAGCGACGAGGTGCTGCCCAGCATTGGTGCTTTGCCGCACCTGCGTCAGATGGCTTTGATACTCAATACCGATACCTACAACCAACTGGCGGTAGAGAGCATTCTGCACGTGGCGGAACAGCACCTGAATTTCGACGTGCAGTTCTTTGCCGATTCGGTGGGCGCCATGGACTGGGTGCTGAATCCCACCTCGCAGCCGGCGGCGCAGGTGAGCCCGCGCATGGTGGCTTGAAGGGTAAGGCAGCGGATTTGACGGCTGTTTTGGCCGGCACTTCGCTCTATCCTCGCCGTACTCTGTCAGGCTGACAGCTTCAGGGCCCGAAAGGGACAAGTGGAACACGATTTGAAACCGGCCCCGCGGCCCGGCTGCTCCCCGCGGGCAGCCGGGCCGCTTTCGTTTGTTCTACTCCAGTCCTTCATACTCACTTCTACCCGCCATGCAGGAAACCGGCAGCATCTCGATTCACACCGAGAATATCTTCCCCATCATTAAGAAATTCCTGTACTCCGACCACGAAATCTTCCTCCGGGAGCTGGTTTCGAACGCCGTCGATGCCACGCAGAAGCTGAAAAGCCTGGCGCAGCTCGGCGAGTACCAGGGCGAAGCCGGGGAGCTGAAAGTGACGGTCAGCGTCGACAAGGACAAGCGTACCATCACCGTGTCGGACCGCGGCATCGGCATGACCGCGGAGGAAATCAAGAAGTACATCAACCAGATTGCCTTCTCCGGCGCCACCGAGTTTGTGGAGAAGTACAAGGAGAAGGACGCCGCGGCCAAGGACCAAATCATTGGTCAGTTTGGCTTGGGCTTCTACTCCGCCTTCATGGTGGCCAAGGAGGTCGAAATCTTCTCCAAGAGCTACAAGGAAAGTACCGAAGCTGCTCGCTGGATCTGCGACGGCTCGACCGAGTTCAGCCTCGAAACCACCGACAAGGCCGAACGCGGCACCGATGTGGTGCTGCAAGTAGCCGAGGACAGCGACGAGTTCCTGGAGCCCCAGCGCCTGCGCGGCATTCTGGAGAAGTACTGCAAGTTTCTGCCCATCGACATCGAGTTCGAAGGCCAGATTATCAACCAGACGCAGCCGCTCTGGACCAAGCAGCCCGCCGACCTCACCGACGAGGACTACACGAGCTTCTACCAGACGCTGTATCCCTTCTCGGAGCCGCCGCTGTTCTGGATTCACCTCAACGTGGATTACCCCTTCAACCTGACGGGCATTCTGTACTTCCCCAAGGTGAAGGACGAGCTGCAGCTGCAGCGCAACAAGATTCAGCTCTACTCGCGCCAGGTGTTCATCACCGACGAGGTGAAGGACGTGGTGCCCGAGTTCCTGATGCTGCTCCACGGCGTGCTCGACTCGCCCGATATTCCGCTGAACGTGTCGCGCAGCTTCCTGCAGGCCGACGCCAACGTGCGGAAAATCAACCAGTACGTGACCAAGAAGGTGGCCGATAAGCTGGCCGAAATCTACCGCAAGGACCGTGCGGGCTTCGAGGAAAAATGGTCGGATATCGGCCTGTTCATCAAGTACGGCATGTTGTCGGACGAGAAGTTCTACGACCGCGCCAAGGACTTCGCCCTGGTGCAGAACGTGGACAAGAAGTTCTTCACGCTCAACGAGTACAAGGAGCACGTACAGGCCAACCAGGTAGACAAGAATGGCCAGACGGTGCTGCTCTACGCCACCGACGCCGAGGCCCAGCACGCCTACGTGGTGGCGGCCCAGGAGCGCGGCTACGACGTGCTTAACCTGAACGGCCCGCTCGATTCACACTTCATCGGCCAGCTGGAGCAGAAACTGGACAAAACCACCTTTAAGCGCGTCGACTCCGAAACCGCGAGCAAACTCATCGAGAAGGACGAAACGACCGAGAGCGTGCTGTCGGACGACGAGAAGACCCGGCTGCAGGAGCTGTTCTCGAAAGCCATCAACAACCCTACCATGCACGTGCAGGTCGATGCTATGTCGCCGCAGGACGCGCCCGTTATCATCACCCTGCCCGAGTTTATGCGCCGCATGAAGGACATGCAGCGTGTGGGTGGCGGGGGCGGCATGGCCATGTTCGGCTCCCTGCCCGATAGCTACACCGTAAGCGTCAACGCCAACAGCGCCGTGGCCCAGCGCGTGCTCAAGGCCGACGAGGAAGCCGCTGGCAAGTTGGCCAAGCAAGCCTTCGACCTCGCGCTTTTGGCACAAGGTATGCTTAAGGGCGAAGCGCTGACCCAGTTTGTGAAGCGGAGCGCTGAGCTGCTGGCAGCTGAGTAATCTTTCTTCCTGTTCCGGAGCGAAGCCGGTCCTGCAACTGCTGCGGTTGTGGGGCCGGCTTCAGTCGTTGGTAAGCCGCGGAGCCGACGTACGGAATGCCCGGAGCACACCTGCCCAGCTACGCTGCTTCACTGGCTCACCGCCGGGCACTATCCGCCCCTATATTTACGTTTCGCTCCCCAGAACCCCCCGCTTGTCTTTGCTAATGCATTTGTTCCGTCTGTCGCCCACGTTGCTGGTGTTGCCATTTGTGCTGCTCAGCGCCTGCGCCAAAAAAACGGTTTCCTTTAACAGCAAGCCCGAGAATACGACCACCGCCAGTCTCACTGGCGTGCGCGATACCCTGGCTACGGCTCGTGACACCACCAACGCGCCGTCGCTGGTTACCGGTAAGAAGCTGACGAAGGAGGAGCAGCGTAAGGCGCTGGAAAAGGAAAAAGCCGCGCAGCGCAAAGCCACGACCAAGAAGAAAAAGACCATCTTCCTGGGTGAGCGGATCAAAAAGGGCTACACCAAATCGGGGCCGAAGGGACGCAACCAGGTAGTGGAAATCTTCTATTACCTGAGGACGCCCAAGCAGCCCAACCCCTACGCGCCGCTGAAGTGGTACTTCAACCCGGCTAAGCGGCGCCTGGAGAAAACCGCTGCCATCGGCGAAATCGACCTGAATAAGTACAAGGTGCTGCACGGCCCCTACAAGAAGATGCAGGGCGGCAAAGTGGTGGAGACGGGGTACTATTCCGTGGGCACCCGCCACTTACGCTGGGAGAGATACGGCCGTGACAACACCCTGGTGAGCAAAGTGCACTACGAGCAGGGGTTCCCCCGCGACGCCAACATCAGCTACTACGACGGGGGCCGAACCATGGTGAAAGAAGTAGTACCCTACATCGACGGCAAGCTGGAGGGCGACTACATCAGCTTCAAAAACGACGGGCAGCCCGACTGGGCCGGGCAGTTCGAGAACGGCAAGAAGGTCGGCACTTGGACCAAGTACTGGGGCTTCCGTAGCCGCCGTCACTATGAGTATCAGTACGGCGACTCCGGCTACGAGCCCGAAGCCGAGCCCGTACTAATCAAAGAGTATAACCGCAACGGCGTGCTCATCTACGAAAAGGGTAAGCTCGACAAGCGCGAAGCCGACGCAAGAAACCCCGCCCTACCGCGCCGCAACTAAGGGCAACGCGCTGAGGCACGGATGACAAACGCCCATTATGACCTTACCTAGAAGGCATCCTCAAAGGCTTCCACCCGGAAGCCATTGGAGTTTGGCGTCAGGCTGAGGATGTCGAAGCGGATGTCGTCGCGCCAGTCGTGGCTGAGGATAAATTGCTCGGCGGCCCGACGGATGCGCTGCCGCTGTGCGGGCGTCACAAACTCTTCCGGGTAGCCGAAGCGCAGATCGGTGCGCACTTTCACTTCCACGAACACCAGCCGCCGTGGTGCGGCTTGTTCCACGATGATGTCTATTTCGGCCCGGCCGTGGCGGTAGTTGCGGGCCCTAAGCTGGTAGCCCCGGGCCAGATAGAAGTCTACAGCGGCTTGCTCACCGGCACTGCCGAGGGTAGGGGAGGGCATACAGCGGATATATTGAGCGGAACGGATACGTCTCCCGTGGAAGCCTGGGCTTCGACGCCGGTGAAGGTAAGTGCCCCGGTCGAACCTGGGACGCCGCCGGATGGTTTCGTAACTTTACTGTGCCTATGGAACCCGACTTCTTTTCCGCCTGCGCTGCCCCCATCGTTGCTCCGGCAGCTCCTGCTTCTGCTGCCCCCGCCGCGGGCACCGCTAACCGGTGCATCACCGTGCAGCGGCTCGGGCGCGTGCCCTACGTACCTACCTGGGACCGACAGGAAGAGTTGCTGGCCGCCACGCTGGCCATCAAGACGCGCAACCGACAAGCCGAAGGCACTGATGCCCAGCCCGAAGCCACGCCTAA
The DNA here is from genome assembly GCF_002007105.1 of Hymenobacter sp. CRA2. GTDB lineage: Bacteria > Bacteroidota > Bacteroidia > Cytophagales > Hymenobacteraceae > Solirubrum. Next base: position 366,664 of record NZ_MVBC01000001.1, on the reverse strand, counting down.
TTATCTGCTGCTCTGTGAGCACCCGCCGGTATATACCCTGGGCAAAAGCGGCAAGCCCGAGCACCTGTTGCTCGACGAAGCGGGGCTGCAGCACTACGGCGCCACTTTCCACCGCATCAACCGCGGTGGCGACATCACCTACCACGGTCCCGGCCAGCTGGTAGGGTACCCCATTCTCGACTTAGAAAACTTCAAGCCCGACATCCACTTCTACCTGCGCACGCTCGAAGAAGCCGTCATCCGGTTGCTGGCCGACTATGGCCTAGCTGCCGGGCGCATAGCGGGCCTCACGGGCGTATGGCTGGATTTCGAGGAAGGCGCCCCCAATCCGCGGAAAATCTGTGCCATGGGCGTGAAGTGCAGCCGCTGGGTGACCATGCACGGCTTTGCGCTGAACGTCAACACCGATTTGTCGTACTTCGGCCATATCGTGCCCTGCGGCATCGTCGATAAAGCCGTGACCTCGCTGGCCCAAGAGCTTGGTCGTACCGTACCCCTGCGCGAAGTGGAGGACCGGCTGCTACCGCACCTGGCCGAACTCCTCGGCGCTGCCATCGTTGAATAAAAAAAGTAACGGCTCGGCCTCGACCCGTTTCGGGCATTAGTCGCCTGACCTAGCGTTTCAATGAAAGAAGACATCAATTTCGACCCCGTCGAAGGGGTTTCCGTGGCCATCGTTCCCGATGAAGCAGCTGCCGTAGAAATAGGCAAGCCCGGCTGGCTGGTGTACCTGCTGAACCACAACAAGTTCGCCCTGGAGAATGTCATTGTCAGCTCCAATGGCTACGGCATAGATGCGGAGGGCCATACCGTGCGCACCTCTACCCTGCGGCATCATTTCCCCGAAATCGAGGCGCAGTCGGCCGTACCCCTGGAGCCCATCGACCCGGCGCTGTTCCACCTGAACAACCAGTACTGGGTGAGCTACTACCGCGGCACCCAGATTTTCGATAAGAAATTCATCTTCGTTCCCGACTCCATTGTGCCCGATAACTTCATTGCTATTGGGTTGTTGGGCCGGGAAGGCGTCCTGCATAGCTAGCATCACCGGCCTTCGCCGGCAGTTGCGTACCTTTACCCGTCTCACTACCGACCTATGAATCCAACCGGCGTGACACTGGGGCTGGCCTTCCTGTGGGCTTTTTTAGTGGCCCTGTTCGCAGTGCCCTCCGTCATCTACGTGGCGCACCTCAAAAACATGCTCGATCTGCCCAACAAGCGGACCGTGCATGCCGTGCTGACGCCCCGCCTTGGTGGGGTGGCTATTTTCGCGGGCTTTATGTCGGCCCTCACCATTTTCGCCGATTTGGGCAATGGCATTCAGCAACTGCTGGCAGGCTGCATTGTGCTGTTTTTCGTGGGTCTGAAGGATGACTTGGTGTCGATTTCGCCGGCCAAGAAGCTCGTCGGGCAGCTGCTGGCCACGGGCATCGTCATGTTCATGGCCGATGTGCGCATCACCAGCTTTCAGGGCATCTTCGGTATTCACGAGCTGCCGCCGGGCATCAGCTACGCCTTCACGTTCCTGGTTATTGCCGGCATCACCAACGCCATCAATCTGATCGACGGGCTCGACGGTCTGGCTGGTTCCATCGTCATTATTATCGTCAGCACTTACGGCTACTACTTCTACCAGTACGGCGGTTCGGCTTTCGGCAACTACGTGTTCGTTTCGGTCTGCGTAATCGGCGGCATGCTGGGCTTCTTGCGGTACAACTTCCACAAAGCCACCATCTTCATGGGCGATACGGGGTCGTTGCTGTGCGGCTTTATCGTGTCGGTGCTTACCATTCAGTTCATCGAGCTGGGCGTACACACCGAGTTGCCCTTCGGTTCGGCTAACCCGTCCGTAGCCGCTGGCATCCTGTTCGTTCCGCTCTTCGATACCATCCGGGTGTTTACCGTGCGTATCCTGAGTGGTACGTCGCCTTTCACCCCCGATAAAAACCACATCCACCACCGGATCCTCGCTATGGGCTTTCAGCAGATCAGCACTGTGCTGTTGCTGGCCCTGCTCAATACCGTGGTTATCCTGTTCGTTATCAATTTTGCCTACCACGGCAACACCCTGCTGATTGCGGTACTGCTGGGCTTTTCGCTGGTGCTGAGTGTGTTCCTGGGTACTTACCGTAGCCGCAGTGCACAACAAAGAGTGGCTTCGTAAAGCGGGCTTTATCTGCTGCCTGTGGCTGCAATTCCTCTTTGCTGCCACCGTTCAGGCTGCCGAATACCGCCCCCTGCCGCCATCGGCCCCCACCGGTATCAGCAATGAATGGCTGATTTATGAGCCTGCTGACAACAAGCTGGTGCTCTATCTGCCAGGGTATCACGCGCCGGCGCGGGCTTATTATCAATGGGTTACCATCCGGCCCGCCAAGCCCTTTCGGGTCACCTTCGCTGCCCGCCAGAACTTATCCATCTTTCTGGATAACCGGCTGGTATTCCGTGCCCCGCGTACCGCTAACTACACCCTTGACTTAGCGGACCTGCTCCCTGCCGGCAGTAAAAGTGCTGCGCACCTATTGTGTATCTGGCACCCAGAGCAAGCACCCAACTATACCTCTTTCGCCAATGCTGCCCCTGCTGAAGCGAAAGTCGGCCATAGCAGTGCTCGTACTTCTTGGCAGCCGCAGCTTCGGGTTGGAGGGCATCAGGGCGAGGATATATTCCTGTGCTTTTTGCTGCTGATCGGTTTGATGTATGGCGGCATTCGAACTGTTTACCGCCCCGGCTTTGCGCGGATTTACGAGTTGTGGAGTAATACCCCCGGCGAGCAAAGCTTCCTGTCACGCCCTACCATTACGTGGCTCAACGTGCTGCTCGTGCTGGTTTTCTCCCTGTCGCTGGGCCTGTTGATTGTCGCCATTCATACCAATGTTCAAAGCTTAGTGATTCTGCGCCAGCTATTTGCCGTGCAGGAGTCCGGGCTGGTATTGCGGGTCGTAACTTACGCACTGCTCGTGGCGGCCTTCGTTTTATTGAAGGTGATGTACTTGTCAGTTATGGGCTATATCTTTGATGTATCCTCTTTGGTATTAATTCAATACCGGGAGTTTGTTCGCAGCTTGCTGTTCATGGGGCTTTTCCTGCCCGTCGTCATGCTTCTGTACTTGGTCCTGAACCAGACTTGGCCCGAAGGCGTTTTGTGGGTGTCCAACGGTGTGGTTTCGTTGATGTTACTGGCCACCGTGTTTCGGGTGGCCCGTACAGTGCACCGGCGTAGCTCCCTGCTGAATCTGCATTTGTTTTCGTACCTTTGCGCCACCGAAATCATACCCTTGACGGTGCTTCTAAAGTTGCTGATCATCGCTTTCTAAAGCTTCAGCCGATTTCGCCTCCAACGCCTTTCGTATAGCTTAGCTTTACTTTTCTTTCTTCCCTTATGGCCGAGAGTACAGACAAGCCGGGTACGGGTCGGCATGCCAAGCGCATTCGTAGCATCTTGGTGACGCAGCCCAAGCCGGCCAACGACGTGTCGCCCTATTTCGCCATTGCCGAAAAGTACGGCATCAAGGTCGATTTTCGCGAGTTCATCCAGGTTGAGCCGGTTTCCTACAAGGATTTTCGCAAGGAAAAGGTTAACATTCTGGAGCACACGGCGGTAATCTTTACCAGCCGTAACGCCGTTGACCATTTCTTCCGCATTTGCCAGGAAGCCAAGCTGGAAATGCCCGCCGAAATGAAGTACTTCTGTATTTCGGAGCAAACGGCGAATTACCTGCAGAAGTACATCGTTTTGCGCAAGCGCAAGCTGTTCATCGGCCAGCGCACTGCGGCCGATTTATTTGACGTCATCAAGAAGCACAAGAGCGAGAAGTTCCTGTATCCTTGCTCCGATATTCGCAAAGACGACATTCCTGAGTTTATGCGCGCTAACGGCTTCAAGTTCACCGAAGCTGTCATCTACCGCACTGTCGCCAGCGACCTGTCCGATCTGTCGGATGTGAAATACGACTGCTTAGCGTTTTTCAGTCCGTCGGGTATTAGCTCGCTGTTCATCAACTTCCCTGACTTCGTGCAGGACGGTACCCGCATCGCTGCTTTCGGCCCCACCACGGCTAAAGCCGTACGCGACGCCGGTCTGGAATTGGATATTGAAGCTCCGCAACCCAATGCTCCGTCCATGACTGGTGCTATCGAAGCGTACATCCGTTACCACCACGGAGCGGAAATTGCAAAGGAGCAAGCACGCAACAATAAGCAGAAGGCATAGGGCTTTCTAACGTAGTGAGTAACAGGCGGACGGCATAGGAATATGCCGTCCGCCTGTTTTTTTGCGTGGATTTGTTGCGGGGTGATTTTTCTATACATTTGAAAAACTTACGCTGACCCACCCATCAACCGTAACCACCCACCTCTCAATTGTTTCCTATGAAGGGACGTTTACTTGCCACCCTCCTGCTTACCGCAGTGGCAGGCTCGGCCGTTGCCCAGCAACAGCCGCAGTTTAGCCACTATGCCTTCAATGGCATGTACTTAAATCCTGCCTATGCCGGTATCAAAGGGCAAGGGGAGTTTACGGCCATCGGGCGCTACCAGTACTACAACTACAAGGCTACGCTGGACCGCGGCGGGGAACCCAAAACCTATATGCTGTCCGGTTCGCTGCCGGTACGAGCTATTGGAGGTGGTGTAGGGTTCAATGTGTACCGCGACGAAATTGCGCAGTCCGATATTACTTCGGCTTCTCTTTCCTACTCCAAGCACTTTAAAGTCGGCGACGAAGGCCTCTTGGGAGTAGGCGTTCAAGGTATTTACAACAACTGGCACCGTGGGAACTACCGCGCTGTCGACGAAAACGACCCTAACGTACCTGCCAACGGCTCCGACAACAAGTTCGACGCCGGTATCGGGGTGTGGTATGAATCGCCGAGCTGGTACGCCGGCCTGAGCGTGAACAACCTGTTGCGTTCAGAATACAAGTTTCAGAGCGTTACGGGCGGTGAAACGATGCCCGTTAATGCTGAAAACCACGCATACCTAACGGTTGGCTACAATTTCCAGGTAACGGACAACATCGTTTTGACGCCTACTGCAGTAGCTAAAATGGTGTTTGTCGGCAAATTCGGCGACAGCAAAAAATTCTCGTTTGACAATAACTCGCTCGATGCTGGTCTGCGCGCCACCTTCAGCGAAAAGTACTGGGGAGGAGTCGGCTACCGCTACGGGGAATCATTGACCGGTATGATAGGCGGCTCGGTGCTGAAGGATAATGCCTTGCGCATTGGTTATGCATTTGATTGGATAGCATTTAACCAAGATGCTCGTGCCTTTAGCTCGCACGAGATTATGTTGTCGTACCGCCTGCCCAAGCCTGGCTTGGCCGTACGCCCTGCAATTCGCACCCCCCGCTACAGCTTCTAAGCAGCGGAATTCGGCGGTACTTTAAGGTTTCGACGTCCTAGTGCACGGTATTTTTCATACCGTGCACTAAGTCGCTGCCTTATGTCGTTAGTCGGGTTGGCTAACGAATTCGTAGACAAACGAATGACGTTTGGCTAAATGCTTGCTTGCGAAAAGCTTTGTCGCTAAATTTGCCAAGCGCAAAATTGTAATCTTTGGGTATCGCCGCCTGAACAGTCACTTTCACCCTCACATGAACAAGTTTCTTGGTTTGCCCCTCATCGCCTCTGTGGCCTTGATGTTGGGGGCTTGCAGCTTCGGCAAAGGCCCCCAGGGTGACCTGGTAGGAGCTCAGGACCGACCGGAGTTTAACCCGCAGGAGGTGCCCTTCGGGATGGTCCCTTGCCCCGGTGGAACGTTCCACATGGGCCAGACTGACGAAGACATTGCCGCTTCGATGGTCAACATGAATAAGCAGGTAACTATCGCCGGCTTCTACATGGACGAGACGGAGATTACCAACAACGAATACCGTCAGTTCATGAATGCTGTGCTGCAGGACTCGGTTGACGTGTTGGGGCAGGAGTACATCATGACGGAGCTGTACCCCGACACCACGGTGTGGGTACGCGACTTCACCTACCACATGGGTGACCCGCTGATGGAGTACTACTACAGCCACCCAGCCTTCGACGACTACCCGGTGGTGGGCGTAGACTGGTTTGCTGCTAAGTATTTCTGCAACTGGCGTACGAAGAATAAGAATGCCGCTGCTGCCGAAGAAGGTGTAGCTGGTGTGCCTGGCTTCCGCCTACCCTCGGAGGCTGAATGGGAATATGCTGCTCGCGGCGGCCGTGAACTGGCTACCTTCCCGTGGGGCGGTCCTTACCTGCGCAACTCAAAAGGCTGCATGCTGGCGAACTTTAAGCCGGGTCGTGGCGATTATGCGTCTGACGGCTATGCATATACCTCGCCGGTCGGCTCTTACTTCCCGAATGATTTCGGCCTGTACGACATGTCGGGCAACGTAGCCGAATGGTGCGACGACGCTTACATGGAGTCCTCGATGCCGGTAGTATGGGACATGAACCCGACGAACCCGGACGATAACGAACCGCGCAAAGTAGTACGTGGTGGCTCGTGGAAAGACATTGCTTATTTCCTCGAAACCGGCACGCGCAACTTTGAATACCAAGATTCAGCTCGCTCTTACATCGGTTTCCGTTGCGCGCTGATCCAGATTGGTATGGGTACCAACAACAGTTTGTAACCACCTAGGGTTTTCCCTCTTTTTTAAGTCAACCTCCAACACCCACTTTTTTTCAACACTTTAACTAATGGCACAAAAAGGGAACTTCCTGTTCGACGTGGTGATGCCGAAAATCTACGGTATCGGTGCTGCAGTCGTAATCATCGGGGCTCTTTTCAAGATCGAACACTGGCCCGGGGCTGACGTGGCGATTATTGCAGGTCTGGGCACGGAAGCTCTTATCTTCTTCCTGAGTGCATTCCAGCCGCAGCACAAAGAGCCCGATTGGGCGCTGGTATACCCGCAACTGTCGGAAGGCTATGACCCCTCGACGGATAGCGCTTCGTTCGCTGCTACGGACAACTCGAGCAAGGGCCTGACCCGCAAGCTCGACGATATGCTGAAGGATGCCAACGTAACGCCGGACGCTATCAAGTCGCTGGGTGAAGGTCTGAACCGCCTGAGCACCACCACTTCGCAGCTCTCGACGCTGGGTGACGCTACCAACGCTACGGAGGAATACACGCAGCGCGTACGTTCGGCCGCTCAGTCGCTGGACAATATCAACGTGGCCTACAAGCAAACGGCTGAAGCTATGACGGCTATGTCGAGCGCTACGTCTGATGCCAAGGAGTACCACCTGCAAGTGCAGAATGTAACCAAGAACCTCGGTGCCCTGAACGCAGTGTACGAAATGGAACTGCAGGATGCCAACACGCACCTGAAGTCTATGAACAAGTTCTACGGTACGCTGAGCCAAGCCATGGAAAACCTGGTAAGCGCTGGCAAAGACACTGAGCAGTTCAAAGATGAGGTTGCCAAACTGACGGTTAACCTGAACTCGCTGAACCGCGTGTACGGCAACATGCTGAACGCTATGCGCGCTACCAGCTAATTGCTGGCAGCTCTACGACAAGCACGGTTCACACATCCACTTTGGTCTCTTTTTATAGGAATCCATAACAATGGCGGGAGGTAAAGAAACACCGCGGCAAAAGATGATCGGCATGATGTACTTGGTACTGACTGCCCTTCTCGCGCTGCAAGTAAACTCCGCAATTCTGCTCAAGTTCAAGTTTCTTGATGACAGCTTGTCGAACATCAACCAAAAGGTTGATAAAGCTAACGACAGCGCTGTAAAAGGCATTCAAGCCCAAGTCGAGAAGAACCATAACCTGCCCAAAGACGTGGCAGTGTTGAAGCAGGGCGAAGAAGTACGCGAAAAAACCAAACAGGTAGTTTCCTACCTGCAGGGTGTACGCGATAAGCTGCTGGCTGCCACGGAAAATACCAAAGGCGGTAGCGCGTACAAGAACATGAGCATGGAGGACAAAGTCGCCATTACCATGCTTGGTCCCAGCCGCAATGGCTTGGGTTACGAAATGAAGGACAAGCTGAACGGCTACTCGACCTTTATCAAAGGGGTAGTTCCTGGCGCACAAGCTCTGGCTTTGGACGCGAAAGAGGACCCCGGTGTTACGGAGCCTTCGCAGAAAAGCAAAAACTTTGCGGAGCTGAACTTCGAGAATACGCCGCTGGTAGCTGCGCTGGCCGTACTGTCGCAGAAGGAAGCTGAGGTGCTGAAGTACGAGTCGGATGCTCTAGCTGAGCTTTCCAGCCGGGTCGGTGGTCAAATCATCGTATTCGACAAAATCGGTGCTTTTGCTAGCGCGGAGTCGAACACGGTAGCCGCCGGTACCAAGTACAAAGCTGAGCTGTTCCTGACGGCTTCGGCTTCGGGTATGAAGCCTTCGATGACCCTGAACGGTTCGCCGCTGCAGGTTGGTCCCGATGGCAAAGGCAAAATTGAATTCACGGCTACGCCGGGTGCATTCAATGCCGAGGGCATTGCTAAGAAGGAATGGAAGGGTACGGTTCGTATCCGCAATAACGGCCGCGACACGACGTTTAACGTGACGGTACCTTACATGGTAACCAAGCCCGTTATGCAAATCCAGTCGGCTTCGGTGCAGGCGCTGTACTTCAAGTGCGGCAACAAGCTGACGGTGACCGTACCGGCGCTGGGTGCCAACTACAAGCCGGGCTTCTCGGCCTCGGGTGCCCAGGTTATCGCGGGTGCTAAAACGGGTGAGGTAACGCTGGTTCCGAACTCGGGCGAAGTAACCCTGAACGTAAGCAGCAACGGCAACGCTATCGGTTCGCAGACCTTCAAGGTTCGCGCGATTCCTAAGCCGGACATCAAGTGCATGGTTGGTGGCCGTGAGGCTAATGAAAAGCAAGGCACTCCGATTGTTGCAGTACGTAACCTCAGCCTGCGTGCTGTGCCGGATCAAGGCTTTGCCAACTTCCTGCCCGAAGACGCTCGCTACCGCGTAACGCGCTACGAAGTGACTCTGGTACGTGGTCGTCGTCCGGCTATGCAAACCATGACTTTCGACAGCCCGGATGCTAACCTGACCGCCGTCGTTAACTCGGCCCGTGAAGGTGACCGTCTGTTCATCGAAGTGAAAGAAGTGCGTCGCATGAACTTCCGCGGTGAGCAAGAGGAGGTTCGCATGACCAAGACCTTCAACGTTCCGCTGCTCTAATCTTTAGTTGTTGAACCAACTAGCTGCCTTTTTCTTTCTTCTCACATGAACAAGTACACTTCCTTAGCCGCGCTGGCGGTGGGTCTGACGTTGTCGGTATCGGCGTCGGCTCAGGAACAGGCTACTACGGCTAGCAGCAACGGCTCGTATCGTCCTATTCCGAATTCCGATATTATGTTCCGCAAAACCGTGTGGCGTCAGATTGACCTGCGCGAGAAGCAGAACAAACCGATGTTTTCGGAGGGTAAGGAAATCACCCGGGTTATCCTTGACGCGGTAAAGCGTGGTGAGCTACAAGCCTACAAAGGCGACTCGCTGACTTCTACCTTCACCTCGGAAGAAATCAAGAGCAACTCTTCCTTCGCCGAGCAAAACCAAGGCTTGTCGGATGAAGAAAAGGCTGCTGGTCTGAAAGAGGATGACAGCTGGGGCGGCGGTGGCGGCGACGCTTGGGGTGCACCGGCTAAAAGCTCGGGTGCAACTACCAAGAAGCAGCCGAAGCTGGACAAAAACGGCAAGCCGTTGAAGGACAAGAAGGGCAAAATCATCTACGAAACCGTAGCTGTTGCTCCTCCCAAACCGGCTGCGCCGCCCAGCTACGAGTACCGTCCGAAGGATCTGTACCAGCTGGAACTGAAGGAAGATATGATTTTCGACAAGAAGCGGTCGAGAATGTATCACGACATCAAGAGCATCACGCTGGTAGTACCGGCCACGGCTCCTGGTAACGTAGCCGGTATCGATAAGCCGATTGGCACCTTCAAGTACAGCGACCTGGTACGCGTATTCCGCGCCAACCCGGACAAGGCTATCTGGTTCAATCCGCAGAACGACGCTCAGCACAAGAACCTAGCCGACGCTTTTGAGCTCTGGCTGTTCAACTCGTACATCACCAAAGTTTCGAACCCGAGCGATGCTCGTCTGGACGAAATCTACGGTGGCCAGCGGGAAGGTATCCTAGCGGCTTCGCAAGCTGCTTCGGACCTGATCGAGTACGAATACAGCCTCTGGAGCTTCTAAGCTTTGAGCTGAACGCAAAAGCAAAAGGCCCTTACCTGTTTGGTAAGGGCCTTTTGCTTTTTTGGTAGTTATTGGGCTGCCTCGGAGCTTTCCTGCTGAGTGAAGTAATCGAGCAGGACCTTGGTTTTGGCTTTACCGATTTCCGCTATTAGCTCGGCTTCGCTGAGCTCTTTGATTTTCTTTACGGACTTGAATTTGTTGAGCAGCTTATCAGCAGTAACCGGGCCCAGCCCTTTCACATCCGTAAGCTCGGTTTTAAGCGTAGCCGCGTCGCGTCGCGAGCGGTGAAAAGTGATACCGAAACGGTGGGCTTCGTCGCGCATGCGTTGGATCAGGCGCAACGTCTCGCTCTTCTTATCGATGTATAGAGGAAGCGGGTCGTTGGGCACGTAGATTTCCTCAAGGCGCTTGGCAATACCGATGATGGGTATCTGCCCCCAGAGCCCCAGATCCTTCAATGCTTTGACCCCCATACCGAGCTGCCCTTTGCCGCCATCGACAATGATGAGTTGGGGAAGGCTGGCGCCCTCGTCGAGCAGACGGCGGTAGCGGCGGGTCACGATTTCGTACATGGAGTCGAAGTCGTTCGGGCCTACCACGGTCTTGATGTGGAAGTGGCGGTAATCCTTCTTGCTGGGCTTGGCGTTGCGAAAGCACACCATGGCCGCCACGGGGTTGTCGCCCTGGAAGTTGGAGTTATCGAAGCACTCGATGTGCCGCGGCAGGTCTTTGAGGTGCAGGTCTTTCTTAGCCGTTTCCAGAATCCTTACCTCGTTTACGTCCTTGGACTTCTCGTTCATGGACTCCTTCTCCTTGCGCAGGTACAGCACGTTCTTGATGGAGAGGTTGAGCAGCTTGCGCTTATCCCCGATTTCGGGCACGGCTACCTTTACGCCCGGAAGGGGCAGATCCGGCAGCTCGACGTTAACCAGTATTTCTCGGGACTCGCTTTCGAACTCTTGCCGCAGCTGCATTACCATCGGGGCCAAGATTTCGGGGTCGGTTTCATCGAGCTTCTTCTGGACCTCCAGGGACTGGGTCTGGATGATGGAGCCGTTCATCACCTTGAGGTAGTTGATGAAAGCCGACTTTTCGTTGGAGGCAATGCTGAACACGTCGATGTTGGACAGCGACGCGTTGACGACGGTACTCTTAGCCTGGAAATCATCGAGCTTGTCAAGCTTCACCTTGAACTGGTGCGCTAGCTCGTACTGCTGCTCCATAGCCGCCTGCATCATGCGGTCCTTGAAGTAATTTTTGGCTACGGTCAGGTTGCCGGAGAGGATGTTGCGGATCTGCTGAATGTGATGGTTGTAGCTTTCCTCGTCGATGAGGTCCTGGCAAGGACCTTTGCAATTGCCAATGTGATACTCCAGGCACACCTTGTATTTGCCGGCAGCCACGTTTTCGGGGCTCAGGTTGTACGTGCAGGTGCGGAGAGGGTACAAGGCTCGGATAAGCTCCAGGATGACGTTCAGGCCGGTGCCAGTAGCATAGGGGCCGTAGTAGCGCGAACCGTCGTTGATTTTCTGGCGCGTAGGCAGCACCCGCGGAAACCGGTCGTTGGTCACGCAGATGTAGGGGTAGGTCTTACCGTCCTTAAGTAAGATGTTGTACTTGGGCTGGTGCTGCTTGATGAGGTTGTTCTCCAGCAGAAAGGCATCCGACTCCGAATCCACGATGGTGAATTCGATGCGGTGAATGTTCTTGACCAGCTGCTGGGTTTTCTTATTGTGGTCGTTCTTGGTGAAGTAGCTGCTGACGCGCTTGCGCAGGTCGACGGCCTTGCCCACATAAATGATGTGGTCTTCCTCGTCGAAGTACTTGTATATGCCGGGCCGGTGCGGCAGCAGGCGAATTTGCTCTTGCAAGTGGGCTTTGGCAGCCATACAGCGGGAAACGAAAGTCTACAGGAGGATTAAACTACCAAAACAACGGTGGGGTTGGCAGAATTCAACGGCTCATCAGTTCTAGCCAACTAGTAACACCGAAGCGGGTGGGCAACAAAAAGCCCGGCTTCGGGCATAGGGACCGAAGCCGGGCAAAAGATAGGGAGCCTAAAAAAGCGACTTAGATATCTTCCTTATCGATATCCTGCAGATCGGCCTGGTTCAGCTTCTGCTCGTACGGGATGGTGTCGCGCTGCCCGCCGTAGTAGCGCGAGCAGTCGATTTCGAGGCTCAGGGGCTGAGCCGGCTTGGGGAACTCGCCGGTGCTGATGCCAATCTCCTTATTGTTCTTGTACACCTGCTTCATGAAGATGCCGTAGATCGGCAGCGCGAGGCGCGAACCTTGGCCATAGGCACCGGTGCGGAAGTGGATGCTGCGGTCTTCACCACCTACCCACATGCCGCACACCAGGTCGGGCGTCATGCCCATAAACCAGGCGTCGGAGTAGTTCGAGGTAGTGCCCGTCTTGGCGGCCATCTGATAGGGGAACTTGAAGCCGCCGCGCAGGATAATGGACGTGCCACCCTGTTCTTCCACGGCACCGCGCATCATGTAGGTCATCAAGTAGGCCGTTTCTTCGCTCAGGGCTTCCTTGGTCTGCGGTACGAATTCACGCAGTACGTTGCCGTTTTTGTCCTCGATACGCGTCACCATCATTGGGGCTGTCCACACACCTTTGTTGACGAAGGTGCTGTAAGCGCCGGCCAGTTCGTAAATGCTCACGTCGGAGGAGCCGAAGCCCACGGCCGGCACGGCTTCGATGGGGGAGGTGATGCCGAGGCGCTTGGCGTAGGCTACCACGGTTTCAGGACCGAGCTTCTGCACCAGCCAAGCCGTAATGGAGTTCATGGAGCGGGCCAGCGCCTGGCGCAGGGTGAAGGTGCGGCCGGAGAAGCTGCCCTCGAAGTTCTTGGGGGTGTAAGCCGGGCGGCCGGCCACGGCCGGGAAGGTGGTAGCTACGTCGGGGCGCTGGTAGCAGGGCGAGTAGCCCTGGTCGATGGCCGCTACGTACACGAAGGGCTTAAAGGTGGAGCCCGGCTGGCGTTTGCCCTGCTTCACGTGGTCGTACTTGACGTACTTGAAGTTGATGCCGCCTACCCAGGCTTTCACTTGCCCGTTGAGTGGGTTCATGGCCATGAAGCCGGCGTGCAGCAGGCGCTTGTAGTACGCCAGGGAGTCCATCGGCGACATCAGTACTTCCTTTTCGCCACCTTTCCAGGTAAACACCTTCATCCGGTACTTCTTGTTTAGGTAGTACTTGACGGAATCCGGGTTGTCGGGAAAGCGGGCCTGCAGGCTGCGGTACCGTTCCGTGCGCTTGATGGAAGTGCTCAGGAAGTTCGGGATGAGGCGGCCGTTTTCGTCGCGCCAGGGCTGCTGGCCTTTCCAGTGCGCATCAAACCACTTCTGCTGCAGACTCATGTGGTCGGCCACGGCCGTTTCGGCATACTTCTGCATGCGCGAATCGATGGTGGTGTAGATTTTCAGGCCGTCGGCGTACAGATCGTGGTCAGTTTCCTTGGCCCAGGAGCGCAGCATTTTGCTCACTTCCACCCGGAAGTACGGGGCAATGCCTTCGTTCTGGTTTTCGACCTTGTAATCAAGCTTGATAGGTTTGGCCACCGCCGCTGTGTACGTCGCGTCGTCGATGTACTGGTACTTGCGCATCTGGCTGAGCACCCAGTCGCGGCGCTTGCGGCTGCGGGCGGGGTTGCGCACGGGGTTAAACCACGTGGGCCCGTTGACGAGGCCTACCAGCAGGGCCGATTCCTCCAGCTTCAGTTGCTGGGGCTTCTTGTTGAAGAAGGTCTTGGACGCCGTGAAAATGCCGAAGGCATTCGAGCCGTACTCCGCCTGGTTGAGGTACATGCGCAGGATTTCGCGCTTGGTGTAGTTGCGTTCCAGCCGCACCGACAGAATCCATTCCTTGGTCTTGGTGATGAGCATGCGCAGCCCCGGCACGTCGTTGAGCTTGCCGTCGTTGAGGTCTTCGCGGGTGCGGAAGAGCAGCTTGGCCAGCTGTTGCGTGATGGTGGAGCCGCCGCCGCTTTTGCCCAGCGCCCCGCCCGTCAGCACACCACCGGCTACGCGCACCATGGCTTTGGCGTCGATGCCGGAGTGCTCTTCGAAGCGGGAATCCTCGGTAGCGACCAGCGCATCGATCAGGTTCTGCGGCAAGTCCTCGTAACCTACCGGAGTGCGGTTTTCGCGGAAGTACTTGCCCATCAGTACCCCATCGGATGAGTAGACCTCGGAGGCCAGCTCGCTCTTGGGGTTTTCGAGCGTTTTCAGGTTGGGCATGCTGCCGAACAGGTTGAACAAGTTCACGCTGACGGCAAACACGTAGAAAATAGCGCCCACCACGCCGGCGCCGAAGAGTACCCACAGCGTGCGGGTAAGGGCGGCGAAGCGTTCGGGACGGTTGGGCTTGGCCCGGAAACTGGGTTTGGACCGCGAAACGGTAGGGGACATGCCGAAAAATTACGGACGGTAAACGGGCTGGGCGAAGCGCAAATACTCCTCCAGATTGCCGCGCGAAAGCAGCACGGGTAGGTTATCAATACCAATAAGGAAGGATTGGTAACCCGCGTTGCGCAGCTTCATGAGCGGGCCTTGCGGCCCGCGCAGCTTCAGAGCGTAGTTCTGAGCCACTTTGCTAGTGGGCAAGGACTGCACAATCAGCACCTGCTGCGTGGCACCCAGCGCCTGAGACTGAATCTGCAGGTTATTGGCCTTGAAAAAGCGGTTGTTGTAGGCAGTAAGCTGAGCTTGCAGGTCGCTGAACGCGGCGGCATCCTTCGGGTAGGCAATAATTACTGCGTGCGGAGCATTCAGGTTTGCCGTGTAAGGCGAAGGTTCTACGGCCGGAGTAGCCGGCTGCGGAGCTGCGGAATTGGGCGTAGGAGGTGTGCTGGCAGCCGGAGTAGTGCCAGGCTGCGTAGGCGGCTCTGCTGTCGGGGTAGTCGGCTTGGCGTCGGCTTTGGTTGGTTGCCCTTTCGTGGTCGGAGCGGGCTGCGAACCATTCTTGGTAGGTGCAGCGGCGTTCGGGGCCGGCGCCGTGCCGGTAGCAGCCGGCGTAGCGGGGGCGGGCTTGGTGGTCGGTAGCTCGTCGGCGCCGTAGGCAATGCGCATGCGGTTATCCACTTCACCGGGGCGGAAGAAGGACACGGCCGGCTTTTCGGTCGAGGCCAGCGCGCCGGGCAGCATACCCGCTTCGTAGTGGTTGTAGGTCAGCAGCATGCTCTCCACTCGTGGCGCCAGCGGGCTTTCGGGGTACTTCTTCAGAAAAGCCGACAGCACCGGCTTGTGCGCTACCGGCGGTTGCGTCCGGATAACGAGTAGGGCCTGCAGGTACTCGGCCCGGTCATTCAGGTCGGTTTCCGGGTACTGCTTACGAGCCCGCACCAGAGCGGCGGAGGCTTTCTTGAATTCCTGCTGCTTGTAGAGGGCAAAGGCCGAATCCAGGCGCACGGCCATGTGTTCGTTGGCCACCGAGGTACGCCGCAGATACTCGGGGTCGGCCACGAGGCGGGCGTAGGAGGAATTCGGGTATTCCTGCCGCAACCGCTGGGCGTAAGCTTCGGCTTTGGGGTCATTCAGCTCCCTGTAAATCAGGTAGAGCGTATAGTACGTCTCCACCGTGTGCGGGCCCTTGGGGTAGCGCTGCAGCAGCTGCTCGTACGCCTGCGCGGCATTGCCGGGCTCCTTTAGCTGCTGGTTGTAGATAGCCCCTAGCGCGAACAACGCCTCTTCAATCTTGGCCTCGGCCTGCTGCTTTTGTTCCGGGGTAAAGGGTATGGCCCGGCGCAGTTGATTAGCCAGGAAGTTGCGCTCATCCTGGGGCGTGGCTTGCTGGGCCGAAGCCTCACCAGCTGGGTTAATGGCCGAGTTGTTGGCGCCGCCCACAGCTACCGGCGCGCCCCCCGGCGACGGAGCACCGGTAGTAGCCAGGCTGCTCAGACGCCAGTTGTCGGTGAGCGGGCGGTTGCCCCAGCGCCGCTCAAAATCGCCGCGGGCGGTGCTGAGCGAGGTTGGGTTGTCGAAGTACCACTGTCGGCCCGTGGAGCCGGAGGCAAAGGCCAGCGGATCGGCTTCAGGGTTACCCGTACGGCTCAAGTCCTGGCCCGTACCGGTCTGGTTAGTGCCACGGTTGGCTAAGGCAGCCTGCTTTTCCGCATCCTTCTGCATCCGCAGAATCTGGGCGTCGGCATAAGTCAGCAGGCGGCTGCGCAGGGTGGCCGTATCCAGCTTGGCGAGGGTAAGCAGGCTATCCTGGGTTTCCACGATGGTCAGCTGCTGGGCAAAGTCCCGCAGGATGTCGCTGCGCTCCTTGGTAGCCGCGTATTCGGGAGCCGTTTTCGGCAGCATCTGCGTAGTGCTGTCGTAGTAGGCCGCTGCCAGCCGGTACTTCTGCAGGTTCTCGTAATAGATGCGGCCGGTCAGCAGGTAGGCGTAGCCCTTCTGCGCCCGGTTGGTGGTGCTGGCCCGTACCGATTGGTTCAGCAGGTTCAGTGCCTGGTCGTAGTGCTGCTGGCGGTAGTCCAGCCGGGCCATCTCGTAATAGATCTTATCGCGGTACTCCTTGTTCTTGGGGTCCTTCAGCAGCTTGGCGAAGTACCTCTCCAGTCGGGCGCGGTCGGCCAGGTTCAGGTCCGATACCTGCCCCAGCATCAGCTTGGAGAAGAAGTCCAGCTCGTAGGGCGGGTTGCGCTTCAGGATTTTGTTCAGCTCAGCGTAGGCTTCCTTATCCTGCCCGTTGTTCTGGTAAAGCTGGGCCAGTACGTAGCGCGTACGGCTGCGCTCATCCTTCTTGGGAATGTACGGAATGGCCTTTTGCAGATTCTCGATGGCCAGCTTGTCGTTGCCCTGGTGCAGGTAGTACTGGGCGCGGGTCAGAAACAGTTCGCGTGCGTTGGCCTCGGTGCCTTGTTCCTTATCGAGCAGGTCCGATACCGACGAGGCGTTGTCCCATTCGTTGGTGGCCATATAAGTCCGCATGAGCCAGATCAGCGCCTCGTGCCGGGCGTTGGCGTCGGTGCTGACGGTGTTGACGTACTTAAAAGTCTTAGCCGCATCCTCAAACTCCCGCTTGTAATAGCGGGTCTTGCCGATGAGGATGTACGAGTCGTCGGTCCAGTCGCTGCTGCCGCGGCGCTGAATGGGCAATGAAGCCTTTTTCACTACCTCGTCCATGGCGGCCGTCAGCTGCAAGGCCTTCACCGAATCGACTACCGGTAGCAAGGGCAGCACCCGGTTGTAGTCGTTCTGGCGCTCCTTATAGAGCTTGGCTTCCTCAGCGCGCATTTTTTCCCGCGCCAGGAAGTAACCGTTGTCGCGGGCGGTAATGTTCTGGTAAGTACGGGCAATGATGTTGTGGTTCTCAGCGGCGCAGCCGCTAAGCCACGCGGCCGCGCTGGCCACTAGCAGACCATAAACAGTGGGTAAGGCAAAGCGCGCGGAATTCAGCACGGGCAACAGGGCGGTGGATGAACGGATGAGTCGCGGGGAAAACGCTGGTCGGCAGCTGTTTCGTTCGGATTGGCCCCGAGCTTCTACAACGCCGCAAAGCAGCTAAAAGTACGCGAATTTCAACGGCCTACGGGTTTGCTCTACTGATTAGGGCTCATTTAGTGCAGGTTGGCAACGCATATGAACTTCGTGGCGTACCTTTGCAGCCCTTCATTGAAAATTCATGCCCGAGCCGACCTCTCCCGAAGACAAACGCAGCAGCAGCCAGATCGGCCGCTACTCGGGCGTGGGCTTTCAGATGCTGGTAACTATCGGGCTCTGTACCTGGCTCGGCGTCTGGCTCGATGGGCGGTACGGCTGGCGGCCCTGGGCTACCATCGCACTGTCCTTATTCGGCGTCTTTGTCGCCATGTACCAGATCATCAAGGCGGTTTCCAGCGACAAATAGACCTTCTCGCGGCCACTACGGCTGCTCCTTAACCAAGACTACTCGTTCCCGGCCTGCGCCGCTTGCTCCTGATGAACCGCTTCCTTCGCAATCTGCTGATCTTTTCCCTGCTGCTCGGCGCCGGCATTTATGCCTTGCGTGTGCAGTTCGGCGCGGCAGTGGTGCACCCCAGCGCTGGGTGGTTGTTGCTGTTCTTCGCGGTGCTCACCGGCATCACGTTCTGGCTGACCTGGCGCGCTTACCAGCGCAACCCTGAGTCGTTGATGACGGCCTGGTTCAGCACCACGGCCCTGCGCTTGGTACTGGCTTTGGGCACCATTGTAACTTACTTAGTTCGCGGCGGCGCCAAGGCTGGCAACAGCACTTGGACTTTTTTGGGCCTCTTCTTCCTCCTGTATTTTCTCTACACCGGGTTTGAAGTCTGGAACGTCGTGACTAACTTGCGCCCGTTTTCAAAACCGGGCTCCGAGGAGGTATAGTTTTGGATACGTTTTCCCCTAAAGTGTTCTTAATGAAGCGGTTTCTGCTCCTATTCTTCTGGATTCTGACGTTGCCCGTTTTTGCGCAAGAGCATCACGGCGACGTGCCTTCTACCTCGGCCACCCAGGTGGAAGCCACGGAAGAAGGTGAGTTCAAGCCCGGTGAGATGATTCTGCACCACGTGGCTGATGCTCACGAATGGCACTTCGCCACGATTGGCCACTCGCACATCACCCTGCCGCTGCCGGTTATTGCCTACCAGTCCGGCAAAGGCCTGTCGGTATTTTCCTCCAGCAAGCTCGCCCACGGCCAGACCTACGACGGCCTGAAGCTGGAGCACGAGAAGCTGGAAGCTGAAGATGGCAGCAAAGTCTACGACTTCTCCATCACCAAGAACGTGGCTTCCATGCTGCTGAGCGCGGTGATTCTGATTGTGGTATTCTTCGCCGTAGCCAGCGGTTACCAAAAGAACCGCGGCAAAGCTCCGAGCGGCATACAGTCGTTCTTCGAGCCCATCATCGCCTTCATCCGCGACGACGTGGCCAAGATCAACATCGGTCCCAAGTACGAGCGTTACCTGCCGTACCTGCTCACGCTGTTCTTCTTTATCTGGTTCAACAACCTGCTGGGCCTGCTGCCCGGCGCGGCTAACCTGACCGGCAACATCAGCATCACGTTCCTGCTGGCGCTGTTCACGCTGCTCATCACCATCTTCAGCGGCAATAAGAACTACTGGGGCCACATCTTCGCCACGCCCGGCGTGCCGACCTGGCTGCTGCCCATCATGATTCCGGTCGAGCTGATCGGCATCATCACCAAGCCGTTCTCGCTGATGGTGCGTCTGTTCGCCAACATCACGGCTGGTCACATCATCGTGCTGAGCTTCATCTCGCTCATCTTCATCTTCAAGAGCGTGGCCGTGTCGCCGCTGGGCGTGGGCTTCGCGCTCTTCATCAACGTGCTGGAAATGCTGGTGGCCCTGCTGCAGGCTTACCTCTTCACCCTGCTCTCGGCCATGTACATCGGCGGGGCGGTGGAGGAGCACCACCACGACAACGACTTGGGCTTCGGTGGTGACCATACCCATAACCCCGAGTCGGCTGCCGCGCCTCACTAAGACTGACTTTCCCCTTTTTGCTTTTCTGACTTTTTTTCACTCTCCTAACTCCCTCTGTTATGCTGCTCACTCTGTTGCTGCAGGTTGTTAATGCTGTTGGTCTGGCCGTAATGGGCGCCGGCCTGGGTGCTGGTCTGGCTATCCTCGGTGCTGGTCTCGGCATTGGCCGCATCGGCGGCAGCGCCATGGAAGCTATCGGCCGTCAGCCGGAAGCTTCGGGCCGGATCCAAACGGCGATGATCATCGCGGCCGCCCTTATCGAAGGCGCCACCCTGTTCGCCGTCGTAGTCTGCCTGCTGGTAGCCCTGCGTCTGCAATAACAGTCACCCATAAGCGGCCGCCTGTCGCCTTGCTTTGGCAGGGCAGCAGGCGGCCGTGTTGGTGTAACTGACCGGAGCGGCTCCGGTACCTGGCGGGCCTTGGCCTGCCGCTGGCCGCAGCCTATTTCCCACACGCATTGCTCCTAAGGCCATGAATCTGATTACCCCCGATCTGGGTCTGCTGTTCTGGCAGTTTGTCGTGTTCCTGCTGCTGGTGTTCCTGCTGGCAAAGTTTGCGTGGAAGCCCATCCTGGGCGGCCTGCGCGAGCGGGAAGAATCCATCGAAAGCGCCCTGCGCCAGGCCGACCAAGCCAAGCTGGAAATGCAGGCCCTGAAAGCCGGCAACGAAAAGCTGCTGGCCGAAGCCCGGCAGGAGCGTGACCGTATTCTGCACGAAGCCACCTCGATCAGCAACCAGCTCATCGAAACGGCTAAGCAAAAGGCTACGGACGAAGGCGCCCGCCTCATCATGCAGGCCCGCGAAGCCATCCAGAACGAGAAGAACGCTGCCCTGGCCGAAGTGAAAAACACGGCCGCGCAACTGTCTATCGACATTGCCGAGCGCATCCTGCGCCGCGAACTGACGGACTCGGCTGCCCAAAAGCAGCTGGTGACCGACTACCTGCAAGAGGTAAAACTCAACTAGTAGTGAGTATAGAGTATTGAGTAGTTAGGTTTCTCTTTCGGGACGCTCTACTCAGTACTCAATACCAAATACTCAATACCATTCCCCAATGTCTGAACTACGAGTCGCCGCCCGCTACGCCAAGTCCCTGCTGGACCTGGCGAACGAGCAGGGTACGCTGGATGCGGTGAAACAGGACATGGACCTGTTCGGCAACACCTTGGAAGGCAGCCGCGACCTGCGCCTGCTGCTGCGCAACCCCATCGTGCAGCACGACAAGAAGCTGGCCATCCTGCGGCGGCTGTTTGACGGCAAGGTGTCGGACCTCACCATGCGGTTCTTCACCATCATTACCCAAAAAAACCGCGAAAACGCGCTGGAATTTGTGGCCCCGGAGTTCCTGGCCCAGTTCAACAAGCTGCGCGGTATTCAATCGGCGGACGTGACCACGGCCACGCCGCTTACCCCGGAACTCCGCGCCCATGTGGAGCGTCTGGTAAAAGATCAGACCGGCGGCCAGGTGCTGCTCAAGGAGCACGTGGACCCCTCGCTTATCGGCGGGTTTGTGCTGCGCCTCGGCGACCGGCAGATCGATGACTCGGTACGCACGCGCCTCAACCGCCTGCGCGCCACCTTTAAAGAGAACCCCTTCCACGCCCAACTATAAGTCAGCATCATGGCAGAAGTACGTCCGGATGAAGTATCCGCCATTCTGCGGGAGCAGTTGTCCAATTTCAAGACCGAAGCCGAACTCGAAGAAGTCGGTACGGTGCTGCAGGTTGGCGACGGGGTAGCCCGCATCTACGGCCTCTCGAAAGCCCAATCGGGCGAACTGATTGAGTTCGAGAACGGCCTGCAGGCTCTGGTTCTGAACCTCGAAGAAGACAACGTAGGTGCCGTAATGCTCGGCGACTACTCGGGAATCCGCGAGGGCGCAACCGTACGCCGCACCAACAAGATTGCCTCGATCAAAGTAGGTGAGGGCATCGTGGGCCGCGTGGTAAACACGCTGGGCCAGCCCATCGACGGCCGTGGCCCCATTGCCGGCGAGCTGTACGACATGCCGCTGGAGCGCAAGGCTCCGGGCGTAATCTTCCGTCAGCCCGTAAACGAGCCCCTGCAAACCGGTATCAAGGCTATCGACGCCATGATTCCGATTGGCCGTGGCCAGCGCGAGCTGATCATCGGTGACCGTCAGACCGGCAAATCGACCGTAGCCCTCGACGCCATCCTGAACCAGCGCGAGTTCTTCGAGCGCGGTGAGCCCGTGTTCTGCATCTACGTAGCCATCGGCCAGAAGGCCTCGACGGTTGCCCAGATCGTAAACTCGCTGCAGCGCGGCGGCGCTATGGACTACACCGTGGTGGTTTCCGCTTCGGCTTCCGATCCGGCTCCGATGCAGTTCTTTGCTCCGTTCACGGGCGCTGCTATCGGTGAGTTCTTCCGCGACTCGGGCCGTCCGGCTCTGGTGGTGTACGATGACCTCTCCAAGCAGGCTGTCGCTTACCGCGAAGTGTCGCTGCTGCTGCGCCGCCCCCCGGGCCGCGAAGCTTACCCCGGCGACGTATTCTATCTGCACAGCCGCCTGCTGGAGCGCGCCGCTAAGATCAACGCTTCGGACGACATCGCCCGGAACATGAACGACCTGCCCGAGAGCCTGAAAGGCATCGTGAAGGGCGGTGGTTCGCTGACGGCACTGCCCATCATCGAGACCCAGGCGGGTGACGTATCGGCTTACATCCCGACGAACGTAATTTCGATTACGGACGGTCAGATCTTCCTCGAGACGAACCTGTTCAACTCGGGTATCCGTCCGGCCATCAACGTGGGTATCTCGGTATCACGCGTGGGTGGTTCGGCCCAGATCAAGTCGATGAAGAAGGTAGCCGGTACGCTGAAGCTGGACCAAGCTCAGTTCCGCGAACTGGAAGCCTTCGCTAAGTTCGGCTCGGACCTGGACGCTTCGACCAAGCTCACCATCGAACGCGGCCGTCGCAACCTCGAAATCCTGAAGCAGCCGCAGTTCTCGCCGGTGAAGGTGGAAGATCAGGTGGCTATCATCTACGCCGCTACGAACGGCCTCCTGGACCGCATCCCGGTGAACCGCGTGCGCGAGTTCGAGAAGGAGTTCACGCAGGTGATGAACACCCGTCACGCCGACGTGCTGGCTGGCCTGAAAGCCGGTAAGCTCGACGACACCATCACGGGCACCATCCGTCAGGTAATCAACGACCTGGCGTCTTCGTACGCTGCGAAATAGATTGTTAAATGGTTGAATGGCTAAATGGTTGGTCGTTCTGGCAACGCGAGAACAATCAACCATTTAGCCATTTAACAATTCAACCATTCAATGGCTAACCTAAAGGAAATCCGCGGACGCATTCAGTCGGTCAGCTCGACGCAGCAAATCACCAAAGCCATGAAAATGGTGGCGGCGGCTAAGCTGCGCCGCGCGCAGGACAACATCATGCGCATGCGTCCCTACGCCCAGCGGCTCAACGGCATCCTGAGCAACCTCTCGCAGGGAGCTGATGCCGACGTGACCGGCGGCTACGGCGAGCAGCGCGACGTGCGCCGGGTACTCGTCATTGCCATTACTTCCGACCGTGGCCTGGCCGGCGCCTTCAACAGCAACATCATCAAAACGGTGAATCAGCTGATGCAGGAGCGCTACGCTGCGCAGGCGGCCAATGGCGGCGTGAGCATCATGGCCATCGGCCGCAAGGCGCACGACTACTTCGGGCGCCGCGGCGAGCTGGTGGGCAACTACACCCACGTGTTCCAGCAGCTGTCGTTCGACACGGTGCGCGCGGCGGCTGAGGAAGCCATGGCCGGTTTCCGCGCCGGGCAGTTCGACGAGGTGGTGATGGTGTACAACGAGTTCAAGAACGTGGCTACCCAGATTGTGCGCACCGAACAGCTGCTGCCCATTCTGCCGCCCGCCGAGCCCGCGACGACCACTGCCGCCAACGCGAACATGGACTACATCTTCGAGCCGAGCAAGGAGGAAATCGTGCAGACGCTGATTCCGACCTCGCTGAAGATCCAACTCTACAAGGCGGTGCTGGAAAGCAACGCCTCGGAGCACGGCGCCCGCATGACGGCCATGGACAAAGCCACCGAAAACGCCGGTGAGCTGCTTAAGGCCCTCAAGCTGACCTACAACCGGGGCCGTCAGGCCGCCATTACGAACGAGATTCTCGAAATCGTGGGTGGCGCTGAGGCACTGGCGGCCAGCCGCTAGGACCGCATCCGCACTACTCGAGCCGGCCCGCTTCCCATCAGGGAGGGGGGCCGGTTTTGTGTTGAGGCATTGGCTAGGCGGGTTGCGTACCTTGCGGGTCTATGCTGTTACCTAAGCTTCTATCCCGCCGTGGCCGAGCTGTACGGGGTAATCGTGCCCACCGCGGCGGAGGCGGCTCCGGCCGCGGCTTGCTAACCCAAACGGCCCGCTTCCTGCGCAGGAAGCGGGCCGTTTGGCGTTGCAATAGGGGCTAATCTAAGGGCTGCGCTTAGGCCGGCAGGCCGGCGCGGTGCGCGGTCAGCTCGGCAATGGCCTGCTGCAGCTCGGGCACTTGCACCTGCACCTGGCGCACGTCCACGGCTTGCAGGAAGGCATCCACCGGCGTCTGGGTGCTGCCGGCGGCGGTGGCACTCAGGTCTTCGGCGCGGCGGCTGGCCTGGGTGAGCATGCGCTGCAAGGCGCGGTGCTCCTTGGTACCGGGCGTGAGGGCCGATACCAGCGGGGTGAGGCGCGTGACTTCTTCGGTGGCCTGCTGCAGGGCGCTGGCCCGCTCGGTGGCCCGGTCAGCCGATTTGTCGGCGCGCAGGTCGAGCTGCTGGTCGCGCACGGTGAACTCGCGCAGCTCGAGTTGGAGGGCGGCCAGTGCGGCGTCGCACTCGGCCTGGGTACGGAGTAAGCTTACTGGAAAGGACATAAAAGGGGATAGATAAGGTGGCGGAGTTGCCGGCAATAAGGTAGAGCTTGCCCTTGGATTGGCTTCATCCTATTTTAGGAATAGCAGCCACCGGGGCTATACATTTTGGGAAGGCAATGGGCGCGAAGACGAATCACGACTTCGGGTCGACAGCGCCCAGAGCTTCCAACCAGGCTGCTTCGGCCCGGAGCCCAGCTACGCGGGCCGCCAGCAGGTGCCGCGCCGCCGCGGCCCCAGCCGGATCGGAGTCGTCGTTGGCTAGGTCGGTAGCCAGCTCGCCGAGCCAGCGGGCGTAGTGAGCAGCTTCTTTGGGTTCGGCGGGCGTGGGTGCGGCTTGCAATTGGACCAGGCCCCAATGCCGGTGAGCCAGCGCCGCCGCGCGGGCCTGCTGCTGGGCTAGGCGCTGACCCTGCTCCAGCAGCCGCAGGCGGCAGTCGCGCAGGCGCCGGTGCAGCGGTTCCGGGGCGGGCAGCGCCGTGCCGATCGGGGCCGTGCCCAGCGCTTCCGGTGGCGGCAGCGGCTGTAGCGGGGCGTAGATGACCGGCTCGGGCGGGGTGGCTGCTCCTTGGCCCAGCGGCGGGGGTAGGAGGTGGCTGAGCCCGAGCAGGCGCGGCGCCAGCGCTGGGGGCAGGCCTTTGCGTCCGGTCTCCACGTGTGACACGAAGCCAGCGGATACGCCCAGGTAGCGGCCCAGCTGCCGCAGCGACAGTCCAAAATGGGCCCGCACCACGGCCGTGGTGCTCAGCAGAAGGGGAATCGAAGCAGTAGTGGTCATGGTGGGAAGCAATGCAGGCAAAGGGACCGAGCGCCTTGGCTGCATACGATGACAAACGCAACAGGTATAACGTCTATTAAGAACAGAGTGGTCCTTATACGCATTTAGGTATAAACACTCATAATAATATAGCACTTGCTATACCTACATGGGTATAGCAAGTTAGCTAAATATGGCTTTGTTATACCTGTAGCACATAATAGCGTGGCGAACAACCAGCTGACAAGAAAATGTCCTCCTGTTTCCTGGGAATAATGCTCGTTGAGGGGCGTACCTTTGCTGGAATGCCTGTGTGAGATGCCGCTGCACAGCTGGTATGATCTGTTCTTTTACCTGTACCTGCCTTACCTCTGGAAGTGGCGCTCCAACCTGTTGCATGAAACACAACTACTCGCTTACCCGGCGCGGGCTGCGTGCCGTGTGCTTGCTAGTGGCCTATTGGGGCCTATGGCTGTTGCCACGCCAGACCATGGGCCAGGCGCCGACCTGGACCGCCGCCACCAGCGGCAACAACTTTCAGTCGGCCACCAGCGGTACATCCATCATCCAGGCCACGGCCGTCAATGCCGACGGCGACGTATTGGTGACCGGCTATTTTTCGGGCGCCATAACCTTCGGCAACACGGCGCTGACCAGTACTGGCTCCGACGACATGTTCGTAGCCAAGTGGAACGCTGCCACCAGCCGTTGGGCCTGGGCGGCGGCTGGGGGCGGCACGGGCACTGACCGGGGGTACGGGGTTGCCGTGAGCGGCACGAACGTGTACGTAACCGGGTACTTTGGAAGCTCCAGCGCCAGCTTTGCCGGTACGAGCCTGACCAATGCCGGGGGCACCAGCGGCAGCACCGATGTATTCGTGGCCAAGTTCGTGGACAACGGCACCAGCGCAACGGGCACCTGGGCCCGCGGCGGCGGCGGTACCTCCTTTGATCAGAGCAACAGCATTGCGGTGAACGGTACGAGTGTGTAC
Source organism: Hymenobacter sp. CRA2 (assembly GCF_002007105.1). Classification (GTDB taxonomy): domain Bacteria; phylum Bacteroidota; class Bacteroidia; order Cytophagales; family Hymenobacteraceae; genus Solirubrum. The sequence continues at coordinate 340,411 of NZ_MVBC01000001.1, read as the reverse complement.
GTGACGGGCCAGTTTACCAGTGGTACCGGTGCCAACTTCGCCAGCACGGCACTGGCTGGCGCGGGCAGCTCCGATGCCTTTGTGGCCAAGTACACCGACAACGGCAGTACGGTGACGGACGGCTGGGCCATCAGCGCCGGCGGCACGGGCAGCGACAATGGGTATGGCATTGCGGCCACCAGTAGCGGCGTATACGTGGCGGGGCAGTTTACCAGCGCCACCAATGCCCGCATCGCCGGCACCACGCTGGCCGGAGCGGGCGGCACCGATCTGTTTGTGGCCAAATACGTGGACAGCGGCAGCAGTGCGGCCGGTACCTGGGCCCGCAGCGGGGGCGGTGCCGGCACCGAAGCCGCGTACGGCATCGCCGTAAACGGTAGCAACGTGTACCTGACGGGGTATTTCAACAGCGCCGCGGGGGCCAGCATTGCTGGCGCCGCCCTCGCGTCTAGTGGCAGTGAGGACCTTTTTGTGGCCAAGTACACCGATAACGGCACGAGCGTGAGCAACGGCTGGGCCCGCAGCGGCGGTGGTCTCGGCACCGACATCGGCCGGAGCGTGGCCGCAAGTGGCACGGGCGTGTACGTGACGGGCCAGTTTGCCAGCGGCAACAGCGCCAGCATCGCCGGTACGACCCTGACCGGCAACGGCACCAGCAACGACGCGTTTGTGGCCAAGTACGTGGACGGCGGCACGAGCGCAACCAACGGCTGGGCCAACAGCGGCGGCGGCATCTTCGGCGACCAGGGCAACGCCATTGCCGCCAACAGCACCGGGGTGTATGCCGGTATCATCACCGGGGCAACGCCCGCCAGCTTTGGCACGGCCCCGCTGCGCCTGGCGCCGGCCAATGCCGGGGTATTGGCCCCGCTCGACCCCGCCACCGGGGCCTGGCGCGACCTGGGCCTGCCCCTGCAGGGCGGCACCTCCGTCACCACCGCCACCGCTACCGACGCGGCCGGCAACGTGTTTGTGACCGGCAACTTCTCGGGTACGGTAGGCTTCGGCAACACCGTGCTGGCCAGTGCGGGCGCCAACGACATGTTTGTGGCCAAATGGAGCGCGGCCAGCAGCACCTGGGCCTGGGCTCAGAGCGGCGGCGGCAGCTCCAACGACCAAGGCCTGGGCATTGCCGTAAACGGCACTAGCGTGTACGTGACCGGCTATTTCACCAGTGCTAGCGGCGCCGTCATTGCCGGTGCCTCACTCGCTGGGGCGGGCAGCAACGATGTGTTCATAGCCAAGTACACGGATAACGGCAGCAGTGCGACCGGCACCTGGGCCTGCAGCGCCGGTGGTACGGGCAACGAACAGGGTAACGCCATTGCGGCTACCAGCGCCGGCGTATACGTGACCGGGCAATTTGCCAGCGGCACCAGTGCCAGTTTTGCCGGCACTACGTTGGCGGGGGCGGGCAGCACCGACCTGTTCGTGGCCAAGTACACCGACAACGGCACGAGCGTGGCCAACGGCTGGGCCCGCAGTGGTGGCGGCGCCAGCGGTGACGTTGGCCTCGGCATTGCCGTGAACGGTACCGCGGTGTACGTAACCGGCTACTACAGCTACACCAGCGCGAGCAGCAACGTGAACATCGCCGGCACCACCCTGACCGGGGCCGGCGGCGCCGACGTGTACGTGGCCAAGTACACCGACAACGGCACGAGCGTGGCCAACGGCTGGGCCACCAGCGGGGGCGGCGGCGGCACCGACCAGGGCAACGGCATTGCCGTGAATGGCACCAATGTGTACGTGACCGGGACCTTCGGCAGCAACAATAGCTTCAGCATCGCCGGCACCTCGCTGCCCGGCGCGGGCTCGAACAATACCGATCTGTTCGTGGTCAAGTACACCGACAACGGTACGAGCGCGGCCAGCGGCTGGGCCACCAGCGGGGGCGGGGCCAATACCCCCGACCTGGGCAACGCCATTGCCGTGAGTGGCACGAGCGTGTACGTAACCGGTAGCTTTTTCCTGCAATCCTTCGGCACCAACATCGCCGGCAGCAGCCTAACCAGTGCCGGCGGCACCGACGTGTACGTAGCCAAGTACGTGGACAACGGCACGAGCTTCAGCAACGGCTGGGTGCAGCGCGGCGGCGGTACCGGCAGCGACGCCGGCTACGGCATTGCCCTGAGCGGCACCCAGCTGTACGTGGCGGGCAGCGTTACGCCGGCGGCTACGTTTGGCGGCACCACGCTAACCCAGCCGGCCGGCGCCCAGATCAACTTCCTGGCGCAGCTGCCCACCGTCGTCGTGCCCACCGTAACGACGGATGCCGCGGCCAACATCACCGCCACCGGCGCCACGCTGGGCGGCAACGTAACGGCCGACGGCGGGGCCAGCGTGACGGAGCGCGGCGTGGTGTACAGCACCACCAGCACCACCCCCACGACGGCCGACACCAAGCTGGCCCTCGGCAACGGCCTGGGCAGCTTCTCGCAGGCCGTAACGGGCCTGGCCGCCAACACCACCTACTACGTGCGGGCCTACGCCCTCAACGCGGCGGGCACCGGCTACGGCAGCGTGCAACCCTTCACCACCCCGGCGGCCCCGCCGGCGGCGCCCGTGGTCCTGACGCCCGCCAACGGCTCGACCCTGAGCACCGACACACCGACTTACAGCGGCACGGCTCCGGTCAACAGCACGGTGGCAGTGTGGGTAGACGGCAACAGCCTCGGCACGACCACGGCCGACGCCAGCGGTAACTGGTCGCTGACCTCGGGCACCACCCTGAGCCCCGGCAGTCACACGGTGTTTGCCACGGCCACCGTGAACGGCGTTAGCAGCGCCAACAGCACCACCAACACGTTTACGGTAGCGCTGCTGCCCACCATCAGCAGCTTCTCGCCGGACCGGGCCGGGGCGGGTATGCCCATCACCCTGACCGGCACCAACCTGGACGGCGCCACGGCCCTGACCATCAACGGTGAGGTGGCTGTTATCGAGTCGAACACGGCTACCACCATTACCTTCCGGGTGCCGGCCCGCGCCACGAGCACCGGCACGAGCAGCGTCATCACGGCTGCGGGCACGGCTTTGAGCACGGCCTTCACCGTGATTATGCCGCCCGGCAACGCGCTGGACCTCGACGGCGACAACGACTACGTGCGCGTGCCGGACAGCGGCGCGCTGGATTTCGGGGCGGGCAACTTCACGGTGGAAGCCTGGGTGCTGAAAAAAGCAGCCTCCACCGGCTACGACAACGGCGCCGCGGCGGGCAAGTGGAACACCGGCGCCGCGCCGGGTACCAACGAGTGGCTGCTGAACCTGACGACCTCGGGCAACGATGACATTCCCTCGTTTTGGTTTGAGAGCGGCACGACGCTCTACACCTGCTCGGCCACGAATACGCCGCTGGCCTTGAACCGCTGGTACCACGTAGCGGGCGTGCGGGAAGGCTCGACCCTCTACATCTACGTCAACGGCGAGCTGAAAAACAGCGTGACCATCGGCTCCGGGCCGGTCAACAACGTCGGGCGCGACCTGCTCATCGGCGCCCTCGAAGCCGGGTACCACTCCAGCTTGCGCATCGACGAAGTGCGGGTGTGGAACGTGGCCCGCACGGCCGCCGAGCTGCAGGCCGGTATGAAGAACATTGTGGCTTTGGGCTCTGCCGGCCTGGTGGCCTACTACAGCTTCGACGAAGGCACGCCCAACGTTAGCAACCCCTTCGGCTTGCCGCTCTACAACGTCAGCGGCAACGCCAACCACGGCAACCTAAACGGCTTTGCCCTGACGGGTACCACCTCCAACTGGGTGAACAGCTACGCCATGGTGGTGCCCACGGCCACGGGCGCCACCAGCGTCACCAGCTCGGGCGCCACGGGCATCGGCTTCACGGCCAACTGGACGGAGCCGGCCCTGGGCACGGTCACCGGCTACGCGGTGGAGGTATCGACGACCAGCACGTTTGCCACGGCCGTCGGTGGTTCGCCTTTCACCGTGGCTGCGCCGGCCACGAGCCTGGCCATCACGGGGCTGCCCAACACGGCTAGCACCTATTACTACCGCGTGCGGGCCCTCAACAGCAACCTGGCCCAGCCCGACCAAGGCGCCCTGTCGAACGCCGTGAGTACGGCCACCCCGCTGCCGGTGACGCTGGTGCAGTTTACGGCTGAGCCCGCTGGTCCCGGCACCGTACGCCTGGCCTGGGCCACTGCCCAGGAGCAACGCAGCGCTTACTTCGACGTGGAACGCAGCCTGAACGGGCAGCACTTCGTGGCCATCGGGCGCGTGGCGGCCGCCGGCACCAGCACGAACCGCCGCACCTACGCGCTGCACGACGAGCAACTGCCGGCCGGCGCATCCTTGTTCTACTACCGCCTGCGCCAGGTCGATACCGATGGTACAGCGGCCTACTCGCCCCTGAAAGCGGTACGCGTGGCCGCCGCTGGCCTAACCCTGGCTCCAAACCCGGCTCACTGCGCCACCATGGTGCGCGGCGCGGCCCCCGGCGCCCCGGTTCAGCTGCTTGACGCCCTGGGCCGCCCGGTGCTGATAACCCACGCCGACGCAGCCGGCACCGCCGCCTGGCAGTTGCCGGCCGGATTACCGGGCGGTGTGTACCTGGTGCGCAGCGGCAGCCAGACTGCACGACTGGTCGTGGAGTAAGCTTCCCTGCGTCCTAAACACAACGCCCCGGCAGATTTCTGTCGGGGCGTTGTGTTTGGTAGCGAGTGGCCGGGCTCAGAGGTGCATGTACTGCCGCTGGGCCAGCTCCTTGCTCGGCTTGGGTGCTTTGGGGTGGGCCTCCAGCAGCGTGAGCACCATGTCGGGGGTGAGCTGGGTGAAGTCCTTGATAACAGCCATGGGAGCCTGGAACTGCTCTGGCTTCAGGCCACTGGCCACGGCAATGCAGCGCATCCCGGCTTTGTAAGCGGCCTGCTCACCCAGAATGGCGTCTTCGAACACCACGCAACGCTCGGGCGGCACGCCCAACTGCCGGGCCGCCACCGTGAACGTATCGGCGTGGGGCTTGCCGCGGTCCACGTCGTCCTTGCCCACCACCACGTCGAAGTGGCGGCGCAGGTCGAGCTGGTCGATGATGTAGCCGATGGTTTCGGAGGCCGAGCCGGTACCCAAGGCCAGCTTGAAGCCGGCAGCACGGGCCGCCTGGAGAAACCCGGTGAGGCCGGGCGTCTCCTTGCGCTTTTCCCAGTAGAGCACGCGGTAGAGAAATTCGCGGCGGTCGGCGTACTGCTTCAGCTCCTTTTCCGGTACCGGGTGGCGAAATACGGTCTTGAGAATGTTGGTGGCCGGCATGCCGTTGAGGCGGCGGAGCAGGGGCAGGGCTTTCGTCTCCAGGCCCAGCTCGCGGAAGAGCAGCTGGAAGGCGCGGGCCTGGTAAGCGGTATTGTCGATGAGGACGCCGTCCATGTCGAAGAGCAGGGCGTGGTCGGAGGCTTGTAAGGGCATGCCAGAAGGAAGAAAGGGCGGACGTAACCAAAGCGTAATGGCTAGCGTGTACGCGGGCAAGGGCACATTGGCTATTGTTGGGCGGGCATTGCGGGTTTGGGCCGTAACTTTGGCGCCCTCATTGGCCCGCGGGCCACGGACCCCTGCTGACCCCTGTGTTACCCATGCGAAATACCTTCCTGACAGGTCTGCTGGCCGCCACGGCGCTGCTGAGCGGCCCGGCGGCTTCGGCCCAGAAAACCAAGCCCCTGCCGCGCCCCAAGCTGGTGGTGGGCATTGTGGTGGACCAGATGCGCTACGACTACCTGTACCGCTACTGGAACAAGTACGGCTCGGACGGCTTCCGGCGCCTGCTCGGCGAGGGCTTCAGCTTCGAGAACTGCCACTACAACTACGTGCCTACCTACACCGGCCCGGGCCACGCCAGCATCTACACGGGCACCACGCCGGCGGTGCACGGCATCATCGGCAACAATTGGCTGGTGCGCGAAGACGGCAAGGCGACCTACGTGACCGAGGACAAGAGCGTGCAGGCGGTGGGCGGCACGGCGGCGGCCGGGCAGATGTCGCCGCGGCACATGCTCACCACCACCATCACCGACGAGCTGCGCCTAGCCACGAACTTTCAGGCCAAGACCATCGGCGTGTGCATCAAGGACCGGGGCTCCATCCTGCCGGCCGGGCACTCGGCCTCGGCGGCGTACTGGTTCGACAACGCCAACGGGGCTTTTATCACCAGCACGTTCTACACCCAGCAGCTGCCCGAGTGGGTGCAGCAGTTCAACAGCCGTAAGCTGGCCCAGCAGTACCTGAGCAAGGCCTGGGAGCCGCTGCTGCCGCTGGCCGCCTACACCGAAAGCACCGCCGACGACGTGGCCTGGGAAGCGGCCTTCCGCGGCGAAGCCAAACCGGTGTTTCCGCACAACCTGCCGGTACTCAGCGGCGTGGCCCCGGCCCAGGCGCCCGCCCCCGCGCCCACGGGTGGCGAGGCCCCGGCCACGGCTGCCGCGGCCAACCTCGACGTAATTCGCTCCACGCCCTTCGGCAACACGCTCACCCTGGACTTCGCCCTCGAAGCCATTCGGGCCGAGCAGCTGGGCCAGCGCGGGCAGACCGATTTTCTGGCCCTGAGCTTTTCCTCGACCGACTACGTGGGTCACCAGTTCGGCCCGAATGCCATCGAGACGGAGGATACGTACCTGCGCCTCGACCGCGACCTGGCCCGCCTGCTGAACTACCTGGACAAGACCGTGGGCAAAGGGCAGGCGCTGGTGTTTCTCTCCGCCGACCACGGCGCGGCGCACTCGCCCGAGTTTCTCAAGAGCCAGCGCATCCCGGCCGGCTCGGTGGGGCCGCGGCTGTGGCGCGACTCGCTGCAGGCCCGCATGGTGCGGCGCTACGGCCCCGGCCAATGGGTGCTCAGCTACGAAAACCAGCAGGTGTACCTGAACCGCCCGCTCATTGCTCAGAAGAAGCTGGAACTGGCTCAGGTGCAGCAGGCCGTCGTCGATATGGCCGTGCAGTTTACGGGCGTGACGCGCGCCGTGGCCGGCGTGGACTTGCAGAAGTCGCACTGGGAAAGCGGCCTGCTGATGTACCTGGAAAACGGCTACCTGCCCAGCCGCTCCGGCGACGTGATGGTGGTGATGGAGCCCGGCTGGCTGGAGTCTTATTCTTACCCGGTGAACAAAGGCACCACCCACGGCTCGTCCGGTGCGTATGATACCCATGTGCCGCTGCTGTTCTGGGGCTGGCGCGTGCCGCAGGGCGAATCGGCATATCCGGCGCGGATTACCGATATTGCACCGACGGTGGCCCGGTTTCTCCATATTCAGGAGCCCGACGGCTGCACCGGTCAACCCTTGCAAGACGTGCTGACCAAGAAAAAATAGCCGCGGCCGCGCTGGCTGGTCGTTTTTTGCCCTCAGCAGACTTTAATTCATCCCTCCTCCCTTACCTAGCTGCCCGCTTTGCACCGCGGCAGCCCGCAGTTACCACAATGGCTCACTTCAACCCCTGGCACGACGTAAACTACGGTTCCAAGGCTCCTGGCATTGTCAACGCCATCATCGAAATTCCCAAAGGCTCCAAGGGCAAGTACGAGCTCGATAAAGACAGCGGCCTGCTCAAGCTGGACCGCGTGCTGTTCTCGGCCGTGCACTACCCCGCCGCCTACGGCTTCATTCCGCAGACCTACTGCGACGACAAAGACCCGCTGGACGTGTTGGTGCTCTGCTCGGTAGATGTGGTACCCATGTGCCTGATCGAAGCCAAGGTCATCGGCGTGATGCAGATGATTGACAACAACGAGGAAGACGACAAAATCATCGCCGTGGCCGCCAACGACGTGTCGATGAACCACTATAACGACATCTCCGAGCTGCCCCCGCACACGCTGCTGGAAATGCGCAAGTTCTTTGAGGACTACAAAGCCCTCGAAAACAAGCAGGTAGTGGTGGAGAAATTCATGGGCCGCGAGGAAGCTTACAAAATCGTGCAGGCCAGCCTCACCCTCTACGACGAGACCTTCCGCCACAAAAACAACCATCAGGCGCAGCTGTCCGTGTTGTAAGCCCTTGGCTGAAGAACTGCCTACCCACGGCCCGCCGGATACGTTCCGGCGGGCCGTGATGCTTTAAAGCAATCAGGCTCCCTGCCGGCCGCTGTCAGGGTGAATATGGCGGGGGAAGTACGTAGCGCGGGGCTGTGGTTTATACCGAAAAACTCATCGGGTAGTCCTCCCAGGCGGTTATTTGCCGAGGTTGCTTGGCTGAGTGCAACACATTTTGGGCAGTGTGGGCGTACACGCGTGTACATCCTTCCCATTGTCCAACCATGACTCAACATACGCCGAAGTCGCCCCTGCGGCGGTTTCTCTACGAAAACGGGTTGTCCCTGGTCATCACGACCATGGTGCTGCTCACGCTGGGCGGGCAGACGCTCACCGGCTGGCACGACTACAACGACGAGCTGAAGCAAATGCACCTGCCCGAGCTGGGCCTGGGCAAATACGTGCGCTCCGGCCACTGGGTGGAGGCCACTTTCGAGAACTGGGAAAGTGAGTTTCTGCAAATGGCCCTGTACGTGGTGCTCACCGTGAAGCTGCGTCAGAAAGGCTCCGCCGAATCCAAGAAGCTCGACGAGGCCGAGGAAGTAGACCGGGAGCCCGACCCCAGCAAACCCGACGCGCCCGGCCCCGTGAAGCAGGGTGGGATAGTGCTATGGCTGTACCAGTACTCGCTCAGTATTGCGTTTTTTGTGCTGTTCCTGTGCGCCTTCGCCCTGCATGCGCAGGGCGGAATGGAGGTGTACAACATCGAGCAGCAGGCCAATGGGGAGCCGACGGTGAGCTACTGGGGCTACCTGGGCACTTCGCGCTTCTGGTTCGAGTCGCTGCAGAACTGGCAGAGCGAGTTTTTGAGCATCGTATCCATTGTGGTGCTCTCCATCTGGCTGCGGCAGAAAGGCTCCCCTGAGTCGAAGCCGGTGGATGCGAGCTACAGCGAAACGGGCAAGTAGCGAGTCAATGAAGCACGAGGAGCGAAGAATCGAGCGGGGCTTCCGATAGTGAATTCCTCATTCCTAGCATCTGCGTCGCAGCGGGCCGTATTTTGCGGTGCTGAACCGCGCCCGTCCGGGCCACTTGCCTGCATGTCCGAGCCCATTGTAGTGCCATCCGCTGAAAACCGCCTTGTGCGGTGGGCCCGGGGCCTGTTTGATGCCGTGCTCTACGGCAACGGCCTCGTGGCCGGAGCCGCGGCGGCGCTGGCGGCGTCTTCGGCGCATTACTGGCAGCGGCCCCTGGCCTGGACAGTACCGGCGCTGGTGCTGGCCGCTACGCTCTTCGTGTACAACCTCAACGGGGCGCGCCGCCACAGCCTGCGCCTGCCGCCCAACGTGCCGCCGCGTCGCCGCTGGATTGTGCTGCACCGGCCGCTGCTGGTGGGGGTGGTAACTGTGTCGGCTCTGGCCCTGCTGCTGCTGTACCTGAGCAGCCCCTACATCGAGCGGCTGACGTGGTTTCTGGGGCACCTGGCGCTGCTCTCGTTGGCGTACTCGTGGCCCGTACTGCCCGCGCGCGAACCGGGCGGCCGCCGCCGCGGCCTGCGCGACTGGCCGGGGCTGAAGTCGCTGCTGATTGCCTATGTGTGGTCGGCCGTGACGGTGTGGCTGCCCGCGCTGTGCCTGGATTTATCCTTGCGTACGCCCGAGGTGGGGCTGCTGTTTGCCCGCCGCTTCGTCTTCATTCTGGCCATTGCCCTGGTGTTCGACCTGCGCGATTTTTCCCGCGACCAGCGCGGGGGTACGCGTACTCTGCCGGTGCTGCTGGGCCGGCAGCCGGGCCGGCTATTGGCCTTGTTGTGCACCCTGGGTTCGGTGGCGCTGATGTTGCCGGGTCTGGGCCTGGCCGGGCAAGCTGTACTGGTAGTACCCGGTTTGCTCACGGCGCTGGTAGTCTGGTTTGCCGACGAAACCCGCTCCGACTACTACTTCGCCGTGCTGGCCGATGGCCTGCTGCTGGTGCAAGCCGCGGCCTTTTTCATGGCCCGCTGAGACGGTTTAAAACGGCTCCGTACGCGTCAGCTCCTGCAGGGCCTGCCCAATGTAGCGGGGCAGGTCGCCAGCGACGAGCCCGGCCTGCCCGGTGTCAGCGGTTGCCAGGTCGCCGGCGCGGCCGTGGGCGTAGATGGCCAGCAGCGCGGCATCGAGGGGCGAGAGGCGCTGATCGGCACGCAGGGCGGTGCACAGGCCGGTGAGGATGTCGCCGCTGCCGCCGGTGGCCATGCCGGGGTTGCCGGTGGTATTGAAGTACAGCTGACCATCGGGTGCGGCCAAACAGGAATAGGCACCTTTGAGCAGCACGTAGCACTGGTACTGCCGGGCAAAGCCGCGCAGCAGCTCCAGGCGGTGGTAATCGTCGCGGGCCTTTTCGGTGAGGCGCTCAAACTCCTTGGGGTGCGGGGTGAGCAGCGTACCGGGCGGCATGAGGTCGAGCAGGCTGCGGTTGGCGCCGAGCAGGTTCAGCGCGTCGGCGTCGAGCACCAGCGGCGCGCGGGCGGTGCACAGCAGCTCTTCCAGGGCCGCGCGGGTCATGTCGTCCTGCCCGATGCCGGGGCCCATGCCCACGGCGTTATAGGGCTTGAGGTCGGGTAGCTCGCTCAGGTGGGTTTTGCAGGTATCCGTCAGGCACATGGCTTCGGGCACGGCCGTCTGTAGCACCGGGTATCCCACGCCTGGCACCTGCACGGTGAGCAGGCCCACGCCGCCGCGCAGGCAGGCATGCGCAGCTAGCACGGCCGCCCCGATTTTGCCCTTACTGCCGGCCAGCAGCAGCGCGTGACCGAAGGTGCCCTTATGGGCAAAAGTGGGCCGGGCAGGCAGCTTGTCAGCCAGCAGCGCGGCATCCACCAGATGCATGTCGGCGGACACCTCAGCCAGAAACTGCGGGCTCAGGCCGATGGGTACCGCGTGCCACTGGCCTACATAGGAAGCGTTCTGCGGCAGCAGCAGCGCCAGCTTCGGCAGCTCAAACGTGACGGTGTGCCGGGCCCGCACCACGGGGCTGTCAGCAGGCTGCGGGGCATTGGTAAACAGGCCCGAGGGCAAATCGATGCTCACGACGCGGGCCTGGGCCGCGTTCAGGTGCTGCACCAGGGCTGCCGCGGCGCCTTCCAGGGGCCGGCTCAGGCCCGTGCCGAACAAGGCATCGATAACCACGGTGCCCGGCTGAATGGGCGGCAGCTCTTGCGGCGGCCAGTCCGCCACCGATACTGCGGCGGGCAACTGGCGACGGTTGGCCTCAAAATCGGCGGAGTGCTTGTCGGCGGGCAGCAGGCCTACCTGTACCTGGTAGCCGCGCTGATGCAGCAGCCGCGCCGCCGCCAGCCCGTCGCCGCCGTTGTTGCCAGGGCCGCAGAGCACCAGTACCGCGCCGGCTTCGGCAGGGGCGAGGCGGGCCGTGAGCCAGTCAACGAAGGCCGTGGCGGCGCGCTCCATCAAGGCCAGGGAGCTAATGCCTTCGTGCTCGATGGTGGCCGCGTCGGCCTGGCGGGTTTGGGCAGCGGTGAGAAGTTTCATGGATCACGGATTTAGACGGATTTTTCGAATTACACGGATTTTGTGGACGATTGATAGCTGAGGGAGCATTTGGCGCGGTGAGGAGGGCTTGGCGGCAGTACCGGGGAACGACGCGGCCTGCGGGGCGGAAGTGGGTGGGCAGGGGCGAAAGTGCGTACGTTTGCCCGCATGCAACGAGGATTCCACGTTTGGCTGGGGCTGCTGGCTGGCCTGGCCGCCTGCCAGTCGGACCCCAACACCACTCAGCCGCCAGCGGCGGCAGCAGCTCCCGCCGCTACTACTGCCTCTGCTTCGGCGGGCTGGGCCGGCAAGGTCGATTCGCTCACGGCCGCGCAGCTGCCACGGCTGGAGAAGCTGCCGGGCCAATTGCTGCAGGCTTGGCGCTGGACCGATGCCCTAGGCGAAAACGTGCTGGTGGTGTACCGCACCAAGCCGGTGTACCGGACCACGCCCGACACCGACATGGAGGGCGCGACGGTGCAGCTGTTTGCCCGCCAGTACGTGCTGGCGGCGGGTGGCCAGTACCAAGAGCTGTGGCGCCTGCGCGACGGAATAGAGGACTGTCCGTTTGACCTGGACCTGGGGCCGCTGCCGGGCTCCACCCGCATTACCGACCTCGATGCGGACGGCCAGACGGAAACCACGCTGGTCTACAAGCTGGCCTGCCGCAGCGACGTGAGCCCCTCCGACCTCAAGCTCATCATGCACGAAGGCAAGGCCAAATACGCCCTGCGCGGCTTCACCGTGGTGCAATACGATTCCGTACCGGTGGCCCAACGCATGCCCGCCAACCCTTGCTGCCTCGATACCATCAGCGCGGCCGAGCTCGACGAGCACTACGAGCTGAACGCCGGCCGCTACGAGAATGAAAAGGACTTCCGCGGAGCGCCCCGGGCCTTTCTGGGGTTTGCCCGCGCCCACTGGCGCCACTGGGCACCCCGCGACCTGGATACCAGCACCGAAGTTGAGTAAACGCCCCGGCGCGACGCCCTACCAGGGCATATGCAATCAAAAAGACTTCGGTAGGCGTCCTACTACCGCATATTAGGTTGTATACGCGCCGTTAGGTGTCCTACCGAGGCATATTCAGTTGTATACGCGCCGGTAGGATGCCTACTAGGACATACTCAACCCGAAACGGGGCGGTAGGCAGCCCACCGTACCAGCTACCGTCAGCGCAGGTTGGGCCGAGAGCTTCCTCGCCCACCACGCGCTTGGCTGCCCGGCGCAGGTGCTGCTGAACCAGCCGGCCCCCGAAACCGTTGCTAACTATTCTGTCATCACTCCGAACCAAACCACACCCCATATGCTGACCTGGGCCGACGTCATCCGCGAAGCCAACAACGGCACTCCTGCCCCCGACCACCGCGTCGAGAAAACCGACGCTGAGTGGCGCCAGCAGCTCACCGACGAGCAATACCACATCACGCGCCAGCACGGCACCGAGCGCCCCGGCACCGGCGAGTACTGCGAAGCCCACGACCCGGGCCTCTACGCCTGCGTGTGCTGCGGCACGCCCGCTTACGACTCGCGCACCAAGTTCGAATCGGGCACGGGCTGGCCGAGCTTCACCGAGCCGGTGAAGGACAACGTAGTGAAATACAAGAAGGACACCAGCTACGGCATGGTGCGCGTGGAAGTGCTATGCAACGTGTGTGACGCCCACCAGGGCCACGTTTTCCCCGATGGGCCGCGCCCCTCGGGCCTGCGCTTCTGCATCAACTCGGCTTCCCTGAAGCTGGTGAGCGAAACCACGCCAGTACAGGGCTAACGGCCACTGCCAGTGCTTGCCGCCCGCCGAATGCGCCCGATGCGCGTTCGGCGGGCGGTATTTTTTTGCGCGGCTGCCGCGGCGCTGCCGAGCTTCCCTGATATTTGCCGACCGGGCCGTTGTCAAGGCCCGGGCAGTATTCCACTCTTATTCGCTTAGCATGCACAAATCTTTACGCTTATGGGGCCTCGCCGCGGCGCTGCTGACGGCCGCTGCCACCCAGGCCCAATCGTTGGACGCCTCCTTGCAAGCCCCGGGCTGGGCCCCGACGGCCAGCCGCCCGGCCGCTACGGTGTCGCAGCTGCAGCAGGTGCTCATTCAGAATGCCTCGGGCACGTCGTGGCTGGATTACTCGCGCGAAGTGTACTCGCGCTACACCGGCGCCAACGCCAACCTGCCCGGCACCGTGCGCAGCGACCGGTGGAGCGGCGGCAACTGGGTGCCGCTGGCGGCCACGCGCCGGCAGTTCACGGCCTCGGGGCAGGTGCTGAACGATACCATCATTTCCTACCAGCTCAGCCCTCAGGGCCAGCCGTATTTCGCCGACGTCAACACCTACAACGCCGCCGACCAGCTCGTCGAAGAAAAGCGCTTTGCCAACGTAGGCATGGGCTGGGAGCAGCTCAAGCGCAACACGCACTCCTACGGCACCAACAACCTGGTGGCGCAGGTGCTGGAAGAAAACTACGCGGGCGGCGCCTACTCACCGGCGGCCCGGCGCCTCTACACCTACGATGCCCAGGGCCGACGCATTGGCTACGAGGCCCAAACGCCCGACTTCGGCGGAAGCGGCTGGGGCAAGCTGCAGCGCATCACCACCACCTACAGCACCAATGCCACGGGGCCCGTGGAGGTAGCCATTGCCGAGCAGGCCACCGTCGACGGCTCGGCTTACGTCAACAGTAGCCGGCAAACTTACCAGTACAACGCGCAGAGCCAGATTGTGCTGCTGACCAGCGAGTCCTGGCAAAACAGCGCCTGGCGGAACAGCTCGCAAACCACCTACACCTACGACGCGCTGGGCAACCCGGCCGTGGCCACCGTGCAAGCCTGGAACGGCACGGGCTACCAGAACTACCAGCGCGCCATCTACACCTACGCGCAGGTAACGGCAGCGCAATCGGCCCGCGCCCTGGTGGCGCAGCTGAGCGTGGCGCCCAACCCCGCGGCTGGTGCGGCCACGGTGCGCTACGTGCTGCCCGCCGCCGGTCAGGCTTCGGTGGAAGTAACGGACATGGTAGGCCGCCGCGTGACCCTGGCGCTGCCCACTACGGCGCAAGCCGCAGGCAGCCATGCCATCGAGCTGCCCGCGCTGCGCGCCGGGCTGTACACGGTGCGGCTGCGCGTAGGCCAGCAGACGCAGCAAACCAAGCTGGTGGTGCAGTAAGCACTCGGCTTAGCCATACATACAAGCCGACAGCGGCCCCGCCCGGTACCGGGCGGGGCCGCTGTGTGTCAGGCCGGCCGGTACGGATCGAGCTTGGCGTTTTCCATGAAGCGCGGCGGCGAGGCCAGCGGCGTAAAGCCAAACTGTGCGTAAAGCGAGTGGGCGTCGCGGGTGCCGAGCAGCCAGCGGCGCAAGCCCTGCAGCTCGGGGTGCTCGGTGATGTGGCGCATGAGCAGCTTGCTCAGGCCTTGGCCGCGGTAGGCATCGAGCACGAACACGTCGCAGAGGTAGGCGAAGGTGGCCCGGTCGCTGATGACGCGGGCGAAGCCGACCTGCTGCCCGTCGAGGGCATACACCCCAAAGCAGAGGGAGTGGCGAATGGAGCGCTCCACCAGCTCGCGGCTGATGCCGGGCGCCCAGTACGAGTGGTTGCTCAGGAAATCGTGAATCAGGTCGACGTCGAGGCGGGCCGCGTCGGTGCTCACGACGAAGGAAGCAGCGGACATAACAAGGAAAAACAGTGCGCCGCAAAGTACGCGCCGCGGCCGAATTAGCGGCCGGCGGTGCGCTACGGCGGAATTGCCGAAATTCGCCGGCCTTTGCGGCACCCCGGCCGGCCCGGCTGCGTTTCAGCCTAAGGCCCAGGCCTTGATTTCCCCATTCCCGTTTCTTTCCCCACCCGACCATGTCCTTGTTATTTAATGATTTTGCCAGCTGGCAGGAGCACTGCTCCCGCACCGGCGAGCCGCTCTGGCAGCCCGTGCTGGCCTACGAAATGGAGCAGAAAGGCCGCGCCGAGGCCGACATCTGGGACGGCCTGCAGCGCGCCTACGACGTGATGTGCGACGCCGTGCGCACCGGCCTGAGCGAGGACATGACCTCGCGCTCGGGTATGATTAAGAACGGCGCGAAGAAAGTGGCCGCCTCGCCCGTGACGGTGCTCTCGCCCGAGTTCAAGATGCTGGTGACCCGCGCGCTGGGCGCCAAGGAGGTCAATTCCTGCATGGGCCGTGTGGTGGCCGCCCCCACGGCCGGCGCCTCGGGTATCTTGCCCGGCATCCTGACCACCGTGCAGGAGCTGCACCGGCTCGACGACCGCCGCATTCTGGAAGGCCTGCTGGTGGCAGCCGGCATTGCCCTGATCATCGAGCAGAACGCCTCGCTGGCCGGCGCCGTGGGCGGCTGCCAGGCCGAAACGGGCAGCGCCGCCGCCATGGGCGCGGGCGCCGTGGTGTATTGCCTGGGCGGCTCGGTGGAGCAGGCTTTTGCCGCCGTGGCCATTACCATTCAGTGCATGCTCGGCCTCGTGTGCGACCCGGTAGCCGGCCTGGTGGAAGTGCCCTGCGTAGTGCGCAACGCCTCGGCTTCTGCCATTGCGTTTTCCTCGGCTCAGATTGCCATTGCCGGCGTCGACCCGGTCATCCCCGTCGACCAGTGCGTGGCGGCCCTGGGCGAAGTGGGGGAGAGCATGGAAACGCGCTACAAGGAAACCGCCCTCGGCGGCCTGGCCAACACGCCCCGCGCCCGGCAAATTGAGCAGAAAGTGCTGGTGCAGGACATTCAGATCCTGCCCGATCAGGGCGAATAGCCGGTAGGAAGGCAGGCACCTCGCTCAGAGAAGCTTGCTGACCATCTTCAATACAAAAAGCCCGCTTCCATAACGGAAGCGGGCTTTTTCGTGGCTGCTAGCAAGAGCAGAAAGTTACGGCTTGACCAGCTTCACCCGCTGCGGCACGCCGCCGAGCGTGAGCTGCAACGAATACACGCCGCCGGGCAAGGCGCCCAAATCATCGAGCAGCAGCTCCGACGAGCCCGCCGGCACCGATACGGTGCGGGTGAGGACGAGGCGGCCGTTAAGGTCGTAGAAGCGTACCAGCGTGGCCGGCTGCGCTACGGGCGAGGCCAGGCGCAACCAGAGCTGCTGCCCAAACGGGTTCGGGTGGGCACTCAAACTGCTGCTGGGCGCCGCGCCGAACTGCACCGTCCGCGGGCCGAAGAAGGCTTCCTCGCCGGTCAGATCGAGCTGGCGCAGGCGGTAGTAGCGCAGGCCCTGCTTGCCGGCTTCGCGGTCCACGAAGTGGTAGCTGCGCGCGGTGCTGGCGTTGGGCGTCGTGCTGGCCACGAAGTCCAGCGGGCGGTAGGCGCGGCCATCAGCCGATACCTGCACCTCAAAGCCGCGGCTGTTCTTTTCCTGGGCCGTGGTCCAGGTCAGCAGCGTCTCCGCACCCTGGCGCTGCGCTTCGAAAGCCACCAGGCTGACGGGCAGCGGGGCGGCAATATCCGAGCCGGTAAACTCGCCGAAGGCCGTCAGGCCGGTTTGCGTCAGCGTGTTGGCGGTAGCGTCGAGCGTGGCCTCCTCAAAGAAGTAGTACAGACCCGTGGCCGGGTCGCGGCGCGACAGGCGCAGGCTGCTCTCCGGGCTGACCGTACCCAGCAGCGCGTCGTCGTAGTACAGGGTCAGGTCGTAGGTAAAGTCCGCGCCGTCGTTGGCGGCGGCCAGCTCCAGGTAGCTGTTGAGGTAGCGCGTGCCCGCACGCGGGCCGCGCGGGTTGGTGCCGGGGTAGTAGCGCGCCGTCAGCGTGGTGGGTAGCGTGCCGGCTGTGCCGTAGGTGATGCTGGCAATCAGGCGGTTGTTGAAGAAGAACTGCTGCGTGGCGCCCGGCGCGTAGCTGCCAGTGGTGGTCAGGGCGTTGGGCTGAACGGTGGGCGTAAACTCGTACGCGCCCAGATCCGGCGCGCCGGCGGCCACCGTGGTGGGGCGGGCCGTACCGCTCAGGTCCTGGCTCACGGCGGGCAGCTGCACGCCGGTGCCGTTCAAGTTGTAGCTGTCCGAGCTGGCCGGGTTGGGCCGTAGGTCGGTGGCCGAGGTGAAGCCCGGTGCCCCCGTCATGGAGCTGGCGTCCTGGCCCGACGCGGTGCGCAGCGCCGTCAGCGTGGCCACGTTGGTGCCGCTGGTGGAGCTGGTGCCCGTGCCGCCGAAGTTGCCTAGCTGGCCCTGCGTACCGCTTACGAAGTAGTCGTTGTAGTTCAGAAGCGTAAAAGCCGCTGCCGGCGCCGTGCTGTAGAAAGCGTAAGCCTTCGACGTGGCCCCGGCCGTTGGGGAGGCCAGCGTATTGACCAGCACGTTGTTGCGCACATCCAGCCCGGTGGCGCCGCTGCCCACGTAGAGCGCCGCCGACAGTGCGTTGCTCGTGCTGCTGAAGCTGCCGCTCAGGTTCACCGAGTTGTGGTACAGGCTGATGCCCCCCGGCGTGGTGCCCAGCAGCCGGATGCCGGTGATGCCCGCGTTGCTGGTGCTCAGCAGCGAGGTCCAGCCCGCTCCGCCGATGCCCGCCACCACGTTGTTGCTCAGGCGCAGGTTGCTGCTGGCCGAGCCGGGGCTCACGTCGATGCCATGGCCGCTGTAGCCGTTGGCGCCACCGGTTACGTTGAGCACCCGGTTGCCGTCCACCACGGCGTCGGTCACGCCGCTGCCCAGGTTCAGGCCGTAGGCGTCGGTGCCGTTGCCGGTCTGCGCCACGCCGTTGATGACGTTGCGCTGCACCGTGGCGAAGGGCACGTTGCTGGCCAGGTTGATGCCGTAGGGCACAGTGCCAGTGGTCGTGGCCACGTTCTGCACGGTGTTGCCGCTTACCTGCGCCCCGTTGGTCAGCGTGCTGCCGAAGGCATTGGTCAGGTAAATGCCCGCCACCGCAATGTTGCCGCTGCCGCTCGTGGCCGGGCCCACGG
The DNA here is from genome assembly GCF_002007105.1 of Hymenobacter sp. CRA2. GTDB lineage: Bacteria > Bacteroidota > Bacteroidia > Cytophagales > Hymenobacteraceae > Solirubrum. Next base: position 322,031 of record NZ_MVBC01000001.1, on the reverse strand, counting down.
TGTTGTCGCGCACCACCAGGTTGTCGAGGCCGCCGGCCGAAGCATTGGCCGTGCCCCCAGCGAAGATGCCGTAGCCCACCGACTGAATGGCGTTGTTCTGCATGGTCAGCGCGTCGTTATCGGCGCCGGTATTGGCCGTGCCGATGCCGGCCGTGCTGCCGGCAAATACCCCGAATGTGCCGGTGAAAGTGGTGGCACCGCTCAGGTTCAGGTTCTTCAGGGTGTTGTTGGTGGCGCCGGCTCCCACGCCTTGGCTGGCCACCCATACCACGGCCGTGCCGGTGCTGACGCTGGTGTTGGTCAGCGTCAGGTCGCGCGTGGTGCCGTCGGTGGTATTGGCCCCGTCGAAGGTGACGTAGTCGGCCCCGCTGAGCACCAGTAAGGCCGAATTGGAACTGCCGCTGCTGCCCGAAATAATGGGCTGCACGCCGGCGGCCGGCTTAAACGTCACGGTGTTAGCCGCGCTGGCTCCGGCGACAGGCGCAATGGTTAGCGGGAAGGTTTCGCCGTTGGCGGCGGAGTAGGGCGTCGAGGCCGGATTGGTCAGCGAAAACGTTACCGGGCCACCGACGCCGCGGTAGGCCAGATCGGCCAGTGCTGCCGTGATGGTAGCGTAGCCCGGCGCCGCGTTGCCTTGCCCCACCAGGTAAGTGCCGTTGAGCGGCCCCAGAATCAAGCGCGCGGCCGCCGCACCCGAGAGCGTGGCGTTGTAAGCGGTGCCGGATACGCTCACCTGCGTCAGGGCCGAGGCTACGGTGTTGCCCGGTGTGGCCGTGCCGGGGATGTCGTAGGTCAGAAAGTAGTAGTTGTTGCCCGAGGTCAGTGTGGCGGGCGTGCTCAGCGTCAGCGTGTAGCCGGGCGCACCGATGCTGCCCGAAGTGGGTACCAGCGTAGCCGAGGCCACGCTGAACGTGGCGCTGGTGCTGGCGTACAGGCGGGCGTTGCTGACGTCGGCCGGCTGGGTGCTGCCCAGGTCAATGGAGAGGCTGTTGAGCGTCAGCGCATTCAGGCTGCCCGTAGTCTGTACGTTCAGGCTGGTTACCAGCTGGTTGGTGGTATTCAGCGTGGTGTTGTCGCCGCTTTGGGTGTACGTCACGGCGCTGATGCTCATTCCTGCGGCCGGCGTGAAGGCCCCTTCATCGGCGCCAATATCCGGGGTAGTGGCGTTGCGCGCGTTACCATCGAAGTCCACCGCTACGGTCCCGATGGGTATGCCGCCACTCTCCACCTGCGTGGGCACGGCCGGGTTGATGTGCAGGAAGCCGGCATCGGCGCCCGTGGTGCTCAGGAAGGGTGGGTTTTCCGTCACCGCCGCCGATTCGCGTGCGGGAGTGCTGCCCAATGTGGCCATGCGCGCCTGGTAGCTGGCCAGCGTCTGATCGGCGTTGGTGCCGTCGTAGTAAACCAGGTTAGTGGCCGCGGGCGTACCGGCGTAGTACAGGTTGTTGTTGGTGCTGCCCACCAAGTTGGCGGACGTGGCAGCCCCCGCGCGGCGCAGCGCTACGGCCAAGCCCGTGCCTTTGGGCGTCGTGAGATTTACCAGCACGTTGTTGCGCAAATCAAGCGGGCTTGTAGCAGCGAATAGCGCGCTGCTGCCAAAATTGGCGCCGCTGCTTGTGCCATTCAAATATACCGTGTTGTGATATACGTTCAGCGCCGTACCTGCCGTCAGGTTGATGCCAATCAGCCCATTGAGCGCAGTGCTGGCCGGTGCGCGCAGGGCGCCCACCAGGTTGTTGCTGAAGTTGCAGGTGCTGCTGGTGCCCAGCGCATACATGCCGTACACCGTAGCCGAAGCCGCGGCCGAGGCCACATCATATACCTTGTTGCGCGTCACGTTCAGCGTCGTTCCGCCGGCAAACGCCAGGCCGTAGGCCGTGCCGGTGGCGGTGTGGGTATGGTTCAGGCCACTTACCGTATTCTGCGTCACGTTCACGGTGGTGCCGCCCAAAACCCGGATGCCGTAGATGTTACTGCTGGCGTTGGCCGCGCTGATGCCGCTGATCTGGTTCTGACCAATGGTAGCTGACGTGGCGCCCGCGAGGTAAATGCCGTGCACGAAAGCCGTGCTGGCCGCGCCCACGCTCAGGCCGCTGATAACGTTGGAAGAGGCCGTCACCTGCGTTGGGCTGCCCAGAATGTTGATGGCGGCCAGCGTAGCCGTGCCCGTATTGCTGAGCGTGCTGATGTTGTTGCCACTGATGGTCACGTGCGTAACGTTAGAGGCGGTGCTGCCCTGCGTACCCGCGTAAATGCCGAACACACCCAGCCCCGTGCCGCTGGCCACGCCGCTGCTCAGCCCCGAAATCGTGTTGTTGCTGATGGTCGACACGTTGGTGCCGCCGTTGTCGCCGAAGTCGAAGTTGATGCCGTACACCGAGCCCGTAGCGCTGCTCAGGTTGCTGATGACGTTGCCGTTGATGAGCGCCTGCGGGCGGATAGCGGCACCCGCCGTCTGCCGGATGCCGTAGCCGATGGAGCTGCCGGCCAGCGTAATGTTGCTGATGGTGTTGCCGGTGATGGTGTGCACCGCCGGGCTGGCCGCGGGCGCGCCGCTGTTGTTGTAATAGCCGTAGAACGTACCGCTGGTGCCCGTACGGTTCACGTTGGTCACCGTGTTGTTGGTGAAGGTGATGATGGGCGTCGTCGCGGCGGTGGCCGCGTTGTTCACGAAGTACGTGGTGCCGGTGGTGCTCAAGGCAATGCCGTTGTTGTCCCACACGTTGCCGTCGGCGGCCCACGAAGCCAGGGCGTTGGTAAACAGAAAGCACTGAACCGTTGCCGACGAGCTGGCGGCAATGGTAAAGACGTTGTTGTCCGTGGTCAGAGCCAGCCCCGTGGCAGCCGCCTCGATGCCGCGAATTTCCGTGGTGGAGCCTGTGTTGTTGAGCGTAAATGCGTTGTCGCTGAGCGTGATGGTGCCCGCCGCGCCCGCCCCCAGGCGGATGCCGCGCAGGGAGCGAATGGCCGCGCTGCCGCCCGTACCGCCGGCGTTGTCCACTCGGTTATAGCGCACGCTCAGGTCGTTCTGGTTGCTGGCCTGAATGCCGTAGATGTCGTTGCTGCCCGACGCAATGCCGTTCAGGTTGCGCAGCAGGTTGCCCGAGCCGCTACCGCCCGCGCCGGGCGTCCCGGCTACGGTACCACCCACGTTGTTGCCTTGGTCGTAGTAGGTGTAAGGCGCGGCGTCCACGATGCCCAGCAGCGAAATGCCCTGGTTGGGGCCTTCGATGGTGTTGTTGGTAAAGACATTGCCGGAGTTTGTCGCCGCGGGCGTGAGCCCCGCCGCGCCGAGGGCCGTCAGGTTGGCGCTGGTGGAGTTGGCGCCGTAGATGCCGGTGATGTTGGCATTGGTGCCCAGCGGCCGCTGCATGGTCACCACGCAGTTTTTGATGATGTTGTTCTGGCAGCCGTCGGCTGTGGCCCCCGCGCCGGTACGCCACAGCGCGTAGCCCATTTCCATCTGCAGGGCCGTGGAGTTGTTGCTGCCCGGGTCCAGCAGGTCGATGCCGTCGAAAGTCACGTAGTCAGTCCCGTTCAGGCTCACGATGGCGTCGACGGTGCTGGAGGAGCCGCCCGGCGCCGTAATACGGGGATTGGCGCCGCTACCCGCCCGCTGAAACGTGATGGTGCTGCTAGCCGATGCCCCGCTGATGGCGCCGAGCACTACTTTTTCGGTGTAAGCAGTGCCCGCAGCCACGTTGAAAGTCGTCGCGCACGACACGCCGTTGGTATTCAGTGCCGCCGCCGCGCTGCCAAACGAAGCGAAGTTGGTAGCCGAAGCCGCCGCGCCCGCGTCGATGGTGTAGGTGCCGCACAGGCTGCCGCTGGTGTAGTCGAAAGTGGCCTTGAAGTTGTTGCCGAAGTTGCTGTCGAACCGGTCGCCCAGGTTGGTGGTGATGCGCCAGTACACCTCCAGCACGTAGCGGCCGCGCACGTTCAGCCCGTTGAGCAGGTTTACCGGCCCGGGGTTGTTGTTGCCCTGCGCATTATTGACGTTGGTCCATTTCTGGTCACCGGAGCCGTTCAGGTTTTCGCTGAAGGGCAAGTCCAGCTCCGTGAAAGCCGGCAAACTGCCCGGCGCTACATCCTGCCGGTACACGCGGTAGTTCAGCTTGGCGCCGGTCACGTCGCCGCCGCTGTTTTTGTAGGTTTTGATTTCGCCGCCGCTGAGTAGCAAGCTGCTGCCTGCCGCGAAGGAGCCGAAATTGCTGCCGGCCAGCAGCGCAGCGTTATCGGCGTTTTTGCTGCCGGCCAGGTAGCTGTTGCCCCCGCCGTTGGCGTTGACGACGGCGTAAGACTGAAACATTTCCGCCGTCTGGGCCCAGGCCGAGTGGCTGGTAAGCAGCAGTAACAGCAGCCACCCCGCCCAAGCGCCGGGCCGCTGGCCAAACAGATGACGTGGTAAAGGGAGTAAAGGTGTACGCATGAAGTAGAATGTGGTGAAGTAAAAGCGTTGCCAGCGGCCAGCCTCGCGGTTAGCCGAGCCGCCGGTCGGTCAAGGGGAAGGCCGCCGGCCGCGGGGTAGCCGCATCGGCGAGCCTAATGCCCGGAAAGTGTAGGAGAGAGGAGCCCGCGCCGCGGCGTAGGAAGGCCCGAAAACCTGCCCGAATAGGTGAGGGTGGGTGGAGCGAAGCAGGAAATTCAAGCGTAGCCGCAGTTGTGCAAGCTATTGATTCGCCTGAATATTCGGGAGAAATTCGGTTGGGTTTTTTACATCAATTCCTCGCTGAATGCAACGCGGCCTGGCCAGCGGGGAAGTACAGGTGCCGAGGTTAACTCTGCTTGATACTCCGCAACTCCGGCGACACGGTGAGGCGCGCCAGAAACAGCAGGGCCTCCTGGTAGCGGCTGCGTAGCTCGCAGTACTGTTGCCAGGCTGCGTTCTGATCGGGGCGCAGGGCCAGGCCTGCTTTGGCCAGCTGCTCCACGGCGGCCTCAAACTCCGCCCGGCTCGCTTCTTCCTGGCCGGTGCCGCCGCTGTTCACCACGTTCACCAGGTCGGTGGGCTTGCTGCCGGCGCGGGCTTCGAAAAACCGCTGCACGCGGTTCAGGGCAATGCAGCCGGCCTTGAAGCACACTTCCATCTGGGGGCTGCGGGCGTGCTCCACCGCGCTGAACACCAACGCGGCCGTGTCCAGGATGACGCCGGCGGTGGTCACCCACGAGCGGCCGGGCTGGGGTGAGCGGAAAAACGAGAGAATCGGCAGTGAGGTGTGGCTTTCCTCAATCTCAACAAACCACTCTTCCCAGCGCATCCACGGCTCGTCGTCGTGCAGGTGGCCCGAGCGGTGCAGCCACGTGGTCAGGGCCGTGGCCGAGCTGGGCGAACCGGCCCGCAGCTCCAGACGCGCTACCACCAGTTCGCGCCGCGAAAAGGACTGGTAAATGGTGGGTAGGTAGGAAATCAGCAAGGTGAGCAGCAGCAGGCCCAGGCCAGCTTCGGAATAGGAGAAGGCCGTGGCGGCCACGCCGTGCGTGGGTTCTTCCGAGCCCAACGTAAGCAACGAGCTGTTGCTGATACGGTAGCAACGGAACACGTGGCCCTCATCAAGACCCCAGAAGATGCCGGTGTAGGCTACCGAGAGCAGCCACAGCCAGAAGATGGGCAGCGCCACCAGGGCCACCGGCGCGTAAAGGGCCAGTACCCGGTCGCGCTGCCCGTAAGTGGAAGCCCGGGCCGCTATGGCATCGAACACCCAGCGGATGGCGCGGAACAGCCAGTTGTTGATCAGCACCGATTCGTTGCGCGGCAGCACAAACGAGCGGATGGCCGCAGACATTACGATAACCACAATGAATAAGCCGGCCAGGATTACTACGCCGTGCAAAAGCAATTCCCAGGACATCAGGCAGAAGCGTAGGCCATATACAGTAAGTACAACCTTGTACGCGCCGGCTGGCACACTGTTGGCAGAGGCCCCGGACCCACCCGAATGTGTGATGCGCGCGAGGCGTGGGCCATCTACTTTTGCCTAGTCATCTTTTTACGCCTTGTGTTATGTTCTTCTCCTCGTATCGTTTGCTCCACCAAGGGGCCTGGCTGGGCGGCACCGCGCTGATGCTGGCCGGCTGTTCCGCCTCGCGCGTATCCATGCAGGTACCCGCGCAACTATCGGCCGCCGCGCCCTTGTCCGTCACCGGCAAGCAGGGCTTCAAGCGCAGCTACCAGTTCGGCGATTTTGCCACCACCCAGGTCAAGCCCGGCTGGACGTCGACCAGTAGCTGGAACATCGGGCGGGGCTGGCTGCCGGCGCCGGTCTGGTACGAGCAAAGCCGGGCCAAACGCAAGTTTTCTTTTACCCTGCAACCCACCGGCGCGGCTGCCCCGCTGCAGGTGCAGGGCGCTTACTACGCCCGTAGTCAGGACTTAGTGCTGGCGCCGGCTGCTTCCCGCGTGGGCGTGACGCTGCACCACGAGGAGGTGTACAGCAGCATTATTCAGGCCCCCGGCCAGCAGGTGTGGCAGCTGGTGATGGAAAGCCGGCACGACGCGGGCTCCCGGCCGCAGTTTGCGCAGGGCACGCTCAGCAACGGCGACTCCCTGCTACAGGTGCGGCCCATTGCCCGGCTGATGCGCCGCGACGGGAAACCCATGACTTTGCCCCTGGGCGTGCCCATCGGCTACGAGTTCGTGCGGCCCAACGGCTCGGTAGTGGCCGCTGTGGAGCTGATCGGCCGCGGCCGGGTATGGCTAGCGCCCACCCTGGCACCCGAACTCAAAGGGCCCGTGGCAGCGGCGGTTACCTCCATGCTGCTGCAACAGGAGTAAATGCCAACGGCCGGGCTGCAGCCCGGCCGTTTCTCCTGGTTGTTACTTCTGCCGCTCCTTCCACAGCTGCCGGAACGACTTCGGTGCCAGCTGAATGGCTTCGCGGCGCTTGCTCCAGCCAATCTGGCCCAGCAGGCGGTCCAGCACCCAGTTTTTGGCTGAAGTGGGAGCCACGCCCCACATCCAGCGGTGCTTCATGCCGTACATCCACAGCTTAATGCCGCGCGCTTCCTCCTTGTCGTTAAGGTGCTCTTTTACGGCCTGTTGGCGGTTGAGCAGCAGGATGTTGTGAATCGGAATGCGCACCGGGCACACCGAGGAGCACGCTCCGCAAAGCGAGGAGGCGTAGCTCAGATGCTTGTTGTCAGGCATGCCGGCCAGGTGCGGGGTGATAACCGCGCCGATGGGCCCCGAGTACGTGGTTTCGTAGGTGTGGCCGCCGATGTTCTTGTACACCGGGCACACGTTCAGGCAGGCGCCGCAGCGGATGCACTGCAGGGCCTCGCGCTTGTCGGGCTGGGCCAGCAGGTTGGTGCGGCCGTTGTCGAGCAGCACCACGTACATTTCGTCGGGGCCGTCCTTTTCCAGCGGCTGGCGCGGACCCAGGTACACCGTGTTGTACACCGTCACTTGCTGGCCGGTGCCGCTGGTGCTCAGCAGGGGCCAGAACAGGTCCAGGTCCTGCAAGGTCGGAATCAGCTTTTCAATGCCCACCACCGCAATGTGGGTGCGCGGGAAGGTGGCCGAGAGGCGGGCGTTGCCCTCGTTTTCGGTCACGGCCACGCCGCCTACGTCGGCAATGAGGAAGTTGCCGCCGGTCACGCCCACTTCGGCAGAGGTGTACTTGCTGCGCAGCAGCTTGCGGGCCGTGTACACCAGCTTCTGCGCGTCGTCGGTGGGCTCGATGTGCAGGTGCTTGACGAAGATGTCGGCAATGTCCTTCTTGCTCAGGTGCATGGCCGGCGTCACGATGTGGTAGGGCCGCTCGCCGTTGAGCTGCACGATGTACTCGCCCAGGTCCGTCTCCACCGATTCCACCCCGTGTTTCTCCAGGAAGTGGTTCAGGTGGATTTCCTCGGTGGTCATGCTCTTGGCCTTCACCACCGTGCGAGCACGCTTGCGGGCCACGATTTTGCCGATTTCGCGCAGGGCTTCCTCCGCGTTCTGCGCCCAGATGACCTTGCCGCCGCGCCGGGTGAAGTTCTCCTCCCACTGCAGCAGGTACTGATCGAGGTTATTGATGATCTGTGACTTGCGGTAGGCGGCGCGGGAGCGGGCCAGCTCATGGTCGCGGTACCAGCCCAGGCCCGTCTGCACCGCGGCGTTGTACTTGCCGATGTTGAAGCGGATTTTGCGCCGGTGCTCCAGGTCGAAGGCCTTCTTATCGGAGTCGAGCAGAAACTGGGCAGATTTGGTCGCGGTACTAGGCATGGCAGCACAAGGTCAAACGGTCGGACAACTACTAAGTACAACATAAAAGTGCGGAAGTCCGCGGAGGGTTTGTGCTCCGTGGGCTTCCGCACGCATCTAAGTAAGCTGGTTGGCTAGGCCGAAACGCGCTTAGGGTCTGTTGGAATCTACCACCGGGCGCTGCTCGCGGTTGGCCAGCTCCCAGGCGGTGTAGAACACCAGCCGCGCGCGTTCGGCCAGCTTGTCGAACTCAATCTTGTCCACGTCGTCGGTGGCTTTGTGGTAGTCCTGGTGCAGGCCGCTGGTGTAGAAGATGACCGGCACGCCGTTGCGGGCGAAGTTGTAGTGGTCGGAGCGGTAGTAGAGCTTCTCCTGGTCGTTCGGGTCGTTGTAGAAGTAGTCGAGCTTGAGCTTGGCGTAGGTGGCGTTGGCCGCTTCGCTGAGCGCGTGCAGCTGCGAGCTGAGCTTGTCCGAGCCGATGAGGTAGAGGTAGCGGTCGGCGGGCTTGTGGCGCGGGTCGGTGCGGCCCACCATGTCGATGTTCAGATCGGCCACGGTCTGGGCGAGCGGAAACACCGGGTGGCCGGTGTAGTACTCCGAGCCGAGCAGGCCACGCTCTTCGCCGGCATTGAGCAGAAACAAAATGCTGCGCCGCGGCCCGCGGCCTTCGGCTTTGGCCTGAGCAAAAGCCTGCGCCATTTCCAGCACCGACACCGTGCCCGAGCCGTCGTCGTCGGCCCCGTTGTAAATGGTGTCGTGCTGAATGCCCACGTGGTCGTAGTGCGCCGATACCACCAGCACTTCGTCCTTTTTGTCGGAGCCTTCGAGGTAGCCCAGCACGTCTTCGGAGGCCAGCTCGGTGCGCTCCTGCGGGTGATACAAGCTGAACGACTGCGCCCGGAAAGCGGCCGACGGGGGCGTTTGGCCGCTGAAGCTGCCGAAGATGTACTTGCCCAGTGCGTCGTAGGTGGTATTCAGTAGTGCCAGCCCTACATCCACCGAGGTGAGGTACAGATCAATGCCGCTTGGGGGTGCATCGGTGAGCATGAAGCCCGTCATGGGCTGGGGTACGCGCTCGGTTAGCTCGTAGGTCGGTTCGGCCAGCTGCGCGGCCATTTCGGCGGCCATGGGCTGGAAGCTGCTACCACCCGCGAAGGTGATGACCACTACGCTGCGGGCACCCTTGTCGCGGGCCAGAGCCGCTTTGCGGAAAGCCGAACTCCACTCTGTTTCCTGCTTCGAGCCCGAGAGCAGGTAGTGGCCCCGCTCGTCTACCGGTTCGCCCTGCAGCAGCACCACGTCCTTGCCTTTCACGTCGAGGCCGGCGTAGTCGTTGTAGCGCTCCGTCTCGATGCCGAAGCCCAGAAAGACCGGGTCGGCCTTGGCTTCCGTCAGAAACGCGGAGGGGCCGAAGGCCACGTAGTCGCGGCCGTCGGTGTAGGTGCGGGCGCCCACGCGCAGGGCGCCCGCACCGGTCGGCGCAAATTTTACCACGCCGAAGGGCAGCAGGTAAGGGTTGGCGCCGTTGCTCGTCGGGCCGCGCAGGCCCAGCGCAGCGAACTGCTTGGATAAGTACTCAGCGGCCATTTTCTGGCCTTTTTCGCCCGTAGCCCGGCCCTCGTAGGCATCGGAGGCCAGCACGCTCAGGTGCTGGCGCAGGTCGGCGGCGGTGATGGTGGCCGCGTAGGTAGTGGGGGCACCGCCGGTGGCCGGCGCGGCAGTGCCGGCCGGTGCAGCCTTGGGCGCGGCAGTTTTGGTCTTGGTTTTCACCTTGCGCTGCGCCGCCGCCGGCGAGGCGGCCAGCACAGCGCCAGCTAACAAAAGCGGAAGAAAGAAGCGGTGGAGCATTAGCAGCACGCGAGTAGGATAGGGGGCAGTAAAAACGGAATGGCCGATTGCTGGAGGGCATCCGGCAATCGGCCATTGCACGCGTAATCACCAATTACGGCTTATTCGAGTCCACGACAATGCGGTTGTCGCGGTTGACCAGCTCCCAGGCGGTGTGAAACACCAACTGCCCGCGCTTGGCCATGAGCGGAAACTCAATCTTGTCCACGTCGTCGGTGGCCTGGTGGTAGTCGGCGTGGTCCCCGGTGGTGTAGAAGATGACCGGCACCTTGTGCTTGGCGAAGTTGTAGTGGTCGGAGCGGTAGTACACGCGCTCCGGGTCGTTGGGGTCGTTGTAGCGGTAGCCCAGGTCCAGCTGCGTGTACTGCTTGTTCATCTGCTCGTTGATGGTGTGCAGCTCCGAGCTGAGCTTATCCGAGCCCACCAGCTCCACGTACTGGTCGCCGGCTTTGTGCTTGTCGTCGATGCGGCCGATCATGTCCATGTTCAGGTCGGCAACGGTCTGGGCAAGCGGAAACACGGGGTTGTCCGTGTAGTACTCCGAGCCGAACAGGCCTTCTTCCTCACCGGTCACCGTCAGGAACAGAATGCTGCGGCGCGGACCGTGCCCGTCCTTTTTGGCCTGAACGAAGGCCTGGGCCAGCTCTATCACCGATACCGTACCCGAGCCGTCGTCGTCGGCCCCGTTGTACACCTTGCCGTCCTTGATGCCCAGGTGGTCGTAGTGCGCTGATACCACCAGCAGCTCGTCTTTCTTGTCCGAGCCCTCGAGGTAGCCCATCACGTTTTCGGTGGAGAAGGTTTCCACCTTGCGTGGGGCGCGTACCGTCACTTTCGTGGGCTTGAAGGGTGACTTTACTGGCTGCCCGGCGGCGCCCGTGGCGGCCTGGTACTTGGCCACAGCTTCGGCGTTGGTGCGCAGCAGCTCGTAGCCCACGGCCGGCGACACCGAGAACGACGCGGCGCGGGCCGGGGCCTGCTTGCCCACGAAGTTCATGCGCGGCTGGCTCAGGTAGGGCTTGATGCGGCCCAGAAACTGCGTAAACTTCTCCGCGTCGGGGTTGATGACGAAGATGGAGCGCGGGTTCTTGCGCATGGCCAGCGACTCCTTGGCCCGGCCATCGGCCCACTTGCTGGGCTTACCGTCCTTGCCGAGCAGCGGCTTGCCGTCTTTCATCGGCTCCCCGCCCAGCATGATAATGTCCTTGCCCGTCACATCGAGGCCGGCGTAGTCGTTGTAGCTGCCTTCTTCGATTCCGTAGCCCACGAATACCGGCTCCAGCGTGGCGGCCTGGGTGAAGACGGGGCTGCCGCCCACATAGTAGTCTTCCAGCGGCTTGAAGCTTTTCTTGCCGATCTGCAGCTGCATCTGGTCGTAGGCCCAGCTGCTGCGCTCCATGGTAAAGTGCTGGATGTAGGCGTTGTCCGAGTTCTGCACCGGGCCCGTCAGGCCGAGGTCGGCAAACTGCTTGGCAATATATTCGGCGGCCATCTTCTGGCCTTTCTGCCCTGTTTCGCGGCCCTCGTAGGCGTCGGAGGCCAGGATGGTGAGGTGCTGGCGCAGGTCCTCGGGCGTGATGGTGCTGGCGTAGGTCACCGACCAGTCGGTGGGCGCCGGAGCGGCGGTTGGAGCAGGCGCGGACGCTTTTTCCGTCTTGGTCTTAACCTTGGTTTTGACTTTGGCCTGGGCAAACGCCCCGGGGGGCGTCGTGGCCACGACGCCGGCCAGCGCCAGCGCGGATAGTAAGGATTTGTGCATCTAAAAGAATGACTAGATAGCTAAACGGCTAAATGGCTGGTGGTTTTGGTTTCAGAACCACCAGCCATCTAACCATTCGGCCGTTCAATTAGGGTTTGTTCGAGTCCACCACGATGCGGTTGTCGCGGTTGGCCAGCTCCCAGGCCGAGTAGAATACCAGGCGGGCGCGCTTCTCCATCTTCGCAAACTCAATCTTGTCCACCTCGTCGCCGGCACCGTGGTAGTCGGGGTGCACCCCGTTGAAGAAGAAAGCCACCGGGATTTTGTGCTTGGCGAAGTTGTAGTGGTCGGAGCGGTAGTAGAAGCGGTTCGGGTCGCCGGGGTCGTTGAAGCGGTAGTCCAGGTCAATGGGACCGTACTGCTTGTTGGCGTTTTCCACGATGGTGTGCAGCTCCGAGGAGAGCTTGTCCGAGCCGATGACGTACACGTAGTCGCCTTTGCCCTCGTGCTCCTTATCGGTGCGGCCCACCATGTCGATGTTCAGGTCGGCGATGGTGCGCTCCAGCGGGAAGATGGGGTGGTCGGTGTAGTACTCCGAGCCCAGCAGGCCCTTTTCCTCGCCGGTCACCGTCAGGAACAAGATGCTGCGGCGCGGGCCGTGCCCGTCCTTCTTGGCCTGGGTGAAGGCTTCGGCCATTTCCAGCACCGATACCGTGCCCGAGCCGTCGTCGTCGGCGCCGTTGTGCACCTCGCCGCCGATGATGCCGATGTGGTCGTAGTGGGCCGACACCACCAGGATTTCATCCTTTTTGTCCGAGCCTTCCAGGAAGCCCAGCACGTTTTCGGTGGTGAAGTTCTCGCGCTTTTTCGGAGCCGTTACCGTGAAGGAGGCCGGCTTAAAGGAGCTGGCCGGTTTGCCCGTGGTGGTCTGACCGGCGGCCGTTTCGTACTTGCGCAGGGCAGCCTCGGTGGTGCCCAGCAGCTTGTAGCCCACCGCCGGCGACACGAAGAACGTGGCGGCGCGGGCGTCCTTCTTGTCCATGAAGCTGATGCTCGGCCGGCTCAGGTAAGGCGCCATGCGCGCCGTCGTCTTGCCGAAGTCATCCTTGGGGTTGAAGTTGACGAAGAACACCGAGCGGGCACCTTTCTGGTTAGCCAGGGCCGACTTAGCGCGGTAGTCGTTGCCCCATTTGGTGGGGTTGCCGTCCTTGCTGAGCACGGGTTTGCCGTCCTTTTGCGGCTCGCCCATCAGCACCACCAGGTCCTTGCCTTTCACGTCGAGGCCGGCGTAGTCGTTGTAGCCGCCTTCTTCGATGCCGTAGCCCACAAATACCGGCTGCACGGTAGTGGCCTGCTCGAAGGGCGAGTTGCCGTAGGCGTAGAAGTCTTTCAGCCACTGGTAGCTCTGGCTGCCCACTTTCAGGGTAGCGGTGCCGGGCCAGGTGCTGCGCTCCATGGTGAAGTGCTGCAGGTAGGGGTTGTCCGAGTTCTGCACCGGGCCCACCAAGCCCAATTCCTTGAAGCGGTTGGCAATGTAGTCGGCGGCCATCTTCTGGCCTTTCTCGCCGGTTTCGCGGCCTTCATAGGCATCCGAGGCCAGCACGGTGAGGTGCTTGGTCAGGTCTGCCTGATTGATGCCGGAAGCATAGGTCATGGCGTGGTCCACCGGCACGGGGGCCTGGCGGCCCGGGCCGGGCGCGGCGGTAGCCGGGGCCTCGGTTTTGTCCTTGTCCTTGCGCTTGACCTTGATTTTGCCCTTGCTGGGCGCGTCCTGAGCCACGGCCGGGCCGGCCACCAGGGCCGCCGCGAGCAGCAGCGCGGGCATGAGTTTGTGCGACATACTAATGGAGAAGCTGCCCACCCAGGCAGCCGGGTTGTGGTGAGGAATGGGAGTGAAGTAGCGCCAAAGACTACGCTTGAGCCGTCAGGGTTGCGGCGCTTGGAGGCCCGCTGGCAAAGTTGGGGCCACGCCGCGTTTGCCCCGCGCCATTAAAGCCGGTAGCGGCGCTTCGGCTCCTTATATATAGAAGCGTAGTGCCGGACCATCGGGGCCGGGGTAGCGCTGGTCAGGGCTGCACGATGAGTACGGTGGCGTAAGCGGCTACGCCTTCCTGCCGGCCTACGAAGCCCAGCTTTTCCGTGGTGGTGGCCTTGATGCTGATATCGTCTTCCGGGATGCCCATCACCTCGGCCAGCACCCGCTGCATCTCCGGGATGTGCGGGTTCACCTTGGGCCGCTCCAGGCAGATGGTGGAGTCGATGTTGCCGACCTGGTAGCCACGCTCGCGCAGCAGCTGCATCACGCCCGCCAGCAGGCGCTTGGAGTCGATGCCTTTGTACTGCGGGTCGGTGTCGGGGAAGTGAAAACCAATGTCACGCAGGTTGGCGGCGCCCAGCAAAGCGTCGCAGATGACGTGGATGAGCACGTCGGCGTCGGAGTGGCCGAGCGCGCCGTGGGTGTGCGGAACCTGAATGCCGCCGAGCCAGAACGGCAGCCCTTCTTGCAACTGGTGAACGTCGTAGCCGAAGCCGGTACGGATGCGCATGGGGGAGGGGAGTTGAAGCAGATGGTGGGCACAAGGTACAACGCCCGGCTGTAGTGCCGGGCGCGGCTTGGCGGGCTGCCGCGGCGGTGATAAAAATTAACAATAGACGATAAAGTATTCAGCTGCCCTCTGCGTCTGCCCGCGCAAAGCCGCTTCTGGAACCTTGTCGCACGGATTTATGTCCACGAAAAAACTAATGGAAACTTTGGGTTCACTGAAAGTTTCCGTTGTACCTTTGTGGCGTGAGTATGGAAATCAAGGACCGGATACTGCTGACTGCCGTCGAGTTGTTCATGCGCAACGGCATCCGCAGCGTTTCGATGGACGACATCGCCGCCCAACTCGGCATGTCGAAAAAGACCCTCTACAAGTGGTTCGACAACAAAGACCAGATTGTGCTGGCTACCATGCAGCAGCACCTGGGCAAAGAAGAGTCGGACTGCGAAGTGGCCTTCGCTACCGGCGCCAACGCGCTGGAGGAGAGCTACAACCTGATGCAGTGGCACAAGAGCATGCTCAGCAGCATTAACCCGAGCATCTTTCACGAGCTGCAGAAATACTACCCGGAGGCCTGGGCCCTGTTTGAGCAGCACAAGAACACGTTCATTCTGCGCAAAATCACTGAGAACCTCCACCGTGGCATTGAGGAAGGCCTCTTCCGCCCCGACCTCGACGTGGACGTGCTGGCCCGCCTGCGCCTGGCCGAAATTGAGCTGATGTTCGACGCGCGCATTTTCCCGCCCCGGCAATTTGAAGTGCAGCGCCTGCACACGGCCACCGTCGAGCACTTTCTCTACGGCATTTGCACGCTCAAGGGCCACCGCCTTGTCAATCAGTACCGCCAGCTGACCGAAGCTGAAGTCGGTTAACCCTCACGCTCTCTACACCCATTTCGTTTCGCTATGAACAAAGCGTTTCGCCTACTGCTGCTCCTGGCTGCTTTAGGTTACCTGGGGCTGCACCAGCTACTGGCCCAGACGCCCGCTCCGGGCCAAGCGCCCGTGGCCTCGGGTGTGCCCATGTCGCTGAGCCTGCAACAGGCCGTTGACTTCGCCCTGAAAAACAAATCCTCGCTGATGGCCACGCGCCTGGGCGAGCAGACGGCCCACGCCCGCGTCGGCGAAATCCGCTCGGCGGGCCTGCCGCAGGTCAACGTAACGGCCAACCTGGCCGACAACTTCAAGCTGCAGAAGTCGCTGGTGGATGTGGGCGCCTTCGGGGGCTCTACCGCTACCCAGCTCACCCCCAACGACGTTACCAAAGCCCAGAGCGGGCAGAGCGTCAACCTGCAGCAGGTGCAGGTAGAGCGGGCACCGCTGCCGCCCCAGGCCCTGGCCTTTGGCCTGCAGTGGGCCGGCAACACCAGCGCCTCGGTGTCGCAGCTGCTGTTCGACGGCTCCTACCTGATCGGCCTGAAAGCGGCTAAGGTGTACGAAGACCTGGCCAAGAAGCAAACCCAGCAAGCCGAAATCGACGTGGTGGAGCAGGTGCAGAAAGCCTACTACAGCACGCTGGTGGCCCGCGCCCGGCTGGAGCTGCTGGCCCGCAACGTGCAGCGCCTCGATACCCTGCTGTACCAGACGCAAGCTACTTTTAAGGAGGGCTTCGTGGAGAAGCTCGACGTGGACCGCCTGCGCGTGCAGCGCAACAACTTGGTGGTAGAGCAGCAGAAAGCCCAGCGCCTGACCGAGCTGAGCGTGGCCCTGCTCAAGTTCCAGATGGGGCTGCCCCAGGAACAACCGGTAACGCTGACCGACCAGCTTGACGGTGCCGTGGTCGACGCTTCGGCCCTGCGCCAGCGCCTGGGCGTGGCCAACTTCAACACCGGCAGCGGCGACCGTAGCCTCGGCGGTGTGCCCTCGGCTCCGGCCCCCACCGGCGGCAACGCCGCCGACCAGGCCCGCCAGGACCAGCAGTCGGCCCTCACGGGTGCCCGGCCGTCCCAGGCCGCTGCGGCCTTCAACTACAACAACCGCATCGAGTTCAGCACGCTGGAAACCCAGCAGGCCCTGGCTGGCCTCGACCTGGCCAACCGCCGCGCCGGCGCTTACCCGCGCCTCGTGGCCACGGCCGCTTACGGTTTCAACGGCTCGGCTATCAACCCCAGCAACCTGTTTGCCTTCCGCGGGCCCAACTCGGTGGATGGCAACGGCTTCCCCAACCAGAACTGGTTCGGCTTCGGCAACATCGGCCTGAGCCTGCAAATCCCGGTGTTCGACGGCTTCCGGCGCAAGTATCAGGTGCAGCAGGCCCGCATTCAGCAGCAGACCATTGAGCGCGGCTTCGAGACGCTGCGCCAGAGCATCGACCTGCAGGACGCGCAGAGCCGCACCACGCTGGTCAACGCCTTGGACGTGCTCGACAACCAGCGCGCCAACCTGGACCTGGCCACCGACGTGGCCCGCGTGTCGCGCATCAAGTTTCAGGAGGGCGTAGGCTCGAACCTGGAAGTCATCACCGCCGAAACCGACCTGCGCTCGGCCCAGACCAACTACTACGCCGCCCTCTACGACGTGCTGGTAGCCAAGGTGGACCGCGACAAAGCCACCGGCGAGCTGTTCACTCAGACCAAGAAATAAGGAGCTAGCCACCGGCGCCCCGAGCTAGAGGCGCCGGCCTAGCCAGTTGATTGCCCCGATTCTAGCTCTTACCCCCCAGCTACTAGCTCCTTCTCCAATGAAATACGCATCTTCTTCGGCGCTGCTGTTCCTGGCTTTCCTGGCTTCGTGCGGCGGTGGGAAAGACCCCCAGGCCGAACTGGCCAAGCTCAAGCAGGAACAGGCCACCAACGCTGCCAAAATTGCTGAGCTGGAAGCCAAAGCCGGTCCGGCCGCTGCCACTGAGCTGGCCGCCACGCCCGTATCGGTGATTAGCGTGCAGCCCGAAAACTTTACCAGCTACCTCGAAGTGCAGGGCCGCGCCGACTTCGACCAGAATGCCAATGTCTCGCCCCGCGTGCCGGGCGTGCTCACCAGCATCCGCGTGCAGCGCGGCGACCGGGTGGGCAAAGGCCAGGTTATTGCCACCCAGGATGCGGCCGTGCTCGAATCGGGTATTGCTGAGCTGCGCACCCGCCTGGATCTGGCCCGCACCGTGTACGAAAAGCAGGACCGCCTCTGGAAACAGCAGATCGGTACCGAAATTCAGTACCTGCAGGCCAAGAACAACTACGAGGCCCTGCAGCGTAGCCTGGCTACTCAGCAGCAGCAGCGCGCCATGTACAACGTGGTAGCGCCCTTCAGCGGCACCGTGGACGAGGTGCCGGCCAAAGTAGGCGAAATGGGCAACCCCGGCGTGCCGGTAGTGCGCCTGCTCAGCGGCTCGGGCGGCAAGCTGGTGGCCGATGTGTCGGAAAACTACGCCAACACCATCAAGGCCGGCGACAAAGCCCAGGTGGACATTCCGGACCTGGGCCTGACCAACCTGCCGACGACGGTGCGCACCGTCAGCCGCATCATCAACCCGGCCAGCCGCACCTTCTCGGTGGAGCTGCGCCTCGACGGCTCGGCCGCTCAGCAGCTGCGCCCCAACATGGTGGCTACCGTGCGCATCCAGAACTACAGCAAAAACAGCGCGACCGTTGTGCCGGTTGACCTCGTGCAGCGCGACGACGAGAACAGCTACGTGTTTGTGGTAGAAGACAAAGGCGGCAAGAAAATAGCCGCTAAGCGCGTGGTGAAAACGGGCGCTACCTACAACGGCAAAACCGAAATTACCGGCGGGCTGAACGCCAACGACCAAGTGATTTCGGCCGGTTACCAGAACCTCAACGAGGGCCAGACGGTGTCCCTCGCCGGCACCACGGCCGGGCAAGCGGGCGCCTAGCGCAAGGACCAGCGCCGCCCGGGCAGCTACGGCTGCCGGGCGGCGCGGCCTGACACGACTCACATCCTAGCTTCCGACTTTCCATGCAGGATATCGAAAAAGAGTTTGGACCCACCAGTTGGTCCATTGATAACAAGACCAGCATTTACATCATCACGCTCCTGTTGTGCGTGGCGGGTATCTTCTCCTACATCAAGCTGGGTAAGGAGAAATTCCCGGATATCGTCATTCCGCGCATCATCGTGGCCACGGTGTACCCCGGCACTTCGCCTACGGACATCGAAAACCTGGTGACGCGCCAGCTTGAGAAGGAAATCAAGTCGGTGAACGGGGTGAAGAAAATCAACTCCACCTCGAACCAGGACTACTGCATCGTGGACGTGGAGTTTAACTCCGGCGTGGACGTGCAATACGCCAAGCAGCTCATCAAGGACGCCGTCGACAAAGCCGGCAACGAGCTGCCCAACGACCTGCCCACCCCGCCCACCGTGCAGGAGGTGAACCTCTCGGAGCTGCCCATCATGCAGATCAACCTGGCCGGCAACCTGCCGGCGTCGCAGCTGAAGAAGCTGGCCGACGACTTTCAGGACAGGATTGAGGCTCTGCCCGAAATTACCCGCGTCGACATCATCGGCGCCCTGGAGCAGCAGGTGAACGTGGACGTGGACCTCTACAAGCTCCGCGCTGCCCGCCTGGGCTTCTCGGATATTGAAGGCGCCATTGCCCGCGAGAACATCACCATCTCCGGCGGCACGGTGGACGTGGGCGACCAGAAGCGCGCCGTGCGCGTGGCCGGTCAGTACGTCAACGCCGCTGACATTGCCAACATCCAGGTGAAGAACCTGAGCGGCGCGGCCGTGCGCCTCGGCGACATTGCCACCGTGGAGGATGCCTTCAAGGACCGCGAATCGTACGCCCGCCTCGACGGCAAGCCCTCGATTACGCTGAACGTGATTAAGCGTCAGGGTGAAAACCTCATCGATGCCTCCGACAAAATCAAGCAGATTGTCGAAGACTCGAAGAAGAGCCTCTCCAACGAGCTGCGCGTGACCATCACCGGCGACACGTCGAACGACACCCGCGTGACGCTGCACGACCTGATCAACACCATCGTCATCGGCTTCATCCTGGTAACGGTGATTCTGATGTTCTTCATGGGCACCACCAACGCCCTGTTCGTGGGCTTGTCGGTGCCGCTGTCCATGTTCCTGGCCTTCGTGGTGCTGCCCATGTTCGGCTTTGCGCTGAACATGATTGTGCTCTTCGCCTTCCTGCTGGCGCTGGGTATCGTGGTGGACGACGCCATCGTGGTAATCGAAAACACCCACCGCCTGCTGCACGAGCACCCCAAGCTGACCACGGCCCAGGCCGCCAAGTTTGCCGCCGGCGAGGTATTCGTGCCGGTTCTGGCTGGTACGCTGACCACCGTGGCCCCGTTCGTGCCGCTGATGTTCTGGCCCGGCATCGTGGGTAGCTTCATGTTCTACCTCCCGGTGACGCTGATTCTGACCCTGATGTCCTCGCTCATCGTGGCCTTCATCATGAACCCGGTGTTTGCCGTGTCGTTCATGGAGCGCGAAGACCACCATGCCGAGGATGCCCACAAGCCCAAGCTCACCAAGCCCTTCCTCATCGGGCTGGGCGTGGTGCTGCTGATTGCCCTGATTGGCTACGCAGCCGGTTCGCCTTTCGTCGGCAATCTGTTCATCTTCCTGATCATCTTCGCCTTGCTCGACAAGTTCGTGTTTGTGCACATGATTGCCTGGTTCCAGACCAAGGCGCTGCCGCGCTTCATGAACGGTTACGCCAGCCTAGTGCGCTGGGCCATCGGCCACCCGGCTCTGGTCATGGCAGGCGTGCTCGTGCTGTTCATCGGCTCTTTTGTGGCCGTGGGCATGCGCAGCCCCAAGGTAGACTTCTTCCCGAAGGGCGACCCGAAATTCGTGTACACCTACCTGAAAATGCCGGTAGGTACCCGCGTGGAGGTTACCGACTCGGTGGCCCACGAGCTGGAGCGCCGCATCTACGCCGTCATCGGCACGAAAAACCCCGACGTGGAATCGGTCATCACCAACGTGGCCATTGGCGCCGGCGACCCGAGCGAAGCTACGGCCACGGGCGTGTCGCAGTCGCACCTGGCCAAGGTAGCCGTGGCCTTCAAGGAGCTGAGCGAGCGGGAAGGCCCGAGCACCCGCACCTACATGGACAAAATCCGCGAAGCCGTGAAGGGTATTCCCGGCACCGAAATTTCGGTGGACCAGGAATCGAGCGGCCCGCCCACGGGTAAGGAAATTGCCATCGAGGTAGCCGGCGACGACTATCCGAAATTGGCGGCGCTGTCGAAAGACGTTATTCGCTACGTCAACTCGAAGAACATCGGCGGTATCGAGCAGCTGCGCTCCAACCTGGAGGACCGCAACCCCGAAATTGCCGTGAACATCGACCGCACCCGTGCTAACCGCGAGGGCATCAGCACGGCCCAGATCGGTGTGGAAGTACGCACGGCCATCTACGGTTACGAGGCCAGCAAATTCAAGACCGCCGACGACGAGTATCCCATCCAGGTGCGCTACGCCAAGCCGTACCGCGAAGACGTGGACGCCATCCTGAACTCGCCGCTGACCTTCCGCGACGCTACCGGGCAGATGCGCCAAGTGCCGATTTCGTCCGTGGCTGACGTGAAATACAGCACCACCTACGGCGGCATCAAGCGCAAGGACGTGAAGCGCGTCATCACCATCTCCTCGAACGTGCTGTCGGGCTTTACCGGCCCCGACGTGGTGCGCAACATCGAGACGGCCCTGAAAGCCTACCCGACGCCTCCTGGCTACACCATCAAGATGGGTGGCGCGCAGGAAGACCAGAAGGAAACCTCTGACTTCCTGCCCGTGGCCGGCCTGGGCGCCCTGGCCCTGATCTTCCTGATTCTGGTGGTGCAGTTCAACTCGTTCAGCAAGCCGGTTATCATCCTCTCCGAGGTACTGTTCTCGATTGCGGGCGTGTTCTGGGGCCTGGCCATTACGGGCATGAACATCAGCATCGTGATGACGGGCGTGGGCATCATCGCCCTGGCCGGTATCGTGGTGAAGAACGGGATTCTGCTGGTCGAATTCACCGACATCCTGCGTGCCCAGGGCATGCCGCTGCGCGAAGCCATTGTACTGGCCGGCCGCACCCGCCTGAACCCGGTAATCCTGACAGCTACGGCCGCTACGCTGGGCCTGATTCCGCTGGCCATCGGCCTGAACGTAGACTTCTACGAGCTGTTCAACTCCTTCCACCCCAACTTCTTTATCGGCGGTGAATCGGTAGTATTCTGGGGCCCGCTGGCCTGGACCATCATCTTCGGTCTGGTGTTTGCCACGGTCATTACGCTGGTGGTAGTGCCGGTAATGTACCTGCTGAGCGAAACGCTCAAGGGCAAGGTGACGGGCAAGCACCCGGATGCCAATGTCAAGCAAGTCGTCGACGAAGAAGAGGTGTCTGCCGCCCGTCCGCCGGTGCTGGCCGAATACTAAGCTGCGCTTTACAAGCCCGGCGGTAGCTTGCCGTTGCATTATTGCACGCGGCGCTACTGCCGGGCCGGCAGCCGCCAGCCGGGCGCTGCTACATGCACGTTACTCGTCATGCAACCTTTTCCGCTCAAGCAGACTCCGACCTACGGCCGCCGGCCGTGCGCCGGGGTTCTTGGGCAATTTTTCCCTCTTTTTTCCGTTCACCCGTCGTTTCAACAGCCATGTTAACCCGAACGACTACCACTCCTGGCAGCACAAACATCGAACAGCAAGTGCTCCGCATCATCAGCAAGCGCAAGGCCATCAAGCCCCAGCGCCTGCGTGTTTCCAGTAACCTGAGCCGCGAACTGGGCTTCGATACCGTCGACGTGGTCGATATCATTCTGGAGCTTGAGCGCCGGTTCAAAATCACCATTCCCGACGAGGTGCCCCTGAACACCGTACGCGACTTCGTGCGCTACGTGGCCTCGCACCTGGGTGGCTCCAAAGCCCGCTAAGCCGCGTAACAGCTAACCCTATCGTCTGAAAAACGCTAACGGCCCGCTTCTCTGCACGGAGAGAAGCGGGCCGTTGTCGTATCGGGGCTGTGCTTAGCGGACGTTGCCGCCGGTGTCGCCACCGCGGCCGTCGCTCAGGCGCGGGTCGCGGCTACCCGAAATGCTGGCTGCCGTCACGTTGGGGTTGGGCGTATTGCCTACTTCCGGGTCGTGCGGGGCGTGGATAACCGGGCTGTCGGCGTCGGGTGCCTGGTTGGCGGGGTCGGGGTTGGTACCACCGGGCAGGTCGGCCATACCGGCGCGTTTAGCCGATTCGCTGGCTTCCACGAAAGAGCCGCTGCCGACGCTGTGCTCGGCCTTTTCGAGCGGGGAGTTAGTCGACGAGAGCTGCCGCACGACCGGAGCTTGCGAACCTGAGGTGGACGACTCCGAGGCCGCAACAAAGCTAGCGCCAGCACTTGCGGATTGGGCGCGCGCCTGTTCCCATTCCTCAAACTTGTCCATTTCGGTTTTGAGGGTGCTGGTAAACCAGGCCATCAGGGCCACATCATCCAGCAGGCCGACTACGGGAATAAAGTCGGGCACCAGATCGATGGGGCTCAGGAAATAGATGAGCACAGCCACGGCCGCGAGTACGGTGGGCGTCGGGATGCCGGTGTATTCGCCCGAGGCGGCAAACTTGACGAGGCGGAACAGCGTCTGCAGGCTTTCCCAGGCTTCGTGGGCAATGTGGCCGACGTCCTTCTTGGCACTGGCTTTCTGGTAAGCATCGTTCAGCAGCTGCTTGATGCGCAGGGGCTGACGCAGGTAGCCTTCTGCCTTGCGCAGAAAGCCCTTAAAAAGCGGCGAGGAAGCAATTTGTTCGCCGTCGGCAGGGGAAGTAGCCATGAGTATAATGAGTGAAGAGAGAACAACGCAACAACGGCTGACCACAGAAGCGGCAGCCGGCTGCCGTGCTATACTGTTTCGCGGCAAAATAGTTATCGGACGCTATACTCAGCTGCCGACCCAATGGGCAAAGAAAAAGCCCCTGCCGGGAAGGGCAGGGGCTCGAAGAAGCTGTTGAGAGAAGCTTAATCGTTGAGTACGCGGCCGGCGGCGTAGAAATTGCGGTGGTAGTAAGGCTGCTCCAGCGAGCTGACCATCACGCCGCCGTTGGTGGCCGAGTGGGCAAACTTGCCGTCGCGCAGGTAGATGCCTACATGGTAGATGGGCTGGCCCGGGCCGCGGCGGAAAAATACCAGGTCGCCGGTTTTCATCTCGTCCTTGGCTACGCGCTTGGCGTTGGAGAACATCGAGCGGGAGCTGTGCACCAGGTTGATGCCGTATACCTCCTTAAATACGCGGGTCACGAAGCCGGAGCAATCGGTGCCGCTTTTGCTATTGGAGCCGAAGCGGTACGGCGTGCCGAGCCATTCGGAAATCGTGCGCAGCAGGGATGCATTTTCGGTGTAGTCCACCTTGATGCCGAGGGCTTGCGAGTACTGCCCGAGGTTAAGCGAGTCGCGGGAACTCGGCTCGGAGCCTTCGGGGAAAGAGAAGAGCGAAGCTTCCGCTACGGCTGAGGCGCCGTGTGCCGGGGAAGCTTGCCCTTGGGGGGCATAATCAAAGAAAAAGGAAAGAGCCAGTGAAACAGCGGCGAGGCAACACAAAAAGGTATTCTTCATTGTCCGTCGTGTGGGTGGTGGATTCCGCTCCCGAGCGGCGGCCCCGAGGGACCATAGGCGTACTTTTCTTCTCTAAGTCAGACCGTTTGAGAAGGTGAGAAAAGGAGTTTTTTTCAACTGCCGCGGATAGATTCTATTCGGGCTAGTAGGGTAAAGCTAGCCGCCATCTGGTACGGGTCCAAACTTTTGGGCCGAAAAAGGCTTAAATTCTTATTTTAGTGCTATGCAATGGTTGAAAAGTATTGCTGGGGTTGCCAACCTTTGTCCCTCGGTTTCGTATCCTGTTGTCTTTCAAAGCACTCCTTACGGTGGAGCTTCCCCGCATCGTCGAACACTCGCCCTGGGCCCGCATTGCGCGCTGGAATCTGAAGCAGCCCAACGTGGCCATGGTCCTGGGCAAAACCATTCATCTGAGCGGCGTCACGCGCGAGCAGTTTCTGCGCGAACCGTCGTGGGTGGCGCACGAGATGTGCCACATCCGGCAGGTGCAGGAGCGCGGCCTGTTGCGGTTCCTGTGGGAGTATCTAGTAGAGTCGGCGCGCGTGGGGTACTACGCAAACCGTTTCGAGGTAGAAGCCCGCGAAGCCGGCGCCCGGGATGCGGCGCACTACGCGGCTCTGCTGGCAGTGCCCTTGCCCGACGGCCCGGGCCGCGGCGGTTCTGAGCAGGCCTCGGCTGGCCACAACCGGCCTGACGTGGTAGTATAGGAGAGGAGAAGCCCGGTGGCAGAGCGCGCAAACCCGCAATTTGCTGTAACCCCGCCGCTTGGTTTTACGAATAGTTCTGCAGCAGCTGGCACAACGCCGGCTCATGGTAGAACCCTTCACACTCCGAATATCATGGCTATCCAAGACACCCCCGACTTCAAAGGCAACGGCAGCAGCAACATCCAAGGCCAGCAGCAATCGGCTCCGCAGGGCCAAGGCGGCCTGCTGAGCGGCCTGAACGGCCAGCTGAAAAACTTTGGCGACTCGGCCGCCGGCCAGCTGGGCAAGCTCAGCACCACGCAAAAAGTAGTAGGCGGCCTGGCCCTGGCAGCTGGCATCAGCTGGCTGAGCAAGGCGATGAACAAGCGCAACGCCTAAGCCGGGCTTCGCTCCCGGGTCTGAAAACGCAAATCGGCCCGTTTCCGAAAGGAAACGGGCCGATTTGTTTGGAGCCTGCTATTGGACTCGAACCAACGACCTGCTCATTACGAATGAGCTGCTCTACCAACTGAGCTAAGCAGGCTTCTGACCAGCTGAGCCGATGTGCTCAACGGGAGTGCAAATATAATGCGGCGAGGGAAATGCCGCGCAAGTGCTTTTGAAAATTTTCGCGTAAAAATAGAGAGCCGGCCCTTGTTGCCGGTGTAACCATCTCTGTCTCTTTATGAAACACTCTGCTTCCAATGATGCCATGCAGGCCCTGGTGAGCGGCCTGAGCGGGTCTGTCGTGCTGACGCTGGTGCACCAGGCGGCGCGTGAAGCCACGCCCGATGCGCCCCGCATGGATATTCTGGGTATGCGCGGGCTGCGCAAGCTGCTGTCGGCGGCTGAGCTGCCGCAGCCCAAGCGCCAGACGGCCTACAACATCACCATGGCCGGCGACCTGCTTGTCAACGGGCTGTACTACAGTCTGGTCGGGACGGGACGGGATGCCTGGCTGCGCGGAGCGGCGCTGGGCGTAACGGCCGGAGTAGGAGGCGTGGTGCTGCCGGGCCCCATGGGCCTAGGCAATGGCCCGAGCAACCGTACCACCCAAACCAAGCTGATGACGGTGGCCTGGTATACCATTGGGGGGCTGGTAGCGGCGGGCGTGTCGCGCTGGTGGGCGCGGGCCGGGCGGCGCTGAGTCGCTCGAACGGCCACCGGCCCATATCTTGCGGGCTATGAAAGTGCTTCGTATGCCCCAAAGACAATCCTGGCTCCTGCTGGCTTTGTTATGTGCTTTGCCGCAGTTGGCCTGGGCCGATCCGGATTACGGCGACCTGTATGCGTTGCTTGGCATTTTGGCCGGGGTCGTTTTGCTGCTCGTTATCGTGGGCGTCTGGATGGCCGTGGCGCATTACCGTTCGGGGCGTCCCGGCGTGGGTGTCGGCAACGGCATCCTGATGGTGCTGGCGGCCCTAGCGCTGCTTAGTGGTGACTCGTGGGTGAGTGTAATAGCCGCCGGCTATCTGGGGCTTAGTGCCTGGTTGCTGGCCCGTAAGCAATTGCGCTCAGATGAGCCGGTGTCGGAGTGGTGGGCGGCAGTTGGCCTGATAGGGTTCAGCTGGCTGGTGAGCTACGCATTGGTATTGGTGCCGGGTTATATGCAGCACCGGGCAACAGGCGGGCTCGGCGCTAAAGCAGCGGTACACCTATTGATCTTCGCATTGCAGCTGTTGGGTTGGGTGCCACTGATCAGGCAATTCTACGCGCGGCAGCCTGTACTCTGGGCCTCCGAAGCCGTAGCCACGAGCCTGCGGGTAGCCGGCAAGGCCACTGCGGTATCGGCCGCCGTATCGCTGCTTATGGCACGCACCGTTCTGGTTCATCCCGAATACTGGCGCGAGTTCCTGTTGCCCTTGCTCGGCAACGAGCTGCTGTTGGGCCTGAGCGTGGGAGCGACTATGCTCGGCGTAGCGTGGTGGCGGCAGCGACGAGCTGCCGTGCGCTAAGCAGCCGGGGCCTGTTACCTTTGCCGGCACATGAAGGCATTGCGCAAACTCCTGGTCGGCACCCTAGGCTTCGAGCGGTACATCCGCCTCGCCAGCCGCGTATACCTGCGCCTCGTTGGGCTGGGCTGGGGCAAGACCAAGTACCCCGAGTTGTTTTTTCTGGAGCAGCTGGTAAAGCCCGGTTACGTGTGCCTCGACATCGGCGCCAACCTCGGCTACTATTCCGTGGCCTTGTCGCGGCTGGTAGGGCCCGCGGGCAAGGTGCTGGCCGTGGAGCCGGTGCCGCTGTTTCAGCGCATCTGGGAAGACAACGTGCAGGTAAGTGGGCACGACAACCTCATGCTGTTGCCCTACGCCCTCGGCGGCAAAAATGACGTCGTGCGCATGGGTACGCCTGCCCGCAACGGCCTGCTGCACCACGGCATGACCAAGGTGGCCGACAGCAGCCCCACTGAGCAGTATGGGCAGTACTACGACGTGCAGATGCGCGTGCCCGATGAATTACTGGCCGACTTTGACCGCCTCGACTTCATCAAGTGCGACGTGGAAGGCTTTGAGTACGAAGTGTTCCGGCACATGCAAGGCACGTTGCGCCGCCACCGTCCCCTTATCCAGACCGAACTGAACGGCCTCGACAACCGCCGCCGCGTGGCCGAGCTGCTGGCCGAGCTGGGCTACCGGCCGTACGTGCTGGAAACCCAGAGCGGCTCGCCGCGGTTAGTACCTTGTCCGCCGGCTGTGCTTATGGGCCCTGCCGACCGCGACTTTTACTTCCAACCCGACGCTGAACCCGCGCGCTGATGAGTTTCCTGACCTTCCTGTTTGTTTCTTTTCTCCTGTTCTGGGTGCTGCGCCTGGTGCTGCCGTACCTGCTGCGCTACGCCCTCACCTCGCTGGTAAAAAAGCAAATGGGGGCCGGCGGCATGCCATTCGGCGCGCCCTTCGAAGGGCAGGCACCGCCCCGCTACGAGCAAGCGGCCGAGTCCGCGGACCATGTGCGCGTGGATTACGTGCCGCCCAAGACCAAACGTCAGCCCAAAGCGGATTTCCGCGGCGGCGACTACGTAGACTTCGAGGAAGTAAAATAATCGGACTACCTTCGGGCTTCAGCCCGGCTGGCCTGTGCCGGCCGGGCTTTTTCATGACCGCCGATGGCCCGCAGCTTGGCTATGAACGGCCGTGAATAACCCCGACGGGGGGCTCTGATTGCCGCAAGGCCTGGCGTCCCAAGGTGGTTGTTCAGCCGTCAGCATAGCTACTCTGGGGCGTCCGCGGTCAGCCTACTGACTACCAACTACCGACTACCCTACATGCCCTCAGCTGTTTCGCCGACGCCGGCTACCGCGGCGCCCGCGCCCCTGTGGCGTCGTTTGCTGCCGCACGTGCTGGCCGTAGCCTTCCTGCTCCTGCTGGCCGTTTTGTATTTCTCGCCCATCGTGTTCGGCGGCAAAACCCTCAGCCAGCACGACATCGTGCAGTTCAACGGCGGGGCGCGCGAAGCGCTGCTCTACCGCGAGCAAACCGGGCAGGAAGCCCTGTGGACCAACTCCATGTTCTCGGGCATGCCCACCTACCTGATCAGCACCCGCTTCCCGGGTGATATGTCGGTGTATCTGAGCCATTTGTTTACGGTGGGGCTGCCGCCGGTGGTGGCCAACCTGTTTGCGGCCCTGTTCTGCGGTTACCTGCTGTTCGCGGCCTTGGGCATGCGTCCCTTGGTGTCGCTGATCGGAGCCGTGGCGGTGGGTTTCACCAGCTACAACCTCATCATCCTGGCCGCCGGGCACAACTCCAAGTCTTACGCCCTGGCCTACGCGCCGCTGGTGCTGGCGGGGCTGCTGGTCACGTTCCGGCGCCACCGGCTCATCGGGGCGGTGCTGTTTGCCCTGGGCCTGACGATGAACATCCGGGCCAATCACCTGCAGATTACTTACTACCTGCTGCTGCTGGTGCTGGTGTTCGGCATCGTGGAGCTGGTGTTTGCCGTGCGCGAAAAACGCATGGCCGACTTTCTGAAAAACACGGCTCTGCTGGCTGTAGGTGCCCTGCTGGCGGTAGGCGTGAGCTTTGGCCGCCTATATACTACAGCCTCGTACGGCAAGTATAGCATCCGGGGCAAGTCGGAGCTGAAGACGCCGGCTCCCACGGCACCAGGCCAGCCGGCCGCCGCGCCCGCGGAGGAAGGTGGCTCGGGCCTCGACCACGACTACGCCTTCTCCTACAGCTACGGCATCGGGGAAACCATCACGCTGCTGGTGCCGAACTACTACGGGGGCGCTTCATCGGGTAAGCTCGACGAGGACTCCAATACGGGCAAGGCGCTGAGCGGCCTGGGCGTGCCGCCGGTGCAGCTGGAGCAATACCTACAGAACATCCCGACCTACTGGGGCGACCAGCCCATCACCAGCGGCCCGGTATACGTGGGCGCGGTGGTGTGCCTGTTGTTCGTGCTCGGCGTGATGGTGGCCGACCGCCGCACGCGTACCTGGCTGCTGGCGGCCACCATCCTGTCCATCGTGCTGGCCTGGGGCAAGAACTTCGCCTCCTTCAACGACTTGATGTTCGACTTCTTCCCGGGCTACAACAAGTTCCGGGCCGTGTCGATGGCGCTGACCATTGCCCAGCTGGCCATGCCGCTGCTGGCCGTGCTGGCCCTGGCCCGCGTGCTGCGCGCCCAGGTTCCGGCCGCCGCGCCGCTGGTGGCCGGCCTACCCGCCGCCCGGAAGGATACGCCCGAAACAGCCGAGCTGCGACGCAAGCTGCTGCTGGCCACGGGCATCACGGCGGGCCTCTGCCTGCTGGCGCTGGTGCTCGGCCTCGGCAGCGACTTTGCCGCGCCCATCGACTCGCAGCTGCAGCAGAGCGGCTTCCCGGTGGATGCCATTCGCCTGGACCGTGCTGCTCTGATGCGCACCGACGTGTTCCGCTCCATCTTCTTCACCGTGGCCACGGCCGGCGTGCTGTGGTTCTACCTCAGCCGCAAGCTCACCCTGACGGCGGCTGCCTCGCTGGTAGGCCTGCTCACCCTGGCCGACCTGTGGATGGTGGACAAACGCTACTTGGGCGAGTCGAACTTCACTACTGAAACGGTGACCCAGCAGTTTGTGCCCTCCAAGGCCGACGAGCAGATTCTGGCCGACAAGACCCTGCACTTCCGGGTGCTGAACCTGAACAACCCCTTCAACGAGGCTCAGACTTCGTACTTCCACAAGAGCATCGGCGGTTACCATGGGGCCAAGCTGCGCCGCTACCAGGAGCTGATCGAGCGGCAGATTTCGCAGAATAACCCGCGCGTGCTCAACATGCTCAACACGCGCTACGTCATCACCCCGCCCGACCAGCAGACCGGCCAGACGCAGGCCCAGCTGAACCCTGGTGCCCTAGGCAACGCGTGGTTTGTGACGACCATTCAGCCGGTGCAGAACCCCGACCAGGAAATTGCCGCGCTCAGCAACTTCGATCCGGTGACGACGGCCGTGGTGGACGTGAGCAAGTTCCCGCAGGCCAAGACCAGCTACGACGCCGTGGGCTCCGGCATCAAGCTGACCAGCTACTCGCCCAACGAGCTGAAGTACCAGGCCAACGCGGTGCAGGACGGCTTCGCGGTGTTTTCGGAAATCTACTACGCCGACGGCTGGAACGCTTACATCGACGGCAAGCTGGTGCCGCACCTGCGCGCCAACTACGTGCTGCGCGCCCTGCCCATTCCGGCCGGCCAGCACACTATCGATTTCAAGTTCGAGCCGAAGGAGTACAGCATCGGCAACACGGTGTCGCTGGTGTCGTCCATTCTGCTGTTCGTGGTGCTGATTGGTGGTGTGGTGTACGCCCTGCGCCAGCGCTCCACGCCCGGTAACACGCCGGCTGCTGAAGACGAGCTGCTGGCCGCGTAAAGCCGCTCCCCCAGCTGAGCCCGATTCCGTTTTCGTATCAGCAGCGCAGGGCTCCGGTCCTGCGCTGTTGCTTTTAAGATGAGCCTCGTTCCACCGCCCGTTTTGCTCGAGCTGCCCGAACCCGTGGCTGAGCGCCGCGGCGTGCGGCTGCGGCTGCTGCGCGACGATCTGCGGCATCCCGAGCTGCCCGGGAACAAGTGGCGCAAGCTCAAGTACAACCTGCTGGAGGCGCAACGGCAAGGTGCCGATACGCTGCTCACCTTTGGCGGAGCGTATTCCAACCACCTGGCGGCCGTAGCGGCGGCGGGGCGGTTGCAAGGCTTCCGCACCATCGGGGTAGTGCGGGGCGAAGCGACGACTACGCTCAGCCCAACGCTGCAGCAATGCCGGGCCAATGGTATGCAGCTGCATTTTGTGAGTCGGGAAGAGTACCGGCAGCGTGCCGAAGCGGACTACGTGGCGGCGTTACTAGCTGAACTCGGGCCGGCCTACGTGGTGCCCGAGGGCGGCTCCAATGCGCTGGCCCTGCGTGGGTGCGCCGAGCTGGTGCAGGAGCTGGACGCGGCTGGCGAAGCCTACGACGCGCTGGCTGTGGCCTGCGGCACGGGCGGCACGCTGTCCGGGCTGCTCACCGGCCTGGATGGTCGCCGGGCGGCGGTGGGCGTAGCCGCGCTCAAAGGCGCGGAATTCCTGCGCGCCGATGTGGACGCCTTGACCGAGCAGGCGGTGGGGAAACGCTATACCAACTACCACTTGCACCTCAATGCGCATTTCGGCGGCTACGCCAAGTATTCGGCCGAGCTGCTAGTCTTCATCGGGGCGTTTTACCAGCGTCACCATGTCGTATTGGACCCCGTGTACACTGGTAAGCTGCTGGCCGGCACGCTGCAAGTAATCGAAGCCGGGTACTTTGCGCGGGGTAGCACGGTAGTTGCCATTCACACCGGCGGGCTGCAGGGCTGGGCCGGCTTTCAGCAGCGCTTCGGCGCCGCGCCGCCCGGGCCCGTATAGCTCCGCAGTTGTTGCCTGATTTCCCTGACTTCATGCCCCTCGTTCGTTTGCTGCGGCGTCTGGTGCCGCTCCTGTTCCTGCTGGCCCTGGGCTGGTTTCTGTGGCGCAAAGTCTCGTCTTCGCTCAGCGACCTGAACCCGCTGAACCCCACGCCCCGCGTAACGGTCAGCCACAACACGGTGCTCGAAAAAATCGAAGGCCTGGGCAAAATGGAGCTGGTGCGCTACCAGTTCAAGGACATCGTGGAGTACAAGAAAAGCACTTACCGCTTTCTGCCCGATGCCAAGGTGGCGCTGATTGTGGCCGGCGAGGCCGTGGGCTGCCTGGATCTGCGCCAGGTAAAGGCTACGGATGTGGTGTTCGAAGGCGACTCGCTGGTGCGCGTGGCACTGCCCAAGCCCGAACTCTGCACTTGGCGCGTCGACCACGGCCGCAGCAAGGTATACAGCGTGGAAAACGGCTTCTGGCAGGACGCCGAGCTGGTGGATGAGAGCTACAAGTACGCCGAAGCTAACGTACGCCGGGCGGCGTTGCAGTCGGGTATTCTGGCCCAGACGCAGCGCAACGCCGAGCAGATTCTGCGGCCCATGCTGGAAACCATGACCGGCCGCCGGGTCGTCCTCACGCAGCAGCTTGAGGCACCGGCTGCCGGGCCGCGGCAGTAGCTCCGCCGACACTCACATATTTATGCGGGTCCGCAGCTGCATGTAGGCGCCGAAAGCCATATTTGCTTCTTTGTTGGTTGATTTGTAGTATTTTATGTGATGCTTATGCGTTGGCCATAGGCTGGCTGTAGCGGTATTTTCGGGAATGTTCCGTTCCAACCTACCCGCTATGAAAACCAATGCAGCAACCGAACCGGCAGTAGAAATTGTCGAAACGACCCTGATGCCCCGTAGCCAACCGGCCCACCGCTGCCGCCGGGCCGCGGATTCCTGGTGGTACCAGGGCGCGCTGGTCATGCCGCTACTTACCGGCGCGGATACCGGCGGGGCCTTTTCCTTGCTCGATATGTGCCTGCAGCGCGGCATGGAACCGCCGCTGCATACCCACCGGCACGAAGACGAAACCTGCTACGTGCTGGAAGGCCGCATCTGCTACCAGGTGGAAGACGCCACCTTCGTGGCCGGGCCCGGCGACGTGGTGCACCTGCCCCGCGGCCGGCAGCACGGCTTCCGGCTGGAATCCGACTACGCCCGGGTGCTGCTCTACATCACGCCGGCGGGCTTCGAGAATTTCTTCCGGGCCCAAGCGGAGCCGGCTGGCGCGCTGGTAGTGCCGCCCTTGCCCAGCGGCCCGCCCGACATGCTGCGGCTTGTGGCGCTGTCCCGGCAATTTGGCCTCACGGTAGGCTAAACCGGCCCGAGCGGCAGTCAGCAGCTTTAGCGTTCTGTTCCTAGTACTTCGCCGAGGGCGTCCTGAATTAAGTCGCCCTCGTAGCCTTTCTGCGTGGCGTAGGCCGTGAGTTTTTGCCGCCGTTTTTGCGGGTGGCTTTCTTTCTCCAGCGCGTTTTTCTTCTCCAGCAGCTCCTTCAGGTTCTGGTAGTACTCGTCGCCGTCGATTTCGCTCATGCCGGCCTTGATGCAGTACTCCGAGAGGCCGCGCTGCTTCAGCTCCAGCCGGATGCGGCGGCGGCCCCACTTCTTGAGCCGGTACTTGCCCCGCACAAAGGAACGGGCGTACCGCTCGTCGTCGAGCAGCTTTTCGCGCACCAGCCGGATCATGATTTCTCCAGCTTCGTCTTCGTCGAGCCCGTAGCTGCGCAGCTTGTCTTCTACCTCGCGGTGGCTGCGCTCCTGATAGGCGCAGAACGCCGCTATTTTCTGCAGCGCTTCGGCGGGCGTATAGAATTTGCGCTTGGGACCAGACTCGTTGTAAGGCATGGCGGGCGGGGTAAGCAGGACGGGAAAACGCCGGGGCGGCGGGCTTATTTACGGATAGGGGTAAAAAACAGCCGCCGGCCAGGGGCCGGCGGCTGTTCGCTCACATAAACAAGTTGAATCCAAAAAACAAAACCATCAGAAACAGCAGAGGTTCTTGGGTTCAGCTGCGGCAAGGTAATACGCCGCAGCCACATTTCACACAATATTAATGAATTAATATCCATCGGGGCCCAATCAGGAATGGAATAGGAGCTTCACTGCGAGGTTCTTGGAGAAGGGGTGGGTAGAATGAAAAAATGATATTACTCCCCGACGAGGTTAGGGGTTGTTTTTTGAATTTTTATTGGCGTTAATAAACGGGCATACAGCGTCGGCAGGCAAGCCGCTGGGCATGGGAAATGTCCTGTTCAGCTTGCTGACAGCAGCGGGGCAAATGACTCGGTGCCCATGACCTCGGCTGCCGAAACGCCAGCCCCTGCCCGGTGGCTCGGTGGCCGCGCGGCCGCCCTGCAAGACCACCAGCTGCTGTAACGAAAAGGTAGCCAGAGCTGCACCCGACAGAAAAAAGTAGGAAGCAGGACAACGCCAGCGCGGCCTAGTGCCTCTAGTCCATAACTTGCTGGCATTGTTTATCCTGCTTATGCGCCGCCGATTACCTTTTCTGTTTGGCTTTTTTCTGTATCTGCTCCCGCTGTTGGGTACCGCCGGCGTAGTGCGCGGCCGCATCACCGACCCCAAAGGCCAGCCCCTGGGCTTCGCCAACGTGGCGGTGAAAGGCACCACCACCAACACCGCCTCCAACGAGCAGGGTAACTATCAGCTCAGCCTTGCCGCCGGCCGTTACGACCTCGTGTTTCAGTTTGTGGGCTACAAGCCGCTGATTGAAAACGTGCGCGTCATGGGCGGCGACACGGCCACGGTGCTGAACGTGACGCTGACGCCCGAGAACTACCAGCTGCGCGAAGTGGTGGTGCGCGCCAAGGACCGCGACCCGGCCTTCGCCATCGTGCAGCACGCCATGGACTGGCGCGCTTACCACAAGCGCGAGGTGGCAGCCTTCACGGCCCGGGCCTACATCAAAGCCCTGGCCCGCCTGAAGGACGTGCCCAACCGTGTGCTGGGTATGTTCAAAGTGGGCCCCGACCTGAAGCCCGGTATCATTTACTTGTCGGAGTCGGTGTCGGAGGTGTCGTTTCAGCAGCCAAATCTGGTGAAGGA
Organism: Hymenobacter sp. CRA2; assembly: GCF_002007105.1. Taxonomy (GTDB): domain Bacteria; phylum Bacteroidota; class Bacteroidia; order Cytophagales; family Hymenobacteraceae; genus Solirubrum. The sequence continues at coordinate 287,606 of NZ_MVBC01000001.1, read as the reverse complement.
GCGCATGATATCCTCGCGGGTCAGCGGCGACGCCAAGTCCTTCAGCCTGAACCGGGCGGGCGCGGGCCGCGGCTTGAGCTTCTACAACCCGGTGCTGAAGGTGTTTTCGGAGCGCGGGTTTGTGTCGCCCATTGCCCCCAACGCGTTTCTGTTCTACCAATTTGTGCTGGAAGGCACCACGCAGCAGGACGGGCTGATGCTGCACAAAATCCGGGTGATTCCGCGCCGCCGCACCGACCCGGTATTCGCCGGCCACATCTTCATCGTCGATGGCACCTGGCGCCTGCATTCCGTGTCGCTGACGCTGAACGAGGACGCCCAGCTGGACTACGTCGACAACGTGCGCATCGACCAGCAGTACGCCCCCGCGCCCGGTGCCCCGCACGTGTGGGTGATGCAGTCCCAGACGCTGACGGCCGCTATTTCGGCCTTTGGCTTCAAGGGCAACGCCTTCCTGACGGCCGTGTTTTCGCAGTACCGCGTGACCCCTACTTACCCCAGCCGCCCCGTGCCCGCCGCGCCGGCGCCGGCCGCCGACCCGAACGAAGCCGTGCACGCCGAAACCGTGGCCGAAGCCAAGCAGCAGCGGCCGGCCCTGCGCGCCGCTACCCGCCGCGTGAAGCGCGAAAGCCGCAAAACCGCCGTGGCCGCGCTGGACTCGGCGGCTCGCCGCGGCACCTTGCTGGAAGTGGATAAGCTGGCGCCGGGCGAGGTGATGCGCGTGGAAAAAGGGGCCAACGAGCGGGACAGCGCCTACTGGGCCCAGATCCGGCCCGTGCCGCTTACCGACGAAGAAATCAAGGACTACCACGTCAAGGACAGCACCGAGGTCATCCGCAACTCCAAGCCCTACCAGGATTCGCTGGACCGCCTGCGCAACAAGTTCAACCCGCAGCAATTCCTGCTGGTGGGTTACACCTACAACAACACCCACCGGAAGCAGTCCTACTTTGTGGCGCCGGTGTTTCAGATTGTGCAGTACAGCACGGTGGAGGGCACCATCATCAACCCGCAGCTGACGTACTCGCGCTACACCGACGACGAGCGGCGCTTTTGGCTGACGCCGTCGTTGCGCTACGGCACGGCCGCCAAGCTCTTCAGCCCTTCCGTCGAAATCAACTGGCAGCACTCGGCCACGCACCTGGCCCGCTGGCGGGTGGAGGTGGGCCGTACCGTCGAGAACTTCGACCCCAACTCGCAGCTCACGCCGCTGATCAACACCACGGCCACGCTGTTTCGCAACCACAACTACGCCAAGTACTACCAGCGCCGCGGGGCCGAAATCAGCTACCTCACGGAGCTGGTAAACGGGCTGCAGGTGCGCGGGGCCGTGAGCTACTTCGACCGCCGCGAGCTGGAAAACACCACCATCGACCTCATCCGCGACATTCCGGGCCGCGCCTTCACGCCCAACGACCCGGTGTCGGCGGAAATGCCGGGCGGCACCAGTTTCGGGCGCAGCCGGGCCCTGGGTTCGGAGCTGTGGGTGAGCTACCGCCCCGGGCAGCGCTACATCACGCGCCCCGACGGCAAAGTCAACCTCGGGTCGCGCTACCCCACCTTCCGCCTGACGTGGCGGCAGGGCTGGCACGCGCCCGGCTCCGATGTGCGCTACACCTTGCTGGAAGCGGGCATTCGGCAGTCGGTGCAGTTCGGACTGTTGGGCACCAGCAGCTACCGCCTGAGCGCGGGCGGCTTCCTGGGCAAGCCCAAGCTAGCCTTCATGGATTACCGGCAGTTCTCCGGCAACCGCTTCGTAGCCGCCGCCGACTTCTCCCGCTTCCAGCTGCTCGATTACTACCGCTATGCCACCCGGGAGCGGTTCGTGGAAGGCCATTTCGACCACCATTTCAACGGATTCTTCTTCAACAAAGTCCCGCTGCTTCGCCGCCTGAAGTGGCAGGAGGTGGGCTCCGTCAATTACCTGTACACGCCCACGGCCGGGCAGTACGTGGAGCTGGGCGTGGGCGTGGAGCACATCATGAAGCTGCTGCGCTTCGACTACTACACCGGTTTCCAGTCGGGCAATAAGTTGAATCACGGCTTCCGCCTGGGCATCGGGTTCTAGTAGTACAGGCGAAGGCGCTGAATGAGCCACGGCGTCAACCCGGGCCATGCAGCCGCTTTAGGCCATGGGGAAGCCGCCAGAGTACATTCTTTACTATTGCCTGCGAGTCCCAGGCCAACTGAGTACCCAAAAAGGCGAACGAGTTCGGGTCCGACCCGAACTCGTTCGCCTTTTTGGACAACTATTTCGCCGGTGTGGCCACTCAGTTCGGCGCAGTGGCTACTTGGTTCGGCACTGAAGTCAGTGCACCGGCCCCGGTGCCGAACTGGGGGGCCACTTTAGCTACCGCACCGGCTTCGGTAGCTACTGACACTGCCGAAGCCGGCGCACTTTTCGGCTGGTACGGCCGTCGGACCAGTAGCAACTGGTCGGCTGGGCGCGACTGGCCAGGTCGAATCGGTCAGGCCACACGAAGGCCTGCTTGGCCGCTTCGCCGTTGGGGCTGCCTACCTTTGCGGGGCCATGCTGACCTTCTCCGACCTGCCGGCCCTGACCGGCGGAACCCTGCTCCAGGCCCCCACCGAAGCCGCCGCGCCCGTGCTGCACCTGCTGCTCGATAGCCGCCGCATGGCCCAGGCCGCCGGCACGCTGTTCGTGGCCCTGCGCGGCCCCCACCACGACGGCCACCAGTACCTGCCCGAGCTATACCAGCGCGGCGGGAGGCTGTTTCTGGTAGATAGCGCGGAGCTAATTCCGGGCGGCGTAGCGGCGTTTCCCGAAGCAGGGTTCGTGCTGGTGCCAGACAGCCTGGCGGCGCTGCAGACCATAGCGGCGCAGCATCGGGCGCAGTTTGCCCAGGTGCCGGTGCTGGCCGTAACGGGTTCCAACGGCAAGACCATTGTGAAGGAGTGGCTGGCTCAGCTGTTGAGCCCCGACGAGTTGATTTGCCGCTCGCCGCGCTCCTACAACTCGCAGGTGGGCGTGCCGTTGAGCGTGTGGGAACTGCGGCCCGCTCACACCTTCGGTTTATTTGAAGCCGGCATTTCCGAGCCGGGCGAAATGGCGCGGCTGGCCGCCGTGATTCAGCCCACGTTGGGCTTGTTCACCAACCTCGGGCCGGCCCACGACGCGGGATTTGCCTCCCGGGCGCAGAAAGCCGCCGAGAAGATGCAGCTGTTTCGGGGCGTCGAGACGCTGTTTTACTGCCACGACCACGCCGAAGTGCATGCCGCCGCCACCGAGCTGCCCGCGGCCGTGGCGCGCGTCACCTGGTCGCGCCACGGAGCGGCGGAGGCCGTCGTGCAGGTGCAGCTGGAGCCCGGCGCCGACCCCGAGCAGACCCTGGCCCACGTACGCTACCAAGCCGCCGAACACCCGTTTACGCTGCCATTTGCCGACGAGCCCTCGGTGGAAAATGCGCTGCACTGCCTCGCCGTGTTGCTCTGGCGCGGCCTGCCCGCCGCCGAGGTGCAGCGCCGCCTGCTGCGCCTGCAGCCCGTGGCTATGCGCCTGGAAATGAAGGAGGCCATTCACGACTGCTACGTGCTCGACGACACGTACAACAACGACCTCACCGGCCTCGACCTGGCACTGGACGCGCTGCGGCGCCAGCCCCGCCGCGGCCGCCACACCCTCATTCTTTCCGACGTGCTCGAATCGGGCCTGCCCGCGGCCGAGCTGTACCAACGCGTGGCCGAGCTAGCCCAGCGCCACGGCGTGCAGCGGCTGCTGGCGGTGGGCGAGGAAATCGGCCAGCACGCGGCTACCTTGCAGGCCGCCGTGCCCGAGTGCCAGTTTTTTCCCGATACCGCCGCGCTCTTGCGCTGGTTCCGGCCCGATTACTTCCGCAGCGAAACTATCCTCGTCAAAGGCGCCCGCCGCTTCGGTTTTGAGCGCGTGGTAGCGGCCTTCCAGCGGCAGATCCACGGCACCGTGCTCGAAGTCAACCTCGACGCCCTGGTGCACAACCTGAACTACTACCGCGCCCGCCTGCAGCCCGGCACCCGGCTGATGGTGATGGTGAAGGCTTTTGCCTACGGCAGCGGCTCGTATGAGGTGGCCGGCCTGTTGGAGTTTCACCGCGTTGACTACTTAGCTGTGGCCTACACCGACGAAGGCGTGCAGCTGCGTGAGCACGGCATTTCGCTGCCCATCATGGTGATGAACCCCTCGCCGGATTCCTTTGCCCTGCTGCGGCAGTACCACCTCGAGCCCGAAATCTACTCCTTCGCCCGCCTGCGCGACTACCTGCAGGCCGCCGCCGACGGTCCGCTGCCGGCCATTCACCTGAAGCTCGACACGGGCATGCGCCGCCTGGGCTTCGCCGAAAGCGACCTGGCCGAGCTGCTGCCCCTGCTCCAGCAGCACGCGGGCACGCTGCGCGTGGCCAGCGCCCTCACCCACCTGGCCGGCGCCGACGAAGAACAGCACAACGACTTTTCGCAGCGGCAGCTGGCGGCTTTCCGGCGCATGACGGCCCGCGTGGAGGAAGCACTGGGCTACCCCGTCATCAAGCACGCACTGAACTCGCCGGGCATCATGCGTTTCCCCGAGGCGCAGTTCGACATGGTGCGGCTGGGCATCGGACTCTACGGCGTAGAAGCCGCTGGGCTCAATCCCTCGGCCCTGCAGCCCGTTAGCACCTTGCGCACCACCGTGTCGCAGCTCAAGCGGCTGCCGGCCGGCGAAACGGTAGGCTACGGCCGCCGCGGCGAAGCGGCCGACTACGACCGGCGCATTGCTACCCTGGCCATCGGTTACGCCGATGGGTACGACCGGCGCTTTTCGCGTGGGGTGGGGGAGGTGCTCGTTCGGGGCCGACGGGCGCCCATCATCGGCAACGTGTGCATGGATATGTGCATGGCCGATGTCACCGGCATCCCCGACGTGCAGGAAGGCGACGTGGCTGTGTTGTTTGGGGAAGGCTTGCCGCTGACGGAGCTGGCCAGCCGCATCGGCACCATTGCCTACGAGTTGCTGACCAACGTGAGCGAGCGGGTAAAGCGTGTGTTCGTGGCCGAGTAAAGCGGGGTGGGCAACATCCGAAGGGCCTGTTACATCAACTCGGTGGCAACAGCAAGCGTGCGGCCGCATACAGCAGGGGTAAACGCCCGGCGGACTGGCTTCTTTATAAAAATCAGCAAAAAAGACTCAATACAACTTCCAGGCGGCGTTAGAGAATGTAGACCCCCAAGACAGTATGTTTTCCTACCACGGCTATTGCAATCATTATAAAAAAGATGTCATATCATAGTTAGGAACATAGTTTTTATGTGATGAAATCGGTATAATTGCCATGAGTTGGTAATAAAACAAGATTTAATTCACATAATTTCTCCCCTATGAGGCATAATTCTACCCTAAAACACTTGCTGGCAATGGGGTATGCAACGGTTGTAACGGTAAGCGCTCTGGCACAAAGTCAAAGCACCAACCTCAGTGGGACCATCAAGTCGGAAAAAGACGAAATGGTGGTTGGGGCCAGCGTGGTGGCTATCCACATGCCCACGGGCATTCGTCGCAGCAGTACCTCCGACGCGTCTGGCAAGTTTGCTATTCCCGATATGCTGACGGGCGGGCCGTTCACCGTCCAGATTTCGCAGCCGGGCTTCCGCCCGCAGGTGGTGACCAACGTTTTTCTCACCGTTGACAAACCTGTGCAGCTCGACTTCACGCTCATGCCGGATGTGGTAGCCGTAGGTACCCGCCGGGCCGACCGTACCCTGCTGGAGTCGGCCGTGCCGGTCGACGTCATCGACATGCGGGAGCTGGCTACTACGGTTCCGCAGACTGATCTGACGCAGGTGCTGCACTACGCGGTGCCTTCGTTCAACTCCACCCGGCAAACCTCGGCCGACGGCGCCGACCACGTCGACCCCATCAGCCTGCGCGGCCTCGCGCCCGACCAGGCCTTGGTGCTCGTCAACGGCAAGCGCTACCACACCACCGGGCTGATCAACCTGCTCGGCAGCCGGGGCGTGGGCTCGGTCAACTACGACCTGAATGCTTTCAGCTCCAACGCATTGGATCGGGTGGAAATCCTGCGCGACGGCGCTGCCGCCCAGTACGGCTCCGACGCCATTGCGGGGGTAATCAACCTGAACCTCAAATCGGATAACCACGGCGGTAACGCACTACTCAACACCGGCGTCACGGGCAAGGGCGACGGCTTTACCAGCCTGCTAAGCCTGAACCGCGGCATGCACCTGGGCAAGCGCGGATTTCTGAACGTAACAGCCGAGGGCGACTACCGCGGCGCCACCACCCGCGGGGCGGGGCAGCGCGACATCCGCTCCTGGCCCGTATTTTCTTACGATCCGCAGGAGGAAGCCGACCGCCTGAAGGCCAGCGGCAAAACTTACGAGGACTTCCGGCAGGTCAACGGCGATGCCAAAATTCACAACCTGCGCGGCAGCTACAACCTAAGCCTGCCGCTCTCCAAGACTTCCGACAAGAGCCGGTTTTACTCTTTCGGTGGTTACAACTGGCGGCGGGGCCAGGCCGTGGCGCCCTGGGTGCTGCCCGCTTCGGCCGAGGTGGACATCGAGGAAGGCATCTACCCCAATGGCTACCAGCCCCACATCAACTCCCACGTGCAGGACGGCACGGCCGTGGCCGGGCTTGCCTTTGGGCTTGGGCAGTGGAGCCTCGACGTAAGCCACGTGCTGGGGGCCAACCGCATGCGCTACGACTTGAGCAACTCGCTCAACAGCTCGCTCGGTGCGGCTTCGCCCCGGGAGTTCAAAGCCGGGGGCTTCCAGTTCATGCAGAACGTGAGCAACGTAACCGTGAGCCGGTTGTTTCCGAAGGTGCTGGCCGGTACCAACGTGGCTTTCGGCAGCGAATTCCGCGCCGACCACTACGAAATCGTAGCGGGCGAAGAGGCTTCGTGGAAAGACTACGGCCGCGGTAAAGTCGGGGCCTCGGCCGGTTCGCAGGGCTTTATTGGCTTCGACCCCACCTCGGCCGTGGCAGGCACGCGCACCAACACCAGCGCCTTTGTGGATGCGGAAGCTGACGTGACCAAGGCTTGGACCGTAGGCACCGCGCTGCGCTACGAAAACTACTCGGACTTCGGCTCGGCCTTCATCTATAAAGTGTCGTCGCGTCTGCAGCTGGGCAAGAAGATAGCCGTGCGGGCGGCCTACAACACCGGCTTCCGGGCGCCGGCCCTGCAGCAGGTATTCTACCGCCAGCTGACGTTGCTGCCGACCTCGAACGGCAACGTGTACAGCGGCATCTTCAACAACCAAAGCGACGTGGCCCAGGCCGCTGGCATCGGGCGGCTGCGTCCCGAAAAATCGCGGAACGTCAGCGCGGGCATCATCTTCACGCCCTCGCCGAAGTTCACCTTTACGGCCGATGCCTACCAGATTGCCATTGATGACCGCATCATTCTTTCGGGCATCTTCGGCTACGATAGCACCGGCACCCGCGCTGCCTTCAACCAAGCCCTGGTACGCGCCAACGCCGATAATGCACAGTTCTTCACCAATGCCGTGGACAGCCGCACCCGTGGCCTCGACCTGGTAGCTACCTACCGCAACAGCCTCGGCCGGGGCATGCTGAACGTGAGCCTGGCGGCTAACTTCAACCAGACCAGCATCCGCCGCCTGAAGGTACCCGTGGCTTTCCAACCCCTGCAGACGGACAACCTGCCTGGCAACGACTACATCGACCAGCGCCAACTTTCGCTGATCGAAACCGGCAACCCCAATAGCAAGATCATCCTGAACACGGGCTACGAAGTCGGTAAGTTCAATGTGCTACTGCGCAACGTGTACTTCGGGCAGGTCAAAACCTACGACTTCAACTTTGACCCGTTGGAAGAGGGCAGCGTGTACATGGTGTTCCGCCCTAAGACGTCGACCGACCTGCTGGTGACCTTCAAGCCGGCCAAAGCCGTTATGCTGACGGCCGGGGTCAACAACTTGCTCGACGTGTACCCCGACGACACTTACACGGCCGCGTACAAGAACGGCCGGCCGCCAGTGGGCTTCAAGTCGTTTGCTGACTTCAACAGCTACTTCGAAAACAAATACGGTCGGCCCTCCAACCTGCCTTACGACTTCGATATTCTGCCTTACCAGTCGCAGCAGATGAGCTTCAACGGTCGCTTCTTCTACTTAAAAGCTGCTTACACCATCGGGTTATAGACGAATATTAACAAGCCAGCGAATTTGATATTTACTGACTTTTTTCACTAAAAAATTTGATTATGTTCGTAATCCGGAGTGGTCCCCGCCGTTTCGGATTACGATTTTGTCCCGCTTTCTGCTTCCCCCTCGCCATGAAACAAGTCCGTTTTTGGTTGACCAGTTTTGGTTGCCTGTTGCTCACCCTACTATCAGGCAACGTACAGGCTGCTCCCGCTCTCGACGGCTTCTGGAAAGGCCCGCTCAAGGTGCCTGGAGGACAATGGGAAATTATTTTCCGAGTCGTCACCCTCACCGGCGGCAAGTACTTCGCCACCCTCGACGTGCCCATGCAGAAGGTGACGCACATGAGCGTGGACGTACAAATTCACGGCGACACGGTCATGTTCGTGGCCGAAGAAGCCGCCAGCCAGTTTGTGGGCCGGCTCTCGGCCGACGGTAAGCAGGTGGAAGGCACCTGGCAGCAGCCGGGCCTGAAAGCGCCCATAACCTTGGTGTACAGCACGCCGCCCGCCAGCACCGGCACCAAGGTGCGCCTGACTCCGCCCTACCGCGAGGAGGAAGTGGCCTTCACGAATATCCCGGTGAATCTGCGCATGGCTGGTATGCTCAGCGTGCCGCCCGGCAAAGGCCCGTTTCCGGCCGTGGTGCTGGTATCTGATGCCGGCGCGCAGGACCGCGACGCTACCATCGGCGACTACCGGCCCATGGGCGCGCTGGCCGATTTTCTGACGCGTCGCGGCATCGCCGTGCTCCGCGTTGATGACCGGGGCGTGGGGCAGTCGGGCGGTACGCCGGCTACGGCTACCACGGCCGAGTTGGTGGCCGACGTGCAGGCGGCGCTCAATTTCCTGCGTACCCGCCCGGAAGTAGATCTGGCGCACCTGGGCATAATTGGGCACGGCGAGGGAGGCAATGTAGCCCTGCTGACCGCGGCGCAACCCTTGCCGCCGGCTTTTGTGGTGACGCTGGGGGCCCACGGGCTTCCGGGCCGCGACATCGTGGTGCAGCAGCAGGCCAATACGCTCCGCTCTCTCGGCACCGAAGCCGCCCAAATTGAGGCGGCCACCAAGCGTCAGCAGGCCATGCTCGATATCATCCAGCAGACGCCGGACCACGCCCAGGCGCAGGCCATTGTGGCCAACATGCTGCGTCAGAACAACGAAGCCATCGACGAGGCCACCGCCCAGGCCAGTGCCGCCGAGCTTACCTCGGTCCGCTACCGGCACTTCCTGAACTTCAATCCCACGGAGAAGTTGGCCGGCGTTAGCTGCCCCGTGCTGCTGCTACACGGCACGGCCGATACTTACGCTGCCCTGGATGCCAACCTGCCGCTGCTGGCGAAAGGCTTGCGCAGCAACAAGAACGTCGAAAGCAGGAAGCTGCCCGGCGTTAATCACCTGTTTCAGTCAGATCCAGCCAGCTGGCCCATCGTGGCCGGACAGCAGCGCGAAACCTTCTCCCCTCAGGCCCAGGAAATGATTCGGGAGTGGATTATTGCGCAGGCGAAAAAGCAGTAAGCCCAGACGAGCTCAACGGAAGGGGGGAGTGCTGCGTATGCCGCGGTATTCCTCCCTTCTTTTCTTTCCCCAACCATGCAAAAGCACCTACTGCTGCCCCTGGCAGCCCTCACCATTGCCCTTGGCGCCTGCGACGGGCTGAACAAGCCCCAGGCCAAAGACGAACCCCAGGAAGCTACCCAGGATACCGCCGTGGTGTACCGCGACGGTAAGTCGGCGGCCGATGCTGCCGGATCTGCCGCCGGTTCCGTCGCCAATGCCGCGGACCGCTGGGACCTGAGCCCCGACCTGCCCTCCGTGCGCTACGACGAGGTGACGTCCAAGGACGTGACCGTGCGCGGCAACGAGCAGTACAGCATCTATTCCGTTGACGAAGCCGTCTTCTTCGATACCGACAAGAGCGAGCTGAAATCTACCGCCAAAGCGACGCTGGAAGAAATTACCGGCTCCATCGGCAAGCGCTTTGCCGGTAAGCAAGTGCGCGTTATGGGCTTCGCCGATGCCCGTGGCAGCAAAGATTACAACGAAGAGCTAAGCGCCAAGCGCGCCGAGTCAGTCAAAAACTGGCTGGTGCAGAACGGCAAGATTGACGCCGGCCAGGTAAGCGTCGAGCCCATGGGCGAAGAAGCACCCGCGGCTTCGAACGCTACGGCTGCCGGGCGTCAGCAAAACCGCCGCGTTGAGATTGTGGTCAAGAACAGCTAACCCATGGCTCTGCCAAAGAAAAAGGCCCGCAGCAATGCGGGCCTTTTTCTTTGGACGGGTAAGCAGGGACGATTACTTGTAAACGTCGACCTCGGCCTTGATCATCGCGTTGTAGCGCAGGCCCGTGCCGTTGGACATCGTAATCAGGCTCCAGCCCTTGCCCATGGTGTAGGTCCAGGTGCGGCTTTCCTTGAATTCGAACGTCGGCTTCATGATCTGCCCGTAAGGCGTGTAGTTGTCCATGAAGTTGGCGGTGTAGAACTTGTCGCCCGACACAATCCATTCCATGGCCACGAAGAATCCTTCGTCCGGCGCCACGATGTTGTAGGGCGTCATGTCGATGGTGAACCACGAGCCGCCGCCCGGCGCCGACACGACCACGTTTTCGGTCAGCAGGTCGGTGTTGGGCGCGTTGTAGTCGCCGTCGTTCTTGTAGATGCGCACGCGGAACGGCTCCTTCGGGAAGCCGTGCTCGCCGATGTAGAACGACACGGTGCGGATCATGCCCAGCTTTTTGCCTTTCTCGTTTTTCACGAAGAAGGCGTACTGGCTGCCGGGCATGCCCTGAATCATGCCCTCGCCGGGGTTGTTGGAGTTGGAGCCCATGTCTTTGGAGCCGACCTTCTTGGCCGTGATGTCCACAGACTTCAGCACGATGTTGATTTTCTCAACCTCCACAATCATGTCCTCCAGCTTGGTCCCGCGCTTGACGAGCACCGCTTTGCGGCGGTAGCCCAGCGCTTGGACAATGAGGGAGTCTTGGGCGTTTTTCTCGGGCGAGGCCATCTGGAAGAAGCCGTACTCGTTGGTGAGAGCACCGGTTTGTTCTTCTTTCAGACCAATGGAGGAGAAGGGGATGGGCTCTTTGGTTTTGCTGTCAACCACGCGGCCCGTCATGCGATTATCCTGCGCACTTGCCAACTGCGGAAGCAACCAACCTAGCGCAACGAAGAAAAGTAGGCGTTTGAGCATAAGCGGTGGATTATACCCTCAAAAATACAAGCACTCAGGCTGGTAATTGCAAGTCCTCTCAGAATATTTATAAGAATGCAATTCGGAGGGGGCTAAGTGCCAATACGCCGAACCGCCAAATCACAGTTTTGGCGGAAACCTTTGTGGGTAGTACCTTTGTTTATAGCTTGTCTAAATAACCTGCCCGTGCCCGCCTCCCCCGTTGCCTCTGCCTCTACGACGCCCCGCAGTGTCAAGGACCTGCGCCTCGGCGAAACCGGCACCATTTGCTGCCTGAAAGATCCGGAAATGGCCTTGAAGCTGTTGGAAATGGGGTGCATTCCGGGCACGCGGGTTACGCTGAACGGCCGTGCGCCGCTGGGCTGCCCTATCACCTTGCATGTCGACGGGGAATATACCCTCTCGCTGCGCGTGAGCGAGGCGGCCACAATCATGCTCAAAGAGTAAAGTATAGCGGATGGCGCGTGCGGCAGTAGCAGAACCAACGCCCCTGGTGGGGCCGGCAGCATCATTGACCCCGGGCGGGGCCGAGCGCCACACGCGTATTGCCCTGATCGGCAACCCCAACTCGGGTAAATCGTCGCTGTTTAACCAGCTGACGGGCCTTAACCAGAAGGTGGGCAACTTCCCCGGCGTGACGGTGGACCGCAAGACCGGCAGCGCGCAGCTGACGGCTCAGCACCGCGCCGACATCCTCGACCTGCCCGGCACTTACTCGCTCTACCCCAAGAGCCTGGACGAGAAGGTTATCACCGACCTGCTCTACGACCGGGGCGCCAGCGAGTACCCTGACTTCGTGGTCGTGACCGTCGACGCTTCCAACCTGAAGCGCAACCTGCTGCTGTTCACGCAGCTGGCGGATTTGCAGCTGCCCATGGTGCTGGCCCTGAACATGATGGATACGGCCGAGCAACACGGCATCCACGTGGACGTGGCCGAGCTGCAGCAGCAACTCGGTGTGCCCATCATCCCGATGAATGCCCGCAAGGGCGTGGGCGTGACGGCGCTCAAGATTGTGATGGCGCAGGAGCTGGGCCCGCCCACGCAGACGTTCTACGAACCCTCGGAGGAGCTGCTGCCGATGATCCGGCAGATTCGCTACTACTTCAACCTGCACAACGACTACCTGGCGCTGCACTACGCCCACCAGTCGGAGCGGCTGCGCTTTCTGTCGGCCGACGACCGCGCCTACCTGGCGGAGCTGAAGCAGCAGTACCACTTCGACTCCATCGGCCTGCAGGCGCAGGAAACCATCGACCGGTACGCCCGCATTTCGGAGTTGCTGCTGGACGTGGTGCGCGTGACGCGGGCCGAACAAAACGAGTCGTACAGCAACAAAATCGACCGGGTGCTCACGCACAAAGTGTGGGGCTACCTGATTTTTCTGGCGGTGCTGTTTTTGCTGTTTCAGGCCATTTTTGCTTGGGCGCAGTACCCCATGGATTTGCTCGACCAAAGCGTGGCCTGGCTCAGCAGCCAGATCAAAGACGCCGCCTCGGGCCCGCTCATCGACCTGCTTACCGACGGTATTCTGGCCGGCCTGGGCGGGGTGCTGATGTTCATTCCGCAGATTGCGCTGCTCTTCGCCTTCATTGCCGTGCTCGAAGAATCGGGCTATATGGCGCGGGTCACGTTCATGATGGATAAGATCATGCGCAAGTTCGGGCTGAACGGCAAGAGCGTGGTGCCGCTGATTTCGGGCTGGGCCTGCGCCGTGCCAGCCATCATGAGCACGCGCACCATCGAGAACTGGAAGGACCGCATCATCACCATTTTCGTTACGCCGCTCATGTCGTGCTCGGCGCGCATTCCGGTGTACACGGTGCTGGTGGCCCTGGTAGTACCCGACGAGAAGGTGCTCGGCATTTTTAACCTGCAGGGCGTAGCGCTGATGGGCCTTTACCTGCTGGGCTTCGTGTCGGCGGTGCTGTCGGCGTGGGTGCTGAAGACGATGCTGCGGGCCAAGGAGCGGAGCTTCTTCATCATGGAGTTTCCGGTGTACCGCTGGCCACGCTGGAAGAATGTGGGTCTGACCATCATCGAGAAGGTGAAAGCCTTCGTGTTTCAAGCCGGCAAAATCATCGTGGCCATTTCGGTGCTGCTGTGGGTGCTGGCCTCGTACGGCCCCGGCAATGCGCTGCAGCAAGCCGAGCAGCACGCCCGCACCGCAGCTACGCAACAGCAGCTGACGGCCGAGCAAACCGAAAACCTAGTAGCCGCCGAGAAGCTGGAAAGCTCCTACGCTGGCGTGTTCGGCCGCAGCATCGAGCCGGCCGTGCGGCCCCTGGGCTTCGACTGGAAAGTGAGCATTGCCCTGCTGACTTCGTTTGCCGCCCGTGAAGTATTTGTGGGTACCATCTCCACCATCTATAGCGTGGGGCAGGACGCCGACATGAGTACGGTGCAGGAAAAGCTGCGCGCTGAAAAGGACGACAACGGGCAGCCGTTCTTCACCCCGGCCCGCGCCGCTTCGCTGCTGGTATTCTATGTGTTTGCCATGCAGTGCGTGAGTACTCTGGCTACCACCTACCGCGAAACCAAAGGCTGGACCTGGCCAGTGCTGCAGCTGGTGTACATGACGGGCCTTGCCTACGTAATGTCGCTGCTGGTGTATCAACTGATGAAGTAAAACACTGAGCCCAGAACGACAACGGCGCCCGCACAAGCTTGCTTGTGCGGGCGCCGTTGCTTTGGCCCGTATGCTATGCCGCGCTTATAGGCCGATCAAAAACACGGCGGGCTGCTTGTGGATGTCGGGTAGCTTGCCTTTCCAGCCGGCCACGGTGTCGGTGCGCAGGTACTCGTTCGGGGCCGTGAGGTTGGCCGCAATGCACAGGCGCATGGTGGGTTGCAGCGTAGCCAGCAGGTCCTCCAGCAGCTGCCCGTTGCGGTACGGCGTTTCGATGAACAGCTGCGTCTGGTGCTGCGCCTGGGCGTTGCGTTCCAGCTGCTTGATAGCCGCCACGCGCTTGGCCCGCTCAATGGGCAGGTAACCGTGGAAGGCAAAGCTCTGCCCATTCATGCCCGAGCCCATCAGGGCCAGCAGCAGCGAAGAAGGACCAACCAGCGGTACCACCCGGATGCCGAGGCGGTGGGCTTCACGGGCTAGTAAGGCACCAGGATCGGCAATGCCGGGGCAGCCAGCTTCGGACATCACGCCTACGTCCAGGCCTTCTTTAAGCACCGGCTGCAAAGCGGCGCGCACCTGCGCGTCGGTCGAGTCCTTATCGATAACGCTGATGCGCAGATCCTCAATAACCTGGGCCGGGGCAACCTGCTTGATGAAGCGGCGGGCCGTGCGCGCGTTTTCGACCAGAAAATACCGCAACGCCGCTACGTGTTCCGGTACTTGCGTGGGCAGCACCTGCACAGCCGTGTCCTCGGCCAGCACGGTGGGAATCAGATACAGGGTGCCTGCAGCGGGAGTAGCCATACGCAATTAGCTGGCGGTGAAGGCCGACACCAACCCGAATACTTCCTCCGGTTTTTCGGCGTGCACCCAGTGGCCGGCGTCGACCACGGTTTCTACCTGCGAGTTGGGGAACAGCGCCGGGATGCCGTAGAGCTTGTCTTCGGCCGTCACGTAATTCGACTTGCCGCCGCGGACGAACAAAGTGGACTTCAGGAAAGGCTGGGTGCCGGTAATTTCCTGCCCGATGGCGGCCAGCTGGGCCGTGAGCACCGGCAGGTTGATGCGCCAGGCAAAGGTGTTGTCTTCGCGGCGGTACAGGTTCTTGAGCAGGAACTGCCGCACATCGGGCTGGCGTACGTAGTGGGCCAGCGCATCGTCGGCCTGCTGACGGTTCTGCAGCTGGCTGAAGTCCACCGAGTTCAGCGCCGCTACGATGTCGTCCTGGTGCTCCATGTCGGAGTAGCGCGGGGCAATGTCCACCACGATGAGCTTGGCGAGGCGCGTGGGGTGGTCGAGGGCAAAGCGCATGGCTACTTTGCCGCCCATACTGTGGCCCATCAGGGTAGTGTCGGGCCCGAGCTGCAGCTGATCGAACAGCCCCAGTAAGTCCTGGCTCATCAGCGCGTAGGTGTGTTCTTCGGCGTGCGGCGAGCGGCCGTGGTTGCGCAAATCCACCATGACGACGCGGAACTGCTCGGCCCAGCGGCGGGCCAGCGTCTGCCAGTTGTCGAGTGTGCCAAAAAGGCCGTGGAGAATGACCAGCGGGCGGCCCTGGCCCATTTCGCGGTAGTGCAACGGAAGCATCATGCCGGCAAAGGTCGGAAGCCGGGCGCAAACTGTCGGCTAGCTCCGCCCAGCCGGCAGCGTGAAGCGCACCGTGGTGCCGATGCCGGGCGTGCTGTCGAGGTGCAACTGACCGCCCTGGCGCTGCACAAACGATAAGCACAGCGGCAGGCCCAGCCCGGTGCCCGAGCGGGCCTGCCCGGCGGCCGGGCGGGGCGGCGAGGTCAGGGGGCGGAGTAGGGCGTCGACCTGCTCCTGTGCAATACCGGCGCCGGTATCAGCCACGCTTACCTGCACCTCGTCGAGAGCAAGCTGCCGGGCTGAAAGGTGCACGCTGCCGCCGCGGGGCGTAAACTTCAGCGCGTTGCTGATAAGGTTGCGCAGCACCGTACGCGTCATGTGCGCATCGGCCCACACCAGCAACTCAGTCGGGGCATCGGCGGTGAGGCTTACCTGGCGGGCTTCGGCCGTGCTGCGGTATAGCCCGATGGTGTCGCTCAGCAAATCGGCAATGGGCTGGTTGTGCGGTTGGTAAGCCAGTTCCCCGGTCTGGCTGACGGCCCAGTTGAGCAGGTTGTCCAGCAGCCCATTCAGGTGCTGCGCCGATTGCCGAACCTGCTCGGGCAGGCGGCGCAGGCCTTCCTGGTCGCCCGTGCGCAGGTAGAAGTCGATCAGCTCCGTCACGCCCACGAAGGAAGTCACCGGGCCGCGCAGGTCG
Source organism: Hymenobacter sp. CRA2 (assembly GCF_002007105.1). Taxonomy (GTDB): domain Bacteria; phylum Bacteroidota; class Bacteroidia; order Cytophagales; family Hymenobacteraceae; genus Solirubrum. The sequence continues at coordinate 271,333 of NZ_MVBC01000001.1, read as the reverse complement.
TGCGCCACAATGGAGTAGAGGCGGTCCTTGCTGGCGGCCAGCTGGCGGGTAGCATTGTTGGCTTGCTCCAGGGCCGCGTGATTGGCGGCCAGGGCCTGCTGGCTGCGCCGCAGCTTCCACGTCAGGCCTCCCACGCCTACCAGGCCTAGCAGCAGGGTGCCCACAATAGCCCACAGCTCCCGGTTGCGGACTTGCTGCAGCTCGGTGCGCTGGGTGAGTAGCCGGATCTGGTTTTCCTTCACTCGCGTTTCGTAGCGCGTCTGCATGGCCGAGAGCGTGTTCAGCCGCGAACGGTTGTTGAGCGTATCATTCAAGCCCACAAACGACTGCCGCCAGCGGTAGGCCTGCTCGTAGTCGCGGCGGCCTACGTTGATGTTGGCCATCAGGTCGTAGGCATCGAGCACACGCTCCGGAAAGTCGATCTGCCGGGCCCGCTGCAGGGCGCGTTGGGTAAGCTCCTCGGCTTCATCCAGCTGGCCTTGCACGAGCAGCAACGTGGCAAGCAGCGTTAGCTGGCTGGTTTCGACGCGCAGACTACGGGAAGCTTCGCTAAGCGTGAGAGCTTTGCGTAGCAGGCCCTCGGCAATTTCGTAGCGGCCCAGACGCAGGTAATGGGTGCCCAGGTTACCGACGTACATCGACTCGCCGGCCCGGTCGCCGTGGCGGCGGGCCAGCAGCACGGCCTGGCGCGTGTAGTTCAGGCCCTCCGTGGCGCGGCCCATGTAGGAGCAGAGGCCGCCCAGGTTGCCGTAGAGCATGAGCTGGGTGCGCACGCTCACGCCCGGTTCGCGCACGTGCTGCAGCGCCAGGTGGTAGTTACGCAGGGCGCTGGTGGTGTCGTCGCGCTCGTGGTGAATGCCGCCCATGGCCGTGTAGCCGCGCACGATGCCGTCGGTGTGGCGCAGGCGCTGGGCAATGGTCAAGGCCTCCTGCTGCAGGCGCAGGGCGTGCGGGCCTTCGGAAATATTAGCGTAGCAACTGCCTAGGTACAGCAGCGCGTACATCAGGTCGGGGTCGTCGTGGAGCTGCCGGGCCAGCGTAACGGCCTGCTCGCCGTATATCAGGGCCTGCGAAGGGGCCAGGTCATGCAGGGCGTAGCACAGCCGGTTGAGGGTGCGCACACGGCTGGTGTCGGCCGGAAGCTGGCGCAGGCGCTGCCGCAGCTGACCGACGGCCAGCGTGTCTTGGGCGCGCGCCGGGAAGGCGGCCCCGAGCAGGAACAACCAGAACGGGAACCACCGCATGAAGCGCAACAGGTGTGGGAATAAGCGGAGCAGGAGGACGCAAAAGCTGGGTTAAGATAACCATCGAAGCGTAGCTTTCGATTTATCCCGGCTAAAGCCAGCAAAACCAGCGTTTTCGAGCAGACAGGTGGGTATGGCGCAAAAACTCGGCGAGCGGCTCTAGGCCCGTGAGCAGCGAGGTTAAGGTGATGCGGCGGCCGTCGCGCAAGTGCAGGCGCAGGTACTCATAGTTACTCCAGAACACCCGCCTGGTGCGGCACACGGCATACTCCACCCGCTCGATGTCGGCGCGGCTGAAGGGTACTGGCACCGCGCCTTCGTACACTTCGAAATGGTTCTGCTTGGCGTCGAACAGCAGCGTGGTGTGACGGTTGTGGCGGTAATACTGCGCGTGCAGCAGAAAGCTGGGCACGGCGAAGCTCAGCACCACTGCTGCCAGCACACCGAAGAAGACCATTTCGAGCCCGGTGGTCGGGCCCGCCAGCAGCGGCCGCAGCAGGGGCAGAGCCACGGCCAATGTGGCCAGGGGCCAAATCAGCAGGTAGACCCCGCGCCAGTACGTGACCTGAAACACCGTGCGCCGCCGGCCAAAGAGCCGCATGACCCACTGCAGCAGCAGGCTCGCGGCCCCTACCACTACGGCCAGCTCCAGCAGCGGCCCCAGCAGGCGCCGCATCAGCCCCGCACCACGATGCTGGGCTCGGCGGCCGAAGCCCGGGCGCGCAGGCGGCCGAAGGGTTCGGCGGGTACGCCGGCCTCGCGCAGCAGCGCTTCCACCTCAGCGCGGCCCTCGGGCGTTACGCACACGAGCAGGCCGCCGGAGGTTTGCGGGTCGCAGAGCCAGTGCTGCTGCTCGTCGGTGACGGGGGCAATCTTGTGGCCGTAGGAGGCCCAGTTGCGGTGCGTACCGCCCGGAATGGCTTTTTGCTGCCGGTAGCTTTCGGCGGCGGCAATGCGCGGCACGGCGGCAAAATCGACTTCGGCGGTGAGGCCGCTGCCCTCGGCTACTTCGGCCAGGTGACCCAGCAGGCCGAAGCCCGTCACGTCGGTCATGGCTTTTACCTGCGGCAGGCGGCCCAGTGGCTCGCCCAGCTTGTTGAGCTGCATCATCTGTTGCGGCGCCAGGTGGGCGTCTTCGTCGCGCAGCAGGCCTTTTTTCTGGGCCGTGGTGAGCATGCCTACGCCCAGCGGCTTAGTCAGGTACAGCAGACAACCTTCGGTGGCCGTGTCGTTGCGCTTCAAATGCTGAATGTCGACCAGTCCGTTGACGGCCAGGCCGAAAATCGGCTCCGGTGAGTCGATGCTGTGGCCGCCGGCCAGGGCAATGCCGGCCTCGGCGCAGATGCTGCGGCCGCCTTCGATGACGCGGCGGGCCACTTCGGGCGCCAGCTTATCGACGGGCCAGCCCAGCACGGCAATGGCCAGCACGGGCCGCCCGCCCATGGCGTACACGTCTGAAATGGAGTTGGCCGCCGCAATGCGCCCGAAGTCGTACGCGTCGTCGACGATGGGCATGAAAAAGTCGGTGGTGCTGATGAGCGCCTGCCCGTTGCCGAGGTCGTACACGGCCGCGTCGTCGCGCGAGCTGTTGCCGACCAGCAGCCGCTCGTCGTGGGCCTGTGGCACGGTGGTGTGCAGGATCTGGTCGAGCACGGCCGGCGCGATTTTGCAGCCGCAACCGGCACCGTGGCTGTATTGCGTCAGGCGGATGGCCTCGGGGGCCGCAGGAGCGTGGGATTCGGAGTTCATCAGACGTAAAGGTATGGGGCGGGCCGTTGGCCTGCGTTATTCGGTCCAGGCCGCGTGTTGCAGCACTACGCGGTAGCCGTCGGGGTCCTGGAATGTGCAGCCGTGTTGGTCCCAGTACGGGTTATGGGCCGGTACGGCTGCAAAGCCGGCGCGGTGCATCCGCTCGACAGCCGCCCGCCATTCGGCCGCATCAGGCAAGTAAAACACCAGCAGGTGCTCGGGCGAGGGCGCGCCGCCGGCCACGGTGTTTTGTTCGTGGGTAAATTCCAAGTGGTACGGCGCCTTCGGGTGGCCCAGCATCACCCCGTCGAAGCCGGCGTGGTCCACAAACCGGCCGATAACCTCGAAACCCAAGCCATCTTGGTAGAAAGGCAGAAGAGCCGCCAAGCTATTGGTTGGTCGGGCCACGCGCAGTACGGGGTAGGGCATCGACGCAGCAGCTCAAGGTTTGGGCAAGGCGGCCAGCACCAGCTCGGCGTTGGTTTCCGGGTCGCAGGTGTCGGTGGGCACGCGCACCACGTCGGGGCGGCCTTCGAGGCCGTGGGTGTAGGTTCGGTCGTAGTAGTCGAGCACCAGCGTCACCATCTTTTCCATGTCGCCCTCGCCGATGGCACCCATGGCATCTTTGGTGACCAGGCCGCCCAGGCGCTTGCGCAGGCGCAGAATGGCGGCGGCCAGCGCGGCGGGGTCGTGGCGGCCGTACTCGTCGGCCAGCTTCTGCACCCGCACCGCGCGCGGCACTTCCAGCACCACCAGCGGCGCCTGCCGCAGCTGCTGGTACAGTGGGCCGGGCACAGCCACCGAGCCGATGGTGCGGCTTTCGTCTTCCACCCACAGCCGCGGCGCGTCGGCCGGTACTTGGTGCAGCGCCCAGGCCAGTTCGTTCTCAAACTGCTCGGTGGTCGGCTGGGGGGCCTGCCCGATGGCCCCAAACGAGGAGCCCTTATGATGAGCCAGCCCTTCGAGGTCGAGTACCGGCTGCTGGCGGCGGGTCAGTGCGTGCAGCACGTCGGTTTTGCCCGAGCCGGTAAGCCCGCCGAGCACGACCAGGGGCCGCGGCCGGTCAAACTCGGCCAGGGCCCAGCGGCGGTAGTCTTTATAGCCCTTATCGAGCAGGTGCACCTTGAAGCCGGCCAGCTCCAGCAGCCACTGCATGGCTCCGGAGCGCATGCCGCCGCGCCAGCAGTGCAGGCGCACTTCCTTGTTGGGCGCCAGCTTCTGGGCCTGCTTCACCATCTGGCTCATCTTGGGCCCGAAGAAGTCCAGCCCCAGCAGCACGGCCTTGTCCTGACTTACCCGCTTGTAGGTAGTGCCGATCTGCGCCCGCTCGTCATCGGAGAAAATAGGGAAGCTGACCGCTCCCGGAATATGGCCCTGGGCATACTCCAGCGGCGCCCGCGCATCAAAAATGGGCGCCTCAGCGGAAGCGGTGAGAAAGTCGGAGAGGGGAAGGCGAGGCACGGAGGGGGAAGGAAGAGGGATGAATGATGAAGGAAGAACAACCAGGGAAGGGAAGCATTCAGTTCATCCTTCTTCCTTCCTCATTCTTCATTAAACAAGCTGCCGCAGATACTGCTGAATGGTGTTTTCCAGGCCCAGGTACAGCGCGTCGCAGATCAGGGCGTGGCCGATGCTGACCTCGTCCAGACCGGGCAGCTGCTGGTGCAGGTAGGCGAGGTTGTCGAGGTCCAGGTCGTGGCCGGCATTGATGCCCAGGCCCAGCTGCCGGGCCAGGGCCGCGGCGGTGCGGTAGGGCGCTACGGCGGCTTCGCGGTCTTGGTGGTAGCCGGTGGCGTAGGCTTCGGTGTACAGCTCGATGCGGTCGGTGCCGGTGCCCACAGCGGCTTTCACCATCTCCAGATCCGGGTCGAGGAAGATGCTCACGCGGCAGCCCATTGCCTTGAATTCCTGCACGATGCCGCGCAGGTACTCCTGGTGACGCACGGTGTCCCAACCCGCGTTGGAGGTAATGGCATCCGGCGCGTCGGGCACCAGCGTCACCTGCTCGGGCCGCACGGTGCGCACCAGCTCTATAAAATCGGGGGTGGGGTTGCCCTCAATGTTAAACTCCGTGGTAACAATGCTTTTCAGGTCACGGGCATCCTGGTAGCGGATGTGTCGCTCGTCGGGGCGCGGGTGCACCGTGATGCCCTGGGCGCCGAACCGCTCACAGTCGCGGGCGGCCTGCAGCACGTCGGGGCGGTTGTGGCCGCGGGCGTTCCGCAGGGTGGCAATTTTGTTGATGTTTACGCTTAGCTTCGTCATGAATCCCGGATTTAGCGGATTTTTGCCGTTTACGCGGCCGCCGCTCCAAATATCGGGCGCGGGCCGCGGTGGTGAGTGCGTGAGCTGGTGAAATGGTGAGTTGCCGGGCAGCTTGCTTCGCCAGAACACGAAACTCGCTGTTTCACTATTTCACCACATCTCCTTTTCCAAATGACCCTGAAAGAACGCATCGACGCCGATATCAAGAAGGCCATGCTGGCCAAAGACAAAGTACGTCTGACGGCCCTGCGCAGCATCAAGTCGCAGATTCTGCTGGCCGAAACTGCCGAAGGTGCTAACGGCAGCATCACGCCCGACGCCGAGCTGAAGCTGCTCAACAAAGCCGCCAAGCAGCGCCGCGAAGCTGCCGAAACCTACCAGCAGCAATTCCGCTCTGACCTGGAGGAAGTCGAGCTGGCCGAGCTGGCCATCATCGAGGAGTACCTGCCCGCCCAGCTTTCCGGCGCCGACCTCACCGAGCGCCTCGTGGCCATCATTCAGCGCGTGGGCGCCACCGGCCCTTCTGATCTGGGCAAGGTGATGGGCGTAGCGGCCAAGGAACTGGCTGGCCAGGCCGATGGCCGCGCCATTTCGCAGGAAGTCAACCGCCTGCTGAACAACACCAACTTCTAATGCGCAGAATGTGGGAGAGTGTGGAAAATGTGAAAAATGGCTTTCCAATAAGTGAGTCATACCAACACATTTTCCACACTCTCTCACATTCAACCTGATTTCCCACATTAACCAAACATGTCCGGCTTCGATTTGCTCTTGCTCATGCCCCTGGCCGTGGGGGCGGTGAAAGGTTTCCGGCGCGGCATCGTGCTGGAAATAGCCTCGTTGCTGGCCTTTATCATCGGTGTGGTAGGCGGACTGAAGCTGCTGAGCACGGCCATTCCGCTGGTTCGGCACTACGTCGGCGAGGCCTTCGGGATGCTGCCGCTGGTGTCGTTCCTGTTGGTTTTTGCCCTCATTGCCTGGGGCGTGCACCTGGCCGGCGGCGTGCTCAAAAGCATGGTGCACCTCACCCCGCTCGGCATGCTCGACAACCTGCTGGGTGGTGCCGCGGGCGTGGTTAAGTGGGTGTTGGGCCTGAGCCTGTTGCTCTACGCCACTGGCCTGGCGGGCTTGCCCATCGGCCAGCAGCTCACGCACGACTCCCTGGTGCTGCCCATCGTGAAAGATGCTACGCCTGTGGCCCTGAACGTAGTAGGGGTAGTGATGCCTTTCGCTTCGGAGCTATTGAGCGCCGTGCGGAACGTTTTCTAGCTGTGAAATGGTGATATGGTGAATTGGGAAGTTGATGCCCGAGCGACACTCTCCGTTTCACCATATCACCACCTCGCCATCCATGCGTCTGCTGCTGCTCGATAACTTCGACTCCTTCACCTACAACCTGCTGGATTACTTCCAGCAGTTGGGGACGGACGTTGTAGTGCGGCGCAACGACACGCCGCTGCCCGAGCTGCTGGCCCTGGACTTCGATGCCGTAGTCCTCTCACCTGGCCCTGGCGCCCCGCAAGGAGCCGGCGTGATGATGGAGCTGTTGGCCGCCGTGCACCAGCAGGTGCCGGTGCTGGGCGTATGCCTGGGCCATCAGGCGTTGGGCGAGTTTTTTGGCGCCGAGCTGTGCCGGGCCGCCCGCCCCATGCACGGCAAGGTGTCAGACATCACGCTGACGGCCGCGGCCAATGAGCTATTCGCCGGCTTGCCCAGTCGTATACCAGTGACCCGCTACCATTCGTTGGTGCTGAGCTGCTTGCCCGACTGCCTGCTGCCGCTGGCCCATACAGCCGACGCGCACCAGGAGCTGATGGCGCTGCGCCACGCCGTATGGCCGCTCTACGGCGTGCAGTTTCACCCCGAAGCTTTACTAACTACCCACGGCCTGCAGCTCCTGCACAATTGGGTGCGGATTGCGTATCATTGCACGAATAGGGCCGCGGCAGCGGCTCCCGCTCAGGCGCATAGTGACCACGATGGAATTGCAGATCAAGCAGCACAACGGATTTAAGTACGTCGACGAAGGCCAGGGCGAAGTCCTGCTGTTGTTGCACGGCCTGTTCGGCGCGCTCAGCAACTGGCAAGGCGTCGTCGAAGAGTTTGCACGCACCCACCGCGTGGTCATTCCCATGCTGCCCGTCTACGATATGCCCCTCACGCGGGCCGGCATTTCGGGCCTGGTCGAGTTCGTAGAAGACTTCACCAAAGCCATGGGCCTGATGCAGGCCGCCACCGTACTCGGCAACTCCCTTGGCGGCCACGTAGCCTTGGTGTATACCCTGCGCAACCCCGGCCGCGTGCAGCGCCTGGTGCTGACCGGCAGCAGCGGTCTGTTCGAGGATGGTATGGGCGGCTCTTTCCCCCGCCGCGGCGACTACCAGTACGTGCAGGAGCGCGTGGCCTACACCTTCTACGACCCAAAAGTGGCCACTAAGGAACTGGTGGACGAGGTATTCAACGTCACCAACTCCAATGCCAAGTGCCTGCGCATCATTACCATCGCGCGCTCGGCTCAGCGGCACAACCTGACCAAGGACCTCGGCAAAATTCAGGCCCCGACGCTGCTCATCTGGGGGCTGAACGATACCATTACCCCGCCGGTGGTAGCGCACGAGTTCAATCGCCTGCTGCCCCGCGCCGAGCTGCATTTCCTGGACCACTGCGGCCACGCCCCCATGATGGAGCGGCCCCAGGCCTTTAATCGTTTGCTACGTAAGTTCCTGGCTCCTGGCCCGGTAACTCAGCCCGCGTAGCAAAATTGCCGCTTGCCTCGTAGTTTCGGACGGAACCGGTAGCCGCCCCGCACAAGTTGTGCTCGGGCTATGCAACCCGCGCCGCCCTTTGTCGCTTCTATAGCTGCGACTTCTTTCCACCGCTTACCCCGAGCCGCCATGCATTCGATGCTCGCCGAAGACTTGCTCAACCAGATGATTCCGCCGCTGAAGGTATCCGACTCGGCCGGCAAGGCTGCGCGCTGGCTGGAGGAATTTCACGTGGATCAGCTGCCGGTGGTTCAGAACCGGCAGTACCGCGGCATGATTACCGAGGCTGACCTCATCGACGTAGCCGCCGACCCGGAGCAACTGCTCGCCAGCGTGCCCTTCGGCTTTTCGGACGTGCACGTGCAGCGCGACCAGCACTTCTACACCGTCATGGAGCTGGCCATCCGCAACAAGGTGCAGCTGGTGCCCGTGCTCGATGACCAGCGCGAGTACCTCGGCGTAGTCACCGTCGGCGATACGCTGGCTGCCTTTGGCCAGACGCCTGGCAGCGCCGGCGAAAACGGCATCATCGTGCTGGCCATGAACGAGCGGGATTACTCGCTCAGCCAGATCAGCCGCTACATCGAGGAAAACAACGCCAAAGTGCTCAGCGCCCACGTGTCGGAGGATACCGACGAGGCAAGCCGCATCCGGTTGACCTTGAGAATCAACACCAGCAACCTGAACCGCATCGTGGCTACGCTGGAGCGTTTTGGCTACGTGATTACGGCGCAGTTCAGCGGGGCCGGCGAAGTAACTGAAGCCGATCAGGACCGACTCGATTCGTTGCTGCGCTACTTGAGTCTGTAACTGGTGCGTCTAGGTTTTCTCGTTGCCGTGCTCTGGCTGGCAACGGCCGTTTCCGGGTTTGGGCTGGCGCCGATCGGGCGTCCCCATGCTGCTTTCCTGCCCGATTCCGCCCGGCGCGCCAACGTCGACAGCCTGATGCTGGTTCAGTGCCCGGGCTATCAAACCGTGCGTGTAGCCCAAATTCTATTTGTGGGCAACGACGTGACCAAGGAGCGGGTACTGCGCGCCGAGCTGGATATCCACGAAGGCGACTCGCTGGCTGCGAGCAGCCTGGCCCGGCGGCTGGAGCAAAACCGGCGGCGCCTGTTCAATCTACAGCTGTTTAATCAGGTCAATCTGCAGCTGACCTGCCGCGCGGGCGAGCTGATTATCCTCTTTAGCTTGCAGGAGCGGTGGTACACTTTTCCGGTGCCCATCTTCTCCCTGGCCGACCGCAACTTCCGCTCGTGGCTCAACCGGCCCGACCGGTGGCGCCGCATCGACTACGGTATCCACCTGAGTCGCTACAACTTTCGGGGCCGCAACGAGCAGCTGATGGCCAACCTGCAGCTGGGTTTCAACCGCAAGTACGAACTGTTCTACGTCACGCCTGGGCTCGGGCATCGGCGGCGCCTGGGCTTATCCGCGGGGGCTTCGCTGTTTCAGAGCCACACCATCGATTACCGCACCAGCGAAGACCGGCTGCTGGCCTACCGCGCCGACAATACCTTTCCCATTCAGCGCTGGTACGTTACCGGCGGGCTGCGTTGGCGGCGCACCGTGCAGCGGCTTACTACCCTGGAAGCCATCTACACCGAGGAGCGTATCACCGATTCGGTGCGGCAGCGCAACCCCGAGTATTTCCTGGGCGCCACCCGCCGCAACTACCTCGATGTGGTGCTGACGCGCACGTTGAACCGGCGCAACACCTTTGCTTACCCGCTCACCGGCTCGTACCTGCAGGCCAGTCTGGGGCAGCGCTTCTTCCTGTCCTCGTCCAGCGCCCCCCTGACCACGGCTTCCCTGACGTACGCCCGGTATTTCGACCTCGGCCACGGTTTCTACTACAGCGCCGGCGGGGAAGGACGCCTGCGCCTGAGCCGCCGTCTGGCCTACGCCGACAGCCACGCGCTGGGGTTCCGCCAGGCCCTTGTGCGCGGCTACGATGCCTTCGTCATCGACGGGCGGCACTATGGCGTGCTGCGTCAGGGCTTCTCGCTGCGCTTGTTCGATGCCGGGCGCCTGAACGTGCCCGTGCTCAACGACGCCCGCCTCGACCGTATCCCGCTGGTGCTCTATTTAAATACCTTTGCCGATGCTGGCTTCGTCGCCGAGCGTTCGGTGCCTGCCTCCAACCATTTGCCCAACGAGCTGTTAGCCAGCGCCGGCATGGGGCTACACCTGGTTACTTACTACGACCGGGTGTTCACCTTCGAATATGCTCGCACGGTTCACGGCACCGGCGGCTTCTTTCTTCGTACTGAGTTTCCCCTCTAACGCGGCCGTCGCGGCCTGTAGCGTATGCGCATCGCCATTCTGGGTAAACCCTTCGAGGCCGACATGGCCCCTCATCTGCAAGTCCTCTTCGACGAGCTGGCGGCGCGCGGCATCCAGATGGCCGTGGCCGAGTCGTTCTACGCCTGCCTGCAGCAGCAGCTGCGCATGCCCGATAACATCACCCTATTCAAGCGGGGCGACGCCCTGGCCGGCACCGATTATGCCCTCAGCATCGGCGGCGACGGTACCTTGCTCGACACCGTTACGTACGTCGGGGCCCTGCAAATCCCCATCTTGGGCATCAACACCGGCCGGCTCGGCTTTCTCTCCACCGTGTCGCCCGACCAGATTCCGCACGCCTTGGATGCCCTGTTCCGGGGGCACTTCACCCTGGAAAGCCGCAGCCTCATTCACGCCGATACCGATCCGGACGTGTTCGGCGGGCTGGACTTTGGCCTCAACGAGTTTTCCATCCTGAAGCGCGACTCCTCGTCCATGATCGTAGTGCACACCTACATCGATGGCGAGTATTTAAATTCGTATTGGGCCGACGGGCTAGTGGTTTCTACTCCAACTGGTTCCACGGGCTACTCGTTGAGCTGCGGCGGGCCGGTAATGCTCCCGCAAACCAACAATTTTATCATCGCTCCCGTATGTCCCCACAATCTTAACGTGCGGCCTCTCATTGTGCCCGACCGCAGCGTCATCTCCTTCGAAATCGAAGGGCGTAGCAACAACTACCTGTTGTCGCTGGATTCCCGCTCCGTTACCGTGGATGCGGGTATCCAGGTCGCGGTGCGTCGGGAAAAGTTTGATGCCAAACTCATTAAGTTGAACCACGTAAATTTCCTCAGCACGTTGCGAAGCAAATTAAATTGGGGGCTTGATAGACGTAATCCAGCTGGATTTTCGGTGTAAAGCATCGGATTTTTTCTATGGATTGTTTTTAAAACCCAGAGCTCCTACTACTTTTGTCTTGGCTGCAACCGTGCCTGCAAGGGATTCTTGCCTTTCTGAACTTCGATATAACAACCTCGCTCCACTAGTAGTATGAAGAAACTCTTGACCCTCACCCTGACGCTGGTACTGGCGGTGGCGCTGGTTGCCTCCCAGGCGAGTGCGCAGCAGTTCAGCAAGCGGAAGCAGTACAACTCCGTTGGCCTGAGCCTGAACGCCATGAACTATTTTGGCGACATCGTACCGAAACCCAGCATTGCCAGCTTGCGTTTCGCTGCTACGCGTCCCAACTTGGGCCTGAGCTTCACCCGTCGCTTTGCCCCGCGTATCTCGGCCCGTGCCGCCCTCTCGTACGGCCGCATCACCGGTGACGACGCCAAAGCCGCCGACGCTACCGATCCGGATGCCAAGTTCCGCTACAACCGGAACATGAACTTCCGCAACGACATCGTCGAACTGTCGGGCGTTGGTATCTTCGACCTGATTGAAAACCGCAACAACTACCTGAAGCGCCCGGATTTCGTTCCGTACGTATTTGCTGGTGTATCCGTGTACCACCACAACCCCAAAGGAGCTGACGCTGATGGCAACTACGTTGCTCTGCAACCCCTTGGCACCGAAGGCCAGCGCGTAAACGGCGACGGTACCTACAGCCTGTGGCAGGTGTCTATTCCCTTCGGCGGTGGCGTACGCTACAAGCTGAACAAGAGCTTCGACCTGGGCCTGGAAATCGGCTGGCGCAAGACCTTCACCGACTACCTGGATGACGTAAGCGGCAACTACGCCGACCCGAGCCAGCTCCAATCGGCCGCTGCGCAGTACTTTGGCCGTGGCGTGACCCGCAGCCGCACCGGCGAGTTTGCTGGCTTTGACCAGCCGGGCAGCATGCGTGGCAAGAGCAATGAAAAAGACTGGTACATCGTTACGGGTCTTACGCTGAACTACATCTTGGCCCCGGCCATCCGCAGCCCCAAATTCCGTTAATCAGTCGTTGGCTGCTCCGCCAACGCAGCTTTCACCTGATGACCAAGCAACTCCTCTTCAAAACGCTCCTTGTTTGCTCCGTGCAAGCAGGGAGCGTTTTTTTTGCCCATGCGGCCAGCGCGCAAAACACCAGCGAAATTGGCGTTGGCCTCGGCGCCCTCAATTACAAGGGTGATTTGGCCCCGGAATACCGGCTGCTGAACAACCGCCCGGCAGTATCAGCCTTCTACCGCAAGGATATTTCGGTGCCGATAACTCTACGCGGCACGGCGACTTACGGTCTGATCCGCGCCAATGATGCCGATGTGATTGGCGAAAACGGTAACACGGTGCCGCTGTCAGCTTACCGGCAAGCCAGCATGAAGGGCTCGTTGCTCGACGTCGCAGGCACGGTGGAATATAACTTCTTCAAATACCACAACCGTCGCGACAAGGTCCACCTCACCCCGTATGTGTACGTAGGCCTTGCGGGCTTTATAGCCTTTACCAAAACTACCGGGCCGCTGCCGGGCTTTGAGCAGTCGAGCAATACCTTGGGAGTAGCAGTGCCTGCCGGCGTGGGCCTCAAATTAGCGTTGTCGCGTCACTGGAACCTGGGCCTGGAAACCGGCGCCCGCAAAGCCATTACCGACCTCATCGACCACGTGAAAGATCAGAGCCCGGCCGTAGCCAACCGCTTCGATCAGGACTGGTACTACTACACGGGCGTCAGCGTGTCCTATACCTTTTACAAAATCCGTTGCCCCGAATCTTATCAGTCTGAGTAGGAGCATCTGCGCCAAGGGAATCAGCCGGGCGTGTGCAACCATTTGCGTAACTTGCGGCCTCTTTTACGCAAACAGTACGCATGTCGGCCCTTACCGCTATTGACCCTGCTCGCATACCCGCTCACGTTGCCGTGATAATGGACGGCAATGGCCGTTGGGCAAAGAAGCGCGGCGGGCTTCGCATCTTCGGGCACCAAAGCGCCATCACCGCTGTTCGCGACACGGTGGAGGCTGCTGCCGAGCTTGGCGTTTCGTACCTGACGCTCTACGCTTTCTCGACGGAAAACTGGGGCCGGCCTACGCACGAGGTAATGGCCTTGATGCAACTGCTGGTACACACGATCCGCCAGGAAACGCCTACGCTGCTGAAGAACAACATCCGGTTGCAGGCCATTGGCGACGTCAGCCAACTGCCGGCATCCTGCCAGCGCGAACTGGCCGAGGCCATGGAGCTGACGGCGACGGGCAGCCGCACCACGCTGGTGTTGGCCCTGAGCTACAGCGGCCGCTGGGACTTGGCGCAGGCCGCGCGGCGGTTAGCCGGAGATGTAGCGGCCGGTAGGGTAACTCCGGCGCAGGTAGGGGAGGACATGCTGGCTGGCTATTTGTCGACGGCGGGCATTCCCGATCCGGAGCTGCTGATCCGAACCAGCGGCGAACAGCGCATCAGCAACTTTTTGCTTTGGCAGCTGGCCTACACCGAATTATACATCACCGAGTTGCTGTGGCCGGATTTTCGGCGTGAGCATTTCTACGAAGCGATACTGGCCTACCAGCGCCGGGAACGTCGCTTTGGCAAGACCAGTGAGCAACTGACCGTTTCGTAAGTTTTTTCCTTCGATGAGTTCTTTCTTCCCGCGGCTCCGCGGCACATTGCTGACGGGGCTGCTGCTGGGGCTGACAGCCGGTAGCCTGCAGGCGCAGACCACGCCAGCAGCTGGTACGGCCAGCCAGGAACCCCAGCGTTACGAAATCGGTGGTATTACCATCAGCGGTGTTCGTTACCTCGACCCCAATACGATGATTGGCCTGACCGGGTTGAAGGTCGGGGACCCTGTCTCTATTCCGGGCGAAGAACTTGGCCGCGCCATTCGCCGCCTCTGGGACCAAGGCATTCTGGGCGACGTGAAGGTGGTCGTTGACCACATCGAAGGCAACCGGGTGTTTCTGGACTTTCAGCTGAAAGAGCGGGCGCGTTTGTCCAAGATCTTCTTCACGAGCATCAACAAGACCCAGGCCGACGAGCTGCGCAACAAGATCAAAATTGTGCGGGGCAAAGTGGTGACCGATGCCTTGCTGAGCAATACCCGTCAGGCAGTACGCAAGTTCTATACTGACAAGGGGTTCATGAACGTGAAGGTGGACATCACGCAAGAACCCGACTCGACGCTGCCCAACAGCGTCGAGCTGGTAATCGACGTGCAGCGCGGCGAGAAAGTACGCTTGTCCGACATCAGCTTTATCGGCAACGAGGCCATCAAGGATGGCAAGCTGAAGGGCAAGATGAAGAAGACCAAGGAAAAGAAGTCGTACAAATTCCTGAACGCGGGCAAGTTCCAGAAAACGGAGTTTGAGGCCGACAAGCAAAAGGTCCTCGACTTCTACAATTCCCAGGGCTACCGCGACGCCATCATCACGGGCGATTCGCTGGTGCCGGTGCAGGCGCAGTACAGTTACTATTGGCTGGGCCGCGAAAACGGCAAGTTTGGCATTCACAAAGCCACCGTGCGCGAAGCTGACCGGCTGACGCTGCGTATCTACGTGGACGAAGGCCCGAAGTACTACTTCCGCAATGTCGCCTGGAGCGGGAATTATCTGTATGATGACCGCACCCTGTCTTCGGTACTGGGTATCAAGAAGGGCGACATTTACAGCAAAGAGTCGCTCGATAAGCGCCTAAACTACAACCCCACGGGGCAGGACGTGACGTCGCTGTACATGAATGACGGCTACCTGTTCTTCCAGCTCGACCCGGTGGAAACCCGGGTGGAAGGCGACTCGATTGATATCGAGATGCGCATTTCGGAAGGGGTACAGGCACGCATTAAAGAGGTCAACATTGCCGGTAATACCAAGACGTCGGACCACGTAATCCGGCGCGAACTGCGCACGCTGCCGGGCGACAAGTTCAACCGCGAGCTGCTGATCCGCTCGCAGCGGGAAATTTCCTCGCTCGGCTACTTTGACCCGGAGAAGGTGGGCTTGAACCCGGTGCCGAACCCGGCCGACGGTACCGTGGACATCAACTACACGGTATCGGAAAAGCCCTCCGACCAGATTACGCTTTCGGGCGGCTGGGGCGGTTACGCCGGCTTCATCGGTACGGTGGGTCTGGTGTTCAACAACTTCTCGCTGCGCAAAGCCACTGACCTGCGCAACTGGCGCCCCGTGCCGGGCGGCGACGGGCAGCGCCTGGCGCTGAACATGCAGGCCAACGGCTTGCAGTACCAGTCTTACTCGCTTTCATTTACGGAGCCCTGGCTCGGCGGGCGCAAGCCCAACTCGCTGACTGTGAGCTTGAACAAAAGCATTCAGCGCTACGCCAACGGCAGCAGCTTCGATATCAAATCGGGCAGCTACATCAAGGTGAACAGCGCTTCGGTGGGCCTTGGTCGCCGCCTGCGCTGGCCTGATGACTACTTCACGCTCAGCAACAGCTTGTCGTTTAGCCAGTACAAGCTGAAGGATTACCCGTATTTCACGGGCTTCAGTACGGGTAACGCCAACAACATCACGTTCAACACGACCCTGTCGCGCAACAGCACCGACAACCCGACCTTTACCCGTCGCGGTTCGGCTCTGTCGCTGTCGTTGAACCTGACGCCGCCGTACTCCATCTTCAAAGGCTCGCACCCGAACGTGAACGAGTGGGTGGAATTCCACAAGTGGATGTTCGACGCCTCGTGGTTTACGCCGTTGGGCGGCAAGCTGGTGCTCAACACCCGGGCGCACTTTGGCTTTATCGGCCGTTACAACAAGAACCGCGCCTTCGGGCCGTTTGAACGCTTCAAGCTGGGCGGCGCGGGCCTGGGCTTCGGCGGGGCATCCAACTTCCTGGTGGGTACCGAATACGTGGGCCTGCGCGGGTACGACGACCCGAACGACAACTTCGCCATTCCGACGGCCCGGCAGAACGAAAGCGGCGGCATTGCCTTCAACAAGTACGTGATGGAGCTGCGCTACCCCGTGTCGCTCAACCCCGCGGCTACGGTGTTCGTGCTCGGCTTTGCTGAGGCCGGCAACTCGTTTGACAAATACAGCCAGTACAACCCCTTCAAGCTGTACCGCTCGGCCGGCGTAGGGGCCCGCATCTTCATGTCGGCATTTGGTTTGCTTGGCTTCGACTACGGCTACGGCTTCGACAACGTGCCGATACCTGTGGGCATCTCGGGCAAGCAGGACAAAGGCAAGTTCCACTTCATCATCGGTCAGCAAATCCGCTAAGGCACCAAACTGCCGGTGGCCGGCGTTCAGTAGCATATGAAACGACTATTGTGTGCACTACCCCTGTTGTGGCTGGCGCTTATGCCTAGCCTGACGCGGGCCCAGAAGTTCGGCTACGTTGACTCGGAGTTCATCATGAGCAAGATGCCGGCTTATGCGCAGGCGCAGCAGGAGCTAAACACCGCCTCGCAGAACTGGCAAAAGGAAGTCGAAGCGCAGAAGAAGGATATTGACCGGCTTTACCGCACTTACCAGGCGGAAGAGGTGCTGCTGACCGAGCCGATGAAGAAGAAGCGGCAGGACGAGATTCTGAAGAAGGAACAGGACGCCAAAGCCTACCAGAATAAGATTTTTGGCTACGAAGGCATGCTGTTCAAGAAGCGGCAGGAGCTGACCAAGCCCATCCAGGATCAGGTGTTCGAGGCGGTGGAAAAAGTGGCCAAGAAGAAGCAATTGGCTATTTTGTTCGACAAAGCCGGCGACCTGACCATGCTTTATACCAACCCCGCCCACGACTACACGGAATTTGTCTTGGAGGAATTGGGTTTAGCATCTGAAGACCGCAACCAACCTGGCCCGAAAGGTGCAGTACGCACCGTAACGCCGCCGACAACTCCTTCCGACCCCGAATTTGGTGATGATCAGCCCGCTCAAAAAGCGGCGCCGGCCAGCCGAGGAAAAGTGAATGCGAAGTCGGCTCCGCGGAATAATTAACTTTGTGCATCAACCCCCTGACCTTTTTCGCTCAATGACCCTGACCCGCAAGTTTCGCCTCGTGCTGGCCGCCGCGGCCCTGACGCTGACCGCCGCCCCCGCCGCCCTGGCCCAAACTGCTCCGGCTACTGCCGCCGCTGGCCCGCTCAAGATTGGTTACACCAACGTGGACTACGTCATCACCCAGATGCCGGAGAGCAAGCAGATTGAGTCGCAGCTGAAAGACTACAGCACGCAGCTCAAGAACCAGCTCGACGCGAAGGTGGCTAACTATCGTAAAATGGGCGAAGATTACTCGAAGAACGCCCAAGGGTGGTCGGAAGTAATCCGCGCCGATAAAGAGAAGGAGCTGACCAACCTGCAGCAATCCATCCAGGAGTTTCAGCAGAACGCCGAGCAGTCGGTGCAGCAGCGCCAGCAGACCCTGCTGAAGCCGGTGTACGACAAGCTGCAGAAAACCATCGACGCGGTAGCTGAGAAGAACGGCTACACCTACGTGTTCAACTCGGACGCTGGCTTCGGCACCACGCCGATCCTGCTGCACGGCCCGAAAGATGGCGACATCTCCGACCTCGTGCTGAAGGAAATGGGCGTGACCCCGGGCCAGAACAACGCGGCTCCGGCCGTATCGGCTCCCAAGCCGGCTGGCACTACGCCGGCTGCTCCGGCCGCTCAGGCTGGCAAAACCAAGGTGAAGAAGAAGTAAGCAGCTTCTGCCGTATTCCGAAAGCCGGAGCCCGTGCGGGTTCCGGCTTTCGTATTTTTGCCGCCTACCATGATGCACGAACTAGACCCCGACCTGCTGCCCGAAGGTCCCGGCCACCTTGCCGAAGAAGACGAGCTGTACGAGCATCACCGCATTCAGGCAGACGGCCGGCAGGAGCCCATGCGGCTGGATAAATTCCTGCTGAACCGCCTGCCCAACGTGTCGCGCACCAAAGTGCAGGCAGGCATTGAGGCAGATGCCGTGCAGGTGAACGGCAAGCCCGCCAAATCGAGCTACAAAGTGAAGCCGGGCGACGTGGTGACGGTGATTCTGCCGGAGCCGCCCCGCGAGGATAAGGTGGTGCCGGAGCAGATGGCTCTGGACATCCGCTACGAGGACGACCAGTTGCTGATGGTGAACAAGCCTGCTGGCATGGTAGTACACCCGGCCTACGGCAACTGGAATGGCACGCTGGTCAACGGGCTGGCCTGGCACCTGCAAAACCTGCCTACGGGCCGCAACGGTGACATCCGCCCTGGCTTAATTCACCGCATCGATAAGGACACCTCGGGGCTGCTGGTCATTGGCAAGACGGAGTGGGCCATGACGCACCTGTCCAACCAGTTTTTCTACCACACCATCGAGCGCACATACCTGGCACTGGTGTGGGGCACGCCGAAGGAAGAGGTCGGGACTATCCGCGGCAATATCGGCCGGCACCCCAAAGACCGTAAGCTGATGACGGTATTTCCGGAAGGTAGCGCCGAGGGCAAGCATGCGGTGACGCACTACCGCGTGTTGCAGAGCTTCGGGCCCGTAGCGTTGGTGCAGTGTAACCTGGAAACCGGCCGCACGCACCAGATTCGCGCGCATATGAAGCACATCGGTCACCCGCTGTTCGCTGATGCTGCCTACGGTGGCGACCGTATCCTGTACGGGCAGCGCACAGGCTCCTACAAGAGCTTCGTGGAGAATTCCTTCGAGGTGATGCCACGCCAAGCGTTGCATGCTAAGTCACTGGGGTTTGTACACCCTACCACCGGTGCCCAGATGCACTTCGAAGTAGAGTTACCAGAGGATTTTGAGACCGTGCTGAAGCGCTGGGAGAAGTACGCTACCCAGAGTTAGCACTATGCCCTTCGGAAAGACCACAAAAAAGCCCGCTACGATGTTCGTAGCGGGCTTTCTTATTGGGAGCTACCGAAGCTTACTTCTTCTTCTGCGGAGCAGCTTTAGCGGCCGTTTTCGTTTTGTTGATTTCGGCCAGGGCCTTGGTAGCTTGCTCGTCGCCGGGGTTCACGGCCAGCGCCTGCTGGAAGTTGCTTACCGACGTAGCCTTGTCGCCCTTGGTGTAGTAGTAAGCACCCAGGTAGCGGTAAGCTTCAGCGAGGCCGTCCTTGTTCTTGGCCGGGTCAGCCTTGGCTACCTCGATGTACTTCTCGTAGTGCGGGCGGGCCAGGCCTTGCTTGGCTTCCGGGTCCAGGTTCGAGTTGGCCTGAGCGCGCAGCAGGTAGCCGGGAGCGTAGGTCGGACGAGCCGTTACCACAATGTTCAGCAGGCTGTCGGCTTGCGTGTACTGCTTGTTCAGGCTGTAGATGGCCGCCAGACGCACCTGATCCGTCAGCTGAGCCTTACCACCGGCCATTTTGGTTTTGTATACCCCAATGGCTTTGGGGTAGTCCTTCTTGATGATGTACGCCTGGGCTAGGTCGTTCTGCAGGTCAGCAGCCTTGGTCGGGTCGTTCTTGATGGCCCGCTCGATAACGGCAATGCCCTCATCCGAACGGCCGGCTTTGGTCAGCATCTTGCCGTAGTACACGTAGTCGTCGGTGATGAGCTTATCGGCCGACACCATCTTCATGTACTTATCCATGGCGGCCAGTGCCTGGTCGTTCTGGTTGGTTTCGTACAGCGAGTAAGCCAGCAGGCGGTTCATCGTCACGTTCGACGGGTCCTTAGCCAGCACTTCCTGAATCTGCGTCAGTGCTTCCGGATACTTCTTGTTCAGGTACAGGAAAGCCGCATAAGTCGCCTGCGTGTTCGGCGTCTTCTCCGACATGTCCGTGTACTTCTTCATGGTCTGCGACGCCTGGTCGTACTGACCAGCGTAGTAGT
The DNA here is from genome assembly GCF_002007105.1 of Hymenobacter sp. CRA2. GTDB lineage: Bacteria > Bacteroidota > Bacteroidia > Cytophagales > Hymenobacteraceae > Solirubrum. The sequence continues at coordinate 251,337 of NZ_MVBC01000001.1, read as the reverse complement.
ACATTTCAGCCATGTCGCGGTACACCGGCGCGTAGTTCGCGTTCTGGCTTACCACTTTCTCGAAGTTGGTCAGAGCTTCCTTACCGTTGCGGGCACGCACGTTCAGCTGGCCCTTGCGGTAGTAGGCGAGGGTGTAGCTCGGGTCAGCCAGCAGCGCCCGGTCATAGGCGTTCATGGCATCACCGCCGCCGTTGTCGCGCTTCTCGTAGATGTCACCGAGGTACACCAGCCAAGCAGCATCATCCTTCTTGTTCAGCTTGATGGCTTGGTTGATGGCATCTACACCTTTCTGGTTATCCTTGATGTCCGACTCGGCATAGGCCTGACCAATGGCCGCCAGCACTTTGGCGTCCTTGTTCTTGGTGGCTTTGGCGGCGGCGTCAAATTGGATGTCGGCTTCTGCTTTCTTGCCTTGCGCCAGCAGTGCCCGGCCCGAGGCTACGTTAGCCAGCGGGAAACGCACATCTTTCGAGGCGATGTTGAAGAAGTAAGCAGCCGAGTCGGCTTTCTCTTGCTTGGCGTACAAACGCCCCAACTCATAAGCCGCTTCGGGGTTCGATTGGCTGGCCAGCAGCTGACGCTTGGCTTCGCTGTAGCGTTCCAGTTCGATGGCTTGACGGGCGGCTGGCAGGTTTTGGGCAAACACGGCCGAACCGGCGAGCGAAAAAGCAGCGAGGAGCGAGAGCTTCCAGGGCTTATTGGTCATGAGGTAAGGGGTAAATGAAAAAGTGTGAGAGACAATTTCAGCAAGCCGGCCGCCATTATTCGCGGTTGGCCTGCACCAGGCGAACCTGGCCAATGGCAGGCATCAGGCCTGATTTCAGGAAAATCAACTGACCTTGGTTGCCTGCCACGAAGGATGCAAACCCGGTGCCAAGTCCGGCGCGCGCCTCGCGGCTGATGACGTACAGGTCGCGGCGCAGCGGGTATTCCTTGGTAGCTAAGTAAGCCTGGTACGGCTTCACATAGTCACTGGGCTTCATGGGAGTGGCTTTTTGGCTGATAGCCGCTACCCGGACCTTGCTTAAAAAGCTTTGCACCTTGGCGTCATCCATGTCGCTAATCCAATTAACGCCGATTACGCCGATTGCGTTCGGATGCGTAGCAACGTAATCAATGAGCTTCGGGTTCGACTCGCTGGCGAAGACGCCCGGCGCCAACGCCGCGCCGCGGGTGACGGAGTCCTGCACGTAGCGCGCCGTGCTGGAGTTGTTCTGGTCGAAAACGGCCGTAATGGCGCCCAGCTTGGAGGCCTTGCCGCTTACCTGATTCCACTGCTTGGTCTGGCCCGTGAAGATGCCGCGCAGCTGCGCCATCGTCAGCAGCGAGTCCGCGTTGGAGGGATGTACGATGATGGCAATGCCATCGGTGGCCACATGGGTAATACGCGGCACGATCTTAAGGCTGTCGAAGACGGCTTGCTCACCGGGCCGCAGGCCCCGCGCAATAACTATAGCCCGCACTTTATCAGTGAGCAGGTCACGCACTGCCGTTTGCTCCGGCTTGTACTCGGCAATGACGTGGGCATACTGGTACAGCTTCTGAAACGTGTCGACGTGCGACTTCAGAATGGGCTCGAACGTGTTGTCGATGCTAACGTGAATGGTCCCGCTGGTGGGCGTATCATTCTCGGCGTCCTCGGCATCGATGGGCTTGTTGCGGTTGCAACTGCCGAGTAAGCCCAGGACCAATGCCAGCGACACCCCCAGGGTGGACCAGCGTGCGCTAAAAGGAGTCATGACGTTTGCGGAAATGCTGGCGGAACGTGCGAACAAATCTAATTAATCCGTACAGGATGAACAGGGCGCCAACTATACGCTTGGATTGCTGCGAGAGGACAATCATGCCCGCCGGGGCAGCAATGACGAAGGCTCCCAGAGCCATGTACACCAGTGACATCAGCAGCATGAAGTAGGGCATCGTTTTCAGGCGTTGGCGGCCCGCGATGCGCTCATCGGCATTGGTATCGAGCATGGAGCAAAATTTAAGGAGCAGAAAGGCCTGCTCTTGCTTAACGCGTAAAAGTAGGAGGATTGTTCGCTGCATCGCGCCGCTCTAATACAGCACATGTGGGTAAAAAGGCAAAAGCCTGTTTGAGTGTTCACCTCAAACAGGCTTTTGAGCCTTAAGAATACAATAGGGCGCAGCCTTAACGTGCACTACCCTAGTTTGAGTATTTGAAGGTAATCGGCAGGGTGTAGCGTACCGATACAGCCCGGCCGTTCTGCTGGCCAGCCTGCCAGCGCGGCATCTGCCGAATCACCCGCAGGGCTTCTTCATCGGTGCCGTAGCCCAGGCCTTTCACCACTTCCACGTCCACGATTTCGCCGGTGGAGTTAACGGTGAAAGCCACGAATACTTTACCCTCCACGCCTTCGCGCAACGCCCGGGCCGGGTAGTGCATGTTCTTCTGCAGGTATTTGGCCAATGCCTCCTGCCCACCGGCAAATTCGGGCATCTTCTCTACGTAGTTGAAGACTGGCTCCGGTTTAGCAACGGTGTTAGTCGTGCCGCTGTCGATGGAGCCGGTAGTAGTCGTAGATACCGTCCCGTCGTTGGGTACTACGCCTTCGCCCACACTGCTGGTTGAGCTAATCAAAGCATCCGCCGGCGGCGCAACAATGGGCTCTGGCTGAGTCCGCGCCTGATCATCAGGCTTGATGCGCGTAGGTACGGCTATCGTTGCTACCGGTTTCGCAGCCATTGGCTGAGCTATAGGCTTTGCAGGCTCTATGGGCTTAGGCGGAAGAACCGGATCAATTATTGGCGCAATGTCAATGATTCTGCCAGAGGTATGAGCCGCCTTCTCAGGCCATATAGCGTGCACAATTATGGGCGACGCAGCCAGCAGCGCAAACAGAGCCAGGGAAATACCAAGGGCACGGCGCAGGTGGTCAGGATACGAACGGCGTAAATCAAAGGCACCGTAGGCCTTGTTACGGCCTTCGAAGACGATTTCGTCCAGGGTGCTAGGGCGGAGTTGCAGCGGAGTCATGGCAGTGGGTAAGTGAAGTGAACGATGGTACAATAGATTAATTGGTCGACTGCCCACACTTCCTCAGTACCTGCCCGTTGGCCCGACCTTTAGCAGCAAAACGTGGAGGTATTACTGCGCAGTATGTATTCGAGTAGAAAAATTTCGAATAATCTATAAAAGCAAGAACCCCGAACCGAGCCAAGCTCAATTCGGGGTTCTTTGTTGACTAAGCGAAGTAGTCGGGAAGCTTACTTGATGGTGAAGGTTACCGGTACCGTGTAAGATACGCTAACCGAGCGACCGTTCTGCTTGCCCGGCGACCAGGCCGGCATGCCTTTGATAACGCGAACTGCTTCTTCGTCGCAGCCGGCACCAATGCCTTTGGTCACTTTCACATCTGAGATTTGGCCGTTCGGGCCAACCACGAAGTTCACGAATACCTTGCCTTCTACCTGGTTGCGGAGAGCTAGTGCGGGGTACTTGATGTTTTTACCCAAGTACTGCATCAGGCCTTCCATGCCGCCCGGAGGCTGAGGCATCTGCTCCACGTAGGTGTAGACCTTTTCTTCTACCACCTCGGCTACAGCTTCGTTTTTCTCGTCGCCCAGACCCGACAGGTCGATGGGGTTGTCGGTGTTGCCTTTTACCGTTTCGGTGGCAACAACCTTGTCCTCCAGTTCTTCCTGATCCGGAATCTCTTCCACCTTGCGTACCTCCTCGTCTTTCTTCACGACGGGCGGGGTAAACTTAATGGTAGAGAGCTTGGGGGGAGGGGGCGGCGGGGCCGTGGGGGGCGGAGGAGGGGGTGGCGGCTCGGTCTTGTCCAGAGGCGGCGCTTCCAGCACCACTTCAGTATCCATCTTGACTTTCGTCGTATCCTCTTTCGGCGTGAGCATGCGAGCCAGAAGCGGCCCGCCGATCATCAGGGCGAAGAAGATGATGGCGACCAGGAATGCGCGCGTTACGTGCTTGCCGTACAGCTTGCGCAGTACGTAGGCGCCGTAGGCTTTATTCCGGCCTTCAAAGACGATGTCGTTGAAGGATGCCCGAGCCAGTTGGGCGTTGTCCATCATAAGCCAGATTTTTGAATAAGGTTTTCGTCTTCCTTCGAGATATCAACCAGGGCGTATTTCTTCTGCCCGGTGATGGTCATCTCATCCAGGATGTCCACCATGTTCTTGTAGTTTGCCTTATCGGCGGCCTTGATCATCACCACCGTGGAAGGGCGGCTGGCGCGGCGCTGCAAGAGGATTTGGCGGATGCCAGTGGCCGTGTAGTCGGTCGGCTGCAGTTTCGTGTTGGGGTCCATCAAACCTTCGTAGTAGAAGATCTTGTTGTTTTCACCCAGCAGCACGGTGAAGGCGTCCGAAGCTTTCAGCTCGTTCTGCTCTTCCTCCCTGTCAGGCTTAACCGGCATCGAAATCTGCATCACCTTCGGCTTGGCAAACGTCGTGGTAAGCATGAAGAAGGTCAGGAGCAAGAAGGCCAAGTCCACCATCGGGGTCATGTCGATTTTGGTCGACATTTTCTTGGCCCGCTTCTTCCCGCCTTTTCCGCCGGAGTCGGCGGACTGTTGAATTTCTGCCATGGCGATTAGTTGCTAGCCACCGGCTTGTTTTCCAAGTCGGTGATGAGGTAGAAACGGTTAAGGTTCTTCTCCTGCAGAATCTTGATGACGTTCTTCACCGTCGGTACGTCAGCAGTACCGTCGCCTTTGATGGCGATATAGGGCGCGCTGCCCAGCACGTTGATATTCGCGTTCCGCGAAGTCATCACCCACTCAGCCAGCTGGTTGTTCAGCGAGTCGACGGGGATGCCGGGCTGGTTGACCTGCTTGCGCTGATCACCGGGCAGGTTGAGGAAAGCCCCCAACTGCTGAACCGGCAAGCCGAAATCGGGCAGCAGCGCAAATTGCTTTTTCTGCTTTTCCGAGAAGCTCTGACCGTACTTAGCACCTACTTTCTCCAGGGCCTGCATTTTGACCTGCTGGGATTCGGTGCTGAAGAAGACGCGCTTGTTCTTATCGATGGTAATCGTAAGCACGCCCTTGTCCGGCAATTGCCTGTCCGAAGTGGATGACGGGGTGTCCACCACCACGGCCGTGTCTTCGGTCGGCGTTGCGGTGAGCATGAAGAAGGTCACCAGCAAGAAGGCCAAGTCTACCATCGGAGTCATGTCCAACGATGGCGACACTCGGTGAGGTTTTACTTTAGGCATTTCTGGCTAGTCAAAGGGTTCGTTGATTCAGTAACGTACAAGGTGGCGCGTTTAGTTTACGCTACCGTGTTTTGTACGCGCTCTTCACCGTGCTGCGAGGCGAAGGTCTGAATGATCGAGAAACCGGCTTCGTCAATGCTGTAGGTCAGTTCGTCGATGCGGCTCGTGAAGAAGTTGTACATGATGATGGCAATAGCCGACGTCAAGATACCGAGAGCCGTGTTGATCAGTGCTTCCGAGATACCGTTAGCGAGACCTACTGCATCCGGAGCACCGGCGTTAGCCAGAGCGGCGAAGGCGTTGATCATACCGAATACGGTACCGAGCAGACCTACCAGGGTAGCAACCGAAGCCAGGGTCGAGATGATAACCAGGTTCTTTTCCAGCATGGGCAGTTCCAGAGCGGTCGATTCCTCGATTTCTTTCTGGATAGCCAAGATCTTCTGGTCTTTGTCGATGCCCCGCTCGCGGGCCATTTCCTGGTACTTCAGCAGGCCAGCCTTCACCACGTTGGCCACCGAGCCCTTCTGCTGGTCGCAGGTAGCAATGGCACCGGTGATGTCGTTCACATTCAGCTTCTGACGCACGGTGCGTACGAACGACTCAATGCTCTTCGAGCCTTTGGCGCGGCTGATGGTGAGGAAGCGCTCAATCGAGAACGTCACCACGATCAGGAACATGGACATCAGGATCGGTACGATAACACCACCTTTGTACACAATGCCGAGGTAATCACCGGGCAGGGGGTTGTTGTGGTTGTTGCCGCCTTGGAAGTGGCTGTTGTCGCCCATGACGAATTTCCACACGAGGTAGCTGATGACGAGGGCCAGCGGAATAACGATAGCGGCTAATGCCGAACCGCCTTTGGCTTCGCCAGTCTTCGGCGCTGCAGGAGCGGCAGGCCGGGGAGCCGTAGCCGGCTTGTTCGTGGCATTCTTTTGTTCCATTGTTCCGGAGATTAAGAAAAGGGTTGGTTGGTGAAAAAGGTTGACTGTGGTTGAGCGAGTTGCGCAAACAACTCTAGGCCTAAGACGGCGGAGCCCCGCTCACCCTCACAACTGGCTCTGGGAAAAGAAGCCAAAACCGTGGGTCTGCTCGTGTGCGGGGCCGTCTTCCGTAGTAGGTCTATCCTTGGCAAACCTAAACAAAACGCTTGGCGCCGCCAAATTAAAAACCTGTTTAAACCGTTTAAAACGGTATTAGACCCGAAAAAAGGCTATTTCGTAGATTCTGCTTTGGAAGTGTCGTTCGGCAGCTGTTTGGCCGCATTCCAGTATTGGTCCATCTCGGCCAGCGAGAGGTCGGTTAGGCGCCGGCCGGTGCGGGAAACTTCGGTTTCGAGGTAGCGAAAACGGTGAATGAACTTGCGGTTGGTGTGCTCCAGGGCTTCTTCGGGATTGATGCCGGCGAAGCGGGCAAAGTTGACGAGCGAAAACAGCAGGTCGCCAAATTCAGCGGCGGCACGAGCTTGGTCGACGACGTCGCCGTCGCGAAACTCAGCGCCGAATTCGGCTAATTCTTCCTGCACTTTCGCCCAAACTTGTGCTTTTTCTTCCCAATCGAAGCCGGCGCCCCGCGCTTTTTCCTGAATGCGCATGGCCTTTACCAGCGCCGGCAGCGAAACTGGTACGCCGCCGAGTACGGATTCGTTGCCCTTCTCTTTGAGTTTCAGCTGTTCCCAATTGCGCTTGACGTCGTCCTCGTTTTCCACCTGCACGTCGCCATAAATATGGGGGTGGCGGTGAATGAGTTTGTCGCATTGGGCGTTGAGCACGTCGGCAATGTCGAAGCGGCCCTGTTCGCTGGCAATTTTGGCGTAAAACGTGAGGTGCAACATCACGTCGCCCAGTTCCTTCTGCACATCGGACAGGTCGTCGCGCAGGATGGCATCGGCCAGCTCGTAGGTTTCTTCGATGGTCAGGTGCCGCAGACTCTGCATGGTCTGCTTCCGGTCCCAGGGGCATTCGGCCCGGAGCCGGTCGAGCACATCGAGTAAGCGGCTGAAAGCGGCAAGCTGCTCGGGCCGGCGGGCGGGGGTGTTGTACTGCATTGATTCAAATATACGGCACAAGTTAAAAACCGGTGGAGTGAGTACCCACCAAGTAGGCTGGCCCGTGGGTATTCGTTACTTTTGCCGCCTGAAAAATCAACATTGCTTGTGGCACTGATCAAATCCATTTCGGGCATTCGGGGTACCATTGGTGGCGCGGCGGGAGATGCTCTCACCCCCATCGATGTGGTAAAGTTCACGGCTGCCTTTGGCACCTGGGTGCTGGCCCAAACGCAAAACCGCACCATCGTGGTCGGGCGCGACGCGCGCATTTCCGGCGACATGGTTAACAAGCTGGTTATCGGCACCCTGCAGGGGCTCGGTATCGACGTCATCGACCTCGGCCTGTCGACCACGCCCACCGTGGAAATGGCCGTGCCGGCCCGCCAAGCTGGCGGCGGCATCATTCTCACGGCTTCGCACAACCCCAAGCAGTGGAACGCGCTGAAGCTGCTCAACGACAAAGGCGAGTTCATCTCCGATGCCGACGGCAAGCTGGTGCTGGAACTGGCCGAGCAGGAAGCCTTCGATTTCGCGCAGGTAACTGCTTTGGGTAAGGTGAGCAGCGACGATGAAGCGCTGCAGAAGCACATCGACGCTATTCTGGCGCTGCCGCTGGTGGATGCGGCATCCATCAAGGCCAAAAACTTCCGGGTGGTGGTAGACGCCGTCAATTCCTCGGGCGGCATTGCCGTGCCAATGCTGCTGGAGGCCCTGGGCGTGGAGAAAGTGGAAAAGCTATTCTGCGAGCCCACGGGCGACTTCGCCCATAACCCCGAGCCGCTGCCGGAGAACCTGCGCGACATTGCCAAGGTGCTCGAAAAGGGCTCGTTTGACCTCGGCATCGTGGTGGACCCGGATGTGGACCGCCTGGCCCTGATCAACGAGGACGGCACCATGTTCGGTGAGGAATACACGCTGGTGGCCGTGGCCGACTACGTACTTGGGCAGCTGGGCGGCGGCAACACCGTGAGCAACCTGAGCAGCACCCGCGCCCTGCGCGACGTGACCGAAAAGCACGGCGGAAGCTACGCCGCCGCCGCGGTGGGCGAGGTGAACGTGGTAACCATGATGAAGCAAACCAACACCGTTATCGGCGGGGAGGGCAACGGCGGCATCATCTACCCCGAGCTGCACTACGGCCGCGACGCGCTGGCTGGTATTGCGCTGTTCCTGACGCACCTCGCAAAGTCGGGTAAGACGATGACCCAGCTGCGTGCTTCGTACCCGAACTACTACATCTCCAAGAACAAGATCGAGCTGACGCCCGACATCGATACCGACCTGGTGCTGGCGCAGATGGAAAAGCGCTACGCCAAGCAACCAGTGAATACCATCGACGGGGTAAAGATTGAGTTCGACAAGGAGTGGGTGCACCTGCGCAAGTCGAACACCGAGCCCATTATCCGCATCTATGCTGAATCGGACTCGAATGCTACGGCTGACCACTTGGCGCAGAAAATCATCGGCGACATCAAGGAAATCATTTCGGCCAAGAGCTAACGGCTGAGTTAAGCTGCGCTTTATCGGATTGCGCAGATTACGTGAACCGTTGCGGAATTTTATACAATAGCCCGGCTTAATAGTCGGGCTATTGTTGTTTTTGTAGCAATAAGACTGGTTACTTAGAGGTATGACAACCGTCGCTGGAAGCACAAATGGATGCGGCCGGGGTTGGATAGGGTGAATCCGTTATTTTTGCAGCCCACCCCAACGTGTTGCGCATGATGCCGAACTCCACTACGCCTTCGGTTTACTTCGATAACGCCGCTACCACTCCCCTGGACCCGGAAGTGCTGGATGCCATGCTGCCCTTTATGCGGGAGTTTTTCGGCAACCCCAGCTCCATCCACGGCCACGGCCGTAAGGTGCGCGCCGCCATCGAAAATGCCCGCAAGACCATTGCCCACCTGATTGGGGCCGCACCGGCCGAAATCAGCTTTACCTCGGGGGGCACCGAAGCCGACAACTACGCCGCGTTCGGCTCGATCCGGACGCTGGGGCTGAAGCACGCCGTGACCTCGAAGCTGGAGCACCACGCGGTGCTGCACACGCTGGAGGCGCTGGAGAAGTCGGGCGAGATAGAGCTGAGCTACGTGCGCTTCGACGAGCAGGGCAAGCTGGACCTGGAGCACCTCGATGAGCTGCTGGGCTCGCACACGCGCTCCTTCGTGAGCCTGATGCACGGCAACAACGAAATCGGTAACCTGAACGACATCGAAGCCATTGGGCAGCTGTGCCGGACGCACGGGGCCATTTTCCACACCGATACGGTGCAGACGATGGGCCACTACCGCCACAACGTACAGCAATTGCAAAACCATTTCCTGGTGGGCTCGGCGCACAAGTTTCACGGACCTAAGGGCGTGGGCTTCCTCTACACCAACTCGGCGGTGCAGGTGCAGCCGCTCATCTACGGCGGCTCGCAGGAGCGCAACGTGCGCGCCGGCACCGAAAACGTGTACGGCATCATCGGGCTGGCCAAAGCGCTGGAAATTGCCTACCGTGACATGGACGCGCACCGGCAGCACATTCAGGGGCTGAAGGACCGGTTCATTGAGCGGCTGCGGACTGAAATAGAGGACGTGCAGTTCAACGGGCTGTCGGCTGAGGCCGACCAGAGCCTGTACACGGTGCTGAACGTGAGCCTGCCGCCCTCGGATATGAACGAGATGCTGCTCTTCAATCTTGACATCAACCACGTGTCGGCTTCGGGTGGCTCGGCATGTACTAGCGGCTCCAACATCGGCTCGCACGTGCTGACGGCACTGGGCTGCGACCCGGCTCGCGGCGCTATTCGCTTCTCGATGAGCAAGTACAACACTGCTGAAGAAGTCGACTATGCTGTAGCGCAGCTCGCCAAAATGTACCGCAAGGTGCCGGCCTAGCTGGCAGTATAAAGACTAATGCAGCCAAATGGCCCGCCGAGCAATGACGCGGCGGGCCATTTGTTTTTAGGACTGGGCCAAGCGGCAGGCTGCTTGCCGCTCAAAGGGCCGGCAGCAGTAACGGGACTTAGTACGCGCCCGTAGCGCCGCCTCCGCCGGAGTGGCCGCCACCGAACTGCACTCCAGCCGCCTCAGTGGCAGTGGGGGCACTGTGGGCCGTCTGGGCTACTATCAGCGACTCCAGGTTGAGCTGTGGGTCTTCGGCTTCATCAGCAGCGGCGGTTAGGCCGTGGTGGGGCCGGCGTAGGTAGCGTGTGGCCCACACGGCTACGCCCGTGAGCAGGGCGCCGGCCAGCGTGGCCGCCCAGGGGGCCGGCAATACGCTGCGGTAATAACGCAGGGTGAAGACGGAAAAGGCCGCCGTCAGCAGGCCGAGCCACAGCCAGGTACGGTCGGGGCGGCGCAGGCCCTGAAGCAGGTAGACCAACGGAATACCGGCCGTGAACAAGTAGAACAGCGGCGCCAGCGGAATCTGCGGCGACTGGTACACATAGCCGGGTAGCAGCGCGGCGTTGCCTTCCCGCACCGCCCAATAGTTGACGGACAGGTAGGCCGTACCCAGCGCGACGCCGCGCAGCAGCCTCAGGCAGCGGTGGTAATACTGCCGCTCAGGCTGCCGGAGCTGCCGCGTAAACCAAACGTAAGCACCCGCCGACGCGGCGCCCAAGGCAAAAGGCAGCAGCAGCGTGCCGTGAGGCAACATCAGCAGCAGGTTGCCCAGAAGCAGGAGCGCGTTTAGGTAGGTGGCAATGGCTACGAGACGGTCGGCGTAGCGCAGGGTAGCCAGCAACAGTACCACCAGGGTGAACAGTAGCGCCACGGAGAGGAGGACAGTGCCGGGCACCGGGTCCTGGACGTCCTCGTAGCCGTATTGGTTTAGCTGGCGGTAGACGAGGTAAAATATCAGTGTCACGAGTCCTGCCAGCTCCAGGTATAGCAGAGCATTGTCGGCACCGGAGTGGTAGAGATGCTTGCCCCGCACTACCAATTCCAGCACCACCGCGCCGATAGCCAGGCTGAGCAGGAGCATGCCGAGAAAGTGGAACTGACACATCATGCCCACGAAACCGACGCCGGCCAGCGCACCCAGCGTGGTGAAGAGGAACAGCCCGATGCGCAGGAACAGGTGCGGGCGGTAGAAGGTGAGCGGAAAAGCGGCCTGCACGGCTGTGAGCTGCTCCGCCGAGAGCAAGCCGCGCTTGTGCCAGCGCGTGGCCTGCTCCTGGATTGCTTCGTGACGCGGCCAGATAGGGTCGTAGGCGTACAGGCTCATTTCAGGCGCAGGATTTTCTTGATGTTTACGAACAGCAGCACCACGCCCGCGGCCGACAGCGGCACATAGAACAGCAGCAAGGTAAAGCCGGCTTCCCCGGACTCGGTGGCCGCAATAAGGCGGACCAGCACATAAGTCACGGCCACGTAGGCGTAGCCGATGCCCATCAGCAGCAACAGATAGGAATGGCTGCGGCGGGCGTACCACACCAGCGCCGCGCATACCAGCAGAATCAGCGGCACCAGCACCACCGGCGGAAAGCTACCGTAGCCGGGCGTGAAGTCGAGCAGGGAAGCGGTAGCGGCCAGCAGTAACAGATTGCTGCCCAGGGAGAGGTAGGTGAAGGCAAAGTGCGCCTTGCGGCCGTAGCGCTCCGCCAGCAGCCCGGCCAGCATCAGCCCGAGCCCCAGCACGATGGCGGCCGTGCTCAGGCGGGAATGCCAGAAGTCATTGGTGACGAAGGCTGACAGGGGCTGAATGGTGACGCCGATCCAAGTCGCCAACGCAGTGATGCCCATGGCCAGCACGCCCCGGTGGTCGAACCGGTAAGCCAGGGCGAAAAATACCACTGCCGGCAGCACCGTGGCCAGCCCGTAGCGGCTGCCGAACAGGCCGTATTGTACCTGCAGGTAGGTTTCGAGGGTGACAAATAGCAGGCAGCCCAGTAGCAGAGCATAGTCGGGCAGAAAGCCGGCGCGCGGAGCCTCGCCCCAGGTAAAGGGCTGTAGGCGCCGGGCTGCATAGGCGAAACAGGCCAGCATAAGCCCGGTAATGGCGGCCACTATCACACCGTGCCCAATGTCATCGATGTGCTGGTAGATAAGCACGCCCAGCCCGCCGCTGAGCAGCACGATGCCCAGGTACAAGAGCAGCCGCAACTCCCGGTGCAGGGAAAAGGGGCGGCGGGCTTCGTCGGTGCGGATGAGCTCGGCCTGCGCGGGTGGCAGTAGCTGCCGGGTCTGCAGTTCGGCAAGGATGGACTCGGGCGACATGGATAACGGGAAGATTGACGCGGTAAGTAATGCGTTCGGCGCCACATTCCGGCGTGGCGTTGATGGGGCAGAGGTGAGGCAGCGCAGGCACTGTCTTGCTGTACGTAGTTTTGTAAAGAACTTTGTAATTCAAAGCATAACTACTTCCTTGCTGGCGTCATCTACCCATTACTGCTATGCACGCCAAGTTCATTTTGCCTGCCCTGACCGAAGCCAAGAACCCCTATTGGCGCCCTATCAAGTATTCGTTGTTTCCGCCGCTGGGCCTGGCCACGCTGGCCGCCTACGTGCCCGCCGATTGGGAAGTAGAGCTGCAGGATGAGCACGTGGAGGAGCTCCGGACCGATGACGCGCCCGACCTGGTCGTCATTCAGGTGTACATCACCAATGCCTTTCGGGCCTACGCGCTGGCCGATATGTACCGGGCCCGGGGCAGCTACGTGTGCCTCGGCGGCCTGCACGTAACCAGCCTGCCCGACGAAGCAGCTCCACACGCGCACAGCATTTTCCTGGGACCCGGCGAAGATACTTTCCCGCAGTTTCTGCGCGACTGGCAGCAGGGCCGGGCCCTGTCGCGCTACAGCTCGGCGGTGCGCACGCTGGTGGGCGCCCCGCCCATTCGCCGCGACCTGATTCGGCGGGAGCTGTACTTGGTGCCCAACTCCATTGTGGTGACGCGCGGCTGCCCGCACCACTGCGACTTCTGCTACAAGGATGCCTTTTTCGAGGGCGGCAAAACCTTCTACACCCAGCCCGTAGACGATGCCCTGGCCGAAATCGACCGGCTACCCGGGCGGCATCTGTATTTCCTCGACGACCACCTGCTCGGGCACCAACGGTTTGCTGGAGTGCTGTTCGAGGGCATGCGCGGCATGGGGCGGCTGTTTCAGGGCGCCGCCACCGTCGACAGCATCCTGCGCGACAACGGCTTACTGGAAAAAGCAGCTGCGGCCGGGCTGCGCAGCTTGTTCGTTGGCTTCGAGACGCTGAGCACCGAGAACCTACGGGCCAGCAACAAGCACCAGAACCTGGGCCGCGACTACGCCCTGGCCATCCGGAAGCTGCACGATCTGGGCATTATGATCAACGGCAGCTTCGTGTTCGGGCTCGACGATGACGACCCGGACGTATTCCGGCGCACCGTGGACTGGGGTGTGCAGCAGGGCATCACCACGGCCACCTACCACATTCTCACGCCCTATCCTAGCACGGCGCTCTACAAGCAGATGGAAGCCGCCGGCCGCTTGTTGCACCAGCGCTGGGATGAGTACGACACGCGCACAGTCGTCTACAAAACCGGGCCGCGCCTGACGGCCGAGCAGCTGAAGGCTGGCTACGACTGGGCGTACGAGGAGTTTTATTCCTGGCGCAACATCCTGGCCGGCAGCCTCACCCACGATGACTTGAAGCACAAGCTCAAGCATTTGGCCTACGCCGGCGGCTGGAAGCGCTTCGAGCCGCTGTGGAATTTCATGATCAAGACGCGGCAGCTGCACAGCATGCGGCCGCTGCTGGAAGCCATTCTGGCGCGGGTGCGCGGTACTGCCAACGTTGACACGCTCAGTCCGGCGGAATTTATTCCATTGCCGGTCGTCTCCTGAGAAACGACAATGAAACGACTGCGGACCAGCAGGCGGACCAGTTGGCAGCCGGGCTGAAAAGCTATTTACAGTTTATTGAGCGTCCTGCTAAGCGACGCCGAAGTATTTCTACCGCTTCGTCTAGCTCCCTTCTCCTTTTTCGGAGAGGGGGGCGGGGAGTGAGGCGCAATGTCAGCACACACCGGCGCCGGCTCCTTACGCCTGAACAGGCGCTGGTAAGGGAATTGTACCTTATTTGGGGCGCAGCGCGTATGGATTGCCCGTACCCGCGCCTCCCAAACCCCTATGGCCGAAATCAACATTCAGCGCAAAAAACGAACGATTAGCCCGTGGCCCCTGCTCGTAGCAGTGCTGGTGCTGCTGGGGCTGGGCATCTGGTACCTCGTCAGCCGCGACCAGGAACAACCCGCTACGCCCGAGGCCGCCCCGGCTGCTACCAGCAGCGCCGCGGCGCTGCCCGGTGCCCCCACCGATACCACCGGCCAAGCCGCCGACCCTGCCGCACCCACCGGTGACCCATCGGTAGGGGCCCTGGCTACCGAAGAGCAGCCCGGCGACGAGAGCAACGCTACCCCAGCTGACTTCTACGCCTTCGTGGCGGATGATCCGGCCGGCACCGACTACGCCCGGCACGGGCTGCTGATGCTCAGCAGTGTACTAAGCACCATGGCCGACCGCAACGACCTGCGCAACCCCGCCGTGGACGAAAAGCGCAACGACCTGACCAGCGCCACTAGCCGCGTGGCCGACGGCGGCTCTTTGCGGCCCGGCTTTGTGGCAGCGGCCGAACTAATGCAGGAAATGCAGCGCCGTGGCTACGGCACCCTGGAGCGCGACGTAACCAGCCTGGTAAATAAAGCTGGCCAACTCAGCGGCCGCACCGCTACGCCCGCCGAGCAGCAAGCCACGCAGGAGTTTTTTCAGCAAGCCGCCAACGTGCTGCGCGTGCTGGAAAAGCCGGCTGCGGTGTAACTCCCAACCCCTGAACCTTCGCTTGCAACATGGAAACGACCCCGGTGCCCAGCGCCGCCGGCATGCACTTGGTGCGGCTGCGCGACCTGCACGATTTTGAAGTAGCCGACGGCAGCCCCGACGTACGCGGCTGGGCCGTGCGCGGCGCCGATGGCAAGCGCTTCGGCGACGTGTACGAGCTGATTGTGGAGCCCGACGCCATGAAAGTCCGCTACCTCGACGTGGAGCTGGACGGCGGCCTGCACATCAACAAAAACGAGCGGCACATCCTGATTCCCATCGGCGCCGCGGCGCTGGATGACGACGGCGACAACGTGTTCGTGCCGGCGCTGACGAGCGAATCGGTGCTGAACTACCCGCCTTATCTCGAAATCAACATCAGCCGCGACTACGAGGAGGCCATGCTGCGGGCCCTGAATCTGCCCGTACCTGTGCGCGACGGCAGCCCCTTCTACGAGCAGCCTGGCTACAACGAAGATGCCTTCTACAATCGTCGCCGGCCAGCCGAACTGCCCAGCAGCTTCCGCCGTCGTGAAGAAGGCCGCGAGCCGCTGGCCTGAGGCTTTAGCTTAAAGGAACCAGCCCGTCATTCTGAGGCTGCGCTCGGAATGACGGGCTGGCTGTTGTTTGCCGGGCCTAGAACAGCAGAAACACTTTCCGCAGTGCCCACAGGCTCCAGACGATAACCATGGTGCCGACGCCCAGGAACATAACCCGGGTGGAGACGCGCCCCGCTAAGCGGGCCGCAAATGGCGCGGCCGCCACACCGCCCACAATCAGCCCTAGTACCACCTGCCAGTGCGAAATGCCAATGGTAGCGAAGAACGTGAGGGCGCTGGCGAAGGTGACGAAGAACTCTGTCAGGCTCACGGAGCCGATAACGTACTGCGGCGTGCGGCCCTGCGAGATAAGTGTGCTGGTCACTAGAGGCCCCCAGCCGCCGCCACCGAACGAGTCAAGGAAGCCGCCGGCGCCGGCCAGCCAGCCCACGTGCTTCACCTTGCGCTTGCGCAGGTCGGGCTTGCGGAAGGCCTTGCTGATGATGCGCACGCCCAGCAGCAGCAGGTAAGCGGCCAGTACGGGTTTCACGTAACCCGCGTACTCTTCGCCGAGCTTGGAGAGCAAAAATGCTCCACTCACCGCACCCAGGATGCCCGGAATCAGCAGGGCGCGGAACAGGCGGCGGTTCACGTTGCCGAAGCGGTAATGGTTATAGCCCGAGGCACCGCTGGCAAACATTTCGGCCGTGTGGATGCTGGCGCTGACCGCCGCCGGGTTCAGGCCCAGGGACATCAGGCTGATGGCCGTGACTACGCCGTAGCCCATGCCCAGTAGTCCGTCGACGAGCTGGGCGGCGAAGCCTACGGCCACGAAGATGTAGAATGTCTGCGCGGAGCTGACCACGCCCCAGACTTCCGGCCAGGTGTAGTAAATCGTCAGCACGTTGATGCCCAGCATGAGGGCAAACGCGAACAGCGAGAGAGTAGCAATGCGCCGCCACATCGTCGTTTCGGGCGACTCGGCCAGCTCGGCCGTTACCTCGTTCAGCGCCTTTACTTTCTGGGCGAAGTCGCCTTTGAGGCGGCTGCGGATGACGCCCATGTGCTGCAGCACGTCGTTCAGCTCGTCGGGCAGCACTTCGCCGAGCACGTCGCGCAGGCGCTTGGCCACGGTCGGCGACTTGCCGTTGGTGCTGATGGCCACCTTCAAGTCGCCTTTCTGCACCACCGAGCCTAGGTAGAAGTCGCACTCCTCGGGCGTGTCGGCTACGTTGGCCAGCAGGCCGTGGCCGGTAGCTTCCTGCTTGATGCGGCTGTTCAGGGCCCGGTCGTTGGTGGCGATGAGCACCAGGTCGTGGCCGATGAGGTCGGTGAGCTGGTAGGGACGTTCGTGCAGCTGCACCTTGGGGTACTGCGCAGCCAGCGTGCGGATTTCGCTGGAAATGCTGCCGGCCACGACCGTAATGGCCGTGGCCGGGCTGTTGCGCAGCAAGGCGGTGAGCTTTTCCAGGCCCACCGCGCCGCCGCCGACGAGCAGCACGCGCAGCTGTTCGAGCTTCAGGAAAACCGGGAACAGGGCATTGCCAGCGGCCGGGGTGGGGTCGTCGGCCGGCGGGCCGGTGGCCGCCAGCTGGAGGGGCAAAGCAGACGAGTTCATTAGGCGTGAAAGTTTTGGCCGTGGGTGGTAGCGGCGACGTAACCCTGACGGATGACGAAGTCGCCGAAGCGTTCGGACGGGAGGCGGTGCTGGGCGTAGGCCGCCAGCAGGGGCGTAAGCTCCTGCACGATGCCTTCTTCGTCCAGCATTTCGCGGTACAGCTTGTTGAGCCGCTCCCCGGCGTGGTTGGCGCCGAGGTACAGGTTGTAGCGGCCGACCGATTTGCCCACCAGCCCGATTTCGCCCAGGTAGGGGCGGGCGCAGCCGGTCATGCGGATCAGGATGCCTTCGTTGGCCAAGCCATGGGCCCGGATAACAGCATCCAGTCGGTCAAGGAGTTGGGGAAGATAACGTTCGGCTTCCGCAAATGCTAATGAGCACGTGTTAAGTGCCACACAGGCCAACGCGCCCAGGCGCAAAGCCGTGCGCTCCGCGGTGCCGGCCAGCACGCCGTACTGCGTCAGCACCTGCTCCACGCGGCCGCGGTCGGCGGCGCTGATGTTGGCAACGACCAGGTTTTGGTTGCCTATCAGGCGAAAATCGTCGGAGTGGAAGCCGGGCGAAAGGGACGGTTCGCTTTTCAGACCGTCATGTAGTAGGTCGTCATTCCGGACGAAGTCGAGGAATCTTGCGTACTGACGTCCGGGGGTAATTTCCTCGTGGGTTACTCCCTGAAGTCAGCACGCGAGATGTCTCGCGGGGCTCAGCATGACGTTCTGTGGTAGACCGTCAGCGGTTAAATTTCAAATTCAGGTTCGGCCAGTACCGTTTGCTCAATCAGGCCGGCGGCCAGCGTGGCCCCGGTTTGCTCATCGAGCAGGATGAAGGCGCCGGTGGTGCGGTTCTGCTGGTAGGTGTCGGCAGCCAGGGGCTGGGCCGTTTTCAGCCGCACCCGCACGATGTCGTTGAGCTTGGCTTCGGTGGCTTCCTGCTGGGCGAAGGACTGGATGTCGGTTTTGCCCACGATGGCCTGCACCACGGCGCGGGTTTTGGCCGTGTGGTGCTGCACCAGCAGCTTGTGGCCCGCGCGCAGGGGCTGCTCCACCATCCAGCACAGCGTGGCTTCCAGCTCGCGGGTGGGCTCCGGGGCCAGCGCCAGCGGCACGATGGTGTCGCCGCGGCTCACGTCCACGTCGTCGGTGAGGCGGAGTACCACCGCCTGCGGGGCCACGGCCACGTCTGCTTCCTGCTGGTTGATTTCAATGGCTTCCAGCGTCGTCTCGATGCCGGCGGGCAGCACCAGCACTTGGTCGCCACGGCGGTACACTCCGCTTTGAATGCGGCCGGCGTAGCCGCGGTAATCGGGCAGCTCCACGCTTTGCGGGCGGATGACGTACTGTACCTGGAAGCGCGCCGCGTCGGTGTTGGCTTCGGTGGCTACCGGCACCGTTTCGAGGTATTCCAGCAGGCTCGGCCCCTTGTACCAGGGCAAGTTGGCCGAAGGCTTTACCACGTTGTCGCCGTGCAGGGCGCTGATGGGAATATTGGCCACCTGCTTGATGCCGAGCTGAGCGGCCACGGCGGCGTAATCGGCTACGATGTCGTGGAAGACGGCCTCGGAGTAGCCCATCAGGTCGATTTTGTTCACGGCCAGCACGAAGCGCTTGATGCCGAGCAGGACCGACACGATGGTGTGCCGCCGCGTCTGCTCTACGATGCCCTGCCGGGCGTCGACCAGCACGATGGCCAGATCGGCGTTGGAAGCACCCGTCACCATGTTGCGGGTGTACTGCACGTGGCCGGGCGTATCGGTGATGATGAACTTGCGGCGCGGCGTGGTGAAGTACTTATGCGCCACGTCGATGGTGATGCCCTGTTCCCGCTCGGCGCGCAGTCCGTCCGTCAGCAAAGCCAGGTCCACGGTACCGGCGGCGGAAGTGCGGTTCTGCTCTTCCAGGGCGGCCAGCACGTCCAAGGACACGGCGTCGGAATCGTAGAGCAAACGGCCAATCAGGGTGCTTTTGCCGTCGTCGACGCTGCCGCAGGTGATGAATCGGAGAAGGTCCATGTGGTGAGATTGTGAAGTGGTGAGTTTGGTGTTCTGGGAGATGATGAATGCGCTGACGTCGGCAGGCGTTGTGCCTCGGAGCTGACACTCACTGGTTCACCACCTCATCATTTCACCACTTAGAAGTAGCCGTTGCGCTTCCGGTCTTCCATGCCGGTTTCCGAAATCTTGTCGTCGAGGCGGGTGGCGCCCCGTTCGCTGACTTTGGCCTGCAGGATGTCCTCGATGATGGCCTCTAGCGTGTGGGCGTCGCTTTCCACGGCGGCGGTGCAGGTGGCGTCGCCCACGGTGCGGAAGCGCACTTGCCGGGTCGTCAGCTCGTCGGAGGCGTCCAGCGTCAGGTGCTCGGTCACGGCCAGCAGCTGGCCCGAGGGCAGCACCACGCAGCGGCGCTCGTGGGCGAAATAGATGCTGGGCAGCAGGATGTTCTCGCGCTGGATGTAGTTCCACACGTCCAGCTCGGTCCAGTTGGAAATGGGGAACACGCGCACGTTTTCGCCGGGCTGAATCTGCCCGTTGTAGATGTTCCACAGCTCCGGGCGCTGCCGGCGCGGGTCCCACTGGCCAAATTCGTCGCGCACCGAGAAGATGCGCTCCTTGGCCCGGGCCTTTTCCTCGTCGCGGCGCGCCCCGCCGATGCAGGCGTCGAAGCCGAACTCCTCGATGGTATCCAGTAGGGTGTAGGTCTGAAGGGCGTTGCGGCTCGGAAACTTGCCGCCCGGCTCGCGCAGGCCGCGCTGCTTGATGGTATCTTCTACCCGGCGCACAATCAGCTGCTCGCCCAGCTCGGCGGCCAGCTGGTCGCGGAACTGCAGCACCTCGGGGAAGTTGTGGCCGGTGTCGATGTGCACCAGCGGGAAGGGAAACTTACCGGGGCGAAAGGCCTTCTGGGCGAGGCGCACCAAGGCAATGGAGTCTTTGCCGCCCGAGAACAGCAGCGCAGGGCGCTGAAACTGCCCGGCCACTTCGCGCAGGATGTGGATGGCTTCGGCTTCGAGCCGGTCGAGGTAGTCGATGCGAGGCAGCGTAGGCATAAGGCAAGGGGGTGCCTGTCCGGCCTTTTTGGGCCGATTGTGAAGAAGTCAGGAAAGGCGGGGAATGCGGTGAGGCAGGGACGGTAGTCGTCAAGACGACTAGCTCAAGCCCTCATTTTAGGCCTAGTGCGTTAATGGCCTTCGAGCGTGGCAGTAGGAACGACAGCGGCGGTGGCGTGCAAGCCACACTCCTTGGCCGACTGGTCTTCCCACCACCAGCGACCGGCCCGGAAGTCTTCACCGGGCTTAACGGCCCGCGTGCACGGCGCGCAACCAATGCTCACGAAGCCCTGCATATGCAGCGGGTTGTGCGGAATGCTGTATTCCCGAACGAAGGCCCAGGTTTGCTCCCAGGTCCAGTCCAGCAGCGGGTTTACTTTGAAGAGCTGGTAGTTGGCGTCCCACTCCACGGCGTGCATGCCGGTGCGGTTGGCCGACTGTTCGGCCCGGATGCCGGTTACCCAGGCGGCTTTGCCGGTGAGGGCACGGCTCAGCGGTTCCACCTTGCGCACGTGGCAGCAGGCCTTGCGCGTGTCCACGCTTTCGTAGAAGCCGTTGGGCCCCTGGCGCTCCACCAGCGCCGCTACTTCGTCCTGATGGGGGTAGTAAGCGCGGATGGTTTTACCGTATTTGAGTACGGTTTTGCTCCAGGTCGAATACGTCTCCTGGAAATTACGCCCCGTGTCGAGCGTAAATACTTCGATGGGTAAATTGTGGGCAAAAATTAGGTGGGTAATTACCTGATCCTCGAGCCCGAAAGAGGTAGAAAAAGCGGCTTTGCCGGCAAATTCTGCGGCAATAAAACGGAGAATATCCAGCGGGTCGGCGCCGGTTAATTGCTGCCGGATTTCGGCTACTTGTGCATCGATAAGAGTCGACATGCGCAGTAAAATCTAGGACGCGCAGCTCTGGGGCAAACGGCGTCGGGGAAGCAAAAAAGGAAGGGGGCTGATGGCCGGGCGGCGAGGCAGGCTCAAGCGGCGGGGCCGACGGATACGGCTAAGCGGCGCTCGAAGAAGCCGTGCGCTTTAGTTGTCAGTCGTTTCCAGCGAGTAGGAAAGAGGTCGTAAAAGCCTCAACAACAGGCGCGGCCCATGGGCATGCAACAGCAACAGCAGCTGTTGAAACCCAAAAAGCTCGGCTGCGGGGCAGCGGAGCTAGCATTCATGGCGCGGAGGTTGAGGTCGAAGTTCACGACGTCGGCGTTTTTATATGGTCAGGAATTGGCACCGTTCGGGCTGGTCCCGAGGTTGCCGGCGCTTCACGGAGCCTGTCTCTCCACGCCTCTGTATAAAAACAATCCTTGGCAGAATTGATGCAGCAAAGGTAGGTACACAAAATTTGGAATTGCAAATCCTTTTTACTGGGGCAATTTCCTTATCAGTTGTGTCGCGCTTCGGCTGATGTGGGTTCTACAAATATTGCGCCTGAAATGTTTTGGCCCCGCTGGAAAATACATTCCAGCGGGGCCAAAAAAGGGTTTTAAACAGCAGTCCAGCGCGTAATTAATTTTGCTGGATCATGTCAACTACGGCGTCCACCCACATGGGGTGCGAGTTCAGCGAGGGCACCAGCTGCCAGTGCGCGCCGCCGGCTTGCTCAAACATCTCTTTGAATTCTGCACCTACCTCGATGGTGGTTTCGAGACAGTCGGCGACGAAAGCGGGGCTGAAGGCCAGCACGTTTTTGATGCCCTTGGCTGGCATATCCTTCAGCACCTCGTCGGTGTAGGGTTGCAGCCACGGGTCGCGCAGGCGGCTTTGCAGGCGGCTCTGGAACGAGACGGTGTACTGCTCCGGCGTGAGGCCCATGGCTTCGGCCAGCAGACGCGAAGTGGCAAAGCACTGCGCGCGGTAGCAGTAGCGGTTGTTCTTGTTGTAGTGGTTGCAGCAGTTGCCCAGCTTGCAGTGGCCCTTGTGGCTACCCTTCAGCACGTGGCGCTCCGGGATGCCGTGGTAGCTGAACACCACGTGGTCGTAGTCGTGCTTTTTCATCTCCTCCAGCCCGAGGTGGGCGAAGGTTTGGATGAAGCCTGGGTCGTCGGCGAAGGTGCCGATGAAGTTGATACTGGGCACCACCCACCACTTGCCCACGATGTCCATCACCTTTTCCTGCACCGAGCCGGTGCTGGCTGCTGCGTACTGCGGAAACAGCGGCAGCACGATGATGCGCTCCACGGCCGCGTCGCGCAACTCCTGTAGCGCCGATTCGATGCTGGGATTCTGGTAGCGCATGCCGAAGGCCACGAGGTAGTCCTTGCCGAGCTTTTCCTGCACCAGTTTCTGCAAATCCAGGCCGTGGTAGAGCAGGGGAGAGCCGCGCTCATCCCAGAGCTGCTGGTAGATCTTGGCCGATTTCGGAGCGCGCAGCGGTACTACCAAACCCTGAAACAGCGGGTAACGCACGGCGGCGGGCATGTCGATGACGCGCGCGTCGGTCAGAAACTCGTTGAGGTAGCGGCGTACGTCGGGCGTTTTGGGCGAGTCGGGCGTGCCCAGGTTGACGAGCAGCACGCCGATGCGGCCGCGCGTGGAAGCTGATGCCGAGGAAGTAGTAGGAACAGGTGCGGAAGCAGGTGAAATCATGCCGAATAGAATCGTCCGAATGGCATACAAAGGTACGGCCCCCAAAGTTTGCGGCGGCGCCAACAAGCTGGGCTGCCGACTGATTTCCGTCAGGTTTCAGGACGAGCCCCGCGCCTTATGCCTCGTTCCCGACGATTGTTTGCAGCACCTCGGCAGGGGCATGATGGAGCAGAAGTACGAGTTGGCCGTGCACCTCAGCCGCCACGCTGATGGCTGTGCGCGGCCGGTGTGCGCCAAAAGCAGATCCTATTCTAATTTGAGTGCCTAAACAAGACGCCGTTGAGGTTTTAATATCCCAAGCAAGACTAGCTATCCACCGATGCGTTCCGGTCGGACGGATTCCAGAGGATTGGTTGCGAGGCTATTAACCCGATTACGAAGCAGATGCTCCAAACGATGATTTGCTTCAGTAGAAACGGGCCCGGGCTGCCCCGCATTTCCGCGACCCTAAACAGCAGCAGGAAGGTATTGTAGAGCACTGCTAGCGTAGAAGCAAACAGCGGAATTTGCCATGCGTCCAGGTTCGTCTCTTTCGGGGTAATGATGTGCTTGTTGAACTTCGCAAAGTAGCCCCACCACAACCCCAGCAGGGGCAACGTCAGCAGGACGTAGGCGCTGGCGTGCTGTAGCAAACCGTTCAGGCTCAGCGCCGGCACCAGCAGGCACGCGGCAGCCAGGATCAGCCAACGACTCGCCGTGGGCCGACTCGAATCGTGACGCAGCTTTTTCACGGCGATAAGCAGGAAAGCCAACGGGACGTACAGCTCGGAAAACACGTTGGGCAGAGCGATGTTTCCGTCCTCATTGCGCCGTAGCCACGTAATAAAGAAGCCCACCAGCCACGCCACCACGATGAAAAATACGGTAACCGGTCGGGGATTATCCCGTGGCGAGCGAAAATCGACGAGCGTGGCCCAGATGCCGCCGACCAGCAGCGCTAGGAGCAATGCCAGGGATGCCATAATCAACGGCATCATTTCTCCCAGGGCAATGGCTTCCATCTGATTGGAGCCGAAGACGAGGTTGGGCAGAAGCAAGTAAACCGCGCAGAGCGACAGAACACGGACCATGCGATAAAGAATAAGCAGCCGGAGGACAAACCGGCAGCAATTTATCGTAAGCGCAGTCAGGACCAGTGCCGTATCAGTACCATGGCTCATTCGGCAGATTGGACGCCAAGCGTGTGCGCCTCGCCGTAAAGCCGTACCTTTGTGCCCCTTAATCGATTACCTGCTGTGACTACCGACCCCAAACCGCACCGCGCCGGCTTTGTAAGCATCATTGGCAAGCCCAACGTGGGCAAGTCCACGCTGATGAACGTGCTGGTCGGCGAGCGGCTCAGCATCATCACCAGCAAGGCCCAGACCACGCGCCACCGTATTCTGGGCATCCTGAACGGCCCTGATTTTCAGCTCGTCTACTCCGATACGCCCGGCATCATTCAGCCCAAATACGAGCTGCAATCGGCCATGATGTCGTTTGTGTACTCGTCGCTCGAAGATGCCGACGTCATTCTGTTCGTGACGGATATCTACGAGAAGCACGATGAGGAGCCCGTAGTGGAGCGTCTGCGGCGCTCCGAGGTGCCGATTTTGCTGCTCATCAACAAAATCGACCAGGCCACGCAGGAAGAAGTAGAGGCCAAAATGGCCTACTGGCGGGAGCACATGCCCAACGCCGCCGAAATCATCCCGATTTCGGCCCTAAACGCCTTCAACACCGAGCAGGTGTTCAACCACATCCTCGACCGCCTGCCCGAGCACGAAGCCTTTTATCCCAAGGACGAGCTGACCGACAAGCCGGAACGCTTCTTCGCCTCGGAGATGATCCGCGAGAAAATCTTCAAGCTCTATAAAAAAGAGGTGCCCTACAGCACGGAAGTGGTCATCGAGGAGTTCAAGGAAGATGAAACCATTATCCGCATCCGCGGCATCATCTACACCGAGCGGGCCTCGCAGAAAGGCATCATCATCGGCCAGGGCGGCGCCGCTTTGAAGAAAGTGGGCACCTGGGCGCGGGAGGAAATGGAGAAGTTTTTCCTGAAAAAGGTGTTCCTGGAGCTGCACGTCAAAGTCAACGAAAACTGGCGCGCCGACCCGAAAATGCTCAACCGCTTCGGCTACAAGCCGGAGTAACAATTATCTGTCATCCTGAGGCGCAGCCGAAGGACCTTGTCACATCAGATAGTCACTACCTGACGTCTGCCGTGGCAGCGTGATAAGGTCCTTCGCTTTGCGGACGCCAGATGAAGCATGACAGACGAATAGAATCCGACCCTTCAAACTCACTTAACTACCCCGGGCACTGCCGCACATGGTCGGAGCGGCGGCTGGGGTCAGCAACATGCAAAATACCATTGCCATTGTGGGCCGCCCGAACGTGGGCAAGTCCACCCTGTTCAACCGCCTCGTCGGCGAGCGAAAAGCCATCATGGACAACCAGTCGGGTGTCACGCGCGACCGGCACTACGGCTACGGCGAGTGGACGGGCAAGTACTTCACCGTCATCGACACGGGCGGCTACGTGGTGGGCTCGGATGACGTATTCGAGGAAAGCATCCGCAGGCAGGTGAAGCTGGCCATCGACGAGGCTGACGTGGTCCTGTTCATGGTCGACGTGGACGCCGGGCTGCACCCGCTGGACGAGGAATTCGCCAACGTGCTACGCCGCTACGAGGATAAAAAGCCGATCTACTTGGTGGCCAACAAGGCTGACAGCACGGCCCGCTACCAGGCCGCCGGCGAGTTCTACGCCCTGGGCCTGGGCACCGGCGACATTTTCCCCATCAGCTCCCAATCGGGCTCCGGTACCGGTGAGCTGCTTGACGCCGTTATCAGCCACTTCGAGGAAGAAGGCGTGGAAGACCCCGACGCGGGCATCCCGCGCATCACCGTGATGGGCCGCCCCAACGTGGGCAAGTCCTCGCTGGTGAATGTGCTGCTGGGCGAGGAGCGCAGCATCGTGACGGACATTGCCGGCACCACGCGCGACGCCATCCACACCCGCTACAACGCCTTCGGCAACGAGTTTATCCTCATCGACACGGCCGGCCTGCGCCGCAAAGCCCGCGTGGATGAAGACATCGAATTCTACTCCAACCTTCGCTCCCTGCGGGCCATGGAGGAGTCCGACGTGGTCATCGTCATGCTCGACGCCACCCGCGGCATCGAGGCCCAGGACGTGAGCATCATCGGCCTGGCCGACCGCAACCGCAAAGGCATCGTTATCTTGGTGAACAAGTGGGATTTGATCGAGAATAAAGAGTCGAACACCGCCAAGGAGTTCGAGGACCAGATTTACGAGAAGATCAAGCCGATCAGCTATCCGCCCATCGTCTTCACCTCGGCCATCACCAAGCAGCGTGTGCACAAGGCTATCGAAACGGTGATGCAGGTGTATGAGAACAAGCGCAAAAAAGTGCCGACCTCGGAGCTGAACGAGGTGATGCTGCGCGAAATCGAAGCCTACCCGCCGCCCTCCACCAAGGGCAAGATGGTGCGCATCAAGTACGTGACGCAACTGCCCACGCACAACCCGGTGTTTGCCTTCTTCTGCAACCTGCCGCAGTACGTGAAGGAGTCGTACACCCGCTACCTCGAAAATCGCCTGCGCGAGAATTTCGACTTTACGGGTGTGCCTATCGGCATCGTGTACCGCAAAAAATAAACGTCCCTGGAAATGTCGGGCGGGCCTTTTTCAGGGCCCGCCCGATTTTTTTTAAGCTCGTCGGGTTACCTGAACGGTAGCGGGGTATAAAGCTGCAGATTTCGCCGCCGCAAGGTGGTGAAGCCTGCCAAAGAAAACTCACCTCCATTTTCTCCACACCCATTACCATGAAAAAGGTTCTGTTCCTCGCTCTGGCTGCTGCTTCGTTCACCTTCGCTTCGTGCGACAGCAAGACCGAAAACACGCAGGAAAACGCTGCTGACAACGTAGAAGCTGCTGGCGAGCAGAAGGCTGATGCTATGGAGCAGCAGGCTGACGCCGTACGTGACTCGGCCGACGCTAAGGCTGACGCTATGGAAGACGCTGCCGACGCTGGTGCTAGCCAGGCTACCCCGGCTCCCGCTGAAGGCGCTACCACGACCCAGCAGTAATTATACCGGCAACGGCCCCTCGGCCGCTTGCTGAATAAAAAGGCGCTCCGCTTCGTGCGGGGCGCCTTTTTTGTTGTGTCTGAACGGGTGGGCTACATGCCCAGGCGGCGCTGCAAGAGGCCGTCCACCACGTGCACCAGTTTTTTGGGCGGATAGGTGCGCCACGGCAGTTCGTCGAGCTGCCCGCCGAAGTTCACGTAGGAGTCAATGTTGTACTGGCGCATTTCGCGTTCCACGTGCTCCTGAAAGTTCACGGCCGCAATCCAGCCGTCTTCCACGTCCTCAAACCACTCTTCGTAGTACGAGTCGTCGGAGCCGTGGAAGTTGAACACGTTTTCGCCGATGAGGATGAACTTGCGGATGCCCTCGTGCACCATCGGGTCGATGATCTGGCGCTTGAGCTGCATGATGTCGTTTTCGATGGCGTCGTTCCACTCCCCGATAAACTCAATCACGCCCACCTTCTCCTCGTAATCCACGAACAGGATTTTCAGGAACAGGGTGTCCGACTCCATGCCGTCCCACTGCGGGTGGATGTAGTAGCCGTAAATGGTATTGACGTAGTTATCGAGGCTGTTTTCAGCGCCGTAGAGCGGGGAACGTTCGTCCTCGGAGGCCTGGTATTGCTCCAGCCAG
Source organism: Hymenobacter sp. CRA2 (assembly GCF_002007105.1). Taxonomy (GTDB): domain Bacteria; phylum Bacteroidota; class Bacteroidia; order Cytophagales; family Hymenobacteraceae; genus Solirubrum. The sequence continues at coordinate 223,790 of NZ_MVBC01000001.1, read as the reverse complement.
GCGTAGTGGGGTTCGATGGTGTGCATAGCTTACTAGGAAAGGGGGGAGTCAGGCAAGCCCACCACGCGGCGCAGCCTTGCTCCAGTAAAAACGCACACTCGCCCGGAGTGTTCCTGTGCCCGACGGAAAAATGCGGGCAAAAAAATAGCGCACCGAAGCGCGCTATTGATGCGTTGTGTCAGGTGTTGATTATCAGGCTAGTGTCCGTGGTGCGCCGCCAGCGCAGCCCGCACCGAGCCGTGCAGCTCCAGCAGCTCGGCGGCCTTATCCTGGTCGATGCCCAGCTCGTCCATCAGCATGCGCTGCCCGCGGTCCACCAGTTTGGCGTTGGTGAGCTGCATGTCCACCATCTTGTTGCCCTTCACCCGGCCTAGCCGGATCATGGTGGCCGTAGTGAGCATGTTCAGCACCAGCTTCTGGGCGGTGCCGGCCTTCATGCGGGTGCTGCCGGTCACAAACTCCGGCCCCGTCACCACTTCCACCGGAAACTCAGCCGCTGCGGCCACCTTCGAGCCCGCGTTGCACACGATGCAGCCCGTAGCCAGGCCGTGTGCCCGAGCCTGCTCCAGCCCGCCGATAACGTAAGGCGTGCGGCCCGAGGCGGCAATGCCCACCACGATGTCCTTGGCGTTGATGTCGTGCGCCGACAGGTCACGCCACGCTTGCTCGGCATCGTCCTCGGCGTTTTCCACGGCTTTGCGAATGGCGGTGTCGCCCCCGGCAATCAGCCCGATTACCAGCCCATGCGGTACCCCAAACGTGGGTGGGCACTCCGAGGCGTCCAAGATGCCCAGTCGGCCGCTGGTACCCGCCCCGATGTAGAACAACCGACCACCTTCGCGCAGCCGGGCGACGGTGGCTTCTACCAACGCCTCAATCTGCGGCAGAGCCTTTTCCACGGCCAGCGGCACGGTGTGATCCAGCTGGTTGATGCTGGCCAGCAGCTGGGCGGTGGGCAGGGTTTCGAGGTGGTCGAAGTGCGAGGCGCTTTCGGTAGTGCTCATAATGAGGATGGGTGAGGAATTGAGGTTAGGAGCCGGTGTACAGCGCAAACTTCCCGTTCGCGTATTCCAGAACGATTACCGTACACATGTCAGCTGGGATACGCAAACGGAAAGTTCGCGCTACAACGCTGACTAGCTCGTTTTCAGCCGGCCGACGACGTAGAACTTATCGAGCACATTTACGGTGTGCGGCGCATCACGGTCCAGTTCGGCCGTGAGGTCCTGGCCGGCCCAATGCTCGTAGTGGTTGCCGCGGCGCCACAGCCGTGAATGCGTGACGTCGTAAATCAAGCCTTGGTAGGCAAACCAGATTTCGTCACGGTCCTGTCCGTTGCGCAGGGCCAGCTGGTGCTTGGAGTACTCCGGCAGCTCGGCAATGGGCTGGCCGCTGGCCGTGCTCGGAGTGTGCGGAATGCTCGCTTCCTCAGCCATTCTTGCTTCTTAATTCCTGCGTCTTCATCAGCCCAGCAGCGCCTGCGTCAGAATCCAGCGGTTGGGTAAGTCGCCCTGAGCGGCGCGCAGGTAATCCTGGTAGCTGCACGGCACGATGCGGCGCACGGAGTGGTCGGCCAGACTCTCCACTTCCATCCACCACTTTTCGGTGCGCTTGGCTTTGTAAAAAACCAGCTTGGCCGGATTACCCGGCAGCCCCACGGCGTAGCGGATGAAGCGGCGGCTGGTAAAGTCGGTTTCGTAGCGGCGGTGGTAGTAGCCTTCCACGAAGTACCAGAGCATGGTGGCGGCCGTAGCGGCGCCCAGGCCCAGCAGGTCGTGGTCGGGGCGGTAGCCGTAGAGGCCGATGCTGGTGAGCTGGTCGTTGTGGCCGGCGTACCAGCACAACTGCGCCGCTTCCTCGGCCGTCAGGCCGAAAGGAGAGGCCGGCAAGTAGCCCGGAAACTCCGGCCAGCGCAGGGCCGTCAGATCGAAGCTGATCAGGTCGGCTTGGCGCAGCAGCGGCTCGGCCTGGCGTACGTCGTCGCGAATCTGGCCTAGGCGCAGCGTTTCGAAGTGCAGCTTTTCCAGCGCCGCCAGCACGCTGGTGGGTACCAGGTACTGCTGGTGGGCGAGCTGCCCGAAGTTGAACAGGAAGTTCGGCTCGTGCATCAGGATGCGGCGCAGGTGGCTGTCCTCGGCCGGCGCGCCGGCTTCCTCCACCATGTCCACGCGCGCGTCGATGCAGGTCAAACTCACGGCGCGCTCCAGCGTTTCATAAGCCAGAAATTGGCCGATGTCGAGGTCGTGGGAGCCGCCGAGCAGAATGGGCACCGTTTTTTCCTCCAGCAGCGCCGCCACGATTTCGCGCAGGCGCAGGTAAGTATCTTCCAGCGTCAGGCCGTTGCGCAGGTTGCCCAGGTCCACGAGCCGGCAGGGGCCAGCGCCGCGCTGCAGCTGGTAAAAACGCGGCCGGATGGCGTCGGGGGCCGAGGCGGCGGGCGTGCCGGCGGCGCTGCCGCGCCACTCGTTCAGGCCGATAATGGCCAGATCGGCGCCGCGCCAATCCGGGAAAGTGTCCACGAAGCGCGCGACGTGGGCGCCCAGCGTAGTGCCAGGGGCAGTGGGGGCATCGTCGGTGAGCGGGTCGAAGAACAGGGCCAGATTCATAGCACAGGTGGCTGCCGCGGTGCAGGTGCCCGCGGAGGCATAGGCCAAAACTACTCAAAAACCCCACCTTGCGTATGAGCCTTAAAGCGTCTTAATAGGCTTTGCGCCGAAAAATCCATTTATTTCACCTGCTTTTCCCTCCCGAATTCCGCACCCATGCAAGCTCCCAGCCGCGCTTTTGATATTCTGCCCTACCAGTTGGCTACGGCGCCCAAGTCCGATTGCCTCGCCGCCAAGCGCGACGGCACCTGGCAGCCGTTCAGCACCCAGCAGGTGTCCGACACGGCCAACCTCGTCAGCCTCGGCCTGCGCCAGCTCGGCATCGGCAAAGACGACAAAGTGGCCATCATCTCGATGAACCGCCCCGAGTGGCTGTACGCCGACTTCGGCATCTCCCAGATCGGGGGTGTGACGGTGCCGATGTACCCCACCATCACCATCGAAGATTACAAGTACATCTTCGCCGATGCGGGCGTCAAGGCCATCTTCGTTTCGACCCAGGACCTGTACGATAAGGTGAAGGAAGCTACCGCCGGACTGAACATCGCCGACGACCACATCTTTACCTTCGAAAAGCTGACCGGTGGCCGCCCCTTCGCGGAGCTGCTGGAGCTAGGCCGCCGCGGCAACGTGGCCGAGCTGGAGCCCCTGCGCGCCGCGGTGCAGCCCGACGACCTGCTGACGCTGATCTATACCTCCGGCACCACCGGCTCGCCCAAGGGCGTGATGCTCTCGCACAACAACATCCTGAGCAACTGCCGCAGCGCCCAGGCCTTCGTGCCCGTTACCAAGGACGACTCGGCCCTGAGCTTCCTGCCGCTCTGCCACATCTTCGAGCGGATGGTGACCTACCTGTACATGATCAACGGCGTGAGCATCTACTACGCCGAGAGCATGGACACCATTGCCGACAACCTGCGCGAGGTGAAGCCCAGCATCTTCACCACCGTGCCGCGCCTGCTCGAAAAAGTCTACGACAAGATTGTAGCGAAGGGGCACACACTCGGCGGCGTGCAAAAAAGCCTGTTCTTCTGGGCCCTGAACTTAGGCCTGGAGTACGATACGCAGGAGGACAAAGGCTTCTTTTACAACACCCAACTGAAGCTGGCCCGCAAGCTCATCTTCGCGAAGTGGCGCGAGGCGCTGGGTGGCAACATCCGCGTGATTGTGTCGGGCGGCGGAGCGCTGCAGCCGCGCCTGGCCCGCGTGTTCTGGGCCGCCGAAATCCGGGTAATGGAAGGCTACGGCCTGACGGAAACCTCGCCCGTTATTGCCGTGGGTGGCTTCGAGCCGGAGAATAACCTCATCGGCACGGTGGGCCCGCTCATCGATAAGGTGGAAGTGAAGATTGCCCCGGACGGCGAAATCCTCACCCGCTCGGCCTCGGTGATGAAGGGCTACTACAACAAGCCGGACCTGACCAAAGAAGCCATCGACTCGGAAGGCTGGTTTCACACCGGCGACATCGGCGAGTTCGTGAAGGGTCGCTTCCTCAAAATCACCGACCGCAAAAAGGAAATGTTCAAGACCTCGGGCGGCAAGTACGTGGCCCCGCAGGTTATCGAAGGCAAGCTGAAGGAGTCGCCGCTCATCGAGCAGGCCATGGTGGTGGGCGACGGCCAGAAGTTCCCCGCCGTGCTGCTGGTGCCCGCCTTCGATGAGCTGAAAGGCTGGTGCAAGCGCAACAACGTGCCCGTCAACGGCTCCAACGAGGAACTCATCAAGAACGAGCAGGTGCAGAAGATGTACCACGAGCTGGTAACGAAGTACAACCAGAGCTTCGCGCAGTGGGAGCAGGTGAAGAAAGAGGTACTGCTGCCTCAGCAATGGACCGTGGAATCGGGCGAAATGACGCCGACGATGAAGGTCAAGCGCAAAATCATCAGCGAGAACAACAAGCAGATCATCGATAGCCTGTACAACGCCGACGGGCACCGGTAGGCTTTTGTAACGACGCCTGATAGACAAATAATAGAACGTCATTCCGAGCGCAGCCGAGGAATCTCGCGTGCTGACGTCTGGTAGTAATTTCCTCGTTGTAGGAGTTTGGTATCGGGTATCAGCACGCGAGATTCCTCGGCTGCGCTCGGAATGACGTTCTTATTTCAACCCCTGCATGGCCGGTGAGTGGTTCATCACCCCCTTCGAAACGTTGTCGAATATTTTTTCGTAAACTAGTATGCAAGCATAACAAATTTGCGTACGTTTACCGGACATCGACCCCGAGATGAAACCCGAAGAAACCGTCGACTATAACATCAAGGTAGCGTGGCACGCCATTTCGCGCATGTACAATGTGCAGGCAGCCAAGCACGACATCACCACGAGCATCGGCTTCGTGTTGCTGAACATCGACCAGGAAAACGGTACGCCTGCGACTAAAATCGCGCCGCTGCTGGGCCTGGAGACCCGCTCCCTGACCCGCATTCTGCGCTCGATGGAAGAAAAAGGGCTCATCTACAAACAGGCCGACCAGCAGGACAAGCGCTCCGTGCGCATTTTCCTGACCGAGGAAGGCCTGAAGAAAAAAGAAGTGTCGCGCCAGACGGTGCGCCAGTTCAACCAGAAAATCCGCGAGAAAGTCCCGGCCGATCAGCTGGAGGTTTTCTTCCGCGTCGTTGGGCAAATCAACGGCCTGATCGATAGCAAGAGCATTTTCGAAGGCTTCAAAGTGAAGCCCCTGCGCGCTGAGAAGAAGGCCTGACGGGCTGGCTTCGCGGCGCTTGTGCGTTCCTCGCATCCATTCACCCTTTCATACGCTTCGGACTCCCAACCTACCCGACCGAACTCCCTATGAATCGTACCATCAAGAAAGTAGCCGTGCTGGGCTCGGGCGTGATGGGCTCGCGCATCGCGGCTCACTTCGCCAACATCGGCGTGCAGGTACTGCTGCTCGACATCGCGCCGAAAGAATTGACGCCCGACGAGGAAAAGAAGGGCCTCAAGCTCGACTCGCCGCTGGTGAAGAACCGCATCGTCAACGCTTCGCTACAGGCCGCTATTGCCGCCAATCCCTCGCCCCTGTACCGCAAGGCCGATGCTTCACGCATCAAGACCGGCAACTTCGACGACAACCTCAAGGACATTGCCTCGTGCGACTGGACCATTGAGGTAGTGGTGGAGCGCCTCGACATCAAAAAGAGTCTGTTTGAGCGCGTGGAGCAGTACCGCAAGCCCGGTACGCTCATCACCTCGAACACCTCCGGCATTCCGATTCACCTGATGACGGAAGGCCGCTCCGAAGACTTCAAGAAGCACTTCTGCGGCACGCACTTCTTCAACCCGCCGCGCTACCTGAAGCTGCTGGAAATCATCCCGACGCCGGACACGGACCAGTCGGTGGTGGACTTCCTGATGCACTACGGCGACCTGTACCTGGGCAAGACCACCGTGCTGGCCAAGGACACGCCGGCATTTATTGCCAACCGCGTGGGCGTGTTTGCCATCATGGACGTGCTGCAGGTAATGCAGAAAATCGGCCTGACGGTGGAAGAAGTCGACAAGCTCACCGGTCCAGTTATCGGCCACGCCAAGTCGGCCACCTTCCGCACCTCCGACGTGGTGGGCCTGGACACGATGATCAACGTGGCCAACGGCCTGGCGCAGAACCTGCCCAACGACGAAGCCAAGGACGTGTTCCAACTGCCCGACTTCCTCAAGAAGATGGCCGAGAACAAGTGGCTAGGCGACAAAACCGGCCAGGGCTTCTACAAAAAGGTGAAAGGGGAGGGCGGCAAGTCCGAAATCCTGGCCCTGGACCTGGCTACGCTGGAATACAAGCCCGGCGCCAAGGTGAAGTTCACCACGCTGGAAACCACCAAGCCCATCGAAAAGCTGGCCGACCGCTTCAAGGTGCTGGCCGCGGGCAAGGACAAAGCGGGGGAGTTTTACCGGCAGATGTTTGCCGGGCTGTTTGCCTACGTGTCGAACCGCATTCCGGAAATCACCGATTCCCTCTACAAAATCGACGACGCCCTGCGCGCCGGCTTCGGCTGGGAGCTGGGCCCGTTTGAGACCTGGGACGCGCTGGGCGTGCAAGCTGGCGTGGAGCTGGTAAAGGCCAATGGCAAGCAGCTGGCCCCGTGGGTAGAAGAAATGCTGGCTGCCGGCAACACCACCTTCTACAAGGTGGAAGGCGGCGTGAAGAAGTACTACGACGCCGAATCGAAGAGCTACCAGCCGATTCCGGGCGTGGAGAACTTCGTGGTGCTCGACAACCTGCGTGCTTCGGGCAAGGTGGTGTGGAAAAACGCCGGTGCCTCGGTTATCGACCTGGGCGACGGTATCCTGAACGTGGAGTTCCACAGCAAGATGAACGCGCTGGGCTCCGACGTCATCCAGGGCCTGCTGAAGGGCGTGGAAATTGCCGAAAAGGACTTCCGCGGCCTCGTGGTGGGCAACGACGCGCCCAACTTCTCGGCCGGCGCCAACCTGGGCCTGGTCTACATGTTCGCCCTCGAACAGGACTACGACGAGCTGAACATGATGATTGCGCAGTTCCAGCAGGCCATGATGCGCATGCGCTACAGCTCCATTCCGGTAGTGGGTGCCCCGCACGGCCTCACCCTGGGTGGCGGCTGTGAGCTGAACCTGCACTGCGACCGGGTGGTGGCAGCCGCGGAAAGCTACATCGGCCTCGTGGAATTCGGCGTGGGCCTGATTCCGGGTGGCGGCGGCTCCAAGGAAATGACCTTGCGCACCGCGGCCAAGTACGAGGAAGGCGAGCCGGAGTACAACCTGCTGCGTAACTCGTTCATGACCATTGCCATGGCCAAGGTATCCACGTCGGCTCACGAAGCCTTCGACCTGGGCTTCCTGCGTCGCGGCGACGAAGTGGTGGTGAACAGCAACCGCGTCATTGCCCAAGCCAAAGCGGCCGCCATCGAGCTGGCCGAGGATGGCTACACCATGCCGGTGCAGAAAACCAACATCAAGGTGCACGGCAAAGGCGCCTTAGGCATGTTCATGACCGGCGTGCACGCCATGAAGGAGGGCCGCTACATCTCCGACCACGACCTGAAAATTGCCAACAAGCTGGCCTATATCATGTGCGGCGGCGACCTGTCGGCCCCCACGGAAGTATCGGAGCAGTACCTGCTGGATCTGGAGCGCGAAGCCTTCCTCAGCCTTTGCGGCGAGCGGAAAACGCTGGAGCGTATTCAGTCGATTCTGACCACTGGCAAGCCGCTGCGCAACTAAGCTCCCAGCTGTCATCCTGAGCCAAGCGAACCAAAGGTCGACGTAGTCAAGGAGCTTATTACGGTCAAAAGACTGTTCTACAAGACTCCACGCGTGATAAGGTTCTTCGGCTTGCGCCTCAGAATGACAACGATTGGTGACGTTTGGACAACCCCTAAAAGAAGAAACTCCTCATGGAAGCATATATCGTAGCTGGTTACCGCACGGCCGTGGGCAAGGCGCCCCGCGGTGGTTTCCGCTTCACCCGCCCCGACGACCTGGCCGCCGAGGTAATCAAGCACCTGATGAAAGAGGTGCCGCAGCTGGACCCGACGCGCGTCGACGACGTTATCGTCGGCAACGCCGTGCCGGAAGCTGAGCAAGGCCTGCAGATGGGCCGCCTGATTTCTTTGCTGGCCCTGCCGCTGAACGTGTCGGGCCTCATCGTGAACCGTTACTGCGGCTCGGGCGTGGAAACCATTGCCATGGCCGTGGGCAAGATCATGGCCGGCATGGCTGACTGCATCATCGCCGGCGGCACCGAAAGCATGAGCCTGGTGCCGACCGTCGGCTGGAAGACCGTGCCGAACTACAAGCTCGCCCAGCAGCACCCGGACTACTACCTGGGCATGGGCCTGACGGCCGAAGCCGTAGCGCAGGACTACAAAATCTCGCGCCAGGACCAGGACGAGTTTAGCTACCAGTCGCACCAGAAAGCCATTAAGGCTATTGCCGAAGGCAAGTTCAAGGAGCAGATTGTGCCGATTACCGTTGAGGAAACCTACCTCGATCAGGCTTCGGGTAAAAAGAAAACCCGCTCGTACGTGGTCGATACCGACGAAGGCCCCCGCGCCGACACCTCGGTAGAAGCCCTGGGCAAGCTGCGCCCGGTATTCGCCCAAGGCGGCTCCGTAACGGCCGGCAACTCCTCGCAGACCTCCGACGGGGCGGCTTTCGTCATCGTCATGTCGGAGCGCCTGGTGAAGGAGCTGAACCTGGAGCCCATTGCCCGCATGGTGAACTACGCCACCGAAGGCGTCGACCCGCGCATCATGGGCATGGGCCCGATCAAGGCCGTGCCGAAAGTGCTCAAGCAAGCCGGTATGAAGCTCGACGACATCGACCTCTTCGAGCTGAACGAAGCCTTTGCCTCGCAGTCCATTGCCGTGGTGCGCGAGCTGGGCATCGACCCGGACAAGCTCAACGTGAACGGCGGCGCCATTGCCCTCGGTCACCCGCTGGGCTGCTCGGGCGCCAAGCTGAGCATTCAGCTATTCCACGAGCTGCGCGCCCGCAACAAGAAGTACGGCATGGTCACGGCCTGCGTAGGCGGTGGTCAGGGCGTAGCCGGCATCTACGAATTGCTAAAGTAAAACGGGCTGGTAAGCGTCTGCCTGCTCAAATCCTTTTCATCAGAATCATGAGCAAGCGCGCTTACCACTACCGCCTGCGCCTGGAGCAGGTAGCTGGCATCTCACCCGGCAGCCCCGAGCACGAGCCACTAGAGTTGGAGTTCGACAACCACGACGACATCTTCAGCATCGTGGAGCGCCTGCAGCAGCGTAATCTGTTTCAGGAGCCCGGCCAGTCCACCGAGTTTGCCATCGGGCTGAAGCTGTTCAGCGAGGTAATGCTCAAGAACCGGCAGCACCCACTGTTCGAGGAGCTGGCCCCGGCGTTTCGCTCGTTTATGCAGCGGTTGAAGTCGTCGGGATAGCCTCCGGATAGCAACGGCGCTGGCGCTGCGGCTCCTGAGGCAAAAACCCATTGACAATCAGAACCGGAGCGCATATCTTGGCGTTCTGATATTGGTAACAAACAGAGACCCCGGCGTTTTCGGGGTTTCTTTTACCAGAAATAGTCGGCACGCCTAACATTTTTTATTACCTTTCGGTACAACAGTCAGGCGGCCCTTGTCGGCCTTAATTAGTCGGCAAGCCTAACAGTTTCGACACTTCAACATTCCCACCACGGCCATGGAAGTAGGCAACAAGCTTGTAAAAGGCGGCGAGTTCATCATCAAACCGACCGACGCCCAGGATGTATTCACGCCCGCCGATTTTTCGGAGGAGCAAAACATGATGCACCAGACCGCACTGGACTTCGTGGAAAAAGAGGTGCAGCCCCTGCTGGAGCGCCTCGACAACCACGAAGAAGGCCTGATGCGCAGCCTGATGGAAAAGGCCGGCGAGCTGGGTCTGTTCGGCGTGAGCATCCCCGAGGAGTACGGCGGACTGAACATGGACTTCCCCACGTCGCTGCGCGTGACCGAAGGCGTGGGCGGCGGCCACTCGTTCCCGGTCGCCTTCGCGGCCCACACCGGCATTGCCATGCTGCCGATTCTGTACTTCGGCAACGAGGAGCAGAAAGCCAAGTACCTGCCCGGCCTGACCTCCGGCGAACTGATGGGTGCTTACTGCCTGACCGAGCCCGGCTCGGGCTCCGACGCGCTGGGCGCCAAAACCAAGGCCGTGCTGACCGAGGACGGCGAGCATTACGTGCTCAACGGCCAGAAAATGTGGATTACCAACGGCGGCTTCGCCGACGTGTTCGTAGTGTTTGCCAAGATTGACGGCGAGCAGTTCACGGGCTTCATCGTGGAGAAAAACACGCCCGGCCTGAGCCTCGGCAACGAGGAGCACAAGATGGGCATTAAGGGCTCCTCCACGCGCCAGGTGTTCCTGTCGGACTGCAAAGTGCCGAAATCGGCCGTGCTGGGCGAAATCGGCAAGGGCCACCTGATTGCCTTCAACATCCTCAACATCGGCCGCATCAAGCTGGCTGCCGCTTGCCTGGGTGCTTCTAAAATGGCTGCTTCGCTGAGCGTGAAGTACGCCAACGAGCGGGTGCAGTTCAAGCTGCCCATCTCGAAGTTCGGTGCCATCAAGTACAAGCTGGCCGAGCAGGCCGTGCGCATCTACGCCGTGGAGTCGGCCATTTACCGCGCCGGGATGGACATTGCCCGCATGGAGCAGGAGCTGCTCGGCAAGGGCATGAGCCACAACGAAGCCCTACTGGGCGCCGCCCGCGAATTCGCCGTGGAGTGCGCCGTGCTGAAGGTGGAAGGCTCCGAGGTGCTCGACTATGTGGTGGACGAAGGTGTACAGGTGTACGGTGGCTACGGCTTCTCGGCCGACTACCCGATGGACCGCGCCTACCGGGACTCGCGCATCAACCGCATCTTCGAGGGCACGAACGAAATCAACCGCATGCTGGCCGTCGACATGATCCTGAAGAAGGGGCTGAAGGGCGAGCTGGATTTGATGGGCCCGGCCCAAGCCGTGCAGCAGGAGCTGATGGCCATTCCGGACTTCAACACGGATGAGGACAACAGCCTGTTCGCCGCCGAGCTGCGCACCATTGCCAAGCTGAAAAAGGCCATCCTGATGGTAGCCGGTACGGCCGTGCAGAAGTACATGAACTCGCTCGCCAAGGAGCAGGAAGTACTGATGAACATCGCCGACATGGCCATCAAGGTGTACACCGCCGAAAGCACCATCCTGCGCGTGCAGAAGGAAGCCGGCGTACGCGGCGAAGAAGCACTGAGCGCCCAAATTGACATTGCCCGCGTGTACCTCAACGACACGGTGGACAACGTGAACAAGTTCGGCAAAGAGGCCATTGCCTCGATGACCGAAGGCGACGAGCAGCGCCTGCTGGCCCTGGGCCTGAAGCGCTTCACCAAAGCTGACCTCTTCAACGCCAAGGACGCCCGTCGCCGCATCGCTGACGTGCTTATCCAGGCCAACGAATACGCGTTCTAAGCCGAGCGCACCAGCAGCAACTGGCCGCGGGGAAACGGCCGGTTGTTATTTCCCGATGGGGGAAAACTTGAAAGGGCCGCTCCGGTATTGGAGCGGCCCTTTCAAGTTTTAGTCTTGGCAAGAATTAATCAGCAATGGCCAGCAAACCAGAGTCGGCGGCCGAGGCATTGAGCAGCAGCACGAAAAAGCGCTGTTCCGGCGTGCTGGCATTGTTGGGACGGAGCTGCGGGTGGCGGTGCAATAGCAGTTGCAGCTTCATCTGCGCCACGCCGCTGCTCCAGCGGAAGTCCTGCTCCGCATCCAGGCGGCTTTCCAGAATACGTTGCGCCTGCAGCTGCACGAAGTCCTCGGCCGACAGCTCCCCGGCTTTGGGCAGCTCATCGAGCTTGGTGCGGCCGGGGCGGGGCGCATCGTCTGCCAGCAGGTAAAAGGTGAGCATGGTCTATTTAAAAACGAGCTTGTTCAGCTGCAGCGCCGCTGACTTCTTGCTGGGCCGTGTCACCACAATCATCGTCTTGCCGTCGAGCCAGGTGGTGAAGTCCTTCACGTAGGCCACCTGCTGGTCGTTGGCTACGTTTAGGCCGAGGGCTTTGGGCTCGGTTACGGTGCCGGGTAGGGCCGCAATCTTGCGCAGGTACAGGTCGGTTTTGTCCTTGAGCTTTTCCAGCGTTACCACCTGCACGTCGTTGCCGATAGGGGCGGCGCGGTAGCCGATGCCGGTGAAGCTTTCGGTGATGGGCGCCGATTGGTTTTTGGCAATAATCTGTTGCCAGGTTGGCGACTGAAACTCGTTGTACCCGAATACGTGCAGTTCCCGGGCCCGCACCGGTGCATCGGGGCCTTCCTCGGCTTTGTGCTCGGCAAGGACTACCACATTCTGGTCCTCCGTGCGAATCACGTCGGAGAGGTACACGTCGTCGAGGCGCTTGTAGCTGGCGCCGGTAAGCTTGTTGGTCTCAGCCAGGTATTCGGGCGTGAACTTGAACTCCGGCGCAAACTTCATGTCGGCCGTGCCGAAATCGAATTTGACCAGCTTCAGGCTGTAGTACTCGCCCGAGGCGTAATCAGCACAGAGGGCAGCCGCGTAAAGGGTTTGCCCATCGAGCAAACGCCACTGCGAGTCGCGCACCGTTACTTTTTTGCCCCCGAAGGTGCCGCCGACTGCTACGGACATCACCTTTATATCCGCGTCTTGGTCGCGGTAGCGGCGCACGGTCAGCTTCTGGTTGTTGTCGCCGATGAGGGCCACGTACTGCGTACCGTCGTTGGCTACGTGCACGCTGGGCGAGAAGAAGGAGCCCAGGTCGCGGAAGTCGTAAGAGCGGTCCTTGACCTTGTTCAGCTGCCGGTCGTAGTGCGCCGCCGTCAGCGCCTTGATTTGCGCGTCGCGGGTGACATAGCGCCACGCTATCAGGTGGGTGCCGTCGGGGGAGATGCTCACGCCAGGGCGGCGTTCCTGCGCGTTGCCTTCCGCCATTTTCTTGGCCGGCAGCTTCTGGCCGGTCTTAAGGTCGACGGGCTGCACGAGCAGGTGCTGGCCGGTTTCGTCGCCGTGATGGAGTACCACCAGTGCCTGCTGGTCGTTGCGGGCAAAAGCTTCCATGCTCTCCCCGGGCGCAATGGGTACAGTGGCCGTCCAGACCTTCTTGAGGTCAGCGTCGTAGCGCTCCACGGCGTACTCGCTGGCCGAACGGTGACTCAGGATGATGAAGTCGGTGCTGCCGGGCAAAGCCAGCGTCTTTACGTGTACGCGCTGGTTGTACGGGTCCTCCGTGTGCTCGGGCACGTAGGCAAAAGGAGTGGACTTCACCCGCTGGGCCTGAGCCAGCGGGGTATGCAGCAAAAAGCCTGACAATAGCCCGGCTACGGAAAATTTCAGAAGGGTAAAACGCACGTCGTTAAGAAGTTAACGGGGCCAAAAACGCTCAGTCAAAAAAATGTACTTCCCAAAGGTATCATTCAAACAGCCATTCGCGTAAAGGCCCCGCTGGGTGAGTTCAGCAAACGAAAGTTCACGCTTTCATAACGCCAAAATTCATCCGTTGCGCATCCACCTGCGTTTTCTTTGTCAGGCAAAAGCATACAGGTCAGTAGTCGAAAAACTTGCTGATTTGTATATAATTGATAATTTTGTGCACAGATATTGCCTTTCCAGCCCCCTCTAGCTGATTTCTGTGCGCAAAGCCCACGCCACTGGGCTTAGCTAGCTGCGCCAGCCGGGCCCAGCAGAAATCCTGGCTTGTTGTTTGATACGGCAGGCCGCTTCTCCACCGAATGTTCTTTCACCATGAAGTCTTTATTACAATTCATCCTCCTGACCGCTCTGGTCGTAGTCGGCAAGCAAGTAAAAGATCAAGCCCGCATTTCGGTTGTTGGCAGCACGCAGCAGCCAGTGCAGCGCCACGTAGAGTCTATGCAGTCGTTCTTCGTGCAGCACGTGAACTACAAGCAGGCACCTGCTTCTTCCACCGTTGCCGACGAGTACGCTCGAAAGACGAACCCAGTCTCGCTCAACTAGACTGCTGAACGGCTTATACAGCCGTTTTTTTATGCCCTATTGTTAGCTAATTCGGCTCCAGTTAACCGCCGATGCCGGCAACGACTCGATGTGTCGGCGGATATTTTGATTTTCCGGCTTGCTCAAATCCGGATCCTCGTTGAGTATTTCCTGCGCCGCTGCCCGCGACTCGGCCAGGATCTTGCCATCCTTGGCCAGATCGGCCACCAGCAGGTCCAGCACCCCGCTTTGCTGGGTGCCCATTAAGTCGCCCGGCCCGCGCAGTTTCAGGTCGATGTCGGCAATTTCGAAGCCGTTGTTGGTGCGCACCATCGTTTCCAGACGCGTGCGCGTGTCCTTGCTCAGCTTGTAGCCCGACATCAGGATGCAGTAGCTCTGGTCGGCGCCGCGGCCCACCCGGCCCCGCAACTGATGCAGCTGCGAAAGGCCGAACCGTTCCGACGACTCAATGACCATTACCGAGGCATTGGGTACATTCACACCCACCTCAATCACGGTAGTAGCCACCATAATCTGCGACTCATTTTTGACGAAGCGCTGCATCTCGGCATCCTTTTCTCCGCCCGTCATGCGCCCGTGCACGATACTGACGTGGTATTCGGGAAACGCCCGCGACACGCTCTCGAAGCCGTCCATCAAGTCCTTGTAGTCGGCCATGGCCTCGCTTTCCTCGATGAGCGGGTACACCACGTAGCACTGCCGGCCCTTGCGGATTTCCTGCCGCATGAACTCGAACACCTTCAGGCGGTTGGCATCGAAGCGGTGTACCGTCACGATAGGCTTGCGGCCGGCCGGCAGCTCGTCGATGACCGACACGTCCAGGTCGCCGTAGAGCGTCATGGCCAAGGTGCGCGGGATGGGCGTAGCCGTCATCACCAGCACGTGCGGAATCACGTTGGGATTCTTCTGCCAGAGCTTGGAGCGCTGAGCCACCCCGAAGCGGTGCTGCTCGTCCATAATAGTCAGGCCCAGGTTCTTGAACTGCACCACGTCTTCCAGCAGCGCGTGCGTGCCCACCAGCATGTGCAGCTCGCCTGAGCGCAACTGCTCGTGCAGCACCCGCCGAGCGGCCGTGCGCGTCGAGCCGGTCAGCAACCCGATCTTGAGGCCGAGCATGTCGGCGAACTTCTTCAGACCCTCGTAATGCTGGTCGGCGAGGATTTCCGTCGGGGCCATCAGGCAGGACTGCGCGCCGTTGTCAGCGGCAATGAGCATGGCAATAAAGGCCACGATGGTCTTGCCGGAGCCCACGTCGCCCTGCAGCAGACGGTTCATCTGCTTGCCCGCGCAGAAGTCCTTGTAGATTTCGTGGATAACCCGCTTCTGCGCCATCGTCAGGTCGAAGGGCAGCACGTTCTTATAGAAGTGCGTGAGCGTGGGCACCTTATCGAAGATCTGCCCGGCCAGCTCCACCTTACGCACGGTGCGCTGCCGCAGCAGCTTGAGCTGCACGTAGAACAGCTCCTCAAACTTCAGCCGGAAGCGCGCTGCCTGCAGCAGATCGGTACTCTGCGGGAAGTGAATCTGCTGCATGGCCTCCGCCTTGGGCATGAGGGCGTAGCGCTGAATCAATTCCGGCGACAACGTCTCGTGGAAGTGCGGAGCGCACAGTTTGAGCACCTGCGCCGTGAGCCGGGCTATGCCTTTGCTGTCGAGGTTGAAGTTGCGCAGCTTGTCGGTGCTGGAATACACCGGCTGCAGAAACGAAGTGCCCGGTTTCTGCTCCGATACTTCTTCCAGCTCCGGGTGCGCAATCTGCGGCTTGCCGTTGAACAGCGTCGGCTTGCCGAAGATGATGTACTCCTGGTGGTTCTTCACCCACTTCTCGAACCACTTCACGCCCTTAAACCACACCAGCTCCACGTGTCCGCTCTCGTCCTGCGCTTGGGCCACCAGGCGTTGCTTGCGGCCTTCGCCCAGCAGCTCCTTGGTGCGCACCGTTGCCTTTACCTGCACCATCGGCAGGTCGTCGTGCAGGTCCACCACGTTGTAAAACTGCGTGCGGTCGAGGTAGCGGAACGGATAAAACTGCACCAGGTCGCCGTAGGTGAACAGGTTCAGCTCCTTAGCCAGCACGTCGGCCCGCCGCGTGTCCATGCCGCGGAGCAGGGCAATCTTGGTGTTGAAAAAGCTACTCAAGGGTTAGATTGTTAAATGGTTAAATTGCTGAATTGATGATTGTTCGGTTAGGATTTGAACGACCAGCCATTGAACAGTTTAGCCATTTGACCATCAAGGCCTACTGATACTTAAGCGTGTTGACCAGGTGCACGATGTCCTCTTTCACGTAGTCGATAACCGGCGCCAGGGAGTCGTTGGCTACGGCCGTGCGGAAGTACAGCGCCCCGCGAAAAAAGTGCTTGGTCGAGTCCGTGGTGTAGAACTGAAACTGGCTGGGTACGTCGCCGCTCAGCTCAAACACGGCCACCTTCCTCCCATCCGGCGTCTTTAGCGTGTTTTCTTCGATGGCCGTGGCTTTGATCTGGTGCTTGCCCGTGAGCTTGCGCGCGTCCTCCAGCATTTTGTTGAAGAGCTTGGGGTTGCCGGCAATGTTCGTGTAGGTAATCTGCACGTTGGCGTGCAGCTTGGGGTAGTTCACGTTGATCCAGTGCGGCTGCGCCAGGTACGAAGAGTCGCGCAGGATGCGGGCGTACTTCGAGTACTCAAACCGATAAGGGTGCCCCGGCGCCAGCTGCTGGTAGACGTGCGGCGGCAGGTCGATGCGGTTGTAGCCTTTGGGTTTGGGCGTGTAGTCGGGCGCCGAGTTGCAGCCCGAAAGCAGCAAACCAGCTACCAGCAGCGCACAGCAGGAGCGAAGCACAGGCAAGCGGGGGTGAGGTGATAAGCCAAAATTAGCCGGAAATCGGCACCAAGCCGTTCCGCGCGGCGCGAGGCAAACAAAACCGCCCCGGCCAACACGTGACCGGGGCGGCACTGGCCCATGAACAGCTAAATTAGAACGGCAGTTCGTTCAGCTCGGCTTCCTGGCGGAAGGTCTTTTGCTCGGCCGGCGCAGTTTGGGCGCCGCTCTGCTGAGTACCGGACTGGTCGCCCTGGGCGCGGCCGCCACCCAGCATCGTGATTTCATCAGCCACGATTTCGGTGACGTAGCGCGTCTGCTGGTCCTTGTCCTGGTACTGGCGCGTGCGAATCTTGCCTTCCACGTAAATGGATTGGCCTTTCTTCACGTACTTCTCGACCATTTCGGCCAGGCCGCGCCAAGCTACGATGTTGTGCCACTCCGTACGCTCAACGCGGTTACCTTGCTTGTCTTTATAGAATTCATTGGTAGCCAGGCGGAACTGCGCCACGGCCGCGCCGCTTTCCAGGTGACGTACTTCTGGATCAGTGCCCAGGTTGCCAATGAGAATGACTTTGTTTACGCTCGACATGGTGTCTTCGTTTGTGGTTAAGAATGGAGGAATAAGGCTTGAATTGCTATACAATAACTAAATAAAGACGCACAATTCCAAATTATTTAGCATTAAAGTATTCCTTTGTCTGACAAGTAGTTGGTGATAATAACGGGCTTGGGCAGTTCATCGAGCTGATCAGCGGTATAGGGCTCTAAACCAGCGGTTTCACGTGACGAGGCCGCTAGTGGCGCAGCGAGCCAAAGCTCGTGAAACAAAGCCTCAACTTTCTGATGACTCAGGGTGTGACGCATAGCCGCCGCAGGTTCGCTTACCCTGCTCGTGTCCAGTTGAGCGCCAAGCTGCTCCAGTTCCGTAGCCATGGCTTTAGCTGGCAGCACCGCTTCCGGTGTTTCCAGCAGGTGAAAGTCGTACAGGCTCTGCCAGATGTCCTTGCCCGCCCGCTGGCGCAGATATACCTGCTCCCCGTGCCGCAGCACGAAGTAGTGGAAGTAGCGGGTGCGGGCCGCCTTGGCTTTGGACTTCACCGGCAACTGCTGTACCATGCCGTGCTGAAACGCGAAGCACTGCTCCCGCACCGGGCAAAACAGGCAATCCGGGTTCACCGGCGTGCACTGAATGGCTCCGAACTCCATGATGGCCTGGTTGTAGTCGGCCGGGTTATCGGGCGAAATCAGCTGATCGGCCAAGCTCTGAAACTCCTTGCGGGCCGAAGGCTGGGCAATGTCCGTGGTGATGCCGAACACGCGGCTCAGCACCCGGTACACGTTGCCGTCGAGGACGGCTACCCGCTCCCCAAAAGCAAAGGAAGCAATGGCGGCCGCCGTATACGGCCCAATACCGCGCAGCTTCACCAGCTCGGCATACCGCTGCGGAAACTGCCCGCCGTGCTCATCCACGATCTGCTGGGCAGTATGGCGCATGTTGCGGGCCCGGGAGTAGTAGCCCAGGCCCTGCCAGAGGCGCAATACCTCTTGTTCGGGCGCAGCGGCGAGGTCCTGTACGGTGGGGTAGGCCGCCAGAAAACGCTGGTAGTAGGGCAGACCCTGCTGCACCCGCGTTTGCTGTAAAATGATTTCTGACAGCCAGATAGCGTACGGGTCCTGGGTATGGCGCCAAGGCAGGTCGCGGCGGTGCCTCGGGTACCAGTCCAATAAGGACTGGGCAAAGAAAGGATGAGCGGATTGCGGCGAAGAGTTGGTCAACTTGTTGATTGTGAATATATTGCTTTGTAATTGCTCCCTTCACGGTATTTGGCAATTACATTTGTAAAACCAAAAATCGGGGCTACCTTTGTGCCCCGAAATGCCTACCGGGCAAGGGCTTACGGGATTTTGAAAGCTTTTTGCCCATACTTTTTTTCACTTTTCAGGTTCCTAATACAGTGACCAAAGCAGAAGTAATTGCCGAGATTGCCGAGAAG
Organism: Hymenobacter sp. CRA2; assembly: GCF_002007105.1. Taxonomy (GTDB): domain Bacteria; phylum Bacteroidota; class Bacteroidia; order Cytophagales; family Hymenobacteraceae; genus Solirubrum. The sequence continues at coordinate 204,927 of NZ_MVBC01000001.1, read as the reverse complement.
ACCGGCATTGAGAAAACCGACGTGTCTGCAACCGTTGAGGCTTTTTTCAAAGTGGTGAAGGATTCGATGGCCAACGGCAGCAACATCTACGTGCGTGGCTTCGGTAGCTTCGTAAACAAGAAGCGGGCCCGGAAAGTAGCCCGTAACATTTCGAAAAACACGTCGATTATCATCGACGAGCACTTCATCCCGAGCTTCAAACCCTCGAAAACCTTCATCAGCAAGATCAAAAACAGCAAGAAGGTAAAAGAGCAGCCGGTACAAGCCTAAGCTTGAAACCGCTCGGTTCTTCGTAAACTTGCCGGCCGCCGCCGTGCTGGTCTGCCCCGAAAGCAGCAGCCCGGCGGCCGCCTTTTTCTTCCGCGTATGGCTACCAGCCGCTCTTTTGCTTCCCCCCAGCTCCTGATTCTCATCCTCGCCGCCGCTGTGGTGGCTGGGCTGTTTTTGCTGCCGAAAGGGGTGATGAAGCCAAAGGAAGGTAAGGGCGAAGCCGCCCGTGATGCTGCCGCTACCGCCACGCGTGACGGCGGCGGACCGCAGACCAACGGCTCCAAGGCCGAGGCTTCGTCGGGCCCGGTACCGGCCAGCACCGGCACTACGCCGGAGCAGCCCCACACCATGGCCTCGCCCGAGCAACGACAGGAGCTTAACAAGCTCGTGGCCCGGTATCAGACCGCCGAAGGGCCTGCCAAGCTCTCCTTAGCCAACGACCTGGCGAAGCAGTACCAGAAGGTGCAGCGCTTCGACAGCGCCGGCTATTACTTTGAGCAGGTGGCCCTGGTACGGCCGGGCGAACAGACCTGGAAGCGCGCTGCCGACCAGTACTTCGAAGCTTACAGCTTCGCGGCTACGGAGGCGCGTGCCAAGCTGCTGAGCGCCAAAACGCGCGAGCTGTACGAGAAGGTGCTCAAGCAGAACCCGCAAAACCTCGACGCCAAAACCAACATGGGCATGGCCTTGATGGCCAGCGACAACCCCGTCTCCGGCATCATGATGCTGCGCGAGGTGCTGGCCGCCGACCCCAAAAACGAAAAGGCCATCTACAACCTGGGCATTCTGGCGCTGCAGAGCAACCAGCCCGACAAGGCAGTAGAACGTTTCGAAGAATTGGTGAAGGTAAATCCCAAGAATGTGAACGGACAGTTCTACTTGGGCGTATCCTTGGCACAAAGCGGGAAAAAAGAGCAAGCCAAGCAAGCGTTTCTCAAGACCAAAAGCCTGAGTGCGGACCCTGGCCTGCTGACTTCGGTCAACGAAGAACTTCAAAAGCTTCAGTGAGGAACCTCAGTCCGTCATGCCAAGCCCGGTGGGCTTAGCATGACGGGCGGGTTTCTAAGAAATCAATCAACCCAACCCTTAACCACTCTAACTCATGCCCTGCGGTAAAAAGAGAAAGCGCCACAAGATTGCCACCCACAAGCGGAAGAAGCGTCTGCGCAAGAACCGTCACAAGAAGAAGTAAGCCCGCGGGGGTTTGCTGGGCGCTAACGCCTTGGCTGTGAGCCATCGTACGCCCTATGTTTCACCCCGCCGACTCCCGGGCGTGGCTTTGTGGTTACGTTCTCCCCGTGGAACTGAATAGGGGGAAGCTAGTGCCTCGGCGCTGGCTTCCCTTCTTGGCTTATGCGAGGGTTAACTTATTGACTACTAGTTTTACACGTTCGGACAGCCGGCTAACCCCGAACTCCATTGAGTAACGAGTTAATCATTAATTCGACTCAGGAAGGCGAGCGGATTGCCCTGCTTCAGGACAAGCGGCTGATCGAGTATCACTTCGACCGCAACGACACCAACTACGCGGTGGGCGACATCTTTCTGGGCACCGTCAAGAAGGTGATGCCCGGCCTGAACGCCGCGTTTATTGATATCGGGTATCAGAAGGACGCCTTCCTGCATTACGGCGACCTGGGCGAGCAATTCCAGACCCTGGCCAAGTGGACCCGGCTGGTGCACGGCGGCAAAGCGCCCGTAGCGCACCTGAAGGGTTTTCCGCGCGATGCGGCCCTTGAGAAAGTCGGCAAGATGGCCGACATCGTCAAAAAAGGCCAGCAGCTGCTCGTGCAGATTGTCAAGGAGCCGATTTCGACCAAGGGGCCGCGCCTGTCTTCCGACCTGTCGATGGCCGGCCGCTACCTCGTGCTCATCCCGTTTTCCGACACTATCTCGGTGTCGAAGAAAATCGTGAGCCGGACGGAGCGTGACCGGCTCAAGCGCCTGATTGCGTCGATTAAGCCCGACGGCTTCGGCGTGATTATCCGCACCGTGGCCGAGGGCCGCGACGTGGCCGAGCTGGACCGCGACATGACCAACATGGTGGCCATGTGGGAGCAGCTCTACCAGAATCTGCGCACGGCCAAGCCGAACGACAAGGTGCTGGGCGAGCTGGGCCGCACCTCCTCCATGCTGCGCGACATGCTCAGCGACTCGTTCGACGCTATTCACGTCGACTCGCAGCCCATGTACGAGGAGCTGCGCAGCTACCTGCAGCAGATTGCGCCCGACCGGCTGGATCTGCTGAAACTGTACACCGGCAAGACGAAGATTTTTGAGCAGTTCGACATCGAAAAGCAGCTCAAAACACTCTTCGGCAAGACGGTGACTGTGCCCGGCGGCGGCTACCTCGTCATCGAGCATACCGAGGCCCTGCACGTCATCGACGTAAACTCGGGCAACAAGAGCAACCAGCAGAGCGACCAGGAAGCCACTGCGCTGATGGTCAATCTGGCGGCGGCGAAGGAAGTAGCCCGGCAGCTGCGCCTGCGCGACATGGGCGGCATCGTGGTGGTCGACTTCATCGACATGCGCTCGGCCGACAGCCGCAAGAAGGTGGAGGACACGGTGCAGCAGATCATGGCCCGCGACCGGGCCAAGTTCACCATCCTGCCCATCACCAAGTTCGGCCTGCTGCAAATCACGCGGCAGCGCGTGCGGCCCGAGCAGAACATTACCACCACGGAGGTGTGCCCCACCTGCGGCGGCACGGGCAAGATTACCGCTTCGATTCTGGTTACCGACGAAATCGACTTCAGCATCGACGAGCTGCTGGTAAACCAGAACCACTCCGGCCTGACCTTGTACGTGCACCCCTTCCTGCACGCGTACTACACCAAAGGCTTGGTAAGCAAGCAGATGAAGTGGTACATGAAGTATTACAAGTGGGTGAAAGTGGTGAAGGATACCTCCTTGGGCCTCACCGACTACCGCATCCACGACGAGCGGGGCGAGGAAATCGAGCTGCACAGCCGCGCAGCCGAAATCAACAGCCTGCAGGACCGCGACGACGAATCGGACGACTAGCTGCCGCCCGCTTCGTGAGCTGAATAAAAACCACGGCGCCCCCACTGTTCACGCTTCTGGAACGGTGGGGGCGCCGTGTCGGTATTGAGCAACAGGTAAATGGTGGTAAGGCCAAGAACCTGTACTGCTACTGCTAGAACTTCAAGCCCAGGTCCAGGGCAACTTCCCGGTTCTTGATGCTCACGTCCTTGTACTTGCGCGTGTTGTCGAAAAACCGGTCGACGTTGAGCAGGCCGTGGTGGTACGATATGCCGGCAAATACCTTGGTGCTTTGGCCGAGCTGGTATTCGACACCGGTGCCGCCGAGCAGGCCCGCATCGGCGAACAGGAAGTGGCTGCGGGAGCGTTTCTGCTCGTTGTTGAAGTCGGTGAAATACTTTTCGCCGTTGATGCGGCCGCCGGTCAGGCCGCTGAGTACCCCACCGACCTGGAAGTACACCTTTACGTCGGTCGCCACCTCGTTGGTGAAGAGCTTCACCGTCACGGGTACCTCCACGTACTGAAGGCGGACTTTCTGCTTGAGCAGCGGGTTACCCGCAATAGCCGGCTCGTTGTACGTAATGGTACCACCTTTGCCGGTCAGCTGCAGCCCGGTGCTGAAGGCGTAGTTTTGGCCGAAAAAGTAGTCGACTACCAGGCCGCCGCCGATGTTGGCCAAGCCGCCGTCTTTGTCGAAGTTGTACTGAGAGGGTGAGGAAGCTGCCAGGCTGCTGATGCTAGGCGAGACTTTCAGACCGATTTCTACCTGGGCCGAGGCCGTGGTGACGGCGCCGCCCGTAACGAGGGCCAGCGCGAGTAAGGCTTTTTTCATAGGAGATGACACGCTTGGGCGGCGCCGTGCGTTGCTGATGCCAAGCCGGATACGGGCGCGCCCGTGTTTTGGCTAATTTCGCCCTAAATATAGAAGCCCCCCGCCACCTACCATGCCCTTTCCGCGTTTGCGCCCTTGGCTGAGCACTGCGGTGCTGGCTACTTTGCTGCTGGGCCAGTCGGCCTGCAACCGTGACCAGAAGTGCGAAATGTCGCCGGAAGTAGCCGCCGTGAAAGCGCCGGTGACGCTGCAGCGGCTGGAAAATCCCTTCTTCCAGATCAAGACGCCCGCTGATGCGCAGCGCTTTCTGGATGCGCAGCCGGTATTTGCGCGCTACTTCCTGCAGCGCGGCAAATACCCCTCCGACGCCATGCTCCAGCAAACGCTGCTGAAGCTGTCTACCAACCCCGGCCTGCAGCAGCTCGGGCGGCAAGCCGACAGCACCTTTCAGAACACCGAGCAGTGGCAGGGTGAACTGCAGCGCTTCTTTCAGCACGTGCGCTACTACTTTCCTGACTTCAAGGTGCCCCAAACCGCCACCTTCGTCAGCGGCCTGAGTCAGGACATCTTCGCCAACGACAGCCTGCTGGTCATCAGCACCGACTTCTTCGTGGGGCCCAAGGCCGTGTACCGGCCCAACGCCCCTAATTACCTGCTGCGCCGCTACCAGCCGGAGTACGTGATGCCGCGCGTAGCCGAAGCCGTATCGAGCAAGTACAACCAGAAGAAGCTGACCAATACCACGATGCTGGCGGAGATGATTCAGAACGGTAAGGCCCTTTACTTCGCCGAGAAGACCTTGCCCTGCACCGATGATTCGTTGCTGATCGGCTTTCCGGCCAAGGACCTGCAGAACGTCAACTACAACGAGGCCAAAATCTGGGGGCATTTTCTGCAGCGCAATCTGCTGTACACCACCAATCCTTTTCAGATTCAGAAGTACGTGGGCGAGCGGCCCAACGTGCCCGAAATCGACAAAACCTGCCCGGGCCGGGTGGGCAACTGGATTGGCTGGCAGATTGTGCGCAAGTACATGGCCGAGCACCCCAACGTGACGCTGGCCCAGCTCATGGCGAACAAAGACCCGCAGCGCATCCTCAGCGACTCGCGCTACCGCCCCCGGCCCAAGTAGTGAGGTAGTGACATAGTGAAATGGTGAGTTTGATGTTCTGAGTTCTAGAGCCAAACTCACCATTTCACTATGTCACCATTTCACCAATTCACCTGCCCATGCACATTGCCGTTTTCAGTCAGTACCACACCAACCCGGACTGCCCCGCGACCAGCCGGCATTATTCGCTGCTGGCGCACATGGCCCGGCGGCACCGGGTTACGCTGATTACGACCAATACCTGGGAGCGGCAACGGCTGACGCACGAGTACCCGTGGTTGCCGGCGGGCGTGGAAATGCTGGCAGCTGATATCCCTTACCACAACCGCATGGGCGTGGCCGCGCGCGGCTGGGCCTTTTCCAAGTACGTAGCGTACGCCGTGCGGCAAGGCCTACGCATCGCCCGGCCCGACGTGGTGTGGGGTATCAGCACGCCGCTGACGGCAGCCTGGGCCGCTGCACAGGTCGCCCGATTGCGGCGGGTGCCGTGGGTGTTCGAAGTGCAGGATCTGTGGCCGTCGTTTCCCATTGCCATGGGCGCCGTGCCCAACCCGCTGGCCCAGCGTAGCCTCTACGCCCTGGAGCATGGCCTGTACCGCTCGGCCCGGCACATCCTGCCTTTGTCGCCGGATATGACGGCCTACGTGCGCCAACTCGGTATTGCCGGCGAGAAGCTGACCACTGTGCTCAACGGTACCGACTTCGACTTAGCCGCCCAGGCTACCGAGCAGCAAGTAGAAGCGCTGCGTACCGGCCAAGGCCTGCGCGGCCGGCGCGTGGTGCTGTACGCCGGCACCTTCGGCCGCGCCAACAGCATTCCGATGCTGGTAGCCGCCGCCGTGCGCCTGGCCGAGCAGTATCCCGACGTGGTCTGGTGCTTTATGGGTCACGGCTTTTACGACGAGTTGCTGCAGCAGGCGGCGGCCGCTCACCCGTTCATCCGTCTCATCGAGCCGCAGCCGCGCCACCGGGTATTCGCCTGGTTCCGGCTGGCCGATGTATCCGTGGCGCCCTTTATGGGCCTGCCCGTACTCGACGCCAACTCGCCGGCCAAGTTCTACGACAGCCTGGCCGTAGGCACGCCGGTCATCGTCACGAACCAAGGGTGGACCAAGACCTGGGTGGAGCAGCACCGCTGCGGCTGGTACGTGCCCGCCGACGATGCCGATGCCCTGGCCCGGAAGCTGGGCGAAGTACTCGCTGAGCCCGCGATACTACGCGAGGCCGGCGCCCGGGGCCAACAGGTAGCCGCGGCCGAATTCGACCGCCGGCAGATAGCGGCCGTGGTGGAACGAGTGCTGGAGCAGGCGGCCGGCTAAACCGGCGCCACCACAGGCTCCAGGCTCGGGCGTACTTTGTCGTTGTAGTACTTGCAGAAGTCCGTCAGCGGGCACTCCATGCATTTGGGGTTGCGCGCCACGCAGATGTAGCGCCCGTGCAGAATCAGCCAGTGATGCGCCTTCGGAATGAGCTCCTCGGGCGTGTATTTCACCAGGGCCTTTTCCACCGCCAGCGGCGTGGTGGCCGTGCGCGGCACCAGCCCCAGGCGGTGCGATACGCGGAAGACGTGCGTGTCCACGGCCATAGCGGGTTGGTTATAGATGACCGACACGATAACGTTGGCCGTCTTGCGGCCCACGCCGGGCAGCAGCTGCAGGTCTTCCAGCCGGTCGGGTACTTCGCCGTTGAAGCGTTCCACCAGCATCTTACCCAGCCCCGCCAAGTGCTTGGCTTTGTTGTTGGGGTAGGAGACGCTACGGATAAACGGGAATACCTCCTCGGCCGAAGCAGCGGCTAGGTGCTGCGGCGTGGGAAACTGCTCGAACAGCTTCGGGGTAATCATATTGACCCGCTTGTCGGTGCACTGGGCGCTGAGCACCACGGCCACGAGCAGCTCGTACGGGCTGCCGTAGTGCAGCTCGGTTTCGGGCGCGGGAAAGTTGTCGGTGAAGTAGGCCAGAAAGCGGCGAAACCGTTCGGCGAGGCGCATAACAGCGGAGCTTATGGAAACAAGCGAGCGAATGACAGCCCGCAACCAGCCGACAAATATCCGGCTGGGCGGGCAATCATTCGCTCTGAAGGTGCGGCGGCTTTTTAGGCCGGGCGCAGGAAAGTGCGGGAGTACTGCAGAATGTTCTGTACGGCGCGGTCCGAGGGGCCGGGCTGCAGCGCATCAAGGTAGCGCTGGGCCTCCAGCAGGTCGGCGCAGCGGGCCGCCAAATCGGCGTCGTGCAGCAGGGCCTGCTCTATGTTCTGTTGCTCCTTAGCTGGCAGCTCGTTGTACACATACCGGAGCAGGGTCTCGTGGGTAAAGGTTTTGATCATAGAAAACAGGTTGGGCGGCCATTTTCTTCCGCAAGTTGATGAGCGCGTAGCGCATGCGGCCCAGCGCCGTGTTGATGCTCACCCCCGTTGCGTCGGCAATTTCCTGGAAGCTCATGTCGCCGTAGTGACGCATGATGAGCACTTCCTTTTGCGCGGCCGGCAACTCCTGTATTAACTCCCGAAGGCGGCTGTAGGTTTCCTCCCGCGAGAGAGTCATGTCTACACTTTCCTCCGACAACGACAACGAGTTGAACGCGTGACCCGTGGCGTCGAGGTTAAACTGGGGGTTGCGCTTCTGGCGCCGGAAAAAGTCGATGGCTAAGTTGTGGGCAATACGGCAGATCCACGACGAAAATTTCCCCTCTTCATTATACCGTCCGCTCTTCATCGTGTGCACCGCTTTGATGAACGCATCCTGCAGCAGGTCTTCGGCCACGATGGGGTCTTTCACAATCAGCATGATCGTGGTGAAGACCCGGCGCTTGTGGCGGGTGAGCAACAGGGCGAAGGCTTCTTCCTTGCCGGCAATGTAGAGCGATATCAACGCGGAGTCGCTCGGCTGCATGGTTTCCATAAAGGCTACGGTTAGGGGAACGTAGAGCTTTAGGCCATATTGTGCAGGTTGCCGTGAAAAAGATCAGGAAGTGAAGAGCGGATGAATTATCGCAGTGACCAAATGTAGAATTCTGCTACGTCCAATGCAACGGGTACCGCCCAGTTAACGACAATATTTTTTTAGGCCTTGAAGCTCGGCCATAAAAAAGCCCGCCAAAGGGCGGGCAAAGCAGGAACAATAATCGTGCTGGCAACCTCAGCGTTGAGCTTCCAACGCTCGTAATTGCTCGTCTAAACCGCTAGTGCCGGGCGCGTTGCCCACCGCCTGCGAGGTGCGGTCGGCGAGGCGGTCGGTGAGCTTCTGCAGCAGGGCCACGCGCCGCTCTAGTTGCCGCAGCTGCTCGGCCGTAGCGGTGGAGACGGTGCTGCCGCCGGTGGTAATGCTGATTTCGCCGCGTCCGCCCGCTACTTGCCGGTTGCGCTGCTCAATAGCCTGGGCCGATTGCATGTCGTCGCGCAGATTCACGACCACGCCCTGCATGTTTACGGCCTGGCCATTGGGCAGCAGCTGGCGGGTGCCGTCTTTGCGCACCAGGATGCCGGTGGGGTTCATCACGGAGCCGTCGTTCAGCGTCAGGGGGCCCTCCAGGCGCCGTGCCTGGCCCGCTTGCAGGCGCATCACCACGCCGCTTTCCCGAAAGGCGCCGTCTTTCAGGCTGTAGGCCGTCGATTGGGCGTACGTGAGCAGGGCAGAAGCGAGCAGGATCAGGGTGAGCAGGAAACGGCGCATGGCAGCAGAGCACCGCGGCGGAAGGTAGGCGCCGCGGCGTCAGCCGGAATACGCAGCCGTGCCGGTAGCCGTTGCTCGGCCCAGCCGGCGCAGGCACTAGGAGCGGTGGGACGATACTACAGTAGCTGCGTTTTCCTGTTGGTGACACGCGGTGAGCCATTGTAGGGCCGAGAATTCGTCGGAAAACATACGAATGTCGCAGTGAGCCAGCGGCGTGGCGGGGGCGTAAGCGGGTGGTGTCATGGCACTTAGGTGCGAGGGGGAGAGCAGATAAGCTAGGTAGATGCGCGCGTGCAGGCAGCCAACCAGACGCGGCAGAAATGCATCGATAACCCAGCGCATGGCCGTGTTGCTGGCCGGGCCGCGGCGGCGCATGTCCAGCAGCCAGTAGCGGGCCTGGCGCGTCACGGCCACCGACAGCGCGGCCTCGTAGCCTTGGCGTACTTCGGCGTCGTCCGTGCCACGGAGCCAGCGCCCAAAGAGCAGGCCGAGGTCGTCGCGAAACGATAAATCGAGGAATTCGGGTAGAACAGTGCTCATGCAAAGGCAGCAAGCGGTAGCACGGCGCTGGCGAAACGAAGCGCGACCTGGTAAGACCAATAACCCGGTGAAGAAGCCGAACGACCGTGGCGGGCGGTTTGGCAGGCTGACCAAATTCAACGAAGAACCCGGAAACAGCTGATGCGGAAGCGGGAAGGTGAGCAGGCCGCTGCGGCTGGCAAAGAGCAGCGGAGAAGCAGAAACGCCGGCGGGGAACGTAACGACCCGGCGGAAGCAGAGGCGGTAATGGGCTCTTAACAATGATACGAAAACATAGCATGCCTGGCAAGCCCGACTGGAGCCGGACACCCAAGAAATAACACCGGGGTAAAGCACGCAGGAGCGGGCCCGGGGTGCGGGTTACCTTTGCGCCCGACTTTCGTTAGAGGCTTCCTATGAGTACTGCCGAATCCGCCGCGCCCACGCCCCGCCACGACCCCTATGCCGCGCTACGCCTACCCGAGTTCCGCCGCCTGATATCAGCCCGCGTGTGCTTTGTGGTAGCCACCCGCATTCAGGGGCTGGTAGTGAGCTGGCAGATTCTGCACCTGACCAACGACCCGTTGGCGCTGGGGCTGATCGGGCTGGCCGAGGCCGTGCCGAGCATCGGGGTGTCGCTGTACGCGGGGCACGTGGCCGATTCGGTGCGGCGCAAGAATATTATCGTGGCCGCGGTGGCGGTGCTGCTGCTGTGCGCGGTGGCGTTGTGGGTACTCGCTTCGCCGGTGGGGCTGCCGCTGCTGGCCAAGTCGTCGCTGTACACGTGGCCGCTGTACGCGGTGATTTTTGTGAGCGGCATTGCGCGTGGGTTCCTGGGGCCGGCGCTGTTTTCCTTTATGCCGCAACTGCTGCCCGACCGGGAGCGGCTGCCCAACGCCATTACCTGGAACAGCACCACATACCAGGCCTCGGCAGTGCTCGGGCCGGCCATCGGCGGCTACCTGGTGGCGGCCATCGACGTGGCCAACTCCTACACCGTGGCCTCGGGGCTGTTGCTGATAGCTCTGCTACAGTTTGTGAGCATCAAGGGACGCCCGCTGCCACCCATAGAAGGCCAGAAGCTGGGGCTGAAAGAAAGCGTGCTCAGCGGCTTGCGCTTCATCTTTAGCAACCAACTGGTGCTGGCGGCGCTGTCGCTGGATATGTTCGCGGTGCTCTTTGGTGGGGCGGTGGCCCTGCTGCCGATTTTCGCGGTGAAGATCCTGAAAGTAGGGGCCGAAGGCCTGGGGCACCTGGAAGCCGCGCCGGCCGTGGGTTCGGTGCTGATGGCTGTGGCGCTGACGTACTTTCCGCTGCGCCACCGCGTCGGGCGGAAGCTGCTGTGGGCGGTAGCCGGCTTCGGCTTGGCCACAGTGCTCTTTGCCTTGTCCACCAACTTCTACCTGTCGCTGTTCTTGCTGTTTATGACCGGCGTGTTCGACTCCGTGTCGGTAATCGTGCGCTCGACGCTGATTCACACCTTCACGCCCGAGTACATGAAGGGCCGCGTGTCGGCGGTGAATAACATCTTTATCGGCTCCTCAAACGAGCTGGGCGCGTTTGAATCGGGTGCCATGGCCCGGTTGCTGGGCACGGTGCCCTCGGTGGTATTTGGCGGCGTGATGACCATGGTGGTGGTCGGGGCCACGGCCTTGCTGGCGCCCCACCTGCGCCGCCTGCACGACGTGAAGGAGGAAGTGCCCGCCGGGTAAAACCGGTTCGGGCAACTGATGCTGGGCAAGCTGATAAGATGGGGAAGGAGCCAGTGCGCTCAATAAAACCGGCGGCTGGCCTATGCAATTCTGCCTTCGATAAAGCATAGCCGAAACGGTATCTTCCGTAGCTTTACGCCGCGCCAAACTACCTATTGGGGTGTTGCTGTGGTGCTTGCTGCCGTCGTTATGCCCGAAGTCGATACCCTGGATGCCCTTGAAGTCCGCCTGGCGGAGCTGCAGCGCGGCGGGGACGGTGAGGCTTTTATGCAGGCTTTATTCAAGCACTACTACCGGCCGCTGGCGGGCGTGATTTTTCGGGTGGTGCAGGACCGCGCTGTGGCCGAGGACCTGCTGCAGGACGTGTTCATGCGCATCTGGAACCACCGCGAAACGCTCGTCATCAGCACCACCTACAAAGCCTACCTCTACCGCGCGGCCATGAATGCTGCGCTGCGCCACGCCGAGCGCCGCAAGCGGCAGGTAAGCTGGGACGAGGCTGCCGTGCCCGAGCCCGCGCGCGACACCACCGCCGAGCACCTCGACGGGCAGGAAGCGGAACAGCTGGTGGCTGAGGCCTTGGAAGCGTTGCCGCCGCAGTGCCGGGCCGTGTTTTTGATGAGCCGGCAGGAGGGCTTGAGCTACCAGCAGATTGCCGAGGCCCTGGAAGTAGCGCCCAAAACCGTGGAGAACCAGATGGGCAAGGCGCTACGTATCATGCGCGACAAGCTGAGCGGTCTGCTGTCGGGGCTGCATTCGTGGTTGCTGTAGGGAGAGGGAAAAAGCGCCGCCGCGCCCAGCATTGAGTTGTAGCAGATCGGCGTAAGAGACAATTCTAATGCTTACTAAGCACCCGCGGCGGCCGTCAGATCTGCCCAAAACGGTCTAGCGCCCGGCGTTCCATGAAGCAGAACGCCGGGCGCTAGATCTATGAACTGCCGGAGCAGCGGTTTACTGGCCGCTGCCTACGCGGCGCTTTTCCTCTTCGGCGGTATCGGTGCGTGACCGGGACGACGTCTGGCTGCCGCCGAAGCGGTAGCTGAACGAGACCGTGCCGACCCGCGAATCGCGGCGCTGGGTAAAGTTTTCCACGTAGTTGTCGTAGGTAGACGTGGCAATATTGCGGTTGGTGTAAAAGATGTCGGTCACGTTGAGCTTGAGGGTACCCAGTCCTTTCCACAGGCTTTTCTGCAAGCCGGCGGTGACGTCGCCGTTGGCGCGGGAGGTAATGAAGCCGTAGACTTCCGGCGACTGGTAGGTCGCGCTCAGGTCGAAGCTCCAGCCCTCACCCAGCGCCACGGTGTGCGTGCTGCTCAGGTTGACAGACGGCTTGGCACGGTCCAGAGCGGTGCCCGCCAGCTCACCAGTGAAGCGGCTGTAGTAGAACACGACGTTGTTGTAGATCGACCACCCCTTGCACGGCTCGATGGGCGCAGTCAGCGTGAGGGCGGCGTAGTGCTGGGTGGTGAGATTGACGGGGCGGGCCAGGATGAGGCGGCTCGTGGCCGTGGCGGGCTGCACCACGATGATAATCGGGTGGTGCATATTGCTGTAGCTCAGCCCGACGGTGTATTTCTGCAGGTACGTGTGCGTCAGCTCGGCATTGTAGCTCGTCTGCGGGAGCAGGGCCGAGTTGCCCGAGCGGTAAGTGGTGGCGTTGAGGTACACCCGGAACGGGTTGAGTTGGTCGTAGCCGGGCCGGTCGAGACGGCGGCTCAGGGCCAGCGTCAGCTCGTGCTTGGTGCTGAAGGCATACTTGAGCGAAGCACTCGGGAAGAGCTGAAAGTACTTGCGGTCGAAGCGCTGATTGCCGACATCCTGCACGCCGCGCGCGGTGGTATGCTCGCCGCGCAGGCCTGCCTGCCAGGTGGCGCGGGTGCCCGTCTGCTGAAAACTGACGTACGCGGCCTGAATCGTCTCGTTGTAGCGGAACCGGTTGGTCTGGTCGGTATCCACCACCGTCACGCCGTCGGCCGTCTGCAGAAACAGGGCATCGTTGTCGGACTCCACGTGGCTGGTTTTGACCCCACCCGAGAGCAGCCGGCGATGCAGCAGTGGATGCGCATAATCTACCTGGCCAGTAAACAAGGTCAGGTGCCCGGTCTGGTCGCTGAGAAGCTGGCGTGGCGCCGAGCCGGTATCGAGCAGCGAGGCCAGGCCTTGCTGCCGGCTGAGGCGGTAGCTCGCGTAGTTGGCATCCGCCGTCAGGGCGCGGCTGTTGCTGGAGTCGGCAAACGCGTGTCGCAGGTTGAGGTTGGCCGTCAGGTTGGGCGTTTTGGCGTTGCGGTACGCATCCGATACCAGCGTGCGAATGGCGCCGCCATCGGCGTCCAGCAAAGTCACCGCGTTGGTGCCCTTGCCCTTGCTCAACGCAGCCTGGCCGGTGAGTTCGGCGCCGAGCGTCGTCCGGTCCGTGAAGTTATAGTCCACACCGGCCTTCCAGTTCTGGGTCCAGGAGCTAATGGCGGTGTAGTCTTCCTGCGTGCTGCCACCGGCCCGGCGGCCTTGCTCGTAGAATGCGCGGTTGTTGTTCAGACGCAGGTAGTTGCCGCGGTCGGCGTACGTATAGGAGCCAAACGCGTTAAGCTTGTCCCGGCGGTAGTTAAGCGTAGTGCCAGCCGTCAGGCGACCAAACTTACCGCGCCCGTAACCCAGGTTTACGCTACCATTGGCGCCCCGGCGCTGGTCCTGCTTCAGGTTGATGGCAATGATGCCGGCCGTGCCTTGCGCGTCGTAGCTGGCGGGCGGGTTGGTTATCAGTTCGATGCTTTTCAGCTGCTCGGCCGGCAGGGTGCGCAGGTAATCGGCCAGCTCGGTGCCCGTCATGGGCTGGCGTTTGCCGTCGATGATGACCAGCAGGCCCTGCTTGCCCCGCAGGGCCAGGTTGTCGCTGCCGTCGACGGTGACGCCTGGCGAGCGGGACAGCACATCCAGCGCCGTGTTGCCAGCGGCCAGCGGCGAGCTTTCCACGTTTACCACCGTGCGGTCGGCCTGGCGCTCAAACAGCGGTTTCTGGCCCAGCACGGTTACTTCTTTCAGCACCGTGGCTGCGCTGGTGCGCAGCGTTACGGAGGGCAGCGCCAGACCCGCCGCGGGCAGGTCAAACGGGGCACTCCAGTAGCGTACGAACCCTACTTGCGCCGCCGACACCAGGTAGGGGCCGCCCGACGGGGCTTGCAGTTCGAAAGCACCTTTTTCGTTGCTAAATTCGGACTTGACGACGGATGAGTCCTTTACGTGGTGAAGGGTAACCGTCGCAAATTCGACCGGAGCGCCATCGGCGTTCAGCAAGACACCGGTGACACGCGCCGGGCCTTGGGCCCAAGCGGTCAGGGTGCAGCCCAGCCAGCAACAAACCAGTAGCAAACGAGCTAACGGCTGCATTCGGGGGGAGAAGGTTAAGCTATTCATAGCGGGAAAGATGGAGTAGGCAGTGCGGAGCCAGGCGACCGGTAAATCCGGGCGCAGCAAGCGTGGCGAAGAGGGGAATTCTGCCTACTGGGTGAGAGAAGAACTGAGCAGAAACTGGCCTAATGGGCGTCGGTAATGATTATTTGCGCTACCCCGCTGACTTTGCCGGTGGCTGGGTTGTGCGGGACGTGGAGCAGTCGGCGGTAGCGGGCTGCTACTGCTGCCGGCTGCGGATGGCCGTTGATAGCCAAGCTTTTGCCCTGAAAGACCAGGGTGGCTTGGCCGGTGCTGGCGCGGAGCTTGGGGTCGGCTTGTATTTCTTTCAGAAGAGCAAGCTGCTGCTGGCGTATGGCCCATGGGTCCGGGGATGTTGCACTGGTACCGGCTGCAGCCGGTTTGGCGGCAACTGCGCTGCGCGCGGCGGCCTGTGCCACTTGGTCTGTACTATCCCGTGCTCCTTGGGAGGTACGCGGAGCGCCCGCCGGCCATTCCTTGCCAAACGACTGGCCCGCGGCTAAGGCCGGTGTGTGTGTAGCAGGCTCCTGCGCCGGTTGGCTGGGCTCCCCGAAGCAAAAAACGGCGCTGCCCACCACCAGGCCGGCCCCGACTATCAGCACCACGGCCGCGGCAAAGCCTTCCGCGAAGGTGGGCATGGCGGGCGCGTGCTGCACCAGCCGGCGCACCCGGCCCAATAGCGAGCCATCGGGACCCAGGGCTGCCATGGCCAGGCGCGGCGTGCGGGTGCGGGCATGCTGAGTGGTGTACTGCAGTTCGGCCACGGCCGATAGGGCCTGTGCCAGGAGTCGGGCGTCGCCGTAGAGGTGCGTGGCAATGTCGTCGCAGCAGTTTTCGCGCTCGGTGCGCAGGGCTGCGGCTAGGTACCACACGGCCGGGTGGTAAAAGAAAATGGTTTCGGTCACCGACTGCAGAAGATTGAACAGGTAGTCACGCCGCAGCACGTGGGCAATTTCATGGGCCAGAATCATTTCCAGCTGGGGGCGGGGCAGCCCCGTGGCCAGCCCCAGGGGCAGCAGGATAATGGGACGAAACAGGCCAACCACCATGGGCGAGGGCACCAGTGCCGAGGCCAGCAACTGCACCCGGTGTTGGAGGCCGGCCCGCTCGGTCAGTGTCTCAAGGCGCTCTTGCCAGGGGGCCGGCAACGCGGCCACGCGGTAATGGCGCAGGCGCTGCACGTAGGCCAAGCTCGCCAGCAAGCGGAGCAGCATAGCCAGCATCCCCAGCAGCCAGGCTGTTACCAGCAGGGGCAGATGTTGCTCGGCGTAAATGGCCCCCACCTGCAACAGGTTAGAAAACGGGTTTTTCGTAGGCTGAGAGGTTACCTCGGCAAGTACCGGCGCGGCGTGGGGCGCGGCCTGCGCCTCAGTCTGAGCCGGGTGCGGGGCCGTCAGAGTCGGCGCCGTTGTGTAGTACCAGGCACCCGTTGCGGTAGTCAGGGCCAGCAGGCAGGTCAGGGCGCCCGCCGCTACCCAGTACCGAACGGCCGCCGTGTGGCGCTGCAGCACCATCAGGAGCAGAGCCGCTGCCAGTCCTATCAGTGCGCCTTGCCAGAGCGAGTGCAGCAGGGTGTAGCCCAGGGCTCGGAGCAGAGCGGGGGGGAGTACATCTTCAAGCACGTTCATCGGAGTTGGGGGTAGGGGGGATAGGAGTAGCTTGATTGAGCAGCGCCTGAATCTGGTCCAGTTCCTCGCGGGTATTCTGATTGCGGCCCAGGGCCCGCAGTACCAGCTTGAAAGCCGAGCCGCCAAACGCCGATTCGGCTAGCCGATCGAGCAGCTGGGCCTGGGTATCTTCCTCGCGCACCGCGGCTCGGTAGATGTGGGGCCAAACGCTTTCGTCGCGCAGCACTAGTCCCTTGTCCAGCATGAGCTGCAGCCACTTCAGGGTGGTGGTGTAGCCCACCTCGCGCTGCTGGCTGAGCTGCTCGTTGATCAGCCGGACGTTGGCCGGACCGCGCTGCCAGAGTACCTGTAGGATAGCCAGTTCGGCCTCGGTCGGTTTGGGGATATTGGTCACGGCGGTAGCTGATTATGCTTACGAATATCTTCGTAGGGTAAATATATACGAAGTGATTCGTAATTGATTCGAAGCTTACGAACTTTTTCGTAAATTTTTTAAAAGCCTTCGTTCGTAGCCCGGCGCTTAAGGCTGAAAGGTAATGAATAGGCAAGCAGAAAAATGCGTTTAGGTTATCGTCGATGAATATTTTGGTTATATAAGTAAGATGGCCGAAGCCAGCGCCAGGCGTTTGGTGTGGCGGCAAGCATGGCCCTTCGGAGAATACAGCTGGGGACGAGTGCACTGGCCTGATCATAGGGTGAATTTTTTGGCTACCTGCGTGGTAAAGCTGCTGTAGCCGGGAGCCGGAATCAGGCTGGCGGGTAAGGGCGGAGTGCCAGCCACGGCGGGTAGCTGCAGGCTACGGTCGGTGACGAGCAGCGGCAGTGGGCGGCCGTCGGCGGCGTCCAGTTCAAGCAGCACGCCTTCCGGACCGGGCGCGAAGAAGGTGAGGGTGACATAGCCGTTACTGGTGGCTAAGCTGGCCGGCTCGACGGGATGCCCTGCCACGCGCAAGCCGCGGAGGCGGCCACGCTCCCAGCTAAGCCGCAGGCTGACGACCCCGGCGCGGCGCGGCCGTACCTGCACGCGGCAGTGACGACCGTTGGGAACTATAC
This sequence comes from Hymenobacter sp. CRA2, assembly GCF_002007105.1. Taxonomy (GTDB): domain Bacteria; phylum Bacteroidota; class Bacteroidia; order Cytophagales; family Hymenobacteraceae; genus Solirubrum. The sequence goes on along the minus strand of NZ_MVBC01000001.1, from coordinate 187,700 downwards.
TATCCGCCAGCACCTCAATAGTAGGGGCTGCCAGTGCCAGCACTGGGGCCACTTGGTGTAGCAGTGGTTGGGCCGAGCCGGGAAACAGGTTCGGCAGCGGGCTGAACGTGGGGGCCGGGAGTAGCTGGCGGGTCCAGGCATTGGGTTGAGGATTGGCGCTCAGCCAGTGCGCCTGGGCCTGGTCAGCATCAAGCAGGTAGTACAAGTGCGTCTGCTGCGGGTGCTCGGCCGTGGGCTGGCTGCTGGCATGGCCGGCGGCCAAAGCGCCCATGCCGACGAGGCTCGTAAGCACCGGCAGCCCCCAGCCCATTCGCGCCGGGGTGAAAGCCACGCGGTCCAGCAGGGGCAGAAGCGTGGGCAGCAGCAGCCCCAGCAACACGGTAAGCAGGAACATAGCCACCAGTACCAACGCCCCCAAGCCTGCCAGCGTCAGTACCGCCGAAAGGAGGGGCGCTAACAGTGCCACGGCCGGCAACGCACCCAGCAGCAGAGGCAGCAGGCCGAACGGCTGGCTGCTTGAGGAAGCTTCTGCCTCCAGCGAGTACGCGTCTTGCCGCTGGGTCCAGAGCCAGCTCAGGCCGCCAAACAGCAGCGGTAAGCCCAGCAGAAAGCCCAGCGTCGGGGCCTGCACTTGTATGGCTAGCTGCAGAACCGCCATGAGTAGTAGCGCGCCGCCGTACAACGACTCCGGGCGTAGCCATCGGCGCAGCATCCGGTAGTAGGCGCCGAATACCGCCCCGCCCAAGGCTATCAGGGCCAGGTGGTAGCAGCGGACGTTGTAAAAAGCCTGGTCGTAAAAAACCGCGTACTGCGGATACGCCTCGGCTACCAGACGGGTAAGGGCCCAGCCGGTGGCCAGCACCAGCACCAGGCCGCCAAGCCAGGCCAGCGCCCCGCCCAGCAGCCCGCCGACGCGTAGCTGGCCCCGCTGGCGGGCCCGACCGGCGGCGGCCAGCAGCGCCGTCCCGGCCAGCACGCTCAGGGCGTAATTCCAGCGGGCGTCGTACAGAACCAGCCACTTGCCCAGGGGATTAAAGAACGTGCGAGCGGGCGTAGCCTGGGCTATCAGCGGAATGTTGGCGAAGTGCCGCACCAGGGGCAGCATGTACTCGCCCTGGTGCTGCAGCGAGCCTAGGTCCAGATGCTCGGGCGTATCAGCCAGGCTGTGGTAGTACGAATACCCCTCGCTGAAGGCAAAATTGAGCCCGGGCAGCCCCGCCGCGCGAAACGCGGTGAAATCGGTATTGTTCGGTAGGTACCGGTAGATTTCGTAGGCCAGCGACGAGCCCACGGGCACCGGCGCGGCTTGGGCAAATTCGCCCAGCGCCCAGCCGCTGTTCACCTCAAAAAGCGAACTGGCGCCCGCGTTGCCCCGCGCTTCAAAATTGAGCACCACACCCACCTTCCGCCGCAGCCGGGCCGTATCGGCCGCATAAGCCCGGGCGCCGAGCAGGCCGGCTTCTTCGCCGTCGGTAAATACCCAAATCACGTCGTGCGTCAGCGGCGGCCCGGCCCGCAAGGCGCGCATCGTTTCGAGGGCTGCTGCTACGCCCGCGCCATCGTCGCTGGCGCCGAGGGTATGGGGTTGGGAATCGTAATGCGTGAGCACCAGTACGGCCCGCCCGCCCGGCTGGCGGCCAGGCAGGCGGGCAATGACGTTTTGTACCCGGGCAGCCGTCAGTACACCTTCGCTACCGGTTACGATGGTGGTATCTTGCACGCGGGTGAGCAGGCCCAATGACTGGCAGCGCTGAACCAGAAAAGCACGTACCGCGGCGTGGGCTGGCGTACCAATGCTGTGGGGCGCGCGCGCTATGGTGCTGAGGGCCTCCACCGCCCGAACCGCCGAAAAGGCCGAGGCCGGAGAATCGGCCGGTACCGGCTCGGGCGGCCGTACTAGGTAGATAGTCAGCCACGCAAACGACACGAGCAGGCCGAATGGCAGCCAGCGGCTGATGATCGAAGCTGGCGTGTTCGGGCGTGGGCGCGCACCACCTGCCAGGCCGGTGAGGAAGGAAGCTGCCGCAGACGGCTTGGAAGCGCTGGAAGTGGGGATTGGCTTGGTAGGCGTAGGCATAAGGGCAGGCGCGGTAAGCTGGCCGAACGGCTTCTAAACTGATTGCGGGTGCCGCTGAAACCCTGGATCAGGGCCGCGGTAGGTAATGGAGACTGGTGAGCTGACCGAGCCTGCCGCCCATAGCGGCAGGCTCGTGTCTCAGACCGCGGCCTAGGCAGTGGGCGGGGTAGCCGCTCAGATATGCGAGACCAGGGCGGGGTCTTGTAGCCAGACCTGTTTCAGCTTGCCGTAGTCCATCTCGAATACCCGGTCGGCGCAGTTGTAGTACTTGTCGTCGTGCGTAATGGCGAGGATGGTAAAGCCCTCGTCCCGCAGCTGGGGCAGGATTTCGGTGTAGAACTTCTTCCGGAAGTAGGGGTCCTGGTCGGCGGCCCACTCATCAAGCACCAATACCGGTTTTTTCTCCAGCAGCACCGAAATGAGGGCCAAGCGCTTGCGTTGCCCCGTCGAGAGGTCCCGCGAAGAGAAAGCGCGGTCCTGGTAAGTCACTTTGTGCTCCAGCTCGAATAGCTTGAGGTAGCGCACGACGAGGTCTTCGTCGACGTGCGTCAGGCCAAACAGCTTGTTGAACAGGTAGAAGTCGTTGAATACGACCCCAAACAGCGCTTGGTAGCTGCTGTAGCTGGTCCCCTGAATGGCGTGCCCATCGCAGAAGATGCCGCCCTGGGTGGGCTTAAACAGGCCCAGCAGCAGCGTGATGAAAGTCGTCTTGCCGCTGCCGTTGCCGCCATAAATGAATACCACCTCGCCCTTGCGCAGCTCCAGGTCCACGGGGCCGACGGAAAAGCCCGCCCCATCTTTCTCCGTGCGGTAGGTGTGCGTAACGCCGGACAGCACAATCTCCTGGAAATCCGTCAGCGGCTGCGGGCGCAGGGCCTGGGGGCTGTGCGTACCCTCGCCCTGCAGCTCGTTCTTCAGCGTCACTACGCGGTCCAGCGACACCTTGGCCTCAATCAGGCTGGGCAGGATGACCATGGCGCTTTCGGTGGCGCTGAGCAGAAACAGCAGGATAAACAGGAAGTTGACTACCACCGAGGCGCTGAGGTTGAGCCAGTAGGTCAGCCCCAGCAGCAGGGCGCCGATGAGGCAGTTGAAGAGTACCTGCCCGATAATCTGATTGTTCAGAAAGCCCACGTAGGCTTTGCGGTTGTTGGCCACCGACTTGTCTTCGAGCACCTGTAGTTCCGACTGCACGATGTCGTCGCCCTTGGCCGGTGCCAAATGGATTTCCTTGAAGCCGTGGAGCAGAGAGTTGAAGTTCAGGATGAACACGTCCTCCAGGTTTCGGGCCGTGGTGAGGTGCCGCTCGTTGCGCTTCATGCTCTGGCTGTACACCAGCACCCCCAGGCCCAGCACCACGAAGGAGCAGGCAAAGAGCGGCAGCGAAATCAGGGCCATGTAGACGAACGAGGCCAGGATGATGATGACCGACGACGAGAACTGGATGATGTTCATGCTGGCCGCCGTGAGGATGTTCACGTCGCGCACCAGGGAGGCGTGCAGGGCCGTCTTGTACCGCACAAACCGCTCGTAGCTGGTTTGCAGCATCAGGTCGATGATGTCGCGGCGCGTGCGCCAGAACACCCGCTGGGAAAAGTCGATGATGACGGACGCCAGCAGCCGGCGCGACGAGACGAAAAAGAAGACGATGAAGGCGAAGGCAACGGCGTGTTGCAGGTTCACCGTCTTGGCCTTGCCCGCCAGCAGCTCGTTAATCAGGAAGTTAACGAAGGCCATGAAGGCAAAGCTGAGCAGGCCCGAGACGATGCTTAAGAAGATATAATAGACGAGCCGGGCAGGTTTGCCCGCTATCAGAAAGATGTTCTTCATGCGCGGATACGGAGGGAATACAGAAAAATCAGGCTTGGATGGCGCGCAGGGTGGCACTGGCCAGCACGTCCATGGTATCGAGGTACACGGCCGCGTCCAGTACGCAGTGCCGCATGCCGATCTGCACCTCGGAGCACCCCCCGACGATGATATCGGCGCCGCGGCCGCAGAGCTCCTGCACTGCAGCGTTCAGCAGGCGGTAGGCTTCCGGCGAAATGACGGCCGATTTCAGGCCGTTGTCCATGTACACCGAGCGCATGAACAAGTCCTCCTGCTGGTCGGCGTCGAGGGTGAGTAGCTCGTGCCCGGTGCCGGCAAAAGCCGTGTGAAACAGCTGCGAGCGAAGCGTACCGGAGGTGCACAGCAGGCCGATTTTGCGGCCCGGCGCGTACTCCTGCTGTACTTTGTCGCGCAGGAGCTCCACCGGGTTAAGCACCGTGGCGCGGGTGCGGGTCTTGATTTTGTTGATGAAGTAGTACGACGTCACACAGGTGGAGACGATGACCTCGGCCTTGCACTGGTCCAGGGCCGAGAACGAGCGGAGCAGCTCCGCTTCCGGCGACGTTTCGTTGCCGACGATGGCACGGGTGCGGTCCGGAATCCGGCTGTTGTTGTGCAAATAGAACTCGGGGAAGTCCTGGTCCCGTTTTGCATCCAGGCCCGCAATGAGCTTGTCGACGAAGTACAAGCCCGCCCGCGTGCCCATGCCCGAGATGATACCTAGCGTTTTCATAGAGGCGCTGCTTGCGTATGCTGTCTGCCGGCTTCAGAGTAAAATGCCCTGCCCCGCCGCTTGCGGTTCGGCCACCCACAGGGCCACTTCGATGGTGGCCACCAGGCCCCCCACGGTATTGGCGGTGAACACCCAGGTGGGCTCCAGGCTGATGCGCAGGTCCTGGTTGAGCGTGTTCACCAGCTCCATGGCCCGCACCGAATCAATGCCCAGCGTTGCCAGCTCATCATCCGGCTGCAGCTCCAGCGCCGGCTGATGCAGGCGCGTCCGGAAGAGCTCCTGCAGGTACTGCCGAACCAGATCCGGGTCTTTGGTGGTCTTCAGCTCGGCCAGCAAGGCGGTCCGAGCACTCCACTGCGCTGTCACCGGCAGGGGCTTTTTATCCAGCCGTTCCTGATCGAAGGCGCCTTCCTGGTACAGCTGCGCGCATTTGGTGCGTTGCAGCTTGCCGCTCGAGGTGCGCGGAATGCGCAGCGGCCCGACGAGCACCACGTCGAATGGGGCCAGGCCCACGGCTTCCACCACGCGGTTGGCCAGGCTGTGCTTGATGGCGGCCACGTCGAGGTTACGCATGAAAGCGCGTTTGACCTCGGCCACCACTACCAGCTGCTCCTGCTCCTCTACCTCGACGGCCACGGCCGCGGCGGCGTTGCGCTGCAGGGCTGGGTGGGCCGTAGCGCAGGCACTTTCGATGTCGTAGGGATAATAGTTCTTGCCCCGGATGATGAGCAACTCCTTTTTGCGGCCCGTCACGTACAGGTGCCCGTCGTGCACGAAGCCCAGGTCGCCGGTGGGCAGGTAAGCCTCTGTCGTAGCGGACGTAAGCGCATCCTCGGACCGCAGCGGCCAGTAGCCGCGGCTCACGCTAGCCCCGGCCAGCACAATTTCGCCGATGGCAGTGCCCTCCGCCGTCGGGGGCGCCAGGATGCGGACGTCCATGCCGGCGGGCACCCGCCCCGACGACACCAGGTACGTCCCGTGGTCGTCGGCAGCTGCTTCCTCCGGCAGCAGCGTTACTCGCCCCTGGTTCAGCGCGGCCCGCTCCACTAGCACCGACCGGAAGGCCGCGCCCGGGGCTTTGACACCGGCTACCAGCAGCGTGGCCTCGGCCAGGCCGTAGCAGGGGAAAAAGGCGTTTCGGTGGAAGCCGCGACCGGCAAAGTGAGCCGCAAACCGCTCCATGGTAGCGCGCTTCACCGGCTCGGCGCCGTTGTAGGCCACCTGCCAGCTGGACAAGTCCAGCGCCGCCACCTCCGGGTCGCTGTCGACGCAAAGGTCGTAGCAGAAGTTGGGGCCGCCGCTGTGCGTCACCCGGTACCGGTCGATGGCCTTGAGCCAACGCATCGGTTGCTGCATAAAGTGCAGCGGCGACATGAGCAGGCAGGTAGCGCCCAGGTACACGGCGTGCAGGATATTGCCGATGAGCCCCATATCGTGGTAGAAGGGCAGCCAGGAAAAGATGATGCTCTCGGCATTGCCCGCGAAGGTTTCGGCGAGCAAGGCCTGGTTGTGCAGCAAGTTCTCGTGGCTGATGACCACGCCCTTGGGGTTACCGGTGGAGCCGGAGGTGTATTGAACAAAGGCCAACCCGCGGCTGGCAACGGGCGTCAGCAGCTGCGGCACGCCCCCCGCCAGCTGATCGGCATCCGTCGGCAGGATGTGCAGCTGCTCGAAGCCGGAGTAGTCCCGCAAGCCGGTTTGGATCTTGTTAACGAGGCCCGATGTGGTCAGGATAACGCGGGCGTCCACATCGGCAATGATGTGGCCCAGGCGGGCCATGTGCCGCGTACTGCGGGGCAGGAACATGGGTACCGCCACCACTTCCGCTTCCTGGCAGGCCAGAAAAGCCGTGACGAACTCCAGGCCTTCCGGATAAAGCAGCAGCACGGGGTGCCCGCTCAGGCCACTGGCGCGCAGATAATCGGCCAGCGCCAAGACGCGCGTCAGCAGGGAGGCATACGTGCACTCGGGGCCAATCGTGCTGCCGTCCTCCAGGTAGCCAAAGGCTCGCTTGTGGGGGAAAGCAGCGGCGCCGGCCCGAAGATAAGACGCTATAGTACGGGGTGTCTGCACGGGCTTAGCAGGTGAGGTGAGCAGCGTGAGCGGCAGCAGTGCGGCGGCGCTGGTAGCAGCCCCGGATGATGTCGGCCAGCCGCTCGGCGTGCTGATGAATAAAGAAGTGCCCGCCCGGCAGTAGGGCCGCTTTCAGCTCTGCCGCGGTGAAGCGTGCCCAGTTGCCTATCTCCGGGCTGGTGGCTTCCTCGTCGCCCATCAGGGCAAAGAGCGGCGCCTGCAGGGGCGCAAACGAGGCGTGGCTGCCTAGCTCCGCCAGCTGGAAGTCGGCGCGCAGGATGGGCTCGTAGAAGTCAAAAAGCTCCTCGTGCTCCAAAAACTCGGCCGGCACCCCACCCATCTGCTGCAGCTCGGCCTTTAGGGCCGTACGGGGCAGCTGGTAGCGCTTCAGACCCCGGCTGCTGCCCGGGCCCGCGTTGCCGCTTACCACCACGTGCGCGGGCGGGTAGCCGGCCGCTTCGAGCCGGGCCCCAACTTTCAGGGCCAGCAAGGCGCCCATGCTATGCCCGTAGAGCACGTAATCGGTAGGACCCAGCGCGATAATCTGGCGGCAGAGGTCATCGGCGGCGGCGTCTATATCTAGCAGCAGCGCCTCGGCGTGGCGGCGGCCCCGGCCGGGCAGCTCCAGCGGGATAAATTCTACCTCCGGCAGGTAGGGCTCCAGGAACTGGAAGGAATAGCGGTTGCCGCCGGCGAAATGCAAGAGAAACAGCTGAACTTTTTTCATAAAAACAGAGCGGACGTTAATTCTTGGAATGGACACGGCCGTCAGCCGGAGCCGGCGGCCGCTCCACCGGTTTGGAGTCGGTGGAGCGGGTTATGGCATTGGCTGTGAGCTGGCTATAAGCTGACGGCCTCCAGGCGTTCGGCCAGCTTGGTTTCGTAGTCGTAGAGCAGCTCCTTCTCGCCGAACAGGCGCTCGGCCACGATGTCGCGCTTGATGCACTCCGCCACCAGCATGTTGGACTGCACGATGGGCTTGGACTCCTCGGTGTACTTCAGGCTGCTGATAAACTCCAGCCACGGCTCCTGGCCCATGGCGTACACGTAAGCCTCCTTGGGGCGGAAGATGTCCACGAGGTGCATGCCCTTCTCGAAGTCGGAGCCGGCGAGGCGGCGCGACTGGTCATGCTCGCGCGCGAGTTCCTCGGTGAGCAGCGGGCCGTACAGCCACGAGAGCGGGGCGCCTTCGCACTCCATCCCCACGAAGAGCACGTCCACGTCGCCCAGGTCGCGGTGCACGTGCTGGTAGAGCTTGGGCTCCATCACCCGCGAGTCGGCCACGAACAGGAAGCTGAACTTGTTCAGCGCCACGTGGAAGCACATCTTGGCGTGAATGTTCAGGTCACTGTGCTCACCCGTGAAGGGCAGCCCCGTAATCGTGCAGTCCCCGAATTTAATCTCCTCCATCTCGTCGATTTCCCGCACCTGATCGAAGCCAATGCTCTTGAAGGCCAGCTTAAGGCTGGGGTCCTGCAGGGCGCCGCTGGTGGTGGTGGGCACGATGATGTTCTTGATCTTGTGGCGCAGCGGCAGCAGCGTCTCCAGCACGATGTGGTCCTGGTGGTTGTGCGTGATGAGCACGTAGTCGATTTCGTCCGGCAGGTCGATGTCGGAGAAGTGGTCGACGCTGGACTCGTAGCCGTAGTAGCTGATGAGCGGGTCGACCAGGATGGTGACGTCCTTCGTCTCGATCAGAATACAGGCGTGGCCGAAGTAGCGCATGCGGGCTTTGTCGCCGGTGTACTTCTGGTAAGTAGGGTGGGCCTGCTGGGTAAAGAAGGTGTCGAACAAGGGGCGGTCGGCGGCCTCAATGCCCATGATTTCGGCAATCTCGTCGATGGGCCGGGGCGTGCGCTTCATGCGGCTCAGCGCATCGATGCCGGCGTGGTCGAAGGGCATGTCCAGGTGCAGGATGTGCGGGGCATCCAGCTGCGGGGTGCTCAGGCAGAAAGGCCGCTCGTCGTTGTTGGTTTCCCACAGCGCGATGCTCTGCGAAGCCTTCGAGTAGTACTCGCTCTTGTAGAGCAGAGACTCAAACACGCGGAACGAGAGGTTGTTGTTCAAGTCGTATACCAGCTCCACGTAGCCTTTCAGCGGCTCGGGCACCTGCGCGTACAGGCCCTCCAGCGAATAGCCTTTGGGGTGCGCCTTGAGCAGCTTGTCCAACTCGCTGATGGCTTCGCCCAGCTCAATGGCCTTGGCCTGCCGGGCCATGGTTTCGCTGCGCAGCTGCTTCACCTCGTCCACGCGCTTGCCGCCGTAGTCCATGAACGGCCCGCCCAGCATTTTGGGGTTTTTGACCGCCGCCGCGTGAATGTGCGGCGCCTGGATGTAGGAGTTCATGATTTTCAGGTGGCGCCCCAGCAGGTTCATCGCCCCCGTGGCGGGCGAGATGAGGTGCGTCCAGGCATACCAGCGGTCCACCAGCGGCTCGATGATAACGTTAGGCTTGAGGTAGTACAGTTCGTTTTTCATGGTTGGTGAAAGAATTCGGGTAGTGGTGGGGAGAGGTAAAAGCTTACTGGTTGAGCAGATCGGCGGAAGCGGCCGCGCGCTGCCGGAGCTCGTCGAGGCGACGTAGCGGATGATGGATGACCTGCCGAAGCAGAGCTAGGAAGTTGTCCACCGTGACCTGGCTGCTGACCGCCGGGAAGGCGGCGGGGTTGAACTTGAATTGCAGCTGCAGGCAGTTGGCGTATTCCGTCACGGTCAGGCCGAAGGCGCGCTGCATGGGCGCTATCAGCTCGAGGGTGCTCGGCGCGTCCAGTAGCGCCGCCTCGTAGACGGAGGTGCTGACGTGCTGGTAGTTGTGGTAATTCAGGAAGCCCGTGGCCGGCAGCAGCTCGGGGCCTACGCCGGGCAGCTCGTCTACCAGCCGCAGGAAGGGGTAGGAGTCGTAGCTGAGGTCTTCGAGGAAGCTGTCCTGCACGCGCTGCAGGTAATCGGCTACCGGTTCCTCGGGCTGGACGGTGTTGCGCAGCAGCAGCACGTTGGCAAAGAAGCCGATCAGCCCGCTCACGTCCAGGTCGCGGTAGAAGCGGGAGTTCCGGCTCGACACGGTGGCCGACAGCGTGACATCGGTATGCCCTTGCAGCTGGTGCACAAACAGCGCCAGCGTGGCCAGCAGCAGGGCCGGTTGGGTAAGGCCCTGCTCCCGCACGAAGCGTTGCAGCTCGGCGTACAGCTCCCCGCTCACGGCGGTGGTCATCAGCACAGCTGGGGTGCTGCGGCGGGCCGCCAGTTCAGCCGGCGAAAGCAGCGGAATGCTCGCCTCGATGCCGCGCAGCTTGTTCAGCCAGTAGGTGCGGTGTGCCTGCCCTTCGGCCGAGCGCACAAACTCGTGCTGCCAGCGCGCAAAATCCTGGTACTGGTTGGGCAGCGGCGGCAGGGCCGGGGCATCCGGGCCGTGCTGCAGGTACGCCGCGTACAGTTGCTGCAGCTCGGCCTGCAGCACGCCGGCCGAATACCCATCGGTGAGGATGTGGTGCAGCGTGGCTACCACCCGGAAGCCGGCCGCGCCAGCAAGCTGGTAAATGCTCACCCCGAACAGCGGAGCCCTGCTCAGGTCAAAAGTGCGCCGGCTTTCCTGCGTCAGCAGCTCTTGCAGCTGCTCGTCCGAGGCCAGTATCACCGGAGCCGCTACGGCGCTGGGCACCGCCGCTGGCGGCAGCACCTGCTGCCGCACCGTGCCGGCTTCCTCCACGAATACCGTGCGCAGGATTTCGTGCCGGTGCACCAGCTGCGTGACGGCCCACTGGAAAGCGGGCAGATCCAGCTGTTCGTACTCGTAGCTTTCCACCACCACGTCGGTGCCCATGTTCCAGGCGGAGAAGTAGTTCCGCTGGTTGTAGGAAACGGGGATGTGCAGCGCCGGCTCGGCGGGCAGCGGGGCCAAGGAAGTTGTCGGCGCTGGCTCCTGGCTGAGCAGGTACTGCGCCACGCCCTCCACGCTCTTTTCGGCAAACAGCACCTTGATGGGCAGGCTGTAGCCCAGCTCGTCGGTAATCTGCTTGATGATGAGCATGGCCTTGAGCGAGCTGCCGCCCAAAGCGAAGAAGTCGTCGGTGACGCCCACGTCGGTGCGGCCCAGGTACTTCTCCCAGATGGCCGTGAGCTGGTGCTCCAGCTCGGTGCGCGGGGCCACGTGCGTGGCTTCGTCGGCCTGGGCCAGGCCGGCGGGCTCGGGCAGCTTCTTCCGGTCGATTTTGCCGCTGGCCGTTACCGGAATCTGATCCACTGGTACGAAGTAGCCAGGCACCATATAGCCCGGGAGCTGCTCGGTGAGGGCTGCGCGCAGGCTTTCCAGCTGCGGCGCGTCCGGATGGGTAGGCACGTAGTACGCCACAAGGCTGCGGTTGCCGTCCCGGTCTTCCCGCACCAGCGCCGCCGCTTCCTTCACGGTGGGCTGGCGCAGCAGGACTTGCTCTATCTCGCCTAGCTCGATGCGGTAGCCGTTGATTTTTACCTGGTTGTCCTTGCGGCCTACGAACTCTACGTTGCCGTCGGGCAGCCAGCGGCCCAGGTCGCCGGTGAGGTACATGCGCTGGCCTGGCACGAAGGGGTTTGGCACAAACTTCTCCGCCGTCAGCTCCGGGTTGTGCCAGTAGCCCCGGGCCAAGCCCGCGCCGCCGATGGTAATCTGACCAACCACCCCGACCGGCGTGAGGGCCAGCGCGTCGTCAACGATGTAGATGGTCGCGTTGGCAATGGGTGCGCCAATGGGCACGCTCGGCGCTTCGATGGGCTGGCCCATGGCCGCCGGGTAAATGGTGCCGCAGATGCTCACCTCGGTGGGGCCGTAGGCGTTGTAATACTGACCGTGCCGCGCATACTCGCTGACCTTGTGGCGGATGGCGGCTTCCCCGGCCGTAATCAGCTTACGCATAGGGCGCAGGCCCTCGGGGCTCAGCAGCTGCAGGTAGGCCGGCGGCAGCGTCGCAATGTCAATCTGGTGGGTAGCGAGGTAGCGCTCCAGCTGCGCGGGGTTCTTCTTGGTGCCTTCGCCGATGACGTGCAGGGTGCCGCCGGCGGCCAGGATGATGAAGATTTCCGATACGGAGGCGTCAAACGACGAAGACGCAAACTGCAGCCCCCGCTCACCGGGCCGAATGTCGAAGGCGGCGCACTGGGCCTGAATAGTGTTGGCAATGCCCGCGTGCTCAATCATTACGCCCTTGGGCATGCCCGTCGAGCCCGAGGTGTAGATGACGTAGGCCAGGTGCTCGGGGCGGATACCGGCGTTGGGCGCCGTGATGGGCGTGTCGAGCCCGTCCAGCTGCACGTCCACCGCAAACAGCTCGCCCGTGAACTGCGTCAGGTCAAACAGGTAGTCGAGCTGGGTGAGCAGCAGCTTCAGGCCGGTGTCCTGCAGAATGTAATCCTTGCGGGCCGCTGGATACTCCGGGTCGATCGGCACGTAGGCGGCCCCGGCCTTGAGCACCGCCAAGATGCTGATGATCATCTTCTCGGAGCGGTCCAGCATGATGCCAACCAGCTCATCGGGACCCACGCCATAAGCCCCCTGCAGGTGATGGGCCAGGCGGTTGGCTTGCTCGTCCAGCTCGCGGTAGGTCAGCGTAGTGCCCTCAAAAACGACGGCCGGCTGCTCGGGGTACGTGCGTACCTGCTGCTCGAACAGCGCCACAATGGTCTGCTGCGGGTAGGGTACGGCCACGCCGTTGAAGCCCGTCACCAACTGGGCCTGCTCCTGTGCATTGAGGTAGTTGATGTCCCGAATCGGTGCTGCCGGATTGGCTGTGAGCCCCTGGATGAGCTGCTCCAGGTGCGTGAGCAGCCGCTCGGCGGTAGCCTGCTCAAACAGGTCGCGGTTGTATTCCAGCACCACATGAAGGGCGTCGCCATCTTCGGTGACGACGAACAGCAGGTCGGAGCGGCAAATCAACCGCTCGCTGCTCTCGTAGGGCAGGATGCTGACCTGCTCCATGTGCTGCGGCCCGTCGTCGCGGCGGCTGGTGTTCTGCAGCGTCAGGGCCACGTCGTACAAGGCGTTGCGGCTGCGGTCCTGCTTCAGGCGCAGGTCATCCACCAGGGTGTCGAAGGGATAAGCTTGGTGCTCGAAAGCATCGAGGCACACCTGCCGCACCTGGCCGAGCAACTCCTGGAAGCTCTGCTGGCCGCTGAAACGGTTGCGGAGCACCAGCGTGCTGATGTAGAAGCCAATCTGGTTTTCCAGGTCCAGGTGCTCCCGGCCGGCCGTGGGGCTACCCAGGATGATGTCTTCCTGGCCGGTGTAGCGGTAAAGCAGCGCGTTGATGGCCGCTACCAAGCCCATAAACAAGGTGCCGTCCTGCTCCTGGCAGCGGGCGCGCAGCGCACCACCCGTAGCGGTATCCCAGCGCCGGGAAAGGCTCGCGCCATTGAACGTCTGCTGGGTCGGACGCTTTTTGTCCAGCGGCAGCTCGAGCACGGGCAGTTCCCCGCCCAGCTGCGTGAGCCAGAACTGACGGTGGGCTACCAGCAACTCGCCGCTGAGCTGCGCCTGCTGCCAGGCCGCGTAGTCTTTGTACTGAATGCGCAGCGGCGCCGGCGCGTACGGCTGCTGCCGTACCAGGGCATTGTAAGCCGCCAGCAGCTCGCTGACGAGGATACCCATGGACCACCCGTCGCTGATGATGTGGTGCATCACGTAGGCAAACACCCACCGGTCATCCGCCGTCTGAAACAGGCTGACGCGCAACAGGGGGCCGTGGGCCAGGTCGAAAGGCTGCATAGCCGCCGCTTGCACGGCCGCTTGCACCGCCGTCAGCTGCTCGGCCACGCCCCGGAAGTCGATGTAATTCAGTGGGAATTCATTGTCGGCCGGTTGCACGAACTGGCGCACTTCGCCGCGCTCATCTTCGCGGAACACCGTGCGCAGAATTTCGTGGCGGGCCACCAGCCCGGCCAGCGCTGTCTGGAGGGCATCGAGCTGAAGCTGCCCTTCCAGCACAAACGCGCTGGGCATGTGGTAGGCCACGGCGCTTTCCTCAAACTGACTCAGGATCCAGAGGCGGCGCTGGGCCGGCGACAGCGGATAGTGGGCGCTGGCCGGTACGGGCTGAATCTGCTCGTACGTGGTTTGCAGGCTGCCGCCGATCAGCGCGGCCTGGGCCGCCAGGGTAGGGCGGGTAAACACGTCGGCCACCCGCAGCTGCACGCCAAAAGCCTTGCTGATGCGCGACACCAGCTGGATGGCGCGCAGGGAGTGCCCGCCCACGCCAAAGAAGGAATCGAGCCGGCCGAATGCCTCGTGGCCCAGCACATCCTGCCAGCAGGCGGCCAGCGTGGTTTCGACCTCGCCCACGGGCGGCTGAAAGCGGGTTTCGCCTGCCACCTGCTGCGGCTGCGGCAGGGCATGCTTGTCCACCTTGCCATTCAGGTTCAGCGGAAACGCCGGCAGCCACACAAACCAGGACGGAATTACCTGCGCGTTCAGCTCTTGCAGCAGCGCCTCGCGCAGCTGGGCCGGGTCTTGCTGCGTGCCGGTGTAGTAGGCGGCCAGGCTTGTGCCGCGCTCGGAGTGGTGGGGCTTTACCACCGCGCCCGTTACGCCGGCCACGGTGCGCAGGGCCCGCTCCACGTCGGGTAGCTCTACCCGAATGCCGTTTACTTTCACCTGCCCATCGAGGCGGCCCTGCAGTTCCAGGTTGCCGTCGGGCAGCCAGCAGCCCAGGTCGCCGGTTTTGTAGACGATGTCCTTATCCTGCGTCTGCAGCGGGTTTTGCACGAAGCACTGCTGGGTCAGGGCCTCGTTGCGGAAGTAGCCTTTGGTGGCAAACGGCGTTTTGATGTACAGCTCACCGACTTCGCCGGGCTTGCACATCCGCCCGTCCTTCACCACTGCCACGCTGGTATTGCTGATGGGCACGCCGATGGGAATGGGCTGGGCGGGGTTGGGGCCCACTTCCCCGATGCGGTAAAAGGTTTTGATCAGCGTGGTTTCGGTGGCGCCGTAGAGGTTAACAAGCTGGGTGCCAAAGCCCGCTACACTGCGCCAGTTCACCACGTCGCGGGCAAACAGAGCCTCGCCCGACATGAGCACGTGAGCGAGTTGGCTGAGGTCGAAGTAGGCATCCGGGTTCTTCTGCCACTCCGCCGTGAGCACCCGAAACAACGAGGGCACGCAGTGTACCAGGGTGATGCCGGTGCGCGCCAGCCAGTCCAGCAGTTGCAGCGGGTTTTCCTTGACGGCAGCGGGCGGGATGCAGAGCGTGCCGCCCGAGAGCAGCGCCACGAACATGTCGCGCAGTGAGGCATCGAACGTCACTTGGATGAGCTGGCTGACCCGCGTGTCGGGTCCGAGCCCGAACTCGCGCACCTCCCAGTGAATGAAGTGGCTCAGGCTGGCGTGCGCCCCCACAATGGCCTTGGCCGCGCCCGTGGAGCCGGAGGTATAGAAGATGTAGTTGCTGTCGGTACCGGTGACTACCTGGGTCAGGTTGTCCTGCCACGCGGGCGTTTCGGCGTAGGCCACGGCCTGCAAGCCCGCGGCCGTCTGGCTGAGCAGGCGCGGCGCCTGGGCTGTCTCAAGCACGATGAGGTGCTGGATAACGACGCCCAGCCGCTCGGTGAGCTGCCGCAGCTCGGCCTCCCACTCGGCGGCCACCACCACGATGCCCTCGTAAGTGTCGGTGAAGACCTGCGTGAGGAGCCGTTCGGAGAAGGCTAAGTCGACGGGCAGGTAAACGCCGCCGCTCTTGAACACGGCCAGCATGGCACCCACCAGCTCGATGGAGGCCGGGGCCACCACGGGCACGATGGTTTCGCGGCCGCAGCCGGTGGTCTGCAGCAAGTGGGCCAGCCGGTTGGCCTGCCCGTTGAGCTCCTGGTAGGTAATGCGGCGGCTGCCCGATTCTATGGCAACAGCGTCGGCGAAGGTGCCGACCTGCGCCTCG
This sequence comes from Hymenobacter sp. CRA2, assembly GCF_002007105.1. Lineage (GTDB taxonomy): Bacteria > Bacteroidota > Bacteroidia > Cytophagales > Hymenobacteraceae > Solirubrum. The sequence continues at coordinate 172,090 of NZ_MVBC01000001.1, read as the reverse complement.
AATACACGGTGGATTACTTTCTTGTCCATGGTACTGGTTAACTCTTGAAGACGACGGGCCACCGGCGGCGGAGCCGGGGCCGTCGGCCGGCATTAGAATTCGTCACTCAGGGCGGCGTTGAACTCGCCTTGCAGCACCGCCAGCTGCTGCTGCTCGGCCGGGCTGAGGTATTGCAGCTGCCGCAGCGGAGCGTGGGGCTGGGCCACAATGGCTTGCAGCAGGCGCTCCAGGTACTCGACGAGCTGCTCGGCCGTGCTGCGCGGCAGCAGGTCGCGGTTGAAGACGAGCTTGAGGTGTATCTCGTCGCCGGCCTCCACGAAGTCGAAAGTGAGGTCGAACTTGCTGGTGAGCGTCTGGCGGCCCTGGTAGTGGCGAATGCGCAGGCGTCCGTCCTCCGGGGGCGGCAAGGGGTTGCTGCCCTGCGTGTTCTGCAGGATGATCATCACATCAAACAGCGGGTTGCGGCTGATGTCGCGCGGCAGTTGCAGCTCGTCCAGCAGCTGGTCGAAGGGAAAGAGCTGGTGCTCGAAGGCCCCGAGCGTGACGTTGCGCGCCTGATCAAGCACCGAGCGGAAGCTGTCCTGGGGCGTGAGGCGGGTGCGCAGCGCCAGGGTGTTCAGGTAGAAACCCACCTGGTCTTCCAGGTCCAGGTGTTCCCGGCCCATAATCGGCGTGCCCAGAATCAGGTCATCCTGCTCGGCGTGCTTGTGCAGCAGCACGTTCACGGCGGCCAGCAGGCCCATAAACAGGGTACTGCCGTAGCCCTGCACCAGGCTCTGGAAGTCGCGGCTCAGCTCGGCCCCGAATACCTTAGCCACGGCGTCGCCGCGGTAGGTTTTCATGGCCGGGCGCGGCCGGCTGCCGGGAATATCGAGCACCGGCAGCGGTGCGGTCAGCTGCTGCTGCCAGTAGGCGTGGTACTTTTCCAGGTTGGCCCCGCTGAGCTGGGTTTGCTGCCAGGCGGCGTAGTCCTTGTACTGAATGCGCAGCGGCACCAGCGGCGAGGGCTGCCCGGCGCAGTAGGCGTGGTAGAGCAGCATCAGCTCCTTCATCACGATGCCCATCGACCACCCGTCGCCGGCAATGTGGTGCATCACGTAGGCAAACACCCACTGGTCGTCGGCCACCTGGTAGAGGCTGGCGCGCAGCAGCGGGCCCTGGGCCAGATCGAAGGGCTGCACAAACAGGGCCTGAACCTGCTGCTGCAACCAGTCGGCCTGGTTGGCTACCGTCCGCGCATCGTGGTGGGCGATGCGGAAGCCCACGGCGGCCGGCTCCAGAATGTACTGGCGGACTTCGCCTTCGGCTTCTTCCCGGAACACCGTGCGCAGGCTTTCGTGGCGCTCAATCAGCGTGTGAAAAGCCTGCGCCAGGGCTGTCTGGTCCAGTTCGCCCTCGAACTCGTACATGCCCGGCATGTTGTAGGCCACGTTGCTTTCGGGCATCTGGCTCAGCAGCCACATCCGGAACTGCGAGGTCGACAGGGCGTAGGAGCTTTGCGGGCTCACCGGCTCGATGCTCACTTCCGCCTTGTGCTCCTCGGCGGGCGCAGCCGCCAGCTCGTCTAGCTTTTCGGCGATAAAGCGGATGGTGGCGTTGAGCAGGAAGTCGCGCAGAGGCAGCTGCACGTTGAAGCCCTGCTTGATGCGCTTGAGCAGCATCATACCCTTGAGCGAGTCGCCGCCCAAATCGAAGAACAGGTCTTCGACCCCGATGCCGGCAATGCCGAAGAAGTCCTCGAAAATGCCCTGGAGCTTGTGCTCGGTGGCCGTGGCGGGCGCTACGTAGCTATTGAGCAGATGCGGCCGTTCCAGCTTGTGGGCGCCAGTCGTCGTGGTGGGCTCGGGCTGAGCTGCCAGGGCCTCGTCGGGCTTGCGGAGGGAGAGGCGTTTCAGGGCCCAGATATCCTGCGTCGATTGCAGCACCAGCGGCTGGGCTGGGCCGCCCACGTGCCACTCGAACAGCTCCACGACTTCCTGCGGCCGCAGGGCGGAGCGCGTAGCGTCGTTGGCTGCCGGGGAGTCGGCGTCGAAGGCAATACCGCCCACCACCATGCATTTCCAGCCCGGCAGCTCGGCTGCCCGCGCCGTCATGAAGTGGTTCATGTAGGCGTTGGCCGCCACGTAAGAGGCAAAGCTCAAGCCCCCGAGAACGGTCGACATGCTGGACGTGAGCCAAACGAAATCAGGGTTGCGGTACTTGAAAACGGCATAGAGGCTTTCCAGGCCCATCACCTTCGGGCTGAGCATGGTCAAGGCCCTGGCCGGGGTGAGGTCGTCGATGAGCTCGAAGTACCGCTCGTCGGTGACGCCCGCGGCGTGAATAACCCCATCGATGGGCTGGCCTGCGGCTTCTTCGGCGGCCACCAGACGCTCCAGCGCCGCGGCATCGGCCACGTCGAAGCTGTGGTAGCTGACCCGGGTGCTAAGGCTGCGCAGGTGCTGCCACTTCTGCTGGGCTGCGGCTGGCAGCTGCGCCAGGTCGCGGCGGCCCAGCAGGATGATGGTGGCATCGTAGCGCGTGAGTAGGTGCTGGGCCAGGGTATAGCCCACGTTGCCCAGCCCGCCCGTCAGCAGGTATTTGCCACCCTGTCGGCCGCCGGGCAGCAGGGGCTGCTCGTCGGCGACGTGGTGCTCGAAATCCTCCACCCAGCGTTTGCCGTGGCGCAGCGCCACCACGCGGTCTTTGCCGCTGCTGTGCTGCCCGATTTCCTGTACCAGGGCCGTCAGGCTGCCCGGGTTCTGCGGGTCCAGGTCGATGTTGGAGCAGGGAATGCCGTATTCCTGCGGAATAACGCGAACCAGGCCCAGCGCCAACGACTGTACGTAGGCCAGTTGCTCCGAGCCCAGCACCTGATGCAAGCCGCTGGTGAGGACGGCCACGCTTTTGAGCGTGAACTCCGGGGCCAGGGCCTGCATGGCGTGAGCCAGCCCCAGGTACGCCAGCCCGAACGCCGGGGCCTCGGCCGACAGCGACGTAAGGGGCTCGGTGGCGGCCAGGGGCCAGGCGTAGAGTACGGTGGTGGCGCCGAGGCCCTCAGCCTGCAAGGCCCGCACCAACTGCGTGAAATCGGTGGGCTGCGTCGGGTTCAGCGCGTAGCGTCCGTCCTCCAATGACTGGTAGGCTTCGCCGGCTACTACCTCCACTACCGTGTGGCCGGCCTCACGCAGGGCAATGGCGAGGGATTGGGCAAACTCACCGCCCGGAGAGAAGTAAACAAAGCTTTCCCGCGGGCCGAGTACGGCGGTGCCCAGGCGCTCCGCGCGCTTCCAGGTCGGGTAATACAGCCAGTCGCGCAGGCTCTGCTGAGCGCCCGGCTGCGGAAGGCCCGGAGCAGCCATTAAGCCCGAGGCAAAGGGCTCAACCTCTGCGGGGAACCGAAGGGGCTCGAAGGCGTAGGTCGGCAGTGATACCCGCCGCCGGGCTTCGTGGCGGTGCAGCGCCGACCAGTCAAGGTCCAGACCCCGCACCCAGAGCTGGCCCAGCCGGCTTAGCAGGTAGGGAGCGTCGTGCTCGGCTTCTTTCGGGTGCTTCACCAGGTTCACGGCTGCCAAGGGGCCGTCTTTGCGCTGGCGCAGCAGGCTGGTCAGGGCGTTGCTGGCGCCCAGCTCCACAAATACCGCCGAGCTGTGGGCCGCCGCCAGGGTGGCCACGCCGTCGGAGAAGCGCACCGTTTCGCGCATGTGCCGCACCCAGTAGTCGGCCGACTGGCATTCGTCGGCCGTTACCAGCTGACCCGTCAGGCACGAGACGAAGGGGATGGTTGGGGCATGGCGCGTCACGCTTTGCACATCGGCGCGGTAAGCCGCCAGAATGGGGTCGAGCATGAACGAGTGCCCGGCGTGGGTGGCGTGCAGCAGGGTGCTGGGAATGTCGTCGGCCTCCAGGCGGGCCATCAGCACATGAATGGCTGGAATGGTGCCCGACAGCACAACTTGCTCCGGGCCGTTGACGGCGGCCAGCGACACCTGCGAATTCAGGTACTGCTGGGCCTCGGCTTCCGGTAGCGGCACGCTGAGCATGGCGCCCTCGGGCAGGCTGTGCATCAGCTGCCCGCGGCGCACTACCAGCTTAAGGGCGTCTTCAAACGAAAACACGCCGCTCAGGCAGGCCGCCGCATACTCGCCCACGCTGTGGCCCATCATGTAATCCGGCGTCACGCCGTACGACATGAGCAGCTTGGCCAGCGCGTACCCGAACAAGAAAATGGCCGGCTGCGCGTGTAGCATGTGGTTGATGCGGTACTCGCCCGGTTCGGCCGGGTAGAACAAGGTGCGGTAATCTTCGCCGGTCAGCTGCCGCAATTGCTCAAAGCCCTGGTCCATGGCCTGACGGAAAACTTCTTCCGTTTCGTACAGGCCCTGGCCCATGGTCACGTACTGCGAGCCGGCCCCCGAAAACATGAACACCACCTTGCTGCGCTGCTCGTTGGCCTTCGGAAACTGGGCTTCTGCCTTAGCGGCCTGCAGCTGCTCGAGCAGCCCGGCGCGGTCCTGGAACACCAGCGTCTTGCGGTAGGGGAAGTGCTTGCGACCGGCCTGCAGGGTGTAGGCCATATCGGCCAGGTTCAGGGGCTCATCGGAGTGCAGAAACTGCTCCAGCGCACCCAGGTAGCGGCCCACGGCACCCGGCGTTTTGGCCGATACGGTCAGCAGCTGGTGAGGCCGCCCCGGGCCGGTAGCCGGCTGCTCGGGCGCTTCTTCCAGCACCAGGTGGGCATTGGTACCGCCGATGCCCAGCGAGCTAAGCCCGGCCCGTAGGGGGAAATTGTCGCGCGGCTCCCAAGGGCGCAGCTCAGTATTGACGTGGAAAGGTCCGCTGGCAAAGTCAATTTCCGGGTTCGGGCTCTTGAAGTGCAGGCTTGCCGGCAGCAGGCGGTGCTTCAGGCTCAGGGCTACTTTGAGCAGGCCCGCAATGCCCGCGGCCGCGTCGAGGTGACCCATGTTGGACTTCACCGAGCCGATGGCACAGTATTTTCCCTGGCCGCCGACCCCAAACGCTTCGTTGAGGGCGCGGATTTCCACCGGGTCGCCGAGGCGGGTGGCCGTGCCGTGGGCCTCCACGTAGCTGATGCTCTGGGGCGGCACACCCGCCAGGCGCTGCGCCGTTCGGATGCAGTCGGCCTGGCCTTTCACGCTGGGCGCGGTGTAGCCCACCTTCTGGCTGCCGTCGTTGTTGAGCACGGCCGCCCGGATGACGGCGTAGATATGGTCCCCGTCCTTGATGGCCTCACTCAGGCGCTTGAGCAGCACCACGCCGGCGCCTTCGCCGGAAGCCGTGCCGGAGGCCGAGGCGTCAAACGTGCGGCAGTGGCCGTCGGCCGAGGACACCATGCCTTCCTCGTAGAAGTAGCCCTTGCTCTTCAGCGTTTTCAGCGACACGCCCCCGGCCAGCGCCAGGCTGCAGTCGCGCATGAGCAGGCTGCGGCAGGCCAGCTGCACGGCCGTCAGCGAGGTAGAGCAGGCCGTATCGGTGAATACCGAGGGGCCGCGCAGGTTCAGCTTGTACGACACCAGGGTGGTGATGAACCGGTGCGCCGAAATCATGTTCAGGTAGAACGGATCGACGCCCGAGGTAGCCGCGTGCTCATAAGCGTGCAGCTTCCAGTTGTCGTTCACCGAGGCGCCGGCGTACAGGCCGATGCGCTGCTTGTCCAGCTGGCCGGTGTAGCCGCCGTCTTCCAGGGCGGTCCAGCACTGCTCGTGGAACAGCCGGATCTGCGGGTCCATAAACGTGGCTTCGGGCACGCTGTAGCCGAAGAAGCTGGCGTCGAAGCAGTCCTTGTCGTCGACCACGCCCACGGTCTTCACGTAGCGTCTGTCCTGCAGGCTGCTTTCGGGCACGCCTGCCTGCCGCAGCTCCTCGTCGCTAAAGGTGTGCAGCAACTCGTGGCCCTGCTTGAGGTGCTGCCAGAACTGCCGGTGGTCGGCGCTGTGCGGGAAGCGCCCGGACATGCCGATAATGGCTATTTCCAAGCCGTCGTACTTCCTAGCTGAAGTCATCTGCGCTAAAGTTGAATTTGTCGAGGTCGGCCAGCAGTTCGTCCCGTTCGAAGACGTCCTCCTCCACGGGGGCCGGCTCGCTGGTGAGGTAATCGACCAGCTCCTGAATGCTGGCGTACTGGAAGAGCACGGTCACGCTCAGGTCCTGGCCCAGCACCCGGCTGATGGCCTGTGCCAACCGAATGATTTTGATAGAGTTGCCGCCTATTTCGAAGAAGTTGTCCTGGATGCCGACTTGCTTGCGGCCCAGAATCTGCTGCCAGATTTCTACCAGCTGCGTTTCCAGCTCGGTGCGCGGCGGAGCGTAGGCGCGGCCGGCTGCGCCCTCGCCCGTAGCCGGGTCGGGCAGCTGGCGGCGGTCCACCTTGCCGTGCTGGGTGAGCGGCAGCTCCGGCAGCTGCACGTAATGCGCCGGCAGCATGTAGCCGGGCAGCGTGCGCGCCAGGAAGCCGCGCAGTTCGGAGGCCGGCAGCTCGGCGCTGCCCGCCACGTAGGCCACCAGGTACCGCTCGCCTTCGGCATCGGTGCGGGCCGTTACCACGGCGGCCGTCACGGCGGGGTGCAGCAGCAGGGCGGCTTCTATTTCGCCCAGTTCCACGCGGTGGCCCCGAATCTTCACCTGGTCGTCCTTGCGGCCGACGAACACCAGATTGCCGTCGGGCAGCCAGCGGCCCAGGTCGCCGGTGCGGTACATCCGCTCGCCGGCCCGGAAGGGGTTGGGCACGAACTTCTCGGCCGTCAGCTCGGGCCGGCGCAGGTAGCCCCGCGCCAGGCCCGCGCCGCCGATGCAGATTTCCCCGACCGCACCCAGCGGCAGCAGGTTCAGGTGCTCATCGGTGACATAGAGCTGCACGTTGGGCAGCGGCACCCCGATGGGCACTTCGCGCATCGCCTCGGGCACTGGCGCGTCGAGGCGGTACACCGAGCCGCAAATGCTGACTTCGGTGGGGCCGTAAGCGTTGAAGTAAGCGCCCGTGCGGGTGAAAGCGGCCGCGGTTTCGGCTACGGCCGGCTCGCCCGCCGTTACCAGCTTGCGCAGCGTCGGCAGCTGCTCGATATCCAGCAGCTTGAGGTATGCCGGCGGAATGGTGGCCAGGTCAAGCGCGTTGGCCGTGAGGTACTCCTGGAAGAGCGAGGGGTTGCGTTTCAGGGTTTCGCTGACCACGTAGAGTGTGCTGCCGGAAAGCAGCGCCACGAAGATTTCCGACACTGAGGCGTCGAAAGCCGGGGACGCAAACTGCAGGTGCCGCTCGCCGGGCACCACGGCGAAAGCCTCCTGTTGGGCCCAGATCGTGTTGATGATAGCCGCGTGCGGAATGAGCACGCCCTTGGGCTGACCCGTGGAGCCGGAAGTGTAGATGACGTAAGCCAGGTCGTCGGGCCTGGCCGTCGCTGCGGGGTTGGTGACGGGGTATTGCGCCGCTACCTCGCGGAAGGTTGCCAGGGCCGCCGCGTCGAGCACGGTGGTGCACTGGCTGTCCCGCATGATGTACTCGATGCGCTGCTGCGGGTATTCCGGATCGACCGGTACGTACGCGGCGCCGGTTTTGAGCACGGCCAGGATGCTGACAATGAGCCATTCGCTGCGCTCCAGCTGCAGGCCCACCAGTTCGTCGGGGCGCAGCTGGTGCCGGGCTTGCAGGTAATGGGCCAGGCGGTTGGCCTGCTCGTTCAGCTCGCGGTACGTCAGGTTACTCTCGGCGCAGACCAGGGCCGGGCGCTCGGGCGTGGCCGCGGCCTGCTGCTCAAACAAGGCCGTCAGCGTTTGCTCAATGGGGTAAGCCGCCGTCCGGCCGTTGAAGCCGGCCAGCTGCTGGTGCCGCTCAGCAACCGAGAGGTAAGCCAAGTCCTGCACCCGCGTCTCGGGGTCGTTCACCATGGCTTCGATCAGGTGACCGAGGTGGTCCTGCATGCGGCGCATCTGCGCGGCCGAGAACTTGGCGGCGTTGTAGCGGAACTGGAAGGTCAGCTGCTCGCCCGGTGCTACCAAGACCGAGAAGTCGTAGTTGCCCTGCTCGAATACATCGACCGACACCAGGCTCAGCCCGTTGGCTTCGCCCGGCGCGAGGCTGTTTTCCACCAGCTGCTGCACGGGGTAATTCTCGAACACGAGTACGTGGTCGAACAGATGCTGGCCCAGGCCCGAAGCACTCTGGATGTCAGCCAGCTGGGCGTAATGATGCTCCACGCCGGCAATAGCGGCCTGCTGACCTTGCTGCAATAACTCAGCTACCGTCACCGCGCCGGGGGCGTGCACGCGCACCGGTACCGTGTTGATGAACAGGCCAATCATGTCCTCGACCCCGGCCAGCTCGGCCGGCCGGCCCGAAACGACGGCGCCGAACACCACGTCTTCGGCGTTGGTGTACTTGCTGAGCAGCAGCCCCCACGCCGTTTGCACGAAGGTGTTTTCGGTCAGGCCTGCGCTGGCGCAGTACGTCCGCAGGCGCTGGCGCAGCGGCTCGGCCAGGGCAAATTCGTGCTGGCGGTGGGCCGGGCCGGTGAGCTGCTCGTCGGGCTGCTGGGGCAGCGCCCGAACCGTATCGTAACCAGCCAGATAACGGGACCAGTACTGCGTGGCCGTGGCTTGGTCGCGCTGCATCAGCCACGCGATGTAAGTGGCGTAAGACGGCGCCGGCGGCAAGGCGGGCGCTTGGCCGGTGAGCAGGCCGTAGTACAGCTGGAAGAACTCCTTAATCAGGATGCTGCCGCACCAGCCGTCCATCAGGATGTGGTGGTGGCTCCAGATAAACTCGTATTCCTGCGCCGCGACTTCCAGCACTGTCAGGCGAATCGGGGCCTCGGCGCGCAAGTCAAAGCCCTCGGCCCGGTCGGCTTGCTTGCTGGCCACCACCGCCATTTCCGGCTGCGGCTCGCCAGCCAGCGAGCAGAAACGAAAGGTGGGCGCAGCATCTTTCAGCACCACTTGCAGGGGCTGGTCGCCGAATTCCTGCGTGAACACGGTGCGCAGGGCGGCGTGGCGGCTCACCAGCTGCTGGTAGCTCTGCTGCAGCAGGGCTACGTCCAGGCTGCCCTTCACGCGGTAATTGGTCTGCTCGAAGTAAACCGGGCCGTCGGGCTGGCTCAGCCAGTGAAAGAAGAAACCTTCCTGCAAGGGGCTGAGCGGGTACACATCCTCCAGACGATGGTGGGGCTGCCAGCTCAGCAGCTGTTCCACCGGAAGGTGCTTCCAAGTGAAGTCCACGGGCGTAGCCTGCGGCTCGGCAGTCGCGGCCAGCACGTCGATCAGGGCCAGCAAGTGCTGCTGGTAAGCCTGCGTAAGCCGCTGAATGGTAGCCGCCTCGTACTGCTCGGTGCTGTAGGCGACGGACAGGCGCAGCTGCCCCGCTACTACCATGGCGCCCACATCCAGTACCGATTCGCGCCGACGGTCATCGGCCGTTTCGCGGCCGCGTTCTTCACCGGAGAAGGTGAACAGCGGGGTGCCCTCGGCCGAGGCTACGCCCGCCCCAAAGTCGCCGAGGTAGTTGAAGGTGATTTCTGGGCTGATAGCCAGCTCTTTGCCAGCCAGGTAACGCAGCACGCCAAAGCCGATGCCTTTGTTGGGGATGCGGTGCAGGTGCTCCTTGACGGCAATCAGCTGCCGCACCCGGTCGTGGCGGTGCTGCAGGTCCAGCACGGCGGGATACACCGTTGTGAACCAGCCTACCGTGCGGGTCACGTCCGCATCGGAGCCCAGCGGCTCGCGGCCGTGACCTTCCAGGTTTACGCCGACGCGGCTCAGGCCGAACGTTTCCTGCATGGCCAGGCCGAGCGCCGTCAGCAGCACGTCGTTTATCTCGGTCCGGTAGGCCGCGTGGCACTTGGTCAGCAGGCGGGTCGTCGTGGCTTCTTCGAGCACGAAGGCCTCGGCCGCTGCATCCTGCACGGTGTTGCGCCCGGCCGGCTTGTCGAGGGGCAAGGCTGCTAGCGGCGTGGCGGCCAGCTCGGTCCAGTAAGCCTCTTCCTGTTGCAACTGCGTGCTCTGAGCGTAGGCCACCTGCTGCTGTTGCCAGTACAGGAAGGAATCCGTCTTTTGCGGCAGTTGCAGCGGTGCCTGCGCCTGATGCTGTTGGTAGAGCGTGGCCATATCTTCCAGCAGGATGCGCCAGGAGACGCCATCAACCACCAAGTGGTGCGCCACCAGCAGCAGCTCATCGCCCTGCGGGGTGTGGAAGAGCCCGGCCCGCAGCAGGGGGCCGTCTTCCAGGCTGAGGGCAGCTTGCAGACGCTCGCAGTGCGCCACCAGCTCGGCCTCGTCGGCCACGGTCAGCACTTCCAGTGCGGCGTGCTCGCCGGGAGCTAGGTTTTCCTGCGCCCAGCCCTGCGGCGTTGGCCGGAAGCGCATGCGCAGCGCATCGTGGTGAACCAGCAGCGCATCAAGGGCTGCCTGCACACTCGCCGTGGCCAGCGGTTCCCGGCTCTGCAGCCGCACCGATTGGTTGTAGTGGTGCGGGGCTGGGGCGGCGCGTTCGAAGAATGCTGCCTGTACGGGGCTCAGCGGAATCAGGCCTGTTACCGGGCCTTGCTCGCTGACGCGTTGCACCGGCTGCAGGTAGGTGGCCAGTTCTTCCACCACCGGATGCAGCAGGATGTCGCGGATGGAGAGGGCGAGGCCCCGCTGCCGGAGACGTGCGACGATTTGGATGGACTTGATAGAGTCGCCGCCCAGGGCAAAGAAGTCGTCCTGGCGGCCAATGGATCCGTGTTTGAGCACGTCTTCCAGTACCTGCACGAGCTGTTGCTCATTCTCCGTACGCGGCGCCAGGAACGGAGTACCCGCGCCGAGGGAGTGGTGGTCGGGTTCTGGCAGGGCGTTGCGGTCGAGTTTTCCGTGGGGGGTGCGGGGCAGGGCCGGGAGCTGGACGAAGTGGTGGGGCAGCAGGTGGTGGGGGAGCAGGCGGGCCAGGAAGGCGCGCAGCTCGGGGGCGCTGAGCGGGTCGGGGGCCACCAGGTAGGCGGCCAGCAGCTTGTCGGCGCCGTGGGGGCGGGCCAGCACGGCGGCGGCCGTGACCCGGGGGTGGCGCAGCAGGGCGGCCTCGATTTCGCCCAGCTCGACGCGGAAGCCGCGCACCTTGACCTGCTGGTCCAGGCGGCCGAGGAACTCGAGCGTGCCGCCGGGCAGCCAGCGGGCCCGGTCGCCGGTGCGGTAGAGGCGGGCCGGGGCGGGGCGGAAGGGGTGGGGGACGAACTTGTCGGCCGTGAGTTCGGGCCGCTGCCAGTAGCCGCGGGCCAGGCCCGCCCCGCCCACGTACAGCTCGCCGGGCACCCCGAGCGGCTGCAGCTGGCCCAGCGGGCCGAGCACGTAGGCCTCGGCGTTGGGCACGGGGGCGCCGATGCTGACGCGGGCCGGGGCGGCGGGCACGGGCCAGTTGGTGGAGTCGATCGTGTTTTCCGTCGGCCCGTAGGAGTTGTAGAGGCGCGCGGCGAAGCGCTGCTGGAAGGCCCGCACCACCGCCAGCGTCAGCTGGTCACCCCCCGACACCACGTGCCGAAGCGTCGAGAGTTGAGCTTGCGTCGTATGATCAGCCGTCAGGGCTAGTTCACCCAGCAGCAGAGGCGGCGCATTCATTTTCGTGATGCGGTGCTCTCCAATAAGGTTTACCAGGTTGTTTACCAGATCCTGCTTGATGTCGGAGGGGGCAATGACGCAGGTGGCGCCAGACAGCAGCGGCAGCAGGTACTCCTCGACGGACGCATCGAAGCTGTACGAATGGTAGAACAGGGCACGGTCGTCGGGGCCCAGCTGGTAGAGGTGCTGGAAGTAATGCATGCGGGCCAGCAGGCTGCCGCGCTCGATCATCACGCCCTTGGGTTGGCCCGTGGTGCCGGAGGTGTAGATGATGTAAGCCAGGTTCTCGGGCCCAGCCGTAGCCGTGGGGTTGTGGATCGGATACTCGGCAGCCACGGTCCGGTAGGCGCGCAGCGCGGCCACGTTCACCACGGCCTTGCACTGGCTGTCCTGCACCAGGAAGTCAATGCGCTCCTGCGGGTACTCCGGGTCGATGGGCACGTAGGCGGCACCCGCTTTCAGAATGGCGAGGATGCTGATGAGCAGCCACTCGTTACGCTCCAGCTGCAGGCCCACCAGGTCGTCGGGCTGTAGTTGATACTGAGCTTGCAGGTAGTGCGCCAGGCGGTTGGCGTGCGCGTTGAGCTGCCGGTAAGTGAGCGTGCGCTGCTGGCAGATCAGCGCCACGTGGTCGGGGTTATCGAGGGCTTGCTGCTCGAACAGGTCCACGACGGAGTGGTGGCGGGGATAGGGCTGGTCGGTGTCGTTGAAGGCGTGCAGCAACTGCTCGCGCTCGGGGGCGGAGAGGAAGTCGAGCGCGTGCACGGGCGTGGCGGGGGCGTGCACCAGGGCCTGCAGCAGCTGGGCGAAGTGCGCCGCCAGCCGCGCGGCCGTCGCCCGCTCGAACAGGTCCCGGTTGTACTCCACCTGCATCTGCAGGGTGCCTTCCTTTTCCGTGAAATGAAAGATGAGGTCGAGCTTGCTGACTACCTGCTCTTCGGGCAGGGGGCTGATGGTGATGCCTTCCAGCTGCTGCGTGGAGGCACTTTTGCCTTCGGCGTTCTGGAGCACCACCATTACATCGAACAGCGGGTTGCGGCTGGTATCGCGCGGCAACTGCAAGTCCTCTACCAAGCGCTCAAACGGGTAGACTTGATGCTTGGTGGCATCCAGTACCGTTTGCTTGGTCTTGAGCAGCAAGTCGGTGAAGCTGTCCGTGTCGGTCAGGCGGGTCCGCAGCGCCAGCGTATTGACGTAGAAGCCGATCTGGTTGTGCAGGTCCACATGCTCCCGCCCAGCCACCGGGCTGCCAATAATCAGGTCTTCCTGCTGCGTGTAGCGGTAGAGCAGGGCATTGGCCGCGGCCAGCAAGCCCATGAATAAGGTGCCGCCATGCGCCTGGGTTAGCGTCCGCAGAGCCTCGCACAACGAAGCCTCAATCAGGTGATGAACTACGTCGCCGTTGTAGGTTCTGGTGGTCGGCCGGGGCATATCCGTCGGCAGCGCCAGCACCGGCAATTCGCCCGCCAGCTGCTGCTGCCAGTAGATCTGGTGCTCGTGCAGGAATGCTCCGCTTAGCTGCCGCGCCTGCCAGGCCGTGTAGTCCTTGTATTGAATGCGCAGCGGCGCCAGCGGTGAGGGTTCCTGTCGGACTTTGGCGTTGTAGAGCAGCAGCAGCTCCTGCATGAGCACCTGCATCGACCACGCGTCGCTGATGATGTGGTGCAGCGTGCACGCAAACACCCAGCGCGTGGGGCGCACCTGCAGCAGCTGTGCCCGCAGCAGTGGGCCCTGCCGCAGATCGAAGGCTGTATTCGTGGCGCGGTTTACCAAGGCGCGCGCCGCCTGTTCGGGCTGGGCTTCTAGTTGCAGGTCCTGGCACTCGAGCCGAAAGCGGCTGGCCGCCGGCTCCAGCACGTACTGCCGCGCTTCTCCATGCTCGTCTTCCTGGAACACGGTGCGTAGAATCTCGTGCCGGGCAATCATTTCCTGCAGCGTGGCCTCAAACAACGGCACGTCCAAGGCGCCGTCGAACTGGTAGGCGACGGGCACGTTGTAGGCAATGCTGGCGGCTTCGAACTGGCTTAGCGCCCACAGCCGCATCTGGGAGGAGGAGAGGGCATAGTTCGCCTGCTGCGCAACGGGCGCAATGGAGTCGAAAGAAGAGGTGCTATTGTCCCGCAGCAGGGCTAGGATGGCCGCCTTGTGAAAGGCCAGGTCTTCTTTGTCCTGGGCGGAAAGGCTCGCCAGGTTGCCCTTCAGCTTTAGGTGCGAGCCGGATTGATCGATGGAAAGATGAATGCCTTTTTCTCGGAAGCCTCCCAGAAACTCTAGTACTTTTTTCATCTTAAAAAATCAGTTCGTCTTGATCCTCTTGCAGAATTGCTTCTTGATTATCCATCCAGCGCACCGTCTCGATGTAGTTGGCCAGGTGCTCCACCGTGGGGTCCAGGAAGAGGTTGCGCAGGTCCACCTTCACCCCGTACTCGGCATGAATGCGCGAAAGCACGCGGGTGGCTTTCAGGCTGTGGCCGCCGAGCTCGAAGAAATTGTCCCGGATGCCGATGTTTTCCTTTTCCAGAATCTCCTCCCAGATGGCGGCAATCTGCCGGTCCAGTGCGTGGCGGTAGTCCACGAAAGCGGACTGGGTTCCTCCGCTCGTGGGCTGGGGCAGAGCGGTTTTGTCGAGCTTGCCGTTGCTGTTAATGGGGAAGGCCGCGAGGGCAAATAGGTGCGAAGGCACCATGTAAGCCGGCAGGGCTTTGATCAGCGCTTGGCGCAACTCTTGCCAGGTCAGGCTCTCGGGCGTGATGTAGTAGGCGCTGAGCTCGTACTCGCCCTCTTTGTTTTTGTAGGGCAGTACCACCGCGTCTTTCACGCCCTCCTGGCGCATGATGGCCGCCTCGACTTCGGCGGTTTCGATGCGGTGGCCGCGGATTTTCACCTGGTCATCCTTGCGGCCGATGTACTCCAGGTCGCCGTTGGCCAGAATGCGGGCGTAGTCGCCGGAGCGGTACAGCCGGCCGGGTTTGCGCACCGGGTCGGCCACAAACCGCTCCGCCGTCAGGGCGGGCTTGTTGAGGTAGCCGCGGGCTACGCCGGCGCCGCCCACGCACAGCTCCCCGATGACGCCGACGGGAACCTGTTGCAGGTCGGCGTCGAGTACGTAGCAGCTCAGCGTGGGAATGGGCAGGCCGATGTTGCTCTTGTTGGCCTCAATCTCCGCCGCGGTCAGTTCCTTAAAGGTGACGTGGACGGTGGTTTCGGTGATGCCGTACATGTTGATGTTGCGGCACTGTGGCATGGCGGCGGCCCAGGTGCGCAGCACTTCGGGCATCAGTGCTTCCCCGCCAAAGACGAGGTAGCGAACGGCCAGCGGTGCGTCGGCAAACCGCTCCTGGTTGCTTTGCACCAAGCTGCGGAAGGCGGTGGGCGTCTGGTTGAGCACAGTTATCTGCTCTTCCAGCAGGAAGTCGTAGAACGCCACGCTGTCCTGGGCCACCTCCTTCGGGACCATCACCAGCGTACCCCCGTAGAGCAGGGCGCCGTACATCTCCCACACCGAAAAATCGAAGCAGTAGGAGTGGAACAACGACCAGTTATCGGTTTCGCGGAAGGCGAAATGGTTGCCCTCGTGGAACAGCAGGCGCGTGACGTTGCGGTGCTCGATGAGCACGCCCTTGGGGTTGCCGGTGGTGCCGGAGGTGTAGATGACGTAGGCCAGGTGCTCGGGCTCCACGCTGACCTGTGCGCCCGGCCCGGTGTAGGCCACTTCAGCCACATTTAAGAAGGCTACGCTGGCCCACTGCTCGCGGGTAGCAGCGGAGGGCGCCGCGTCGTACAGCAGGAGCCGGGTGCCGCTGTCTTCCAGCAGGTAGTTGATGCGGGCGGTGGGGTAAGTGGGGTCGATGGGGACGTAGGCCGCTCCAGCCTTGAGCACGGCCAGAATGGCTACCAGCATCCATTCGCTGCGGCCGAAGTGCAGCGCTACCAGGTCTTCCGGCTGCACGTGGTGCTCCTGGATGAGCACGCGGGCCAGCTGGCCGCTACGCAGGTCCAGCTCGCGGTACGTGAGCTGCCGGGCGCCCACCACCAGGGCTATGCGGTCCGGGAAGCGCACGGCGGCTTGTTGGAAAAGGCTGACCAGCGTGGCCGTTTCGTCGTAAGCGGCAGCGGTCTGGTCGGCTTTGGAGAGCAGCACTTCGTAAGCAGCCTCGTCGAGCAGGGTAATGTTCTTGACGGGCAGCTCCGGATTCTGCGTTACCTGCTCGAACACCTTGGCCAGGTGCTGGCCCAGCCGCGCGGCGGTATCAGCCGCAAACAGGTCCGTGTTGTACTCCAACTCCAGGAGCAGCCCGTGCTGGTTTTCGGCGAAGGTGAAAGTCAGGTCGTACTTGGCCGTGCCGCTGGGCAGCTTCAGATGTTGCAGGGGCAGGCCCGATTCGGTTTCCGACAGGCCGCCCTCCAGGTTCTGCAGTACCACCATCACGTCGAAAAGGGGCGAGCGGGCCAAATCCCGCTTGAGGCCGAGGCTCTCAACCAGCGTTTCGAACGGAAACGCCTGGTGCTCGAAGGCTTGCAGCAGCGTGTCGCGCTCCTGCCACAGCAAGGCCTGGAACGACGCGAGCGAGTCAATCTGGGTGCGTACCGCCAGCGTGTTCACGTAGAACCCGATCTGATCCTGCAACTGCTGGTGGTTGCGCCCAGCCACGGGCGTGCCCACCACAATGTCCTGCTGGTTGGAATACTTCTTCAGCAGCACCTTCACCCCCGCCATCAAGGCCATGAACAGGCTCACGCCCGAGCTGGTGGCCAGCTGGGTAAGCCGGGCCGTAGCGGCCTGATCGAACTGGTGCAGGTGCGTAGTGCCGCGGTAGGTTTTGACTTCGGGCCGGTGAAAATCGGTGGGCAGTTCCAGCACCGGAATGTCACCCGCGAACATGGTCGCCCAGAACTCCCGCGAGGGCTGCAGGGCGTCTTCCCTCTGCTGTTCGCGCTGCCAGGTGGCGTAGTCCTTAAACTGCAGCCCCAGCGTCGGCAGCTGCCCCGACTGCCCGTGCAGCAAGTCCTGGTAGGCCCGCATCACGTCGGCGTGCAATACGCCTACCGACCACCCGTCGCTGATGATGTGGTGCATGCACACGGACAGCAGGCTGCCGCCGGGCATGTGCAGCAGGAAGCAGCGCAGCAGCGGCCCGGTTTCCAGGTCAAAGGGCTTGTTCCACTCCTGTTGCAGGAAGGCCGTTTCCTCTTCCGGCGTCAGCGTTTGGTCCAGCGTGATTTCGTCGATGCTGAATTCCAGGTCCGCCGGTTCCAGCACGCGTTGCACCGGTTGACCGGCAGCTTCCGTGAACACAGTCCGTAGCACTTCGTGCCGCGCTATTACGTGGCGGAAGGCGGCTTCCAGCAGCGACACGTTCAGGGCCTGCTTTACGCGGAAAGCCGCGGGCATGTGGTAGGCCGTGGACGCCTCCGCAAACTTGGTGAGCACCCACAGCCGCTCCTGGGCGTAGGAAATCGGGTAGAAGGGGCGCTCAGCCGCGGGCTGAATAACGGCGGCCGTCGCTACGCCGCGGGCTTCCAGCAGGGTAGCTTGCTGCGCAATGGTCGGGTACTGAAACAGCTCGTTCAGGCTCAGGTTGCGCTGCAGCTGGCTGAGCACCAGGTAGCGCAGGCGGGCGGCCTTCAGGCTATGTCCGCCCAGCTCGAAGAAGTTGTCGGTGACGCCGAAGGACTCGGTACGCAGCACTTCCTGCCACAGGGCCCACAGCTTGGTTTGCCAGAAGTCGGTCGGCGGCACGGCATCCTGCGTGCCGGTTGCCTGCACTTCGGGCAGCGGCAGCTGGCGCTTGTCTACTTTGCCGTTGCTGTTCAGCGGAATTTCGGCCAGGCGCACGAAGTAATCCGGCACCATGTACGAGGGCAGCTGGGCCGCCAGGGTCGCCTTTAGCTCGGCGGCGCTTACGGCATCGGTGCCCTTCCAGTAGACCACCACGCACGGTTCGCCCGCTACGGAGGGCACGTTGACCACGGCGCGCTCTACTTCCGGGTGCTGCTCCAGCAGGTACTGGATTTCGCCCGGCTCGATGCGGTAGCCGCGTACCTTCACCTGGTCGTCCAGGCGCCCGCAGAACGCCACGTTTCCGTCGGGCAGCCACTTGCCGGCGTCCCCGGTTTTGTACATCGTCAGCCCTTCCACGAAGGGGTTGGGCAGGAACCGTTCCTGGGTCAGCTCGGGCTTGTTGACGTAACCTTTGGCCACCGACTGCCCGCTCAGGTAGATTTCACCTTCCACGCCCACCGGCACCAGCCGCTGCTGCTTGTCCAGGATATACAGCTGGGTGTAGCCCACCGGCTTGCCGATGGGTACACCTGCGTGGCCATCGGCCGCGAAGCGGTAGACCGTGCTGTAAGTGGTGTCTTCCGAAGGCCCATACAGGTTCCGGATTTCGATGCGGGCAAAGTCCAGCTCCTGTTTTAGCAGGTAAGGCACCTGCTCGCCGGCCATGTTCAGGGCAGTGACATTGGCCCAGGAGAAGCGTTCCTCCAGCAAGCCCTTCACTACGGCCGGTACCGTGTTCAGCAGGACATTGCGGTCCTGGCCCGCGTACGTGGGTATTTCCAAGGCCGACGCCAGCACGCGAATGGCCTTGCCCGCCATGAGCGGGTAAAGGAACTCAAATACCGACAGGTCGAAGCAGTAGGAGGTAGCGGCGTAGAGTACGTCGAAGGGCGTGGCGGCAAACTCTTCGCGGCACCAGTCCAGGAAGGCAATGGTATTGCGGTGGCAGATGTTGACGGCCTTCGGCTGACCGGTCGAGCCGGAGGTGTAGATCAGGTAAGCCGTTTGCTCGCGCAAATCCGCCGTGGGGAGCGGTGCCAGGTTGGCCGTGGCGGCCCGGGCCTTGAGCTCGTTGAGGTGTAGCACGGTGCCCGCATAATCGGCCGGCACCAGCGCCTGCCCCTCGTCGTCTACCAGCAGCCAGGCCGGGCGGGCATCCGCCAGAATGTACTCGATGCGGGCACTTGGGTAACGAATGTCGATGGGCACGTAGGCGGCCCCGGCTTTCAGGATGGCCAGCACGCTCATAACCGTCCACTCCGAGCGGCCCAGCAACAGCCCCACGAAAGGCGCCGGGCTAGTGGCCGTCAGCTGCGCGAGGTACCGGGCTGCCGCGTCCACTTGGGCCTCCACCTCGGCGTAGGTAAGCACCTGCTCTCCGTGCAGGAGGGCAGGGCGCTGCGCGTAGCGGTGAAACGGCTCCCGAAGCAACTCGTTGATGCTAAGCGTATCCACGGTTTCAACGGGCACGTTGAATTCTTCCAGTAGCTGCCGCCGCTCCTCGGCATCCACGATTTCCAATCCCGCAATAGTCTGAGCGGGGTTGGCCAGAATCTGCGTGAGCAGGAACTGGTATACGCGCCAGAACTTGCCCACCCGCTCGCGGCTGAACAGCCGGGTAGCGTATTCAATTTCAGCGAAGAATGCGCCGTCAGGATCTTGGCTAAAGTTGAAGGTCAGGTCGAACTTGGCCGCCCGCCCGGCTGCCTGTTCGTTGCCTGCCTCGCGCAGGTAACGATCCAGAAAGCTAAGGGCAAAGCCCCCTTGGGCCTGGGTATCCATTGCCCCGTCGCCCATGCTTGTGTTTTGCAACACAAGCATGACGTCAAACAAGGGGTTACGGCTGGGGTCGCGCTTGACGCCCAAATCCTCAATGACTTTGTCCAGCGGGTAGTCCTGAAACTCGAATGCGCGCAGCGAATGGTCGGAGGTCTGCTTGAGGAAATCCACGAACCGCTCTTGGGCATTCACGTGGCTTTTCAGCGCCACGGTATTGGTATACAGCCCTACCTGGTTTTCCAGCTCAATATGATTTCTGCCTGATACCGGCGTGCCCAGTACAACGGCTTCCTGGCCGCTCAGCTTGTGCAGCAGGAGCGTGAGCGTTGCGCGCAGGAAACTGAACAGCGTTACTTGCTGCTGCTTGCAAAGCTTCTCGATTGCGTCGTGCAACTCGCCCGAGAAATAGTACTTGGCCATGGCGCCCTCAAAGGAGCGTACCGGCGGCCGGGCAAAGTCGGCAGGCAGTTCAAGCGGCTCAACGGCCTGGGGCTGCTCCGCTAGCCAGAAGGTGCGGGCTTGCTCGCCCCGCGCACCGGCCATGCGTTCGTCCAGCCAGTGCACGTAATCCTTGTACTGTATGCTTAGGGGGCTCAGCAGAGGTTCCTGCCCTTGGCCCAGCGCCACATACGAGTGCATTACCTCCTGAATCAGCACGCCCACCGACCATCCGTCGCTGATGATGTGGTGCATGCCAAAGAGCATGGCGTGCGCCTCGTCCGCCATGCGGAGCAGCTTTACCTTCAGCAGCGGCCCGTTTTCCAGATCAAATGCCCAGGAAGTGGCCTGCTCCAGTTCGGCCTGCAACACTGCCTGCTGCTCGGTACCGGCCGGGGCCTCGCCGTAGCCTATGGTAAAGGGCATGTGGGGGCGAATGATCTGCCGCGGCTCACCTTCCACCTCCTGGAATACCGTGCGCAGGCTTTCGTGGCGCTGAATGGCCAGTTGAAACGCCCGCTCCAACCGTTTCCGGTCCACCTGCCCCTTCAGGTATAAGCCGGTGACGATATTATAAGCGGTTGCGCCACCTTCGAACTGGCTAAGCACCCAAAGCCGGTTCTGCGCATTCGACGTGGGGTAATGGTCCTGAAGGGCAACCGGGCTAATAGGCGCAGCGGCGGCTTGGCCTGCCGATGCCCGCAGGAAGGCCAGCAATTCCTGTTTGCTGGCTTTGACTTGTTCCAGCAAGGCGCTTGGCAGCTTCTGAACATCCCCGGTTAGTTTTAGCTGGCTACCGTCAGTTCCAGGGGTGATGCCCAGTTTTTTTAACTCGATTAAAATCTCTAAAGGATTCATACTGTCTACGTTGAAGCTGTTTTGGAGAGAAGGGGCTACACGGGAGCTGCTGATGCGGACTTTTCCTAAAAACCGGCCGTCTTCGACCTGCGTATAGTCGAGTGAATCTGAGAGGTAATTGACCGCGTGACAGGACTAGCGGAGAAGAAGTAATTGCACAACTTATCTGCTTAGGTGTGACATCTTCTTTTGCATGGTCTTAAGCGTAGCTAAATGTATTGCCCCCCTTTTCGGTGGCTCAAGGAAGAATGCCGCTTTTTTGACGTGAGGCGTATATTGATTATTTATTGTTATAGTCAAATTTGTACTTGTTAATATTTAATAAAAGCCGTGTTCAGGCTCGACAGTATTCGGTTACATCAATTGCGGGCTTGAAAAAAAGCCATCATTTGTGACATCGTAGCAATTGCATATTCGGTCAGCCAGTTGCCAATAGGCTGGCACCATCTATAGCTGCAACATCCCCTTCGTCTCTCCCGAAGAACTCTGGGAGCATGCTACAAGGAACATTGAGAGGTTGGCAGTGACGGCCCGAAGTCAGAGGGGCACCTCTAGGCGTAGCAGAGGTAGGGAGTGTATGTGCCCGACAGGCTATAGTCAGCCGGCTCTCAGCCCAAGTCGCGCCGCGTTGTGCACTGCGCCAAGCAAGCTGACGCGCCATGTACCAACCGAAGGTTTCAGCGCTTCCGGAATAGGGAGGGTAGCCAGCCGCGCAGTTTCGCAGCTTGCTTACTTATATACAATACGATAGTTATGACGCGACGTGGACTAGTCAGCTACGCAGCCATGCTATGCGCACGTCGGCGCTAGCACGTTCACTTTCCAGCCGGCACCATAGCATTACCCCAGGCCTTTTTGTAGCGCTTTATTGGGGTGCATTGAAAGATGATGTGCTGCTGCTGCCTAACGCCAGGAACAGCGCTATGCTATTCTGCCAAGGCCCGGCTGTGCGCCACCCCAATTCTGTAGAGGCGCGGGCCGCAGGCGAAGCTGTGACCCGAAGGCTGCAGCAACGCTAGGTGCGTCTTGGCGGAAAGCCGGGGAGATGCTCGGCTAGCAGGCAGGCAAGGTGAATTTCTCTACTGCTAAAGCATGGCCCCGGGTAGGGCTGCACACATAGCAGGTATAGGCCGGGTCTATAGTGAGAGGGGAGAAAAACCACGTTTTACCCTCGAAGTCTATGCTTTCGGATAGGCAGCTGAATTCCTGCAAGCCAGAAACCAAGCCCGTGCCAAGGGCCTTAAGCATAGCCTCTTTTTTTGTCCAGATTGTATAAAAATCAAGCTGTTGATTGGCTGAGTTTTCAATAAAGTGCTTTTCAGCCAGATGGAAATAATCACTCATGCTGGTATAGTCCAGAGGCACATGCTCTTCAATGTCGATGCCGATTGCCGCCTCGTCGTACCCCAGCACTACATAATTACCGGCATGCGATATATTGAATGGATACCAGTTACTGATGTATGGCTTGTTCTTATTGTCTGTTCGCCAGGCGTTGAGCAGCTCATCCGTGCCCGTTGTCTGAATCAGGCATTGCCGGAGAAGAAGCCTGGCTAGTAGCCTTTGTTTTTGGTCATTTGGGTTCCTGTAACGTTCTATATAGCTCCTCATTCCCGGCGGTAACAGGCGCAGACAATCATAAAAAGCATCTTCGTTCAGGTCCTGGGTGCTGGAGTATATCACTCGCATAGGTATAAGGTTAGGTAGCAGGCGCAGCGTGTGTAAGCAGATAAGTTTGGTACAAGCGGAACTCAGTATAATCAGAGCTTCCATTTTCAAACCCGTGCCGAAGTGGGTACACAGGCGTGGATAGTCTCGGCGAGCTTAGGAGAAAGGCAAGTACGTGCTGTTAGCTAAGCTCAGCGCTCAAAAGTATCAGCAACTACAGGAATGAGAAATTGGGGCCAAGGTTAGGGCGCGCAAAAAAGTTTGAATTTTTTCAGCGGGGGCGTAGGGGTAGGTGCGGGGTTGTGGGTCTTAGTACCAGAAAGCTTTAAACCAGACCACACAAACCCACTACCGCTATGAAAAACGCACACTGGCTGCCGACCCTCCTGTTCCCCGCTTTGCTACTTACTGCCGGTTGCTCGCACGAGGGCGACGCCTTCGGCCCCCGGGTCCGGGGCGTCGGCCCGACGGAAACGGAAACGCGCACGGTCAGCAACTTCAGCCGCGTGGAGCTGAAGATTGACGCCGAGGTGATTCTGACCCAGGGCAGCCGGCAGGAAGTACGTGTGGAAGGCCAGCGCAACATCCTCGATGTGCTGGAAACCGAGCTCAACGGCGACGAGCTGCAAATCGAGTATGGCCACGCCCGCGTGGTCGGCCACGACCCGGTGAAAGTCTACATCACGGTGCCTTCGCTGTCGGAGGTGGAGGTATCGGGCTCGGGGGCGCTGCGCAGTGCTTCGCCCTGGACGGCCGGTTCCTTCCGCGTGCAGGTGTCGGGCTCGGGCGAAGCCGAAATGAACCTGGCCCAGGTGGACGGGCTGCGCACCAGCGTTTCGGGCTCGGGTGAGGTGAAGCTGCGCGGCAATGCGGCCACCAACAACATCAATATTTCGGGCTCGGGCAAGGTCTCGGCCTACGACTTGAGCACGCAGGACACCTACGCCTCCATCAGCGGCTCGGGCAAAGCCTACGTGCGGGCCGCCCGCACGCTCTCGGCCGAAATCAGCGGCTCGGGCACCATCTACTACCGCGGCAACCCCACCGTGTCCTCGCGCATCAGCGGCTCAGGCAAAGTGCTGTCGAGTAACTGATTGGAGTTTAAGAGTTATTGAGTTTAGGAGTTTAAGAGTTCGGTGAGCCGACTT
The DNA here is from genome assembly GCF_002007105.1 of Hymenobacter sp. CRA2. GTDB lineage: Bacteria > Bacteroidota > Bacteroidia > Cytophagales > Hymenobacteraceae > Solirubrum. The sequence continues at coordinate 148,843 of NZ_MVBC01000001.1, read as the reverse complement.
GCCTTGACCCATAAGGCAAAGGTTCGGTAACGGCGTCGGATACAACGAAACGGTCCGTTGCCGCCACTCCCTACCGCACGCTAATGGCCTGCTCAACTCACAAACTCTCTAACTCGACAACTCCTAAACGTCACCGCCTCTCCTTATTCCAACCACTGCCCTGCGCCCGGCCGACGAACAGAGGCCGGGCGCAGGGCAGCTCTGAAAACAAACATGAAAAACACCATCCAATGGGGGCTGGCCGCCGGGCTCTTGCTCACGGCCACGCCCTCCTGGAGTCAAACCGTGCCGGCCGGGCAGGTGACGCTGAGCGGCACCCTGCGCGACGCGGTTACCAACGAACCGCTCGTCGGAGCCAGCGTCTTCGTCAAGGCGCTGGGCCTGGGTACCAACACCGACGAAACCGGCGCTTACAGCCTGCCTTTGCCCAAGGGCACCCACACCATCACCTACCAGATTATCGGCTACGAGCCGCAGCAGGTCACGCTCACGCTCAGCGGCGACGCGACGCGCTCGGTCAAGCTCGGCGCGCAGACGCAGCAAACCCAGGAAGTCGTCATTGCCGGGGTGCGGGCCGAAGACAACGTGAAAAAGGCCGAAATGGGCGTCAACCGCCTCGACATGAAGACCGTGAAGCTGATGCCCGCGCTGCTGGGCGAGGTGGACGTGGTGCGCAGCATTCAGCTGTTGCCCGGCGTCACGACGGTGGGGGAGGGCGCTTCGGGCTTCAACGTGCGCGGCGGGGCCGTGGACCAGAACCTGATCCTGATGGATGAAATTCCGGTCTATAACGTCTCGCACCTGTTCGGCTTCTTCTCGGCCTTCAACCCCGATGCGGTACAGGACATGACGCTGTACAAGGGCGGCATTCCGGCCCGCTACGGCGGCCGCCTCGCCTCTTTGCTCGACGTGAAGATGCGCGACGGGCGGCAGGCCGAGCGGCTGACGGTCAACGGCGGCATCGGCCTGATTTCCAGTCGGCTGTCGGTGGAAGCCCCGCTGATCAAGGACCGCACGTCGGTGGCCTTGTCGGCGCGGCGCTCCTACGGCGACCTGTTCCTGAAGCTCATTCCCGAGCAGCGGAAAAACCAGGCTTACTTCTACGACCTGAACCTGAAGGTAAACCACCGCTTCAGCGCCCGCGACCAGCTGACGCTGACCGGCTACCGCGGCCGCGACGTGTTCAACTTCGCCGACGTGTTCCAGAACGACTGGGGCAACATGGGTGCTTCGGCCCGCTGGACGCACCAGTTTACCCCCCGGCTGGTAGGCTCGGCCACGGCCGTGGTGGGCCAATACGACTACGGCCTGGGCGTACCCAAGGGCACGCAGGCCTTCGAGTGGACCTCCAACATCCGCAACTACACCGGCAAGGCCGACTTCAGCTACCAGCTCAACGCCCAGAACACGCTCAGCGCCGGCGTGAGCAGCACGCGCTACCAGTTTGAGCCGGCCACGGTGAAGCCGCTGAACGCCGAATCCATCTTCGTGGCCCTGAAGGTGGACAACCAGCAGGCCGGCGAGTACGCCGCCTATATCGATAACGAGCAGACCCTCTCGCCCCGCCTGCAGGTGCAGTACGGCTTGCGCGTATCGGCCTTCGACTTCCTGGGTCGTGGCACGGCCATTTCGGATTACGTAGGCGCCGAAGGCCAGCGCAAGGACCCGACGAACACGCGCATTGCCAAGGACGGCGCGGTGGTGAAGCGCTACGCCAACCTGGAGCCGCGGGCCTCGCTGCGCTTCACCCTGACGGAAACCAGCTCCCTGAAAGCCAGCTACAACCGCACGGCGCAGTACATCCACCTGATTTCGAACACCACGGCTGCCTCACCGCTGGACGTGTGGAGCCCGAGCACCAACAACATCCGCCCCGAGCGCGGCGACCAGGTGGCCGTGGGCTACTTCCGCAACTTCCAGGACAACGCCTACGAAGCCTCGGTGGAGGTATTCGGCAAGCGCATGGACAACCAGATCGACTACGTGAACGGGGCCAACACCCTGCTCAACAAAGACCTGGAAGGCGAGTTGCTCTACGGCCGGGGCCGGGCCTACGGCGCCGAGTTCTTCGTGAAGAAGAATCAGGGCGCGCTGACCGGCTGGGTAAGCTACACCCTGTCGCGCTCGGAGCGGCAGATCAACGGCATCAATGCCGATGCCTGGTACCCGAATAAGTACGACAAGACGCACAACCTCAACGTGGTGGCCATGTATGCACTGAGCCCGCGGCTGACTTTGTCGGGCAACTTCGCCTACGGCACCGGCGTGGCCACCACCTTCCCCAACGCCCGCTTCGTGTACGAAGGCTTGGTGGTGCCCGTGGTGAGCGGCGACCGGCGCAACAACTACCGCGTGCCAGCCTACCACCGCCTCGACTTCGGCGCCACGCTCAAGAACCGCGTGCGGCCCGACCGGCGCTGGCGCAGCGAGTGGGTCTTCTCGGTGTACAACGTGTACAGCCGCCGCAACGCCTACGGCATTTACTTCCGCCAAAACGAGGACGACCCGCGCAAAACCGAGGCCGTGCGCCTGTCGGTGTTTGGCTCGGTCATCCCGTCGGTGTCCTACAACTTCAACTTCTGATGGTCTGCTTCGCCACCACTCGCCCCGCCGCCGAGCCCGGAGCCCTGGGGCTGCCCGCCTGCGAGCCGGAAACCTACTACCCTACGGTGGGGACGCGGCTGTACGTGGCCGCCACCACGGTGGGCCTCTCGCTCTTCTACGAGGCTGGCTGCCAGGTACAGCCCGAGCACCTGCGCTTCGCCTTCGCGGATAGTGTTACCCCCGGCCGCCGCGTGCTAACCATCGAAATCGAATACTCCCCCGAACCGCCGTGCCCTTCTGAGCTATGAACTGCTTCCCCTTATTCCTGACCTTGCTGGCGGCCGGCCTCGGCCTGCTCAGCAGCTGCACCGACGTGGTGCCCGTGGATCTGCCCGAGCCCGAGCCGCAGCTGGCCGTGGAGGGCAACATCACCGACCAGCCCGGGCCCTACACCATCCGCCTGACCAAGACCGGCGCCTACTTCACCGAGCAGGAACTGCCCGCCGTGCGCGGCGCCGAGTTGACGCTAACCGACAACGAAGGCACTACCGAAACCCTGCGCGAAACCGCCCCCGGCGTGTACCAGACCAGCCGTATCCAGGGCAAAATTGGTAACCAGTACACGCTCACCATCAAGACCGAGGGTGAGGAATACCGCGCGGCCACCGAAATCAAGCGCGTGCCCCGCATCGACGGCCTGGCCCAGCAGGTGAAAACCAACGAGCCGGGCTGGGACGATGGTTACTACGCCCTCTACAACGGCCCCGAACTGCCCGGCGTGGGCGACTACTACCGCTTCAAGGTCTTCATCAACGGGCAGCTGCAAAACGACCCCGACGACCTCATCGTGCGCGACGACGCCTTGGTGGACGGCAACTACATCGGCAGCATCGAGCTGAACGGCGACCCGCTGCAGGTGGGCGACAGCGTGCGGGTGCAGCTGCTGTCCTTGCCGCGGGATTACTACTACTTCCTCAACGAGATGTACACCCAGATCAACAACGTAGGCTTGTTCTCCGCGCCTCCGGCCAACGTGCGCAGCAACATCGTCAACGTCAACGCCAAGGGGCCGAAAGCCGTGGGCTACTTTGCCGGCACGGCCATGCGCTCGGCCCACCTGACCATTCAGCCGTAGGAAGTATGAGCAGCGCCGCCTGCCCGAAAGCTTAAGCGCGAAATGACGATTTCGGCTTAACTTAAAACCCGATTCTCCCCCATGCCTCACCTGTACCCCGAACCGGAAGCCCCCTGGGATTTGCTGGCCAAGCACTTGGCGGGCGAGGCTTCTGCGTCGGAACAGGAAGAGCTGCACCGCTGGCTGACGGCCGTACCCCAGCGCCTGCGCCTGCTCACCGATGCCACCCGGGCCTGGGAGCGGGGCGGCCACGTAGCCGAGGTGTTCACCGAAGCCGACGCGGACCGCGCCTGGCAGCGCTTCAGCGCGGCGGCGGGCCTGAAAACAACTCCAGCTGATGCACCTAAGCCCGTGGTGGCCGGAAGCGAAGCCCGTGTGGTGCCGCTGTGGAGCCATGCCCAATCGTGGATGCGCGTGGCGGCGGCTGTGCTGCTGCTCGTCGGCTTCTGGGCCGTAGCGCGAAACTTCCTCGGTGCCCGTCAAGCGGCGCCGGTGACGGTGGCCGCCGGTAACCAGCGCCAGCTCACCAGCTTGCCCGACGGCAGCCGTGTGTGGCTCAACCGTAACTCCACGCTCAGCTACGCCGCCGACTTCAACGACGCCCGGCGCGTGGTGCAGCTGAAAGGGGAGGCTTTCTTCGAGGTGAAAAAAGACCACGGCCGGCCCTTCACGGTGCTGGCCAACGATACCCGCACCCAGGTGCTCGGCACGTCCTTCAACGTGCGCGCCTACGCCGCCGAAGACTCGGTGGAAGTGGCCGTGGTAACTGGACGCGTGGCCTTCAGCCCCGACCGCCACAAAGTGGCCGTGCAGGATTCCGTGCTGCTGACCCCGGGCCTGCGGGGAGTGATTCGCCGCTCGGCGCCGGCCGTGGCGGTGCAGCGCAAGATTACCGACCCGAACTTCCGCGCCTGGCAGCAGGACGAACTGGTGTTTGACAACCAGTCGCTGAGCCAGGTAACGCAGACCCTGACGCGCTACTACGGCACCTCGGTAGCCCTGAGCCGACCCGAGCTGGCCAACTGCCGCTTCACCGGCACCTTCCACCAGGCCGAACTGCCGCAGGTGCTGCGCGTCGTGAGCCTGTCGGCCAACCTGTCGGTGACGCAGTCGGCCCAGGGCGGCTATACCCTTGACGGACCAGGCTGCCCCAGCCTGTAGCATTCTTCTCCCGCTTTTTGCCCCTTGCCCGCTATGCGAAACCGCGTATGCCTGGCTGCGGCCGTGCTCTGCGCACTGGCCGGCGCGCCGGCCGCTTCCGCCCAAGTACGCACCGGCTCGGTGCTCGACCGCCGCGTGACGGTGTCGTTTCAACAAGCGCCGCTGGAATCGGTGCTGAGGACGCTACGGCGCCAGTACGGCGTGCGCATCTCCTACAGCAACACAGCCCTGAACCTGCGCCAGCCGGTCACGCTCAGTGCTCAGAACCAGCCGCTGCGTACGGTACTGAGTGAGGTACTGGAGGGTAAAAACATCGGCTACGAGCTGGTGGGCGACCAGCTGGTGCTGCACCCGGCGGCGCCCCGGGCCGCTGCTAAGCCTGCCGACGCCGCGCCGGCCGCGTCTACCACAACCACCATCAGCAAGGCGGCGGAACGCCCCGCGGAAACACCGCCGACGCCGAAACCGCTCCCAGCATCGGAACCCACCAAACCGGCAAGCTTGCCAAACCCCGCACCGACCAGAAAGAAGCCGACTTCGACGAGCAGCAAGCCGACCGGTGCCACGTCGGTGCCTTCGGCCACGGCAAGTACCACCAGCGGCGGCAAGGCCGGTAGCTCCAAGGCTCCCAGGTCGAAGGCAGTAAGCAAACCTGACGCTCCGGCGAATCAAACGGCTAATGCTGCGCCAGTTGGAACCGTAGCGGCTACCGCAGCGCCCACGCCAGCTGCTGATTCGGCGCGGGCCGCGCAGCCGGCACCCGCACCGGCCGACGCCGAGGAGTCGGCGCGGCCCACGTACACCCAGCCCGCCCAGATTTCTCTGCTCGGGCCGCTTGGCTCCAACGGTTTGCGCAGCGGGCAAACAGTCAACCACCTCTCGGTAAACATACTGGGCGGCTACGCAGCGGGCGTGGAAGGCGTGGAAGTCGGCGGCTTGTTCAATATTGACCGCGACACCGTGGACGGAGCGCAGCTGGCTGGCCTCGGCAACTACGTGGGGCGCCACCTCGATGGGTTCCAGGCCGCCGGCCTGCTGAACGTGCTCGGTGGCGGCGGCAAGGGCTGGCAGGCGGCAGGTTTGCTGAACATTGCCACCCGGCCCATTGCCGGCGCCCAGACGGCGGGGCTGTTCAACTACGTCGGGCCCCGGAAGAAGCCCGGCAACGAAGCCCCCGTGCTGGAGGCCAATGCGGCGCCTGCCATCAGTGCCGAAACGGCCCCGGCGCCCAGCAGCCGGGCCTCGGTACAGGCCGCCGGCTTGTTCAATGTGGCGCTGACCGACGTGCGCGGTGGGCAGGCGGCCGGCTTGTTTAACGTAGCCAAAACCACCCACGGCCTGCAGGCAGCCGGGCTGCTAAACGTGGCCCACACCTCGCACGGCGTGCAGTTGGCGGGCCTGCTGAACATTGCCGATTCGGTGCAGGGCGTGAGCATCGCTCCGCTGAACTTCGTGCGCCGCGGCTACCACCGGCTCGAAGTCACCTATTCCGAGACGTGGCCCATCACGGCCAGCCTGAAGCTCGGCGGCTCGGCGGCCTTCTACACCTTTTTCACCGGCGCTTACGCTGGATTCGGTTCCGGCCCCCGGCGCTGGGCGCTGGGCTACGGCGCGGGCACCGATATGTGGGCCCAGCGGCGCTTCAGCCTCAGCCTCGATGCGGTGACCATGCACGTCAACGAGGAACAGCGCCACTGGACCGACGCGCTGAACCTGCACAACCAGCTGCGCCTGCTCGTGGGCATCACCCCCTTCAAGGCCAGCAGCCACGTGCGCATTGTGGCCGGCCCCACCGTGAGCGTGCTTGTGACCCAGCGCTACGACACGGCCGAAGGCGGCGTGTATTCCAACCTCAGCGCCGGCCGCAAGCTATGGCTGAACGAAGGCAACGCGCGCACGCGGGTACTGGGGTGGTTTGGCTACAGCGTGGGCGTGCGTCTCTGATTGGATAGTGAAGCAGGCGAGGCGCCGCAGGCACCGCTTTCCGAGCCGGAAAGCGGTGCCTGCGGCGCCTCGCCGCTATGGATACAATGGCGTCTTACTTCTTGACGTGTCGTGCCAGCCAGTCGCCGATGACGGCCAAGGCAGAAGGGGCAAAAGTCTCCTCGATTTGTCCGTACTCCTGGCTCAGGCCCGTGTTGGCCGTTTGAAACAGGTGGTTCAGGCCGGGCAATTCCTGCGCCGTCACGTCCTGGTTGCCGCCGGCGCGCACGCCCTTTTCCCAAGCCGGAATGTTTACACTGGCCGCCACCTGCAGGTCTTTGCTGCCGTTGAGCGCCAGCACCGGGCACTTCACTTTAGTCAGCAAGGGTTGTGGGTCGAAGCTCAGCAGCTGCCGGTAGCCGGGGCCGACCATCAGCGCGGCTTGTTGCTGGGCCTGCGCGGCGCTCAGGCCGGCCTGTTGCAGCAAGGCCACCACGTGCGTTTGGGCCTGCGCGTTGTCGGGCGTCGACAGCACCGTCATGTACACCTGCTGATTCACCGCTTTGTTGGCGGCCAGTTGCTCGGCGGGTATGCCGGCGGCACGGCCCAGGTCCTCGGCCTGGCGCAGTATGCTTTCCAACCCGCGCACGGCCGGGCCGGCCAGCGAAATCAGGAACGCGGGCGACGTGGCCGACGCGGCGGCAGTCAGGCCGATCATGGCCCCTTCGCTGTGGCCCAGCAGCCCAATCTGCGAGCCTTTTACATCGGAGCGGCTACGCAGGTAGGCCATGGCAGCCTGCGCATCGGTGACGCCGTCGGTGATGGTAAAGGTGGCCGCCGTGCCGCCCGAATGGCCCACACCCCGGTCGTCGTAGCGCAGCACCACGAAGCCGCGGCGGGTGAGGTAATCGGCCAGCAGGCGGAAGGGGCGGTGCCCAAAGATGGTTTCGTCGCGGTCCTGGGCGCCGGAGCCGGTGAGCAGCACCACGGCGGGGAAGGGGCCTTTACCGGCCGGCACCGTCACCGTGCCGCCCAGCTTGATGCCCGCCGCGGCGTTGGCGAAGCTCACGTCCTCGGCGCGGTAGGGGAAGGGCGGCTGCGGATCCTGGGGCCGCCGCACGGCCGGGCTGGCCGTGCCCGCGGCCTGGTGCGTGAGCGTGAGCGGCACGGAGCGTCCCGCCTGCTGCCAGGCGCCGCTGAGTTGCTTGCCATCGGCGGAGAGCCGGCCCGCAAACTGCGCGGCGGGCTGGCTGAGCCGGAGCACCACGCTGTCGACGCGCACCGTCACGGCCGCCAGCGGCAGCCCGAAGGCCTGCTGCTTGGGGCTGTCCATGGTGCCGGTGTATTGGTTATCGGGCTGCTGGCGCAGGTGAAATACCAGCGGTATTTCGGTGCCCATGACCTGCAGCGCGCCCTGCCAGTCGCCCGTCAGCGTGGGGGCTGGGGCAGCGTGGGCCAGGGCCACGAGCCACCAGCAGAGCAGCAAGGTGCCGCCGCGGCGGAGGCTGAAAAGTAATTTCATGCGTTGGGAAAGGATGCGTGGTAAGATTAGCCGAAGCCGCATTCTAAGGCATGGCCGAAGAATGAGCACCGACGGCTGGCCGCCTGGCCGTTAAAGCAAACAATTTCTTTCAGGATATTTTCCCAGTCCCGGCAGGTTGCAGCCGGGCCGGATAATAAAAAACGAGCCGCCTAGCGGGCGGCTCGTTTGGTTTGGGCGGTGCTACCGCCGGGGGCTTTGCTGGCCGATTTTACTTGCTTGGCCAGCGGCGGAGCCGACTTGGCCACCGAGGTCGGCGGGGCGCTGTTCTGGGCTACCCAGCCGTGAATCAGCACCAGTGCCCGGGGCGAAAACGTGGGTTGCAGCTGCCCGTTGACCACCGGCCACTCGGCGCGCTCCGACTGAAACCAGTGGTTGACACCGGCCAGCTTATAGGTTTCCACTTGCTTGTTGCCGCCTGCTTTGAGCTCCTTTTGCAGCACTGGCAGGTTACGGTTAGCCGCTACCAGCAGGTCGGCGCCGCCGTTGAGGGCCAGCACCGGGCACTTCACGGCGCGCAGCTGCTTTTGCGGGTCGAAGTCGATGAAGAAGCGGTACCACGGCGAGGTGAGCTGCGTGGCCCGGGCCTGCACCATGGTAAAGTCGATGTCGGCGTTGGAGATGCGCAGCATGGCGGCCACCTTAGCGCGGGCCAGGTCGTTGTTGGGCGTCTGCCGGATGATGTCGAGCATCTGCTCGTGCAGCTGCAGAGCGGAGTTGACCTGCTGGGTATTGGCCCCGATCAGGCGCATGATTTCCACCTGCTGGCGGCGCAGCACCTCGGCGCCCGGCAGGCCGTAGCCCGCCAGCGAAATCACGAAGTTGGGCGCACTCTTGTCGGCGGCGGCCAGCAGCGCCACGTTGGCGCCTTCGCCGTGGCCCACCATGCCCACGTGGGTTTTGTCTACCTTGTAGTGGGCCCGCAAAAAGCCCATGGCCGCCTGCGCGTCCGATACCAGGTCGGTGGTGGTGGCTTTCTGGTAGCTGCCGGTGGATTTGCCCACGCCGCGGTCGTCGTAGCGGAGCACGGCCACGCCGCGGCGGGTGAGGTAGTCGGCCAGGATATTGAACATGCGGTAGTTGTCCACCACCACGTTGCGGTCCTGGGGGCCCGAGTCGGAAATCAGCACCACGGCCGGGAACGGGCCTTTGCCCTGCGGCATGGTGAGGGTGCCGGTGAGGCGCAGCTTGGCTACTTTGTTGGGCACCACCACTTCTTCCTCGCGGTAGGGCAGGGCGGGCTTAAAGGTAGCCGCGTTGATTACCGCGCCCGTGGTGCGCTCCAGCACCAGGGCCGAAGTCAGGCTGGGCTGCGACCAGGTGCCGTTGATTTTCTTGCCGTCGCCGGCGAGCTTGCCCGTGAACTTGCTGGCCGCCTCCTCGATGCGCATGGTCACGTCGGTGCCCTTCACCTCCATCTTTACCGGCATGCGGCTGATTTTCTGCTTGGGCACGTCGAGGGTGGCGTACAGCGTGCCGTTGCTCAACGGAATGACCGTAATGACCAATTCCCAGCTGCCGCCGGGCACTTTCAGCTCGCCGCGCCACTGTCCGCCCAGCGGCGAATCGGCCGGGCCGGGCTTGGCCACGCCGGCAAAAGTCAGCAGCAGCAGAAGCCAGAGCAGCGGGGAAGTTTGTAAAACTTTCCTCATAAAATTCTATAAAGAATCCTTATTGAAGGAGTGAAGCGCGTTTGCTTTTGGAAGAATACCAAAATTAAGCAATCTGCGCGAAGCGCTTACGGCGGGGACACAATTAAAGTTGAGACACCAGCACCCTCATACCGTTGCATTTCCTTGGTAAGACTGGCAAGCCGGCCGGCAGCAGGCCGCGGCAAGAAGGCTGGGTACAATAGAAAACGTCGGTGCTGCCCGGCCTACGCTGCGCTTTGGCTAGCTGCACAACTAAGCTTTGGTTTGGATCAACCTTCGGCAAACAGACCCCAGGCGAAGCATAACCTTGTAGGAGCCGGTTCGGCTTCGTTTAACCCCGCGCTACAGCGAAAATTTGATTACTGCCAGGAGTTGCATGGGGCGCAAGCGGTAAGTACTTTGGATAAAGGTGTAGCTGTTTACCGTATTCGAGGTGTACTCCTTGATATTGAAGATGTTACTCCATTGTATTTCCAGGTCTATCTTCTTTTCGCCAATGGTATAGCGGTAAAGCAAGTCGCCGAATACGGCTCTGTTTTGATTGGCTAAATACCTGTTTTCGTAATAATCACTGCTCAGCTTCACGTAATGATTGGGCGCGGGGTACAGGTTCAGGTTCAACACATGTTCGTGGCCGAAAGAGGACGTGGCAGCCCCTGCGTCAACTGCCGTTCGCAGGAATACACCCTTGGCCTGATAGTCCAGCCCAAACCACTGCCGCAGCTGCGTATTTAGTTTGAAGGTGGCGGTGGCCCCCTGGTTGCGCACCTGGGTCAGCACCTCGTTCAGAAGCTGGGGCTGTTTGCCGCTGTGCAACGTCGCGCCGAGGCTGACGGTCGTCTTAAGTTCGCCAACGAATTTGCTTAGCTGCCCCGACAGGTTGTGCCGGCTCGAATAGTTATATCGGTTTCGGTACGTCAGCTCAGTGGTGCCGTCTTCCTGCACCTGGCTGCGGTACAGTAGGTTATTGCCCGTTTCAGCGTACGAATAAGCCAGGTGGGCAAAGCGCGCCCGGAGCGCATTCTTGTGGTACACGCTTAGCGTGTAGCTCTGCACCGTGCGCTGCGAAAGCGGAACCGCGTTGCGCTGCAGATTGCGGTAGTCGCGCAAAATGTAGCCGTAGTTGAGCTGCGTCGCGTCGCCGAAATGCCGGGAAAGCTGGTAGGTGGCCGAGGTGTACCACTGCGGGGTGAAGTCGTAGCGGGCATACACCTGCGGCTCTGCCGTCACCACGCGCAGCTGCTGGCCTTGGTCCAGGTTGGCGTCGGTTACTGCAAAGTGCCATAGCCGGATGGGCAGTGCGATGCTGGCATTCCAGGAACGGGCTTTGTAGGCTGCCTCCACCTGCCCGTTGCCTTGGTAGCTGGTCAAGGACAGCGCATTCTCAAAGCTCTTGCCCAGCGGCGTCTCACCGGCCGGCTCCTGGCGATACAGCGCGGAAGCGAGGCGTTGCTGCCGGGCTTCGAACCCGGCACCCGCCGTGGCCGTCCAGCGCCGCCACGTTCTGGTGCTGCTCAGCGAGTTGGTGGTGGTCCACTCGGCCAGAGTGACCTGCTGCCGCGCGCCCGGGTAAGCCTGCCCGCCCCCGAGCACCGCCGCAAACGGACCCGGGGCGACGGTTAACTGCTGCGGTGCCCGGTCGAACGAGACGTAAGACGCCAGCGTTAGTAACTGCCCGCCCAGCGGCTGCACCAGGCGCAAGGTGTTGGACAAGGCGGCGTAAGGCACTCGTAGTACCTGGCTGACCGGCGAAGGGCCCTGACTGCGCTGTACTTCGCCCTGCTGCCTGTTGCAGTAGCCCGTCAGCGAAAGCGTGTTTTTGAAATACTGGCGCTTGGTGTTTTTCAGCAGCGTCAGGTTGGTTTGCGCCGATTGGTAAGTCAGGCGGTTGATTTTGGCTTCGGTGAGCTGCACGGTGTCATCCGGCAGGTAGAAGAAAGTAGCCGTGGCGCCCCGCTGCTTCTGGTGGTCCTGCAGGTAGTAGGCATTGACGCGCAGTTGCAACTCATCCGATACCTTCCGGAGGTAGTTTAAGGTCAGCAGGTGAGCGTTGTTGAACAAATAGCGCTTACTGTCCACGGCAGGCGTAGCAAGCCGCTGGATGCCTACGAGTTCGGGCTTGTTTAGGTCCCGGGCCGAAGAAGTTCGCAGGTCTTCCAGGCTCAGCTGCTTCAGGTTCACGCCCAGATCGTGGCCCACGTTGTCGGCCTGGTAGGAAGCCAGAAGCTGCTGCCCGCTGCCCAGAACGATGGGCGTTACGTTGGCTTGCCAGCGCACCGGCGGCAGCCCCAGGCCCAGCGTAGCGGTACCAGTGGTCGTTATGGCTTTTTTGAGCTTGATATTGAGCGAAGCCCGCGTGGAGGCCGCCACGCCGCTAAGCACTTGCACGGGCTGGTGATTTTCCAGGATCTGCACCGCTTCCACGGTTTCGGCCGGCAGGTTTTTGGTAGCCAGGTTGTACTGGCCCTCCAGCAGGTCCAGTCCTTCGATGTAGAACTTCTGAATGGGCTTGCCCTCGTACAGCACCCGGCCGTCGCTTTCTACCTCCACCCCCGGCAGCTTGCGCAGCACATCCACGATGGCCCGGTCTTTTTGGTCGGCAAAAGCCGCCACCGAATAGCTAAGCGTGTCGCCGCGTCGGCGGATGGGCATGTTGCCCTGAATGACCACTTCCTTGAGCTGCTGTTCTCCGGGGCGCAGCAGGAAATTAACCTGCTGGTTGCGGTTGGCCACGGCAAAAGACTGGACTACATAATTTAGGGAGCGGGCCCGCACCACGAGCGTATCAGCCGCTGAAGTTATTGTAATGGAAAAATTGCCTGCCGCATTCGTAATGGCGAAGCCCAGGGTGGTGCTATCCCGCGATTCTACCGTAACGCTGATATCGGCCAGCGGGCGGCGCTCGGGGCTGCTTACCTGCCCGGTAATTAGCGTTTGGGCACTAGCCAGCGAAGCATATAGCCATAATACACATATGCGGAGATACACAGACATAACGGGCAGGGAGCAGGCCTTCGCTACTTCATAAGTTCGATGGGGTTATTGCGCTTCTTCATTTTCTCCTGGTGCCGGCGCTTCATTTCCTCCGGCTCGCCATAAACCGACCCGCGCTGTGCCATTATGTCCACGGCGTTTAGGTCGTAGTTGCGCTTGGCTTTGGTGTATTCTGCTTTGGTGATGGTCGTGGCTTTACGAGCTGGCAACTCCAATACGGCTGGGCTAGCCAGTTTTTGCAGCGAGCTAAGCGTAAACGTGTAGTAGTTTTTGGTATCGTTGGCTTTTATAATCAGGCCCGGCAAGCCGTGAAACTTGTACGGGCCGTCGCTGCTGGGAACCTCGTTGGTAAACCACGCCTCCCAACGCCGCCCCCCAAATGCCGAAGTTGCTTTCTGGCACTTGTAACCGGAAATTACGGCTTTCTCGGGCGTAATCTGCCAGGCAAATGAAGACTCCGGCTCTTGGTAGCGGTACTGGTCGATGTACACCTCATCGTAAACCACGACTTCCTTCTTGCGCAGGTCCTTAAAAATAATCGAGCTGAAATAGGTCTTAGGCAGCTTGGAAGCGTCGAAGGACATTTGGAAGGCCATGGCGTCCTTGGGTACATTCAAGACCACAGAGTCCAGAAGCGCCTTGTTGATAGTCTGGTATTTGGATATATTATTTCCTAGTAGCAATACCCCGTATTCAGTTCTTAAGTTATTGATATTGGTCGAATCAGGCCGGAACATTATTTTATAAATGCACTTTATGTTGGCCTGATTTTGGGCCTGTGCGTAGGTAGCGCCAGCCAGCCCGGCTAACAGCAGAAGGTGGGGTAGATTTTTCATATTCGGGGAGCGGCATCAAGAAAAGTGGGCGCCAAACAAGTTGACGCCCACATATTGTGCGTACGACAATTATTAGTCGCCGCAATAAGCTTCTTCAGCAGCAATTACTTTGGTTATAATTTCGGAGGTCGTTTCGCCGCACTCCTGGCCGTGCAGGCCACAGGATAGGGTTACATCCACGCAGTTGTAGTCAAAAACGGCGGCCGACAATTGGGCGTTTTCGGTAGGGACAGTTTTGTCTTCTTTGGTTACAACGGGGCTGGTCGTTGCAAATACTGAGAAAGACGAAAACAACAGGGCGGCAAATACTAAGCTTTTTTTCATGGGAAGTAGGTGTTATTGCACTATGTATTAATGGTACTCAGACAGCTGAATTTCAAGTAGGAGTAGCTGCTGCATAAAGCTGGGTGGTCAGCCCGTCAGAACCGCGCTGTGTGTAAGTATGCCTCAAAGTAGGAGAACATGCAGCCACATAGCAGGCATAAGCTGACTCGCTGAGGACTTGTACTATAGTTGGCTAATTTATGAAATAGGGGATATTGTCTGCTGTCATATTCAAGCGTTCGTTGTTGTAAGACAAGGCTTGGCGTCTCAGGTAACGTATTGTGTGACATGTGATTTATGCGATATTCCAGATCTAGGTTCACCAAGCCCCGGTTGGAGCGCCCGGCTCAGCGCCTTCAGATAAGGTTTGGTCGGTGTAACAGGCAGAACGGGTACATACTAAGCCTGATGCGGCGGGAGGCGCTACCAACGGTAGCAGCTATACCTTGCGCCGACAAGCCCAGAGGCCCGGGCCAGCCGTAGGAAGCCTTTTACCTGACTTACCGCCGTATGAGCTTACGCGTTCCTTACCAACAACTGCAGCAGGAATTCAAGCGCGTGCTGCTAACGCTGCAGTTCTCCGAAGCCAAAGCCGAGCACTGTGCCACCATTTTCGCCCAAAACAGCCGCGACGGGGTGTACACCCACGGCCTGAACCGCTTTCCGGCCTTTGTGCAGGCTGTGCGCCAGGGCCGCGTCGACCCGGCCGCCGAGCCGGAATGCGTGGAGCGCATGGGGGCCTTGGAGCGCTGGGACGGGCATTTGGCGCCGGGAGTGTACAGCGCGTGGCAGGGCATGGCACGGGCCATCGATCTGGCCAAAGAGCACGGCATCGGTTGCGTGGCCCTAGGCAACACCAACCACTGGATGCGCGGCGGCACCTACGGCTGGCAGGCCGCCGATGCGGGCTGCATTGGCATCTGCTTTACCAATACCATTGCCAACGTTACGCCCTGGGGCGGCCAGGATGCCCGGCTGGGCAACAACCCACTCGTCATAGCCGTGCCGCGCAGTCCCGAGCCACCCGTAGTGCTCGACATGGCCCTATCGCAGTATTCCTACGGCAAGCTCAGCACCTACGCGGCGCGAGGCGAAGCGCTGCCCGTGCCCGGCGGCTACGACCAGCAGGGCCAACTAACCACCGACCCCAAGCAGATTCTGGCCTCGCAGCGCGGCTTGCCCATCGGCTTCTGGAAAGGCTCCGGCCTCTCCCTGGTGCTCGATGTATTACTCACTGCCCTGACCGGCGGCCGCTCCACTGCCGCCATCAGCCAAAGCGGCGAGGAGTACGGCGTGTCTCAGTGCTTCATTGCCCTACACCGGCCCGAGATGCACGCGTCGCTCATCGACGACATCATCCGCTATACCAAAAGCAGCAGCCCCGACGGCGCGGTGCGCTACTCCGGTGAGCAGTCCTGGGCCACGCGGCAGCAGAACCTGGCGCAGTGTATTCCGGTGCAGGAAGATATCTGGCAGCAGGTGCTGGGAATGTAAAAAAGGAGCGAAAAGGGCTGCCTACCCGCCATGCTGAGGCACAAGCGGACGACTTTCAGCGCCGGGAATGGATGCGGCTGATTGGGCCTGCATGCAAAAGACAGCGCCGCCTCGGTAGAACCAGGCGGCGCGGTGCGTGCTGTTGGTTATCTATTGCCCAGCTGTGGCAGCGTCCGCGGGCTCCCATAGCTCGATCTTGTTGCCTTCGGCATCCATGATATGGACGAATTTTCCGTAGTCGTAAGTCGCAATATCGTCGAGAATGGTTACGCCGTTGTCCTTGAGCTTACTTACCAGTCCTTCAATATTCTGCACCCGGTAGTTAATCATGAATTCTTTTTCTGAAGGCGCGAAATAGTCACTGCCTTTTTTAAAAGGGCTCCATTGGAGTTGGTTTACCTCGTCAGGGCGGTCAATATTCCTGGATTCAAAAGTTGAACCCCACTCATTGACTTCAATCCCTAAATTGTTGGTGTACCAGTCCCTTGCTGCCTGGGGGTTGTCAGAGAAAAAGAAAATACCACCGATGCCAGTCACCTTAGGAATAGCCTCAGTAGCTGCGGCGGCGCTTCCAGCCTTATTTTCTTGTGCTTCCATATCTTGACTGCATTATTGCTTTTAAAATCTGCTAGAGTTGAAAAGGCCTTGTTGTTAATATGGCCTTTCGTTATAGCGGATGAGTGGATGTAGGCTTTGGGTTTATAAAAGATAAAAGCATAAGGCCTATGCCAACTCCCGTTAATGATCCTGCGGCGAAGTCGGATACATGGGCGAAGTGCAGGGTTATTTGAGCTGCGGTGCTAACCATTAGCCCCGCAAACAGGAAGGCGCTTCTGTGATTTTTCATTTGTTTTCAGGCTGATAGTGGAATTCTGGGGCTTCTTTCGCATCTGTATAAGCCGTTTTTCATTCGCGACAAATCTGCAAATGCAATCGGCGTAGGACAGATGCTTGAAGATATAGAAGCTTTGACGGGCAAGCAAGTCTGCTCACTTACCAACCACACCCCGCCCCGTCGTACCTTCGCCGGCCTTTCCGTCGCTAATCACGTTAGCCGAAACCTTAGCGGTAGGAAACGCTGTTAGAGGAACCTATGGCCCAGGAGAACCTGCAAGTCGCCGCCGCCCCGGCGGACGACCCGATTGATCAGCTCGATCCGCGCGAGTACATAATCATCAAGAACGCGCGGGTGCACAACCTCAAGAACCTGAGCGTGGCTTTTCCGCGCAACAAGTTCATCGTCGTCACGGGCCTCTCGGGCTCGGGCAAATCTTCCCTGGCGTTTGACACGCTTTACGCCGAGGGGCAGCGCATGTACGTGGAGAGCCTAAGCTCCTACGCCCGCCAGTTTTTGGGGCGCATGGACAAGCCCGATGTGGACTACATCCGCGGCATTTCGCCGGCCATTGCCATCGAGCAGAAAGTGACGGTGCGCAACAACCGCTCGACGGTGGGCACCAGCACCGAGATATACGACTACCTCAAGCTCTTCTTCGCCCGCGTGGGCCGCACCTACTCGCCCGTATCAGGGCAGGAAGTGCGCAAGGACCAGGTGTCGGACGTGGTGGACTACCTGTTCTCGCTGCCCGCCGATACCCGCGTAATGGTGCTGGCCCCGCTGCTGCCCGCTGAGGACGGCCGCCCGCTGCGCAAGGAGCTGGACCTGCTGCTGCAGAAAGGCTACGCCCGCGTCATCATCAACGGCGAAATGGCCTTCATCGAGGACCTGCTGGCCGAGGGGCAGCCGGAACCGACAGGGGAGTTGCAGATCATGATTGACCGCGCCGTGATTCAGCCCGGCGACGAAGACCTGCAGTTTCGCCTCTCCGATTCGGTGCAGACCGCCTTTTTCGAGGGCCACGGCACTTGCTTCATCAAGCTGGCCGAGGAGACGCGCACCTTCTCCGACCGTTTTGAGCTGGACGGCATTACCTTCGAGGAGCCCAACGTCAACTTCTTCACCTTCAACAACCCGTACGGCGCCTGCCCGCGCTGCGAAGGGTTCGGCTCGGTGCTCGGCATCGACCCGGAACTGGTGATTCCCGACAAGACGCTGACCGTGTTTGAGGGCGCCGTGGCGCCCTGGCGCACCGAAAAGCAGAGCGAGTGGCTGAAGCCGCTGCTCAAGAATGGCATCCGCTTCGACTTCCCCATTCACCGGCCCTACAACGAGCTGAGTGAGGCCGAGCAGCGCCTGCTGTGGGAAGGCAACAAGTACTTCCAGGGCCTGAACGACTACTTCGACTGGGTGCAGGAGCAGACGCACAAGATTCAGTACCGCGTGCTGCTCTCGCGCTACCGCGGCCGCACCGTGTGCCCCGACTGCCGCGGCACCCGCCTGCGCAAAGACGCGCAGTACGTCAAAATCAACGGCAAGAGCATTAGCGACATCGTGCTGATGCCGATTTCGGATGCGCTCGGCTTTTTCGACAACCTCTCGCTCACCGAGCATGAGAAGGGCGTGTCGGACCGGCTGGTGACGGAGGTGCACAACCGCCTGAGCTATCTGGTGCGCGTGGGTCTGGGCTACCTCACGCTCAACCGCCTCTCCAACACGCTCTCGGGTGGCGAGTCGCAGCGCATTCAGCTGGCTACTTCGCTGGGCTCGGCGCTGGTGGGCTCCATGTACGTGCTCGACGAACCGAGCATCGGCCTGCACCCCAAGGACGCGGAGCAGCTCATCGGCGTGCTGCGCAGCCTGCAGCAGCTGGGCAATACCGTGGTGGTGGTGGAGCACGAGGAGAAGATGATGGAAGAGGCCGACCAGATCATCGACATCGGGCCGGAAGCCGGCTCGGGCGGCGGCAACCTCATGTTTCAGGGCACTTACCAGGAAATCCTCGAAGACGACAAAACCTACACCGGCCAGTACCTCAGCGGCAAAATGGAGGTGCCGGTGCCGGCCGTGCGCCGGCCCTGGCGCAACGCGCTGGAGGTCGTCGGGGCCCGCGAAAACAACCTGAAGAACCTGACGGTGAAGTTTCCGCTGGGCGTGATGACGGTGGTGACGGGCGTGTCGGGCTCGGGCAAATCGACCCTAGTGAAGCGCATTCTGTACCCGGGGCTGGCCCGGCACCTGGGCGGCACGGCCTCGGAGAGCATCGGCAAGTTCGACAAGCTGGGCGGCGACCTGTCGGCCGTGTCGCACGTGGAATTTGTGGACCAGAACCCTATCGGCAAGAGCAGCCGCTCGAACCCGGTGACCTACGTGAAGGCCTACGACGCCATCCGCACCTTGTTTGCCGACCAGCAGTTGGCCAAGGCCCGCGGGCTCAAACCCTCGCACTTCAGCTTCAACATCGAGGGCGGCCGCTGCGAGGTGTGCCAGGGCGAAGGCCAGGTGAAGATCGAGATGCAGTTCATGGCCGACATCTACCTGACCTGCGAAGCCTGCGGCGGGCGCAAGTTCAAGCAGGACATCCTCGACGTGAAGTACAAGGAAAAGAGCATCGACGAGGTGCTGGAGCTGACGGTGGAGGATTCCCTGGACTTCTTCGCCGATCAGCCGAAGGTGGCCGAGCGTCTGAAGCCGCTCAACGACGTGGGCCTGGGCTACATCCGCCTGGGGCAGTCGGCCAATACGCTGTCGGGCGGCGAGGCCCAGCGCGTGAAGCTGGCGTCGTTCCTCACGAAGGGCAATACCTTGCAGTCCGACAAAATCCTGTTCGTGTTCGACGAGCCGAGCACCGGCCTGCACTTCCACGACATCAACAAGCTGCTCACGGCGCTGAACGCGCTGGTGGAGCAGGGCAACTCGGTGCTCATCATCGAGCACAACATGGACATCGTGAAGGCCGCCGACTGGCTCATCGACCTCGGGCCCGAAGGCGGCATCAACGGCGGGCACCTCTTGTTTGAGGGCACGCCGGAAGAGTTTGTCAAGCACAAGGACTCGAACCACACGGCGCGGTTCCTGGCCGAAAAGCTGTAATTGTCCCACCGAAGCAATTCAGCGTAGAATAAAGGAGCCGCGCTGGTGCGGCTCCTTTTCATTTGCCCCGTTACCCATGCCTTCCGGAGTCGAAGAAAAATTAATGATTGGCCAGCCCGAGCCGGGCGACGAAAGCCGGCTGATGAACAGCCAGGCCACCGGCGGCGTCTACGAAGTCATGTTCGAGGACGACGGCACTACGGGCTATTTCTACGCCATCCGCAACAAGCCGGAGACGGAAATTGCCGATGCCCTGCACGTCTACAACGTGGACGATATTGCCGACCGGCACAAGCCCGTCACGGCCCAGATCATCTGGAACGAAGCCGAGGACGCGGCGGCCTTCATCATCAACGGCTACTGCCACGCCCTCTACGACTTTCGGCAGCAGGCGGGCTTCTGCCGCAACGCCTTCCCGCCGCCCCGCCACGAGCAGGCCGCCCCGCGCGAGCTGACCGACGAGCTGGTGGACCAGTACTTCGCCGCCTGATCGGAAAGTCGACCGTAGCCGTAGAACAATGCTTCGATGCCGTGTTGTACTACGTATGGAAACTTCCGCTAACTCCGCTTCTTACCCCGCTTCCGGGGCTTCCGTGCAGCTGTGGCGCTGGCTGAGCAGCGCGGCCATCTTTGGGTGCATCGTCCTGAACTATTGGTGGAACGCGCGCCCTGCCAACGGACAGAGCATGGGCACCGTGTCGGCGCAGTATCCCATGCTGCTCACGCCGGCGGGCTGGGCCTTTAGCATCTGGGGCGTGATATTTCTGGCGCTGGCCGTGTACGCGGTGTGGCAGCTGCTGCCCGCGCAGCGCCGCAACCCGCTGCCCGACGCCGTGGCCCGCCCCCTGACGGTGGCCAGCGTGGCCGCCGCGCTGTGGGTGGTGTGCTTCAGTTACGAGGCCATCGGAATCTGCACTGTGCTCATGCTGCTCACGCTGTCCATGCTGATTCTGGCGTATGGCCGGGCCCGCCGCCTGGTGCTGGAGCGTGCTTCGCCGCGGCCGTCGAGTTGGCCCTTGTCCTTGTTTATGGGCTGGATAACGGTGGCTACGGCGGTCAACGTAACCCTGGGCCTGCGCGACCTGGGCTGGACCGCGCCGCTCAACCTGAGCGTGCTACTGAGCGTGGTGCTGCTGGCCGTGGTGGTGGCGCTGGGCTTGCTGCTCAGTTCTTTCTTCCGCGACGCGGTATATCCCGTGGTGCTGGCCTGGGGCCTGCTGGGCATCTGGTACGTGCGCCGCTTCGATGTGCCCGAGCTGGGGTGGCTGGCCCTGGCCGGAGCCCTGCTGGTGGCCGTGGGCGGAATAACCCTGGCTTGGCGCCGCCACCGGGCCTAAGCGCGTGACGCGGGCTGATTGGGTGCTAACTTAGCCGCCCCAACCCCAACTCCCCGCTATGCGCAAGAACATCGTCGCCGGCAACTGGAAGATGAACACCACGCTCCAGGATGCCCAGGCACTCGTATCGGAAATCGTGAACATGGTGCAGGACGAAGCTACCGGCTCGGCCGTAGAAGTCGTTATCTGCCCGCCCTTCCCGCTGCTGCCGGTGGTAGGCCGGCTGCTGCCTGAAGGCGGCCAGCTGCACCTCGGCGCCCAGAACTGCCACCAGAAAGAAAGCGGCGCCTTCACCGGCGAGGTATCGGCCCGGCTGCTGGCCTCCATCGGCACCGAGTATGTCATCCTGGGCCACTCCGAGCGCCGCCAGTACTTCCGCGAAGACGACGAGCTGCTGAGTCAGAAGCTAAAAGCGGCCCTGGCAGCCGGCCTGAAGCCCATCTTTTGCGTGGGCGAGTCGCTGGAAACCCGCGAGGCCGACGATACTTTCGCTTACATCGGGAAGCAGCTGAAAGAGGGCCTGTTTCACCTCTCCAACGAGGAGTTTGCGCAGGTCGTGGTGGCCTACGAGCCCATCTGGGCCATCGGCACGGGCAAGACGGCTACCAGCCAGCAAGCCCAGGAGGTGCACGCCTTCATCCGCGAGCAGATTGCCCGCGCCTACGACGCCAAGCAGGCCCTGAACACCACCATCCTGTACGGCGGCTCGGCCAATGCCCAGAACGCCCGCGAGCTGTTCAGCCAGCCCGACGTGGACGGCGGCCTGATCGGCGGCGCTTCCCTGAAGTCGCGCGACTTCGTCGAAATCATCAAGTCGTTCTAATGCCTGTGGTGCCATGACTCCAGAGTCGTGGCACCACGCTTTTGAGCGGCATACTTCAGGCATTGAAGCCGCTATCCGCCGCGCTAACGCTGTTTTTAGGTTTTGTAAACGAGTTTACGGGCTAAAGGAATTAGTTTAGTAAACCTGCTTACAGAGCTCGGGCGCGTAGCCTTGCGGCCGCAGACGAACCAAAGCGGCGCGGTCCTTGTCATCGGCGCTGAAAGCTTTCCGTTTCCATCATGTTCCTGACTACCCTCGTTTCGGCGCTGCTCTGGTGGCAGCCTGCCGCCCCGGCCGTAAGCGCCCCCCTGGCGCCGCGTGTGCAGCAAGGCGGGGGCTACGCCGACCCGTGCAAAATCTACGGCTCCATCTACCTGGAGCGTGACCCGCGCCGCCGCGGCTTTTGCTCGGCCACTGTGTATGTAGAGCAGCAGGAGGCTTTTGCCAGCTTGGTCGTGTACCAGGAGGCCAATAAGCTCTTCGCCGACAAAGCCGGCCTGTGGTACATCACCGAGGCCCGCGACTTCGCTGACTACACCGTGCTGGTCACCAACAACCGCAGCTTCGCCGATTTCGGCATCTACTACACCAAGGTGCGCGCCTTTGCCGGCTGCAAGCAGGATTAAGCTAGAAACCAGCCGCCGGCCGATTATCTGCCGCCCCGCGCTACCAGCCGGGGCGGCTTTTTTGTGCCCGCACCCAAAAAGCGCCGCATCTTTGTAGTCCCGATGTGCCGAATCCGCTGCCTGAGCACATCAGCACATTCAAGCACAAGCACATTCAAGACATGGACTTCATCGAACTGCGCGTCACCTGCCCGGCCGACCTCGCCGACATCCTCATTGCCGAACTCGGCCAGCTCAGCTTCGACACCTTCGAGGAAAACGAACAGGGCTTCTGCGCCTATACCACCGAGGACGCCTTCGATAAAGACGGCACCCAGGCCATCATCGGCAAGTACCAGGACTGGCCCGAAGGCATGCCCGCCGCGGAAAGCCGCGTGATTACGCGCCAGAACTGGAACACGGAGTGGGAAAAGAACTTCGAGCCGCTGGTCATCGGGGATAAAGTCTCGGTGCGCGCGCCCTTCCACGACGCCCGGCCCGACCTGCCCTACGACATCGTGATTATGCCGCGCATGTCCTTCGGCACCGGCCACCACAACACCACGGCGCTGATGATTGAAAACCAGCTGACCGTGGACCACCAAGGCAAGCGCGTGCTCGACATGGGCTGCGGCACCGGCATTCTGGCCATCATGGCCGTGCACCTCGGCGCCGATTACGTGCTGGCTGTGGACGTAGAGCCCTGGACGGCTGAAAACGCGGCCGACAACGCACTGGAAAACAACGTGCAGGACAAGGTGGAAGCTCGCCTCGGCGACATCACGGCCCTGGAAGGGGAGAAGCCTTTCGACCTCATTCTGGCCAACATCAACCGCAACGTGCTGCTTGACGACATGGCCGCGTATCACCAGTACCTGCAGCCCGGCGGCCCCATCATTTTCTCCGGCTTCTACGAAGAAGACCTGCACCTGATCCGCGAGGCGGCCGAGCGTGAAGGCTTCCGCTACGAGTCGCACCGGGTGCGCAACCACTGGGTATCGGCCATCTTCTACAAGTAACAAGCCCTGAACCCCCTAAGGCAAACGCCCGGAGCTGTATAGGTTCCGGGCGTTTTCTTTTGAAGCAAAGGGAATGGTGGCCGGTATTTTGGATAAGTTATTTTATAATAAAAATTGTTAAAGTTTTATATTAGGCAGCTTTCGGAGCAGAGCCAAAGCTGGTGAGCTGCTGCGCGGTGTCGTCCACGGGCATCCATGGGATGAACAGAGAACATGAGTCTGGTTCAATTGATGGGTTATCTGATGAAACGAGTACTGAGTATCCTCTTGTTGGTGCTGCTCGCCGCGCTGGCGCAGCCGGGATGGGCGCAGGCGCCGCGCTGGCAATGGGCAGATGCGCAGCCCTTCACGGTGCGCGCCGTGGCAGCCGATGCGGCCGGCAATGCCTACGTGACCGGAAGCTTTACCGGCACCATCCGGGTGGGGCGGTTTCAACTGACGAGTACCAGCACCATAGCCGACCTGATTGTAGTCAAATTCAGCCCGCAAGGGCAGCCGGAGTGGGCCACTACCCTGGGGGCGCTGGCGCCCTCGCCCGTCGTAAGCAACCGCACGTACGCGGCAGGCGTCGACATCAGCGTGGATGCGCAGAATGGAGGCGTAGCGGTAGTAGGCGGCATGAGCGGATTATTCGGGCCCAACGTGCCGGGCATCAGCCTGGACCCGACCCGCTACCAGGGCGACAACATGCTGGTGCTCCGGCTGTCGGCCAGCGGGCAAATACAGTGGGCGGTGCAAGCCGGCAGCAGTGCCGGGTTCCCGACGCGCGGCAACGCCATTGCCACGGATGCGCAAGGCAATAGCTACATCACCGGCAACGGCTACGGCTTCGCACTCAGCAACGGCCCCCTTATCTCGACGGGCGCCCGGCAGATGTTCGTGATATCCCTGAACCGGGCCGGCAGCTTCCGCTGGAATACGCCCACGTTTGCCAACCTGGGCGCGTCCGGGCTCGATATTGCGGCCGATGAGGTCGGCAGCGTGTACGTCTTGGGCTCGTATGTCGGGCCGTTTAGCATCGGCGGGGTAGAGCTAGCCCGACAGACCGGCTCCGCGCTGGCTCGCCTCAACAGCAGCACCGGCACGGTGGTCTGGGCCCGCGGCGACCAGGAAGGGGCTACTTCGCTGGCCGTGGAGCCACAGGGCGGGGCCTACGTAGCGGGCAGCTTCAGCGGCACCTACCAGCTTGACGCCGCCAGTATCAGCGCCAGCGCGGCCCGCGAAGCCTTTCTGGCCCGGTTTACGGCCGGCGGCGCCGTGACCTGGCTAAAAGCCCTGGGCACCATTACCACGGCCGGCGTCCGCGTCGCCCGCGCCGATACCGGGCCCGTGGTGCTGCTCAAGCGTTCGGCCACGGTAGCGGCGGTGCTCGGCCTGAGCAATGCCGGCGCCATAAGCTGGGAAGAGCAGGCTACCGGCGTCGAGTCGGCGGAAGGGCTGGCCGTGGCGCCCGGTGCCGGGCCGCGGCAGCGGCGGGTGCTGGTAGGGGGGCAGTTTGCGGGCCGGGCCAGCTTCCCGCCCCATACGCTCCAAGCCAATGGCAGCAGCAGTTACCTAGCCTCGTTGCTGTACACGGTGCCGGCCGCTCCGCCGGCTAGCCTCTCGGCTACCGTCTTCCCCAACCCCGCGCGGGGCCGGTTTTCCGTGCTCCTGCCGCCGCTGTCCGGCATCAGCGCGTCCCTCATCAACTCGCAGGGCCGGGTGATGCGCACCGAGGCCGACTTCCTGCCGGGCAAACTCGATGACAAGCAACTGGACGTGGTGGACCTGCCGCGGGGACTTTACATTTTGCGCGTCAGCTGGAACGGCGAAGTCACCACGGTACAAGTACAGCTGATCTAAGAATACGGCCTGCCGCTTATAAATCTGCCGCTGCCGAAGCGCCTGCTTACTCAGGGCCCATGAGCTGGCTCAGTAAGGCGGGGCTTTGGCAGCGGCGTGTCGTATATAGAGATTTTAATATGAAGCTCGGCGAAGGCAGTAATGCCTTCGCCGTAACGGCCCAAGGGCGGCCGCCTTGCCGTAGTAAGCGAGTAGCACCCTTTCGGCCGGTTTTGCCTTAGCAGACTACGCCCGGAGCAGGCAACTGAATATGCCCTGTAAGTGCCGTCGCTCGGTGAATTTTCCACCGATGAACTTCCTGGTTCTATTGGCGTTTGGGGGTACGGCCGAGCTACTGATTACAGCACCCGACCGGGGCCAAATGGGATGCAACCAAGTTGGCAAACCATTGACAATCATAGCGACGGAAAGTCCGCCAACTTTTTCGGAAATTGTAGGCGGATAATTCCGCCTGAAGGCATCTGTATGAAGCAATTTGCTGCGTGGGGGCTTTGTGCGTTGCTGGCCTGGGGGTCGACCACAGTGGGTCGGGCCCAGACGGCCAAGCCACAAGCGCCGGCCGCCACCACCACTCCACCCGCCCCCACGGCTGCCGTTCGCCCCGGCACCACCCCGTTTAGTACCGATCCCGCAACCTTTATCGGCGAGGTAGTGGCCTGGATGGCCACCACCAAGAACCCTGCGGCCATTGCCACCACCGAGCAGCTGCGGCAACTCTGGGGCTCGAACAAGCTCACGACGTCGCAGCAGGCCAAGATCATCGAGCTGGCGCGCAAGATGCAGGAGCGCCGTCTCAAGCCCCGACCGCACTTCGAGTCGTTCTGGGGTATGCTGATAGCTGCCAAGCAAGGTGCGCAGCCGCTCACCGATCCGCAAACCGATCAGCTGCTGGACGTGACCGGCAAGGCTCTGGTGCCGCAGGATTTGAAGGAGCTGCAGCAGTTTATCGGCACCACCACGCAGTTCCTGAAGACGCGTCAGCTCTACAGCTCGCGCTACAACCGGCTGCGGCTGACCAACAGCTCGGCCATCACCTTCGCCTACAACGAAACCGACCAGCCCGGTGGCATTCCGGCTACCGGCGGCTCGGGCTGGGACGCGGCCAAACCTGCACCCAAGCCAGAGTCGGCGAAACCCGCCGCTCCCGCTCCGAAACTGGCCGCTAAGCCGGCGGCACCGGCGGCCAAACCGAAGCCCAAACCCGCCCCGGCCAAGAAGAAAAGCAGCGGCTGGGACGATTGGGACTCGGGCAGCTGGGACACCGGCGGCTGGGGCTCCAGCTCCGACGACGGCTGGGGCGCTCCGGTAAAGAAGAAAACCACCGCGCCGGCCAAGAAAGCCACTGCCACGGCCAAGCCCGCCGCCAAACCGGCCACCACCCCCAAAGCTGCTGAGCCCGCCAAGCCCGCCGCCGACGAGTGGAAGGACGAGCCGGCTTCGGCCTCGGCCACCCCAGCCTACGTGGACAGCTACATGCCCCCGAGCACCAAAGGCCCGGTTATCGAGCTGAAGGACGCCGACCTGGTTATTGCCACGGCCCATGATTCGGTGGTGATTCAGAAAACCAGCGGCTCATTGGTGACGACTACCGGCAAGTTTGCCGGCAAGGGCGGCACCTTCGGCTGGCAGATCAATGGGAACCCGCTCACCGCCGAGCTGGGCCCGTTCGACATGGACGTGACCAAGGCCGAGTTCAAGGCCGAGCCCGTCACGCTGACCTACCCGGCCGTGCTGGAGGCACCCATCAAGGGCGCCCTGGCCTACAAGAGCGTGCAGAAGAAGAACGGGGCCGATTCGGGCTACCCGCGCTTTGTGTCGCTGACGAACGACGCCCGCGTCAAAAATATCGGCGACAACATCACCTACCAAGGCGGCTTCTCGCTGAACGGCAAGCAGATGTACTCGTCTTCACTGGACGGAGCGCTGTCGCGCATCACGGTGAGCTACGAGGGCAAGCCGCGCTTCCGCGCCGCCTCGCGCAGCTACCAGCTCGGCGACACGCTGATTGCCTCCAACCGCGCGGCCATTACCATTTTCGAAGACAAGTCCGACTCGGTGACGCACCCGGGCGTGAAGCTTAAGTTCTCCAAGCCGCGGCAGGTACTGCTGCTGGCCCGCGAGGAAGGTCTCTACAAGACCACGCCGTACTACGACTCTTACCACCAGATGGAACTGTCGGCCGAGCAGCTGACGTGGAACCTGAAAACGCCGAACATCGACTTCCAGACGCTGACGGCCAAAAACCAGGTAACCTCGGCGTTTGAGTCCAAGGAGTTCTACACCAATACGCGCTTTCAGCAGATTCACGCCATCAACCGCCTGCACCCCTTGCAGATGGTGGTGGGCTACAGCCAGACGCACAACAACGTGAAGCGCTTCACGGTGCAGGACCTGGTGGAGGCCCTGAACCTGAAGGAACCCAACGTGCGCTCGGCCATTTCGGGCCTGGCCCGCGACGGGTACGTGTCCATCGACCAAACCAACGGCGACGTGACGCTGCTGCCCAAGGCCCTGCACTACGTCAACTCGGCCCGCGGCAAGAAGGACTACGACCACATTGCCATCAAGTCCTTGGCTCCGAACGGCAAAAACGCCTCGCTGAACCTGAACAGCAACGTGCTGCTGGTGCGCGGCGTGGACCGCTTCAACTTCTCCGACGACTCGGTGACGGTGTTCGTGAAGCCGGATTCCAGCATCGTGCGCATTCAGAAAAACCGCAACATCGACTTCAACGGTACGGTGGTGGCCTCGGCCTTTATCTTCAAGGGCAAGGAGTTCAAGTTTGATTACGATGGGTTCTTCATCGACATGTTCAAGATTGACTCCATCATCGTGAAGGGCAAGGGCTCAAAGGGCTCGGCCCTGAAGGCGCGCAAGGACAACGACTTTGCCCTCACCAACAAGGGCCGTCACGCGGCGGGTCGTCTGTACATCAACGCGCCGAACAACAAGTCGGGCCGCAAGAAACTGGGCGCCTTCCCCTCGTTCGACGCCACCACCGGCGCCTACGTGTTTTTCAACAAGCCCGAAGTGCTCGGCGGCGCCTACGACACGACAGTGTACTTCGACATTCCGCCCTTCAAGCTCGACTCGCTCTACAACAACAAGACCGCCGCGGTGGGCTTCAAGGGCACGTTCGTGTCGGGCGGCATCCTGCCGGACTTCAAAACGAAGCTGACCATGCAGGAAGACGGCTCTTTGGGCTTTAATTACGCCGTGCCCAAGGAAGGCTTCCCGGTGTACGGCGGCAAAGCCCGCCTGTACAACCAGGTGAGGATGAGCAACCGCGGCATTCAGGGCGACGGCACGATGGATTACCTCTCGGCCAACCTGCACAGCGACCAGTTCATCTTCTACAAGGACTCCGTGGTGACGGTGGGCAAAACGGCGACCATCAAGGAAGGCACGCTGAACGGGGCCGAGTACCCGAAAGTGGCCCTGCTGCCCGGCTACCAGATGAAGTGGGTGGTAAAGGCCGACACCATGTACCTTTCCACGGCGCCGAAAGGGGAGGCCATGCGCTTCTACGACGGCACCTACCTCTACAAGGGCACAGCGGCCCTCACGCCCAAAGGCTTGGGCGGTATCGGGCGCATGGAAAACGCGCAGTCCGTTATCCGCTCGAACTCGTTTACCTTCCTGCCCACCCAGTACAAGGGCCAGAACGGTACCGTCAGCGTAAAATCGGCGGAGCCCAACAAGCCGGCCCTGACCGCGCCCGATGTGGCGTTTACCTACGACATCAAGCGCAGCTACGCCGACTTTGCCCGCGCCGAGGGCGTGACCAAGTCCAACATCGAGCTGCCGTACTCGCAGTACCGCACCTCGCTGAGCGGCGGCCGCTGGGACTTCAAGAAGAAGACCGTGCAGCTGCGCGTAGCCGCTGGCCAGGACTCCACGCGGGCTTACTTCTACTCCATGAAGCCGGAGCAGAAGGGCCTGAAGTTCCGCGCTGCCGCCGGTAAGTACGACCTGAACAAGTACCGCCTGGTGGCCGACGGCGTGCCTTACGTGGCCGCCGCCGACGCCTGGATCGAGCCCGACTCGAACCGCGTGTACGTGCTGCCCAACGCCGAAATGCGCGCCTTCCAGAACGCGGGCATCACCATGGACACACTGGGCAAGTTTCACCACCTGTACAAGGGCGAAGTCAAGGTGCTGAGCCGCGCGGCCTTCACCGGCAACGCCCTCTACAACTACAAGACGCCCACTGACTCCTTCGCCATTAAGTTTGCCAACTTCACCGTCGACTCTGCCTCGGTGGGACTGGTGAAGGGCGAGGGCAAGAAGAAGAGCAGCGGCCTGCTCAAGCGCGGCAACAGCAACGACGATACGCCGCCTGCGCCGCCCACCCTGGCCGTGGCCGAAATCAAGGCTACCGACAAGTTCCGCATCGCGCCGCGCATTCAGTACCGCGGCGGCGTGACGATGAACTCGCAGCGCAAGGGCTTTGCCTTCGACGGGCAGGCGCGCCTGGAGTTCAGCAAAGTGGCCACTTCGGCCGACTGGTTCCCGGTGCAGGATAGTATTGATCCGCAGTTCGTCAAGATCAGGATGAAGGAGGTGAAGGCCGAAGACGGCACGCCGATGATGACGGGCATTTACCAGAACGAAGGCACCGGCAAGCCCTACCCGCTCTTTGTGGCGGCCAAGTCCAACGTGACGGACGGCAACCTGTTCCAGACCGACGGCATGCTGACCTACGACCCGAAAAAGCGCATCTACACCATCAGCCAGCACGATCCGCTGGAGCAGGAAATCTACGAGGGCTCGGTGCTGACGGTGAACGACTCGACGGGCGTGCTGAACTTCCGCGGCAAGCTGGGCCTGATCGGTACCAACAAGGACTACAACGTCACTGCCTCGGGCGTGGGCCGGGCCAATACGGACTCCAGCCGCTACCAGGTAGACGCCATGATGGCCTTCGACCTGAACTTCCCCGACAAGGCCTTCGAAGCCATGGCGGAGGATATGGCCAAGTACTCGAAAGGGCTGCCCGAGGCGCTGAGCGGCTCGCAGAGCGAGCTGTACAAGCTGGGCGAGTTTGCCGGTTCCAAAACCATCAGCGACTACGCCAACCGCAAGACCGGCAACTACGTGCCGCTGCAGAAGGTGTCGGGCAAGTTCCTGCACGACATCATGCTGAGCCAGGTGAACCTGAAGTGGTCCAACAAGTACAACGCGTGGTACTCGGTGGGCAAAATCGGCCTGGTAAGCATCGGTAAGAAGGACATCAACGCCCTGATTGACGGCTACATTGAAATCAAGAAGGAAAGCACCGGCGACGCTGTGGAGCTGTACCTGGAGGCCGACCCCGAAACCTGGTACTACTTCAAGTACTCCGAGAACAAGCTGCTGGCCAAGGCCCAGCACGGTGAGTTCGACGAAATCCTGGGCCGCGCTGCCAAGGGCGACTACAACACGGCCACCAACTACGGCTTCTTCCTCGGCGACGAGCAGGAGCGTAATCTGTTCGTGAACCACTTCCGCAAGGACTACCTCGGCGAGGCCAAGCCGCAGAAAGTGGTGTCGCGCCCGCAGCCTACCGGCAACTTCGACAACATGGAGTCGGACTCGGGCAAGAAGAATAAGAAGAAGAAAGGCGACGCTCAGGACGACCAGTTCGGCAACGAGCAGGGCGCTACCGCCGATGCCCCGGCCGAGCCGACCAAGAAGGAGAAGAAAAAGAAGAAGGATGCCGAGGCCGACGCCAACGACCCCTTCGCTACCGGTGGCAACGAACCGGCTGCCGAGCCGGCTAAGAAGGACAAGAAGAAAAAGGATGAAGTAGCCGCCGATGCTCCGGCCGAACCGGCTGCCGAACCCGCCAAGAAGGACAAGAAGAAGAAAGACGAAGCCGTAGCCGATGCGCCGGCCGAGCCCGCCGCGGAGCCCTCGAAGAAGGACAAAAAGAAGAAGGACGAGGTAGCCGCCGAGCCGACGGAGGAGAAGGCCGCCGAGCCGAAGAAAGAAAAGGAGAAGAAGCCCTCGAAGAAGAAAAACGAGGACGACCCCTTCGGCGACTAACCCATTGGTCCTGCCTGTGAACCGCGCCCCGGCCCTTGGTCGGGGCGCGGTTGTTTTTAGCGCTTGGCTGTTCTGTGGGTGCCGTCCATGGTCGCGCTGCCTATATTTGATGACCCCTACGCCTTCCCCATGACTATTGCTTTTATCCTGCTGGCCCTTGTGCTGGCCTACCTGCTCGGCTCCATTCCCACGGCCCTCTGGGTAGGCCGCCGCTTCTACGGCCTCGATGTGCGGGAGCACGGCTCGGGCAACGCGGGCGCCACCAATACCTTCCGCGTGCTCGGCAAGAAGCCCGGCTCCTTCGTGCTGCTGGTCGATGCGCTGAAGGGCTTCGTAGCGGCCTATTTCCTGCCGATGTGGCTGGTGCAGCAGGGCGCCGTTCCGGCCGAGCACGAGGTGTACTACCGCCTGGCCTGCGGCGTGCTGGCCGTGGTGGGGCACATTTACCCGGTCTTCGCGCAGTTTCGCGGCGGCAAGGGTGTGGCTACCATCCTGGGCATGATGCTGGGCGTGGCCCCCGCCACCGTGGGCGTGTGCCTATTGGTGTTCCTGGCCGTGCTGCTGGTGTCGCGCTACGTCTCGCTCAGCTCCATGACGGCGGGCGTGGCCTTTGCCCTATTGCAGCTCACGCCCTGGTTTGCGCCGCCGCAGCCTTTCCTGATTGGGGTAGGCTTCGTGCTGGCCGCGCTGCTGATCTACACCCACCGCGCCAACATCGGCCGGCTGCGCGCCGGCACCGAAAGCCGCGTGCCACTCTTTGGGCGGAAGTAAAAGCTAATCCTTATGATAAGGGCAATCAGTAGCATAGTAATTATTGGCTTGGGCGCATTATTGGGCGCAACGGGCTTGTTGTTCCGCCTCATGCACTGGCCCGATGCCTTTCAGGGCATTTATACCGGGCCGGCACTAATTGTGGGGGGCTTGGTATGGGTTGTGGTGTGCACGATGCGTCCGGCTGCTTCGCCAGCACCGCCGCGGCTACGGCTGCATTCCGCTCTGACGTATTGGGTGAAGTATGGGCACCCCGGCCTGATGCTGGTGGTCTTGTTAGCCGCTGCATGGCTCACCGCTTCCGGCGGGCTGCCAGCCGATGCTGCCGGACCCGTGCTGGCATTTCTGGCGGTGCTGTTGGCGGCTAGCATTGGCCTCGGAGCGCAGTTGCAGCTGGCTTACAGTATCGGTGATAAACTGTATCTGGGCCGCTACCTGGCTGACCAGGCTTACCCAGTTGATGTCTTGCAGCAACAGGAGCCATTGCTGGCCAATTTGTACCGGCTACGTACCACTGACGGCCGCTCACGCTTCGTGTTGATGCGGCTAACCAAGAGCCGGCCCTGGGCGGTAGGCTAACCAATAGCCTGCCGCCCAGGGCCGGTAGTCTGGCCTCAACGGGTAAAGTTGGTGCGGGTGATGGTGTAGTTGCCGGTGTTCGGGTTTGGGGCGTCGCCTTGGTCCAGCACCAGGGTGGAAGCCGTCAGCTCGATGATGCGGAAGTTAGGGCCGGTGCCCGTGCCGAACACGTCGTCGCGGCGCGTGTAGGTGTACAGGACGGATTGCGGGTGCGAAGTGGCCGCGTCAAAGTATTGAAACGTGGTGGGGGTGATGCGCAGTAGAAACCGCGGCAGCGTGTAAGGCGCCGTGGACACCACCTGGCCGCTGCGGGTGTACTCCGTCTTGGTGCCGCCCGTGGAATACCAGTTGCCTTCCAGCGTGGGCTCGGGTTCGGGCTCTTTCTTTTTGGAGCAGGCTGCGGCCGCCAGTATTAAGAGGCCAAATAGGGCGGTGAGAAAAGGGTGGAGCTAAAAATAGAGGAATGAAAGAAATAGAGTGATGTAGTTTGTTGCCTTGCTTCAAAGATAGGGAGAAGCTCCCGCCAGGAGCTTTCTGCTGCGGTGGCAGCGAACAAAATCGGCTGAGTAGCGGGAATAGCGCTCCAACTTTGTAACTCGCAACTCTTTTTCCTGAAAGCCTAACCGGACCCGGCGCTAATGCTGGCCGCGTCGTATACCCAAGCAGCCGCCCTCCCTGCGCCGCGGGGCTTCTCTTTCCACACCATGAAGCACATCGTTTACCTGAGCCGGGCCGTGCATCCGCTGTCCGACCAGGATTTGCAGGAACTGCTCGACCAGTGCCGCCGCGACAATATTCAGCACCACGTCACGGGCATCCTGCTCTACAGTCACGGCAACATTGCCCAGCTCTTCGAGGCCGAGCCGGAAGTGGCCGATGCCTTATTTGAGCGCATTGCCCGCGACGGCCGCCACTCCCACGTGCAAAAGCTCATCGACCGGCCTATCAGCGCCCGCAGCTTCGCCCAGTGGTCCATGGCCTTTCACCCGCTGGAGCCCGCCGGCTTCGAGGCGCTGGAGGGCTTTCTGCTGCCGCACCGCGTGCCGGCGCCCCCCACTTCGCTTAGCATTGCCGACGCTACGCTGGTGGAGTTGGTATGCCTGGCCGTGTTCGGGCCCGATACCTCCGCGCCCTACGCGCAGGCCCTGCCCGGCGCAGCGCAGTAGCCCCGCCCCGCGGCTAACACCGGAAGCATGCGGTTAATACTGATTACCTTGCGGTGAGTATCAACTCACGGCTGCTGCTATTTGCTCGTTATTATATGCGTGAACAACACCTTCAGGACATTCTCCGGCGCCTGCCGGCCGGGGTAGCTACCTTAGAAGGAGAGGAGTTGCGCTACACGTTCATCAACGAAGCCATGGCAGGGCTGCTGGGCCCGGCCGATGCTACCGGCCAGCCCGTAGCCGTGCACGCGGGGCCGTGGCCCGCCGATCTGCTCGATGTGATGCAGCAGGTGTACCGCACCGGCAAGGCCTACGTGGCCAAGGCCTGCCAGCTGCAGACGGGAGCCGCGGGACCCATTTACTGCGACGTGGCGCTGGAGCCGGTGCTCGACGACAACCGCATCAGCGGCCTGCTGCTATTTGCCGTCGACGTGACCGTGCA
This sequence comes from Hymenobacter sp. CRA2, assembly GCF_002007105.1. Lineage (GTDB taxonomy): Bacteria > Bacteroidota > Bacteroidia > Cytophagales > Hymenobacteraceae > Solirubrum. The sequence goes on along the minus strand of NZ_MVBC01000001.1, from coordinate 114,698 downwards.
GGAGCAGGCCCGGCAGCGCACCCACGAGCTGGCCATCGAAACGCGCCGCCTCGATGCCCGCCTGCGCGTGCTCACCGAAACGGCCCCCCAAATTACCTTCACGGTGGATGGCGCCGGCCGCTACGAGTACGTGAGTCCGCAGTGGTATTTGTTTACCGGTCAGCCGCCTACCTGCGACCTGAACGCCATCTGGCCGCTGCTCATTCATCCCGACGACCGGCTGCGCGTGCTCTACCAGTCCGAAGCCGCCCGCAAGGCCGGCGTGGGCTGGAGCTACGAGTACCGCCTGCGCCGCTACGACGGCCACTACCGCTGGATGCTCAGCCGCGCCCTGCCCGAGCTGCACGCCCCCGGCCAGCCCGTGTACTGGCACGGCGCCCTCACCGAAGTGCACGACCAGCGCGAGCTGTCCGAAGCCCGCCGCCGCGGCGAGGCCGAGCTGCGCTTCCTGGCCGACAGCATTCCGGAGCTGATCTGGACGGCGACGCCGGAAGGCTTTGTCGAGTACTACAACCGCTTTACGGAGGACTACTCCGGCCTGAGCACCGACGAGCTGGGCCCCACGGGCTGGATCAACCTGCTGCACCCGAGCGAGCAGGCCGCCGCTGGCCGGCAGTGGGTGCATTGCATTGCCACCGGCGAGCCGTACGAAAACGTGTTTCGCATGCGCCGCCACGACGGCCGCTACCGCTGGCACATCATCCGGGCCCGGCAGCTCACCGACGAGCAGGGCCCCCGCTGGTTCGGGGCCTGCACCGATGTGGACGACCAGCACCGCCTGCGCCAGGTGCTCCAAACCCAGTACGACGAGCTGGCCCAGGCCAACCGCGACCTGGATACCTTCGTGTACACCGCCTCGCACGATCTGAAGCAGCCGGTGCTCAACCTGCGCGGCCTCTTCGACGAGCTGCGGCAGGGGGCCACCTTCGCCGATCCGCAGGCCGAGCAAATGCTGGGCATGCTCGACGAGGCCCTCACCCAGCTCGACCTCACCCTACAGGAGTTGGCCGCCACCGTGCGCGACCAGCGCGGCCTCTCGGCCCCAGCTGAAGAGCTGGACGTGCGCAACGTGGCCGAGGAAGTACTGCTAGGCCTGCGGGCGCAGGTGCAGGAAACCGAGGCCGTGGTGGAGCTGGACGCGGAAGCAGCGCCCACGTTGGTATACGGCCGGGCCAATCTGCGCTCGGTGCTACACAACCTGGTGAGCAACGCGCTCAAATTCGTGCACCCCGACCGGCCGCCTCACGTGCGTGTGCGCAGCTACCTTTCCGCCGCGGGCCAGCCCGTACTGGAAGTGCGCGACAATGGCTCGGGCATGGTGCTGCCCAGCCAGCCCGCACCGGTGTTTCAGCCGTTTGCGCGGCAGCACCCCCACATCGGCGGGTCCGGCGTGGGTCTGTACTTGGTGCAGCGCATCATTACCAGCCGCGGCGGCCACTTGGAGGTGTCCAGCGAAGTAGGCGAGGGCACTGCGTTTACCGTGTACTGGCAGGAGCGGGGCCTGAACGGTCACGCGTAAGCGCTGTCGGGCGTGCCCGGCCCAGCCGATACCCTGGATCTTTGCTGAAGCTAGTCTTGGCGCTAAGCTTAGCCAATTCCCTTTGTCGGGCCATGCACCACGCCAGGCAACAGCTAGGACCCACCTGGCTGCAACGGAGCGAAAGCCCTACGCCGCTGTTGGCGCGGGAATACCCACTAAGCTGCGCGGATAGCAACTCACTGATGGCATTACGATGCTCAGTCATGCGGAGCAGAGCCGAAGCATGACGGTCTTTGGCCTACTGGCCATGCCCTGGTTGAGTTTTTATGTTTCGGATGGCTTAACAATCCAAGCAGATAACTTAAAATAGAACCCTTACTTCTTTACCACTGCATTACATGCAAACTGAACCGAATTACTGGCTCGTAGGAGCCAACTGGGAGGGTGCCGATCAAGCTGCGGCCTTTTACCGCCGCGGTTACTGGGAAATGGGCTACGACGATGAGGACAAGCCGAACCTGGCGGAAAAGCGCGACCAGATGAAGCCTAATGACCGCATTGCCGTGAAGTCACGCTTGGGCCAGGGTGCCAGCAACATTGCCATTCGAGCCCTGGGCATAGTCAAGGAAGTGCATCAGGGGAAGGTGTACGTAGATTGGGTATTGACGGGCATGAACCGTGAGGTAAACAGCGCGGGCTGTTTTGGCACCCTACACGGACCTTACAACATGCAGCGCCAAGCCGATTGGTTGCGCCAAGTGTTTCAGCTGTAGCCGGATCGGGGCTTCTGCAATTAGCAGCCTCTTCCGGATGGGCGGTAAGGCAATGAACCAGCCGTTCGTTGCCTTACCGCCCATCCGCTTACCTTTACGCTCCGCGTCAAACCCGACCATATTTCCCCTCAACGCTGATGACTTCGACCTTCCTGACCGAAAACCAGGACCGCTTCCTGGGCGAACTGCTGGAGTGGCTGCGCATTCCCTCGGTATCCGCCGACCCCAAGTTCCACGGCGACGTGCTGCGTGCGGCCGAGTACCTCAAGACCCGCCTCGAAGAAGTGGGCCTCGACAACGTGGAGCTGTGCCCCACCGCCGGCAACCCCATCGTGTACGGCGAAAAGCTCATCGACCCCGCCCTGCCCACCGTGCTGGTGTACGGCCACTACGACGTGCAGCCCGCCGACCCCTACGAGCTGTGGACCTCCGGCCCCTTCGATCCGGTTATCAAGGACGGCAACATCTACGCCCGCGGCGCCTGCGACGACAAAGGCCAGGTGTACATGCACGTGAAGGCCTTCGAGGTGCTCAACCAGCAGGGCGGCGTGCCCTGCAACGTGAAGGTGATGATTGAGGGCGAAGAGGAAGTCGGTTCCAACAACCTCGGCATCTTCGTCAACGCCAACCGCGACAAGCTCAAGGCCGACGTGGTGCTGCTCTCTGACACTGGCATCATTGCCAACGACACGCCCAGCATCGAGGTGGGCCTGCGCGGGCTGAGCTACCACGAAGTGGAGGTGACCGGCCCCAACCGCGACCTGCACTCCGGCCTCTACGGCGGCGCCGTGCACAACCCCATCAACGCGCTGTGCAAGATGATTGCCTCCCTGCACGACGAGAACGGGCACATCACCATCCCCGGCTTCTACGACAACGTGGACGTGCTCAGCGAAGAGGAGCGCACCGAGTTGAACAAGGCGCCCTACAGCGAAGAGGAGTACAAGCAGAGCATCGGCCTGCCCGCCACCTACGGCGAGAAGGGCTACACCACCATTGAGCGCACCAGCATCCGGCCAACGCTCGACGTGAACGGTATCTGGGGCGGCTACACCGGCGAGGGCGCCAAGACGGTTATTGCCTCCAAGGCCTACGCCAAAATCTCCATGCGCCTGGTGCCGCACCAGACCTCGGAGGAAATCAGTCAGCTGTTTCAGCAGCACTTCACCAGCATCGCCCCCGAAGGCGTTACGGTGGTAGTGAAGCCCCACCACGGCGGCGAGCCCGTCGTCACGCCCACCGACTCGGTGGCCTACAAAGCTGCGGCCCAGGCCCTGGAAGACACCTTTGGCAAGAAGCCCATCCCGACGCGCGGCGGCGGTTCCATTCCCATTGTGGCCATGTTCAAGTCGGAGCTGGGCGTGGATTCGGTGCTGCTCGGCTTCGGCCTCGATTCAGACGCCATTCACTCGCCCAACGAGAAGTACGGCGTGTTCAACTTCATGAAGGGCATCGAAACCATTCCGCTCTTCTACCAGCACTACGCCCGCCTGATGCGCGAGCATGCCTAGCGCCACCCGAGCAACCCGGGCATAAAAAAACGCCTGGCTCAACTGCTGAGCCAGGCGTTTTTTGTGCTTCCGAACGAGCGGACTACTTCTTGAAAGTGTAGCCGACGTAGAACTGGAACACGGAGTTGTGCACCTTCAGCGATTCGCCGTCTACTTTCTCAAAAACGCCGCTGATGCCCCCGTTGTAGCGGATGCCCAGGTTCGGGCCGCTGGAGAATTGGTAGCCCACACCAGCCACGTAGCCGAAGTCCAGCTTGTTGTAGCCATCGGTGTCGCTGTCCTTCGCCTCACCCAGCGAGCCTTCGTACTTGGTGGTAGCACCGGCCAGGAAACCGATCTGCGGACCAGCTTCGAAAATAAAGCCATCGGCGTTGATGCGCGCCAGGATCGGCAGGTCGATGTTGTGGACGCGCGAGGTGAATTTCTCGCCGTCTTCTTCGAGGCGCCAGCCTTTCTGGCTGTACAGCAGCTCGGGTTGGATGGAGAAGAAGCCGTCTGAAGTGATAGGTGCATTCAGCGTCACGCCGCCGTGGAAGCCCACCAGGCCTTTCGAATCCATGTCTTTCCAGTCATCGCCGTTGTAGTTAGCCAAGCTAGCGCCTGCCTTGATACCGAGCGTAACCTGCGCTTGAGCGGCCGAGCTAACACCGATTGCAATTGCTAGCGCGAAAAAAACTTTTTTCATGGGTGATAAGGAGTAGAATATGCCGTTGTGGCGGCGCGAAGATAAATACAGTTTTGACAGTATTCAGCTTGAATAGTACATACTTGATGCAAATAGTCAATTGCAGTTGGGCAGAGTGCAAGCTGAAGCATTAACCATCGGGCTGAGTATGGCAGGGGCAAGGCGCCTGGCCAGGCCTATTGCTGGGAGGACCAAGGCGTCTCTGGCCGCTCCCGATCAGCGCGGCTTGCCCCACGCCCACGGTAGGAGGTATGCGAAGGAAAGCTGAATGCTGCTGTTGCGCAGCCGCACGTGTTCGAGGGCGTCGGCAAAGGCCACGGGGCGGTAGATATTGCGCAGCCCCGTGACGTAGCGCCAGCCCACGCTAAGGCCCTGCGGGTCTTGGTAGCCGAACCCAAAGACCAAGCCGTAATCGGCCTGCTGGTAGGGAGAGATGCCGGAAAGCTGCACGTCGTTATCGTTGTAGCTGGTGCGCAGCCGGTACGCCGCGTACGGACCAGCCTCGATAAAAGCATCGTCGCGCAGGTAGCGCAGCAGCACCGGTGCTTCCAGGTAAGTCAGGCCTGCGTTGATGGCCGGTCCGTAGGCCTCCGCTGCGTCGCCCTTCAGGGTGTACAGCACTTCGGGCTGCAGCGACCACCGCTCCGTGGCGCGCAGCTGTACTACTGCGCCGCCGTGGTAGCCAAAGCGAAACGAGCTGCCGTTGGCGTCGGCCCCAATGCCATTGGTGAGGCTGCCGCCGCCCCGCACGCCCACGCGCAGCTGCTGAGCGCAGGCAGCGAAAGCGCAGAATAACAGAACTGCCAGCGGTATTCCGGCCGCTGGCAGTGCACGATAGGGTAAAAAGAACAACGGATAAGGAATTGGAAAAGTGGATTACCGGCTAAAAAACTAATGTTAGAACGTGCTATATAGCTGAGCTAAAATGAAGCCAAATCAAACTGAAAACGGTCCTAAAAAGTTCATTGCTTAACCAAGTGGTTGAGCGTAAGCGCAATAAATTTTCTTGAAAAACAACAAGCCCGATCTGCAAGCAGACCGGGCTCGAAGTGCTCTATGATGAGGAGGCTTACTTATCGCCGAAGCGGTAACCCAGCTGGAACTGAATGGCCGAGTTATACACCTTGATTTCGCGGCCGGCCGGGTCGTTCACAGCCACCCGCGTAAAGCTGGGGTTGTAGCGCCCGCCGATGCTCAGGCCGTTGTCGAGCTGGTAGCCGATGCCCAGCACCACGCCCGCATCCCAGTCGTTGACGTTCGACTTGTTGTCGAAGCTATTGGAGGTGCCGTTCACCTCGTCGGTCGACGTCACGGAGAGGGCGTACCCCACGTGCGGCCCGATTTCGAAGAAGGGCCCGTCCACGTCGATGCGCAGCAGCAGCGGCACGTCCAGGTAGTTGAGGCGCGTGGTCGACTTCACCGCACCGTTGGTGAATTCGTTGCCCTTCTGCGAGTACAGCAGTTCGGGCTGGAAGGAGAGCAGGTCCGTTAGGCCGATGTTGGCTGACACGCCGCCGTTCAGCCCGAGCATGTATTTGCTGTTGTTGGGTCGGGCTTCGCCGTAGTAGGAGGAGAGCGTAGGACCGATTTTCAGCCCGAACTTCACATCCTGGGCCATGGCGGTGTTGGCAGCGGCCCCGAGAGCCAGCGCCAGAAGTAGTTTTTTCATGGGGAAGAGAGAGCAGAAGCCAGGTGGCGGCTACTGCCGGAGAAGTGAATCCCGCCGCGCAAAAGCGGGGCGGCGGGCAGATGATGGCGGCTTACTTGCCGCCGAACAGGTAGCCCACGTACAGCTGAAACACCGAGTTGCGGGCGTTGCGGAAGTCGTCGTTTTGGTAGCCGTCGTCGGCAAAGTCCGTGAAGGAGCCGTTGTAGCGTAGCCCGATCATGGGGCCGCTATCGGCTTGAAAGCCCACGCCGGCGGCGTAGCCTATTTCCGTACGCTTCACGTTGTCCAGGTCGCTGTATTTCTGAGTGGTGCTCACCGGGTTGCCGTTGCGCGTAAACTTCACGTCGTCCTTTACGCTGAGCAGGTAGCCTACCTGCGGTCCCAGCTCGAAGAACAGGCCGTCAGCGTTGATCTTGAAGAGCACCGGCACGTCTATGTAGTTGTAGTTGACCTTGCCGGTGTACTTGTACCGGTCGCCGAGCAGGGTAAACTCCGTATCGGCGTACTTGAAGCCTTTCTGCGAAAACAGCACTTCGGGCTGCAAGGACAAAAAGCCGTCGTCGAGCAGGCCGATGTTGAGCACCAGGCCGCCGTGCGGGCCAAACTTGCTCTTGTACCGGTCTTCATCGGTGACGTCGCCGGCCAGGTTGGAGTAATTAGCGCCGGCTTTCAGGCCGAGGCGAATTCCCTGGGCGTGCGCGCCGGGCGCCGCTGCCAGGGTGGCTCCCACCAGGAGAGCCGCGGCTAGGAAAGCGTGTTTCATTGCCGTGGGTAAGAGTTGGATGAAAGATGCACCGGGCGGCAACGCGCCGATGTCGGTCCTACAACGCGAAATTGCCTTGCGGGTTGGCCCGGCGGCCGGGCCCGACAAATACGCCTGGCTTCCGCAGTGGAAGCCAGGCGTATGGAGTTTGTAGCCTGCTTATTTGCCGGGGAAGAGGTAGCTCAGCGAGAGCTGAAAGGCCGAGTGGCGGGCGTTTTTCAGGTCGCCGCCGAAGTACGTATCGCCGTTGTCGGCCTTCACGAAGTCGCTGAAGGCGCCGGTGTAGCGCAGCCCGATGCCGAGCCCGTTATCGGCCTGGTACCCCACGCCGGCCACGTAGCCCAACTCGCTGCGCTTCAGGTTGCTCACGTCTTTGCGGTCGGTGCTTTCGAAGGTCTGCGGCGTGCCGTTGGGCTGCGGGGTGCGCGTCAGCTTGGTTTCGTCGTTGGCCGAAAGCAGGTAGGAGTACTGCGGTCCAGCTTCCAGGACGAGGCCGCCGGCTTTGATGCGCGCCAGCACGGGCACGTCGAGGTAGTTGAAGTTGACTTTGCCCTCGCGCTTTTCGGTGTAGCCCACGCCCAGCAGGGTGTTGGTGTACTCCGTCGGCTTGTTCTCGAAGCCCTTTTGCGAGTAAAGCACCTCGGGCTGAATGGAGAAGAACCCGTCGCCGGTGAGGTCGGCATTCAGGACCACGCCGCCCATGAAGCCCAGCTTATTGTTGTAGGTATTTTCGTTGCGGATGTTGCCGGCGAGGTTGGTGTAGGCACCCCCGGCGCGCAGCCCCAGACGGATGCCCTGGGCGTGGGCCGAAGGGGCCGTGGCCAGAGCGGCCAGGGCCAGCGCAGAGTAAGCTAAAACAGCCTTTTTCATGGTCAAAAGCCAGTTTTGTGAAAGTGTGAGGTAAGATGCTGTGCGGGGCGTAATACTATAAACGTGCCAAGGCCGGTTGGATAATCTCACTACGGCCCGCCGGATTAGCTTAGGGCGCAGGTACTGTGCGACAAAAAAATGGGCCGCCCCGTGAGGAGCGGCCCATTGGCAAAAGGCTGGAAACGGGGCTTAGCGGCTGCCCAGGGGCAGTAGGTAGCCTACTTGCAGGGTGAAAGCGTTGTTGAAGGCCTTCGGCTCGTTGTCGGAGTCTTTCGTATCGATCAGCGAGTTGAAGCCGCGGGCGTAGCGCAGGTTCAGGCTCAGGCCGCCTTCGGTCATGTAGCCCACGCCGGCCACGCCGCTGATGTCGAACTGCGCGAGGTCAGATTTGTAGGCCTCGTCGCGGCTAACACCAGTATAGTCCAGGAAGTTGGAACGCGACTCGTCCTTCACCTTGGTGCCGTCTGCACGCTTCTCGGTGTATTGGGTCTTGGTGCGCGAACCAAACAGGTAGCTCACTTGCGGGCCCAGCTCAAAGAACAGGCCGCCGGCGTTGATGCGCGCCAGCACCGGAACGTCCAGGTAATGAAGTACCCGCTGCTGCTCCTGTTCTATTTTGGCCACGCCGGTGGGCAAGCCCGTAGTGGTTTGCGACTGAATCTCGTAGCCCTTGCGGTTGTAGAGGATTTCCGGCGCGATGGAGAAGAATCCATCGTCGCTGATGGGGACCTGGAAGGCCACGCCAGCGTTGTAGCCGAACTTGTAGTCCCCGAGGTCGGAGCTATAGTTCGCGCCGGTAATCTGCTGGACGTCGTCGCCCGAGATGTTGGAATAAGTCGCGCCTGCTTTCAGACCGATGCGGAAGCCGCCGGGGGACTGAGCGTGCGCAATGGAGGCGGTAGCCAGCGCCAAGGCGCAAAGGGCTAGTTTTTTCATGACGAAACGGGGGTTGGGGTGGGTGGATTTCGCGTGAGCCAGCTCCTCAATTGCACTCTTCGAATGCGAAACCAGTGCTTTTTACTGCTAAACCCTATCCAGTGTTACAACAAGCCCTAAAAAATAACCTTCCGCCCGCCTTGTGCCCTGCGCCGGAGCCGCTTAGCGCTTACCCACCGGCAGCGAGTATCCGGCCTGCAAACTCAGCGTGCTGTTGTAGACTTTGATCTGCTCTAGGTCGTCGCCGCTGCTATCGAGGAAGCTGCGGAAGCCGCGGCTGTAGCGTAGGGTTACGCTCAGGCCGCTGCGGGACTGCAGGCCCAGGCCGACGACGCCGCTGTAATCCAGCTGGCGCAGGTCGCTCTTGTAGGATTCGCCCTGCAGCGTGTTGGTGAAGTCGGGGAACTGGTTGCTGCCAGTGGTGGTGACGTCGCCGTTGGCAGTGGCCGTCAGGGCCACGTCGGAGCTGGCCTTGGCGCCTTGCAGCCAGCTGATCTGCGGCCCGAGTTCGAAGAAGAAATTCCCGGTTTTCAGGTGCGCCAGGATGGGCAGGTCGAAGTAGTGGAGGTAACGCTTGGTCTGGTACTCGATGCCCCGGCTACCGCTCGGCAGGGTGGTAATGGTCGAGTTCGAGGGCGAATTGACGTGGTAGCCGCGGCGGGTGTACAGTACTTCCGGTGCCACCGCAAACCAGCCGCCGCCGCCCACCGGGATGCTGAAGGTGAGGCCAGCCGAATAGCCGACCACGCCGCGGGCCCGGGAGCTGGTGTACTGCGAGCTGGCAATATTTTTCACACCGCCGCCCACGGCGTTGGCGTAGGTGGCCCCGGCCTTCAGGCCAAGGCGGAAACCATTCGGGTCCTGGGCCTGCGCCAGCGGGGCCGCCATCAGCAACAGGGCAAGAGGGGTAAGGTATTTCATAGAAGCAAGTACAAGCAGCCGTAACTGCCCCAAGGAGTGGGGGCGGCCGCTAAACGGTTGCAAGTTAGGGCTCCGGGCCGGCCTACCCGATACCGGGCAGTTTCTTTCGGCCAGACAACGGCCCAACGGCGCGGGCTAGCTACTTTTGCGGGAGTTTGCCCGCCTGTCTATGTCGCTCAGTACCCGCTTGTTTGTGTTGTTGTGCGGGCTCGGTGCCGCCGCTCCGCTGCGTGCGCAGCAGGCCGATGCGCCGGCCGGGCCGGCCGAGCCTTTCGTGGTAGGCGTGTACGCACAGGGCGGTTTCATCATTGCCCACTCGCCGCGCGTCAAGCACCTCGTCACGGCTCACCCCACGGGGCTGGAGTTGAACCTGCAGCGCCAGCTCACGGGCCGCGCGCCCTGGCACGCGTGGTACCGCTACCCCAAGGTGGGCCTGGCCGCGGTGTATTATGATTACCACAATGCCACGCTGCGCCGCTCCTTTGCCGCCAGCGTGTACCTGAGCAAGACCTTCTGGCGCACTGCGCGTCAGGACCTAAGCTTCCGGCTGGGCACGGGCGTGGCGTACTTTCCCTTTCCCTTCGATCAGCGCACCAACCACAAGAACACCTTCGTCAGCTCGCACCTGAACGCCACCATTCAGGCCCGGGCCGAGTACGACGTGGCCCTGACGCCCAAACTGGGCCTGCTGCTGGGCATGGGCCTGAACCACTACTCCAACGGGGCCACGGCCAAGCCCAACCTCGGCATCAATGTGCCGACGATGCTCGTGGGGCTGAACTACCACCAGCAGCGCCACTTCACGCCGCTGCCGCGCCCAGCCGACGACCTGCCCGCCGACGTGGGCCGCAACTTCCTCAACTTGAGCACCAGCGTGGGCGTGAAGCAGCGCAACGAATCCGACCACCGGCTGTACTGGGTAAACTCCGTAACGATGGCCGGCGGGCGGCGCCTCAACCGCAAAAGCAACCTGCTGCTGGGCGCGGAGGGCTTCTACGACCGCAGCCTGCTGGCCGAGCAGCGCGACACTGCCCGCAGCGGCGACAAGCTGCCCGACGTGAAAAAGGCGGGCGTCTTCATCGGCCACGAGCTGCTGCTGGGCCGCCTGGCTTTCGATACGCACCTGGGCTTCTACCTCTACAATCCCTACAAGTCCAACAAGTTCTACTACGAGCGGGTGGGGCTGAAATACCACTTCACCGAGCACCTGTTCGGCGCCGTGGACCTGAAGGTGCACCGCGGCGCGGCCGACGTGCTGGAGTGGAAAGTAGGCGTGAAGCTGTAGCCGCGCGGGGCGGTTCGGTAGCGGCCCGCCACGGTTCATCCGCGGCATTCGACGGTTGGGTAACGGCCTGTTGCCGGGCGGTAGGAGGGCGGCGTATGTTGCCGCCACTTACCGCTTAGCGCCTACCGCCATGGATATCGAAACCTTCCTGCACCTCAACCGCTGGCTGCACATCGGCTGCGGCATGATTGGCTTTTTTGTGGCGCCGGCAGCGCTGGCCACCCGCAAGGGCGGCCCCGCGCACCGGTTCTGGGGCCGGGTGTTCTTCTGGGCTATGCTCACGGCCGGCCTTACGGCCATCGTTGCGGCCACCTTCAAGGGGCTTACCTTCCTGATGCTGACGGGTATTTTCTCGCTCTACCTCTCGTACCTCGGCTACCGCGCCCTGTACCAGAAGCGGCTCAGCCGTGGCCAGGCCCCGGCCCTGTACGATTGGGTGGGCTCGGGCCTAGCCCTGCTTGTGTTCATTGCCACGGTATGCTATGCGGTAGTTACCCGGCAGATTGTGCCGGGCGTGTTTGGCCTGATTGGTACCCGACTGGCCCTAACTGAATTGCACAAGCTGCGCCACCCCGAGCAACTAGCGCCCAACCGCTGGTTTTTCGACCACATGCGCGGCTTCATCGTTTCGTACATCGCCGCCGTTTCGGCTTTCTCGGCTACTTCATTTACGTTTCTGCCCATGGAAGTCCGCTTCCTGTGGCCCACCGTGGTAGGCGTGCCGCTGATGGTGTACTGGGTCCGGCAGTACCGGCAGCGCTTTGCCCAGGGCCGTCAGCCTGCTGACGTGGTGCCGGTGCGCATTCAGGCCGAGCCGGCATAATAAGTAGCTGATCCTGACCACGGCGCAACAACGGCTGCCGCCCGGTACACAAACGGCGCGGCCGCTCCGGATGGAGCAGCCGCGCCGTTAAGAGAGTAACCTTTCGGGGGTTACGAAGCGGCTGCGGCCGCAGCTGGCTTGGCCGTGGTGTTCTTCTTCGCGTCGGGTTTGTGCGGCCGGCGTTTCCCGAAGGAGCCCTTTCTCAGTTTGCCGCGGCGCGACTTTTTATCTCCTTTGCCCATAGCTGCAAATTGGTTAAAACGTGATGAGAAGAGAGACACGAAGCCGCGCAGCCAGCCGGTCAGGGCCAAGCGCTTAGCTTCCGCTCAGCTGTACGCAGCCCGCTGCCGCAAGTTCGCGGCACATGCGGCTGACTACTGCCAGCCCCTCGTAGATAAAGCCGGTGTAGAGCTGCACCGCAAAGAATCCGCTGCGCAAAGCTCTCAACTAATTCCGGGAGTCCCGGCGGCCGTCAGCGGGCTAAGGGCGGCTTTGGGTAAAAAATATTGAGCTGATAATAAGAGCAATACTTTTCGGACGGGGCTGAATCAGCTGGTATTTGTAACGGAGGGTTGCAATATCTCGTCTCGCCTACTACTTTTGCCGTCCCTTTCAACGAAATCAACGCTTCGCGGAAAGGCCCTGATTCTGTAGCTCAGCTGGTAGAGCAATACACTTTTAATGTATGGGTCCTGGGTTCGAATCCCAGCGGAATCACTGAAAGCCTCGTTTGCAAGCCGCAAACGGGGCTTTTTGCTTTTGCCCTGTTGGGCGCGGTGCCTATTTTGGGCAGTGCCGTTGAGGTAGTGGCTGGCAGCAAGACGCTGGAATGGGGGTACGCACTTGATTGACAGCTTCGTTCGGTTAAGGCGTTTTCCGCTTGGCGCGGGTGCCGAATGCACGCACTGAATTTTATCTTTGGGGAAGCCCTTAAGCCTGTCCGGCTTCGCTCACCCGATGCTACCGTCTCGCAAGGGCGACGCGGTTTCGGCTTCGGGCTGCGGTCATACGTATTTTCGTATAGTAAATTCCGCCCTGACGCATTCCCACTATCCCGTTTCGCAGTTCATCCATGCCCGCACCTGCTGTCCAGGCTACCCATACCAGAGATTTGCCCACCTGGCTGCCCTTCGACGAGATGCTGTGCGAGGTCCTCGACGTCTCGATAACCGGGTTGATTTTCTACGCTCCCATCTACGATCCGGCCGGTTCCGGCAGCATCGTGGACTTCCGTTTCGTGTACCTGAACCCGGCGGCGCAGCGCATGATGCGCATGCCCGCCCGCCCCACGCTGACGCACCTGCAGCAGTGGCCCCACAGCAAGGAGCACCGCGCGTTTGAGTTTCACGTGGAGGCGTACGTTACCGGTGAGCCACGCAGCTACGACGTCAATTACCAGGCCGATGGTTACGACAATTACTACCGCCTCACGGCCCGGCGGGCGGGCGAGGGTCTGCTGGTAAGCTTTACCGATACGGCCGACCAGCCCCGCACCCCCGTGGAAGTGGCCCTGCGCGAAAGCCAGGCGCGGGAGAAGGCCGCCCGGGCCGAGGTGGAAGCCCAGCGCCAACAGCTACAGAGCATCTTTCACCAAGCCCCGGTCGCCATTGCCCTGCTTGATGGCCCCGACTACCGCATTGCGCTGGCCAATCCCCCGGTGTGCGAAATCTGGGCCCGCACGCAGGCGCAAGTAGTGGATCTGCCCCTGTTCGAAGCCCTGCCGGAGGTGCGCGGCCAGGGCCTGGAAGAGTTACTGGAAGGCGTTTTGCGCACGGGCCAGCCTTACGTGGGTACGGAACTGCCCATCCAGCTGCTGCGCCACGGCCGTTTCGAGACGGTGTACTTCAACTTCGTGTACCACCCCCAGCAAAACGAGCAGGGTGATACCGTGGGCATTCTGGTGGTGGCCAGCGACGTGACCGATATGGTGCTGGCCCGGCGGCGCGTCGAGGAACAGGAGTACCAAACGTCCCAGCTCAACGAGGAGCTGGCCGCCGCCAACGAAGAAATCCGGGCCAACAACGACGAGCTGGCCCACAGTCAGTTTGACCTGCAACGCCTGAATCAGGAGCTGGAAGCCCGGGTGCAGGAGCGCACCCGGGCCGCGCTGGCCCTGCAGGCCGAGGTGCTGCAGGCAGCGCAGCGCCAGGCGCAGGAGCGCGAAACCTTCTTTCAGATCTTCGCGCAAACGCCCGCCAGCATTGCCCTGCTGCACGGGCCCCAGCACCACTTCGCGTACGTCAATGCGGCCTATCAGGCGCTGTTTCCGGGGCGCGAATTGGTGGGCCGGCCGCTGGCCGAAGCGCTGCCCGACGCGGCTGCGCAGGGCTTTCTGGACTTGCTCGACGGCGTGTACCGCAGCGGGGAAACCTTCTTCGGCACGGAGCTGCCGCTGGCCATTGCCCAGCCCGGCGGCAGGCAGGCGAAGCAGACGTACTTCACGTTTACGTACCAGGCATATCACGAAGAGGGAGAGGTCGTGGGCGTGTCCATCTTTGCGTATGACGTGACCGAGCAGGTACGGGCGCGGCAGCAGCGCGAATCCCTGCAGCAGCAGCTCCACGACTTGTTTATGCAGGCCCCGGCCCCCATTGTCATCCTCGACGGGCCCGAATTGGTGTATCAGCTGGTCAACCCGGCCTACCAACGCATTTTCCCGGGCCGCGAGTTGCTGCACCATGCCTTGCTGGAGGCTTTGCCGGAGCTGGCCGACTCGCCCATCCCCGAGATGTTGCGGCAGGTGTACGAAACGGGCCAAACCTGCATCGTGCAGGAGCTGCCGCTGATGCTGGCCCGCCACGAAGGCGCGCCCCTGGAGGAAGTCATTTGCACCTTCACTTACCAAGCCCGCCACAACGCGCAGGGAGCGGTGGATGGCGTATTCGTGTTTGCCCAGGACATTACGGCCCAGGTGCTGGCGCGGCGCGCAGTGGAAACGCGCGAAGCCTCGTTCCGGCTGCTGGCCGATAACGTACCCGGTACGCTATGGGTCACCGACGCCGACGGACAGTGCACTTACCTAAACCAGCGCTGGTACGCTACCACCGGCCAGACCGAAGCCGAAGCCCTCGGCCTGGGCTGGGCCAATGCCGTGCACCCGGAGGACGCGCCGGCCGCACGGGCCGAGTTTATCCGGGCCAATGCCCAGCGTCAGCCTTACCGCGTACTCTTTCGCCTCCGCCAGCACAGCGGGCAGTACCGGTGGGTGACGGATCATGGCCTGCCGCGCTTCAACGAATCAGGCCTGTACGAAGGCATGGTGGGCACCGTCATCGACGTGCACGAGCAGAAGCTGGCCGAACTGGCCATGCAGCGCCTGACCCGGAAGCTGCGCACCTCCCGCGACGAAGCCCAGGCCCTGAACACCGAGCTGCAGGACAAAAACCAGCAGCTCACGCGCACGAACGTGGATCTGGACAACTTCATTTACACGGCCTCGCACGACCTGAAAGCGCCCATCAGCAACATCGAGGGCCTGCTCTACCTGCTGCGCGGCGAGCTGCCGGAGGCGGTAGCGCAGGACGAGTACGTGGACGCCACGCTCACGCGCATGCTCGATTCGGTGGAGCGCTTTAAGCGTACCATTGAGCACCTGACGGAGGTATCCAAGCTGCAAAAGGAACATTCCCCGCCCTCCACGGCCGTGGAGCTGGCCCCCATGGTGGAGGAAGTGCGCCTGGACCTGGCCTCGCTGCTGCAGCAGGCCAATGCCCGCCTGCACGTGGACGTAGCAGGCTTGCCGGCCGTGCTGATTTCGGAGAAGAATCTGCGCTCGGTGGTGTATAACCTGCTCAGCAACGCCGTGAAGTTCCACGCCCCCGGGCGGCAGCCCGTTATTCGGGTGCAGGGCCAAGTCGATGCGGGCTACACGGTGCTGGAGGTGCAAGACAATGGGCTGGGCATCGACGACGTGTATCTGCCCAAGCTCTTCACCATGTTTCAGCGCTTTCACGACCACGTGCAGGGCACCGGCGTGGGCCTATTCATGGTCAAGCGTATCGTCGAAAATGCGGGGGGGCGCATCGAGGTCCGCAGCGAGGCAGGCGTGGGTAGCACGTTTTCCGTTGCGCTGCCGCACGTGGTAGGGGCTAAGGCCTAGGCTGGAGCGTATTATTCCCGGGCCCGGCCGCCAGTCAAGTGCCGATTGGCGGCCGGGCCCGGGGCTATAGATGGAATGCCGGAGTTGGTCGAGAAAACGGCCGGGCTAAGCGAAACGAATTCCGGCCGCCGGGTGGCCCCGCCAACTTTGCGGGCACAAAACGGCGGTACTGTCGCTGCCCGAAAGCTACCAAACCTCTTCTGAGCATGAACACGACGTGGTTGCGCAGCGCCTTGGGCGCCGCATTGATTGCCGCCTTGCAAGTAGGTACGGCCAGTGCTACGCCGGCTGCCGGCCACGGCTGCCGGCCAGCAGGCACCCGTGGCCGGGCGGCGGCAGGGCCCGCCGCCCGGCCGTGGCCCCGAGCAGCGCCTTGACGAGTTGGCGACGTCCCTGAAGCTGAGCACGCAGCAGAAAATCGAGGTGAAAGCCATCCTCCAAAATCAGCGCCAGCAGATGGAGGCCCTGCGCAGCACCGGCGACCGGGACAAAACCCGGGACGGCCTGCGCGGCTTGGAAAGCGACACCGATGCCAAGTTGAAAGCGGTGCTTTCGGCGGAGCAGTACAGCAAGTATCTGGCCCAGAAGCCGCAGCACGGCCCCGGCGGCAAAGCGCCGAAAGGCGGCAAACCCGGTAAAGACCCCAGGACGAGCAAAGCCAGCAGCTAAGCGCGGCGCGTAACTGGTTCGGTCGGGCACAGGTTAGGGAGAGTGAATGTGCCCGGCCGGGCCAGTCGACGCCGCCACGGCGCTGCGGCTTGCGTATGCTTACCAACGTGATTTGAACCGGCGGCGCTTCGGGCCGCCGGTTTTGCTTGCTTATGGCTCGATTCTTCACCCGGCAGCGGCTGCTGCACTTACTGGTCCACTTGGTGTTCTGGGCGGCGCTGCCGTTTTTGCCCTGGGTACTGCTGCAGCAGCAACCGCCGCACTTCAGCTTCTGGCGCACCGTCGCGCCCATTGTCCGGCTGGCCGTGCTGTTTTACCTGAACTACTGGGTGCTGATTCCGCAGCTGCTGGCCCGGCGGCGCGTGGTGGCCTACCTGGGCGTGGTGCTGGTGCTGATTATCGGGCTGCACCTGCCCATGAGTCTGCACTGGCTGGGCATCGGTACGCTGCCGCCGCTGCGGCCCGGCACGACCCTGGCCGACCGCCAGCAGTTTCAGGCCGTGATTGTGCTGGTGACGGTGTTTGTGTGGATGGTGAGCAGCGGGCTGCGTATTACCAGTGAGTGGTTTGAGAACGAGCGGGCCCGCCGGCAGATGCACAGCGACAAGCTCGCGGCCGAGCTGGCGTTTCTAAAGTCGCAGGTCAGCCCGCACTTTCTCTTCAACACCCTGAACAACATCTACTCCCTGGCCCAGCTGCGCTCCGAGGATACGCCTGAGGCCATTCTCAAGCTGGCCCAGCTGATGCGCTACATGCTCTACGAGGCCAACGACCCGCGCGTGCCCTTGGAACAGGAAGTGGAGTACCTGCACAACTACGTGGACCTGCAGCGCCTGCGCCTAGCCGACGACGTGGAAATTGAGTTTGTGGAGGAAGGCCCGCTCGCCGGCAAGCTCATCGAGCCCATGCTGCTGATTCCCTTCGTGGAAAACGCCTTCAAGCACGGCGTGAGCTACCAGCACCCCTCCGCCATTCGGATGCTGCTGCGCGTGACGGGCAACGAGCTGCTGTTCCGGGTGCAAAACCGCCGCTTCCCCGTGGCCCCGCCCGCCACGGCCGCCCGGGACTCGGGCATCGGCGTGCAAAACGTGACGCAGCGGCTGCACCTGCTCTACCCCGAGCGGCATCGGCTGCACATCGAGCAAACCGACGACGAATACCTTGTAACCCTTACTCTAGCCCTGCACCATGCTGCGCTGCCTGTTAGTTGACGACGAACCCCTGGCCCTGCGCCTGCTGGCCGGCTACGTCGAGCGAATTCCTTTTTTGGAGCTGGTAGGCACCTGCCGCAGCGCCCTCGAAGCCATGGAAGTGCTGCAGCGCGAGCCGGTGGACGTGCTGTTTCTGGACGTGCAGATGCCCGACCTGACGGGCGTGGACTTCGTGCGCACCATCCGGCCCAACGCCGCCGTGGTTTTCACCACGGCTTATAAGCAGTACGCCGTGGATGGCTTCGACCTCGACGCGGTGGACTACCTGATCAAGCCCATTCCCTTCGACCGGTTTCTGAAGGCGGCCACCAAAGTGCAGGAGCGGCTGCAACCGCTGCCGGCACCTGCCCCACCGCCCGCTCCGGCCCCGGCGCCTGCGCCGGCCGAGGAGTACATCTTCGTGAAGGCCGACTACCACACCCAGCGCGTGACGCTGCGCGACATTCGCTACCTGGAGGGCCTGAAGGACTACGTGAAGATTCACACCGGGGCAGGCAAGCCGCTGCTCACGCTCAATTCCCTGCGCGCTTTCGAGGAACGACTGCCGGCCACGGAATTCGTGCGCGTGCACCGCTCCTATATCGTGGCGCTGAGCTGGATCGACTCCATCCGCAAAAACCGCATCTACATGGGCGACGTGGTCATTCCCATCGGCGACGCCTACGCCGAGCCGTTTCACCAGCTCATCGAGCAGCGCAACATGCACTGAGCGAACGAATGCCCTTAGGGGTGAACCCAGCGGAGGCCCAAGCTCGGAAACGGCGGGCGTGAACAAAAAGCAGGAATTCACCCGGTTTTCCGGGGCGTTGGTAGAAAGTTTTTCCGCTCGTTCGGCTGCCCGTCTACTTTCGATAGCGCCTGTCCCCGAGCCGGCCGCCTGATTCGCCACCGTGCCCGCCGCGCCAACCACCGCGGGGGCTCCCAACCACTCCGCCCCATGCACGCCACCTTGCAACTCTCCGTGCAGCAACAACTCCAGGAACTGCTGCCCGAGCTTCGCGCCGATGCCTCGCCCACGCTGCATCTGCACAACGATTTGGGCCTGGACTCGCTCGACGTGGTAGACTTGGTTATCAGGCTGGAGCGGCACTTCGGCGTGGAGCTCCCCGACGTGGAAATCGGCAGCTGGCGCACCCTGGGCGACGTGTACGAAACCATGGCGCGGCACGTAATCGGCAGCGCCGCCGCGTGGTGGCGCCTGAGCCTGGGCTTCTTTCAGTAACCAGGCATAAGCCCTGGTAACTTGTTGGGGCGCGGCTCCGGGCCGATATTGCCGGGCCGTTGCCGTCTTTCTCACCGATGAACCATTGCGCCCTGCGCTGCCTGCGGGCAGCTGCGCCGGCCGGCTTGCCCATGCCCCAGACTTCCCTTACCCGACTTGCCGGCCGCACCCGGCAGCCCCGTGCCGCGCGCATGTGGAGTGATTACCCTGATTTTCTTTGCCGCTTAGCACCGCCCGGCTGGCTGTTGGCCCTGCTGCTCAGCGGTTTGCTGATGTCTCTCGGCGCTCAGGCGCAGGATTCTACCAAGGTCCAGCCCGCGGCGCCCGTCGTCACGGAAGAGGATGCGGCTCAGCGCGTGGAGCAGGCCTACCTCGTGCTGGGCCGCATCAGCGGGGGCGCCCGGCGCGGCGCCGATACCGAGGACCTGGCCGAAGAGCTGCCCGAGGTGGAAGCCAACCTCAAAACCATCCGGCAGAACCTCACCCAGTACAGCAGCGTCATCAATCTGAAGCAGGTGCGCATGTTTCAGGTGTTGCTCGCCGATATGCAGGCCGAGTTGGGCGCGTGGCGCGCCGATCTGGCCGACCAGGGCAAGCGCCTCGCCCGCATGCAGACGCAACTGGACTCGCTGCGCCAGCACGCCATTCTGCCCCAGTCCGATACCACCACGTCCTTGGGCCGCAGCACCGCCCGGCTGGAGCGCAAGCAGCAGCGGGCTAGTCAATTGCTGGCCCGCAACCAGCGCAGCGTCACGCAGCTCCAGACGCGCGTGTCCGATGCCTACATTCAGGCCCTAGAGCTGCAGGACGAGGTGCGCGAACAGACGCGCCGCTTCAGCCGCCGCAGCTGGGCCCCCGTCAATGCCCCGCTGTGGCGCGCGGCCGGCGCCGACGCCCGCAAGCAGGCCGCCGCGGGCCAGTTGGTGCGCGAGTCCTACGCCAGCCAGCGCCGGCTGCTGCGCTATTACTTCGGCGAAAACTGGCATTTCGGGGTGTGGATGCTGCTGCTGGGCGCGGGCTTTTTTACCTGGGTATTCCGCAATTTTCGGGCAGTGAACCGCGCCAAGGAGGCCCCTGCACCCGAGGAGCAGCCTTTCCGCTACCTGCGCCCCCTGCCCATAGCCGCTACGCTGGTGGTGGTGTTCAGCGTGGCGCCGTTCTTCGATTTGAACCCGCCCGCGGCCTACACCGATTTGCTGGAGCTGCTGCTCGTCGTGTCGCTGAGCGTGCTGTTTGGGCGCACCTGGCCGCGCCGGCAGTTCTGGTATTGGCTGGCCATCGTGGGCTTGTTTTTCGGTCTCACCTTCGTGTACGCCAGCAGCGAGCCGGGCCGCGGCCTGCGCTGGGCCATGCTGGTGCTGAATCTGGCGGCCGTGGGCATAGGGCTGGAGCTGCTGCGCGAGCTGAAGCGGGGCCCCAAGCTGGCGGCCTTCGTGCCGCCGGTTATCTGGCTGTTCGTGGGGCTGAATGTGCTGGCCGCCCTCTGCAATTTCACCGGGCGCTTGAGCCTGGCCAAAGTCTTCAGCAGCAGCGGCATTCTGGGCCTGACGCAGATTATTTCCCTCTCGGCCTTCGTGCGCCTGCTCACCGAGGCCTTTCACCTGCAGATGCAGCGCAGCCGCCTGGCCGGTGGGGTGGCCGTGCGCTTCCACTTCCAGAAAATCGGGCAGGGGCTGCGCCTGGTGCTGTCGGTGCTGGTGTGCGGGCTGTGGCTGATGAACTTCCTGACCAACCTGAACATCTTCCGCCCGATTTACCGCTTCTTCGACGAGTTGCTGACTGCCCCGCACTACATCGGCAGCATCACCTTCACCTGGGCCAACATCCTGCTCTTCTTCCTCATTATCTACGTTTCCATCCTGCTGCAGCGCTACGTGGGCTACTTTTTCGGTGAGACGGACGAGGAGTTCAACGCCGACCCCGAAGACCGGCGCGGCTCCTGGCTGGTGGCCATCCGGCTAGTGCTGCTGGCCGTGGGCTTCCTGCTCGCCACCATGGCCTCGGGCCTGCCGCTGGATAAGATTACCATCGTGGTCGGTGCGCTGGGTGTGGGCGTAGGCCTGGGCCTACAAAACATCATCAACAACCTCGTCTCGGGCATCATCCTCATCTTCGAGCGGCCCTTCCAGGTGGGCGACTACATCGAGGTGACCGGCAAAACCGGCCGCGTGAAGGACATCGGTATCCGCGCCAGTAAGCTCATTTCGCAGTCGGGCTCCGAAATTATCGTGCCCAACGGCGACCTACTTTCGGGCCACGTCATCAACTGGACGCTGAGTAACAACCACATCCGCACGGAGCTGAACCTGAAGCTGGCCCCCGGCACTGACCTGGACACGGCCAAGCAGCTCATCACCGACGAAATCCTCGCCAACCCCAACACCTTGCAGAAAGTGGCGCCCGAAATCCTGCTCAGCAGCGTCACCGGGCAGGTCTACGAGCTGAAGGTGCTCTTCTGGATCAACAACATCCGGCAGGAACAGGTGCTCAAAAGCGAAATCCTGGCCGGCATCAGCCGCCGCTTCACCCAGGCCGGCATCAAGCTGAACTAAGCAGCTGCAACGCCGCACACCCCAAAATAGAACGTCATTCCGAGCTTGTCGAGGAATCTCGCTTTTAGTCAGATGGTCAACTCCTCGTTGAACGAGAGAAATGCTATCAGACGTCAGCACGCGAAATTCCTCGGCTACGCTCGGAATGACGTTCTGCTTTATCGGCAATGTGAGCTTACCCGGCCCAGCCTTCGCGGTCGAGGGAGCGGTACTGAATGGCTTCGGCCAGGTGCTCGATGCGGATTTCCTCGGCGCCAGCGAGGTCGGCGATGGTGCGGGCTACTTTCAGAATCCGGTCGTAGGCGCGGGCCGAAAGGCCGAGGCGCTCCATGGCCGTCTTGAGCAGGGTGCGCCCCGCGGGGTTGATCTGGCAGATGTCCTTCACCATCTGCGAGGGCATCATGGCGTTGGAGTGGATGTCGGGGAAATCTTTGAAGCGCTCGGCCTGCACCTGCCGCGCCTTGTCCACGCGCTCCTGAATGTTGCCGCTGGTCTCGGCCCGGCGCGTTTCGGTCATCTGGTCGAAGGTCACGGGCGTTACTTCCACGTGCAGGTCGATGCGGTCCAGCAGCGGTCCGCTGACCTTGTTCAGGTACTTCTGCACCACGCCCGGGCCGCACACACAATCCTTTTCGGGGTGGTTGTAGTAGCCGCACGGGCACGGGTTCATGCTGGCAATGAGCATAAAGTTGGCCGGAAAATCGATGCTGACCTTGGCCCGCGAAATCGTTACGCGGCGCTCTTCCAGCGGCTGGCGCATTACCTCCAGCACCGTGCGCTTGAACTCCGGCAGCTCGTCGAGAAAAAGCACGCCGTTGTGAGCCAGTGATATTTCGCCGGGCTGCGGATTGCCCCCGCCGCCGACCAGGGCCACGTCGCTGATGGTGTGGTGCGGAGCGCGGAAGGGGCGCGTGTTCAGCAGCGAGGAGTTGGTGCCCAGCTTGCCGGCTACGGAGTGAATTTTGGTGGTTTCCAGCGCCTCGTGCATGCTCAGCGGCGGCAGGATGCTCGGCAGGCGCTTGGCCAGCATGGTCTTGCCCGCGCCGGGCGGCCCGATCATGATGACGTTGTGCCCACCGGCCGCGGCTATTTCCAGGGCCCGCTTGATGTTTTCCTGGCCCTGCACGTCGGCGAAGTCGGCGGCGTACTGGTTGGCCGAGTGCTGAAACAAGTCGCGGGTATCCACCTGTAGCGGCGGGATTTCCAGGCGGCCCTCCACGAAGTCGATGGCCTCCTGCATGGTGCTCACCGGGATGACGTCGAGATTGTTGACGATGGCCGCTTCCTGCGCGTTTTCCTTCGGCAGAATAAAGCCCTTGAAGCCCTCCTTGCGGGCCTGAATGGCAATGGGCAGCACCCCTTTGACGGGCCGCAACTCGCCGTCGAGGGCTAGCTCGCCCATGATGATGTACTCACCCAGGCGCTCGGTGCTGATTTGCTGGGAGGCGTGCAAAATGCCTAAGGCAATGGCCAGGTCGTAGGCCGAGCCTTCCTTGCGGATGTCGGCCGGGGCCATGTTCACCACCACCTTGGTGCGCGGCATGTGGTAGCCCCGCACCCGCATGGCGGCTTCGATGCGCTGCTGGCTTTCCTTGATGGCGTTGTCGGGCAGCCCGACGACGAAGAACCCCATGCCCTGTGATACCACCACTTCAATAGTAATAGTGAAGGCATTGACGCCCTGCACGGCCGAGCCGTAAGTCTTGGTAACCATTGGGATAGATAAGCGAGAAAAGAAGGGGACGAAGATAAGCAAGAAGCGGCGCGCTGACGCAAGAAAGGCCGGCACGCTTTCCTGGTAAAAGCAAAGGACCTTGCCACTGCAGAACGAGTCGTTTTGACGATGCTCGTTCACGCGTGAGAAGGTCCTTCGCCGTTGGCTCAGGATGACAATGGAGGAAGCTACGCAGCCACCAACTGCTCGATGAGCATAATCATGATGTGAATGGCCTTGATGTGGATTTCCTGGATGCGGTCGGCGTAGCCGGCGTGCGGCGCCCGGATTTCCACGTCGGCCAGGGCAGCAAGCTTGCCGCCGTCTTTACCGGTCAGGGCGACTACCTGCATTCCAGCCTCCTTAGCGGCTTCGGCGGCGCGCAGGATGTTGGGCGAGTTGCCGCTGGTGCTGATGGCCAGCAGCACGTCGCCGGGGCGGCCGAGGGCCTGCACGAAGCGGCTGAACACGTAGTCGTAGCCGTAGTCGTTGGCCACGCAGCTCATATGCGAGGCTTCGGTGAGGGCAATGGCCGCGAGGGCAGGACGGTCCTGGCGGTAGCGGCCGCTCAGCTCTTCGGCGAAGTGCTGAGCGTCGCACAAGGAACCGCCGTTGCCGCAGGTCAGGATTTTGCCGCCTTGCTGCAGGCTATGGGCCATGAGCCGGGCGGCCTGTTCGATGGACTGGACGTGCTGCGGATCGGAAAGGAAACGCTCCAGCACGCTGCGGGCTTCGGTGAGTTCAGCCCGGATGAGGTCGGTGAGGGTATCTGCCACGCGGCAAAGTTACACCAGCGGGCGGTCAGTGGGATGGGGGCCGGAGTCGGTGGGCCGGTCGTCGGCGGTGTAGGAGGCGGGCGGGGGCGTCATGGCGCCGCGCGGAATGGCGCCCGGCGCCGGCTCGGGGCGAGGCACGGTGGTAGCTGTGGTACGGATGTCCCGGTCGCGTTGCTCCAGCTGCTGGTCGTAAAGCTTGGCTTTGAGCTCGTTGACTTTGGCCTCGTGGCGGGTAATATCGCGGCGCAGGCCCATACCGTGGGCGTTTTCGGTGAGCAGCTGTAGCAGTAGCAGGCCAGCCCCGATCAGCATCATGACATACCAGAAATCAGCGGGGTTGTTGTTGCCGGTTATGCTCATCATCGCGTCGCGGGCGCCAGTCGTGATGGCGAAGAGCAGGGCGAGCAGCAGGTAAATCATCACCAGCACGGTGACTATTCGGCGGAGGGCTAGCATGGGGAAGGTAAGAGTGGGTGTGGAGGCGGCCGGCAATGGGTACCGGCCGCGAAATATACCCCTTTACGGATGTAAGCGCCTTGTGGTACGTGGAGCCGTGTGCTGCGACGACATTTGCGCTGTGTGCGGCGGGCCATGCAGAAGCGCAACGAAGTGCGAAGCACTGCCCCTTAAAAACAGCGGTGCCCCGACTTTGAAATTGGGGCACCGCTGTTTTTAAGCCAGGGCCGGGTTGTTCTGCATCCGACTCAGGCGGGCGTACAGGCCGTCGGGGTGGAGCAAGAGTTCCTCGTGGGTGCCGCGCTCCACGATGCGGCCGTGCTGCAGCACCACGATTTCGTCGGCGTGCTGCACGGTGCTCAGGCGGTGGGCAATAACCAGCGAGGTGCGGCTCGTCATCAGGCGCGTGAGGGCTTCCTGCACCAGCTTTTCGCTTTCGGTGTCGAGGGCGGAGGTAGCCTCGTCGAGGATGAGAATGGGCGGGTTGCGCAGGATGGCGCGGGCGATACTCAGGCGTTGCCGCTGCCCGCCCGACAGGCGCGCGCCCCGGTCGCCGATCATGGTCTGGTAGCCTTCGGGCGAAGCCATGATGAACTCGTGGGCATTGGCAATTTTGGCCGCTTCGATGACATCAGCCTCCGTCGCATCCTGCTTGTTGAAGCGGATGTTGTTGAAAATGGTGTCGTTGAACAGGATGCTCTCCTGCGTGACGATGCCCATCTGCTCACGCACCGAGTGCACAGTGCAGTCGCGCAGGTCGTGGCCATCGATGAGGATCCGGCCTTCGGTCACGTCGTAGAAGCGCGGCACCAGATCGGCCAGGGTGCTCTTGCCGCCGCCCGAGGGGCCCACCAGCGCCACCGTCTTGCCCCGGGGCACGGTCAGGTTGATGTCGGCCAGCACCTGGCGCGCGTCGTCGCCGCCGTAGCTGAAGCCCACCTGGCGAAACTCGATCTGGCCCTGGAAAGCGGGCAGCGTTTCGGCGCCCGGCTTGTCCTGAATGCGCGGCTCGGTGTCGATGATGCTCAGCGTCCGCTCGCCGGCCACCAGGCCCCGCTGGATGTTGCTGAACGCGGACGACAGCGCCTTGGCCGGCACCAGCACCTGCGAAAACAGCACGATGTAAGTGATGAAGTTGGCCGCCGTCAGGTCCGATTCGCCGCCGAGCACGAGCGTACCACCAAAGTACAGCAGCGCCGCCACCACCGATACGCCGGCAAATTCCGAGAAGGGCGAGGCCAGGTCGCGGGTGTTGTCGATGCCGCGCTGGGCGCGGGCGTACTGCTCGTTTTGCTGGTGAAACTTATCCGTGATGTACGCCTCGGCATTGAAGGCCTTGATGACGCGCACCCCGCCCAGCGTCTCGTCAATCACCGAAAGCATGGTGCCCAGGGTGCTCTGGCTCTGCTTGGCCTGGTTGCGCAGGCGCTTGGAAATGCCCGCAATCAGCCCGCCCGAAATGGGTAGCAGGATAAGCGTGAACAGCGTCAGCTTCAAGGACATGAAGAACAACACCGCGAAGAAGCTGATGATACTCAGCGGCTCGCGGATGACGGCCGTGAGGGTGTTCACCACGGAGGTTTCCACTTCCTGCACGTCGTTGGTGAAGCGCGACATCAGGTCGCCCTTCTTGGTGGCGGAGAAGTAGCCCAGCTCCAACTGGGTCACGCGCTGGTACAAGGCCGCGCGCAGGTTACGGATGACGCGGGCGCGCACTTTGGCCAGCAGGCGCAGGCTCAGGTAGCGGAACACGTTGCTCAAAAACACCGAGCCAATGAG
Source organism: Hymenobacter sp. CRA2 (assembly GCF_002007105.1). Classification (GTDB taxonomy): domain Bacteria; phylum Bacteroidota; class Bacteroidia; order Cytophagales; family Hymenobacteraceae; genus Solirubrum. The sequence goes on along the minus strand of NZ_MVBC01000001.1, from coordinate 88,504 downwards.
CAGCATGCACACCCAGGCCAGAGCGCTGAGGCGGCCCTGCGTCTCGATGACGCGCAGGAAGTGGTAGTTGAACGTGTCGGTGATGTACGACAGCGACAGGCTGAACGACGGCAACGCGCGCGGGGCCTCGGCCAGCATCTTGCCGGTCGTGTCGAAGAGGATGTTGAGCAGCGGAATCAGCATGCCGAAGTTGGCAATGCCAAAGAAGATGCCCAGTACGGTATACAGCAGGTACAGGGGCAAAAAGTCGGCGTAGGGCCGGGCAAACTGCAGAATGCGGAGGTAGATCTTCATCGGAACTGCAAAGGTAACCCCTGACGGGGCTACGCCGGCCGACGCAGCGCGGGGCAAAATACCTTAGCGAGCTGGCCCAGGAACCCATTGCTAAGAAACCGCCGCGCCCGACATCAACCACGGTTGATGTCGGGCGCGGCGGTTTTGTGCGCGGCAGGTATCGTTGCGTCGGCGCTACTTAGAGAAGCCGTTTGGGAAGTCTGCTTATTGGAAGTGGGCTGTCATCCTGAGCACAGCGAAGGATGACAGCTCTTAAACAGCTTTAAAGGCTGATGAGGAATAATCGGCCAGCTACTCGCGCCGGAATTCCTGCGCGACCTGAATCAGGCCGATGATGTGCTGGTTGAATTCGGCCAGGTCTTCGGCGGGCACCCACAGCTCGTCGTGCTCGGGGCCGCCCACGTTTTGCACCGGAAAGCGGCTGGCATAGGCCGCATCGACGGCGAAACGCAGCACGTAGCCTACGCCGTAGTAGGGCACGTTCCAGTCGCGGGCTATCTGGGCGGCGTAGGCTTCGTTGGTGACGGGGTAAAAAATCGGTTGCTCGGGCAGGCGCGGCGGGAAGGCCCGCCAGTCGGCGGCGGCAATCAGGTCAAGCTCGGCTTGGTTGACGGGGCGGTAGAGCGTAACGGTGGCGAGGGTATCGGTCATGTAATGAGCGAATGGAATAGCAGTGAAACAATGCAAGTCGGAGCCGGGCTTCAGTAGCAACTGCGGCCCAAAAATAGTGGTGCCGCGACTTGGGAGTCGCAGCACCACATCAGACGGCCCGAAATGCGCAGGGCGTTAGAATTCGTAGAGGCGCTGGGCCGCGTTCCAGCGCAGCGAAATGGACGGATAAACGTTGGTGCCAACGCCGCCCGATTGGTGACGGGCAATGACTTTGCCGTCGATCCACAGGTTGGGGCGCAACTGCCAGGTGGCGGTAAAGTCGGCGTGCACCAGCTGCACGGCATCTCCCTGGCCGACGGTGTTGCCGTAGTCCTGCACGCGGATGGTGTAGGGCAGCAGCGGGTTGTTGCCGTAGTTCAGGAGGCGGCCAAAGGTCGCGTCGCGGCCGTAGTCGGCGTAAAAGGCCTTGCCCACCAGCGTTAGGCGGGGCAGGGGCTGGTAAGCCAGCTGCCCGAACAGCTCCCACAGATTGGCCCCGATGGGATGGGCCAGCGGCTGCCCGTAGTGCTCGTAAGCGCGGTACAGGTCCTCGTGCTGGTAGGTGTAGGGGCGGATGTAGTTATATTCCACCTGCAGGTCCAGGTTGCGTACGCCGAACACGTCGATGTACTTGCCGCCGAGCTGGAAGGCCTGCTTGTTGGCCCACCAGCCCTTGCCGGCCCGCACTTCGCTCACTTTCAGCTCATCGAGCACCAGCTGGCCGTAAATCTGCGCGCGCTGCTTGATGTTCCAGCGGAAATCGGCCCCCAGAATGGCGTTGTCCTCCGAGCCGATGGCCTGCTCTACGCTGCGGTAAAAGATGATGGGGTTGAGGTACTGCAGCTCGAAGCGGCCCTTGCGGCGCCCGAACATGGTCGTCTCGAACAGCCCCACGTTCAGCCCCGGCGTGATGTCGACGCTGAGGTGGTGGAAGGCCATGTACTTCTTCTGGAAGACAGTGTCGGTGTTGATGCCGCCGCGGCGCGTACGCTCCGTGGTCAGCTCGGCAAAGATGTTCTGGTAGTTCAGCTTCCAGACGCGCGTGTTCAGCTTCAGGAAGAAGTACGGCGCCGAAAAATCCGACAGAATCAGCGAGCGGTAGCCGTTGCCGATGAAGTTCCGGTCGTGGCCCAGCTGCACGTTGATATGCTTGGTGGCTGCGTAGGTGATGTAGCCGCGGGCCGTGAGGAAGTCCAGCTGGTTGGTCTGGTTTTTAAAGTATTTCCAGTAGCCCTCGTGGGGCACGGCGTTGTCGCGGGCCACGCGGTCCTGTACGTACCCCGGTACCCGCTGCTGGGTGTCGGTGAAGTAGGTAAAGAAGCCCAGCCGCTGGTCGATGGTGCCCTCGATTTGCGCGCCGCGGGTGTTGGTGTAGAGCATGCCACCGTCGCCGCTGCCCACCTGGAAGTTCACCACCGGGTTCACGCGCAGCTGAAAGTCGGGCGTGTTGACGCTGTACAGGTCCGTCGGGGTGCGGTAGAAGTGCTTCAGCACCGGCCGCCGGCTCACGCTCAAGGCCTGCCCGGTGGGGTCGGTGACGTACTGCCAGTTGTCCTGCTGCAGGTAGCGCAGGTTGAAGCGGTCGGCCCGCGAAAGGCTGGGCTGCACCGAGACGGAGTCGCGGCCGGCGCGCTCGGCCAGCCGGGCCACGGCGGCGCGGTTGTAGGGCCGGTTCGAGGTGTGAATGTCGCCCAGCGAGTCGGGCCCGTACTTGATGGCGTACCGGTCGATGACGCGGTACACATCCGCATCGAGTGGGACGTACACCGGCGCCTGCAGCCGGGTTTTGGGCTCCGTGACGTCGATGCGGGCGGGAGCGGGCGTGGAAGTAATGACCAAAGGCGCGGCCGGAACGGCCACGGCCGGCCCCTCTACCGGGGCGGGGGCGGCCACGGGAGCCGGCGCGGCGGTGGTGCGGGCGGTATCGGTGGGCGTCTGGGCCAGCAGGGGCGTGGCCGCAGTGGCGAACAGCAGGCCGAGGCCCAGGCGGGGAAGAAGTTGAGGCATAAACGGGAGGTAAGCGGCCTGCATACGTACGCCGCCCGGGCGAAGCTACGCGGCCCCAAGGAAATATAGCCCGACAACGCCGCAGCCAGTTCCTTGGTATGCCGGGGCGCGGCGGCAACCCGCCGCAACGCGTAGCTTTGCTATCCTGTTACCTGCCCCCGTTACGCCGCCATGAGCACCGCCCAACCCACCATCGTGCTGCTGCACGGTTTTGCCGAAAGCCGCGAAGTCTGGACCGCCTTTACCCGCGACTTCCCCGACGAGTACCGCCTCGTGACACCCAATCTGCTCGGCTTCGGCACCAACGTGCACGACATCCGCGACTACTCCATGGAAGCCCAGGCACGCTACCTGGCCGATTACCTGCGCCAGCGCGGCGTGGAGCGGGCCGTGTTCGTGTGCCACAGCATGGGCGGCTACGTGGCCCTGGCTTTTGCCGAACGCTACCCCAACATGGTGGCCGGCCTGAGCCTGTTTCACTCCACGGCCCTGCCCGATACGGAGGAGCGCAAAGCCAACCGCGACAAAAACATCGACTTCGTGCAGCGCCACGGCGTGGAGAAGTTCATGGATTCCTTCGTGCGGCCGCTGTTTGCGCCCTCTAACCGCGAAAACCTCATCGATGAGCGGTGCTTTCTGGAAGAGCTGGGCAAGGCCACGCCGCAGGACAGCATCATCGGTGGCCTGAAAGCCATGAAGGCCCGCCCCGACCGTACCGAGGTGCTGCGTCACGCCCGCTTCCCGGTGCAGTTCATTATCGGCAAGGAAGATGTGGCCGTGACGGTGGACAGCCTGCTGCCGCAGATCAGCCTGCCGGCCGAAAGCCACGTGCTCATTCTGGAGAATGTGGGCCACGTGGGCTTCTTCGAAAAACCGGAAGTCACGCGCCGCGCCGTGCTGGACTTCGCCGGGCGTGTGTTCGGCCAGGAATAAAAGCACCCTGCCGGGAGCAGAAAGCATAAAAATCGGCTGTCATCCTGACGAAGAAAGGACCTTGCCACGCGTGAACGAGTCGTAACAACGACGGTCGTTCAGCAGTGATAAGGTCCTTTCTTCGTCAGGATGACAGACGGAAAAGAAACGGCTCAGTCAGCAGCTACAGTTGCTTCAGGTACTGCCGCCACAATGGGAGTTGCCGTAGCCGCGTGCTCTGCGGCGGCTTCTTCCTGCAGTCGCAGCACCACGCCCAGGTTCTTGTAGTACAGGCGGCGGTAGCGGTCCAGCGTCACTTCGAGCACGTGGCCGAAGCCGTTGAGCCAGTCGCCTGAGAGCACAGCGGCGGTGGGAAAGTGCAGGTCGCGCATCACGAAATCGGCGACGGTGGCCAGGTCTTCCAGGTGGCGCAGCGGCAGCAGCGTGGTGCTGCGGGCCGTGGTGATAAGCCCGAGCAGGCGCTGGCGCAGCTGCTCAAACTGCGTGACGTAGTGATTCACCTGGTTGGGCTGCACCTGCCCGGCCGCCATGATGCCATCTACCAATTGCTGCAGCTGCTGCAGCGCCTCACTCGTGAGCAGGATGCCCAGGCGCAGGTGCAGTTGCAGCGCGTAGCGGGCCTGCCAGGCGGCGCGGCGCTCCGGTTGCCCGGCCAGCAGGCGCCAGTGCAGCCCGGCGCAACGCTCGTCAAACTCGCTGAGCCACAGCTTGTGCGCCGATTCTTCGGCCTCCAGTTTCTTGGCTACTTCCCGGGCCTGGGCAGCCGGGTAGCTTACCCCGTCGACGGTGAAAGTGGCCTCGCGGGCCTCGCCGCTGATGAACAGCGCCAGCTTGGCCAAATCGTTTTTGCGGCTTTGGTGGGCTTCCATGCGCTGGCGCAACTCGGGGCCGTAGAGCTCCTGGCGCAGGGCCAGCAGGTCGCAGTCGGCGGGTAGTTTGGCTGCCAGCGCGTCCAGCTGTTCCGGTTCAATAAGGCTGATTACGCGCACGTCGTAGGTCTCGGCGTAGGCCTCGTCGTAAGTCAGCTCGGCGGTTTCGGCGGCCAGGAACTCTTCTACCTCGGCGGCGGGCCGTACGGGATGCTTGGCGGCGCTGTCTGGGTACAGCTTGCGGGTGACGAGCTGGCGCACTTCCTCAGGCCGCTGAAACAGCAGCCACGGCGACCGGTCATCGGCCGGAGCGGCCACGTAGGGCTGCTTGGCTGATTGCTCACGTAGGTAATCGGCCGGGTGGCTGGCGTACATTTCAGCCTTGGTTGTCACCTCCTCGGCGGTGAAGAGCTGGGCGGGCTGGGCTAAGGCCTCCGCGGCCGCGTGGCGGAAGGCCGGCGGCGCGGGCGGGCAGTCGGCCAGGCGCAGCTGCTGGTGGTAGTACACATCGTCCGACACCAGATTGTGCTCCAGCGCGGTGCCCAGCTGCCCCAGCGAGGTCTGGTAAGCCCAGCTGGCGCGGTTGATCTGGTACAGGGCATTCACGATGGCATCGGAGCCGGCCACCTGCACAGCCACGCGGTCGGCCTGGAACTCCATTTCGCGCGAGAGCGACGCGTGCACCAGGTTCACGCCGCGGTAGGCCAGCGCCAGCGCCTGGCGCACCAGCCACACCATGCCCGTGAGGCCCCAGGCCACGGCCGACACGCGCAAATCGAGCCGGCGCCACTCGGCCAGCAGCTCGTCCCACTTGTCGCGTCCGAATACCATATCGTGCAACAGGCGGTTGGCCGTGTACACGTAGCTGCCCAGGCGCATGCTGCGCTGGGCGAAGTGCCCGAACTCGTGGGCCAGCACGGCCTTAAACTCCGACAGCGTCAGTGCATTGACCAGCCCGGCGCCGATGAGCAGGCTTTTGCGCGCGGGCCACACCAGGCTCAGCAGCGGGTGCTGGTAAAACACGGCCGCGTTGACGTCGGGCGTGAGGTAGATGTGCTTGGGCCGCGGCGCGCCGGTTTCGGTGCACAGCTGCTCGATAAAGGCCACCAGCTCGGGGTGCGACTCCGGCACTAAGCGCAGGCGCTTGTCGTCCTCGTCCTTGTTCCACTTGAATGCGAACTTCAGCAGGAAGGCCGTGAGCATCAGCGCCGCTATGGCCAGCGCCAGGTGAAAAATCAGGCCCCAGAAGCTGTAGCTCTCGAAGCGGAACGTGGCCACCCAAACGAACAGCTTGATGCTGCCGGCCACCATGGCCACGTACACAGCCAGAAACAGCACGATGCTGAGCAACGTGGCCGTCACCAACAGACGGTAGCGGCCGGACGGTTTGGCCAGATCGGCCGGAACGTGGGCGGGGCCAGCGGGATAGAGCGCAGCCGACATGATAAACAGCGGATAAAGTGGGAAATCAACTTAAATGCGGCACCTAGAATAGCCGAAAAACCTCTCACAACCAAACGACCAGCTAGGCGGGGCTTAGCGCGAAGGTTTGAGGGAGAAGGTAATGGGCGCCACGAAGAAGCTGCGTACCGGGCGGCCCTGCTCCAGAGCCGGGTGCATGGGCGGCAGCTGCGCGGCCACGCGCAGGGCTTCGGCATCGATGGACGGATACACCGACTGAATAATCAGCGGGTTTTCCACTCGCCCGGTCTCGCTGACTTCGAACAGCATCAGTACTTTGCCCTGCATGCGCGCCCGTAGCGCGTCGGCCGGGTAGCGGATGTTCTGAGCCAGGAACTGCGCGAACGATGCGTTGCCGCCTTCCACAGCGGGCAGCTCATCGGGAAACAGCCGCAGCTGGGGTAGCAGGCCCACCGTGCCGGCTTTGCCGTCGAAGAGCACCGGCACCAGTGCGTTGCTGCGCACCGGCTGGCTGTTGCGCTGGCCGGGTTGCCAGGTGAGGCCCGTGCGCAGGCCGGCGAGGGCCGCGTCGGTGAGTTCCTGCTGTAGCTGCTTGGCTTGCGCAGCCTGGCCTTTAGGCGTCTGCTTGTCGTGCATCAGCGTCATAAGGCGCGTGCCGGTGACCTGCCCCAGCGAATCCACGTCGACGCGCACGAAGACCAGGGCCGAGGCCTGGGCCTGCCGGGCCGCTTCGGGGTAGGGGAGTTTGGTTTTTACATGCTGCTCCAACGCCGCCTGCCCACCCACGGGGCGGGGCATATGCACCTGCGTGGCCGGGCGCGGGCTGGTGAGCAAGGGCTGTACGGTCGGCAAGCGGAAGAGAATGGGCAATGTCTGCACCACGCTTACGGGCCGCCCGTTTTGGCGGCCCGGCTCCCAGGCGGGCATGGCCTGCACGGCCCGCAGCGCTTCCGCGTCGAGCAAGGGCTGGCTGCCTTTCACCACCTGCGCCTGCTCCACGGCGCCGGCAGCATTGACGATGAAGCTCACGAATACCCGCCCTTCGAGGCGCTGGGCCACGGCTTCGGCCGGGTACTCCATGTGCCGGCGCAGGTAGGCCAGCGCCGAATCGGCCCCGCCGCCGTGGAATTTCGGCATTTGCTCCGCGAAGGTGTAGGCGGCGGTAGCGGTTTTGGGCGCCGTAGCCGGGCTAGGGGATTGACCAAGGGCAGTGGCTGCGAGTAATAAGCTGGCACCGCTGAATAAGAACCGGGGGAATAGCATAGCCACAAAAATAAAGCCCGGGTCGCCGTATATCGGCGGGCCCGGGCCTTTTTTGGCGCGAAGCCGGGGCGTTACTTGATCAGCCCCTGCTTCAGCAGGTATTCGGCAATCTGCACGGCGTTGGTAGCGGCGCCCTTGCGCAGGTTGTCGGCTACTACCCACATGTTCAGGGTGTTCGGCTGCGATTCGTCGCGGCGCAGGCGGCCCACCAGCACGGCGTCCTTGCCGTGGGCGTCCTTGGGCATGGGGTACTTGTTGTTGGCCGGGTCGTCGACCACCTCCACGCCCTCGGTGCTTTCCAGCAGCCGGCGCACCTCGGCCAGGTCGAAGTCCTTGGCAAATTCCACGTTTACCGCCTCCGAGTGGCCGCCCATCACCGGGATGCGCACGGTGGTGGCCGTCACGCGGATGGTGTCGTCGCCCATGATTTTCTTGGTCTCCTTCACCATTTTCATCTCCTCCTTGGTGTAGCCGTTGTCCTCGAACACGTCGATGTGCGGCAGCACGTTCAGGTCGATGCGGTGGGGGTAGGCCTGCGAGGTGACTTCGCCGCCGGCACGCTCCTGCATAAGCTGGTCCACGGCTTTCTTGCCGGTGCCCGTCACGCTCTGGTAGGTACTCACCACCACGCGCTCCACCTTGTAGGCTTCGTGCAGTTTGCTGAGGGCCACCACCATCTGAATGGTCGAGCAGTTGGGATTGGCAATGATTTTATCCTCCGCCGTGAGCACCTGAGCGTTGACTTCGGGCACCACCAGCTTCTTCGAGGGGTCCATGCGCCAGGCCGAGGAGTTGTCGATAACCACCGTGCCCACTTCGGCGAAACGCGGCGCCTGCTCCTTGCTCACCGAGCCGCCAGCCGAGAAAATAGCAATGGCCGGCTGCGCCCGGATGGCGTCGTCCATGCTCACCACGGGGTACTGTTTGCCCTTAAAAGTGATGAGCTGGCCCACTGATTTCTCGGAGGCTACGGGCAGGAGTTCGGTTACGGGGAAGTTGCGCTCCTCGAGCACTTTCAGCATCTCGCCACCTACGAGACCGGTGGCGCCAACAACGGCTACTTTCATCTTCAGTATCAGCGAAAAACCGCTTCGGGTGAAGCGGCCCGCAAAATTGGTTAAAAGTGCGCGGAATTGCAGCCAATGGTTTAGCTTGCGTACCGGTGCGAAGTGGCCGCTGCTGAGTTGCGGGCCTTGGCATCAGGCTTTTATATCTATCCCGCGCTGCCTATGCTGCACCGTTTACTCTGCATTCTGACGCTAGCCCTGTGCGCCCTGCCCGCCGCCGCCCAGCTTACCGACAACTTCACTGACGGTGACTTTACCCAGAACCCCGCCTGGACGGGCGACGCCACGTCGTTTCAGGTGAGCAGCCAGCAGCTGCAAAGCAATGGCCCGGCTGTGACCGGCACCCAGATTCAGCTGGTGACGCCGGTGCAGGCTGCAGTAGGCACCACCTGGGAGTTCTGGGCCAATCTGCGCCTGGCCACCTCCAGCGGCAACCTCGCCGACGTGTGGCTCATCTCCGAGCAGGCCGACCTCAAGGCCAGCGGCAACCGCGGCTACTTCGTGCGCCTCGGCGGCACGCCCGACGAAGTGGCCCTGTTTCGCAAAGACGCCACCGGTAGCACCGTCTATGTCATCAACGGGCAGGACGGCACCATCGGCTCGAGTACCAACAACCTGGTGCGCATACGCGTGACGCGCAGCACTGCCGGCGCCTGGACGCTGGAGCGCGACCTAACCGGGGGCACTACCTTCGCCAGTGAAGGCTCGGCTACCGACGATACCTACCAGCGCAGCCAGTACGTGGGCGTGCTGCTGACTTACTCCTCGGCCAACAACCGCGCCTTTTCCTTCGACGACTTTCGCGTGACGGACACCGGCGCCCCGCTGCTGACGCGGGCCGCGGCCGTGAGTAGCACCGTCGTCGATGCGCTGTTCAACGAGCCCGTAGCAGCCAATACCGCGGCCAGCGCCTTCCGCCTCACCAACGGTGCAGTGCCCACTGGCATCATCCGCGACCCGCAGGACCCCGGGCTGGTGCACCTGACCTTCGCCGGCTCGCTGCCACTGGGTACCAGCACCGTGGAAGCGCGTAGCGTGGCGGACCTGTACGGCAACGTGGTGGCCGGGCCGCTCACGGCCAGCTTTACCTACAACGGCACGCCCGTCGTGCCCGGCTTCAACCAGCTGCTCATCACCGAAATCTTCGCTGATGAAAGCCCGCAGATAGGCTTGCCCGCGTCAGAGTTCATCGAGATTTACAATCCTTCGGCCACCAATCCGCTGGACCTTGGCGGCGTGCGCCTGCAAAAGCCCGGCGGCACGGCGGCCGTGTTCGGCAGCGGCACGCTGCTGCCGGGCGAGTACGCGTTGGTGTGCGCCAGCACCCGCGTCACGCAGTTTGCCAGCTACGGCAAAGTGTTCGGGCTGACGAACTTTCCGGCCCTGACCAACAGCGGCGACCAGCTGCTGCTGCGCGGCCGAGACGGGCGCACCATCTTCGAAGTGCGCTACGCCGACACCTGGTACCGCGACAACCGCAAAAAAGACGGCGGCTGGAGCCTGGAAATGGTGGATACCGGCAACCCCTGCGGCGGCATGGAAAACTGGACGGCCAGCAACGACGTGAGCGGGGGCACGCCCGGCCGCCAGAATTCGGTGCGGGCAGCCAACCCTGACCAAACGCCTCCCGCGCTGCTGCGCGCCTTGGCCTCTACACCCACGCTGCTGCGGCTGACCTTCGCCGAAAAGCTAGATAGCGCCCTCACCGCCAACGCCGCGTTGTACAGCCTGCCTAACGGCGGCCCCACCGTGTTGCGCGTAGCCCCCGTGCCGTCCGACTTCCGTACCGTGGAACTGACTCTGGCGGCCCCGCTGGCGGTAAATCAGCCCTACACCGTGACCGTGCAGCGCGCCACCGACTGCGCTGGCAACGCCGCTGGTCCGCTCACTTCGGGCACCATCGCCCTGCCCTCGGTAGCCGTAGCCGGCGACGTAGTGATCAATGAAATCCTGTTCAATCCGCGCACCGGGGCTTACGACTTCGTGGAGCTGCTGAACCGCTCCAGTAAGTACGTGGATCTGCAGGGCTGGACCATAGCCCGCGAAAAGCCCGACGGTACCATCGAGCAGCAACCCATCACCAACGACCCCTACGTGCTGGCGCCCGGCCAGCTGGTAGTGCTGACGGAGCGCCCCGACGTGGTGCAGGCCCAGTACCCCACCAGCAACGACCCAGCGACTTTCCTGCCGGCCATCGATCTGCCCACCTACCCTGACGACGCAGGTGTAGTGCTGGTGTACAACGCTCAAAACGTGCTCATCGACCGGCTGGCCTACTCGGAAAGCATGCACTTGGCCCTGCTCGATACCCGCGACGGAGTTTCGTTGGAGCGTATCCGCACCGATGGGCCGAGCACAGCCACCAACTTCCACTCCGCCGCCGGCAGCGCAGGCTACGCCTCGCCCGGCCGCCGCAACTCGCAGTACCAGCAGGACCCCACCAGCAGTCAGCAATTCGCCGTGGAGCCCGAGGTATTCACCCCCGACGAGGACGGCCAGCAGGACTTCACCACGCTCACCTACCGCCTCGACGGCACCGGCTACGCCGCCAGCGTGACCGTGTACGACGCCCAGGGCCGCCTCATGCGCCGCCTCGTGCGCAACGAGACGCTGGCCACCACCGGCTTTTTCCAGTGGGACGGCCTCACCGACAGCAACCGCAAGGCGCCCATCGGCTACTACGTGCTGCACATTGAACTGTACAAGCCCGGCGGTAGCCAGAAAAAGGAGTACAAGAAGACGGTAGTGCTCGGCGCGCGGCTGTAACTAATTACAACAGATTCACAAACGATTTATCGGACATTTAGAGAGGAGACGCATATTTGCGTCTCCTCGTTGAACAGTAACGCCCCAACGGCCCGGACGATTAGACGCAAGCAGGCGTCTCTATACCGTTCTTGAAACTGCTGTAATCATCCTAATTAGGCTACTGTGCTTTAATACCCTTTTAATTGCTTCTTGCTCAAAGGTGATAAAAAATAGCGCACAGTTTTGTGGTCTAATTTGTACACTTTATTATTCCATAATAGCTTTTGTCCAGCGTCTATAAATGCCTTGTTTTCTGTGTTGTCGTCGAAACTAATGACGTAAACTAGTTTTATGTGTCTGTGATAAAAAACCTCACTCGTTGACAAGCTTAAAACTTGTATGCTTTTTGAAAATTTTTCAAAAAACGATGAGGGATTTTTTAAATAAAAGCTCGTGTCATGGTGAATTAGGATGGAGGAAGAATCTATATGAGCTCTTGTTGATTTATTGAAGGGTATGTAGTAAATGCGTATTGCCTTGACATTTTTTATCTCTTGTCTATGATGGGCGGTTGACGTGTCCTGTTGGATGCTTGTAGGGATAATAGCTGGCATTTGGGGTAATAGCATCTGTTGATAGATCTATGTTGTGCTAAGCTTCTGTTGAGGCAAAGTGAGGTATTTGCTTTGGTCAACTATTAGGAAAGCCTGCTTCAGCAAGCTTGGCACAACATAAATCTAAATTCAACAATATTTTTTAAACTGGCTTACCCACCGACGCCAGAATCTCATAAGACCGCAGCCGAGCTGCCGGCTCGTAAATATGCCCTACGGCCAATAATTCATCAATCTGCGTGGCGTCGGCGAAGCGCTGCACCTGCTGGCGCAGCTTCTCCGGCCCACCGATAAAGGAATAGCTCATCATCATGCGCACCGATTCCTCCTCGATGTCGCTCCACAGGCCGTCCATGCTGTCGACGGGCGGCTGCAAGGGGCGCGAAGTGCCGCGCACGATGTTGGTAGCCAGCTGGTAGAACGAGGTGGCCAGGCGTTCGGCTTCGGCGTCAGTGTCAGCAGCAATGACGTTGACGCAGGCCGCGGCGCAGGGCTTGTCCAGGTACTGCGAAGGGCGGAAGTTTTCGCGGTACAGCATCATGGCGGCCTGCAACTGGGCTGGCGCAAAGTGGCTGGCAAAGGCGAAAGGCAGGCCCAGGTACGCGGCCAACTGGGCGCTGTAGGTGCTGGAGCCCAGCAGCCAGACCGGCACATTCGACCCCTCGCCGGGAATGGCGCGCACGCGGGCGCCGCGGTTGTCAGCCGAGAGGTAGGTCAGCAGCTCCTGCACGTTCTGCGGAAAGTCGTTGACGGAGCCCTGCAGGTCGCGGCGCAGGGCATGGGCGGTGAGCTGGTCGGTGCCGGGGGCGCGGCCCAGGCCCAGGTCGATGCGGCCGGGGTAAAGCGCGGCCAGCGTGCCGAACTGCTCGGCCACGATGAGCGGGGCATGGTTGGGCAGCATGATGCCGCCCGAGCCTACGCGAATGGTGGACGTGCCGCCGGCAATGTGGCCGATCAGTACCGCCGTGGCCGAACTGGCAATGCTGGCCATATTGTGGTGCTCGGCCAGCCAGAAGCGTTTGTAGCCCCATTGCTCGGCGTGCTGAGCCAGGGCGAGGCTGTCGCGGAAAGTATCAGAAGGCGTGTGGCCTTCGCGAATGGCTGCCAGATCCAGAATGGACAAGGGCAGCTCGGAAAGGTTCTTGGGCATCGGTATCAGAAGTAGCTGCCAGAACAGCCGGCGCGGACGGCTTGTTTCTGCCCGTCGTTTTTACGTGGTTACTGATTGGTTACCCATACCGGCGAATTGCCGCGCTCATTTACGGCTCACCACTTAAACCTATGACGCCGCGGCGCGTCCAAACACTATGACGACGCAGCAACAGGTGCAACACTTGCTCTGGCGCGCGGCCTTCGGACCGCGTCCGCAGGACGTAGCCGCCGGCCTCACACCGCGCAAGATGCTCCGGCAGCTGTTGCGCGACTCCGAGGCCTACACCCCGCTCGATAGCCCATCGATGCGCTACCAAGAGCAACTGGCTATGGCACCCGTGCCCACCATGGACCTGCGCCAGGACCCGCCGGCGCCCGCCCTGAAAAAAGGCGAGCTGACACCCGAGCAGCGCAAGGCGCAGAATCAGCAGATCCGCGACGCCTTTTATGCCATGAACACCGGCTGGATGGCGCGCATGGCCACCTCGCCGGCCCAGCTACGCGAGAAGCTGACCTTCTTCTGGCACGGGCACTTTGCCACCAACATCCGCCGCCGCGGTGCGGCCCTGCAGCTGAACAACACTCTGCGGCGGCTGGCCCTGGGCAAGTTTTCGGATTTGCTGCTGGCCGTGAGCCGGGAGCCGGCCATGTTACAGTTTCTCAACAACCAGCAAAACCGCAAGCAGCGCCCCAACGAAAACTTCGCCCGCGAGGTGATGGAGCTGTTCACCATCGGCCGCGGGCACTACACCGAGCAGGACATCAAGGAAGCCGCCCGCGCCTTCACCGGTTGGGGCTACGACGCGCAGGGGCAGTTTCAGTTCCGGCCCCGGCAGCACGATGAAGGCCTGAAAACCTTCATGGGCCAGACCGGCAACTTCGGCGGCGAGGACGTGCTGCGCATCATCCTGGAGCGGCGCGAAACGGCCACGTTTCTGACCACCAAGCTCTACCGCTTCTTCGTCAGCGACCAGCCCAACGCCGCGCACATCCAGCCGCTGGCTGAAGCCTTTTACCGCTCCGGCTACGACATCCGGGACCTGATGGAGCGCATGTTTTCCGCCGATTGGTTTTACGCGCCGCCGAATGTGGGCACGCGCATCAAGTCGCCAGTGGAGCTGCTGGTGGGCCTGCAGCGGCAGGCCGGACTCGCCCCAGCCGACGCGCAGAAGCTCATATTCTGGCAGAAAGCCCTCGGCCAGACCTTATTTCGGCCGCCGAACGTGGCCGGCTGGCCCGGCGGCCGCAGCTGGATTGATTCCTCGTCGCTGCTGCTGCGTCTGCAACTGCCGCAGGTCATGCTGAAGCAGGCCGAAATCAACATCGCGCTGAAGGACGACGAAAACGACCTGACGCCCCAGTTGCCGCGCGCCGCGCGCCTGCTGCGCAGCCGCGGCAAAACGGCCGATGAGGCGCCCGTGAGCCTGACCACCGTAGCGTCGCTGCTTACCAAAGTGCCGCCGGAGCGGCAGGCTGCCACGCTGTCGAGCTTCCTGCTGCAAACGCCGTTGCGCCCCGAAAATCAGGCCCTGCTGGCGCAGGCGACACCAGCCGGGGGCAGCCTGCGCCAGCAGTTGGGCACGTTGCTTTCCCTGCCCGAGTACCAATTGATGTAATGCTGCGCTGCGTCGAGTAAAATCAGGCCGTCATGTCGAGCTGGGCGAGACATCTCGCTCGACATGACGGCCTGATTTTACTTCCTTGTCTTCCGCTTCACGCCTAACCCTCCGCCATGACTTCCCGCCGCGACTTCCTGAAAACTTCCGCGCTGGCCAGCACGCTGCTGTTTGTGCCGCGCTTTCTGCACCGGCTCGATGCTCAGGCGCTGCCCTCGCTGCAGGACGCTGGTGGCCGGCGCCTCGTGGTGGTGCAGCTCAGCGGCGGCAACGACGGCCTGAATACCATCGTGCCTTACCGCAACGATTTGTACTACCGGGCCCGGCCCACACTGGCGCTGCGCGAGCAAAGCGGACTGCTGGCGTTGGAAAAGGACCTCGCACTGAACCCCCACATGACCGCGCTCAAGGGCCTTTACGACCAGGGCCGCCTCACCGTGCTCAACAGCGTGGGCTACCCCAACCCCGACCGTTCGCACTTCCGCTCCATGGACATCTGGCAGACCGGCTCGGCCGCCGACGAGTACCTGAGCACCGGCTGGCTCGGCCGCTACCTCGACGCGGCCTGCACGGGCTGCGCCACCGGCCACACCGGCATCGAAGTGGACGACACGCTGAGCCTGGCCATGAAGGGCCACACGCGCAAAGGGCTGGCGCTGAAGAACCCCAAGAAGCTGCACGAAGTGACGAAAAGCCGCCTGCTGACTGCCGCCAGCCGCGAAACGGCGCCCACCGGGATAGGGGAGTTGGACTACCTATACAAGACTTTGGCCGAAACGGCTTCGTCGGCTGATTACCTCTACGAGAAGAGCAAGATCTACCAGTCTAGGACCAGCTACCCGAATACGGAGTTTGCCAAGAGCCTCAAAACCACCGCCGAGCTGATCAACTCCGGCCTGGATACGCGGGTGTACTACACCTCGCTCACCGGCTTCGATACGCACGTGCGCCAGCAGGAGCAGCAGGGCAAGCTGCTCAAGGACCTTTCCGACGGGCTCGGTGCTTTCGTGGAGGATCTGCAGCAGGCCGGCAACCTCGACAGCACGCTGATTCTGGTGTTTTCGGAATTTGGCCGCCGCGTGAGCCAAAACGCCAGCAACGGCACCGACCACGGCACGGCCAACAACGTGCTGCTGCTCGGGGGCCAGCTGCGCCAGCCCGGCGTGGCCAACAACGCCCCCAATTTAGCCGACCTCGACGCCGGCGACCTGCGCTACCAAGTCGACTTCCGCAGCGTGTACGCCGCCGTGCTGCGTGACTGGCTAGGGACTGATAATCAGGCAATCATGAGCTCGTCGGTTGCACCCTTGGCGGGGTTAGTATAAATACGTAAAAATCAGACTCGGCAATATCCTGTTGATAGCCAGGGCGTAATAAAGCGTGTTCACCAACTACACACTGAACACCATGAAAATCCTGTCTCCATCCGCCCACGGCGTGCTCGATTACATCACTGTAGCTTTTTTCGCCCTCGCGCCGACGCTTTTCGACCTTCAACACCCGTACTCGACCGCCTTCTACGTGCTGGCTGCGGGTTACCTGCTCATTGCCCTGATGACGGACTATCCGCTGGGCTTTATGCGCATGATTCCGTTTCCGCTGCACGGCGGCTTCGAACTGGTTAGCGGCTTGGTATTTATCGTACTGCCCTTCCTGTTTGGCTTCTCCGATGAGGAGCCCGTTGCTCGTAACCTGTTCGTGGGTTCGGGTATCTTCTTCCTGCTCTCGTGGCTGATGACCGACTGGAAAGGCGTGGGCTCCCACGCCAACGAGCGTCCGCGCACTGGCTCGCTCATGACCGATATGGGCCGTCACTAAGGTGGTAGCTCCATTAATAAAGAAAGGCGGCCGAACCAACTGGTTCGGCCGCCTTTTTTGCGCCCCAGCGGTTAGCGCCGGTACGTAAATCCAACGAAGAATTCCCGGTCGGTTTCGCGGTTCAGCGCCAGGTGGGCGCCCAGGTCGAATTGCAGGTTGTCGGTGACGTTGATGATGGGCGCCACGTTTACCGAGCTGCGCCAACCCCAATGCTGCGCGTCCCAGCGCGTAACGCCTTCCACCATCAACGAAAACGTGTCGTTGAAATCGTGTTCCAGGGCGGCAGAGGGCACCACGCCCAAGTAGTGGCTGCTCGACTCCCGGTCGTAGTTCAGCTTGCCCTCCAGCTGCGCCTCGAAGTCCCAGTGGTGGCCCAGGTTCACGTCGACGGGTACGATCAGCCCGCCTTCCACGCCGCCGTCGCCGGCCTGGCCGCCGGTGGGCAGCCGCACCCAGCCCACCGTGCCAAGGGCCACGGGGCATTCTTCGTCGTCGCCGATGAAGTTGTGCTTCAGGCGCACGGCTACGTCGCCGAAGCCGCGGTGCCGCTCCCAGTTCGGGTCATCGGCCTGGCGCTGCTTCTGCGCCGAGAAAAAGGGCACTTCCAACTGTATGTCGGTGCGCCGGCTTAGGCCCAGCTTGGCCATGGCGTAGGCCGCGTGCCACTCCCGTTCGCGCTGGTCGGCGTCGCGGCGGTTGACGAGGCGGATGCCATCGGTTTCGAGCTGAAAGTGGCCGGCATCCACCGTAAACGGGCTTTCGGTGACGCCGGGGCGGTCGGGCCGCAGCTCGCGCAATTGATTGCGCGGTACGGGCTTGAATAGGGAGAAATGCGCCGAGTCGTAGGGCGAGGAGCCGCCTGACTGCGCTTGCCCGGCGGCACCCCAGAGCAGGAGCGCGGCGAGGCTAAGAAAACGGTACATGGGGGAGGGGGAATGGGATTCTTCCCCGCATACGCACGGCCGGGCTTACGGATGTGTCAGGGGCTGGTCGGCTGCCCAAATCCGTATTTATAGCACGTAGCGGACGCCTAGAAAGCCGCGCCGTCCTTGTACTGGTGCGTAGTTATACTCGGTGTCAAAGCTGTAGCCGTTGGGATTATCCTGGTTTATGCGCTTGTCGAAGGGGTCGAAGGGGCGCATCAGTACGTGGCGCGGCAGGAAGTTGAGCAGATTTTTTACGCCGCCGTACGCTTCGAGGTGCTTGCTCAACTGCTTGGTCAGCTGTAGGTTTTGCAGCGAGTACCACGGCGAGCGGGCCGGTCGGTAATCATTGGGCTGCACGGGCAGGTGCATGGGGCCGGTGACGAGGCCGGTGTAGTCCACGGAAAGGCCCCAGCGCGGCCAGGAATAAGAAGCCGCGAAGGTGCCCGAGAAACCCGGCGTTTGCACCTGCCGAAGGCGCTCCGGACGCGCGGGCTCACGGCGGAATACGTCCAGCAGCGTCACGCCCCCGATGAGCTTCAGGGCCGAAGTCAGCGTCCAATCCACATTCAGCGTCAGTCCGCGCGACACGGCGTAGCCGCGCAGGTTGCGGTAGATTATCTGGTTAGGGTCGGTGTCGTAGTCCGGTGTGATTTTGTTGGTGAAATAGGTCCAGAACAGGCTGGCATCCAGCACCAGCGGCCGGGCGTCGGGCCCTAGTTGCTGCGTAAAGTTCAGGGTACCGTTCCAGGAGCGTTCGGGACGTAGCTGCTCGGCCACTATCACCCTGCGGGCGCCGGTCAGGGCGGCGTGGTCCTCGGTAAACAGGTTCACCACCCGAAAGCCGTTGCCTACGCCCAGGCGCACCACACGGCGGTTGTCGTCGGTGCCCCACTTGTAATTGGCGCGGCCCGAGGGCACCAGCCCGTGGCGCGGGTCGTGGTCGAGGCGCAGGCCGGTGAGCAGCGTCGTGTGCTCAGTCAGGCGCCACTCGTCCTGCCCGAACACGCCCGGCAGGCGTACCTGGTCGGGGCGGTTGCGGAGGGTTTCGCCGGCGCCTTCGGCCGTAGCGGGGCTGTTGTCGTCGTACCAGGTGTAGCGGTAGGCCGTGCCCAGCAACAGCTGGTGCCGGATGCTAAGCGGTTTGTTCCACGTGAGCTGCCCGAAGCCCACGTGCTGGGTGGCTTGGTAGCGGGTGAGGCCGTAGGCCGAATTCTGCTGGTGGCGGTTGTAGGAGCCGCTGAGCAGCAGCTTTTCCCGCTTCACCGGCAGCTGATATTGGCCCAGCAGCTCGTAGCGGTTGGTGTAAATACTCTCCCCGTACACGCTGTCGGTGCCCCGAAACTCGGGCCGCCAGCCCAGCTGCCCGCCAAACCGGTCCTCGTAATAGTAGCGGGCCGCCAGCGTCGCAGGCCGGTTGTCGGGCCGCTCCAGGCTCCACTTGTTAAACACCGACACGCGCTGCTGCGTGGGCACGTCGGTAAAGCCGTCGAGATTTACATCGCGGTGCCGGTCGTAGCCGAAGACGTTGGTAGTCAACAGGGTGGTGGCTTTGCCGAATCGGGCCCGGGTACCGGCGTCCAGGTTCAGCTCGCCAAAGGAGGTGCCGAACACATCCACGCTCAGCGGCGGCGCTTTCTGCGGGCTTTTGGTAATGACGTTGATCAGCCCGCCCACCGCTTCCGAGCCGTACAACGTGGAGGCCGGCCCCTTTACTACCTCGATGCGCTCTACCATGCTATTGGGGATGCCGCTTAGCCCGTACACTGTGCTCAGCGCCGACACAATGGGCATGCCGTCGATCAGCACCATGGTGTAGGGCCCTTCCAGCCCGTTGATGTGGATGTCGCCGGTGTTGCACACGCTGCAGTTCAGCTGCGGGCGTACTCCGTTCACCAGCGCTAGGTTCTCAAACAGGCTGGGAGCAGGGTTCTTCTGGAAATACTTCGGCGTGTACAGCTCCACTGGTACCGGCGACTCGCTTTTCACCACTTCCCCGAGCGTGCCGCTCACGACCACGTCGGCTAGCTCACTGCTGGCCGGCACCAGCAGCACCAGCTGGTGCGTGGCCTGGTCAGCTCTGATTTCCACCGTTTGCTCGGCCGGGCGGTACCCCAGCGCCGTAACGACCAGTTGATGCGTACCCGCTGGAATCTTCGCCAGGGCAAAGCTGCCGTGTTCATTCGCCGTGGTGCCTATGGTGGTGCCTTTCAGCCCAACGCTGGCAAAAGGCACGGGCTGCCCGCCGGCGCGCACCGAGCCGTGCAAGCTGCCGGTCGGCGTTTGGGCGGCGGCACGTATCATCCACAGGAAGAGAAACAAGAGTAAGCTTAGGCGCATGGTTTAGTCGGATTAGGTATTTTTATTTAGACGGGTCTAAATCTGAAAATGGCCACAAAAAAGCGGCGTACGACCAGCGCACACCGCTTCTGAGTTAGAGCCCGAACGTTTGGAGCAGTAGGTAGCCGTTCAGGGCAACGATAATGACCGTTACGGCCCACGCAGTGATTTTCACCCACGGGCGGTTGACGAAAATGCCCATTTTGCGGCGGTCCGACGTGAAGAGGACCAGGGGCACCACGGCAAAACTGAGCTGCAGCGACAGGATAACCTGGCTCAGCACCAGCAGCTCGCCGGTGCCCTTCTCTCCGTAGATGAGCGTCACCACAAATGCCGGCACCACCGCAATCAGGCGCGTAATCAGCCGGCGCACCCAGGGTTTGAGCTTCAGGTTCAGAAAACCCTCCATCACGATTTGGCCCGCCAGCGTACCCGTCAGGGTAGAGTTCTGGCCCGATGCTAGTAGTGCTACGGCAAACAGCATGCTGGCGGCTCCGGCCCCGAGTACCGGCGTCAGCAGCTCGTGGGCTTGGTTGATGTCGGCTACGTCGTGGCGGCCGATGCGGTGAAAGGCCGCCGCCGACAGCACCAGAATGGCCGCATTGACGAAGAAGGCCAAAAACAGCGCCACCGTCGAGTCGATGGTAGCAAACTTCACGGCCATGCGTTTGCCCGGTTCGTCGCGGTCGAAAGCACGTGTCTGCACCACGCTGGAGTGCAGATACAGGTTGTGCGGCATCACGGTGGCGCCCAGAATCCCGATGGCAACGTAGAGCATGCCGGGGTTGG
This sequence comes from Hymenobacter sp. CRA2, assembly GCF_002007105.1. Taxonomy (GTDB): domain Bacteria; phylum Bacteroidota; class Bacteroidia; order Cytophagales; family Hymenobacteraceae; genus Solirubrum. The sequence continues at coordinate 67,998 of NZ_MVBC01000001.1, read as the reverse complement.
TCACAATTTCCGTGTGCGGCACCAGCCCTTTCGCCAGCGCCGCCCAGTCGGGCCGCGACACGATTACTTCGTAGGCGAAGCAGGCGAAAATAACGGCAATCAGCCCAGCCACAAGGCCTTCGATCAGCCGGAAGCCCCGGTTCTGGAAGTATAGCACCACCAGCACATCCAGGATGGTGAGTAGCACCCCCACGGCCAGCGGAATGCCGAACAGCAGGTTTAGGGCAATGGCCGAGCCGATGACTTCGGCCAAGTCGCAGGCGGCAATGGCTATTTCGCACAGTACCCACAAGGCCAAGGCCACCGGGCGGGAGTAATGGTCGCGGCAGGCCTGAGCCAGGTCGCGCCCCGTAACTATGCCCAGCTTGGCCGCCAAATGCTGCAGCAGCATGGCAAACAGGTTGGACAGCAGCACCACCGAGAGCAGCGTGTAGCCGTAGCGGGCCCCACCAGCCAGATCGGTGGCCCAGTTGCCGGGGTCCATATAGCCCACGGCTACCATCAGGCCCGGCCCCCAAAACGCTAGCAACTTCCGCCAAAACGAAGCGCCGTGACCCGGCACGCGGATAGATGCGTATACATCCCCCAGGGAAGGCGCAATGCGGCGCTGACGCCATCCGGGTTCGTCGGGCGCTTCCACAACCGCGGGCGGAACCGGAGAGCTGGTATTGGTAGGTATCATTAAGTCAGAGTCTTCGCGCAAAGGAACGTAATTTAGCCTGGTCTAAAAAAAAATTTAAACCTACTTAATTACTGATTCCGCCCCAAAAGGTTTTGACGGAAAGCTCTCTTTACAGACGTGGCTGACCAGGTTAGCCGGAAGAGCATAAAAAAGGCGCTGCATCGAGCAGCGCCTTTTTCAGTAGCGAGGGAAGCGAGACTAGCGAACCAGCTCCACCCAGCCTTTGGTCACTTTGCCGTCCTGGGCCGTGATTTGGTAGTAGTACACACCGGCGGGCTGACCTTCGCCGTCCCAATCGTTCTTGTAGTTGGCGTACTCCTTGATCTTGCGGCCCCAACGGTTGAAGATTTCCATCTTGTTGCCTTCCTGACCGGCCTGCACGATAAACGTATCGTTCATGCCGTCTTTGTTGGGCGTAAAGATGTTGGGCACCGTCAGATCGGGCACGGACACTTTGTAGGCTGCCACCGAAGCGGGGCAGGTCACGCCCGGGGTAGTGTTGGCTACGCTGAGGCGGATGATGTAAGTGCCCGACTGGCTCAGGGTGAGGGCATTCGGCGTGAAGCGGCCCGAGAAGCGAACCGGACTTTCGGTTACCGGCTGGCCTTTGCCATCGGTTACGCGCTGGTAGGTCCAGCGCACGGAGTCAATACCCTGCGCCGTCTGCACGTTGTTCACGCGCGACTGGTTCACGAAGGTGAACACGCGCGGGGGGCGGTTGAAGCGGCCGTTGGCAACAGCAGCCGAGTCGGTGCGGAAAGCAGCCAGCACTTGCGGAGCCACGCGCACGCGGATCGAGGTGGTGTCGCCGCACAGGCCGGGCGAGTAACCCGTGGTGGGCGCGATGCGCAGGCGGTAGCGCGTGGTCTGCGTCGGCGATACAGTTATGTTCTGACGGTTCGCGTCGCTGGGGTTCAGGCCGTTGGCGGCGGCCCAGGTGTAGCTGTAGGTCTGCAGGCCGTTGCGTACCGAGTCCGGACGAACTACCGAGCCGCGCAGCTGAATGGAGGTGCCGTAGCAGATGATGGGGTCCGTGCTGGCGTTGTTGGCGGCGGCTACTGCCGTGGCAAAGTTGCCGCGCAGCACTTTAACGACGATGATACGGTTCTGCACGCCTTTGATCGGGCAGGCGTTGTCTTCGATGCGCACCGGGATGCGGATGGTGGTACCCACCAGCTGCGGCGAGGGCTGGAAGTAGAAGGCTGCTACGGGGCTGGTGGTGCCATTGCCCGACAGCACGTAGCCGTTCGGTACTACGATGTCAGCCAGCGAGTTCAGCGACGTTTGGGGTATGGATACCGTCAGCTGCTGCTGGGGGTTCGGGTCGGTGAAGCGCACGCGTACCTGCGAGTAGTTGCAGGAGTACACGCTGATAACCGTCGAGTCGGCCGTGTTGACGATGGTGGGGTTGGCGCCGGGGGTTACGCCGGTAGCTACCGGGGCGTTCGGCACGCCGTTGCCGCTGCAGTTGATGATGATGACGAGCATGTCGCGGCGCACCGAGCCTACTTTGTAGTAGCGGCCGTTGATGAGGCGGTACTCGGTTACTTTGCCTACTACCGAGTACTTGTTTTTGCCATCTTCCGACGGCGTATTCGGGAAGTACTGCGAAGGCGTGAAAGTGATGCTGCCCAGCTGCGGGTTGAAGGCGAAGTACGGCGTGCCCTGCTTGATGGGGCAGCTGCCGGTGGTGGCGTACGACGGGATGGGGTAAGTGGGCGAATAGTTCGTGGTGCCCGAGGGCAGACGAATGGCGCAGGGGTTGGTCGGCGAATCTTCCGGGGCGGGCACGTAGCCACCCTGGCTGGAGATGCTGCCGTAAGTCGAGAAAACGTTGCAGCCTTCCAGGGGGCGCTCCAGCGAGTACACCAGCGAGTCACCATCGGGCTCGAAGGTCGAGAAGGTCAGCGTGGTGGTCTGGCTTACGCAGACGAACGGTATCGGAATATCCTGATCCTGGTACTGCGGCGAGGTGTTGGTGACGGTGCGCTGCTGGCCGTTGGCCAGTGCCAACTGGTTGTTCAGCGTGGCTTCAAAGCGCAGGGTGGTGTTGCCCCCGATGTTTTCGATGTACGGGCGGGCGCTGATTTGCACGCTCAGCGTCCATTCCGGCGCCAGCGGCAGGTCTACGTCGGCGGTGTACTTGGCCGTTTCGTAGTTGGGGAAGGTGCTGGAGGAATTGCACTGGTTGGCACCGGCCTCGGCTGAGCAGTAAGGCGTGCCTGACACAAGCTGGCCGCGCACCAGCGTGGCAGTAAGGTTGCGCGAATCATTGCTGTTGCACGAGGTGGTGGGTGAGCCTACCCGGCAAACTAGGGGCAGCGACGATTCGGCCGAAATGCCCGAACAGTCACGGAAATAGCGCGCCGTAATGCGGTACGTCTGCGTACCATTGGCGTTGGTGCGCAGGTACTCATACGTCAGCTGCCCGCCCTGGGCGTGCGACGCGTAAGCCTGCTGAGCCCCAAAGAGGGCCAGACACCAGACAGCCAGTAAGAGAAGGGAAGCGCGTAACGTGTGCTTCATAGAGGATGGGTTTGGAGGGAAACAATGGACCTGGGTGGGTGACACATATTTGCCGCGGTAAGATAAAGACAATTGTTAGTTGTCGAGCAAAATCTGTGACTAATCCTGTATTGCATTAAGCAAATGTTCTATCATCTTTTAATTATCGGGAGTCAGTCAGAAAAAAAACATTCATTCATCAAAATCCTTTTAAATGTGCAATAAACAAGATTAGTTTTAAGGCCCTGCCTTGCTTTATAGGCAGAAAAATTCCTTTCATCCACCCTCCAACCCCCATTGCATGGGAACAACTTTACGCATGTGGCCCGCGCCTTCACCCAGGTCGTGCCTACGTTTTTGCTGGCTAATCATCCTGATGTGGATGGCCGCTGCCAGCGCCTGGGCTCAAACCGTGGCCATCGGCTCGGCGGTAGTGCCGGTCGTGTCGCCGGCCACGAGCTCGTACTACTATGGCCCGCTTTACCGCTCGTCGGCCACGTCGACCTTCAATTTTTCGCGTTACGCGCACCTGTACACGCCGGCCGATCTGGGCTTGGCGCCGGGGTCGGTGATTACGCAGCTGGCCTGGCTGAAATCCGACGCGGGCGAGGTGACGGGCAGCAATACTTTTACCGTATGGCTGGAAAACTCCACGGTATCCTCGCTCGGCACCACCCAGACGTGGTCGGCCGTTAGCGCCACGGCCACGCAGGTGTATACCTCCGCCGCTCAAACGGTAACGGGGGCAGCCGGTACGTATTTCTCTGTCACGCTGAGCCAGCCGTTCGTGTACACCGGCGGCAACCTGCTGCTGCTCACCGACTGGGTGCAGACGGGCACAGCCACGGGCGCAGTAAACTTCGTGACCAATGAAGCCACCGGCTATGCCGTTGGGTATGCCAACAGCACTGCCCTGACACCGACCACCAGCCTAACCGCTAGCAGCTACGGCAACCGCCGGCCCACCCTACGCGTTACCTACACGCCGGGCGCTGCTTGCACGGCGCCACCCACGGCTGGCACAGTGCGGGCCTCGAGCACCAGCGTCTGCAGCGGCACGCCCGTCTCATTTACCTTGCCGGGCGCCTCGTACGGCGCGGGCATGAGCTACCAGTGGCAGAGCTCCACCAACGGCACCACGTTTACGGATATTACGGGCGCTACCGGCCCGGTGTACAACGCGGCCACGCTGATGGCTACGACTTGGGTCCGCGCCGTGCTTACGTGTTCGGGCCAGTCGGCTACCACGCCGGCCGTGCAGGTAACAGTGAGTGCACCGACCTACGCCACGCTACCCGTGGCAACGAGCTTCGAAACCGCCTGGGTAGATGGCTGCGGCACGCACGACATACCATCGGGCAACTGGCGTAATGCCCCCGGGACCGGCAATAACTCCTGGCGCCGCGACGATGAAGGCGCCACGGCTAACTGGACGTCGGCTACTTCTTATATGTACACGCCGGCGGCCAGCCAGGGCGCCCGGTCGGCCCGCTTTCACAGCGGATACGCGTCGTCGGGTACCATCGGCACCTTGGACCTGTTCGTGAACCTGAGCGCGGCCGGCAACAAGATTCTGAGCTTCGACTACATCAACACGACCGGAGCCGACTCGCTGACGATTCAGCTGTCGACCGATGGCGGGCAAACCTTCGGCCCGGCGTTGCTGCGCCTCAACCAAGCCGCCACGTGGACGCCGAAGTACGTATCCATCAGCTCGAGCTCGGCCACGGCCGTGATTCGCTTCCGGGCCCGCTCCGACTTCGGTACCACCGACATCGGGCTGGATAACCTCAACCTTGAGGTGCTGACCGGGGTACCCAACTGCGCTACCAATTTCTCGCCGGCCAACAACGCTACCGGCGTCATTCGGCCGGTGACACTGACCTGGGCCAACGGTGGCGGTGTAGCCACTGGCTACGACGTATACTTCGGCACTGCAGCCACGCCGCCCCTGGTGAGCAGCAACCAGACCGGGACTTCGTACACGCCCGCCGGCACGCTCCTCCCCAACACGACTTACTACTACCAGATCGTGCCGCGCAACCCCAACGGGGCCGCTACGGGCTGCGTGGTGAACCAGTTCACGACGAGCTCGATGCCGATCTACTGCACTGCGAGCCTGGGTGGGTTCTGCGGCTCGGGCAACGCCAACATTTCGGCCGTTGCCATTGCCAATACCACGCTGAACAACCCCAACACGACCTGTAACACCGTTAATGGCAATAGCTACGTACAGTGGCCGGCCAGCGGTAGCACCACGGCCGTGCTAAACCCCGGCGTAACGTATCAGCTGAGCGTGACGACCCCTGAGTCCGGCATCATCTCCGTATGGGTTGACTTCAACCAGAACGGGACGTTCGAAGCCTCGGAGTGGACGCAGGTAGCTACGGCTTCCACGGGCGGCCAACCCGCTACGGTTGCCATTGTAGTGCCGACGGGTGCGGTAGCGGGACAGACGGCCATGCGCGTGCGTAGCCGCAGCTACAACAACCCCAACGGCGCGGCCGATGCCTGCACCAACTTTGGCTCGGGCGAAACCGAAGACTACATAGTGACTATTGCGCCAGCGGCGCCCTGCACCGCGCCGCCCACGGCCGGCACCGCTACTGCCAGCACTACGAGCATATGCGCACCCTTGCCCGTAACGCTGGGGCTGCAGGGAGCTTCATTCGGTAGCGGGATGAGCTATCAATGGCAGAGCTCTATCAACGGCACGACGTACACCGACATTGCCGGGGCTACCAGCTCTACGTACACCACGGCGCCGGTAACGGCTACCACCTGGTTCCGCGCCGTGCTCACGTGCTCGGGCCAATCGGCTACTGCTACGGCCGTGCAGGTAGTGGTGAACGGGCCTAGCTATGCCACGCTGCCCGTTATTGAGAACTTCGAAGCGGCGTGGGTGAATGCCTGCGCAACGCGCGACGCGCCGAGCAACAGCTGGCGCATGACGCCCTCGGCCACCGACGCCGACGCCTCCTGGCGCCGCGACGACGACGGTGCTGGCGGGGGCTGGGCTAGTCCGGCGTCGGGGGCTTACACGCCCATCAGCAGCCAAGGCTCCCGCTCGGCTCGTTTCCACACCTACAATGCTTCGTCGGGCACCGTCGGCACGCTGGACCTGTTTGCGGACCTGAGTGCGGCCGGCAACAAGCGACTAACGTTCGACTTCATCAATACGAGCGGCCTCGACTCGCTGACGATTCAGCTGTCGACTAACGGCGGCCAGACCTTCAGCACCCTGCTGCGCCTCAATCAAGCGGCTACCTGGACGAATCAGGCCTTGCCCATCACGAGCACTTCGGCTACGACGGTAATCCGCTTCCGCGGCCGCAGTGACTTCGGCGTCACCGACATCGGCCTGGATAACGTGCGCCTGGAGTCGGCTACCGGCTGCCTGTCGCCGGCCGGCCTGACTGTAAGCGCCACCACCTCGACCACGGCTACGCTGAGCTGGGTGAGCGGCGGCACGGGCACCCACACCGTAGAATACGGCCCCATCGGCTTCACGCTGGGCCAGGGCACGCAGGTAACCGGTATTACCGGCTCCTCTACCACGCTGACGGGCCTCACGCCCGGCACCCCGTACCAGTTCTACGTAACGCAGAACTGCGGCAGCACGGCTTCGCCGGCCGGTGGCCCGTTGGTGTTCAACACGCAGATTACCAACGATGATCCGGCCGGCGCCATTGCGCTGACCGTGAACAACACCTGCACGCCGGTAAGCGGTACCAACGTGGGCGCTACCACCACCACCGCCAACGGCTACACCAACGCCGGGGGCTGCGGCTCGGGCACGTCGCCCAAAGACGTGTGGTACAAGTTCACGACGGCAGCTACGGGCCCGACCAGCACGGCTGTGCGCATCACCGTAACGGGCACGCCGGCCAGCCAGCTGCGCGCCTTCTCGGCTGCCAGCGCGGCCGGGCCGTTCACCAGCATTGGGTGCGCGGCTACCAGCAGCACCGTGGCCGCCCCCAACCTGGACCTGAACAACCTGACGCCTTCCACGACCTACTACGTGCGCGTGTCGGGGTACGCCAGTGCCGATGCGCAGGGGGCATTTGCCATTTGTGCCCAGCTGCTGCCGAACTGCCAGGCGCCGGTGCTGCCGGCCGCCGCGTCGGTGAGCGGCTCGACGGCCACCCTGACGTGGGGTGGGGTGCAGGGTACCGGTGCTACGTACATTGTTGAATACGGCGTGCAGGGCTTTACCCAAGGCCAAGGCACCATCATCAGCGGCATCAGCAGCCAGACGGCTACGCTGACCGGCCTGACCGCCAGCACGAACTACTGCTTCTACGTGCGGCAGAACTGCGGCGGGGTGAACGGCCAAAGCGCATGGAGCAGCTCGGCCTGCTTCAGCACCGGCGTGGCAGCGGCTTCCAACGACGAGCCGTGCACCGCCATTCCGGCGCTGGTTACGGCCCAGGGCCAACAAGGGCAGCTGCTGAACATTGCGGGTACGACGCTGGGAGCTACCACCAGCACCGGCGGTGGCCTGGCGGCCCTGCTGCCGGCCTGCTCGCCCTCCCTCTCGCCGAAAGACGTGTGGTTCACCGTGACCCTGCCGCCCAACGTGACGAGCCTCAGCGCGGTGATACCCAGCCCCACTGTGGGCATGGTACGCCTGTTCACGGCCGACAACTGCTCAACGGCGTTTACGCAGGTGGACTGCCGCGCTTCGGCCGGTGCCAACCAAGCAGTGGGCGGCTTCTCGTTCACGGGCCTGACGGCTGGCCGGACGTACTACCTGGCCATGTCGGGCTACGGCACCAACGACACGCAGGGCCCCTTCAGCGCCCAGGTACTCGCCATGCGCAACGAGCTGGCGGGTGGCCGTGTGGACATCTTCCCGAACCCGGTGGCCGGTGGCTCTGAGCTGAACGTGCGCATCAGCGGGGCCAAGCCGGGCGCCGTGCAGTGCGAAGTGCTGAATGCACTGGGCCAAGTGGTGTTGACGCGCCACGCAACCATGCGTAACGGCGCTCTGGAGCAGCGCCTGACTACTACGGGCTTAGCCCGGGGGCTGTACCAGGTGCGCCTCACCTTGGGCACTGAAACGCTGGTGCGGAAAGTGGTAGTTGAATAATTAAAACGGCCTAATATTGAAAAGACAGCAACGGCCTCCGTTGCTGTCTTTTTTTTATGTTTCTTGGCAAACCCATCCGTTCTTACCCTTTTTTCCTCTTCACCTTCAATCCTTTCACCCTTTTTACTCTATGGTAAAAACTTTACGCAGTTGGTGGTCCGGGAAGCTCTGGCGCCGCGCGGCAGCAATAGCCGTGGCGTCTATCCTGGGCTCTTCGGCAGCCATGGCGCAGGTCGACACCTACACGTTGACCCCCAGCCAGGGCACTTACGTTCCCCTGAGCGGTGGCACGCCGCTCGCCGACATTCAGGACGACGATGAGGTGTCCGCTCCCATTCAGCTAGGCTTCACGTTTGTGTTCGATGGCACGCCCTACACCCAGGCGAGCATATCGTCCAACGGCTGGCTGTCCTTTGCCACGGCTCCGAGCTCCAGCTACCTCGGCAATGACCTCGACAACGTAGACGCCGATGCCCGTCCGCTGGTAGCGCCCTTGTGGGACGACATGGATGGGGACAGCGGTACAGCCAGCTACACCACCACCGGTACGGCGCCAAACCGCGTCTTCACCATGGAGTGGAAGAACTGGAAGTGGCGCTACACTGCCGCGGCTCCGGTTATCAGCTTCCAGGTAAAGCTCTACGAGACGTCAAACCGCGTGGAGTTCATCTACCAGCAGGAAGCCGGTGCGCCGGCTACGCCTTCGGCCTCCATCGGCCTGACGGGTACCGGCTCGGGCGTCGGCTCGTTCTTGTCGCTGAGCAACGCGTCGAGCGCCCCCACCACGAGCTCGACGACCGAAACCACGACCATTGCCACCAAGCCGGCTACGGGTCAGGTGTACGCTTTCGTGCCGGCCCCGCCCGCGGCGTGCCCGGCGCCGCGTAACCTTACGGTTTCGGGTATCAGCAGCAACACGGCCACCATCAACTGGACGGTTGTTGGTGGCGGTGGTACTTTCTCAGTGGAATACGGTCCTACCGGCTTCCAGCCTGGTCAGGGCACCGTGGTTACGGCTACGGCCGGCAGCACGAGCCGCGCCCTCACCGGCCTGACGCCCAGCACGGCTTACCAAGCCTACGTAACGCAGGTGTGCGGCAGCGCAGCCGGCAACAGCACCCGCACGGGGCCCGTCGCCTTTACCACCATGGTGGCGCCGCCCGCCAACGACAATTGTGCCGGCGCAATCAACGTGCCGGTGACGACGGCATGCACGTCGCCTACCACGGGCACGGTGCTGGGCGCCACGCAGACCTTGGCCCCGACGGGCAGCTGCGGCTCAACCAGCACGACCATTGCCAACGACGTATGGTTTAGGTTCACGGCCAGCGCTACGTCGCACGACATTACCGTTACTGGCCAGTTCAGCGGGGTGGTTGACGTGCGCTCGGGGGGCTGCACTGCTACTACCAGCCTCATCTGCAACACGTTCACCTCGGGTACTGCCGGGCGCACCCTACGCGTAGGCGGCCTGGTAGCCAACCAGGAGTACTTCGTGCGCGTGTACGCCAACAGCAACACGGCCCCCAGCGCGACGAGCAGTGGCGTAACGGTGTGCGTGGTGCCCTCGCCCCCGCCGCCCGCCAACGATGACTGCGCCTCGGCACAGGTGCTGCAGGTTTCCAACGGCAACACCTGCACCACGCGTACGCGCTTCACCATTTCGGGGGCCAGCTCGTCCTTGGGAGTGCCGGCGCCTTCCTGCGCCAACTACCAGGGCGGCGACGTATGGTTCAGCGTAGTGGTGCCGGCCAACGGCGCGTTGACGTTTGAAACCGACTCGGTAGGGGGCTCGTCCATCACCGATACCGGCATGGAAATCTACTCCGGCACCTGCGGGAACCTGACGTCCATTGAGTGCGACGACGACGACTCGCCCAACGGTACCTTCTCCTACATCGACCGCACGGGCCTGACGCCCGGCAGCACGATTTACGTGCGCGTGTGGGTGTACAACAACGCGCAGCCTTCGGGACGCATTGCCATTTGCGTGCGCTCGGTGTCGCCGCCGCCGCCGCCCACCAACGATGAGTGCGCCACCGCTATAACGGTGCAAAGCGCCCTGACCTGCAGCCCCACCAGCGGCTACATCACGGGCGCTACGCAGTCGCAGGCTGCCAACTGCGGCTCGAGCAGCGCCCCGGTCAATGACGTGTGGTACAAGTTTACGGCCGTTTCTTCCGCTCAGGACATCCTGCTCACGCCGCAGTTCAGCGCCGTAATGGAAGTATTCAGCGGCGCTTGCGGCTCGCTGACCAGCATTTCCTGCGCCACGGTGTCGTCGGGTAACGGCACTGCTCGCACCGTGACCAACCTCACTGCCGGCCAGCAGTACTACATCCGGGTGTACGCCAATACCAGCACCACTATTCCAGTGGCGCAGGCTGTATTCACGCTGTGCGTGAAGCCGGGAGCGGGCAGCTGCGCTACCCCCACCTTGCCGGCCACGACCACCATCACCGCTAACTCGGCGACGCTCACCTGGGCCGGGGCCCTGGGGGCAGGTGAAACCTTCTCGGTGGTGTACCGCGTGCGCAATGGCTCGGGCAGCACCACCGTGAGCGGTCTGACGGCGGCCACGACCACGCTGAGCAACCTGCAGCCCAACACGGAGTACTGCTTCACCGTGACGAAAAACTGCGGCGCCGCGCTGGGCAACAGCACGGCCACGGCCGAAACCTGCTTCCAGACCATGATGGGTGCTCCGGCCAACGACGACCCCTGCGGCGCGGTGACGCTAACCGTCAACAGCAACGGTCAGCTCCCCGTAACGCAGAGCACCAACGCTGGCTCGCTGACGTCAACGGTGGGTGGCCTGGCCAACCTGCTGCCGGCCTGCTCGCCCTCCCTCTCGCCGAAAGACGTGTGGTTCCGCGTAGCGCTGCCGGCCGGTCAGACTTCCCTGAACGTTAGCTTGTCGGGTGCTCCGGCAGGCATGATCCGCCTGTTCACGGCGGCTAGCTGCTCGACGTCGTTCGTGCAGGTGGATTGCCGCACCGGCGGCGCGGCCAACACCTCTGCGGGTCCGCAGGTCTTCACGGGCCTTACCGGTGGTCAGACGTACTACATTGCGGTGTCGGGCTACGGTACCAACGACACGCAAGGTGCCTTCGTTATCGGCTCGGCCAGCACGGCTGCGCACAACGCCCTGGCGGGCAGCGAGCTGTCGGTATTCCCGAACCCGGCCCACGGTGGTACGCTGACGCTGCGCCTGAACGGCGCGGGCGCAGCCCAAAACGGCCAGGCACAGCTGATCAACTCGCTGGGCCAGGTGGTGCGCAAGCAACCGGTGACCATCCGCAACGGTGCTGCCGAACAGCAGCTCGTTATCGAGGGCTTGAGCCGCGGTCTGTACACCCTGCGCCTGGAAGTAGCCGGTTCGGCTATGACCCGGACGATAGTGGTGGAATAACCCTACCTGCTTCGGCTAAAAAAGCCGGAAGTGCCCGTGGCGCTTCCGGCTTTTTTATTGGGTCGCTGATGATTCAAGCAGTTAAACACTGCTTGGGGCGGATACGCGCTACTGCCGTACCAGGCGTCCCTGCAACTCCTCACCCGCGGCGGTGCGTAGGCGCAGCAGGTACAGGCCGGGTGCCGTGGCGGGCAGCTGCAGCCGCGCTTGTTGAGCAGCTACCGTGGTACTCCATACCTGTCGGCCCAGTGCGTCGGTGAGCAGCAGCGTCGCGGCGCCGGCTGTCTGCGGCAGCTCCAGCGTCACAGCCGCGCCGGCGGGGGCAGGGTTGGGGTAGAGGCCCAGCAAGGTAGTGCGGGTGGTTTGGGTGGCATTGGGAATGTACGAGGGGTTTTCGAGCACCAGAATGCGGTCATCCGCCGCGGCAGGGTTGCCGCGGCCGTCGCGGTTGGAGGTAGCCAGGTACACCCGGCCCTGGGGCGACACGCAGATGGCGCGCAACCGGCCGTAGGTACCGCGCCACAAGTCGGCCTGGCGGGTAACCTGCTCCCCGGTAGCCGACAGCGGCAGGTAAGTAAAAGCGCCGTCCTTGAGGCTGTTCAGCAGCAAAGTGTTGCGCCATTCTGGAATGGCCGGATGGTCGTAGTAGGTCAGGCCCGATACGGCGCGGGTAGGCGTCCAGGCCACCAGCGGCTCGCGCACGTTGTTTTGCTGGCAGAAGGTCTGCTCGGTGGCCAGGTTGCAGAAGCCTTCCACGTTGGGCCAGCCGTAGTTGCGGCCCGGCTCGATCAGGTTCAGCTCGTCGTCGTTGTTGGGGCCGTGCTCCGAGCTGTAAATGCGGCCGGTAGCAGCCACTCGCACCAGGCCCTGCGGATTGCGGTGGCCCAGGGTGTACACCAGGCTGCCGGCCGTGGGGTTGCTGGCGGGCACGGAGCCGTCCAGGTTCAGGCGCAGAATCTTGCCGTTTAGAGCCTGCGCGCTCTGGGCCAGGCTGGTGTTCTGCGCGTCGCCGGTGGTCATCAGCAGGGTGTTGTCGGGCAGTAGCAGCAGGCGGGAGCCGCTGTGGGTGCTCTGGGCCGGCAGGTCGTTGAGCAGCGTCAACGGGGCGCTCAGGCCCTGGCCGGGCAGGTAGCGGTAGCGCACCAATTTTTCGCGCAGGCTGCCCGCGTTGGTGTAGTTGTACACCACGTACACCCACAGTTCACCGGGCAGGGCGTTGGGCGCGAAGGACTGCCCCACGGCCATGCCGAGCAGGCCACTTTCGCCGTTCTCCGTCACGTCGGCAATGGTGAGCAACGGCAGCACCTGGCCCGTAGTCGGATTCACGCGGCTGACGCGGCCGCCCCGTTCCGTCATCCACAGAAAGTTATCGGGACCCCAGACCAGCTCCCACGGGGTAGTCAGGTTGGGCGTAAGCGTGGAGAGCGTGAGGGTAGTCGTGCCTACTTGGTAGGTAGTGGGCTGAGCGAGGCAGCACGGGGCCATCAGCCAGGTAAGCAGCAGAAACAATGCGGCGAAAGATTTCATAAGCTGGGTTTTAGGGTCTGACAAACAACGTGATAAAGTACGTACGCAAGTAACCATTGGGTGAGCCGCGCGGAATGCGGATATTTCTGGCAGCTGCGGCTGCGTTGGCCGGCGGCGAGTTCTGCGCTGATGAAACCACTGTTTTCTTACCTGATAGGCGGCTCGGCCTGCTTTGCCCTGGGCGCTCTGACCATGCGCGTGGCCGATGCGCCCGCGCCCATTACCGTGAGTGTGCTGCGCGCCGCGCAGGAAGTCATGGGCCTGCACTTCACCGATGCCCAACTGGACTCGGCCCGCCGCGAAGTCACCGACTCGCGCGGCAGCTACGAGGCCCTGCGCAAGCTGCCGCTGCCCAACAGCGTGGCCCCGACCATGATTTTCGACCCGCGCCCGCTGCGTCTGCGCTACGGACCGTCGGACAAGTACCAGGCCACCGATAAGCTGCCCAAAATCGATAAGGTGACCCTGCCGGCCAACCGCGACGATTTGGCTTTCTACTCGGTGCGGCAGCTCGGCGAGTTGCTTCGCACCAAGCAAATCAGCTCCGAAGAGCTGACCCGGTTCTTCCTGGCCCGCCTGAAAAAGTACGACCCCAAGCTGCTGTGCGTGACCACCCTCACCGAGGACCTGGCCCTGCAGCAAGCCCGGCAGGCCGATAGCGAAATCAAGGCCGGCAAGTACAAAGGCCCGCTCCACGGCGTGCCCTTCGGGGTGAAGGACCTGCTGAGCACCAAAGGATATAAGACCACCTGGGGCTCGGTGCCCTACAAGGACCAAACGCTGGATGAGGATGCCACAGTGGTGAAGAAGCTGCGCGAGGCCGGTGGGGTGCTGGTGGCCAAGTTCACCCTGGGCGAGCTGGCTATGGGCGACGTGTGGTACGGCGGCATGACGCGCAGCCCCTGGGACCTGAAGCAGGGCAGCAGCGGCTCGTCGGCCGGTTCGGCCTCGGCGGTGGCGGCGGGGCTGGTGCCCTTCGCCATCGGCACCGAGACGCTGGGCTCCATCGTCAGCCCGAGCACGGCCTGCGGCACCACCGGCCTGCGCCCGAGCTTCGGGCGGGTCAGTCGGGCCGGCGCCATGGCCCTGAGCTGGTCGATGGACAAAATCGGGCCCATTACGCGCTCCGCCGAGGATTGCGCCATCGTGTTCGACGCCATCGAAGGCCGCGACGCCCGCGACGCGGCCACGCAGCTGGCTGATTACGGCTTCGCCTACGCCTTCAACCTCGACGTAAAAAAGCTGCGTATCGGCTACGTGAAGGCCGACTTCGACCGCAGCTACCCCACCAAGGCCAACGACCAGGCCGTGCTGGAAACCCTGCGCAAGCTGGGCGTGCAGCTGGTGGAGCTGGAGCTGCCCAAGCTGCCAGCTGGCGACATGACTTTCCTGCTCACGGCCGAGGGCGCCGCCGCTTTCGACGACCTCACCCGCTCGGGCCGCGACGCGCAAATGGTGAAGCAGGACCGCAACGCCTGGCCCAACCTGTTCCGCGCCTCGCGCTTCGTGCCGGCCGTGGAGTACCTGCAGGCGCAGCGGGCCCGGGCCTTGCTCATTGAGGATATGGACGCCCGTATTAAGGACCTCGACGCGTACGTGGCGCCTTCGTTCAGCAACAACCTGGTCATCACCAACCTTACCGGGCACCCGGCCGTGGTGATGCCCAACGGCATGCGCCCCAATGGGCTGCCGAGCACCATCACCTTCACCGGGCAGCTCTACCAAGAAGCCAAGCTGATGGCCCTGGCCAAGGCTTATCAGGATGCTACCGACTTCGACGAAAAGCACCCGCCGCTGAATTTCTAGCGGCCGTGGCGGTTGTGCTTCCGTATAGCCGGTACTACCCCCGATTGTTCTCGCCCAATGTCGTTAACCCTCGAAGCCCGTTGGCACCAACTGCTGACGCCGCTGGCACCGGACGCCGAAGTCCGGCGCCGCGGCTTCCGGCAGCTCTCCGATGCCTACAGCCAAAGCGGCCGCCACTACCACTCCCTCGCCCACATCCGGCACATGCTCGAAACGGCCGAGGCCTACCACGCCCGGCTGCAGGATGCCGTGGCCGTGCAGCTGGCCATCTGGTTTCACGACGCCGTCTACAGCCCCATGCGCTCCGATAACGAAGCGCGCAGCGCCGAGCTGGCCCGGCAGTTTCTGGCCCAAACCAGCCTTGCTGCCCCGCGCCGCGAGCGGGTAGCCTTCCTCATCGAGCGCACCCAGGACCACACCCAGCGCCCGCCCGCCGCCGACCCGGACCTGCACCTGCTGCTCGACATCGACCTGCAGATCCTGGGGGCGCCCGAGGCCGACTACTGGCGCTACGCCCGGCAGGTGCGGCAGGAATACTCCCTGGTGCCCGACGTGCTCTACCGCCGCGGCCGCCAGCAGGTGCTCAGCAAGTTTCTGGACACGCCGCGCATTTACCAGACTGAAGCCTTCCGCCAGAAGCTGGAAACGGCCGCCCGCCGCAACCTGCGCGCCGAGCTGGAGGCCTGGCAACAGGACAAATTCTAGGGGCCCGCGACGGGGCTGCAACATCGGCGGGCCGGGCAGTGTCGTTGCGGCCCCGGCGGCGTATTTTGCGCCGATTCACTGCCGATGTTGTCTATGCGTTTTTCTCTAGCTCTGCGCGTGCTGCCGTGGTGCCTGCCGGTATCGGTGGCCGCCGTGGCCCAAACCGCGCCTCCGGCCGGGCCCCTGGCCCCGCTCACCGTCGATAAAATCATGCGCGAGCCGGCCCAGTGGCTGGGCGGCCTGCCGGTCAATCCTTATTGGAGCGAAGACGGCAAGCGCATCTATTTCCAGTGGAACCCCGAGGGCGCCCGCCGCGACTCGCTCTACGTGACCACGTCCGCCGGCACGACCCCGCGCAAGGTGAGCCTCGCGGAGCAGCGCAGCCTGCCCAGCCCCCGCGGCGAGTATGACTACGCCCGCACCCGCAAGGTGTATGAGAAGGACGGCGACATTTACCTGCTCGACCTGAAATCGGGCAAGACGCGGCGCGTGACCAACACGGCCGAGCGCGAAACCGAGCCGGCATTCACCTTGCAGGAGCGGCTGATCAGCTACACCCGTGCGGGCAACCTCTTTACCTGGGACCCGGCCACCGGCGAAACAGTGCAGCGCACCGACTTCCGCCGCGGCCAGCGCCCGCCCGGCCCCAGCACCGATAAAGCCGATAAGTACCTGCGCGCCCAGCAGCTGGCGCTGTTTCAGGTAATTCGCGGGCGCGAGCAGGACCGCCTGGCGCGCGAGCGGCAGCAGAAGGCGCTGGCCAAGCTGCGCCCCAAGGCCATTTACCTCGGCACGCAGACGGTGGAGAACCTGCAGCTCTCGCCCGACGGCCGCTACGTGACCTACACGCTGGGGCAGGCGCCCAGCGCCGAGAAGCCGACCATCGTACCCAGCTTCGTGACGGCCTCGGGCTTCACCGAAGACCTGAACACGCGCAACAAAGTCGGCTCGCCGCAGACGGCCTACGAGCTGGGCATCTACGACATCGGCCGCGACACCACCTTCACGCTCGGCTACAAGGAGCTGAAGGGCCTCGACGAGCAGCCTGCCTACCGCAAGGAGTACCCACTGAAGGCCAAAGCGCCCGTGCCCGCCGCTGGGGATAAAACCGCCGCTAAGGACAAGCCGGCCAACGAGCTGCGCCGGGTGATGCCGTTCGGACCGTTCTGGAACCGTACCGGCGAGCGAGCCTTCCTCGTCATCCGTTCGGCCGACAACAAGGACCGGTGGATTGTGGGCCTCGACCCCGCCACGCAGAAAATCAACCTGCTCGACCGACAGCGCGACGAGGCCTGGATCAACGGCCCCGGCATCGGCTACGAAGCCGGCAACGTGGGCTGGCTGCCCGATGACAAGCGCATCTGGTTCCAGAGCGAAGAAACCGGCTACTCCCACCTCTACACCGCCGACGCTACCAGCGGCCAGAAAAGAGCCCTGACCAGCGGCAACTTCGAAGTGCAGCAGGCCCAGCTCTCGAAGGACCGCAAAACCTGGTTTATCACCGCCAACAAGCCCCATCCCGGCGAGCAGCACTTCTACCGCCTGCCCGTGGAGGGCGGCCAGCTCACCCAGATTACCTCGCGCCCCGGAGCCCACGAAGTAGTAGTGTCGCCCGACGAGAAAACGCTGCTGGTGCGCTACAGCTACTCCAACAAGCCCTGGGAGCTGTTTGTGCTCGACAACAAGCCCGGCGCCAAGTACCGGCAGCTCACGCACTCGACCACCAAGGAATTTGAAAGCTACCCCTGGCGCGACCCGGAAGTGGTGACCTTCAAGGCCCAGGACGGGGCCTCGGTGTACGCCCGCCTGTACCGCCCGGCCCAGCAAGACCCTACGCGTCCGGCCGTCATCTTCGTGCACGGCGCCGGCTACCTGCAGAACGCGCACAAGTGGTGGAGCACCTACTTCCGCGAGTACATGTTCCACAACCTGCTCGTCGACCGTGGCTACACTGTGCTTGACGTGGACTACCGCGGCTCGGCCGGCTACGGCCGCGACTGGCGCACCGGCATCTACCGCTACATGGGCGGCAAGGACCTGCAGGACCAGGTCGATGGCGCCAAAATGCTGGTCGACAAGTACAACGTCGACCCGCAGCGCATCGGCATCTACGGCGGCTCCTACGGCGGCTTTATCACGCTGATGGCCATGTTCACCCAGCCCGACGTGTTCCGCGCCGGCGCCGGCCTGCGCTCCGTCACCGACTGGGCCCACTACAACCACGGCTACACCGACAACATCCTCAACGAGCCCTACAACGACTCCATTGCCTACGCCCGGTCGTCGCCCATCAACTACGCCGAGGGGCTGAAAGGCGCGCTACTGATGTGCCACGGCATGGTCGATACCAACGTGCACTTCCAGGATATCGTGCGCCTCTCGCAGCGCCTTATCGAGCTGAAAAAGGAGAACTGGGAGCTGGCCGTATATCCGGTGGAAGACCACGGCTTCGTTGAGCCTTCGTCGTGGACCGACGAGTACAAGCGCATCCTCAAGCTGTTCGAAACCAACCTGCGTGGGCAAAATGCCCCGGCCGGCGCGGGTGGGGGAGGAGGTAGCACGGGTAGCCGCTAGCACGCCGCACACCATAGTACTCCGCCCCGGGCAACGCGGGCCGCTCCGACACGTGCGGAGCGGCCCGCGTTGCCCGGGGCGGAGGCGTTATGAGGTTAAGCGCAGGTTATGTCTGCGCATATTTAGGGGAAGACGGATTGCTTGGTAAAGAACAAATAGCCTATTTACAGTGCCAATTCAATCATCTAAATAGTCTATGACCCAATTCTACCAGCCTTCCAATCGTTTTTCTGCCGGCGGTGTAGCCTTGTACCTGCTGGGCGGCATTGCGGCCGCGGCCGTGCTGGCGCTGGCGTACGTGTACGCCGTGTGGTACATCCCGCTGATTTACGTCAACTTCCTCGCCACCATTGGTTTCGGGTTGGTGCTGGGCGTGGTGCTGAGCCGGCTGGTGAAGGCCGGCAAGCTGCGCAACCCGCGCCTGGCCGGTGGGCTGGGCTTACTGGTGGGCCTGATGGCCGAGTACATCCAGTGGGCCGTGTACCTGACGCTCATCATCAACACCACCGACGTCAACGAATTCGGCAGCGGAGCCCGGCAGATGTCCATTGCCAGCACCTCGTTCAGCCCCGACGTCTTCCTGACCATCCTGGCGCACCCCGGCGGCATGTTCTCCGTGATGAGTGAGCTGGCCGGCACCGGCTCCTGGTCCATTTTCGGTATTCAGGTCAGCGGTATCTTCCTAGTGGCTGTGTGGCTGATTGAAGCCGCCATCATCGTGGCCATGCCGGCCCTGAGCGCCCACACGGCCGCCCAGGCTCCTTTCTCGGAGCAGTGCGGCGAATGGGCCCAGGAAGAAGCCATGACGCGCCGCGCGCCGATGCTGACCAATGCCGACGAAGCCGCCACTGCGCTGCTCGGCGCCGAGCTATACCCGCTGCCCCACAACGCCGACCCGGTGTTCTGCCGCCTCAAGCTGTACGCTACCCCCAACGACACCAATTGCCGCTTCGCCTCGCTGGAGCAGGTGCGCATCGAAGTCGACAACAAAGGCAAGGAGTCCGAAAAAACGTCGGACCTGCTTTCCTATCTGGCGCTGAGCCCGGAGGCTTACGAAACCCTGCGCGAGCGGTTCAGCGCCCCGCTGCCCGACATGGCAGAAGCAGTGACGGCCGAGGAGCAGGAACTGCCGCAGGAAGGGCAGTCCACAGAACCATCCGTGGCCGCGCAGCCACAAACGGCGTAATTCTAGCCCAACCAAAAACGCAAGACGCCCGCTCCAATTCACTTGGGGCGGGCGTCTTGCTTAAGCCAGTTTGGTAAGGTGTCAACCACAGCTTTGACCATCTGCTACTTACGCTTGGCATCCGTATCAGCATTCAGCTGATAGCCCACCGACAGCGTAGTACTGAACGTGCGGCCGCTGTAATCATAGCCCACCCCGTATGCGTCCGAGGCAGACGCGCGCTCGATGCGCGATATGGCCGTATTATCAAAGAACAGCTCCTTGCCGTAGCGGCGGGCGCTCAGCGTCAGTGTAAAGCGCTGATGCCGCACGCCCGCTTCCAGATAGGGCAGCTTGGTGCTGGCAAAGCCTAGAGGAAGGAGCTCGGTGCTCCGGGCTGCCACTTGGTTAGTCAGGTAGCGCGCTTGGTTAAGAGCATTGCCAAACTGCACCACGTAGCTTTCCTCCCAGTAAGCCGGAAACTCGATACCAGTGCCGGCCAGCAGCTGCCACGACGTGCCCAAGGGCCGCATAAAGCGCATGCCCACTTGTAGCGTGGCCATTCCACCGCGCCAGTCCACGGTGCCCCGCCACTGCGCCGAGCCGTTGGGGCTGGCAATGCTGCGCTGCGGCCCCCCGAAGCGGGAGTAGAATACGGCAGCGTGCAGCGCCATGCGGCGGCCACCGTGTACCAAGTCAAGAAAGATGCCCCCTTGCCCGTGCACGCGGCCATCCAGGTTGTAGCCGTCGAGGGTCGGCGTTTCCAAGCCCGGGGGAGTATCAGTGTGCAGCCGAAACGAATTGTAGCGTGCCCCCAGCAGCGGCCCGAACACCACTTTTGCCTGATCCCGGACGGCGGCGCTGATACGCCGACCTGCCTCACGCTGGCTGCTGCATTCGCGGTTATAGAGCTGCACCACGTCGGCCAGAGCGTCCGCTGTAAAGGCTGCTTTGTTTGTCGCCGCGGCGGCCGCGGCGCAGTCGCCGAAGTATTGAAACAGCTGCGCCCGGTAGTTATTGCCGTCCGCCACCTGCAGCGCCCCGTTCACCTCGCGCAGGTAGCGGCGCTCCGTCATTTCCAGATACGGGGTGTTTTCGCGCTTCACGAAGAAGTGGTGCACATCGTGTACCTGCACGCTCAGCAGCGAGGCAGGACCATCCAACAGCACATCGGCCAGCACTGAATCCGGAGTTTGCAATACCGACAAGCCCCGTTGCATCCGATTGATGTCCTTGGTCGCCCGGTAATCGATGGGCAGCAATTCCCGGCGCAGCTGCCGCCCGCTAGTCAGACCCAGGGCCCGTAGGTGGTTGTCGTGATAGGTGACGATGGGCGCCGTGGCCGAGCTGCGAAAGCGTACCACCGTGGGTGGGTCCTGCCAAAAGGCGTTTTCCACTTCCCCGCGCAGGGTGTCGCCGCGGCTGTTGATGAGGTATCCGGGTTCAAATACCTGGGCCGAAGCTCCTTGCTCGGTTGCTATTCCCAACGCGGCAATTAGCAGGCCGCGCGTCCAGATCCGCATAATAACGAAGTAGCTATTGCTGAATGAGAGCCGCAAGCTATCAATTTCGGCCTGTGCTGTAATTAGCTCGCTGTTTTTTCACGCCTGGTCTAAGTATCAGCGGTAGCCTGCCCGAGCTGCCGCTCCCGCCGCGGCTCTGTGCCGGCGCGTGCCTGCCTACCGGTTCCGCTTGGGCCAGGCTACGAACCGACAACTAAAATCGTAGCTTTGCGCCTCACTCGCCGCCGCTCTGCCGGGGCGCCCGGCGGGTGTCAGGTTTCCGTGAAGCCGGCACTAATTCAGCGCAATGCCCTATCTGTTTACTTCCGAATCGGTTTCGGAAGGCCACCCCGACAAAGTCGCCGACCAGATTTCTGACGCCATCCTCGACGAGTACCTGCGTCAGGACCCCACGGCCAAGGTCGCGTGCGAAACCCTCGTTACCACCGACTTTGCGCTGGTAGCGGGCGAAATCAAATCGACGGCCCACGTGGAGCCCGAGCCCATCATCCGCGACGTGATTCGCCGCATCGGCTACAACAAGCCCGAGTACCTCTTCAACGCCGATACCTGCGAGGTGATGAACCGCCTGCACGAGCAATCGGCGGATATCAACCAGGGCGTGGAGCGCGCCAAGCCCGAAGAACAGGGCGCCGGCGACCAAGGCATGATGTTCGGCTACGCCACCCGCGAAACCGACAACTACATGCCCCTGGCCCTCGACCTGTCGCACCGCTTGCTGCAGGAGCTGGCTAAGATCCGCCGCGAAGGCCAGGAAATGACCTACCTGCGCCCCGACGCCAAAAGCCAGGTAACCATCCGCTACGCCGACGACAACACGCCCGAGGCCATCGAAACCATCGTGGTGAGCACCCAGCACGACGACTTCAACTCGGACGAGCAGGTGATGCTGAAGCAGATCGAGCAGGACATCAAGTCCATCCTGATTCCGCGCGTGAAGGCCCAACTCGGCGCCGAGGTGCAGCAGCTCTTCACCGACGACATCAAGTACCACATCAACCCCACCGGTAAGTTCGTTATCGGCGGCCCCCACGGCGACTCCGGCCTTACCGGCCGTAAAATCATCGTGGATACCTACGGCGGCAAAGGCGCCCACGGCGGCGGTGCTTTCTCGGGCAAAGACTCCTCGAAAGTAGACCGCTCGGCCGCGTACGCTGCCCGCCACATTGCCAAAAACCTCGTGGCCGCCGGCGTAGCCGACCAGGTGCTGGTGCAGGTAGCCTACGCCATCGGCGTAGCCGAGCCGGTAGGCGTGTTCGTAACGACCTACGGCACCACGCACGTGAGCAATGGCAACGGCCAGAAGCTCACCGACGGGCAAATTGCCGAGAAAGTACAGGGCATCTTCGACCTGCGCCCGTACGCCATCGTGAAGCGTCTGGGTCTGCAGAACCCCATCTTCGCCGAATCGGCTGCCTACGGGCACATGGGCCGTCAGCCCGGGACCAAGGAGGTGAAAGCCGCCGACGGCAGCACCCGCACCGTCGAGACGTTCACCTGGGAAAAGCTCGACTACGTAGACCAGATCAAGCAGACGTTCGGCCTGAACTAGCTAAACCAAGTCTACGCGCCGCATACAACTCAAACGGCGCCCGTTCCAACTGGAACGGGCGCCGTTTGAGTTTATTCATCAGAGACGCCTCAGTGCGCTACCTGCTTCTCTTTGTAGCGAATCAATTGCTTCTTCAGCTGCTCGGCGGCCGCGTCGGCGGCGGCTTCGAAGCTGCTGGAACTCTCCTGGCTGAACAGGGTGCTGCCCGGCACGAAGATCTTGACTTCTACGGTTTTATTGTTGACACCGTCGTTGTTGTTCAGGCGCATAATCACTTCGCCTTCCACAATGCGGTCATAAAAGGTTTCCAGCTTATCAAGGCGCTTCTGGATGAAGTCGAGCAACTTTTGATCGGCGGTGAAGTGCACCGATTGCATCTGTACTTTCATCGGGTGTGGGGTTTGGAGTAAGAAAAAGGAAACTCAGGCCTTTGGGTGGGCCTTTTCAAACACTGATTTCAATTTGTCGATACTCAGGTGGGTGTACACCTGAGTAGCCGCCAGATTCGCGTGGCCCAGCAATTCCTTGATGGCGTTCAGATCGGCGCCTTTGCCCAGCAGGTGCGTGGCAAAGGAGTGGCGCAGCACGTGGGGGTGCTGCTGCCCGGGCGCCGAGGTGATTTGCCCGAGGTAGTGCTTGACGGTGCGGTACACCAGCTGCGGATAGAGCGGCTTTCCCTTGTCCGTAACGAGCAAGGGACCGGCGGCGTTGTCAGCCGTGCCGAACTCCTTGGCTTTCCGCGTGATATAATTGCTGAGCACGTTAATCAGCGACGGATTCAGCGGCACTATCCGCTGCTTGTTGCCCTTACCCGTTACCCGCACCGTGCGCCCGGGCAGGCTCACGTCCTGGTGCCCGATGCCGATAAGCTCGGCCAGGCGGATGCCCGTACCGTAGAGCAACTCCAGCACCAGTTGGTCGCGGGCACCCACAAAGCTGTCCTCAAACTGGAACGAGTCGAGCAGGTGGTTTAGCGGCTCCTCCGGCACGAAGTCCGGCAGCTTCTTGCTGGTTTTGGGCGCCGTGATGCGCAGCATAGGGTTGCGCTCGACCACGCCGGTGCGCTGCAGGAACTTGAAGTAGGAGCGCAGACAGGCAATCTTACGGTTGACTGTGCGCGGGTCGCGCTGCTGCTCCATCAGGGTCACTATCCACGAGCGGATAAGCGTATGATCCGCCGTGGCGGGGTCGCTCATCTCGTAGGTGGCCAGCAGGTAGTCGCTAAATTGCCGTAGATCAGTCTCATACGACAGGATGGTGTGCGGGGAGTAGCGGCGCTCGAAGCGCAGGTAATCGATGAATGCTTCCATGCAGGAAAGCCGCGGTGGCGGATGGCCAATGTAGGCAACCGGCCGGAATATAAAAACATAAAAAACGGCCAGCCAGCCCATGCGGAATGGGCTGGCTGGCCGTGAATCTGGTAGCACGCTGAGCCTTAGCCTGCTTGCTTATAGACGGTGCAGAACTAGTCCTGCTGGCCGTACATCGCCTGCTTGTAGGCAGCCTTGATCTTCTGCTTGCGCTTCGTAATCGAAGGCTTCTGGAAGAACGTGCGGCGGCGCAGCTCTTTCAGCACGCCCGTGCGCTCGAATTTCTTTTTGAAACGTTTCAGCGCGCGGTCAACCGACTCGTTTTCCTTGATTTGGACGATGAGCATAAAAAAGAAAGCGTGGAGTTTCTGAGTTTAAGGGCCGCAAAGATAGCCAGAGATTTTGACGAATGCACGGCTTGCGCCGATTTTTTTGCCGCAACCGCTTGGCAGACTGTTCCAAATGGCTTACGCGGCCGGGCAGCCAAATTTTTCGGCGATACCCAGCCGCGTAGGCTAGCGGCCAAAGCGAAGAAGCAGCGGACGTTTACTTCAGAATTGTGCGGGCAATAACCAGCTTCTGAATCTCAGAAGTGCCTTCGCCGATGGTGCACAGCTTGGAGTCGCGGTAGAACTTCTCGGCCGGGTAGTCCTTGGTATAGCCGTAGCCGCCGAAAATCTGCACGCCTTCGTTGGCCACGCGCACGCACACTTCGGAAGCGTAAAGCTTGGCCATGGCCGATTCACGGTTGATGCTCAGGCCCTGGTCCTTCATGTCGGCGGCGCGGTAGGTCAGCAGCGAGGCTGCCTCGATTTCGGTGGCCATATCGGCCAGCTTAAACGAAATGCCCTGGAAGTTGCTGATGGGCTGGTTGAACTGCTGGCGCTCCTTGGAGTACTGCAGTGCCGCCTCGAAGGCGCCCTGCGCGATGCCCAGCGAGAGGGCGGCAATGCTGATGCGGCCGCCGTCGAGCACTTTCAGCGCCTGCACGAATCCGTCGCCTACCTTGCCGATGACGTTTTCCACGGGCACGCGGCAGTCGGTGAAGATCAGCTCAGTGGTTTCCGAAGCACGCATGCCCAGCTTGTCTTCCTTGCGGCCGGCAGCGAAGCCCGGAGTGCCGCGCTCAATAATGAAAGCCGTCATACCGTGCGAGTCGCCCATCTCGCCGGTGCGGGCAATAACCACGGCCACGTTGCCCGACTTGCCGTGGGTGATGAAGTTCTTGGCGCCGTTGAGCACGTAATGGTCGCCGTCGAGCACGGCGGTGGTGCGCATGTTGCCTGCGTCGGAGCCAGTGTTGGGCTCGGTCAGGCCCCAGGCGCCAATCCACTCGCCCGAAGCCAGCTTGGGCAGGTACTTGCGCTTCTGCTCCTCGGAGGCATGCTGCAGGATGTGCCCGGTGCACAGCGAGTTATGGGCCGCCATGGAAAGGCCGATGCTCGGATCAATCTTCGACAGCTCGGCAATGGCCGTCACGTATTCGGTGTAGCCAAAGCCGGCCCCGCCGTACTCCGTCGGCACCAGCACGCCCATCAGGCCCAGTTCGCCCAGCTTATGAAACACCTCCACGGGAAATTCCTGGGTGTCGTCCCATTCCCGCATGTGGGGTTTGATGTGGGTAGCGCCAAAATCGCGCACCATCTGGGCAATCATCGTTTGGTTTTCGGTGGCTACCAGTTCCATGGCAGTAGAGAATAGTGGGAATGATGGGAGAAGTAGAACGAGAAAAACAAACGCTCGTTTGGGTTGGGCTAAGGTACGGTTTTTTACTACCCGCCGCCACTGGCTGTTCGGCCCCAATTTTGATGCGGCCCGGTAATTCGGTTTCTTTGAAGGTTTTTTGGGATAAACCACAAGGATTGGTGCACGTTCCGCGTTGCCCCTGCCTTAAATTTCTTTTAGCTTCTGCCTGCATGCGCTGTTTGAAATTAGGCCGTGAGTGGCTTCGCCATTTGTGGTTGCTTGCCCCGTTGGTGCTGGGCCTGTCGTCGTGCGCGACGTCGAATCTGTACCGCCAGAACACCATGTTCCGCCTGCCCGAAGGGACCGATACGCTGAAGCTGCGCAAAGCCGTAAACCGCGCCGAGCAGCAATACCGCATCCGGCCCAACGATTACCTGGAGGTGCGGGTGTACACCAATAAGGGTGAGCGAATTCTGGATCCTAACGGAGAATTACAATTCGGGAACCCGGGCGGGCTCAATTCGGGTTCAGGGGCAACCAGCATTCCGCGGATTACGCCGAGTACGGGTGGTGGTGGCGGCATCAGTACCGGCAGCACGCAGCAGGCTCCTGGCAACAGCGAGTTTCTGGTGCAGGCTGATGGGCAGGTGAAACTTCCCATGGTGGATATGGTAAAAGTGGCGGGCCTGACCTTGCTGGAGGCGGATAGCCTGCTGCAAGTGCGCTACACCAAGTACTACAAGGACGTGTACGTAGCCACGCGGGTAACCAACAACCGCGTTATCGTGCTCGGCAGTCCGGGCGGGCGCATTGTCCCGTTGCTCAACGAAAACATGAACCTCTTGGAAGTATTGGCGGCAGTAGGAGGCATCGGCGGTGGCGGCCAGACGGGGGGCAGCAATGTCACGAACATGTCTATCGGCCGGGCCGACAACATCCGCTTGATTCGGGGCGACCTGAAAAATCCGCAGGTGCAGGTAATTGACCTGACGACCATTGAGGGGATGCGCCGGGCCAACCTGCAAGTGGAGCCCAACGATGTAATCTACATCGATCCGGTCCGCCAGCCGTTTACGGAGGGGTTCCGGGATGTACTGCCCTACGTGACCACCGCGTTGACTTTGTTCACGACGTACCTTCTGATTATTAGAACTTTCTAATAAACACCTTCCGGGACGGAACCCCGTTCCTACTTGAATAAGCTACTGCGCCTAGTATGGCTGTAAACGAAAATGCTGAGTTGGAGGAATTGATTCGGAACGCTACGAGCGGCGGCGTCAACACGCCGGCGCCGCCCGCTTCCGAGTCGGATGATGACAACGTCGGCGGGGGATTGGACCTGCCGCTGTTGCTGTCCGTGACGCGGCGGAGCCTGCCGTGGATGATCCTGCTGATTCTGCTCGGGCTGGGTGCAAGCTGGACCTACCTGCGCTACACGAAGCCCATTTATCAGTCGAGCTCGACCATCAAGATCGACGAGAAGACCGAAGCCGGGCAGCTGGGTTTGCTGCCGCCCGGCGCGGCCGATCCGCGCCAGAGCATGAGCCAGCTGGCCGGCGAAGTGGAGTTGATCAAGTCGGACCTGATTTACACCCGGCTGCGCGATTCGCTGCCGCTGGACGTGAACTACTACGCCGAGGGTACGGTGCTGGAAACCGAACTCTACGGAGTTTCGCCCTTCCACGTCACGTACACGGTGCGGGAGCCCAGCCAGTTTAACCTCAAATTCAGCGTGAAACTGCTGGATGCGCAGCGCTTTAAGCTGTCTTATCCGGCCGGAGCGGGAGAAACGGAAGGCGAGTACCGCTTTGGGCAGCCCATTACCACGCCCGGCTTTACGCTGGAGCTGCAGCCGACCAAGCACTTCAACCCGCAGGATACGGAAGGCGCTTACTACTTTATCATCAAAGACCCGGGCTCCATCAACGGCTACCTCGGCTCGAACCTGGGCGTTAGCGTCATCAATCCCGACGCCAGCACCATTGGCATTTCCTTTACCGATAACAACCCGGCCAAGGCCCGCGACATCGTCAACAAAATTGATTCGGTGTACCTGCAGGTAAAGCTAGCCCGCACCAACCAGGCCACGCAGCAAACGCTGACCTTCCTGGACGGGCAGCTGGTGGAAAACCGCGACAAACTGCAGAACGCCGAAGAAGCGTTGCAGAACTTTGTCAAGCAGAACAAGACCTACGACGCCAAATCCGACCTCGGCGCCATTACCCAGGAGCTGTCGGAGCTGCAGAAGGAGCGGGAGAAGCTGCTGCGCAAGGCTACCGTCCTGACGGAAATCACCCGCTTGGTGGAGCAGGAGCGCCTCACCAAGGACGACGAAACGGTGGAGCAGAGCATTCCAGGCCTAGCCGCGCTGGAAGACCCCGTGCTAAGTCAGCAAATCGGCTTCCTCAACGAGCAGCAGCGCGAAATGCGCAAAGTGCTGCAATCGTACCAGCCGAATGCTACCACGGCCGTCCGCATCAAGGAAGACCAGCTGCAAAAAACCAAGTCGAACATTCAGAAGCTGCTGCAGCAGGATGTGAAGCTGGTGCGGGAAGAAATCAGCGCGTTGGACCGCCGCAACGGGGAGTTCAACAGCCAGCTGCTGGCACTGCCGCAGAAGGAAACTGAGCTGGCGCGCCTGCGCCGCCCGTTGGAACTCTACGAGAAGTCCTACCTCATGCTGATGGACAAGAAGGTAGAGTTCAACATCCAGAAAGCCGGTACCACGGCCGACTTCCAGATCTTGTCGCCGGCCAGCACGCCGGGGTCACCCATTTATCCGGTTAAGCTCATGGTGTACGCCATCGGGCTGGCGCTGGGCACGGTGCTGGGCCTGGGCCTGGTGGCAGGGCGCTACCTGCTGCACAACACCGTGACCAACATCCGGGAGCTGGAGCGCAACTCCTCGGCGCCGGTGCTGGGCGTGGTGCCCTCGTACGAAAAGGAGAAGCTGGCCGTGTCGAAGCTCATCGTCGACAAGAACCCGAAGTCGGCTATTTCGGAGGCCATCCGCTCGATTCGTACCAACCTGGAGTTCATGGCCAACTCCAAGCAGAAGCGCCTGATTTCCATTACCTCGACGATTTCGGGGGAAGGCAAGACCTTCGTGGCCGTAAACCTGGGCGGCATCATTGCCCTGTCGGATCAGCGCGTAGTTATCATCGACCTGGACATGCGCAAGCCGAAGGTAAACCTGGCCTTCGACGCGGAAAACACCCGCGGCGTCAGCACCATTCTGATTGACCGCCACTCAGTGCAGGAGTGCATTCAGCACACCAACATTCCGACGCTGGACTTCATTTCGGCCGGCCCGACGCCGCCCAACCCCTCGGAGCTGATTCTGCACCCGCAGTTCGACCGCATGCTGGAAGAGCTCAAGCGCACCTACGACGTAATCATCATCGATACGCCGCCGGTGGGTCTGGTAACCGACGGTATTCTGATCATGCGCAAAGTAGACGTACCCATCTATATTGTGCGCGCCGGCTACTCCAAAAAGGCCTTCCTCAAGAACATTAACAAGCTGGTGCGCGGCGGCAGCTTCACTAAGCTGACCACCGTGCTGAACGATGCCAAGGCTGGCGGCATGTACGGCTACGGGTACGGCTACGGGTATGGGTACGGGTACGGCTACGGTACCGGCTACGGGTACTACGAGGAAGCGCAGGCACCCAAAGGCCTGCTGGCGCGCCTGCGCCGCCGCTTTTCGTAAGTTGCCGCCTCTATGGCCTCTTTTTTTCAAAAGCTTTTCGGACGCGGTCCGGCCAATGGCGTTTCGGCGTCGTTAGCCGGACTTGGCGTTGATATGCACTCCCATTTGCTGCCCGGGCTCGACGACGGCGCCGAAACCGTGGAGCAATCGGTGGAGCTGCTGCGCAAGCTGCAAAGCTTCGGGTACCGCAAGCTGATCATGACGCCCCACATCATGGGCGACTTTTACCGCAATACGCCCGCAGGCATCCGCGGGGCGCTGGCGCAGGTACAGGCCGCGGCTACCGCAGCGGGTATTGAGGTAGAGCTAGCCTGCGCCGCCGAGTACTACCTGGACGAAGCCTTGGTGCGCCGCCTGGAAACCGGAGAGGAGCTGCTCAGCTTTGGGGAGAAGCGCTACGTGCTGTTCGAGACATCCTACATCAACGAGCCCTTCAACTTGCAGGAGGTGGTGTTCGGGCTGCAATCGGCGGGCTACCAGCCGGTGCTGGCCCACCCGGAACGCTACACGTACCTGTACGGCCGTTTTCCCGACCTGGAAAAAATCAAGGCGAATGGCGCGCTGCTGCAGCTGAACCTGAACTCCCTGGTGGGCTACTACTCGTCGGGAGCCAAGCGCGTGGCCGAAAAGCTTATCGACTCGGGTATGGTGGACTTCGTCGGGACCGACACCCACAACCTCAAGCACACGGCGGCGCTGGAGCGCGTGCTGCAGAGCGACTACCTCACCAAGCTGCTGCGTCTGCCCTTGCGGAACACGGAGCTTTAAATTGTCAAATGGCTGAATGGCCCGGCGGTTGATTGTTCCATGTTAGCACAACGGCCAGCCGCCTCCAGTCAGCAAGCCAGTTTCCCCATGATCTTTGTTACCGGCGGCAGTGGACTTATCGGCTCCTACCTGATTCCGGCCTTGCAGGCGCGCGGGCTGGCCGTGCGGGCGCTGTACCGGGAGCAAGTGCCCAGGCAGGTGCCGGGCGCCGACAAGGTAGAGTGGGTGCAGGGCGAGCTGCGCGACTCCGGAGTGCTGCGCGACGCGCTGGCCGGCGTAACGCACGTATTTCACTGCGCCGGGCTGGTATCGTACGCGCCGCAGGATGCCGAGCTGCTGCAACAGGTAAACGTGGAAGGTACCGCCGCTGTGGTAGATGCCTGCCTGAGTCGCCCCGGCGTGCGGCTGTGCTACGTGTCGTCGGTGGCGGCGCTGGGCGGGCTGCCCGAAACGGCTACCGGCCCCGAGCTGGACGAAACGGCCAAGTGGGACCTGGGCGCCGCGCACGGGCACTACGCTACCAGCAAGTACCTGGGCGAGACGGAAGTGTGGCGGGGCGTGGCCGAAGGCTTATCCGCTGTCATCGTGAACCCCTCGGTAATCCTAGGTGCTACGGACTGGACGCGCAGCAGCACGCGCTTATTTCGCTATGCCCACGACGAGCATTCGTTTTACACGCCGGGAAGCGTTAATTTTGTAGATGTGCGCGACGTGGTCGAGGCCATGCTGCGGCTGACTTTGGACCGATCGGACGTGTCGGGCGAGCGGTACATTCTGAGTGCCGGCGCTCTGCCGCTGATCGAGTTTTTTCGGCAGGCCGCAGCGTATTTCGGTAAGAAAGCCCCGACGGTGGAAGTGCCCGACTGGGCCGCCGAAGCCATTTGGCGCCTGGAGCACCTGCGCAGTCTGGTTACCGGCTCGCGGCCGCTCATCACCAAGGATACCGCCCGGGCCGGGCGCCGCCCCGTGGTGTACCGCGCCGAGAAGGTGCAGCGGGCCGTGGGGCTGGAGTTTCGGCCCCTGGCCGAAACTATTCGGTGGGCCTGCGCCGGGTTGCAGCAGGTGTCGAACTCCGCGCCCGCGCAAGGGGTTGTACTACCCTAGGGGCTGTCCGTCGGAAGGCGGGAGCCGTACAGAGGAGGGAGGCTCAGGCCGCGTTGGCCGGGGCGTCCGTTGCTGATTACATGAGAATGAACGAACAGTCTGAGGAACGGGATGAGGTATTGGCAACGGTGCGCCGCTTTGAGCGCATGCTGGCTGATGGCGAACCGATGTTTTTTGATCTGGCCGATTTTGAAAGCATCATCGACCACTATACCCAGAACACCCAATTTGATAAAGCGCTACAAGCCTGCGAAGCTGCGGTAGCTCAGTACCCCTTTAGCATCGAGCTGCTCATTGATCGGGCGCAGGTGCTGGCCATGCGCGGCCAGTACCAGGAAGCCCTGAAGCAGATCGACGAGGTAGCTGAGCGCGACCCGGACAACGCCGACGTGGCCGTGACCCGCGGCATCGTAGCCACGCAGCAGGGCGACTTTCCGGCGGCGGTGGCCTACTTCCAGCAGGGCGCCGAGCGTGCCCCCGAGCGCGACGATATCTACTTCAACCTCGGCCTGGCTTACCAGCAGTGGCAGAAGTTTAAGAGCGCCGCGCGCAGCTACAAGCAGAGCCTGAAGCTGAACCCCGACAACGACGCGGCGGTACAGGAGTTACTGTATTGCCTGGAGGTGTCGGGCCGGCTGGAAACCAACCTGGAGTTTTTCCGCCGCTTCACCGACGAGGACCCGTACTCGGCCCTGGCCTGGTACAACCTCGGGCAGGCCTATTACAAAGCCCAGCAGTACGGCAACTCCGCGCAGGCCTTCGACTACGCCATCGTCATCGACCCGAAGTTCTACGAGGCGCACGCTTTCCTGGCGAGCTGCTTCGTGAGCATGGAGGAGTACCAGCGCGCCATCGAGGAGTTTCAGCTCAGCTACGAGGAAGGCCAGCCGACGGCCGAGGCCCTGTGCAACATCGGGGAGTGCTACGAGAAGCTGCGCAAGTGGGACGAGTCACGCCGCCATTACCAGAAAGCCATCGACCTGGATCCGGAAATGGACGAGGCGTGGTTTGGTATCGGGGTGATACTGGACGCGCAGGAGCACTGGTTTCAGGCCCTGCACTACTACCGCAAGGCCGTGAGCCTGTACGACGGCAGCGGGGAGTACTGGGTGGCCCTGGCCGGGGCTGAGTACCAGGTGGGCAACATCGTCTCGGCGCTGGAAGCCTACGAAAAGGCCACCGAGGTAGCGCCCGAGATGCCCGAAGGCTGGATTAACTGGAGCGCCATCCTCTACGAGCAGGGCAACTACGACGCGGCCATCGACCTGATGAAGACGGCCACCGAGCTGCTGCCCGAAGACGCGGAGCTGCTCTACCGCCTGTGCGCCTACCAGTTAGCGGCCGGCCGCTACCGCCAGGCGTACGACGTACTCGAAAATGCCCTACTTTTGGACTTCGACAAGCACCGCCTGCTGTTCGAGTTCTTTCCGGAACTGGAGCAGCAACGCGCCCTCACCCGCTTGATCGAGCAATACCGGAAGTAAACTTGGGTATTTGGTATCAGCTAGCTGGTAATCGGATAATGAAGGCTTGGGGAAGGTAGCACCTTCTCCAAGCCTTTTTGTCTGCCTGCCGTCATCCATATACCAAATATCTAATACCTCGTACCACCCAATGAACTACACCCTCTCGCAAATCCCCGAACGCACTCAGAAACCGCGCGAACAAGGCTTTACCATGGTCATGGACAAGGGCCTGAGCGTGCGCGAAGTCGAGGACTTCCTGGAAGTCGGGGCCGACTACACCGACATCGTGAAGCTGGGCTGGGCCACCTCCTACGTGACCAGCAACCTGCAGCGCAAGCTCGACGTCTACAAGGCCGCCGGCATTCCGGTGTACTTCGGCGGCACGCTGTTCGAAGCCTTCATCATCCGCAACCAGTTCGAGGACTACCGCCGCCTGCTCGACCAGTACGGCATGGAGTACGCCGAGGTATCGGACGGCTCTATCGAGCTGGACCACGACCGGAAGCTGGAGTTTATCCGCACGCTGGCCAAGGACGTGAAGGTGCTGTCGGAAGTGGGCTCCAAGGACGCGGAGAAGATCATTCCGCCCTACAAGTGGATTGCCCAGATGCGCACCGAACTCGAAGCCGGCGCCATCAAGGTTATCGGTGAGGCCCGCGAGGCCGGCAACGTGGGCTTGTTCCGTTCCACGGGCGAAGTACGCTCGGGCCTGGTGGAAGAAATCCTGACGCAGATTCCCTTCGAGAAAATTCTCTGGGAAGCGCCGCAGAAGGCGCAGCAGGTGTGGTTTATCAAAATGCTCGGCGCCAACGTGAACCTGGGCAACATCGCCCCGAACGAGGTCATTTCGCTGGAAACCATTCGCCTGGGCCTGCGCGGCGACACGTTCTCGCACTTCCTGGACATGGACGGCGTCGACCCGATGTTCAAGCCCGTGGAAAAGCCGGGCGCTAAGCCGGGCACCTCCATGCCGCGCGGGTAAGCCGTCAACTCGGCTGTGTTAGGAAAGCTCTTGCTGCGCATTGCAGCAAGAGCTTTCCTGTTTTTAGGCCGTAAATTCTTATTCCTG
The DNA here is from genome assembly GCF_002007105.1 of Hymenobacter sp. CRA2. Lineage (GTDB taxonomy): Bacteria > Bacteroidota > Bacteroidia > Cytophagales > Hymenobacteraceae > Solirubrum. Next base: position 34,340 of record NZ_MVBC01000001.1, on the reverse strand, counting down.
CTGATTTTTTAATTGTTGTGAAAAGACAAACCTGGTATTGGACCTGCTTAATGGGCGCCGGGCTGTTACCAGGGAGTTATTCGGCTTACCCGCAGGCTATTACCAAGCCGGTAACTCGCGAAAATTGTTATCCGGCCTTCACGGAGGAGTACAGCGTGCTAATTGCCGATAAGCAAATTCGGCATGGGCAGTACGTGAAGTACCACGCCAGCGCGTTGGCCGGCGTAACGCTGTTGGAGCTTGGCCGCTACGACCAAGGGCAGAAAGACGGGGAATGGCGGCAGTACTACGAGGGTTTCGCCCGCAACCAAATAGCCAGCTTGGCGCATTACGAGCAAGGCAAACTGGCCGGGGGTGGGAGGCTTTTTTTCCGGATACTGTTCGGAGCCGAGTTGCCATAACAGCCACGGGAAAGTCATCGAGCTTTTGTATAGACGTGCCCGATACGTACGGCGCTTTGCGGCAGCAAGGCAGCTATGCCGCCGGCCAGAAGCAGGGCGAATGGGTCTACTACAGCACGCCGGGAGTACTGGCTCAGCGCTACGACCACAGTACCGGGCAGCTGTTGTACTGGCGTAGCCCGGACGGGCGGGAACAGGCTGGCCCCGAAGCTGCCCGCAATCATCCGGCCTTGTACTTGGGCGGCAGCGGCGGCTTGCTGCACAACATGCTGACGGCGGAACTCATCGAGAAAATACCGCCGCAACTGGGTACTGATAGTATCGATGTTACCGTGGCCATCAGCGGAGCCGGCGCCGTGGACTCGGTTTTTTTGCCCCAACGACCAACCGGTAAGCCCAGCACTTTACAACGCGCGGCGGTGCAGGCCATACGCAACGCTCCGGCGGACTGGGCATCAGCGCGCAAGACCGACCAAGCAGTACCGGGGCTGTATAGATTGCGGCTGGTGACTACCTTCACGCGCATTGGCAATAGTTCGCGCAGGAGCGCGGAGCTGCGGCAGCTGGACTAATACCCGCCCTGATGGGGCAGGGGGCCAGCGGCAGTTCTGATCCAGCATGTGGACTTTGCCTGTCGACCTAATCAACAACCATATGCCCCACCGCCATTACCCTACTTACCCGCCGGCCCGCGGCAACGTGTTGCTGCTGAGCTGCATGGACCTGCGCCTGCTCGACGACATCGTGCACTTCATGGAGCACGACAACCTCACCAACCGCTACGACCAGTTCATTCTGGCCGGGGCTGCCCTGGGCGCCGCGCATAACGAGCATTGGGACCAGGCTTTTTTCGAGCACCTGGAGGTGGCCTGCCAGCTGCACGACGTGCGCGACGTGTACATCTTGGAGCACCGCAACTGCGGCGCCTATCGGGTATTCCTGGGCGAAAAAGGCGCTTTTGGCGACGCGGCGCACGACCACGATGCCGAATACGCGCTGCACAAGCAGTACGCCCAGCAGCTGGCCGACAAGATTCGCGCCTGGAGCCAAGAGCATTCGCAGTATCCGCTGCAGGTCCGTTGCTTCCTGATGGACCTGCGCGGCGGGGTAGAGCTGCTCGACACGGCGAGCTAATCGCGCCCGACGGCGCGGATACCGTGCCTTACTGCGTGCGGCGGCTGCCTATCTTCGTGGCGGCAGGGAAGTCGGCGCCTGTAAGTCGCCTTGTTCCACACGGCTTTGCCGCTGCGCTGATTTCCTTTGAACAGGCCGCCGGGCCGCTCCGCATGATCAAACGACGCTGGCCCGCGCTGCTGCTTCTGCTGCTGGTGCTCGACCTCGCCTATTCCTTCTGGCAGCACTTTCACGTAGCCCTGGGCGGCGACCTGTCCGGCATCGTGGTGCCCGACCCGTGGTACGAGCAGGTGCTCATCGATCCGCTGGGGCTGCGGGCCTTGCGCGGCGAGGTATACGCGGCGCCGAACCGCTTTTTTCAGCACCAGACCATTGCGCAGTACTTCCGGGCCGTGCCGCTGTGGCTGCAGGCCTGGGCAGCACCCATCGATAGCGTGTACCTGGCGTGTGCCGTAGCCAAAACGGCCATTCAGGCCTTGCTGATATATCTGCTGGGCGTGTACATCAGCGGGCGGCGCGCGGTGCTGAATCGGGGCTGGGTGCTGGCGGCGGCCCTGGTCACGCCGCTGTTTCAAACCAACGGCTGGAACGGGCAAATCGGCATCATTGATAAATCGGTGGTGTACACGTTTTGCTACGCGCTGCCGGTAGCCCTGCTGCTGCTTTTCCTGCTGCCATATTTCCGGGCCGCCGCGGCGGGGCAGCCCGTGCGCCTGTCGGTGCTGGGTTGGGTGGGCGTACTGGGGCTGGTGGTGTTTTTGTCGCTGAACAGCCCCATCATCACCGGCGTCATTGCCTTGCTCGGGCCCGGCGTGCTGGCATACAGCTGGTGGCAGCGCTGGCGGACCAGCACCGCGCCGGCGGGGCTAGGGCGCGCTTGGGTAGCCCTGCGCACAATGCCCGTTGCGCTGCTCGTGCCATTCGGCTTGTTCTTGCTGCTGAGCCTGTACTCACTTTACCTGGGGCGCTTCAACGCGGAAAATTTCACGCACACGCTGCCGCTGGCTGAGCGGTACGCGCGCCTGCCGCTGGGCATCTATTATCAGTTCAAGCAAAAGCTGGGCTGGCCCCTGATGCTGCTTTTGCTGGGCGTGAACCGCTGGCTGCTGGGCCGCGAAGCCGACACGCCCACGCGCCGCCGCCTGCTGCTGACGCTGCGATGGCTGGGCGTGTTTGCTGCCATTTACATCGTGCTGCTGCCCCTGGGCGGCTACCGCGAATACCGCCCCTACATCCTGCGGCGCGACACGCTGCTGCCCGTCATCATCGGAGTGGTGTACTGGTACGGCGCCAGCAGCTACTACCTGCTGCGCCTCCCCAACTGGGCCCCGCGGCGCTGGTACCTGCCCGTGCTCGGCGCGTTTTCGCTGCTGTTTCTGCTCACCGATACGCCCGTGCGGCACGACAGCAACACCTGCGAGCGGGAAGCTATGGCCACCTTGGCCGCCGCTCCGCAAGACGTAGTGGTGCTCGATAATGACTGCCCGGTTATGGCCTGGACCAAGTTTGCTTCGCCCCAGGACTCGGAAACCAACGCCAAACTGCTTCTGCACTGGGGCGTGACGAAAAAGAAAACCCTATACTATCACCGCTAAGAGCGCTGCCCGGTACAAGCCCGGCGCGCGACCGACGCCCGCGAAGACGCTGCTATGCTGCACCTGCAACTGACCCCGTTTACCGAACTGCGCACCGAGCGCCTGCTGCTGCGCCGCATTGTGCTGGCCGATGCGCCCACCATTTTCTTTCTGCGCTCCGACGAGCAGGTAATGCGCTACCTCGACCGGGAGCCCACCGCCACGCTGGCCGAGGCGGAAGACTTTGTGCGGATGATAGATTCTTCGTTGGTCGAAAACCGCGGCATTACCTGGGGGCTGGCGCGCGTAGGGGAGGAGGACCAGCTGCTCGGCACCTGCGGCCTGTGGCGCATGGATGCCGAAAACCACCGCGGCGAAATCGGCTACGCTCTGCACCCCGCCGCGTGGGGGCAGGGGCTGATGAGCGAAGCGCTGGCCGCCGTGTGCCGTTACGGTTTCGAAACCTTGCACCTGCACAGCATCGAGGGCAATGTGAACCCGGCCAACGCCGCTTCTATCAAGCTGCTGGAGCGCCAAGGCTTCGTGCGCGAGGCCTACTTCCGCGAGAATTACCACTTCCGCGGGCAGTTTCTGGACTCGGCCATTTACTCGCTGCTGGCGCCGCGCTAAGGTCGCGGTAGGCAGCCGTGTAACTTCAGCCGATCATCTTCCACGCCCATGACCATCCGCCGCCGTTTCCTGCCTATCCGCCTGCTGTCCCTGGCGCTGCTACTGGCCGCTTTCCGGGCCGACGACCCGCGGGACCCCGGCCGGGTAGAGCACCTGGCCGACTTTGCGTCGAAGTTCGTGAAGGCCCGGCACGTGGATGTGTGGCTGCCCGCCGGGTACCCGCAGCCCGGGCGCAAGTACGCCGTGCTCTACCTGCACGACGGGCAAAACCTCTATCATCCAGCCACCTCCTACGGCGGCACCGCCTGGGAGGTGGATAGCACCCTGGCCGCGCTGGGGCAGCGCCAGCAGGTGCGCGACGTTATCGTGGTGGGCATCTGGAACACCGACCAGCGCTTCGCCGAATACGCGCCCGCCAAGCCTTACCAGCTGCTGAGCCCGGCGCGGCGGACGCAGCTAGCTCAGCAGCACATCGGCGCGCCGCTATCCGATGCCTACCTGCGCTTTATCGTGCAGGAGCTCAAGCCGTACGTAGACCAGCACTACCGCACCGACCCACGGCGGGCCAGCACGTTCATCGGCGGCAGCAGCATGGGCGGGCTGATTGCGCTCTATGCAGCCTTGGAATATCCGCGCGTGTTCGGCGGGGCGGCCTGCCTTTCGACGCACTGGCCGCTGAGCCTGCAGGACAATACGGCCGACTTCACCAATGCCTGCCTGCGTTACCTCGACGCGCAGCTGTCCCGCCCCAGCCGTGGCCCCAGGCTCTACTTCGACTACGGCACCGCTACGCTCGATGTCCGCTACGAAGTGCATCAATTGCGCATCGACAGCCTGCTGCGGGCCAAGGGCTACTCCGCGCAGCAGTGGCAGACGCGCAGGTACGAAGGCGCGGCGCACAATGAAGCCTCGTGGAAAAAGCGGTTCGACGTGCCGGCGCGCTTCCTGCTAGGTACTGCCCCGGCCAGGCACTGACCGGCTGACGCCTGCCGCGAGGGCAACCCTGACGCATCTGGGCAGTAATAGACGGATGTATCTATTGCCCAGACCATGAAAAAGTTGCCGCTGTACCTGCCTGCTGCCCTGTTGCTGCTGGCTGCCTGTAACCAAAACACCAAATCCACCGATACCGCGGCCGCGCCGCCCGAAACGCCCGTCACCGCCGACACCGCGGCCGCTACGGCCCAGCAACTGGAGCTGCCTCCGCCCAACGCTACCAAATCTGTCACCAAGCGGGTCGACATCATTGATTGGCCGTCCGGCAAAACGCCGGTGGCGCCGGCCGGCTTCACCGTGACCAAGTACGCCGACGGCTTCGACGGGCCGCGCTGGCTCTACGTGCTGCCCAACGGCGACGTGCTGGTAGCTGAGGCCAGCACCGTGCCCACGACCACCAAAAAGAAGGTGGCCGCCGAGCTGAACCTCGACAAGTCGCGGGCCCTGCGCGAGCATAGTGCCAACCGCATTACTCTGCTGCGCGACGCCGACAAGGATGGCCGGCCCGAAGTGCGCGAAACGTTCCTGACCGCTGCCAACGGCCTAAGCCAGCCCTTCGGCATGCTGGTGCTCGACGGGTACTTCTATGTGGCCAATACCGACGGCGTGCTGCGCTTCCCGTACCAAACCGGGCAAACCAAAATCAGCGGTACGGGGCAGAAAATCATGGCCTTGCCCAAAGGCGGCTACAACAACCACTGGACGCGCAACCTGCTGGCCGCGCCCGACGGCAAGAAGATTTACGTGTCGGTGGGCTCCGGCTCCAATGTGCAGGAGCACGGCCCCGCCAACGAGCTGCGCCGGGCCAACATCCTGCAAATTAACCCCGACGGTTCGGGCGAAAGAGTATACGCTGCCGGCCTGCGCAACCCCGTCGGCATGGGCTGGAACCCCGAAACCAAAGCCCTGTGGACGGCCGTGAACGAGCGCGACGAGCTGGGTGACGACCTCGTGCCCGATTACCTGACCAGTGTGCAGGAAGGCGGTTTTTACGGCTGGCCCTACGCTTACTTCGGCCAGCACGAAGACCCGCGCCGCAAGGGCGAACGGCCCGACCTGGTGCAGAAAACCCTGGTGCCGGAAGTGCCGCTCGGGCCCCACACGGCTTCGCTCGGCCTGGCTTTTTACGATGCCAAAGCCTTTCCCGCCAAGTACCAGAACGGGGCCTTCATCGGGCAGCACGGCTCCTGGAACCGCTCGGCCTACTCGGGCTACAAAGTCGTGTTTGTGCCCTTTAAGAGCGGCAAGCCCAGCGGCCCGCCCGAGGATTTCCTGACGGGCTTTCTGGCCGGCGGCGAAAAAGCCTACGGTCGTCCCGTAGGCACCTTCGTAGCCCCGGACGGTGCCTTGCTCGTGACCGACGACGCGGCCAACACCATCTGGCGCGTGGCAGCCGTTGGAGCAGGTAGCGGTACGGCTGCGGGCAGCAGGTAAGAAGCAAAACAGCACGTCATTCCGAGCGCAGCCGAGGAATCTCGCGTGGTGACGTCCGGTAGTATTCTTCTCGTTCAACGAAGATTTTACTGCCTGACTAAACACGCGAGATTCCTCGGCTGCGCTCGGAATGACGTTCCATTATGGCTCGGGGTGCTACCTTGCGCGCAGTTCTTTGCCATCCGCAATTGCCGTAGCAGGGTTTCGGGCACGCAAAAGTGTCCGGATGAAAAAGGAACCGTGTGCAACTCACGGGCTGACGCGCAACTGTAAGTAACTGCCGCTGGGCTACCCACACCACGCCATTACGGCCCTCGCGGCCGTGAGAAGGCGGGTAGTCTCGTTACAAGCCAGGAGACTTGCCGTGCTACGACGTGACATGTGCTTTCGCGACTTGAAGCAGCCGTCGGATCAATTGGGAATACTTGCCGCCAGTGCCGGCCCCGCCGGGGCCCGGGCAGCGTATTGCCGTGCCCCCGACTGCCCCTCCGGAAAACGAAAGACCGCTCCGCAGGCGCGACTTTTCTTCTTTTCTCCTGATGACGGACCTCGACGTACGCATTGCCCAAGCCGAAACGCGCCTGTTTAAGGCCGTATTCCCCAACACCACCAACCACTACGACACGCTCTTTGGCGGCACGGCCATGCAGCTCATGGACGAAGTGGCCTTTATTGCCGCCACGCGCTTCAGCCGCAAGCGCATGGTCACCGTGTCCTCCGACCGCATCAACTTCCGCATACCCATTCCGGCCGGCACCATCGTGGAACTGATCGGGCGTGTGTCGCGCCTCGGCACCAAGAGCGTGGACGTAACGGTGGACATCCACATCGAGGAAATGTACTCCGACGTGCGCCAGCACGCCGTGTCGGGCACGTTCACCTTCGTGGCCATCGACGAGCACAAAGTGCCGGTATCGGTGCTCTAATCCCGGAGTACTTTGGCGGCATGAACGAGCCTTCCCGCTGGCAATGCCTCCTGAGCTACCTGTTTCCGCTCACGCGGCGGGTAGCTTCAGCCATCAATGGCCCGCTGGAAATTACCCTGAGCAACGGCCGCAAGGTGCTGGACAGCCGCAGCGCCAATTACTCCTACGGCTCCTTGCAGCGCGTGCTGCGCTACGGCCTGCGCCAAATTCGGCTGCAGCCGGTGCAACAGGCGCTGCTGCTGGGTCTGGGCGGCGGCTCGGTCATTGGCACGCTACGCGGGGAGCTGGGCTACCAGGGGCGCATCACCGCCGTGGAGCTGGACCCCGTAGTCGTACAGCTGGCTGCCGAGGAATTCGGCATTCGGCCCGACGCGCAGTTGCGCATCATCGAGGCCGATGCTTTTGCCTACCTGTCACAGCTCACCGAGCAGTTCGGGCTCATCATCATCGATCTGTTCATCGACCTGGCCATGCCGCCGCAGGTGCTGAGCCGTGCCTTCTGGCAGCAGGTGCGGCGGGGCTTGCGGCCCGGCGGCTACGTCATCTTCAACGCCATTGCCGAGGGCGAGCTGACCGTGGACGAACAGCCCCTGCTCGATGTGCTGGCGCAGCTAGGCCTGGAAGCTGCCGAGCACCGGGTGGAGCAGCTTAACCGGCTGGTCGTCGGGCAGCTGCTGCGGCCGGGGCCGGCGCAATAAGCAATGGCCCGGCGGCGCGTGGTCTTTGCGACCGAGGGCGTAGCTTTGCGGGCTAACTTCTCGCCCGCATGGAAATCATCAAGCACTTCATCGACTTCGTTCTACACCTCGATAAGCACCTGCTGGATCTGGTCAATCAGTACGACACCTGGACGTACGCCATCTTGTTCCTGATCATCTTCGTGGAAACCGGGGTGGTAGTGCTGCCCTTCCTGCCCGGCGACTCGCTGCTGTTCGCGGCCGGCTCGCTGGCCGCCCTGAATGGCAGCCCGCTCAACGTGGTGCTGCTCATCCTGCTGCTCATCGTGGCGGCCGTGCTCGGCGACGCGCTCAATTACCACATCGGCGACTGGATCGGGCCACGGGTGTTTGCCCGGGATTACCGCTTTCTGAAACGGGAGCACCTGCTGCGCACCCAGGAGTTCTACGAAAAGCACGGCGCCAAAACCATTATTATCGCCCGCTTCATTCCCATCATTCGCACGTTTGCGCCCTTCATTGCCGGGGTGGGCACCATGAGCTACGTGCGCTTCCTGTCCTATAACCTGGTGGGGGCGGTGCTCTGGGTGACGTTGCTGACCGGGGCCGGATACTTTCTGGGCAGCATCCCGTGGATTCAGCAAAATTTCGGCCTGCTCACCATCGGCATCATCGTTGTGTCGGTGCTGCCAGTAATATTCGAATTTATCAAGCAGCGCCGCACCCCGGCCGCTCGCTAACTGCACTTGTACAATAGAAAGTTGGAAACCGTCCCGAGCCGCTTTGGCCGGGGCGGTTTTTTTTGTTTGTTGAGGACTGAAATCAATCAGGAGCACGCATGAGCCGGGAGTTTGGACTAATTGGGCGGACGTTGACGCACTCGTTTTCGCCGACGTATTTCCAGCGCAAATTTGACCACCTGGGCCTGGACAACTGCTCCTACGAAGCCTTTGAGCTGGCCGACATCGGCGAGCTGCCCGCCCTGCTGGCCCGCCACCCCGACCTGCAGGGCCTGAACGTGACCATTCCCTACAAGGAGCAGATCATGCCCTACCTCGACGGGCTCGACGCTTCGGCCGCGCGCGTGGGGGCCGTCAATACGGTGCAGTTCGACGCCGAGCGCGGGCTGATCGGACACAACACCGACTACGTCGGCTTCCGCGAGTCGCTGCGCCGCTTCTACCCGCCGCGGGGGGCGCAGGCCGCCGCGCTGGTGCTGGGCACGGGCGGCGCCGCCAAGGCCGTGGAGGTGGCCCTGCGCGAGCTGGACATCCGCTACTGGCTCGTTTCGCGCGACCCGATGAGCCGCGGCCTCACCTACGGCGAACTGAGCCCCGCCCTGATGGCCGAGCACACGCTCATCATCAACACCACGCCGCTGGGCACCTACCCGCAGGTCGATACCTATCCGGCCATTCCCTACGAGCTGCTTACGCCCCGGCACTACCTCTTCGATCTGGTATATAACCCGCAGGAAACCGAGTTTTTGCGCCGGGGCCGCGAGCAGGGTACCCAAACGCAGAACGGCTTCGAGATGCTGTGCCTGCAGGCCGAGGCCGCCTGGGCCATCTGGAACCGCTAGGGCGCCAAACACAACGCCCGCTGCGGTGTGGTGCAGCGGGCGTCGATAGAATGAGCCGGGTAGGAGATGCCTAGCGCTTCTGGAAAATCCAGCGGTGGCCGGGTTTATACTTCTTGTACACCGGGCGGTGTACACCGGCCTTGTTATAGCGCGCCCGCTTCGGCGCATCAGCCGCTACGGCGTTGAGCGTGGGCAGCAGCAGGGCCACTACGAGGAAAAACGAAGCGAGGCGGGCGAGGAGAGAAGCTTTCATATGAGGCGGCAAAAGGCGGTGTCGGAAGAGTAGAGCGGGGCGTTGGGCCCGTCGAACACCACAAAGGAATACCGCCTAAGTCGCCGCTATTGGCCGATTTGGCCCAGCCCTGGGCGCCACTGTGCAAACAACAGCTTTTGCTCGGCGAACAGGACCACGCCCAGCAGATCAGCCGCCCTGACCACCGTTGCCGGCGGCTTTCTGGTCGTCGTTGCGGATTGAGCGCCGCTGCCGCTGCGGGGCGTTCGGGTCCGTTTTGCCGAAGCGGTAGCTCAGCGAAAGCCGCACGGAGCGCTGCGGGTAGTAGTTGGTGGCAGCGGTTTCAAACTGCGGCGTGCGGGTGCGGAAGCGAAACACGCGGTACCGCTGGGCGAAGTTGGACACGTTCAGCGTCAGGTCGAGCTTGTCCTTCAGCAGGGTGCGCTTCAGGCCCAGGGTGTAGTAGCCCCCGCCCGAGTAGCGCGCCTGCAGCAGCACCCCGCCCGAGGCGTAGCCCGCGTACGCCTGCGCGGTGTAGCCCTTACCGAAGCGCAGGGAGGTGTTCAGATTGCCGCTGATCTGCAGCCGAGTGGCCGTGCGGTTCAGGGTCGGGCTGCGCAGCTGCGTGTACGAGCCGTCGGTGCTGAGGCCGATTTGCCACTTCGGCGTGGGTTTCAGCGAGCCGTACAGGCTCAGGCCGTAGCTTTGGTTTCGGGCAATGTTGCGGTAGGTGCTTTCCGTGCGCGCCAGCGCTCCGTTGTAGAAGCTGACCTGCTCAATGGCCGTGTTGGTGCGCCGGGTATACGCCGTGGCGTTCAGCGTGCTGCTTTTGCCGAAGGTGCTGTAGGTTAGCTCGTAGTTGTCGGTGACTTCAGGTGAGAGCTGCGGGTTGCCGTAGGTGATGTTGCGCGGGTCGAGCTGCCGGATAAACGGGTTCAGGTAGTAGATATCCGGGCGCTGAATGCGGCGCGAATAGCTTAGACGCAACGTTTCGCCCGGCTTCTTCAGGTTGCGCGTGGTGCTGAGGCTGGGCAGCAGGTTGGTATAGTAGTTGGCGAAGCGGCCGTTTTCGCCCCGAAATTCCCCCGTGATGTCGGTGTACTCCAAGCGCGTGCCCAGGCTGAAGCGGTACTGCTTGCCCACGGCGAAGTTGTAGGTGCCGTAAGCCGCTCCTACGTTCTGCTGGTAATGGAAGCCGTTGGAGCGCAGTACGCTGCGGGCAAAGGCAGTCTGACGGCTTTTCAACAGGGTATCGATGGTGTAGTCGCTGCTGACGCGGCGCCAGATAACCTTGCCGCCCGCTTCCCACGACACGTTTTCTTTCACGGGACGGGTATAGTCCGTTTGCAGCGTCGTTTCCAGGTTTTGAGAGAGGTTGCGGCTCTGTTCTTGGTATTCGATGGACTCCAGAGACAGGGCGCCGCCGGGGTACTGCTCCAGCTGGTAGCCTTGGGTGTTGCGGTTGCGCGAGTGCCGCGCCAGCACCGCCCACTCGCGGCCCGGCTTGCCGGCGAAGGTGCGGGTATAGCCGCTGCTGAGGTCGAAGCTCCGCCGCTGCCAGCGCTGGCGCGTCGAGCGGGCGTAGAGCGTGTCGAGCAGCGGTCCGCCGCCGCTGTACTGGTTGGTGAACTGCTGCGGCTGCCGGGTAAGGAAGGAACTGCCATCGAAGGTGAGTGTGAAGCCGTGCTGCTCCGAAGGGTCGTAGCTCAGGCCGGCTTCGGCAAAGCCGCCGGCGCCGTTGGTGCGGGAAGTCGTCTGCTGATCGAGCCGCCCGATTTCTCCGTCTGGCAGATAGTCCAGGCGGGTGGAGTTGCTCCTGGCGGGGTATTGGTTGGCAAACAGGCTGGCGCTGGCATTGCCACCCACCTGGCCCCGGCGCGCGCTGATGGAGCCGTTGAGGTTCTGGTTGCGGTTGCCGACACCCGCACCCACGTTCCCGTTGACGCCCTGCAGGCTGCTTTTCTTCAGCACGATGTTGACCACGCCCGCCGAACCTTCGCCGTCGTACTTGGCCGAGGGAGCCGTCAGCACCTCCACGGCTTTGATCTGGTCGGCCGGAATCTGCTTCAGGGCTTCGGCCAGATTGCCGGCCAGCAGGGCCGAGGGTTTGTTGTTGAGCAGGATGCGCAGGTTGGAGGAGCCGCGCAGCTGCACGTTGCCGTCGGCGTCCACGCTCAGCAGCGGGGTTTTGCGCAGCACGTCGGCAGCCGTGCCGCCGGTGTTGGTTACGTCGCGGTCGGCGTTGTACACGAGGCGGTCGGGCCGGGTTTCCACTACTTCCCGCTCACCGGTGATGTTCACCTCGCCCAACTGCTCGGCGGCGGCCGTTAGCGGCAGAGGGCCGAGGTCGGTACCCTGCTCCGCCAGGGTGATGGGTACGGTGCGGCCCGCGTAGCCCACGAAGCTCAGCGCCAGGCGGTACGAGCCCGGCGCGAGGTCCTTAAACACAAACTGGCCCTGGGCGTCGGCCGCGGTGCCGGCAAGCGGCTGCTCGCCCGCAGCCGGTAGCAGGGCCACGGTGGCGTACTCGACGGGCTTTTGGGTGGTAGCGTCTACCACGGTGCCGCTGAGGTGGGCGGTGCCACGCCGAGCGGTAGATTGGGCCTGGGCCCACAGCGGCGCGCATGCCAGACTCACAAGCGCCGTACTGCGCAGAAAAAGGGATAAGGGCAGCATCAATAAGCTGGGAAAGACCCGCAAAGGGGTGGGCGAAAACCTACGTTTGCCTGCGCTACAGCAGAGCTGGCAGGCAGGGCAAACGTAGGCGCCCCGGGAGCCGCAGGGCGGAATATTCTACCAACCCAATGCCCGCTTTCAACGAACGCCCGGCCCGGTTCAACTACTGCCACTGCCGCCGGGCGGGAGTTGGCGAAGTGGCGGCTTTTGTTGGTAGGGCGCAGGCACACGCTGGTTGAAAAGCCGCCGGCTGACGTCTGATGCTTATGTACATTCGTAGCCACTGAGGGCCCTGGGCCACCGCTGCATGCTCACTGCTTCCCGTTTCGTTCGCGCCCGTGCGCCGCGGCCCTGGTTGCCCGCCGGGGTGGCGCGGTGGCCCTGGCCGCACCTGATCTGGCTTAGCCTACTGGTCTTTGCCGACCTGCAGCTGTGGCTGACCGGCGGCCTTTTCTACGCCTCGTCCACCACCGACGTGTGGCTGAAAGCACTTGTCACCGACGCCGTTGACTCCGGGCTATTCTACCTGAACTGGTTTTGGCTGATGCCCTACCTGCTCACGCGGCGCGGCCTGGCGTGGTACAGCCTCGGGGCCCTGGGCGGGCTGCTGCTCTTCGTGGCCTTGCGCAGCGGCGTCGGGGTTTTTCTGGACGAAGCCGCCCAACTCGGGGCCTCGCCGGTGCCGCTGGCCGTGCGCCTGAAAGTGCTGGGCACAACGCACTTGCTGCTGGGTATGCTGATTCTTGGCCTCAGCTTCGGACTGCGCTTGAGCGGCGACTACCTGCGCGAGCGACGCAGCCGGCAGGAGCTGGAACAGCGCCAATTGGCCACCGAGCTAAGCTTGCTCAAGGCCCAGCTCAACCCGCATTTTCTCTTCAACACCCTGAACAACATTTATTCGCTCACGCTGCAACGCTCGGCCCTGGCCTCCGAAGCCGTGCTGCGCCTCTCGGAGTTGATGCGCTACCAGCTCTACGAAAGCAGCGACGACGCCGTGCCGCTGGTGCAAGAGCTGCGGCAGCTGCGCAGCTTCGTGGCCCTGCAGGCACTGCGTCTGCCGCCCGAGGTAGCCGACGAAGCCATTCCCGTTACCCTGATGCTGCCGCCGGGCGCGGAGTACGTGTACCACATTCCGCCCATGCTGCTGCTGCCGCTGGTGGAAAACGCCTTCAAGCACGGCGACCTGGCCGCTCGCCCGCACGTGGCCTGGCTTACCCTGCAGCTCGATGCCGACGGCCGCCTACAGTTCTCGGTGCGCAACTTTGTGAGCCTCAACGGCGCGGCTCTCGCGCAGCCCGGCGGCCTGGGAATGGTCAATCTGCAGCGGCGCCTGGAGCTGCTTTACCCCGGCCGCCACCAGCTGACGGTGCAGGCCGGCGCCGAGGAGTACCTCGTTTCGCTTATCCTGGAGCCCGCCCCGCGGCCGTATTAGCCCATTCAGTATGGAAACCCTGCCCGGCCGCCGGCCGCTTACCTGCATCATCATCGACGATGAACACCTGGCCCTGGGCGTGCTAGCCGAGTACTGCGCGCAGCTGCCCTTTCTGGAGCTGCGCGGGCAGTTCACCGACGCCGTAGCGGCCGTGGCCTTCCTGCAGGAGCATCCCGTCGACGTGGTATTCCTCGATATTCACATGCCGCGCCTCACCGGCCTGCAGCTGGTGCAGCTGCTGCCCGCGCCGGCCCCGCGCATCATCTTCACCACCGCGTATGCCGAGTACGCCGTGCAGAGCTACGAGCTTAATGCTCTGGATTATCTGCTCAAACCCGTGGCGTTCGAGCGGTTTGTGCAGGCCGTGGGCAAGGCCCGCGTGGCTCTCGACGGCGGCTCTGCCACTGCCATCGAAAGCCAGCAGCCCGCCGAGGCCATGCTGGTGCGTCAGGATAGCCGCCTGCGCCGCGTCGTGTTCGACGACATCTTTTACATCGAGGGCATGAAGGAGTACCTGATGCTCTACACCGCCGCCGGCAAGATTCTCACGCTGCAGTCCTTCCGGCGCATGGAGGAGTTGCTGCCCGCCGGCCGCTTTGCCCGCATCCACAAATCGTACCTCGTGAGCCTGCGCTACCTCGACTTTGTGGAGCGCAACAAGGTGCAGATTGCAGGCACGCTGCTGCCCATCGGCGACACCTACCGCGAGGCGTTTCTGGCGCTGCTGCGCTACCATCACTACATCCAGTAATGAAGCCGCCAGCAACGAGAACGGGCGCCTCCCAGCTGGGAGGCGCCCGTTCTCGTTGCCGTAAGTCAGTCGGTTAGTTGCCGCCCTGACCACCACCGTCGCCGGCTTTCTGGTCGTCGTTGCGGATGGAGCGGGCCGGGCGCTTGGGCTTGTTTTCCAGCTTGCCGAAGCGGTAGTTGAAGGCCAGACGCACGCCGCGGTTGTAAATGCGGGTGGTGTTCGTCTGTTCCGACTGCTTCCGGCCAACTTCCGCACCATCCAGGAAGCGGGTGGTGAAGTCATTATCGAGGCGGCGGTAGGGGCTGAAGATGTTGTCGGCGTTCAGCGTCAGGTCAGCCTTGTCCTTGAGGAAGCTCTTGCGCACCCCCACGGAGTACATCTGCCAGGCCGAGGACTTGCCTTGCAGCTGCACGCGCGGCGTGTTGATCATGCCGAAGAACTGCGCGCTCCAGCCCTTGTCGAACTTGTAGCTGGAGTTTAGGTTGGCCGATACCACCACGCCGCTGTTGCTGGTCTGAAGCGCGGCGCTCTTCAGGTACACGTAGTAGGCGTTTACGTTGCCGCTGATGTCCCATTTCGGCAGCGGCTTCACCGAGCCGAACAGGTTCAGGCCGAAGCTCTGGTTGCGGGCCACGTTGCCGTAGCTGGTGAAGGTAATCTGCCGCGTCTGGTTTTCCACCAGAGTGTCGCGCGTCGAGCGGATGCCCTCGATGGCGTTGTTGGTGATGCGGGCGTAGGCCGTGAGGTTGATGACCGAGCCCTTCACGAAGGTGTTCATGTTCAGCTCGTAGTTGTCCGAAAACTCGGCGTCCAGGCGCGGGTTACCCTGCTGAATGTTGTAGGGGTCGATGCGGTTCTGGTAGGGGTTCAGGTAGAAGATGCTCGGGCGCTGGATGCGGCGCGAATAGCTGGCGCGCACCGTGGAGCCGGGCTGCTTCAGGCTGTAGGTCAGCGAGACGTTGGGCAACAGGTTGGTGTAGTCGGTGGTGAAGCGCGAGGCCTCGCCCTGCTGGAAGTTGCCACCCAGGTCAGTGCGCTCCACGCGGCCCCCGATGCGGGTGCTGAACTTCTTGCTCAGCGGCGTGGCGTAAGTGAGGTAGCCGGCCGTTACGTTCTGGTCGTAGTTGAATACGTTCGTCAGCTGCGCGTTGCGGCCGAAGCTGTTCGAGGCGTAGGCCGTGTCCACGAAGTACTGGCTGCGCACGTTGCGCAGGATCATCTTGGCGCCTACTTCCACCGTCTGCTTGTCCGACAGCGGGTGTACGTAGTCGGTTTGCAGCGTGGTTTCGAGGTTGCGGGCCTTGTTGCGGCTGTCTTCCTGGTAGAAGGGGATGTCCAGCGGTACCTTTTCATCCGAGGCCGAGTTCAGGTTGAACTGGTCGATGGCGTAGGTATTGCGGTTGTTGTTGCGCGAGTGTTGGGCCAGCACCACCCATTCGCGGCGGCTTTGCTGCCCGAAGCTGCGGGTATACGAGCCCGTCAGGTCCACGTTCTTGTTGCCGAAATCCTGGTCAAGGTCGCGGAAGTAGGTGCTGAAGGGATTGGTCTGCAGCGCCAGGCCCGGGCCCTGAAACAGCTTTTGCCGCACGGTAGCCTCCTGGCCGCGCGCAAACAGGTTGCCGTTGACCGACAGGTTCAGCGCGTGGTTAGGAGCCGGCTCGTAGTCGAGGCCCAGGCGCAGGTTGCCGCCGCCGCCGAGGCCGTTGCCCTCGTTGCGCTGCTCCAGCTTGCTAAGCACGTTGCCGCTGCGGTCGTAGTTGGTGCGGTCCAGCTCCTGCAAGGCCGGCGAGTAAAACAACCAGCTATTGAGCGCCGACGAGAGGCCGAACTTGCCTTTGCGGGCGTTCAGGGCGAAGTTGGCGTTGGAGTTGCGCGTGCCCACGGCCAGGCCCACGTTGCCGTTGACGCCCTGCAGGTTATTCTCCTTCAGGACAATGTTGATGATACCAGCCGAACCTTCCGCGTCGTACTTAGCCGAGGGCGAGGTAATGACCTCCACGTTCTTGATCTGGTCGGCGGGCAGCTGCTTCAGGGCCTGGGCCACGTCGCCGGCTACCACGGCCGAGGGCTTGCCGTTGATGAGCACGCGCACGTTGCCGGAGCCGCGCAGCTGCAGGTTGCCGTCGGGGTCCACGCTCACCATCGGGGCCTTGCGCAGCACGTCGGCCGCCGAGCCGCCGGAGTTGGTGGCGTCCTGGGCGGCGTTGTACACGAGGCGGTCGGGCTTGCTTTCCACCACGGGCCGCTCGCCGGTGATTTTCACCTCGCCCAGTTGCTTGGCCTGCGAGGTCAGCGCCACCGTGTTCAGGTCCACGCTCATCTTGCCTTCTTCCAGCGTGATGGGCTGGAGGGAGGTGCCGTAGCCGATAAAGCTGATGGAGAGGCGGTACGAGCCCGGCGCGAGGCCCTTGATGGTGAAGCGGCCCTTGTCGTCGGCCACGGCCCCGTCGATGGGCTGCTCGCCGGTGGCGGGCAGCAGCGCTACGGTGGCGTACTCTACCGGCTGCTTGGTGCCCGCGTCGATAACGGTGCCGGTGATGCGGCCGCTGCCCTGCGGGGCGGCGGGCAGCACCGCGGCGCGGGGGCTGGCGCCACCCGGGGCACCCGTGGGGGCGCCGCTGCCGGGTACGGCCGGCCGGCCCGTAGCCGGCGCTTGTGCAAACGCATTGGTAGCCAGCAGCCCGG
Organism: Hymenobacter sp. CRA2; assembly: GCF_002007105.1. GTDB lineage: Bacteria > Bacteroidota > Bacteroidia > Cytophagales > Hymenobacteraceae > Solirubrum. The sequence goes on along the minus strand of NZ_MVBC01000001.1, from coordinate 17,210 downwards.
AGGAGGCCAGCAGCAGGAGTAACTTGTTTTTCATGGTCGGAACGATGGGTGAGCCTGAAATGGGCAACAGGCAGCGGGGCAATCAGCAGATGGCCCGGGCGGAGGTCCGGCGAGGCAGCGCCGTTGGCTGTAAGTAAAGGGTGGAAAGCGCGGAGGCGCAGTAGGGGAACTGGCGGATCAGCGGCGGGTGGGGCGGCTGACACGGGCACAAAGGACCGGCGGTAACTTCAGCTAGACAATCACTTGATCATGTGATGAGCGGGCGGCACAGCGCATCGTTTTTGCATTCGGGACAAGTGTCGCAGGGCCTGTGGGTGAGGTTGCATTCGGGGCAGACAAAATTGTTTGCTATTCCGGGAGGAGCGAGCAGGCCAGTAGGAGGCTGACTTACTGGCGTTGCTGGCGCCAGCGCAGCAGCGGGTAGGCCACCGTCAGCACCACCACCCACCAGCCGACAGCTAGCTGTTCGGTTTGGTTGAAAACCTGGGCCACGGTCAGCGTATTCGCCTTGCCCTTCACCATGGCCTTGCTCGTTGCCAGCAGCGGTTCGGCGTAGGGCACCCAATCAATATATTCCCAGCGCAGCAAAGCTAGGCCCACTACCGTGCAACCCATCCCAATGGCTACCGGCGTCACAAAGTTACGCCACCAGAGCGCTGCCACGAACTGCAAGGCCAATATGCCCAGCGTGGCCAAGTAAGTATGGCCCAGCAGCGTGAGCATGGCGGCCACAGGAGGTGCGTAATCCGAGAAAAGCAGGCCCGGCCGTAGCAGCCCCAGCAAAGCGCCGGAGGCCAGCAGGAGCACCACGAACACGACTTGCGCCAGCAGATTCAGTCCCAGCAGTACCAGCAGCTTGCTGACGTAGGTGGCCAAGTGGCCCACCGGCTGGGCGTCGAGGTGCTTCCACGCACTGGCTTTGGTTTCTACGTGCAGCACCAGGCTGCACAGCAGCACCACAAACAGGGGAAGCAGCAGGCCGGCCGTGGTTTGCCAGCTGTGGCTGATGTAGCTGGGCCAGGGGTTCTGCCCGGCCTTCACCAGATACTGCCCTTTGAAGTAGAAAATCAGCAGGTACAGCACCACTGGCAGGGCGCCGCTGCCCAGCGCCAGCCACAGCGCGGCGGTGTGCTTCAGCTTGAGCGTATCGGCGGCTAGGCTGCGGCGCAGTTGCGTCAGCGGGCCCGGGGTAGGGGCGAGGAGGGCAGTGTTCATCCGGCCAGAGCGGTTTCGGTGAGGTGCAGAAAGCTTTGTTCGAGGCTGGGCTGCTCGCAGCGCAGGCCGTAGAGCGGCTGCCCGGCGGCTATCAGCTGCTGGGCCAGGTAGGCCATTTGCTCCTGCGAGTGGTAGGGCAGGCCCAGCGTGCCGGGGCTCAGCACCGTGGCCGCCCCAAACTCGGCCGGCAGCAGGTTGCGGCAGCGCAGCGCGTCGTCGGTTTCGATAACCACCTGCGCCGCCGAGTGCCGCCGCCGCTGCAGGGCCGACAGGCTGCCCTGAAACAGCAAGCGCCCCTGCTGAATCACGCCCACGTGCGTGGCCACCCGCTCCACCTCGCTGATCAGGTGGCTGCAGAGCAGAATGGTCTTGCCGTGTTCCTGCTGCAGCTTGCGCAGCAGCTCGCGCATCTCGATGATGCCCTGCGGGTCCAGCCCGTTGGTGGGCTCGTCGAGGATGAGCAGCTCTGGGTCGGGCAGCAGCGTGAGGGCCAGGCCCAGCCGCTGCCGCATGCCCAGCGAGTATTGCCGCACGGGGCGGTGCGCATCGGCTGCCAGGCCCACGGTGGCCAGCACCTCGGCAGTGCGGCCAGTAGGCAGGCCGCGCAGGCGCCGCGTTACTTCTAGGTTGTCGTGGCCGCTGAGGTGGTCGTAGAGCGAGGGCGTTTCGATGAGGGCCCCCACGCGGGCCAGGATGCCGAGGCGGTGCCGGGCCAGGTCGTGGCCGAAGAGCTGCACTGCGCCGGCCGGGGCGGGCAGCAAGCCCAGCAGCAAGCGCATGGTGGTGCTTTTGCCGGCGCCGTTGGGGCCCAGAAAGCCGTAAATGCTGCCACGAGGCACCCGCAGGTCCACATCGTGCAGTACCTGCCGCCCGCCGAAGCGGAAGGTCAGGTGCTGGGTTTCGATCAAGAGTTCGTCTGGTTTCATAGCGTCAGAAGGGCGAGCAGTGAAACAAACGTAGGCGGGCACCCCAACACGCTGCCCGGAAAATCCACCAACAGCCCAAAAACTTCCGCGAATAGCTCAATAAGTGGTGTCTAATCCTCCGGTCCGTTACCCACAACTACCCAGCAGGCGTTGGCGGCCGGTTTTGGCCAGTTGATGACGGGCCGCAGCCAGTTCGTTGAGAAGCCCGGCGGATTGCACCCCGGCGGCGCTACTTTGCTGTATGGAAAGTGTTGCCAATCTCAACCCGGCGCTAGAACCCGTTGGCTGGCTTAATCGACTGCGGGTCTGGTTCCGGCAGGAGCGTACCGCGGATAGCGCCGCCGTGCCGGGCTGGGCCCACGCCGTGCTCTGGCTGTACCTGCTCGGCGTCGATGCGTTTGTGCTGTACGCGCAGAGCCTCAACCCCAAAATGCCAGCTCCCCATTGGGCGCCCTGGCTGGGGCGCACGGTGGTCATCGACGTGCTGGGCGCGGGCCTGTTCTACCTCAATTGGCGAATACTCATCCCGCGCACGCTCGGGCAGGGCCGCGTAGGGCGCTACAGCCTGGGGGCGCTGCTGCTGGTAAGCCTCTACGAGCTGCTGCGCTTCTTTTCCAACCGCCTGCTGCCCCTGCAAGCCACCTCGCCGATGCGCGGCGAAGAGTTGCCACGCCTGCTGCTGCAATATACCTTGGCGGCGCTGTTTCTGCTGTTTCTCAGCTCGGCCCTGTGCGTGACGCGTGACTACCTACGGGCCCAGCGCCACCGCCGTGAGCTGGAGCGCCAGCAGTTGCTTACCGAGCTGACGGCCCTGAAAATGCAGGTCAACCCGCACTTCCTATTCAATACGCTCAACAACATCTACTCCCTGGCCAGCCAGAAATCGGACCGCGCGCCGGAGGCCGTGCTGCGCCTCTCCGAAATCATGCGCTACATGCTCTACGAGAGCAGCGCCGATACCGTGCCGCTGGCCAAAGAGCTGCAACACCTGCGCAGCTTTCTGGAGCTGCAGCGCCTGCGCCTGCCCGCCACCGGCCCGGCCGCTATTGTATTCGATACCGTCGGCCTCGGCGAGTCTCCCAGCTGGCCTATTGCGCCCATGCTGCTGCAGCCGCTGGTAGAAAACGCCTTCAAGCACGGCGACCTGACAGCTCGCCCCGTGGTCAGGATGCGCCTGGAGCAGCCCGAGAGCGGCGCCCTGCATTTCGTGGTCGATAACGCGGTGGCGCCGGCCGGCAGCCGGCCACCTGCCGGGTTAGAACCATCCGGTGGAGTGGGCCTGGTCAATCTGCGACGCCGGCTGGAGCTGCTCTACCCGGGGCGCCACCAGCTGGTCATCAGCGCCACGCCCGAGCATTACCGCGCCGTGCTTACTTTGTGGCCGGGGTAAACGCCGCGGCGCTTTTCGGTTATCGTTCTCTCTATCTTGTACTCATGGAGCCTACCACGCCCAGCCGCAAGCTTTCCTGCGTCATCATCGACGACGAACCGCTGGCCCTCGATCTGCTGGCCGGCTACTGCGCGCAGGTGCCTTTTCTGGAGTTGCGCGGGCAGTTTCACGATGCCCTGCAGGGCTTGGCCTTCGTGCAGGACAACCCCGTCGACCTCGTACTGCTCGATATTCACATGCCGCGTATTACGGGCTTGCAGTTCGTGCAGCTGTTGCCCGCGCCGACGCCGCGCATCATTTTCACCACTGCCTACGACCAATACGCGGTGCAGAGCTACGAGCTAAGCGCGCTGGACTACCTGCTCAAGCCCATTGCCTTCGAGCGGTTTGTACAGGCCATCAGCAAAGCACGCCAGCACGCCGCACCTGCCCCGTTGGCGTCAGCACCGGCGCCCGAGCCTGCCGCCGTAGCCACCAGCCCCGATGCCATGTTCGTCAAGAACGAGCACCGGCTGCAGCGCGTCGCCTTCGACGATATCCTTTATATAGAAGGCATGAAGGAGTACCTGCTGATCTGCACCGCCGGCGGCAAGATTCTTACCCTGCAGTCCTTCCGCCGCGTGGAGGAAGTGCTGCCCCCCGAACGCTTTGCCCGCATTCACAAATCCTACATCGTGGCCCTGAACCGTATCGAGCACGTGGAGCGCGGCCGCGTGCAGGTAGCCGGCCGCCTGCTACCCATCGGCGACACCTACCGCGACGCGTTTGCCGCGCTTATCCGGGCCCACAACCAACTCTAACATCGGCCCGGTGGCCGATACTATGTGCCGGCAAGTCGATAAAACCCAGCCGCAAGGTCATTCTAGCAGTAGTATTCGATTTCGTTTCAAAAAAATAATCACCCATTGCAACCGCCAGACCGGGCCCCGACTCCTAGCAATACCGGAGCCCACACGCCGGTGCCATTCAGCTACCGTGAACCGTTAGCCCATGAAAAATTTGTTACCTGCTACCCTGGCCTGCCGCACCCCGCGGCGCAATGGCGCCCCCGGCCGCACCTGCCGGGCCCGCGTATGAGCGCCCTCGCCGCATTCGGCAGCAGCAGCCTCGGCCGCTTGGTCGGGGGGCTGACCGCCACCCCCGCTGAAGCTAGCGAAGTGCCCCCACCGCCCGCCGCCACGCGCCCGCTCACGCCCTCCAGCCGCTGGAGCGAAGCCGAGCTAATCGACGCCTGCCTCGACGGCAGCCGCGTGGCGCAGAAGGAACTCTACGTTCGCTACGCCGGCCGCATGCTGGCCGTGTGCTCGCGCTACTCCCAAACGACCTTCGAGGCCGAAGACGTGCTGCAGGAAGGTTTCGTGACGGTGTTCAGCAACCTGCGCCATTTCCGCCGCGAGTGTCCGCTGGAATTCTGGATTCGGCGTATCATGATCAACGCCGCCCTGCGCCAGCACCGCCGCAACGCCCCCATGCTGGCCGTCACGGAAAACGAATACCCCGAAGCCGTAGCCGACGAGGAACTGATCCTGTCGAACTATAACTTCGAAGAATTACTCAAGATGGTGCAGGAACTGGCCCCGCGTTACCGCATGGTGTTCAACCTGTTTGCCATCGAAGGCTACGGCCATAAAGAAATTGGCGAGATGCTGGGCATCTCGGAGGGTACCAGCAAGTCGCAGTACTCCCGGGCCCGCGTTATTCTGAAAGCCAAGCTGGAGAAACTCGACCAACGCTGCAATGACACCCGTTTCCGATAATAACAACCATCAGCAGCCCACGGGCAACCTGGAGGAGCTCTTCCGCCAGAAGTTCGCTGAGGCCGAGCTTACACCCCGCGCCGACGTGTGGGAGCGGCTCGACCACGAGCTGCTGCTGCGCGAAAACCAGGGCTACCGCCGCCGGCTGGTGGGCTACCGCCGCCTCGCCGCGGCTGCCTGCGCCGTGGCTACGCTCGGCTTCGGTGGCTGGCTGGCGCAGCGCAACCTCACGCCCACCGGCACCAATAGTACCGCTTCGGTCATCAACGTAGAAGCCCTGCGCCAGGCTAGCGGAGCTGCTGGCACGGTGGCCGCTCACCAGCGCACGGCGACTAACAGCCGGGGCGGCCAGCTGCCGACGGCTACCGACGCCGCTGCGGCCAATGCCGCTACTAACTCCGGTGCTACTCAGGCTACCAACGATGCCTCGGGTATGGCCAGCAGCGTAGCCGCCGCAAGCCGGGCCCACGCTGCTACCCAGCAGGAGGCCGCCGAAGGCAGCCTGGCTGGCCGGGCCCTCGCTGCTATTCGCCAAGCCTTCGGCGGGCACGCGCCGGCTGGGGTACCTCAGCCGCGGACTATGCCCGCCGGGATGCCGCGCAGTATTGATAATGGTGCCACCGGTATTGCCAGCCGAGGTGCTATCAGCCCGAACGGACAAAATACCGAAGCAGCTTCGCCGCTGGTAGTGGCCGCTACGGCTGCCTCAGCAGCCAACTGGACGGAAGCCGGACTGGAGCCCGTAGCCGCCCGGCTGCGCGGCGCGGCCCTCGGTGGTCGGCGGCCCGATTCGTTGAAGGCCGCGTTGGTAAGCGCACCCGCTTTGCTGGCCAGCCAGGACGTAGAGAAAGAGCAGGAATCGGAAAAATCGGCCGTGCCCAGCCGCTGGCGGTGGCGTGGCGGTTACTCCGCCCAGCGCTTCGCGCCGAACGTCAGCAGCTCTCTGGGCGGCGGCATTGCGCTGCGCTCGGCTCCGCTAACCTTCAACTCCTATGCTCCGACCACCCCTGAGCCCACGCAGCTGCAACCAGGGCTGGCACACCGCGCCCAGTTTGGCGCCGCCATACCGCTGGGCCGCAAGCACTGGACGCTGCTGACGGGCGCAGAACTGACGTCGATTTCCGGCAACACCGCCTTTGAGGTGGCGCCAAGAAACACTGCCGGCCTCGCCAATATGCCCGCCGACCGCAACGGCAAAACCCTGACGGGCCGCTACCACCTGACCACGGTGGGTATGCCGGTGCAGGTGCGCTACGAAGGACGCAAGCAGGGCTGGGGCGTGTACGCCGCCGTGGGCGCTGCCGTCAACGTGCTGATGCGCAACCGCACTGCTGTTGGCACCCAGAGCGCTACCGACGACGGCTCGTACCGCCGCGTGCTGGGCTCGGCCCGCGGCAGCGCCGGGGTGCGCTACGCTGCCGGCAACTGGCAGCTGAACGTAGGGCCCGAAGCCGAAGCCGGTCTGACCACGCTCAACGCCAACCCCACCGAAACCTGGGGCAAGCGCACCCGGCCCTACGCCGTGGGCCTGTCGGCCAGCGTGGAGTTTGGCGGCGGCAAAGCGGAACTGGCCCCCTGAGTACTGATGTAACCCGCATTACCCATTCACTCACCTGGGTCGAACCCTGCGGCTGGCTTCCAGCCGTGGGGTTTTTCTTTGCCTGAGCGGAAACCCCGCGGGCAGCGGCGTAGTTAAGAAGGGTTATCTTCCCGCTCCCCGAAACCTCCCCGCATGGAGTATCAACTGACCTCTGAATTCAAGCCTACCGGCGACCAGCCCAAAGCCATTGCCCAGCTCGTGGCGGGTGTCGAATCGGGCGAACCGGCACAGGTGCTGCTGGGCGCTACCGGTACCGGTAAGACGTTTACCATGGCCAACGTCATTGCTCAAACGGGCAAGCCGGCGCTGATTCTGGCCCATAACAAGACTTTGGCCGCGCAGCTCTACGGCGAGTTCAAGCAATTCTTCCCGCATAACGCCGTCGAGTACTACATCAGCTACTACGACTACTACCAGCCCGAGGCCTACATTGCCTCCACCGACGTATTCATCGAGAAGGATCTGGCTATCAACCAGGAAATCGAGAAGCTGCGGCTGCACACCACTTCCTCGCTGCTCAGCGGGCGCCGCGACGTCATCGTCATTGCCTCGGTGTCGTGCATCTACGGCATCGGCAACCCGGAAGAGTTCGGCAAGAACATGATGCTGCTCAAGCCGGGGCTGAAGTTTTCGCGCAACGCCCTGCTCTACCAGTTCGTGCAGATCCTGTACTCGCGCACCGAGCAGGAGTTTACCCGCGGCACTTTCCGCGTGAAGGGCGACACGGTGGACATCTTCCCGGCTTACCTAGACTACGCCTACCGCATCTACTTTTTCGGCGACGAAATCGAGGCCATTCACCGCATCGACCCGGAAAGCGGCAAGAAGCTGAGCGAGGAAAAGGACGTGGCGCTGTTTCCGGCCAACCTGTTCGTGACCGGCAAGGACACCTTGCAGCAGGCCATCAAGGAAATTCAGTACGACATGGTGCAGCAGCACGCCTACTTCGAGAAGGAGGGGCGCGATGCCGAGGCCAAGCGCATCGTGGAGCGCACCGAGTTCGACCTAGAGATGATTCGGGAGCTGGGCTACTGCTCGGGCATTGAGAACTACTCGCGCTACTTCGACGGCCGCTCGCCCGGCTCGCGGCCCTTCTGCCTGCTCGACTACTTCCCCGACGACTACCTGCTGGTGGTGGACGAGAGCCACGCCACCATGCCCCAGATTCGGGCCATGTGGGGCGGTGACCGAAGCCGCAAAACCGCGCTGGTGGAGTACGGTTTCCGCCTGCCCTCGGCCATGGACAACCGTCCGTTGACCTTCAACGAGTTCGAGAGTATGTTCCGGCAAGCTGTGTACGTATCGGCTACCCCCGCCGACTACGAGCTGGAGCGCGCCGGCGGCGTGGTGGTGGAGCAGATCATCCGCCCGACGGGTCTGCTCGACCCCGAAATCGAAGTGCGGCCGAGTGTGAACCAAATCGACGACCTGCTCGACGAGGTGGACAACCGCGTGAAGCAGGGCGACCGGGTGCTCGTTACCACGCTGACCAAGCGCATGGCGGAGGAACTGACCAAGTACATGGAGCGCCTGAACATCAAGGTCAGCTACGTGCACTCGGACGTGAAGACCCTGGACCGCGTGGAAATCCTGCGGCAACTGCGCTTGGGCGAAATCGACGTGCTAATCGGCGTAAACCTGCTGCGCGAAGGTCTTGACCTGCCGGAAGTGTCGCTGGTAGCTATCCTCGACGCCGACAAGGAAGGCTTCCTACGCGACCAGCGCAGCCTGATTCAGACCATGGGACGCGCCGCCCGTAATGATCGGGGCAAGGTCATCATGTACGCCGACCGCATCACCGGCTCGATGCAGCGGGCCATGGACGAAACCAACCGCCGCCGGGCCACGCAGATGGCCTACAACGAGGAGCACGGCATCACGCCGCGCACCGTGCGTAAGTCGCGCGAGGCCATCATGGAACAGACTTCGCTTTCCGATTACCGCATTCCGGAGCAGCCCCAGGCCTATGCCGGCCCCGACGAGGATGGTGGCGGGCTGGCTATTGCGGCCGAGCCGGTGGTGGCCATGATGAGCAAAACAGACCTGGAGAAACTCATCAAGCAAACCGAGAAGCAGATGGAAGGTGCGGCCAAGGAGCTGGACTTCCTGCAGGCGGCCAAGTTCCGCGACGAGCTGGCTTCGCTGCGGCTGCTGCTCAAGAACAAGCGGGAGTAACCCTTGAAAAACGTAAAACGCTGATTGCAAACGCCAGTTCGGTAAAACCGGGCTGGCGTTTGCGTTAAGGCTTAGTTTTTGTCTTGGCAGGTGACGAACCAAGCTCGCTAAGCAGCGGGCATTACTCTTAAGCCTATGCGTTTACTAATTACTGGCTTGCTGCTGTATATCGGCAGCTTCTTTGCTCCGGCCCAGGCTCAACAACCGGCGCCCCGTTACCAATTTATGCACGTCAGCTACCAAGGCCGGCGGATCTACTTCTCGCCGGCTTACCAGGGAAAGGAATGGGTAAAAGTCACGGACCTGCTGGGCGAACGGTATACCCTGACTGATAATAAGGAGCTAGGCTGGGAAGCCATGAGCAAGCTGCTCAACGAGTTTTCCGCTGCGCAATGGGAGCTGATGAACGTGTTGCCCAACAATTCCAAGGACGGCAACGACGGTGCTATTTACCTGTTGCGCCGGCCTGCCCCGTAGCAGTAGAATTGCCCCAACGCGGCTTCTTTAGAACCACACTGATGTCGCCGTCGCGCTCCAGGCGCACGGTTTCTACATCGGCCAGGCTATCGGTCAGGGCATTGCCGCGTGCGCCTTCCATCAGGTCCCACTCGGTGATGTTGTTGTGCTGCATGTTGCCACGGTGCAGCTCCACGTGTTCGGCCAGCACGTAGGAGCTGCCCTTGATGAGCTTGCCCACGGCGTGGCTGCGGTAAGCGGCCATAGCCCGCAGGTGGTGCAGAGCTCTACCATCACTGCCGACGCTACCAGCGTGCCCACAAAAGGAGAGGCAGCCACAATAGCCCGACTCAGCACGGCGCCAAGGATGATTCTCAGCACCACGTCGAAGGGGCTGTTGCTGCCGAAGGTGCGCTTGCCCGACAGGCGCAGCAACAGCCGCGCCGTGAAAAGACCACCACGGCCCGCACCGACATTTGCAGTGCGCTGATGTTATGGGAATTGGCGTGCAGGCCCACCACTTCGTTCAGGAAATGCTTCACAATGGGCAGGCAAGAGGGTTAGGTGCCGGTGCGCTGCGTGGCTTGGTGCACCAGCTCCTCGGCGCGCTTTTTCCCGCTGCGGTGCAGAATGCGGAAGGGTTGGCCCTTGGCCTGGTTGTAGGAGCTGAAAAAGTGCTCGATTTCGTGCAGCAACTGGGGCGTCAGGTCGTGGATGTCGCGCACGTGCTTGTGCTGGCGCGATTCAGCGGCCACGGCGAGCAACCGGTCGTTGCGCTGGGGCTGGCCGTCTTCGGGCTGTTCGGCTTCAAGCACCCCGATCAGGCGTGCCTCGATGATTACGCCCGGGTAGGTCGGAGCATCCATGAGGAGCAGCACGTCCAACGGGTCGCCGTCGTCGCCCAGGGTAGAGGGCACAAAGCCGAAGTCGTAGGGGAAGACGCTGCCTTCGGGTAGCACGCCCATGAGCTTGTACAAGCCCAATTCGGGGTCGTACGCCAGCTTATTGCGGCTGCCCTTAGGCGTTTCGATGACCACGTGCAGGCGCCGCGACCCGGGCGCATAGGTGGGAAGCTGATAGGGAGAAGTAGACATGTCAGTCAGGGGCTTGCCGCTGTATACCGTGCGGGTGGAGCTGGTGTTACCAAATTGGTACGGGCCGCTGGGCCTCACATCATTATGCCATTGCCGCGGGTGAGCGGGGCGGCTACTTTTGGCGCTGACGTTACTCCTTACTCCGTTCCGCGTTATGCACTTTCCCCGTTTGCTTCGTTCGCTTCCTGTTTTGATACTGCTGCTGTTGCCATTGCTACCCCAGCGCAGTATGGCCCAGGTGTCAAAAGCCGGCTCTTACCAATTCATGCAGATGACCACCATCGAGTCCATCGTGGCCGGTGGGCTGGGCCGGTCGCGGGTGATATTTACCCCCGAGTTCAAGGGTACCAAGGAAGCCCAGATGGAAAACCTCTTCAGCCTGACGGGCATCAATCTGCAGAACGTGCGCGCCAACGAAGAAACCCTTCTGCGCTACCTGCAGGAGTTGCAGGCCGATGGCTGGGACTTGGTGCAGTTGACACCGCTTACCCAGACGCTCCAAAGCGCCGGCTCCACGGGGCAGGGCATTTTTATGACGCGTTATCTGCTACGCAAGCCCAAATAACTTCTACACCTGGATTTGAACCGCTGCTATGCATCCGCGCCGCCCTACGGAAAGCTGGGCAGCGCGGATGTTTTACTTGCGTCCTATTTTGAGACTATCGTGTTTCAACCTGGTACTTTAGTATCTTTGTAGGATTCAAAGGTCTTCATTCAGAAGCCATTGGATGTTTTGGGCTTGTTTTTCCATCCTACAATATTTTCCTGCATGAAAAAACTCGTACGTATTTGGCCTGCGAGTCGGGCTGCCAGTTTGGGGGCAGCCAAGAGCACAACGGGCAGACTGCTCACCTTGCTAGTATTGCTGCTGAGCGCATTTGGCGCGCATGCCGCCAACGTTGATGTGAGAACAACGACGAGCAGCACGCCAGCCAATGGTAGCAACGCTAAAGTTGGTACTGCTGTGGTTTTTACAGCCACTACCACCAATCCCGGTGGCTCTGGCCTCAATAGCACCGCTACCGGCGTAATCCAGAGAATCGTGCTTACCAACGTGCCCAGCACGGTACTGCAAGGCGATTTTACGGTTAGCGGCTCCGGCAGCGGTGGCGCTACCCATGCCCGTAATGGCACCACCGTTACGTGGACCTTTGGACCAGTGGATCTGGGAGTAAACGCTACGGCATTGTCAGCTTCGGTTACGTTCGATGCGCCAGATGTGGCATCAGTAAGCGGCCAGGCATCGAGCACCCTGCGAACTGGCGTTACAGGCGCCGACACGGATACCAATACTGGTAATAACACGGGCGCTACTTCAACTATCAACGTTGTTAAACCCGACGTAACTACCACTACTGGCGCTTCCCAGCCAAACAATGGGTCCGTCGTAGCCGGCTATGCGCTGGCCTTTTCGGTAACCAGCAAGACTTCTGCCACCGCAGGGGCCGACGCGGTAGTACAAAAAATTACTATTACCAGCGCGCCGGCGTCGCAGGCCGAGTTCACGGTATTTCCGGCAGGTGCTTCGTATAGCTACAATGCAGGCACTGGCACGGGCGTAGTTACGTTCGCAGCCGTTAACCTGCCCGCTAGTGGGCAGGATGTAAAAGTGGTAGAGTTCAACCCGCAGGAGCCGGGTACTGTTACGGCCCAAGCCTCCAGTACATCCACGGACCCGGAGTCGAGCACTGCCAACAACACCGGCGCAGTCATTACGGTATTCATAGCCCCGGCCCCGGCTCCTTCTATTGCCGGCATCTCCCCCACGTCCGGCCCGGTAGGCCAGACGGTAACCATCACGGGTAACAACCTGGCCAATGCCACCGCGGTAATATTCAATGGCCAGACCGGTTCCGACGACGACGTAACCGTAACGCCGAATGCAGGCGGCACCAACACCTCGGTATCGGTGACGGTACCGGTGGGCGTAACGTTTGGGCCCATTTCGGTGAAGACGCCCGGTGGTGTGGCTACGTCCACGCAAACGTTTACCCCGCCGTTTGCGCTAACTAGCTTCAAGCCCGCCAATAACGAAATGACCGTGGCCCGTAACGCTTCGGTGGTGCTGAGCTTCAGCCAAAACGTGCCTACTGCTTCGGCCGCCAGAATCCGCGTTTTCAGCAGCCAGGTAGGCTCGCTGAGCCAGGCGCAAGTGGTTGTCAATAACAACGTAGTAACCATCACCCCGGCTCCCTTCTACTTCAAGCCCGGTGAAACGGTGAACGTAGTAGTGCCCAACACGGTGGTGAACGGCAGCGGCCAAGCCATCAGTAACCCGCAGACGTTTGATTTCGTGGTGGCCACTGAGAATGGCACAGCCTCGTTCGGCGGTGCGATAGAGAAAACCACCAATGCTAACCCGGCTAACGAAGTACTGGGCGACGTGGACGGCGACGGTAAGCTCGACCTGATCGTGACCAACTATGGCAACGGCAGCGGCACGACGATTAGCATCTTGCGCAATACCGGTACCAACGGTGTTCCGAACTTTGCCAACAAGCAGGACTTCTCAGTGGGTACCGGCGCTACCGGCCCGTACAACATTGCTATCGGTGACCTGGACGGCGACGGGAAACTGGACGTGGTAACCAGCAACGACGCCACGAACAACGTGAGCGTGTTCCGCAACACCAGCACTGGCGTAGGAAACATTGCCTTTGCCGCCGCTCAACTGATTACGGTAGGCGCTACCCCCTACGGCCTGTTTATCGGCGACGTTGACGGCGACGCGAAGCAGGATATTGCTACGGCCAACGAAGGCGGCAACAGCGTTTCTATCCTGCGTAATACCAGCACCGGTACCGGTAACATTAGTTTTGCCGCCAAGGTCGATTACACGGTGGGGGGCGGCCCTTACGGGGTTGCTATTGCCGATATCGATCAAGACGGCAAACAGGATATTATTTCCGCCAACTCTACGGGCAATTCCATTAGCGTACTGCGCAACCTTATTACCGCACCGGGGGCTTTTGTTGCTGCCAGTTTCGCTACCAAGGTTGACTTTACCACCGCCGGTTTCCCGGTGACTCTTGGCGTGGGTGACCTCGACAGTGACGGCCGGCCGGACGTAGTATCTTCCAACAACAGGGGCAACAACGTCTCCGTGCTGCGCAATATCAGCACCGGCGTGGGCAACATTGCTTTTGCTACGAAGGTGGACTTCACCGTAGGCACCGGTCCCGCCGGCATTGCCCTGGGTGACCTCAACAGTGACGGTAAGCTTGACATTGCCACTTCTGACTACGGCAGCGGCGGCACCACGGGCGGTGGCAACACCGTCAGCATCCGGCTAAACCAGATTTCGGCTCCTGGCACTATTACCGCCGCCAGCTTCGGCGCCCGCGCCACCGTAACGGTGGGCAGCGGTCCGAACAACGTGCTGCTCGGCGACCTGGACGGCGACGGTGACCTTGACATCGTAACAGCAAACCAAGGCGGCACCGGCAACACCACCAGCGTGCGTATCAACGCTACCAGCTTGCCGCCCCAGCCGCTGCCCGTTGAACTGATCAACTTTGTGGCGCAGGCCGAAGGTCGCAACAGCGTCAGCCTGACTTGGGCCACGGCCCAGGAAAAGCACAACGCTGGCTTCGTGGTGGAGCGCAGCACCGACGGCAAGCAGTTCGCCGATCTGGGCTACGTCGCCGGCAACGGCACGGCTACGGTGCGCCACGACTACGCTTGGCTGGACGATAAGCTGCCTGCCGGCGTGAGCACGCTGTACTACCGCCTGCGTCAGCTCGACAGCGACGGCACGGCTACCACTTCGGTAATCCGCACGGTAAGCTTGGGGGCTGCCACTGCTGGTTTCCAGGTGTTCCCGACCAGCTCGGTGGATGGCAAGCTGCACTACCGCTTCACGGGTGCGGCCTCGGAAGATGCCTACCTCGACATCTACACGCTGACGGGTCAGTACCTGGGCCGCCGCGTCGTGGGTACGCTCAGCAACGGCGCCGTGTCGGTTTCGGACCTGGCTGCCGGCGGTTATATCGTGCGCTATACGTCAGGCGACAAGTCGTACGCCAGCCGTTTCTTCGTGCGCTAACCACTTTCTGCTTATCCAAAAACCGGGAGCTTGCCATTGGCAGGCTCCCGGTTTTTTTGTGGGCCAGTGGCTCCGATGCAAAAGATGAATTAGGCGGACGTTAGCGAAGAGCAATTATGTATCAGCAGAAGCGAAGTGCGTCGGCCAGCACACTTGTGGTGACTATTGTAGAGTAAGCTAGCTGACCAGCCAATCGGCCAGCTCACTTTACTCATTCTTTCCTCTTCATTGAATAGGCCGCAATCATAATGTACCGCTCTCGCCTGGCACGACTCATTAGTGCCATCATCCTCCTCGTTTAACACTTTGGAAGTAGCCATCCTTGCGCAGCGCAAGCGCCATCTACTTCCCTGCTCGAGCGTGTCGGCAGCGCGCCGGACGACGTAATAAAGAAGTTCCAGGAAGCTGGCATGGCGCCGCGGCTGCACGTACTCACCGCTACCGAACACCGCCTCGTTGTTGATGCCCTCTCAGCCTTGCCTCCACTGCACCAACGTGTGTTGAAAGACCATTTGCGCCGCCTGAGCTTTCTGGACGACATGCCGAATACGGCCCTCACTTCCACCGTTAGCTCTGCGGCACATCCGCTTTTCGACATCACCATCAGAGCCGCTATTCTGCCGCAAACGGCAAGTGAGTGGCTTACCGAAAAGAAGCGCACGTGTTTTGCTGCCAATAATTCCTCATTGCAGGTGGCCATAGAAGCTGGCCTGCGCCCTGCCATCGATTACATACTGCTGCACGAAGCCACGCACGTAGTCGATGCCAAGCTGAAGCTAACGCCAGCTTACTATGCAGCAGGGCAACTGCTCGACAGTGCTACCGCCAAGTCCTTTACCGCCGGAGTTTGGCAGAAATCGGACCGTTCCTGTCCCCGCTTTACGGCATACCCTGCTAATGCATATTCAATTTCGCCGCGGGGGTAAAATGTTGACCACGGCCGAAGCCACTCAAGTATATTCCTTATTACACTGGACTCCCTTCGTCTCGCTGTACGGCAGCACCACCGGGACGGAAGACTGGGCGGAATACGTGACAGTATACCATTTCACGCGAAAGCTGAAACAGCTGTTTCGCATAGTGGTACGCCAGAATGCCCAGGATGTCTTCGTGTACGAACCCGTGAAGTCGGCACTCGTTCAACGTCGTGTCAGGCTAATGAAACGTTTCTATTCTTAACTCATCACTCGCCTGCTTGCTTCTACTCCGAGGCACTAACGGAAAAGCGTTCGAGAATCTAATGTAGAAGTAAGGCCTACGGCAAGGCTTTTCGGCTACAGCGGCTGGAGTAGGGGAGGGGACTTACGTCCTACCAGTTACCGACAATCCCTTTCCTGTGCACAGCTTCCCAATCAAACATCAGGGGTAAGGCCATAATCAGTGCCGGCGCTATTAATGACATCGAACAACCACAAACCACCACCTAGCTCC
This sequence comes from Hymenobacter sp. CRA2, assembly GCF_002007105.1. Lineage (GTDB taxonomy): Bacteria > Bacteroidota > Bacteroidia > Cytophagales > Hymenobacteraceae > Solirubrum. The sequence continues at coordinate 1,121 of NZ_MVBC01000001.1, read as the reverse complement.
TAGCCTGGCTAGAAGCATTTGATAAGCTGTTTAAGTGTACAGGGACTGATGAATCTGCGGAAAGCCATAATAACATAGCGTTTAGGCTCTCATTTTCAAGGTTTTCGTTCCTATAGAAGCTCCATAATTGATGAGACGTGCCAATATCTCTTCAGCACAAGTATCGGACTTCCTGTTTGCTGCTATCTATATATAAGAACAAGAATGCCGAATTGACGCCAATTATCACTTCCTGCTATATCAATAGTCCCGCTGATTACACTAGAATAGAGATAAGCAGGCATCTGCTCACAAATACAACCCAGTCGGTTTCCCGCGAAACTACTCTCATCGAAAACTGATTAGACTCTTGAGCTTACCACATAAGGAATGGGTTAAGCAGAATTGTGTATTGGTTATTAAGCAGTTGCAAGCCAATAGCCCTTTGCTGCGAAGAAAAAAACGTCCATTTATGTGCTAAAGGGTTGCGTAGTTCAAACTGGTCTACTACTTTTGCACTCCCAATCAGACGGAATGGGGCGAGCGGCAGCGAAAAACGGCTTCTAAAAAAAGTAGCGCACTGCTTGCGGAAGGCAAAAAGGTTCTTACCTTTGCACCCCGCTTCAGCAGGAGGCGGCCGGCAACGGAAAGCGAAGAAAAAAGGTTAGAAAATTTTTCTTCGACTTGCTTGCCAACTAAAAGAAGTTGCTTACCTTTGCAACCCCGAACGGAAACGCTGAGCGGGCTGCAAAAAAAGCAGGGGAGTCGGGAACGAACGGCAGCCGCTAAGTAGTTAAGATCCTGCGCCCCGCGGGGCGAAGAGAAGAGGTGGCCACGGCAACCGCACGGCGGGTTCAACAGGAACCGGCACACGTTCTTTGAAAGACTGGAAAGACAAATAGGTAAGACTTGCTTTGCTTCGGCAGAGCAACGAGCAGCGTACAAGAAATAAGCTCGTCAATACGGGTCGGATCAGCACTCGACATCGGCCTTGCTTCGGCAAGTGCTCAGCATTTTTTACAATGGAGAGTTTGATCCTGGCTCAGGATGAACGCTAGCGGCAGGCCTAATACATGCAAGTCGAACGGGCGGTAGCAATACCGCTAGTGGCGCACGGGTGCGTAACGCGTAGGCAATCTGCC
>NZ_MVBC01000019.1 GCF_002007105.1 Hymenobacter sp. CRA2 | reverse complement strand
ACCCCGGCGCAAGCGCCGCCACCCCCGCGCCTTCGACGCGCAACGCTATGCCCAACGCCACCCGGTCGAGCGGCTCTTCAGCCGCCTCAAGCAGTTCCGGCGCGTGGCCACACGCTATGAAAAGCTGGATGCGCATTTCCTGGCATTCATCCACCTCGCCGCTACCGTGCTCTGGCTGCGTGACTGTTAACACTTCCAATTCCCGCAGCTTTTGGAGGATGTCTAGGAACCTAGATTCGGTGCCCACGAAGGAGCGCTTGGTGAGTTGCGAGGTCACCCAGTCAAGTACGCTTTCCAAGGCGGGCGTCAGGCAGTGCTGGTCTTCTCCCTGGTCGTCGGTATAGAGCGTCAGGTAGCCATGCTGCACCCAATCGCGCAGGAGCTTCGCTGCTTTTTCTTCGGGCGCGGCCCCGAGTGCCGCTACGTCGCCTTCCTCGCTCGCAATGTCCCAGTCCTGCAGAAAATCCGTCAACTGCGCCAGCAACACCGCGTGGCTGATGACGGGGTTATAGGTTTCGGCTTTGAAGCTTTGCTGCAAAAAACACAAAATCAGCGCGGCGTTACGGGCCCGCAGCATGCGCAACGAAGCAGCACCGCGCTCCGGGTGAAAAAATGCCTGGTAATCGGGATAGGTCGGCATAAACGGTGCGGAACGTGATAATAATTCGAGTATGAATTAGCTGATTAGTTGCTGCTGGCAACAAAGTAATTACTTTAGCCCAACTTCCATAAGACTCATTTTTCGATAATTCATGTAGTGCCTATGATGTATTGGCTACTCTATATCGGCGTGATTTGGCTGTGCGCAGCCCGCGCCCAAAAACGTGGCCGCTCGGCCTGGGGCTGGGGTATTTTCGCCTTGCTTCTGCCACCAGTGGCTTTTTTGGCTACCTGGTTTGTCGGCTCCAAACCGGTGCCTGCGTCTAAACCTACTTCACGAACTCCGGCTCTGGCTACGCCCTCCGCCGCTAAGCCGGCGGCACCCCGGCCGGCAGCCTCGCGGGCGGCTACTCCTTCCTCGCCCCCGCGCCCTGCTACGCCTATGCCCGTTAGTACATCAGTCCCTGCCGATGCATCTATCATCGATGTAACCGGCCAGGCGTCGGTTATAATTCAAGTATCGGCAGCGCCCGTAAGTCCCACCCCGGCAGCTACGCCTGCTGTCCCGCCGGCGTACCCGGTCTACGATTACGCGCCTCCCAAGCTGGGCAAGATTTACGGCCAACAGCTCGGACTGACGGCGCAGCAAATCAGCTGGCTCAACAAATTCTGGTGCCCCGACAACGTATTTCTCGCCATCGAGGGCGCCCGGCAGGCCACGGTGCTGCTCTATGTAGCCGTGCTCAAGGAGCTGGAACGTCAGTTCAAAGCCGAGGGCTCGACGCTGGCCCAGGAAGTGAAGGCTCTGGACGCGCAGGCGCAGCAAGCCTATCGGCAGGCATACTCCTGGTATAGCGGCGGGTCGTACACGTCGGCCGGTGAGCAGGCCGGCGCCGATGTGTACCTGACCATTTTCAAGCAATGTGAAAACGCGGTGCGTGAGCAATTTGGCCACAAGCGCAAGATCAGCAGCCAATTTTCCGCCCAGCTCACGTCGCTCGATCAAGCCTACCAACAACGTTTCGGCAATCGGGTACAAGCCCTACTTCCTGAGTTGGCACCCCGAATTCCTGGCCCCGATGCCGCTACCGAACTGGACCTGAACGCCCAGAATACCACCCGCTGGAAAACGGCTTTCGACCAGCTGGCAGCACAGCTTCCGCACGACACAGCGGGTTTCGCGGCGGGCGTATACCGGCTGGGCGAGCTGAATGCCCACAATCCGGCCGTTGAGAATATCTTTTTCGAGGCCTCACGGACACTGGCCCGGCACGACCCCGAAGAGTCACTTCGGTTATACCTGCACTACCTGCACCACGATTTCCAATCGGCCACTATCAACAATAAGCAGCTGGCCAAAACCATTCAGAAGAGCCTGTTCGCTCAACCTGAGCACCTGGAGCGGTTCGAGGCCATCGTACAGCAATTCACGCAGGAAAAGGACCTCGCCCGCGCTCTGGAGCAGGTACCGCAGGTATATGCCCGCCAGCGCCGGAAAATTCAGTTGGACATGGGTGCCGTGCAGACCGTACGGCAGCAACACTCCGGCACCGTTGAGCGGCTCAACGAATACCTGCGCGACGAGCCGGAGGCGCTTACGCCTCCGCCGGCCGACCCAGTACCTGTTGGTCTCCCAAGTGCCGACTCATCCGAAATACAACTGACCGTGGCGGCCCCGGCCACAACCGGCCGCTTCAACAGCACCGTCGCGCTGACGGCTACCCAACAGGATTTGCTGCTCTTGTTTGCCGACGCGGCCCTAACGCTGCCGCAGGCCCAAGTAGAAGCATTTGCCCGTGACCGTGGTGCCTTGCGCAATCAGCTCATCGACAGCATTAATGACGGCTGCTACGAGCTACTCGATGACGTACTCATCGAGGAAAGCGGCGATGACTACACGATTTACGAACCCTACTTTCAGCAGCTTACTACTCCATGCTAGACAACCTCAAACCCAAAGAGGCCACGGCCATCATCAACTCGCTGCTGGGCGGCGTCGTGCCCAAGCTGGGCGTACAGCACATCACCGTAGGCCGCTCGCCCGAAATCGAAGCGTTTTTGCACACGCTCGACGACGTGAAAAACGGCCACAGTATGGTCAAGTTCTGGATTGGCGACTTCGGCTCCGGCAAGTCGTTCATGCTGCACCTGCTCAACACCGTGGCGCTGAAGCAGAAGTTCGTAGTAGCCAACGCCGACTTTACGCCTGATAACCGGCTGTACGCCAACGACGGCAAGGCTGTGGCGCTCTACTCGGCAATCATGGACAACATAGCCATTCAGACCAAACCCGAGGGTGGGGCACTAGCCACGCTGCTCGAGAAGTGGATCGAGCAGGTAGTTAGCCAGACAGCGCAGCAGCACCAGATTCCGCTGACCGAGGCCCGAGAGCCGCAGCACTTACCACGCATGCAGGCGGCCATCATGCAAACCATTCAGGAGCTGACCGATGTAGGAGGCTTCGATTTCGGCACCGTGGTGCTGAAATACTACGAGGGCTACATCACCGACAACGACCTGCTGCGCCGCAATGCCCTAAAGTGGCTGAAGGGCGAGTACCGCACCAAGACCGAGGCGCGGCAGGATTTAGGCGTGCGCGAAATCGTCAACGACCTGAATTACTACGACATGCTCAAGAACTTCTGCCGGTTGTTCGTGAGCATGGGCTACAGCGGCTTTATGATCAATCTGGACGAGGCCATCAACCTCTACAAGATTTCGACGGCGGTAATGCGGGAGAAGAACTACGAGAAGATCCTGACCATTTACAACGACTGCTTTCAGGGCAAAATCAACCACTTCTTCCTCAACTTCGCCGGCACCCGCGAGGTGCTGGAAAACGAGCGGCGGGGCTTGTTCAGCTACCAGGCGCTAAAGTCCCGGCTGGAAACCAACAAGTTCGAAACCGCGGCCGTGCGCGACTTTGCCCAGCCGGTTATCCGCTTGCGTCCCCTCACCCACAACGAGGTGTTCGTGCTGCTGCAGAAGCTGAAGGAAATCTTCGATTTTAACTACAAAACCCAGCTCGCCATTTCCGACGCCGATATTCAGGCTTTCATGGAGGAGATGTTTAACAAGCCAGGCGCCAGCGAATTCCTCACGCCCCGCGAAGTCATCCGCGACTTCCTGAACATCCTGAGCTTGCTGCGGCAAAACCCCGAGTTGGACAAGCAGAAGCTGTTCGGCGACATTCAGATCCGCGATGAACGCCCCGACGAAACCGCCGTCGATGCCCTGCTCGACAGCATCGAAGTGCTCTGATTTCCATGTCTTATGAGTTGCTGGCGGAGCCCGTCCGCCGCTACATCCGCGACCAGCGGTGGGAATCGTTGCGCCCTATCCAAGCGGCAGCTATTCAGCATATCCTGGCCACCAACGATAACTACCTGCTGGCCTCGCGCACCGCTTCCGGCAAAACAGAGGCAGCTTTTCTACCGATTCTATCGAAGGTGGATTTTCGGGTGGCCGGCGTGCCGGTGCTCTACATCTCCCCGCTCATCGCGCTGATCAACGACCAGTTTCAGCGCGTGGAGCAGCTTTGCCGCTACCTCGACGTGCCGGTGACCAAATGGCACGGTGAGGCCAGCCGCACAGCCAAGCAGAAGCTCTTGCAGCAGCCCGCCGGCATCGTGTTGATTACGCCGGAGTCGCTGGAAGCTATGTTCGTCAACGCTCCATACCAGGTGAAGACGCTCTTTGCCAGCCTGCGCTACGTAGTCATCGATGAAATTCATTCCTTTCTAGGCACTGACCGAGGCATTCACCTACAATCCTTACTGGCCCGCCTGCGGGCGGTGAATACCACCAACCAGTTTGCCGTCGTCGGACTGTCGGCGACTATCGGTGATTACTCGGAAGCCAAGCGTTTTACCGGCGACGAAAGCCGCACAAAGGTGCTGCTCGACCGCACAGGTAAGGACATAGTAGCCCAGTTCCGGTACTTCCCGGCCGATGACACTGGGGGCGACGTGCCCTTGCCACTGCTCAAAGACCTGTATAAGCAAACCAGCACCAGCAAGGCGCTCATTTTCCCTAACAGCCGCGGCCTGGCCGAAGTCATTGCCGTAAAGCTGCGCCAGATAGCCGACCGGGTGGGAGGCCACCCGCACTACTTCTCGCACCACTCATCGGTGCATAAAGAAGTACGCGAATACGTCGAGCACTTCGCCAAAAACAACCAACGCCAGCCTTTCTGCATCGCCTGCACTTCCACCCTGGAGCTGGGCATCGACATCGGCTCGGTCGAAAAAGTGGTGCAGGTGGATGCGGCGCACTCCATCGCCTCGCTGATTCAGCGGGTGGGGCGCAGCGGGCGCCGCAATGATGAGCAAAGCCAACTGCTACTCTACGCCACCGAGCCGTGGAGCCTGCTCCAGTCGCTGGCGTGCTGGCAGCTGTACCAGGAAGGCTTTGTGGAACCACTGCGCACGGCCCGCCTGCCCTACGACCTGCTGCTGCACCAAGCGCTGTCCATCGTCAAGGAACGGTCGGGCTGTAGCCGTGCTGCTTTGCTGATGCAGTTGCGTCAAAATGCCGCCTTCACGGAAATACCTGCAGCCGATGCCGAAGCCGTGGTGGAAGAACTACTCCGCATTGGGTGGTTAGAAGCCTTAGGTGGAGAATTAATTATCGGGGTTGATGGGGAGTTCGTAGTCAACTCACGAGATTTCTACAGCGTGTTTAAAACCGAGCTGGCGTTGAAGGTGGTACACGCTGGCCAGACAGTTGGCGAAATTCCTTTCTCGCCGCAGGTGCAGGCCGACGAGAACTTGCTACTGGCAGCGCGCATCTGGAAAATCAAATACGTAGACGTACCAGCTAAGCGCGTGGAGGTGGTGCCGGCCCACGACGGCAAAAAGCCCATGTTCTTTGGTGGTGGCGGAGTAGTGCATCCGCGCATCCGGGAGCAGATGCTGCAACTGCTGAGCACTAAGACGGTGCCGGCTGAGCTGGACGAAGCCGGGCGGGAAGTTCTGCGCGTCTTGCGACAGGAATTTGCCGGCTGCGGGCTTCCACCGGAAGCGGGGCACGCGCGGCCAGTACTGGTGCAGGAAGATAAACTAACTCTCTTCACATTCAACGGCACCAAAATCAACCGCAGTCTTACCTTTCTACTTCAATGCCTTGACATTGAGTTCGTCGCCGATGAGCGCAAAAGCAGCCTGACCCTATCCGTGGCGCCCGCGCTGCTGAAGGATTTATTTGAGCAACTGCGCCTTTTCGCCTTGGACGTAGACTTCCACCTCCAAGACGCGGTTGCTAGTAATCCCGGGTTGCTGGAGTTTGCTAAGTGGGGAGCAGCTCTGCCGCCGCATTTCCAGGTTGCCATCCTGAAGGAACGCTACTTCGACTTCGAGGGGACGGCGGAGTTCTTAGAAAAAACGGAACTAGTCCGCTTCGCCTGACGGTAGTAGTGCTAGAATTAACGGCGTGAAGCACGCAGCTCTGGGTATCCCAGTGCGAGATACATCATCAGCTAGTTCACTCGCTGCCATTCCTCCCGGCTTTGATCCTGGTTAACCCAGAACTGCAAAACCATCCAACCTTACATGTAATACTGCCTTCCATCCCTACAAAGATTGAAGGACACATTTGGTCAAAATTCTCTATAGAACTCAGCGGGCGTATGGAGTATCCCCGGGACTACCCCCGGGGCTATCCCCATCCAAAATGAATTCAAAATCAATTTTGAATGTAAAAAAGCTGCTGAAATTCGATATCTGATGTGTTGATGAGGCAGATTTGAGTGTTTATCCTTCTATTTCTGGGGTATCTTCATAACGATCTATCGGAAATGGCTTGGCTTTGGGCTGTTGCAGCAAAGCAACATGCCTGGCAAGGGCTTCATCTACCATCTCGGGAAACGATTTAGCCTCTGCCAACTCGCGCACCGTCTGCTCTAGTTCTCGGATACGCTGCTTCATAGCGTTCACCGAAAAAGCAGCTTCGCGATACTCTTCCATTTGCTCTATAATCTTTTCCTCTCGGGCTTTATAGTACACCCGAACGAGGGCGGCTTCGATTCCCAACGGCTGCTTCTTTCTACTGAGTACCAGATGGCGCACGTAGGTGTGAACAGAGGTGCCAGCGCGGAAAGCTTCGAATTCTAAAACGCTGTACTCCTCATTAGTAACCTTCAAGTTCAGTTGCGGGCGAGGTTCTTTGTAAGGCATGCCGATCAGTACAATGTGTGAGAACCTTACTTCTTGGTGCGGCGAGCCTTGGAGCGGCGCCCATCTGCACGCCCTGGCGCTTGCAGGGCAGCTAGTACTTCGCTGCGCTTGAAGACGGTACGGCCGCCAAGCTTGTAGCGCTTGAAATAGCCTTTGGTGGCGCGGTAATGCACCGTTTGCTCACACGATTTGGTCAGCTTGGCGACTTCTTTCACGGTGAGCAGATCATCGGAAGACTCTGCATCTGCCTGGGGCGAATCAGCCTGCGGCTCGCGTTGGGCGAGTTCGTGGCGCACAATGGCGCGCACATCGTCGAGAAATTGCGGGTAGGTGGCCCCGCTTATAATGAGTTGTTGCATGGGTAGCAAGGGTGTTGTTGAAATCCGAACACGAACGTAGTCGTCTCGCCAAGCCCTTGCCAGTTTTACCCGATCCGTTACCCGTTAACGTCGGATTTACCCGTTATTCAACGCAGACTGGCTAAACCTTACCCCTCGTTTACCTCCTACTTCCTTATGTCCTTGATGGCAGCCCGTGCCGTACGAAGTAGCGCACTGTGCCGACTTTCCTGCAGTTTGTCTGGATATTCTTTCAATGTTGGACGGTCGTACTTGACGGCGAAGTATTCAACGACCTGCGGCTTGGTGACATAGGGGAAAGTGCATTGCTCTTCTACCAATGCATCGACTAAAGCCCGGACCACACCAGCGAAGCCACGGGTACCCTGAGCTTTCTTCACTAGTTGTAAGCTCTGTTCCACCTGTTCACACATCGCAGCATTGAAGTTTGGCACGAACACGTTCTGATGTATTTGCTCCAGCTGGCGAGCCTTTGCATTCTCACCTAATAGCTCCCTCGGAACGAGTACTTCCTCTCTGCCACTCTCCGCAACTTGGCGAAGCATGCGCGAGACTTTATTCAAATAGCGGTCCGCTTTGCTGGTGAGCAACACCAGTGAGCCAGCTTCATCACATACCCTTTTTGCATCTGCTCGCATGTGCTCGTTCAGGAACATGCCGAGTGTCAGCAATTGCATCTCGGCTTCTTCCTGCACACGCTTCGGCTGCAAACGCACAGGTAACGACGCCGTTAACTCCGTCCGAAGCTGGGTTGCTCGCTGAATCAGTGGACTTAGCTTTGACTGTTCCAACTCGGCCAACGCTTCCGCTATGTAAGTGCTGCGGTCTGCTGAAGGTAGACTAGCCATATTCTGGCGTACCTCGGTGCGCAGTGCTCTATAGTGGCTCACCACAGACATTTGCACGGATTCATCCAACAAGCCCTGCAACTGGAAGCTGTACTTCGCTTTGGATGGCTGCTTATACAGCCCTTTCAGATGCTTGAGAAAAGCCTTGAGGGCGGCGTAGGAAACAATCATGAAAAATGCGCACCACCTGCGCCTATAGGAATTAATCGCAGAGAAAATTAGCAAAGGCCTTTATCTGCCGCTCCTCCGTCACCTGAATGTATCGCCGAAACGACTTCATGTCCTTGTGCCCAGTGGCCTTCATGATAACTTCCCAAGGCAAACCGCTCTCCAAAGCCAAGGTAACAAAGGTGCGCCGCCCGGTGTGAGAACTGATCAGTTCGTATTTAGGCAAGGATTGAGCATGACGTTGCCCGCCGCGGTAACTCATGTGCTCCGTCGCAGCATCAACCCCGGCTCGTTGGGTCACTTCCTTCACAAACTCATTCAACTTTTGGTTGGTGATAGGGTGCAGTTCACCAGCCCACAGACGGTTCAGCAGTACTCGTGACTTAGGCGTGACCGGAATGATTAGGGTGTCTCGGGTTTTCTGCGTCGTCACTTTGAGCCTGTCACCCTTGTCGTGCTCCCGACGCAAGGCAGCCACGTCGGAGAAGCGAAGCCCGGTGTAGCAGCTCAGTAGAAACAGCCCCCGGGCATTGTCCAAGTAGTGTCCCTTGGGCAGCTCCAAACCCTCAATGGCGCGTACTTCGTCGCGGGTCAGAGCTATGACATCCGGTTCGCGGTGCTTCCACGAAAACTTCTTGAAAGATAGGTTCGTGTTTAGCCCGCGGTCGGTAGCAAAACCAAGGAAATTTTTCAGAATAGCCCCGTTCTTCCGAACAACGGAATCGTTGAGGCCTGCTGTCTCGATCAGGTAAGCAGTGAATTTGTCGGCAAAATCCGCGTTGAGCGCGGCAAAGCTGAGTTTGTAGCGAGTGGCTTTTTCAAACGCCTGTAAATGTCGCAGTGTGGTCCGGTACGTGCGGATAGTGTTGGGCGACTTGGTTAAAGCCGAGGCCGCAATCCATTGCTCGAATAATTCGGAGAATGTAGGGCCAGCAGCTTTAGCAACAACTTCCTCTTCCGGTTCAACTACAGCCTTCAGCGCTTCGGCACTTGGGATGACGCCATCGGCGCGCTGCTCGGCGTAAAAGGTTTGCAACTTCTCTCCCATTCGCTTCAGACCTCGGTTCAATTCACCGTTGGCAGCGGGGTAGCCTCGAGTCTTGGCTTGCTGATCTTCCGAATTCCACTGGCCTGGGTGGATGCTGTACCCCGAGTAGATCTTGGTGCGCTTGCCATCGGCGGTCAACAGAATAAAAACGGCGGTTGGGCGGTCCGCTTTCGTGTCTTTCAGATGAAAGGAAATTTTGGCCATGATGAGGTCGTTTGGCGACTCACCAAAGGTATAGCTTTCCAACAATCGGGGTACAACTAGGGGTACAAATAATTCGGTTACTCCCGATAAATGGCTACATAAGGCAATAGCAGCTATTGACAAAAAGGCCTTTTAAAGCTATTCAAGCAAATTTTACGCATCTTCTTTCATCGTATTCAAACTAATAGTTCGACTCCCTACGTGACCACTCCTACCAAGCAAAACCCCGATTCTGACTCAGAATCGGGGTTTTGTGCTTTTGGTGTGTCTTTGTTGTAAGTCGATAAAATTATGGCGTGCAAGCCGGAGCTGCCTGAAAGCCGGGTATCTGGGGAATTAGGCCGGCGCAGAGGCATTGAGTCCCGTATTCGTGCTACTTATTGCCACTACCTAGAGCTTCTGGAGTTGCGCCCGAAGCAATAGCCCTCTTTCCGACTACCTACGGCACATCTATCTTATGCTTTTCACCCCGAGCACGAAAGTGCTATACGCCGACCAATACCTAAGCATTCGGCTGCTCACCAACTCGTACCGCGCGGCTGTGGAAGTGGACTGGCTGAATCACTGCAGCGGTGAGGAATTACGGCGCTTATCGGCGCAGGCGGCCCAGCTCGCCCAGCGCCACTACGTTACCAGCTGGATTGCCAACGACCGGGCCCTGGGCGAGCTGACCCACGGCGACCTGTGCTGGGCCGAGCAAATGCTCAATCATATGCACTGCGACCTGGGCCTCGACCGATTCGCCATGATCGTGTCGGACCTGCCCGCCAATCAGCAGCTACTTCAGCCGCTGCTGGACAAGTACTCCGGGCCTCGCTCCCATATCTCGCTACGTTTGTTCACCGAACCTAACCAAGCTCGCCTATGGGCGCTTTCTCTTTGAAGTAACCTGCTTAGGCTACTTTCCCTTGCTCCTGCGTTATCTGCTTCACCTGCACAACGCCGGCAACGCTCACTTGGGAGGGCAACCTCCCAGTCCGGACGAAGTCGGCCCAGATCTGCCGGACCTGCTTGCCAGCGGCGTTTATTTCTGCCCAAGGGGCGTCGCCGACCAGTGGAACATTGGCCCAGGTGGCAGGTGAGCCGAGCAAAAACGGCAAATCGATGGTGTGGGCCGCGCCTAGCACGCTGCCGGGGGGCTGGTACGCGAAAAGAAAGTGGTAAGCCCGTCCGCCGGCCTGGGCGTGGCGGCGCGCAAAAGCATCGACGGGGTCCAGGTAGATGCGGTGGGAGCCGAAGCTGACTAGCCGCTTTATTAGCGCCGAGCCGAACACCGGCACGCGCAGCAGCCAGTTGAATTTGGGCTCAATCACGGCAAAAAACCGTAGCTCTTCCGCCGTGGCACCGATAAGCACGTCAATGCCGGGAGCCACGGCGCGCCAGGCCTGATCAATGTCTGCCTCCGCCGGTAGCGGGAAGGCTCCGTACTGGGTACCGAAGGGCATGCCGCTGCGCAGACCAAACCGCCGGGCCGCTGCCCAGGCTTTGGGCTCACGTAGCAGTACATCGGCGGGCGACGCAGACGTGGGGATACTGCCGACTGCGGCAGTCATGGCCCGCGTCAAGGCGGCGCGGTTGCGCGCCAACCCCAGGGGTGGGCTGTGCATGATAACCCGCCGAAACAGGCCCTGGGCCCCCTCGGCCACCAAGAGGTGCGCAATGGCGTCGCCGCCCGAGGAATGCCCCAGCAGCGTGACGCAAGCCGCGTCGCCGCCAAACGCCGCGATGTTGCGCTGCACCCAGCGAAGGGCTTCCAGCAAATCGAGCAGGCCCAGGTTGGGCGGGGTGCCGCCTTGACTGCCCAGAAAGCCGAACAAGCCCAGCCGGTACGTAACAGCCACCACAATTACCCGCTGCTCCGCAACCAGCGAGGCGGGGTCGTAGAAGGCCAGGTCGCCGGCACCGGAGACGTAGGAGCCGCCGTGCACCCACACGATGACGGGCAGCTGTTCATCGGCTCGGATATCGGCAGGCAGGGTGAGCGAGAGCCGCAGGCAGTCTTCGCTGTAGGTGATGCCGGCCAGCACCGGCCCAAGCGCTTGGGCCAACACCGAATCGGTGACCTGGGGGCAGACCGGGCCCGGTTGCGTGGCGAGAATGGGCGCGGCGGAAGGCGGCTCGGCTACGGGCGGCTGAAACCGGTCCGCGCGGGCGTAGCGAATGCCGCGGGCCCGCACCACGGCGCCGTCGCGGTAGGCCAGGATGGTACCGGCGGGCGTTTTGAACTGAGGCTGCGGCGTTGTGGTCATGAATTTTCGAAGTCGGCGCAGCGGGTTTTATTAGCGCCCAGCGGCCCAGCAGCCAGGCCTGTGTGCCGCCGACGGCCGGGCTGCGCATGTACGCCGATGATGTGGGCAGCGTTGGCGCGGGGTCATTTTTACCTCAGCCGCACTCCGCGCGCTGCACAGGCGCTGCGCAAGGCGGCCTTGGTTCTAAACCGCAGCTTGTCAGCCTTAGGTCAGCCTTTTTTAGGCGACCTGCAGTTCCTCTTCGCGGTAGCAGTCCCAGTAGCCGTCGTTCAGCCAATACACGTTTACCCGGTGCACCAGGCCGGTAGCCGGGTGACGCTCCTTGACTTGCCCGCGCCAAATGATGGTATGCGCCCGGGTGTTGATAGCCGCCTGCACTATTTGACCCACGTCGTAGGCGTACGTGGTGGCAGAAGGCTTGTAATAAACCGGTCCTTGGGCCACGGCAGCAACATCGGATGCGGCTACGGCCATGGTCACTGGGGGCGCCACGCACGGGTGCTCGTGCCAGGCCAGCAGCTCCCCGCACTCGGGACAGAGCGCCGAAGCGTCTTCGTCGCTGGGCACCACATGAGCGTCGTCGAGCTCGGCGACAGCGGCCAACGGCCCGTCTGTGGCGCCTGCCGCTAAGCGAGCAACGGGCTGGGCGTTACCGCGCTTGGCTGACGCTGTTTTTTTAGCGTTTGCCATACAGAATAGCTAAAAGTTTCAGCTAAGTTACTTCTTGCTAATACGTTTGGCAAATAACCCCTGGGTAATAGCCAGTTCACGAGGGGTTGAGCAGAGCTTACAAAAAGGCATTTAATACCGGCTACAGGCCCTTTTTAACCTTAGCAGAGCTGAATTTAGGTGGCAATTATCTTCTGCGAAATCAACTCTGTAACCGGGCCACCATACTGAACAAAGTGCCGGGTTTCAGCTTGCTTTTCAGCCTTAGGTGGATTTTCTCAGGCCAGAGCTAATGGCGCCTCATGCTGCACATTGGGCAATAAGCTCACGTTACCGTATCATCACTTGCCACTGTAAGACTGCTCCGGGGGAGCATTACCTTCACACATCGTTATTTTTTCGCTGCCGGCCTATGAAACGCCTTCTGTTGCTCGCGCTACTTACCCACGCTGTTCTTGTCGCCGCCATGGCTCAAACTCCTAAACCGGCTTCTGGAGCGCCGCGGGTGCAAACCGCTAATGGGCAGCTGGAAGGCGTGGTGCTTAGTAGCGGCGTGCGCGCTTTCCGGGGTATTCCGTTTGCTGCGCCACCGGTGGATGCCCGGCGCTGGCAGCCGCCGCAGCCGGCCGCGGCCTGGACGGGTGTGCGGGCGGCCAAGGAATTTGGGCCGCGGGCTATGCAGCTGCCGCTATTCGGCGACATGAATTTTCGCTCGGCGGGCGTAAGCGAGGATTGCCTGTACCTGAACGTGTGGACCACTGCGGCCGCGGCCAAGGAGCGCCGGCCGGTGCTGGTGTACTTTTACGGGGGCGGTTTCGTGGCCGGCGACGGCTCCGAACCGCGCTACGATGGGGAAAGCATGGCCCGCCGCGGCATCGTGGTTGTGACGGTGAATTACCGGCTCGGCGTGTTGGGCTTCCTGGCTCACCCCGAACTGACGGCGGAATCGGCCCGGCACGCCTCGGGCAACTACGGCCTGCTCGACCAGCAGGCGGCCCTGCGCTGGGTGCAGCAGAACATTGCGGCCTTCGGTGGCGACCCGCAGCAGGTCACCATAGCAGGCGAATCGGCGGGCTCCATGTCGGTGAGTGCGCAGATGGCCTCGCCGCTGGCCCGGGGCCTGTTTGCCCGCGCTATCGGGGAAAGCGGCTCGTTTCTGAACTCCGGCTTCGGCCCGGTGCCACTGGCCGAAGCTGAGCAAGCCGGCGTAGCCTTCGCCCAGAGCGTGGGCGCTACGTCGCTGGCGCAACTGCGGGCCCTGCCGGCCCAGCAGTTGCTGGAAGCTACTGGCAAGCCTGGCAGCCCGCGCTTCGCTCCTACCGTCGATGGATACTTTTTTCCGCAGGCGCCAGCTGCCATCTTCGCCGCCGGGCAGCAGGCGCGGGTGCCGCTGCTGGTGGGCTGGAACTCGCAGGAAATGAGCCCCAACTTCCTGCTTGGGGCGCAACCGCCCACCCCCGACAACTTCCGGCAGGCGGTGCAGCAGCGCTTCGGGAGCCGCGCCGAGGAAGTCCTGCGCCTGTACCCGGCCGCCACGCCGGCCGAGGCGGAGCAGGCGGCCACCGATCTGGCCGGCGACCTGTTCATTGCCTACACTACCTGGAAGTGGGCCGACGCCCACGCCCGCACCGGCGGCCAGCCCGTGTACCGCTACCTCTACGCCCGGCCGCGCCCGGCCATGGTGCCGGCCATGGGCAATGCGCAGCCGGGCCTGGCGGGCGGCGTGGTGAAGGGTGATGCCAAAGCGCCCGTAGCGCCGCCGGCCCGCGGCGCGGTGCACTCGGCCGAAATCGAGTACGCGCTGGGCAACCTCGCTACCAACAAGGTATATGCCTGGACGCCCGACGATTACCGGGTATCGACCACGACGCAGGGCTACTTCGCCAACTTCATCAAAACCGGCAACCCTAACGGCAAAGGCCTGCCCGCCTGGCCGGCCGCTACGGGCGCCACACCGCAAGTGCTGCACCTGGACGTGACGACTCGCGCCGAGCCCGAGCAGCACCGGGCGCGCTACCTGTTCCTGGATCAGCAGCCCCTGAAGTAAGGTCTTGCTCTGCCTGCGTTTACCGGCCGCGCCCGAAGTGCAGGGCGTTGCGCCTAGCCGCTGACGCAGCGGGCACCCAGGCCGCGCGGCGTTGCGTATGTGGCCTTACGTCTGGCCGGCTTCGGCAAGGCGCTGGCCCCTGAGCCGCACCGGGGCCGCCTTCCTTTTCCGCTTACCGCTTGTAGTTCCGTCCCTTGAAAGTTCTGATTGTCGAAGACGAGGCCGCTTTGCGCGCTTCCCTGCTCGATTACCTGCGCCACGGCGGCTACGTGTGTGAATCGGCCGAGACGTACCGGCTGGCCCACGAGAAAATTAAGCTCTACCAATACGACTGCGTGCTGGTGGACCTTACGCTGCCCGACGGCGCCGGGCTGGACCTGGTGCGCACGCTCAAGGCCGATAAATCGGTGGCGGGCGTACTCATCATTTCGGCGCGCGGTGCCCTCGACGATAAGGTACAGGCCCTGGAACTGGGCGCCGATGACTACCTGCAGAAGCCCTTTCACCTGGCCGAGCTGAACGCCCGCCTGCGGGCCGTGATGCGCCGGCGGCAGTTTCAGGGGCAGCCCCACCTCTCCTTCCGCGACCTGACGGTGTTTCCCGACCAGGCCCTGGTGCTGGTGAAGGAGCAGCCCGTCACGCTCACGCGCAAGGAATACGATTTGCTGCTGTTTTTTTTGGCCAACCCCAGCCGCGTGCTCACCAAGGAGGCCATTGCCGAGCACATCTGGGGCGACGCGGCCGACATGGCCGACTCGTTCGACTTCATTTACACCCACCTGAAGAACCTGCGCAAGAAGCTGCAGGAGCTTGGGGCCGACAACTACATCCGGACCATTTATGGCCTGGGCTACAAGCTGGAACCGGCGTGAAGCTGCTCACTACCACCAACCGCTACCACCTGGCCTTGGTAACGGCGCTTTTCGTGCTCGGCACGGCGGCCCTGTACTACGGCCTGCAGCGTGCCCTGGCCCATGAGGTAGACGAGCAGCTGGGCCTGCACCGCACCTTCCTGGCCGAGCGCGTGCAACGCACGCAGGCCCTGCCGCCTATCCTCACGCCCAACGAGTTCAGCATCAGCCCCGCGCCGCGAGCCGAGGGCTACGGCGACACGCTGTTGCTGGACCCGGCCGAGGGCACGCAGGTGCCTTTTCGGCAAGTAACCTTTCGGGTGCAGGTGCAGGGGCGACCGTACTGGCTCACGGTGCGCAAGTCGCTGATCGAAACGGCCGACGTGCTACAGGTGGTGCTCACGGTGATGCTGCCGGTGATGGCGCTGCTGTTCGTGAGCCTGGTGCTGCTGAACCGGTGGTTGTCGCGCTGGCTGTGGGCGCCGTTTCAGCACACGCTGGCCGCGCTGCGCCGCTACCAGCTGCAGCAGCCCCAAACCCTGGCCCTGCCCCCCACGCGCATCGACGAGTTCAGCGAGCTGAACCAGGCCGTGACCCAGCTAACCGAGCGCGTGGCGGCCGACTACCGCGCCTTGCAGGAATTCACCGAAAACGCTGCCCACGAAACCCAGACGCCGCTGGCCATCATGCAGGCGCAGCTGGAGCAGCTCATGCAGCTGCCCGAACTGCCGGCCGCGGCGGCCCGGCCGGTGCAGGAGCTGTACCGCGGCACGCTGCGCCTTTCGCGCCTGCACCAGGCCCTGACGCTGCTCAGCAAAATCGAGAACCGGCAGTTTACCGACGCCCGCCCGGTGCGCCTCGACGAGCTGCTGGCCGACAAGCTGGAGCAGCTCCAGGACTTTGCCGAGGCCAAGCAGCTCCAGCCCGAGCTGGTGGTAGCCGCGCCGCTGACGGTGGCCATGCACCCGGCCCTGGCCGACTCCCTGGTGAGCAATCTGCTGCAGAACGCCATTAAGCACAACCGCCACGGCGGCAGCCTGCGGGTGAGCCTGACGGCCGAAGCGCTGGAAATAGCCAACACCGGCCCGGCACTGAGCGGCGACCCAATGCAGCTGCTCGGCCGCTTTCGCAAGCACAACGCCGCTTCGGACTCGCCGGGGCTGGGCCTGTCCATCGCCCAGCAAATCTGCGCGCACTACGGCTACCAGCTGCACTATGCGTACCGCGCAGCTCAGCAGCTGCACATCCTGCGGGTGCAGTTTTAGCCGACCAGCCACCGACTCCAGATTTACCACAGATTCAGATAATAGCTTGTTGGTTGGATTTTTTAGCGCCGGAGGCTCGGCCCCGGCGCTACCACTTCTTTGCCAACCAGCCTTGTATTCTCCGACGTCTCCCCGCCCCTGGCTTTTCGTGGCCGGCCTCTGGCTGCTGTGGCTGCTCCCGCTCTGCTCCGCGCTGGCGCAAGCTCCGCCCGCCGCTCCTAGCTCGGCCGCCGACAGCCTACGCGGCTCGCTTATTCCCGTTACGTCTGCTAATCCAATGCAGCTTCGGTGGCCGCGCTCGTTCGCGCACCTGCTGGCTCAGCCGGTAGTGCGGCAGGCAGCCGTGCCCGTGGCACTGCTGAGCCTGGCCGTGCTCGGCACCGAAAAGGTAGACGCGATGGAAACCGACGAGGTGCTGCGCGCCGAGGTGCACAAGTACGTGCACATCCGCACCAACCTAGACGACCAGCTGCGCCACGTGCCGGCCTATGCCGCCCTGAGTCTGAGCCTGCTGGGCGTGAAAGGTCAGCACAGCACCCTGAATCAGGCACTGCTGTTCGGGCTCAGCTACACCATCAACAGTACCATCACCAGCAACCTCAAGCACCTGACCCACGTGCAGCGGCCCACCAGCACGGGCTTCGACTCCTTCCCCAGCCAGCACACCAGCGCGGCTTTCTCGGCCGCCACGTTTATGCACCGGGAGTACGGCGGCCGCAGCATCTGGTACAGCGTGGGCGGCTACACGGTGGCCACGGCCACGGGCGGGCTACGCATTGCCAAGGACAAACACTGGCTTTCCGATGTGCTGGCCGGCGCCGGCGTGGGCATTGCCTCCACCGAGCTGGCCTACTGGATATACCCCTGGCTGCACCGCCAGCTCACCAAGGGCCTCGGCGAACGAGCCGTGGTCATCCCCAGTTACCTGAACGGCGCGGCTGGCGCCACGGTGATAGTAGCGCTGTAAGCTGCTCTGGTAAAATGCCAAACGGCGCTGCCCCGACCGAGGCAGCGCCGTTTGGCGTTAGAGAATCGACAGCGGGGACTTTGGCCGCATGCGGTACTCGAACATGGTAGCAATGTTCAGGGCCTTGACCTTGACTTCCTCGGCTTTGGCCCCGGCAAAGTTTTCGACCACCGTCTGGTAAAACAGCTGCAGCCAACGCTGAAAGTGCGCTTTCTCGATGGGCAGGGCCAGGTGCTTGGGGAACGGGCGCCCCTTGTAGCGTGCCGTGCCCAGCAGGATGCTGCTCCAGAAATCGTACATGATGGGCAGGTGCGCTTCCCAATGCACGGCCGCTATTTCGTTGAATACTGGGCCCAGCAGCTCGTCCTGGTTGACTTTGTCGTAGAAACGGTCGACCAGCGTCCGAATGTCGGTTTCGGTGCTGATATCGGGCAGAGAAGAGGAAATGGCGGACATGCTAAAGCAAAGGAAGAGCAGGAAGAACAGCGGCCTAGGCGCTTTGGTGCCGCCGGCCGTAGCGGTGCGACTCGTGGCGGCGGGCCATGCGCACCGTCCAGCGGAAAGCCAGCACACCGGTGGTCAGCAGGCAAAGCAGCTTGCTGGCTTCGAGCACCACGTAGGTCATGTGCTGGGAGTTGGGCGGGTTGGGCGTGCCGGCCTGCAAAGCTAGGGCGCGCGCGTCGAGGGCGGGCAGCAGCCACAGCGTCTGGGCCGTGAGGATGACGACGGCCACCAGCAGCGTGGTCCAGATGCGCGAGGGCACGCCCAGCACACCCGCGCAGAGCAGGGCCGCCACGCTCAGCACCAGCTCCACCTTATTGAGCGCGTGAAACACAATGCGGCCGATGCCCACGCCCAGCACCACGGTGATGTTGGGCGCGGTGAACTTCAGCGGGGCTTCCAGGAAAGAAATGCCGCAGATCATGCCCGCCCACAGAAACAGGGCCAGCACCAGCAGCAGCGAGAGAGTAATGGACGAAGGGCGCATAACGCAAGACGGAAAAGGCGAAGGCAGCGCGGGCTTTAGCCCGCGTTTGGCCGGACGATTGTCGGGGCGCGCCGGCCCCGCGCACAATCCTGGGCTGCTGCAGCCCGCTACCGGCGCGGCAGCACGCTGATCGGCCAGCCAAAAGTCCGGCGGCGTTGGGCCGGCGGCGCTGACGAGGATCAGCCGGGTCACCTGACGTTCGTCAGCTTTTGCCGGCCGGGGGCAGGGGAAATTTGCTGAGCCATCCGAGCTGACCTCTGCGTGGCTTCTTCGCGTGAATACCACTGCCGAACATACGCATACCACCACGGCCTGCACCCACTGCGGCGACGACTGCCCCGAGCAACCGATTATGCTGCTGGACAAGGCTTTCTGCTGCCAGGGCTGCAAGGCCGTGTACGAGCTGCTAGACGCCAACAACCTGTGCCGTTACTACTCCCTATCGGACGAGCACCCCGGCCAGAAAGTGCAGGCAGTGGAGCTGCCCGGCCGCTTCGACTACCTGACTGAGGAATCGGTGCAGGCCCAGCTGCTGAGCTTCCGCTCCGAGAAGCTGGCCCGCCTCACGCTGCACCTGCCGCAGATGCACTGCGCCTCGTGCATTTACCTGCTCGAAAACCTCTACAAACTGAACCCGGGCGTGGCCGAGTCACGGGTAAACTTCCTGCGCAAGGAAATCAGCATCAGCTACCTGCCCGCCGAAACCTCGCTTAAGGACGTGGTGAAGCTGCTGGCCGCGCTGGGCTACGAGCCGCAGATAACCCTGGCCGAGCTGGGCGCCCAGCCCCACCACGGCAGCCGCCGCATCTACTACCAGCTCGGGCTGGCCGGCTTCTGCTTCGGCAACGTGATGCTGCTGGCCTTCCCCGACTACCTGAGCTTCACCGATCAGCTGGCGCACGAGTTCGGGCACTTTTTTGGCTACTTGAGCCTGATGTTGGCCCTGCCGGTGCTGCTCTACGCCGCCCAGGATTTCTACCGCTCGGCCTGGGCCGGGCTGCGCCAGCGCTACATCAACCTGGATTTTCCCATCAGCCTGGGCCTGACCTCGCTGTTTGCCGTGAGTACCTACGAGGTGCTCACCCACAGCGGCGCGGGCTACTTCGACTCGTTCACGGGGCTGGTGTTCTTCATGCTCATCGGCAAGTGGGTGCAGCAGCGTACCTACGACGCGCTGCGCTTCGACCGGGACTTCACCTCCTACTTCCCTGTGGCCGTGACCCTGCTCACGCCCGAGGGCGAAAAATCGGTGTCGGTGAAGGAGCTGCGGGTGGGACAGCGCATCCGGGTGCGCAACCAGGAAGTGATTCCGGCCGACGCCATGCTGATGCGCGGCACCGGCCAAATCGACTACTCGTTTGTGTCGGGCGAGTCGGTGCCGGTGGCCAAGGTGGCGGGCGAGGTGGTGTACGCCGGCGGCCGGCAGGTGGGCGAGGCCGTGGAGCTGGAGGTGGTGCGCGAGGTGTCGCAGGGCTACCTCACGCAGCTCTGGAACAATCCCGCCTTCCAGAAAGCCGAAAAGCAGACCCTGGAAACCTACGCCAACAAGGTGGGCCGCTACTTCGTGGCCGCCACCCTGCTGATTGCCGCCGGCGCCATTGCCTACTGGCTGCCGCGCGACCAGCAGATGATGTGGCGCGCGTTTACCTCGGTGCTGGTCATTGCCTGCCCCTGCGCCCTGTCGCTGGCTACGCCCTTCGCCCTGGGCAGCGCCCTCACCGTGTTCGGCCGCCACAAGTTTTTCCTGAAAAACGCCGCCGTCGCCGAAACGCTGGGCCGCGCCACCACCATCGTGTTTGACAAAACGGGCACGCTCACCGACGTGAAGCAGTCGGCCGTGGAGTACGTGGGCCCGACGCTCACCGTGCGTGACCAGCAGGCCGTGGCCGCCGTGGTGGCCCAGAGCACGCACCCGCTCAGCTTGCGCCTGACCCAGGAGTTGCCCGCCGGCCTGCTGGCCGTGCGCGACTTCGTGGAAGTACCCGGCCAGGGCCTGCGCGGCATGGTCGACGGGCTGCTGATTAAGGTTGGTTCGGCGGCTTTCGTAGGGGCCGGGCCGGCAGGCAAACAAGCCTCAAAAACCGCCGACAACATGCAGTCCCGGGTGTACGTGAGCCGGGCGGGCGACCTGAACGGCTGCTTCGTGTTCCGCAACGTGTACCGCCAGGAGCTGCGCGCGGTGCTGGCCGACCTGGGCCGGCGCTACCGGCTGGCCGTGCTCTCGGGCGACAACGACACCGAGCAGGAGCGCCTGCGGGAGCTATTCGGGCCCCAGGCCGAACTGCGCTTCCGCCAGACGCCGCAGCAAAAGCTCGACTACATCGCCGAACTGAAGCGCCAGGGCCAGACCGTCATCATGATGGGCGACGGGCTCAACGACGCCGGCGCCCTGCAGCAGGCCGATGCCGGCATTGCCCTCACCGACACGCTCTCCAACTTCTCCCCCGCCTGCGACGCCATTCTCGATGCCGCCAGCTTCGGGCGGCTGAGCACCTTCCTGAAGTTTACCCAGGACTGCCTGCAGGTGGTGCTGGCCACCTTCGTCCTCTCCTTCGTCTACAACGGCCTCGGCCTGGGCCTCGCGGTGCAGGGCAAGTTCACGCCCATCGTGTCGGCCATTCTAATGCCCATCAGCTCGCTGAGCGTGATGGTATTTGCCACCCTGCTGGTGCGCTACGCCGCCCACCGGCGCCAACTTTAACCTTGCCATGGAAATTATCTTCGGCCTCATCACCATCTCGCTCTGCGTGGCTGTGCTCTTCCTGCTCGCCTTCGTCTGGGCCGTGCGCAGCCAGCAGTACGACGACACCTACACGCCCGCCGTGCGCATGCTCTTCGAAGACCAGGAGGAGAAGCCCGCGCCTTGAGGTAAGCTTGCTGCGGTAGTGTAGAGACGCGAATACACGTTTCCTCGTTAGCGCCGTGTGGGCGCCCATCGTTCGACGACTAGACGCAGGTGTATGCGTCTCTGCAGCGTACCGACGACCTTGGTGCCCATCTGAGCTGGCGCCACCCTACGGTCCGGCTGGTCGTAAGCAAGGCAGCAGGGCCTACTTCCCTGCCCCACCCTCATGCAACACCACACCAAGACCACGACTTTGCAGGATGCCGCCCGCAGCATCCTGGGCACCTTTATGGTGGTGGCCGGCACCGGCCACCTCACGTTTCAGCGGCGCGCGTTTCAGGCCCAGGTACCCGACTTTGTACCGCTCGACAAAGACACTACCGTCCTGCTCTCGGGCGTGGTCGAAATTGGGATAGGCCTGTCGCTGCTGTTCTGGAAACGTGAGCGGGCGATACTCGGGCTGGCGCTGGGCGCCTTCTACGTGGCGGTGTTTCCCGGCAACGTGCACCAGTACACCCACCACCTGAGCGCCTTCGGCCTGGACACGGACCAGAAGCGCCTGGCGCGGCTGTTCTTCCAGCCGGTGCTAGTGGCCTGGGCCCTGTGGAGCACTGGGGCACTGAAGGCGCTGTGGAACAGCCGGAAGCAACGGGCTTAATTTGATAATACTACTAATACAGCCGCTAGCTGGACTTCAAAAGGTCCAGCTAGCGGCTGTTTTTGGCTACAGCGCTACAGCTAGCTCCCCTCCTCAGCTGAGGAGGGGCTGGGGGTGGTTGAAAGGTTAGAGCTAGAAGCTAGTTCTAGAAGTCATTCAATAATTGGCCAACCACCCCTAGCCCCTCCTCAGCTGAGGAGGGGAACTAACTATAGCTTCTGATTCTAGCACAGGGGGCGCAGCGGCCTGACGGCTGACATCAATCAGGCGGCACGCCTGACGTTCGTCATCTTTTCGCGGCCGCGCCTGGGGGAGTTTTGTGATACTCAAAATCAACCCGTTTCGCGCTATGGCTGTGCTGGTCCAAGCGAAACCGCCCCAGGAGCTGGATTCCTCCCCGAAGGCCGTTCTCGCATCGTTTTACGACAACAAAATCGTCCGAGACTTCGGCGTTGCCACCGTGTTCTGGGGCATTGCCGGCATGCTCATCGGGGTCATTGCGGCCTTCCAGCTGGCCCGCCCCGAACTCAACATGGGCACGCCCTACACCACGTTCGGCCGCATCCGCCCGCTGCACACCAACGCCGTGATTTTCGCCTTCGTCGGCAACGGCATTTTTACCGGCGTCTACTACTCCCTGCAGCGCCTGTGCAAGACCCGGATGTACTCCGACCTGCTCAGCAAAATCCACTTCTGGGGCTGGCAGCTCATCATCGTCTCGGCCGTGGCCACGCTGCCGCTGGGCTTCACCACCTCCAAGGAATACGCCGAGCTGGAGTGGCCCATCGACATTGCCATCACGCTGATCTGGGTGGTATTCGGCTGGAACATGTTCGGCACCATTGCCCGCCGCAAGGAAAAGCACCTGTACGTGGGCATCTGGTTCTACATCGCCACCTTCCTGACCGTTGCGGTGCTGCACATCGTCAACTCGATGGAAATCCCGGTGTCACTGCTGAAGAGCTACTCGCTCTACGCCGGGGTGCAGGACGCGCTGGTGCAGTGGTGGTACGGCCACAACGCGGTGGCCTTCTTCCTGACCACGCCCTACCTGGGCCTGATGTACTACTTCCTGCCCAAAGCGGCGGAGCGCCCGGTGTACTCGTACCGCCTCTCCATCATCCACTTCTGGTCGCTGATTTTCATCTACATCTGGGCTGGCCCGCACCACTTGCTTTACACCGCCCTGCCCGACTGGGCGCAGAGCCTCGGCGTAGTCTTCTCCGTGATGCTCATCGCGCCGAGCTGGGGTGGCATGATCAACGGCCTGCTCACGCTGCGCGGCGCCTGGGATAAGGTGCGCCAGGAGCCCATCCTGAAGTTCATGGTGGTGGCCATTACGGCCTACGGCATGGCCACCTTCGAAGGCCCGATGCTGAGCCTGAAGAACGTCAACGCCATTGCCCACTTTACCGATTGGATTGTAGCCCACGTACACGTCGGCGCCCTGGGCTGGAACGGCTTCCTGACCTTCGCCGTGCTCTACTGGCTGTGGCCGCGTCTGTACCAGACCCCCATCCACTCGCGCAAGCTGATGAACACCCACTTCTGGCTGGGTACCCTCGGCATCCTGTTCTACGCCATCCCGATGTACTGGGCGGGCTTCACGCAGGGCCTGATGTGGAAGCAGTTCAACGAGGAAGGCATGCTGCAGTACGCCAACTTCCTCGAGACGGTGATGCAGATTGTGCCCATGTACTACCTGCGCGGCATCGGCGGGGTGCTCTACCTGAGCGGCGTGTTCCTGATGGTGTACAACCTCTACCAGACCGCCAAAGCCGGCACGCTGCTGGCCAACGAGAAATTCCATGCCCCAGCCGTTGCCATCGACAACGAGCACAGCCACGAGGGCGGGCACTGGCACCGCTGGATTGAGCGTCGCCCCGTGCAGCTGAGCATCGGCGCCACCATTGCCATCCTCATCGGCGGCCTGGTGGAAATGGTCCCGACGTTCATGATCAAGTCGAACGTGCCCACCATTGCCTCGGTGAAGCCCTATACCTCGCTCGAACTCGAAGGCCGCGACCTGTACATCAAGGAAGGCTGCGTGAACTGCCACTCGCAGATGGTGCGCCCTTTCCGCTCCGAAACCGAGCGTTACGGCGAGTACAGCAAAGCCGGCGAGTTTGTGTACGACCGGCCCTTCCTCTGGGGCTCCAAGCGCACCGGGCCCGATCTGCACCGCGTGGGCGGCAAGTACCCGCACTCCTGGCACTACAATCACATGATGGACCCCACCAGCATGTCGCCGGGCTCGATCATGCCGCCTTACCCCTGGCTGTTCGAGAATGACATCGACTACTCGGACACGCCCGCCAAGATCAACGCCCTGCGCAAGCTCGGCACGCCCTACCCGGCGGGCTTCGAGCAGCAGGCCGTGGCCGAGGCCCGCAAGCAGGCCGCGGGCATCGTGGCCGAGCTGGCCAAGGAAGACATCCAGGTGAAGTCGGACAAGGAAATCGTGGCGCTCATTGCCTACCTGCAGCGCCTCGGCACCGACATCAAAGTGAAGGACGAGCAGGCGGCCGCCGTAGCCGCTGCCGCCGCCGAGTAATCATCATGGCCCCGGGCGGGGTGCCGAACCCAAGACGTGCTGGAAACACCTGCTTCCGGCGCCCCGCCCCTAACGGCCGGCCAAGACCGAGCAGTCATGTACAAGAACGTTCTGGAGAACATTGCGGGCATCGAAATCTACCCGATCATCTCCTTCGCCATTTTCTTTCTCTTTTTCCTCTCCCTGCTGGTGTACGTGGCCGTGGTAAGCCGCTCGCACATCCAGGCCATGAAGCAAATGCCGCTGCTGGACGACGACCACGCCGCGCCGGCCCAAACGGAAGGAGGTGCGCTGTGCTAACGCGTAAGGTTACTCTCCCGGCGCTGCTCACCCTGAGCACACTCTTCAGCGGCGCTGCGGCCCTGGCCCAGGACGCCGCGGCCACCGCTGCCCCGGCCGCCGACGCCGCCAAAAAAGCTGCCGAAACCGGCTCGGAGCTGACCACCGTGCTCTGGCTCATGGGCGGGCTGACGGTGCTCATCGTGTTCATCCTGCTGCTGCTCTTCGCCCTGCTCTGGCAGATGCGCCCGCTGCTCTGGAAGATCTACGAAATCGAAACCATCCGCGAACAGTGGTACGGCCGCGCCCTGGGCCTGTTCCTGGGCGACACGGTGGGCCTGACCGGCAAGTACCAGGAAGACGTAATGGCCGGCCACGACTACGACGGCATCACGGAGTACGACAACGACCTGCCGCCGTGGTGGAAATACGGCTTCTACCTGACCATCGTGTTCGGCGTGGCCTATTTCATCCACTTCCACGTGACGGACAGCGGTAAGCTCAGCGAAGCCGAGTACCAGAACGAAATGGCCGAAGCCGCGCTGATGGCCGCCAAAATGGGCGCCAACGACGACCCCAACAAGCCCACCGACTACAAGGTGCTGACGGCCGCCACCGACATCGAAACCGGTAAATCCCTGTTCGCGCAGAACTGCGCCGCCTGCCACGGCCAAAGCGCCGAAGGCAAAGTGGGCCCCAACCTGACCGATGAGTACTGGCTGCACGGCGGCGAAGTAAACAAGGTGTACCACACGGTGAAGTACGGCGTGCAGGGCAAGGGCATGGTGGCCTGGAAAGGCAAGCTCTCCTCCAAGCAGATGCTGCAGGTGTCGTCTTATATCCTGACGCTGCAGGGCTCGAAACCGGCCAACGCCAAAGCCCCGCAAGGCGAGAAAGAAACGGCCAGCAACGCCGCCGGCAAGCCGGTAGCCCAGCTGTAATCAGTTCTGCTCTACAGAACGTCATATCGAGCTAGTCGAGACATGACGGACCAGAGTAAGGAAACGCAAAACCAGCCCGCGGCGGCAAATTCTGTCCCGCCGTTCGTCCGGACGCTGCTTTCAGCACAGCCCCCGTCCGGATAAGCCGCCAGCCTCACCCGTTGGCGGCGGGCGTTTTTCGGGGCTCTTCGGCGCCTGCAAGGAGCAGCCGCCACGCCAGGCCGCTTGCCGCCGGCCGACGGAATGTGTAGCAGACTTCAATACTCGCCCCAACGCCGCCGCTAGCGGTGGCCGAGCGCAGAGTTCATCCGATGAGTACCGTCGCCAACAAACCCGCCACCGAATCCTTCCGCGACTCTATCGCCACGATAGACAGCGAGGGCAAGCGCGTGTGGCTGTACCCCAAGAAGCCCAAGGGCAAGCTTTACTCGGCCCGCACGTGGGTCAGCTACGGCCTGCTCACTCTGCTCTTCGCCGGCCCGTGGCTGCGCATCCACGAGTTGCCCATGCTGATGCTCAACGTGGTGGAGCGCAAGTTCATCATCTTCGGGCAGATCTTCTGGCCCCAGGATTTCTTCATTCTGCTGCTGGGCTTCATGGCCTTCGTGCTCTTCATCATCCTCTTCACGGTGGTGTACGGGCGCATTTTCTGTGGCTGGGTGTGCCCGCAGACCATCTTCCTGGAAATGGTGTTTCGCCGGGTGGAGTACTTCTTCGAAGGCGACGCCCCGCAGCAGAAGGCGCTGGACAAAGCCGACTGGACCTGGAACAAAATCGGGCGCAAGACGGGCAAGCACGTCGTGTTCGTGCTCATTTCCTTCCTGATTGCCAATACCTTCCTGGCTTACATCATCGGCTCTGATGCCTTGGTGAAGATCATCACCGACTCGCCGCTCAAACACCTGGGCGGGCTCACGTCGATGGTGTTGTTCACGGGCGTATTCTACGCCGTGTTTGCCCACTTCCGCGAGCAGGTGTGCACCATTGCCTGCCCCTACGGCCGCCTGCAGGGCGTGATGCAGGACAAGAACACCATTACCGTGGCCTACGACTACGGCCGCGGCGAGCCGCGCGAGAAGCTGCGCAAAAACCAGGAGCGCCAGGCCGGGGACTGCATCGACTGCCGGCAGTGCGTGCAGGTGTGCCCCACCGGCATCGACATCCGCAACGGCGCCCAGCAGATGGAGTGCATCAACTGCACCGCCTGCATCGATGTGTGCAACTCCATCATGGACCTAATAAACAAGCCCCAGGGCCTGATCCGCTACGACTCGGAAGCGCACATCGAAGCCGGCACCAAGTTCAGGGTCACGGGCCGCATCAAGGCCTACTCGGCCGTGCTGGTGCTGCTGCTGGGCGTGATGGCGGGCCTGCTGCTGACGCGCTCCAACGTGGCTGCCACGGTATTGCGCACGCCCGGCCAGCTCTACCAGAAGACGGACCACCGCTCCGTCACCAACCTCTACAACGTCTCCGTCATCAACAAAACCAACCAGGCCATGCCCATTGAGCTGCGGGTGCTGGAGCCGGCCGGCGGCACGGTGCAGCTGGTGGGCCAGAGCGGCCTGAAGCTGCCCGCCCAGGGCAAGGTCGACGGGGTGTTCTTTGCCGAGCTGCCCCGCACGGCCCTCACGCGCACCAGCAACAAAATCCGCATCGGCGTTTACAGCGGCGGCCGGCTGATTACGGAGGAGCAAACCAAGTTTCTGGCCCCTCCCATGTAACAGAGCTCGTCTGTCACCCTGAGCAGAGCGAATGACCTACTCACGCCGAAACGACTCGCGCTGGATAGTTGCCAGCTGATGTGAGCAGGTCCTTCGGCCAGCGCCGTACGCCGGATGAGGACGACAGACGCCCCCTGGCCCCGCAAAACCCTTCCCCATCATGACTACCCTCACCGTGAATAAACCCGCCCCGGCGCAGCAGCGCAGCCTCTGGCCCTACGCCATCATTGCCACTTTCGTGCTCTTCGCCTGTTTTATCGGCTACATGGTCAAGCAGGCCATGGGCACCAGCGTGGACCTGGTGAGCAAAGACTACTACGAGCAGGAGCTGCAGCACCAGCAGCGCATGAATGCCGTGGCCCGCACGGCTGCCCTGCCCGGCACCGTCACGCTCACGCATACGGCCGGTACGCTCACCTTGCAGCTGCCCGCTTCGCTGCGGGGCCAGGAAGTGAGCGGCAAGGTGCAGTTTTTCCGCCCCTCCGACCAGACGCTGGACTTCAGCGTGCCCCTGCGGCCCGATGCCACCGGCGCGCAGCAGCTCAGCACCACCAAGCTCAAGCCCGGCTACTGGCGCGTGCGCCTGGATTTTGAGGCCGGCGGGCAGCCTTACTTCGTGGAGAAAAGCATGGTGGCGGGCAACTGATTTTTGTCATAGCGTACGGCTCAGGCGCTGACGAACTTGCCCTTCGTTAGCGCCTGCGTGCGTTTTCGCCCCTTGGCCACGCTGCCGGCTGCTCATCAGCACCTCAGCTCATTCACCCTCATTAGCACCTCAACCGACATGCTCTGGGCCGGTTTTCTTTTCGGACTTCTGGGCAGCTTCCACTGCGTAGGGATGTGCGGCGCTATTGCGCTGGCCCTGCCGGGTGCCGGGCAGCGCGGGTGGCGCTACGTGGCCGGCCGCACCCTTTACAACCTGGGCCGCATCAGTACTTACACAGCGCTGGGCGCGGGGGCGGGGCTGCTGGGCCAGTCGTTGCGCTTGGCGGGCGCGCAACAGGGCCTGTCCATTGCCTCGGGCGTGCTGATTCTGCTGCTGGTGGCCGTGCCTGAGCGCTACACCGGCCGCGCCGCGGCAGCCGTGGGCCTCGACCGGGTGCTGGCCCGCCTTAAGCACGCGCTGGCGTATTGGTTTCAGCAGCACTCCCTCGGGGCCTTGTACCTGACCGGCGTGCTAAACGGGTTGCTGCCCTGTGGGCTGGTGTACCTGGCATTGGCAGGCGCCTTGAGTGCGCCGGGCCTGGGTGGGGCCGCGGCCTATATGGCGCTGTTTGGGCTGGGTACCCTGCCGCTGATGCTGGCCCTGTCGCTCACGGGGCAGCTAGTGCCGCTGCACTGGCGCGTGCGGCTGCGGCAGGCCGTGCCGGTGGTAGCCACGACCATGGCCATACTCTTTATTGTGCGCGGGCTGGGGCTCGGCATTCCCTACCTGAGCCCGCGCCTGGCCATCACGCAGGCAGCGCACGGCTCCGCTGCGCCGCGCATCACGGTGTGCCACGCTGTACCGGCCCAATAAGCTTTACCCAGTTGCCTTCCTCCGCCTAACCGCTTCGCTGCCATGAATCCCATCCTCGTCCCCGTCGACCTTACCGCTGCCGCGGAGCATACCTTAGTGTACGCTAACAAGCTGGCCGTGCGCCTGGAGGCCGACGTCGTACTGCTCTACTGCCACCACGGCGCCCTCAGCCCGGCCGAAGCCGCCGACTACCAGAAGCGCCTGCAGACGCTGGCCGAGCGGCTGCGCTACGTGCAGCTTACGCGCCAGGACGGCCGCCGCATCCGCTACCGCTACGCTGTGCGCTCCGGCTGCCTGCACGACCACGTGCAGCCCGTCATCGACGAGCAGCAGGCCGCCCTGGTAGTGATGAACCTGGAGCACGTCGATTGCGGCGAAGTGGCGCTGAGCGGCAACCACGCCGCCCGCATTGCTGAGCTGGCCAGCTGCCCGGTGCTGGTGGTGCCGCCCGGCACCCAGCCGCTGCCCTCGCGCATGGTGTTCCTGGCCGATTTCACGCACCTGCCCGCCGCGGCGCTGTCGACGCTGGGCACCTTCACCCGCGGCCTGCGCGCCCACCTGCGGCTGGTGCACTTCTACCAGCGGCTGGAGCTGGCCGAAATCATCGGCATCAAGCGCGGCATGCAGCAGATCAAGCACGCGCTGGGCGGCGTGCCCATCGACAGCCAGTTGGTGCTCGACGATGACCCCATGGAAGGCATCGGAGAATTTTGCGCCCACATGCAGGCCCAGCTTCTCGTGTTGTCGCCCACCGAAAGCGGCCTGCTGCCACGCTTTTTCGATGTGTGCTACACCAAAACGCGCGCTTACCACACCCGCATTCCGGTGCTGGTGCTGCCCCAGCCAGCCACGACCGACGCCGTCTGCTGTGAGCAATGCGCCCAGCGCGCCAAATCTGCAGTGGCCCCGGCCTCGCTGGCTGTGGGCGCTTAACCCCGCTCATCTCTGCCCCGTTATGGATGCCATCCGTAGCACTTCTTGCCTCTGCTCGCATAAACACCCGGCCGCTGTGCCGGCGCGGCACCCGCCCAAAGGCCGGTACCGCGCCGGCACAGCGGCCGGAACGTTGATTGGGCTTACCAGTTGGCGCGCCGCAGCTTGTCGGGCTGAAGCACACGGATATCCTTGCCGGCCAGCTCGATCAGCCCGTCCTGCTTGAACTCGCTCAGTGTGCGAATCAGCGACTCGGGCGCGGTGCCGACGAGGGCGGCCATGTCGTCGCGGGAAAGCTGAAACGTGGGCGCCAGGCTGCTGTCGGCGGCGTGCTGCTCGTGCAGGTGCAGCAGCGTATCGGCTACGCGGCGGCGGATGGAGTTGTAGGCCATGCCCACCAGCTGCTGCTCTCGCTCGCGCACGCGCCCGGCCAGCAGGCGGATAAACTGCTGGCTCACATCGGGGTTGCGCAGCAGCAGCTGCATGAAGTCGTCCTTCGGGATGTACACCAGCTCGGAGTCGTCGACGGCCACGGCCGAGTCGCCGTGCTTGGTGTGCTCCAGCAAGGGCATGTAGCCGAAGAACTCGCCCGGGCCGTAAATGCCCGTAATCAGCTCCTTGCCGGCAGCGGTGGTCTTCACGGTTTTCACCCGCCCGGCCTTCACGAAGTAGAGCCGCGTCGGTTCGTCGCCTTCGCTGTACACGTCCTGCTTTTTGCGCACGGTGTGCACTTTGCGGTCCACCGACAGGCTTTGCAGGTTGCCCACCACGCGGGCATCTTCCAGAAACTCCTGCAGGCCTTCGCGCTGCAGGTCGTAGTCGGGCTTGAGGTGGCGGAAACGGTTCAGGCGCCCGGTAATGGCGCTCAGCAGCTCGCTCTCGTCGAAGGGCTTGGTGAGGTAGTCGTCGGCGCCCAGCTCCATGCCTTTGCGCATGTCGGTGCGCTCGGTTTTGGCCGTCAGGAAGATGAACGGGATGCCCGCCAGCTGCGCATCCTGGTTGAAAATCTGCAGCACGCCGTAGCCATCGAGCACCGGCATCATAATGTCGCAGATGACCAGATCGGGCCGGGTGGCGCGGGCCTGCTCCACGCCGAGTTTGCCGTTTTCGGCCGTGAGCACGGCGTAGCCGGCCAGTTCCAGGATTTCGGCGGTGCTCTCGCGGATGAGGTCGTTATCCTCGATCAGCAGAATGGTTTTCATAGGGAATGGTGACGGTGACGGTGGTACCGTGGTTTAGCTCGCTCTGCAGGGCGATGCGGCCGCCCATCAGCTCGAGGTACTTGGCAATAATGTAGAGCCCCAGGCCCGTGCCGGGCACGTTGCCGGCGTTGCGGGCCCGGAAAAACCGCTCGAACAGGTGCTCCTGGTCTTCCTGGGAAATGCCCACGCCCTGGTCCTGGACCGACAAAGTAAACTCGCCGGCCGCGCATTCGGCGTGCACGCGCACCACCGAGCCCTCGCCGGAGTACTTGATGGCGTTGGAGAGCAGATTGACCACGATTTTGCGCAGCAGCGAGGGGTCCAGCCACAGCGGGGCGGCGCAGCCGATGTGCTGCTCAATGGTCTGGCCGGGCTTGAGCAGCGCCTGCACGTCGGGCAGGGTATCGGTCAGCAGCTCCCCGATGTGCAGCTCCACCGGCCGGGCTTCGATGCGGCCCTCCTCGATGCGGCCCACCGAGAGGAACTCCTCCAGAATGTCGTTCAGGTGCTTGACGGAGGAACGGATGCGCTGCAGGTGCTTCACGCGCTTGTCCTGCTGGTCGCCGCCGGGGTACTTCTCGATGAGCGTGGCCGAGTTCATCACGGCCGTAAGCGGGGTGCGAAACTCGTGCGAGGCCATGCTCACGAAGCGCGACTTCAGCTCGCCCAGCTCCTGCTCGGCGGCCAGGGCTTTGGTCAACTCCTCGCTGCGCTGCTCCAGCTGGGCCAGAGTGCTGAGCAGGGCGTGGGTGCGGTCGGCCACCTTCTGCTCCAGTTCGGCATTGAGGCGCTCCACGCGCTGGCGCTCGGCAATCAGCTCCCGCTCGGCTTCCTTTTTATAGGTGATATCGAGGATGTAAGACACCACGTACAGCTCGTTGTCGAGGTGAAAGTAGCTCAGGCTGACTTCCACCGGAAACACCGAGCCGTCTTTGCGCCGGGCGCGCAGGTCGCCGCGGTGGGCGCCCATGGCCCGCACGGAGGGGGCCGCGTTGAACGATTCGCGCAATTGTTCGTGGTGCGGCGCCACGTCGCGCGGCACCAGCACCTCAATGGCCTGGCCCAGCAGCTCGCCCTCTGCGTAGCCGAAGAGCTGCTCGGAGAGGCGGTTGGCCGATACGATGCGGCCCGCCCGGTCGCACATCACAATGCCAATGGTGGCGTTGGCCACCACGGCCTCGAAGCGGTTCATGCTCTGGGCCAGCTGCCGCTCCACCGTTTCCAGGCGGTTCTGCTCGTTGAGGCGCACCAGGTAGAGCGCATGGCCTTCGTGCTCGAAGTAGGTCAGCTCCAGGCGCCCGGCGAGTACGCGCCCGTCGAGGCGGTGAATGTCGGCGTTGGTGGCGTGGTAGCCGAAGCGGCGGGCCATGGCCAGGAGCTCGGGCCACGTCTGGCCCGCCAGCGGCTGCACGGGCAAGGCGCGGTCGGGCACCTCCAGGAATGCGGTTTCGTCGGCGTAGCCCAGCACCTGCGGCCCCTGCGGATTCACGCGGGCAAACCAGCCCAGCTGCTCGTCATATACGCCCACCAAGCCGGAGGCTCGGGCAAACAGCAAATCGGTTAAAGCCTGCGCGTAAGAGTGGGTGGGCATGGGCAAAGAAGCAGCGCGTACGTGGCGGGTGAACCCGGTGACAGGGCCAAAATTGGGGATAAATCGGCCGTTTATGATGGAAGTTACGCCGCGGCCTGACGAATATCATGGAATTCGGCGGCGGAAGCGGGCAATTTTACCGGCGTATCTAGCTTCCATCCCATGACGGCTTCCTCTTCTAAACCGCTCCCGCCCGCTTCCGAAGCGGCCGTGCTGCTGGTGTTGCTGCCGGTAGCCCGTCCCGAGGGGCAGCCGACAACCGCCGCGCTGGAGCAACTGCAGCACCGCTTAGGCTCCAGCATCCGCGTCCTGAAAATAAACGAAGCCAGCCACCCCACGGTGGTGCACAGCTTCCACGCCACCGAATTGCCGGCCTGCGTGCTGGTGCAGCAAGGCATCGAGCTGTGGCGCCATTCCGGCCTGCCCGACGAGGCCGTCACGGCCTCACTGCTCGAGCAATTTGTTTTCTCTGCCGGAGTCTCCGCCGCCAAACCGCTGCCCAAGGCTCAACCCGCCTAGCCCGGCTCAGCCTTACCACAAACTGGCCCCTTAACCGATTAGCGCACTGCCCGACCGCAACATCCAGCGGCCGGGCAGTGCGCTAATTGCCGTTTTCGTTGCTGGAGCGCCCGGTTTTCCTTTAGCGGCTACTGGAGTCTGTAGTCAATCAGAAGCCAGATGTGATGGCTGCCGGAGTGCTCATGCGCAATCTGGCGTCTGCATGTCGCAGCGGGAAACATTCTTGCCCTCGCCATCCACACACCTCCACCAATTTAAAGCTGTTGGAAGCTGCTGTTTCACACTTTGTTTGCTTATCCTTACCTAATCGCAAAGTATAAGCGCTGCTACTAACTCGTAGGAGAATATAACTTTTCTACAACAATTATAATTTCTTAAAAACTTTCCGGCATCGTTCCCGGACATATTTATAGACTGTATATCTGCGTAAACAATCATTAGTAGCCTAAGCTACCTATCATAGCTTTTATGCTCTACTGAGCCGCTATTGGTAAACATGCAGATGAAATAATGACCTATATTAAGTCTCATTCATGTAGGCTCAAGGCTTGCCCCTACACCGAACCAATTACTTGATAGGATACAAAAAGCGAAAACCTACGTTTCTTTCCGGAATCGTTCCCGAATATAACATATCCGCATAAATGCTTTACTTGCGCAGGAGCTCTTCACTAGCTGTCGAGTAGCAGCCTAGCCTGGATAATCAGCGCGGGGTGGCTGTCGGCCGCAAATTCTCCTTTGCTTGATATGTCCTTTGCTGACTGGCTGCGCCTGATTAGCGTCCTCGTAGCAGGCAGTCTGTTGCCTTGTGCGGCGCGGGCCCAAAACCCAACTCTGTCGAAAGTATGGGTACCGGACCTGGGCAACGGCACGTATAAAAACCCGGTCCTCTACGCCGATTACTCCGACCCGGACGCTATCCGCGTGGGCGACGACTTCTACCTGACGTCGTCGAGCTTCAACGCAGTGCCGGGCCTGCAGATCCTGCATTCCAAGGATCTGGTCAACTGGTCGCTGATTGCGGCTGTGTTCAACGAACAGCTACCCAAAGCCCGCTATGCCGTGCCCCAGCACGGCAACGGCGTATGGGCGCCGGCCATTCGCTACCACAACAAGGAGTACTACATCTTCTACCCTGACCCCGACCTGGGCATCTTCGTCACCAAGGCTAAGCACCCGGCGGGGCCGTGGTCGACGCCAGTGTGCATCAAGGAAGCCCAGGGCTGGATTGACCCCTGCCCGCTGTGGGACGAGGACGGCCGGGCTTACCTCGTGCACGGCTTTGCCGGCTCGCGGGCGGGCATCAAAACCATCCTGGCCGTGTCGCCGATGGCGGCGGATGGCCTGAGCCTGACCGGCCCCGACGCGCTGGTATTCGACGGCCATAAGGGACAACCCACCCTGGAAGGTCCCAAGTTCTACAAGCGCAACGGCTACTACTACATTTTCGCGCCGGCGGGCGGCGTGCCCACGGGCTGGCAGCTGGTGCTGCGCTCCAAAAACGTGTACGGGCCCTACGAGGAACGCATGGTGATGGACCAGGGCAAGACCAACATTAACGGCCCGCACCAGGGCGCCTGGGTCGACACGAATACCGGCGAAGACTGGTTTCTGCACTTTCAGGACCAAGGCCCCTACGGCCGGGTGGTACACCTGCAGCCGATGGTCTGGAAAAACGACTGGCCCGTCATCGGTGAAGACCCCGATGGGGACGGCAAAGGCCAGCCGGTGCTGACCTACCGCAAGCCCCGCATCAAGGGCAAGGCCCAGGAGCTGGCTACGCCGCCGACTTCCGACGAGTTCAGCACCAACCAACTGGGCCTGCAGTGGCAGTGGCACGCCAACCCGCAGGACTACTGGGCTTTCCTTAACGGCCCGCAGGGGTATTTGCGCCTCTACGCCATGCCGCTGGCCGAGGGCTACAAAAACCTCTGGCAGCAACCCAACCTGCTGCTGCAGAAGCTGCCCGCCGACGTATTCACGGCCACCGCCAAGCTGCGCTTCGACTCCCGCCTGGAAGGCGAAAAGCTGGGTCTGGTGATGATGGGCCTTGATTACAGCTACATCAGCCTGACCAACCAGGGCGGGCAGTTGCGGCTCAGCCAGAGCACGTGCAAGGACGCCGACAAGGGCTCGGCCGAAACGACTACACCTGCCGTGGCCGTGCCCGCGGCCCAGGCTCAGCAGCCCATTTACCTGCGCGTGGCGGTGAAGCAGGGCGCCAAGTGCCAGTTCAGCTACAGCTTCGATGGGCAGGCGTTTCAGCCCCTCGGATTGGAATTTCAGGCCCGGGAAGGCAAGTGGATCGGGGCCAAAGTCGGCTTGTTCTGCACCCGCCCCGGCAAGTTCAACGACAGCGGCAGCGCCGACATCGACTGGTTTAGAATCGAATAATCAGAACGTCATGCCGAGCGAAGCCGAGACATCTCGCCGGATAGCAGCTCTAATCGTTGAGTTGACTACCTGTCATCAGCACGCGAGATGCCTCGACTTCGCTCGGCATGACGGCCTAACGCCTAACAACTCATGCTTCTCCTAGGAATTGATATTGGCACCTCGTCGGTGAAAGTCTCGGTGGTGGACGCCGCCACGCAGCAGTGCCTCGCATCGGTGAGCTACCCCGACACGGAGCGCGAAATCCTGACGCGCCAGCCGGGCTGGGCCGAGCAGCAGCCCCTGCAGTGGTGGCAGGATGCCAAGCAGGCCATTTTGCTGGCCCACGCCACCCAGAAATACAACCCGCACGACATCGGCGCCATCGGCATTGCCTACCAGATGCATGGGCTGGTGCTGGTGGATGAGCACCACCACGTGCTGCGCGACGCCATCATCTGGTGCGACTCGCGGGCCGTGCCCTACGGCGAAGCCGCCTTCCAGGCCATCGGGGCCGAGCGCAGCCTGACGCACCTGCTGAACTCGCCCGGCAACTTCACCGCCGCCAAGCTGGCCTGGGTGAAGGAGCACGAACCGGAGGTG
Organism: Hymenobacter sp. CRA2; assembly: GCF_002007105.1. GTDB lineage: Bacteria > Bacteroidota > Bacteroidia > Cytophagales > Hymenobacteraceae > Solirubrum. The sequence goes on along the minus strand of NZ_MVBC01000019.1, from coordinate 68,138 downwards.
TATGAACGTATCGACAAGGTGATGCTGCCCGGCGACTTCATTGCCCTGCAGCTCACCGGCGAGGCCACCACCAGCATTTCGGCCCTGTCGGAAGGCATTTTCTGGGACTTTGCCGAGCACCAGCTCTCGGAGGACGTGTTCCGCTTTTTCGGCTTCGACCGCGGCCTGATTCCGCCGGTGCGCGAGGTATTTGCCCCGCACGGCCAGCTGCGCGAGTCGGTGGCCGAGGAGCTGGACCTCACGGTGGGTATCCCCGTCACCTACAAAGCCGGCGACCAGCCCAATAATGCCCTATCGCTGAACGTGCTGCGCCCCGGCGAGGTAGCAGCTACGGCGGGCACTTCGGGTGTGATTTACGCCGTGACGGACCAGCTGTTCGTGGATCAACTCTCCCGGGTGAATCCCTTCGCGCACGTCAACCACACGGCCGAGCAGATGCGGCTGGGCGTGCTGCTGTGCATCAATGGCGCGGGCAGCATGAACCGCTGGGTAAAGCAGGCGGTGGGTCGCGAGCTGAGCTACCCCGAAATCAACCAGCGCGCGGCGCAGGTGCCGGCCGGCTCGGAAGGCCTGTTGTGCCTACCCTTCGGCAACGGCGTGGAACGTATGCTGGCCAACGAGCCCGTGGGCGCCCACTTCCTGCACCTAGACCTGAACGTACACTCGGCCAGCCACCTGCTGCGCGCCGCGCAGGAAGGTGTGGCCTTTGCTTTCCGCTACGGCCTGGATCTGATGCGCGAAAACGGTCTGCACCCCACCGTCATCAAGGCCGGCAAGACCAACATGTTCCTCAGCGAGATTTTCGCGCAGGCCTTCGTCAATGCCACCGGCCTCGCGGTGGAGCTGTACCAGACCGATGGCTCGGTGGGCGCGGCGCTGGGCGCGGGCATCGGCGCGGGCACCTTCGCCACGCCCGAAGAAGCCTTCCAGCACGTGCAGCGCCTGCAACGCATCGAGCCTGACACCGAAGCGCAGGTGTATGAACAGACTTACCAGCGCTGGAAAACTGAACTGCTAAGTCGCCTGCCCCAGCCCCAAGCTGCATTGACGAATAACCAGAGCTAGGGCTAGAAGCTAGTTTCCCTCCTCATCTGAGGAGGGAAACTAGCCTTAGCTTTAACCGACTGGCCTTTACGCCTTTACTACTCACCCCACTTCCCACTACATATGAGCACCCTTTTCAGCAGCATTCCCCAAATCAAATACGAAGGCCGCGACACCGACAACCCGCTGGCTTTCCGCTGGTACGACGAAACCCGCGTAGTAGCGGGCAAGCCCATGAAGGAGTGGCTGCGCTTCGCCGGCGCCTACTGGCACTCCTTCAACGGCTCCGGCGCCGACCCCTTCGGCGAGCCGACGCACCTGTTTCCCTGGGACGCCGACGCCGACCCCATCGGCCGCGCCAAGGCCAAGATGGACGCGGCCTTCGAGTTCATGACCAAGCTGAGCCTGCCCTACTACTGCTTCCACGACGTAGACGTGGTGGATTACACCAACGACGTGGCCGACAATGAGCGACGCCTGCAGACCATGGTGGAGTACGCCAAGCAGAAGCAGCAGGAAACCGGTATCAAGCTGCTCTGGGGCACGGCCAACCTCTTCTCGCACCGCCGCTACATGAACGGCGCCGCCACCAACCCCGACTTCCACGTGCTGGCCCACGGCGCGGCGCAGGTGAAGGCCGCGCTGGACGCGACCATCGCGCTGGGCGGCGAGAACTACGTGTTCTGGGGCGGCCGCGAAGGCTATATGACGCTGCTCAATACCAATATGAAGCGCGAGCAGGAACACTTCGCTAAGTTCCTGCACACGGCCAAGGACTACGCCCGCCGCAACGGCTTCCAGGGCACGTTCTTCATCGAGCCCAAGCCCATGGAGCCCACCAAGCACCAATACGACTACGACGCGGCCACCGTCATCGGCTTCCTGCGCCAGTACGGCCTGCAGGACGACTTCAAGCTGAACCTGGAGGTAAACCACGCCACGCTGGCCGGCCACACCTTCCAGCACGAGCTGCAGGTAGCCGCCGACGCCGGCCTGCTCGGCAGCATCGACGCCAACCGCGGCGACTACCAGAACGGCTGGGACACTGACCAGTTCCCCAACGACATCTACGAGCTGACCGAGGCCATGCTGGTGATTCTGGAGCACGGCGGGCTGCAGGGCGGCGGCATCAACTTCGACGCCAAAATCCGCCGCAACTCCACTGACGTGCAGGATCTGTTCCACGCCCACATCGGCGGCATGGATATCTTCGCCCGCGCCCTCATCACGGCCGACAACGTGCTGCAGAAATCGGACTACCGCCAGCTGCGCCAGCAGCGCTACGCCTCGTTTGATGAGGGCGCCGGTCAGGCCTTCGAGCAGGGCCAAATGAGCCTGGAGCAGCTGCGCGACTACGCCGCCCAGAATGGGGAGCCCGCCGTCGTCAGCGGCCGCCAGGAGTACCTGGAGAACCTGATTAACCGCTTTATCTAGGAAAAAGGGGCCGTGCAGCCCGAGAATACCGCCTCTACAGGATGGTACTCTCGGCTGCATTGCTCATTTTTACCGCCATTGCCTACTCCAATCCTCCGCCAGTGCACCAGCTGTCCACCCTCGACTACGTCGTCTTTTTCATTTATTTCCTGATTGTCGCCGGCTACGGCATTTGGGTATACCGCCGCAAGACGGGCCACGACGGCACCGTGGAAGGCGACTCGAAGGACTACTTCCTGGCCGAAGGCTCCCTCACGTGGTGGGCCATTGGCTCCTCGCTCATCGCCTCCAACATCTCCGCCGAGCAGTTCGTGGGCATGTCGGGCTCGGGCTTCAAGATCGGCCTGGCTATTTCCACTTACGAGTGGATGGCCGCCCTTACGCTCATCATCGTGGCCACGTTCTTCATCCCGGTATACCTGAAGAACCACATCTTCACGATGCCGCAGTTCCTGAGCCAGCGCTACAACAGCACGGTGGCCATGATCATGGCCATTTTCTGGCTGGCGCTGTACGTGGTGGTGAACCTGACCTCGATTCTGTACCTCGGCGCCATTGCCGTGAGCAGCATTTCCGGCCTGAACCTGGATTTCTGCATGTATGCCCTGGCCTTTTTCGCCGTCATCATCACGCTGGGCGGCATGAAGGTTATCGGCTTTACCGACGTCATTCAGGTGTTCTTCCTGATTCTGGGCGGTTTGGCCACTACGTACCTGGCGCTGAACATGGTAGCCGAGCACTTCGGCCAAACGGGCGTGCTGGCCGGCTTCTCCGAAATGACCAAGGCCGCCAACGACCACTTCCACATGATCGTGGACCGCGACGACCCCGACTTCATCGACCTGCCCGGCCTGACGGTGCTGCTCGGCGGCATGTGGATTGTGAACCTGAACTACTGGGGCTGCAACCAGTACATCACCCAGCGCGCCCTCGGTGCTGATCTGCCCACGGCCCGCAACGGTATCTTGTTTGCCGCCTTCCTGAAGCTGCTCATGCCCGTTATTGTGGTGCTGCCCGGCATCGCGGCCTACGTGCTCTACAAGGAAGGCGTGTTCGGCGCCACCGAGTTCGGGACGGGCGACGACCTGAACCCCGACCGCGCCTACCCGGTGCTGCTCAACATTCTACCCACGGGTCTGAAGGGTCTCTCCTTCGCCGCCCTCACGGCCGCCGTGGTAGCTTCGTTGGCCGGCAAAGCCAACTCCATTGCCACCATCTTCACCCTCGACATTTACAAGAAGGTGCTGAACGTGGACGCTTCGGAAAAGAAGATGGTGAACGTGGGTAAAATCACGGTGGTAGTAGCCATGATTCTGGGCGTGCTCATCGCCCCGCACCTGGGCATTGATAAGAAAGGCGGCTTCCAGTACATCCAGGAATACACCGGCTTCGTGTCGCCGGGCATCTTCGCCATGTTCATCCTGGGCTTCTTCTGGAAGCGCACCACGTCCTCGGCGGCCTTGTTTGCCACCATCGGCGGCTTCCTGCTCTCGGTGCTCTTCAAGTTCCTTCCGGGCATGGTTGATCTGTCGTTCCTGGCCCCGCTGGGCTTCGCGGTGCCCAATGCCGCCGGCGTTTACGAAATTCCCTTCCTCGACCGGATGGGCTTCGTGTTCGTCATCTGCATCATCGCCATGGTCATCATCAGCCTGATCGAAACTAGCCGCGGCGTGCAGCCCAAGGGCCTCATCGTGGATACGGCCATGTTCCGCCCGCACCGCAGCTTCGCCATCGGCTCGCTGGTGGTCATTGCCCTGCTAACGGTGCTCTACACGGCTTACTGGTAAGCCGCGAGTCATCTAGCGCCTAATGACAACGGCGCCGGCCTGCTCCATGTAGCAGGCCGGCGCCGTTTGGTTTTGATGCCTGAGCAGCCCCTTTAGTTTGTGGTAGCACTAAAGCTAGTTCCATGCGGAAACAGGGTGTCATAAGCTTCAGGCAGCTACTGCGCTACCGGCTCCCGCCGCGACGACTCGCGCACAATCAGGTGGGGCTTGAGCACGATGCGCTGCCCGGCGAAGTTTTCGGTGCGCTTTTGCAGCTGCAGAAACAGCTGCACCGCTATTTCGCCGAGCTGCTGCCCGCGCTGATCCACTGAGGTTAGCTGCGGCCGGATCATGGTGGTAAAGGGCTCGTTGCTGAAGCCAGCCAAAGCCACATCAGTGGGGACGCGCAGGGCAGCCTCCTCCAGCAATTGGAGCGCGCCGCCAGCGGGGAAGTCGTAAGCCGAAAACACGGCGTCGGGGCGCGGCTGCAGGCGCAGCAGTTCGCGCATGGCGGCCATGCCGGCCTCCACGCTGGAATCGGGCAGCTGGTACACCAGGCGCGTGTCGTGCGGCAGCTGATGGGCCAGCAGCGCGTCGTGGTAAGCGCGGTAGCGGTTGTAGGTGGTGTTCAGGTGCAGCGGGCCCGCGAGGTGCGCTATGCGGCGGCAGCCCTGGCTGATCAGATGCTCCATCACCTGGTAAGCGCCGCGGTAGTCATCCACCACCACGCCGCTGCTGCCGGGCAGCTCGGGCATGCGGTCGAAGAACACCAGCGGCACCCCGTGCTTGCGCACTTTTTCGAAGTGCGTCAGCTCGCGCGTGGTATTCGACATGGATACCAGCACCCCGTCGACCTGGGCCTGCAGCAGCGCATCGATGTGCTTTTGCTCCTGCGCCACGTCCTCGTTCGACTGGCAGATGAGCACATTGTAGCCGGCCTTGCTGGCCACGTCCTCGATGCCGTGCACGATGGCCGGAAAAAATGCCCCGGTGATGTGCGGTACGATGACGCCGAGCAGATTACTGCGGCCGCGGCGCAGGGCGGCGGCCAGGGTGTTGGGCTGGTAGCCTAGCTTTTCGGCCAGGGCCCATACCTGCGCCTTGGTCGCGTCGCTCACGTCGACGGCGTTGTTGAGGGCGCGCGAAATCGTGGAAGTGGACAGGCCCAGCTCCGCGGCGAGGTCGGCAATGGAAACGCGCTTGTTTGCTTTGGCCATCGTGGTAACGCGCCCGCCCCTGAATGGCCGCGGCAGCAGGTGCCGACCTGGGAAGCGTAGCAGCGGCTACCCCAGCTTTCGGACGGCGCAAAAATACGCGCCAACGCGGCCCGGCACCGGCAGCGAAGCTACTGAATTACTCCGTTCAGGGCGCAGGTAAAAGCCCCGCGGGGCGCGCCGAACCTGCCGTGCAGGCCGACGCACCCCGCGCGTGCCGGACAGACGGGCTTATTCGACGACTAGCCGCCTCGTTTCGCGGCCGCAGCGCACGGCGTAGGTGCCGGCCGGCAGCGCGGGCAGCCTTAGCTGCGCCGGTCCCGAATCCGCCATTACGCTGCTGAACACCACGCGCCCCATGGCATCCAGTACCTGCACGGCCTGGCCGGGAGCCGCCCCCTCTACCCACACGGCTTCGCGCGCGGGATTGGGCCATACCGCCAACTGGGCCAGCTCGCGGCTGCCCGGCGGCAAGGCCACGGCCTGCACCGCCGAGGTCGTTTCGGTGCCGTCGGTATCCTGCTGGCGCAGGCGGTAATACACGGTATTGCTGCCGTAGCGGGTCAGGCGCGCATCGGTGAAATGGTAGGTGTGGGCCACGGAGCTGTTGCCATGGCCGGCCACCCAACCGATGCGGCGGAAGCTGGCGCCGTCAGCGGAGGCTTCCACCGCAAAGCCGGCGTTGGTCTTCTCCTGGGCGGTGGTCCATTCCAGGTAAGCCGTGGAGCCGCGGCGCTCGGCCGTAAAGCGCGTCAGCGCCACGGGCAGCGGAGCGGCGGCTGCCTGGTTGAGGCGCACGCTCACGGCGGCCCCGCTGGCACTGAGTAGATCCAGGTCGTTGTCGCCGTCGAGGTCAGCCACTTCCAGGCCTTGGGGGTTGGTCGTCACGCTGATAGCGGGCTGCATGACGAATACCCCTCGGCCGTTGTTGAGGGCTACCGAGACGGTATTGTCCGTCGTGTTCGGCGCCAGCGCATCCAGGTCGCCGTCACCGTCCACGTCGGCGGTTTTCACGCTCAGCGCATCGACGCCGAGGTAGTACTGGGTGCCACCGCTGAAGCTGCCCGTGCCATTGTTGAAGCGCACGGTCAGTTGGCTGGCTTCGGTGCCGTTCAGATTCGTGGTGAGCAGGTCCAGGTCGCCGTCCTGGTCGAGGTCGGCCAACTGCAGGCCGTTGGCATTGGCGCCCACGATGAAGTCGCCACCGCCGCTAAAGCTGCCGCTGCCGTTGTTGAGGCGCACGCTCACTATGCCGAATCGGGCGCAGCTCGCCACGATATCCAGGTCGCCGTCACTATCCACATCAGCCAGGGCCACGCTGCGCGGCTCGTTGCTCACGGGCACATCGGCGCCCGTCGCGGCGTAGGTGCCGTCGCCGTTGTTGAAGCGGACGTAGATGGCCCCTTGGTCGGTGGTGGTAGAGGCCAGGTCCAGGTCGCCGTCACCGTCCACGTCGCCCATGGTCAGGCCAAAGGTGAAGCGCCCCACGGAGGGCGCCCCGGCGGAGGTAGCAGTAAAGTGCCCGGCGCCGTCGTTCAGGCAGATGCGCATACCGCGGGCCTGCGGGCCGTAAGAATACGCCGCCACGTCGATGTCTCCATCGGCATCCACGTCCCCCACCACGAGGTTCAGCAGGCTGGTAAACTCGTCGCCGACGGTGTACACGCCACCAAGGCTGAACACCCCCCGGCCGTCGTTGAGCCGAATGGTGAGAGCCCCACCGCTGCGCCCGTCGGCGGCCGCGTCGCCGGTAATGAGGTCCAGGTCGCCGTCGTTGTCCACGTCGGCGGCGGCGATGGTGCGGGCACCAGCCCCCACGGGCAACTCAGCCGTGGCGGCGCTGCCCGGGCTCAGAAAGAAGCCCCGCCCGCTGCCCCCGGCCGCCGCCGTGAACTGGTACACGCGGGCTTTTTCCAGGTTCTGGTTGTTGACGCTGCGCGCCGCCGTCGTGACGGTAGCTGCCACCGTTTCGCCGGGACGCCAGTTATAGCTGGGCGCAAAGTTCACGTGCACCCCGTTGACGGAGGTCGTACCGCTGTGACCCGTACGGCAGCCGCCGCGCTGGGCGCTGTACACCCGCAAGGCAGAGACAGCACTAGCCTGCATGGCGCGGCTGAAGCTTACTTCTACTGGCAATGCCTGCCCCGCGCTGGTCGCATTGGCGGCGGGCGAAAGGTCGTTAATAGCGGTTTGGGCCGCGGCGGGCGCCGCCGCAACCAATACAAGGGACAAAGGCCGTACACAGTGTCTCAATACGGTCATAATACTGCGGTTTACAATGGGAATGCATGCTCCTCGGACAGGTACTGGTATGAATTCTTAGCTCTGATTGGCCTACTTCACTTCCTTGTTCCCTGCACTTCTCCTACTTCTCAGTTTGCCTGGCAAACTGCCCCGTTGACCACTGGCGGCGTAGCGCTACGATTGAAAGCTATAAACTTTATAACAAAACCACAAAAAAATTAAACTAAACTCAACAGCAGGTCTACCCAGCCTTTACAGGCTACCGAATTCTAAAAACCACAGCATGCGGCCGGGCCATTATTTTGCGCCATGAATTCCCCCGTTCAGCTCAGCACTGCTACCGCCGCCGATATTTCTGAACTCGAAGCTTTGGTTAACCGCGCCTACCGCGGCGCAGCCGGGCAAGTGGGCTGGACGGCCGAAAGCCACCTGCTCGCAGGGCCGCGCACCGACGCGGCAGCCCTCGCCGAGTTGCTGCGTACCCCCGAGGCCCGCATTCTGCTGGCGCGGGATGCGGCGCAGCAGCTACTCGGCTGCGTGTACCTGCAGCTTCGGGCCGACGAGGTGTACGTGGGCCTGCTGGCCGTGGCGCCCGAGCGGCAGGCCAGCGGCCTGGGCAAGCACCTGCTGGCCGCGGCCGAAGCCTACGGCGCGCAGCACCGCTGCCGCACGGCCACCATGACGGTACTGGCCGACCGTCCCGAGCTGGTGGCCTGGTACGAGCGACACGGCTACCGGCGCAGCGGCGAAACGCGGCCCTTCCCCAACGACCCGCAGCACGGCATTCCCAAACAGGCCTTAACGCTGCTGGTACTCACCAAACCGCTGGCCGCTGCGCCGCAGCCCTAGCGCCCCGGCTTGGCAGACCGCCCGAGCCGGTGTAACTTCGGGGTTCCATGAATGACCCCGACATCCGTGCGCTGCTGTATCCGCTGCTTCAGGGCGGCGTGTACGTGGATGAGCTGCCCACCGGCACCACCCGCGCCGACGTGGTGCACATCACCGCGCACTTCATGCACGGCTACGAGCTGAAAAGCGACGGCGACACCCTGCAGCGCGTGGCCGCGCAGCTGCCCTGCTACGCCCGGGCTTACGACTTTGTCACCTTCGTCGTCACGGAAAAGCACCTCGCCAAGCTTCTCGATGCCGTACCCGACTGGGTAGGCGTGCTGGTGGCCTCGGCCGCGGGGCTACACGAGCACCGCCCCGCCCGCTACAACGCCACCGTGGAGCGCGGCGCCGTGGCCGGTTTGCTGCGCCTCTCGGAGGTGAAGCAGTACCTGATGGACCACGGCCTGCACCACGTGAGCCTGCTGCGCCGCCGTGACATGGTGAAGCTGCTCAACGGCACCCAGATCATTGCCCTCTCCCACCTCGCCCAGTTCGTGCGCGACCGGCTGATGGCGCGTATGCCCCAGCGCCTGGAAAACCGCGAGGTGCGCAAGGCCGAACGGGCCACCAAAAAGCGCCTAAAGGCCCGCGGCCCCAAGCCCACCGGCGGGGCCAAAGGCAGGCCGGTGCACGTGCCGGGGGCAAAAAAGCGGGCGGCGTAGCATCGGCGGATCAGCCGTTGCAGGCGCTCATCCAGCGGATGAATTCCTCCTTGGAATCAGGCCGATGTATCTCGTCTCCCAAGCTGAGCAGCAGATTTGAATGGAAGTCGGCGGACAGCCTCTGACGGTAGTATTGCTCCTGCGCCGTCGGCACTTCCACGCCTAGAATCAACCTTTTGTCGGAGTTGAAAAACACCATTCCGGTGCTAGTGGCGCCTGGCTCGGCGGTCGAGAAATAGAAAATGTACCGACTCGGATGCGCCAGCAGGAAGCGCATCATCTCCCAGATATCCGTCGTTTCGAGCTCAATTTCGTGCTCCTCGGCATCAGTGGGCCACCAATACTTATCCTGGGTATCGGAGAGGCCCTCCAGGTAGTGCTGCCGAAAAAAGGTGATGGTAGCTTCATCAAAGTGCTCTAACAGGATGTATACGTCGATGCAAGGAGTCCGCTGCATAGGCCACTAAGCTACGCCGCCGGCTCGTACCCGGGCGCACGGTATCCGAATGTAGCCGCGCACTCAGCACCCCCTCAGAACCCAAATGCCAGCTGCCGCCCGGCCATATCGCCCATAGGTTCCAGGTTCGAGAGCGACACGCCGAGCAGGCGCACGCCTTTGGGCAGGGGCAATAGCCCGCGCAGCAGCTCGTCGGTGAGCTGGGCCAGCAGCGCGGGCGTGGCCAGCGGCGAGAGGCTGGTGCGGCTGCGCGAAATCAGTTGGAAGTCGGCGTACTTCACCTTCACCGTCACGGTGCGGCCCAGGATTTCGGCGCGCTGGCAGTACTCCCACACCTCGTCGATGCTGGGCTGCAGGCCTTCCACCAGCTCTTCGTAGCTGGTTAGGTCCTGGGCAAACGTGGTTTCGGAGCCCACCGACTTGCGCACCCGATCGGGCACCACGGGGCGGTGGTCCTCGGCGCGGGCAATGGCGTAGTAGTAGCCGCCGGCCTTGCCAAAGTACTGACGCAGAAACAGCTCGGACTGGTTGCGCAAATCCAGGCCGGTGAAGATGCCCAGTTCGTTCAGCTTCTTGGCCGTGGCCGGCCCGATGCCGTGAAACTGTCCTACCGACAGCCCGGCCACAAAGTCCAGCCCCTGCTCGGGGCGGATGACAAATTGCCCGTTGGGCTTGCGGTAATCGGAGGCCAACTTCGCCAGAAACTTGTTGTAGCTGATGCCCGCCGAAGCCGTCAGCTGCGTCTGCTCCAGGATCTTGGCCCGGATGTCGCGCGCAATCTGTGTGGCCGAAGTCATGCCCGGCAGGTTTTCCGTCACGTCGAGGTAGGCCTCGTCCAAGGACAAGGGCTCGATCAGCGGCGTGTACTCGGCGAAGATGGCGCGAATCTGCCGCGAAATGGCTTTGTACACCTCGAAGCGTGGCTTCACGAAAATCAGCTCGGGGCACTGGCGCAGCGCCGTAACCGAGGGCATGGCTGAGCGCACCCCGAACTGCCGGGCCTCGTAGCTGGCCGCCGCCACCACGCCGCGCTGCCGGGCGCCCCCCACCGCTACCGGCCGGCCGCGCAGCTCGGGGTTGTCACGCTGCTCCACGGAGGCGTAAAACGCATCCATATCGAGGTGAATGATCTTGCGTTGTGGGAATTGGGCTTCCACCGCCGGCTCCGTTTGCTAACTCCGTTGGCAAAGATACAACACGGCCCGCTGGGTTTTAGCACCTGCCGGGCGCGGAGCCGGTTCCCGGTTCGGCTCTATAGCATCCATGCTACCAGCCCGGCAACCTGACGGGCGGTTCAGCTTGCGTAGCGCTCCGGCCACAAAAAAGCCCGCCTGAATTATCAGGCGGGCTTTCCATTTATTCAACCGGAACGCTAAGCAGCTCGGCTTAGTCGCTCGCGGTGCACTACGGCTTCGAAGGCCTTGGTTTCGGGCCGGGGCGGGTGCCCCAGGCCAGCCAGTTCTTCTATAGTCAGGTCGCCGTCGATGTAGCGTTGGAGTTCGGTCAGGATGGTGGCACTGGGTAAAGTGCCACCCAGCGCGGCCACGGCAATGCCCCACTCGGCGTGGTTCTGCCGCTTGCGCCGTGCGGCCTGCTCTTCGTCGGGCAGGTCCGCTGGAATGGCTTTAAAATATTTGCTTTCCATTGACATCAAACAAGTTGATTGCTCCGTGTTTATACGCAAAACCGCCTGACTGGATGCCCCCTAACGGCTCCGCGTAAATACCTAACGACCAAAACCCGTACCTGATTGCGCCAGGGCCAATTCGCAGGTTTTGCCGCCCACGTGAAAGAAACCTTTGGCCGATTTAGCAAGTACATTCTTGCCTAACCAAAACACTTTCCCACCATGGCAAATTACAATCAGCACCGCGACGACGACCGGTACGACAACCGCAGTAACCGCCAGAACCAAGGCCGCCAGCAGGACCGCGACCAGTACAGCCAAAGCAGCTCCAGCCGTGGCATGTCGTCGCGCTACGATGACGACATGGACCGCGACTACTACGGCTCGTCGAACATGTCTTCGTCGTACGGCCAGGACCGCGGCGGCTCCGGCCGCGGAATGGGCTCGGGCATGGGTATGTCCGGCATGGGCATGTCGGGGATGAATTCCGACATGAACTCGGGCATGGGCGGCGGTATGGACCGCGACATGAATTACCGTGGCTCGGGCCGCGGCATGAGCCAGGGCACGGGCCGCTCCGACTACGGCATGAGCGGCAACATGGACAATGACCGCGGCTACTCCTCCGGCATGTCGAACCGCGGCGGCTCCGACCGCGACGACTACGGCTACGGCGGCCGCGGCATGAGCGGCGGCATGGGCACGTCGTCTTCGTACGGGCAGCGCGGCATGGGCAATATGGGCGGCATGAGTGGCGGTATGGACCGCGGCATGTCGTCGATGGGCAGCAACTCGTCGGATGACATGGACTACGACGGCTACGGCAGCATGAACTACTCGTCGTCGCGCCGCGGCGGGATGAGCAGCGGCATGAACGACTACTCCGACCGCGGCAACTCGTACGGCCGCGGCATGTCGGATTACGGCTCGTCGTCTTCGTACGGCCGCAGCAGCTACGACAACACCGACAACTACCGCGGCGGCATGTCGGGCCGCTCGTCCTCATCGTCTTCGGACGATATGGGCATGGGTGGCCGCAGCATGAGCGGGATGAGCAGCGGCATGAGCGGCCGCGACAACTCATCCTACGGCTCATCTTACGGCTCCTACGACTCATCGATGTACGGCCCGTCGACGGACTACGACCAGGACGACATGAACCGCGGCTCGGGCCGCGGCAGCCAGGGCTACGGCCGCGGCTACAACGACATGGATGACCAAAACGACCGCGGCCGCGACCGGCGCGGGCGTTACTAACGCCAAGCGGCCTTAGCACGCTAAAAAACCGGCCCGGAGCTTTTCGAGCCGGTTTTTTTAGTGCCCTGCTGCAGCGAGCGGTTCCCCGGTCTGCCCTTACCGTCGCCCGTCCCGGTCTTATCGACTTCGCTTGCGCCGGGCCGCAATGGTTTGGGCCGGGCACCGTACCTTTGCGCACTGTTTCCGGGCTTTGGGCAACCACTTGCACCCTGCGGTGGTTATCTAGCTGATTCTAACGGGGCCACGCCCGCCGCGGGCCGCGCTCCGTCGACCGTTCTACCCACGTAATGCACGCTACTATTTCCACTGACATCTGCATCATCGGCGCCGGCCCCGTGGGCCTGTTTGCCGTTTTTGAAGCCGGCTTGCTCAAGCTCCGTTGCCACGTCGTCGACGCCCTGCCCCAGGTGGGCGGGCAGCTGTCGGAAATCTACCCCAAGAAGCCCATCTACGACATCCCGGGCTACCCCGAAGTGCTGGCCGGCGACCTGATTCAGAACCTGATGCGCCAGATCGAGCCCTTCCACCCCACCTTCACGCTGGGCGAGCGGGTGGAGAAGTTCGAGAAGCTGGAGGACGGCTCGTTCCACCTCACCACCACCGACGGCACGCTCATCCACTGCAAGGCCATTGCCATTGCCGGCGGCCTGGGCTCGTTTGAGCCGCGCAAGCCCGCCATCGAAAACCTGGAAAACTACGAGGGCGGCAAGGGCGTGTACTACATGGTGCGCGACCCGGAAACCTTCCGCGACCAGCGCCTGGTCATTGCCGGCGGCGGCGACTCGGCCCTGGACTGGACCATTTTCCTGGCCAATGTGGCCAAGGAAGTGACGCTGGTGCACCGCGGCACTACCTTCCGCGGCGCCGCCGACTCGGCCGAGAAGGTTAAAGCCCTGCACGAAGCTGGCAAAGTAAACCTGGTGCTCAACTCCAACGTGACCCACGTACACGGCCCCGAGGCCCTGGAAGCCGTAACCATTACCGCCAACGACAGCACTGCCCGTACGCTGGCCGTGGATTCGTTTATCCCGCTCTTCGGCCTCACCCCCAAGCTCGGGCCCATCGGCGAGTGGGGCCTGGAGCTGGAAGACGACGCGGTGAAGGTGAACACGCTGGACTACAGCACCTCGGTGCCCGGTGTGTACGCCATCGGCGACATCAACACCTACCCTGGCAAGCTGAAGCTCATCCTCTGCGGCTTCCACGAGGCCGCGCTGATGGCCCAGGGCGCCTACAAGCACATATACCCCGACAAGAAGTACGTGCTGAAGTACACCACCGTCAACGGGGTTCCTACGCTGTAATCTGAGACATGAGAGGTTAGAGGTGAGAAGTTAGACCTCGTCTGCACCGCTTTTGTGCGTCCGAACATCTGTCTAACTTCTCACTTCTAACCTCTCCCTTCTAATCCCAATATGACCGACGAAGTACGCGTGTACGTGGAGGAGGCGCCGGGCCAGCGCACGGAGCTAGTAGCCCCCACCGATATGGGCCTGAGCCTGATGGAAGTGATGAAGGCCTCGGGCTACGAGATTCAGGCCACCTGCGGCGGCATGGCCTTGTGCGGCACCTGCCACGTGGAGGTGCTGGCCGGCCCCGAGCTGCCCGAGCCCTCCGACGACGAAATGGCCATGCTGGAATCCTTGCCGGTGATGTCGCAGGGCAGCCGCCTTTCCTGCCAGATCCGCATTACCGAGCGCCTCGATGGGCTGGTGGTGCGCCTGATGCCGCAAAACGCGTAGCGAGCCTGCAGGTAGCTGCCACAAAAAAGCGGCGTCCCGGTCTGGGACGCCGCTTTTTTGTGCTCTGGTGCAGCCGCGGCTACCGCCGACGGCGGGACGAGCTGCGCTTTTTCGAGCTGGTGCTCTTTTTCTTGCTCGACGACTTTTTCGTCACCGTTTTCTTCTTGCCGGCCGAGTTGTGGTGTACGGAGCGGTGGCGCGTTGAGGAGCGGTGATGCACGGTAGCAGGCTTGGCCGCTTCGGCTTTGGCGGCTTCTTCAGCCGCTGCTTCTTCTACCGTGGGCGGACCAATGGCAACGGCGCCCGCCTGGCTAGGGTCAGGCTGCGGGGCCAGGGGCTGCATCGAGTGCATTTTCTTGCGCGGGGGCATCAGGAAAGTGCGCTCGGCCCGTTCCTGGGCGCTTAGCTTTTCCTCACCGGCCAGTATAGGACCGACCGGAATAACGGCTTTGCCGGCCGTGTCTACAGCCTTGCCACCCTGAACGGCGGGTTTACGTCCCTGTTGGGCCTGTACAGTCAGCGTTAGTACGGCCATCACGGCCGTGCAAAAAGCAGTTCTTAGCATCAGTAACCTCCAAAAAAATCAACCGGACCGCAAAAGTACAGCGCAAGTAAGCGCCTCGCAAACCCATTGCCACTCAACCGGGTATAAGCCAACTTTTACCTCGCAAAGCCCAGCCTTATCGGCGTGGGCGATGCAGCGCGAACGTTTAGTCCGCGCTGCATCGCCCACGCCGCCATGGTCCCACATTCACTAATGACGCGCGGCGCAGGTTCGGCATTACTGCCCGGCGATGCGCAGGCGCTGCCCGGCCGAGTGCGAGGTAAATTCCGGCGCGTAGAGGCACTGCACCTGGCTGATGCCGGAGCTGAAGTCGCCGGCCTGGGCGGCGCGCAGGCGGTACTCGAACACGTGCGAGCCGCGCGGCACCACATCGAGGAAGAAGTTGGTGGCCGCGTCGCGGGGGCTTTCGTAGTAGCCAAGGCCCTGCTGGTAGCGGTAGCCCGAGGTCTGGCCGATAAGCTCCAGGCCGGCGGCGCGGGTGTCCTTCAGGTGCACGAACTCCAGCTCCCGGTCGGTCTTGAGCACCAGACGCACCACCAGCACCTCCCCTACCCGCAAAGGCGCGCCGGCAGTCATAGGCGTGAGCACGGGGCCGTTGGTGCCTGGCGTTTCGCGGAATAGCTGGCGCGTGAGCGTCAGAGGGGCGTTGTCGGCGCGGGTGATTTTGTCGAGCTGCTCGAAGTACTGCCAGTACAGCCCGCCCCAGGCCACGCCGGCGTCGGTTTTCTGCACCTGCACCTTGCCCATGCTGGCCTGCATCTCGGCGCCGGGGAAGCTGCGCTTGATATAGCCGGTGCCGGCTTCGGCGCCTTCGGTGGTGTTGATTTTTTGGCTGCCGAGCGTGACTTGCAGCGGCTGCGCGGGCTCCAGCCAATTGCGTGAGCCTTGCAGCAGCAGGGCGTAGCAGGCATCGGCGGTGGCGCGGGTACTTTCCCAGTTGTGGGTGCGCTTGTGGCTCAGCAGCCACAGCTTCATTTCCTCCACCGACTGCTCGTCGCCTGCGACTTCGCGGAAGGCCTCGATCAGCTGGGCCTGCGTCTCGACGGGCGCCTGCTGCCAGTAGAAGCCGGGCTGCACGTCCTTCCAGTACATGCCCAGCTCCTCGGAGTGCAGGGCGTTCTGGCGCAGGGCTTCCACGATGGCGGCGGGCACATTTTTGTCGGCCTTACCGCCGCTGAAACGGTTCAGCGCCACGGCCGTTAGGGCCTGCACGTAGCGGTTGCGGCCCGTCCAGTACTGCGCGGCTTGCCCGCGGTAGTAGTCGTAGGCGGGGCTGGCGGCTTTGTCGAGCGGCAGGTCTTTCAGCCAGAACGAGCGGGCGTAGAGCGCGTGCACCGTGCCGTCGGACAGGTGGTTATCGGTGAGCTTCACGCCTTTTTGTCGGCGCAGCTGGGCGTAGTCGTTGGCCAGGTCCCGGTCGAGGTAGGCCACGGCGCGGCGCAGCAGCTCGGCGGTGCGGGCATCCTGCAGCGCATCGAAGGCCCCGAGCTGGCGCAGGCGCCCAAAGCCCGCCACCACCAGCTGCGTGATGTAGGCGTTGTCGGGCATCTGCTTAAACCACGGGAAGGCGCCGTTGGGGTTCTGCAGCTCGGCCAGCTTCTGGGCAGCGCGCAGAGTTTCGGCCTGCAGGCGTTGCTCGTCGAAGAGGGTAGCGAGACGGCGCATGCGCTCCGTGTCGCTCTGGCCCTCGCGCACCCAAGGCGTCTCCTGCAGCAGCAGGGCTTTCAGCTCCTGGTTCTGCTCCAGCTTGCTGCGCAGCGCGTTCTTGTCACCGCTGGCCGCGGCTTTCTGCCACTCAGCCAGCACCGGCCGGATACGCGGATTTTGCTGCAGGATGCGGGCGGCCAGCACGTTGGCGTAGAGGCGCGAGAAGACTTGCTCGGAGCACTCGTAGGGGTACTCCATCAGGTACGGCAGGGCCTGCACGGCGTACCAGGCGGGGTTGCTGGTCAGCTCCAGGGTCAGGCTCTGGTTTTGGCGCGTGGCCGAGCTGGTGCTGGTGAGCTTCTTCAGCTCGAAGGTGCGCGTGCCAGTGCCGCGCACAGTCAGCGGCAGGGCTTCGGTCACGAGCAGGCGGTTGGGCAGCACCGGTAGGGTGTTTTCCTCGCCGTCGGTGAAGTCCTTGGCGCGAGCCACCACGCGGTAAGTCACGGCTTCCAGGCCGGTGCTGGGGATGGTGAGGTCCCAACCCACGGTGGTGCCTTGCTGCGCCCCGACTTTGAACTTGGCCTTGCCCGAGCCTTTGAGCAGCTGCTTGTCCAGCGGCTGGTTGGTGCGCGCATCGAAAAGTAGTAGCTGGGCGTCGCCGTTGAGGGCCTTGGCCGTGAGGTTGCTGATTTTGGCGGTGAGGCGCAGCTGGTCGCCTTCGCGGAAGAAGCGCGGGGCGTTGGGCGTCACCATCAGCTCCTTCTGCGTGACGAGTTGGCGGGCCAGCAGGCCGGTTTGCAGGTCAGGCCTGTGCGCCAGCGTCAGCAGCTGCCAGCGCGTCACGGCTTCGGGCATCTGGAATTCCAGTACTACTTCACCCTTGGCGTTGGTACGCACGGCAGGCGCCCACAGGGCGGTTTCGCGGAAGTCGGAGCGCACGGGCACGGTGCTGAGGTCGGCGGGTTTGCCCTTTTGCGTGCCGTAGCCGACGGTAACGACTTCGTTTAGCTGCTTTTGGTCGTTGCCGAAGCTAGCATCAACAGAGGCTTTCATAGCCATTGGCGCGGAAGCGTTTGGCGGTGGCGGCATAGCTGGAGCCGCAGCACGCATAACCCGTGGAGACGTTCCTACCGCACCCGTAATATCGTGCCGCATAGCTGGGGCAGTACCATACACAACCACTTCACCAAGGCCGTTGCGTCCTTGGCTCATTACACCTGCCATCCAATCGTCCCAACTCAAACGCAGTTTCGGATACAGATACTCCTGTTGCCCCGTTTCCTTCGCTTCAAACAGCTCAAACAACGTCTCCCAATCCGCGCTGCCGAACCGCGCCGACCAGCCGAACCGCTCTCCGTAGTACGGCTGCGGCAGCTCGGGCCGCGCGAAGGAATGCGGGCGAAAATAATCGAGCGACTGGTCGTAGAGCGAAGCCAGCAATTCGGCCGCAGCGGGCTGGTTTTGGCTGTTTTTGATGGTCAGGCGCCAGGTTTCCTTCTGGCCGGGCTGCAGCTTGTCGCGGAAGGTGCTGAGTGTGAGTTCCAGCGGCCGCTCGGGCTCGGCTACCTGAATGGTGGCTTCGCGCTGGTAGAAGTGGCCATCCTGCACGAACACCAGCCGCACCATCATCGGGGCGGTCTGGCCGGCCGGCGTGGGCAGGCTGATGAGGCGCTGCTCCCGGCGCAAAGTCAGCCACTCGCCGCGCACCAGCTGGCCGCGGCTTTCCACTTCCAGCCGAGCCTGCACCTGCTCTAAGCCGGTGCCGATGAGCACCTGCGCCGCCTGACCGGGCGCCACGCTGTCCTGCAGGCTCGTCAGCCACGCAGGCGTGGGCAGCGGGGCTTGCGCGGCCGTGGGGCTGTAGAGCATGAAGCCGAGGCGGGCACGGGCCGTATCGGCACCGAGTACGCTGCGCGCTTCCAGCAGGTAGGCACCGGGCGTTTGGGTTGCCAGGGCTTGGCTGGCCTGAGCTAAGTCGTTGGTTTGCTTGGTCTCGAATGCCCACTGGCCTACCTGCTGCCGCGGCCAGGTGTTCGGGTTGTCTTCGCGCAGCCAGGGCTCGTGCGCAAACAGCCGCTCGTGCTGTTCGCGCGGCAGGCCGGCCTGATCGGGCGCGGGGCCGAGGCGCGGGTGCAGGGTTCGGGCGGGCGGCGTGAGGCGGTAGAGCGTGAGCGTGCCGGCGGCGGGCACCGCCTCGCCGGTGGCATTCTGGCTGCGCAGGCTGAAATCAGCGGCGGCCACTTGCTGCTGGTTGACTTGCGCCGGACCGCTCAGGCTGAGGTTCAGGGCCGTGCCGCCCAGCGTGACGCCGCGTTGCGCCGAGCGGGTTTCGCCGTTGGGGTCCGTTACGTCGGCCGTTACGTCGAAGACGTAGGTGGGACGCACCGGGAAGGGCGGGCGGTACTGGCCGTCTTCGTCGCCATCGGGGTTATCGGCTTCGTCGTTCAGCGCCTCGTCGGGCGGGGTAGCCGTAAACGATACGCGGAAGCGGCCCTGCGCATCGGTTTGCGCGGTGCCGGTGGCTATTTGCTGCTCGCCGCCGCGGCCGGGGAAAAACGGCCGCCCGCCGCCTACGCGCCCCCCACCAAAGCCAAAGTCCAGCTCACCCCAGCCAAACATCGGCCAAATGGTGCGCCGCACCACGCGGTATTGCACCGTGGCGGCGTCCACGGCCGGGCCGGCATAGGCCGTAGCCGTGCCGTGCACCGAAAGCGTGTCGCCGAGCTTGGGCGTGCCCTTCACCGGGTCGAGTGCCACGAAGAAGGTCGGGCGCTTGTAGTCTTCCACGGCAAAGCTCTGGTTGCCCAGCCATGGATCGGCAGCGGAATTGCTCAGCCCCGCTGCTACCACCAGCTGCATCTGCCCGTTGAGCAGGCCGGTGGGCAAGGTGAGGGAACCGTTGAGCGAGCCAAAATCGGAGGTGGTAAATGGCAGCTCCTGCACCTGCTGGCCGTTGACATCCAGCAGCCGCACCCGCAGCGGCAGGTTCTTTACCACCTGGCTGCGCCCGTTCACCTGATTGGCCACGATGGCCTTGAAGTACAGCGTCTGACCCGGCCGGTAGATGGCGCGGTCGGTGTAGATGAAAGCCTGCAGGTTTACGTTTTCTTCAACGGTTACCGGCGGGCGGTAATAGCCCAGGTTTTCCTGTAGCACCAGCGTGTCGCGGCCCTGACGCAGCAGCAGGGCGCGCATGTAGCGGCGCTGCTCATCGGCGGGTTTTGGCCGAATGGTCAAGTGTCCATCGGCGGCGCTGGTTTGGGCTTCGCCAGCCGTGGTGTTGGTGCGGCCTGTGTTATCGTACTGCTGAAACCAGGGCTGCACCGTGACGCCGCCCGCGGGCTGGCCGCTGCGCCGGTTCAGCGTCCACACATCCACGCCGCCTTCGGGCGCGGCGCGGTGCACCGAGGCCAGCTCGCTCACCGACAAAAACGCGTAAGTAGTGGCTATGTCGACGCGCTCCTTGGTGGGCCGCTCGGCGGCGGTGCTTAGCACCACCAGGTAATGCCCGGCGGGCAGCGCCGGACCAGCAAGCTCGGCGCGGTGCGTTTTGTAGTCCTGCGGGCCGGGCAGGCTCAGCGCCCACTGCGCCGCGGGCTTGCCGGCCAGTTGCTTGGCGTAAGCCTTCCGGATATCGGCCTGGCGCTGGCTGTTGGCTTCGCGCAGCAGGGCCGCTGCGGGCAGCTTCCAGGCAAAAGCGTGCACTTGCTGTAGGTTGCGGTACTGCACATTCAGCAGCAAAGCCTGACCGGGCAGTTGCACTTCGGTGGTTTGCACGCTCAGGCTGGGCGCTTCCAGCTCGTTGATGATGCCCTGGGCCCGGGCCGCCCCTACCGATTTGGGGAACCGCTGCGCGGCGGCGCGGGCCAGGCTCATGGCCGTGGTCAGCTCGCCGCGCTGCTGCGCCAGTTGGGCTAGCTCGGCCTGAAAATCGGCCCAGGCGGGCAACGTCTCGTACTGGCTCTGGGCGCGGCGCAGCGCGGCTTCGTAGGCCGTGCGCTTATTGGGAAAAGCCGCGTGCTCGTGCACGAAGGCCAGGCGCAGGCGCTCCACGTCGGCGGCAGCAGCGGGGTTCGTTTGGGTCAGGCGGAAGCGCGTCAACTCCTGCCACAGACGCAGGGCGTAGTACGGGCCGTTGAGCGAATCGGCCGCCGGGGCTGTAATGGGCAGCTGAGCAAATTCGGGGTTCGAAGCCAACAGGCGGGCATCGGTGAAGCGGAACTGCTCGGCGGGCCGGGTCAGGTACAGCTCGTCGTCGTTGAGCCCCTCGATGGCGCGGTGCGCGAGCAAATCGTAGAGCGTAGGGCGCAGCTGCTGGCCCACTACGTCGGCGGGCGTGGCGAGCTGGCCCAGCTCCCGCAGGCTGGTTTGCTGCTGCCGCTGGGCGTCGGTTTCCACCGAGGCGCGGTAGTGGCGCACTACCTGGCTGGCCAGCCGGGCGGCGTCCCAGCTGGCAATGCCGCCGGCGGCAGCGGTATCAGCGGCATCCTCCGTCAGGTCGACGTCCTGGGCCACGTTGCTGCGGTTGTAGAGGCGGTAGCGGTTCTGTTGCAGGTAGTCGTGGTACTGCTCGGCCAGCAGGGAGTGCAGCAGCGGCCGGGCCGGAAACTTAGCCGCGGGCAGGTCGGCTTCCAGCAGCGCAATGCCTTTGACGTCGGCGTCTTCCTCCTTCAGCTCCAGCAAATGCAGCCGGTACACCAGGGAGCGGACGTAATCGGCCGTTTGCCCGGCGGCGCGCGTTTTCTGGTAGATGTCGAGCACCAGTTTGCGGGCCGCTTCGGTCTGCTCCTTGGCCAGCAGCGCGTCGATTTTCTTCCACTGAGCAGCGTAAGGGCCGCCGGCCGGCGGCGCGGAGGCATTGGAGGGAGCTACCATGCACAACAGCCAAAAGGCCAGGATAACGAAGGAAAAACGCATGAGCAAAGCAAGGGATTTACGGCTATAGGATGCCCGCAAGCCTGGCATTCCACACGAAAACCGGGCCTTTTTATTTTGAGCGCCCAGCCGCCGGTGGAGTAGCCTACCAGGGCGCCGTGCCCGTCGCCGCAGAAACTTCCACACAAACGCCTCGCTTCCTGTATTTTTGGCAACGTATAGGCCCGGCCGCATTGGCGGGCTTTGTCATTTTTCGTTCTGTTATGCGTGCCACATACACTTTACTATCTGGCCTGACCTTAGCCCTGCTAAGTGGCCACCACGTCCAGGCCCAGGTTCAGGTATCGGTGGCGCCCCGCGTGGGCCTCAACATCGCCAGCATTGCTGCCAAGCCCGCAGACAAGTACCTGAAAGACGGTGCCCTGCTGGGTGCTCAATACGGCGTCGCCCTCAATGCCCAGTTCGGACGCTTTGCCGTGCAGCCCGCTCTGCTGCTCAGCCAAAAAGGAAGCAAAGTGGCGTACAGCTACGTAGACGGCCCCTTTTCCAAAAAGGGCACGCTCACGACCAAGCTCACGTACTTCGAGGTGCCCCTGAACGCGGTGTACTCCACCGGCGGCGAATACGGCCTGCTGGTGTTGGCAGGGCCTTACCTGGGCGTGGGGCTCAAAGGCGAAGACCACCTGAAGTACACGGCTTCCTACATGGGCAGCAACGTGCCGCAGGAAGAGGACACCAACGTCAAGTTTGTGGCCCAGGCCGAGCGCGACTACACGCAGCACTACGCCCGCAAGCTGGATTGGGGCATCAACGCTGGCCTCGGCTTCAAGGCCAAAGCGTTGCAGGTACAGGCGAGCTACGGTGTGGGCCTGGGCAACATAATCCCGAACGGCCCGGACAACCAGCGGCCCGGCGACCGGGTGCGCAACCGCGTGCTGCAGTTCTCGGCGGCGTATTTCTTCCGGCTGCGCGGTTAAGTGGCGCTGGCCCTGCTACCGTACATCCTTTCTGCTTGTTATGAAGCCCAACGCCGCTGCGGCCCATTTACGCCTTACCGGGGCCCAGCGCCGCATTGAGGTGCTGCGCCCCTGGCTGCTGCTGGCGCTGTACGCCGGTACGGCGGTGGCGGGCTGGTGGTGGCTGGCGGTACCGCTGGCCGTGGCTACCAGCCTGGCCGCCTTCGTGCAGATGCACGACAGCATGCACAACGCGCTGGGCCTCTCAAAGCCGGCCAACGCCCGCCTGCTTACGCTCAGCGGGCTGCTGCTGCTGAAGAGCGGCCACGCCTTGCAGGTCACGCACCTGCGCCACCACGCTCACTGCCTGGCCGATGACGACCCCGAGGGCGCGCCGGCCACCTGGACCTTTGGCCGCGTGCTGTGGCAGGGTCCTTACCACATCCTGATGCTGCGCCGCGAGTCGCTGCGTATGGCTCCGCACACGCGGAGCATTCAGCTGCTCGAAACGGCCTATACCCTGCTGTTGCTGGCCGTTTTTGTGGGGTTATACCTGTGGGCGGGCAGCCTCGTGGGCTTGGTATATTGGGGCGTGGCCTTCCTGATGAGTGCCACCTTGCCTATCTGGGCCTCCTACATTCCGCACCGCTTGGCCCCGCACCATCCGGCGGTGCGCGCGGCCGCTCACACCGCCCAGTTCTGGACGCCGGTGGTGTCGTCGTTTGCCTTTCACCACGTGCACCACCACTACCCGCGCGTACCCACTGCCCTGCTGCCGCGGGCAGCTGCCGAGTTGCCCCCACCGCCCGAAGGGCATCACCACTAGCAGCGCCTCGGCTAGTAGCTGAGCACTGCTATTTTCACGGCCCCGGAAGTGCCGGCGCCACCTACTGCACTGATCTTATATGCTCAAACCATTACTCGCCGCAATCTTTGCGCTGACTACAATTACCTACGCACAGGCTCAGGGCCACTTTGGTCTGCGGGCCGGCTACAATGCTGCCTGGTTTACCGGCCAGTTAGATTACCAGCCTCAGCAGCGCTACCACCTGGAGCACGGCCTGCAGGTAGGCCTCACCTATACCCAACCTTTTGGCCGCCTGGCCGTGCAGCCCGCCCTGCTTTTTACGCATCAGGGCAGCCGCGCTACCATGCGCGAGGAACAAACGACCTCGCAAGGACCATACGTGCGCGAGTACCGGCAGCGGTTCCGCCTGAACTATGTGGCCCTGCAGCTGCCCGTGGTATACACGCCCAGCGAAAACCACGGCTGGCAGCTGTTTGCCGGGCCGTACGTAGCCCGCGGCGTTAGCGGCAAATTCGACGGTAATTTTCAAGCCACGCTCAACGGTGCGCCCATCGAGACGTGGGGCGGTACGGGCGGGGTACGCTTTGCTACCGATGGCTCGTCGTACTACACCAGTGTCAGCCCGTGGGACGCGGGCTTGCTGGGCGGGGTGGGCTACCGCCGCGGCCCCGTACAGGTACAGGCCGGCTACAGCCACGGCTTCCTGAACCGACTCACCAAGACCATAGCCAGCCCATCCGACTGGCAGGAGCACCAACGGTCGGTCTTTCTGACGCTGACTTACTTTTTGGGTCGCCCCTGAGCGCACCAAGCCCTTGAGCGGCCCTTTACCGCCGGCTATCGAGCACGCGCTCGGCCTGCGCAATGTGGCGCTGCAGGTGCGCTACCATAAAGGCAAACTGGTCGGTCAGGCGCAGCCGCAGCAACGGCACGATGGCGTTGGGAATGCGCACGGCATTGGCGTTGATGTTGCGCGCCTGTCGCAGCTGGTGGTCCAAGTCGTCTAGCTGGCGCAGAAACACTTCCACCACTGTGCGAGGCAAGCGCGAGCCGCTCGGGGCAAACTGCTGCGGCGTTTTGAGCGGCTTTTCGCGCGCCGGGGTCAGCATGGCCTGGGTTAGCCGCCGGCCGATGGGGCCGTGCTTCACGAACTCGGCCGGGCGCGTGCCCCGTTCCGTAGCCTTGCGCAGACGCTGGTTCATCACCGGCAGGTACAGCCCGCCGATAATGTTCAGGTGCTCCAGACACTGGCCTACGCTCCACTTGCCAGGCGCCGGCCCGCGGTTCAGCTGGTCCTCGCTGAGTGGCCGGAACCGGTCCTGCGTTACGCGCCGGATGTCGGCCACGGCCTGGGAAAGCTGATCAAGAAACTCGGTAGTGCGGGAGGGAGCGGGCGCAGCCATCGGCGGGTGGTAGAACGAATGCGGCGAAGTGTGGAATAGCCTAAGCCGGGCCAAGGTACGGCGGCCTCGGGGCTTTTGTCAACGCGAAAACGCCCATCGGGTTTGAATAACTTATTGCTTAAGCGCCGTCCTCGCCGCTGTCTAACTGCCTGAAGTTAATTTCTGGGACTACCCCAGCTTTTCCGCTGCCGGCTCAACATCCTCGCCACGATCAAGTCAACCCACCGCTAATGCGCTTCCTGGCAACCCAGTAGCGACGCTGGCTCATGCACATAGCCATAGCTAATCTAAACGCGGCGGCCACAACGAAGCGAGTCACCGCTGACACAACCATATTTCCCAAACCACGGTGTCGATTCCCCACCCATATGTCAGTTAATTTTTGTGGAGCTATAATCCAACCAAATCTATTTTATACCAAGGCTGGTCAATATAGCCAACTAAAGACCGTTATAGCATTTTCAAGAGCGTTGCATTCACGAATGCTTTATCTGACGAAAGCAGTATTTTTGTACAATAAATTATTTTAATAGTTCATAATGTCAAAAACTCTACTTTACTTTGTCGAGCTGTCCAACGCTCTCTAAACTTAATCCAAACTTAGTTGTCATGAAAAAGCTGGTTGCCTCTACCCTACTTGTTTTCACCCTGACGGGTGCTTTTGCCCAAACCACGCCTTCGCTGACGCAACGCGCTGCTGAGCTGACGCGCACCCTCGCCCCCCAGCTCGGCCTCGACGATGCGCGCGTTATCCAAGTGAAAAAGTTAACGGTCAGCCGCCTGGAAAAAGAGCAGGAAATCAACCGCATGTATACCGGCGACGAAGCCATGCGTCTGCCCAAGCTGCAGGCCGTAGCCGACGAATACCGCACCAACCTGAAAGCCGTGCTGACAGCTGTCCAGTATCAGCGCTACGAGCAGTGGGCCGCCACCATACCGGCCGACATGACGGCCAAAGCCGTAGCTAAGCCCTAAACTCGGCTAGCGAGCGGGAGCTTGCTGCGATTGTTCCGCCATTTGCCGGAGCAGCATCAGTGTCTGCTGCCACAGATTTTCGTAAGGAATGATTTCAATCTCGGCGAATGCCTCGCCGGGGGGCGGTGTGTCCTGTAGACGAGCCAGTAACACCTGGCCTTTCTTCTCGCAGGCTTTTACGTCGAAATTTTCCTTTACCGTCAGTTGCAGCAGCCGGAACATAAGCCGGCTGCGCAACGTGGCGGCGTCGCGCAAGTGGGCGCTTTCGTACTTGCGCAGCCCTTCCAGACGTGCCAACAGGGCTTCAATATCGCCTTGCCGCAGGAAGTGCAGAAACTGCAGAATCAGAATAGCCACGTTGTAGCCCTGTTTGTCCCGGCTGTGGTCGGGAATACGCTGCACCAGTTGCGCAAAGTGCAGGGGCCGCAGCCCGGCCTCCTCGGGCCGGACGAAGAACAAATACGCCCGCAGCAACTCCCAGCGCTGCTGGGCGGGCTGCGAAATTTTGGTCACAAACGGGTTTTGCTGCTGGCGCTTCAGCAACTCGCCAGCCAGCAGGTAGTCTCCGTCGTGCATGGCCAGCAAGTAGTAGTTCTCCAGGAAAGCAAACCAGTTATTGCTGGAGCGGTGAAATGCAGCCAGGTACCCTTCGGCCAGCGCCAAGCCTCCCTTAAGGCGGCGGGCACGCAAGTGCGCGTACACGCTGTAAAACTTGGTAAAGCGGCTGTCAAAGCGCTTGGCGTTGAGCTTGCCCTGCGCAAACAACCGCTCGGCTTCGCTGGTGATGCGGATCAGCTCCTCGAAATTGCCGTCCAGTTCCTGCTGAATCAGCTGCAGCTTCAGCAGCGGGTCGTAAATGTTGAAGGTCTTGACCTTGCTGTAGAGTTCTTCCAGCCGCTGAATGATGCTCGGCAACACCTGCAATAGCCGCCGCCGCGACGAAACCGACCGAGCCAAGTTCATTTTGGCTTCCCAAAACAGGCTTTGTGCTTCCTGTTCGGCCCGCAGCGTTTCGCTCAGTTTGGTCATCTGCTTGGTAGCAGTGCGGTAAGCCGAGTAATCGTTGACTTCAACGCTGATGGAACGCATCATTTCCAGGGCCGCTATGGCCTGTGGCGTGAACTCACCCTCCAATGCCAACCGCAATACTTTTCGCAGCATCTGAGGCAGGAGCACCCGCTCACTTTCGCGCCACAGCACCGTGGCCTGAAAAAGCATATCCAGGCACTGCTGCTCGTAGCGGCGGAAGGCTGGATGGCGCGGATCGGAATGATCCAGGAAAAACAGGTGACTGAGCAGCTTGTACTGCAACCGCTGCTTCAGCTTCCGCACTGCAGCCATGCTCTGCGTAGAGCTGCTGCTGTACATACGCTTAGCCACTTGCAGGTTGCTCAAACTGCTATTGGAAGTTAGCAGGTCAAGCAATTCCTCTTCGCGGGTCTTACTATCAGTACGGCTGGCAAAGGGAATGAGCGGCAAGGTTGACAACCGGCGGTTAGTCACAATCTTGGCCAAATTCACCAATTCATTCATCTTCCAATCCGGTAAAACAGCACATACGCCCACAATTTAAAGCTATCTGCGCACGCAATAACGTGTCACAGAAGCTTTTGGTCGTTCCTATGCACTAAGCCTTGTAAGTGAGACATTTGTAATGTGAAAAAAAGACCCTTAGCAGCCCTATTACGTCACACTCCGGCTAAAGTAACACAGTGTAATACTGTGTTTATACCGACAAAGTACTGTTTAGGCCTATAATGGGCAATTCCAGTTATAATGAGCGGGTATAAGTTATAGTCACAGGCAACGTAACTCTTTCCTTTACCGGACACCGGTCATGGCCACAACTTTGTGTCAATCAAACATTTGACACGCCCAAAACTCCAAAGCCATGATGGAACTGCTCATTGCCGCCCTGATTCAATTCAACACCCTGTTCGGCACCGCCCCGGCCCAAACGATGGCCTCTGCTAGCACGGAGCCGTCTACCACGACCACCACTACGACCACGGGCACCACTCCCCCCACCACTACTACTTCGACGGAAGCCGGCGGCCACGGCTGGGGCGAAGGCCACTAATTGCGGCGTTTTCTGGCAGTGTTCGGTATCTTGGCGGGCTTACTTACGCAGGTGAGTTCCTGATCCATGCTCCGATCCGCCGCGCTACGACTGCTGATGTACGGCTTACTGGCCGCAGCAGGATGTACGTCTCCTTCCTCCAATCAACTGGCCAATACTCCGGTAAGGGTATGCTGGCCCCGTGACCCTGAGTCGTTGAACCCGGTGACGCTGCCTAATGCGTACGCCGTACAAATCAACAACTTACTTTACCAAAGCCTGCTAGCCGTTGATGGCCCGCGTCGTAGCTACGTTCCCTGGTTGGCCACAGCTCTGCCCACCGTCCGGCGCGAAGGTGCACGCACTTTCCTCAGTTACCGCCTGCGTCCGGAAGCCACTTGGGATAATGGCAAGCCCGTCTTGGCGCGCGACGTCCTGTTTTCGCTGAAGCTGCTCAACTGCCCCGGGCTGCCTAACGAAAGCCAGCGCAGTGCCTTCAGCTTCATCCAGGACGTACAGCTTGACACCCGCGACCCACGCAGCTTTACCTTCGTGTGTCAGGGTTTCACCCCCGAGTATGTAACGGCCAGCGGGGATTTCCCCATCATGCCGCCGTACCTGCTCGATCCGGACTCCTTATTGCGGCAGGTATCACTACCGCAGTTGACTTCCGGCGACAGCACTATCGGCCTTCTGCCGGCGGTACGAGCTTTTGCCCAAACCTTCAACGAGCCGGCGCGCTGGCGCGACCCGCGCGTATTGCGCGGCAGCGGTCCTTACCAGCTGGTGTCCTGGCAAACCGGCCAGCGCCTGACGCTGGAACGTAAGCCTCAATGGTGGGCCGACCGCTTGCCGAACGCTACTCCGCCCCTTTTGGCCCGTCCGCGGCGCGTCGAGTTTCATATCGTGCCGGACAACGCAACGGCCTCACTCGCTCTGCGCCGGGGCGACCTGGACGTTTATCCGAACATGCCGGGCCCGGAGTTTGCGCGGCTTCGGCGAGAAGCTAGTGGGCTGTTCCAGTTCTTTACGCCCGCGTCGTACCGGGTCGTGGTGTTAGCCATCAATACGCGCCAATCGGCGCTACGCACCGCCGGCACGCGGCAGGCCCTGAGCCGCCTCCTGGATGTGGACCGGCTGCTTAAGGCTACGCAATACGGGCAGGGGCAGCGCACGGTGAGCCTCATCAACCCGCGGGAAAAGTGGGTGTATCAGGATAGTCTCCCGCTGATTTCGTTTTCGCCGGCCCAGGCGGCACAGCTCCTCCAGCAGGATGGCTGGCGACGCACACCCGCGGGGTGGCAGCGCGCGGGCACTGCGCAGCCGTTGCAAGTGCGCATGGCGTACGCCGCCGGCGAGCGGACTTACGAAACCATCGCATTGCTCTTTCAGCAAGCAGCGCAGCAAATCGGCGTACCCGTCACGCTTCAGCCCACGGAGCCTGGCTTACTATCCAGACAGCGGCGCAGCGGCGAGTTCGACTTGTGCTTGCTCACGCTCTACGGCAACCCTTTCTCGTACGATCTGCGCCCGCTGCTGCATACGAGCAGCATTGGCGAAGGCGGCGTCAACCATACCCGTTTCGGTACGGCGTATTCCGACCGCCTGCTCGAGGCCATTGTCGCTACCGAAGACTCCACGAGCAAGGCCCGCCTGCTGCGCAAGCTGCAAACGTTGCTGTATCAGGAAAGCCCCTTGATACCCTTATTCTTCGAGCCCAACCGGCTAGTAGTAGCCAAGCGCCTTGGCTCCGTGCGGCCCAGCGGAGTCGAGCCCGGCTACGACATCGGGTCCCTGCAGGTCAACGCTGCCGCTGAGCGCTAGCCCGATGATGCAAATATTGGCGTGGCGCCTTGGACGCACCCTGTTTACGGCCTGGCTGATTACATCAGTTGTGTTCCTGCTGACGCGCGGCCTCGAAACAGGTCAGCCACAGCTGTTGTCTGACACGGCGCTGAGCCGCCAGAACTTTCGCCAGGAAGCGGAAAGTCTGTACCGCCAACGTCTTGGCTTGTCCGTTCCGCTGTTTTACTGCCGAGTACTGCCTTGGCGTTGGTACGGTACCCCCAACCAGTACCACGAGTGGCTGAACCAGTTGATACGCGGGCAGTTAGGCACTTCCTTTCGGGACGGCGTCAGCGTAATGACGCACCTGCGGGAAGCCTTGGGCGTTACGCTTCCCCTGACCGGCAGCGCATTACTGCTTTCCATCTTCCTGGCCTTGCTACTGGCCTTACGGGCCGCCCGCACCGAACGCACGCTCCGCTGGTACAGCAACGTAGCTTACCTGGTGGATTCTTTCCCCCTTTTCGCCATTGGCCTGTTGTTGCTTCTACTTTTTGCCAACCCTGATTTCTGGCCGCTGTTTCCTGCGTACGGGCTGGGCTCCGATGAACACGCCTCGTTGTGGAGCACGGCATATCATTTGGCACTGCCTGCACTCACCCTCACTTTGGTAAGCATACCCGGCATCCTGCTGCCCACTGCCGCGGCGCTTCACCAGCAGAGCCTTCAGCCTTACGTCGCCACGGCCCGGGCCAAAGGCGTCAGCAGTGCCCTCCTCTGGCGGCGCCATATTCTGCCCAATGCGCTACCCGTATTCATCACACGCTGCGGTGACTTACTCCCGGGCGTAGTGGCGGGAGCGGTGGTGGTCGAGGTTCTTTTCGCCTTGCCCGGCATGGGGCGGCTATTGGCTGAAGCCGCAGCGGCGCGCGACCTGCCCGTGCTGGTAGGTGGCATCTGGCTGATTGCTTTCACGCGGCTGGCAGCTTGGCTACTAGCTGACGTAGCCAACATGTGGATTGATCCACGCCACCAAACTTCCTAAGGTCTTGAGTCAGCAGCGGCATCCCGTTCTGCAGCGCATAACAGTGGCCTGGCTGGTAGCGCTGGTGCTGATGGGCGTGCTTCCGTTCTGCTGGCCAGGTATCTGGCCCAAACCACTGGCCAACTTGGACGCACTGAGCCAGCCACCCTCCCGATTGCATTGGCTGGGCACCGACCCCTTCGGCCGCGACGTACTAGCTGATATCCTCGCCGGCGCTCAACAACTGATTACCGTCGGTGCGCCAGCGGCGGTTCTGGCTTCAACGCTGGGCACTGGGCTCGGAGCGGCAGCCGGCTATTGGCATAATCACCGTCTGCGGGTACGCAAAGCAGCATGGCTGATACTGGCGCTGGGCCTGGGCGGGACGCTGATTACTTCACCGGCTGCTTTGCCATGGTGGCTGCTTGGCATTGTTGCCGGTACCGGCTTGGTATACCTCACCCCTGCTTTACGCGCCAGTTGGCCTTTGCCCTTGGATCAACTGGTCCAGTCGGCAGCAGCCTTTCTTACCTCCGTGCCACGCCTTGTTATCGTTGTGGTACTTGCGGCGGCTCAGCCCCCTTCAAAACCCTGGCTGATCTTCTTATTGGTTCTTACGTGCTGGCCGGGAACGGCCCGTCTCGTTCGCGCTCAGATAGCCCAACTCCGTTCTCAACCTTACATCGAAGCCGGACGCGCAGCCGGGTACTCTGACTTCAGGTTACTGAGGTATCATCTGCTGCCTAACGCCTGGCCGGCCTTGCGAGCAGTATTACCCCTAAACCTTAGCCTTTGCCTGGCCCTGCAAACTACACTTGCCTTTTTAGGCATCGGCCTGCCACCTGATCAGCCCAACTGGGGACGCACGCTAGCCAACGCCCGCTTAGAGCCTACCGCATGGTGGGTAATTCTGGCTGGGGTACTGCCTTTAGCCTTTACCATCGGAGCACTACACACACTAACGCTCAGACGCAAGGCTGTCCATACAATACAGGAGCTTACTTCTTAAGCAGTACTTGTATGTCACAAACTCAAGCGTTTTATACCGCACTTCGGCATCAATTTAAATAACCCATAAACTAATGAATTAGCTATAAAAGGCACAAATGCGGTCTTAAAGCTGTTTAACCGAATTTGCTTGGCCTATATTATCCTGTCAAATATTAGTCACAAAGACACGTATTCTTTCCTTTCTATTCGCTTCAAGCGGTGGTAATCTTGTATTGTCAAGTTCGCCACTCTTTCGCCCTAGTATTAATGCCAACCGCTACTACCACTAGGTTCGAGGAAGTAGCTGAACTCGGCCCCCTGCTCACTACTGATGGCGTACTGCTGGCAGATGAGCTCAAAGTAGCAGAAGCCTTGCGCGTTGGCTCCGTCATGCGCATCGGAGATATAATAGTCGGTCTGATTCCTTCCCTGGAGGGCCCGGCTTAACAAGTACATCTATCCGGGGATTGGCCACGCAAGAGGCTTTCCTCATATAGGTTGTTGCAATAGGTGTGTCGAAAAACCGCAGGTCTTACCGGCGGTTTTTTTGCGTTTACCCCTTATTCTCAGCCAGTATACAAAGCCAACAGGCGCTGCTCTACGGAGCAGCGCCTGTTGGCTTTGTCAGAAGGTACCCAATGTTTTACTGAGCGCCGGACGATACGGGTGCTCCGCTTGGCAGGCTAGGCTCCGGCGTGGCCGGGCCATCTAGGCCGGGCAGCGGCGGCTCCGGTGCATCGTGGTGCAGCGGCGACGCCCCGCTGGGGTGCCCCTCGCGCCACTCGGAAAGCGTTTCGCTACGGTCAGTACCTTCCATGTGGGCCTGATAGGCGGTAGGTACAGCAAACGGGCGCTTGCCTACGAGGCGCTCCAGATCATCCTGCAGCAGCACTTCTTTTCGCAGTAGCTCTTGAGCTACGGCTTCCAGTTCCGTTCGGCGGTCAATGAGTAGCTGCTTGGTGCGCTCGTACTGACCCTGAATCATCTTGCGAGCTTCCTCGTCGATGGTCTGAGCGGTGGCCTCGGAATAAGGCTTGGAGAAGCCATACTCGTTGCGTCCCTGTGAGTCATAGAACGACACGTTACCAATCTTGTCGTTCATGCCGTACACCGACACCATGCCGTAGGCACGCTTGGTAATACTTTCAAGGTCCGACAGGGCACCGGTCGAAATCTTGCCGAACACTAAGTCTTCGGCCGCGCGGCCACCCAGCGTTACGCACATCTGGTCCAGCAGCTGCTCGGTGGTGTACAGAAACTGCTCGCGGGGCAGGTACTGTGCGTAGCCCAGGGCCGCGTAGCCGCGGGGCACAATGCTCACCTTCACCAAGGGCTCAGCGTGCTCGAGGAACCAGCCTGCTACGGCGTGGCCGGCTTCGTGGTAAGCCACGATTTTCTTTTCCTCGGGGCTGATAATCTTGTTCTTCTTTTCCAGGCCACCAATAACGCGGTCAATAGCGTCGTGGAAGTCCTGCATGGTCACCATCTTCTTGTCGCGGCGAGCGGCAATGAGGGCGGCCTCGTTGCAGACGTTGGCAATTTCTGCTCCGGCAAAACCAGGAGTCTGCGCCGACAGACGCTTGGCATCCACGTCGGGGGCCAGGGTTAGCGGCTTCAAGTGCACTTGGAAGATGGCCGTGCGGCCATTCAGGTCTGGCGGATCAACGCTGATCTGACGGTCGAAACGGCCGGGGCGCAGCAAAGCCGAGTCCAGCGTGTCGGGGCGGTTGGTAGCGGCAAGGATGATAACGCCGGAGTCGGTACCAAAACCGTCCATTTCCACCAGCAGCGAGTTCAGGGTATTTTCCCGTTCGTCGTTGCCGCCGGGCACGTTGCCGCGCGAACGGCTACGGCCGATGGCGTCAATTTCGTCGATGAAGATGATGCAAGGCGCCTTGGCTTTGGCCTGTTTGAACAGGTCGCGCACACGGGCAGCACCTACCCCGACGAACATTTCCACGAAGTCGGAGCCCGACAGCGAGAAGAAGGGCACGTCGGCTTCCCCAGCTACAGCTTTGGCCAGCAGGGTTTTGCCGGTACCGGGAGGCCCGACCAACAGAGCACCTTTGGGAATCTTACCGCCGAGGATGGTGAATTTCGAAGGGTTCTTGAGGAACTCCACAATTTCCTGCACTTCCTCTTTAGCTTCTTCCAAACCGGCCACGTCCTTGAAGGTGACCTTCACTTTGTCGCCGCCCTCGAAGAGAGCCGCGCGCGACTTACCGATGTTGAAGATCTGGCCGCCCGGACCACCAGTGCCGCTCATGCGGCGCATCAGGAACCAGAAGCCGACCAGCAGGATGATAAAGAAGCCCCAGCCGGTGAAGATTTCACCAAAGCCCGTTCGACTGTCGACCTGCAGGCCCACACGCCGATCGGCCGGCACATTGGTCTGCAGCTTATCTAAATCTTCTTTGAAGGACTTGCCGTCAATGACGCGGAAGGCGTAGTGCGGCCCCTGATCCGAGACCAGCGGTCCGCGGTTGCGCAGCTGCTGACGGTATTCAGGCTTCTGCAGCGCCTGCGAGTTGAGCGTAACTTCTACCAGCTGGTCATTGACGAGCGTTACGTCGCGCACGTCGCCGGCGAGCAGCATTTGCTCGAAGCGTTGCTGCTTGATTTGCATGGCGGTGTTGCCCTTGCTCAGGTAGTAAAGCCCGAACGTGAGTATCGCCAACCCCAGCAGCACCCATAGCTGCACCCCGGGCCGCGGCGAACCGGGCGTGGGCAGCATGGGCTTTTTCTTTTTCGGAGAAGGAGTGTTATCTGGCATGTAGTAGAAAGGTCTTCGACGAAGGGAGACACTGGGCTGAACACGCCGCCACGGCGGATTGTTCGGCCCCGCAGCCGGAACGGCGGGGCAATAGGACGGCCTGCTGCAGGGGCTGACGCAGCCAGTATGGATTTATTTTACCGACGACGAAAATTTCGCGCCGCAGCAGGCCGCACCGTCTTACTTTACGGCCGTTTCCTCTTCGATATAGGAGATTTCGGCGTCGCCCCACAGCTCTTCCAGAGCGTAGAAGGAACGACGGTCGCGCAGGAACACGTGAACCACTACATCGACGTAGTCCAAGAGCACCCACTCACGGTTTTGGCGGCCTTCGCTCTGCCACGGGTTCTGGCCTGTGGTCTTCTCTACTTCTTCCTCTACCGAGCGGGCAATGGCATCGAGCTGAGTATCTGAAGAAGCCGAGCAGATGACGAAGTAATCGGCAACGGCGTTTTTAAGGTGTTTAAGATTGAGTACGACGATGTCAGAAGCTTTTTTGTCCTGCATGCCGCGTACGACAAGTTCTGCCAAGTTGTCCGAATCCTGCCGAACCGGGGTAATTTTCATGTGAGGAAAGTAGGTTTGTCAACACAAAGTAGCGAAAAACAAGTGGAGCCGATTAGTCCCCAAACGCTCTTCACGGGCCAACAGGTCATATGGTTGCCGGAATGCGGCTCCACGAACACCGAGGCACGGGACCTGCTAGTCCAAAACCGCGCCACGGATGGATGCACCGTCATAACAGACCACCAAACGGCCGGCCGGGGCCAGCGGGGCAACCAGTGGGAAGCCGCGCCGGGCGAGAACCTGACCCTGTCGGTGGTCTGGCGGCCGACGTTTCTGCCGGCCGCCGCCCAGTTCCGCCTGAACCTGGCCGTGGCCCTGGGAGTGCACGACTGGGCCGCTGTCCTGCTCGGCCCCGACCCTGCGCTGCGCCTGAAATGGCCCAACGACCTGTTTTACCAGGATCAGAAGCTGGGTGGCATCCTGATTGAGAACACGCTAAGCGGCGCACAAATTCAATTTAGCGTGGTCGGTATCGGATTAAATATTAACCAAACGCAATTCGGCGTATCTACGGCTACTTCGTTTAGCCGCCTGACCGGGCGCAGCTACGCGCTGGCGCCGCTGGTCACGCGCCTGCTCGAAAGCCTGGAGCGCCGCTACCTGCAGTTGCGCGCCGGGCAGTACGAGGCGCTGCGCGCAGCCTACCTGCAAATGCTCTACCGCTTCGACGAATGGCACCCCTTTGAAGTAGCGGGTCAGCGGCTGAACGGACGAATTATGGACGTGACTGAGTTGGGGCAGTTGGTGGTGGAGTTGCCCAACGGTCAGCGGCGCTCTTTCGACCTGCAGGAAATCCGCCACGTGCTCAACAGCTAGAGTACAACTTCTTAAGGCAGGCAACCTTCCGCGGGGATGCTGCGAGTGGATTGGCAAACCAATCCTCAGCCTCGCTATGCCTGCCCCCTAACGCCTTAAACTTCTGAGCCTGTGACCTGTTTAAGAACCAGCCGCCCGGCGGACGTAGCCCGGCACGGTGCTTGTTCTTCCGGTCATCAGGACAAGGGACTAACGCCCACCTTAGTGGAAACCTCCTATCTTACCCGGTATCGCGCAGCGGTACCGCTTCTCAACGCCAGACTCCATGAAGCTTTTTACTCGCCTGTTTGTTGCCGCCAGCCTGCTGTTGCTACAGTCGGCTGCCTGGGCCGCCACCGTCACGGTGCAGGTCCGCAATAATGAGTACTCCCCGCAGTTCATAACTATCCTTCCCGGCGACGTCGTTCGGTTTCAATGGGTAGAAGGCGTGCACCCGACGGTGTCGGACAGCAGCCCCGCGGCTTTTGCGGCTTTTACGCCCGGCTCGGCCATCCCCACGCGGGACGTCACGTTTACGACCTCGGGGCAGTACGATTACCACTGCACGGCACACGGTGGCCCAGGCTTTGGCATGTGGGGCCGCATCACCGTAGCCACGGCTACGCCGGTGCAAACTGCCACTGCCTTGGCCGCGCAGCTAAACATCTACCCCAACCCGGTACGCGGCGGCCAGGCCACCGTTGCGCTGGGTGAGCTGAAACATGGGCAGGCCTATAACCTGCGCGTGACCAACATTATCGGCCGGGAAGTGCGGGTGCTCACGCTGCGTCCCGAGGTGCTGACCACGGGCCAGAATCTGGACTTGTCGGGCCTGCCAGCCGGGCTGTACTTCTGCTCGCTCATCAGCAACGACAAGGTGCTAGCCTCCAAGCGCGTTACGCTGCAGAACTAGCCTCCTCAGCTACTTTCACCGCTCCACTGAGCACCCGTTCCCTTGAGGAGCGGGTGCTTTTTTTATTTGCCGGGCGGAGTAATAACGGCCTTGCGCCACGGCCTTCGGCCCTTGCCGCATTTATGCCTACTTTTGGCATTCCTGAAAATCCCCGTATGCAGCGTTACTCGCGTTTAAATAACCTGGTGGGCTGGCTGGTATTTGCCGTGGCCACCATTACTTATCTACTCACCCTGGAACCCACGGCCAGTTTCTGGGACTGCGGCGAGTTCATCGCCTGCTCCTACAAACTCCTGGTGCCGCACCCGCCCGGGGCTCCCACCTTCCTGCTGCTGGGCCGCCTGTTCTCGCTGCTCTCCTTCGGCGACGTGACGAAGGTGTCGGTGATGGTGAATGCCTTGTCGGCGCTCAGCTCTTCCTTTACGGTGCTGTTCCTGTTCTGGAGCATCACCATGCTGGCCAAGAAGCTGGTGTTGCGCCGCCCCGGCATGCACGACGACCGGTTTGCCGAGCCCACGGCCGGCCAGTCGGTACTGATCCTGGGCAGTGGCGTGGTAGGCGCGCTGGCGCTGGCGTTTTCGGATTCGTTCTGGTTCAACGCCGTGGAGGCCGAGGTATACGCCATGTCTTCGCTCTGCACCGCAGTGGTGGTATGGCTGATGCTGAAGTGGGAAAACCGCGCCGATGAATACGACTCGGATAAGTGGCTGATTCTGATTGCCTACGTAATGGGCCTCAGCATCGGGGTGCACTTGTTGAACCTGTTGGCTATTCCCGCCCTGGGCCTGATTTACTACTTTCGCCGCACCAACACGCCCACCTGGATGGGCGGGCTGATTACGCTGGTAGTGAGCAGCATCATTGTCGGGCTGATTCTGGTGGGCATCATTCCGGGCCTGCCTTCGCTGGCCGGGGCGCTGGAAGTGTACTTCGTCAACAGCATCGGGCTTCCCTTCAATTCAGGCCTGATTTTCTTCCTGATTGTCTTTTTCGCCTTGCTATGGTTTGGCTTCCGCTACTCCAAGCAGCGCCAGAGCCGCCTGCTGAACACGGCTCTGCTCAGCCTGGTATTTATCCTGATCGGCTACTCTTCGTACCTGATCATCCCGATCCGCTCGTCGTTCCTGCCCACCATCAACGAGAACACGCCCAACGACGTGCTGTCGTTCGTGAGCTACCTGAAGCGCGAGCAGTACGGCGACCGTCCCCTGCTCTACGGCCCGCAGTTCAGCGCCCAGCCCTACGACCAGAAAGAAGGCGCTCCGCGTTATGTACGCGGCACGGATAAGTACGAAGTAGCGGAGCACCGCCTCGAAACGCTGTACCGCGACGAGGACAAAGTCTTGTTGCCACGTTTGTACTCGCCCGACCCTGGCCACATTCAGCAGTACCAGAAATGGGGCGTGAACGTGCGCCAGCAGCAAGACCCCGAAACGGGCCAGACCAGCTACGCCCGCCCCACTATGGGTGAAAACCTAGGCTTCCTGTTCCGCTACCAGATGGGTCACATGTTCTGGCGCTACTTCATGTGGAACTTCGTCGGCCGCGACTCCGACGTGCAGCAGGCCGGCGTGATGTGGCCTACTGAGTCCAAGACGGGGCTGCCCGAGCGCCTGGCCGACAGCGAAGCCCGCAACAACTTCTTCGCCATTCCGCTGCTGTTGGGCATCGTGGGTTTGTTCTTCCACGTGCGCCGCGACGGCACCAACGCCCTGATGGTAGGCTTCCTGTTCCTGTTTACGGGCCTGGCCATCGTCATTTACCTGAACCAACCGCCCATCGAGCCGCGCGAGCGGGACTACACCTTCACCGGCGCCACCTACGCCTTTGCCATCTGGATTGGCCTCGGGGTGCTAGGCTTGGCGGAGTTGCTGCGGTCCGTGGTGAAGTCCGACGGCACCCGCGGCGGTATTGCCGTGGCGCTGAGCCTGCTGGCACCGGCCCTGATGGCCGCCCAAGGCTGGAACGACCACGACCGTTCGGACCGCTACAACTCGGTGGATTCGGCCAAGAACCTGCTGAACTCGCTGCAGCCCAACGCGGTGCTCTTCACCAACGGCGACAACGACACCTTCCCGCTCTGGTACGCTCAGGAAGTGGAAGGCGTGCGCACCGACGTGCGCGTGGCCGTGCTCAGCTACCTGAACACCGACTGGTACATTGACCAGATGAAGCGCCGCGCCTACAAGTCGCAGCCGCTGCCCATCTCCATGGAGCACTCGGTGTACCAGCAGGGCACCAATGACTACCTGCCCTTCGCCGAAAACCCGGCCGTGAAGGACGTAGACCTGAAGCAGTTCATGCAGCTGGTGGAGCAAAACTCGCCCTTGCTGCAGGTACAAACGCAGAGCGGCCGTCCGCTGCTCTCCTTCCCCACGCGCAAGTTCTACCTGAACATAGACACGGCCGCCGTGAAGCAAATGGGCCTAGTGCCGGCAGACCGCCAGAACCAACTGGTAGGCCGCATGGAGTGGGACATGGGCCGCGGCGCCATCGAGAAGAAAAACCTGGTGATTCTGGACATGCTGGCCACCAACAACTGGCAGCGCCCGATTTACTTCTCGTCGACGGTGAACTCGCAGGACTTCATGAACCTGCAGCCCTACTTCCAGCTCGAAGGCTTAGCTTACCGCGTGCTGCCGCTGAAAGACCCGAACTTCGACCCGCGCAGCGGCCAGGAAGGTTTCGTGGAGAAGTCGTTGATGTACGACATCATGATGAAGCGCTTCGCGTACCGCAACCTCGACCGCGCCGACATCTTCTACGACGAGAACAACCTGCGCTTCCCGGCCAACTACCGCGACAAGTTCTACCGCCTGGCGCAGAGCTACGTGGACGCCGGCGACAACGCCAAGGCCAAGGAGGTGATGGACTACTGCTTCAAGGTGATGCCGGATAAGTCGATTCCCTACGACTACTACGTGCCGCAATTCGTGGTGCCGCTGGTGAAAGTGGGCGAAACGCAGCGCGCCAACGAAATCATGGACACCATGACCAACCGCGCCCAGCAGGCCCTGGCCTACTACAACACCGCCCCCGACGGTGCCCTGTTCGATATGGAAGTGCAGCTGAACCTGCTCACGCTGCAGAGTGTGTACCGCGCTGCCGAGCAGGTAGGCGACCGGGCCCGCGCGACCAAGGCCCTGCAGCTGCTGCAGCAGTATTACCCGCAGCAAGGCGGCTGATTACCAGCTTCGTTCTTTACCAGACCGGCCCTGCTACCCGCGGGGCCGGTTTGTTTTTGGCCTGCTTCTACTTTATTCGTGTAGCTGTTGGGCCCGATTCTGCGTTAGTCGATGTAGCTATGCGTTACCTGTGGATTTTCCTGTGGCTGGTGAGCACGGTGGCGGCTTCGGCGCAGCGCCTGCCCATTCCCTGGCGCCTCGATTATTCGGAGCTGTACCAAAGCGGGCCGCACCCGAGCATCGATGCCCGCCGCGAAGGGGACAGCCTGCGCCTGTACGTACGCTTTCCGGCGGGCACCGCCCCGCGGGCCGATCAGGCTCTGCGCGTGGTGAGCTGGGGCAGCTACGAGTCGCGGCAGCCGGGCTGGCAGGAAAACCTGGGCGCCTTTGGCAGTACCCAACAGGGTACCGACGTCACGGTGAGTTTCTGCGTGCCACTGGCCCCGCTGGCACCCGCGTCGTTGCTGGTTGTGGGCTCCACGGAAGCGTTGAGCAGCAATACCGGTTCCGCCGTGTGGCTACGCCTGACGCCGGAGGTACGCACGCGGCCGTTTATCCTGACCGATTCGGCCGGGCGGCCGCTGTTTCGCCGCTACCTGCGCAGCGGCGAGGCCGTCCGCATCGACGCGTACGGGCCGCCGGGCGCGGTTACCGTCCGCCGCTTCCCCTCCGACTTCACCCCTGCCCTGCCGCCCTACTCCGATCCGGCCATTCAGGCGCATGCCCGCACGCTGAAGGCGGAAGCTACTGCTGCCCTGAGCCCTGAGCAGCTGTTTAAACCCCAGGAGCCCGGTCTTTACACATTGCAAGTGGCCGATACGCCGCCGTTAGGCGTGTTGGTGCAGCCCGTGGCGTACCCGGAAGTTACCACGGCGCCGCAGCTGATTGACCCGCTACGCTACCTTACCACCTCCGTGGAGCGGGAGCAAATGCTGGGCGCCGAAGTGCCCAAACGCGCCGTCGACGAGTTCTGGCTGAAGGCCGGTAATCAGGAACAGACCGTGGCCCGCCTGTTCATCCGCAGCTACTACGGCCGCGTGGCCGACGCCAACCGCCTGTTTGCCGCCCACAAGCCCGGCTGGATGACCGACCGCGGTATGCTCTACATCGTCCTCGGCCCGCCCGACCGCGTAGAACGTTCGGCCAGCACCGAACGGTGGGAGTACGAAGGCGTGGACCGCCGGGCCGCCTACGTGTTCCGGGCCAAAGCGAGTACCTTTGCATCTGATTACTACGAACTGGTGCGTCGCCCGGAGTACGAATGGCTCTGGATGCGCGCCGTGCAGCAATGGAGAACAGGCAAGACCGCCCCCGCCCCGCCGGCCGGCCGCTGAACGAGCGCCGCCCCGCCCCCTTTAAGAAATACCCGCAGCGCCCGGCCCAGGACCGCAGCATCGAAATGATTTTCGGTCTGCGCCCCATCCTGGAAGCCCTGGAGGCTGGCAAGACTCTGGAAAAAATTTACTTGCTGAAGGGTGCCAAGAACACCATCGTCAGCGACATCAGCACGCTGGCCCGCAACGCGGGCACGCCCATTTCGCTGGTGCCCTACGAAAAGCTCGACAACCTCACCAAGAAAAACCACCAAGGCGCAGTAGCATTCCTGTCCCCCATCGACTACGCCCCGCTGGATACCCTGCTGCCCGGGCTGTTCGAACAGGGCAAGAGCCCGCTGATTCTGGTGCTCGACCGCCTGACGGACGTGCGCAACTTCGGCGCCATTGCCCGCTCGGCCGAATGCCTGGGCGTCGATGCCCTTGTAGTGCCCACCCACGGAGCGGCCCAGATGAACGGCGATGCGCTGAAAACCTCTGCCGGTGCCCTGACGCGCGTGCCCGTGTGCCGCGAGTCGAACCTGCACGCTACGCTGCGCCGCCTCAAGGACTCGGGCCTGCAGGTAGTAGCCTGCACCGAGAAGGGCGACGCCAGCTTGGAAAAAGCTTCCATCGACATGACCGGGCCGCTGGTAGTGGTGATGGGCAGCGAGGAAGACGGCATCAGCCCCGAGCTGCTGGACCTAGCCGACGCCCGTCTGCGCATCCCGATGATTGGCCAGATTGGCTCCCTGAACGTGTCGGTAGCCAGCGGCATCCTGCTCTACGAAGTACTGCGCCAGCGCCTAGCTGCGCCGCAGCAGTAGCACCCAGCAACAGGCCCAGGAGTTATCATCCTTGATCTAGCATCCGCAAAGCGAAGGACCTTCTCACGTTAGATAGACTACTATCCGACGTAAGAAGGTCCTTGGCTTTGTCCAGGATGACAGAAGGTTTTTAGTTATACCCCGCGCCTTTTTTCGACTTCACGTCGGCGACGAACTCCTTCACGCGCTGCTCCTCGGTACGCTTGCAGATCAGCAGCACGTTGTCGTACTCGGCTACGATGTAGCCTTCCAGCCCTTGCACTACCACGAGGCGCTCGGTCGGCGTTTTGATGACGCACTCCTTGCTGTCGTAAAGCATCACGTCGCCGTCGATGACGTTGTTCTGCTCGTCGCGGCGGCCCATGCGGTGCAGCGAGTCCCAGGTGCCCAGGTCGCTCCAGCCGAAGTCGGCGGGCAGCACGTACACGTTGTCGGCTTTTTCCATGATGCCGTAGTCGATACTGATGTTGCGGCTGCGCGAGTAAGCTTCGTCGATGAACGCGGCTTCCTGCGGGGTGCCCAGCTGATCGACGCCTTCATCGAATACTTCGGCAATGTCGCTCAGGTAGTGGTGGAAAGCCCGCACAATCGCGTCGGCCCGCCACACAAACAGGCCGGAGTTCCACAGGAAGTCGCCGCTGTCGACGAACATCTGCGCCAGCTCCAGGTTGGGCTTCTCGGTGAAGGTCTTCACCTTGCGCAGATTGGTGTCGCCCAGCTTCTGCTCGTCCATGAACTGGATGTAGCCGTAGCCCGTGTCGGGGCGCGAGGGCTGAATGCCGAGGGTAATCAGCACGTCGTTCTGCTGCGCCGCGCTGACGGCCTGCCGAATCACGTCCTGGAACACGTCCTCTTTCAGCACCGCGTGGTCGGCCGGCGTCACGATGATGGTGGCCTGCGGGTCGCGCTGCGCGATGCGGTAGCTGGCGTAGGCGATGCACGGAGCCGTGTTACGGCCGATGGGCTCCCCCAGAATCTGGTCGGGCCGCAGCTCGGGCAGGTGCTGCTGCACCAGGGCCGTGTAGTCGCGGTTGGTCACCACAAATACGTTTTCGGGCGGGCAGATGCCGGCAAAACGGTCCACTGTCAGGCGCAGCATGGATTTGCCCACGCCGAGTACATCGTGGAACTGCTTGGGGTTGTTGGTACGGCTAAAGGGCCAGAAACGGCTGCCAATGCCGCCCGCCATGACCACGAGGTACGTGTTCTGATTCATTCAACGTAGGAAGTAGAGTAGCCCGGCGGCGAGCTAACAGGGGAAGGCGCGCCGCTATTCGGCGCAGCAAAGGTAACAAATCCGCTACACCAGCCCTTCGCGCAGCAAATCGTGCAGGTGGATAAAGCCCTGAAAACGCCCGGCTTCCGTCACCACCAGCTGGGTGATGTTGCGGGCTTGCATGCGCGCTAGGGCTTCGGCCGCAAACTCTTCCATGTCGATGGCCACCGGGCTGGGCGTCATAATGGTCTGGGCCTGCACCTCGCGCAGGCGCTCCGGCTCGAAGTTGGTGAGCATGCGGCGCAGGTCGCCGTCGGTGATGATGCCCTGCAGCGCGCCGACTCCGTCGAGCACGGCGGTGGCCCCGAGGCGTTTGCCGCTGATTTCCAGAATTATTTCGCGCAGCCCGGCGTTTAAAAGGACTTGGGGCGCCTGGTTCTGCCGGCTCAGGTCGCCTACCTTCAGGTAAAGCTTCTTGCCCAGCGTGCCGCCGGGGTGCAAGGTGGCAAAGTCGTGGGAGGTGAAGCCGCGCGACTCCAGCAAGGCCACCGCCAAAGCGTCGCCGAGGGCCAGGGCCGCCGTGGTGCTGGTGGTCGGGGCCAGGTTGTGGGGGCAGGCTTCCCGCTCTACCGGGGCGTGAAGCACAAAGTCGGCTTGCTTGGCCAAGTACGAGTCGCGGTTGGAAACCAAGGCGGCCATGGGCACCTGTTTGCGGCGCAGCAGCGGCACGAGGACCTTGATTTCGGGCGTGTCGCCGCTCTTGCTGATGCAGATGACGAAGTCGCCGGCCTGAATCATGCCCAGGTCGCCGTGAATGGCGTCGGCAGCGTGCATAAACAGGGCCGGCGTACCAGTAGAGTTCAGCGTGGCCACCATCTTGCCGGCGATATGCGCACTTTTACCGATGCCGGTAACGACCACGCGCCCGCGCAGTCCCAAAATGGTTTGTACGCATTCTTGAAAATCTCCGGTTTGGCCTATAGCTTCGGCTACGCCTCGAATGGCCTCCGCTTCTTGCAGAAGCACATTTTTTCCAATTGAATTGACGTCCGTCAACGGTTTCAATCTAAATTTGTCTAGATTGAGCAGTAAACCCCGTACGTAGTTTTCGCTTGGTTTACCCTTTGCTCAGAAGAGGAAGTACGATGTCAGAAGCAGCAAATACAGCAGAACTTGCAGCGCCCGTCGCCAAGAAAATGGCGAAGCCCCTGGGGGCTGATCTGAAGGCCAAGTTAAAGGAAGTTTTTGGCTACGGTCAGTTCCGCGGCACTCAGGAGGCCATCATCCAGAACGTCATCGACGGGCATAACACCTTCGTGATTATGCCCACGGGCGCGGGTAAGTCGCTGTGCTACCAGCTACCAGCGCTGGTGCTGCCGGGCACGGCCATCGTCATCTCGCCGCTGATTGCCCTGATGAAAAATCAGGTTGACCAGCTCAACGCCTTCGGGGTGAATGCGCAGGTGATGAACTCGACGCTCACCAAGACCGAGGCCAACAAGGTCAAGCGCGACGTCATCAACGGCGACGTGAAGCTGCTCTACGTGGCGCCCGAGTCGCTGACCAAGGAAGACACGCTGGAGTTCCTGCAGAAGGCCACCATTTCGTTCGTGGCCATCGATGAGGCGCACTGCATCTCGGAGTGGGGCCACGACTTCCGCCCGGAGTACCGCCGCATCCGGGGCATTATCGATGATCTGGGCGTCGACGTGCCCATCATTGCCCTCACGGCC
Organism: Hymenobacter sp. CRA2; assembly: GCF_002007105.1. Classification (GTDB taxonomy): domain Bacteria; phylum Bacteroidota; class Bacteroidia; order Cytophagales; family Hymenobacteraceae; genus Solirubrum. The sequence goes on along the minus strand of NZ_MVBC01000019.1, from coordinate 23,391 downwards.
ACGGCCACGCCCAAGGTGCAGCTGGACATCCAGAAAAACCTGCAGATGGACGATGCCTCGGTGTTCAAGTCGTCGTTTAACCGCACCAACCTTTATTATGAGGTCCGGCCCAAGCACCAGACCAAGAAGGCGCTGATTCAGTTCGTGAAGACGATGAAGGGCCAGGCGGGCATTGTGTACTGCCTGAGCCGGAAGAAGGTAGAGGAAATTGCGGAGCTGCTGCGCGTCAACGACGTGAAGGCCCTGCCCTACCACGCCGGCCTCGACCCGCAGACGCGGATGAACAACCAAGACGCGTTCCTGAACGAGGAGTGCGACGTCATCGTGGCCACCATTGCCTTCGGCATGGGCATCGACAAGCCGGACGTGCGTTTCGTGATTCACTACGACACGCCCAAGAGCATCGAGGGCTACTACCAGGAAACTGGCCGCGCCGGCCGCGACGGCCTCGACGGCCACTGCCTGATGTTCTACAGCTACGACGACATCGTGAAGCTGGAGAAATTCAACAAGGACAAACCCGTCACGGAGCGCGACAACTCGAAGCTGTTGCTGCAGGAAATGGCCAACTATGCCGATTCGGCGGTGTGCCGGCGCAAGCAGCTGCTGCACTACTTCGGCGAGGTGTACGAGAAGGACTGCGGCTTCTGCGACAACTGCCGCCATCCGCGCGAGAAGTTCGAAGCCAAGGAATTTGTGAAGCTCGCATTGCAGGCGGTGCTGCAAACGGAGCAGCGCTTCGGCATCGAGCACCTGACGGCCGTGCTCACGGGCATGACCAACCCGCACGTGGAAAGCTACGGCCACGACCAGCTGCCGGTGTACGGCACTGGCAAGGGCCAGGACATTGCCTTCTGGCACTCCGTGATTCGGCAGTGCATGATCAGCGGCTTCCTGGGCAAAGACATCGAGAATTTCGGCGTCATCAAGGTTTGCGACAAAGGCGAGGCCTTCCTGGCCGAGCCCTACGGCATCAAATTCTCGAAGGACCACAACTACGAGGAGGAAGTGCAGCAGGAAGAGCAGAAGGAAGAAGTGCAGCAGGCTGCCGGCCACGATGCGGCCCTGTTCGACATGCTGAAGGCCCTGCGCAAGAAGCTGGCCCAGCAGAAGAACCTGCCGCCCTACGTGCTGTTCCAAGACCCCTCGCTGAAGGAAATGGCCACCACCTTCCCCGTGAAGATGGAAGATCTGGCGCACGTGTCGGGCGTGGGCCAAGGCAAGGCGCAGAAGTTCGGCGGCCCGTTCCTGGAGCTGATTAAGAAGTACGTGGCCGAAAACGACATCATCACCGCCGCCGACGTGGTAGTGAAGTCGGCGGTGAACAAGTCGAAAATTAAGATTTACATCATTCAGCAGATCGACAAGAAGATGGACCTGGAGGAAATTGCTTCCTCGAAGGGCATCGACATGCGGGAGCTGATGGAGGAAATCGAGCACATCTGCTACTCCGGCACCAAGCTCAACCTCGATTACTACATCGACTCGGTACTGGACCAAGACCGGCAGGAGGAAATTTACGACTACTTCATGTCGGCTACCACGGATAATATTGCCGTGGCCCTCAAGGAACTCGGCACCGACGACTACACCGAGGAAGACCTGCGCCTGATGCGCATCAAGTTCCTGAGCGAAGTCGCCAACTAAATCACGGATTTAGACGGATTAGCTTCGCTGAACTTCGTTTCGTCGGATTACACGGATTATGTGGACGCCCGCAGCCTATTGGTTGCGGGCGTTTTTTGTGGAGTTGGATTTGCCGGTTTGTTACCTTGGGCCATGCGTGAAATCGTGGTCTACATTGCCGCCTCGCTGGACGGCTACATCGCCGAAGAGGACGGCGGCGTGAAATTTCTGCAGCCCTTCGAGGAGTCGGGACAGGATTACGGCTACCGGGAGTTTTTCGGGTCGCTCAGTGCCGTGGTGATGGGCTCGAAAACCTACGAGCAGCTTCTCGGCTTCGACTGGCCCGAATGGCCTTATAAAGGCCTGCCGACGTATGTGTGCACCAAACGTGAGCTACCGACCACCGTCGACCCACAGGTCTGGCTCTGGCCCGATTCGGTGGAAGAACTGGTACAGCAGCTGCCCGAGGGCCGCACCTGGCTGATGGGCGGCGCGCAGCTTATTGATTCGTTCAACGCTACCGGATTGGTAGACCGGCTGATGCTGGCGGTGATGCCCGTATTTCTGGGCCGGGGTATCAAGCTGCTCAACCAGCCCCCACCGCAGCAGCTGCAACTGGAAAATCTCACGCGCTACCCCGACGGGGTGCTGATGCTGGACTATATACTACAGCGCTAACGCTACCTTCACTACAGCAAAAAGGCCCGCGGCAAGAGCCGCGGGCCTTTTCGGTGCATGAAAAACTTTTATGTTAGCAGTATTCGGCAAACGCACCCTGAAGGTTGTCCACAATGCGCATTAAATCATTGCCTTCGATGTGGTAGCGCTCAATCATGTGCACCAACTCGCCGTCTTTGAACAGCGCAATGCTCGGCGAGGAGGGCGGGTAAGGCAGCATGAATTCGCGGGCCTTGGCTACGGCTTCGGTTTCCATGCCGGCAAATACCGTTACCAGCTTGGCAGGCTTCTTGTCGGAGCTCGACAGGGCCATTTTCAGGGCCGGGCGGGCCTTGGCGGCGGCGCAGCCGCACACCGAATTCACGGCTATCAGCACCGTGCCTTCGTCGGTGTTGAGGGCGGCTTCTACTTCCTCAGGCGACATAAGCTGCTCGAAGCCGGCTTCGGTGAGGTCTTGGCGGATCGGGGCCACCATGTATTCGGGGTACATTGCCATGATTGACAAAGGCTTGGGGGTAAAACTCGGTTGGGTGGAGAGCAGCCGCAGCCGCCCGGCACGAAATTACGCAAACTCGCGGGGCTCGGCCGCGTGTATAACCACGAAGGCCCCCCGAGAAGTTTTGTAGAATAGTAAAAACGCTTTTTCGATGACCGCCGCCGAGTTTACCGCCACCCTAACGGCCGCTGCTCCGCCCGCACACCTGTCGCCGCTGCTGCGGGCCCTGTGGCTGGAGCATCACGGCCAGTGGGAGGACGCCCACGACCTGGCCCAGCAGGAAGAAACCGACCCGCTGGCCTGCTGGCTGCACGCCTACCTGCACCGGCGCGAAGGCGACCCGGGCAATGCTGGATACTGGTACCGCCGCGCCGGGCGGGGCCGTTTTGCGGGCTCAGAAGCCGAGGAATGGCAGGCCCTGGTGCACGCTGCACTGGAGAAAGAATGACACTGCAGAGCGAGAGGTACGGAAAAATGCAATATATTTCGACTAGACTTTGAGCATACCTCGCTCCGGCACACCTGCTATGAAACAATACTTATTCTTATTTGGATGCGCGCTGACGGCATTCGGGGCGCAAGCCCAAACCGATACCGTCCGCGCTTCAACGCTGCCGCCGGCGCAGCTCGCCGAAAAATATTACAATAGCGGCGTCGCGAAGTTCAACGACAAAAGCTACAACTCGGCGCTGAGTGACTTCGACAAAGCCCTGAGTGCAAAACCTGATTTTGCCAAGGCTTACTACAACCGCGCCGCCACCCGCTACGAGCTAAAGCAGTACGCCCCGGCCGTGCAGGACTACAACGAGGCCATCCGCCTCGACCCAAGCACGTTCACGGCCTGGTACGGCCGGGCCCAGGCCCGGCAGGCCCAGGGGCAGAACGCCGAAGCCGAGCAGGACTACGGCAAAGTCACCGAACTCAAGCCGGACTACGCCGCTGCGTGGTACGACCGCGGTGCCCTGCGCTTCGAGAAAGGCGACTACCAGGCGGCCCTGCAGGACTTCACCCAGGCCACGAAAGTAGACCCCAAGTACGCCTACGCCTGGCACGACCGCGCCAGCACCGAGCGGCAGCTGGGCCAGACGGAAGCCGCCGTGCGCGACTACACCGAGGCCTTGCGACTCAACGCCGACCTACACGTGGCCCTGCTGAACCGCGCCGCCGCCAAGCGCCGGCAGAAGGACTACGCTGGTGCCGTTACGGACTACTCCGATTACCTGCGCCGCCGCTCCGATGACCCCGTGGGCTACCTCGGCCGCGCCAACGCTCGTTACGAAGCCGGCGACTACCAGGCCGCCGTGGATGATCTGACACAGGCCCTCAAGCTCAAATCAGACTACGCTTTGGCGCTAAACAACCGCGCCGCCGCCTACCAAAAGCTCAAGAACTACAAAGCCGCCGAAGCCGATGCCTCCGCCGCTATTCAACTGAACCCGCAGTACGCCGAGGCCTACCTGAACCGCGGCCACGCCCGCGAAATGCTGCGCAACGTGCCCGGTGCCTGTGCCGACTGGCGCAAGGCCGCCGAACTGGGTTTGGCAGCCGGTACTGGCTACGCCGCCAACTCGGGCTGCGAATAAGCTCAGTTTAAGAGTTTTTGCGGTCTGCCTCCCGCTGCTTCTTCTGCGAACCGCAGGAAGGCGTTAGCCGAAACCTTCTGCGTCCTCTGCGGGCCATCTGACGTCCGCTCCCCTCTCTCGACAAAACATGCTTAGATATCTATACGCTTCCCTGCTGCTGCTGGCTTCCCTGGCGGCCAGTGCCCAGAACATTGAGTTCAGCAAGGATGAATTCAAGGGCGACAAGGAAAGCCTGAAAAATGCCCTGAAGGAAATCAAGGAGGCCAATAGCTGGTACGAGGCCGACCCGGCGCGCTACGAGCAGGCGCTGCCGCACTTTCTGGCGGCGCAGCAGGTGAATCCCAACAACGCGCAGCTCAACTTCCGCATCGGGCACTGCTACCTGAACTCGACCTACAAGGCCAAGGCCCTGCCCTACCTGCAGAAGGCCTACCAGCTGGACCCGCAGGTGGATTCGCGCATCCGCTACATGCTGGGCCGTGGCCTGCACCTGAATGCGCGCTGGGAGGAAGCCATTGCCGAGTACAAAGCGGCCATGCCAGCCGCGGGCGGCAAAAACGCCACCGCCCAGCAGAACGACATCCGTAAGAAGATTCAGGAGTGCGAATCGGGCCTGGCGCTGATGAAGACGCCTACCCGCGCCTTTATCGACAACGTGGGCACGGCCATCAACACGCCGTACCCGGAGTACGGCCCGGTTATCACCGCCGACGAATCGGTGATGCTGTTTACCTCGCGGCGCGAGGGCGGCACCGGCGACGACAAGGACCCCAACGTGGGCGGCTACTTCGAGGACATCTGGCAGTCGGTGAAGGGCGCCGACGGGCAGTGGCAGGCGGCCAGGAACCTGGGGCCGACCGTCAACACCAAGGGGCACGACGCGGTGGTGGCTCTTTCCCCCGACGGGCAGAAGCTCATCACCTACGTGGAGGACGGCGGCGGCGACCTGAACGAAGCCGACCTGAAGGGCGCCAACTGGAGCAAGCCCGGCTCATTGGGCCGGCGCATCAACGGCGGGCAGTCGCACGAGTCGTCGGCGGCTTACGCTCCGAACGGCCGCATGCTCTACTTCGTGAGCAACGGCGCACCGGAAAGCTCGCGCGGCGGCCACGACATCTGGCGCCTCGACATCGAGGGCAAGGGCAAGGCCGAAAACCTCGGCTCGGTCATCAACACGCCCTACGACGAGGACGGCATCTTCGTGCACCCCGACGGCAAGACCATCTACTTCTCCTCCCAGGGCCACAACTCTATGGGCGGCTACGACATCTTTAAGTCGGAGTGGAAAAACGGGCAGTGGACCAAGCCCGAAAACCTCGGCTGGCCCATCAACACCCCCGACGACGACGTGTTCTTCGTGCTGTCGGCCTCGGGGCGCCACGGCTACTACGCCACTTCCCGCGACGACTCGCAGGGCTCCCGCGACATTTACATGATTACGTTCCTGGGCCCGGAAAAGCCGCCGGTGCTGTCGGCGGAAGAGCCGCTACTGGCCTCGCGGGCGGCCCCGGTACGCCAAACGCTGCTGGCCCCGGCCGTGCCCATTGCCACGGCCCAGGTGACCATCCTGAAGGGTACCGTGACCGATGCCGACTCCAAGCAGCCAATCGAGGCCACCATCGACCTAGTCGACAATACGCTGGGGCAGACCATTGCCTCGTTTAAGAGCAACTCGCAGTCGGGGCGTTACCTCGTGTCGCTGCCCTCCGGCGTGAACTACGGCATCGTGGTGCGCAAGGACGGCTACCTGTTCCACTCCGAGAACTTCGACCTGCCGGCCGGCGCGGCCTTCTCGGAGGTGGTGAAGGACATTCCGCTCAAGAAGCTCGACGTGGGCGCCACGGTGGTGCTGAACAACATCTTCTTCGACTTCGACAAGGCCACGCTGCGCAAGGAAAGCACCGCCGAGCTGGAACGCATCGTGCAGCTGATGACCACGGAGTATCCCTCGCTACGCATCGAAATTTCGGGGCACACCGACAACATCGGCAAGGCCGCTTACAACAAGGACCTCTCGCAGCGCCGCGCCAAGGCCGTGGTGGATTACCTCACCAGCAAGGGCGTGGCCGCCGCGCGCCTCACCTCGGTAGGCTACGGCGACACCCAGCCGGTAGCGCCGAATACCACGAAGCAGGGTCAGGCCCTGAACCGCCGGACGGAGTTTAAGGTGCTTGGCAAGTAAGCATCAGGCACCGAACACGGCGGCCCGGCTCAACGCACATGTTGAGCCGGGCCGCCGTGTTCGGTGCCTCCGGTGAATTACGCGACGAAGGTCTTGAGGCTACGGGCTCAGCCGTTCCAGTAGTACGAAGCGCCGTGCTCCAGCTCCTGCACGCGCTGCTCCACGTAGTGGCGGAAACTCGGGTAACGTTCTTCGCCGGGCACCCAGGCGGCAAAAAACCAGGTTTGCCAGTCGTCGCCTGATTTGGCGGGCGGGATAAGCCACAGCATCTGCTCAGCCGGCACGCGGCTGGCCAATAGGGCCCGCTCCACGTAAGGCGCTATGGTGGCGGCTTCATCGTCGCTTTCTACGTCGGCGTAGCTGGCAGTGATGGTATACAGTTCCGGGTCTTCCAGCTGCCGGTAGAAGCCCATTTCGGCGACGGGTAGCAGTTCCGGGTCGGTGGGCGAGCCGACCAGCCCATCCGAAACAAGGAGAAAGGCTTTGTAATCGGCGGGCAGTGTCAAACCTAACGCCTGCTCTTTGGCTGCAATCTGCGTGGTGGAGGCTCCTGCGCGGCCCAGCCAACTGCCTTCCCAATTCGCCCATTCCAGTATTTCCGGTTCTTCGGCCAAGGCTAGCTCGTTTAGGCGCGTTAGCAGCTGCGACCAGCTCAGGTGAGCAAATACCGGCTGTACCCCGCGCGCTTCCCGCGTCTGCAGAGCCTCCACCAGTTCGGCCACATCCTGGCGGCATTGCTCTGGCGTCAGGCCCAACTCGGCTGCTAAGGCCCCGCGCAGCAACAACGGAGCCGTATGGCGGCCGGCGGCCAGCTTGGCAAAGGTTAAGCTCCAGTTGGGGTCGAGGGCCCGCGCGACCCACTGCTGCAGCATCTGCTGCGCCAGGGCTTCGTCGCCGCTGCGCGCAGCCGCTTCGGCCGCCATGGCGGTGGCGTCGGTGTATTCGTAGTCACTTAGTTCTTGTGGCCGAAGCAGCGCTTGTTTGAGCAAAAACAACGTTTCGGCGTCGGCTTCAGCGTTGACAAACCAGGTTTGCGCCTGCCGAAAGGCATTTTTGCCGCTGAGTTCCTGCCACTCCACATCGGGCATCGGGTAGGCGTACCGGTCGCCGCCTACGTAGCGCCGGTGTTCCTGCTCCAGCGTGTCAAGACTTTGCCAGGCCAATGGCGCACCGGGCACGCTCATGCCGGCAGTCTGCCACAGTACTTGAAAAGCGCGGTCCTGCAATCCGACGTGGGGGCTACGCGGCAGCCCCTGCTGCCAGAGCGCCTGCAGCAGCACGGTAGCGTCGGGCAGAAAGCCAGCTACTGCCAGATACAGGGCAGCATCGGTGACGGCGCGTTGGTATTCGTCTTCCTTGCCCGCCTGAATGGCACGCAGAACAGTTTGCTTGAGCATGTGAAGCTGGTATTGCTGATGTGATTAGCTCTGTAATGTGGTGGCCCATGTTAGCGGCCTAAGAACAAGGCCATAGCTAGCCGATTAATGCCGAGAGGTATTCCTACTACAACTAGCAGAAAACACAAGGGCGGCCACCAAATAGCGCACCACGCAACGTACCACTCACTGAGCAAAATGCCGTAACAAACAATTGACAGTGCGCACCCAGCTACCAGGAAATATCCGGCCTTGCTAAACGAGGTTGGGCTATCGTAAGACCTTATCTGCAGCCCAATCAAGACGAAGCATATGAATACTGGCAGCAAATACATTAGCTTGATTTGTCGGATAAGCTGTTATCAGGAACCCACGCGATTAGAGCCTTGAAAGTAATTGATTCACTCAAACCCTGATTAGCTTTGTCTATGCCCGATACCTCCCGCGACATCATCCTGCGGCGGGTGCGCGAAGCCCTGCAGCAGCCCAGCCCGCACCAGCCCGCCGCGCCCGACTTCACGGCGCCGCTCTTCCCCGCCCCGGCCGACGACCTCACGGTGCAGTTTGCCGAGAGCTTTGTGCGCGCCGGCGGCACGTTCTACTACTGCGCGTCGGAAGACAACTTCTACGACCTGCTCTACGCCCACAAAAAGGAGCGCAACATCGAGCACCTGTACGCCTGGGAGCCGGAGCTGAAAAAGCTGCTGCACGCGGCCGGCATCGTGCACATCGGCGACGAAACCGACTTCATTGCCCACGCCGACGCGGGCCTGACCACCTGCGAGGCCCTGGTGGCGCGCACCGGCTCGGTGCTGCTCAGCTCGGCCACGGCCAGCGGACGGCGCCTGAGCATTTACCCCGATCAGCAGCTGGTGTTTGCCCGCGCCTCGCAGGTGGTAGCCGACATCGGCGACGCGTTGCGGCTGGTAGAAGCTAAATTTGGGGCCGACAAGCTGCCCTCCATGATTTCGCTGGCCACGGGCCCGAGCCGCACGGCCGACATCGAGAAGACGTTGGTGCTGGGCGCACACGGCCCGCGCAGCATCACGTTGTTTTTACTGGATGACCTTCCCACTGCCTGAGCTGCCCCCCATCCACTTAGAGCCGGGCCGCAAGGTGTACTTCGCGTCCGATTTTCACCTCGGCGCCCCCGACATGGCCCGCTCGCGCGAGCGGGAGCGGCGCATCGTGCGCTGGCTGGACATGGCCGCGCAGGACGCGGCGGCCATTTACCTGGTCGGCGACATTTTCGACTTCTGGTTTGAGTACCGCCACGCCATTCCGCGCGGCTTCATCCGCCTGCAGGGCAAGCTGGCCGAGCTGACCGACGCCGGCCTGCCCGTGACCTTCTTCACCGGCAACCACGACATGTGGATGTTCGGCTACTTCACCCAAGAGCTGGGCATTCCGGTACTACGGCACCCGGTGAGCCTCGATATCGGCCCACACCGCTTCCACATCGGCCACGGCGACGGCCTCGGGCCCAAGGACTACACTTACAAAGTGCTCAAGCGCGTGTTTGCCTCGCCGGTGGCCCAGTGGCTGTTTGCGCGCATTCACCCCAACGTGGGCATTGGCATTGCCAACGCCTGGAGCCAGCGCAGCCGCCTGAGCAACACGGCCAAGGACGACGTGTACCTCGGCGACGAGGAGTGGCTGCTGGTGTACTGCCGCGAGCTGGAGCAGCGTTTTCACCACGACTACTACGTGTTCGGGCACCGCCACCTACCGCTCGATGTACCGGTGGGGGCGCACAGCCGCTACGTGAACCTCGGCGAGTGGGTCAATTATTGCACGTACGGCGTCTACGATGGCCACGAACTGCTACTGCGCGAATTTCAGGGCTAAAGCGGCCGGGCTGAGCCTGTGGCTGAGCACCGCCGCCTTGGCCGCCGCGGCCCAAACGACCACCACGCCGCCATCGGCGCCGGCCGAGGTGCGGCCGACGGCGCAGCTGGCTGCGCCCGCGCCAGCCGCCACGCCGCCCACCCTGGCCCTGGTGCGCAATGTAACTTTGCCCCAGCCGGGCGCCGCTTCGCTGGACCGCAAGGGCAACCTCTACATAACCGACCGGCAGAACAACCTGCGGCAGTTTGGGCCCGACGGGCAGCCGCTGGCCGTGTACTCGCCGCCGCTGCCGGGCCGCACGGGGCTGGTGGAAGCCTGGAACACCACTAAAATCCTCATTTACTACGACGACCGGCAGGAGCTGCAGCTGCTCGACCGGTTTCTGGCCCCCATCGGCAATACCCGTCTGACCGAGTACGTGGACGGCGGCCTGATCCGCACCGCCACCATTGCGCCCGACGACAACTTGTGGCTGCTCAACGAAAGCGACCTGACGCTGCTGCAGTTCAACTCGCAGCAGCAGCGCGTGACGGTGCGCACGCCCCTTGATTTGCTGCTGGGCCGCGTCAAGCCCGATTTCCGCTTTCTGCGCGAGTATCAGAACAACCTGTACCTGGTCGACCACACCTCGGGCATCTGGGTATTCGACAACCTGGGCAACTTCCGCAAGCAGCTGCCGCTGCCGGGCCTGAACTGGGTGGGCTTCCGCGGCGACGAGCTGTACTACGTAAAGGACGGCCTGCTGCACTTCTTTCACCTTTACGCCCTGAAGGAGCGCACCGTGCTGCTGCCCACAGCCGACGCCGCGCAGGTGCTGGTGGGCGAGCAGTACCTGTACGCCCTCACACCCGCCGGCTTTGCCGTGTACCAGCTGCCACGCTGAGCATTAGGCAACGTAGCGCGTATTTTTTTGCTAAACCCACATCTAACCAATTGGATTTACTTGTAGCTTCTCGCCGTATTCGAGTTGCTCCGTAGTTTATCCTATGTCCGTGTTTGCTACGCTGCGCCGGTTTGTGCGCCGCCATTTCGGGTTTTCGCGCGCCGAAACCAACGGCTTCGCCTTCCTGCTGGTTTTGCTGCTCCTGTTGTTGGCCGCGCCGGTGTTGCTGCGCCCTGCCCTACCCCACTACGACCCCAGTGCCGACCGCCGGCAGCTTGATCAGCTGGCAGCGGCTCTTACCGCTGCGCGCCCAGCCACGCCGGAGCGCCGCAGCTACCCTGCCCGCCGCAACTCCTACGTTCGGGTGGCGCGCATCCCGCTCACGCCATTCGATCCGAACACGGTGGACGAAACCGGCTGGCAGGCCCGCGGGCTGCCACGCTTCCTTGCCAAGCGCCTGGTGAAGTACCGCGAAATCATCGGCGGCTTTCGGGCCAAGGAGCAGCTGCGCAAGGCTTACGGCTTAGAAGACTCGACCTACCAACGGCTAGCGCCCTACCTGCTCTTGCCTGAGCAACTGCCGGCCCGCGAAAAACCAACCTTTGCCAGCCGTTACCCCGACCGCACCACCGCTGCCGACGACGCAGCGACGCCCGCCCGCTTCCCGCGCAAGCCGCGTAACCTGCAGCCCTTCGACCTGAACCGGGCCGACACCACCCAGCTCATGCAAATCCGGGGCATCGGGCGCAAGCTATCCATGCGCGTGGTGGAGTACCGCGAGCGGCTGGGCGGCTTCATCACCGAAGATCAGACGGCCGAAATCTACAGCCTGCGCGACGCGCCCGACCTGGTGGACAGCCTACGCAAGTACACCTTCGTGGCCACGGGCTACCAGCCCGCACCGCTGAACGTGAATGAGGGCAGCTTCGAAGAAATCTGCCAGCACCCGTATCTGGGCAAGCGCCTGGCGCGCGTGCTCATCGCCTACCGCCAGCAGCACGGCCGCTTCCGCCAGCCCGCCGACCTGCGGCAGATCCGCGTGCTCGACGAGGAAACCTACCAGAAACTGCTGCCCTACCTGCGTTTCTGAGCTGACGGCGTCCTTGGTTACATTTTGCCCGAGCTCAAGCGTAGCGGCTACCGGCACCCGGCTCGGCCAAACTGCAGCCAAGTGCACCCACCGACGCGGGCTTTGCGTAAGGCAGCCCAAGCCGCCGCTAGTGCATTCAGGGCGGCGTGGCTGTTTCAGCGTCTGCTCTATGCTGTTTTTACTTCGCGACAAGCTGGTTCCCCTGCTCATCTTCGTGCAATCGGTGCTGTGCGGCTGCGCCAAAGATGCCGACCGCGGCGACTTCGACCGCGTCACGCAGGAATATGCCGTGCGGCCCGTGGGGCGGCTGCACAAGGAAGAGGTGGTGGAAAGCTCCGGGCTGGCCGTGGCCGATGCCGACGGCAACCTGTGGACCCACGGCGACGGCGGCAACACGTCCTGGCTGTACCTGGTCAATCCACAGGGCGACCTGATCCGCACCCACCCCGCGCGCGGCGCCACGAACGTAGACTGGGAAGACCTGGCCCAGGACCGGCAGCGCGGCACGCTGTTCATCGGCGACTTCGGCAACAACGCCAACAAGCGCCGCGACCTGCGCATCTACTGCCTTTCCGGTCCCAACCTGTCGCAGCTCGAAACCATCCAGTTTCGCTACCCCGATCAGCGGCAGTTTCCGCCCAAAAAGCCCGCCCGCAACTTCGACTGTGAAGCCTTCTTCTACCGCGACGACAGCCTGTACCTCTTCACCAAAAACCGCGGCAAGGGCAACTGGGTGAAGGAATACCACCTGCCCGCCAAGCCCGGCAACTACGTGGCCCGGCTGGCCGACAGCATCCGCATCAATACCTGGATTACCTCCGCCGACATCAGCCCCGACGGGCGCACGGTGGCCTTGATGGGCTACGGCCACATCTACCTGATCGAGACCAAGCCCGGGGCGCGGCTGTTCGACGGCCGAAAAAGCTGCTTGCCGGTGCCGTCCACCGGGCAGGCCGAGGCGCTGACCTTCGTCAACGACCACGACTTCATTTTCAGCAACGAAAAAGGCCGCCTGTACCGGGCGTCGTACCGCAGCGCGGAAGCCGCGCGTTGAAGCCACGGGGCCGAACAATCCCGGGGCCTTAGCGGTAGTTGACGACCGACTCATCTCCAACCCAAACACCCCTCCCATGCCCGAAACTATCCTGGTCACCGGCGCTACCGGCAACGTCGGCAGCGAGCTGGTGCGCGCCCTGAGCAACCGCGACGTGCACGTGCGCGCCGGTGTGCACTCCGTCATCAAGGGCGACCGGCTGCGCCACCTTAACCCCGACGTTCAGCTGGTGGAGCTGGACTTCGAGCGTCCCGAAACGCTCACCGTGGCCTTCACCGGCGTCGACCGCGTGTTTCTCGTTACCCCGTTTACCGACACGCAGGTACAGATGGGGCAGCAGCTCATCGATGCAGCCAAAGCGGCCCGGGTCAAGCAAGTGGTTCGGCTTTCGGTAATGGGCGCCGAAGCCGAGCCGGGCATTCAGTTGGGTCGCTGGCACCGCGAGGTGGAACGCTACCTGGCGCAAAGTGGCCTGCCGTACGCCATTCTGCGCCCAAATAGCTTTCTGCAGAACTTCATTAACTACCAGGGCGAGTCCATCCGCCAGCAGGGCGCCATCTACCAGCCGCTGGGGGAAGGCCGCATAAGTTACATCGACGTGTTTGACATTGCCGAAGTCGCTGCGGCTATTCTCACCGATGATATTCCGAAGCACCACGGCCGGGCCTATGCCCTCACCGGCCCGCAGGCCCTGAGCACCCAGGAAGTAGCGGCCGCTATCGGCCAGGCGGCCGGCCGCCCCGTGCAGTACGTGGACGTGCCCGAAGAAACCGCCCGCCAGGCCATGCAGGGCGCCCCGCAGTGGATGATTGATAGCATGATGGAGCTCCACGCCCTTGGCCGGGCGGGCCACGCCGCTGGCATCACGCCCGATGTGGAACGGCTCACGGGCCGGCGGCCCCGCACGGTGCAGGAATTTGCTCAGGAAAACCGGGCCGCGTTTTTGCCGGCTTAGTCGGCGTTGTCGGCTCGGGTGAGGCCCCGGGATGCACCCTGTTCGTTGCGTTGAGGACCAAAAGCTACACCTGAACTCAGTAAACTGCGCTTGTCAGCGCCTCGCCTGACCCGACAACAAAAAAGGCCCCTCGGCAGCTGCCGAGGGGCCTTTTTACTAATTAGCTCAGAAGGGCTTAGTAACGGTCATCCTCGTCGCGGCCGCGGTTGCGGCGCATGGCCGAGCCGGAACCGTAGTCCGAGTCTTCGTTCTGGTTGCGGTTGTTGCCGCGGTTCTGCTGGCCGTAGTTCTGGCTACGGTCCTCGTTGCGCATGTCGCCGCGCGAAGCCGAGCCCTGGCGCGAGTTGCGGTTCGACGAGTCGTACTCGTCGTTGTAGGAGCCGCCGCGCGAGCCGAAACCCTGGTCGGAGTTGCCCATGTAGCCGCCACGGCCTTCGTTGTAGCCGCTGCGCGAGCCGTAGTTGCTGTTCTGCGAACCGTACGACGAGCCCGAACGGCCCGAGTCGTAGCGGTCATCGTTGTAACCGCCGCCGTAGCCACTGCCCATCTGGCCGCCGCCCATGTTGCTGCGGCCCTGGCTGCCCTGACCGCCGCTGTAGCCACCACCGTAGTAGTCGCCGCCGCGCGAAGAGCCTTGATTGTCGTAGCCGCCGCGCGAAGAGTAGCGGTCTTGGTCTTCGCGCTGGTTGCGGGTGCTGTACTGGCCGTAGTCATCCTGCTCACGGCCGCCCTGGCCGCCGCGGTTGCCCTGCTGGCCGTAGCCGCCCTGCATGCCACCACCCATCGACGAGCGGCCGTAGTCCTGGCTGTAGCCCTGGCCCTGCCCGTAGCGCGAGCCGTTGTCGTTCGAGCTGCGGTCCTGGTTGTTGCCCTGGCCGTAGCCGCCCTGCATGCCTTGGCCACCGTAGTTGCGGCCGCTGTAGTCGCCGCCCTGGCTGCCATAGCTGCCTTGCATGCCACCACCCATGTTGCTGCCGCCTTGCTGGCCGTAGCCACGCTCCTGGGAACCGTACGAGTCGCGCTGGCCGCCGTACTGGCTGTCCATGTGGCCTGAGCGCTGCTCACCGTAGTTGTGGCCGCCCTGCATGCCCTGACCGCCGCGGTTGCTCATGCCCCCGCCGTAGTTGCTCTGCTGGCCGTAGCTCCCGCTGTAGCCCCCTTGGCTGCCGTAGCCGCCACCACCCTGGTACTCGTCGCGGCCGCTATACTGGCCGTAAGAGTTGCCTTGCGTGCCGCGGTTGTAGCCATCCTGGCCGTACTCGCCGCCGCGCGAACGGGTGTCGAAGTCTCGGTCCTGATTGCCGTAGCCGCCTTGGGTATTGCCGCGGCCGTGCGAGCCGTACTCGCCGCGACCGGCGCCGCTGTACATGTTTTCGTCCCGGTCACGGTCTTGGTGGCTGCCTTGCATCGAGTTACCGAAGTTACCGCCGTAGTTGCCTTGGCTGCTCTGCTGATCCGAGTCCGAACCCGAAGACTGGCCGCTATTTTGGTCCTGACCTTTCGATTTGCTCGAAGACGAACCGCTCTTACCAGCCGAAGTCGAAGCCTTGGTGGTCGA
The DNA here is from genome assembly GCF_002007105.1 of Hymenobacter sp. CRA2. Taxonomy (GTDB): domain Bacteria; phylum Bacteroidota; class Bacteroidia; order Cytophagales; family Hymenobacteraceae; genus Solirubrum. The sequence goes on along the minus strand of NZ_MVBC01000019.1, from coordinate 8,062 downwards.
GCCCGATTTCTTGGCCGAAGCCGACGACGAAGACGAACCCATAGCCGACTTGCTGCCGCCGCTCTTGCTGCTCGACGAGCCACCGCCCGACGACTTGCTGCCGCTGCCCGAAGCCGAGCTATCCAGGCCACCCTGGCCCGCGCTCATTTCCGAGTTGGCCAACGACTGGCTGGAAGTAGTCGAGCCTGACGAACGGTTGCTGTCGCTGTTACCGCTGGTCAGGCCCGAGGAAGAAGAACCGGATTGGTTGTTGGCGTTGCCTTGCATGCCGCCCGCAGTGGAGCCCATGCCCGAAGTACCCAAGGTACCAGTAGTGCTGCCACCTTGTGTGGTGCTGCCCTGCGCACCTTGCGTCGAACCAGAGGTTTGATTTTTGGTGTCGTTCGAATTTTTGGTGTTATCCGCCATGGTGAAGGTATTTTGGTTGGGTGAGAAATTGGAATGCGGTTAAACTATACGCCAGCGTTTCCGGCGGAGTTGTCCAAATCCAAACAATTCACCTTCCCGTCCAAGCCCCCATTCGGCCGTTACTTTCCTATTTAAAAACAACGAAGCCGCTCCCAGTGGAAGCGGCTTTGCTACTGATTTACAGCTCAATGCTGATTACTTACCGGCTTCGCCCGGCGCGGCTTTTTCTACCCGCACGCCCACGGCCATGATGCCCGGCAGCACGTCCTGGCGCATGTACTGCTCCAGCACCATGCGATACTTGCCAGCCTGCGGAAAACGCTGGTCGCGCAGGGCCAGAAACTGGTGGTCGAAGATGTCGCCGGTGCCGTCGCCGCGCGGCTCGCCAGTCTTCGGGTCCATTAGAATCATCTGGTGCAGCATGGGCTTGCCCACGGGCCCGGCCGGCCCGGTAAGCGTGGCCTTCACGTACAGGTTGTAGTAGCCGTAAGCCGACGCGTTGCGCACGTTCAGGTACACATTATAGGGCTGGTTTGGATCGGTTATCTCAAACTCAAACGCGGGCTTGTTCTGCACCGACCATGCGTAGTCGGGCAGGTCTTCGTTGGTTTCGAAGACGCGGTTAGGGTCGCAGGCCGTCAGCCCCATCAGCAGCCCGAAGCAGGCCGCACGCAGCAGAAACAGGTGGAGGGTACGCAGCATAAAAAGTTACGAAGCAGAGGGCGACGGATTAGCGGACTCATTGGGGTTGCCTTCTCCCCCGCCACCCCGCCGGCCGCCGCGTCGGCTGCGGCCACTGCGGCCTTCCTCGCTACCCGGCTTGGCCGGTCCGGCTCCTCCTTCGCCCGGTGCCGCTCGGAAGCGCGGGTCGAAGCGCGGTGCCGGGCGGTCGGCACGCGGCGCATCGGTGCTTACGTTGCCGCGGCCACGGCGGCCCGAGCGGCCGCCCGATTTGCTTCCTTCGGGCCGGCCTTCGCTATCCGCTGGGGGTGCCGCTTCCACGGGCGCCTTGGGCTTGGGCTCCTGCCGGGGGCGCGGGGCGTCCTTCGGCAAGGAGGCGGTGGGCTTGGGCTGCACGCCCGAAGGCGGCGACACGGGCACTTTGTCCTTGTCCTTCTTCTTTTTGCGCTTGGCGCGTTTGCCGGCCTTGATCTTGTCGTCGAGGCGGTCGAGTGAGCCTTCCACGTGTTCCTGCACGCTGGGAGCGGGCTCGGGCTCGGCCACCGGTGCCAGCAAGGTCTCGGGCTTTTCGCCGGCCTTGTTCAGCGCCTGAATTTCCTTGACCCGCTCGGTGGGCAGCATCACCCAGTTGTTGTCGCCACGCAGGGCAAACCACATCCGCTTCTTGAAGATATCGGTCTTCTGCAGGAAGGCGTCGCCCAGCTGCGTCTGCAGTGGCCGCGACACCTGCGGAATGTCCTTGAGCGCGTCGAGGTAGGTTTCCAGCTCGTAGTTCAGGCAGCACTTCAGGCGGCCGCACTGGCCCGAGAGCTTGGCCGGGTTCAGGCTCAGGTTCTGGTAGCGCGCGGCGGTGGTGCTCACGCTCTTAAATTCCGTCAGCCAGGTAGAGCAGCACAGCTCGCGGCCGCAGGAGCCGATGCCGCCCAGGCGGCCGGCCTCGTGGCGCAGCGAAATCTGGCGCATCTCCACCCGTACCCGGAATTCTTCAGCCAAGCGCTTGATCAGGTCGCGGAAGTCCACGCGGTCTTCGGCCGAGTAGAAAAAGGTGGCGCGGGTGCGGTCGGCCTGGTACTCTACGTCAGAGAGCTTCATGCGCAGGCGCAGCTCATCCACCACCGAGCGGGCGCGGAACATGGTGTTCAGCTCCAGCTCGCGGGCGGCGTCGTAGCGCTCCACGTCCTGCGGCGTCGCCACGCGCAGGATGTTGCGGATGTCCTTGGAGTCCTGCGCGACCTTTTTCTTTTTCATCTGCAGGCGCACCAGCTCGCCCTTCAGCGACACGTAGCCGAGGTGCCAGCCGTTGCCGCCGGCCTCCACCACCACCGGGTCACCGGTGATGAGCGGGAGGCGCTTGTCGTTGCGGTAAAATTCTTTGCGTCCGCCCTTAAAGCGGATTTCTACGAGGTCAAATTCCTGGAAGCCGGCTGGCAGGTCGATGTCCTGCAGCCAGTCGAAAACATTCAGGCGCGTGCAGCCGCCCGAGGAGCAGCCCCCTTTGGAGCCACAGCCAGAAGTAGCGCATCCGCCACCGCTGGAACATGAAGTGCAAGCCACAGTGAGAATCTATATGATGAAGCAGGTCATCTGACAACGCCTGCGGACAACAATTGGGTTTCTAACAAAGATACGTAATTCGGCAAGTGCCCTGAGAAGCGCGCCAACCGGCACTACTTATTCCCAGTTTGGGCAGCTTCATCGTCGCTTCTGCCCTCTATTTCCGGCAACTTACCAACCCAGTCTCACTATAGGATTTTATCTGTATCAACATGGTTTAGCATGTTGGGCGGATGAGCATACTATTCGTCAAAATTTAGCAAAACCGATTTGTTGAAATAATACAATAAATAAATAACGCAAACTATTGCACATACATTCTCTTGAAATGCATCAAAAATCTGTTAAAACAACATAAAAGGCATATTTTACAAACACAGACTACTGCTATTACAAGGAACGTGCGCTTACGCTTACGCGCGATACGGTTAATAAATAATGAAGTTTAGGTGATTTTTCATTGATGTTTTCAAAAAAGACTCCTACCTTTTGCGCATTGTTCAACCAAACCTCCCAACCAAACCACTTTATGAAGCTCAACAAAGTACTGTCGACCGCTGCTGTTTGCGCCTTCGCTGCGCTGTCTATGACCAGCTGCTCCAAAAAGGAAAATGTACAAGCGCAGGGCCCTGTTGCCGACGCCACTATCAACCAAATTAAAGCCCTTGGCTTTACGGTAGACGGCGCCCGGAAAGTAGAAGGCGGCGTAGTAGTAGAAGGCGACATTTTGCTGACCAACGAGATGCTGGCCAGCAATCCGGAAAACCAGCTGCTGCGCGTTGGCCAAGACGAGCAGTACCGCACCACCAACCTGGTGACGCGCCTGCCCCGCACGCTGACGGTTAAACTGGTGGGCAGCTTCCCTTCTGCTTACGTATCGGCTGTTGACGAGGCTATCCGCCGCTACAACGCGGAAAACCTGCAGCTGCGCTTTACGCGCGTTACCGGCTCGACTGCTGCTGACCTGCCCATCACCTCGGCCAACCTGGGTAGCGGCGTACTCGGCCAATCGGGTGGTTTCCCCTCGGGTGGCAACCCTGCTCCCGGCTTCAAACTGTCGCCGACGGTCATCAACAGCACCAACGTGGGCTACATTGCCACGATCATGGCGCACGAAATGGGCCACTGCATCGGCCTGCGCCACACCGACTACTTCAACCGCGCTTACAGCTGCGGTGGTTCCGCCTCGAACGAAGGCGCTAGCACGGTAGGCGCTATCCTTATCCCGGGCACTCCTTCGGGCGCTGATCCCAACTCGTGGATGCTGGCTTGCGTTGGCAACGGCGTTAGCCGTCAGTTCAACTCCAACGACCGTATCGCCCTCAACTACCTCTACTAAGCCTCGCCGCTTAGCAGAAGAGAAAGCTCCCGGCTCAGTTGAGCCGGGAGCTTTTCTTTTTCGGTATACCGGGTAGCGGCCTGTCTTGTCACGGCAGTGAAAACTCGTGCTACTCAAAACGGCGAAGGGAGTATTTTCGTCTGACTACGTACTATGGACTGCTTTACCGCAGCCCGACGCTCCGGCTGTCTCCTCTCGCCCAAAGTTTACCCTGGGCCACGGATAGCAAGTCAGCGGCCTTTCATCGTGAGCTTTGCCAGATGGTTATGGGCCCAGGCTTTGGCTAGGCTGTGTTTGAAAAGTCATGTTGGGCTTATAGATGAGCGCAACGAAGCATCTCTACCGCTTGATTGCCCGTAGTGTGTGCCTCCCCCGGCCCCCTCTCCGAAAAAGGAGAGGGGGAGCCAAGCATAGCGGTACAGATGCTTTAACAAGTAGACGCTAGATGAGCATGATCGTTATAAAGTCTTAAAAAAACAGCTTAGGATCATACATGCCCAGCTTGGGAATAATAGCTCTAGCATTTATGGCTTTATAGCACCAAGACGCGCCGGGTTACTTCGCGGCCGCCTGGTATGCTCACGCGTAGCAGGTAAGTACCTGGGTGCAGTCCGTGCGTATCCAGTTCTTTGATGATGCTGGTGTCGGTCATTTCGTCGCGGTGCAACCGGCCTACCATATCAAATAGCCGCACGCGTAACGCCTGATCGGGCGGACCTACGACGGTCAGGGGCTCCCCGACGGTTACTGGCACGGGGTACACCAGCACATTGGCTATGGCGGGCACAAAATTCACCGCTTCCAGCTGACTATATAGGGTTTGGCCTGTGCTGAGCTGTAGCCGGGCGCGGTATTCGGCACGGCCCAGCCGCGGCTGCGGGTCGGTGAGCAAGGTGGTCAGCGGCAGATTTCCGGTCAGGGTTTGCACAGCCGAAAAGCTGCCGTCGGCATTGCGGCGTTCCAGTGCAATGCTCTGGAGCCGGTACGTGGAGCCCAGCGTGAGATTGAACTGCACCGTATCCATCACCTCCTGCTTGGGCAAAAAGGAGCGCACGTAGCACCCATACTGCGCTTGCGTCACGTCGATGGTGCTGCCTCGCTCCCCGGCCCGGCCCTGGATGACCGGGGCAACGGCGTAGTAGCGGGCGGCGGCTTCGGCGGCGGTGAGGTGCAGAACCGTATCCGGCACCAAGCGGTAAGGCTCCAGCTGCGTGGCGCCCAGCCGGTACACCTGGTACTGGGCCGCGCCGGGCACCTGGGCCCAGGTGAGCAGCGTTTCATCGGGGCAGGCATACGCCACGTCCAGCAGCAGAGGCCGGGCTACAAAAAACGTATCCGATACTACGTTTCCGGAGCTGGTGAGTAGGCGCAGCTGAGCGGCGGCCGTTGTGCCCGGAGCCGTCCAGCGAAAGGTTTGCTGCGATAAATCCAGGGAGGAGCTAACGGTGCTCCAGGCAGTTTGCCCTACGGCTTGGTACTCCAGCCGCGCGGCCGTAGCCGGGCCGGCCCACTGCCAGCGCAGCAGCGCCTCTTCACCGGCCCGCACGTTGCGCGCTTTTGAGGGATGCACCCAGGCAAGACCGTTTTCCAGTTCGTAGGCTACGCTGAATGCCTGCGGCCCCTGCCCCAGCTGGTAGCCGCGCACGCGCAGCTCGTAAGTACCGGCAGCGGGCAGATCCAGCGTAATCTGCTCGGCGTTGTCGCGGTGATTGGGGCGGCGCCGGGCGGGCTGGGCCAGCGAATCGAGGCGGGGGTAGGCGCTGAGCGTCCAGGGCAGCCAGCGCCGGCCGTCGGCGGGCCGGGTCAGCATCAGGTCCAGGTCGTTGACCAGGGTACTGGCCGCATTAGCGGCGGCTTCGGGGTCGGTCCAGGCCAGTGTAAGCTTGAGGCGGTGGGTGCCAGCCGGCACTGTAATCGGGAACACCTGCTCCTGACCTTGCCCCACGCTGCCTTCTACAAAACGGCCTTCGAGCATGGTTTGCACAGCCCCCAGCGCATCGGCCTGGCCATAGCCCGCCACAAAATCCACGTTGGGCTGCCCGGTGTCGTCGGCAGAATTCAGCAGAGCGGCCCGTACCAGGGCCGATGCGGGCAACGTGCCGCGCCGCTCCCGGTAGGCGTGCTGCGTGAGCAGGCTAATACCCGACACCAACGCAGCGGCGTCGGAGGAGCCGCCGCTGCCGAAGGCTACCAGTTCGGGCTTCACGCGGCCGTCGGCGGCGGGGCCACGGGAGCTGAGCCCGACTACCTGGCCAAGGGCATCGGTGTTGCCCACGCTTAGGCTGTTTTTGGCGTTTTTGAACTCCCCGGTCAGGTTGGCGGTGTTAGCCAACCCAGCATAAGCAGTGCCCGCGGCGCCGGGCTGATTGCCAATGTTGCCGGCCGAAAACACGTGCACCAGCGTCGGGTACTGCCGGCTTTGGGCGTCGTAGGCACGGGCTTCGAGCCCGTAAAAGTTTTCCACGCCCACATTCACGCCGTAGGAGTGGTTCTGCACCGATACGCTCTGCGCCGCCAGCCCCGCGCCGTCGTCGGGCAGCAGGTTGTCGGAGCTGGATTGGGCGATGCGCGCCTGCCAGGCCGCGCCCTTGCCGTTGGGCGACGAGTTGCCGCCCCCAGCAATGAGCGTGGTCATAATCGTGGAGTGCGCATCGAGTATCTGCGCCTGTGGGTTGGGATTGACGAGGCGCCCCTTGAAATCCAGATCCTCGATGTCAATCGGATTCTCCTTTATCGAAACCGTTAGCCCCCGGCCCGTAAGCTGCGGGTAGCGGGCGTGCACGGCGGTGATTTTGTTGGCGGTCAGGTCGGCGCCGTTGAGTTGGCGCTCGGTCCTGGCCTGCCGGTCGGCGGCTTGCACGAAGCTCACGTAAGGGCAGGCAGCCAGCGCGGCCGCCGTAGCACCCCGTACCCGCAGCAGGCGGGCATGACCCGGCTCCGGTTGTGCCGATGCCTGCGGCTGCTGTTGAGCCAACCACCGCTGGAAAGCCGCCTCGTCCGTTACGCTCACCCGCAGGATGCGCCGCGCGTTGCCCGTTTCCAGCCCGGGCGCCAGGCGGCCAGCCGTGGGAGCGGTTTTTTGGGCCCAGGCCACCGATTGGCTAAGAGTGAATAAAGCAACCAGCAATCCGGCGCGGCTGCAAACGGCCGCGGGCATAGGGTAGGTAAGCTGGCGAGAGGAGGGCCGGAAAGGCCGGGTAACAATATGGCTGATAGCGGCCAAAGCAGCCCGCGCAGGCCGGGAGAGTAAGGTTTTCAGAGCCGGTGGTTTGGTTAGGTGGAGCAGGCGGCAGGCCAACCGATGCAACGGCGGGCCGCTTGGCGGCGGAACTTAGCGAGTTGATGAAAGATAGGCAAAATCGTTGCGAAGCTGATCGATAAAGCAGCCCTAAAACGGTACTCAAACGCAAAAAGGACCGGCAACTGGGCCGGTCCTTTTTATAGCGCGCCTTAAGTAGGGCAGTTTAAGGCTTCAGCACCACCTTGGTGCAGTTGTCTTTCTTGTTGCGGAAGATTCATCAATAAGAACAAAAACCGCATTTTTAGGCTTTAAATAGACTTTTCAATAGCACCACACAGGCATTGATGCAAGAAAAGAGCTAAATCTTGTATCAAGATTGCATCAATACCTAGTGCAAGGGAACAGATACAGGAATTGCACTCAGCATAGTTAAAGCAATTGAATAGAACCAAAGTAGCAGCAGCAGCTACAGACACTTAGAGCAACTATCAGAGCCTAGCCCCGAACCTAGCAGCCCGTTTAAGCCTGTTTTTAAGCCCGTAGAGCGAAGCAAGCACCAAACCCAACCGCTACCCTTCCCGACGTGCCGAGCGTTGATTGTGTTGTGCTGCTGGTTTACTCGCCCTAACTTGTCAATCATCTCATCCAAACCCGTTCAAGAAATGCCAACAGTATCAATTTTGAAGCTCAAAGAGTTGAAGTCCGGCACAGTTATAGCGGATTCATGAACGATGTACATGATAACCACAATGGTTGAACCAGGCTTTGGCATCCTTGCTGGAAATCCACTCAACCGCGGTTTGGATAGCCGCCTCCAGTGCTTCACGGGTACGGGCCTG
>NZ_MVBC01000018.1 GCF_002007105.1 Hymenobacter sp. CRA2 | reverse complement strand
ACCCCGGCGCAAGCGCCGCCACCCCCGCGCCTTCGACGCGCAACGCTATGCCCAACGCCACCCGGTCGAGCGGCTCTTCAGCCGCCTCAAGCAGTTCCGGCGCGTGGCCACACGCTATGAAAAGCTGAATGCGCATTTCCTGGCATTCATCCACCTCGCCGCTACCGTGCTCTGGCTGCGTGACTGTTAACACTTCCTAGCCTTTACCATGCAGCTCAAGCCCGGCGCCGCGGCCGAGTACCAGCGTCGGCACGCCGACATCTGGCCAGCACTGTCTGCCGCGCTGCACGAGGCGGGCATCCGCGACTATTCCATCTTTCTCGACGAAGCCAGCGGGCGGCTCTTCGCGGTGCAGAAGCGCCTGCCCGGCTACACGGCCGCCGTGCTGCCCACGCTGCCCGTAGTGCAGCGCTGGTGGGCCTACATGGCCGACCTGATGGACACCAACCCCGACCACTCGCCCGTGGTGCAGGAATTGCGGCGGGTGTTTCACGCCGACTAAGCCACGGCCTGCGGCGCACAAAACCGCCGATAGCAGGAGGGTGCGGGAGGGTGCCCGGTCCGGGCAGGCGCAAATTGGCACCGTGGGAATGATCCTGGCTGGCGGCCCTAAGCCGGGCCCGGGCCAAGCGGTAGCGTCACCTACCGCCAAGCGTCCGACCCGGCGGCGGGGCGCCAGTCAGGGCTACTCCGCGCTGCTGCCCCGTCCGCCCTCAACCCGTCCCGCTTATGCATTCCCTGCTACACCTCCTGCTGCCGTTGCTGGCCTGGCTTGGCTTGCACACGGCTCCTGCTCCCGCCGCAGCCGACCCGGACTGGGTCCGGCAGGTGGGCGCCAAAACCCAGCCCGCGACCAAGACCGTCTTCCAGGCGACGAAGTACGGAGCCGTGGCCGACGGCAAAACCCTCAACACCCAGGCCATCCAGAAGGCCATCGACGCGGCTGCCAGGAAGGGCGGCGTGGTCACCTTCGCGCCGGGGCAGTACCTGACGGGCTCCCTCTTCCTGAAGAAAGGCGTGACGCTGGACATTCCGAAGGGCGTGACCCTGCTCGGCAGCCAGGATCTGAAAGACTACCCCGACATGCCCTCGCGCGTGGCCGGCATCGAGATGGTGTGGCCCGCGGCGCTGATCAACGTGCTGGGCCAGGACAACGTGGCCATCACCGGCCAGGGCACCATCGATGGGCAGGGCAAGCCCTTCTGGGATAAGTACTGGGCCATGCGCAAGGAGTACGACGCCAAGCGCCCGCGCCTGCTCATCGTGGCCAATTCCTCGAACGTGACCCTGAAGGGCCTCACCTTGCAGCGCTCCGGTTTCTGGACGGTGCACGTGCTCTACTCCCAGAACGTAACGGCCGACGGCCTCGTCATCCGCAACAACGTGGGCGGCCACGGCCCGAGCACCGACGGCATCGACATCGACTCCAGCAGCTACGTGCTGGTGCAGAACTGCGACATCGACTGCAACGACGACAACTTCTGCCTCAAGGCCGGCCGCGACTGGGACGGCCTGCGCGTGAACCGCCCCGCCGAGTACATCCTCATCCAGAACTGCGTGGCCGGCGCCGGCGACGGGCTGTTTACCTGCGGCTCCGAAACCTCGGGCGGCATCCGCCACGTCATTGCCCGCGGGCTCAAGGCGAAGGGCACCAAGGTGGGCATCCGCATCAAATCGGCTCTGAACCGCGGCGGTACCGTGGAGGACATCGTGGTCGATGACATCGAAATGGACGGCGTGGGCACGGCCATCCTGATGACCATGAACTGGAACCCGGCCTATAGCTACTCCACGCTGCCCGCCGGCTACACCCAGGAAACCCTGCCCGACCACTGGAAGAAGATGCTGGCCAAGGTGGAGCCGGCCGAGCGCGGCCTGCCCCACTTCAAGGACGTGACCATCACCAACGTGCGGGTGAAAAACGCTAAAACGGCCGTTTCGGCCGAAGGCCAGGCCAATTCGCTGCTCGAAAACATGCGCCTGGAAAACATCACCATGACCGCCGCCACCGCGGGCGTCATCAACTACGCAGCGGGCTGGAGCGTGAAAAACCTCAACATCACCGCCGACGACCAGGAGTCCGTAGCCGTGCAGAACAGCGCCGGCATGAAGTACTAAATCCACCAGGCCCGCCCCGGTTGTGCGCAGCCGGGGCGGCCTTTTATCTACATCGGCCGACCACCTTACCCGCCGCATTCGCATGAAACCATCCCGCAACCTGTTCGCGGTGGGGCTCATCACCTCGCTGTTTTTTCTCTGGGGCTTCGCGCTGAACCTGAACCCCATCCTGATTCCGCACCTGAAGAAAGCCTGCCAGCTCACCGACACGCAGTCGGCCCTCATCGACTCGGCTTCCTACGTGGCCTACTTCCTGATGGCCCTGCCCGCCGGCTGGTTTATGCACCGCTACGGCTACAAGGGCGGCATCATCGTGGGGCTGCTGCTGTTTGCCTTCGGCGCCTTCCTGTTTTACCCCGCCGCCGAAACGCGCACCTACGCCTACTTCCTCGGCGCGCTCTTCATCATCGCCTGCGGGCTGACGTTTCTCGAAACCGCAGCCAATCCCTACGTAACCGTGCTCGGCGACCCGGACGGCGCCACCCAGCGCCTGAACTTCGCGCAGTCGTTTAACGGGCTGGCGGCCACGCTGGCGCCGTTTCTGGGCGGGCAGTTCATCCTGTCGGGCCGCTCCCTCTCGGCCGCGGAAGAAGCCGCCATGTCGCCGGCGCAGCTGAGCCAGTACCTCAGCCATGAAGCCAGTGCTGTGCAGGCGCCCTACCTTATTATCGGGGCGGTGGTGCTGCTGGTAGCCGTGGCGCTGTACTTCACCCGCCTGCCCGATATCGTGGAGCACGACGACGCAGTGGGTAGCGCCGGCGCCACGACCAGCATCTGGCAGGAGAAAAACCTGTTGTTCGGCGTGCTGGCGCAGTTCTTTTACGTGGGGGCGCAGGTGTGCATCAGCAGCTTCTTCATCCGTTTTGCCGGGCGCGTGGCGGGGGTGGAAGAAAAGGCCGCCGCCAATTTTCTGGCGGCCGCGCTCTTCGGCTTCATGGTAGGCCGCTTCATCGGCACGGCGCTGATGCGGGTGGTGCCGCCGGCGCGGCTGCTGGCCTTTTACTGCGTGGCCAACGTGGTGCTGGTGGGCCTGGCCGTGGCGCTGGAAGGCACACTGCCGGTGTATGCGCTGATGGGCGTGGAGTTCTTTATGAGCATCATGTTCCCGACCATCTTCTCGCTCGGCATCCGCGGCCTCGGGGCCAAGACCAAAACCGGCTCCTCGCTCATCATCATGAGCATCGTGGGCGGGGCCATGTTCCCGGTGCTCATGGGCTGGGTGTCTGATCTGAGCTCCATCCAAACGGCCTACGTGGTGCCCGGCGCCTGCTTCCTGGTAGTGCTGCTCTTCGCCCTGAAAAACGCCCGCGTAAAAACCGCCAACGTGCTGGTGGCCGCACACTGAATAACAAGGGAGAATGAGGAATGAAGAAGGATGAGCCCGCGCCGCCCTTCATATTCACCGTTCTTCCCGCCTTCTTTCCCCATCTTCCTTACGCAAGCATGTTCAACCTAAACGGCAAGACGGCCGTCATTACCGGCGGCGGCTCGGGCATCGGGCGCGCCATCAGCCTGCTATTTGCCAAGCAGGGCGCCACCGTGCACATCATCGAGCTGAGCGCCGAAGCCGGCCAGGCCACTGCCGACGAAATCGGCGCGGCCGGTGGCGCGGCCCACATTCACGCTGCCGACGTGAGCCAGCAGGCGCAGGTACAGGCCGTGTTCGAGGCCATCGGCCGGGTCGACATCCTCGTGAACAATGCCGGCATTGCCCACATCGGCAACGTGGAAACGACCTCCGAGGCCGATTTCGACCGCGTGTACCAGGTAAACGTGAAAGGCGCCTACAACTGCCTCCACGCTGCCGTGCCGCGGATGAAGCAGCAGGGCGGGGGCGCCATCCTCAATCTGGCCAGCATTGCCGCCCACGTGGGCCTTTCCGACCGCCTGGCCTACAGCATGAGCAAGGGCGCCATCTTCGCCATGACGCTGTCGGTGGCCCGCGACTACCTGGCCCACGGCATCCGCTGCAACAGCGTGTCGCCGGCCCGCGTGCACACGCCCTTCGTCGACGGGTTCATCGCTAACAACTACGCCGGGCACGAGGCGGAAATGTTCGAGAAACTGTCGAAAAGCCAACCCATCGGGCGCATGGCCAAGCCCGAGGAAGTAGCCGCCCTGGCCCTGTACCTCTGCTCCGACGAAGCGGGCTTCGTCACCGGCTGCGACTACCCGCTCGACGGCGGGTTTATCAAGCTGAATAACTGATATTTAGTGTCTGGTGCCCGATATAGGTGCTTGACCAAACCAAAAAGACGTCATCCTGAGGCGTAGCCGAAGGACCTTTCTCCAGCTTCGCACCGCCGTCGAAGCGCAGCCACTAACCATTAGTGCGCCTAGGGTAATTTACCCAGAACTTAGCCGTCAGAGCAGGATAGGAGGGAGGTCCTTGACTAGGTCGACCTTCCGGTTCGCTTTGCTCAGGATGACGGCCTGAACCTTACTCCACTCTATGAAACTCATCCGCTTTGGTCTGCCCGACCAGGAAAAACCCGGCGTCATCGTCGGCGGCACGCGCTACGACGTGTCGGCCCACTTCGTCGACTACGACGAGAAGTTCTTCACCCACGGCGGCTTGCAGCAGCTGGCTGATTTGCTGCAAAACGCGGAGTTGAGCCAGCTGCCCGTGGTAGCCGACGAGGTGCGCCTGGGTTGCCCAGTGGCCCGACCCAGCAAAATCGTGTGCGTGGGCCTGAACTACGCCGACCACGCCCGCGAAACCGGCGCCGCCGCGCCCGCCGAGCCCATCCTGTTCATGAAGTCGACCACCGCCGTGGTGGGTCCGAACGACGACCTTATCATCCCCAAGAACTCGGTGAAAACCGACTGGGAAGTGGAACTGGCCGTGGTTATTGGCAAGAAAGCCTCCTACGTGGAAGAAGCCAACGCCCTGCAGTACGTGGCCGGTTATGCCCTGCACAACGACGTGTCGGAACGCGAATTCCAGATCGAGCGCGGCGGCACCTGGGACAAGGGCAAGGGCTGCGACACCTTTGCGCCCATCGGCCCCTGGCTAGCCACGCCCGACGAGCTGGGCGACATCGATAACCTGCGCCTGTGGCTGGCCGTGAACGGGCGCATGATGCAAGACGGCACCACCGCCGAGCTGATTTTCCGCATTCCGCACCTGATCAGCTACATCTCGCAGTTTATGACCCTGCTGCCCGGCGACGTAATTTCCACCGGTACCCCGGCAGGCGTGGGCCTGGGCATGAAGCCGCCCGTGTACCTGCAGCCCGGCGACGTGGTGGAGCTGGGCATCGACGGCCTGGGCACCTCGCGGCAGCAAGTGAAGGCGTATGGCCAGAATTGACGCCCACCAGCACTTCTGGCAATACCAGCCCGAGCGCGACGCCTGGATAACGGACGACATGGCCGTTATCCAGCGCGACTTTCTGCCCGAAGACCTGGCGCCGCTGCTGCAAGAGCACGGCTTCGACGGCTGCGTGGTGGTGCAGTCGGACCAGTCGGAAGCCGAAAACGAGTTTCAGCTGGCTAATGCCGCCGCGCACGACTTCATCCGCGGCGTGGTGGGCTGGGTGGATCTGCGCGCCGAGAACGTGGCCGAGCGGCTGGCGCATTACAGCCAGTTCGCGAAGCTGAAAGGCTTCCGCCACGTCCTGCAGGGCGAAGCCGACCGCACCCTGATGCTCACCCCAGCCTTCCAGCGCGGCATCCGAGCCCTATTAGCCCACGGCTTCACCTACGACGTGCTCATCTTCCCCGATCAGCTGCCGTATGCCGCCGAACTGGCCGCCGCGCACCCGCATCAGCCCTTCCTGCTCGACCACATTGCCAAGCCCTACATCAAGCGCGGCGAAATCGACGACTGGAAGCGCGACATCCAGAACCTGGCCGCCCGCGACAACGTGTGCTGCAAGGTATCCGGAATGGTAACCGAAGCTGACTGGCACGGCTGGCAGCCGGCCGACTTCCGGCCCTACCTCGACGTGGTATTCGACGCCTTCGGCCCCAGCCGAGTCATGTTCGGCTCCGACTGGCCCGTGTGCCTGGTGGCCGGCCAGTACGGGCAGGTAGTCGATTTGGTGCAGCAGTACCTAGCCGGCTTCTCCGCCGACGAGCAGCGCCGCTTCTGGGGCGACAACGCCGCGCAGTTCTACCGGCTGTAGCGACGTGCAGTCGCGTCTAGTCGTTGAACGGTTATTGTTGAACAGCCCGCGTTGAGAGGCCAGAACTGTGCGCTTTAAATAACATCAGCAACGATTGAGACGCGAGTACGCGTCTCTACATCCGACAATCCAACCAATGAATCTGGAGCTTCAGGACAAAGTCATCATCGTCAGCGGCGGGGCCAAGGGCATCGGCGAGGGCATCGTGCGGGTGCTGGCCGCCGAGGGCGCCATTCCCGTCATCATCGGCCGCAACGAAGCCGACAACCAGCAGGCCGTGGCGGCCGTGGAAGCGGCTGGCGGCCGCGCCGGGCAGGTAGCCGCCGAGCTGGCCGACCCCGAGGCCTGCGAGCGGGCCGTGCAGCAGGTCATCGATCAATTCGGCCGCATCGACGGGCTCGTGAACAACGCCGGCGTCAACGACGGGGTAGGGCTGGAGCACGGCGACTACGCGGGCTTCATGGCTTCCCTGCACAAGAACGTGGTGCACTACTACCTGCTGGCCCACCACGCGCTGCCGGAACTGAAAAAGCACAAGGGCAGCATCGTCAACATCACCTCCAAAACCGCCGAAACCGGGCAGGGCAATACCTCGGCCTACGCCGCGGCCAACGGCGCCCGCAACGCCCTGACCCGCGAGTGGGCCGTGGAGCTGCTCAAGTACCAGATCCGCGTCAACGCCGTGGTGGTGGCCGAAAGCTGGACCCCGGCGTACGAAACCTGGATTCAGACCCTGCCCAACCCCGAGGAAAAGCTGCGCGAAATCACCAGCAAGATTCCGCTGGAAAACCGCATGACCACGCCCGAAGAAATTGCCAACGCGGTAGCTTTCCTGCTCTCGCCGCGCAGTTCGCACACCACTGGCCAGATTGTCCACGTCGATGGCGGCTACGTGCACCTCGACCGCGCCCTGGCTAACGCTGATTAGCGCGGTTTTGCTTGCGCGGTGTAGGTTCCGGAGCTTAGGTTGCGCTGAAATCCGCTGGCCTTGCAGCATGAATCGACCGTACCGAATAGTCATTGGCAGTCCAGTCGACTACGAAGAGCTGGTAGCGTACATCGTTATCAACGGGATGTATGTGGCTTTGCTGGATCAGGATCAGGGCGAGCTTAACGTAACCCTCCTGAGCGAGGTGAAAGGGCTTCCTTTCGACGTATTTGTGGAGGCACTTCAGGACGCAAAACGGCAACTACTGCAGTAGTTGCCGTTTGCTTTTGGGCGGCCTGTTTTGGTTCGGTGCCTGCCTGCTGGACTAGCGTAGCAGCACCACCAGGCTGCGCGCCCCGTGCGCCCCGATAACCAAGGATTGCTCGATATCCGCCGTCTTGGACGGCCCGGCTATGAACACGCCGTAATTGCCGGTGTGCTGCACGGCCGCGTAGGCCTGGTGCATGGTGGCCACGATGCTGCGGTGGTCGAGCACCAGGGCCAGGTGCTGGCTGATCATGGGCAGGGCGCGGTGCAGCATGTTGACTTCAGGCACCCACACCGCGCCGTTTTCGGCCACGCCCAACTCCCCGCGGAGCACGGCCACATCCACGGCTTCTAGCACCTCGGTCGGCGTCTGCTGGTCGACCGGCACAGTCGCCGGAATCAGGTCCGAGGCGATGCGTGTGGCATCGGGGTAGAGCTGGCGCACGACCTGGTCCAGTGGCTGCGCGGGCGCGAGGCGGATTACCTGCCCGCCAATGAAGTGCAGCCAGTGGGTGAACTGCTCCACCGTGGCCTCGCCCGCGAAGTCGGCCACGGGCGGCAGGGGAGTAGCGGCGGGGCGGTTGGCGCGCACCGCCGCCAGAATGGATTCGCGGGAGGGCATATTCGGTGAGATGGTGAATTGGTGAGATGGTGAGTTTGATGTGGTGGTGGCGAGAGCCGCGCGGCTTGCGCAAATGGCACGTCAACTCACCAGTTCACACCTCGCTATTTCACCGTTTGCTGGTACCAGTCGCGGAAGCTTTGCTTGGGCGCTTCGGGCAGTTCGCGGGCTTTGGCCCAGGGGTTGAAGGCAGTGGCGTGGGTGAGGGCGTGGGGCAGGAAGCGCAGGCCTTCGCGGGCTATTTTGCCCCCGAAGCGGTAGATGGCCGGCCGGGCCAGTACACTGCTCAGTAGCTTCATGCCCAGTTTTTTGGAGACTGGCAATTCGCCCTCCTGGGCAATGATCTGCCGCCACTTGTAGAGCTGGGCGTGGATGTCGATTTTGACCGGGCACACATCGGTGCAGGAGCCGCAGAGCGTGCTGGCGAAGGGCAGCGAACTGTGCTGGCGCATGTCGATGTTGGGCGAGAGAATGGCGCCGATGGGCCCGGGCACGGTGAAGTCGTAGCTGTGGCCGCCGCTGCGCCGGTACACCGGGCAGGTGTTCATGCAGGCCCCGCAACGAATGCACTTGAGCGAGTTGCGGAAGTCGGGCCGGCCCAGCTGCCGGGTGCGCCCGTTGTCCACGATGACGATGTGCATCTGCCGGCCCTCAGCGGGTTTGGCAAAGTGCGAGGTGTAAGTGGTGACGGGCTGCCCGGTGGCGCTGCGGGCCAGCAGGCGGGTAAACACGCCCAAATCGGCGGTGCGCGGAATGAGCTTTTCCATGCCCATGCAGGCAATGTGCACCTGGGCCAGGTTCACGCCCAGGTCGGCGTTGCCTTCGTTGGTGCACACCACCACGGCCCCGGTTTCGGCAATGGCGAAATTGACGCCGGTAATGGCCACCTGCCCGATGAGAAACTTCTCGCGCAAATGCCGACGGGCCGCTTCCGTGAGATTCTGCGGGTCCTTTTCGCCCTTGGGCGTGCCCAGGTGCACGTGGAAGGTCTCGCCCACGTCCTCCTTCTTCAGGTGAATGGCCGGCAGCACCAAGTGGCTGGGCGCCTCCTCGCGCAGCTGAACGATTCGCTCCCCGAGGTCGGTATCCACCACCGCAATGCCGTTTTTGATCAGGTACGGATTGAGGTGGCACTCCTCGGTGAGCATGGACTTGCTCTTCACGAGGCTGGTGGCGCCCACGCCGCGCATGATGTCGAGCACGATGCGGTTGTGTTCCTCGGCGTCGGCGGCCCAGTGCACCTGCACACCGTTGGCGCGGGCGTTTTGCTCAAACTGCTCCAGGTACTCGTCGAGGCGGCTGAGGGTGTGCTCTTTGATGTCGGAGGCCAGCTGCCGCAGCTCCTGAAACTCGGGTATAGCGTAGACGGCCTTGTCGCGCTTCTGGCGCACAAACCACAGCGTCTCGTCGTGCCAGGTGGTGCGCTCGGCGTCGCTGGTAAAGGCGGCAGCTCGTTGGGGGTGACTCATGGGCAAAAAGGCCTCGGTCTTGCGTCCGCACCGCTTGGAGGTAGCGCGAACTTTCAGTTCGCGTTTGCCAGAACAGCTCCGGGTGCAGGCAATGAAAATTACTATCTGAGATACGCGAACTGAAAGTTCGCGCTACACACGTTCGGCCGTCGTTGACTGTGGCACAAACGTCGACACCGAAGTGCCCGACGGCTGTAGGGCCACGTTGAAGATTTCGACTGCGTGCAGTACGCGCATCGGCAGCTGCCGGCGGCGCACGATGCCTTGCAGGTGCATCAGGCAGGACATATCCCCGCCAGTAAGTACCTGAGTGCCGTGTTGCAGGTGGTCCTGCACGCGGTCCTGACCCATGCGGGCGGATACGGCTTCCTCGGTGATGCAGAAGGTGCCGCCGAAGCCGCAGCACTCGTCGTTGCGGCTCAGTTCGGTCAGCGTCAGCCCGTCGAGGCTGCGCAGCAGGCGGCTGAGCTGCCCGTCGCGCACTGGCGTCATTTCCGACTCGTTGGCCTGGTGCAGCCCGCGCTGCCCGTGGCAGCTCAGGTGCAGGCCTACCTGGTGCGGAAAGCGGCCCGGCAGCTCCGTCACGCCCAGCACCGAGGTGATGAAGTCAAACAAGTCATAGGTGGCCTGGCGTACGTGCTGCACGGCGCCGGTTTGCTCCACCACGTCGTAGTGCTTGCGCACGTGGTACACGCAGCTGCCCGAAGGCGCCACCACGTAGTCGTAGCCCTGGAAGGTGTCGACGAAGTGCCGGTACACGGGCTTGGCGTCCTGCTCGCAGCCGGTATTGGCCATGGGCTGGCCGCAGCAGGTTTGCTTCACCGGGAAATCAGCCCGCACGCCCAGCTTTTCCAGCAACTGGTAGGTCGCAATGCCCACCTGCGGGTAAAACTGATCGACGTAGCACGGAATAAACAAGCCTACTTTCATGGACAGCTAAAGCTAGTTCCCCTCCTCAGCTGAGGAGGGGCTAGGGGTGGTTGAAAGCTAGAGCCAGGAAGCTAGTTCCAGAAGTCGTTCAACGATGGGTCAACCACCCCTAACGCCTCCTCAACTGAGGAGGGGAACTAGCTCCTTGGCTTCTGGCAACGGTGCGGTTTAGGTAAACAGCAGCTGCGTCTTGGTCCAGGCTTCGCCCTGCTCCAGGTGCGTGAGGGCACCCAGCGCGGTGGCCTGGGGCACTTCCAGGGTGCGGATGTCGGCCTGCGGGAAGTTCCAGCCCAGCACCTGCATAAACAGCGGGTTGCGGGCGAAACCGCCGTCGACGTAGATAATCTGCTCGTCCTGGTACACCAGTTTGATGGACTCGGTCAGGATGTCCATCAGCCCGTGGATGAGCTGGTGGTAGGCCTCGCCGGCCGTCTTGAAGCCCGACAGCTCCCACTCGGTCACCGGCTCGTCGGGGAAGGGGCCGGTGCCGGCCATGCACCACGGATGGAACGGCGCGGCGGCTGGGTCGTAGGGACGAGCCAGCACGAAACTGTGGTAGAAATCGGGCTTGACCTGGAAGTGATTGGCAATGCGCTGCACCTGATAGTCGTGCTCCCGGCCGAAGAAGTTGCGCGCGGCCTTGGTCATACGGCCCTTGGGCGAGAGGAAGCTCAGGCAGTCGCGGCGCAGCAGCTCGGGCGTGAGCGGCTGGTCGTTGAAGGGGTTGAGCACCACCGCCCAGGTACCCGTCGAGACGAGCAAAAACGGCTCCTGGCACTCCAGCAGGTAAGGCAGCACGGCCGCAGAGGAGTCGTGCAGGCCCACGCCCACCAGGATGCCGTCGACCACGCCAGCCACGGAGTCCTGCGTCAGCGGGGCCAGCTTGTCGTCGATGCCCTCGCGGTACACCCAGTCGTGGTACTGGCCCTTGGCGTAGTCCCAGAGGCCGGTGTGGCAGCCCACGGAGGTGTAGTCGCTGAAGGCTTCGCCGGTGATGAGGTAGGAGAGGTACTGCGGCAGGTGCAGCGACGTGCGAATGCGCGAAAACTGCTGCGGCTTGGCGTGCTTCAGCCAGTACAGCTGCAGGCCCGAGTTGAGCATGCCCAGCTGCGGCGAGCAGGTAGCGGCCGCAAATTCTTCCTTCGACTGGCCCAGCTCCTGGTAAAAGCGCTCCAGCCACTGTTCGGGCAGGGGCTTGAGGTAGTTGTAGAGCGGCAGCACGGGTTGCCCGTTGGCCCCCAGGTGCACGAAGCTGGCCCCGTAGGAAGTGAAATTCACCCCCTTCACCGAGAAGCGCGAGTTGGTGCGCAGCCCGTGCCAGTGGTCCTGCACCCACTGCGTCAGGCGGGCCAGGCTCTCGCACGGAAAGCCATCGTCATCGACGGTATCCACGCACACGTGCTGCTTTTCTTCTATTATCTGCCGGTCTTCGTCGAAGAGGATGACCTTCTTGTTGGTCTTGCCCACGTCGAAGACGGCATAAATGGTCTTTTTCATACAAGTTGGCTTACAGGCCGGTCGACAGGCTGAGCTTGCCGCGTTGCTGGATGAGTTGCTCGCGCACCGCCGCCGCGCGGTAGGCCGAAATCGGGTCAAGGGCACCGCCGGCCTGCAGGTAGGCGTCCTGCACGAGCGGGCGTACGTCGGTCAGGAAAGCGTCGCGCAGCAGCTCCTCGGCCCGCACCACGTCGTTATTTTGTTGCAGCTCGCTCAACTGGGCGCGGTCTACCAGCAGGGCCTTGGCGTAGGCGCCGAGGATGTTGTCGACCGACTGCAGCAGGTCTTCCAGCGGGTCCTTGGTGTTGTGGCTGGCGTCAATCATGTAGGCCACGGCGGGGTTGCTGACTGCCTGGTCCTGGGCGCCGTCCACTAGCTCGTTGAAGATCAGGAAGAGCTGGAAGGGCTTCATGCTGCCCGTCGTCAGGTCGTCGTCGCCGTACATGGAGCCGTTGAAGTGGAAGCCGCCGAGGCGCCCGAAGTGCAGCAAACGGCCCACGATCTGCTCGATGTTGGTATTGGGCAGGTGGTGGCCCAGATCCACCAGCACCTGCGCCTGCTTACCCAGTTGCTGGCACAGCGAGTAGGAGGTACCCCAGTCGGGGATGATCATGGAGTAGAAGTGCGGCTCGTAGGGCTTGTACTCGATGAGCATGGTCCAGTCGGAGGGCAGCGCCTCGTAGATGGCCGCCAGCGACTCCTGCGTGCGCTGATAGGCGCGGCGGAAGTGCTGCTGCCCGGGGAAGTTCGAGCCGTCGGCCAGCCACACGGTGTGCGTCTTGGCGCCGAGCTGCTCGCCGTAGCGCACGCACTCGATGTTGTGCTGAATGGCCTGCTCGCGCACACCCTGCTCGGTGTGGCACAGGGAGCCAAACTTGTAGGAGTAGGCCTGGTCTTTCTGGTCCTGGAAGGTGTTGGAGTTGACCGAGTCAATCACCAGCTTCTGCTCCGCGAGCTGCTGCTCGATGGCGGCCACGTCCGTAGGAATGTCCCAGGGAATGTGCAGGGAAATCGAGTTGGAGGAGCCGTTGAGCTGGTTGAGCAGGCCAATGTCCTGAATCTTCTCTTCCAGGTTGCGCGGCTCGCCGCCCAGCGGGTAGCGCCCGAAGCGCGTGCCGCCGGTGCCCAGGGCCCAGCTCGGAATGGCTACCTGAAACTGCACCAGCTTCCGGATGACGTCCTGCACATCGAGGCCGCGGCGGCCCAATAGGTCGCGCAGAAACCCGAGGCGCAGCTCGTGTTCGGCCTGTTTGGCGTGGTTGAGGTCGTGAAGGCGTTGGGCGTCGATCATAGTCGCGGAGGGATGGCAACGGCGCGGGCGCTGAGTGAGCGGTTACCGCCCCGGTGGGTGGGACATGGCTAAGCTTAAGCAAAGTACTCCCGACCCTAACCGAAACTGTTCTGAACTCTCCTGCAAGCGGGGAAAAGGATAGAAGAACAAGCGCCGGGTACACGGCTGTGCTTCTAACACAAGAACGTCATGCTGCGACGGGGCGCAGCATGACGTGCCAGATAATTCGTTGGGTTCTTTGGGAATTACAACGACCCGCGCCGGATGGTGTAGAAGGGGTTTTTTACCTTTTCGCGCCGGCCTTGCAGCAGCAGCTCGGCGGCCGTCTGGCCCATGGCCTCGAAGTCGGTGGAAATGACGGTAATGCCCAGCAGCTCCTTCAGGGTGCTGGTGTTGAAGGACAGAATGCCGATTTCACGGCCCAGCAGGTAGGGCGTCTGCCGCACTTTCTTGATCAGCTCGGCCAGGTCGGTGGTTTCCACCACCACGTAGGCTGTGCCGGGCTCCAGCACCTCGTTCATGGCGTTTTCCTTGATGGAAAACTCCTTGCCGTGCTTGGCGCAGAAGGTGCGGAAGCCCCAGGCAATTTCCACCGGGTAGTTGTTGCCCACGCTCGGCAGCACCAGCACCAGCTTGTGGTACTTGGCCAGCAGGTCCGTCACGCCCTCCAGCGCCCCGAAAATGTCCTTGTCGAAATCCTGGTATACCGTCAGGCAAGGGTGTTTCAAGTCCGGAATTTCCTTGTCGAGTAGCACCAGCTCCCCGGCCGGAATGGAGTTCAGAATGGCTTTGTAATCAGCCTTGTCCAGATCCTGGGTGAAATGCGGCATGACCACGTAATAATTGTATTTGCCCATATTCTTTTCCATAATATCCTGAAATAGACTCGCGCTGTAATGGTGAATTTGTAAATCCACCGACGCGCGGCTTCCCAGGGCATTTAGAAAAGCGTAATAAATAATTTTCTTATACGAGCTTAATTTATTGAATACGAGCAGGATTTTGAGCTTGCTCGCGTCGGTGGCCTGCACGTAGTAGCCCTTGCCCTGCACCGAGGTAATGAAGCCGCGGGCCCGCAACTCGCGGTAGGCCTTCTCGACGGTGTCGCGGGCTAGGTAATACTCGGCGCTCAACTCGCTGATGGAGGGCAGTTGGTCTTCGCGCTTCAGTACCCCGCGCTCAATGTCGGTAATGACCGACTGCACAATCTGCTTGTACTTCGGAGTCTTGTCAAAGGGCTTAAACTGCAGCTTATACATGCCGGAAGCGCGGACGCAAAAGGTGAGAGCCCAGCCCGGCGACCCGGGCTACTGCCCACGCGCTGCGCCAACAGCAACCTGGCAGCGTTCGGGTAAGGTGCAAAACCATAAGCCGCAGAACTGGGGTGGGAGGAGGATTTTTGACAGTCAAAACTTAACGAATTCGGCGCAAATGGGGAAGGTCGCGGTGGGAATAGTTGTGCAATCGATATCGGGAACGTTCCCAATGAATTGCCTTTATAGACGAAATGAATAGAGGTATTTATTTGTGCCGACGTTTGAGCAATTGGAAATCAAATAAATAAGCCGGCCTTGCGGGCCGGCTTATTTATTTTCGGACAGAAAGTTGCGAATTAGCGCACGAAGGCCATAGCCACGCCGCCGTCCACGTTCAGTACGTTGCCCGTGGACTTGGCCAGCGAGCCATCCACGAACACGAGCACCGCCTTGGCAATGTCCTCGGCCAGCACTTCCTCGCCCAGCAAGGTGCGCTTGGCGTAGTGCGCCGGCAGGTCTTCCACCGACACGCCGTAGGCCTTGGCGCGGCCAGCGGCCCAGTCGCCTTCCCAGATCTTGGAGCCGCGCAGCACGGCGTCGGGGTTCACGGTGTTGACGCGGATTTTGTCGGGGCCCAGCTCAGCCGCGAGCAGGCGCGACATATGCAGCTGAGCAGCTTTAGCCGTGCCGTAGGCCACGTTGTTGGGGCCGGCTACGAGGCCGTTTTTGCTGGCAATGTTCACCACGTCGCCGCCCAGGCCCTGCTGGCGCTGGATTTCCACGGCCTGCTGGGTCACCAGGAACTGGCCTTTCACCAGCACGTCGTTCAGGATGTCCCAGTCGGCTTGCGTCGTCTCGCTCAGCGGCTTGCTGATCGACAAACCGGCGCAGTTCACCACGATATCCACGCCGCCGAACTGCAGCACCGATTGGCGCAGCGACTCGGCAATGCTCTCGGCGCTGGTTACGTCGATGCCGGCGGTGAGGGCATTGTCCTTGCCGTACTGTTTGCGCAGCTCGGTTTGGGTTTCTTCCAGCCGGTCGCGGTCGGTAGCTACCACGCAGGCGCCGTTTTGCAGCAGGATTTCGCAGATAGCCTTGCCGATGCCGCCGGTGCCGCCCGTCACGTAGGCCACCTGGCCCGATAGGCTCTTGGGCTTGGGCATGCGCTGCAGCTTGGCTTCTTCCAGCAGCCAGTACTCGATGTCGAAGGCTTCCTGCTCAGGCAGGCCTTGGTATTCCGATACGGCTTCGGCCCCGCGCATCACGTTGATGGCGTTGGTGTAGAACTCGGCAGCTACGCGGGCGGTCTGTTTGTCTTTGGCGAAGGTGAACATGCCCACGCCGGGCCACAGAATCACCACCGGGTTCGGGTCGCGGCGGGCGGGCGAGTTGGCGTGCTTGCTGCGCTCGTAGTAGGCGGTGTAGTCCTGGCGGTAGGCCTCAAACTGCTCCTGTAGGTACTCCTTCACCGCCGGCAGCGGCTGGTGCATCTGCGCCGGATCGAGCACCAGCGGGCGGATTTTGGTGCGCAGGAAGTGGTCGGGGCAGGAGGTGCCCAGGCGCGCGAGGCGCTCCAGGTCGTTGGAATTCACGAACTCCAGCACCCGCGAATCATCCGTGTAGTGGCCGAGCATGCGGCGGTGGCCCGAGGCCAGCCCGCGCAGGGTGGGCATCACGGCGGCGGCCTGCTGGCGGCGCTGGGCGGCGTCCAGGGTTTGCTCCTGCTTCACGCCGCCGAACACGGGCCGACGCTTGCCGTAGTTTTCTTCGAGGTAGGCGGCAGCCTGCTCGATAACCTCCAGCGTATTGATATAGGAGTCGTAGCTGGTGTCGCCCCAGGTGAAGAGGCCGTGGCCGCCGAGGATGACGCCGCGCAGGCCGGGGTTGTTCTTCACCGTTTCCTCCAGTTTCAGGCCGAGGTCGAAGCCGGGGCGCTGCCAGGGCAGCCAGGCCATGGTGTCGCCCCAGATTTCCTTCATGATCTGCTCGCCGTCCTTGCTGGCCGCAATGGCAATCAGCGCATCGGGGTGCAGGTGGTCGATGTGTTTGAAGGGCAGCAGGCCGTGCAGCGGGGTATCGATGCTGGGCGCGGCGCACTTGGGGTCGAACAGGCAGTGGTCGAACAGGGCTACCATCTCGTCCTCGAACTGCAGGCCGCGGTAGCGCTGCTTCAGGGCGTGCAGCTTGTCGACGTAGAGGTTGGCGCAGCCGGCCTTGGTCAGCGTGCCGATGTCGCCGCCCGAGCCTTTCACCCACATTACTTCCACCGGCTGGCCGGTGACGGGGTCGGTTTCAGTGATTTTGCAGGAAGTATTGCCGCCGGCGTAATTGGTCAGGCGCAGGTCGGCACCGAGCAGGTTCGAGCGGTACAGGAACAGGGCTACTTCGTCGCCGGCCAGCTGGGCGGCCTTGGCCTCGTCCCACAGGTAGCTGACGTGCTGGAAGGTGAGCGTTTTTTCCATAGTGCGCCTTGGTTGAATGTCGCGGAGAAAGGGTAAGGGAATTAGCTTTGAGACAAAGTACGTCCTTGCCTGCGCCGCTCACATCCTGCACTCTCCTGCTCAAGGTGAAAAATATCGGGCCGAGGGCTAGTAGGTTAGCCCCAGTGAGTAAGCATTTACTCGGAGTCAGGAGGGAGCAGGAGAGTTTGGGCTATTTTAAAGGGCAGCTTTGCCCCACACCCACCAAATTCACCACCCGTTATGGCCGTCCTCTGGGGAGTCATTCTGCACGCATTGGGAGGCTTTGCCTCGGGCAGCTTCTACCTGCCCTACAAGAAAGTGAAGGGCTGGGCCTGGGAAAGCTACTGGCTGGTCGGCGGTATCGTGTCGTGGCTGGTGGCGCCCATCGTGCTCGGCCTGGCTACCGTGTCGGATCTGTTCCAGGTGCTGGGCCAGGCCTCGGGCTCCGATCTGGCCTGGGTGTACTTCTGGGGCGTGATGTGGGGCTTCGGCGGGCTCACGTTCGGGCTGGCCATGCGCTACCTGGGCCTCTCGCTGGGCATGGCCGTCACGCTGGGTTTGTGCGCGGTGTTTGGCACGGTGGTACCCCCACTCTGGAAAAGTGAGTTTGCCCAGCTGCTGGGCACACCCTCGGGCCGCATGATTCTGATTGGCCTGGCGGTGTGCGTGGCGGGTATTCTGATTTGCGGGGTGGCTGGTATGATGAAGGAGAAGTCTTTGTCGACCGAGCAGAAGCAGGCGTCCATTGCTGAATTTGACCTGCGCAAGGGGCTGCTGGTGGCCGTGTTTTCGGGCGTGATGTCGGCCTGCATGTCCTTCGGCCTCGACGCGGGCCAGGGCATTGCCGACCTTGCGGTGCAGCACGGCACCGACCCGCTCTATAAAAACAACGCCATCCTGGTGGTGGTGCTGCTCGGCGGCCTGACCACCAACGGCCTCTGGTGCCTCTACCTGAACTTCAAGAACAAAACCTTCTCGGACTACACCAACGTGACAGCCCCGGTGGCGCGCAACATCTTCTTCTGCGCCCTGGCCGGCCTGACGTGGTACCTGCAGTTCTTCTTCTACGGCATGGGCGACACCCAGCTCGGCGACTACCGTTTTTCGGGCTGGACGCTGCACATGGCTTTCATCATCACGTTCAGCTCCTTGTGGGGCCTCTACCTGCACGAGTGGCGCGGCGCCAACCGGCCCACCATGCGCACCGTGGCCATTGGCATTCTGGCAGTGGTTTTCTCCACCGTTATTGTGGGCTACGGCAATTATCTGGGTTCGGAAAAACCCACGCAGGAGGCCAAAACCACGGCTCCGGCCAATTCTCAAACCAGCAACTCCAACTCGGCCGACGCGGTAGCCGTGCAACGCTAAGCTCCGGACGGCAGTCATCCGTATATAGTACCTCGTTCCATTAGTCCTAAGTGAGTGAAGTGCAACGGGCGGCCTTGTGGCCGCCCGTTGCATTTAAGCCGAAGCCTGGGCCTAACGCAACCTGAAAGGGCCTGAAGGACAGAGGATGGAAGATGTAATTGATGGGTATGAACTTAGGGCAAATGCCGTTGGGATGCCGTAAAAAAACTTCGCAAATATCGCCTAGCCGTGCAGCCACCGCAGCCGCCCGGCGACCATAGCCCGAAACCGACCTGCGCAGCTACCGTCCCCGGACGCGTTGCGCCTTTTGCCCTACTCGAACTGCGCCTATGATTGGATGAACCTGCGACAACCCCAAGTGAAGTGAACCAAACGGGGGCGGCCAAGCGGCTGCCCCCGTTTGCATTTGCGGCGGGTAGGCAGGTCAGCGCAGGTACTTGCGCAGCGGGCATTTTTTCAGGTCCCTGATGCCCTGCACCACGGTGGCCGCGTTCAGGCGGGCGCCGGCCTCGTTGGTGTGGTCCTGCACGAAGTAGGTGGCCTTGAGCTGTTGCTCGTCGCCGAGGGCATCGTACTGCCGGGCCACCCGCTCGTTCAGGTCGATGAAGTAGGCGTTTTCGCTTTTGGCCACGGCGGCCGCCCAGCCGGCGTAATCGGCGGCGTTGCGCTGCACCCGGCCGCCTTGCCACACGTTGCGCGGCACCAACGAGCACACAATGGGCGTGGCGCCCCGGGCCTTGGTGTCGGCCACGTAGCGTCGCATATACCAGCCGTAGGTATGCACCGTTTCGGCCTGCTGGGTGAGCAGGTTGCGGATGTCCTCCGTTTCGGGGCCGATGCCCTTGAGCGTGCCGCGGGCGCGCAGCGTGTCGTTGACGGGGCCGCCGTCGTTGTGGCCGAACTGCATCAGCACGTAGTCGCCGGGCTGCAGGGTGTGCAGGATGTTGCCCCAGCGGCCCTCGGTGAGGAAGGTGCGGCTGCTGCGCCCGCCGATGGCCTGGTTGCTGATGCGAATACGCGTGGTGTCGAAGTGCTCGGCCAGGAAGCTGCCCCAGCCCCACATCCGGTCGGCGCCTTTGCCCGCGCCGTTGCGCACGGTGGAGTCGCCGATGAGGTAGAGCGTGGGCCGCCGGGCCGGGCGCGAGGCCGTGTGGGTGAGCAGGAGCAGGACCAGAAGGGCCCAGAAACGCAGGTGCAGCATGGCAGTATACCGTTGGTGGTGACATAGCCGGACGGCGCGTTAGGTACCTGCCTCGGCTGAACTACACCAATGTTCGCCAAGCCGCTACAGCTGCCCTTCGGGTACTCACCTGTAGCCAGGCACAGGGCACCGAAAAAAAGGTAACCGCACGACTTTTCTACTGCAAACGACGGGTGAAATCAGCAGCTAATCAGCTGGTTGGGCTAGTTGCGATATGGTGAAATGGGGTAGGTAGGACTGGACTTAGTATAGCAGTTGTAAAATATTGTGAGTACTCACTCACCAAACAGCACTCTACAGGACAGTTTGGGTGAGGTGGGCAAATAGTTTGGCTTTCGATTCCAGACGCAGTTTCCCACTCTACTTCCCTCACAACCATGAACAAAAACTACGCATGGCTACGGTACCGGCCCACGGCAGCGCTGTCGCTGCTGCTGCTGGCCGCGCCGGGCCTGCTGCCCCTGCGGGCGCAGGCCACGGAAGCTTCCCCGGCCGAATGGCAGCTGTCGGGTAAGGTCGTCTCCAACAAGGGCGAGGCCCTGCCGGGGGTGACCGTGGCGCTGAAAGGCACGGCGCGCGGCGCCACCACCGGCCCCGACGGTAGCTTTGCCCTGTCGGTGCCCGAAACGAGCGGAACGCTGGTGTTCAGCTTCGTGGGCTTCCAGACGGTGGAGCGCAAGTTTTCGGGCGCCGAAACCTTTACCGTAACGCTGCTGGAAGACACCAAGGCGCTGGAGGAAGTGGTGGTGGTGGGCTACGGCACGCAGAAGAAAGCCGACGTGACCGGGGCTATTGCCACCTTCGACGTGAGCAAGGTGGAGGAGCGGCCGCTGACGCGCGTGGATCAGGCGCTGGTGGGCCAGATGGCCGGCGTGCGCGTGCAGCAAAATACCGGTGTGCCGGGCCGCGGCCTGAGCGTGCAGGTGCGCGGCGCGGGCTCCATCTCGGCCGGCAACGAGCCGCTCTACGTCCTCGACGGCTTTCCCTTGGACAACGCCTCGCAGAATGGCGGCGGACGCTACGCCAACGGCAGCCCGCTCGACAACCTCAACCCCAACGACATCGAGTCCATTCAGGTGCTGAAGGACGCGGCCGCGGCCGCCATCTACGGCTCGCGTGCCGCCAACGGGGTGGTTATCATCACCACCAAGCGCGGCAAAACGGGCAAGCCGCAGATCAGCTTCAACACCTACGTGGGCGTGAGCCGCCCCGCCAAGAAGCTGGACTTACTCAGCGGCGACGAATGGGTGGAGCGCGCCTCGGAGTGGATCGATGCCAACTGGGTGGCCACCCAGAAGCCTAACGGCCCGCCGCACCTGGCCTCGCAGGACAACAACACCCGGCGCACGATTTACAACCAGGACAACCCCACAACGCCCATTGCGGCCGGGGTCGTCAACACCAACATCATGAAGGACCCGCGGTGGGCCCTGCCCGGGCACCCGGGCCTGCAGTACATCGACTGGCAGGACGAAGCCTTCCGCACCGGCGGCACGCAGAGCTACCAGGTGGCCGCCAGCGGCGCCACCGACAACGTGAACTACTACGTGTCGGGCAACTACACCAATCAAATGGGCTTCATCAAGGGGCTGGATTACAAGCGGTATTCGGCCCGCGCCAACGTGGAAGTGAAGGCCAGCAACCGCCTCAAATTCGGCCTGAATGTGAACCCGACCTACTCCGTCACCGACGACCCCGGCGTGGAAGGCAAGGACAACCGCCTGCACCAGCTCGTGTCGATGGCGCCGGTGGTGGAGGACACGGCCGGCGTCTCCACGGGCTACGGCAAGTACGACCCCTACCGCTGGGGCGTCTCCACGTCGAGCCCGGTGAAGCAGCTGGAAAACTCCATCGGGCGCACCACCTCGTTTCGCACGCTCAGCACCCTGTACGCCGAGTTGGAACTGGTGCGCGACCTGCGCTTCCGCACCACGCTGAACCTGGACAACAACGACGTGGAGGGCAAGTCCTACACGCCGCCCGCGCGCAACCTGCCCACCTCGCTGGCCTCGGGCTCGTACAGCGGCTACCGCCGGCAGACCTTCGTCAACGAAAATACGCTGACCTACAGCAAGACCCTGGCCGATAAGCACGACTTTACGCTGCTGGCCGGCTACTCCTACAACACGGCCAAAATTGACAACGTGCGCCTGGCGGCCTCGGGCGGCTTCATCAACAACACGGTGACCACCCTGAACGCGGCCACCAACATCACCGGCACGGGCTCCAACAACACGACTGAGAGCCGGAGCGTGCTGATTTCCTACTTCGGCCGCCTGCAGTACAGCTACCTGAGCAAGTACCTGCTGAGCACCAGCATCCGCCGCGACGGCTCGTCGCGCTTCGGCTCGCAGTACCAGTTCGGCATCTTCCCGGCCGCCTCGGTGGGCTGGCGCATCTCGCAGGAAAACTTCATGGCCGCCGTGCCCGCCCTTAGCGACCTGAAGCTGCGCGCCAGCATCGGCTTCTCGGGCAACAACAGCATCGGCGACTACAACAGCAAGCAGACGCTGGGCTTCTACAACTACGCCTTCGGGGGCAGCAGCGGCTCGCTGGCCACCGGCCAGGCCCCGAACCGTGCCCCCAACGACCTGCTGAAGTGGGAGCGGAACCGCACCCTCGACTTCGGCCTCGACGTGGGCCTGCTGAAGAACCGCATCTACGCCACCTTCGACTACTACACCAAAACCAGCAAGGACCTGCTGCTGAACGTGCCCATCAACACGGCCTCGGGCTTTCCCACCAACCTGGTGAACATCGGCGAAGTGGAGAACCGCGGCTGGGAAGTGGAGCTGACCACCCACAACCTGAACAACGCCTTCGTGTGGAATACCTCCGTCAACTTCTCCCACAACGAGAACGAGGTGAAGCACCTGGGCCCGGGCGACGCCCCCATTGAGGTAACGTCGGTGGCCAACGAGCCCAACAGCATTCTGCAAGTGGGCCAGCCCATGTACTCCATCTACGTGGTGAAGCAAACGGGCATTCTGTCGCAGGCCGACATCGACGGCGGCGCGGCCCTGTTTGGCAACCAGAAAGCCGGCGACCCGCGCTACGAGGACTACAACGGCGACGGTAAAATCGACACGAACGACCGGCAGATTCTGGGTCAGCCCAACCCAAAGTACACCTGGGGCATCACCAACACCTTCAAGTACAAGGGCTTCGACCTGAGCGTGCTCATTCAGGGGCAGAACGGCGGCTCCATCTACTCGCTGCTGGGCCGCGCCATCGACCGCACCTCGGTGAGCTACCTCGAAAACGCCCTCGGCCACTCGCGCGAGCGGTGGCGCAGCCCCGAAGACCCCGGCAACGGCGAAAAGGGCAAGGTGTACGCCAACTTCGGCTTCCTCAAAAACTCCGACTGGCTGTACTCCTCCGACTACTACCGCGTGCGCAACATCACGCTGGGCTACGACCTGGGCCTGCTGGTGCCGAAGAAAGTGGCGCAGGGCATGCGCATCTATGTGACGGCGGAAAACTGGTTCGGCCACGACAAGTACTACGGCGGCTACAACCCCGACGCGGTGAATACCGACAACGGCAGCACCTTCACCTCGGGCGTGGACTACGGCGGGCTGCCGCTGGCCAAAACCCTGATTCTGGGCCTGAACGCCACTTTTTAGTAGATGTGAGTACAGAGCAGCGAGACGCAAAAGCTTCGTAGCTCCGCCCGCGTCGCGCTCCTAAACTCTTCCTTTCTTCCTCCCGCCAAGCCATGAAAAAGCTATATACCTTCTTGCTGGCCGCCGCGCTGCTGAGCCTGGGCAGCTGCGAGAAAGACCTGGACCAGAACCCGCTGTCCAACGGCTCGGTGCCGGACTTCTACCAGACGGCCACCGATTTCGACCAGGCCCTGACCGCCGTGTACAGCCAGCTGCGCGGCTACCCCGACCGCCTGCTCGTCCTCTCCGAAATTCGTTCCGACAACATTTACGGCGTGAGCAGCCAGGGCGTGCGCGACTGGGACCCGATCAACAACTTCAACTCCACGCTGGCCATCAACCCCTACGTGAGCGACACGTGGGCCCAGGACTACAACGCCATCTACCGGGCCAACCTGTTTCTGGACCAGCTGAACGAGCGCGGCGGCGCCGTGCTGAACGAGACGCTGCGCAAGCGCTACGAGGCCGAAGCCCGGTTCCTGCGCGCCTTTCACTACTTCGACCTGGTGCGCACCTTCGGGGCGGTGCCGCTGATTGAGCGCGCCGTGGGCCCCGAGGAAGTAGCCAAAATCGGGCGGGCGCCCGTGGCCCAGGTCTACGAGCTGATCATCGCAGACCTGACCTTTGCCACCACCAACCTGGCCACCACCTACACCGGCGCCAACGTGGGTCGGGCCTCCACCGGCGCGGCCAAGGGCCTGCTGGCACTGGTGTACCTCACGCGCTCGGGCCCCACGTACAACATCGCGGGCCCGGGCCTGGCTACCAACGACTACGCCGCCGCCATCACCCTGCTCGACGACATCATCAACGCTCGCGGCACGGCCCGCTACGCGCTGATTACGGCCACCGGCTCGGCCCCGAGCGCCTACGGCAACGTCTTCTCCTACGCCAACGAAAACAACGCCGAGGTACTCTTCGACGTGCAGTACATCGTGGGCAACGGCGCTACGCACCCTGGGCTGCTGGTGCCCCCCGGCTACTTCACCTCGCTGGGCATTCCGTTCGACTCGCGCGGCATCGAAATCAAGCCCGTTTCGACCGACCTGCTGACCTCCTACGCCGCCAACGACCCGCGCAAAGCCTTCGCCATCCAGACAGGCTACACCACCACCAACCCCGCCTTCACGGAAAACCGCTCGCTGTTCAAGAAGTACATCAGCGCCGCCGGCCGCGGCACCGGCGGCACCGACTGGCCCATCAACTTCATCACCATGCGCTACGCCGACGTGCTGCTGCTCAAAGCCGAAGCCCTGTTGCGTAGCGGCGGCTCGGCCGGCGACGCCGCGGCCCTGGTGAACCAGGTGCGCGCCCGCGCCGGGCTGTCGGCTCTCACCAGCATCACGCTGCCGCAGCTGATGGAGGAGCGCCGCCGCGAGTTTGCCGCCGAGGGCCTGCGCTGGCACGATCTGGTGCGCACGGGCCTTGTGCTGACGGTGATGAACGACTGGATTGCGCGCGAAAACCCGGGCGGCAAGATCCAGCAGGTGGTGCCCAACTACATCATCTACCCCGTGCCGCAGAGCGAGCTGAGCGCCACCCCGGGCCTGTATGCCCAGAACCCGGGGTACTAGCATGGCCCGCTGACTGCTGTCCTGGTAAGCCCGGTTTTTCGCTGCCCGCGCAGCCGAAAGCCGGGCTTCCTACCTTACCGCTCACCATCCCACGGCCCAGCCCCGGGCGAAAACGATTTGCTCATCCTGCGCACCACCCGCTTGTTTGCTCGCTGCTGGCGCCTTGGCTTGCTGGCTTGGGCTGCTGCCTTGCTGGCCCGGCCCGCCGTGGCTCAGGCACCATCTGGTCAGCCACTTCGGCACCAGCAGCCGCGCGCGTTGCGCTACCGCCCCGCCGGCACCGATTTTGTCATCCGCAACGGCAACCGGCGCTTTACCCGGGCGCTGTACGGCACCCACACCGCCTTCCGCGTGGAGGCCGGCGACCTGCCCGAGTTTGCCCTGTACCTGCCCGGTATGGGCGGCAATTTGAAGTTTGGCTTGGTAGCCGGTGGCCGCAGCAAGTGGCTCATCAAGGCCGACAGCATCGAGGCGCGCTACCGGCCGGGCACCATGCTCTACCGCATTCAGGACCCCTTGCTGGGTCCGCAGGGGCAGTTGCGCCTGACGGTGCTGGCCCTGGTCGACGCGGAAGGCATGGTGATAAAGGTCGAGTTTGAGCACGTGGCCCCGCAGCAAGTGCAGGTGGTGTGGGCCTTCGGCGGCGCCACGGGCAAGAAATTCAGCCGCGACGGCGACATCGGCGCCGACCCCGAATCGAGCTTTTACCTGAAGCCTGAGTACTGCGCAGGCAACGAGTTTCAGCTGCGCGGCAATGCGTTTGTACTCACGTTTGGTCAGCCGCCCAAAAATGACCCGGCTCCGTCGGGGCGGCCGCAGCTGCTGGGCGTGGCCCCGGTTACTGCCGCCACGCACGTAGGCGACGCCGCCCGGCAGCAGACGCCCGCGGAGTGCTGGGCCGCGGCTCCATCGAGCGTCGCGCCGGTGCTGGCGGGCCGGGTAGGGGCTAAGCCGGGCGAGGTGCTGTACTTCGCCGTGCAGAAGCCAGCCGAGGCCGGCGCCAAAGTTTCGGCACTGCGCTACCCCGACCTGCCGAAGGCCTTTGCGCAGGCCGAAGCCGCCCGGCAGCAGCTAGCCAGCCGCGTGCAGGTGAGCACGCCGGATGCGTACCTGAATACCCTGGGCGGGGCCTTGAGCGTGGCGGCCGATGCCATCTGGGAGGCGCCCTCGTACCTGCACGGCGCGGTAGCCTGGCGCATGCGCCTCAACGGCTGGCGCGGGCCCTACGCCGCCGACCCGCTGGGCTGGCACGAGCGGGCGCAGATGCACTTTCGGGCCTACGCCCAGTCGCAGCTGACGCAGCCGCAAACCGGGCCGGTGGTGATGGACACGGCCCTGAACCTGGCCCGCTCGCAGGAAAAGCTGGGCACCAGCGTGTACTCGGCAGGCTACATCAGCCGCAACCCCGACGGCGACTTCCGCGCCCACCACTACGACATGAACCTGGTGTTCATCGACGAGCTGCTGCGCCACCTGCGCTGGACCGGCGACCTGGCTTTTGCCCGCGAAATGTGGCCGCTGCTGCAGCGGCACTTGGCCTGGGAAAAGCGCAACTTCGACCCCGACGGCGACGGGCTCTACGACGCCTACGCCGCCATTTGGGCCTCCGACGCGCTGCAGTACAGCGGTGGCGGTGTCACGCATTCTTCGGCCTACAACTACCTGGCCCACAAGATGGCCGCCGAGCTGGCCGCGCTCATTGGGCAGAACCCGGCGCCCTACCGGCAGGAAGCCACCAAGATCCGGCAGGCGCTGAACACGCGGCTGTGGCTGCCCGAGCAGGGCTGGTATGCCGAATTTCAGGACGCGCTGGGCCGAAAAAAACTGCATCCTGCCGCCGGCTTGTGGACCATTTACCACGCCATCGACTCGGAAGTGCCCGATGCCTTTCAGGCCTACCAGGCCCTGCGCTACGTGGATACCCAGCTGCCCCATATTCCGGTGCGCGCCGCGGGCCTGCTGGAGGGCGGCTATTATTTGCTCTCGACCACCAACTGGCAGCCCTACGACTGGTCGCTGAACAACGTGGTGCTGGCCGAAAATCTGCACGCCTCGCTGGCTTACTGGCGGGCCGGCCGTGCTGCCGATGCCTTTGGGCTCTGGAAAAGCGCGCTGCTCGAAAGCATGTACCTGGGCAGCAGCCCCGGCAACTTTCAGCAAATCAGCTTCTACGACGCCCATCGCGGCGAGCTGTACCGCGACTTCGCCGACCCCATCGGCGTGGCCGCCCGCTCTCTGGTCGAAGGCTTGTTCGGCATCCAGCCCGATGCTCTGCACGACACCCTGCTGGTGCGCCCCGGCCTGCCCGCCGCCTGGGATTCGGCGGCCCTGATAGTGCCCGACATAACGTTTCGTTTCCGCCGCCAGGGTCAGCGCGAGGTGTACCAGCTGACGCCGCGGTTGCCGAAACGCCTGGCGCTGCGGCTGCAGCTGCCCGCCCTGGCCGAGCACGTGCAAAGCCTGACGGTAAACGGCCGGCCGGCCCGCTGGACCAACCGGGACGACGCCGTGGGGCAGCCGGGCATTGAAGTGCAGGCCGAGCCGGCGGCGCACTACCGCGTGGAAATCAACTGGCTGGGGCCGGTGCCGGGCGGGGCGCAGGTGGTGCCGGGCGCCGGGGGCGCCATAAAAGTGGTGGCCTCCCGGGCCGTCATGACCAAGGTGTTCGACCCGCAGCAGGCGCTTGAAAACCCGACTATCAAAGGCAACATCCTCGACGCGGGCCTGAAGGAGACGCCCGGCAGCCGCACGGCCTTTGTGCAGCTGCGGCAGGGAAGCCTGACGTGGTGGGCGCCGCTGCCCCTGGAGCGAAAGCCCGCCCTGGAAATAGCCTCCTGCCTGGAGCAGCCCGACGGCAGCCTGCGCCTGCGCGTGCGCAACAACTCGTCCTTGCCCACGGCGGCAGTGGGAGTGGAGCGGGCGGGGCAAACGTGGTCGGTGCCGGCCATCCCGCCGCGCGGCTTGTCGGCGGAGCTGGTGGTGCCGGCCAGCGCCCTGGTGCCGGGCCACAATGCCGTAACCCTGCGCCGCACCCCTACCGACGCCGCCACCCAGCAGCTGATTACCTGGAGCAGCCCTGCGGCGGCCGATGCGCAGTGGAGTCCAATCAACCTGACGCGCTACTTCAACGATCAGGTCACCAACATCTTTCAGACGGGCAAGTACGTCTCGCCGCGGCCGGTGGGCCCTACGCTGCAGCTGCCCACCCAGGGCATCGGCAACTGGTGCTACCCGCTCACGGCAGCGGCCATCGACGACTCCGGCCTGCGCCGGCAGGCCGGCGCGGCGGGTGAAATCGTGCTGCCAATGGGCGTGCCGCTGCGCACGCCCGGGGCGGCGGGCGCCAAAAACGTGCTCTTCGTCTCGCAGTGGAACAACTACCCGGAGCAGGCCACCGTGCCGCTCAAGGGCCGCGCCTCGCACGCCTACCTGCTCATGGCCGGCTCCACCAACCCCATGCAGAGCCAGCTCGACAACGGCGAAGTCGTGGTGCGCTATACCGACGGCAGCACGGCCCGCCTCGCGCTGCGCAACCCCGACTCGTGGTGGCCCATCGAGCAGGACTACCTCGACGACGGCCTGGCCTTCCGCACCGGTGCGCCGCACCCGCCGCGGGTGCACCTGAAAACCGGTCAAGTGGTGCGCGGCGGCCAGTTCGACCAGTACAGCAGCATCAAGGGCTTCAGCACCCGCGCCATCGACGGCGGCGCGGTCACGGTGCTGGATCTGCCCCTCGACCCGCAGAAAAAACTCCACAGCCTCACCGTGCGCGCCCTCGCCAACGACGTGGTTATCGGTCTGATGAGCGTGACGCTGAGGCGGCCGTAACCCGCCCCTTAGCCCGCTATGCCGAGCGCCGCCGTGGCTTGACGCAGCCGTGAAACCTGCCACTCCACCACCCCAACATGCCCAACACCCGATTCCTTTTACTGACGGTAGTCGGCCTGGCCGCCCTGCCAGCCACCGATGCCCGGGCCCAGGCCATCAACCGCCGGGCTGTGGTGGAGCGCCACAAGGTGCTGAACACCCGTACCGATTCACTGGCTTCGCTGAACGTGGGCAACGGGGCTTTTGCCATAACTGTCGACGTGACGGGGCTGCAGTCGTTTCCGGAGTACTACCAGAAGGGTGTGCCGCTGGGCACGCAGTCGGAGTGGGGCTGGCACAGCTTCCCGAACAAAGAGGGCTACCGGGTGGAGGAGGCCCAGCGCCAGTACGAGCTGAACGGGCGCAAGATTTCCTACACCGTGCAGGTGAAAACGCCCGAGCGCAACAAGCAGGCCGTTGACTTTCTGCGGGCCAATCCGCACCGGCTGCAACTGGGCAACCTGGGCTTCGTCCTGCTCAAAAAAGACGGCTCCCGCGCCGGCATCAAAGACCTGAAGGACCTGCGCCAGGAACTGAACCCGTGGACCGGCGAAATCCGCAGCCACTTCGCGCTGGAAGGCACGCCGGTGGATGTGGTGACAGTAGGCCACCACGAGCAGGATGCGGTGGCCGTGCAGGTGCGCTCGGCTCTGGTGAAGCAGCAGCGCCTCCAAGTATTTTTGCGCTTCCCGTACCCAACGGCCGAGTGGGCCGACGTGGGCGTGAACTACCAGCACGCGGACAAGCACCAGTCGACAATCGAGGCGCAAAGCGGCAATTCCGCTTCCGTGCGGCATCAACTGGATGCTGATCAGTACTGGGTGGATTTCGGCTGGAACGGAAAGGCTCGGCTGGCCGCCGGTGCGCGGCCGCACGAGTTCGTGCTGACGCCCGCCGGCAAGCGGGACGTGCTGGAAGTCAGCGCCAGGTTTGCCCAGCCGGCTACCCGAACCGGGACGAAAGAGCCGACACTCGCCGGGGTGCCATCCTTCGCCGACACCCAGGAAAGCAGCGTCGCAGGCTGGAAAAGCTTCTGGCTCAGCGGCGGCGCTGTCGACTTCGGGGCCACCGCCGACCCGCGTGCCCGGGAGCTGGAGCGCCGCGTTGTGCTGTCGCAGTACCTGATCCGCAGCCAGGAGACAGGGCAGTACCCGCCCCAGGAAACCGGGCTGGTGTACAACAGCTGGTTTGGCAAGCCCCACCTGGAAATGCACTACTGGCACGCCATGCACTACGCGCTGTGGGGCCGCTCCGAGCTGCTGCAAAAGAGCCTCGACTGGTACCTACGCCCGGAAATCGTGGCCGGGGCCCGCGCCATTGCCCAGCGCCAGGGCTTCGAGGGCCTGCGCTGGCAGAAGATGACCGACAACCAGGGTCGCGAGGCGCCCTCGTCGGTGGGTGCGTTTCTGATCTGGCAGCAGCCGCACTTCATTTACCTGGCCGAGCTGGTGCGCCGCGACAATCACCCCGAAGCCCAGCAGAAGTACCAGGAGCTGGTCTTCGCCACGGCCGATTTCATGGCCTCGTACCCTTTCTACGAGCAGGAAAAGGGCCGCTACATTCTCGGCAAGGGCCTCATCCCGGCTCAGGAACGGTTCAAGGCCGAAGAAACCTTCAATCCCACCTACGAGCTGGTGTACTGGCACTGGGCCCTGACCACGGCCCAGCAATGGCGCCAGCGCGCCGGTGTAGCACCCAATCCGAAGTACGCGCAGGTGCTGCAGAAGCTTTCCAGGCTGCCCGAGGCCGGCGGCGTGTACCTGGCCACCGAAAGCGCCCCCGACTCCTACACCAACCCCGAATTCAAGACCGACCACCCCTCGGTGCTCGGCGCGCTGGGCATGATGCCGGCCACCGGCCAGCAGGACGCGGCCACCATGCGTCGCACCTTCGACCTCGTCTGGCGCGACTGGACCTGGAAAGCTACCTGGGGCTGGGACTTCCCCATGACCTCGATGACGGCCACCCGCCTGGGCCTTCCCGATAAAGCCGTGGACGCGCTGCTAATGCCCATCAAAACCAATACTTACCTGCCCAACGGCCACAACTTTCAGGACGAGCGGTTGCGCATTTACCTGCCCGGCAACGGCGGCGTGCTGGCCGCCGTGGCGCTGATGTGCGCCGGCTACGACGGCAGCCCCGCGAAGAACCCCGGCATCCCGCAGGGCTGGAACGTGAAGTGGGAGGGCCTCCAGCCCATGCCTTAGCCAAACGGTGAACTGCCCTCCTCATCGGAGAAGCGGAGCTAGCTTTACCCGTAGCACCTACTCTGCCTCATGAAATACCTGCCCATACTCGGTCTGCTGACCCTGAATAGCCTTGCCGCCGCGGCCCAGTCGTTCACCCCGAACCTGCCCCGGATCAATATCACCGAATTCCGCAAGGATACCTTCGCCATTACCAAGTACGGCGCCGTGCCCGATGGCCTAACCCCCAGCACCCAGGCCATTCAGCAGGCCATCGACGCGTGCAGCCAGGCCGGTGGGGGCGTGGTGCTGGTGCCGCGCGGGCACTGGCGCACGGCCGGGCTACAGATGCGCTCCAACGTGAACCTGAGCGTGGCCCGCGGCGCTTTGCTGCAATTCTCGAATAACCGCGCCGATTACCGGCTCGTCAAAACCAACTGGGAAGGGCTGGCGGCCGTGCGCAATCAGGCCCTGATCTACGGGCAGAACCTGCAGAACGTGGCCATTACCGGCCAGGGCATCCTCGACGGAGCCGGCGAAGCCTGGTGGATGGTGCAGAAAGGCCGCACTATCAGCAGCGAGTGGAAGGAGCTGGTGGCCTCCGGCGGCGTGCTGAACGAGAAGCAGGACCGGTGGTACCCCTCGGCGCAGTCGCTGAAGGGCACCACGGTGAAGGAAGCCGGCGTGATTACCGAGGAAAAGCACGAAATCCAGGACTTTGAGGACGTTAAAGACTACCTGCGGCCCGATTTTCTGGTGCTCGACCACTGCCAGCGTATCCTGCTGGAGGGCGTGACCTTTCAGAACTCCCCGGCCTGGACGCTGCACCCAATGATGAGCCAGGATGTGGTGGTGCGCGGCGTGACGGTGCTCAACGGACCCTACACGCCCAACACCGACGCGCTCGACCTGGAATCCATCAACCGCGGCCTGGTGGAAAACTGCACGTTCAGCGTGGGCGACGACGCCATCTGCATCAAGTCGGGGCGGAATGAGCAGGGGCGGCAGCGCGCTATGCCCACCGAAAACATTCTGGTGCGCAACTGCACCGTGTACCGCGCCCACGGCGGCTTTGTCATCGGGAGCGAAATGTCTGGCGGGGCGCGCAACATCTGGGCCCAGAACCTCACCTTCATCGGCACCGACATCGGCCTGCGCTTCAAGACCACGCGCGGCCGTGGCGGGGTGGTAGAGAACATCTTCATCGAGAACGTGGACATGAAGGACATTCCGGCCGAGGCCATCCTGTTCGACATGTACTACATGATCAAAGACCCCACGCCGCAGTTGGCCGGCTCGAAGGAGCGGCCCGAGTCGCCGGCCCAGCCGGTAGGGGAGGGCACGCCGGCTTTTCGTAAGATTTCGATGCGCAACGTGACCTGCAACGGGGCCCGCACCGCCCTGATGGTACGTGGCCTGCCCGAGCGCGCCATTGAGGACATCAGCCTCGAAAACGCCGTGCTGCAAGCGGATAAAGGCCTCGTGTGCATCGAAGCCGACCGCATCAGCCTTCGCAACGTGACCCTGCTCACCACCAATACCGATCCGGTGATGGAAGTGCACAACAGCCAGAATATCACCCTCGACGGCATCAAGTATGCCCCCGGTGCCACCGCGCTGCTACGCGTGTCGGGCGCCGACAAGGCCAAAAACGTGCACCTGCGCAACACCGATGTGAGCAAGGCCAAGCTGGCAGTGGAATACGGCGCCGGCGTGAAGAAAAAAGCCGTGGCGGTAACCAAAAAGTAGCCTGCCGACCCGATGTGTAGTAGGCGACTGGTCAACAGCTTTACTAACCTACGACGGGTGCCCTGACGAGCTAAATCAAGTAATAGAGCTTAGTACTTGCTCACTTAGCCGGGCATGACAGCACATGACGGCACTGTTGCTCGTAGTCAGTAAACTTGCTGACCGAGTTTTTCTCCTTTGAGCCCCCGCAGTTTTTCCTATGCGTACTTACCCACTTCCGGTGTTGCTAGCCTTGCTGCTCACCGGCCCGCTGGCCTCGGCCCAAAGCAAAGTAAAAATCAAAACGAAGGGTGGCACGCCGGCCAAAACCGCCGCCGCATCGGCCAAACCGGTGGCGGCCGTGGCTCGGCCCTGGTCGCAGCGCATGGCCGATTCGTTTATGCGCCTGTACCCCGATTCGGTGCCGCCGGAGCGCAACCGCGCCGCCCGCTGGGGCTACGAGCACGGGCTGATGCTAAAGGCCCTGGAGCGCACCTGGCAGCGCACCGGCGAGCGGAAATACCTCGACTACGTGGTCAAAACCATGGACCTCTCCATCGGCGCCGAGGCGAGCATCCGCTACTTCAAAATGGAGGACTACAACCTCGACAACATCAACGCCGGGCGGGTGCTGCTCACGCTGTACCAGCAGCCCCAGCTGCCGCGCCGCGAGCTGTACCGCAAAGCCGCCGAAACGCTGCACCAGCAGCTGCAAAACCAGCCGCACACTTCGGAAGGCGGCTACTGGCACAAGAAGCGCTACCCGAACCAGATGTGGCTCGACGGCCTGTACATGGCCGAGCCGTTCTCGGCCGAGTACGCCAGGCTATTCAACCAGCCCAAGGATTTCGACCACATTGCGTTGCAGTTTGCGCTGGTGGAAAAGCACATGGTCGACCCCAAAACCGGGCTGCTCTACCACGGCTGGGACGAGGCCAAAACCGAGAAGTGGGCCAACAAGGAAACCGGCTTGTCGCCTAACTTCTGGAGCCGCGGCATGGGCTGGTACGCCATGGCCCTCGTGGACGTGCTCGATTACTTCCCCAAAGACCACCCGCAGCGCCCGCAGCTCATCAGGAATTTGCAGCGCCTGGCGCCGGTGCTGGCCAAGTACCAGGACCCCGCCACCGGCGGCTGGTGGCAGGTAACGGACCAGGCTAACCGCCAGGGCAACTACATCGAAACCTCGGGCACCTGCATGTTCGTGTACGCCCTGCAGAAAGGCGTGCGCCTCGGGTACCTCGACAAACAGTACGCCGCCGTAGCCCGGAAAGGCTACCAGGGCGTGCTGCAGAAGTTCGTGGAAACGCAGCCCGACGGGGCAGTGGCCCTGAACGGCACGGTGAGCGTGGGCGGCCTGGGCGGCAACCCCTACCGCGACGGCAGCTACGAGTACTACCTCTCGGAGCCCATCAAGCAGAACGACTTTAAGGGCGTGGGGCCGTTCATCATGGCCAGCATCGAAATGGAAATGGCAGCGGGCAAAAAGTAAGACGAGCAGTAGGCGCCAGAGCATACAGGGTTGATTCGGGTGTGCCCCAGCGCTTCGGTAGCGGCACTGAACCTTGCGGGGAACCGCATTAAAGCGTCAATCCGGCACTCCGAGCCGGAGGAGTACGTCTCCGCCGGCTCGGAGTGACGTGCAAGCGGAGGGCGCTAAGGGTATAAATGCTGGGTCGTGCTAACCTATGCCCGACTTTATTGTAGCTTTTGCGTACCCGCGTTAGTTTCCCGTCCTCACTGCCTCTGTTATGCCGCACCCGAGTACCCATCGCCCGTTTTCCTCGCTTATCCACTTAGGTCTGGCCAGTGCCGCCGCAGCCTTGCTGCTGCCGGGCGTGGCGCATGCCCAGGCCAAGCTCGGTAAAGTCGTTGCGTACCCTGCCGGGTCGGGCTTCAATACCTCCGGCTCCGATGCCCGCGCCGTGGCTCTGGCCGACAGCGTAATGCAGGCTATGGGCGGCTACGACGCCTGGCAGAAAGCCCGCTTTATCGGCTGGGAGTTTTTCGGCGAGCAGTACCAGGTGTGGGACAAGCAAACCAACGACTTCCGCTGGCAGAAGGGCGACCTGGTGCTGACCGGCAACTTGAACACGCGCACCGGCAAAGCCTACAAAGCCGGGCAGGACATCAGCGAAACCGAGGACGGCAAGAAGCTGCTCACCAACATGTACGCCATGTGGGCCAACAACTCGTGGTGGCTCATCATGCCCTACAAGCTCAAGGACTCGGGCGTGACGCTCACCTACAAGGGCGAGGCCAAGACCATGCAGGGCGCCCCGGCCCGGCTGCTGCAGATGACCTTCGAAAACGTAGGCGTGACGCCCAACAACCGCTACGAGCTGCTCGTCAATCCCCGTACCTACCTCATCGAGGAGTGGGCCTACTTCAAGAACGCCGCCGACCCCGCGCCGGCTTTCCGCCGTCAGTGGAGCGACTACCGCCGCTACGGCAGCATCCTGCTCGCCGCCAACCGCTCCGACGGCAAGGACGGCCGCCAGCTCAACAGCATTGCCGTGGCGCCGAAAGTGCCCGCCGGCTACATGCAGAACCCCAAGCCGGCCGAGAAGCTGAAGTAGCAACGGCAGCACCGCTTGTCATTGCGAGCGAAGCGAAGCAACCGCAGGAAGGCGTAGCCAATCGGTCCTGTACAGTGTGCCAACCATAAAAATGAGCACCGCCCGAAACTAGCGTCTGCAGTTTCGGGCGATGCTGTTTTCGGTGAGTAGGTATTGCGTCGTCGGTGCTACTAGAGGACCGATTGGCTACGCCTTCCTGCGGTTGCTTCGCTTCGCTTGCAATGACAGCCGGGGAGCCACCCCACCTGACTGCTTAGAACAAGTCGTCCTTGGCCGGGGCGGTGTAGGGCTGGGGTGCACCGCTCATCTTGGGCAGGCCGAAGAAGAAGTAAAGCGTGCGCTTCCTGGTGCCGCTCAGGTAGTTTAGCTCGCTTTGCGGGCCCAGGTTTTTGGTGTCCGCGTCGATGTTCAGGGCCAGCTTGGTGCCCAGGGGCGGAATGGCATCCAGAAAGGAAAGGTTGCCGACGGGCAACGCTGGAAAGGGCTTCACGCCGGAGAGGCCGTAGAAATCGAACAGGCGCACGTACAGGCCGGGGTCGGGCGAGGCGACGAGGAACTTACCCTCTACCGTGTTCATCTCCAGCCAGCTGAGGTCGGCGAAGTAGCCTTTGAATTCGGGGTAAATCCACGGCGCGGCGCCGGTCTGGGTGTTGTTGTAAGCGTTTTCCCACACGTTCAGCGTCACGCCCTGCAGGCGGTTTTTCCAGACGCGGTAGGGGCC
Organism: Hymenobacter sp. CRA2; assembly: GCF_002007105.1. Lineage (GTDB taxonomy): Bacteria > Bacteroidota > Bacteroidia > Cytophagales > Hymenobacteraceae > Solirubrum. Next base: position 76,107 of record NZ_MVBC01000018.1, on the reverse strand, counting down.
CTTACCCAGCCACTTGGCGCCGAGCACGTAGTTTTCGGGGTAGCTGAAGCTCAGCCCGGCGAAGGGCAAGTCGCCAGTGGCAGTGTATTCGTAATCGAGCTGCAGCCAGCCCGAGCCGTACATCTTCCAGCGCACCGCTTTCAGGTCGCCGCTGTACGCAGCTTCGATGACTTCGCCGTCCGGTTCGGTGTGGCGCTTCAGGCCGGTAAAGGCCGCGGAGCCGCTTACCAGTACCGGCCCGCCCCCGAAGCTCAGCCTGTCGCCGTTGTTGCCCTTCAGCCCGGTGAGGCGGCCATTTTGCTTGTTCCAGCTAACGCTGATGCCCCCGGCTTTCAGCGTCAGCGTGGAGTCGGTTTCGGTGGCTTCCACGGCGGCTTGTTTGTCCTGCAGCGCCACGATGCCGTCGAGGAGCTTGCTCGGGGCGCCCGTCGGCCAGCTCCATTTGTACACCAGGTTCTTTTGCGGGTCGAAGGCCGAGAGCAGCAGCGCGTCGTAGCGTTGCCAGTCCTTGGGCAGCGCCAGCTTCAGCCGGCCGGTGGCCAGCGGCGCCACGTTCGGACTGCTGGCACGGCCGCGCTGCTGCGTGACGTAGCCGCCGAAGGCCTCGCCGGGCTTGCGGTAGTTCACCAGCTCCCACTGGAAAAAGCACTGCGAGAGGTTGAGGAAGTGGTAGCGGTTTTCCACCTCGATGACGCCCTTAAACTTGGCGGGCAGCGCCGTCTGGCGGATGTGTACGGGGGAGAAGATTTCGCGCAGGGCGTAGAAGCTGCCTTCCTTTTCGCGGTGCGGGCCCACCACGCCGTCGGGCGCATTCACCCCGTTCACGTCGATGATGCCGCGCTGATCGGTGCGTACGACGCCTTCATCCACCAACGCCCAGATGAAGCCGCCGCCCGAGCGGGCCGACTTCCAGTGCAGCTCCCAGAAATCGGCCATGCCCACGGCCGCCCCGCCGTCGTCCTGGGCGTGCAGGAATTCGGTGGGCATATAGATCAGCGAGTCGGCGAGGATTTTCCGGGTGCTGTAGTAGTTCTCGTAGTGGTTCGTGTCGATGCCGTTGTGCTGGTTGCCGGGGCGGTGGTGGGCATGGATGACGGGCCGCCTCGACAGGTCGTAGAGGGCATAATCATCGTCTAGCTCCTTGTTGGTGCCGCCCTCGTTGCCGTTGCTCCAGAACAGGATGCTGGGGTGGTTACAGTCGCGCTGCACCATTTCGCGCACCAGCGGCGCACCGGCTTTGGTGGAGTACGCCTTCTGCCAGCCGGCCAGCTCGTCGAGCACGTACAGGCCCAAGGAGTCGCAGAGTTTCAGGAAGCGCGCGTCGGGCGGGTAGTGCGACATGCGCACCGCGTTCATGTTCATCTCCTTGATCAGGCGCACGTCCTGCAGCTGGATGGCGTCGTTGAGGGTGCGGCCGGTTTCGGGCCACCAGCTGTGGCGGTTGATGCCCTTGAGCTTCACCTGCGTGCCGTTGACGAAAATGCCCCGGCCGCGCCGGATTTCGATGGTGCGGAAGCCGAAATTCTCCGTTGTTTCGTAGAGCGGCTGCCCGCCGGCCAGCAGCCGCACGCGGGCCTGGTACAGGGTCGGCGTTTCCGAAGTCCACTGCCGCGGCCGGGCTACAGTGGTGCTGAGCCGAACGAGCGTGTCGCCGGGCTGAGCCGCGCCGCGCGCAGTGCCCACCACCTTGCCCGCGGCGTCTAGTATATCGGCCTGCACCTCGCTGGGCTGCCGCAGGCCGCGCGTAAACACGTGCATGGCGAAGCGGCCGTCGGCCCGGGCATCGATGGCGGTGCGGGCAATGTGCTGCCGCGGAAACGCCTCCAGCTTCACCGGCCGGAAAATGCCGCCGAACACCCAGTAATCGGCCAGCCGCTCGGCGTTATTCACGGAGGCGTCGGCCGACATCTTGCTCACGGTGACTTCCAGCAGGTTGGGCTGGCCCGCGGGCCGTAGCTTGTCGGTGATGTCGTAGCGGAACTCGTAGAAAGCGCCCTGGTGAATGGGCCCGGCCGCTTGGCCGTTTATCTTCACCTCGGTATCGGTCATCGAGCCTTCGAAGACGATAAACACCTGCTTGTCCTGCCAATCAGCGGGCACGGTGAACGGGTGCTTGTAGCGGCCCTGCTCGTCGGCGAAGCGGAAGTTCTTGCCGTAGGTTTTGTAGTCGCGGCCGTAGTTGTAGCTCCCGAAGCCCTGCTGCTCCCAGCACGAAGGCACCTGAATGGTGGTCCAGTACCCGCTTTGCCGGCCGCCGGTGCAGTAAAAATCCCAGGTGGCGGTGCGCGCATTGTCGCGGCCCGAAAGGTACTGTGTCTGCTTGGTAGGCACGGCCTGGGCCGCCGCGACGCTGCTCCAGAGCAGGAGCAGGCCGCACAGCCAGCGGGTGGGCAGGATGGACATGGCGGGAGCGGGAAAAGAATGCGTTGGTGCACCTAACATAAGCACCGCCCGCCGCCCGGCTGACCTGTAGTTTCCTGCTCTCAGGCGGCTTCGAAAGCCCGCGTCCCGGCAGGAGCAGCGGCCGCCCGCGGTGCCGCCTGCGGGCGGCGCCAGATAAAGCCGTCGAGCACGTAGTGCGTGGCCTGCGGCAGGGCCAGCAGCGGCACCAGCCAGGCCAGCAGGGCGGCATCGGCTACGCGCGGCAGGTGCTGAAACCAGCCGAACACGCCGCCGTGCTCCCGCCATACCAGCCCGTCCCACACGCCTTCTTCCAGGTAAGCCAACGTCAGAATCAGCCCCAGAAACAGCACCAGCCCGTAGCGCCCGGCCCACACGCCGCGGCGCGTGCTGGTTTGGCCCGGCTGCGGCTCGTGCCCGCTGGCCCACACCAGCGCCAGGTACGGAATGCCGTGCGACACCACGTTGAGCAGCGTGAAAGCCAGGTCGCCGTTGAAGTACACGATGCCGAAGTACCACGACACGGCCGTACCGAGCACCAGCAGGTTGCGCGGCAGATTGAAGCGGTGCGCCCCGAGCCACTGCCGCAATTCCTTGGCCGCATAAGCCAGCAGCAGCGCGGCAAACGCCGCGGTGGCCAGCAGGCGGCCCAGCGGCCAGTCCGTCTGCACGAAGTCGCCGTCGACAAACCAGTTGAAGTTGCGCGGCGCGGATAAGTGCCAGTAGAGCAGCGGGTAGAGCGTAGCGCCGTAAATCACGGCCGTATCCAGCCAGCGGTGGGGCTGAGCGCTTTCGTGGCGGGCGTACAGGCGTAGGAAGCCGTACTGCTGGCGCACGAAATGAAACACGGCCAGGTAGGCCAGCACCCGCCAGAACAGCAGCCCGCTGACGTGGTGCAAGGCCACGCCGGCCGCGTAGCAGCCTAGCGGCACCAGCCAGTACAGCCGGGCCTGCCGCCGCCGCCGCACCGGGTCGAGGTAGGTACGAAACAAGGTGCTGTACACGTGCGCCACGTCGATGAAGAGCACCAGCGCCACCCAGCCGAGCAGGGGCATCTGCGGGGTGCTACGGAAGGCCGCCGGCAGCAGCATTACCACCAGCAGCGACACGAACGGCGGGGCCAGCACCAGCAGGCCGTCGAACCAGGCGGAGCGGATCCAGGGCTGTTTCACGCGGGCAGGAGCATTTCGGTGGCTGCCCGGATGCCCTGGTAAAAGGCTTCCTCGAACAGAGAAATGCCGCTCAGGTCGGTGTGGGCGAAGAAGAGCTTGTGGCGCAGCGGCTGGCGGGCCGTTGCGCGGGAGCCGCCCCACACGTAGCCCGGCGTGGGCGCCACCATGCCGTGGCCCCACACCCACACTTCGGCCTGCTGCACGCGGGGCGTGATGCCGGGGTGCGCAGTTTCCAGCTCGGCCAGAATGCGCTGCAGCCACTGCTCGTAGCTGGTTTGGTAAGCTTCGCGCCGGGCCGCGTCGGGGTCGGTGTGAGCGAGCGGGCAGTAGTAGGTCATCACGCGCGGCCCGGGCTGGAGGCCGAGGTCCTGGTGGTTGGCGTCGATGTAGCCCACCGCGGCGCTACCGTACTGCACGTTGTCCCAGCTTAGGGGCTGGCCCGGGCCCTGCGGCAGCCCGTCCACGGTGAGGTTGGCAATAACCCAGGGCGCGTGGTAGGGCGCCGGTCTGAGCGTGGGTGCGTCGGGCACCTGGGCCAGCAGGCGGCGCGTCACGAAGTAGGGCGTGGCCAGCAGCACCTGCCGCGCCTCGATGCGGGTAGTCTGGCGCGTGGCCACGTCGTAAGTCAGCACCGATACACCGGCGGGCGTCTCGCGCAGGTCGTAGGCCAGCTGACCGGAGTGGATGTTGTCGGGGGCCTGGCGGCGCAGGTGTTCCACCAGAAATCCGTTGCCTTCCGGCCAGGTCAGCACGTCGGCGTGGGTGGCGTTGTGGGCGCGGCCCTTGCGGCTGGCAAAGTAGTGCAGCCCGGCCCAGGCCGACACGCGCGCCGCGGTGGCGCCGTAGTCGTCCTTGCAGCCGTAATCGAGGTACCAGCGCAGGTAGGGCGAGGTATAGCCTTCCCGGTCGAGGTAGTCGGCAAAGGACAACGCGTCGAGCTGCCGAAACCGCGGGTCAGCGGAGGACTTATCCAGCGGAATGGCAAAGGCGTCGCGGCCGTCTGCGCCCTGAGCCTGGCGCAGCTCATCGATCAGCCCGAAAAAGCGGCTGATCTGCTCCCGGTCGGCGGCCGGCACGCCTAGCTCGGGCACCAGCCCGCTCTGCCAGTGGCCGTGGATGAGCAGGCGCTCCTCCGGGTCGTGGCAGAGGTGGTATTCGCTGTAGATGGGCAGCCCGTCGGGGGCGAAGCCGGTGATGGTGCCGGCCTCCTGCAGAAACTCCAGCAGCTCGCGGTTGCGCACGTCGGGCACGGGCAGGTAGTGCGCGCCCCACGGGTAGGCCGACACGCCGTTGCGCCCGCCGGCTGCGTTGCCGCCCACCGCGGCTTCCAGCTCCACCAGCAGCACCTCGCGGCGGCCGTGGCGCGCCAGCCAGCGCTTGGCCGCTAGTCCGCTTACGCCCCCACCGATGATGAGCACATCGGTCTGCACCGTGCGGCTGGGGGCGGGTAGCTTCGTGGGGTCGCGCAGCAGGTGGCCCACCGAAAAATTAGCCCCGCGCATACCGCCCTGAATGTGGGCGTGCGAGGCCGCCGGCGCGCAGCTATCCAGCAGCGCCGGGCTCAGCAGCAAACCCGCCGCGCCCAGGGCCGTGCGGGCCACAAAGTCGCGTCGGCCGGGCGAGAAAGCCGCGGCTCCGGGGGCATCTTGCTTAATCATGCGGCTCAGTGCGTGTAGGGCCCCCAGTCCTCCTCGAAGTAGCGCACCAGCGCTTGGTTGTTGAGCTGGTTGATGTCGGTGGGCAGCTCGGCCATATCGGGCGGAAATACCAGCATCTGCCGGATGGACTGCGGCGTGATGTAGCGCAGCCCCTGTGGCAGCGGGCCTGCGTCGCCGCGCCAGTGGCCGTTGCGGCCGGCCAGCACGTAGCCCCATTCGCCGAAAGAAGGCACGTAGAGGTGGTACGGAATGGTGTGGAAACCCGCCGCCTGCAGCGTGTGGCTAATGCACCAGAACGACTTGCGCGCCACGTAGGGCGAGGTGCTCTGCACCACCATCAGCCCGCCGGGCGCGAGCAAGTGGTCCAGCTCCTGGTAAAAAGCGGCGCTGTAGAGCTTACCGATGCTGTAGTTGGAAGGGTCGGGGAAGTCCACCACCAGCAGGTCGTAGCGGGTGGTGTCCGCGCGCACCCAGCGGTAGGCGTCGCCGTTGATGACCTGCACTTTGGGGTTGAGCAGGGAGCGTTGGTTCAGGGCCAGCAGCTGCTCGTTGTGCTGAAACAGCTGGGTCATGCCCGCGTCCAGGTCCACCAGCCGGATCTGCTGCAGCTGCGGGTACTTCAGCAGCTCGCGCACGGCCAGCCCATCACCGCCGCCGAGCACCAGCACGCGCCGGGCGTGGGGCAGGGCCTGCATGGCCGGGTGCACCAGCGCCTCGTGGTAGCGGTATTCGTCGGCCGAGCTGAACTGCAGGTTGCCGTTGAGAAACAGGCGCAGTTCGCGCTGGTTCTTCGTCAGCACGATGCGCTGGTAGGGCGTGCTCTTGCTGTATATCACCTGGTCCTGGAAGGCCATGGTTTCGGTGTACACCTGAATGCGCTCGGCGTAGGCGAAGCCCACCGCCAGCACGAGCAGGGCCACGCCCACCACGGCCGTGAAGCCGCGGCGGTAGGGGCGCGTCTCGCCGAAGCGGTAGAGCAGCAGCCCGGCCACGGCTACGTTCAAGGCCCCGAAAAACAGCGAAGTGCGAATCAGCCCGAGCTGGGGCACCAGCACCAGCGGAAAAATCAGCGAGGCCAGCAGCGCCCCGATGTAGTCAAAGGTGAACACGCGCGAAACCAGCTCCTTGAACTCGAAGCGGTTTTCCAGAATGCGCATCAGCAGCGGAATTTCCAGCCCCACCAGGATGCCCGTCAGCCCGACGAGCGTGTAGAGAATCAGGCGGAAGGAAGTGACGTACTCGAAGAGCACGAACAGCAGCGGAGCCGACAAGCCGCCCACCAGCCCCACCAGAATTTCCAGCCGGATAAACCACTTCAGCAGGGGCGCGTCGAGAAAGCGCGACAGCCACGAGCCGATGCCCATGGAAAACAGGTAGGCCCCGATGATGGTGGAAAACTGCGTGACTGAGTCGCCGAGCAGGTAGCTGGCCAGCGTGCCCGCAATCAGCTCGTAAATCAGCCCGCAGGTGGCAATGACGAACACCGAGCCCAGCAGCAGGGCCGGCAGGTGGTCCTCGCCGGTCCGGCGCCGGGCCGACGGGAGCACCGGTTGGTTAGCCATGAATTGCCGAACTGATAATCAACGCCACCGCGAGCATAAACGCGGCTGCCACGATGGCCAGGGCTGTGTTGTGCTCGTCGATGATTTCCTTCCACAGGGTCTTGGGCGTCAGCTTGTCGAAGATGATGAAGCTGACCACCAGAATCAGGATGCCCAGCACCGAATACAAGACCGAGGCGATGATGAGCTTGAAGTTGAGGTATTCCATAAGGGAAGGTTAAGAGGGTAGGAGGGTATGAGTGATTAAAGGGTAACAGGGAGCGGTTTTGGGCCGACAACTCCTAAACTCTTACCCTCCTCAACTCACAGCCTTATTTGTGGTAGTAGACGCCGTGGCCGGAGCGGCCGCCGGAGTGGCTGCGGGTGCCGTTGATGTTTTCCGTCGATTCGTTGTCGTCACCGAGCAGGCGGCGGCCCGTCAGGTTGGCCCAGATGAAGGTACCGAAGCCCAGCAGCACGAGCAGCGAGTAAAACCAGTGGCGACGGGCAAAGGCGAGTAAGGTTTCCATAAGGCGGGCTTATTCGTTGTCGTTTTCCTGGGGGCCGTAGTCGCTGTTGGTCCAGCGGCTGCTTTCGTGGTAGCCGCGGCGGATGAACTGCAAGACGGGGAAGACCAGCAGCAGGGCTATCAGCAGCAGCAGGTTGGACTGCAACACCGGGTGCTCGGTCACGCTGAGCTGGCCGGATAGGCTCGTGGTGTTTTCGGACTGCGGATAAAGATTCAGGTGGTAGCGCCCGGCCGGCACTTGCGCCAGGGTCGCGTCGGCGTTCATGCTGCCCTCGCTCCAGCTTTCCCCGCCCTCGTAGCCGTGGTAGTACTCGAAGGTCTTGGTGAATTCGTAGCCCTGGCCGGTTTGCTCGTTCACCATGCTCACCGGCAGCTCCAGCCACTGGTTGTCCAGTCCCACGTGCATGTCGAAGTACAGGGCCGTGGGGCCATTCACCGTAAATGAAGGCGTGACGAGTACCTGGCTTTGGCCCAGTACATCCTTGGCCGCCAGGTTCTGCTCCGTGGCGAAGTTGTATTGCAGCAACGTGTTCGGCGAATACACCGAACTAAGCAGTATCTGCAGCACGATGGCTACCAGCGCCAGCCCGAAGCTGATGTAGAGCAGGGGCTGCCACGTATCCTCGCCGGGCGCGGGCTCGATGGCCCCGGTGCCGTTGGGCGGCGGCAGCGTGCCCGCGGGCAGATTGAACGCCGTGGCCACCTGCTTGCGCGTCATGTACTCGGCCAGGTACCAGGAGGCGTGTGCGTCCCCCTTGGCCTTTTCCTCGACCAGCATGTAGGGAGGGTCGATGTGCTCGGTTACCTCCAGCTTTTCATCCTCCCGGATGTCGTAGTCGAACTCGCCCACGGCGTACCAGACCACGGGCGAGTACTTGTTGTAAATGCGGTAGTCCTGGTCGCCCACGGCCACGTAAGCACTGCGGGAGGTCGGGAATTGAACCTTGTAGAGCTGCTTGGTAGGGCGGATAAACGACCAATGGAAGTCGTACACGGCCAGCTGCGCGTAGGTGGCCGGCGGGCAAAACAGCACGTACTCGCCCCAGTGGTAGGCGCGGGAGGCGGCTTCGGCGCGCGCCGAGTAGCCTACCACCCGGTAGGTCTGGCCGTCGGGCATCAGGCCGGTGGCGCCCAGCGGAATGAGCTGAGGCTGGAATTCGGGCCCGGCCTGGAACTTGCCGAGGAGGCGCGGCGGCTTGGGGTCTTCGTACTCGAAGTACGAGTGGCACTGCGGACAGGCGTAGTGCGTGCTGTTCTCGACGTCGTAGTACGTGATGCGGTGCTGGCACTGTGGGCATTCCAGCTCGGCCGAATTGGCGGTGGGTAGCGTAGCGGTTTCGCTCATCGGCGCACTTCCGTTAGGCTCTGCTCGCGGCCTCCGAAGAAGGCCAGAGTGGCCGCGTACAGCTGCCGGACGGTGGCCGAGTTGTCGCGACGGTAATTGGAGAGAAACACGTCGAAGGTGGCCAGGCCGTACTCCGGCCAGGTGTGGATGCTCAGGTGCGACTCGGTGAGGGCCACCACCGCCGTGAAGCCGCCGCTGCCGGGGAAGCTGTGGTAGGCTTCGCCTACTTTGCTGAGGCCGTGCTGGCTGATTTGCTCATCGAAAAACGCCTGGCAGGCCGCCGCATCCGTCAGCGGGGCCGGGGACGCGGTGAACGTGGCCAGCACGTGCAGGCCGGGGGTATAAGAGTGCATCGGATAAAAAGACGGGCCCGGACCCGGTAAAAGGCGCCGGGCAGTAGCGGCTACTTCTTCAAAACTACGCAGCTCGGGGCAGACGCCCAAGCCGCCTACAGCGCGGCAACGGGGCAATGCCGCTGGCTTAAAAACTCAGCGCGACGCTGCTGGTAACGTTGGCGTATCGGGTGGTGGGCTGCTCGGCGTCGTTGGCAAACGGCCGGTTGGGGCTGCGCAGCACCCGCCCTTCCACGCGCACCAGCACGTTGGCGGCGGGGGCGTAATCTACGTTCACCGAGCCACCGCCGACGCGAAAATCGGCGTCGGTAGGTAAGGGCGAAAGACTGCGGATGACGACGCCCCGCTCGGCCCGGTAGAACTCATAGCGGGCCGCAGCCGCCCACTTCGGGCTGAACTGGTAGCGGGCCAAGGCGGTGCCCGCGTACCAGGTATCGGTGCCGCGCTGGCCCGCCGAACGTTGCTGCGCGCCCACGTCGAAGACGGCGGCGAGGCTGAGCCGGTCGGTGGCGGCGTAGCTGAGGTACAAGTCGTGGAAGTAGCGGCGGCGCCGGGCGGAGTCGCGGGGCTGCTCGTTGCCGTAGAAGCTGCTGGAGTTGAGCAGGAGCTTGTCGGTGGGCTTCCACTGCAGTTGCCAGCCCAGGGCTTTGGCGCGGTTGGTCTCGCGCAGGTTCTGCCAGCCGTTGAGCACCAGCCCGGTCAGCGTCAGCTTAGGTCCGACCTCGTAGCTGAGGCGGGCGCCGCTTTCGTAGTAGGGCGAGTTTTCGGCCATGATGGAGCGCGTGAGCGTCCAGTTGTCCTTGCTCAGGGCCGACTCGAAGCCGATGTGGGAAGAGAAGATGCCCACATCCAGCCAGGCCTTGTGGAAGGGCCGGAAGCCGGCGTAAGCTTCGTACACGTGCCGGAGCACCGCGGGCTCGGCGGCGTAGTTGGCTTCCACGTAGGTCCCCGTGTGCAGCGCCACGGCCCCGCGCACCCGCTCGTCCTGGTAGCGCAGGCCCAGCACGACGTTGTTGAGGGCAAACTCGTTGGCGCGGCTGTGCGAGTACAAAAAGCCCGGCCGCGTCTGGCTCTGGCCGGTGAAGTCGTAGCCGTAGTAGCCATCCACGAAGCCGTACCCCGTCAGCGGCTTTGTCGCCGTTGTGGCGGCAGAGTCGGCGGTGGTTTGGGCGGCCAGCAGGGTTGGGGACAGGGCGGCTAGTCCCAGAAGCAGCAAGGTTTTCATCGGCGCTAATCAGCCGCGCCGCTGCCAACCAACCCGGTTGAGCCCGGCGCGTGCGGTTCCGCAAGTCAACCTGCGGGCCGAATCAGTATCAGAGTAGTGTTAGTGCTTTACTGCGTTGATAATGAGTGGATAAAATTATGGCGTGCCGTTTGCCTGTCATCCTGGGCTTTCAAAACGGCAAGTCGTCGTTGCCACTTTGGAAGGGTACGGCCTGCGGCTAGAGGCTTCGGAGCAGACCAATGCCTCAACCCTACAGCATCAGCTTGTAGCCGATGCCGCGCACGTTCACAATCTGCACCTGGGGGTCGTCCTTGAGGTAGCGGCGCAGGCGCGTGATAAACACGTCGAGGCTGCGGCCGTTGAAAAAGTTGTCGTCGCCCCACAGCTCCCGCAGCACCGTGGCGCGTTCCAGTACCTGGTTGCGCTGGTCGTAGAGGCACTTGAGCAGCTCGGCTTCGCGGTGGGTGAGTTGCTCCTCGCGGCCCTGCCGGTGCAGGCGCTGCTTGGGGTGGTCGAAGCGGTACTGGCCGATGCTGAGGACGCCGGCAGGGGCGGCCGCCGGCGCCGCCTGGCCCAGCCGGGCCCGAATGCGCACAATCAGCTCGTCCATGCTGAAGGGCTTCTTCAGGTAGTCATTGCCGCCCAGCTCAAAGCCGCGCACCACGTCGGCGGGCTGCCCGCGGGCCGTGAGGAAGATGATGGGCACCGCGGGGTTGTCGCGCCGGATCTGCTCGGCCAGCGAAAAACCGTCCAGCTTGGGCATCATCACGTCGGCCACCACGATGTCGGGGCACTGCTGGCGAAACAGCGCCAGGCCCTCCTGCCCGTCGGCGGCGTAGCGCACCTCGAAGCCGCGCACTTCCAGGCTGTCTTTCACAATCATGGCCAGGGCCGGTTCGTCTTCGACGAGGAGGATGGAAGGCATGGGGAAGGAATTCGGATCTGGAAGTGGTAGAGGAAACTTTAAGGTCGTCATGTCGAGCGCAGCCGAGGTATCTCGCCGGATAGTATTGTCATGCTGAGCTTGCCGAAGCATGACGTCCTTTTCCGCTGCCAACCTCAGCACGCGAGATGTCTCGGCTGCGCTCGACATGACGTTCTACTAAACCCAATTTTAATTTAAGCCGGCAGCCACAAACTGAATTCGCTGCCGCGGTTTGGCTCGCTGCGCACAGCGATGTGTCCGCCGTGGCGCTCCACCACCTGCCGCACGTAGTACAGGCCCAGGCCAAAGCCCTTGACGGGGTGCAGGTCGCCGGTGGGCACGCGGAAAAACCGGTCGAAGATGGCCTCCTGGTAGCTCCTGGGAATACCGATGCCGTCGTCCTGCACGGTGAGACGCCAGCCGGTTTCGTCGCGGCGGCCGCGAATGGCAATGGTCACCTGCTCGCGTGAGTACTTGATGGCATTGTCGATGAGGTTGTTGATGACGTTGCCCACGTGCAGGCGGTCCAGCGGCACGGCGCCATCCTCAGCCACATCCACCTCAAAATGCACCGGCTTGGCGGCCTTGAGCTGGTGACGCTGCACCAGCTCCTGCACCAGCTCGGCGGGGCGCACCGGCTCGGGGTTGATTTGCAGGGCCTGCCGCTCCTCCACGGCGATGTTGAGCACCTTCTCCACCAGGTCGGAGAGGCGCTGCAGCTCGTTGCGCGAGATGCTCAGGTAGGTCTGCGCCTTTTGCGGGTCGTTGAGGGCGCCGAAGTGCTGCATGGCTTCCACCGCCGCCGACACCGTGGCCAGCGGGGTCTTCAGCTCGTGGGTCATGTTGTTGATGAAGTCGTTCTTGACGTCGGCCAGCTTCTTTTGGCGCAGGATGGTGTTCAGCATCAGCACGAAGCAGCCGGTGGTGAGGCCCAGCAGCAGCACCGAACCGGTCAGCAGCCCGCCCATGCGCCGCAAAATGTAGAACGTGGGCGGCCGAAACGCCGCCTGCACCTGCCACTCGCCGTCGAAATCCAGGGCGAGCAGGCGTACGGGTTGGGTTCGAAGGCTATACGAGGCCGGCGCATCCAGCTCGGGGCCGTGGCCGGCGGTGGGGCGCAGCATATTCACGGTATCCAGCACAAAGTCGCCTTCGGTGTCGCGGCGGCGCAACTCGGCGCGGTAATCGGCCGCCAGCTGCCGCAGGTCTACTTCGGGTGGCTTGCCGCCGTTGTGCCGGCGCAGCCCCAGACTCAGGCGGCTCCTCCGAGCGGTGTCGGGCCGGTGGTTGCGGATGATGATGCGCTCAATGCCGGATTTGGACGCGTCCAGAGCATCAGGCGAGTTGGTTTTGGGCACAATCACCACGCGGTCCGCCGAATCTTCTTCGGTGGCTGGCCCGGTGCGGACCAGCGTGTCGCCGTTGATTTGAATCCGAAACTTAGGGTAGCCGGCCTGGGCAAACTGCCGGCGCAGGGCCACTGCCTGCTGCCGCAGCACCACGGCCTGCAGGGCCTCGTTGGTGGTGCGGCTGAATTGGGCGTTGGTCAGCTCATAGGTGTTGTAGAGCCAGTACGCCTGAAAGCCGTTGATGCCCAGAATACAGGCCGCCATAAGCCAGAAGATGATGCGGATGCGGCGTTTCATAGGCGGCGGAAAGGGAGACGTTGTGCCGACGAAAATACGACCCCGATTGCGGCCTGATGCGGCCGTTAACACTGTTTAACACAAGATAACAGTGCTTTACATGCCATTGGCGGTGCTTTGTGACCATCAATTAACGCCCAACTTTCCAAGCCCGCCATGAAAGCCCTCCTGACCACCTTATTCCTGGTTCTGTTGCTCATCACCGGCCTGAGCGTGGTGCAGCACCTGCACGCGCAGACTGCCGGCCGCATCAGCTACGAAGGCTCGCGCCGCATCGACCCCAACCAGCTGCGCATCATCGTCAACGGTCAGCAGGTGCGCCCCGGCTCCCCCGAATGGCCGGCCGACGTGCCCGACGTACGCACCTTCGGGCAGACGCTCACCTTCGCCGGCGACTACGGCAAGGAAGCCCAGGAAAGCAACAGCGGCGCGATGATGCGCGTGACCGTAGCTGGCGGTGAAGGCGGGGCCGGTATGCGCGCTCCGCAGACCACCAACCTCGGCCGGCCTTTCGAGGAAGCCGTCTACCTCAACCAGAAGGAGCGCACCTACGCCACCGTGGTAGCCCTGAAAAAGGACAACCAAACCACCGAGTACCGCAGCGACGTGCCCTTCGCCAAGGCCGAAGGCTGGCAGTGGACGGATCAGACCAAGAAAATTGCCGGCTACACCTGCCGCAAAGCCACCGTGCCCTACCGCAAGGAAACCTACACCGTGTGGGTGACCACTGAGTTGCCCTTCACCTACTCGCCCATCAAGGAGTTGATGCCCGATAAGGGCGTGGTGCTGGCCGTGGAAGGCTCGCAGGAGCAGTTTCGGGCCTCGAAAGTCGACCTGAAAGCTCCCGTGCAGGAGGCCGACGTGCGCCCCACGGCCCAGGCTCAGGTAGTGACGGCCGCCCAGCTGCAGGACCTGCGCGAAAAAGCCCGGGCCGACTTCCGCCAGCGCATGATGGAAAACTTCGAAGGCCGCGGCGCCACCAACTAAAACGGCCTTACCACCTGGCCCTTTCCTGGCATGGAAGGGCCCCAAAAATCAGCGCGGGCCGCGACGCCCGGAGTGAAGTGAAAGGCTGGTTTTGGGCCGCTCCCGCGGGGAGGGGCCAGGGGTGAGGTTTGCCCAACTTATGCGCTACCTGTTACTCATTCTCGTTTTGCTCGGCGTCGGGGTGCTGACCGCCCAGGCCCAGCAACCCGCGGCCCCCACGCGCAGCGGCGGCAACGGCCAGATCCTGGGCGCCGTGGCCGATTCGCTGAGCGGCAAAGAGCTGCGCGAGGCCTCGGTGTCGCTGCTGGCGGCCCGCGACTCCTCGTACCTGACCTTCACTATCACCGACGGCGACGGCCGCTTCACGCTGCGCAACGTGGCGCCGGGCCGCTACTTTCTGCTGCTGACCTTTCTGGGCTACAAAAGCAAGCTGCTGCCCGTCAGCCTGACGGCCGCGGCGCCCACGGCCGAGCTCGGCACGCTGCGCCTGCGGCCCGTGGCCCAGACGCTGGGCGAAGTGGTGGTGCAGCAGGAGCGCGCCCCGGTGTCGGTGCAGGGCGATACGCTGGCCTTCAACGCCCGCGCCTTCAAAACCCAGCCCAACGCCGCCGTAGAATCCCTGCTCAAGAAGCTGCCCGGCGTGCAGGTCGACCGCGACGGCACCATCCGCGCCCAGGGCCAGACGGTGCAGCGCGTGCTCGTCGACGGCAAGCCCTTCTTTGGCGACGACCCCAAGATGGCCACCCGCAACCTGCCGGCCAACATCATCGACCAGGTGCAGCTCTACAACCAACAGAGCGACCAGGCCGCCTTTTCGGGCATCGACGACGGCCAGCAGCAGAAAACCATCAACCTCGTCACCAAGCGCGACAAGCGCAAGGGCTACTTCGGCACTGAATCCCTCGGCGCCGGTACCGACGGGCGCTACCGCGCGCAGCTGGGCCTGAACCGCTTCAACAACGGCCGGCAGATTTCAGCCCTGGGCCAAGCTAATAACCTGAACCAGCAAGGCTTCAGCGACAATGGTGGCCCTGCGGCCAGTGACCTGAGCAACGGCCCCAGCGCCAATACCGGCAGCCTGCCCGGCGGTTTCGGCGGCGTGGGCGGGCCGGGCGGCGGTGGCCCCGTGATGGTGATGCAGGGCGGCCGGGGCGGCGGGAGCAGCCTGGGCAGCGGCGGCAACAACCAGCCCAACGGCATCACCGAATCCTTGGCCGGCGGGCTGAACTACCGCGACGCCTGGGGCAAGCGCGCCGAGGTGGCCACCAGCTACCTGGCCTCGCGCAGCACCCAGCGGACCGAGCAGCTCAGCCGCCGCGAAAACGTGGTGGGCGCTGCCTCCGGCACCGGCGAGGCCACCCCACCGCTCGTCACCGACCAGCAAGCCGCGGCCCGCACCCGCACGCTCAGCCAGCGCCTCAACTTCCGCCTCGACTACAAGCTCGACTCGCTCACCTCACTGCGCTTTACGCCCGCGCTGTGGTGGCAGAGCACCGACCAGCTGCGCACCAGCGCCCAGCAGTCGGCCGTGAATGGGCGCCTGCTCAACCAGAGCCTGAGCCGCTACGAGGCCTCGGCCGATAACCTCTGGGGCAACGGTAGCCTGCTGCTGATGCGCAAGTTTGCCAAGCCCGGCCGCACGCTCTCGGCCAACCTGAGCGCGGTGCTCAACAACCAGGACGGCACCGCCTTCAACCAGGCCGATAACACCTTCTTCGCCGCCGACGGCACCGTGCGTACCACCGGCCTCAACCAGCGTATCGGCCAGGACTACCCGGCCCGCACCCAGGCACTGAACCTGGCCTACGTGGAGCCGTTGAGCCTGCAGCAGAAGCTGGAATTCCACTACAACGCCGCCGACAGCCGCAGCCGCGCCGCCCGCGAGGTAGCCGATTTCGACGAGGGCACTGCTGGCTACGACTTGGCCAACGCCGCCTTGAGCAACCGCTTCAGCAGCCGCTTCCAGACCCAGCGCGCCGGCCTGACCTGGCAAACGCGCCGCCTACGCTACGGCTACGCCCTCGGCCTCGACGCCCAGCAGTCCACCCTCGGCGTGGACAACCAAAGCGCTGACACCAGCCTCGCGCGCCGCTACCGCACACTGCTGCCCAACGGCATGTTTACCTGGAACGGCTCGCGCAGCCGCACCCTGCGCCTGAACTACCGCACCCGCCTGCAGGCGCCCACCGCCACCCAGCTGCAACCCGTAGCCGACAACACCAACCCGCTGAGCGTGCGCCTGGGCAACCCCGCGCTGCGCCCCGAGTACTATCACACGCTCTCGGCCACCTACCAGCAGTTCAGCGCCGTGAATAACCGCAGCGTGTTCGGCATGCTCAGCGCCAACGAGGTGCAGAACCGCATCGTGTCCTCGACCACCTTTGACGCCCGCGGCGTGCAAACCACCCGCCCCGTCAACGCCGACGGTTACCGCACGCTCAACGGCTTCCTCTCGCTGGGCCAGCGCTTGGGCTGGCACAAGCTGAACCTGAACCTGACCACCAACGCCAACCTCACCCGCAGCCGCAGCCTGGTGAACGAGCAGTGGAACGAGGCCCGCAACTGGAGCCTGGGCCAGGGCCTGGGCGTGAACACCGCTTTCAACGACCAGCTGGAATTCGGCCTCTCCGCCAATACCACCTACCAGGACGCGCACTACGCCCTGCTGCCCCAGCAAAACACCGCGTACTGGACGCACACGCTGGAAGCCGACCTGTACTACCAGCTACCGGGCCGTTGGGTGGTCAGCAGCGACCTGTGGCTGACGCGCTACGCCGGCCGCGCGGCGGGCTACAACCAGGGCGTGGCCCTGTGGAACGTAGCCCTGGCCCGGCAGCTATTCAAGAACAAGCAGGGCGAGCTAAAGCTGCAGGCCTATGACCTGCTCAAGCAAAACCGCAGCGTGGTGCGCAACGTCACCGATACCTACCTGGAAGACGTGCGCAGCAAGGTACTCGCGCGCTACTTTCTGCTGAGCTTTACTTACAACGTGCGGCAGTTTGGAAAATAATTATATGCGGGATAAATAATTGATTTTGTGTTTTTTATATGTTAATGGGGCTTGAGCTTGGCAGCAGCTGAACGATAAACAAGCCCCCGCTGCCGGCGTAAATAAAGCTGCGCCTGGCGCATTTCTCCAGGTTTTACCTTTACCCCTCACGTTATGAAACGCTTGATCTTATTGCCCGCCGTAGTGGTCTTGGCGCTGCTGAGCGCCTGCGGCAACGGCCAGAACAACCAGCAAAGCCAAAGTGGCTCGGAAGGTTCGGCTGGCGGCACCGCCGTCAGCCGCGACTCCACCAGCGCCAACGATGGCCCCGCGGCCAACAGCGAGGACAGGAAGATTGACCCGGAAGGGTAGGAGCACCACTCCAGCGGCACTACTAATAAACGGCAGCCGCGCCCGGTACCGAAGTCACCACGCGGTACGGAGCGCAGCTGCCGTTTCTGCGTTTCGCGGGTCTGAGGTAAGCTTCGTGGGTTTATTGTAAATGATTGATATATAATGCGAAATAAATCAGTAAATTACTGTAAGTGTTTCACCTCAAAGCCTGATACCGTCATGCACAAGAATCTAGGAAAGTCGGACCGCATCGTGCGGGGAGTACTGGGGCTGGTAATGATAGTCCTAGCTGCGTTGCCCTTTGAGGTGAGCTTTGCCGTTGACGTGCTGCTGTACCTGCTGGGCGGCGCGCTCCTGCTGACCGGTGCCTTGGGGTACTGCCCCATCTACGCCATCCTCGACATCTCAACTAACCCAGAGGACGAATCGGCGCAGTACTTCGAGTAGCTGCGCTTGCAAATGGTTGGCCCTGGGAATCTGAAAGCAACAGCGGCCCGGCGAATTTACTCGCCGGGCCGCTGTTGCTTTTTGCGCTGAGGTTATTTATCAGACAGCAGTTGCTGCACCTGCGCCTTTAGCTCGGCCAAAGAGCCGGTGTTGTGCAGTACCGCATCGTAATTGGCGTAATCGTCCAGCGCGGTTTCGCTGGGGTGCGCGTCGTCGCGGGTGCCGTCGCCGCGCTGGCGGAGCGGGTCGCCCTCCACGCGCCACACCACGCCGCCGCGCGCCCGGATGGCATCGGCTTCGTCGGGAAAGCGCAGGTCGGCCACGATGACGGGATGGTCGGTGGGCAAGCCTGCCATCAGCGCCTCAATCCAGATGGGGCCGCGCCAAGCGCGCAGGGCGGCGCCGACTTGCTGCAGCAGCTCGCCACGCGTAAGGCCATAGGTGGGAATCAGTTTGGCTTTGCCGGGCTGCGTGTAGTAAGGCGCAGGGGATTCGCCGCTGAGCACGGCGCACACGCCCTTGATGGCGTCGCCAAAGGAGCGGACTTCCCAGCTGCGGCCGGGCTGCAACTGCTGCACGAGGCGGGCAACAGTGTCTTTGCCGCTGCCTCGTTTTCCCGCCAAACCAATAAGCTGAATCATATCAAGAAGAAGTGGGGAACGTCGGGCCGTACCAAAGAACCGAGCCCGACCCGTGGGAAAGGGAGTTTTCGGGAAACAAAGCCACAAAGTTGCGCGATTCGGCCGAACTCCGGCGCGCCGCGGACGGCCGTATTCGAGGGCCGTGAGTGCAGATAAAAAGCAGCAACTTGAAGGCAGACCCAGAAACTGCACGCTCAGCGGAAATGACGAACTGGACCAGCGCCGTCTGTGAGGCCAACGGAATCAGGATTCACTATACCAGAACCGGCGCAGACAAACCGCCCGTGATTTTGCTGCACGGGCTGATGACCAATGGGCTATGCTGGAGCGGGCTGGCCCAGGCGCTGGAGCCGGAGTACGACGTCGTCATGCCGGATGCGCGGGGGCACGGCCAATCGAGTGTGCCCGACTATGGCTACCGGTACGAAGACCATGCAAGCGACATTGCCGGCTTGATTCATGCCCTGGAGCTTCCGCCGCCCTTTTTGCTTGGGCACTCCATGGGCGGCATGACGGCGGCCGTGGTGGCAAGTCGCAAATCCTGCCTGCTTCGGGGCCTGATCTTGGCTGATCCTACCTTTCTAAGCCCCAAAGTTCAGCGCGAGGTGCGCGATAGTGACGTGGCGGATCAGCACCGGAAGATGCTTGCCAAATCGTTGGAAGAAGTGGTGGCGGAAGCGCGGCGCCGACATCCCAACCGGTCAGAGGAAACGCTGGTGCTATTCGCGCGGGCCCGCCTGCAAACCAGCATGAGTGCCTTCGACGTGCTCACGCCCCCGAATCCCGAGTACAAGCAGCTCGTGCGTGAAATTGCCATTCCAGGCCTGCTCGTATTTGGGGATAAAGGCGTGGTTTCGGCGGCGGTGGCCGAAGAGCTACAGCACCTCAATGCAATGTTGCGGACCGAGCAGATTCAGGACGCCGGCCACACGCTGCACCTAGACCAGCCCGCACGCTTTGCGGCGCTCATCAAAAGCTTCCTGCGGTCAATCGAAGAGCTGCCGCCGCCCGGAGTTCGAGAAGGCCAGCCGGATGTTTGTGGCTAGCAATCCGGAAGCCCTGGAAACTCACTCTCATCCGTTGCGCCGATGAGCAGGGAGATTTTACCGCCGCATTCACCGAGTACTAGCAGGCTGGTAAGGAGCTGCTAGGCAACAGATTTTCTCGGTCGCCGCTCACGCAAATACCCCGCCCGCACAACCCGGCTGGCGCCGCCGTAGTACATTGCACAACGCTATGTCCGAAACAACACCGCCTGCCCCGTGGCGCCGGCCCGATCTGCTGCGCCTCACCTACGACGATTACCGCGCCCTGCCGGCCATTGCCAACTCCGACCTCTCGAAGCTGCGCGACGCGCTCAACGGCCGGCCGCGCCGTGAATCGGGTAGCTCGTCGGGGGCGCTGAGCTTCGGCACCGCCTTCCACACCGCCCTGCTCGAGCCCGAGCAGTACGTGCCCAGTTACCCCGCCGTCAACGACACGCTGGTGTGGTGGCTGGTGGAAGGCGTGCGCATGCGCGACGACCTGCGCCAGATGCTCGATCAGGGCGTGGCCGAGCCCAGCTGTATCTTCACCGAGCCTCTGACCAACACCATGTGCAAGCTGCGCGCCGACCTTGTCGTCGACGTGCCCGGCCAGCCCTACACCGTCGTCGACTTCAAGACCACGCTGGCCCGCGACTTCCAGCACTTTGTGGCCCAATGCTCCGGCTACGACTACGACCGGCAGGCCGCTTTCTACACCGATGCGCTGCATGCCGACCGCTTTATCCTCGTGGGCGTGCAGAAACTGCCCCCGCACCAGCTGTTCGTGTACGAAGTGCCGCCCTACATGCTGGAGGAAGGCCGGGCCAAGTACCTGCGCCTGTTGCGCCTGCTCGACCCCGAGAAAGTGCCCGACTACCTCAGCCCCGCCGTGCGCGACGTGGTGACGGAGCTGGGCCATACCCCGCCCGAGCAGGAAGACGAGGCCACGCCGCCCGCGGCGCAGTAGGCGCGGATATCGGGTTTTATCCCGTATTTGCCCGCTCGGCTCTTTCCATCTCCCTAGTTCACATTTCACCCATGCTGAAGCGAGATTTTCTGAAAAACGGCGTGCTGGCCGTGGTCGGCGCCCTGGTAAGCCCCGCCGTGCTGGCGGCCGCCCACGAAGAACGCCTGCTGCGCGAAGCCCGCGCCACGCCCATCGCGGACGGCCCCTTCACCCTGCCGCCGCTGCCTTACGCCTTCAATGCGCTGGAGCCCCACATCGACGCCAAGACGATGGAGATTCACCACGATGCGCACCACAAAACCTACGTCTCGAAACTGAACGAGGCGGTGAGCGGCAAGCCGGAGGAAAAGCTGAGCCTGGCGCAGCTCCTGGCCTCCGCCAGCAAGCAGCCCGATGCCATCCGCAATAACGCTGGCGGCCACTGGAATCACTCGTTTTTCTGGCAGCTGCTGGCCCAGAGGGGCGGCGGGCCGCCCACCGGCGAGCTGGCCGCGGCCATCACCAAAGACTTCGGCTCCTTCGACAAATTCAAGGAGGAATTCACCAAAGCCGCCACCGGCCGCTTCGGTTCCGGCTGGGCCTGGCTGATTCACGACCCGAAAGCCGGCAAGCTGGCCATTACCAGCACCCCCAACCAGGACAACCCGCTGATGGATTTGCCCGGTGTACAGCGCGGCACGCCCATCATCGGCCTCGATGTATGGGAGCACGCCTACTACCTCAAGTACCAGAACAAGCGCCCCGATTACGTGGCCGCCTTCTGGAACGTGGTGAACTGGTCGGAAGCCGGTAAGCGCTACGAAGCTGCCAAGAAAGGCTAGCGTCACCCCGTTGCTAAATAGCAAAAGCCGCTTTCTGGCCTCGGGAAGCGGCTTTTTTGCATATATACTCCCGGACAAAATCCCGCTGCTAAGTCCTCTGGACTAAAATCTAAGACTAGAGCTAGTTCCCCTCCTCAGCTGAGGAGGGGCTAGGGGTGGTTGACCAATCGTTGAACATCGTTTAGCATTAGCCTTTTAGCCCTAGTCTTTCAACCACCCCCAACCCCTCCTCAGCTGAGGAGGGGAGCTAGCCTTAGCTGAGGACAGCAACCAAGCTATTTTACTTTCGCAAACAGCCACAGGCCCAGCAGCGACACAGCCAGCACACCGGCCGCCGAGAGCATGGTCACCGCGTCGCGGATGTTCTTGCCCAGCGTGCCCACGCCGTGGTACTTGTGCAGAAAAGCAAAACTCAGCCCTTCGTAGCGGTCCGCGTTGTCGACGCGGGCGGCCAAGCGGCCGGTGGCAGGTTCCACGTACAGCGTGGTCTGGCTGGGCGTGGCGTAGGCCACTTTCATCACTGGCAGGCGCTTGTTGATGAAGCCGTACTCACCCTCGAAATGGTCAATTAGCGCGGTCTGCTCGATGGCGGGTAGTTGGTCGGCAGTTTCGCCGAGGAAGCTGTTGGCCAGGAACTGCGCGTACTGCGTGCTGCCTTCCGCGAGTGGCTCGCCGGTGGCCGCGCTGTAATACGTGACGGTCGCCGCCCGTACGGCTTCCACGGGCTGCCCGGTGCTGTTGCCGGCCTTGCCCTTTGGCCCGCTGGCGGGGCTTTTTTCGTCGGCGGGCAGCTGAAATACCTGGTAGTAGGCCTGCCCGTTGAGTTCGGCTAGCGCCACGTTTTGCACCTGTTCCCAGTTCAGCGGCAGCTGCGTCACATCGACGCCGAGCTGCCGGGCGGCCACGGCCGGTGCGTGCTGGTAGCGCAGCCGCTCGTCGGGCTCCAGCTTGCGCAGGGCGTGCCAGGCGCCGCTGAAGGCGAAAGTCAGCGTCACCAGCGACACGGCTAGACCGACCACTCGGTGGTTTTTGCGCAGCCACCCTATTTGGTCGCTGGCCTTGCGCGGCTGGCGGAAGCGGCGCCACATAAAGCCGTAGATGATCAGCCCGCTGAGCGTGGACACCATGATGACGGTTAGCAGCGTTACCATCACCAGCACGCGCACCGTGTTGTTGCCGATCAGCTCCAGCCACGACCAGGTGTGCAGCAGGCTGAACATGCGCAGGAAGGCGGCACGCGTCGGGTTGTTGAAGGTGGCCAGCCGGGCCGGCATCGTCTCCACGTACACCGTCAGGCCGTTGGGGGCCGCGAAGGTGATTTTCCAGACCGGCAGCAGGCGGTTGACGAACGGGTAGTCTTGGGTGAAGCCCGTTAGCCGCTCCGCCGACGTTACGCGGCTCGTGGAGTCCTGGGTGAAGTAACGCGCCAGCCGTTCGGCAAATCGGCGGTCGGCGTCCGGGCCCAGCTCAGTGCCGGTGCGGGCGCTGAAGTAGCGCGGCACGGCTGTGGGCGCTTCCAGGAGCAGCTGGTAAGCCGGCTGGCCCTCGAAGCGCACCAGCCGCACGTTGCGCAGGTGACTGATTTGGTGGTTTTGCAGCACCTGTTGCAAAGGAACGGCAGGACGGAAGGCCGGCGTAGGCGGCAAGGTCTCCTTGGCAATTTTGGGCCGCAGCCAGTTGCTCATCAGCGGGTGCGAAAGGCCGCTGAGCGTCCAGATGATGACGGGGATGACGGTGACAAGGCCCAGCAGCCGGTGCCAGCGGTACATGCGGCGCTGCACGGCCTGGCGAATGGGGCGGTGGGGTATGGTTTGTTCGATGGTTGGCATGGAAGCGAAAAGAGGGCGGGAGCAGAGGAAGTAGAGCTAAGGCTAGAGGTAGTCCCCCTCCTCAGCTGAGGAGGGGCCAGGGGTGGTTGATGAATCGTTGTACAACTTCCAGAACTAAATTTTCTAGCCTTTTAGCTCTGTTTTTCAACCACCCCCAACCCTTCCTCAGCTGAGGAGGGGAGCTAGTTCTAGCATTTGGAGCTACTTTTTACCAATGAAGTTGTACTGCAGGCCCACGCTCACGGTGCGGGGCGCGCCGGGCGTGTAAGTGCTGCGGTCGGTGGCGTTGTTGCCGCGGGTGGCGGCGGTGGCGTACAGCTCGTTGGTCACGTTGAGCACGTTCACGAAGACCTCCACGGTTTCGCGCCAGCTGTAGCCGGTGCGCATATTCAGCACGCTGACTCCGCGGGCCCCGAACAGGCCCCGGTCGTCGTAGCGCACCTGGTTGATCTGGTCCTGATACCAGGCACTGATGCGTTGGTACTCAGCCGCCACGCGCAGGCCGGGGAGCCACTGCGGCTTGTAGGTCAGTTCGGTATTGGCCACCCAGTACGGAGCCTGCGGCATCTGCTTGCCGTTGGCGTTTTGCACGGCGTCGGAGGCCTTGGTACTCAGCACGAACTCCTCGAAACGGTGCACAGCGTTGGTGCCCCCGAAGCGAAACAGCAGCTCCGGCGTCGGGCGGTACGTGAGGCCGTATTCCACGCCGCGGTGCAGGGTTTTGCCGGCGCTCTGGTAGTCGGTAGAGTTGTCGGGCTGGCGGATGCTCAGCAGCTCGTTGCGGCCGTCCAGCTGGTACAGGGCCACGTCGAGGTACACCTTGCCCGCGAGCAACGACACCCAGCCGCCCACTTCCTTGTTGTAGAAGCGCGCCGGCCGCAGGTTGTAGTAGAAATCGGCCGGCACGCTCACGCCGCCCGTAGTGACACCGGTGCCGGGCCGCTTGCGGAAGATGGACGTGAGGCCGGGCGGCGAAAAGCCCTGCGAGTAGTTGGCATACACGCCGCGGCCCTTGCCCAGGTCATAGGTCAGGCCCGCTTTCGGGGTGGCCTGCTGGTACACCTTCGCGCCCACCGACTCGTCCAGGTAGTTGTGGTAATCGAAGGCCAGCCGGTCGAAGCGGCCGCCCAGCGTGAGCTGCAGCTGCGGCAGGGCGCCGATGGGATGCAGGTCGAACTGCGCGTACACGGCCGCGTTGCGCAGATCCGTGTCGTAATCGGCAATGGGCAAGTCGGGCCGGTCGGCCAGCACGGTATACTGCGCCACCGATTTTCCGCCCGGCCGCAGCTGGGCCGCCAGGTCTATCTGGTGGGCGTCGTAGCGGGTAGGGGAGTAGTCGAAGCTGGCCCCGCCGAGTAAGTGCGAGTTCAGCCAAGCGAACCGCACGCTGTGCTGGGCCAGCAGGCCGTAGCTGCGGAAGGCATTGACGTTGACCTCGCCCTTGGCCTTGCTGGGGTCGTTCGTGGCCGAGGGCGTCGGGTTCCAGCGGATGCCGTAGCTCGGGTTCTGGCCCACGCTGTTGTCGCGGAAGTAAGCTGTAAGCGTGCTGACATTCTGCGCGTTCCACTGCTGCTCGGCCGTGAGGCGGGCCCGCAGCGCGTAGGTTTTGCGGTAAGTGAAGTCCGAGGTCGACGAGTACTCACGCCGGTAGTAGGCCACGCTGTCGATGCTGCTGCTGGTCTGCGAGTCGTAGTTGTTGTACGAGGCGGCGGCCGTCAGCCGGGTGCGCTCGGTCAGGGCATATCCCACCCGCCCGTTCACCGACTGCTTATTGTAATCCGACGAGGCTAGCCAGGAGTCGCGCTGCCGCGCCACGTAGCCGCTCACGTAAGCCCCGAGCTTCGGCGTAACCATGCCCCCGCCGCCGAACTGCACCCGGCGGTAGCCGTACTGGTCGCCCTGCACGCCCAGGCTGGCCGTGGGCACGCTGGTCGGGCGCTTGGTCAGCACGTTCACGGCCCCGCCCACGGCCTCCGGCCCGTACAGCGACGAAGCCGGGCCTTTCACTACTTCGATGGAGTTGATGGCCAGCGGGTTTGTCTCCAGCAGGGCGTTGTGGTTGAACACGCCCATGGGCCGCAGCGGTACGCCGTCTTCCAGGTACAGAAAGTAGGCATTGGTGCCGAAGGGCTGCCGAATGCCCATGGCGTGCTGCTCGTTGCCGTAGTTGAGCATCACCACGCCCGGCACCTTGTTGATGAGCTCCACCAGCAAGGTCGGCTTGGTGTCCTGAATGACGGTTGGGGAGAGTTTGCTGATGGCCACCGGGGCCTCGGTGCGCAGCTGCGCCTCGCGCGAGGCCGTCACCACCACCGTCTGCAAATCCTGCACGGCCGGGGCCAGCGCCACGCGCAGGGCGGTGCCGTCGGTGGGTACCGCTAAGGTTTGCGGCTGGTAGCCCACGGCCGTCACTACCAGCTGCGAAGCAGTGGTGGCAAGGGTAAACTGCCCGGTGCCGTTGGTGGCGGTGCCCAGCTGGCCGTCGGCCGTGCGCACGGTAGCGCCAATGAGGGGTTCTTTGGTCGTGGCGTCGAACACGCGCCCCGAGAGGCTACGCTGCGCCCAGGCTGCCTGCCCCGCCCCCACAAGGGCCAGCAACAGCGGTAAAGCTTTCTTCACTGATTTACAGGCTGATTGAAGGCAAGCTGCCGCCGCGCAGGGCCCTAACGAAAGCCGCGCGCCGAACCAGGCAGTTCGCCGAATTCCGAAAAACGGGAATCAATCAGCCCTCCGCGGGCGGGTACTCCGGCCCGGGCCGGTCCCAGGCGTACTGGGGCACGCACAGAGCTGCGTAGCGCGGCGCCGCCCCCGCGTACCACGCTGGCGCTGGCAGCGCTACGGGCTCCAGGACCGGGCAGGCCAGCACGATTTCCTGAAACGCCTGCTTGCTGGGGCCGGGCTGCTGCTTGGCTTCGCGGGCGTCGGCCGCGCGCAGCTGTTTGCGCAGGTGGCACTTGCCGTTGCAGTGCATCTGCGGCTTGTCGCGGTTGATGCAGAGCACGCGGGCCACGTAGTCGCGGTTGAGCCACCAGCTGGCCACAATGCCCAAGCGCCCGGCGCAGTGCACCGACAGCGAACAGAGAAGCAGAATGGCAATGGCTTGGCGCACGGGCAACGGGGGCACAGAAGGGAGCGGTAGGTGTACGAGGGAGCAGGCGGGCTGTTCCGGTCGAGCTACGGCTTTTTCGCGCTGCAAAGGAAGGCCCCAGGCCGCCAAGCACCAAACCCGGGTATGTTGGCTCGGGCAGGGCAGGCCTGCAACGTGACGATATATCCCACGCGTGCGAGAACTGCCGAACTTGGAAAAATTATTTGATAAATATTTTTGCAGCTTAAACTCAGGCTCTTATTTTAGCCCTCGAAACGCCCCTAAAGCAGCCTCATGCGTCAGTTCGCCAACAGCCTCAATAACCAGAATCGGAATAATAATCTATTCCGACATGGAAGGCTATTGGTCTGATTGACAGACACTGAATCAGTAATTGATTTTGTAAGCCTTCCGAAAACGGAAGGCTTTTTTTTCGCCCTTCCACGAGCATTTCAAGGTTTCCTGATTCCGAAAAAACAGCCCGTTTTTTCGGCCGGGCGGAGCCTTGCCAATACTTCAGGAAATCCAAACCGAAAACACACTTTCACACACATAAAAACCCAAATAACTATGGAAACGGCCACCGCCTCCGCCCACACCCTGAGCTCCACGGAGCTGCTCAAAACCGAGGAAGCCATCAGCTTCGTGAAGGACACCTTCGCCAAGGAGCTTGCGCGTCAGCTGCAGCTCACCAAAGTGTCGTCGCCCATCGCCGTGCTCGATGGCACCGGCATCAACGACGACCTGAACGGCGTGGAGCGCCCCGTGTCGTTTCCCATCAAGGCCCTGCAGGAGCAGCGCGCCGTGGTGGTGCACTCGCTGGCCAAGTGGAAACGCCTGCGCCTCCGTGAGCTGGGTATTCCCGCGGGCCGCGGCATCCTCACCGACATGCGCGCCCTGCGCCCCGATGAGGATTATTCGCCCATTCACTCGATCTACGTGGATCAGTGGGACTGGGAAAAGCACATCCTGCCCGAGCAGCGCACCATTCCGTTCCTGACAGAAACCGTCGGCAAAATCTACGACGCGCTGCGCACCACCGAGCTGCGCGTGGCCGAGGAGTACCCGGAAATCACGCCGGTGCTGCCCGAGCAAATCACCTTCATCCACGCCGAGGAGCTGCTGCAGCGCTACCCCACGCTCACGGTGAAGCAGCGCGAAACCGAAGCAGCCAAGGAATACGGCGCCGTATTCATCATCGGCATCGGTGGCGAGCTGAGTCACGGCGAAATCCACGACGGCCGCGCCCCCGACTATGATGACTGGAGCACCGAAACCGAAGCTGGCCGCCGCGGCCTCAACGGCGACATCGTGCTTTGGCACCCGGGCCTGCAATCGGCCTTTGAGGTGTCCTCGATGGGCATTCGGGTCGACAAGACGGCCCTGGACAAGCAGCTGGCCCTGCGCGGCTGCCCTGAGCGCGCCGAGCTGGCCTTCCACAAAATGCTGCTCGAAGGACAGCTCACGGAGAGCATCGGCGGCGGCATTGGTCAGTCGCGCGTGACCATGTTCATGCTGCGCAAGACGCACATCGGCGAAGTGCAAGTGAGCATCTGGCCCGAAGCCGTGCGCGCGGAACTGATGGGCACGGGCGTGGAGCTACTGTAAGCGGCCCGCGAAGCAAGTTTGGTTTGACCCCGGAACGGGCCGGCTCCTGAGCGGAGCCGACCCGTTCGTTTTCATGGGTAAAGCGCTTACTTGCAGCCAATACGGTGACTTATGCAAGACGAAGAAATCCAGGCCCACTTGGCTAGTGAGAGCAAAGAAGAACAGTTGCGGGCAGTGCGCTACCTGGCCGAACACGACGCGCGGCCCGCTTTTTTTCCAGAGCTGGTTGCTCGCATTCCGGATGTCAACGACCATATCCGCTTTTTTGCCCTGACCGCGCTGGTGAAGCACTACTCCACGCTGATGCAGGCCCATGCGGCGCAGCTGGCGCCCTTGCTGATGGAGCGGTTGCTGGATGCAAACAGCCCTGTCGCCGACCGCGCCATTTGGGGGCTGAACATCGTAGGCGAAACCGCGCTGCCGCACCTGCTGGCCGCTACGGAGGCACCGGAGTGGCGGGAAAGGCTGATGGCCGCATTTGCTCTGGGCCGTAACCACCAGATGAGCGTAGCCACCGAACCAGCCCTGGCGGCTTTGCTACGGTTGCTCGATGATGAAAACGAGCAGGTTCAATCTGCGGCCCTGGGTATCATAATGGACCTGACGCCGCTACGGCCTTTCCGGCGCATAGAAGGCGTGGATTTTGAGCCTATTTATCAACGGCTGCTGCCGCTGGCCGAGCACTTCAGCCAGCACCTCGATGCGCACTATCAGGAATGGGGTAATCGTTATAGACAGTTGCTGATTAACAGGTAGCCCGCTGCTGAGCAGCCAGCAAAAAGCCCGGTCGCAATCAACTGCGGCCGGGCTTTTCAGTTTTTAGCAGGACGGCGGACTACTTGCCCTGCGGAAACTCCGTGAACGAGGAGAAGTCCACCAGCTTGCCTTTTTCCAGCAGCTTCAGCTCGGCCTTCAGGTTCTTTTCGTTGCTCTTGGTGGTGTACTGCGTGTCGAGCTTCGAGAGGTCGGGCTTGCCGGCGTTGACCCAGGCCGTGTACCAGAAGTTGGCCGTGGCCTGAGCGGCGGTGCGCAGCTGGCGCTCCACCATGCGGTTCAGCTTCTGGTGGTAAGCGGCCGTGTAGGTCTGGGTGCGGTAGGTGCTGTTGAAGATGTTCTTGCGCGGCTGCCCATTGCTGGCTTCCAGCACCTGGTCGGCGGGGGTGGCGGCGGCCAGCTGCTTTTCCGCGGCCAGCAGCGTATCGGCGGCGGCGTGGCTCTGCAGCACCAGGCGCCAGATTTCGGCCGTCGGGTCCTCAATCAGCTTCGGCTCGGTGAGCTTGAAGTTGTAGGTGTGGCCGAATTGCTCCACCAGCTGCGACTCGTAGAAGGCGTGCACGCCCTTCTGGCCGGTTTTCTGGCCGTCGTGGTTGGCGGAGGTGTGCAGCGGCTGGGTAGCGTCGCCGAGGTAGTGGCCGAGGTCGGCCGCTACGAAGAGGATTTCGTCCTTGTGCTGCTTTTTCATGGCCGCGGTTAGCTTGGTCATCAGGTCCTGCACGTACCAGGGCAGGCGGCCTTCCTTGTCCAGCTGGGCTGCGTCGTACTTGGTGTACGCATCGGCCGAGGTGCGCGGGATGGAATTCAGGTCCTCGCTGTAGTTTTCCAGATCCACGTAGTGGCGCGGCCCTTCGGCCCGGTCGTTGAGCACGTACTTGCGCGAGTCGGGAATGACAGCCTCCGTCACCACGAAATCGATGTGGTTGTAAAAGAACGTACGCATGGCGGGCGGCAGGGCCAGCACGGCGGCGCGGTTGACGCGCTGGTGGCCCCAGGTACCCCAGGCCATCAGCAGCGAAGGAGCGGTAACGAGCAGAGCAGCAGCCAAAAGCCCACGGCGGGAACGACGGCGAATCGAGAACATAAAGGCGGAAAAAGGAAAAACCAAGACGGCAAAGGTGCGAGGTTTGCCGGGCTTGTCCAAACCTAAAGCACGGGCGCCGCGCGGCGGCCGGCTCCCAAAAGCAACGCCCCACGAGCCCCGGTCCGCTGCAAGCGGCTACTGCCAGGGGGCTTCGGAGGGCGTGCGGGAGCTTAGGGCGCTGGTGTCGGAACGGTCGGAGCGGCCCTGAGCAGCACCAACCGGGAAAAATCAGCTCTAAGGCAGCAGCAAGTGCACGGCGCGGGTGGCGCTGTGCAGGGCCGCTTCCACCGTGCCCATGGCCGGGCCCTGATAGATGCCTTCGCCGGCGAAGTACAGCGTGTCGGCCACGGGGGCGCTGAGCACCGGCAGGGCCCGGTGCGTGTCGACGGTGACGTAGGCATAGGCGCCACGGGCCCGCTCGTCGGCGGCCCAGTTGGCCACGTGCGCGCCGCGCAGGCGGGTGCGCAGGTACTCGGGCGTGGTGCCCAGCACATACCCCAGCGACTCCAGCGCCAACTGCTCCAAGGCCTCGGCGGAAGCCGTACGGTGCGCGGCCGCGGGCGGGCCGCCCAACCAGCCAGTTAGTATAGGCCGCTCGTCGGGCAGCTGACTCCACCAGGTCGGGATGGGGGCGTCGGAGAACAGGAAGCCCAGCTCCGGCAGCGAATGGCCTGGCGCCGACTGCTCGGTCCAGAACGGGGCATCGAACTCCAGCAGCACTTTCACCACCGCGCCGAACCCGAGCTGCGCCGCCGCGGCCCGTTGCGCGGGCAGCTCCGGCTCGAAGCGCAGGTGGCCCGGCTCGGTTTCGGCCGCCTGCAGCACGCCCAACGGCACCGTAATCAGCGCCTGCGCGGCCTGGTACTGCCGGCCGCCGGCGCACTCGGCCGTTACCTGCCCGGGCTGCCACCGCAGGCACCGCACGGCGGCCGCCAGCTCGATGGTGGCGCCCGCAGCTTCGGCCTGCTGCCGCAGGTGCTCCACCAGGTGGCGGTAGCCGCCCTGCGGACGCGGCGAATCTTCGGCGCCGCCGGCGGCCCATTCGTCGCGCAGGGCCAGGGTGCTGGCGCGCTGCGGATCAGCCGCGTCGTAGCCTTCGGCCATGCGCGTCACCTGTTCGCGCAGCTCCGCGTCGGTGTCGGCAGGGAAGTGGAGGGCCAGGAAATCGGCCAGCGACAGGTCCTGCTGCAAGGCCTGCAGTTGCTCCATCAGCCGCGGCATGTCGTCGATAGATTCTTCCGACTCTTGCACGTGGCCGCGCTGCACTTCGTAGGCCTGCCCGCCGGTATCGTGCCAAGGCACACCGGCCTCCCGGAGCAAAGCCTGACTGATGGGCGCCTCGCCGTGAATAAACTCGGCGCCGGCTTCTATGGGGGCCGAAAACCCCGCCGGCTGCAGCGTATGGATGCGGCCGCCCACCCGGTCGCGGGCTTCGAGGACGACGACGCGGCGGCCGGCGCGGGCCAGGTCGCGGGCAGCGAGCAAGCCCGCCACGCCGGCGCCGATAATGATAAGGGAAGATGCTTCGGGCATACTAAGAGGACGCGGCGCCGACAACTGCGCCCGCGCCGCTACTTACGGCCCGGGCCGGGGCAGGATGTGGTTGGCCGAACCACTGTCTGGTATTTTACGGGGTTGCCCAAGTCCCTTATGCCCGCTTTTGCTTGAGGGGTAAGGCATTCTGTCGATTTGTCCAAATACCGCACAGGCCGCTGCCGATAACCAGGAAATGCGTCCGCGGGCCTGCTTGCTTCGGGGCTAAAAGTCCGCTGCAATAAGGTCGTGGTTGATAAAGGCGCCGGCCTTCATGCCGCTGGCCGCGGCCGCCATCAGCTGGCGTAACGGGGAGCTGTTGTCGCCGGCCGCGTACACGCCCGGCACGGTGGTGCGCCCGAACTCGTCGCAGCGCAGCAGGCCGGTTTCAGTCAGTTCGCAGCCCAGCCGGGCACCCAGGTCGGAGGACTGGCGAAACGGCACCCGCGCAAACAGGGCCCGCAATGGCACCCGGCTACCAGCAGCAAGCTCCACGTGGTGCAGCTGCCCCGCTTCGTGCGCAATGGCGGTTATCCGCGCTTCAATTACCTCGATGCCGTGGACCGTGAGCAGGGCGGTTTGCTCCGCAGTGAGCGTGGTGGGCCCGTTGGTAAACAGCCGCACATCGGGGCTCCACTGGTGAATCAGACGGGCAAATTCAAAGCCCGCGTCGCCGTTGCCGAGCACGCCCAGCGGCTGGCTGTGCACCTCGTAGCCGTGGCAGTACGGGCAGTGCAGCACCGAGCGGCCCCAGCACTCGGCAAAGCCCGGAATGAGCGGCAACTCGTCGTGCAGGCCCGTGGCCAGCAGCAGCTTGCGGGCTGCGTAAGTCGCGCCTTCGGCCGTTGTAACCCGGTAGCCGCTCGCGTGGGCTTCGGCCCGCACGGCTATGCCGGCCTGCAGCACGACGGTGGGATACGTGCCGAGCTGCTCGCGCGCCACGGCCGTGAGCTGCGCGGGCGGCATGCCGTCGCGGGTAAGGAAGCCGTGGGAGTGGGGCGCGGGGCGGTTGCAGGGCTGGCCAGCGTCGAGCACCAGCACTCGGCGCCGGGCGCGGCCGAGGGTGGTGGCGGCGCTCAGGCCGGCGGCGCTGCCGCCGATGATGAGCACGTCGTAAGGAAAGTCGGAAGGCATGGGTAGGAAAAAAGTAGGTTTGTATAGCCCGCCGCGGGCAAACTTTTTCCTCCGCAGCCGGCTTTGCAAACCTAGCGCCCGCGGCCCCGCCGCGCGCTGGTGTTTTGGAGAGCTACTTTCCCTTTGTATAGCCCAATGTCGACCCTCAATTCTCAGGAGTTGCGCCCCATCTGGGATGCGCTGGCCGTCGTGTGCGGCCGGTGGCGCATGCCCATCATTCACTGCCTGTGCGGGCAGCCGCTGCGCTTTTCCGAGCTAGAAGCCCACCTCGACTGCATCACGCCCAAAGCCTTGGCCGAGCACCTGCGGGCCCTGGAGCTCAACGGCCTGGTGGCGCGCGAAATCCTGGATACCCGCCCCGTAGCCACGCGCTACGCCCTCACGCCCTACGGCCACACCGTGCTGCCGCTGCTGCACGAGCTGCGCCGTTTCGGCGAAACTCACCGTCAGCACCTGACCACGAGCTGAGCGGAGTTGCCCCAGCCAGGAGACGCCCGTCATTTGGTAAAAAGACAGCTCGTAGTTCGGCCAATGCTAAGTGCCTATTCGACATGACGGCCTGTTTCAGTCTGTGCCACTTGTCGGCCAGCGCTAAGTGCGCTGCAGCACTTCGTCAATGATGCCGTATTCCTTGGCTTCGTCGGCGCGCATCCAGTAGTCGCGGTCCGAGTCGTCGTGGATCTGCTGATAGGTTTTGCCCGTGCGCTCGGCGTAGATGCTGTAGAGCTCCTGGCGCAGCTTCACCACTTCCCGGGCGGTAATCTCAATATCCGCCGACGGCCCCTGCACGCCGCCCGAGGGCTGGTGAATCATCACGCGGGCGTGGGGCAGGGCCGAGCGTTTGCCGATGGCCCCGCCGGTCAGCAGAAAAGCCCCCATGGAGGCAGCCAAGCCGGTACAGATGGTGGATACATCGGGCCGGATGTACTGCATCGTGTCGTAGATGCCGAGGCCGGCGTACACCGACCCGCCGGGGGAGTTGATGTAAAGCAGAATGTCCTTCTGCGCGTCTACCGACTCCAGGAACAGCAGCTGAGCCACGATGATGTTGGCAATGTTGTCGTCGACGGCCTGCCCCAGGAACACGATGCGGTCCATGATCAGGCGCGAAAACACATCGATTTCGGCGAAGCGCGTGGGCCGTTCCTCGATAACGGAGCGCGTCATATTCTGCACGTACGGCCGGGCCAGGCCTTCGACGTGGTGCAGGTACTGCTCGACGCGCAGGCCGCTCAGGCCCTGGTGTCCGACGGCGAAGCGGCGGAATTCGGTGGTGGATGACATGGGAAAGAAGAGGTTGGAGAAAGACAATGCAGTAGCCGGCGGCGGGCAAAAACCGCGCTGCCAGGGCAGAAATCCGGAAAGTAGAAGAGGCTAGAGGCCTATTCTCTGACGCGGCCGAACGAGCGCCGCAACAGACTGCGCAGGCCATGGGTGGCCGCATGTAGCCAGCCGGCCGCGCCGGGGCCGTAGAGCCGGTGGTGAATGCCCTGCAGCTCGCGGCGGAGCTGGCGGCGACCGGCCAGTTGCAGCCCTTGGTACAGCTGCTGTTGCGCTTCGGCGTCAGCTTGCAGTTCAGGGTCGAGCAGGCACTCGGTTTGCCAAGCGGCCGATTCCGCAGGGGAGGGTGGATTTGGCTGGAGCAGGTGCTGCTCGATGCGCGCCAGGCGCGTCAGTTCGGGGCGCATGGCATCAGCGGGTTAGGACGTCGGCGGTTTCGGCCCAGGCCGTGCGCACGGCTTGGCGCAGGCGCTCCAGGCACTTAAACTTCTGCACCGTGGCCGAGCGCACGCTGCGGTACTGGTGCGCGGCCGCAATCTGCTCCAGCGGCTGGCGGAAGTAGTAAAACGACAGCAGAATGCTCTGGCACCGCTCGCCCAGCCGGGCCACGTACGCCAACACCGATTCCGCTGCTTCGGCCGGCGCCTCGGGTTCGGCGGGCAGGTGCTCGGCCTGCTCATCGGTAAGCTCCGTGAGCGGGGCCTGACCGCGGCGTTGTAGCTCGCGCCGCCACAGGTTGCGGCTGATGGCCACCAGGAAAGTGCTGGGCGCAGCCGTCAGCGTGAGCGTATCGGCCACGGCCTTTTCGTAGAGCACGATGAGCGCGTCGTGAAATACATCCTGAGCGTCGGCAGGAGTGCCGCCGTGGGCCAGCACGTAGCGCCGCACCATGGGGAAGGTGCGCTGGTAGAGGCGGGTGAGCGTGCCGGTGCGGTCGGTGAGCAGGGCCTGCCGGAGGGCCGCGGCGTCGGCGGGCCGTGCGGCCGGTGGGGTGGGTGCGACGAGGTTCATACGAGCTTACGGTCTATGGATTAATCGCCGCGCGGGGCAAGTATCACCTTCCGCAAGCCGAAAAAAGCAGCGTCTTGCTTGCGCGGCAGCCTCGGGCCGTATTTTGCCGCTGCCCGCGTGCCGGGCCTTCTCTTCGCTAAACCACTCATGCCGCCGCTAGTTACGCCTTTTGCCGATTATGATTTGGCCTGTAAGCTGGAGCGAGCCGAGGGCCGCAGCAACGCCGCCAGCGTGGAGGCGCGGGCCCGCCTGCAACCGGCCCACGGTGCCGTTTGGCAGGAAATAGCGGGTGCGTACGTTCTGTTCGACGGGCCGGAGTCGCCGCTGACCCAAACCTTTGGCCTCGGCCTCTCCGCTGTTACGCCCGCCGATTTGGACCATATCGAAGCGTTTTTTACGAGCCGGCAGGCCCCTACGATGCACGAGGTCAGCCCACTGGCCGACGCGGCGCTGTGGCCGCTGCTCACGGAGCGCGGCTACAAGCCCATCGAATTTACAACGGTGCTCTACCAAGCCTTGGTGCCCGCGTCGGAAGCGCCGGAAGCCGCCGAGCCGACGCCGCTGCGCACCCGCCTCATTGGCCCGGGGAGGTCGAGCAGTGGGCGCGCATTGGAGCCGCGGGCTGGAGCACCGAAATGCCTGGGTTGTTTGATTTTATTGTCGGTTTCGGCAGTGCCATGGCGCATAGCGTTGGTTCGCACTCCTTTCTGGCCGAGCTGGATGGGCAGCCCATTGCCGCAGGCGGGCTGTTTATCCACGACGACGTGGCCCTGCTGGCCAGCGCCAGCACGGTGCCCGAGGGCCGGCGACGCGGCGCCCAATCGGCGCTGCTGGCGGCGCGCCTGCTCTATGCCGCCGCGCAGGGCTGCCGCCTGGCCATGATGGGGGCTGCGCCGGGCAGCCAGTCGCAGCGCAACGCCGAGAAAAATGGCTTCCGCGTGGCCTACACCCGCATCAAGTGGGCGCTGGCCCGCTAGCACCGGAATTTTTTGGTCCCGCCCGGGTGTTGGGCCGGCTGCGCGTGCGCGACTAGCTTAGGGCGGAGCGGCGGGCCGGAACTCATCGGCGCAAGGCCCGTAGCCGGTTGAGCCGCTTCCGCGCCAAGGTCGTATAGCCGCTTACCCAACCAACGCCTAATTTTGTGGGCTCGGTGCCGCGTTCGGTGCGGCCGCCGCAGCTTACCCGCCCGTTATGCAGCAGAACACCACTTCCTCCGGCGCTTCGGTACGAGCCACCGCCGAGCGGGTCCAGCGCGGGCAGCGCAGCACCATGGTCGGCGTGGGCGCCAATCTGCTGCTGGCCATGGTGAAAGGGGCGGCGGGCGTGCTCGGGCATTCGTACGCCCTCATTGCCGACGCCATCGAGTCGGCCTCCGACATCTTCACCTCGTTGTTTGTGTGGCTGGGCCTGCGCACCGCCGCCCGGGAGCCCGACGAAAACCACCCCTACGGGCACGGCAAGGCCGAGCCGCTGGCTTCCCTGCTGGTGGCCGGGGCCTTGGTGGTGGCGGCCGGCGTCATCGTCTGGCAGAGCGTGGGCCACATTCTGAAGCCCCATAAAATACCTTCCCCCTTCACCCTGCTGGTGCTGGCCGGCGTGGTCATCGTGAAGGAGTGGCTGTTTCGCCACATCGACCAGGTAGGCGAGGAAGTGGGCAGCGGCGCCGTGAAGGCCGATGCGTGGCACCACCGCAGCGACGCCATTACCTCACTCACGGCCTTTGTGGGCATCAGCATTGCCATTATCGGCGGGCCCGGCTACGAAAGCGCCGACGACTGGGCGGCCATCGGCGCTTCGCTCATCATCTGCTACAACGCCTACCACATTTTCCGCCCGGCCCTGGGCGAAATCATGGACGAAGCCCCCGCCGGTACCTGGCCTGAAGACGTGGCCCGGGTAGCCCGCGCGGTGCCCGGCGTGCTGGGCACCGAAAAGTGCATGGTGCGCAAAATGGGCTTCGAGTACTTCGTCGACCTGCACGTACTCGTCGACGGCGACCTGAGCGTGCGAGAAGGCCACGCCGTGGCCCACGCCGTGAAGGACGCCGTCATTGCCCAGCTGCCCGCCGTGTACGACGTGCTCGTGCATATCGAGCCCGAAGACTGGCATCAGTAAGAACAGCTGCATACACGCGCAACGCCATTCTGAGTACCGCCCAAGCGCCGCGGAGAGACGCCGGGCAAGCCAGCGAGTGAACGTCGAGTAAAACAGCAGAACGTCATTCCTCGGCTGCGCTCGGAATGACGTTCTGCTGTTTTACTCGACGAATCCGGGGAATCTGCCTTCAAGCACGGCTCTTATTTCCCGTTCAAGAGGCTACTTGCCTTGTTCATCAGCCGATGGGCCGTAAATGGCGGGCACCGGCACGTCGAGCAGGCGCAGGTACACCATCAGCTGGCCGCGGTGGTGAATCATGTGGCTGATGAGGTGGCGCGTGACGGCGGCGCGGCTCTGGCGAATGATGATTTCGTCGCCGTTGCGCATGGTCCAGAGCTCCTCAAAGTCGTCGGCGGAGGCTTCCTGCAGCGTGGCGCGGGCCGCCTCGCCGCGCACGGCCAGGTAGTCCAGCAGCTCGGCGCTGGTGCGCACTGGCGTGGGTGCGGGGCCGGTGTAGGTGGCGAAGTCGATGACGGTGGTATCGAAGGTGTCCTTGATCCAGCCTACCAGGTCGGCCGTGTGCTGGGCTAGCTGCCCCAGGGTCATGGACTTGGCGTGGGGCTGCCAGTCAAACTTGGCGGCCGGGGCGCGCTCCAGCACGCGGCGGGTGAGGCTGACTTCGTAGTCGAGCTCGGGCAGAAATACTTGGGCGGGGGCGGCTACCAGCGTGGCTTCCATGGGCTTAGTTAGGGTTTGGGTGAAACGATACCCAAACTTCGGCCCACCCAGTGACAGCCCTATGTCAGCAGACTTCCGCTTCGGCGCAAAAAAAGTGCTGGGCCTCCCGCGCCAGCTCGCTCACGCGCTGCCGCAGCTCCGCAGGCGCCACGATTCGCACCTGCCCGGCGAAGATCAGCAACCAGCGGCTCATGCGCTCCAGGCAACCGGGTAGCAGCGTCATTTCTACCCAGCCATCGGGCTGCGGCTCCTCGTGGGCCCAGCCGAAATAGTGCTTGTTTTCGTGCACGTGCGGCAGGGCCGCGGGGGCAAAGTGCACCACCACGGCCACCGTCTGGCGGCGCTGGGCCTGCGCCTGCCAGTAGGATTGCAGCGTGTCGGGCCGGGTCTCAAATGCCTCGTCGAGCAGCCGCAGCCCCACGATGCGGTCGAGGCGGAAGTCGCGGAACTCCTGGCGCAGGCGGCAGTAAGCCACCACGTGCCAGTACTGCCCGAAGTATACGCCGATGGGCTCCACGTCGCGCTGCGTGGGCGTGCCCTGGTAGCCGGCGCGGTAATCGAGGCGCACCACCCGCTGCTGGGCAATGGCGTCGAGCAGCACTTGGTGGGTATTGGCAGCCGGCGGCTCGGGCGCGGCCGGCTGATGGCGGCGCGGACTCAGGATGCGGATGCGGGAGCTAAGAGCCTCCACGTAGTCGCGGTCGGGGCGGCGGAGTACGGCGCGCAGCTTGTCCATAGCCGCCTTGCTGAGCTGGGCCGTATGCGCGTCGGTGAGCTGGGTGGCCAGCTTTTCGGCGGTGAGCAAGGCCGTGGCTTCTTCGCGGGTAAACATCACCGGGGGCAGGCGGTAGCCCTCGGCTAGCGAGTAGCCGAAGCCGGCCTCGCCGCAGAGCGGGACGCCGGCTTCTTCCAGGGTGCGCAGGTCGCGGTAAATGGTGCGCAGGCTTACGCCGAAGCGTTCGGCCAGTTCGCTGCCTTTTACCACGCGCTTGGCCTGGAGCTGGATGAGCAGGGCGGTAATGCGGTCGAAGCGGTTCATAGCCTTAGCAAGATAACAGCCTCGGAGCGTCGAAAGGAGACGTTGGCGTACTCCGAGGCTCATTTCTCTCTGCCAGTTGCGCCCAAACAAAGTGGCTGTACGACGTTAACGCCATACAACCATTACTCCGTGGGCAACTTGTTCCACCGGGAAACCACGTTCTGGCACGCGTATCAGCGCCGCGGCCTTTATTGCCCGATGGCGTACTGAATGCCGCCCCACAAATGCTGGCGGAAGGCAGGCTCGGCGTAGCTTTCCTCGGTGTGGCCGAGGGCAGTGTAAAAGGCCCGGCCGCCGTCGTAGCTGTGGTACCAGGCAATAGGGTGGTTGGCGCCGTGCGTTCCGCCGGTGTAGGTGGTTTCGTCCAGGGTCAGGAGCACGTGCAGGTCGGGGGCGAGGCTGCGGAAATTGTACCACTCATCGGTGCGCTGCCAGGGGCTGGGCACGGTGGTGCTGGCGGGGTGGGAGCGGTCGGCCACGCGCACGGTAGCCGGCTGAATGGCGGGGTGCCCGTTGAAGTACGCCCCCACGAGGCCGTTGTACCAGGGCCAGTCGTATTCGGTATCGGTGGCCGCGTGCACGCCCACAAAACCCCGGCCGCTGCGGATGTACTGCTCGAAGGCTGTTTGCTGGTTGGCATCGAGCACGTCGAGCGTGGTGCTGAGGAACACGACAGCCCGGTAACCGCTTAGCTTATCGGGCGTAAACCGGCCCGCATCGGCCGTGGCCTCTACCTGCACGCCGTGCTCCAGGCCCAGTTCCTTGATGGCCTGGATGCCCGCAGGAATGGACGTGTGCTGAAAGCCCGCCGTCTTGTAAAAAACCAGCACAGCTGCTGGCTCTTGTTCTTTGGGCGGAGGCGGCGAGCTTTTTTCGCAGCTGGCTCCCAGCCAGGCAGCAGCAAGTAGAAGTAAGGGCGTGATTCGCATAGCGGCAGTGATGGATAGGAGTTTACGCGCAGGCCGTGGCGCGGTTGGCGAAGCTGCCGCGGCTAGCTAAAGCAAGGATAAGCAACGGATAACAAACGGTGGGCAGTCGGTGGTCCTGAGGAAAAATGGCGCCCCGGTAGTGGCAGGCTTAGTTCGTTCTCACGCGCGCTTTTTTACATTCGTTGCATGAACTTCCGCACCACTCGCCCCGCCGCCACTGAGTACGGCGCCTACTACGACCGGTACATCCAGCAGATTCCCGCCGGCCACGACCCGGTGCAGCAGCTACGCGCGCAGCAAGCCGAACTGCACGCCCTGCTCGGCCACCTCAGCGAGGAACAAGCGCTGCTGCGCTACGCCCCCGGCAAGTGGAGCATCAAGGAAACCCTGGTGCACATCGTTGATACGGAGCGGGTGTTTGCCTACCGTGCCCTGTGTATTGCCCGCGGCGAAAAGCACCCGCTGCCGGGCTTCGAGCAGGACGCCTTCACCGCCAACAGCGACGCTGACGCCCGCCCGCTGGCGGATCTGTTGCGTGAGTACGATGCCCAACGAGCCGCCACGCTGGCGTTGCTGGAGTCGTTTACGCCGGAAGCTTTTGAGCGCCTCGGCGTAGCCAGCGGCATGCCCGTGAGCGTGCGCGCCCTCAGTTACATGCTGTCCGGCCACGAAGCGCACCACCTGCAGCTCTGGCGCGAACGGGTACTGCCCCTGCTCGCCCCGGCCGGCACCTGACTGGTTGGCTTTTCAGATTTGAGAAATGCTAGCCTCGGCAGCGCATCACTACAGTAAAGCAGCAGCGGCCTGAAGTAGCGGAAGACAAAAAAGCCCCGGCACGCCGGGGCTTTTTTAGGCAGTAAGTGCAAGCGCAAGGCCGTTAGGGCTTAGCGGTAGCCATTACGGTCGTTGCGGTCATCGTCGCCGCTGAACCAGTCGCTGATGCGGTCAATAAAACCGCGGTGGTGCTGGCCGTGGTCCTGGTCTTGCTGGTCGTAGCGGCCGCGGTTGGTGCGGTAGCGGCTGTTTTCGTCCTGGTCGTAATAGTTCTGGCCGTTGTCATCCGAGCGACCCATGCTGCCGCGGCCCATGTCCTGCTGGTTCATGCCGCCGCGGTTCATATTGCCGCCGTAGCCCATGTCGCGGTTGCTCATGCTGCCCCGGTTCATTTCCGAGTTGCCCGAGCCGTAGTTGTTGCGCATGCCGCGCGCGTCCGAATCGTACCGGTCGTAGGAGCCGCGCTCAGAGCGTTGCGAGGCGGACTGATTTTCGCGGCCGTAGCTGCGCGGGTCCGAGCCGCTGGAGTAAGGTTGCTGCCCGTAGCCAGACCGCTCGCCACCGTACGCCGACGACGTGCGCGACCAGTCGCTGCCGTACGACGAATCGTCCTGCCGATTGCGGCCGTAGCTGTTTTGCCCGTAGTTGTTCTGGCTGTAGCTGCTGCCTTGGCCGTAGTCGTTGTTGCCCCGGTTCATATTGCCGGAGCGGTTGCGGTCGGAGTCCATGCCGTAGCGGCCCGAGTTGCCGCCGTAGCTGTTGCGGTTCTCGTCGCGGTCCGATGACGACGAGTCGCTGCTGTAGCCGTAGCGGCCACTCACGCCGCGGGTGTTTTCGTCCTGCTGGCTGTTGCGGCCGCCGTATTGCTGCTGGGAGTTGCGGTTTTGGTCGTAGCCGCGGCGGTTCTGGTCGCGGTTCTCGAAACCATAGTTCTCGTTGCCGTTGCCGCGGTATTCGCGGTCATCGTCGTGGTGCTGATTGTAAGTAGCCATGGCGGGAATTAGGGTTTGGGTTGAGCTAAGTCTACCCCCCGCCGAAGGCAAAAGTTATTGTCGAGGTTACGTGGTTTAGCGCCGTCGGACAGCTGCTCGAGTAGTCACAAAAGCTGATGGAAACGTTGGTTTACAGGGAGGTAGTGTCAATGCGGACCGGTAGTAAGGCCGGATTGGCCCGGACCACTGCGGTAGTGGTGACGAGCGTGCCCGCCGCGTCGCGGTAGTGCACCATATACTCGATTACGCCGTTGGCCGGGCTACGGTCGAGGTAAGGGCTGCAGGCGTTGTGGGCCACGCACTGCCATGGCTCGTGGGGCGCGCGGCGGAACACGTAGGCGTATTGGCCCGGCGCAACGGGAAAATCGAGGCGGCGGCCGGCGGGCACGAGGTGCAGTTGCACGGCCGCGCTCGGAGAAGCGGTTACCATGGTATTTCGGACGAGGAAAGTAGACGGGTGCGGATGAAATCGAAAGCCATTTCCGATGACTTCTAAACGCCGAAACCAAGCAGCCGGCTCCCGCATTTTTACGGGTTTACAGGCCGAAAAACGCGGGATTTTGGCCCGCGCCGATACGGAGCCCGCGTGCGGTAAACCGCCGCGCTAATCGGTGAAATACGCGCTGGCGTCGCGCAGCGAAGTGGCCACCGCTTCAGCAATGTGGTCCTGCACGTTGAAGGCGCGCTCGGCCGGGTACGCGTCGAAGTAACGTTCCGTGACGAACACGGCGGCCTCGTGCGTGCCCATAGAGGTCCACAGAACGCGGGGCAGCTCCAGGTTCCAGCGGTGCGTGGTGCTGGGCTGTCGGCACATGATGCGCACGCGCACCATAGCCGTGACCGGGGCTGCGCTGGCCTGAATGGAGTAGGAAACAGTATCGCTCATGGGCGAGATGAACCGCTTCGGGCCTGGGGCCGCAACGGGAAAAGAGAAGGGCTAGAAACAATGAGGGCACTCCCGCGTGTGCAGCTGCAGATAGGCCGCAATGGTGCTGCGCACCAGGCGCAGGCCCAGCTGGCGCACCGTGGCCGGGTAGCGCATGCGGTAAAACCGGGCCACCAGCGCGGCCGCCGCCCGCGTGCCCATCGACTGCCACAGCACGTAGGGCAAATCCATTTCCCAGACCTCCGTGCCGCGGCGCTGATGCGTGACCAGCACCAGGGCCGCTACCGGGCCATCGGCCTCGGCGTACACGCGCAGGGTGCACCACTGGCTGCCCGGGGCGGTGGGCACGGGGCCGGCCGAAGGCCGCGCAAGGGGCGCAGGGGCAGCGGCGGTCTTGGTAGGGCGGCGCCCGCGTTTGCCCCGGTTCGAGGCCGAAGGAGAGGGGTTGGCCATAGCGACAAACGAAAAGTGGAAACTAGGAGACCAGCGCGGCAAGGTTGCTAGTACGCGTCATCGGTGTCCGGTTCAAGCAAGTTGCCCAAGGGTGGATTGCTTTTGCTCGGTATTATAACCAATATTTTTTAGGAATAAATACGGATTTAGCTGGACCATAGGTTGGCCGCAGTGGGCACATTTTTTGGCCTAAGCCGTTGAGGGTTTTCGTGCTGCGCGCCACTCAGCAAACTGGTGCGTACCCTGCGTACTTGGCGAATCGGAAACTTGCTCCGAAGCTGGAAGGTTGTGTATAGCCGCCCACCCGCGTCCTAGCCCTGTTTTTTCATGACCCTTGCTTCCTCATCCATCGACCAAGCTACCTTCCACAACTCCTTCGTGGAGGAGCTGCGCGGCGAACCGGCCGGCGACAACCGTCCGCGCCAGGTGCCCGGCTATGCCTATTCCCGCGTAACGCCCACGCCCGTGCACGACCCGCATCTGCTGGCCTGGTCCGATGAGCTGGCCGCCCTGCTGGGCCTGGCTCGGCCCGCCGAGCGCGGCCCTGCCGTGGACGTGCTAGCCGGCAACCGCCTGGCACCCACCATGCAGCCTTTTGCCGCGCGCTACGGCGGGCACCAGTTCGGCAGCTGGGCCGGGCAGCTCGGCGACGGCCGCGCTATTTCCCTCGGCGAGCTGGCCGCTACCGACGGCACCCGCTGGGAGATTCAACTGAAGGGCGCCGGCCTCACCCCGTACTCGCGCCGCGCCGATGGCCGGGCGGTGCTGCGCTCCTCCTTGCGCGAGTTTTTGTGCTCCGAGGCCATGCACTACCTCGGCGTGCCCACTACCCGCGCCCTGAGCCTGGTGGCCACGGGCGAGCAGGTGGTGCGCGACATGTTCTACAACGGCAATCCGCAGCCCGAGCCCGGCGCCGTGGTGGCCCGCGTGGCGCCCACCTTCGTGCGCTTCGGCAGCTTCCAGATCTTCACCGCCAACGGCGAAATCGACAACCTGCGCGCCCTGGCCGACTACGTCATCCGGCGGCACTACCCCGAGCTGGGCGAACCGTCGCCGGCGGTGTATGTGCGCTGGTTTGAGGAAGTGTGCCGCCGTACGGCCGTGCTGGTGGCGCACTGGATGACGGTGGGCTTCGTGCACGGCGTGCTGAACACGGACAACATGTCCATCCTCGGGCTGACCATCGACTACGGCCCCTACGGCTGGCTGGAGCCCTACGAGCCGGACTGGACGCCCAACACCACCGACTTTGCCACCCACCGCTACGCCTTTGGGCAGCAGCCGCGCGTGGGCATGT
Source organism: Hymenobacter sp. CRA2 (assembly GCF_002007105.1). Classification (GTDB taxonomy): domain Bacteria; phylum Bacteroidota; class Bacteroidia; order Cytophagales; family Hymenobacteraceae; genus Solirubrum. The sequence goes on along the minus strand of NZ_MVBC01000018.1, from coordinate 32,535 downwards.
GGAACCTCATGATGCTGGCCCAGGCCCTGATTCCGCTGGTGGCCGACGTGCAGGAGCTGCGCCCGGGCCTGGACCTATACGCCGCCACGTATTCCAAAACCTACCACATGCGCCTGCGGCAGAAACTGGGCCTGACCGCCGGCCCCGCCCCGCGGGAAGACGACCAAGCCCTGCTCACCGACCTCGACGCGGCCCTGACCGCTGCCCAGGCCGATATGACCCGCTTCTTCCGGCAGCTCGCGCACGCCGTGCCGTCCCTGAAGGACGCCGCCGACCGCGAAGAAGCTACCCTGCAGGAGCTGCTGGCCGACGTCTCGTACACCACCGAGGCGGACGCGCACGAGCCGCTGCTGACCTGGCTGCGGCGCTACGCCCAGCGCCTGCGCCAGGAGCCGACGCCGGCCGGCATCATTCGGCAGACTATGCTCGCCGTCAACCCCAAGTACGTGCTGCGCAACTACCTCGCCGCGCAGGCCATTGAGGGTGCCGAAGCCGGTGACCTGACCTTCCTGAACCGGCTGATGCAGGTGCTGAAAACGCCCTTTGCCGAACAGCCCGAACACGATGAGCTGGCGGCCAAGCCCCCCGAGTGGGCCCGCGAAAAGCCCGGTTGCGCTACGCTCTCGTGCAGCTCCTGATTAGCGGCTAGAAACCGACGCGGCCCCGCTCACACCTTGCAAAGGTGTGAGCGGGGCCGCGTCGGTTTCTAGGAAGTATCAGTAGTCCTGCGGGTGCAGCGTCAGCACAGGGGCAGCGGCGTGCACGGCCACGTTTTCGGCGATGCTGCCCTGCAGGAAGTGCCGCAAGCCGGTGCGGCCGTGGGTGAGCATTACCACCAAATCGGCGTGGGCCTGCTCGGCAAAGCGCGGAATGCCCGCACTGACCTTGGGCGCGTCGAACACGTCGGGCTCGTAGGGGCCGAGTTGGTGCCGGCGGGCAAAGTCGTGGATGCGGTCCAGGGCGGCTTGGTGACGGTCCACGCTCGGCTCCACGTCGAGCAGGTGCAGCAGGGCATCGGGGAAGGCGGCGCGCAGGCGCTGCAGGCTGGGCACGGCGCGGTCGGCTTCGGCCGTAAAGTCGGAGGCAAACACCAGGTGGCGCACTTCGAAGTCGTGGGCGGGATGCTTCACGGTGAGCACCGGGCAGGGTGAGAGGCGCACCAGCCGCTCGGCGCCGGAATCGGCGAAGAAGTGCGTGCCGGGCGTCTGCTCGTGCGAGCCCACCACCAGCAGATCGATGTGGCGGGAGCGGATGACCTCCAGAATGGCCTCGTCGACGGGGCCGGTTTGCACTAGATCCTCCACCGGCACGTCGGGCATGTCGCGGTAGGCCTCCACCATCCACTCCAGCATGCGTTGCTTGGTGACCTGCAGCAGCTTCAGCATGAATACGTCGGCCAGCCCGCCGCCTCCGGCGGTGCCGCTGCCCGTCGATACCACGCCGGACGAACCGGGCACACTCACCACGTGCAGCAGCGTAATGTGCCCGCCCGTGCGGTGCGCCACCTGCAGCGCTACTTCAAACGCGTTGTGGGCTTCGGGCGAGAAATCGGTGGGAACGAGGATGTTCTGCATAGCTTTTGGCAGCAAAAGGTGAGCAGAGCCCCGAGGGGTGGACGGGCGCTGAATACGAATAAGGTACAACTTATTCCCTGTATTCGCCAAATACACCCGTATAAGCAGCACCGCCTCCCCAACTGGTGTTGAGGAGGCGGTGCTTGTGTAACCGGAGTCGTTGCCGGCTTAGCTCTTTTTTTTGGGCGCCGCTTTCTTGTCGGCCGACTTTGGGGCACTAGCGCTTTTCACCGGAAAGCCTCGCTCACGCATCAGCGCGTCGATTTTCGGGTCACGGCCGCGGAAGCGGCGGTAGCCCTCGGCCGGGTCGATGGTGTTGCCCACCGAGAAGACGTTCTGGGTCAGGCGCCGGGCCACGGCTTTGTCGTAGGCGCCGCCGGCTTCGGTGAAGGCGCTGTAGGCATCAGAGGCCAGCACCACCGACCACAGGTAGCTGTAGTAACCGGCCGAGTACCCGTCGCTGGCAAACACGTGCGAGAACTGCGGCGTGCGGTGGCGCATCACGATTTCGCGCGGCATGCCGAGCTGAGCCAGGGTTTCGCGCTCAAATTTATCGGCGTCAATCTTCTGGCTGCCGGCCAGGTGCAGCTTCATGTCGATGAGGGCGCTGCCCAGAAACTCGGTGGTTTCGAAGCCCTGGTTGAACGTGGAGGCCTTCTCGATGCGGTCGACCAGGGCCTGCGGAATGGGCTTACCCGTCTGGTAGTGCAGGGCAAAGCGCTGGAGCACCTGCGGCGTGGGCAGCCAGTTTTCGAGCAGCTGGGAGGGGAATTCCACGTAGTCGCGCACCACTGAAGTGCCCGAGAGCGAGGGGTAAGTCACGTTCGACGACAAGCCGTGCAGGGCGTGGCCGAACTCGTGGAAGAGGGTAGTAGCGTCGGTCCAGGAAATGAGCACCGGCTCGCCGTCCTTGCCCTTTACGAAGTTGGAGTTGTTTGACACGATGGTCGTTACCTCGCCGTCGAGGCGGGCCTGCTTGCGGTAGGCGTTCATCCAGGCGCCGGAGCGCTTGCCGGGACGCGCGTACGGATCGAAATACCACAGGCCGATGTGCTTGCCCGAGGTCTTGTCCTTCACCTCCCACACGCGCACGTCGGGGTGGTACACGGGCACGTTGGTGACGGGCGTAAACGCGAAGTTGAACAACTCGCCCGCCACCCAGAACATGCCTTCGCGCAGTTTTTCCAGTTGCAGGTACTGCTTCACCTCGTTCTGGTCGAGGTCGTAGCGGGCCTTGCGCACCTTCTCGGCGTAGTAGCGGTAGTCCCAGGGCTCGATGGTGAGGTTAGCGCCTTCCTTGTTGGCCAGGGCCTGCATGTCGGCCACTTCTTCCTTGGCGCGGGCCACGGCGGGCTTCCACACTTCCTCCATCAGGGCCATGGCGGCTTCGGGCGTTTTGGCCATGGTGTTGTCGAGGCGCCAGTGGGCGTGGGTCTGGTAGCCCAGCAGCTTGGCCCGCTCGGCGCGCAGCTGCAGAATGTCGGTGATAATGGCGTTGTTGTCGCGGGCGCCGCCGTTGTCGCCGCGGTTGTAGAACATGCGCCAGGCCTTCTCGCGCAGCTTGCGCTGGTCGGAGTAGGTGAGGAAGGGCTCGATGGAAGAGCGGGTATTCAGAATGGCCCCGGCCCCCGCCAGCTTGCGCGTGGTGGCCGCGTTGGCGGCATCGGCGCGCAGCGAGGCGGGCAGGCCGCCCAGGTCGGCGGGCGCTTTCAGCACCAGCACCGAGTCGGTTTCGTCGGCCAGCACGTTCTGGCTGAAGCGCGTGAACAGGCCCGCCAGCTGCTGGTTGATTTCCGACAGGCGCTTCTTGGCCGCGGCGTCGAGGCGGGCGCCGGCGCGCACGAAGTTGTTGTAGTACAGCCAGGTCAGGCGTTGCTGCTCGGGCGTGAGCTTCTTTTTGTCGGGTGAGTTGTACACCGCCTCGATGCGCCGGAACAGCGCCTCGTTCTGGGTAATCTGATCGGCAAAGGCGGCCAGGCGCGGCGCCATTTCGCGCTGCACCGTCTGCACCTCCGGGGTGCTCATGTTGCCGCTCCAGATGCCGTACACCGTCTGCACCTCGTCGAGCTGCCGGCCGGCGCGCTCCATGGCCGCAATGGTGTTGTCGAAGGTGGGCGCGTCTTTGTTGGTGGCAATGGCCTGAATTTCGGCCAGGTTTTGCGCCATGGCTGCTTCCAGCGCCGGCTTGAACTGGCTGACGGCCACGCGGTCGAAGGGCGGAATGCCGCCGTAGGGGCCCGACCAGGGCGCCAGCAGCGGATTGGTGGCGGCCGCAGCCGAAGCCGCGGGCGCCGTTTGGGCAAGGCTGGATGAGTACGGCACGGCGAAGGAAAGACCCAGGGAAAGCAGGGTGCCGACCAGCACCTGCGGACGAGTAAAAGAAGAACGGAAAGCCATTGGCAGAAAGCGGCGCCAAGGAGCGCGCGTGCTCAAGATAACAGGCTTTGCCGAGGCACCGCCGAAAAAGCAAGCAGGCCCGTTGGCGAAGGCCGCCGCTCATAGCCAAAACCGCCCGGCCAGAGGTATTTTCTTCGACCACTGACCAGAAGCCCAACCCGGGTAACTGCACGGCCGCGCCGGGCCCGCGGCCGTAGCCGCGGCAGTACCGACCTTTGCCCCCATGCACACGCTCGAACAACTGCGCGCCGGTCGGCTGGCCGGAGCTACCCGCCTCAACTTATCAGAAGGTCTGACCGAATTTCCCCGCGAAATCTTTGAGCTGGCCGATACGCTCGAAGTCCTCAACCTGTCCGGCAACGCCCTGAGCACGCTGCCCGCCGATCTGGGCCGCCTGCACAAGCTGCGCATCCTGTTCTGCTCCGACAATCAGTTTACTGCCGTGCCCGAGTCCGTGGGCCAGTGCCCGGCGCTGAGCATGGTGGGCTTCAAGGCCAACCGCATCCATACCTTGCCCGGGGCCGCGCTGCCGCCGCAGCTGCGCTGGCTCATCCTCACCGACAACGCGCTGCAGGCCCTGCCGCCCGAAATCGGCCGCTGCCAGCACCTGCAGAAGCTCATGCTGGCCGGCAACCAGCTCCAGGAGCTACCCGAAACGATGGCGGCCTGCACCCAGCTGGAGCTGCTGCGCCTGGCCGCCAACCGTTTCACCGCCTTGCCCGCCTGGCTGCTGCAGCTGCCGCGCCTCGCGTGGCTGGCCTACGCCGGCAACCCCTTCGCCGACCGCAGCGAAGCGGCCGTGGTGGCCCGGCATCCCATCCAGGCTATTAACTGGCCGGAGCTGACCCTGGAGGAGCAACTCGGGGAAGGCGCCTCGGGCGTCATCTTCCGCGCCCAGTGGCAGGCGGCCGATGCCCCGCCCCGCGCCATAGCCGTGAAGCTGTTCAAGGGTCAGGTGACCAGCGACGGGCTGCCTCGCAGCGAAATGGACGCCTGCATCAGCGCCGGGCAGCACCCCAACCTGATCGGGGTGGAGGGCAAAATCGAAGGGCACCCCAACGGCGCCGAAGGCCTGGTGCTGGCGCTGATCGATCCGGCGTTCCGTAACCTGGCCGGGCCGCCCAGTTTCGCCACCTGCACCCGCGACGTTTACGCTTCTGATACGCGCTTCAGCGTCGAAGCTGCGTTGCGCATTGCTCGGGGCATAGCCGGTGTGGCAGCGCACCTGCACGCGCAGGGCATCCTGCACGGCGACCTGTACGCCCACAATATTCTCACCACGGAAGCCGGGGAGTGCCTGCTCGGCGACTTTGGCGCGGCTAGCTTCTACGAACCCACGGACGTGGCCGCGGCCACCGCGCTGCAGCGGTTGGAAGTGCGGGCTTTCGGCTGCCTGCTGGAAGAACTGCTTACTCATTGCCAGCTTCCCGCCAGCGCCGAGGCCATAGGGGAGGGGCTGTGGGCCTTGCAGCGGCGCTGCGTGCAGCCCGAGGTGGCGGCGCGCCCGTTGTTTGCCGACATCGAGCAGGCGCTGGCGCAGGTAGCTTCCGCCACTTCTTAAGCGCTAGTAATTTAGCGCTGCTGACGCATGGAGCGGCCCCCGGCTTCACTTAGGAGGCATCAGGTCCGCCAGGCCGTATCTGAAAACGCTGGATCGATCCTGCTTTATCTGTCGTCCGTGCAGTCGAACCGAAGGAGGCGGATAAAGCACAACCGTTCAGAGTGCCTTTAACGGCTCTTCGGATACGACGTGTGACGCCGAACCGCGAAACGCAGCCCACTTGCCTGATTACGCGTACCAGCCGTATGCTTCGCTGGATCGACGTGCTGAAATTCGCCAAGTACAGCAACCCCGAGCCGCCGCATCGGGTGGAGAAAACCGATGCCGAATGGCGGGCCCTGCTCACGCCCGCCCAGTACCACGTGATGCGGGAGCAAGGCACCGAGCCGCCTTACCGCAACGCCTACTGCCGCGTGTATGAGCCGGGCCAGTACCGGTGCCGGGGCTGCGGCAGCGTGTTGTTCGACGCTGGCACCAAGTACCACGCCATATCGGGCTGGCCCAGCTTCACCCAGCCCGCCGCCAGGAACATCGTCAAATACGCCTTCGACGACTCACACCACATGCAGCGCATCGAGGTGCGCTGCAACGTGTGCGACAGTCACCTCGGCCACGTGTTTCCCGATGGGCCCGAGCCGGCAGGTTTGCGCTACTGCATCAACTCGGAATGCCTGCTGCGGGTAGCTTCTACCGCCGCAGAGCTAGAGTGACCCAGCTAAACGACGGATAATAAGCGTGCTGCGTGCTCCAACCAGGCTGGCGGTAGCCGAATTTCGGATGCATGGGCGCTTGGTGCCGTATACTGGGCAATTCCTTGCTCGCTGCTATGTCCGACTCCTCCGCTCTTCCTGCTTCTTCCGCTGCCAATTCCAATGATGGCTTCGTGCGCGTGCGCGGCGCCCGGGAGCACAACCTCAAAGACGTCAGCGTGGACATTCCGCGCGACGCCTTGGTGGTGTTTACTGGCGTGTCGGGCTCGGGCAAATCCTCGCTGGCCTTCGGCACGCTCTACGCCGAGGCCCAGCGCCGCTACCTGGAGTCGGTGTCGCCGTACGCGCGGCGCTTGTTTCACCAGATGGCCGTGCCCGAAGTCGACAGCATCGACGGGCTACCGCCCGCGGTAGCCCTCCAGCAGCAGCGCGGCACGCCCACCACGCGCTCCTCGGTGGGCTCGGTCACTACCTTGTCGAACCTGCTGCGCATGCTCTACTCCCGCGCCGGCGACTACCCCGCGGGGCAGGGCATCATCTACGCCGAAGCTTTTTCCTCCAACACCGCTGAGGGCGCCTGCCCGCAGTGCCACGGCCTGGGGCGCATCTACGAAGTGACGGAGCAGAGCATGGTGCCCGACCCCACGCTCACCATCCGCGAGCGGGCCATTGCCGCGTGGCCGCAGGCCTGGGGCGGGCAGAATCAGCGCGACATCCTCGTCACGCTGGGCTACGACGTGGACATCCCGTGGCAGGACTTGCCGCAGGCGCAGCGCGACTGGATTCTGTTTACCGAAGAGCAGCCGGTGGTGCCCGTGTACCCCGGCTACACGCCCGCCGAAACGCAGCGTGCCCTCAAGCGCAAGGAGCCGCCCAACTACATGGGCACCTTTACCAGCGTACGGCGCCACGTGCTCCACACCTTCGCCAACACCCAGAGCCCGCTGATGAAAAAGCGCGCCCTGCAGTACATGCTCAGCACCGAGTGCCCCACCTGCCACGGCAAGCGCCTGCGGCCCGAGTCGCTGTCGGTGACCTTCGCCGGGCGCGACATTGCCGACATGGCCGCCCTGCCGCTCAAGCGCGTGGCCGCCCTGCTGCGGCCCTTCGCTGAGGGCACCGCCAAGGGGCGCCGCAAGCACGACGCCGAGCACCCCGAGCAGGCCATTGTAGCGCAGCGCATTGCCGAGGACCTGTGCGCCCGCCTCTCCGTGCTCCTCGATCTGGGCCTGGGCTACCTCGCCCTGGAGCGCAGTACGCCCACGCTCTCGCCCGGCGAGCTACAGCGCCTGCGCCTGGCTACCCAGTTGTATTCCAATTTGTTCGGCGTAGTGTACGTGCTCGATGAGCCCTCGGCCGGCCTGCATCCTTCCGATACCGAAGCCCTGCTGAAAGCCCTGAAAAGCCTACGGCAAGCCGGCAACTCGCTCTTCGTGGTGGAGCACAACCTCGACGTGGTGCGCCAGGCCGACTGGCTGGTGGACGTGGGTCCGGCCGCCGGCGAAAAGGGCGGCGAAATCCTCTACAGCGGTCCGCCCGCGGGCCTGGAGCAGGTTGAGGATTCCCAAACGCGCCGTTACCTGTTTCGGCAGGAGGCGGCTGCTGTGGCGGCACCGCGCACGCCGGCTGGCTGGCTACGGCTGGCCGGCGTGACCCGTAACAACCTCAGCAACCTCGACGTGGCCTTCCCGCTGGGCGTGATGACCACCGTGACGGGCGTGTCGGGCTCGGGCAAATCCAGCCTGGTCAGCCAGGTGCTGGTGGAACTGGTGGCTGAGTGCCTGGGCCAGGAAGTGGAGCCCGAAGAAGAAACCGACGCCGACCCGTTGGCGCGCCGCGTTCCGCTGCCCACGGGCGGCCGCATCGTGGCGGGGCTGGAAAGCATCAAGCGCCTGGTGCGCGTGGATCAGAAGCCCATCGGCCGCACGCCGCGCTCCAACATGGCCACCTACACCGGTTTGTTCGACCACGTGCGCAAGCTGTTCGCGGCCACGCCCCAGGCCCGGCAGCGCCGCTACGATGCTGGCCGCTTCTCCTTCAACGTGGCCAAGGGCCGCTGCGAAAACTGCCAGGGTGAGGGTTTTGTGATGGTGGAGCTGCTGTTCCTGCCGAGCGTGTACGCGCCCTGCCCGGTGTGCCACGGCGCCCGCTACAATGCCAAGACGCTCGAAATCCGCTACCGCGACAAGAACATTGCCGAGGTCCTGGGCCTCACCGTGGATGCCGCCTGGGAATTCTTTGCCGACGACCCCACGGTGCACCGCGCCCTCACCGTGCTGCGCGAAGTGGGCCTGGGCTACCTGCGCCTGGGTCAGCCAGCTACGGAGTTGTCGGGCGGGGAGGCGCAACGCATCAAGCTGGCCACCGAGCTACAGCGCCTGGGCCGCGGCAACACGCTCTACGTGCTCGATGAGCCCACCACCGGCCTGCACCCCGCCGACGTGGAAAAGCTGCTCGCGCAGCTGGCAGCGCTGGTGGAGGCCGGCAACACGGTAGTGCTGGTGGAGCACGACATGCGCGTGGTAGCCAGTTCGGACTGGGTTATCGACATGGGCCCCGGTGCCGGCGACGAAGGCGGGCAGGTAGTGGCCCAAGGACCGCCAGCCGAAGTGGCCAAGGCCAAGGGGAGCCGCACGGCGCCCTACCTGGCGCGCTTTCGGCAAGGCTCCCAGGCCGGGCAGGTTACGAACGTGGCCGGATGAGCTTCTCACCTGAGCTGGCTGAGCAGATTCAGTTCTTCGTGTACTACCTCTGCAAGGGCACGGTGCACCGGAACCTCATCGACGCCGAGCCGCCCTACGTGGAGCAGTTGCTGCGTGAACGGGAGCACCTGGACCACGTCTTTGCCTTGTTTGCCGAAGGCCTGCGGCGCCACCTTCCTCAGCCCGACACACTCGCTACGGAGTACTTGCTGGCGCGGTACCGGCGTTACGACCCGCAACGCGAGGCGGAACTGCTGGCACTGCTGCCACCTGCGCCCCCGGCGGATGTGTACAGCCATTTCCTACACCTGGCCCGGTGCTTCATTCACAATACTTTCCTTGAGCCTATTCAAGACCCGCACTACTTACTGGAGCTGGCTGGGAATGGCAGCGACGCCGTGCGCACCTTCGCCGTATGGACCAATGTGCTGGCGCGGACTGTTGGCGCAGGGCAGGCCGACTACGACCAGGCGCTGCGCCGGGCCAATGAGTTTGCCAGAGACCTGTTCGACGGGCAACTCCCCGCGCAGCCCTTTACCGAGGCCGAACTGGAGCAGGAAATTTATTAAGATCAGCCGGCTGCTAATTCAGTGGGCCCCACTGCTCAGGCAGGTAATTCACGTGGAACGACAGCTCGTAGCCGGAGTACGGCGTATCGCCCACTCTAGCTGCCCGGGTACACGCGGTGTTGGGCCCAGGCAGGTGCAGGGACAAGCGGGTGAATATCCTGATTTAGGGTAAACTGCTGCCCGGCGCTAATCGGCAGGTCTGCTTCGGCAGCGTAAACGCGAACCGCGTAGCTGTTGAGTATAAATACCGAGGGCAAAATCCGCGCATCGCGCAGGGCAAAAGCCGTAGTTTTCGCGTCACCTGCCCAGCTCCGGCCCCGTTAAAGACTACTGAAGCTGCTGCCAAGATGCGGCAACTCGTACAGTGTCAGGTGTGGTACTGTATGTGGCAGCAGCTCTCCTTTTAACGGCCCGCTTGGTAGACGACCAGGCGGGCCGTTTGTTTATGCACATCCTGGGCGGCTGCGCTACCAGCCCCAGCGCCCAATCAGCACGGCAAACCCCACCGCCAGCAGGGCTACCACCGCCCACAAGAGGCGGTTGGTGTTGGGGCGGGCGCGGTACTTGGCGGTGTACATGCGCCGCGGGCGTTGGCGGCGGGTGGAAGACGTAGACATGACCCCTAATATATAGCTCGTCGGTAATTCGACGGCAGCGGGTGAAAAAATCGCGGCGCAAAAAGGTCGTTGTGGCCGGTGCCTGCTTATCAAGCCAAGGAGCTGCGCAAAGCACACAGGCCACGGAATAATTACGTAACACAAGACAAAGTGGATTAGGCGGCCCTGAAACAAAGAACCCGCTGGCTGTTAAATACATGCGGAAAGTGCTTTATTTAAGGTGAAACCCCTTGGCAGCGCACCCGCATGAATCCGACTATTACCCAACCCACCACGGCCGAGCCGGTGAGCAGCGGGCTGATCAGCGACGATCTGGCGCCCATTCCGGCCGCGGGCCGCACCTGGAGCACGGCGAATTACGCCGCGCTGTGGGTGAGCATGAGCCTGTGCATTCCCACTTACATGCTGGCCTCCTCACTTATCGAAGGCGGTATGAACTGGTGGCAGGCTCTGCTCACCATCTTCCTCGGCAACACGGTGGTGCTGGTGCCGATGCTGCTCAACGGGCACGCCGGCGCCAAGTATGGCATTCCGTTTCCGGTGTTTGCGCGCGCCAGTTTTGGGGTGCGCGGGGCCAATGTGCCCGCGCTGCTGCGCGCCGTCATTGCCTGCGGCTGGTTTGGCATTCAGACGTGGATCGGCGGCTACGCCCTCTACCAGATGGCGGTGCTCTGGGTGCCGGCCCTGGGCACGTTGCCGCCGGTGTTTCCGGCCGCGTGGGGGCTGGCTACGGGGCCGGCGCTGGTATTCCTGCTGTTCTGGGCGCTGAATATGTACGTGGTGTACCTCGGCGTCGACAGCATCAAGAAGCTACTGGTGTTCAAGGCGTTTTTTCTGCCCGTGGCGGCGCTGGCCTTGCTGGCCTGGGCCATTTCGGCCGGGCACGGGCTGGGGCCGATTCTGGCGCAGCCGGCCAAATTTGCTTCGTCGGCCGAGTTCTGGGCGTACTTCTTCCCGGCCCTGACGGGCATGGTGGGCTTCTGGGCCACGCTCTCGCTAAACATCCCCGACTTTACCCGCTACGCCGTGAGCCAACGGGCGCAAGTGCTGGGCCAGGCCCTGGGCCTGCCCGCGTCCATGACGATGTTCTCCTTTGTGGGCGTGGTCGTCACTTCGGCCACCTTCGTCATCTACGGCCAAACCATCTGGGACCCGGTGGTGCTGGCCGGGCGCTTCGAAAGCAAGGTGCTGGTGAGCGTGGCCATGCTGGCCGTGGCCCTGAGCACGCTGGCCACCAACATTGCGGCCAACATCGTGAGCCCGGCCAACGACTTTGCCAACCTCGCGCCTCGCAAAATCAGCTTCACTACCGGCGGCTACATCACCGGCGTCATTGGCCTGCTGATCTTCCCCTGGAAGCTCATTGCCGATCCTTCGGGCTACATTTTTACGTGGCTGGTAGGTTATTCGGCCTTGCTCGGGCCCATCGGCGGCATCATGATAGCCGACTATTACCTGCTGCGTCGCCAGCAGCTCGACCTACCCGACCTCTACCGCTACGAAGGTCGCTACGCTTACCGCAACGGCATCAACCCGCGGGCCATGTGGGCGCTGATTATCGGCATTCTGCCCAACGTGCCCGGCTTTCTGCAAGCCGTGGGGGCCGTCCCGGCCGGCTCGGTGTGGCCCTGGCTGGCCGGCGTATACAGCTACGCCTGGTTTGTGGGCTTTCTGCTGTCAGGCGGCCTATATCTGGTGCTCATGCGTCAGCTGCTGCGCCGCCCAGCCGCGCTAAGTGCAGCGTAAAGGGGGAGGCCGGAGAGTTGATTAAGCGGAAGGCTAGAGCTAGAAGCTAGTTCCCCTCCTCAGCTGAGGAGGGGCTAGGGGTGGTTGAAAAGCTGGAATTAGGCTGTGTCTGAAAAGTCGTTTTGGGCTCAGCAGGACGTTCTGGAACTGTCAGACATCCTCAGCGGAGGAGAGGAGCTGGTTTCAGCGGCTTTCCTTGTGCTTCAATTAAGCTGACCCGCGTCGTCGGTGGCTACGCGGTACTCGGGGTCGTCCACGATGTTCACTTCGACCAGCGCGCCGGCGTTGCGCAGCAATTGGCGGCAATCGGGGCTGAGGTGGCGCAGGCGCAGGGTTTTGCCCAGGCGCTGGTAACGCTCCGTGAGCTTGTGCAGCGCGTCGAGGCCCGACATATCGGCCACGCGGCTTTCGCGGAAGTCAACGATGACCTCGGCCGGGTCGGCGGCTACGTCGAACTTCTCACCGAAGGCCTGCGCCGAGCCGAAGAAGAGCGGCCCGTAGATTTCGTAGTGCTTGACGCCGGCCACGTCCACGTACTTGCGGGCCCGGATGCGCTTGGCGTTTTCCCAGGCAAAGGCCAGGGCCGACACCACCACGCCCAGCAGCACGGCCAGCGCCAGGTTCTGCGACACGGCCGTGACCAAAGTCACCAGCACCATCACCAGCACGTCGGTGAGCGGCATGCGGCGCAGGATGCGCAGGCTGGCCCACTCAAAGGTGCCGATGACGACCATAAACATCACGCCCACCAGCGCCGCCAGCGGCAGCCGCTCGATGAGGGAGGAACCCGCCACCACGAACAGGGCCAGGGCCGCCGCGGCCACCACGCCCGACAAGCGCCCGCGCCCCCGCGACTCCAGGTTGACCATCGTCTGCCCAATCATGGCGCAGCCGCCCATGCCGCCCGTCAGGCCCGAGGCCACGTTGGCCAGGCCTTGCGCCACGCAATCCTGGTTGCCGCGGCCGCGGGTACCGGTCATTTCATCCACCACCGTAAGGGTGAGCAGGCTTTCGGTGAGGCCCACCAGGGCCATGATGAGGGCGTAGGGAAACACCAGCGCCAGCGTGCCCCACGTCAAGGACACCTGTGGCAGGTGCCACTGCGGCAGGCCGCCTTTGATGGAGGCAATGTCGCCCACGGCCTTCGTTTCGAGCCCGCCCAGAATGACCAGCGCGGAGGTAACGATGATGGCCACCAGCGACGCCGGCACGGCCTTGGTGAGCTTGGGCAGCAGGTACACGATGGCCATGGTCAGGGCCACCAAGCACAGCATCAGCCCGAGCGGGGCGCCCGTGAGCCAATGCTCCGCGCCGGCCGCGTCGTGCACCTTAAACTGCTCCAGCTGGGCCATGAAGATGATGAGGGCCAGGCCGTTGACGAAGCCGTAAACCACCGGCTGCGGCACCAGCCGGATAAACTTGCCGAAGCGCAGCAGCCCGATGACTATCTGAATCAGGCCCATCAGCAGCACGGCGGCAAACAGGTATTCCGGCCCATGCTGCACCACCAGACTCACGATAACGACGGCTACCGAACCGGCCGCGCCGGAAATCATGCCCGGGCGCCCGCCGAAGATGCTGGTGATAAGGCAGATGACGAAGGCCGAGCCAATGCCCACCAGCGGGCTGATGTGAGCCAGCAGGGCAAAGGCCACCACCTCCGGCACCAGCGCCAAAGCAGTGGTCAGGCCGGCCAATACTTCGTTCTTGACGTTGAGTTTGTACTGCGCGAGGTAGGGTTGAAGGGCAAACATGCGGAAGCTGAGTAAAGGCAAAAGAAAAGCCGCACCCTTCCGGCAGAAAGGTGCGAGGCACGGCAAGCGGGCCAGTACTCAGGGGGGAGCAAGCTTGAAAAAGGGGGCAGTAAAGCAAAGCATAAGCCCGGCAAAGGTACGCAGGCATGCCGCGGCAGAAGACCGCGCACCACCGCGAAGGATCAGCACCGGCAGGAGGGATTACGCCATGCGTTGAGGGCCTGGGCATTGTAGCGGCGCGCTGGCAAGGCTGCACCAGTTGGGGCCAAGTGCCGTATTACCCGCAGCTGCCGCAGGCTGGTTCCACCCGTTTTACCCTGATTTCCGATGTCGTTTCTCGGTGAGTTTTTCCGCAACCCCGCCGTGGTGGGGTCCATGATTCCCAGCTCGCGCGAGCTGACGGAGCAGGTTATAGCACCCATTGATTTTGCCCGGGCCCGCTGCATCGTGGAGTACGGGCCCGGCACCGGCGTCTTCACCGACGCCCTGCTGCAGCACCGCCGCGCCGATACCCACATCGTGCTGATCGAGGTGAACCGGCGTTTCTGCAAGCTGCTGCAGGAGCGTTACAGCGGGCAGCCCAACGTGCACATCGTCCACGGCTCGGCCGACAAAACCGCCGAGTACCTGCGGCCGCTGGGCATCGAGCAGGTGGATTATGTCGTCTGCGGGCTGCCGTTTTCGTCGCTGCCGCGGCGGCAGGGCTGGCGCATCTTGGCGCACACCCGCGAGGTGCTGCTGCCCGCCGGCCAGCTGGTGCTGTTTCAGTACTTGCTGCGCAACCAAAAGCTGTTCGAGCGGTTTTTCCGGCCGCTGCAGCAGGAGCACGTGCTCCTGAACGTGCCCCCGGCCTATGTGCTGACGTACGCCCCGCTGGCCGAGCTGGCCAAAACAAAGCCGGCCCCCGCAGTGCAGGAGTCGGCTTAAAAGCCCAAATTGGTATCCGTGTTCAGGTCAGCTACCCACGCACCAAGCAAGTGCCGGGCTGGAGCAGGAACCGATCAATAGCAACGCCGCCCGGGCACACAGGCCCTAGCGAATCACTTCCACCCAGCCCTTGTGCAGAGTGCCGGTGGCGGGCTGCCGCAGCACGTAGTAGTAGGTGCCCGCAGCCGCCGCATCGCCCCAATCATTGGCGTAGGCATTGCTGCGGTATACCAGCTGCCCCCAGCGGCTGTACACTTCAAGCTGCCAAACCCCGCTCAGGCCCTGAACTACAAAGTAGTCGTTCTGTCGGTCGTGGTTGGGGGTAATGACGTTGGGCACGTTCAGGCAAGGGCTGAAAAAGACCTGGCGGCTGGCTTGTACCGCCGCGCACGCCGTGGCCACGCCGACCGAGTAGGTGCCCGGCTGCGTCACCCGCAGGGTGGCACCCGTCGAGCCATCCGACCACAGGTAGCTGTAACCCGGGCCGGCCGGCGCCTGCAATACCAGGGTTGTGCCTTGGCAGAGCATGGTATCGGGGCCGAGGGTGAAGGGCGAGAGCGTACTGACGGCTCGCACCCGCACGCGCTGCTGCCGCGTCACCTGGCAGCCGCTGCTGTACACCGCGGTGACGGAATACAGGCCCGGCTGGCTGACGTCGATGCTGGCGGTGGTGGCACCGGTATTCCAGCGGTAGGCGCGGGCGCCGGGCGCAACGGCCGTAAGCCGGCCGCGCGCGCCGGGGCACAGCAGCGTATCGCCTCCAATGCTCGGCTGGGCGGCCAGCGCCTGCACCTGCCACCGTGCGGTGCTGGTGCGGCCATCGGCGAAAGTGGCCGTGACGCTGTACGTGCCTGGCTGCGCGACGAGGATGGAAGAGGTGGTGGCGCCCGTGCTCCACCGGTACGTAGCTGCCGCAGGCTGGGACAACGCCTGTAGCCGCAGCTGTCCGTTCAGGCACACCAACGAATCGGCCTGGATGTAGACGGCCGGATCCGGAGGCATGAGCTTGAGCAACCAGCCGTCAATGGAAAAGCGGCCGCCGGGGGGCGCCTGATGGTCGCCGGAAGCAGTGCCCAGCGCGGAAGTGCCGTAGAGCAAATAGCTGCCATCGGGCCCTACGCAACTGAACCCATCAGTGTCAGCCCCATTGCCGCCATAGCGACGGTCCCACTGCTGCTGCCCGTTCGCATCCAGCTTCAGCAGCCAGTAATCAAGAAAACCAACGTCCGGAGGCTGGGGCGTGCCGGGCAAACGCGGGTTGATGTCGCCGCTGACCATAAAACCGCCGTCGAGCGTTGTGTGCAAACTGCCAAAATTATCCGCGTTGGGGCCGCCGTACGTCCGGTCCCACAGCTTTACGCCCGTCGGGCTTAGCTTCACCAGCCAAAGGTCAGCATCGCCCAATCCGTCTTGGGTTTTGTCAGACGAAGTGCCAGACCAGGAACGGCCCCCAACCACGTAACAGCTGTCGGTACTGATGACCGCGGACACCGACACATCATCCAATCGGCCGCCCAAAGTCCGGTCCCACTGTTTGTTGTAGTTCCGATCCAGCTTTACTACCCAGTAATCGTTGCGGCCTTGGCCTGGCTCACTTTTTTCCCCGGATACGTCAGAAGTCGAGTTGCCGGTAAGCAACAAGCCGCCGTCGGGCGTAGCCAGTAGTTTCTTTAAGTAGTCCTTGCCCGCGCCACCGTAGGCCCGGTCCCACTGAAAGCGGCCCTGAGCGTCTATCTTGACGAGCCAGGCATCGTAGTCGCCGCGGCTGGGCTGGGTTCGGTCGCCTGCAACGCCGGTTTGGGAACTGCCGCCCAGCAAATATCCCCCCTCGGCCGTGGGCAGGATGCAGGCGAGGCTTTCGTCGCGCGGGCCGCCGTAGGCCCGGTCCCACTGCTTACGGCCGTGGCTATCCACCTTGATAATCCAGTAATCGGAGGTGGCCAGGGCCGGGTCGGAGTTGGGCTGCGTTCGGTCGCCGGAAACACCGGACTGGGAAGTTCCGCCGAGCAAAAAGCCCCCATCGGCCGTCGCCACCAAACTTCCCATCCAATCGGCCCCGTTGCCGCCGTAGGAGTGGTCCCAAACCACCGCGCCGGTGCGGTCGACTTTGACAAGCCAGAAATCGGAATTGCGGTTGGCGAACAGGTTAGGGTTGTCGATGGAAGCCCCCAATACGTAGCTCCCGTCACTTAGCGCCACGCAGCCTGCAAATACGACGCCGACGTTGAAGGGATTAATGTTGCTGGGGTTCAGGACCACGTCCCATTGCCGGGTGGGTGGCTGGCGCTGTGCTACCGCCGATAAGCTGGCACAGAGCGCAATGATGACAGAAAGGAATCGGAAAAAGGCGTAAAGCTGATGCGGCATACGAGGATATTGAACTTGCTGACGATACACGAAGTGGCGCAATAAATGAGCCAGAGCGCCTGCGCTAAACTCCCATTTAGCTGGTGGCGAAAGGGCTGCCGAACTAAAGCCTGGTAGCTCAGGCACATGTCATGGCCGGTGAACGGGAATGCCCGGTTTTTTCCTGTGCAAACCGGCAACCGGCCCCGGCTCTGCTGCAAGGAGTGGGGCAGTAGGGCGGGCCGGAGAAACCAGCAGACCACCGTGGGGCCTCGGGAAAACCCGGCGGCAGTAAAGTATCATCAACGGGCCATAACCACTACCTTTAGTCATTGCGGCCCGTCAGAACCAGCCACTTTCACTGCCTACAATCCAGCTCCCGAGCCATGAGCAGCCCCGCTTGCCTCTCCGTCCTGAAGCGCAACAACGTGACCGTGTCCGGAGCTGGCCGCCAGGCTATGGTGTTCGTGCACGGCTTCGGCTGCGACCAGCGCATGTGGCGCCTGGTGGCCCCGGCCTTCGAGGCGCGCTACCGCGTGGTGCTGCTGGATTTGGTGGGGGCCGGCGGCTCCGAGCTGGCGGCCTACGACCCGGAGCGCTACAGCTCGCTCAGCGCCCACGCCGATGATTTGCTGGAGGTGCTCCACGCCCTCGCCCTGCACGACGTGGTGCTGGTGGGGCATTCCGTCAGTGCCATGATCGGGGTGTTGGCTGCTATTCGCGAACCGGCGCGGTTTGCCCGGCTGGTGCTGGTAGGGCCTTCGCCGCGCTACATCAACGACCGAGACTACGTCGGTGGCTTCGAGCGGGCCGACATCGACGAGCTGCTTGAAGCCCTCGACAGCAACTACCTCGGCTGGTCGGGGCACATCACGCCCGTCATCATGGGCCACCGCGAGCGGCCCGAGCTGGCGGCCGAGCTCAACGACAGCTTCTGCCGCACCGATCCGGCCATTGCCCGGCACTTTGCCCGCGTCACCTTCCTGTCCGACAACCGTGCCGACCTGCCGGGCGTGCCCACGCCCACGCTCATCCTGCAGTGTTCCCACGACGTCATCGCGCCCGTGACGGTGGGCCAGTACATGCATCGGCACCTGCCCCACAGCGAGCTGGTCATCCTGGATACTTCCGGCCACTGCCCGCACCTGAGTGCGCCGCAGGCCACCATCGCGGCCATCGACCACTTTTTGCGCGTGCCCGCGCCCGTCCCGGTACTATGATGAACGAGGAGTCGCTGCCGGAGCTGGACCTGCGTCTGACCCAGGAAAACCTGGAAGACCTTTACGAGTACGCGCCCTGCGGCTACTGCTCTTGCCTGCCCGATGGCACCCTGGTCAAACTCAACCAAACCCTACTCGATTGGCTAGGCTACTCCCGCGAGGAGCTGGTGGCCCACCGCTGCCTGCAGCAGCTCTTTACCATGGGCGGGCGCCTGCACTACGAAACGCACTGCGCCCCGCTGCTGCTGCTGCGCGACCAGGTGCGCGAGCTGAGCTATTCGCTGCGGCGCAAAAACGGCGATACCCTGCCCGTGCTGCTGAGCGCCCGGCTGGTGCGCGACACCGACGGGCAGCCGCTGGTGGTGCGCTGCACGCTGTTCGACATCACCGAGCGGCGCAAGTACGAGCAGGAACTGCTGCGGGCCAAGGTGCAGGCCGAAGAGCAAGGCGCGCAGCTGGCGCGGGCCAACGAGCAGCTGCAGGCCAAAAACGAGCAGCTCACCCGCATCAATGCCGACCTGGACAGCTTCGTGTACACGGCCTCGCACGACTTGAAGCAGCCCATCAACAACATGGCCGGGCTCTTTGCCGAACTGAAGCACGGCGCCAGCTTCCCCGACCCCGAAGCCCCGGCCATGGTGGGCATGTTTGAGGAAGCGTTGGGGCAGATTCTGGACACCATTGCCGGCCTGACGGAAGTGGTGCAGCTGCAGCGCAAGCTGGAGCAGGTGCCCCTGGAGGTGGTAGAGTTGCAGCCCTTTACGGAGGAAATCATTCGTAGCCTGCAGCAGCGCCTGGGCGAGTACGACGCGGCTTTTTCGCTGGATTTCACCGAGGTACCCACCTTGTGCATTGCCCGGCCCGGACTGCACAGCCTGCTCTACAACCTGCTCAGCAACGCCATCAAGTACGCTATGCCCGGCCGCAGCCCGCGCGTGCACGTGCGCACCAGCCGCGTGGCCGGCGAAGTGCTGCTCAGCGTGCAGGATAACGGCCGCGGCATCGACCTGGAGCGCCACGGCGGGGAGCTGTTTCAGCTGTTCCGCCGCTTTCACCCCGATGTAGTGGGCTCGGGCATGGGCCTGTACCTCGTCAACCGGCTGGTGCACCAGGCCGGCGGCCGGGTAGAAGTAGACAGCGAAGTGGGCCAGGGCACTACGTTCCGCATCTATTTAGCGGGTTAGGGCCGCTGGGCCGGCGCCGGGTAGGCGGATTACTGCTGGCGGGCCAGCCAGGCGTAGGCCGAGGCGAGGTCATCGAAGAGGACCACCACCGGCGCGGTGACAAACATCATGGCCGTTTCCATGGACTTGCGCGCCCCCCAGTTGGGCGGGCAGATCCAGGCCACGTAGCGGATGCCCTGGCCGGCCAGCTGCTGGTAGTAGTCGCGGCCTACCCAGCGGGCCCCGGCTTCCCATTCGCTGGTCACCTGGCTGTTGTCGTTGAGCATCTTGGCGCAGGCATAGTCGCGCAGGTAGCGCAGCACCAGCTCACCCCCGCGCCGCGCCGATTCGGCGGTGTGGTTGCCCTTCCATTCCACATACAACCACTGCTGGTCGTGGTCGAAGGAGATGGACAGGGGCACAGTTTCGTAAAGCAGGTGCATAACCAATAGCCCGACGGCGCGAATGGGGCAAAAATCCGTATCGAAGACGAAAGATACAGGGTCGGGTGCGTTTGCCGTCGGGGCGCAGGCAACGGCCCGCAACGGACTCCACGCAAAAAGCCGCGTCAGGGACTAAGGCGTTTGCGCGGGCTGAGTCCCGTTGACAACGTTGGGCTTAGTCCCAGTTGCCGAGCAGGCGCCGCACCAGAATGATCTGGCCGGTGTGGTAGGCCGTATGGTCGCCGATGAGCAGGGCTTCGCGCAGCAGCGTCTGGCCGGAGCCGTGCGGCAGGGGCCGAAGCAGGTCCTGAGCCGGGTCGCGCAGGTGAGCCAGGAAGCGGGCTCGGTCGGCCTTGATTTGCTGCCGGGCTGCCTGCCAGCGCGCGGCGTCGCCTTGGTCGTCGGCGGCGGGCCAGTAGCCGGCGGGCCACTCGGGCGACTGGTGCTGCGCGTCGAGGCTGAACTCCACGATGTCCCACTGCGCGATACGCACGTGCTCGACCAGCTGCCAGAGCGTGTAGGGCAGGTCGCCGACGGATTTGTTCAGCAACTCGGCCGGCACGTTGGTCGTGGCGTCCTCAAAGGTGACGTGGGCGTTGCCCTGCTCGAGCAGGGCGGTTACTTCGGCAATGATGCCTTCACGGGCGGACTTTTCCATGCGGTGCGAAAACAAAAAAGCAAGGCCGGCCACCACCGCGACCAGCCTTGCGCTATACGTAAGCACCGCCCGTGCCGGATGGGGTGGACCGGCAGGCAGCTTGCTCAGGCCAGGTGAAATAGCTGCCCCAGGCGCAGCAGCCCGAGGCAGCGGCCCAGCAGGGGCGTGACGTTGGCAAGCCAGATTTCGGCGCCGCCCTGGTGCAGCACCAGCAGCTGCGACACCACGTGGCTCACGCCGAGGGTGCGCAGGCTTTTCAGCCGGGCGCAGTCGATGAGCAGACGTGGGTGAGTCGCCTGGGGCAGCAGCATACGAGCCAGCTGATTGGCCTCGACGGTGTCCAGATCGACGGGCAGCAACGGGGACTTGGGTTGCGCGGTCGGATTAGCAAGGGCGTGGGTCGTTTTCATGAGCTGAGAAGTGAAGGGCGAGCAAAGACCTGGTGTATCATCCACGGTGGGCCGGACGGGCACTTCGAAGTTACAAGTCAAATCTACTAATGCTATAGTGCAATAAGGTAGTAGGAAATCCGGATTTTCGGCTGGGCAATTGCCGCACTGCGGCTTGGCCTTGCCGACTGACTACTCCGCACAAACCCTGACTGCGCCGGGCACATGGACCGGCCGCGGGAAAGCTACGGAATGCAGAACCCGCGCTTTCCGCGGCCCCAAACCCGTAGTTATGGCGCCACTTTGGGGCGGGGCGCGGCGTTTAAGAAACCGAGGCTGGTCGCCAAGATGCGGCAACATAGGGAGGTTTCAGGTGTGGTACCTTCCGCAGCGACTGGCCTTCTTTCTAGCGCCCCGACAGCAGACGGCTGCCGGGGCGTTTTCGCGTCTTGCGGGGCCATAAGCGCGGGGCCAGGCTTATGGAGTCACGCGGCGCTTGGCGCCGCTGGTACGACCGTAGCCAGAACAACCCAGCGGCGCCGGACCTTGGCCGGGCGCGGGGGCCTGGGCTACTCCGCCCGCGGCGTCGGCGTGGCCGGTTATCCTATCTTGGCGACTGATGACCCGAAAACTCCCACCCCTGAGCACCGAAGAAGCGTGCCGGGCTTTAGCCGGCTTTGTCCGGCGGTACGTGGCCTGGGACGAGGACGACGCGGGCCTGCGGGCGGCGCTGGCACTGTTTAGGCCGGGGGCGGTGGCGCGGCACGCGCTGCTGTCGCGTCAGGGCGAGGTGTGCGCGCGCTTCGTCTTCGTGACGCGTGGCTGCCTGCGCTTCTGCTACGCGCCGCAGGGCGTGGACGTGAGCGTGTGGTTTAGCCCGGCCGGCGGCATCGGCTCCGATACGCAAAGCTTTATCAGCCAGCGCCCGGCCAACTTCAGCGTGGAGGCCATTGAGCCGACGGAATACCTGTGGGTGAGCAAGGCTACCTTCGAAACTCTGTGCCGGCAGCAGCCGCGCTGGGCCGAACTGTACCGCCGGCTATGCGAGGAAACCATCGTGTTTATGATTGACCGGCTGGTGGCTTTTCAGGCGCAAACGGCGGAGCAGCGCTACGCCGCGCTGCTGAACGACCCAACCCTGCTGCGCCGCATTCCGCAGAAGTACCTTGCCTCGTACCTGGGCATCACACCTACCTCCCTGAGCCGGCTGCGGCGGCTGGTGCGGACCGGCCGTGAAGTTGCCAAATGATAAGTTTTTAGTGGGCCCGGCCGGTCACCTTTGGCGCATTCCTTTTCTGCGTTTCACGGATGACCATGCAAGACCAACTCGTCGTGATTACCGGCGGGGCCACCGGCATCGGCTGGGCCCTGGCGGCGGCCCTGAGCCCGGCCAACACCGTCGTGTCCCTCGACCGCAACCCGGCTAGCAGCGCCGCGCTGCGGGCGTCGCTGCCGGCCGTGGTGAGCCTGCGCGCCGACGTGACCGACCCCGCCCAACTTGCCGCCGCCCTGGCGGCCGTGGCCCGCGACTACGGCCGCATCGATCTGCTGATTCACAACGCCGGCGTAGGCGGCCCGGTAGACGTGCGCGCCCAGCCCGAGGCCGCGCTGATGGCGGCCCTGAAGGCTGAAATCGACACCAATTACCTGGCGCCCATCCGGCTGACCAAGCTGGCGCTGCCGCTGCTGGAAGCCAGCGCCCGGCCGCGGGTGTTGTTTATCACGTCGGGGCTGGCGTACGTGCCAATTGCCGCGTTTGGGGGGTACTGCGCGTCCAAGGCGGCGGCGCACTTTTTCGCCATGAGCTTGCGCCAGCAGCTGCGCGGCAGCCGCATCGAGGTGGTGGAAGCCCTGCCGCCCACGGTAGCCACCCGCTTCAACGAAAACCAGCCAGACATTCCCAAAATGGCGCCGGACGTGTACGCGCGCAAGCTGCTGCGGGCCCTGGCGGCGGGCCGGCCGGTGATTCGCGTCGGGCAGTCGGCGGTGCTGGAGAAGCTGGCGCGGCTAGCCCCCGGGCTGGCCTTCCGGCTGCTGAACCGGGGGTGAGCAAGGGGACGCCAGACAACGACCTGGCTGGCCGGCTCGTAGCTGAATAGGCCGCCGCGCTCGGCGGCTTTACTTGTGGGCTAGGCCATTTCGTCGGTCACCTCATTCCTACCACATCAGCTCCTCGGACTATGAAAGAAGAAACCAAGTTCAGCCGCCGCCAGGTTATCAGCGGCTTAGGCGCCAGCCTGGCCGTAGCCGCCGCCGGCCCCGTGTTCGGGGCCGAAGGCACGGGTTACACCGCCGAATCGTCCGCAGACCCGCTGAAGGACCCCACCACGGCCTACCCAAAGCCTCCGTTTAAGAGCCAGTCGCAGCCGTGGCCGGGGCTGGCCAGCAAGATGGAGCCGCGGCCCGACCACGGCGAGCAGAGCTACAAGGGCTCGGGCCGGCTGAAGGGGCGCAAGGCCCTGATTACGGGCGGCGACTCGGGTATGGGCCGCGCCGCCGCCATTGCCTACGCCCGCGAAGGCGCCGACGTGGCCATCAACTACCTGCCGGCCGAAGAGGCCGACGCCCAGGAGGTCATTGCCCTCATCAAGAAGGAAGGCCGCAAGGGCGTGGCCATTCCCGGCGACATCCGCGACGAAGCCTTCTGCAAAAAGCTGGTGGATGAGGCTGTGCGACAGCTCGGCGGGCTGGATATTCTGGTCAGCAACGCGGCCCGGCAGCAGCAGCGGGCCTCCATTCTGGAGCTGACCACCGAGGATTTCGACGCGACGATGAAGACCAACATCTACGCGCCGTTCTGGATTATCAAGGCCGCGCTGCCCCACCTGAAGCCGGGCTCGGCCATCATCGGCACCACCTCGGAGCAGGCCACCGACCCCTCGGAAAACCTCTACGACTACGCCCAGACCAAAGCCGCTACCACCAATTACGTGCGCTCCTTGGCCAAGCAGCTCGCCCCGAAGGGCATCCGCGTCAACGGCGTGGCGCCTGGGCCCATCTGGACGCCTTTGCAGGTGAGCGGCGGCGCCACGCAGGAAAAGCTCGTGAAGTTCGGCGGCGACACCCCCATGAAGCGGCCCGGGCAGCCGGCCGAGCTGGCCTCCATCTACGTGCAGCTGGCCGACCCGCTGGCCAGCTACGCCACGGGCCAGGTGTACGGGGCCGCCGGCGGTAACGGCATGCCGTAATGGAACGCCCTGACGTGGCGCCTCACGTTTGCCTCACCCCCCGGCCCCCTCTCCGAAAAAGGAGAGGGGGAGCCTGATGACTTTGGTTTTTAGACTATTGATATTCAGAACGCCTCGGTGAATGCCGGGGCGTTTTTCATTTTGGAATCTTAGCGACTACCGTGTCTGAGGGTATCGGTGGGGGCGAGCCATCCGGAGCTTTGCAGGATCTGGATGAGCTGCGGGTTGTGGGCCGACATGGGTGGCAGCCATTCGTCCACTTTCTCGCGCTGCCAGTACTGGCCCTGCGGGTTGCCGGGTGCGGCGTACCAGTAGCGGTAGCGTATGGCCCGCACGTAGCGCGGCGGGCGGTCGGGGAAGGGGTTTTGGGCGAAGAGGCTGAGGGTGGCGGGGTCGTTGTGCAGCAGCTTCCAGGTGAGGTTGAGCGTCCAGGGATAGTCGGCGGGCGAGGCCATGGCGGCAAACCACATTTGCCAGTCGAGGCGGAGCTGGTAGGGGGCTACCTGGGGCGGGCGGCGGTCCAGGGCCACGGGCAGACCCTTGTAGGGGTAAGCGCGCCAGGTGGCATTATCGGAGGGAGTGGAATCCTGGGTGCCTTCGAATACCACGTTGTAGCGCTGCTGGCCCACCGTGCCGAAGGCGCCGTAGGTGTTCACCAGGTCGAGCGGGTCGAAGGACGTATTCATGATCTGGCCGGGCGACACCAGGTTCAGGGCCGGCTGCACGCTGAGCAGGGCCAGCACCGCCGTCACGCCCCACACCACGGCGCGCAGAGGGCGGCGCGGTTCCTCGGCCTGCGCGGCGGCCGCGCAGGCGCGCTGCACCAGGGCGCGGGGCAGCAGCCGGGCCCAGAAGCCGTCGTCGAAGCAGGCGAGGGCGGGCACAATGGTGAGCCAGTTGAGGAAGGACAGGTTGCCGCTCAGGATGATGTTGAGCTGGAAGAGCACCATGACGGTACCGGCCAGGTGCCGGGCCAGCCGCGGGCCAAAGGCAAACAGCGGCGCCACCAGCTCGGCCAGCCAGTTGAACCACACCCCGAGCTGAAGTACGCCGCGCGGGAGGAAGTGAAACCAGCGGCTCAGCGGCCCCGGAATGGGCTGGGTTTCGAAGTGGTAGTAAAGGGCCGTGCTGTTGCGCCAGATTTCGTCGCCGCGCACCTTGATGAGGCCCGCCCCGAGCATGATGCGAACTACCAGCCAGCGCAGCAGCACCAGAATGGGCAGGGGCGGCGCGTAGCGCGGGAAAGGGCGGGCGTCGAGCGGGGCGCAGAGGAAGATGGCCAGGAAGCCGGTTTCGAGCAGCTGAATTTCCCAGCCGTAGCCGTACCACTCCTGGCCCACGTGCACGAAAGACATGTACAGCAGCCAGAGCGCGGCCATGATGGGCATGTTGGCGAAGCCCGCCACCACCACGCAGGCCAGCACGAAGCCCAGCCAGGCAGCCGTGAGCAGCGCCCCATCGGAATGGGCCAGCCAGAACAGGGACGGCAGCCGCGCAAAGCCCGCTCCGCGGGAGCCCAGCGCCTCGGCCACTTGCCCCAGATACAAATCGAGGGGCAGCAGGCCGTGGGCGCCGATCAGGGGCACTACCTGATTGATGGCGACCAGAAAGGCCACGGCGTAGAGCAGGCCCAGCAGGCGCAGAATAACGAAGCGGGTAAGCCAGTAAGTAGGCCGCGCCGGGGCGGCGGGAGTGGGTTCCATGTCGTTCGGCAGGGGAGTGGGTACCGGGGACGACGGGGCGGCGTGCCGGGTCCTGCCTGCTGATACCGGCGGAAGGGCGAGGAGGTTGCCGGGCGGAGCGCAGTCGGTCGTGCCGGCGTTATGCCTCCTGCGCCTAACCCCGGCTCCTTGCCCGAAAAGGGAAATGCGCCTGCCTGACGAGCGGGCTATCGGCTGACGTTCGGTAGGGCTGCGCCGGGCTTACTTCGGTACGAAGCCTTTTTCGGTGAGGCGGACCTGGGTGAGGTCGAGGCCAAACTGCTTGTTGAAGCTCTGGCTGATGGAGCTGTGGTAGGCGGCGGATTTGCCGGTTTGCTGGCTTTCCTGCCAGCCCGACATCAGGATGACGGTCTGCAGCTTCAGCTCTTCGCCGAGCTGCGCCAGCTGCGTGGGGCTCTTGGCGGCCGGGTGCTGGCTGAGCAGGCCGGCCATCTGCTGGCGCAGGCCGCGGTCGACGGCCGGGGTGATGCTCTTGGTGTCCTGCACGTTGTTGACGACCACGTAGGCCACTTCCATAAAGGAGGCTAGGGCCGACGCCGCGTCGTTGTCCTGGAAACCCGAGCCCTTCAGGCCGGCGGTGTACAGCCGGGAGTAGTCGGCCTGGCCGCCGGGGCCGAAGCTGGCGCGCAGGGCCTGCGCCAGGGCGGGGCTGTTGCCCTGCAGGCGCCCGGCAAAATTGTTGACGGTCTGCTGGCGCAGGTTGTGGTTGGGCGTGTAGGTGAAGCGGACGTTGCTGCTGGCGGCTTTGGTGGCCGCCGTGGTTTTGCTGCTGGTCTTCGAGGCGTCGAGCGTCACGCCCATTTCCTTGGCGCGGCGCTCGGCGTCGGCGCGGATGGCGGCGCTCATGGCCAAGTCGCGGCCGAGCATGGGTAGGTCGAGGGCGCCGCCGAGGTCTTGAGCCGCGGCGGGCCGCGCAAGCAGGAGCAGGGAGAAGGCAGCCGCGGTAAGCCAGACTTTCATAGGTGTGGTAGTATGTGGGTGAGCAGCAACGGTTTCTGTCAGTGCTTACGGGCGAGTCAAGAGCCGCGTTTGGGTGCTTTTGCCCGTGACGGCTCGGCGCTGCAGGGCCCGCAAAGCGGGATAGGGGCTTGGCGGCGCTGATTTTCGGTTCGGTGCTGCACCAGAGCTGGTGGGCAATAGGGCTAAAAACGGTCATTTCTGTTACGGACCGCACCTATAGCCGCTGTTTTTGCCTTTCTTGCCGCCACTATCCATTTTTAACCATTGTTCTCATGATTAAGTATTCATTATCAGGCCTGGCCCTGATGGGCGCCACTATGCTACCGATGGCCAGCGCATGGGCGCAGGCGCCCCGTTTTGCGTCCTACG
Organism: Hymenobacter sp. CRA2; assembly: GCF_002007105.1. Classification (GTDB taxonomy): domain Bacteria; phylum Bacteroidota; class Bacteroidia; order Cytophagales; family Hymenobacteraceae; genus Solirubrum. The sequence continues at coordinate 5,521 of NZ_MVBC01000018.1, read as the reverse complement.
CGCAATTCAACGACACGCTGGTAGCGCAGTTCAACCGCGGCGACTTCAAGGCCATCGAAGCCTACGGCAGCCCGGCGCTCCGGAAGGTGGAGGCGGCCGGCAGCATGGCCGCATTTCTGGCCCGGCAGCAGGCCAAAACCGGCCGCATCGTGAGCAGCAGCGCCTTGCCCGCCCGCAAAACGCGGAAGGAGTACGCCTGGCGCGGCGAGCGGCAAAACCTGCGCGTGAGTCTGGTGTCGTCGGCGCCGGGCGTCATCGACGACTACTTCATTTCCGACTTCATCGCGCAGCCCAACGCCCGGGCCACGCCGCTGCCCACCGACAACCGCCGCCAGACCGCCCTGGACCGGGCCGTGGACCGCGCCGCCACGCTTTACCTGCAACACCCCGAAGCCGCGGGGCTGTCCATCGGGGTGTACTGGCAGGGCAAGCAGTACTTCTACAATTACGGCGAGGTGGAGAAGGGCACGGGCCGCCTGCCTACTGCGCGCACCTTCTACGACATCGGCTCGGTGGCCAAAACCTTTGTGACGACGCTGCTGGCCCAGGCCGTGCTCGATAAGAAGGTGCAGCTCAACGATGACATCCGCAAGTACCTGCCCGGCGAGTACCCCAACCTGGCTTACGAGGGGCGGCCGGTACGGCTTGTCGACCTGGCCACGCACACCTCGGGCCTGCCGGGCCGGGCCTACAACCCCCCGAAAGAAACGCAGGCCAAACTGGACGCGCTCAGCCTGCCGGAGCGCATCGCCCATTACAACCAGTTCACGGCCGACTCGCTGCTGCATCACCTGCATACCTTCAAGCTGGCCAGCGAGCCGGGCAAAACCTACCGTTACAACAACCAGGGCATCCTGCTGCTGCAACTGCTGCTGGAGCGCGCCTACCAGCAGCCCTACGAGCAACTCGTCACGCGCTACGTGCAGACGCGCTTCGGGCTGAAGGACACCAAGCGGGTGCTGACGGCGGCCGAGCAGCAGCGCTACGCCATAGGCTATGAAAACGGCAAGCCCGAGCACCACGCCAACTACACCGGTTACTGGGGCGGCTCGAACCTGACCTCGACGCCGGCCGACCTGCTGACCTACGCGCAGGCCAACCTGGCCGAAAAGGAGCCGGCTGTGCGCCTGGCGCACCAACCGGCCTTCGAAAACCGCATCGGGCTGGGCTGGATGCTCGACACAGACCCGGAAGGGCAGCGGCGCATCTTCCACAACGGGCACTCCACCGGCTTCAACGCCCGCTGCGCGCTCTACCCGGCCGAGCAGGTGGGCATCGTGCTGATGGTGAACGAGACCATCAGCCAGGACCGGGTGACGGACCTGGAGCAGCTGCTGAAGCAGGAGCTGGCGGCCGTGGTGGCCCCGGCCGTGGCACCGAAGACCAAAGCCAGTAAAGCGGTAGGGCGCCGGTAGCGGGCTGTTCCGCGAGTCGGTGGCCTTGTGGCTTGCCGGCTCTACTAAGCTGATCCAAGCAAGCGGCTGGTACAAACGCAAACAAGCCCCCGGTCGGTAGGCCGGGGGCATGTTTGCGTTTGGGGCGCGAGGGGCTTAGCGACGGTAGCCGTCGTGGCGGCCGTGGTCGTCGCGCCGGTCATGGTCGTCGTGACGGTCGTTGCGGTGCTGGGCTGAGTAGCGGGCCCGCTCGGCGGCGCGCTGCTGCTCGGCGCGGCGCTGGGCTTCGAGCTGGCGTTGGCGTTCCAGCTCGTAGCGGCGCTGGCGTTCGGCGGCTTCGCGGCGGGCGCGTTCGGCTCGTTCCCGCTCGTAGCGGCTCATTTCGTGGCGGTCTTTGTAGGGGTTGGCGGCGGGGGCGGCGGCAAACGAAGCGGAGGAAGCGAGCAGGCCCAGGGCGGCAACGAAGGAAAACAGGGAGGCTTTCATGGCAAGCGAAGGTGGGGTGAGACGAGGTAAGAAGTGGGGCGGTGGAGCATCCAACCGCTTGTCTGCCCAATTGCAAGCTGGGTGCCAGCCTCGTTCGTAGCTGCTGCGTGGGGGCGAAACTGCCGCTGAAGGGCGCAGAATTATCGGCTATCGGGGCGGTTTCTTCGGCGAATGGGTGCTTCACGTTCGCCTCACCCCCCGGCCCCCTTCCCTCGCTTGATGCGCGACATGAAAAGGAGAGGGGGAGCCTGACGATTACTGAAGGCGGGAAACTTCGTGGGGCGGTGGTTGTGAGCCTGGTGGCGTTGCGGTCAGGAAGCACTGAGTGCTTTGGGGCTGGATTCTAAGGCTAGCTCCCCTCCTCAGATGAGGAGGGGTTGGGGGTGGTTGAAGGGCTAGAACTAGGAAGTTGTAGCGGATTCACGAACGGTTGGCGCATACATGAATAGCCCAGCGGCGCGGACGACGAGACGCAGGTATGCGTCGCTACACCCTTTAGGAAGCTGCTGTATTACCTGACGTCGGCACGCGAGATGTCTCGGCTGCGCTCGACATGACGGGCTGGGTTGGATGTTCTGCTGTCAGGTCAACCACCCCTAGCCCCTCCTCAGCTGAGGAGGGGGACTAGCTTTAGCTTTATTCCTAATAGTTCTGGCCTTACTCTCGCCGTAGGCTTGTGTTACTTGACTTTCCCGAACTCCTGGCCGTTGAAGCGGTAGCTGATGCGCTTGCTGGTGACTTTGCCTTTGTCCCAGACGACGGGAATCTGCAGGATTTGGGTGGCGGGGTCGTAGGTGATGAGGCGGACGGGGCGCTCGGGGCGGTCGACGACGGAGAAGAAGTCGAAGGAGAAGCCGAGGGTGTTTTTCAGGCCGGAGGGGGTGCGGATGAGGCAGGCGTCGGGGTTGAGCTGGCCGGCGTCGATGGTGAAGACCTTGACCTGCTGGTAGCAGTCGGAGGAGGAATAGATGGCGTTGGAATAGCCCAGGTAGTAGGTCTGGGGGCCTTTCTGCACGGTGAAAATCTCGGAGTAGGAGGCCTGCGCGTCGGCTTGGCCGTCGGTGGGGGCGGGCAGGCGCTGGGAGGCGACGCGCGAGCCGGTTTGGTACTGGAAGACGTTGTCGAAGAAGTGCATGGTGCCGCCGGTTTCGGTGTCCCAGGAGTAGATGCGCAGCTGGCCGTTGGGGGCGGTGGCGATGGTGAGGCGCTCGGCCTGGAGCTGGCGGAACTCGGCGTGGAGGGTGGCGGGCTCGGTGGCGGTGTAGTAGAGCAGCTTGCGGCCAAACCGCTCGTTGGCCTGGACGAGGGAGTCTTCGGGGTTGAGGTTGGGCGCGTCGCCGTCGTAGTCGGCCCAGTAGTGGATGCGCTTCAGGTCGCGGAGCAGGTCCTGCTCGATGCTTTTCAGGTCTTTGGCGTGGGCGGCGGCGGGGTTGAGCAGCAGCGGCAGGAGCAGGTGGTAGGGGCGCATCGGCGGGGTGATGGGGGAAGGCGCGGCGAAAGTCGGGAATCCGGCTTTGGGGTGCAATGGGGGCCTCACGTTCGCCTCACCCCCCGGCCCTCTTCCCTCGCTTGATGCGCGACATGAAAAGGAGAGGGGGAGCCGGACGATTGTTGGTAGATGCAAAACGTTTTGGTGGGGAGGGGCCGTCGGGGCTGGGCACGGGTGCCGCGGGGCGGCACTCGCGCTAGCTAGGTTGTCAGTGGCAGATGGGAATAGCGGTAGATAGCGGCGGCGAAGCGGTAGTTGAAGGCGGTGAGCTGGTAGCTGATGTCGGAAAGGTGGTAGTTGCGCGCGGCGACATGGTAGTTGCACGCGGCGAGGCGGTAGTTGGTGTCGGCGAGGCGGTAGTTGGTGTCGGCGAGGCGGTAGTTGGTGTCGGCGAGGCGGTAGTTGAGGGCGGCGAGGCGGTAGCTGAGGGCGGCGACATGGTAGTGTGGCACTACGCGGGTGCTGGACGAAAAAAGTGGACCAGGGATGTTGTTGGGCGTAAGCGGGATTGATATATTGTTGAGCTTTTTCAAGTCGAAAGCTTAATCATTCTATTATCATCTCGTTTAGCATGAAAACTTATCAACAAAACCAGCTGACCATGTTTCAGAGTGTGCTGCGCTTCTTTGCCGAAGCCGGGGCGCCATTGGCAGCTATCAAACGCATCAACGTCGGGCGGTTGCAGCTGGCGGAGGTGGTGGACCGTATCGGAGCTGCCGCGCAGGCGCAGGATCACGGCACCACGGGCATCACCGAGGAACGTAAGGCCCTGAAGGCCGCAGCCGCGCAGCGCGGCGAGGTGATGCGCCTGCTGGTGGTGGCCCTCACCGACGATGCGGCTTTGCGCGGGGAGCTGAAGCAGCCCCTGAGCAAGAAAGGGCTGGGCAAGGACGCGGAGCTGCTGGCGTACCTGCGGCGCGTGCTGGCGGCGGTGGCTACGCTCGGCCCCGAGGAGCTGGTGGAGGCGGGCTACGACGCGCAGGTGCACGCGGGGCTGCAGGCCGACATTCAGCGGCTGGCCGAGACGCAGGGGGCGGCCCGGCAGGTAACCACCGGCACCAGCAGCGCCACCGACGCGCTGGAAGGGCTGATTGACGAGGCTACGGCGGTGCTCACCGAGCAGCTGGACCCGCTGGTGGCGGCCCAGCGCCTGACCCGGCCCGAACTGGTGGCGCAGTACGAGGCGGCGCGCCGCATTGTGAAAACGGCCGCCCGCCGCACGGCCGAGTACCGAGGCGTGGCGCAGTTCCGGAAGCCTACGCTGGTGTACGACCGCCGCGAAGCGGGCCTGCCCCAGCCGACGCTGGGCAACCGCAGCGGCAAGGGCCTGACCCTGCGCTACTACACGGCTATGACCAGCACGGCCGCGCCCGCGCCGGGGCAGGGCGTGGTGGTGAAGCACAAGACGGACCAGCAATTGGCCGATTACAGCAAGCTGGGCGCGGAGGATGCGCCGTATCTGCTGGTGGTGCTGGAGCAGGTGGACGGGGAAGGTCGGTGGGTGGTGCGGTAGCGGGGCCTCACCCCCCGGCCCCCTCTCCGAAAAGGAGAGGGGGAGCCTGACGACTGCTGGTATATGCAAAACGCCCCGGTGAGTGCCGGGGCGTTTTTTGTTGTGAGTTTTGGATTACTGGAGTGGCAGTATAGCGGCGGCTTTCACGGAAGAGCTAAATTATAGTTCATTACTTTGGTTTTTTTTTGTTGATTTATTTTTGGCATTTTCTTGCTTTTGAAGAACCAAGCGTTTCTCTAGGTCTGCTAAAAAACGCTTTCCTTTAGTAGTAAGAGTATAACGCCTCCATGTAACCCCTGTGACTTTTTCATCTTGAACTAGCTCGTATACTTGAAGCCTAGGACAAATAGTGTTATAAAGGAATCTTCCCCATTCACTAACTCCAACTTGATTGGTAATTCCTGTTGCTATGTATTCTTTAGAAGTGTAAAAGAGTTGCAGGAGACTTACTTTGTTAGGCCAGCTTGAGTCTTCGCCTTTTACTTTTGAAATATCAATATCTATTTTGTTTAAGAGCGTGTTGGGGAATTAGGTGATTCGATTTAGGCAGAGCGTGATGTTGGCCCAGAGAATCCAGGCGGCGTGGCTTTCGGGCAGGTGCTCGTAGTCGACCACTAGGCGGCGGAAGCAGTTGAGCCA
>NZ_MVBC01000017.1 GCF_002007105.1 Hymenobacter sp. CRA2 | reverse complement strand
CGCAAAAGCGCGCGGCCACTTGGGCCTGCCGGGCGCCCGGCTCGGCCAGCGCCTGCGCCACGCGCTGACGCAAATCCATCGAGTATGCTTGCATACAGCCGCTTACGTACGCGGAGCGCCAGCAGCTTCATTGTCTGTGAATCTGCTATAGCTAGAGGGAATATTTATACATTTAGAGCCTACTCTTTCATCTCATCATATGTCCAAAAGAATAAACGAGCCACAAGAAGATGCATCTGGTATTAATGATGTACTAGGGATAGAAGCTGATAATAAAGATATTATATCTGATTTGCAGCCATTTGACCCTAGTAAAATTATTGTCTATTCAAGAGATTGGACAATTGAGACAATGTTTAGTCAGATTTCTAGTGGTAATATTGATTTAGATCCAAGTTTTCAAAGAAGAAATGCTTGGAATGACTTTAGAAGGAGTAAGCTAGTCGAATCCCTGGTTGTGGGTTATCCAGTTCCTGAGATTGTCCTAGCAGAAGATCCTGCAAAGAAAAAATCATTCATTGTTATCGATGGTAAGCAGCGTTTGATGACTATTGCAGGATTTATTAATCCTGATAATTTCAGAAGTTGGCATAAGAATAAAATTAAAGGGCTTGATGTAAGAAAAGATATTAATGGTTTGACGTTTCAAGATTTGAAAAATAATCCTGATTATAAAGAGGATTTTAGGCAGTTCATGAATGCTGATTTAAGATGTACAATTATTTCAAATTTTGACAAGGACGATGTTTTGTATGATATATTTTATCGATTAAATACAGGTTCTGTTCCCCTATCAACTCAAGAATTGAGGCAAGTCTTGAATAAAGGTTTATTTAGCGACTATTTGTTTAAAGTAACAAACAAGACTTTGAATTTGCATAAGGTTTTGGGATTATCAGGCCCAGATAATAGATTGAGAGATGTTGAGATTATATTGAGGTGTTTATCTTTTGTCCTTTTTGGTGAAGGATATACTGGGAATTTGAAGCAATTCTTAGATTACTCTATGAAGGAGATAAATACTAATTGGGATAAATATTCTAGTAGAGTAGAAGAGGCATTTGTGGATTTTGAGGAATCAACACTTAGGCTTTCTAAAGTTTTTGATGGATATAAATTTGTTGGTCGTAAATATACGAATGGCAAAATAGAATCTAGATTTAATAGAGCTTTATTTGAAGTTCAGACTTTTTACTTTAGTTTACTTGATAGAGAAATAAATGGTTATGATGATAGAGCAAGTGATTTTCATTCTAGATTTATAAAATTGTGCGATAATAATGATTTCAAAAAATCTATTGAATCAACCACAAAGACACATGCAAGTTATTTTACAAGGTTCGAGTATTTTAGGGAAGTCGTTAATCAAGCATTTCAGGTTGATATTCGTAGAAATCCGTTTAATAATCATGTGTTATGAGATTTTTTCCTAAGGCTAAACAAGCCATTGAATCTACTTTTGATGACTTGTTTAAGAGCTTGGTTGAGCTGGAAAATAAGTTTGTAGTTGCCCATGCAAAGAATCCGCTTGCTGCGCCGAATGATTATGATTTGGATGTAAAAGCGTATTGTGTTTTAGCGCATGCGGCTTTTGAGGAATATATTGAGCAAGTTGGTATTATAGTCGCAAAAGCAATTGTTGAAAACTATAAGTACAGACAAGTAGTTAATGATGCCCTCCTGATGCTTGTTCATTCACAAGCTTCGTATATAAGTTTGTATAAAGAAGGGCCCCCAGAAAGTATTGATACAGTGTTTGACTATTTAAGGAATAAGCTAGAGGAATTAGTTGAAAATTTTGAGAAATCAATAGATAGGAGCCACGGATTTGGATATAAATATGTTGATAAAGTTTTGGTGCCATTGGCTATTGATCTTACAAAAGATTCAACGCTGCTAGCTTCTTACAAAAGTCTTACAAAAGAAAGAGGTGCGTATGCTCATAAAAGAAATCAGTATGGCGTATTTTATAGGAGTATAGCTCCGGAAAAAGCTCAAGATATTGTTGGTGATTGTTTGTTGATATGTGATGATATCAGAAAAAAAGCACTTTTAAAAATGTAACTAATAGTCAAATCTACCCCATCGGCGCGTTCTTGATAGAGTGCCCCGGCGGGGTAGACTCATTTTAATATCTTGTCTAACGTCGTTTAATTACTACTGTCCTCATGCCTCGCAATGGCTGTAGATATACCAGTTAAATGCATTCGTAGGTGTTTAGGTTAATTTTTGATTAGTGAATGAAACTCACTAATCATATTTACGATTTCTAAGTAGGCTTGTGAATAAGATTTTAGTATTTCAGTATTGATTATTGAGTAAGATTTCTGTTTAGTATGGTTGTCTAGATGTTCTAAGATAAAAGCATTATCCGAGCTTCTTATTTTTAAAATTCCATGGGTATATATATTTCTGTCCAAAATGAACTGATTTAACATCCTTCGTTTCTCTTTATTCGCTATATGTCGTACTGTGGGGTTGTTTTTTATAAAGTCGCAAAAATTATCTTTTAATTTCATTAAGTCTAATATATTTATTTCTTCTTTCTTCTTTGAATTTCTTAATATGAATTGGTTTGTATTAAGAAGCCTGTTCTTTATATTTTCTGCATTGTTTATGCAAACGTTTATTTGTCTTTGCAATACAACGAAGCTATTAATTCGATAAATGTCAGGTATCTCGACTTTTACGTCTACAGATGTTGTTCCTCCAACAGGCCAATCTTTGTCTCCAAAAAATAAGACACTAATAGTTGTGTGGCATTGCATTTCAGTTGTTGTATCTATATAGGATACATCATGTGAGCTAGTAGCCACAACCTGACGTGGCTTCAATTCTATCTTTTGAGGACTTAAAAGCTGCACGAGTAGTTGTGAAATTACTTGTAAATGAAATATTTATGCCACTACCTACCCCTCGTCCTCATCATCCGACACGCTCGCCGCGGCTACCACCGGCGGCATGGATTCCACGGCCAGCTCGTTCATCAGCTCGCGGGCGGGCAGCACGCCGGGCACGTCGGTGATGGTGACGATGAGCTGCTCTTTGCGCTCCTTCATGCTGGCGCGGCGGGGGTGGGTCTGCACGTAGTTCAGGATCTGGCCGAACTGCTCGCCCTGGAAGTAGGGCTGGTGGCCTTCGCCCGCGTCGAGGTAGCCCTTGAGGGTGTCCTTCTTGAGCGAGACTTTGCTGAAGCCCACGCGGCAGGCCTGCCAGCGCAGGCGCACGATGTCGGCCAGCTGCTCCACCTCGGGCGGGAGGGGGCCGAAGCGGTCCACCATGCTGGTGAGCAGGCGGCGCAGCTCCTCGGGCTCCCGGGCGCGGTCCAGCTTGCTATAGAGCTGCAGGCGCTCGGAGACGGAGGCCACGTAGTTGTCGGGGATGAGGATTTGCAGGTCGGTTTCCACGTTGCACTCGCGGGGGCGGGCAAAGTCGGCGGCGTCCTTGAGGCGGCCGGTCGTGTCGCCCAGAAACAGGTCGCGGAACTCGGTTTCCTTGAGCTCCTGCACGGCTTCGTCGAGAATCTGGTGGTAGGTTTCGTAGCCCAGGTCGTTGATGAAGCCCGACTGCTCGCCGCCGAGCAGGTTGCCGGCGCCGCGGATGTCCAGGTCGCGCATGGCCACGTTGAAGCCCGCCCCGAGGTCCGAAAACTCTTCCAGGGTGCTCAGGCGCTTGCGGGCGTCCGAAGGGAGGCCGGCCACGGGCGGGGTGAGCAGGTAGCAGTAAGCTTTCTTGTTGGAGCGGCCCACGCGCCCGCGCATCTGGTGCAGGTCGGAGAGGCCGTGCATGTGGGCGCGGTTGATGATGATGGTGTTGGCGTTGGGAATGTCCAGGCCCGACTCGATAAGGTTGGTCGACACCAGCACGTCGTAGTCGTGCTCCACGAACTGCATCATGCGCTTTTCGAGCACGTCACCCTCCATCTGCCCGTGGATGGTGGTGATCCGGGCGTCGGGCACCAGGCGCTGAATCAGGGCGGCCTGCTCGGTGAGGTCCTTCACGCGGTTGTGCACGTAAAACACCTGCCCGCCGCGCTTCAGCTCGCGGGCAATGGCGTCGCGCACCAGGTGCTCGTCGAACACGGCCAGCTCCGTCTGCACCGGCTGGCGGTTGGGCGGCGGCGTGCTGATGACGGACAGGTCGCGGGCGCCCATCAGCGAGAAGTGCAGGGTGCGCGGAATGGGCGTGGCGGTGAGCGTGAGCGTGTCCACGTTCACCTTCAGCTCCTTGAGCTTGTCCTTGGTCTTGACGCCGAACTTCTGCTCCTCGTCGATGATGAGCAAACCTAGCTGCTTGAACTGAATGTCCTTGTTGGTGAGCCGGTGCGTGCCGATGAGGATGTCGGTCTTGCCCTCGGCCACCTTCTGCAAGGTGGCCTTGGCCTGCTTGGTGGTCTTGAAGCGGTTGATGTAGTCGACGGTGACGGGCAGCTCGCCCAGCCGGTCGCGGAAGGTCTTGAAGTGCTGCATGGCCAAGATGGTGGTGGGCACCAGCACGGCCACCTGCTTGCCGTCGGCTACGGCCTTGAAGGCCGCCCGGATGGCCACTTCCGTCTTGCCGAAGCCCACGTCGCCGCACACGAGGCGGTCCATGGGGTGGGGCTGCTCCATGTCGTGCTTCACGTCCTCGGTGGCCTTGGCCTGGTCGGGCGTGTCCTCGTAGATAAAGCTGGATTCCAGCTCGGCCTGCATGAAGGAGTCCTTGGCGAAGGCGTGGCCGGGCGCGGTTTTGCGCTTGGCGTAGAGGCGGATAAGGTCGGCGGCAATGTCCTTAACCTTTTTCTTGACCGCCTTTTTCTTGTTCTCCCACTCCGGCGACCCCAGCTTGCTCATTGTGGGCGGCGTGCCCTCCGCGCCCGAGTACTTGGCAATCTTGTGCAGGGCGTGGATGCTCACGGTCAGCACGTCGTCGTCGCGGTACACCAGGCGGATGGCTTCCTGCTGGTGCCCGTTGATTTCCACCTGCGTCAGGCCGGCGAAGCGGGCAATGCCGTGGTCCTGATGCACCACGTAGTCGCCGGGCTGCAGGGTGCGTAGCTCCTTGAGGGTCAGGGCCTTTTTCTTGGAGAACTTGCGCTTCTCCTGGGCCCGATAGTACCGCTCGAAAATCTGGTGGTCGGTGTACACCAGCAATTTTCGCTCCTCGTCGATGTAGCCCTCACGCAGACCCAGGGCCAGGTGCTGAAAGCGGATTTCCCGGCCCAGCTCGTCGAAGATGGTGCGCAGCCGGTCGAGCTGCCGCATGGATTCGGCGGTGAGGATGGTGGTGAAGTCGCGCTGCTGGTTTTCGAGCAGGTTCTTGGTGAGGCGCGAGAAGTCTTTGTTAAACGAGGGCTGCGGCTTACTAGTAAACTGTACCTGCTCGGCTTCCTTGTAGTAGAAGCGTTTGCCGAACTCCAGCACCGGAAACCGCTCCAGGTGCTTTTTCAGCGCCTTGGTCGTCTCAAACAGCTCCTCCGGCTTGGACTTGATCTGCACGCCGTGGGCCTCCTGCATCATCTGCTGGAAGTTCTGCTCTGCCTTGTCGAACTGCTCGCCCACCACGTCGAGCAGCTGGCGCACGTCCTTGGTCCAGATGGCGGTATTGGCCGGCAAAAACTCCAGGAACCCCTCGCGCTTCTCCGTCAGCAGCTTGGTCTGCACGTTGGGCACGATGCTGATCTGCTCCTTGCGCTCCACCGACAGCTGCGACTCGGGGTTGAACGTGCGAATCGAGTCGATTTCGTCGCCGAACAATTCGATACGGTAGGGCAGCTCGTTGGCGTAGCTGAACACGTCGACGATGCCGCCGCGCACGGCGTACTGCCCCGCCTCGTACACGAAATCGGTGCGCTCGAAGTCGTACTCGGCCAGCAGCTCGCCCAGGAAGTTCACGTCCAGCCGGTCCCCGACCTTGGTCGAAAACGTGTTTTGTACCAAACTCTGGCGGTTGATTACCTTCTCGCTCAGCGCTTCGGGGTAGGTGACGATAAGCGCACCTTTGGGCAGCGGCTCCCCGTCCTGCTTGGCCTTGGCTTTAGCTTTTTCGTCCGCCGTCTTGCCCTTCTCGCCCGATTTGCCGCTGAGCCGGTTGAGCACCTCGGCGCGCATGAGCACGTTGGCGTTTTCCGTCTCGTCGAAGGAGTAGGAGCGTTTGTAGGAGCTGGGGAAGGTCAGCACTTCCTCCCGCTCGCCCACCAGGTGCTGCAAGTCGGAGGCGAAGTAGGCGGCTTCTTCCCGGTCGTGCAGGATGAACAGCAGGTGCTCGTCGGGCCGCTCCAGGTGCAGAGTGGCGGCCACCACCGCATCCTGGCTGCCGACGAGGCCGCGCAAATGGAAGCGTTGGCCGGCGCCGCCTTCCACCCCGGGCTTGAGGTTCAGGGCCAGAGTCTGGATGTCGGTGTCGAGCGAGTAAAGGCGGAGGAATTCGGAAGTCTGCACGGGGTATCGGCTGCGAGGAAGGGCAAAGGTAGAAGCCCGGCCGGATGGAATTCCGGTCGGGCGCACTGCTACCCAATACCGCTGCGGGGCAGGGAAAGTTTCCCGCAGAGCCGGTTGGAGCCGGTGTGGTGGCAGCGGCCCGCGTAGCTGCTCTGCACCATTGCTTTTCGGCGATGTTTCGGCCTGGTCGGGATAGAAAACGCCGGGATTGGTCGGAATTCTTGCCCGCGTGCCCGTGGTGGGGCGTACCTTCGCCTTCAAGTTTTTCCTTCGATTTCCTAGTGCGCGGTTCTTCTCACTTAGCTATTGGCCTGATTACGGGTGTGGGTATTGCCGCTGTGGTGCCCGATGTGCGCCTCTCATTGCCCGGTATTGCCCTGACCGGTTTCTCCGCCCTGGCCCCCGACCTCGACCACCCCAACTCCCGCCTGAGCAAGCGCATGGGCTTCATGCAGAACTACGTGCGCTGGGCTTTTGCCGCAGCCGCCGCGCTGCTGGGCGTGTACGCTTACCTGAACCTGCCGCCCGGCCCCAACCAGCGGGTGGCCTTCACGGCCGCCCTGTCGATGTTTTTGATCGGCATGGCCATGCAAAATCAGTCGGCGCGCAAGCTGGCGTTGCTTTTCACCGGCGTGGCCGCCGTGCTGGCGGGGTTGTACTGGCAGTTTTTGTGGCTAAGCCTGCTGGGCGCCTTCGTGGCGGCAGCACCGTTTACCTCGCACCGCTCCTTCACGCACACCATCTGGGCCGCCGCCCTCTGGACCTACATCGGCTACCTCGCCAACAAGGACCTGGGCTGGCACGGTGTGGCTGCCTACGCCGGCGCGGGGTACATGTCGCACCTGCTGGCCGATACGCTCACTAAGTCCGGCGTCCGTTATTTTTTGCCCCTCTCCGACACGTCCCTGAAAGTCCCAATTATCTCCACCGGCTCGGCCACGGGAAATGTAATTGAGCTGGGTATTTGTGCCGGTTATGGCTTGTTGGTGGCAATTTTATGGTGGCAGCGGTACAATTTAACCTAAACTAGACGCATTCCATTTTTGGGAAGAAATACGTAAGGATGACCACTTCTGAGGCCGTGCCCGCAACAAAAAGCCCGCAGAGTGGTTGCGTATCGGCTAGGTTTTGTAACATTGCAGGCTCAGACAACGCCACGCTGAAGTAGCAGTTCTGGCCACTTAGGCTACTACCGGGTAGCCGGCCATCCGCTGTGATTCCGCCTTGGAAAGTGAGTCGATAGCTGAAAGCAAGCAGCTATTTAAATTAGCACTATTCAAGGTTATGTGTGGTATTTTTTCTGAAGATCTTGCGTTTTTAATACATCAAAACCTCACTATGTCTTTGTACCTTTGGCCACTCCCGGCTACCGGGCCCGGAGTCTCCGTCCTCTCTTCCTCTTCTCTCGCACACCTCTTGCAATCATGAACCAGATCAATAGCCCACTGATCCGGATAGGCGTCTTTTACGACGGCAATTATTTCCTCAAGATCAGTGATTACTACTACTTCCAGCACGACCGGAAAGCCCGCATCAGCCTGGAGGGCCTGCACGAATTCATTCGGCACCAAGTAGCCGAGGACGAAGACGCCGACGTGCGTCTGTGCCAGATTACCGAGCCGCACTTCTTCCGTGGCCGCCTCTCGGCCACCGAAGCCCGCGACAAGGACCGTCTGTTCCACGACCGTCTGCTCGACGACATCCTGATGAACATGTCGGTGCAGACGCACTACATGCCCCTGAAGACCCGCGACGGCCGCTTGCAGGAAAAAGGTGTGGACGTGTGGCTGGCCCTCGAAGCCTTCGACCTGTCGCTGCACAAGAACCTCGACGTGGTCGTGCTCATCGCCGGCGACTCGGATTACGTGCCCCTGATCAAGAAGCTGAACACGCTCGGCACCCGCGTAATGCTGCTGAGCTGGGACTTCAAATACACCGACTTCAAAGGCGAAAACCGCGTAACGCGCCCCTCGCAGTTGCTGCTCGAAACGGTGAACTACGCCGTGGCCATGAACGAGGTCATCGACAGCAACCGCGGCGGCGACCTGGTGGACAACCTGTTTGTGAACCAGCCGGAGCCCTCGCCCTTTCCCAACGTAGCCACGCCGAAGCCCTACACGCCCTCGGCGGCCGGTCCGGAAGGCTCGATTGGCATCAGCACCATCAAGAACCTGAAGAACGGCTACGGCTTCGTGGTGATGCCGCCCAACAACCTGTTCTTCTCTTACGCCGACATGGCCGAAGGTCAGGACTTCAACGAGCTGCGCGAGGGCGATTGGGTGGAATTCACCGTGGGCCGCAACCACCGCAACGAAGACTGCGCCCGCAACGTGCGCAAAGTCGAAGCGCCCGAAGGCGAATACCAGCACGAGCCCGAAGGAGTCGAATCGGAGCTGTAAGCCCGCGCCTCCTCGTTTTTTAGCCCGGTGCTACTGCCGCCGGACCGGCCGCTTGCTCTTCGCGGAGCAGCGGCCGCGTCCGGCGGCGGCTTTTTAGGGGCTACTCGTCGGCGGGCTGCGCTAAGCCAAGCTGCGCGGCCACGGCCTGCACAAACTGGCGCTTGGTGGCTGGGTAGCGGTTGAAGGTGCCCAGGCCCCGGGCCACCACTACGTCGCGGGCCGGGCACTCGATGCGGCCACCCACCACCACCAGGCTTTTGCCGTGGTGCTCCACTTCGGCGTGGGCCACCAGCTCGTCGTGCAGGTGCACGGGGTGCAGAAAGTTGAGCTTGAACTCCACCGTCGACACGAACTCCTGGTCCAGAAATGCCCGGGTAAGGGCCGCGGCGCCCAGCACAGCATCCATCAGGCCGGCTACCACGCCGCCGTGGGCCGTGCCGGGGGAGGAGAGGTGCTGCTCCTGCACCGTCATGGTGTAGGTGACCGTGCCGGGCTGCTGCACCGCGAGCTTCATGCCGTTGGTGCGGCCGTAATGGTTTACCTGGTCGTAGAGGGCCAGCAGGGTGGCCAGGTCGGGCATGTCAGCCATGCGGAAAGGTAAAAGAGCTTGGGAATGGTCGAAAAGTTAGCTTTCTTTCCCTACACGCCACTTTATCCGGCCATGTCCAGCCCGCTGCCTACTCACCCCACGTTCGCCGAGTTTTACCCGTATTACCTCACCGAGCACCGGCGGCGCGGCACCCGCGTGCTGCATTTCATCGGTACCACGCTGTTTCTGACGTGGGTAGTGGCGGCTATAGTGGCGCGGCAGCCATGGTTTATTTTGGCCGGAGTGGTTTCGGCGTACGGCTTTGCCTGGGTGGGACACTTTTTTGTGGAGCACAACCGCCCGGCCACCTTTCAGCACCCGTGGCTGTCGTTGCGCGGCGACTTCCGCCTGTACTGGGATTTGCTGCGCGGCAAGGAGCAGTTCGGCGCGTAGCATCGCGCAGTCAGAAGCTGCGCTACAGCGTTTTGCGCATCAGAAAGTGCGGAATCACGCCGAACAGCGTGTGCGAAGGCTCGACTACGGCATAGCCCAGTCGCTCGTAAAAGCCCACCGCCGCCTCGCGGGCGTGCAGGGTAAGCTCCGTCATGCCTTGCTGGCGGGCGGCGGCCTCCAGGTACTGCAGCAATTGCCGGCCCACCTGGTGGCCCTGCCATTCGGGCGCCACGGCCATGAAGCGCACCTGCCCCTGGGCCGGGCCGCTGGGGCTCAGGCGGGCCACGCCGGCCACGCTGCCATCGGGAGTGCGCCACAGGGCGTGCGTGGTGGTCGGCGCGTCGTCGTCGTTGGCCCGCTCCGACCCCGGGGGCTGGTTCCAGGGCTGGCGCAGCACGCGGTAGCGGAGTTGGTAGTAGGCGGCCCAGTCGGCGGCCGTACGGGGTGAATCGGGAAAAGCAGTCATGCGTAGAAGGCGAGGCGCTAGGAGGCAGGGCAAACCTGCCGCCGGCAAGTTGTCCTTCGGGCCAAATTAGCCAACTTTGATGCCCCAGCGGCGGTACCTGCCCGCCGCGTGCCGCTTTTTCTCGAACTGAATATTTCCCGTCATGGCCTCTTTCGACATCGTCAGCAAAGTAGACCCGCAAACCCTTGAAAACGCCGTCAACAACGCTAAAAAAGAGTTGATGACGCGCTACGACTTCCGCGACACCAAAGGCGGCTTCGAGCTGGATAAAGCCAACAACGTCATCACGCTCTCGTCGGAAAACTCGATGAAGCTCAAGTCGCTGGAGGATATTCTGATGACCCGCATGGTGAAGCAGAGCATCGACCCGACCAGCCTGGATTTCTCGGCCGAGGAAGAGCCCTCGGGCGCGCTGGTGAAGAAAAAGCTGAAGGTGCGCGCCGGCATCGACAAAGACCTGAGCCGCAAGGTGCAGAAGCTCATCAAGGACTCGAAGCTGAAGGTAGAAGCCCAGATTCAGGGCGACCAGCTACGCGTCACGGCCAAGAAAATCGACGAACTGCAGGCTGTTATTGCCCTGCTGCGCACCAACGCAGCCTCTATCGGCCAGCCGCTGCAGTTCGTGAACATGAAAAGCTAGTTTAATGTGGGAAAGGTGAGGAAGTGTGAATAATGTGGCTGAACCTAGCTGAGCTACATCGATTCATTTTCCACATTCCGCACATTCATTACACATTCTGCACATTCAACACTGTGTTCGACTTCTCCGTCTTCTCCAGCCCCCAAGCGTGGGTGAGTCTGCTGACCCTCACGTTCATGGAAATCGTGCTGGGCATCGACAACATCATCTTTATCTCCATCGTCGTCAACCGCCTCAACCCGGCGCAGCAGAAGCAGGGGCGCACCATCGGCCTGATGCTGGCCCTGCTCATCCGCATCGGCCTGCTGATGAGTATTTCGTGGATCGTGGGCCTGAAGAACCCGCTGTTTCACGTGGACGTGCCGTGGGCTGAGCAGGACTTCGGCGTCACCGGCCGCGACATTATTCTGTTCATCGGCGGTCTGTTTCTGATCGGCAAAAGCACGACCGAAATCCACACCAAGCTACAGGGCGAGGAGGAAGAAGAAGGAGTGGAAAAGACTTATAGCTCGCTGCCGCGCATCATCGTGCAGATCGTGCTCATCGACATCGTGTTCAGCTTCGACTCCATTCTGACGGCCGTGGGCCTGGTTGATAACGTGCTGATCATGATTCTGGCCGTAATTCTATCCATGGGCGTGATGCTCGTCTTCTCGGGCGTGGTGGCCAACTTCGTCAACCGCAACCCCACCATCAAGATGCTGGCCCTGTCGTTCCTGATCATGATTGGCGTCATGCTGGTGATGGAGTCCTTCCACAAGGAAATCGAGAAGGGCTATATCTACTTTGCCATGTTCTTCTCCCTGTTGGTGGAGCTGCTGAACATGCGCCTGCGCAAGCAAGCCAAGCCCGTGCAGTTGCGCGAGTCGCGCTACGACTAAGCAGAAAGGCAATTCGGCATTCCCCCACACGGCAACGGTCGGCAGCTACATCAGCTGCCGGCCGTTGCCGTGTGGGGGTAGAAGCGTTAGGTGCGAAAGAGCAGGTACACGGCCAGCAGCGCTACAATGGCGGCCGTCGCAGCGGCGTCGCAGGTCTGTCGGGGTGGGCGGCTGCGCTGGTAAGCCCAAGCGGCGGTCAGGCCAAAGGCCGCGCTCAGCAGCGCCACGGCCCGCGGAAACCAGCCCTTGGCGTAGCTGTGCGCCTCAGCCGATGGCGCGCCGCTGGGGCGGTAGGAGCGCACGTGCCCGGACAAGCCACTCCGCTGTAGGTGCAGCGCCGTACCAGCCGGGTATGTATGATCGGCCCGGAAATTGGTGCTATGGGTCTGGACGAAGTAGTAGGAATCGATGATGCCGCGGCGGTCCTGCACCGTGCGCAGGCTCACCCCCGTCACGATTTCGCGCGGATAATCGCGCACCCAGACAAAATCCAGCAGCAGCAGTGCGGCAGCCACCATCAGTACCTGACACAGCACCCGCGCCACGGGCGCGTAGCGCGCGTACACGGCCGCCTCGCCCGACGGTCCTCGCGGCGGCTGTCGGCGCAATTGCTCGTGGTGCTGCTGGCGCAGCTCGGCCGTGGTCAGCGTAGCGTAGGCGTGCTCCAGGTCGGCCAGTTGACGCCGGATGGCCGGGTCGCCCTGGGGCGCGCGTTCGAGCAGCCGCTTCCAGTGTTGATACGCCTGCTCGATGCGGGCCGGGGGAGCGGTGTACGGCACGCGCAGCACCTGGTAAGCATTGCCGCGGAATGGCACGGTATACGCGGGGCGCGGCACCGTGCCCCGTAGGCTCGCGTCGTAACGGGCGCGCAGCGCCGGCTGGCGCAGCGTGTCGTAGGCCTCGTTGATGAGCAGGTAGCGCCGGTGCGCGGCCGGGTCGGGTGTACGGTCGGGGTGGGTGAGGCGCACCAGCCGCAGGTAAGCCTGCCGTATTTCCTCGGCGGTAGCTTGCTCACCCAGCTCTAGTACCTGGTAATAGTTGCTCACGTGCCACTTGCGGCTAGGGCCACCACGTCCGGAACCTGCGTGAGCACGCGCTGCCGGGCCAACTCCAGCAGCCGGCGGTTCATTTCGGGGCGATGCTGGCGGTAGTAGGCGTATTCATCGGCGGTGAGCAACGCCGTCACCAGGCCCACCACGGTGTGCTGCAGGCGCTG
Organism: Hymenobacter sp. CRA2; assembly: GCF_002007105.1. GTDB lineage: Bacteria > Bacteroidota > Bacteroidia > Cytophagales > Hymenobacteraceae > Solirubrum. The sequence continues at coordinate 99,502 of NZ_MVBC01000017.1, read as the reverse complement.
GTTGCGGCGCAGCAGTTCCTCCAGCAGGCGTTGCTGATCGGCGGGCGCGGCGGTGCCTAGGGGCAGGCGGTAATCAAGCGCATAATCCGCCACCACGCGCAGCAGGCGCGCGTTGAGCAGCTTGAGCACCGGGCGCAGGGCGCGGTGCAGCAGGTCGTCGGCGCCGGGAAGCGCGTCGGGCGGTAGCGTGGCCGCTACGCTGGGGCGCAGGGCCAGTAGAGCGGCATCGAAGTCGGCGGTGGAAGCCATAACGCAATATTGGTAGCGGGCTTAACAACAAACGCCCGGCCACCGGGGCCGGGCGTTTGGTAAAACAGCAAGCGGGGCAAATTAGTGGCGCACCACCAGTTTTTGCGTAGCCGTGCCGGTCGAGCCGGTCAGGCGCACCACGTACATGCCGGCGGGCAGCTCGGCGGTGCTCAGCTCCACGCCTTCGCCCTGCAGGCGGGAGGCGGCAGCCGTCTGGCGCAGCACTACCTGGCCGAGGTTGTTCACTAGCTCTACCTGCACGGGCTGCTGGCTGGCGGCCATCAGGCGCACCGTCACGCGGTCCTGCGAGGGGTTCGGGAACACCGTCATAGCGTCAGCCGACAGGCGGGTCTTGGTCGACAGCACGCGGGGCAGGTCGTAGGCCACCGTTTGGTCGGTGATGCTGCTGCTGGAGCCCTGGCTGGCGCTGGCGCCCATGCCACGGCGGGCAAATACCTGCCAGATCAAGGCCGAGTTGGCGGCGTTGTTCAGGATGGAGTCGGCCTTCAGAATGCCGTTGCGGCCGGCGATGAAGCCCGGGGCACAACCCTGGTACTTGCAGCCCTCAATGACCAGCTTCAGGGCGAGGTTGTTGCCGCCGGTGCTGCCGTACAGGTCCGTGTTGTAACCGTAGCGGTTGATCAGGGCCCAGTTCATGTCCCACAGCGTCGCTGCCCAGATTTCCCCGTTGTTGTGCACCTCGTTGTAAGGCGCCACGCCCAGGTTGGCGTACGTCAGGTTGTTGACGCTCATGTTGGTCGAGTACGGCTTGGTGCGGATACCAGCGCCGGTCAGCGAGTCCGAGGCAGCGTAGTTGCCGATGCCGCGCGGGGTAGTGCCCACGTCACCGGGTTTGGTAGTCATCCACAGCGCGAAGAAGTCGCTCCAGCCTTCGCCCATTTGCTCGGCGTTGGACAAGCAGCCCGAACCGACACCGGTGAGGCGGTTGGTAATGCCATGGCCGTATTCGTGGGCGATGATGCCGTTGTCAAGGTCCCCGTCGCGGTCAAAGGCTGCGGCGGTGGCCGTGACGGTGCCAGCCGCCAGCGCGGCGCGCAGCTGCTCCCCGTCGGCTTTGGAAATGAACATAGCCGGGATGCGCAGGCCGGCCGAGTCGGCGGCGGTGGTAGCGCCCATGTTCACCAGCGTGGTCGAGCCCACGATGCTGTCCATCACGATGACCAGGCGGGCACCAGCGGCCTGGGCCGCCTGTGCTTTGGCGGTGAAGTTGCAGCCGCCGCGGCGCACCAGTGCGATGTTGCCGCTTATCGCTGCCGCGTTGGGCAGCGGGTTGGCGCAGCCGGGGCCGGCGTACACTACCCGGCCCGTCAGCGGTGCCACCACGGCCAGGCGGCGACCAAAGCTGGCTTGAGCGAATCGGAACGGCCCGATGGTGGTGCCGTTGCCCAGCGTGAACGTCAGGGACTGGCTGCCCGGCGAGTTCCACAGGTACATCTGCATGCGGGGCAGGGTACCGTCGGCGGGCGAGGCGAAGTTGGCATTATCCATGCCGCGGCCGTCCTGTGCTTCGGCCTGCACATAGTCATTGCCCCGGCCTGCGCCCGAGTAGTTGATGGACTGGAAGTTACGAGCCGCCTCGGTGAAGCCGTGGCGTTCGGTAACGTCGTGCATCAGGTTGTTCCAGTAGAACAGGTTGCTGATGGCCGCGTCCTGGTTGGCGTTAGCCGAAATCGTGGTCTGGTACGGGAAGTCGAAGATTTGCTGCGCGCCGCCGTCGGGGCTGTAGCCGGCAGCATTCCGGTTGCGGCGGTCTTCGTAAGCGTAGGCGTTGTTGCCGCGGGCAATGGTGAATTCGGCACCGGTCTGGCCGTCCACGTCGTGCCAGCCGTAAGGCGAGGCCGTGGTATTGGCAGGGTTGCTCACCACCTGGCGCGCGCCGTGCATGGGGCTTTCTACCGTCAGCGGCCACACATTGTAGCTGTTCGGCACGTTGGTGCGCGAGGCCGTGGTGGGCTGCGGGGCGGGCGTAGTGCTGCGCCGGGCAGCCGTGGCGGCTACCGAGCGTTGGGCCCGCTGCTGCGAGAGGGCCGCAAACGACGTTTGCTCACCCACTACGAAGTCAGTGCGGTCAAGCAGCTCACCGGTGCTGGCGTCGATGCGCGCATCCCAGTAGTGCTGGGCGTCGAGCGGGTAGAGCGTCACGTTCCACACCAGGGCCAGCCGGCCGTTGGGCCGCAACGAGTACATCAGCTTCACCGGAATCTTTTCCAGCGAGATGCCGCCCTTGGAGAAGGTCATGCCCTCGGTGGCGCTGCCTTCCTGCTCCAGCTGCAGGCCCTGCGGAGCCGGCATCTGCAGGGCGCGGGCGGCAGCTGCTACCGCCTGCTCGGGCGTGAGGCCGGGCGTAGCGCCGTTTGCCATAGCGGCGGCATCCGGCACGAACGTGTTGTGCGACTGCACCACGCGACCCGTGCGGTCAAAGTGAACCTCGATAACGGCTCCGTAGATTTCTACGCCCTGATGGCGCTGGCGCAGGTACAAGTGCGTCACGCCGGCGTCGGCATCGGTGTATTCCGACGCCACGGCCGGGTTGCGCAGGTCGGCTTCGGTCAGGCCGAGCTTGGCGCGGCGCGCATTCAGGTACTCCAGGCCCCGCGTCAGCGAGGAGGGAGGAGCCGTCTGAGCTGAGCCCAGCGCCGGTAGCGCCAGCAAAGCGGCCAGCGTGAAAGCACGGCCGTAGTGCGTAAACGTGTTTGTCATATAGGAGACGGGAAATGAAATGTCGAAGGGCTTATTCCGCCGTCAGCGGAATTGTGGGCCTCTAAAATACAAAGCCGGGACGGCAATTCCGAACGCTTATGCTGGTAAATCGGGCGCCCGGCAAGGGCCGTGGGCAAGTCCACGGAGCCTATAAGCGGCGCCAAGTAGCCACCCAGGCGGCCCTGGTAGATTTGCTGCAGCGCTGAACAAGGCTTCCGCCGGGGGCATAATTGCCTGCAACCACCGCGGGTGAGGTCGGGGCATTGAGGCTTGCCGCCCGCTAATCGTTGCTGCGCGAGCAGATGTGCTCAGCGTCCGGCACCCCACCAGCACTTAGCCGGCTGAGCAAGCCGCACGGGCGCAGGTGCACAGAGCGGCCGCTCAACTGCCCGTGGCCAGGCCCCACTTCGTGAGCACGTCCCACACCAGCACGCCCACCGTCACCGACACGTTTAAGGAGTGCTTGGTGCCGAACTGCGGAATTTCCACGGCCGCGTCGCAGTGCTGCAAAACGGCATCGTCTACCCCGAACACCTCGTTGCCGAACACCAGGGCTAATGGTTGATTCGGGGCCGGCTGAAACTGCGGCAACGGCACCGAGCCGGTGGTTTGCTCCACGGCCACCACTTGCCAGCCCTCGGCGCGCAGCTGCGCCACCAGCGCAGGCACATCCGGGGCGTGCTCCCACGGCACCGACTCCGTGGAGCCCAGGGCCGTCTTGGTGATTTCGCGGTGCGGGGGCCGGCCGGTGATGCCGCCGAGCCAGAGTTTGCTCACCGCAAAGGCGTCGCAGGTGCGGAAGGCGGCGCCTACGTTGTGCAGGCTGCGCACGTTGTCGAGAACCACGCACAAGGGGAATTTCTCCGTATTTTTGAAGTCCTCGACCGTGAGCCGGTTCAGCTCGTGGATGGTTAGTTTTCGCATGATTGTAGGCCCGCGCCAGCGCGCGGGAGGGCAATAGAACGATACCGCCCGAACCCGGTGTTCAGACGAAAGCGCAAGCTACGGCTCACCGCTCTTTTTTGCCCGATCCGCTGGGCCGCCCGCCGGCCCCGCCTCCTATTGCCGCTCCTCCGCCGTGAAGACAGCTACCGATAAGCCCGATAAGAAAGCCGTACGTACCCACGGCACGCTCGGCCCCGCCCCCGTGGCCGATACGCCCCTGATGAAGCAGTACCACCAGCTCAAGCAGCAGCACCCCGGTGCGCTGCTGCTGTTCCGGGTGGGCGATTTTTACGAAACCTTCGGCGAGGATGCCGTCACGGCTGCCCGCATCCTGGGCATCGTGGAGACGAAGCGCGGCGCGGGCACCTCGGCCGAAACGGCCCTGGCCGGCTTTCCGCACCACTCGCTCGATACCTACCTGCCCAAGCTGGTGCGCGCTGGGCAGCGCGTAGCCATCTGCGACCAGCTCGAAGACCCCAAGCAGGCCAAAGGGCTGGTAAAGCGCGGCATCACCGAGCTGGTGACGCCCGGCGTGAGCCTGCACGACAACGTGCTGGAGCGCCGCTCAAACAACTACCTCGCCGCCGTGCACTTCGGCCGCGGGCAGCAGGCCGGCATCAGCTTCCTCGACATCAGCACCGGCGAATTCCTGGTGGCTCAGGGCGACGCGGGCTACCTCGGCAAGCTGCTGCAGAACTTCGCGCCTGCGGAGGTGCTGCTCTGCAAAAACAGCCGCCGCGACTTCGAAACCGCCTTCGGTCCCGATTTCTGCACCTACGCCCTCGACGAATGGGTTTTCGGTCACGACTACGCGCACGAGACGCTGACGCGCCACTTCAAGACGACTTCGCTCAAGGGTTTTGGCATCGATAACCTCAACGACGGCATCATCGCCGCCGGCTGCATCCTGCACTACCTGGCCGAAACCAAGCACAACGACATCGGCCACGTCAACGGTATCGGGCGCCTGGAGGAAGATAAGTATGTGTGGCTGGACCGCTTCACCGTGCGCAACCTGGAGCTGCTCTCGGCCCAGCACGCCGGCGGCGTCCCGCTCATCGACGTGCTCGACCAGACGCTGACGCCCATGGGTGCCCGCCTGCTGCGCAAGTGGGTGGTGCTGCCGCTAAAGGAGCCCGCCCAGATTCAGCGCCGCCTCGACACGGTGCAGGCCCTGCACGAGCAATCGGAACTGCTGGAAGCCATCCGTGACCAGCTGCGCCAGATCAACGACCTGGAACGCCTGATTTCCAAAGTCGCCGTGCGCCGCGTGAACCCGCGGGAACTGCTCCAGCTCAGCCGCGCCCTCGAAGCGCTGGCGCCCATGCGCGAGTTGCTGCACGCCACCGACGTGCGCGCCCTGCAGAAGCTGGCCGACCAACTCAACCCCTGCGAGACGCTCCGGCGCGAAATCCAAAGCAAAATTCGCCCCGACGCCGGCGTGCTCACCAACCAGGGTAACCTGATTCTCGACGGCATCGACGCTGAGCTGGACGAGCTGCGCGCCATTGCTTACTCTGGCAAGGACTACCTGTTGCAGCTGCAGCAGCGGGAGCAGCGCAACACCGGTATTTCGTCGCTGAAAGTGGCCTACAACAAGGTGTTTGGCTACTACCTGGAAGTCACCAACGCCCACAAGGACAAGGTGCCCACCGAGTGGATTCGCAAGCAGACCCTGGTGAATGCCGAGCGCTACATCACCGAGGAGCTGAAAACCTACGAGGAGAAAATCCTGCACGCCGAGGAACGCCTGTTCGTTATTGAGCAGCGCATCTACGACGAATTGGTGCTGACCGCCAACGAGTTCGTAAGCCAAGTGCAGCAGAACGCCCGCACCGTGGCCGTGCTCGACTGCCTGGCTTCCTTCGCCGCCACGGCCCGCCAGCACCGCTACGTGCGCCCAACGGTGGACGACGGTAGCCTGCTTGACATCCGCCAGGGCCGCCACCCGGTCATCGAGCGGCAACTGCCCCCCGGTGAGCAGTACATCCCCAACGACATTCGCCTCGACCGTGACGATCAGCAAATCGTCGTCATCACCGGCCCGAACATGGCCGGCAAATCGGCCCTGCTGCGCCAGACGGCCCTCATTGCCCTGCTGGCCCAGATTGGCTCCTTCGTGCCCGCGGAAGCCGCCCACGTCGGCGTCATCGACAAGATTTTCACCCGCGTCGGCGCCTCCGATAACCTCTCCAAGGGCGAGAGTACCTTCATGGTGGAAATGACCGAAACGGCTTCCATCCTGAACAACCTCTCCGACCGCTCCCTGGTGCTCATGGACGAAATCGGCCGCGGCACCAGCACCTACGACGGCATCAGCATTGCCTGGGCCATCGTGGAGCACCTGCACAACCATCCCAAGGCCCGGGCCAAAACGCTTTTCGCCACTCACTACCACGAGCTGAACGAGCTGGCCGAGCAGTGCCCGCGCGTGCGCAACTACAACGTGGCCGTGAAGGAAGCCGACGGCCGCATCCTGTTCCTGCGCAAGCTGCAGGAAGGCGGTTCCGAGCACTCCTTCGGCATCCACGTAGCCCGCATGGCCGGCATGCCGCCCGCCGTGGTGCTGCGCGCCAACGAAATCATGCACCACCTGGAGCAGGAGCGCACCAGCGTCGGCGCCGAAGACGGGGCAGGAGAGGAATTGGTAGAAGCCGAAGCGACGCCTGCTACCAATGGCCGGGCCAAAGCCGTAGCCCAGCCCCATGCCCGCCCGGTAGCCACGGCCAGTGCCCCGCGCCCCACGTTGCAGCTGAGTATGTTCGAGGCCGCTGATCCAGTGCTGGAGGGCATCCGCGACCTGCTCCAGCACCTCGATGTAAATACGCTCACGCCCATCGAAGCCCTGCTAAAGCTTAATGAGCTAAAGCTGGCGCTCAGCCGCAAAGCCTAAGATCAGTCCGCTCATCCTACAAAGAGCCGGGCCATCCCAGCATAACAGGGTGCCCCGGTTCTTTGTATAATTCAGGGTCTATTGCCCAATGAAAGGCCGTCGTTATGCTTGAGCTTACTTGGGTAAAACAGAATTATTTCCAATAGTCAATGAAAAAAAGTGCCTCAGAATGAAGTAGAAGCAGTTTTGGAAGAGATTTTTATGGCCTTAGCACTTGACTTCCGTTGTTCGCGCTTTACCTTTGTGTCACCAATCGCCGCTTCGGTGGCAGACTTCAAGCGAGAGTAGCTCAGTTGGTAGAGCGCGACCTTGCCAAGGTCGAGGTCGCGAGTTCGAACCTCGTCTCCCGCTCAAAAGAGCCCGTTGCTTCAGCAGCGGGCTTTTTTACTTTTCGGGCCTAGTACAGCAGGTAGCAGGCCGGGTACATATTTTTTTGCTGGGGCTCTTGACAACACGGATTTTCTTGTTGTACCTTTGTGCCATCAAAACGCCGCCTGCGGCGGTTGACCTCAAGCGAGAGTAGCTCAGTTGGTAGAGCGCGACCTTGCCAAGGTCGAGGTCGCGAGTTCGAACCTCGTCTCCCGCTCAAAAAAGGATGCTGCTTCGGCAACATCCTTTTTTATTTTTGTGCAAGCTGATTGCATCGGCCAGAGTGGTGTAATGGTAGCCACGAGGGACTTAAAATCCCTTTTCCGCAAGGAAGTACGGGTTCGAGTCCCGTCTCTGGTACAAAGAAGCCCCGCAGCACTTAGTGCTGCGGGGCTTCTTTGCTTTCAAGCTATAGCGTTGGCGTAGAAGGTGTTAAGCCTGCGGGGCAGCTGGCCGTTGCCAGCGCAGCAGCGGCACTAGTGCAATAACGGGTAAGGGCGACACAATGAAATCGATGAGGCGCCGGCCGAGCTGGTACGCCCACTGCGCGTCGCCTGCCAGCTTGCCCCCGATCAGGAGCAAGGCACTGGCCGCAAATACGCTCCCGTAGATCAGTACCGCTGTGCGCAGAGCTTGGCGGCGGGCCGTCAGCAGCCAGATGAGGGTGAGGCATGCGCCGGTGTACAGCAGCCCGTAGGTGAGCATGGCCGGCAGGCTGCGGGTAGTAACCTGGTGACTGGTGCCCTGCTGCACGCGCTGGGCCCAATCGGCTAGGCCCAGGGCAGTCAGGACGCGCTGCCAGCCGTGGGTGAGCCCGGCAAATACCGTTTCGTCGTAGGTGCCGACCCAGAACAGCAGGGCCGCCAGCAACGCCGCCAGGAGCCAACGGCGCCAGTGCTGCGGAGTGCTAAACGCGCCTTCAAGCATGAACAGGAGAGGTAGCGTACCGGCGCACCCACAGCATCCAGAGCAGGAAAATGCAGCCGTACACCACAAACGTGAAGGTGTAGTGGTGGTTGAAATCGACGGTGCTGCGGGAGTACAGGTGGTTTAGGGCCAGAACCCCTACGCGCAGAATGTTCAGCACATAAATCAGGGCCATGCCCACGGCCATGAACGGCAGCTTGCGCCGCCAGCCACCGCCGGGAAAAGCCAGGACGAAGCCCACGAACAGAGCATAGAGCACCAGGCCGTTGCACGGGTCGCCGACCCATACGGTGGGTTGGCCGTCGACCAGTACGGTGCGCTCGGCCACGCTGCCCGCCATGCCTACCCAACGCAGGGCGGTGGCACTGGCAGCGGCAATGTTCAGGGATAATGCCTCGTCTAAGTGCCCTGCTGGCTTGAGCCACTGCTCATAGCCGAAAAACCATAGTAGATAAAGACCCGCCGCCGTCAGCAGAAAGCGGCGCAGCTGCGGGGCATTGGTGGAATAGGATTGCATACTGTAAACATAGCACGGAAACTGCTTCGGGCGCGCTAAGCGCACTCACATGATAAGGGAAGAAAAGTATACCGAATGCCTAATTGAATTCTGAGTAGAAAATAGCAGAATTAAATTGCATTGTGTAGTTTTCACGGAATTTTCGCTAGTGCATTCAGCCGCGCTGAAGCTTTCGGGCTCAGTTATTTATCGCCCGTTCGCTGAGAGCCGCGTCAGGTGCCACCCACGCTTGATTTGGCGAAGCTTTTAATGCGTAAGAGTCCCTCTTTTTTTACCACCTAACCCCTTTTTCATGCACACACCTTTACGTGCTGCGGGCCTTGACGGGCCCTCACAGTCTGTTTTGTGCCTTTCGGGTAACTGGACGCGCCGCTTGCTGACAGCCTTGCTGCTGTTGCTGCTGGCGGGCCCGGCGGCCTGGGCGCAGCTGACAGGCGTCAAAGCCATTCCCGGCGACTATCCGACGTTGCGGGCGGCCATCACCGACCTGAACACCGCGGGCGCCGGGGCGGGCGGCGTGACGTTCAACATTGCGGCGGGCTACACCGAAACGGCCGCCAACCTGGCCATTACCGCTACCGGTACGGCTGCCAACCCGATTGTCTTCCAGAAAGCGGGCACGGGCGCCAACCCCAAAATCAGTGCGGGCGTGGGCACCGGCACGCTGGACGCCATCATTGCGCTGGTGGGCTCGGACTACGTGACGCTGGACGGGCTGGAGCTGGCCGAAAACGCGGCCAACACCACCACTGCCACGCAGATGGAGTTTGGCATCGCGCTGTTTCGCCCTTCGGCCACCGATGGGTGCCAGTACAACGTGATTCGCAACTGCACGGTGACGCTGAACAAGGCCAACACGGCCACCTTCGGCATTTACGGCGCGGCTTCGACGGCGGCCGCATCGACCTCGGTAGCGGCTACGGCGCCGAGCGGGGCTAACTCCAACAACCGCATCTACGCCAACACGGTGAGCAACGCCGTGAGCGGGATGTACCTGACGGCTTCGACGTCGACGGCGGTGGCCAACTACGACCTCAACAACGAAATCGGGGTGACGGCCGGTAACACCGTGACCAACTTCGGCGGGGCTGCTACCTCGGGCTGGGGCATCGGGGCCAACATGCAGAACGGGCTGAAAATTGCCAATAACACCGTGAACAGCACGGGTGGCACGACGGGTACGTCGACGCTGCGGGGCATCTACGGCAACACGGGCACCTCCGCCAACGTCGACATCACCAATAACGTCATCACGCTGGTGGGCGGAGCTACTTCCAGCGCCGTGATTGGCATTGACAACGGCATCGGCTCGACGGCGGCCGGCAACACCGTGAACATCACGGGCAACACGATTCAGAACAGCACCTACACCACCGCCACGAGCGGGGCGTTTTACGCGATTCAGAATACCGCATCGGCGGCTACCGTGAACATCACGGGCAACACGATCAGCGGCAACGCGTCGTCGGCTACCAGTGGGGCCTTCATGGCCATCCGCAACACGGCCACGCAGCCGACGCTGGTTGTCAGCAACAACGTCATCAGCAACAATACGCTGACGGGCTCGGGCGAGTACGACGCCATCTTCAACAGCGGCACGACCAGTGCGGCCTTTACGGTGAACGGCAACCAGTTCGGCAGCACCGCGCCCGTGGCCACCACCGGCTCGCTGTTCTTCCTGAACAGCAACGTGAGCAACACTGGCACGATGAGCCTGCAGAATAACGTGGTGCGCGGCCTGACCAAGTCGGGTGCTGGTGGGGCTTTCTATGGCTACTACAACGCGTCGTCGCCGACGGCCACGCAGACTATTTCGGGCAACACGTTCGCGGATCTTTCGGTGACCGGTGCCACCACCTTCTACGGGCTGTACCTGCTCACCTCGACGTCGCAGACGCAGAACGTGACGAATAACACGGTGTCGAACATCACCGGCGGTACTAGCGAAGCCTACGGCCTGTACATCGCGTACGGGGCCAACGGCTCGACCGTATCGGGCAACACCGTGAGCGGCATGACGACCGGCGGCAACGTGTACGGCCTGGGCATCGGCGGCTCGTTTGCGGGCGGCAACGTGTTTCAGAACACCATCAGCGGCATCAGCAGCTCGGGCGCCTCGTCGACGGTAGCGGGCCTGCAGGTCAGCGGCACCACCAACGCCGTGAACGTGTACCGCAACAAGGTGTACGACGTCACGGGCACGGGCGCTACGCCCACGGTATCGGGCATTCTGGTATCGGGCGGAACCAACGAAGTAGTGCACAACAACCTGGTGGGCGGCATCACGGCGCCGGCAGCCTCGGGCTACAGCGCCGTGAACGGCATCAGCGTAACGGGCGGTACGGCAATCAGCCTGTACTACAACTCAGTGTACCTGAACGCGACGAGCAGCAGCAACACGTTCGGCACCTCGGGCATTTACTTCACCGCCACGCCCGGCGCGCTGGACCTGCGCAACAACATCGTGGTGAACAAGTCGACGGCGGCCGGCAGCGGCTACCTGACGGCGGCCTTGCGCCGCTCGGCGGGCACGGCCGGTACCATCCCGGCTAACTTGTCGGCCAACAGCAACAACAACCTGTACTACGCCGGCACGCCTTCGGCCACGAATGTGATTTACGCAGAAGGCGGCGCTACCGTAACCAACGCCCAGCAGACGCTGGCAGCCTATAAAAACTTCGTGGTGAACCGCGAAGGCGCCTCGGTAACCGAGGACGTGCCGTTTGTGAGCACCACGGGCAGCGCGGCCGACTTCCTGCACGTGAGCACCACCGTGCCCACGCAGGTAGAAGGTGCGGCCATGTCGATTGCCGCCATCACCGCCGACTTCGACGGCGACGTGCGCAGCACTTCCACGCCCGACATCGGGGCCGACGAAGGCATCTTCCAGCCGCAGGACCTGACCGGGCCGAGCATCACCTTTACGCCCCTGGGCAACACGACCACGCTCGCCACGCGCACGCTGACGGCCATCATCACGGACCCGAGCGGCGTAGCCACCGGAGCCAATGCCCCGCGGCTATACTTCCGCAAGGGCACCAGCGGCGCCTTCCAGTTTGTGAATGCCACCACGGTAAACGGCACGAGCTACACCTTCACCTTCGACTACGCGCTGCTCGGCGGCGTGAGCAACGGCGAAGTGGTGCAATACTACCTGGCCGCTCAGGACCTGGCTTCGGCCAACAACACCACTACCAGCCCCGCCGGCGGCAGTGGCACGCCTCCCGGCACCACCGGCCCGAGCATCGTGTACCAATACAACGTGCTGCCTTTGCTGAGCGGAACGTACTACGTGGGTACCAGCGCCTCGCCGGATGCCTCGCGCACTTTCGCTACGCTGACGGCCGCCGCCAACGCCTACAACAACAGCGGCATGGGCGGCGCCGTGACGTTTGTGCTGCTCGACGCCAGCTACTCGGCGGCCACGGGCGAAACGTTCCCGATTGCCTTCGGCAACAACCCCGATGCCAGCGCCAACAACACGCTGACCATCCGCCCCAACGCGGGCGTGACGGCCACGATTACCGCCGCCGGCTCGGTGCTGGCGTTGTCGAACGCGCGCTACGTGACCATCAACGGCTCGAACAACGGCTCGGCTTCGCGTAACCTCACGCTGACGACCAGCGCCGTGGCTACGGGCACCTACAACCTGGCCCTGATCAGCACGGCTACCACCGGCCCGGGCAACCAGAGCATCACCGTGAAGAACCTAAACACGGTGGGCGGCGGCACCACGAGCAACACGACCTACGGCCTGTACGTGGGCAACGGCCCCGACAACGACAACGTGACGCTGCAGAACAACAGCGTGGTGGGCGTGAGCTACGGCATCTACACCTTCGGCTCGGCCAACGTGTCGGCCGGGGGCATGGACAACCTGGTTATCACGGGCAACGTGGTAGGGCCGGCTACGGCCGCTGCCGCCGCCAACATCGGGCAGTGGGGCATTTATGTGTCGGGCGCCGTGGCTCCCTCGGTGACGGGCAACGAAGTGCAGAACGTCATCAGCGCCACCACGACCAACGTGCACGGCATCTACCTGGCCGACGTGCGCAACGGCATCGTGAGCCGCAACTCGGTGCACAACGTGGCTTACACGGGTTCCAGCACCACCAAGGTATGGGCCATCAACACGCTGATGACCAACCTGTCGACGGCTGCTAACCCCAGCGCGCTGCGCATCGACAACAACCTGGTGTACAACATCACCTCGTCGTCCACCAGCTCGACCTGGAACACTTCGGGCATCAACCTGAACGCCGGCTACGGCGACAAGGTGTACTTCAACACGGTGTACCTGAGCGGCGCCCTGAGCGCGGCCAGCGGTACGGCCGGTTCGGCGGCCTTCAGCAACGGCAACCCGAGCGTGGCGACGGTTTCGGCCAACGTGGACGTGCGCAACAACATCTTCGTCATCATCGGGGGCACGGGCGGTACGGCAACTACGCCGCTCTACGCGCACTACACCATGGCGACGAGCTACACCGGTAGCACGCTGAACAACAACGACCTGTTCGTGACGACGGGCAGCACCGGCGCCGCCCGCATCGGCCGCTTCAACGCCGCCGACGCCGTGGACCTGGCCGCCTGGCGCACCGCCACGGGCCAGGAAGCCAACTCGGTAAGCGTAAACCCGAACTTCACCCAGGTCGGCACGGCTCCCTACGACCTGACGCCGACCGCTGCGACGGTGAACAACGTGGGCGACGCGACGACCGGCGTGACGGTGGACTACACCGGCGCCACGCGCGGCAACACGCCCGACCTCGGCGCTTATGAGTTTACGCCGGCAACCATCGACGTGATGGCCGGCGCGCTGATCAGCCCGGCGGCCGCCGGCTGCTACGGCGCCTCGGAAGCTGTAACGGTGAGCTTCACCAACAACGCCGCCACGGCCCTGGACCTGGCCCTGAACCCGGTGACGGTAACGGTGGTGGTGACGCCGCCCAGCGGCCCGGCCCAGACCTTCACCGCCACGGTAAACACCGGTACGCTGGCCGCCAGCGCCACGCAGAACGTGACGCTGCCCGGCACACTGAACATGTCGGCCGCCGGCAGCTACTCCTTCGCCATTACCACCACTACGGCCAGCGACGCGACGCCCGGCAACGACCAGGCCACGGTGACGCGCACGGTAGTGGGCGTGGCCGCGCAGCCGCAGTTGGTGACCTTCACGGGCTTCACCGGCTCGAACCTGACCACGGTGTTCCCGGGCTGGTACGAGGCTACCGGCGTCACGCTGCCCACGCCGGCGGGCTCGGGTTGGACGAACACCTCGTTCCCGGCCGGCAACACCACGGCTAAAATCAACCTGTTCTCCAACAGCAAGAAGGACTGGATTGTATCGCCGAAGTTCCTGGCTGGGGCTTCGACGGTGCTGACCTTCGACGCGGGCATCACGGAGTTCGGCGCCACGACGGCCGACCCGGCCGGCATGACCGGTACCGACGACTTCGTGGAAGTGCGCATCTCGACGGACTGCGGCGCGACGTTTGCCCGCATCCCGACGTTCAGCCAGTTCAACGCCGGCAACCAACCCAGCAACGGCAGCCTGACCAGCTACTCCATCGACCTGAGCCCGTACGCCGGCCAGCAGATCATCCTGAGCTTCTTCGCCTCGGAGGGCACCGCCGACGATCTGCCGGACTACGACTTCCACCTCGACAACATCTCGGTGAGCAGCCCGCTGCCCATCGACCTGGCCCCGACGGCCCTGGTGGCCCCGGCAGGTGGACAGACCTGCTACTCGCCGACGGAAACCGTAACGGTGACGGTGCAGAACAAGGGCACCCAGGCCCTGGACTTCGCCGTGAACCCGGCGTCGGTATCGGTGGTGGTAACCACCCCGGCCGGCCCGCAGACGCTGACGACGACGCTGACCACGGGTACGCTGGCGCCAAACGCCACGCAGAACGTGACGCTGCCCGGCACGCTGGACATGTCGGCCGCCGGTGCTTACTCCTTCGCCGTCACGGCCACGGTGCAAGGCGACCAGACGACCAGCAACGACGCGCTGGCTGCCGTGACCCGCACGGTGGTGGCCCCGGTAGCCGGTACGCTGACGACCAACAACGCCGGGCTCTGCAACAGCGGTACCGCTGTGCTGACGCTGACCGGCGCGGCCAACGGCACCATTCAGTGGCAGCAGTCGGCTGACAACGTGACCTTCACGGACATCAGCGGCGCCACCACGGCCAGCTACACCACGCCGGTGCTCACCAGCACCACCTACTTCCGCGTGCAGGTACGCTGCAACGCCGCCGTAACCAGCAACGTGGTGACCATCACGGTAAACACGCCGCTGGTAAGCGGCACCAACACCCCGCTGACCGTTTGCGAAGGCACTACGGCTACGCTTACGGCCACCGGCTCGACGGGCGCTACCCTGCGCTACTTCGAGGCCGCCACCGGCGGTACGGCCCTGGGCACGGGCGCTTCCTTTACCACGCCGGCCCTCACGGCTTCGCGTCAGTACTTCGTGGAAGCAGTGAATGAAACCGCCGAAACGGTGGGCAAAGCCAGCACCACGGGCGGCGACGGTGGCTACAGCGGCGGCAACACCGGCCTAGTGTTCAACGCCACGTCGGCAGTGACCATCCAGTCGGTAACGGTGTACCCCAGCTCGACCACAGCCGGCTCCATGACGGTGGAGCTGCGCTCCAGCACCGGGACGGTTATTGCTACGGCTGGTCCGTTTGCCGTACCGGCCAGCAGCACCCCGCGCACCCCGCTGGTACTGCCGCTCAACCTGAGCGTGCCGGCTGCCGGTACCTACCGCCTCGTGACGGGCACCTCGCCCGCCCCGCCCGAGCTGTACCGCGACTTCACCGGTAGCTACCCCTACACCTCGCCCAGCGGCGCGGTATCCATCACCGGCGGTCTGCTGACCGGCAGCACGAGCACCACGTACTACTTCTTCTACAACTGGCAAGTACTGGCCGAATGCGTCAGCGCGACCCGCACGCCGATTCAGGTGAACGTGACGCCGGCGGCTTCGGCCGCGTTCAGCTACGCCAATTCGACGTTCTGCCAGACCTCAGGCACCAACCCGGCACCGACGGTGACGGGTACCACCGGTGGTACGTTCAGCTCGACCACGGGCCTGACCCTGAATGCTTCGACGGGTGTGATTGACCTGTCGGCTTCGACGCCGGGCACCTACACCGTGACCTACACGGCTGGCACCACCTGCACGGCCTCGACCACTGACACGGTGACGGTGGAAGCGGCGCCGGTGCGCCCGACGGTGAGCGTGAGCTACCCCTCGGCGGGCACGGCGGTGCTCAGCAGCTCGTCGGCCACGGGCAACCAGTGGTACCTGAACGGGGTGGCCATCCCCGGGGCCACGGGCCCGAGCTACACGGCCAACGGCACGGCGCAGCCCGGCGCCTACACCGTGGTGGTGAGTTCGGCCCAGGGCTGTGCCTCGCAAGCTTCGCTGCCGCTGACGGTGACAGCGAGCAGCAAACCGCTGGCCGGCTCCTCGCTGCAGCTCTTCCCCAACCCGACCCCCGACGGCCAGCTCACGCTGCAGTTGAGCGGCTACCACAAAGCCGTGGAGCTGACCGTGCTCAACGCCGTGGGCCAGGTGGTGTACCGCCATGTGGTACCGGCCGGCCAGGCGCAGCTGCTGCTGGACCTGCGCCAGCAGCCCACCGGCGTCTACATCCTGCGTGCTGCCACCGACGGCGGCACCGACACGCGCCGCATCGTGCGCCAGTAAGCACGCCGCTTACCCCGCACAAAAGCCCCGCCGGTTCTGCCGGCGGGGCTTTTTCTTTGGGCCTTGGGGCCAGTGGGCGGATGGCACGGGGGCTTATTCAATTTCGGCCGGAATAATGCCTTGTGCGGGGCTGATTGTACCTTTAGCCACTTGTCAGCGCCGACGCCCATGCCCGACCCCTCGTATTCCCCCGACCTCACGCAGCACTACCAGCAGAAAATCCGGCAGGTATCGGCCGAAGTCGGCAAGGTGGTGGTGGGCCAGCAGTACATGCTCAACCGCCTGCTCATCGGGCTCTTTACGGGCGGACACGTGCTGCTTGAGGGTGTGCCCGGTCTGGCCAAGACGCTTACTATCAGCACACTGGCTCAGGTGCTGCACCTGCACTTTCAGCGGGTGCAGTTTACGCCCGATCTGCTGCCCTCCGACCTGGTCGGCACCATGATTTACAACCAGGCCACGTCGGATTTTGAGGTCAAGAAGGGCCCCATTTTCGCCAATCTGGTACTGGCCGACGAGGTGAACCGTTCGCCGGCCAAGGTGCAGTCGGCCCTGCTCGAAGCCATGCAGGAAAAGCAGGTGACCATCGGCGAAACCACGTTTCCGCTCGATTTGCCCTTTCTGGTGCTGGCCACCCAGAACCCCGTAGAGCAGGAGGGGACCTACTCGCTGCCCGAAGCGCAGGTGGACCGCTTCATGCTGAAGGTGTACGTGGACTACCTCAAGAAGGCGGAGGAGCTGGAGGTGATGCGCCGCATGGCCAACCTCTCCTACGCCAGCGACGTGCAGGCCGTGCTCACCAAGGAAGACATTTTCGGCATCCGCGGGCTGATCAACCAGGTGCAGATTTCTGATACGCTGGAGAAGTACATCATTGAACTAGTATTTGCCACCCGCAAGCCCGCCGAGTACGACCTGGCCGAGTTTGCCCAGTATGTGCAGTACGGCGTAAGCCCGCGCGCCAGCATTGCCCTGCACCGGGCGGCCCGCGCCGTGGCCTTCTTCGACGAGCGCGACTATGTGCTGCCCGAGGACATCAAGGACGTGGCCGCCGACGTGCTCAACCACCGCATCATGCTCACCTACGAAGCCGAAGCCGACGGCGTACGCACCCAGGACCTCATCGAGGCCATGCTGCGCAAAGTGCCCATCAGCTAGAGGATTGTAGGGGGACGATTAAGAGGCCTTTACCTAGCCACTCACCAACAAAAACCGCGCCTTCAGCCAAGGCCGAAGGGGCGGTTTTTGTTGGAGCTGGGCGGTTATTCCACCACCACGCGCTTGGTTACTGGGCCGGCAGCCGTGGTCAGCTGTAGCGTGTATACGCCCTTGGGCAGGCCGCTCACCTCGACCTGCGCTTTCAGCCCCGCGGCCGCCGGTGCAAACCGGTGCTGCCGGACGTTTTGCCCCAGCGTGTTGAGCAGCGTGGCCTGCACGCCCGCGCGGCTGAGCGACGCCGGTAGCTGCAGCCAGAATGCCTGCTGGGCCGGGTTGGGGTACACGTCGACTTGGGCGGCTAGTGCGCCGGACCGGCTAGCCGTGGCCACGTCGATGGTGACGATGTAGTCCTCGGTTTCGCCCGAGCCCACCTGGGTGCAGGCGTCGCCGGTGCCGAGGCCGGCGCCCGTGGTCCGGCTCCGGATGCGTAGGCCCGTGGGCCCTGGCTGCGCGGTAGCCGGGATGACAAGGCTGGTGCCGGCGGGTACGTTGGCCTGCCCGCCCACAATTACCTGCACGCCCTCGGCTGCTTCGTACTGACCGTTGCGGTTCAGATCGAGCCAGGCTACAATGTCGGCTGCTCCGCCGCTGGCCGTTACGTTGAGCCGGTAGGTCTGGCCGCGCAGCAGCGTGGCCGTGGTGCTGCCGGCAGCGGGGTAGAGCACGTAGTAGTTGCCGCTCGAGCCCGAGCAGCCGCTGGCATTGTTGAGCGTAGTGTTGGGAATGGTTACGGCGCTAATATTCGGCGGGCAGCTACCCCCGAGGTTGGTGGTGCAGTAGGGGACCAGGGTAAAGCTCGTGGTAGCCGGCAGTGAGGTCAGCCCGCCGGTGCAGCTTGTCGTCACGCTGAAGGAGTAGCTGACAAGCGGCGAAAGGCCCGTAACGGCTACCGGCGACGTCGTGGCGGCCAGGGTCGTGGGCGTGCCACCGCCCGCAGGTACGTACGACACCACGTAGCCGGTGGCGTTGGCCGGACCCGTGAAGCTTACCGTCGCGCCGGTGCTGCCGTTAGCCGTTACCGTGAGGCCCGTGACGGCCGGACACGGCGCGGCGCTGCTGAAGGTCAGCGTAGCGGGCTGCGAAGTCTGGCCTGCGCCGCAGCTGGCTACTACGCTCAACGTGTACGCGGTGCTGGCTGTGAGACCCGTGAGCTGCACCGGCGGGGCCGTGGCGGGAATGGTAGTGGCCGTGCCGCCCTGGGGCGTGAGCGTCACGGTGTAGCTGCTGCCGTTCGAGGGGCCGGTGAAATTGAGCTGGGCCGAAGTGGTGGTGACGTTGGTAACGCTCAGGCCCGTAGGGGCCGGGCATGCTGCCTGGGTAGTGAAGCTGGTGCACACCGGCGGGGCTTGGCCACCGCCGGCGCAGTTGCCGGCCACGCACACCTGGTAAGTGGTGCCGGGCGTCAGGCCCGTGAGCATAGCCGGGCCCGATGCTACCTGCATGGTGGTGGCTGTGCCGCCCTGCGGCGTGTATGTGAGGGTGTAGTCGGTGGGCCTGGGCAAGCTATTAGGCACGTTGAAGAGCACTTGAGCCGAAGTGGTGGTAATGTTGGTGGCCGTCGGGGCAAGACTCAGGGGCGGGCAGGGCGGCACGCTGGCTACGCAGATGGCAAAAGTGCCAACACTACCGGTGCTGAAGGTGCCCGTTTCGTCGACGAGCAGGTAGTACGTTGTGTTCGGAGTCAGGCCCGTGGCGCTGAGCGTGGGCGCCGGACCCGACGAGGACGTGCTGGTGGCACAGGCCAGCTGCGTGAAGCTGCCCGAGCAGGAAGTGCCCTGCAGCAGGATAACGCGCCGCGCCGCCTCCCCATCGACGGTGACGTAGAAGCTGGTGCTGCCGGGGCCGCTGGCCGCTGTGGTGACGGTAAACCAGACGTCGTGGCGCAGGGACGAGTTGCCGCCGCAGCCCAGTAGCAAGTTGGAGGCGGCGGAGGACGTAGCCCCGCTGTTGCTGGCCGCCATAGGCGTACAGACGCTGCCATTCAGCGGCAGGGCTACCGCTCCGCAGGGCTCGTCGTTCGGAATCGGCACCCGAAAGGTGTAGGTAGCCGTAGCCTGGCCGCCCGTCGGGCAACTGCCCGTGGCTCGTACCGTGTAGCTGCTGCCGGGCGTGAGCCCCGTCAGCGGCAGCGGCGAAGCAGTGACGGTGAAGGTGCCGAAGGTATTCTGGGCCGTGTTGTTCTCGATGGCCACGGTCAGCGGCCCCGCGTTGTTCAGGCCCGGTGTAACGGCTAAAGTGCCCGTGGTCAGGCCCGTGCTGGTAAACGCGCCGATAAGCGGTTGTCCGCAGGTGGGCGCGGCGGGCCCGTCGGTGAGGCAGATGGTAAACGGCCCCGGCGTATCGTTGTTGGTGGAGCCGGCTACCTGGATGTAGTAGGTGGTGTTGGCCGTGAGCGAGCCGGTGGTCAGGCGTGGCGCTACCGTGTTTGGGGTCGTAGCGGCGCTGCAGTCGAGCTCGGTAAACGGCCCGGTGCACGAGGCGGCGGTGAACAGGTGAATGATGCCCGCCGGGTTGCCCGTGACGGTAATAGCTGCCCCGAAGCTGGTGGGGCCGCTGGCGCTGGTGGTGAACTTGAACCACACATCCTTGGGAAGGGTGGCCGTGCCGCAGCCGCTGGGGTTGGTGTAGCCGTTGGGCGTGGTCGTAGTAGCGCCCGCGTTGGTGCTCAGCGTGGGGCTGACGCACAACGCCCCGTTGGCAGTGAGCGTGACGGCGCCGCAAGGGTCATCGTTGGCCGGCGCCTGTGCCTGCGCCCCGCGGCTGAGGGCCAGCAAGCTCAGCAACAGTGCCCCGCTAATGCCACAGCGCTGGGCAAGCCGCAAAATGGTCCGGCCCCACTGGCCGGACAAGGGTAGTAGTGTTGGCATATGAGAGGAAAGGATGGTGGAAATCAGCAATCAACTCCCGCCGGACCAGGCGGAGTACGCGTAAGCGGGGCCGGAAAACCCGGTGGATAAAAGGCCACAAACGAGCGTAAGTCGCTCGGGTAACTGCGGGTGGCAAATGGCCGAGTTAATGTATAAAAAAGCCTGCGTCATGCCAGTGACGCAGGCCGTAGAACCCAAGGATAAATAGTTTGGGAAGGAAGCTTATTGCCCCGCCGCGGGGCACCTGGGTGCATGGCCGGGCGGCATATGCAGCCGTAGTGGGCCCAAGCCCGGGGCTGAGACGTTCGTATCCGATCCAAGCCGCTGACTGCCCCGCGGCACCAGCAGCTGGCGGACCAGGCGCCTGAGGGCATCAGGCAATTTGCGCAGCAGACTAGGGCAGAGCAGGTGGCCCAGAAAACGTACCTAGGAAGGTGCGGCCGGGCGGTATGCCCCGGTAAAAGGCGCCCAGTGTCGAGCGTTTTGTAATGACTGCATCGAGCCGTGCACCGCTGTTGCTGCCCAATCAAGACCTGAGAGTATACAGCCAGCACAGGCAGCCCCGCGCCGCTTTATCCGCGCTGGCGCCAGCTCATGATGTCGCGCCAGCGCGGGCGCAACGACTTCAGCGGCAAACCCGACGCCCGGCGAAACTGGGTAAGCAAATAGCTGGTGGAAGCCACGTAGGATAGCGTAGTGGCCAGCGCCGCGCCGGCGGCGCCCCACAGCGGAATCAGTGTGGTGCAAGCCAATAGCGTTACCGCCAGACCTGCCGTAGCAGCCAAGTTGTTGACGCGGTAGATGCCCTGGCCGGCAAAGTAGCTGTTGAGCAGCATCGTCAGGCTGACGGCCAGCACCCCGGGCGCCAGCAGCGCAATGAGCGGGCGGGCGGCGCCGAACTCAGGGCCGAACACGGCGGCCAGCACGGCGGCTGGCAACAGCAGCAGCACCAGCAGAGCCGCCGCGGTGGCCAGCAGGGCCGTGCGGGCTATGCGAACCGTGTGCGCGGCCTGCCCCGCTTTATCATCGGCGTGAACCATATCCACGTATTGCACCTGCGAAACGGAGCGCGGAATCAGCCAGATGGCCTCGGCCAACGCCACGCCTACCGACAGCACGCCCACGGCCTGCGCCCCGGCCAGCGCCGCCAGAAAGTAGTAGCTGAGGCGGTAGTTGAGAAAGGCCAGGATGTTGGAAAAATGCGCCCCGCGGCTGTGTCGGGCTAGTTCGCGCGTGGTGCTGCGCAGCTCTTGCAGCGTGCCGCGCCGGGCATCGGGCAGGCGCAGCAGCAGCAGCAGGCTGGCCAACAGCGGCAGGCCGTAGGCCACGTAGCAGGCCCACCAAAACACGGCTACCACGCGCACCTGCAGGCCCCAGAAGACAAGCAGCAAGGCGGCGGCCAGCAACCCGGCCTGGATCAGGTTGAGGTAGTTGTAGGCTTGTTCGCGGCGCCGGGCCAGCAGCAGCGTGGTGGTAATCGAAAAGGCAGCCTGCACCCACGACACGGCGAACAGATGCCCGGCGTAGGCCGCGCCGGTGCCGCGCCATAGCCAGATGCCCACGGTGCCCAAGGCGCAAACCAGCGTGGCCCAGGCCAGCGCCGGGCCGAACAGGTGCCACACGCTGCGCCGCGGTGCCAGGTAAATCAGCGACGAGCCGCCCAGCAGTCCGATAAACAGCAGCTGTAGGGCCACATCGGTCACAAACAGGCTGATCTGCCCCCGGCCCGCGGCCCCCAGGTAACGCGCCGTGAGCAGCACCACCGCGAAGTTGCACAGGGCCACGCCCAGCCGAGCCGCAAACGTGTGAAACAGGCGCAGCAGCATCAGACCGGCAGTGATGAAGGCAACGGTAAGCCCAACACGCGGCGGTACAGCCCGGCGAGCTGCTGGCCTACCACGGGGAAGCTGAAGCGTGCTGCGTCGGCGCTGACGGCGGCAGCCGCCGGTTTGGGCTGGCTGAGCAATTCCTCGATAGCGGCGGCCAGTGCCGCTTCGTCGCCGGGCGCTACCAGCCGGCCGCGGGCGTCGGTGCCGGCTAGCAGCTCGGGCACGCCGCCCACGCGCGTAGCCACGGCCGGCAGCCCGCTGGCCTGCGCTTCGATGAGCACGCAGGGGAGGTTTTCGTAGTTACTAAAGAGCACGAAAAGGTCGGCGCGGCGCATTTCGGCGGCTACCTGCGCGTGACTGAGCTTGCCCAAAAACTCGACCCCGCCGCTCCGCACGAGCCCCAATTCGTCGGCCAGCCGGTGCAAGGCTGCCTCCGCCGGGCCGTAGCCGCCGATGCGCAGGCTCAACTCCGGGCGGCTGGCCCGTAGCCGGGCCACGGTGCGCAGCAGGCCGCTCAGGTTTTTGGCCTGTTCATTAAAAGCCGCCACGTGCAGCAGCCGTCCGCCGCACGCCGGATCGGAAGGCGGCAACTGCTCGGCTGCGGTAGGCGGGTGAAATGCCGTCGTATCCACCACGTTCGGAATGACCACGCTCCGCGCATTCACGGCGCCGAACCGGGCCAGGGCCCGTTGTAGGTCGGCCGACACGGTGTGCAGCGCCGCCGCCCGGCGCACCACGGCGGCCGTGAGCCAGCGCCGCAGCCGCCCGAGGTGGTGGGCGTTGGCGGGCAAATACAGCGTCCAGTGCTCCGTCACCAGGTAAGGCAGCCCGGTCAGCCGCTTCAGCGCCCAGGCCACCAGGCCGGTGCGCAGCAGCACATGTACGTGCACCAGCTGCGGCGGCCCCCAGCGGCGCCGCAGCTGCCGGTAGCCGTGCCCGATGCAGCCGAAGTACAGCAGCAGCTTCAGCGGCTTGTCGAGGATGGCTAACCCCGTGAGCCGGGCGCGGTAGTAGTAACGCAGCGTCGGCACGGCGGCTTCCCAATCTGCCTCCAGCTCCACCAGCTGCTGCAGCGGTCCGCGCGCCACGGTGGCAAATAGTACGGCCGCCTGCGCGTAGGGCGCCACCGCCGCCACGTGCCGCTCCACAAAGTCGCCGTCCTGCACGTCGTAGCGGTGCGGGTACCACTTGGGCAGCATGAGCACGCGGGGCAACGACGAATCGGGCATGAGGAGCAAACGGTCCGCATTGGCGCGGGCGGAGCAAGTTCGGCAATCAGCGGCGGAAATGAACCTGGAGGCCCGGCCGAAAGCCAACGGCCCGCCTCCGGAAGGAGACGGGCCGCGGGACTAACTAACGGGATAGAGTAGGTACGCGTAAGGCGGTAGTTACTTGGTTACCACGAAGCGCACGGCGGCGCTGGTTTCCTCGGTTTGCACGGTGGCCGTGTACACGCCGTTCGTCAGCGTGGCGGGCAGCTTCACTTCCTGCTTGCCGGCGGCCAGCTTCTGGTTTTCCGTCACCACGGCCACTTCGCGGCCGGTTACGTCGAGCACGCGCACCGTCACGGCGCCGGCGCGGCGCAGCTCAAAGGCCACGGCTGAGGCACCGGCCGTCGGGTTGGGGTACACGCCCAGGCCCTGCACCTGGTCCGAGGCTTTCTTGCTGCTGGTCGCCACGGCGCAGTAGTCGGTGGTTTGCGGGTTGAAGTTGGTCCAGCCGCTCAGCCAGTTGGTGGCGCCGAAGGCGCCGCGGTAGGCCACGTTGTCGAAGAAGCCGCCGGCCAGCTTGGCATCGGCAAACGCGGCGCCCGAGAGCAGGGGCGAGGTGCTCTGCGGCAGGAAGCTGGGGCTGGTCAGCGTGAAGTTGTTCGCGTCGAGGGCCAGCGCGGTCAGCGTCGAAATGGTATTGGCGTTGCCGGCCGTGTTCCAGAAGCCCGCCACGTCGTAGGTCGTGGTGCCCGTGCCGGCGGCCTGGAAGTTGTTGCCCATGTCCGCCATCACGTTGTTCTTCAGCGTCAGCGCGCCGCTGGTGGCGTTGGCCTGGGCGCCGGCGCCGTCCAGCGTCAGGCCCGTGGGCCAGCCCGTCAGCACCGAGTTGAAGATGGAAATCTGCGTGTTGCGGCGCAGGTGCATGGCGCGGGTGAAGTTGCCGGTGCCGGGGCCCTGCAGGAAGGCGCTGACGTTGGAGAATACCGGCGAGGTGCGCGGGTTGTTGGAGGTGCCGCCCGCGTCGTTGTCGGATTCAAAGGCCGTGGAGCCGGAGATGTCGCCCTCGGCCGGGTTGCGCAACGTCACCGCGTACTGCACCTTGCCCGAGTAGCCGTTGTCCGTGTCAAAGTCGTCGTCGGTGGCCCCGATGGCCACCAGGTGCTTGGCATTCACCGTGCCCCCGAACCACTCGAAGGAGTCGTCGCCGCTGTTGGACACCTGTACGTAGTCGATAGTGGTGCCCGCGCCCACGCCGGCCAGCGTCAGGCCGTTGATTTCGTTGTCTTGCCCGAACGCAATGCCCGGGTACTCGATGCGCACGTAGCGCAGCGTGCCGGAGTTGTCGTTGGCATCGGTGCCGCCGTATTGGGCGCCCACGCCGCCTTCCACGGTGGGCGTGCCGGCCAGGTTTACCGGCGCCCGACCGCAGATGATCAGGCCGCCCCAGTCGCCGCGGCCGCGGGCGCCGGGAGCTTGGTTCGAGGTGAAGACGATGGGGCGGGCGGCAGTGCCGTCGGCAATGATGCGGGCGCCCTGCTTGATGATGAGCGTGCCCTTCGAAAGCTTGTCGCCGCGGATGATGGTGCCCGGGTCGATGGTCAGCTGCGCGTTGTTGTCCACGTACACGAAGCCCGCCAGCACGTAGATTTTATCGGCCGTCCAGCGCGTGTTGGCCGTGATGGTCCCCGTCACCACTTGCGTCGGGGTGCCGCAGGTCTGGGCCTGGGCCGTCGACAGGGGGAGGGTTGCCAGCGAGGCAAAGGCCAGGAGCGCGGGGAGTAGAAGCTTTTTCATAACCAGAGCGAATGGAGGTGAATTGCGCTGCGAAGGTCTGGAACGACAACGCCCCCTGGGCTACAGGAGGCGTTATCGTTTCGTTAGGAGCAGATTACGTTATTGTGTACTGCGGCGCGGTTAGAAGTTGTACACCAAGCCGAGCGTGGAGTAGTTGCCGCGGCGGTAGCGCGCAAAAGCGCCCCGCTCGTCGCTGCTGATCTTGCCGTTGCGGTCAAAGTCGTAGAGCAGCCGCACGTACTGGTTGAGGATGTCCTGCGCCCCGGCTTTCAGCTGCAGGTGCTTGCCGAAGCCCTTGGTCACGGCCAGGTCAATCACGTGGCGCGGCATCTCGATAATGGAGTAGTTAAACTGCCGGTCGCCCACGAACTGGATGCGCTGGCCCACCACGTTGTACTGCGCCGATACCTGCAGTTTGTGGTCGTCGTCTTGGTAGAACACGCCCGCATTCACCACGTAGGGCGACTGGCCTTGCAGCGCCCGGTTGAAGAGGGCAAAGTTTTCCGTCGAGGCTTTCTTGTACAGGTCCACGCGGCTGTAGATAAATGAGGCGTTCAGCACGAAGGCAAAGCGCTGCAGCACCGGGCTGCTGGTCAGCCCCAGCAAGGACTTGCGCGCTTCCAGCTCCACGCCCGCGTCGTAGGCCATGCGGGCGTTGTCGTACGTGAGGTTCAGCTGCGACGACGAGACGGACTTGGTCACCTGCTCGATGGCGTTGCGGAAGTACTTGTAGAAGGCGCCCACCGAAATCATTTCCGAGCGCGTGGGGTAGAATTCGTAGCGCAGGTCCGCGTTGTAGATGGTCGCGGTCTTCAGGCGTGCGTTGCCGCTGATGTCGGCGTTGAGGCCAAAATCGAAGTAGTTGTAGGTGGCCACCTCGCGGAATTCGGGCCGGTTGACGGTGATGCTGCCCCCCAGGCGCAGCAACGAGCGTTCCGTGAAGTTGTAGGTCGCGTTAAACGACGGCATCGGAATCACGCGGCGTTCTAGGTAAGCCGTATCGGTTGGGTCGCCGTTCTGCAGGTATTTGCGGTTGTATTCCACGCGCACCCCACCCGAGAGGCTGAATTTATCCGAAATCGGGACTACTACACCCACGTAACCGGCCAGCAGGGTGTTTTCGGCGCTGTAACGGTCCTCACCGGTCGTGCCTTCGGCCAGCACGAAGCCGCCGTCTTCCCGCACGTTCTGAGGCGCAAAAATCTCGTTGATCGGCAGGTTAGCCAGGGCCCCATTGAAATTGCGGCCCCGCACGTAGGAGAAGTAGCGGCTGTCGTAGTCACGCTTCTTCTGCTCGGCGTAGAAACCGGCGCGCAGCTTGTACTGGGTGGCCGAGGTGGTGTCGCGGCCGGGCAGGCGGTACTCCCACTGCCCGCTGGTCATATAGGTGTTTTCGCGCAGGTCCGAGAAATACCGGCTCACGTCGAACGCGTTGCCGCCGTTGGGAATGTTCACCCGGAAAGCCCGGTCCGTACCCATCATGCGGGTCGCGCGGTAACGGCTGTAGTCCGGCTCGTCGCGGAACACGTAGTTGTAGCCCGCTGCCCACGACAGCGTCGTGCGGTCTTTGGGGCCCACCTCGTGCGTGCCCTGCAGCTGGCCCGAGTAGATGGTGCGGCTCTGGTAGTGCAGCGCGTAATCGTCGCGGTCCTGCTCCTGATCCACGATGGTGCCCGTGCGGTGCAGCACTTCGTCGGTGCCGTACTGATTCAGGAAATTGCGGAATTCCAGACGGTTGCGGTTGTTGAGGCGCAGTTGCCAGTTATGAATTACCCCCAGGCGGGTGCCCGTCAAGGAGCGCTCATCCTTAAAGAGGTATTGCGGAGCCGGCTGACCGGTGGTCGGGTCCAGCTCAATCAGGTAGCGGTTGCGGTTGATGCTGTACTGCTCGTGGGTGTTCGAGTACGACACCGACGTAACGTTGCTCAGGTACGCCTGCCCGATTTCGAAACGCCGGTTCAAGCCCAGCGACATCCGCAAATCCGGGCGCGCCGTGATGGTTTGCGGCGTCCATTGGTTGCGGAAGCCCACCACCGAGCCTTCCACGCGCTCAGGCGTGCTGTTCGGCAGTTGGCGCTGCCCGCTGTCGAAGCCCAGCCAGTCGGAGTTGCCGCGGGCGCTGCTCATATAGTTCTGGCCCGTGGTGCCGGCACGGTACCAGCCCGATATGCTCAGCGACGTGGCATTGTCGAGCACCGAGTTCTTGGTGTACACTTTCACCGCGCCGCCACCCATTTCGCCCGGCAGTTCCGGCGAGCCGGACTTGAAAATCAGGACCCGGTCGATAACCGAGGAGGGGAGGATATCGAAGGAAAACGAGCGGGTGTCCACTTCCGCCGACGGCGTCAGGGCGTCGTTCAGCAGCACCGTGTTGTAGCGCTCGGCCAGGCCCCGGATGACGATAAAGTTGTTGTTCTGAATGGTTACGCCCGGAATGCGCTTCACCACCTCGGCCGCGTCGCGGTCCAGGGTCTTCACAATCTGGTCGTTCGACATGCCGCTGACCACCACCTCGCTCTTGCGCAGGTCCTGAATCAGCGCCACTTCGGTGCCCGTCTGCTTCTGGCCGGTCACGGTCACCTCCTGCAGGGAGTGCACGTTCTCTTCCAGCGCGCCGTTAAGCGTCGTTTTCTGACCCGCACTTACCACAATGCCCGTGAAATTCATGGGCTTGTAGCCGATGTAAGTCATCAGGATGTTATAGGTACCGGCCGGGAGCTTCAGCTCATAATTGCCCTCCACGTCCACCGGCGCGGCCTGCGTAGTGCCCGGCACTACTACGGTGGCCCCAATCACGGCCTCGCCCGTTTTCTTATCGACGACTTTGCCGACGATAGAACCTTGCTGGGCAAAAGCCAAGCTGCTGACGGTCAGCAGCAAAAACAGTAAAAAAGAACGGCGCATAAGCATGTGCTGGTTAGCGCCGCAAAAGTATTTTGACCCTGTTACGTCAGTATGACGGGCCAGTTATGCTTATGTTATGACATATGCAAGTGCTTGAATGTCTGCATTAGGCCGTACTTTTGTCGTCCCTTTTACACCACCTCCGCCCATGTTGCTATCCATGACCGGCTACGGCGTCGCCCAGCGCGAAACCGAGCACTACACCGCCGTCGTCGAGATAAAGTCGCTGAACTCCAAAGGTATGGACCTCAGCCTGCGTATGCCCCGTTCGCTGGCCTCCAGCGAGTTGGAGCTGCGCAACCTCATCAGCAAGCAACTGGTGCGCGGCAAGGTCAACGTCAGCATCGACATCACCCGCCCGGCCAGCACCCGCTCGCGGGCTACCCTAAACCGTGAAGTCCTGACGGCCGCTTACCAGGAGCTGCAAGCCGTGGCCCAGGAGCTTGGCGCCCCCACCGACAACCTGCTGGAGCTGGCCCTGCGCCTGCCCGGCGTCGTGCAGTCGCCCACCGAGGCCGCCACGCCCACCGAGGAAGAGCTGAACCTGTCGTGGACCGATCTGCAGCCGCTGGTGCAGGAGGCCCTGGACCGGGCCCTGGACTTCCGCCGCACCGAAGGCCAGGCCCTGACCACTGAGATTCTAAGCTACATCGACCGCATCCGCATTCTGCTGGCCGACGTGGACCGCCACGACCCCACACGCCTGGAGAATGTGCGCCGCCGCATGCACGACGGCCTGGCCGACCTCGCTCAGAGCGACCAGTTCAACCCCAGCCGCTTCGAGCAGGAGTTGCTATACTATATCGAGAAGCTTGACATCGCCGAGGAAAAAGTACGGTTGGTCAGCCATCTGCACTACTTCACCGAAACGGTGCACCTGCCCGAATACAGCGGTAAGAAATTGGCCTTTATTTCGCAGGAAATTGGTCGCGAAATCAATACTATAGGTTCCAAAGCCAACGATTCAACCATCCAACACCTCGTGGTGGGGATGAAAGAGGAACTGGAGAAGATCAAGGAACAACTCAATAATATTCTTTAACCGCAAAACCGTGTTTCTACATGCTTCGTAAATCCAATTGAACATTCTCAATACAATTCAGTATAAGAGTATGTATATGCTTGCTCACTCACCTTGCAACTTCCTTAGGTACTGAGTGTATGTTCAAAAAATGCCTTCCCGGTCTCCACAGGCCTTTTTGACTTGAATAGCTTGCGCCGTTTGCTTTTGCACTAAATTATTTTTGTATAAAGTTCTTGCGCACACAGCTTTTCTTCCTAAATTGTGTTATCCAAACAGAATCCCCACGGGCTGTTCGGTAGTTTACCCAGAATGAATGTTCACCTTTTGTTGGTTCTAGTCATGAAGAAAGTTCTACTCGCCCCGTTGCTCTGCTTGGCAGTGCTGCTGATGGCTGCTAAGCCTTTTGCTGAAGTGGAGCTGATTAAGAAGCGCGTTCTAAGCGAACGGGTGGAAATCCTCATCCCCAAAGGCTTCGAGGTGATGAGCGAGCAGCAGATGGATTTTCTCTATGCCAAGGCACAGAGCCGTCCGAGCGTTATCTACACCAACGCCTCGCACGCTAGCCTCGCCTTTGCGTACACCGACAACACGGCCGATCAGGACATGGTCGACATGTACGCGACGAACTTCATGAAGACGTACCGCAAGCAATACTCGGACGCCACGTTCTTCGCCGACGGTGTTAAAGAAATCAACGGCCGCAAAATCGGTTTTATCGAAATGATGAAGCCAGAACTGGGCCACCAGGTTTACCAGCTGATCTTCTTCACGGACGTAGAAGGCCGCCTGCTGATGTGCACCTTCTCCTGCCCCGACCGCCAAAAGCCGGAGTGGGAATCGGTAGCCAAGCAAGTAATGGGCTCCCTGCGCAGCAACAGCTAAACAGCGCGGCGCCACCCGCTCTGTTTCTTATCATCCCGGAATTGGCCGTATCCACCACGGACAGTTCCGGGATGAATGTTTTTATGCCGGGTCGTTAATTGCTCAAGGCGAAGCGGACTATGGCGTCCGGCTCAGCACCTGGCAATACGCCACCACCAGGCGGAAGAGGCCAGCAAACCCGGTCAGCGGCAGTGTCCGGGCCCGGTCATAGACATCGTGGTAATGAGTAGGCGTGCCGCGGGTGTAAAGGAAAAATGCCGGTACCCCAGCCTCGGAAAAGGGGTAATGGTCGGAGTTGGCTGCGCGGCCGCGCGGGGCTAGTTCAGGTAGGTAATGCCCTGCATCGTTTAAGCGGACTAGCTGCCGGTACTCCGCCTCGTGAATGCGGCCGTTGACCACGGTGGCGCCAGTTTGCCCGGTGCCCGCCAAATCGAGGTTGAGCAGGAAGCGGATGCGTTCAAGCGGAAGCAACGGATGCTTGACGAAGTAACGTGAGCCAACCAAGCCCGCCTCTTCGGCTCCGAAGGCTAGAAAGGCCACCGAACAGCGAGGGCGGTGCTCGGGCTGGGCATAGTAAGCGGCCAGCTCCAGTAGCATAGCGGTGCCGCTGGCGTTGTCATTGGCGCCGGGAAAGTATGCGCGCCGGCCCATCTGACCGAGGTGGTCGTAGTGAGCGGTTAGCACTAAAAACGAATCCGGCTGCGCAGTGCCCGGCAGGAAGCCCACCACATTCTGGGTGGGGTAGGCTGTACGCAGCTGGGCCTGCACCTGCACGCTGACCGACTGCTCGGGCTGCAACTGCGGCCATTTGCTGGCTAGCACTTGCAGCTGTGCCTGCGGGGCCACAGTGCTGCTCAGTGAAGCGGTGAGCTTGCCGGAAACCAGCGTGAGGCGCACTGCTGCTTGTTGTACATGCTCAGCAAATACAGTGGGCAAGGTGCGTAACCGCTCGGCGTCGCGTTGGCGCAAAACCAGAATACGGCCCTGCAGCGGGGTGGCCAGGAAGCGTTGGCCGGCCTGCTCGTCGTTGTATATTAAGGAGTCGAGGTACACGGGTACGCCGTTGACAGCGGCCGCACCAGAGCTGGGCTCGGCAATGAAGTCAGCACCCGCCTGCAGGGCATGGTTGCCCGCTCGCAGGCGTAGCTGGCCCGGAAACGTGTTAACGTCGAGGGTAAAGGGTTGGAAGTACCCTGGTGCTAGGGGCTGCAAGCCAAGCTGCTTGAACCGCTGCCGGATAAAATCAGCCGCGCGCCGTTCGCCCTGCCGCACGTAGCCGCGGCCGTGCAGGCGCCGGCTGGCTAAGTGCTCAATGGTGCGGCGGGCCCGGTTAAGATCCTGCGCCGCAGCTGGCCGGGTATCCAGGGCAAGCAGTACCGCGCTACCGACCAGCAAAGACCGTGAAAGTGAAGGCATGAGCGGTGTACGCGCTTAAGCCGGCATCCGGCCGAGGTCCCACCAGCGTTGCGTCAGGCGCATCAGGCCCAGCCCGGCCACGGCGCCCAGGCCGTCGCTGATCAGGTCGGTCCACTCGCCTAAGCGGCCGAGCGCCATCAGCGTCTGGGCCAGCTCGATGCCCGCGCCCAGCAGCAGGCACACAACCAGCGTGCACAGGAAAGCCCGGTGGCGCAGGCTCGGGAAGAGCCGTTGCCACCGGGCTGTCGATACGTAGAGCACGGCCGTTACCACGAAGATGCCCACGTGGGCGGCCGTGTCAAAGGAAAGTAGCTCCCACTCGGGTAGGGGCGGGAGCTGGTTCAGCGGGCTGAGCGTGCCCCAAAGCATGAACAACGTCCACGCCGCGGACACCACTACGGGCAGGTACCGAACCACCGCCGCGCGCAGTTAGGCGCCTACCAGCTCGCCGTAGGCCTCGGCCGACAGCAGGGCATCCAGCTCAGCCGGGTTTCCGATGCGCATTTTGATCATCCAACCGTCGCCGTAGGGGTCGGAGTTGACGGTTTCGGGGGCGTCGGCCAGCGCGGGGTTTACTTCCTCCACGGTGCCGGAGATGGGGCTAAATAGGTCCGAAACGGTCTTCACGGCTTCTACCGTACCGAATACTTCGTCCTTGCTGACTTCCTTGTCAACCGAATCAATGTCCACGTAAACGATGTCGCCGAGTTCTTTCTGGGCGAAATCCGTGATGCCCACATAGGCCACATCGCCTTCGATGCGGATCCACTCGTGCTCTTTGGTGTACTTCAGGTTAGCGGGAAGGTTCATATCGGGCAAGCAGGGAAAGAAAGTGTAAACCAGCCGCACGCTGGCGGCGGCCAAAGATAATGAATGGCGGCATCAGCCGCGGCGGGAATTCGGGCTGGCACGGACCTGAAACAAAAAACAAACGGGGGAAGCGGCATGGCTGCGCTTCCCCCGTTTGCCTGTTACGCCCGCTGCGGTTACTGTGACAGGCTGTAGCGGAGCTGGATACCGCCTTCCGTAGCGGCATTCTTGTACGAGGTGGTCTGGCCCCGGGGCTGCGACACGTTGCGCGTGAAATAGAACTGCAGGTTCAGGCGCTGGTTGACCACGTAGTCAACCGTAGGCCGCAGTTGGAACTGGCGGTTGCCGTTGGTCACCTGCTGCTCGGGCCGGCCCGGCTGGCCGGGGTTCACGGTTTGCGTGGCCGTGTCGAAAGTGGGGGCCACGTAGTCCACGATACTCCGCTGCACGGTAATGTTGTCGCGGATGGACAGGTCAAGACGGGCGCTTAGCTCGTTGCGCAGGATGCGCTGCTCACCCCCGATTTTGAACGGGATGCGGAAGCGGTTGGTGGTGTAGCCGATGCCAATGGTGATGCTCTTGCTGCGCAGTTCCGTTACCTGGGCGTTGGTGGTGTTCAGGGCCAGGTTACGGTCAATGCCGTAGTCGAGGGTGCCGTTGAATTTTTCCAGGGTCTGGAAGTTCACCCCGATCAGCGGCGACAGACGTTCGGTTATCACCACTTGGTTGATGACGTAATAAGGAACGTACTGCCGGTTTTGGTTGACCTGGTTGGGGAATCCTTCCGGCTCCCTTTCGTACAGGGTGGAGGTGGTAAAGCCCAGGATCTGGTACTCCGACGAATAACCGTGGCGCAGGGTAACGGAGCGCAGGTACTGCTGCACCAGCGGCAGGTTCGAGAGGCCGTTATACTGCACCGTCCAGTTCGGGATGGGCAGCTGCCCAAAGGGGTTGAAGCGCTTGGCCTTGTAGTTATCGGACGAGCGGCCGCGGTAAGCGTCGATGAAGGCTGGAATCAGCACGTCCTGCGAGTTGTACCCGTACAGGCCTTGGGTACCGTTGGCATCCTGCAGGCGGTTGCGAATGGCTTCGCGGTTGCTCACGAAACGGTTGAACGCATCCGAAATAGACTTTTTGTCCAGGTCACCGAAGAGCGTATTCAGCGCGAAGAACGAGGTGCTGAACGAGCCGGAGCCCAGCGGCAGGCGTGGGGCTAGTTCCCCCGTCAGCTCTACGTCGCCCGTAACCGGGTTCAGGCGGGTGAACGGTTGCAGTGTCGAATCGTTTACCTGCAGGCGGTAGAAGGTCTCGCGGTTCAGCACTTTCTGGCGGCGGGCCTCCAGCTGAATGTTGAAGTCGCGGATGGGCTCCAGGGTCGTGCGCACCTGGAGGTTCTCGGTGCGCAACGAGCTCAGTGGCGTGTTGAGCAGGTCACTGCGCCTGGTGTACCAGCCGTTGTCCCGGGCCGTATTGTAGAGGTCGTCCAGGTCATACTGCTGGCCCAGAATGAAGGGGACGCCAGGCGCCGAGAAGTCGCTGTTCAGGCCGAAGAAGCGCGTCTTGGGTAGGTAGCCCGGCAGCAGCGTACCGGCGGTGCGGGTGTAGGTGAAGTTCAGCGAGCGGGCCGTCATCAAGGAGCGCAGCACGGCCTTGAGGGCGCGCAGTTCGGGGCCTTTCGTCGAGTCGCCATCCGCTTCGTTGCCCTTGGCCGTGGGGTCTTTGCGGTTGGCCAGTTCTCCCTTGCCCTGGCCCTGGCGCAGGCGTTCCATCGTGCTCAGCCCCTGCGCCCCGCGGCTGTTGCTGCTGGGCTGGGCGTTGTTGATGATGTTGAGGAACTTGACCTTGTTGTACAGCTTCACCAGGTCGATACGGCCGTTGAGGCTGATGTCCTGGTTGTTCTGGATGGTGTTGCCAATGTCGACGCGCGTCGTGGAGGTATCCGTCAGCGGCTTGCCGAGCTGAGGGGCCCGGATGGCCGTGGACGCCGCCTGCCACGAGTAGTTGGCGGCATAGCGCGCGTCGGCCGACAGCCAGTCCGTCAGCGGGAACTTGTCGAGGGGCAGGCGGTAGGTAAGGGCAATCTGCTGATTGAAGTTGGTGGTCCGGCCGCCGCGCTTGAGGTTGCGCTTGAGCAGGTCCCGGTTTTGCTGGGCGCGCGGGTCAGCGTCGCCGATGGTGGGGCCTTCGCCCTCATCCACGCTGCTGCGGTTCGTGGCCGTGTAGTCCAGAATCAGGCTCTTCGTCAGGTCCCACTTCAGGTCGTAGATGCGGTTGATGAAGAAGCTTTTCTGGAACACGCCCGGGATGCCGTCGGTGGTGGGCACCTGGCCCTGGGCCTGCGTGCGCTGCAGGAACCGTTCGTTATAGCGGCGGTCCAAGTCGGCGCGGAAGGAGAAGCGCGAGGGCAGCGGCGTGAAGTTCAGTTCCTGCAGAAACTTCAGGTAGGGCGAGTTCAGCGCCTTCACCTGGCTCAGCGGCGCGTACGACTTGGGCGTGGGCTGGTACACGTAGGCCAGCGCGCCGGTATAGGTGCGCGTGAAGTCGCGGTCGGTGCGGATGTCGGTGTGCAGGCGCTCGGTGAGGGAGTAGCTCACCGCCAGGTTCTCGATGTCGTAGGGCTTGGGCTTCCGGTCGGGGTTGGTGCGCTCCTTGCGCACGTTCAGCACGCTGATGGAGCGGCTGCTGGTTTGGTCGATAACCTCCTTGCGGTAGGCCGCCCGGTCGGCATCCGAGGCAAACTTACTGGCCAGCGACTTCGACAGCTCCATGTCCGGGTCGAGCGGGTCGTACTTAGGCGAGCGGCTCTCGTGGCCGGCCTGTACCAGTACGGGTACGCGCAGGCCGAGCTTTTCGGGCAGGAACTTCTCCACCGCCACGGCCGCGTTTACGTCGCCGCGCATTACATTGTCGAGCGAGCGTTGGGCCGGGCGGTCCTGCAAGGCCCCGAAGCCCACGGACGTGAACGAGCCCGTGGCGGTGATATTCGCTACGTCGGCCAGGCGCGTGTTGAAGCGGGCGGTAGCCGCCCAGCCGTCGGTCTGGTCAAAGTCGCGCACGCGCAACTCGTCGGCCCAGAGGCACAACGATTGGTCGGGGCCGTTGTCGGCGGGGTTCAGCACCCCAATCATCAGCCCTTGCAGGGCGCTCAGGTCGGGATTGCCGAGTACGGTGATGGTGGCGCCGTTGGGCAGCGTCTTGGAGTAGGGCACCAGCAGGCTAAAGCCGGCGCGGGCGCGGTCAGCTTTGGCATCCACAAAGTCCTGCAACGCCACGTCGATGCGGTTGGCCTCGGGCCAGATGTTGTTCGGGTCGGTGGAAACCGTGCGCGTCAGCGTCAGCGGAAGCGTGTACTGGTAGTAGTTCTGGGTGTAGTCGGTGCCGAAGCGGACGAAGCCTTTCACCTGCCCGTCCTGAATGTTGGCCGCGGTTTCACTTTCGGCGTGCAGGAATAGCTTCAGGCGCTTGTAGCGCAGCAAATCCAGGGTCACGTTTTTGTAGGCGGCTTTGGCGTAGCCCTCCTTCAGCCCTTCCACGCACAGGCGCAGCGACTGTTCGTTTTGCTGGCGAATGGTGGAAGTGGAGCCGTACTCCCGGTCGCGCTGAATGCCGGGCGGAGTAACGTACGGAATGGTGCCGCCCTGCCCGTTGGAGGGACCGTTTTCCTCGATGCCCACCGTCGAAATGGCAAAGGCATCGGCGTCGTTGGGTACGTTGACGGTCTGGCCGCTATTGGGCTCGGTAATCACGCCCAGGTAGCGCCGCCACTGGTTGGCCACGAACTGCATCTGCACGAAGCGGAGCACGGTGGGCTCTTCCCAGCCCGTGAGGTACATGCGCAGGAAGCGAATCGACTTAAAGCCAAATTCCGTCTGGGCCCCCTGAATGCCGGTGTACTGGCGAATGGGGATGCGGAACAGGTACCAGGTCACGTCGTCGTTGGTGCCTTGGATGCGGTTAGTCACCTGGTCCACAATGAAGTTCTGGCCCGGTTTCAGGCCATCGGAACCGGCGCCGGGCTTCAGCGGAATGCGGTACTCGTAATAACGCTCCGTGTCGTTGATGACGTTGTCGCGGTTCAGGTCCTCCTTATCGGGCAGCGCCGTGGCGCTCTGCGTGCCACTGAGGGCGCGCGAGTTGCCCTCCATACCGTTGAAGTTCTTGTAGCGGCCGAGGATTTTGGTGCCGCCCGCCACGTTGTTGTCGTAGAACGGGTCGAGGTGGTGACGGAAGTCGTCGGCGGAGGGGTCTTCGAAGTCGGCGTACGCCCCGCCCGGAATGGTGCGGAAAAATTCCCGTTCCTCCGTCTGCGTCAGGCCGTCGAGGC
The DNA here is from genome assembly GCF_002007105.1 of Hymenobacter sp. CRA2. Lineage (GTDB taxonomy): Bacteria > Bacteroidota > Bacteroidia > Cytophagales > Hymenobacteraceae > Solirubrum. Next base: position 62,879 of record NZ_MVBC01000017.1, on the reverse strand, counting down.
CCACGTCCTGCCGGTCGCGGCCGCCCGGCGCGTTGCTGAACGCGTCGGTGAGGAACTGCAGGCGCGTGGCGCGGGCCCAGTCGGTTTCCTGTACGTTCTGCTGCTGCGCGGTGTCGTCCGCGTCAGGCAGGCCGTTCTCAAACTCGTACACCTTGTCGGGCAACAAGTCTTCCGAAATGGTGCCCAGGTTGAAGTACAGCTCGCCGCCTTTGGTGTTGGGGCCGTCGGGCGTGGTCGGGTCCGAGTCGTCGATGTCGGCGTACGTCGAGCCCGGGTTCTTGCTCTTGATGAACGGGTCCATCAGCCAGAACTCCAGGTACTCCACGTTGGCGTTGTCGAAGTCCGTATCGAACGTGATTTCGCGCGAGATGCCGCCGTAGTTGCGCTGGTTGAACGCGGCTGACTGGGTCGGGTTCAGAAAGCGCCCGTCGCTGCTCACGTTGGGGTTGTAGTTGTACTGGCCGCGCTCAGCCGGGTAGTACGCCAGGTCAAACGTGTTTTCGAAGCTGCCGCCTAGCTGGCCGTTGTCGCGGCCCGGAAATACCTCCGAGCGCGTGATGCCGCGCGTGTAGTGGTTCTTCAGGTCCTCGTTGCTGACGTTGTCGGGCTTGGAGGGGCCGTTGTTGAAGTAGGTCTGGTCGATGGTGTACCAGGCCAGCTTGGCGCGCGGGTTGCCGATGTTGCGGCCCGATAAGCCAAGGCGCCGAACGATGGGCTCGGGCGTGGCTGCCAGTCGCCAGGGGTTGGCCGGGTTATTATTGCCGAGGGTGTAGGGCGTGCGGGAGTTTTCGAAGTCGTCGAGGTACGACACGCCGTCTTCGCCGCGGCCCAGGCGGGATTTACCCGGCACAAACTGCGCAAACTCGCCGCTGAACGCCACCGTCGAGGGCGCCTTCGTGTTCACGAAGGGCAGCATGTCGATGTACTTGGTCAGCACCCGCGACTCCTTGCGCAGGTTCATGTCCAGCCCGTAGATGGTGTTATTGCTCGGCTCGTCGCCCAGGTTCACACGGTTAATGCCCGGGGCCTGGTTTTCGATCAGGTGCATTACCGTGCCCCCGAAGTTCACGTCGTCCGACAACTTGTAGTCGAAACGGGCGCCCAGCAGCTTGCGCGGCAGCACCTGCACCACGGCGTCGCGCTCAAACTGCACGCGCAGCTCGTTGGCCGAGTTCAGGTAGCTGGGGTTGAGTACTTTAACCTTGGCCTGGTCGTAGAAAACCTGGTAGTCGACGCCTTCCTGCAGCAGCGTGGAGCCCGAGTATACCCGTACCGAGCCTTCCGGGATGCGGATACCCGGCAGCGTGATTTCGTCGGTGGCGGTGGCTGCATAGCGGCCGCGCAGGTAGAACTTGTCCTTCTCCTGGCGCTGCTGCGCGTCGCTCTGCACCTGCGTGTAGAGCTGCGGGTACACGTACTTGTCGATCAGCGGCCGCTCGTTGACGGTGACCGTGTCAAACTTGGCGCGCAGGTAGGAGCCGAACGGCTCGACCTCCGGGAAGATGATCTTACCCAGCTCCGGGTCGATGGTGAGACCCGGCAGAAAGTCAAAGTTGCCGTCGGAGGGCCGGTCGTTGTTGGGGTTGACGTTGTCCAGGTTCAGCACCTGCGTCAGCGGAATGTTCTGAATTCGCGTGCCCTCTTTCAACGACAGCAGGTCGACGCCGGTGGCGTCGTCCTTGTAGATGATGTCCAGGCGGAACTGGTCGCGGCTGAGCTGCGAGGCGTTCAACGCGTAGATGTTTTTCATCATCAGGTCGAACACCGGCAGGTTGCCGTTGCGCAGCCGGTCGTTGCCGTTGGGGTTGGTGGGCGAAGGAAAGTTTACCGTCGGGTCGCCGGCATTGACCAGGCCCACGCCGGGGTTGGTGGCGCGCAGCAGCTTGAGGTACACCACCCCGGTTTCGGGCACGTTGGGGCCGTAGTCATCCGACAGCTCGCCCACCTTGAAGGAGCGGCCGTTGAACGTGTACTCGTACGAAACGCTCAGGACCTGCTCCGGCAGCAGCGGCGTGTTGAGCGAGAGGTAGCCAAGCTGGGCGTTGAAGGTGTATTCGCGCGGATCAAGCTTGCGGGCCCGCACGCGTTCATAGTCCACCGTCTTTTCCAGCTTTAGCCCAGTCTGCAGGTAATCATCCACCTGCTGCACGTCGCGCGCCCGCGTGGTGCTGGTGTTCAGCACCGTGGAAAGCAAGGTGTTGGCCGCGTTGGCCGGCGGAGCGTTTAGCTGGGTTTGGTTGACGAAGGTTCTGCGGTACAACCGCCGCGGCTCGCCCACGTCCTGCAGGGCCACCACGTTGCGCAGCGTCTCGGTGGTGCGGTTGTCGTTGGTGATGTACACCTCCACGCGCCGGATTTCAATGCCGCTCTGCACCGTAGGCAGGTTGCGCAACGAGGCGTCGTACCGCTCGCGGAAGAATTGCGAGAGGAAGAAATGGCGGTTGGCCTCGTATTGGGAAGCCTTGAGTTCGAAGTTGCGCGACTGGGCCCCGTTCTGCACGCGCACTTCGTCGGCCGTGCCGCGCATCTGGGCCGCCACGCCGGTCACGCTCAGGCGCCCGAATTGCAGCTGCGTCTTCACCCCGAACAGGTTCTGCCCACCCTGCACCAACGAGTTGTTCAGCGGCAACGACACGTTGCCCATCTCCACTTTGCGGATGATGTCCGTGTCGTAGCCCGTGAAATCAGCCTTGATCTGGTTTTCGAAGTCGAAGGCCGCCCGCGTGTCGTAGTTGAACAGAATCTTCAGCTTGTCCCCGATCTGTCCGCTCAGGTTCAGGTTGAAGTTCTGCTGGAAGTTGAAGTCCCCGGTGCGGCGCTGGCGCAAGGTCAGCGCCGGGTTGTCGTTGAAGTTCTGGCGCCAGCCCAGCGAAATGGTGGCCGCGCCGTTGGGACGGATATCGATGAACTCCCCGCCGAAAATGCGGCCCAGCGTGGGGTTCAGGTAGATCTTCGGAATCAGGCGCTTGGCCGTGGCCGGCGCCCCGGGGCCGCCCGCCACGCCGCCTTCCGATTTCGTGCGGAAGTAATTGCGGATGGCTTGCTGCTCCTGCAGGCGCTGAAATTCGGCGAACGACAAACGGGCCGGGTCGCGGAACTCAATGTCCTGTCCAACGTTTTCTTCCACGTCCACGTACTCCAGGGAGTCGCCCAGCGTCACCTGCGGCTTCACGTTGGAAGGCAACGGCAGCACCAGTGGCGAGCGGCGGCGCCGCTCGGAAAGGAAGTTGCCCGGCCTATCTTCGGGCGCCACACGGGGCCGCCGGCTCGACCGGTAGCGCGTGGTGTCGCCCGCGACGGGACGGGTGGTGTCCGGCGGCGTGAGTAGCGGCGCGTGCGGATGAGCCTCCATCCAGCTCCACAATTGCGAAAACGCAAAGGGACGGGTCGAGGGCTCGGCCTGGGACCACCAGGTCAGCAGCGACGCAACAACGACGGAGGAAAGGGTGGTGAGAGACTTAGTACCGGTGGTCAAGCAAGCGCGAAAAGAAAGGGCCCGAAGGCCCGCGGAAACCTAATTCGACTTAAGAGCAAATTTAATTAATTCCTCCACGCTCAGGTCGTTGCCGTGCTTCTGCTGAATGCCATCCAGCGTCTTTTCGGCCGCGGCCCGCGCGAAGCCCAGCGTCACTAACGCGGCTAACGCTTCGGAGCGGTTGGTATTGTGCTGACGAGCCAGCGGCACGGTTTCCACGCCGGCTTTGGCCAGTAGTTCGTCTTTGCGCAGCTTGTCGCGCAGGTCCAGCACAATGCGCTGGGCCGTTTTGGGGCCTACACCCTTGATGGCTTGAATCGAGCGCACATCCTCCTGCACGATGGCCTGACGGATTTCGCCCACCGACATCGATGAGACGATGACGATGCCCGTGCCCGGCCCGATGCCCGACACCGAAATCAGGTGCATGAACAAGGCCTTCTCATTCGGGTCGAGAAAGCCGTAGAGGGCCTGCGCGTCCTCTTTGATGTGCTGGTAGGTGTAGAGCTTGGCTTTTTCGCCTTCGCCGGGCAGTTTGGAATAGGTGGCCAGCGAGATTTTTACTTCGTAGCCCACACCCTGCACGTCAATAATTGCCAGCGTAGGGTCTTTGTAGGCAAGTTTACCGTCGAGGTATGCAATCATATCAGAAACTCAAGAACTCAGGGAAGAACCGAGGCACAGCCGGCCAGGGGCAATGCCGGTAAGCAGAGTAACGATAAGAAGGCATTGTTTGTCCCAAGATAATTAGATTTAATAGCTAATGATATTAGTATATAGAAAGGTTGGCGTACTACCGCCAACCTTTCTACTAGTCGCTACAGTGGTTGATTATAAGTCTGAGCGTCGGACACGGCAATGGCCGTGATGTTGACGATGTCGCGCACCGAGGCGCCGAGCTGCAGAATGTGCACCGGCTTGCGCATGCCCATCAGCACCGGCCCGATTACCTCGGCCCCACCGATTTCCTGCAGCACCTTGTAGGCAATGTTGCCGGAAGTCAGACCCGGGAAGATCAGCGTATTGGCACCCTTGTCGGCCAGTTCCGAGAAGGGGTAGTGTTCCTGCAGCAAGTTGCGGTTCAGGGCGGTATTAGCCTGCATCTCGCCGTCCAGAATCAGGTCGGGGAAGCGGCGCTTGGCCAGCTCCGTGGCCCGGCGCATCTTGTCGGGCAGCGGCCCCACGTTCGAGCCGAAGTTGGAGTAGCTCAGCACAGCAATGCGCGGCTCCGTATCGAAGAAGCGCACAGCGCGGGCCGTCAGACCAATGATATCCACCAGCTGCTCGGCTGTGGGGTCGATGTTGACGGTGGTATCCGAGAAAAAGAACGGGCCCTTGCGGTGCAGCACGATATACATGCCGGCCGCGCGCTGCACGCCGTCTTCCACCCCGATGATCTGAAAAGCGGGCAGAATGCTCTTGCCGTAATCTTTGGTCAGGCCGGTGATATAGGCATCGGCCTCGCCGGTTTCCAGCATCATGGCGCCGAAGTAGTTCCGCTCGCGCAGCAGGCGCTTGGCCTCGTACAAGGTCATGCCCTTGCGCTGGCGCTTGCGGAACAGCAGCTCGGCGTACTTGTCGCGCTTGGCTTCTTCGTCGTTGATGACGTCGACGATCTGGCAGCCTTCGAGGTCGAGGTTGTTCTCGCGGGCAATGCGCTCAATTCGGTCGCGCCGGCCCAGCAGGATGGGCTGGGCAATGCCCTCGTCGTGGGCAATCTGAGCGGCTTTGAGGATTTTGTAGTTGTCGGCTTCGGGGTACACCACGCGCTTCGGGGCCGAGCGGGCCCGCGACGTCACGCGGTTCATCAGCTTCTGGTTCACGCCGAGGCGGGCACGCAGCTCGTCCTCGTAGGCCGTCCAGTCGGTAATCTGGATGCGGGCCACGCCGCTTTCCATGGCCGCCTTGGCCACGGCCGGGCTCAGCGTGGTAATCAAGCGCGGGTCCAGGGGCTTGGGAATCAGGTAGGTGCGGCCGAAAGTCAGGGTGTTGTCGCCGTAGGCCTTGTTGACCATGTCGGGCACCGGCTCCTTGGCCAGTTCCGTGAGGGCGTGCACGGCGGCCAGCTTCATGGCCTCGTTAATCTCCGTGGCGCGCACGTCGAGGGCCCCGCGGAAGATGTAGGGGAAGCCCAGTACGTTGTTGACCTGGTTCGGGTGGTCGGAGCGACCGGTGGCCATGATGATGTCCTCGCGGGTACTCAGCGCCAGCTCGTAGGCAATTTCCGGGTCGGGATTGGCCAGCGCGAAGACGATGGGGTCTTGGGCCATCTTCAGCAGCAGCTCGGGCGCCAGCACGTTGGCGGCGGAGAGGCCGAGGAAGAAGTCGGCGCCTTCCATGGCCTCGGCCAGGGTGCTGACGGGCCGCTCGGTGGCAAACTGCATCTGCAGCGGCGCCAGGTTGGTGCGCTGCGGGTTGATGACGCCGTCCTTGTCGAACACCACCACGTTTTCGCGCTTCAGGCCCAGCTCCAGGTACAGGCGCAGGCAGCTGATGGCAGCCGCGCCGGCGCCGCTGACGACCACTTGAATTTCGTCGATTTTCTTGCCGACGATTTCCAGGGCGCTCAGCAGCGCAGCCGACGAAATAATGGCCGTGCCGTGCTGGTCGTCGTGCATGAGCGGAATGTTCATCTGCTCGCGCAGCGCCGTTTCGATGGCGAAGCACTCCGGGGCCTTGATGTCTTCCAGGTTGATGCCGCCAAACGTCGGCTCCAGCGCCTTCACCACCCGGATAAACTCGTCGGGGTCGGTGGCGTCGATTTCGATGTCGAAGCAGTCGATGCCGGCGAACTTCTTGAACAGTACGCCTTTGCCTTCCATCACCGGCTTGGAAGCGGCGGGCCCGATGTTGCCTAGGCCGAGCACCGCGGTGCCGTTGCTGATGACGGCCACGAGGTTACCCTTGGCCGTGTACTTATAGACGTCGTCGGGGTTGGCAGCAATTTCTTTGCACGGCTCGGCTACGCCCGGCGAGTAGGCCAGGGCTAGGTCAAGCTGGGTGCTGACGGGCTTGGTGGGTACCACCTCAATTTTGCCGGCGGGGTTCTGCTGGTGGTAATTGAGCGCGTCTTCCTTGTTTATTTTCAGCATAGGGGGGAATTCAAAACCAAAACGGCGCCGCCCGCTGAAGGCAGCGCCGTTAGGCAAGTTGCGGCTAAATTAGGCGGAATCAAAACCCCGGCCGTGCGCGCCGCGCCGGGGCGGAGCAGCTAAGTGTCTCGGCTATAGGTAGGAGGTAAGGCGGGAAGGCCTCTATTCTAGGCGCACGTTTTCGAATGTGCCACTAACCGTGACGCGGCAGCGCGGGGCGTTCTGTCCGGCCCGGCTGGGCAGCGTAGGGTCGGACACGTCGGGCAGGCGCACTTCGTAGCTGCCGCTGAGCAGGTGGCGGTCCGCATCGTACTCGGTGATGCGCACGTGACCCTCCATCTGGGTGGTATTGCTGTCGAAGAGGCGCAGAGAGGTTTGGCTATCCGTCAGCACGTAAGCGTAGCTGTAGCGCACCACGGCATCGTTGGTCAGGGAGCCTAGGCCCTGGAGCGAGTACGTGCCGGTAAGCGCCGACGCGAGGCGGCTACGCTGAATGCCGAAGTGCAGCGCGTCCTGTTGGCTTTTTGGGCCCACATTGATGCTGAGCGTGGTGGGTTCGTAGTAAGCCGACGTCTGCAATTCATCCGGGGCATAGCCGATACCGCTGCTGACGGTGGACGCGGGGTAGAAAAAGGTGCGGTCCATGGTAGCAGCCGGGGCAGGAGTAGCGGGCTGCGGGTCTTCCGTTTTGTGCTTGGAGTCGCAGGAAGCAGCCGTAAGGGTAAGGGCCAAGCCCAGCAGCGGGAGCAGAAATTGTTTCATAAAAGCAGAAAGGGTAGCGTATGGATAGCGTCGGCCAATAGCTGTGCCAAACGCAACAGATAGAAGGCTTAATTCGGCCACAAAACTATAACAAGTTGATATATAATTAATACAAAATATGTGATTGACAAAGACCGAATCTGGTGCTATAGCAGGCCGCTGCAAACAAAGAATGGCCGCTGCCCAGAGCGGGCAGCGGCCATTCTATAGTTATGCCAACCTACTTAAGCAGGCGGGCCAGCGTGGCTTGCAGCTGCTCGCCACGCAGGTTCACGGCCACAATTTTGCCAGTGGGGTCGATGAGGTAGTTCTGCGGAATGGACTGCACGTGGTAGCGCCGGGCGGCTTCGTTTTCCCAGCCCCGCAGGTCCGATACCTGCGTCCAAACCAGCTTATCGTCCTTCACGGCCTGCAGCCATTTGGCCCGGTTCTTCTCGTCGTCCAGCGAAACGCCCAGCACCTCGAACTTGCGCCCCTTGTAGGCATTGTAAGCCTTGATGACGGCCGGATTTTCCTCCCGGCAGGGGCCGCACCACGAGGCCCAGAAGTCTACCAGTACGTACTTGCCGCGGTAGTCCTTCAACGACACCGCCTTGCCTTCCGGGGTTTTCTGGGTAAAATCCGGCGCTACCGCCCCCAAGGCTACATCCTTAATGCTTTCCAGCATCTGGCCATACGTGCGCCCCAAGGGCGAGGCTTTCAGCGCGGGGTTTAAGGCGTTGTAAATAGGAGCCAGCTCGGTGTACTCGGGCGTGCTCATCATGCCGGCTTGCTGTAGGGCGTGCAGGCTCACCCACGAGGCGGGGTTGGCCTTGGCAAAAGCGAGGTGTGCTTGCCGGATGCGGGAGCCAATTTCATCGAACTGCGTCTGCAGCCGCTGCTTGAACTCCGGAGTGTTGCGCTGGGCCTCCGGCGTGCGGCCAAACGCGGCTTCGTAGATCTTGGCCTGCGCAATGATGGGCTTCAGCGAGGCCTGCAGCCGGTCGTAGTCGGAGGTGAGCGGGCCGCCTTTCAGGGTCGCATTCGGCAGCGAATCAGTGCTGGTCACCGCCAGCGTGCCGGGCTCCAGGATGATGTTCTTGTGATTGGGTGAGGCATCGTAAATACTTTTCAGCCGTCCACTGCGCTGCACCACGAGGCGGGCTTCGCTGGGGGCCGTGGCGGTGCCTTTCAGCTCAAATGCGCCATTTTGCAGCACCGTGGAGTCGGCTATTTCGTTGCCGCGCAACAGGTAAACTTTGGCCGGGGCGTTCAAGTGGCCCACCTGACCTTTGATGGCAAATGGAAATGGAGCCTGGGCGTGTGCCAGGATTGGGGTAAACAACAGGAGGCTGAGTAAGTACTTTGGATTCATCGTGAGATGTTAATATTAGAGTTGGTTAACGAGGCTCGTGGTAGCTTAGTATATCCTTTTGGCGGCTAGCAACCTGTTGCGTGTAAAAAGGTGCCGAATAACAGGAAGGCCGCTCCCTCAACAAGCCTAATAAATCGTTTTCCGCTTAGGAGTGGGCTTTGACAAAGCAACACGGCTCCGCTAGAAATAGCGGAGCCGTGTTGCTTTGTTTGCCTGCGAAAGGCTAGCTGGCTACGATGAGCTTCTGGCCCGGCTTTACCTCATCAGATTTGAGGTGGTTGAGCTTGCGCAGCTGTTCCACCGTCAGCCCTTGATAGCGCCGCGAAATGTTGTATAGCGTGTCACCGGGCTGCACGATGTGTACGCGCTGCGGCAGCTCAGCACGCACGGGCTTGGGCACCTCTTTCGCCACCGTCCGCTGATTGCGTGTCGCCTTAACGGGTTCTGTCTGGGCCCCGGCTTCGGGCTCGGTCGGCGGAGCGAAGCGCAGTTTCTGGCCCGGCGTCACCACTTCGGAGCGTAAGTTGTTCCACGCCATCAGCTGCTCCACCGATAAGCTCCGCTCACGCGCCAGCTTGGTCAGATAGTCGCCCTTACGTACTACATACTCCAGCACGGCTGCCTGCTGGGCCTGCAGTTGCGCATTGGCCGTTTCGACGCTGCTGGGCTCGGCCATAGCAACCACCGCTTCTACCGGGGCTGCTTTAGCTGCGCGCGTTGAGCGTGGCGTCGGCGTTTCGGTGGCTACTTCCGGAGTGGGGGAGGGGCTGGCAGTGGCTGGTTCTTCGGGCTCGGTAGCTGGCTTGCTTACCTGCGCTACGGCCCGTTTTGTCACTTTCAGGCCCATTTCGGCCGGCGTGCGCGGCATAGCAGCTACTGCGGGGGGCGCTGTGGCACGCACCGCTACGGCTGCTGGTGCCGTCGTGTTTTCCTTGGCCGGCAGGAATACCACCAACTGTTGCTTGGGACGCAATGCCCGGCCCTTCGGCAGGTCGTTCCAGCGGCGCAGTTGCGTCTGCGAAACGCCGTACCATTCGGCTAGCTCGGCCAGCGTCTGGCCGCGCTTCACCGTGTGCACCTTGCGGCGCGTGCGCGGGGTTTCCGCCGCTTCCGGTGGCGCGGCCGCTGCTCCACGTTTGGGAGTAGTAGTTGCCAGCGCGGCCGAAGGGAATGGTTCCACGCCTTCCAAACGTGGCGGCAAAGCCGGCAGCGGCGCAGGCAGGGCTTGCTGCGGGCGGCAATACCCAAACAGCGTGGCGCGGTCTACCACCTGCAGCTGCGGGCGCAGGGCGGCGGGGAAGCTCACGGCGTAGGCCCGGTAGCCGTCGGGCAGGTAGGTGCGGCGCAGCTCAGGATTGAAACGTCCGATGGCCGCCGAATCCAGCCCGATAGCCTGGCTTAGGCGCGTCATGTCGAACGCCTGCCCGTTGAGCTGCAGCGTATCCATGGGCTGGGCGTACTGATACTTCAGCTCCGGCGAGTGCAGCTGATGCTGCTGCGCGTACTTCATGGCGTACATAATGGCCGTGAAGCTGGGCACGTAGTTGCGCGTTTCCTTGGGCATGTAAGGGTACAGGTCCCAGAAATTACGCTTGCCCGATTTACGCATCACCCGTTGGATATTACCTGCGCCCCAGTTGTAGGACGCCAGTACCAGTTCCCAGTCGTGAAATATGCCGTAGAGGTAGCGCAGGTGCTTGCAGGCGGCTTCGGTGGCCTTTTCGGGGTTCATCCGTTCGTCCACCCACTCGTCGCGGCGCAGGCGCAGGTCATTCGCCGTGGGGCCCATAAACTGCCACAGGCCCGTAGCGCCCACCCGCGACTTGGCCGTCGGAATCAGCGCCGATTCCACCACGGCCAGATACTTCAGGTCGGGCGGTAGGTTGTATTTGGTCAGGTACTTCTCAAACAGCGGGAAGTACAGGTTTTCGCGCTCCAGCACCCGCTGCATGTAGTTACGGTTGCGCAGCGTGAAGTAGTTGATGTGCGCCAGCACCGTGCTGTTGATGGCATGCGGCGCCTCGGTATCGAAGCAAGCTACTCGGTCACAGATCAGGTCGCGCACCTCGGGCGGGGCCTGTAGCCACGCCAAACGCACCGAGTCAAGCTGAATGGGCTCGGCTACCAGCGAATCAGGCTGTAGTTCCAGCCGTACCCGGGTGGTATCGTCGCCCGCGCCGGCCTCCGGCAATACTACGGGCGGCTGCGTCACCTGGGCCGCCGCGGGGCGGGCAAAAGCGGCAGCCAACAACAGTAAAGCGGAGGCGCGGAGCGTTTTTTTCATGCCAATGCGACTACGGTGTTACTACCGGGGCCCCTACGGTTTCGGTGAGGTGCTTGGCAAAGGCCAGCATGTCGGCTTCGCGGAATGCACCGCTGAGCACCTGCAAGCCAATGGGCAAGCCCTGCTGATCGTGGCCGACGGGTACCGAAATAGCCGGCACGCCCGCCAACGAGGCCTGAACGGTAAAGATATCAGCAAGATACATGGCCAGCGGGTCTTTCGTATTCTCCCCGATGCGGAAAGCCGTGGTCGGCGCCGTGGGCAGGATCAGAAAGTCGTACTGGCGCAGCAGCTCGTCGGTTTGTTCCTTGATGAGGCGCCGCACGCGCTGGGCTTTGGTGTAGTACGCGTCGTAGTAGTCGGCCGACAGTACGAAAGTGCCCAGCATGATGCGCCGCTGCACTTCCTGGCCGAAACCCTGGCTGCGCGACTTTTTGTAGAGCGACTCCAGATCCGTGGCATTGGGGGCGCGGTAGCCGTACTTCACCCCGTCGTAGCGGCCCAGGTTCGAGCTGGCTTCTGCCGTAGTCAGGATGTAGTAGGAGGGTACGATGTAATCGAGGTAGGGAAAGTCAACTGCATCCACCACGTGGCCCTGGCCGCGCAACTGCTCGATAGTCGTTTCCAACGCCTGCTTGATGTCGGGCGCCAGGCCCGGATGCTCCACCGTGTCGCGGATGTAACCCACGCGGTAGCTGGCCTTGGCCTCCAGTAGCTGCGAGTACGCCGGCACCGGCTCGTGGCTCACCGTCGAGTCGAACTCATCGGGCCCGGCCATTACTTCCAGCAGCAGCGCGGCATCATCCACCGAGCGGGTAATCGGCCCGATCTGGTCAAACGACGAGGCGTAGGCAATCAGCCCGTAGCGCGACACGCGCGAGTAGGTGGGCTTCAGCCCGATGACGCCGCAAAACGCCGCCGGCTGGCGCACCGAACCGCCCGTATCCGAACCGATGGACGCCAGGCACATATCGGCCTGCACGGCCACTGCCGAGCCCCCCGACGAACCGCCGGGCACGCGGTCCGGATCGATTTCGTTACGGGCCGGGCCGAAGTAGGACGTCTCGTTCGAGGCGCCCATGGCAAACTCGTCGCAGTTCTGGCGGCCGATAAGGATGGCGTCTTCGTCGAGGAGGCGCTGCACGGCCGTGCCGGTAAACAGCGACTTGAAACCGTCGAGAATGTGGGAGCTGGACTGCAGCGCGTGGTCTTTGTAGGCCAGCACGTCTTTCAGGCCGATAACCATGCCCGCCAGCTTGCCCGCCGTGCCGGCGGCCAGCTTGGCATCGACGGCCTCGGCCTGCTGCCGGGCTTCGTCGGGCCACACTTCCAGGAAGGCGTTCAGCTGGCCGTTCTTCTGCTCGATGTTATCCAAGTAATACTCGACGAGCTGACGGCAGGTGAGAGTACCGGCCGTCAGCTCGTTCCGAACTTCCGTGAGGGAGTTAAAGCGTTTCATGTCGGGGGCCATTCAGGCCGCAGCGGGCGGCCGGGCTGGAGAGAAAAGGCTAGGCCGCCGCGGGGTACGCGGCGGCCGAAAATAACAGGAGGCGAAGATAAGCTTAAACCGACTGGGTCGGAAGCGGGGTGTCGCGCGGCAGGCCGCTGGGCGTTACCGTGGGCTGCTCAGGTGCCAGAGTAGCATCGGCTACGGGCGGCTGATCGAGGCCGCTGGGCTGGTAGGCTACTGGGGCCGCCGGCGTGGGCGGGGCGGGCTGATAGCCCGGCTGCTGGTAGTTGTTGGGCTGCTGATAGCCGGGTTGGCCGGCGTTTTCAATTTCGCTGCGAATCTCACGCGAGGCGTCTTTGAATTCGCGGATGCCCTTGCCAAGGCCCCGGGCCAGTTCCGGAATCTTGTTGGCGCCGAAGAAAATCAGGATGACGACCATGATGAGCAGAATCTCACCGCCGCCCAGGTCGCCGAGGAAAAGCAGAAAAGGCGTTTGCATGGCTGTCAAAGGTTAGGCGCGGGGCGGCTGCGGGTCGCGGTAGTTCGGGTTCTGGTCGCGGTACTCAGGCTTTTGGTCTTTGGTAGCGTCCTTAAATTCCCGTACGCCCTGGCCCATGCCCCGGAACAGCTCCGGAATACGCTTGGCGCCGAACAGCAGCACGATGATGAATACGATGAACAGAATTTCAGTCGTACCGAAATTACCGATCAGAAAGAGCGAGTTGAGCATGAGTTCCGCGTGGGTTTATCTACTGCAGGCTTACGGGCAAGCCCGCCGAAGGGATTGGTAAAGGTACCCGATAATTTTCAAAAGTCGTTTTGAAGCCTTTTGTTCCCGGGGGCGCGGGTTATTCCCAGATTAATCTGCACGATGCCGTTAAACGGCTGGTTTACCGCGTTTGACGGGCAAAAAATATTCTTGGTCGTGAAAAACCGATGAAAGGCTGCTTTGCGTAAGCAGCTTTAACCGCATATTTTACGTTTGTTCGCGTAACTCTATGGGGTTATGTCATTGCCCCTGCCAAAGGTCCCTACTATGAATGTGCGTGCACTCTCCTCTTCGCAATTAACTCCTGTGCTGCCGGACCCGAACAGCGAGCTGGAGCGGCTGGAGGCGTTGCAGGCCTACCAGGTGCTGGATACCTCGCCGGAGGCAGATTTTGACGCGCTTACCCGCTTGGCGGCTTACATCTGCGGTACGCCTATTTCGCTGATTTCGCTGGTCGATTCGCACCGGCAGTGGTTCAAGGCCAACTACGGCCTGGGCGGTGTCACCGAAACGCCCCGGGAGTATTCCTTCTGCCAGCATGCCATGGTAGGCACGGAGATATACGAAGTAGAAGACGCCACGACCAATCCGCTGTTCAGCACCAACCCGCTGGTGACCGAGGACCCCAACATCCGGTTCTACGCTGGGGCCCCGCTGGTCACACCCGATGGGCAGCCGCTCGGCGCGCTGTGTACCATCGATACCAAGCCGCGGCACCTGACCCCCGAGCAGCGGGATGCCCTGCAGATTCTGGCGCGTGAAGTAGTGTCGCACCTGGAGCTACGCCGGGCCCGGATTCAGTTGGAGCAAGAACGGGCCAAGCTCGAAGGCTTGCTGCGCATGGCCAACGACGCGGCTACTTCCATGTATTCTACCGGCCGCAGCAACGAAATTTTCGTCAAGCAGGACCACAAGCTCATCCGGCTCAACACCGAGAACATTTCCTACCTCGAAGCCCTGGGAGACTACGTCAATATCCACGCGGCTGGGGAGCGGTACACGGTGTACACCACCATGAAGGACATGCTCACGCGCTTGCCCCCGCGGGATTTTGCCCGGGTGCACCGCAAATACATCGTGCGCATCGGCAGCATCGTGGCCATCGACGGGGATTCGCTGATCGTCGATGGAGGGCGTGATTCGTCCGTGCCCATCGGTAATTCGTACAAAGGCGAACTGATGGGCCGATTGAACCTTGTGTAGTTCGTTGACTAGAACGAAGCACTCGGATAGAAATACGGCACCTTGGTCGAGTAATTTGATAATTTGGACGAAAGCCGCATTACCCTAAGGTTATATCTGTCGTATCTTTCGGCTGTTATCGGGGGATTAATCCTTTGGCGCTTGGGCTTAGGCTCTGCCAAGGAGGGATTAACTGATAGCTAAGTTTGTTTTCATAGCTCAGAAAGGCACCGTACACTGTACGGTGTTTTTTTATTTCTGCCTATGTCAAAATTGGCAGTAACCGTGTAGCAACAGCTATTTACGGCCCAGCCACTGCTCCGGGTTCAGATTGGTACTGTTACGCCACACCTGAAACTGCAGCTCTGTAGTTCCTTCCGGATTGGTGTACACGGTGCCGATGAGCTGGCGCATCTTTATCTGCTGCCCTTCACTTACGCTGACGGTGCGCAGCTTGGCGTACACAGTAAAATACTCGCCGTGCTGTACCATCACCACGTTGTTCATGCCGGCAATGTTGGCCACGGTGAGCACCTTGCCGTCGAAGATGGCGCGGGCCTGTTCGCCGGCGCTGGTCTGGATGTCCACGCCGCGGTTGTCCACCGTCACGTGCTTCAGTACCGGGTGGGGGTGCCGGCCGAAGCGCTGGGAAATAAAGCCACGGCCCACCGGCCAAAGCAGACGGCCGCGGTTTTCGGCGAAAGACGACGACAGTTCGGCCGTTTCGGGCGTCAGCGTCACCCGGTCAGTATTGGTGGTGGCTTCTTCGGCGGCCACGGCGGCATCGGCGGCTTCAGCCGTCTGGGTAGCTTCGCGCTTTGCGGTGGTACGCTCGGCCACGGTGGCATTGCTGCGTTCGGCGCGCTCGGCCCGTTCGGCGGCGGCTTTGGCGGCGGCTTTGGCGGCAGCAGCCTTGGCCGCGGCGCGGGCTGCGGCTAAGCGGGCGGCCCGGGCAATTTCTTCACGCACGCGTTGCGCAATGAGGTCATCCAGCTTGCGTACCGCCTGCTGACGTTCGGCCAGCTCTTTCTGCAATTGCTGCTCCTGCTGACTGAGCTGTTGCACCACTTGGTCTTGCTGAGTCCGCATGGTTACCAAGGTGCGGTTTTCCGTCAGCTGGGTGCTTAGCAGGGAGCTTTTCTGCTGCTTTTGCTGCGTGAGTGAGCTGAGCTGCTGGTGCAGCTCCTGCTGGGTGCGCAGGATGCCGCTGACCTGTTGCCGCCGGGCCTCCGAGTACTGCCGCACGTAGCGCAGGCGCAGCATAAACTCGTTGAACGAGTCGGCCGCGAACAAGAACATGATGCGGTTGTAGGAGTTGGCCGTTTTGGCCGAGGCGTAAATCAGGCGGCCGTACTCCGCTTTCAATCGGTCCAGCTCGCTTTGGGTGAGCTGCACGTTGGTAGCCGTTTTCTTGACTCCCGTTTCGATGTAGCGCAGCTCCGAAGAGGTCGACTTAATGACCTCCTTCTGCACCGTAATCTTTTCCTTAAGCGCGTTGAGCTGGCCCAGCGTGCTTTGCTTTTTCTGCTGGGTTTGCTCCAGGATTTTGCTGGTTTCCTGAATGCGCTTCAGGTTATTGCGCCGTTCGCGCTCCAGTTGAGCCTTGGTTTTGGGGGCTTCCTTGCTGCTGCGTCGGCGCTGCTGAGCCGGAGCCACCGTCAGGGCCAGCACCAGGCTACCCGCCAACAGCCAGCCGGCCCACTGCTTACTTGCGGTTTTTACGCCCATACTCGGCCGGCACGGAGAAGGGGAACGAAAGCCGCTCCTTGTCCAGATCCACGTTGCGGTAATTGATGGTCACGTTGGCGGGCTGCCGGCCGGGCTGCTGGGCCTGTACCAGAATGCCGTGGGCAAACGGCTGCTCACCCGGTTGCAGGGGTTGAAAATCGTTGTACGTTACCTTCAGGCTGCTCTGCGACTTGGGGTCCGTCACGTTCAACTGCTGCAAACGGGCCCGGCTCAGTTCGATGAGCTGCTCGACCAGAATACCCGTTTGGCGGTACTGCACCCGCTGAACGGGGCCTTCGGTAACGGCCGTCAGCGCGGTATCCTGCGGAGCAGGCAGGTAGTCGCCGAGCAGCATGGCCTGTAGCTGGGCGTAGGTGATGGGCACGTTGAACTGCCGCCGCAGGTAATCGAAGCCACCGGCGTAGTAGGTTTTCTCCAGCTTGTTGATGACCTGCACCGTGTCGGGCGTGATGCGGGCCCGGATGCCCTCGATGCCGAGCAAGGACGCCGACACCCAGATAACGCTGTCCTTGCGCATGCGCACGTTCAGGTTGGCCGAGTATTTCTCGCCGTTGGCTTCGATCTGCGCCTTGCCCTTGGCCGCCAGGTACGTGAAATCAAGGTTGCGGGCGCGCACTTCGGGCGCCGGCGGGCGAACAACGGCAGTGGTCTTGGAGGGAACGGCGCGGCGAGTACAGGCGCCCAGGCTCAGGCTGCCGATCAACACCAGCAGCGGCCAGCGTCTATTCATAGAGTTTTCGGTCTTTGATTTTTCGGTCGATCAGGGCGGAGGTGCCACCGGCCTTTTTGGCCTGCTGCCAACGCTCCACGGCTGCCGCCGAGTCACCTAGCTGGTACAATACGTCGCCGTAGTGCTCCAAAACGGTGCCGTCTTTGGAAGTACGTACGGCTTTTTCTAAGTATTGGCGGGCGCTGCTGTAATCTTTCAACTGATACAGCACCCAAGCGTAGGTGTCGAGGTAGGTGTCGTTGTCGGGGAAGAGTTTCACCAGCTTGCCGGCCATTTCCTTGGCTTTGGGCAGGTTCTTGCCGCGTAACGACAGGTAGTAGCTGTAATTGTTCAGGGCCTGCGCATTGTTCGCGTCGAAGGTCAGCGCTGCTTCGTAGGCCGCATCCGACTTGTCGTACTCCTTCAGCTCGTGGTAAGCGTCGCCGAGCTGCGAGTCAAACTGCGCGGCCAGTTCGGGGTTGTCGGTGGTGAGCTTTTTGCCCTGCTCCAGGGCCCGCACGGCCTTCTGCGGCTGTTTGGCCATCGTTTGCCCCACGCCGCTGTAAAACCAGAACACGGCCTGGTTCGGAAACAGCTCCAGCGCCTGGTTGGTGTGGCGCAGCAGCGAGTCCGTCTGCATCAGCTCGGCATCGAGGAGTACTACCTGCTGCCAGATCTTGAAGTGCGAGTTATCAAGGCGCAGGGCGCGCAGGTAATTGTCGCGGGCTTTGGGCTTTTGCTCAGCCAGCAGCTGCACGTCGCCCGCTACCGAAAAGGCTTTGGCCTCCCGTGGGTGCACGCGCGTGGTGATGTCGGCCAGCTCCAGCGCGGTGTGCTGAATAGCCGGGTTGGGCAGCTGCTTGAGGTAGTCTACCAGGATGCGCACCTTCTGGTCGATGTTCAGCCCGGGGCTTTCGAAGGCCTGCTTAATTTGCTTTTCCGACTCCGCCGCGTTGCCTTGCTGGCGGTACGCGTCGGCCAGAATCATGTGCGCCTGTGGGTTTTCCGGGTCTTTGCGCAGGGCCTGGTTGGCCACCCGAATGGCATCGGGCAGGCGGTTGTTGGCTGCGTACATTTCGGCCTGAGCCAGCACGTAGCGTACCTCGTCGGGGTTGGCCGAAATCAGGGCCTCACCTTCCTGCAGGGCCTTGTCGAGATTGTTCTGCTTGAGGTAAATCTGCTGTTTCTTGAACGACACCTCGTCCATGGGCCCGAATTCCTTCTCGGCCTGGTCAAAGGCCGTCAGCGCCTCGTTCAGCTTGCCCTGGGCCAGGTACAGGTCGGCCAGGTTGAAGAGGTAGCTCTTCGAGTCGGGCACGTCCTGAATCAGCTTGGTATACACCTGTGCGGCCTCGCTGTACTGCTTCTGCGAAGCGTAAATCTGGGCCAGGATCAGGTAGTAGTAAGGGTTCTTCGGGTCCAGCCGCAGGGCGGCGTTGGCGAAGTTAGTCGCGTCCTTCAGGTTGCCGATGAGCAGGTTGTTTTCGGCAATCTTGTAGTTAATGGCGGCGTTGTTGGGGTCGAGCTGGTAGGCCTTCAGCAGGCGTTCCTGCGCCTTTGGGTAATCCTCCAGCAGCATAAACTTCACCCCGTCGACAAAGTAGGCGGCGCTCAGCTCCCGGTCTTTCTCCGTGAGCTGGGTTTGCTGCTGGGCTTTGGCCGCTTCCAGGGCCGCTTGCCGCTGCATCTCCTTGCGTTCCTTGCGCGTCAGCTTATGCGGCTTCTCGGCCGCAGCCGGTTTGCCCGGCGCCGTTGGCTTTTGGGCACGCACGGGCCCGGCCAGGAGCAGGCCCAACGCTAACGAAAGGAGGGAAGCGGAACGAATCATGCGGAAAAGACGCAGCAGCGGAAAAATGGGTGGCTTCAGGGGCTGCCGCCTTGTGAGAAAAGATACGGCATTACCCTGAAACCACCCCGCTTGCGCTACAGTTTCAAGGCGTTGTAATCGCCCACGCTCAGATCGGCCGGCGTGCCAGTGAAGCTGGCATTGCTGCCGATCATGGAGTTGGTCACGTTGGCGTTGGTCACCGCGGCGGCCTTCTGAATGATGCTGTTGGCTACCACCGAGTGCTTCACCACCGAGCCGTCGCCCACCGACACGTGCGGGCCGATAACGCTGTTTTCAAGGACTACATTCTCGCCGATATACACCGGCGGGATAATTACGGAGTTGGTCAGTTTGGCGGATTTGGAGACGGTGTCTTCGCCGGCTTCCCGCAGGTACTCCAGGTAGCGCTGGTTGGTGTACACGGTCGCGTCCTTGTTGCCGCAGTCGAGCCACTCGGTTACGCGGCCGGGGATGAACACGGCGCCCTGGTTTTTCATGTTCTCCAGGGCGTTGGTGAGCTGGTACTCGCCTTTGTCCCTGATGTCGTTGTCGAGCAGGTACTGCAGCTCGCGCTTCAGGTACTCGCCGTCGCGGAAGTAGTAGATGCCGATGATGGCCAGGTCGGACACGAATTCCTGCGGCTTCTCGATCAGCTCCGTAATCTGGCCCTGCTCGTTGAGCTTCACTACGCCGAAGGGGCGCGGATCTTCCACGCGCTGCACCCAGATGGTGCCGTCGGCGGAGGTGTCGAGGGTAAAATCAGCCTTGAACAGCGTATCGGCGAAGGCTACTACCACGGGGCCGTCCAGGGCGCTCTGGGCGCACAGAATGGCGTGGGCAGTGCCCAGCGGTTCGTCCTGGTAATGAATGGTCCCCTTAGCCCCTACGGACTCGGCAATCTTGATCAGGTTCTGCTCGACCTCGGTGCCGAAGCGGCCGACGATAAACGCCACTTCCGATACGGGCTCGCCCACTACTTTGGCAATATCTTCTACGAGGCGCTGCACGATGGGCTTGCCGGCAATCGGAATCAACGGCTTGGGAACGGTGAGCGTGTGCGGGCGCATACGTTTGCCCATGCCGGCCATCGGAACGATGATTTTCATAAGGGGTGAATTGGGATGTTGAGTTTCGGGGGCGTGTACGTAAGCGCGGCCTTTCACGCTGCGCAAAGTTGAAGGGTAGAGTTAACGGATTTTACTGATTTCGCAGATTTTTTTGTACGTCAGAATGATAGGGGTTCAAGAATGTTTGAGTTGAGGGTTTAGGAAGTTTGAGTATTAATGAGTTGATGGGGAATTGGGCGTGAGGGGTGCCGGCAGGATAAACTTCCGCCAGACTAGTTAAGCAATGCACAAGCAGCCCTTGTCATGCACCCTCCTGTGTATCTTCGACAAATGCGGCCTGCCTAAATGCCTCAGCTCATCGTGTGCCCGTGCTGCCGTAGCCGCCCGCGCCGCGGGTGGTTTCGCTCAGCTCGGCCACTTCCTGCCACTCGATGGCCTCGTAGCGGGCAAACACGAGCTGGGCAATCCGCTCCCCGTCCTGCACCACAAATGCCTCGTTGGACAGGTTCACCAGCAGCACCTTTACTTCGCCGCGGTAATCGGCGTCGATGGTGCCGGGGCTGTTGACCAAGCCGATGCCGTGCTTATAGGCCAAGCCGCTGCGCGGACGCACCTGCGCCTCGTAGCCGGCCGGAATTTCCAGGTACAGACCGGTGGGAATGAGGGCGCGCTCCAGGGGGCGCAGTGTTACGGGCTCGGGGAGGTTGGCGCGCAGGTCGAGGCCGGCGGCGTGTTTGGTTTGGTAAGCCGGCAGCGGGTGGTGCGAGCGGTTGATGACGGCGACTTGCATCGGCGAGGAAACTGGGGAAACGGCTTAGGCTGCTTTGGTAGGAGTGCGGCGAAATGCCCGCTCGGGGCGTTCCACCAGCCATACCGCCGCCACGAAAGCCAGCGTAATTAAAAAATGTACCGCGTGACTTGTCCACAGGCCCAGCGGCGGCAGGGCCCAGCTGCCCGCTACCACGGCCACGGCTACCGCCAGCCAGAGCAGAAGCCGGCCCACCGGGTAGGGCACCGGAAAGTGGTGGTTGCCGAGGGCCCAGCAGATGACCGCCATGGTGGCGTAGCACACCAGGGTGGCAATGGCCGAGCCCATGTAGCCCAGCAGCGGAATGAGCAGAAAGTTGAGCGCGACGGTCAGCGCCGCGCCGCCGAAGCTGATGTAGGTGCCGAAGTAGGTTTTGTCGGTGAGCTTAAACCACACCGACAGGTTGTAGTAGACGCCCAGAAACAGGTTGGCCAGCAGCAGCACCGGCACCACCGGCAGGCCCTGCAGGTACGCGGCCCCGTGCAGGAACCGCGGCGCAATCAAGTCCAGGTTGACGCTCACCGCCACGAAGAGGATGGTGCAGCTGATGGTGAACCACTTCAGCACCAAGGCAAAGGTGCGGGGCGAGTTTTTGTCCTCGCTCTGAGCAAAAAAGAACGGCTCGGCGGCATACTTGAAGGCCTGAATGACCAGGCTCATCAGGATGCTGAGCTTGTAGCAGGCCCCGTAAATACCCACGGCGGCCAGATTGCTCTGGCCCGGGTAAAAGCCTTCGGGCAGCCAGCGCGGCAGTAGAATGCGGTCCAGTGTTTCATTGACCATGCCCGCAACGCCCATAAGCATAATGGGATAAGCGTAGCGCCACAATGGACCGAGGTAGGAAGAATCCAGCCGGGGCCGAAAATCCAGCAGCTCGCGCCCCAGCAGCAGCAGTGTAAGGGCGCTGGCCGCCAGGTTGGAGAGAAATACATAGCCCACGCCGATGCTCGGGTCGTACACGCGCTGCACCAGCGGCTGCAGTCCGCTCAGGTACTTGCCGGCCAGCACATCGGGGCAGAATACGATGAAGAACAGGTTCAGCCCGACGGTGAGCAGGATGTTGGCCAGCCGAATGGCGGCAAACTTAACCGCCTTGTTTTCCAGCCGCAGCCGCGCAAACGGAATGGCGGCTACCGCGTCGAGGCCCAGAATCAGGGCTATCCAGACGGCGTACCGCTCGTGGCCCGGCGGAATACCCAGCAGGCTCATCAGCGTGGGCGCCAAGGCTGCCAGCAGGGCCGTAAGCACAATGCTGCTCACGATAAGCAGCGTCAGCACGCGGTTGTACAGGTCGCGGCGGTCGGTGCCCGGCCGATTGGCGAAGCGCAAATACGTCGTTTCCATGCCGTAAGTGAACAGCACGTTCAAAAACGACACGTAGGCATAGAGCCCGGTGATGATACCGAAAGCCGCGGGCACGAAGCGCCCCGTGTACAGCGGCGTCAGCAGAAAGTTGAGCACACGCCCCACGATGCTGCTCACGCCGTACACGACGGTCTGGGATGCCAGACGTTTGGCTACGCTCATTCGATGAAAGTCGGTGGAAATACGAAATAAGTCAGAACGTCATTCCGAGCGAGGCTCAGGAATCCTAAGCGTGTTTGGCCAGATAGTAAAATCCTCGTTGAGCGAGAAAATTACCTTGAAAGTCAACACGCAGAATTCCTCGGCTTCGCTCGGAATGACGTTCTAAAAGGCAAATTACTTACCCGTGAAAGCAGCCGGCCGCTTCTCAAGAAAGGCCTGCGTGCCTTCGTGGAAATCATCCGAGAGGCAGCAGCGGGCAAAGCAATTGGCTTCGGTCTGGTAGCCGTGGCGCTCCTTGTCGAAGTACGCGTTTACGCTATCGATAACCAAGCCTACGGCCAGCGGTGCCTTGGTCAGGATGCGGCTCAGCAGCTGGCGGGTAAAGTCGAGCAGCTCGGCCTGCGGTACCACGTAGTTGACCAGGCCCAGGCGCAGGGCTTCGTCGGCTTTGATCATGTCGGCGGTCATCATCAGCTCAAGGGCCTTGCCTTTGCCGATGAGCTGCGTCAGGCGCTGCGTACCGCCGTAGCCCGGAATCAGCCCCAGATTCACTTCGGGTTGGCCGAAGCGGGCGTTTTCAGAGGCAATGCGGAAGTGGCAGGCCATGGCCAGCTCGCACCCGCCGCCGAGGGCAAAACCGTTAACTGCGGCAATAACCGGCTTGGTGCTTTCTTCGATCAGGCAGAACACCTGCTGGCCGCGTTCGGCCGCCCGGCGGGCCTGCGACTCGTCCAGCTGGGCCAGCTCGGCAATGTCAGCGCCGGCCACAAACGCCTTTTCGCCCGCGCCAGTGAAGATGATACCCCGCACGCGCTGGTCGTCCTGCGCCAGCTGCATGGCTTGGGTAAGGTCATCCAGGGTAGCAAAGCTCAGGGCGTTGAGCTTGCTCGGGCGGTTCACGGTAATAGTCAGGATGCCGTTGTCGGCCAGATCGAGGGCGAGATTTTCCAGGACAGGTAGCATGGGTTTGGCAGAATGTGCGTGGCAACAAAGATAGAGACAATGCGCACCTGCCGTTGGGGCCACTCAGCACGCCGAAGCTGCCGTTGGTCCAGCCAATGATCAGGTTGGGCAAAAGTCGGTGCGGTCAATTACCAAACCGACCACATTTGGGTTAGCCAAGGCCCAACAGAGGCCGCCCGTAAGGAGGTTATTTAGAATATAGCCCTTGCTATATTACCTCCACTCTTACTTGTTTTTCACCACCAACCCCCGCCGCGTCATGGGCTTCGTTTCCGAATTCAAAGAATTTATTTCCAAGGGCAACGTACTCGATCTGGCCGTTGGGGTCATCATCGGCGCTTCCTTCGGCAAAATCGTCAGCTCCCTCACCGACGACATCATCATGCCGGTAGTGGGACTGGTCACCGGCAAGGTGGACTACTCCCACATCATGCTGGGGCCCATGAAGGTGGGCAACTTTCTGAACGCTGTGCTCTACTTCCTGATCATCGCCTTCGTGATTTTCTGGGTAGTGAAGCTGGCCAACCGCTTCAAGAAACCAGCTCCTGTAGCGGTGGTATCGGAGCCGGCTCCCTCCAAGGAAGAAATTCTGCTGATGGAAATCCGCGACGCGCTGCGCAGCCGTGCTTAACCGCTTGCGACCTGCTTCTACTGCAGCGTTGGCCCGGCCGGTATGGGCGCTTGAACCGAGGCGTCCATACCGGCCGGGCTGATTGCTGCATTACTTTAGGCGGCCGGTCAGAAACGCTTGTCTGCCTGAGTATTGTTGGGCTGGAATTTTTTCGATAACCTTGGTGCTTCCAACGGAGTAAGTGCACCAATTTTGAACTAACTTACTTCTCCACCCGTTGCGCCGGCGTAGTTGCCACCCCGCTTAGAAACCGTCGCGCCTTACCTTCCTTTTTTCCATGAAGCACTTCGTTGCTGCCGCCGCCCTGCTGGTCACCAGGCTACTTATCACCGAGGCCGCCTACGCCCAGACGGCCACGCCCTTTACCGGTGAGAAACCCCGTCGGGAAACGGCGCCCAAAAAGCGCAAGCCTTCGAACAACGACATTGCGCGCATGCAGCAACGCATGAGCATGAACGAAGGCGACGTCAAGCGCGACCAGCAGATGGAAGTACTGGAGGCGCGCGCAGGCATCAGCAGCAACAGCCTCACGCGCGGCTCGTCCTCGTCGCGGCAGTACGACCGGGCATCCGGCGGCTTCACCGTGCGCGAGTTCCGCGACAAGCGCAACGCGGCCATGCAGAAGCGCGGCCAGGCACGTCCTGCCCCCGGCATCGACCCGCCCGGCAAGCCGCTGAAGCACAAGAAGCCCGGAAAGCATTTCCTGTTTTTCTAGGCCTCGACCCCAATCGATAAGAATAAGAAAAAGCCCCGGTGCATAGCTCCGGGGCTTTTTACTTCTTCAGGCTGGGTCAGAGCCACCGTTCGCCTCTGAGTGCTGAAGAATACTGGGTGGAAGGGGAGTGAAGGCGCACGCCGGCTTAGCGCAGCGTAAGCACAAAACCCAACAGGGCGGCCAGCAACAAGCCGAGGCAACGGCGCAGTAGTAGGCTTCCTGTCATGGCTAGGGAGAAAGGAAAGTGGAGAGAGAGCAGGGCAGAGGTATCAGAGCCGCACAAATTCCACGCGCTGGTTGAGGGCGGCGTAGTCATCGTCGGGCTCGGTGTACAGGGGCTGCGAACTGCCCAGCCCCTTGGCCGACAGCCGCGTGCCGTCGATGCCGAGGCTGATCAGGGCGGCGCGGAGGGCATCGGCACGGCGCTGCGACAGGCGCTGGTTGGCCGTGGCGTCGCCGGGCAGCAGCGTGTGCGCCTCAATGCGCAAGCGGATATCGGGGTTGCGGCGCAGCATGTCGGCCATGCCTTTCACGAAGGGCTGAGAGTCGGCCAGCAGCGTGGCCGAGCCTTCCTCAAACTGCATGCTGTGCGACACCACGCGGCCGTTGTCGATGAGCTGCCCGTAGTAGTCGCCGGTCTTTTCGGTGATTTTGCGCTCCACCGCTTCGCTGATTTTGCGCTCAGCCACGCGGTTGGCGGCCCTTTCCACGGCGCTGTTGAGCAAGCCAAACTGGGCCTGCGAAGCAAACGGCAGTAAGCAAAGCAGGCAGCCACACAACAAGAAGGTTTTCATAGGAAAGTCGGGGAGAAATAAGCGGGAAAGAGCAAGGGAGCCGGCCGAGGCTTTACAGAGCCGCCAGGGCGCGCAGATCCAGCGTGCGGGCCACGTCCTTCACGAGCTTGGTGTCCTCCTGCCCGGTCGATTCGACGGAGACAAAAAAACGCTCACCCACACCCAGTGCCACGGAAGCCCTTCGCTCCATTTTCTGCACCGTCTCGAAGCCGCGTACGCCCGGCACGCCCAGGTCAAAGCCGCGGGTGAACTGCTCGTCGCTTTCCTGCAGGAATTCGGTGCTCATCAGGGCCGTAGCCCCGTCGTACAGCGCCATGGCGCCGTTGTAGTCCACTACCTGCACCTTCAGCTGCTGACTGCCACGGCGGTAGTACTGCTCGCAGGTGGAGTAGTTGATGCCGCCGATGCGGACCAAATCACCTTGGGGCTGACCTTCGGAAACGAAGCCGGCTACGGCAGCGGGCAGGTACTGCGCCAGCGCCTGGCTTGGAAGCGAAGCGGTGTCGCCGCGCTGGATGCGCCGCCGACGCTCCGGCGCCAGCAGGGAGGCATCGGCGGCAAGGCCGTTGACACGCAGGCTGGCGGTAAGAGCATCGGCGGGCGCACCGTGGCCATTCCGCACCTCGCTGCAGCCCCCGAGCAGGGGGAAGAGCAGGAGTACCCAGCTGGCAAGCGTAGGCAGTGCTTTCATGGCGGGCTGAGGTGGAGAGGTAGAACGCCGCTGCTTGGGCTTAGAAGCGGGCAGTCAGGCCCAGTTTCAGGTACGACATGTCGTAGCCCAACTCGCCGAAGGCGCCGAGGTTGTCGGAGAACATGTAGCGCCCGCCCAGGAAAATGCCCGAGGTAAGGGCCGCGCCGCCGTACGAATTGCTGTACTGCGAGTCGCTCCAGTTATCGGAGTAGGACTCGACGCGCACGCCCAGGCTCAAGCCGGCGTAGGTATCGACTTTAGGGTTGTTCAGGATGTTGTAGTGGTATGCACCCCGCGCCGATACGATGAAGTTTTTCCAGGAGCTTTTGTAGCTGCCCGACTTCCAGCCGTAGCTTTTGTAGCCCACCAGGCCGCCGATGCTGATGACGCCTGGCCCGACGTTGTCGGTGATGCCGCGCTCCACCGATAGGCTCAGCGCGGGCGTGGAACGCACGTTGCCGCCCAAAATGCCGTAGCCGTAGCCCAGGCCAAACCCAACGCCTAGGTTGGCCGCCGTGCTGCCTTTGCCGAACTCAGTGCCGCGGGCGGTGGAGGCTTTGGGAGCTGCTTTCTTGGCGGGTTCAGTCGTTGCCTTAGGCGCTACCGGCGCTGCTTCTGGTTCGGCGGCAGGCTTGGGGGCGACAGCGGCAGGCTTCGTTGCCGTGGTAGCTGGCTTGGCAGCCGTGGCGGCGGGCTTGGCGGCAGTGGTTTTGGTAGCGGTAGCAGCCGGTTTGGCGCTGGCGGTGCGGCCGGCTACCGGGCTGGCCGGGCGGGTTTGGGCAGTGGCAGGAGCAGCGGTTGCCGTAGCAACGAGGGCGACGAGGGCAGAGAGGCCAAGAGTTTTCATAGTACGCGGGGTGAACGGGGTAAGGGTTTGTCAGTGTCCGACGCCGGCAGCAGGGCCAACCGTCTGGGACAAAGCTACCGGGTAATCATGCCCTGCGTCAATCGCATAATGATGTGACGAATTGGTATAGTTATATTATTTCGGCTCCGGGGAAATAAGAAACGGTCCTGATTGGCCTTAACAAGGGCCAGTCAGGACCGTTTCCGGAGCTTTCGGTATTCTACTCTGCGCAGGTGTAGCCTGCTAAAACGCAATTACGTTCTACATGTACCGATCGGCCAGCAGGCGCCGCGCCAAGCCGCCAATCAGTGGCAGAGGCTCGTGCAAGCCGCTGATAGCGCCCATCACGCCCAGCATACGCAGCATCAGCATCACGCCCAGCCCGATACCCGCTACCACCATGCTGCTCCAGCCGAAGAAAGGAAGCATAGCCAGCTGCGCCACGATGATGAGGGCCGACAGCCCAATTACCAGCGACATCTGGCGTACGTGGAAAGTAGTGAGCGAGCCGCGCTGCGCCCGCGGCGTGCGGTAAGCCACCAGCCAGCCGAACACCGAGAGGTAGCACATGATGGCCATTTTTCGGTCGAGCTGTTCGGCACTGGCGCCGTGCAGTTCGTACGCGTGCCGGGGCGAAATGCCGACTTCCTCAAAATCGCCTAACCAATTGCCTAACCGGTTGCTGAAGCGCCACACCAAGTCAGTCGTCAACAGTCTTTCTAAAGCAAACATATCGGTAGGAAGAAGGGAGAATGTGCACCGGGAAATCCGCTGGCTGGGGAGGCCGCATGCGGTAAAAGCAGGTGGTGGCGAAGTATCGCAGTACTAGCCCCGCCGACAGTCCAAAGGTGTCTGATTCGCTGACCGAAGCGTTAACACAGATGTTTCAAATACTAATAGCAATGTTACGCGTTGTATATGTATCTGATTTTCAGTTATTTTACTTATGTATTTAAGTATAAAAAATAGCACTGGCTGCTGATATACCGCGGCGATGATTGTAGAGCCGATGCCAATCAAGACTCCACTACTGCCGTAGCGGTGTACTCCGAAGGCGACTGTTGGTAAAGCTCCCGGAAGCACTTACTGAAGTACGACAGGTTGCCGAAACCTACCTGCTCCGCCACATCGGCTACGCTGCCTGCCTGTGCCTGCAGCAGCGCTGCTGCTCGCCGCAGCCGCACTGTGCGCACAAACTCGGAGGTCGACTGGTCCGTTAGGGCTTTGAGCTTGCGGTGCAGCTGCACCCGACTCATGGCCATCTGATCGGCAAACTGTTCGACGCTGAAGTCGCTGTCGGCCATGTGTTCCTCTACTACGGCCATGGCCCGCTGCAGAAATACCTCATCGGCGGAGGTGATGCTGATGTCACGGGGTTGCAGCGTGACTTCGCGGCCGAAGCGCTGCCGTAGCAGTTGGCGTTGCCGGATCAGGTTGTGCATGCGCGCCCGCAGTTCCTCCGGGCGGAAGGGCTTGGTCAGGTACTCGTCGGCGCCGAGGCCGAAGCTGGTCAGGCGGGCTTCGTCGCCGGGCTTGGCTGTGAGCAAAATAACTGGGATATGGCTGGTACGCTCATCTTTCCGTAACCGCTGGCACAGTTCCAGACCATCGAGCTTGGGCATCATCAGGTCGGACACCACCAAATCCGGCACCGCCGCAAAAATCCGTTCCAAGCCCTGCTCGCCGTCCTCGGCCGTCAGCACCCGGAACTCGGCCGCCAGGCAGCTGTGGATGTAGCCGCGCATTTCGGGGTTGTCCTCCACCACCAGCACCAGAGGCCGCATATCTATGTGATGCGCCGCCTGCTGCTCCGCAGAAGCAACAGGCACGGGCGCCAGGCTAGCCATGCTCGGCAGCAGCGCAGGCGCTGGCGCAGCTTCGGCTGGGCGCAGCTCTTCGGCGCGCAGGTGCGCGTGGCCCAGCGGCAGCTCCACCACGAAGGTGGTGCCCTGGCCCAGCGTGCTGCTGACGCGGATGTGCCCGTGGTGCAGACCGATCAGCTCTTTTACCAGCGCCAAGCCGATGCCCGAGCCTTCGTGGCGGCGCGTGCGCGAATCGTCCACCTGATGAAACCGGTCGAAAATCAAGGGCAGGTGCTCTGCCGGAATACCCATGCCGGTGTCGCGCACGCGCAGTACCGCCCGGCCCGCCTGCGCCTCGACGCTGGCTACTACCTGGCCGCCGGCCGGCGTAAATTTCAGGGCGTTGCCCAGCAGGTTGTAGAGCACCTTATCGAACTGATCCGTGTCCAGGTACACCTCCAGCGTCGGCACGTTGCTCTCGAAGCGCAGGTCCACGTCGTGGCTTACAGCCAGGGACTCGAATGCCAGCACATTGGTCTTCACGGCCTGCACCATATCTACCGGCGCGGCGGCCAGGCGCGTCTGCCCGGCTTCGAGGCGCGAAATGTCGAGTAGCTGGTTGATAAGCTGCAGCAGGCGGCGCGCATTGCGCAGCATCAGCGTGTATTCCGGCGGCGTGTCGGCTTCGGGGCGATGGCGGGCTTCGCTCAGCAGTTGCTCCAGCGGGCTGATGATGAGCGTAAGCGGGGTCCGCAGCTCGTGGGAGATATTGGTGAAGAACTTCGTTTTCAGCTCGTCCAGCTCCTGCAGCTGGTGCGATGTCCGAATACTAGTCTGCAGATCCTGATAAGCGCGCTGCAGTTCGGCCGCCCGCTCCGCTAGCTCGTGGTTGGTACGCAGCTGCAACTCTTCTTTCTCGCGCGACACGCGTAGGGCTTGCTCCTGGGCCGTTTGCTTTTCCAGCATGGCCGCTAGGGCCAGCCCCTGGGCCGCTTGTTGAGCCTGCAAGGCCCGCATGGCTTCTTCCTGTGCCCGCTGCTTGGCCTTTTTTTCCAGGTTGATGCGGTCAGCCAGACCCAAGGACAGCAAAATCATTTCCAGCGCTGAGGCTACGTGTACCCCGTGCCCTGACCAAAAACTGTCGCGCGGCGTAATGCCCACCAGGCTCAGGTAGAAATTGACTACGGCCAGCAGCAGCAGCGTCCAGCCTATCATGTAGTAGCGGGCCGGTCGATACCCCGCAAACAGGGCCAGGGTGCCAGCCGTCAGCAGCACAATACTCGTCCACAGCGCCGTGCTTACGGGCCACCACACGGCCACGGCGGGGTTGGGGGTGAAGGCACTCAGCAGCGGTAGCCACGCCACCACCAGCGTCAGTCGTAGCACCTTGTCCACGCGCGGCATCAGCCGGTCCGTCTCGAGAAAGGCCCGGGCGGTAAGCGTGCCGAAGAAGACGGTGCAGGCCAGTAATGTGTTTTGGCGTACGTCCAACCAGAAGCCGGATAGCGTATCGGGCCACCACTGCTGCCAGTAGCCCGTCATATCGATCTGCAAAGCCGCGAAAAACCCAACGTACAGCGAGTAAAGCAGGTAGCTCTTGTCGCGCACCGACACGTAGAGCAGCAGGTTGTAAGCCAGCAGCGCCAGCAGAATGCCGTAGTAAGGGCCCATGGTCCAGTCGGCTTCGCGCGAGTACTGCAGCAGATTTGCCTGCTCAATAACCCCCAGGTTCACGTACGCCTGTGCCGGGCTGCGGGCGTACAGCGTCACCACCTCATTGGGCGACAGGTCCAGCGGCACGTTATAGTTGCGTGCGATTACCGCGTGTGTCTGCGCGTGCGGCAGCCGTGAGTTCAGCCGGTAATGCTTAACCGGCCGGGCATTGCGCAACACGTACACGTCGATGCCATCGACGTACTCGGTAGCCACGCTTAGCAGCCACCGGGTACTTGCCGCGCGGCCCGACTGCAGCTGACAACGCGTCCAACGCTCACCGGCCGTTGCTGCAATAACCGCCGAGCCTATTGGCGCAAACCGTTGGCTCCAGGGGGCCGATTGCACCTGCGCCAGGGTGAGGCCGGCTGGTGCGGCCAGTACCTCGGCGGAGGTGCGAAGCCCGGTTGTCTGGGTGGTGTCGCTTACCACTACCACCGGGCCCGGCGCCGCTACGGCAGTAGCCATAGCCAATAGCAGCCACCCCCAAATGCTGAGTAACAGGTGTTTCATGCCGAACGGTGGGCGGTGGAACGGTGCACTCTGAATATACAACACGTTGCCGATATAGAGTGACAAAGTGCGTGGTTCGTTGCCCGCGGCCACAAAAAAGCCCCGGCCGTTTCCGGTCGGGGCTTGCATTGTAGCTGCGAGGCCGAAGCTTACAGCGTGCGTTTCACTTCCTTCTCGTCGAAGCCCTCGATGATGTCGCCTTCGCGCAGATCGTCGAAGTTCTTGATCGAGATACCGCATTCGTAGCCTTGGCGCACTTCCGAGACGTCGTCTTTGAAGCGCTTCAGGGCCTGAATGTTGCCGGTGTGCTGTACGATACCGTCGCGTACCACGCGCACCTTGGTGTTGCGCGTGATGGTGCCGTCCGTCACCATACAGCCGGCAATGGTGCCCACCTTGGTGATGTTGAACACCTGACGTACCTCGATGGTAGCCACCGTGACTTCCTGCACCGTCGGGGCGAGCATGCCTTCCATAGCATCCTTCACCTCGTTGATGGCGTTGTAGATGATCGAGTAGAGGCGGATGTCAATCTGCTCCTGCTCGGCCAGCTTACGCGCACCCAGCGACGGACGCACCTGGAAGCCGATGATGATGGCGTCGGAAGCCGAAGCCAGCAGCACATCCGATTCGGAGATGGCGCCCACACCCTTCGAGAGGATGTTCACGGCCACTTCGCCGGTCGAGAGCTTGAGCAGCGAGTCCGACAGTGCTTCCACCGAGCCGTCCACGTCGCCCTTCACGATGATGTTGAGCTCCTTGAACGAACCAATAGCCAGACGACGACCAATCTCGTCGAGCGTGATGTGCTTCTTGGTGCGCATCGACTGCTCGCGCTGCAGCTGCAGACGCTGGGTAGCAATTTCGCGGGCTTCGCGCTCCGACTCCATGGCTACCACTTTGTCGCCGGCTTGCGGAGCGCCTTGCAGGCCCAGCAGCTGAACCGGCGTCGACGGCCCGGCCGTCTTCATCTTCTTGCCGCGGTGGTCCGTCATGGCCTTCACGCGGCCGTAGTGCGGACCGGCCAGCACGATGTCGCCGACTTCCAGCGTACCCGTCTGCACCAGGATGGTCGTTACGTAGCCACGGCCCTTGTCGAGCGAGGCTTCGATAACCGAACCGATGGCGCGGCGGTTGGGGTTGGCTTTCAGCTCCAGCAGTTCGGCTTCGAGCAGCACTTTCTCGAGGAGGTCCTCGATGCCGGCACCGGTTTTGGCCGATACTTCCTGCGACTGGTATTTACCGCCCCATTCTTCCACCAGGATGTTGATGGCCGACAGCTCCTCGCGGACCTTGTCGGGGTTGGCACCCGGCTTATCGATTTTGTTCAGGGCAATAACGATGGGCACCCCAGCCGCTTGGGCGTGGTTGATAGCTTCCTTCGTCTGCGGCATCACCGAGTCGTCGGCCGCCACCACGATGATGGCAATGTCCGTCACCTTGGCACCACGGGCACGCATGGCGGTAAACGCTTCGTGACCCGGGGTATCGAGGAAGGTAATACGCTTACCCGATGCCGTTTTCACCTCGTAGGCGCCAATGTGCTGGGTGATACCGCCGGCTTCGCCTTTGGCCACCTGCGCATTCCGGATGTAGTCAAGCAGCGAGGTCTTACCGTGGTCGACGTGACCCATGATGGTCACAATCGGGGCGCGGTCCTCCAGGCTTTCCGGATCATCCTCGGTGATGATGGTCACGTCCTGCTCGTCCTCAGCCGACAGGAATTCTACGTCGTAGCCAAACTCGTCAGCAATGACGGTAATAGCTTCGGCGTCGAGGCGCTGGTTGATGGACACGAACATACCCATGTTCAGGCAGACCTTGATGACCTCGTTCACCGACACGTTCATCAGCGAAGCCAAGTCGTTGGCCGAGATAAACTCGGTCAGCTTCAGGGTCTTCGAGGCCAGTTCGCTCTGCTGACGAGCCAGCTCCGTAGCTTCCGCAATACCAGCGCGCTTGTCGCGGCGGTACTTGGCACGGTTGCCTTGGTTGCCGCCACGGCCGCCGCTCAGGCGGGCCAGCGTAGCCTTGATCTGGTCCTGAATCTGTTTGTCGTTCTGCTCAGCCGATACAGGCTGACCCGTGCCTTGGCCGGGGCGCTGACCACCGCGGTTATCGCGGTTGCCACCGGGCCCGCCCGGACGGTTGCCTTGGCCTGGGCCGCCGGGACGGTTGCCACCCGGGCCGCCGGGGCGGTTAGTGCCTTGGTAGCCGGTCCCGTGAGGACGGTTGTCGGGCTGGCCTTGGCCCTGACCACCACCTTGCTGACCTTGGCCAGGTACGGTGATGCGGGCGCGCTTTTTCTTGTCGCCGATACCGGCTTTGCGCACATCCGACGAAGCGACCGGACGAGCACCGCGGCCTCCGCCACGACGCGAAGCATCTACCGGCAGCTCGATTTTGCCGAGTACCGTCAGACCCTTCAGCTGCTCGCCGCGGGCTACAATGGTGCCCTGGTCGCCGCCTTGCTCACCACCAGCAGCCGGAGTTTCCGGAGCGGCGGGGGCTGCCGGGGCAGCGGGCGTTACCGGGGTAGCTGCTACGGGTGCTACCGGCTTGGCCTGAGCAGCGGGAGCCGGAGCAGGCGTAGCGGGGGCTGCCGGAGCAGGAGTCGGGGCTGGTGCCGGGGCGGCCGGACGAGCTTCGGCAACGCGTGCCGGAGCAGGCGCGGGGGCTGGGGTAGGAGCCGGAGCGGGCGCAGGTTGCGTGGGCTGCTGAGCTACCGGAGCCGGAGCAGGTGCCGGCGTGGGTGTCGGGGCAGGCGGGGGAGCCGGCTGAGCTGGCTTGGTTTCAGCAACCGGAGCCGGCACTGGGGCTGGGGCCGGTGCGGGAGCCGGCTGAGCCGGGCGCGGCGGCACCGGACGGCCTTTGGCGTCCAGCTCGATTTTGCCGAGTACTTTCAGACCTGGCACCGGACGGCTATTGTCAGCGGCGGGCTGGGCCGGGGCTTGCGGCGCGGCGGGTGCCGCGGGCTGCTGCGCCACCGGAGCCGGCTGCGGGGCAGCAGGACGGGCAGGTTCCTGGGGTTTGGGTGCGGGGGCTACCACCTTAGCCGCCGCTTCTTTGGCCTGGGCTGCTTGCTCAAGCTCGGTGTGGCGCAGGGTTTGCCCGCGTCGGGCGGCTTCGGCCTTGTCTTGAGCCGATGAAGCAAACTCCTTGTTCAGCAACGCAACCTGGTCGGCTGAAAGCTTGGTGGTGGGTTTATTTTCAACAGAAATGCCCTTCGTCTGGAGGAAGTCCACAATAGTGTGGGTCCCGACGTTCAGGTCCGTGGCCGCTTGTTTCAGTCGTTTGCTTGCTGCTTCCGCCATTCTTGGGTTGCGCTCGATACTCGTAGTTGGGTGCAAAAGTACGATTTAATTATTGCCAAACGGCGGAAAACCCACCTATTCAGGCAGGTCTTCCGCCGGACTGTGCCCGAGCGGCTCCGGCCCTTACGTACAGGGCCGGGCCGCTGGTTACTCCTCAGAGGTAGTTTCAGCGCCTTCAGCGGGCGTTTGCTCCTCGTCTTCGCCGTCAAATTCGGACTGGATAACGCGGAAAACTTCTTCTACGTTTTCTTCCTCCAACTCGGTGCGGCGCACGATGTCGGCCTTGTTAACAGCCAAAACCGCACGGCCCGTATCGAGACCGATTTTCTTCAGCTCATCGATGATCCACTGGTCGATTTCGTCGCTGAATTCTTCCAGCGTGATATCTTCTTCATAGGAATCGGCTTCGCGGAAGACGTCGATTTCCATGCCTACGAGACGGGAAGCCAGTTTGATGTTGGCGCCGCCCCGGCCAATGGCCAGTGATACCTGGTCCGGCTTTAAGAACACCGAAACCCGCCCGGTTTGTTCATTTATTTTCATCGTGCTGATGCGGGCCGGCGACAACGCACGCTGAATGTAGAGCTCCAGGTTGTCGGTGTAGTTGATGATGTCGATGTTCTCGTTCTCCAACTCACGTACCACCGCGTGAATGCGGCTGCCCTTCATGCCCACGCAGGCGCCTACCGGGTCGATACGGTCGTCGTAGCTTTCTACGGCTACTTTGGCCCGCTCGCCCGGCTCGCGCACGATGTTTTTGATGGTGATGAGACCATCGGCAATTTCCGGTACTTCCTGCTCCATCAAGCGCTCCAGGAAAGCCGGCGCGGCGCGGGACAGGATGATTTTGGGGGCGCCATTCAGCACGTCAACGCGGTGCACGACGGCGCGGATGGTGTCGCCCTTGCGGTAGCGGTCCTTGGGAATCTGCTCCGGCTTGGGCAGGCTCAGTTCGTTTTCCTCCTGGTCGAGCACCAGGGTTTCGCGGCCCCACACCTGGTAGACTTCGCCGGCAATAATTTCGCCGACCATGTCCTTGTACTTCTGGTAGAGGTTGTCGCGCTCCAGGTCCTTCACGCGCTGAATCAGCGTCTGGCGGGCCATGAGGACGGCGCGGCGGCCGAAATCCTCCAGCTTCACTTGCTCGGATACTTCCTCGCCTACCTCGAAGTCGGGCTCAATTTTTTGGGCTTCCGACAGCGGAATTTTGTCGTGGTCCCAGATATCCTCCGACTCGTCGTCCACGATTTCGCGGTTGCGCCAGATTTCCAAGTCGCCGTTGTCGGGGTTGATGATGACGTCGAAGTTGGAGTCGTCGTCAAACTTCTTCCGGATCATCGTGCGGAACACCTCCTCCAGGATGCTCATCATCGTGGGGCGGTCGATGTTCTTGAACTTGGCAAACTCCGAGAAGCTCTCGATGAGGTTGAGGGTGTTCATGGGAATAGATGGGTTATTCGTTTTTCGCTATTCGTTTTTCGCGCTCGGTCTTTCGTCGCAACGGACAAAAAAGGAATAGCGAAAAACAGACAACGCAGAACCTATTTAAACGAAATGACTACGCGGGCTTCGCTGATGTCGGCGAAGGGAAACAGCGCCGCGGGCAGGGTTTTCTTCTTGTTTTTCTCCTTTACCACTTCCGAGAGCATCAGGCCTTCGGGGGTAGTTTCCTCAAGCGTGCCTTCCAACTCGCGGCCGTCGGTGAGCTTCAGGGCGAGGGTGCGGCCGACGTGGCGGGCGTACTGGCGCTGGTCGGTGAGGGGCTGGTCGGCGCCGGGCGTGGTGACTTCCAGGTTGTAAGCCGCGTCCTCGCCGTAGGCCTCGTCGATCTGACGGGTGAGGCGGCGGGTGGTGGTGCTCAGCTCATCGATACCGATACCCTGCTCTCCGTCGATGGTGGCGGTGATTTTGGGGCGGGCGGCCGTGTTGCTCACCGTCAGGCTCACCACGAAGTACTCGGGGCCTGGCAGGCTGGCGTCCAGCATTTGCTGAATGCGGTTACGGTCGAAGCTCATGGGCAAGGTGGGTGGGAAAAGAAAGAGGGGACTAGCGTCCCCTCTCCTTGATTAACTGAATTGCGTGAGGCAAAGATATAACATTGGGCCGCCAAGCGCAAGTCCCCGTCGTCAGCGCACGATTTCCACCCAGCCTTTGGTGGCGTTGCCATCGGGGAAGCGCACCAGATAATAGTAGATGCCGGCCGGCAAGCCGTCACCGTTCCAGTTATTTTGGTAGGCGGCGGCTTCGTACACCTTGTTGCCCCAACGGGAAAACACCTGTAGCTGCGGCGGGCAGCCGTAGCCGACCATAAACCGGTCGTTGAGGTTGTCGCCGTTGGGGGTGATGACGTTCGGCAGCGGCTCGGCAGCCACTACTTCCACCGGGCGTAGCTGGATGAGCTGCTGGCACAGGCCGCCGTTGTAGGGCACGGTGACGCGCGGGGTGAAAGTACCGGCCTGCGTGTATACGTGCTCGACGGTAGTGCCCGCGACTTCGGGTGTGCCGTCGCCAAAGTCCCAGCGGGTGCCGGGCACGGCATCGACGCCGCTAAAACGCACTCGCAAGGGCGCCTGCTTATCCTGCGTGCACACGATGGCCGACCAAGAGGGCGCCAGGGCCGGTGCATTGACGACCCCGATGCGCCGCGTAGCGGAGGCAGTGCAGCCACTTACCGTGGCGGTGTAGGTGAGCGTGACCGGGCCGATAAACCCAGTGGGCGGCGTGAATAGGCCGCTGGCCGAAACGTTAGGCCCGCTCCAGGTGCCGCCGGCCGGGCTGGCCCGGAGCTGTACTGCCTGGGTACTGCCCGCGCAGATGACCGTATCGGGCCGCATACCGATGGTGGGCGGGCGAATCACCGTCGCGGTTTGGGTGGCTTGACTGGTGCAGCCGTTTTGGGAGAAGCTGTACGTAATGGGGTGTACACCCGCGCCGGCCACAGAAGGATAAAACAGATTGCCCACCACGCCGCGGCCACTGAAGGTGCCGCCGGCGGGCTGAGCCACGAGCGTAACCGGCGGCAACGTGCCGGAGCTCTGGCAGAATTGGCTTTGGCTAAGCGGCGCAAAAACTGCGGCCGGCGGGGTCGTCACGGTAACCTGCAACGAGGCCTGGCTGCTGCACGTGCCGCCGCCCGTGTAGGCATACGTCAGGGTCTGCATGCCAATCAGGGCGGTAGAAGGGGTGAAAAAGAAGCCGTTGGCGACGGAGCCGCTCACGCCCGGGCCCGACCACGTGCCGCCGAACGGGGTGCCGCCGAGGCGCAGTGGGGCAGCGTTGGCGCAAATCGTCTGAGCAGGGCCGGCCGAGGCGACACTGATTTCAAACTGAAATTTGAAGGCGGCGTTGTTGCAGTAGGAACCTTGATTGGAGGTAGAGTACGTGCCGGCGCCGGGCGGAATGGGGAAAGGCGCCGAGCTGCAGGCGCATACGGCCTGGTACACCACGCCGCGTGGATCGAAGCGGGAAGTGCCGCCGTCGACGTGGTCGCCCACCGATGCATCGTTGGCGCCGTAGTAGGTGGCGTATTCGAGGGCCTGCGCGTTGGGGGACAGGGCAATTAGGTAGAAGTCGTTGGCATCGGTGGTGCGCTGCACGGCATTGGCCGAGACGGGCATGCCGGCCGTATTGCCGTTGGGGGCGTACGACGAGTTGAACTGCCCGCCCCAGCCGCTGGCGTATATTCGGTCGCATTGGTCGACCAGGAAGGCGGTGGGCGAAATGTCGATGGACGTGCGGCCGCTGCCAAATACGGTGGAGAAGCTGCTGGCCGTCAGATCGGGGTTGAGGCAGTGAATAAACTGGTGGCTGCCCGCGTTGGCGTAGCGCCCCGCCGTGACGGGGTAATTGCCGAGGCTTTGGCCGAGCAGGTACACGTTGCCGCCGTTATCCAGCTGCACGAAGTAGGCCTGATCGTAGCTGCTGGTGCCTATGTAAGTGCTGCCCAGCAAGGCAGAGCCGGTGTTGTTCAGGCGCACCACAAAACCATCAACATCCCCGCGCAAGGTGGAAATGAGCGCGCCCGGGGTAGTGGGAAAGTTGGGGCTGGTGGTGCCCCCGCACACATAGAGGTTGTTGGTCGCGTCCAGGCGCAGGGAGTAGGCCGCGTCGGCGCCGGAGCCGCCGAGGTAGGTGCTCCACAGCAGGCTGGTCAGGCCCGCGTTGAGCTTGCACACCACGGCATCGGAGCCGCCGGTGCCAAAGGTGGTGCGGAAGCCGCCCACGGCCGGGAAGTTGCTGGAAGCGGTGTTGGAAGCTAGGTACACGTTATCGTTGGCGTCCACAATGATGTCGCCCCGGAACGGGTCGCCATAATTGTGCACCAGCGGGCCCACGAATAAGTTCGAAGGGTTCAGCAGGCCGTCGTTGTTGCTGCCGCCGAGGTAGGTGGAGCCCAGCAGGGCCGAACCCGTGGCGTTCAGCCGCGACACGACGAGGTCGGAGCCGGGTGGCAGGTCGTAGGGCGGGCCGTCAAGGTATGGATCAACGCTCACACCCCCGTTGAAGCTCCGGTCATATGCCCCGGCGGTAGTGGGGTAGTTGCTGGAGCCGGTGGCGCCGAGAATGAGCAGCTCTCCTTGGTTGTTGACCACCATGCTTTCGGGGTAGTCGCCGGAGTTGCCGCCGAGGTAGGTAGCCCAGAGCCGGGCGGCGCGCCCCGTGGTGGCCGTATTGTATTTGATAATGGCCATGTCGGTGACGCCGGCAAAGCTGGTGCTGAAGGCCCCAGGCGAAGCAGGATAACCCAG
The DNA here is from genome assembly GCF_002007105.1 of Hymenobacter sp. CRA2. Classification (GTDB taxonomy): domain Bacteria; phylum Bacteroidota; class Bacteroidia; order Cytophagales; family Hymenobacteraceae; genus Solirubrum. The sequence continues at coordinate 24,092 of NZ_MVBC01000017.1, read as the reverse complement.
ATTGAACGCAATGCCGCCGGAATACATGTTGCCCTGCTGGTCGTAGGTGGCCGTGAAGCCCCAGTTTTCCGCCGTCGAGCCCGTGTAAGTAGAGAATACCACTGTCGGGTCGATGGTCAGTGGGCGTTTGTGGTCGTAAGGGCCGAGTTGGAAGCTTACGTCGTGCCCGTTGAGCACGTAGCGGCAAGTCACGCGCTGGCGCTGACCAGTGGCGTCGAGTTGCCAGGCCTGAGGCGGCAGCTCGGTAAACGAGCCTACGTCGGCTGCTACCTGCAGGGCACCGGCGGCATCCACACTCAGGCCATCCGCTCCGTTGTAGTGCAGGCGAATGGCGGCCGGATCGGCGTTGGGAGCCAGCTCGAAGTCGTATTCAAGGTGCTGCTGAGCGTTTTCGTACAGCCGCGCATCAATGCCTGGCCACAGCTGCTGGTAGCGCAGCTGGCGGTAGCTGGCCACCTGGCTGGCCCAGCGGGCGGGCTCGTTGCCGCAGAAGTAGTTGCGCACTTCGCCGGTGGGCAGGCTGGGCTGCGGAGCCTGCGCCCGAGCCGCTACAAAGCGCACCTGCACCGCGTGGCCGCGGAGCTTATCCGCGGCGGTGGGCCGCTCTTTAGCGTGGTGGTCGATGGGCTCCATCAGCGCGTAGGTGAGGCCGTCGGGCTCCACAAATAGCCGGCCGCCGGGCACCGGGGCCGCGTAGCGAGCAGCAGTGGCCCACTGCCCACGGTTTTCGATAAACTCCAGCGTTTTGGCGGGCGGAGTGCCGGCCGTGGCAGCCGCGCCCGATAGCAGCCCGCTACCCAGCAGGGCAGTAAATAGTAATGAACGAAGCACGATACGAAGCAAAAAACAGACCACCGAAAGTAGCTCTTTCGGCGGTCTGGCAAAGGGGCTTAGCGTTGAATTTCTAGCCAGCCCTTGGCTTTTCGTCCTTCTGTATCGGTGACCTGGTAGTAATACACCCCGGCTGGCAGCGTGGCGCCGCCCCAGTTGTTGCGGTAGTCCTTGCTTTCGTACACTTGGTTGCCCCAGCGCGAAAATACCTTCAGCGTCACGGGCAGGCAGCTCAGGCGCTGCTCAAACACGTCGTTGAGGCTGTCCCCGTTGGGCGTGATGATGTTGGGCAGGTACGGGTCGCCGATGTACACCGGGGCCAGCTGCGTGGTAGAGTTGCAGGTGCTGTTATAGTAAGCCGTGAAGCGGACGGTGTACGTGCCCGGCTTCTCGTAGGTGTGCGTGGGGAATTGCTCGTGGCTGTGCGGGGTGTTGTCGCCAAAGTCCCAGTCGTAGCTGCTGGCAAACAGCATCTGGTGCTCAAACGTGTGCGTGAAGGGCGCAATGCCCGTGTAGTAGGGCATGGCCTCCGTGGCGCGGGGTTTCACCGGGCAGTTAGGCAGGTTCAGGGGCTGGTTGTTGCGGTTTTCGGGCACCAGCATCACGCGCAGCTGGGCCGCGTTCAGGCAGCCCGTGGGCGAGCGGTACGTGTAGGTCAGCATCACGGGGCCGCTGCTAGCCGGGGGCGTAAACATGCCCGCCGGCGTGCAGCCCTGGCCGCTCCAGGTGCCGCCGGCCGGTGTGCCGCGCAACTGGTACGGCGCGCGTTGGAAGGCGCACAACGCCGTGTCGCGGCCGGCCACCACTACGGGCAACTCGTTGACGAGGATGCTCTGCTGGGCCGAGCCGCATTGCAGCGTGGGCAGGGTATAGGTGATGGTATGGCGCCCCGGTCCGGCCACGCGCGGGTTGAACAGGTCGCCGATTACGCCGGGGCCGCTGAACGTGCCGCCGGCCGGCTGGGCCGTCATGCGCAGTGAGGCTTCGTCGCGGCAGATCTGCTGCGGCAGCACGAAGGTCACCGGCGTAATGGGCAGCACGTTCATGGTCAGGGTGCTGGTGGTAACGCAGGTGCCCGTGCTGGCCACCTGATACGTGAGTACCTGTGCGCCCACGCCCACCGTGGCCGGGGAAAAGGTGTAGCCCGTGGCCACGGTGCCCGTTACGCCCCTGCCGCTCCATTCGCCGCCCGCGGGGCTGCCACCCAGGCGTACCGGCGTTGCATCCACGCAAATGCTCTGGTTGGGGCCTGCCACGGCCGCATTGATTTCAAAGTCAATCTTGAAAGCTGCGTTGTTGCACTTAGCAGGCGAGTTGTTGCTGGTGGAATACGTGCCGGCGCCTTGCGGGAAGGGAAAGTTGGACGAGCCGCCGCAGCCGCCGCACACGGCCTGGTACACGAACCCGCGCCGGTCAAAGCGCGAGGTGCCGCCGTCGACGTGCTCCTCGCTATTGCCGCCAAAGTACGTGGCGTACTGCAGGCTGCCCATCGAGGGCGTAAACTGCACCAGGTAGAAGTCGTTGCCGTCGGTGGTGCGCTGCATGGCGTTGCCCGTCACGGTCATGTTGCGCACGTCCTGGTTGTTGTAGGGCGGCTCCTGGTTGATGTCGCCACCCCAGCCGCTGACGTAAATCCGCTCGCACTGATCCACCAGGAAGGCCGTGGGGGAGATGTCCGGATTGGCCCGGCCCGTGCCGAACACGGTGCTGATGGAGGCGCTGCCCAGATCCGGCGCCAGCTTGTTGATGAACTGTCGGCCGTTCAGGTTGCGGTACACGTTGCCGACGGCCGGCCAGCTGCCGCGCGTCTGACCCAGCACGTACACGCTGCCAAAGTCGTCCAGCTGCACGAAATACGCCTGATCGTAGCTGCCGGTGCCCAGGTACGTTGCCCGCTGCGCCTGGTAAGCAGTCCGGCCCACGGTAGGCGTCAGGCGCAGCACGAATCCATCGACGCCGCCTCCCGTGGCCGGCTGGTAAGCCCCGCCCGACGGGGTCAAGTCGGCGCTGGCCGTGCCACCGGCCAGGTAAATGTCGCGGGCCGCGTTCAGCTGGATGGAATAGGCCGCGTCGGCGTTGGTGCCGCCGAAGTAGCTCGACCAGGTGAGAGCGTTGAGCGTGGGCGAAAGCCGCGCCACTACGGCATCAGTCGATCCGCCACGGTGGTTGGCCTGCGCCGGGTTGACCATCGGAAAGTTCGTGGACGTGGTGCTGGAAGCGAGGTACACGTTGTCATCGGCATCCACGGTGATGTCGCCGCGGAACTGGTCCCCGTAGTTGCGCACCAGCTGGCTGCTGTTGCCGCTCAGCGTGAGCAGTCCGTCGTTATTGCTGCCGCCGAGGTAGGTAGAGCCCACCAGCGCGCTGCCATTAGCCGTCAGACGCGTTACCACCAGGTCCGAGCCGTGGTCGTAGGTGATGCCATTCAGCGGGGTCACGTAAGTACCGCCGTTGAAGGAACGGTTGAATCCATCGCTCGAAACGGGGTAATTGCCGGAAGAAGTGGTACCCAGGATGATCAGGTCGCCCCGGCTGTTGACCACCATGCTGTGCGGTACATCGGCCTGCGCGCCGCCGATGTAGGTAGCCCACAGGCGCGAAGCCGGCCCGGTAGCGGCCGTGTTGAACTTGATGATGGCTATGTCCACTATCCCGCCGAAGGAGGTGTCAAAGGCCCCGTTGGTGACGGGGTAGCCCGTGGCCAGCGCAATGCCGCCGGAGTACATGTTGCCCTGCTGGTCGTAGGTAGCCGTGAAGCCCCAGTTGTCGCCCGTGGCGCCCGTGAACGTGGAGAAGATAACCGTCGGGTCGATGGTCAGCGGGCGTTTGTGGTCGTAGCTGCCGAGCTGGAAGCTCACGTCGTGCCCGTTGAGCACGTAGCGGCAAGTCACGGGTTGGCGCTGGCCGGCCGCATCCAGTTGCCAGGCTTTCGGCGCCAGTTCCACCACCTGGCCTACGGACGTGCGGATTTCCAGGGCCCCGTCGGCGCGTAGCCGCAGGGCATCTGTTCCGTCGTAGCGCAGCCGAATGCGGTCGGGGTCGGCTTTGGCGGCCAGCTCGAAGTCGTACTCAAACTGCCCCTGCCGGTTTTCGTACAGGCGCGCATCGATGCCACTCCACAGGCCCTGGTAGCGCAGCCGCCGGTAGCTCGGCACTTCCCGGGCCCAGGTTTTGGCGTCGTTGCCGAGCAGGTAGTTGCGGACCTCGCCGGTGCGCTCCTCGGGCTGCAGCGCTACGCCGGGGCGGGCCCCCACGAAGCGCATGGTGTAGGCGTGGGCCTTGATCTTGTCGGTAGGCTCCGGCGTATTAGGCTCGTGGTGGCCGTGGTGGCGCGCGGCCAGCTGCGCCGGATCGACTAAGCTGTACGTCAGGCCGCCGGGCTCCACAAACATGCGGCCGGCCGGCAACGGGGCCGCAAAACGGGCGCGCTGGTCCCACTGGCCCTTGTTTTCGATAAATTCCAGGCTGCGCGTCGGCGGCTCGATGCCCGCCTGCGCCAGCAGCGGCCCACCCCACAAAATCAACAGGCCTATGACGCGGCCAAGCGTAGAAAGATGCATACAGTGTTAATAAACTAGTGACTCGAAGATACGACGAAAACAGGGGGCTATTGCACGAATCACCCGTTCATGTGGCCGGCGCCAAAATGCGTCGTAGGTTTGTGTTTTCACGGTTTGGATGGTTCGCGGTGCGTCGCTCGTTTGCTTTTAAGCTGACCCTTTTAGTGGTTGTGTGGTTGCTTCTGGCCATAGGGTGCATGCAAGTGCCTCCCAGGTTGCTTTGGCCCTTAGCTTTTGGCGCACTTACCATGCCAGTTGCCTTGCTGCTCAATGCGGTGGCGCTGGGCTACTGGCTTATGCGCCGCTGGCCCGTAGCCTTGCTGCCCCTGGCGGCGCTGCTGCTGACTTGGCCCCACCTGATGCGCGGCCTGGCCCTGCATCCGCTGCACTCGTTGGCGCCGGCCCCGGAGGCCACGCTGCGCGTCATCAGCGCCAACGTGCGCATTTTCAATGTGTACCCCCAGCTGCGCGACCCGGACCTGCACTCCACCAAGGCCATGATCCGCTACCTGGCCGATAGCCCGGCCGACGTGCTCTGCCTGCAGGAGTTCTATTCCGAGCCGCATCCCTCGCAGGATGGCACCGTGTTCAACACCGAGCGGCAGCTCGGGCGGCTCAGCGGGCGCGAAGCCTTTGTATCTACCTCCCTGGTCAACCGCATCGGTGCCAAGTTCGGCCTAGCCATCTTTTCGCGCTACCCCATTCTGCGGCGCGGCGTGATTCGTTTCGGGGCCCTCACCCAGAACCACGCCATGTGGGCCGATGTGCGCCTGCCGGCCGGCGACACGCTGCGGGTGTTCAACGCCCACCTGCAGAGCATGAGCATGGCCGAGCAGGACATCGTGCAGAGCTATTCCAGCAAAAGCGGCTTCAAAGCCAAAGGCATGGGCCTGCTGCGGCGCTTCAAGCGCGGCTTTGTGGCCCGCAGCAGCCAGGTGGATACGCTGGTGCACCGCATCGAAAGCAGCCCGTACCCCGTGCTGCTCTGCGGCGACCTGAACGACCTGCCCTACAGCTACACCTACGACCAGCTGGCCGACCACCTGCAGAACGCCTGGGCCGCCGTGGGCACCGGGGTGGGCGCGTCCTACAACGGCAAGCTGCCCCTGCTGCGCATCGATAATCAGTTTATCAGCCCCGAGTGGGAGGTGCTCAGCTGCCGCGTGCGCCGCGACCTGCCGTATTCCGACCATTTTCCGCTGGAAGCTGAGTACCGCCGGGCCCAGCCGAAGTAACCAGCCTGAAAGCCAGACTGCTACCGCGCTGCGGAGCTGTGGTGCCGGCTTTGCCGCCCGGGCGGAGTGGCTTGTTAATTCATTCCGCGCGTAACCGCGGCGGCCTCGGGCTGTTGTGCAAGCCCGGTCCCGGTAACTCTGCGGGCCGAATCTTGGTACCGCTTACTGAATCTTGGCTGGTTTCGGCTTCGGCCGAACCGCTACCTTTGCCCCATGCAACACCCACTGTCGCTCCACAACACCCTTACGCGCAAGAAAGAACCGTTCGTCCCCGTGCACGCGCCCTTCGTGGGCGTGTACCTCTGCGGCCCGACGGTATACTCGGAGGCGCACGTGGGCAACGCCCGCGGTCCGGTGGTGTTCGACGTGCTCACGCGCTACCTGCGCCACCTCGGCTACACCGTGCGCTACGTGCGCAACATCACCGACGTAGGCCACTTGGTGGGCGACGCCGACGAGGGCGAGGACAAAATCAGCAAAATGGCCCGGGCCCAGAAGCTGGAGCCCATGCAGGTGGCCCAGGAGTATGCCAACCGCTACCGCCGCCACATGGACGCGCTGGGCTGCCTGGCGCCCGACATCGAGCCGCTGGCTACCGGCCACATCATCGAGCAGATTCAGATGATTGAGGAAATCATCCAGAACGGCTTCGCCTACGAGGTGAGCGGTTCGGTGTACTTCGACGTGCCCAAGTACAACGCCGAGGGCAACAACTACGGCAAGCTCTCCAACCGCGTGACCGACGAGCTGCTGGCCGGCTCGCGCGACAACCTCGCCGGGCAGGACGAAAAGCGCAGCCCGCTGGACTTCGCCCTCTGGAAGCGCGCCGATGAGCGCCACCTCATGCGCTGGCCTTCGCCTTGGGGCGAGGGTTTTCCGGGCTGGCACCTGGAGTGCTCAGCCATGAGCCGCAAATACCTCGGGCAAGTCTCGGATATTCACGGTGGTGGGCTGGATCTGATGTTTCCGCACCACGAGTGCGAAATAGCTCAGAGCCAGGCCAGTCACTCGCACACCGACGAGGCGCGGGTGTGGCTGCACAACAACATGATTACGGTGAACGGCCAGAAGATGAGCAAGTCCTTCGGCAACTTCATCACCATCTCGGAGCTGTTCAGCGGCCGCCACGCGTCTTTGTCGCAGGCCTACTCGCCCATGGTGGTGCGCTTCTTCCTGCTGCAGGCGCACTATCGCAGCACCGTCGACATCAGCGACGAGGGCCTGAAAGCGGCCAGCAAAGGCTACCGCAAGCTCATGAACGGCCTGCGCCAGATCGAGCGGCTGCAGCTGCCCGAGGGCACCGAGCGCGCCGCCGACACCGAGAAAGCCGACGCCGAGCTGCGCAAGCTGGTTGCCGACTGCTTCGTGGGTCTGAACGACGACCTGAACACGGCCCGCGCCATTGCCTCGCTCTTCAACCTGCTGCGTAAGTTCAACGGCTACTACAACCAGCCCGCCACCTTGGCGCAGATAGGCGAGGAAGCTCTGGCCGAAGCCACGGCCGCGTACCGCACGCTGGTAGTGGATATCTTGGGCCTGCGCGACGAGCCGCGCGCCAACGCCGAGGAGTTGCTGGGTCTCACGCTCCAGTTCTATGCCGAAGCCAAGCAGGCCAAGGACTACGCCAAGGTGGACACCATCCGGGCCGCGCTCAAGGAGCAGGGCATCCTGGTGAAGGATACCAAGGCCGGCGTCGACTGGGCCTACGAAGAGTAAGCTTCCGGCAGCCTCACGGCTTTTGCTAACACGTCATGCTGCGCCCCGCGAAGCATTTCTGCCGAACGATTTCGTTCAGACGAAACGGTAGAGATACTTCGCGGGGCGCAGCATGACGTTCTTACGTAGATTTGTTTGCTCTTTCTGATCATTCCATGATTCTGACTTCTCTGCGCCTGTTGTGGCGCCCTGCCGCTTTGCTTGCCGCCACGGTGCTGCTCACGGCCTGCCCCGATAAGAAACCGGCCACCACGGACACGGCCGCCTCGACGGAGGAAGCCATGCGCAAGGCGCCGGCTTTCAATGCCGATTCGGCCTACCAGTTCACGGCCAAGCAGGTGAGCTTTGGTCCGCGCGTACCCAATAGCACGGCGCACGTGCGCTGCGGCGACTGGATCATCGGGGAGTTTCGCAAAATGGGCTTACAGGTGCAGGAGCAGCCGTTTACGGCCATGGCTTTTGACGGCAAGCAGCTGCGCAGCCGCAACATCATCGCGCAGTTCAACCCCAAGGCGACACGCCGCGTGGCCCTGTTTGCACACTGGGACACCCGCCCCTTCGCCGACAAGGACAAGCAGAAACCCAACGCGCCCCTGGATGGGGCCAGCGACGGGGCTTCGGGCGTGGCCGTAGCGCTGGAAATTGCCCGGCAGCTCGCCGCGCAGACCGATTCAGCCCAGCCCGCCGTGGGCGTAGACTTCATCCTCTTCGACTCTGAGGATTACGGCTACGACGAATCGACCCAGAGCAACCTGGAAAACAAGCTGGCTGGCCAGAACGTGGACAGCTGGTGCCTCGGCTCGCAGTACTGGGCCAAGAACGTGGTGCCCGTCAACTACAAAGCGGAGTACGGCATCCTGTTCGATATGGTAGGGGCGAAGGGCGCCCGGTTCTCGCGCGAGGAAATTTCGCGTCAGAAGGCCAACGACGTGGTGGGCAAGGTGTGGGACGTGGCCAACCGCCTTGGCTACTCCGATTACTTCATTGCGCAAGACGCGGCCGGCATCACCGATGACCACGTGTACACCAACCAGGCCGGCGTGCGCACCATCGACCTGATCGACCACGTGCCCTTCGGCGACGAGTACTTCCCTGCCTATCACCACACCACACAGGACAACATGAGCATCATCGACCGCAACACGCTGAAGGCCGTGGGCCAAACGGTGCTGCAGACGATTTACCAGGAGTAGCTTCGCAGAGCACCCTACAACAAGAAAGGCCCGGCGTCAACCGGGCCTTTCTTGTTGTAGGGTGCTTGGGTAGGTTTTCGACAGGTGAGGCGCCGGCCTTGCGAGGTTCGGCGAAGTCAGCTTATCAGGGCTGCGCTGATAGCAGCTTATAGTACACCACCGTGGCCTGCAGCTCACCTTTTTCATTGCGCACAAACTCCGGGATTTCGCCCGCGCGTGCGTAGCCCTGGCTTTGGTAAAGCTGCTCCGACACGTCGCCCAGGCGGGTATCGAGTACCAACGTGGTCCGGTGCAGCTCCCGCGCTGCCGCTTCCACGGCCTGCAGCAGCTGCCGCCCAAGGCCGAGCCGCCGGTGCCGGGAGTGCACCAGCAGCTTGCAGACTTCGGCGCGGTGCGGGGCATTGGTTTTGTGCACCGGGTCGAGCTGCACGGTGCCGAGCAGCTGCCCATCTTCTTCCGCTACCAGCAGCACCCGTTGCTGCGTTTCGATGGCCTCGACAACGCCCTGCCAGTAATCGGCCGCCTCGGCGGGCGCCAGCGGCAGCAGAAAGCCGACGGAAGATCCGTTGTTTACGGAGTCCACGAGCAAGTCCACCAAGGACGGCAGGTGCTGACGGGCTTCCGGGGCAGAGAGTTGCCGAATCGTCATGGCAAGGAAAAACTGGGCGTAGGTAGTTGGGAAAGGCAAGGCAAAATAGCAGTTAGCTACCAACGCCGTCAACGCCAGCGGCCTGAGCCCGTATCTTCCGCCATCAACGGACGCTGCCTATGCCTGTGAAGTACCTGGCTTGCCTGCTGACGCTGCTTGTCTGGCTGACCCAGCCGGCCCTGGCGCAGCTCGATACTACCGGCGGTAAATTCTACCAGCCGCTCTACAGCGACCCGGCCCCCAGCGTAAGCACTGGCGTGGCATTCGGCTCTTACCCGACCAGCCAGAGCAGCACCCAGCCCCTGCTGATGGATGTGTATCAGCCCATAGGCGGGCCCAACACGCCGCGGCCGCTCATCATTCTGGCCCACGGCGGCGCTTTCGTGTTCGGCAACCGCGCCGACTACGACGTGACCGAGCTGTGTCGGCGCTTTGCCCGCCTTGGCTACGTCACGGCCAGCATCGACTACCGGCTGGAGTCACCCTTCACGTACTCTGGGGCGCGGGCCGTAGTGCAGGCTATGCAGGATATGCGCGCCGCCGTGCGCTTCTTCCGGCAGGACGCGGCCACCACGAATAGCTACAACATCAACCCCGACTACATCTTCGTGGGCGGCTCGTCGGCCGGGGCGCTGACGGCCTTGCACGTGGCCTACCTGGATCAGCAGGCCGAGCTCGATGCCCTGAATGCGGGCGTACCGGGCGGGCTGGAGGGCAGCGGCGGCAACCCCGGCTACAGCAGCGCCGTGCGCGCCGTCATCAACCTCTGCGGGGCCCTGGGCCGCAGCGCGTGGCTGGGCCCCGGCGACGAACCGCTGGTAAGCGTGCACGGCACCATGGACGCGGTAGTGCCCTACGGCCGCGGCAGCACCTTCACCGGCGACATCGTGTACGGCAGCGGGGCCCTGCATCCCCGGGCCGATTCGGTTGGGGTGCTTAACCGGCTGCGCACCTTCAAGGGCGCTGGCCACGTGCCCTACAACGGCCTCAGCGCCGCGCAACTGGCCTACATGGACACCACATTCCGGACGGTGCGCGACTTTCTGCGGCCGCTGCTGGCGCAACCGGCTCCCTTGCCGGTGCGCCTGAGCAGCTTTACGGCTGTTCGGCAGGGCGGCACGGTGCTGCTGCGCTGGCAGTCGGCCCAGGAGCTCAACAGTGCCGGCTACGAAGTGCAGGTGTCGGCTGAAGGCAAACAGTACGTCCGGCTGGGATTCGTGCCGAGCTCTGCGGCCACCACCAGCAACTCCGTGAGCTACGAGTTTCGGGACGCGGATGCTGCCGGGCCAGGACTGCGCTACTACCGCCTGCGCCAGCTCGACCTCGACGGTACGGCGCACTATTTCGGCCCGCGCGTGGTGGCGTCAGTGGCCTCCGCAGCCCGGTTGATGGCGTTTCCGAACCCCGTTAATGGCACTGAAGCCTATGCACAAGTAACCGTGACGGCGCCCACCACGGCCCGACTGGAGCTAAGCAACGCGCTGGGCCAGCTATTGTACCAGCAGGAACTAACGCTGCCCGCCGGCCCGACGCGGATCAGTCTGCCCCAGTTCGGCACGTACCCGGCGGGAGCGTATTATTTGGTATTGCACTCCCAGGGCGCTGCACCCCAACGCCTGACGCTGCTAAGGCGCTGATGACCCCGAAATTCGTCCAGCCACACGCAAGCAAACGACCCGGTGCGCGTTGCAGACGCGGACGCTACAGTTCCCGGTCATTATGCTTGTTATCGACGATTTACGGTTAGAAGAAGATATACTGCCGCTGTTTAACCACACCAACAGCGCCGACGGCGAAGCTGCCCTACGGACCTTGCTGCTGCAGTTGCCCGCGTCGCTGGGGCAGGTGCAGGAGCGGCAGGCGGTGGTGTGCGGGCTGTTGGCCCACTGGCCCCGGCTAGCCGATTTTTTCTACTCGCGCATTCAGCAGCTCGACGTCTGGCAGCTGCTGCACGACATCAGTACCCGCCGCCTGGCGCTGGATAGGAGCCGCTGGGTGGCTTGGTTGCGGCTGCTCGTATCGGAAGAGGCGCGTTACGCCCAGCGCGGCAAGTGCGTGCAGCTGATTCTGCTGCTGCGTCGCCTGCGCCAACGCCTGCTGGAGCCGCTGGTCGGGGCGGAGCTGCCAGCCAGCTTCATGGCCCAGCTTACCGTTATCCGGCGGCTGGGCATTGAGCGGCTGGCGCTGGCCGTCGACGAAGACCGTTTCTCATTGGCCCAGCTGGTGGAGCTGGGCCGGCAGCTGCAGAGGCTGACGCCGGAAGACGTGGCAGCTTTCTGGCAGGCTTTCGGGCAGTTCGAAGCTTATTGGTCGGTGGCGTACACGGTGGTGCAGCGCGGCTTTGTGCTGGCCGATTTTGCGCCGGGCACGTTTCAGCTCACCGATTTCTATCACCCGCTGCTGCGGCAGCCGGTCAAGAACTCCTTGCAGCTGCATCCGCCCGAGAATGTGGTGCTGCTGACCGGGCCGAACATGAGCGGCAAATCCACCCTGCTCAAGGCCATCAGCCTGTGCGTGTACCTGGCCCACGCGGGTGTGGGCGTGCCGGCCGTCGGCTGCGTGGTGCCCTTCTTCCAAACTATATCGGTGGCCATCAACCTCAACGACAGCCTGCAGAGCGGTTACAGCCACTTCATGGCCGAAATTCAGAACCTGAAAACCGTGCTGACCTGCGCCCGGCCGGGCCACCCCACCTTCGCCGTGTTCGACGAGATATTCCGCGGCACCAACGTCGACGACGCCCTCGACATCACTCAGGCCACCATTGCCGGGCTGGCCCGTTACCCCAACTCGTACTTTTTCATCTCCACCCACCTGCTACAGCTGCAGGCCCAGCTGCCCGCGCACGCCGTCAATATTTGCCAGCTGTGCATTCACTGCGTGCTGGAAGATGGTATTCCGCGGTTTACTTATCAGCTCCGGCCCGGCTGGACGACCCTGCGCATCGGGCGCATCTTATTCGAACAAGCAGGCTTGCCCAGCTTATTGGCGCCGCCCCTGGCCTGATCCGGCTAGAGGTAGCGGAGGCTGGTGCCGGCGTCGTTCACCACCAGTTCGGCCCGGCGGCCGCAAATCAGCGCCAGGTTGGCCGGTTCGTGGCCCACGGGGAAGCCATACGCTACCGGAAACTGGTACTTGCCCGCGTACGCGTCAATGATTTCGTAGCTGGTCTGGCCGAAGGGAATGGCGTTGTCCTGCGGATTGGTGAAGTGCCCCACGATAAGGCCCGCCAGGTCGCGTAGCTTGCCGGCGCGGTCCAGGTGCACCATCATGCGGTCCACGTTGTAGAGGTACTCGTCGATGTCCTCCAGAAAGAGGATGCGGCCGGCCGTGGGGCAGTCCGAAGCCGTGCCGCTCAGCGTCTGCAGCAGGCTCAGGTTGCCGCCGATGATTTCACCTTCGGCCGTGCCGGGGCGGTTCATCGCATGCGGGGCTACGCTGTAGCTCACCGGCTCACCGAACAAGGCCCGGCGCAGGCTTTCCAGCGCATCGGCGCCGCCTTCCTGGGTGAAGATGAAGGGCATTACGCCGTGGATACTTTCGTGGCCGAGCCGGAGCAGGTGGCAATTGAGCGTGGTGATGTCGGAGAAGCCGGCAATCCACTTCGGGTCCCGGGCGAAGCCGGCAAAGTCGATGTGGTCGATGATGCGGGTGGTGCCGTAGCCGCCGCGGGCTACCAGAATGGCCCGGATGTCGGGGTCGTCGAGCTGGCGCTGAAAGTCGCGGGCCCGTACCTCGTCGCTGCCCCCGAACTGGTGGTGTTCGGCTGCCACCGTTTCACCTAGTACTACTTGCAGCCCCCAGCTTTCCAGCACCGCGATGCTCGGCGCCAGATCCTCGCGCGAGACTTTGCGGGCAGTACACACAATGGCAACTTGGTCGCCGGAGCGGAGGGCAGGGGGCGTGGTGGGCATGAGTTAAGCAGTTATCGGCCGCAAACCTACGGCGCTGCCAGCACCTACACCACGAACCACCAGCAGGGCCAGCCAAAATATTCCTGCACTTTCGTTTCAGTGCCTTATGGATTATTGCTCCAGTTTACATCAGCTATTGCATATGCGCCCTCTATCTACCCTTGCCTGCACCGCCCTGCTGCTGACCAGCTGCACCGCCACTCGCCCGGAGCTAGTGCCCGGCATCTATGTCGAAACGCGGCCCAATGCTGTCCTGTTTTCTAGTAAAGAGCTGCGCCTGTACGCTGGCCATCGGTTCCGCTATTTTCAGCACGAGGACGTGGTAGGCACGGAGCGCGAAGGCGCGGGCACCTACCGACTGCGCGGCCGGCAGCTGGAGCTGCTCTTCGACGGGCAACCAGATACTGTCACTTCCCGCGCCAGCGCGCAGCCCGTGCCTTTCGTCACCGACGAGCCGGAGGTTCAGTTGCTGGTGACTACTTTGGAAGAAACCGGCCATAATGCGACTGTAGGAGGCGCTACTGTGCTGCTACGCGACGCTGCAGGCCGCGTCATCGGCGGAACCTCTACCGGAGCCGACGGCTACGCTGCTTTGCTATTGGCCCAGGGCACTCCACCCAGCACCGTCGAGGTAACCGGAATCGGGTTTGCGACCTGGCGGCAGGCATGGCCCACCCAAGCCGTGCGCTACCACGTGACTTTGGCGCTATACCCGTACAAGCCCTACGCGCCGGGCACCCGCAGGTCGTTTAAAATACTGTCGCAGGTGCCGGGGCGGCTGGTGCTGCAAGACCGCGACACCATCACGCTAGTGGCTCGGCCCTAGCGCCGCATCAGAGGTGGAGCCTGAAAAGGTACTCTAGGTGCCGTGACCTGGGCTGGTAGCAGGGCCTTAAAACCAATCTGCTCCCGAGCTTATACCACGTAACCGGAGGTAAAGCATTTACACCGCTGCAGTGCTGATGCGGCCGTTTCGGCAAAACCAACGAGAGCTTAGCCTATGAAACCGGCTTATTCCGTTTCGAAAACGGCCTCCAGGGACGCCGTTTCGGGTTGCGTTACCGGCCGCACCCGCCCCGTTCGGACCACAAATGCGCCGGCAGCCCGTAGGACATCGCGAAACTGGTGGAGCTGACTCAGTCGCGTGTAGCCGCTGGTATACTCTGCCGCTGAGTCGTGGGCTGTTGCGCTGGTTGGCGCCAGGTCCAGCGCCGCAAGCAGATCTGCCGACGCATTTCGGATGTACACTTCCAGCCCCAGATCAGCCGGTGTAGCTACCGCAGCCGATGCGTCCAGCTTGGCATAAGTGTAGCGGCTGCCCTGGCGCAGCGCCACCAAATCGGCCAGCACGGCCGAGCCGGTAGGGTGGCCGCCGGCCCCGCGGCCCTGCCAGAAGTGCTGTCCGGCAAATTCGCCCTCTACCAGCACCCCGTTGTATTCCCGCTCTACTGCGTACAGCGGCGAATCGGCCGGCACCAGCTGCGGCGTGACGTACACCGTGGCGCCGCCTCCTGGCAGCAGCTGTACCGTAGCCACTACTTTGATTTTCTGGCCGCGCGCCGCCGCGTAGCGGATATCGGCTGATGATACATGCTCGATGCCGAGGTTAAGCACGTCATCGGGGTTGAGCAGCAGACCGCAGACGTGCGCGGCCAGGATGACGGCCTTGGAACGCGGGTCGAAGGCGGCCATGTCGAGCGTGGGGTCGGTTTCGGCGAAGCCCTGCGCCTGGGCTTCGGCCAGGGCCTCGGTGTAGTCGGAGCCGTCCTCACGCATGCGCGTCAGCACGTAGTTGGAGGAGCCGTTGAAGATGCCGCTCACACTGCGCAGCGGTTCCTGGGCAAAATAGCTGTCGATGGTGCGGATAACCGGAATGCTGCCGCACACAGCCGCTTCGTAAAGCAAGGTGCCGCCGAAGTCGCGCTGCAGCTCCAATAGCTCGGGCAGGTGGCGGGCCACCATGGCTTTGTTGGCCGTAGCCACACGTCGGCCGCGGCGCAGAGCTGCACCAACCAGCCGGAAAGCCTCGTCGGCGTCGTCAATGACTTCCACCAGCAAATCCAGTTCGGGGTCGTCAAGCAGGTCGTCGGCGTGAAACTCAAAGCGGTTGGCGGGCAGCGGGCGGAGCTTCGTCGGGTTCTTCACCGCGATGCGCGTCACCGTAAAGCCTGCTTCCGGGTGCTGCTGCAGGATGTTGTAAAGGCCCTGGCCCACGCAACCGAAGCCAATCAGCCCCACGCGGGCCGGCGTGGGCACTGCGTTAGTGGGCGAAAGTCTGGACATAGAATCGTTCGAGGAAGTGCGCGATTTGCGCGGTTTCAATCAGGAAGCCGTCGTGCCCGTAGCCCGATTCCATTTCGGCGTACATGGCCCCCGAAATGTGCCGGGCCAGCAACTGCTGCTCGGCGGGCGGAAACAGCACGTCGGACGAAATGCCGAGCACCAGCGTGCGGGCCCGCACCCGCGCCAGGGCCGCCGCCACGCCACCTCGTCCGCGGCCCACGTGATGCGAGTCCATGATGTGCGAGAGCGTGACGTAGCTGTACGCGTCGAAGCGGGCCGTAAGCTTGTCGCCCTGGTACTGCTGGTAGGAACTGGCCTGGTAAAAGGCCGGCAACTCGTCGCCATTGGGCTCAGCCTGCGTACGGCCGTAGGCCTCGTAGCTGCGGTAGCTTAGCAAGGCCATAGCCCGCGCCGCCCGCAACCCCAGCTTGCCGCCTTCAGGGCCGCCGCCGGCGTAGGTGCAGTCAGCCTGAATGGCCAAGCGCTGCGCCTCGTTGAAGGCAATGCCCCAGGGTGAATGCTGCGCATTGGTAGCCAGCAACACCAAGTGGTCAAACACCTCCGGTTGCTGAATGGCCCACTCCACGGCCTGCTGCCCACCCAAAGAGCCGCCGATGACGGTGTGAATTTTCGTCAGGCATAGGTGTTGCCGCAGCTGCTCGTGCGCCGCCACCAGGTCGCGCACCGTCAGGCGCGGAAATGCGGCGTACAGTGGCTTGTTGCGAGGTGCTACGGGTGTTGTCGGGCCAGTGCTACCGTAGCAGGAGCCGAGCACGTTGGCGCACACGATAAACCAGTCGGCCGGATTGAAATAGGCACCGGGGCTGAACAGGCCCGACCACCAGCTGAGCACGTCGGAGTTGGCCGTGAGGGCGTGGCACACCCAGATGGCGTTGTCGCCCGCTTCGTTGAGGGTGCCGTAGGTGTGGTAGGCAATCTGCACGCCGTCGAGCTGCCCGCCGCACTCCAGCGGCAGCGGCTGCGCAAGCGTCAGCGTTTGGGGGTTACTCATGGCGAGTAGGCAGCAAGGCTAGGTAAAAAGCGCCGCGGGCGGCGCGCAAAAACAATTCTTTGCTTCCGGCCCCTTCCGCAGTGGGAAGAGGCCGGAAAGCAAAGAGGCCGAGACAAGGGCACCGCGTTTTCTCCCGAAACGTGGCGCCCGTCCCCGTCGCTGGCCGGGGGCCGGACCATGGCAGCGGCCGGCCTCCCCGGTCCCTCCCTTGTTAGACTTCCAGCGTGGCGGGGTGTTCGGCTTGTTGCTCGACGAGGATTTCCGTGTCCTGGTCAAAGTCGCGGGTGGCGTCTTCCTTCACCGCGTCGAAGGCGCGTTGCAGGTCACCCTTGATGTCGTCGATGTGCTCAATGCCCAGCGAAAGGCGCAGTAGCGTGGGCGTCACGCCGGCGGCGCGCTGCTCTTCGTCGGAGAGCTGCTGGTGCGTGGTGGCCGAGGGCTGAATGATGAGCGTCTTGGCGTCGCCCACGTTGGCCAGGTGGCTGACCAGCTGCAGGCTGTCGATAAACTTCGTGGCCGTATCCTTCGAGCCTTTGATGGCGAAGGTGAGCACGCCGCCGAAGCCACGCTTCAGGTACTTGGTGGCCAGCTGGTGGTAGGGGCTGCTCTTCAGGCCGGGGTAGTTCACGGCTTCCACCTGCGGGTGCTGCTCCAGCCACTCGGCAATTTTCAGGGCGTTTTCCACGGTGCGGTCCACGCGCAGGCTCAGCGTTTCGAGGCCGATGAGCAGCTGCCAGGCGTTGAACGGGCTCTGCGAAGGACCAAAGTCGCGCAGGCCTTCTACCCGGGCGCGGATGATAAAGGCGATGTTGCCAAACGGCCCGTTTTTGCCGAACACGTCGTTAAACACCAGCCCGTGGTAGCCTTCCGAGGGCTCGGTAAACTGCGGGTACTTGCCGTTGCCGAAGTCGTAGGTGCCGCCGGCCACAATCACGCCGCCAATGCTGGTGCCGTGCCCGCCAATCCACTTCGTAGCCGATTCCACCACGATGTGCGCGCCGTGCTCCAGCGGCCGGAACAGGTAGCCGCCCGCGCCGAAGGTGTTATCCACAATCAGCGGAATGTCATACTTGTTGGCAATGGCGGCAATAGCTTCAAAGTCAGGAATATTGAAGCCCGGGTTGCCGATGGTTTCCAGGTACAGCGCCTTGGTGTTGTCGTCAATCAGCTTCTCGAAGCTCTCGGGGTTGTCGCCGTCGGCGAAGCGCACTTCGATGCCAAGGCGTTTGAACGCAACCTTGAATTGATTGTACGTGCCGCCGTACAGGAACGAGGTCGACACGAAGTTGTCGCCGGCCTGCAGGATGTTGTTTAGGGCAATGAATTGCGCCGCCTGCCCCGATGCCGTAGCCAGAGCCGCCACACCGCCTTCGAGTGCCGCCACGCGCTGCTCGAATACGTCGGTGGTGGGGTTCATCAGGCGGGTGTATATATTGCCGAACTCCTTCAGTGCAAAGAGGTTGGCACCGTGCTCGGCATTCTTGAATACGTAGGAAGTCGTCTGGAAGAGCGGCACGGCGCGGGCTCCCGTCGTGGGGTCGGGTTGCTGGCCGGCGTGGAGTTGTAGGGTCTCGAACTGGAGGTGCTGAGCAGACATGATGAGGCTGAGAAAGAGGGTTGTAGACGAGGAAGTCGATGCGGGGAGTTAGCCTCACGCGGCCCTAGGGCCGCGTGAGGCTTCAAGTGCGGCTCAGCGCCCGGAGCACAGCTCAACGGGTGCAGCGAAGCCACGCGCCGCCCGGAAGCCCGGCGGCCAAAACGAGTAGGGAAGGGTAGGAGCAGGCCTATTTAGCGGCCCGCGGCGCCGACTACCAACAACAGCAACAACACATCGAGGCAGCGCGCAGAAGCTGCGGCTGCATTCGGGCACGCTCGGCGGCGGGGGCCGCTACGGACAAAGCGGTAGCGGGCGCCGCTGCGGGGAGCGGTGACAAACGATGGTCGGACGTGTGGGGGTAGTGGCTCATGGCACGCGGTTTATTTTTCCCCTTCCTGCAGTGAGCAGTGGGGCAGGATTTGGCACCTGCCAGCTTGTGCATTGCTGGTGGTTGCCAGAGGGTCACGGAGCCTAGTCTCTCGCCTCTTCGGAATAAATGCGTCAAAAAAATCCTGCGCCGGTAGCAGCAGGTGGCACAAAGGTAGTACCGGATGCATAAAACGCAAATCCGGCAAAAAGTTTTTCGGTAACGGAGAAAACATAGCGGAAATAGCCCTACGGGCTAATCAACCCAGAAAATAAAACTCTCGCCCGTCATCCTGAACCGAAGGCGAAGGACTTTATCACGTCTGCACGACAAGCGTATGGACGACTCGTTCTCACGTAGCAAGGTGCTTCGGCTGCGCTTCAGGATGACGGGCGATTTTTTAGCTTTTAGTAATGTATAACCACAAAAAAACGCCCTGGGGGTCGGACCCAGGGCGTTTCTGTATTCAGAGGCGAAAGAAGCTTCTACAGCTTCGGCAGCTGCAACACCTGGCCTACTTCGATGTGGTCGGGGTTGGAGCCGATGGTGGCTTTGTTGGCGTCGTAAATCTGGTGCCACTTGGAGGCGTCGCCGTAGTGGTGCTTGGCGATTTTCGACAGCGAATCACCGCTTACCACGGTGTAGCTTTCGCCTTGCGCAGCAGCCGGTTGAGCAGCGGGCTGCGCGGCTGGTTGAGCTTTGTTGCCGAAAAAATCAGTGGCGCTGCCGGTTTGCGGTTGAGTCGGTTGAACGGGCTTTTTCTCGCCCTTATCGCTCAGGAAATCAAAGAGTCCCATGGTTGTGTCTTGGTTGAGGTGTGGGGAACGGTGACCAACCGCCTGACGGCCAGTTGGTCGGGGTGCTTTACGCGGCCACCCCAGTAGAAGTTGCAAGCTTAACCCTTTGACGGACGGCGCGTAAGAAACGCCGCAGCGGTAGTCAGCTCAACCGACTCCGCGGCTCGTTCTCCCAGTTCCATTCTCCATTCCAGACACCCCCGATGAAACGCCCATTCAACACCCCGCTGCATTATTTGGCTACGCTGCTGATGCTCGTAACCCTGATTACCTACGCCTGCGGCAGCAAGGAAGGCAAAGTAGAAGCCGCCAACATGCTGTATGGCACCGACAGCAAAGTGTGGAAAACCCACAAAGAAGAAGACGCTACCGGCGACAAAGTGAAGCAGACTTCGGAGCAGAAGCAAGAGGAAATTCGCTTTTTCGCCAACGGCCAATACGTAATGTCGTCGCCCACGCAATCGGTTAACGGTAAGTACACCTTCGACCAGGCTGGCAAGAAAATCACGATGACGCCCGACAACGGCAATATGGCCAACACCTTCGACGTGGCCACCCTCACCGATGACCGCCTGACGCTGCGCAGCCCCGAAGGCGCCGAACTGCAGCTGGAATCAGAGTAAGCTGTTCCGATTGATAACAAAAAGCCCCGTCAAGCAAATTGACGGGGCTTTTTGTTTTATCCGTGGCGGGTGATTCTCGCGGAAGAAGATTAGGTTTTGGTCATCCTGAGCCAAAGGCGAAGGACCTTACCACGTCAGATAGCAACTAACTATCCAGGTGTGGCAAGGTCCTTCGCCTTTGACTCAGCATGACGATACGAACAAAGGCACTGCTGCCTTTGCAAAGCATTTGGGCTGCGAGACCTTACGAGGCCATAACCTCTTTCACCGCCTGCTTGCCGAACACCCGGCCCACCCAGCGCGGCAGGAAGATGGTACCGAGCACCAAGTAGAGGTAGTACGTCACAATGCGGTAGAGCAGCAGGATGAAGTTGGTCATCGTATCGGAGCCGGCAAAGGAGCGGAAGAATGTAGGAAACGCTCCTTCCGCAAAGCCCGCGCCGCCCGGCGTAATGGCAATCAGCAGCACGACTTTGTAGACGAAGTTGCGGGCAAAGATGAGCCCGAACGAGCCCCAGGTCACGTCGATAAACGCGGCAATCAAGCAGCCGATAACCAGGTAGCGCGCCGTCCAGACGAAAGCTGTGCTCAGCGCGGCTTCGGACCAATACCGGACGCCGTTGCCGCGCAGCTCTGCCGAGGCATGTACCATCTCAATGCCGTGGTGATAGGCCCGGCGGCGCCAGCGGTGCAGCCCTTTCAGCGAGAACATGCGGACCAAAAAGCGCTTCACGGAAAGCGGGTTGACAAACAGCGCGTAGGCCATCAGGCCCGAATACGCCACGGTCACCACGTAGCTTGTCCAGAAGGCAATCTTGAGCGTGAGCACCAGGCTGGGGTTCAGCACTTCGTGGGGAAAGATGTGCGGTCCTGCCACCAACCACACGATGGGGCCCGCTACCACAAAGTACAGGTTGTCGAGCATGGCCGTAACCATGATGTAGGCCAGTGACTTACCGAGCGTAATACCCTCCTTGTTGAGCAGCAATGACGCAATGGCCGTGCCGCCCACGGCCGAGGGCAGCACGCAGGAGGCAAACTCCCAGATCATGATAACGTCAATGCTTTGCTTCCACGAAAGCTTTTTCTCGGCGATGTGGCGGATGCGGTACATGTAGCCCCAGTCGCGGGCCAGCAGCACCAGCAGCGTGACGAGCAGCCAGCCCGGTTTGGCATTGGCCAGGCCGGCCAAGTCGCCCGGTTTGTAGCTGCGCCAGAACATAAACCCGACCACTCCGAGCCCGATAACGACCGGCAGCAGCATGCGCGAAGGCGACAATTTATCGAGCAGCTGGCGGTCCTGCTGGGGAGTAGTCATGCACTGGGAAGGGAGGTGACAGGCAAAAGTACGGATATAGGGGGCGGTGGGTGTCTTAAAAAAGATTAAGGCCCGATTGCCTGACCGTTAGTGCCCTGGCGCCAGCGGTTCAGCTTGAACTGCTGGTCTGAAAATGTCGTAACTTTGCCTGCTTGCTTATGCCTTATTGTGGCCTCCCCGTAACAATCTGGCAGTTAAATAAGTTAGCGCGTTACCTCCCACCTGTTGCCGTAACCTACCCCGATGATTGTCGAACCCGGACCCCTGCTGGCGGCTATAAACTCGCCCGCTGACCTGAAAGAGTTGCGCGAAGAACAGCTGGTGCAGCTGAGCCAGGAGCTACGGCAGTACATCATCGATACGGTGAGTATCTACGGCGGGCACTTCGGTGCTTCGCTGGGCGTGGTGGAGCTGACGGTGGCTCTGCACTACGTCTTCAACACGCCCTACGACCAGCTGGTGTGGGACGTGGGCCACCAGGCCTACGGCCACAAAATCCTCACCGGCCGCCGCGCGCAGTTCCACACCAACCGCAAGTACGGTGGCCTCTCGGGCTTCCCGAAGCGCAGCGAAAGCGAGTACGACGCCTTCGGGGTGGGCCACAGCAGCACCAGCATCGGGGCGGCGCTGGGCATGGCCGTGGCCTCCGACTACAAAAAGGAGTTCGACCGGCAGCACATTGCCGTCATCGGTGACGGGGCCATGACCGCGGGCATGGCCTTCGAGGCCCTGAACCACGCCGGCGTGGCCAACACTAACCTGCTGGTCATCCTCAACGACAACTGCATGAGCATCGACCCCAACGTGGGCGCGCTCAAGGAATACCTCACCGACATCACCACCTCACGCACCTACAACCGCGTGCGCGACGAGCTGTGGAACGTGCTCGGTAAGCTCTCGAAGTTCGGGCCCAACCCGCAGGCAATTGCCAGCAAAGTCGAGTCGGCCATGAAGGCGACGCTGATGAAGCAGAGCAACCTGTTCGAGTCGTTGAAGTTCCGCTACTTCGGCCCCGTGGATGGGCACGATGTGCAGCACCTGGCCGCTATTCTGAAGGATCTGAAGTCCATTCCCGGCCCCAAGCTGCTGCACTGCGTGACGGTGAAGGGCAAGGGCTACGCGCTGGCCGAGAAAGACCAGACCCTGTGGCACGCGCCCGGCCTGTTCGACAAAATCACGGGGGAGATTTACAAGAAAGTCCCTGCCACGCCGCAGCCACCTAAGTACCAGGACGTGTTCGGCCACACCATGGTGGAACTGGCCGAGCAGAACCCCAAAATCATGGGTGTGACGCCGGCTATGCCCTCGGGCTCGTCGCTGAACATCATGATGACTGCCATGCCCGACCGCGCCTTCGACGTGGGCATTGCCGAGCAGCACGCCGTGACCTTCTCCGCCGGCCTCGCCACGCAGGGCCTAGTGCCGTTCTGCAACATCTATTCGTCCTTCATGCAGCGGGCCTACGACCAGGTGCTGCACGACGTGGCCCTGCAGAACCTGCACGTGGTGTTCTGCCTCGACCGCGCCGGCTTTGCCGGGGCCGACGGCGCCACCCACCACGGCGCCTACGACCTGGCCTACATGCGTTGCGTGCCCAACATGGTCGTCGCCTCGCCCATGAACGAGGAGGAGCTGCGCAACCTGATGTACACCGCCACGCTGCCTGAAAACGCCGGTCCCTTCACCATTCGTTACCCCCGCGGCGAAGGCGTGATGCCAGAGTGGCGCAAGCCCCTGCAGCGCATTGCCGTGGGTACCGGCCGCACCGTGCGCGAAGGCCAGGGCGACGTCGCTATCCTCAGCCTCGGCCACATCGGCAACTACGCCGTGCGCGCCACCCAGCAGCTGCTCACCGAAGGCCTCGATACCGGCCACTACGACCTGCGCTTCTGCAAGCCCCTCGATGAAGAGCTGCTGCACCAGGTATTCAGCCGCTACAAAGCCGTGGTGACGGTGGAAGACGGCTGCCTGCCCGGCGGCTTTGGCGCCGCCGTACTGGAGTTCATGGCCGACCACGGCTACAGTCTGCCCGTCAAGCGCCTCGGCATTCCCGACAAGGTAGTGGAGCACGGCTCCCAGGATGAGCTGTACAAAGAATGCGGCTTCGACGCTGCCGGCATCGCCCAAGCCGTGCGCGACATGCAAGCCAAGGTATCGGCCGCCGCGACGAGCAAGTTGCTGCGCTAGCAGCTTCGAGAAACTGAAAGCAAAACCGCCCCGCTGGATTGGTCCGGCGGGGCGGTTTTGTTTTAGAACGACACTATCAGAACGTCATTCCGAGCGAAGTCGAGGAACTGAAGGAAGGCGTAGCCAATCTCGCGTGCTGACGTCAGGCCTCAACAATTGCTCCCGTTGTCGCAATGCCAAACGTCGTAGAATCCGTTACGCGCAGCTCTACTACTATACCGCCCTCCACCAACCGGTTAATCTGAGCAGTGCGTGCTATTAATGAAGCATTCTGCGGAGGAAAAGCTTCTTGAAAGCCAACGCAGGCTATAGCCAAGACCTCGGAATTCGGAGCTATGACACCAGCTCTGTAGAAGTCATTGATAGAAGCTGCAAGCTGTGGAATTCATTCCTGCACCCTTTCAGAGCGTCTGCGGTGTACGCCGTGCTTGAACTCCACGAAGCGAATTTCCTGCGCGCACACCAGCGCACAGTCGCAGCGCGTCGTATCACCCGAATCGTACAGGCAGCTATCAATAGCCACTAAATGGACCGGCTGCAACTGAGGGTTATGCACCGATAAATCGGTGACCTGCGGCTCGCCTATTCGGCAGTTGCAGGGTGGCCGCCGTTGTGGCTGCCCTGCTTCGGCTTCTGGTAGCGGTGGGTCGTAAACGTGGAATAATACGTCGGTATGTGCGCTAAGAGCGTGTTGGGGAATTGAGTAGGGCGTAAACAGAAACGAGCCAGTAAGTTGGGGCGGGAGTTCCTAGGCTTCCGTTCCCTTATGGTTGAGTGCTTTCAACCCCTTACTGACTCGCAGTGGCAAGG
>NZ_MVBC01000016.1 GCF_002007105.1 Hymenobacter sp. CRA2 | reverse complement strand
CGCAAAAGCGCGCGGCCACTTGGGCCTGCCGGGCGCCCGGCTCGGCCAGCGCCTGCGCCACGCGCTGACGCAAATCCATCGAGTATGCTTGCATACAGCCGCTTACGTACGCGGAGCGCCAGCAGCTACATTGTCTGTGAATCTGCTATAGCTTATTCTAACGCCGACGACGCAGCTGAACAGGATATGCGCCAACTTATCGTGTTTAAAGACCTGGTGCGTTTTGCCTTGCACGAAGGCGTGGTGCTTAATGCAGCAGTCGTTGACGCCCTTCTGAACGGTCTGGCCGCAGATGACGAAAATACCAGCTGGCACTACATGGAGGTCCTGATGAATTCGATGGAAGAAATGCTCATAAGCAACAAGCTGCCAGCGCACACGGCAGCACTCTATCAGCTCTGGCAGCAAGAACTAGCTTAGTCTTGCAGTTATTATCGTATAGCACGGTAGTGGGAGTTAGCCCAGCCGACTATACACCTTTTCCAGCCGCGTGATGTGTGTCAGCACGGGCGCGGCCCACGTAGGTATGTCAGCTACTGCAGTCGGCTTTTGGCCGGGCACAAAATCCAATACTTCCCGCGGCAAGGAAGTATTGTCGTAAAGCTGCAGCCGGTCGAAGGCGCGGTAGTGGCGCTTCAGCAGGGAAAGGCTATTGGCGTAACGCTGAGCAATAAGGGGCGCTGGAATGTCGTGGCCGCCTTCACGTACCCGTTGGGCTACGCGCTCCTGGCACAGCGCCACCGATTCGAGGCAGACGAAGCGCAACTCTACCCGGTAGCCGGATTGCCGCAGCGACTGGAACAGTGTATAGTCCCGCTCCGTGGCGGCATTGGTTTCAATTACAAAAGAAGCGCGCTGAGCTACCCATTCTTCCTGCTGCTGGCGCAGCGTAGCCTCGATAGTGTGCGCGTCAACACCCTGTTGGTATAAAGCATCGCCATTTAGACGAGGTACATCGGAGGCTTCATACCAATAGATAGACGTCTTGCCAGCCCCATTAGGCCCGGCCAGGACGTACACCGTAGGCACCGCTTCACCCATGCCGCTACTCCGCCAGCACCTCCAGGCGGCCGGTGGCCGGCCATTCGCGTACCAGACGGCCTTGCTGGTCGCGGTACGTCAGAGAAGAATTGGCAGCTTTGGCTCGGTTGGCCACGCTGGCTCGGAAACCACGCTGAAACTCCGGCGTAGCTACCCGCTCGGCCAGGTTGGCCAGGTTATCGAGTTGCTGAGCAACGTTGGACGCGGTATCCATCTGGTAAAGAGAATTTCAGTGAGCTTAAAGTTAACGCCAAAACCTGCTAATAGGTGCAGCGACCGTGTCGACATCCGGTTCTGCCGGATTTAGCAGCAACTGATTCTGAACGAGCTGCCGCAGGAAATCCTGAGCGGCAAGGTGAGCAAGGACGCCGTGGTGGAAGGCGGCACCATCCGCTTCACCAACGCGGACGTGCAGATTCCGGGCGTGTAACTCGCTTCATATAAGAGTAAAAAGCCCCGCCGGCGCAGTGCCGGCGGGGCTTTTTTTGTTAGGTCCAATGGCTTACAAATAGCCGCCCGTCACCAGGTACTGCACCGCGTCCTGCTGGGCCGCCGACACACCGCCGACGGCGGTACGGGTGTGGTACTGGTTGTTTTTCTTCACCAGCAGCTTGTAGCTGATGTCGCGGGCACCGGGCGAGTCCGCCATCCAGGCCTCCACGGCAAACTCGGCGATGGTCATGCCGTCGGGCAGCGTCACGGTGAAGTTGGCGCGGCCTTTCTCCTGGCTCCCCGGGTTCAGGTAGCCGATGACGGTGCCGCTCTGCCGGATTTCGGTGCGCTTGGTGCGCTTGTTGTACTCGATGCTGGGTGCGCCCGCGCCCATGCGGTTGCGGTTGACGGTGCTGTACTGCAGCGGCTTGGCGTTGGCCTGCTCGCTGGCCTGGGCAGCGTACTTAGCCGAGAGCTTTTCGCCGTAAGCAGCCGTGAAGCGGGTAATGCCTTCGGGGTTGGGCTTGCCCTCGCGCAGCACTTCGTTTTTCACGAAAGCCTCGGCCAGCTGCTGGGCGAAGTTCATGCCTGATTTGCTCATTTCTGCCGTTTCGCCGCCGGGCTGAAACGTGAGCATGTAGTACACGAAAGTCTCGTTGTTGGGCAGCTGGGTGATTTTGCCCTGGGCCTTGGCTACTTCGGTGCCATCCAGGGTCAGCAGCGTGAAGTCTTTCAGCAGGCCGCCCGATTTTGTCAGCTTGCCGTAGGGCTGCTTGTCGACGGTAATCACGTCGCCTTTCAGCGACACGTTTTGGGCAGAGGCCGCCACGGTCAGGCAGGTGAACAGGCCTGCAGCCGCCACTCGGGTCACCACGCGGAAGGTAGAAGTGAGCATAAAATAAAAGAGAAGATGAAGGGCCAGACCGTACGTTCGAGCCAGCACAAAAACATTGCAAGCTAAGCAATTAAACCGACAGCGGCGTCAGCTCATACACCACTCATTGTTGGCGGCTGTAAGCGCTAAACCGGCGTTATCGGCAGTTCTGCGGCCAATCAGCGTGCAGCAAACAATGATTTTGTCACAGAACTGATAAGTTCCGGCCTACAGGCACGGGGTAGGTCGTCTTCTCACTACCGACCAGCTCATCCTCAGCCGCTTCGCTCGCAGCGGCGTATAGGGTTGTTAATTCATTCGCAACCATCTGACGCCGCACCATGCTACATCCCCCTTTACCACGCCTGCGGGGGCCGCTCACCCCTCCGCGTTTGCTACGCCTGCTCGTCTTGCTGCTGCCCTTGCTAGCCTTGCTGCCCGGCTGCTCCAACGACGATGACAACTCCACCCCGCCCGCCGGGCCCGATAAAATAACCGTGCCCCAGGCGGCCCTCTCGCCCGAAGGCATTCAGTGGGACGAGGCCAGCCAGCGCTTTTGGGTGAGTTCCCGCACCCGCGGCCGCCTCGGCACGGTAAAGGACGACAGCAGCTACACCGCGCTGGCCGACGACCCGCGCCTGATTTCCACCATCGGCCTCAACCTCGATGCCAGCCGCAACCGTGTGCTGGCGGCTGTATCGGATGCCGGCGTCAACACCAGCCGCTCCACGGCCGCCACGCTGCGTAAGCTCGCGGCCGTGGCCATTTTCAATTCGGGCAACGGCGCCCTGCAGTCCTACATCGACCTGGGCAGCAAGGCCGCTACCTACCCGCAACACTTTGCCAACGACATTGCCGTGGACGGGCAAGGCAATGCCTACGTCACCGACAGCTTCGCGCCGGTCATCTACAAAATCGACGCGCAAGGCACCGCCACGGTATTTCTGGACAACGCGCAGCTGAGCGGCGGCACGGGCTTCGGCCTGAACGGCATCGTGTTCCACCCCGACGGCTACCTCATCGTGGCCAAGACCAACGACGGCGCTTTGTTTAAAGTCCCCATCAGCAACCCCACGACCTTTACCCGCGTGACCACCGCGCAAAACCTGACGGGCGCCGATGGCCTGCTGCTGTTCGACAACCAGACGCTACTGGTAGTAGCTGGCAGCCAGGGCACCGTGTACCGCCTCAGCAGCACCGATGCCTGGGCCAACGCCACGGCCGCGGGCAGCTTTGCTACCGGTGCCGTCAGCCCCACCACCATCACGCGCCGCAACGCCGATGCCTACGTGCTCTACCCCTACCAAGCTACCTCTCCACGCTTTGCCATCGTGAAAGCGCGCTTCTAGCAAGTAACGCTGCCTCAGGTCGGTACAGTAATATAAAAGCCCGCTGGAGCAGTACCAGCGGGCTTTTTTGTGTTTGAAGCAATGTATTTACCGCGTAGCAGCGCGCATCATTTCGCGGGCTTTCTGCTGGCGCAGGGCTTCGCGCAGGTACGCGGCCTCGGCGAAGTGCTGCGCATTCAGGTTGCGGCGGTACTTGGCCGGAATGGGCTTGCCGGCGGCGTACTCCTGGCTCACGCGCTGCAAGTGGCTCTTGTTGTACTTGGAAGCGTGCAGCACGAAGCCCGTGACGGTGCCGGCCAGCACGGCCACGCCCAGCGGCGGCGAAATGGCCTCCTCCGCTACCTGCGTCTGGCCGTAGCGGTCGGTGGTGGAAATGGGTAGTGCCAGGCACATACCCGCCATGAACGGCAGGGTAAACAGCCACCCGGCCGTGCGCCGCTTCCGAAACAGCGAAACCAAGGCGCCGGTGGTATCTGCTTCGGTGCCTTTGGGGCGGTAGCTCGGCAAATACCAGCCGTTGTACACCAGCACGGCACCGGTATCGGCTACCGGCGACGCGTACGCCGCCGACCTGCGCGCTTCATCTGACAAGGTTTGGCCCTGTACCTGGGAAAGTACGCCGCTCAGCAGCATGGCGCTGAGCAACAAAGCAAATCGACGCATCGGGTTAGTTGGCGGAAGTGACTTTGACGGGCTTGTAAGGAATGATGGGCTGGTCGAAGAAGCGAGGCTTGAGCTTGCGGCGCACGTTGCGCGGCAGCGGCTGCCCGGCTGCGTAGCTGGCCAGCAGCTGATCCAGCTTGCCGTTGCTGTAGTGCACCATCTTGCCCACGCCGTAGGCCATGATGGGCGTAGCCACCAAAAACGCCACGGCCGGGCTCGGGCCCTCTTCCTGAATGACCACGCCGTTGCCGGCATTGACGGTGTTGCCGCCCGCCGTGGCCATGCGCACGGCCGCCAGCGTGGCCCCCAGTATCCAGCTGGCTCCGCCGGCCTGGCGGCGGCCGTAGAGGTTGATGAGGGCCTGCGCCGTATCGTTTTGCAGGTACTGGGCGCGCAGGCGCTGTTTGAAGGTTTCGGAGGCCAGCGTGGTGCCGGGCGCCTGTGCCCAGGCGCTGCATACGGACACGCTCAATAAGCCACTTAAGAGTAGCGGTTTAAGCATCTATTGACGGTGGTTAACGACGAGACAGAATTCCGGCTAAGGTACCAGGATCCATTCAAAAATCCCATACTCTCCGGCCCTGGTCAGGCCTTCACCTCTTATGGGTTGCGCAGGCGCTGGCATGAGCCAGAATTGGACGTGTAAACCAGGCAGCCCCGGAGTCAGCTACCAAACTGATACTGTGCCTGCCAGCCGAGTGTAAACCCCAAAACCACCCCGTGCCGTCTTTGGGAAGTTGCACCTTGCCTATCCAATTAAACTTTATTTATCCTATGATAAATGCTAAAATGAAATTTCAATATAATTTTGATGCCCTTCCAAGCTATTGGTGCATAACCGGCTGAAGAATCTGCGTTTGCCTTTCATTTTTTAAGTTTTCTATGATAAAATCTTTATCACACCAAGGTTCTGGTGCCTTAGCTTCCGCCCGTCGCAGGCGGGTGAGCCGACACCGCCCACCCCATTGGGCTGCTTTGCTGGCATTTTGCCTGCTGCCCTTGCTCAGCCAGGCGCAGCGCTGGACCGCCCAGAGCAGCGGCTTGCCGACCTCCCCGCCCTACGGCATCCGCACCCTGTCGGCGGTGAGCAGCAACGTGGCCTGGGCCTCGGCCTACGACGCCTCGAGCACCGGCGCAGTAGCTACCACGCTCTACACCCGCACCATCGACGGCGGCGCTACCTGGGTGGCCGGTTCGGTGCCCACGGGTCAGACCGGCTACGACATTTCGGCCATCAGCGCCGTGGATGCTAACAACGCCTGGGTGTCGCTCTACAACTCGGTGGCCAACGCCGGCGGCCTTGTCTACCGCACCAGCAACGGCGGCGCTACCTGGACGCGCCAGAACAGCGCCGGTTTTCTGGTGGCGCAGGGCGGCTTTGCCAACGCCATCCACATGTACGACGCCAACACCGGCTGGTGCATGGGCGACCCTACGCTGGGGTACTTTGAAATGTACCGCACCACCAACGGCGGCACCACCTGGACGCGCATTTCAAGCAGCAACATCCCGGCTATTCAGAACGGGGAGGTGAGCTTCGTGGAGGCGGTGGCGTACTACGGCAACCACATCTGGTTCGGCACCAACTTCGGGCGCGTATTCCACTCCCCCGACCAGGGCCAAACCTGGACGGTGAGCAGCACCGGCCTGAGCAGCTTTACCCGCCTGGCCTTCTCCGATGCCCAGAACGGGCTGGCGCAGTACAACGGCACGGCCTGGCGCCGCACCACCGACGGTGGCACTACCTGGAGCATCTTCACGCCCGGCACAAACGTGCAGAACGGGCCCATAGCGGGCGTACCGGGCGTGGCCGGCATGTTTGTCAGCAACAGCAACGCCGGCTCGGCTTACACCACCAACAACGGCACCACCTGGACCCTGATTGACAGCAACCCGCACACGGGCATGGGCTTTCTGTCGGCGCAGATCGGCTGGTCGGGGGGCTTTTCCAGCCAGACGAGCATGTACCGCTGGAGCGGCGTGAGTACCAACGGCTACTGCGTACCGCAGCAGCCGGCCTGCGGCACGGCCGCCGGCAGCCCGACCATCACCAACGTCAGCATCCCGAATACGACGCTGAACTCGACCAGCGGCTGCAGCGACGCCGACGGCCCGGGCTTCACCATCTTCTCGCCCAGCACGCCTGGCAGCACCGCCGTGCTTAGCCCCGGTGGCTTCTACACGCTGGTGGTAACCACGTCGACTTCGGCCATTATTTCGGCTTGGCTCGATGTGAACCGCAACAACGTGTTCGAAGCCTCGGAGTGGGTGCAGGTATCCACCGCCAGCACGGCCGGCCAACCCTCGGGCGTGAGCCTGCAGGTGCCCGTTGGCGCCTTGCAAGGCACCACGGGCCTGCGCATCCGCAGCCGCCTGGCGGGCAGCGCCAACGGCTCAGCCGACGCCTGCTCGACTTTTGGCTCGGGTGAAACCGAGGACTACACCGTCACCATCAGCAGCTGCGCGCTGACGCTGCCCAACCCCACGGCTACCTCGCCGGTGTGCCAGGGCGGCACCATCACGCTGTCGGCCCCCACGGTAGCTGGCGCCACCACCTACCGCTGGACCGGCCCCAACGGCTACGCGGCCACGGGCCAAACTGTGAGCATCACAAATGCCACTACGGCCAACTCGGGCACTTATACCCTCACCACGAGCAACAGCACCTGCAGCACCAGCAACAGCGTGAGCGTGGTGGTATCGGCTCGTCCCACCGTCACCATTACCCCCAGCGGCCCGACGACCTTCTGCCAGGGCGGCTCGGTAACGCTGACGGCCACGGGCAGCACCGGGCTTACCTACCAGTGGAGCAACGGTGCTACCACGCCCTCCATCACGGTATCGGCGGCGGGCACGTACAGCGTCACGGGGACAAACGCACAGGGCTGCAGCGCTACCTCGACGGCCACGGCCGTTACGGTGAATCCGAGCACCTCGGCTTCGTTTAACTACGGTGCCTCGTCGTTCTGCCAGTCGGGCGCCGATCCGACCCCGTCCGTTTTCGGGACGCCGGGCGGTACGTTCAGCTCCACTTCGGGTCTGAGCCTGAATGCCACGACGGGCCAAATCAGCGTAGCCAACTCCACGCCGGGCACCTATGCAGTAACCTATAGCGTGGCGGGTCCCTGCCCTTCCTCGGGTACGCTTTCCATCTCCATCACCCGCGCGCCGTCGGCTTCGTTCTCCTACCCGGCCACGGCCAACTGTGCCGGCACCACCGGCACCGTATCGCCCGCGCTGGGTACGGGCGCTTCGGCGGGCGTCTTCTCCTCGACTTCGGGCCTGACGCTTGACCCGGCAACGGGCGTGATTAACCTCGCCTCGTCCGCGGCCGGCACCTACACTGTGACCAATACCATTGCAGCCGCCAACGGCTGCGCGGCTACGTCGGGCACGGCTACGGTGACCATCAACCCGGTTGCTTCGGCGGCGTTTGGCTATGCAGTAGGTCCGTTCTGCCAATCGGGCGCGAACCAGACGCCGACTGTGACGGGTACGGCCGGCGGCACGTTCAGCTCGACCTCGGGCTTGAGCCTGAACGCCACCACCGGCGCCATCAACGTGGCCGCGTCCACGCCCGGCACCTACACCGTCACCTACTCCACCGGCACCGCCTGCCCGGCTTCGGCCACCACGCAGGTCACCATTACGGCGCCGGCCACGGCCGGCTTTAGCTTCGCCAACGCCAGCTACTGCACCTCGGCCAGCGGCACCGTCGCGCCTACTCTGGCGGCAGGGGCCTCGGCAGGCACGTTCTCGTCTACGGCTGGTCTGAGCCTTAATGCAGCTACGGGGGCCATTACGCCCGGCAGCAGCACGCCCGGCACCTACACCGTGACGAACACCATTGCGCCGGCCAACGGCTGCGCCGCCGTCACCAGCACCGCTACCGTGAGCATTGCCGCTCCGGCCACGGCGGGCTTCAGCTACGCGGCTGCCAGCTACTGCACCTCGCAGACCAGCCCGGCCACACCGACGCTGAGCACCGGCGCCACCGCGGGCAGCTTCTCCTCGACGGCGGGTCTGGCCATCGACGCGGCTACGGGGGCCATTACCCCGAGTGCCAGCACGCCGGGTACCTACACGGTTATCAACACCGTAGCGGCTTCGGGCGGTTGCGCCAGCGTAACCAGCACGGCTTCCGTGACTATCACGGCTCCGGGCCTAGCTACCTTCAGCTACCCCAGCTCGGCCACGTACTGCGCCGGCTCGGTCGGGGCTGTATCGCCTACGCTGAGCACGGGAGCTTCGGCGGGCGTCTTCTCCTCGACTTCGGGCCTGACGCTTGATCCGGCAACGGGCGTGATTAACCTCGCCTCCTCCGCGGCCGGTACCTACACCGTGACCAACACGCTGGCACCTTCGGGTGGCTGCGCTGCCGTGAGCAGCACGGCTACCGTAACCATCACGCCGGCTGCCTCGGCCGCGTTCAGCTACAGCGGCTCGACGTTCTGCCAGTCGGGCGCGAACCAGATGCCGACCGTGACGGGTACGGCCGGCGGCACGTTCAGCTCGACCTCGGGCTTGAGCCTGAACGCCACCACGGGCGCCATCAACGTGGCCGCGTCCACGCCCGGCACCTACACCGTCACCTACACCACCGGCACCGCCTGCCCGGCTGTAGGAACGGCTACGGTGACCATCACCACGGCTCCGATTGCCACGTTTGGCTACGCCAATGCTACTTACTGTGCCGGCTCAACCGCCAGCATCACGCCTGCCTTCGGCACCGGCGCTTCGGCTGGTACGTTCAGCTCGACCACGGGCCTGAGCATTAACCCTGCGACGGGCGTGATTAATCTGTCGGCTTCGATGCCGGGCACCTACACCGTGACGAATACCATTGCTGCCTCGGGTACCTGCTCGGCCGCTTCGGCGACGGCGACGGTGACGGTGGAAGCGGCGCCGGTGCGCCCGACGGTGAGCGTGAGCTACCCCTCGGCGGGCGTGGCGGTGCTCAGCAGCTCGTCGGCCACGGGCAACCAGTGGTACCTGAACGGGGTGGCCATCAGTGGCGCCACGGGCCCGAGCTACACGGCCACCGGCACGGCGCAGCCCGGCGCCTACACCGTGGTGGTGAGCTCGGCCCAGGGCTGTGCCTCGCAAGCTTCGCTGCCGCTGACGGTGACAGCGAGCAGCAAACCGCTGGCCGGCTCCTCGCTGCAGCTCTTCCCCAACCCGACCCCCGACGGCCGGCTCACGCTGCAGTTGAGCGGCTACCACAAAGCTGTGGAGCTGACCGTGCTCAACGCCGTGGGCCAGGTGGTGTACCGCCATGTGGTACCGGCCGGCCAGGCGCAGCTGCTGCTGGACCTGCGCCAGCAGCCCACCGGCGTCTACATCCTGCGTGCTGCCACCGACGGCGGCACCGACACGCGCCGCATCGTGCGCCAGTAAGCACGGGATACGTCCCTCACTAAAAAGCCCCGCCGGTCTTGCCGGCGGGGCTTTTTGCTTATACGCCAGGCCCCATCAGGGGAGGCGACGAGCGAGGCGGCGCTATCGGTTCGGGGCGAAATACTCCGGCCGCAGGCGCTTGCGAATGGCGGCGGGCAGCGGCTTGCCCTGTTGATACTGCTTGATAATGGCCTCTTCCTTTTTGCTGCCGAAGCGCACCAGCTTGCTGATGCCGTAACCCAGAAACGGCACGGCCACGGCCGCCGATCCGGCACGGCTCACGTCGAATGGCCCATCCAGAATGCTTTGCAGTCCTACCAGCCCGCCAATGGCGGTGAACACGGTGCCGCCGTTGCGACGCTTGCGAAACAGCGTGTGCACGGCCTGCACCGAATCGGGGCCCGGCTTGGTGATGGTGGCACTGGCGGGCGGGGTGGGCGTGGCCGGCAGGGTGGGGGTATCCTGGGCCTGGACGGCAGCTGCCGCCAGAAACACGCCGGCCGCGGTGAGAAGTTGCTTGCGCATGGAGCTGGTGGAGAATTAGCCGGTGCAAGATAGGACCGGCGAGGTCAGTGGGGCAGTACGGCAGTTTGGGCCCCAACGGCTAGCTTTGCCGCATGTCGGTTTTTCAGACCTACCTCCAGCTCGGCTTTTTCCACATCTTCAACCTGCGGGCCTACGACCACCTCGTGTTCCTACTGGCCCTGTGCGCGCCCTACGTGCTGCGCGACTGGCGGCGCGTGGTGGCGCTGGTGACCAGCTTCACCCTCGGCCACTCGCTCACGCTGGCGCTGGCCACGCTCGGCATCGTTACGTTTCCGGCGGCCGTCATTGAGGCGCTGATTCCGGTGACCATCCTGCTGACCTGCGTGGCCAACCTGCGCCAGGCTGGCCGCACCGAACACTCCCCGGCGCGCCGACAGCCCGAATCGGTGCTGTGGGCCCTGCCCAACCTACTGGCGGCCGTGTTCGGGCTGATTCACGGCCTGGGCTTCTCCAACTATCTGCGCGAACTGCTGGGCCAGCAAAGTCGCCCGGTGCTGGAGCTGCTGGCCTTCAACGTGGGCGTGGAAATCGGGCAACTGCTCATCGTAAGCCTCATCTTGCTGCTGGGCTTCGCGGTGCTGCGCGGTTTTGGGGCTGCCCGCCGCGACTGGCTTCTGGTCGTGAGCGGCGCGGCGGCGGGCATCGCTACTATACTGTTGCTCAATCAGTTTACGGCCACTTAAGCGCCTACCCTAGCTGCATCTGGGGCACTTTTTGCCCCCGATTGGAAGTTAGCCTCCTACCCCACGCAGCCCCGCGCCCGCGGCTGCGTCCTTGGCCTTTGCCAAGAACCTGATGGGGCCGCTCCTTCGGCTTCGGGGTGTTATCTTAACCGCTCTTTACGCTTTTTCCTCACTGTATGCGTTTTCGCCTACTTCTTGCCGCCGGTCTGGGAGCGGTGCTGGCCACGCCGGCGCTGGCTCAGCAGACCCACTCCGGCACCGATAAATTTGCCCAGCTCGGCACGGAGCTGCCCACGCCCAACACGTATCGGACGGCCTCCGGTGCCCCGGGCAAGGACTACTGGCAACAGCGCGCCGACTACAACATCAAGGTGACGCTCAACGACGACAACCAGAGCATCACCGGCTCGGAGGACATCACTTACACCAACCTCTCGCCTGACAAGCTCTCTTACCTGTGGCTACAGCTCGACGCGAACATCTACGCGCCGAACTCCATGACCAAGGCGACGCAGACCAGCGAAATGCGGGAGCGGATGCCCTTCCAGGCCATGGAATACCTGGAGCGCACGGGCTTCGACGGCTCGTTCAAGATTGACGACCTGCGTATGAAGGGCGCCGGTAAGCAGCTGCCCTACACCATCAACTACACGATGATGCGCGTGGACCTGCCCCAGCCGCTGGCCCCGAAGCAGTCGGTGACTTTCTCGGTGAAGTGGCACTACACCGTCAACGACCAGAAGAAGCTGGGCGGCCGCTCGGGCTACGAGTACTTCCCCGAGGATAAGAACTACCTCTACGAAATTGCCCAGTTCTACCCCCGCATGGCCGTCTACGACGACGTGAACGGCTGGCAGCACAAGCAGTTTCTGGGCCAGGGCGAGTTTACGCTGCCCTTTGGCGACTACCGCGTGAGCATCACCGCCCCCGCCGACCACGTGGTGGGCGCTACCGGCACCCTGCAGAACCCCGACCAGGTGCTGAGCGCTACGCAGCGTCGTCGCCTGGAGCAGGCTAAGTCGGCCTCGAAGCCGGTGGTTATCGTGGAGCAGCCGGAGGCCGTGAAGGCCGAGCAGGGCCGCGCCAAGAGCACCAAGACCTGGGTGTTTGCCGCCAAGAACGTCCGTGACTTCGCCTGGGCTTCCTCGCGCAAGTTTATCTGGGACGCCATGGGCCTGACCGTGGAGGGCAAGCCCGTGCTGGCCATGTCGTACTACCCCAAGGAGGCCAACCCGCTGTGGGGGCAGTACAGCACGCAGTCGGTGGCGCACACGCTGAAAGTGTACTCCAAGTACACCATCCCGTACCAATACCCGGTGGCTATTTCGGTGCACGGCCCCATCGGCGGCATGGAATACCCCATGCTCTGCTTCAACGGCTACCGCCCCGAAGCCGACGGCACTTACTCGGCCAACACGAAGTACGGGCTGATTTCGGTGGTTATCCACGAGGTGGGCCACAACTTCTTCCCGATGATTGTCAACTCCGATGAGCGGCAGTGGACGTGGATGGATGAGGGCCTGAATACCTTCATGCAGTACCTCACGGAGCAGGAATGGGAACGGGGCTACCCCTCGCGCCGCGGCGAGCCGAAGGACATCGTGCCCTACATGAGCATGGCCACGAACCTGCAGAACCCGATCATGACCAACTCGGAATCGGTGCTGCAGCTGGGCAACAACGCCTACGGCAAGCCGGCTACGGCCCTGAACATCCTGCGCGAGACGGTGATGGGCCGTCAGCTGTTTGACCACGCCTTCAAGACCTACGCCAAGCGCTGGGCTTACAAGCACCCCACCCCGGCCGACTTCTTCCGCACCATGGAAGACGCCTCGGGCGTGGACCTCGACTGGTTCTGGCGCGGCTGGTTCTACGGCACCGAGCACACCGACATCAGCATCGAGAACGTGCAGTGGTACAAGGTGGACTCGAAGAACCCTGAAATCGAAAACGCCCGCCGCCGCGAGGAGCTGAACGCTGCCCCGCAGAGCCTTTCGCAGCAGCGAAACCTGCAGGACATCCCCAAAACCCTGGTGGACGAGCGGCCCGAGCTGAAGGACTTCTACAACGGCTACGACGCGCTGGCCGTGTCGGACACGGACAAGGCCCGCTACCAGCAGTACGTGTCGAAGCTGAGCCCGCAGCAGCAGGAAACGCTGAAGAAGGGCCTGAACTTCTACCAGGTGAACCTGAAAAACATCGGCGGCCTGGTGATGCCGGTGGTTATCCAGATGACCTACAACGACGGCACGCAGGAAGTGGTGAACATTCCGGCCGAAATCTGGCGCAAGAACAACGCCGAGGTGACCAAGGTGTTCATGACGGAAAAGCCCGTGGCTTCCTTCACCCTCGACCCCTACCTGCAGACGGCCGATACGGACCTGTCGAACAACGGCTTCCCGCGCAAGCTGGCGCCCTCGCGCTTCGAGCTGTTCCAGATGCAGCAGCAACCCCAGCAGCCGAACCCCATGCAGCAGCGCAACGTGTCGTCGCAGCAGCCGCAGCAAGGCGGTAGCAGCACCGGCGGGGGCCGCTAAGCCTATACTACCCTCTCTTCCGAAACAGCCGGGCCACATGGTCCGGCTGTTTTTGTTTACGTTGGTTCAATTATCATTTTTTGGATGTCGCTGCCAACCTTTTACCAAACATGTGCCTCTGTCTTATTGAACACGTTCCTTATTCTCAAACCTCTAGCTTATGCGTCACCTAGTACTCACCTGCGCTGCGCTGGCGGCTGGTTTGCTGACCAGCTGCCATACCCTGGTTTGCCAGGAGCCCGAACCAACACCGCCCCTGACAGCCTGCGTTTCCGGGACCGTGGTGGGCGAAACCTGCCTGGATGGCATCCTGATTAAACTCGATGAGCAATACCCCATTGGCGGACAGGCATACGGACACGCCAACGTGCTGGCAGCCGTCAATTTCAATGACTTTGGTTCGCTGAACTCGCCGGGGCAACGGGTCTACTTCACCTATACCATTAGCACTACCGGTGCGCTCCGTCCCTGCACGGCCAATCAGGCTCCAATCTTCGCACTCAACAGCGGTAAGCTAGTGCAGGTCAGCAACTTGTCAGCCACGGGCTGCCCCTGATCAGCAAGCTAAGTTTGCAGTAGCTTTGAAACAGCCGGGCCGCGTGGTTCGGCTGTTCAGCTTATGTCCAAGCACTCTGCAGCCCAACTAGCTCATCTTAAATCCGAGGTTTTGACGGCGAATGCGGATACGCGCGCTGCTGCTTTGGCCGCACTGACGGCAGTCGGCGGGGAAGACGTTTTTGCGTTTTATCTCTCGCTGCTCGATTCAGCCGACCAGTGGTTGCGCAATGCCATTGCCATTGAGCTAAAGCGCTTGGGGGACGCCCGGGCCGTAGAATCGCTTTTTTGCGCAGCCCTGGAGCCTACTAACATCGGCGCCAACGGCACGCTTATGTACGTGCTGCGTAGCTTCGACTGCCGCCAGTACCTGCCGCAGTTGTTCGAAATCATCCTACACCACGGCTACGAAGCGCTACTCATGGCTGTGTGGATTGTCGATGAGCAAGAATTCACTCCCGATGCTGCCATGCGCCGGGATCTGCGCGCCGCAGTAGCCCAGGCCCGACAACACCCCTCCCCTGCCCTATTGGAGTTTGGCATCGAGGAATTAGCCGAGCTGGCCGACGCCGTTTTGGCCGATTGACCAGATCATAGCCTACCTATGGCTGCGATTCGGCCTTTCCGTGCTTTATTCGGCTTAGTAACCGGCTTCTGTCCGGCGAATTTTCTGGCCATGTACCGTTCCTTGTCTTCCATCCTACTAGGCGGCTTACTGCTCGCCGCGGCTCCCGCTCCTTCCTCCGCCCCCGGCGCCCCCGGCGCCCTGAAATCGGCCGCTCTTAAAGACCTCGATGCCGCCTACGCTACCTACCGCGACGTGGCCCAACAGATATGGAGCTTTGCCGAAGTAGGCTACAAGGAAAAGCGCAGCTCGGCGCTACTGCAGCAAATACTGCGCGACAACGGTTTCATGGTGGCAGCGGGTGTAGCAGGGATTCCCACCGCTTTTGTGGCTACCTACGGCAGTGGCCAACCGGTCATTGGGCTGCTGGCAGAATTTGATGCCCTGCCGGGCCTTTCGCAACAAGCCGTGCCCACGAAGCAACCCGTGGCGGGTCAGGACGCCGGCCACGGCTGCGGGCACCACCTCTTCGGCACGGCCAGCGTGGCGGCGGGCGTGGAGCTAAAGAAGCTGCTGGCGCAGGGAAAGTTTAAGGGCACGATCAAAGTATATGGCACGCCGGCCGAGGAAGGTGGCAGCGGCAAGGTGTACATGGTGCGGGCGGGTCTGTTTCAGGGCGTGGATGCGGTGATTCACTGGCACCCGGCCAACGAGAACCGCGCCATGCTCAATAACTACCTGGCTAATACGTCAGCCAAGTTCCGTTTCCACGGCGTGTCGGCTCACGCGGCTATGTCGCCGGAGCGCGGCCGCAGCGCCCTCGACGCGGTAGAGGCCATGAACCACATGGTGAACATGATGCGGGAGCACGTGCCGCAGGAAACGCGCATTCACTACGTCATTACCGGCGGTGGCAAGGCGCCGAACGTGGTGCCCGACTTTGCGGAGGTCTACTATTATGTGCGCCACCCCAGGAAGGACGAGGTTAAGGCCATTTTTGAGCGCGTGGTGAAGGCCGCCGAAGGTGCGGCGCTGGGCACCGGCACCACTATGGACTACGAACTCATCGGCGGCACCCACGATTTGCTGCTCAACCAGACGCTGGCCCAGGTACTGCAGCAAAACCTGCTGCGCGTGGGTGGCGTGCGCTACACTGACACCGAACGCACTTTCGGCCAGCAGATTCAGACCTCACTGGGCTTCGCGGCTCCGCCCCTCGACGCGGCCGGCCAGATCGGCCCCTACGCCATGCACGAGGGCGGCGGCAGCACCGACGTGGGCGACGTGAGCTACGTGGTGCCCACCGTGGGCCTGGAGGCCGCTACCTGGGTGCCCGGCACGCCTGCGCACAGCTGGCAGGCTGTGGCCTGCGGCGGCACCGAAATCGGCTCGAAGGGCATGCTGGTGGCCGCCAAAACCATGACGCTGACCGGCCTCGACCTGTTTACCACCCCGGCCCTGCTACGCCAGGCCCAGGACGAGCACCGCCGCAACGTTGGCGCTTACCAGTACCAACCGTTGCTCGGCAACCGGGCACCGGCGCTGAACTACCGCGACTAATGGCCCGGTTTTGTGTTGCGCGCAGCCGCTGCTGCGTACCTTCCGGTCACACACCATCCTACCCATCTCAGCTATGAGCATCTTCGACGGCCTCCTCGGCAACGCCTCCGAAAACGACACGCTGGAAACCCAGCAGGAACTCTCCCGCATCCTCGCCTCCGATGAGCGGGTGGAAAGGGCCTTCGTAATCATCCGCGACCAAATTATCTTCACCAACAAACGCCTGATCCTGGTGGATAAGCAGGGCGTGACGGGTAAGAAAAAAGAATACCACAGCGTGCCCTACCGCAGCGTAGAGCGCTTCAGCATGGAAACCACCGGCCACTTCGACCTCGACGCGGAGCTAAAAATCTGGGTGCGGGGCCAAACCGAGCCCATCAGCAAGACCTTCCGCAACGACCAGAACATCCACGACATCAGCAAGGCTCTGGCCGAGCACGCGCTGTAGTGCAAACTCAGGGACGGGTATAAATACCAGTGCCCGGGCATTATCTTGCGTATCCGTCGCTCACGCAGCCGCCTGACCTTGCTATCAGGTTAGCCCGTGCTGGTCCCTTTCGTTATTCCCACCTATGAAACTTCGTTTTCTGCTGCTTTCCGTGCTCGTCGGCTTGGGGCTCGCATTCACCGCCTGCCAAGACGACGATGATCCGCAGCTACAATGCGTCGAAGCCACCGTTGTCGGCCGCCACTGCGCTTCCGGTTCGGGTTCGTACGGCTTCGTGCTGAACCTGAGCCAGCCCAACACCAATGCCCAGGCCTGGGTCGATTCGGTCGGCAACCAATACTCATTTGCCGTTACCGCCATCAACCTGCCTGCGGCCTTGCGGCAACCCGGCAAAAAGGTGTATTTCGCAGCCCACCAAGCTACCGAATCCGAAAAATCGGCCTTGGGGCCGCGTACTACGCAGTGCGCTGCGCCCCCTCCCCTGGTAACCATAGAGGTAGCACAGGACAAGCCCTGCCAGTAAACAAGAAGCGGCGAAGAACTCCAGTGGTTCTTCGCCGCTTCGCATAGAGGACAACCGCAACAGCTCCTACGCGGCCGGTGTCTGAATAGCCGGGGGCGTGGGGTTGTACTGCGGGGTGGCCACTTGCTGCTCGGCGGTGCGCTTGCCCTTGTCGTCCTTCATGTCGCGGCGGTTGAAGGGGCGGATGATCAGGCGCAGGGCTTTGTCGGAGTTCCAGTAGCTGAAGGCCCAGTCGATGAAGGCCACGACTTTGTTGCGGAAGCCGACGAG
This sequence comes from Hymenobacter sp. CRA2, assembly GCF_002007105.1. Classification (GTDB taxonomy): domain Bacteria; phylum Bacteroidota; class Bacteroidia; order Cytophagales; family Hymenobacteraceae; genus Solirubrum. The sequence continues at coordinate 103,311 of NZ_MVBC01000016.1, read as the reverse complement.
CGTCATCAGGTGCACAAAAAGCCAGGTGAGCCAGCCGAAGAAGCCGCGGAAGTGCACGTCCTTGGGCAGGTCGACGACGGCCTTGTTGCGGGCCACAATGGCCATAACGCCCTTGTTGAAGTAGTTGAAGGGCTCGGGCTGCTGGCCTTTGGCGAGGCGGCGGAAGTTTTCGGCCAAGTGGTCAGCCTGCTGCTGGGCCACGGGCGCCAGCATGGGCAGGCCCTTGGGCATTTCCTCGGTCACCATGTTGGCCACGTCGCCGATGGCAAAGACATTCGGCAGGCCTTCCACTTGGTTCCAGCGGTTCACATTGATGCGCTTGTTGCGCGTCACCACCGGCTCGGGCAGGCCGGGCAGGGCCGCGCCGTTCACGCCGGCGGCCCAGATAAGGTTTTCCGTCGGGATATATTCCGTCTCGGAGTAGTAGGCGCGGCAGTCCTCGAAGCGCTTGATGCCGGTGTTCAGGCGCACCTCCACGCCCAGGTCCTGCAGGTAGCGCAGGGCTTCCTCCTGCGACTTTTTCGACATGGGCCCGAGCAGGGCGGGTCCGGCTTCCACCAGGATGATTTTCATCTGGCTCAGGTCCAGTTCGGGATAGTCCTTGGGCAGCACCGTACGGCGCATTTCGGCCAGCGAGCCGCTGATTTCCACGCCCGTCGGGCCACCGCCCACCACCACGATGTTCAGCAGGGCCTGCCGCTGCTCGGGGTCTTCCTTGAGCAGGGCCTTCTCGAAGTTCTGGAAGATATAGCTGCGCAGGTTCAGGGCATTCGGGATGCTCTTGATCTGCATGGCGTTGCGCTCGATGCTCTCGATACCGAAGAAGTTGGTCAGCGAGCCGGTGGCAATGACGAGGTAGTCGTAGCTGATGTCGCCGATGTTGGTGTGCACCGTGTTCGAAGCCGTGTCCACGTGCTCCACGTCGGCAAGGCGGAAGAAGAAGTTCTTCTGGCCCGCGAAGATTTTGCGGATGGGATAGGCGATGCTGTCGGCCTCCAGGGCGCCGGTAGCTACTTGGTAGAGCAGCGGCTGGAAGTTGTGGTAGTTGTGGCGGTCGATAACCACGATTTGCACCGGGTCGTGCTTGAGCGCCTGCGCCAGGCGCAGCCCGGCAAACCCGCAGCCGATGATGACCAGGCGCGGATGCGCGGATTTGGGAAGGTTCGTGTCCATAAGGCAAACCTGGGTTGGGGCGGGCCAACATAAGCCCGCGGTGGCACATTGCGGCCTAGCTTGGCTTTACCGGAAAACCGCATTGGTGGTTGCAACGCCCCCGCAAACGGCCGCACGGGCTGTCATTGCGAGCGAACCGAAGGTCGACGCAGTCAAGCACGGCAACCACAGGAAGGCGTAGCCAATCTTTGCTCCAGTAGCCCGCCGACACAATTCCTACTAGCCGAAAACAGCATCGCCCGAAACTGCAGACGCTAGTTTCGGGCGATGCTCATTTTAAGGTCGACACGTTGTACAGGACCGATTGCTTCGCTCTGCTCGCAATGACAGCGGGTATCACCGCTCCAGCTTAGTCGTTGCTCTTCTTTTTGAAGTCGCCGTTTTTGAACTGATTGATCAGCTGCAGCCAGCTGAAGGGGTTCAGCAGTGGGTTGTTGGAATACGGGTTCGGGGCGGTACCCATCCGGCGCTGCTGATCGAGCTGCTGGCCCTGCATGGTCTGGCGGTAATTGGCCATGCTGGTCACGGGCGCGTTCAGGAAGATGCGCCGCAGAATCTGCTCGTTGAGGTTTTCCGCCGTGGCCGTACCTCGCTCTGTGGGCAGGCGCAAAGCCAGAAACGCCCGCTTGAAGTCCTTTTCCGTCACGTAGGGGAATACCCGCACTTCAGGCAGCACGGTGGCGTCCTCCTTCAGCTGCACAATCACGGAGTAGCTCTGCCGAGGGTAATCGGGCGGAATGACGACGTACTGATTGCGGTAGCCCAAGGAGCGGATGACGATGGAGTCGCCGGCCAGTACCGGGATGGAGAAGTAGCCGTAGGCGTTGGTGGCGGTGCCGCGGCCGGCCTTGGGCACAAACACGGTGGCACCGGGCACGCCCAGCAGCGAGTCGCCGGTGGCCACGATGCCGGTAAACTGCACCACGCGCCGTTGTCCCTGCGCCTGAGCGCCGTGAGGCAGCAGCGCGGCAGCCAGCACGAGCAGCGACGTCAGCAACAGGGTGCTGAGAAAAGAGGGAAAACGGACAATCAAGGGCATGTCAGCGGGTTGCGTATAAGCAAAGATAGGGCTCTTTCGCGGGGCGTCGGGCAGCGGCCCCGTACCTTCGCAGGCACGGGCTGCCGGCTACATAACCCCGCAGTTGGTCAAAAGATGCGTCTCAAACACTTTTCCGTTGCATTCGGGCTCGGCTTATATAAAGCTTTGGGCGACGAATCCCGGGTGCGCATCCTGCATTTGCTCTGGCGCAACCAGGAAATGTGCATTTCCGACCTGGAGCAAGTGCTGGATTTCACCCAGACGAAAGTTTCCCGGCAATTATCGACCCTGAAAAATGCAGGTTTGGTGAATTTCCGCCGCCTCGACAACTGGCTGTTTTATTTCATCAAAGAGGAATACGCCGAGTTGCTGCAGCAACACCTCGGCTATATGGAGCGCGACGCGCAGCTGGTAAAGGACCAGAAAACCTACCAGACGCTCTGGTCGAACCGCGAACTGGCGGCGTATAAGCTGCAAAACCGCCACTGGACCGGCACGCCGCGTACCTGAGCGGTGAAAAAAGAACGTCATGTCGAGCGAAGTCGAGACATCTCGCGTGCTGATGGCCAGTAGTAAAACGGGTCACCGCATTACTACTGGCCCCAACACGCCAGATTCCTCGGCTGCGCTCAGGATGACAACCTGACGGAAAGACCTTATGAAATACCAGCACCACCTGTTCGTCTGCACCAACCAGAAAAGCGACGTGGGCAAGGACGTCGCCAAGGCCATCAAAAAGGAGTTGAAGAAGCAGGATCTGAAAAGCCTGCTGCTCGGCGGCAAAAAGCGCAAGAACCGCGTGCAGACAGCCGGCTGCCTGGATGTGTGCAAGCACTGCAAAAAAGGTAACGGCGCCGCTGTGGTCGTCTACCCTGAAGGCATCTGGTACGGCGACGTGCAACCCAAAGACGCCGGCGACATTGTAGCTGAGCACCTGGGCAACAACAAGGTGGTGCGGCGGTTACAGATTGAGCCCTAGTATGTATTATACCGCTGGCTATTATCTAATCATTCCCAAGCACGAGCGTGGCACCGTTAATGGGTACACATATACTTCCCGCACGTGGTCAGTTAGCCGCTATGTCAGCTACGTTTATCCAGATGCTGAGTGGGGCTTGAGTTGGCTGTACAGTAAGCGGCAATTTGCCAAGGTCAAGAACTTCAAGCCTGATGCAACGGCACTGGCTGCTTTGCATTCATGGACTGAACAGGAATACGAGCAGAGCAACTACGGCTACCCAGGCTTTTTTACGAGCCTGGCTAAAGCCCTAGAATTTAAGAAGCTTTTCTTGGCATCGCTGCCCCAGGTGCAACTGCTGGGCCTATTTCTCGACGAGAATTTTTACCCTGCCGCCCTAGAGCAAACCCAAGCATATCCTTCGGTGGCACTTGACTTGCATCGGTTGCTGCAACGGCGCCTGCCGGAACCGGATGCCGGCAGCGTTATCGGTTATGACCTACTTGGCCTGCTGGACCTCGGCGGCTTCGAGCCGTTTTCCTACCACGTTCTGGAGCAGGAATACCATCAGCATTTCGGCATCACGCTGAACGAATACGGCCTTTTTCTCAACCAAGCCGACTGCCAGCGGGTGACGGCCTACACCGACCAGATAGCGGATGAACCCGCGACCTGGTTTCCCTTCAAAGTGAAGCTATTTGCGTAGCTCCACTGTTTACCTACTGCATGAAGACCTACCGCCACCTCTTCTTCGACCTCGACCACACCCTTTGGGACTTCGAGAAAAACGCCGACGAAACCCTGCGCCACCTGTACGAGCTGCACGATTTCGCCCGCTACGGCTTCTCGGTCGAAGAATTCATTGCCCGCTACAGCGAAGTTAATCATGCCCTGTGGCGCATGTATCAGGCCAATAAGATCGGGCAGAAAGAGCTGCGCGAAATACGTTTCGTGCGCAGCCTAATGAAGCTCGGCGTGCCGGAAAGCGAAGTACCGGCGGATATATCGGCGCAGTTCACCGACATCCTGCCCCAGAAGTCGGCGGTGTTTCCCTTCACCTACGAGGTGCTGGATTACCTGAAGGAGAAGTACGTGCTGCACCTCATCACCAACGGCTTCCAGGACGTGCAGCACATCAAGCTGGCCTCTTCGCGGCTGACCGACTACTTCCAGGAGGTTGTCACCTCCGAGCACATCGGGTGCCTGAAGCCCGACCGCCGCATCTTCGAGCACGCCCTGGAGCGCGCCGGCACCACCGCCGCCGAGAGCCTGATGATTGGCGACAACCTGGAATGCGACGTGCTCGGCGCCTACAACGCGGGCATCGATCAGGTGTACTTCAACCCCGACAAGCGGCGCCACTCGGCCGAGGTGACGTACGAAATCAGCTGTTTGAGCGAGCTGAAGAGCTTTTTGTAACGGGCTTACTCCAAGGCCACGGCCGCTTGCACCTCGCCCCCGAAGTGCATCAGTTCCGGCGTAATCTTGAAGCTGCGCGTGCTGATGCCCTTGCCGTACAGCTCCATGTCCACGGAGCGCCGGTCCCAGTTGTCGTCGCTGAGCTGGCTGGCATCCTGTTCGCTCACCTCCAGCACGTCGCCGCGCTTGGCGCCCAGCACCCCGCAGAGCTTATCCGCCGATTTGAGCGCGTTGCGCAAGGCAATGCCGTGGGCTTCGCGGTGCAGGCTGTCGGCCTTGGAATGCGAGTAAGCCACGCTGCGGATGCGGCTGATACGGGTTTGCAGCAGCACCTCCATGTAGTCTTCCAGCCGGTTGAGGTCGGCGAGCTGCACGGTCAGCGACTGGGTAGCCTCAAAACCGAGGAAGACCTGCTTGCCGCGCACGTAGTCGTAGTCCTTGTTGGTGGAGACGTGGCTCACGCGCAAGTCCTCCTGGCTGCGAATAAAGGGCTTCGAGGCGGCTACTACCTGCTCCACCACCGCCTGCGTTTCCACCGTGGCATCCTTGAGCCGGGGCTTGGTGAAGGAAACTTCAACGGTGATTTCGGCCAGATCAGGATACGCCGTCACCACGCCAAACCCCGACACTTTGATCTGCCGCACGGCCGGAGTAGAAGTGGAAGTGGGGCTGCAGGCAGCCAGGCTCGCCAGAACGCCGAGGTATAGTACAAGACGCATATTCAAACAATTTTGGGCTGAACGGATTCTCAGCGGCGAATATTGCACCTGTTTCGGCGCGGCATGGGCAATGCCTTACCTTTGTCCGCTCAATCCCAGCCTTCACAAAGCCCCCTGACATTCCCCGCTATGGCCAACGGCTTTTTCAACGTCCCCGCCCCCAAGAACGAGCCCGTGAAGGGCTACGCCCCCGGCTCCCCCGAGCGCGCCGAACTCAAGGCGATGCTCAAAACGCTCAAGAGCCAGGAGCGCGACATTCCGATGTACATCGGCGGTCAGGAAGTGCGCACCGGCAACCTGCAGCGCATTTCGCCGCCCCACGACCATAACCATACCCTCGGCCACTTCCACCTCGGCTCGGCCGAGCACGTGCAGCAGGCCATTGATGCTGCCCTGGCCGCCCGTACCCAGTGGGCCGAGTTGCCCTGGCAGGAGCGCGCCGCTATTTTCCTGAAAGCCGCCGAGCTGCTGGCTGGCCCCTACCGCGCCAAGCTGAACGCAGCCACCATGCTGGGCCAGAGCAAGAACGCCTTCCAGGCCGAAATCGACTCGGCCTGCGAGCTGATCGACTTCTTCCGGTTCAACGTGCATTTCATGCAGCAGATCTACCAGCAGCAGCCCGAGTCGGCGCCCGGTATGTGGAACCGCCTGGAGCACCGCCCGCTGGAAGGCTTCCTGTTCGCGCTGACGCCGTTCAACTTCACCTCCATTGCTGGCAACCTGCCCACCGCGCCCGCCATGATGGGCAACGTGGTGGTGTGGAAGCCCGCCAACACCCAGGTGTACTCGGCGCAGGTGCTGATGGAGCTGTTCCAGGAGGCCGGCGTGCCCGACGGCGTCATCAACCTGGTGTACGTGGACGGCCCCACCGCCGGCGACGTGATTCTGAAGCACCGCGACTTCGCCGGCATCCACTTCACCGGCTCCACCGGCGTCTTCAACAACATTTGGAAGACCATCGGCGAGAACGTGTCGCGCTACAAGGCTTACCCGCGCGTGGTGGGCGAAACCGGCGGCAAGGACTTCATCCTCGCCCACTCCTCGGCCAACGCCAAGGAAGTAGCCACCGCCATTACCCGCGGCGCTTTCGAGTTTCAGGGCCAGAAGTGCTCGGCCGCCTCGCGCGCCTATATTCCCTCGAACCTGTGGGACGAAGTGCGTCAGTACCTCATCGACGATTTGAAGTCGTTTAAGATGGGCGACGTGGAGGATTTCTCGAACTTCGTCAACGCTGTTATCAGCGAGGCGTCCTTCGACAAGCTGGCCCGCTACATCGACAACGCCAAGAACGACGAGTCGGTGGAAATCCTGGCCGGTGGCAACTATGACAAGTCGAAAGGCTACTTCATCGAGCCGACCATCCTGGTGGCCAAGGACCCGCAGTACGTGACCATGTGCGAGGAGCTGTTCGGCCCGGTGCTGACCCTGCACGTGTATGACTCGCAGAACTTCGAGAAGACCCTGGAACTGGTCGACAACACCTCTCCCTACGCCCTCACCGGCGCCATCTTCGCCAAGGACCGCTACGCCGTGGACCTGGCCACCAAGAAGCTGGTGCACGCCGCCGGCAACTTCTACATCAACGACAAGCCCACCGGCGCCGTAGTCGGCCAGCAGCCCTTCGGCGGGGCCCGCGCTTCCGGCACCAACGACAAAGCCGGCTCCATCCTGAACCTGCTGCGCTGGGTGTCGCCACGCACCATCAAGGAAACCTTCGTGCCGCCCGTGGACTACCGCTACCCCTTCATGGGCGTGGACAACCACGAGGACCTGAACGTGACTGGCGGAGGTGGCTTCTAAGCGGCCCGGCTAGTAGAAACTAAAAGCCGCCCCGGGTGACCGGGGCGGCTTTTTTGTGCAGGTACTTACCGGATATCTGGTTGCAGCTGCGGCGGGTTGTCCAGTTTCACCCGCTTGTATAATTCCGCCAGCGGAATCCGGATATTCAACGCCGACAGCTCCAGCTCATCCGCCAGCGAGTCATACACGCGCAGGCTCCATTCGTCGGCCGCCCGCGTCAGGCAATCAACCCAGCAGTAATCCTGACGGATCAATACGTAATGCTGCAGCGACGACAGCCGCTGGTACAGCCGCAGCTTGCTGGTACGGTCGTAGTCGGCGGTTTTGGGCGAAAGGACTTCGATGATGACGGACGGATGCCGCAGGATGCGGTCCGATGCCAGGTCCTCATCGTGGCACGATACCACTACATCTGGGTACAGATAACAGTCGGCGCTGATTTCGACCAAGGCGCCGTCGATAAATGCTTCACACATATCGGGGTTGATACGGTCTTCAATAGCACGGACGCTGTTCTTGATAAGCCGGTTGTGCGGCAGCGAAGCGCCCGTCATGGCAAAGATTTCGCCCTGGTAAAACTCATGGCGTACTTCCGACACTTCTTCCAGTGCCAGGTACTCTTCTACCGAATACATGCGCTTATCAGGTTGAGGATGAGCCATAGCCAAAGGAAGGAGAAGCTGGGGGCGGAAGTTCGCAAACTGGCGTCGTTTGTTAAGGTCTGACGCCCTCAGCCGCCTGGTCACGCAGTTTCTCCAAAGATACGCCGCTCCCGGTCTTGGATTCGTTGCACCCCCCCGGTTTTCGTCCTACCTTTGCTCCCAATGCCTTTTCTCAACAGCACTTTCCTCTCTTCTGTCATGCTGTTAGCCACCACCGCTGCTTACCAACCGGCCGATTACCTGCCGATTCTCATCCAATTTGGCCTTGCGCTGGCCTTCGTCGCCTTCTCGATGATTGCCTCGCACCTCATCGGGCCTAAGCGCCACTCCAAGGTAAAGGACTCGTCCTTCGAGTGCGGCATCGAGTCGGTGGGCAACGCCCGCACCCCGATTTCGGTGAAGTACTTCCTGACGGCCATTCTCTTCGTGCTCTTCGACGTGGAAGTCATCTTCATGTACCCCTGGGCCGTGAATTTCCGCGAGCTGGGCATGTTCGGCTTTGTCGAAATGCTGATGTTCATGGGCCTGCTACTGGCTGGCTTCTACTACATCATCAAGAAGGGCATCCTGAAGTGGCAGAACTAATTGGTGCTTAGCCAATAGTGTCTAACGCTTGGCATCGACCTGAAATATTGGAGCGAGCCAAACACTAAGCTCTAGACAAGAAGCACTAAAACGCCCGGACTTGTGTTCGGAAAGGTGGAGTTGCCGCCGCGCTTACTTCCCCAACCAGAGACCATTCGTCATGAGTGATAACCGCGTTCCTGAAATCAAAACCGTAGCCGCCCCCGAGGGCATCGAAGGCGCCGGTTTCTTCGCCACTTCGCTGGACAAGGTGGTGGGCATTGCCCGCGCCAACTCCCTGTGGCCCCTGCCCTTCGCTACCTCCTGCTGCGGCATCGAGTTCATGGCCACCATGGGCGCCCACTACGACATTTCGCGCTTCGGCTCGGAGCGTCCGTCGTTTTCGCCCCGGCAGGCCGACCTGCTGATGGTGATGGGCACCATTGCCAAGAAGATGGCTCCCATCGTGAAGCAGGTGTACGAGCAGATGGCTGAGCCCCGCTGGGTGCTGGCCATGGGCGCCTGCGCCTGCTCGGGCGGCATTTTTGATAGCTACTCCGTGCTCCAGGGCATCGACCGCATCATCCCGGTGGATGTGTACGTGCCCGGCTGCCCGCCCCGCCCCGAGCAGGTGCTGGAAGGCCTGATGCGCGTGCAGGAGCTGGCCAAGAACGAGTCGATCCGCCGCCGCAACTCGCCCGAGTACCAGGCGCTGCTCGAGTCCTACAACATCAAATAGTAGTGAGTACAGAGTAGTGAGTATTGAGACGCGGCCCCGGCCCTTGCTCGGTACTCACTACTCAATACTCTATACTCAATACTAGAGAATGACTGACCTCAACACCTCGCCGGCGGCCCAGCAAAAGGCGGCTGACTATGTGAAAGCCCACGCGGCCATTGGCAACGAGCAGATCTTGACCCGGCTGCAGGAGCTGTTCGGCGCCGACACGTTCTCGGACGTGGAGGAGCAATACGGCCTGCTGACGGCTACGGTAGCACGCGAGAAGATTCACGAAATCATCGACGTGCTCCACGGCGAGGAGCAGTTGCAACTCAACTTCCTCACGACCATGTGCGGCGTGCACTGGCCCGAGAACGAAGGCAAGGAGCTGAGCGTGGTGTACCAGTTGCACAGCTTAGTCAACAACATCCGGCTGCGCCTGAAAATCTTCTTCCCCATTCAGGACCCGGTCGTGCCCACCCTCACGGACGTGTACGCCACCGCCAACTGGATGGAGCGCGAAGCCTACGACTTCTTCGGCATCATCTTCACCGGGCACCCCAACCTGATCCGCATCCTAAATGTGGAGGACATGGATTACCACCCCATGCGCAAGGAGTACCCGCTGGAAGACGGCACCCGCGAAGACAAAACCGACCTGTTCTTCGGCCGATAACCTGATTAGTATGGAGTACCGAGTATTGAGTACTGAGAATTCATTTTCTCGCCCATTGATACTCACTACTCAATACTCCCTACTCAGTACTAACTAACATGGCAACGAACGACGCACTTACCGCGACGGGACATATACACCACGAGGCTGCCCAACAGCAGCGCGGCGTGATGGTCACCAAAACCGAAGATTTCGGCCAGGACCTCACCACGCTGAACCTGGGCCCCACGCACCCGGCCACGCACGGCATTTTCCAGAACATCCTGCAGATGGATGGCGAGAAAATCATTTCCGGCGTGCCCACCATCGGCTACATCCACCGGGCATTCGAGAAGATTGCCGAGCGGCGTCCCTTCTACCAGATTACGCCGCTGACGGACCGGATGAACTACTGCTCCAGCCCCATCAACAACATGGGCTGGCACATGACGGTGGAAAAGCTGCTGGGCATCGAGGTGCCCAAGCGCGCCCAGTACATCCGCGTCATCATGATGGAGCTGGCCCGCATTGCCGACCACTTGGTCTGCAACGGCATTCTGGGCGTGGACACCGGCGCGTTTTCGGGCTTCCTCTACCTGTTTGAGGAGCGCGAAAACATCTACGAAATCTACGAGGAGGTCTGCGGCTCGCGCCTGACGACCAACATGGGCCGCGTGGGCGGCATGGAGCGCGACCTGTCGCCGGTGGCGCTGGAGAAGCTGCGCACCTGGCTGAAGCGCTTCCCGGCGGTGATGCGCGAGTTCCAGAACCTGTTCGACCGCAACCGCATCTTCATGGACCGCACTATCAACGTGGGTCCGATCAGCGCGGAGCGCGCCCTGAACTACGGCTTCACCGGCCCCAACCTGCGCGCCGCCGGCGTCGACTACGACGTGCGGGTGATGAATCCTTACTCTTCGTACCAGGATTTCGACTTCGAAATTCCGGTGGGCACCAACGGCGACACCTACGACCGGTACCTGGTGCGCAACGAGGAAATCTGGCAGAGCCTGCGCATCATCAACCAGGCGCTGGAAAACCTGCCCGAAGGCCCCTACCACGCCGACGCCCCGCACTACTACCTCCCGCCCAAGCAGGAGGTGTACCGCAATATGGAGGCGTTGATCTACCACTTCAAAATCATCATGGGCGAAATCGACGCCCCGGCTGGTGAAGTGTACCACTCCGTGGAAGGCGGCAACGGCGAACTGGGCTTTTACCTGATTTCGGACGGCGGGCGCACGCCCTACCGCCTGCACTTCCGCCGGCCGTGCTACATCTACTACCAGGCTTACCCCGAAATGGTGGTAGGCTCGACCCTCTCCGACGCCATCATTACCCTGAGCTCCATGAACGTCATTGCTGGCGAGCTGGACGCTTAATCTGCCACGAATGGAATCGACAACCGCGCCCGTAAAGCCGCAATTCTCCCCCGCCGCCCAGGCCGAAATTGCCCGTCTGTTTACGCACTACCCGGCCGAGCGCCGCAAGTCGGCCCTGCTGCCCCTGCTGCACATCGCGCAGGCGGAGTTTGGCGGCTGGGTGAGCCCGGAAGTGCAGGATCTGGTGGCCGAAACCATCGGCATCCTGCCCATCGAGGTGTACGAGGTGTCCTCGTTCTACACGATGTTCAACCTCAAGCCGGTGGGCAAGCACGTGCTGGAAATCTGCCGCACGGGCCCCTGCATGCTGCGCGGCTCCGACGAGCTGACCGCCCAGCTGGAGCGCATCACCGGCGCCAAGGTCGGCGGCACCTCGCCCGACGGTCTGTTTACGCTGAAAGAAGTGGAATGCCTGGCCGCCTGCGGCACGGCCCCCATCGTGCAGGTGCGCGAGAAGTACTACGAGCAGCTGGACACGCCGGAAGCGGTGGACGCTATGCTTAACGAGCTGCGCAACCTTGTGCACCGCCCGCTGCTTCCCTGGGAAGAAACCGGCCTGGCACACTCGCAACAATAACCTGAAGCAACTACCGTCATGGGCCGCAAGCTACTGACCGAACATATTAACGTCCCCGGCATCGACACCTTCGAGGTATACCGCAAACACGGCGGCTACCGCTCGGTGGAGAAGGCCCTGAAGACGATGACCCCCGACGAGGTGGTGGAAGAGGTGAAGAAGTCGGGCCTGCGCGGCCGCGGCGGCGCCGGCTTCCCCACCGGCATGAAGTGGAGCTTCCTGGCCAAGCCAGAGGGCGTGCCGCGCCACTTGGTGTGCAACGCCGACGAATCGGAGCCCGGTACCTTCAAGGACCGCCACCTGATGTCGAAGCTGCCGCACCTGCTCATCGAGGGCATGATTACGAGCTCGTATGCGCTGGGCGCCAACACCTCGTACATCTACATCCGCGGCGAGCTGCTCTACGTGCTGCGCATCCTGGAAAAAGCCATTGCCGAGGCCTACGCCAACGGCTTCCTGGGCAAGAACATCCTAGGCTCGGGCTACGACCTGGACCTGCACGTGCATCCCGGCGGCGGCGCCTACATCTGCGGTGAGGAAACCGCCCTGCTGGAGAGCCTGGAAGGCAAGCGTGGCAACCCGCGCAACAAGCCCCCGTTCCCGGCCGTGCAGGGCCTCTACGCCCGCCCGACAGTGGTCAACAACGTAGAGTCCATTGCAGCGGTAGTTCCCATCGTGAACGACGGCGGCGAGGAGTACGCCAAGCTGGGCGTGGGCAAGAGCACCGGCACCAAGCTGATTTCGGCCTGCGGCCACCTCAACAAGCCGGGCATCTACGAAATCGAGCTGGGCGTGCCCGTGGAGGAGTTTATCTACTCCGACGAGTACTGCGGCGGCATCTGGAAGGGCCGCGACCTGAAGGCGGTGGTAGCCGGTGGTTCCTCGGTGCCGATTCTGCCCAAGGAGCTGATTCTGAAAACCGCAGCCGGTGAAAACCGCCTGATGACCTACGAGTCCCTGTCGGACGGCGGCTTCGTGACCGGCACCATGCTGGGTTCGGGCGGCTTCATCGCCATGGACGAGACGACCTGCATCGTGCGCAACACTTGGAGCTTCTCCCGCTTCTACCATCACGAGTCGTGCGGGCAATGCTCGCCCTGCCGCGAGGGTACGGGTTGGCTGGAAAAGGTGCTGCACCGCCTCGAGCACGGCCACGGCCACATGCACGACATCGACCTGCTGGTGAGCGTGGCCAAGCAAATCGAAGGCAACACCATCTGCCCGCTCGGCGAAGCCGCCGCCTGGCCCGTTGCCGCCGCCGTGCGCCACTTCCGCCACGAGTTTGAGTGGCACGTGACCAACCCCGCCGAAGCTACTCGCCCCGGCGCCTACTACTCGTCGAAAGCGGCGGTAGCAGTGTAATTTTACTGTAGAACTGACTTTTCGCTCCCCTATAGGGAGTTCTGAAAATGGCTAAAATAACCTTCGACGGCATCGAGATAGAAGTACCAGACGGTACCACTATCCTGAATGCAGCCCGCCAGATCGGGGGCAACATTGTGCCGCCGGCCATGTGCTACTACACCCCCATCAAGGGCACGGGCGGCAAGTGCCGCGCCTGCCTGGTGAAGGTGGCGGCCGGCTCGGCCAAGGACCCGCGCCCCATGCCCAAGCTGGTGCCCTCGTGCATCACCACGGTGCAGGACGGCATGGTGGTGGAAAACACCGTCAACCAGCAGGTGATGGACGTGCGCAAGGGCATCGTGGAGATGCTGCTCATCAACCACCCGCTGGACTGCCCGGTGTGCGACCAGGCCGGAGAGTGTGATTTGCAGAACTTCGCCTTCGAGCACGGCGTGGCCACCACCCGCTACGAAGAGGAGCGCCGCACCTTCGAGAAAATTGACATCGGCCCCTACATCCAGTTGCACATGACGCGCTGCATCCTGTGCTACCGCTGCGTGTATACGGCGGATCAGCTGACGGAGCGCCGCGTACACGGCGTGCTGGGGCGCGGCGACGCGGCCGAAATCGGCACCTACATCGACAACATCATCGACCAAGACTTCTCCGGCAACGTCATCGACGTGTGCCCGGTGGGTGCCCTGACCGACAAAACCTTCCGCTTCAAGCAGCGTGTGTGGTTTACCAAGCCGGTAAACGCCCACCGCAACTGCGAAAACCCGAAGTGCTCGGGCAACGTGGTGCTCTGGTACAAGGGCAAGGATGTGCTGCGCGTAACCGCCCGCAAGGACGAGTATGGCGAGGTGAAGGAGTGGATCTGCAACACCTGCCGCTTCGAGAAGAAGGAAACTTCGGACTGGACCATCGAGGGCCCCTCGCACATTCAGCGTACCTCGGTCATTTCGGCCAACCACTACGAGCTGCCGGTGATGAATCCGCAAGTCATTGCCGACCTGCCCGAAAGCTCGGTCCGCGACCTGGAAAACAACCCGCCGCTGAAACTCGGCCGCTAAGCTAGACTGTGATGGAAATCCCCGCCCTGGCCTGGCAAGGCCTCGTTATTCTGGCTGTCTTCGGCATCACGCTGCTGATTGCGACTTACTCCACCTACGCCGAGCGCGTGGTGGCGGCCTTCCTGCAGGACCGCGTGGGCCCAGACCGCGCCGGCCCCTACGGCCTGCTGCAGCCCCTGGCCGATGCCGTGAAGCTGTTCACCAAGGAAGAATTCTTCCCGGCTGGCTCCAGCCGCGGCCTGTTCATCTTCGGGCCCTGCCTGGCCATGACCACCGCCCTGATGGCCTCGGCCGTTATCCCGTTCGGCAACACCATCCTGCTGGGCGACGGTACGGCTATTCGCCTGCAAGCCATTGAGGTGAATATCGGCATGCTCTACGTGTTCGGCGTGGTGTCGCTGGGCGTATACGGGCTGATGATTGGTGGCTGGGCTTCGAACAATAAGTTCTCCCTGCTCGGTGCTGTTCGTGCAGCCGCTCAGGCCGTTAGCTACGAACTGGCTATGGGCATGGCCCTGATTGCCCTGCTGATGGTAACCGGCACGCTCTCGCTGCGCGAAATTGCTTTGCAGCAGTACAACGGCCTGTGGAACATCGTGTACCAGCCGCTCGGCTTCATCATCTTCATTGTGTGCGCCTTCGCCGAAACGAACCGCACGCCTTTCGACCTGCCCGAGTGCGAAACTGAGCTGGTGGGCGGCTACCACACCGAGTACTCCTCGATGAAGATGGGCCTGTACCTGTTTGCCGAGTACATCAACGTATTCGTGGCCTCGGCCGTGATGAGCACGCTCTACTTCGGTGGCTTCAGCTTCCCGGGTGAGCATCTGCTCTACAACACGCTGACCTCGTCGCAGGGCGAACTGTTCGCCCACAACGCGGTGACCATCCTGGGCACCGTGGTGCTGTTCGCGAAGATCTTCTTCTTCATCTTCTTCTTCATGTGGGTGCGCTGGACGCTGCCACGCTTCCGCTACGACCAACTGATGCGCCTGGGCTGGACGATGCTTTTCCCCATTGCCATCCTGAACATCCTGCTGACGGGCGCTTTCATCCTGCTCTTCGGCAACAAGGAGGCTAAGCTGGACACGACCAAGCAACCGGCACCTACCGAAATTCGGGCCGTAGCGCGGAAGTAGTAGACCGGCGGCGCACAGACCATAACTTCATCGTTTAGACGATTTCGTCCGGGAGGCCCGGCAGACGCGGACTGAAGTCGGCGCTACTTCCTACCCTCCCACCAACCGACGACCTCAGCATGAAACTGACCAATAGATCGAAACACCTCGAGAAGAAGCCCATGACGCTGCTGGAGCGGGCCTACCTGCCGGCAGTGCTGACGGGCATGGGCATCACGCTCAAGCACTTTTTCTCGAAGAAAGCCACCATCCGTTACCCGGAAGAGCTGCGCCCCATCGCGCCGACCTTCCGCGGCCTGCACGTACTCAAGCGCGACGAAGCGGGCCGCGAGCGGTGCACGGCCTGCGGCCTTTGCGCCGTGGCCTGCCCGGCCGAAGCCATTACCATGGTGGCCGGCGAGCGGAAAAAGGGCGAGGAAGGCTTGTACCGCGAGGAGAAGTACGCTGTCAGCTACGAGGTGAACATGCTGCGCTGCATCTTCTGCGGCCTCTGCGAGGAGGCCTGCCCGAAAGCAGCCGTGTACCTGCAGGCCGACAAGATGGCTCCGCCCCGCTTCGAGCGCGACGAGTTCATCTACGGCAAGGACCGCCTGGTGGAGCCCGTCGACCCGAACGCCCGCAGCAAGCGCGGCATTCAGCTCACCGCCGAGCAAGCCGAAGCCCTGGCCCGCCGCATGGCCGGCATGGATGCTTAACCAATCCTGCCTGACGGCGTCGTTTTCCTAGTTCTGCAGTTCCGCGCTTCCTCTCCCCTATGGGTACTTCCCTTTTTTACTTCCTGACCTTCGTTGCGCTGCTGAGCGCCCTGAGCGTGGTGTTTGCCAAGAACCCGGTTCACTCGGTCCTGTTCCTGATCCTGACGTTCTTCGCCATTTCGGGGCACTACCTGATGCTGAACGCGCAGTTTCTGGCCGCCGTGAACATCATCGTGTACGCCGGGGCCATCATGGTGCTGTTCCTGTTCGTGATTATGTTCCTGAACCTGAACGCCGACACCGAGCCCAACAAATCAGCTTTGGCGAAAGTAGCCGGTGCCATTGCCGGCGGCATGCTGCTGCTGGTGCTGATTGCCGCGCTGCGCAACGTTAACCCCGTAGGGGCCGATGCTGCTACGTTCGACTCGCAGATCGGCATGGTGAACCGTCTAGGCCTCGTACTCTATCAGCAATACCTGCTGCCGTTTGAGCTGGCCTCCGTGCTATTCCTAGTCGCCATGGTCGGTTCGGTGATGCTGGGCAAGCGCGAAGCCGGGGAGCGGAACTTCTAGTAATGAACAAACACCCATTGGCGCAGCCGCTGCTGAAGACTTTCGTGGTCTTTGGGGCGGCTGCCTCTCTTTTAGCGGGTTGTGATTCGGCGGGTAAGAAAGCGGGCTGGAATGACAACACGCTCATTTACAACGCCTCGAAGGAAGATCCTGCCATGCTTGCGGCTCAGCAAAAGGGCCGTGCCACAGTTGGGGAGTTTATCCAGGCTCTCACTAGCGCCGATACTACCAATTACAACTTTGCTGTCAAGTACGGCTTCGTAGAAGGCGACGAGCGGGAGTACATGTGGATCGGCGACCTGACAGTGCGGGGTGACTCACTTTACGGCATTATTGACAACGACCCGGAGTACATTCACAATGTAGCAAGCGGACAGCCCGTGGCGATTCACAAGGACTCCATTGCTGACTGGAACTACACCCACAACGGCAAGCTGATGGGCGGGTACTCTATCCGGGTTATTCGGGACCGAATGACGCCGGCTGAACGGGCGGAGTTCGACAAATCAGTCAGCTGGAAATTTGATTAACGCGGCGAAGGGTTTATACGCTGTTGTTCTACCCATATATGGTGGAAATCAACCTTTACAAATCGCGCTGGCAGGCCATCCGGGTGATGCTGCTCTGCTCCGTTTTCGTGGTGCCCTGCATTTGGGGAGTCAGTAACATGCCGTCCAATTGGCTGTGCTGGGTAGGCATCCTGTTCTTTGGCATGGGCTACCCTTTTGGCCTATACAACCTGCTGGACCGCCGGCCGCTGATTGTTCTTAATGAACTTGGCATTTTGCATCACGAAACGCACCGCGAGTTTATCAACTGGAACCTGATCCAGAATGCTTATCTGGTCGAGGTACACAAGCAGCAACTGCTTTGCCTCGTGGTGCCGCCGGATTTTGAACCATCCATGCGCAAAGGCAAGGTGGCGCAGCAAATGGGCGGCCTCTCCCGGGCCATGGGTTTTCAGGAGCTGACACTTCCCGTCAGCGCCACGGGTGTCGATGCGCCGAAGCTGACAGAATTGGTTTTGCTGATGAGTAAGGCCGCTCCCGCTTCCAGAACGCACCTATTGCAGAAATTCAACGGCCAAAAAGCAAGCGGCGCCTGATGCATCAGGCGCCGCTTGCTTTTGGAGGAGTGATGCCTCTACGGGCGTTTCCTGATAAGTATCAACGTGCAGCCTGATTCTACTCACCTGCTTCCCAAGTCTGTGGTGCGACTTTCGTGCTTCCCAGTTCAAGTTTCGAAAGTCATCCGCATGAATACGGTAATCACCCAGAGCGGTAGCTTGCTTGCCGGCCGCCATACGCCCATCGGCGAACAAAAAGGCTTGGTCCTGTTCAGTCGCAACGGGCAGAAAGTTATTTACAAGACGTTCAAAACCGGTGAGCTGATGCCCACGCACCACTCCGCTGAGGAAGTACTTGTGACTTGCCTGGACGGACAGCTGGAACTGGAATTGCATGGCAGCAATATCCTGCTGGAAGCCGGCGACTACCTCATCATCCCGGCGGCCGCCCCGCACGCGCTGCGTTGCCTGCAGGATGCCAAACTGCTGATTTATCGGTAAACTGCTGAAGCGCTACATGCAAAGGGGCGTCCGCAGCTGCGGACGCCCCTTTGCGCTAATTAGTCATTTGGGTACCCGGCTTCAGCCACTTCCGCACTACGTAGCCTTTCCACAGCCACAACCCCGATAGGGCCACCAGCGGCAGAATCACCCAGCGCACAGCCGCCGCGGCTTCCGGCTTATCGGCTACGGTACCGTAGATGAAGCCCAGAATGGGGATGCTGGCCAAGAGGTGCAGCCAGCGGATGAGCTTGCGTTCAGTAGCGGCTTTCATGGCTTGGCAATCGGGCTTATTCGGTAGGCGCAGTTTGCGTAGGGTGTACTTGCGGCTCGGGCATCCGGGACCAAGGCGGGCTGCAGCGGCGCATTTTTTGGCGGAATTTCTCCCGCTCTTCCTCGCTCATGCCTTGCATGCGCGATTCCATTTTGTTGCGCCAGTGCTCCTGGGCTTTGGCCTTCCAGGCGGCGCGGCCACCGGGCGGGCCACCCCGGAAGCCCCCGAAGAGAATCTTGCTGAGCACGAGCAGACCCAGCGCCTGCCAGAAGGTGAGCAAGGGCAGGCCGAAGATGGCCGGCATCAGCCAGTTCCAGAGCGCCATGACGACGAAACTGGCTAGGGCGATGAAAGCTACTATGGCGAGCAGGAAGCGCAGGCCGCGCAGCAGCCAGAAGTTGCGGTTCATGGGAATGCGGAGAGTTAGTCGAGAAACAAATCAGTGTAGAGCGCCTGCAGCTTCACGCGGAGCTGCTGCACCGCGTAGTGCTTGCGCGAAATCAGGGTTTTGAGCGGCACGCCGGTTTCTTCCGCCATCTGCTTGAAGGTTTTGCCCTCAAACTCGTGCCACACGAACACATCGCGTTGGGCCGGCGGTAGCTCCTCAAGGGCATCAAGGATAGCTTCCATAATGGTTTCGCGGGCCATGGCCGTTTCCGTGGAGTCGTCCTGAGCGGGCAGTACATCGGCCAGCAGCAGCGGCTCGTCGGAATCCGAGGCGGAGTGATAGGCGGCCGCTTCCTCCAGCGAGGCAGCTTTGGGGCGCCGGTAGCGGTCGATGATCTTGTTGCGGGCCACACGGAACAGCCAGGCGGCCATCTGCTCCACGGGCTTGACGAGGCGGTAGCTCTGCACGAGCTCGTAGAAGACGTCCTGCAGCACGTCCTCGGCATCGGCCTCGTCGGGGATGCGGCGGCGGATGAACGAGAGCAGCTTGCCCCGCTGCTCGCGCACGGCCTGCTGCACCCGGTCGTTTTGCTCGGTCATGGCCGCGCTGTGGGGAAATATGGTCACTGCCTGTTCCATTCTGAAGGGGAAGACGCAGGCGCTGGAAAATTACTTTACCGGAAATAGAAAATTTCGGGGAGCAGCCGGGTGCACAGCCGTTCGCGCACGTAGGCGCGCCCTTCGTTCTGCCAACTCGCCAATAAGGCCAGTTTTAGGCGTGCGTTTTCCAAGTTTCGGGCTACCTTTGCCCGCTAATTGGCCCCAGTATGTTGTGGGCTTTTTTCCGCCGTTACCCCGTCCTGAATGGAACAGACGATACCGGAAGTCATTCGCACCATTCCGCTCCAGCACTATGTGTTCTTCGCCGCTGCCCTCTTCAGCATCGGTGTGCTGGGGGTGCTGACCCGGCGCAACGCCATCATCATTTTCATGTGCGTGGAGCTGATGCTCAACGCCGTCAACGTCCTGCTCACGGCTTTTTCGGCCTACCGCGCCGATGCCAACGGGCAGGTCTTCGTGTTTTTCATCATGGCCGTTGCCGCCGCGGAAGTCGCCGTGGGCCTGGGCATCATCGTGATGATCTACCGCAACATTCAGAACACCGACGTCAACCTGCTCGACAGGCTCAAGTGGTAATGGGCTTCGCCAATGTGCGAATGTGATGAATGTGCAAATGTGGAAAATGAGTCAGGTCAATTCTCGCCTCATTTTCCACATTTCAACACATTACCCACATTCCAACGCATTAGCATATCAGCACATTCCATCACATTAGCACAATACACTAATGGCTGAACAAGCGCCCCTCGCCGTCTTCACCGGCTCGCCGCTGCTCTACGTTCTCATTCCGCTGCTGCCCTTTTTGGGCTTCCTGATCAACGGGCTGCTCAACCGCCGGCTTTCGGGCACGGTGGCCGGCGGCATCAGCAGCCTCATGGTACTGGGCTCCTTCCTGCTGTCCGTGATGCACTTTGTGCAGTTCACTGGCACGCCCTACACGGTGCAGTTGTTCGACTGGATTTCGGTCGGCTCGCTGAGCATTCCGTTCTCGTACCAGATTGACCAGCTGAGCCTGATCATGCTGCTGCTGGTGACGGGCGTAGGCTTCCTCATCCACGTGTACAGCATCGGCTACATGCACCACGACGAAAACGTCGGGAAGTTTTTTGCCTTCCTGAACCTGTTCGTCTTCTCGATGCTGGTGCTGGTGATGGGCGCCAACTACGTGATTCTGTTCATCGGCTGGGAAGGCGTCGGGCTGTGCTCCTACCTGCTCATCGGCTTCTGGAACAAGCACACGGCGTTCAACAACGCCGCCAAGAAGGCCTTCATCATCAACCGCATCGGTGACCTGGGCTTCCTGCTGGGCATTTTCCTGATCTACCAAACCTTTGACTCGGTGCAGTACGGGGAGGTATTCCAGAAAGCCGCCGGCGGGCAGTTTGGCCCCTACACCGTGACGGTGGTGACGGTCATCACGCTACTGCTGTTTGTGGGTGCCATGGGTAAGTCGGCACAGCTGCCGCTTTACACCTGGCTCCCGGACGCTATGGCGGGCCCTACGCCCGTATCGGCGCTGATTCACGCCGCAACGATGGTGACAGCCGGCATCTACATGGTGCTGCGCTCGAATATCCTCTTCACGCTTTCGCCCGATACGCTCAACGTGGTGGCCTGGATTGGCGGGCTGACGGCCCTGTTCGCGGCCACCATCGGCCTGGCTCAGAACGACATCAAGAAGGTGCTGGCCTACTCCACCGTCTCGCAGCTGGGCTATATGTTCCTAGCGCTGGGCGTGATGGGCTACACCTCTTCGCTGTTTCACGTGCTCACCCACGCCTTCTTCAAGGCCCTGATGTTCCTTGGCGCCGGCTCGGTGATTCACGCCATGAGCAACGAGCAGGACATCCGCAAGATGGGCGGCCTGCGCAAGGCCCTGCCGATTACCTTCCTGACTTTCCTGATCGGCTGCCTGGCCATTGCTGGCATCCCGCCTTTCTCGGGCTTCTTCTCCAAGGACGAAATCCTGATGCACGCCTACGAGCACAACAAAGTGCTGTACGGCATCGGTCTGCTCACGGCCTTCCTGACGGCCTTCTACATGTTCCGCCTGCTGTTCCTGACCTTCTTCGGGGAGTTCCGCGGCACGGAGGAGCAGAAGCACCACCTGCACGAGTCGCCGGCCACCATGACGCTCCCGCTGATTGTGCTGGCTATTCTGGCGGCCGTCGGCGGCTTCATGAACGCCCCGCTGCTGCTCGGCAAAGGCTACCTCGCCGACTTCCTGGCGCCGCTGTTCGCTTACTCGCGGCAGGCTAACCCGGAAGCTTTCGGCGCCGAAATCGACCACGCCACGGAGTACATGCTCATCGGCCTGTCGGTAGCGGCCGGCGTGGCGGGCATCATCGTCGCCTACGTGCAGTACCTGAGCCGCAAGGTGCGCCCGGCCGAGGACGACGCGGAGCGCGGCTTCCTCGAAAAGCTGGTGTACCACAAGTACTACGTCGACGAGCTGTACAACACGCTGTTCGTGCGCCCGTCCATGTTCCTCTCGCGCGGGCTGCACGACTTTGTGGAGAAGCGCGTGGTGGATGCCGGCGTCAACGGCGTGGGCCGCGGGGTGTTTGGCGGCTCGCAGCTGCTGCGCAACCTGCAGACCGGCCGCGTAGAAACTTACCTGCTGCTGATGGTTATCGGCATCGTGGTGGTGCTGGCCCTGAATTTCGTGAAGTTCTAAAAACGGCATGGTGCCGCGGCTTCAAAGTCGTGGCGCTACTCCCGTTTACCTCCCAAGAAGATACCCGCAGCTTAAACTCAGTGGAACCCCGGCCTCGCGCCGTGGCCCCACTCCCCGACAAAAATGCTGACTGCCCTTCTGCTTATCTGGCCCGTGGCCGCTGCGCTGCTTCTGCACTTCGTGCGGGGCAATGCCGCGCGGGCGCTGGCCTTTGGCGCTTCGCTGGTCGAACTGGCCTTGGCTGTATTCGTGGCCATCCAGTTCCAAACCGGCTCCCAGCCCCAATTCGAAATCAATCAACCGTGGCTACAGTCCGCTGGCATCAATTTCCATATCGGCATTGATGGGCTGAGCCTGCTTATGGTGCTGCTTACGGCCTTCCTGGTGCCGCTGATTCTGCTGGCTTCCTTCCGCCACGACTACGAGAATCCCTCGGTGTTTTACGCCTTGGTGCTCTTCATGCAGACGGGCCTCATTGGGGTGTTCGTGGCCATGGATGCCTTCGTGTTCTACTTCTTCTGGGAGGTGGCGCTGATTCCGATTTACTTCCTGGCTGGCGTGTGGGGCGGCGAGCGACGCGTGCAGGTCACGCTGAAGTTCTTCATCTACACCGTCGTCGGCTCCTTGCTGATGCTGGCGGGCTTCGTGTACCTCTACTACATGACCGGCGCCAACGGCGGCGCCCGCAGCTCCGACCTGGCCGCGTTCTACAACCTGACGCTGAGCACCCAGGAACAGTCGTGGGTGTTCCTGCTCATCTTCGCGGCCTTCGCCATCAAGATGCCGCTGTTCCCGCTGCACAGCTGGCAGCCAGATACCTACTCCGAAGCTCCGGCCCCGGCCACCATGCTGCTCTCGGGCATCATGCTGAAGATGGGTATCTACGGCACGCTGCGCTGGTTGATGCCCATCGTGCCCAAGGGCATGAGCGTGCATATTCCGTGGATCATGGTGCTGGCCGTTATCGGCATCATCTACGGCGCCCTCATTGCCATTCGCCAGCGCGACATGAAGCGCCTGATTGCCTTCTCCTCGCTCTCGCACGTGGGCCTGATGATTGCCGGCATGTTCTCCCTGACGGCCGTGGGCCTACAAGGCACCGTGATTCAGATGCTGGCCCACGGCGTGAACGTGGTCGGCATGTTCTTCATCGCCGACATCATCGAGCGCCGCACCGGCACCCGCCAGATTCCCGAGCTGGGGGGCCTGACGCGCGCCACGCCGCTGCTGTCGGTGACCTTCCTCGTGATTCTGCTCGGCACCGTGGCCCTGCCGCTCACCAACGGCTTCGTGGGCGAGTTCCTGCTGCTGATGGGCGTGTACCAGTTCAACCCCTGGCTGGGCGCCGTGGCCGGCCTGACCATCATCTTCGGCGCGGTGTATTTGCTGCGCATGTTCCAGCGCGTGATGCTCGGCCCCGACTCCTCGTTCAGCAGCGTTATCCGCGACCTGACGGGCTCGGAGCTGGCCGTGCTCGTGCCGCTCATTCTGATGGTGTTCTGGATCGGCTTGTTCCCGGGCACCTTCATGCACATCTCGGAACCGGCTATCCAGAAGCTGCTGGTGCTCATCAACCGCTAAGCCTCCCGCCTCATGCTCTCGATTATTCTGCTTTCCGTTTCCGGGCTGGCCAATCTGTTTCTGGGCTTCCTGCGCTCCAACCGCCTGATTCTGCCGGTGGTGCTGCTGGTGCTGCTGGCCGTGCTGGCCGTGAACGTGGCCGGCATCGATACCAACGCGCTGGCTGGCTGGAACCAGTCGCCGTACTTCAACGGCATGCTCACCTTCGACCGGTACGCGCAGGTGTTCACGGCCGTGATGGCGCTGACGGCCTTGCTGCTGCTCCCCTTCTCGCAGAAGTACGTGCAGGAAGGCAACCCCAACCTGGCCGAATTCTACAGCCTGCTGCTGTTCTCGCTGGTGGGCGCTATTATGATGGTGAGCTACAACAACGTGCTCATCCTCTTCCTCGGCATCGAAACACTGAGCATTGCCATGTACGTGCTGGCCGGCTCGGATAAAGGCAACCTGCGCTCCAACGAAGCGGCCCTGAAGTACTTCCTGATGGGTTCCTTCGCCACCGGCATCCTGCTCTTCGGTATTGCTCTGCTCTACGGCGCCACTGGCACCTTCGATCTGGCGCAGATGGGCGTGAAGGCCCGGGCTCTGCCCCTGGCCGACGCCGCTATGGCCCCGATGCTCTACATCGGCATTCTGCTGATGCTGATCGGTATCGGCTTCAAGATTTCGGCCGCTCCGTTCCACTTCTGGACGCCCGACGTGTACGAAGGGGCCCCGACGGTTTTCACTGGCTTTATGAGCACCATCGTGAAGACGGCCGGTATTGCGGGCTTCTTCAAGCTACTGATGATAGCCTTCGGCGGCGACACCACGGGCTTCTGGCTGCCCACGCTCACGGCCATGCTGGTGCTGACGCTGCTCATCGGCAACGTGGGCGCCGTGGCCCAGCAGAACGCCAAGCGCATGCTGGCCTACTCCAGCATCTCGCACGCCGGCTACCTGCTGCTGGCGCTGGTATCGTTGAAGAGCGGGGCCTTGTCGGCCAACGCCATCTTCTTCTACTCGCTGGCGTACTCCATTGCCACGGTAGCCGCCTTCGCCGTACTCAAGCTGGTGCTCGACCAGCGCGGCCGCGACGACTACGAAGGCCTCAACGGGCTGGCCAAGACCAACCCGCTGCTGGCCCTGGCCATGACGGTATCCATGCTGTCGTTGGCAGGCATTCCACTGACGGGTGGCTTCTTCGGTAAGTTCTACCTGTTCTCGGCCGCCGCCGAGCAGGGCTACATCGGTCTGGTGATTTTCGCGGTGGTCATGTCCGCCATCGGCATCTACTACTACCTGCGCCCCATCATGGCCATGTACATGCGTCCGGCCGTGGAAGGCGCCGAGGAGCCCGTAGCTGTCACTAGTCTGCAGTCGACGGTGCTGATCGTGCTCATTGGCCTGACGCTGCTGCTGGGCCTGGTGCCGGGCATCGTGGAAGGCGTGCTGAACGCGTAGCCTTACGCAACCTCAAAACAGAAAAAGCGGCTTTCAGGCCGCTTTTTCTGTGTTCGGCAATTGGGGTACTAGCGCTTCCCGATGACTTTCGCCTCGTACACGACCTTGCCGCCGATCATCGTCAGCTCACTAACGGTAGCGGGCAACGCGGGCGTAGGGACCGTGAAGATATCCTGCGACAACACAACTAAATCGGCCAGCTTATCGGGGGCTAGTGTCCCCTTGTTCTGCTCGGCAAATTCGGCATAGGCCGATCCGGCAGTGTATGCACGAACGGCTTGTTCCCGGGTAAGCGCCTCCTTGGGGTCGGCCAGCGTGGTGGCGAACATGATGTTCAGAAATGGGTTCATGGGGCCGTCGGAGCCGAGAGCAAACGGCACACCGGCGGTAATCAGTGAGCGGAACGCGGGATTCAGAGGAAGGGGGACCGGTGGAGCATTGACCAAAGCCGGATTGATGAAGTGTGAGGGATTCTGCACCACGACGATGCCCAGGGCCCGTGCCCGGGGCTGCAGGTCGGCTGCAACGCCGTCGCCGTGCTCAAAACGCACCCGCTTGCGGCGCCACGTGGCATCATCGGCCAGTTCGCTCATCAGCGTGAGCACCAGTTTGGCGGTGCTGTCGCCGGAAATGTGCAGCATCAGCGGCTCGGTACTAACCAAGGCGGTACGCAGCATTTGCCGCACCGTGTCCACCGGAAAATTCAACCGCCCATACCAGCCGGGTCGGCCGGGGTAGGGCCGTCGCATCAAAGCGCCGCCTTCCAGCGGTGTAGCATCGAGAATGTACTTGCGGCCCGATACCCGGACCAAAGGTGTGAGGTGCCGGCCAACATTTGCCCACTCCCCGTAACGAATGCCGCGGGTAGTAGTCATAGGCAGGGGAATAATGCGGAGCCGCAACGGCAAACGCGCCGCCTGCACCACGCGCAGCGTTTGGTCGGGCACCATGTCGCCGGCCATGTCTTGCACGCTGGTAATGCCGAGGGCCAGCGCTTCGGCGCTGTACTGTTGCAGCAGGCGCACCCAGCCGGCGTCAGGTAGTGTGGCGTTCAGCTCTCGGCGGGCGTTCCAGTCGGCGTATTCCGAGAGCAAACCGCTGAGCTGCTGGGTGCCCGGCAACCGCTCGTAGCGCCCTCCTACCGGGTCGGGCGCGGTTTTGCTGATGCCGAGCACTTGCAGCGCTTTGGTATTCAAAATATTGCCGTGCCCCCACGGTGGCTTTAGCATAACGGGGTGCTCGGGTACAACCCGGTCCAAAGCCGCGCGCCGAAATTGCGGGTCGAGCAGGACTACCAAGCCAATATCGCCCTGCAACCAAGTGCCGGGAGGGGTTTGCCGCGCTAGTTTGGCTAAGGTATCGAGCACCTGGGCTGGGCTGGGGCCTGGCAACAGAGGAGCCGCCGGAAACCCAAAATGCCGACCAGCCGGCGTACCGTGCGGCAGGTGGTCGTGGGCGTCGTTGAAGCCTGGGACTACAGTGCGGCCATGCAGATCAATACGCCGGGTGCGCGGCCCCGCCAAGCGGTTGATGTCGGCAGTGGTGCCGGTGGCCACAATCCGCTCCCCACGCACAGCCAGGGCCTGGACATAGGGTCGGGCATCATCGGCGGTAAAGATCTTGCCGTTGCTGAGGATGACATCGGGTGGCGACTGCGCCGCCACAGCGCCGCCCCACAACAGCAAAGCCGCCGCAAGCACCGCTTTGGGCGTGCCCTGCACCCTGGGTAGGCTTTGCATCTCCGTTCTACTTCTGCGTCACGCGCACGCTGATGCGCCGGTTCAGGGCCCGGCCTACGGGCGTCTCGTTGCTGGCCACCCCGTACTTCTGCCCGTAGCCCTTGGCCTCGATGCGGTCGGCGGCTATGCCCATACCGACCAAGGCCGCCATGGCTTCGTTGGCCCGCTGCTCGCTCAGGCGCAGGTTGTCTTTGAAGTAGCCCGTGGTATCGGTGTAGCCGCCGATTTTGACGTGGGCATTTGGGAAGCTTTGCAGAATGGTGGCTACGTTGCGCAGCTGCGCCATCGACTCATCCGTTAGCGTAGCCTTCTTGGTGTCGAAATACACCCGGTCGAAGTTGATCCAGCCTTTGGTGCGGTTTACCGGGTCGACAACCATGGCTGGGTCTGCCAGGAAGGTGTAAAGTCTGTTCTCCGTAGAATTAACACCGACAGTCTGAGTGGAGCCATCGGCCAGCGTTAGGCGCACGGGCCGCCCGGTATCGTAGATGTAGTTTTCCGTGGCGGCGTCGTAGCGGCCGCTGACGGTAGTCACGGGCAGCGCGGAGGTCTCGGCGGTACTGCTGGCGGCCGTGGCCGGTACGTTGGCCGCTGCGGTGCTGACGGGTGCCAGGGTTTGCACCGGCACCACCGTTACTTCGCGCTCGGGCTTCCGCCCCAGCAAAAAGCCCACGATGATAGCCCCCAGAATAACCAGAGCCGGAATCAGCCACTGTTGTGCCCGGTTAGCTGCTGGCCGCGGCTCGGTAGCTTCGGGGTGCACATGCGTCGCAGGGCCCGTATGGGGCGGCGCTTCGGCCGGCACGGGGTGCCCGGGGGTCGGATGCGTGTCGGGCAGCATCAGCCCGGTTACGCTGCTACGCTGGCTCTGCAGCCACCGCCCCAGCTCGGTGGCGTTGAGGTGGTCGGAGGCGGCGTGGTTGCCGAGCACACCGAGCATAACCGGCGCGGCAATGCTCAACAGCCGTTCGACTGCCTCCGGCCGAATGCCGCTTTCTTCGGCCACGGTGTTCACGCGGCCGTTGTAATGCGCCGCCAGTAGGGCTTTTACCAGCTCCTGTCCCTGGGGCGTGCGGGCGGCCAGCACGTCGGCGCGGGTGCCCGCTTCGTGCGCGTCGCGGGCCATTGTCCACACCACATCGGGCCCACCTACTTGTTCCGACAGTTTAATCAGGCTGCTGAGCACCAACGGTACCACTTTGGGCAACGCTTTGCGCACCCCCGCTTCGCTCTCGCCTACCGCTGCACTGGTCTGACTCACGGCCGGAGCCGTAAAGCAAGCCGACACTTCCTCCAACACATTCTGCGCCATGACCGTAGGGGTTAAACATTAAACCATAGATAATAATACTAATTTTTATAAACATATTTCAAAACAACACCTACGTCCATTACTTTTTGCGCAGAAAAAAAGCCGCATCCCTGCGGC
This sequence comes from Hymenobacter sp. CRA2, assembly GCF_002007105.1. GTDB lineage: Bacteria > Bacteroidota > Bacteroidia > Cytophagales > Hymenobacteraceae > Solirubrum. The sequence continues at coordinate 75,101 of NZ_MVBC01000016.1, read as the reverse complement.
TTTGGTTGACTCAGCTTGTCTTGCCCCGACTGTTTGAGGACTTGCTTACGCGCCACGTACCACCAACATGGGTGCTTGTTGATCGGCGTACACCACGGCATCGTCCTCAAAGGGCTCGTCGCCGCGGAACTTGAGCAGCAGGCGGGCAGTGGTGATGATGTCCTTCTGGCAGTACTTCACGATACGCGGCAAATCGTGCTCCTCGTAGTACACGCGGGCCACATCGGCGCCGGTGATGTCGTCCTTGGGGGTGGGAATGCCGAACATGGCGGCCAGCAAGGCCAGCGACGTGAATGATTTCCGGTCGCCAAACTTCCACAGCTCCATGGTGTCGAGGTGGTTGATTTCCCAGGGCTTTTTGCCCGCCACATCGAGCTGCGGGGGCAACTCCACGCCGTTGATGAGCATGCGGCGCGACAGGTACGGAAAATCGAACTCCTTGCCGTTGTGGGCGCAGAGCGTGAAGGTGGGCCGCTTGCTCAGGGCCCGCACGAAGTCGCGCAGCAGCTTGGTTTCGTCGTCGCCGGCAAAGCTTTTTACCTTAAAGCGCAGCTGCTCCAGCGCGTCGTAATAGAAGTAGCCTACCGAAATGCAGATGACGCGGCCGAACTCGGCGTAAATGCCGGCCTGGGCAAACAGCGCCGCAGCGCTGAGGCGGTCGGGCATGGGCTCGATTTCCTCGGCGCCCCAAGTGGGAAAGCCCTGCTGACGGCGCAGGCTCTGGGCCTTATGCTCCCACAGGTGCCGCAGCATCTCGTCCAGCTCCTCGTGGCAACCTACGCAGGGCACGGTTTCGATGTCGAGCACGAATACGTCGGTGAGCTTAAGGTTACGGAGCAGTTTCATAGGCACGGCTAACAGAGGGTCGGTAACGAAGATAGGTTACCGAAAAGCAAACAGCCAATCCAGGGGCGTTTGTTTTGGCCGGTGCGGCACGGCGCCAACGCAAAAATGCGCACAACCGGCCGAGCCAGTCATGCGCATTTGGGTATGCTCAACTCCCCGGGCGCCTGCCAAGGGTGCAGTAGGTGTGTCGGGCGAAAACACGCGGCAATGCCGCGCTACGCCAGGGCCGGGCTGCCGGTAAGCCACAGGCCCAGCATGGAAATCAGCAGTTGTCGACGGGATTTCGCGGACATGGCGGACGAGGGTGGAGAGTGGAACATATCAGCCTGGCCGCGCAGGGCTAAGCTCACCTCAAAGTCCGCATTTCCCGGGCGGCCGTCAATCACATGATGATGTGATGCGCATCACCCCGGCCTTCAGCGTCCCATCACCCAGCCCTAAGTCAGGCCCTGGCGCAGGGCTTTGCTCACGGCCTCGGTCATGGAGCGCACGTGCAGCTTTTCGTAGATCTTCTTGATATGCGAGCGGACCGTATCGAGCGAGATGCCGCGGTCGTGGGCAATCATTTTGTAGCTGTAGCCTTCCACCAGCAGGCCGAGGATTTCCTGCTCGCGGGCGCTCAGGTTGGCCGGCGAGTCTTCCTGCTGGCGCGGGGCCACGGGCTTGGGAAACAGGCGCAGCACCTGCCGGGCAATGGCCGGCGTCATGGGTGCGCCGCCGGCCCGCACCTCGCCAATGGCGTCGAGCAGCTTGGCGGGCGGGGTTTTCTTCAGCAGGTAGCCGTCGGCGCCGGCGCACACGGCCTGAAATACCCGGTCGTTGTCTTCGAACACGGTCAGCATCACCACGCTCACCTTGGGCGTGGCCGCCTTGATGCGCTTCAGCCCCTCGATGCCGTTGATGCCGGGCATGTCGATGTCCATCAGCACCACGTCGGGCTTGAGACGCGGAATATCGGTTTCGACCTGCTGGCAGTTGCCCAGGGCCCCCACCAGCTCCAGCCCCGGCGTGCCGCCCAGCAAGTGGCTCAGGCTCAGGCGCAGATCGGGGTTGTCTTCGTAAATCAGGACGCGGGTATCGGTGGCTTCCATTGGGCTAGAACGGTGGTAATGAGGGGTTATGAAGAATGCTGCAAGGTATGCAAAGCCCACACGCGGCGCCGCCGCATAATGATGTGAGCGGCGCTACTTCAGCGGCACGCGTAGCTCCATGCGCGTGCCCTGGCCCGGAGCGGTGTCGATGGTCAGCTGCCCCTTGATGGCGGCGGCGCGGCTGCGCATGTTGGTCATGCCGTTGCCGCCGCCCTGGGCCGGCGCCTTTGGGTCGAAGCCGACGCCGTCGTCCTCCACGCACAGCACCAGGCAGCGGTTGTCGTAGCTGAGGCCAATGCGGGCCAACTCGGCCTTGGAGTACTTCGCCAGGTTGTTGACGGCTTCCTTGAAGAGCAGGAAAAACTCGCGCCGGGCGCGCATGGGCAGGCGGTGCTCGGTTACCTCCGGGGCCACCTTGAAGGTGAAGTCGATGCCGCGGGCTTCGAGCACATCGGAGGCGAAGGAGCGCATGCGCGAGGTGACGGACTCCATCGAGTCGTGCGCGGGGTTAATGGCCCACACGATGTCATCCATGGAATCGAGCATGCGGCGCGAGGAATCACCAATTTGCTCCAGCAGCTGCGAGGATTGCTCGGCGTTGCCGCGCTGCTGGTGAGTGCGCGCCAGCTGGCTCAGGATGCTGATGGAGGAAAGCGTGGAGCCCATGTCGTCGTGCAGGTCGCGGGCGATGTTGTGGCGCACACGCTCCAAGGCCAGCAACTGGCTCACGCGCATGCGGTAGGCCAGAAACAGCAGTCCGAACACCAGCCAGCTGGCCAGAATGCGGAACCACCACGTCTGGTACCACGGTGGCTCGACGATGAGGCGCAGCGAGGCGCCCACGTTGTTCCACACGCCGTCGTTGTTGGCGGCGCGCACCCGAAACACATAGGTGCCGGGGTCGAGGTTGGTGTAGGTGGCCTGCCGCTGCGTGCCCGCGTCGATCCACTTCTCGTTGAAGTTGTCGAGCTTGTAGGCAAAGCGGTTTTTGTCGGACAGACGGTAATTCAGGGCCGCAAACTCGATGGAGAAGAAATTGTCGCGCGGGCTGATGGTCAGCACGTGGCTGGCCGTGATGCTGGTATCGAGGGTGGCCCAGCGGTTGAACTTGCGGAAGCCCGTCAGCACCACGGGCGGCGGCACGGCGTTGAAGCGCACGGCCGCGGGCAGGAAGGCCACTACGCCGTTGCCGCCGCCGAAGTACAGCCGCCCGGTGCCGGGGCTGCGCCAGTACGCGCCGGCGTTGTGCTCGTCCTGCGGCAGCCCGTCGCGCATGTCGTAGGTGCGGAAATAGCCCGTGCGCGGCGCAAAGCGCGCAATGCCCCGGTTGGTCGCCAGCCACAGGTTGCCGCTTTCGTCGGCGGCCATGCCGTAAACGACGTTGTTGGGCAGGCCCTGCGCTTCGCTGTAGCTGCGGAACGTGCCTTTGTCAGCATCAAGCAGGCAGGACAGGCCTCCGCCTTCGGTGCCCAGCCACAAGCGGTCCTGGGCATCTTCCAGTATGCAGCGTACGAAGTTGCTGCTGAGGCTTTGGGCATTGGTGCGGTCGGCGCGGAAGGTGCGGCAGTGGCCCGTGCGCGAGTCGAACTGGCTCAAGCCGCCCCCTCCCACCCCGATCCACAGGCGCCCTTTGCGGTCCTGGTACACGCAGCGCACGTAGTTGCTGCTGATGCTTTGCGGGTCGCGGGGATTGTGGCGGTACACGGCGCAGCGGCCGCTGACGGGGTCGAGCAGGTTCAGGCCGCCCTCGGTGCCCACCCAGATGCGCCCCTGCCGGTCTTCGTACACGCAGCGCACAAAGTCGTCGGAGAGGCTGGTGGGGTCGGCGGGGTTGTGGCGAAAGCGCCGGAAGCGGCCGGTAGCGGGGTCGAGGCAGGCCAGGCCCTTGCTGCGCGTGCCCACCCAGAGGCGCCCGGCGCGGTCGGGGCACACGGCGCGGATGAAGTCTTCGGGCAGGGCCTGCGCATCGGCCGGGTTGGCGCGGTACGTGGTCAACTGACCGGTGGCCGGGTCGTGGCAGAGCAGACCGTTGTTTTCGGTGCCCACCCACAGGCGCCGCTGCGCGTCTTCGGTAATGGCCCACACCGAGCCCGTGAGGCTAGTTGACAAGGGCTGCTCGAAGGCGCTGGGGCGGGGCTCGAAGCTGGCCACGCCCTGGTCGGTGCCGGCCCACAGCAGGCCTGAGCCGTCCTGATACAGACTGTAAACCTTATCGGTAGGCAGGCTGTGGGGCACGTTGGGCAGGTGCTGCCAGCGGGTGAAGCGCTGGGTAGCCGGGTCGAGCAGGCACAGGCCCGCCTGCGTGCCCACCCACACGCGCGCCTGCTGATCGACGAGGATGGCGTTGACGGTGTTGGACGGTAGGCTGCCGGGTTGGTTGGGCTCGGCGCGGTAGTGCGTGCGGCGGTTGCGGGGCAGGTCGAGGTGACAGAGACCAGCGTTTTCAGAGGCCACCCACAGCCCACCGTTGGGGGTAGCCGTCATGGTTTTGACAGCCGCACCGGGGGCCCAATCGGGTAGCGCCACCAGCTCGCCGGTGCGCTCATCTACGTGGCTGATGCGTCCCTCGCCGGTGCCCACCCACACGCGGCCGTCGCTGGTTTGGGTAATGGCCCGGATGGCGTTGCGCCGCACGTTGCCGCTCACCGTCTGGTGGTGGCGGAAGTGCCTGAAGCGGCCCGTTTTGGGGTCGAACAGGTTCAGGGCGCCTTCGGTGCCGGCCCACACCCGCCCCTGCCGGTCACAGAACACGGCCCACACGAAGTTGTCGGTCAGGGCCCGTTCGTCGTTGGGAATGGCCTCGTAGATGCGAAAATTCTCCGTCAGCGGGTTGTAGTAGGCCAGCCCACCGCCGCCGGTGCCCACCCACAAGCCGCCCTTAGCATCGGCGGCTAGGGAAAGAATGAAGCTGCTGACCAGGGCGGTGGGCTGTTGTGGGTCGCTGCGGAACACGCGAAACGCGGCCCCGTCGTAGCGGTTGAGGCCGTCCTGGGTGCCCAGCCACAAAAAGCCGTTGCGGTCCTGCACCAGGCTGTACACGCTGCTTTCCGACAGCCCGTGCTGGGTAGAAAGCGTGCGGAACGTCAGGTTCTGGGCCGCGGTGGGCAGGGCCAGCCAGGCGAGCAGCAACGGAGCGAAGAAGGGCAGCAAGACGCGTTGCCACCACCGAAAACAATTCATCCCCTGCAAGAAAGCGTGCCCGGTGAAGTTTGTCAACCCAAGCACCCTTATTTGCACGCAATAAAGTCTTATTTGATCATTTCCGCGCTTGCCCTCAACTAGGCACACGTTCACCCAGGCAGCGTTAACACCGCGCCGGACTGCATCGATCAGTCCTGGCCTCGCCCGGCCTGCGTTACAGCCTCATGCCTGCTGCCCCAGTGCTCCGGGCTAGCCTTGAACTAGGTGAGCCCGGAGCACTGAGGTTACTATGGCTGCGGGGTCAGCAGCTCCGTGTACAGGGGCCGTAGCTCCTCGGGCGCCGCGCGCACCAGCTTGGGATAGTTCTTGGTCGGCCCGAAAATGGCGTGCAGCACATCCGCCCAGACGTACTCGAATAGCCCCTCTTCCTCGCTGTTGTCGTCATCGGCAGTAGCTTCATAGGCCGGCTGCTCCTCGTAATAGTAGCGGGCAAAGTCGCGCCGGCAAGCCAGCAGCCGCTCCAGGTTCGGGCGGGTGCTGAAGTGTTCGGCCACTACCTTGTAGTGCTTGTGCGACTGCGTCGAGAGCAAGCAGGCTATAAACACCGGGAAGCTTTGGTCAGTGATGCCGAACCGCTCGACGAAAGCCACTGTGAAGCCCGTCTGTATTTCCTGGTGTTCTTCATCGACGGCGCGCATGTACTGCTGCACCAAATCAAAGTACACCTCGCTCTGCAGCCCCAGCGCAAACACGGCGAAGGTACCCGGCAAGGCGCATTGCTCCCCGTCCAGGTTGCTGTACCACTCGTGGGGCCGCATGGCTAGCTGGGCGTACTTGACCAGCAGCGGGTGCAGCTCGGGGTAGCGCGCGGCGTTGGCAAACAGCGCGTGCACGCCTTTTTTGGGCAGGCCTTTCACCGGCAGCCAGTGCTTTGCCCGACCCGAAAACTCGATGGCGTAGCTACGCGGAAACTCCTCGTTTTGCAGCAGCCCATTGATGAACTTCAGCACGGCCCGGTAGCCATCGGCCCCCTCGGTGCTTAGCTTGATGCGGATGGTGGCAAACGCGTCGTTGGCCGTGCAATGCACGTTGGCGTCGGTATATGCGGTGAGTTCCGGCGGTAGTTTGCCGCTACCAAACTGCTTGAGCCGGGCCACTTCGTCCGAGCCCAGGGCCGTGGCGAAATCAAAGTAGCGGTTGGCCGTTACGCTGGCGTAGCTGGGCCCGTACTTGAGGTGGCAAAGCGCCACGTAGAGCATAAAATGGATGTAGTCGGGCGGTAGGCTGGCGGGGTTGGCATCGGCACGCAGGTGGTAGTCTGGGTGCCATTGGTCCCCGGCGTTGTGGAAATAAGGCGTGGCGATAGTTGCCTCTAGCCAACGGTCTACGGGGTAGTGAAAGTCGTTGAAGCCTCGCGCAGACACTTTGCGCAGCTGCTCGAAAAACTCGATGACGCGCGGCAGCACGAACGGCTGCTGCAGGACGTAGTCGACCAGCGTGGAGTTTAAGCAGAGTTCGTAGCCGGGCAGTTGGAGGAGGTGCCTTTTGGTAGCAACGGCCTGGCACGTGCCGGCAAAAACGCCGGCTACGTACGCATCAAGCACCGCCTCATTGCCCTCGATTTGCACAATATAATCAGGTCTCATAGTCGTCTGATACGCGGCCGGGCAGGCGCACCGTGGTCAATGCTCCTTGCATAATGCGCAGCCTTCTCGGGCAGCGAATATCGGGGTTTGCACCACACAGCAACGCCAGGGCACGACCTCCGGGCTGCTACCAGCAGGCGCGGCAGTTGCCGCTTTGCTGGTATTCGGCTTACCTTGCTGAGGTTAATTAGTTAAGGGCAACAGGATGCTTTCGAAGTTTATCAACAGTTTAAAGCGCCCTCGTGCCCGGCCTGAAGCGGACGAGGCGGCAGAAATCGGGCAATTGGGCGTGCTGCACCTCAAGCCCTTCTGGGCGCGGACGCTAGCCAAGCGCAACGGCGTGTTCGTGGAGACGACCGACCGAGACTGGCGCTTCGACAACCTGCTGCTCAACGGGCTGGGCCTGCCCTTAGAAGAAACCCTGCAGTACCTGCTGGGCTCGGCTCCGAGCTTTGCGGAGTTTGAAAGCTGGGTGCTCAGCAAGCATAACGGGCAACTCGACCCGCCGCAAATCGACCGGCTCAACAGCCTGTTTTCCGGCCAGCCATACCCGCTGGCTCTGCAGCAGAGCTTGCAGGAGCTGGAAGCCGAACCCGACGTGCTCAGCGCCGAGGACCTGGCGTTTTGGGCCGAGCACGGTTACGTAATTGTGCGCGGCGCTATTTCCAAAGAACAGGCCCGCGCCACCGAAAACGCCGTGTGGGAAGCACTGGGCATGGACCCGCAAAACCCGGCTACCTGGTACCAGAAGCGCATCGGCAAGGGCATCATGATGGAATTCTACCATCACCCCACCCTGCAGGCCAACCGGCAGTCTAGGCGCATCCACAAGGCGTTTGCCCAGCTCTGGGGTACGGCCGATCTGTGGAAAACCACCGACCGCACCAGCTTCAACCCGCCCGAAACCACCGCCCTGCCCTTCCAGGGCCCGCACCTGCATTGGGACCTGAGCCTGGAACCGCCCTTCCACTTCGGCACGCAGGGTCTGCTGTATCTATGCGACACCCCGGCCGAGCAAGGAGCCTTCTGCTGCGTGCCGGGCTTCCACCGCACTCTGGAAACGTGGCTGGCCAGCCTGCCGCCCGGCACCGACCCGCGGCGCGTGAACCTGGATGCGCAGGCCGTGCCCATCGCTGCTGAAGCCGGCGACTTCGTTATCTGGCACCACATGCTGCCGCACGGCAGCAGCCCGAACCGGGGCCACTACCCACGCATCGTGCAGTACCTGAATATGTACCCGGTGAATTTTCAGGAAACCATGGCCTGGCTCTGACGGGGCGGCCACCGAGACCGGGCAGTTTTGCCCGGTTTTTTGTATTTTATGCTTTACCTCTCACCCATCGGCTATGACTTCCCTCCAGCGAATCCATCATAAAGCCAAGCCCACGGCCCTGTTTCTGGTTGTCCTGCTCGTGGTGCTGGGCAGCAGCTTCTGGGAGAAACGCCTGCTGCACGACATGAATACGTCCGTCTCGTCGCTGTACCAGGACCGGCTGCTGCCAGCGGCCGGCCTGTTTCAGCTCAACGACCTGATGTACAGCAAACGGCAGTTGCTCACCAGCTACCAAAGTCGGCCCTCGACGGCCCGGCAGCGTTACGCGCAGGTGCAGCTCGGCGGCCACAATGTGCAGGTTGATTCCATCCTAGCCCGCTACGAGGCTACTTACCTGGTAGCCGAAGAAGTGCAGGTATTTGGTGCCCTCAAGGCCCGGCTGCGCCAGTACAACGCTCTGGAACAAGAGCTGCTGACCGCAACGGGCTCCACGGAGCTGGTGCAGGCGCGCCTGGAGCAGCAGTTTGCCCGCATTCACGACGACCTGACTCACCTCAATCAGATTCAACAGCGGGTGGGCCAGGAGTTGTCGAAAAGCTCCCAGGATATGGAAGTGGACGCCGGCCTGGTGAGCAACCTGAAAATTGTCGTACTGGTGATATGTACGCTGGCCATTCTGCAGGCCCTGCTGCTGGATCGGCACGCGCTGCTGCCCAAGAGCCTGAAGAACTTTCGGCTGAACTGAGCTCCCAACCAATACGGTAGATAATATAACACGAAGCGGCGCCTGATGCATCAGGCGCCGCTTCGTGTTTCAGACTACTATAGGAATTACTTTCCCGCTTCCACCTTCGTGTCGATGCTCAACTCCTTGAGCTGCGCCGGCGAAATCTCCGCGGGCGAGTCAATCATTACGTCGCGGCCGGAGTTGTTCTTGGGGAAGGCAATGAAGTCGCGGATGCTGTCGGCGCCGCCGAACATGGAGCACAGACGGTCGAAGCCGAAGGCAATGCCGCCGTGGGGCGGAGCGCCGTACTCGAAGGCGTTGAGCAGGAAGCCAAACTGCGCCTCGGCCTCCTCGGGCGAGAAGCCCAGCAGCTCGAACATGCGCGCTTGCACCGCCCGGTCGTGGATGCGGATGGAACCGCCGCCGATTTCGGTGCCGTTAATCACCAGGTCGTAGGCGTTGGCGCGTACTTCGCCGGGCTTGCTGTCGAGCAGCGGAATGTCCTCGGGCTTGGGCGAGGTGAAGGGGTGGTGCATGGCGAAGTAGCGGCCCTCCTCCTCGTTGAACTCCAGCAGCGGGAAATCCACCACCCACAGCGGGCGGAAGTCCTCCTTGTTGCGCAGCCCCAGGCGCTGGCCCATTTCCAGGCGCAGCTCGTTCAGGGCCTTGCGGGTTTTGTCGGCCGGGCCGGCCAGGATGAGCAGCAGGTCGCCGGGCTGAGCGTCGAAAGCAGCTTTCCACTGCTGCAGCGCCTCCGGGCCGTAAAACTTATCCACCGACGACTTCACGTTGCCGTCTTGCTCCACGCGGGCGTATACCAGCCCGGTGGCGCCCACCTGGGGCCGCTTTACGAAGTCGGTCAGCTCGTCGAGCTGCTTGCGGGTGAAGGTGGCACAGGTCGAGGCGTTGATGCCCACCACCAGCTCGGCGTTGTCGAACACCGGGAAGCCCTGGCCCTTGGCCACATCGTTCAGCTCCACGAACTGCATGGCGAAGCGCGTGTCGGGCTTGTCGGAGCCGTAGAGACGCATAGCGTCGGCGTAGGTCATGCGCGGAAACTCGCCCGGATCGAAGCCCTTCACCTGCTTGAACAGCTCGCGCGTCATGCCCTCGAAGGTCTGCAGGATGTCTTCCTGCTCCACAAAGGCCATTTCGCAGTCGATCTGCGTGAATTCCGGCTGGCGGTCGGCGCGCAGGTCCTCGTCGCGGAAGCACTTCACGATCTGGAAGTAGCGGTCGAAGCCCGACACCATCAGCAGTTGCTTGAAGGTCTGCGGCGACTGGGGCAGGGCGTAAAACTGGCCGGGATTCATGCGCGAGGGCACCACGAAGTCGCGGGCGCCTTCCGGGGTGCTCTTGATGAGTACCGGCGTTTCCACTTCCAGGAAGCCCTGCTCGTCGAGGTAGCGGCGCACCGACTGCGCGAGGCGGTGGCGCAGCTCCAGGTTGCGGCGCACGGGATTGCGGCGCAAATCGAGGTAGCGGTACTTCATGCGGGCCTCGTCGCCGCCGTCGGTGTTGTCCTCGATGAGGAAGGGCGGCAGCTTGGCCGGGTTGAGCACCGTCAGCGTCTCGGGGCGGATTTCGATGTCGCCGGTGGGCAGGTTGGCGTTTTTGCTGTAGCGCTCGGCCACGCGGCCCGTCACCGTCACCACGAACTCGCGGCCCAGCTCGCGGGCCTGCTCGCGCAGGGCCTCGGCCTCGACGCCCTGCTCAAACACGACCTGGGTGATGCCGTACCGGTCGCGCAAATCGAGGTAGAGCACAGCGTTCATGTCGCGGGTGCGCTGCACCCAGCCACTGAGCGTAACGGTCTGACCAACATTTTCCTGGCGCAAATCGCCGCAGGTGTGGGTTCGGAGCATAAGCAGAAAGTAGGCCCGCCGTTGCCAAACGGGCAGTGGCAGCCGCCCGGAGGCGGCCGGTCAATCGGTTTTGGAGCCGGCAAAGATAGGCAAGCCGCGCGCCCGATTGGCACGTACAAGGCGCGTTGTGCAATTTGGCCCGGAATGTGCAAAGGGCGCTTCGGCCACCTTTTTATTGGCTCCGAACCCCGACCTTTACCCCCGAATTTGTCCGCGTAGCTGCGCGGAACTACTGCTTACGCCATGAAACGCTCCGTTTACCTGCTCGCCGCCACCGCTCTGCTCACCGTTTCGGCCGCGCAGGCCCAAACCAAGGTCAAGACCAAAACCAAGTCGGAAACGACCGGTACCGAAATCAAAACCAAGTCGGCAGCCGAGCCGCTGATTCTGGACGGCGGCATCAAGCGCGTGGAAACCCTGTCGGGCATCGACATCTTCCCCAAGCCCAACTCCAACTCGGTGCTGCTGAGCTTCACCCAGCAGTTTACCAAGCCCGGCAAGCTCACCATGACCAACTACAAAAAGGCCGTGGTGTACGAGCAAGCCCTGGACCCGGCCACGCACACCGGCGCCCCCGTCGACCTGGGCCACATTCCGGCTGGCACGTATCTGGTAGAAGCCAAAATCGACAACTACCTGTACTGGAAGAAGGTGAGCATCAAGTACCCGTCGGTAGCGGCGCCGGCCAAGAAAAAGAAGAAAGGTCTGTTCTAGGCCATTCAGACGCAAGTCTTCAGCACGTCATGCCGGGCCCGGCCGAAGCATCTCTCCCGCTTCGCCTGATACTAATCTCAACCAGCAGATTACTATCCGTAGAGATGCTTCGGCCGGGCCCAGCATGACGCTCTTTTTTGTCCTTGCAGCAGGCCTGTCCCACCCTGAAATTTTCCCATGCCGGACTGCGTTACTTTGCCGCCGATGATTGCCATGAACCCTGCATTCCGTTTCTCCGTGCTACGCCGCGCCCTGGCCTTGCTGCCGCTGGTGTGGCTGCTGACTGCCTTTGCCCCGCCCAAGCTGAAAAAGGTGGACGTCGCCAAAAACCTCACCGTAGGCGTACCGGCCGACTTTCAGCCGTTGCCCGACGACGCCATTGCCACCAAGTACCCGGCGGCTCGCAAGCCGCTGGCTGTGTTCAGCAACCCCGCCGGCCGCATCGATTACAGCATTGCCGCCCGCCCCACCACCTTCACCAACCAGGACTACGCCCTGCTGCTGAAGATTTACGAGTCGAAGCTGAAGAGCACCTACACCAAGGTCGACATCCTCACCCACGACATCAAGACCATCAACAAGCGCGACTTCATCGTGCTGGAGTTCGTCTCGACGCTGGGCGACACCCGCCGCGGCCGCGAAATGATGGCCCCGCTACGCCGCTACGAGCTGATGCAGTACGCCATCGAGGGCGGGCAGCAGTACGTGTTTCATTTCATCAGCCCGGTGGAGGAGCAGGCGCAGTACCAGCCCGTGGCCCAGGCCATCATGCAGAGTGTGGAGCTGAAGTAGCTTTTTTTAGAGACAAGAGTAGGGAGAGGTGAGAAACGAGACTTCGCAGAACGTCGTCTCATTTCTCACCTCTCCCTACTCTTGTCTCATCATTACAGCTGGTTGTAGGCCCGGATCAAGGCCATAAACGCGTCGCGGTAGGCGTCGCCGACGGGCAGCAGGCGGCCGGCTATCTGCACGCGGCCGCGCTCCACGTGCTCGATGCGGTTCAGCGCCACCAGAAAAGACTTGTGGATGCGCACGAAACGCTGCGGCGGTAGCACCTCCTCTACTCGCCGAAAGGACTGCAGCGTGAGGATTTTGCCGCTCTCGGCGGTGTAAATCATCAGGTAATCCTTCATGCCTTCGATGTACAGAATGTCGTCGAAGGCGACGCGCTGCAGCCGGTGCTCGTTCTTGACGAACATGGCATCGGCGGCTACCGGCGGGGCGGCGTCGGTAGCTGCAGCGGCACTCGGGCCGGGTGCTGGCGGAGCCGGGGCCGCGGTTTCGGTCTGGAAGCTGTGGTACAGCCGGTTGGCAGCCTGCACGAAGCGCTGAAACCCGATAGGCTTGAGCAGGTAATCGGCCACGCCCAGCTCGTAGCCCTGCACGGCGTACTGGTCGTAGGCGGTGGTGAGCACCACGCGCGTGCGGCCGGGCGGCAGAATCTGGGCCAGCTGCATGCCGGTGAGGCCTGGCATTTCGATGTCGAGGAAGACCACGTCGACCGGCGTGGCCTGCAGAAAGGACAAGGCCGACATGGCGTCGTGGAAAGTGGCCACCAGCTGCAGAAACGGCAGCTGGGCGCAGTAGCGCTGCATCACGGCCGTGGCCAGCGGCTCGTCGTCGACGGCAACGCAGGTGAGGATGCGGGTAGGCGGGGCGGGTGTGGATTCCATAACAGCGGCGGGGCTAAACGGCAGCAAGTTGGGCAGCGGGCAGCGGCAGCGGGGCAGCGCCAGCCGGCGTGAGCACCAGCGTAAGCGTGGCGCGGTAATAGTCGGCCGTCTCCTCGATGTGCAGGCCGTAGCGCGAGGGATACAGCAAGTGCAGGCGGCGGCGCAGGTTGCTCAGGCCCACGCCCCCGGGCTGCGGCGGCCCGGGGCGCGGCGCGCGGCGCCGGTTCTGCACCGAAAATACCAGCTCAGCGCCGTTTTGGGTCAGTTCCAGCTCCACGGCGTGGGGGCGAGCCGTCAGGTCGCCGTGCTTGAAGGCGTTTTCCACCAGCGGCAGCAGCAGCATGGGCGCCACGGGCAGGTTGGCCTCGGCCAGCTCCGGGGCCACCTCAAAGCGCAGCCGCTCGGGCCCCGCGCCGGGCAGGCGCAGCAGGTGCAGGCTCAGGAAGTTGCGTAGGTGCTCGATTTCCTTGCGCAGCGGTACGGTATCGGTGGCCGATTCGTAGAGCAGGTAGCGCATCAGGTCGGCCAGCTGCAGCACGGCCGTGGCGGCGGGCGCCTCCACGTCGTGGGCCGTGGCCAGGGAGTAGATGTTGTTGAGCGTGTTGAAGAGGAAATGCGGGTTGATCTGCGCTTTCAGCAGCGACAACTCGGCCGCGAGGTGCTGCTTTTCCAGCTCCTGCCGCTCGCGTTCGGCCTGTCGGCGGCGGCGCTTCTCGTGCTGGTGGTCGTTGCCGAGGCGCAGGTAGATGCCCAGTAGCATAATGAGCAGTGTGGCCGGCACGATGTTCTTGCCGGTGGTTTTGTCGGCACCCATTGATTCTTGCGCCCTCGAAGCCGATTTGTAGCCTTGGCGGTAACCGGCGCGCAGGCCCGCCAAAAACGAATCGGTTACCGAACCGGTGGGCGGGGGCGGCCCCTCCACGTGCGCCGGCCACATGGAGGGCATCAGGCCCAGCCCGATATTGGTGGTGAAGCGCACCATGGCGGTGACTATCACCGTCAGCAGCACCACCAGCAGAAAGCGCACGGGCTTCTGCCGGTTGAGGTGGCGCGGCACCAGCACCAGCCAAGTGAAGTAAAACAGCAAAGCGTAGGTGGCAACGGTAGCGGCCAGGTCGGCCAGCATCAGCGGCCACGACCACGTGTCAGCCCCCTCGGCCAGCCACTTGATGCTGAGCCGAAGCAGGTTGGCCCCCAGCAGCAGCGCCCACAGCAGTACGTGGATGCCTACGGGCACCGCTTGCGGGGCAGCCGGCCGCAGCCACCAGGCAGCTAGTTGGTGGGCTCCTCGCCTCAGAAATTCGGCCATAACAAAGGCAGTATCAACGTCAGTCCGGCGGCCAGGCCACCGGGTTCATCATTCACGAATGTAAGGCCCGCGCCGGGTAAGCCGGCTGGCAAATCGACCAGCCCCGCCCGGCCAGCCGGCAACGCCACCCCAGCAGCCGACAACGGCATTTGCCGCCCGGCGGGGCGCTGGCAGCCGGTGTTGCCGCCGTGAGCCACGGCGTTGGTCGATTTGCCGGCGGACGCACCGGGCCCCGTGTTAGGTTTGCTTACCGGGCAGCGGCCCGTCGTGCTCATCCGGCGAAAGACGTGCTTGCGGCACGAATTCAACGAGTTAATCGCATTTACCGGGCAACCGCGTCGCCGCCGCTGCTATCTTATCCCTGATTCTTTCAACGCCTCAACATCCTAACCTTCTCTCACCATGGAACTGGTCATCGAACACCTTTCCAAGACCTACCCGAACGGCACCAAGGCCCTCAACGACGTCTCGTTGCGCATCGAGCCGGGTATGTTTGGACTGCTGGGCCCCAACGGCGCTGGCAAATCCTCGTTGATGCGCACGATTTCCACCTTGCAAGAGGCCGACGCGGGCTCGATTCAGCTGGGCGACATCGACGTGCTGCGCCAGCCCGAGCGGGTGCGCCAAGTGCTGGGCTACCTGCCCCAGGAATTCGGCGTGTACCCCAAGGTGACGGCCGCCGAGCTGCTCGACCACTTTGCCGTGCTCAAGGGCATCAGCAACAAGGGCGAACGGAAACAGGTGGTCGACGCGCTGCTGCAGCAGACCAACCTCTACAACGTGCGCAACAAGAACCTGGGCGGCTACTCCGGCGGCATGAAGCAGCGCTTCGGTATTGCGCAGGCCCTGCTAGGCAACCCGCGCCTGATCATCGTGGACGAACCCACGGCCGGCCTCGACCCGACGGAGCGCAACCGCTTCCACAACCTGCTGGCCGAAATCGGCGAGGACCGCATCGTGATTCTGAGCACGCACATCGTGTCGGACGTGTCGGACCTGTGCCGGCAGTTCGCCATCATCAACAAGGGGCAGGTGCTCTACACCGGCGACCCGCTGCGCGCCATCGAGGAGATGCGCGGGCAGATCTGGCGGCGCACCATTGCCAAGCAGGAGCTGGAGAGCTACCAGCAGCAGTTTTCGGTGATTTCCTCGCGCCTGTTTGCCGGGCAGACCATCATCCACGTGCACAGCCTGGCCCAGCCCGGCAACGGCTTTGAGGGCGTCGAGCCCACCTTGGAAGACGTGTATTTCGCCCGCATCCACGCCGCCGAGCAGGTGGCCGCCAAGGCGGTGAAAGGCTAAAAACCGAACGTCATGCTGAGCTGGCCCGGCGGCTTCTACGTCGCTGCATGGCGTCATGCTGAGCTTGTCGAAGCATCTCTACCGCGTCGTTGGAAGAATGATTTCCGACGTTAGCACGCGAGATTCCTCGGCTTCGCTCGGAATGACATTCTGAAATAGGCAGCTCAACGTGACGGTCAAGAAGACCGAAATCATGTTCCTCGAAATATTCCTCTTCGAACTGCGCTACCGCCTGAAGCGGCCGGCGACGTACATCTACTTCGGGCTGATGGCCCTGATGGCTTTCCTGCTGATGCTGGCCCTGTCTGGCGTGTTCGGCGTGAGCCTGACGGTGGGCGGCGGCTCGGGCAAGATGCTGGCCAACTCGGCCTACCAGATCAACACCCTGCTCACGGTTATCAGCCTGTTCGGGGTATTCATCACCTCGGCCATGATGGGGACGCCGGTGTTCCGCGACTTCGACCACCGCACCCACTCGCTGTACTACACGGCCCCCATCAGCAAAGCCGGCTACCTCGGCGGCCGCTTCCTGGGCTCGTTCGTGGTGACCATAGCCGTGTTTTTGGGCGCGGGCCTGGGCGCCTGGCTGGCCACCTACTGGCCGAGCATCGATGCCGCGCGGCTGGGGCCGAACCGGCTGATGCCCTACCTGATGCCCTACCTGCAGTTCGTCATTCCGAACGTATTCCTGACCGGGGCCATCTTCTTCACCGCCGCCACGCTCACGCGTTCGGCCCTGGCCATTTACCTGGGCGGAGTGCTGTTTCTGGTGCTCTACTCCATCAGCGGCGGCCTGCAGCAGGATCTGGACAATGACCTGCTCAAGGCCCTGCTCGACCCGCTGGGCGGCCAGGCTATTGATCTGACGCAGCGCTACTGGACGGTGGCCGAGAAAAACACCCAACTGCTGCCCTGGAGCACCTGGGTGGTGCAAAACCGCCTGCTGTGGGTGTCGGTAGGCGCCGTGGCGCTGGCCGCCTGCTTTTTCGTGTTCCGCTTCAGCTTCGCCAACAAGGCCGATTCGGGCCCGCGCCCCAAGGGCGCTCTGGGCGTAGTCGAGTCGCCGGGCAAGCTGGTGCTGCCCCGCATCACCCCGCGCTTCACGGCCGGGTTGGCCTGGGCGCAGCTGAGCCGCCTGCTGCGCCTGGAGTTTCTGAGCACCGTGCGCAGCGTGTACTTCATCGGCATTGCCGGGGCCGGCGTGCTGATGCTGCTGATGACCGGCCTGCAGGTGGGCAAGATGTACGGCACCAACACCTTTCCCACCACCCCGCAGGTGGTGCAGCTGCTGGCTGGCACCTACGCCCTGTTTCAGCTCATCATCATCACCTTCTACGCCGGCGAGCTGGTGTGGCGCGAGCGGGACAGCAAGGTCAACCAGATTTACGATGCCATGCCCATGCCCGCCTGGGTGCCCTTCGTGGCCAAGCTCGGGGCGCTGATGGCCATTCAGGTAGTGCTGCTGGCGGTGGTGATGCTCTGCGGGCTGCTGCTGCAAACCGCCAAGGGCTATTTCCACTACGAGCTGGACGTGTACGTGAAGGAGCTATTCGGCTTCCGGCTGGTGGAGATGTTGATGTTGTGCGTGCTGGCCATGACGGTGCAGGTGCTCGTGAACAACAAGTACATGGGCCACTTCATCATGATCCTGTACTACGCCCTGGACATCTTCAAGGGCACGCTGGGCATCGAGCACAACCTGCTGTTTCCGAACTCCAACCCCTCGGTGCTCTACTCGGCCATGAACGGCTACGGGCACTTCGTGTGGCCCTTCTTCGCCTTCAAGCTCTACTGGGGCGCTTTTGCCGTGCTGCTGGCCCTGGCCTCGGCCCTGCTCTGGCCCCGCGGCACCGAAACGCGCTTTTCGTGGCGCTGGCAGCAGGCCCGCTACGGCCTCTCGCCGGCCCTGGCGGGCGTGGCGGGCGGCGCGCTGCTGGCCTTCGTGGGCGTGGGCGGCTACATCTTCTACAACACCAACGTGCTGAACGAGTACCGCTCCTCCGACGAAGACGAAGAGCTTACGGCCAGCTATGAGCGGAAGTACAAGCGCTACGAGAAGGCCGTGCAGCCGCGCATTTCGGCCGTCAAGGTAGATGTGGATATCTTCCCCCAGGAGCGCGACGTGCGCTTCCGCGGCTCGTACTGGCTGGTCAACCGCAGCCGGCAGGCCATCGACTCGCTGCACCTGATGGGCGTGGCCGAAGCCGAGGTGAAGCAGCTGGCCTTGGCCCGCCCGGCCAAGGAAGTGCTGCACGACAAGGTCGGCGACGTGGATTACCGCATTCTGCGCCTGCAGCAGCCCCTGCAGCCCGGCGACTCGGTGCAGCTCAACTTCGACCTAGCCTACACCAACCCCGGCTTCAAGAACGCCCGCGCCAACACCAGCATCGTGTACAACGGCACCTTCGTCAACTCCCAGCTGCTGCCCCACATCGGCTACCAGCCCGACTGGGAGCTGGGCGACGACGACACGCGCAAGGAGCAAGACCTGAAGCCCAAGCCGCGCATGGCCGCCGTCAACGACTCGGTGGCGCGCCGGAACACCTACATCAGCAACGACGCCGACTGGATTCGCTTCGAAACCACCGTCAGCACCGCGCCCGACCAGATTGCTATTGCGCCGGGCTACCTGCAGAAGGAATGGACCCAGGACGGCCGCCGCTACTTCCACTACAAGATGGACGCGCCCATCCTGAACTTCTACTCCTTCCTCTCGGCTCGCTACCAGGTCTACAAGGATAAGTGGAACAACGTCCCGATTGAAATCTACTACCACCCCGGCCACGAGTACAACCTCCAGCGCATGGCCAAGGGCGTGAAAGAGGGCCTGCAGTACTACACCACGCACTTCGGCCCCTACCAGCACCGGCAGGTGCGCATCCTGGAGTTTCCGGGCTACGCGGGCTTCGCGCAGTCGTTCCCGAACACGATTCCCTTCTCGGAAAGCATCGGCTTCATTGCCGAAGTCGACAGCACCGACCCCAAGGACATCGACTACCCGCTCTACGTGACGGCCCACGAGGTGGCCCACCAGTGGTTTGCCCACCAGATCATCGGCGGCAACGTGCAGGGCTCCACGCTGATGTCGGAAACGCTGAGCCAGTACAGCGCCCTGATGGTGATGAAGCACCTCTACGGAGCGGAGAAGATGAAGAAGTTTCTGCGTTACGAGCTGGATTCCTACCTCTCGGGCCGAGGCCTGGAGCAGAAAAAGGAGGTACCGCTGTACCTGGTTGAAAACCAGCCCTACATCCACTACCGCAAGGGCTCTTTGGTGATGTACGCCCTGCAGGACTACCTGGGCGAAGACGCCGTCAACGCCGCCATCAAGGAATACCGCCAGCAGGTGGCCTTCCAGCGCGCCCCGTACACCAACTCGGTGGAGTTTGTGGGCTACCTGCGCAAGCACACGCCCGACTCCCTGCAGTACCTGGTCACGGACATGTTCGAGAAGATTACGCTCTACGAGAACAAGGTCGACTCGGCCTCCTACCGCAAGCTGCCCAACGGCCAGTACCGCGTGCAGTTCACCGTCGATACCAAGAAGTTCTACGCCGACTCGCTGGGCAACGAAACGGCCGCCAAAACCCAGGACTTCATCGACGTAGGCATCATGGGCCGTGAGAAGGACAAAGCCGGCAAGTGGCACGACGTGCCCGTGCTGGTGCAGAAGCGCCGCCTGCCGCCTGGCCGCTCCCGCATCGAGCTGACCGTGCCCAGCAAGCCCGAGCGCGTGGGCATCGACCCCTTCAACAAGCTCATCGACCGCAACCCGGACGATAACGTGAAGATTCCGGAGGAGAAGAAAGCCTGACCACGGAGTCAGACGGACTCTTAGCTACGCCGACCTTTAGTTAGGATTTCACGGATTTTGTGGACGATTAAACCAGTGGTGCCACGACTTTGGAAGTCGTGGCACCACTGCGTTTGAGCCCCGGCCACGACGGGCCCTCTCCTTCTGCGACAGTTCTGACCGGCCTTTCGCCAGCTGCTTGCTTTGGTTGGCTTCGGCATAAGCAGCCACCGGTGGCGAGGTTCCGCAACGGGGTGCGGGGCCACCCGGCGTATCTTTGCCCGCGTCTTTTCTCATGAAACTGTCCCCTCCGACCGCCGCCAACGACGAACGGCTCATGCGCCAGGCCCTACGCGAGGCCGAGCGGGCCTACGCGGCCGGCGAAATTCCCATCGGCGCGGTGGTGGCCTTCACGGCCACGGGCCAGATCATCGGGCGCGGGCACAACCAGACCGAGCAGCTGCGCGACGTGACGGCCCACGCCGAAATGCTGGCCCTGACGGCGGCCGCCAACTTCGTGGGCAACAAGTACCTGCACGACTGCACCCTGTACGTGACGGTGGAGCCCTGCGTGATGTGCGCCGGGGCCACGGCCTGGGCCCAGGTGCCGCGCGTGGTGTACGGCACGCCCGAGCCCAAAGTAGGCTATTCGCGCCACGGCCAGCTGCTGCACCCGCGCTGCCAGGTCGTTACGGGGGTGCTGGCCGAGGAGTGCGCCGCCCTCATGCAGCGCTTCTTTGCCGAGCGGCGGCGCTGATTGTTGCTAAGGTGTACTGGTCTGGTGAGGTTGGGGGTACAGCGCCCGAATCATTATCATCCGTTAGAAATCCGTTTCATCTGTGGTTACTTTTGGCCGCCGCGCCGTTTTTTGTAACCCCCGTGCCCCTTCGGCGGTTAGCTTACCGACGAAATTGCTTGCCGCCGCGGGCTGGTACCGGCCGTCCGGCGACGCTTTGCCTTCAACCCCTTAACCTCCTTACCCCAAACTGCTATGGCCTTCGAACTGCCCCAGCTGCCCTACGCCTACGATGCTTTGGAACCGCACATCGACGCCAAGACGATGGAGATTCACCACACCAAGCACCACCAGGCCTACGTCACGAACCTGAACAACGCCATTGCCGGCACTGAGATGGAAAATCAGTCGCTGGAGGAAATCCTGCACAACATCGCTAAGGCTCCGGCGGCGGTGCGCAACAACGGCGGCGGCCACTGGAACCACGACCTGTTCTGGAAAGTCCTCTCGCCCAACGGCGGCGGCGAGCCCACCGGCGCCATTGCCGAGGCCATTCAGAAGACGTTCGGCGGCTACGACAAGTTTAAGGAGGAGTTTACCAAGGCTGCTACCACCCGCTTCGGCTCGGGCTGGGCGTGGCTGTGCAAGATGACGGACGGCAACCTGCAGATCTGCTCCACCCCCAACCAGGACAACCCGCTGATGCCCGACACGGGCTGCAACGGCACGCCCCTGCTGGGCCTCGACGTGTGGGAGCACGCCTACTACCTGAATTACCAGAACCGCCGGCCCGACTACATTCAGGCCTTCTACAACCTCATCAACTGGGATGAGGTAAACCGCCGCTTCGCGGAAGACACCCAGGCCTAACGCGCCTCCGCTTGCTCACAAAAAGCCCCGCAGCCCCCGCTGTGGGGCTTTTTATTGCCGCCTGCCCCGGCTGGGCGGGTACGTTTCCCGCTGTCAAAAACTTGTATCTTTATGGGCTTATTCATTCCCCTCCCAACCGCACCCGCATGAGTACTAGGCTTCGTCTCACCATCCTGAGCTTTCTACAGTTCTTTATCTGGGGCTCGTGGCTGATAACCATCGGCGCGTACTGGTTTCAGACCAAGCAGTGGTCGGGGGCGCAGTTTGGGGCCATCTTTTCCACCATGGGCATCGCGTCCATCTTCATGCCCTCGCTCATGGGCATCGTGGCCGATAAGTGGGTGAATGCCGAGAAGCTCTACGGCGTGCTGCACATCCTCGGCGGCCTGGTGCTGCTGACCATTCCCTTGGTCACCGACCCGGGCATGTTCTTCTGGGTGATTCTGCTGAACATGATTTTCTACATGCCCACGCTGGCCCTGAGCATTGCCGTGTCGTACTCGGTGCTCAAGCGTGAGGGCCTTGATGTGGTGAAGGACTACCCGCCCATCCGCGTGTGGGGCACCGTCGGCTTCGTGGTGGCCATGTGGACGGTGAGCCTGTTGGGTTTTGAAAAGTCGGCCAACCAGTTCTACGTAGCGGCCGCCGCGGCCATTCTGCTGGGCGTGTACTCGTTTACGCTACCCAAGTGCCCGCCCACCGCGCGCGACACGCCGAGCCGTTCCTTGGTCGACATACTGGGCCTAAAATCCTTCGCCTTGCTGCGCGACACGAAGATGCTCACCTTCTTCCTGTTCGCCATGCTACTCGGCGCCGCCCTGCAGCTCACCAATGCCTACGGCGACACCTTCCTGCACGATTTCGACAAGAACGCGGAGTACCAGGACACGCTGACGGTGCGCTACCCGGCCATCATCATGTCCATCTCGCAGATTTCCGAGACGCTGTTCATCCTGGCTATTCCCTTCTTCCTGCGCCGCTTCGGCATCAAGCAGGTGATGTTCTTCAGCATGATTGCCTGGGTGCTGCGCTTTGGCCTGTTCGCCTACGGTAACCCCGGCTCGGGCCTGTGGATGATCATCCTCTCCTGCATCGTCTACGGCATGGCCTTCGACTTCTTCAACATCTCCGGCTCCCTGTTCGTGGAAACGCAGACGGCCCCGTCCATCCGCGCCTCGGCCCAGGGCTTGTTTATGATGATGACCAACGGCTTTGGGGCCGTACTCGGCAGTTCAGTCAGCGGCATCGTTATCGAGCGGTACTTCACCGCCGCCGATGGCGTGACGAAGGACTGGCACAGCATCTGGCTGGCTTTTGCTGCCTACGCGCTGGTCATTGCCGTGCTGTTCGTGGTGCTGTTCCGCCACAAGCACAACTCGCAGGAAGTGCAGGACGCCGAGCACACCGAGCCCGTGCTGTCGGTAGAGCAGGCCTAAGTGCCGAGGCGGCACAAGGAGCGCCGCCAGCCCCTTACAGAAGGCGCCGTCGGCGGCCGCGGTACACGCGGCCGCCGACGGCGCCTCTTTTTTCATCTATTATTTTTTCTTCTTTTCTTTATACCATGAGTACATCTACCCTACGAGCTGCTATTTCTCCGCCCGCTGCCGTCGACTTATCCGCTACGTTCGATAAATCAAATTACTTTCTGCCCGTCGCTTGGTTCCATCAGCACTTCGGCGTGCGGCCACGCAAGCTCATCTTCCAGCTGGCCAGCAACGAAGCCCGCCAAGCCGTGCTCCAAACCTTGGCCGCCCGCTACGACCTGGAAGCGGCCACCGTCGCGCACTCCGTTTACATCGAGAAGGTGGGCAAGGAGCCCGAGCTAAACGTGTGGGCCCTGCACCTGGCCCCGCACCTGCTCGTGCTGGTAGAAGACCACGGCGCCTATAGCGACCGGGGCGTGCAGGTATTCTATTCCCCCGACACCGACGCCGCTGAGCTGGCCAGCCTGCGCGAGTTGCTAAACACGCACCTGGAAATCGGGCAGCAGGAGCGGCAGCGCATCCACGTGCTGCGCCTGGCCTACAACGACCTGGAGTTTACCCCGCTCAACATCAAAATTCCGGCGCTGGACCTGGCCACGCACTACAACGACGATCTGCCGCCCGTGCACGAGGCCATCGTGCAGCGCCTGCAGCAGCCCCAGGACAAGGGCATCGTCATCCTGCACGGCCCGCCCGGCACCGGCAAAACCAGCTACATCCGCCACCTCTGCGGCCTCACCGACAAGCCCAAGCTGTTCATCCCGCCCAACCTGGCCGCGCGCATCGCCGACCCGGAATTCATCAATCTGCTCCACGACAACACCAACTCCATCCTCGTCATCGAGGATGCAGAAGCCCTGCTGATGAAGCGCGACGCGGGCCAGGGCGGCTCCAGCGCCGTGAGCAACCTACTCAACCTCTCCGACGGGCTGCTGGCTGATTGCTTTCACATCCAGATTGTGTGTACCTTCAACACGGACCTCTCGCGCATCGACAGCGCGCTGCTGCGCAAGGGCCGCCTGATTGCCGCCTACCACTTTCAACCGCTGGTGCAGGAAAAAGCCCAAGCCCTGGCGGCCGAATTAGGGCATACCGATGCTCTCACCGAAGCCACGGCCCTGGCGGATATTTACAACCGCGAAACGCCCGCTTTCGAGCTTACCGGCAGCAACGCCCGCATCGGGTTCGGCAGCCGGTAAAAGCTCGTAGGTATAAAATTGGTATAAATCGAGCACAAAACCAGTATAACAAAAAAGCCTCTCTGCATGATACAGAGAGGCTTTTTTGTTGGTTAAGACCGAGAGCTACCCAAACAAGCAGCTTTTGGCCTTTGGGTTTCAGAGCTTAGAACTGCTCGTCCGAGCCGAAGAAGAAGTCGCCTTCAATTTGGGCGTTTTCGTCGGAGTCGGAGCCGTGTACAGCGTTGGCTTCGATGCTCTTCGCGTACTTCTTGCGGATGGTGCCTTCCTCGGCCTGAGCCGGGTTGGTGGCGCCGATCAGCGTACGGAAGTCAGCCACGGCGTTGTCCTTCTCCAGGATGGCCGCCACGATGGGGCCCGACGACATGTACTTCACCAGGTCGCCGTAGAAGGGGCGCTCCTTGTGAACGGCGTAGAATTGGCCGGCGCGCTCGGCCGTCAGCAGGGTTTTCTTCAGCGCTACGATGCGGAAGCCACCGGCCTCGATCATGCTCAGGATGCCACCGATGTGGTTTTCCTGGGTAGCGTCGGGCTTAATCATCGTGAACGTGCGGTTCGTTGCCATGTCGGTCAGGGAAATGTAGGGATGAGAATCGCCGGGTGCCGAAAGCACCCCGGCCGGCTACGGGAGATTTTAATTTTCGGCCGCAAAACTAGGGGTTTGTCCCGATAGCGCCGTGCCGGACGCAAGTAATTAAGCAAGTTACACTGGCTACTCAACGAGATTAGTGGGGACAGCCGGGCCCTAAAATCCCGAACCAGGGTACCGGCAGGCCGCCCGGCCCGGCCCGCAGGGCGTCGTTCTGGCCCCCCGCCGAACCGAAAAGACCCGCCCGGTTGTTGAGCCCGAGAACAACTTTGGGAATCATTCCCGAAATTTGCCCCCTTGCTACCCCGTAAGGGTCGCAAAGTCAGTCACCTATCAGCCGGCAATGCACGACGTCACGGCACTGAAGGAGCTCCTACGGGAGCCGCAGCGCATTTTCATTACCACGCACCACAAACCCGACGCCGACGCCCTGGGCTCGTCGCTGGGCCTGGCGGGCTACCTGCGCAAGAAGGGCCACCACGTGACGGTGGTCACGCCATCCGACTACCCCGACTTTCTGAGCTGGATGCCCGGCAACGAAGAAGTGGTGGTGCACGAACCCGGTCGCAACGACCGGCGCGTGCAGGAGATTCTTAACCAGACGGACGTCATCTTCTGCCTGGATTTCTCGGCTCTGAGTCGCATCCACGAGCTGGGCGAGTTTGTGCGCCGCTCTTCGGCCACCAAGGTCCTCGTCGACCACCACGAGCAGCCGGAGTCCTTCGCCGACATCGCCTTCTCGTTCCCCACGGCCGCGGCCACGGCCGAGCTGGTGTTCGAGCTCATCCGCGACCTGGGCGACCAGGCGCTGATCACGCCGGAAATCGGGGAGTGCCTGTACGCAGGCATCATGACGGATACGGGCTCGTTCCGCCACCCCAGCACCTCGCGCAACGTGCACATGATCATTGCCGAGCTGCTCGACGCGGGCATCAACCTCTCGGCCGTGCACCGGCGCATCTACGACTCGCACTCCGAGGAGCGGCTGCGCTTCCTGGGCTTCGTGCTCAAGGATAAGCTCACGGTGCTGCGCGAGTACAACACGGCTTACATCGCCATTACGGCCGACGAGCTGAAGCACTACCACTCCAAAACCGGCGACACCGAGGGCCTGGTAAACTTCGCCCTGAGCATCGAGGGCATCGTTTTCGCCGCCATCCTCATCGACCGCGTCAACGCCGTAAAGATTTCCTTCCGCTCGGTGGGCGACTTCTCAGTCAGCGAGTTTTCGCGCCGGCACTTCAATGGCGGCGGGCACCACAACGCGGCCGGCGGCATCAGCCACGAGCCGCTGGACGCCACGGTGCAGCGCTTCCTGAGCCTGCTGCCCGACTACCAAACCCAACTGGTGACGGCCCCGCTGGCCGTGGCCCCGCCCCACTAATAATTGCGCGGCGGCCGCCGGCCGTTGCCCTACCCGTTAAATTCCAGCTGGCTGCGGCTAAGCTCTGAGCGCTAATTACCTTTAGCTCCGCATTGTCTCTCTTTCCCTCTTTCATGCTCCGCAAATCCCTTCTTCTGTGGCCGGCCGTGGTGGCCAGTGCCGTCGGTCTGAACGCCTGCAACCAGGCCAACGCCAACTTTGCCAAGACCAAGTCGGGCATCGAATACAAAATCTTCGACAAGTCCGGTAAGGCCAAGGACATCAAGCCCGAAACCGCCGCCGCCGATTACAAAAAGAACGTCGGGCAGATCATTGCCCTGCACGTGGAGTACCACACGGCCAAGGACTCGGTGCTGTTCCAGTCGCGCAAGCAGCAGATGGGCTTCCCGGTGCGCGTGCCGCTGCAGGAAGTAACCCGCAAGGGTGGTCTGGAAGAGGCTATTTCGCTGCTGCAGCCCGGCGACTCGGGCGTGTTCCGCTTCAATGCCGACTCCCTGTCGCTGAAAACCACCGGCCAGCCGGCTCCGCCCCAGATCAAGAAGCACGGCAACACGATGACGCTGTTCGTGAAGGTGGCCGCCATCCAGAACCAGGCCGACGCCATGGCCGCACAGCAGAAAGCCATGCAGGAAATGCAGGCCAAAATGCAGCAGCACGAAGCCGCGCAGAAGCCGCTGGATGAGAAAACCATCCAAGAGTACGTGCAGAAGAACAACCTGCCGGCCAAGAAAACCGCTTCGGGCGTTTACTACGTGATTACCCAGCCGGGCTCGGGCGCTACGCCGAAGCAGGGCGAATCGGTATCGGTGAACTACCGCGGCACGCTGCTCAGCGGCAAGGAGTTCGACTCTTCGGCTAAAGGCAACGGCGGCCGGCCGATTGAATTCCCGCTGGGCGTGGGCGCCGTGATTCCGGGTTGGGACGAGGGCATTGCCCTGCTCAACAAAGGCTCGAAGGCCACGCTGATTATTCCCTCGGCCCTTGCATACGGCCAGCGCGGCGCCGGCGCCGACATTCCGGCCGACGCCGTCCTGCGTTTCGACGTGGAACTGGTCGACATCAAGCCAGCTGCGGCTCCTGCTCCCGGCATGATGCCCGGCGGCATGCCGCAGGGTGCTCCGCAAGGCCGCTAATGTGTTAAATTAGCCCTGGGGCTTCGTGCAACCCGCCGGCGGGCGGCCGGCTCTTCATCCAGCTGGCCGCCCGCTTTTTTGTTTTCACACCCTATGCGTACCCCTTTTTCTATGTACACCTTTGCCCGCCGCTTTTTTCTGGCTTTGCTGCCGCTACTGCTCGTACTCGGAGCCTGCGACAACAAAACCGATGACATGAAAGAACTGGAGAAGCAGATCGAGGAACACAAAGTTCTCGACGACGCTACCATCCAGAAATACCTGCAGGACAACAACATCACCAACTACGAGCGCACCAGCACGGGCCTGTACATCGTACGGCTGAACACGGTGACTTCTGGCCCGCAGCCGGTTCAGGGCAGCTCGATTTCGGTGAAGTACATCGGGCGTCGCATATCCGACAACTTCCGTTTCGACGCTTCCGTCGACAACGGCACCCCCTGCGGCTGCACTACCTTCGTGCTTGGCAGCGTCATTGCCGGCTGGAACGAGGCCTTCCCCAAGCTTTACAAGGGGCAGCGCGCCCTGCTGCTGATTCCTTCGCACCTGGCGTACAGCTACCAGGGCCAAGGGGGTGCTATTCCAGCGTGGACGCCGCTGATGTTCGACGTCGAGCTGATAAATGTAGGGCAATAACGGCTTCGGGCTCCGCAATGAAAATTTTGCTGCGTCTGCTGCCCGGGCTGCTGCTGAGTTTGCCGGCGTTGGCCGGCTCCCCCGCCGACACGCTGCGTACGCCCGGCGGCGTGCAGTACGTGCTGCGCCAGCCCGGCGCGGGCAAAGCAGCGGGGCCCAAGGGCGCGGTGCGGGTGCACTACACCGGCTTTCTGCCCGACGGCAAGTTTTTCGAATCCTCGGCCACGTACGGGAAGCCCCTGCGGGTGCGCCTCGGCCGGGGTGAAGTCATTCCGGGCTGGGACGAGCTGCTGCCCCTGCTGCCGGCCGGCGCCCGCGTGTGGGCGCGCATTCCGGCGGCACTGGCCTACGGCCCCGGTGGACAGCGCGACCCCGACGACGAGACCAAGTACCGCATTCCGCCCAACACCGATTTGGTGTTCGAACTGGAGATTGTGCACGTGAATTAACCGGCCGGCCGAAACGTTAACCCTCAGACGTTTCGGCCGGTTTTTGTTTGAGCCAGGCCGCCGCCTGCGCCAACGGTTTCGGGCCGTGGCTTGAAAATGCCCGGCTCGTCGGTGTAACTTCGGATTTCTAATCCGCCTCTTTTTCGCCTGAGCATGTTTATTGAACCCCGCGTCGGCACTAGCCGCGAGTTGCCCCGCCGGGGCTGGATTGAGGTGGTAGTGGGCTCGATGTTTTCGGGGAAGACCGAGGAGCTGATCCGGCGCCTGAACCGGGCCAAAATTGCCCGCCAGCGGGTCGAAATCTTCAAACCGGCCCTCGACACGCGCTACCACGCCGAGGACGTGGTGTCGCACAACGCGAACAGCATCCGCTCCACGCCCATTGCCTTCCCGCAGGAAATGCTGCTGCCCGCCAGCAGCTGCGACGTGGTGGGCATCGACGAAGCGCAGTTCTTCGACAACTCGCTGGTGGAAGTGTGCAACCAGCTGGCCGACCACGGCGTGCGCGTCATCGTGGCGGGCCTCGACATGGACTACCTCGGCCAGCCCTTCGGCCCGATGCCGCAGCTCATGGCCGTGGCCGAGTACGTAACCAAGGTACACGCCGTGTGCGTGCGCTGCGGCGACATTGCCACCTACTCTTTCCGCAAGGCAGCCTCGGCCGAGCAGGTACTGCTGGGCGAAACCGATTCCTACGAAGCGCGCTGCCGGCACTGCTTTCTGGAAGGGCAGCAGGAGAAATCGGAGGCCGATGCGGTGGCCGAAGCCACGAAGCACTAATTCCGGAGGCGCGGCGTTATGCGGCGCGGTAGTATCTTAGTTGCCTTCTTCTTATCGCATGACACAAGCGCTACGCACTGCTTGCCTCGTGGCGGGCTTTGGCCTCGTTATGGGTTCTTCGGCCTGGGCCCAACGCACCGCCGGGTACGGCGACTGGCAGCTGCACCTGCCCACCAACCAGTCGCGCGTGGTGGTGGATGCGGGCCAGCGCTTGTTTGTAGCCGCCGAAGCGTCGTTTTACACATTCGATAAGGAATCGGCCTCGGTGCAGCGCCTGTCGCGGCGCGACGGACTCAGCGACGTGGGCGTGCGCGCCCTCGCTTACGACTCGCTCACGCAGCAGGTGGTCGTAGCTTACGGCAACGGCGCCATCGACATTCTGGCGCCCGACGGCCGCGTGGTCACGTCCATCACGGACATCAAGCGCAAGACCATTGCGGGCGAAAAAACCATCTACAGCATCAACATCGCGCGGCGCCTGGCTTACCTGGGCACCAGCTTCGGCATTGTGGTGCTGGATCTGCAGCGCTACCAGGTCAAGGACACCTACAGCAGCTTCGGCCCCGGCGGCACCGTGCCGCGGGTATACGCCACCACCGTGCTAAACGACTCGCTGTACGCGGCCACCAGCGCGGGCCTGATGCGGGGTCGCCTCAGCACCAACCTGCTCGATTACACCAACTGGCGCGTCTCCACGGGCTTCGGTGCGCGCTCCGGCGACCCGTACCGCACGCTGGTGACGCACCAGGGCAAGGTGTACGCAGGCGTCAACAACGACAACATTTACCGCGCGGTGGGCGCGGGCTGGGCAGCGCAGAGCTACGGCAGCTACATTTTCCGCTCGTTGCGCTCTTCGGCTGCCGGCCTGCTGGTGGGCATGCCGCGGCAGGTCGACGTGTTTGATCCGCGCAGCAACCGCGTGCGCAGCCGCGTGCAGAGTCCGCTGCTCGACAACGTGCAGGACGCCATTCGCTCGCAAAGCGGCCCGGTGTACGTGGCCGACCTCACCAACGGCCTGGTTCGCGCCACGCCCGACCGCAACGACGCGGAGCGCTTCGTGGCCAACGGGCCGGCCACGGCCAAGGCCTTCAACATCCTGACTGATGCGCCCAGCCGCACGGTGACGGTATTCTCGGGCGGCTACAACGAAAACTCGGTTCAGCAGAACGCCCGGGACGGCTTTTACATCTACGATGCCGACGGGCAGTGGACCAACGTCACCTCGCGCACCTACAACGCGGCGGAGTTTCCGAACCTGCAGGACCTGAGCCGCGGCGCCCGCACGCCCGACGGCACGCTGTACGTCGCGGCTTACGGAGCGGGTCTGCTGGAGTGGAAGGGCCCCGGCGAGTGGCGGCAGTTTACGCAGGGTACGCCCGGCTCGCCGCTGCTCAGCGCCATCCCCTCCGACCCCAACTACACCCGCCTCACCGACGTGGCCGTGGCGCCCGACGGCAGCGTGTGGGTGGTGAACCGCCACGAAAAGCAGGGGCAGCCGGGCTTGTTCCGCTTCGTGCCGGCCGAAAACCGCTGGCAGACGCTGTCGGCCTTCGCCGGCTCCGAAAGCCTGGAGCGCCTGACCTTCGACGACCTCAGCCGCGCGTGGACGGGGCGCACCCGGCGCACCAGCGCCGGCCTGGTAGCCTACGACCCTACTACCAACCTGACGCGCAACTTTACCCAGGCCGACGGGGGGCTCCCGAGCGGCATCATCTGGGACCTGGCCAAGGACCGCACCGGCGCCATCTGGGCGGCTACCGGCCAGGGCGTGGCCGTGTACGACAACCCTGCCGACGTATTCGAGCCGGACGCCTCCAAATTCCGCAAGCCCCTGGTGACGCGCGGCCCCGGCACCGGCTTCGACGCGCTGAACTCGGAAGTAGTCCGGAGCGTGGCCATCGACGGTGGCAACCGCAAGTGGTTCGGCACCGACAACGGGCTGTGGCTCTTTAACGAAGGCGTCACCGAAAGCCTGCTGCACTTCACCACCGACAACAGCCCGTTGCCCTCCAACAGAATCGTGGACGTGGCCGTGGACGACCGCACCGGCGAGGTGTGGGTAGGCACGGAGGCCGGCGTGGTGAGCTACCGTGGCTCGGCTACCGTCACGGAGGGCAAGCCGAGCTGCGCCAAGGTATTCCCGAACCCCGTGCGGCAGGATTTTGTGGGCCAGGTGGGCATTTCGGGGCTGGCCAACAATGCGGAGGTGAAAATAACCGACGTGACCGGCACGCTCGTGTACCAGACGCGCGCGGCGGGCGGCACGGTGGTCTGGAACCTGGCCGACTACAACGGCCGCCGCGTGCAGTCGGGCGTGTACCTGGTGCTGACGGCCGATGCCAACGGGCAGAACGGCTGCATTTCCAAAGTAGCCGTACTGACGAAATAGGCAGGCCTCGGGAGAAAATCACGCGCCGGAATTGTTGTGTTTATTCTCCCTTACGCCTTCCTCACCTTCCGTCTAGCCGCATGCTGATCAAGACCCGGGGCATTGTCCTGAACTACCTGAAATACCGCGAAACCAGCATCATTGCGCGCATTTACACCGAGCAGCGCGGCGTACAGTCCTACGTGGTGAACGGGGTGCGCAAAGCCAAGCCGCCGGGCCGCATTGCCCTGTTTCAGCCCTTTACCCTGCTCGATATGGTGGCCTACGTGTCGCCGCGCGGCGGGCTCACGCGCCTCTCCGAGTTTCGCTGCCTGCGCCCGTTCCGTACCCTGCCCTACGATGTGCGCAAGAGCAGCGTGGTGCTGTTCCTCTCGGAAGTGGTGAGCCGCACGCTGCGCGAGGAAGAAGAAAACCCCGCGTTGTTTGAGTTTCTCTACCGCAGCATCGTGGCCTTCGACGAGCAGGAATCCGGCTTCGAGAATTTCGCCCTGCTGTTTCTGCTGAACCTCTCCCATTACCTGGGTTTCGGGCCCGACTCCGGGCAGCAGATTACCGAGCAGGTGGCCTTTGCTACCGACGTGAACCTGACGGCCACCAGCCGCCCCACGGTGCTGCGCTTTCAGGAGTTTGAGCACTTCTTCGACGAGCTGCTGCAGGGCGACATAGCATCGGCGACCGTGCCCAACGGCCGCGTGCGGCGCGAGTTACTGCTGATTCTGCTGCGCTACTACCAGTTGCACGTCGAAGGTCTGGGCGATATTCGCTCACTCGATGTGCTATCGGAAGTGCTGGCCGAACTGTAGCAGCCCTCTGCTCCGCGGCTACTGCGAAAATGCGAGCCCCGATACTTTTCCCGCTCGCGGCACGACGTCACAACATCTTCCCAAAACAACGCCGCCCGAAACTGGAGTACCCGGTTTCGGGTGGTGCTTTTTTGTCGTCTGGCCTGAGACCAGGACCGATTGCTTCGCTCTGCTCGCAATGACAGGGGTATTCGTCCTTACTACTCGCCTATATACTGCACGTGCGGCAACTTGGTAGCCTCGGGCACGCGGCCTACTACCTGACCTTCCGGCAATTGCGCCTGGCAGGTGAGGCGAGCAGTAGCCGCCAGCCGGCCGGTGGTGAGGTAGCGTAGCTCGTTGGCGGTGGGCGGGGCCAGGTGCTCGGCACCGGCTACCAGCTCGATGCGGCAGGTGGTGCAGCGGCCCTTGCCCCCGCAGGCGTGCATCCAGTCGTGGCCGGCCTCGTGCAGGGCCCGAAGCAACGTCTGGCCGGGCCCTACGTTGATAGAGCCGCCGGGCAGGTTTTGCACGGTCAGTGTAGGCATTTTGGCTTAACTTGCCTGCTGAAGCAGGCTTTTTTTTGAGGATGCAAGATACGTATAGCAACGACCAGCTGCAGGCTTACGGCCGCCGGCTAGCCGCTCGCCTCTGCGACCAATACTTCGCCACCCAACCAGTGGGCGCTACGCTTGATGGTCCCGCCGTGCTCCGGCTGGCTCCAGTGCGCCAGCTGAACTTGTACGTGGTACAGCAACTGCTGGCGCAATGGACGCAGGAAATGGCGCGCCTGCGCAGCCCGTACTTCGATTACGAAGACCCGGCGGTGCGCCAGGCCCTCACCCAACTCATGAACCTGCTCTCGCGCCGCATCCGGCTGACGCGGGCTACCTACGAGCCGCTGCTGGCCCAGGCCGTCGCCGACACCTTGCGTACGGCCCTCGACCCGGTAACCACCTTCGAAAATAAGCTACTGCCATCGGATCAGCTCTCGGCCACTCCGGCTCAGCTGCGCGATGCGCTGCGCTACGTGGACATCAACAAGCCGCTGTTCCAGGATTTCATCGACAGCCTGCCGGCCGACCTGGCCCAGGACCGGGAGTTTCTGTTGAGCCGCTTCCGCCTGTACCGCGACGCGCACTTCAAAGAGCAGCAACCCCTCGCTACCCTCCTGACGGAGCTGAACGCCGTGCTGCCGGTGCAGGAAACTGACTTGCGTAAGGGCCTAGCGCCAGTTTCGGAGCCATTGGCCACTGCGGCTCAAGCTCCGGTGCCTGCTTCGCCCTCTGCCCCGATTACGCCTTCTATTGCCCCCGCCGCCGTCTCGGTGTCGGAAGCAACTCCCGCAGCACCTACGCCCGCCGTAACGGCAGCACCCGTTGTAGCCGTGCCGGTAGCTGAAGCTAAACCAGTAATTGAAGTAGAGGAGCCAGCCGTCCCTGCCGTGCCAGCAGCATCGGCCACGCCGGTGGTTGCCGTAGCCGCCGAGCCAGCGGTGCCCTCCCCTTCGCCCGCTCCTGAACCAGTGCCGGCCGAACGGCCCAAGCCGCTGGCCGCTACGGTAGCCCCAGCCAGTACCCTCGCCGATAAACTGGCCGCCACGGCCGGCCCGACGAGCACGCTGAACGAAAAGCTGGCTTCGAGCACGGCGCCGCACCCCATCCTGGCGGAGGCCCAGCCGAAGGTGGAGTCGCTGCGCAGCGCCATTTCCATCAACCAGCGCTTCAGCTTTATCAATGAGCTGTTCAACGGCGAAAACATGGAATACCACGCCGCTGTGGAGCACCTCGACGCGCTACCCTCGGCCGATGCGGCCAAGCGCTACGTGACGGAAGACCTGGCCCAGCGCTACCAGTGGGTGCGCAAGGAAGAGCACGTCAACAAGCTGCTGCGTCTCATCGACCGGAAGTTTGCCTAACGCCACCTCGGCATGACGGAGCTGGCCGCCTCGGTTCTGCGCAACGCACGCCTGCGCTGGCGGCAGCTGCTACTGGTGTATGTGCTGGCCGTGGGTGTACTGGCGGGCAGTGCCTACACTATGTACGTGCACTTCGATTTCTCGCACTCCCCCGACACGCGCAGCTACCTGCGCATGGCCCGCGGCGAGTTCGAGGGCGTCCGCGTCACACACCGTTACCGGGTGGTGGTGCCGCTGGCTGCCGCCGCCGTGGCCTGGCCGGTGGAGAAAGTATACGTCCGCCTGTGGCCGCAGCGCGCCAGCAATGAGTGGCCCCTGCGCCTGGCTTTTTACTTGGTGAACACGGCTCTGCTCGCCGGGGCCGGACTACTGATGTTCCGCACGTGCCTGTTCTACGGAGCTTCGCCGGGCGCGGCCGCCGTAGCCCTGGTAGCGGTGCTGACGAGCCGGTGGGCCGTGTACATTGCCGGCCTACCGCTGGTGGACAGCCTGTACATGCTGGTGTTTGCCTTGGCTCTGTACGCGGTGCGCAGCGGCTCGGTGCCCGCCTTGGTGGCCTGCATCGTGCTGGGGCCGCACGCCAAGGAATCGTTTGTATTTCTGGCGCCCTGGCTGCTGCTTTTCGGGCAACGCACCCTGCGCTGGCCGGCTCAAGCAGCCCTACTCGCCGTATCTGCAGGACTGGCCTATGGGGTACGCCACTGGGTGGATGCGCAAGTGGGTGCTCCGCCCCAGGAAAGCGTAAATAACGCCTTGGAGCACTTGGAAAATCTGGGCTACTCGTTGCGCCGCATGTTCTCGATCAAGGGCGTGGGCGAGCTGTTCAGCATCTTTGGCTTCTTCTGGCTGGTGCTGCTGGCGGGGCTGCGCGGTGGCTCGGCGATGCGCCAGCGCTGGTTCGGCCTGTTGGGCTGGCCCGAATTGGGTTTAGCCGCGGTGGTGCTGGTACACATGCTTCTTTCCGGCGACCTAGGCCGCATGGGCTATTTGGCAGCACCGGCTTTCGCCGCGGCTCTGTCGTTGGTTATTACCTATCATCCTGCCTTTGCCTGGCTGCGCTTAAGCTTAGCTACCGATGCGCCTCTGGTCGAGTCAGGTGCGCCGCGCCCGGAAACGGCGCAGGCGCGCTAGCGCGAACGGCACGCCCAACAGCAACAACGGCGCCACTGGCACGGCGAAGCGCGCCGCACCCAGCGGGCCAGTCAGCGCCGCAACGTAGAGCACCAGCCCGCCCGCTACCACCCGTAGGGCTGCGGGCGCCTTGCTATCAAACAGGAACAGCGCAAACGCCAGTGTGCGCACCACGTTGCCGAGGGCTACCAGGGCCAGCGTCAGTAGCAGGGCAATGGGGGCCGTCTGCAGGTACTCCCAGATGGCGCGGTAACCGTGGGCGTTGAAGCGGTTCAGCAGGCCGCCTTCTGATGATTCGGGCAACCCGAGGAAGTGCACCAGATCAAACCGACCGGGGTCGAGAAAGAAGTTGGCCATGCCCTGCAGGTGCAGCGCAGCATAGGCCATGGGATGCTGCTGCAGCACCTGAGCGCATTGCGCGGTGATGTAGCGTTGCTGAGCCGCAAAGCTCGGCTGCTGCTCGCCGGCCCGCACGGTAGCGGCTACGAAGTGTTCGGCGGCTTCTGTGCCTTGCGTTTTGCGCAATACCCCGCGCACGTTGTAGCGCAGCAGGTTGATTTCGGCAATGCTCGAAAAGTGGAAGTAGCCGGTGCGCTGGTAGTTCCAGCCTTGGTAGAGCAGCGCCACCAGCAGCGGCACTGTGCCAAACAAAGCCAGCTGCCAACACCGCCGCTGCCACGCGGCCCACATGCTCACGGCCAGCACTACCGCCGCGAAGGGGTAGAATACCGGCTTTATCAACATGGCGGCCGATGCCACCAAGCTTAGTAGCAGCGCGTCACGGCGCCGGTGGTGCGCCAGAAAGGCCGTGCCCACGCAGAGCAAGCCCACCACGCAGGTCTGCAACAGCAGCTCGCTCATCAGCACGTTAGCATAAATGAGTTGAGCCGGATACAGGGCTATCAGGGCCAGCACTGCGCCCCAAACGCGCGCGGAAGGCTGAAACCGGCGTAGCAGTTGCGCCATCAGGCCCAGATTCAGCAGGCTCAGCAGGTTTTGGAGCAGTAGCGTGCCCAGGGGCAGGGCCAGCGTGCCACCCGTCAGCAGCAGAAAGAGCGGGTAGCCGGGAGGCCGAATGGTGTACTCCTGGACCGAGCGCGGCCCGCTGAGCGGCCAGGCGTAAAACTCGCCGGCGCGGCCGATGTTGGCGGCTTCGGTCAGGTAACGGTCGGAGTCGGGGAAAAGGTAATGGCGCTGCCCGAGCTGGTAGCCCAAAGCCAGCAGGTGCAACAGCACCAGTCCTGCCCAAAACCACCGGGGCACCCGCGCTACGGGAGCTTTACTGGCAGAAAGTGGCTGGGGCGGAGGCGCTGGCATAGCCCGCAAGTTAGCGCCGAAACGGTTCGGCTTGCCTACTCGCTAGCGCACGAGGTCCTGCTTGCGGTAGGCATCAATGGCCAGCAGGATGAAGAGCAGGATGGTGAACGACCAGAGCGAGGAGCCGCCGTAGGAGAAAAACGGCAGCGGAATGCCCACCACCGGCGCCAGCCCGATGGTCATGCCGATGTTGACGCAGAAGTGGAAAAAGATAATACTGGCGACGCAGTAGCCGTAGGTGCGCCCAAACACGGATTTCTGCCGCTCAGCCACGAAGATAACCCGCCCCAGTAAGCTCATAAAGAGGACTATGACCGTCATGGTGCCCAGCCAGCCCCACTCCTCCCCCACGGTGCAGAAGATGAAGTCGGTGCTCTGCTCGGGCACGAAGTCGAAGCGCGTCTGGGTGCCTTCCAGGAAGCCCTTGCCGGCCAGCCCACCCGAGCCGATGGCTATTTTAGACTGCGTCACGTTCCAGCCCACGCCCAGCGGGTCGGCCGAGGGGTTCAGCAACACCTCGATGCGCTTGCGCTGGTGGGGCTGCAGCACGTTGTTGTAGAAGAAATCGACGCCGAAGACCATGCCCAGCACCACCGCGTACGTGGAGAGGGCCAGCGGCAAATGGTGGCGCAGCACCCGGGTATTGAACACGAACACCAGGGCCAGAATCACGGTAAATGCGCCCACCAACCAGAGCTTGGGCACCAGCAGCGACAGGATGAGCACGATGCCGGCGGCGGCCAGAATCAGCAGGATCAGCGGCGACATGCCCTCCCGGAAGTAAGCCAGCAGGAAAGCGCCGAATACCAGCGCCTGCCCGGTTTCGTTGGAGGCAATGATGAGCAGCGGCGGCAGCAGGGTGAGGCCCGCCAGCACCAGCTGCTGCTTGAAGGCTTGCTGGCGCAGGTTGATGCCCGCCATGAAGCGCGACACCGCCAGCGCCGTGGTGAACTTGGCAAACTCGGCCGGCTGCAGGCGCATGGGGCCCAGCTCCAGCCAGGAGCGCGACCCGGCAATGGGCCGCGCCACCACCAGCGTCAGCAGCAGCAGCACAATCATGCCGCCGTAGAGCACGTAGGCGAAGGTGTCGTAGGCCTTGTAGTCGATGACCACGAGCACCACGATGAGCACCACGGCCACGCCGAGCCAGACCAGCTGCTTAAACCAGTTGAAGGCCATCAGCCCGCTCCAGTCGGCGGAAAACACGCGCGAGAAGGGCACCTCGGCCGAGTAGGACGCGGCGTACACGTTGAGCAGCCCCACGCCCACCATCAGGATGTAGATGAGCAGGGTGACCCAATCGATGCTGCGCGAGTAACGGACGGTGGCGGACATGCGGCGAAGAAGTGCGGCGCCTAGCGGCGGTTGCGGTGAGTCACGAAACGGTCGGCGGAGCCGGGCAACCAGTTTTCCCAGCGCTGCCGCCAGGGGGCTACTTTGCCGCGCAGGTACTTTTCCATCATCAGCCCGGCCAGCGGCGCGGCCGAAGAGCCACCGAAGCCGGCGTTTTCGATGAACACGGAAATGGCAATGCGCGGGTCTTCGGCTGGGGCAAAGGCGCCGAAGGTGGCGTGGTCCTCGCCGTGGGGGTTTTGCACGGTACCGGTTTTGCCGGCCACCGAAATGCCCACGTCGAGCAGGGAGGCGTAGTTGCCGGTACCGCCGCGGCCGTCGACCACCGCCTGCATGCCGGGAATGATATCTTCAAAATGCCGCTGATCCACGGAAGTGAAGTGCTTCTCGCGGAAGCGCGGCAGCGGGCCGCCGTTGCCGACGGAGCGCACGAAGTGCGGAGCGTAGTAGTAGCCGCGGTTGGCGAAGATGCACATCAGGTTGGCCATCTGCAGCGGCGTCACCTGCACCTCGCCCTGCCCGATGCTCAACGAATAAATGGTCTTGTAGGTCCAGCGGTGATGGCCGTAGCGCTTGTCGTAGAAGTTGCGCGACGGAATCAGCCCCATCCGCTCACCGGGCAGGTCCACGTCTAGGTGCTGGGCCAGCCCGAAGGAGGTAACGTGCTTGCGCCACTCCGTCAGGCCGATGGCTACGTCCTCGTACTTACTGGGCGAGCGGCCCTGGCGCAGCGCCGCAAACATTACCTGGTAGAAGTACGGGTTGCAGCTGTTCTTGGTGGCCAGGGTCAGGTTGGCCGGGTACTCGTGGCGGTGGGTGCAGCGCACCAGCTTCCAGTTGCATGGAAAACCCGTCTGGGGCGTCACCACGCCTTCCTGCAAAGCAATGGCCTCGTTGACGAGCTTAAACACCGAGCCCGGCGAGTAGGCCGCCGCCAGCGGCCGGTCGAACAGCGGCCGGGCCGTGTCGCGCAGCAGCTCCATGTAGCGGTTGCCCGAGCCCTTGCCGGTGAGCATGGCCGGGTCGAACGACGGAGCCGAAACGAAAGCCAGAATTTCGCCGGTCTTCGGGTCGATAGCCACCACCGAGCCTTTCTTGCCCTGCATCAGGAACTCGCCGTATTTCTGCAGCTCCGGGTCGAT
Organism: Hymenobacter sp. CRA2; assembly: GCF_002007105.1. Taxonomy (GTDB): domain Bacteria; phylum Bacteroidota; class Bacteroidia; order Cytophagales; family Hymenobacteraceae; genus Solirubrum. Next base: position 36,429 of record NZ_MVBC01000016.1, on the reverse strand, counting down.
GCTCAGGTGCAAATCCTGACCCGCTACCGACAGCGTATCGAACTCCCCGTCGCGGAAAGCGCCCTTCTCGATGCCGCGCACGTTGACCATGCGGTACTGCACGCCGCGGCGGCCCATCAGCTCCTTCTCGTAGTACGACTCGATGCCGCTGATGCCGAGGAAGTCACCGGGCACGTACTTGGCGTACTTGGGCTTCTCCAGCATCGTCGGCGACACCGGCCCGACGTAGCCCAGGGCGTGCGCCAGGTTTTGCGTCTTGTACGAGCGGGCCATGCGGGGCTTTATGCTGAAGCCCGGGAAGTCGATGAGGTTATCCTGAATGGCGGCCAACTCCTGCGTCGAGAGGTTCTGCACCAGGGGCGAGGCCTTGCCGCGGGAGTAGGTTTTGGCCGCGCGCAGCCCGTCGCGCAGCTCCTGCAGGGGCATCTGCAGCAGCTGGCAGAAGCGGGCCGAATCCAGCTTCTTTACCTCGCGCGGAATGACCATGAGGTCGTATACCGGCGTGTTTTGCACCAGTATCTGCCCGTTCCGGTCGTAGATGACGCCGCGATACGGCGTCTGCACGATGCGCTGGAGCGTGTTCTTATCGGCCGCTAGCTTGTAGCTGCCGTCGAGCACCTGAATGTGGAAGAGCCGCACCGCAAACACCAACGCCACCGCCAGGAAAATACCCAGCACGACAAATTTGCGGCCTTCTAAGTACTGCAAGACGCGTTACGAACTGAAGGTGAGTTGACTGCCTCGAATGCAATCAGCCCGCAAAGGTACTGCATGAAGGCGTCGCTTGCCAGCAACCGGGCAAACAGCCGTTCGTTTTGAATCAGCCGTTTCCCAATCTGACCCCGGAAACGATGTCCGGCCGAGCGAAAGTTCAGCGCCTGCGCCGGGCCGGAAACGTGAGCAGCTGCACGATGAGCATGGTAACGCCCGTAAACAAGGTACTGGCCAGAATCTTAAGCAGCGTCAGGCCAACGGCGGAGAACGAACCCAGCTCCAGAAAGAAAAACGCAAAGTGGTGAATGCTCACCAGCAGCATCAGGTACACCAGAAACCACTGCCAGCCCATCTGGTGGATGTTCACCGCGTCCTGCGCGTCGTAGCCGTCGCGGGGGGTGAGCAGGCGGAGCACCCAGGGCCGCAGGTAGCCCAGCAGCAAGGCGGCCGCGGCGTGCACCCCGCCCGTGTCGTAGAAGCGGTCCATGGTGAAGCCCATCAGGAAGCTGAGCAGCAAGGTGAGCACCACGGGCGTGGCAATGGGCAGAAATAGCAGAAAGCCCAAGTAAAAGAAACACCAGCCTACGTCGAAGAGGGCCAGCCGGCTGATGAGCAGCACGTGAATGCCCGCGTACAGGAAAAAGCGCAGGGCCGAAAGCAGCAGTTGCAGCGCGTTGCCCATTAGGGTTGCTCCCCTCCTTCCTCGCCGGCGGCGCGCAGCCCCGAGCGGGCTTCCAGCGTGTCGCGCTCGGCGGCCCGCGGCTGGGGCCCGACTACGTACACGTAGGTTAGCTTTGAAAAGTCAACGGCCAGCTTCACGCGCACCGTCGAGAAATTTTTGTCCTGCTCCTTGGCAAAGTAATCGACGGTGCCAATCATGACGCCTTCCGGAAACACTTGGTTGTAGCCCGACGTGACCACCGTGTCGCCGCGCAGCAGCTTGTTCTGGCGCGGAATATAGTCGAGGATGACGTGCGTGGGGTCCTCGCCCAGCCACTTGATGGTGCCGAAGGTACCGTCGCGCCGCAGCTTGGCCGAGATGTTGGTTTTGGAATGCAGCACCGAGGTGACGGTGGCGTAATGCTCGCTGACCTGCCGCACCCGACCCACCACGCCCGCCGCGCTGAGCACGCCCATGCCCGGCCGTACACCCTGCGCGGTGCCGGCGTTCAGGGTCAGGTAGTTATCCACGCGGCGCAGCGTCTGGTTGACGATGCGGGCCGGGATAAGCGGGTAATCGGCGGCGCGCGTGAGCAGGGGCTGCATGCCCAGCAGCACCGTATCGGGGCCGAGGCGGGTACCGGTGGAGTCGCCCGTGGCCCGCAGGCTATCGGGCATGCGGCCAGCCTGGTCCGAGCGGTAGAGCTGGCGGCGTAGCTGGGCGTTTTCGGCCACCAGGGCCTGGTTCACGTCGACAAGGCGGAAGTAGTCGTAAATCTGGGTGCGCACTTCCAGCACGCGCCCTACGTAGGCATTCGATGAGTTGAAGAACGCCGCCCGCTGGTACGAGCTGTTGCGCACCAGCAAAATCAGGCTCACGACTTCCAGCAACGCAAATACCAGGGCACCCCGGTAGCGGAAGAGGAAGGCGAGCAGATTACCCATGGCGGTGGAGACATGAGAAAATGAGACATGAGAAGTAAGACTGACGCCCGGCCGCGCGGGGCATCCATCTCACTTCTCATGTCTCACCTCTCATTTCTAGGAAAGCAGGACGCTGCGGAAACCGGTGATGTTCTTGATGGCCGCGCCGGTGCCGCGCACCACGGCGCGCAGCGGGTCTTCCGGCACGTGCACGGGCAGCTTGGTCTTGGCGGCCAAGCGCTTATCGAGGCCGCGCAGCAAGGCGCCGCCGCCCGTGAGGTGAATGCCGTTGTCGTAGATGTCGGCCGACAGCTCGGGCGGGGCAATTTCCAGCGCCTTCAGTACGGCTTCCTCGATTTTGGCCACCGACTTGTCCAGGGCAATGGCAATTTCGGCCGAAGTCACCTTGATAACTTTCGGAATACCGGTCATCAGGTCGCGGCCGCGCACCTCGTAGTCGGGCGGGGTGGTTTCCAGCTCAGTCAGGGCCGCGCCCACCTCGATTTTGATTTTCTCGGCGCTTCGCTCGCCGATCAGCAGGTTGTGCTGGCGGCGCATGTAGTCGAGGATGTCCTGGTTGAACACGTCGCCGGCCGTCTTGATGGACTGGTCGCAGACGATGCCCGACAGGGCGATAACCGCAATTTCGGTAGTGCCGCCCCCGATGTCAATGATCATCGAGCCCACGGGCTGCTCCACGTCGATGCCGATGCCGATGGCGGCGGCCATGGGCTCCTGAATCATCCACACCTCCTTGGCCCCGGCATGCTCGGCGGAGTCGCGCACGGCGCGCTTCTCTACCTCCGTAATGCCCGAGGGGATGCAGATAACCATGCGGTGCGAAGGCTGAAACAAGCGGCTGCGCGTGTCAATCATGCGGATCAGCCCCTTGATCATTTCCTCGGCGGCGTGGAAGTCGGCAATGACGCCGTCCTTCAGCGGACGAATGGTCTTGATGTTGTCGTGGGTCTTCTCATGCATTTGCTGCGCTTGCCGGCCCACGGCAATGACTTTATTGGTAGTGCGGTCCTTCGCGATGATGCTCGGCTCATCCACCACGATTTTGTCGTTGTGAATGATGAGCGTATTAGCCGTTCCCAGGTCGATGGCAATGTCGCTGGTCAGGAAATTGAAGAATCCCATTGAGTGCGGCAATTAAAAGAAACAGCGCGGGTTGCGCGCTTGCAAAAAGGTGCGCAAAGGTAAGCAACCTTCGCCGAAGGCCAACCCTTTCGTATTGGCCTTCGGCGAGGCGGGCGCCCTAAACGACGAAGGCCCGGCCGGTAGTGTGCCGGCCGGGCCTTTTTCAGGCTAAGTTGCTCGTCGCTTAGTGTTTAAAATGGCGCACGCCCGTCAGCACCATGGCCATGCCGAGGCGGTTACAGGCATCGATGCTATCCTGATCCTTGATGGAGCCGCCAGGCTGCACCACGGCGCGGATACCGGCGGCACCGGCAATTTCTACGCAGTCCGGAAAAGGGAAGAAGGCGTCCGAGGCCATAACGGCGCCTTGCAAGTCGAAGCCGAAGGATTTGGCTTTTTCGATGGCCTGCTTCAGGGCATCCACGCGCGAGGTCTGGCCCACACCGGAGGCCAGCAGTTGCCCGGCCTTGGCCAGCACGATGGTGTTGCTCTTGGTGTGCTTGCAGACTTTGAGGGCAAATTCCAGCGCTTCCACTTCTTCCGCCGTCGGGGTGGTTTCCGTGACGGCGCGGAACTCGTTGCGGCCTTCCACCACGCGGTCGAAGTCCTGCTCCACGAAGCCGTTGAGCAGCGTTTTCACCTGCTTGGCGGGGAACTGCACCGGCTTCTGGCGCAGCAGAATGCGGTTTTTCTTGCTCTGCAGCGTCGGCAGGGCGTCAGCCGCGAAGCCTGGGGCGATGAGCACCTCGAAGAAGAGTTTGTTCAGCTCCTCAGCCGTGGCCGCGTCAACTTCCTTATTGACGATGATAACGCCACCGAAGGCCGAAATCGGGTCGCAGGCTAGGGCGTTGACGTAGGCCTCGTGCAGGGTAGCAGCCTGGGCCACGCCGCAGGCGTTGGTGTGCTTAAGAATGGCCACGGCGGGCTGCCCGTCCTGGAACTCCTGCATCAGCAGCACGGCCGCGTCCACGTCCACCAGGTTGTTGTAGCTGAGCTGCTTGCCATGCAGCTGCTCGAACAGGGCCGACAGGTCGCCGTAGAACGTGCCCTGCTGGTGCGGATTCTCGCCGTAGCGCAGCGGCGTGGCTGGGCCTTCGCTGACTTTCAGCGCCGTGCCGGCCACATCGGTGCCCTGGGCGAGGTAGTTGAAGATATGCGTGTCGTAGTGCGAAGTCTGCTGGAAGGCGGCGGCGGCGTAGTGGCGGCGCTGCTCCAGGGTAGTGCCCCCGCCCTGCGCTTCAAGCAGCTCCGTGACGGCGGCGTATTGGTCGCGCGAGCTGACCACCAGCACGTCGCGGAAGTTCTTGGCGGCGGCGCGCAGCAGCGAAATGCCGCCGATGTCGATTTTCTCGATGACGTCCTGCTCCGTGGCGCCGCTGGCCACGGTTTCCTCGAAGGGGTACAGATCAACGATGACCAGGTCGATGGGCGGAATCTGGTGCTCCTGGGCCTGCTGCACGTCGCCGGCCTCGTGGCGGCGGTGCAGAATACCGCCGAATACCTTCGGGTGCAGGGTCTTCACGCGGCCGCTGAACACCTCCGGAAAGCCCGTCAGCGCATCCACGGCCGTCACGTCCAGGCCCAGCTCCTGAATGAACTTTAGGGTGCCGCCGGTGGAATACATCTGCACGCCGTGCTGCTGCAACAGGCGCACCAGCGGCTCCAGCCGGTCTTTGTAGTACACGGAAACCAGGGCCCCGCGGATGGGCAAACGCTCCGCGGTGGTCGGCTCCAGAGTGGCGGATGACGACGGGGACGAACTCATGGCAAACAGAAAGGTTTGGGGGTGAAACGCGCCGCGAAGGTAGGCCGCGCGGCCGGGAGCGGCGGCCCCGCCTGTATTACCGAATTGTTACCGCACTTGTTTGTGCCTGATACTAGTGCCCGGCTGCACGCATTCTACCTCTCGGACGGCACGCGGGCCCCAGCAGGGTATTGGCCCAGCTAAAACGCCTCGTTGAAAGCAAAGTACAGCCCGCTCGACTGCCCCGAGCCCACGGCGTAATCGATGCGGATGGCCAGGCGGTCGGCGCGGTTCACGGCCACGCGCAAGCCGGCTCCGGCGGCTACGTTGAAGTCGTTGGGTCGGAACTGGTCGAGTTGGTCGTGCACCTGCCCAGCGGCCCCGAATACCACGGCGCCTAGCCGCCAGAACAGCTGCTGGCGCAGCTCCAGCTGCGCGGCCACGGCTTGCCGGTCGCGAAAGCGGCCTTCGTAGATGCCGCGCATCATCTTCTCCCCGCCCAGGTTGGCCAGCTCGCGGAAGGGCACCTTGCCGGTGTGAAACTGCGCCAGCAGCTGCCCGGCCAGAATGGTGCGGTTGTCGGTCTTGCGCAGGGAGCGGAAGTGGCGCGCATCGAGCAGGAAGCGCGAAAACCGGTAGTCGCTGCCGAGGTACCGGCCCATAAACAGGGCACTGGTTTCCAGGTAGCTGCCGCGGTAGGTGCTTAGTACGTTGTCGCGGCTGTCGTAGAGAAAAGTGGGGCCCAGGCCCGCGGTGAGGGTGGTTTGCCGCTCGCGCGGGTCGCGCAGCAGCAGCAGGTTGGGCCGGGTTCGGTCGTCGGTCGAGTCATCGTCGAGGCGGATGTGGTGCAGGTCGGTGAGGCGGAAGCCCAGGCCGGCAAAGGTGTGCGGGCGCAGCTTCTTGAGCACCCGCTGCGTGACGATGATGACTTTGTAGGAGATGTCGCTTTTCTCGGCCTTGCGCGTGTTGTTGCCGATGCCGTAGTAGTAATAGGGAAAGTTGAAGTAAAAGGCCTCCCCGCCCAGGATAAACCGTTCGTGCGGCGTGAAGACGGTGTACGTCAGGGACAGGCTGGATTGCTTGCGCTGCGTGTAGTAGCCCAGCAGGCGGGCAGTGGATTTGCGCGTGGTGGTATCGGTACCAAAGCGCCACACGGGCAGCACAGCCGCGCCGTAGGCAATGCCGGTTTCGGGCTGCGAAAACACGATGGGCAGCGCCGCCACCTTCACCCGCCGCTCCTTACGGGGCGCCGCGGGCACGGGCACATCCGATGGCGTTTCGGGAGTGCTGGTCGGTGGCAGGGTTTGGGCCTGCGTAGCCGCTGCGGCGGTCAGCAGCAACCCACTTATTGCCAGGTAATAAAATCGAGGATACATCGGAATACAACAGCAGCCGCCCAACTTGGACGGCTGCTAAATGTACCTGATTATTGTTCAGATTATCCTACTCCGCACGTGTCAATTGTCGGCAGAATCAGACTTTAAGTTAAAGTTCTACTGAGGCTCTTGCAGGCATTCAGCGGGGCTTTTATGGGTTCGAAACCTGACTTTATTAAAATGCTTCGCTCACGCCGAAGTACAAGCCGCTGGACTTGCCCGAGCCTACCCCGTAGTCGAGACGGATATTGAGCCGGTCGCGGCGGTTGAACTGAAAGCGCAGGCCGGCGCCGCCAGCCACGTTGAATTCGGTGAAGCGCAGGTCGTCGAGGTGGTTGGCCACCTGGCCCACGCCCACGAAAGCCGCGCCGTTGATGCGCCAGAACAGGTGCTTGCGCAGCTCCGTTTGCAGGGCTACCAGCTGCCGGCCCCGGAAGCGACCTTCGTAGATGCCGCGCAGCAGGTTGGCACCGCCCAGCGTAGCCAGCTCCCGAAACGGCACGTCGCCGTTGTGAAACTGGGCGTACAGCTGCGAGGCCCAGATGGTGTTGGTGCCGCCGAGCTGCTCGAAGTGGCGCGCGTCGAGGATGTAGCGCGTGAAGGTGTAGTCCGAGCCGAGGCCTTTGGTGTTGAACAGGCCCTGCAGCTCCAGGTAATGGCCGCGGTAGGTGTTCAGAATGTTGTCGCGCCCGTCGTGGATCAGGCTCGGCCCCAGCCCCGACACCATGGTATTCTCGCGCTGCCGGGCGGGCAGGTCGTAGAGCAGGTTGGGGCGCTGCGAGCCTTCGTCGTTGGTCAGGGGCTCATCGACCTGGATGTTGCGCAGGTCGGTGAGGCGGTAGCGGGCACCCAGAAACCAACGGCCCACTACGTTCTTCAGCACGCGCTGGTCGAAGGTGAGCAGCTGGTACGAAATTTCGCTTTCGTCGCGGGTTTTGGTGTCGTTGCCGATGCCGTAGAAGAAGATCGGGTAGTCGTAGTAGCTAATTTCGCCGGTGAGCAGCCACCGCTCGTCACGGGTGAAGACGTTGTGGAGCAGTTGCAGGCTCGTCTGCTTTTTCTGCGAGTACCAGCCGATGAGGCGGGCGTTGGATTTGCGCGTGGTGGTGGAGTCGCGGCCGAAGCGCCAGACGGGCAGAAAGGCGGCGCCGAGGGCAAAGCCGGTTTCGGGCTGGTAGAAGAACACCGGTGCCGGAATAAAGCTGGGTTTGTCGCGCGGGTCCTTGGGCGGCTCCGGCAGCGTGCTGGCGGGGGCGACAGCAGCCGGAGTAGTAGCCAGCGAGTCGGCGGGGCTGGTGTTTTGGGCCTGAGCCAGCTGCGCCAGTAGCGACAGGCTCAGTAGTGTGGTGTAGCGGGTGTGCATGGGTAGTAGCGGGTTAGGCTGCGCCTGACAGCTTGCCGCGGGCCTCTACGCCTCGGCGGCTTGCCAACGCAGCGGGCAACGCTTCGCTAACGGGCCCGCCCGCCCCACGGTTGTCGGCTAGCGCCCGAGCACCAGCATCGAAAGTACGCCCGCGAGCATAATCAGCTTGCACATCATGCTCAGGCGGGCAAAGTCGCGGCGGCGGTCGGCGCGGCGCAGCTGCTGACCCAGTACCAGCGCCGGCGCCAGCACCGTGCCGAGCAGCCACAGCCCCAGTCGCCAGTGCCCTACCTGCAGGGCCGCCCACACCCCGCCCGCCACCAGCGTGACCAGGCACAGCAGAAACAGGCCCGCCACCCACTTGCTGCGTGCCACGCCCGCCACGATGGGCAGCGTGCGGCAGTCGTGCTGGGCGTCGCCCCGCATATCCTCGATGTCCTTCACAATCTCGCGCACCACCGTCAGCAGAAAGGCCGCCAGCGCGTAAGCCCACACGGCCGAGTCGCCGGTGCGCCGCAGCAACTCGGGCAGCAGCACGGCCGCCGCCGTCAGGGCCGCGATGCTCAGGTTGCCGACCAGGGCCAGGCGCTTGAAGCGAGCCGAGTAGCCCCAGAGCAGCAGCGCCGCGCCCAGCGTCACTAGCCCCACTACCTTGCTTAGCGCGGCCGCCACTACCACGCCCTCAAACGAAAGGACCAAGTGGGCCATCATGGCCGTGCGCCGCCCCACGGTATGCCCCACCACCAGCGTACCCGGCCGGTTGATGGCGTCGATTTTGACGTCGTAGTAATCGTTGATGATGTAGCCGCCCGCCGCCACGCAGAGCATGGCCAGGCTCACCAGCAAAAACCGCACGTCGACGAGGGCCGCCAGCGGCTGCTCGGGCGCCAGCAGGCAGGTCTGCGTGAGCGTGAGCGTCAGGGCCATGATGAGCAGGTTGGGCAGGCGCACCAGCCGTACCAGGTGGCGCCAGCGGGCACCTGCGGAGGCAGACGAAGACAGCGACTCGCTCACGGATGGAGGCATAACGGCAGCGGAAACAGCACCTACAACAATAGGCGGACGACAAAATTACGGGCTGCGCCCCGGCGGGCCTACCGCCAAGAAAAAAGCCCTTGCTGCGGGGCAAGGGCTTTTGCAATAGGGAAGTCGTGTAGCGTTTTCTCAGACCTTCTTTACGTTAACGGCGTTAACGCCTTTGCGGCCGTCGCGCGTCTCGAATTCGACGCGGTCGTGCTGTTGCACCTGCACGCCATTGAGGCCAGTGATGTGCACGAAGAAATCCTCTTTGGTGGCATCTTCCGTAATGAAGCCGTAGCCCTTCGACTCATTAAAGAATTTGACGGTTCCTGTTTTCATTGGTAAGCGAAAAGGAGAAAGGTGAACAAATGTCCGGTAAATGTACCGGAATATCGCACACTTGCAAGTAGCCCCTTACCAACGTCTTGTGAACAAATTATGAAGCCCGCCGGGCTACCAGCGTCCCTGGGCTTTCATCACCGCCTCGATCAGTTCGCGCACGGCGCCGCGCCCACCGGGCAACTCGGCTACGTACTGGCTGATGGCACGCACGTCGGTGGCGGCATCGGCCGGGCACGCCGGCAGGAGGCAGCGCTGCATCACGTCCAGGTCGGGCATGTCGTCGCCCATGTACGCCACGCGGGCCGCATCGAGCCCGCAGGCGGCAAATACCTTCACCTTGTCGTCGACGCCGAGGTAGATTTCCGTCACGTCCAGCGACTGTAGCCGCTTGCGTACGCCCTCCTCCTCGCGGCCCGAAATGATGACCACGCGGTAGCCGCGGCGCAATGCGTGCCGGATGGCGTAGCCGTCGCGGATGTGGAAGGTGCGCGCCTGCTCGCCGGTGCTCAGCGCCAGCAGGGTGCCGTCGGTCAGCACCCCGTCGACGTCGAACACAAAGGCCTCGATGGCGGAAAAGTCAGGAGCCATGGGCTCTATCAAGGTTAGGAGTTAACGAGTCTGGGAGTTTGGGAGTGGAAGAGGGTAGAAGTTTAGGAGTCATCAGCACGACAACTCGTAAACTCCTACCCTCTTTAACTCTCCAACTGCTATTGGTTGTCGCGCCACTCGTACACCCACTTGGCCTGGATCTGCTCCAGGTGGCCTTCGTTGGCCTGTTCGCGGGTGCCCTCGAAATTGGGGAGGCTCAGCACCCACTCCAGCAGATCGGTGAAGCGGATGCGGTAGATTTTGGCTTCGGTGAAGTCGTCGCCAAACTTTTCGTAGAGGGCCATGGCAATATCCTCATGGTCCTGCCAGTTTATCGGCGGCTCGAAGTGGGTCATCTTTCGAATGTGGAAAATGTGGGGTGAATGGGCTTAAATGTGGAAATCAAGATGAGCTACTGTGCTAGCAATCAGACATGCAGCCCAACCGCATTCTGCACATTACTCACACTCAACCACATTCCGCACATTTTAAAATTAATGGCCCAGGAAGTCCTGGTGCGGAATCTCGATGACGAGGTTTTCGGTAGCGGACTGCACGACGCACTGGCAGGCCAAGCGCGAGTTCAGGCGCGGGTTCACGGCGCGGTCGATGAAGTCTTCTTCCTTGTCGCTGATTTCGGGCAGCTCGTCGCCACCCTGTAGCACGTACACGTGGCAGGTGCTGCAGCCGCACACGCCGCCGCAGTTGTGCTGCAGCTGGATGCCGTTGTTCAGCGCTACGTCGAGCACCGATTCGCCCTCGGCGGCCACGTGGGTCTGCTCGGGCTGCCCGTCCGAAAACTTGAAGGTGATGTTAACGGCTTTCACAGAAAAGGTAAATGCGTGCAGGGTACAAAATGAGGCCGCAAAGGTACGCAGGCCGGTGCATAAAGTCCGAAACCCGCGCAGATGTTTGAGCGGCAGCCACTTTGTCTGGGCTCGGCAGCGTCTGGCCCGGTAAATCAAACCCGGGCTTTACTGCGCAGCAAGGCCCTTTTTAGCTGACTGCCTGAATGCTGGCCGTCAGCTGGGCGTACAGCGTCTGCCAGCTGGGGTGCGCCGCCAGGGCGGCCAGGTGCGTGGCAATGGTGGCCTCGTCGTGGCGCACGGCCGGGCCGGTCTGCACGCTGAAGGGCGGGTTGGCCAGGGCCTTGCCCACGGTTTCGCGCACCAGCGGATGGAGCAAGTCGGCGGGCAAGCGGGCCTCGCTGAGCAGCGCATCGGCCAGGCCCAGCAGGTGGTTGGTGAAGTTGCTGGCAAACACGGCCGCCACGTGCAGCTGCTGCCGCTGCGCCGAGCCCACGGCCAGCACGCGCTGGCTCAGCGTATGGGCTACGGCCGTAAGTGTGTGCATTCCGGCTTCGTCGGCGGCTTCCAGGCACATGGGCACGGCGGGCCAGTCAATAACGCGACCGGGGCTGAACGTCTGTAAGGGGTAAAATACGCCGCCCCGCACCGCGGGCTGGGCCGCAAACAACGCCAGGGGCAATGCGCCCGAGGTGTGCGCTACCAACGCCCCGGCCGGAAAGCGGGCAGCGCTTATCACGGCGGGCGCGGCATGATCGGGTACGGCCAGCAGGTAGAGGTCGGCCGAAGGCAGGGCGGTGAAGTCGGGGGCGGGGCCGCTGAGCACGGCCCCGCCCAGCGGGGCGGCCACGGCGCGGGCCGAGGCTTCGTGGCGGCTCCACACGGCCGCCAGACGGTGTCCGGCGCTGGCAAGGGCTGGAGCCAGCTGGCTGGCTACCCGGCCGGCTCCTAGCAGGATGATGGTAAAAGGCGTTGGCACGGTGGGCAAAAGGAGGACGTGAACGGGGCCGCCAGACCGAAGCGTAGCCCGCTTATGTACTTGTTACATACGGTGCAGAACCAGCAACCCGTATGGAAATGGACTTGGCGTGGCCTGCTCCGGCAAAGATTTAGGTGCTAGAATCAGCGTTTCGCCGGTGAAAATTCCGCATTTTAGGGGCGCAAAATAGCTTGCACGAGCCCTACAGGCCGCTCACTCACCTTTTCTCTTTCTTATTCACCCACTTTTACCCTCCGACATGGATTTCATTCAGCACGTTGCCCGTGTGAGCAACTGGCGTGGTCTGGCGCTGCTGGGCCTGCTTGGCTTTGCTGGCACCGCCGCTAACGCGCAGGTTCTGGGCTATACCGTAGCCACCGCGCAGAACGTAACCGGAACCTACAACGACCTGGGCGCCACCGGTACTGCCATCGTTACGGCCAACAACGACGATGCCACCTCCCAGCCCCAGCAGATTGGGTTTACCTTCCGGTACAACAGCCAGCAGTTCACTGAATTTGTACTGAACACCAACGGCTTTATCAAGCTGGGCAACACCAGCCCCTCGGCCGACAACCTCATCAACTTCTTAACCAACAGCCCCGCCGACGTAAACATCATTTCGGCTGCTGGCGGGGTGGATTTGCAGGCTGCTGCCAACCAGTCTCCTTCGCCGACGGAGTACCGGATGGTCACCACGGGTACGGCCCCCAACCGCGTGTGCACGATTCAGTTTAAGAACGTAGCCGATAAAGCTACGGTGTCGGGCACCACGACTATTCCGGCGCAGTTCGTCTCCATGCAGTTTCAGATCAAGCTGTACGAAACCACGAACAACATCGAGCTTGTGTACGGCACCTGGACGCCCAACTCGGCGACGGCTACCGGCCAGCCTTTCCTGATTGGTCTGAAAGGATCCACACCTAACTCGGCCGACCGTCTGTTTGCCTCGAAGCCCTCCAGCGCTACGCCGTGGAGCGTAACGACCTTCAGCGCCGACGTCGTGCAGAATGGCATCACGTACCCTCCTTCGCACTTCGTGCGCAACACCTTCCCGCCCGACCAGGGTCGGACCTACCGCTTCAACGGGGCCCCGGCCAACGACGCCGAGGTACGGGCCATTTACACCCTTGGCAAGCTCCCGCGCCTTGCCAGTCCCCACGCGGTGCAGGCAGTTATTCGCAATGCCGGCACCAACGAACAACAGTCGCTGCAGGTCACGCTGAACGTGCGAGGCGTCAACACGTACACCAACACCAAAACCATTCCTTCGTTGGCGGCCGGGGCTTCGACTACGGTGACCTTCGATCCGTACACGGTTTCTGCGCTTGGCAACAACGTGGTGACGGTGAGCCTCCCGAACGATGAAGTCGTGACCAACAACACGATGCTCTTCGGCCAAGCAGTAACGAGCAACGCATTCCGTTACGACAACGGCACCGTTGGCACCTATATCTTCGGGGCTTCGCCGGCTACGGGGGCTACCGCTACGGCCAACGTGGTGAAGTATACCACCAACTCGGCTGGCACGATAACGGCGGTGAACGTGCGCCTGGCCAGCGCCAACGCATCCAGCACCAACGCCGCCACGGTTGGGCAGACGGTATACGCCGTGGCGCTGGACGCCACCGGCACGGTGCTGGGCCGCACCCCGAACTACGTAGTTCAGGCCAACGACGTCAACATCTTGGCGGATAAGACGTTTACCTTCGCCACGCCGATAGCCGTTACCCCCGGCGACTTCTTCGTGGGCCTGGTATCCACCTACGCCACCAGCAACCTGATTTATTATCCCATCACGCTGCAGGATGAGACGCCAACCCGTCCGGGTGCGAGCTACACCATTCGGGCCTTCACCGGCACGGGTCAGCAGGTGCTAGCTGATGCGGCTGCCGGCAATGCAGGCCTTCCGATGATCGAAGCCGTCATGAGCACGACGACGGGCGTATCGAAGGCGTTGGAGGCGGCCGTGAGCGTGTACCCCAACCCGAGCAACAACGGCCAGTTCACGCTTGCGCTGCGCGGCGCCAACGCCAAAGGCAACCTGCAGGTAGAGGTGACCAACCTACTTGGCCAGCGCGTGTACAGCGGCTCGGCTAAGGACAACTTCGAGAACCGTCTGGACCTCTCCAACCTGGCCAACGGCCTGTACACGCTGAAGCTCAGCCAAGGCGACCAGTACATGACCCGCAGCATCAGCATCCGCAAGTAAGCTAATCACTAGAACCCCATGAAATCTTTTGCATACCTAATCGCCGCTTTTGCACTAACTTCAATAGTTAGTGGTTGTGAAGAATCAGAGCAGCTACTCCCGAAAGGCTATGATATTTCTGCAAAAACAAGTAATAACAGCACAAATTATTTATTTAATCTAGTAATAACTAATACGCCTTCCGAGCTCAGCTCTGGTTTTTCAGCTGGCAGCCTTTTAAAATGGCGAGTAGAATTTCCTTGCACAGGTCAGCCTACTTCTACCACGTATTTCAACGTTTATCTACAACAAACCGACTTTGGTGGCAATTGCAATCGATACCTTATTGAATCTAACGTTGCTATTAGCTCTCAGTGTCTTTTTCCGCACAATACCATTATACCAGCCAATATTCCTGGCGGATTTGCAAGTCCATTCTCACCTAGGTACAATTACGCTTTAATAGTTGAAAATATTCCTTTACGTTCATCAACTGATTCTAGGGAAACTGACCCAAGCAAAGGTATTTTAATAAATAATTCAAACAACGCCCCAATATGTGAGATATGACTAATCATATAATATAAAATTTAGATAATAATCAATACTCATCTATTCGTAACTATTTCATAAACAAGGCAACTTTGCCTATCGCAGGTAGCAATATTAAATGAGTATTTAGCTTACAAAACGGTCGGCCCGCTCTCGCGCGCCGACCGTTTTGCATTTAATTCAGCACACATATTGTACTATACAGGCCAAATGCTTTATCACCCGTGTTGCTTAACCGTTGCTAACTGCCTGCCTATTACTTTGCAGTCGGCGCTGACCTACCAAGCGTCTTTTTGTTTACCCCTCAATCACCACCCATGAACAAACTCTACCAAGCAGGGCGCAAGGCTTCGGCCTGGCAACGCCTGACCCTGGCGACGCTGCTGGCCACGCTGGCTGGCACCGTCGGCGCCCAAGCCCAAGGGCTGAACTACGGTACCAGCGGTGCTACCAGCACCACTACCTCGTTCGTCGACCTGGGCACCAACGGCACGGTTATCAACGTAGCCGACCCGGACGATGACGTTTCCAACCCGCAAAGCATCGGCTTTCCGTTTGCCTACAACGGGCAGGTGTTTACCCAATTCGTGCTGGGCACCAACGGCTTTATGAAGCTGGGCAACACGCCGACCAGCGACGTGTTTGACGACTTCTTCAGCAGCAGCGACCCGGCTGACAACAACCTGCTGTTCCCGCTCTTCAATGACCTGGTGGGCACCAGCACCAGCTACCGCGTAGCCACCAGCGGCACCGCGCCCAACCGCGTGTGCACCATTCAGTGGGGCAACATGACGGAGTACGTTCCGCGGGCCAGCCCCATTCCGGCGCAGTTCACCAACTTCACCTTTCAGGTCAAGCTCTACGAAACCACGAACAACATCGAGTTCGTGTACGGCCCCAATACCCCGGGCTCTACCGCCGATGAGCAAGTGGGCGGCGTAGGCCTCAAGGGCTCGGGTCCGGCGACTGGTCAGCTGCTGCTGGCCGTCAAAACGACCGCCACGCCGTGGGCTTCGCCGACGTTCCAGAACACGAACTACACCACGACGTACTTTGAGTACGACAAGAACAACTTGCCCACCGCCGGCCAGACGTTCCGCTTTGCACCCGATGCCTGCTCGCCGCCCGCTGGCCTGAATTTCACCAGCATCACCACCACCTCGGCGGTAGCCAACTTCACGGTGCCCGGCGCCGGTACCGATTACAGCATCATCTACGGCCCGTCGGGCTTCAACCCGGCTTCGGCTGGCACCACCGTTACGGCCACTGCTTCGCCCTACACGCTCAGCGGCCTGACGGCGGGTAACGTCTACGACGTGTACATCCGCTCCAACTGCGGAGGCACCACCCAAAGCACGCTGGCCGGCCCCTTCCGCCTGCGTGCCGCTTGCAGCCCGGCTTCCATCGTGTCGGTGTTCCCCTACACGGAGAACTTCGACGGCGTGGCCAGCGGCGATACGCCCTGCGATATTACGGTGGCCGACAACAACAACGACAACACCCCGTGGATTGTGCGCAGCACGGTACCCACCGACCAAGGCCCGGCGCCGGTAAGCTCGTCGAGCCCCAATGCCATCGTCTACTACTACAACGAAGACGGCACCACCCCGGCCGACGACTGGTTCTTCACGCCGGGCTTGTTCCTGCGCAGCGGCTACACCTACCAGCTCTCGTTTAAGTACCGCAACAGCGGCACCAACTACCCCGAGCGCATGGAAGTGAAGTACGGCACCGGCGCTACCCCCGCCGACCAGACGACGACCATCTGGCAGAACGCCAACATTGCCACCAACCCCTACGTTACGACGGGTGTGGGTACGGCTCCGGCCGTTACGGCCATCACCCCGACGGCCAACGGCGTGTACTACATCGGTTTCCACGCCTACAGCCTGGCGGATCAGTTCTTCATCGCCGTCGACGACCTGCAAGTGACGCAAACGGCGGTTACGGGCAACTCGGAAATCCTCAGCCGCGCCATCAACGTGTACCCCAACCCGAGCACGGGCGCCGTTACGCTGGAAGTGCGCAACGCCAACGCCAAAAACGGCCTGGAGGTGGAAATCACCAACATGCTGGGCCAACGCGTATTCCAGAGCACGGTGCGCGACAACTTCGAGAACAAGCTGCGGCTGGATGCCCTGGCCAACGGCATGTACGTGCTGAAGGTGAAGGCCGGCAACGAATTCACGATTCGTAACCTGTCCATCCAGAAGTAAGGCGCACGAGCCACCGCCCACGGGCGGTGGCCTTGCCCCGAAACACAACGCCCCGGTCAGCAGCTGCTGGCCGGGGCGTTGTGTTTATTGATCTATGGGCTGCTTAGGCCGCCTGCACCTGCTTGGCGCCGCGGGGCACTTTGGCCGCTGGCACGGGCTTCGGCTTGCGGCCGCGCTGCACTACCGCTATACCAAAGCCCAGGCCCATGAGCAGCGTGCCGCTCCAGAGCAGGTTGATGAAGGGTTTCTCCATGGCTTTGAGGATGACGTAGTCCTTCTGGGTGGTAGCTACGCCAAAAGTGAACTTGCCCTTCTGCGGGTCGATGTTGTCGAGCGTGATGCGCAGGCCCAGGTCTTCGACTTCGTCGGCTACGCGGCCCACCATACCGCTTTTGCCCACAATGAAGATGGGGTGCGCGTGGTATTGCTTGTTCTTTTCGCCGTACACGATGATGTCGCCCTGCACCGCTACGTCGCCGGGGTTCAGGCCCAGCCCGGCGGTGTTGTGCGCCGGCTCGGCGTTCTTGAAGATGGCGAAGTAGTCGTTCAGGAACAGCGTGTCATTCATAGCCACGCTGTACTGCTTCACTTCCGACCAGTCTTTTTCCTTGTTCGGATCAGGCACCGACGATACGTGCGAGTAGATGTCGTGGTCCCAGAACAGCTTGATGTCGGGCGAGGCGAGCAGGCCGCCCATTTCCTCGTTGGCCTGGGCACGCGGGAAGAGCACAAACTCGTCGCCGGACTCCTGGTTTTTGTAGGCTACGCGGTAGTAGGTGTCCTCGGGCCGGATTTCGAGCGTGTCGCCGGCCTTGTAGTACACCTTCTCCCCTACCTTGATTTCGCCCCGGGCCACGGCTTTGTATTCGTCGTTGACTACAGGGAAGAGCAGCTCCTTGCTCACGTACTCCGGCACGCCGGGCGCGTCGAAGTACTGGCCGGTGTAAGTCAGCTCGTAGGGGCCCATCTTGCCGG
This sequence comes from Hymenobacter sp. CRA2, assembly GCF_002007105.1. Lineage (GTDB taxonomy): Bacteria > Bacteroidota > Bacteroidia > Cytophagales > Hymenobacteraceae > Solirubrum. Next base: position 18,836 of record NZ_MVBC01000016.1, on the reverse strand, counting down.
GGTCGTTGCGCCACAGCAGCACGTTGTCGCGGTTGTCCTCCTCCGAGAACTGGCGCGAGTAGAGCAGGCCCGAGGTATTCTGCGAAATAATCTTGGAGTAGCCCGCCGAGGCCAGAATGCCCAGCAGCATGAGCGCAATACCGATGTGCGACACCGCGCCGCCCGAGAGGCGCACGCCACGGCGCACCAGCTGCAGCAGCATGCTCAGGTTGGCCAGCACCCCGAACAGGCCGGTGGTCAGCAGCGCGATGTAGGGCAGAGACATCTGATGAGCCCCGTTCTGGCGCACCAGCAGGATGCCCAGGCTAGCGCCGAGCAGCGTGAGAATGGCCGGGATAGAAATCGAGTTCAGCACCGTCTCCTTGTCGTTGCGCTGCCACCACAGCAGCTGCGCAATGCCCGAGAACAGGGCCACCAGCACGCCCAGCCACAGCTGGAACTTGGTGTAGTGAGCAATCTGATCGGCCGGCAGAGCCAGGTTCGACTTGATGCCGAAGAAGCCCACCAACGCATTCCACACCGGAATGCTGGTGGTGAAGAGCACCTGGAAGGCCCCGAGGCAGAGCACTGTCGCGCCCACAAACACCCACAGCTCAGCGTTGTACATCGTCAACTCTTTCTCCGATACCGGAATCTGCTTCCAGCGCCACACCAGCAGCGCGATGCTCAGCACCACGAAGGCCATGAGGTACACCAGCAGTTGGCCCGAAAGGCCCAGGTCGGTGAAGGAGTGCACCGAGGCGTTGCCGAGCACGCCCGAGCGGGTGAGGAAAGTAGCGTACAGCACCAGCAGGAACGTAGCTACTACCAGGCTAAAGGCCGTGCGCAGGCCGGTTTTGCCGCGCTGCCAGAGCACCAGTGCGTGCAGGGCCGCTACCAGCACCAGCCACGGAATGTACACGGCGTTTTCCACCGGGTCCCAGTTCCAGTAGCCGCCGAAGTTCAGCGTCTCGTAGGCCCAGTAAGCGCCCATCATGATGCCGACACCCAGTACACCGCCGCCCACGAGGCTCCAGCGAATGGCCGGCGACACCCACTGCGTCAGCTCCCCTTTCCAGAGGCCGGCCACGGCGTAGGCGAAGGGCACCAGCGTGAGGGCAAAGCCCAGGAACAGCGTAGGCGGGTGAATCACCATCCAGTAGTTCTGCAGCAGCGCGTTCAGGCCGGTGCCGTCCTGCGGCACAAAGTCCGGGTTGAGCTTGTACACCGGCAGATCGGGCATGAACTCCTTCATCAGGATAAACGGCGACGAGCCCAGCTTCAGGCCGCCCACCAGCACGCCCAGAATCATGGACATGAGGAAGATCTGCACGAAGGCAAACACGGCCATTACCGGCGCTTCCCACTGCCGCGAGCCGCGGATGATGAAGGCGCCGATGACCACGTGCCAGAATATCCACAGCAGGAACGAGCCCTCCTGTCCTTCCCAGAAGCAGGAAATCATGTAGTACACCGGCAGGTGGTTGCTGGAGTGCGACCAGGCGTAGTAGTACTCGTAGCGGTGGCCGTGAATGATGCCAAACAGCGCCACAATGACGCCGATAACGGCCACGCCGTGCACCACGAAGGCGCCGCGCCCGAAGCGCAGCCACGCCGCGTCGGTGTCGCCCAGCGCCCGGCCGCGCGAGGCCATGTAGTAGCCCAATGTCGACACTACCGCCGCCACGAAGGCCACGATAACGCTTAAATGTCCCCAGTCGCCGATGTTCATGCTCTGCTCAATGAACAATGAGCAACGACACGAGCCGCACGCAGCTGCTCCGGTCGTTGCTCATTGGTATGGTTGTTAGTTGATGGACGCCGTGGCGCCTTTCACGTCTTTCTCCACGTACTTCGACGGGCACTTCAGCAGGATTTTATCGGCCACAAACACGTCGTTGCGCATGTTGCCGGTAATCACCACCTGCTCGGATTTGTCGAAATCCTGAGGCTTGGGGTTGAAGTACACCACCTGCTGCTGCACCTTGTTGGTGTCAACCAGCATAAAGGTGAAATAGTTGGGGTCCAGCGTCGGGTTGTACTGCATCCCGATGATGTTTTTCTGCCCGTCGTGCGGCAGACGGCCCACCACGTGCACCTTGCGCAGGTCGCCGTCGGCGGCCAGCTCCTTGGCTTCTTTGAACGAGACGTACACGGACGCGTCGCCGGCGGTGGCCACCACGATGCCGATGGCAATGGCAATGACGACGAGGGCGAGCAAATGTGTTTTTTTCATGGTGCTTAAGGCAACAGCAGCCGGTAAAATTGGACCGACCGCTCGGCAGTCAGCCCATTGAAACAACCGCAAAGGGCGGAAAAAATCCGCCGCTTCGAAATGATTTTTGTTAGTCGCGCAGTTCCCGCTCCAGGCGGCTCACTTTCCGGTCGATGCTGATCAGGTAGCCCAGCACGCCGACGAGGATGACCACGATGACGGCTACGACCACGTAGATTTTGCCGTCTTGGCGCAGTTGGTCGGCCATTTCGGGGCCGGCGGCAGCGGTTTGCTGCGCTACGGCCGACAGCATCGGCAGCAGCACGGCGGCCAGCGCCAGCAGGGCGCGGCGCGAGAGGCAGTTAAGCCAGTTGCTTTTCATACAGCTTGTGTTTGACGAAGGTCAGGCGCGCCGACACGTTGGTAATCCACACTCCGAGCAGCGTCCAGCCGATGACGGCCGGGTAGAACACCAAGCGCATGTTGTTGTCGAGGTCGTACTTGCTGAAGCCGGGGTTGCCGCCGGCACCGGGGTGCAAGGAGTCCGTCAGGCGCGGCAGGATGAACAGCAGCGGAATGGCGGCGCAGAAGGCGAAGATGTTGTAGACGGCCGAAATGCGGGCGCGCTGCTGCTCATCGGTGATGGAGGAGCGCAGCACCAGGTAAGCGCCGTAGATGAGCACGGCCACGGCGGCGCCGTTCAGGCGCGGATCGGCCGTCCACCACGTGCCCCAGGTAAAGCGGGCCCAGATGCTGCCCGTAGCCAGCCCGAGTACCGCCATGATGACGCCGGTTTGGGCCGTTTGGTGGGCCAGTACGTCGAGCCGGTCGGAGGGCTTGCGCAGGTAGCGCACCGAGTACACCACCGAGGCAAACAGAATAATGGTCATGCCGAACCACATCGGCACGTGGAAGTAGAGGTTGCGGATGGTTTCGTTGAGGATGGCCAGCCGCGGCGCCTGGCCCAGCAGGCCCATCACCACGGTGTACACCAGCAGCACCACCGTCAGCACTTTCCACCAGTTTTTAGACATGAGACGTTAGAAGTTAGAACTGAAACCAGTTGCAGAACGCCGGGAGCTAGCTACTCAGCCTTCGGCCCTGAACTCTCTCCAGTCAGGTTCGCCACAGGAAAGGGTAGAGCAGGTACGACACCGCTACCACCAGCAGGCTCAGCCCGAGCAGCATGTACAGCGGTTGCGGGGAGGCATCGAGGCCATCCAGGGCGTTTTTGGCGGCTTTGATGAGTTGCAGCAGAATGGGGATGACCACCGGGAAACCCAGCACCGGCATCAGCGTGTTGCTGTTGGCGGCTTTGGCAGCAATGCCGGAAATCATCGTCAGGGCGGTGGCGAAGCCTACGGCGCCCAGCGCCACCACCAGCGTGAAGCGCGGCAGGTCCTGCACCGGGTTGCCGAGCACCACCGCGTACGCCCCGAAAGCGGCCAGCCCCAGGCCCAGCAGCAGCAGGGTGTTGTAGGCAATCTTGGCCAGAATCACGGCCTCGGGCCGCGCCAGGGTGTAGTAATAGAGCAAGCGGCCCCGGCTTTCCTGCAGGAAACTCTTGGCCACGGCGTTAATAGCCGTGAACAACAAAATAATCCACAACAAAGCATTCCAGGCCGGCGCCGGCAATTGCCCCCCGCGCACGAAGCTCAGGTAGCAGACGTAGACGGTGCTCCCCACGTACAACAGCATGCCGTTGAGGGCGGAGCGCTGCCGCCATTCCAGGCGGAAGTCCTTCTGCATCAGGTACCAAATCTCGCGTAACAGCTGCACGGCCAGTCGGGTGGGTTGCGGGACTGCAAAGATACAACCCAATAGCCGGAAAGGGGGTGTGGCCCCTTGAATATGTGAGGCATGCCGCGCGTAAAAGCCGCGAGCCGGCCCCCTGAAGGAGCCGGCTCGCCTAAAGATGTTACTGCCGCAGCCGCCTTACTCGACCAGCAGACGCCCGCTGGCGGTACGCTCCCCTTGGGTAGCACGGTACAGGTACAAGCCTTTGCCTAAGCCGCTCAGCTTCAGTGCTACGCGCCCATCGGCAGTAGCCATCAGGGTTTGCTGGCGCACCACGCGGCCGGCGGCGTCCAGCAGCGTCACGGCCACGCGGCCGGCGGCCGGGGCTTGCAGCGTCACGGCCTCACGGGCGGGGTTGGGGTATACTTCCAGGGCCAGTGGCTTCGCGGAGCGGGTCGCCAGTGGGCCCAGGGTGCGGAAGGGCTGGTAATCCACGAAGCCGTACGTGGCGTTGTCGGTCTTGTGCATGATGTGGGCCTCGATATCGGCCTGCACGGCGGTGCCCCACCAGTTGTTTTCGGCCCGGATGGTGTCGGTGGTGACGTTGTTGTTGAACAGATCGTAGACCGCACCGCTGTTGCCGTTGCCGGCCAGCACGTTGAAACCGCGGTCGGTGGTATCGGCGCTGGCCAAGTTACCGAAGCTGATGCGCGGCCCGCCCGCGGCCGTGGTACTCGATTTCAGGACGGTCACGCCCCACTGATTGCCGCGGATGATGTTGCGCGACACCACGCCGGTTTGCGACTGGGTGCCGGTGAAGTTCAGCCCGCTGCCGCCGGTTTGGGTGTTGGGGTTGGTGTTGTTGTTCTCGATGAGGTTCTGGGTGATGTAGGCGTTGTAGTTGGTGGCCGTTACCGTCAGTCCGTAGCGGTTGTTGCGGATGATGTTGCGCCGCACCACCGCCTGCGTCACCGAGGAGCCGCCCAGCAGGTTCGACAAGCCAATGCCGCCGGCCATGTTCGTCGCCAGGCTGCCCACAATCAGGCAACGCTCCACCTGAATGGGCTGCGCCGGGTCGCCGGGACCAAGGTTGATCTGCGGGTAGTTACCGTTGTCGGTGTTGTTGAGCAGAAACTGGCAGTCCTGAATGATGGGCGACGTGGCAATGTTGGCCGGCGAAATAATACCCGAGCGGGCATTAGCCACGAAGCGGCAGCCCTGCACCAGCGCCCGGTTGCCCGACAAGCTCAGGGCCCCGTTGCTGATCGAACGCGTACCCGAGGGCGTGGTCAGCGTGGCCACATTGCGCCGCAGCACGCAACCTAGCAGCTGAATATTGGCCCCGTTGGCCCGCACCCCGGCGCTATATTCAATCACCGTGCGGCGCAGGCGCGAGGCTCCGCTGGTGCTCGAAAACGCGAGGCTGTGCCAAGGCATGGCCGGGTTTTGCGCCGTCAGCTTCACCGAGTCCGGCGGGTTGATCAGTAGCGTGCCATCAATGTATACCAACGCCAGCGCCGCCAGCCGGATGGTTTCGTTGGTGGTGATGCTGAGCGTATCCGTCGGCGAGAGACGAATGGTGTCGTTGATGCGCCATTCAGTGCCAGCCTGGGCCACGTAGCCGGCACCGGCCGCGGTGCTGAGCTGGGCCAGGGTGAAGCGCCGGCCGGTGCCGGGGGTCTGGTACTGCGCCCAGGCGGGCACGATGCTGAGTAGCAACAGGAATAGCAGTAGGTGTTTTTTCATAGCGAGCGAGGGAAAGTGATTCCACAAAGAAACAGCGGAACGGCATCTTGTGCCGCCGCCAAGTCATAAACGCAAAACGCCCTGCCGATGGGCAGGGCGTTTTGTATGATAAGCACGGCGAAGCAGCTTAGAAGTCGTAGCCGAGCGAGAGGTAGAACTTCGGTCCTTTCTCCTGCCCGTTTTCGCGGCCCCAGGCCACGTCCAGCTTGCCGTAGAAACCCAGCAGCGTGGTGCGCATGCCCGCGCCGTAGCCAATCAGGAAGGGGTTCTGGAAGTTGGTCACCGTGCCCGAGAAGGAGTTGCCGTTGCCGGCGTAATCCACCGTGTTAACCGAGTTGTTGAAGTTGAAGGGGTTAGCGCCCTTGTAGGCCGTGCCAGCATCGGCGAAGCCGGTCAGTTGCAGATTGCGGAAGAAGCCCGAGTAAATAGGCTTGCGCGACAGGTATTGGACTATCGGCACGCGCAACTCCGAGTTGAAGAGCACGAACTTGGGACCCGAGCGGGAGTTGTAGTTGAAGCCGCGCAGATTGGTCACAAACTGCTGGTAGAAGAAGTCGGCGGGTGAGGCGCCGGTTTGCGGCACCACTTCGCGGCCGTCGTCGGTGCGCGAGTTCAGCCAGTTGTCCATGCCGCCTACCCGGAACACCTTGGGCGAGTTGCCGAAGAACTGCCCGTAGCTGGCGCGGTTGGCCCAAATGATCTGCCGGTGCACCTTCTGGTAGTGGCGCAGGTCCACGTACACCTTGCCAAAGTCACCGTCGGGGTTGTCCAGCTCCTTCAGCTTCATCACGCCCACCTTCATGCGGGTGCCTTCCAGCATGTTTACTCCTGTGGCAATGGAGTTGTCGAACACCAGCTCACCGCTGCCGCCCAGGAAATTGTCGCGGCGGTCGGAGAGGCCGATATCGTCCAGGTTCGAGTACGTGGTGTTGACGTAGCGCAGGTTGGCCCGCACGCTCACGTTGTGCGAGAGCGGGTAGGAAATGCCCGGCGTCACCTCGTAGCGGCCCATGTAGATGTTGGCAATGGACTCGTTGCTCACGTAGTAGCTCTGCTTCTGGAAGCCGATGCTCCAGTCGTAGCGGTGCTTCAGGTTGGTGTACTCCGCAAACATGCTGCTGGTGCGCAGGTCCGTCAGCGCGAAGATGCCCGCCCGAATGCGGTGGTCCTCAAACAAGTCCGACATGCTGGCCTGCCCGATAAAGCCAAAGCCCAGCAGCGGATCGGTGTAGATGGTCGACACCACGTTGTCGAGGCTGAAGCGCGTGTCGTAGCGCACGGGGCCGGTCACGCCCAGAGCCGGCGCCGTGGTGGGTTTCTTCACCACGGTGGCGGGGCGGCGCTGGCGCGACTTGGGCGCATCCTCCTCAAACTGGTAGTCGCTCACGTCCACGCCCTGGTTGCGCGGGGGCGCTGCCTGCTGAATGTTCGCGTCGCTGTTGTTTGGCACCGGGGCCGGCTGCGGCTTGGGCTTGGGGCGGGCCGCGGCGGCCGAGCGGTCCTCCAGAATTTCCTGGCGGGCCGTTTTGCTCAGCTTCAGGTCCTGCGGCAGCTCGTACTTGGGATACGCGTACACGAAGTCGCGCGAGCGGTCGGCTGCCACGAAGCCCAGCGCGCCCGTCGTCGGGTTGTAGTCGAAGCTCTTGAGGTTGTTCAAGAAGCTGGTGACGGGCGTGTGCTGCTTGGTGGTCAGGTTGTAGCGCTGCACGCTGCGCACGCCGCTTTCCTCGCTCAGGTACAGTATCTCGTCCTGCGACAGCACCCGCGGCCGCGACTCGTTGGAGATGGTAGCCACCAGCTGCTCGATGGGCTGCGCCGAGCCGTCGAGGCGGTAGCGAAACAGGTCGTAGTTGTTGACGACGGCCTTGAAGGAGCCCCGGGCCGTGCCGGCCGAGTCGAGCCAGCGGTTGGAGCTGAACACGAGGGACTGCCCGTCGGGCAGGAACACCGGCTGCACGTCGTCGAACACGTCATTGGTGAGCCGCTCGGGCTGCCGGCTGCCGGCACGCAGCAGGTACAGATCGGCCTGCCCGTTGCGCACGCCGCTAAAGGCTAAGGCTTTGCCATCGGGCGAGTAGCCCATGCTCAGCACCTGCGAGTACGGATTAAACACACTGCTGCCCCGGTCGCCCACAAACGGCAGGGCTTCTTTTAAGCGGGCCACAATACCAAAAGCGCCACCGTTGGCCGAGCGCAACCGCAGCACCATGTGTCCGCGGCTTTCTTCGGCCACGGCCAGCTGCTGGTTGTTGCGCCAGGCCAGCACCGGCAGGCGGCGGTCCACCTCCTGGTCGGGCGAACGGTAGCCGCCGCTGTACACCAAGTGCTTGCCCGAGCCGTCCACGTTCGACACGATGACGCGGTAGTGGCCGCGGTCGGTTTCGGTGTAGGCCAGCAGCTGCCCGTTGGGGCTGATGACGGGCTCGTTGTAGCTCAGGCCGCGCTTGTTGCGGCGCATGAGCTGATGTTGCTCGTCGGGCAGGGCGTAGGCCGTTTCGGGCTGGGCGTTCAGCTGGCGGTAGTAGCCCAGCCAGTCGCGCACAAACTGCTTGTAGGGCACGTTCAGCGAGGAGCTGATGCCGGTTTCCACGTCGCGCGTGATGCGCGTCAGGTTCAGGATGTTCTGAATGCTGGTGTAGCCGTAGCGCTCCGCAATGTAGTTCCACATGCTCTGGCCGGCCAGCTCGGGGTTGCGCACGAAGAACTGAGCGGCTTTGTCCTTCTCAATCTTCTGCGTCATGTCCCGCATGTAGTCGTCCATGTCCACGCTCCACCCCTCGGCCGCGTAAGCCGAAGCGCCGGACACGAACCAGTCGGGCAGCTGTAGCAGGTAGCTGCTTTGGATGACTTCCTTGAGCGAGCCGCCGTACATCATGTCGTTGAGCAGCACCTTGGTCACCTGGTAGCTCAGGTCGCGCTTGAACTGGGTTTGCTGCCCCTGAAAGGCCAGCTGCACCTTGGTCATGCGCAGCAGCGAGGTTTCGCCGCCCATCTGGTACTTGTCGTCGTTCAGCCCGATGTTGCTCTGGCGCAGGTCGCCCACCGAGTTGTAGAGCATGATAGTGGTCTTCGAGTACGGGTAGTACCCGATGAGCGCGGTGATGCGCTGCAGCTCCTGCTCGGCGTACTCGGCGGCGCGGCGGGCCATGGCCTCGCCGCCCTGGTAGTAGTACACGTTGAAGTTGGCCGTGCTCAGCAGCTGCCACTCAAACGTCTTGTACTGAATGCGGGTACGGCCAAAGCTTTCCTGCGCCGTTTGAGCCTGCACCGGCCCACCGGGGACCAGCAGCGCCAGCCCCAGGACCGGCAAGCTCAGCGCGCCCCAGCGCAGGCGGGGCGACAGTAAGGACAAGTGCTTCATAAACAGCCGTGAAATGGCAGAATGAGAAGAAGATCAGGCAGGTGCTACGGCCGTAGGCGGCGCAGCCATATACAACGCCTGATAACGAATAATATTGACTTCCGGCCACACTTCCGCGCCGGTTTCTAAAGCGTCGGCCAGTACCTGCGCCAGCCGCGGGGCCAGCAGCACGCCTTTCGAGCCCAACCCGTTGAACACGGCCAGCGCCGGATGCGCCGGGTGCGTGCCCAACAGTGGCTTCCGGTCGCGCACGGCGGGCCGCACGCCCACCCGCTGGCCCGTTACCTGGAACGGCACCGTGGTCAACTCGCGCAGGCGCTGGGTCAGCTCCTGGCGGGCGTCGGCGGTGGGTTCGGTGGCAAACGGGGGCCAGCGGTACGTCGCCCCCACCCGCACGCGCCCGTCGCCGAGCGGCACCACGTAGGCGCCGCGGTTGAGCACGTAATTGGTGGGCAGCGCCGGCGCTTCCACGTCGAGCACTTCGCCTTGGTTGGGAGTCACCGGCAGCCAGTTAAACCACGGATTGCGCGTCACGGCGGCGCCTTCGCAGAACACCACGCGCCCAACGCGCAAGCCGGGGCCGTAGCTGACGCCGGTTGCATCGGCAACAAGCTGCTCCGGCACAAAAGTTTCGGCGCGCAGCCAGCCATTTTCGCGGCCTGCCTGCGTCAGGTTTTCCAGTACCGCCGTGGTATCCACCCAGCCGCCGCGGCGCAGCTCCAGCCCGCCAAAGGGCTGCTGCACGCCCGGTACCTCGGGCAGCGGCCGGACGGGGTCGGCCACGTAGTCGCCCCAGGGGTTGCCGGCTGAGCGGGCCAGAATGTCGTTTTGCTCGCGTACCGAGCTAAATAGCTTCAGAATGGGCTTTTCGAAGAAGAGTAGCTGGCCGAATTCGGCTTCGAGGGCGCGGTAAAAAGTCCGCGCGGCGGGCAGCAGCTCATCAATGCGCCAGGCCAGGGCAAAGCGCTTACCGGCCACCGGGTTGATGAGCCCGGCAGCTACGCGCGTAGCCGAGTCGGGCTGGTAGGCATCGAGCACCAGCACGCTCCGGCCGCGGCGGCGCAGCTCCCAGGCCAGCGTGGCGCCGGCCAGGCCGTGGCCCACTATCAGGTAATCGGCTTGTTCTTGCATTCCGGGCAAAATACGGACTTTGCGCGGCTGATTGTGTAACTTTCCCTCCCCTTCTTTGCCCGCCGTGTGGCCGGGCTTTTTCCTATCTGCATGACCGTTTCAGGCTTTACGTTCAACGCCTTTTCCGAAAACACTTACCTGCTGCACGATGCCTCCGGTGCCTGCGCCGTCGTCGACCCGGGTTGCTACGACCGCGCCGAGCAGCAGGCCCTGCGTCAGTTTATCACCGACAACAACCTGCGGGTGGAGTTGCTGCTGAACACGCACTGCCACATCGACCACGTGTTCGGCAACCAGTTCGTGCTCGATACTTACCCCGGCACGCCCTTTCTCATCCACGAAGCCGACCTGGCCACCCTGCGCGCCGTGCCGACGTACGCGCCCAACTACGGCTTTCCGCTCTACGCGCCCGCCGAGCCCACGGGCTTTCTGACGCCCGGCGAGCCGCTGCGCTTCGGCCAGACGGAGCTGGAAGTGCGCTTTGCGCCCGGCCACGCGCCCGGCCACGTGGTGTTCTACCACGCGCCGACCAAGACCGTCATCGGCGGCGACGTGCTCTTCCGCGGCAGCATCGGTCGCACCGATTTGCCTGGCGGCGACTACGACACGCTCATTCGCAGCATCCAGGATCAGCTGCTCACCCTGCCCGACGATACCACCGTGTACCCCGGCCACGGCCCGGCCACCACGGTCGGCGTCGAGCGTGCTTCCAATCCTTTCCTGCGCTAGTCTTATTCGCTGATGGCTATCAAAAACCACCTACCCAACGCCCTCACCTGCCTGAATCTGCTGTGCGGCTGCGTGGCGCTGAGCATCATCCTGAGCTACGGGCCCGATACCTTTATCGTCCACGAAAAGGAGTTGTCCACCGACCCCGGCTACTCGCCCTGGTCGCTGCTGGTGCCGGCCGCCTACCTGATCGGTATTGCGGCCGTGGCCGATTTCTTCGACGGCCTCGTGGCGCGGGCCCTGCACGTCTCTTCCCCCATCGGCAAGGACTTGGATTCGCTGGCCGATATGGTGTCGTTCGGCGTAGTGCCGGGCGCCGTGCTGTTTAAGATGTTGCAGCACGCGCTGCTGCAGACGCAGCTGCCCAATAGCCTTGCCTACCTGGCTTTCACCGTCAGCATCTTCTCCGCGCTGCGCCTGGCCAAGTTCAACAACGACACCCGCCAGTCCGATTCCTTTATCGGCGTGCCTACCCCGGCCAATACCATGCTGATTGTGTCGCTGCCGGTGATTCTGGCCTACGACAGCTTTGGCCTGCACAATATTATCCTGAACCCGTGGGTGCTGCTGGGCCTCACGTTCCTGATGTCGGGCCTGCTGGTGGCCGAGCTACCGCTGTTTGCGCTCAAGTTCAAAAACTTCACCTGGCGCGACAATTCCCTGCGTTTCGTGTTTCTGCTCTTGTCAGTGGCCCTGCTGGTGCTGCTGCACGCCGCCGCCGTCCCGCTGATTATCTTGCTGTACGTGGTGCTGTCGTTGGTCAGCCGCCCCGCCCCGGCTCATTAAGGCATAGCAGCTGCACAATATTTTGCGCGCCGGTGAGTTGTAAGTTCCGCTAACTGAACGCACTAGTCTGCTTAGTTGTTTAGGGGCCACCCGGCATACCCCGCTCCTGCTTCACCACCCACTTATCTGCTCTTTATGCGGCTTTTTACTTTGTTGTTGGTACTGGTAAGCTTTACGTGGCAGGCGCACGGCCAGGCTACCAATGCGCCAGTGACGCTGAGTTGGAGCGGTCAGGCCACGGTATTTCCCACGCGCGGCGCGGGCGTCCGGGTTCCTAGCTTCACCGATGCCGTTTTTGAGCCCGGCCAGCGCATTCCGAGCGTGAGCCTGTCCCTCGACGGCTACGTAAGCGAAGTACAGATCGTGGAGCCGCGCTACGCGGCTTTTACCACCCAGGAAGCCGCCGCTTTTGCCGGCGTTCAGGTGCCGGCGGCCGCTCAGGTTACGCTGCATCACGGCACCTCCAACCACCAGGCTCTGACGCTGGCCTCCGTGACGGCCGTACGCCGCAATGCCCTCAGCGGGCAACTGGAAAAGCTTACCAGCTTCCAATACACGTTCCGCACCGAAACGCCGCCGCAGGCCCGCACCACGCGCACGTACGCCACCACTTCGGCCCTGAACACCGGCGACTGGTTTAAGATTGGCGTGCCCAGCAACGAGGTTGGTAATGGGGGCGTGTTCAAGCTCGACCGCAACTTTCTACAGGCCCTGGGCCTGCCTGTTCAGTCGCTTGACCCGCGCCGCCTGCAGCTGTATGGCTACGGCCTCGGCATGCTTCCGCAGTCCAACCGCGCCGCCCGCCCCGACGACTTGGTGGAAAATGCCATCTACTTCGCCGATAACGGCAGCAACAACGCCACCTTCGACAGCGACGAGTATTTCCTGTTTTATTCGTCGGGCCCGCACACTTGGAAGCTCCAGAACCAGCAGTTTGCCCACCAGCTTAACATCTACACCGATACCGCTTACTACTTTCTGACGGTCGGCAATACCAACGGCCGGCGCGTGACCAACCGGCCTGCCGTCAGTGGTACGCCCACGGCTACCATCCGCGAGTACACCGACCACTTCTTTTACGAACGGGAGTACATCAACCTGCTTCACTCCGGCCGCCAGTGGCTGGGTGAAGGGCTGAACCCGAACACCTCCAAGACGGCGCCGTTCCGCGAAATCACCAACCTGGTGCCCGGCTCCCCGCTGCTGGTTACCTCATCGGTAGCGGCCACGTCGCTGCCCGGGCAGGTTTTTGCCCCCAGTAGCTTCGGTCTGACGCTCAATGGCACCAGCCTCGGCGCGCCGCAAACTGTTCGTAGCCTCAGCTGCGACCCCAGCACGCCGTACTGTTACCCCGAGCTTGCCAATACTGACGTAAAGACGTACTCCACGCTGGCCCCCGCTGGCACGACGGATCTGACCGTAGAACTCACCTTCAACGGATCTGCCGTCGACCCCTCGGCCGTTGGTTACCTCGACTACATCGAAATCCAGGCGCGGCGCCAACTTACGCTAGGCGGCACCCCGTTGCTCTTTCGCTCACTCACGAACGTAGCCCCGAACGCCCTCAGCACCTTTGAGGTGCAGAACGTGGCCGCCAATACCGTTGTCTGGGACGTTACCAACCCGCTGCAGGTACAAAACGTCGCACATAGTAGCGGCCGTTTTCTGGCCAGCACCAGTGCTGTGCGCGAATACGTCGCCTTTACGCCCGGTAGCACCAGCACGAGCACGCCGCGTGCGTTTGGCCGGGTAGGCCGCCAAAACCTGCACGCGCTGGCCACTACCTCCCCCGTTGACCTCCTCATTATTACGTCGCCGGCATTTGTGGCGCAGGCCACTGAGTTGGGTCGCTACCGCGAAACGCACGACGGGTTTCACCCGCAGGTCGTTACGACCAACCAGATCTACAACGAGTTCAGCTCGGGTGGCCAGGACGTTACCGCTATCCGCGACTTTATCAAGATGATCTACGACCGGCCCACCGGCCGGACCGGCAAGCTGTACGTGCTCCTCTTCGGCGACGCGTCCTACGACTACAAGAGCGACCCGTCGAACAGCGTCGCCGACTTGCCCGCTTGGTGGAGCAACCGCGTGCTGAAGGATGCCGACAACCAGAACTACGTTCCCACTTACGAGTCTATCTCGTCCTTCGCCAAGGTAGGCGTGCAGCCTTCCTACTGCTCTGATGACTACTACGGCTACCTGGACGACGAGGAGGGCGAGTGGGCGGAAGATGGCTCCGCCAGCAATGATATGATGGATGCGGCGATTGGACGTCTGCCGGTGCGCCTGCGCAATACGCAGGGCACGGCCACGCTCGATGCAACCGGGCTGGTAGCCAAAATCAAAGCCTATGACCGGGCTGGCGAAGCTAGCGGCACCCAGGGCAAGTGGCGCAACCGTCTCACCTTCGTGGCCGATGACGGCGACTCCAACCTGCACCTTTACGACTCGGAAACCGCCACGGCCCCGTTTGTTCAGAACCGCCCAGATTTCCAGGTCAATAAAGTATACCTGGATATGTACCCGCAGCTGAGCACCTCGGGCGGCCAACGCTCCCCGGACGCCAGCGCGGCCCTGGATGCGGCCCTGGAGCAAGGCTCCCTGATGGTCAGCTATTCGGGGCACGGCGGGCCGCAGGGCTGGACCGACGAACAGATCCTGAACAACGCCTCGATTGCGCAGTTGCAAAACCAGCAGCGCCTGTCTTTCCTGCTCACCGCTACCTGTGACTTCGCCTGGTACGACGACCCGAAGTTTGTATCGGCGGGCGAACAGGTATTTACTGATACCCCCGCCGGGGCCATCGGGCTGTTCACTACTACTCGCCTGGTGTACTCTAACAACAACCAAGCCCTGGCCAGCCGCTTTTACGAAGCTCAGTTCAAGCGCAACGCCAATGGTAGCTGGCCGCGTCTGGGTGATGTAATCGTGTTTGGCAAGAACAACGATGGCTTGGATGTCGTCAACCGCAACTTCACTCTGATTGGCGACCCCACCATGCGCCTGGCGTTGCCACAGCTCGCCGTGCGCACCACGCGCCTCAGCGCCGCCAACGACCCCAACCACGCGCCCCTCGACACCATCCGGGCTCTGCAACGGGTGCAGCTGGAAGGGGAGGTAATTGATCCGACTTCGCGGGTCCTGCAAGCGGGCTTCAAGGGAGAAGCCCAAATCACGGTATATGAGAAACCCTCGCTCGTACGCACCCTCGGCAACGAAAACGATACGGTGTCGGTGCGCGTGCAGCGCGACGTGATTTACGACGGCAAAGCCACCGTCACCGGCGGCCGCTTCTCCGTGCAGTTTGTGGTGCCCAAAGACATTAACTACCGCTACGGGTTCGGCAAGATCAGCTTCTACGCCTACGACGAGCAGAATAACGTCGATGCGCACGGCTCCAGCCCGCGCGTAGTGGTAGGCGGCGCTGCCCCCACGGCCCTCAACGACACCATTCCGCCCAACATCCGCTTGGCCATGGATACCGAGGCATTCGTGTTTGGTGGCCTGACCAAGACAGATACCAAGCTTATTGCCAAGCTCCGCGACGCGAGTGGCATCAATACGGCCGGCACCGGCATCGGCCACGAGCTGACCGCTACCCTCGACAACGACCCCACCAAGGTAACGGTCCTGAACGAGTTCTACTCAGCCGATACCGATAGCCTGACGCGCGGGGAAGTGCGGTACCTGTTCAAAAACCTGACCGTAGGGCCTCACGTGCTACGTGTCAAGGCCTGGGATACGTTCAACAACTCGTCCGAGAAGGAAATTGAGTTCATCGTGGCCAAGAATGATAAGATGGCCTTGGACCACGTGCTGAACTACCCCAACCCGTTTGCCAACCACACCACCTTCCACTTCGACCACAACCGCTTCGGCGAGGACCTGGACGTGCAGGTACAAATCTTCACCGTCTCCGGTAAGCTTGTACGTACCCTGATTGCTAATATTCCCAATAGCGACTCGCACGTGCGCAGCATCTCGTGGGACGGGCGCGACGATTACAATGATCAGCTGGCGCGGGGCGTTTATGTGTACCGCATCAGCGTGCGCACCTCCCGCGACGCGCAAGTCAGCAAATTCGAAAAGCTGGTGTTGCTCAACTAACCACTTTCTGCCTTTTGTCTACCTTCCGACTTTCCCGAACTCTTCTTTCGCGTATGTTTTTCCCGAAACCGACGGCTTCGCATTTGCTGCTGCCCGCCCTGCTCGCTTGGGCTGCCTCTGCTCAGGCCCAGCAACAGCCTAACACCATCACTACGGCCGTTCCGTTCGTCACGATCAGCCCCGATGCCCGGGCTGCCGCCCTCGGTGATGCGGGAGCAGCAACGTCACCCGATGCCAATGCGCCCTTTCACAACGTGGGCAAGCTTGGGTTTCTGCAGAACCCTTACGGCGCATCGGCTTCCTACACGCCGTGGCTGCGCAACGTGACCGACGACATGAGCATTTCGGCACTGTCGGGGTACAAAAAGTTCGGCCAACGGTCGGCGCTGGCTGCTTCGCTCACCTACTTTGATCTGGGCGAAATTCAGTTCCGCGACAACAACAACATCGAAACCGGCACCTTCAACCCGAAGGAGTACTCGGTCAGTGTATCGTATGGCCAGAAGCTTAGCGAGTACTTTGGCATCGGGGCCACGGCGCGCTACATCCGCTCCAACCTCACCGGCAACCAGGGCCAGGACAGCCGCCCGGGCAACGCCGTAGCCGTTGATCTGGGAGCCTACTATTCCCGCGACGTCACCATCGCCGCCTCCGACTATAATCTCTCGTTCGGGGCAGCGGTGTCCAACATCGGCAACAAAATCACCTACACGCGCGCCAATCAGGCCGACTTCCTGCCGACCAACCTGAAGCTGGGTACCGCCATCACGCGCGAGCTGGATGCTTACAACAAGATTACCCTCACCGTCGATGCCAACAAGCTGCTGGTGCCTACGCCGTACTACATTGACGGTGTGCCCAACAACAATGCCCAGGTGGTAGCCAAAAACCAGGAAATTGCCAATAAAGGCGTTGTTAGCGGTATTCTCGGCTCCTTCAGTGACGCTCCCGGCGGCTTCAAAGAAGAGCTGAAAGAAATCAACATCTCGGCCGGTGCCGAATATTGGTACAACGACCTACTATCGGCCCGCGTAGGTTACTTCTACGAAAACCCCATGAAAGGCGACCGTCGCTACTTGTCGTTGGGTCTGGGCCTGCGGTACCAGGTGTTCGGCGTCGACGCTGCCTATCTGGTTCCCAATTCCCAGGCCAATCCGCTGGCCAACACCATCCGCGTATCGTTGCACTTCAACTTCAACGGCAACCAAAACGACGACACGGCTCCCAGCGACACGCCCTCCAACTAATCTATGCTCAACCGTCTTGCTCCTCCCCCGACCCGGCCACTTGGCCGGGTCGATTTGCCTACGGCCGAAGTGTCGCAGCTGGCCAACGGTGCCCGCCTACACGTGCTGCTTCACGATGCCCAACCCGTAATTCGCCTGCAGGTAGTGCTGCCCGCCGGCCGCTGGTACGACACCGCGCCCGGCACGTCGCTGCTGGCTGCTCGCGCAATACTCGAAGGAACTCCTACCCGTACCGCTCGGCAGATTGCCGAGCAGGTTGCGTTTTATGGTGCCTCGCTTGAGTGCGAACAAGGGTTTGACCGTGCTACCCTTACGCTCTTCTGTTTGTCGCGGCATTTCAGCCAGTTGCTGCCGCTGGTGCAGGATATACTGCTCAACGCCTCTTACCCGGCTTTTGAAATTGAGCAGATAAAAACCCGCACCATTCAGAACATTAAGGTTGAGCGCCAAAAAACCAGCTACCGCGCCGTTGAGCGATTCTCTCAGAACCTCTACGGCCCCACGCACCCCTACGGCTCTGCCTTCAACGAAAGCACTTTCCAGCAACTGTCGGCGGAAGCTGTGCAAGCATTTCATCAGCAAGCTTACAACTTAACCCAAGCTGAGATATTTCTCTGTGGCGATGTAAGCCCTACGCAGATCAGTGAACTTGCCGATGCTTTGGGTACTGCGTCAAACGACACCTCTCCTCTTTCCTCTAACGCGACCATTACCCCGGGTCCCAGCTTAGACCACGTAACTGTAGCTGAAAGCCTCCAGGCAAGCTTGCGTTTAGGGCGTCTATGGCCTAATGCGCAGTACAGCGAGACCCACCGCCTCCAAGTACTCGTTAAAGTCTTAGGCGGCTACTTTGGCTCACGTCTAATGAAGAACATTCGCGAAGACAAGGGGCTTACTTACGGTATCTACGCTAGCATCTCGCATCGTGAGCACGCCAGCTCATTAATCATCGGTTCTGATGTCAACGCCAGCAATGCCTCTGTAGCCGTAGCGGAAATACACAAAGAAATGGCTCGTCTACAGGAGGAACCCATCCCGACTGATGAACTGGAAACCGTCCGAAACTACATTCTGGGCAAGTTCTTGAACGAGTTGGGTACCATCTTCGAACAAACGGATAAATATCGCTCCACGGTCCTTTTAGGCCTACCAACAGACTTTTACACTCGCTTCCTGACGGAGGTAGAATCAGTTAATTCTGAACAGTTACTAAACCTGGCTCAAGAATATCTGTCGCCGAGCTCTTTAACCGAAGTAATAGCTGGCCCCCAGCTCTAACTGCAAAAGGGAATCTGCATTAATGCAGGTTCCCTTTTTTAGATCTGTACCTGATGGTAGCAGTTTAGGTATATGATTTTACAGTCGATAGAATACGACTAAGGCGAGCAACACACTCCCGCATGCCACTTCATAATACTCGATTCGTCCTTATACATAGTATACCGTAGGCCATGACGTACCCAGGCCCTATATATCGTGTAGGCATAGGCTACAGCAAAAGTTGCCCATAATGCTCTAATTCTAACGACAGTTCCAGGGGTGTACGCGGCGGGCGACACCACGCCGGCGGCGCAGCAGGCGCTGGTGGCGGCGGCGGAAGGGGCGCAGGCGGCCATCAGCTGCAACGAGCAGCTCACGCGGGAGGAGTGCGCCTAGGGCGGGGCCGTGGGGGGGGGTAGAAACAGCGACGCCCCCTCGGCGGGCGAACCGCGAGGGGGCGAAGCGAGGGACAAGGTTGGCGGCGACCGACTCTCCCGCCGGCGAAGGCAGTACCATGGGCGCTCCGGGGCTTAAC
>NZ_MVBC01000015.1 GCF_002007105.1 Hymenobacter sp. CRA2 | reverse complement strand
CGGTTGTCCCGGCCGCGTCCGCCGCTCGTGCCCGCCCGACCCGGCAGCAGCGGCGCTAACCGCGCCCACTGCGCGTCCGTCAACATTTGCTCCATGTTTCAAGATAATCACTGTTAACACTTCCTAGATAGTCGAGCAAAGCGTCGAAAGCGGTAAGGTCAACTAGTAATGCTAGTGCTCTGCTCTGAATTGCGGCTGTTCATACCTTTTCTGCCGCCTTTCATCCCATTATTTTCCGGGCACCGGGGCCACCTAGTATCCTTGCCAAACGAAACGCTTCTGCCAGCCAGAAGCGGGATATTTGTTATTCTCACGCCGTTTGCTGCCCATGCTAGCCCTGCCCGCTTTCCTGCGCCCTTTCAACATCTTCGCCCCGGCCACCGCCGATCCGCTGCCCTCCGAGCCGCACAGCATTGCCCGCGACGTGCTGCTGGGCTTTGCGCTGTGGCTGATGTGCATGTTGTTTTTCGTGGCCACGGGCGCTCCAAACGAGGTTGGCCTTTACGGGGGGACCATGCTGGCCATAGCTGTGCTCTTTCACGCCATGGCCTGCGGCGTACTCATTCCCTCCTCGCTCGGGCGGCGGCCCTTCGGCAATTACCTGGTGAAGGCCTTTCTGGTGCTGGTGGCCTCGGTGGTGCCGGTGGCCCTGGTGCTGCTCATCATCACCAGCGACAGTGAGGTAGCCGTGAGCTTCAACGTGTTCCAGGTGGTTTTCAACCTGATTGTGACGGCTCCTGCTTCCTGGCTGATTTATCGCCGCCGCCTGCGTCGCCACCAAGCCCTGACGGGCCTGCAACAGGAGCTGGGCCAGTCCACGGCCAGCCTCGATCTGCTCCGCTCGCAGATCAACCCGCACTTCCTGTTCAATGCCCTGAACACGCTTTACGGCACGGCCCTGCAGGAAAACGGCGAGCGGACGGCGCAAGGCATTCAGCTGCTGGGCGACATGATGCGCTTCATGCTCCACGAAAACCACCAGCCGCGCATCCTGCTGGCCCGCGAAACGGAGTACCTGCGTAACTACATTGCCCTGCAAACGCTGCGCACCGCCACCTCCCCCGGCATCAGCATCGATACGAGCCTGGCGGAGGCGCCTCCCACGGCCGAAATTGCGCCCATGCTGCTGATTCCCTTCGTGGAAAACGCCTTCAAGTACGGCATCAGCCTGCAGCACAAGTCATGGATCAAGGTGAGCCTGCACTGCGAGAACAACACCCTGTACTTCGACGTGTACAACAGCACCCACGCCCGGCCGGCTTCGGGCTGGACCACGGAGTCGTCGGGTATTGGCCTGGCCAACGTGCGCCAGCGCCTGCAGTTGCTCTACCCCGAGCGGCACGAACTCATCATCCGCCGCAGCATCGACGAGTACTTCGTGCACCTGACCCTGCAGCTATAGATTGTTGTTGGCCGGGGCTGCGCCGCAGGATGACCGGCAAAAAACACCGTAAGCAACACCAAACAGGCTTGACCAGCTCGTACCACCCGTATTTTTCGCCTCCGCTTTTCTTTCCCGCATGAAGGCCATTGCCATCGACGATGAACCCATTGCCCTGGACGTGGTGCGCGCCCTGGCAGCCAAGGTACCCTTCGTGGAGCTGGCCGCGGGCTTCACCGATGCCTTTCAGGGCCTGGCTTACCTGCAGCAGGAGCCCGTGGACCTGCTGTTTCTTGACATCAACATGCCCGACATTTCGGGCCTGGAGCTGGTAAAGACGCTGCCAACCCGGCCGCTGGTCATCTTCACCACGGCCTACGCCGAGCACGCCGTCACGGGCTTCGAGCTGGATGCCGTCGACTACCTGCTCAAGCCGTTTTCGCTGGCACGCTTCGTAAAAGCCTGCAACAAAGCCCAGGAGCTACTGCAGCTGCGGGGGCAGGCGCCTATGGCTCCCACGAAGGATTACTTGTTTTTGAAGACCGGCTACGAGCAGGTGAAAGTGCGCTACGAAGACATTCTATACCTGGAAGCGGCCGGCAACTACGTCACCTTTGTGTTGCCCACGCAGCGCCTGCTCACCCGCCTGAGCATGCAGGAGGTGTTGGCACTATTGCCGCCGGGGCGCTTTGCGCGGGTGCATCGCTCCTACGTGGTGGCCACCGCCCACATCGACAAAATCGAGCGGCACCAGGTGAGCGTGCGCGGCCGGGCGGTGCCCATCGGCGCCTCGTACCAGGACCAGCTGCGCCTGGGCTGAGGCTCGGTTCAGGTATCAGCCTGCTTTGCAAAAGCTTCTGTGTTTTGCTCCGGGAGCTTAGCCTCTATTCGACAAGTGGCACAGACTGAAACAGCCCGTCATGTCGAGCGCAGCCGAGACATCTCGCGTGCTGACGTCTCGGATGGTAAATCAATGGTTCAACGAGAAGAATAGCACCCGAGCGAGATGTCTCGGCTGCGCTCGACATGACGACCTATACTTGTCGGATAGGATCTTAAGTAGTGTAGTTAAAAGTAACCGTAGCCGCTTGGGCGAGGCTCCGCATGATCGTTCTGAAATTCCTTGATCCAGCCTGACGGGCAGTGGGGCGTAAAATATTGGCGGCGGTCATGCGTCTGCCACAGCAACCCACGTCTGCTCCCGCTATGCCCGCGCCGCTGCCCGCTCCCATTCGCACGTATCAGCCCGAAACCTACCTGCGCCGCTTTATGCCCGACCCGGCAGCCTTCAGCGGGCTGCTGACACCCGCGGCGGAGCGTTTTTTCATCGTGCCGGTGGAGCAGATGTACCAGCACTTCACGCGGGGCGGGGCGCCGGCGCGCTCCACCGCGCATTCCTGCCTGCTGCTCACCTCGGGCACGGCGCGCATGCACATCGGCACCGAAAGCTACACCGCCGGGCCAGGTGAAGTCCTTCTAGTGCGGGCCGGGCAGGTGTATAGCTTCGCACCCGGCGACGTAAACACGGGCCTGCTCTGCCACTTCCACGACGACTTTGTGCTCGGCCCGGGCGAGTCGCCGGGCAGCTTCAGCGTGCTGCAGTTCTGGGGCGCGCCGTTCATTCGGCTCGATGCTCTGGCGGCGGGCTTTGCCGAACAACTGCTGCGCCGCCTGCTGGCCGACTACCAAGCCCACGGCCTGCAGCACGCGGATCTGCTTCGGGCCTACCTGCGGGCCTTTCTGCACGAGCTGGTCCGTGCCGATTCAACTTCCGCCACGACGGCAGCACCCAATGCGGCCGCAGGGCTCACACAGCGCTTTTTGCAGCTGGTGGCCACTTCGCTGCGCACCAGTCACCGCGTCGATGACTACGCCGCCCGGCTGCACGTTTCGGCGGGGCACCTGGGCAAATGCGTACGCCACGTTACGGGCAAGGCCCCGGCGAAGTGGATCGAGGAAAGCCAGGTGCTGGAGGCCAAGGTGTTGCTCTACCAAAGCCCGCTTACAGTGGGCGAAATTGCCCTGGAAGTGGGGCTGGCCGACGCGTCCTACTTCAGTCGGCTGTTCAAAAAGCACACCGGCCTGACGCCCCTGGCGTTTCGCCGGCAGATGCACGCGTCCTGATTTTGGCTGGCTGCGTCCTAGCCGCTGGCGCCCGTGAGCCGGAGCTTTGCCCCATCATCATTCACCGGCGCCATGCTCTCGTGTCTTTCCTTGTTCGTGCCCCCTCCGGCGGGGCCTCTTTACACGCTCAACTCCCTACCAGCGGGACGGTTGTGCGCCCAGGCACCACTTGTTTACGAGTACTTCCGGCGGCCCGGACCGCTCAACGTCTGAGGCCATGTACGTACTCCTGCTTACGCTGCATTCCTGGTTTCGCTGGGCCGTGCTGGCC
The DNA here is from genome assembly GCF_002007105.1 of Hymenobacter sp. CRA2. Taxonomy (GTDB): domain Bacteria; phylum Bacteroidota; class Bacteroidia; order Cytophagales; family Hymenobacteraceae; genus Solirubrum. The sequence continues at coordinate 128,882 of NZ_MVBC01000015.1, read as the reverse complement.
GGGCTGCTGCTGGCCCTGGGCCGCGCCGGCCGCGGGTGGCTGGGCCAGCGCCCCTTCCGCCCCCTCGACAACACCCTGCGCCACTCGGCGGCTACGCTGGCCCAGGTGCAGCTCATGCTGGGCTATGCGCTGTACTTCAGCAGTCCGCTGGTAGCGTCTTTCCGCCAGTCGGCCCGCCTCGCCACCTCCGATGCCCGCTTCTTCGGCCTGCTGCACGTGCTGCTGATGACGCTGGCCGTGGTAGTGCTGACCATCGGCTCGGCCCTGGCCAAGCGTCGCGCCACCGACGCGGCGCGGTTTCGCACCATGACGCTGTGGTTTGCGGCGGCCCTGCTGATCATGCTGGCCGCTATTCCGTGGCCGTTTTCGCCGCTGGCCAACCGCCCGCTTTTCCGCTTCTAACAGCTTTTTGCTCATGCCTCGTCCGCTTTCTTCCCCCATCGGCCGTCTGCGCCTGCTCGGCCTAGCCGAAGGCTTGTCCCTGCTCCTACTGCTGGGCGTGGCCGTGCCGCTGAAGTACCTGCGCCACGACCCGACCTGGGTAGAGGCGCTGGGGCCCGTGCACGGCCTGCTGTTTCTGCTCTTTGTGCTAAATACCCTGCGCGTAGGCGTGGAATACCGCTGGCGTTTCGGCCAGACTACCTGGAAAGTGCTGTTGGCCTGCGTGGTGCCCTTCGGCACGTTTTACATCGACCGACACCTGCTGGCGCCCTTGCAGCAAGCGCACGAGGCATATGCGTTGCGCGGCCGCGACTCCTGAGCGCTGCTGCTGATCAGGATTATTGTCTGTTGAGGCAAGGCAGTCAGTCTTAGGCAAGCCGCGACGAAACGCTAGTATTGCAGCCAGCTTATTATGCAATTTCGCTTATGAGGCCTTACGTATGCTACGCCGCTTATCTGTTACCATTGTTGCTGCTGCCCGGCACATCGGCCCGCGCTATTCTGCGCCAGGCTCCTTCCCCGGCCACCGGTGCCAATACCATCAAGCTGCTGACCCTGAACCAGCCGCCCTGCGCCACACCTTCGGCTAAAGCCGTACTGGTAGCCAAGGTGGCGTATCACCTGACGGAGCAGGAGAAATCGGCGTACGGCTACTCTGTCTCGATTAAGTTTCAGAGCACGGACCGGCGCCGCACCTTTTCCGAAGGCCGGATGGGCCATGTGGCCGCCACCAAAGCTACCGACACGCTCGTCATCCGGTATCCGCTGGCCGCCGTGTGGAGCCGGCCCGACCTGAAGCGTCCCATCACCTGCTACTTCTACCTGCACCGCAACGCGGCTCAAGGGCGCAGCCTGGTCATTGCCAGTACGCCGGCAGTGGTGTTTACCGAATGCCAGTAATTATCAAGGGCCTACGTATCTTTTCGACGGCGCAGGCAACCTAGTGGCCGTGTTTGGGCGAGTGAGCCGACAACGTCGGCAGCCCGCGGCCATCGGCCCTGCGCGCGACACTACCACCTTCTCTTTTCTCGCATGAAAAAACTTTTCCTCTCCTTGCTGGCCGCTTCGGCCCTGCTCTCCCTGCCGTCGTTTATTGCGTCGCCCGCTCACCCCACCACTGCCGCTGCCGTGCGCAAGGCCGGCCCCGAAACCTACGCCGTGCAGCCGCAGCTGAGCACCTTGGGCTGGGTGGCCAAGAAAGTAACCGGCCAGCACAACGGCACCGTGCCCCTGAAAGACGGCTCCGTGCAGGTAAAAGGCAACCAGATTGTGGGCGGCAGCTTCACCTTCGACGTGGCCGGGCTGAAAATTCTGGACGTGACCAACGAGGGCATGAACGCGCGCCTGACCACGCACCTGAAAGGCGACGACTTTTTCTCCACCGAGAAAAACCCGACCGCGACCTTCGTCATCACCAGCATTAAAAACATCAAGGCCGATGCGCAGGGCAACAACGCCGAAGTGACCGGTGACCTCACCATCAAGGGCATCACCAAGCCCCTGACCTTCCCGGCCAAAGTAGGCGTGAAGGACGGCGTAGCGGCCGCCTCGGGCGTAGCCACCATCGACCGCACCAAGTACGACATCAAGTTCCGCTCGGCGGCCTTCTTCTCCGACCTCGGCGACAAGGCCATCGAGGACACCTTCACACTGAATTTCAACGTGGTAGCCAAAAAGGACGCCCGCAGCTAGGCTGCCCGACGGGCTTCCTCAAGCCGTAAAACCAGAACGTCATTCCTCGGCTGCGCTCGGAATGACGTTCTGGTTTTGAGCCGTGATTAGCCGGCCGCTGCGCTTGGCCTTAGCCCAGCTTCTCGGCGAAGAAAGCCAGCGTCAGGGCCCAGGCTTCCTTGGCGGCTTCGGGGTGGTAGCTACCGCGGGCGTCGCAGTGGAAGCCGTGGTCGGCGTAGGATATGACGGTGTTGACGTAGGGCTTGCCGGCCGCGTCCAGCGCCGCCGTGACGGTATCGACCTGCTCCTTGGGAATGTGCTTGTCCTGCCCGCCCCAGAAGAACAGGTGCGGCGCGTGCAGCTCCGCGGCCCGCCCGGCCAAAGTATGCGTGCCCCCGCCGTAGTACGACACGGCCGCAGCCAGCGGCAGCACCGCGTTGGCCAAAAACGACACGCGCCCGCCGAGGCAAAAGCCGATGCTGCCGATTTTGTCGGCCTGCACGCGGCCCTGCTGCGCCTGCAGCCAGGCGTGGGCAGCGTGCAAGTCGGCAGTCAGGCCCTCTGGGGTGATGCCGTGGAAGTGCGGCGCGGCGCTCGGAAAGTCATCGTAGCTGATTTCGAAGCCGGGCGCGGCCGTGCGGTGAAACAGTTCCGGGGCAATAACGGCGTAACCAGCCGCGGCCAGCCGGTCGGCCACGTCGCGGATGTGGGCGTTGACGCCGAAGGCTTCCTGCAGCAGGATGATGCCGGGTACGGCCGTGGTAGCGGCGGCTTCGGGGAAGGCCGTGTAGGCCTGCATGGTGGTGCCGTCGGCGACGCTTAGCTCAACGGCGTTGGGGTAGCTCATAGGGTTTTGGCAAGGTGACAATCGGGCGTAGCAACCCAGCCACGGCTGAATTGTTCAGTCTTGCCAATGCCTGCAGCCGTTGCCAGCCACCGGGCGCCGCTATTTCGCCTGCTCGATATCCCGCATGGCCTGCGCCACCGTTTGCTGTTGCGCGGCTCCCTTAGCCTGCGTCTGCAGCTTCTGCAGCAGCTCCAGGATGGGCTTATCGACGCCATAGGGCTTGTACTCGATGGCCATGGCCTTCATGCGGTCGACGCCCTGGGCAAAAGTCCCGGCGTCGGTTGTGCGGCCCAGCAGTTGGCTGAGGTCGGGCATCATACGCAGACGAGCCAGCGGCGCGGCAGCATCTACCTGCTTGATGACGAAGGGCAGCCGAGCCGGGTCGCCGGCCTGGGCATACACGCTCACCAGTGCCTCCGTAAGGGCAGCGCGGTGGTCGGCCTCAAATGCGGCGGCCCGCTGCACGGTGCGGGGCAAATCCACGCCGGCCAGGGCCCGCAACGCTGCCCCTTGCACGGCGTACGACCGGCTGCCGAGCGCGGCCGTGAACGTGCGCGCGTAGCGTTTGTCGTTCAAGGTGCTGAGCACTTTCAGCGCTTCGGCCTGCACGTGCGGGTCAGGGTCGGCCGTGGCGAGGCGCTGCACGGTGGGCAGCAGGGCTTTGCGCAGCGCCGGCTGCTTCACTAGGTTCACGTTTTCGAGTACTGTCCAGCGCAAGGCGTAATACTTGTCGCCGAGGGCGGCCAGCAGCGTTTGGCGGGCCGAGGCGTCGTCGGCATGGGCCAGGCAGGCCTTGATGGCTTCGAGCCGATCAAGGTAGCCGGGGGCGTGGGCGTACTGGTAGACAAAGGCGCTGAGCGGCTTGTGGTCGGTTTTTTGCCAGAGCAGCACGTTGTCAGCATCCAGGTTGACTAGGTCGGGGCGCGTGGCGGCCGGGAAGCTGAACGTCTGGCTGGCCGCGCTGAGCACTACGCGGTGGCGCTGGGCACGGCCGCCGGTGTACACGTCCACGTCCAGCGGCAACGTGTAGGCGGGACCAGGCTGCGTCTGGCGCACGGTCACGCTCTGCGTGCGGGCACTGGCATCCCAGGGGCCGTACTCGATGGTGACGACGGGGTGGCCGGGGCGGTAATACCACTGCTGAAAAAAGCCCGTCAGGTCGCGGCCGGAGGCGTCTTCCAACGCGAGGCGCAGCTGCTCCGCCTCGCCGGTGCCGAAGGCCTGCCGGGTGAGGTAGAGGTTCAGGCCGCGGAAGAACACCGCGTCGCCCAACTCGTGGCGCAGCATGTGCAGGATGCGCCCGCCCTTCTGGTAAGTCACCGCATCGAACAGGTCTTCCTTATCGGCATACTCGCGGCGCACCAGCGGCTTGGCGAAGTTGGCCGGGTTGGCCAGGTAGGCGTACAGGCTGCGGTAAGCTTGGTGGCTGGCCGCGTCGGTGCCCAGCTTGTGCTCGGCCCAGAGGATTTCGCTGTAGTTGGCGAAGGACTCGTTCACCGTCAGCTGGCCCCAACTTTCGCAGGTCACGTAGTCGCCGAACCACTGGTGGAACAGCTCGTGAGCAATTTCGCGCTCCACGCCGGAGTATTCCCAGTCGAGCAGCTCGCGGGCTGAGGCCTGGGCCTGTTCGCCGAACAGCGAGGCGCTGGTGTTTTCCATGGCCCCCGACACGTAGTCGCGCACCACCACCTGGGCGTACTTGCTCCACGGAAACTCCACGCCGAGGCGGTTGGAGAAAAACTCCAGCATCTCGGGGGTATGACCGAAAATGGCCTGAGCCTGCGCGGCGTACTGCGGCTCCAGGTAGTAGCTGATTTCCTTGCCCCGCCACTGCTCCCGCTTGATGCGGAAGTCACCCACGGCCAGCATAAAGAGGTAGGGCGCGTGCGGCTGTTCCTGCTGCCACCGGTCGGTGCGGGTACCGTCAGCGTTGGTTTGCTGCCCGGTCAGGCGGCCGTTGCTCAGCGTCACATAGCGGGCGGGCACCGTGAGGCTGATATCGGCGGTGGTTTTCTGGTTGGGCCGGTCAATGGTCGGAAACCACACCGACGAGGCCTCCGTCTCGCCCTGGGTCCAGATCTGCCGGGGCTTGCTGGCCACGGTGCTGTCGGGATTGATGAAGTACAGGCCCTTTGCGGCGCGGATGGCGGCGCTGCCCTTGGCGTGCAGCTCGTCGGGCTTGGCCACGTAGTCGAGGTACACGGTGTACTGCTCGCCAGGCTTCACCGTGCGGCCCAGCCCGATGCGCAGCACCTGCCCGTTGTAGCGGTATTGGAGTGGCCGTCGGGCGTCGCCCTGCACCAGCGCCACCGCCTTGATGTCCATGCCTTTAGCGTCGAGCTGCAGCGAGTCGGTGGCGTAGGCGTGCGGCTTCAGCGTGACCCACTCCTGCCCATAGGCGTAACGCTTGGCGTAGTCGAAGCGCAGCGCCAGCCGCGTGTGCACCAGGTCGTTGAGGCGGGTGGGAGTTTCGTGGGTGGTAACAGCCGGCGTAGGCGCCTGCCCCCAGGCCGCGGCTGGCAGTAAGCAGGCGACCAAGCTTAAGTGACGGGTATAATAGAGCACAGGACGGAGTTGGCTAGGGAAATGCACGCCGCCGAAAAGCAGCTTATCGGGGTGCAAGATGCCTTTTCCTCGCCGACCGTTGCCTACGCCGGATTGCTCCTACCCTACCTGCCCAGGCGTCCTCGTCTGTTTCTGCTGGGCATACTTAACGCCAGACGGCCACGAAACCGAAGTTCCGTGGCCGTCTGGCGTAGCGAATTACCAACCTACGGCACTGCCACGGCGGTTTGCTGCGGCCGCTCAATAGCTCCGCCAATGGGCGTGAGCGGCTGCAGCAGCCGTGCTACCAGGCCAGTCCAGCCGGTTTGGTGGCTGGCGCCGAGGCCGTGGCCGTCGTCGCCGTGGAAGTACTCGTGGAAGAGCAAATAGTCCTTGAAGTGCGGGTCCTGCTGTAGCTTGTCGTACTGGCCGAAGGCGGGGCGCTGGCCCTGCTCGTCGCGGCGGAAGATGCGGGTGAGGCGCTCGGCCAGGGCGTTGGCCACGCCGTTCAGGGTCAGAAACTGGCCGGAGCCCGTGGGGTACTCCACCGTGAAAGCGTCGCCGTAGTAGAAGTGAAAGCGCTGCAACGACTCGATGATGAGGTAGTTGATGGGGAACCACACCGGGCCGCGCCAGTTTGAGTTGCCGCCGAACAGGTTGGACTCGGACTCGCCCGGCTCGTACTTCACCACGAACTGTGCATCGAGCGTGTTGTACACGTAGGGCTGCTCGTGGTGGTAGCGCGAGAGGGCCCGGATGCCGTGCTCAGAAAGGAATTCGGCCTCGTCGAGCATGCGGATAAGTAGCTTCTCCAGGCGGTGGCGACGCAGCAGGCTCAGCAAGTGCCGCTCGCCCTTGCCCGGCTCCTGCCAGCGCGACACCAGCGCCGCCAGATGCGGGCGGTTGTCGAGCAGCCAGCGCAGCCGCTGCGTGAAAGCCGGCATGGCCTCCAGCAGCCCTTCGTCGAGCACCTCCACCGCGAAGAGCGGAATCAGGCCCACGATGCTGCGCACCTTGAGTTTTACCCGCTCGTCGTCAGGCAGATGCAGCACGTCGTAGAAGAACTGGTCTTCCTCATCCCAGAGGTTGAAGCTGCCGTCGCCGGCCTTGGTCATGGCCTCGGCGATGTAGAGGAAGTGCTCGAAGAACTTGCCGGCAATATCCTGGTACACGGGATTTTGCCGAGCTAGCTCCAGGGCGATGCGCATCATGTTCAGCGCGTACATGGCCATCCAGGAGGTACCGTCGGCCTGCTCGATGTAGCCGCCCGTGGGCAGCGGGGCCGAGCGGTCAAACACGCCGATGTTGTCCAGGCCCAGGAAGCCGCCCTCGAAGATGTTGTGGTCGTTGCGGTCCTTGCGGTTCACCCACCAGGTGAAGTTCAGCATCAGGCGGTGAAACACCGTTTCCAGGAACTGCAGGTCGCCCTGCCCGTCGTTGAGCTTTTTGTCCATCTGGTACACGCGCCAGGTGGCCCAGGCGTGCACCGGCGGGTTCACGTCGGCAAAATTCCACTCGTAGGCCGGCAGCTGCCCGTTTGGGTGCATGTACCAGTCGCGGGTGAGCAGACGCAGCTGGTTTTTGGCAAACTCCGAGTCGACCATAGCCAGCGGCACGCAGTGGAAGGCCAAATCCCAGGCCGCGTACCAGGGGTACTCCCACTTGTCGGGCATGGACACGATGTCGGCGTTGCGCAGGTGGCGCCAGTTGTTGTTGCGGCCCTTGCGGCGCTCGGCGGGCGGCGTGAACACGCCCGGGTCGCCGTCGAGCCACTGGGTCATGTCGTAGTAGTAATACTGCTTGCTCCAGAGCATGCCGGCCAGCGCCTGCCGGTGGATGTTGCGCGCATCGGCGTCGGGCAGCTTGTCCTGCAGGCAGTCGAAGAACTCGTCGGCCTCGTGGCGGCGCTGGGCAAACAGGGCTTTGAAGTCGGCAAACGGCTGAGCCAGCTCCTGCTTGCTCAGGCGCAGGCACACGTGCTTGGTGCCGCCGCGCGGCACCGACAGCACATACTGCGCGGCGGCCTTAGTGCCCACCTGGGCCTTGTTGACGGCCTTCCGGTCGCCCTTCACCACGTAGTTGTTGATGCCATCCTTGAAGTATTGCCCCTTGCCTTCCAGCTCGTAGAGCAGGGCGCCGTTGGTGTCGTTGTCGCAGAAGAGCAGCGCGGGGTTATGGTCGCAGTACAGGTGGTACTCGCCCAGGTCGCGGTGCTCGGCGCGCACCACGCCGGGCGCGGGCGTGCTCAGCTTGGGGCGGTACGGGTCGTAGCCCCAGCTCCAGGTGTTGCGGAACCAGAGCTGCGGCAGCACGTGCAGGCGGGCGGTTTTGGGCCCGCGGTTGTGCACCGAGATTTTGATCAGTAGGTCGTCGGGCCCGGCCTTGGCATACTCCACGAACACGTCGTAGTAGCGGTCCTTGTCGAACACGCCGGTATCGAGCAGCTCGTACTCGGGCTCCTGCCGCGAGCGGCGGGCGTTTTCCTGCAGCAGCTTCTGGTAGGGAAACTGGCGCTGCGGGTACTTGTAGAGCATTTTCATGTAGGAGTGCGTGGGCGTGCTATCTAAGTAGTAATAGCACTCCTTCACGTCCTCGCCGTGGTTGCCCTGCCCGTTGGTTACCCCAAACAGGCGCTCCTTGAGCATGGGGTCGGTACCGTTCCACAGGGCTACACCGAAGCACAGCAGCTGCTGATCATCCGAAATGCCGCCGATGCCCTCCTCGCCCCAGCGGTAAGCATAGCTGCGGGCCATGTCGTGCGACACGAAATTCCAGGCGTTACCGTCAGCGCTGTAGTCTTCGCGAACCGTGCCCCATTGGCGTTCGGTCAGGTAGGGTCCAAATTTTTGCCAAGCCGCGGTGCCGGCTTTGGTCTCAGCCAGGCGTAGTTGTTCCTGCGTCATGTAAGGTATAGCGTAGTACCCGCCGGGGCGGGAACTGAAGCATCAAATTGAAGTGAGGCTGCGGCAGCAAATGGGGTGTACGGAATTCCATTTCAGTTGTCCGGTTTTTTTGCTGCTCCCGCAGATTTTTCGGGCTTGTACGTAGCGCAGCTACCGGATTGTTAGCGCGCTACGTATTTCGGGCTGATGTCGGGTTTGCGCAAACGTTTGCAACCCCCAGCTGCCTTTTATACTACCCCGCCGCCAAAATCACGCCAGTCGAGCTGCTGCCGCCGACTACCGGGCAAGCCAGCCGCCGAACCTCCGTATTAGTCGCAAAAACAAAATCAGTAGTAGCCGCGGGAAACCTTTTGGAACTTTGCCGCGATAAAATATGCTTGTCACAACAAACATTTCAACATAGCTATGCTTGATGTGCAGTTGGTCAACGCCGGGTTCTACGAAATTTCCTGGCCCGAAGCTCCGGGCGCCACGTACGTGCGGCCCGGGCGCCGCGAATCGGTGCGGGTGTACGTGCCTCAGGCTTCGCCCGAAGTCGAGGTGTACGCCGGCGACCTGAAAAACGGCCGCCTCGTGTACCGCGGCCCCGCTGACCACGAAGCCTGCCTGCGCTGGCTGGCCGAACGCCAAAACTAGCTTCTTGTTCGCTCCTCTCTTCCACAACCAAACCTGACCCTACCTTCGCAAAAAAGCCCGCGGAAGCATCTTCCGCGGGCTTTTTCTTGCAGTACTCCTGATCGTCTGTCATCCTGCATCTGTCGTCCGCAACGCGAATGACAGATACAGGATGACAGACGATTTTACTTATACCACAGCCGCCAGCCGTGCCGACGTGGTCGTGCCGGCGGGCAGGGTTTCGGGCAGCGGGGCCACCGTTACCACCACCCATTTGGAAGTGGGCTGGTTGCTCACGTCGGCCACGCTGGCCACGGGCACCAGTACGTTCATCTCGGGGTAGTAGGCGGCGCAGTTGCCGCGGGGCATGTCGTAGGGCACCGCAATGAAGCGCTCGGCGTAGCGCTGCTGCCCCTCGAAATGGCTGGTAATGGTGACCAGCTGCCGTTCGCGGATGTTTCGCTCACGCATGTCCTCGGGGTTCATGAAGATGACGCGCCGCTCGCCGTACACGCCCCGGTACCGGTCGTTGTAGTCGTAGATGATGGTGTTGAACTGGTCGTGGCTGCGCAGGCTGAACAAGACCAACTGCCCGGGCGCCAGCTCGTGCTTCTTGAACTCGGTGACGGTGAAGTTGGCCTTGCCGTTTTCGGTCGTGAATTTTCGCTCCCGTGGGCCGTTGGGCAGGTAAAAGCCGCCGGGCCGGCGTACCTTCTGGTTGAAGTCCTCGAAGCCCGGAATGGTGCGGGCGATATGGTCGCGGATGACGTCGTAGTTCTCCATCATCTCCACCCAATCGGTCTTGGTCTTTTCGCCGAGGGTGGCAATAGCTATGCCGCACACGATGGCCGTTTCGCTGAGCACCTGCCCCTCGATGGGTTGCAGCACGCCGTGCGAGGCTTCCACCACGCCCATGGAGTTTTCGCAGGTCACGAACTGCTTGCCCGAGCGCTGCACATCGATTTCGGCGCGCACTAGGCAGGGCAGCAGCAGCGAGGTTTCGCCCGTCACGAGGTGGCCGCGGTTGAGCTTGGGTGCAATGAAGGCCGTGAGTTTCTGCTTGCGCATGCCTTCGGCGATGAACTCCGTGTCGGGCATGGCCGAGAGGTAGTTGCCGCCGAAGCTCAGGAACACCTTGATGCGGCCGTCGTACATGGCCTTGGCGGTTTCCACCGAGTCGAGGCCGTGTTCCCGCGGAGGCTGGAAGTCAAACTCGTTTTCCAGCGCGTCGAGGAATTCCTTGTGGGGCCGCTCCCAGATGCCCATGGTCCGGTCGCCCTGCACGTTGGAGTGGCCGCGCACCGGGCACAGGCCGGCGCCCGGAATGCCCACCGCGCCCTTCATCAGGTGCAGGTTCACAATTTCACCGATGCTGTACACGGCGTTTTTCTGCTGCGTGAGGCCCATGGCCCAGCAGGTGATAATTTTCTTTTTCGGCCCGAGGATGTTGGCCGCTTCCAGCAGCTGCTCGCGCGGCACGCCGCTCATCTGCTCGATATCTTCCCAACTGGTGTTGTGCAGCTCGGTAAGGAACTCCTCGTAGTGGGCCGAGTACTCGCGGATGAAGTCGTGGTCAATAACCTGGCCGGGGTTGCGCTCCTCGGCTTCGAGCAAATACTTCATGATGCCGCGCAGCACGGCCATGTCGCCATTCACCTTCACCTGCAGCCACAGGTCGGTTATCTGGGTGCCGTCGCCCACCAGGGCGCCCAGGGCCTTCAGCGGGTTCATGAAGTCCTGCGGGTTGCGGAAGTGGTTCAGCCCGGCTTCCATCAGCGGGTTCACGCTGATGATTTTGGCCCCGTTGCGCTTGGCCTTTTGCAGGGCCGTGAGCATGCGCGGGTGGTTGGTGCCGGGGTTCTGGCCCATGATGATGATGACCTCCGCCTCGTAGATGTCGTTGAGCGTGACGGAGCCCTTGCCCAGGCCGGTGGTGTTGGTGAGGGCCGCGCCGCTGCTCTCGTGGCACATGTTGGAGCAGTCGGGCAGGTTGTTGGTGCCGAACTCGCGCACAAACAGCTGGTAGGCGTAGGCCGGCTCGTTGGGCACCTTGCCGGACGTGTAGAAGGCCGCCTCGTCGGGCGAATTCAGCGCATTCAGGTTATCGGCCACCAAGTGAAAGGCTTCTTCCCAGCTGATGGGCGCGTAGTGCGTGGCGCCGGGGCGCAGCACCATGGGGTGCGTGATGCGGCCGGCGTTGTTCAGGTCGCGGTCGGTGAAGCGCGAAAGGTCGGCCACGCTGTGCTGGGCGAAAAACTCCGGCCCGATGGTGCGGTGGTCGGTATCCGAGGCGGTCGACTTGGCGCCGTTCTCGCAGAACTCGGCCACGGAGCGGTGGGTGTCGGGGTCGGGCCAGGCGCAGCTGGAGCAGTCGAATCCGTCCATCTGGTTGAGCTTCATGAGCGCGTGCGTGCCGCGCGTCAGGCCGGCTTCGCTCCAGCTGAACTCCATGGACTTGATAACGGCCGTCAGGCCGGCGGCTACTTTGCTGGGCTTGCCGAGGGTGAGGCCGGTAAAGGCCTCCGGGGGCTGGGCCAGCACCGGGTATTTGTGCTTGGCCCCGAGGGTATCGGGAGCGTGCATGGGGCGCTTGTCGGCGTCGGGCTTGCCGCCGTTGTCGTAGTGGTCGTTGGTGGGGGCAGCACCCTGGCTGGGCCGCTCGCCGCTCTTGGGCGCGTTGCTGGCGGCGTGCTGCTCGTGGGTTTTGCCGGATTGGCTGGGGTCTTGGGCGGGAGACTTTTCCATATTGAGGCCTCACCCCCCGGCCCCCTCTCGCCGGAGAGGAGGAGCCTGACGACTATGGGAGGCTGTTTTTAGGTGGGTGCGTGGGTGAATGGAGGAAATAAGTTCGTCAGCTGAATTATCGGCGGGTATCCAGCCCGTGCCGAAATCAGCGGCCTAGTACCGGCTACTGATGTTACTCAGTGGCGGCAGCCGAGGTCTTTCTCTACCAGTATACGTAGGTCGTGGCCGTCGGCCATGTCGACGGTAGCCGTGAGGCTGATCTGCTCCGGGCCCAGCCAGGCTTGACCCAGCGCTTTGGGCACCAGCACCGATAAGGCGCCGGGCGTGTAGGCCACGCGCAAGGTTTGCGCGGCGGCCGTCGAATCATCGTCGGTTTGCTGCAGGGCGTAGGTGAGCTGGCCCTCGGGGCCGGGCGCCAGGGGCACCACCGCGGCCACGCGGCCGGCGGCGGCAAACTGCGCCACTTCTTCCTCGGAGAGGCGCAGGCGCAGGGTGTTGTCTTCGATGCGGAGTTTCATGGGCACAAGTAGCGCAACGGACCGGAGCCCATTACACGATTCGCCAGGGGTGAGAGTAGATGTTGTAGCGCTGCTGACGCACGAAGCCCAGCAGCGTCATGCCAAAGTTCTCGGCGGCTTGCACGGCTAGGCTGCTCGGCGCGCCCACGGCAGCCAGCACCGCAATGCCGGCCACGGCCGCTTTCTGCACCAGCTCGAAGGAGGCCCGGCCACTGACCAGCAAAATATGCTCGTGCAGCGGCACCTGCTCGTCCAGCAGTGCCGCCCCAATGAGCTTGTCGAGGGCGTTGTGCCGGCCCACGTCTTCGCGCAGCAGCAGCAGTTCCCCGGTGGTCGAAAACAGCGCGGCGGCGTGCAGTCCGCCGGTCTGCTCAAACACGGCCTGGGCCTCGCGCTGCCGCTCCGGCAGCTGATGAATCACCTCGGCCGCCACCAGCGGGCCAGCAGTGGGCAGCACCGGGCAGGCGGCCGCGTGCACGGCGTCGATGCTGGTTTTGCCGCACACGCCGCAGCTGCTACTGGTGTAGAAGTGCCGCTCCAGGCGCGGCAGGTCCAAGGGCACGGTGGCGGCCAGCTCGGCGCGCACCACGTTTTCGCGCTCCTCGGGCTTTTCCACGTCGGGGCAGTGCAGCAGGCCCAGCAAGTCTTGGCGCTGCCGGATGAGGCCCTCGGTGAGCAGAAAGCCGGCGGCCAGTTCCAGGTCGTGGCCGGGGGTGCGCATGGTTACGGCCAGGGTGCGGTGCTCGCGCTGCCCGGCCGGCCCGTAGCCGATGCGGATTTCCAACGGCTCTTCGGCGGCCAGCACGTCGGAGGCATCGGCGCGGGCATCGGCCGTCACGCGCTGCACGGTGGCGTACTCGTAGCTGGTAGGCGGCAGAAATACGGGCGCAGACATTGAGGTTGAGGAAGAATTAGGAATGAAGAAAGAAGAACCGGAGTGCGGGAAGCCGAGTGCTAGGTTAACTAGCCGGCAGAGGCCTGAATTGTTCATTCTTCCCTTTTCCATTCCTGCTTACTTAAACAGCGCCAGGGCTTTAATGAAGGTCTGCGAAACGCCCCACAGCAGGGGGACGCCGACGTACAGCCAAGCCAGCGCGACCTTGAGCGAGGAGGAAGATTCGGTGGACTGAGCAGAATTTGGTTGCGGTTCCATGACTTAGAAGCAGCTTGGAGGAAATCAACGGTCTAGTGCGCCGGTGCGGCCTCGGCCTGGGCGCGCGTCACCGTTTCGTGCACGAAGTACTTGTCGTTCACGGCCCGGATCAGCAAATCGGCAATGAAGCCGACCACCAGCAGCCCGGCCATGGTGTAAAACACGTTCTGGAACGCAGCAGCGCCTTCCAGCTGTTTCGCCTTGGCGTTTTCGTGCAGGTAGTTGACCAGCAGCGGGCCCAGCACGCCGGCCGTGCTCCAGGCCGTGAGCACGCGCCCGTGGATGGCGCCTACCTCCTTCTTGCCAAACAGGTCGCTCAGAAACGCCGGCATAGTGGAAAAGCCCCCACCGTACATGCTCAGAATCAGGCAGCAGGCTACTACAAACAAGGCCAGCGAGGCATTGCGCCCCAGCGTAGGCAGCAGGGCATACAGCACGATGCCCAGGCCGAAATAGATCAGGTAAATGCGCTTGCGCCCGATTTTGTCGGAGGCCGATGACCAGAAAAAGCGGCCCAGCAGGTTGAACAAGCTCAGCAAGCCCACAAAGCCGCCGGCCGCCGCGGCCGTGATGCCCCGGCCCGCGCCTAATACCTTGTCGGAAAAGATTTCCTGAATCATGGGCGAGGCCGTTTCGAGGATACCGATGCCGGCCGTGACGTTCATGCACAGCACCACCCACAATAGCCAGAACTGTGGCGTTTTGATGGCTTGGCTAGCCAGCACGTTGCCGGTCGTAATCATTTCGTTGTGATTGGCCGCGGGCACATAACCGGCCGGCCGCCAGCCCTCGGCCGGCACCCGGATGGTCCACACGCCCAGCTGCATGAAGAGCAGGTAGATAACGCCCAGCGCGATAAAAGTGGCCGCTACACCGTTGTCGGAGGCATTTTTAAATTGGTTCATCAGGGTCAGCGACAAGGGCGAGGCAATCATGGCGCCGCCACCAAAGCCCATGATGGCCATGCCGGTAGCCACGCCCGGCCGGTCGGGAAACCACTTGATGAGCGTGCTCACCGGCGAGATGTAGCCGATGCCCAGCCCGATGCCGCCCACCACACCGTAGCCGAAGTAGAGCAGCGGCAGCGAGTGAATATGCACGCCGTAGGAGCCGATGAAAAAGCCGCCGGCAAAGCACAGCGCCGAGGCCAGCATGGCCTTGCGCGGGCCCACCCGCTCCAGCCAGGTGCCAAACACGGCCGCCGAGAGGCCCAGCAGCACGATGGCAATGGAGAAAATCCAGCCGACCTGCCCGGCCGTCCAGTCGTCGGGCGCGGGGTGGTCCACGTCGTGGCTGAGCAGCGACATCAACGGGTTTTTGAAGACGCTGAACGCGTACGCCTGCCCAATGGCAAGGTGAATGGCGAGGGCCGCGGGCGGAATCAGCCAGCGGTTAAAGCCCGGGCCCGCCACGATGCGGCTGCGGTCCAGAAGGGAGGCTTCGGCCATGAGAAACGGTGCGGTGGTTGTGGTAGAAAAGGCCTGAGCAGGCTGAGCGACTCAGGGCAGCAGTGCTGATAGCGTACGGGCTGCCGTGCCGGGCGTTGTCGGGGGGCTGATGCGCGAGCAAAAACCCCTAACTGGCTGATGAAGAGCAGATGAAGTTTCCTGGCAGAAGCACGCATTGTCCTTGCGTATCAGCGACTTGCCTTTCCTTGGCGAAATAAGCTGTGGTTACTCCATAGTTACCGGCACGGGACGGCTCGGTTGCTACCTATGCGGCGAAAACCAACTTTTGAAGCCCGGGAGAGTTAGATGACTTCGGGCGCCGCGCGTTCGGTCCCGCCGTATCTTCCGGCCCTAGTCACCCTGTTTCTCCGCCCGTGCTTACTCCCGACGAACGTCACCGCTACCGCCGCCACTTGCAGCTCACCGAAATCGGCGAGGCCGGCCAGCTCAAACTCCAGGCCGCCCGCGTGCTGGTGGTGGGCGCTGGCGGGCTGGGTTGCCCGGTGCTGCAGTACCTGGCCGCCGCCGGCGTAGGCACCCTCGGCATTGCCGATGCCGACCAAGTGGAGCTAAGCAACCTGCAGCGCCAGATTCTCTACGGCCCCGCCGACCTGGGCCAGTCCAAAGCCGCCACGGCCGCCCGCGAAGTGCAGCGCCTCAACCCGTTGGTGCAGTGCGAGGTGCATCCCGTACGTGTTACGCCGGCCAACGTGCGCGAGCTGGTAACGACCTACGACGTGGTGGTAGACGCCACTGACAACTTCGCCACCCGCTATCTGCTCAACGACGCCTGCGTGCTGCTCGATAAGCCCTTGGTATCGGGGGCCATCTACAAGTTCGAGGGGCAGGTATCGGTGTTCAATTACCGCGGCGGCCCCACCTACCGTTGCCTGTTTCCGCAGCCGCCCGGCCCGGCCGAAGCCCCCAACTGCGACGCCACCGGCGTACTCGGCGTGCTGCCCGGCCTCATTGGTACGGCCCAGGCCACCGAGGCGCTTAAAGTCATCCTCGACCTCGGCGACGTGCTCAGTGGGCGCCTGTGGGTGCTCGACGCGCTGACGTTCCAGACGCGTACCCTGCGCTTTGCCCGCCACCCGGAGTACAGCCAAATCACCCTCGACTCGGCCCCGCCCGCCGATTACGCCGACCCGAGCTGCGCCGCCCCGGCCAGCATCAGTGCCGCCGAGCTGCTCACCCAATTGCAGTCCGATGCGCCGCCCTTCCTGCTCGATGTGCGCGAGCCGGCCGAGTTTGAGACGCGGCACCTGCCCGGCGCTACGCTGCTGCCCCTGGGCACCTTGCGCAGCGCAGCCGGGGCCATTCCGCGCCATCAGCCAGTGGTAGTGTATTGTCGCTCCGGGGCACGTAGCGCCAAGGCCATTGCCCAACTGCAAACGGAGTTTGGCTACACCAACCTGCTGAACCTCGACGGTGGCATTCTGGCCTGGCCGGAGTAGGCTTATCTGCTATCCGCTGGCGCCGGTTTAGCCGTAGGCGCAACCGATGCTTAACATCAGGCGGGCTTTCGGCCTGCATATTTTCCCAAACCGCCCAAGTGCTCCATGCAGGTTGTAAACCTGCTCAATTTCCGGCCTCAGTTACGCCACTTTGCGGCTAAACCGACGCCCGTAACGCACCCATGCCGCAAACCACCTTTACTCCTACCCGCCCGCGCATCCGCTTCGACCGCAACGAGCTGGCCGGCGCCTTCGGCGACCTGGGGACCGACTTGCCCCTGCTCATCGGCATCATCGCGGCCTCGGGCGTGGATAGCGCCAGCGTGCTGGTCATGTTCGGGTTGATGCAGGTGTTTTCGGGGCTGTGGTACGGGCTGCCCATGCCGGTGCAACCGCTCAAGGCCTTTGCGGCCCTGGTCATTGCCCAAAAGCTGCCGGGCCGCGTCATCTACGGCGGCGGGCTGGCCATCGGGGTGAGCATGCTGGTGCTGACGGCCACGGGGCTGATTGACGCCCTGGCCCGGCTGGTGCCCAAGCCCGTGGTGCGCGGCATTCAGTTCGGCCTGGCCCTGCAGCTCACCACCTTGGCCCTGAAAGAGTACGTGCCCGCCGATGGCCTCGGCGGCTACGCGCTGGCAGCGGCTGGCTTTCTGATTACGGTGGTGCTGCTCGGCAACCGGCGCGTGCCGGCGGCCCTGCTGGTTATCGGCCTCGGCGTAGCTTACGGCCTGCTATTCAAGCTCGACCTGGCTACGGCCCAGCGCGCCATCGGCCTGCACCTGCCCACGCCGCGCGTACCCGTTCCCGCCGATATTCTGACCGGCGCCGTGCTGCTGGCCCTGCCGCAGATTCCCCTTTCCCTCGGCAATTCCATTCTGGCTACCCGGCAGGTGCTGCACGACCATTTCCCGGAGCGGCAGGTCACCATCCGCCAAATCAGCTTTACCTACGCGCTGATGAACCTGGTAAACCCTTTCCTCGGCGGTTTTCCGGTGTGCCACGGTTCGGGCGGGCTGGTGGGTCACTACGCCTTTGGGGCGCGCACGGGCGGCTCGGTGCTGCTTTACGGCAGCCTGTTTCTGGTACTGGGCCTGTTTTTCAGCCAGGGCTTTCAGCAGATCGTTCAGATTTTTCCCCTGCCGATTCTGGGCGTGCTGCTGCTATTCGAAGCCCTGACGCTGGCGGCCCTGGTGCGCGACATTGCCGGCTCGCGCACCGATTTGCTGGTGGCACTGCTCGTCGGGCTGCTGTGTAGCGGCCTTCCCTACGGCTACCTGGTGGGGCTGGTAGTGGGCACGGGGGTGTACTACGCCATGCAGCGCGGCTGGGTGGGCCTGGGTAAGTAATGCGCAGCGCTGGCCCTGCCCGGGCTGGCGCTGCGCCGCTGAGGTACGGGCTGTTATTGGTCGGCCGAGGCGTCGTCCGTAGCGGCCGGGGCGGTGCTGGCGGTCCGCTTGACGTGGTGACGGCTCAGGCGCTGCTGAATGGCTTCGGCCAGGTGCTCGTAGCTGGTGCCGAAAGCGTACTCGAGCTGCCCGGCGCGGCGCAGCATGATTTGGGCGGGCGTGCCGTGCTCGGCCTTCACCCGTACGGCCACAATCAAAGAGTTGGTATCGGCCCAAGCTGCTTCGAAGGCCAGCGCCGGCTCCGACCACGGCGGCGCCACCGGCATCGTGCTCAGCGGCTGAAATGCCAACACGGCTTCCCAGGCCGCCAGCAGCGGCTGCAGCAGCTCGTCGAACTGCTCGGGAGTGGTCTGGCTGGTCGCGTGGGTACGCAGGGCGGCTTTAAAATCGGGGCGCGAGGGAATAGGCATGGTGTGGATCGAAGAGGTGGCCGTAGGCGAATGTACGAGGGTAGCCGAAAATCACCAGTCGAGCCGGCATAGACAACGGATGGGCGAGGCAGCTACTCTCCCCTGAGCAGCTGCCGCAACGCCCGCTGGTACTGCGGATTATCGGTCATGCCGTTGTGCCCGGCGCCGGGCAGCATAATCAGCTCCGCCGTGGCCGGCAGCAGCGCCCGCAGCTTGTGCGAGGAGCCGGGATAAATGACTTCGTCCTGCTCGCCGTGGAAGAGCACCACCGGCGCCTGCACTTGCGGCAGCACCTGGTAGGTCCGTAGCGGATAGCGCACCAAAAAGCCCGGCACCCACGGGTAATGACTGCGGGCCATATCCTGCATGCTATAGTAAGGCGCCTGCAAAATCAATAGCCCCGGGTGGTGGCGGGCCGCTACCCACGCCGCCAGCCCCGTGCCGAGCGAATAGCCCAGCACCACGGTTTTTGCTTCGGGGTATTCAGGCAGCAGTTGGCGGTAAGCCGCGTCTGCGTCACCGAGCAGTTGGGCTTCGCTGCTGATGCGGCCCTCGCTTTTGCCGTAGCCGCGGTAATCGAGCAGGAACACGTCGAAGCCCAGCCGGGTGTAGATGGGTGCCACGTCGCCCCAGCTGTCGAGGGCGCCGCCGTTGCCGTGCAGATAGAAAATCAGGCCTTTGCGCGGCTCATCGGCCTGAAAAAGCAGGCCGTGCAGGCGGGTACCATCGGCGGCGCGCACCCACCGCTCCTCGAAGCGGCCGGGAAAGCGGAAGCGGTAATCAGCCGGGAGCTTATCGGGAAAAAACAGCAACCGCTCCTGCTGAAAATAGAGCAGCAGGCAGACGAGCACGTAGAGCGCAGCGGCTATGGCCAGCAGTATAGCCAGGAATTTCATCGACGGACAAGGCGGACTAGGCCAGCAAAATACGAGCGGCGCGCTCTACCCCCCAATCGTCGACATGGACTCGAAGCTGAGCTGGTGCACGGGGCGGCGCTGCTCTGCCTCGAAGCCGTTAGCGGCGCGGTGGCGGAACGCCTGCGTTAGGGCCTGCCGAATCTCGTCGTCGGTAGCGCCGCTGCGCAGCAGGGCGCGCAGGTCGAGCACGCCCTGGTCATAGAGGCAGGTTTTGACGCCGCCCTCGGCCGTGAGCCGAATGCGGTTGCAGGAGCCGCAGAACGTGCGCGAGTACGCCGCGATGATGCCCAAACGGCCCTGGTGGCCGGCCACGGCGTAGTGCGCGGCCGTGTCGCCGGGGCGGCCAGCCTCGGGCACCAGCGCGCCGAAGTGCTGCTCCAGATGCTCGTGGATGCGGCGGTGGTTCCAGGGCAAGGTGGCGGGCGTGGCTTCGTGCGAGCCGCCGTTGAAGGGCATTTCCTCGATAAAGCGCACGTCCACGGGCAGCTCGCGCGTCAGCTCGGCCAGGGGCAGCAGGTCCTCGGTGTTCTGTCCGTCCATCACCACGGCGTTGATTTTGACGCGGATATCGGCCGCCAGCAGGGCGTAAAGCGTGTCGAGCACGCGCGGCAGCTCGTCGCGGCGCGTGATGCGGGCGAAGCGGGTGCGGTCCAGCGTGTCGAGGCTGAGGTTGACCGAGCGCACGCCCATACGGGCCAGCGCGGGCACGTGCGGAGCGGTGAGCACGCCGTTGGTGGTTAGCGTAAGCTCCTC
The DNA here is from genome assembly GCF_002007105.1 of Hymenobacter sp. CRA2. Classification (GTDB taxonomy): domain Bacteria; phylum Bacteroidota; class Bacteroidia; order Cytophagales; family Hymenobacteraceae; genus Solirubrum. The sequence goes on along the minus strand of NZ_MVBC01000015.1, from coordinate 109,054 downwards.
GATGCCGGGAATCTGACTCAGGCGCTCCATGAAGGGCACCAGGTCACGGCGCACGAACGGCTCACCGCCGGTAAGGCGCACCTTGCGCACGCCCAGCCCGGCCAGGATGCTTACCAGCCGCTCCATTTCCTCGTAGCTGAGCAGCTCGCGCTTGGGCAGGTACTGAATTCCCTCTTCGGGCATGCAGTAGAAGCAGCGCAGGTTGCAGCGGTCCGTTACGGCCAGCCGCACGTACTCCAGCGGGCGGCCGTGGTTGTCGAAGAGCGCGGACGGGGTAAAATCAGACATGGCGAGGAAAGGCCCAGGCGCTGCCAGGCGGCAGCGCTGCACCCCAAACAACGTGCAGGCGGCAATTGTGTTCGATTTCGCCGATTTTCGCAACCCAAGAACCGACTTTTCCGGTTAAGTGCCCATGAAGTTATCCATTGCCTTGTTTGGCATCACCCGCGAAATCGTGGGCCAGCCCCAGCTGGAGCTGACCGTGCCCGAGGGCCAATCGGTGCAGCAGCTGCTGGCCGGGCTGCAGCAGACGTACCCGGCGCTGGGCGAGCTGCGCAGCCTCGCCGTAGCCGTCAACAACGAATACGCCCAGCCCGACGCCCCGCTGCACGAACGCGACGAAATAGCCCTGATTCCGCCCGTCAGCGGCGGCTAAATCTTAATGAGGAAGGGAGAGTGAGGAAGGATGAGCTCGGCGAGCTTGCTACCCTTTTTCCTTTTTCATTCCTCATTCTTCCTTCCTCCCCATGCTCATCGAACTTACCGACCAGCCCATCCACGTGGCCGCCGTGCTCGACGCCGTACAGGCCGACGGCGCCGGGGCGGTCAACTCCTTTATCGGTACCATCCGCAACCGCAGCACCGGGCGCCGCGTGGTGCGCCTGCACTACGAGGCCTACGACCAGATGGCCGTGCACCAGCTGCGCAAGGTGGCCGAGCAGGCCATGGAGCGGTGGCCCATGCTGCAAAAAGTAGCGGTGGTGCACCGCAAAGGCACGCTGGAAATCGGCGACGTGGCCGTGGTGGTAGCCGTATCGACCCCGCACCGCGCCGAGTCGTTTGCTGCCTGCCAGTACATCATCGACACCCTGAAGGAAGTGGTGCCCATCTGGAAAAAAGAGGAGTACGAGGACGGCACCGTGTGGGTGGCCGCGCACCCATAAGCCTCTACCCGGGAACGACCTGAAGCCTTTAGCTTCTGTCATCCTGAGCGGCACGCGGAGGACCTTATCACCAATGAACGACAACCGTTTTAACGACTCGTTCAGCCGTAGTAAGGTCCTTCGCCTTTAGCTCAGGATGACACACAATAGATGACCGGTTGGTATCAACTGATTACCATTTTCTACCTTTGCCTCTGACCTATTGCTGAGGTCCTGATACCGCGCGCATTTCTTGCGGCTGCTCCCGGCGCGCCTTCTTCCTTTTCTAACTCGTAAAACAGACAGCGTGAAAACGGTCTATTTTACGGATAGTAGCGCCGTGGAGCAGAACGCGCTACAGTCCCTTCTCGCATTCGAGAAAAACCCCACCATCGGGCGGATTGCCGTATTCCCCGATATCCATTTCTGCTCAGAGCGGTCCATCCCGGTAGGCGTGGCCTTCCAGACCACCGACGTATTTTATCCGCTGGTTACGGGCAAGGATATGGGCTGCGGCGTGGCCTACCTGCGCATTCCTCGCCCCGACGTGCTGCGCCCCTTCGATAAAATCCGGCACTACCGGGCCCTGGAACGGGCGGTGCACGGCATGACCAACGAAGGCCTGGGCGGCGGCAATCATTTTCTGTCGCTGGAAGAGTCGGTTGACTACCTGTACATCATCGTGCACACGGGCAGCCGCAACCTGGGCATTTACATGTACCAGGAGAACCTGCGCCTGCTGCACGAACACAACCCCGGCCACGACTTTCTGCCCATCGAGCTGGCCACGCCCGAATACGTGCAGGAGTACGAGCGGGTGCTGCGCTACGCGGCCAGCCGCCGGCGGGAATTCGTTGACAAAACGTATGACTTCCTGCAACGCAACGGCTACGTGCGCGCCGGTACTACCACGTTTGCCGATAGTTGCCACAACCTGCTGGAGTTTCGGCCGGAGGGCGTGATTCACCGCAAGGGTAGCACGCAGCTGGTCGCCGACGGCGAGGTGGTAATTCCGCTGTCCATGAGCCGTGGCTCGCTGATCGTGAAGCCCAACCGCTGGCACGCGGGCACCAAGCAGGCGCTGTGGAGCTGCGCCCACGGCGCCGGCCGCCGCTACAGCCGCACCGATACGCTCAAGCACTGGCACTCGCTCAAAAAAGCGGACAAGGACGCTTACCGGCACCGCTTTTCGGAGCTGCTCAACCGCCAGGGCGACTTCGACAGCAGCATTCTGCAGGAATTCGACTTCGCGTACAAAGACTCCGCAGCGTTGCTGGCTACCCAGCCCCACCTCGTCTGCTGCGACGAAACCCAGCCCATCGTCACGGTAAAATTCACGGGCGTGTAACCGCCGCCAGAGTAACTACCGAGGCCACCCCAGCTACATAATTATGCAGCTGGGGTGGCCTCCGTGATTTTTAAGGAAATGTAATCAGACGCCGCAGCTAGGCTCCGTCACCACCACGTGGCGGTAGCGCGGCTGCTTGCCTGCCCCGGCCGCTTCCGAATCGGGCGCGGCTACGTGGGTGGGGCGGGCATGAATAGGGTCGTTGGAGCGGGTGAGCATGCCCCCGGGGCGGCCCTGGCGCACGGCCTGAATTTCGGCCACGATGGACAGGGCAATTTCCTCGGGCGTTTCGCCACCCAGATTCAGGCCGATAGGGCTGTAGAGCCGCCCTTGCAGACGCGCTTCCGCATCGGGCACTTCCTGGCTCAGCTCTTCGAGCAGGCGGGCCGCCTTTTGGCGCGGACCTAGCAGGCCGATGTAGCTGGTGGGCGCGCCGAGGAGGCGCTGAAGCACGGCCAGGTCGTAGGCATAGTTGTGGGTGAGCAGCACGGCGTAGTCGGCGGAGAGCGGCAGGGCGGGCACTTCCCCGAGCGGTACCACCTGCACGGCGGCAGCTTCGGGGAAACGCTCCGCCGCGGCCTGGCGCGGGCGGCCGTCGATAACGGTGACGTGCCAGCCGAGCGAGGCGGCGAGGCGCACCAGCGGCTGGGCGTCGTTGCCGGCGCCGTACACCGTGAGGCGCAGCGGCGGGCGCAGCACCTCCAGAAACACGCGCACCGTGCTGCTGTTTGGGGCCGGGTACTCGCGGATCAGCGACTGATCCTGCTGCAGGGCTTGGTCGGCGTCGCGGCGGAGCTGGGCGGTGAGGTCGAGGTTGTCGAGGACGGAGCCGCGCACTTGGCCATCGGGCATGAGCAAGAGACGCTGGCCCAGGTCGGCCGTGGCCTGGCCGGCGGCGCAGCGAAACACGGTGGCCAGCACGGCCGGCTCGGGGTGGCGGGCAAAGCCGCGCAGCAGCTCCAGCGGGTTGTCGGGGTCCTGAAAATCCAGCGGTTCCAGCAGAATACGCACCACACCCTGGCAGCCGGGGCCCAGGCCGTGACGGGGGTCGTCTTCGTCGGAGGTGTCGTAGGTGACCAGCGCGGGCTGTCGGCGCTGCAGGGCCTGGCGGGCACGCTGGCGGGCGTCGCCCTCGAGGCAGCCGCCGCTAATGGCCCCGGTCAGGTGGCCGTCGTCGGTGACGAGCATGCGGGCGCCGGGACGGCGGTAGGCCGAGCCTTCCACCTCCACTACCGTGGCCAGGGCGCAGGCGCGGCCGGCGGCTTGGTAGTCGTCGTAGGCGGCGAGCAGGCGTTGGAGTTCGGTCATGGTGTGGAGTGGAGCAGGCCGAGACGATAATAGCCGCGCGGGAAACAACAAGCGGCTCGCCATTTCTTCCCAGCCGGGCAGAATGATTGTAGGGCAGTACGCCGCCGCGCCGGTAGCGGTTGTGCGCCGCCTGGGGTGGTTTGGGTGCTCAGCACCGAACTGCCACCTTAAGGGAGGCAGCAGGCAAGCAGCACGTCCTGCGCCGTGTTGTCGCCCGCTTGTCGGACCGAAGATTGGCGTGGGCAAGCATTTTGGCTGCTTCGTTGAGTTCCAGCCCGCCCTGTCGGACGCATGCAGCAGCTCGCATACTGGCTTTAGCCGATTCGGGAAAGTTGGTCATGTCGAGCGCAGTCGAGACATCTTGCCGGATAGTATTCTTCTCGTTGAGGTTACTATCGGACATCAGCACGCGAGATGTCTCGGCTGCGCTCGACAGGACGAACCTTTCCCACGTCGTTCGACGAACCGACACTACCCGGGATAATATTTCGGTTTCCAAATTTTCTCTTAACTTCTGGAAACCTGCGCCTTGCCCATCTATTGGGCTCCGAGCTGCCTCGGCTTCGTCAACGCTGACTTCGCCGGGCGGATTTCTCTTGCTGCCTCCGCCTCCCCCCTTTCCCACTCCAAACACCCCTGTGCGATGGAAGCACAACTCGAACAAATTCGTGAACAGCAAAAAGCTACCTGGGATAAGTTCTCGGCTGGCTGGCGCAAATGGGATGATTTTACCATGGACTGGCTGCGGCCCATGGGCGAGGAAATCATCCGCGACCTGCACCTGCGCCCCACCGATCTGGTGCTCGACGTGGCAGCCGGCACCGGGGAGCCGGGCCTGAGCATTGCCACCCTGGCCCGCGACGGCAAAGTCATCCTGACGGACCTCTCCGAAAACATGCTGGCGGTGGCCCGCGACAAAGCAGCGGCCCGCGGCATCCGGAACTACGAAACCGTGGCCTGCGACGTGTGCGCGCTGCCCTTCGCCGACGAGCTGTTCGACGCCGTGAGCTGCCGCTTCGGCTTCATGTTCTTCCCCGATATGCGGCTGGCGGCCCGCGAAATGCTCCGCGTGCTCAAGCCCGGCGGGCGCCTGGCCGCTTCCGTGTGGAGCGTGCCCGAGGAAAACACCTGGATTACGGCCATCATGAGCACTATCGGCCGCTACCTGCCGCTGCCGGCGCCAGCTCCCGAGGCGCCGGGCATGTTCCGCTGCGGCCGGCCTGGCTTTCTGGCCGGGCTGCTACGCGAGGCGGGCTTCCGCAACGCGACCGAAACGCCCGTGACCGGCCGGCTGCGCTGCCGCAGCAAGGAGGAGTACTGGCAGTTTATGAATGAGGTGGCCGCGCCGGTAGTAGCCGCCTTGGCCCAGGCCGACGAGTCTACGCAGGCCGCCATCAAGCAGGACGTCTTTGCGCTGATCGACCAGCAGTGCACCGACGGCGACACGGCCCTGACCTACGGCACCGTGGTGGTTTACGGCGAAAAATAGTCCTCGGGCCCCAGCTATGCGGCCCAGTGGCCCTACCGGGCCGCGCTTCGCGGGCTGCCGGGCTACGCCCTTCTATTAATGCTTCCTGACTATGACCAACGCGCTCAAATTTGCCTGGTGGCTGGGTTTCGGTATGTGCACGCTGCTTACGGCCTGCGAGCGAAAAAGCCAAACCGTGTCGTCAGCGACGCTCACTGCCCTTGACCTCAAGCGCGGCAACATCTCCCTGTGCGGCCCGGCCGACAAGCAGTTTGGTAGCGTGGCCTTCGAGGTGACGGGCTCGGATAAGATCAAGGCAGACTTTTCCCTGGCCGTGGCCTTGCTTCACTCTTTCGAGTACGACGCGGCCGAAAAAGTTTTCGCCCGCATCATCGATCAGGACCCGGGCTGCGCCATGGCTTACTGGGGCGTGGCCATGTGCAATTACCACCCGCTCTGGACGCCGCCCACCCCGGCCGAGCTGGCCAAGGGGGCCCGCGCCGTGGCCCTGGCGCAGCAGCTACCGGGCAAATCAGCCCGTGAAACAGCTTATATCGACGCTCTAACGGCCTTTTACGCCGACCATCAGCGGACCGACCACCACACCCGCAGCGTGCGGTTTGCGCAGGCCATGACGCGCCTCGCCACCAACTTTCCGCGCGATACCGAAGCCACCATCTTTTACGCCCTGGCCCTCGACGCCTCCGCTGCGCCCACCGACAAAACCTTCCGCAACCAGCGCAAAGCCGGCGCCCTGCTGCAACGCCTGCAGCGGCAGCAGCCCAATCATCCGGGCATCGTGCACTACCTCATCCACACCTACGACTACCCCGAGCTGGCGGCCCTGGCCCTGCCCGCGGCGCGCCACTACGCTTCGGTAGCGCCGTCGTCGGCCCACGCGCTGCACATGCCCTCGCACATTTTCACCCGCCTGGGCCTGTGGCAGGAATGCATCGGTTCCAACCTGGCCGCGGCGGCTTCGGCCCAGTGCTACGCCGAAAGCGCCGGGCTGCCGGGCCACTGGGACGAAGAGCTGCACAGCCTGGATTACCTCGTGTACGCTTACCTGCAGCAGGGCGACACCCAGCGGGCCCGCTCCTACTGGCGCTACCTCGACACCATCCGGCAGGTGACGCCGGTCACCTTTAAAGTCGCGTACGCCTACGCGGCCATTCCGGCCCGCTGCGTGCTGGAAACCAAGCAGTGGGACGCGGCCGCGCAAATGCCGCTGCGGCCGGCCAATTTCGCCTGGGACGAGTTTCCCTGGCAGCGCGCCATCACGCACTTTGCCCGCGCCCTGGGCTCAGCCCGCACCGGCCACGCCGCGCAGGCCCGTACCGAAGTGGCGCAGCTGAGTGCCCTGCACGCGGCGCTGCTCCAGCAGCACGACGCGTACAAGGCCCGGCAGGTCGATGTGCAGCAACGCGCCGCCGAGGCCTGGCTGCTACTGGCCAAAGGCAAACATGCCGCCGCGTTGCAGCGCATGCAGCAAGCCGCCGACCTGGAAGATCAAACCGAAAAGCACCCCGTGACGCCCAGCGAAGTGCTGCCCGCCCGGGAGCTACTGGCCGACATGCTGCTGGAGCTGCAGCAGCCCGCCGCTGCCCTGGCCGCCTACGAGGCCACCTTACAGAAACACCCTAACCGCTTCAACGCCCTTTACGGCGCCGCCACCGCCGCCGAAAAAGCCGGCCAATCTAAAAAAGCCACCCTCTACTACCAGCAATTGCTGACCGTAGCGCCGGCCGCCGAAACTGCCCGTCCGGAATTGGCCGCCGCGCGCTTGTTTTTGACGAACCTGCAGCTGCAGTTTATTTGAAGATTACGCAAACAGCATAAGCCTATGCGCCACCTATGGCCTGCTTGTAGACTCGTTCTTACCGCTTTGGATAATCCAAGCAATAAGCCCGTCCTGTCGAGCATAGCCGAGACATCTCGCGGGCTGATGTGAGGTAGTAACTCAACGAGCAGATTACTATCCGGCGAGATGTCTCGGCTGCGCTCGACATGACGACCAAGACGCCCTGACCAATCAGTGGGGCTGCGCCGCCGGCGTTCAGCGTGACGTAGCAGCTTGTTTCTCCGCTTACTGAGCCAGAACCTGTTCGATGGCGGCTAGCTCTTCAGGGGTGAACTGTAGATTGTCGAGGCAGCGCAGGGAGTCGCTGAGCTGCTCGGGGCGGCTGGCCCCGATGAGTACCGACGTCACCCGCTCGTCCTTGAGTACCCAAGCCAGGGCCATCTGTGCCAGGCTTTGGCCACGCTGCTGGGCCAGCTCATTTAGGCGCTGCACCTGCGTGAGGCGTTCCGGCGTCAGTTGCTGCTCGGTGAGGAAGCCCACGCCCTTAGCCACGCGCGAGTCGGTGGGGATGCCGCCGAGGTACTTATCGGTGAGCAGGCCCTGGGCCAGCGGCGAAAACGGAATGCAGCCGACACCTTCCTGGCCGAGCAAATCGAGCAGGCCGTCTTCCACCCACCGCTCGAACATGGAGTACTTGGGCTGGTGAATCAGGCAGGGCGTGCCTAGCTGGCGCAGCAGGCGGAAGGCCTCGGCAGCTTCGGCCGGCTGGTAGTTGCTGATGCCCACGTACAAGGCCTTGCCTTGGCGCACGATAAGGTCGAGGGCACCCATGGTTTCTTCCAGCGGCGTGTCGGGGTCGGGGCGGTGGTGGTAGAAGATATCCACGTAGTTCAGGCCCATGCGCTTGAGGCTCTGGTCGAGGCTGCTGACCAGGTATTTCTTCGAGCCCCACTCGCCGTAAGGCCCCTCCCACATGTGGTAACCGGCCTTGGTGGAAATGATCAGCTCGTCGCGGTACGTGGCCAAGTCTTCGCGCAGGATGCGGCCGAAGTTGAGCTCGGCCGAGCCGGGCGGCGGGCCGTAGTTGTTGGCCAGGTCGAAGTGTGTCACGCCGCTGTCGAAAGCCCGGCGCAGGGTGGCGCGGCCGGTAGCCAGTTGGTCCACGTCGCCGAAGTTGTGCCACAGGCCCAGGGACACGGCGGGTAGCTTCAGCCCGCTGCGGCCGCAGCGGCGGTAGGTCATATCACGGTAGCGAGTGGCGGCGGGGAGGTATATCATAAAAGTCAGTTACGAAAAGTATATTGCCATCAAATATACCAAGCAACGTGGGCAATCATATTACTTTAGTCAGAAGAACTATTCAGCACAAGTATTATTCAACCACAAACGCCTCTTAAAAATACATACAAAATTAACCCGAAAAACAACCAAACCCATTGCAAATAATATATGATTTATCAATAATCATACCTACTTATTGTTGCAATAAAACCAAGTCACTCAAATATACCTCCACCTCTTAAACGAAGAACATTGACTTCATTACTAAAAAAAGGAGAAACACACAAACCTGATTTCATCGAGGAAGACTTTATATCTGCTCTTGAGACAGGCCTAAACAGAACCTTTTATTATAAAGACAAAAGCGTTGGCATTAGCAGAATTTCCCAAGCAGATGAAAATGAACTTGGCTATGACGGCGTACTAACTACAATAGTACCCTTCTATATTCAATTTAAAAGGTCATATTTTTTTACCCCAAGTTTTTCAGGCAAACTACTTTCAGATAGAAATAAGATCAGCCTACCTACTCAAAAAGGGTTTTTCGCTTTTGAATTATTGAAAAAAGAAAATGGCTACAAACAACACAACGTTATGCATGAATTATCACAAAAGCACCACGCAGCTTATGTCGCACCATTATTTTACAAGAAACAGGACTTGTTGTCTATAAAGCAATATAGAGAAGATGTAATACCAACGCACTTCCACAATATTATTATTCTAGACAGCTCTTCTTATGCACATAATTTTGACAACGTAAAGGTTTTTAAAAATTCATTAACCATCCCACCTCACAGCAAAATATACGACAAAAACACCAGCCACCATTATTCTTATTGCAAAGAATTAAAAGTCGGCTTTCACAGCAAACCTGAAAACTTAATGGATTCATCCTCCGAAACCTTAAATTCATTCCTGAAACGAATATCAGAGCATAAAAACACTCAATTAGAAGAAAACACGAATAATTTATTTAACTCACTACCGTTATACCTAGGATTTAAATCCACAAAATCCAAAAATTATAAATCCATATTATCTGCATCAATTAATAGAATTAGCACAACAGACGTACCTCTCACAGATAACGTTTTTTCAAACCTAACAACAATAGACAAGCTGTTAATAACAGAAGATATACTTCAACATTATCTAAATATCTGGCAGTTCATAAAATACAATCCTATATTTTAGATTAATAGCGCGTGCTCAGGACATTGTTTCAGCCCTGCAGCACGCGCTAGGATTTCTACAGCAGCTTATCGATATAAATCGGCAGGTCGCGGACGCGCTTGCCGGTGGCGTGGAAGACGGCGTTGTTGATGGCGGCGGCCACGCCCAGCAGGCCCAATTCGCCGACGCCCTTCACGCCCAGCGGGTTCACGTAGGGGTCTTCCTCCTCCACAAAAATCACGTCGATGTCGCGGATGTCGGCGTTGGTGGGCACGTGGTACTCCGAGAGGTTGTGGTTCATGTAGCGACCGAAGCGGTGGTCGGTCACGGTTTCCTCCATCAGGGCCATGCTGATGCCCCACACCACCGAGCCGAGCACCTGCGAGCGGGCGGTCTTCGGGTTGAGCACCCGCCCGATGGCCAGCGCGTTGACTACCCGCGTGACGTGAATGGTGCCTAGCTCCTCGTCTACTTGCACTTCGGCGAATACCGCGTTGTGGGAGTGCATGGAGTAGCGGGCCATGTTCAGCAGGTTCGGAATGGCCGTGGAGTCAGCCTCTATCTGCCGCTCGCCGCTGACTTGCAGCACGTCGCGCAGCACCACCGACTGCTCGGGCGCCTTGCGCAGCCGGATCAGGCCGTTGACAAACTCCACGTCTTCCAGGTCGGCGCCTTTCAGGGGGGAGTCGTCCATCTTTTTGGCTTGCTTCAGCAGCTTGTCGGCTACGGCGAGGCAGGCTTTCTGCACGGCGGTGCCCACGGAGGCGGCCGTCCAGGAGCCGCCCTGCACGGGGGCTTCGGGCATGTCGGTGTCGCCGAGCTTGAAGGTTACGGCTTCCAGGGGCAGACCCAGGGTTTCGGCCGCAATCTGCGTCATGATGGTGTAGGTGCCGGTGCCGTTTTCGCCGGCGGCGCTGGTCACCGTCAGCTTGCCATCGGCCGTGATGCTGGCTTTGGCGGCAGCTTTCTGCATCTGCGCGTCCCATACGCCGCCGGCCATGCCCCAGCCCACGAGCTTGTTGCCCTCGCGCATGGAGCGCGGCTTGAGCGGACGACGGTCCCAGCCGAATTTTTCGGCGCCCTGGCGGTAGCACTCGCGCAGGCGCTTGCTGCTGAAGGGTAGCTTTTCGCTCTGGTCGGTTTCGGCGTAGTTGCGCAGGCGGAAATCCACCGGGTCGAGGCCGGCGGCGTAGGCCATTTCGTCCATCGCCACTTCCAGGGCAAAGGAGCCGGTGGCGGCGCCGGGCGCGCGCATGTCCTGGGGGGTGTACACGTCGAGCGCAGCCACCTGATTGCCCAGCTGCACGTTGTCGCACTGGTAGAGCATGCCCGACCAGTTCACCACGTTTTCGGTGTACTCCTCGAAGCGCGAGGTTTCGTGCAGGGCGTAGTGCTTCAGGCCAGCCAGCGTGCCGTCGGGGTTGGTGCCCATTTCCAGCGTCTGCAGGGTGTGCGGGCGGTGGCCGATGGAAAACATCTGCTGGCGCGTGAGCGTGACGCGCACCGAGCGCCGCAGCTCCAGCGCAGCCATTACCGACAGGAACAGCTCGTACTGCGGGCGCAGGCCCGAGCCGAAAGCGCCCCCGTTGTAGAGGTTGATAACCCGCGCCTCGTCCTTGCTCAGCCCAAATACCTTCGTGACGTACTGCTGGCAGTTCAGCACGCCCTGGGTTTTGTCGTAGATGGTCAGCTTGCCGTCGGGGTGGTAGTGCACCGTGCTGGCGTACAGCTCCATGGGGTTGTGATGCTGCGTGCCATGGATGTACTCGTGGCGGATGCGGTGCTCGGCCTTCTCAATGGCTTTGGCGGCGTTGCCGCGGCTGGACGGCGGCTTGTATCCCGACTTGCCCTTGCTCGGGGCGTGGCCCTTGTCGCGCTGGCTTTCGATGTCGGTTTCGTGCTTTTCCTCCTTGTACTCGATTTCGAGGATGCTAGCCGCGTAGCGGGCCACTTCGAAGGTATCGGCCACGACCAGGGCCACGGGCTGCTGGCTGAACTTCACCTCGTCGTCGTGCAGGGGGCGGAAGGGCGAGCCGCCGGGAGCCACGTCGTCCTTGTAGTTGCGGTCGAACCACGCCTGATGGGGCACGTTTTCGTGCGAAAACACCTGTAGCACGCCCGGCAGGCTGAGCACCTTATCGGCGTGGATTTTCAGGATTTTGCCTTTGGCAATGGGGCTGCTCACCACCACGCCGTACACCAGATCGGGCACCTCAAATTCGCCCGAATACTTGGCCGCGCCGGTGACTTTGGCCGGGCCCTCGACGCGGTTCGGGGCTTTGCCGACGTAGTTGGTATTGCTGCTGCTGGTGCTCATGGATTGCTGTTGGTAAAGATGTCGGCTGCTTTATGCTCCCCGGCGGTGGCCTGCTTCAGGGCGCGCACGATGGCGCGCTTGCCCAGCTCGATCTTAAAGTCGTTGAGCCCCTGCCCTACTGCGTCCTTCATCACGGCTTCGGCCGCTTGGCGGAACGTCGCCTCAGTGGCCGGCTGCCCGATGAGCAGGGCCTCGGCCTTCTTGTCGCGCCACGGCTTGTGGGCCACGCCGCCCAGCGCCAGGCGCGCATCGGTGATGGTGTTGCCGTTCAGCTCCAGCGCGGCGGCCACCGACACCAGCGCAAAGGCGTAGCTCTGCCGGTCGCGCAGCTTGAGGTAGCTGAAGTGCTCGGCGAAGCCCTTCGCGGGCAGCTCGATGGCCGTAATCAGCTCGCCGGGCTCCAGGGTGTTGTCGCGCTCGGGCTGGTCGTCGGGCAGGCGGTGGAAGTCCTCGAACTTGATTTGCCGCTCCCCGTCCTTGCTCTTCACGTGTACCACGGCTTCGAGCGCGGCCAGGGCAATGCACATATCGGAGGGGTGTGTGGCAATGCAGTGTTTGGAGGCGCCCAGGATAGCGTGAATGCGGTTGAAGCCGCCGATGGCGCCGCAGCCGGAGCCGGGCTCCCGCTTGTTGCAGGGCGTGGCCGTGTCGTAGAAGTAGTAGCAGCGGGTGCGCTGCATCAGGTTGCCGCCGTTGGTGGCCATGTTGCGTAGCTGCGGCGAGGCTCCGGCCAGGATGGCTTGGCTCAGCAGCGGGTAACGCTGCTGCACTTCGGGGTGCCAGGCGGTATCCGCGTTGGTGGCCGTGGCGCCCAGCCGTAGCCCACCGTCGGCGGTGGCTTCGATGGTGTTCAGCGGCAGCTTGTTCAGCCCGATGAGGTGCGTGGGATGCTCCACGTTTTCCTTCATCAGGTCGAGGATATTGGTGCCGCCGGCAATAAAGGCGGGCCGCAGGTAGCCGGTGACGCTGCGCACGGCGGCGTCCACCGTCTCGGGGCGGTTCAGGGTAAACGGGTTCATCGGCGGCTGGCTTGTTGGGCGTCCACTACTTCCTTCACGGCGTTCAGAATGCCCACGTAGGCACCGCAGCGGCAGATGTTGCCGCTCATCAGCTCCCGGATTTCGTCTTCGGTGCGCGCCTTGCCCTCGTTGATGAGCCCTTGGGCCGAGCAGATCTGGCCCGGCGTGCAGTAGCCGCACTGGAAGGCATCGTGGTCGAGGAAAGCTTGCTGCAGCGGGTGCAGCTGGCCTTCCTGGCCCAGGCCTTCGATGGTGGTGATGTCGGAGCCTTCCTGCAGGGCAGCCAGCGTGAGGCAGGAATTGATGCGCTTGCCGTCGACGAGCACGGTGCAGGAGCCGCACTGGCCGTGGTCACAGCCTTTCTTGGTGCCGGTGAGGCCGGCGTACTCGCGCAGCGCATCGAGCAGCGTGGTCCAGGGCGCGATGTGCAAGGTGCGGTCCTCGCCGTTGATGCGCAGCGTGACGGAGCTTGGCGGTACGGGGGGCCGCAGCTGGTCATCCGCGGCGCTGGATGTGGAAACTGTGCTCATAAAGGCGCTTGGTTGGGATAAGAGGACGGTAGTGGGCCCGTGCGGCAGTCAAGCTAACCCTTACGACAACCCAATAGCCCGGATTACGCGTCTATCAGCGCTGGCGTTGGGTTTTGCGCACTATTCGTTGGACTATAGCGACCTACCACGCCCGAATCCAACCGTCCAGCTGCTGCCTGATTCTCAATCATCCTGCCCCTGCTTACCCGGTAAGAACAGCGTTAGAAGAAGGCAACCCGTCCCGCGACTGAATTCCCCTAGCAGGAATTCAGTCGCGGGACGGGTTGCAATCGGGCGTTGAAACCTAGGCTACTGTGCCAGCGGCCCCAGCTCCTGCCGGGCGGCGTCGCGCTCGGCGGGCGTATTCACGTTGCGCAACTCCGCCGGGTCGGGCGCGGTCAGCAGCTCGGTATCGGAGTTGATGAGGGCTTTGCGCGGACAGGAATAGCCCAGCCCCAGAAACTGCAGCAGCACAGGGTAGCTGCGCGGCTCCCAAATGGTGATGAGCGGCTCCGGAAATTCGTTGTCGGGGCTCTGAAAGGCCGTGGCTACGCGGCCGGCGTTGCGGTGCGCCACCAGGTACTGCAGGGTCTGCTGCGTCAGAAAAGGCAGGTCGCAGGCTACCACCAGCCAGGCGGCGTTGGGGTCGTGGCGGAAGGCTGAGAGGATGCCGCTCATCGGGCCGAGGTCCAGAAACTGGTCGGGCAGCGGAGTGAGGCCAGTAGGTAGCTCAGCGGCTTGCTCGGGGCGGCAGGAAATAAACACCTCCTGGCAGAAGGGCGCCAGCAGGGCGGCGGCGTGCTGCCGCTGCTCGTGGCCGTGGTAGCGCAGGCGGTCTTTGTCCTCCTGCATGCGCTGGCTGCGGCCGCCCGTCAGCACCAGGCCGCGCAGCGGCGGCTGGTGGCGCTGGTGCCACTGCTGCACCCAGGCCGCAATGGCGGCCGTATCGGCCAGCGGCAGCACGGTCAGCGGGGCCCCGATGGGCAAATGGTGCTGCAACACGGCCGGCACCTCCGTCTGCCCTTCCGACAACAGCACGAGTTGCACGTCGGTCAGCCGGTCCAGCTTCTTGTCCAGGGGCTTGCGCGGGTCGATGATAACCACCTGCTGCCGGGCGCGGAAGTGGTTGCCGTTGACCAGCACCAGGCTTTGCTCGTTCAGCCACTGCGGCTGGATAAACTTATCCATGCCGCGGCGCACATCGAGGCGGCGGAAATGAATCTTGTCGGTCAGTTCGGCCGTGGCACCAGCTTGCAGAATAGCATCGGCCCCACCGCTGCCGCCAGCCTCTGCCTCGTCGCCGGCGGCGTGGTCGGCATCGACGTAAGCCACGCGCAAAGCGGGCGTGAGCAGCGGTAGCAGACGCGCCGCCAGCTCCTTGATGACGCCGCAGGGCGCGCCGAGGATGCCCAGCTCGTGGCGGCCGAACTCGCCGATATCCGGCCGGGCCAGAGCGGCGTGTTTTTGGTGGGTCTTGAGATTCTGAGGTTCCATGATAAAATCAGGGCGTCATGTAGCGGCGCAGTCAAGCTGCTCGCAGGCGTCGTTGAACAACCTGGGAAAGACCGTCATGCAGAGCACAGCGAAGCATCTCGCGTGCTGACGGCCGATAGTAACTTCCTGTTCAACAGAGGGAGTTACTATCCGGCGAGCTGTCTTGACTTCGCTCGACATGACGTTATTATTTCGCCGTGCAACGAAGCACGCAAGATGCTTCGCTGCGCTCTGCATGACGGTCTTTGATAGACTGCTGGCACTGCACTGACAACTACTCGACAGCGCGTTCTTTTCTACTCTGCTTTGTCTACGTGCAGAAAGTCGCTCTTGCCGCCGGTTTTCGACAGCAGGCGCGTCTGCTCAATGACGATGTCGTGCGAGAGGGCCTTGCACATGTCGTAGATGGTCAGGGCGGCCACCGAAGCACCGGTCAGGGCTTCCATTTCCACGCCGGTTTTGCCCGTCACCGTCGCCGTGCACTCGATGACCACTGCGTCGGGCGGAGTTACGGTCACGGTTACTTGGCAGTTGTCGAGGCCGAGCGGGTGGCAGAGCGGAATCAGGTCGGCGGTTTTCTTGGCGCCCATGATGCCGGCCAGGATGGCCGTTTGAAACACCGGCCCTTTGCGCGTGGGCAGGTCGCCCTGCTGCACCAGCGCCAGGATATCGGCGCCGAGCACCACGCGGCTGCGGGCCCGGGCCACGCGGCGCGTGGCAGCCTTCTGGCCCACGTCGACCATGGCCGGCTGGCCGGCGGCGTTGAGGTGGGTTAGTTTGGGGGAGGAACTAGAATCGGACATAAGCAAAGCAGCCGGGCACCGCAGGCCGCGGCGCAGAATGATAACAACCAAGGCGGCCAAAGGTAACCCGGCCCGCCAAGACGCGCCGCCGGGCGCGGCCGCCCCGGCTTCGGATACGTAAAGCCGGCCCCGGGCGCTACCTTCCGGCCCCGAATTGCTGCTTTTCCGCTTTGCCCGCATGATTTCCGTTGAAGAAGCCACCCGCCTCGTGCAGGCTACCGCCGCGCCGCTGCCCCCCGAACGCATTCTGCTCACCGAGGCCACCGGCCGGGTACTGCGCACCCCGCTGCACGCCGACCGCGACTTTCCGCCCTTCGACCGGGTAACGATGGACGGCATCGCGCTGAATCACGCCGCCGTGGCCGCCGGCCAGACCAGCTTCGTTATCGAACGCACGCAGTTTGCCGGGCAGGCGCCCGAGCCGCTCACCGACATGCAGGCGGCCGTCGAAATCATGACCGGGGCCGTGCTGCCGCCGGGCACCGATACGGTGGTGCGCTACGAAGACCTGCGCATCGAGGAGCAGCCCGACGGCCCCCGCGTGGCCGTGGTGCAGGTACCGCCGCCCGCCGCGGGCCACAACGTGCACCGCCGCGGCTCCGACCGGCCGCAGGGCGACTTGCTGCTGCCGGCGGGCACCGTGCTCGGTCCGGCCGAAATTGCCGTGGCCGCCACCGTCGGGGCCGTCATGCTGGACGTAGCCCGCCGCCCCCGCGTGGCCGTGGTAAGCACCGGCGACGAGCTGGTGGACATCACGGAGGAGCCGGCCGCGCACCAGATTCGCCGCTCCAACGCCTACATGCTGCTGGCCGCCGTGCGCCAGGCGGGAGCCGAAGCCACCATCCTGCACTTCGACGACGACCCCGCGGCACTGGCCACGGGCCTGCCGCCACTGCTGCGCGACTACGACGCGGTGCTGCTCAGCGGCGGTGTGTCGAAGGGCAAGGCCGATTACCTGCCCGCGGCCCTGCAAGCAGCCGGCGCCGCGCAGATTTTTCACGAGGTGCAGCAGCGGCCGGGCAAGCCATTCTGGTTTGGCCGCCACCCCACGGGCGCCGTGGTGTTTGCCCTGCCCGGCAACCCCGTATCGACGTTCATCAACTATTACCGCTACGCCGCGCCCTGGCTGCGGGCCGTGCAGCTGCCCGCGCCGCGCTTTGCCGCTCCCGAGCTAGCGGCCCTGGCCGCCGACGTCATCTTCCGCCCCCGCCTGACGCATTTTCTGCTGGTGAGCCTGCGCCCCGGCCCCGATGGCCGCCTCATGGCCTACCCCGAGCGCGCCCACGGTTCCGGCGACCAGGCCAGCCTCTTGCCCAGCGACGGATTCGTGGAACTACCGGCCGAGCTGACGGAGTTTCGGACCGGCGAGGTGCTGCCCGTGTGGCGGTTTCGCGGCCATTGATTCCGCTGGTGCCGGTAGGCGGCGCTGCTTCTTACGCGCCGAGTCTGCAAGGCCTGTCAATGGCTTGCCAAGACAAGGCACGTTGCCCGCCAGTTGCTCTTAAAGGTGTAGAACAGCATTTCCGTTTTCGCTACGGCCCCTTAAGCGCTTAGGGGTGGCATGCGCATTTGACAACGGCAGGCTAAGGGCTTAGACCAACGTTTCCGTTTTGACAATGCTTGCCTAAGCCTGTAGACCAACGTTGTCAAAACGGAAATGCCTGCCTAAGCGCTTAGGCAGGCATTTCCGTTTTGGTATTGGCATTGCTAAGCCCAACCATGGCCGTGACACGGCAGGTAATGGCTGGCCGCGGCGGGGCGCCGGGCCTGTTCGTAGCTCGAACTTACCCGATGGCCACCGTGCGCATGCTCAGCCCGCCGAAGCTGACTTCCTCAAAGGCGTGGCTGATGGGCTCGTCCCGGTCGGCCAGCGCCAGGGAGTAAAGCAGCGGCCAGTAGTGGTCGGGCGTGGGCACCGACAGCGGGCCGCTGGCACCGGCTTTCTGCACGTCGAACAGGGCCGTAAAGTCGCGCTGATCGATGCGGCCTTTCACCCATTCGTCGAATTCTACCGCCCAGGCATAGGGCGAGGCGTCGCCGGCCATGAGCTTCTGCATGCTCTGGCGCAGGTTGTGCACCACGTTGCCCGAGCCGATGATGAGCACGCCGCGCTTCCGCAACTCTTGCAGCTGGGCGGCCAGAGCGAAGTGTTGCGCGGGCGTCTTGTGCACGTCAAGGCTGAGCTGGAACACGGGCACGTCGGCGGCCGGGAACAGGTGGTGCAGCACCGTCCAGGTGCCGTGGTCGAGGCCCCACTCGTCGGAGCCGTGCAGGTCGGGCACCAGGGCCATGGTTTGCTGCGCGTACTCGGGCGCGCCGGGCGCGGGGTACTGCATGGCAAAGAGCTCCTGCGGGAAGCCGCCGAAGTCGTGGATGGTTTCGGGCCGCTCGTTCAGCGTCACGAAGGAGCCGCGCGTGAGCCAGTGCGCCGACACGACAAGAATGGCGTTGGGCTTTTGCCGCTGGCGAATATCCTCACCCATCTTCTTCAGAGCGCGGGTAAACGTGTTGTCTTCCAGCGCATTCATCGGCGAGCCGTGCCCGATAAAGAGCACGGGCATCTTGGTGCTGCGCTGAAACGACGAGGATACTTTATGAAGGTTTTGCAGGTTCATGGCCGAAGCAAAGGGAAGCAGCGCCAGGGCTTTCAGGAAGGCTTTGCGGTCCATCGGGCAGCTTCCGAGTTGGTACATGACAAAGGTACCCCGCCCCGTAGGCCCGCGCCTTGATGTATGGTAAGAAATGGCCGCCGGCAGCAGGTAGACCACGCCTGCACCCGGCCGCAGCAGCTTGCTCAGGCTTACAGTATCTTCCCGCTCCCATCCGCTTCCAGCTTACTCCATGACGGCTCAGGAAATCATCCGGCACCTGCACCTTACGCCCCACCCGGAGGGCGGCTACTACCGCGAAACGTATCGCTCGGCGCATACCACAGCTGATGAAGTCGGTCAGACGCGCAACGTAAGCACGGCCATCTACTACCTGCTGGAAAACGCCGACAAATCCCATTTCCACCGCATCAAGTCCGACGAGCTGTGGTTTTTTCACCAGGGCCAGCCGCTGGAAATCGTCGTGCTAAGCGGCCAGCAGGCTACCAGCATCATTCTGGGTTCCGATTTCGCCCGCGGCGAAGTGCCTCAGGCCGTCGTGCCGGCCGGCGCGTGGTTTGGGGCCCGCGTCCGGCACGGCGCGGGCTTCGCCCTGGTGAGCTGCACGGTGGCTCCAGGCTTTGACTTCGCCGATTTCGAACTGGCCAGCCGGGCAGCCCTGAACGGGGAGTTTCCGCAGTGGCAGGAGCTGATCGAGCAGTTTACCCCCGTCGCACCAGCCGGTTCTCATAGCTAACTGAGGCACTTTGAGGCACTTCGACTTCGCGACGCACCTTGCGTCGCGCGCCTACCTTTCACGCGGCCGCGGAGCCAGCGTCCCTTCAGTGCCCCGCCAGCTCGCGGCGGATGCGGCTCAACGACTCCGGCGTGACGCCCAGATACGCGGCAATCATGCGCTGGGGCAGGCGCCGGGCCAGCGTGGGATACGTGTGCTGAAAATCCACGTAGCGCTGCTCGGCCGAAGCGCTGAGCGTGAGCACCAGGCGCCGCTGCAGGGTGCGCACGTTATTTTGCAGCAGCTGGTGAAAGAACTCGGTGAAAGCCGGCGTAATCTGGCTGAGCTTGCGGAAGAAGGTCGCGTCGAACAGCAGCACTTCGGAATCTTCCACCGCATCGATGGTAAACTGGGCGGGCTCGCGGCGGCTGAGGCTGTTCGGATCGGATATCCACCAGTGCTCGGGCGCAAACTGAATGATGTGCTCCTTGCCTTTGCCATCGACCACGAAGGAACGCAGGCACCCGCGCGCTACGAACGCGCCCACGCGCGCGACGTCGCCCGCGCGCACCAGCTCTTCGTGCCGGGCCAGATGGCGCGGCTCAAATATGGCCTCGATAGCCGTGAGCTGCGCCGCCGTGGCATCCGACAGGTGCTGACGAAAGTAATCGAGGAGCACGGCTTGGGGCGCGAAGGAGTTCATAGAGCGCAATATCGGGCGGACGGTACGTCATCCGGTGCGGGTAATGGGCAAGGACATCGGCTGAACCACCGCCCGGGCCCGACGGTTATGCTTCCCTAGCCATTCACCCCGCAGCTATGGAAACCACCCCGCCCCTCCGCCTGAGCGTGCTCGACCAGTCGCCCGTACGCCCCGGCGCCACGCCCCGACAAGCCATTCTGGAAACGGTGCAGCTGGCCCAGCTGGCCGACCGCCTCGGCTACACGCGCTTTTGGGTTTCGGAACACCACAACACGCAGTTTCTGGCCGGCACCACGCCGGAAGTACTCATTGCTCATCTGGCCGGCCAGACGGAGCGCATCCGCGTGGGCTCGGGCGGGGTGATGCTGCCCCACTACTCCGCCCTGAAGGTGGCCGAGAACTTTCGCATGCTCGAAACGCTTTTCCCCGGCCGCATCGATATGGGCATTGGCCGCGCGCCCGGCTCCGACCGCTTTACCGCGCACGTGCTCAACCCCGGCAACCAGTTCAGCGACGAGGAATTTGCCGAACAGCTGATGGACCTGAAGGCTTACCTCTTCGACGAGGAAGTGCCCGACACGGTGCACGCCAAGGTAAAGGCCATGCCCCAGGCGCCCACCGTGCCCGAGCCGTGGCTGCTCAGCTCCAGTGGCCAGAGCGGCCTGTTCGCGGCTCACCTGGGCATGGCGTTTTCCTTCGCGCAGTTCATCAACCCCAACAGCGGCCCCAAGCTCATGCAGCTGTATCGCGACCGGTTTCAGCCGTCGGCGTTTTTTCAGCAGCCCACCGCCAACGTGGCCGTGTTCGTGCTCTGCGCCGATACCGAGCAGAAGGCCAACGAGCTGCGCGCCGCCATGGAGCTGCAGATGCTGCGCATCGAGCAGAACCGTCGCGGCCCCTTCCCCACCTACGAGGAAGCCCGCGACTACCCGTATACCGACGAGGAACGCGGCCGGCTGGCCTACAACCGCGGCCGCATCCTGAGCGGTACGCCCGAACAGCTACACCGGCAGCTTACCGAGCTGGCCCGCAGCTACCAAGTCGAGGAAATCGTGGTGGTCACCATCACGGCCGACTTCGAGGATCGGCTCCGCTCCTATCAGCTGCTCGCGGAAGCCTTCGAGCTGGCTCTGGTGGCGGCAACGGTCTAGCTGGCGTAACCTTTCTGATGACACCTAAACCGCGTCGGGCCAACTGGTTCCGGCGCGGTTCTCTTTTTGGCGACTACCGTTCAAGGTGATTTTCATCAGCTTATTTAGAAAAGTTTCAATTTGTAGCGAGGTTTGTTTGGACGGAATCTAAACAGTGCGTTGCTTTGCATCACTTTTGAATCAGTCTAAATAACTGAATGACCCGCTCCCTACCTTTCTTGCTATTGGCAATGGCTCCTTTGGCCGTCACTGCCCAGACCAAACTTAGCTATATCAGCCAACCCGGTGGCGACGAGCCCACCGCCCCCCAACCCGCTCACGGCCAAGCAGTCGGCCGCGTGGCACTAGCCGATGGCGAGTCCGCCGAGCAAGTATCGGTGATGGTGAAGGGTACCACCATTGGCACCAGCACGGAAGCCGACGGCTCCTTCCGGCTGCGCCTGCCGGCAGGCAAGCAAACGCTGGCCATTGCCTACCTGGGCTACGTGACGCAGGAAGTGGAAATCGAAGTGCCCACCCGCGGTACCGTGAGCGTACCGACGGTGACGCTGGTGAAGAGCACCAACCAGCTGACCGAAGTCAAAATCACCGAGGCGCGCACCATCAACCAACGGCCCACGGGCGTGAGCAAAATGCCCATCCGCCCGCTGGACCTGCCCCAGGCCGTGGTGACCATCAACCAGGAAACCCTGGAGCAGCAGCAGGTGCTGCGCCTGAGCGACGCCATCGTGAATGCACCCGGCATCTACGTGACCAGCACCACCGGCGGCACCCAGGAAGAGCTGGGCAGCCGCGGCTTCTCCTACGGCTCGAATAATACCTTCAAGAACGGGGTCCGCTTCAACAACGGCATCATGCCCGAAGCCTCCTCGCTCGAAAGCCTGGAAGTACTGAAGGGCAGCGCCGCCATCCTATACGGCAACGTGGCCGCCGGCGGCGTGCTGAACCTGGTGACCAAGAAGCCGCGCTTCGAGCAAGGCGGCGCCGTGGGCCTGCGCGTTGGCTCGTTTGGCTTCTGGAAGCCGATGGTGGACGTGTACGGCGCCGTGGGCAAGAGCGACAAGGTGGCCTACCGCCTGAACACCACCTACGAGCGAGGCAACAGCTACCGCGACGAGGTGCAGTCGGAGCGCTTCTATGTGAACCCTTCCCTGCTTTTCAAGCTCACGCCCAAAACCACGCTGGTACTGGAGGGCGACTACCTGCGTGACAACCGCACGCCGGACTTCGGCATTGGCGCCATCGACTACGTGATTCTGGATTCGCGCAGCCGCTTCCTGAACCTGCCCGACGCCCGCAACGCCACCACCCAGACCAGCGCCACCGCCACGCTCACCAGCCGTATCAGCGACGCCTGGCAAATCCGCGCTGTGGGCGGCTTCCAGCGCTACGACAACGAGCTGCGCTCGGCGGCCCGCCCCACCAACATCAACAACGGCACCATGCCCGAGGTGAAGCGCGGCAGCGTGGTCGTCTCGCCCAAGCACCCCAAGCCCAGCCTCTACGGCGACTGGGGCCGCAACCTGCAGCGCAGCGAAACCACCGAGAACTACTACCTGGCGCAGCTGGACCTGACCGGCAACTTCCACACCGGCTTCCTGGGCCACACCCTGCTGGTGGGTGCCGATGCCGACCAGTACCAGACCAACTCCCTGGCCTACGTTGCGCAGGCGTATGATTCGATCAACGTTCTGAACCCCAACAAGGTGCTGGGCCAGCCCAACAACCGCGTGACCGGCTACGACGCGCTGCTGCGCAACACCCTGACCAAGGGCAATACCCGCCGCGCCGGTTTCTACGTGCAGGACCTGCTGAGCATTTCGGAGAAGCTCAAGGTGCTGGCCGGCCTGCGCTGGAGCTACCAGGAAACGCCGAGCGACCTGTTCACCTACAACAACGCAGCCGGCACGGTGACCTACGCGCCCACTCGCCGTTTCGACAACGCCTTCTCGCCACGCCTCGGCTTGGTATACCAGCCGCTGAAGACGACCTCGGTGTTTGCCTCGTACTCGAACTCCTTCCAGCCCAACACCGGCCGCGACGCCTACGGCGCGACGCTCGCCCCGTCGACCTTCGACCAGTACGAAGTGGGCATCAAGAACGACCTGTTCAACGGCCTGCTCTCGGCTAACGTGACGGCCTACCGCATCGTGAACAGCAACCTGGCCCAGACCTACCTCGGCCCGGTACTGGCCAACGGCCAGCCGGTGCTCAATCCTGACGGCTCCGTAAAGCAGAACCTTGACTCGAACGTGAAGGAGCTGGCCGGCGAAGTAACCAGCAAGGGCGTGGAAGTAGACGTGCAAAGCAAGCCTTACCTGGGCTGGTCGGTCATTGCCGGCTACAGCTACAACCACACGGCCTACACCAAGAGCAACATCTACGAAAACAACAGCCGCCTGCGCTACAACCCCGCGCATACGGCCAACCTGAGCCTGTTCTACACCTTCGACAACTCGGCGCTGAAGGGGCTGAACGTGGGCGTGACCGGTTACTACGTGGGCGACAAGCTGGCCGGCCGCAACTCCCGCACCTACGACCCCGCCACGGGTATGCCCTGGGCCAACGGCGACGCCTTCAAGCTCATCACCATCCCTAACTACGTGCAGCTGGATGCCTCGGTGGGCTACACCTATCAGCGTTTCTCGCTGCGGGTGAAACTCGCCAACCTGCTGAATGAGTTGAGCTACAACCTGCACGACGACAACAGCGTGAACCCCATCGCACCGCGCAACTTCTCGGCCACGCTCTCCTACAAGCTGTAACTTTACCTCTCCCTGATTTAGTGCCGCCAACCCATCGGGCTCCGGTTATCCACCGGGCTCGGTGGGTTTGGCACACCTAGCCACCGCAGCCCTGCCATGAAGATTTTCTTCCGCAACATTCACCTCTACCTCAGCCTGATATCGGGCCTGATCATCGCCGTGGTGTGCTTCACCGGCGCCGTGCTCGTCTTCGAAAAGGAGCTGGAGCAGGCCCTGCACCCGGAGCGTTACTTCGTGGAGCAGGCCGGGGCGCAGCGCCTCTCGCCCGCCCAGCTGGTGGCCGCCGTGCAGGCCAAAGTGCCCAAGGCCAAGGTGACCAGCCTCAAGCTGTACGCCGACCCGCTGCGCACGGCCGAAATTACGCTGGCCGGCGGTGGCCCTGGCGGCAAGGAAGGCCGTGAGGGCAGCATGCGCCGCGGCGAAGGCGGCAGGGAGCACCGCGCGGGCCGCGGTGGTGAGCAGGCAAACGCAGGCGGCCGTGAAGGCAAGGGTGGCGAGAAAGGTGGCAAAGGCGGAGGCGGTGAGGGTGGCCGCGGCCCGCAGTACTTCGTGAATCCCTACACCGGCGCCGTGGTGGGCCCCTACGTGTACCGCGACACGTTCTTCTTCACCATGATGGCCCTGCACCGCGGCATGGTGGGCGGCCCGGTGGGCAAGCTCATCGTGGGCGTGAGCACGTTGCTGTTCCTCTTCATCATCGCCACCGGCATCGTGCTGTGGTGGCCGGCCACGGGCAAAATCCTGAAGCAGCGCCTGCTGGTGAAGTGGGACGCAAGCTTCAAGCGCCTCAACCACGACCTGCACATCGTGCTCGGCTTCTACTCGGCCCTGTTCCTCTTCGTCTTCGCCTTCACCGGCCTGGCGTGGTCGTTTGAGTGGTTCAACAACGGCATCTTCGCCGTAACGAATTCCAACCCGAAGGGCCCCGAAGCCCCGAAGTCGGAAGTGGTGCTTGGCGCAGGCAAACTGGGCTTTGATCAGGCCTACACGGTGGCCCAGCAGCAGGTACCGGGTGCCCTCTCCTACGCCATCAGCCTCCCGAAGGACTCGGCCGAAGCCGTGCGCGTGATGACCACCACGGCCAACGCCGCCTACGAAGGCGCCACCGATGAGCTGTACCTCGACCAGTACACGGGCCGGCCGCTGGGCAAGCTGGACTTCCAGGACCGCAACCTCGGCCAGCGCGTACGCCGCACCTTCAAGCCGGTGCACACCGGCGCCATCTTCGGTATGCCCTCCAAGATTATTGCCCTCGTGGTGTGTGTACTCGGCGTGACGTTCCCGGTAACGGGCGTGATTATGTGGCTGAACCGCCTGAAGAAAGAGCGTAAGAAGACGCGCAAGCAGCAAGTAGTGGCTACGGCTTAATCACGGCAGCGAATAAGTAAAACCGGCCCGGCCAGCTTCGTGACGAAGCTGGCCGGGCCGGTTCGCTTAGAAACGGGGGACAACTATGTTGCTTAACTAGCCGCAACCATGCGCTGAACGTCCGTCAGAGACAAATCTACCACCGGTTTACCCGTGCGGCCCCGTCGCATCAAGGCTGTGGCCGCTGCGAATATCAGCCTTTACTGTGCTGCTTCGGCCAGTTCCACTAGGAACCGGAACGGCGACTTACCAATGGCTTTGGGCGTGCTGCTGTTGAACTGCACAGCCAGGGCCATTTTCTGTTCGGGCAGGTAAATCATTTCCGTCAGGTAGCCGGGAAAGAAGCCGCTGTGCCCGTAGCTCGGCCCAAGGCTGGTGGGCCGCAGAATGACGCCCAGTCCGTACTTGGCTTCGTTGCCGAGCATGGGCGCGGCCACGCCGGTCAGCATTTCGGGTAGCATTTTCGCGTCGAACGCCCGTCCTTCGTACATGGCCTTGGCCCAGCGGGCCAGGTCTTCGGTGGTGGAGGCTATGCCGCCACCCGTCCACTCAAACTGCGGGTTGATAACGAAGCGGCCGTTCTGCAGCATGGCATCGGTGCCGCTGAACTCGTTATTGGGTCCCGCGTAGCCCTGCACCACGCCCGGAATCCGGCGGCGGTCGGTGGGCACGGTGTGGCGCAACTTTAGCGGTTTCAGTAGCCGCTGCGCCACCAAGTCGTAATAATTTTTTCCGGTTACTTTCTCGATGATCATACCCAGCACGATGTAGTTCGTGTCGGAATAGTCCCAGCCCTGCCCCGCGGCAAAGGGCGCCGGCGCATCGAAGAGGTAGGCCAGCAGTTCGGCGGGCTGCCACACCTTGTCGGGCTGGGCCTTAAGGTCCTTCAAAAACTGCTCCTTGAACTCGTAGCGCACCAAGCCGCTGGTGTGGTTCATGAGCATGCGGACGGTAATATCCTGAGCGTTGGGCAAGCGGCTGAACCACGGCTCGGTGCCCAGGTATTGCGCCACTTTCGCATCCAGGTTTAGCTGTCCCGACGCTACCAGCTGCATGGCCAGTGCGGCGGCGTACGTCTTGCCCACGCTGCCCTGCAGCATCAGGTCCGTCGGCTTCATGGGCCGGTTGGCTTCTTTATCGGCCAGCCCGGTAGCCAGCGCGAAGCTGCTGCCATCGGCCAGCACCACGCCCACGGTAGCACCGGGAAAATGCCCGTTGCGGTGCAACTCGTCGAGCTTGGCCTGTAGCGTCTGGCGCAATGCCGCGGAGCTCTGCTTGGAGGCAGCAGTTATGGCCTGGGCGCCGACCGGAACCGGCCCAGCCGCCAGGCCAATACCCAGCAGCAGGTGCCCGGCAACGACACATTTCCGAAAGTCAGCACGCGTAAAAAAGGCCATCGGCAGGAAGGTTAGGGAGGTAGTGCCACTGACAAGGGCTCCGCCGGTAGGCTGCACGGCTCTGGCGCCAGCCGCTACGGCAAAGAAAAACCCGCGCCACAGTTTGCGGCGCGGGTTACAAGTTCGAATTTCTGGCCGAGGCTTAAAACGGTGGGTCTTCGTTGCCAAAGTTGCTTTTGGGGAAAGGCTGCGGCGAGGGCGACGAGTCGTTCATGCGTGAGCCCAGCCGGATGGTGTTCGGCGCGAAGCCCGGGTCGGGCTCGTCGAAGGTGCTGGCCGGCAGCTGCCCGGTGTTGTAGCTGGCCTCGGGCGCAAAACCGCCACCCATATCGTCAAGGTCCTGGAACTTGGTGAAGCGGCCGATAAACTTCAGCGGCACGTTGTCGAGGCCGCCGTTACGGTGCTTGGCGATGATAACCTCGCCCACGCCCTGCGTGGGGTTGCCCATTTCGTCCTCGGTGATGCCGTAGTACTCGGGGCGGTAGAGGAACATTACCATGTCGGCGTCCTGCTCGATGGAGCCGGATTCGCGCAGGTCACTGAGCTGCGGGCGCTTGTCGCCGCCGCGGGTTTCCACCGAGCGCGAGAGCTGCGAGAGGGCAATAACGGGGATGTTCAGTTCCTTGGCAATGCCCTTCAGGGCGCGCGAAATCGAGGCAATTTCCTGTTCGCGGTTGCCGCCGGGCTTGCCGTCCCCGTTGCCGGTCATCAGCTGCAGGTAGTCGATGATGATCATCTGAATGTCGTGGTGCGACTTCAGACGGCGGCACTTGGTGCGCAGCTCGCGGATGCTCAGGCCGGGGGTATCGTCGATGAAAATGGGCGCGTTCGAAAGCGTGGCAATCTTGTGGTTGAGCTGCTGCCACTCGTAGTCGGCCAGGTTGCCCTTCTTGATTTTCTCGGAATCCAGCTCGGCCTCGGCCGAAATCAGGCGGTTCACGAGCTGAATCGAGGACATTTCCAGCGAGAAGAAGGCCACCGCTTTCTTGTCCATCACCGCCGCGTTGCGCATGCACGACAGCACGAAGGCCGTCTTACCCATGGCCGGGCGGGCCGCGATGATGATCAGGTCCGACTTCTGCCAGCCCGACGTGACGCGGTCCAGGGCCATCATGCCCGACGTGACGCCTGTAAGACCGCCGGTCTGCTTGCTCTTCTCTTCCAGCTCCTTGATGGCCTTGCCCATCAGGCTGCGCATGTCGTCGAAGTTCTTGCGAATGTTCGACTCCGACACCTCGAACAGCGCCTGCTCGGTCTGATCGAGCAGGTTAAACACGTCCTGGGTGTCCTCGTAGGCGTCGCGGTGCACGTTCGAGGCAATGGCAATCAGCTCGCGCTT
This sequence comes from Hymenobacter sp. CRA2, assembly GCF_002007105.1. Classification (GTDB taxonomy): domain Bacteria; phylum Bacteroidota; class Bacteroidia; order Cytophagales; family Hymenobacteraceae; genus Solirubrum. The sequence goes on along the minus strand of NZ_MVBC01000015.1, from coordinate 81,320 downwards.
GATGGCGTGCTCGGTGATGATGCGCGCGTGCGTCTCGATGTTGGCCGCCGACTGAATGCGGTAGGTGAGCTGGGCCACGTACTGCGGGCCGCCGGCCATTTCGAGCGTGCCCATGGCGCGCAGCTCCTGCGTCACCGTCAGGATGTCGATGGGCTCGGTTTTGTCGAACAGGCTCAGAATGGCCTGGAAAATCTGTTGGTGGGCTTCCTTGTAGAAGCTCTTGGGCTTGAGGATGTCGATGACGCTCGTTAGCGCGTCTTTCTCCAGCATCAGCGCGCCCAGCACGGCGGCCTCGAGGTCGAGGGCCTGCGGGGGCAGTTTGCCGGTGGGCGCGGCGGGCATCACCGGACGGTTCCAGGCTTTGTGGGCCCTGGCGGCCAGTTGTTTAACGCGGCTATTGCTCTCGTCCATCATCGTGCGGCTGCTCCTCTCGGTCCGAAAATACGGAAAGGGGTGTCAAAAATACGGCCGAGCCGGCTATTTATTGGCGTTGATTGCGGACGTAGTTTTCGCTACTTTCCCCGGCCTCGGATGAAAACAGATGGGCTTGGCGGATGAAACGGATTCGGCCCAACAAACCATAGGCTGGCCAAACCCGCTTCCTGCTTGGGAAACACCCGTTTTATCCGTTCAAATCATCTGTTTATATCTGCAGTCTATCTTTGCCGCCCGGCTGTTTACGGCCGGGCCGGCTTTATGGCCGGCGTCTCCACTACGTAGCGTACTCCGACTGCCCGCATGGCTCACCCCACGTACCGGCGCGTCCACCTCATTGCGGTGGGCGGCAGCATCATGCACAACCTGGCTTTGGCCCTGCACCAGCAAGGCGTGCACGTCACCGGCTCCGACGACGAAATCTTCGACCCGGCCCGCACCCGCCTGCAACAGGCCGGGCTGCTACCGGCCGAGATGGGCTGGAATGCCGAACGCATCACCCCGGACCTCGACGCCGTCATCGTGGGCATGCACGCCCGCCCCGACAACCCCGAGCTGCACCGCGCCCAGGAGCTGGGCCTGCGCATCTTTTCCTTCCCCGAGTTTATTCACGAGGCCTCGAAGGACAAGCAGCGCATCGTCATCGGCGGTTCGCACGGCAAAACCAGCATTACCTCGCTGATTCTGCACGTGCTGCGCCACCACGGCCGCCGGTTCGACTACGCCGTGGGCGCCCAGCTGGAGGGCTTCGATTTGATGGTGCAGCTCTCCGACGACGCGCCCATCATCGTCATCGAGGGCGACGAATACCTCTCGTCGCCGGTGGACCGCCGGCCGAAGTTTCACCTCTACCAGCACCACATCGGGGTGATTTCCGGCATCAGCTGGGACCACATCAACGTGTTCCCCACCGAGGAAATCTACCGCGAGCAGTTCGCCATTTTCGCCCGGATGACGCCCAAGGCCGGCGTGCTCATCTTCGATCAGGACGACGAGCAGGCCCAGCTGGTAAGCGTGCCCTCCAACCCCGACGTGAAGTACGTGGGCTACGGCCCGCACGAAAACATCATCAAAAACGGGCAGACCTTCCTCATCACCAAAAAGGACGAGCTGGTGCCGATTCAGGTGTTTGGCGAGCATAACCTGCGCAATATTTCGGCCGCCCGCGAGGTGTGCAAGCAACTGGGCATCAAGGGCAAGGACTTCTACGAAGCCATTGCCTCCTTCCGTGGTGCGGCGCGCCGGCTGGAGCTGGTGAAGCAGGGCACCTCCTCGGTGGTGTACAAGGACTTTGCCCACGCGCCCAGCAAGCTGAAAGCCACCTCGGCGGCCCTGAAGCGGCAGTTTCCGGAGCGCAAGCTGGTGGCCTGCCTGGAGCTGCACACCTTCAGCTCGCTGAACCCGGCCTTCCTGCCCCAGTACGAGGGCACTTTCGATGCGCCCGACGTGGCCGTGGTGTACTTCAACCCGCAGGTGCTGGCCCACAAGCGCCTGCCTCCGCTGAGCGAGGTGCAGGTGGCCGAGGCCTTCCACCGCCCCGATCTGCGCGTGTTTACCGACAGCCGGCAGCTGGCTGAGTTTCTGCAGCAGCAGGACTGGCACAACGCCAACCTGCTGATGATGACCTCGGGCACCTTCGACGGGCTGGATCTGGCCCAACTGGCGGGGCAGGTGACCGGCAACTGAGCCGCGAATAAACTAACAGGCTAGCCCAACGCGGGCCTGACCTTCCGTTTTGGCGTAGACTACTCACATCATTTGGGTAGCTTGGCCGAAGCCGCGGAAGGTCAGGCCCGCGCTACCTTTAGCCCCGCCATGAAACAGCCCCTTCTCCTCCTCCACGGCGCCCTGGGCTCGGCCCAGCAGCTGCAGCCCCTGGCCAACGCGCTGGCCGCCGACTTTGCCGTGCATACTTTTTCCTTTCCGGGCCACGGCGGCCGCCCGCTCGACCCGGAGCACTTCACCATGACGCACTTTGCGGCCGAGGTGAGCTACTTCCTGGCCGAGCACCAACTCGACGATGTGCACGTGTTCGGCTACAGCATGGGCGGCTACGCGGCCGTGCTCAGCGCCGCCACCGACCCGGGCCGCATCCGCAGCATCACTACCTATGGCACCAAGTTCGACTGGTCGCCCGAAACGGTGGCCACGGAAACCGGGATGCTGGACCCGGCCAAGATGCAGGCCAAAATTCCGCAGTACGTGGAGCACCTGCAGCGCACGCACGCCCCTACGGAGTGGCACGCGGTGGTGGAAGCCACGGCCGCCATGCTGCGCGAGCTGGGCGAGGCTCCGCCGCTCAATGAGCTAAACTTGTCGCAGCTGACCATACCGCTGCAGGTGCTGGTGGGCGAGCTGGATACCACGGCCGGCGTAGAGGCCTCGCGGCAGTTCGCTGCTTACCTGCAGAATGCCACGTTTGAGGTGCTGCCGAACACCATACACGCCCTGGAGCGCGCCGACCTGCCGGGGTTGGCGCTGCGCGTTCGAGAGTTTGCAGCGGCTACCGTTTAGCCAAAGCGACAATTCTCCGTGTGGCCTGCTTTAGCCCCGCGTAAAGCGCATATAAGCCCAACGCCCAGATAACGCTGTTCAGCACCAGTGGCCAGAGGGAAACATCGGGCCCAGACGTTTCGGGCACTGGGAAGTGGCAAATCAGCATGGCCAGCTTTACCCAAGTGTCTTTTGGGTGCCCCCACGTGACCATGAAGGGCGCGGCAACGACGACATAGAGCAGAATGCCGAGCCCGCCCACACAGGCAACCAGCAGCAAGCGACGCAGCATAGATTTGAATAACCAGTGTTCAGCTTATAACCAACGCGGGCCCGCGTTTTATTTGTCGTCGCCGGGTTCATCTACTGGCTTAGGCGGTTTGGGCGGCTCGGCCCGGCGGCGCCGGTCGGTGGTGACCAGCAGCGCTACCGCTGTCAGTGCCAGGCGCATGATCCACTTGCGGCTCATCGTTTGGGCGGGAAAAAGGTGTTTTTGCGCTCAATAGTGAGGTTGCAGCCGCCGGAGTTATCCTCGCAGGTAGTGCCCACAATGGCGCCGCGCTCGAAGTTGAAGAAGCACATCTGGCAGCCGCGGCCCTCCACCACGTAGCGTTCCGCATCGGAGCTGAGGTACAGCTCGTTGTCGGTGGACAGCGCCAGCGGAATGGCCATGGCGCGGTACATGCCGTTGCGCAGGCCCATCCCGACGAGGAAATACGTCGGTTTTTCCTTGGCCGAGCCCTGCACCGGGCGCACCTGCGCTTTGTCGATGACGGTGCCGTCGCTGAACTGCCGGTTGAAGTTCTGCATCAGTATCTCGCGCGGCACTTTGTACTGGACTTTGCTTTCCACCACGGCCCCGACTAAGCGGTTGGGCGAGTCGAGGATACGCAGGTCTTCGGTTTCCTTACGCTCGCGCTTGTTTTGACGCACGTTTGGGTTGGCAGCCGCCGTTTCCTCGCTTTCCGTGCCGGGGGTACTGGATTCGGGGAAGCCGCGCTTGGTGGTTTCGCAGGCGCCCAGCCCCAACGTCAGCGCGGTGACGGCGGCAAGGGCGAGGCGCAGGTGTGGTGATTTCAGCACTGGCAAAAAGGCCCGTTAGCGGGCGGTGTAGTACTTACGCGCCTCGGGCAGCTCGCGTTGGATGGCGGCAATGCGCGTGGCATCGGAGGGGTGGGTGGAAAGCAGCTCGATGTTGCCGGCCTGCTGCTTGGCCGCCATCCGCTGCCAGAAGGACACGGCCGTATCGGGGTTGTAGCCGGCCATAGCCATAAAAATCAGGCCTAGGTGGTCGGCTTCCGACTCCTGGGTACGGCTGAACTTCAGCAGGCCCACCTGCGAGCCAACGCCCACGGCCTGCAGAAACACGTTTTGGGTGGCCGAGGGGTTCTGCCCCACGGCTGCCGACAGCACGCCGCCGAGGCCTTGCGCCGCCATCTGCTGGCTCATCCGCTCGTTGCTGTGGCGGGCCACGGCGTGGGCAATTTCGTGGCCCAGCACTACGGCCAGGCCGTTTTCATCCTCCGTAATGGGCAGAATGCCGGTGTACACGGCCACCTTACCGCCGGGCATACACCAGGCGTTTTCCTGCGGGTCTTCGATGAGGTTGTACTCCCACTGGTAGCCTTCCAGCTGGGCCGATTGGTTTTGCTGGCGGAAGTACGTTTCTACGGCCTGCTGAATGCGCTGGCCTACGCGGCGCACCATGGCGGTTTGGCTGGCGTTGCTCGACAGTCGGCTGGTTTGCAGCACTTTCTGGTATTCGTCGGCCGACATCGTGTTGATTTCCTGGTCGGAAACGAGGCTGAGTTGGTTGCGCCCGGTTATCGGCACGGACGAGCAGCCGGCGGTTGCGCACAGCGCCACGGCCAGTAGGAATTTTTTGAACATGGGGTGAAGAAGTGTCGGGGTTGGCAAACGGGTGAAATACCGCTTCCGGGGGCGAGAATACGCATTCTGCGCCGGTCCGGCCGGGTGCGTGCTATACGACGCACGCCGGGGCAAATGTTGTATTACGGCCTAACGCGTTCAGTTGCTTTCGCGTAAGGCGGGGCGCGGGCCGCGCGGTTTTGCCGGCGGCTTCAATCCTGTACTTTTGCTTACAGCGCCCTCGGGGCCCGTTTTTCCGCTGAATTTCTTCGCCCATGAAAATCCTCTGCATCGGTCGCAACTACGCCGAGCACATCGCCGAGCTCCAGAACGAAGTGCCTGACGCCCCCGTCATCTTTGCCAAGCCCGACACGGCGCTGCTGCAGCGCAACCAGCCCTTCTTCTACCCCGACTTCACCCAGGACATTCATCACGAGGTAGAGCTGGTGCTGCGTATCAGCAAGAACGGCCGCCACATCGAGGAGCAGTTTGCCCACACGTACTACGATGCCATCGGCCTGGGCCTGGACCTGACGGCGCGCGACCTGCAGAGCAAGCTCAAAAGCAAAGGCCTGCCCTGGGAGCTGGCCAAAGGCTTCGACGGCTCCGCTCCGCTGGGCGCCAACTTCAAGCCCGTTTCGGAGTTCAGCGACCTGAAAAACATCAACTTCCGCCTGGAGGTCAACGGCGAAGTGCGCCAGCAGGGCAATTCCTCGCTGATGCTGCACGACTTCAATAAGATCATCAGCTACATCTCCCAGTTCATCACCCTGAAGATGGGCGACCTGATTTTCACCGGCACGCCCAGCGGCGTGGGCCCGATCAAAGTCGGCGACCAGCTGGTGGGCTACATCGAGGACGAGCAGTTCTTCGACGTGAGCGTGAAATAACAAGCTAAAGAGGCTAAAGCCAGAAGCTAGTTCCCCTCCTCAGCTGAGGAGGGGTTGGCGGTGGTTGACCTTGACGTATGGACGTCATCTGTTTTTTAGATTGCTAACCCTGGCCTTTCAACCACCCCTAGCCCCTCCTCAACGGAGGAGGGGAACTAGCTTCTGGCTTTAGCCTACCTGATTTTTTCTTTCCGCGGCTCCACCCCATTGGCCGCTCAAAGCCCGTTGTTGCCTCTGTGTTGTTGAATCATCTTGCTGCCAAGCTGCTGCTGCTGGCCTTGCCGGCGCTGCCCCTCTCCTGCTCCGCCGACCCCGACGCCAAAACCGACAAGCCCCAGGCCGCCAAGTCGGCCGTGGCCCCGCCTGATACCAGCAGCGCGCTCAAAGACTACTTCCTCTTCCCCATTCAGCCCGGCAAGCCCAACCTGCTGGCTGCCAGCATGGGCGAGCTGCGGCCCAACCACTTCCACGGCGGGCTCGACATCAAGACCAACGGCGGGGTGGATTTGCCGGTGTACGCCGCCGCCGACGGCTACATCTCGCGCATGAAGCAAAGCAGCTTCGGCTACGGCAACGTGCTCTACATCACCCATCCCAACGGGCTGACGACGGTGTACGGACACCTCAACCACTTCCGCGGCCCGGTGGCACAGGAAATGCTGCGCCGCCAGTACGAGAAGCGCAGCTACGAGCTGGAGCTGTTCTTCGAGCCCAACCAGTTCCCGGTGAAGCGCGGCGACATCGTGGCCTTGTCGGGCAACACGGGCGGCTCGGCCGGGCCGCACCTGCACTGGGAAGTGCGCGACGCCAAGGACAATCAGCTCAACCCGCTGCAGTGGGGCGGCTTCAGCGAAATTCAGGACCACGTGGCCCCCACCGTGGTGGGCATGGCCGTGGAGCCGCTAAGCATTGATGCGCGGGTGCAGGGCCGCTTCGAGAAGCGCCTGTTTACGCCCGTAGGCAAGGCGGGCACCGGCTTCTCGGTGGCCGATACCATTCCGGCTTACGGCACCGTAGGCCTGCTGCTGCAGGCGTTTGACCGCTTCGATAACGCCTGGAACAAGAACGGGCTGTACAAAGTGGACGTGCAGGTGAACGGGCAACCGCTGTACGGGCACGTCATCAACGGCATCGGCTTTCCGGACGAAACGCGGGTGGTCAACCAGCACATCGACTACGAGTACCTGATGAGTGCACGGCGCACCTTCGAGAAGTTGTGGGTGGATGACGGCAACGACCTGCCGATCTACCACACCGGACCCTCCAAGGGCAAGCTGCGGGTGGAACCAGGCAAAATCTACGACGTGGAAATGCGCCTGCAGGACGCCTACGGCAACACCACCCCGCTGCACGTGGTGCTGCGCGGCGTGCCCGCCGACTACTGGCAGACGCGCTCAGCGACTGTGCGCAAGCCCACGCTGCGCTACGACGTGCTGCGCAACATCCTGCGCGTGACCGTGGACGACACCACGCGCCAAGCCCCCAACTTAACTCTGTTGCGCGGCGACCGGCAATTGCAGCTCAAGCCCAGCTACACCGACCAGAGCCGGACCGTGTACCTCTACGACCTGCGCGCCGGCCTGCCTGAGTACCTGCGCTTCCCCGGCATTGCCAACGACCAGCGCTTCGACCGGGTGGCGGCCATTCCGGCCGGCGAGGAGCAGCTGTTTGCCAACAACCTGGTGAACGTAATTTTCGCCCCGCGTACCAACTACGACACGCTTTACCTGCAAACGGGCTTCAAGGACAAGACCTGGACCATCCAGAACCCACGCACGCCCATTCAGCACGCCATGCGCGTGACGCTGAAGCCCGCCGAGCCCGTAACCGACAAAGCCCACGCGGCGGCTTACCTCATTCGTGGCGGCACGGCCAGCTGGGCCGGCGGCCAGTGGGACGGTGAGCTGCTCAGTTTCAACACCCGCAACTACGGCCAGTTCCGCATCCTCACCGACACGATTCCGCCCTCGGCCCGTCTCATCAGCCGCGCCGGCGGGCTGGTATTCAAAGTCAGCGACAATCTTTCGGGCTTGGCCAGCTACCAGCTGGAAATCGGGGGACGCTTCCGGCTGCTGCGCTACGAAAACAAGAACGCCACGCTTTTCACCGAGCGCGGCGACACGCTGGGCCCGGCCCTGCGCGGCCCCGCCCGCCTGCGCCTCACCGACCAGGCCGGCAACGAGCGCGTGATTAACCTGCAGCTGTAGGTCGGCTTGCGCCGCAACGGAGCGGGTAGGGTATTTTCGAGTCATCCGAAAATACCCTACCCGCTTTCCTATTTAGCTTCTGAGCTTAATCGCCCTTCAGGTCGCTGGTAAGAATGCGGCCGCTGCGGGTCATGTAGGCTTCGCGCCGAGGCTCCCCGCCTTCCCGGAAAGGCTTACCCCAGCGCACTTTCAACAAGCCGTTGGCGAAAGGCACTTCGGCGGCATTGGCCACGCTGTGCTCCATCAGATCGGGTTCGTAGCCGGGCGGCAGCGGGTAGGGCTGGCCGGCGGGCGTAAGTAGCAGCATAGCCGCCTCGGGCGTTGGGCGGGCTGCAAACCAGTCACCAGCTAGCGCCTTGGCCCAGGCGTAGGTTTCGGCGTTGAGCGGCTGGCCGTCACTTTTGATCAGCCGGAACCGGTCGTTAAGCGCCTCCTGCACCGTGGGCCGGGGCGCGGCCCTGATTATGGGCTTGGCGGGCGCGGGCCGGGGCAGCCAGCGGCCGTCGCTGTAGAGAATACCGGGCCGGCCGAGCGTGTCGGGCACGGCCGCGGAATCGGTTTTGAATTCGTCGCCCCAACCAAAATAGCGACCGGGGAAAGCCGGCTGCCCGTTGGGTCGCAGGTACTCGGCCACGTTTCCCTTGCCGGCCCGGGGCACCGCGCGGCGCACGAAGCCCAGCGCATCGGGGCCGTCCAGCCGCCGCGGCTGCGGGGCCAGCACGTACGCGCCCGTTGTGTCGATAAGCGCGTACTGGTCGTCGTTGGGCGTGGGGGCACCGGCTGTCACGACCACGGCCCGGCCGTGGGAAAACGGCCCGGCGGCATCGTACGGCCCGAGCACTTCGCGGCCGCGCGGGTCCAGGTAGCCGTAGGTGCGCCGCGCCGCGTACCGCTCAAAGCGGATGCGTCCGTCGCTGATAGGCAGCAACCGGTCGTAACGGTATGGGGTGAGGCGGCGGCTGGTGCTGTCGAACAGGGCCTGCGCGGGCCCGTACGCCGGCGGCGGGTGCGGCACCGGATGGCGGCGGTTACGGCGGTGCAGCTGCCGGACATACCGCGGGCCGCTGGGGCCGCGCACGGCGAACAGATCGGCGCCCAGCGAGTACACCCAGCCCTTGCCCCTGGGCCAGTTGTGCCAATAGCGCCGGCCACGCGCGGCCGTGTCCAGAGCCGATTCGAAACGGTACAGCGGGGCCGTGAGGTGGCGGCGCAGCGGCTTGGCCCGCAGGCTGGCGGTAGGCGGCAAAACCTGCCGGTACGACCAGATACTGCCCGCGGGCATTCAGCCAGATTTCCCATTCGCCTTGCTGGTTTTTCCACCGGCTGCTGCGCCGATAAGTGGTGGTGACAGATCCCCACTCCGACAGCCAGAAGGGCCCGGCCGTGGCTTTAAGCTCGTTCTGAAACGTGGGCTGCACGTACACCCGGCCCAGCGTATCGGACAGCCCCCACTCGAAGTAGCCGTCGTACGGCACCAGTCCGCCGGGCGGCAGCGGCGCGGGGCGTAGCCGCCGCACCCGGTGCAGCTTGTAGCCTTTAGGAGGGGGCACCGATTGTGCCCGCAGCAACCCGGGCATCAGCAATAAAAAGCCCAAATAAACAACGCAACTTATTCGCATATCAGACTGACCAGCACTGCGGCAGAGTCGGCAAATTACGCGGTGGCAGTCAAGGCCTTGCTAAATACCATCTTCCTCTGCCGGCGGAAAATTCTGCTTCCAGCCCCATCGTTTCGGAAAGGAGGTGCATTTTTACCCCCGCAGCCGCCGCGGTTGGCCTTTCGTTGAAGGCCTGGGCGGCCTGCCCCTACGTCATTCTTTTTCTACTTCATACCCCGATGGGAGAAACGCAACAATCCGTGCCCGCCGCCGAGCTGCACCTGGGCCAGTACCAGGCCGCCGTCGACGCCAAAATTGCCGAATTCAACGCCAAGAATTTCACCGCTGGTTTCTGGCAGAAACAGGCCGACCTGTGGGTGCAGGACCCGCAGGCCCAGGCCGAGCTGCGGGCCTACATGGGCTGGCTGCGCGTGGCCGAAACCATGCAGGAGCGCGTGGGCGAGATTGAGCAGTTTGTGCAGGAAGTGAAGGCCGCCGGCTTTACCCACGTCATCGTCATGGGTATGGGCGGCTCCTCTATGGCTCCGATTGTGTTCGAGAAGTCCTTCCCCAAGACCGAAGGCGGCCTGGAAATGCTGGTGCTCGACACCACCGACCCGGGCACGGTGCAGCAGATTGAAAAGGCCGTACCGCTGGAAACCACGCTGTGCATCGTGGCCAGCAAATCGGGCACCACGGCCGAGCCCCTGGCCTTTGGCGACTATTTCTACGACCGGATCAAAGCTATCAAAGGCGACAAGGCCGGCGAAAACTTCGTGGCTATTACCGACCCCGGCTCCAAGTTCATTGCTACGGCCGAAAGCCTGGGCTACCGCCGCGTGTTCCTGAACTTCACCGAGGTAGGCGGCCGCTTCTCGGCCCTCTCCTACTTCGGGCTGGTGCCCGCCGCCCTCTACGGCATCGACATCGAGGAGCTGCTGCGCCGCTCGGTGGGCATGATGCAGGCCAACGGCTCGAATGGCGACGTAACCAGCAACCCCGGCCTGGAGCTGGGCGTGGCCCTGGGCGTACTAGCCCAGCAGGGCCGCGACAAGCTTACGCTCATCACGCCCGCAGGCCTGAGCGACCTGGGCCTGTGGCTGGAGCAGCTTATTGCCGAAAGCACCGGCAAGCACGGCGTGGGCATCCTGCCCGTGGCCGGCGAGCCGCTGGCCGACGTGAGCCTGTACGGCAATGACCGCGTGTTCGTGTACGTGGGCTACGCAGGCGACGCCGACGCTGACAACCAGCAAAAACTGCAGACCCTGGAGGCTGCTGGCCACCCCGTTATCAGCATTCGTATGCACGACGCGCTGGATCTGGGACAGGAGTTTTTCCGCTGGGAAGTGGCCACGGCCGTAGCCAGCGCCGTGCTCGAAATCAACCCCTTCGACCAGCCCAACGTGCAGGCGGCTAAAACCGCCACCGACAAGCTGATGAAAGAAGTAGCTGAAAAAGGCAGCCTGCCCCAGGAGTCTACCGCGCTGGCGGCCGACGGGCTGAGCTTCTACGGCCCGACTACCGGCGCCGATGCCCAAGGCCTGCTCGGGCAGTTTTTCCAGGCCAACCCCGGCGACTACGTTTCCATTCAGGCGTACCTGACGGAGACGCCTGAGCTGAACGCCGCCATCGACGAGCTGCGCGCCACGCTGCAGCAACGCCTGCACGCAGCCACCACCTTCGGCTACGGCCCGCGCTTTTTGCACAGCACCGGCCAGTACCACAAGGGCGGGCCGAACACCGGCCTGTTCCTGCAGCTCACCGCCGACAACAACCCCGACCTGCCCCTGCCCGGCCGCTCCTACACTTTCGGCACGCTGAAGGACGCCCAGGCCCAAGGCGACCTGGAAGCCCTGCGCAGCTACGACCGCCGCACCCTGCGCGTGCACCTCGGCGCCAACGCGCTCGAGGGGGTGCGTAAGCTGACGGCCGCGCTGAAGGCTTAGGCAAGAGCTAGAAGGCCTGCGAAGCCAGACGAATCCCGTTCTTCTGTTTCAGGCTTCATACAGCAAAAAGCCCCGCCGGAACAATCCGGCGGGGCTTTTCTATTGACTGGGATGTTGATTGATCAGCGGTGATGTCGCCGCGTCTCGCTTCTCAGTTCTCTATACTCGTGTCTAAACCAGCCTACCGGCCGAAGTCGTCCTGCACGCGCACGATGTCGTCCTCGTCGGAAGGCTGCTGGGCGTCGGTGTGCTGCCAGATTTCGGCCAGGATGCCCCAGCCGTCGAGGCCCACGAGGCGGTGCCGCTCGCCCTGGCGCAGGGTAATCTGCTCGCCCACCTGGTAGGTCTTCACCTCGCCTTCGGCGTCCGTGTCGCTGGTGACCACGCCCACCGGGCCCTGCACCACACGCCAGATTTCGGCGCGGCGGTGGTGGTACTGCCACGAGAGGCGCTGCTGCGGCGCCACAATCAGAATCTTGGGGCTGAGCTTGCCCGAGATGCGCAGCTCCTCGACCGACAGGCCATCGAAGTAGGTATCGGCGAACTGCTGGGCCTGGGTTTCGTCGATGACGAAGAACCCGCCCCAGGGCCGCGTCTGATCCTGGCGCTCAATCCCGAAGCCCTGCTCGCGCAGCTGCTGCTCGGTGTGGAGGAAGAGTTGCTGTTTGGTAGCGTCGAAAGCCATGTATGCGTTAGGTGTGAATATCAAATGCTACTACCCGGTAGCGGGTAAGAAGAGTCGGCCGTGCCCGTGTTGGTTGACTGCCAGTCGGCAAATTTAGGCAAGCATCGGAACATGGCCCCTCGCCCCGCAACAAACAGCCTGCCAGACTCAAGGCAGGCCGCCATTTTCGAACGCCTGCGCGGGGGCTGCGTACACGGCCTGTCCACACCTAACCCACACCTTCATGCCCACCCCTCGCATCCGTAAGCCTATTATTTGGACCGCCGCCACCCTGCTGGCCGGGGCCACCGTGTACGCCCTTACCCGCCGCCGGTACCCAGAGTTGGATACTGTCTCGCACGTCGATTTGCGTCGCTACGCCGGCTTGTGGTACGAAATTGCCCGCCTGCCGCAACGGTTTGAGAAGCGCTGCACCCACGTCACGGCCGAGTACCGCCCCATGGCCGATGGCAAAATTGAGGTGCATAACACCTGCCACAAGGACTCTGTAAATGCACCCGCTAAAAAGGTACGGGGCGTGGCCCGCGTGGTCGATGCCGAGACCAACGCCAAGCTGAAAGTGCAGTTTCAGTGGCCTTTCGAGGGCGACTACTGGATTTTGGTGCTCGACGAGGATTACCGCTTCGCCCTCGTGGGTACGCCCGACCGCACGGGCCTATGGGTGCTGAGCCGCACGCCGCATCTGGGCTACCCCACCCTGCGCAACCTGATCGAAATGGCCGCGCAAAAGGGCTTCGATGTGGGCAACCTCATCTACACGCAGCAGCCCGAACAGGAAACGGCCTAGCACCATGGGGCCCCACGCGGGGCGCCCGTGCAGTAGCCCAGACTACGCGTAGTTCATAAAAGCGTCGGCCACGGCTATGAGCCGTGGCCGACGCGCACTACATCCGGGCCAACCGTTTACCTTTGGGCCCGATGATTACGCTTAGCCCCGGCGACCAAGCCCCCGACTTCACGGCCCAGGACCAAAACGGCCAGACGCACCACCTCGCGGACTACCGCGGCCAGCGCGTGGCCCTGTACTTCTACCCCAAGGACGATACGCCCGGCTGCACGGCCCAGGCCTGCTCCCTGCGCGACGGGGAGGCCCAGCTCAAAGCCGCCGGCATCCAGGTGCTCGGCGTGAGCACCGACGACGTGGCCTCGCACCAGCGCTTTGCCGAGAAGTACGAACTGCCCTTCCCACTGCTGGCCGACCCCGAGAAGCAGCTGGTAGAAGCCTACGGCGTGTGGCAGGAAAAAAAGAACTACGGCCGCACCTATTGGGGCGTGGCACGCACCACGTTTGTGCTCGACGCGGAAGGCCGCGTGGAGCGCATTATCCGCCGCCCCGACACGAAAAACCACGCCGAACAGCTGCTTAAGTAATTTGGCCGCCGGCGGACCCTCCCAGGGCCCGCCGGTTTCGTTTTCGGTAGGGTTCAGCCCGGCCGTAGTTGCGCAAACCGCGCCCCCGGCCGAACTTAGCCCCCTGCCGCTACGGCCGCTACCGCCCCACATTCGCGCCGTAAGACTTTGTGCGCAATGCCGTTAGCGGCCTGATTTTTCACATTTTCGCTCTTTCACTCTTCCCCTATATGTCCGTTTCTCCTTCTCCCGCTGCCGCCACTCCCACGCGCTCCGTGGCCGAACTCAAGCAGATTGCCTCCCAGGTACGCCGCGACATCGTGCGCATGGTGCACGCCGTCAACTCCGGCCACCCCGGCGGCTCTTTGGGCTGCACCGACCTGCTGGTGGCGCTGTACTTCAAGGTGATGAAGCACCACCCCGAGCCCTTCGACATGAATGGCATCGGCCAGGATATGTTCTTCCTCTCCAACGGGCACATCTCGCCGGTATTTTACTCGGTGCTGGCCCGCTCGGGCTACTTCCCGGTGAGTGAGCTGGCTACCTTCCGCAAGCTGAACTCGCGCCTGCAAGGCCACCCTGCCACCCACGAGCACCTACCTGGCGTGCGCGTTGCCTCCGGTTCGCTCGGCCAGGGCCTGAGCGTGGCCATCGGCGCGGCCCAGGCCAAGAAGCTCAACAACGACGACCGCCGCGTGTTCGTGCTGATGGGCGACGGGGAACTGGAAGAAGGCCAGGTGTGGGAAGCGGCCATGTACGCCCCGCACCACAAGGTGGACAACCTGATTGCGGTAGTGGACCGCAACGGCCAGCAGATCGACGGCCCGACCGACAAAATCGGCGGCCTGGGCGACCTGCGCGCCAAGTTTGAAGCTTTCGGCTGGCAAGTGCTCGAAGCCGACGGCAACCAGTTTGAAACCCTGTTGCCGGCGCTGGACGAAGCTCTGTCGCTGCTGGGCCAGGGCAAACCCGTGATGCTGCTGATGGACACGCAGATGGGCTACGGCGTGGACTTCATGATGGGCAGCCACAAGTGGCACGGCGTGGCCCCGAACGACGAGCAGCTGGAAAAAGCGCTGCAGCAGCTTATCGTGGAGGAAAAATCGGACTACTAAACCATTCCCCGCGCTGCTTCAACTGGCCTGGATGGCATTGATGGCCGCGGCGTAAATACTGTTTTCACCATTAGGCTCCTCTCGTACCTGCATCGTCAGGCTCCCCCTCTTCTTTCCGGAGAGGGGGCCGGGGGGTGAGGCGCACATGGCACGACGCATTCTTACCTGGAAGCTGGTTCTGCTGGCGGCCTTTTGGCTGCTGGCCGGGCCGCTGCGTGCCCAGCAAGGCGCCCCGTCGGGCCAGCCCAAAACCACGCGCATCCTCTTCGTGCTCGACGCCTCGGGCTCGATGAACGCGCCGTGGGAAGGGCAGCCACGCTGGAACGTAGCCAAGTCCTTGCTGGCCAAGATGGCCGACTCGCTCAACGCCTACCCCAACTTGGAGCTGGCCTTGCGCGCCTACGGCCATCAGTACCCCAACAAGGACAACAACTGCGAGGACTCGCGCCTGGAGGTGCCCTTTGCCCGCAAAAACGCGGCCGCCATCAAGCAAAAGCTGCAGGCCCTGACGCCGCAGGGCAACACGCCCATCACCTACTCGCTGCTGCAGTCGGCAGGCGACTTTCCGGCCGACCGCAACGCACGCAACGTGCTCATCCTGATTACGGACGGGCTCGAATCGTGCAAGGGCGACCCGTGCGCCACGGCCCTGGCCCTGCAGCGCAAGCACGTGTTTCTGAAGCCCTTCGTCATCGGTATCGGGGCGGAGCGCGAGTTTGGCGAGCAGCTCAAGTGCCTGGGCCAGTACTACAACGCGGCCGACGTGAAGACGTTCCGCGCCATCCTGGGCGACGTCATTGCCCAGACCCTGGCCAAGACCACGGTAGCCGTGAACCTGACGGACGAAACGGGCCGGCCGGTGGAGTCGAACGTGAACATGACGTTCCTCAACAACGTCACCGACCAACCGGAGTACAACTACGTGCACTGGCGCGACGCCAAGGGCCAGCCCGACGTACTCGACATCGACGCGCTGCAGAGCTACGACTTGGTCATCAACACCGTGCCGCCGGTGCGCCAGCAAAACCTGGCTATCCGGCCCGGCAAGGCCAACGTGCTGACCTACAAGACCCCGCAGGGCACGCTGAATCTGCAGAACCCGCCCCTTTCGCCCAACCCCTACGGCGTGGTGCAGGCGGTGGTGCGCGCCCAGGCCAGTCCGGCTACGGTGGTGGCCCGCTCGTTCGGGGCGAAGCAGAAGCTGCTGGCCGGCAACTACGAGGTGGAAATCCTTACGCTGCCGCGCATCATCCGGCGCATCACCGTGAAGCAGGGCCAGGAAACCACGGTGACCTACGACGCGCCGGGCACCCTGAACATCATCAGCGACCTGAAAGGCTACGGCAGCATCTACCGCCTCAACCAGGACGACTCGCAAACCTGGGTGTACGACCTGCCGCAGGGTGGTTCGTCCAAGATTAACCTGCCTATGCAGCCGGGCCCGTACCGCCTGGTGTACCGCACCAGCAACGCCACGGGCAGCCGGTTTACGGACGTGCGGCCGTTCACCATCCGTAGTGGGCAAACCACGTCGGTCAGCATTTTTGGGAAATAACCATGGCGCACTGACGCGGCATTCCGGCCCTACAGAGTGGTTATCTACTTTGGTCTGCGTGACACCACAAGCAGGCCACTTTTCTTCTAACTGAAACTTCCTCCCTTCCAATATGAAAGACTTCCCCTACACCGAGAAAAAAGACACCCGTTCCGGCTTCGGTGCCGGCCTGCACCAGCTCGGCCAGACCAACCCCAACGTAGTGGCCCTCTGCGCCGACCTCATCGGCTCCCTGAAAATGGACGCCTTCGTGAAGGATTTCCCGGAGCGCTTCTTCCAGGTGGGCATTGCCGAAGCCAACATGATGGGCCTGGCCGCCGGCCTGACCATCGGCGGTAAGATTCCCTTCACCGGCACCTTCGCCAACTTCTCGACGGGCCGCGTGTACGACCAGATCCGCCAGAGCATTGCCTACTCGGGCAAGAACGTGAAGATCTGTGCCTCGCACGCCGGCGTGACCCTGGGCGAAGATGGCGCCACCCACCAGATTCTGGAGGACGTGGGCATGATGAAAATGCTGCCCCATATGTGCGTCATCAACCCCTGCGACTTCAACCAGACCAAAGCCGCTACCCTGGCCATTGCCGATTACGAAGGCCCGGTGTACCTGCGCTTCGGCCGCCCGGTGGTGCCTAACTTCACCCCCGCCGACCAGAAGTTTGAAATCGGCAAAGCTGTGATGCTGAACGAGGGCACCGACGTGAGCATCTTCGCCACCGGCCACCTGGTGTGGAAGGCCATCCTGGCCGGCCACCTGCTGGCTGACAAGGGCATCAACGCCGAAATCATCAACATCCACACCATCAAGCCCCTGGACGAGGAAGCCGTGCTGACTTCGGTCCGCAAGACGCGCTGCGTAGTGACGGCCGAGGAGCACCAAATGAACGGCGGCCTGGGCGACTCCATTGCTCAGCTGTTGGCCCGCGTAGAGCCGCTGCCGCTGGAAATGGTAGCCGTGAACGACTCCTTCGGCGAATCGGGCACGCCCGACGAGCTGATGGAAAAGTACGGCCTCAACGAGCAGGCCATTGTGGCCGCCGTGGAGAAAGTAATGGCCCGCCGCAAGTAATTCCGGTTCGGATCAAAAAGAAACCGCCCCGGTTGCCAGCAGGCAGCCGGGGCGGCTTCTTTTGGTAATCAGCAGTTCAGCCGTATTTCATCCACTGCCCTACTCATCGCGCCCCTAATGCACATCGAGGCCGCTGAAGTTGATTTCGCTCACGGCCACGTCGGGGTACTTGTCGCCCTTGTACACTTCCTGAATTTCCAGCGTCAGCACCAGGTCTTTGCCCTTGACCGTGGAGCGGACTGGGGCAATGCTGAACGTCTGCGCGGCGGAAGTGTCGGCTAGCTCCAGGGTGGCGTAATACGTGCCGTTGAGATAGAGCTTGAATTTCCTGACGCGGGCGTTGGCCTGGTACAGCTCCTGATTTTTGAGGTAGCCGTTGTAAATGGTTATTTGGTTGACCCGCGGCGAGAGAGGCTTGAAGTAAAAGCTGATGCGTTGCCCGATGACTCCGGCGGCGGTATTCGGCACCCAGGCGGTCAGCAGGCTGAAGTCGTGCAGGTTGTCGGGCTTGTAGGCATCCTTGTTCTGCAGCTGGGAGCTGGCCGTGACCTTGTACATCTGCCCGCCGCAGTACCAGCTGCAGCCGGGGCCCTGCGTCAGCGGGCCGGCGCCATCCTCCAGCTGATCGATGCGCTGCCGTTCACCCTTCGGCAGCTTCTCGTAGCTCAGCTTGCCCGCCTCCAGCTGCGCATTAGTGGCCAGCGCTTTTTCCCACGCCGCCTGTTCGGCTTTGGAGTAGTCGTTTCGGGAGCCCAGCGTGGGCTTGAGAATTTTCAGGCTCTGATTTGGGCTCTGGGCACGGACGCCAAGGGCCAACCACGATAGGGCGAGGCACAGCCCCAGGGAACTGACTTTCATAATGGGCACGGTCGGATAGCCTACGGCGTCGCCAATATACTTTGGCTTGTCGGATGCTGGCAGCCCCCGTCCGGCGCGGTGGCGTGCTGCAGTTCAGGGAACAGCGGCCGCGGAGGTCAGCACGGGGGCTGCGGCGGTTTGGCGAACTAAACTTGTGGGTGGCGACCCGGTTACTATCACCATTTCCAGTATGGCGGCTACCGCCCCTGATCCTCAAATTCCAAGCACCAACTCCAAACCCACCAGTCTACATGAAGATGCAGTCTGCCCTTGTTCTTACGGCCGCTCTGGCTACGTTCACTATTCGGGCATCGGCCCAAACGGCACCGGCCGCCTCGCGGGTGGCCGCCGACCAGATTACGACCAAGCAAGGCCCGCTTACGGTGCAACCCATCACGCACGGCAGCGTGGTGTTTACCTGGAACGGCAAAACCATCTACGTGGACCCCTACGGCGGGGCCGAGGGCTACGCCGGGTTGGCCGCGCCCGACGTGGTCCTGATTACCGACATTCACGGCGACCATCTGGACCCGAAGACGCTGGCCGGCCTTTCCCTGAGCAAGGCCCTACTGGTGGTGCCGCCGGCCGTGGCCGAGAAGTTACCGGCCGAGTACAAGGCTCAACGGCGCGTCCTGCGCAACGGCCAGCGGCTCGACACGCTGGGTATGACGGTGGCGGCCGTACCGATGTACAACCTGCCCGAGGCACCTGACGCGATGCACACCAAAGGCCGCGGCAACGGCTACGTGCTGACGCTGGGCGGTAAAAACGTGTACCTGTCCGGCGACACAGAAGACATTCCGGAAATGCGCGCCCTCAAGAACATCGACGTGGCGTTTGTGTGCATGAACCTGCCTTACACCATGGACGTGCAACAGGCCGCACAGGGCGTACTGGCCTTCAAGCCGGCCATCGTGTACCCTTACCATTACCGGGGCCAGAACGGCCTGAGCGACGTGGAAAGCTTCAAGAAAACCGTCAACGCGGCTAATAAGAAAATTGACGTGCGGCTGCGCAACTGGTATACCGCAGCGGCTAAATAGCGGCTAAATAAGGGACTCGGGCACCACGGAACGTGCTGCCGAGCGGTGAGCTTGGCAGCACGTTCTAGCGTTTCCGAACCTATGGCAGTGGCTATGGAAGCAGTCCATATGGAAGTAATGCCCCGATGCAATGCTGCCGCAGGACTGCGTATTGCCCCAACTGTTGGCATTACCCAAGTAGGCTTTCGATGGCCTAGACACTGTTACTTTTTCCGACCAGCTGGTCGTTTTGGCGGCGAAGAGCTGCCTTTTTTCTGAGCTGCCGGCGTGGCTTTCCGGGACGCCGTTGCGGCCCTCCTCGTGGCGGTAGACGGCTTGCGGGGTGCTGCCGACGCCGGCTTCGGTGCTGCTTCGGGCAGCCAGGTAGCCTTGAAGCCATAATCCGGGGCGTAGGGCGCGGTGCCTAGTGGGCGTAGTGGCGGCACGGTGAAGGTAAGGGCGCTGTCGGCGGAGGCGCGCACCTCGGTGGTGAACTGTGGAATCACGCCGCCCTGGTCTTTTTTGCCATCACGGTTCACGTCGTAGAACGGGTAGGTGCTGAAGAACTCCAAGCGGTAGCGGCCGGGGCGTACGCGGCGCTCAATGGTCACCTGCTGGCCCACCAGCGCCGGAATGCTATCGGGCGTGCTGGGTTGGTTGTCGTTGAGGGCGTTGCAGGCAGCATTCTCTTTCGGGCCGGCGCTGTGGGGCAGCTTGTACCAGTAGTTGTGCCGGTTGTGCACCCAGCCCACCACCCGCGCCGGGCTGCGCAGGGCGTACACTTCCAGCATGGGCGTGGAGGTGCGCGCACCCGTGGGCAGGAAGGCAGGGTTGGCACCGTCTTCTCGGCCCACCGTCCAGATAGGTATGCAGTTGCCGGGCGAGGTGGGCTCGTGCTTGGCGTCTTTGGGGCCGGCGTCGCCCGGGCACGGACTGGCCACGGCTTCGTAACGCTCCTCGAAGATGGGGCAGGCGTTCAGGAACTGTTGCAGCGGCTTCAGGTAGTGGTACTGCCCGCCGAAGCACAGGCCAAACACCTGGTTGGCCCACCAGTACATCGCCGTGCCGCCCGAGCCGTTGAATGCCGACGACCACAGGGTGTTGTGCAGCTCGTTGAGGTCGTGGTAGAGCAGGCCGGGCGGGTAGAGCTTGCGGGTGAAGTTGGAGGAGCCGTACCAACAGCCGTTCTGCTCCAGGCCGAACTCGCCCACGAAATAGGGCTTCGAGGGATATAGCCCGGCCGCGCGCCGGGCCATAAAGGCCCGTTGGTACTCCACGTTCTTGTCGGAACTGTAGTAGTGGTCCTGCACAAAATCCACCTGCGGCGAGTAGTACGGGGCGGCGCTTGTATCGGAGAGCGGGTAGTTGCCGCTGAACGCATAGCCCACGTTGATGGTGTACAGATGCTGGGGCGCGAGGCTGCGGGCGTAAGCCAGCATTTCATCGGCCCAGCGGCGCAGCAGGCGCGGGTTGTCCCGGTCCCAGAACTGGTCGTTGGTGCCCGCGCCGAAGCAGTCGGCCTCCCCCATCAGCTCCACCCCGAACAGGGCCGGCGAATAGCCCCAGCGGGCCATGATGTAGCGGATGCGCTGGCGCAGTAGCTGCCGGCACACAGAATCGGCGAAGAAACGCGTGTTGGGGGAGCCGGGCGGCAGCCGCTGGTAGTACGGGTGCTTGGGCCAGGCGCGGCCGAAGCTCTCGGAGTCGAACAGCTCGTCCTGGGTGACGAGCACCGTTTGCAGATACACTCCGCGCCGGGCGGCCAGCTCCAGCACCTCATCGAAGTCGTAGGCCCGGTTTTGCCGCAGGTCATAACTGCCGGCCGGGCCGTCGGGCCCCTCGATGCCGAACTGGGCCGGAATCAGCAGCACGCGGGCGTAGTTGCCGCCCTGCTCAGCAATGCGCTGAATGCCCACGCGGGCGTCGCGATAGGGCAAGCGGTTGTAGGGGCCGTTGTTCCAGGTGTTGGTTACGTTCAGGCCCAATGGAAAAAACACTTTCCCATCGGCAAAGGCGAAGTTGCGGTTGTTGGGGTGCTTGCCCACGAAGCCGGGGTTAGCCGAGGCCGCCACCGTCACGGTCACGGGCTCGGTGCTGATGGTGGTGTCGCCGTGCATGACCACCACGCGGTAGCGCCACTTGCCGGCCGTGGGCGGCGCAAAGCGCAGCCGCCAGGGCAACGGCGTGGCCACGGGCTGCAGGTACTTCGGGTTTTCGGGGCAGTCGTTGCAGTAGTAGCAGGTGTCCTGGGGGGAGCGTTGGGCGGGGCAGTTCTGGCAGCGCTTAAAATCCTGGTACCAGAAGCCCTGCACCCAGTAGCCCTTGCCCTCGGGCGATATGAACTCGGCCGTGACGCGGATTTCGGCGGGGTCGTAGGGATTGTTGAACCGAGCCGGGTTCAGCGCCACGCCCAGCTCCAGCTTCTGGTAGCGGGCCGGCGGCGCAGCGCCCAGCACCCGTACTTCCCGTATCCGCAACGCCCAGGCAGAACCGGCACTCAACCACGACAGCAACAGCAGCAAGAAAATGGGGCGCATAGTTGAGGAATTCGGGGTAAGACAGGCTGGTAAGCAACGAAGAAAACGCCGTTGCCGGTAAGCCCGACAGGCGAAACGCTGTGCGAAGTTCGGCCGCGCTGGTTACAAGCCATCTGAAAAGCTGCTTTGCCTGGCGGCCACCCGTCACACCGGCAACCCATCTCGCTAGTTTCCAACTCAATGCTGTGCCACTGCAGGTATGCTCGACTACCTCTTCCTAGGCCGCGCCGGCTGGCTGCATAGCCCGCTTTCGGCAGCAGTGCCTTGTTTTGCAGTATGCTTCGCTTGCTTGTCCCGTTTCTCTTTGCCCTGTGCGCCGCCGTTCTGGGAGTCCTTCCGGCCCAGGCGCAGCGCCCCGACACGACGATTATTCACTACACGGGCACGCTCACGGGCGCCCTGTCGGCCGGGGGTGTATACCGCACGCTGCTCACCACCACCCATTCAGCCACCATCACCCGCGGCCTGCACTTCGGGCTGCCGCTGACGGGCACGTTTACGTACGGCAAGCAGGACCGGCAGCTGAAGGAGCGGGAAGCCCTGATCAATGCCACGCCCTACTACTGGAAAGGCCACTTCCGCGCCTACGGCCTCGGCGGCTACGAGCGCAGCAACCTGCGCGGCATTCAGGACCGGGTGCAGGTGGGCGCCGGGCCGGGCTGGTCGTTCTACCGCGACTCGCTGGGCACGCGCGAAGTGGCCCTGAGCAACCTGCTTATCCGCGAAGCCACCTACTACGTCGATGGCAGCCGGCGTATCGTCACGCGCAACTCGCTGCGGCTGAAGCTGCTCTACACGCTCCGGCAGTTCACCGTGTCGACGTTTACCTACTACCAGCCATCCATTCCCACGCTGTCGGACTTTCGCGTAAGCCAGCTGGCCACCGTCACGTTCAAAGTGACCAAGCGCTTGGCCGTCAACGCCACCAGCAACTACACCCACGAAAGCCGCGTGCTGGCCGGCAAGAACCCCGATAACTACAACCTGACGGTGGGCTTTTCCTACACCCGGTAGCCCGGCGCAAAAAAGCCCGCTTGCCAAGACGGCAAGCGGGCTTTTTTGCGCCGGGTCAGCAGCAGTTTATTGCTTGGAGCCGCACTCGGCGCAGAACTTCTGCTCGGCCTTGAGGCCGGCGCCGCAGTTGCCGCAGAAGCGGCCCTTGGTTTGGGCCTGCGCCACCGCGTTGGAGGTGCCGCAGCTGGGGCAGAACTTCTGGTCGGCGGCCAGCTTGGTCTGGCAGTTGCTGCATTGCACCAGCCCGCCTTTGTTCAGGAAATCCAGCTCCTGCGTGTAGTTCTGCTCGCGGGTTTTGGTGTAGATCTGTTCGCGGGCGGCCTGCCGCTGCTGGGCGGCCAGCTCTTCGTGCTCGTCGGGGGCGCAGTCTTCGCAGAGGCCGGCCTGGTGGTTCCAGCACACATCGGGGCATACCCAGTGGCCGCAGCGGGTGCACTGCTTGAAGTAAGTTTTGCCCTCCTGCACGGCTTTGTCCAGGGCCTCGTCGTGGGCCTTGCCGCCGATGGCACGCTGCACGTGGTAGGCCGCGTTGCCCGCGTCGGAAAACATGCCGCCGAACAGGCTGCCCGCGGCCCGCATCAGCTCGCCGGCAATGCCGACGCTGTTGGGGTGAAAGCGCGACATGTGGCCGTTGCGGCATTTGTCGCAGTAAAACTTAAATTGGAAGCCTTTGTCGGTACTGAGGTCGTCGTGGTTGGCGACGAACTGAATCATGTTGCTCATAGCTGCGGAGGAGGAAAGACTGGTCGCAAGGCCAAAAGTAGCATTTCGCCATATCATGCCTTCGTTATTCTCATTCAATAGTGCGCAAAATACCCGCGCCAGGGGCTACTGAAAATACTGCGGATACCGGCAGATTAGCCCCATAATTCCGACGACGAGCACCGCGGCCACGATGAAGAACGTCCAGCTGGTGCCGCCCTGCCGCCGCAGCTTGCGCAGAATGGCTTCTTCGGACGTCTCCGTGCGCAGCACCTTCGTGATTTTACGCCGGGCGTAGGCCAGGTACATCCAGTTGGCGCAGGCCGAAAGAATGGTGGCCGACAGCACATTGACTACGATGGTGCGGCTTTGACTTTCGGGCGCCAGCGGAAAGCTGAAACGATGCAGCAGCCACTCCTCTGCCTCCGCTTCGGCCACGAGGCAGAGCATAATCAAGCCTGCCACCCAGTACATGCGGCGGTACAGAACCCAGAAGATGCCCGCAAAAAAGGCGCCGCCGTTGAAGCTGATGCGCTGGCCGCCCTGCCAGGCGCGCCACTTCCCAAGGTAGTAATCGGCATTGCGGCCGAAAAAAGCCGCCAGGTATTCTTCGTTGATATCCATTGCAGCGAATCGATTATGCAAGCGTATTTGTGCGAGTAAAGCAGGACGAGGCGACTGCGCGCAGCCGCCTGTCCAACGCCACAATATGGCAGCTACTCATCAAGCTCAAAAGTGTGCCGCGGCTTCGGGGCGCAAAAAAATGCAGTTGGCTTAAACCTTGCGGCGGCGGCAGCCTCTAACCCACCACGCCAACCGCCTCCACCTCTCCCCTCCTCGCCCGCTTGGAAGATCAGGAAATCCTCCTCAAGTTCCGGGAACCCGCCACCCGCAACGTGGCCTTTAACCAGCTGGTGCGCAAGTACCAAAGCAAGGTGTATTGGCACGTGCGCAAGATGGTCATCGACCACGACGACGCCGACGACCTCACGCAGGACGTGTTCATCAAGGTGTGGAACCACCTGGAAAACTTCCGCCAGGATGCCTCGCTCTTCACCTGGATTTACCGCATCGCCACCAACGAGTGCCTGAACTTTCTTTCCAGCAAGCGGCGCAAGTTCTTTCTGCCCCTCAACGACGTGGGTGCCGAGCTGACGCAGAAGCTGGAAGCTGATGACTCCCTGGCTGGCGACGAAGTGGAAAAGAAGCTGCAGAAAGCCATTCTGCGCCTGCCCGACAAGCAACGCCTGGTGTTCAACCTGCGCTACTACGAGGACATGCCCTACGAGCAGATGGCCGAAGTGACGGGCACGAGCGTGGGCGCCCTGAAGGCCTCCTACCACCACGCCGTCAAGAAGATTGAGCAGTACGTAAACGACACCACCGATTAAACTCCGGGGCCCGAGCGGCCTCTAACCGATATGAAAACGCCTTTTCGCCTCAATGAGCACCCACGGCGCCCCGCGCCGCCGCTGGCCCCGCCGCCCGAGGATTACTTTGATAAGCTGCCGCTGCGCGTGATGCAGCGCGTGCGCCCCCAGGAACCGGCCGCGGCGCCGCTGCTGGGTTGGCTCACGGCTCTGAGCGCGCCGCTGCGCACGGCGTTGGCTTCGCTGCTGTTGCTGGTCGGCTTTGTGGGCACGTTCTGGCTCACGCAGCGCGCCCTGCCGCAGTCCGGTGCGCCGCTGGCAGCCACGCGGCAGTCGTCGGCGCAGGCGCTGGCGGCGGTGCCCCGCGCCGAGGCGGTGCAGTACCTGCTCTCCGACGAAGCCGCACGCCTCTCCCTGGCCGAGCTGTCGGAAACCACGGTGGCCGACCACGACCTCACGTCCGCCTTCCTGCCGGCCACGGATGCCGAAATCCAGGCGGCCCTCGACGAGCAGCCCAGCGTGGATGTGTACCTATAATCGTTACTTCGCTTGATGTTTCCCCGCTTTCCGATGAAACGCTTCTTCCTTCGCAACTTACCGTTGGCAGTGTTTTGCCTGCTCACGTTCTTTACGCACGCCCTGGCGCAGCGCCCCGGCGGCGGCCAGGGCCCGCGCACGGAGCGCCTCGAAAACGCCCGCATTGCCTACATCACCGATAAGATTTCGCTGACGCCGGACCAGGCCCAGCGTTTCTGGCCGCTCTTTAACGAATTCACCGACAAGCGTCGCGAGCTGCGCAAGCAAACCAAGATGGGCCTGCGCGGTCAGGACTTCACAGCCATGAGCGACAAGGACATCCGCGCCGCCCTGGATCAGCAGTTCAAGCTGCGCCAGAGCGAAATCAACCTCGAAAAAGAGTACGTCGACCGGTTTCAGAAGGTCATCACGCTGCGGCAGGTGGCCCAGCTGCTGCAGGCCGAACGCGACTTCACCAAAGCGCTGATTCAGCGCCTCGACAACGGCCGCGCCAGCGGCCCCGTGCGCGGCCAGGACTAGGCCGCATTTTTATAGATGAACCGGGGCTGTTCCTTACCAAGGAGCAGCCCCGGTTGTTTTGGGCTCGTGCCGCTTTGCGCGTCGGGCGGTACTTTTGTGTTTTCGCTTACCCCACGAGTGCCATGCTTACTCCCCGCCAGCTGTTTCTGCGCCACCAGGCCCAAACCTCCAATTTTCCCTTGCTGCTCGAAATCGAGCGGGCCGAGGGCGTGTGGATGTACGGGCCCGGCGGCCGCCGCTACCTCGATTTGATTTCGGGCATCGGCGTAAGCAACGTGGGGCACCGCCACCCGCGCGTGCTGCGGGCCATTCAGGACCAGCTCGATAAGTACCTGCACCTGATGGTGTACGGCGAGCTGGTGCAGGCCCCGCCTGCCGCCCTGGCTCACGCCCTGCACCAGACGCTGCCCGCCGAGCTCGACAACGTGTACTTCACCAATTCCGGCACCGAAGCTGTGGAGGGCGCGCTGAAGCTGGCCAAGCGCTACACCGGCCGCACCGAGCTCATCAGCTGCCTGAACGCCTACCACGGCTCCACGCAGGGCGCGCTGTCGGTGACGGGCTCCGAGAGCTTCAAGCGCAGCTTTCGCCCCCTGCTCCCCGACGTGCGCCACATCCGCTACAACGACGCTACCGACCTCGCGCACATTACCGAGCGCACGGCGGCCGTCATCGTGGAGACGGTGCAGGGCGAAGGCGGCGTGCGCGTGCCCGCAAACGGCTACTTGCCGCAGCTGCGCCGCCGCTGCGACGAAGTAGGCGCCCTGCTCATCCTCGACGAAATCCAGTGCGGCTTTGGGCGCACCGGTACTTTCTGGGCCTTCGAGCAGTTCGGCGTGGTGCCCGATATCCTCCTGACGGCCAAAGGCATGGGTGGCGGCATGCCCATCGGCGCGTTTATCTCGCGCCAGGAAATCATGCACAGCTTCAAGACCGACCCGATTCTGGGCCACCTGACCACGTTTGGTGGGCACCCGGTGTCGTGCGCGGCGGCGCTGGCCACGCTGCAGGTTATCCAGGAGGAGCAGCTGCTGGCCGGGGTAGCCGAAAAGGCCGCGCGTTTCCGGCGGCAGCTGGTGCACCCGGCTATCCGCGGGGTGCGCGGCCTGGGCCTGCTGATGGCGGTGGAATTTGACTCCTTCGAGGTACTCAAGCCCATCATCGACCGCGCCCTGGAGCACGAAGGCGTGCTCACCGACTGGTTTCTGTTCTGCGACAACTCCCTGCGCCTCGCCCCGCCCCTGACCATCACCGACGCCGAAATCGATGAGGCCTGTGCCGCCCTGCTGCGGGCCGTGGAGCACGTAACGGATTCCCTTGTTTAACCCTTCGCCACCAATCAATACCTTGCTAATCATTCACTTACAATCAAAATAACCGACTATGCTACTAGCGCACAAAACCAAAGGCCGCTGGCAGTGCCAGCGGCCTTTGGTTTTGTTATATGATGCCGAAGCCGCAATCGAAATTTCGGTGCGCCCCGACCGGTAGCTACAGCCCGCTGCCGTGCGTCGGCTCGCCCTTGCCCTGGAAGTTCAGGAAGGCCTGCGACTCTTCTTTGATGTGCTCACGGGGCAGGCCGTCGCGCACGCCCATGGAAATTTTGCGTACCAGCACGCCCACAATAGCCTTACGGAAGCCCAGCTTCTCGGCCATGTCGATGCAGAAGTCCATTTCGTTGTCGTCCACCACGCCGTCGGCCAGCATCATGTCCACTAGGTCAAATATCTGGTCGAATCGTTCGGAGTCGTTGTCGGGCAGGGCGAGGACGTGGTTGCTGGCGTTGGCCACCACGCTGCGCACGTCGTTGGCACTCAAGCCGTTTTTCTTGCCAACAGCCACCAGAAAGTTCATTTCCCGCTCGTCGATGTGCCCGTCGACGCGGGCCAGAGCGGCGAGGTTGTGAATGTGGCTGCGGACTTTTTTGCTTTGTTCGCTTTCGAAGAAACCAAACATGGGTCGGGCAGGATAAAACGGTGAGGAGGAGCGGCCGCGCGTGGAAATGGCTATGCTGCCGGTCCGGCGGCCCTGCGGACGGCAGCGGGCGCCGGTTAAGTTATTGTTTCCGGCCCATCCGTCCAATACGGATAAGCTGAAAAAACTGCCACCTTGCCTTTCATATTTGCGCATAAATTTTAGCAAACGGGGCCGCAGTTTGGCCGTTCTTGTACATTTGCCATTTCATAGACGGGCCTGCCGCCGGCGGCCCGTTTTACTGACCCACGAAGAATGAAGCGAATTGGAGTGTTTACCAGCGGCGGTGACGCGCCCGGTATGAACGCGGCCGTGCGCGCAGTGGTCCGCACGGCCCTATACCACGGAATCGAAGTATACGGCATCATGCGCGGCTATTCGGGCATGATCAAGGGCGAAATTGTAAAGCTGGATTCCACCTCGGTGGCCAACATCGTGCAGCGCGGCGGCACCATCCTCAAGTCGGCGCGCAGCCAGAAATTTACCACCAAGGAAGGCCGCCAGGAAGCCTACAACCAGCTGGTGAACCACCGCATCGAGGGCCTGGTGGCCATCGGCGGCAACGGTACTTTCACCGGCGCCATGAAGTTTGAGGAGGAATTCGGCATTCCGACGGTGGGCGCCCCCGGCACCATCGACAACGACCTGTTCGGCACCGACTACACCATCGGCTACGACACGGCCGTGAACACGGCCCTGGAGGCCATCGATAAAATCCGTGACACGGCCGACTCCCACGACCGCGCCTTCTTCGTGGAGGTGATGGGCCGCGACTCGGGCTACATCGCCATTCCCTGCGCCATCGGCGGCGGGGCCGAAATTGTGCTGGTGCCCGAGCAAGTGCAATCCATCGACACGGTCATCGACACGCTGCAGCAGGCCCGCTTGCGCCAGAAGTCCTCGTTCCTCATCATCGTGGCCGAAGGCGACGAAGAAGGCAACGCCACGGCCGTGGCCAACAAAGTGAAGGAGGCCATTCCGGAAATGGACGCCCGCGTGACGGTTATCGGCCACATTCAGCGCGGCGGCGCCCCCTCGGCCGCCGACCGCCTGCTGGCCTCGCAAATCGGCATTGCGGCCGTGGAAGGCCTGCTCAACGGCATGCGCAACGTGATGGCCGGCATCGTGGACCGCAAGCTGGTGTACACGCCCTTCCACGACTGCATCTACCGCAAAAAGCTCATCAACCAGGGCTTTATGCGCATGGTGGAAATCCTGTCGGTGTAAAGAATTGCTGCGCAAGCAGAATAAAGTAAACCGTTTGGCCGGTGGTTTGCGGAAGCAAGCCTTGGTCAAACGGTTTACTTTATTCTGCATTCTATGAAGCGTATCTACTCCCTGGCTATTGCCGCCCTGCTCGCGCTGCCTGCCACCGCCCAGACGCCTGCCCTCACTCCCGCCGCCCGCCCCCACCTGCTTGATTTCGGCTTGGGCACGAGCCTGAACGGATCGGGAGATTATAACTGCCTGAAAACGCACCTGGGCTACACCCGCACGCTGAGCCGCCATGTAAGCGCTGGCCCTCGCGTATCGATGATTAGCGGAACCAAGCGCTTGGTGTTTGGCCCGGCCGACTATCTTCCCATGAGCTACCACGCGGTGAATCTGGAAGGCGAAGCGTACTACGCCCCGTTCGGCAACGACCGGCGCGTGGTATTCGCTGTGGGCGTCGGAGCCTACGCGGGCTATACCTTGCAGCAGGACTTCGAGTGGGCCGGCTACGGCCTGGACGCCAACGGGAACCGGGAACTGCAGTACAAATCCCGCGACCCCAACGGGTTCCACGTGGGCTACATGGCCTCCCTGAACCTGGATTTGGCAATGGGCCGGCAGCAGCTGTGGCTGCTGGGGCTGAAGGCGGCTCTGCAAAACGACACTTATGCCAACATCCTGCCCGGCGCTCAGCTCCGCATCGCGCGGTGTTTGTAGTCAGCAGGGCAGTTTAATTACCTAGTATTAAAGAACTAACACATTGTAAAACAGTGCTTAAGTCCTCATAACTTCATGTCCCCTTCTTACTTTGCATTTGTTGGAGCTGTATTATGCTCCTGCTCAGCGTTTGCTCAACAGGCTACTGACGACGTGCCGCGCAGTGCTGTAGAGCTAGGTGTGGGCCAGGGCCATTCCGGCTACGCCGGATTACGGGCGCAGATTGGGTACAGGCAGTATTATGGCTCCCATTTTTTTTCAAGCGCCCGGTTATCGGGTACACGGGTTTCTGAGCCGCTAATAATGGCCCCTGGGGCTACGCCCCTACCGCGTCACTACCAATCGGCGTTCTTGGAGTATGCGCTTTACTACAATTTTTTGCGCAATACTCGGCGCTTAGCCGTGGCTGTGGGGATAGGTCCGTATTTGGGCTATACCCATAAGCAGGACTACCTCTGGGTAACGTACGGCTACAACCCTGCTAGCACGCAACCGGGAACTCTTGCTTATGAGAAATATCGCGTGTCCGGCGTCCGAATAGGCGCCCTTCTGTCGCTTCACGTAGGTGTAGCCATTGATAAACACCAGCGCTGGCGGCTGGAGAGTGAAGGTATATTCCAACGTATGCGCGGTGGCGCACAGTTAGGCTTAATACTGAAAACATCTTACCGGCTCTACGCCGCCGATTAAGGCAGCTTTCCGCTTGCGGCGTTAGTGGGCCAGCATTGCTTTGATGGCTAGGTCAGCTGCGTCGGGGTGCAGCCAGTGGTACTGCTCATCGCGGCGCAGCCAGGTGAGCTGGCGCTTGGCGTAGCGGCGGGTGTTGCGCTTGAGCAGGCGCACGGCTTCGTCCCAATCGTACTCGCCATCCAGGTAGCCAAAGATTTCCTGGTAGCCCACCGTCTGCAGAGCCTGGGCGTGGCGGTACGGCACCAAGGCGCGCACTTCGTCGAGCAGACCCTCAGCCAGCATCTGGTCCACGCGCAGATCGATGCGCTGGTACAGTTCTTCCCGCTCGCGGCTCAGGGCCACTTTCAGTACCTGGAAAGGGCGCTCCGCCTTCGGGCCGGCGCCGTGAAACGAGCTGAACGGCTGCCCGGTGCTGCGGCACACCTCCAGGGCCCGCAGCACGCGCACGGGGTTTTGCCGGTCGATGCGGGCGTGGCTGACGGGGTCCAGCTCGGCCAGCTCGGCCACCAGCGCGGGCAGGCCCTTGGCCGCCAGCTCGGCTTGCAGCTGCTCGCGCACGGGCGCATCAGCGGGCGGCAGCTCGTCCAGCCCATCGGTAAGGGCCTGCAGGTACAGACCCGAGCCGCCGGTCAGAATCACCACCGAATGCTGCTGAAACAGCTCCTGCAGCAACGCTAGGCAATCGGCCTCGTAGCGGCCGGCGCTGTAGTCCTCCGTGATGCTGTGCGAATCGATAAAGTGATGCCGCACGCCCTGCATTTCGGCCGGCGTGGGCTTGGCCGTGCCGATGCGCATTTCGCGGAAAAACTGCCGGGCGTCGGCCGATACCACGTCGGTACCGAGCTCCTGGGCCAGGCGCACGCACAGGGCCGTTTTGCCCACAGCCGTGGGGCCAGCAACTACCAGCAGCGTCGGTTGGGTGTTCATGCCGAAACGGGAAAAGAGGTGGCGGGCCAGAGTGCGGCGTAGAGGCGCAGCAGCTCCTGCTCTTCGCGCTGCCAGTTTAGGGCTTGCCGGGCCTGCCGGCAGTTGCGGGCCAGCACGTCGTAGCGCGCGGGCTCATCGCGCAGCAGGCGGTTCAGGGCGGCGGCCAGCGCGGCGGGCGTCAGCTCGGGGACTACTTCGGCCACCTCGTACTGCTCGTTCAGGGCCAGGTACTCGGGGAAAGGCGAAATCAGCTGCGGCACGCCGGCGTGCAGGTAGTCAAAGAACTTGTTGGCCAGCGAATAGTAGTAGCTCAGGCCCAGGTTGTCGAGCACGCTGATGCCTACGCGGGCACCCTGCGTAACGCGGCGCAGTTCCTGCGGCAGCACGAAGCCACGAAACTCCACCTGCCCGCTTTGCAGCAGCCCCAACTCCCCGGCCCGCTGGCGCAGGCCGGCCGACAGGTCGCCTTCGCCGCAAATGACTAACCGGGCCGGCACCTGGGGCATGGCCTCCAGCAGCGCCTCCAGCCCGCGGCCGGCGTTTAGGGCGCCCTGGTACAGGATGTAGCCTTCGCCGCCGGCAGCCGCAGTGCTTTCGTTCTGCAGGCGGCTGATGTTGCGCACCGTGCCGAAGGACCGGCCGTAGCGCTGCTCAAACAGCCGCGCCAGCGCCGGGCCCACGGTGTAGGCCAGCGTGGCGCGCGGCACGATGAACCGCTCCACCCAGCGCCAGACGCGCTGCACGGCCGGACGCGCCACTACTTCGGGCACTTCCGTAAACAGCTCGTGGGCGTCGTACACAAAGGGCAGGCCGCCCAGGCGGGCGCGCAGCCACACGGGCAGGGCCGCGTCGAGGTCGGCGGCGCCGTAGGCCGCAAAACCGCGCTGCCCCAGCAGGTACAGGATCAGGCGCAGGTTGTACTCGAGGTAGAACAATTTGCCCTTGGTGAACCAGCAGCGCAGCCGGTGCTGTTCGTAGGGCTGGGGCGTGAGCGGCTGCGACGTGGGCCACTCCCGCCCCACCAGCCGCACCCGGTAGCCGTGCTCGGCCAACGACGTGCAAATGCGCTGCATCCGCTGGTCGTAATTCAGGTCGGTGGTAACGGCAAAAAGCAAACGGCGCACGGGCGGGAAGAAAAACCCGACCGTCCGCGCCGCGGATTGGCACGGGGGTTCGGATATATTTGACAAATTTAAGAGGTTAACCCCGCTTGTCGGCAGGCCCAGCCCCTAGGCCCCGCAGGCGGACGCCCCGCGTATGAACCTGCTATCGGACTCTACCCATACCGCCGCCGACGAAGCGGCCACGTACCGCGCCCTGTTCAACGGGGCCTACGACGCCATTCTCCTCTACGACGAGCACGGCCAGCTCTTCGACTGCAACCAACGCGCCGTGGAGATGCTGGGCACCACCCGGCCGGTGCTGCTGAGCGCTGGCCTGATGGGCTTTACCCGCCCCGAACGCTCCAGCTTCGAGACGTGGATGAGCGACGAAGAGCTGCAGGAATCCCTGCTGCACACGGCGCGCACGGGCCAGCCGGTGTCGCGCGTGTGGTACGGCCAGCGGCCCGATGAAACCCTGCTCGACGCGTGGATTACGCTGCACCGCTTGGAGCTGCCCAATCAGCGCTGCCTGATCCAGCTCACCGCCCGCGACGTAACCCACGGCCGCCGCCAGTACGAGGCGCAGAAGCACGAGACGACCGCCACGCGGCTGCGCGAGCAGCTGCGCGACGTGCTTACCCGCGCCGACCTCGGCTTTTTGCAGCTCGACGTCAACGGGCGCATCGTCGATGTCAATGAATTTTTCCTGCTCATGACGGGCTACTCCCGCGAGCAGGTGCTCGGCCAGGAGTACTTCGGCTTGTTTGCCCCCGAGGTGGAGCGCGAGCCGCGGCGCTATGCCTACCGCCGTGCCCTGGAGCGCGAGGAGTTGCAGGACTTCTTCGAACGCTCCCTGCTGGCCTACGACCGGCACCGGCGTACAGTGTACTGGTACGCCGAGTTCGTGCGCGACGTGGAGGACAAGGTCAGCGGGGTCATGTTCGTGGGACGCGACGTGACCAAGGGCCAGTTTACGGCCCGTGCCCTCGGGGAAAGTCAGTCGCGTTTGCAGGACTTTCTCGACAACGCCCACGACCTGATCCAGAACCTGAGCATCGACAACCGCTTTTTGTTCGTCAACAAGGCCTGGAAGGAAAAGCTGGGCTACGACGATGAGGAGCTGCCCGGCCTGGCCCTCACCGACGTGGTGCACCCTTACTACAAGGCCAAGCTGCTCTACCAGCTGCGCAACCTCTACAAGGGCGAGAAAGTCAACAAGCTCGAAACCGTCTTTCTCACCAAGACGGGCAAGCCAGTGCACCTCATCGGCTCCATCACCTGCTCCTGGGACGACGGAGAACCGGTGAGCACCCGCGCCATCCTGCACGACATCACCGACCGCATCAAGGCCGAGCGCCTGCAGAAGGTCTACTACAGCATTGCCAACCTGGCCATCAGCTCCAAGGATTTGCACTCTTTGTACGGGGCCATTCACCGCGAGCTGAGCAAGATCATCGAAACCAACAACTTCTACATCGCGCTCTGCGACG
The DNA here is from genome assembly GCF_002007105.1 of Hymenobacter sp. CRA2. Taxonomy (GTDB): domain Bacteria; phylum Bacteroidota; class Bacteroidia; order Cytophagales; family Hymenobacteraceae; genus Solirubrum. The sequence goes on along the minus strand of NZ_MVBC01000015.1, from coordinate 47,436 downwards.
AGGCCCGCACGCAACTACAGTTTGCGTACTTCGTTGATCAGAACTCGCAGGGAGAGAAGGCAATGGTGATGCGCCCCTTCTCCTCGGGCGTGTCGGAGTACATCATCCGCACGGGCAAGCCGCAGATTCTGCTCAAGCCCGATTTGCAGGCGCTCATTGCCGACGGCACCATCACGGCCTACGGGCTGATGCCGGAGGTCATGCTCTGCTCCCCGCTGAGCATCGGCGACCGGATCATTGGCGTCATCACGGTGCAGGACTATACCAAGCCCGACGCCTACGCCCCGTCCGACCTCGAAATTCTGCACTTCATCTCGAACCAGGTGGCCCTAGCCATTGAGCGGAAACGCAACGAGGTGCAGATCAACAAGCAGAATGCGCGCCTGAACGCCATTTTCGAGAGTGGTACCCACCTGATGTGGTCGGTGGATCTGAAGTCGCGCCTGACCTCGTTCAACCGCAACTACGCCGCCTACTTTCTGCGCCGCAACGGTGTGCACCCGGCCGTCAACATCAACCTCTGGCACGCCGACCTGGCCATGATGGAGGAAGACGCCCGCCAGCTGTTCATCGAGCACTACACCCGGGCCTTCGAGGGCGTGCCGCAGCGCTTCGAGGTGCGCCTGCGCGACGTGCGCGGCCACGACACCTGGCGCGAAATCTACCTCAACCCCATCTACCTCGACGACGGCACCTTCGAGGAAATTTCGGGCATCGCGCACGACATCACCGACAAGAAACGCTCGCAGCTGGAAATGGCGGCGCAGGAAGAGAAATTCCGCGCCATCTTCGAGTCGTTTCAGGACATCTACTACCGCACCGACGGCAAGGGCATCATCACCATCATTTCGCCCTCCACCTACGACATCATGGGCTACCGGCCGGAGGAAGCGGTGGGCCACGCAGTAGCGGATTTTTACGAGTACCCCGAGCAGCGCGGCGAGCTGCTGCAGGAGCTGGAACGCAACGGCGGCGTGGTACGCAACTTCGAAACGGCACTGATTCACCGCGAGGGACACGCGGTGAAAGTACTGGTGAATGCCCGCGCCCTGCACGACGAAACGGGGCGCTTCCAGGGCATCGAAGGCATTGCGCGCGACGTGACGGACTTCAAGCAGATGCAGGACGATTTGCGCCGCGCCAAGGACGAGGCCGAAGCTGCCCTGCACGCCAAAACGCAGTTTTTGGCCAACATGAGCCACGAGCTGCGCACCCCGATGAACGGCATCATCGGCATGATTGATCTGCTGCACCAGACGGTAGCTTCCGAGGAGCAGGAAGAGTACATCGACACGCTGCGCAAGTCCTCGGACGCGCTGCTTGCCATCCTGAACGACATTCTGGACCTTTCCAAGATCCAGGCCGGCAAGATGGAGCTCAATGAGGAAGGCATGGACCTCCATTACACGATGGAGAAGATTCACTCGCTGTTTGCCAACCGCGCCCAGCAAAAGCAGCTCGATTTCACCTACGATATCACGCCGCACACGCCGCGCTTTATCATCACCGACGAAACGCGCCTCTTGCAGGTTCTCTCGAACCTGACCTCGAACGCCATCAAGTTTACCCAGCAGGGCGCGGTGACGGTACGGGCCACTTCCGTATCCACCGACGGCGTGGAGCACACCCTGCGCTTCGAGGTGCAGGACTCGGGCATCGGCATCTCGCACGAAAACGCCAAGCTGCTCTTCACCAACTTCACTCAGCTCGACACGACGCCCACCAAGTCCTTCGGCGGCACGGGCCTCGGCCTGGCCATCAGCAAGCAGCTTACCGAGCTGATGGGCGGGCAAATTGGCGTCGACTCGGTGGTGGGCGAAGGGGCCACGTTCTGGTTTACCATCCGCTGCCGCGTGGCCGAAAACGAAGAAGCCATCCTGCAGGAGCGGCAGGCCTCACGCGATAGGTCGGCGGCCGGCATCATGCGCTTTGAACAGACGCCGCGCATCCTGCTCGTCGACGACAACCCCATCAACCAGAAGGTGGCCATGCGCCTGCTGGACAAGCTGGGCTGCCGCACCGACGTGGCCAGCGACGGGTTCGAAGCCATCGGATTGGCTACCAGCGGCATCCGCTACGACGTCGTCTTCATGGACATACAGATGCCCGAAATGGACGGCGTGACGGCCATGCGCGAAATTCGCCGCCGCCTCGGCCCCAGCTGCCCGCCGGTGGTGGCCATGACGGCCTATTCCATGAAGGAAGATGCGGAGCGCTTCGTGCAGCAAGGCATGGACGACTACGTGCCCAAGCCGGTGAAAAGCCAGGACCTGTACGAGGTGCTGCGCCGCTGGCGGCCGCAGCTGACTATGGCTTCGGCCACCGCCGCCGAAACGTCGGAATCTTCGGCATTGGCCGACCCGGACGCGCCATCGGACACCCTGGATTTATCGGCGCCCGATCCGCGGCCGGTCATCGACCTGGATACCGTGGAGCAGCTGCGCCAGCTCGGGGGCTCCGACTTTGCCGCCGGCCTCTACGCCGACTTCGAGCAGGAAGCCGGCCCGCTGCTGGACGAGGCCCGGGGCTTGGTGGAGGCAGGAAATTACCCCGAAATTCTCCCCCATTTGCACCAGCTAAAGGGCACTGGCTTCACCCTGGGCCTAACGCGGCTGGCCGAGCAAGCCAAGCACTTGGAACACGACCTGAAGCAAGGCCGTACAGAACATGCTGTGCGGGATTTTCAGGCGCTTTTGCATTACTTCGCAGAGTTCATCCAAGAGTACCCCACGCGCACTAGTGCCGCCTGATTGGCCCGTCCGGCCCTCAGCTCCACACTCTCCCTACTCCAAAACCTTAGCTAGCAGTCATGTCCGACTCGAAAACCATTCTGATTGCGGAGGACAGCTCCGTAATTCTGAACCTGACCAAGAAAATTCTGGAGCTGCAGAAATACCGCATTGTATCGGCTAAAAACGGTGGTGAAGTGGTAAAGCAACTCGAAGCACAGCCTATCGACTGCATTTTGCTGGATATAAATATTCCAGTAAAGGACGGCATGACGGTGGCCCGCGAAATCCGGCAGCACGCCGACGACAAAATCCGGCAGGTGCCCATCATTGCCATTACCGGCAACGCCAACAACTACTCCATGGACGACTTCCGGGAGGCGGGCGTAACGGACTACCTGCCCAAGCCACTGGATTTCGACGCGCTGGTACGCACCGTGAAACAGCATATCGGGTAAGTTGTAGAAGTGAGAGCTGAGAAGGGAGAATTGAGACGTCGTTCAGCCACCGGCTGCTGCGCTCTTTCTCGCTTCTCGCTTCTCAACTCTAACTTCTGAATTCATGCAAGTCACTTTCCTCGGCACGGGCACGTCGCAGGGCGTACCGGTTATCGGCTGCCACTGCGCGGTGTGCCGCTCGGCGGACTTCCGCGACAAGCGCCTGCGCGTGTCGGTGCACCTGCAGGTGCAAGGGCGGAGCATTATCATCGACTCGGGACCGGATTTCCGCCAGCAGGTGCTGCGGGAGCGGGTCGACCGGCTCGATGCGCTGGTGTTTACGCACGAGCACAAGGACCATACGGCCGGCATGGACGACATCCGGGCCTACAATTTCAAGCAGCAGCAGGACATGCCCGTGTACGCCGAGCCGCGGGTGCTGGAGCAGCTGAAGCGCGAGTACGCTTACATTTTTGCCGAGCAGAAGTACCCCGGCGTGCCGCAGGTGCAAACCGTGCCCATCCTGAGCGACACGGCCGCGTTTGAAGTCGAGGGCATTGAATTTCAGCCCATCCGCGCGCTGCACTACAAGCTGCCGGTGCTCGGTTTCCGCGTGGGTCACTTTTCCTACGTCACCGACGCCAACCATCTTTCGGCCGCGGCCCGCGAGCAGCTGCGCGGCTCCGATGTACTGGTGCTCAACGCCCTGCGCCACGAGCCGCACATTTCGCATTTTAGCCTCTCGGAGGCATTGGAAGTCATCGAGGACGTGCAGCCCCGGCGCGCTTACCTCACCCACATCAGCCACCTGCTGGGCAAGCACCGCGAGGTAGAAGCCTCCCTGCCCGCGCACGTGCGCCTAGCTTACGACGGGCTGCGCCTGGAAGTCTGAGCCAAGGCTTATGGCTGATAAGCGGCCCCGTCACCCGATATAAATCGTGGCGGAGAAGAGGGGCCGTCCTCTTCCTGAGCCGGGTGCTAGCTTGGTGCCGTGCCTGCTTTGATTACTGACTGGCTTGACGAGCAGCCACGGTGCTGGCAATTTCAAGCAGGGCGCCCACAGCGGCTATGGCCAGGCGTGCCACGTAAACCCCGCTGAAGCACAGCGTCCATAGCAAAAGCTTCAGCGCCGCTTCAGCGCCGCTTCGCTGCCGCGCAACTCCGCCAGCAGCAGGGAATAGCTGCGCCAGTTGCCCTGCAGCAGTGTGTTAAGGCCCAGTGCCAGTAGCAGCGCCGTTGCCGAAACGGCAACTAAGCACACTAATTCTCGCAGTATTAATCCCTTGATTTTCGGCATATAGTTTACTTGGTATTCTGATAATTGAGCGAACAGCGAAGAGGATAGCAGCTCGGCAGTATGGCTTGAGCAGGCAGGGACTAGCCCGTTGAAGTGCGCGCCGGTAGTTTTGGTACCGTGTCTGGCCCGCCCCGGTTTCGACTACGCAGCCCTCAAGCACGGCAATATATTGTTTATCGGCAATGAATGCCCCTCACGGCTGACGCCTGGGGCCGCGGCCGGCCCTAATACCACCGAAGGCTAAGCCAGGGCAGCGCATTGATTCTGCCCGGCAGACGCCACTAAGGGCGCTACCGTACAACCCATAATCTGCAACTTGCAGGGCGTAGCTGGATTTTTCATGCACAACAATTATTACTTCCTGCGGCTGCTGGCCCCGGCCCTGAGCCGCCATTTGGCTGGTTACCGCGTCGTTACTTGCTTTTCCCAGGAAAAAGACGAGTTGGTCATCGGGTTTGTCAAGCCCAGCTCGTCGCCAACCGACGAAGCGGCCGAGTTCTGGCTGAAGGCCCACCTGGCGGGTACCCAGCCGCTGCTGAGCCTGCCCGAAACCTTTCACCGCGCCCGCCAAAACTCCGTGGACCTGCTACCCGACCTGCTCGGGCTGGTGGTAGCCGAAGTCGACGTGACGCCCAACGACCGGGTGCTGCACCTGCGCTTCGGTGGCGGGGCCGCGCTGCTGCTCAAGCTGTTCGGGCCGCGCCCGAATGCCGTTTTTTACCCCGCCGATCCGTCGGCACCGGCGCAGCTGTTTCAGCAGCGCTATACCACCGACGCCGCCCTGCGTGCCGAGCCGACCCGCCCGGACCCCATGCCCGCCGAAGTAGCGGCGCACCCCGACCCGGCCCGCCTCTACCCCACCCTCGGCGAAGTGCCGCGGCAGTGGCTGCGGCACCGCAGCTACGACACGGCCCCGCAACCCACACGCGTGGCGCTGCTGCACGAGGTGCTGGCGCTGCTGCTGGCCCCGCCGGCCTTTTACATCACCGCGCTGGAAGGGCGCACCCGCCTGAGCCTGCTGCCAGTGGGCACGGTGGAGCAAACCCTGCCGCCCGACCCGGTAGCCGCTCTGCGTGCTTTCGTGCCGCTGCTGCTGGGCCGGGGCGCCTACGAGGCCGAGCTGCGCCAGCTGCAGCATACGCTCGAAAAGCGCGCCGACGAATCCTCAACCAGCGCCAGCATGGCCCGCAAGCGGCTGCACGCGCTGGAGCACGAGGCCAGCTACCGCCAGACGGCCGACCTGATTATGGCCCATCTGCACCAGATTCCGGCCGGAGCGGCGCAGGTAGAGGTGCTGGATTTTTACCAACACGACCAGCCGCGCATCATTAAGCTCAAACCGACCGAAACGCCTCAGCGCACGGCCCAGAACCTCTACCGCAAGGCCAAAAACCAGCAAATAGAGATGCAGCAGCTGCAGGAGCGCGCCGACAAGCGCGAAACCGAGGCGCTCTGGTGTATGGAACGCCTGGAAGAGCTGCCGGCCATCACGGATCTGCGCACGCTGCGCACCTGGCGCAAGCAGCACGGCCTTGACCCTACTCTGCAGGCGAAGGCCGCGGCCTCGGAGCTGCCGTTCAAGGTGTTTGAGGACGGCGGCTTCACCATCCTGGTGGGCCGCAATGCCCAAAACAACGACCTGCTCACCCAGCGCTACGCCCACAAGGACGACCTGTGGCTGCACGCCAAGGACGTCAGCGGCTCGCACGTGGTCATTCGCCAGCGGCCGGGCCACCCCGTGCCCGCGCCGGTTATTGAGCGGGCGGCTCAGCTGGCTGCGTGGTATTCACGCCGGCAAAACGACTCCCTCTGTCCCGTCACCGTGACGCCGAAGAAATACGTGCGCAAGCCGCGCGGCGCCGAGCCGGGCAAGGTGGTGGTGGAGCGCGAGAAAGTGGTACTGGTGGTGCCGAGCAACCCCTACGAGCGGGGCAGCTGAGGCCCGACAAGCAGGCGTCAGTTTAGTCCCAGGCACGGCTAAATTGGCATCACCCGCATATGACTATGGCCCAAAACATCAGCGGCCGGCTCCTGCATCAGGAACCGGCCGCTGGGCTGGTGTGCGCACAGGGAGAGTCGAACTCCCACACCCGAAGGCACCACCCCCTCAAGATGGCGTGTCTACCAATTTCACCATGTGCGCAGAACACATAATCGACGCTGCTGGCAGCGCCCGCTCCGCCGTCGAGGGTGGCGAAGTGGCGACAAAAGTAGTAGATGCTTGGTGGCGTTGCAAGCCCAGCACGCGGATTTCTGCCTTCTGGCGCGTATACATAAGGTTATCAGGGATAAAAATTACCAGCGGCCCGGCTTTCATGCCGCCTTCACACCCTTTGCCGAAGTTGCCGGTCTTTATCTGCCGCCTTTCCACACCCCTTTTATGAAAACCAAGGAGGCCTTCCAGGAGCTGGGCTTGCAGCACCACAGGTCCTTTTTTCAGCGCATCGCGCAAGCCATTACCCAATGGTCCGGCTCGACGAGTGCCTTCCTGCTGGCGCTGGGCACGGTGCTGGCCTGGGCCGTTACGGGGCCCCTGTTCCATTATTCTGAGAATTGGCAGCTCGTCATCAATACGGGCACGACCATCATCACCTTCCTGATGGTGTTCTTGATTCAGCGCGGGCAAAACAAGGATTCGCTGGTGCTTCACCTGAAGCTCAACGAACTGATTGCCGCCACCAAGGGCGCCAGCAACCGTCTGATTAACGCGCAGGACTTCACGGAAGAAGAAATTGCGCTGCTGCACCAGTTTTACTGCCTGCTGGCCGAAAAAGCCCAGCAGGATAACGACCTGGGCCGCACCCACACGGTGGAAGAAGCCGAGGAAAACCACGCCGAAAAGCAGCTGCACAAGCACCGCACGTAACTGCCCGCACAGGGTGGCTATACACCGACGCGGCGGCTCTCCCGGGTAGGAAAGCCGCCGCGCTGACGTTTGGAGGTAAGGAGAAAGGTGCTTATTCAGCTTTGGCCAGCGGGGTGTTCACCACGTGCTCCGACACAAACCACACCTGCATTTCGTTGGTGCGCATTACGTCGCTCACGACGAGGTCGTTGGTGCCATCGTCGCCGGAATCATCCGCGCGCTTGGCGAAGTCGTGGCAGTTTTTGAGCATGATCTGGTGGGCCTCCAGCAGGCGCGACACCTGCACGGGGGCCTCTTCGCGGTCCTTGGGCGGGCGCGGAATGCTGGTCAACTCGGCCACGTCGGCGGCCATGGCCACGGCCACACCGCCCAGGATCTGGATGCGCTCGGCAATGGTATCGACCAGCTCGCTCTGCTCCTCGTAGTGCTTGTCGTAGAGCAGGTGCAGCTGATAGAACGTGGGGCCCACCACTTGCCAGTGGTGTTTCTTGTACATATCACGCAGGGTGATGGTATCGGCCAACAGCTGGTTCAGCATGGTTACGCTTTCCTGGCGCACCTGCTCGCTCAGGCCGATGGGCAGGCGCTGGGCCACGGTACCGAACTTCTGGAGCGGGGCCACGGCGTCGCGCTGCTGGTTGAGAATGGGCTGCACCAGCGGCTGGTTGCGGTCGGCGGGGCGCACCGGCGCGTCGATATCGGCGGCGTCGGGGGCTTTGGCGGTATCGGCGCGGCCATCGGAGGCGGCAGCGGCTTTTTTAGCGGCGGCTACGCGCGGAGCCGGAGCGGCAGGGGCTTTCTTAGCGGAGGTGGCTTTGGTTGCCATGAGTAGGGTAAAACGAAGTGGTGCGGTGTAATTCGGAAAGGCCCGTTGTCGGGCCGGGCGCGGCTGCCCGGAAGCGCCGCACCTGTCGGCATTACGCCAAGCATCCGCCCGGGGTTGAGGTCAGGCCGTATATTTAGCCGCGCCCGCCGCCCGATTTTTCTTTCCCGCAGCTGCTCATGTCGGCCCACCACCAGCACCCCCACCCCGAAGAACACCTCACCAGCTCCGCCCTGCTGCAGGACATCGTCATTGGCCTCTCCGACGGGCTCACGGTGCCTTTTGCGCTGGCCGCCGGGCTGAGCGGGGCCGTACAGTCGTCGGAACTGGTGATTACGGCGGGACTGGCCGAAATCGTGGCTGGCTCCATTGCCATGGGGCTGGGCGGGTACCTTTCGGGCCGCACCGAGCTGGACCACTACGCCGCTGAGCTGCAGCGCGAATACCGCGAGGTGGACGAAGTACCCCACGTGGAGCGCGCCGAGGTGCAGGAGTTGCTGGCGGATATGGGCCTCTCGCCGGCCACGCAGGAGCTGGCCATGCGCGAGCTGACGGCCGACCGCGACCAGTGGGTGAAGTTTATGATGAAGTACGAACTGGGCTTGGAAGAGCCCGACCCACGCCGCGCGCGCAACAGCGCCGCCACCATCGGGCTGGCTTACGCTGCGGGCGGGCTGATACCGCTGAGTGCCTACTTTTTTACCTCTACTCCCGCCGAGGGCCTGCTGTGGTCGGCCCTCATCACGCTGCTGTGCCTGCTGGTGTTCGGCTACTTCAGAAGCCGTATGACGGGCCAGCCACCCGTGTGGGGCGCCCTGAAAATGGCCGCTATCGGAGCGGTAGCGGCCGCCGCGGCTTACGGCGTGGCCAGTTTAATAGAATGAGCAATGGGCGTTTAGGCTAGCTTCTTCATTCTTCATTCTTCATTCTTCATTCTTCATTCTTCATTCTTCATTCTTCATTCTTCATTCTTCATTCTTCATTCTTCATTCTTCATTTTATGGCTTTTCCCTTCTTCGGCGACGATAAATCAGTGGTGGCCCGGCTGCTGGCTACCCTGCCCCAAACCGGGCGGGTAGAGTGGGTTGGGGTGCGCCCGCGCCGGCGCGAGCCGCTGGCCTCCGTCGAGGAAGTAGAGGCGCTGACCGACGCGCATCTGGTAGGCGACCACGCCCGCATCAAGCCCGGCGGCAAGCGCCAGATTACGCTGATTCAGCACGAGCACCTGGCTGCCGTGGCGGGCTACCTGGGCTTGCCTGAGCCGGTAGCGCTCGGCCGGCTACGGCGCAACCTGGCCGTCAGCGGGCTGAACCTGCTGTCGTTGAAAAACCGCCGCGTACGCATCGGCGCGGATGTGGTGCTGGAAATCACCGGGGAGTGCCACCCCTGCTCGCGCATGGAAGAAGAGCTGGGCCCCGGCGGCTACAACGCCATGCGCGGGCACGGCGGCCTCACGGCCCGCATCGTGCAGGGCGGCCGCATCCGGGTAGGCGACGCCGTGCGAGTGGAGCCGGCCGGGTAAGTCGCCGCCAGGCGCAGGGCTGCAAGTTGGCGGCTGGTGTGGCGCCAGGGAGGCGGTTAAGTCAGCTGGGCGGTGCAGCGGATATTGGCCCGCAGCACTTTCGACACCGGGCAGTTCTGCTGGGCGTCGTCGACGAGGGCCTGAAACCGCTCGGGCGAAAGCCCCGGCACGGCGGCATCAACGGTCAGGTTGGACTCGGTGATGCAGCCTTCGTGCAGCACCACTTCGCAGCGCGCGTCGATGAACGTGGGCGTAAAGCCGGCCGTTTGCAGATTGAAGGCCAGCTTCATGGCGAAGCAACCCGCGTGGGCGGCCGCAATCAGCTCCTCGGGGTTGGTGCCCACTCCGTCGGCGAAGCGCGTGTGGTAGCTGTAGCGGGCTTCCTGCAGCACGGTGCTGCTGGTGGTGAGCTGGCCGGCTCCATCGGTGCCGCGGCCCAGCCAGCGGGCGGTAGCAAATCGTTTGATAGCAGACATAAGCAGGCGGGTGATAGCAGCGCAATGAGGCCCAGCGGCGGCTCGCAGGCGGCAGAAATGTAGGCAGCTCCTACGGAATAGCGGGGTGTCGGCTCGTTCCATTTTGGGAAGCCCGGCCTGAGCTGGCGCTACTCATCACCTAATCAGCCGCTTTAACAGCCGTAGCAGTACCTAGTCCTGCTGGGAAGGGAGCCGCTCGGGCGCCTCGGCCGTGGTGCGGTGCGCCAGCCGGTACATCACCGATAGCACCACGTTGTTTTTGGCGGCGGTGTTCTGCGGCACGTACTGGCCTTGCCGCACGGTGGCCACGTTGTAGTTGGCCTGATTAACCCAGCCAAGCTGCAACACCACGTGCTTATTGAACTGGTACCCGATGCCGGCGTACACGCGGTTGCGCTCAAACACCGGCCCTTTCGGGTTTAGAAATATCTCGTCGTAGGCCGAGAGAAAGAAGGTTTTGGCCGTGATGGTGGGCGCGTTGAGCGGCAGGAAGGCATTGAGGCGGTAGCGCAGCCGTTGGCGGAAGCCAGTGCTGTCGCCGCGGTAGCTGAACCAGCGCTGCTCCACACGGTAGCGGTGCTCCACTTTCAGGCGCTTCATGTACTGGTTGAGCACCAGCTGTTCCCACAGGCGTTTTTCCACGTTGAGCGGGCCGGTACCCAGGTCCTGGTAATCCGAGGTGCTGTAGCGGCCGCCAGCCACCATGAATGTAAAGTTGGGGTCGAGGTCGTAGCTCACGCCGGCCTTCACTTCGTGGTAGAAGTACTGGCGCAGCAGCCCGTTGGAGCGGGCCTGCACTTCGGCGTAGCCACCCCATTTGTGCTCCGTGTTGCCGGGCAGCAGCAACGTAAATATGCCCCAGGTGCCCCAGGGCTGCGGCGCATTGGCCGGCCTCTGGGCTACGGCGGTGCCGCCAGCGGCCGTCAGCAGCGCCGTGGCAAAGCCCGTTACGATTCGTGATGTGCACATGGAAAACGGCCGGTGGGCGGAACCTAGGAGCAGTGAGCAGACAAGCATTTCGGGGGCGAAGCTCAGAAAACGGGGTTCTTCTCCCAAATACCGATGCGAATAACCGGCTTCTGACGGCCTCAAAACCGACAGTGGTGGCTGGCCAACCACTTAGCGGAAAGTCCCTCTAACAACAGAAAAGCACAGCGGAAGCCAGCAATGCACTCATTTAATTTTTAATGTAGTTTTAACGAAATTATTCAATCCACCCGCCCACTCGCCCGCGTATGCTTGTCCGGCTTGGCCCGGCTTCAGGGCTGCTCCTTGTGTGCACTTTCCTATTTCACCAAACCTCATCTTAGCTTATGCCCACACCCTTACTGCGGTTTTCTTCCCGTCCGCTGTCGCCTGCGTTTCGCCGCTCCCTGGGGCTGCTGGGCGGCGCGCTGTTCCTGACGCTGGCCGCGCCCGCGGTGGCCAATGCCCAGACGGTATTTGGCCTGTCGGGCACCGATTTGACCTCGGTCAACCTGGCCAGCCCGTTCACCTCCCAGACGCGCGTAGCCATTGCCGGCGTCGCGACCGGCCAAACGCTGGTGGGCCTGGATTTCCGGCCCGCCACCGGCGAGCTGTACGCCCTGGGCTACAACAGCGCGCTGACCACCGCCAACGCCCAGCTTTACGTCATCAACCAAACGACGGCCGCGGCTACGCCCGTGGGCGCCGTCATGTCGCTGGCCCTGGGCAGCAGCGCGGAACGCATCGGCTTCGACTTTAACCCAACGGTGGACCGCATCCGCGTCGTCAGCACCAACGACGCCAACTACCGCCTGCACCCCACTACCGGGGCCGTGACGACGGACGGCACGCTGGCCTTTGCGGCTGCGGATGCCAACGCCGGGCAGAACCCCTACGTGGGCGCGGCGGCCTACACTAACTCCTTCATTGGGGCGGCCAGCACCACGCTCTACACCGTGGATGAGCAACGCTCCCTGCTGCTGACGCAGAACCCGCCCAACGCAGGTACGCAGAACACCGCGGCGGTGCTGAACCCGCAGGCCGGCGGCAACCCTACGCCCATCAACGCGCCCGGCGCCAGCACCGACCTGGACATCATCAACTTCGGCGTCAACGACCAGCAGGCTTACCTGAACGTGAACCAGGTACAGGGCGGCTCCTTCATTTCGCTGCTCTACCGCCTGAACCTGACTACCGGGGCTACTACCCTGGCCGGGGCCATCAACGGGACGGGCGTGGGCATCACCGACATTGCCATCCGCATCGACCGCACGGCGCCGGCGCCGAGCGGGCAGCTGCTCTACGCGCTGAACACCAACAACACGCTGCTCTCCTTCTACTCGGGCACGCCGGGCTACATCAACACGGCCGTGGCGCTGAGCGGGGTAACGGCCGGGCAGACCATCGTGGGCACCGACTTCCGCCCCAATACCGGCCAGCTGTTCGGCCTGGGCTACGACGCGGCCACCAGCGGCGCCAACACCCAGCTGTACACCATCGATCCGGGCACGGGCGTGGCCACGGCCGTGGGCGCGGCCATCCGGCTGGAGTTGGGCGGCGCTACCGACAACATCGGCTTCGACTTCAACCCGACGGTGGACCGCATCCGCGTTACGAGCACCAACCGGGCTAACCTGCGCCTGAACCCCAACAACGGCGCTCTGGCCGCCACCGACGGCCAGCTGGCTTACGCCGCCGACTCTACGCGGGCCCGCATCGGCGCGGTGGGCTACACCAACAGCTACCCCGGCAGCACCAGCACCACGCTTTACGACATCGACGAGGCGCGCAGCGCGCTGGCCATTCAGAACCCGCCCAATGCAGGCACGCTCAACGTGGTGGGCAACACCGGACTGGCCATCAACCCGGCCAACGCCCTGGTGGACCTGGATATTTACTTCGACCGCAGCACGCTGGCGAACCTGGCCTTCGTGGTGAGCAATGTGGGCGGCAACACGACCAACAGCAGCCTGTTTACGCTGGACCTGGCCACGGGCGCTACCAACCAGGTAGGCACCATTGGCCAAGGCATTCTGGTGCGCGACGTGGCGGCTCAGCTGAGCGGCGCCGATGCCTCGGCGGCGCTGACGGGCCGCCTGCTCTACGGCGTGGCCGGTGGCAACCTGGTGTCGTTTGACTCAGGCAACCCGACGGTGATTCGCACGGCGGTGAACATCACCGGGCTGCCGGCTGCGCAGGTGCTGGTGGGGGCTGATTTCCGGCCGGCCACCGGCGAGCTGTACGCCCTGGGCTACGACGCCAGCACCCAACAAGGCCAGCTGTACACGCTCAGCCTGACCACTGGCGCCCTGACGGCCGTGGGCGCCCTCAACAGCATGGCGCTGGGCGGGGCCGCCACGGCCATTGGCTTCGATTTCAACCCGACCGTGGACCTCATCCGGGTAGTATCGGCCTCGACGCGCACCAACCTGCGCGTGAACCCGACCACCGGGGCCGTAACGGTGGATACCCAGCTGACCAACCCGAGCGGCGTACCCGCCCTTTCGGGCGTGGCTTACACCAACAACGACAACAACGTCAACACCGGCACCACGCTCTACGGCTACGACCAGGCCCGCAACGTGCTGCTGCGCTCCACCAACGCCAACGCCGGTACCTACGTGGACCAGGGCCCAACGGGGATTTTCATCAACCCCAACGGCGTGGAGTTTGACGTGTACAGCGACCTGAGCAACCCGGCGGCGCCTGCCAACTCGGCCTTCCTGGTGGCCACTCCCGGCGGCGTGGCCGCCGCCACCGACAACCTGTACACCGTGGACCTGGCTTCCGGTGCCGCTACGGCGGTGGGCCGCATCGGCTCGGGCACCAACCTGACGGGCCTGGCCGCCTTCCTCACGCCCGGCCCGATTATCACGGCGGGGCTGACGTGGACCGGCGCCGTGAGCACCGACTGGGGCACGGCCGGCAACTGGCTGCCCGCACAGGTACCGACGGCTACCGACAACGTGACCATTCCGGACGTGGCCAACGACCCGGTGGTGAGCAACCCGCAGTTTGCCAACAACGTGACGCTGCAGAGCGGCGCCAGCCTGACGTTCCGGCGGGGGGCGCTGCTGCAGGTCAACGGTGACTTCACCAACAACGGCGGCACCACGAGCGGCAGCGACCTGGGCGAGATTCGCTTTACCGGCTCGGCCAACCAGACCATCAGCGGCACCACGTCAACGTTTGACGTGCTGACCACCAACACCGGCGCGGTGGTGCTCAATGCGCCCGTGCGGATTCAGCGCAGCCTGAACCTAACGGGCAGCCTGGTGTCGCAGGGCAACCTGACACTGCTCTCGACGGCGGCCCGGACGGCCCACGTGCTCAACCTGGGCAACAACACCGTGTTCGGCAACGTGACGGTGCAGCGCTACATCGACCCGAGCCTGAACGCGGGCCCGGGCTACCGCCACTTCTCCGCGCCGGTGACCGGCTCGACCGTGGGCGACCTGGCCGTGGGCAGCTACGCGCCCGTGGTGAACCCGGCCTACAACACGGCCCCGGTGCCCACCAGCGTGACGCCCTTCCCCACCGTGTTCGGCTACGACGAAACGCGCGTGACCAGCAGCGGCAACCCCGCCCCGCAGGACTTCGACCGGGGCTTCTTCTCGCCCGCCGCGCTGGCCGACCCGCTGACCGTGGCGCGCGGCTACACGGTGAACATCCCGGCCGGGCTGACGCCGGACTTCGTGGGCACGCTCAACAACGGCCCCATCACCGCCTCGGGCCTGACGCGCGGCACGCAGACCGAATCGGGCTGGCAGCTGCTGGGCAACCCCTACCCCTCGCCCCTCGACTGGGACCTGGTAGGCCGCTCGAACGTGGACGCGGCCGTGTACGTGTACCGCTCCACCGGCCCCTATGCCGGCACCTACTCCAGCTACGTGGCTAACGGCGCCGGCACCAACGGCGGCACGGACGTCATCGGCCTGGGCCAGGGCTTCTTCGTGCGCGTGAGCACGCCCGGCACCAGCAACGGGCAGGTGAGCTTCACCAACGCGGCGCGCCTGGCGCCCGAGGAAAGCCCCGTGTTCCAGCGCCCGAACGCCATCACCGGCCCGCTGGTGCGCCTGGAGCTGCGCGGCGCCGCCGGCCCGGCCGACGAGACGGTGGTGTACTGCGAAGCCGGCGCCACCGCGGGCTTCGACCCGGCCCTGGACGCTTACAAGCTGCTGGCCGGCAGCTCGCTGGTACTGGCCTCGCAGCTCGACGCGGCCACGCGCCTGTCGGTGAATGCCCTGCCGCCGCTGACGGCTGCCGACCGCGTGGTGAGCCTGTACGTGCAGGCCTTGCCGACTGGCACCTACACGCTGCGCGCCAGCGAGCTGCTGAACCTGCCCGCCGGCACCTTTGCCTACCTGCGCGACGCCGCGACCGGCGCCGCCGTGGACCTGCAGCAACAAGCCAGCTACAGCTTCGCCACCACCGGTGCCCCGCTCGACGCGCGCTTCTCGCTGCTGCTCACCCAGCAGCGCGTGCTGGCCGCCGCCCCGGCCCAGCTCAGCGCCCAGGTAGCCCTGTACCCCAACCCGGCCCGTGGCAGCGCCACGCTGGCCCTGCCGGCCGGCCTGCGCCAGCAAGCGCTGGACGTGACGGTGCTCAACGCGCTGGGCCAGCACGTGCTGCGCCGCAGCCTGCCCGCCCGCGCCACCGACGCCGTGACGCTGCCCCTCACGGGCCTGGCCAAAGGCGTGTACACCGTGCGGCTGAACACGCCGGCCGGCACCGTCAACAAGCGCCTGGTGGTGGAATAAATGCCTAATATTGGCACGCGGCGGCCTGTGCGCCGCCGCGTGCCATTCCAGTTCAACATTGATTTACTTGTTGCGTTTAGCCTCTTTCGCATGAACCACCTTGCCTCTTCCGTGCGTCTGCTGCTGGCCGGCGCCTTCTTGCTTGTGCTGCACACCGCTTCGGCCCAGGGCCCCGGCTCGGGCGGCCCCGTGCCCGGCCCCGTGACGCCCCCCGACCCTACGGCCGTCCCCATCGACGGCGGCGCCTCGTTGCTGCTCGCGGGCGGCGCAGCCTACGCCGTGTCGCGCCTGCGCAAGCGCCGTAAGGCTGCTTAGGCTCCTACCAACCGGCTCCTCAGGCTTCTTTAGCTAAGCCGCAAAGGGCGCTGACCTACTGGTCGGCGCCCTTTGCGTTGTGTCGGCTGCCAGCTTGCGGCCGAACCGGAACTACCCACCTCACTTGCTTTTTCAGTGCTGGCACTGACGCTGGTGTGCTGAACAATTCATTATTTAAGCCCTTCAGACCATACCGCCCGGGCCGATGGAACATACTTTCAACTTGCTGGTCGTGCAGGGGCCTCGGCAAACCCCAGTTCTGACCGTCGCTGAGGCCGGGCGGGATGATTGGGCACGCCAGCCCGGTACGCGCTCCGGGGCGCCCATTTTTCTCGTTTCTACCGACCACCTGATTTCGCTGACGGTCACCCAAAAGGGGCTTCGCCTTCCCGGGCTCACGTTTATGACCTTCGCGGGCCAACAACTCACGGCGAGCGAAGAAGTAGCATTCGACCCGCGGGGCTGGTTACGTTACGTTCGCCGCAGCGAAGTCCCAGGCCTGCTGATAATTGCAGCTTCCGCCTCTGGCAGCACCGGCCGCCCCCAGCCGCTGGCGGCCATTCTGATTGATCCGCAGCTGGACCCCACGGTTTCGTGGAATGAGTACCCCGACCTACCGGCCCTCAGATCCAGCATTACGCGGGCTACCAAGAGCCGCAGCCTGCACCAGTGGTTTAATAAAAACCTATCAAACAACAGCTTAGAATCAGGCAACCGATATCTAAAGTTCCAGATATTCAACCACATTTCCCCCAACATTGCTTCACCCCCGAACGCGCCTTTTTCCGACGGCTCCGATCAGGTTGATAGCATATACATTCCGGATACCGTTCGCAGCGCCGAGCCGGCCACCACAGCCGCGACACCGCCCAGCCTGCCCATGGCTCCAGGCCCGGATGTGCCTCCGGCGCCGGAGCAGCGCCAGTTACTGGTCCAAACGCAAGAGCAGGTGCGCATAGCGCAGGATTTTGCCCTTACCGTGCAGGTCGCCACCGAGGCTCGCCCCGCGGGCCCGCACGAGGCTGCGGCGCCCGTGCCGGAAGGGTTTGCCGGCCAGTTGCTGATTGACGTGCGGGCCCCCGGTCTGGAGTTGACCACCGGCAGCTCGCAAACCCTAGACGTGCCGCCCCGCGGCAATTCCCAGCCAATCCGTTTCGGACTCAAGGCAAGCAAAGCGGGCAGCTACACCATCAGCATCGACGCCTGGAACGGCGCTGCCCACATAGCCAGCGTAGAAGTAGTAGTGGCGGTGGAGCAGCCCGCGCGCCCCGTTGCGCCCGACGAGCCGGGGCCAGCCGGCGGCAGCGCTCAGGCCAACGCGATTCTGCGCAACCCGGAACAGGGGGAATACACTCTGGTGGTGGACTACGAGGCCGACGAAGGGCAGTACACGTTCCGGCTGCAGCACGAAACTGCCATCCTAGCGCCCGTGCAAAGCCCACCGCTGGTGGGTACCCGCCAGGAGATATTGGGTGGCCTGACCCGCATGATGAACGACCTGGCACGCAACACGCGGGCCTACTCCGACGAGCAGGCGCGGGACTGGCTGGAGGGCATGGGCGCGCTCATGTTTCGGCAGCTGCTGCCCGAACGCCTACAAAAAGACCTTTGGCAGGCCCGCCACAGCATGCAACGGCTGAACCTTATTGCCCCGGCCGATCAGATGCCCTGGGAAATTCTTTTCCTGTCGGACCCAGAGCCGGCGCCGGGCAGCGACGAGCCCGGCGTCTTTCTGGCCGACGCGACGGTGGTCGTGCGCTGGCTCTATGGTGATGGGGCGCCCACCACCATCCGCCGGGCCCCGGCCTACGTGGTTATTCCGCCCAACGCACCGCCCCAGGCCCAGCAGGAACTGGCTTCGGTGGAGCGCGTCTGCGGCAAGCCCGCGTTGGTATCAGACCTGGACGGGCTACGGCAGCTCACCCGCAACGGCGCGTTTCGCTGGCTGCACTTCGCGGCCCACAACCTCACCCTGCCCGACCAGATTGGCACGTCCTACATCCCATTCGGGCAGCAAGCGTTTAGCCTGCCGCTGATGGCCAGCATCCCGCTGCGCCGCTACGCCACCGACCAGCCTTTGGTATTTATGAACGCCTGCACCACGGCCGGTCAGCAGCCGCTGTTCACGGAGATGGGCGGCTGGGCCGATACTTTTCTGCGGCGGGGTGCAGCGGCGTTTGTGGGCTCGTTGTGGGAAGTGCGCGACAAAAGCGCTGCCCAATTTGCCGAGGCGTTTTACCAGGCCCTGGCTGACGGCAAGAACCTGGGCGAAGCCATGCGCCAGGCCCGCCAGGCCCTGCGCCCGGGCGACCCGACCTACCTCGCTTATACACTTTACGGCAACCCCAGCGCCGTGCTTCAATAACTCACCTGCCCGTTTATGGCCGAACCCATTCTCGTTATCCACGGCGTCGCCAACCGCGACAAAAACGAATTTCTGCACTCGGTGGCCCAGCTGCAAACGCAGCTCGGCGCGCAGTGGGAGCTGCTGCCCGTCTTCTGGGGCGACCTGGGCGGCGTAGGCACCGACATCACCGACTGCCTGCCCGTATTCGAGGACGGCGACTGGCACGTGCGCAGCTTCGCGGGGGAGCCGCTGCCAGCCTTGCTGCCCGGGTTGATGCCTCCCGGCCAGCGCCCGAACGCCGAACGCGCCGAGCTCATTGCAGCGGCAGCCAGCCCGGGCGGCAAGCCGGTGCGGGGTGTGGCCACCGATGCGCAGGTAAGGCACGTGGCGCAGCAGGAGTTGCCCGACACCAAGGTGCTGCAGCACCTCGACGATGCAGCCGTGTTTCGGGAGCTGGGCGAAACCATCCGCGCGGCCATCGACGGCCTCGAGGCCACGCAGGTTACTTTTGCCCCGGCCCCGGCCGGCGGCGAAGTAGTGCGCATGGGCGGCCTCACCGACGAAGACGTTCGGGGCATTCTGGACCCGGTGGGGCGCGTGGTCAAACGCGTGATTCACTCCGTCGACGAAATCCTGGGGCGCACGCTCAGCAACCGGCTCGGGCAGTTCAACCAGAACCTGCGGGCGGCCGTGCTGCCCTCGCTGGCCCTCTTCTTCGGCGACATCATCGTGTACCAGCGCGACCAGCAACGAATTCAGCAGCGCATCTGGGAGGCCCTGGCGGCTCATGGCCAGGGCTATGGCTCGGCCGAAAAGCCAATTCACGCCGTGGCGCACAGCCTGGGCGGCGTTATCACTTTCGATGCCGCCGTGCAGAAAGGCAATCGGCTGCACCTGAAGTCCTTTACCACCTTCGGCAGCCAGGCCGCGTTCTTCCACATCGTGGACCGGCGCACTACGCTGGACGTTTACAGCAGCGGCCAGCCCGTAAAGCTCCCCGATACCATTGGCCGCTGGACCAACCTCTGGGACACGGCCGATTTGCTGGCTTTCACGGCCAGCACCGTGTTTCGCCTGCACGATGGCAGCAAGCCCAAGGACATACCAGTATTGGACCCGCTAAGCCGCATCATCGACGAAAAAGCCTGGATGCACTCGGTGTACTGGGGCACCCAGGAACTGCTCCACGCCATTCGAGACACGGTGGCCTGACGGCTCCCGCGGGCGCAATGTACGCCGCCCAGCTAGCAGGCCGTGGCCACCGCGAGGGTGCGGTAGCTACAGCCTGCCAGCAAGGAATCAAGGCTTTAGCAACGGCACCTTAACCGACGAGGCGTGCTGCGCGTCGTGGTAGAGGCGGATAGTGGCTTTTTGAAAATCCGCGGCTTCGGCCGTGGGAATGTTGACGAACTTCTGCGGGTTGCGGTCGACCAGCGGAAACCACGTGCTCTGCACCTGCACCATCAGCCGGTGACCTTTGCGGAAGGTGTGCAGGGCATCGGGCAGCTCGTAGCGTATTTCCGTCACCTGCCCGGGCTGGAAGGCTTCGGGCTTTTCGAAGGAGCGGCGGAAGCGGCCGCGCATCACTTCGGCGCGCACCAGCTGCTGGTAGCCGGCGCGCGGGGCGGGCGAGGCCCCGGGCGCCGTGCCACGGGCCGAGTCGGGGTACACATCGATGAGCTTGACCACGAAGTCGGCATCGGTGCCGGTGGTCGACACGAACAAATGCGCCTGAATGGGGCCTGCCACGGTGTAATCGGCTGCCAGCGGCTCGGTCTGGTAGGTCAGCACGTCGGGGCGCTGGGCGGCGAAGCGCTGATCTTCCACCATGTACTCGTTGTTGCGCCCGGCATGGATGCCGCTGGTGTAGGGCACCGGGTGCTGCGGGTCGCTCACGTACTCATCGAAACTTTCGCTGCCCGTGGCAGCCGTAAAGGTTAGCCCGCCGCCGGCCTGCATGAACAGGGCGTTCGAAGCCGCCGCTTTGGGCGGCCAGGCCGGGAATTCGCACCACTGGTTGGTGCCGGTGTCGAACGCGGTGGCTTC
Source organism: Hymenobacter sp. CRA2 (assembly GCF_002007105.1). Taxonomy (GTDB): domain Bacteria; phylum Bacteroidota; class Bacteroidia; order Cytophagales; family Hymenobacteraceae; genus Solirubrum. Next base: position 26,852 of record NZ_MVBC01000015.1, on the reverse strand, counting down.
GGCCGCGGCGAAGTCGCCCTTGTCCTTGAGGAAGTGGTTGAAGAAGCGCAGCTCCAGGTTGTCGCGGTACCACTGGGCGGTATTCTGCCCGAAGCGCAGCGGGCCAAACCCGCTCCACTCCGTGCGGGCCCAGGCACCGTGCGTCCACGGGCCCATCACGAGGCGGTTGTTGGCTTTGGGGCTTTGCTGCTCGATGGCCTGATACGTGTTCAGGGCCCCGAATAAGTCCTCGGCATCAAACCAGCCGCCCACGACCAGGGTGGCGGGGCGCACGTTGCGCAGGTGCGGGCGGATGTTGCGGGCCTGCCAATACGCGTCGTACGTGGGGTGCGCCAGGTACTCGCCCCAGGTTTTGGCGCGGCCGTTGAAGTACGCCGCGCTGTTGGCATTCTTGATCGGGCCGAGGTCGAGGAAGAAACGGTAAGCGTCGGCAAATTCGGCGTTGAACAACGGCGTGTACTTCGGCTGCGGCCCGGGGTGCGGCGCGTCGAAGCTTTGCATGAAGTCGAAGTTGTCGAGCAGGAAGAAGGCGCCCTTGTGGTTGGCGTCGTCGCCCATAAACTCGTCGGTCACCGGGGCCTGCGGCGACACGGCCTTGAGGGCCGGGTGCGCGTCGGGCAGGGCGGCCGAGGCGTAGAAGCCGGGGTAGCTGATGCCCATCAGGCCCACGCGGCCGTTGTTGTGGGGCACGTTTTTGAGCAGCCACTCGATGGTGTCATACGTGTCGGTGCTCTCGTCGTGGCCGTACGCCTTGCTGCGCTTGGAGGTGGCTTTGCCATGCGCCGCGGGCACGGTGGGCGTCATTTCCTCAAACTCGCCCTCGCTCATGTAGCGCCCGCGCACATCCTGGTTGACGAAGATATACTGCTCCCGGCTCAGCTCGCGGCTACGGATGGGGCCGGCCTTGGGGTAGTTTTCTTCGCCGTAGGGTGCAGCCGAATACGGCGTACGCTGCATCAGGATGGGGTAACGACGGTTTTTGGCCGCGTCCTTGGGCACGTAGATGACGGTGTACAGCTGCACGCCGTCGCGCATCGGGATGCGGCGGTCGAGCTTGAGGTAATGCTCGCGCACGTAGGCCGAGTCAGCGGCGCGGGTAGCGGCGGGGTTTTGCGCGTGAGCAGCAGCGCAGAGAAGCAGAAGCGGCAGCACGGCTGCGGGGAATCGGGGCATGGGTAAAGTAGTAGAGCGGGGCCCCAAACGTAGCGCAGAATTCTGAGTGGCCTTAGACCTTGCCCGGCAAGGACACCCATTGCGCCAGCGCGGCTGCGCCACTCTTCAGCGCTGCACCAGGCCGCGGATACGGATTTGGCCGGGCGGTACCGGCGGCGGGGCAGCCGCACAGGGCGAATAATTGACGATGGTTTCGCCTCCCGCCGCAACTGGGCGCCTGACCTCCAGGCTGGCAATGGCCGCCGTCACCACCCGTAGCGAAGTATCCTTCAGAAACTGGCCATCTACCTGAAACCGCACCGGCCCGGTTAGCTTCAGCCAGCGCTGAATCTGCGGCAGGCTCCTGGATTCAGGGTGCACCTTCGTTCTCAGGAAAATCTCCAGAATGCCATAGGAAGCCAGGCTGCGCCACTTGGCTGGGGCGTCGCCGCTCTTATGGATTACCACCTTGCGGATGCTTTGCGGATCGATGTCGCGCAGGACGTTGTCGCCGATGATGTAGCGCCCATTCAGCACGTAGGCGGTCAGAGAAGCGGTATGCGTACTGCGTTTTCGGTCCAGCATCCTGGCTTGCTGCCTTATCTTTACTTTATGATTAAACAGCGCTTTCGGTCCGGCTTTTTATGGGTGCTTTGCCTGCCTCTGTTGGCTTTTGCTATTCCCGGGGCGAGTTGGGCCACGTTTGACGTGGATAGCCGGCTTAGCGTTGAGCTGCCGGCTGGGGTTCGGGAAGTAGACGTGACCAAGGTGAATATGCCGTTGCCCAACACCCGCCTGTTTATGGCTCAAGACACGGTGGGGCTCTACCAAGTAATCCGCATCGACATGTCGGAAGAACAGGGCACGGCCCTGCAAGGCGAAGCCGCCCGGCAGCGCTACTACGATGGCGTGGTAAACGGCGCCGTGAACGGCCAGCAGGAAGCGGTTTTGCTGGCGCGCACCTCTTTTCCGACAGCGGCCGGCGAAGGTATTGAGCTCAAAATGCGCGCCCGGCACAAAGGCACCGGCAAACTGGTGGTGAAGTACTCCCGCTCGCTGCTCCTCAACCACACCGGCTACGCGTTTTTGTTTATTCCCCTCGACAAGTCGGACACTGCCGGCATTAGCGGCCGCGCTGAACGGGAGCGGTTCTTTACCTCCATCAAAGCGAAAGCCGCTGCTACCTGGTAGCAGCGGCTCGCTGTGGCGGCAGCCGCTTATTCCCCGCCGTACTTGCTTTTGCCCGCGCCGCCGGCGTCCATGCGCACGATGCGGGGCTGAAACGAGCCGAGCACGTCCACCAGGTCCTGCTGGTGCGCCATCACCTGGTGAATGTCCTTATAAGCCATGGGGGCTTCGTCGAGCCCGCCGCCGATGAGCTCCACGCCCTGGTCGCGCAGCAGCCGGCGCAATTCGCCTTCGCTCACTTGCTGCTTGGCCTGCGTACGCGAGAGGCGCCGCCCCGCCCCGTGCGAGGCCGATTGGATGGAGTCCCGCTCGCCGCGGCCGCGCACGATGAAGCCCGGCGCCGTCATCGAGCCAGGAATGACGCCGAGCACGCCCTGCCCCGCCGGCGTGGCGCCCTTGCGGTGCACAATGGCCGTGCGGCCGTCGGCCAGCTCTTCTTTCCAGGCGAAGTTGTGGTGGTTTTCCACTTTGGCCAGCACGTCCTGGCCCAGGGCTTTGGCAAGGCGGCGGTGGATGTCGCGGTGACAGGCCGAGGCGTAGTCGCCGGCCAGGTTCATGGCCGCCCAATATTCCTGGCCTTCCTGGGTGTCGAGGTCGAGCCAGGCGAGGTAGCGGGCTTCGGGCGGCAGGGGGCAGCGGTTCATGGCCACCTTGGTGTAGTGCTGGGCAATGGCGGCGCCCAGCCCGCGCGAGCCGCTGTGCGAGAGCAGCCCGAGGTACTGCCCCGCGGGTAGATTCAGGTCGTTGTCCTCGGCGGTAATATCGACGATGCCCCACTCCACGAAGTGGTTGCCGGAGCCGGAGGAGCCGAGCTGGTTGATGGCCGCCTCGCGCTTGCCGCGCACCACGGCAATTTCCTTGAATTCGGGCCGCTCCAGCACCGGATCGTCGGCGGGCGTCTTGAAGGTTTCCTTGTTGCCGAAGCGGGTGTGGTTGTGCAGCAGCTTCTTGAGCTCGTCGCGGCGCTGCTCCAGGTAGCGCGGCGGCACGTCGAACACCGACAGGGCCATGCGGCAGCCGATGTCCATGCCCACGCCGTAGGGAATCACCGCGTTGTCGACGGCCAGCACGCCGCCGATGGGCAGGCCGTAGCCCTGGTGGGCGTCGGGCATCAGCGCCCCGTCGATGGTAACGGGCAGCTGCATGGCCGTGTCCATCTGTCGGCGGGCGCCATCTTCGATGAAGGAGTCCCCGTAGCGGCGGTAGTCTTTCACATCGGGGCTGAGGCGCACCTCCCGGCTGGGCTGGGGCACCAGCTCCTGGGCCAAGGGGCGCCAGGTTTGGTCGCGCACGTACTTGAAGGGGTCTTCCTTGATTTCGCGCAGCAGAGCCAGGGCGCTGCCTTTATCGAGCTTGCGCAGCTCGCGCTGATCCAGGATATCAAGGGCCAGACTGATCTGCTTGTCGTCGGTGAAGCCGAGCTGGCGCAGGTCCTTGCTGTGGAGTTTATTGGTGTTTTTGGCCATGGGTGGTCGAGGGGAAGGATGGTAACGGGTGTAGCGCGTCCCACCGCCTGGGAGTTACAGTCGAGGTTGATTCCAGCCTGACGTAGAGACGCATACCTGCGTCTTCAATGCGGGAAATGTACACCTGACTTGCCAAGACACAAGTATGACCCCTACTCCGCCGGCAGCTGGTACATCACGTCGGTGCGCAGCACGTATTTCACGCCCTGCCGGACTTCGCTGCCCTCGTGAAACAGGCGGTGCTCAAACAGCAGCGCCGCGCCCTGCCGCGGCCGGACCCGCACGGCCCGGAACGCCGTGTCGCCGCCCTGGAAGTTGTCGTTCAGGTACATCATGAACGTGAACAGACTCGCCTCCGTGGAGCTGCGAGCGTAGCTTTCGTCGAAGTGCCCCCTGAACTGGTGCCCGCGCTGGTAGCGGTAGAAGCGAAAAAGCTCGTTCAGCCCGGTGGCCACGCTATGGCCGAACGGCGTTGGAATAAATTCTTGGGCCTTTTCCCACAGGGTTTGGGCCAGCTCCTCGCTCTTGTAAAACGCGCGGTTGTTGTTGCGGATGCCCGGTACTAGCCGCGCGCCGCCGCTGGTGTTGACTTTGGCCGGCTCGAAGCCCAGCTTTTCGCTGAGCACGATGTAGTCGAGGCATTCTTTCTTGGTCAGAAAGTCCTCCATGAGGTAGATGGATTCAGCGAGTTGGATGCAGTTCATGAATAGGTGATTGTACAGGAGATAAGCAGAAAACAGGCGTCAGTCTGAGTTGCAGGCGAAGGACCTTACCACGCGTGAACGAGTCGTTGGAGCGACTGCCGTTCAGTGGTGATAAGGTCCTTCGCCTGCGGCTCAGGACGATAGGGTAAAACAAGCCCGAAGCCAAGCAAATGACCCTTGCCCGAGCAACCTATCCTTGCACGACAGCCTAAGCGCCGCCGTCCATGCGCACGATTTTGGGCGTGAACGTGCCGAGCACGTCCACCAGGTCCTGCTGGCTCTGCATCACGGTGTGGATGTCTTTGTAAGCCATCGGCGCCTCGTCCAGGCCGCCGCCGATGAGCTCCACGCCGTGCTGCTGCAGGTGGCGGCGCACCTCGGCTTCGCCCAGCTCGGCCTTGGCCCGGGTGCGCGACATCAGCCGCCCTGCCCCGTGCGAGGCCGAGCCCAACGACTCAGCCACCCCGCGGCCGCGCACGATGAAGCCCGGGGCCGTCATCGAGCCGGGAATAACGCCGAGCACGCCCTTGCCGGCCGGCGTAGCGCCCTTGCGGTGCACGATGACCTCGCGGCCGTCGGCGAGACGCTCCTTCCAGGCGAAGTTGTGGTGGTTTTCCACTTTCGCCAGGGGCCGCTCGCCCAGCACACGGGCCACGCGCTGGTGAATCTGGTGGTGACAGGCCGAGGCATAGTCGCCGGCCAGGTTCATGGCCGCCCAGTACTCCTGCCCGCCCTCCGAGTCCATGGTCAGCCAAGCGAGGTGCTGGGCTTCGGCGGGCAGCTGGCAGGTGTCCTTGGCCAGCTTGGTGTAGTGCTGCGCGATGCTCGCGCCCAGGCCGCGGGAGCCAGAGTGCGAGAGCAGCCCGAGGTACTGGCCCACCGGCACGCCCATGTCGTTGGTGGGGTCGGTGATTTCCACGATGCCGAACTCCACGAAGTGGTTGCCGGAGCCGGAGGTGCCGATCTGCGCCGCGGCGGTTTCCTGCTTGTTGCGCAGGAAAGGAATAGCGGCGAATTCGTCGCGCTCCAGCACTTCGTGGCCCAGTTTCTGGCCGTGGCGGAATACGTCGCGGTTACCAAACTTGGTGGTGGTCAGCAGCACGTTGCGCAGCTCCTGCACCCGCTGGGCGAGGTACTGCGGCGGCAAGGCGAAGATGCTCAGCGCCATGCGGCAGCCGATGTCGACGCCCACGGCGTAGGGAATCACGGCGTTGTCGGTGGCCAATACGCCGCCGATGGGCAGGCCGTAGCCGTAGTGGGCGTCGGGCATCAACGCGCCAGCCACCGTCACGGGCAGCTTCATGGCCGTTTCCATCTGGTGGATGGCGCCCGGCTCCACGTGCTCGGCGCCGTAGAGAGTGTAGTCCTTGCGGGCCGTGAGGGCAATGTGGCGGCTGGGCGGAGGCAGCAGGGCGGCCGCGGTGTGGCTCCAGTCGAGGTCGGTGAGGAAGTTGTTGGGTTCGGCGAGAATGAGCTTGAGCAGCGCCAGCTGATCGGTGTGCGAGAGGCGCTTAAGGTGTTTGCGCTGCAGCTGGGCCAGCGCCAGCCCGATGGCCCGGCCTTCGGGAAATCCGAGCTGGCGAAGGTCGTTGCCGCGTAATTGATTGGCCATAATGGTCTATGCGAGCTATGTCGCGGTTTGGTGAAGAAAAGGGCAGCGCTTCTTTAGCGCCCCCGAAAGCCGGAGCAACGGGCGGTCCGCGCACCGTGGGATATGCCTAGCGCATACTACCCGACGTGACAGGTCGAAGTAGCGAGGACCTACGGCATCCGGCCGTAAGGCGAGTAGGCTTGGGCCAGGGTGATAAATCGGCAGCCCAGTTCAGTTTTCAGTCGAAGGAATGCTGCCCGACGACACCTCGCCCGTCCCTACCCCTGATTGGGCGACCTGCCGCGCAGCCACTTGCCCGTCTTGCTTGACCACTCAGCCACGGTTGGCGGTTAACCCAACCGGCAGGATTCGAACCTGCCTTGCAGACGTATAACGAAGTAAGGCGGCGCTACGACACCAATCAGGAACCCAAGCTGCTACCCAGGGCAACGGGCGGTGGGCGTTGCCGACGCTCTTGTTGAAGGAGCGTCACCGGCCTCCGAAGCGGCCAGCTGCGGGAGTTGAACCCGCTCAACCCTAAGGTCTCGCCGAAGTAACGCCTCCCTACGACACCCGAGCAGCAGTAATCAAAAAACCGTTGGGGCAAAAAGCGCCCAGCCTCCACATATCCTGCTCTACCATGCTGAGCTACTCCCCCATTGGATGAAAAAGCGGTGGAGGAGGCGGGATTCGAACCCGCGACCCGGCGAATCTCAATCGAAGTAAGGCTGGACTACGGCACCCAACGGCGCAGGTACCAGAGCCCGCAACGGGGCAATAAGCGAAACAGCGTAGTGCCCTACCAGTGGCGACTTCCGCAGCGGAATCCGCTGAGAAAGGCAGGATTCGAACCTGCAATCCGTGAATCGACGAAGTAACGCTGCTCTACGGCACCCATTTGCGGGGGATATTTTTCGTGCCGGGGCGGGGCAACACGCGGAGCGCCCTTATACACCGGCGCGTCTGCCTTTCGCCATCCGCCGCCCCACAGGCGACGGAGCGGGACTTGAACCCGCACGCCTTGCGGCACCGGTCCCTAGCGAAGGAATGCGCTCCTACGGCACCCGCTTTCGGCACGATGATGAAAAAACCGCCGGGGTAAAAAATGCCTCACTTCTGCTCTACATTGAGCTACAGGCCCTATTTGTAGGTAAGTAGCGGGCCCGATAAGAGTCGAACTTATAACACGAACCGAAGGTCAGCGAAGCTAAGTAGGTGAAGGCGACGACGCCCGGCGGGGTGTATTCAGTTAGGTACTCGGCCCTAAACCATCGGGGCAACAAGCGTGGGGCGCGTATGGGAGTCGAACCCAATGATGGCCGCCGAAACGGCCGATCATTTCTACCAAGCGAAGTATCGCCCCGCAACGGCACCCGATGGGTTAGTAGCTGAGAACCGTGAAGTTGTTTACGTGAGCTTCATGGGAGTACAAGGTTGAGAAAGTCTATTGCAGAGCCGCTTCAAAGGCTTGCAGCGCGCTTTGCGGCGGCTCGGGGTCGAAGACGGCGAAGTCGATGCGGCGGAACTGGCCACGGATGCCCGGCTCCTGCAGCACCTCGGCGAAGAGCTGCGCCACCTGGGCCGGCTCGTTGCCAAACACTCCGCAGCCCCAGGCGCCCAGCACCAGGGCTTCGCAGCCATGGCGGACTGCCGCGCCCAGCACCAGCCGGATGCGCCGCCGCATGGTGGGCACCAGCTCGGACAGCAGCTCGGGGTGGTTGCGCCGTAGCGCCCCGGCATTCACCGCCGGCGCCGTAATCACGTCGATGCGGTAGGGTTGCTCCAGCCACTGACCGGCGTCGTGGCGGATGACCGGTACCCCGGGCGAGTAAATCAGGTAGTCGCTGTACAGGCCGTTCAGGTGGGCATTGTGCTGGTACAGCTCGCCGAACTGCGCGATGCACGGGTAAAGCCCCGAGGAGCGGGCCAGGCTTTCTTCCTGGGCCTGACTGCCGCCCAGGAAACCGCCGCCCGGATTACGGGCCGAAGCAAAGTTCAGCACGCCCACGCGGGCAAACTCCCCGCTGAGCGCGGCCGCGGCTTCCAGCGTAGTGGCGTGGTACACGCGCACCGCGGCGGGTGGGGCGTCCGAAATAGCCGAACCGAGTTCCTGCCCCAGCGCGTCGGCGTCCGCCGGCCGGTAGAGCAAGCTGCCGTGATGGGCAGCGTGTTGCCAGGCCTCGATGGACACTACCCGGCCGCTGGCGGTTTGGTAGTGACCCTGCTGCAGGGCGTCGAGGGTGAGGCGGGCCAGTTGTTGACGATGTTCGCGGTTCATTGGGGCAGGTAGTTCGGCAGGCCTCCGGGCGCGGGGCACGGCGGCCCTGTTGCCGCCGCGCCGTACCGCTTGGGGGTTGCGAGTGTGGTTTGGAATCAGGAGAAAAGCAGGCGGTAAAGCAGCCTCACAGGCATCGGCTAAATGGATCGGTCAAACAGGGCTAGAAATGAATCAGGTAAGGATGGGCACGTAAGCAGGCTGCTTTACTGCTTGGCTTTAATTAGTTTATCTGGTTGACATGCTTGATCTGGCGTCCGCGCAGTCGAGGAATCTCGGCTGCCTCGCTGAGTTCGTCATGTCGAGTGAAGCCGAGACATCTCGCGTGCTGTCGTTGGATAGTAAACTCAACGAAGCGGTAGAGATGCTTCGGCTTCGCTCAGCATGATGGTCTTTTCCGTCGTTCAACGACAGCACGCGAGATGTCTCGACTACGCTCGACATGACGGCCTGCTTCGGCTGCACTTACAATTCAATCCGCTCCATCTCGTCCAGGGCCGAGCCGCCGTTTTCCAGCGCCTGCAGCACGTCGAAGACTTTGTCGGACCAGCCGGCGATGAGGGCTACCCCGTCTTCGCGGCGCACGTCCAGCGGCGCGTTGCCGTGGCCGGCCAGGTCGAAGAGGTAGAGCTGGGCCGTGGGCGCCACGGTGCGGCGGTACTGGCGCCACACGTCGGCCAGGGAGGTGCCGTGGCCGGTGCTGTCCCAGAGCTGGCAGTCAGTGAAAATCATCACTTTGTCTACCCGCTCGTTGTGACGGATCAGGTCCTGCACCACCAGGTAGCCGTTGGTGCTGTAGCCCACCTCGCCTTCGCGGCGGTAGAACTCCTGCACGTTGCTCAGCACCTGGTCTTGCGGCACTGCGATGCGCTTCCACCGGTCGCCGAACATGCCAGTGACTACGTTCTGGCAGCGGCGCTGCAGGAGCATGCCCAGTACCAGGCCCACGTCGTAGAGCAGCACTTTGCTGCGCGGCGAAATGGGTTGCTGCATGGAGCCCGACACGTCGCAGGCCACCACCACGCGGGTCTCGGCCGCGAAGCCGCGCAGGTTCTGCGCCGAGTGCATAATGGCCGTTTCCAGCGCCAAGAGCAAGCGCGCCACGTGGCCGGAGCGCACCTGCAGCAGCTCGCGGTAGGCCGCCAGGAAGCGGAACGGCAGTTGCTTGCTGCGCGCCACCGCCCGCTCGTCGGTGAGGGCTGCCACCACCTGCGCCATGGCCCCAGCCGATACTTCGGCTTCGAGGATGTTGCGCAGGTTGCGCAAGAGGGCCATGTAGCCCAGCTTGCCGCTACCGATCAGCTCCTCCCACTTTGCCCGCACGGCCGTCTGCCGCGCCGCTTCCGTGGCGAATTTCTGATGCCCCAGGGCCGACAACTCGGTTTCCCAGGTGTAGGGCGTCGGCAGCTCGCCGCGCACCAGCTGGTCGAACAAGGCCTGCTGCTCCGGGCTTTTGGCCTGCGGGTGCACCAGGAACAAGGCGTCGCGCAGGCGCACCTGGCCGGCGCGGTCGTACTTGGCCAGCTGGTAGCCGTCGAAGCGGTTGAAGGCCAGGGCTAGGCCCTTCTGCAGCTGCTTGGAGAGGCGGTTCAGCGTTTTCTGCCCCTGGCGCTGGTTGGCCACGGCGTAGAAGGCCAACAGCTCGGTAATTTCGTCGGCGCGCTGCACCACGCGGGCCACCAAGCGGCTCACGAGGTTGTCGCCGCGGTGCACCTGGGCCAGCTCCACGGCTAGCACCAGCGGCACCGTGCGCAGGTACATTTTTTCGCGGGCGTACACGGCCAGCTGCGCCACGAAGCGCGGTTCGTTTTTGGCCACCAACTCGCGCAGGCGCAGCAGGCGGGTATCAGCTTTTTCGTAGAACTGGTCGCTGAGCGCGGCCGTAGCCACGGCGGCGTACAGCTCCAGCTGCGGGGTGAGCGAGTAAGCGGCGGCCCCCGCGTGGTTCACCACGTCGGCCGGCTTGTTTTTGCGGAATCCGAAGTTGAAACGCATAAAAGTGGTGAGATAGAGAGGTGGTGAAAGGGGATTGATACTCTGTGGTTGCCTGTCGTCTTGAGCGGATCGAAGGGCCTTTCTCGTTGTCTGGCATGCACTTGACGCTGGTCGGTCAAGCGTGACAAGGTCCTTCCGCTTGCGCCTCAGGATGACAGTGAGGCAGGCGGCTTGTCCTCCGGGCGGGCGCAGCCGCAGCACTCCGCTGGATCGGTAGTCTTCCCTTACTACCATCCGGCAACGTTGCACGAAGTGCCCGGCTACGCCCGTTGGAACAGGATTGGCGGCTTACCCAAACAGGTGCTTGGGAATCACCAGGCGGTTGTCGGTGGCCCAGCGCTGCACCCAGCCTAGCTCCTCTTCGTTGAGGCGCCGGTTGAGCAGGCCCCGGGCTTGCACCACGGTGCGGTTGGCCTGCACCTCCAGGGTGAGGGCCCGGCTGCCGTCGAGCGTAAGTGAAAAGATGCCGCTGCGGCCGCGCTGGCAGGCGCCGAGGTACGAGGCCACGCAGTGCCGCAAAGCGCGTCCCTCGTCAATCAGGTCCCAGTAGCTAAGCAGCTGGGTAATGCGCACCTTGCACTTGCCACCGCCAGCAAAATCGGCTACCGGCATGGGCGCCCACGTGGTGCTGTATGCCGGCTCCTGGTCGGGCTGGCGGTGGGCATCCTTGGCCAGTTGGCGGTGCCACTTGGCCGTTTGCGCCAGCACGCTGGCCATGGAGCGCCCCCTCAGTGAAAAGCCCGGCTGGGCCGGCTCGTCACCCATACCCACCGCGCGCTTCTGGTGAATCCAGTCGCACACAGGGCCGAGCTGGTACGGCTCGACCATAGGCGCAGCGGCGAAGAAGTCCACCACCCGCAGCCAGAACTCGTCGTCGCGCTCCAGGCGGCGGCCCAGGCGGGAGTCGAGCACCGGTCCGAGCCAGTCCAGCTGCTCGCGGGCGGCGAGCTGGGCGTAGCGCAGGGCCTGCAGGAAGGTATAGCCCGCCGGCGCCTGGCGCAGGTGGTGCTCCACCTTGCGGGTGAGCTTCACCGGCAGGCGGTGAAAGGTGCGCAAGGCCCCGCCGCGGCCCAGGTGCACCGTGAGGTCGGCGATAGTTAAACCGTCGTGCAGGCGGCCGGCGGTCCAGGAGTTGATAATCCAGGCCGGCACGTCGCCGTACTGGTCGAAGAGGTGGCGCACCAGGCTTTCCAGCTGTCGGAAGGGATTCCGGGAGCGGGGTTGCCAGTCGGCCAGCTCGCGGCAGCGGTGGCGCATGAAGTCGGCCATGACTGCCAGAGTTGCCGCCAGCTCGGGGCGCCACAGCAGGGTGCTGCGCTTGGCGGCCAGGCCCTTCAACAGGATGGCGCAGCGGCTGCGCTGTTCCCAGGTTTTTTCGTGGGCGCAGTGGCGGTAGAACTGCGTCAGGGCCGAGTTTTCGCCGAAATGAGCATCGACGACGGGCAGCGGTCCTTGTACGCTGAACAGGTGACTGACCTGCTCTTTGGGTGTCATGCGGCGCCAGTCGAAGCGCCGGGCCGCGGCCAGTACTATGCGGGCTTGCTCGGCTTGCCAGACGGCGTGCGGTAGGGGTTTGAGGCGGTTTGCCATCGGTCATAATTCCCCTCGCGGGGGCGGTTACCGATTGATGAATCAGACGAAGAAGGCGCCGCTGGGGCGGCCGGGTGAAGCAGAAGTCTGAAGCTTTCGTACATGGTGGTGTTTGGCAAAAGGGTGTACCATTTCATCCGGCAATTCCTGTGGAATTAATTGCCGTTGCGCAGCTATTATTTGCTGAAATAATTCGGGCAATATTTTCCCAGGCGACATTTTTACCGTCGCTAAACCAGGAATTAATTACCGTAAATCAAGCCCGAGGAAAAGCCATCGGGCCGGGGCTTGCGCCGTTACCAGCCGCGTTTTCGCGCGCTGCTGATACTGCGGTTGGCCGGTATGATGTCGCCGTGCCACAGCGGCGCAGGCACCGATAAGCGGGCAACGAGGCGGGGCTGGGGTTGGTCGTTCGACATCGGGGTAGTAAACAGATTAGAAAGCAGATGAAAAACAAAACGCCCGAACCGGGTGGGGTTCGGGCGTTTTGCAAGGTGAGCTTCTATCGGTGAAACTTCACTTCGTTGCGTGCGCGCCGAACCCCGGCTGGATCTTATCCTCCAGCGAGCTAAGGGTGACGGGGTATTGGTTAAAGTGCCGGCGCATGACGAGTGAAGTCGTTAGTTCGTTTAGGTTTTGTGCTTTGAACGGGTCAAAGGTAGAAAGGTTATTTTTTACGACGCAATATTTCGATAAAAAAGTTTTAAAATATTTTCTCACTTACTGCTTAATGCGAATTACCGGGGTCAATAAACGTAATAGCAGACTGTATTTAGATTGGCTCTTAATTATCAATGAGCTATTCAAACCCGCAAATCAGATAGCATTCCGGCCTTTTCAGACGCAGCTCAACCTCTCCTTGCCGAGACGCCCCAGCACGTGATAATCGCAGCGTACCCGGGGCCTACCCATCCCGCGGTGCTAGCAACCGCGTCTGGCCTGAGCATCAGATTGTGGCTGGACGCCCAAAACTGAAATATTCACCATCCTTCCAGCAGAGCCGCCGCAGACCTTTGTGCTCTACCGCCCTCCGGGCCTTTATAAAGCCACATACCTAATGCAAACCACCTCTATTGAGATGCCCGCGAGAGACCCGCAAGGCATCAATGGCAACATGCGAGCCGCCCACGTCGGGCTGCGCACGCCGGATTACGAAGGCACCATTCAATGGTACTCAGAAAAGCTGGGCTTCAGGGTACTTCAGCAATGGACGGTAGGTGATTTGCGGCTAGCGTTCCTCGCTCCGGCCAACGACGATACTTTCTGGCTAGAGGTGCTAAGCGACGGCGCGGCAAAGCCCGCGCCAGCCTCTGCCGTGCCGGTTACGACTGGCTTCCAACACCTCTGCCTGGAGGTTGACAACCTGGACCACACGCTGGCGGCGCTGCGCGAGCGGGACGTGAAAGTCATTCGGGAGCCTTTCAACGTGCCGGCCATTGGCAAGCGTTGCGGGTTTGTCGCAGATTTGCACGGCAACGTAATCGAGTTTGCAGAGAACCTGCGTTAGCCCTTGCTCGACGTGGGCAGGGCGTCACCTTTTCGACCGTACGTGAGCAGCAGCTAGCACACCCGTCTCGTGCGCACATCGCGCAGCATAGAGCCAAGCTCACGTCCCGAAATCCGCCGCTACTCCACACCGGTGGCCGCACAAACGCGCAGCCGGAACTCCCCTCGGCGCGTATTGTTGCCCGTTGGGCGCCCGATGCGCTTTTCGCTTCCGGCCCCGCGTCACGCCCGTATGCCCTGCCTCGCCTCCTCCGACCGGTACTCCATCACGCTGCCCGACGGCCACCGCTTCCCCATTGCCAAGTACGAGCTCATCCGCGAGCAGTTGCTGTGGCAGGGCATTGCGCAGCCCGCGGATATTTACGACCCGGGCTTTTGCGCCGAAGAGGACATTCTGCGCGTGCACACGGCCGAATACTGGTACAAGGTAAAGGAGCTGCGCCTCTCCCCTGCCGAAGTGCGCCGCCTGGGGTTGCCGCAAAGCCCGGAGCTGGTGCACCGCTCCTTATCGTCGGCGGCGGGCACGGTGCAGTCGGCCCTGCGGGCGCTGCGCGACGGCATCGGTATGAGTCTGGCCGGGGGCACCCACCACGCCTTTGCCGACCGTGGCGAGGGCTTTTGCGTGCTGAACGACATTGCCATTGCCGCCGCCCGCCTGCTGCACCACGGCCTGGCGCGGCAGGTGTTGGTGGTCGACCTCGACGTGCACCAAGGCGACGGCACGGCCAGCATTTTCCGCGACGAGCCGCGGGTGTTCACCTTCAGCATGCACGCCGGGGCCAACTACCCGCTGCGCAAGGAGCAGTCGGACCTGGACGTGGCCCTGCCGCTGGGCATGGACGATGCTGCGTACCTGGCGCAGCTGCAGGAGGTGCTGCCGGGCCTGATCGAGCAGGTGCAGCCCGATTTCGTCTTCTTTCAGGCCGGGGTGGATGTGCTGGCCACCGACAAGCTGGGCAAGCTGGCCCTGACACCCGCCGGCTGCCGGCAGCGCGACGAGCTGGTGCTCGGCCTCTGCCACGAGCGGGGGCTGCCGCTGGCCGTGAGCATGGGCGGGGGCTATTCCGAGCGCCTGCGCGACATCGTGGATGCCCACTGCCAGACCTTTGCCGTGGCTTACGAACTGTACGAAAATTAACCTCTACAATCAAACCGCCCGGCGCATCAAGAAGATACGCCGGGCGGCGGGTACCAGAACGGGCTAAGTGCAGGTCGGCTTACGCCAATTGCTGGGCGCGTTGGCGCAGACGCTGCCGCAGCACCGTAGCGGTGTTGCCTGTGCGGATAGCCGCGGCAACGCCCTCGGCGGCCATGCGCCCGGTTTCGGCGGCCCCGTTCATGTAGCCTTGATACCAGGCACTACAATGCTCACCAGCGAAGAACAGCTTGTCCACTGGCTTGATTTCGGCCCCGGCAATGGTGCTGTACTGCCCCACCCGGTAGCAGGCGTAGGCGGCGCGGGTAAAGGGGTGCGTCGGCCAATGAAAACGCTCCACTTGACCATTAAACTTGGCTTTGCTGCCGGGCCATGCGGCTTCCAGCACCGTGAGGTGCTCGCCCGCGCGCGACTGGGGCGAACCGCTGCCCAAATCGACGGCGGGCTGGCCACCGAGGTACACTGTAAAGGCGCCCTGCGTGGTAGGCTGCAGCTGGCTGCCGTCCCAACCGCCCTGCGTAATGCGGTCGGAGAAGAAGTAGCCTGTGTAGCCTCGGTCGCGCCAGGGGCGGCCGTTGAAACCCAGAAACAGCTTGGCGTTGTTGCCGTAGCCCAGTTGCTGAATGGCGTTGGTTTTCCAGGTGGGCAGGGCCAAGCCCGTCAGGTCCACGGTGCGCAGAATGGTGAAGGGAATGGTTAGCACCACATAGTCAGCGGCCACGCTGATGCGGGCGCCGCCGGCCTGCTCGAAGGTGAGCTGGTAGCGGCCGGCCGCTTTGGTCACAGCTACCAGCTTGTGGTTCAATGTGTACTGCCCGGGCAGCCGCTGCGCTAAGGCCTCAATCAAGCGGCTGTTGCCGCCCTGCATCTTGTACCGCTCGTCGCTGATACCAAAGATGTCGAAACGGCCCTTACGCGTATCGGCCGAAAACATCCAGAGGAAGTTGATGGCGGTTTGCTCACTGATGGCCCGGCCAAACTCCGTGACGTAGGCCACATCAAGCAGGTCGCGGATGACGCCGGTTAGCTGCACCGAGTCGAAGTAATCGGCAATGGACATCTGGTCGAAGTGAGCGGCGGCGGCCGTCAGGTTGTCGTAGGTGATGGTGCCGGGTAGGGAGCGGCAGTCATCGCCTATCTGGCGGGCCCAGGGCTGAAAGGCCGCGATGATTTCGGCGAGGCTGTACTGGCGGCCGCGGAAGAAGTAGCTGTCCTTGATCAGGGCCGTTTCGCTGGGCGCCTCCACGTCGTAGAGCGGCAGACCAAATTCACTGGCCAGCGCGAGCATATCGCGGTGGCCGCTGTCGATGAACTCGCCGCCAAGCTCGGTGGTCATGCCAGGCCCCATGAGGTTGCGGGCCGTGAAGATGCGCCCGCCCAGGCGGTTGCTGCCCTCGTACACCTGCGCCACCAAGCCGTCTTTCTGCAGCTGGTAAGCGCAGTTCAGGCCCGCCATGCCGCCGCCCACAATCACAATAGTAGGCTGCGAGCCGCCCTTGGCGTCCTGGGCTGGGGCCAGCGAGGCGCGGGGCGCCACGTCTTCGGCCACATCGGCGCAAGCCGTGAGCAGCGAACCGGCCCCCAGCAACAGTCCGGCCTGGGCCGTCCGCGTGAGGAAGCGGCGGCGGCTGTGCGCCAAAGCCTGCTCGGCCAGTTCGTCTACCGAAGGGGCATCGGGCTCATTGGCAGCGCTTGCCAGGCAAAAAGCTTGTTGCAGCAAGCGCAATAGCGGAGTGCGGGCGCCAGAAGGAGTAAAATCTTTTGACATTCAGTTTGGGAAAAACAAGATGATAGAAACGGTTTGGAAGTAAGCCTTAATTATCCACTTGTACAATAGATAGAAAAAATTACTATGCTAATAAAAAACGGTTAGCTTACTCTATGTAAAGCAACAGTGGATTTTGGTGCCTTGTCGTGCGGGCTCGACTTCCGACCTTTGCCCAGCGACAAGATCTGCCTATGCCTTTGCCCAAGTTTGAAGACTTCGACTCCACGCGTACGCCTGCTACGCAGCGCGGCCTGAGCCGCCCTAGCGAGACCGATCAGGACGCTGGCACGCCCGCGCAGCAGGCCTTCCGCGAGGCCATCGAGAAGGTGGAAAGCCTGCGCCTGCAGGTGCAGGAGCTGGAAAAGGAGCAGCGCGAGGCCAAAAACAAGTACTGGCGGCAGGTAGGCCCGCTCGCTGATGCCGTGGTGGCTACACGCCGCGCCCTGTTCGAGCCGCTGGAAACGGCCCTGACGACGGGCTACTTCAGCCGCCTGGAGGAGCAGCGCATCGAGGAGCTGCTGTGGCGCAACGCCAAAACCCTGCAGCACCGCTTCGGCGAGGAAGTAGACGAGCTGCTGCTGCGCTACGCGCCCAAGCGCCCGGTGCCTAAGTTCGAGGACGACGAAGCAATGCTGCCCCGCAGCGCGGAGCCTCACCCCGACCAGCATCATCACGAGCACCACGCCCACCAGCGGGGCAAGCGCAAAAGCAAGGCTGAGCGCGACCAGGAAGCCGCCGCCCGCGCGCTGGCGGCCGATCAGCAGCGCCTGCAGGCAGGTACCAAGGCTGTGTACCGCCAACTGGCCCGCGCCAACCACCCCGACCTGGAGCGTGACCCGGAGCTGGCCCGGCAGAAAACCGAGCGCATGCAGCGCATCACCCGCGCCTACGAAGCCGACGACCTGTACGCCCTGCTGCAGTTGCTGGCCGAGCACACCGCCCTCGAGGCCGACACGGAATCGGATGAGTTGCTGCTGCGCTACACCCGCGCCCTGCAACAGCAGCAAAACGAGTTGAAGCTGCGCGTGCAACAACTCAAGTACGGCGACAAAAACGCCTTTATGGGCACCGGCAAAAAGCAGGAAGCCGAGCTGCGCATGATCAAACGCGAGCTGCGCGCCGAAGCCGAATACCTGGATTTGGTGCAGAAAGCCGTGCAGGAGCCGGAAGACCTGCGGCAACTGCTCCGCGAGCTGGACGCCGCCGGTCAGCAGGAAATCTAACTGTTCACCCTGCTAGCATCGGCCACACCCGCTGTCATTGCGAGGACGAAGGACGAAACAATCGGTCCTGACCAACGAGCAGACCACTAAATGAGCACCGCCCGAAACCGTTCCATGAACGACTAGTTTCGGGCGGGGCCGTTTTCGGGTAGTAGGTATTGCGTCGGCGTTGCTACTGGAGGCAGGCTTGCTTCGTCCTTCGTCCTCGCAATGACAGGGCGTGTAACCGTTGGTGTGCCAGGCTGAGGCTACGCCTGCAGGAACTCCGCTACCTGCCGAATTACGCCCTGGTCGCGCATGATCTTGTTGTGGCCCAGGCCGGTGGTGGGCCGGAACACCAGGCCCGGCCAGCTGCGGGCTATGGCCTGCGCCTCCGCAAAAGGCACCGACTCGTCCTGGCAGTCGTGCAGCAGCAGCACGCGGGCGGCGCGTACCTTGGCCGCGGCCTGCGTCAGGCTGAAGCTTTCGGCGGCGCGGCCCGTTTGCTCGCGGATGTGCCGGGCCATGCGCTGCACCACGGCCGCTGGCAGCTGCAGCAGATCGGCGAAGCGCTGGGCCACGGCGAGCGTATCGCCGGGCGCGCTCATGAGCACGAGCCGCGGAAGCTCACCGCTACTGGCTTGATTGAACTGCACCGGCAGGCCCGCTGTGGTAGCCGCCCCGAAGGAATGCCCCACCACGGCCCACACCTCACCCAGGTAATCGGCTACGGCCTGGGTGGCCTGGGCGAACTGTGGCAAGGTGGTCAGCCGGCCGGGCGAGTCGCCGTGCGCGGGCCCGTCGAAGGCCACTACGCGGTAGCCGGCGCGCACCAGCCCGTCGGCAAACACGCCCCAGAAGGCGGCGCGGTGCTCCCAGCCGTGCACCAGCAGCACCGTGCGCCGGCCCTGCGGGTTCCACTCGTAGGCGGCCAGGGAGCCGGTTTCGAAGGGTACCCGAAAGGCCCGTGCCGTGGCCAGCGTGGCCTCTTCCCACTTCTTGCGGGGCAGCCGACGCGGGGTACAAAACATCCGCCAGGCCTCCCGGAACGCCCACTCCGTGGACACGGCGGCCAGCAGCCGGAACTTCAGCCGTACCCAGCCGATGCCGGGCGGTTCGGCGTAGCGAAACGCCGTGGGCGCGGCGGGCAAAGGCTCGTGCCGGGCGGGCCACTGGTAAGCGGGCGAGAAGGTATTCAGCATAGCCGTAGCGGTGCAGGTTGGAAGATCAGCCAATCGGACAGATAGCAGCCGTGCCTTAGGCAGCGGCCGGCAGCAGCTCGGTGTGCAGCTGCTTGAGAATGTACTGGAACTGCTGCTGGCCGTGCACCCGCGCTACCTGCAGGGAACCGGCGAGGGTGGTCAGCACCTGGGCCGCCTTGCTGAAGGGGTGCCCGCTGAACTGCAGCGAACCATCGGCGCGGCCGGCGGCCAGCACCCCAGCCAGCCACTGCGTCAACTCCTCGCTGAAGGTGCGCAACTCCTGCTGCATGGGGGCGGGCAGGGTGAGAAAATCGGCTGCCAGAGCCCCGAAAAAGCACACCTGCGGCCCGTGAGCAGCGGCGGCCCGTTGGCGGTACACATCCAGCAAGGCTTCCAGCTGTTGAGGGGGCGTCAGCTCGGTCACGCGGGGCAGGCCGCGCCACTTGCGCAGGCGCATAAGCTGCCGCCGGATGATGGCCGTGCCCAGCTCTTCCTTGCTCGGGTAGTGGTAATGGATGGCGGCGGGCTTTACCTGCAGCTCCTTGGCTATGTGCTGGTAGCTGAAGGCATTGAAGCCGCGGGCTAGCAGCAGTTCCTCGGCCAGGTTAAGGATGCGCGTGCGGGTATCGAAAGCGGTGGCGGAAGCGGACGTTGACATGACGCCCAAACGTACTTACTTAGTAGTAAGTAAGCAACCTCAACCGCATAATTTTTCAGCGCACAGCTTCTGGCCTGCTTGTGTTATCAGTGCCACTCAGCCCAATTACCAGCGCGGCTCGTAATCTTCGGCCGTGGCCTGCTCGGGGTATTTCCGGTACGTGCGCGGCTCGTAGGGCGCGAGTTCGAAGCGGCACACCCGGGGCTGTTTGAGCAGCGGGTAGAGGTATAGCACCGCCTCTGGCGCTACGTCGTCGAAGCGGGTGGGCTGCCGGCGCAGGCGCTGCTCCAGCAGCTCAGAATCGTAGCGCCGGGGGACACGCCAGATAACACCCGCGCGAGCTTCCGGGACGACGTAGCTCAGGTCCGCCTTGGTGAGGGCTTGCAGCAGGGGCCACTTGCGGTAGACCTGGGTAATGGTAAGCGTATACCGCTCAGTGCCAGCACGGCAACCCGGAAACTCGGCTGCCACGGCGGCCCTGGTCGGCTGCTGCCCGCGGTAATGCGCCACCGCCCCTTCCCACCCGGTGGCAGACCCGTAGGCGTGAATGCTCCCGTCGCGGCGGTCGATGATGACCGGCCCCGGGCCCAGCAAAATCCCAACGTATTCGCGCGTCGTGTAGTCGAAGATGAATAGCTCCTCGTCCTGCTGAAAACTGCCGGGCCTCACCCAATAGTCGGCCCCGAGCTGCTCCGCCACGTACTGCTCGGCCAGGGCTAGTCCTGCTTCGGGGCTTAACATCTTGTCACACGTTGGTAGCCCAAAGGCGGCCGGGTGTACAAGCCCCGGCCGCCCCGACAATACCCAGCGGGTTATTCGGCGAAGTGGTAGAGGAAGGTAATCACGCCGGTGTAGGCCGGTTTCTTCTGGTCCTTGATTTCCAGCGTCACGCCGATCTGCGCCTTGGCAATGCCGCGCAGGTTTTTCACCGACAGCAGCTTGGTGTGCAGCCGCACTTCGCTGTTCACCGTCACGGCCTGGTTGAAGCGCAGGCTCTCGATTTCGTAGTTCACCTGCATTTTCAGGTTCTCGATGCGCACGATCTGCCCCCACAGGTAGGGCAGCAACGACAGCGTGAGGTAGCCGTGGGCAATGGTGTCGCCGAACGGCGACTCGCTGCGGGCCCGCTCCGCGTCCACGTGAATCCACTGGTGGTCGAGGGTGGCCTCGGCGAAGCGGTTGATCTGCTCCTGCGTGATGGTGTGGTAGGTGGACGTGCCCAACTCCTGTCCCTGGTACTGCTCCAGGTCGGCTAGGCTGCGGATGGTCAATTGGCTCATCAGGTAAGTAAAATCGGCCACTACGCGGGCCGGGTGCGTGGCGGATACGGGCCGCGACGGCCGCACCCCGCCCACGCGCGGTTGAAGGGTGAAAGGAACTAGCGCCGGCCAAGACCAGGCGCAACCGGGGTGCTAATTACGCAGACTCGTACACAAAATCGTGGCCGTGGGCGGTAGCCAGCACCGGCAGCGCCGCCCACGGCAACCCCTGGGCCTTCGCCGCAGCGTGGGCCTGCGCCATCAATTCCTGAAAACGGAGGATAACGAGCATATAAGTCAGGTCGCGGGCCGCTTCCAGGGGCGCATCTTCGTCGTCGAGGTCGAAGTGCTCCTCGAAAGCCTCCTGCAGGGCCTCCATGTCGTGGATGACCAGCGGCTCGGCCGAGGCCATGCCGCGGTGCCACTCCCCGAGCCAGTCCAGGTCGTCCAGCGGCCCCCGCTGCGGGTAGGCAATGCCGTCGGCGTACCACTCGTCGGTGTTGAAGGCAAACCCGTTCAGCTCGGCGTAGAGCACCGCTACCGGCTGCGCCTGTACCACCTTCTGGTACAGTGCCTCCAGCCACGCCGTGGCGTCCTGCGTTTGGGCCAGCATAGTGCAGCCCAGCATGGCATGAAAATCCGTTTCCGGTAGCGCCCGCAGCCGCGTTTCGCACAGGGCAATAGCTTCCGTCAGCTGCTTTCGGGATAGATAGCTTTCTATTTCAGTAATCAGCTCAAAGTTCATAATCGGGAGGACGTGAAGCTGCGAAGGTACTTCCCCTGGGCATTCTCACGCTTCGGGCCGCGAGCCGCTGCGGACGGCTCATGGTTCTTGCGTCGCCCCTGCCGACCTTTGCCAACGCGTAAGCCGTTTTCAACTTACCCCCATGATACCGCTCGGAGAATCCGAATTATCCTTGGCCATAGGCTTAGCTGCCGGCGCCTATTTCTTCCGCGTTATGTACCTCGATTTCCGCCGGTACCAGCACATTCAGCGGCACGGCGACACCACCGAAGCCGAGGTCATAGCCCTGGTGCCGGTTCAGGACTCGGAATATCCTCAACGGCTGGCCGGATATTACCCTGTACTGCGGTTTCGCACGCGCTTCGGCGCGGAAGTCGAGCTGCCCTACGACCGCGTCAGCCATGATTGGCAGATGAACCAGCGGCTGCCGGTGCGCTACCTGCCCCTGCAGCCGGAGCAGTTCCTGCTCATGAGCCGCGCCGCCCACGTGGAGGACATGCTGCTGACGGGCCTGCTGGTCAGCGGCACCTGCGTTGTGCTCAGCATCTGCTTATACCTGCTATAACTGCGGCCAGTGCTTATTCTGATGCCTAGTTTCACCAACGCCTTCTCTGCCGGAATAGGACTACTGACCGGCACGGCATTCATGGTGGGCGGCCTGCAGCTGCGCCGCCGCAACCGCCACCTGCTGGCCCACGGCCGCCCCATCCGGGGCGTAGTCACCAAGCTCACGCCCCTACCCAAGTCCAACCGGTCGTACCGCGCTACGGTGCAGTACCAGCCCGAGGGCGCCGCCGTGCACACGGTGCAGGTAACGGTGGATAAGGACTGCTGGCCCGGTGCCTACCTTACCCTGCGCTACGACCCTGCCCACCCCGAAACGGCCAGCCTCGACGAAGACGTAAAACCCTATCAAGAAATCCCAACGCTGATTTTCGGCGGCTTCATGCTGTTCGCCGGCTTGCTCTTTCTGCTGTCGTTGCTGGCGGAGTAGCGCGCCTATTGCGGTTTAGCCCCGATACTGTCCGAGCCGATGGATATGATTCTACACCGGAACCGCGCTGTATATTTTCCTTTCAAGACGCTTACAAGAAACCAATGTTTATAGGCCGTCCAGAGTTTACGTTTGCTGCATCTGTGCTTTTGGGGGCAGCGTTGATATACGTTTCAGCAACGAAGCCGCCGCGCACGGCTACAAGGCGAAAACTGCTCTGCAGAACGAGTAATTATCCGGATGGAAGAGGAGGACACCAACCCGTCTGTGCATTATCCTTATGGTATATGCACTGATTAACTACCTAACCCAAGTTGCGGAGTAGCCCAATGCTAAAGCTAGTTCCCCTCCTCAGCTGAGGAGGGGCTAGGGGTGGTTGACCAATCGTTGAACATCGTTTAGCATTAGCCTTTTAGCCCTAGTCTTTCAACCACCCCCAACCCCTCCTCAGCTGAGGAGGGGAGCTAGCCCTAGTCCCGTTCCGCAACTTGGACTGCTTAAGTAGCTGGGTCGGGCAATAGCCATAGCAACCCACAAAAAAGCCCCGCAGCGCACGCCGTGGGGCTTTTTCTCATACTACCAACCTCACTTCTGCCGCGCCGCCCAGCTGTCCATGGTCTTCTCCGCAATGGCCAGCGGCATGGCGGCATTGGCCAGCAGCTCGTCGTGGAAGTCGCTGAGGCGGAACTTCGTGCCCAGCTGCTTCTGGTACTTGCCGCGCAGCCCGATGATGTGCATCTGCCCGGTCTTGTAGGCCAGCGCCTGCCCCGGCCAGGCCATGTACCGCTCGATTTCGGCCGTGGCTTCCTGGTCGCCGATGGCGCGGTTGTCCTTCATGTACTGAATGGCCTGCTCGCGGGTCATGTTCTTGGAGTGCATGCCCACGTCCACCACCAGCCGGATGGCGCGGTGCATCTCCCCGTTCAGCGCGCCCATGCGCTGGTAGGGGTCGGTGTAGAGGCCCAGCTCCTTGCCCAGGCTCTCCGCGTACAGGGCCCAGCCCTCGCTGAAGGCACTGTAGAAAGCGAAGCGGCGGAACTTGGGCAGCGCCGTGTTTTCCTGCTGCAAGGCAATCTGGTAGTGGTGACCCGGAATGGCTTCGTGCAGGAACAGCGACTCCATGCCCCGCGTCACGTTGTAGCGGGTAGCGTCCACGATGGGCACGTAGAAGATGCCCGGGCGCGAGCCGTCGGGCAGGCCGCGGTTGTACTGCGCGGCGGCCGACGCGGCGCGGAAAGCCTCCGTCTGCCGCACCTCGAAGCCCGTTTTAGGCACCCGCCCAAACATCTTCTTCAGGTTCGGGTCAATCTTGGCCTGAATGCCCCGGTACACGTCCAGCACCTGCTCCGGCGTCTTGAAAGGCATGAACTTCGGGTCCGTGTTCAGGTAAGTGAAGAAGGCTGGCAGGTCGCCCTGGAAGCCCACTTCCGCCTTGATCTTCTCCATCTCACCCCGGATGCGCTGCACCTCGCTCAGCCCGGTCTGGTAAATCTGCTCCGGCGTGCGGTCCGTCGTGGTCCAGAACTTCACCGCGTAGCGGTACATATCAGCCCCGCCGGGCACGGCCGAAATGCCGGTGGTCGTGCGGGCCTTGGGCAGGTACTCGTTCTGCAGAAAGTCGTGCAGCTTCTGGTACGTGGGCACCACCTGCTCGCGGATGGCCTGCTGGTAGGCCGCCGCCAGCCGCGGCTGCTCGGTGGCCGGCACCCCGGCCGGAAACTTCGCCACCGGCCCGTAGAAAATGCTCTTCGTCGGGTCGGCCGCCACCAGGGCCTGCAGCTGCGGCAGCATCTTCTCCACCAGCGGGCGGGGCAGCACCACGCCCGTGAGCATGCCGCGGCGCATGTTGCTGATGGCCGTATCGGCCCACACCGGGAAGCTGCGCACCCGGCCCAGCCAGTTGTCGTAGTCCTGGGTCGTTTTGAAGGGCTGGTTGCCCGTGCCCGCGCCCAGCTGCGCCAGCGAGATGGGCAGGCCGCTAAACTGCGTGAAGGGCATCATCCAGGTGTTCTGCTTCAGCCCCTCCAGGCGCATCTGCATCTCGTAGCGGAAGATGTCGTAGCTCACCTGGTCGCCCGCGGAGAGCTTGCTGCGGTCGAACTTCTGCAGCGCCTCCAGGTACTGCTGGAAAAACTGCCGCTGGGCCGTGCGCGACGCCACCGTGCCGTCGTTGGGCAGCTGGTCGTTGTAGCGGTTGTCGCCCTGCGAGGTGGCTTCCAGCGGAAAGAGCCTGGCGCGCTCATCCCAGTACTTCTCAAACATGGCCGCCAACTGCGGCGAGTCGCCGGCCGCCGGCGTGTGGCCCATCAGCGGCAGCAGCAACGCCGCGGCCACGGCCGCCGATAAAAACAGGTGCTTCACGGAAAGATAAAAACAGTGGTTGTGGGAGTAGGCGAAAGATAGCGCCATTTGCCAAGCCGCCTACAGCCCCCCCCGCACCCCAACCAGCCGGCAGCTAGGCGCCTCAAAGCCTATCCGAAAAATTGTCCATAATGAAAAAGGGCGTCATGCTTCGACAAGCGTCTGCCAGATGAAGCACCTCTACCGCTTCGTCCGGCTCCCCCTCTCCTTTTCATGTCGCGCATCAAGCGAGGGAAGGGAGCCGGGGGGTGAGGCGCAACGAGGCGCAACGAAGCGCAACCAAGCATCCCTACCGCTCCGCTGCGCCGCCCTCATTCCCCTACCGAAACAAGAGAGGGCCAGACAACGCCCACCCCTCCACCCGACCGCAGCACCTATCTTTCCGGTGCTACCCACCGCCCCGGGATGAAACACTACTTATATACCCTGCTGCTATGCCTGTGCCCCGCCCTCCCCGCGCCGGCGCAAAACCCTCCCCCGCCCCTCACAGCCGACCAAATCATGCAGCAAGCCACCCTGATTTTTGAAGGGCAGCTGGTGCAGACCGTCAGCTACTTCAACGCCGCCCGCAACCGGCAATACCACACCAGCCTGATCCGCCTCTCCCGCCTGCTCAAAGGCCAGCTGCGCCCCGGCACCGTGCCGGTAGTCTACCGCGGCGTGCGCGCCGAAGCCATCCTCACCGACCCCAAAACCGGGGAAATAACCATCCAGGTCGCCATGCCGCCGAGCCACGGCCCGTCCGATGTATTCGGCATCCGCCTGCCCGAGCACCAGCCCATCCTCTTTTTCTGCCGCCCCCTGCCGGCCACCTTTGCCCCCAAGCCGAAACGCCTGACCGCCACCAACCCCGCCCCCCTGGAAATCGTGGGCCTGGCCTACGACCTGTTCGGCGACTTGTCCATTCGCTCCGATGTCGGCGGCGCCTTCCCCGACTGGCCCGCCCTGTACCGCTACCTGAATACCACCTACGCCCTCCCCATACCGCAGTAGCACGGGCGGCTGAGGTAGCTTAGCTAGGCCCCTGTTATGCCGCCCGCCGTGCCGAAGCCGTCATCTTGCTGCGGGAGTGGCTACAGGCCACTGCGGTTTCTGGTGGTGAGGCCGGTAGTAACAATCTCGATTACTTGCGTAAAACAATTTTTCAACTATTTATTCCGCAATTACAATTATTTCATCATGTAAAAACCGAATTTAATTCGTTTATTCGCCCAAAATAAGACTTTTAATAAAAATCATCGAACAATGCCTCAGAAGAAACTACAAATTTTCATTTCTTCAACGTACCTTGACTTACACGAGGAAAGACAAGCGGCAGTTGCTGCTATTTTGAAAGCAGGACACATCCCAGCAGGAATGGAGTTATTCACTGCAGGAGATGAAAGCCAATGGGATACTATAACCCGATGGATTGACGAAAGCGACATATATATGCTGATACTTGGCGGCAGATATGGATCAACTCATCCGGATACTGAACAAGGTTATACTGAAATGGAATACGATTATGCAGTATCTACTGGCAAGCCATATTTCGCAGTAGTAATTCAAGATAAAACCCTTGATGAATGGGTGAAAACTCGTGGCAAAGACGTTTTAGAATTAAAAAACCCAACAAAGTTGGAAGCATTTAGAAAGAAGGTACTCAGTCGTATATCTAGCTTCTTTTCTGACTCCAAAGACATTAAGTTGGCCATTCACGAGACAATACCAGTTCTTCAGCAACGTCATAATCTATCTGGCTGGATTTCAGGAGCTGAATTCACAGACACTAAACCGCTGGTCGATGAGCTATCTAAGCTTGGAGAGGAAAACAGAGCATTACGCAAGGAAGCTTTACAGCTAAAGAGTGAGCTAGAGAAAAGTAAGGCAAAGTTAGGAGAGGAAGATTTTTCAGAATTGAATAACCTCTTAGAGCGTGTTGGGGAATTGAGTAGGGCGTAAACAGAAACGAGCCAGTAAGTTGGGGCGGGAGTTCCTAGGCTTCCGTTCCCTTATGGTTGAGTGCTTTCAACCCCTTACTGACTCGCAGTGGCAAGG
>NZ_MVBC01000014.1 GCF_002007105.1 Hymenobacter sp. CRA2 | reverse complement strand
GGCTCAACTTCTTTCGGCGCGTGGTGATGGACTACGAGTACACCCCGGAAAGCCACGCCGCCTGGATTCTCTGGGCAAACGTCACGCTCTGCCTCAATAGACTGCCTTGAATTCCCAAACACGCTCTTAGTTGAAACTGACACCAAGGTAGGCATAAATATCGTTAATAGAAGAGGCACTGCAATAGGAAGAGGCGGCGAGTATGAAGGCGTAACCAAACCTACAATTGATCGGGACGGCAATGCAAAAACTATAGTGGATAGAAAGACCGGGAAAGATGTATACGAATCTGCAGATATAACCATATTTATGGGTACATATCAAGCACAAAAAAATAAACCAAAGGCTACAGATAGCCACGATTATACTAATGCAAGTCTTGAAGAATATATCAACGCAGTTGGTTCACATGAGGGTACTCATGTATTAGACGATGTAGTAGTAAATAAAGCTACTGAGCAGAACTGCCAGGGTTGTTCTGATGATGAGCTTGAAGGCAAAAAGTATGTTAATCGAGAAGAAAATGCGGATAGAGCATACGATGCTGCCAGAAAGGATTACAAACAAAAAACGGCTGGCAATGAATAACGCTTGGTCAAAAATATGCTTGATTGTTTGCTTTAGCATTGCTAGCTATGGCTGCAGGACCAGCGAGAAAAATTATATAGGAAAAGTAGACAGAAGTAAAGCGACAACTTGTTTAAAGTTACAAGAAGCTAATTTAACCACACAAGAATTGCGCTTAATAAAGCACAATGCTCGTATTTACTTAAACACTCCATTTTCGGATGAGACTATCTGTATAAGAGTTCACACTTTGAACGATGAATACAGAATCATTAAGACCAGTTTGCCTGTAACAAGCCATATAAGCCCATTATGGTTTTTATCGACAATGGGAAAGGCATATATCTTGAATATAAATATTAAAGAACTTAGAAATGACTCTGTTTACATCAAACAACGCGTGGCAGCAATAACACAGAATATACCTGGTATGTCTGGCAGCGAAATCAGTCTGGTTAATAAGTATTTCATTCAACAGTCACAAGTGTTTAGATAGCGTTCATGCAACACCGCTACCTACTTCTTCTGAAGCTGGGATTATTGCCCTTGTCGACGCAAGCGCAGCAGCCGTTCGAGCGCTTCGGCGTGCAGGTCAAGGTGCTCACGTTGAGCAACGGGCGTTATCCGGAGTTCTACCCCAACGACAGCCTGCGCCGTATTGGCTCGGTGGTCTACAACACCCGCCTCAAGCGCATCGCCTACCTGCTGCCGGCCGACTCGCTGGCGGACCGCGCCCCCTCCGAAGTCACCAGCCGCTGGCTTGCCGTCGACCCGCTGGCACACAAGTACGCCTTCATCACGCCCTACGCGTACGGCATCAATAATCCTATTAGGTATATTGATCCAGACGGACGGGAAATTGTCGACGCCAAGGGAAACCACGTTCAGGTAACCTATAACAAGAACGGCACCTTGTCGTTTTCCAAAAACGCCACGGCCGACGTGCGGCGTATTGCCAACGCACTAACCCGAAACCCGGAGGGACGTAGCCAACTACACAAGCTCGACGGGAGTGACATAAAAGTGCATTTAGGAATCTCCCAAGAGGCGCGGGTCTACACGGATAAGGATGGCGTCCACCGCGTAGCCGCTGAAACAGTCCAGGGCAATTACAACAAAGAGGATAATTACGGCAAGGTTCAGAACGCCGATGGCACGTTGGGCATCAAAGAAGCTAGCATTACGGTATTCGAAGGCACCTTGAAAGGGAACGTGCGGCCAAATTCGGGTTCCGAGCACGAAGGCCTCACGTTGGACGAAGCCATAGGTGCTGTGGTGTCACACGAAATTGTGCACGCGACCGATAAAAAGGAAATCAATGCGGATCTGCAGTCAGAGCAACGAGGAGAAGAGCGCCTAACAGAGCAGCGTGAGCAGAAGCCTGAGCAAGTAGAGCGCAATGCCATTGAATGGTCCAAGATTTTACTCCCATGAGTACTAAATTTTTATCCCCTCTCCTGCTCCTGTTGGGCTTGTCTGCTTCGGCATGTGGTCAACAGCAAAAGACGGCTCCGGCCAATACAGCCACCCCAAAACCCAACCTGGCTACCAAAAACCCTTTTCAACAGGTAGATGTGCCGGATGATGTATTAACGAAAATAAATCAGGCAATTAAGAGGCAAGAAAAACTGCCTCAGAATGCCTTCCCCATTTATGTATTCAACCTAGAACAGCGTGACGATTACAAGTTTCACGATGGCATTTATTCGTATAAACTCAGCAGTCCGCACGCAAAGCGCCGTTTTTTCATTGTGTACAATGGCGTGACTACCCTCTTCGAGGAGACCTATATCGACAATGTCCTGCGCGAATACCTGTTGTTTCTAGAGAAGTCCAAAATACCAACCCAACTCAGTATCCGTTATTTGAAGGTTATCAGTAAATTCTTAGAAGATCAGTACAACGCGGAACACCGATAAGGCGAGTGCGCGATTGCTGCTGAACCGGGTTGCGCCAGAAGGTTGCCCACCCTTATTTCTGCCTTGGACAAACCAATTATTCACTCTGGCTCCGTATTGATCGAGGACCTTCGCAAGGCGCTCCTGCTGAATGCATCATAGCTTGGTTGGTTCTTCAGCCTTGAGTAGCTGCACGTATTTGTACACGGTGCCGTAGGCAATAGCGGCCTGCTTGCTGATCTGGTTCATGGACAGGCCTTGCGCATGCAAGCGGGTGATTTCCTGCTGCTGGCGCAGCGGCAGCGTGGGCCGAGAGATGCGCTTGCCCTGGGCTTTGGCCCGGGCCATGCCGGCGCGCACACGCTGGCTGATGAGCGCACTCTCGAACTGGGCCAGCGAGGCCATGACGTGGAACACCAACTCGCCCATGGGCGTGGTCGTGTCGATGTTTTCCTGGTAGGAGATGAAGTCCACGCCCAGGCTCTGGAACTCCTTCAGGGCGTTGACCAAGGCCTGGGTGGAGCGGGCGAATCGGTCGTAGCGCCAGACCAGCACCGCGTCGAGCTGCCGTTTCTTGGCCGCCGCCATCATGCGCTTGTACTGGGTCCGCTCCTCGCTGGTGCCCGAGGCCTGGTCCACGTATTCGGCCGTTACGACGAAGCCCCTCCGCTGGGCATACTCGCGCAGCGGCTGCAGCTGCGTCTCCGGGTCCTGGCCTTTGTCGAGCGTGGAGACGCGGGCGTAGAGGGCCACGCGCTTGGGTAGGGTGGTCGGGGAAAGAGGCATTCTGGGCTATCGAAAAGGAACTCCTTTGCAAAGCTACTTTTCGAGGCGTAAAATCGGCCTTCCCGCCCCGAAAAACGCGGGTGGTTTTGCCGACCCTTTTTGATAACCCATGCCGCAGGATTTTCTCACGGCCCCGGAGCGCCTGCGCTACCAGACCGTGCCCGCCACGCTGCTCGAAGCCGACATCCGCCAGCACTTCCACTTGACCGAAGCGGACCGCACGTTTCTGCTCCCATTCCGCGGTGCGGCCAACCGGCTGGGCCTGGCCGTGCAACTGGGCGTGTTGCGGCTGATGGGCTTTCTGCCCGAGGGCTGGGCGCGCCAGCTGCCGCCCGAAGCTGTGGCCTTTGTGGCCGCCCAGCTGACGACGGACGCCGTGCTCCTCGCTGACTACGGGGCGCGGCAACAAACCCGCAGCGACCATTTCAGCGCCGTGCTGCTGCACCTAGGGTATCGAAAGTGGGAGCCGTTGGATGCCGCCTGGCTGGAGCCGTGGCTGGTGGAGCGCGCCCTGGAGCACGACGGCGAACGGGCGCTGTTGGCCATGACGTGCCTGAAGCTGCACCAGGCCCGCATCGTGCGGCCGGCCATCGGCACGCTGGAACGCCTGGTCGGGGGCATCAGCGAGTTGGCCACCCAGGAAACGTACCGTCGCTTGGCGTCCCTGCTCACGGCGGAGGTGCGTCAGCAGCTGGATGCCCTGCTGCTGCCCGAAGCGGGGCGTCACCTGACGCGGCACCGCTGGCTGGTGCAGCCGGCCACGGCCAGCAATCCGGCGGCCATCGCCACGGCCTTGGACAAACTGCGCTACCTCGATGGCCTGGGGGTGGCGGGCTGGGACGTGAGCGGGCTGCATCCGAACCGGCAAAAACGCCTGGCCTTGCTGGCCCGCAGCCGCTCGAACCGGCACCTGGAGCGCTTGCCGGCCGCCAAACGCTACCCCGTGCTCGTCGCCTTTCTGCGCGAGAGCTACCTGACGCTGACCGACGAGGTACTCGGGATGTTGGATGCCATTTGGGAACAGAGCCTGGCCAAAGCCCGCCGCGCCCACGACCAGTACCAGCAGCAGGTGGTGGCGGCCAAGGACACGGCCCTGCGCACGCTGGCCCAAGCCGTGAAAATCGTGCTCGACGAAGACCAGACCCCGGCCGGGCAGGTGCGGCCCAGCATCTACGCCCAAGTGCCGCGGGAGGAGTTGGTGCTGGCCTGGGAAGCGGTGCAAACGATGCTCTACCCGACCCGTCACTCGCACCTGAGTTTCCTGGCCAAGCGCTACCCGCTCTTCAAGCAGTTTACGCCCCGGCTGCTGGACCAGCTAGGGTTTCGGCAGGGCTTTGGGGGCGACGACTTTGGGGATGCTTTGCAACTGGTCAACGAGTTGCAGGCGGGCCGGCGCCGTAAGTTGCCCGAGCAGGCCCCAACCGGCTTCCTGAAACCGACCTGGCGCAAGTTCGTGCTCGGGGACCAGCTGAGCGCCGAGCAGCAGCGGCCGGCCTACGAGTTGGCCGTGCTGGCCACGCTGCGCGAGCGGCTGCGCTCGGGCGACGTGTACGTGGCCCCATCGCACCGCTACGCCGACTTGAGCAGCTACCTCATCCCACCCGCGGAGTGGGAGCAGGCCCGCCCCGAGCTGTGCGCCCAATTGGGCTTGCCGCCCGTGACCACGGACCGACTCGCCGAGCGCCTGCAGGAGCTGGCCGACTTGCTGGGACCGATGCAAACGCTCCTCGATGCCGGCGGCGATGTGCGCTTAGAAGATGGCGAGCTGGTGGTGACGCGGCCGGCCGCCGAAGAGGTGCCCGCCGGGGCCCAGGCCCTGCAGCAGGAAATCGGCCGCCGCCTGCCGGCCGTGGACTTGACCGACATCCTGGTCGAAGTCAACGCGTGGCTGGGCTTTACGGCGCACCTGCCCGGGCTGGAACACGCCCCGCGCGGCGACGAGCACGACACGCGGCTGCTGGCGACGCTGCTGGCCACGGGCTGCAACATTCCCCTCGCGGACATGGCCCGCAGCGCCGCGCTGCCGTACCAGTCGCTGTGGTGGACGGCCACCAACTACCTGCGCGAAGACACGCTGAAAGCGGCCAATACCCTGCTGGTCAACGAGCACCACCGCCAGTGGCTGGCCGCCTACTGGGGCGACGGCACCTTCTCCTCGTCGGATGGCCAGCGCTTCGCCGTCAGCGGCAAGGTGCGCAACGCCCGCGCCCTGCCCACGTACTTCGGCACCGGGCGGGGCGTAACGATGCAAACCCATTCCTCGGACCAGTACGCCCAGTACGGCAGCAAGGTGGTGCCGGCCACGCTGCGCGATGCCACGGTGGTGCTGGACGAAATCGTCGACAACGAAACCGACCTGGCCATTGCCGAGCACACGACTGACACGGCCGGTTACTCGGACCTCATTTTCGCCCTGTTTGACCTGCTGGGCCTGTTTTTCTGCCCCCGCATGCGCGACCTGGCCGACCAGCGGCTCTACAAAATCCGGGGCCAGGACTGGGTCTATCCCGGCCTCAAGTTCACGGGCACGCTCAACCCGGACTACATCCGCCGGCACTGGGACGAGCTGCTGCGCCTGGCCGGCTCCATCAAATCCGGACGCGTCACGGCGTCGCTCTTCATCGGCAAGCTCCAGGCCTACCCCCGGCAAAACCACCTGACCTACGTGCTGCAGGCCTACGGCCAGCTCGTCAAGACCCGATTCATTCTGCGCTATTTACAAAGCCAGCCCCTACGCCAGCGCATCCATGCCCAGCTCAACAAGGGCGAAGAGCTGCACGCGCTGCGCGCCTGGCTCTGGTTTGGCAGCGAGGGCGTCATCCGGCGCAAGCAGCAGGAGGCCCAAGCCGAAGCGGCGCGCTGCCTGACGCTGCTCACCAACTGCGTGCTGCTCTGGAACACGGTCTACATGCAGGAGGTCCTCCAGCAGCTGCGCGCCGAAGGGTACCCGGTCGAGGAAGCGCACTTCGAATACTTATCGCCCAGCCGCTACGAGCACATCAACCGGCTCGGTAAATACTCCTTTGCCAACCCGGCCCACCTCGACCCGTTGCACCGCCGCCCGCTCCGCCATCCCAACGACCCGATGGCTTAGCGTGTAAATCCGCCCGTTTGGAAGAAGAACCCCATGCGGGCGGCTGGCATCCCGCCGATCAGCACCGTGGCCGAGCCGTTGATGATGCTATCGGGTGGGCCGACGCACGTGGCCTGGTCGCCCAGGCGGGCGGCGGGCAGGCCGCCGATCAGCACCGTGGGACAGCCCGGCCCCAAAATAGGGCCGCCGAAGTGCGGAATGGAGGCAGGGAAAGCGGGCGTCTGCATGGGGCAGGTATGCATGTCCGTGAGGCGGGCGGCAGGTGGCATTGGCGAAAGAGGTTTTTGAGTGGGAAGGGGCGGCTGTCAGGATGATGTAGCGCCGCAACCTTGCGGCGCTACATCGTGCGGCAGGCCCTCGGAGAGGTGTACTGCAACCGCTCGGCATGGCGTCTGAGAGGCGTCAGAACGTGCGTTCAGCTACTGGCAGACCTTAATTAATCGTTACCAGGGCGCCCTTGACGGTGGTCTGGCCGGTGGCCGATAGGCTGGCGGCTATAGCCCCGCTAAGGCTCAGCTGCATTTGGGCGGCGGCAGCTACGTTTAGGCCCTGCAGCTGCAGGTCGCCGCTATCGGCGGCCAGAGTGCAGGAGGCCGCCCGCAACTCCAGGTGCCCGCGAGCGTGCAGTTGCAGGTCAGCGCTGCTGTCCAGCCGAATGCCGTCGGGGGAGAGCAGCACCCGGTTGGCGTTGCTGTCGACGAGGGTGATGGTGCGCGCGTCGTCATCGAGCACGAGCTGCTGGCCGCCGGGCGTGCTTACCGTAAGGCAGCGCTGGTCGTCGAGGGCCAGAGCAAAGCGGCCCGCCGTGGTTAGGCCGGCTTGCCGGACAGGGGCCGTCGGCGGGGCAGGTTCGGGCAGCGGAGCCAGCTGGGCGCTGGTCTGCCAGCCACCCTCGGCCAGCGTGTGGGTGGCGGCCGTCACATAGGCCGGGCCGTTGAAATGCCGGGGCAGGCCGCTCAGCGCCAGCCACACGCCGGGCCGGGCCAGGGCGCTGCCCGGAAAGCGCACCGCACCCCGCAGGCCGGCCCGGGCGTCCAGCTCCACCGCGAAGTCGAGCAGGGCGTCGCCGTAGCTCAGGGAAAGCACCGGCTCGGCGTCGTCGGGCGCGGGAGCGGCGGGCTGGGTAGCCGTCAGCACGAGGCGCAGGTCCTGGTCGGGGCCGCTTTGCAGCCCGTAGGTAGCCACGGTGCCGTCGAAAAGCACCGCGTCGGCGGCGCCGTAGCCGGCACAGATGCGCAGCGCCGTGCCCGGCAGCGGGACGGCGGCGGGTTCGGCCGCGTCGAGAGTCACGGCCAGCTCCAGTCGGGTGTGGCCGTCCTGGTGCAGGGCCTGGTAAATTTCCGCCGTCAGCACCGGGTAAGCGGCGTCGAGGTCGGCATCGTCGACCAGCACGCGCAGGCAGAGCGGGTCGGAGGGGAAGGCAGGGGTGGGCTCGGGCATGATCAAGAGACAAGGCGGAGAAGCCGGCCGGCAGCGAATGGGCCATATCGGGCGGATGCCATTTCGGTTCGCCGGCCAAGCGGCGGGTTACCAGCGTTCAATATGCAAACCAGACCGCATAAAGGACGCGGGGGCCGGCATCGGGGCCGGGTGAGGCGGTGGGCCCGCGCCCGGGCAGCCGGGGCAGGCTTTTCGTTCAGGCCGCTACAATTTCTCGCCGCAGCGCCAGCAATACTCCGCGTCGTCGCGGTGGCCAGCGGCCTGGCACACGTGGCACACGGCCTGCTTGTAAGCGGGTCGGCTGGCGGTGGGCAGCACCATCTGGGCCGATACGATGCCGGTGGGCACGGCAATGATGGCGTAGCCCATGATCATCAGCACCGAAGCCAGCGTCTGGCCCAGCACCGTGGCCGGCGAAATGTCGCCGTACCCCACCGTGGTCATCGTCACGATGGCCCAGTAGATGCTTTTGGGGATGCTGGTGAAGCCGTTTTGCCCGCCTTCCACCACGTACATCAGCGTGCCCACCACCACGGCCAGCGTGATGACCGAGCTCAGAAACACCAAGATCTTGAAGCGGCTGGCGCGCAAAGCACCCAGGATGAACTCGCCCTCACCGATGAACTGCCCCAGCTTAAAGATGCGGAACACCCGCAGCAGCCGCAGCGTGCGAATAACCAGCAGGTAGCGGCTGCCGGCTAGTATCAAGGACGCCAGCGTGGGCACGATGGCCAGAAAATCGATGATGCCCAGCCAGCTCAGAGCGTAGGCCAGCGGCCGGCGCACCACCAGCAGCCGCGCCAGGTACTCGATGATAAACAGCCCCGTAAACACCCACTCCACCACGCGCAGAGCTGCCCCGTAGGACACGGCAATGCGGTGCACGCTCTCCAGCATCACGGTCAGCACGCTCAGCGCAATAGCCACCAGCAGCGCTATGTCGAAGGCCTGCCCCGCCCGCGTGTCCGATTCAAAGATGACGCGGAAAGCGGCTTGTTTCCAACGCGGAGCGGTTTCGCGGGGACGGTTATTCATGGTCGGGCGCGGTACAGGGCGGCAAATCGGTACGCTGTGCTTACGCAAACCGCCCGGCCGAGGTGTCCGGCGGCTCACCCGGCGGCATGGGGCACCGGTGCTGCCCGACCCTGTCATCATCCTGCGCAAGCAACTCAATGTTACGATAGGGATAGATCACCTACGCCGATGGCGGAAGGGTGAAGGAGCAGCGCGGGCTGGGCTGAGTGGCCGAAAAATGCGCTTTTTTTGAGCGGCCTTACTCTGCTTAGCAGAAGGGCGTTAGAAGTAGCAAATGCTATACATCCGGAAGTATATTTTACTTTATTTAAGTCGACTTTGAACTTAGTATAGGCCAGGCCCGTTAGCCCACTTGTAACTCGCTGCCAGTCGCCGCACCCTCCCGCAACCGGGCTTGTCAGTCGCCGTGCTTCCGGTTACTATTTCTTTTCAGGCAAGTTGCCTCGTGTCACCTACCATCATTCGCTTGCAGAATCACCGTAGCGTTCCGTTGTCAGTTGCTTTCTTTTCACACTTTTCCTAAAGCATCATGTCAACAGGAACCGTAAAATTCTTCAATGAAATCAAAGGCTTTGGTTTCATCAACGACACTACCACCGGCCAGGACGTATTCGTCCACGTTACCGGCCTCATCGACGAAATTCGCGACAACGACGCGGTTCAGTTCGAAGTAGAGCAGGGCCGCAAGGGCCTGAACGCCGTCAACGTGCGCCGGGCCTAAGCCCTCCCGCCGTCAACAAAAAAGCAGCCCGCCATCCGGTGGGCTGCTTTTTTGTTGGCCTTGTATCAGCCACAGCAGTTGGGCTATAAGAGTATCAGGGCTGACAGTGCAGGGCGGACGCACTGCCGCAGCAGCTTCAAGGGCCGGCCGTCAAGCGGCGTGGGAAACCATAGGGCTTGAGCCGGGTGAGCTGCCATTGGCGCGGCGAAACAGCACGGCCGCGCCGGCCCACAGCCCCACGAAGAGCAAATTGGCTACCAAGCCCTTGCGGACATCGGCCGTGAAATCCATGTGCCAGATCAGTAGCCCGACTGCCGGGACGAGGAGCTGCGCCAGGGCGGCCACCACCATCGTGCGAGCCATACCCAGCGGCCGCAGACGCGCCATGGCGGCCCCAACGATGACAATGAGCAGCACGGTGGCAAACAGCAGGTTGACGGGGTTATGCTCGCTGCCGATGATGCCGACGGCCCCGTTTACCATCACCAGCAGAAACGCTGCCGCCAGCGCCGCCCCCACGCCCAGCCGGTAGGCAAGGCTGCCTTTGCCATTCACCACCAGCTCGTAAGCCAGCCCCGTGCCGAAAATCATGGCGCCGGCAAATATGAAATCAAAAGCGGTCCAGTTGACTTCCTGGCTGAACTGCATGGCTACTGCGGGTACCAGCAGAATAAGGGCCGTGGCCAGCGCAAGACGAACGAGGTTTTTGACGCGCGGGGTCATAGTAGTACGGGTTGGCAGTGAAAGGAAGTGGTTGAAAGCGTGGTTATTACCCTTTGGGTAGGAGCAGGAAGGTGTAGTTACAAGCTTCTGGAGCTAAGGTGCTGCAAAGTAGAATAAAGAACTTTGTATTTCAAAGTGTAATTAGTTGCTATACGCTCGTTGCTCATGCAGGGCTATTAAAAAGGCCCTTTTTATTACTGCTGGCCGGAGCTCGAAAACACCAGACCAGTGCTGCTGCACCCGGCGAGTATCTACACCAAATGAATCAACGGCCTCCTAACTTGCCCGCTGCTTAACTCCGTCTTGGTCATGCCCACCGTTGTTCCCGTCCTGCGCATCTTCGATTACGCCAAAGCCCTGGAGTTCTATGTCGACTGGCTGGGCTTCGCGGTAGACTGGGCTGATCAACCGGCCAATGCGCCGGCGTACGTGCAGGTGTCGCGGGACAATGTCGTGCTCAACCTTTCGGAGCACCACGGCGATTGTTGCCCCGGTGCCCGCGTGCGCATCGTCGATGTGGCAGGGCTAGCGGAGTACCACCGCCACCTGCAGCAGCAGGAATACCGCTACAACCGCCCCAGCCTGCACGCGCCTGACTGGAACCCACAGGCCCTGGAAATGGAAGTGGTGGACCCCTTCGGCAACCGGCTGACATTTACCGAAGTCCCCACGAGAAGCGACCTGGTCTGACGGTGGGGCTAGGAGAGAAGCTACGCCATCGTCAGCAACTAGAATGCCTTGAGAGGTTTACGGTAACGGGATAGAGCCTGCTCGCTAAAGGATTAGCCCCAAGAAAAGAAGGCGCATAGCCGTGAAATAAGCTGGATTTGTGGGTGGCAAGGGCACCAAATGAACTTAATCCGCCAGCCCTCCGTTAGCCGGCCGTACTCGATGCTGAGTAATTTTGGTTTTCCAGTTTGTAGGAAGTTCAAATAAAAGGCGTACGTTTACTTCGTTTAAGGCAAGTTGCCTCGTGTCACCTACCATTCATTCGCTTGCCGAACCGCAGTAGGGTTCCGTTGTCAGTTGCTTCTTTTTCACCTTTTTCCTAAAGCATCATGGCAACGGGAACCGTAAAATTCTTCAATGAGACCAAAGGGTTTGGTTTCATCAACGACAGCACCACCGGTCAGGACGTATTCGTTCACGTTACCGGCCTCATCGACGAAATCCGCGACAACGACAAAGTGGAGTTCGAAGTAGAGCAGGGCCGTAAAGGCCTGAACGCCGTGAAAGTGCGTCGCGCTTAATCGCCGAGCCCTTCAACAGCAAGCAGCGCACCTACCCGGTGCGCTGTTTTTTTGTGCCTATGAGGTTCGGTTAGCCGTGGTGGGTGGCCAGCAACTCCCGCACCGTGGTCCAGCGAATATCCGGGTAGCGGGCGTTGTCGAGCGGCTCGGCTAGCTTGGCCTGACCGCTGAGCATGTTGTGCAGGTATTGCATGCCCTGCCAGGGCGGGAAAATTTCTTCTTTGGCCGGAGCCAGCGTGCGCGTTACCTTGATCAGGGTGGCCAGGGTGCCCAGGCCGCCGACGCGCAGCGGCCGGAAGCTCTTGCCAAAGGCCGCGCTGGCCGCACCCTGCAGCCCACGGATGCTCAGCACGTCGCCGGCCACGCGCAGGTAGCGGGGCGTGTCGGGGTCGAGGGCCGCGGCCGCGGTGAAGGCGGCGGTATCGACCATGGTCGTGAAGTCCAGCGGCTGGTCGGCGTCGCCCCAGTAGATGAGCAAACCCGGGCCAGGCTGAATCAGCGGGGCCTGCCCCTTGAGCAGGTCCATGAACATGCCGTTGAGGATGGACGTGGCCTGAATGGGCGCGCGGTCCATGCGGCGTTGAAACTCGCGGCGCAGGTCGAAGTTGCGGTTGGAGCCGGCGAGCAGCTTCGTGAAGTCGGCGGAGAAGTCGGACGGAATGAAGCGCGGCACTTCAGCCGCTACGGCTCCCTGCAGCAGCCGCGTTTGGGCCTCCACGATGACTTCGCGCAGGCCCGACAGGGCCGATACCACGCAACTGGCTCCCCGGCAGGCCTGAGTAAGGCTGGTGACGAAGTCGTAGTCGACCTCGGCCAGTTCCACGCCCTGCAGCCGCAAGGATTCGGCTTCGGCGGAGGCGCGGCTGCCGAGCCGGATCAGGGCGCGCACCCGGGCCCCGCGCTGGCGCAGGTGGTGGGCGATGAGCAGGCCGAGCTGTCCGGTGGCGCCGGCCAGCACCACGAGTGGAGCCTCCGGCGAGGTGGATGGGTATTGGTTGTTTTCGGCAGTAGCGGCCATGAAAAGGGCAGAGGTAAGAGCGTGCAGATAAGCCGGGCTTGCAGCCGGCGGCGGAACTGCTAATACCCGTATCCTGGCTTGGAAGTTATTGGGCGGCTCCTTCCGCGGCCCCGGCACGCCGAAAGCAGCGCGCTGTTTGGCGCTATTGTGCTTAGGTTATGACTGGCGCTGGTCGATGCGTTGATTGACCATTACAGCTTTGGCGGAGGCACTATGGCATAAAGGCCTGTTGGGGAGCCAGCATTTCTGGTCATGCTTCGGCGGGCTCAAGCGGTTTTGACGAAATCCAAACACGCATTGAATACAACTGATAGATTAAAGAATTAAAATATGTAGATGGTAAGGCGCTAATAATGAGAGAGGCGCGTTGCTAATAGCTTGTAAGCCAAGTAACCTGTTATTCCCATGCTGAAGTCATTATTCGCGGTGGCCTTGCTGGCCGTAGTCAGGCCCGTCGCCGGCCAAACGGGCTGTGCCCTTCCAGTGGTGAAAGTGCTGCGCAACAACCAGGAAGTGCCCCGTAGCGGGGCCCCGTTGGCACCCAAGGTGACCTTGCAGGTGGACCCGGCGCCGGAGTGCCCGCGCAGCTCCTCCTACCGGTTTACCGATGCCGAGCTGACCCTGGTACGCGGTCGGCGCCCCCTCGTGCCCAGCATACACGCCAACGGGCCGGACGTAGACCTGAGTGCCTGGATGAAGCTGGTGCAGCCCGGCGACCGAATTTACGTGTTCGTGCCCTACAAGAGTCTGGTTGTGGTGGCGGCCGATGGCACGCCGCAGCCCTTTCCGCAGCCGAAACTGGAGGCCGATAGCCAGAACGGCATCGGCTTCAACTGGGCGCTGGTGCCCTAGTGCTGCCTAGAGGCTCAGGCGCCCTTCACAAAGCGAATCAGCTCGCGGACCTGATTCAGAAACTGCGCGTCTTCGGAGAGCCGGGCAATATCGGTGGCGCTTTGGCGGGCCAGGGCTTCGTGCTCCCGGCTGTTGTGGCGGGCCAGCTCTTCCAGGCGCGCGTCGAGGCGGTCGATGAGCAGGCGAAGGCCGGCCAGGGTTTGCTGCTGCCCGTGGGCCCAGGACTCGGGCTCGTTCACATCGAGGGACGTGCTGACGTGCTTGAGCTGCGTTTCCAGCGTCAGTACCCGGTCACGCAACTCCACCACATCTTCGCGCGGGTAGTGCACCTGGTGCTGTAGGGTCTGCAGCCGGCGGCTCAGGTGCTCGTAGGCGCGCTGGGCCGGGCGGGCGAAGGTGAGCAGCAGCGCCGCGGCCGCGGCGGCATAGCCCACGGGCGTCAGCTGGTAATAGGCCAGCAGATAGAGCGCCACGGCCGATACCACGTGCAGGCCCACCGCCAGCCACCAGAAGCGCCGCGCCAGCCGGCCGGCAAACGCCTCGGTGGCCGGGTCGACGGCAATGCCCTTGGCGTGCGAGAGACGCACCTCCTCCAGCACGTCCTTGGCCGCGAAATGCGTGTTCCAGGGGAGCACCACGATGGCCGCCAGCCACCAGAAAATACCGATGCCCACCACCCAGTCGATGAGCGTGCCGGTGGACAGGTGCAGCAGCCGCAGCCCGCCGAAAATGAGCAGAACCAGCAGCGTAACCGAAGCCAGCGGACCTAGAAAATTGCGCATAGGATGGTACAAGTAAGGGCAGCACGCTACCAGCAGCGGGCCGGTAAAGGTAGGAGTGGAAACGAACCGAACGATAGGGGGAAGCACAGCCCTGGCCGGGCAGATGCCCAACGCCAATTAGGGCAAGGCAGAGGTGAATCAGAAGGATGAAGGCGCGTCCTTCGAGCACTGAGCTATAGCCAATACCTTCGCTCCACTCGCTTTCTTTACCCACGCCATGTTGTCTTACGATTCGTTTGGGCCCTCCCGGCCCGTGGTGCTGGTGCCATACCGCGCGGCCTGGAGGGAGGAGTTTGCCGAGCTGGCGCAGCGCATCCGGGCAGTGGTCGGCCCGGCCGTGACCCGCATCGACCACATCGGGTCCACGGCCGTGCCCGGCCTCCGCGCCAAGGATGTTATCGACGTGCAGCTGACGGTGCCGGAGCTGCCCGCGGCGGCCACGCGCCTGCAGCCGCTGTGGGCCGCCGGCTTCCAGCAAGGCCGCAGCTGGCAGTACGACGTGTACCACCCCTTGCCGGCCGATTCGCCGGAGCTGCGCAAACTGTACATGCGCGAGCCTGCTGGTGAGCGGCGGGTGCACATGCACATCCGGGAGGCGGGCCGCTTCAATGCCCGCTACGCCCTGCTTTTTCGTGACTACCTGCGCGCCAACGCCCCGGCCCGCGCCGAGTACGAGCTGCTGAAGCGGCGGGCGGCCGGGCTGTTTCCGGCCAGCATCGACGGGTACTTGTACCTCAAAGAGCCCGTGTTTCACCTCGTGTACCAGGCCGCCGCGCTGTGGGCGGAGCAGGTAAGCTGGCAGCTGCCGCCCGCCGACGCGTAAGCCTAGGGTGGGCCGCAAAAGCCGCAGCAACGAGGCTGATACCGCGCAGTCAACCCAACTCGGCGGTTACGCGTTTGAGCCAGCAAGAAGTTGCCAACGCTCCCGCTATGAAGCTCCCTTATTCCCTTGCCCTGGCCGGCGCGCTGTGCGTGTCGGCCGGCCCCGTGGCTACCGCGCAGCAAGCCTCCTCGCCGTACCGCACCCGCTTCGTCGTCGATGCGCCCGTGACCGTGGGCATAGGCGCGCTCGGTGGCATGGGCCTGCTGCTGGTGAAGAAGAAACACGGCCTGAGCCAGACCGAGTTGGCCAGCCTCAGCAAAAACGACGTACCCAAGTTCGACCGGTTCGCGGCCGGCAACTACAGCGACAAGGCCCAAACGGTGGGTGACGTGCTCTGCTACGGCTCGCTGGTGGCGGCGCCCGGCCTGCTGGCCTTGGACCCCAACGCCCGCGGCCGTTACGGGCAGGTGCTCGGCCTGTACGCCGAGACGCTGGCCAGCACGGCCGCGGCGTTTACCCTCACGGTGGGCTCGGTGTCTCGCTACCGACCCTTCCTGTACGGCA
Source organism: Hymenobacter sp. CRA2 (assembly GCF_002007105.1). Classification (GTDB taxonomy): domain Bacteria; phylum Bacteroidota; class Bacteroidia; order Cytophagales; family Hymenobacteraceae; genus Solirubrum. The sequence goes on along the minus strand of NZ_MVBC01000014.1, from coordinate 131,967 downwards.
CCGATGGGCCCGAAAACAAGCGCACGAGCCGCATTGCCACCAACTCCTTTTTTGCCGGCCATACCGCCCACACGGCCACGGCTACCTTCTTCGCCGCCAAGGTTTTCCACGACTTCAACCCCGGTTCCCGGGCCGAGCCCTACGTGTGGACGGCCGCTGCGTTGGTGCCTGCCGCTGTAGCTGTGTCGCGCATCGAGGCCGGCAAGCACTTCCTCTCCGACAACCTCGTGGGCTACGCCGTGGGCACCACCATTGGCATCGTGGTGCCGCAGCTGCACAAGGTCACCAAAGGCAGCGGCGTGTCGGTGGTACCCATGCAGGGCGTCAACGTCAACGGCTTTTCCTACGGCGGGCTGCTGATGACCAAGCAGCTGTAGCTCTTCCCGTAATTGGCTGCGGCCTGAAACCAGCAACGGCCCGCTGATGCAAGTCAGCGGGCCGTTGTAGCTTTTCTCGGGGCAGGGCGTTACGCCACGGCCTCCGCTTCGGCGGGCTGTAGCTGCTGCATCAGCGCCTGGAGCTGCGCGTGCTGCGGCAGGCGGGCGGCCAGCATCTGCAGCTGGGCCAGCTGCTGTTCGGTGAGCTGCATGGGCTGGCCATCCATAAAGAAGCGCACGTTGCGCTCGAAGCGGGCCCGGGCACCGGCTTGGCTGCCGTGGCCTTCGAGGCGAAACTGCGCGGGCGCCAGCATGCCGAAGAACAGCTCAGCGGCCAGCTCGGGGTAGCGCGAAAGGGTGGGGGCTACGCCCAGGTTGGCGGAAATCAGCTCGGCCACTTCCTGGCAGGTGGTCATGCCGCGGTGCTGCCGGAAGTGCTGAAACTCCTGCAGGCCCGTTTCCATCTGCGCCGCCGTGGGTGGGGCGCAGGCACCGCTCCAGCAGGCCGATATCCAGCGCGCCTGCAGCTCGGCCGACACGAAGTAGGAACCGATTTGCTCAAACAAGCCCATGAAGGCAAAGTTGGGCAGGGCCGGGTGGAAGGTGAAGTGGTGTAGGTCGAGGTGCTTGCGGTCCAGATTGACGGTGAGCTGCAGCTCCTCGTGCAGGAAGGGCAGGTGCAGGTCGTAGCCCGTGGCCAGAATGACGGTATCCACGTGCAGCTGCTCGCCGCTGGTGAGCACCGCCGTGCCGGGGGCGTAGGCCTGCACGCCCGCGACGGCGCGGATGCGGCCGGCCTGCACATGGTCGAGGTAATCCTGGCACTGCGCGAAGCCGGCTTCCAGCGCGTTGTCGGCGGGGCGCAGGCCACCGAAATCTGCCGGGTTGCCCACGGCGGCCAGCACCAGCTGCTTCAGTCCTTCGGCGGCCTCAGCGGGCGGCAGGGCGCGGCTGGCGTAGGCCCCGAAGCGGGTGAAAGCCAGCTGGTCGGTGGGCACGCCCAGCATCATTTTGCGGGCGATGTAGCGCGGCTTGCGGGCCGAGGAAATAACCGTGGTATCGGGGTTGCGGGCCAGGTCGCTGGCAATTTCCAGCCCGCTGATGCTGTTGCCGACCACCAGCACGCGCTGCCCGCGGAAAGGTTCGCGGCCGCGGTATTCCATTGAGTGCATCACGCGGCCGTGGAAGTGGTCGAGGCCGGGTGTGTTCGGGTAGTGCGGCTTGTTGTAGCGCCCCGTGGCCACAATGACGTGCGAGAAAACCTCGGTGCGCCGCTCGCCGGCCCGGTTCACCGTCCACACGACGTACTGGCCCTCCGCGCCGCGGCAAATCAGCTCCACGCGGGTGTGAAAGCGCACGTGCTGATCCACGCTGAAGTGGTGGGCGTAGTCCTTCAGGTAGGCCAGCACCTGCTCGGTGCTCGGGTACATGGGCGTGCCGGCCGGGTAGTCGTAGTCGGAAAACGACATTTTGATGTGGCAGGAATTAGCCGGCATGCCGGGCCACTGCCCGCTGTGGGCCGCGCCCTGGTTCCATTGGCCGCCGAGGCTGCCGCTTTGTTCGATGATGACGGGCGTGAGGCCGTCTTCGAGCAGGGACTTGGCGGCGGCAATACCGGCGGGGCCGCCGCCGATGATGGCTACTTGGTTGGTTTTCATAGCAGGTTAGGTAAGAAAGAGAAGCGCGGAAAAAGCGTCGAATGGCTTCTAATGCCCTGAGAAGCAGCGACGAATCGACAGTGCAAGTTTAGTTGCACTGAGCCTCGTTTGGCTATAGCATTTTCATGTGGTGCACCTGCGCTGGGCGGAGCCGGAAGTTGTCGTTTCGGCTTTTGCAGCCCGCAGGAGCGGTTTAGGTACCACATGCATTGGCTACTCCGAATACCCACCCGAGCCGGCTCCGCTGCTCAACGCCTGCTTCTGCGCCCCGTCGGCACGCACCCTTATAGCCTCGACGGAGCAGCAGGAGCCCGACGTTGAGGTGCAGGGTACTACTTAGCCGCAATCCGGCAGGCGGAAATCACGGCGATAATCGACAACTTCCTGACGCAGCAGCGCTAGCCGGTGGCAGCGGGCTGCTGGTGCTTCTCCTACTTCCCGTCGACTATGGCTCAGCTCGTTACTTCTCTTCCCGCCGGAACCGCGGTGCCATCCGCCACCAAAGTCCGCGTAGCCAGCATCGATGTGGTGCGCGGCCTAGTCATGGTCATCATGGCCCTGGACCACATCCGCGAGTTCTGGAGCCCGAGTACCGTCCGGCCCGAAGATGTGACGCAGGCCTCGGTGGCGCTGTTCTTCACCCGGTGGGTCACGCATTTCTGCGCGCCCACGTTCGTCTTTCTCTCCGGCGTCAGCATCTATCTGTACGCGCAAAAACAGCCCAACCGGGGGCGCGTCAGCCGTTTTTTGCTTACCCGCGGGCTATGGTTGGTGGCGCTGGAATTAATCGTCATCACCTTCCTGCTGCAGTGGAGCCACCAGCTGCTGGTGCTGGAAGTCATCTGGGCCATTGGCTGGGCGATGGTGCTGCTGGCCGGGCTGATCTGGCTGCCGCGGCCGGTGCTGGTGGCGCTGGCGGTGCTCATCATCGGCGGGCACAACCTGCTGGCGCCGACGCAGCCCGTTACGGCCGGTAACTGGTGGTGGGCCCTGCTCCACAACCCGCCCGGCGTGGTAGCGCTGCCGCCATTGCCGCCCTTGCTGGAAGCCTACGCCGTGCTGCCCTGGACGGGCGTCATGCTGGCGGGCTACCTCATCGGGCCGTGGTTTCGGGCCGAGGCTGGCCAGCGGCAACGCTGGCTGGTAGGCGCGGGGGCGGCTCTGTTGGTGCTGTTCGTCGGGCTGCGGCTGCTCAATGGTTACGGCGACCCGCAGCCCTGGAGCGTGCAGCCGCGCGGGGCGTTGTACACGGTGTTGTCCTTCTTGAATGTGCAGAAGTACCCACCGTCGTTGCTCTTCCTTAGCCTCACGCTGGGCGTGGCGCTGCTGTTGCTGGCCGGGCTGGAGCGCGCCACCGGTGCAGTGAGCCGGGTGCTACGGACCTTCGGGCAGGTGCCGTTTTTCTACTTTCTGCTGCACCTGGCCCTTATTAGCGGCAGCGCCTGGGTATGGACGCGGCTGGCCTTCGGGCAGGCGGTCAACTTCGGGTTTGAGCCCCAGCAAAACTGGCCCGCGGCCTACACGTTTCACCTGTGGCGGGCCTATCTGGTGTGGGCCGTGCTGGTGTTGCTCATCTACTGGCCCTGCCGCTGGTACGCCCGCTACAAGCAGCAGCACGCCTACTGGTGGCTCTCGTACCTGTAGGGCCGGGCGGCCGAACCAACTGCAACGGGCTTTTGTCATTGAGCAGAGAAAGCCCGCGCCATGAATCCCGACGACCAGCCCCCATTTCCGGCCCGCGCGTTTCAGCGCTTCGATGAAGCGCCCGACGCGGAATTTTACCGCCACCCGCGTTACGTCACCCACATCGACGACCGGGCCATTGCCGCCGTTACCCAGCTCTACCGCGAGTATTTCCCGGCCGGCGGCACCTTGCTCGATCTGATGAGCAGCTGGGTGAGCCACCTGCCGCCCGAGGTGAGCTACGCCCGCGTGGTGGGCCTGGGCATGAACGAGGCCGAGCTGCGCGCCAACCCGCGCCTGCACGCCTACGTGGTGCAGGACCTCAACCAGCAGCCCGCGCTGCCTTTTGCCGACGCCAGCTTCGACGGCGCGGCCATCTGCGTGTCGGTGGATTACCTCACCCAGCCCGTGGCGGTGATGCGCGAGCTGGCCCGGGTGCTGCGGCCCGAAGCCCCGCTGGTTATTACCTTTTCCAACCGCTGCTTTCCCAGCAAGGCCATTGCCGCCTGGCACGCCCTGGACGACCAGGGCCACCTGCAACTAGTGGCGCAGTACCTACAGGCTGCCGGCGGCTGGCACCGCATCGAGCAGCTTGACCGCAGCCCCGGCCCGCGCAGCGTTACCGATCCGCTGTTTGCTGTCATTGGGCGGGCGGTGGGGCCGGTAGGTGTCGCCGCACCCGGGTCATAACCAGCCAGCGAAGAAGTCTGCCCTTGCCGAAGCAGGCGCGGGGCAGGTAAGTCGTCGGATGGATATGTTTCTTTGCGGTGCGCCCGTCCCCGTTTGGCGGGCTCACCGCTGTTATGCCCGCTGCCCGTACCGTCTTGCTCGTTCGGCCCGCCCGCTTCGGTTTCAATGCCGAAACGGCCGCCTCCAACCATTTTCAGCAATCCGTGGCGGGCCTCACGTCCGATGGGGCCCAGCGCCAGGCGTTGGCAGAATTTGAGGCGCTGGTAACTGCGTTGCGCAGCCGGGGCGTGCAGGTGCTCGTGTTCGACGACACCGAAGTACCCGCCAAGCCCGACGCTGTATTTCCCAACAACTGGCTGACCCTGCACCCCGACGGCCGCGCCGTGCTCTACCCCATGTGCGCGCCCAGTCGCCGCGCCGAGCGCCGCCCCGACGTATTGCAGGCGCTGGGCCGGCAGTTTGCGCTTCGCGAAATCATCGACCTCTCCGGCCACGAAGCCGAGGGCCGCTTCCTGGAGGGCACCGGCAGCATCATTTTCGACCACGAGCACCGCGTGGCCTACGCCGCCCGCTCGCCCCGCACCGATGCGGCCCTGTTTGCCGAAGCGGCCACGCGCCTGGGGTACCGGCCCGTGGCGTTTCAGGCCACCGATGCGCAGGGCCACGCCATCTACCACACCAACGTGATGATGTGCCTGGGCGCGGGCTTTGCCGTCATTTGCCTCGACAGCATCGCCGATGCCGCCGAGCGGGCCGCCGTGGAGGCGTCGCTCACCCGCACCGGCCACGATATCATTCCCATCACCCGCGAACAGGTGACGCGCTTTGCCGGCAACATGCTCGCGCTGCAGCCCGCCAGCGGCCGGGAACTGCTGGCTATGTCGCAGAGCGCCTACGAAGCCCTTACGCCGGCGCAACGCCAGGCGCTGAGTCGCTACTGCGAGCTGCTGCCCCTGGCCATCCCCACCATCGAAACCCTGGGCGGAGGCAGCGTGCGCTGCATGCTGGCCGAAGTGTTTCTGCCGCCGGCTTAGGTTGCCGGCACAAAAAAGCCGCCCGGTGATGTACCGGGCGGCGGAGAGGCAGAGCGTTGGGGGCGGGGAGGACCTACAGCGAGAAGAACAGCGCACAGGCGCTGGCCACGGCCATCAGCAGGTACACCACCGCGTCGTTGCGCCGAGTGGCGCGGTTATAGCGGGTGACGGAGAGCATAATATCAACGGATTAGCATGCGTGTCGCCGCAAAACCACGCAAAGGCTGCCGGCCAGTGGCGTGCGGCGAATGCGCCCCGGCAGCCTTTGTTGGTACGATAACCGCCGGACTCGGGTCTGGGTTTAGGTATTATGAAAGTATTAAGTATTGCACTAACTGTTTGATCGGGAGACAACTGCCGGTCTAAGCAGCTTTGGCGTCCAGCCGGGATTGGTGCAGGGCGCGCCACTCGTCTTCGAGGATGCTCATCTCCACCAGGCTCCACCACTCGTCGCCCACGCGCTTCACGTCGCGCAGGGTGCCTTCCTTGTGGAAGCCGCTTTTCTGGTAGCAGCGGATAGCGGCGTGGTTGAAATCGTACACGCCCAGGCTGATGCGGTGCAGGTTCAGCTGCTCGAAGCCCACTTGCAGCACGGCGTCGATCATGCCCTTGCACACGCCGCGGCCGCGCTGCTGCCGGCTGCCCACCAGCACCCGGGTGATACGCGCCGACTGGTCGCGGTTGCTGAAGCTGCCCAGGGAAATGTGTCCCACGGCCTGCCCGGTTTTGCTGTCGACGGCCTTCCAGATAAACACCTCGGGGTCTTTGGGGTCGTTGGCTCCCTGAATGTACCAGTGCAGGCTGTCTTCGGTAAGCGGGAAGGAAAACAGGGAGCCGGACCATTCGTTGAGCAGCTGCTCGTTGTCGATCCAGCTAATCAGCTCCTGAAAATCAGCGGGGGTGAAAGGCTCTAGGCGAATCATAAGACAAGTAAGCGGGTGGAAAAGCGGGGCGCAAGCCCGGCCTTTGGCTGAGCTTGTACGTTGGTCTACGGGCAAAAGCGGGCCCGCGAACAACCTCTAGGCCCGGTTTACGTGTTTGCCGGCCCCGATTCCGTAGTGCCGCCACGCAGTTCGCGCACAAATACGCGGCCTCACAGCTAACAAAAACGCTCCGGTCTACCCAACCGGAGCGTTTTTGTTAGCTGTAAGTTTGGAAGCTTAGCTGTTGACGGGCGTGTTCAGGCCCAGCACTTCGCTGGTGTGTACGCGTACTTCCTCCACCAGCTGCGGGTTGTCGTTGAGCGACAGGCCGAAGGAGGGTATCATTTCCTTGAATTTGGCCTGCCATGCGGGCGTGGCGGCCTGCTGCGGGAAGCAGCGCTGCACCAGGCCCAGCATGATGCTCACGGCTGTGGAAGCGCCCGGCGAGGCACCGAGCAGCGCCGCAATGGAGCCATCGGCGGCGCTGACCACCTCGGTGCCAAATTCGAGCACGCCACCTTCTTTCTTGTCCTTTTTGATGACCTGCACGCGCTGCCCGGCAATTTCCAGCTCCCAGTCGTTGGGGTTGGCCTGGGGCAGGTACTCGCGCAGGGCCGCCAGCCGGTCTTCCGGCGACTGCCGCACCTGGTTGATGAGGTAGCGCGTGAGCGGAATGTTTTTCAGGCCCGCAATAATCATCGGGCGCATGTTGCTGAGCTTGATGCTGAACGGCAGGTCGAAGTACGAGCCCTTCTTCAGGAATTTGGTGCTAAAGCCCGCGTACGGGCCAAACAGCAGCTCCTTTTTGCCGTTGATGACGCGCGAGTCGAGGTGGGGCACCGACATGGGCGGCGAGCCCACGGAGGCCTTGCCGTACACCTTCGCGTCGTGCCGAGCAATGACGTTGGGGTTGGTGCACTTCAGCCACTGCCCGCTCACGGGGAAACCGCCGAAGCCCTGCCCCTCGGGAATGCCCGAGGCAATGAGCAGCGGCAAGGAGCCCCCGCCCGCACCGATGAACACGAAAGGCGCTTTGAGCTTCAGCGTTTCGCCGGTGGCGCGGTTTTCGGCCCGCACGCGCCACTGGTTGTCTTCTTTGCGCTTGATCTTTTCCACTTCGTGGTTGAAGTAGAACGACACGCCCGGCTTCTCCTGCAGCAGGTAAAACATGCCGCGGGTCAGGGAGCCAAAGTTGACGTCGGTGCCGAGGTCCATGCGGGTGGCCGCCACGGGCTGCTGCGGGTCGCGGCCTTCCATCACCAGCGGCATCCACTGCTGCAGCTCGGCCTTATCGGTGCTGAACTGCATGCCCTGAAACAGGGGTGACTTGACCAGCGCGGCTTGGCGCTTGCGCAGGTACTCCACGTTGTCGGGGCCCCACACGAAGCTCAGGTGCGGCACGTGGTTGATGAAGCGGCTTAGCTCCTTGACCTGGTATTTCTGGGCCAGAAACGCCCAGAACTGCTTGGACTGCTCAAACTGCTCGGCAATCTTGATGGCCTTGCTCGTGTCGATGCTGCCGTCGGCTTTTTCGGGGGTGTAGTTCAGCTCGCAGAAGGCCGAGTGGCCGGTGCCGGCGTTGTTCCAGGCGTCGGAGCTTTCGGCGGCGGCCACGTCGAGGCGCTCCACCACGGCAATGCGCAAATCCGGTTGCAGCTCCTTGAGCATCATGCCCAGGGTTGCGCTCATGATGCCCGCTCCGATGAGGATTACGTCGGGATTGAGCTCGGTGTCGGCCGAAGAGTTGGGTGTATTCATAAAGTCGGGAAGAGACTTAGGCAGTACGCGGAAAGCAAAAAAAGGTGGCTATTGTTTGATATCAAAAGCCGCCTGGGTGCGTCAGAAGGTAATGTGGGAGGGAAAGAGGGCACCGAAGCCAGGCGCTACGGCCGGGGGCGAGCAAACGAGCCGGTGAAAAAAGCCAAGGCATACGAATATTTTCGTAGAGGTGCATCCCTGACGCTTCCCGGGTGTCTTCTTGGCGAAGCCCTTTTAACACCAGCCTGATAAGCACAGGTTCCGCACCCCCGTTGCTCGGAGTATCCACCGCTTGACGAGCCGAAAACCGAGCCGTTTGTTCGTTTTACTTAGGGGCCCCGGCGGCTGCTTCGCCGGGCCTGCTGCGCCGGGGCCGCCCCAGCCGGCGCGGTCCGATTTTTTTCCTGTTCCCGCCCCCATTTTCTCAGCGCCCGTCCCGCATGAGCTACCTAGCTATTGTTGCCGACCAGGACGAGGCTTCCCGGCAGGCCCTGCGGCTGGGGCTGGCGCAGGACACGGAGTTGCGCCTGGTGGCCGAGGTAGTGACGGGTACCGAGGCGCTGATTGCCTTGCTGGAGCACCGGCCCCAGGTGCTGTTCCTGAGCCTGGAGCTGCCCCACCTCGATGGCTTCGGCGTGCTGCGCGGCATCTGGCCGCACTTTCAGCCCTACGTGGTGTTTCTGACCGATCCTCAGCTACTGCCCTTGCAGGACCTGGAAGCCAGCGGACTGCCCTGCCTGCCCAAGCCCTGCACCCCCTCACAACTGCACCAAACCCTGCACCACATGAAAACGAACTTAACCCAACTCCAGCCCCAGCCGGAGGTGCACGCCCTGATGCGCCGCCTGCTCAGCGAAGAGCCGCCCGCCCAGCGTGCCTACCCCAAGCGTATGCTGATCAAGGACAACCACAAGCTGTTCTTTATCAAGGTTGAAGACATCGTTTACCTCGATGCCGACGGCAACTACATCACCGTGCACACGCTCAAGCGCAACTACACCACCTACGAAAGCCTAACCCAGCTGGAGCAGCGCCTGGACCCCGCCGATTTTACCCGCATCAACCGCTCCTATATCATCAACCTGAACTACGTGGAGGAGTTGGAATCGTACTTCAACGGGGAGTACCTAGTGACGCTGACCAGCGGCCACCGCCTTAAATGGACGCGCTTTTATCGCGACAACGTCAAAGCCTTTCTCATCAAGAACCGCTGAGCCCGGGCTTCCCCGGCCAGCTCACACCCGCAAAGCCACAGGTCAGAAAGCCAGACGCTCAGGTCAGACAATAAGGGGTGCCGGACGAAGCCTGGGCTGCGTATTTAGCCTCTGTTCATTACGACTGGCCGGTATTTATTGCCCGGCGGGGCAGGGCCTCAAGACGGATGGGCTGCAACCAGCGGCTCGGCAGACTCCTGAAGTGGACTTGGATGTGAGTGAGTGAGTAGCTCTCAAGTCAAAAAGGAGCCAGCCCGGCTGGCCGTGGTTCTGCCACCACCCGGTTGCACCCCGCCCCGCAGCAGTAAAATCGGCAAAACAGCAAGGCCTGGCTTCATAAGCCAGGCCTTGCTGTTTGATGAGCCGGCGCGGGCGGTCAATAGCCCGGATTCTGCGCCAGGTTGGGGTTGTTCTGCAAATCGACCTGCGGGATGGGCAGTACCAGCCGGTTGTCGCCGTACGGAATGCTGGGAATGGTGCCGTGCGCCGGAATGGCTTGGCGGGTGCGCAGCAGGTCGTAGTAGCGGTGCCCTTCGAAGGCCAGCTCCAGGCGCCGCTCCAGCAGGATGGCGTTGATCAGCGCCGGCGCATCGGCAAAGCCGGCCAGCGTGTAGGAAGGCGTGCTGGCCCCTTTGGAGCGGTTGCGCACCTGGTTCAGCAGGTCCACGGCCTCCTGCGTGCGGCCCGTGGTGCGGGCCAGGGCTTCGGCCCGGTTCAGCAGCACCTCTGGGTAGCGCACGATGGGCACCCAGTCGCCCACGGTCTGGTACTTGCCCGTGTAGGGAATGTTGCTGGACACGCGTACCAGCGTGGTGCGGCGCTCGTCGTCGGCCGGAAATACGCTGGGGGGAATGGCCACGTAAGGCGAAATGGTGATGTCGCCGCGCCCGGTGGGGCTGTAGTGCTGCCCGATGGCGTTGTTGGTGTTGGGGTTGTCGCTGGTGTTCATCGCCACCGAGAAGATGGACTCAGGCGTGTTGTAGGGCGGGGCAAAGGTGGTGGCCGGGCTGGGGTTCAGCTGGTAGCGGCCCGAACTGATGACCGTGCCGGCCAGGGCCGCCGCCTGCGTGTAATTGGCCTGGTACAGATACACCCGCGACAACAAGGCCTGCGCCGCGCCCTTCGTGGCGCGGGCCACGTCGGCGTATTCCGGGTCGTCGTAGTCCGTCGGCAGGCCACTGGCGGCGTCGTTCAAGTCGCTGATGATCTGCGCGTACACGTCGCGCACCGAGGAGCGGGCCAGGCGCTGCGAAGGGTCGTAGGCACTGACCGCGTCGGGCGCCGTCAGCTGAATGGGAATGCCCAGGTGCGAGGCGTCGGGCGTGAAGTTGTAGGGCTGAGCAAACAGGTTCACCAGGTGAAACATCGTCAGGGCCCGGATAAACTTGGCCTCGCCCCGGTACTGCGCCGCCAGCTCCTGCGACACAATGCCGGCGTTGGGCTCGAAGTTTTGCAGGAAAAAGTTGGCCGCGTAAATCGTGCGGTAGCCGCCGGTCCAGCCGTTGGTCACCTGAATGTCGTTGGCCAGCGCCGACGACGTGGCAATGGTATTGAAGTACGGCGAGGGGTCGGTGTCGTCGGAGCGCACGTCGCTGTATATCAGCGCCCGCCCGCCCAGGAACTCGGGGTTTTGCAGCGCGTCGTACATGCTGATGGCGGCCTTCTCGATGCGGTCGGGTGTGCTGAAGGTTTCTTCGGGCGTCAGGGCCGCGGGGGATTCCTGGTCGAGCACGTCGCAGCCGGGGGCCAGCAGCAGGAGCAGCGCCACCGCGGCTGCCTGGCAGGTGATGCGGAGGTAGGTCGTAGCTGTCATGGCAGGTTACAGGCTAAGGTTGAGGCCGACGGTGTAGCTGCGGGCCTGCGGCACGGCGCGGTTGTCCACGCCGAAAGCAATGTTGCCGTTAGTGCCCTGCGTGGTGTTGTTGCGGTTGGAGTTGACCTCCGGGTCGGTGCCGTTGTAGCCCGTAATCACGAACACGTTCTGCACCAGGGCGTACACCCGCACGTTGCTCAGCTTGGCCTGCCCCAGCAGGTTCTTGGGCAGGTTGTAGCCCAGGCTTAGCTGCCGCAGGCGCAGGAAGTCGCCCTTCTCCAGCCAGCGCGTGGAGGCCTGGGTCGAGACGTTGTCCTGCAGCACCAGCTTCGGTATGTCGGTCTGGTCGCCGGGCTGCTGCCAGCGGTCCATGATTTCCGTGAGGTTGTTGTTGTAGTAGTTGGTCAGCAGGCCGGCCCGCGTGGCGTTGTAGAGCAGGTTGCCGCCGCTGTACTGCAGGAAGATACCCAGCTCCAGGCCTTTGAAGGCCAGGGTATTGTCGAAGCCGCCGTACCAGGTGGGGTAGCCGCCCTTGTCGGTGTAGCGGTAGTCGTTGGTGCTGATGGCCGTGGTCACGTCGCCGCTGGCCGTTAGCCAGACCCGGTTCACCGCGTCGTACTGCTTGATGTTGTCGTTGGCGTCCAGAAACTGGGCGTTGCCGTTTTCGGGGTTGACGCCCGCCCAGCGCGGCAGAAAGTACACGCCCAGCCGCCGCCCCACGCTGGCGCGCTGCGCGCCCGCCACCACGTCGTTGGGGTCAGAAGACTGCCCTTCCGGTACGGGCAAATCGGTGGCCAGCGAGGTAATCTGGTTTTTTACCGCCGTGAAGTTCACCGAGCTGGTCCAGCGGAAGCCCGAGGCGGTTTGCACGTTGGTGGTGTTTAGCGTCGCTTCCAGGCCGCGGTTGTACATCGAGCCGATGTTCTTCGTCACCACCGTGCGCACGTAGTCGATGGAGTTCGGGATGCCGGTGGTGCGCAGCGCCGGCGCGTCCAGAATCAGGTCGCTGATGTCGTTGTCGAAGTAGTCCAGGGTGAGGCTCACGCGGTTGGTGAGCACCGAGGCGTCCAGCCCGATGTCGAGCTTGCGGGATTTTTCCCAGGCCAGCTCCGGGTTGCCCACCTGCGTGATGCCCAGCCCATTGACGTCGGCGTACTGCCCGGCCCCGATCAGGGTGCGCGAGGCGTAGGGCAGCAGGCCGTTGGAGTTGCCCACCACGCCGTAGCTGGCGCGCAGCTTCAGGTCGTTGATGAGCGTCACGCCCTTCAGGAAGCCTTCCTCCGAGATGCGCCAGCCCACCGAACCGCCGGGAAAATAGCCGCGGCGGTTGTTTTCGCCGAAGCGCGAGTCGGCATCGGCCCGGAAGTTGGCCGAGACGTAGTACTTATTGCCGAAGGAGTAGTTCAGGCGGGCCAGGTACGAGTCGAAGCCCTGGGTGTAGCGCGAGCCGTCGGCCTGCAGCGCTTCGGTCGAGAGGCCCGTGAAAATCTCCTTGAATTTGGGGTCGGCGAAGTTGGCCGCGTACGTGCCGATCTGGCGCTGCGACTCTTCCTGGTACTCCACGCCCACGGTCACGTCCACGTTGTGCTGCTCCCCGAAGGTGCGGGTGTAGTTGAGGTAGTTGGCCCAGTTCCAGAGGTTTTGGCGCAGGTCGTTGTTTTGTACCAGCCCGTCGCCCAGCACCCGGCCCAGGCCCGACAGCCGCGGGTCACTGTACTGGTCCTCGAAGTTCTGCAGGTAATCCACCCCGAAGCGGGTGGTCAGCTTCAGGCCGGTGAGGGGCTCCACGGTGGCGTAGCCGTTGGCTAGCAGGCGCTGCGAGGTGTTGTCGTTGCGCTGGTAATCCAGCACGGCGCTGGGGTGGTTCACCGCGTTCAGCCGGTAGGTGCGGTAGAAGGGGTAGGCCGTGCCGTCGATGGTAAACACGTCGCCGCCCAGGTTGCCGAACGAATCCAGGAAGTAGTTGCCGCTGGCGTCGCGCACCGGGTAAATCGGCGCCGCATTGTACCCCGATACCGTGGCGCCAGCCAGGTAAGTATCGGTGAGCACGCCGTTGTTGAGCGTGCGCGAGTAGCTGCTGCTGATGCCCGTTTTCAGCCACTTCACCGGCTGCAGATCCAGGTTCAGGCGCACCGAGCCGCGCCGCAGGCGGTTGGCCACCAGCACGCCTTTCTGGTCAGTCCAGTCGCCCGAGCCATAGTAGCTGGCTTTGTCGGTGCCGCCCGAAATAGCCACCTGGTAGTTCTGCGCGAAGCCGCGCCGAAAAACCTCGTCCAGCCAGTCGGTGCGGTCGGGCTGCCCGTCGCCGTCGATATCCACGTTGCGGGCAATGACGGAATTAGGCGTGCCCGGGCCAAAGCGGTTCAGCGCCTTCTCGTTCTGAATCTCGATAAACTGGTCGCCGTTGAGCAGCTTGGGCTTGCGCACGATTTCGTTCACGCCCACAAAGGAGTTGAGCGACACGCGGTTCTGGCCGGCCTTGCCGCGCTTGGTCGTCACGATGATGACGCCGTTGGCCGCCCGCGAGCCGTAAATGGCCGCCGCCGACGCGTCCTTCAGCACGTCAATCGACTCGATATCGTTGGGGTTGATGTCGGCCAGCGTGTTGTAGCGCGTGCCGTTGCCGGTGTTGAACTGGTTGGCGTTTTCCAGCGAGTTGGTGGGCACGCCGTCCACCACAATCAGCGGCTGCGAGCTGTTGCTGATGGAGTTGGCCCCCCGGATGCGAATCGACACGCCATCGGCCAGGGCGCCGCTGGAGTTGGTGATTTGGACGCCCGCGGCGCGGCCCGTCAGGGCCTGGTCGAAGCTTTGCACCGGCTGGTTCAGCAGCTTTTCTTCCCGGATGATGGCCGCCGAGCCCGTGATGTCCTTCACGTCCTGCGAGCCGCCGTAGCCCGTTACCACCACTTCCTTCAGCTGCTGCGCGTCGGTGGCCAGGGCCACGTTGAGCTGGTCGGAGGCGCCGATGGGCTGTTCCTGGCTCAGGTAGCCAATGGAGCTGAATGCCAGGGTGCCTCCGCCGCCGTTGGCCATGGTGAGGGTATAGCGCCCATCGGTATCGGTGGATACGCCGTTGCTGGTGCCTTTCAGCAGCACCGTTACGCCGGGCAGGCCTTCACCCGTCTGGCGGTCGGTGACGCGGCCCGTAATGGTGCGGCTCTGCGCCACTCCCTGCTGCACCAGCGTGAGCATCAGCAGGAGAAGCACTAGTAGGTTTTTTTTCATAAAAGGAGCAGTAGGCAGGTGAGTGAAAAAGCCGTAGGGTGCCCGCTTGGAGCAGCCGATTCGGGCAAGAACTCACCCCTCTTTCCGAAGGGCACTGCTTATTTTTTCGGGCGCCCGGCTTCTTATTCAAGGCGCTCTTTTTGCCGTGTGGAGTGTTTGCTGATTATTGGTTATTGATCAGGTTATCAGTAGGTTGTTAGCAAGTTGAAGGTATAGGTTTCTATACTTCTGGTCGTAGTGCCGCTTGCCGGCTTGGCCGGCGCCGCGCCCTGCTGCCCACGCCCTCAAACCAGCACCTTGCACCAGGAACCGGGCACTTCACACAATAGGCGTTGAAGCCCGCGGCCGCAGGTGATTGTATAGGGGCGGATTTCGGTAGCAGGGCGCCGCAGGGGCGCCGGCGGTACCGGTCCGGGCACCCTAACTTCTTGGGCCATGGCAAGTACTACGCGCCAGGTGAGCGGAATTGAAGCCTCCAACGCGCCCGCCCGGCAGTGTCGTGGCCGGGGAGGCTGGCTAAGCCGATGGCTGGCTTACGTGCTCTGGTGGGGCGCCCTGCTGCTAGCGGCGCACAACGGGCAGGCCGGACCCAGTGCCGCCCTGAACCTGCCTTTTCGCTTCAAGCAGGACCACCTGCGGCAAGTAGCCATTTCGTACAAGGGCGGGCACGGGTTTATCATCATCGTGGCCCGGCTGAACGGCCAGGGGCCGTTCAACTTCCTGCTCGATACCGGCACTTCCGCCAGTGTCATCACCGACCCGAAGGTGGGGGAGCTGCTCGGGCCCGCCTCGGCGGCTACGTGCACCCTGGCCGGCGTGGGGCGGCAGGCGCCCCACGCCGCGTACTGGAGCAGGCCCGGGCGCTTGGAGTTTGGGCAGATCGAAGCCCCGGCGCTGTCGTTCGTGGTGACCACCCAGGCGGTGACCAACAAACTGCTGGGCCTGCCGTTGCACGGCATCCTCGGCTATGATCTGTTTCGCAGCTTCGTCGTAACCATTCAACCCCGGTTGAATCAGGTCATCTTTGCGGATCCGGCGCAGCCGCTCGACCTGCAAGACCACGCCTGGGCAAGACTGCCGCTCACGCTGGAGGGCAACAAGGCCTGCGTCAATGCCTCCATCGCCGTGACCGATTCGCTGGTGCTGCCGCTGAAGTTGGTCGTGGACACCGGCGCCGGGCACGCCCTCTCGCTGGAAACCGCTTCTGATCCGCGCCTGTGCCTGCCGGCACGGCGCACGCGCGCCGTGGTGGGGCACGGCTTGAGCGGCCCCATCACCGGCTACCTGGGCCGCATATCCCGGCTGCAACTGGGGTGCTACGCACTTAGCTCGCTTCTAACCTCCTTCCCGGATTCCAGCAACCTGGGCAGCCGCATTGAGGTGCCACGCAACGGTACCCTGGGCCTAGCGGCGTTGCGGCGCTTCGATATCGTGCTGGATTACCTGCACTACCAGCTCTTGCTGCGACCCAACGCCCAGCCGGACGGGTCTGCCGCATCCAGCTCAAACTCCGGGCAGTTGGCCCTGAGACGTCCGCTGCGCAAGTCGCGCGTCCCCAAATCCGGAAAGGTGCCCACCAGTCCGGCAGAGAGCATTGCGGTGGTGAAGCCCGACGAGGAACTGCTTACCCGCGCCGTGGCGCCCAGATAAAATCAGGAGTAGCTACCAAAGAAGTCGGACTTAGTAGCGGGAATAGGGCAGGGCAATGGTGCACAATATCAATGCCTTGGCAGTGTTGCTTATGCTTTTATCGGACGGAAAATATATATTTATCAGTAGCTATATTGTTGACCTATGAACCCAACCATTCAACCCAGCCGTACGGCCGCCGTCCCTCCGAAAGCTGCGCACGGCAGCCGATTATTGCGCATAGTACTAGTGGCTGGCACCCTGGATATCGTCACGGCCATAATCGTATTTGGCGTGTTGCGCGGCACGGCCACCCCCGTGCAGATCTTGCAGTCAGTGGCCAGCGGCGTGCTGGGGCCGGCCGCGTACCAGGGCGGGGCTAGTTCGGCGCTGTTGGGCCTGGGCCTGCACTACCTCATTGCCCTGATCTGGACGACGCTGTTTGTGACTGCGGCCCGTGCGTGGCCGGTGCTGCGGCGGCACTGGGCACGCAGCGGCGTGCTGTACGGAGCCGCGGTGTGGGCCCTAATGAACTTGGTTGTGGTGCCCTTGTCGCAGGTGCCACCGCGGCCGCTCACCCCGGTGGGCATAGCTCTGAACCTGGGCATTCTGGTGCTGATGATCGGGCTGCCCATTGCGTACCTGACGCGGCGCTTCTACGGCGCGGGCAATCAGTAAAAAGCAACGGCCCGGCTGCAGTAGCCGGGCCGTTGCTGATAAAGCTATGCAATACGAATGTGGGCTGCGACCCGCCGGGGCTTAGTAGCCCACCGGCGCGCCCAGTACGGGCGCGTAGCCCGGGGCCGTGCTGCCCTGCGACACCCGCACGCCGCCCGACACGGAAAAATGCTCCGTGATGTGGTAGTCGGCGCGCAGATTCACGCCCTGGCCCAGGTTGCCGCCAAAGCCCGCGTAGGGGTTGACGGCCGGCCCTGCGGGCGAAAAGTCTTTCCAGGCGCTGCCCGTGAGCGAAAGACGCGGGCTGAGGGCGTACGTGCCGCCGCCCTGCAGCAGGTAGTGGTTGGTGCCCGCCCAGGCGTTGGCTTTGGTGCCCAGCTCGCTGGCCGGCAAATAAGCCGCGCCGGGCATGCTGCGTAGGTAGGTAAGGCCCCCGAACAGCTGCAGGCGGTTGGTAAGCTGGTAGTTCACCCGCGGGCTGAGGTAAGTAGCCGAGCCAAAACGACCGGCAAATACGGCCCCGGCGTTCAGGCTGTAAGTCAGCGGCGAGGTGCGCAGGCCCGGCGCGGGCGGCACGTCGGCTGCCGCGGCCGATTGGGCATGGGCGGCCGAGGTGGCCAGCAGCGGTAAAAGCAAAAAGGCGGAGGGGAGCAGGTGGCGCAGCATAGAAAGTCGGGGCAAAAGCGGCTTCCGCCAAGGTACGAAACCGGCGCCGAAGCCGCCAGCACAACGGCACGCCCAGCCCGTTGGTGCCGGGCGCACGGAAAAATTATCGGCGCGGAGGCCAACCAAACGGGCTGCTGGCTGGTATTAACGCCGTTTCAGTTCCACCCAAATTTTTCGTGCGCATGAACCTCGGCGGCAATACTGTTCTCATCACCGGCGGCGCCACGGGCATCGGCCTGGCCCTCGCCGCGCGCTTTCTGCAGGCCGGCAGCACCGTCATTGCCATGGGCCGCCGCGCCGATGTACTTCAGCAGGCCCAGCAGCAGCTCCCCGGCCTGCACACCCGCGTCTGCGACGTGGCTTCGGCCGAAGAGCGCACCGCCCTGCGCGACTGGGCCACGCGTGAGTTTCCCGGGCTCAACGTGCTGGTGAACAACGCCGGCGTGCAGCGCCGCCTGCAGGTCGCCGACGAGGAGGCGTGGAGCGAGCGGCAAGCCGAAATTGCCATCAACTTCGAGGCGCCGGTGCACCTGGCGGGGTTGTTCGTGCCGCACCTGCGGCAGCAAGCCGGGGCTGCCATCATCAATGTCACGTCCGGGCTGGCCTTCACGCCGCCCACGTTTGCGCCTATCTACGGGGCCACCAAAGCCGCCCTGCATTCCTTCACCATCGCCCTGCGCCATCAGCTGCGCGACACCAGCATTGAGGTGCTGGAAATCGTGCCGCCGGCCGTCAATACCGACCTGGGCGGCACGGGCCTGCACACCTTTGGGGTGCCGGTAAATGAGTTTGCCGACTCGGTAATGGCGCGCCTGGCCGCCGGCGAACTGGAAGTGGGCTTCGGCACCTCCGAAGAGCGCCGCCTGGCCTCCCGGGCCGAGCTGGACGCCGCCACGGCGGCCATGAACAGCCGCTTTAGCTAATGGCCTCAGCCGCGGCCACTTGCCTATCTGTGGTAAGTGGCCGCGGCTACTGGTACTAGGTCGGCATCAAGGCTCCAATGCACCGGCCAGGCTGCTGGTGGCCGCTTCGGGCGCCGACTCCGTGCGCGTTTTGGGCAGGCACTCGGGGTAGTGCTGCTGCACGAAGGCCACCAGTTTTTCGCGCACTTCGCAGCGCAGCTCCCACAGGTTGCCGGAGTTGGCGGCGCTGACGAGGGCCCGCAGTTCCAGTGTGCGCTCCTTCGAGTCGGTGACGTGCAGCACGCACACGCGCTTGTCCCAGTACTTGGAGGCCTCGGCAATGCGCTGCAGTTCCTGCCGTACGGCGTCGACGGGGATGGTATAATCGGTGTAAATCAGGGCCGTGCCCAGCAGCTGCGAGGTGGTGCGCGTCCAGTTCTGGAAGGGCTTCTCGATGAAGTAGTTCAGGGGCAGCACCAGGCGCCGCTCGTCCCAGAGGCGCAGCACCACGTAGGTGAAGGTAATTTCCTCCACGCGGCCCCATTCGCCCTCCACCACCAGCACGTCGTCGATGCGGATGGGCTGGGTAAAGGCTAGTTGAAAGCCAGCCAGCAGGTTGCTGATGGAGCGCTGCGCGGCAAAGCCCACGATGACGCTCACAATGCCGGCCGAGGTAAGCAGCCCGGTGCCGATTTTGCGCACCGTGGCAAAGCCCATCAGAATAAGCGCTCCGGCCAGGAAAATGATCAGCGATACGACGAACTTGCGCACGAACTGCAGCTGCGTGTACAGCTTGCGCACCCGCAGGTTGTCGGCTTCGGTGAGCTGGTAATGCTGCCGAATGAGGTCTTCCGCCACGTTGACGACCCGCACCAGGCACCAGGCAAACGTGCTGATGAGCGCCGCTTCCGTTATCCGCCGCAGCACCTCGAAGGGCTTCGGGGCCAGCGGGGCCAGCGGCAGCATAAACGAAAGCACCAGCACGGGCAGGAAGTACGTGCTCGGCTGGCTCAGCCAGCGCGCCACCGAGGCCGTCACCAGCGACTCGGTGTGGCGGCTGTGCACGCGCAGCAGCGCAAAGACGAGCCACTTCAGAAGCAGGCCCACTGCGAGGCCGCCCAGCACCACGCCGGCCGTTTCGAGGGCAATGGAAAGTTGGTAGGGGAGGTCCAGGCCAAGGTCGGACATAGCAATGCAGCGCCGGCAGCCCTGTGCCCGGCCGCCTGCCTCCTCTACCCCGGGCCGCGGGCAAAGGTTGTATCCGGCGCCGTGCCAGCTGGCCGTGTGCCGGCGCCGGGCTGGTTCGCATGGCTATGTGGCTGGATAATGACTGGTTCTCACATCAACATGTGAATCAACGCGTTTGGTATACGCGGTACCTTTGCACAGTTGATGCGGCGTGCGGCTAATGGCCTGGCGTTGCGCCCTTTTGCTTACTGCCATTCGCGTTATGCCCTATCCCGGACAAGCCCTCGAAAACCCCGTAACGGGTCAAACCATTTACTTCATGACCACCGCCCGGCAAAGTGCCGGCACCGAGCTGGTGCTGGAATCGAGTTACCGGGCCTGGGGGCCGGAGCCGCTGCCGCACTTTCACCCGCAGCAGGAGGAGCTGTTTGAGGTGCTGCAGGGCGAGCTGATGGTGCGCCTCGACGGGCAGCTGCGCACGCTGCAGCGCGGCGAGCGGCTGCGCATCGGGCCAGGACAGGTACACGCCATGTGGAACGGCAGCCCGACCCGCGCCGTGGTGCGCTGGAGTACGCGCCCGGCCCTGCGCACCGAGGAGTTTCTGGAAACGCTGTTTTCGCTGGCGCAATCCGGCCTGGTCACGGCGGAGGGCACGCCGGGCTGGCTGCAAACCTCGCTGCTGCTGCACGAGTACGCGGCCGAATTTCGGTTGGCAAAACCTCCGCGCTGGCTGCAGCAAACCATATTTGCCTTCCTGCGTCCGCTGGCCCGGCTCATCGGGCTGAAGGCCGTGTACGGCCCCCGAATGCAGCCCGCGCCGCTAGCTGCGACAAGACGCCGTTAGCGGCTCAGCACCTGCTGGCTGTGCACCACGTGGCCGCCGTGCGCGGCCAGGTCGGCCTTGGCCTGCTCGAAGCCCTCGGGCGAAATGGCCCGGGTAGCATCCTCGATCAGGTAGGTATCGAAGCCTTCCTGCTGGGCGTCTTTGGCCGTGAAGTACACGCAGTAGTCGGCGGCCAGGCCGGCCACGTACACCTGCGTCACGCCGCGGCCGCGCAGGTAGTCGGCTAGGCCGGTGGCTTTGCGGTGGCCGTTGTCGAAGAGGCCGCTGTAGCTGTCGATGTCGGGGCTGGTGCCCTTGCGGAACACCGCTTCGATGCGGTGCTGATCAAGGGCTGGGTGCAGCTCGGCGCCGGGTGTGCCCTGCACGCAGTGGTCGGGCCAGAGTACCTGGTCGAGGCCTTCCAGATCAATGTGCTCGAACAGCTGACGGCCGGGGTGGCTGCTGGCAAAGCTCAGGTGGCCGGCCGGGTGCCAGTCCTGGGTAGCCACCACCAGATCGAACTGCGGCTGCAGGCGGTTGACCAGCGCAATGATCTGGTCGCCCTCGGGCACTGCCAGCGCCCCGCCCGGGACAAAGTCGTTTTGGATATCAATCAGCAGCAGCGCTTTCATTAGGAGCAGTTGGTAGGTGGTAGTGGGTAGGAGGTGAGCCGGGGCAAAAGTAACGTCCGGGGCACCGTGGGGCTTTAGGAGTTGGTGCCAAACGGAAAGGTGCGCAGCAGCTCCCAGGGGCCACCGCAGTAGGCCCACAGCCGCAGGCCCGTGCCCGTGGCCGCAAACGGCACAAATTCGGCCTGGAGCTGCTGGTGTAGCGCCCGGGCCTGTTCGGGGGATACTTTGTTTTGCACCGTTACGTGCGGGCGGCGGCGCTGCTGGTCCTGCGGCGTGAGGTGCGGCAGCCAGTGGGCCTGCAACTCGCGGTGCAGCGCTTCGGTGGCGGGGCTGCTGAGGGCGTAGGCCACGCCGCGGCCCAGAAACTGCAGGCCCGTGACGTCCAGCGGTATGGGTGCCTGCGCGCGGCTGCGGGCCGTCAGGTAAGCCTCAATGTCGTCCAGCTCAGCCCCCGGCAAGTGGTGAAACAGCGTGAGGTGCGCGGCGAGGTAGTTGCGCTCGGGCGGAAAATGCGCCTGCCGCAAAGCGTCGAAAAAAGCCTGCGCCGCGTCGTCGAGCTGCAGGGTAAGAATCAAAGGGGCCTCGATGCCGGGCATAGGGCAGCTGGGGAGCGGAGGAAGCGGCGCGGCCACCCGCGGCCGGCACCCGTCGCGCTTTCAGTACTGCCAAGGGGCCGCTAATGTTTTCGCCCGTGGCCGGCCGGCTCAGGGCGCCGCCGGCTGAAAAGCTGGTTTACGGGGCTGGGTTAAACACTTCGGCCAGCAGCTGCCAGCCGGTTTTGCCGCGCTGCCACAGGTGCACGTAGCTGCCACGGGCGGCTGCGGCGTCGGTGTTCTGGTAGGTGCCGTAGGTGTAAGCCAACTCGCCCGAGCGGGCCACGCGGCCCCCGGCGGGCAGAAAGCGGCGCGGGGCTTCCGCGCTCAGCTGTTGCCGAATGGCCTCGGCCGTGGTCAGCGGCAGCGCGCCTTCGCGCAGCAGGCGGGCCTGCGGGTGCAGCCGCGCCGCATAAGCGCCGGGCAGGCCTTGGGCTGTGGCGTCGGCCGTGAGCTGTTCATCCAGGGCGGTGGCGGCCGGTGCGGCTACCTTGCTCACCACGCCCGCGGCGGGGTAAACAACCTGCGCGGGTGGCTCGACCACGGCCGGCAGGGGGTGGCTGATGCCGTTATCGAGCAGCCAGCGGTAGCGGCCGTCGGGCTGCCGGGCCCAGATGGTAAAAAACTGCCCGTACGCTACGCGTTTGCCCTCGGGCGTCTGAATAAACCACGGCCCGGTGCTGTAGCCCAGCTCGCCCGAGGCGGCTGCACCGGCCACGGCCGGGCCCCAGTGCAGGGCCGGTTCGGCGGCAGTGGGGGCCGGCCGGGCGCTCCACACGGTGTGCGCCAGCGCCGGCTGGGCCTGGCTGAACACAATGGCTGAATCGGCCATGGTGGCCAAAAAAGCAGCTTTGGTGCCCTGCATAAGCGCTGCCTGGGCAAACGCCCGCTCGGCCGCCACAATGGCTTCGACGGCCGCGCGGGGTGCCGGGGAGGAAGTGCGCTGGGCAAAAGCGCCGGCAGTCAGCGCGCAAAGCGAAACGGTCAGAAGGCGGGTAGCGGGCAGGAACATAAGCTGGCTGGTAGTCATCTGGGTAAGCGGGGAACGAGGGCTGGAGCCCGCGCTACAGAGGGCCTCAAGGTGCGGATTTGGCACTCCGGATACAACGACATGATGATGTGAGTAAGTCTGTGTTTAGCTCTGATTAGCTAGGAGTTATATGGTTGATTGTCAGTGGTAAATAATCCAGTAAATAAGCTTCGGTAAGGACCTTGCAGCGTGCGGCGGGTGTTATCAACCCGATGACCGACCAGCTGTTATTGCCCATCCTGAATAGCCCGACAATCACTGCGCCCGATGCGCCGCGCACGCACGCTGCCAAGCTGTGGCTGCCCAAACGGGTGGTCTTCACGCCCGATGCGCTGGACGAGCCTTTCGGCCAGCAGATTCTGGAGCGCGTGACGGCCCACGACCTGGAGGTGGAAATCCTGAAAAGCAACCGCCTCACCGGCCTGCGCGGCGACGATGCCCGCGACACTTACCGCCGCGCCAAAAGCACGCTGGCCGTGGTGAAAGCCCCGCCGAGCGCGCTACGCCTGCAGCCCACCCCACCTTCGGCCGACTGGCAGATGAACCTCGCCGAGGGCTGCCCGGCTCACTGCCAGTACTGCTACCTGGCCGGCTCGCTCAGCGGCCCGCCCGTGGTGAAAGTATTTGCCAACCTGCCTACGCTGCTGCAGAACACGGCCGCCTACGAGCAGCCCGGCCGGCTCACCTCGTTTGAGGTCAGCTGCTACACCGATGTGCTCGGCATCGAGCACCTGACGGGCAGCCTGGCCGAGTGCATCCGCTACTTCGGCGAGCAGGAAGGGGCGCGGCTGCGTTTCGTCTCCAAGTACAACCACGTCGATTCGCTGCTGGCCTTGCCGCACCAGGGACACACCCGTGCCCGCGTCAGCCTCAATGCCGAGCCCGTCGCCCGCAAGCTCGAAGCCGGTACGGCCTCCATCGAAGCCCGGCTGCAGGCGCTGCGCCAGTTGGCGCTGCCCGTGGCGCAGGGTGGGGGCGGCTACCCCGTGGGCGTGGTGCTGGCGCCCATCATGCCCATCCCCGGCTGGCAGCAGGAGTACCGCACGCTGCTCGACCGCGTGCAGGCCGCGCTGGACTTTCCTTGTGACCTCACGGTGGAATTCATCAGTCACCGCTTCACGCCCGGCTCCAAGGACGTGCTGCTGCAGTGGTACCCCAATACCTCGCTCGACCTCGACGAGGCGGCCCGCGCCGTGAAGCGCAATAAGTTCGGCGGCCTGAAGTACGTATACCCGCCCGATGAAATGCGCGCGATGAAGCAGTTCTTCTACGCCGAGTGGCAGCAGCGCTTTCCGCAGGCGCCGATTCTGTATTGGACGTAAGCCGGAGTAGCATCAGCCAGCGCCGGTTTCGCTCCTGGCGAAGTGAAACCGGCGCCCGGAATCGGGCCGGCTTGCAGCCCGCGTAACTTGCTGAGTAGGCAGTAACGGATGCAGTTTGGCAACCTGCTTTATTTTCGGTGCCAATTTAGCCGCAGGCGCGACCGGCGCCAGCTTCTTCTTCCATGCAAGCCATCATCTTCTGCGGCATTCAGGCCACGGGCAAGTCCACCTTTTACAAGGAGCGCCTGTTCAATTCCCACATCCGCATCAGCCTTGATCTGCTCAAGACCCGCAACCGTGAGCAGCGCCTGTTGCAACTCTGCCTTGACACCCAGGCTAAATTCGCCGTCGACAACACCAACCCCACGGCCGCCGAGCGGGCCCGCTACATTGCCGCGGCCAAGTCGGCGGGCTACGAGGTGGTGGGCTATTACTTCCAGTCGGTGCCGCGGGCGGCGCTGCTGCGCAACCGGCAGCGGCCCGTGGCCGAGCAGGTGCCCGACAAAGGCATTTTTGGCGCGGCTGGGCGGCTGGAGCTGCCGCGCTACGCCGAGGGCTTCGATCAGCTGTACTACGTGCGCATCGGCGAGGGCGGAGAATTCAGCGTGGAGCCGTGGCAGGACGAGCAGCCGAGCCCGCCGCCCGCTTCACCGGTTTCCAGCGCAGACTAAGCCGCACCGCTGCGTAGCTTGCCGGCATGAAATTCAACGACCTGGATGCCCGCCTGCGGGTGTTCGAAACGGCACACGACCACTGCGCCCTGCCGGGCCTGTACCTGGTGGCCCGGCTGGATGGCCGCGGCTTCACCCGCCTGACCAAGGAAGTGTATTCCTTCGAAGCGCCGTTTGACGAGCGGGTGCGCGACATGATGGTGGCCACCGTGCGCCACCTGATGCATTGCGGCTTCCGGGTACGGTACGGCTACACCCAGAGCGACGAAATTTCTTTGCTGCTGGACCTGACTGAAGATGCCTTCGGCCGGAAGCTGCGCAAGCTGATTTCGGTGCTGGCGGGCGAGGCCTCGGCCGCCTTTTCGCTGCAGCTCGGCGGCGTGGCCTGCTTCGACTGCCGCATCGCGCAGCTGCCTGGCCCCGACTACGTGGTGGACTACTTCCGGTGGCGGCAGGAAGATGCCCACCGCAATTCGCTCAACGCCCACTGCTACTGGTTGCTGCGCCGCGCAGGCGTAGCGCCGGCGGCAGCGCACGCTCAGATCAAACACCTGAGCACCGGGGCCAAACACGAGCTGCTGATGCAGCGCGGCATCAACTACCACGACTTGCCCGCGTGGCAAAAGCGCGGCACTGGCGTGTACTGGGGCCAGGAAGTACGCACCGGTTACGACCCCATTCGGCAGCAGGCGGTGCAAGCCACGCGGCGGGACCTGCAGGTGGATTATGAGCTGCCGTTGGGGGCGGAGTACGAGGCCCTGGTGCGGCAGTGGCTACAGCCCACGGGCACCACGAGCTAGCGACGCGGCCGTGTATTTTGCAGTATGAAATCCGTCGTCGACAAACTCCAGATCAAGCCTGGCGCCGTAGTCGGCCTGCTGGGCCTGCCCGCCGATTTGCAGCCCGTCTTGGCCGAGCTGTGGGAACGGGCCACCGTGGAAGCTGCCCTGGCCCCCGCAGTACCCGTTACCACCGTACTGGCCTTTGCTACCAGGCAGCAGGAAATAGCTGATGTGGCCGCGCAGCTTGGCCACGCCCCCGGCGACGTAGCCGTGTGGGTGGCTTATCCCAAAGGCTCCTCGAAGAAATACCGCTGCGAGTTCAACCGCGACACCGGCTGGGCTGCGCTGGGCGCAGCCGGCTTCGAGCCCGTTAGTCAGGTCGCCATCGACGAAGACTGGTCGGCGCTGCGCTTTCGGCGCGTGGAATACATCAAGAAGATGACGCGCAAAGGCGCTATTTCAGCCGGCGGGCAGGCGCGCATTGCACCGGAATGATTGGTAAAGGATTATGCAGGACTACCAGGAAGTAACAGACGTACGAGAGTTCTTCAGCCCTTATCCTTACTGGAGTTGCAGCGTGTTCGGATTCGAATACCGACCTACTGAGCAAGTTTTTCAGCTTGTGGGCACGCTGTTGGATTTCAACGTAGAGCGTGGCTGTCGGAAGTTTGTTGATATCCAATTTACCGGTGTAGAATGCTTTCACAAGTCAGTGCCTAAGGGCTACCACAGCCCCTATGCAGCCTCGCCTCACCGCTATGAGCAGCAGCCAGATGAGCGCATGGTGGAAGTGCACGACGCCAGTACCACGACTCAGAAGGGAAAATTCAAGACCGTACTTGAAATGACGTACCTGATGGGCAACATCACTCTGGTGTACGAGCGTGTATTCATCAAAGTCAAAATCGGGCGGGGTGTGAAGACGCAGCCAGACCAGTGGGATTATTTCGATGTGGCTACCGGGCAGCGGTTTGATTTCTACCGGCCCTTCGCCGGGTAACGGGCGGAAGAGGTCAGACGCGTATTTTCGGCCCACCATCCACCCGTTTTGCCCGCCTATGGCCCAGCCGTACTCCCTGCTCTTCTGCCATGCCGCCCAGGTGCTCACCCTGGCCGGCGGCCCCACCGACCGCCCCCTGCGCGGGGTTGACCTCACTGAGTGGCAGGTCATCGAGCACGGCTACGTGGCCTGCCTTGGCGAGACCATCGTGGCCGTGGGGCCCATGAGCGAACTGGACGCCGGCCGCATCGGGCCCGCCACGCGGGTGGTGGATGTATCGGGGCGGGTGCTGATGCCGGGCCTGGTGGAGTGCCACACGCACCTGGTGTTCGGCGGCAACCGTGCCGACGAGTTCCAGCGCAAGCTACAGGGCGAGTCCTACCTCGATATTCTGGCCTCGGGCGGCGGCATTCTGAGCACCGTGCGCCGCACCCGCGCCGCCTCCGACGACGAGCTGCTCGCCAGTGCCCTGCACCACCTGGAGGGCTTCCGCCGCTACGGCGTCACCACCCTCGAAGCCAAGAGCGGCTACGGTCTCGACGCCGCCACCGAGCTGCGGCTGCTGCGCATAGCCCGGCAGGCCGGCGAGCAACAGGCCGTGCGGGTGGTGCCCACCTTCCTCGGCGCGCACGTGCCCGGCCCTGAGTACAAAGGCCGGCCCGCGGAGTACCTGCAGATGCTGGCCGCGGAAGTGCTGCCGGCGCTCAACCCCGCGGAAGTACCGTTCGTGGATATTTTCTGCGAGGAAGGGGCGTTTTCAGTCGAGGAGTCGCGAGGCTACCTGCAACGGGCGCACGAAAGGGGCTTCGGGCTGAAAATTCACGCCGAGCAGCTCCACGACCTGGGCGGCTGCCGGATGGCCGCCGAGCTGGGGGCCCTCAGCGTCGACCATTGTGACTACCTCACGCCCGAGGGCGCGGCTGCGGTGGCCCAGGCCAGTGGGGGGCGTACGGTGGCCGTGCTGCTGCCGCTGGTGCCACTGTTTCTGCGCCAGGAGAAATACGCCCCCGGCCGCGCCTTCATCGAGGCTGGCCTGCCCGTGGCCTTGAGCACGGACTTCAACCCCGGTTCGTGCCCCAGCAAAAACCTGTGGCTGGCCCTACAGGTGGCTTGTCTGAAAATGGGCCTTACACCCCGCGAGGCGCTGGCCGCCGTCACGCTCAATGCCGCTTGGGCCATCGGCCAGCAAGCTACCTGTGGCTCGCTGGAGCCCGGCAAGCGCGCCGACGTACTGGTGCTGCAAGTGCCGGACTACTGCCAGCTGCCTTACTGGCTCGGCGAAAACCCCGTGGCGCAGGTCTTCATCGGTGGAGCTGAGCAGCCAGCTTAGAGCCTATCCGGCAAGTGGCACCGACTGCAACAGGCGGTCAGGTCGAGCTGGTCGTGGCATATCGCGTGTTTATTCAGATAGTAATCAACCCGTTCAACGAACAGCAGAGCCCCCGAGCGAGATGTCTCGATAAGCTCGACATGACGTTCTGCACATGTCGAATAGGCGCTTAGAGCGTGTTGAGAATTTTTAGTTTAGGTCATGCTGAGCTTGCCGAAGCATGACGTTCTGGAGGTAGTTTCAGCAAAATCCAAATACGCTCTTAGACAAAAAAGAACCGGCCAGCCCCGAGGTGGAGCTGGCCGGTACTGCTAATGCTGTACGATAAGCGGAATAGCTATAAACCACGGATGTCGGCTACGATATCGGCCTCGTTGGCCTCCGTCGGGGTAAGCGTAAGAGTTTGGTTCTGAGCAATGGTCAGGCTCTGCTTGCCGTAGTACAGGCGGCCGTTGTCGGTGCGCAGCGTCAGCACTTTGACGCGCGCGCCCACCGGGACCCGGGCGGCCGTGAACGTGCTGCTGCCATTGACGCCGCAGACTTTCATCACCGCGTTCAGGTCCTCGAACACGATAAAAACCCCCGTGTTGTCGATGGTCACGTTGCTGCCCGCCACCGTCACCGCCAGTGGCGTGGCCGTTTGAATGGTGGCAAACCGGTCGCAGTTGATCCAGCCCTCGCCCGAGTTTAGCAGGGTGCCGGGCACGGAGCCCGCAAACCCTTGCTGGCCGTTGGAGCTGAGGGTGGAGGAAGGCACCGGTACCCAGCCAAAGCAGGCCGTGCCGCTGCCGCCCCCCACGAATAGCTGCATGCCCTGCGCGCTGTTGAGCATGGCCGGCGGCACCGTTGAAAACGTCACGCGGGTGGTGTCGTTGATGCGCAGCGGCACGTTGTCCTGCGTGGCCAGCAGCTGAAACTCACCCGCCGATTCGAGCAGTTGCCCGTTGGTGTCGACGGTGGGCATGGCGCTCAGCACCATGTCGCCCTTGCCCATGATTTCGCGGACGGCCATTTTAATCGGGCTGGTCGACAAGGGGCGGTTGTCGGAGCGCACGAAGTTGCTCGGGGTAAAGGCAAACCGGTTGCCCTTGGCCGTCGTGACGGTCTGCCCCGAGCCCGGCGTCAGGCTGAATTGCTGGCTGATGGCGCCGTATTGGGTAGCAAAAGCGGTTAGCGTGGCGGGCGGAGGCGTGACGGTGCCACCGCCGTCGGGCGTGCACACAACCAGATCAGCTTTGCAGCCCAGCAGGCTAACGGCAAGTAAAGCAGGTAGAAAATACTTCTTCATGATGGGAGCTGAGCGTTACCGTTTGGCACTGGCCGCGCCTGGGCGCGGCTTGTCTTTCAGGTTGAAGGAGAGGCCCGTCTGCAGCCCTACCGACCAGGGGCGGCGCTCCACCAGCCCGGCAGCCGGGTCGGTGAGCGAGTTGAGCTGGTACTGCAGCGTGGGGCGGAGCAGCAGGCGCACATCCGGGTTGAGGTAGTACTCCAGGTAGCCGCCAGCCGTGGCCGCCACCGCCCAGGTGCGGTAGCCTTCGTCGGATGCCGGGGCGTCGCTCTGCAGGCAGTTGCAGGCCGTGCCCGTGGTGGTACGGCCCCCGGCGTAGGCGCCCAGCGAGGCGCCGGCCAGCCAGCCCACCGAGTAGCGGTGATTGGCCGCCAGCTGGTACTGCACCTGCACAGGCATGGTGATGAAGCGGTACACGTCGCGCTGATCCACTTTCACCACGCCGTCGCCTTTCTGCACCTGGTAGAGGTAGCGGGTGGCGTAGTCGGTGTAGCCCAGGCCCAGCGACACTTTCAGGCGCTTGTTCAGGGCGTAGGCCAGCCCCACATGCGCGGAGTAGCCCAGGGCAGGGCGTTCCAGGCTGGCCAGCTGCCGCTGCGCCAGCGTGCCCCCGCCCGACAGCTGCCGGTAGGAGAGGGCCGACCCGACCAGCACGTTAGCCGTCAGGTTTTTGAGGATGCGGGCCCGCCGCGTGGGGCGCGGGGCGCGGTTGCGCTTGGACCGGCGCACCTCCGGCTCTTCGGGCTCGGGGCGGGCCACGGCCGGCGCTACGGGCTCCAGCGCTTCGCCGGAGGGCCTGATGCGGCCGGCGCGTGCTGCGCGGCCCGTGCGGCTCCAGGCCGCCGTTGCTTCGCCGTCGGCCGAGGCCGCGCTGGCTGCTACCGCGCCACGGAGCATCTGCCGGCGGCTGCGGCGCAGGCCCGAGCGGGACTCGGCCGCATCGGCCGCAGCTGTAGCGGCCAGCGCCGAGCGGCTGGCGCGGCGCTTAGCCCGCGCCGAGGCGGAAGTGGCTTTCGACAACGAGCCTGCGCTTGCGCGGGCTGCTCCGGAGAGGGAAGCCGCATCCGCTGCCGAGTGCATAGCCGCCGTGCTGTTGTGCGAGCGGCCCGAGCGAGCCGCGAGGCGCCGCAGGCGAGCCGCCGACGAACCCGACCTGGCAGCGGCCGTGCGGCTAACCGCCGTGGATGCGTTTGCGGTCCGTGTGAATTCGGCCCGTCCGTAAGCTGATTCCTTGGTAGTAGCGCGGCGACCAGCAGTTGCAGCTGAAGCTGTGCTGGTAGCGACGTCACTTCCCCCGGCGGCGGTTGCGCCGCTCCGCCTGGCAGCATCAGCCGCTGAGGTGCCAGCGGCACTGCCGGTGCCGGCGGAGCTACCGAAGCCAGCGCGGCCCGCGGCGGACGCCCCGCCAGCGTTGCGGCTGGTGCCAGACAGACCGTGAGCTGCCAGCCCGGCGCCCGGCTGCGACGTCGGGCGCAGGTAGAGCCAGCTGCCGAGGCTCAGCACGCCCAGCAGGAGTACTGCCGCGGCCGCGCTCAGGTAAAAAAGCGGGCGACGGTCCTTTTTTTGCTGCGGCAGCTGACGCTGAATGTTGGCCCAGGCGTCGTCGGGCGGTGCCGCGCCAAAGTCGTGGAGCTTGTTGTGCAGCTCGCGCAGAAAGTCGTCGGAGTCGAAATCAGTCATGGTCGTTAGGCTATTTTGTTAGTGGCCATCAACCGCTCCCCCAGCAGGTGGCGGGCGCGGGACAACTGGGATTTGCTGGTGCCCTCGGAGATGCCCAGCAGGTCGGCTATTTCGGCGTGGGAGTAGCCTTCCACGGCGTACAGGTTCAGCACGGTGCGGTAGCCCAGCGGCAGCGTCTGCATCAGGCTCACCACGTCGTTGGCCGAAAGCTGGTCGAGCGGCGTGCCGTCGGGATGGGCCTGCTCGGTGGCTTCCTCATAGTCCACATGCGGGCCGCGCAGGCGGCGCTGGTGGTAGGCGTTGATGGCGGTGGTCACGGCAATGCGTCGCGCCCAGGCCTCAAAAGGGCCCTGCCCCGCGTATTGGTGCAGGTTGGTGAAGATCTTCACGAAGGCGTTCTGCAGCGCGTCTTCGGCTTCGTCCCGGGTCGGGCAATAACGCAGGCATACCCCCATCAGTCGGTAAGACAGATGCTCGTATAGTTGGCGTTGGGCCGCCGGCTGGCCGCGGCGGCAGCCGGCTAATATCTCGTCGAGTTGCGGCATAGCGTACTAATTAGACGGCGAGGGGAAAGCGTACACTCCGGAATAAAACAGCCTTCTGCACCCATGACCGGGCGGCCCCGGGGTGGGTTGCGCGGGGTATAAAAAATAGTGTGAAGTTGTCCGCGGGTCGGCCTTGAGCACACCTTTGACCCCGAAACATGCGGCGAAAATCACGAAATACCTAGCTTCGCTGCGCCAGCTTTTGGTGCCGGCCGTTTACCCTGCTTTTTCCATGACGCTACCCATCTACCAGGTCGACGCCTTTACCGATAAAGTATTTGCCGGCAACCCCGCCGCCGTGTGCCCGCTGGCCGAGTGGCTGCCTGCCGACACCATGCAGGCCATTGCTGCCGAAAATAATCTTGCCGAAACCGCCTTCTTCGTGCCCCGCGCCGGCACCGCGGCCGAGTACGAGTTGCGCTGGTTTACGCCCGCCGTGGAGGTGGCCCTGTGCGGGCACGCCACGCTGGCCACCGCCCACGTGTTGTTTCGCCACCTGGGCGCCACGGTCGAGGTGCTCACATTTCACTCGCAAAGCGGCCCGCTGCACGTGCGGCAGCAGCCCGGTGGCCTGCTCACCCTCGACTTTCCGGCCCAGCCGCCGCAGCCGCTCACCCAGCACCCCGACGGCCTGCTCGACGGCCTGCGCGCTACGCCCCTGAGCATCCTGGCCGGCCCTGATCTGGTGGCCGTATTCGATACCGAAGCCGAAGTACTGGCTCTTCGTCCCAGCATGACGCACCTGGCCAAGGTGGAATACCGCGGCGTCATTGCCACGGCGCCCGGCGCGGGCGGCGTCGATTTTGTGTCGCGCTGGTTCGGGCCCCGCGTGGGCGTGCCCGAAGACCCGGTTACCGGCTCGGGCCACACGCAACTGGTGCCGTACTGGGCCGCGCGCCTCGGCAAAACGCAGCTGCATGCCCGTCAGGTATCGGCCCGCGGCGGCGACTTGTGGTGCGAGCTGCACGGCGAGCGGGTGCTCATCAGCGGCTACGCCGTAACCTACCTGCGCGGCGAAATAGAGCTGCCCTCCTGGAACTGACGCGCTTCCTGGTGCTGGAGCCGCAGGGCCCGCGGGCCGAAAAGTACCTGCCGCGCCTGGACCGGCTCATGCAGGCCGGTACCGAAAAACCGGCGAGAAAAACATCAACATCAGCCGACAGACGCTGGACGACGCCAAAAAAGGCAAGGGCGCCGACAACTTCGCCCAGACCCAGATGCTGCTCTCGATGATGGCCGCCCTGGACTACGACGACAAAAACAAGGACAAAACGCCCACGGCCCGCATGGCCGAAAAGTTTAACGACCTCATCGGCAGCCTTGCCGAGCAGGGCAGCGGCAGCCACAAAGGCTTCGTGTGGGAGTATTACGTGCCCTACTTCCTCGAAATGAAGCGCAAGGATTTCGTGCCCGCCTTCACCTATCTCATCCGCGCGGCCCACACCGATCAGCCCGACGTGCAGCGGTGGCTGCAGGCGCACACGGCGCAGGTGGAGGGGTTTCAGGAGTGGTCGAAGAATTACGCGTGGCCTAAATAGCACTGTTCGATGGAGTCAGCACAAAGTCAGGAGAATACGGAGGGCATTGTGCCCGAACACAAGGGCGACGAGCAGGCTGTGAAAAACCTGCGCCACGCCACGGAAGCACAGATTCTGGCAAACCGCGACGAATTGTTATCCTGGACCCAGGACGGCAACTGGCCCGTCGCCTACGGGGTAGGGAAGGCGCTGGCAAAGCACCTGCCTGCTATCAGGGAGGATGTTCTTCGCATTCTGCGTGGGTCCGATGGTCTCTGGAAATACTTTTTCATGGGGCTCGTCATCGGCAGGGCCCGCGTAAGCAGCATTGACGAGGAAATACGGCAGGAGCTGCGCCGCATTGCCCGGCAACCCACGCCCAACGAGCAGGCCGAAGAAGCCGACCAACGGGCGCAAAGCTTATTGGAAGAGTTAGGGTTCTGAAGCAGCCGTGAGGCCGCTTACGCGGCCGGCTTCTTGCGGGCGGCTACGGCCTTTTTGCCGGCCACCGGCGCAGCCATCTTATCGGGGTTGTCGGCCAGGAACTTGCCCCAGCTCTTGCCGCCGGCTTTCACGTTGTTGCCCTTCTGGTGGTGGTGGCACATGGCCACGGCCAGGGCATCGGTGGCGTCGAAAAACTTGGGGGCGTCCTCCGCGGGCAGGTTCAGCGTCTGGCGCAGCATGCTGGCTACTTGTTCCTTGGAGGCCGCGCCGGTGCCCGTCACCGACTGCTTTACCTTCGTCGGGGCGTATTCCACGTAGGGAATCTGGCGCGAAAGGCAGGCGGCAATGGCCACGCCCTGCGCCCGGCCGAGCTTGAGCATGCTCTGCACGTTGGCCCCGTAAAAGGGTGCTTCGATGGCCAGCTCGTCGGGGAGGAACTCCTCGATGAGCTCGATCATGCGGTCGAAGATCTTCTTTAATTTTACCGCGTGATTGGACCCAAACGCCTTGAGATTGATGACGTCGTAGCGCAGCACCTGCACGCGCTGCCCGGTGACCTCAATAACGGCGTAGCCCATGATCTGGGTGCCGGGGTCGACGCCCATGATAATCTTGGGCAGGTCCAGGGAAGCGGGGGAGGGGAAAACGGCCATCTACCACAAAGTTACGCAACGAAACCCCGGCACGCCCCAAAAACTCGGCGGCGCGACCTGCGCCCCTGGGTCGTGCTGGGCAAAGTGGCTGTCACGCTGCTCACGCTGGCTTTGCTCTGGCAATCGGTAGTAGCCGATGCCGCCACGGCCGCCGCCTGGCGCGGGCTCATCACCGATGCTGAGCGCACGCCGGCCTTGCTGGCCCTGCTGCTCGTGCCCGTAAACTGGGCTCTGGAAGCGGCCAAGTGGTGGCGCCTGGCGCGGCACCTGGAGCCCGTGTCGTTCGGCCGCAGCTTTCGGGCGGTGCTCACCGGCCTCACGCTCGGCTTCGTGACGCCCAACCGCGTGGGCGACTACGCCGGGCGGCTGCTGGAGCTGAAAAACCGCCGACCCGAAGCCTTAGGCGCCGTATTTTTGGGCCGTTACTGCCAGCTGGTTATTACCCTGCTGGCCGGGTCGGCCGGGGTGCTGTACTTCGTGACGCGCTACCTCGGGCCGCAGTATCCGCTGGTGGCCGCCGGCCTGGGCCTGACGGCCGTGCTCGGCAACCTATTGCTGCTCCTGCCGCTCTACCGCAGCCGCTACCTGCTGGCGGCCGTGCTGCAGTGGCGGCCGTTGCGGCGTTTTCAGCGCTACACCGCCAACCTGCCCCACTACCCGGCTTCGGTGCTGACGCAGGTGCTACTGCTCTCGGGGCTGCGCTACGGGGTCTTCACGGCGCAGTTTGGTCTGCTGCTGTGGGCCTACGGTGCCCACGCGCCGCTGGGGGCCGCGCTGGCCGCCATTGCGGGTACCTTCCTGCTGAAGTCCTTGGTGCCTTCGCTCAATGCCCTCACCGATGTCGGGGCCCGGGAGCTGTCGGCTACGCACCTGTTCGGGCTGCTGGGGCTGCCGGTGCTGCCGGTGCTGTCGGCCAGCCTGAGTTTGTGGGTGCTCAATATTGCCCTGCCCAGCGCCGCGGGGCTGCTGTTCGTGCTGCGCCTGAAGGTGCTGCGGCGCGGGCGTAAGCGCAAACAGGCCGCATGAGTGCAGCTGGCTGGCTGGCGGCCGTTGCGTGCGTACCGGCGCTGATCTACGCAGTGATATTCACGCGCTACGCCCAGGCCTGGCGGCGGCTCCCGGCCGCATCGGGAAGGCCCGGTCAGCCAACGCTGCCGGGCAATGCGCCGCAGGTTGCCGTGCTGATTGCGGCCCGCAACGAAGCCGCCACGCTGCCGCAGCTGCTGGCCGATTTGCAGCGGCAGAGCTGGCTGCAAACGGGTGGGCAGTTCGAGGTTATCGTCGTGGATGATCATTCCACGGATGCTACGCCCGAGCTGGTGCGCACCGCTGCCCAGAGTAGCTCTTACCCGCTGCGTCTGCTGCCGTTGGTCGAGCTGCCGGGGCAGCGCACCGGCAAAAAAGCCGCTATCGAGGCCGCCCTGGCCGCTACGCAGGCGCCGTGGGTAGTCTGCACCGATGCTGATTGCCGGGTGGCCGAAGGTTGGCTGGCGGCCTACAGTGCTTATCTGAATCAGCCCGACGTGCACTTTATCAGCGGGCCGGTGCTGCTGACGGGCACCGGGTTGCTGGCCGAACTGCAAAGTTTGGAGTTGGCCGCCCTGGTGGGAACCGGCGCGGCCAGCATTGCGCTGCGGATTCCCACCATGTGCAACGGTGCCAACCTGGCCTACCGCCGCGCCACTTTTGCCGCCGTGGGTGGTTTCCAGGGCAATGCGCACGTACCCAGCGGCGACGACGAGTTTCTGCTCCACAAAATAGCGGCGCGGCACCCCGGCGGCATCCGGTTTCTGTGCGAAGCCGCCGCCGTGGTGCAAACAGCTGCGCAGCCTACCCTTGGGGCTTTGCTGCAGCAGCGGGTGCGCTGGGCCAGCAAGTGGCGACACTACCAAAGCCCGGCTTCGCGCCGCCTGGCCCTGGTGGTACTCGGTGCCAACGTGGCCTTGTGGTTACTGATGCTGATACTTCTTTGGCAGCCGGTCCTGTGGCCGTGGGCTGCGGCTGGGTGGGCGCTGAAGCTCGGCGCCGATGTGCTGTTTCTGGCGCCGGTACTACGGTTTTTTCGGCGCCGCCGGTGGCTGATGTGGGTGCCGCTGCTACAACTGGTGTACCCGCCGTACGCCCTGGCAGTGGGGCTGCTGGGCCTGCGCGGCAGTTACCGCTGGAAGGACCGCCAAGTAGTGCAAAAACCGCAGAATTAGCTTGGCTCATAACGGCGCGAGGGGTACTTTTTGGCCGATTTCATTAGTGCCATTCAATCCCGCTTCGCCATGTCCCGTAATGCCCTGACGCTGGTATTTCCAGCTGCTGTTGCCCTGCTCGTCTGCAGCCTTGTCGTCTTGTTCCTGACGGCTACCGGCCTTGAGTCGGGGCCAGTAGTAGCCGCTGAACAAGAGCCCGTCCCGAGTGAACAGTTGCTCGATTCGACCCAGCTGGCCCACTCGCCGCAAGCCGATTCGTTGCACCTGGCTTCTCTGAACCTGACGCCCGCCGATGCGGAAGCCGTTGCGGCCGGCGACGCCCTGTTCAAAAGCAACTGCGCCCAGTGCCACGCCGTCAACGACGTAGTGATAGGGCCGGCCTTGGCGGGCCTTGAGAAGCGCCGCCCGCTGCCGTGGATTATCAAGTGGGTGAAGAACTCCAGCAAAGTGGTAGCCAGCGGCGACGAGTACGCGGTGAAGCTCTTCAACCAGTATCAGAAGCAGCAGATGCCCAGCTTCGCGCTCAGCGACCAGGAAATTGAGAGCATCGTCCAATACGTCCGCGCGCAGGAAGGGCGTCCTGACGGACCAGCTATGTACGCGCCGGCCGTAGCCGCTGCGGATTAAACCCGCCGGGGGATGGTAAAGGGCTTCGCATTCCTGCCCCGCCGATGATACCTTTGCCCATCATCCGCTGAGCCTTCCGCCGTGACCGACGCCGAATTCGATATCCTCGACGAACTGTACTTCGTCACTTCCTTCCCCGACCTGCAGCAGCGCACCGGCCTGACGGCCCCCGAGCTGGAGCAACAGCTGCGCGGCCTGCTGGAGCAGGGCCTCGTGCGCTGCTTCTGGCCCGACCCCGACACGGAGCTGGCTTACGAGCCCACCTCGTTCGGCGCCCTGCGCCAGGACTGCTTTTTCCTGGCCACGAAGGAAGGCCTGTTGCAACACAACACGCGCTAATGGCCGCGCCCACCGTTGCGGCCGCACCCACTGCGGCGCCCGTGCGCACCCCCGGCTACTACGTGCGCCGGCGGCTGCTGCGCAACCAGCCCGCCATGGCCGGGGCGCTGTTTATTGCCCTGTGCGCCCTGGTAGCCATTCTGGGCTACCTCGTGCTGCCCGACAGCACCCCCGATGCCAACAACAGCCTGGTGCAGTTGCAGAAGCAGCCGCCGGGCTTTCGGGCCACCATTCTGCGCCTCGCTATGCCCGACTCGGCGGGCGAAGAAGCCGGCAACCTGGGCCGCCGCTGGTTGGGCGGTAGCCCGGCGCAGTTTGCCGAAGTGCCCATCGGGGGCTGGCACGTGGTGGGGGATACGCTCGTGGCGCAGCCCTTTCAGGCCCCCGGCGCCCTGCCCGAGGCCGAGCGGCGCTACGCATTGTCGCAGGTAACGGGGCACGCCGGCCCGGCCGCCGCGCTGCGCGCCGAAATCGAGCAAAACCACCTCGTGCAGCGCACCTACTGGCTGGGCACCGACAAAGCCGGCCGCGACGAGCTGAGCCGTCTGCTGCTGGGCACCCGCATTTCCCTCGGCATTGGCCTGGTCGCGGTGCTCATCTCGCTGGCCATCGGCGTGGCCGTGGGGGCTATAGCGGGCTACGCCGGTGGCTGGCTCGACTCCCTGCTGCTGGGCGTGATGACGGTAGTATGGAGTATTCCGGGCATTATGCTGGTCATTGCTATTTCGCTGGCATTCGGCTCCAAAGGCGTGTGGACCAGCTTCGTAGCCGTGGGCCTGACTATGTGGGTCGACGTAGCGCGGGTGGTGCGCGGGCAACTGCTGAGCCTGCGGGAGAAAACCTTCGTGGAGGCCGGCCGCGTATTGGGCTTACCGACGAGCCGCTTGCTGGTGCGCCACCTGCTCCCCAATCTGCTCGGTCCGCTCATTGTCATTGCCACCAGCAACTTCGCCGCCGCCATCCTGCTCGAAGCCGGCCTGAGCTTCCTCGGGCTGGGCGTGCAGCCGCCGGCTCCCTCGTGGGGCCTGATGGTGAACGAAGGGTTCCAACTTCTGGGCACCCAGGCCGGTTTGTGGCTTACGCTGCTGCCGGGCGCGGCTATTAGCCTGCTGGTGCTTAGCTTTAACCTGCTCGGCAACGGCCTGCGCGACGCTTACGACCCTAAAACGCCCCTTCAGTGAGGTCAGTTGAGGAGTTAGTGAGGGAGGAGTTTATGAGTTACGTTCTGCCTCAGAAACCTCCTTTTCAATAACTCTTAAACTTCTGCCCTCGCTAACTCAGACCCTGCCCCTATGGCCCATTCGCTGCCCCCGCTCACCCAAGAGGAGCACCTTCTGCTGAAGCTGAAGGAGCGGGAGCTTGCCGCCTTGCTGGAAATTACCCAGTCCATCAACGGCGAGCCCAGTGACGAGAACCTCTACAAGATTTTCCAGTTTACCCTGCTCGGGCAGCTCGGCGTGCGGCAGCTGGCCGTGTACGTGGCCGAAGACGGCCAATGGCGCTGCCCAGTAGCTTTCGGGCCCGGCATGCCCGATTTCCGCGGCATCACCCTGCCCGAGCAACTGCAACGCTTCCCCCCGGAGCACCCCGTCGACGTGGCCGACCTGGAGCTGGGCAGCCCCTGGCAGCACTTTGCCTCGGTGCTGCCCGTGCGCCAGAGCGACCAGCTGCTCGGCCTCGTGTTCATCGGGTTGCCGCACCAGAACTACACCGGCACCATGGAGGCCCGCCGCGAAGCCGTCACGTTCATCGAGTCGCTGAGCCAGATTCTGCTCGGCGCGGTGTCGTCGCGGCGGCTGGTGCGCCAGCAGGTGCAGGCCGCCGCCGTGCGCAAGGAGATTGAAATTGCCCAGGAAGTGCAGGCCATGCTCTTCCCCAACAAGCTGCCCAACGACGCGCACGTGGCCGTGCACGCCACCTACGTGCCGCACACGGCCGTCGGCGGCGACTTCTACGACGTGGTGGCCATCGATAAGGAACGCTTCCTGTTCTGCGTGGCCGACGTATCGGGCAAGGGCGTGGGCGCCTCGCTGCTCATGTCGAACTTCCAGGCCGGGCTGCGCACGCTGCTGCGCCAACAGGCCAACTTGGCCACGGTGGTAAGCGAGCTGAACAACCTCATCTTCCGCAACTCCGGCGGCGACCGGTTTATCACGGCTTTCTTCGGCGTGTACGACCGCAGCACCCGGCAGCTGGAGTACGTCAACGCCGGCCACAACGACCCGCTGCTGCTTCCTGACGTGGGGCAGGGCCCGGTGCAGGCCCTCAAAACGGGTACCATCATGCTCGGCGTGATGGAAGATCTGCCCATGCTGAAAGTGGGCCGCCTGGAAGTGCCCGCCCACAGCCTGCTGCTCAACTACACTGACGGCCTGACGGAAGTGTTCAACGAAGCCGGCGACGAGTTTGGCGAGGAAGGCGTGCTGCGCACGATGCAGGAACAGCGCTATCTGCCGCTGCCCAAGCTGCACGAGGAGTTGCTGCGCCGCATCACGGCCTTCAACGTCAAAGGCACGCACTACGCCGACGACATCACCATCCTGACCTGCCGCTTCCGGTGAAAAAACGCGTGGTGCTGGCCTGTGGCTTGCTGGGCTGTGCGCTATCTGGCCAGGCGCAGGAGCCTGGCGGGCCCATGCCCGGCATGGCGGCTTTCGACAGCGCTTATCAGGTAGGAGGCATCCGCTTCGGTACGGAACCAGCGCCGAACCGGGGGCTACGGCCCACCGGCTCGGGGGTGGGCAAGCGCTGGAAAACCACCAAGCTCTACCAACAGGGCCAAGACACGCTGATAGCCGGCGCCCCTACGCGGCCCACGTACTGGGTGCGCAACGGCCGCTTTATCGGCATCACCTGCGACTACGACCGCCGCATCAGCCCCGAACTGCTCCTGGCGGCTCTCACAAAGCAGTTTGGTCCGCCGCGCGCCGGGGATGGGGCGGGCAGCTACTATTGGCTGGGCCGGCGCACGTACGTGCTCCTCGAGCCTCTGTATCCCAAAGGCTCCGCGGTGCACATGGCCAGCCTCGATATGCTCAACGAGCAGGTTATGGAAACGCGCGTGCGGCAGGAAGCCCGGACTACCCTGGGCTGGAAACCCGATGCTACTGGTCTGCCACGGCAACTACCAACGCAGCACTAGCAGCAACTACTGACGGAAACGGCGCAGCAGCTTACCGCGCTGGGTGTAGATGGCGTCTACTTGGAAATAGGGAATAGCCTCGCAGGAGTACATCAAGCCTCGCTCACCCACGTTCACGTCGTCGCCGAAGTGGCCGCGCACCACAATGGTATCCTCCGCCGGGAGGCCCAGGCGTGAGTAGTAGCGGTGAAAGGCCACGGTGTCGTTGTAGCGGCCGACAGGGTAGGGCACCAGCAGTGTTTCGCCCTTGAACAGCCAACGCGCCAGCGCGTTAGGGTGCTCGATACGGTGCATCTGGTACGCCTCGTAGAATTCGTCGCAGCCCCACTGCGAAGGCCAGCTGATGGTCACGCGCGTGCCGGCCGTTACACGGGCTTGCACGGCATCTACCGCGGCCTGGCCTAGCCCGAACAGTACCACTAGCAGGAGCAAAATCAACGGTATAGCCAGCAGGCACCCGAAGGCTTTCAACAGGCGCTTGGAAAGCTCGAGTAGGCGGGCCATAAGCATACCAGCTTGAGATTGGCAAGGCGGCCTTTAAGCCGCCACCAAAGGCACCCCGGCCTGCGGAGCGGGAGCAGCTTCGTCGAGCCAGTCCTTGCACCGGATCAGCACTGCCAGCCCAATGAAGAAGAACGAGCCGATTTTGTCGACTTCGATGAGCTCGTTCAGCGTCAGGTGAAAGATGATGACCACCAAC
Source organism: Hymenobacter sp. CRA2 (assembly GCF_002007105.1). Lineage (GTDB taxonomy): Bacteria > Bacteroidota > Bacteroidia > Cytophagales > Hymenobacteraceae > Solirubrum. Next base: position 91,207 of record NZ_MVBC01000014.1, on the reverse strand, counting down.
GACAGCGTGACGGCCAGCACCACCCGGCGAATACGGGGCTGGGCCGCGGACCGGTGGTAGAGCCGCTCGGCCACCAGCAGGGTCACGCAGACCAACAGCGCAAACAAGGCAAAACCCGGCACGCCCTGCTCGGCCAGCTGCAGCAGGAAATAATTGTGGGTGGTGGAGTGCTCCGGATTATCCGATACGTAGGTGCGGAAACTCTTGACGGTGTAGCGCTTATACTCCGGATAGAAGGTGGAAGGGCCGCTGCCCGTCACGGGTTTGTCGGCCAGCATGCGGGCGGCGGCTACCCAGCGGTACACCCGCTCCATACCCGACAGATCCTCCAGCTTGTAGGTGGCCTCCAGGTGCTTTTCGAAGTTCTCCCCGTTCCAGATGGTCTTCTCGAAGTCAGGGGCGTAGAGCATGTAGTTGTTTTGCTGCACGAAGTACAGCGCGCCGCTAAAAGCGCCCAGAAACGCGCCCAGCAGCACCCAGCGCGTGAGGCGCAGGCGCATCACCCAGTAGAAAATACCCGCTATCGGAATGGAGAGGATGGAGGCGCGGGTATAGGAGAGAAGCAACCCAAACGTGAGCACCACCATGGCCACGCGCCACGCCCAGCGCCCAAGGCCGCGGCTGGCCTGGGCCGCGTAAAACGCGTAGGGCAGCAGCAGGGCCATCACCGTGGCGTAGATGACGTGGTTGATGTAAAACGGCTGAATGGCCCAGTTGACGTCGGCGAAGCTAAAGCCCCGGGTGGCGTGGCGGGCGGCCGCGTAACACACTGTGAGGCACGCCGCAGCCGCGTGGCAGGCCGCTATGCGCCATACATCGGCGGGGCGCTTCACCAGCAGCAGCGTGACGAGCAGAAACGGACCGAGGTACCAGGTCTTGGCCAGCAGGTACTTGATGGACTTGGTCGTGTCGACGGAAAACACGCTGGACACGCTGGCCCAGAGCAGCATCAGGGTCAGAATGACTACGAAAGGGTGCAGCAGCTGGTGGCGGGTAAGCCCGCTGCGGCCGCTCAGCACGGCTGCGCCGAGGCAGCCCAGCAGCACCAGCATCAACGGCTCGGAGGGCACGTCCAGGCTTAGGCCGCCGGGCAGGGCCACTTCGCGCGAAAAGGCCAAGGTGCTAAGCAGCAGGTAGTACACCCAGCGCCAGTCCACCACCAGCACGCCCACGCCCACCACGGCCAGGGCGGGCAGCAGGCCCCATGGCGACTGCGCCAGCAAGCCCACGGCCCCGCCGCCTACCAGCAGCAGTACAAACGCGACGAAAATCCGCTCGGGAGTGTCGCGCGGCCGCAGGCGGCTCAACAGCGCGCTCATGACACGGCCACGGCCTCGGGCTGAGGCCTGGTGGTGCGCCGGTACAGCTCCAGCAACGAAATGACGATAACCGACAGCACGAACGTGATAAACACCGACGAAGCCACGATCAGCCAGCGGATGGGCTTGGCCTTGCGCGCGGCAGGGTAGGCCTTTTGCACCACGTACAAGGACGAAATCTTGCCTTTCAGGGCCAGGTCGGCGTTTTCGTAGGCCGAGCGGGCGTTGATCAGGCGCGTCTGCAGGTCGTTGAAGCGGGCGTAGAGGGTGTTCATCGAGTCGGTGCCGGCCACGTAGCTTTCCAGGTTCACCACGTTGCCGCCGTCGGCGCGGGTGAGGCCGCGCAGGGCGCGCCGCAGGCCGGCGGCTTTGCCGTTGTCGCCTTCGCCCTCGGCCCGGCGCAGCGCCGCTTCGGTTTCGATGATTTCCTTGGCCAGGTAGCGCGACTCCATTTCCAGGCCGTGGATGCCGTAGTGGCGGCGGCCAGCCAGCAGGGCCAGGCGGGTGCGGTCGTACTCGCGCTGCACGAAGGTGAAGCGCGTGCGGTAAAGGTCGAGTACGCTGCGGCGGTTTTCCAGCGTCAGCTGCTGGTTAAAGGAGTCCACGACGCTGACCAGCTCGTTGGCAATGCGGGCGGCCAGGTGCTTGTCCTGGTCCTGAAAAGTCAGCTCGATGGCGTCGCGCTCGGTGTGCACGATGCTCAGGTTGGAGTTGAATTCCTCCAGCGTGGCCTGGTCGGCCATTTCGTCGCCGGGCGTGCCGAACTGGTAGTGCTGGTGCAGGCGAAACTTGCGGATGATGTGCTCGGCCACCGGCTGCGAGGTGCCGATGGTGATGACGCGGTCCAGGTCTTCGTTGCGGCTGCGCACCTCCAGCTTGTTGCCCTCGGGGGTCACAAAGCGGTCCGGATCGGTCGATTCGGGGTTGGTGGGGTAGAAAACGGCCGTCGACTTGAAAATATTCGGCAGCAGCAGCGCCACCACGATGCTCACCACTGCGGCCAGCGTCACGGCGCCCAGCACCAGGTATTTCCAACGGTTGACAATCGGCCAAAGGCCCAATAATGAGTACGGGCGTGCGGACATGTAGCGCAACTAGGGAAGAAGACGGCCGGGCCGCGAGCCCTCAGGGCCACGGGCGGACTTGGCAAAGCTACCACAAAAACCGGGTACGCGCGGCTTTTTGGTAGCTTTGCGGCCCTACCCTTTTTGCCGGTCCCATCAAACGCTTTTTCGGAAATATCAGCCTCGCCGTTCTGCTCAACCTGCTCGTGAAGCCAGGCTGGGTGGTGGCCGAAAACGTGGTGCAGGACCGCATCGGCCACGCTGCGTTCGGCACGTTTGCCGCCCTGCTGAACTTCACGCTGGTGCTGGCCTCGGTGTCGGACCTGGGCATCACCCAGCACACCACCAAGCGCGTGGCGGCCGAGCCGGGCTTTCTACCGGAGTACTTTCCCACGGTGCTGCCGCTGCGCGGGGCACTGGGGTTGCTGTTTCTGGGCATCATGGTGGCCGGCGGCTGGCTGATCGGCTACCGCGGCCACACGCTGTACCTGCTGGCCCTCATCGGTGGCGGGCTGCTGCTGACGCAGTACGCGCAGTTTTTGCGCGGCGCGGTGCAGGCCCACCAGCACTTCAATACCGACGCTTGGCTCTCGGTGCTGGAAAAGGCGCTGATGCTTGGCCTGGTGCTGGCCCTGCTGCCCATCGGCATCACCCTGGACCGTTACGTGACGGTGCGCACGGCGGCGGCGGTATTTACCTTTGTGCTGCTCTACGCGCTGGTAGCCAGGCTCTTCGGGCGGGTACCATGGCGCCCCAACCGCGCCCAGGCCGGCGAGCTGCTGCGCGGCAGCCTGCCTTTTGCCCTCATCACTCTGCTCTATGGCATGAATGAGCGCATCGACATGCTGATGATCGAGCGGCTGGCCTCGCCCCGGGAGGCGGGCTACTACGCCGGGGCCTACCGCTGGGTGGATGCCGTGATGATGTACCTGTGGACGGTGCTGCCGCTGTTCTTCGCCAAGTTTGCTCACGCCCTGCGCAACCGCGATGAGCAGCGTCAGTTGCTGTGGTTTGGGCAGCGCGTGGCCACGGTGCCGTTGCTGTTTATCTGCGCGTTCGTGCTGTTTCGCGGCGAGCTGCTGTTCTTTCAGTTCAGCCGCAGCTCCCCGGCCGAGCTGGCCCGCATGACGCTGTGCGCCCAGCTGCTGTTTCTGAACGTGCTGGTGCACGCCTTCTTCGCCATCTACAGCACCCTGCTCACCAGCACCTCGCACGAGCGGCCCGTGAGCTGGCTCGTAGCCCTGAGCATTGCCCTCAATATTGGCCTGAATGTGCTGCTGCTGCCGCGCTACGGGGCCGTAGCCGGCGCGCTGAACACGCTTATCTGCGCCGTGCTGGTGTCGGGGGGGTACGTGGCGCTGGTGCAACTGCGGGCTGGCGTGCCCGTGCCGTGGGGGCTGCTGGGGCGCCTGGGCGGTACTTTCATGGGCCTGTGCGCGGTGTGGTACGGCTTGCAGCAGCTCACGGACCTGCACTGGATAGCCGAAAGCGTAGTGGCTGGGCTGGTGTTCGTGGCGTTGCTGTTTGGCAGCGGCGTGCTGCGGGTAGGGGAGTTGCGGGCGGCGCTGAAATCAAAGGTTTGATAATTAACCCAAGTTGCGGAGCTAGCTTTAGCTTCTAGCTCGGGCCCCGCTCCGCAACTTGGGTTAATTAGATACTTATTCCTGAAGTGAGCCCGCCAAAGACGCCGCGCCCGACCATTAGCATATCAGCACATTTTCCACATTAGCACCTTGAATATCGCCGTCAACACCCGCTTCCTGCTGCCCGGCGACCAGCTCGAGGGCATTGGGCGCTTCACCTACGAGACGCTGCGCCGCTTGGTGCAGCAGCACCCGGAGCATACTTTCCACTTCCTCTTTGATCGGGCCTACGACCCGCGTTACGTGTTCGGGCCCAACGTGGTAGCCCACGTGCTGGCGCCGCCGGCCCGCCATCCGTTTTTGTTTGTGGCGTGGTTTGAGGGCGCGGTAGCCGCGTGGCTGCGCCGGCACCGGCCGGCCGTGTTTCTGAGCACCGACGGCTTCACCACGCTCACTACCAGCGTGCCGCGCCTGACGGTGGTGCACGATTTGGCCTTCGAGCATTTTCCGCAGGACGTGAGCTGGCTGGTGCGCCAGTACTACCACTTTTTCTTCCCGCGCTTCGTGCGGGCGTCGCGGCGCCTCGTGGCCGTATCGGAAGCTACGCGGCAGGACATCGTGCAGACCTACGGCACCGAGCCGGCCCGCATCGATGTGGTGTACAACGCCGCCGACGCCCATTTCCAGCCCTTGCCCGATGCAGAGCAGGCCGCTGTGCGGCAGCGCTTCAGCGGCGGCCGGCCCTACATCCTCTTTGTTGGGGCGCTGCAGCCGCGCAAAAACCTGGTAAATCTGCTGCGCGCTTTCGAGCAGTTCAAAGCCCAGACCAGCTCCGACACCCAGCTGCTTATCGTGGGGCGTAAGGCCTGGAAAGCCGGCCCCATCTTCGACGTGTACCAGCAGATGCAGCACCAGGCGGCGGTGCACCTCACCGGGCGCGTCTCGGATGAAGAGCTGGTGCAGCTGTACGGCGCGGCCCGTGCCTGCGCCTACGTGCCTTATTTCGAGGGCTTTGGCATCCCCATCGTGGAGGCCCAGCAAAGCGGCTGCCCCGTGCTGACCTCCGATCGGAGCTCCATGCCCGAAGTGGCCGGCCCCGGCGGTGCGCTGCTAGCCAACCCCTTTTCGGTGGACGAGCTGACGGCCGCGCTAAGCCGCCTCGACGCCGACGAAGCCCTACGCGCGCAACTGCGGGAGCAAGGGCTGCAAAACGTCAAACGGTTTAGCTGGGACGAAAGCGCCCGGCGGCTGTGGGGCAGCATCGAGGCTGTAGTAGCTGGGAAGTAAACAAGGATACTTTATTAGTAACCAGGTTTATTACCTAAGAGCGTGTTTGGATTTTGCTCAAAAGCGAAAATTAGGGCCTCATGCTGAGCGCAGCCGAACCATCTCGCGTGCTTCGTTGAAAAACGAAACAGAACGTCATGTCGAGCTTGTCGAGGCCTCTCGCGTGCTGACTCCTGATTGTAATCTTATCCATTCGACGAAAAGGATACTATCTAGCGAGATGTCTCGACAAGCTCGACATGACGTGCCAAGAACTTCCTGAATAGCTTCTTGGAGTCGCCGCGCGGTGCCCAGTCAACGTGCTCTTTTTCGTCAGCGGATTGATCAGGCCGCGCCGCGGCGGGAGAAAGGCGGCCGGAGCCGAATATAAGCGGAAGCACGCCCGGGCCGGTCTGCGGTGCCCGTCTTACCTTCGCGCTTCCTCGTTATCTGAACTCTACTGCCCATGCACCTGCACCGCCTGCCGGGCCTTATGCAACGCTGGCTACCCGGCGCCATCTGGCAGGGGCCCGCCGCTGCGCAGCCCACGGTGTACCTCACCTTCGACGACGGCCCCATCCCCGAAGAAACTCCTTGGGTGCTGGAGCAGCTCGCGGCATACGAGGCTAAGGGTACATTTTTCTGCGTGGGCGAAAACCTGGAGCGGCACGCCGCCGTGGCCCGGCAGGTGCTGGCCGCCGGGCATCGGCTGGCCAACCATACGCACCGGCACCTCAGCGGCTGGACGACCTCCCGCGAGGAGTACTTGCAGGATATTGCCCGCTGCCAACAGGCCCTGGACGAGCTGCAGCCCGGTGCCCCCCGTTTCTTCCGCCCGCCTTACGGCCGCATTACACCGGGGCTGCAGCGCGCCTTGCAGCCCGGCTACCGCGTGGTCATGTGGGACCTGCTCACCTGCGACTACGACCGCGCCTACGCTCCCGAGCAGTGCCTGCGCGACGCCCTGCGCCTGACCCGGCCCGGCGCCGTGGTGGTGTTCCACGACAGCCTGAAAGCCAGCCCCAACCTGCGCTACGTGCTGCCGCGCTACCTGCAGGCGCTGGCCGAGCGGGGCTACCAATTTGGGGCGCTGTGAGCCGCCAATTTTTCTTCTGCCCGTGAGTGTCGTTCTGAGTGTCTTTTTCATCGGTTGGTTTGCCTTGCTGCTGGGGGCGTGGGTGCTGTTTAGCCGCCGCCGGGCGCCGCAGGCGCAGCCGCTGCCCAGTCCGCCCCCGCGGGTGAGCATCCTCATTGCGGCCCGCAACGAAGAAGCCGCCATCGGCCGCTGCCTGCGCAGCGTGCGGGCCCTCCGTTACCCGCCCGAGTGCCTGGAAGTGCTACTCGGCGACGACGCCAGCTCCGACCGCACCGCGGCCGTGGCCGCCGAGGCTATGGCCGGCTTCGCGGGCTCGTTTCGCATCATTCCCATCACCGATACCCTGGGCGCGGCCCGGGGCAAAGCCAACGTGCTGGCTCACCTGGCCCGCGCCGCTACCACCGAGTACTTCCTCATCACCGACGCCGACATCAGCCTGCCCGCTACCTGGGTGCAGGGCCTGGTGGGCCACCTGCGGCCCGGCATGGCCACCGTCACGGGCCTTACGGTGGTGAGCGGCCCGCGTCTGTTCGACCGGGTGCAGGGGCTGGACTGGCTGATGTCCTTGGCTCTGGTGCAGATGGTATCAGACCGCGGGCAGCCCGTTACGGCCATGGGCAACAACATGCTCATCACCCGCGCCGCCTACGAGGCCGTGGGCGGCTACGAGACCCTGCCGTTTTCGGTCACCGAAGACTATGAGCTGTTCCAGGCCATCCTGCGCCGCGGCTACAGCTGGCTGAACGTGTTCGAGCCGGCCGTGCTGGCCGAGTCGCTGCCCATGCCCTCCTGGCGCGGACTGCTGCACCAGCGGCGGCGCTGGCTGCGTGGGGTGGAGGGCCTGCCGCGGCACATTCAGCTCGGGCTGATCTACTACGCGGGCTTCTACCCGGCGCTGCTGGTGGCAGGCTGGCTGTGGGGCGGCGCGGCGGGGCTGGGCATCCTCGGCGCCAAACTGCTGGCGCAGGCACTACTGGCCGGCAGCGCCTACGGCAAGGTGGGCCGCCGGGCTCCGCTGCATTTGCTGCCCTTGTTTGAGCTGTACACGCTGGCCGTCACGGCAGGCCTCACCGGCTTTCGGTTCAGCCGCCGCCCCTTCGAGTGGAAAGGCCGGCAGTACCGCGAGTAGCGCCGGGCCGGGCCACCCCGCAGGCTGCCCGGCGCCGCATTACGTCCCAGCTGACTAGTTTTGCCGTACCCTCCCAAACGTTCACAACCGGAGGTCAGCGGAGCTAAAATCCGTGCAATCCGGTTAATCCGCCCTGATCCGTGATTCTGACTGATTCCCACGCCCACATCTACGCCGAGCAGTTCAAGCCCGACCGCGACGACGCCCTTGAGCGTGCCTACGCCGCCGGCGTCAGCACCATCCTGATGCCCAACATCGACCACACCAGCATCGACGCCATGCTGGAAACCGAGGCGCGGCACCCCGAGCACTGCTTCGCCATGATGGGCCTGCACCCCTGCCACGTGCTCAAGGACTTCGAGCGGGAGCTGTACCGGGTGGAAGACTGGCTCACCAAGCGCCCCTTCGCCGGAGTAGGGGAGTGCGGCATCGACCTGTACTGGGACAAAACCACCCTGGCCTGGCAGCAGGAAGCGCTGAAAGTGCAGCTGGATTTGGCGAAAAAGTACCAGCTGCCCATCGTGCTGCACACCCGCGAGGCTTTCCAGGAAACCGCCGAGCTGGTGGAAGCCGCCCAGGACGGCACGCTCACCGGCGTGTTTCACTGCTTCTCGGGCACGCGTGAGGAGGCCGAGCGCGCCATCAAGCTGGGCTTCAAGCTCGGCATTGGTGGGGTGGCCACGTTCAAAAACGGCGGCCTCGATCAGGTGCTGCCCCACATTGGGCTGGAGCACCTGCTGCTCGAAACCGACTGCCCCTACCTGGCGCCGGTGCCCCACCGCGGCAAGCGCAACGAGCCCAGCTACCTGCCGCTGGTAGCCCGCCGCGTGGCCGAACTGCTGAAGAAGGACGTGGAGGAAGTGGCCGAAGCCACGACCACCAACGCCCGTAACCTCTTCAAGCTCTAGCGCCGTGGCCGAACAACTGCAGCCCTCCGTCATCGTCGATGCCGCGGCGGGCGCCACTGCGCCCCGGGCCTCGGTGCTGGTGATATACACCGGCGGCACGGTGGGCATGTCCGTAAACAAGCGCGGCGAGCTGGTGCCGATGAAGTTTGGGCAGATTCAGAAAAAGATGCCCGAGCTGCGCCAGCTGGGCATGCAAGTGTCGGTGCTGAGCCTGCCCGAGCCCATCGATAGCAGCAACGTGACGCCGACCGAGTGGCTGCAGCTGGCCGCCATCCTGCAGCAGCACTACGATGCCTACGACGGCTTCGTGGTGCTGCACGGCACCGATACCATGGCCTACTCGGCGGCCGCCCTGAGCTACCTGCTCGAAAACCTGGGCAAGCCCGTCATCTTCACCGGGGCGCAGGTGCCCGTCGGCCGCATCCGCACCGATGCGCGCCGCAACCTCGTCACGGCCCTGGAAATTGCGGCGGCTCGCCACCCCCGCGCCGGCACCGTGCGCGTGCCCGAGGTGTGCGTGTTCTTCAACGACGTACTGATTCGCGGCACCCGGGCCAAGAAGGTGGAGAGCCAGCATTACTCCGCCTTCAGGAGCGAGAACTATCCGCCGCTGGCGCGCGCCGGCATCGAGCTGGAGTTCGACGACAACCTGCTGCGCCTGTTGCCCGCCGGCCCGCTGCGCGTGCACCCGCACCTGGAGGACCGCGTGGTGGTGCTCAAGCTCTTCCCGGGCATCACCGAGCATATGGTGCGCGCCATCCTCGGCGCCGCCGACCTGCGCGGCTGCGTGCTCGAAACCTACGGCTCGGGCAATGCCCCCACCAGCCCGTGGTTTTTGCAATGCCTGCGCGAAGCCACCGAGCGCGGCGTGTACGTGCTCAACGTGAGCCAGTGCGAGGAAGGACGCGTCATCCAGGGCCGCTACGAAACCAGTGCCCACCTTACCGAGCTCGGCGTTATCGGCGGCGAGGACATTACCACCGAGGCGGCCATCACCAAGCTCATGTACGTGCTGGGTTTGGGCCGCGACGCCGAAACCACGCGCCGCCTGCTACTGAGCGACTTGCGCGGCGAAATCTCGGTCAGCCAGGCCGCCGGCACCAGTATCCGCTTTTAGCGGCTTGCGTATGTGCGAAATGCCGCGTTACTTTGCGCAGCTTTCCGCTACCTAGAGAGGTGTCCGAGTGGTCGAAGGAGCACGCCTGGAAAGTGTGTATGGCCCAAAAGGTCATCGTGGGTTCGAATCCCATCCTCTCTGCTGAAAAGCCCGTTCCTGATGCAGGGACGGGCTTTTTGCTTTTCGGCAGCAGGTGCGTTGGTGGCAGTATTGTACTTGATGGCACATCCGCGCATTTTGGGCGCAGGCGGCCTTGGAGGGAGGTTATTGGGCTGCGGCGCGGGGTGGCTATATTCTAAGTAATTAAGGCTGTGTCGGAAAGCTCCAGAACGGTCATGCCTGATCTGGCGTCCGCGCGGTTGAAGGTCGTCGGGCTTCGTTGGGCCTCACCCCCCGGCCCCCTCTCCGTGGGAGAGGGGTAGCCTGACGGCGCATGATGTTTAATAAGCTCAGAACGAGTATTCGGACACAACTGGGTTGGTAATGCCTAATCTGGCGTCGGCGCGGTAGGGGTGCCCTTCGACTGCGCGGACGCCGGATCAGGCAGGACGGGCTTGCTTATGCTGCGTACGCGCCCTCGGCGGTGGCGCGGAGCAGGCTGAGAGCGGTAAGCGTATCCAGCAGCGGCTGCACTTTCTCCGGCTTGGTGCGCTTGAAGCGGGTGGCTACCTGAGCCGCCGTAAGGGCCTGGCCGGCCTGCTGCACGGCGTCCCGTACGGCCTGCATCTGCTGGGCCAGCTCGGCGGGCCAGGGCTGGGGGCCGGTGGCCTCCGTGGCGGCGGCCGTAGCGGCAGCGGCCTGGGCGGCGGGCAGCGCCAGCGTGGCCTGCTGCAGCTCCGGCGCCTGGTAGGCGGGGCGCAGGTACCGCACGTGGCCGGCCTGCTCTTCGCGGGCGCGTTCGTGGTTGAGACGCACCAGGCGGGTCAGGATTTCGGCGTCGGGCAGGTCGGTGGGCCAGCCGTAGGCGGCGGCCACGGCGGCGTCGAGCTGCTGGTGCAGGCTGAGCACCACGGAGGCCAGGCCCTGCTCATTGATGGTTTTCTCCTTGGCGGTGCTCAGGGGCTGGCCGGCGCGCAGCTTCTCCACCACGTTGTAGAGGTCGGTCAGCGTTAGCGCGGGGTGGGCCGCCTGTTGGCGCTTGCGGTGTGCGTCCAGATGTTCGGCCAGCTCCCGGATGCGGGCCTGCTGTTCGGGCGTGGCGTCGGGGAAGGGGAACGGGTCGAACCCCTTGCTCTTTACATACACAGGCCGATCCTCTAGTGTACTGCCCGTGCCGCTAGCCCAAAGTAAATGGATACGGCTAGAAAGAACACCTAAATAGAAGGCATCATCCAGCGCAATAGCAACCAGCTTGTTATCCGGCATAACGTCAGCACTCACGAATTGGAAGATCCTGTGCTTCGCAGTTTCTACGGTAGCAATAAACCGGGATAATCCTTTCAAAGCAGGCCGGAAATTTCCCCTCGGCTCACCAAAGAACCACCAATTGTTCCGGTAAGAAGCACGGTTGTTTTGGTCGCGTTCAGGCTTGACATTTTCAAGCAGATGCTGATATGCTGCCGGATATTGCGCTAACACTTCTTCGGCTTTTAAGCCGAAAAAATCAATAACCATCACTCCACGCGGTTTATCTGTTAAGTCGCGTCCATTACGGTAAGGCCGGATATGGTTCTCCAAGCCTGCTACAGTATGCAAGCCCATTTTTTTCGCTTGCTCAGGAGTAACTATAAAACCTGCCCCCATCAACTGAACACCTCGGTTGCCCAACCCTTCATTTGCCTTTAAAGCAGTGGCACTGTCCAAAGCCGCCCCGATCGACAAGTCGGGAAGAATTTGACCTTGTTGTTCTGAAAAAGTCACTTCGGCAGCTTCCTCACCTTGAGGAACTGCTTCCGTCTTTATCGTCAATAACTGGCCTAATACTAGCGCCTTCGAAGTACGTTCAGCTACAGTCATAGCAATACGCACAGCGGCTCCATCAGCACTATCCACCCAAGGATGGTCAGGTATAGCAAAGGTGAGCGTAAGCGGGGCCGGGTCGCCTTCCAAGAAAGGCTGCATTACCCGGCGGTTAAAGGTTTGTTTGAGGCTGTTAGTCGTAATGAATCCCAGCCGTTCGGCGTCGCCTCGTTGCACGGCAGCAGCAGCATTGTACCACCAGTACATTACCAGGTCAGCCGAATCAGGCACTTTGCCTTTATAGGCTTTACGCAGGGCTTCGGTATACCCGTCGCCTAGTGCGTCACGCATTCGGGCCGGGCCCACAAACGGCGGATTGCCGACAATAAAATCCGCTTTGGGCCACTCGGCTGACTGCGGATTCGGGTAGTCATACACGGGCGTCCGGGCGCTTTCATCGGGCACGGGCTGGCCGGTGACGGGGTGCGGCTTGGTGGTGCCGTCCCAGCGCGTCACGGGGTTGCCCTGGGCGTCGAGGCGGGGCACGGGCGGGCCGTGCTGCAGGGCGGCGTCCTGCTGGCGAATGTTCTGGTATTCATCCAGCAGCGGCTCCCGTAGCTCGGAGGGGCCGTAGGTGCGCAGGTGCCACTGCAGGTAGCCGATGCGCAGCACCACGTCGGCAATGGCGGCGGCGCGCGGGTTCAGCTCCAGGCCCAGCAGCTGGTGCGGGCTCACGGTGGTACCGCCGCCCAGGTCGAGCAGGCCGGTGTGCCCGTAGCTGTTGATAGCGGCCAGTACTTCGCCTTCCAGGCGTTTGAGGTGTTCCAGCGTCACGTACAGGAAGTTGCCGGAGCCGCAGGCGGGGTCGAGGATGCGGATGGAAGTCAGGCGCGACAGGAAGCGTACCAGCTCGGCGCGGGCTTCCTTGCTTTGGCCTTCCTCCAGGCGGCGGCCTGCGCGGCAGCCCACTCCCGGCGCAGCGGCTCCAGCACGGTGGGCAGCACCAGCCGCTCCACGTAGCGGCGCGGGGTGTAGTGCGCGCCCAGGCTGTGCCGCTCTTTGGGGTCGAGGGCCCGCTCCAGCAGCGTACCAAAAATGGCCGGCTCTACTTCCGTCCAGTCGGCCTTGGCCGACTGCAGCAGCAGCTCGGCCTGGTCGGCGTTGAGGGGCAGGGCGGTGGTGTCGTGGAACAGCTTGCCGTTGAAGCGCTTGATCCGGGCCTTCAGCTCCGAGGAGAAGCCGCCGGTATCCATGGTGCGCCACAGGTTGCTGAGCACGTCGGGCAGGAAGGGCAGCAGCTCGGGGGTACGGTACTCCGTCAGCACGCCCGTAAACGAGGTTTTGGGTATCAGCCCGGTATCCTCGGCAAACATGGTAAAGAGGCAGCGCATCAGGAATTGCGCTACCACGTCGGTATGGTGGCCGGCCTGCTCCAGCTGCGCCGACAGGCGGGCCAGCCGCCCGGCCAGCTCCCGCGTGACGCGGGCGGCGCGGCGGCTGGGGTCGAGGGCCTTGGGGTCGAGGAAGATTTGGCGCAGCAGCGCGCGGGTGCTGTCCTCGGCCAGCTGGGGCAGCAGCAGCCGAAACCGGATTTGGTCGGGGAAGGGCACAAACGAATCCCCAACCCCGGCGAAGTTGCTGTACACGTCGATGCAGTAGCCCACATCCACCACCAGCACAAACAGGGGGCGCGGTTCGTCGGCGGGCAGGGCGCGCACGTAGCCCAGCGCCTGCTGGCGGGCGGCCTGCATCATTTCGGCCCACTTGGCGGAGCCGCGCACGGCGTGGCCCTTGCGGCGCTTGTTGGCTTCCAGGCCCAGTTCGGCGCGCTGGGCCTTCTGCTGCTGGTCGGGCGTGTCGGTGCCCTGTTTGGTTTCCAGCACAAAGCAGCCACGCTTGTAGAGGTCGATGCGGCCGGTGCTTTTCCTGGGGCCGTCGTTGAACTGCACGGCCCGCTCCAGTACGTAGGCATCCTGGGCGGGGTCGTCGGTGGTGGGGTCGGGCCGGGGCACGCCCAGCAGGTCGCAGAGGTCTTGCAGGAACAGGCCGTAGTTGGCCCGTTCGGCACCGCCGGCAGGTTTCCAGCGGGCTTCAAAATCAGCGTAAGTCACGGGTACGGATAGCGGGTAAGCGAAGGGGCCCGGAAGATAGGTAGCTGGGCCGTTATTTGCCGTACTTATCGGCAGCTGAGTACCGGCCCAGCTTGCTTTAGCCCCATTTGCTCCATTACCAGGATGGGCACAGACCGGCCGTTTTCGTCCTGCTGGTACACGGGCACTTCTGCCTTACCCAGGACTGCGAATATGGTGCGCGGGTTGAAGGCCGTTTGGTGCTCCACGGCCAGCGTATAGCGGTGAAAGTCAATCGGGCTGCTGGTACCGATGTAGTTCCCGTGGCTTTCGGGGGCGCGCAAGAAGCGGCAAACGGCGGCAGCGCGTCGGGACTGAACCTTTGGCCAGTATCCTACTGCTCCTGCACCCAGATGTTGCGGAAGCTGATCGGCTCGCTGGGGTCGCCGTGCGCCTGCAGCTTGATGGGCGACGGGCCGTGCGCCTGGTAGTGCGGCTGGCCGATGTAGAGCGTGGGGCCGGCCAGGGCAACGTTGTTCTGGACCACTACGCCGTTGAACTTTACCGTCACGCGGGCGGGCGTTTGCAGCGCGCCGTCGGGCTTGAACGTGGGTGCCGTCCACTGCACGTCGTACGACTGCCACTCGCCGGGCTTGCGCGCGGGGTTGGCCCGCGGAATCAGCTGCTTGTAAATGCTGCCCGCCATGCCGTTGACGTAGGTCGGGTTCTGATACGAATCCAGTACTTGCAGCTCGTAGCCCACGTCGCCGGGCCCCAGCGAAGCCAGAAATACGCCGCTGTTGCCCCGGGCCTGGGCCTTGCCGGTGATGCCGGCCGGTACCCGCCACTCCAGGTGCAGCCGGTAATTGGTGAAGGTGCGCCTGGTTTCGATGTTGCCCACCGTTTTGTCCACCGTGAGCAAGCCGTCGGCGACCTGCCAGCGGGCCGGCTGCGTGCGGTCAGCGGCCGATACCCACTCGCGCAGGTCCTGGCCACTGAACAGGACGATGGCTCCCTTAGGCGGCGGCGTGGCTTGCAGCTTGCCTGCCACCGTTTTCGGCACCGGCTGCCACACTTCGGTGTCCTCCGGTTTGGCTGCTTGTTGCGCGTGGGCCGTCATGGCAAAACCTACAAGTAAAGGAGCAAAGACAAGGAAGGGCAGCTTCATCAAGGCAAATCTAGTCGGGAAAGAGGGTAGGGGCGGCTCACACGTCGCAGAGCTGCACGGCGCGGCGCAGGGAAGCCAGCTTATCGGGCTGCTGGGGCATGAACTCCTGGGCTACGTAGCCCTGAAAGCCGGTGGCCTTGATGGCCCGCATGATGGCTGGGTAGTTCAGCTCCTGCGCGTCTTCGATTTCGTGGCGGCCGGGCACGCCGGCGGTGTGGTAGTGGGCAATGTAGGGGTGGTACTCGGTGAGGGTGCGGATGACGTCGCCCTCGTTGATCTGCATGTGGTAGATGTCGTAGAGCAGCTTAAAGTGCTCCGAATCGAGCCGCTTAGCTAGCTCCACGCCCCAGCGCGTCTGGTCGCATTGGTAATCGTGGTGGTCGATTTTGCTGTTGAGCAGCTCCATCACCAGCACCACCTTGTGCCGCTCCGCCAGGGCCAGCAGGGGCTGCAGGCCCCGCACGCAGTTGGCCCAGCCAGCTTCATCCGACATGCCGCGCCGGCTGCCGCTAAAGCAGATCAGGTTGGTGTAGCCCGCCTTGGCCACCAGCGGAATCATCTCGCGGTACTGTTTCTGCAGCTGCGCGTGAAACCGTGAGTCGTTGAAGCCGTCGGTCAGGTTGATTTCGGCCCCGTTGCACATGGGCGAGTCCAGCCCGTACTTTTTGAGCGTCGGCCAGTCTTTCGGTCCCACCAGGTCGATGCCGCTGATGCCGATTTGCTTCGCGGCGGCGCAGAGTTGCTCCAGCGGCATATCCTGAAAGCACCACCGGCACACCGAGTGGCGCAGGTTGTTCTTCAGGTTCGCGGCGGCAGCTGGCTTGTCATCGGCGCGGCAGGCCCCGGCCAGGCCGGCCGTGCCCACGGTAGCCGCGCCGGCCAGCAGGCCTTTCAGGGCAGCACGACGGTTCCAGGCAGCAGCCATAACGCGGGCTAGCTAGCGGTGGTGAGCTGCGGCGCCGGTTCAGCTCCGACGGCCGGCGTAGCTGCTACCGTGCCCCGCTCGCGGAACAAGAGCAGAAACACGACCAGCACCGCCCCGGCAATGGCGGCCGGAATCAGCCAGATCATGCGCCAGTCGTGGCTGCCGGCGGAGCTTTGGTACGCGTCGAAGATGCGGCCCGAGAGCAGCGTGCCGATCAGCATGCCCACGCCGTAAGTGGCCAGGGTGATGAAGCCCTGCGCCGAGCTTTTGAACTGCTCGCCCGCCAGGTTGTCGGTGTAAATCTGCCCCGTCACGAAGAAGAAGTCGTAGCAGATGCCGTGCAGCACGATGCCGGCAATGAGCATCCAGTAGCCGCCTTCCACGTTGCCGTAGGCGAAGCACACGTAGCGCAGCACCCAGGCCGCCATGCCGATGGCCAGCATTTTCTTCACGCCCAGCCGGCTGAAAAACAACGGAATGGCCAGCATAAACAGCAGCTCCGACACCTGGCCCAGGCTCTGCACCCCGGCGGCGCTTTTCATGCCCACTTCGTTCAGGAAGGGGTTGGTGAAGCCGTAGTAGAAGGCCAGCGGAATACAGATGGCGACCGATGCCAGGAAAAAAATCAGGTAGGAGCGGTTGCGCAGCAGGCCGATGGCGTCGAGGCCGAGCAGGTCGCCGACAGAGCTGGACTGGCCGCGCTTGACGGGCGGCGTGGCCGGCAAGGTGAAGCTGAACAAACCCAGCAGCGCCGAGGCCGCCGCGGCCATGGTAAACGTGGCCTGCAGGTTGTCGCGCTGTTCCCAGTTCAGCCAGCCGATGGTCAGCCCCGCCACAATCCAGCCCAGCGTGCCCAGCACCCGGATGGGCGCAAACTCCTTCTGCGGGTTCTGCATCTGCCGGAAGGCAATGGAGTTGACCAGCGCCAGCGTGGGCATGTAGAGCACCATGTAAGTTAGGATGCTCGGGTAGAACGCGCCGAAGTCGGGAGCCACGGAGGCGCGCCAGAGCAGGCCGGCGCCGAGCAGGTGCAGCACGCCCAGGATTTTCTGGGCCGAGAAAAACCGGTCGGCAATCAGCCCGATGATGAACGGCGCCACGATGGCCCCGATGGATTGCGTCAGGAACGCCACGCCCACCTGCGTGCCGGTGGCGTGCAGGTTGCGCAGCAGGTAGGTGCCCAGCGTCACGAACCACGCGCCCCAGATGAAAAACTCCAGGAACATCATGATGGACAGCTTAATCCGGATGGTGGCAGTCATAATCGGGAGGGGAATGCGGTGAGAAGGAGCAGAGTGGGCGGTTTACTTCAGGCTGAGAATGTAGCGGACCATTTCCTCGGCCTGGGCCTTGGGCAGATCGGGGTGCGGGGTCATGGCAATGTCGCCCCAGTTGCCCTTGCCGCCGCTGATGATTTTGTTGGCCAGCATGGTCACGTTGGCCTCGTTGGCGGGGTATTTCTGGGCCACGGCCTGGTAGGCGGGGCCCAGCAGCTTGTCGTTTTCGCGGTGGCAGCCGGTGCAGTCGGAGCCGGCAATGAGCTTGGCGCCCGCGCCGACTGCCCCGCCGGTGGGCGCCGTGCCGATTTTGGTGACGCTGGTATCTACCTGCGGCTGGTGAGCCACGGCGCTGACGTTGGCGCCGGTGGTGCTGTCGGCCGCCGCCATCGGGTCGGGCTGATCGGCCAGCGTGTAGGATTCCTGGGCGGCGGATTTATCTGGCTCGGAGCTGCAGGCGGTGAACAAGGCGCAGCAACTGAGGAGGAGTAAGGCTTTTTTCATGGGTGGCAAGCGGGATTAAAGGCCTAGCAAGGCTTGGTTGCGGGCCGCATCGGTACCTGCGGCGGCAAAATCGTCGAAGGTTTTGTCCGTCACGCGGATGATGTGGTCTTGGATGAAGGTCGCGCCTTCGCGGGCGCCGTCTTCGGGGTGCTTCAGGGCGCACTCCCACTCCAGCACGGCCCAACCGGGGTAGTCGTATTGGGCGAGCTTGCTGAAAATGGCCTTGAAGTCGACCTGCCCGTCGCCCAGGGAGCGGAAGCGGCCGGCGCGGTCGACCCAGCTCTGGTAGCCGCCGTACACGCCCTGGCGGCCGGTGGGGTTGAACTCGGCGTCCTTCACGTGGAAGGCCCGGATTCGCTCGTGGTAGATGTCGATGTACTCCAGGTAGTTGAGGCACTGCAGCACGAAGTGCGAGGGGTCGTAGAGCAGGCAGGCGCGCGGGTGCTGGCCGACCTGCTCCAGGAACATTTCGTAGGTCACGCCGTCGTGCAGGTCCTCGCCGGGGTGGATTTCGTAGCACACGTCCACGCCGCAACGGTCAAACTCGTCCAGAATAGGCCGCCAGCGCCGCCCCAGCTCCGCGAAGCCCGTCTCCACGAGTCCGGCTGGGCGCTGGGGCCAGGGGTACACGTAGGGCCAGAGCAGGGCCCCGCTGAAGGTGGCATGGGCCGTCAGCCCAAGCCGCTGCGAGGCCTGGGCGGCGTACTTGAGCTGCTGCACGGCCCACTGCTGCCGGGCGGCAGGGTTGCCGCGCACCGCCTCGGGCGCGAAGCCGTCGAACAAGGCGTCGTAGGCCGGGTTCACGGCTACCAGCTGGCCCTGCAGGTGCGTCGACAGCTCGGTGATTTGCAGGCCGGCTGCTTGCACGGTGCCGCGCAGCTCGTCGGCGTAGGTCTGGCTTTCGGCCGCCAGCTGCAGGTCGATAAAGCGGCTATCCGTAGTGGGCAGCTGCACGCCGTGGTAGCCCAGGCCGCGGGCCCACTCGCACATAGCGGGCAGGCTGTTGAAGGGCGCCTGCTCGCCGATAAACTGGGCCAGGAAAATGCCGGGTCCTTTGATGGTCTTCATACGCGGCTACACACTCAGCTCGGTCCACTTCGCAGCGGAGCGGCCCGAGGCAATTACGGTTTCGATAAACGCCATGCCACGCACGCCTTCCTCGATGCCGGGAAAGTCCAGGGCTTCGGGCGCGGGCGGCTGCCCAGCCAGCTCGGCTTGCAGGGTTAGGGCGAAGTTGCGGTAGATGTTGGCAAAGGCTTCGAGGTAGCCCTCGGGGTGGCCGGCGGGGGTGCGGGCGTTGTGGCGGGCGGCGGTGCTGAGGTAGGCGGCGCCGGTACGGCGAATTTCGGCGGGGCGGTCGGGCCATTTCACCAGCAGGGTGTTGGCGTCGGCCTGCTGCCAGTCGAGGCCGCCCAGCTCCCCGTACACCCGCAGGCGCAGGTTGTTTTCCTCGCCGGCGGCTACCTGGGTAGCCACCAGCACGCCACTGGCGGCACCGCTGAGGCGCAGCAGCACCGCGCCGTCGTCGTCGAGGAGCCGGCCCGGCACCACGGTGTGGATATCGGCGCAGAGCTGCTCCACCTGCAGGCCGGTGACGTACTCCAGCAGGTTGAAAGCGTGGGTGCCGATGTCGCCCATGGCGCCGGCCACGCCGCTGCGGGCCGGGTCAGTGCGCCAGGCGGCCTGCTTGTTTTCCGAGCCTTCCTCTAGGCGGCTCAGCCAGCCCTGCGGGTACTCCACGTACACTTTGCGGATGCGGCCCAGCTGCCCCGATGCTACCAGCGCCCGGGCTTCTTTCACCATGGGGTAGCCGGTGTAAGTGTGCGTGAGGCAGAGTCGGCGGCCCGTAGCGGCTACCACGGCCGCCAGCTCGCGGGCTTCGGCCAGCGAGAAAGTCAGGGGCTTGTCCAGCACCACGTCGAAGCCGCTTTCCAGGGCGAGCCTGGCCGGGGCGAAGTGCACGTGGTTGGGCGTCACGATGCTGATGACCTGCACCCGTTCGGCTTCGGGCCGGGCCTGCTCCTGTGCCAGCATTTCCTGGTAGGAGCCGTACACGCGCCCGGGCGCCAGGCCCAGCAGCTGCCCGCTGGCTCGGGACGTTTCCGCGTTGCTGCTGAAGGCGCCGGCTACCAGTTCGTACTGCCCATCCAGCGCGGCCGCTAGCCGGTGCACCGCCCCGATGAACGCGCCCTGGCCGCCGCCAATCATTCCCAATCGTAGTTTCATGCAGAGTTGTTGAGAAAGTCAGTTTTGCACGTCATGCCGAGCTTGTCGAGGCCTCTCGCGTGCTGACTTCCACCGATAATATCGTTGTTCAACAATGACTTTACTATCCAACGTCAGCACGCGAGATACCTCGACAAGCTCGGTATGACGTTCTAGAAGTTTTCTGAATTGCTTTGCTGCTGCAACGCCCCACTCAAGTAGTAGCCCAGGCCCGGTCTCCTTTTTTGTAGGGCACGTCGCCGTCGTACTTGCCGGACACGGGCAGGTAGCGCAGGGCCTGGGTGGCGCCGGGCTCGGAAGTGAAGAAGCCGAGCAGCGTCAGCTCCTTGATCATGCGGAAGTAGTGGTTGGGTTGCTCGGGCGTCTTGGTCTTGGCGTAGGCTTTCTGCTCGGCGTCGAGGCTGGTGAGCAGGGCCGTGCGCTGCGCGGGCGTGCTGTCCAGGAAGCCTTTGCCGTTCAGCTTCTGGCTGGCCGTTTCCAGCTGATCCAAGCCCTTCAGGAAGGTCTGCTGGTCTTCCGGCTTGTAACAGTCGCGCACCATTACGGCCATGAAGCTGCCAACCTGCGCGGCCTTGGCGCCGGGCGTTTTGGTGGCGGGTAGAATCGTGTCGCCCACTTCGTCGAGGTAGGCTTGCTGCTTGGCGTCGAGCAGCTCTTTGGGCTTGGCGGGGGCCTGCGCCCGACCCTGGGGTTTCTCCTTTTCGGAAGCGGCCGGGCCGCAGCCGGTCAGGAAATAGTCGGCTCCGATGACGGCGCCGCCCATCAGCAGGGCTACGCGGGCCAGGGCATCTCGTCTGTTCATAACGGTGAAATGGTGAGGTGGTGAAATGGTGAGTTTGGTGCTTTGACGGCGCCCAGGTTCACCATTTTTCCAGTCCGGTTTCTCAAACGTTCTGCTTTTTCAGCTCGCCCACGGCGTGGTCCACGGCACGGGCCGTGAGGGCCATGTAGGTCAGCGAGGGATTCTGGCACGCGGCCGAGGTCATGCAGGCCCCGTCGGTGACGTACACGTTGGGGGCGTCCCACACCTGGTTGTGCTGGTTGAGCACCGAGGTTTTCGGGTCGCGGCCCATGCGGGCGGTGCCCATCTCGTGGATGCCACCGCCCATGTTGTAGCCGTTGTTGTAGGTCTTCACGTTCTTCAGGCCCGCTTTTTCCAGCATTTCCTGCGCGTCCTGCATCATATCGATGCGCATTTTCTGCTCGTTGTCACGGATGGTCGCGTCGATGGCCAGCACAGGCAGGCCCCACTTGTCCTTCTTGGTTTTGTCGAGGCTGACGCGGTTGTCGTGGTAGGGCAGAATTTCGCCGAAGCCGGTCATGCCCATGGTCCACTGCCCGGGCTCGGTCAGCGCGTCCTTGAAGTCGCCACCGATGCTCATTTCGGCCACGTCGCGGCTCCAGCCTTCCCGGCCGGCGCCGCCTTGGTAGCCGAAGCCGCGGATATAGTCGCGCTTCTCCCCAAACATGTTGCGGAAGCGCGGCACGTAAATGCCGTTGGCGCGCCGGCCGTACACGTACTTGTCCTCGTAGCCCGGCATTTCGCCGTGGGCCCCGGCGCGGAAATGGTGGTCCATCAGGTTGTGGCCCAACTCCCCGCTGCTGCTGCCCAGGCCCTCGGGCCACACGTCGGTAGCCGAGTTCATCAGCACCCAGGCCGTGTTCAGCGTCGAGGCATTCAGGAAGACAATCTTGGCGTAGTACTCGTAGGTCTGGTTGGTTTCGGCGTCGAGCACTTCCACGCCCGTGGCGCGCTTGGTGTCCTTGTCGTAGAGGATGCGCGTGACGATGGAAAAGGGCCGTAGCGTGAGGTTGCCGGTGGCCACGGCCGCTGGCAGCGTGGCCGACTGCGTGCTGAAGTAAGCCCCGAACGGGCAGCCCAGCCAGCACTTGTTGCGGTACTGGCAGTTCACGCGGTTGTGGTGGGGCTGGGTGATGTTGGCCGTGCGCCCAATCACCATGTGCCGCTTGCCGCCGTACTGCTTTTTGATGCGCGCGGCCACGTCCTTCTCCACGCAGTTCATGTCCATGGGCGGCATAAACTCGCCGTCGGGCAGGTGGGCAATACCGTCGCGGTTGCCGCTGATGCCCGCAAACTTCTCCGCGTGGCTGTACCAGGGCGCCAGGTCCTTGTAGCGGATGGGCCAGTCCACGGCAATGCCGTCCTTGGCGTTGGCCTCGAAGTCCAGGTCGCTCCAGCGGTACGACTGCCGTCCCCACATCAGGGAGCGGCCGCCTACCTGGTAGCCCCGAAACCAGTCGAAGGGCTTGACCTCCACGTAGGGGCTTTCCTTCTCATTGACCCAGAAGTCGAGGTTGCTTTCGTTGAGCGTGTAGTCGCGCCGGAGTACGGGGTAATCGGCCTTCATCTGCTCCGTGACGCCGCCGCGGTGGGGCAACTCCCAGGGATTCTTGTTGGCGTTGACGTAGCCCTTGATGTGCTCTACGTTGCGGCCGCGCTCCAGCAGGAGGGTTTTTAGGCCTTTTTCGGTCAGCTCCTTGGCGGCCATGCCGCCGGAAATGCCGGACCCGATGACGATGGCGTCATAGGTATTCTGTGCCATAACTGTGGGTGGGATGGGAAGGCAGTAAAAAGATCGGGGCAGCGGAGCCGGCTATACCAGGTTCCGCTTGATGTGCGTGATGCTCTGCTGAATGCTGTCGAAGGGTGAGCCGGGCGTTTGGTCCTGCTCCACGAAGAAATACTTCAGCCCGGCCTGCTGGGCCTGAGCGAAGATGCGCTTGAAGTCGATGCTGCCGTTGCCGACTTCGGTGAAGCCGCGCTGGGGCGTCTTGTCCATGTCCTTGACGTGCCAGAGCGGGAAGCGGCCGGGGTGCTGCTTGAACAGCGCCACCGGGTCGTGGCCGGCCTTGGTGGCCCAGTACAGATCCAGCTCCATCTGCACCAGGTTCTTGTCGGTTTGCTGCAGCAGCACGTCGAAGGGCAGCTTGCCGTCCAGGGCCGCAAACTCAAAGTCGTGGTTGTGGTAGCAGAGCTGAATGCCGGCCTTCTTGCACCGCTCCCCGGCCTTGTTCAGGCGCTCGGCCAGCAGCTTGTAGTGGTCTAGGTTGCCGCGCTCGGCTTCCGAGAGGTAGGCGCACACCATGTATTTGACGCCGGCCTGGGCGGCATCGTCCACGGCCTGGTCCCAGCCGTGCAGCATGGTGCCCTGCACCGGCTGACCCTTTTCCTGCTCTTCGCCCAGGCGGTAGTGGCTGCTGGGCATGATCAGCCCGTGCTGCTTGAGCAGCTTGGCGAAGGCGGCCGGGTCCAGACCGTAAAACTTCTGGCTGCCGGTGTAAGTCGCGCCTTCCACCGAGTTGTAGCCCAGTTGCGCCACCTTGGCCAGAGTGCCGGCAGGGTCTTTGGCCATGGCCTCGCGCAGCGTGTAGAGCTGCAGGCCGATGTATTTGGTAGGAGCCGCCAGCAGGGACGGGCTAAGCAGGGCGCCGGCCGAAAGCAGCGCGGCGGACTTTACAAACGCGCGACGGGAATGCATGAAACGAGCGAGAAAGAGTGGATGGGAGAGTAAAGCTCCGTAGCTCTTTCTTCAGGCTTATGCAGAAATTAACTCACACGTGTTCAAAGTGGTAAATAAATGTAAGATGCTGTTTTTGTGCGTGATAAATGCGTTAACTGCCCTCTGGGTAAAGCTCGGCTATCAATTTTTGTACGGCTGGTGCACAATCCCTCAAGCCGATGACGCCAGGCATTGGGCCCGGAATTCGGAAGGTGACACCTGGTAGCGGGCCTTGAAGCTGCTGGAAAAGTAGGAGTGAGAGGTGTAGCCCACTTCGTAGGCGACGGCCGTGACCGTGAGAGGCGTGTTGAGCAGCAGCTCCCGGGCTTTGCGCAGGCGTACGTGCTGGAGGTAATCAGTGACGCTGGTGCCGAGCACGGCTTTCACCTTGCGGTAGAGCTGCGTGCGGGTAAGGTGCAACTGCTGGGCCACCTCCTCCACGGTAAGGCTGGTTTGGGTGAGGTGCGCCTCGATGATGTCCGTCAGGTCGGTGATGAACTGCTGGTTGGGGTCGTGTGCGGGCGCTTCGCCCACGGGCTGATCGGCCAGGAGCTGCCGCCGGGTATGCTCGCG
Source organism: Hymenobacter sp. CRA2 (assembly GCF_002007105.1). GTDB lineage: Bacteria > Bacteroidota > Bacteroidia > Cytophagales > Hymenobacteraceae > Solirubrum. Next base: position 67,563 of record NZ_MVBC01000014.1, on the reverse strand, counting down.
TTGGTAGGCGCGGTTGGCCAGCAGCGTCCGCACGCTTTCCAGCAGCAGGGCCGGGCTGAAAGGCTTGGTCAGGTAGAGGTCGGCTCCCACTTGCACGCCTTCCACCTGCTGCTCCGGGGCAATGCGCGCCGTGAGCAGAATGACGGGGATGTGCGAGGTACGCCAGTCGGCCCGCAGGCGGCTTACCACCTCCAGCCCGCTCAGGCCGGGCATCATCACGTCGCACACAATCAGGTCGGGCAGCAGCTCCGTGGCCAGTTGCAGGCCCGCCGCGCCATCGGCCGCCGTTCGTACCCGGTAATGCGGACGCAGCTTGCGGGCCACAAAGTCGTTTACGTCCGGGTTGTCTTCGATGACCACTACCAGCGGCGTGGCCTCGGAAGCTTCTGCGGAGTCTGCTTCCGCTGACGGCAGCACAGGTTCCTCCAGAGCCGGCCTTTCGATGGTGACGATAGGCGCAGCGGTGCTGCGCAGCACCGCAGGCAGCTCACGCGGCAGTACCACGGTGAACGTGCTGCCCTGCCCGGGCAGGCTGGTGCACGACAACTCGCCCTGGTGCAGGCGCACTAGGCCCTGCGCCAACGCCAGCCCCATGCCCGAGCCTTTGGCCCCCGTGGCCTGCTCGCCCTGGTAAAACCATTCGAAGATGTGCGGGCTATCCTGCGCCCGGATGCCGCACCCGGTATCGGTGACCTGCACCTGCACCCGGCCGTGGTCCAGCGCCTGCATAGCCACGCTAATGCGTCCGCCGGCGGGCGTGTATTTAAGCGCGTTGGAAAGCAGGTTCAGAAAGACTTTGTCCAACACGTTGCGGTCAAACCAGCCCGGTAGCGTCGGCTCGGTCGGTTCAAATGACAACGTCAGGTGCTGCACCCGGGCGGCCGGCTCAAAGGTCTCCACCAGCTCCCGCACGAAGGCCACGAAGTCGTCGGGGTGGGCCTGCACGGCCATTTTGCCCCCTTGCATCTTCCGGAAGTCGAGCAGCTGATTGACCAGCTGCAGCAGGCGTTGCGTATTGCGGCGCACCAGGCCCAGGTCGTGGCGCTGCGCGGGCAGCAGGGCGGCACTGGTATCGGGCCGCAGCAGCTCTTCTACCGGGCCTAGGATGAGGGTCAGCGGCGTGCGCAGTTCGTGCGAGAAGTTGGTGAAGAAGCGCAGCTTGGCCTCGTTTTGCGCCTGGGCCTGCTCGGCCATGGCCGCAATCTGATTGCGCTGGGCGCGGATTTCTTCGTTCTGGCGGCTCAGCTGCCGGTTGGTTTGCCGGTTGGCCCGGGCGGCGCGCCAGGCGCTTACGCCCAGCACGATGGCCGCGAGCAACGTCGCCAGCAGCCCGTAGAGCACGGTGCGCTGGCTGGCGTAGGTGGCTTGCAGGGTGCCTAGCAGTAGTTGCTGCTGCTCGATGCCTTGCTGCTGACTGGCCAGCTTGGCCTCCTGTTGCAGCATGGTGAGCACGTTCGTCGAATCGATGACGATGGAGCCGAGGATATTTTCCCGCTCGAAGGGTTGGTGGCGCAGCAGCTTCAGCGCCACCCGAACGGCTTCCTCGCCGCCCGGTGGGTAAAACAGCGAAGCCGTGCTGCGCCCTTGCTGCACCATTTCCATGCCGTTGCCCGGGCCCGCCAGCCCATCGACGCCGATGATGCGCACGTGTGTCATGCCCAAGCGCCGGCACACCTCTGAGGCGCCCTGCGCCATCAGGTCGCTGTGCGCAAAGATGAGCTGGGCCTGGGGGTGCGCTTGCAGCAGGGCGGTCAGGTCGGGTTGCAGCGAATACGGCTGCCAGTCGCCGGTAACCTGCCCGACCACCTGCATGCCCGGGTAGGCCCGCAGCGCCTGCACGAACCCCTGATGCCGCTCCTCCGAAACGGGCGAGGGGGACGAACCTACTATTTCGACCACCTGCCCACGCTGGTGCAGCAACTGCGCCGCATACCGCGCCGCCGAAGCGCCCACGGTGGTGTTGTCGCCGCCCACGTAGGCTGTGTAGGGCACCGTGCTGGTGCGGTGGTCGAGCAGGATGACGGGAATGCCGCGGCGGTGCGCCTCGGTCAAGGCCGGGGCCAGGGCTGCTTCTTCGCTGGGCGCTACGATCAGTACATCAACGCCCGCCTGCAGCAATTCCTGGATGTGTTGTTGCTGCTGCTGGCTGCTGCCCTGCGCATCACGCAGCAGCAGTTGAATCTCGGGGTGAAACGTCAATTCGCGCTTAATCCCCGCGAGCATGGCCTGCCGCCACCCATCCTGGCCAACGCTCTGCGAAAACCCGATGCGTTGGGTGGTGCCCGGCCCAGGCGCGCAAGCCGTCAGGAAAACCGCCAGGCTAAGCAATAAGCACTTGACCAGAAGGGTGGAAAAACGCATCAGGGTGATTTACGAGGGGCTGTCCTGCGGTATCGAACGCATTCAGGCTGTAAGGTTACTACAGCAGGAATGGATTTAATTACTCACTTCAATATAACCCAATAAATTTGGTCAACGCCGTATGGAAACGCTTTTGGCAAGTGGTTTAGAGCGGTTTCTGAATTCAGAACAGGCTGTGGCCGAAAGTCATTCGACAGGCGCAGCAGGACCTAATACGAAAATCCCGAACACGCTTTTAATCCTGGGTTCAGCGGCCGAGGGATAACAGGCAACTATAGCTGATAGTCAGTGCGGTAAGTCGAGGTGGGAGCCTGCCGCCCAGCCAAGCTCGGCATTATGCCGTATGAGGAAGACTGCCGAGCCGCTGTGCGCAGCAGCGGCATGTTTCCTTCATCCTTACCTGACTTTCCATGGCTACCACACCCCAATCGTCCGATACGCCGCGGCAGGACGCCGCTAACGAACCGAAACGCCCGACCCACTCCAACAGCGGTGCCAACGATAACCCGGACGAGTTCAGCGAGTTCCGCAAGCCCGACGCGCCGCCCACCGAAAACTACGCCCAGGAAAGCCAGCAGACCGACCCGGCGCAGCAGCCCGGCCACGTAGAGCAAAACCAGAACCCCGCGGCCGTAGCCGCCACCCAAAACGCCGGTAACGACGCCCAACGCGCCGCCTGGAAGGACGACGACCCGCGCTACGGCAGCGGCCCCCGCCCCGAGCCCACCGATGGCCAGTAACGGCACCCGAAAACCGTAAAAGCCGCGTTCCTGAAGCAGGAGCGCGGCTTTTTTGTGGGCACAGCGCAAATTGTTATTCCGTGCGCAGGCTCTTGACGGGGTTGGCGCGGGCCACGCTCACCGTTTGCGACACGATGGTGGCCAGGGCAATGAGCCCGGCGGCCAGCCCGGCCAAGGGAAATACCCACCACGGCATGCTGATGCGGTAAGCAAAGTCGGCCAGCCAGTTGTGCATCACGTACCACGAGAGCGGGAAGGCCAGCAGCGCGGCCACGCCCACCAGCTTCATGAAGTCGCTGGAGAGCAGCAGCACGATGGCCGAGGTACTGGCCCCGAGCACCTTGCGCACCCCGATTTCCTTCACGCGCTGAGTAATGGCAAACGAGGACAGGCCGAACAAGCCCAGGCAGGCAATGAAGATGGCAATGCCGGCGAAGATGGCGAAGAGCGTGCTCTGCCGCTGCTCGCCCTGGTAGAGCTTGGCGTAGCTGTCGTCCAGGAAAGTGTAGGTGAAGGGCTCGTCGGGCAGAAACTCCTTCCAGGTGCGCTCCAGGTGCTGCAACGAGCCGGCGACGTCGGCCCCGGATAGCTTCACCGACATGTAGTTGTAGGACGAACCATTCGTGACGGGGCTTAGACACATCACTAGCGGCACGATGGGCTGGTGCAAGGATTCGAAGTGGTAGTCTTCGGTCACGCCCAGCACCCGGCCCATCACCCCGCCGTAGCGAAACGCCTGGCCCACTGCCTCGGCGGGCGACTTCCAGCCGATCAGGCGCACGGCGGTGACGTTCAGGATAAAGCCCACAGTATCGGTGGGGAAGGCCTTGCGGTCGAAGTTGCGCCCGGCGACCAGCTTGATGCCGTAGGTCGGCAGGAAGCCTTCGTCGATGCCGAGGTACTTCACGCTGGACGAGGTGGGCCGCAGCGAGTCGCCGATGCTGGCGGCGGCGTCGCTGGCGTCGAGCAGGCGGCCGGTGGGGATGCGTGAGGAGCGGCTCAGAGCCTGCACGCTGGCCTGCTGCTGCAGGGCGTGGCGGAAGGCTTCGTACTGGGGCCGGAGGCTCAGCGGGTAGTCCAGCGTGACAATCTGCGCCCGGTCGTAGCCCAGCGGGGTCTGCTGCAGGTAGCGCATCTGCAAGCCTACCACCGCGGTGCTGACCAGCAGCCCGATGCTCACCACAAACTGCACCACCACCAGCATCCGCCGAAACGCTAGGCCGCCGCTGACTTTCATAAAACCCTTCAGAATCTGTTGGGGCTGAAACGAAGACATAAACAAGGCCGGGTACAGCCCAGACACCACGCCCACCACCAGCGGCAACACCGCGAGGCCCAGCAGCACCGGCGGCTGCCACAGCAGCTGCGGCGGCAGGGCCGTGCCGGCCAGCCGGCTCAGCCAGGGCAGGGCCAGCACTGTGCAGGCCACCGCCAGCAGCGTGGCCACGGCCGTGATGAACACCGACTCGCCCAGAAACTGCAAGATGATTTCGGAGCGTTGGGCGCCCACCACCTTGCGCACGCCCACTTCCTTGGCCCGCAGCACCGCCCGTGCCGTGCTTAGGTTCATGTAGTTGATGCAGGCAATCAGCAGCACGAACAGGGCAATGATGCCGAAGATGTACACCCGGTTCACGTCGCCGTTGGGCTCCAGCTCATCGGCACGGTTGGAGTGCAGGTGAATGTCGGGCAGGCGCTGCAGGGCCAGCTTGCTCATCTTGGAGGGGCGCACGTAGTCGGTAGCCCGCTCGGGCTGGGGCAGGTGGCGGTCGAGGAAGGCCGGAAACTGGGCTTCGAGCTGGGCCGCGTCGGAGCCGGGGGCCAGGCGCATGTAGGTGTGGAAGGCGTTATTGCTCCAGCTGGTGCGCAGGTTTCGCTCCCCGTAGATGGTAGAGTCGTTCAGGGTGCTGAACGACACGAGCACGGCCGGGTGCAGGTGGCTGTTTTCGGGCAGGGCCTGGTACACGCCGGTGACCTTGCACAAAATGCGCGATTGAATTTTCAGCTCCTGGTTCAGTGGGTCCTGGTCGCCGAAGTACTTGCGGGCCGCGCTTTGCTCCAGTATCACGGAGCGCGGTTCCGACAGGGCGGTGCGGGCGTCGCCGCGCAGCATGCGTACCCCCAACAGCTCTAGAAACGCCGGTTCGGCGAAAAACAGGCTGTCCTCGGTCAGGATACGGTCTTCGTGGCGCACCACCACGGGGCTCAACAGAATCATCCGGCTCAGCTGCTCGATCTGCGGGAAGTCGTTCTGCAGCAGCGGGCCGAAGGGCGGGGCCACTGAGCTGAGCTGCAGGGTGCTGGCGCCGTCGGGGTTGAAAAACTCCCGGGTGACGCGGTAAGTGCGGTCGGCATGGGGCGCGCTGCGGTCGTAGCTGGTTTCGTGCAGGATGTAGGCCAGAATCAGCAGGCAGCAGGTCAGGCCCACGGTGAGGCCAAAGAGATTGATGGCGGAAATCAGCTTGTGCTTGATCAGGTTCCGCAGCGTGACGGTAATGTAATGACGGAGCATGGCGGGAAGGGCAGGGGGTGAAGCGCTACGTCAGGATGTTTTCGGCCACAGTCTGCCCGTCGAGCATGCGCACGATGCGGTGGCTGTAGCGGGCGTCGTGCTCGGAGTGGGTCACCATCACGATGGTCGTGCCCTGCTCGTTGAGCTCCGAAAGCAGCTCCATCACCTCGTTGCCGTTGCTGGAATCGAGGTTGCCGGTAGGTTCGTCGGCCAGGATGAGGCGCGGGCGGTTGACCACGGCGCGGGCCACGGCCACGCGCTGCTGCTGCCCGCCCGAGAGCTGCTGCGGGTAGTGGTTGCGCCGGTGCATAATGCGCATCTTGTCCAGCACCTCTTCCACCCGCTTTTTGCGTTCGGCGGCCGGCACGCCAGTATACACCAGCGGCAGCTCCACGTTTTCGTACACCGTCAGCTCGTCGATCAGGTTGAAGCTTTGAAACACGAAGCCGATGGCGTGCTTGCGCAGCTCGGCGCGGCGGCGCTCCGAGAAGCCCACTGTCTCGGTGCCGTCGAACACGAAGGAGCCCGCGTTGGGGTCGTCGAGCAGGCCCAGGATGTTGAGCAGCGTGGACTTGCCGCAGCCCGAGGGGCCCATCACGGCCACAAACTCGCCTTCCTGCACCTGCAGGTTCAGCTCGTGCAGCACTACCGTTTCCACGTCTTCCGTGCGGTAGATTTTTTCCAGGTTGGTAATCTTGATCATCGGGTAGGGGCTGAGAGAGCAGTTGAGCGGAAAAAGGAGGCAGCGCCACGCGCGAAGCCGCCCCGCCGGGGGCAGGACCATGCACTCACCACAGCTGGGGACCCACCATTCTCCGGGTCCGGCCGGGCAGCTTCGGCGCGCTTTGCTTGCAGATGCGGGTAGAAGTAGGCTATTGCTTGAGCACCAGCTCCTGCATGGTGCCGTAGGTGTCGTAGCCGGAGGTGATGACCCGGTCGCCGGGCTGCAGGCCGCCGAGTACTTCGTAGTAGTCCGGGTTTTGGCGGCCCAGGCGCACGTCGGCGCGGTAGGCGGTGCGCCCGTCCGGGGTGAGCTTGTACACCCAGGTGCCGCCGGTTTGCTGGTAGAAGCCGCCCTTGGCCAGCAGCACGGCCCGGGTTTCGTCGCCCAGCGCCAGCCGAATCTGCAGCGTCTGCCCGCGGCGGATGGCTTTGGGCGCCTGCTCCACGAAGGTCATGTCGACCTGGAAGTGGCCGCCCGTCACCTGCGTGTACACCTTGCGCACCTGCAGCGCATAAGGTTTGCCGCCGATGGTGCATTCGCCCTGCAGGCCGGGAAACACGCGCGAGATGTAGTGCTCGTCGATGTCGGCGCGCACCTTGTGGCCGCTCACCGCGTCGAGCTGGCCCAGGCGCTGGCCCTTGTTGATGCTCTGCCCGATTTCGGCGTCGAGCGAGGTCAGCTGCCCGTCGATGGGGGCGCGCACCACTAGGTCGCCCACCTTGCGGCGCATCAGCGTGAGGGCGTTCTGCATGCGGGCGTAGGAGCGGCCGGCCTGGCCTTGTTCCTGGCGGGTGGCGGTGGAGTCCTGGTGCAGCATGGTGCGGCTCAGGCGGCGGCGCTTCTGCTGGTAGTGGTAGGCGTTTTCGGCCTGCTTGTAGTCCTGTAGGGCAATGACTTTCTGCTCGTACAGGGTCTTTTGCAGCTTGTACACGCGCTCGGCTTCCTGGTAGGCGTTGTCGGCGTCGGCCAGCTGGTTGAGGCGGGAGTTGGTGTTCTGCTGGGCCGCGTTGCGCGAAATCTGCATCTGCGTGAGCAGGTTCAGCACCGAGGTTTCCTGGTTGACGAGCGTTAGCTCCAGGTCAGCGTTGGAGAGGCGCAGCACCGGCTGGCCTTTCTTCATTAGGGCGCCATCCTCCACGTATTTTTCCTCCACCCGGCCACCTTCCAGCGCGTCGAGGTAGATGGTGGTTTCGGGCAGCACGGCCCCGCTCACGGGGATAAACTCCTGGAAGCTGCCCTGCCGCACCTGGCTCACCGTCAGGCGGGCCGGGTCCACGTTCAGCTGGCTGGGTCCCGCGCCGTAGTAGTAACTGGCCCCAGCCAGCAGCAGCGCCAGCGGCAGGCCGCCGGCCAGCAGCACTTTGCGGGTTGTCCACTTCTTGGGGGTAATAGCTCGGTCCACGGCAGTTGAGAGTTTTTTTGCGGTCGGCCGAAAAAATTATGGCCCTTCCTGCCATGGTTCGTCGCCATCGGCGTGCCGGAAATCCAAATGGCTAATTTTCAAACGTTTAATAATTAGCTGTTTCCGGACAGTGTTCGGTTTTGATACAATCGGTGTGCGGTGCTGATACAGCCGCACACCGGCCGGCACCAGCAGCCTAATTGAACCGCGCCGATTGGGCCGCGGCGGTACTTGATTTTGCCCTCAAAAATTACCGTGCTTTGTCGGAGGCTACCGGTTTTGGAAGCTGCTCAACAGCTGATTGGCTTGGTCGTTTTGGTGAGCTGATCAAAGCATTACTACTTCTTCGCCAGCTTCTCTTGCTCGTCATGTCGAGCGAAGTCGAGACATCTCGCGCGCTGATGCTGGATAGTAAGATCATGTGCAACGAGAGGAATACTATCCGGCGAGATGTCTCGACTTCGCTCGACATGACGTTCTTTTTATGCTGTTTAGCCAAAACAGTAGAGCTGCTTGCTTAACGGCGACCTTCGGTTCGACTGCGCTCCGCATGATGTGCTAAACTAAATCGTGCCCTTTGCTCATTACCCTGCCATGAACCTGCGTTCCGCCTCCGTACTCGTCCTCGACGACGACCCCGACATCCTGACGGCGGTGCGGCTGCTGCTGCGCCCACAGGTGCGCGAAGTGGTGGTGGAACGGCGTCCCGAAGCCCTGCCCACGCTGCTGGCCGCCCGCGCCTTCGACGTGATTCTGCTGGACATGAACTACCACAGCGCCGTGAACACCGGCAACGAGGGCTTCTTCTGGCTGCGGCGCATCAAGGAGTCGGGTTCCCAGGCGGCCGTCATCATGATTACCGCCTACGCCGACATCGAGCTGGCCGTGCGCGCCCTCAAGGAAGGTGCCGCCGACTTCGTGGTGAAGCCCTGGCACAACGACAAGCTGCTGCAAACCATCGGCGACGCCCTGCGCAAGGACGATGCGGCCGCGCCCGCTGCCCGGCCCAACGCGGCGCCTGGGCTGCTGGGCGCCGCGCCGGCCATGCAGCACATCTTTCGCACCATCGAGAAAGTGGCGCCCACCGACGCCAACGTGCTGGTGCTCGGCGAAAACGGCACCGGCAAGGATCTGGTGGCCCAGGCCGTGCACCGCGCCTCGCGCCGCGCCGCCGGTCCCTTCGTGAAGGTCGACGCGGGGGCGCTGACGGAGTCGTTGTTTGAGTCGGAACTGTTCGGGCACAAGAAGGGCGCCTTCACCGATGCGCGCGAAGACCGCGCCGGCCGCTTCGAGGCGGCCAACGGCGGCACGTTGTTTCTCGACGAAATCGGTAACCTGGGGCTGGGCCAGCAGGCCAAGCTGCTCACGGCCCTGCAAAACCGGCAGGTGACGCGCCTGGGCTCCAATCAGCCCATACCGGTGGATATCCGCCTGATCTGCGCCACCAACGTCCCCTTGGCCGAGCTGGCCGACGAGCGGCGCTTCCGCAAGGATTTGCTCTACCGCATCAACACGGTGGAGCTGCTGGTGCCCCCGCTGCGCAGCCGCCCGGCCGATATCGGGCAGCTGGCCCGCCACTTCGCCGCGCAGTATGCCGCCAAGTACCACCGCCCCGAGCCCACGCTCAGCCCAGCCGCCCTGCGCAAGCTGGAGCAGTACCCGTTTCCCGGCAACGTGCGCGAGCTGCAGTACACCATCGAGCGGGCCGTCATCATGGCCGAAACGCCCGTGCTGCAGGCCGAGGACCTGCTGTTTTCGCAGCTCGCCTCGGCGCCGAATGCCGCCGAGGCGAGTAGCAGCCTAAACCTGAACGAGGTGGAAAAGAGCACCATTCTGCGCGTGATTGAAAAGCACGGCGGCAACATCACCCGGGCGGCGCAGGAGCTGGGCCTCACGCGCACGGCCCTGTACCGCCGCCTCAACAAGCATGCGCTCTAGTTACCGCCGGCGCCTGGGCGCTACCGTGTTGGGGCTGGCCGCCGGCGTGGGCGGAGCCGGGTGGCTGAGCGCGCACGGCTACGGCGCCTGGGCCGCGCTGCCGCTGCTGCTGTCCGTGTGGGCCGTACTGGACCTGTACCGCAGCCACGTGCGCTTGCAGGACGAATTGACCGAGTTTGCCGCCGCCATCCGCTACCGCGACTTTACGCGGCAGTACGGCCGGCAGCAGCACCGGCCCGAACTGCAGCTGCTGCACGCGCACTTCCGGGAAATCAACGCGGCCTTCCGCGCCATGAGCCTGGAAAAGGAAACGCAGTACCAGCACCTGCAGAGCATGCTGGAGCTGATCAACACCGGCATCCTGTCCTACGAGCCGGATACCGGCGCCGTGTGGTGGCTGAACGGTGCCCTGAAGGAGCAGCTGCGCCTGCCGCACCTCAAGAACATCAGCGGCCTGGCCCGGCGCTACCCCGAGCTGACCGCCCAGCTAACCGAGCTGCGCCCCGGCCCGCCGCAGGTGGTCAGCGTGCCCGTGGGGCCGAGCACCGTACGGTTGCTACTAGCCGCCAGCGTGTTTCAGACCGACGGGCGGCAGTACAAACTGGTAGCGTTTCAGAACGTGGGCGAGGCCCTGGACGAAACCGAGGCCGACGCCTGGCAGAAGCTGCTGCGGGTGCTCACTCACGAAATCATGAACTCGGTGGCGCCCATTGCCTCCTTGGCCGAAACCCTGCAGCAGCGCCTGCACGCCGCCGGCCCCAAGCCGCCCGATGCCGAAATGCGCGAAGACCTGGAGCTGGGCATCGAAACCATTAAGCGGCGCAGCGACGGACTGCTGCAATTTGCCAGTACCTACCGCAGCCTCAGCAAGATTGCCGCGCCCACTCTGCAGCCGCTGCGCGTGTACGAGGTGTTCGACGCGGTGCTCCACCTGCTGCAGCCCAAGCTGGAGCAAAAGGGCATCGGGGTGGAGCTCCTGCTGCCCGACCCGGAGCTGACCCTGCAGGCCGACCGGGTGCTGCTCGAACAAGTGCTGATCAATCTCATGGTCAATGCCATGGATGCGGTGGCCGGGCGCCCCGAGCCGCGTATCACGCTCACGGCCACGGCGCCGGCCGGCAGTCGGCCGTTGGTCAGCGTCACCGACAACGGCGCGGGCATGGACCTGGAGGTGCTCGACAAAGTATTCGTGCCCTTTTTCACCACCAAGAAGAACGGCAGCGGCATCGGGCTGAGCCTGTGCAAGCAAATTATGCTGCTCCACAAAGGCAGCATACAGGTACGCTCGGCGCCCGAGGTGGGTACGGCCGTGGTACTGCAGTTTTAGGCGGGTAGCGGAAGGGGCAAAGCGTCTGGGTTAAGGATATGACTTGTCGCTGAGGCCGGGAGGCAGCGCAACGGTCTGGCCGGCTAGTTTTGCATCACGCTGCGCAGCCATGCCTCGGCCGCCTGCCGCGAGGTAAACACCTGGGCTTTGAAGGCGGTGAGCTGGTCGTAGAACGCGGCTGCCGAGCCTTCGGCCAGTGTTTCGGGCGAGGTAATCATGGCGAAGTAGCGCAGGCCGGCCTTAGCCGCGTTCGGCGCCCATTCGTTGATAACCCAATCCATGGAATGGTCCCAGGGGCCGCGCACCTCGCGCGTATCGTTGATGACACACGCAAACCCGGCCTTGGCCAAGGCCGTGGTGTAAGCGTGGGCACCTTCCTGGATGTTGCTGGCGGTAAGGTAGCCCTGCCAGTTCACGTCAATCCAGCGGTTCTCGGTATCGGTAGTCACGGTCAGGAATACCCTGCCCAGCGACGATTTAAGCTCTTGCGTCATGCAATAGGGAAGCTCACGGTGGCCAACCCAGCGGTGCCGGCGGCGGTTATGAGGTAATGCTACGTGATTAAGCGGTAAAAGGTGAAGCCAGCTCGGTGGCCCAGGTGCGGGCGCTGGTCAGGTCGGCAAAAGACTGCTCCTGCAGGGGCAGGGCAGGGGTGACGTTCTGGTACATGTGCCCGATGAGCATGCGGTTCAGCGTTTCCTGAGCTTCGAGCCGGGCAAAGCGCACCACGCCCAGCTCCGCCAGGGTCGGCAGCACGTGCTCGGCTACCCAGCGCAGGTCGGTGGGGCGCACGGCCCCGAGCAGCTGGTCATTGGCAATCCAGCCCCGTACCCGGTGCTGGCGGGCCAGCTCCAACGCCGCGGTGAGGTAGCGGCGAAAGTCTTTGCTGCCGGTAAAGCCCAGCCATTCGGTTTCGAGGGCGGGGCTGGGGCCGGAGTGCAGGTGCAGTACCAGGGTGGGAAACGAAGCGAGTATGGACATGGGTGGAGCTGACGAACGTGCCGCCTTGAACGGCGGGAACACCCCTGGGGGTTCCCGCACTGGCCGCAGTTGTAGCCACTAGCCGGCGCGGCGCGTACTTTTCAGGCCCGCTTGGATGCTGCCGGGCAAGTTGGGGCACCTCGTGCGGCCGCCGATACGCCGGCACGTATCACGGCTGGGCTTTGAACCATGAACTTCCAACGTTAGTCCGCGGGGTGCCTCGGTTGCGCTCGGCAGGGCGGGCTTTGCCGGTTCAGGCGAAGCCGCAGGCGCGCTCGTTATGACAGCCTACAGGTTGAGCGGGGACTGCCTGAACAGAAGTGCTTTTTACTCGCCGGGGCGCTGCCGCACGCGAAAGTGCCGACGCTGGTGTAACATTGCTTTTCCCGGGTCGCCCGCACCGATAAGCAGCCGGCCTCGCAGCTCCGGGAATACTTTATCTGCCTATGAAACCCTTATTTCCCACAACCAAAACCTGGCTTACGGCCAGCCTGGCGCTGGCTTTGGCCCTGCCGCTGCACGCGCAGAAGAAGCCGCGCAAAACCAGCTCCGCCAGCGGCGCCGAATCGGCCATCCGCGAAAGCGACATCAAGCGCGACCTGTTTGCCCTGGCCGACGACCATTTTCGGGGCCGCGAGGGCGGTACCCTCGACGAGCTGAAGGCCTCCGTGTGGCTGGCCGATCAGATCCGCGCCATCGGGCTGGAGCCGGCCGGCGACGACGGCACCTACTTCCAGTTCTTTCACCTGCAGCGCACCCGCCTCACCAAGGCCAGCCGCCTGAGCATCGGCACGCACCAGCTGCGGCCCAACCAGGACGCACTGGTATTTGCCCCGCTCAACGCCGCCGTGCAGGCGCCGCTGGTGTACGTGGGCAGGGGCTCGGCCGCCGAGCTGGCCAAAGTCGATGTGAAGGGCAAGGCCGTGGCCATTCAGTTTTCGGGCAACCCGACGGCCGATATGAGCTTCCGCCGCTTCCTCTCCGCCACCCTGCGCGACAAGTCGGCGGAGCTGCTTAAGGCCGGCGCCGTAGCCGTGGCCTGGGTAGCCGATGCCCGCGCCCAGGATATCTACGAGCATTGGGGCCACACCTACGAGCGGGGCCGCTACGGTCTGCCCGGCGACCCGAATACCAAAGTGGTGGACGGTGCGCCCATCTTGCTGCTGCCGCAGAGCGCCCAGAGCTGGGTGCAGCAGGCGGGCCAGCAGTTCACGGCCCAGCTGCAGGTAGAAAGCTTCCTGTACCCCTCGGTGAACATCGTGGCCCGGGTACCCGGCACCGATGCCCAGCTGAAAAACGAAAACGTGCTCTTCAGCACCCACCAGGACCACGACGGCGTACGCCACGCCGTGGCCGGCGACTCCATCTGGAACGGTGCTGACGACAACGCCACCGGCTGCGCGGCCCTGCTGGCCATCATGCGGGCCTTCAAGCAACAGCCCGCCCGCCGCTCGGCCCTGTTCGTGTACCACGGCGCCGAGGAGCGGGGCCTGCTCGGCTCGCGCTACTACGCGGCCACGCCCACCGTGCCGAAGGAATCCATCGTGGCGGTGCTGAACGCGGAAATGATGGGCCGCAACGTACCCGACTCGGCCGCGCTGCTGGGCTCCATTCCGCCGCACCGCAACTCCTCCGACCTGGTGAACCTGGCCCTGGCCGCCAACCAGCAAGGCCCGAAGTTTAAACTCGACCAGAAGTGGGACCTGGCCTCGCACCCCGAGGGCTGGTACTTCCGCTCCGACCACCTGCCCTACGCGCGCCTGGGCATTCCGGCCGTGATGTACACCAGCTGGCTGCACCCCGATTACCACACGCCCAAGGACGAAGCCAGCCGCATCGACTACGGCAAGCTCACGCGCATGACCCAGTGGATGTACCTCACCGGCTGGGCCGTGGCCAACCGGGACGCGCGCCCCGCGCCCGAGCCGGGCTTCAGGCTGGAGCGGTAAACCCACCATTGCTGGCCGCTGATTCCAGCCGGTCATCAAGCCAAAGGGCCCCGCACAACTTCGGTTGTACGGGGCCCTTTGGCTTGGCTGGTAGTACTTACCGATACGCCTGTGATTATCGGCGGCGACGCAGCAGGCTACCTACGCCAATACCGGCCAGCGCCAGCCCCACGGCCAGCGGCAGGCCGGCGGTAGCGGGGGCGCCGCTGCGTTGTTCCAGGCCGTCGAGGCGGGCGCGCAGGGCTTGGTTTTCAGCTTGCAGGGCGGCGAGCTGAGCTGCTTGGGCGTTGGTGCGCGCGTCCAGGGCTTGCACGCCGGCCAAGGCTACGCCGTCGGCATCGACGGTGCCGATGCTGGTGCTGTCTTGGCCCAGACCAAAGGCGCGGCGGAAGTCCTGGGCCATGGGGCCGAGGTGGCGCACACTGCTCGGGTCGGTCTTGTAGCTCCAGCGCGTGATGGGCACCCGGCGCAGCTGGGCCAGCACATCTTCGCCCGCTATGGTTTCAAAGCGGTGTTTTTTGGCGCGGTCGGAGGAGTTCTCCCACACGCCGGAGGTACTCAGGTAGGCGCCGGTGGAAGTGGATATGGCCGCGTTGGAGCGAAACCAGTTGGGGGTGTTGTCGGAGGAAGGGGTGGTGTTGCCGTAGCGGAAAATGACGCCGGTGCTACGGTCGGAAGACGTGTAAATGCGGAAGCCGCCCGTTACGCGCCAGTTGGCCGAGTGGTTGGCCCCGGCCCGGAAGGCCTCGTCAGTAAAGATGTTGCCGTCGTCGAGGACCGAGCGGTCGGCAAACACAAAGGAGCCCTGGCGGGCGTTGGTATGGGCGTAGTAGCCCAAGGCCACCGAGGCCGCGCCCGAGGCCGTGGAGTACTGGCCAATGGCCGTGCTGTTGATCTGGGCCGCCACCACGTCCTTGCCGAAGGCCGTGCCGTAGTCGCCCGAAGCGCGGGCGTTGTAGCCGGCGGCAATGGAGTACAGGCCCACGTTGGGCGCATCCCACTGGGTGCCGTTGACGTAGCCGGCCCGGAAGGCGGCGTTTTCGGGAAACCACATCATCCGGGTGCCGGCGCCTTCGGCCGGAATTTGATTAGAGTCGTAGTTCCCGATGAAAGTGCCACCGGCCAGCAGGCCCCCGCTTTTGAATGCGGTCAGGCGGCTGACCTTATGGCCCGCCTCCGTGGTATGGACGACGAGCAGGGAATCGGTGTTTTGGGCCAGGGCGGCGGCCGGTAGCAGCGCTAGGCCGTATAGCCCGGCTCGCAGGAGAGAGGTGGAGATAGACATGAGCACGCTAGAGTGGTGGTGAGGAGCGGCTGGCAAATATATCGGCCTTTTGCTACGCGCTTATGCACCGCAACCACTTGCAGCGCCAGCACGCGGCTCTGGCCCGGCCAGCCGATTCTGATAGCTCATTCGCGTCGTTAGCCGGTAGCATAAAAAGCCAAGCGAAGCGCAACGGCCCGCTGGTGATGTGACCAAGCACGTCGCGTGCTGGTGGCAAATGGAAATTGACTAGATGAAGGAAATGTGGATGGGTATGGCCTTGAAAAATATAGGGGTAGCGGCAATATTTGGTACTTATGGTGCTGTAATGCCTGTTAAAAAAGGGGGTGTTGCGTAGATAAGGGTGTGATTTGATGAAATGCCCTGTTATTTTTAGAGCAGTAATTTGACGCCTACTGGTCTTGTTTTCGGCGGTTTTACCGCTGGTTGGTCGACCGGGCAGTGCTCCACCGGTTTTTCTTGCTCCTTCCCATGGCTGCGACGTCGTTGGCTGCTGCCCTGGTAGCCGATTTTGAACAGCATTTCCAGATCCGGCCGCTAGCTGTTTTTTCGCCCGGGCGGGTTACGCTGCTAGGCAAGCACGCCGGGCATTTTGGCGGTCTGGTGCTGCCCGTCAGCATCGACCGCGGCGCCGTGGTGGCCGTGGCGCTGCAGCGGAACGGCCGGGCGCGCCTGTATTCTTACGACTCCGACGTCGTGGTGGACGCCTCGCTGGCGGCCGCACCACCCGCCGGCAAGTCCTGGATGCAGCGGCTGCTGGGCGTGGCCGCGGGCTTTCAGCGGCTGGGCATCGAGGTGCCCGGCTTCGACTGCATGTTCGGCGCCAACCTGCCCGTGGGTGCAGGGCTTTCGGCGGCGGCCGCCGTGGCCAGCGGCCTGGCCTACGCCCTGAACGAGCTGCTCGGCGCCGGCCTCGGCCCGATGGAGCTGGCCCGGCTGGCCCTGCGCGCCGAAGCCGATGCCGAGGGTGCCGCCGGCCTCACCGACTACTTCACCAGCCTTTGCAGCCGCCCCGCGCACCTGGCCCGGCTGGATTGCCGCTCCCTGCACTTCGAGTACCTGCCCTTCGACGCCAGTACCTACCGCTGGGTGCTTTGCGACGCGGGCGTGAGCCGCAGCCGCGCCGATGCGGGCTACGCGGCGCGGCAGGAGGAGTGCGCGCGGGGCCTGGCCGTGCTGCGCCGCCATTTCCCCGAACTGCGCAGTCTGCGCGATGCCACGCCCATGCAGCTGCACCGCTACCGCGGCGAAATGGGGGAGGGCGTCTACCGCCGCTGCGCCTTCGTGCTGGCCGAAAACCAGCGCGTAGAACTGGCTGCCTACCACTTAGCCGCCGGCAACGTGCGCGCCGTGGGGCAGCAGATGTACGCCTCGCACGCTGGCCTGCGCAACGATTACGCCGTCAGCTGCCCTGAGCTGGACGAGCTGGTGTACATCGCGCAGGAGTTTCCGGCGGCGCTGGGAGCCCGTATGCTCGGCGGCCTGGGCAGCTGCACCCTCAACCTGGTGCCCGCCGCCGAAGCCGATGCCTTTGTGCAGCACGTACAGACCGCCTACGCCCGCCGCCGCGCCGGTGCCCTGGCCACCTACCAGTTGGGCGGCGGGGGCGTGCTGACGCAGGTGTAAGCCCGGCAGCCCGCAGCCGACGTGCTTTAGCCCGCAAACATGCCCACCGCGTTCCTGCTCGGCAGCGTCGTTTTGCCCATCAGAAACTGGTCGACCTGCCGGGCCGCTTCGCGCCCTTCCGATATGGCCCACACCACCAACGACTGTCCCCGGCGCATGTCGCCGGCCACGAATACCTTGTCGAGACTGGTGCGGTAGTCGCGCTCCGAGGCCAGCACGTTGCCGCGCTCGTCCAGCCGCACGCCGAGCTGCGCCAGCAGGCCGCCCGGCTCCGGGCCCGTAAAGCCCAGGGCCAGCAGCACCCGCCGCGCCGGGATTTCGCGCTCCGAGCCCTCGATTTCCGTGTAGCCCAGGCGGCGGCCCAGCACGTCGGTTTCCCAGGTGATGTCGGACACGAGCAGGGCGCGCACCTGGCCGTGCTCGTCGCCGAGGAAGGCCCGGGTTTTGATGCCCCAGTAACGCTGGCAGCCCTCCTCGTGCGAAGAGGAGCTGCGGAAGATGGCCGGCTCCAAGGGCCAGGGCGTGTGCGCAGGCCGCTCGTGGCCGGGCTCATTCATCTGGGCAAACTGCGTGACGCAACGTGCCCCTTGCCGGTTGGCCGTGCCCACGCAGTCGGAGCCCGTGTCGCCGCTGCCGACGACGACCACGTCTTCGCCTTCTGCCCACAGCGCCTCGTCCTCGATGGGCAGCCCGGCCACGCGGCGGTTGTGCTGGATGAGGTAGGGCATGGCGAAATGAATGCCGCGCAGCTCACGGCCGGGGATAGGCAAATCCCGCGGCTGCAAAGCGCCGCCGGCCAGCACCACCGCGTCGAAGCCCTGCAGCAGCGCATCGGCAGGCAAGTCACGGCCGATTTCCACGCCGCAGCGAAACTGCACGCCGTCGGCTTCCAGCAGCTCGATGCGGCGGTCGATAACCCACTTTTCGAGCTTGAAATCGGGCACGCCGTAGCGCAACAGGCCACCGGGCCGGTCGTCGCGCTCGAATACCGTGACCGAGTGGCCCGCCTTCCTGAGCTGCGCCGCCGCGGCCAGCCCGGCCGGCCCCGAGCCCACCACCGCTACCATCTTGCCCGACCGGAGCACCGGCGCCGTGGGCCGCACGTAGCCCTTCGCGAAGGCTATTTCGATGATGTGTTTCTCGATTTCCTCGATGGCCACCGGCGCGCGGTTGATGCTCAGCACGCAGGCCGCCTCGCAGGGCGCGGGGCAGATGCGGCCGGTGAATTCGGGGAAGTTATTCGTAGAACTCAGAATCTGGTAAGCCTGCTCCCAGTCCTGCCGGTGCACGGCCTCGTTGAACTCCGGAATGATGTTGCCCAGCGGGCAGCCCGAGTGGCAAAACGGAATGCCGCAGTTCATGCAGCGCGCCGCCTGCTGGGTGAGCTGATTTTCGGCGTACTGCCCCACGAACTCCTGGTTGTGCTGCACGCGCTCCTGCGGGGCCGCCTTGGCCGGCAGTTCCCGCTCAAATTCCTTGAAACCGGTGATGTGTCCCATGTGCGCCTCACCCCCCGGCCCCCTCTCCCTTTAGGAGAGGGGGAGCCTGACGACTTTGGGAGGCTGATTGTTGTCGTTGATGTTTGATTTTATGAGGTCCTGATCCGCTCGTAACCCCAGCCATAGTTGGCTACTCTCCGCCCGGCCCGACTTTGCTGAGGGCTGGCTCCCCTGCTCTTTTTGGAGAGGGGGCCGGGGTGAGGCGAGCGTAAGGGCCTTACCGCTCGGCTGGCTCGAAGCGCGCGGCCTGCACCACCTTCTTGTACTCGGAGGGAAACACCTTCACGAAACGCCCGGCTTCTTCCTGCCAGTTATCGAGCAGGAAGGCGGCCAGCTGCGAGCCGGTAAGCTGCTGGTGCTGGTGCAGCAAGGCCCGAATCTGGTCTTCGTCGTCGGCGTCGAGCGGGTCCAGCTCCACCATTTCCAGGTTGCAGTTCGGCGGGAACGAGCCGTCCGGGTCGTACACCCAGGCAACGCCCCCGCTCATGCCGGCGGCGAAGTTGCGCCCGGTGCGGCCCAGGATGAGGGCGCGGCCGCCCGTCATGTACTCGCAGCCGTGGTCCCCCACACCTTCGACTACCGCCGTGGCGCCCGAGTTGCGCACCGCAAACCGCTCCCCGGCCTGCCCGCGCACAAACAGCTCCCCGCTGGTGGCCCCGTACAGCGCCACGTTACCGATGATGATGTTCTGCTCAGCCGCGAAGCGCGCGTCCGGTGCCGGGTAAATGGCCAGCTGCGCCCCGCTCAGGCCCTTGCCCACGTAGTCGTTGGCTTCGCCTTCCAATGCGAAGGCGAGGCCCGGCGCGCAGAACGCCCCGAAGCTTTGCCCCGCCGAGCCGCGGAAGCGGTAATTGATGGTGGCAGGGGGCAGCCCGGCGCCCTGGTAGCGCTTGGTTACCTCGTTCGAGAGCAGGGTGCCGATGGTGCGGTCGGTGTTGTGCACCTCAAAAGTGGCCGACACCGGCGTGCGTTCCTGCAGGGCCGGGCGGGCGTGCTTGAGCAGCTGCCAGTCCAGGATTTTGCGCAGGCCGTGGTCCTGATCCTCGCTGTGGTACAGGGTGCCGCCCGAAGGATTGGGCACGGGTTGCAGCAGATCCGTCAGGTCCAGGGTGCGGGCTTTCCAGTGGTCGAGGCCTTCGCGCAGCTTCAGAAACTGCGGCCGGCCCACCATTTCGTTCACCGTGCGGAAACCCAGCTCGGCCATGATTTCGCGCAGCTCCTCGGCCAGGAAGCGGAATAGGTTCACGATGTGCTCGGGCTGACCGGTGAAGAGCTTGCGCAGCTCCGGGTCCTGGGTGGCCACGCCCACCGGGCAGGTGTTCAGGTGACACTTGCGCATCAGGATGCAGCCGCCGGCAATCAGCGCCGCCGTGGCCACGCCCCATTCCTCGGCCCCGAGCAGGGCGGCTACGGCCAGGTCGCGGCCGGTTTTGATTTGTCCATCGGCCTGTAGCACCACGCGGCTACGCAGCTGGTTGCGCACCAGCGTCTGGTGCGCCTCGGCCAGGCCCAGCTCCCAGGGCAGCCCGGCGTGCTTGATAGAGCTGATAGGCGAGGCGCCGGTGCCGCCGTCGTAGCCGGCAATCAGGATGACGTCGGCGTGGGCCTTGGCCACGCCCGCTGCAATGGTCCCGACGCCAGCCTTCGACACCAGCTTGACACTGATGCGGGCGGCGCGGTTGGCGTTTTTCAGGTCGAAGATGAGCTGGGCCAGGTCCTCGATGGAGTAGATGTCGTGGTGGGGCGGGGGCGAGATGAGCCCCACACCGGGCGTGGCGTGGCGCACCCGCGCAATCCACTCGTCCACCTTGTGGCCGGGCAGCTGCCCGCCTTCCCCGGGCTTGGCGCCCTGGGCCATCTTGATCTGCAGCTCGTCGGCGTTGGTGAGGTACTGGGCCGTCACGCCGAAGCGGGCCGAGGCCACCTGCTTGATGGCCGAGCGCATGGAGTCGCCGTTGGGCAGCACTTCGTAGCGCATCGGGTCCTCGCCGCCCTCGCCGGTGTTGCTCTTGGCGCCGATGCGGTTCATGGCAATAGCCAGCGTGCTGTGGGCCTCGTGCGAGATGGAGCCGAACGACATGGCCCCGGTGGCAAAGCGCCGCATGATGCTTTCGGCCGGCTCCACTTCCTCCAGTGGAATAGCGGGCCGGTGCTGGGCAAAATCCAGCAGCCCGCGCAGCGTAAACAGCCGCTCCGGCTGCTCGTTCACCAGCCGGGCGTAGCGCCGGTACACCTCGTAACTGTTCGTGCGCGTGGCGTGCTGCAGCAGGTGCACCGTTTCGGGGTTGAACATGTGCGCCTCGCCGCGCCGCCGCCACTGGTACACGCCGCCCTCGGGCAGCAGCGTCTGCTCCTCGGCCGACGAGGTTTTGAAGCCCTGAAACTGCTTGTACAGCGTCTCGCGGGCAATATCGTCCAGCCCCAGCCCACCAATGCGCGTGACGGCGCCGCAGAAGTAGCGGTCCACCACGTCCTGGTTCAGCCCCAGAATTTCGAACACCTGCGCGCCGTGGTACGACTGCAGGGTGCTGATGCCCATCTTCGAGAAGATCTTCAGCAGCCCGTCGCACACGGCCTTGATATAGTTCTGCCGCAGCTCTTCGTAGCTCTGGCTAGTGCGGAACTGCCCGCCCGCGTGCATGGTCTGCACCGTCGACAGCGCCAGGTACGGATTGATGGCCGTGGCCCCGAAGGCCAGCAGGCAGGCGAAGTGGTGCACTTCCCACACGTCGCCGGCCTCCACCACCAGCCCCACCGAGCCGCGGTAACCCTTCTGAATCAGGTGGTGATGCACCGCCGATACGGCCAGCAACGAGGGTATAGGGGCGTGCTTGGAGTCCAGGCCGCGGTCGGAGAGCAGCAGCACTTCGAAGCCGTCGTTTACCGCGTCTTCGGCGTAGCGGCACAGGCGCGCCAGGCCCGCTTCCAGGGAGCCGGGCCTGCCGTCGGCCTTGAAGTAAGACAGCAAGGTCTTGGCGTTGAACAGGCCCGTGTCGATGCTGCGCAGCTTTTCCAGCTCGTGGTTCGTCAGAATGGGCTGGCGCAGCGCCACGCAATGGCAGTGCATCTTGTCCTCGTCCAGGATGTTGCCGTTGTTGCCCAGAAAGGTTGCCAGGCTCATCACCAGCCGCTCCCGGATGGGGTCGATGGGTGGGTTGGTGACCTGCGCGAAGAACTGCTTGAAGTAGCTGCTCAGGTGCTGCGGCTGGTCCGACAGCACCGCCAGCGGCACATCCACGCCCATGGAGCCGATGGGCTCCTTGCCTTCCAGCGCCATCGGCGTAATAATGGTGTCGATATCCTCGCGGGTGTAGCCAAACACCTGGTGGTACTTGAACACCGACTCGGCCGACAAATCCGAAAACACCTGCCGCGGCTCGGGCAGCTCCTCCAGCCGGATCTGGTACTTATCCAGCCACTCGCCATAGGGCTGCTGCGCGGCGGCCCGGGCCTTCAGCTCCTCGTCGGTGATGATGCGGCCCGCCTGGGTATCGATGAGCAGCATCTTGCCCGGTTGCAGGCGGCCTTTACGAATGACAGTATCTTCCGGAATGCCCAGCACGCCCACTTCCGAGGCCACCATCACGCGCCCGTCGTTGGTCTGCACGTAGCGCAAGGGGCGCAGGCCGTTGCGGTCCAGCATGGCGCCGAGCATCTGCCCGTCGGTGAAAAGCAGCGCGGCCGGACCGTCCCAGGGGGCCATAAAAGTGGCGTGGAACTCGTAGAAGGCCTTTTTGAGCGGGTCCATCTGCGTGTTACCGTCCCAGGCCTCGGGCACCAGCATCATCATCACGTGCGGCAGCGGGCGGCCCGAGTGCAGCAGCACCTCCACGATGTTATCCAAGCAGGCCGAATCCGACTGCTGGCTGTCGATAACCGGCAGCAGCATGTCCATTTCTTCAGGCGTGAAACAGGGCGACACGTAGCTGCGCACGCCGGCGTAAAACCAGTTCAGGTTGCCGCGCAGCGTGTTTATCTCGCCATTGTGAGCCAGCAGCCGGAAGGGCTGGGCCAGCCGCCAAGAGGGCATGGTGTTCGTCGAAAAGCGCGAGTGCACCATGCCGAACGCCGAGGTCAAGCGCCGGTCCGACAAATCGGGGAAGTAGCCGCGCACCTGGTAGGTGGTCAGCTGCCCCTTGTACACGATGGTCTTGCACGAGAGCGAGGCGAAGTAAAAATCCGCGCCCGCACCCGGCACCGTTTCGGCCACCGCCCGGGTGATGAAGCGCCGCAACACGTACAGCTTCCGCTCGAAGTCCTCGGCCGCGGCCAGCCCCGCCGGCCGCAGCACGAATACCTGCTCCATATCCGGCTCCGCCGCCAGCGCCGTCGGGCCGATGCCGGCCGGGTTCACGGGCACCGGGCGGTAGCCCAGCACCGGCAGGCCCAGCCGCTGGCCCGCCGCGTCGATAACGGCGCGGCAGGCGGCTTTCAGGGCCGCGTCCTTGGGCAAAAACAGCATGCCCACGCCGTAGCCGCCCGGCTCGGGCAGCCGGATGCTGAGCGCGGTGCACTCTTCAAGGAAAAACCAGTGGGGGAGTTGCAGGAGCAAGCCGGCGCCGTCGCCGGAATCGGAGTCGCACCCGCAGGCGCCGCGGTGCTCCATGTTTTCCAACATGGTCAGCGCGTCGCTGATGATTTGGTGCGACTTCTGCCCGTTCAGGTACGCGATAAATCCCGTCCCACAGGCGTCGTGCTCGAACTCAGGGCGGTAGAGGCCCTGGGAAGGAGTTGGCGTCATGGTAAGTTGTGGTAAGCGGGAATGCGGGCAGAAAGGCGGAGCGAATCAGTAAGGTAGCGAATAAACCTGTTGATGCTGCTCCCTATGGTTAGTAAAAAATATTCATCGAATCATATAAGTGCGCCAAGCGCAAAAACCGCTTAGTTGGAGCCGGTAGCTGGGTTTTAGGGTGCAGGATTTAATAAAATGACCCCTGTAAGGGCTGATTCTTTCCCAATGTCCTAACCAAGAGAGTTGCACATGTGCCTGAAACTCATTACTTGCCGGGGCTTAACAATTCGGTAACATGGAAGTCGCAGTTTTGAAGTACCCGGCGGTGCGCAACTACGTTGCCGGTCAGTTTGTCGAGGACGCCGGCGCGCGCACCCTGGAGGTATTCTGCCCGCTCACCGGCGCGGTGATTTCTACGGTGCCGCTGTCGGGGGGCGCCGCGCTGGATCAGGCCGTGCAGGCCGCCCAGGCCGCCTTCCCCGCGTGGTCGGCCACGCCGATCAAGGAGCGGGTGCAGATTTTCTACCGTTACAAAGTTCTGCTGGAGCGCGACATGCAGGCCCTGGCCGAACTGGTGCGCGAGGAGAACGGCAAGACCTTGGACGAAGCCCGCGCCGAGGTCGAAAAGGCCGTCGAGCTGACCGAGTTTGCCTGCTCCATGCCCCAGCTTATTCAGGGCGAGTTTCTGGAAGTCAGCAAGGGCGTGGAAGCCCGCGTGGAGCGCAAGCCGCTGGGCGTGGTGGCCAGCATCGCGCCCTTCAACTTCCCCAACATGGTACCGCACTGGACCATTCCGAATGCCCTGGTGCTCGGCAACTGCATGATCCTGAAGCCCTCGGAAGTGGTGCCGCTCAGCGCCGGCCGCATCGCCGAACTGCTGAAGGAAGCCGGCCTGCCCGACGGCGTGCTCAACATCGTGCACGGCGACCGGGAAATCGTGGAAGCCATCTGCGACCATCCGGGCATCGAGGCCGTGTCGTTCGTGGGCTCCACCCGAATTGCCAAGGTGGTGTACCGCCGCGCTACTTCGAATCTGAAGCGCTGCGTGGCCCTCGGCGGGGCCAAAAACCACCTGATGGTGCTGCCCGACGCTCACCCCGACATGACGGCCTCCAACGTGGCGGCGAGTATGTCGGGCTGCGCGGGGCAGCGCTGCATGGCCGGCTCCACCATGGTCGGCGTCGGTCAGGTCGACCACATCGTGCAGAAGCTGGTGGAGGAAGCCCGCAAAATCGTGCCCGGCCAGAGCCTGGGCTCGGTCATCAGCCGCGAAGCCAAGGAGCGCATCGAAGGCTACATTACTGAGGCCGAGCAGGCCGGCGCACGGGTGCTGCTCGATGGCCGCAACGCCGTAGTGCCCGGCCAGGAAGACGGCTACTACGTGGGCCCCACCGTGGTCGACTACGTGACGCCCGACATGCGCATCGCGCAGGAAGAGGTGTTTGGGCCGGTGCTGGCCATCCTGCGCACCAATACGCTGGACGAGGCCCTGGCTATCGAAAACGCCAACCCCTACGGCAATGCGGCGGCCGTGTTTACGCAGAGCGGCAGCATGGCCCGCTACGTGATGGACCACGCTTCGGCTGGCATGATTGGCGTCAACATCGGCGTGCCGGTCCCGCGCGAGCCGTTTTCCTTCGGCGGCTGGAACGAGTCGAAATTTGGCGCCTGCGACATCACCGGCAAAAGCTCCATCGAGTTCTGGACCCAACTCAAGAAAACCACGACGAAGTGGAATCCGGAGTCGCGGGTGAATTGGATGAGCTAGGGCGGGCTGAAAAAGGGACGCCATGCTTGATCTGGCGTCCGCTTGTCGAAGCATCTCTCCCGCTTAGTGTAGACATAAGTAGACAGCCAAATAAGACCGTCCTGTCGAGCGCAGTCGAGACATCTCGCGTGCTGATGGCAGGTAGTAATTAGAAATTACTATCCGGCGAGATTGACTTGCGCCTGCCTTCGGGTCCTCGAATTTGCTCGGAATGACATTCTAAAGAAGCAGTAGAGATGCTTCAAGCAGCCTAGCATGACGTCCCAAATTATTGCTGCCTTATACTTGCTGGCAATAATTATTTAATCGCCTTTTTGTCTATATTTAAAGTACGCCGAAATGCGTGCTTATTCTCCCTTTCTCCCACAGCCAAGAAGATGGAAACCTACACCGAAACCGATAAGGAGCAAATCCTGCGAGATAATCTGGATCATACCCTGTTTTCTTGGTCGAAGCAGGCTGGGCTGAATCCGATTAATATCGAGCGGGCGGAAGGCGTGTATCTGTGGGACCGGGACGGCAAACGCTACCTCGATTTCTCGTCGCAGCTGATGAACGTCAACATCGGTCACGGCAACCAGAAAGTAACCGAGGCCGTGGCCGCGCAGATGCGCGAGGTGAGCTACGTGTACCCCGGCATGATTACCAAGGCCCGCGGCGACTTGGGCCGCCGGCTAGCCGACATCACCGCGCCCAACCTAACCAAGGCTTTCTTTACCCTAGGCGGGGCCGAAAGCATCGAAAACGCCGTCAAGCTGGCCCGCATCTATACCGGCCGGCACAAGATTGTGTCGTTGTACCAGTCGTTTCACGGCGCTTCCTACGGGGCCATCAGCGTGGGCGGCGACCCGCGCAAGTTTGCCGTCGATGCGCAGGCCATGCCCGGCACGGTGCACGTCGAAAACCCGTACTTCTACCGCTGCCCCTGGTACAGCCGCACGCCCGAGGAGTGTGCCGAGCGGGCTGCCGCGGCTATGGAGCGCATCATCGGCTACGAGAATCCCGGCAGCGTAGCGGCCATCATTCTGGAGGGCGAGTCGGGCACCTCGGGCTGCATCAAGTACCCGCCCGGTTACTGGCAGCGGGTGCGCGAAATATGTGATAAGCACGGCATTCTGCTCATTGCCGACGAGGTCATGTCCGGCTTCGGGCGCACCGGCAAGTGGTTCGGCTCCGACCACCACGGCGTGAAAGTCGACCTGATGTGCATGGCCAAAGGCATTACCGCCGGCTACCTGCCCCTGGGTGCCGTGATGGTGGATGAGCAGATTGCCGGTTACTTCGACGAGCGGCCCCTGCCGCTGGGCCTCACGTACTCGGCCCACCCCGTATCGTGCGCCGCCGCCGTGGCTGTACTCGATATCTACGAGGAAGAAAACATGCTGCAGAACGTGCAGGATCTGGGCCGTTACCTCGATGCCCGCATGTGCGACCTGATGGCCGAGCACCCCAGCATCGGCGACTGGCGCAACACCGGCCTCTTTGGCTGTATCGAGCTGGTAAAGAACCGCGACACCAAGGAGCCCATGGCGCCCTGGAACGCGGGCGCCGACCAAATGGCGGTGATGAACCAGGTAGCGGCCAAAATCCGTGAGCTGGGCATGTACACCTTCGTACGCTGGAATTACATTTTCATTGCGCCGCCGCTCAACATCACCAAGGACGAGCTAGACGAAGGCTTGGATATTATTTCGCAAGCCATCCGCATTGCCGATCAGCACGTGCACTAAGCGGTGTTGCAGTCGGCAACGAAAGAGCTGAATTATTTAGCTCTTTCGTTGCCAAGCATGCATTATTGCCGGAAATAGTTACCTCACGTTGCCTGGGGTAGGGTGACTATTTTCTAAATGGTAATAATTATACCGTTTGATAAATTGAAATCAGCGCGGAAAAACCTATATTTTCCATCGGTTAACGGCCTTTATTTTTTTCTGCTGAATGGTGTCTTTGCTGATTAAAAATGGCCGCGTCGTGACGGCCGATTCCGACAGCGTATGCGACATCCTGGTTGACGGCGAAACCATTGCCGCCATCGGGAAAAACCTGCCGATGCCGGCCGGTGCCGAACTCATCGACGCCACCGGCAAAATCATCGTGCCGGGCGGCATCGACCCGCACGTGCACCTCGACATGCCCTTTATGGGCACCTTCAGCTCCGACACCCACGAAACCGGTACCCGCGCCGCGCTGCACGGCGGCACCACCACCGTTATCGACTTCGTACTGCAGAAGCAGGGCCATTCGCTGCGTGAGGCGCTGACCGAGTGGCAGGGCCGGGCCACCGGCACCGCCGTGGGCGACTACAGCTTCCACATGGCCGTGACGGACTTCAACCCGAGCACCAAGGAGGAAATCAAGGACATGGTGGCCGAGGGCATTACCTCCTTCAAAACCTTCATGGCCTACAAGGGCGCGCTCATGATTGACGATGCGCAGATGGTGGGCCTGATGCAGGAGGTGCGCAAGCACGGCGGGCTGGTGACGGCCCACGCCACCAACGGCGACATGATTGACACGCTCATTGCTCAGCACCGGGCCGCGGGCAAGCGCACGCCGCGCTACCACTACCTCTCGCAGCCCGAAGTGACGGAGGCCGAAGCCTCCGGCCGCTTCACCGACATTGCCAACTACACCGGCGTCAACGCCTACATCGTGCACCTGACCTGCGAGGGCGCCCTGAACCAGGTGCGCCGCGCCACCGAGCGGAATCAGCGCGTATTCGTGGAAACCTGCATTCAGTACCTGCTGCTCGACGCTTCGCTCTACGGCGACGATTTTGAGGGCGCCAAGTGGGTGATGTCGCCGCCGCTGCGCGAGAAAAAAGACCAGCAGACGCTCTGGGCGGGCATCAACCAGGGCTTGGTGCAGGTGGTGGGCACCGACCACTGCCCCTTTATGTGGGAGCAGAAGCAGATGGGCGCCGACGACTTTTCGAAGATTCCGAACGGGCATCCGGCCATCGAACATCGCATGGAACTGCTTTTCTCGGAGGGCGTCAATAAGGGCCGTATTTCGCTGCAGAAATTCGTGGAAGTCACGAGCACCAACGCAGCCAAAATCTTCGGCATGTTTCCGCGCAAAGGCACTATCAGCATCGGCGCCGACGCGGATTTGGTCCTCATCGACCCCGAAAAGAAGCACCGGATTTCGGCCGAAACGCACCACATGAACGTGGACTACTCCGGCTACGAAGGCTGGGAGCTGACCGGCAAAATCGAGACGGTGCTGCTGCGCGGGCAGGTGGCCGTGGACGCGGGCGAGACCAAAGTCGGGCGCGGATATGGGCAGTTTATCCGCAGAGGGCCAACTATTTATTAACTTAATAGGAGCATGTTAGAGCTAGTTCCCCTCCTCGGACGAGGAGGGGCCAGGGGCGGTTGATTAGTCATTTGAACGTCATCCAGCTCTAGCCTTTTAGTTCTGGTTTTTCCACCACCCCCGACCCCTCAGTTGAGGCAGGGAGCTAGAACTATTTTCTGGCACATCCGCCCGCAAATCCTTTCCCAACCAAATAACCGCGTACCCCAATGCCCAGAATGATTAAATCTGGCCTGATCCAGATGAGCCTGCCCATGACCGAGGGCGAAGGCACGATTGAGGAAATCAAGGAGGCGATGGTGCAGAAGCACATTCCGTTGATTGAGGAAGCTGGGCGGCAGGGCGTGCAGATTCTGTGCCTGCAGGAAATCTTCAACACCCCGTACTTCTGCCCCGGCCAGGACAAAGCCTGGTACGCCTCAGCCGAATCGGTGCCCGGCCCCACGACCGAGCGCATGGCCGAGTACGCCAAGAAGCACAACATGGTCATCATCGTGCCGGTGTACGAGAAGGAGCAAGCCGGCTTCCTCTACAACACGGCCGCCGTCATCGACGCCGACGGGACCTACCTGGGCAAGTACCGCAAGAATCACATTCCGCACACCTCGGGCTTCTGGGAGAAGTACTTCTTCAAGCCCGGGAACCTGGGCTACCCGGTATTCCAGACCAAGTACGCCAAGGTGGGCGTGTACATCTGCTACGACCGGCACTTCCCCGACGGAGCGCGCGTGCTGGGCCTGAACGGAGCCGAAATCGTGTACAACCCCTCGGCCACCGTGGCCGGCCTCTCGCAGTACCTCTGGAAGCTGGAGCAGCCCGCCCACGCCGCCGCCAACGGCTACTTCATGGGCTGCATCAACCGGGTGGGGGAGGAGAAGCCTTGGAACCTGGGCCGCTTCTACGGCACCTCGTACTTCGTCGACCCCCGGGGCCAGATCATTGCCGAAGCCGACGAATACAAAGACGAACTGCTGGTGGCCGAGTTTGACCTGGATATGATTGATGAAGTGCGCGCCACCTGGCAATTCTTTCGAGACCGGCGCCCCGAAACCTACGAGAAGCTGGTGGAACTGTAGGCTAATGATATACAGACCGTCATGTCGGGCGCAGTCGAGACATCTCGCGTGCTGACGCCGGGTCGTAATCAACGTGTGTAACGAAGAGGTTCCCTCCCGAGTGAGATGTCTCGGCTTCGCTCGACCTGAAGGCCTTGCGACTTTTTCTCTCCTTTCGCAACCAACGCCATACCCCCATGGCCGAGTACCCGACCCCCACGACCGAGCAGGAATTTGCGGCGAATTTTGCCCAGATCAAGCCGCTGATGAGCAACACCGAGGCGCTGTACGAAAGCTCGCGGTGCCTGTTTTGCTTCGACGCGCCCTGCATCAAGGCTTGCCCATCCGGTATCGATATTCCGCAGTTTATCCGGCAGATCAACACCGGCAATACCATCGGCGCGGCCAAAACCATCTACGAGGCCAATTACTTCGGCAACGCCTGCGGCAAGGTGTGCCCGACGGAGGTCTTGTGCGAAGGCGCCTGCGTGTACAACCTCAACGACCAAAAGCCCATCGAAATCGGGCGGCTGCAAAGCCACGCGACGCGCAAGGTCATCGACAGCGGCAAACACCTATTCGGGCCGGGGCCGGCCAACGGGCGCAAGGTGGCGGTTATCGGGGCCGGGCCGGCGGGCATCAGCTGCGCCTGCGAGTTGCGCGCTTTGGGCTACGCGGTGGATGTGTTTGAAGCCCGCGAGCAGCCTTCGGGGCTGACCCTATACGGCGTGGCACCTTACAAAATCACCAATGCCGAGGCGCTGGCCGAAATGGACTATCTGGAGCAGCAATTCGGCTACCGCGTGCACTACAACCACCGCATCAGCACCCGTGAGGAGCTGCAGCGGCTGGAAGACGAGTACGACGCCATCTTCCTGGGTATCGGGCTGGGCGCGACGAATGCCCTGCTGCTGCCCGGGGAGGAGCGCACGAACTGCGTGGGGGCGGTGGAGTTTATCGAGCAGCTGCGCACGGAGCACCAGCACGTAGCGGTGGGCCGCAAGGTCATCGTGCTCGGCGGCGGCAACACAGCCATGGACGCGGCCTCCGAATCGGCGCGGCTGGGGGCGGAGGACGTTACCCTCGCTTACCGCCGCGGCAAGGGCGAAATGGGGGCCTACGGGTTCGAGTACGACCTGGCAAAGGGCGCAGGCGTGAAGGGCCTGTTCAACGTGGCGCCGGTGGAAATCGTGGGAAACGGCAAAGTGGAGGGTGTCCGGTTTATTCGCACGGCCACCCTCGACGGGCAGGTACAGATTGTGCCCGGTTCGGAGTTCGTGGAGCCCTGTGACATGGTCATCAAAGCCACCGGCCAGGCCAAGCAGACCGGCTTTCTGCATCTGATTCCGGGTTTGCAGCTGGATGGGAAAGGCCGCATCGTGGCCGATACCCGCACCGGGCAGACCTCGAACCCAAGGTATTTCGCCTCCGGCGACGCGCTGAACGGCGGGGCCGAGGTGGTCAACGCCGCCGCCGAAGCCAAGCAGACGGCCCGGGGCATTCACGAGTTTCTGAGCGGTAACTGAAGCCGAACGTCATGCCGAGCTTGTCGACACATCTCGCGTGCTGATGGCTGACAGTAACTCCCTTCACCAGAACATTATCCTCCAACGTCAGCACGCGAGATGCCTCGGCTGCGCTCGGCATGACGTTCTACTAAACAAACCACCATGCCTGATCTTTCCATAAACTTTGCCGGCATCAAGTCGCCGAACCCGTTCTGGCTGGCTTCGGCGCCGCCTACCAACTCCGGCTACCAGGTGATGAAAGCCTTCGATGCGGGCTGGGGCGGAGCCGTGTGGAAGACCCTGGGCGTGCCCGTGGTGAACGTGTCGAGCCGCTACGGCGGGGTAAATTACCGCGACAAGCGCCTCATCGGCTTCAACAACATCGAGCTGATTTCGGACCGTCCGCTCGCGGATAACCTGCGCGAAATCGAGGAAGTCAAGAAGTTCTTCCCCCACCACGCCGTTATTGCCTCCCTGATGGTGCAGAGCCGGCAGGAGTGGCACGACATCGTGCGCGACGTGACCAACGCCGGCGCCGACGGCATCGAGCTGAACTTTGGCTGCCCGCATGGCATGTGCGAGCGGGGCATGGGCTCGGCCGTGGGGCAAGAGCCGGAAGTGCTCAAAACCATCGTGGAATGGGTGATGGAAGTGGCCCGGATTCCGGTTATCGTCAAGCTCACGCCCAACATTTCGGATATCACCGAGCCGGCCCGCGCCGCCCGCGCCGGCGGCGCCGACGCCATCTCGCTCATCAACACGATTCAGAGCATCGTGGGCGTGGATCTGGACAAGTTTGCGCCGTACCCCATCGTCGACGGGCAGGGCACCAACGGCGGTTACTGCGGGCCGGCAGTGAAGCCCATTGCGCTGAACATGGTGAAGAACTGCGCCCAGGACCCCAACGTGCGCCTGCCCATTTCGGGCATCGGCGGCATCGAAAACTGGCGCGACGCGGTGGAGCATATCCTGCTTGGGGCCTCGTCGGTACAGGTGTGCACGGCGGCCATGCACTTTGGCTTCGGCATCATTCGTGAAATGACAGCCGGGCTGGAGCAGTACATGACGGAGAAGGGCTTCCAGACCATTTACGACTTCGTGGGCAAGGCCCTGCCGAATGTCAGGCACTGGGAAGATCTGAACCTGAAATACCAGGTGAAGGCCCACATCCACGAGGACAAGTGCATCGGCTGCCAGCTGTGCTACACGGCCTGCGAAGACGGCGCCCATCAGGCCATTCGGCTGCAGGAAGGCACCCGCGTGCCGGCCATTATCGAGCAAAACTGCGTGGGCTGCAACCTCTGCTCCCTGGTGTGCCCGGTGGAGCAGTGCATCACCATGGAGCGCCGCGACGACGCCACCGAGCACCTGACCTGGAAAGAGCGTACCGAGGCCGGTACCATCCCCGTGACTTTCAACGATGACCGGGCCGGTGGCCTGCACCACTGGGTGCCCGAGCCGGTGGCGGCCCTGGGCAAGGAGCGTCACAAGACGCTCCCCGGCAAAGCCCGCGCCCTGGGCAGCCCCCAAGAAGCCACGGTGTCGGCGCCCACGGCTACCGACGTGCTCAGCGCCTCCTGATGGAGCGGGGCCGCGAGGAAGGCCCAAAACAAGAACGGCCGCCCGAACCCGGGCGGCCGTTTTATGTTCAGATTATCGTTGTCGGCGCTTGCGCAGGCGCGCTACGGCGTACGTGGCGCCGCCCGCGAGCAGCAATGAAGCGCCGCCGTCGATGGGCACGGCCGTTGGGTCGGGTGGAGGCGTAACCGGGCCGGGCGTAGGGCCGCCTGAGCCCGGGCCCTGGGCGGAAGCTGCGCCGACTACGGCCAACAGTGGAAGCAGAAGGAGAAATGCACGTTTCATCAAGGCAAGCGGAGGTTAGTTGAGCACCAGTTTGCGGGTGAGGGTGCCGGCGGCGGTGCGCACTTGCACGGTGTACACGCCGGCGGGCAGCTGTTGCACCGGCAGGGCGCGTTCGAGCAGGTGGCCCGTGAGGGGAGCCGTTTCCTGGCGCACCACCTGGCCCAAGCTGTTCACCAGCCGCAGCTCGGCGCTGTGGCCCGTCAGGCCCGCCGCCGACAGAGTTACCTCACGGCCGTTGGTCGGGTTTGGGTACACCTGCAGCGCAGCGCCGGTGAGGCGGTTGGGTTGGCTGGACAGCGGCCGTTGGGCATTCAGGTGCAGCACGAAGCGCGTGGGGTGCAGGCCGGCCGGGAGCTGGGCGGCGTAGTCGCCTTGGCGCAGGTTGTGCCAGGCGCCGGTCTGTCGGTCTTCCAACCACAGTTGGGCGCTGGCGTCGAAATTGACAAGCTGCTGGGGCGTGAAGGTGTAGCTGCCGGCCACCGCAGCATTCACGGCCAGCGGCAGATCCAGGGGCTGATTACCCGTCGGCAGGCCCTGAATCGACAATGCATCCGTGCCGGCCTGCTGGTAAAGCGTGGGCTGCTGGCCGCTGTTGAGCTGCAGCTTCAGGGCGTCGTAGGCGCCGTCGAAGCCCGTGGTAGCGCCAGCTTGCTGGTACACGTAGAGTACGTCCTCGTGGGCCGTACTGCCGCCCGTGAGGCGCAAGGCCAGGGCCAGGAGCGGCCGGGTTTCCTGGGTGCGGTTCAGGGCCGGATTTTCCAAGGTGGTTACGCGGGCGCTGTTGGTCAGGGCCAGCGTGGGCGCGCCGCTGTTAGCTCGCACGAAGAAGCCCTGGCCCATGGCAATGAGGTGCGAGCCAGGTGCCCCCACGCCGTTGACGTAGCTTTGGTAGCCGCCCGCGTAGGGACTGGTGGAGCGGTACACGTAGGCAGCCGCGTCGATGCTGGCCGGGCGCGCCACCTGGTCCCAGTCAAGCGGCGAAGGGTAGGGGTTGCCCACCAGGTTCCAGCCCTGGGCAGCCGCGCCGCGCGTCAGCGGAATGTTCACCGCGCCGTTGTTCAGGGTGCCCACGAAGTCCACAGTTTGCGGCGCGAGCTGCACGGTGTAGCCGCGGCCGGGCGTGAGGGCGTCGCCTAGGCTGGCCGGCGAGTACCAACCGGTATCGAACACGTTGCTCGGGCCGGGCTGCAGGCGCACTTCGTCGTAGCCGAACACGGTAGGGAAGGGCGTCACCGCGCCGGGGTTGGTGGCGCCGTTATAGGCCGGATTCACGACCGGTACGAAGCTGCCAGTGCTCAAGTCTACCACCGTCGAGCCGCTGACGGGCGCCGCGAAGTGGCGGTAGCCGGCGCCGGGGTTCAGGGCCGGGTCAATCCAGCGCTGCACCGTGGCGGTGCCCTGCACCACGCCGCCGTTGTTGTACACCGCAGCCGTGCCAGCGGAGTTGGAGAGCAGCGTGAGCATCTGGCCGTTGGTGTTCAGGTTGCCGGCCAGCGTGAGCAAGCCGTGTACCTGCACCGGCGCCATCAGCCGCGCGCCGCCCGCCCCGATGCTCAGGTTGCCGAAGTCGGTGTTGCCCGTGCCGCCGATGTCGTCGGCGGTGGCGCCTTGCATGGCCACCGTGCCGCCGGTCTGGCTGAACAGGCCGCTGTTCATGAACTGGCCCATCACGCTGAAGGTGCCGCCGGTCACGGTCAGCCGCCCGCCGCTTTCGATGGTGATGCTGCCCACCGCGGCGTTGGCGCTGATGACGGGGTAGCGCGTCATGCCGGCCGGGATGCTGATGTTGTCGTTGGCGGTGGGCACCACGCCGCAGGCCCAGTTGGCGGGCGTGTTCCAGTCGGAGCTGACCGCGCCGCTCCACGTGAAGGCGCCGCCCACGTTTACCGTCACGGTGGCCTCGGTGTAGCAGCCGCTGTTCACGTTGGTGGCCCGTACGCGGTAGGAGGTGGTGGCCGTCGGGTTGGCCAGCACGGCGCCGCCGGCGGTGACATTCAGGCCCGCGGCGGGCGTCCAGCTATAGGCCAGCCCCTGGCGGATGGTGGCCGTATTGTTGATCCACGCCGGGGTGGTGCTGCCGCTGCCAAGCGTGCCGTGGTTGGCGTTGGCGGTAAAGTCGGTAAAGGCCGAGCCCGAGCCTTCGTCGAGGCGGTAATAGGCTACCAGGCCCAGCTGCGTAGCCAGCACGGTTTTGTTGTAGTCGGCCTGCACCTGGGCCTCGGTGCGGGCCACATTCCACAGGCGCAGCTCATCCAGCTGACCGTTGTAATACTCGCCGTAGCCGGGCTGATTGCCCAGCGTCAGCCCGTTGGCGTTGGTGCTGACGGCACCCGTCTGAGCCTGCTCCAGCACCTTCGCCCCGTCGATGAAAATTTTTACCAGGTTGCCGTCGTAGGTGGCCGCCACGTGGTGCCAGCTGCCCTTGTAGGCCGTGTATGGCACCGAAAACACGCGCCACGTGCCGCCGATGTGCAGCCACACGCTCAAATCGTCCCAGCGGGCGTCGGTGCGCGGGAAGATGTAGCCCGAGTTGACGCTCTGCGTCGATTTGCTGGCCACGCTCTGGATGGTGGAACCCGTGCCCACGGGGTTGATCCACGCCTCCACCGTCAGGGCCGCGCTCAGGTTGAGGCTGGCGCTGGCAGGCACACTGGCTTGCTCGTCGGTGCCGTCGAAGCGCAGGCCGCGGCCGGCCACCGAGGCCGTACCGTTGGTGGCCGTGGCCGTGAGCGTGGCCGAGCCGCCCGAGCAAATGGTGGTGCTGCCGCTCGGCGACACGCTCAGGCTCGGCGGCGTGTCGGCCATCACGTTGAAGGGCGCCGAGGAAGCCGTGCAGCCCGCGTCGTCGGTCATGCGCACCGAGTAGGCGCCGGTGGTGCTGATGTTGGCGAGGCCCGGACCGTTGGCGCCGGTGGTACCGGCCGGCAGGTCTACGCCGTTGCGGGCCCACTGGTAGCTGGCCGCTTCTTCGGACAAGGCTACCGCGTCGATTTCGTTCCAGCCCGGCACCGCGGCCGAGTTGAGGGCAATCCGCACGTCGCGCACCGGAAAGCTCGTTTGCGGGAAATTGATGTTCAGGATGCGCGAATTTGAGCCCGCCGCGGCGGCCGTGCCCACGTACACCGGCACCCAGGCGTTGGTGGTGGGGTTGCGCACGAAAATGGAGTCGATGGCGCCGGGGTTGTAGGTTTCCCACACCAGAATGCGCTTGGCCGGGGCCGGGTTATCGAAGCGCAGCACCAGGTATTCGCGGGTGCCGTCGGCTGGGCCGCTGGCCCAGGCCTCGCTTGCGTCGCCGTACTGGGGATAGACGTTGGGCGCGCCCGTGGCCATGGCAGCGGCCCAGCTGCTGGTGCTGTACTGCGAGCTGAAGCGCAGCACCGAGCTGGCGTAGCGTACGGGGTTGGTGCCGAGCGAAGTAATCAGGCTCACTTGGCCGTTGCAAACGGAAGCCGAGCCGTACGATGTTACCATAGGCGCTGGACATTGAGCGGCGGCCGAGTAGGCGCCCCAGGTGCTCAGCAGGCCGAGCAGTCGTAAGGATTTGTGCATAGCTGAGAGGAAGGCAGACGTTGGTCGGGACCCCAGGCAGCCGCCACAGTTGGGGCTGGAACAGCTGCTACGGAGTCGTCACAAAGGAACCGCGCCCGTTTGCACTCAGCAATGACATGTTTGGGTTCTGAAGCGCCAGGCTCATCACATAATGATGTGTAGCGCGATGTAGCGCGGGCTTCAGCCCGCGTCCGTCAGGGTAGTGCTATCCGGGAAGTATGGTTCGGGCGGGTGGCGTACTAGCAGGCGCGGGCTGAAGCTCGCGCTACACGGCCAGCAACTCCACGTCCGCAAGCCTTACCGGCGCAGCTGCGCGAGGGGCCGACCGGAGTCGCGGCCGTAGCGCAGGTGCTTGGCCTCGCCTACCACTTGCGCCCCGTAGATGCCGCGGTGACCCGAAGTCAGATACGCCACCACGCAGGCCAATGCCAGGTAAGGCGCCGCCGGCAGGCCAAACAGCTCCAGACCCATCAGCGTGCAGGCCAGGGGGGTATTGGCTGCCCCGCTGAACACGGCCACGAAGCCCATGCCCGCCAGCAGAGCCACCGGCAGTGGCAGCACCACCGCCAACGCCGAGCCCAGCGCTGCCCCCATGAAAAACAGCGGCGTCACCTCGCCACCCTTGAAGCCTGCGCCCAGCGTGAGCGAAGTCAGCAGCAGCTTCAGCGCGAAGCCGTACCACGGCATGGGCGCTTCGAACGCGGCCACAATGGTGGGCACGCCGAGGCCAAGGTAGCGTCTGATATCCGGCACTAGGCTGATGCTCAGCAGCCACACCAACGCCAGCAGCAGTGCCCCGCCCACTACTGGGCGCAACGGCGGCCACGCAATCCGACGGCTGAACCAGCCCTGAATGCCATGCACCGCCGCCGTGAAGCCTCGCGCCGTGAGCCCGCTCAGCAGGCCCAGCAGCAAGGCCGTGCCTACGCCCGCCGCCGACAGCGCCGGCACTACCGGCACGTGGTAATGCGTGTGGCCCACGCCCCAGGC
Organism: Hymenobacter sp. CRA2; assembly: GCF_002007105.1. Lineage (GTDB taxonomy): Bacteria > Bacteroidota > Bacteroidia > Cytophagales > Hymenobacteraceae > Solirubrum. The sequence continues at coordinate 30,433 of NZ_MVBC01000014.1, read as the reverse complement.
ACGCGTGACCCAGTCGGCGCCGAAAGCGGCCAGCAGGCTGGCCAGCAGCGCATCGTAGCGCAGGCGGCCGATCAGGAAGACTTCCAGCCCGAACACGGCCCCGGCCAGCGGCGTGCCGAACACCGACGCAAACCCCGCGCTGATACCGGCAATGAGCAGCAGGCGCCGCTCGCCGGGGCGCAGCCAGCGGCTAAGCTGATCGGCCAGGGCGCCGCCCATTTGCACGGCCGTGCCCTCGCGACCCGCCGAGCCGCCCACCAAGTGCGTGAGCAGGGTACCCAGCAGCACCAGCGGGGCCATACGCAGCGGAATCACGTCGCGCGGCCGGTGGATTTCCTCGATGAGCTGGTTGTTGCCCCGGGCCACGCTCTGGCCGAAATAGTGGTAGAGCAGACCCACCAGCAAACCGCCCAGCGGCAACAGCAGCACCAGCCACGGGTGCGCTTCGCGGGTGCGAGTGGTCCAGTCCAGCGCCACCAGAAAGCCCGCCGACGCCGTGCCTGCCAACGCGCTGACGACGGCACAGATCAGCAGCCAGCGCAGTAGGTAGAGCAGTTGGGGCAGCGGGTCGGGCCAGCGGGAGCGGCGCCGGGTGGTAGGGCCGGTGGTGGACAATGTCGGATAGAAAGCGGGCAAAAATACTCGCGCAGGCTGCTATATGCCGGCTATCATGCGGGCTAAAAAAGAACGTCATGCTGAGCTGGTCGAAGCATCTCTACCGCTTCGTTCGCACGAAATCGTTCGGTAGAGGTGCTTCGACCAGCTCAGCATGACGCGCCATATGTCTACACAGTGGCCAATCGTGCTACTACGCCAGCAGCACCTTATCCGGCGTAATGGGCAGCTCCCGGATGCGCTTGCCGGTGGCGTTGAAGATGGCGTTGGTAATGGCCGGGGCCACGCCGATAATGGCAATTTCGCCGATGCCCTTGGTGCCCAGCGGGTCCACCAGCGTGTCGGGCTTGTTCACGAAAAACACCTCCACTGGTGGCGCGTCGGCGTGCACGGGCACGTGGTAGTCGGCCAGGTCCTTGGTCACGTAGCGGCCGAATCGGTCGTCCATCACCGCGCCTTCCGTCAGGGCCATGCCGATGCCACCGATGGCGCCGCCAATCATCTGGCTGCCGGCCGTTTTCTGGTTGACGATGGTGCCCGCGTCGGCGCACGACACCATTTTGGTCACGCGTACTTCGCCCGTCATGGTGTGCACCTTCACCTCGGCGAAGTGCACCGAGAAGGAGTACATGGAGTAGTTCTGCCGCGTCGAGCCGTCGGGCTTCGACTCAATGGTCACCTCGATGTCCTGCCCGTTGTTGGCTTTGCGCAAATCGGCGAAGGACATGCGCGGGCCACCGTTGGCCTTCAGCCCGAGTTGCCCGCCCGTCAGCGTGAGTTGCTCGGGCTGCACGTTGGCAAAGGAGGTGCCGCCCAGTTCCTGCAGCTTCTTTTTCAAGGCCAGGCAGGCGTCGTTCACGGCCGAGCCCACGGTATTCACCGTGGAGGAGCCGCCCTGCGAAGGCGCCTGCGGAAACAGCGAGTTGCCCAGCTCAAAGCGAATCTTGTCGGTAGGCAGGCCCAAGGCATCCGAGGCAATCTGCACCATGGCCGTACCGGTACCGGGGCCGATGTCGGTAGTAGCGCTTTGCAGCACCACCGAGCCGTCGGCCAGCAGCGCAGCACGGGCCTTGGCCGAGCCGCGGTTGGCCCCGAAGGTGCCCACACCCATGCCGTAGCCCACCAGCCAGTCGCCCTCGCGCAGGGCGCCGGGCTTGAGCTGCCGCTTGTTCCAGCCGATGCGGTCGGCGCCGGCCTGAAAGCACTCTTTCAGGTACTTCGTCGACCAGGGTTTGTTCTTTTCCGGGTCGGTGTCGGTGTGGTTGCGCAGGCGGAACTCCAGCGGGTCCATGCCGATCAGGTGGGCCATTTCGTCGATGGCCGACTCCAGCGCAAAAGCGCCGGTGGCTTCGCCGGGGCCGCGCATCCAGATGGGCGTGCTGATGTCGAGCCCGAGGATGCGGTAGCGCGTGCTCACATTCGGGGCAGCGTACATCATGCGCGTCTGCTGCACCGTCGACTCGGTAAACTCCTCGTAGGTCGAGGTTTGGCCTACCGATTCGTGCGAGATGCCCACCAGTTTCCCGTCCTTGGTAGCGCCCATCTGGATGCGCTGCCAGGTTTTGGGCCGGTAGCCCACCATCGTAAACATCTGCTCGCGCGTGAGCACCACCTTCACCGGCCGGTTGGTCACCTTGGCCCCGATGATGGCCGCCGTTTCGTGGGGCCAGTTGTGCAGCCCGTTGCCGAAAGCCCCGCCCACGAAGGTGGCAATGACTTTCACGTGGTCCTCGGGCAGGCCCCAGTCCTTGGCAAAGGCCCGCTGCGTGCCCTTCACGGCCTGCACCTTGTCGTACACCGTGAGCCGGTCGGGGGCTTCCCAGTGCGCGATGATGCTTTGCAGCTCCATGGGGTTGTGCATCTCCGATTCGTGCACGTACTCAGCCTCGAGCTTCACCGGGGCGTTCTGGTAGCCGTCGGCCTGCCCGCGGGTGTAGTCGTTTTGCGCCGATTTGGGGTTGCGCTTGGCCTGCGTGGGCAGAAAAGCCCGGCTTTTGTTGGCTTCGAAGTTGGTGCGGTGCTGCTCGGCGGCGTATTGCGTCTTCACCAGTCTGGCCGCGTAGCGCGCCCGTTCCAGCGTGTCAGCCACCACCAGGGCAATGGGCTGGTCGTTGAAGTAGATTTTCTCGTCGTAGAACACGCGCAGCGGCTGCCCGATGGTCGGCGGCTCGTCGGGGTTGCTCTTGGCCGCGAAGCCCGGCACCTTGGGCGAGTTCAGGTGCGTGATGACGGCCAGCACGCCCGGCGCGCGTTCGGCGGCCTTGGTATCGATGCTGGTGATGCGGCCCTTGGCCACGGTGCTGCCCACCAGCACGCCGTGCACCAGGCCCGGTAGCTCGTATTCGGCTGAGTACTTGGCGGCGCCCGTCACTTTCAGGCGGCCATCCACGCGGCTGAGCCGGTCGCCCACCGCTTTTCCGTCTTGCAGAAGTTGTTCTTTCATCGGGAGCTTAGGCCACGCTAGCGGCGTTTTTCAGGGCTTGCACAATGGCGTTGGGCGCCAGCTTGAGCTTGTATTCGTTGTACTTGAAGGCCTTGGCCCCGCGCATGGCTATGTCGGCGGCCTGCCGGAACGTGGCCTCGGTTGCCGGCTTGCCGATCAGGCTTTTCTCGGCTTCACTGAGCCGCCAGGGCTTGTGCGCCACGCCGCCCATGGCCAGGCGCGCGTCCTTGATGGTTTGCCCGTCCAGGCTCAGGGCCGCCGCTACCGATACCAGCGCGAAGGCGTAGGAGGCCCGCTCGCGCACCTTCAGGTAGTGCACGTTCTTGGTGAAGGGGCTGTCGGGTACTTCCACGGCCGTAATCAACTCGCCCTGCTCCAGGTTGGTATCCTTCTGCGGGGTGTCGCCGGGCAGGCGGTGAAAGTCGGCGAAGGCAATGCGCCGGTCGCCCTTGGGGCCGCTCACCAGCACGGCGGCATCCAGGGCCACCAGGGCCACGCTCATATCAGAGGGGTGCACGGCAATGCACTTGTCGGAGAAGCCGAAGATGGCGTGCATGCGGTTGAAGCCCTCCAGGGCGCCGCAGCCGGAGCCCGGTTCGCGCTTGTTGCAGGGCAGGGCCGTGTCGTAGAAGTAGTGGCAGCGGGTGCGCTGCAGCATGTTGCCGCCCACGGTGGCCATGTTGCGCAGCTGCGCCGAAGCGCCCGCGTTCAGGGCCTGGGCCAGCAGCGGGTGGCGCTCCAGCACCAGCTTGTCCTCGGCCACGGTGCTGTTCAGGGCCAGCGCCCCGATGCGCAGGCTGTCGTTCTGCTTCTCGATCTTGTCGAGCGGCAGCTTGTTGATGTCGACGAGCTTCTGCGGGGCCATCACGCCGCGCTTCATCAGGTCGAGCAGGTTGGTGCCCCCGGCAATAAACTGCGCGTTGGTGTCGCGGGCCAGCGCGTCGATGGCGGCTTTGGGCTTGGTGGGCCGTAGGTATTGGAACTGGTTCATCGGGCTGCGCTTTAAACTTTCTGACCGCCGCTTTTCACTTCCTGAATGGCCGCCACGATGTTGGGGTAGGCGCCGCAGCGGCAGATGTTGCCGCTCATGTATTCCTTGATTTCGCCCTCCGAATCGGCGTGCCCTTCGCGGATGCAGGCCACGGCCGACATGATCTGACCCGGTGTGCAGTAGCCGCACTGAAAGCCGTCGTGCTTGAGGAAGGCCTCCTGCATGGGGTGCAGCTTGTCGCCGTCGGCCAGGCCCTCGATGGTGGTGACTTTCTTGCCGTCCTGCATCACGGCCAGCGTCAGGCAGCTGTTCACGCGCTTGCCGTCCACGTGCACGGTGCAGGCGCCGCACTGGCCGTAGTCGCAGCCTTTTTTGGTGCCGGTCAGGTGCAGCTGCTCGCGCAGCAGATCGAGCAAGGTGGTGCGCGGCTCCACCGACAGCTTGTATTTCTTGCCGTTCACGTCGAGCTTGAGCGGTACTTTCTCGAAGGCGGCAGCCACGGTTTCGTCCAGCTCGGCTTCGGCGGCTTTGAGGATGGGGCCCGGTGCCAGCGCCAGTGCCGTCAGCAAGGATGACTGCTTCAGGAAGTTACGGCGGGTTTCGTTGTGGCCGCAGCCCTCGGCGGCAGGTTGCGGCGGCATTTCGTTGTCCATGGCGGTGCGTTTCGCTAATAATCGACGTACAAGGGTGCGTAGGCAGAAAACCGACGCGGCGCCGTCCGGTTTGGCTGCGCCAGTCGGCAAGATTCTGAAATTGCCTGCTGCAAACTTTCTTCGTACGCAGCACCGTACGTTTCGTTCCGTTCAGGCCCCGATTCCACCCACTCGCACCCTTTCCTGATGAGCCCAGCTATTCCCCCCATTGCGGCCGTACTGCTGGCCGCGGGCGCCTCCACCCGCATGGGCCAGCCCAAGCAGCTGCTGCCCTACCAGGGCAGCACCCTATTGCGCCGCGCCGCCGAAACGGCCCTGGCCGCCGGCTGCCAGCCCGTCGTCGTGGTCACCGGGGCCCTGCACGCGGAGCTGGCGGCCGAGGTGCGCGACCTGCCCGTGCTGCTGGAGCACAACGACGTGTGGGAGGCCGGCATTGGCACGTCCATCGGGGTAGGGGTGCGTGCGGTGGAAAAGTCGGCTCCCGAAGCCGCCGCCGTGCTGGTCATGCTCAGCGACCAGCCCCTCGTCACGCCCGCGCTGCTGGGCCAGCTGCTGACGGCCTGGCGGCAGAGCGGCCTGCCCGTGGCCACCACTTACGCCGATGCCGTAGGCGTACCGGCTGTGTTTGGGCGTATGGTGTGGCCGCAACTGCTGGCTCTGCCCGCCACGGCCGGGGCCAAGCCCCTGCTGCAGCGCCTCGGCGACGAGCTGGCCCTGATATCCTTCCCGCCCGCCGCCACCGATGTGGACACGCCCGAGCAGTACGCCGCGCTGCTGAGCGAAACCACGGAATAGATAAATATCCCCTGTTGCGGAGTAGCCTGGAGTTAAGGTTAGGGCTAGTTCCCCTCCTCAGCTGAGGAGGGGCTAGGGGTGGTTGACCCCGGTTTAGCACATTCAACCCAGAACGTCATGTCGAGCGCAGCCGAGACATCTCGCGTGCTGATGCCGGATAGTAACCTTAATCTCATCAACCACCCCCAACCCCTCCTCAGCTGAGGAGGGGAGCTAGCTGTAGTCTTGCAACTTTAGTTACATAGTTGAAAAGCTGGTAAGAAGCGGTGGGAAGTGCCGGGAGGGTGATATATTTAGGTTCAACTTTCTAACATCTTTATTTCCTATGCCCATCGAGTATTCGCTGGCCGAGCGCGGCAACCCCGCCCGGCCCAACGACCCCAAGAAATTCTACGCCACGGCCCGCTCGCAGGGCGACACCACCGTGCGCGGCATCGCCGAGCGCATCAACCAGATGAGCACCGTCAGCACCATCGACGTGATGGCCGTGCTCGAAGCCTTCTTCCAGACGGTGCCTGAGGAGCTGGCCGCCGGCCGCATCGTGCGCTTCGGCGACTTCGGCTCCTTCTCCGTGAGCCTGCAGGGCGAAGGCGCCGCCACCGAAAAGGAGTTCAACGCGGCCCTTATCAACAACGTGCGGGTGCAGTTTCGGCCCGGCAAGCTCTTTGACCAGGCCATGCAGGGCGCCGAGCTGCGCAAGGTGAGTGCGCCCATGCCCGCCACCCAGGCTCGGGCGGCGTCCCGGAAGAAAAGCTAGGACGCTTCCGCCAAGACATCCTAATGTCTTGCCTCAGACATACCGATGTCTTAGCTCAGACATTAGGATGTCTTGCAAAAGCCACCGACGGGCCTGCCGCTACCGGCAGGCCCGTTATTTTTGGCGCCTATGCAGTTCCGGCCAGTTGTAGAGACGCATATTTGCGTCTCCTCGTCCGCGCCGTGCGGGCGTTATCGTTCAACGATGGGACGCAAGGTTGCGTCTCTACACCCAGCCCTGCCTCGTTCCGAAACCGCCGCCGCTGCGCCGTCCGGCTTCGTACTTACCTGCTCTTACTATGACCAAGAAAACCACCGCGCCGCCCCCCGCTTACTTCCTCTCGCTGAGCCTGGAAAACGTGCGCAGCTTCGGGGAAAAGCAGACGATATACTTTACCGAAGGTGGGGTGAGACATCAAGAATTCACAGAAGATCATTTAGGCGATGGAGTCCCTTCACAATGGACTATTATTCTCGGTGATAATGGTGTAGGTAAAACAACAATATTAAAATCCCTTGCAGCATTAATGCCAAGTAGGAGACCCTTTGAAACAGATACTGCAAGGAAAGTAGGGCAAGCAGAATATTACTCAACATCTTATTTTGATGGTTGGAGGCATGACTGGTTGCTTTTGCGCAATGAGGAAAATAAAAGAGCTGAATTTACAAATCTAAAATATGTTGCATGCACAGGAAAGAGACTTGAAGACTTCTCACGCAGCTATGTCTATGACGCTACAACAGATCATACTATGGCTACTATAAATTGCACCTATGTTAATGATCATGTCTATAATGCACACTCCTTAGTTGATAGTAAGTCTTTAGGGTTAATTTGCTATGGGTATGGTGCTGGTCGCACAGTAGGGAATTCTGCTATAGGAGAAGTGTATGGCAACTCTGACAGTTATATTAGTTTATTCGATGATCGAGCTGCTCTTCTTGATCCTCAAGAATGGTTCTTGAATATTGACTATGGAAGTAGATTGGCAGGTGGAAATGCTAAGCAATTAGAAAATGCACGCAATCTGGTTGAATCTATGCTTAAAAAAGTTCTTCCAGGTGTAACCGAGTTGCGCATATCCTCAACCGGTACACCTCAAAAGCCTCAAATAAATCTAGAATTTCTACTTTTTGATAATTGGGTGCGCCTGCGCGACATGAGCCTGGGCTACCAAACTCTGGTCGTGTGGCTGACGGACTTTGCCAGCAAGCTGTTCATCCGCTACCCTGATAGCCCGAACCCGCTGGAAGAGCCGGCCATCGTGCTCATCGATGAAATTGATTTGCACCTGCACCCAAGCTGGCAGCGCAAGCTCATTGGCTTCCTCAGCGGCGTCTTCAAGAACACCCAGTTCATTGCTACCGCTCACAGCCCGCTGGTGGTGCAGGCCGCCGGCGACCAGCCCGGCGGGGCCAACGTGGTGCTGCTCAAACGCGAGGGCGACCAGACCAAAGTACACCAGAACCCCGAGGACGTGCGCGGCTGGCGCCTCGACCAGATTATGACCAGTGAACTGTTTGGCCTGGAAACGGCCCGCTCCCTGGCTACGGAAGAGAAGCTGGCCGAGCGCGCCGCCCTGCTCAGCAAAACCCGCCGCACGGCCGCCGAAAAGAAGCGCCTGCAAGAGTTGACCGCCGAGCTGGATCAGCAGCCCCTGGGCGAAACGCCCTCGGAGCGCGACGTAAACGCCGTGCTGCAACAGCTGCGGCAGAAGCTGGGCCGCAACCCTTCCGACGCGCCCGCCGCATGATTCCGGTGCAGAAAAGCCCCGTCGCGCCGGCCTCGCTGCAACGGGAGGCCGGCGCGGCCCGCGCCCGGCTCGAGCAAACCTACGACGCCGACGAAGCCGCCTGCCAGCAGCCCGGCACCCCGGCCCTGAAGCCCCTGCGGCGCATCTACGCGGCCCGCGACGTGAAAGCGCGGCTCAAGGAAGACCAGCACGGCAAATGCGCCTACTGCGAAGCCCGCTTCGGCCACAGCAGCCCCGGCGACGTGGAGCACTACCGGCCCAAAGCCGGCTACCGTCAATCGGCCGCCGCGCTGGTGCAGGGCCCCGGCTACTACTGGCTGGCCTACGAATGGAGCAACCTGCTCTATGCCTGCGAAGACTGCAACCGCATCCGGAAGCATCAGCTGTTTCCGCTGGCCAACGACCCGGCGGGCCGGGCGCGTACCCACCACGACGACCTGACGCAGGAGCGGCCCCTGTTGCTGAACCCTGCCGTGACGCCTGATCTGACCTTGCACCTCACCTTTGAGGATGAAGTAGCCAAAGGGCACACGCCGGAAGGCCGGGCCTCCATAGTGGGTTACGGGCTGAACCGTAAAGAGCTGCTTGATTACCGGCGCGACTACCTGCGTTGTCTGCGGAACCAGGAGTTCTTGGCGCGTATCCTCGACCATAATCCGCCCGTCGTGGACCTGGAGCTGCTGATAGCAACGTACGGCTCGGAGGAAGAGCTAGGCCGGAAGATAGCCCAAGCCCGGCTTGACTACCGAAAAGCTGCCCACGCTACGGAACAGTACGCCGGCATGGTGCGGGCTAACTTCCCGGAACTATGGCCGCCGCTGGGCCACTAGCCTCGACGGCCCACAACCGCCCCGGCCAATTCCCGTTATCTTGCCCGCTACCACACCTTCACCTTTTCCGAGCTATATGAGCACTGCCACGCCCGCAGCCCCCCCGGCCGACGCGGGCTTTGAAAACGTACCCAAGGACGACAAGCGCATCACCCGCGGCTGGACGTTCTACGACTGGGCCAACTCCGTGTACCCGCTGGTCATTACCAGCTCCATCTTCCCGATTTACTGGGGCAGCGTCACCAAAGAACTCAGCCCGCAAACCGACGTGGTCAGCTTCCTGGGCTACCAGGTGCCCGGCTCTTCGCTGCTGACCTACGCCATTTCGGCCGCCTTCCTGATCATCGCGCTGATCAGCCCGTTCCTTACGTCCCTGGCCGACTTCTCGGGGCGCAAGAAGCTGTTCATGCAGATTTTCTGCTACCTCGGGGCCATTTCCTGCGCGGCACTGTTCCTGTTTACGCCCGACACGCTCACGCTGAGCACCTTCATCTTTATTTCGGCTACGGTGGGCTTCTCGGGCTCCATCGTGTTCTACAATAGCTACCTGCCCGTCATCAGCTCGGAGGAAAAGTATGATTCGCTGTCGGCCCGCGGCTTCTCCATGGGCTACATCGGCTCGGTGTTGCTGCTGGTTATGTGCCTGGTGCTCATCATGGGCCACGAGACGTTCGGGCTGGAAACGGGCCTGGCTACGCGCATCGGCTTTCTGCTGACGGGCGTGTGGTGGGCCGGCTTTGCGCAGATTCCCTTCGCCGCGCTGCCCAAGGACCCCGGCCGCCCCGCCGGCGCAGCCACGTCTGATTCGGGCTGGGTGCTCAACGGCTTCCACGAGCTGGGCAAGGTGTGGGACCAGCTCAAGCACCTGCCCAACCTGAAACGCTTCCTGCTGGCCTATTTTACCTACAACATGGGTGTGCAGACGGTGATGTACGTGGCCACCATCTTCGGCGACAAGGAACTGCACCTGGAAAGCACCGCGCTGATTATCACCATTCTGCTGCTGCAAATCGTCGGTATCCTCGGCGCTTACCTGTTTGCCAAGCTCTCGGAGCGCATCGGCAATACGCGGGCGCTGAGCTGGTCGGTGGTTATCTGGGCCCTGATCTGCATTGCCGGCTACTACGTGCAGGCCGGTTGGTCATTCTATGCCCTGGCTTCGGTTATTGGCCTGACGATGGGAGCCGTTCAGAGCCTGTCGCGCAGCACTTATTCCAAGATTATCCCCGAAAACACGCCCAACACGGCCGCCTTCTTCAGCTTCTTCGACGTGACCGAGAAGCTCAGCATCGTGATTGGCACGTTCTCTTTCGGCTACATCGCCCAGATTACCGGCTCGATGCGCAACAGCATCCTGGCGCTGATTGTGTTCTTCATCCTGGGCCTAGTATTCCTGCTCACGCTGCGCGGCAAAAAGCTGCGCGACGAGCCTACCGAAGGCCCCGCGGCCGTGCCTCCGCCGTCCGCCACGCCCAACGTCGGTATGCCGGCGACGCGCTAGACTGGTCCGTTTTCGAAAGCCCTGCTTCACTCCGAAGCAGGGCTTTTTTCTGTTCTTGCCGTAGCCGCAATCCGCTATTGCCAACCTTCCGCTGCGTGGCCGGTTAGGCAAGTCAATAACCCTTTCTCCCATGTCAACCGCTACTGCCCAACCCACCCTGCAGGCCACTTTTGCAGCCGAGCTACAAACCGAGCTGCAACTCACGCGCCGCCTGCTGGAGCGCGTGCCCACCGACCAGTTCGACTGGCGCCCGCACCCCAAATCCATGCCTATCGGCAAGCTGGCCTGGCACATGGCCAACCTCATCGGCTTCCTCGAACTCTCCTTGCAGGGCAGCGAAACCGACATAACGGCCGTGCAGTGGCCCACGCCGGCTACTACCACGGATGAAGTCTTGAGCCGCTTCGACGTCAACGCCGCCAGCATTCAGCAAGTCGTTGCCGGCATCGAAGACGAGCAGCTGCACAGCTCCTGGGCCATGCGCCGCGGCGAGCAGGTGGTGCGCACGCTGCCGCGCGCCGGCGTGCTGCGCGTGCTGGTGCTCAATCACCTCATCCACCACCGCGGGCAGCTGTCGGTGTACCTGCGCCTGCTCGATATTCCGGTACCCGCCATCTACGGCCCCTCGGCCGACGAGAAATAAGCGGGCCATACATCAAGAAAAAGGCCGCTGCCCATGGTTGGGTAGCGGCCTTTTTCTTGGCTATAAGCCGGGCTACTTGGAGCCATGCACTTTCTCCCCCTGGATGTAGGTGCCCAGCACTTTCACCGCGCGCAGTTGGGCGGCCGGGGCGGTCATGATGTCCTGGTCGAGGATGACGAAGTCGGCCCACTTGCCTTTGGTCAGGGTGCCTTTTTTGTCGTCCTCGAAGGCAGCCCAGGCGGCCCATTCGGTCATGCCGCGCAGGGCTTCCTGGCGGGTGAGGGCGTTTTCGGGCTGAAAGCCGCCCTTGGGGAAATTCTTGGCGTCTTGCCGGGCCACGGCGGCGTGGAAGCCAAACAGCGGATTGAGGTACTCCACCGGGAAGTCGGAGCCGAGGGCCACGCGGCCGGTGGCGCGCAGCAGGTCCTTGTAAGCATAGGCGGTTTTCAGCCGCTCGGCGCCCAGCCGCTCGCCGGCCCAGTACATATCGGAGGTAGCGTGGGTGGGCTGCACCGAGGGCACAATGCCGTAGCGCTGAAACTTAGCCACGTCGCCCAGGCTGACCACCTGCGCGTGCTCGATGCGCCAGCGCCGGTCTTTCTGCCCGCGCAGCACCTCGCCGTAGATGTCGAGCAGCAGGCGGTTGGCCGAGTCGCCGATGGCGTGGGTGTTCATCTGGAAAGGACTAGCCGCCAGGCGCTGGGCCAGGTCGCGATATTCCTTCACCGAGGAAAGCAGGAAGCCCGTCTGCTTGGGGCGGTCGGAGTAAGGATGCAGCAGGCAGGCGCCACGTGAGCCAAGGGCCCCGTCGGCGTATACCTTGAAGGAGTTGACGGTGAGCCGGTCGGTGCGGTACGGGCCTTTTTTGAGGTAGTACTGCACGTTGGCCGGCGTGGCGCTGATCATGGCATCCAGCCGGATCTTCAGCTGCTTGGCCTGCTGCAGCGAGTCGATGCGCTCGATCTGGCCGGGCTCCAGGCCGGCGTCGGCGAGGCTGGTGAGGCCCAGTTCCACGCATTCCTGCTGGGCCTGCAGGAGCAGCTTGGCCGCTTCGGCGGGTGTCGGCTCCGGAATCTTGGCCGACACCAGGTCCACCGCGTTGTCGACGAGCAGGCCCGTGAGGCGGCCCTGCGCGTCGCGCTCAATCATGCCACCGCTGATGGGCGTGCGGGCCGTAACGCCGGCCAGGTCCAGCGCTTTCTGGTTGACCAGCGCCGCGTGCCCATCGACGCGGATAATGAACACGGGCACGTCGGGAAACTGCCGGTCCAGCGAGTCTTTGGTCGGAAACTGCTTCACGGCCCAGTCATTCTGGTCCCAGCCGCGGCCCGTCAGCCAGGCGGCCTGCGGGTACTGCCCGCGCTGGGCGCGCAGCTTGCCCAGTACCTCGCTCCAGGAGCCGGTGCCCACTAGGTTGGCGTCGCGCAAACCGAGGGCGTAGCGGTAGAAGTGGCAGTGCGCGTCGTAGAAGCCGGGGTAGATGAACTTGCCGTGCGCGTCGACTTGCTCCTGGGCCTTGTAGCGGCGGCGCACCTCGTCGGAGGAGCCCACGAACAGAATCTGCCCGTCCTGCACGGCGAAGGCCTGCGCTTTGCTGAACGCGGAGTCCACGGGGTAGACGGTGGCGTTGTACACGACCAGATCGGCCGAAGTCTGGGCACTGGGGCAGGCCGTGAGGCCAACCAGCAGGGGCAACATGGCGGCCGACAGGCCGGCCAGCCGCTGCCACGGGCGGAGCGTACGAATCATGCGGCGAAGGTACGCAGCGCGGCCGCTGCTTAGGCTACCTGCGCGTCCTGGGAGGCACACTGCCGCAGCCATGCGCGGGCCTGCTCCTCGTGGGTGAAGCGCGCCAGGTCGTAGGGGCGGCCGTCGAAGTAATCCATCGTGGGCATAGCCCGATCGGTGAGCATGCCCGCCAGCTGGTGCGGGGCCATCAGATACGCCAGGTAGGTGGTGCGGCCCAGGCGCGGCTGCAGCTGCGGAAAGAACTTATCCATCATCCACTGCACGTCGGTGGCATCCACCCCAATCATGCGCTGGCTGGTATCGATAAGCCAGTAGCGGCAGGCGTGCTCGGCCGCCGCATCGAGCAGGCGGGCGTAGCCGCGGTGCAGCTCGAAGGGCATCACCAGCCGCTGCCAGCGGCCCACCAGCAGGCCCGCGTCGGCTTCGTAGTCGATGGATAAGTAATGAGGAGTAGGTGTGGGCATAGGGTAGGGTGGAGGAGAAGGGGTAAAAATAGAAGAGCCTCGGCATCAACTGCCAAGGCTCCCAAAATAAAGTGCAATTCGTCCGGGCGGAATGCGTCTACTCGAAGCGCATGTGCTTCACCGATTCGCCGGAGTTTTTCAGCTCCAGCAAGGACTCGATGCCAATCTGCAAGTGCGACGTCACGTAGTCGGTGGTTACTTTCTTGTCGCTCTCGGCCGTCTTCACTCCCTCCGGCGTCATCGGCTCGTCCGATACTAGCAGCAGGGCGCCGTGCGGAATTTCATTGGCGAAGCCCACCACGAAAATCGTTGCCGTTTCCATGTCCACGGCCATGGCCCGGATCTGCTTCAGGTACTCCTTGAAGTTGTCGTCCTGCTCCCACACGCGGCGGTTGGTGGTGTATACCGTGCCCGTCCAGTAGTCCTTCTCGTACTTCTTGATCATCGACGACACGGCCCGCTGCAGGCGGAAGGAGGGCAGCGCGGGCACTTCCGGCGGCAGGTAGTCATCGGAGGTACCTTCGCCGCGGATGGCGGCGATGGGCAGAATCAGGTCACCGACCTTGGTATTGTGCTTCAGGCCGCCGCACTTGCCCAAGAACAGAGCTGCTTTGGGCTTGATGGCGGAGAGCAGGTCCATCACCGTGGCGGCCATGGGGGAGCCCATGCCGAAATTGATGATGGTGATGCCGTTGGCCGTAGCCGTCTGCATGGGCTTGTCGAGGCCGCGAATGGGCACGTCGAACTGCTTGGCAAACATCTCCACGTAGTTGATGAAGTTGGTCAGCAGGATGTACTGGCCGAACTCCTCCAGCGGCACGCCCGTGTAGCGGGGCAGCCAGTTCTTGACAATATCGGGTTTGGTCTTCATGTAGTATGGGAAGTAGGGGAAGGGGCGTTTGGTTGGGGTGTAGAAACGAAGCCGGCCAAGCGGCGGTTGGTTTCAACCGAAAGCAGCGGGTACAAAAAAACCGTCGCACAAGAACTGAACGACGGCTCTGCGGAGCGAAAAGCGGGTGCAGGAGCCTGACTTAGCCGTACCTTTGGAGGTGATGCAAGCGTTGAACCTGCCGCCTTTCGCCCACAAACTTACGCAATCCGGGGAACATCTGCTGATCTGGGACCAGCTACGGCGCCGCCACGTGGTGTGCACGCCCGAAGAATGGGTGCGTCAGCACGTGGTGAATTACCTGGTGGAGCACCTGGGCTACCCGCGCGGCCTGCTCAGCCTGGAGCGCGGGCATACCTACAACACCCGCCGCAAGCGCACCGATCTGCACGCCCTCGGTCCCGACGGCCAGGCGCTGTTGCTGGTGGAGTGCAAAGCCGCCGCCGTACCGCTCACCGCGGCCGTGACCATGCAGATTGCCACCTACAACCAGACCGTGGGTGCGCCGTTGATGCTCGTCACCAACGGCGTGCAGCACTACTGCTGGCGGGTGCATTCCCTGGAGCGCACCACGCAGGCGCTGACATTCATCCCCACCTACGCCGAGGCGCTGGAGCTGCTGGCGGTGGCGCGGCCGCAGTAAGGCCGGGTATGCGCACCATCGGCGGACGGATTGTTGGGCATTTGCTCGGGGCCAGCTTGCTGCTGGCCTGTCTGGTCGCGTGCCAACCCCGGCCGCGCGTGATTTACCTGGCTTCCTTCGGCGGTGTTTCGGAAGCCCGGGTGCAGTTGGTCCAGCGCGTAATTGGGCAGTTCTACGGCCTGCCGGTGCGCCGCCTGCCCACTCAGCGGCTAGCTGCGGCGGTGCAATGCCCGGTGCGCAGCCGGCCGCGGGCTGCCATGGTACTCGAGCAGCTGCAAGCCCTGCTGCCGGATAGCACCAACGGCAAAATCATTGGGCTGACGACGCAGGACGTGGAAATCAAAAACCGTCGGCAGCCGCACTGGGGCGTGATGGGCCTGGCCAACGACATCGGCGGCGACGCGTGCGTGGTATCCACGTTTCGGCTGGCCGGCAAAACCAACCGCCTGCGCAAAGTCAGCCTGCACGAAATCGGCCACCTGATGAACCTGCCGCACTGCACCGCCGGCACCGCGTACTGCTTCATGAACGATGCCCGCGGCCGCGGGGCCGTGGTGGACCGCACGCAGGAGCGCCTGTGCCCGGCCTGTCGGGCCCGGATGGAATGGTAATAAAGTGGCTGCTTAGCGTGCCAGCGGCTGCGCGGGGGCGGGCCGGTACAGCGCGTTGTCGAGCAGGCCGTTGGTGAAAAACTGTACCACGGCCCGCAGCTCATTGCCGTACTGCTGCCGCTTGGCCGCCGGTGGATTGGCCAGCGGCTCGGCCGGCATATCGTGGGTGCGGTAGGGGTAGAGGCGCACCTGGTTATCGGTGGTCAGCTCGGTCACGTAGTCGTGGTGCACGAGGTAGTGCGTATTGCCCGAGAGAAACAAGGCCCGGCCCGGCGCCGCGGCATCGAACACGGAGTATCCAAACGGCAGGAGCTGGCCGGCGTCGGCCCCCAGGCCCAGAAAGTCGAGCACAGTGGCTGGCACGTCGGCTTGTTGGGTGATTCGGTGTGCATCAGCCAGGGGCAGCGGCCGGCCGGGGTGGAAGAGCAGCAGCGGCGTCTTGTAGGCCCCGAGCAGGTTTTGGTAATCCGGCCGCAACGACTGCGAGGTGTGGTCGGCCAGCAGCACGAACAGGGTATTGCGGTACCAGGGCTGGCGGGCCGCTGCCTGAAAAAAGCGGCGCAGCGCGAAATCGGTGTAGCCGATGGAGGCGTGAATGGGCAGCTCGCCCGGGGCGAAGCGGCCGCGGTACTTCGCCGGCACCGGGAACGGCTCGTGCGAGGTCAGCGTGAACACCGTGGAGAAAAACGGCTGCCGCTGCCGGCTGAGCTGCCGGGCAAAGTACTGTAGGTAAGGCTCGTCGAAAATACCCCAGTGCCCGTCGAAATCGGGGCTGCGGCTGCCGCCGGGGTATTCTTCCAGTCCGAAGTACTGCTGCACGCCTGCTTTGCCGGCAAACACGTTGAAGCCCATCGTACCGTTTTGCGCCCCGTGAAACACGGATGTGGCGTAGCCGCGGCGGCCCAGCAGCTCGCCCAGCCCGTGCAGCTCGTCGGTCTGGAAGTTGGAGGTGATAAACGGCGACTCCATCAGCGCGGGCAGCCCGGCCAGCACCGCCGGCAGCGACTCAATGGAGCGGCGGCCGTTGGCGTAATGCTCGCGCATCAGCAGGGCGCCGGGGCTGGTGGCCAGCGAGTCAAAAAACGGCGTGTAACTGCGCCGGCCGGGGTTTTCGACGCCGTTGTACTCCGAGGCGAAGCTCTCCACCAGGAGAATCACCACGTTGTCGCGCGGCGCGTCGGGGCGCGGGGCGGGGTAATGCGCGGCCAGGGCCTGCTGCAAGGCCGGGGCCGAGGCAAAGTATTCCGGGCGTTCCAGCGTCTTCTGCCCGAAGCTCTTGATGAAGGTGAACGTGCTGTTCAGTGCCACGTGCCCCAGGGAAGGCGGCGTTTGCACGAAGGCGTGGCCGGGCCGCAAGGGCTTCAGCTGCAGGCCGCCCCGAATGCCGAGCACCGCCAGGCCCGCCACCAGCGCCACTTCGGCCATGGCTGTAGCCATGCGGCGCACGTCCCGGCCCGGGGCTTCTGGCGCCGGTGCCGCTGTAGGCGTAGGGTACAGGTACCACAGCAGCCCGAAGAGCACGCCGAAGGGCACGAGCAGAAACCAGTAGTGCCACACCAGCTGCCCGGCCTGCCGCTCAATGTCGCCGGTGATGGTGAACAGCTCGTCGGAAGTGCGCCGCCCGATAAACTTGAAGTACTGGCTGTCGATGATGTTCAGCGCCAGCCCCGGGGCATTCAGCGTGAGGTACACACCGCGCAGGGTGCGTTGCCACGCGCGGCCGTACCACGGCACGAACGAGAGCAGCACAAACGGCAGGTTCAGCAACAGCAGCGCCGACAAATCAAACCGGAAGCCGTGCCAGAACGCCAGCAGCGTCTGCCCCGCCGAGGCGTCGGCGAATACGCCGTGGTTGGCCGCGTAAAACCCGATGCGCAGCAACAGGTACGCGGCCAGCAGCAGCGAAAAGCGGCGCAGCAGCAGGCGAAGTAGGGGAGAAGGCATTCGGGTATTGAGTTAGCGAGTTAATGAGTTGGGGAGTTAATGAGTTAGGGAGTCGGCTTAATGACAACTCCCTAACTCATTAACTCCCCAACTCATTAACGCCTAGTAGTCTTTGCGCAAGCGGATTTTCTGGCCCGGCTTAAGACGGCGGATCTGCTTGTACAAGTTGGCCAGGGACCCCAGCCGCACATCCGTCGGCATGCGGGTCAGGTCGAAGTTTTCGTCCTCGGCCTGAATGCAGTACGGCGGGTACACGGCCAGCAACTCGCCCGGCATCAGGGCACCGCCCCCCAGGTCGCGGAACGTGATGACGGCGCGCAGGTCCAGGGCCTGGTCCGGGAAACGGTCCACGCCCTCGATGAACCGGCCAAAGTTCACCTCCAGGTTCTGGGTTTCGCCGGTTTCGGTATCGAGAAACCACACCTGCCCGCGGCGCAGGAAGAACTGGTTGCCCACGGCGTCCTGCGCAAAGGGCAGGTCTGATTGCTTGATGGAGGTGTAGGTGCGCCAGAAGGCGGTTTCGCCCTGCCAGGCTTCGTGCAGGGAGTGCCAGAGCGGCTCCTTGCAGCAGCCGCGGATGTGAATGCCGCCCAGGTAGGCAATCAGGCCGTTGTGCTGTAGCATAAACGCCTGCATATCAAACGGCAGCAGCTTGAAGGTCGCCGAATCCGAAACCGGCTCCCCGATGTAGGTAATGTCTTGCATCAGCTAGAAAAGCAGTGAATTAACAAAAAGCCTCCCCAGTCGCGTGCGGACGGGAAGGCTTTGGGAAGGAGGAAAGATGAATGAAGAAGGCTGAAAAGCGGTTGGGCTATTTCTTCTTCCTCATTCTTCCCTCTTCATTATTACGCCACGTAGGCCGAGTCGAGCACCTTCGACACGTTGGTCAGCGGCAGGCCCCAGGCTTCGGCTACGCCTTTGTATACCACCTCACCGTTCACCACGTTCAGGCCCAGGCGCAGCGCCGCGTCGCGGGTGCAGGCCTCGCGCCAGCCCAGGTTGGCCAGCTTGACGGCGTAGGGCAGGGTGGCGTTGGTTAGGGCCAGCGTCGAGGTGTAGGGCACCGCGCCGGGCATGTTGGCCACGCAGTAGTGCACCACGTCGTCGATGATGAAAGTCGGGTTTTCGTGGGTCGTGGGCGTGCAGGTCTCGATGCACCCGCCCTGGTCCACGGCCACGTCCACCACCACGGCGCCGGGCTTCATGTCCTTGAGCATCTCGCGCGTCACCAGGTGAGGGGCCTTGGCGCCCGGAATCAGCACGGCGCCAATCACGAGGTCGGCCGTCTTGATGGCTTCGCGGATGTTGTAGTCGTTGGAATACTGGGTCACCACGTTCTTCGGCATGATGTCGTCCAGCTCGCGCAGGCGGTTCAGGCTGATGTCCATGATGGTTACCTGCGCGCCGAGGCCCGCGGCCACTTTAGCGGCGTTGGTACCTACCACGCCGCCGCCCAGGATGAGTACTTGGGCGGGACGCACGCCGGGCACGCCGCCCAGCAGGATGCCACGGCCTTTCAGCGGCTTCTCCAGGTATTTGGCGCCTTCCTGCGGGGCCATGCGGCCGGCCACTTCGCTCATCGGCACCAGCAGGGGCAGCGAGCGGTTGGGCAGCTCCACGGTTTCGTAGGCCAGGCAGGTAGCTTTCCGCTCGATCATGGCGTGCGTCAGCTCCTCCGACGAGGCAAAGTGGAAGTAGGTGAACAGCAGCTGACCTTCTTTGATCAGGCCGTACTCCTCCGAAATCGGCTCCTTCACCTTCACGATCATCTCGGCCTGGCTGTACACCTCCTCGATGGTCGGCAGCAGCAGGGCGCCAGCTTGTTCGTACTCGGCGTCCGAGAAGCCGCTGCCGACGCCGGCGCTGGCTTGTACGTACACCGTGTGGCCCGCCTTGCGGAATTCGGCCACGCCGGCAGGCGTTACGCCCACCCGGTTTTCGTTATTTTTAATCTCCTTCGGTACGCCGATGATCATGGGAATGATGATGGGGATGTGATGACGGGGAAAACGCCGGCAAATATAGGCAAGGTTTGCGCGCGGGCGGGCGGCCAGGGGTTAGTTTGCCCGAAAGATCCTGGCTAGCAGCCATGAGCCCCTGACCGGCAGCAAATAGCTCTGCAGCTATATTGAACCGTTGTTTTGCGCAGCAGAGCTGATTCCCAGTTGAATCGGGCGTGACTCTAAAACCGGTGCTTGTTGCTGGGTATCTCGATGACGCGGGCAAAGCTGCCCGAAGGTGAGTACACTTTGGGGTGGTAAAACAGCTGCAACTGGTACTCCTCGGGGCCGCTCGGGCGCTGGCGGCCGGCGTACTGGCCCAGCGGCAGCTCGTAGGTGGCGCGGTAGGTGGCGTGCGCAGGAACGGTTACGAGCTGGTCTTTGGCACGGCGCATGTGCAGCTCCCAGCGGCGGGCTTCGCCGTTTACCCACACCACCGGCAGGCAGGCTTGCGTCTGGGCCGGGTCCGACACGGTAAAGGGCAGGTCGTTGTTGTTGGTCAGCTCCACCGCCACGCGCACGTTATCGAGGTCGTCGCCGGGCTGAATGGGCGGCAGGCTCACGCGCATTTGCAGGCCGTATTGCGGCGTAGTGACGGGCACCTGCACGTTGCGGGCGCAGCCCGTGAGCAGCGGCGCCGCAGCCGATAGCACGAGCAGGGAGAGTAGCGGAAAACGCATAGGAATACGATGGCTGATGAGAGAGGGAAGGGGCCAACGGACGGCCAACGCACCGCCCTTAAAAAATGATGCCACGACCGGCGGCCGTGGCATCAAAACTGGCAGGAATTTACGAAGTAGGGTCAGCGTCAGGCGGAAAGATTCAAATCAATCGTCCGCGAAATCCGTGCAATTCGTCAAATCCGCTGCAATCCGTGATTCTTACTTGAACGGTACAGCCGCGCCGCCTTCCTTCAGCATGCTCTGCTGGGTGAGGCTGCCCACGATGTTGGCCTTCAGCGTAATCTTGGCGTCGGCGCCGGTGATGTCGTTGGAGTGCAGCGTCACCACGTCGGCCATCTGCCCGATCTGGCGCTGGCTGTACTGCAGCTCGAAGGTGCCCGACTGGCCGGGCTGCAGGGGCTTGGGCATGTTCTTGGCCGTCACGCAGTAGCAGCTGGAGGTAATCGAGCTGATTTCCAGCGGGCTTTTGCCGGTGTTCTTCACCGTGAACTTGGCCACCGGCTGCTGGCCCGTTTCCATCTTGCCGAAGTCCACGGCGGTGCGGTCGAGCACCAGCTTAGGCGACTTGGCCATTTCAGCTGGGGTGTACTTCTTGACCATTTCGGCCTTGTCCACCACCGTGCCCTTGATGGTGAGCATCAGCGTGGGCGTGGCGGCGTTGCTGGTGATGGTCACGGTTTTGTTGAACTGGCCCGGGCGGCCGGCGCTGTTGTAGGCGGCGCGCACAAAGCCCGTTTTGCCCGGCAGGATGGGCGTCTTGGTCCAATCAGGGGTGGTGCAGCCGCAGGAGGCCTGCACGTTGCTGATGACCACGGGCTGGTTACCGGTGTTCTTGAACTTAAACTCGTGGGTGGCCATGTTGCCCTCGGCCACGTTGCTGAAGTCGAACTGGGTTTCGGTGAATTCCATCACGCCCTGCGCCGACGCGCTCAGGGCGGTCAGCAGCACCAGGGCCAGCGTCAGGCGAAGAGAAGTAAAAATGTTGCGCAGCATACGACAAGAGGTTGAACAGCCGAAAGGTAGCAAGCCGCAACCACCACCCGGCACCATGAAGACCGCGTGATGATGGCGTCGGGCCCGGGAACGAAGTGCTCCAGCATGGCCCGTCAGCAAATATAACCATAACGAGCGGGCCCTGTGCAAGCCCAAGGGCAGGTCCGTACCCTAACGCTCGTTTTGCGTACTTTTGCTCGCCTGTCCGAGCGGCCAGGCCGCCCATCCCACCGGGCGCTGCTCCCATCGTATCCCCCGACTCTCAACTGCATGTCCACCGCCGAATCGGCCGTTGCTCCGGCCGCCGCCACGCTTAGCAAGGAAGAACTGCTCCGCGACTACCGCCTTGGCTGGGAAAGCCGGCAGGCGTCGCTCACCGGCCGCAAGGAAGTATTCATGGGCAAAGCCAAATTTGGCATCTTCGGCGACGGCAAAGAGCTGCCGCAGCTGGCCATGGCCCGTGCCTTCCGCCCCGGCGACTGGCGCTCGGGCTACTACCGCGACCAGACCTTCATGTTTGCCATCGGCGAACTGACGCTGCAGCAGTACTTCGCCCAGCTCTACGCTCACCCCGACGTGGAGGCTGAGCCCAGCACCGCTGGCCGCGCCATGAACGGCCACTTCGGCACCCGCATCCTCGACGAGGACGGGCAGTTCAAGAACCTGGCCGAGAGCAAAAACTCCTCCGCTGATATTTCGCCCACCGGCGGGCAGATGCCCCGCCTCGTGGGCCTGGCTTACGCCTCCAAGCTGTTCCGCCACAACCCCGCCCTGCGCGAGCTGACGCAGTTTTCGCACAACGGCGACGAGGTGGCTTTCGGCACCATCGGCAACGCCAGCACCTCGGAGGGCATGTTCTTCGAGGCCATCAATGCCGCTGGCGTGCTCCAGATTCCCATGCTCATGAGTGTGTGGGACGACCACTACGGCATTTCGGTGCCGGCCGAGTACCAGACCACCAAGCAGAGCATTTCGGAAATCCTGGCCGGCTTCCAGCGCAACGCGCCGGGCGAGCAGGGCTTTGAAATCTTCGTGGTGAAAGGCTGGGACTACGCGGCCCTCGTCGATACCTACCAGCGCGCCGCCGAGGTGTGCCGCCGGGAGCACGTGCCGGTGCTCATCCACGTGACCGAGGTGACTCAGCCCCAGGGCCACAGCACCTCCGGCTCGCACGAGCGGTACAAGAGCAAGGACCGCCTGACCTGGGAGCAGGAGTACGACTGCCTGCGCCAGATGCGCCTGTGGCTGCTGCAGGAAGGCCACGCCACCGAAGTGGAGCTGGACCTCATTGAGAGCGAAGCCCGCGAAACCGTGCGCCAGGCCCGCGCCGCCGCCTGGGAAGGCTTCTTCAATCCCGTTAAGGCCGAGCGCGACGAGGCCGTGCAGCTGCTCAACCAGCTGGCTACCGAAACCGGCCGCGAAAACGAGCTGCACGAGCTGATCCACCAGCTGGAGCAGAACCCCACGCCGGTACGCGCCGACATCATGCGGGCTGTGCGCCGCTCCCTGCGCCTGGTGCGCGACGTGAAGCGCAGCGGCGCCCGCGCCGAGTTGCGCCGCTGGCACGAGCAGGCCTTGGCCGACAACGCCGACCGCTACAACTCGCACCTGCACAGCCAGAGCGAAGAATCGGCGCTGCAGGTGGAAGAGGTGAAGGCCGAGTATGCTCCCGACGCCGCGCAAGTCGACGGCCGCGAGGTGCTGCAGGCCTGCTTCGACGCCATCCTGGCCCGCGACCCGCGCGTGTTTGCCATCGGCGAAGACGTGGGCCGCATCGGCGACGTGAACCAGGCCTTTGCCGGCCTGCAGGAGAAGTACGGCGAGCTGCGCGTCACCGACACCGGTATCCGCGAGTGCACCATCGTGGGGCAGGGCATCGGCGCCGCCCTGCGCGGGCTGCGGCCGATTACTGAGATTCAGTACCTGGACTACCTGCTCTACGCCATCCAGATTCTCAGCGACGACCTCGCTTCGCTGCAGTACCGCACCAAGGGCGGGCAGAAGGCGCCGCTCATCGTGCGTACCCGCGGGCACCGGCTGGAAGGCATCTGGCACAGCGGTTCGCCCATTCAGATGATTCTGGGCTCCATCCGCGGCATGCACCTGTGCGTACCCCGCGACATGACGCAGGCCGCCGGCATGTACAACACCCTGCTCAAGAGCGACGAGCCGGCCATCGTCATCGAGCCGCTCAATGGTTACCGCCTCAAGGAGCGCATCCCCACCAACGTGGCCGAATTTACCGTGCCGCTGGGCGTGCCGCAGGTGCTGCGCGAGGGCTCCGACCTGACCATCGTCACCTACGGCTCGATGTGCCGCATCGTGCTGGACGCGGCCAAGCAGCTGGAGCAGGTAGGCATTTCGGTGGAAGTGGTGGACGTGCAGACGCTGCTGCCCTTCGACCGCGAAGGCGTGATTCTGGAGTCGATTCAGAAGACTTCGCGCGTGCTCTTCGCCGACGAGGACGTGCCAGGCGGCGCCACCGCCTACATGCTGCAGCAGGTGCTCGACGAGCAGGGCGGTTACCGCTTCCTCGACTCGCAGCCGCGCTGCCTCTCGGCCCATGCGCACCGCCCGCCCTACGGCTCCGACGGCGACTATTTCTCGAAGCCCAATGCCGAAGACGTGTTCGACGTGGTGTACGAGGTGATGCAGGAAGTTGCCCCGCAGCAGTTCCCGAACATCTACTAGCGCCCGCCAGGGGCCGTAAAACGCCACCGCCCCGCTATCGGCTTGGCCGGCAGCGGGGCGGTGAGTTTTTCAGGCTTCTAGCAGAAGCTTGCTTAGGGCAGCGTTACCGGATCGGTGGTGACGGTGTTGCTTTCGTGCAGGGCGCGGTCGGCAATGCTAATTTCGAAGCGCACCTGGGCGTTGCGGGGGAAGTAGCCCACCGGGAACTTGACGGCCGAGTAGTTCAGCACTCCGCGCAGCGTTTCCTTCTGATCGGGGTTGGCCAGCGGCATGCGCGGGAAGCGGCCGTTGTAGGAAATACCGAAGTTGATCGGGGTCCAGCGACCTTGATCCAGCAGGTAAGGCTGAATGAAGTAGTTGTAGTAGAAGCGGTTACGGCCGCGGGCAGTATATACACCTGTGGTATCATCCAGCGAAAGGCCTAGGTCGCCGTCGCCGTCTTTCCAGTTTAGGCTGATTACCAGCGAGTCCCGGTCGCCGAAGTCGTCCGAGACCCGGTAGCGCTGGATCGGGCCCGCTACTTCAATGGATGGTTCGATAGGGTAGGTAGGAGCGTTTTCGCAGGCTGCCAGCCCCAGGCCGGCGGCGGCTACCAGCAAAGCCGAACGTAAAAGTATGCGCAGCATAAGAAGAAGACTAAGCAGGAAGAGTCAGGATCCGGCGGCAAAAAGTACGCATTTACTTTGCACAGAACGCTGAGCCGGCGCATTTGTTATGCTTTTCCCAAACCCGGTTTGTCCTTAATGAGTTTCCGCGCCAACTACTTGTCCGACCTGGCCCGCGTGACGCCCGCCACGGCCCCCGCGCTGGCTTTGCGCCTGTTCCGCCACCAGGCCCAGCACTGCGCGCCCTACCGCCAGTGGCTGCAGCAGCTGGGCTGCCAGTGGCAGCACGTGGCGCACCTCGAAGAAATACCGTTTCTGCCCATCGAGTTCTTCAAGACGCAGCAGGTTGTGACCCTCACGCCCGACGACGCGTGGCAACCCGCGCAGGTATTTCGCAGCAGCGGCACCACCATGGCGCAGCGCAGCCGCCACCTCGTGCGCGACCCTGAGCTCTACCACCGGCACGCCGCCCGCATCTTCGAGCAGCAGTACGGCCGGCTCAGCGGCTGGACGTTTCTGGCGCTGCTGCCCTCGTACCTGGAGCAGGGCGAGTCGTCGTTGGTGGATATGGTGGAGCACTTCGTGCGGGCCTCGAACCAGACGCAGCAGGAGGCCTTTTTCCTGCACGACCACGAGGCCTTGCTGCTTGCCATGCAGCAGGCCAAACAGGAACAGCCCAGCCGTAAGCTGATGCTCATCGGCGTGACGTACGCACTGCTGGACCTATTGGCGGCGTACCCTGGGCACCCGGCTTTGGCCCTGCCGGATGCCGTGCTGGAAACGGGCGGCATGAAGGGCCGGCGGCGCGAAATGATTCGCGAGGAGCTGCACGCCGAGCTGATGGCCGGTTTCAGCCAGCAGGTCATTCACTCTGAATATGGTATGACGGAGTTGCTGTCGCAGGCCTATAGCCCCGGCAATGGCTTGTTCTACGCCCCGGCTGCCCTGCAAATCCTGCTGCGGGAGCCTACCGACCCGTTCAGCCCCGATTTTGAGCGTGCCGCCGGCGCCATCAACGTCATCGACCTGGCCAACGTGGACAGCTGCGCCTTCCTTGAAACCCGCGACCTGGGCCGCCGCCACCCCGACGGCTCCTTTGAGGTGCTGGGCCGCCTGGACAACTCCGATATCCGGGGCTGCAGTCAGCTGGCGGGGTAGAGCCGGCTCACTTGGTTGTCATTGCGAGGACGCAGGACATTCCGCGCATCAAGCGGCGTCAACCCTTCCTCTCGCGGCACAAACGGTACAGACCGTACCAAACGCGAAGCACCGCTCGAAACCACAGATGCTGGTTTTGGGCGGTGCTTCTCGTTTGGTCGGCACGCTGGCCAGGACCGATTGCTTCGGCTACGCCTCGCAATGACAGCGGGGGCTACCGCTTACTTGCCGGCGAAGCTCTTCGCGTCGTCCTCCGTAATCGGGTCGCCGCCCATGATGACGAGGCGCTCCACCACGTTGCGCAGCTCGCGGATGTTGCCGCGCCAGTCGAGGCCCTGCAGGTACTTCATGCCATCGGGGCTGATCTTCTTGGGCTTGGTGCCGTAGTCGCCCCCGATGTCGGCCAGGAACTTTTCCACCAAGGCCGGAATGTCGTCGCGGCGGTCGTTGAGCGCGGGCACTTGGATGAGGATGACCGAGAGCCGATGGTAAAGGTCTTCGCGAAAGTTGCGGTCGGCAATTTCCTGCAGCAGGTTTTTGTTGGTGGCGGCCACCACGCGCACGTTCACGCTGATTTCCTTTTCGCCGCCCACGCGGGTAATCTTGTTTTCCTGCAGGGCGCGCAGCACCTTGGCCTGAGCCGAAAGGCTCATATCGCCGATTTCGTCGAGGAACAGGGTGCCGCCGTCGGCTTGCTCGAACTTACCGATGCGCTGCTTCACGGCCGAGGTGAACGAGCCTTTTTCGTGGCCGAACAGCTCCGACTCGATCAACTCCGAAGGAATGGCGGCGCAGTTCACCTCCACCATCGGGCCACCGGCGCGGTTGCTCAGCTCGTGAATCTGGCGGGCCACCATTTCCTTGCCGGCGCCGTTGGGGCCCGTCACCAGCACGCGGGCATCGGTAGGGGCGACTTTCTCGATGGCCTTGCGCACGGCTTCGAGGGCGGGGGAGGAGCCCACCATTTCCGAGCTCTTGGCAATTTTCTTCTTCAGCGTCTTGGTTTCCGTCACCAGTTTGCTGCGGTCCAGGGCGTTGCGCACCGTTACCAGTAGGCGGTTCAGGTCCGGGGGCTTGGGGATGAAGTCGAAGGCGCCTTTCTTGGTGGCGTCCACGGCCATTTCGATGTTGCCGTGGGCCGACACCATGATGAAGGCCGTATCGGGCGAAATTTTCTGGGCGCGCTCCAGCACTTCGAGGCCGTCCATCTTGGGCATTTTTACGTCGCAGAGCACCACGTCGTACTTGTCCTTGATGAGCATGTCGAGGCCGGCCGGCCCGTCTTCGGCTTGGTCGACGGTATAGTTCTCAAACTCGAGGATTTCCTTGAGCGTGTAGCGGATGGCTTTTTCGTCGTCGATGATGAGGATGCGAGGCATGTAGCAACGGGTATGTCAGTCGGAGACCAAAGTAACGAAAAGCGGGGCGTCGGCGGTTGGTTCCCGGCAGAGTAGCACGCGCTACGGCCCATAATCCAAAATTGAAATTTTAGGCTGTGTAGCATCAGAACGTAACCGCAAGTCAGCCCTTACCAGACTGCGCTTCGAATCCCGCCAAGGCTACAAGCCCGGTCGGCTTTCCTCGTCTGATGCTGCCCGCAGCGGTAAGGCGACAACCCCGCCCCGGCCGACGCAGTAAGTGCCTAGCACTGCGCAGTCAGGCAGGGTTGAGGCAGGGCATGTGCGTGCCTCCATCCTTGTTGACACTGAACAGGAGCCTTGTACGTCGTCACGTCGATAAACGCCAACTGTTCAACGGCAAGGCGCAAGTGGGTGTCTCTACAGCCGGCTAAGGTGCTTCCGTTTACCTTCGCCCTCTGCAATCCGACCTTGACTATTTGCCTTTCATGAAAACCTCCGTACTCCGCTATTTATTGCTGCCCGCGGCGCTCGTCGGCAGCCTGTCCCTGTACGCCCTGCGCAGCGAAGAGCGCGTGGTGCCCGACCCCGACAACGCCGGCCTGAAGCTGCCCGCAGGCTTTAAAGCCCTGGTAGCAGCCGAAACCGGCGGCCGCGCCCGCCACATTACCGTCACGCCGCAGGGCTTGATTTACGTGAAGCTGAACCGCCCCAACGCGGCCGGCAAGGGGATTCTGACCCTGCGCAGCACCGCTACCGGCAAGGCTGAAGCGGTGGGCGGGTTCGGTAACTACGGCGGCACCGGCATCTACGCCAAAGGTGGCTACCTCTACGCCTCGTCCGACGAGGAAGTGTTCCGCTACCAGCTCAATGCCAAGGGCGAAGTCGTGAACCCCGACAAGCCGGAGAAAGTGGTGACGGGCCTCATCAACCGGCGCCAGCACGAGAGCAAGTCGGTGGTGGTCGACAACGACGGCAACCTGTACGTGAACGTGGGCGCGTACTCCAACTCCTGCCAGGTGAAGGACCGGCAGAAAGGCTCCCTGGGCCAGCCCAATTGCCCGATTCTGGACTCGGCGGGCGGCATCTGGCAGTTCCGGGCCGATAAGCTGAACCAGAACTACGGCACCGGCACGCGCTACGCCACCGGCCTGCGCAACGTGGTCGGCCTCGACTGGAACGCGCAGGCGGGCCAACTCTTCGTGATTCAGCACGGCCGCGACCAACTGCACGACATCTTCCCCGAGATGTATACCACCCAGCAGTCGGCGGAGCTGCCGGCCGAGTGCCTGTACGCGCTGAAGAAAGGTGACAACGCCGGCTGGCCCTACATGTACTACGACGGGCAGCAGCGCAAGAAAATGATGGCACCCGAGTACGGCGGTGACGGTAAGAAAGAGGCTACCGGCAACTTCATCGAGCCGGCGGCGGCATTCCCGGCCCACACCGCGCCCAACGGCCTGCTGTTCTACACCGGCACCCTGTTCCCCGAGAGGTACCGCAACGGCGCGTTCATCGCCTTCCACGGCTCCTGGAACCGCGCCCCCGAGCCGCAGAAAGGCTACTACGTGGTGTTTCAGCCCTTCAAGAACGGTAAGCCCTCCGGCGACTGGGAAATCTTTGCCGACAACTTCGCCGGCGACGCGGCCAAAGCTGCTGCCGGCCGCCCCGACCACAAGCCCTGCGGCTTAGCCCAAGGCCCGGACGGCTCGCTCTACGTCACCGACGACAAGAAGGGCACCATCTTCCGCATTGTGTACCAGAAGTAAGCCTGCTATGAAATTCGCTCTGGTAACTCTGCTCGGTCTGCTGATTGGCGCAACTCCTGCTGCCCTGGCGCAGCAAAAGAAACCCACGCCGAAGGGCAAAACCGCCGCTAAGCCAGCTGTTTCGGGCGCTGTGACGCCGGCCATGCTGGCCGCCGGCAAAACTATCTACACCCAAAACTGCCTCACCTGCCACATGGCCGACGGCGGCGGAGTAGAGACCATGAATCCGCCGCTGAGCAAAACCACCTGGGTGCTCGGCGAAAAAACCCGCCTGATCAAGGTGCTGCTCAACGGCCTGCAGGACCAAGACATCGACGGGGAGCCGTACCGCAACGTGATGCCTGCCCAGGACCTCACCGACCAGCAGATTGCCGACGTGCTGACCTACGTGCGCAACAGCTTCGGTAACAAAGCTTCGGCTGTGAAAGCAGCGGAAGTGAAAGCCGTGCGAGCCTCGAATAAGTAGTCAAAACGCTCTTAGCCGTAAAAGGCGGGCGGTTCACCCCGCTGTCATTGCGAGGAAGAATGACGAAGCAATCGGTCCTGTACAATGTGCCAACCGTACAAATGAGCACCGCCCGGAACCAGTAGCTACAGTTTCTGGCGGTGCTGTTTTCGGTTGGTGGGTCTTGTGCTGTTTCTGCTACTAGGGGAAGGATTGACGCCGCTTGATGCGCGGAATGTCTTGCCTCCTCGCAATGACAGCGGGGTGAACCGCCGCTTGACCTCATCCTGTCAGCACTATTTCTCCTAAACATGGAACCGGCCGCCGCTGCTTGTGCAACGACGGCCGGTTCCATGTTTAGGTGATGCGCCTGTAAGCCGGGTTCTGTCCGCCGCCTTGCGGCTGCGGCCCCACCATTTATCTAGGCCCGAACTCGCGCGCGGGCTCCATCAGCCTACCCGCCGACACCGGGCGAGCCACCCGGTGCGAGGCCTTGCGGCCCCGCCTGCCGGCCTATTTGGCCTTTCAACCCCTGAGGTTTACCCAGCCGGACGGTCACCCGCCCGCTGGTGCGCTCTTACCGCACCTTTTCACCCTTACCGGATGGTGAGTTGGTGAAATTGTGAAATGGTGAGTGCCGTTGAACGTCAAACTCACTAGTTCACCAATCACCATTTCACCGCCTGGCGGTAGTTTTCTGTGGCACTTGCTGTCCGGCGGCCGTTCCCAGCCGCCGTCCTTCCCGTTAGGAAGCAGGGCGCTCTGCGTTGCCCGGACTTTCCTCTCCGCTCCCCGGTTGCCCGGTTCGCGCAGCGGTAGGGCGGCGCATCACTTGCGGGCAAAGGTAGGGCTAATCTTCACTTGCAGCCGCGCCTGACTGTCCATCGGTCATGGGCGGGTACTGCGAAATCATTAAATCTGCCCCAATACAGCCCAAGCGCGCCAATAATTCAGCAGGAAAGGAGTCAATCTGGATGCCCACCTTTTCGTCGAACATTCGGGTGCTGAAGCCAAAATCTAGTCGGCACCAATACTCGTCGCAGCATCGAATCAGCTGGCCGATCTGGAGTAAATCAGCTTCATGTTCGCGCAGGAAGCCAAGTGTGTCTTCTATCTGAAGCTCCAGATCATCGAAATCGGCATTGCTGGTGTCAAAAGACAGGCCCGAATATTCCTGCCGGCCATTACGGTCGCCAGCCCGAAAAATGCTGTCAGGTGTCCTTGCTAGCGTGGGCGTTAAAGCGTCTACATCAAGGTTTTTTGCGGCGAAAGTCAGGTGGCAAGGCATTGTCAAGTAGGTTATAGCAGATTCACAGACAATGTAGCTGCTGGCGCTCCGCGTACGTAAGCGGCTGTATGCAAGCATACTCGATGGATTTGCGTCAGCGCGTGGCGCAGGCGCTGGCCGAGCCGGGCGCCCGGCAGGCCCAAGTGGCCGCGCGCTTTTGCG
>NZ_MVBC01000013.1 GCF_002007105.1 Hymenobacter sp. CRA2 | reverse complement strand
CGCAAAAGCGCGCGGCCACTTGGGCCTGCCGGGCGCCCGGCTCGGCCAGCGCCTGCGCCACGCGCTGACGCAAATCCATCGAGTATGCTTGCATACAGCCGCTTACGTACGCGGAGCGCCAGCAGCTACATTGTCTGTGAATCTGCTATACATTTCAATGCCTTGTCCCACGGTGAATGTATGGACGAGTTGGGCCCCCGAGGCAGATGCGGCCGTCATCGTTACCACCTGCCCCGGCGTGGTCGGCGACAACGACAGGGAAATAGCGTTGTTCAGCGCCAGGTTGGAATAATGGTAGGAGCCGGGTGCATCAAATGTCAGGTCATAAGTCGTATCCGAGGCCACCGGCGAGGCCAGCTGCAAAGTGATATTGTCGTAGGGTGCCGAGTACGAATGCGTGAAGCTGGTCAGCGTGAGAGCCGGTGCAATCGGTATGCCCGAGCTAGGCCCGTTGGGCGAGTCCACCGGTACGCCAGGCGAAGCCGGCACCTCCCCAAACACGGCTTCAAGTGCCAACGCAGCCCCGCCGTTCCCATCGGGAGTCGGATTGAACAGCTGCACTTCCTCACCCGGCGCGCTTTCACCCAGCAGGGTCGTGAGCTGCCCGGCGAAGTCAGCCACCCGCACGCTGTGCGCCAGCAAGGTTTCCGTGCTGAGGTCTACCCCATACAGCTGGTTAATGCGGTCCAGCCGGTTGCGGGCATCAACGGCCCCGGCCACGGCGGCCACCAACTGCTGGGCATATTTGCGGATGCGCCAATCAAAGCGGGCCCGCAGCCGCAGCGCGTTCTTGGTGCGCTGATCGGCCTGTTTCTGATACTCTGTTTTCTTCGCCATGTCGCGAACAGTTGAAATGAAAAATCCAATCCAATAGGCCGGTAAGTAGGCCCAGGCTTCTCCTAGCTTCCTCCTAGCTTTCTACCAGGCTGCTCCTAGGTACCCAGTACCCCCACCGTCCGGCCCGAATACAAAAAAGCCGCCCCGGTCCTGAGCAGACCGGAGCGGCTTTCCCTGCCTGCGTTAGGCCACCTGAGCTGCCGAGGTAGCCGAGGCGTCGGAGCCATCGGCGCGGTAGGCGAAAGCGTAGGCCACCAGGTCGGCGGCCTGTGTGCCCGTCAGCGCGTTGTCGTCCAGCTCCACCGAGCCATCGGTACGACTCACGTCCTCATCGGCCTGCGACACCACGCGGCCGGTCTGCTTGTTCACCAGCACGATCTTCACCCGGTCCGTTTCCAGAGCCGTATTACCATTCGTGTTATCGGCGAAGCTCACCGTCACCTTGCCGGCCACCGCGTCCAGTACGGCCGATATGCCCGACAGCGGCTCCACCGAGCCACCTGACAGCACCAGCTTCAGGTAATCCACCGAGGCTACGTTCTGCGCGTCCGACTGCGTGTTGACGAAGTTTTGCTGCACGAAGCGGTTGTAGGCCGACTTGCCGCCCTGCGGCTTCAGACCCAACTGGGCCGCGCCGGCGAACTTGCGGAACAGGTCGGCCAGCAGCTTGAAGCGGCTGCGCGTGTTCTGCTGCGCGGGGGTATTGCTGCCATTGCTGGCAATTTTCTGGCGCAGCTGGTTGTTGCCGGCCCCACCCGAGAAGGTGATGTTGCCGATGCTGCCTTTGATGTTGCCCAACGGGCTGTAAATGCGTGCCATCGTTAAAAAATGTTGAAGTGAGAAAATGATTATTGCTGCTTGTTTGCGCGCATCACCTACCAGGAGCAGCGTCTCCAGCCGGCTAATTTTTCTTGCTTGTTGTAAGCCCGCCACACCGTCGGCCGAACCGGCGCGGCGGTGCCGCATTTCCACAGGCCCCGGTGCCTGGCTTGGGCCAACTGCTGAAGCGTAGCCCAGCGCGGCGCCGTCTGGCCTGGCTCGTAAGCCCAGGCCCAGCCCCGCGCCACTGCCAGGCTATCCACCCGCAGCCATTGCCGGCCCATCCGATTCGTTACCGCTACCCGCAGACCCGCCAGGCTACGCCCATACCGGTCAGCCGCGTCCCGATCTACTTGCAGCCGCCGCCCCCGCAGCAGCCGCGCCATCGAGTCGGCCGCCTGTCGGCCGAAGGGCTGGCCCAGCTCCGGCGCGTCCGCGCCCAGTAGTCTTAGCCGCACCAGCCCAGCCGGTAGTAGCACCTCGTAGGTATCCGCATCCAGCACCCGGCGTACCGCCCCATATTCTGGACCCGTACCCCGACGGGCTGCCGCAACCGCTTTTTGCGGGCCAGGTAAGTACCTACGCAACGTCGATGCTCGTACTTGACCAAGCGCCATGTGCGCGCTTATAATCCACAGCGCAGTAATGATGAGAGCCTTCATGCTCACAAATATGTAGATAATTACACAATTATGTATTTAATGACGGTATAATGTAATAATGGTGAGCTTATGCTAGGCTCTTTATATTGGTACTATGCTCTTTCAATGTTTCGCGGCAGTTTCGTTAGACTGATTAGCTACGCCGCCACACACAACAATAACAGCTGCAGAAGCAGCCAAAAGGCCCGGCGAGTACGTCCACGTGCGCGCCATCGTGGCCCGCGTCCATGCCACCAAGGCTGGTTACACCTTTCTGAATATTGACCGCTCACGCCCAAGCTGCCCGCTGGAGGTAGTCATCTGCCCCGACCTGTTGCCCAACCTCACGCGCCACCTACAAAAACGGCCCGCCAATCTGGCGGGCCGCACGGTAGAAGCCGAAGGGTAGGTTCAGGCCGCCGAAGGCTCTACGGCGCAAATCTGGCTCTCCAGAGCCCCCGCGCTTTCCATCGTTGCACCCTGACCTTCCCAGATGCGCTGCATGGTGAAGTGCTGAAAATCCTCTACGATTTTGGCGTAGATAAGCGTGGTCTTTATGTTGGCATGACCTAGCACCTTTTGCAGTACCTCCACCGGCATTCCGCGCATCAGGCTTTGCGTTGCGAAAGTGTGCCGCGCCGTGTGCATGGTCACCAGCTCCCATTTCGGCACGGCGCGCTTAAACACGCGTCCGTCTACGATTTCCACAAGCTCCACCGGCTGCTCCAGCCCCGCCAGCCGGGCAATGCGTTTCAGGTACCGGTTCATCACCGCGTTGGCCATGACTGGCATCAGCCGCGCCCGCGTTCCGTCGTAGTTGTTGAGCAGCGCCAGTGCCGGTTTGGTCAGGTAGATGCTCACGCCCGTTCGGGTCTTGGTCTGCGTCAGCCGCAGCACCTTGCCGCCTTTCCAGTCCGCGAGGTTGCCCGGGTGTAGGTCCGACAAATCGGAATAGCGCAGCCCCGTGTAGCAGCAGAATACGAAAGCATCCCGCACCAGCGCCAGGTTGCTCGGCAGCATGGCCTTGGCCACCGCCGCCAGCTCGTCGGCCGTGAGCCAACACTTTTCCACGTCCTCCCATTCCACGACCAGCTTCGACGGGTCCACCGCCAACTCCTGCGCCCGGGTTTCCCGCGCCCACGTCAGGAACGGTTTCAGGTGCTTGACCATACCGGCAATAGTATTCTGGCCGTGGCCCTTTTCCTCGCGCAGCCACCCGATCAGCGCATCGTGCGCCGCCGCGTTATACTCAGGTACCGTCATGCCGCTCGGTAGGGTAGCCACCCACTCCGCTACCGCGTTGCGCGTGGTCTTGTAGCCCTTCACCGTGTTGGCCCGAAACCCGCGCCCCGGCAGCCCGGCCCGGTGCTCGTCCAGCAACTCTACCAGGCCCGGCGCAGGCGCGCCCGCTTCCACCGACAGCGCCGCTTTTAGCTGGGCCACCGTCACGGCGCCGTGCTTCGTGCGCAGGTCGCTATACGCTGTTTCCACCCGGTCCCGTAGATCCTTCAACCGGGTGGTGGCGTTGTCAATGTCGGTAAAGGACTTGCGGAACCAGCCGGTTCGCTCGTTCCATTCCGAGGCCAGGCATTTCTCTTTGGTTGCTAGTCGCAGCCGCTGGTTTTCAAACGTAGCTACTAGGCGGATGACACAGCGCCCGGCCGAATCCGGCCGCTCAGCGCGTCTTTCAAAGCAAATGTTCATGATACAGATGGGGGCAAGTGTGGGGGCAGGAATGGGGACAGAACCTACGCCTAGAGTCGCCGGAAAACATCTGGAATCTAAAACGAGAAAGCCCCTAAAAAGCCGTGTATCTAGTTGATTCACGGCTTTTTAGGGGCTTATTCTTTACCTCGCGTCGTGCGAGGTCGTACCCAGAGCCGGGGTCGAACCGGCACACCTTGCGGTATTGGTGTTTGAGACCAACGCGTCTACCGATTCCGCCATCTGGGCAAGTCAACCGTGCGTGTCGGTAATTCACGAACGGGTGGCAAACTTAGCCAGACTTTCGCGGATGCGCAAGAGGTAGCGCCGCTTCAAGTAATAGGTGCGCGCCTGCTGCAGGGCCGCGGGGCGCTGCTCGGCGGGCAGTTTGGGGTAGCTTTCGAGGACGGGGCGGATATCGGTTTCCAGCTCATTTTCAAGCCGCTCGACTTCGACCGTGACCTGCGCTGCTACGGCCGGATCGGGCTCAAACTCCAGCTCCATCAGCTGCTCGTTGAGTTCCATTACCTCCATCAAAAAATCCGCGGGCAGCTCCTGTTTGCCTTCTTCCAGCAGGCCGTGGCGCTGCAAGATGTACTGCAGGCGCAGGTCGAAGTTGGAGAGGGTGCGGTAGGCGTTGGTATTGGTGGTCGACAGCTCCAGCACGCGTTGCTGCTCCTCGGGGGCAGCCGTGGCGTGAAAATCCGGGTGGTACTGCCGGCTCAGGGCGTAGTATTTCGTCTTGAGAGCCTTCTCGTCGGGCAAAAAGCCTTCCGGCAAGTCGTAGAAAGCAAAGTAATCGGGGTGCATAGGGGAAGCGCAGCCGCTATGGCCGCGAAAGGTGAAACAGCCTGAACGCAAAAAACTCCCGCCGGGCTGCAAAAAGAACGCCGCCGGGGCGGCTACAGCACGGAGTCGGGCGGAGGCAGCTGGGCGGTAGTGGCCGTAACAGCGTTGACGGAAAAAGCCAGCGGCGGGGCGGCAAACAGCTTTTTGGTGGCGGGCCACACTTCCCCGAACAACGCCGAACGCCGATACCGGTCGAGGTCGGCTGCTGCGTCCCAGTGGCTATGGGTGCAGAAGATGTGCGGCTGATCGTCGTCCTGCCACAGCTCCATGTGGCGGCAGCCGGGTTGCGCGCGGATGCGGTCTTCGGAAGCGCGGAACACCCGCAGAAACTCCGCCACCGCATCGGGCCGGAACGTCATGCGCACAATACGAATAATCATGGGAGAGGGGAGGAGAAGGTAAGCGGCCGCAAGTTGGCACGTCGGGGCGAAGGGAGTAGCATGCCAAGCGGCCCGCCCAACCTTACTTAGAAAATTATTGGCTTGTCCTGCGTCATCTGGGGCGGCTTGTTGAACTGCAGGAGGCCATAGCGTCTTACCGCTTCGGTGAATGCGCTGAAACAAAGCAGTAGGAAGTGAATAAGCCTTCCTGCATTTGCTGCATTCGACGTGACGCCTAACGAAGCGGTTCCTCGCGTGCAAAAAGTATCCGCGCTTAGCTCGAACCTTAGGAGCGTGTTTGGATTTTGCTAAAACTGTTTCTGGAACGTCATGCTTCGACTGCGCTCAGCATGACCTAAAACGAAAATCCCTAACACGCTCCAGGCCTCAGATGAGGTAGGAATAGAATATACTTTTCACCGCCACACTTTTTATTTTTTTCTGCGGCGAAATGTTTTTTCTAAAAAAGAGCGACTAAAGTTCCCGAAAATATTTTTTGGGAACTTTAGTCGCTCTGGTAGTCGAAAAGTTGAGTGAAGAATTTCTGGCTGCTTCAAGTAGGCCTCCAAGGGCTAGCGAGGCCCAAGAAAGGGCTTGTGCGGCTACTTTACAAAAACTTGGTCGCTGACGGCAAACACTGTATCGGCGCCTTGCGGCTCGGGCTTGTAGTCTACTTCGAAGGTGCACAGCCAGGTAAAGGAGGGCTGGTGCTGCCACCTCAGGCCCTGCACCAGCGGGCTCAGGTCCACGTAGCACGTGTCGCCGACGAGCCGGGTAGGGGCCTGCAGCTTGGGGTTGTCGCGGAAGTAAGACGTGGCTTTAACGGAGTACGGGTAGCTGCTACCAGCGGCCACGGCCCGGAAGTAGCCGTAGTTGAAAAACACCTTGCGCACGTACGGCTGGCCCGCCCGAACCGTATCGGGGTAGCCTTCGGAGCGGCGCGGGCTCATCAGTGCTACCTGCGGAGAGCTGGCTGCCGGCGCTTCGGTCGGCACCGACTCCGAAGGCGACGAGCAGCTGACCACGGCCAGGGCCCAGGCACTCAGGCCGGCAAAACGTAGGGGGAAGGTCATACGGACGAAAAATGGCCTGGCCGCGGCGGCCAACGGGCGAAACTAAGCCATTGGCGCCGACTACGCAGCCGCATAGCGCTTGCCGGCGCTTCTTAGCCCGCCCGGCTGAGCTTGGCGAAGCTTCGCTCTGGCTTCGTTGCCCCGCAGGAAATAAGGCCGTCCTGCCGAGCGCAGTCGAGACATCTCGCGTGCTGACGTTGCGCCTCACTCTCAACCAGCTTGGAGTGACGCTTTGGAAGCTGAAAAAGCCTTTCCGGGCCTAGCCAGGCCGCCGCGCTTACTCCGCGGGGAAGCGCACGTCCACTTGCGAGTCGAAGTGCATGCCGAGCAGTTCGGAGGCGTGGCCCTGGTTCACGCCGATGCACAGCTGATCCTGGCTGTTGAACACGCACACCGCGTCGCCGGGGTCGGCCGTTTGGTAGTGCTTGGCCACGCCGCGCACAGCTTCGCGGCCGAAGTGAATGGTGCACGGGCGGCCGTGGCCCACCGCCTCGATGGCGGCGCGGGTGATATTCGTAATCAGGTTGCCGTAGTGGTCCACGTGCACCACGTGGCCGGTGATGCGGTGGTCCTGCAGGCGCAGCTGGCGGTTGAGCAGCTGATACAGCTCCGTGCTCAGCGGGCCGAGGTCGGTGAGCTTGCCGCCCTTGGCCAGGTGCGCGGCGGCCGGGGCCAGCACGTCGCGGGTGGGGGAGGCGGGCCACTCGGCGGGCGTGGGCAGCACCACCAAATCGTCGGGGCGCGCATCGGTGAGCAGGGTGAGGATGCCGTTGTCAGCGGCCACGAAATGGTGGCCGCGCCAGGAGGCCGCGTGCCAGCCGCGGCGGCCCACGCCGTGGTCATCCACCCCGATGAGGTGCACCGTGCCTTCGGGGAAATCGGCGAATACGGACCCCAGCACGTGCACGGCCTGCGCCACGTTGAAGGGTTCGATGGCGTGGGTGATGTCCATGACGGGCACCGCCGGGGCCACGCGCAGCAGGCGCGCTTTCACCGCGGCCACGTAATGGTCGCGGTAGCCAAAGTCCGAAAGGAACGTTATCAGGCCCATTGGCCGTTTCTGAGAAGAATGCGTACTATTGTTTATCCCACGAGGGAGGCGGCAAAAGTAGGCATTCGGCCCGGACTGACCGCTCAGCGTGGGGGCCTCTTTTCTTCCCACCACTGCGCCTTAGGCGTTTACTCTCTCAATTAGTTTGGTCGAAAAAGTCATAACGCTCGAGAACGTGTCGCTCGTCGACTTCCTCGGGCCCGACAACCAGAATATCCGCCAGCTGGCAGCTGCCTTCCCCGGCAGCAAAATCATCTCGCGCGGCAACGAAATCAAGATTCAGGGCCAGACGGCCGTCATCCAGCGCATCAACGACATTCTCTCGTCGCTGATCGAGCACTACCACGAGTACGGACAGGTGACGGATAAAACCGTGTCGCAGTACGTGGGCGCTTCCGATGAGGAAATGCAGGATGCGCGGCTGGCCTCGTCGCCCGACGTGATTTTGTTTGGCGCCAAGGGCGGTGTCATCAAGGCCAAAACGGCCAACCAGCAGCGCCTGGTGGATGCCGTCAACAAGAACGACCTGGTGTTTGCTCTCGGGCCGGCTGGTACCGGCAAGACCTACATTTCGGTGGCTCTGGCCGTGCGTGCCCTTAAAAACAAGGAGGTCAAGAAAATCATCATCTCCCGCCCCGTGGTGGAAGCCGGCGAAAGCCTCGGCTTCTTGCCCGGCGACATGAAGGAGAAGGTGGACCCTTACCTGCGCCCGATCTACGACGCCTTGGAGGACATGCTGCCGCCCGAGAAGTTTAAGTTCTACCTGGAGAACAAAACCATCGAAATAGCCCCGCTGGCATACATGCGCGGCCGTACTCTGAACCACGCCTTTGTGCTGCTCGACGAGGCTCAGAACACCACGCCCTCGCAGTTGAAGATGTTCCTGACCCGCATGGGCCCGAACGCGAAGGTGATGGTCAACGGTGACCGGAGCCAGGTAGACTTGCCCACCAAGATCAAGTCGGGCTTGTTTCAGGCCCTGGACATCCTGCAAGGGGTGTCCGGCATTGGCTTCGTGGAAATGTCGGCCGAGGACGTAGTGCGCCACCGCCTGGTGAAGGAAATCGTGCTGGCCTACGACAAGCACGACGCCGACCAGGAGCGCGCCCAGCGCGAACGGCCCGTGCGCCCGGCCCGCTACTACCAGCCCGGCCAGCGCCCCGCCGATCAAGGCGACGACCTGCCAGCTTCGGAGCTGCCCGTCAACCACGAGCAGAGCTAAAGCACGGATACGCCTGGATTACCCGGATTTTAGCTCCGCTGACCTTCTGTTGTAGACGATTGTTGTCCGAATGATGTGGTGCCACGGCTCAAAGCTGTGGCACCACTACTTTTAAGCCGTTTTTGCTGCGCTGCCTTGCGCAGTGGCCGCTGAATAAGAAGCCCATGATTACCGCGCACCGCATTACCGATCCGCAAGAGTTGGCGGAAGCCTTTGCCATCCGCCACGAAGTATTCGTGCAGGGCCAGAACGTGCCGCCCGAAAAGGAGCACGACCAGCACGACCAGACCGATGCCGCGCACTACCTCGCCCGCACCAACGAAGGCACGCCCTGCGGCGCCGCCCGCTGGCGCGTCACCGACAACGGAGTGAAGCTGGAGCGCTTCGCCGTGCTCGAAGCCTACCGCAACCAGCAAGCGGGAGCAGCCTTGCTGCAAGCTGTGCTGCAGGACGTAGCCGCGGCCCATCCCACCGCCGAAGTGTACCTGCACGCGCAGCTGCCCGCCGTGCGTTTTTACCTGCGGCACGGCTTCGAGACGGTGGGGGAGCAGTTTACCGAAGCAGGCATCGACCACTATAAGATGCGCTGGCAGCGTTAGGTGCACTATGCAACCAAGGAAGAAGTCACTGTGGACGCTATTGCTGCTGGTACTGGGGCTGACTCAGCAAATTGCAACGGCGCAAACCAAGCCGCCCGCGCAAGCGGTGTACCGCTTGCAGGCGTCGTCCTTTGGGGGGACAACCATGAGCGCCTTAAGTACTTGGCGGCGCTTGGCTGCTGAGGCTCCACGCGACACTCTGACGCAGGCGCAGGTAGCCGTATTTCGGCAAATATTGGCGCGAGCAACGACGGGTAAGCTTCTTCAGCAAAAGTTGGGTGGCCGTTTTTGCCCATTTGAACTTCAGGTACAGAATCAGCGGCTAGCGGTATTGGTAGAAGAAAGTAGGGCTGATTATGTACTCGTGTATGACCGGCCCGGCAAAACCATGGCTCCCGGTCATTATTATTCGATACAGTCGCTGCAGGATCGGCAGATGCTACACCAACTTAGCCGACGATAATAGACCGTTTGAGCACGGGCCTTGCCTGGGCAGGTAAAAATTCCTAACTCGTCAGCTCCTGCTTCGGCAGCGGTTACGAGTTAGGAATTCCTTTTTCAGGTCGATCTACTAATGGCTATCCGGACCACTGCTATTCCGTGGGCAACGCACCCGGCGGTGCGCCTTATTCTAGCCCTGATTGCGGGCATTGTTATTTGGTTTTACGCCGGTGCCGGACTGCCGGAACTGCTGCCGTGGCTGGCCGGGGCAGTGCTGCTGTACCTGGCGGCGCACTTATTGACTCAGCGCCTACACTCACCCGGCCTAACGGACGCCGTCGGGGTATTCGGGCTCTTGGTGGTAGTCCTGGCCGGGCTGACCACGGCTCAGCATGCCACCGAAAGCCGACGGCCCGACCACTTGTACCAACAGCCCGGCATCGAGTTCTACCGCGCCGTGGTGGACGATTACCCCGTAGCGCGCCCCAACACGTACGCCACCACGCTACGTGTGTCGGCAGTGCGGGTGCGCGGGCAGTGGCGCCCGGCACGGGGCGGCATTCGGGTGTCCATCCCCCGGTACGAAGCCGCCGTGGCTGCGCCTCATTACGGCGAAATCTGGCTGGTGCGCGGCGCCCCGGCCCCGGCCAAAGCCCCGCTGAACCCCGGTGAGTTCGACTACCGCCGCTACCTGAGCTACCACCAGATTTATCACCAGCAATTCATTCACCCGGATCAGTACCGGGTACTCGATACCATTCCGCCCAATCCGGTGCGGGCCTGGAGCATGCGGGCCGCGCGGGTGCTCGATGGCGTGTTTCGGCGCTACGTCACGGCCAAGCGCGAGTACGCCATTGCCGATGCCTTGGTGCTCGGGCTGAAAGACGACGTGGACGAGGACACCAAGCTGGCTTACGCCAGCACCGGCACCACGCACATCATGGCCGTGTCGGGTTTGCAGGTGGGCTTGCTGTTTGCTGTGCTGCAACTGGTGCTGCAGCGGTTCTTCGGCCATACCCGCGGCTTTCGGTATTGGTCGGCGGCCGTGGGGCTGCTGGTTATCTGGGCCTACGCTTTCCTCACCGGCTTGTCGGCCTCGGTGCTGCGGGCGGCGGTGATGTTCAGCTTCGTGGCGGTGGCCCGGGCCGTGGGGCGGCAGAGCAACATGTACAACACGCTCTCGGTGGCCGCTTTCTGCCTGCTGCTCTACGACCCGTACCTGCTCGTCGACGTGGGCTTTCAGCTCTCCTTCCTGGCGGTGCTCAGCATTGTGTATCTGCAACCGTTGATCGGCGGAAAAATCGACGCGCAGGAGTGGATGGCCAAGAAGAAGCGGCCGTGGCAGTCGAAGCGGCAGCAGAAGCTCCTGTTTGCCGTCGGCTGGTCGCTCGACGCTGTTTGGCAGGCCGTGGCGCTGTCCTTGGCCGCGCAGGTGGCCACGTTTCCGCTGGGCTTATTCTACTTCCACCAGTTCCCGCTGAATTTCCTGCTTTCCAATCTGATAGCCGTGCCCATTTCGTCGGTGGCTTTGTACGTAGGGCTGCTGCTGCAAGCGGTAGCACTGCCCGTGGAGTGGCTCACGGATCATTCGGGCTGGCAGTGGCTGTTGTGGATTCCCAAAGGCATCGGTATGGTGTTTCAGGGCCTGATCTGGTGCTTCAACGAGTACATCATCCTCGTCGGCAAGTCCTTGCCCGGCGCTTTGGTGCAGGAAATTCACCTCACACCTGGCCAAACCTGGCTGCTCTACCTGCTGATTGCCGTGCTGCTGGCGTTTCTGGCGTGGCGGCGCCTGGCCTGGCTGGGGGCCGCCGTAGCCGTGGTGGCCGGGTTTGCCGTTAGCCGCGTGGCCGAGGCCCGGCAAGTAGCCACCGATCAGCGCCTGATTATCTACAGCATTCCGCGCCGCTCGGCGGTGGGGCTGCACGACGGCGCCTCGGCCCTGGTGATGACGCCCGATTCTTTGCCGCTCAACAATACCGAGCGCACGTACCGCGTGCTGCCCGGCCTGATTGGGCGCGGCAACCGGCAGGTGCGCTACGTAGCCGGCTGGGACGCCCGCGCAGCAGCCGTCGAAGCGTTGCCTAATCGTGGCCCGGTACTGCTGAGCTGGCACGGGCGCCGCGTAGCCTGGGTGAGCCAGCGGCTGTGGGAAGGGCAGCAGCCCGTGCCCGTCGACGTGGTGGTGCTGCGCCGCAATGCCCGCGTGTGGCCCGAGCAGCTGCGCGCTACGTTTGGGCCCCGGGCCGTGGTCGTGTTTGACTCGTCGTGCCGCCGCTGGTACGTGGAGCAACTCACGCCCGAGCTGCAGGCCGCCGGCCTGCGCGTGCACGACGTGACCATGCAAGGCGCCTGGGTCGAGCAGATTAGAGCCCGCGCAGGCAACTTGCAACTGGCTTTTAACGAGTAAGCTAGTGCGGCGAGGCGTCCAAAGTCGCGCCGGCTTCGTACATTCTGCAAACCTGGCTCTTCCGCGACCCTATGGTTTTGTTGTCGCATCATTTTTGTTAGGTTTGATTGCGCCCTATTCGGGCAGCTGCCGCGCACCGGGTCGTTCCGACTCCATTTCTCCGGCCGGGAGAACAACGCGCCGCCGCAGCCCTCCACCACACCACCACGCAACGACTCATGGAAGACATGGCTACCCAGGAGCTAGAAGCGTTACAGTACATTCGCTACGAAGCCAATGACGCCATTGGCTGCATCACGCTCAATCGTCCTGAAAAACGCAACGCCCTGAGTTCGGAGCTGGTATCCGAACTCAAGCAAGCTTTCGAGTACGCCGAAAACGACCCGCTGTGCAAAGTGGTCGTACTGCGTGCCGAAGGCCCGGCCTTCTGCGCCGGCGCCGATCTGGCCTACATTCAGGAGCTGCAAGGCTTTGGTTACAACGATAACCTGGCCGACTCCACGCACCTGATGCAGCTGTTTCACCAGATTTACACCCTCAAGAAAATCGTCATTGCGCAGGTGCAGGGCCACGCCCTGGCCGGCGGCTGCGGGCTGGCCACCGTCTGCGACTTCGCCTTTGCCGTGCCCGAGGCGCGCTTTGGTTACACCGAAGTCAAAATCGGCTTCCTGCCCGCCATCGTGAGCGTATTTCTGCTGCGCAAAATCGGGGAGGCCCGCACCAAGCAGCTGCTGCTCACCGGCGACGTGTTTTCGGCCGATAAAGCTGCCGCCTACGGGCTCATCAACGAAGTAGTATTTGCCGACGAGCTGGCCGAGCACGTGTACCAGTTCGCGCGGCGGCTGTGCATCGAAAACTCGGGGCAGAGCATGGAAGTCACCAAGGAAATGCTGGCCCGCATGCCGGAGCTTCCGCTGGAAGAAAGCCTGCGCTACGCCGCCCGGCTCAACGCCGAGGCCCGCAGCACGGAGGATTGCCAACGGGGCATTGCGGCCTTCCTGAACAAAGAGCCAATTGCCTGGAATTAAGCAGGTATAGGCTAGTGGCAGCGCCCAGTCAGGCGGATTATTCCGCTCGGCTGGGCGCTGTTGGTTTTGGTCCGGCCCACTGGCTGGCAGAAGTTCTCAGCAAAGCGGAGGCCCGTTATTCAGCCCGCAACAAGCGGAAAAGAATGCCGCAAGGGCGAGCTGCGCACATCCATTTACGGCCCCACGCGCGTATCTTTCGTGTTAAACCCATCTATAATTCCTTGTCGGGCTTGGTTTTGCAAACATCCGGGCCCGCTACTGGTTAGCACACCATGACACTTCTGGCCGGTGTCGCCCTCGCGGGGCTGACGTTTTTGGGGATGGAATTCGTGGCGTGGTTCATGCACCGCTTCGTGCTGCACGGGCCGCTGTGGTTTGTGCACCGTTCGCACCACGTCCGCCACCCGCACCGCTTCGAGCGCAACGACCTGTCGTTTGTCTTCTACGGCGCCATTTCGGTGCTGCTGATGGTGTACGGCGGGCCTGCGAAGGACTGGCGCTACTGGGTAGGAGCGGGCATTGCTGCCTACGGCACGCTCTACTTCTTTATCCACGACGTGCTGATTCATCGGCGGCTGCCCTTCTGGAAGCGCACCCGTAGTGCCTATCTGCGTGCTCTGAACATGGCCCACAAAATGCACCACAAGACCACCGGCCGCGACGGCAGCCAGGAATTCGGGTTGTTGTGGGTGTCACCCAAGTATTTCATGCTGGCCCGACAAAAGCAAGCCGCCGCCGA
Source organism: Hymenobacter sp. CRA2 (assembly GCF_002007105.1). Taxonomy (GTDB): domain Bacteria; phylum Bacteroidota; class Bacteroidia; order Cytophagales; family Hymenobacteraceae; genus Solirubrum. Next base: position 175,635 of record NZ_MVBC01000013.1, on the reverse strand, counting down.
TGCGCGTCGGAACTTGCCGACGGCGTAGCTTATTCTCACCTTTTAGTACCGCTTACCCTCGTGGGACAGTTCTCGATAAAAGATCTGGAAAGCCTGTCCGGCATCAAGGCGCACACCATCCGGATGTGGGAGCAACGCTACGGCGTGCTCTGCCCTGAACGCACCGCCACCAACATCCGCACTTACTGCGACGCCGACTTGCGCCGCCTGCTCAACGTGGCTACCCTCTGCGAGCGGGGTCAGCGCATTTCGCAGGTGGCCAGCCTTTCGGAGCAGGAGCTGTGCCGGGCCGTGGCTGCCTGCTGCGACGACCCCCACCAGTTTAACCCGCAAATCACCGCCCTGCTCACCGCCACCCTCGATATGGACGAGGCCCGCCTAAGCTGCGTGTTGTCGCGCGCTGGGGAGGAAATCGGGTTCGAGTCCACGGTAATGAATATCGTATACCCCTTCCTGTACCGGGTGGGGGTGCTGTGGCAAACCGGGAGCCTCAACCCGGCCCAGGAGCACCTGGCCACGCACTTGCTGCGGCAGAAGCTGCTGGCCGCCGTCGATGCGCTGCCCGTCAGCGAGAGTGAGCACGCCCCGCGCTGGGTGCTCTTCCTGCCCGAAGGCGAATTGCACGAGTTGGCGCTCCTTTTCATGAACTACCTGCTGCGGGTGCGCGGCCACCGCGTGCTGTACCTGGGGCAGAACCTGCCCGTGTGCGAGCTGGCCAAGGTGTGCACGCACTACAAGCCCCAACACGTGGCTACGGTGCTCACCACCGTGCCCGAACGTGACCAGCTGCCGCAGTTCCTGGCCAAGCTCGCCAGCCTGTGCCCCGATTTGGACTTCGTGCTCTATGGTCCGCTCGTGCACCAGCCGGAGTTGGAGCTGCCGCCGCGTTTCAAGCGTATAGAGCGCATGACTGGCGTTATCGAGTTAGCCGATCAGTTGAGCCCGGCCCAATCCGTGGAAGCCTGATCAATTGATCGGTTCAGGCACTGTTGAGCTAGTGCCTGAACAATAGGTTTTTACGTGTAAAGAAGGCTGCCGCTAGGCCCTAATTAGCCTGATAAAGCTCGTGCAGAGGTTTGTCGGAGGAATCGGCCGGTTTACCGACGAATTAGGGGGCTTGAGCGAAAGCCGGCAAATAAAGTTGGCCACCGCCGTATGCTTACAAAGTAGTTTCGTATGTTTGTTTAGCTTTTGGTCACAAAACGTTAAACAGGCGTATGACTTCCCTGGAATTTACCGACCAAGTACAGAAGATTTCCTACTCGCTTCGGCCCGCGGCCATGAACCTGACCCGCGACGCCGATGATGCCAAGGACTTGGTGCAAGAAACACTGCTGAAGGCCCTGCTGAACAAAGAGAAGTTCAAGGCGGGGACCAACCTGAAGGCGTGGCTCTACACCATAATGCGCAACACGTTTATCAACAATTACAATAAGATAACGAAGCGCAACAGCCACATTGACACCACTGAGTACTTCCAGTACTTCAACACCGACGAGAACTACATCACCCACAACGGCGCCCAGTCTGACTTCGTCGTAGGCGACATCAACGAGGCCATTGCCCACCTCGGGCACGAGTACCGGACGCCGTTTATGATGTACTACATCGGCTACAAGTACCAGGAAATTGCAGAGAAGCTGCAGATTCCGATTGGTACCGTCAAGAACCGCATTCACATTGCCCGCAAAGAGCTGAAAGACGCTCTGAAGGTCTACGCACCCGGCGCGTAGGGGGAAGGAGTAACCGAGCCGGATGCGTGCACGGGCCGCAAGCTGCAACCTCAAAGAGGCCGTGGCTTGCGGCCTTTTTGTTGCCCGCGCAACCTACGGTTAAGCTCCTGGGCTTAGGATGAAAACACGCTTTCCTCGTGTCACCGCTTTTGATTCACGTATTTTGGCTGCGCTGATTCGAATGGCCATTAAGGAAATTAATGTGTAATCGTACTAAGTAAATGCCTTTTTTGCGCAACAAAGTCACTGCCTAATCGGTAGCTGATTACCACCCATGTTAGTCCGTACTGCTACTTGAGCTCCGCCGCTACTGCTCCTAAAGTCATTGTTATCGGTGCCGGATTTGCCGGGCTTGCCGCCGCTGCCTGCCTGGCGCAGCGCGGGTACCGCGTCACGTTGCTCGAAAAAAACGAAGGCCCGGGGGGGCGCGCCCGCATGTTCCGGGCACAGGGCTTTACCTTCGATATGGGTCCGAGCTGGTACTGGATGCCCGATGTGTTTGAGCAGTTCTTTGCTCGCTTTGGGTATAAGGTCAGCGACTTCTACGAGTTGGTGCGGCTCGACCCCTCGTACCAGATCATCTTCGGTCCCAACGACACGCTGCCCGTGCCCGCCGAGCGGCAGGCTCTGCGCGACATGTTTGAGCGGCTGGAGCCCGGCGCCGGCCGCCGCCTCGACGATTTTCTGGCTCAGGCCGGCTACAAGTACGAAGTGGGCATGGGCAAGTTCGTGACCAAGCCGGGCCGCTCGGTGCGGGAGTTTGCCGATCCGCGCCTGTTGGTAGACGCCGTGCGCCTGGATCTGCTGTCGAACATGGACCGCCACGTACGGCGCTACTTCCAGCACCCCAAGCTGGTGGAGCTGATGGAGTTTCCGGTGCTGTTTCTCGGCGCCACTCCTCAGAACACGCCCGCGCTGTACGCCCTCATGAACTACGCCGACCTGGCCCTGGGCACCTGGTACCCGATGGGCGGCATGCACAAGATTGTGGAAGCCATGGTGCGCGTAGCCGAGGCGCAAGGCGTCCGCATCGAGTACGATCAGGAGGTGCAGGAAATCCAAGTAGCTAATGGACAGGCTACCGGTGTGCTCACCTCGCAGGGCCTGCACGAAGCCGACATTGTGGTAGCCGGTGCCGATTACCACCACGTGGAGCAGCACCTGCTGGCGCCCGAACACCGCCACTACTCGCCTAAGTATTGGGATACGCGCACCATGGCGCCGTCGTCCTTGCTGTACTACGTAGGGCTGAAGGAGAAGCTGCGCAATGTGGAGCACCACAACCTGTTCTTCGACGAGGACTTCAACCGGCACGCCCACGAGATATACGAAGCCCCGGCTTGGCCCACCAAGCCGCTGTTCTACGCCAGCGTGCCTAGCGCGACGGACCCTACCGTGGCCCCGGCCGGACAGGAAAACCTGTTTCTGCTCATTCCCGTGGCCCCGGGCCTTTCCGGCGACGACGACACGATCCGGCAGCGCTACTACGACATGGTGATGACGCGCCTGGAGCGCCACACCGGCCAGCCCGTACGCGACCTGGTAGTATACCAGCGCAGCTATGCGCACCGCGAATTCGTAGAAGATTACCACGCCTTCAAAGGCAATGCCTACGGCCTGGCCAATACCCTGCGCCAGACGGCTATTCTTAAGCCCACGCTCAAAAGCCCCAAAATCAACAACCTCTACTTTACCGGGCAGCTTACCGTGCCCGGCCCGGGGGTACCGCCCTCCCTGATTTCGGGGCAGATAGTGGCCAAGGAAGTAGAAAAGGAGTTTCCGGTTTTTGCCTGACAATAAGTAACTTATTGGCCGCTGTGCGGGGTGCCGCCCGTCGGTAGCCTGCCTCGTTTGCCCGTCATTCCCACCACAACCACACCGTATGGCCACCCTGTCGCCCCCCGTTTCGTCGCCGCCCGTGGTGGACCACGTGGCTCTGTTCGACCGCGCCAGCCTGGCTTGCAGCAAGCTCATCACGCAGCGCTACAGCACCTCGTTTACGCTCGGCATCCGCACCCTCGACCCGCGCTTTCACGAGGCCATTTACGCCGTGTATGGGTTTGTGCGCTGGGCCGATGAGATTGTGGATACCTTTCACGACCGGGACAAAGCCGCCCTGCTGCGAGAGTTTCGGGACGAAACCTACCGCGCCATTGAGGAGCAGTTCAGCATGAACCCCGTGCTGCACGCCTTCCAGCTGGCCGTGCACCGCTACGGCATCGACCGGGAGTTCATCGAGGCCTTTCTGCGCAGCATGGCCATGGATCTGGAGGACCTCTGCTACGACGAGCCGCTCTATAATGAGTACATCTACGGCTCGGCGGAGGTAGTGGGGCTGATGTGCCTGCGTGTATTTTGCGAGGGGGACGACGCCCAGTTTGAACAGCTGCGCCACCCGGCGCGCCGCCTCGGGGCTGCGTTTCAGAAAATCAATTTCCTGCGCGACCTGCGTTCCGATTTCGAGGACCGGGGCCGCGTGTACTTCCCGGGCCTGCGCTACGAATGCTTTGACGACGACGCCAAGCGCGCCATTGAGGAAGACATCCGCGCCGATTTTGAGGCCGGTTACGAAGGTATCTGCCAGCTGCCGCGCACGGCCCGCCTGGGCGTATACCTCGCCTACGTGTACTACCTCAAGCTTTTCGACAAAATCCGGCAGGCACCGGCGCAGCGTATTCTGGCTGGGCGGGTGCGCGTGCCTGACAACACGAAACTCTTGCTGCTCGTGGGCTCGTATTTCCGTTACCGGCTGCGGGCCATCTAAACCGTGCCGCCAGCCCCGCCCGTGAAATCACCGCTCAGCCTTCTGCTCACCAGTATCGCCACCGTGTCCGTTTCCGACGCCCATACGACGCCCTACGCGCTGCCCAAGCTGCGCCAGCACTACCGCCAAGCCGCTGCCGACGAAGCTGCCAGCCGCCGCTTCTACGAGCTGATGAACGCCTACACCGAGCGCGACGCCGTGGTACTGGCCTACAAAGCCGCTTCGGAAGCCATCATGGCCAAGCACACCGGCGGGCTGTTTGACAAGCTCGACCGGGTGAAATCGGCCAGCCGACAGTTCGACCACGCCGTGCAGCTCAACCCCCGAAACCCCGAAATCCGCTTCCTGCGCTTCAGCATCGAAAGCAACCTGCCGGGTTTTCTGGGCGCCAGCAAGCACGTGGACGAAGACCGGGAAATGCTGACTACCACCTTGTTGCAGCACCCAAAATCCGGGCTCGACGCGGAATCATTTCGAGTCGTGCGCGACTTTATGTTAACGCACGAACACGTGCGTGGGCCCCAGGCCGCGCAGCTGCGCCAACTCCCGGAATAGGTGTTTATAAGCCTATCTAAGACCAAATTGGTCTGATTATGTACTTTTTAACGGCGGTTTGCCGCAACCATCCGTCCGGTTCACCGGTTACCGAGCCAGTTATGCCGCTCAACCTCAGCGTCCGCATTGATCCGCATTCCGGCTTCTGCTTCGGGGTGATCTACGCCATCCAGATGGCCGAAGACATCCTCGACGAGCAGGGATACTTGTATTGCCTTGGCGACATCGTGCACAACGATGAGGAGGTCGAGCGCCTCGAAAAGCGTGGCCTGCGCATCATTGATTACGATACGCTGGCCGGGCTGCGTGGCGAGAAAGTGCTCATCCGGGCGCACGGCGAGCCGCCGAGCACCTACCAGATGGCCCTGCAGAACAACCTGACGCTGATCGACGCCTCGTGCCCAGTGGTGCTGAAGCTGCAGAACCGCATCAAAACCAGCTACGACCGGCAGGATAAGATTTTCATCTACGGCAAGCACGGCCACGCCGAGGTGCGTGGCCTGCTCGGCCAGACCCGCGGCGACGCTGTCGTGTTCGAAAGCCTCGACGAGCTGCTGCGTCACGAACTGCCGGCCAACATCACGCTCTACAGCCAGACCACCAAGAGCACCGACTCGTTTTACCGCATCAAAGGCGAGTTGGAAGGGCGCGGCTACCAGGTGGCGGCCAACGACACGATTTGCCGGCAGGTATCGAACCGCGACCAGGAGCTACGCCGTTTCGCCGCCGAGTACGATCAGGTCGTATTCGTGTCGGGTACGAAAAGCTCCAACGGCAAGGTGCTCTACCAGGCCTGCAAGGAAACCAACCCCAATACTCACTTCATTTCCAAGGTGGAAGAGCTGTGTTCGTCGTGGTTTGAGGCCGGGCAGTCAGTGGGCATCTGCGGCGCCACCAGCACGCCCATGTGGCTGATGGAGGACGTCCGCGATGCGTTGATGCGGCTCTCGAGTAGTAAGTGAAAGCGGCGTAAATGAGGGAAACGATGCACATCCGCGCGGGCGAAGGGCTACACCAGCCAGCGGTTGCGCACGCTCAGCTTCCGACGGTTCGCGTAAAGCCGGCTCCGTTGGGCTACAAGGGTGTTGGCATGGCCCTGCTGATTCTGGCTTGCTGGGCTGGACTGCTGGTGTATCTATTAGCCTTTTACCAGCCCCGCTGGAACACGCCGTGGCCCTATCTGCTGCTGCTAGTGCAAACCCACCTCTACACGGGCCTGTTTATCACCGCTCATGATGCAATGCACGGCGTGGTGAGTGCCAACAAACGGCTGAACAACGCCATCGGTACCCTGACTGCGCTGCTGTTTGCCTTCAATTGGTACCCACGCCTGCTGCCCCGGCACCACGCGCACCACCGCCACGTAGCTACCGACGACGACCCGGACTTTCACGACGGGCAGCACCAGGGCTTTGGCCCGTGGCTGCTGCGTTTCGCCCGCAACTACATCACGTGGTGGCAAATGCTGCTGATGGCCGTCACCTTCAACGTGCTGAAGTACTTTTTTCCGACGCCGCAGGTAATAGCCTTCTGGATGGTGCCAGCTGTTCTTGCTACAGTCCAATTATTTTATTTTGGCACATACTTACCGCACCGTGGGGAGCATGCCGTGGACAATGTGCATAAGTCACATAGTCAGCTGCCATATCACATTTGGGCTTTCATAAGTTGTTATTTTTTCGGATATCATTACGAACATCATGACCAGCCGTATTTGCCGTGGTGGCGGCTTTGGCGGGCCAAAGCTTCAGAAGCATAAAAAACGAATAGCCAAGTGAGGGGGCTTTCCTAAATTTTTTCCTATTTTTAGCTAGGAAAAAATAGACCCGGGACCAAGGCCACCGCTCACTTTGCTTTCAACTCTGCCGTTACTGTTCTGTCCCTTCCAGCTTCGTCGGTCTTCGCGGCGGTGGCTGGCAGCGGTCGTGCTGCTGACGGTGGCGACCAAGGTGCTGGGTAGTCCGCCGCACTCCAGCGACGAGGAGGTAGGCCTACCGGGGACCTTGCGCTATGCGCCGCTCCCGCCGGTCTTGCCTAACCCGGCCGAAACATTGCGCGTCGCAAAACGGGAACTGCAGTTAGCCACCGACAACGCTCCGGCGCGGGCCGCCTTGGCGCACACCCGCCTGGCAACGGTACTGCTGAATCTGCAGCGCTACGACCAGGCTCTCGTTCATTCGCGACAGGCGCTGCAGCTCTTCCAACGCACCGGCAATGCCCTTGGTACGGCCGGAGCCTGGGAATTGCTCGGGCGTATCCGCTTTGCGCAGGGCGACACCGGGCACGCCCGCCTGAGCTACATGGAAGCGCTGCGCCGCTTTGACCATCTACCCGACAAAAGCGCGCAGGCGCACCTGTACGAACATTTCGCTGACCTGTATGCCAGCCAGCGCGCGTGGCCGCAGGCTATGATGGCCTATCAGCGTGCTTACGGGCTGTGGCAGCAACTGGGCAACGCCCGCAGCGCGGCCATTACGCTGCACGCCATCGGGCGGATGCACCTGGAGCAGCGCCACTTCAGCCGTGCCATCTATTACCTGCGGTTGAGCATGGAAAAGGCCGCCGCGTTGCATGACAGCGTGGCCGTGGCTTATGCGCTGCACAGCGCGGGCGAAGTGTACGCCACGGTGGGCAACCAGGAAGTGGCGCTCGGCTATTACACCCGGGCGCTGGGGCAGCTTCCCCGCCGCCAAGCACCGCAGGATTTGCAGGTGACTTTGTTTCAATCGGTAGCCGCCGGCAATTTGGCCGTTGGCAACTCCGCCACGGCCGAGCGTTACCTGCTGCGGGCCCTGCCCCTGGCCCGGCAAAACCCGAGCAAGGGCCGGCTCAGCGAGCTATACCACAGCCTGGCGGAGCTGTACCGCCAGCGGGGCGACAACACGGCGGCCCTGGCCGCTCTCACCCGCTTCGTGGGGCTGCAGGACAGCGTACACGCCCAGCAGCGCGCCGCCCAGGTGGCCGAGCTGCGTACGCGTTACGAAACGGAGAAGAAAGAGCGGGAAATTCAGCTGCTGAACAAGAAGCGCGAAGTGCAGGAAGCCAACCTGCGTCGTCAGAAGCTGGCGCGCAACGTGCTGGGCGTGGGGGCCTTGCTGCTGCTGCTGGCCGTGGGCGCACTGTACCGGGGGCGCAAAGAGCAGCTGCGGATTAACCTGCTACTGGAGCGCAAAAACGCGGCTATCAGCCGTCAAAAGGAGCAACTGGATCAGCTCAACCGCACCAAGGACACGCTGTTCTCGGTGATTTCGCACGATTTGCGCAGTCCCTTAAGCTCGCTGTATTCCCTGCTGACGCTGCTTTCGCTCGGTTCCCTGCCGCCTGAGAAGCTGGCGGCGCACTCCGACCGCCTCACCCGTACCCTCGACACGACGCTGCGCCTGCTCGACAACATGCTCAACTGGGCCGCTACCCAGATGCAGGGTGGCGGACCGCGCCCCGAGGTGTTTCGCCTTGATGCCGTGGCCGAAGAGTGCCTGGCCCTGCTGCTCGGCGACGCCGAACGTAAGCACATCATGGTGCTGAATCACCTGCGGGAGCCGCACGCCGCCCGGGCCGACCTGAACATGACGCGCCTGGTACTACGCAACCTGCTCTCGAACGCCATCAAATTCACGCCGAGCGGTGGGACTGTCACCATTTCGGCGCAGCGACAAGGCAAGTGGTGGGATGTGGCCGTGCGCGACACGGGCGTGGGCATTGCACCAGCCGACTACGATAAGATTTTCGGTGAGGCCGGGCATCATACCACGCTGGGTACCGCTCGCGAAAAAGGCACCGGCCTGGGGCTGCGCCTGTGCAAGGACTTCGTGGAGCACAACGGCGGCCAGCTGAGCTTTACCAGCCAGCAGGGGCAGGGCTCCACGTTCCGGTTTACCATTCTGGCGGCCGAGCCTTACGGGGTGGTGCCTGAGCCGGACCACGAAGTCGTAAGCCGGCCCGCGCGGTAAGTCTAATGTTGCCGCCGGATAAGCGCTTTGTTGACAATGCGCTCCGTCACCTGGTCGCGGTAGGTCTGCCCGAGCGGTAAGGCCCGCCCCCCGACGCGCACTTCCTGGCTGCTGACCGAGTCGATCCGCGCGGCGTTGACGAGGTAGGAGCGGTGCGTGCGCACAAACATGCCCGCGGGCAGCTGCTCTTCCAGGTTCTTGAGGTTCACCAGGGTCAGGTGGGTGCGCCCGTCCACGGTGTTGATTTTGGTGAAGTCCTTCAACGCCTCGATGTAGAGGACTTCGCGGTAGTGCAGGCGCACGAACTGCGAATCGGTGCGGATGAAGAACGAGCCCCAGCCGGAAAGCACGTCATCGGCCCCCATGGGCACGGCTGGCTGGCTGGCGCGCAGCAGCCCCGCTACTTTGTTGACGGCTTTGAGGAAACGGTCCAGCGAAATGGGCTTCAACAGAAAGTCGCACACGTCGAGGTTGAAGCCCTCCATGGCGTACTGCGGAAAGGCCGTCATCAGCACCACCAGGGGCGGCTCGTGCAAGGAGCGCACCAGGTCCAACCCCGAAAGGTGGGGCATGGTGACGTCGGAAAAAAGCACCTGCACCGGATTGTCGAGCAGGTAGCGGTGGGCCTCCAGCGGGTCAGTGAAGGTTGCTTTCACGTCCAGCACATCGGTCATTGCTACATAGGCCTGTAGCAGATCCAATACGAGCGGGTCGTCGTCGAGAAGCAAACAAGAAATCTTCATGACCAGGGTGAAATCGAGAATGGGGGTGAATATACAAACTAGTGCGTTACGACAATTAGTTGGGATGGGAAGAAAGCTACGTTAAGCTACTTAAATCCCATGTTGGTCTACTAACGGCCGGAGTTTGTTCAATTTTGGAATCCAGGAAATGACTGTCTTGCCCTTTTCATCGTAGCAGGACTGATGAAAGGTTGGGCATTCGGTTGACTGCCTGGAATTTGTGCTGCGCCTCCGCCTTCACTTACAATGTTTATGCCATGGCCCCGCTTGCCGTTCGCACCGGGCCGCCCGTTGTGCTGGGGGTAGCCCTCACCATTGCGCGCCACGAGCGTGTGCGCCTTGGTAGCGTGCGCACCCTCAGGCTGCAAATTGGCCCGTCGCTTGACCTGATCTACCTGGCAGAAGTAAATCTGCCGGGCAACCTGAGCTGTCTGGCCCCGCTGACGGAGCCCAACGTGGTGGCGCTGACGCTGCGCGCCGCCCGGCTGGAATTGCTGCCGGATGAATCGGAGGGCTCCGGGAAAATGTCCAACCTTAAGGCATTGGGCAGCGGCCAGTGTTTTCTGACCACGCAGAATCGGAAGGTGCTCGTGGCTGCCTTCGCGGAGGCCCATGTGCAGCCCCACGTGGTGCACATGACCGTGGAAAACCAGGTAAACCTGCTGGAATACCTGCGCACCGATTGGTTTACGCTGGAGCTTTCCGGCACACACCGGTGCCGCCTGACGCGGGCCCTGCCCTTGCGCCTCGAACTGGAGTTCGATATGCAGCGACTAGGGGCGGCCGCGGCGTAGCTGCTCCGCGGAAGTCCATTACGCACGAAGGCCGGACCGATACTACCGGTCCGGCCTTCGTATGCCTGGGAGCAAGTTAGTTGGCGTGGATGCCGTTGGTCTTCTTGCAGCAATCGGGCAGCCGGTCATAGGCCTTAGCGTTGGCCATCTGTTGGTCGGCGTCGTAGCCGGTGGCGGACACGGCGGCGCGCAGAGCGTCGGGCGTGGTTTTATCGGCCCGGAACACCACCGTCATGACTTGCGTGGGCACATCGAGGGTAGCCGACTGCACGCCTTTCTCGTAAGCCAGGGACTTTTCGAGCCGGGCCTTGCACATGTCGCACACGGCCGAGGTTTTGATTTGCACTTGCTCGGTGCCGGGCTTGAGCTTGGTTTTGGCCGGGGCAGTCTGCGCATTAGCAGCCGAGGCGAAGAATACGGCCAACAGGCCGAAGCAGAGGGAGCGGAAGGATTTCATGCGGAAGAAAAGAAGCAAAGTGAAGAGCGGCAAGCCGCATCAAATCAATAACTATTCCAATCGGAAGCGCAGGCCGGCGTAGGTCAAACGTCCGTAAATGGGCCCCCAGTTCATGGCCGCATCGAAGTTGGGGCCAAAAGGCTGGTCGGCCGCTTCGATGGGGTTGCGCTGACGGTAGTTGGTCAGGTTTTCCACGCCCACGTACACGTCGAAGCGCTTGAAGGCCCGGGTCAGCTGCGCGTTCAGCGTGGCGTAGCGCGGCGAGTAGAGCACTTTGGCAGTACCGGTGCCCGCATCGTGCTGGTGCATCAGGCCGGGCGCGTAGGGCCGCTGACCGTACCATTGGGCGGTCAGGTCGGCGCGCCACTTGTCGTAGGCACTGGCGTAGCTCAGGTTGGCAAAAAGGCGGTGCTGGGGTGTCAGCGGCTTGGCCAGCAGCTCCGTGCCGTAGGTGGTTTTCACGTCCAGCCACTTATAGGCCGCCTTGGCCTGCAGGCCCTTGGCCGGTTCTACCTGCACCTCCGCCTGGAAGCTGCGCGAGTAGGAGCGGCCACCCGGCGCCAGGTTGCTGATCAGCAGCAACGAAGGCAGGGAGTACGGGTCGGCCACCACCTGGTTCTGGAAAATAGTGTGGTAGTAATCGGCCACGAAGGTAGCCTGCCGGCCTGCCACGGTGAAGTACTGCGAAAACGAACCGCCCACGTTCCAGGCTTTTTCCGGCTGTAGGTCCGAGGCAATACTGAACGGGCGGCTGCTCACCAGCATACCGGCGTTTTCGGCAATGGGATTGGCCACGCGGTAGCCGCGGCCAGCGGCCAAGCGCAGCACCGTGCTCTGCGTCGCGTCGACCTTCACGTTCAGGCGCGGCGTCAGAAACCAGCCGTAGAGGTTGTGGTAATCGGCGCGGGCGCCGGCCACCACGGTCAGGTTCTTGGAGTTCTGGTAGGTGTACTCGGCGAAGGTCCCGGGCACCCGCTCAGTGCGGGCCCGCAGACTGCGCTGCTGCTCCTGCGCGGCCGTTTCGCCGGGCCGGAAGCCGTTGCGCAGGTACTCCTGGTAGTCGTCGTAGAGGTAGCTGGCGCCGAGGCGGTACACGTGCGCCGTGTTGCCGATGGCACTCTGAAACAGCAGCGTGGCCAGGCCGGTGCGCTGGGTTCCGTTGTACTGCCGCTGCGGGCGGAAGTGGCCGGCGTGGTCCGGGTCGTGGCTGTAGTCGAAGCTCAGGCCGTAGGTGCTGGCTCCGTAGCTCGAGTTAAAATCGTGGCTGGTGCCCGACACGAGCAGGCCCAGGCTCTGGTAAGGCTTGGTAGGCCAGGTGTACGACGTCTTGCCGTAGGCCGTGTAGCGCGTGGTTTGCTGCGTGATGCCGTAATACGGGTTGCTGGCGTCGTTTTCGCGGAAGCCCATTTGCCCGCCCTGCCGGGTCTCGCGCAGGGCACCCACGCCCACTTCGCTCACCACGGCCTCGCCCGACTTGTACTTCCACTTGTTCAGCACATTGTACTGGGTGGCCAGCGGTAGGTCGAGGAAGCCGTCTTTGTTGCGGTCGACGCGGCCCGCGAGGTGGTCGGCGTGCAGCAGCAGGGCTGTGCTCCACTTCGGGCTCAGGCGAGCCGAGGTGTTCAGGTTCAGGTCGAATTTGCCGAAGTCGTTGACGTAGGCGTTGAAAAGGAGCCGATCCGTCTTTTCAGGCTCCTTCAGGCGCACGTTCACTTGCCCCGAAATCGACTCGTAGCCGTTCACCACCGAGCCCATGCCCTTGATGATATCGATGCTCTCAATCCAGGGCCCGGCCAGGTAATTGAGTCGGTAAGGGGAGGAGAGGCCCCGCAGCGCGGGCAGGTTGTCCACCGTCAGCAGCGAGTAAGAGCCGTCGAGGCCCAGCAGCTGAATCTGCTTGGCGCCGGAGGCCGCATCGGTGGTTGTCACTTCCACCGAGGCGTTGGTCTCGAAGCTCTCGGCCAGGTTGCAGCAGGCCGACTTGGTCAGGTCGCGGCTGCTGATAACCTGGGTGTGGGTGGGCGTGAGCGAGGAGTAGCTCGGCGCACGGTCGGTGATGACTACCTCCTGCAACTCGGCATTGGCCTTCAAAGGCACGCGCACGAAGGGGCCGGCTTGCACCGTATCGGCGCGGTAGCCTAGCGCATTGATGATGAGCAGGTTGGTGGTAGCCTTGGCCGAGTAAGGCAGCACGAACAGGCCCCACTCGTCGGTGGTAGCGGCTTGGTCGGTGCCGAGCCAGCGCACGATGGCACCGGGCAGCGCGGCGCGCGAGGCGCCGTCGGTAACTTCGCCCCGCACAGGGGCCGGAGCGGTTTGGGCGAAAGCCGCCGGCGCGGCCCCGAGCAAGAGCAGGGGCATGGCACGCAGGGCGTGGCTTCGCGAAGAAGCAGGCATGAGGTCAGAAAGTTAGGTTCTTCCGAGCAGTTGAGAGCTAGCACGAGCTAGCAGGGCCGCGCTGACGAATCAGGTGCCCAATGCGAGAAAGAAGCCTACTCTAGACAATGAGCGTGCACACAAAAGTCAGCAGCGCCCGGCCAGCGCGGGGTGGGGGCGAGGCATCGGCGGCGTGCAGTACCCGCTGGCCCACAACGGCGGGTGCGGTTACGGGCATCGGCCACTCGGGCGTAGTCGGTAGCACGGCCAACAGGGCCGGCACGGGCACCTTGCCCCAGCCCAGGTCATGCGCCGAGGCATCTACCTTGTGGTGATGCGCGCTGAAGGCGCAGCAGCCGTCCTGTAGGGTGGCCTTTTTCAGCACCGCTGGCAGGGCGCAACCGGCTTTGGGAGCCGCGGCGGCCATAGCCTCGGGCGCGCAGCCGTGGTGGGGCATGAGCACCACCGCTCGCTGCGTCTGTCCGCTCACGTGGCAGGTATGCTGCTGCACCGTGAGGCCCACCGAGGCGGTGAGCACCAGCAGAGCCAGCCATAAGCTAGTGAGGCGCAGAAGTAACGAGCGTTGTGACACAGCACAAAAGTACACACGAATGCCCCGCCATTGGTTCAGATAACGTACCGGCACGTGCAAAATTCAGCTGGCTTGGCGTGCGCTTACTCGCGCAGCACAAAGGAGCTGGTAAACTCAGCCATTGCCGAAGGCTGCCAAAATGGCAACGGTGGTTTGCATTTACCACTTTCTACCCCGCTTCTGAAAGGCATCCAACAAAAAGTGCCTTTGCGCGTTGAAATGGGCGTTTCTGCTGGTGGTAGAAAATGGTAAAAGGTGGTGGCCTTTTGGAGGGGCTTGCGTACTTTTGCTTACCGACCCTGCGCCCGCACCTAATCAGCCCTTCCCATGCACCTGCTCTCCGGCGAATACGAATGCAAGCTTGACCCGAAAGGGCGGCTTGTGTTGCCGGCCAAGGTAAAGGGCAACCTGCCCGAGCCGTCGGGCAACCAGCTGGTGCTGGTGCGCGGCTTCGAGCCTTGCCTGGTGCTTTACCCGCGCTCGGCTTGGCAGGTGATTCACGAGAAGGTAATGGCGCTGGACGAGTTCAACGAGGAGTACCGGCAGTTTCAGCGCAACTTCTTCCGCGGCATGACGGAGGTGGAGTTCGACAACATCGGGCGCTTCGGGTTGCCGGGCTCGATGCGGCGCTACGCCGGCATCGAGAAGGAAGCCATCATCGTGGGCCTCGGCAACCGCTGCGAAATCTGGGACCCGGACCGCTACGACGAATACCTGATCAAAGACCAGCAGAGCTTCTCCAAGCTCGCCCAAAAATTCCTCACCGAAACTCCGCCCGCCGGCGGCCTCGCTGCATGAGCATGGACACCCCCAACGCCACGTACCACCGCCCCGTGATGCTGCAGGAGTGCCTTGATGGGCTCGACCTGCGCCCCGACGGCCGCTACGTCGACGTGACCTTTGGCGGCGGCGGGCACTCTTGGGCTATTCTGGAGCAGCTGGGTCCGCAGGGCCGCTTGTACTCCTTTGACCAGGACGCCGACGCCGAACGACAGGCGCAGGTGCTGCTGCAGGGTCCCCGCGGCGACCGGTTTACCTTTATCCGCTCCAACTTCGGCGACTTGCAGCGCGCTTTGGAAGAGCACGGCGCCGGCCAGGTGGATGGCCTGCTGGCCGATTTGGGCGTGTCGAGCTACCAGTTCGATACCCCGGAGCGCGGCTTCAGCACCCGCTTCGATGGGCCGCTGGACATGCGCATGAACCCCGAGGACGGCCCCACGGCCGCCGACGTGGTCAACCAGTACTCAGAGGCCGAGCTGCACCGCATCTTCGGCATGTACGGCGAGGTGCAGAACGCCCGCACCCTGGCCAGGGCCGTGGTGCAGGCCCGCGGCAGCCGCGGCCTTGCCACCATCGCCGACCTCAAGAAAGCCATTGCCAGCTGCACCCCGCGCGGCAAGGAAAATAAGTACCTGGCGCAGGTCTTTCAGGCCCTGCGCATCGAAGTAAACAACGAGCTGGCCGTGCTGCAGGCCATGCTGGAGCAGTGCGCGCAGGTGCTGCGGCCCGGCGGGCGGCTGGTGGTGATGAGCTACCACTCGCTGGAAGACCGGCTGGTGAAGAATTATCTGGCGGCGGGCAAGTTCTTCGGCGAGGCCGACAAGGACCTGTACGGCAACCCCCAGAAGCCCTTCGAAGTGCTGACGCGCAAGCCCATTACCGCGTCGGAGGAAGAACTGCAGCTGAACAACCGGGCGCGGAGCGCTAAATTGCGGGTTGGAAGCCGCAACGAGTTTCCGCTAAAACCTAAGTCCTGACCTGTCCGTGGCCGTAAACACCGCTCGTCCGCCCGCCGCGCAGCCGCGCCAGAATACGCCGCGCGAAATCGTGCCGCCCCCGGCGCCCGAGCCGGCGCGCCCGGTGGAAGCGGACGACGCACCGGAGCCCGAACGCGCCCCCCGGCCCGAGCGGAAAGCGCGTCGGCAATCGACCTGGAGCATTTTCTCCCTGGTAGAGCGCGTGCTCAACGTCGACGGCCTGTTCCGCGACGGCGTACCCGTGCGCTTTCTGCCGCACACGCTGTTCGTGATGTTTTTGATTCTGCTCTACATCGGCAACACGCACTACGCGACCCGCATGAACCGCAGCATCCAGAAGCTCAAGACCGAAACCGAAGACCTGCGGGCCGACTACACCACGCTCAAGGCCGACTACATGGAGGCCAGCAAGCAAAGCGAGGTGGCCCGCCGCGTGGCTGCCTACGGGCTGGTGGAAAGCTCCTCGCCGCCCTTCCGCATCACGGTGCCAGCCGGCGGCCTCGACGAGGCCGAACTGGACCAAGCCCCCGTGCTCACCGCCGACTCTATTGCGGCCCGGGCCGTGCGCGACTCGCTGGCCGCCGCCGGCGCCAACCCGGTTATTACGCCGTCGACCACTCCCGAAACGCCCGCCGAGGCCGAGCAACACTAGCGCCGCAATAGCATGAGCAAGCAGCAGGGTAGCGTTAAAAAATCCATCGTTACGCGGGTGCGGCTCGCCTTCCTCGGCGTGCTGATTTTCTCGTGCGCCATCGTGTGGAAGATTCAGCGCATTCAGTACCAGGAAGGGGACAAGTGGCGCGCTCTGGAGCAACAGCGGCGCATCGTGTACCAGCCGGTGTTTGCCACCCGCGGCAGCATCCTCTCCGACAACGAAAGCATCATGGCTACCTCGCTGCCCTTCTACCGGGTGGCCTGGGACCCCTCGGTGGTGAACGACGAGCTGTTTGCTAGCAAGGTCGACTCCCTGGCCCTGCTGTTGTCGCGCTTTTTTGGCGACCGAAGCCCGCGCGAATACCGGCAGCGGCTCGTCAACGCCCACAAGAAGGAAAGCCGCTACATCCGCCTGAATTCCCGGCAGATCAACTTTCAGGAAAAGAAGCTGCTGGCGACCTGGCCCATTTTCCGGGCCCGGCGCAAGGGAGGCGTTATTTTCGAGAAGGTGGACAAGCGTTTCCGGCCCTTCGGCGGGCTGGCCCAGCGCACCATTGGCTTCGTGAACGAGGAAAAGCACGGCGCGGGCCTGGAATACACCTTCAACAAAGAACTGGCCGGCAAGGACGGCGAAGCGCTGTTTGAGCGCCTGCCCGGCGGCCTCAAGCCCGTATACGACGGCACCGAAATCAAGCCCCAGGCCGGCTACGACATCAAGTCCACGCTCGACATCAACCTGCAGGACGTGGCCGAAAATGCCTTGCTGCGCAGCCTGGTGGATAACAACGCGCAGTACGGCACGGTGATTCTGATGGAGGTGAAAACCGGCGAAATCAAGGCCGTAGCCAACCTGGGCAAGGTAGCCGACGGCGTGTACCGCGAGGACTACAACTACGCCATTGCCGACCAGGGCCGCACCGAACCGGGCTCAACCTTCAAGCTGGCCTCGATGATGGCTCTGTTTGAGGACAACCCCGAGCTGGACCTGAACGACACCGTGAATACCGGTCGCTCGGGCTCCATGAAAATTGCCGGCGCCGTGAAGACCGACTCGCACCCCTACGGCAAGATTACCGTGCAGCAGGTGTTCGAAAAGTCCTCCAACATCGGCGTGGCCAAGCTGGTGAACGACCACTTCGCCGCCAAGCCCAGCGACTACACCGACTACCTGAAGAAGTTCGGGCTGCACCAGCCGCTGGGCTTCCAGATGTCGGGCGAAGCGCGGCCTTACGTGAAGGACCCCACCGACCGCACCTGGAGCCACACTTCGCTCTCCACGATGAGCATCGGCTACGAGCTGAAGCTGGCCCCGCTGCAGACGCTGGCCTTCTACAACGCCGTGGCCAACGGGGGGGTGAAGATTCAGCCTGTCATCGTGAAGGAAATCAAGCAGGCCGACCAAGTGCTGGAGCGCTACGAAACCAAGGTGCTCAACCCCAAAATCTGCTCCGACGCCACGCTGGCTAAGGTAAAGGCCATGATGGAAGGCGTGGTGACGCACGGCACCGCCCGCGGTATCCGCACGCCCGACTACAGCATTGCCGGTAAAACCGGTACGGCCTGGAAGTTCAAGAACGGCCGCTACACCAAGACTTATTCCACCTCCTTCTGCGGCTATTTCCCGGCCGATAAGCCCAAGTATTCCTGCATCGTGGTGGTGGACTCGCCCAAGAACGGCCGCATCTACGGCGCCGACGTGGCCGCCCCGGTGTTCCGCGAAGTGGCCGACAAGGCCATGGCCCGCGACCAGGCCAGCCAGCGGCCGCTGCTGGCCCGCGCGCCGGTGCACAAGTCGCGGGTGCCGGCCGCCCACGTGGGCATGCAGGAAGACCTACAGCTGGTGTGCAGCCGCATCGGGGTAAATAGCCGCTCCGAGGGCGCCAGCGCCGACGACTGGGTGCGCGCCGATACGCCGCGAGGCGTAACGGCTCTGCAGTGGCAGCCGCTGCCGGTGCGCCAGGGCCGCATGCCCAACGTAGCGGGCCTGAGCCGCCGCGACGCGCTGTACCTGCTCGAAAACCGCGGCCTGCGCGTGCGCACCATTGGCACGGGGCGGGTGGCGCGCCAGTCGGTGCCGGCGGGCATGCCCCTGCAGCGCGGCGCCGTGGTGATGCTGGAGTTGAAAGATCCCACGCTGGTGGCCAAAGCCGCCGCACCGGTGTTGCCCTACGCCCCGCCCAAGCCCACCGTGACGCCGGAGCCCACGGTCATTCCCGAGCCCGTGTCGCCCACCGGTCAGCCCATTACCCGCCCCGACGAGCCGGGAGCCTTGTTCCCGGGCCAGCGCCCGGCCCGCTCCAAGCCCGCCGCGGCCCAGCCCACGAGCCGCAAAGCCGGCCGCCGCGCCTAACCTTTTCCGTTGACTTTCCTGCCCTAGTTACTTTGACCTCTTCGCCTTCCGAACCGACGCATCTGCTGCCTAAGCTGCTGACCGCCGTAACGGTGCTGGCCCAGCACGGCCCGGCCGATGCCGCGGTTACCAGCCTCACCCTCGACTCGCGGCAGGCCGCCCCCGGCACGGCCTTCTTTGCCCTGCGCGGTGTGCAGGCCGATGGCCATCAATTCATCCCGAAGGCCGTAGCCCAGGGGGCCACCGTAGTGGTGTGCGAGGAGTTGCCAGCCAAGCTGGCCGGAGGCGCGACGTACGTACAGGTAAAAGACAGCGCCGAAGCCATGGCCCACATGGCGGCGGCTTTCTACGGCCACCCCAGCCAGCAGCTGAAGCTGGTGGGCGTGACGGGTACCAACGGCAAAACCACCACCGCCACCATGCTGCACAAGCTGTTTGCGGCCCGCGGCTACAAGGCCGGTTTGCTCTCGACGGTGCAAAACCAGATTGGTGACGAAGTCATTCCGGCCACCCATACCACGCCCGACGCCATCCGGCTCAACGAGCTGCTGGCGCGCATGGTAGCGGCCCGCTGCACCCACGCGTTCATGGAAGTCAGCTCGCACGCGGTGGTGCAGCACCGCGTGACGGGGCTGGAATTTGCCGGCGGCATCTTTACCAACCTCACCCACGACCACCTCGATTACCACGGCACATTCGATAACTACCTGAAGGCCAAGAAGGGCTTTTTCGACATGCTGCCGGCCTCGGCTTTTGCGCTTACCAACGCCGACGACAAGCGCGGCATGGTGATGCTGCAGAACACCAAGGCCAAGAAGACTACCTATTCGCTGCGCAGCCAGGCCACGGTGCGCGGCCGCCTCATCGAGAACAGCGTCGAAGGCCTGCTACTCGAAGTAGATGGGCACGAGGTGCAGTTTCGCCTCATCGGCGTGTTCAATGCCTACAACCTGCTGGCCGTGTACGGCGCGGCCACGCTGTTGGGCGAGGAGCCCGAGGAAACTCTGACGGTCCTTTCGGGCCTCACGTCGGCGCCGGGCCGCTTCGAGCCGGTGGTGTCGCCGCGCAAGCGCGTGGTCGGCATTGTGGACTACGCTCACACGCCCGACGCGCTGGAAAACGTGCTGCAAACCATTGCCGATATCCGCCGGCCCGAGCAAGCCGTCATCACGGTGGTGGGCTGCGGCGGCAACCGCGACGGGGCCAAGCGCCCCATCATGGCCGATTTGGCCTGCCGCCTGTCCGACCGGGCCGTGCTGACCTCCGATAACCCCCGCTTCGAGGACCCGAACGAAATTCTGCGCCAGATGCAGGCGGGCGTGCGCCCCACCGACGCGGGCAAGTACCTGACCGTGCCTGACCGCCGCGAAGCCATCAAAACGGCCTGCGCCCTGGCCCGTCCCGGCGACATTGTGCTGGTAGCGGGTAAAGGCCACGAAAACTACCAGGAAATTCAGGGGCAGCGTTCCGCTTTCGACGATAGACTGGTGCTACTGGAAGCTTACGAGCTGCTGAGCTTATGATAAGCCGCCACATAGAACGTCGTGTCGAGCGAAGTTCAGACATCTCGTGTGCTGACGTTAGATAGAAAACTCAACGATTGAAGTTACTATCCAGCGAGATTCCTCGACAAGCTCGGAATGACGTTCCGTGGGACGTTCTACTGGACTCGTTCTAATCCACCGGAATAGCACAAAATCCCCGCAAACGCAACGTTTGACCACTGCCGAAAAAGCCGAAAATTTGCGGCTTCCTGGCGCCTGAAGCGGCGCCGCACCAGCCTGACCAATGCTCTACTACCTCTTCGATTTTTTGCACCGCCACTACAACGTGCCCGGCACGGGGGTTTTCCAATACACCTCGTTCCGCGCCGCCATGGCCGTGGTCACGTCGCTCATCATCGCGCAGCTGTTCGGTAAGCAGTTGATTGCCATTTTGCGACGCCGGCAGATCGGGGAGACGGTGCGCGACCTGGGCCTGCAGGGGCAGTTGGAGAAGAAGGGCACTCCCACCATGGGCGGCCTCATCATTCTGCTGGCCATCCTGGTGCCCACGCTGCTCTTCGCTAAGCTCGACAACATCTACGTTATCCTGATGCTGCTCAGCACGGTGTGGCTGGGGCTCATCGGCTTCGTCGATGACTACATCAAGGTCGTTAAGAAGGACAAGGAAGGCCTGGCCGGCCGCTTCAAGATGCTGGGGCAGATCGGGTTGGGCCTGACGGTGGGCTGGGTGCTCTTCTTCAGCCACGACGTAACGGTGCGCCAGTATCTGCTGGCAAACGGCCAGATTTCGGCCGTGGACGCCAGTCGCGTGTACCAGGACGTGAAGCTGATGATTACCACCATCCCCTTCGCCAAGAACAATGAGCTGAACTACGGCGACCTGTTTGCCACCGCCGGCGACTTTTTCAACGAGTACTACGCCTTCTTCTACATTCCCATCGTGATTTTCATCATCACGGCGGTGTCGAACGGAGCCAACATCACCGACGGCCTCGACGGGCTGGCGGCCGGCACTTCGGCCATCATCGGCACCACGCTGGGCATCTTCGCCTTCGTATCGGGCAACGCCGTGCTGGCCGATTACCTCGACATCATGTTCATCCCGAACGTGGGCGAGCTGACCATTTTCTGTACTGCCTTCGTGGGGGCCTGCGTGGGCTTCCTGTGGTACAACTCGTACCCGGCGCAGGTCTTCATGGGTGACACCGGTTCCCTGGCTATCGGCGGCATCATCGCGGTGCTTTCCCTGATCGTGCGCAAGGAGCTGCTGATTCCGGTGCTCTGCGGCATTTTCCTGGTCGAGAACCTCTCGGTTATTCTGCAGGTGAGCTACTTCAAGTACACCAAGAAGAAATACGGCGAAGGCCGCCGCCTGCTGCGCATGTCGCCTTTGCACCACCACTACCAGAAGCTGGGCTACCACGAGTCCAAAATCGTGTCGCGCTTCTGGATTGTGGGCATCATGCTGGCTGTGCTCACCCTGGTAACCCTCAAACTGCGCTAAACCCATGCAGCACTCCAGCGAAGGCAAAAAACTGGTCATTCTCGGCTCCGGCGAAAGCGGAGTAGGAGCCGCCCTGCTCGGGCAGGCCAAGGGCTACGACGTGTTCGTGTCGGATGGCGGTGCGCTCAAGCCTATCTACAAGGAGAAGCTCGACAAAGCCGGCATCCGCTTCGAGGAAGGCACGCACACGCTGGAGGAAATCCTCACGGCCGACGAAATCGTGAAGAGCCCGGGCATCCCGGAAAAAGCTCCGGTGATGCAGGCCGTGCGGGAAAAGAAAATTTCGGTCATCTCCGAAATTGACCTGGCCAGCCGCTACACCAAGGCCCAAAGCATTGCCATTACAGGCACCAACGGCAAAACCACTACCACGCTGCTGACCTACCACCTGCTCAAGGAGGCTGGCTACAACGTGGGCCTGGCCGGCAACGTGGGCCACTCCTTCGCCGAGCAGGTTATTGAGGATACCTTCGATTGGTTTGTGCTGGAGCTGAGCTCTTTCCAACTCGACGACACCTACGACTACACGCCCACCGTGGCCGTGCTGCTCAACATCACGCCCGACCACCTCGACCGTTACCACTACAGCCTGGAGGAATACGCCCAGGCCAAGCTGCGCATCACCCGCAACCTGGACAGCAGCTCGTACTTCGTGTACAACGCCGACGACCGGGTGATTCAGCAGGAATACCAATCGGTGTTCGTCGATACCAATGACCTGCCCTTCAGCCTGCACCGCCGCCCGGACATTCACTGCGCCGGCCGCTACGTCGCCGAAACCACCTTGCGCCTCGACATTCCGCAGGTGCAGGACGATGACCACGAGGACGTGAGCATTGCCCGCTCGCCGCTCATCGGGCAGCACAACCGCCAGAACATGGCTGCGGCCATCCTTGCAGCCCGTGTGGCTGGCCTGTCGGTGAAGCAGATCGAGGCTGCCCTGCCGACCTTCAGCAATGCCGACCACCGCCTGCAGCCCGTGGGCGAAATAGGCGGCGCGCAGTTCATCAACGACAGCAAGGCCACCAACGTGGAGGCGGCTTGGTACGCGCTGGACGGCGTGAAAGCTCCGCTGATCTGGATTGCCGGCGGCACCGATAAGGGCAACGACTACAGCACGCTGGTGCCACTGGCGCAGCAGAAAGTAAAAGCCCTGATCTGCCTCGGCGTCGACAACGCCAAGCTGCGCGCCGCCTTCGACGGGGTGGTGCCGCTGGTGGAAGAAACCCAGGACGTGCGCTACGCCGTGCACCGCGCCGCCGAACTGGCCCAGGCCGGTGACGTGGTGCTGCTCTCGCCCGCCTGCGCCTCCTTCGACCTATTCAAGAACTACGAAGACCGCGGCCGGCAATTTGCCCAGGCGGTCAGTGAGTTGGTGAAATCGTGAAATGGTGCGTGTGCCGTTCTGACGTAGCCGTTTCGTTGCCCATCAACTCACCATTTCACCATCTCACAACCTCACCGCTATGGAACCCGTCAAAAACTGGCTGCGGAACAACCTGAAAGGTGACCCGGTGCTCTGGGCCATCGTGCTGATGTTTTCGTTTATCTCCATTGCGGTGGTGTACTCGGCCACGGGCACGCTGGCCTATAAGAAGATGGGCGGCAACACCGAGTACTTCCTCATCAAGCACACCGGCCTGATTGTGGTGGGCTTGTTCTTTGCCTGGCTGGCCCACCGCATCGACTATCGCCACTACTCGCGTCTGTCCTTATACGCGCTGCTGGCTTCGGTGCCGTTGCTGATATTCACCTACTTCGTGGGCGGCACCACTGTGAACGACGCCTCGCGCTGGCTGACCATTCCGGTGATTAACCAGACCTTCCAGCCGTCCGACTTAGCCAAGCTCGCCCTGATTTCGCACTTGGCCAGCATGCTCAGCCGGCGGCAGCAGTACATCGAGAACTTCAAGACCACGCTGCTGCCCGTAATGCTGTGGGTCGGCGTGATTTGTGGCATCATCGTGATGTCCAACGCCTCAACGGCGCTGCTGCTGTTTTTTACCTGCCTGCTGCTGATGTTCATCGGCCGCGTGCCCCTGAAACAGATGCTCATCATGGTGCTCATCGGCACTGTGGTCGGCGGCATCGGCCTGGCCACTGGACAGCGTGGCAAGACGGTGGTGTCGCGTATCCAGAACTTCACCGACAAGAGCAAGCCGGTGCCGTTTCAGCTGGAGCACAGCTACATTGCTATTTCCACCGGCGGCCTGGTAGGCAAAGGCCCAGGGCAGAGCACGGAGCGCAACATCATGCCGCACCCGTATTCTGACTTCATCTACGCCATCATCATTGAGGAGTACGGCATGCTCGGCGGCATTGCGGTGTTGTTCCTCTACCTGGCCTTCCTGTACCGCGGCCTACTGACGGTGATGCGAAGTTACGGCGCCTTTGGGGGCCTGCTTTCGGCGGGCCTGTGCTTTAGCCTGGTGCTGCAGGCCATGGTGAACATGGGTGTAGCCGTAGGCCTCGGCCCGATTACCGGTCTGCCCTTGCCCATGCTGAGTATGGGGGGCACCTCGTTGATTTTCACCGGCCTGAGCATCGGCATCATACTCAGTGTAAGCCGCGGCGAGCGGGAAATCCGCCCGATGGTGGGTGAACCGGACGACGAGCCGCGCATTGCCAAGCAGACGGCGCTGGCGTAGCCCCGTTGGAGCAACCTAGCGTGCCCTCTGCAAGAATCTGACTTAGAACAACAACATGCCCGAATCGGCCTTGCATATCGAGCCTAATCCCAATGCTTCCTGCCGCGTCATCATTAGCGGCGGGGGTACGGGTGGGCACATTTTCCCGGCCGTGGCCATTGCCAACGAGCTGAAGCGCCGCCGCCCCGACGCCGACATTCTATTTGTGGGCGCCAATGGCCGCATGGAAATGACCCGGGTGCCCGAGGCTGGTTACCGCATCGTGGGCCTGAACATCAGCGGGCTGCAGCGCCGCCTTACGCCCGAAAACCTGCTGTTTCCGCTGAAAGTGTTCCAATCGGTGCGCAAAGCGGGCAAGCTGGTTGAGTCGTTTCGGCCCGATGCCGTGGTGGGCGTGGGCGGCTATGCCTCCGCGCCGGTGCTGCTGGCGGCAACCTCGCGCGCCGTACCCGCCCTGATTCAGGAGCAGAATTCCTACGCCGGCTTGGTAAACAAGCTGCTGGCCCGCCGTGTCGACAAGATCTGCGTGGCCTACGAAGGCATGGAAAAGTTCTTCCCCGCCGACCGGCTGAAGCTCACCGGCAACCCCGTGCGCAGCGAAATTGCGGGCGGCGACCGGGCCGAAGCCCTGCGCTTTTTCGGCCTCGACCCTGATAAACCAGTATTGCTCGTCATCGGCGGCAGCCTTGGGGCCCGCACCCTGAACCATGCCACCGCCGCGGCGCTGCCGCGCCTGCAGGAAGCCGGTGTGCAGCTGCTCTGGCAAACCGGCAAGCTGTACTTCCCCACGGCCGAGCAGCAAGCGGCCGAGTACCAGGCACACGGACTGCACGCGCTGGAGTTCATTAAGCGCATGGACCTGGCCTACGCCGCCGCCGACGTGGTTATCAGCCGAGCCGGGGCCTTGTCGGTGTCGGAGCTGTGCCTGACGGGCAAGCCCTGCGTGCTGGTGCCTTCGCCCAACGTGGCCGAAGACCACCAGACCAAAAACGCGCGCGCCCTCTCCACGCGCCACGCCGCCCTGCTCGTCACCGACGCCGAAGCCGCTGACAGGCTCTACAGCGTGGCTCTGGACTTGCTGCGCGACCCGGCTA
The DNA here is from genome assembly GCF_002007105.1 of Hymenobacter sp. CRA2. Taxonomy (GTDB): domain Bacteria; phylum Bacteroidota; class Bacteroidia; order Cytophagales; family Hymenobacteraceae; genus Solirubrum. Next base: position 150,159 of record NZ_MVBC01000013.1, on the reverse strand, counting down.
AGCAGGCCGAGCTGCGCCGCAACATCGAGCCGCTGGCTCGTCCCGCCGCCACCAGCACCATCGTCGACGAGCTGGAAGTTCTCATTGACCGCCAACGCGCCAAGCAAGCTGCCCGATGAATCCAGTCGCCCAGTTTCCCTACGTCTACTTCCTCGGCATCGGCGGCATCGGCATGTCGGCGCTGGCGCGCTGGTTTCGGGCCAACGGCCACCAAGTATGGGGCTATGACAAGACGCGCACCCCACTGACGGAAGCCCTGGCTCAGGAAGGCATCCTGATTCATTATGACGACGCGCCGGCCCAACTGCCGACGGAGGTGCGCGAGAACAAGGCCCAGACGCTGGTAGTGCTCACGCCAGCCATTCCCAAGGACCATCAGGAGTGGGCGTGGCTGCGCGAGCAGGACTACGACATCCGTAAGCGCAGCCAGGTGCTGGGCCTGCTCACCGCGGGCCGCCGCACTGTGGCCGTAGCCGGCACCCACGGCAAAACCACCACCAGTAGCATGGTGGCTCACCTGCTGCACCACGCAGGTATGCCCGCCGGCGCATTTCTGGGCGGCATCAGCGTCAATCTTGGCTCCAACCTCCTGCTGCCCCCGGCCGAAGCGGGCCCGGATGTTCCGATAGTAGTCGAAGCCGACGAGTACGACCGCAGCTTCCTCACGCTGCACCCCGACGTGGCCATCGTTACCAGCACCGATGCCGACCACCTCGACATTTACGGCGATAAGGACGCGCTGGTGCAGTCGTTCCGGGAGTTTGTCGGTCAGATCAAACCCGGCGGCACCCTGCTGCTGAACCACACCGCCGACCCAAGCGTGGCCCAGGCCGTGCCGCCGGGCGTGCGCGTGCTGCGCTACGGCCTCACCGACAAGCAGGGTCCCGATCTGCATGCCGCCCAGGTGCGTGCCCACGGCCATACCTTCCGCTTCGAGCTGGTAGCCCCCGGGCTGGAAGCCGCCTACGTGGCCGAGCTGCAGCTGCCCGTGCCAGGCTTCCACAACGTAGAAAACATGCTGGCCGCCGCCGGCGCCGCGCATGCTGTGGGGCTGAGCTGGGAACAGTTGCCCGCCGCCGTGGCTGCTTACCGCGGCGTCAACCGCCGTTTCGAGTTTGTGGTGACGCAAGGGGAGGAGCGGGCTTACTTGGATGATTATGCCCACCACCCGCGCGAGATAGAGGCCTTTCTGCGTTCTGTACGCGCTTTGTACCCCGGCCGGAAGCTTCGCGTCATCTTCCAGCCGCACCTGTTTACCCGCACCCGCGACTTCGCCGAGGGCTTTGCCCAGAGCCTGAGTCTGGCCGACGAGGTAATTCTGCTGCCGATATATCCGGCACGCGAGTTGCCGATAGCCGGCGTTACGTCCGAAATCATCTTCGACAAGCTCACCAGCCCGCGTAAGGCCTTGCTTTCCAAAGAGCAAGCCGCGCAGGCCGAGCGCTACGCCGACGACGAGTTTGAGGTCATTGCCACGGTCGGAGCCGGCGACATCGATCAATTGGTGCCGGAATTGAAAAAAATCTTGCGGAACAAGTGGTATGGCGCTGAAGCGTAAGGCGAAAAATGTACTTTTCGGTATTGGCTGTCTGCTTTTGCTGACGGCCCTGACCGTCTTTGCCTCTGTGCGTCAGGCCTCCCGGCCGGTAGGCGCCGTCATCGTTACGATCAGCAACGAGTTTAACAATTTCTTTATCAGCGAACAGCAGGTGACGTCCCTGCTCACGCGTAATGGCAACCAGCAACTGCGCGGGGCCGCGCAGCAGGACCTCGACCTGCGCGCTCTTGAGGGCCGGCTCAAAACGCACCCGTTCGTGAAAGATGCCCAGGTGTACCGCGACCTGGGCGGCAACCTGCACGCCGATGTGCGCCAGAACCGCCCCATCGCACGCCTGGTGCACCCCGACGCCAGCCAGGACCAGTACCTCGACGCCGACGGACAGTCCCTGCCATTGTCCTCGCTGTACTCGGCGCGGGTGGTTCCTATTGCCCGAGTAGGAGGGAGCCCATTAAACGCTCAATTTTTCCAAGATTCTACCGGTAGCCGGTATCTTGATTTTTTGCGTTACGTAGACGAGCATCCTTTCTGGCGGGCTCAAGTTGCTGAAGTATTTTTGTCCCCGAACGGAAAAATAATTTTCACTCAACAGGTAGGTGACCAGCGCGTAGAATTTGGATATCCGGAGAATATTTCGGAAAAATTTGCCAAACTAATGGTATTTTACCGCCAAATTCCTCCAGCTTTAGGATGGGACACCTACCACCGCGTCAATGTGGAATTCCAAAACCAAATAATTTGCGAATAGCACCAGCGTTAAATTGCGCTGGATTTCTGCGTTTTCCGCTCTCCCTGATTCCCCGAACACCTCTCCACTGCCCCGCCATACCCCATGCAACAAGATAAAATCGTCGTCGGCCTCGACATTGGCACCACCAAAATCTGCGCCTTGGTGGGTCGTAAAAATGAGTTCGGTAAACTCGAAATTCTCGGCATGGGCAAAGCCGTGTCGGAGGGGGTTGTGCGCGGCATCGTGTCGAATATCGACAAGACCGTGGATGCAATTAAGCGCGCCATTCGGCAGGCGGAAGAACAGTCCGGGATTAATATCGGCATCGTTAACGTCGGTATTGCCGGTCAGCACATTAAGTCGTTGCAGCACAACGGCTCGATTACCCGCGCCTCGCAGGATTCGGAAATTACCCAGGAAGACGTGATGCGTCTCACCAACGATATGTATCGGCTGGTGACGCCGCCCGGCTCCGAAATTATCCACGTAATGCCGCAGGATTATAAGGTGGATTACGAGGAAGGCATCATGGACCCGGTGGGCATGTCGGGGGTGCGCCTGGAGGGCAACTTCCACATCATCACGGCCCAGAGCACGGCCATCAACAACATCAACAAGTGTGTCACAAAGGCCGGCCTGGAAATCGACAACCTGATTCTGGAGCCGCTGGCGTCGAGCATGTCGGTGCTGTCGGACGAGGAGAAGGAAGCAGGCGTTGCGCTGATTGACATCGGCGGCGGCACCACCGACCTGGCCATCTTCAAGGACGGCATCATTCGCCACGCGGCGGTATTGCCCTTCGGCGGCAACATCATCACGTCGGACATCAAGCAGGGCTGCATGGTAATGCAGAACCAGGCCGAGCAACTGAAGGTGAAGTTCGGCAAGGCCATTGCCGAGGAGGCTTCCGAGTACGAAATCGTGAGCATCCCCGGCCTGCGCGACCGGGCCCCCAAGGAAATCAGCCTGAAGAACCTGGCCTACATCATTGAGGCCCGCATGGAGGAAATTCTGGAGCTGGTGTACGCCGAGATTCAGCGCACCGGCTTCGAGAAAGGCCTCGCCGCCGGCATCGTGCTGACGGGCGGCGGCTCGCAGCTGCAAAACCTGGTGCAGCTGACCGAGTACATCACCGGCATGGATACCCGCATCGGCTACCCCAACGAGCACCTGGGCAAGTCGCGCATCGAGGCGGTGAAGTCGCCGATGTACGCTACCACGGTGGGCCTGGTGCTGGCCGGCTACCGCTCGCTCGACGACCGCGGCGGCCGCCAGCAGTATGACGAGTACACCATGACGCGCCCGCATGAGGCTTCGGTCCGGCAGAATACGCAGCCGGTCACGCCGCAAAATCAGCAGCCGCAGCAGCCCGCCAAGCCGGAGCAGCCCAAGCAGCCGAGCAAGGCTGCCGGTTTCTTCCGCGACATCCTGAGCCGTACGAAAGGCCTGCTCATCGACGATTTCGACGATAAACAGTACTAAATGGCTACATTGTCAAATGGTTAGATGGCTGAATGTTCCGGAGCAAGTAGCTCTACCAATGGAAACCTCAGCCATTTAACCATTTGGCACGTCAACGCCTTAGCCATTTCCTCAGCCATCTGACCTCCCCAGCCATATGGATTTTAAATTTGATATCGCGCCCCAGAGCAAGTCCATCATCAAGGTGATTGGCGTGGGTGGCGGCGGCTCCAACGCCGTCAACCACATGTTCTCGCAGGGCATCAAGGACGTGGAATTCGTCATCTGCAACACCGACAAGCAAGCGTTGCAGAGCTCTTCCGTGCCCAATAGACTGCAAATCGGTGTGGACCTGACCGAAGGCCTCGGCGCCGGTGCCAACCCCGAACGCGGCAAGCAGGCCGCTATCGAGAGCCGCGAGCAAATCCGCGAGCTGCTCAGCAACGGCACCAAAATGGTGTTCATCACGGCGGGCATGGGCGGGGGCACCGGTACGGGCGCCGCGCCGGTTATTGCCAAAGTAGCCAAGGAGCTGGGCATTCTGACGGTCGGCATCGTAACGGCGCCCTTCCTGTTTGAGGGCCGCAAGAAGCGCCAGCAGGCCGAAATGGGTATCCGCGACCTGAGCGACAACTGCGACACGGTGCTCGTCATCCTCAACGACAAGCTGCGCGAGATGTACGGCAACCTGCCCATCCGCTCGGCTTTCGCCAAGGCCGACAACGTGCTGAGCACCGCTGCCAAGTCCATTGCCGAAATCATCACCGTGACGGCCGATGTAAACGTGGACTTTGAAGACGTGAAAACCGTCATGAAGGACTCGGGTGCGGCCGTGATGGGCAGCAGCATCACCGAGGGCGAAAACCGCGCCCGTCGCGCTGCCGAGGAGGCCCTGGCTTCACCGTTGCTGAACAACACCGACATCCACGGCGCGCAGAAGATCCTGCTCAGCATTATGTCGGGCGACCAGGCCGAGCTGGAAATGGACGAGCTGACGGAAATCACGGAGTACATCCAAGCCAAAGCCGGTCAGGATGCCGAGGTGATTTTCGGCCACGGCATCGACGGCACGCTGGGCCAGAGCATCCGCGTGACGGTTATTGCCACCGGCTTTGCCCGCGACACGCACAGCATCTCCATCATGGGCGGCTTCACGGATCTGCAGCCCGCCAAAGCCGAAACGGCCCCGGTGGTAGCTGATCCGCAAATCAACCTCTTCGACAAGGACCGTCATGAGCCCGTAGCCGTACGCCCGACGGCGGCCAGCCCCGTGGTGGTGCCGCCCGCGCCGGTAGCCGCTCCCGTTGCCAGCGCCGATTACCCGCCCGTGCAGCCTTCGCTGCCCGAGCAGCCGCAGGCTCGCTTCGACCTGGAGTCGCCTTCGCCCTTCGTGCCGCCGGTGGTGTACCCCATCCCGTCGGCGCCCGAGCCCATCCAAGTAGTGCAGCAACCGGCCCCGGCCGCCTCGGAAATGCCGCAGGTTTCGCCGGCGCGTCCGTCGCTGGATGCGCGCGCCGAGGAGCGCCGCCGCCGCCTGATGGAGCTGAGTAACGGCATTTCCAACGATGCTATCAAGGAGCAGCTGGAGGTACCGGCCTACTTGCGTCGGCAGGTGAAGCTGGAGCAGGTGCAGCCCTCGTCGGAGCGCAACATCTCGCGCTTTAACCTCTCGGACGACAACGAGCTGCTCGGCGACAACCGCTTCCTGCACGACAACGTGGACTAGCTTGGCCATACTGCGCGCCCCAAGCAAAAGCCCCGCCCGGTACGCAACCGGGCGGGGCCTTTGCTTGGGGCGCGATGCTGACTAGGGGTTGGGGTCGGAGTAGCGCGGGTCGGTGAGAAACGAAGTGTCCGTGAGCGTGTGCAGAAAGGCCAGGATCTGGCGTTTCTGGTCGGCGTTCAGCAGGATACGGCCCGACGGGAAATTATTAGGGTTGCTGAACAGGATGCCATCGGTGGTCGGGGCGCTTTTGACATGGTCGCTGTAATGGTCGATTACTTCCTCCAGCGTTTGGAAGCGGCCGTCGTGCATGTAGGGGGCCGTCAGCGCCACGTTGCGCAGGTTCGGAATCTTGAAGCGGCCGACCTCGAAGGCCTGACCCGTAACGCCGCCGCGGCCGGGGTCGGCGAAGGGGGCCACATCGACGCCGTTGTTGGTGAATTCGTGGATGCCTGATACGCTCGGCAAGCTGTGGCAGTGGAAGCACTCGGCACCGTTGATTCCAGGGCCTGAGTGAGTGCTGAACAAATCCAGCCCAGCCTGCTCATCAGCGGTCAGGCGCACTTCCCCGCGCTTAGATCGATCATACTTTGAGTTGTAAGACACCAGCGTCCGCTCAAACTGCGCCAGGGCTTTGAGAATGTTGTCTTCCGTAATCTGGGACGAGCCGAACGCCTTGCCGAATAGCTGCGGGTAGTTGCCGAGCTGCTGCAGCTTACTCGCACTGGTAGCCAGCGACTGGTGCATTTCGACGGGGTTTTCCAGCGGCACCCGCGCCTGGGTCTCCAGGCTGTTGGTAGCGCCATCCCAGGTAAAGCTCTTGTCCCAGGCCAGATTGACCAGTGACATGCTGCTGCGCCGGTGCTGCTGCCCGTTTACGCCAATAGCAAAGGCACGGCCATCGGTAAAGGCTTTGCTTTGCTGGTGACAGGAGGCGCAGGAGATAGTGCCATCGGCGGACAACTGCTTCTCATAAAACAGCCGGCGCCCTAGGGCAACGCCTTCCTCCGTGAGGGGGTTATCGGCTGGCATGGGTTGTGGGGCCGGCCAGCCGGCTTGGGCTGGCATCGGAAATGTCATGGGTGTCGGGGCGCTAAACGTTTCCGCTGGAACGTCTTTGTCGGGTTGACAGGCTACGGCCAGAAAAAACAGCCCCGCGGGAAGCAGTGCCCACCAAGAACGCCAAGTAGAGGGTTTTAACACGGGTACGGGGTAGAGAGGGTGGTGGGCTGAAAATACTGCTTTTCAATAGGAAACCACTGGGTTGACTTAGCAGTTCAACCCCGCTCAACTCGCCGCAAGCGACGTTACTGCGGTGGGCCTAGCTGCGGGTTGGTCAGCAATGGTTCATCGGTGAGGGTTTGCAGGAAAGCCAGCAACTCGGCTTGCTGCTGGGCTGAAAGCGGAATGCCGAGGGAGCCGTCCGGGCGGCGCAAAGCCGGGTCAAGGGTCGCCGATTCCACTACGCCGTGGTCGTAATGCGCCAGCACGGCGCCGAGCGTTGGGAAACGGCCGTCGTGCATGTAGGGGGCTGTCAGGGCCACGTTGCGCAGGCTGGGGACTTTGAACAGGCCTCGTTCGCCGCGGCGGCCAGTAATATGGGCCCGGCCGGAGTCGGCGGGAAAGCTACGGTCCAGGCCGTTGTTGCGAAACGACTCGTCGGTAAACAGATCCGTGGCGTGGCAGCTGGCGCAGTTGGCGCGAAAAATAGCCAGGCCGCGCAGCTCGGTGGCATCGAACGCGCCGCCTTCACGGCGCACGTAATGGTCGTAGCGGCTATTGGCCGAAGTGAGGCCGGCCAGATACTGTGCCAGCGCCCGCAAAAACTGCTGGGAGTTTATCGGCCCCTCGCCGTACACGGCGGCAAACCGGCGGCGGTAGTAGGCATCGGCGTTGAGCGTTTGCAGGGCCCCAGCCAGCGAACCGTCCATTTCCAGGGGATTGGTGAGCGGCGCCAGCGGCATAACTTCCAGGTTGGAAGCGCCACCGTCCCACAGCAAGGTGCGGCGCCAGCGCAGGTTTTGCAGCGGCGGGGTATTGCGCGTCCCCAATCGGCCCTGCACCCCGGTGCTGAAAGCTCGGCCAGGGTCGGCAAAGGCCGCTGGCTGCAGATGGCACGAGCTACAGGCTACCGTACCGTCGCCCGACAGCCGCTTGTCGTAAAAAAGGCGGCGGCCCAACTCGAACGTCGCGCGGTCAGGCGAGTTCTGCTCCAGGGCGTACACCGGCGTGGGGAAATTGCCAGGCAGCACGCTGCCCGGCACCGCTTCGGCGGGCTGCTGCACATCGGCATCGGGCTGGCACCCTGCCATGAGCAGCCCCGCCAGCACGGCGGCCAACGGGGCTGTCCGGGTACGCTTCATGGCCAAAGGCTTTTACTCGCCGGCGCGCACGTGAGCAATGGTAAACATGCCCGCGGCGTAGTTAGCGGCAATTTTCACCGAATTCGGGTCCGAGCTGTGACCCGTGTTGGACGTCTGCGCAAACTGAATGGGGTTCGGGCCGGTGAACATCTTGAGCACGTCGGCCTGCAAGTGAATTGCCGACGTTTTCTTGGCCGTAACCTGCACGGTAACGCCCGCGGGCATGCCCGGCGACACGGTCCGAATAGTGTTGTTGGGGGAACGGAAGCCGCCGATGTGGAACTGCAGGTTTCCCGTCGGTGACTTCGGGGAGTTGCCTTCCATCTTCAGGAACACGTAGCCCGTGCTCCAGGTCCAGAACATGTCGTTGAGCGGATCCAATGCGCCCGTTTGCGCGCCCGACACGTTGCGGGCGCTGTCGACGCCGATGGTGAAGGTCAGCTTTTTGTACTCACCCGCCGGAATGTCCGTTAGCTGAAAGCTGCGCGAGCCGGCGTCGGCTTGCTTCACCAAGTGGTAGCTTTCCCGCTCGGCCCACTCAGTGCCGTCGGTTTTGGTCAGCTTGATGTTGGAAATGTAGTAATTGAATTTGCTCACGGTGAACGGGTCACCGGCGGCCGTGGTATACGTGCTGCCAAAGTTCAGCGGCTGGCTACCGGCCACGTTCTCGAATTCAACGTTGAGCTTGCCCTTCGCGGGCGTCTCGTTATCGTCGTCGCAGGCCGTGAAGAGCAAGGCAGTGGCTGCGCACAAAATGGCAGCGGAACAGGAAGAAAGCGTACGGAAAGTCATGGGTGGAAAGCTGGGTGGAAGGTAAGCAGGGGGCGCCTGGATGCTGACGGGCAGCCCAACGTTCAGGCTCAGCTTACCGGCGGGCGGAAAATACCGCTCGGCGCTTCGTGCCCATACTTCGACCCAACCAGGACGGCATACTCAGCTGACGCCAAAACCACTACTGCGGGCGTAAACACCAGCCGGGTGGGTACTAGGGCCGCGTCAAGTTTGAGTTTAGTGGCGCGGTCCGGGGTTTTCTTCTCCGCTGCTGATTGCGCCAGCTGCCGGCGCAAATGGCACTTGCCGTTGCAGTGCAGCTGAGGCTTGTCCTTGTTCACGCAAAACAGCTGCGTGATACGCTCCTTGTGCAAGGCGTAATCCATTACCAGCAGCTCCCGGCTGAACGACTGCAGCAGGATGAGCAAGGTAAGGCAGATGGCCAAGCACTTTTGCACGCGTGGTAAGGGTTAAGCCGCCTAAATATAGCTTTCCGGCATAGGTTTCACCCCAACAAACACAGACTTTGTCCGCGCAGACCGACCGGGAACTTCAGAACTGCAAGAACTGCTCTGCCTGTTCCCGTATCAGTTGCTCAAATAGCGGATTGTTAAGTTGGCCCGTAGTCGTAAGGGAAGCCTCGATGGTGGGCAGGCGCACGCGCAGGGGGAGCACCGCCGTGCCCAGATACATCAGCACATCGGTGAGATGACTCAGGGCCAGCAGGCCGCCTTGCGTGCCCGATGACAAGCCAACCAGTGCCGCCTTTTTGTTGCGGATGCCGCCCGGGTAGGGGAGGCCATCAATGAAGGCTTTGAGCACCCCGGGATAAGAACAATTGTATTCGGGCACCACAAACACGAGCTTGTCCGCGTCGCTGGCCAGGCTCACCAGCTGGTTGAACTCGGGGTGCAGACCGGCATTGTCGTAGAGGGCGGTAGCTGTGAAGTCGGCGGGCAGGTCTGCCAGGTCCAGAATCCGGGAATCAGCACCGAATTCCCGCAATTGAGCGGCGTACAGGTCGCTGATGCGGCGGGCGCGCGAGTTGCGCCGGTTGGTGCCGGCAACGATGGTTATCATCGGAGAAAGTAATAATTAAAAATTGAGCATTAAGACGAATTAGGTACGGCCGGCATCGTTCTTACTTCCCAATTCTAGGCAACGCACAAACAAAAAAGCGAACCGGCTACCCGGTTCGCTTTTTTTGTGTTGTTCAAACCACGAAACCCTAGGCAAGGTTATTCGAGGTAGCCTTAGCAGCGAGGAATTCGCGGTTGAGGATGGCAATGTTCTCCAGCGAGATGCCCACCGGGCACTCCGCGGCGCACGAGCCGATGTTGGTGCAAGCGCCGAAGCCTTCCTTGTCCATCTGAGCCACCATGTTTTCCACGCGCTGCTTGCGTTCCACCTGGCCCTGGGGCAGCAGTGCCAGCTGCGACACCTTGGCCGAAACGAACAGCATCGCCGAAGCGTTTTTGCAGGCTGCTACGCAAGCGCCGCAGCCGATGCAGGTAGCCGCGTCGAACGCCTGGTCGGCAATCGACTTCGGAATCGGAATTTCGTTAGCGTCGGGCACGCCGCCGGTGTTTACCGACACGTAGCCGCCCGCCTGGATGATGCGGTCGAAGGCCGAGCGGTCCACCGACAGGTCCTTGTTGACGGGGAAGGCCTCAGCGCGCCAGGGCTCGATGGTGATGGTGTCACCGTCGTTGAACTTGCGCATGTGCAGCTGGCAGGTCGTCGTGCCCGGCTCCGGGCCGTGGGCACGGCCGTTGATGAACAGGTTGCACGAGCCACAAATGCCTTCGCGGCAGTCGTGGTCGAAGGCAACCGGCTCTTCGCCTTTGCGCAGCAGGTCTTCGTTCAGCACGTCCAGCATTTCCAGGAACGACATCTCCTGCGAAATGTCCCGCACCTGGTAATCCACCATCTGGCCGTTGGTGTTGCGGTTTTTCTGCCGCCACACCTTCAGCGTGAGGTTTAAGGGTTTGGCATTGGGGTTACTTCCAGCCATTTTCTTATTGAGAAGTGAGACGCGAGAAGTGAGAGGTGAGAGTCGGGGCGGCGTAAGCTTGGCGAAGCCCGGCCGGGGCGCGGCTCTCACTTCTACTGTCTACATCTAAGGTCTTTTAAAATTACTTGTAGCTACGCTGCGTGAGCTTCACGTTTTCGAACACGAGGTCCTCCTTGTGCAGCAGCTCGGGCGAGTTTTCACCTTGGTATTCCCACGCGGCCACGTAAGCGAAGTGCTCGTCGTCGCGCAGGGCTTCCCCTTCCGGCGTTTGGTATTCCTCGCGGAAGTGGCCGCCGCAGCTTTCGTTGCGGTGGTAGGCATCGTCTACCATCAGCTCGCCCAGCTCAATGAAGTCGGCCACACGGGCGGCTTTCTCCAGGGTCTGGTTCAGCTCCTCGCCGGTGCCCACTACTTTCAGGTCCTGCCAGAACTCGCGGCGCAGCTTCTGAATCTCTGCTTTGGCTTGCTGCAGGCCTTCGGCGGAACGAGCCATGCCGCATTTCTCCCACATGATATGGCCCAGGGCCTTGTGGAAGTCGTCCGGCGTGCGCGTCCCGTTGATGCTGAGCAGCTTCTGAATCTGAGCGCGGACATTGGCTTCGGCTTCGTTGAAGGCCGGGTGCTCAGTCGTTACCGGCTTGGGCGCCGTTTGGGCCAGGTAATCCCCGATGGTGTAGGGAATCACGAAGTAACCGTCGGCCAGGCCTTGCATTAGGGCCGAAGCGCCGAGGCGGTTGGCACCGTGGTCCGAGAAGTTACACTCGCCGGTGGCGTACAGGCCCGGAATGGTGGTCTGCAAGTTGTAATCCACCCACAGGCCGCCCATGGTGTAGTGCACGGCCGGATAGATGCGCATGGGCACCTCGTAGGGGTTTTCGCCGGTGATTTTCTCGTACATGGCAAACAGGTTGCCGTACTTGGCGTCAACCCAAGCGGCACCGTTGCGCTTGATGGAGTCGGCGAAGTCCAGGAACACGGCCAAGCCGGTTGTCCCCACGCCACGACCTTCGTCGCACATCATTTTGGCGTTGCGCGAGGCTACGTCGCGCGGCACCAGGTTGCCGAAGGCAGGGTACTTGCGCTCCAGGAAGTAGTCGCGCTCTTCCTCCGGAATGTCGGCAACGCGGACTTGACCAGTGCGCAGGCGCTCGGCCATTTCCTTGGTGCGCGGCACCCACACGCGGCCGTCGTTGCGCAGCGACTCCGACATCAGCGTCAGCTTCGACTGGTAGTCCCCCGATACGGGGATGCAGGTGGGGTGAATCTGGGTGAAGCAGGGGTTGGCAAACAGGGCGCCTTTCTTGTGGGCGCGCCACGCAGCCGTAGCGTTCGAGTACTTGGCGTTGGTGCTTAGGTAGAACACGTTGCCGTAGCCGCCGGTAGCCAGCACCACCGCGTGGGCCGCGTGCTGCTGAATTTCGCCCGTGATGAGGTTACGGGTGATGATGCCGCGGGCCTGCCCGTCGACAATCACCAGATCCAGCATCTCCGTGCGGGTGTACATCTTCACCTTGCCATAAGCAATCTGGCGCGACAGGGCCGAGTAGGCCCCGAGCAGCAGCTGCTGGCCCGTCTGGCCGCGGGCGTAGAACGTCCGGCTTACCTGGGCGCCGCCGAAGGAGCGGTTGGCCAGCAATCCGCCGTACTCGCGGGCGAAGGGCACGCCCTGGGCCACGCACTGGTCGATGATGTTCACCGACACCTGCGCGAGGCGGTACACGTTGGCTTCGCGGGCGCGGTAGTCACCGCCCTTCACGGTGTCGTAGAACAGACGGTACACAGAGTCGCCGTCGTTCTGGTAGTTCTTGGCGGCGTTGATACCGCCCTGTGCGGCGATGGAGTGCGCGCGGCGGGGCGAGTCGTGGAAGGAGAAGGCTTTCACGTTGTAGCCCAGCTCGGCCAGCGAGGCGGCAGCCGAAGCCCCAGCCAGGCCGGTACCTACCACGATAACGTCGTACTTCCGCTTGTTGGCGGGGTTGACGAGCTTAACGTTGAACTTATGCTTGTCCCACTTCTCGGCCAACGGCCCTTCGGGAATTTTTGATTCCAGCTTCATATCGGATGTAAACTGGTGAGGTTACTTGATGAAGAAGAAGTACAGCGGCATCACCGCAAAGCCCGCACACACGATGATGGAGAAGGCGTAGCCGAAGTACGTAATGAAGGGCGTGTACTTGCGGTGGGTCAGGCCCAGCGTCTGGAACGCGCTCTTGAAACCGTGAATGAGGTGGTAAGCCAAGGCAATCTGCGCTAGTACGTACAGCAGCACATACCACCACTGGTGGAAAGAGCTGACAACCAGCGTGTACAAGTCATCGTTGTTGTTGATGTCCGGATCCAGGTCGCCGAAGCGGGCCCGGTAGAAGAAGTTGTACAAGTGGATCAACAGGAAGATCAGAATGATGGTGCCCAGAATGCCCATATTGCGGGACTGCCAGGGCGAATTCTGCTCGTTGTGGTTGACCACGTAGCCTTGCGGGCCCCGCGCTGCCTTGTTGCGGCGGGTGAGCATGATCGACTCGTAGATGTGAAACACGAATCCCGCCACTAGAACCCATTCGATGGTTCGGATGACGGGATTGGTGCCCATGAAGTGGGAATACACATTAAAAGCTTGGCCGCCGTCGTTCTTGAACAACTGGAGGTTACCAATCAAGTGAATCACCAGAAACGAACACAGGAAAAGTCCTGTGACGGCCATGATGATCTTGCGGCCAATGCTGCTGGTAAGCGCGTTGCTAAGCCAACTCATAGGTGAACGGAAGGGTGAGAAAAAGGTCGATTGTACTGGTCAAAGGTACGGGCCGACCTGCTATGAAACAATTCACTTGTGCGTCACCCAAAACCCACGAGCTTGCAGGTGAACCAGGCTGCCCTGCTTGCCGTTACACGGATGATGCCTCCTACGCAACCGTTTGCGTACGGTTTTTGTTAGGTTGTTATCTGGTTTTTCCCCACCTTTTGCTGCTCCCGCCGACGCTTCCTAACCGTCTAGCTGTATGACATTTCCATTACTCCGCGACTCAGCCAAACGTAGCTTGGCCAGTCTGGCGTTCTTATTGGTCCTGGTGCTGTTGACCGCCCCCGCGGCCTGGGCCACGCACATCCGGGCCGGCGACATTCAGGCCAAGTCCGACACGACTGCGGGGCGAAATCCGTTGCGCATCTTTTTTAAGATGATTACCTATACGGATTTGACTTCGCCCGCCGACGCAAAAAACGACGAGGTTATTTTCTTCGGTGACGGGACCAATGCGACCGTGTTTCGGCAGGGCGGGCGTGGCACCAACATCGGCAACAATATCAACCGCAACGTGTACTACTTCGAGCATACTTATAATGCTCCGGGGCGGTACACAGTGGCTTTTATCGGCGAAAACCGCGCTACCGGCATCCGAAACGTACCCTCGTCCGACCAGCGCAACTTTTATATCTACACGCTCATCACCATCGACCCGACGCTGGGGGTGAACCGTTCGCCAGTGCTCAACGCACCGGCTGTCGACCGGGCGGCGCGGGCGCAGGTATTCCTGCACAACCCGGCCGCTTCCGATGCCGATGGCGACTCACTAGCCTACAAGCTGCGCATCTGCCAGTACGACCCGCGCGGCGTGCAGGGCACCATCAACCCCGGCGGCAACCGGCCGCAGCCGACCAACCTGCCGGGCTACCTGTTTCCCGATGACCCGAGCTTTCAAGGCACGCAGGTTGCTTACCCCGGGCCGCCCGTTGGCCAACCCGGCAATAACGCCGTGCTGGACCTGAGCGTGGTCACGGGGCAGATGGTGTGGAACTCGCCGGGGCTGCTCGGCGACTACAACGTGGCCTTTGTGGTAGAGGAATGGCGGCGCGACGCCAACGGCGGCAGGCGCAAGATCGGGGAAGTGCTGCGCGACATGCAGGTGACCGTATTTGCCACGGCTAACCAGCGGCCACTGGTGATTGTACCGCGTGATACGTGCGTGGTAGCAGGTACTACTATCACGCGCACGATTCGGGCCACCGACCCGGACAACAATGCTATTCGGCTGACGGCGTACGGCGGTATTTTCCCGCCGGCCACCTTCCGCCAAACGGTTAACCAAGCTGGGCGCGCCGAGGGCGTGTTCACGTGGTCGACGAGCTGCTCCGACGTCGCGACCGATCCGACCCAAGTCGTGTTCAAGGCCGAAGACCAGCCCACGAGCGGGCCGGTGCTGATTGACGAGCGGCCGTGGCGCATCACGGTGGTGGGCCCGCCGCCGACGAACCTGCGGGCCGCGGCGCAGGGCAGCACGGTGCAGCTGACGTGGGACCGGTACGTGTGCCAGAACGCTTCGCGGCTGCTGATCTACCGCAAGGAGAACCCGTCCACCTGGAACCCGTCGGGGGCCTGCGACGTGGGCATCCCGGCCAGCGCGGGCTACGTGCAGGTGGGCACGGTGGCGGCCAACCTGCAGACCTTCCTCGACGACAACGCCGGGCGCGGGCTGGACCGGGGCAAGACCTACTGCTACCGCATCTACGCCGAGTTTCCCCGCCCGGCCGGCGGGGCCAGCCTGGCCTCGCGCGAAGCCTGCGTCACCCTGCAGGGACGCGCCGCCCTCTTCACCAACGTCACCGTCGACCGCACCGACGCTACCACCGGCCAAATCACGGTGAAGTGGACCAAGCCGTTCAGCACCTCCGGCTTTACCCCACCCGTCGGCTACCGCCTCTTCCGCGGCGAAACGCAGAACCCGGCTACCAACGGCTATACGCTGGTGCGCACGTTCTCGAACCTGAATGATACGGTGTACGTGGATGGCAACCTTGATACTGAGAACAAAGCCTACACTTACCGGCTGGAGTTCTTCAGCAACGTATCGAGCCAGCCGAATTCGGCGGTATTGACCGAAACGGCCGGGCCCGCGAGCAGCGTACGACTGGCTGGGGTAGCCAATGCCCTGGGCAACAGCATCAAGCTGACCTGGACCTACAACGTGCCCTGGGACAACAGCCGTCAGCGTACGCGCATCTTCCGCCGTGACCCGGGCTCGACTACGTTTGTGCTCATCGGCGACACGGTGGCTACCCGCAACGGCGGCACCTTTACCGACCGAGGCACCGCGGCCGTACCGCTGCGCAAAAACCAGACGTACTGCTACTACGTGGAAACCAACGGCACCTACGGCGCCGCCAACCTGCCCACCAACCTGATCAACCTCAGCCAAGTGCGGTGCGTGGCTTTGGCCTCCATTCCATGCCCGCCCATCCTGACGCTGCGCCCCATCAACTG
Source organism: Hymenobacter sp. CRA2 (assembly GCF_002007105.1). Taxonomy (GTDB): domain Bacteria; phylum Bacteroidota; class Bacteroidia; order Cytophagales; family Hymenobacteraceae; genus Solirubrum. The sequence continues at coordinate 134,282 of NZ_MVBC01000013.1, read as the reverse complement.
CGACAGCGTGGCCACCAGCCTGCCGCGGGGCCGCCAAGCTCTGTATGATAACCGACTGACTTGGGTCCTGGGTAATACGCCCGCTGACTGCGGCCGCAACATCGCCTTCTACCGGGTGCTCTACAGCCCCACGCAGGACGGGCAGTTCACCGAAATCGGCCGTACGCCGGTGCGCAGCTTCGTGCACCGCAACCTGACCTCGGCCGCCGGCTGCTACGCCGTGGTGGCAGTGGATTCGACGGGGCAGAGCAGCGTGCAAAGCAACATCGAGTGCCAGGACAACTGCGAGGTGTTTGTGCTGCCGAATATCTTCACGCCCAACGGCGACGGCTCGAACGACACATTCCGCCCGATTTTTGCCACGCCCATCACCCGGGCCAAGGTGCAGATCTTCAACCGCTGGGGTGTGAAAGTATACGAAGGCAACGCCGCAGCTGACCTGACCCTGTGGGACGGCGGCGGGGTCCGGAGCGGCGAAGGCCGCGACGGCGGCGCCAAAGCTTCGGCGGGCACTTACTACTACCTGATTGAGGTAGAGTTCAACAACCTGAAGCGTACCGTCCGCTCTTACAAAGGCTGGCTGGAGGTAATGCGCTAAACCGGTTGCGCTGACAAAGGAAAAGGGCCGTCGATGCGTCGACGGCCCTTTTTTGTTGGCTTAACTCAGCACTTGGCTTGAGCGAACGGCATGACGATAAAGCCAGAAGCAGCAGCCCGATTTTGCGCGTAAAGGCTTCATTGCGCACCTTGCGGCCCGTTTCGGCCGGCCAACCGCTGGCTGAGGCGTAGATTGAGTCCGCAACGCATTATCCCACCGACTTCCTCGATGAAAGCAGTAGTATTTCCCGGCCAGGGCAGCCAGTTTACCGGCATGGGCCGCGACTTGTTTGAGCAGCACCCCGAGGCTCAGCGCCTGATGGCGCAGGCCAACGACATCCTGGGTTTCTCGCTCACCGACATCATGTTTACCGGCTCCGACGAAGACCTGCGCCGCACCGACGTGACGCAGCCGGCCATTTTCGTGCACTCGGTGGCGCAGTTCGTGACCACGCCCGGCCTGCAGCCCGATATGGTAGCGGGGCATTCGCTCGGCGAATTTTCGGCGCTGGTGGCGGCGGGCGTACTGAAGTTTGAGGACGCGCTGCCGCTGGTGGCTCGCCGGGCTCAGGCCATGCAGTCCGCCTGCGAAGAGCAGCCCGGCACCATGGCCGCCATCCTCGGCCTCGACGACGCGGTGGTGGAGCGCATCTGCCAGGAAATCACCCAGGGCGGCAATGTGGTAGTAGCCGCCAACTACAACTGTCCCGGCCAGCTGGTTATCAGCGGTTCCAAGGCCGGTATCGAGCAGGCCTGCGAAGCCATGAAAGCCGCCGGCGCCAAGCGCGCCCTGCCCCTGCCGGTGGGGGGGGCTTTCCACTCCCCGCTGATGCAATCGGCGGAAGCGGCGCTGGCCGAGGCCATCGGGCGCACCACCTTCAGCGCCGGCCGCTGCCCGGTGTACCAGAACGTGGACGCGGCCCCGCACACCGACCCGGACGAAATCCGCCAGAACCTCATCCGCCAGCTGACCGCTCCCGTGCGCTGGACCCAATCGGTGCAGCGTATGACGCAGGACGACGCCACCGAATTTGTGGAGTGCGGCCCGGGCAAAGTGCTGCAAGGCCTGGTGAAGAAAATTTCGCCGCAGGCGGCCACCAGCTCCGCCCAGTAACGATAAAAGAGAAAGAGCCGGTGTCCGCCGGCTCTTTCATTGTCGGCTCATGCGTACTGCTTCTTCCCGCCCCGGCGCCTTTTCCTGGCTGAGCATGCCGCGGGCCGTGGTGCTGCTAAGCGCTGCGGCCTTGCTGGGGCTGCTGTGGTATGCGCTGGCGCCGGGCCTGGCAGGCACTTCCGATTCGCGCTTTTACCTGGCAGCGGCGGCGAGCTGGGCCGGGTCGGGCCGGCTGCTGAACCCTGACGGCACGCCCTACACGTCGTGGGGGCCGCTGTATCCAGTGCTGCTGGCGCCGGGCGTGGAGCAGGAGCGCGCGTGGACTACGGCCCTACAGCTCCTCAGCACCCTACTATGCTGGGCAGGGTGGAGTTGGCTGGCCTGGCAACTATTGCCGCAGCGCTACTTGGCGACCGGCCTGGTAGCAGCACTGGCTGTGGCGGCGCCCTGGCTGGTTACAGCCAAGTTTGTGTGGTCGGAGCCGGTGTTTCAGGCGCTGTTTGCTGGCTACGCCAGCTGCCTTTACGCTTATCTGCGCAACCGGCGGTTTAGTTGGTGGGCTGCCGCTACGGTACTAGGCCTGTTGCTGCCGTTGCAGCGTATGTCCGGCCTGTTTTTGCTGCTTGGCGTGGGCCTGGGCCTGCTAGTGTACTACGGCTATGAGTGGCGGGCCCACTGGCGTCGGTGGCTGATACACGCTCTCGTGATAGGCCTCGGCAACGGCGCCTGGCTGCTCTACGCCAAGCGTGCGGCGGCTACGCCCGAGCTGTACCGCAGCCGCGGCTGGCAGGGCCTGCGCGAAACCCTGGGCGACTACGGCTACGTGCTCACGCGCTGGCTGGTGCCCGTGCAGCAGGCCGGCTGGCCCAAGCACTGGCTTTTCGAGCTGATATTACCCGTGCTGCTGCTGAGCCTAGGCTATGCAGTTTGGCGCAGCCGTGCACCCTTTGTACGCCTGCTGGGTACAGTGGTGCTGTGCTACCTGCTCTGCCACATCGGCACGACGGTGATGAGCCGCGCTGGGGGCAATGTGTACGACGTGGAACGCTACGCTGCTGTGGTGTATGGCGCCTTCCTGCTGGTGCTGGCCGAGGCCGCAGCCAGCCTGCAGCCCCGCCGGCCTTGGCTGCGGTGGGTGCTGGCGCTCTGGCTGCTATACCCGGTAGCGCGAGCCGGGCGGGTGGCGCATTTCTGCCACCAGATGCAGGTGCTCAGCTGGCCCACGCCGCGCCCGTAAGCGACGCGAAAGGGCTTACAAGTCGCCCATCCACTGCTCTACGGGCAGCTTATCAGGGCAGTCGGCCAGCAAATCCGCGACGGAGCGTTGCAGCCGCGGGTGCACGTAGGTGGTGGCAATATCGGCTAGGGGCACCAAAGCAAACATGCGCTCCTGCAGGCGCGGGTGCGGAATGGTTAGCTGTTCGGAATCGAGGACCAGGTCGTCGTAGAAGAGGATATCCACGTCGAGGGTGCGCGGGCCCCAGGGCTCCAGCCGCTCCCGGCCGAAGTCGTTTTCGACCTGCTGGCAGGCTCGCAACAGTTCCTGCGGGTTCAGGTCGGTGCCGAGCTGTACGGCTTGATTCAGAAACGCGGGCTGCCCCTCGTTGCCCCAGGCGGCGGTTTCGTACACCGCCGACACCGTCTTGATCTTGCCGGCGCATTCAGCCAAAGCCACCAGAGCGCGGTGGAGCGTCACCACCCGCTCCCCGAGGTTGGAGCCGAGCAGCAGGTAAGCGGTGTGGGCAGGCGCGGGGGCAGATTTCATGGGGAGTGAGAGGAGAAGAGAATGGCTTAGGCCGGGGCAAGATAGAAACAGGCCGACAACCGTTAGTGCTGCGCAAAAAACGCCGCAGTGCGGGCTGCTACCTCCGCTGCCAGCTCGGGCAGCTCAGATTGCGGCCACGGGTGCGCCCCGCCAAACATATGCCCCGCCCCGGGCAGAATGACCACTTCGGCGTCGGGCTTGGCGGCCTGCAGCAGCGGCACTTTGGCCACGGGCAGCGTCTCGTCCTGGTCGCCGTGGATGATGAGCAGGGGCTGACGCAGCTTGCGGCGTAGGTTGTGCTGAATGTCGAGGCGGCGCCGGTTCTGGTGATAATCCTCGACAATCTGAAAGTACAGCGGCAATTGCTGCTTGGTGCGGGCGTTTTCCACGTGCATCACGCCGGCTTGCTGCCAGTGCGCCATCATGGCCTCCGGCCAGCCGGGGTTGACGTCGGTGATGGGTGCCCAGGTGGCCACGGCACGTACGCGGGCGTCTTCGGCGGCCTTGAGCATGACCAGCCCTCCGCCCCGGCTGTGGCCTATCAGGTAAAGCCGGCTCAGGTCCAGCTCGGCGGCTGGGATGGGCGTCTGGCCGGCTTGGTGCAGCGCATCGAGTAGGCAGCCGATGTCGTCCAGCTCAAGGCTGAAGTTGTTGCGCCCGAAAGCTTCCAGGTCCTCCAGGTCGCCGGTCCCGCCAATGACCACGCCGTTGTGCGAGAGGTTCAGCTTCACGAACACAAAGCCCTGATGGGCGAAATAATCAGCCAGCAGGTTGAAGTGGCCCCAATCCTTGAAGCCCTTGAAGCCGTGCACGAATACCACCACCGGCTTGGGGCGGCCATCGGGCACGAAGCGGGCATCGGCGGCGAAGGCGCGGGTGTGGTGGCCGGGCGTCAGGGCAAAATCAAGCCGGGTGGGAGTAGCCATAGCGGAGGGAACGGGTGCGAAGAACAACAAGCGGGCAGCCGCTGGGGTTAGACCAGCAGGTAAGTAACCGCGAAAAGAAAAGGGCGGTACACGTACATCGCAGAAAGGCAAAGAATACGCTGCCCACCCCAGCCCACAGCAGATTCAGCCAGGACCGGCCGCCGTAGATGCGTTGCTACAGGGCATAGCCCCATACCACGAGGCTCAGCAGCATACCTAGGCCGAAAAGCGGTAGCAGCCCAGACGGCATCGATGGGCCGCTGCAGCACCAAGCGGATAAACCGGGCCAGCAGCACCGGCAAGATGGTCAGCGGCTGCAGGGGCTTTGGCCAAGGTACCCGGCAGCCGCGTAGCACTTCCGCTGTCATGTGGCCGGGGCGGGAGAGCAGGCTCCAGGTGCCGCGCACCACCTGCGCGTCGAAGTGCGTGGCCGTATCCACGGTGTGCTCGGCGAAGTGCGCCCGGGAGTAGTCGTGATGGCCGAGGTGCTTCTCGCTGCAGCGGGGGCAGAAGTCGCCGTGCAGCTCGGCTTGGCAGTGGGCGCAATGGGCGGCGGTAGCAACGGCATACATGGCGACGACGGACGTGGGCTGATTGCCCTAATCTACGCAGCCTCGGCACTCGGCCCGCCGTATTGTGCCGAAAACTGCCGCCGCGTGCGTATCATTGCGCGCCCAACCACCGCATGAGATATTCGCTGGACGATATACAGGCCCCGATAGCGGCCGAAATGCAGGAATTTGAAACCAAATTCCGCCAGTCCATGCAAACGCGGGTGCTGCTGCTGGACAAAATCATGGGGTACATCATCAAGCGCAAAGGCAAGCAGCTGCGCCCGATGTTCGTCTTCTTGACGGCCCACACCGCCAGCCAGGACCCCACCGCCGCCCTGCCCGAGGCCACTTTCCGCGGCGCGGCCCTCATCGAGCTGCTGCACACGGCCACGCTGGTGCACGACGACGTGGTGGACGAATCCAACTACCGCCGCGGCTTCTTTTCCGTCAATGCGCTCTGGAAAAACAAGATTGCCGTGCTGGTGGGTGACTACCTGCTCTCGCGCGGCATGGCCCTGGCGCTGGAAAACGACGATTTCGACCTGCTCAAAATCGTCAACAACGCCGTGCGCGAACTAAGCGAGGGTGAGCTGCTGCAGATCGAAAAAGCCCGCCGCCTCGACATCACCGAGGACGTGTACTTCGACATCATCCGGCAGAAAACCGCCTCGCTCATTGCCTCCTGCACGGCCGTGGGCGCCTCATCAGTAGGGGCGAGCAAGGAGTTGGTGGAGCGCGCCCGCTTGTTCGGCGAGAAGGTGGGCATGGCTTTTCAGATTAAGGACGACCTGTTTGACTTCGGCACGGCCGAAATCGGCAAGCCTGTCGGCATCGACATCAAGGAGAAAAAGATGACGCTGCCCCTGATTTACGCCTTGCAGCAAGCTCCGTGGCTGCAGAAGCGCCGCATTATCTACAACGTCAAGAACAACGACGGCCGCGCTGACCGCGTGCAGGCCGTCATCGAGTTCGTGAAAAAATCGGGTGGGCTGGATTACGCCATTGAGCGCATGAAGCAGTTCCGCGACGAGGCCGTGCAGATTCTGCACACCTTTCCTGCTTCGCCGGCCCGCGTGTCGCTGGAGCAGCTGATTGACTACACCATCGAGCGGGAGAAATAGAATAATATATATAAAGAGCGGGTTAGGTTGATTGGAGGCCGTATTGCGACGGCCACGCTAGAGCATCATGCAACCAAAGCTGCGGCGGGTGACTCGTGTACTGGAAAGCCCGGCGCCGGGCTGTTGAACTGTCCATCAACCCTGCCTGCTATGAACCTAACCCTTATCCGAACGGCGGTGGCGGCCGTCACCAGCGCGGTGCTGCTCACTGCCTGCCAAAAAGAAGTGGCCGGACCGGCTGCCGACGACAACAACACCCCCAACCTGCGGCCGTTGACGGAAACGGAAATGCAAACGCTGGGTAGCGCCAACGACTTTGCGTTTCGCTCGTTTGCCCGGCTGCAGGCTCAGGCGCCTGCCGACAACGTGTTCATCTCGCCGTTGAGCATTTCGGCGGCCCTCACCATGGCCTACAACGGCGCCGATGGCACGACTAAAACGGCTATGCGCGACGCATTGGGCTTTGCCCCGCTCACCGATACCCAAATCAACCAAGCGTATCAGAGCCTGAACCAGCTGCTGAGCGGCATCGACAAAAAGGTCACGTTTACTTCGGCTAACAGTCTGTGGCACGGGCAGCAGTACCAGCTGCAGGCGCCTTTTGTGCAGCAGAACACCACGTACTTCGACGCGAAGGTGCAGGGCTTGGACTTTGGCAACCCGACTGCCGCCAAGGCCGTCATCAATACCTGGGTGGAGGAGAAAACCAACGGCAAAATCAAGGATCTGGTCAAGACCATAACGCCGTCGCACGTGCTGTTTTTGATCAACGCCATCTATTTCAAGGGGAGTTGGACCACGGGCTTTGACCGGCAGCTTACGCGTACGGCGTCCTTCACGCTGCCTAACGGCAGTACCAAGCCCGTGGAGATGATGCAGTTGCGCAACGGCCAATACGCGCTCTACCAAGATGCTACCAAGCAGGTGATAGACCTTCCCTACGGCAACCGGCAGTTTAGCATGACGCTGGTGCTGCCCAAAGGTACGGCTACCGTGCAGGATGTAGTGGCGGGCCTGAGCAGCCAGAGCCTGAGCACGTGGCTGGCCGGCGCTTTCCCCAGCAGCATCGATTTGTTTCTGCCCAAGTTCAAGCTGGAGTACGAAACCAACCTCAATCAGACCCTGACGCAGATGGGCATGGGCGTGGCCTTCACCCAGCAGGCCAACTTCAGTCGCATGCTCACCGGGCAACAGAACCTGGCTATCAGCGAAGTGTTGCACAAGACCTTCGTCGAGGTGAACGAGGAAGGAACGGAGGCGGCAGCCGCCACATCGGTGGGCATCACCACCACCTCGGTGCCGCCTAGTGTCCGCTTCGACCGGCCGTTTGTGTTTCTGATCCGCGAGAAGTCGTCCAACGCCATCCTGTTCATCGGCCAGCTCACGAACCCGCAGCCGTAACCGCCTGACCAGCCCCGCAGCCAAACGCCCCGCCCCCATCGCAGCACGACGGGGGCGGGGCGTTTGACTGCGGGGTAGAACCCCGAGGAGCGCCGCTTATTGCTGTTCGGCGGGCGGAATCTGGTAGCTCACGCTGTCGGGGGCCACGTCCGATACATCAAACGTGACGCCGTCGAAGGTGCTCTTGACGGTAATCTGGTGCGTCATGTCGCAGCCGGGGCACTTTACTTCTTCTTTTTCGAACTGGCCGTCGTCTTCCGTAGAGTTGGCCAGGTGGTCGGGGGCCGGCACGCCGATCAGGTCGGTGAAGACCTCGGTGTGGCACTGGTTGCACTCGAATTTGAGGCCCACGGTGTGGCCTTGCAGTTCCTGGAGGGAGGCGGGTTCGTTAGCTTTTTGCTGAATCCACATAGGGAAGGGCGGTTTGGTTTGGAGAAAGGAAGAGGCGAGAGGATGCGCGGCCGAACTCGGCCGCACCCTGATGGTACGCAGGCAACGGCAAAAAAGATAAATCATGGATTGGCACGGATTCGCCGGATTTCACGGATTTTAGCTTCGCTGATCTTCGATTGTGGACGGTTACGCCCCAGCATGGTAGGTTTTGAGCCTCGCCGAAGCGGGACAAAACCGAAGAGAAATACCAGAGCTACCAAAGCCTGGTCCCGCACAAGCCCAGACCTATAATCGCCTATAAAATCCGTGGAATCCGAAAAATCTGCAGTAATCCGTGATCTGCCCCGCGTGCCGCGGCTGCGCTCCTTCCGCAATTCGTGGGCCCTGGCCGCCAATCCCATTCCGGTCATTTCGGACTACCTCGACCAGTTCGGCGACACCATCGGGTTGCACCTGGGTGGCGTGCGCCCCACGCTGCTCACCCGCGACCCGGGCCTGATTCAGCACATTCTGCAGAAAAACCACCGCAACTACCCCAAGTCGGAGATGTCGCACGGGGTGGCGCGCTACCTCGGGCACGGCCTGCTCACTTCCGAGGGCAGCTACTGGCTGCAGCAGCGCCGCCTCATTCAACCGGGTTTTCACCGCCAGCGCCTCGCGGCCCTCACCGAGCTGATGCTCGACGTCATCGAGGAGTGCCTGGGGCCCGTGGCCGCCGCCGCGCAGGCCCAGGGCGGCAGCGTGGAAGTGCCGGTGCACGAGCTGATGACCACCACGGCTTTCCGCATCATTGCCCGCTCGGTGTTCAGCACCAGCATGACGGAGGCCGAGCTGCAGCGCATGGCCCAGCTGCTCACCGATATCCAGGCCTTCTACGTGCGTACCCTGCGCCAGCCCTACCTGCGGCCCTGGCTGGGCGTGTCGGGCCAGTACCGCCACCACGATGCGCTGTCCGCCGAAATGCGCCGGCTTATCATGAGCTACATTCAGCGGCGCAAAGCGGAGGGTGGCGCCGGCAAGGACGACCTGCTGCAGATGCTGCTCGACGCGCGCTACGAAGACACGGGCGAGCCGATGACCGACGAGCAGGTGCTCGACGAAGCTGCCATCCTGCTCGTGGCCGGCCACGAAACTTCCGCCAACGCGCTTTCCTGGCTCTGGTACCTGCTGGCCCAGCACCCCGAAGAAGCAGCCCGGATGCGCGCTGAAACCCAGCCGGTGCTCGGTCCCCGCCGCCCGACTTTTGCCGAGCTGCCCGCCCTGCCGTATTCGCTGCAAGTCGTGCAGGAAACGCTGCGCCTGTACCCGCCCGCCTGGATAGTGGACCGCCAGGCCGCCGAAGACGACGAGTACAACGGCCTGCCATTGCCAAAAGGCACGCTGATCTCGGCCTACCTCTACGGGGTGCACCACCTAGCGCGGCTCTGGCCCGAGCCCGAAGCTTTCCGACCGGCGCGCTTCAGCAAGGAACAGCAGCGCGAGCAGCCGCCCTACGCGTACCTGCCCTTCGGGGGCGGCCCGCGCCTGTGCATCGGCAATCAGTTTGCCCTCACCGAAATGCAGCTGGTGCTGCTGGAGGTGCTGCGCCGCTTTGAGGTGGAGTGGGTGGAGCAGCCGCCGGTGCAGATGCGCCCGCTCATCACCCTGCGGCCACGGGCCGAAATCCGCTTACGCTTCCGGCTGCGCTGAACCCGCTTGGTTGCCGGATTCATGAAAAGGAGCCACCGAATCGTCTGATAAGTTTTACGCTGCCCCAATCCGCCACCGCTGCCGGATTGGGGCAGTTGCTTTTGGTGCAGGGAGTTAGCATGTGGGATAAGGCCAACGCCTCCCGAAGCGTGGCCGGGCGGCTTATCACTTTCATTTCATGTTGGGGTGCGAGGTTGGCAGCGTAATCATCACACCTGTACCGACCACCTTCCATGAAGAAGCTCCTCTTGCTGCCCGTTCTGGCCCTGTTTGCCCTGAGTGCCCAAGCCCAAACCTTTGCTGCCCAGACGCCCGAGCAGCCCCACACCGAGAAGACGCACACCAAGCGCGTGAAGCCCGCCAAGACCGAGCCCGCCAAGACCGAGCACGCCGAGGATGGTGAAAACGGCGGCGCCACCGTGGGCAACCACGGCCAGGACGTCAGCGCCGTGGCTGCCAGCACCACCCTGACCGGGGCCGACAAGGGCGCCGCCATCAGCGCCGTGGCCCGCACCAAGCGCAACGGCAGCAACAACGCCGCCGACGTGGCCCGCGCCCCCCAGCGCAGCGCCCGCGGCCGTAGCACCACCGGAGGCCATGCCCACGCCTCCGCTTCCAGCCACGGCGCCACACACCGCGCCACGGCTGGGCACCGCGGCCACTAAGCGCCGCACCCTGCGCGTCCGTCCGCCGTTCGGAGCGGGCGGACGCCAGGACTAGCCGCTGCCGGGAGTGAGGAGGTCAGAATTTGGGCTGTCGTTGGGCAGGACGTCTGGTTAGACGCGCCTGTTTTTGATATTTTTGTAGTTCATCCTCAGCTTACTTGCCGCTTGCATGCGTCAGATTGCACTTCTTTTTTTCGCCCTGTGTAGCGCCGGTGCCCTGCGGGCACAGCAGGGGCCGCCGAGCCAGGCACCGGCCCAGCCGACGCCGGCAGCTGCCGTGGCGGATGAGGCGCCGGTGAAGGCCGTGCCCCCGGCGGCTCGCCAGAACAAGCCGGAACGCGTAGACGAGGCCGGCGGCGCCCGTGGAGCGCGTATGTCGGCGCGGGGCAGGGGGCTGCACGGTGGCGCTGGGGCCCGCGGGGCCAGGGGCGGCGCGGGCCGACCGGCAGGGGCCGGACGGGGCCGCGGGCACTAAGTGCCCGGGCTAATGAAGGATGATGATTAGCAAGGCATTTATGCGGAACTACTACGCATTTGGGCGTGGCCTGCTGGCTGGAGTGGTGCTGCTGGCCGCGGCCGTCATGGCCCGGGCGGCAACGCCGGGTATCCCGCTGGCGGCGGCCGATTCGAGCAAAACGAGCAAGGGCCGCTTCACCGCCGGCCTGACTTACGGCAACAACTCCTTGTTTTTCGGGCGTACCCAGACCACGCGTTACCCCTACTTGTCGGGGGAACTGACCTATAAGCTGCCCGCCGGCTTCTGGGGCTCGGTGGTGAGCTACGACCTGTTCAACACCGCCAGCTTCGTCGATGAGACGGATGCTTCGGTGGGCTGGGACGGCGACTTATCCAAGAGCGTGGACGCCTCGGTGAGCTACTCGCACTTCTTTTTTGCTCCGAACAGCCCCCTGCTCAAGTCGGCCGTGGGTAACTCCCTCGACGGCTACCTGGGCTGGGACTGGGGCTACGTGTACTCGCGCCTGAGCGGCAGCTGCCTGTTCGGCGGCGCCCACGATGCCTTTCTCATCCTCGACAACTCCCGCTACTTCGAAATCAACCGGGTGTTCACGCCCCAGGGCTACTTGTCCATCGAGCCGCGGGTGAGCGTGCTGGCCGGTACCCAGCACTTCGCCCAGACCAGCATCGAGCGGCGGCCGACCGGCAACGGCGGCAACGGAAATGGGAACGGTCACGGCGGGCAGGGGCAGGGCCCCACGACCACCGTCACCACCGACAATACCCGCTTCCGGGTGCTCAACTACGAGGCGCGGGTGCCGGTGACTTACACCCTGGGCAAAGTAGCGGTGGAAACGGCCTGGCGCTACTCCATCCCCGTCAACCTGCTGCCCGACGACGTGACCCGTGCCCGCTCGTACTGGACAGTGGGCCTGCTGCTCAACCTCTAATCCGCACCGTCGTGACCGTTTTGATTGTGGAAGACGAGCGGACGCTGGCCAAGGAGCTGGCGTTTTTCCTGCATCAGCACAACTTCAGCTGCGACGTGGCCCGCACGGCCCGCGCCGCCACCGACTGCCTGGCCGGCGGCAGCTACGACTTTGTGCTGCTCGACCTGGGCCTGCCCGACGGCGACGGGCTGCAGCTGCTGGCCGAGGCTAAGCAGAACGAGCTGACGGCTGCCGTGGTGGTGCTCACGGCCCGCGGCGCAGTAGAGGACCGTATTCGCGGCCTGGAGTTGGGTGCCGATGACTACCTGGCCAAGCCCTTTTCCCTGCCCGAGCTGCTGGCCCGCATGCACGCCATTACGCGTCGCCGCTTCGGGCTGCACAAGCCCACCGTACGCGTAGGCGGCTTCGAGCTGGACGTGCAGCAGCGGCGCGTGCTGCACGCGGGCCAGGAGGTGGCGCTGTCGGTGAAGGAGTTTGACATCCTGAGCTACCTGGTGCTGCACCGCAACCGCGTGCTCACCCGCCTGCAGCTCACCGAGCACGTGTGGGGCAACCTGCCCGACACCGGCTTCGACTCGAACTACATCGACGCGCACATCAAGAACCTGCGGCGCAAGCTAGGGCAGTTTGCCGAGCCCGACTTCCTCGAAACTGTGCGCGGGCTGGGCTACCGCGTCAAGCTCTAGCCGCCCGCTGGGATGAAGCTCGGAACCAAGTTCTCGCTCTACAACGCCGTCTCGCGCCTGCTGCTGCTGGTGCTGCTGGTGGGCGTGCTGCCGCTGGTGATGAGCCGCGTGGCCCTGCTCACCACCGACCAGCGCCTGGCCCAGAAAAAGGACAAGGTGCTGCGCCTGATTTACCGGCAGGGCATTGGGGCGCTGCTCACCGAGGGGCAGACTTCCTACGGCAGCTACAACCTGCTCAAGGAAGAGTTTATCTCGCTGGAAGAAATTCCGCCCGGCCCCAACATCAACGTTATCGAGGACTCGAAGCGGGCGGTGGAGGACGAAATCGTGGAATACCGGGTGCTGAGCTACTCCTTTGCGCAGGGCGGGCGGCACTACCTGCTCGAAATCGGGCGCAGTACCGGCTCCATCGGCGAAACGGAGCGCAACTTCCGTCAGTACGCGCTGGTCTTGCTGCTCGTGGTAGGCCTACTCACCTCCCTGGCCGACGTGGCTTTTTTTCGCTACCTGCTCGAGCCGCTGGGCACCATTATCCGCCAGCGCCTGCGCAATGTGCGCCACCCGGCCGCCTTCAACCTGGCCCCCATTCGCACCAGCACCGACGACTTTCGCTACCTCGACGAGAGTATCCGCGAAATGATGACCACCATCCGCGCCTCGTTTCAAAAGGAGCGCAAGTTCATTGCCGACACGTCCCACGAGCTGCTCACGCCCCTGGCGGTGCTGCAGTACCGCTTCGACAACATGCTCACCGACGAGACGCTGTCGGACGAAAACCTGGTCAAGATCATGGAGTCCCAGCGCACCCTGCACCGGCTGCGGGGCGTCATCAAGTCCCTGCTGCTCATCTCCAAGGTGGAAAACGACCAGTTCGAGCGCGACGACACCGTCTCGGTGCGGCAGCTGGTGGAAGAAGTCAGCGAGGAAATCCAGGACCGGCTGCTGGTACGTACGCTGAGCCTGCACCCGCAAGTGGCCGAGGATTACCTGCTGCCGCAGGCCAACCGCGGGCTGCTGTTCACCCTGCTCTTCAACCTCGTCAACAACGCCATCAAGTACAACCGCCCCGACGGGCACATCTACCTCATCGGGGGGCGGCAGCCGGGCACCGGTCGCTACGCCCTGGAAGTGCGCGACACCGGCCAGGGCATCCCAAAGGGGCAGCTGCCGCACCTGTTCGAGCGGTTCCACAAGGGCGCCGCGGCCGACGCCGATTCATTCGGGCTGGGCTTGTCCATCGTCAAGACCATTGCCGACGCGCACCAGATCGAAATAGAGGTTAACTCTATTCCCGGCCTGGGTACCTCGTTTATTCTGCTGTTGCCGCAGGTAGGCGCCGAGGCGCCACTAGTAGCAGCGGAAAGGCAATAGTGTGATATAATATCATTTGCCTCGAATGCCCGAACTTTGGCGGCCTTAGTCCACGGGCCGCACCCTGCGGACAATCAGGCCCTACTTACCTTTCGCTCCGATGCTTACATCCTCCACCATTGAGGTGCTGCCCACCACCCTGGAAGAGGCCCAGGCCGAAATTCAGGCGTTGCGCGCGGCTTTGGCTGAGCAGCGGATGCTGGCGCGCATTCCGTTGCAGAATCCCAACCCCATCTACCGGTTGGGTCCCAATCAGCAGCGCTTGTTTGCCAACCCCGCCGCCGAGCGCCTGGCCGCTCAGCTTTCGGCCGAGGAAGTGGCCGCCGGTCGGGAGCAGGCCTTCGGCTGGGCCATGGAGGCGCTGGCCACCGGTCAGCCCATGCAGCGCGAGCTGCACGTGGGCGGGCGCTACTATTCGGCCCGTATCGTGCCGTTTGCGCAGGAGCAGTACGTAAACCTGTACCTGACCGAGCAGACGGCCTTGGTGGAAGCGCAGCAGGAGCAGGCTGCCCAGCAGGCGTTTATCCAGCAGGTGCTCGACACGGCCCCCGTGCTCGTGTACGTGCGCGACGCCGCCGGGCGCTACGTCTTTCGGAATGCTACGGCTCTGGCCCTGGGCGAGGGCCTTACGGCCGCCGAACCGACGCCCGAGCTAGCCGCCGAACAGGCTCAGCAGATGGCCCGCCACGACGCCGCCGACGCTGCCGTGCTGGCTACCGGCCAGCCCAGCGTGCTGGAAGACGAGCTGGCTATACCCGGCAACCACCGCTGCTTCCACACCACCCGCCAGCTACTGAGCTGGGCCGACGGCGAACCGCACGTGCTGGGCGTGAGCACCGACGTAACCGAGCTGAAGCGCGCCACGGAAGCGGCCACGGCCGCTGCCCGCGCCCGGGAAAACTTCCTGGCCAATATGAGCCACGAAATCCGCACCCCGCTCAACGGCGTGCTGGGCATGGCCGGTCAGCTGGCCAAAACCCCGCTCAACGCCCGCCAGCAGGAGCTAGTGGGCATTATCCGCTCGTCGGGCCAGCACCTGCTCGGCATCATCAACGACGTGCTGGACATGGCCAAAATCAGCTCCGGCAAGCTGGAACTGGCCCACGAGCCGTTTGACGTGTGCGAGGTGCTCTACCAAGCCGCGCAGCCGCTCTTCGTGCAGGCGCAGGAAAAAGGCATTGAGGTGGAGGCCATTCGCCTGCACGAGTCCTGCCCCAATCCGCAGGCCATCGGCGACGCGCACCGCATCAGCCAGATCATTCTCAACCTGTTTTCCAACGCCATCAAGTTCACGCCCGCCGGCGGCAAAATCACGGCCGGCGGCTACCAGCTGGCCGAAACCGACGACTCGCTCACCATCGAGTTTCGCTTCAGCGACACCGGCGTGGGCATTGCGCCCGACAAGTTGGAGCGCATCTTCGAGAACTTCACCCAGGCCTACGCCGATACCTCGCGGCACTTCGGCGGCACCGGCCTTGGGCTGACCATTTCGCGCGCGTTGGCCGAGCAGATGGGCGGCACGCTCAGCGTGGAAAGCGAACTGGGCAAGGGCAGCACGTTCATCTTCCGCCTCACGCTGCCCCGCGCCGCCTCGGCACCCGTCCCCGCCGCTCCCGCTGCCGCCGATTACGACACTGGCGCGCTGCGCGGCAAGCGTCTGCTGCTGGTGGAAGACAACGACATCAACCGCCTGGTGGCGCGCATGCTCATCGAGGAGTGGGGCGCCGAGCTGGACGAGGCCGAAGACGGCCCGGAAGGCGTAGCCCTGGCCACTGCCAACGCCTATGACGCGGTGCTGATGGATATTCAGATGCCCGGCATGAGCGGCACCGAAGCCACCGCCGCCATCCGCGCCTTGCCCGATCCGCAACGCGCCCAAGTGCCCATCCTAGCCCTGACGGCCAACGCTTTCCAGAGCGACACCGAGCAGTACCTGGCCGCCGGCATGAACGACTGCGTGGCCAAGCCCTTCGAAGAAGCCGAGCTGTACCGCAAGCTGGCCGCGCTGGTGCGCTGAAAAGCTAGTGAGCCAGAGAAGCCAAGCCCAGCGGAGCTAAAAACTAGCTCCCCTCCTCAGATGAGGAGGGGCTGGGGGTGGTTGAAAGATTAGAGCTAAAAGTCTAGAGTTAGATGACGGCTAAACGTCAAGGTCAACCACCCCTAGCCCCTCCTCAGCTGAGGAGGGGAACTAGCCTTAACCTTAGTGCTGGCCTCGCAATCTGATTAACTCGCATTGTCCTGGTTCAGCACAGGGCTCGGTATAATAGCCTTGCTTCGCGGGAGCTGCCATAGCCACCTAATCACTGCCACCAGCGCGTTTGCGGCAGCGGGCCGACGCCCACGGTTATGGGCTGGCCCAGCTCGGGCGTGGCGATGGACAGCTGCCGCCGTGCAGCTTCGGCGGCAGCGCGCGTCACGGGCTCGTTCCAGGCGTGGTGGGCTTCGGTGAAAGCCCCCCAATGCACCGGCTGGTACACGCGGGCGCGCACATCGAGGGCGGCCTGCACGCTCTGCTCGGGCATCATGTGGATCTGGCTCCAGTTCTGGTCATATTGCCCGCACTCCATCAGGGCCAGATCGAAGGGGCCGTGCTTGCGGCCGATGGCGGCGAAGTGCGGCCCGTAGCCCCCGTCGCCGCTGTAGAACACGCGCCGCCCGTTATCCGCCTTCAGCACCCACGACGACCACGAGGTGGAGTTGCGGTTGGTCAGACCCCGGCCCGAAAAGTGCCGCGCGGGCTGGCTGACGATGGTCAGGCCTGGCAGCCGCACGGAGTCGTTCCAATCCAGCTCGTGCACCTTGGTCGGGGCCACGCCCCATAGCAGCAGGTGCGCGCCCACGCCCAGCGGCACGTAGAAGTTGTCGACTTTGTCGCGTAGCTCACGGATGGTTTTGTAGTCGAGGTGGTCGTAGTGGTCGTGCGAGATGAGCACGGCCGCAATGCGCGGCAGCTGCTGGGGGCTGATGGCCAGCTGCGGGTTGTAGCGCTTGGGCGTCACCCACGAAATCGGGCCCATGTCTACGCTCAGCATCGGGTCGAGCAGCACGTTGTGGCCGGCTATTTCCACCAGGCTGGCCGAGTGGCCAAACCACGTCACGCGCAGCGTTGCGGCGGTTTTTTGCCGGATGCGCGCCGAGTCCAGCGGCTGGGTGGGCAGCGGCGCGGCGGGCCGCTCGTGCGGCGTCTTCGTAAACAAAAAGCGCCACAACAGGCCCATGGTGCTGCCGCCGGTCATTACCTCGGTGGGCACCAGGTTCTGAAACTCCCCGTCCCGGTAGTGGCCCGATTTGGCGTAGGCCGCGCGCTGGGCCTTGGTGGGCTTGCCGCCCAGCTCGGGGCTGAGGTTGGCAAAGGCCACGCCGGCCAGCAGCAGCAAAATCAGCAGGCTCAGCACCCAGCGGCCGGCGGTTTTGAAAGGTTTTCTCATGCCAGAATCGGAAGGTATTCCTGCACGTCCAGCAGCTCGGTGCTGCCGATTTTGCCGCGCAGGTTGTGGCCGCCCAGGGGCGTAAAGTGAAACTCGGGCTGCAGCCCCAGCTGCTCGCGCAGCGCGGCCGAAATCAGAAACCGGCTGCCCAGCGCGTTGCATTGTGCCTGAATGCGGGCCGTGGTGTTGAGCACGTCGCCGTGGTGCACCAGCTCGCGGTGCGCGGTGCCCACCAGTACCGTGGTAACCAGGCCGCCGTGCGCCCCGGCCTTGAAGGTGGGCACGGCGTCGTACTCGCGCTGGTAGTAGGCGCGCCGCTCTTCTATCAGCCGCTGCATCTCAAAGAAGCAGTGCAGGCAGTTGGCGTAGCGCAGCCCCACGCCGGAAAGCCACGTCACCACCACTTCGTCGCCCACGTACTGGTACACCTCGCCGCGGCTGGCGGTGATGGCCGGGCTCACGTCGCGGAAAAAGTCGCGCACGAAGCGGCTGTACCGCTCGTTGCCCAGGGCCTCGGCCAGCCGGGTCGAGTCTTTCAGGTCGACGAACAGAAAAAGGCGGTCCTCGGCCTCGGGCTGCTGGTAGCGCCCTTGCAGCAGCTCCCGCAGCCGACGCCCGCTCATACGCTGCAGCAGCTGCCGCATCAGCGAGGCTATGAACACAGCCAGCTGGTAAATGATAGCCACCCGCAGCACGTGCAGCACCAGGCTGGGCGTTTGGCCGGCGGGCACCGTCCAGAGCTGGGGCAGGTTCAGCCGCTGCGCCACCAGCTCAAAGCCGCCGTACAGCAGGCCCAGCAGCGGAAAATGGCCCAGAAACTTCAGCAGCGAGGCCACCCGCAGCGAAAACCGCTGCACCAGCGCCGGAAACACCACCGCCTCCAGCACGCCCAGTGCCCACCCGATGGGCAACCCCACCAGGGCCAGCGGCAGCAGCGCCCGCCCCGGCACCCACAGCAGCAGCGCCATGGCCAGCAGCACGCCCACAAACACCGCCCCCACGCTGCCGATGGTTTGAAGCAGGTGGCGCCGGGCCGCCCAGAAACGGGCCGAGCGGGCAGCAGAAGCGTTGAGGTGCGGCATAGGCAGGAGGGAGGCGCGGCGTACTTAAGTAATCGGGATGATACGCGAAATACTTTACGCTGACGGCGCCAGAATAACAAAACCGCCCCGCCGACAAACGCGGCGGGGCGGTTTTTGCTGCTCCTGATTCAGGCAAACCAGGGAGCAGGCAGCGGCTAGCTTAGCTGCGGCGGCCGAAGTCGCGGCGCTGGTCGTGCTGGCCGTGGCGCTGCTGCATCTGCTTCAGGCGTTCCTGGCGCTTGGCCTCAAACTGCGCGTACTGCTTTTTCGACAGCACGTCCTTCAGCTGCTTGTCGCCGGTCTCGCGGATGCGCTTGGCGTCGGCCATGCGGGCGCCGCGGTCGGCACCCTGCGAGCGGCCGCGCAGGGCCTGCATTTGCTGCTGCTGATCCTGGAAGATCTTGGCTACTTTTTCCTGCTGCTTCTTGCTCAGGTCAAGCTCCTTGGCCATCCGGTCGAGGCGCTGCTGCCGGCGCTGGGCGTCGTCTTTGCGGTCCTGCTTACGGCCTTTGTCCTGGCGGCCGTCACGGTCGCGGTCCTGGCGCAGCGCGCGGCGGTCCTTGTCGTGGTCTTTGCCAAAGTCGGCGGCGAAGGAAGAACCGGCAAACGAGCCAGCAAGACCGAGGATAAGAGCGAGGCTGAAGAGTTGCTTTTTCATGGCTGAAAACGGTTGGGGAGGGTGGTTTCTCTTTTGGAAATCAGGACGCTGCGTCCTTGCCAGTCTCTTTGCAAGCCCGGTGCCGAAGTGCCCGCACCCGCGGCCGGTTCTCTAGCATCGCCCCCGAAATACCGACGAACCCCCGCGTTTACTCGGCTATCCGAGGCGGCTGGTTCGCAGGGGGCACCAGCTGCGTCGCCAGTTGAATGGGTGATTCGGCCGGCTGATACTTCCTGTCGAAGAGGTAGTGCCAAACGCTGCCGGTAACCTTTTCGCGCAAGCTCAGTTCCCCGCCGCACAATCCCCCACTGCCTAGGCTCATTTGCTCCTTATGACTGATAAACTCGTTCTTTTTGCTGCCAGCCTGTTGGCGCTGATACCGTCCCTGGTCCTGGCCCAGTCCGGCCCGGAAGCAGCTGCCACCGATGCTGCTATCCGCCGGCTCGGCACCGCCTTCGTGCAGGCGCCGGGGCACGTGGGCCTCTCGGTCGGCATCATCCGCCACGGCCAGACGCGCCTTTACCATTTCGGCTCGACGCGCAAAGACCAACCGCAGACGCCCACAGCGCAGACGGTCTACGAAATCGGCTCCATCAGCAAGACGTTCACCAGTCTCCTATTGGCACAGGCCGTGGTGGAAAAGCGCGTGCGCCTCACCGACGACATTCGCCAGTACCTCGACGGCGACTACCCCAACCTGGCCTACGAGGGCAAGCCCATTCAGCTCGTCCACCTAGCCAATACCACGTCGGGCCTGCCGGATAACTTTCCGGGGCCGGAAGCCTTCAAGGAGGTGCCCGCCGACTCGCTGGTGCCGGTGCTGGCGCGCACGGCCGCTACCTACACCCGGCAGCAATTCTTCCGCGAGTTGGCCTTGGTGAAACTTCCGATGGAGCCCGGCCAGCAGCCCCGCCATTCCAACGTTGCGGCCAAGCTGCTGGGCTACATCCTGGAGCGCGTGTACCAGCAGCCCTTGTCCCAGCTGCTAAAGTCCAGGCTCGAACAGCCCCTGGCTATGCAGCCCAGCACCGCCGCGCCGACGGCGCTGGCCGCCAGCGGCTACAACGACCGCGGCCTGCCCATGCCCCCTTACACGGAGGCCGACGTGCTAAGTGCCGGTGCCCTGCGCTACAGTCCGGCCGATATGCTGCGCTACGTTGCCTACCAGCTGGACGAAACGCAGGCAGCCGTGGCCCTAAGCCACCAGCCGGCCTGGGGTACGCCCACCACTCAGGCCATTGGCCTGAACTGGACCGTGAGCAAAACGGTAGACAGCAAGCGGCGCCTGCGCCACTCCGGTGGCACGTTCGGGTTTGCCAGCTTCTGCGACCTATACCCCGATCAGGCCACCGGCCTGGTGCTGCTGGCCAACGAATCAGACCCGGCCACGCAGGACGCGCTGCAGACGCTTTCGGAGCAGATACTAGTAGCGCTGTACGGCGAGCCGGCCGCCCTGACGGCCCTGCGTGCGGCCCTGCACCAGCGCGGCTACGCGCAGGCGCCAGCGGCCGTGCGGCAGGTGCGGCGCACGCACCCTGAGCTGTTTCTGGCCGAAGACTACGTCAACAACTGGGGTTATACCCTGGCCAGAGCCGGTAACCTGCCGCAAGCCCTCGAAATCTTCAAGCTGAACGTACGCCTGTACCCGGCCGGCTGGAACACCTACGACAGCCTGGCCGAAGCCTATGCGCTCCTCGGCAACCCCAAAGCCGCCATTGCCAACTACCACCACTCGCTGGCCCTCAACCCCGCAAACCAGAATGCGCGGGATTGGCTCGCCAAACTTGGAGCTACCCCGGCCAGGTAAATCCGGGCGGTAGCAGCCCTCAACCCCCTGAAACGCTGCGCCGTGCGCGACACGCTACGGCCAGCCGCTACCAGCCGTGCGCACTCGGGCTCCTTTTGCTACTTTGCCGCCATGCAGCTGTTCCGCCTTCTCGCCGCACCCGTGCCCGCCGTGCCCGTGCTCGAAACGCCCGACCTCCTCCTGCGCGGCCCCCGCCCCGACGACCTGCCCGAGGCCGCCGCCATGCACCAGGACCCCGCCTTTTACCGCTACCTCGGCAACAACCCCAACGATGAGGAAACCGTGTGGCGCCGCATCCTGGCGCAGCAAGGTCTCTGGGGCCTGCTCGGCTACGGCAGCTGGTCCATCGAGGAAAAAGCCACCGGGCGCTACATCGGCACCACCGGCTTCTTCGACTTCCAGCGCGAGCTGACGCCCTCCCTCAAGGGCACGCCCGAAGCCGGCTGGGTGCTGGCCCCGCGCGTACACGGCCGCGGCTACGCCAGCCAGGCCGTGCAAGCCGCCCTCCACTGGGCCGACGAGCACCTGCCCGTGCCCCGCACCACCTGCATCATCGCCCCCGACAACGAAGCCTCCCTGCGGCTGGCTCACAAGTTCGGCTACCGCGAATTCGCCCGCTCGCCCTACCACGGCAACGAAATTATGCTGCTGGAGCGCCCCCACGGCGGCCAATAGACCTCATCCACCGCCTCGCCGCCCGTTCCCACCGCCTCGCCGCCCATATTCTTAGCAGCAAAAAGGCCCGCTTTCGTCAGAAAGCGGGCCTTGGCGTCCGGCCGAAGCACAAATCGTCCGGCTCCCCCTCTCCTTTTCGGAGAGGGGGCCGGGGGGGAGGCGCACGCCAAGCCTCTACTCCGCCAGCAGCTGCGCCACCGTCTTCTCGAATTCCGCCGTTTCCTGCTCGTAGTACTTGCCCGTGCCCGGCCCCGAGAAGCCCGTGTGAATCTTGCGCACCTCGCCCTTCTTGTCCAGGAAGATGGTCGTCGGGAAGGCCAGCACCTTGGCCAGCTGCGGCAGCGCCGCACTCGCCGAATCCTTATTGGCCATGCCCGCCACGGCCAGGTCGTAGCCGATGTTCATGCGCTGCTTCATCTTCAGCAGCTTCTGCGAGGCCAGCTTCTGATCGGGCGTGCGCTCAAAGCCCAAGCCGATGATTTCCACCCCGCGCTGCTTGTTTTGCTCGTACCAGGGCGCCAGGAAGTTCGTCTCGTCCATGCAATTCGGGCACCACGAGCCCAGAATCTGCACCACCACCACCTTGCCCTTGTACTTGGGGTCGGTAGGGGAGATGCTGCCGCCCTCGAAGATGTTCGGAAACTTGAAGTCCAGCCGCTTCTGCCCCGGCTTCATGCCGGTCAGCGCGTTAGCGTCGGGCAGCTTGGCGTTCGGGTCCAGCTTGGCCGTCCAGGTTTCGTGGCCCGATTTGCCACTGTAGAAGTCACCCTTCATAGTGGTAAAGCCTCCGCCAGCGTCGACAGCGTCGAACAGGAAGGCGTGGCTACCATCAAAGGTGGACAGCATCAGGTGAGGTCCGTCTTGCCGCTCTACTATTTCCCCCGCTAGGTATCGGTAATCTCCTGTGCTAGTCAGGAAGGTGCCGGTTATATCAAGGCTACCAGAATCGTGCTTAAATACCCCTACGGCTTGATACGAATCTTGCCCATCCGTGAACTGCACGGCATAGTTCTTCCCTTGGGAAATGCCGGTAATTTCAGGCGTAAACTTGCGCTCTGATTCGCTTGAAGGGAATAGGGACTGATTTTCCCCCTTCGTCGCGCTGAACGCCACCCGGTACGGCTCCTTCGCATCGTACTTCACCCAGGCGCCTTTGAGCTTGTCGGCCCCATCGGCCCGCACCACCAATGCCGCGTCGAATACGCCCAGGCGGATGGTAGTAGAGTCGCCGGCCGTGGTTATTTCGTCCAGCTTCAGCCGCTCCTCGCCGTTGCGCAAGGTCGCGGTGGGCTTGCCGCCGTCGGTAGCCACGTCGAAGAGGAACGGTATTTCCTGCCCCTGCGCCGACAGCACCCCGCGCCACGTGCCGGCCGTCAGGGCCGAGTTGGTAGCCGCAGCCGAGCCGCCTTCCGAGCCGGTGGCATTTTTATCACCACCTGAGTTACAAGCCGTCAGTACCGACGCCAGCAGGGCGGCGCTGCCCAAGAGCAGGCGGCCCGAAACGAATTGAAAAGTCATCTGTTACTAAGGTAGATGGGCGCAAAAAGACCCGAAAAAGTACACTCCGTTGCCGACCCCAGTGGTCGAACCCGCGTACAACTCCGCGGCGAATATAAAGTTTGCCGGCCGGTGAGTGGGGGCCTATATTTGCGCCTTAGCCATTCTAGGCTTGGTTTTGTCACCCTTTTCCCGCTGATATCCCATGGCGTTTGACCTGGAAATGATCAAGACCGTGTATAACGGTCTGGGCGAGCGAGTTGAAGCTGCCCGCCGCGTAGTGGGCCGCCCCCTCACGCTGGCCGAAAAAATCCTATACGCCCACCTCTACAACGGCGCGCCCGGCAAGGCATTCGAGCGCGGCGTTTCCTACGTTGACTTCGCTCCCGACCGCGTGGCCATGCAGGACGCCACCGCGCAGATGGCCCTGCTGCAGTTCATGCAGGCCGGCAAAGTGAAGGTATCGGTGCCCTCCACGGTGCACTGCGACCACCTGATTCAGGCCAAAGAAGGCGCTGAAGAGGATTTGGCCATTGCCAACTCGGAAAACAAGGAAGTGTACGACTTCTTGGCTTCCGTATCCAATAAATACGGCATCGGCTTCTGGAAGCCCGGCGCCGGCATCATCCACCAGGTGGTGCTCGAAAACTACGCCTTCCCCGGCGGCATGATGATCGGCACCGACTCGCACACCCCCAACGCCGGCGGCCTCGGCATGCTGGCCATCGGCGTCGGCGGTGCTGACGCGGTGGACGTAATGGCCGGTATGGCCTGGGAGCTGAAATTCCCGAAACTCATCGGTGTGAAGCTGACCGGCAAGCTGTCGGGTTGGGCTTCGCCTAAGGACGTCATCCTGAAAGTGGCCGGCATCCTGACCGTGAAAGGCGGTACCGGCGCCATCGTCGAGTACTTCGGCGAGGGTTCGGAGAACATGTCATGCACCGGCAAGGCCACCATCTGCAACATGGGCGCCGAAATCGGGGCTACCACCTCGGTATTCGCCTTCGACCAGTCGATGGTGGAGTACCTCTCGGGCACCGGCCGCGCCGATATTGCCGAAGCTGCCAACGCTGTGGCCGCGCACCTGCGCCCCGACGCGGAAGTGTACGCCGACCCGGCTACCTACTACGATCAGCTGATCGAAATCAACCTCTCGGAGCTGGAACCGCACGTGAACGGCCCCTTCACCCCGGACGCTGCCTGGCCGATTTCGCAGTTTGCGGCGGCCGTAAAAGAGCACGGCTGGCCCGAGAAGCTGGAAGTAGGCCTGATCGGCTCGTGCACCAACTCGTCGTACGAGGACATCACCCGCGCCGCTTCCATTGCCGAGCAAGCCGTATCGAAAGGCCTGGCCGTGAATGCCGAGTTTACGGTAACCCCGGGTTCCGAACTTGTGCGCTACACCGTGCAGCGCGACGGTCTGCTCGACACGTTTGCCCAAATGGGTGGGGTGGTGCTGGCCAACGCCTGCGGTCCGTGCATCGGCCAGTGGGCCCGCCACACCGACGACCCCAAGCGTCGCAACTCGATTATCACCTCGTTCAACCGCAACTTCGCCAAGCGCAACGACGGCAACCCGAACACCCACGCCTTCGTGGCCTCGCCCGAAATCGTGACGGCCTTCGCCATTGCCGGTGATTTGACTTTCAACCCGCTGACCGACACGCTGACCAACAAGGAAGGCCAGCAGGTGAAGCTTGACGAGCCGCGCGGCCTGGAAATGCCCCCGCAGGGCTACGCCGTGGAAGACGCCGGCTACCAGGCGCCCGCCGAAAACGGCTCGGGCGTGCAGGTAATCGTGGACCCGAACTCCGACCGCCTGGAGCTGCTGGACCCCTTCAAGCCGTGGGAAGGCACCGATCTGATGGGCCTGCGTCTGCTGATCAAAGCCCAGGGTAAGTGCACCACCGACCACATTTCCATGGCCGGCCCCTGGCTGAAGTACCGCGGCCACCTCGACAACATCTCGAACAACATGCTGATCGGCGCCATCAACGCCTTCAACGGCGAAGCCAACAGCGTGCGGGATTACGTGACCCAGGGTGACGGCTACAACGCCGTGCCGCAAGTGGCCCGTAACTACAAGGCCATGGGCATCGGCACCATCGTGGTGGGCGACGAAAACTACGGCGAAGGCTCCTCCCGTGAGCACGCCGCCATGGAGCCCCGCCACCTGGGCGTGCGCGCCATCCTGGTGAAGAGCTTCGCTCGTATCCACGAAACGAACCTGAAGAAGCAGGGCATGCTGGCCCTGACCTTCGCCAACAAGGCTGACTACGACCTGATCGAGGAGGGCGACACCATCGACATCCTCGGCCTGACGGAGTTTGCCCCCGGCAAGCCCCTGCAGATCCGCCTGCACCACGCCGACGGCGACACGGACCTCATCACGGTGAACCACACCTACAACGAGGGCCAGATCGAGTGGTTCAAAGCCGGCTCGGCCCTGAACCTGATCCGCCAGCAGCAAGCTTCGGGCAGCAACTTGTCGCAGAAGTAATTCTGAGGCATTGGCCTGAATAAGAAACCGGCCGTTTCCCGAGTAGGGAGGCGGCCGGTTTGGGTTTAGGTGAAAATCAGAACCTCAGTCGAGTTGAGGATGGACAAGGAAAGCAGCCCATCATGTCGAGCGCAGCCGAGACATCTCGCTTAATAGTAATCTATTCGTTGGGTTTACTATCGGCCATCAGCAGGCAAGATGTCTCGACAAGCTCGACATGATGGGCTATTACTGACGTGCAACGACGCCGGCACCGTTGCGGCTGGGCTGCCGATGACACGCTTTCTTTGCGCTGAACTCCCAATGCTACATGCACCGCTATCTGTCTCTACCGCTGCTATTCTCCGCTTTGACGGCCCACGCCCAGGAGGAGTTTACCGTCAATGACTTTTCGCCCAGCTACTACGGCAAAATCCATATCGAGCAGCCCACGGAGGTGTTCAGCCCCGGCTGGGTGGCCATCTACGACAAGAAAACCCGCAAGCAGGTAATCAAGGTAGAATCGGAGGAGCTGGCCGTGGAGCTGCACGAGGGCCAGCCCAAATCCAACGTGAAGCAGCTGCCTTACGGCGAGCAGAGCGTGATTATCAGCGAGGACTTCAACTTCGACGGGCGCAAGGACCTAGCCATCGAGGACGGGCAGAACAGCTGCTACCACGGGCCGTCGTTTCAGGTGTATCTGGCCACGGCTACGGGCTTTCAGTTAAGTGAGGCGTTTACCCGGCTGGCGCAGGAGTACTGCGGCATGTTTCAGATTGATGCCAAAGCCAAAAAGTTGAGTGTGTCTACCAAAAGCGGCTGCTGCTGGCACGAATACTCCGAGTTTGTGGTGCGCGCCGGCGCGCCTTTTCTCGTGAAGCGGGTAGAGGAAGACCTGATGCAATTTCCCTTCGGCATCAACACCGAGGAAACCTGGGACGGCCGCCGCATGGTAAAGAAAACCACCCGCTTCCTAGCTACCGAAGGCGGCAACACGCAGGAGGTGTGCTCGTTTCCGCTGGTCGAAAACGGCAAGACGGTAGTGCTGCTGACCACCGACAACACCCAACTGTACTACGTGCTGCTGCGCAAGGACGAGACGCTGGAGTTTGTTTACCCTACCGACGGCACCGAAGAACCCCAGCCCTTTACGCTGCGCAAGTCGGCAGCGGGCCTCAGCCTGCGCTTCAGCAACGGCGCGGCGCAGTACGAAATCCGCGAAGCAGCCGACGGGCATATGACCGTAACAGCGCGCGCCGGCACCAAAACGCTAAACCTGACCGCCGCAGCGAAGGGAAAGAAGGGCAGCCTGCAGCCGCTGCTGACGGCCAAGCTGGAAAACGTGACGGTGCAGCCTTAGCGCGGCGGTGAGCTTATTCGGAACAGGTAACATGGAGCCAGGGACGTAACGGGCTATTTTTGCTTTATGAAATATTGGGTTACGCTATCATTTGCCCTATTCGGCGCTCTGAATGCTCATAGCCAGGTTCGTTTTGCAGCCGGGCCGCAGGTCGGACTGAACGTAGCTACGGCCAAGTACACCGGGGCGGAAAGAGAGTTCAACGCGGAGCCCCTGACGCGCGGCGCCGCGGGCGGCACGGCAAGCGTGGGGTGGCAGCACTGGGTGGCGCAGGCGTCGGTGCTGTACGCACAAAAGGGCTTTCGGCTTGATGACGACTACCAGGACCCCGGACCGGGCGTCCGTTTTACGCGCATCACCACCAAGCAAACATTCCGCCTGAACTACCTGACGCTGCCGCTGAACGTGGTATTTGCCCAACGCGCCAACGGCCAGGAGCTGCAGGTGTTTGCGGGCGGTTACGTGAGCCGGCTGCTGGGCGGCAGCTCCACTTACAACAACTCCTACGTGCTGCAGACCAACGTTGGGGCGCAGGCCTACGATAGGCAAGGCAAAACCGACATCAAAGCGGCGGGCGAAACTGCCGATCCGGATTTCAACGACCCCAACCCGCCGCTCTATTCCAAGCCCTGGGATTTTGGCGTGCAGGGCGGCATGGGCTATCAGTGGGGCGGGCTGCAGGTGCAGCTGAGCTACAGCCGGGGGCTTACGGACCTGTTTCCTCCATACGTGGAAGACGGCGGCTTCAAGGGACCGACTTACAAGCTGCGCACCTGGCAGCTGTCGGTGGCTTACCTGTTCGGCAAGCGGCAGTAATAAAGTAGGCGGCGCCCCGCCGTTTTGTGCCGAGCTTTGCGGTATGGATTTACTGCGCGTTTCACACATCAGCTTTCAGGAAGCCGGCAATTTCGGCCTGCACGACATCAGCTTTACGCAGCACCAATTCCAGAAAATTGCTGTGGCGGGCGAAACCGGCGCGGGCAAAAGCACCCTGCTGCAAATCATTGCCGGGCTGGCGGCGCCCAGCGCGGGAGAGGTGCGCTTTGCCGGCGAGCTGGTGGAAGACCCGCACGAAAAGCTGATTCCGGGCCACCCCGGCATTGCCTACCTCTCGCAGCAATACGAGCTGCCGAAGTTTCTGCGGGTGGAGCAGGTGCTGCGCTACGCCAACAAGCTGGGCACCGACGCCGCCGAGCTCTACGAGCTGTGCCAGATCGACCACCTGCTGGCGCGCAAAACCAACCAGCTCTCGGGCGGGGAGCGGCAGCGCATTGCCCTGGCCCGCTTGCTGCTCGGTTCGCCACGGCTGCTGCTGCTCGACGAGCCGTTTTCCAACCTCGACAGCGCCCACAAGCGCACCCTGAAAGCCGTCATTCAGCACATCAGCGCCGAGCTGGACATTACCTGCACCCTGATTTCGCACGACCCGCTGGATACCTTGTCGTGGGCCGATGAAATCCTGGTGATGCAGGCCGGGCGCCTTGTGCAACGCGGCACCCCGGCGCAGATTTACCGACAGCCCGCCAGCGAGTACGTAGCTGGCCTCTTCGGCGACTACAACGTGCTGTCCGGTGCTGCCGCCAAGGCGCTGGTGCAGCAGGCCGGTGCCAAACCCAACCGCAAGCGCCTGCTGGTGCGGCCCGAAAGCCTCCAGCTCACGGCGCCCGGGCAGGGCGTGGCCGCTACGGTAGAGGCCGTGACGTTTTTCGGCAGCTACTTCGAGTTGCGCGTGACCCTGGCGGGCAGCCACTTGGCCGTAAAGACCACCGCCCGCGGCCTGACGGCCGGCGCGGCAGTGCACCTGCAGCTGGCGGCCGAAGACCTCTGGTTTATCTAGGTTGGCGGGCGGCGGAGCAAGGCCTTAGCCCAACTCCGCCGGGCGGCAGGCGTAGAGCATAGGGTGCAGCGGCCGTATCGGCTGCGCTGTTTTCCTTAACTCCTCTTTGCCATGCTCCCCGACCAAGAACAACCCAACCAAAGCACCCCTAACGAATCCAGCGAAGCCCAGGGCCGCCGCGAAGACGCGCAGCAGGCTCCCGACGTGGCCTCTACCAGCACCGACTCGGCTCAGTCCGCCCCGACGCAGGGCAACATGGGCGACGGCAGCGGCCAGCGCGGCGGCTACGGCGACAGTGACCAGACCAACGGCATGGAAGGTGGCGCAGACAAGCCGGCTTCAAACTAGGCATAGCCTTAACCGGCGTTAAAAAGGCCGCTTTCCTGCCAGGAAAGCGGCCTTTTTTGGTACTACACCAATCTGGCTGCCGCTAGAGCGTGGCCACTTGCTCGGGCTGCGTGCTGGCTTCGCGCGGCTTCTGCACCAGGTAGTAGTAGGCCAGCACGAGCAGGCCCAGCGTGAAGGGGATGATGGCCATGTGCTTGCCCGTGACCTGGTGCCACACCAGCACCTCGTCGAAGTGGAAAAACTCGCTGATCATCCAGTAAGAGTTGGCTGAAATCCAGAGCACAATGGCCAAGTTGTGGGCCAGCTCCGAGGCCAGGTGCCGGGTGCGCCACGCAATGACCACGGCAATAACCAGCGTGGGCACAATCATGAGCAGGCCCAGCGGCTTCCACACCATGCACCAGCTCACGTCCTTGAGCAGCCAGAACACGATGTGCAGGTTTTCCATGCGCCGGAAGGAGGCAGGAATGGCGTAGATCGGGTCGTTGCTGGCGGATTCCATAGAGCAAAGCAGAGTAGGGGAGGCAAAAATACAGGCCGGAATCAGCTACCAGCGCCCCGCTAGTCGGGGCGGGCAATATTTTTATGACTTAACTTTGTAATGCAAAGTTCTTTGATATATGTTTGTGCCGTTCCTTATCCGGGTTGCTATACCTGTCGGCATTACTTGTGTGCTTATGCGCAATCTGCTCAATCCGAAGTGGCTGTTCGTGCTGAACTCCCTGCCCCTGCTGGCGCTGCTCCTGCTGCTGGGCGGGGAGTTCCGCGTTATTCACTCCTTGCTGCCGCCGGCCAGCCTGCTTGCCTGGAAGTGGTTGTGGGTGGCGCTGATCAGCTTGGCTGCTATGCACGCCGGTTACGCTGCGTGGTGCCTGTGGCGGCGGCAGCCTTTGTCGGTGCTCTACGCGGTGGCGGCGCTGGTACTCAACCTCGGCTTCATGTGTGGCTACCTGGTAGCCGGCGCCAGCGAGCTATTTCCCCCAGAAGTGCCCACCTGGATGGTCGGCAGCGAAACCTGGCTTTACGCGTGCACCTTCCTGATGCCCACCGTGGCGCACGCGGCGCTGGTACTCATCATCCGCTCGGTGCCGACGGATAGGCCCGCGTCGGCGTGGCCGAACTTTGTAGTGGCGCCGCTGGTGCCGGTAGGGCTTGGAGTGCTGATGAGCCCGGTTTCGTGGTGGGACCCCTCGACGCCGTTTGGGCGCGCCGTGGAGAGCGTGCTGCTGGCTACTGGCTTTATCTTGGGTACGCTGCTGTTTTTGCTGGCCATTGCCCGCGGCCTTTACATCATCGTGAGCCGCAAATCGGGGCTGTGGCCGCACTACCGCGTGGTGTGGACGGCGCTGATTGCGGGCGTGCTGCCGCTGGCGGGCCTGGCGCTCAACAACGGCTTGTTCCAGAAGCTGGGTGGCGGCAACAGCGGTATTTTCGGCGACTTCCACAGCCCGTGGTTTTACATCCTGGCCGTGCTCAACGCCGTGCTGCTGTGCTTGCCCACCCCGGCCGGCCGCTGGACGCGGCTGGCGCTGCTGGCGGCCCGCAGCGTCACGCTCACCTACACGCTGTACTTCTTCCTGGTGTTTCTGCCTTGGCTGCCGCTGTCGGTGGTGGCGCTACTGTTGTTTGCCACGGGCCTGCTGATGCTCGCACCGCTGCTGTTGCTGGTGCACCTCGCCCAGCTGGGCCGCGACCTGGACGCGCTACGCGGCACCTTTGCGCCCCGCACGCTGGCGGCCGTGGTAGGAGCAGGCCTGCTGGTGCTGCCGCTGGCCCTCACGGCCGAGTACTGGCACTACCGCCGCACCCTGCACGCCGCCCTGGACTACGTGTACGCTCCCGACTTCCGCCGCGAGTACCACCTCGACGCCGATGCGCTGGCTCGCACGCTGGAAATAGTGCAGCAGCACAAAGTCCCCGACGTAGAGTTTGCCACCAAAGGCCAGCCTTACCTGTCCCGGTATTTCAACTGGCTGGTGCTCGACAACCTCACCCTGTCGGACGACAAGCTGAACCGCCTACAGCGCATCTTCACCGGCGAGGGTACGGCTGAGAATCTTGAGGCCGAGCCCGTGGCCCAGCAGCGGCCCCAGCTCACCAGGCTCAGCCACCGCAGCACCTACGACGCCCGCCAGGGCCACTGGGTGAGCTGGGTGGATCTGGAGCTGACCTGCCCCGACTCCACGCAGTGGGGGCAGCAGCTGGAGTATGCTACCGAGTTTACCGTGCCGCCCGGTTGCTGGGTGCAGGATTACTACCTCGACATTGCCGGTAAGCGGGAGCATGGCGTGCTGGCCGAGAAAAAAGCCGCCGCCTGGGTGTATGCGCAGAGCCTGAACACCCGCCGCGACCCGGGCATTCTGCACTACCTCACCGGCAACCGCCTCGGCTTGCGCGTATTCCCCTTCGCCCCGCGCGAAGTGCGCCGCACCGGCATCTGCTTCGTGCACAAGGAGCCCGTGTACCTGCGCTTCGATTTCCAGCTGGTGCACCTCGGCGACGCTACCCAGCAGCCCGCCGTGGGCGAAGTATCCACACCCGGCCAGGAGGTAATGTACGTGAGCCACGCGGCCAAGCAGCGCCTGCCGCTGGCCCACCGCCGGCCCTATTATCACTTCCTGCTCGATGTATCGGCCGGGCAGCAGGCGCACAAAGCGGCGCTGGCAGCGCAGGTGCAGGCCCAGTTGCAGCGCCGGCCGCTGCCCGAGCCGCCCCGTTTTACCCTGGTCAATACCTACCCGCGGTCCTTGCCCGCCGGCGCCGACTGGCAGCAGCAGTTTCGGCAAGAGCCCAACGCGGGCGGCCTCTACCTGGCCGGTACCGTTCGCCGCATTCTGGCCCACGAGCAGGAGCATCCCGCCGATACTTATCCCGTGCTGGTGCTCGTCACGGCCGACGCAAGCCGCGCCGTGCTCGATGCTGACTTTGCCGACCTGGCCAGCGCTTATCCCGAGAGCCCGGCCTACTACATTCTGGGGCCGAGCGGGGAGCCCGAAGCTTATGCGCTCGATATGGCATCCTTTCAGCGCTGGCTGGCCGATCCGCTGCCCGGCACCGCCGCACGGGTGCGGGCCTGGCCTGCGGCGGGTAAGCCCCGTGCCTACCTGCTCGACGACGGGCAGGCCTCTATCGTACTCAATCAACCACGTCTGGCTATGCCCGCCGCGGATGCGCTGCCCGCCTCGCCGTGGCTGACCGGTCTGCTGCTGGAAGGCTACCGGCAGCACCAGGCGCTGCGCCCCGCCGAGGCCGAAGCAGCGCGCCTGCCTGCCGTGCGGGCCAGCTTCCGGGCCGGTATTCTCACGCCGCTCACGTCTTACCTCTCGCTCGAAAACGACGCCCAACGGGCCGCTCTGCGCCGCAAGCAGGAGCAGGTGCTCAGCGCCCACGCCGCGCTCGATGCCGGCGAAGAAACCCCGCCCACGGCCGTTCCCATCGACGGCGGTGCGGTACTGCTGTTGGTAGCCGGGGCCGGCTTGGGGCTGAACCACCTGCGTCGGCGTCGGGTGATGATGTAGAAGCCGGCTCCATCCTCCTTGAGCTAGCACGTACGCAAAAGGACTGTAGCAGGTAGGCGCAAGTTGAGCGGTTATACAAAAGCACTTTAACTCCCAGTGAGGATGCTATTACCTGAAGTGCTTCATTATCTGGTGAAAGCATGTTGCACCGGCTGGTGCTGCGGGTGCAGGCCCGGCAGCGGGTAGGCAAGCGCTTACCGAAGGCCACCAAGCTCGGCAGCCGACTTCGGGGCGCATCCGTATGAAGCGCAACCCGTCGTAGCAAACGGACGGACCTCTCAATGGCAATTATTCTGCAGAAAGCCGCCAAGGGCGCAGCCTACGCCGGCGGCGGCTTGCTCGGCGCGCTGGCCCTGTATTTCACGGCCGCCGTCACCCTCTCGCGCATTCCCGTGCGCCGCCGTTCGCCCAAAGGCCCGCAGGTTATCGAGGCGTTTATCCTCTCCAACGGCGTGCACACCGACATCGTGCTGCCCGTGCGTACCGAGCAGATGGACTGGCGCACCATGGTGGCCTACGCCGACACGCCCGCCGCCGACAGCACCATGGACTACATCGGCTTCGGCTGGGGCGACAAGGGATTCTACCTGAACACGCCCACCTGGGCCGAGCTCAAGGCCAGCACTGCCGTGCGGGCCATGTTCTGGCTGAGCACCACGGCCATGCACGCCACTTTTCACCACCGCCCCGCCGAAGGGCCCGAGTGCGTGCGCATCCTGCTTACCCGTGCCGAGTACGCCCGCCTCATCCGCTTTATCAAGCGCAGCTTTGAGTACGATGCCCGCGGCCGGGTGCAGCACATCCGAGGCTACAGCTACGGCGCCCACGACGCGTTCTATGAAGCCGAGGGAACCTACAACCTGTTTTACACCTGTAATTCCTGGGCCAATGCTGCCCTGAAAAAGGCCGGGCAGCGCGCCGCCCTCTGGACGCCCTTCGACCACGGCATCTTCCGGCATTACCGCTGAGTTGGGGCCGGTTTTGGCCGTCTGGGTCGCCACGGCTTATTTGCCGCCCCATGCCCACCATCTTTACCCACGCCGCCGTGGCTCTCGGTCTTGGTCGCATCCGCTACGCCCGGCAGTTGCCCACGCGTTTCTGGCTGCTCACCGCCTTGTGCGCCATTGCTCCCGACTTCGACGCCGTCACGTTCAAGCTCGGCATCCCTTACGCGAGCATGTGGGGGCACCGCGGCTTTACCCATTCGCTGGTGTTTGCTGCCTTGCTGGGCCTGCTGCTGGCCTACGGCGCGTGGCCCCGCACTACCTGCCGGGCGCCGCTGGTGCTCTGGTTTTTCCTGGCCACGGCCTCACATCCGTTGCTGGATATGCTCACCAATGGCGGCCTGGGCGTAGCGCTGCTGGCGCCGTTCAGCGCCGAGCGGTTCTTTTTTCCGTGGCGGCCGGTGCAGGTGTCGCCCGTCGGGGCGGGCTTCTTCTCGGCGCGCGGCGTAACCACGGTGCTAAGCGAGCTGAAATGGCTGTGGCTGCCCACGGCGCTGGCCGTGGGGGCCGTGCAGCTGTGGCGCCGCCGGGCTTGACTAAGTGCGGCAGGCTGAACAAAAAGAGGCCCTTGGCCAACCACCAAAAAAAACGGCCGCGCGAGGCGGCCGGCTGAGGAACAGAAACGGGTGAAAACCTAATTCAACCACACTTCGGCCAAGGGCTCGAAGCGGCGGGTGGCGAAGGCACCGTACGGGCGCTCGGCGTAGAAGCCGAGCACGTGCACCTGCGGTTGGCCGGTGCGGGCATTCGTACGGTACTCCACCGGATATACCTGGCCTTTTTGGGGCCAGTCGCCGATGTGGTCCGAGGGGCGGCTGGTGGCGTCCACGCAACGGGCATACTGCTGGACGGGGAGGGGAGTTGGAAGTTGACTCTTCTTCGTTCTGCGCATATCCAAAAATAAGGATATTCAGTCGCAACTAAAAATATTAGGTAGAAAAATTAGAAGAATTTCTGCTGTTTAATCATCTTTTAATGGGATGAAAAACAGATGAAGCGAAATGCTTCAGGCAAAAAAGTTCCGGTATAGGGAACCATTTTTCAGTAAGCCGACAACTGTATACTAAAATAATTAGTAAATAGCGGTGCCGTACTGCTAAACGCAAGCAGTACGGCCCGTTTTATGCCGCGCGTTTCCCCTTTTGCTATCCACACGGACTGGGCCGGAATGCCTTTGCCCCTGTTTGCCTGCGCCATACCGACCGGCTTTCCCTCGCCGGCCGACGACCACCTCGACGCTCCGCTTAATCTGCACGAGCTGCTGTTTGCGCACCCCGCGTCCGTTTTTCTGGCCCGGGTATCCGGCGACTCCATGACGGGCGCCGGCATTCGGCACGACGACATCATTGCAGTGGATCGTGCCCTGAAGCCCCAGGACGGTAGCATCGTGGTAGCGGTGCTGGACGGGGAACAGACCGTGAAGCGGCTGCGCCAACAGGGCACCCAAACCTGGCTGGAGCCCGATAATCGTCGCTACCCGATTATTCGCTTGAATGAAGGCAGCAGCCTCGTGGTGTTCGGGGTGGTGACGCACGTTATCCACGCCTTTCGCAAGTCCCGCGGCCTGGCTACGCCGGCCAGACACCTCTAGCGACGCTCTGCCATGCCTGTGAAGCAAACTACAGCTCTGCGGATGACCTGGAACTGTTGAGCGGACACAGCTAAACAGCAGGTACCGTAGGGCGGCAGATGGTTGGCTGGTCGCTGATTGCAGCGGTGCACACGGCAGAGCCGTGTGAGGCAGAAGTCTCGTGCACAATTCTGAAGTAGCCCGAACAGCTGCAAGAGCAGGAGCCAGAAGCGGGGGCGCCTCCTTGGAGGTGCCAGGCTCCGAAATCCTCTCGCCGCAAAGGCAGCGGGCCTAAGTACCCCGACGGCCCTCGATGGCCGTGCGGGCGGGTTGATTCGAGTAGCTTTGAGCCTCACGCGGGCTGGATAAAGGTGGTAGAAGCCCGCACAATTATCCGTTCGAGTAATGCCCAGTGCTTTCTTTATGGATGGAGCAGCTCATGCAGGCCAATTATATTCCACTGCGTTAATATGTTACATTATTCGGAATTGTAATTTTGAGTTACGGTTCCCGATTTCTGCCCGAAACAGGACCGTATTGCTCTCCTGTCCCTTAATACACACACCTTTTGTATCACCTCATTTACCACAGTCAGGCCCGAATGGCCTTTGACACCCCGCAGCTAACCGAACTGCTGGAACAATCCCGTGCTTTCAACGCGGCCCACGACATTACGGGCCTGCTGCTTTACACACCCAATCAGCAGTTTATGCAAGTGCTGGAAGGCGGCGAAGACGAGGTCCGGCACCTGTATTATGAGCGTATCGCGGTGGATGCGCGCCACCACGATTGCGTCGTGCTGAGCGAAGGGCCTTGGTCGCGGCGCAGCTTTCCGAACTGGCGCATGGGTTTTCTGACCGACGAGCAAAGCGACCTGCACACCGTGCCCGGCTACGTGGAACTGAGCCGGCTGCGCACGCTGCTGCCCGTGCTGGCGCCTTCCCGCCCGGCGCTGGTGCACATGCTGCTGGAGTTCATTGAGCGCTACACCGACCCGGCCGAAGACCCGCTCCTGGGGGCATTGCCGGAATAGGGCTGCCCGCTTACGGCACGCTGGCCAGGCCCACCATCACGCCACCGGGCAATCTGGTTTGGCGGCTTGAGCACGGGCGCACCGCTGCTGCCAGGCCGCTAAGCACTGTCGGCCTTCAGGTCCAGGGCAATGCGCGACATAACTTGCCGCAGGAGCTTTTCGGTGATTTCGACCAGGGAAGCAACGGCGGGCTGATCGAAGGGGCCTTCCCAGCTGTCGAGCTGCTCCACCGGCTCGAGCACTTGGTAGATGTGCAGGTGAGTCAGGCTTGGCTTAATCTTGTGCGCGGCGGCCTTCAGCACGCGCATGTCGCTTGCTGCCAGGCCTGCCCGCATGCTCGCCAGCACGTCCTCGCTGCTCTTGAGGAAGGTGCGCAGCATGACCGCAACGAACCTGTGGTCGTTGTTGGCCGCTTCCTGCAGGATGTCGAGCCGGTAAAGCTGGACCTCTTCGCCACTCTTGGCGTTGGGCTGCAGCCACTCGTGCACGATTTTGAGCAGCTCTTCTTCGTGGAAAGGTTTGGACAGGTAGTCATTCATGCCCACGGCCAGACACTTCTGGTCGTCGCCGCGGATGGCGTTGGCCGTCAGGGCGATGATGGGTATCTGCAGGCCCAACTCCTGACGCAGCTGCACCGTGGCATCGTAGCCGTCCATGATGGGCATTTGCACGTCCATCAGGATCAGATCAAATTCCTGCTGGCGGGCCAGCTCCACCGCTACCGCGCCGTTATCGGCCTCGGTCACCTCGATCTGGGCGTGCCGCAGAAAGGACTGGGCCAGCATGCGGTTGTACTCGTTGTCTTCCACCAGCAGCACGCGCTTGCCGCGCAAGGCCTCCACCAGCATACGCGAGCTGACGGCCACCTCGCGGCGCGGCAGATCCGTGACCGTGCCGATGGGCAGCAGCAGGGAGAAACGGCTGACGGTGCCGCGGTGCTTCTCGCTCTGGATCTGAATTTCGCCGCCCATCAGGTTCACCAGGCTACGCGAGATGCTCAGTCCCAAGCCAGTACCGCCAAACTTGCGCGAAACGGA
The DNA here is from genome assembly GCF_002007105.1 of Hymenobacter sp. CRA2. Taxonomy (GTDB): domain Bacteria; phylum Bacteroidota; class Bacteroidia; order Cytophagales; family Hymenobacteraceae; genus Solirubrum. The sequence goes on along the minus strand of NZ_MVBC01000013.1, from coordinate 97,261 downwards.
TGAATCCTCCTGGCTGAAGTCCTTGAACAGGCTCTTGAGGTACTGCGGGTCGATGCCGATGCCCGTGTCGCTGACGCGAAATTGCACCACGATTTCGTGGCCCAGCATGCCCGCCAGCTCGCACTCCACTTTTATTTCGCCTTTCTCCGTGAACTTCACCGAGTTGCCGGCCAGGTTGAGCAGCACCTGCGTGATGCGGTGCGGGTCGCCCAGCAGCACCTCCGGGATGTCGGGACTCACCTGGATGAGCAGGCTCAGGCCTTTGTCTTCGGCCTTGTAGCGCAGGGTTTTTTCCACCTGCTCGCATACCTTCCGCAGGTTGAAACCGATGGTTTCAATGGGCATCCGCCCGGCCTCGATCTTGGATAAGTCGAGAATGTCGTTGATGATGACGAGCAGGTTTTCGGCCGAGGTGGAAATGGCGTGCAGGTAGTTTTTCTGCTGCGCCACCAGCGGCGTCTTGGCCAGCAGCTGGCTCATGCCCAGGATGGCATTCATGGGCGTGCGCATCTCGTGGCTCATGTTGGCCAGAAACATCTCCTTGGCCTGCGCCGATTCCTCGGCGTGGCGCTTGGCCGTGCGCAGCTTGCCCTCCAGCTGCTTCTGGTGCGAGATATCCAGGTGCACCCCGATGGAGCCGATGTGCTCCTTGTCTTCGTTGTAGAGCGGGGCGCCGCTCACCAGCAGCCACTTCAGGTCGCCGCGCTTGGTTTTGATGGGCAGCTCGTAGGTATCCGAAATGCCCTGGGCGTGCAGGGCGCGCTTTTCGCGCATCTGCTGCTGTCCCTGCTGGTTTACCAGCATCAGCTCGATGCTCTGGTGCAGCAGCTCGGCCTGGGAATAGCCGGTAATTTCGCAGTAGCTGTCGTTGACAAACATGACCTTGCCGTCGCGGTCGGTTTCGACCAAACCCAGGTTCAGGTTTTCCAGGATGCGGCGGTACTTCTCCTCGCGGCGCTTGAGGGCTTCTTCGTCGTTTTTGCGCTTGCTGATGTCCTCGTACTTCCAGAGGTAGCCCGCGTACTGGCCCTGGGCATAAATCGGCGTGGACTCGCCCTCCAGAATGCGGCCGTCTTTCAGGGCCAGCAGGTCGCCCTGCCGGGGCTGGCGCTGCTGCTGGCGGCGGGCAATGCCCTTCACAAAGCCGTCTTCGTCGCTGAAATGGGGCCGGGCCATTTCCAGCAGCACCTTGCAGTCGATGCCGGTGAGCTGCTCGGGCTGGTAGGGCAGGCGGAACATGCGGCAAAACGCTTCATTGACGAGAATAATCTTCCCGTGTTCGTCTTCCAGCAGCACGGCCCGCTGCAGGTTGGCAATGGTGCTGGCCAGCCGCCGCGACGATACCTCCAGGGCCAGCTGCGCCCGGGTAATGTCGGTCACGTCGGTGTGTGAGCCGGTGAGCAGCACCGGGTTGCCCTGCGCATCGCGCTTGGTTATCATTCCCTGCGACAACACCCAATGGTCCTGCCCGTCGGGGCCGTGCAGCCGGATAGTGGCCGAATAGTGGGGCGTTTCGCCCCGCAAATACGCCGCCAAAGCGTCTCGGGCCGCTACGGCCTCGCCGGGATAGGCATTGGGATACTGGTATCCGTTCTCACTGAGGTGCACCAGCTCATCGCGGTAGCCAAACAAGCGCTTGTACTCGGGCGAAAGCTGCATCCGACCCGTACCAAACTCGTATTCCCAGGTAGTGTTGCCGATGCCCTCCATGGCCTGGCGCCAGCGCTGCTCACTTTCGCGAACGGCCGCCGCCGCCAGCCCCGAAGCGGTAATGTCCTGCAGAAGGCCCTGGAACGACAAGCCCAGCTCGTCGGCGCCGGAAAAGATGGAGTTGCTCCGGAACCAGCGCATTGGTTGGCCCGGCACGGCCAGCCGGCCCTCAAACGTCCAGGTGCTGCGCTGGCTTTTGGCGTCCAGAATCGACTGCACAAACCGGGGCCGGTCGTCGGGGTGAATGTAGGAGGTGATGAGGTTTGCGTGGGGGGCATCGATGCCGAAGATTTCCTGCAGCTTGGGGCTGGCGTACACGAAGTGGCTGGTGCCGTCGAAGTTTTCGCGCCACTCAAAGAGCACACCGGGGGCGTTTTCGATCAGCCGGCGGTAGCGGCTTTCGTTGCGGGCCAGCTCCAGTTCGGCGCGCTTCCACTCCGTGATGTCCTCGATCAGGCCTGCGTAGAACAGCAACGCGCCCGCGGGCCCGAAAATGGGCTGGAGCTTGACCCGAAGCCAATCCGCAGTACCGTCGGCGCAGGGGTTTTGCACGTCGAAGCGCCAGGGCAGCTGCTGCGCCCAGCAGCTGGTAATGGGCGCCGGTTCGGCGCTGCCGGCCGGCGGCTGGGCAAACACCGCCTCGGCTGACTGACCCACGGCCTGCGCGGCCTCGAACCCGCAGAGCTGGGTAAAGCCCCGGTTCACCCAGGTGATAATGCCCCGCGCATCGGTCAGGAACACGGCGGCGAAGACCTCCTCGGCCAGAAACAGCAGCTGGCTCAGGTCGGCGGGGTTGTGGCTGCCGGGTAGCCCGGCCGCGGCGGGCCCGGCGGCCTGCTGCTCGGCCAGGGCGGCCCGCAGGCGGGCATTTTCGGCTTTCAGCGCCGCTAGTTCTGCGTAGTTGTTCTCCATTACAGCTCCCCGTCCTGTATCATCTTGTAAATCGTGGAACGGCCAATGTCGAGCCGCTGGGCCACCAAGGGCACGTTGTTCTGGTACTTGTCGAGGTAATGGCGCACGATGGTGCGGGTGTGTTCACGCAGGGTTTTTTCCTCGCCGAACAGGCCCTCCTGCCGGGCCGAGGGGGCAAAAACAATGTCGGCCGGCTGCACTTGCTGCCCGTCGCTGAGCACGGCGGCCAGCTCGATGGCCGTTTTCAGCTCGCGCACGTTGCCGGGGTAGTCGTAGCGCAGGAGCTTGTCGTGGGCGGCCGGCGCCAGCGTGATGGAGGCCTTGCGGTAGTCCCGGCAGAACTCGTCGAGGAAGTGTTTGGCCAGCAGAATGATGTCGGTGCTTCGCTCGCGCAGCGAGGGCAGCACGATGGGCAGGCCGATGACGCGGTAATACAAGTCCTCGCGGAAGGTGCCCTTCTTGACTTCTTCCGCCAGGTTCTTGTGGGTGGCCGTTACCAGGCGCACGTTCAGCCGGATTTTCTCGCTGCCCCCTACGCGCTGCAGTTCCCGCTCCTGTAGCACGCGCAGCAGTTTGGCCTGAATGCTCAGGGGCAACTCGCCAATCTCATCCAGGAACAGCGTGCCGTTGTGGGCCTCCTCAAACTTGCCGATTTTGCGGCTGTGGGCCCCGGTGAAGGCGCCCTTCTCGTGGCCGAACAGCTCGCTTTCCACCAGCTCGGCCGGGATGGCAGCCATGTTCAGGGCCACGAACGGGCCTTTCTGCCGCTCGGAATTCATGTGAATGGCCTTGGCCACCAGTTCCTTGCCCGTGCCGGTTTCACCGTTGATGGACACGTTGACCGGCGTTTGGGCGGCGCGCTCCATCAGGGCAAATGTGGCTTGCATGGCCGGGCTGTTGCCCTTGAGCAAAGTGGTGAAGTTGTACTTGTCGGCCAGCTGCTTTTCCAGGCGCTGCACCTTCTGGCGCAGCCCCGCGTTTTCGCGAATACGCTGCACGGCGTTCCACAGCAGCTGCTTGGTGTACTCGTCCTTCACGAGGTAATCGGTAGCCCCGAGCTTGAGCAGCTCCACGGCCGTGGCAATCTTGTTCTGGGCGCTGATGACGATGACTGGCAGCTCCGGATACAGCTCCCGTAGCTTCTGCAGCAGCTTTTCGCCGTCGATATCGGGCAGCGAGTAATCAATCGTAACAACGTCGGGCTGTTTGCGCACCGCATCGAAGAATTCCTTGCCCGAGTTGTAAAGCGAAACCTCGTAATCGGGGTTGAGCGAGAGTTGGTACTGTAGCAGTTGCCCGTACCAGGGGTCGTCCTCAACAATGCAAATGTTGAACGTGGTGCTGGTATCAGCTTTCATCTCGTCTGGGGTGAGCCGCTGGGGCAAAAATGAAGGCATGCGGTGCCCGGTAGCTGTGCAAACAGCCAACTAAGCACGACGGCCGGATGGGAATGGACGCAACGTCCTGCAAGAGCCCGCAGACCGAAGTCCGTCGATGCATCAGCGTACCTGACGGCAACGGAGCACGGGGCAGAGATTGGGCAGTGGTTTCGGCGTAGGCAGGGCCCGGCCACGACACGGCTGTCTGATTCCTACAGGACTAAAAAGTGGCTGAGACTCAGGAGGGATGTCTGCGGCAAAGCGGGTGCAAAAGTATGATTTATTTGTTCCACATACGTATAGCTACGTATCTAAATATTATTGGGTTATTCTCGATAAACAGACTGAATTAGTGCTGTATTTCCGTTTATGGGAGGCTTTTTGCCAAAATGAAACAGGTTGAAAATATTCGCAATATAAGCGCATGCGTATTGCACTTTTTTGCTGAAAAAGCCATGACGTGTATCATGTGCCTCATATCTTTTGGTTAAGCCATTCCTGAAAATATTTCAAATTTCCTGCATCAGCCAACATCCACGGAGGCGAAGCATCTTGCGCCCAGCAACAAGCACGGCAGCCCAGTCACCGCCGGGGCGTTCCGCGTGCTTACACAGGCCGGTTCGGGGGCGGAAGCAAACTATCCAGCTAGATTACTTGGTCATGCTTGGGGTGATACCCAAACTGGAGCCCACGAGAGCTGCCCCGATGCGTGGACGGCACATAACGCGGGTAGCTTGGGAAGATATTTGCTCTTCCCAAGCTACCCGCTTGGCTTCTGCCGATAAGAAGTGGTTGTGCCCTAGCTGGCTTCCTCGGCGGCTTGCTTACCGTTCGTCCTCGTGAAACAGTGTCAGCGCGTGGTAATGCCCGAGCTGATGTTCCAGTAGGTCGCGCCGCGTAAGCTGGCTTAGGCGGGGTCGGATGCTGCCCTTCTGCGTGGCCGAACAGACTTTGTAAATCAGGTGATTATACTTGCGGGCTACCACGGCCCAGGTGTAGCGCCGCTGGGCAATGGCCAGCATATTGGCGCCCAGGGTTTTCCAGGTAGCGTACGGTGTGCTGCGGATGCGCTCCTTCAGCTCCTCTTTCGAAGCAAAATACAGGGCCCGGTGTTCGGTCGTGGCTTTGTTGAACGACACGTCGAAGGCCAGCACGGGTAGGCCTAGGTACATGGCCTCCACCAGCGAGGGATTGGTGCCGCCGGCGCTGTGTCCGTGCACGTACACGAAGCAGTTGCTGCGGAGCACATCCAGCTCTTGCTGGTTGTAAATCGGGTCGAGCAGGTGCAGGTTGGGGTACTCGCTGTAGTGCGCCTTGAGCTGGCGGCCAAATTCGCTGTTGGCCCAGTTGCCAACGAGCACAAACGGATAGTCCGGTAGCTCGGCAAAAGCCTCCAAAATCAGTTGCACGTTGTTTTCGGGCTCGATCCGGCAGACCTTAAAGGCGTAGGGGTGTCCCAAAAAGGGATACGTTTTTTTGTGCCCCCGGGTAATTGGCTGCCACACGGCATGGTCGCCGCCGTACTCGATGACGCTGCTGCGCGTGCTGTAGGTGCGGGCCGTGTAGTTCTGGATGGCGTCGTTGTCGGAAATGTCGGCGTGCGAAAACTTCACGGCCAGGTTTTCGGCGAAGCGCAGGTACCACTTGGCCGCCGGGCTCCACTTGTCGCGGCGCCACTCCAGCCCGTCGATGGAAATGATGATTTTCTTGCGGGTAAACAGCTTCACGAAGGGCAGCAGAATGCCGCCCGGCACGCCGAGAATGAGGAGTACGTCGGCAAAAAACAGCGCGTGCAGAATGGAAAGGCAGTCGTAGATGACGCTCTGGGCGCCGTTGGCATCGAAGGGCAGGTACACCAGCCGGGCGCCTTCGTAGGTGCGCTGGCGCTTTTCCTTGGGGTATTTTTTGCCGCTGCAGTACACCGTCAGCTCGTGCTCCTGGTGCAGGTGCTTGGTCAGGTAGGCCGTGAGGGTTTCAAATCCGCCGTAGCAGGCCGGCAGGCCGACGGTGCCGATAACGGCGACTTTCTTGCGTGTCATGCGTGGGGTAAGAGTAGAAGTCAATCAGGAAGGGAGCAGGGCCGGCGGTGCTTGGCCGACGGGTAAGCGTGAAAGCGGCGGGCAGCCGCCGGAAAGCAGTAGCAGGTGTGGACCGGTTAGCTGGCGGGCAGCCCCGGGGCCGCCGCGCACTCGGCCTGGAAGTGCTGCTGAATCTGCTGGGCAAAGCGGGCCGGGGCAAACTCGGCCGCCCGCAGCCGGCAGGCACTGGCCATGCGCTGGTAGGTCTGGGCGTTGTGGTGCAGCAGGGTCAGGGCAGCTCGCAGGGCGGGCAGGTTGCGTCCGTCGATGGCGAAGCCGGTCTGCCCGGCCTGGTTGACTTCGGCCACGCCACCAACCGTGGGCACGACGACGGGCCGGCCGTACTGCAGGGCCTCTAGGATGGTCATGCCGAAGGTTTCGACCCACTCCGCCGGGCGCGAGAGGTTCAGCACCACGGCGGCGCGGCGGTAAAACGGGTGCATGTCCTGGGTAGCCGAAAACAGCGTCAGGTTGGCGGGCACGGCGCCGTGGCGCTGGTAGTGCTGCACCTGGGCCGCCGGGGCATTGAGCACCAGCTCAAACTGCATATCGGGCAGGGCGCGGGCCAGCTGCAGGAACTCCGGCACGCCCTTGTAGTCCTTGAGCGAGCAGGCCATCAGCACCACAAACGGGGCGGTGGCGGGGCGGGCCCGCGCGCCCAGGGCCTCGGCCACGAAGGCCGCCGACAGGGCGTTGGGCACCACGTGCTGCTGCGGCACCCGCAGGCCCAGGGTGCGCTTCACGTAGCACGACACGAACAGCGCCCGGTCGGCGGTGATATTGGCTACCAGGCAGAGCAGGCGCATCAGCAGCGCAGGCCGGATGGACACTTCGTGCAGGTGGTACACCACGCGGGCGCCGCGGCACCATGCGGCCAGCGCGGCCCCGGCCGGCAGCAGGGAGTTGACGTACACCACCGTGCCGGGCCCGGCCAGGCGCAGCACCTTGACGAACAGCAGCACTTGGGCACGCAGGAAGTAGAGCAGCGTCAGCCACTTGTTCGGGCTCCAGCGGTAGGGCAGCGGGTGCGTGGTCACGCCGGGCAGGTCGCTCAGAAAGCCAGGCTCGGCGCCGGTGGCCGTCAGCAGCTCCAGGCGGAAGCCGGCGGCGTGCAGGCTCTGCAGGGCGGTGCGCAGCACCAGCGGGCTGCCGCTACGGTCGTTGAGCAGGTGGGCGGCAATAACTCTCTTCATTGGGGCAATACGTGCTGGTAAATGCGCTGCAACTGCTGGCCGCGGCGCGCCCAGGTGTGGTGGGCGGCCACGTGGGCCCGGCTCAGCTCGGCCTCGGCCGCTTGCAGGGCCGGGTCGGCAAACAGGCGCTGCAGCTGCGCGGCAAAGTCATTGAGGTTTTGTTCGCGGGAGGCGTAGGGCACTTTCAGGCCGGAAGCGGCGGGCACCAACTCGCCCGGGCCTTCGTTTTGGTAGCAGAGCACGGGCACGCCGTAGCTCTGGGCTTCGAGCACCACCATACCGGCGCCTTCGTGCGAGGGGAAGAAGAACACGGAAGCCCGGCCGTACAGCGTGAGCAGCTCGGCGCGCTCCAGCCAGGGGCGGTGCTCGGTGCAGAGGTCCAGGCCCTGAGCCGTGACCAACTGCCGCAGCCGGGCCTCTTCCGGGCCGCTGCCGATGAGCAGCAGCCGCACGTTGCGCTGCTGCGAAGGGCCGAGCCGGTGGTAGAAGCGCCCGAAGGCCTGCACCACCACGTCGAAGCCCTTCAGCGGCACCATGCGCCCGGCTATCATCACCGTAAATATGCCGTTGGTAGCGGGGCGGGGAGCAGTGGCGGGCAGGTCCACGGCCACGGCCGGCACGATTTCAAACTTGCCCGGGCGCAGGCGCAGCTGCGGGGCCACCGTGGAGTTGACGCAGAGCACGCGCCGCGCGCGGCGGCGCGTCAGGCGCAAAAACGGGTCCAGGCGCCAGAATCCCCGTTTTACCAAGCTCAACAGGCGGTCCTGGCAGTAGGCGCGGCGGCCGTGGGGGCGCAGGTGGCTGGCCGGGATGGGCGCGTGGTGCCCGATGGGGCCCCACACCAGCGGCCGACGCAGCAGCCACAGAAACGAGGGCGTCCAGTCGCTGTGGAAGTTGAGGTTGTGCACCAGGTCGACGGCCGGGGGGCGGCGCCACAGCCACAGGGCCAGCCCGAGCTGCCACAGATAGAAGTAGAGCACCGAGAGCAGCGGGCCTTTTTTCCACCAGCGCGTCCAGGCCGGCAGGTCGAAGTAGCGGAATTCGACCTGCTCGCGCACCCAGGCCAGCTCGGGGTGCGCGAGCAGGTACCGCTCGATGGGCGGCTGGTTGTTTTCGCGCGTGACGGCCACCACGCGGTGCGTGCGGGCCGCCTGCAGAATCAGGTTCCAGCCCGTCGCGTCCTCCGAGCCTTTGTAGGGGTTGACGGCGTAAGCCGTCATCAGCACGGTGTTCATCAGGCGGATACGGGTTCGTTCGGCACGGCTGCGGGCTCGCGCAGGGAAATGATGCGGGCCGGCACGCCAGCCACCACGCAGCGCGGGGGCACCGGGCGCGTCACCATGGCCCCGGCGGCCACCACGCAGCCCTCACCGATGCTCACCCCGTCGAGGACCGTGACCTTGCTGCCGATCCAGCAGTTGGCCCCGATGTGAATGCCGCGGCGCGTGACGCCCTGCAGGCGAATGGGCCGCTCCATGTCGGCGTGCACGTGGTTTTCGGGATGGCAGCTGAAGTACTGGCCGATGATGCAATGGTCGTCGATGGAAAGGCCGCCGGCGCCGCCGAGGTAGGCAAATTCGCCGATGCCCACCGAGTTGCCGATGTGGATGAAGGCGCCCGGCTCCTGCAACGACGTGGACACGACCACCTGGCTGAAGGCGCCGATGCTCACGTTGTCGCCCAGGGAGAGGCCGCGGGTGGAGAGGGCGCTGAAACGCACCCCGTCGCCGGCCTTCAGCCAGCGCCCGAAGCGCATGCGGCTCAGGTACTCGAAGCGCACGCCGCGGCCCAGCAGGGCCCCGTGCGGGCGGCGGCCGCGCAGCCACAGCTTCTGGCCGCGCAGCAGCGCCGCGGCCGTGCGCCCGGCAAAGCCCGCCAGCCAGCCCACCGATACGGCCGGGTGAATGGCGAAGTGCGGGTTGCGCCGGCGCACGAGGCTTTCTAACAGTTGTTTCATTGAATTTCGGCTTGGATGTAGCGCCCGATCAGCGCCAGCGTGTCGTCCAGGTTATGGTTTTCGATGGGCACGTACTGCGACTGGCGGTACTTGCCCGCGAGCTGCCCGAACAGCGTCTGGTACTTCTGCGTCAGCTCGCGGATGGTGTCGCCCGACAGCTCCTGCTTGCGGCGCAGGATTTCCTCCGGGTCGGCGTAGAGGAAGAAGTTCAGCCGGGGCTTGTTGACGAAGGCGTACAGGCCCCGCGTGAGCGGCTCGGGCAGGCTAATGTTGCTGCGCCGGCTGTCGTTGATGAAGTCGAAGTAGTACCGGTCGTAGAGCACCACGATGCCGCGGCGGGTGTACTTAAGCCACACCACGACCTGGCCCAGCAGGTAATCGAGGTAGTAATACCCGAAGCGGACGAGCGAGGAGCTGAGCTTCTGGTTTTCGCCCTGGCGGGGCAGCGTCTGCACGGCACGCTGCTCGGCTTCGGCCTTACCGTACTTCCAAGCGCTGAGGATGGGCAGCACCGACGGCCGGTGGCGGATGACCACCACGCGCTTGCGCCACTTCTTCTCCAGCCGCTCCTTGATGTGCTCGATGACCGTGGACTTGCCCGCCCCGTCGACGCCGCTGAAGGTGATGACGAAGCCGTGGGGCCGGAAAAACGAGGCTGCCGTGTGCAGTGCGTAGCGCAGGTTGCGCCATTGTAGCTGCCAGTAGCCATTGCCGGCCTGGGCGTGCACCATCAGGCGCAGCTGCACGGCTATCAGCGGCTGGTACGTGCAGGCCGAGGCCACGCTGTCGAAGTGCAGGCAGTACTTATCGACCAGGTAATCCAGCAGCATGCGCTGCTCCTGCGGGCTGCGCTGCTCGAAAAACCGGCGGTGCGGGGCCGGCACGTCGCTGCCGTTGAGCCAATAAAACAGCCAGGTGTACTCGAAGTCGTGCCAGAGGGCTGGCACCGGTACCCCGGCCGAAGCCACGCGGGCCCCGGCCAGCATTTCGGCGCTGTCGACCATCTGCACGGCCTTGCGCAGCACCTGGTGCAGCAGGTCGACCGAGAGGAAGGAGCCGTCGTGGAAAAAACAGTCGACGGACGCCATGTGGGCCTGCCGGCGCACGGCCGCCGAGCGCACCAGCGGGAAGCGGCGCAGAAAGGCCGCCGTGGCCTGCACCTGCGCATGCGGGAGCAGCAGGTCCACGTCGGAGGTGGCGGCGGGGTAATAAGCGTTGGCGGCGCGCTGCTTGAGCACCACCCCGCCGCGGGCGGGCAGGCCGTCGAGCAGGTCGTAGAGGCAAAGCTGGCGGTGCTCCACGTGGGCGGCCAGCTCCAGGGTCAGCAGCTCGTTCCAGCCGGCCAGCAGCCACTGCACCTGCGTGTGCCACTGCTCCTGGGCGTGGTACACCAGCGCGTAGCTGGATACCTGGTGCAGCAGGTACAGCTGCAGGGCCGTGCGCAACGACTCCTCGGTCAACTCGGGGAAATGCGTGCGGGCCTGCTGCCAGAGCTGCTTGCGGATCTGTGCGGCGGGCTGCCGGCTCACCAGCAGGCCCTGCTGCACGTGGAAATGAAACAGGTCGTAGAGCAGTGGGGCGGCGGGCAGGGCAAACTCCAGGTCGTAGAGGGCGAGGTGGTCGGGAGCCAGCCAGCAGTTCCAGGGCGTGAAGTCGCCGTGGGCAAAGGCCAGCGGCAGAACCTGCCCCGGCTCGATGCGCTCCAGCAGCAACTGCAGCTTGGTGCGCAGCCCGAAGGGAATGCGCGTGTCGGGCAGGTCCTGCAGGCGCGCAACCTGGCGCTGCACCGTCTGCCAGAACTCGGTTTCGGCGAGCGGATGTGCGGTGGCGGCCTGCAACTGCTCGCGCAGGTAAGCCAGGTGCTGGCCGGTGAGCTGGCTGGCGCGCCGGGCCCGGACCGGCTTCACGCCGCGCTGCAGCAGAAAGCCCGGTTGCGCGGCCAGTACTTCGGGCACGCAGAACGAAGCGGCCGGGCGCTTGGCCAGGGCCTGCAGCGCCCGGGCTTCGGCCTGCACCTTATGGGCCGCCGCCGCGGTGAGCGGCAGCTTGGCAAACGTACGGCGGCCGGCCTTGTCGACGGAGCAGCACACGGCTTTGCGGTACGGGCCGGGCGTGCCCGTAAACAGGGCAAAATCGGTGGCGGGCCAGCTGCGCGTGCCAGTGCTGGCGAAACGGCCAGGCAACACCGGAAACAGCCAGCGCGTGAGCCCGCAGGCAAACACCAGCCGCACCAGAGCGCAGAACAGCCGGGCCTTGGGCGACGAGGCATTATAGAACTCCAGGAAGAGCGGCTGGCGCAGCCGGGCCGGCCACACCCAGCGCAGGCTGCCGCCGGGGTTGCGTAAGCCGCGCAGCTGGATGCCGCCCTGGCTAACCGCCGCATAGCCCAGCTTGGCCATCAGGCTGGTCAGCAGTTGCTGATCATCATCGGATAGGGTAGTTGTGTGCATGCCGGCCCTGATGCCAAGGCAGGGCCAGAAATTATTTTGCAGATAACGATCTGGTAATCAATGAGTATATTTTAATGATTCGTCCTGCCAGTCTATGAGCTGGACTATCACTCCCGGGTTTGGAGCCCTAGTCCAAGTGCTGGGGGGGGCTCGGACAGCCTGATCCAGCGCTTGGATTGGTGTTGGACAGCGAAAAAATACCCCGGCCCGCGCTACCCAAACGGCGGCGCGGGCGGGCTACCGGTCGAGCCGGAGTGTTACTTAGGCAATAGCTCCCCGCCGCTCAAAGACCAGTCTGCATGACCTGAATGCTACTTTCCACAGCTGTCCGCAAATGGTGTAGCGCGTGCTTCGGCCCGCGTCCGTCCGCACGTAATCGTGCGGACGGACGCGGGCCGAAGCACGCGCTACAAGTGTTTACCCAGCCGCTATAAACGGAAGCAGGTCAGTTGCGACCTGCTTCCGTTTACGCCGCTCGCTGAGCCAGATGCGGCCGGGTGCCTCGGAACGGGCTTTTTAGCTCGCTCAGATAGGGCTTCGTCTTTGGGCGACACATGCCAACGGGAGTGGAAGCGAGGCTACTCCGAGGCGCCGTAGCGGCGCGTCAGCACCATCGGGAAGCCATCGGCCGGTAGCCGTACTTCCAGCAGCAGGTCGTGGTCGGTTTCGGCTACGCTGCTCACGGGCCGGGGCACGCCCAGCGCATCGACCAGCGGCAGCAGGGTAGCAGGCTCGCCGACCACGACCACGGTTTTGCCGGCGTACTGCTGGGTGATGCGGCTGGCTACCGCGCTGGGTTGCGTGGCATTGTACACCAGGGGCGTCAGGTGGATGCTCTGCGCCAGCGGCGCCACGGTGGCCCGGCAGCTGGGCACCGGCGGCGTAAACACGGCTGCGACTCCGCGCTGGCTCAGCAAATCGGCCAGGGCTTGGGCACGGACCTGCCCGGCTGGGGCCAGCGGGGTACCGCTGGTGCCTACTGGGGCTTTTTCGCCGTGGCATACCAGCAGCACTGTAGTGCTGGCCGGCAGCACCGGGCGGCGCGCCGACCGGATTTCGCGCGCAAAGAGGAGCAGGCCCATCAGCATCAGGGGTGGCAGCAGGCCCAGCAGCCTGGCCACGCGGTGAGAGTTGTTTAGTAGTGTCTTCATAAAAATGGGATGTGAAAAGCCGGAAAAAATGCGGTGCAGGCACCGGTGGGGAAGGCTGTGGAAAGAGTGGGGCGGTATTTGGGCGGCTGCGAAACGGGCGGCCGGGCTGGCAACAGGGCGCAGGCAGCTGCCCCGGCGGAGGCCCGGAAAGCGTGCGTCAGTGAGGAAAGAGGAATGCGCGCTGGCCGGGCCCGGTCCATCTAGGCACTGAACTGGTGTGCCGGCCGCAGAGGGTGCATCAGGCTGGCAGCAGCGGCAGCTCGGGGCGCTTGCGCTTGAGCAGCAGCTTTTCGGCCGTGGAGAGCAGCGGGTGGTAGCGCAGGCTGATGAGGAAAATCAGCAGCTGGTAGAACAGAATGCCGTAGTTGGTCTGTCCGAAGATGCCAAACTCGGTGAACGAGTTGATCAGGATGGGGATGAGCAGGCCGAAGAAGAGCAGGCGCCGCTCGGTCTGCCGGGTGCGTACGAAGCCGCGCAGGGTGAGCGTGAGCTGAGCCAGCACCAGCGCGAAACCTACCAGCCCCAGGTTCAGCAGCACCTGAATGAACGTGTTGTGCGTCATCTGGGCGGCGTAGGTGTGGGTGCTCTGAAAATAGTCGCCGTAAGCAATGCGCATGAAACCGTAGCCCAGCAGAGGCTCCTTGGGCAGCCCTTCGGTGAGCAGGGCGTGCCAGAAGGGCAGGCGGCCGGTCAGGCTCAGCACTTCCTCCACGCCGCCCTGCTTGATGAACAGGGTGCGTACGGCCACCGGTACGGCCAGCAGCGCGGCGGCCGCGGTAGCCCACTGCAGCCGCCGGTGGCCCGACTGGAATACGTGCAGCAGCGCAATCAGCAGGAAGCCCACGAGCGAGGAGCGCGAGCCGGTGAGCAGCAGGGCATAGAACAGGGGCAGGATTTTCAGGGCCGTCAGCAGGGGGTGGTAGCCGCGGTAGAAATTGAAGCTCAGGCAGGAGATGCCCACCACGCAGAGCATGCCCAGCTCGTTGGGGTTCATCAGGAAGCCGCCGAGGCGGGCCTCCTCGCCGTTGTGGGTGAGGCGGTAAAACACCTCGGGCGCTACCAGCATGCCCCCTAAGAATACCGCAATCAGCCCAAACGAGGCGTTGCCGACCACGTTGGGCAAGCTGATGCGGCTGGTGGGGAAAAACGCATCGAGCAGCAGAAAGCACTTCACGAAGTAGAACGCGAAGACGAGGCTCTCCACGTCCATCACCAGCTGCAGCAGCGAGTACGCCGCGTCGGTGGACCAGAGCAGCGAGGCCAGGCCCAGCAGCAGGTAGCCCGCGTAGAGGATGGGGGCCAGGCTGTTGTGCCAGCGAAACGAGTCGACGGCGCCGCGACTCAGAATCAGCCGGTACAGTCCGTAGGCGGCGGCCGTCATGGAGAGGCGGCTGACCATTTTGAAGGCGCGCGTGAAGCCCACGTCTTCGCTCCAGGTGAAGAAGCCGGCCAGCTTGACGAGCAGCACCAGCGTGAGCAGCACCTGCAGCAGGCGCAGAAACCGGCGGTGGTCGGGGGGAGAAGTGCTACGCATAAAGGGCTTGCTGATACATGCGCTGATAATCGTGCAGCAGGGTGGGCCAGGCGAAGGCCGTGCTCACCATGTCGCGGCACCGCTGGCGCAGCTGCGGACGCGGCGTGCTCTTCCACTGCTCGAAGCAGCGCTGCAGGCCAGCGGCAAACTGCCCGGGCTGGGCTTCGGCCAGCACCTGCCCGCACTCGAAGCGGCGGATGTACGGGCCCATGTTGGTGGCCTCGGTCACCACGCACGGAATGCCCAGCGCAGCCGCTTCCAGGATGGACACGGGCAGGCCCTCGTAGTGGGAGGTGTGCGCGAAGGCGTCGAGCTGGCGCAGCAGGTCGAACTTCTCCTCGCCGAAGCGGCTGCCGAGCACCTTGATGGTGCCGGCGGGCGCGGCGGCGGCCCAGCGCTCCACCCGCTCCCGGTCGGGGCCGTCGCCGATAATCCATAGTTCGGCCCCGGGCTGCCGGCGGGCAAATTCGCCGAAGCCGGCAATGAGGCAACTCAGGCCCTTGTGGCTTTCGTCGAGGCGCCCGCAGAAGCCCACGCGGAAGACCTGGCCCGGCGTGGGCACGGGCGGCGGGCCGGCGGCCGGCAGCTCAAAGCCGTAGGGCAGCAGGCTGGTGGGCAGCGCGGGGTTGAGGGCCTGCAGGCCCTGCACCTCGCTCTGGCCCAGGCAATGCACCCGGGCGGCGTGCCGGAGCACGTACTGCTCGCAGAGGCGCAGGTACACGCGCTTGGCCAGCTGGTTTTTGCGCAGGGCCTGGGGGCCGTAGCTGCCGTGGGGCGTCACGATGTAGGGCAGGCCCAAGGTGCGCAGCTGGCGGGCCGCCGCGTAGTACGTCGGGATGAAGCCGCCGTGCAGGTGTACCACGGCGGGCCGGGCCGCGTCGTGCAGGGCGTGCGTCAGCGCCCCGGGCAGCCGGAAGGGGTTGCGGCCCGCGGCAAACAGGCGGGTGCGAAACTCCCGGGGCGGGTAGTTTTCGGCCACGTCCCGGGTAATGCCCCAGACCTCCACGTCCCAGCCGGCGCGGCTTTGCTCGGTGGCCAGGGCGTGCACCACCTTGTTCACGCCGTTCATGCGCTCCGGGTTGGCTTTGCCCAGGATGAGGTGAATAACTTTCATTGCGTTTCGAGGGCAGCCAGGCCGCCCGGTTCAGTTGAGTTGTTGCGTTGGGCCCGCCACACGGTCAGGCCCCAGTACAGGCCCAGCACCACCTGCGCCACTATCCAGCCCAGCACCACGCCGCTGGCCTGCCACTGCCCGATCAGCCAGCGCCCCAGCCCGAACGACACGCCGATGCTGAGCACGTAGCCCACGAAGTAGGGCCGCGAGCCATCGAGCAGGCGCACGGTCAGGCGCAGCGGGTACACCAGCAGAATCACCACGTACAGCACGCAGCACCAGCGCAGCACGTTGCTGTACTGCAGCGCATCGGCCTGCAGCCAACCTACGATGGGCCCGGCCAGCACGAAGAGCAGCACAATGGGCCCGGCCGCCAGCAGCAGCATGGTGCGCGTGAGGCGGGCGCGCTGCTGCTCGAACAGCCGCGGCTGCCGCGCAAAGCTCTGGCTGAGCTTGGGCAGCACGTAGTTTTCGGCCGCCTGCAGGCCCACGTTGAAGATGCCCATCAGCGTCTGGGCCAGGCGCAGGATGCCGAGCGTGGCCGCGCTGCCGGCCCAGCCGGCAAAAGCCAGCAAGGCGTTGGCAGAGGTCCACTGCAGCAGCACAGTGGGCAGCAGCCAGCGGGCCTGCCGGCCGTGCGCCCCCGCGAATTCGCGCAGGGCCCCGGCTGCGAAGCCCGGCCGCCAGCGCAGCGCAGCGGCCGAAAGCAGCAGGGCCGGCACGGTGGTCAGCCCCACGGCCCAGAGCACGGCCGGCAGCGGCACGGCCACGCGGCCCACGGCCCAGTACAGCAGCACCAGCAGCTGCCCCGCGCCCGATAGCACGTCGCTTAGCAGCGCTACCTGCACCTGGCCCTCGGCCAGCAGCAGCTTGCGGGCGGTATCCTGCCCACAGGTAGCTACCAGGCACACCAGAAAGGCCGGTAGCGCCGCCGTGGCGACCGGCACCGCCAGGCTGACGCCGGCCACGGCTAGTGCAGCTACCAAGCTGAAGACCAGCTGCATGGTCAGCAGCGCCTGCCGGTAGGCCGGGCGCCGGGCGGCCGCCGTCTGCCCGTGCACGATCTGCATGGGCTGCGAGATGAGCGCGCCCTGCACCGCCAGGGCCAGCAGCAGCACCATCTGCCAGGCACTGTACTCGCCAAACACCGTCAGGCCGCAGAGCCGGGCCAGGAAGACATTGGTGAGAAAGGACGTGGCGCTGACCACTGCCTGGCCCGCTACTACCCAGTAGCGGGCCGGCAGGGCGGCAAGCTTACGCGGTAGCGTGGGCGCCAGCACGGGCTTCGCCAAACTTCCAGCTGGCCTGTTTGGCCGGGCGCTTCCCAAAGCGGCGGAACAAGCCCGGGCGGTAGCCTTCGCGGTTCAGGCAGAAGTGCACGTTCGGCAGCTTGTACTCCTCCACCAGTTCTTCCAGCTGCTTGATGCGAGCCAGCGGGGTAGTGCAGCCGTCGAGCAGCACCAGGTTCACGTCGGCGCCGGCCATCACGGCCAAGGCGTGGCTGTCCTCGTTCAGGGGCAGGTTACGCACCAGCATCAGCTCCGAGTCCAGGGCCGCCGGGTTCAGCGTCTGCGGGTCGGTGATGTGGATGCCGCGCAGCTTCTTGCCCTGCGCGTTCAGCGTGGAGGTCAGGTTCTCAAAGAAGAAACCGGAGCCTTCCTGCTCCTCGAAAGAGCTTACCACCACTTTCTGCCCCTGGTTCAGCAGGCCTTTCAGCTCCAGGCGGGTAGCCAGCTGGCGGAAGTAGGCCACGCGCTGGGCCCCAGCGGGCAGAAACGGAATGCTCACGGCCACCGGAATGCGCGACTCCTTCTGAATCTGCAAGGTATCGTTCGGGGTAGCGCGGGCGGCCGAGAACAGGTACACCAGCGCCGTGCCCGCTACCAGGCCCAGGAAGCCCGATACCAGCAGCACCAGCAGGTGGTTCGGCGCGATGGGCTCGGTGGCCGGTACGCCCTCGGAAATGATGCGGTGGTAAGAAGTCGGGGCGGCCTTGGCAATTTCGGCCTCCGTTTTCTTCTCGTGCAGCATGGTGTAGAGCTTCTCGTTCAGCTGGAAGTTGCGCTCCAGAATGGCCAGGTTTTTCTCGCGGGTGGGCAGGCCCACGAAGGCCTTTTCCGACTGCTGAATGGCCTGGTCAATTTCGGCGTACTTCACCTGCAGCGCGTTGCGGGTGTTCTTGATGCTCTCGGTGAGGTAGCTGTTCAGGTCGGCCAGCTTCTGGTCGATGGCCACCACTTTCTCGTCTTCGGGCTTGAAGCGCAGCAGCAGGTCGCGCTTATCGGCCTGCAGATCCTTCATCTTCTTCACGATTTCGTTGGAGAGCAGGTCGTTGAAGGCCTCGAAGTTGGGGGCCAGCTCCAGCACGTTCTGCTCGCCCGAGGTCATGTACTGGTACAGCTTGGTGGCCGCGGCCAGGCTCATGCGCAGGTTGGCGCGCTGCATCTTCAGCTCGGCAATCTTGTGCAGCTCCGTGTCGGTTTCCTGGCCGATGTTCACGATGCGCTTCTGGTCGCGGTAGCCTTCGATGGAGTTTTCCGACTGGGCCAGGGTCTGGCCCACCGCCTGCAGGCGCTGGTCGATGAAGTCCACCGAGGTGTTGGCCACCTTGTATTTGTTTTCCAGGTAATCCTGCATGTACACCTGGGTCAGGGCATTCACCAGGTCGGCGGCCTTGTCGGGCACCGGGCTGCGGAAGCTCACCCGGATTACGGCCACGTCCTTGTCGACGCTGGTGATGTCGAGGCGGTCGAGCACGTCCTGCAGGAGCCGGTCGTGCGAGTGGCGCACAAACTCGTAGGTATCGGCCAGGGCCAGGTCGGGCTTTTCGGCCAGCAGCGTCCGGTTTTTGGCAATGGTCACTTCCGCCCCGCTAAAGAGCAGCACCTGCCCGAAGCGGCCCTGCTTGGTTTCGCCCGAGGGCGCGGTCAGCGTCAGCTCGTCGTCGGAGATGATGTCGAGCTTGAATGCTTGGTCCTGCCAGCGCGGGTTGCTCAGCTTCAGCTCGACGGCGAAGGGGCTCTGCTTGTAGAGCTCGGTCTTGCGGATGTCGCCCACCCGGTAGGTGCTCAGCTCGAAGCGCAGGGTTTGCAGGGCCTTGTCCAGCAGCAGCCGCGACTTGAGCAGCTCTACCTCGGCCCCGATCTTGTTGTTCTGGGCGAAAACGTCCGTAGTCTTTACCAGGTTGGTGCTGATGGCGCTTTCGTTGGTTTCGGCCAGCTTGATTTTGGCCGTGCTTTCGTACTGCGGCGTGGCGTAGCGCAGGTACTGGTAGGCGCCCACCACGGCCAGGGCCGTGCAGAGCAGAATAACGGGCAAGCCGCGCCAGAGCGGGCGCACCAGGCGCAGGGTTTGGTTCAGCTCGCTCATAGGGAGAAAATCAGGCGGGTGAGAACGATGAAGGCGGTAATGCTCGACGCCACGGCCAGCGTGGAGCCAGACTTTTTGTTGAATTGCTTGCCGTTGCGGGCGGGCACGAATACCACGTCGCTGGGCAGCACCACGATGTTGGTGAGGTCCAGATTGTCGGCCCGCGTAAGGTCAACTTCCAGCTCGTGCACCTGGGCCCCGATGGAGCGGAGCACCTTCACGTGCTCTTTGTCGGCGTACTCGTTGAAGTCGCCGGAGCGGCCGAGCACTTCCACCAGCGTGTTGCGCTCCTTTTCCAGCAGCAGGTTGCCGGGCGTGTTTACCTCGCCGAGTACGGTCACCTGCTTGTTGAGCACCTTGATGTTGACCTGCGGATTGACGACCCACTGGCTCAGCACCTGCTTGAGGTTGGCTTCGGCTTCGGGCACGGTCAGGCCTTCCACCTGGAAGGGGCCCACCTTCGGTAGCGCTACCTTGCCCTGGGCATCGACGAGCAGCCACTTGCCATATACCTCGTTGGAGTTGTAAATGCTGTAGATGGAGCCCACGCTCAGTTCCTCGTGGTCCCACACGCTCACGCTCAGCTTGTCGTCTTTGCGGATCTGGTACTGGTACTCGGGGTCGAGCGTGAGCTTTTTGTACTCGGTTTTGCTTGCTGATTGAAAGAGGTTCTGCGTGCAGCTGGTCAGCAGGCACAGCAGCAACAGGCACCCCGTTTGTAGGAGTTGTTTCATGGTACTTTTAAAGGATGTGTCTGGCGCCCGTCCGCGTCGGACGGCGCGCGTGGTTAGAAGTTGAAGAAGGAGAAAAGCCGGGAAGAGCGGTTGGTCTGCTTGCGGGCCAGCAGCGTGCGCATGAGCATGATTTTTTCCAGTACTGCGCTGAGCTTGCTGGTCATGTGCTCGTCTTTGACGATGTAGTCGAAGGCGCCGAATTTGAGCGACTCGACGGCCACTTCCACCTGCTGCTGCCCGCTCACGAACACCACGTAGATGTCGGGGTTGAAGCGCTTAATTGCCTTGAGCGTGTCGGTGCCCGATACGCTGTCCATCACCTGGTCCAGGAACACGATGTCGGGCTCGTCGGTCAGCGCGTTGAGGCACGCCCCGCCGTTTTCAAATGTGTGTACCCGCTGCAAGCCGTTGCTCTTGAGGGTGTGCTCCATCAGCTTAAGGCAGAACGGGTCGTCGTCTACCAGAAAGATTTTAGGTTGCTCCATTGGCATAAGAATCGGTTTGGCCCGCCTTAGGCCAGGAGCATACCAAAGTGACTTTTTTATTTATATGTCTTATTATCAGTTGGTTATTTCATGGCCCACAAATCTGTTGCTCTGCATTCTGGACTTTGGTCCAAATGCTGGATAGGAACCTGGCCGCTTGCAAGGCCATGGGTTAATTGCAGTAACTGGCCGCGCGGTTACCGTCCGGCGGTGGCACGAAGGGGCGTTGCGGGGGAAGCCCACGGAAGTTGTACTAGCCTGTTGCAACGGGTAAAAGCAGCCTAACCTTTGGCGGAGGTGGCAGGGGCCAGCCGGTGCGAAGCGGCGTCTGCCACGGTAATTGCTGGGTCTATTCGCTGGATGATTTATCCAGTTGCTGGATAACGTGCGCTAGCGCCGTAATAGGTATGCGCCTAGCAATCAGGGTGCTGAGTTCCTGGCAAGGATTGGTCCCGCATTGGCAGGTAGAAACCGGAGCCTAATCCCGAACAGGCTCCTCGTTCCTTCTTTCCACCCCATTCTGTGTTCTTATGTTCTTATCTACCCTTTCCAGCGCTGCTGCGTTTCGTCCGGCCACGTGGATAGGTGTCAGGGCACTACGTCAGCTTAAAGCAGCCTCGGCCCTTGCGGTTCTGCTCGCAGCTTATCAGCCCACCCACGGCCAGACCCCGGATTGGCGCTGGGTTGCCCATTCTTCCGAAAGCGGAGCGGCCATGGTGCAAAAAGTGGCCGCCGACGCGGCCGGCAACGGCTACGTCGCAGGCCGTTTCAGCCGGCAGGTACGGTTTGGGGCATTTGAGCTGAAAAGCACCGGCAGCAGCGACGTATTCGTGGCCAAAGTATCGGCCGATGGCCAGTGGCAATGGGCCGTGTCGGCCGGCGGCGACGGGGCCGATATAGCCAGCGGAATCGAAGTCGATCCGCAGGGCAACGTCATCGTAACCGGTTCCTTTGCCGCCACAGCCCGGTTTGGCGCCCTCACCCGCAGCAGCCAGGGCAGCCTCGATATGTTCGTGGGCGTGCTGTCGCCCAGCGGCCAGTGGCAGTCGGTGACCACGGCCGGCGGAGAGGAGCAGGACCAGATACTGGACCTGGCCATGGACGCGCACCACAACATCTACGTGGCCGGGCGCTTCCGCGGCACTGCCAGCTTCGGCACAACCACGCTGCAGAGCCAGGCCGCGTCCGATGCCTTTATTGCCAAACTCACTCCGCAGGGCGAATGGGCCTGGGCCAGCCAGACCAACGGCGACGACCAGACCGTAATTCAGGGGCTGGCCGTGGATGAGGCAGGAAGCGTGTACGCCGCCGGCTACTTTGGCGGGGGCACGCGCTTTGGCAGCACCACGCTGACCAGCGCCGGCACGCACGACGCTTTCGTGGCCAAAACCACGGCCGCCGGGCAATGGCAGTGGGCTACCGCCGGCGGCGGCGCCAGCACCGACTACGCCCACGCTGTTGCCGTCGGGGCCGATGGCAATGTGTTCGTGACCGGCTCCTTTTCCGGACGGGCCTCACTGGGGACCAACGAGTTGGTAAGCCGCGGCGGCTCCGATGCCTACGTGGCGCGGCTCAACAAAACCGGGCGCTGGGACTGGGTATACACCCTGAGCGGCAGCGCCCTGGAAGAAGGCACCGGCATCTGTCTGGGGGCGGGCGGCAGCATCTATATTTCCGGGCACTTCAGCCGGGGCGCCCAGTACGGCAGCATCAGCCTGGCCAGCAAAGGCAGCACCGACGTTTTCGTGGCGCGGCTGACCAGGAGCGGCAGGTGGCTGGACTTCCTCTCGGCTGGCAGCACCGCCACCGACGAAGCCAACTCCATCAAGCCCAGTCCATCAGGTGATTTGTTTGTCGGCGGTACGGTAGGCGCCGCCACGAGCTTTGGCGCAAACTCCGTCGACGAAGTCACGCCCCAGGTTTTTATCGGCCGGGCCATGTTCCCAGCGCGCATGACGGCTGATATTTACTAAATCACGCCAAGAGCCGGCCACCCAAGCCCGCCAGTATACCACGCCCTGCCATCAAAAAGCCCGCAGCTACCGACTCCTCGGTAACTGCGGGCTTTTTGATGGCAAAGTGGCTACACCGGATTTTTACCCGCTCACCCACGCTACAGCGCCAGGCAGCAAATCAGCGCTGCAACACC
Organism: Hymenobacter sp. CRA2; assembly: GCF_002007105.1. Taxonomy (GTDB): domain Bacteria; phylum Bacteroidota; class Bacteroidia; order Cytophagales; family Hymenobacteraceae; genus Solirubrum. The sequence continues at coordinate 75,046 of NZ_MVBC01000013.1, read as the reverse complement.
ACGCGCTGCACCTGCCAGCCCGCGTCGGAGCGGATGCGCAGCGAATACACACCCGGTGATATCCGACCCAGGTTCAGGTCGTTGGTAGTGGCCGGTACGGGCCAATGCCCCACGCTACGGCCCAGCGCATCCAGCAATTCGGCCTGACGCTCAGCGGCGGCAATCGGCAGGATGACGCGCACCTGGCCCGTGGTAGGATTGGGGTACACCTGCCAGGTCAGCGCAGCCGCGGGCGCGCGGGTAGGCAGCACCTGCTGATACCGAATCTGGGCTGCGTCGGCGGCAGCCTGCAACTGCGCCAGGGTGGGCGCGGCCACTACGGCAAAGGCCACCGTGACGGAGTCGTTGGGGGCGAGGCGGCCCAGGGCGGCGCCCAGCACGTGCGATACATCCGAGCCGACGGTGCCGCCCGCGCGGTTTTGGCGGGTGCCGGAATTAAGCGTCAGGAATTTTTCGGCGGAGGAAAAGCCATCGGCAAAGGATAAGGGCGCCGTGGGGCCGGCGGCGTTATTGATGGCGTAGTAGCGCACGGCCGGGCGGGCGGTGGGCTGCAGAAGCCGCAGCCCGGCAAATACCGTCGGCCGGACCGCGTCGGCTACGTAGCCGAGGTAGCGCGTGGAGTCCCAATTGGCCACGTTGTGGCCGGCGTCGCCGGGTAGGTCCCAGTCCATAAACAGGCCCGCGTGCAGCGGCCGCAGCGTATCGGCCGAGACGTTGCGCACCGTGTATTCCACGATGGCGTAGTCGCGGTCGGTGGCTGGTGCCGACCAGGCCCAGGCCCGCTGCCGCACCCGGATGCCCAGCGTACGGCCCCGGCTCAGGCTGGGCAGCGAGTCCTGAAAGGCACCGGCTGCCTGCTGGCGGGCCGGGGTTTCGGCCACCATGCGGATCGGTTGACGCGTGAGAAAATCCGCATCGGTGGTGTAGAGCGGGGCGCTGCGCAGGTGGTCCATCACCTTGGCGGGGCCCGTGGCCACCAGCAGGCCGCCCTCGCTGAGCAGGTTGGGCGAGTTGCGGTAAGTAATGCTGGCGCCGATCTGGTTGTCGGTGCCGTCGTAGCCCAGGTTGCCGCGGCTGGTCACAGTCAGGTGCAGGTCGTTGGCGGTGAGCACCACGTAGTCGGGGTTCAGCTCCAGCACCACGTACTGGTCGTCTTGGTAGTCGCCCGAGGCCGTGAAGCGGCAGCGCAGCACGGCGCGGGTGCCAGCGGGCGTGCCAGCCGCTACGCTCAGCTGCAGCGGCACCGTGGCAGTGGCGCTGGTAGCCAAGCTGCCCAGGGTAGCGCCACCGCTGACGCTGAGCTGCGGCGTGAGCGAGCTGACGCTCAGCGTGAGGCCCTGCACCGGTTGCAGCAGGTTCTGTATGGTGAGCGTGAGGCGGGCCGTGTCGGCGGGCAGCAGGCGGGGGCGGCTCAGGCGCTGGCTGAGCACGCGCACAGCAGTCTGATTCGGGCCCAGTGCCAGCGCCCGGCGCACGTTGAGGCGGCCTGTACCCAGCTTGCCCACCAAGGCGGTATTGCCCGGGAGGCTGTAGATGTCGTCGGTGGTGCGGCGCAGCACGGCCGCTACCTGCGCCGCCGACAACTGCGGGTACTTGCTGCGCACCAGTCCCGCCGCGCCGGCTACGATGGGGGCGGCAAACGACGAGCCGGCCACGGGAATGTAGGAGCTGTCGTTGCTGGCTTCGGTGGTCAGGATAAAGTCGCCGGGCGCCGAGAGGGCCACGCGGTAGCTGTAGGTGAGCACCTGCCGGTCGGTGGGCGAGACACCGGCCACCGATACCACGTTGTCGTAGGACGCCGGGTAGAAATCCAGCTCGGCGTTGGCGTTGCCGGCCGCCGCCACCACCAGCACGTCCTTGTTCAGGGCGGCGTAGTTGATGATGTCCTGCTCGTACTGCGACTTGCCGCCGGTGCCGCCCCAGGACAGGTTGATGATGCGGCAGCCGTGGTCGGCGCCGTACACCACCGATTCGTAGCCGCCAAACACGCCGCCGGCGGTGCTGGGGTACACTTTCAGCGGCAGGTAGCGGCAGTTGAAGCCCACGCCCGCCAGGCCCTTGCCGTTGTCGGGGCGGGCCACGACGCAGCCGGCCACCAGCACGCCGTGGCCGCCGTAGGGCGCTTCGGCAGTGGGGTTGTTGTCGTTGTCGGCTAGGTCCCAGCCCTGGAAGTTGTCCACGTAGCCGTCGTTGTCGTTGTCGCGGCCGTCGATGGGGTCGGCGTAGTTGTGCTTGAGCTGCCCGCGCAGGTCCTCGTGCGTAAAGCGCGTGCCCGTGTCACTGATGCCGATGACCACGGTAGAGTCGCCGCGGCTGAGGTCCCAGCCCCGGTAGGCCTGGATATTCTTCAGGTAGTACTGCGTCAGGGCCGGGTTGGTGCCGGTGGAGTCGGCACCGGGGTCGTTGGGCTGGTAGAGCGGCGCGCGTTGGTAGAGAGGCTCCACGTAGGCCACGGCGCCCGTGGCCAGCAGGGCCTGCCGCACTTTGGCCAGCGGCAGGGCGGTGGGGTAGCTGAACTGGTAGATGGTGCGCAGCTCCACGCTGCCCGGCCGCTCCGGCGACGGGGCTTGCGCCTTTGGGTACTTCTGCGCCACGCCCGCGGCCCCGAGCTGGCGCAGAGTGGCTTCCACGGCTGCCAGCGAAGCGCCGGGCTGCAGCTTGAGAACGGCCAGTCCGGGCACCGTGGGCGAAGGTGCGGCGGATGAGGCCGCTGGTAGCTGGGCCAGGGCAGGGGCCGCAGAGGCGCTTAGCAGGCTGCCCGCCGCAGCTAGCAGACGTAAAAGTTTGTGCATAACGGCAGTCGGTGGAATAAAGCCGGGGTGGATAGCATACGTAAATGTAACAGCTGAGCGGTGCGCTTCCGGCGGATTTTGCTCAGGCATGGGCAGGGCTGGCTCACTGTTCCACGCTCCTCGCCCAACGCGCACACGCGGGTTGGGGGCAGTAGGCCTTGTGCGCACTCATACTTGCCCCTGCTGGCCCCAAATGCAAATGGCCCGCAGAGTTTTCCACGGGCCATTGAGCAATTGAAGCCGCGCACGCTTACTCGCGGCCCTTGGTGTACTTGTATTTCTTGGGGGCTTTCACCGTGCGGAACTGGTAGGGGTTGTTCGCCTTGGTATCGATGCCCAGCCCGACGCTGCCGCCGCGGGTTTGCTTGTATTGGCGGCGGTCATTTTCGCGGTGGGGTGCTCTGTTCGCCGCGGACTTATAGTTGCGCGGGTTCTGCATGGTGGCGTCGCCGCTGCGCGAGCAGGAAGTGCCGCTGAGCAGCAGCAGGGCAGAAAACAGGAAGTAAAGTAGCGGTTTCATGGGCGGTGGAGTCGGGGAGAAAAGATTGGGCAATGTGCCAGCTTATTAGCTTGTTGCCATTGCCTTTTACTCCGATTGCCACCAAAAAGATATAGGCCGGTTACTCTAACATACTCGACTCCGCGAGTAGTGAGCCGGGCTTTTCAGGCGTAGCGCGTCCAGCGGACGGGGGCGGCCTCGGGCACTACCAGGGCCGGGATGGGACAATGCTGCATCAGCTGCGCGGTGGCGCTGTCCTCGAAGCGCTGCCCCGCGAGGGTGCGCTGCCGGGCCACAAACAGCAGCAGCTCGGCCCCGTTGGCCAGGGCCGTTTCGATGATGCCTTCCTCCACGCAGGAATGGTAAGTGGTCTGTACGGTGTGGGGCAGCTCGTGCAGAAAGCCCATTTCGTCGAAGCGCTGCAGCAGCTGTTCGGGCGCCGGGGCGGTTTCGTTGGCCGTGTACACGTGAATGCCCACAGCCTTCGGGATAAGCTCCGTCAGCAGGCGCGCGGCGGCCTTGCGCCCGGCCCCCAGGTAGAGCACGCGGCTGTCCTGCAGCAGGCACAGCAGCAGCTCCGATACGTGGCGGGCGTTGGCGGGCAGCCGCACCGGTTGGCAGTCCGTGTCGAGGGCCACGCGTGAGGGCGCCGCAGCGGGCGCGGCAAAGTCGGCGGGCACGATGAGCAGGGGCTGCTGTAGCAGTTGCACCAGGTACAGGGCCGTAGCTGGCGCGGCGGTGCCGTCATCGTCGGCAGGGCGGCCCAGCACCACCACGTTGGAGCGGCTACCGTCGAGCAGCGCCGGCAGCGACTCATCGAGGGGGCCGGTGAGCAGCTGGGAGCGGCAGGGCACCTGCTGGGCTACCGAGTAGGTGTGCTGGTGCAGGCGCCGCGCCGCCCCGGCGGGGCGCAGCCCGGCCGTGTGAGGGAAGTACGGCGCCGCCGGGTCGGTGGCCGTCGGTAGCGGCACTATCAGGTACACCTCCGCCCGAAGTTGGCGGCTTACCAGGTTCCGGGTCAGGGCAACGGCATACGCCAGCGCGTTTTCGGCTTCGGGCGTGAAATCCATCAGGACACTAAACGTAATCATAAGCGGCGGTGCTTGCGGAAAGTGAAGATGGTGCAGCGGCAACCGAAATTTAACTGGGCTTTGTATTATATAGTGTTAAAATTATATTAAAACGAAAAATAAAAATATTAATCAGCGTTGCTGTGCCGGCGCTCAAAAACTGAGCGCCTCCCGGAAGCGCATGGATTGCTGCCGCGATACTTCCACTTCGCCGCCGCCGCGGAGCATGATTTTCAGGGTGCTGCTGAACCACGGCTCGATGTGCTCAATCCATTTCAGATTGACGATCTGCTGGCGGTTGACGCGGAAGAATACCGCCGGGTCGAGGCGGGCTTCGAGCTGCTGCAAGGTGCGCGGGATGAGCGGGTGCACGTCGTGGAAGTGCAGGCGGGTGTAGTTGTCGGCCACCTCCAGCAGTTTCACGTCCTGCAGGCGCACAAACCAGCACCGTTCCCCGTCCTTCACGAATACCTGATCGGTTTCGCGTAGCAGGTCGCGGTGCGGCACGGCGGGCTCGGCGCCCTCCGCATCGGCGACCAGGGCGGCGCGGGCTTTGGCCAGGGCGGCGGCCAGGCGCTGTTCGTCCACGGGCTTGAGCAGGTAATCCAGTGCATTTACCTCGAAGGCCTGCACGGCATATTGGTCGAAGGCGGTGGTGAAGATGACCTGCGGGGCGGCTCCGTGGAGGCCAGCCAGCAGCTCAAAACCGGTGCGGCCCGGCATGTGAATGTCGAGCAGCAGCAGATCCGGGTTCAGGGCCTGAATGCTGGCCACGGCTTCGTCGGCGTTGGCGGCTTCGCCCACCACCGCCACATCGGGGTGGCGTTGTAGCAGGCGGCGTAGCTCCTGGCGGGCCAGGCGCGAGTCGTCAACGAGCAGAACGTTCATAAGGCAATAAAGGAGGAAAAAAGGGGGAATGAAGAATGGGCCGGAAGCAATGAGGATCAGCCAGGTAGCCCCGATAGCTGCCGGGACATTATTTCCTCATTCTGCATTCTGGATTCTTCCCGAAGAATCGGCAGGCGCACCGTGGCGGCCACGATATCGGGGGCGGTTTGCGTCAGGGTAAGCTCGGCAGCGGAGCCAAAGAGCAGCCGCAGCCGCTCGCGGGCGTTGCGCAGGCCGGTGCCGGTGCCGTCGGGGCGGGGGGCATCGGCAGCAGCGGTGAGCGAGCCGGTATTTTCCACCGTCATGCGCAGCTCGGGGCCGGTGCACCAGGCCTGCACGCGCAGCTCGCCGCCCGCCGGCCGGGGCGCAATGCCGTGCTTGATGGCGTTTTCGACCAAGGCCTGCACCAGCATGGGCGGCACCGATACGCCCAGGCACTCCTCCGGCACATCAAGGGTGTAGTGCAGGCGCTCCTCCAGCTGCAAGGACTCCAGCTGCAGGTAGTCGCGCACCACGGCTAGCTCACGGCTCAGCGGCACCTGCTCGGTGCGGTTCAGCTGAATGGCGTAGCGCAGCAGCTCCGAAAGGTGCGAGAGCATGCGGCGGGCGCATTCGGGGTCTTCCCCGATGAGGGCGCGGATGTTGTTCAGGCCGTTGAAGAGGAAATGCGGGTTGATCTGAGCCTTAAGCGTCTGCATTTCGGCCTCGCGCACGGCGGCGGTCAGCTTCCACTTGTCGATTTCGGCCTGCCGGTAGCGCTCCAGGTAGTGCTGCCCGAAGTACAGCGTCGACCACAGCATCATGACAAACTCCACGTTGATGGCGTAGCCGATGAGCATCGTCCAGTCGTAGGAGCGGGCCGAGCTGCCCATCAGCAGCTGCGCCGACGAGGCAGACAACAGCCCGATGATGATCTGGCTGAGCACGGCCACCACCGTGTGGGCCAGCAGCAGCCGCGGCAGCAGTGCCCCGATGGAGAGGTTGACCCAGCCGTAGCGCTTCACGTAGTTGCGCATGGCGTGGCTGAGGCCCAGTAGGGTGACGGCTACGTAAAGCTCTACCAGTAGGATAAAGGGCTGGAAGCTGTGGCTGAATACCATCACCAGGATCAGGCCCAGCACACCGTAGAGCACCCAGCCAACAATCTGAAACAGCCAGTACAGGCGGCGGCGCTGGGGCGAGGAAAAAGCAGTTGAGCTCATGCCGTAAGGAGTAAGCGGCTTACGCCAAGGCCGCCCGCGCCGGGGCGGTGGCCGTTTGGTAGCGGCCGTACGCGGCGTAGGCCAGGCCCGTCAGCAGGGCCACAAACATCGAAATCAGGTAGGCCGGGCCGCAGCGGCCGTCAGCTCCAGCACCATACAGCTGGCGGCAATCAGGCCAGCCATAACGGCGTAGGCGCGGGTAAGGTACAGCCAGGCGTAGGGAAAGAAGTGCGCCCCAGTGATGATGCCGTATTACGAAGTGCTGCGGGGCCCGCATGTACATGAAAATCAGTACGGGGAAGTAAAACAGCTGCGCGAAGTTCAGCCACAGGCCCAGGGGCTGCAGCGGGTTATCGGGGACCGTCCACGCCGCGCCCAGCAGCCGCCCGAACCCGAAAGCCAGCGGCAGTACCAGGCAGCCGGCAAAGAAGGTTATGAAGCTCTTCAGGGTCGGGCCATAGGGCAGGGCCCAGATGCCGGCAATGAGCAGCCACACTAGGGTAGCTGCCGCAAGAAAGTGCACTCCGTTGCGGGCTTTGGCTGAAAGTTCGAGGCGGTACACGTCGAGGGCAGCGGCAGACATAACTCTAGGCGAAGCGTTTGTTAGCAGGGAGAGCAAGCCAAATTATGGCTTCGGAGGCTTGTCCACGCGGGGCAGGCCTCCGAAGCTAGGCAATTTATTTCTTGGCCAGGGCGTGCTGCTGCAGGAAGGCGTCGGACTGGGCAAAGAACCACTGCGTGTCGTCCCACATCAGGAAGTGGCGGCCGGCTTCCGACATTTCGATGCGGTGCTGGGGCAGCTTGGCGTACTGCTGCGCGAAGATGGCGCGGGTGCTTTCCTTGGTCGAGCCGTAGTCTTTGTAAGCCGCCCAGGAGCCGAGCACCAGCACCGGCTGCTTGATGCGGGCCACGTCCTGGCGCAGGTCGGTGGTGTACATATCGTACATGACCTGGCCCACGGTAGCGGGGTCGGAGAGGCGGCCCCAGCGGGCGGCCACGGTCTGGCGGGCCGTATCGGTAATCATGGAGGCCACCATCTGGCGCTGCTGGGCGGCGGGCATGGGGCCGCCTTTGCTCATTTGCTGGCGCATGCCCTCGGCCATAGGCTTGGCTTGCTCGGCGGTCATGGCCGGGTTCTGGATGGCGGAGAGGAAGGGCAGCGAATCCACGATGACCAGCGGGCCCACGGCCTCGGGCTGCGTGGCGCTCATCCACAGGGCCATGAAGCCGCCGAGGCTGTGGCCGATGACGGCGGGGCGGGCGAGCTTCTGCGTTTTGATGTAGGCCAGCAGCTGGTCGCGCACGTTTTGCAGCAGCTTATCGGTGCTGGCCGGGGCTGCCACGCCGCCGAAGCCGGCCAGCGACACAATGTGGCACTGGTACTGCTTCTGGTAGTGGGCCACCGTTTCGTCCCACACGGCACCGGGGCAGGTCAGGCCCGGAATCAGCAGCACGGGTTGGCCCTTGCCCACCACCCGTACCGTGAAGTTGGGGTGCTGAGCGGGGTTGTCGGCGGCCGCCGTGGTCGCGGGTTGGGTAGCCCGAGCAGCAATTGGAGCGGTAGTAGCAGCGGCCGCCAGCAGCAGGGCGGCGCAGAAGGGGCGGAGGGCGGTAGCAAAGCGTTTCATGGTCATCAGGGGTTTGGAGGCGTGATTGATGACTCAAAGGTGCGGCAACGCCCCGCCGGGCGGTAGTAAAACCTGGCCGAGCGGTAAGGGCCCTGCCCGAGTGGCCAAAAAGCGGGGGCGAATGGCAGTGGACGAATAGGTAATTCGGGGCTTAGGAACTGGGTAAATAACCCAAGTGGCATAGTAGCTTGAAGCTAGAAACTAAGGCTAGTTCCCCTCCTCAGCTGAGGAGGGGTTAGGGGTGGTTGGCCTCGGGTTAGGGCGTTTGAAACAGAACGTCATGTCGCGCATCAAGCGTGCTGACATCAGATAGTAACCTTAACCCTAACCTTTCAACCACCCCCAGCCCCTCCTCAGCTGAGGAGGGGAGCTAGCTGTAGCTCTGCCCGCAACTTAGGTTAGATAAAACCTGCCGTCTGTCATCCTGACGAAGGAAGGACCTTACCACGCCAGAACGAGTCGTAACAACGATGGTCGTTCTGGGGTGATAAGGTCCTTCCTTCGTCAGGATGACAGACGGTGGGCTTTCGGAAAGCCTGAGCGCTGCTTACTCGGCCTTGGAGGTGTTGGCGTCGGGCCGGATGTCGCCGCGAGCTTCGGGGGCGCATTCCTTGCTCGTCACGCGCCCATCGGGGCCGAAGTTGATGATGATGGGTTGGGTATCGGTGGCGCTGCCGAACATGTACGACCACTTGTGGCCGCCGTCGGCGGTGGCGTCGTCGCCTTCTGGCTCGCCCATGGTCCCGCGTACCTGCTCCTGCGTCATGCCCACTTCGATTTTGGTGCAGGCGGTGGCGTTTTTGAAGCTTTCCTGCGCCGTGCAGGCGTGCAGGGCCCAGCCCAGCAAGACCAGCAGCAGCAGGCCGAGGAGTCGTTTGGCAATCATAGGGCTAGAGGAGTTTGCTGATGTCCTCGCGCAGCGTATCGATGCCGCGTTTCAGGTCGGTCCAGACGCTGCCGTGCTCGTCGGCGGGGTCCTCGGCGCTGTCGGTGGTACCCAGCTGCTCGCCCAGCTTGCGGCGCTTCACTTCCAGGGCCGCGATGTGCTCATGGTAGTGATGCGGCGAGTCGGCGGTGGTGGCATTGGCGCGGGCGTGCAGCATCTTGATTTTGGAATCCAGCTCTTCCAGGGCCTGTTGCAGCTCGGTGCGGCTGAGGTGGCTGGGCGCACGCATGTGGTCGGGGTTGGGCGTGTAGGTCATGGCGGTAAGCAAGAGAGAAGGGGCGGCCACGGCCAGCCCTAGGGCATTGTACTGCCCTTGCCGCCGAAAAGATGCCTCGCCATGTTACCAACCTAACGGCAACCAAACGGTAACGTCGGCTTTACCGGCTGGCCCGGCGGCCACGCTAGCTTTGCCCGCGTCTCCGCCCCGCTGCTCGCCGCCGTATGCAACGCCCTGTCACGCTACTATTTGCCCTGCTGCTGGCCGGCGCCGCGCACCCGGCCCGGGCTCAGCAAACCTCTAGCCTGGCCGGCACCCCCGATACCGACAGTGCCGCCCCACCCGCCGCCGAAGGCAGCCCGGCCGCAACGGATGCCAAAAGCCCTACCCTGTACTACGCCGCCGACGTGATGCCCAGCTTCCCCGGCGGCGCACCGGCCCAGCTGGCCTTTCTGCGCGAAAAGCTGCACTTCCCCGACGAGGCCCTGCGCCGGGGGCTCTCGGGCAAGGTGCTGGTGCAGTTTATCGTGGATGAGCGCGGCCACCTGCTCGACCCCAAAGTGGTGCGCGGCCTCGGCCCCGACCTCGACGCCGAAGCCCTGCGTCTGGTGCGCATCATGCCCTGGTGGACGCCGGGCCTCGTCGGCGGGCAGCCGGTGAAAGTGCAGATGACGCTGCCCATCGTATTTCGCGCGCTGGAGTAGCAGGCCACTTGTCAAGTCGTTACGTAGCTTAGCTAGTCAACTTTCGCCGCTATGCTACCCGACCCCGAATCACTGGACTTATTTCCCAGCTACTGGGCGCGTTATCCGCTGCGAGAAGGCATGTGGACGACGGCCATCGGCCGCAACAACCCCGCAAGCCCACTGGCCGAAAGCTACCTCTGGCACGTGGAGCCAGCGGAGACGGGCGAGGGGCACGTGGTAAGAGCCCGCGAAACCGGGCGCGTGCTGCCTCTGACACCCGAACTGGCCCGACAGCTGGCCAATCTAGTGTTTACCTTATCCGAGCGGCTGCGCATCGAAGATTACCCCGAACACCAACGCCGGTTTCGTAAGCATGACATCGAGGTCTATTTCCGCGAAGGTTACCTGCACGGGGAAGTCCACCTGGAACATAACCGGGGCAGCCGCGTCTTGCCCGGACCCCTGACGGCCGCGCAAGTAGCCGACGTGCAACGCGAACCAGCTCTGCTCGGTCCCTGGCTGGATCAGGTGCTTTGGGCGTTGCGGCACCCCTTGAAAAACCAGGCGCTACGCTGGAGCGAAACCTATGACGGCGAAGCCTTTGGCGTCTGGCCCCACCTGCGCCCGCCCAAAGAGCTGGATAAGCTGGGCAGCACAGCCCTACGCGAGTACCGAATGGCCCTGCGCACCAATCCCTCGCTTACTCCCCGGCAGTGGGCCGCATGGCGAGAAGCACACGAGCGTATTTCGGCTATTTACCACGAGCGGCTAACCCGAGAGCAGGAAACTGCTCAGCTGGACACAACGCTGCGGGCCGAAATCCGGCAGATGTACCAGGATATAGACCTGGGCGAGCCGTAAGGCGCGCTGCGTTGGCGCGGCGTAACGCCTACTGGTACACGCCCCACTGGCGGGGCAGGCCCAGGTCGCGGGCCAGCGGGGCGGCGGCGGTGCCCCAGATGTTGGTCAGCAGCTCGTTCACGGCGTCAGCCAGCTCCAGGTGGTAGTCCTGCTCCAGCTTGTCGGCCAGGCGCAGGGCGGTGTCGGCGCGGCGCACGAGGTGGCTGAGCAGGGGCTGGGTGGTGCCGGTGAGCCGGGCCACAGCGGCTGGCTGGTGCCGGAAAACGTTGTTGAGCAGGCGCACCGTCAGCTCCACTTCGCCGAACTGGTCGCCGGTAATCTTGCTGTGGTAGCTGATCTGGTGTTGCAGCTGCCGCAGGATGAGTAGTAAGTCGTTGGGCGTCTGGTGGTAGCCGCGCACAGGGTCATCGAGCCGCTCGCGCAGGCGCGCCCGGCGCTCCTCCAGCGCCTCGGGGCCCTCCAGCAACCGAAACTGCAGTTGCTCGGTCAGCACCTTATCCTGGCACACGAGGCGCGCCAGGAGCTGGTCCTTTTCCTTTTGGGGCAGGTTCAGGAGAGCTTTGCGTAAAGCGGGGGGTAAAGAAGCCATGCAGTCAATTGGATACAGCGAAATAACACGCGTGCATCCTTTTTTGCTTCCGAAAGTGCAGTTTTTTCCGTCAGCAACGCAACTAGCTGAGCCTGGCGGCCGGCAACTGAGCGGTACGGAAGTCAGGCACCGCCGTTAGCGCCGGTCCAGAGGCAGCGCGTGCTCGGGCTGCTCGGCTAGTGCCGTGCTTTCGGGCTGTACGATGCCGGCCAGCGCGCGTTGGTTTTGCGCCTCGTCGAACTCGTTTTCGCTTTTGGCTACCACCACCGTGGCCACGGCGTTGCCGATGATGTTGGTAATGGCCCGCGCTTCGGACATAAACCGGTCGACGCCCAGCAACAAGGCCATGCCCTCAACGGGAATCGTTTTGGTAGCCGCCAGGGTGGAGGCCAGCACTACAAAGCCTGAGCCCGTGACGCCCGCCGCGCCTTTGCTGGTGAGCATCAGGATGCCGATGATGGTGAGCTGCTGCCCGAGCGTGAGCGGAATGTTAAACGCTTGGGCCAGAAAAATACTAGCCATCGACAGGTAGATGGTGGTGCCATCGAGGTTGAAGGAGTAGCCCGTGGGGATGACCAGCCCGGCCACCGAGCGGGAGCAGCCGAAGGCCGTGAGCTTGTCGATGAGCCGCGGCAGGGCCGACTCCGACGAGGACGTGCCGAGTACAATCAGCAGCTCTTCCTTGATGAAGCCCAGCAGCCGGAAAATGCTGAACCGGTAGTAGCGCGCCACCAGCCCCAGCACGCCGAAGATGAACAGGGCCATGGTCAGGTACACCGAGGCCATGAGCTTGGCCAGCGGCAGCAGCGTGTGCAGCCCGTACGTGCCGATGGTGTAGGCCATGCCCCCGAAGGCCCCCAGCGGCGCCAGCTTCATCACCATGCCCAGCACCCCGAACAGCACGTGGCTCAGCCGCTCGAAGGTGCTGAGCAGCGGCCGACCCACCGCCTCGGGCACCCGCGTGAGGGCCAGCCCAAAGAGCACGGCCACCAGCAGCACCTGCAGCACCTCGCCCTGCGCGAAGGCGCCCACCAGGTTTTCGGGCACGATGTGGGTAAAGAAAGCTACCCAGTCCATGCCGGCGGCCTGCTCGGCGTACTTCTGCGTTTCGGCCGCTTTGGCCGTGGCCGCCGAGGTATCCACGCCCGCGCCGGGCTGCACCAGGTTGGCCGCCGCCACCCCGATGACGAGGGCAAACGTGGTAATCAGCTCGAAGTACAGCAGGGCCTTACCGCCCACGCGCCCCACCTTTTTCAGCGAGCCGATGCTGCCGATGCCGAGCACCACCGTCAGGAAGATGATGGGCGCGATGAGCATCTTGATGAGCCGGATGAACGTCTCACCCACCGGCTTCAGCGCCGAGCCCACCGCCGGCAGCAGCGCCCCGACGAGCACGCCCAGGGCAATGGCGGTAAGAACCTGAACGGTGAGGTTGCGGGTGAAGAACTTCATGCGGGGCGTTACGGGAAAGCGCCAAATTAGGTAATGCTTTCCGCGCCGAAGCTAATAACGCCCTTGGCCAGACGACCAATGGCCGTTCCACACGTAAAGCACCGGCTCAGAGCGGTAAATGTCGAGCATGTACTGCTTGATGTCGTAGCGCAGCATCAGGTCCAGCACGGTGGTTAGCTGGCCGTAGCGGCTGTGGCTACCAAAATCAATGCGTATGCCCGTGCGGTAGTCGCGGCGGGCTCCGAATCGGGCCAACTGCTCTTCGGCGGCTCGTAGCATAGCCGCGTCGTGCCGGGCATTGCCGATGAGCGCGTACGAGTGCCAGTGCCGCAGCTGCTCGATATTCGGCGGAATGGTAAAGGTCCAACGAGAGCTGGCCTTATGCAGTGGAATCGGCATGCTGATTTGCATCACGCATTGTTTCGGTTGAAACAACCTTGGAGCAAGGCGTTGGAGCAGCAGCGGGAGCAGTAGTGCGGCTAGCAGACCCAGCGGAAAGAACAACTTGCGCGAGTGGCGGCGAACAACGGGCATGGGCTGAAACAGGATTGTGTCTGACTACACGTCTACAGGGTTGTGCATAGCTTGGCAAACTGGGACTTCCAGATACCGCCCGACAACAACGCATGGCTGGGCCGTCTGCGTGTGGGTTTGGGAGTCACGGCAGCGAAAGAATCTAACTTCAAGGCCCCTTTTGCCGTTGGGCATGCAAAGCTCAGTTATGCGTCTATTGTACCTTGCGGGGCTGCTCGCGGCATCGTCGCTGATGACCTTGCCCACGGCCCAGGCCCAGACTACCCCTCCCGACACCACGCGCCCGGCGCCCGTGGCCCTGCCCGAAGCCACCGTGATAGGCTACGGCCAACGCCTGCCGCTGCGCCGCACCGCGGCCGCCGTGGGCGTGGTGGATGCGGGCGTCATCGGACGCTTCAACGAGACTTCGCTGACGCAAGCCGTCAACACGCTGCCCGGGGTGCGGCTGGAAGAACGGGCCACGGCCAGCTACCGCCTGAGCGTGCGTGGCAGCACGCTTCGTTCGCCTTTCGGCGTGCGCAATGTGAAGGTGTACTACCACGACATTCCCTTCACCGAGGCCAGCGGCAGCACCCCGCTCAACCTGCTCGATCCGACGCTGATCGGGCGCATCGAGGTCATCAAAGGGCCCGCGGGCAGCGCCTATGGAGCCGGCACCGGCGGGGCCGTGCTGCTGAGCACCAGGCGGCCCGAGCCGGGCACCAGCCGCGTGGCTCTGGGCGCGGCTGCTGGCAGCTTCGGGTTGCGCCGCTACACGGCCACCGCCGAAACGGCTACTGAAAAAGGCCTGCTGCGCGCCCAGTACGCCCGGCAGGAACTGAATGGCTACCGCGAGCAAAGCACCCTGCGCCGCGACGTGCTGGCCCTGGATGGCGAAGTGGCCGCCTCCGACAAGCAAACGGTGGCCGTGCACGCCCTCTACACCGATTTGCGCTACCAGCTACCGGGCGGACTCACGCGGGCGCAGTTTGAGCAGAACCCGCGCCAGGCCCGGCCGGGCACTGCGGCGGCTCCGGGTACGGTGGCTCAGCGCACGTTTTACGCCTCGCGCACGGCGTTGCTGGGCCTCACGCACGAGTACCGGTTCAGCGAGCGGCTGAGCAACCAAACCACGCTTTACGGTACCGGTAGCGTCATTCGTACGCCGTATCTGGTGGATTTTGAGCGCAATACGCAGGTAGGCGGCGGCGGCCGCAGCCGCTTCAACTACCGCACGGCGCTGGCCGGGCGCCCACTGCGCCTTACGGCAGGCGGCGAGCTGCAAACGTCATTCGAAAGCTCCCGCAACTACCAGAACCGCGGCGGTACGCCCGGCCCCTTACGCTACGACGACGAAATCCGCACGCTCACCGGCTTCGGTTTCGCGCAGGCCGACTGGGAGCTGCCGTACGGCTTCCTGGCCACCGTAGGCGCCAGCTACAACCGCCTGCGCTACCGCATTCGGCGGCTGCAGGACGCCCTCAATACGCCGCCTCAGCCCTACAACATCAGCCGCGACTTCCGCCCCGAAGTGTCGCCGCGGGTAGCGCTGCTCAAGGAACTGACCCCAACTATTTCGGCCTATGCCAGCGTCAGCAGCGGGTTTTCACCGCCGACGGAGGAAGAAATCCGGCCCTCGGATGGCTCCCTGAACCAAGCCTTGCAGGCCGAGCGCGGCACCAGCTACGAGGTAGGCGCCCGCGGCGAGGTACTGGGCCAGCGCCTGAAGTTCGACGTGGCCGCTTACGATTTTCGCCTGCGCAATACTATCGTGGTGCGCACCAACGAGTTGGGTCAGCAACTGTTCTACAACACCGGCAGCACCCGGCAGCGCGGGGTGGAGGCGGCCCTGAGCGGCTGGCTGTGGCGGCAGGAACGGGTAGCAGCCAGCGAGTCGTTGCCCGGCAAGTCCAGCGCATACGCGGCTGAGGAGCCAGGCGGCCTGCGCGCTTTCGTGAGCTACACCTACAACCACTACCGCTTCGGTCGCTACGAATCCAGTGGCAGCGACTTCAGCGGCAACCGCCTCACCGGTACGGCCCCGCACACGCTCACGGCCGGGCTGGATGCTTCCGCCGGGGGCTTTTACCTGAGCCCCACCGTCAGCCACCAGGCGCGGCTGCCGCTCAACGACGCCAATACCGACTACGCCGCCGGTTACTGGACCTTCGGGGCACGCGGCGGCTGGCGCCGTACTTGGTTCCGGGCGCTGGAAACGGAACTCTACGTCGGCGTCGAAAACGCTACCGACCGCCGGTACTCGCTCGGCAACGACCTGAATGCCTTCGGAGGCCGCTACTTCCAGCCCGCGCCCGGCCGCAACTACTATGGCGGGGCCACTGTCGGTTGGCGCTTCTTGTAGCGGTGAGGCGGTGAGGTTGTGAGATGGTGCGTGTGCCGTTCTGACGTAGCCGTTTCGTTGCCCCCTCAACTCACCATCTCACAACCTCACCATTACGGACGCCACACCATCGTGAGGCCGGTGGCGCCGGGGTAGGCCATAGGCATCACGCTGTACTTGCCCGGCAGCGGCTTACGGCCCCAGCGGTTACGGTGCGTCAGGTAGCCGATGTGGGCCGACAGAATACCCAGGCCCGCGCCGGCCACCACGTCCGATTGCCAGTGCCGGTCGTTGAGCATGCGCAGGGCGCCCACGCCGGTGGCAATGGTGTAGGCCCCGATGCCGTACCACTGGCTTTTGTCGCGGAACTCGGCGTGCACGATGCTGGCCGCCAGAAATGCCTGTGCCGTGTGGCCCGAGGGGAAGGAGTTGTAGGTGGAGCCATCGGGGCGCAGCACCTTGGTGGTGTTCTTGATGAGGTAGGTGCTCAGCCCGAAAATGGCCTCCGACTTAACGATGACCAGCAGCGTATTCAGCCGGTCGTTGCGGCCTTCCACGCCGGCCAATTCTACCAGCGCCAGCTCGGCGTAGGGCGCAAAAATCAGGTAGTCGTCGATTTTGGTGCGGAAATTCGGAAATGCCCGGCGCACGTCGCTACGAGCGTCGTAGCTGCTGTAGAGGCCATTGCCGTTGATGGTGCTGGCTCCGTAGCCGATGAGCAGCGCCGGCACAATGGTAGCTCGCACCAACTTGCCCTTGTACCAGGGCTTCTTTTCGGCCACCGGCACCCCCTCCAGGTTGGCGTATTTCTTTAGCGTGTCGGGCTGGGCGGCGGGTGGGTTCTGTGGAATTTGGGCGTGAGCCGCGCCAACAGTCAGCCACAGCGCCAATACAAAGGAAGTAAACGTGCGCATCAGTAAGCGTAAAGGGTAGGAGCAAAGGGTGGTGGAAGGTCGCTTTGAGCCGGCAATGTTACGGCAGAATCAAGCGCCCCGAACCCACACAAACATGTAGCTGGTAACGGTGCCGAAGCCGGTCAGGCCGGGGTGTTGCCTCGCTGGTGTGTCCGTTGTGGCGCCGGCAACGCAAACCGCCCGACCCGCGCAAGCACGAATCGGGCGGCGGGCCTGCGCAACGCGAATTAACGCGTGCGGTTCATCGGGTCGAAGCCCGTGGTATCGTCGTTGAGTGTCGGCGGGCGCGGCGTTTCGGTGTCGTCGCTACCGTCGGAGTAAATGCGGTCGGGGGTGCTGCGCGACATGATCTGCCCGTGCGTTTCGCGGTTCAGCATGGCCGTGGTGCTGCCCTCGGTGTTGTTGTTTTCCTGGGCCGGCGTAGGGCGGTCCGAGTTGTCGATGCGCTGCTGCTCCTGCCGCTCTTCGTGGGCTTGGTTGTCGTCGGGGTTATAGTCCTGCGACTGGTTGGGTTTATCTGCCATGGTTGTGGGGGTGGATGAGTTGGTGAGACGTTTTACGCAAACAAGGCCGCTGCGGTCGAGCAGCGGCGGCAACAAAAAGCCCCGGCCGGGCGGCCGGGGCCAGTGCCACGGATGGTGCGCAGGGCTATTGGGCCCGGGCGTTGGGATTTTCTTCGCCGGGCACGCGCTCCTCGTTGCCGAGGTGCTGCGAGGCCGGTTGGTTCAGGCCCGAAGTCAGATCCGAGGTATCGGCGTCGGGCGCGGGCTGGTCGAGAATCTGCCCGTAGGTTTCGCGGTCCAGCATCGACTGCGAGGTGCCTTCGGCCGCGTTATCGGCTGCGGCACCCGATTGCGGCCGTTGCGACTCAGCAGCGGGCTCGGGAGTGGGAGGGTTCATGCGGTGAGCGGTTAGTCGACGGGGTACAGGCTGTTGCTGGCCGGGTCCATATGCTCCCAGTAGCGCACGCGCAGGGCCGGGCGGGTAGGGGCAGCAGTGGCCGGGGCGGCCGCAGGGGCCGAGGAAGTGGTGACAGCCGGGCGGTTGGGCAGGGAGGACGGCCGCTCGGCAGTGGAAGAAGTGGTAGTAGCTTGGCTCATACGATGATGGAGAAAGAACGGGCCGGTGGTGGGGCACCGGTTGGCGTCTTCTACGTAAACGGAAGCCGAACGGTCGAAGCCGGCGGCGCGTAAGTGCTCCAGCGTCGGCCGCTACCCCGCGGTTTTACTTCTCCTTAAGCACCTTGGCCATGCACGTCCAACACCAATCCGAAGACCAAACGTTTTACCTCACCTCGCACGGCTACGAGGGCGAGCTGGCCTACAGCCTCCCCGAGGACGGCGTGGTCGATTTTCAGCACACCTACGTGGACGAAGGCCTGCGCGGCAAGGGCGCAGGCGAGGCCCTGGCCAAAGAAGCCCTGGCCTGGGCCCGCGCCGAAAAGCTGCGCGTGCGCGCCAGCTGCCCCTACGTGGCCCAGTTCGTGCAGAAGCACCAGGGCGAGTACCAGGACTTGCTGGAGGCTTAAGCAGCGGGCCGGGGTTTAAAGCTAAGGTTAGTTCCCCTCCTCATTTGAGGAGGGGAACTAACCTTAATGCTAAATCCGGAATCGTCCCGCAACGAATGTTTGGCTGTGCTGTCTACATCGGCGTTACCCAGCAAAAACGGCGGCTGCCCGAAAGGACAGCCGCCGTTCATTTTTGTGGCAAGAAGCCGTTACTGCTTCACCACTTTCAGGTGCTGCTGCGTGCCGCCGCTGGTCGCCACGAGTACGTACAGGCCCGGTGCCGCTTGGCGCAACGCAGCGCTCAGCTGTTCGCCGGCAGCCGCTGCCGTAGCCGTGCGGCCGTGGTAGAGGGTGCGGCCCAGGGCCGTGCGCAGGGTCAGCTCTACGGTTTCGCCGGTGGCGGGCCAGCTCCGCAGTGCTACCTCGCCGGTAGTGGGGTTCGGAAACAACGTCAGCGCCACGGTTTCCCCTGCCGCGGGCACGTACTGCACCGGGCTGTAAGCCCATTTGCCATCGGTATCCAGCTGGCGCAGGCGGTAGTAAGCCGCAGCGGGAGCGTTGGCGTCCAGGTATTGGTAGGTCTGCGGCTGCGTGGTGGTGCCGTGGCCGGGCACCTGCCCCAGGCGGCGGAACGTGCGGCCATCAGCGGATTTTTCCACCTCGAAGCCTACGTTGTCTCGTTCCTGCGCTGTGCGCCAGCCCAACTGCACAGCCACGCCGCGCCGCTCGGCCCCGAAGCTGACCAACGTGATGGGCAGCACCGTACCGCCCGTGCCCACGCTGAACGGCGAGAAGTTGCTCACATCGGTAGCCGTAACGGAGTACGGCCCGCTGCCGCTTACGGCGGAGGTGGGCAGCTGCTCCCACTGCGTGCCGTTGAAGTGGTACACGGTGGCAGCATTGCGCACGAAGTCCGCGTTTTCGTCGGCCACATTCCACTGGAAAGTCAGCGAGGCTGTTAGCGCGCCCGTGGGGCTGATTTGCCAGGTGCGGTTCACAAACTTATTGGCCTGGGCGAGCGGCGCGCCCGAGTTGCCGTTGGTGAGTACGGTGCCGGCCGCGCGCACGGGCACGGTAGCCGTGGTGTTGCCGGTATTCTGCAGGCTCAGCGGCGAGTAGCCGGCGGCCGTGCCCACCGGGTAGAGCAGCGTAGCGCCGGCCGCTACCGGCCGAATCACCGCGCCGCCGCTGGCCGGGTCGTTTTTGGTTACCACGTAGCGGGCGTTGCCAGCCCCGGTGATGGTAGCCGTGGTCGTCAGCGTGAGGTTCTGGTCGTCGAGGATGAGGTGACCGTTGCTCAGGGCCAGCGTGCCGCTGACGGATACGGGCGAGAGCAGCCGCACGTCGGCGGGGTTGTCGATGATCAGGTTGCTAAAGCTCAGGCCAGTGCCGCTTAGCGTCTGGGGCGTCATGCTGACCAGCTCCACCGTGCCGGCCGCTGTCAGCGGGCCTTGGCTGGTGAGGTTGCCGGTCAGGCGCAGCGTTGCGCCGGCCGCCAGCGTGAAAGAGGCGCCGGGAGCCACGGTAAAGTTGCGGGCTTGCAGGGTGGTGCCGCTCAGATTGGGCATAAACGAGCTGCCCGCCGGGATGAGCACGTCGGTGCTGGCTGAGGGCTGCACGCCGCCTTCCCAGTTGCGGCAGCTGCTCACGTCGGCCGAGTTGCCGTTGCCGGTCCAGATGGCCACGGTATTGCGGGCCGGGGCGGTGCGCGCATCCGCCGCGGCGGGCGCGGTATAGGTGGCTTTCACGTAGCAGCGCTGCCCGGGGTAGCTGGCTGTGGTGTTGCGCACTTTCAGCGTCAGCCAGCCCGTGCTGCCCGGCGTGAAGCTACCCCCCACCGAGCCCGTGCCGTTGCTGCTCTTCAGGATGTCGCCCTGCAGGTCCTGCACTTCCAGGGTCAGGTCGCGGCCGGTGTTGGGCAGCTCGGGGTACAGTTCGTAGCTCACCGGCTGGCCGGCCTGCGCGTAGATTTTGCCCACCACGCGGCGGTTGGTGGAGTTGTCGGGCAGGCGGCCGCCCTGGCCCAGGCTCTGGCAGTTCTGGTCACCCAGGTCGTCGGCCATTTCCCACTCCTGGGTGGTGGTAGTGGCGCGGGCCGGGCTGAAAGAGCTGCCCTGGCCCTTAGGCGCCCACACCGAGTAGCCGCGGCGGCCGTTCAGGGCCGAACCGTTGCAGGGCGGCGTATTGATGCGCACGCGCCGGTCCTGCGGCACCTCGTACTCGTAGCTGCCGTTGGCGCCGGAATAGTCCACCAGACGCGTGCCCGGCGCAAAGTCCGAGTCGACATAGGTTTCCTGCCAGGTGTCGTAGCTGTCGTTGATGCCGATGATGGCCTTGGCGCTGCGCTCAATGACGAGGTGGTCGCCCTGCTGCGCCCGCACGCGGTAGGCGCCGTCCTTTAAGTGCAGGTTCTGGTGGCACCAGAGCAGGTTCACCAGGTCGTCGCGCACGGGCAGGTCGGTGCTGGAAGAGGGCAGGTGCGAGTAGCGCTTGCCGGTGCCGCCGAGGTTGAACAGGTCCTCAAAGAAAATCTGCGGGTTGCCGTCCACCGCAAACGCCACCGCGTAGGCCGCCGACAGGCGCGCGTCAAACGGGTCGATGTGCGGGGCCAGCTCCGAGCCCGTGTTCCAGCCGGTGTAGTTGCCGTTGGCGTCGAGCTGGGGCCGGAAGGTATCGTGGTTGTTCACGAATGGGGCCGTGCGGTGCACGTAGCTGATGCTATTGCCCGAGCCGTACTGCGCCACGCGCTGGTCCTGCTGGTAGCCCGGCAGGGAGCCGATGTTGAAGTTGCCGCCCCCGGTCACCATCTGGTACAGCCCGTCGCGCAGGCTGAAGTCGAAGGTGCCCATGAGAAAGTCCGAGCCGCCGTTCTGGGCGTTGACGCTGCTGGTGTAGCCGTCCAGCTCGCCCTTGTTGCCCACGTACTCGCCCACGTTGTACATCTGGTTGCCGGCCGAGGCCCAGCCGTTGAGGTACTTCAGGTTGTAGCTCCAGTCCTGCTGGGCGGCGTAGCTGAAGTGCTTCACCGCGTCCCAGCGGAAGCCGTCGACGCCGGTTTGCTTGGCCAGCCACAGCAGCCAGCTGCGGGCCTGGTTGCGCGAGTAGCCCGGGCCCTGAGCGGGGTTGTACGTAGCGTTAGAGCTCAGCCCGTAGCCATCAGAGCCCCCGTCGTCGCCGTAGCAGAAGTCGGGGCCGAAGTAGGGCGCGGCCATGTCGCCGGAGGTGGTGTTGTGGCCGGCGTGGGCGTGAAAGTTGGGGAAGTTCTTGCTCCAGCGGCCCTGCCGCGCCAAGTACTCGGCCGCCGTTTCGCCCGTCTCGGGCAGCGGGGTGGCGTAGCTGGCGTAACGGAAGTTCTTGTAGCCCGCGTTGCTCGACATGGCGTACGGGTCCGGGTCCTGCCCGCCGGCGCCGGTGTTGGTACCGGCCCCATCGGTGTGGTTCAGCACCACGTCCTGAATCACCTCGATGCCGTTGGCGTGCAGCACGGCCACCAAGCGCAGCAATTCGTCCTTGGTGCCCACACGGGTGCCGGTGGCGCCCTTCTGGTACTTGTCGCCGAGGTCGTAGTGGTCGAAGGGCGAGTAGCCCACGTCGCTGGTCGCGTTTTTGTTTTTCGCCGTCGGCGGAATCCACACCGCGTCGATGCCCATGCTTTTCAGGCGCGGGGCGAGGTCGGCCAGGTAGTTAGCCCAGCCCGCCGGGTAGTTGGTGTTCCAATAGTCCCACCAGAAGGCTTGCAGCACCACGCGCTTGGTGGTTTGCGCGGCCAGCGGCCGGCCCAGCAGGAGTAACAGCAGCAGAATCCACGACCAGCGGCCGCGGCGAGAGTAGCGTTGTTGCATACGCAAAGTGGGTGGGAGGGAAGCCGCCGCAAACGGGTGGGCGCCGGTGCTATTCAGCTACGCAAGTTACGCCAAGGTTAAGGGGATTTGCAACGTGGGTATCTGGCTTATTATCAGGCTCAAGGAATGAGGAATATTGCGTTGATTATTAACGGAAAGCGCCTTCCCGGCCGAAGCCAGGAAGGCGCTTTTCAGCAGAAACGTAATCAGCGTTTAGCGTTGCACGGCTACGCGGGCAGTGTGCTGCACACCGTTCACCGTCACGCGCAGCGAGTACAGGCCCGCGGGCAGCGTGGGCAGGCTGAGGTTGGTAGCCTCGGCGCCGCGCAGGGTGCGCTGCGTGCTCAGCACCTGCCGGCCCAGCCCGTCGTAGAGGCCGACGGTGGCCGTGTGCGTGCCGCTCAGGCCGGGCAGGCGCACCTGCACCGCCCCGGCCGTCGGGTTCGGGAATACCTCGATGCCTACGCCCAGCGCCGCAGCCTTGGTGGTGCCCGTAGTGGTACCGCACGAGGTGTTGGTGTGGCGGCCCAGGTCGGAGAAGTCGTCCACGTTGCGGCCCTGCCACTCAGCAGCGGCGGTGCTCCAGCGCAGGTTGCCGCTGCCCACCGTCGGCCGACGAATCAGCGTCGCGTTGGTGGTAGCGCCGCCGCCGGGGATGGTCCAGTTGGCCTGCTGCCCGATAACGCCGATGATGTCCAGTGTGTCGGTGCCGTTGAAGAGGGCCATGGCGTCGTCGCCGTTGAAGTCGACCACCGAGCTAGTGGCGTTGGCTACGGCCAGCACCTGCGAAACGGAAGCCGGCGTGGCCACCACGTAGGTGCCGCCCGGGGCGATAATGCCGCTCAGCGTGTAAGGGGCCTGCGGGGTGCGGCTGCCGTTGGCGAAGCGCAGCAGGCGGTAGGTGCTCAGGTTGATGGCGTTGGCCGAGGGGTTGTAAATCTCCACGGCGCGGGTGGCGCCGCTCGATTCCACGTACTCCGAGAAGAAGAGCTGCGCGCAGTTGCCGCTGCCACCGGGAGCAGCCGCGTCGTCGTTGGTGATGGTCAGCACGTGGGCCGTGGGGGCACTCACGGCTACGCCGCCTCCGCTGGGCTGGCCCAGCAGCAGGCGTACCGTTTCGTTGGGTTCAGCGGTGGCGTCGCCGTTCACCGTTACCTGTACCGGCAGGCTGGTTACGCCGGCCCCGAAGCTGAGCGAAGTCGTGTTCAGGGTGTAGTCCGTGGCATCGGCGGTGCTGCCGGCGGCATCCACGCTGATGGGCAGGGTAAACGCGCCGGTGGGCGCGGCGCCGCTCAGCACCACGTTCACCGTGTAGCTGCTCGTGCCGCTATTGCCTTCCACGATGCTGCCCGTAGCCGCGGCGAAGCTCACCAGCGGCGGCTGGCCGTCGTCGTTGCGGATGGTCACGTCGTGCGCATTCGGCGAGGCGATGCTCAGGCCGGCCGCGGCGTTCTGCAGCACCAGGCGCACCGTTTCGTCGGCCTCCGGCTGGGTGTCGCCGTTGATGGTAAGCGTCACGGTCTGCGAGGTCTGGCCCGCCGCGAAGGTCACCGTCTGGGTGGTATAGGTGTAGTCGCTGGGCGAAGTAGCCGTCGAGTTAGCCGCGTCCACGGCCACTTCCACCGTCAGGGTGGCCGTCGGAGCCGGCGACACGCTGAGCGTAGCCGTGTAGCTGCTCGTGCCGCCGTTGCCCTCCACGATGCTGCCCGTAGCGGCGGCAAACGTAACTGTGGGACCGGCCGGCGCGAAGCCCCAGGCCTTCGCTACCAGCGACGGATCAACGATGTAGGGGTTGAAGTTGCCCTGCGCCTTGGCGGCGCGGCGGTTCCGCTCCCGTTCGTGGGCGTCCACCGGGTCGGCCAAGTGCCACTGATAGAGGGTCTGCAGGTCGGCCAGGGCCGTAATTACTTCCTTGCCGGAATCAAAATTCTGCCCGGCGTGCATGGTGTAGAAGTAGAAGGCCGTGCGAGCGAGGTTGCCCTTGTGGTCTTCGCGGGGCTCAAACAGGGAGCCGCTGTCTTCGCTCCACTCGTCGATGTTGCTGCTCGGGATGCTGCTCTGGCTGGTGGTGTTGCGCATCCAGATGCGGGTTTGCGCGTCCGGAATTTCCGCAAACATGTCGCTGCCGCGGTTCGAGTTCCACTGCGTGTAGGTGGGGTAGAGGTGGTGAATGTCGGAGCGCATGCGGCTCACCTCGTTAAACCACGACTGCGGAATGGTATGCTCGCAGTTGATCAGGCCCACATTGGCCGTGCTGGTGGCCGTCGAGTCGATGGTTTTGGGCACCGAGTAGCCCGAGTACACGCAGGTGAGCTGGCCGTTGAACACGTCCACGTAGTTGTACATCTTGCCGCGGGCCTGGTCGTAGCCCAGGTCCACGCGCTTGCCATCGTACCAGTTCTGGCGCAGCCAGTCGCGCAGGGCCACGCCCTGCAGGCTGGCCGGCGGGGCCGGCGGTAGCGTTTGGGCCGTGACCGAAGCCAGGCTCAGGCCGGTTAAGAGAAGCGTTGCGAAGAGGTGCTTCATGCAAAAGGAAAGAGGAGAGAGTAAGGAAAACCGCGACCAAGTTCTGAAAAGCAATCCGTACCGGCTTTACCGAGGGGTTACCAAATTGCGCCGGAGCAAAAAAAAGCGGCGGCCCCGGCATTGCCCGGGCCGCCGCCGCAGCTCTAAACAGGCCGGGCTTACATGCCCGACTTGTCCTTCATCTTATCTTTTTTCTTGTCCGATTTGTCGGGCTTCATGCGGCGACCCACGCGCATATCATCAGACCCCGACGAGGTGCCGGTGCTCATGGTGCCGTCGGTGGTGCCGGTCGTAGTCGTGGTCGAGGTGCCCGAACCGCTCATCGAGCCGGACGAATCCATGGTGCCCGAGGTGCTGCTCGGCGTGGTGCTCGTGCCCGAGTTCATCGTGCCCGAACCCGTGTTGCTCGGCGTGGTGGTGTTCGACAGGTTCGTGCCCGTGCCGCCCTGCATCATGCCGCTGTTGGTCGTGGTGTTCGTGTTCGTCGTGGTGTTGGTAGTCGTCGACGAGGAGTTGGTGCCCGAGTTATCCATCGAGCCCGACGAGTTCATCATCGAGCCGCCGGTGGAAGAGCCCGACGATGAGCCGCTCGTGGAGCCGTCCATCGTGGTGCCGTTCATGGGCTTGAGTTTGGCCTTCATCTTGGCGCCGTCATCGGCTTTGCCCTTCATCTTGGCATTGCCGTTGTCGTCGTCCTTGGTTTTGGTCTTGGTGCCCATGTCGGTCGTTTTGGTCTTGGTACCGTCGCTCGACGTTTTGGTGGTCTGCGCTTCGGCTACGGTACAAAAGGCTACGGCAAGGGCCAGGACGGAGATGGTTTTCTTAAACATGGTGAGTCTTGGTTGGGAGTAAAAAGGGAGACGGTGTTATGGCCCCGTATACGCAGGCCGTAAAAGTTGGGTGGCCTCGACAGGTGACAACGTGCCTTTACAGGCACAAAAAAGCCCTCCCCGCTCGGCAGGAAGGGCTTTGGGAGCTGAATTTTTGGCGCTGAAAACCTAGCGGGCGGGCATCAGCACGGCGTCTACCACGTGGGTCACGCCGTTGCTCGACACCACATTGGGGATGGTCACGGTGGACATGCCGCCTTTGCTGTCGTGCAGCATTACCGAGCCACCCATGGTCATTACCGTCAGCGTTTCGCCTTCCACGGTGGTGAGTTTCTGCCCATCCTTCAGGTCAGAAGCGAGGTAGCGACCGGGCACTACGTGGTAAGTGAGAATGGTCGTGAGCTGCTGCTTGTTTTCGGGCTTTACCAGACTTTCCACCGTTCCCGCGGGCAGCTTCTGGAAGGCTTCGTTGGTGGGCGCGAACACCGTGAAAGGGCCCGCGCCCTGCAGGGTAGGTACCAGTCCCGCCGCTTTCACGGCCGTAACCAGCGTGGTGTGGTCCTTGGAGTTCAGGGCGTTGGTCACGATGTCTTTGTTGGGCGCCATCATCGCTCCCCCCACCATCACGCCCGCCGACGAGCCTGCCATGCTACCCGAGGCGCTCATGCTGCCGCCGGTAGAAGTGCCGTTCATGCTCTTTTTGTCCTTCGTTTTCATTTTGCCGTCCTGGGCTTTAGTCTGGGCGAAGGCCGAAGACGAAAAGCCGGTGCCGAGGGCCAGCAAGAGGGCCGTTGTAGCCAGCAGATACTTTACCATGGTGCTTGGGTGTAGATAGTGAGCGGTGTGAGAATGACCAACTTACGAAGGCCACTCACCACCGGATTGCGTTGCCTCTTTTTCTTGCCCTGGCCGCCACCCCGTCGCGTCACCGCATTTAGCACCTCAAGCGCCGAAACCGATTCGCTTAACCTAGACCTCGCTGCGCGGCAGAAAAGCTAAGGACAGGAAGTCGTAGGGAGTTGTAAGAAGCCCGGACGCGCCCATCAGGTGACGAGCAGCGCGTCTACCTCGGCTTCGCTAAAGGCCGGGGTAGCACCCTCGTGCATGGCCACCAGGGCCCCGGTAGCGCAGGCAAAACGCAGCGACTCTGCCGGCGGCCGGCCGATTAGCCAACCTTTGAGCAGCGCCGCCAGAAAGGCGTCGCCGCTACCGATGGTGTCTTTGACGGCCACGGGCACGCCGGGCGCGCGGTACAGTTCGTTTCCCGCCCAGAGCAGGGCGCCGTCGGCACCGCAGGTCACGCACACGCCCTGCAGCCCAAAATGCGTAGCCAGCCATTGCATGGCGGCCTCATGGCCTGCCTTGGCGTCGAGCGGCTGCCCAAGCCAGCCTATGATTTCGGCCAGCTCGTGATGGTTCATTTTTACCAGATCGGCCTTGCCCAGCAGGTGTGCTACCACTTCCTGGGTGTAGTGCGGCGGGCGCAGGTTCACGTCGAATACCTTGAACCGGGCCTGTTCCAGCAGTCGGTACAGGCTCTGGCGTGTAGTCGCGTCGCGGGCCGCCAGCGAGCCGAATACAAACATATCGGCGCGCTGCACCAGCTCTGCCTGGGCTGCATCGTGCTGCACGTAATCCCACGCCACCGGGTGCACAATGGTGTAGGTCACCTCGTGCGCGTCGTCCACGTTGGCCTGCACCACGCCGGTACGGTGGGTGGCGTCAAGCTGAATATAATCGGTGCCCAGTCCTTTGCGGGCTACAAAGTCCAGTAGTTCCGTGCCTAAAGCGTCGTTGCCCACGCCGCTGATGAGCTGCGCCGACACGCCCAGCTGGCGCAGGTGCACGGACACGTTGAAGGGGGCGCCGCCGGGCTGTTTGCCCGAAGGCAGTACGTCCCACAGGATTTCGCCGAAGCAGACTACTTGGCTAGCTGGCATAAGCATCGAATCATGAATAGTGGGCAGAACAAACGGAATACGTTCAGGCAAAAAGCCCGACTCCTCGAGTGGTGCTGCGCAGGATGACCGCTCTACCCACAATCAACGCAGAAACAACCAGCACGTCGCGCTTGGGTCGCTATACAATGAGAAAGAAGTCGGATAGCTGACGGTGCGGCTTCCAGGCAGCTTATAAAAGAGCTTCACGGTCGCGTGCTTACGGCTCGTAGCCCGGGCACCTTAGGGCTACTTTAAATAGCTGGGACCAGTAGAGGCGCCTGCCCGCATCTGCCCGGCACCGCCGCAAAATAAAAAGCCCTCGTTGCAGCTTGCAAAGAGGGCTTTCTGTGGCCACGCCAGGAATCGAACCTGGATCAAGAGCTTCGGAGACTCCTATACTATCCGTTGTACTACGTGGCCGGTAGTGGGCGGCAAAAGTAGGTAAAAATGCGCCGCTACCAAATCACGCTGGCCTTTTCTACGAAATTCCTCCCATAACCTTCCCTTTCGTTTCGTAGTTAACAGAAGCACACAACCACAAACCCTAAGTACTGCATCCTATGGCTTCATCCGAGAAAAAGACCTTGTACACCGCTGAGGCTCAGGCGGTGGGCGGCCGTAGCGGCCACGTGCGCTCCACGACCGGCGTCATCGACCTCGACATGTCGGTGCCTGAGGGCCTGGGCGGAAAAAGAGGTGCTACCAACCCCGAAGAATTATTTGCCGCCGGGTATTCGTCGTGCTTTCAGCAGGCGCTGCTGGTCATTGCGCAGCGCGCCGGCGACCGGCTCGACCCCGATACCACCGTTAACTGCTCAGTGACCTTGTTCCAAGAAGGCGAAGCCTATGGTCTAAGCGCCGTGCTGGATGTCGACCTGAAGAAATTTGATGAGCAGAAAACCATCGACATGGTACGGCAGGCACACCGCATTTGCCCGTACTCCGTAGGTACCCGCGGCAACATGGAAGTGGAGCTGCGCGTGAAGGGGCAGGCCATTCCGGTGCAGGCAGAAGAAAACGCCGGGGTAGCCCAAAAGCAGTAGCACCCAGTCCAAGCACAAAAGCGCGGGCCCGTTCCTTATGTGGAGCGGGCCCGCGCTTTTGTGTTTGGCTATAAGCAGACACTGTTACTCGCCAGCGCTGGAGGGCTCCTGCGCCTGGTGAGTTTCCAAGGGGTTGGGGTAGAAAACGGCTGTGGAGTTAGTATAGCGCATGCCGATCAGGCGGGTCGTGCGCTGAAACACCGTCAGCTTCTTCGCCCCTATGGGCGTCAGCATCAGGCTGGCGGTGCTCGTCTTCACACCGTAGCGGTTATCCAGCGGCGTATCGAAGTAGTATAGGTAGGGCTGCAGCCAGCGGTAATAAAACTTGATTTTGGCATCCGTCGACGTCTCGCCGCTTAGCCCGGTAGCTTTCTTGGCCAGAGCATGCTGCAGTTCCACGGCGCTGAGGGGCGCCCCATTGAGGATGGGCAGCACATCCCACTGGCTGTCCACCAGGGCCCACTTCTGGTATTCCTCCAGCCACACTTCCGTCAGCACGTGGCCGCCAGCCGAGCCGCGCTTGTCGGCGTCGGGGGCTTTGAGAAACAGGGGGCGGGCCGGCATGCCCATGGCCGTAAGTACGGCGGCCATTACCCGGCCATATTCCACGCACTGCACCGATTTACCGCGCAGCGCGTCGTCCAGAATTTCCATCGGGTCCGTCTTGGTCGAGGCTATGCGTCCGTCGTGGGTCAGCCGGTTGTGTACCCACAGACTCAGAGCCTTCACCTTGCCCAGCGTAGTATTCTCCGCGGCCGCAATGGCTTCGAGCCCGTACCGGTCGCGTAGGGTTTGCAGGTAAAAGTCCTCTGGTTCGCTGAAGCGGAAAGTGTAAGCTGCGGCCCCCGCAGGCGCGGTGCTAAACGGCAGCGGCTGCTCGGTGGTAGGAGCGGCGGACTGTGCCTGGCTTGGCAAGGATAAGCCCAGCGCCAGCCAAATCAACAGGAGAGTAAACTTTTTATGCATCAGAACGGAAGGCACGTAGGTGAAGACCTGCAAACGCAGAAAGCAAGCAGGGGGTTGAGCAAAAAGGGCGACAAATCGGCAGGCGCAGCCACAAAGCAACCGACAAAATGCAATCAAATATCAGTCTGATTCAACACGCAAGCTTCGTGGTGCAAGTATAACTTAATATATTTTATATATGACTAAAAATATATGTGATTGACAAGTACACCAGATTTGGGTAATGAAAAACCCCGCCAGCGGGCTGGCGGGGTTTTGCACGAGGGTAACGTGCTGAGGAAGAAAACCTAGGCTTTCTGCTCCTGCATGGCAAGTACCTCTTTCACTTTCTGAGCGGCGTCTTTCAGCAGCACGGCCGAGTACACCTTCAGGCCCGACTCGTCGATGATGCGGGCGCCTTCCTCTGCGTTGGTGCCTTGCAGGCGCACGATGATAGGCACGCGGATGTCGCCGATGTTCTTATAAGCTTCCACCACGCCGTTGGCCACCCGGTCGCAACGCACGATGCCACCGAAGATGTTGATCAGAATGGCCTTCACGTTCGGGTCCTTCAGGATGATGCGGAAACCGGCTTCTACGGTCTGCGCATTGGCTCCGCCCCCTACGTCGAGGAAGTTGGCCGGCTCACCGCCCGAGAGCTTGATGATGTCCATGGTCGCCATGGCCAGGCCGGCGCCGTTTACCATGCAGCCCACGTTGCCGTCGAGCTTCACGTAGTTCAGGTTCGAGGCCGAAGCTTCCACTTCCAGCGGATCTTCCTCGTTGGTGTCGCGCAGGGCAGCGAAGTCCTTGTGACGGTACAGCGCGTTTTCGTCCAGCGTCACCTTGGCGTCGACGGCCAGGATCTTGTTGTCCGAGGTCTTGAGCACCGGGTTGATTTCGAACATGGCCGAGTCGGTGTCGTCGTAGGCCTTGTACAGGGCCTGCACGAACTTCACCATCTCTTTGTAGGCTTCACCCGACAAACCCAGGTTGAAGGCAATCTTGCCGGCCTGGAAGGGGCGCAAACCCACGCGCGGGTCCACGTGCTCCTTCAGGATCTTGTCGGGATGCGCCTCGGCTACTTCCTCGATGTCCATGCCACCCTCGGTGGTGTAGATGATGACGTTCTTGCCGGACGCACGGTCCAGCAGCACCGACATGTAGAATTCCTTGGTTTCCGATTCGCCGGGGTAGTACACGTCCTGGGCAACCAGTACCTTGTGTACTTTGCGGCCTTCGGGACCGGTTTGCTTG
This sequence comes from Hymenobacter sp. CRA2, assembly GCF_002007105.1. Taxonomy (GTDB): domain Bacteria; phylum Bacteroidota; class Bacteroidia; order Cytophagales; family Hymenobacteraceae; genus Solirubrum. The sequence goes on along the minus strand of NZ_MVBC01000013.1, from coordinate 44,558 downwards.
GTCACCAGCTGCATGCCGATGATCTGACCGGCAATTTCACGCACCTGGTCAAGGTTTTTGGCCAGCTTCACGCCGCCCCCTTTGCCGCGGCCACCCGCGTGGATTTGGGCTTTAATCACGTGCCAGCCGGTGCCGGTCTGCTCCGTGAGTTTCTTGGCGGCTTCCACGGCCTCCTCGGCCGTTTCGGCCACGATGCCTTCCTGCACGCGTACGCCGTAACGCTTGAGGATGTCCTTGCCCTGATATTCGTGAATGTTCATACGTCGAACGTGAGTGGGTTTTCGGGTTCCGGAAATGTGCCCGCGAAAGTAGGCAATATTTTAGGTGACAGGTAATGTGTGATACGTAACAGGCAAGTAAGGTTTGAGAATCAGGTTTATAGATAAGTCAGGGTTTTTCTGCACAAAGCTCACCCGGGATTGATGCGAGTAGATCAGCACCCCTTATTCATGGTCCAACGCATACCAGCGGGCCATGACTTGCTCGGCGGGCCGGTGCTGGGGCGTGTAATCGGTGCGGCGCCGGCCCGTGGCGTCGGGGGGCATGCCGGGATACCACTTCCAGATGAACAGGCCCCCGAACCAGGGCTGCCGCCAGCAGGCCCGGAATAACGCTTCGTAGCAAACGGCCTGGGTCGCGTCGTCTTCGGGCGTGGGTTTGCGCGGGTCGGGCCATTCCCAGGGCGCCGCCGCAGCCGTCGGAATGGAGCGGTAGCCCGCCTCCGTAAACACCACCGGCTTACCGTAGCGCTGCTGCACGCGCGCAATGGCCTGCAAGTGAGGCTGCCAGGCCTGGCGCAGCTCGGCGGTATCGGGTTGCGGCCTGGGGCTGAGCGGGAAATAGGCCTGCACGCCGATAAAGTCCAGCGCGTCCCAGAAGCGGATGCCTTCGTATTCTTCGTGCCAGTTGGCGGCGTAGGTAAGTTGCCCGTGGTACACTTGCCGAATGGCTTGAATCAGCCGGCGCCATTCCGGCTCGTGCTCCACCGCGGCGTGCTTCAGTTCCGTACCGATGCAGAGCGCCTCCATGTGGTGGCGCTCGGCTAGCTCGGCGTAGTGCAGGATAAAGCGGGAATAGCTGGCAAACCACGCCTGCCAATCAGCCGCCGTACGCATCTGAATCTGCCCGGGCCACTGCCCGCGGCTGCGCAGCCACAAGTGCGGCTTGAGCAGGGTACGGATGCCGTGGCGGCGTGCCAGCCGGGCCGTGTGCACCAGGCCGCTGTCGGCCTCGCCCCAGAACATCCGCCGCTGCCGCCCGCCACCGGTGTGCAGCACCACTTCCGGCGCGGCCGAATCGGCCTGCCAGCCGAAGGGCGTCTGGGAAATCCACGTGACGTGGTTGCGCTGCAGAGCCAGAATTTCGTCTTCGGTAGTGGAGTCGGCTGCTACCCAGCTGACGCCCCGCAGGCGCACGTCCGCCGGGATGAGCGGGCGGGTAGGGGAGCCGGCCGGGGCTTCGCAGCGCGAAGCGAGCAAAGCAAAAACGAGCGGCAGTAGGCCGCTTCGGCCGAGGTTGCGTATAAGCCGCCGGTTGCGCATACAGCCAAGATACGCGGCAATGGCCGAGGCGGCCTATTCTGCGTAGCTTTGTCCCTATTCGTTTTCGTTTCTCCTAACTCTCGCCGGTTTGCTGCAGGCCGTCAACATCCGCAAACGCTACGGTTCGCTGGAAGTGCTCAAGGGCATCGACCTGACCATCGAAAAGTCCGAAATCGTGTCCATCGTCGGCTCCTCCGGGGCGGGCAAAAGCACGCTGCTGCACATCCTGGGCACGCTCGATACGCCCGATACCGGCGAGGTCCTGTTCGATGGCGAGTCCGTCAGCACCTTGAAGCGCTCCGAACTGGCCAAGTTCCGCAACCGGCACATCGGCTTTGTGTTCCAGTTTCATAACCTGCTGCCCGAATTCACGGCCTTGGAGAACGTGTGCCTGCCGGCTTACCTGGCGGGTCGCTCCGAAAAAGAAACCCGCGTCCGGGCCCGCGAATTGCTTGGCATGCTGAACATGGAGCGCCGCGCCGATCACAAGCCCTCTGAAATGTCGGGCGGGGAGCAGCAGCGCGTGTCGGTGGCCCGCGCCCTGATCAACTCACCCGAAATCATCTTCGCCGACGAACCTTCTGGTAACCTCGACTCGAAGAACGCTGCCGAGCTGCACCAGATATTCTTTCTGCTGCGCAAAGAACTGGGCCAGACCTTCGTCATCGTGACTCACAACGACCAACTCGCCGCCATGGCCGACCGCAAAATCACCATGCGCGACGGCCACATCCTAGAATAGGCGCAGGCCCCCGTGTCCCTACTGGAGAAAGTCCCGGCGTTGATCAGACGCCGGGACTTTTTTTGCGTACAAAGGCTACCTAAAGCAGGCGGTAACAACTGCCGGAAAGTGCTTTCGCAGGCACTTTGTTGCTAAGGAAAATGTTCTGCTAAAGGTTTTAGCTTTCATATTTTTGAATACTGGCTGTAAATGCCTGATAATCAATATGAAAATTTGCTAAAAAATCTGCATTGTTTTGCACCTTTCAGTAGATCGACGCGTTATCTTTACGTAACACAGAACGTACTACAGGGATAAAAGAAGAAGCCATGACTGAGGCACAAAAAGACAAAGCACAAGCACCGATCCGCAAACCGAAAGCTGAGAGCTATGACATCTCGCGTTCGGACGAGACGTTGACCTTGGCCAAGGACTTGGCGAACTTCATCAAGGAAAACAAACTCACGACTTCGGTGCAGGGCAAAGAGTTCGTGAACGTGGAAGGCTGGCAGTACGCCGGCTCGCGCCTGGGCATTGTGCCCATCGTCGACCACGTCATCAACATGAGCACCGACTCGGAGATTAAATACCAAGCCAAGGTGACGCTGTTTGACATGCGCAGCCAGCACACCGTAGGCGCCGGCTTTGCTATCTGCTCGAACAAGGAACAGGGCAAGAAATTCTACCAGGAATTTGCCATTGCTTCGATGGCCCAGACGCGCGCCATCGGCAAAGCCTACCGCAACATCCTGGCGTGGATCATCCGCGCTGCTGGCTACGAACCCACCCCGGCCGAAGAAATGGAGTACGGTGGCAACCTGCCCGAAACCAAGCAAGCCGTAGCCGAGCCCGCGCCCATGAAAGCGGTGAAGACCGACCAGCCGACGCCGGCCGTAGCTGAGCCGATGGCCCCCGCCGCTAGCAACCCGGCTTATGCCACGGCGCAGCAGAAAGAGGAAATCATCCGCCTGCTGAACCACCCCGTGGTGACGCGGCAGGAGAAGACCAAGATGCTGCTCAACATCAACAAACTGGATCAGGAGCGCGCCACTCAGGCTATTGCCAACCTGAAAAAGACCATCGACGACCGTGAAAACGGTCAAGTGGCTGCCTAACGAGTTAGTGTTGTATTGATAGATTGGAAAAGCCCGGCTTCGCAAGGAGCCGGGCTTTTTTGTTTGTCGGCAGCGCCAGCACTACGGGCCGAGCCGCTTCGGTGCTGGCGCCGCTGCCGTGTTGGCTGTATCTTCGCTGTCCCAACGTTCTCAATCCGCCGTGTCAGCTCCTACCGAAGATATTCTTTCCGTTCTGCGCCAGCACTGGGGGCACCGGGCGTTTCGGCCAGGGCAGGAAGACATCATTCGCTCGGTATTGGCGGGGCAGGACACGCTGGCTTTGCTGCCGACGGGCGGTGGGAAAAGCGTATGCTTTCAGGTGCCCACGCTGGCGCGCGAGGGGCTATGCCTGGTTATTTCGCCGCTGATAGCGCTGATGAAGGACCAGGTGGAAAACCTGCGTAAGCGTGGCATCAAGGCCGAAGCGGTGTACGCCGGCATGAGCCACCGCGACATCGACCAGACGCTGGACAACTGCGTGTACGGGCCAGTGAAGTTCCTGTACGTGTCGCCGGAGCGCTTGCTGACGGACATGTTTCGGGCGCGGGTACCCAAGATGAAGGTGCAGCTCATTGCCGTGGATGAGGCGCACTGCCTTTCGCAATGGGGCTACGACTTCCGCCCGCCTTACCTGCAGATCAGCGCGCTGCGCGACTTGCTGCCGGGGGTGCCAGTGTTGGCCCTCACGGCTACGGCCACGGAAGAGGTGCGGCGCGACATCCGCGAGAAGCTGCGCTTTGGCGAAACAGGGCAGATGTTTCAGCGCAGCTTCCAGCGGCCCAACCTCTCGTACTCGGTGCTCGAAACGGAGGATAAGCTGCAGCGCTTGTTGCAGGTGCTCAAGGGCGTGGGACCAAGCAAAACAGCCGTGGTGTACGCCCGCACCCGCAAGCAAACCGAAACGGCGGCCGCCTGGCTGCAACAGCACGGCCTGAGCGCCGCCGCCTACCATGCCGGCCTGCCCGCCGATCAGCGCAGCCGCGCGCAGCAGGAATGGACCTCGGATAAAACGCGTATCGTAGTAGCTACCAATGCTTTCGGCATGGGTATCGACAAGCCCGACGTGCGCTGCGTGGTACACCTCGACGCACCCGACTCCTTGGAAGCCTATTACCAGGAAGCCGGCCGCGCCGGGCGCGACGAACTGTACGCATTTGCCGTGCTGCTCTGGGGCCCCAACGACGCCGATGAAATGCGCCGCCGCGTGCTGATGAGCCACCCGCCGCTCGACGTGGTGAAGCGCGTGTACCAGGCCCTGGCCAACTACTCCGGCACGGCCGTAGGAGGAGGTGAGCTAGTCGGTTTCGACTTCGACCTGGGCGCCTTTGCCAGCACCTACCGCCTCAAGCCCATAGACGTGCACAACGCCATGCGCACCTTGGAAAAAGCGGGCCTGGTGCAGCTTAATGAGGCCGTATTCAGCCCGGCCAAGGTGTTCATTCCCATCGACGCCCGCGACCTGTACCGCTTTCAGGTGGCCAACGTGCGTCACGACCAGCTCATCAAGGCCATTCTGCGGCACTACGGCGGCGAAGTATTTACCGGCTTTCTGAATGTCTCGGAAGGGCAGCTCAGCCAGAGCTTGCGCTGGAGCACCACCGATGTGCGCAAGACTCTGGAGTTTCTGCACAAATCAGGCATTGTGCAGTACCAGCCGCGCCACGATTCGCCTCAGGCCATGTTCACCACACCCCGCCTGGATGCCGCCCGTCTACCCCTCGACGTGAAAGCCCTGGAAGCAGCGCGGGAGCGGGACCAGCAGAAAACCGAGGCGGTAATTGGCTACGCCGCCGGCACCCGCTGCCGGCAGCAATTGCTGCTGGAGTATTTCGGCGAGCTGGACAGCACGCCCTGCGGTATCTGCGACCATTGCCTGGCCGAGAAGCGGCACCGGCAAAAGCCCGTGGTAGCCACGGACCTGCGCGCACAAGTGCTGGCGCAGCTGCAAGCGGCCCCGCGCACCCCGCGGGAACTCCTGGCTGGCTTTGCGCCGGCACAGGCCGATACGCTCACAGCCCTGCTGCGGGACTTGGTAGATACCGGCCAATTGCGCTACACCGCCGCGGGGCAGCTGGCGCTGGCGTAAGGTCAGGAATCGTTATAAAACGTCATTCCGGGCGGAAGTCAGAAATCTGGGACAGATAATTTACCAGATTCCTGGCTTCCGCCCGGAATGACGACTGTGCTGCCTCAGGGCTTAGCCGGCGTTGTAGGCCGAGATGCCGCCGAGCAGGTTGCGCACTTTATCGAAGCCGTGTTGCTGCAGCAGCGCCTTGGCCGAAGCGGAGCGGCCACCGCCCTTGCAGTGCACCACGATTTCCTGGTGCTTCAGGTCTTCCAAGTCTTCGATTTTGCCAGGCAGCTCGCCGAGCGGGATGTTCTGGCTGCCGTTGATGCGGGTCTCTTCGTGCTCCCACGGCTCGCGCACGTCGATGATGATGGGGGCTTGGTTTTGCTGCTGACGCTCTTTCAGCTCAGCGGGGGTGATGTCGTTCATAAGACGGAGAAAAACGGGTGATAAACAACCGGCCCCAAGCACCACGAAGCGCTTGGGGCCGCTAAAGAAGTGAATTCAACGCATTCGGGCCACTACTACGGCTGCAAGACCAGGCGCTGGGTGCTCACACTGCCGTCGGGTAAGGTGAAGCGCAACAGGTACACGCCGGCGCGCAGCGTGCGCAAATCCAGCTGGCTCTTGCCGGCTTCGGCGGCGGGCTGCTCCCATACCGTGCGGCCCAGCGCATCCAGCGCCACAGCGCGGCTGTAGCGCGCCCCACTGACCTGCAACAGGCCCTGAGTCGGGTTGGGGTACACGCGCAGCGCCGCGTTGGCGGCAGCGTTGTGCGCGCTGCTTACCACGCCGCTCATGTAAGGGCGTAGCATGGGCACGAAAGAACGGTTGCCGAACGGGACCCAGGCGCCGGTTTCGTTGTCGTAGAAGGTGTCGCGGGGCTGACGGCTGTTCAGGTCGGCGCCGAACTGCACGAACAGCGGGGTGACTGGCTGCAGATAGCCAATGAAGAACCGGCCGCTGACGCTCACCGGGCGGTCAAACTTCACGCCGCGGTAGCCCGGGCTGGTTACCGTCGTCGGTAGGTTCACGCTTTTGGTGGCCTTGGGCTGGGCGGCCGGTAGGCCATCAGGCCCCACTTCCCACACGGCAAACGTGATGGTCACCGAAGGTGGCACGGGCACGCCCGAAGCCGCGGTGGCGCCGGCGTAATAGTAGCGCAGGCTGTCGATTTGGTCGGGACGGTTCAGCTCGAAGCGGATAGCGCGGGAAGTAGCGCGCACCTCGCTTTGCCGCAGGTTGTTGGTGCCTTCGGCCGTACCGTCGTCGTAGGCGAAGTAGTTGCTGAACTCGGTGATGCGGCGCACCGTGTCGTTGGGCGCCCGCCGCGGGTCGGTGGGGGCGTTGAGCAGCGAGAGGTAGAGGTTGTGGCGCACGCGCGACGGGCCTGCCGGAATGGCCACCGGCAGCGCGCGCACCGAGTAGCCCACGTACAGCTGGCGGGTGCCCGGAGCCGGGGGCGGGCTGGGCGTCACCGTGGCGGACGTAACGACGTTGCCGGCCGGCAGCACCTGCACGCTGCCCTGGTACTGGAAGGGCGTGGGCGGTACGGCGCCTACGTCCAGGTTATTGAAGGTGCTGAAGGTACTGTCGTTCAGCTCCTGCGTGGGGTTGGGCGCGGCATTAAACTGCCACGAGGGCATGGCCGCGTAGCGCTTGAGCAGCGAGGAAAGCGGGGCACTAAGTACCACATCGGCGTACGATACATTCGTCGTGGCGCGGTTGCGGTCCAGCAAGATGTAGTCAAGGTTCCAGGTGTCGCGCGTGCCGAACTGGCTGCCAGAAGCCCGGAAGCGGAAGCGGAAGCCCGCGTGCAGGTACTTGGCCTGGTCCACGGCAATAAACTCCTGCTTAAAATCGGTGCGGATACCCTGGCTGTTCTGGTCCCAGACGCTGTTCCAAGCGCCGGTATTATCCAGAAATTCCAGCTGCAAATTCACCCGCCGGCTGCTGCTGTTAGCCGAGGGGGCGCCAACGATGCTGCCCGCCTGCCAGAAAAAGCTGAGGTAGGTGCGGTCGGTTGGCTGTCCGCCGCTCAGGTCAATGGGCAGCGAAGTCAGGGTGTCGGTGTTGCTGTAAGCCGCCGGCGGGCCGTACGATTGACCTCGCCCGTTCAGCCCGTCGAACGTCGCCATGCCGCGGGACGGCGGCCCCAGCGAAAACCGTTCGTTTACCAGCACGCCGCCATTGGTTTCCCAGCGGGCGGCGTTGGGGCTGCCTTCGCGCTGCCCGGCAAAGTCTTCGAAGAAGGGCAGCCCAAGGGCGGCCGTGCGCGCAGCACCAGCCGCCGTGCCGGGTTGGGTGCGGGCCGGGTCGGCCGACAAGGGCAGAACGACTTGCTGAGCCCTCGCTGGCTGAACAATGCCAGCTAGAAGCAACAAGCTGCAGACGACAAAAGGTAAGTGTAGCCGATAGTTCATGTGCGGGTAAGTTACGCACCCCAAACGAGCCCGGGGCCGAAAAGATTTTGCCTGGCGGCAAAACAGCGCCCTGCCCCCATAGCACGAAAGGCCGCCCGAAGCATCAGGCGGCCTTTCCAAAAAGCGTAATCAGGTTATTTAACCGGCTTCAGCGGCTCCTGGCCCGCCACCCACAAGTCGACGAGCTGGCCCGAACGGATGGTGGCTCCGCCGGTAGCTTCCGGCCGCTGTTTCACGATGGTGCCTTCGGGCTGGCCTTCCTCTGGCTGCTGGTAGAAGGTCTCGCCGATCTGCAGGCCCTGGCCGGCCAGCAGGGTGGTGGCTTCGTCGGCGGGCATGCCCACCACATTCGGCACCGGGAATTCCTGGTTGCCGAGGCCGTCACCCACGGTCAGGTCCACTTTGGTACCCTTGGTAATCGGGTCACCAGGCTTGATTTCCTTGCCGCCTACTTCCTGCTTCAGCACCGCATTCTGGCGCAGGTCGGGCACCAGCGTGATTTTGCCCACCACCAGGTCGTAGCTGTTCAGGATCATCTGGGCATTTTTCACCGAGCCATCCGTTAGCTTGGGCATCTTGATGACGGGCGGATTTTTCATCGCCACCGAGATGTAAATCTTGCGGCCGTCCTTCACCTTCTCGCCCGGCTTGGGCTCCTGCGTGAGCACCGTGCCCGGCCGAGTGCTGGCCGAGTAGCTGCTGTCATCCACGAAATAAGCCAGGTCCCGGTCGCCGAGGTAGTCCTCCAGGTCGGCCAGCTGCATACCGGTGATTTTCGGTACCGGAATGGTTTCGCCGTGGTTGGTGGTGACGGGCAGGTACACGAAGAAGAACAGAAACAGCAGCAGCAACGACACGCCGACAATCACCACGAGGTGCTTGACGAGGTCCAGCCAGGTATCAGATTTGAGGAAAGCCATCTTTGGCAGTTTATGAATTAAGGAGTTTAAGAGTTTGCGAGTTACCGAGTTTGCGAGTTAGGGCTCGATCAGGTCTGACGGAGCTGGTCAACTCCAAAACTCACAAACTCCCTACTTCTTTAACTGAGCGGCTCTTGCCGTACTCCAGAATGCGGTCAATAAAATCGTAGGGCGTGTAGCCGGCTAGGGCGGTCTGGTGGAAGATGCAGGTGGCGGGCGTCATGCCGGGCAGCGAGTTTACCTCGATGATGATGACCTCCACCGCGCCCGCCTGATCAACATTGCCGCGCACCCGCACGAAGGCGTCGATGCGGGCGTAGCCTTCGATGTTGAGCACTTCGGCCACGCGCTTCAGCACAGCTTTTACTTCGTCCGACACGCGCTGACGTTCCGCGGGGGCCGCGGCGTAGCGAGCGGGGGTGATGTTCTGGCCTTCACCGGCCAGAAACTTCTCCTCCAGGCTCAGTACCTCGCCGGTTGCCAGCGCCTCCGAGGCTTCGAATACCTCGATGTCGCGGCCCCCATCAGTGCGGCGGTGCGTAAGCAGGCCCCCGGTAATTTCGAGGAAGTGCCGGGCGCCGTCGCGCGAAATGAGGGTTTCGACCAGGAAGGCGTCCTTGCGCGGGAATTCCTCCTTGAAGCCCAGGCTCAGCACGCGGGCTGCGTCTTCCAGCAGGTCTTCCTGGTCGCGGAACATCAAGCGGCAGAAGGCTTCCAGCTCCTGGCGGTTCTTGATTTTCTTCACGGCCGAGGAGCAGCCGTCGTCGGCGGGCTTGGCGATGAAGGGGTACTGAAACTGGCTTTCGAGCGACTGGTAGAAGCTTTCGGCATCGGCCTCCCACTCCAGGCGGGCGGCCATGCGGTGCTCGGCCACTAGCAGGCCGGCCTCGCGCAGGCGCTTGTTGGTCTCGAACTTGTTGATGGTGATGCTGCTCGACTCGGTGCCGGAGCCGTTGTAGGGCAGGCCCACGCGCTCCAACTGCTGCTGCAGGGCGCCGTCCTCGCCGGGGCGGCCGTGCAGGGCGATGAACACCTCGTCCACGCGCTCGGCCAGCTGCTCGAAGGTCAGCTTCTCGGGCACGGGCACCGACTGCGCCGCGTAGGTGCGGGTGATGTGGGCGGCGTGCTGGCGGATGCGCTCCAGGATGGGGTGCGCGCCGTGGCCCGCCTCGTAGTGCTTCACCTTGTCGCGGATGTCGTCGGCGTTGTCCTTCAGCATCACGTTGACGGGCAGCACGTACAGCTCGTAGCTTTCCGAGGAGCCCGTCAGGAACACCGGCACCGGCTCATACTTGGCCGAGGAGCTGAGCTTCTCGAAGATATTCCGGCCGCTTTCCACCGAAATGTGGCGCTCCGAGGAGTACCCGCCCATGATGACGGCCACCTTGGTGCGCGGCTTCTGCTCGTGCTGGCGGCTGGCCACGGCCGCGTCGAGGGCGCGCAGCTGCCGGCCCAGCTTCACCGGCTGCAACCCGCCGCGCCGCCGGGCGGCCAGCGAAGTGCGGATGATGTAGGTGAGGAACTGCGAGGGATTCAGCCCGATTTCGGCCGCCTGGTGGAAGAAGAACGAGGCCGGCAGCATCCCGGAGGTAGTGTTCGGGTCGTTCAGGAAAATCTCGCCGCTCTCGGTGATGAAGCCGTCGAGGCGGGCGTATACCTGGAAGCCGAAGGTGCGAAACAGCTGCTCGCACTGCTCTCGAATGCGTTGAATGTCGGCCTCGGGCAGCTCGATGGGCGTAACCTTGCGGGCCATGCCGGGCAGGTACTTCGAGCGGTAGTCAAATACCTCCGTGCCCTTCACGATTTCCGTCGGGGGCAGGGCCAGCGGCGAGCCGTCCACGTCTTCCACCACGATGCACGAAAACTCGCGGCCCTGCACAAAGGCTTCCAGCAGCACTTGCTGCTCGCCCTGGGTGTTGGTGAGGCGCACCGAATCCTGCAAAGTCAGTCGCTCGTCGAGGGCGCGGAGCAGGGCTTCGGGGTGGTAGATGATCTGGTCATCGTCTGCGTCGAGGATGATGGGCAGGCCGATGCCTTCGCGGATGTCTGTGAGGTGCTGGGCCCAGGCCAGGCGGTCCTGCGCGCCGAGGCGCTGCCAATCCTCGCGGGTGACGGTGCGGCGGAACAGGCTGCGCTCCACGGCGGCCACGAACTTGTCCACGTCGGCCTCGCGCACGATGCTCACGCCGATGCTGGAGCCCTGGCGCGGGGCTTTCACCACCAGCGGCAGGCCCAATTCCTTTTCCACGTAAGCCAGCAAAGCCTCGGGCTTAGCAGCGTCAAACTCTTCAGCCGTAAGTACGCGGAAGGCCGGTGAAGGCAGGTTCAGCGCGTGCAGCAGGGTTTTCTGGGCAATCTTATCAATGCCGAAGGCCGAGGGCAGGATGCCGGAGCCGGAGTAGGGGATGCCGTACCATTCGAGCAGGCCCTGAATGGCGCCGTCTTCGCCGGCCGGGCCGTGCAGGGCCAGAAAGGCGAAATCCATCAGCTCGGGCAGCTCGTCGGGGCGCAGGCGGCGGCCCACTTCCCCGATGATGCGGTCCTGCTCGTCGCGGCTCAGCTCGCCGAGGCTTTCCAGGTACACCTGCAGCTTCAGCTCCGAGGGCGGCAGGGCCGATACGGGCGGGTAAAAGTCCCGAATGGTGCCCTTGTAGAGGTACTGCCAGTCGAGCAGAATAAAGTTGCCGTGGCTGTCCACGAAGACCGGCACGGCCTGGAACAGCGACTTGTCGAGGTTATCGTAAACCGTCCGGCCGCCGGCAAAGGAAATTTCCCGCTCGCGCGACGGACCACCGAAGAAAATGCCAATTCTCATGCTGCTACAAAGGTAGGCGAATTTCGAGCGGCCCGCCGCACTGCGGCCCCCGCTTCGGCGCCTAACAATGCAAGGACCCGAAACGTTACGGCTTCGGCCGCCGGCGCCGGCGGTGCCCCACCCGGCTTAGCCTCTACTCAAGGCCAGCAGTAGCTGAACCAAATATGGCGGCTCGGCCAAGCCAGCCTCGCCTGCCAGCCTGGCGTCGGCGTACCCTTCAAGGGCGTTTTGTCGTGCAGAAAGACCTTTGTAGTACTCCGCAAGGCCCTTTTGTGATGCAGAAAGAGGCTTGTAGTACTCCGCAAGGGTGTTTTGTCGTGCGGAAAGACCCTTGTAGTACTCCACAAGGCAGTTTCTGCACGACAAAAGGGCCTTGCGGAGTCCTTCCGGACGGGCTTAGCGCCCCATACCGGACCTAACGGCCGCTCCGCCCATGTACCAACAATCTTGCTTTCGCCCCGAAAAACCGCGAACTACGCGCCGCCGCTCCGTATAAGAGCAGCGTTTCCGTTCCCCAACCCGTCAGCTACCATGCAGACCATCGACCAGTACAACTTCGCCGGCAAGAAAGCCCTGGTGCGCGTTGACTTCAACGTGCCCCTCGATAAGGACTACCGCATCACCGACGACACCCGCATCCGGGCGGCCACGCGCACGATTAACAAGATCCTCACCGACGGCGGCAGCGTCATCCTGATGTCGCACCTGGGCCGGCCCAAGGGCGGACCGGAGGAGAAATATTCGCTGCGCCACCTCATCAGCCGCCTCAACCACGAGTACGGCCGCGAGGTGAAGTTTGCCCCCGACGCCATTGGCCACGAGGCCGTGCAGCTGGCCCAGTCGCTGCAGCCCGGCGAGATTCTGCTGCTCGAAAACCTGCGCTTCCACCCCGAAGAGGAGAAGGGCGACGCGCCGTTTGCCCAGCGCCTGGCCGCCCTGGCCGACGTGTACGTGAACGACGCTTTCGGCACGGCCCACCGCCGGCACGCCTCCACGGCCGTGGTGGCCGAGTCGTTTCCGCAGGCCCGCGTGGGCGGCTACCTGCTGCAGAGCGAGGTGGATAACGCCCAGCGCGTGCTCAACAACCCCGAGCGGCCTTTCACGGCCATCATGGGCGGCGCCAAGATTTCCGACAAGATTGAAATCATCGAGCAACTGCTCGACAAGGTCGACAACCTGCTCATCGGCGGCGGCATGGCCTACACCTTCGCTAAGGCCGAGGGCGGCGACATCGGCGGCTCGCTGCTGGAAGCTGACAAGCTGGACCTCGCGCTGAGCCTGATCCAGAAGGCCAAGGAGAAGGGCGTGAACCTGGTGCTGCCCGTCGACAGCCTCATTGCCGACAAATTCGCCAACGACGCCAACGTGGACATAGCCGGCAACCACCACATCCCCGTGGGTTGGCTGGGCCTCGACATCGGTCCGGACAGCCGCGAGCAGTTCGCTGAAATCATCCGCAACTCGAAAACCATTCTGTGGAACGGCCCGATGGGCGTGTTCGAGATGAGCAACTTCTCGCTCGGCACCGAGTACGTGGCCCGCGCCATTGCCGAAGCCACCGAAGCCGGCGCCTACTCGCTCATCGGCGGCGGCGACTCGGCCGCGGCCGTCAACCAGCTCGGCTACGCCGACCGCGTGTCGTACATCTCCACCGGCGGCGGTGCCCTGCTGGAGTACATGGAAGGCAAAACCCTGCCCGGCGTAGCCGCTCTGGGCTAAGCCCGACGCCTCATAAAAAAAAGCCCCGCGGCCTTGGTTGGTCGCGGGGCTTTTTTGTGCCGATCAGCAGGCGGGTACTAGTTCAGGCTGAAGCCGACCGGTCCCACAAGCGAGCTGCTGCTGCCGAACAGCTTCTGCCGGAAGTGCTCCAGCTCGGCGGCCGTGATGACGCCGTGGGTGCGCAGCCAGCGCAGGCGTTCCAGCTGCGGCTCGCGTGGCAGGTACGTATCGACGTAGGCGTACTGCTGGCGCAGAAAGGCAATGGTATGCGCTTCGAGGGCTTCGGCAAAGGCGCGTAGCTGCTCGCGGTCCTGAGCCCGGTCTGTCAGTACCACGGTGCCGCGGCCGGTGTGAATGATAAACTGCTGCTGCCAGCGGCTCAGGGCGTGGCCGGCCAGCAGCAGCACCAGCGCCCCCACCAAGGCCAGCGGTAGCCAGGCCACGCGCTCGGCCGCCGGGCCAGTAGCCGTAGCGGCTTCGTAGACGACTTTCAGGAACGGCAACAGGATAAACAGCGCCAGGGCCGTGGGCAGCACGGGGTACTCGCGGTGCCGGGCCACCCGCACGGGCAGCAGCTCGCGGTAGGGCAGGGTAAACTCGTGCAGGCTACGCAGGCCGCGTTGTTCGCAGCGCAGGCCGTCGGCCGTCAGCTCCAGATGCGTGCGCGTGAGCAGCGTACGTTGGGTGAATTGCAAGTGGCGCAACATGGCGCAAAGGTACGGCGGACCGGGGCGGAACCTACGCCGGCAGCCCGTCTTCTTCGTCGGGGCGGCTGTACAGGTTGATCCAGACCAGCTGGCGGAAGAAGTTGAACGTGGTGCAGCAATCCGGGTCGTCGGGATTGGTTTTGCTGCGGGCGTGGCGCACAAACAGCTCGCGGGCTTCCCCATCGGGCAGCACCGTGAGGCTACGCACGTACGCGGCGTCGGCTTTGGGCAGGGTCGCGTGGCCGATGACGTCGTCGGGGGTAGTGGCCTCGCTCACGTCGCGGTGGCTCAGGCCGGCTTCGAGCATGCGGTTGGCAATCTGGGAAGCCAGGTCCCAGCGGTATTCGGGGGCGGTGCGGTCGGGGGCGGTAGCAGCAGAAGGAGTAGCCATAGGCTGCACGTACGCGGCCGGGCGCGGCGCGTTGCGCTCGGGGGTGGGCGTCACCACCCGGATGGGCGAGGGAGAAAAGCAGAGCCCGAACAAGACCACCGTCAGCCAGCCCAGCGCCTGCCGGCCGCCGGAGAGTGGCCGCTCATCGGTGGCCGGCGGGTGATAAATACCCGTCAGGCGCCCGAGCAGCAGCCCGAAAATCAGCCAGCCAGGGTTGCCCTGAATGGTAGGCACGGCCGTTACCACCGCCAGCTGTGCCAGCCAGATGCCCGCCGCCAGCATGAAGGCGCGCCGCGGCGAGGGCAGCACCCGCCACAGCGCCACCAGCAGGTACAGGGCGTAGACCGGCCCGAAGTACAGCCACGTATCCCGCTCCGAGTGCAGGCTGAATAACCCCAGCCCGGCGTAGAAAATAAAGGCCAGAAAGAAGGCTGCCGACAGCCGGTTGAAGCGCCGGAAGCCCAGCAGGCCGTACAGAATGTGTCCGCCGTCGAGCTGGCCAATGGGCAGCAGGTTCAGCGCCGTGAAGAACAGCCCCAGCGCCCCGGCCACCAGGTAGGGGTAGTGCATTAGCTCGTACGGGTGGGGGAGCAGCCGCGGGTCGGCCAGCCACTGCTGCAGCCACTGGTAGAGCAGCGGCGGATTCAGCGTGATGATTTCGTCCTGCGGACCGTACACGTAGCGGGCGTAATCGGCGCCGTAGAAACGGTAGTGCGGGTGAATCTGGTAGAGGTATTCCAGCGGCGGCAGGTGCGTGAAGCCGTAGATCAGCACACCCACCGCCACCACCAGGCCTGCCAGCGGCCCGGCAATGCCCACGTCGAAAAACTCCCGGCGCGAGTAAATTTTGTCGCGGATGCGGATGACAGCCCCGAACGTGCCGATATCGAACAGGCCCGTCAAAAACGGAATGTAGTACGGCAGCGTGGTGCGGATGCCGTTGCGCACGGCCGTGAAGTAGTGCCCGAACTCGTGCACCGTCAGAATACCTAGAAACGACAGCGAGTAAGCCAGCGCGTGCACCAGCTCGGTACGCGACGGCAACCAGCCGCTGGGGCGTAGCTGGTCGTCGAGCAGCGTATGGGCCGTCATCCACTCGGCCCCGGCCACGGTGGTAGTGGCCAGCGTGAGCAGAAACAGGCTTAGGTGCACGAGCGCCATGCGCCAGCGCGGTGCTGGACGTTCGTAACGCGGGATGCGGAGCCTTGCCGACCGGCGCGCGGTCAGCAGCGGCCACGGGCTGCCGGGCGGCTGGGCGTCGTCAGGCGGCGGGGTGGGGGAAGGCACGGAGGGCAGCGGGAAGGGCTTCGGTGAGGGTAAGCGGCGGGGCCAGAAACAGGGTGCGAATTCCCAGCGACTCGGCCGTCCGAATGTGTTGGATACTGTCCTCGATAAAAAGGGTTTCCGCCGGCTGCCAGTTCATCTGGCGCAGCACGTGTTCAAAGATTTCGGTACCCGGCTTGCGCAGGCCCACTTCCTGCGAGTAGAACACGCGGTCCAGCACGTCGGCAATACCCTGCTGCAGGCCGTACTCGCGGCGCAGCATTTCGTTGATGACGGCAATGTGGATACTGTTGGTGTTGGAGAGCAACGCCGTCTGGTAGCCCTCGCGCCGTAGCTCGCGGATGTATTCCAGCCGTTCCAGTGGCACGTCGAGCAGCATCGCATTCCAGGCCGCGTCCAGCTCAGCGTCGGTGGCGTGGTGCAGGTCGTAGTGCGTGCGCAGGCCCTGGCGGAAGCCGTCGGGCGTAATCCGGCCGGTTTCCAGATCGTCGAACAGCTCCGATTGCGCAGCTTGGGTAAACCCAATGGTGGAGCCCACCCGGCTCAGGGCCCGCATGGCCTCCAGAGTGCGGTTGTAGTCGATATTGATGATGACGCCACCGAAATCAAGGAGCAGATTCGGGAGCCGATGTGCAGCGGTCATAGCAAGCAGGTTTGGTAATACCGCCGCGAAATTGGTAGATTGCGCCGCCGAAACCAACCTGCGGGCTTCCGCAGGCGGTTTTAGCCGGGCCTATAGCTCAATCGGTTAGAGCAGCTGACTCATAATCAGCAGGTCGCTGGTTCGATTCCAGCTGGGCCCACAAATAACCCTCGTAAGTCGTTATTTTATAGTCGATTGCGAGGGTTGTTTGTTGTTATTGGGACGGCTTACGGGACAACCTGAGCAGAAAGCCTCTGTTGGACGTCTTTCTTCGGCTTATTTCAAATGTTGCTGTGTAGGTATGGGACACAAGAATGTTTGCTTGCAATGCCAGAAGGCATTTAACAGCGCATTTGGAATGGTGCAAACCGTTTGCTGCACCGAATGTGGTCAACCAATGGTGCGGTTACCTCATAGATTCCGTCCACCAAAGAAGGGAGACAAGGCTAGATGGGGAACAGTTAAGTTCCTGGTTAATCAAGGGTTCCGGTATCAGCACATCTTCGATAAAGCCGAAACACAAGAGCAACTTAACCGCATATTAGGATATGTACCATACCCTGAAAACCTGAGAGAGGCGGCTGAGTTTGTAAAGAGATACAAATCTCAAGCACTTACGAATGAATAGAAGCATCGCTCAGGGTCAGCTTTTAGGGTTGAGTTTTGCACGTATGCGCCGGCCACTCCTGACTGCGGTATAGTTCAGCACAGCCGGAAGAATTAGCCTACCTACCCCGCTGATAGATCATTAACACTACTTCTCATGCGTGTTCCTCTGCTTTATCTGCTGCTCTTTATATCGGTAAGCTTGCCATCGAGTGCGGCTAATCCTGAGTGGGTAGCACAGGACAAGAAGATTATCAACGAAGTAACCTCTCTACTCAAAGCCAGCCCAAGAACAGTAGAGCGATATTTTGAGAAGGGTATAGAGAGCGGGCATAACCTAGGCTTTGGGTGGAGGTCACGGGATGCTGCTATAGGAGGCGGCTATATCTCCATCAAAGCTGCGCTCTACTACTATAATGGCTCCCTGGTTAGCTATACCGTTTACCCTGGGCTACCGCGTGAGCAAGAGCTTAAGAGTAAATATGTACAGTGGTACTCCGCCGGTTTCAAGGTCAGCTCAGCAGGAGTAGCCCCTTTCCGCTACAATGGTGCGCTGATGCAAAAGCCGCTCTCTGCTTTGGTTAAACCTCCTACCTCTCAGGTAGCAACTAAGGCCGTTGTAGAATATATGTCTCCCGAATCTGGTTTGGAGTACGGCGATTATGGAGGATATGGCATGACAATGCTTCAAAATCGAGAGGCATTCACCCAAATTCAGAAAGGCCTCTCACTGGAGCAGGTTCTACTTGTGATGCACTCCATTAACCCGGCTAGTAGATTAACAGCCATTGAATACTACCTGAAGAACAAAGAGCTGTTCACCAACAGGCCACAGATAGAGCAGTGGGTAGAAACCGTTTTCCGAGAGTTACCGGAGGTGGAAAGTATAGATGGCTGCATTGGTGGGAAGTACAATGCAAAAGAGCTTGTGGCGAAATTCACCAAGACCGAGTAGGCTAAGCCATCTGAAAAAGTAAGGTTTTGTCAGGTTCGAGCCTCACTGTAGCAGCTGGAGCAGAGCCGGCGCACTTGCTTCAGCTCGTTGCTCCAGCTTCAGGAGGCGGGCATACCATCGGGTAGGCTTGCCGCGGTAGTGCGTCTTGCAGCCTTTGCGGTATTCCTTTTCCCACTCCCGATCAACAGCAAAGTAGCTACCCATGCCGCGGAACCGTTTGGGCTCTAGCTGCGAGTCATAGAGCAGGCGGGTGCCGGAGCATGCCAGATGGTGCGTGAACATGCCCGTGCCCTCTCGCATGCCTAGATGATGACGGCCGTTACACTAAACCGCACTAATGGGCATATGCCTAATAGCGCAACCGGGATTCTTTACCAGGTTTTTTCTTGCTCGAGCGTTCTTGAATGACTAGAGGCCCTCAAGCGCGACATGTACCGCGAAGCCGGTCGCTACTGGGCGTCACCGGCAAGTACTGGTAGCACCCCTTGCAATTGCATTCCACGTTAGGCCCCTGGCTGCCGGGCCGGCACCAAAGCAGCTTTCCCTGTAGGACGGAACCGTGCATAAAGCTGCTTGCCCCAATGTATGGAGGGTAGCTCCAACCAGCGGTAGGTGCAGTACGATAAGCCGAGCACCACCCCAAAGGAGAGTGCCACGGCCCCGGTCAGCACCAACTTATTCTGTTGCCCGTGGCTGAAAAACTCAATTAACTGCTGCAAGGAAGGCTGGTGAAATAGGTAGATACTATAGCTATATACGCCCACCAGCGCCGTGAACCGGGCCAAAGCGCCCGAAAAAGCAGCGCCGGCTTTGGCCGGGCGGTGCAGATACCAGTCGATAACGTAAATGAAAAATACGCTGAACAGGATGCGGCCAAACAGCACGTACACAATGGTGAGCCGCGAGAGTGTGAGCAGCAGGTAAGCCATCAGCAGGTAGTAGCCGCTGCCCGTATAAATGCGTTGCTGGTAAAAGAACTTCTCGCCGAGATAGGCGCCTAGTGCCCATACTATCCAGAGGTTGAGGGCCGACAGCCAGAGTGCCTCGCTCCGCGTCTGCAAGGCTATTCCCAAGCCCATAGCCAGTATTGCTAGTCCACCTATAGCCAGCGTGGCTCCGGCCATGCCCAGCCGGTGGCGCAGCAACAGCAACAGCGGGTACAGCAGGTAAAGCTGCATTTCCAGGGCCAGCGACCAAAAAGAAGGATTAATCGTGAAGATGGTGCGGTCGGTGAGATTGTGCGTGAGCGTGAGGTGGGTGAGCAGGCCGAGCCAGCCGCCCGTCCCCAGGCTGAGGCCGAACACAAGCAGCGCCACCAGATACGGGGGATAGATGCGCCAGAACCGTTTGTTGAAAAACTCGCCCCAGCGGAAGCTGACGCCGCTGCGCAAATAGCCTAAGTGAATCAAAAAGCCTGAGATGACAAGGAACAACGTGACGCCCTGTGCGCCCATACCCGGCGGCGTCATCCCCAGCAAGATGCGGCCGGGCACGTAGCGCGCAAAATCAATCCACACCCACGACGGGCTGAAATCGTAGATTTCATACTGCCCGAAGAGAATGAGCAGGGCATGGTAGCCGAACACCAGCAGAATGGCAATGCCGCGCAGGACGTTGATTTTTTCTAAATGCGTAGGCATGTGCAAGGCGGCTTGGAAAGGAAAGAAACAGGTGGCTACGGCAGCAGCTAGGCGTGGGGCGCCGCTGCTACGGCTTCGGAGTGGACGAACTGCGGCCGCTGCTGCGCCAGCCAGTGGTTGAGCCAGCGGCCCAGGGCCAGGCTCAGGGGACGCTCCACCAGCCGTTGCGCCAGGGCGGCCACCAGCAGCACCAAAGCCAGCGTACCCGCCAGTAGCAAGTATTTATCGACCTTGCCACTGAGCAAGTTGAGCGGAATGGCCCCCAGGCCGTGCAGCAGGTAAAGCGGGTAGGTCAGCAGCCCTAACGCGGCCCAAACCGGGTGAGGGCGCAGGCGGCCCGCCACGATGGCGTAAAACACCAGGAAGCACCCGGCAATTACTACCCCCGACACGACCGCGCTGAGCGGCGCTTCGTGGAAGAACTCCTGCGCCAGCTGCCGCTCGGCCCGGTCGCTGCGCAAGGCCAGCCCGAAGGCGAAAAGCAGCGCTGCGTGCAGCTTCCAGGCTGCTTCTGTGCGGCTTTGCAGCAGGTAGAACAGCATGCCCGCAATGAAATAGGCGCTGTGCTTGGGAATGAACAAGTAGCTGAACAGGTGGCCGGCCGGCAGCGGACCGGCCACCGCCGTGTACGCCAGCCAGCCCAGCACTAGCCCAAACAGCCATTGCCACAGCCGGCAGCCAATGATGAGTCCCACCAGAAAGCAAAAGGTCAGCTCGTAGGTCAGCGACCAGTACACGCCATTCAGGGGCTTGTAGCCAAAAAACTCGTGTAGCATGGTGAGGTTGAACACCAACTGCCGACCCATTCCCGGCCCGCCCGTGCCGCTGAAATAAAGGCCCGCAAAGGTGAGCAAGCAACTCAGCCAGAACACTGGATAGAGGCGCACCACGCGGGCCACCACAAACTGCGACAAGCTTTTGTGGCGGGCCGAGCGCAGCACCACAAACCCGCTGATCATGAAAAACAAGTCGACCGCCAAGTAGCCGTAGCGGAACACCCCGCCCAGAGCCGGAAACGATGGGCTAATGCGGGCTATCAGCGGCATGCTGTAAGTGAAGTGCAGTAGTACCACTGCCAGACTAGCCAAGAAGCGCAGCAAGTCCACTCCGGGTAGCGGCGGGAAGCCTCGTAGGGAACGGGTTTCATGGGCTAAGCATGGGGATGCTCGGCTTGGTAACGGGCCAGCGCCTCCAGGCAGAAGCCGGTGGTCAGTTCCTCGGAGCCCCAGCCCTGCAGCAGCTTCGGCCCGCCGTAGTAGAACAGCCAACGGGGCCACTCGCCGGACGCAGCCTGGGCTTGCAGGATGAATTCAATGGCTTGGTCCAGGATTGGGCTGGCGAAGCCCAGATTAAGTAAGGTGGTAACAGCCAGCGCGGTGTCGAAGATGGACTTGCCCAATTGCCCGTCGGGGCGGGCCGTGGCCAAGATGCGCTCCAGAATGGCTGGTCGGGCGGGCTCCAGCTTCGTTACGCCCTGCCGGTACACCCGCGACATGAGGTAGTAGATGGTGAACGGGTTGCGGTACCACTTGTCGCAGTCGTCTTCCCGCTTTTCGGCAATCACCCGCAGCAGTTCGGCAATGATGGGCTGAGTGGCCTCCACGTCGCCCAAATAATACAGAACATTGGTGTTAATGCCCATGTCGACATCGGCCCGGGTGCACTCGTTGGCCCGCCAAAAAAAGAAGCTGTTGATGGGATGCAGCACCTCACGGGCTGTGATGCGCCAGTGCGTGGGATTGGTTTGCCAGTTCAGACGCAGCAGAAACCAGGTGTAGAACAAGCCCTTACGAGTACGATTGGCCAGTAGCAAGGGCAGATTGGTCGGGCTAGGGCAATCGATGCCGCGGGCCCGCATAAAAGCAGAGGCGTAAACCATGCTGTCGGTGTCGTAGGGCACCAGCGCATGCCAGGGGTGGCGGTCGGAAAACACCGGCCACACCCCGCCGTGGTGCATCTGGTACTGCAGCCAGCCGCTGGCCTTGGCCAGCATGGCTTCCGTTTCGGGCCGGTCAGCCAGCGGCAGCAGGCACGAGGCCACCACCATCGTCGCAAACACCGTGCTTTCGGTCAGGCACCAGCCCTGCATGGGCTCATCGGCGGCAATGTAGCAGCAGAACTCGCCGTTGGGGAACTGGTGCTGCGTCAGGTAAGTCAGGCCCCGGCTGATGGCCTTGTTCAGGCGGGAGTTCTGGGTAATACCCGTGGGGGTGGAAACTAGTGGTTCCATTCGACGTCCAAGATGGTAAGCTGGTTAAGCAATTTGTGGCTGTTTTTTTCCAGGCTGGTGGCGGCTTCCACCTGCAACCGCCCAGGCGCATTCTCCCAGCCAAAAAGAGCCAAAGGCTGCAAGGAATTACAGTCGAAGATGGCCGCTCGCAGCAGGTAATTGCCGGCTGTGAGCGGCAGGCGCGCCAGCTGGCAGCGGAGCACGTGCTGCCCTTCGCTGATACGGGTGGGCGTTGGGTGGAAGGCCCCGCCGATACACACCTGCCCGTCGTTGGTGTATAAATAAAAGCCCCAACTCACCTGCTGAACCGACCGCAGGGCATGGTAAGTGAGCTGAATGGTAGCTGCTGCCCCGGGGCACAGGCCCGTGCCGGCACCCGTCATCCGCACTTCCTCAATCACCACGGGCTTTAGTTCGTTGAGCGCCTCGGCCGCAGGTGCCGCATCGGCGGGGCTGCCCAAAGCTAGTTGCTGCCCAAAGTAGTAATCGAGTGCCTCGACGGCCGTGCCGCTGAACGCCAGTTGCCCCTTTTCCAGCACCAGGCCGCGCTGGCACACCGATTGAATATGGTGGGGCTGGTGCGAAACGAGGATGATGGAGCCCCCGCCGGCAAGGTAGCTCATCATGTGGTGAATACACTTGCGCTGAAAGTCGAAGTCGCCCACGGCCAGCACCTCGTCTACGAGCAGCACGTCGGGGTGCAAATGCGCCGCTACGGCGTAGGCCAAGCGCGACACCATGCCCGAACTGTAGAACTGCACCGGCATCTCAATGGCGCTGCCCAGGCCGGTGAAGTCAATGATGGCTGGCAGCAGCGGCGCCACCTGCCCCTGCGAAACGCCCAGCAGAGAAGCGCGCAGGAAAATGTTTTCGCGCCCGCTCAGCAGCGGATCAAGTCCCACGCCCAGCTCAATGAGGGCCCCAACCCGGCCCAGGATGCGGATGGTGCCCGCATCGGGCTTAATCAGGCCGTTGAGTAGCTTCAGCAGGGTGCTTTTGCCCGCGCCGTTGTCGCCAATAATGGCCAGCGCCTCGCCCCGGCGCAGCTCAAACGAGACATCCTGCAAGCTCCAGAACTCGGCCCGCCGCAGGCGGTGGGGCTGCCGCAGCCGGCCCGGCAACGCCTCGGCGACAATGTCGCGCAGGCCGTACCAGAGCGAGGAGCGCAAGTGCGTGCAGAACTTCTTGGAAAGATTACGCACTGTAACCAAAGGAGGAGAGGCGGACATTAGGCGGGTAGCGGGGGCTGCAAAGTCAGGTAGAGGTGAGCGTGCGCCCGAAACACCGGATGCGGGTAGTAGTGGGGCAAGGCGAAAGGAGTAGTGAGCTGTAGCGCCGCCCCTTGCGCGACCAGCCATTGTACCATCAGCCGCGCTTCCTGCCGGGCCAGGTGCGCGCCCATGCAGGCATGAATTCCCCCGCCAAAGGCGTGGTGGCGGGTGGGGCGGCGGCTTAGGTCCAGCTCGTCGGGGCTAGGAAAGCGGGCCGGGTCGCGGTTCACCGCGCCGATGCTCAGCACCAGCGTGGTGCCTGCGGGTAGCGCCACCCCGCCCAGGGTTACGGGCTCGGTCGTAACGCGGGAGATGCTGCTGAGGGGCGGCTGCAGCCGCAGAATTTCTTCCACAAAAGCATCCACCAGCGCCGGCTGGGCTTGCAGCTGGGCAGCCGTAGTCGGGTGGGTGAGCAAGTAATGGGCCGCGCTGGTCATCAGGATGCTGCTGGTGGCGAGACCGGCCAGCCACATGGTTTTGGCCAAACTCACGGCCGCTGCCTGGCTGATGGAGCCGCTGCGCACGAGAGCCAGCAGGTTGTCAAGCATCACTGGGGGTTCTGCTGGGGCTTGCCGGTGGTTGAAATAGTCCTCGAAGTAGCGCGTCAGCTCGGCAAAGTAGTCCAGCCCATAGATATGGCCGGGCAAGCTGCCCCGTAACTTTTCCAACTCGGCCGCCGTGAGACCCAATAAGCGCCCACTTACTGCCTGGGCAAGTGGGACGGCAAACTCCGTTACAAATTCGAAGCAGGGCCGGCGGTATAGGTCAGCGCCTAGCTCCTGCACCATCCTGGCGGTGTAGTCGCTGAGCGTGGACAGCTCCCGGGGGGAGAAAAAGGGCTGAAAAATGGCCCGGTTGGTGGTATGAATGGGCGGGTCGGCCCCTAATAGCTCCGTGTCAAATTCAGATACGGTACCGTTCGAAAACACGAGGGGCTGGCGCAGGATGTCAGCCACCATATCCGAGTCGGTTACCAGCCAGCCTTCTTCGCCGGGCAGCTGGTGCAGGGCTCCTTGCCGGCGTAGAAAGGCAAAAGCCGGGTAAGGATCCGCCACCACGTCCAGGTTCTGGAACCGAAACTGCCGGGCAAATTCCAGGGCGGTAGTGGGCACAGCAGGGTGCATGCTCACCCGTGCCTGCTGCAACTGCTGCCGGATGCTTTCAAACAGCGCGTGTTCGTCGCCGCCCTCGTGCAGGCCTCCCAGCAGGCGGGCCTGAGCCAAGCGGTTCGGCGCCTGCGGGCCCTGGAAGAAGGGAAAGGGATGCGTGCCGACGGGCGTCAGCAGCTGATAACCATCGGCCAGCGCGGCAGCCAGGGCGCCGTGCACATTTACCGGGTACCGAATCAGGGTCAGCCAGTAGTCGGCGCCCAGTACGGTGCCGGAAGGAACCAGCCGGCCCACCGTGCTCAGGTAAGCCGGCCGGGTAGTGGGCAAGGGCTGCATACCCCGCAACGGCTGCCGCAGGCGGTCGAGGTGCCGATCCAACGGCACCAGGCAGTGGTAGGGAAGCATGGGCGCGGTTCGCAGCGGCAGGCAGCTCGTGCCGTGCGCCGCCAGGTGGGCCTGCGCCGCCGCTACGTGGGCCCGGGCGCAGAACACGAAGCAGCTAGCCGCGTCCAGCACCAGCACGATGAACATGTCGGCTGGCCCGCTGGCTATCAGCCGGGCACAGTCCTCAAAACCGGCCCCGACCACCAGCGCCGCGTAGTCAAACTCCTCTACTTCGCTGATGGAGTAGTAGCAGGCACTCACCCGCAGCGCGTCGGTCAGGCTCAGTCCCCCGGCGGCGTACACGGCCGCTATTTCGCCCAGGCTGACGCCCAGCACGGCTTCGGGCTCCACGCCGTGGGCCCGCCACAGGTCCACCAGGGCTAGCTGCATCACGGCGCTGGTGTGCATCAGGCGCCGCTCGTCCTTGAAAAAGCCCGGGTCCTGCTCGCCCTCGAACTGCCGCAGCAGCGAAGGACCGCCCAGCACCTGCGTCGTTATCCGCTCACACTCCAGAATGGCCGCCCGGAAGACCGGCTCGCGTGCAAAAAGGGTACGCCCGGCGCCCGGCCAGTACTCGGTACGCCCCCCAAACACCAATAGGTGCCGCGGCGGGGCGGGGCGCCGAAGCCGCCGCCACGCCCCACGGGCCAGGCGCTTGAGTACGGAAGGAGCGTAGCGAGCCACCAGGGCCCGGGGCAAGGAGCGCAGCATCAGAAGCGGGCAATGAGGTGGGGTTGGGCCAGGCGGTAGGCCAACCAGTTGGTGCCCAAGGCAAGGCCGGTCAGTGCCGCCACCAGCCAGAAGCCCGGCCCCGGCGCTACTGTACCGGCTAGCAGCCAGCTGCGCGTGGTCGTGAGCAGGGGCGTTACGGGGTTGAGGCTGAGCAGGCGCCCGTACTGAGCCGGCAGGACGTACACCACCGGGGTGACGAGAAACCACAGGTTCAGGCCCACGGCCAGGGCGTTAGGAATGTCGGCGTAGAGCAAGCCGAGCAGGGCCACCAACCAGCCCAAGGCCAGGCCCAGGCCCAGCAGGGCGGCCAGCCCCAGCGGCACCAGGGCCAGTGCGCTGGTGAAGGGCACACCTGCCCACAGCATGGCGCCCAGCAGCACCAGCAGCCGCACCAGGCAGTTGAAGCCCACCACGCCCATGCCCGCGGCCACGAAGGCCTCGTGCGGCACCCGTACCTTGGCCAGGGTGGCCTTGGATGCCGACAGCTGCTGCAGCGGGCAGTTCAGCGCCTCCACGAACCCTTGCCACAGGAACACCCCGGCCAGCACAAACACCGGGTAGGGCACGGGACCCGATTCGATGTTGAGCACCCGGGCCCGCCCTAGCAAAACCCACACCAGGGCCACCGCCAGCGGAGGCAGTAGCATCCAGGCGTAGCCGAGCAAGCTTTGCCGCACTTGCACCTTGAGGTTGCGCACGAACAACTGCCCGCTGATGTGGTACACCACCCGGGCATCCTCGCGCACCTGCCGCAGAAAGGCGCGGGGCGCGTGCAAGCTGGCCCTAGATGAGTAAATTGTTTCTTTCATTTGCTGAGCGTTTGGGCTTCCAAGGTCTTGTTCTTGAGGTATCGATTCATAACTAATTCAGGCTAAAAGCGAAACGCAATACTGGTTTGCTAATGGGAACCAGAAACTATCAAGCAGTTCCTGCTACCATGGCCCCAAACCTTGTCCGCATGGCCCGCGCTAATGAGTGGTGGGCTTTCAAATTTTCGCCCCTGCTGGGCACGGCCTACGCCACGGCCTGGGTAGTGGGTGCCTCCGGCTGGGCGCTGCTGCCCCGGTTGCTGCTGCTGCTGGCCGCCCTGGCGGTGGGTGCGGCCTACGTCAGCCTTATCAACGACTGGACCGACCGCCGCGACGATGCGGCGGCTGGCAAGCCCAACGGCTGGACCGGACGGTCGGGCACTTTCGCCGCGGCGGCTTTTGCGGGCTGCCTCGGGCCCGGCCTGGGCTTCGGCTGGTACTTCTGGCAGCTGAGCCCCGCTGCGGGCCTGCTTTACCTGGGGGCGTGGGTGGTTTACACGCTGTACTCGGTGCCGCCGGTGCGCTTGAAAACCCGGGGCCTGCCCGGCCTGCTGGCCGATGCCGCCGGGGCGCATTTCTTTCCGCAACTGCTTACCGCCACGCTCATCGCTGCCTGGGCAGCTCGCCCGCTGCCCGCAGGCTGGCTGCTGGCCTTGGGCGCCTGGTCGCTGACCAGCGGCGTGCGCAACATCATCGGGCACCAGCTCAGCGACGCTACGGCCGACGCTCACGCCGGCGTAGCCACCTTCGTGCAGCGCCGCGGGGTGGCCGTTGCCCGAATGGTAGGGCAGGGCCTGGCCTTTCCCGTTGAGGTACTGAGCTTTGGGGCGTTGCTGTGGCTGAGCCAGGCCCTGCTGCCGGGGTGGTTGCTGGTGGGGTACGCGGCGTTGGAGTGGTTTCGCCAGCGGGTGTGGAATGTGCGGCTGGCGGTGGTGGAGTGGCAGCCCCGGCAACGGCCGCTGCTTAACGAATACTACGAAGTGTTTTACCCGCTGGCGTTTCTGGTGTTGCTGGGCGCCCGGCACTCCGCCGACTTTGCCGTGCTCGGTCTGCACGCGCTGCTCTTCGGCCCTCACCTCTGGCACACCGCCCACAGCTTGGCGCAGGTGGCCTCGGTGCTGGCTCACAAACTTTCCGCTCGGTAACAAGCGCCGCGACTTCGCGCCTAACGGGTAAGCCACTGCTGCTTCTTTAAGTGGCCCAGCAAGCCCTTGAGCGAATGCCGAAAAATGATGAGTGGCGCCAGCGCAAATGCTAACGTCAAGTGCCGTACCACCGTGCGTGTGGGGTTGCGGACTTTCCAATTGTGGTAGGCAAACTCGAAGTTGTTGCGGGCCAGCCGCTGTCGAAACACGGCCCGCTCGGGGGCCTTCAGCTGGTGCTGAAAGCGCGTCACCAACTGCTTTTCATCGTGGAATCCCAGTTCCTGAATCACTGCCAGCGGGTCGCGTCCGTCGTAGATATTACCGCCGTGCACTGTTTTTTGCCAGTGCGCCACCGTGGTAAACGCGCCCCGGCGCGGGCGGGACAGCACCAAGTCCAGCATCAGACACCAATCGTCGGCAATGCGCATGGACTCATTCCAGGCACTTGGCGGCAGGTCGGCCCGGCGCAGGAGCAGCGACGAGGACGGGGCGGGGCAGGTTTCAATGAACAGCTGCCGGGTTTGCGTTGCTTCCAGCAGCCACCACTCTGCGTCCGACTGGGCGCAGTAACGTTGCCGCCGTTCGGGCAAATGCAGAAAGCTCTCCAGGCCGTTGTGTCCGTTGGAAGCCGTCCAGTTTAGAAACACGAAATCCAGGGCGTGCTTCTGCATCGCGGCCACGCCCGCCGTCAGAAAATCCGGACTCCAGGTATCGTCGGAGTCCAGGGAGGCCACATACGTTCCGATGCAGTGGCGCAACCCCGCGTTGCGGGCGGCGGCTTGCCCGGCATTGGCTTGATAGTAGTATTCCACTCCCTCGAAGGCTGCCACCTGCGTCCGCGTGTCGTCCGTCGAGCCGTCGTCGATGACAATTATCTGGGTGCACGGGTAGGATTGGGCCAGCGCACTGCGAATGGCTGCGGCTACCCAGGCCCCGCGGTTGTAAGTAGGGATAATAACGGAAACTAACGGTGGAGTCAAAGCGCGGCGGAAGAACGAGGTAGAAGTAAAGTTTAGCCGGCTATTTCGGCCAGCAGCCGCTCCCCAAACCGGGCGGCGGCGTCGGCGGGTATGGCGGCCCGGGCCCGCCGCGCAGCCTCCCGGCCCAGCTCGGGCCAGCGGGCGCGCTGATTCCAGGCCCGTTCCAGGGCTTCCTCCAGGGCCTGCGGCGTGGGCGCGGCGGCCAGAAAGCCGGTTACGTTGTCGGTCAGCAACTCCGCCATGCCGCCGGCGCTGACGGCAATGGCCGGCCGGCCTGAGAGCATGGCTTCGACCAAAGCCAGGGGCAGTCCTTCGTTGCGCGAGGGCAGCACCAGGGCGTGGTAGCTTCGCCAAACAGCACTGATGTCGCGCACGTGCCCGCCGATGCGCACCGTCTCGTGCAGGTCCAGCAAGTCAATCATTTCGCGCAGGGCCTGCTCGTCGTGACCGGCACCGAACAGCGTAACGCGAAGGGCGCGCGCGCGCCAGTGGGGCTGGCTGAGCACTTGCAGCAAGAGGTCCTGGCCTTTGTCCAGTACTTCGAAGCGGGCCACGCAGGCTAGGTGCAGTACCTGCTCCGCCTCGGCCGCGGGCCAGGGCTGCAGGGCCTCAAAGGGTACGTTAAAGGGGTTGGTTACTACCTCGGCCGCGGGCAGCCGCATTGCCAGCTGCTGCTCGGTCAGCACCATGTTGTGCCGCGCCACGAAGTAGCAGCGCCGGGCGGTGGCGTACGCGCGCTGCGCCAATGTCCGCTCGAAGTACAACGGAAGAAAAAAGTCCACCGCTTTCTGCGAGAGCAGCACATAGGCATGGCCCTGCTGGCGGCACACCTCCGCGAAGGCAATGCCGTCGTAGTTAGAGCCCTGCGAAACTACTACCAAGTGCGGCTCGAAGGCCCGTAAGCCGCGCGTCAGCACCCGTTCGCCGCAGCTGCGGCGCGTATGCTGGCGCTGGTAGGGCAGCACGCGGTTGAGCATCCGCTGGCGCAGGGTCAGTGCTGGATCGATGTCGTCCACGGAACAGCCAGCAGCCAGCAGTTCCGCTACTTTGTGGTGCTTGGGGTCGACGGTGGTTTTAAAGGTACGAACAGTGTGCCCCGCACGCCGCAGCCACAAAGCCGTAGCGGCCCACAGCTCCTCGCTACCGCCCCATACTGCTGGACAAGAACTTACAAAGGCAATTCGCGCCGCCGCGTGGGGCAACGACGGGCCTACAATGGACATAGCAGTGATGTTAAGTCAACCCGCCGACCGTTGTGTACAGGTGACAAGCCAATATTCATTGAAAATCTATACCGCCAAAACGTTACACTATGGACACTAGTGAATCGGTTAACCAGAACAAAAAATAAGTCATTCAAAATATAAAGAATGACTTATTTTAAGATTTTAGTGGGCAATTTACTAAAGTTTGAGGCATCTAGTACATCCGTCGAAATCAGCGCGCGCATGTAACCACGAAGAAGCGGCTGTTTGAAGGGAACCGTTCGACGGATATGAAACTGGGTACAGCTGGTTTCTTGGCGAACGAAAACGGATCCGGCTGAGAGTGTCTGGAAAAGGAAGTTCGAAGGCGTGAAGTAGACTACGAGCCCGTCGCGCCCGACCTGCTCTACGCCGAAGAGCCGGGCACCCCCCGGCTTCTGGGCGACGAAGCAGTACACGCGGATGCACCTGCTGCTCACTGACCCAAGCCGCCACGTCCGGCTGTTTCTGAGCGCCGCCGACGACAAACTCTCGCGCCGCGAGGCCGAGCTGCTGCGCCGCGTGGCGCTGAGCCTGCGCCGGGAGCCCGCCGCGCTGGCGCGGTACTTCGACTACGTCCGCCCCATTGCCCTGCGCCGGCAGGAAGTGGAGCAGGCCAACGTGCAAACCAATCTGCGGCACATCAACCAGCAGCTAACCGCAGCGGACCTGCCGCCGCTCGAAGCCGTAGCGCAGTACCAGCCGGGCTGGTTCGTGGACGTGGGCTACTTTTTCTACGGCCTCAACAGAGAGTACTAGGAAGTGTTTTTTGTGGCGCGCCTGGGTAGCTCGACTACCCCCAGTCCGCGCACGCCGGAGTACTTCGCCGACGGCCGCTACCTTACGTCGTTCAGCCAGCAAGCTATTCTGCAACAGGGCGTACCGGCCGGGCAGCAGCTGCGGCAGCGCCAGGTCGTGTCGTTGCCGCTCCGGTTTGTTCCCGCAGAGTTTGCCCGGTTCCGCGTCGAGCAACTACTGCGCGAAACCGCCGAATCCGAAGCGGTGGTGCAGCGCCAGCCCGGGTTTAGGCCGATTGCGCTCCGCCCCGCGGCCACGCGTTGGTACCTGAGCCAGGTGTCCGACCTGCACGCCTCGCCCGCCTTCGGCACCCAGGAACTCACATTTAAAGGTCCCTTCCCGAGCACCAGCTTCACGCTGCATTACCTGGGCCAGCGCATTCCGGCCGCCGCAGCTGGTCTTCACGCTCAAAACTTTCGATGACCGTCCGCGCATCGAGGGCGTGGCGCCCGATGCGCAGTACCTGAGCGTGCCCGCCGATCAGGGTGGCGAGCTGATAGTCAGCGCCGCCGGTGAGTGTTATCAGGTGTGCATCGAGCCGCTTGCCCAAGGGCACGCCACGGTGCGGAAGCTTTAGCGCCGGGTATGGTAAGCAGCAGCAGCTCTTTTCACGGGCTTGCTTTCGAAACGGAGGTAGCCCTGTAAGCAATGACATCGTCTGCGGGCCGGAGCAGGCCTCTGATTCGGTGGTTCTGAAAGCCTCATTTTGACGAATCAGACAATAACAGGCGCTGGTGACATGGGCCCTGTGCTGGCTGGGGCCTCAGCAAGAGGCAGCAATGGCATGAATCAAAAACAAGCCAGCAACCTAAAAGCCCCCGAAACGGCTGGTTTCGGGGGCTTTCGGCAAGTAACTACGTGTCGTTCAGGCCAGGCGCAGCGCTGGCTCAGCGCAGCAGTACCAGGCGTTGCGTCTGCGTTTGGCCGCCCGTGCGCAGGTGCAGCACGTATACGCCCGCCGGGTGGGTTTCCAGCGGCATTTCCAAGGCCACCACCCGCGCCGCTTCGGTCGCGGAGCCGCTGAAGGTCCTGACCAACCGGCCGCTCAGGTCGCGCACTTCCAGGGTATAGGCACTGGCCGGAGCCAGGGCAAACTGGATGGTAGCGCGGTCATAGGCCGGGTTGGGAGTCACTTGCAGCGGGCTGGCTACAGCTGCTTCGGTGGCGCCAGGCCGCTGGGCACGTTCCGGGGCGCTGCCGCTGGCCTGGCCGGAGGAGCTGGTCACTCCCGCCATGCGGGCCTGCAGGTTGCACGACTGCCCCACCGTGTAGCTGAAGGGCGAAGCGGCCGTGTTGCGCTCCGGCCCGCCGGCGCCTACCTGGTAGGTGAAGTAGATGCTGGTCACGGTACCGGTGGCAATGGCCTTGGTGAAGGTGAAGTCGCCGGCCGCGTTTTTGGTCATGGTGTAGCCGGGGTAGCCGCCCGCGCTGCCTTCGCGCAGGTAGATGATGGCCAGGCTGCCGCCGGCCGTGGCGCCCAGCGGGTGGAAGGTGAAGGTGACGTTGCCGCCGCTGCTCACGGCTCCGTAGCTGAAGTCACTTACCACGGCGCAGTAGCCGCTGCTCGGGCTGCTGGTCACCGTCACATTCACGGCGCTGCTGGTCGTCGTGGCCCCGGCGTTGTCGGTAGCCCGGGCTGTAATGGAGTACGAGCCAGCCGCCACATTGCTCCACGTAAAGGAATAAGGACTGCTGGTGTCCTCGCCGAGCTTGGTCGAACCTTGGAAGAATTCCACCTTGCTGACCGTGCCGTTGGCGTCGGCCGCGTTGGCGGAAATCGTGATGCTGGCCGGGGCCGTAAACGAAGCGCCGGCGCTGGGCGAGGTCAGGCTGACGGTCGGAGGCGTGTTGGTAGTAGTAGCTGCGGCAAAGTTGAGCCAGTTGAGGTTGCAGCCGGTGGAAGCCGAGGCGTACACGCGCAGGGTCTGCGGGCCGGCCGGCAGCGTCACGTTGGTGCTGATGGTCTGCCAGTTCTGCCAGTTGCCGGTATTGCCGATGTTGATGCTGCCCAGCACCGTACCGCCGCTGTTGCGCAGCTGGAAGGTGGCGCCGCCGTTGGCCGAAGCCACCCGGAACCCCACGGTGTAAGTGCCGGCCTGGGCCACGTTCACGTAGTAATCCAGCCAGTCGCCGGTTTCAAACCAGTCTACGTTGCGCCCGCCGCCCGTGTCGCTGGTTTCTTCCGTATCGGTGCCCTGTTGGGCCGAGAAGCTTTCCGCCTCAATCTTGCCGGGAATAGCCTGCGCCGTTGGCCCGCCCGGATTCACCGTCACGCTCACGGCCGACGAGGTGGTCGTAGCGCCGCCGTTATCCGTTGCCCGAGCCGTGATGCTATAGGTACCGGCGGCCACGCTGCTCCACGTGAAGCTGTACGGGCTGCTGGTATCCTCGCTCAGTTTGGTCGAGCCCTGGAAGAACTCGACTTTGCTCACCGTGCCGTTGGCGTCGGCCGCGTTGGCCGAAATCGTGATGCTGGCCGGGGCCGTGAAGCTGGCGTTGTTGGCCGGCGAGGTCAGGCTGACGGTGGGCGGCGTGTTGGCGGCGCCGGTGTAGGTGAAGGCCAGGCGGCCGACGTTCAGCCCGCCCTGCGTAAAGGTCAGGCGCAGCACGTGTTCCCCGGCGGGCAAGCTGAGGCCGGTAATGGTTTTGGTGGCCCAGGTGCCCCAGTTGCTGGTGGTCGTTACGGTTTGGTCGGGGCTGACGCGGGTGCCGTCCACGCTCAGGAAGAAGGGGCCGCCCCCGCCGGCGTTGCCGGCGGCGTAGCGCAGGTTCAGGGTGTGGGTGCCGGCCTGGGCCACGTTCACCGTGTACTCCAGCCACTCGCCCGCGTCCACCCAGCCCACGGTAGCGCCTTCGGCCGGGTCCAGCACGGCGTCCACGCCCTGGTCGGGGCGGAAGGCCTGGGTGGGCGCCGGCTCGTAGGTGGCCTGGTTGCCCTCCGAAACGTCGCTGTAAGCAATGTCCTGGCCCGAGCCGCCGGGGTAGGTGTCGTAGCGGCCCGCCTCGATGGTGCCCGGAATGGCCTGGGGCGTGCCGGTGAAGGAGGCCTGTTTGCCCACCTGCACGCTCACCAGGTTGGTCACGCTGAACGAAGTTCCGGCGTACACCTTGGCGTAGAAGGTGTGAATACCCACCGGCAGACTGCTGGCCGTCTTGACAAATGGCGCGGCATTGACGCGGCCCAGCGAAGTCGGCCCGTCGAAGAATTCCACGCCCGTCACGCCCGCGCCGCTAACCGAGGCCGTCAAGGTCACGCTGCCGCCGGTGACGACTTCCACCGCATTAGCTGCCAGCGTACCGCTCACGGTTACGTCGCGGCTGGTGGCGGTTTTGCGGGCGGGCACGTTGAGCACGTAGCCGTCGGAGAAGGTGACGGTGGTAGCGGTGCTGCCGTAATTGTGCGCCACGTAGGTTTTCTGGCCGCTCCGGCTGCGGAACACGGCCGCCAGCGGGGAGTTGGCCGTTACGGTCCCGTCGAGGGCACCCAGGGCGTTCATGGCGTGCAGCCAGTAGTACGTTTGCGCGTCGGAAATGCCGGTTTTCAGCCCGCGGTTGGGGTAGTTGTCATAAAGGCGGATAGCACGGGCCGGGTCGATAAAGGCCAAATACTGCCACAGCACGTCGTGCCAGAGGTTGGGGTTGACTTCGTTCTGCAGGATGCCGGTGTTGGCCACCATGTCGTTCCAGAGCCGGCGCACGTAGGTGGTGTCGCGGCCCAGGTAAAACGAGCCGCCGTGGATGGGGTAGAGCTGAATGCCGTACATGGCGCGCACGTCCTGGGTCCACCAGGTGCCCGCGTCGTAGCCCGAGCCCCAGATGCGGCCGGTGCTGGCGTAGGGGTAATTCGGCTGGAAGGTGCGGCGCTGGGTGTCAAACCAGTACTCCTCGGCCGCGCTCTGCTCGGTGGTGTAGAGGTAGATGCCCAGGTCGCGGATGGCCTTGTCGCCCGTGATGGCGCCCCAGTGGATCAGGGCCGAGTTGAACTGCATGCTCTCCGGCGTCGATTCCTGGTTGTTGCCCTGCGGCTCCTCGGTGTTGATGTCGCCGGTCATGGCGAAGCCGTCGGCCCAGGCGTGGCCCGCGTAGGGATCGAAGCTGCGCAGGAAGGGAAAGTCTGCGTCGGTGCGGCTGGGGTTGGCCGCGTCGCGGATGAGCAGGCTGATCATGGGCTTCCACTGCGCGGCCCAGCCCGGCTGGTACTGCTCGATGAGCGTGGCCGCCTGAATGAAGTAGCCCCAGTGGAAGTGGTGGTCGTTGAGCTTGTAATCCTGGTTGTGGCCGGCCGGGTAGCCGATCATCGTTTTCCAGGTGTTGTTGTAGTAGAAGATGAACGCCTTCTCGCCGGCGCTGGCCGTCAGCCAGTTTTCCAGCCGCGTCTTGATGGTGGCCACCAGCTTGTCGCGTGCCTCCACGTTGCCGGTTTCGTGGGCAATGCGGGCGGTTTGCAGCAGCTTGTTCATGTCCTGCCCCTCGTTGTAGGAGTCGGTCCACTCGGCCAGGCCGCTGTTCTGCAGGCCTTTCACCTTGGTGTTCAGCTTCACCGGGCTGAAGCCGGCGCTGTAGTTGGCCAGGTAGGGCAAAGTCGGCAGCAGCCCGCGGAAGGTGTTGGCCGTCGAAAACACATTGCCGTCGAGCAGCTTCAGCGCCCCGCGCACCGTGGGATAGGTAGCGCCCTGGGGCTGGGCCGAACCCGCCGCCAAATGGCCCCACTGGTGCGGCAGCAGCCCCTGCGCCACGTTGTTGGCGGTGCCTTCTTTCCGGTCGGGCGTGACGGTAAACGTGGAGGTCAGCACCGCCGAGGTTTCGTTGTACTGCCAAGCCACCTGGGTATTGGCCGGAAACACGTAGGCAAACTTCTTGAACGCCTGCGCCTGCGTGAGCAGGTCGGCCGAGGTATTCACGTCCGGCACGTGCACCATCGACCAGTACGTTTTGCCGCCGAGCGTGGAGGTGTAGGTATTGGCGGCGCCCAGCGTCCAGGTGGCGCCGGCCGGGGCGTACACCACGAAGTCGGCGTTGTTGAAGGTGTTGAGCACCAGCAGCATTTCGCCGTTCACCGTCGCGGTGCCCTGGGCCACTTTCACCTGGGCCACGTCGGCGGCGGCCTTGGTGAAGTAGGTGAAGGGCATGCCCATGCCCAGCGTGGCGCTGAAATCGTTCGAGCCGCTGCGCCAGTTCATGGTCACCGTCCAGTCCGAGAAGTTCGAGACGGTGGCGGCGGTGGCATTCAGGTTCTGCACGCCCACCAGCACGCCCATCACGTTGCTGTTGGGCTGCCGGTAGTCGAGCGGGGCCTGGTTGGGCGTGATGCGGTTCACCCCCAGGCCGGCCGGGTCGGTGCGGTAGGCCGAGGGGTAGTTGAAGATGTTACCGACGTGGCTCTTCTGCAGCTTGGCCGACCAGAAGTCGTTGGTGGGCACCGGCTTGGTGGCCGCTGCCCCACTTACCAGCGGACTAGTGCCCATCGGCACGGCATTACGCCCGGCTACGTCGGTGCCCGGAAAGACGGTGGTGTAGCTGCCCGAGCCGGCCGCCACAATCTGGGCCTGCGCCGGCGTCAGCGGCAGCGTCACGCTCAGACCGGCCAGCAGCCCGGCGGCTAGGGAAGGAAAGCGGCCCGGGGAGCGCGATGGTAATGGTTTGCGCATAGAGGCAAGGCGTTTTGGTGGGAAATGGCAGGTAGGTCAGGGCCCGGCGCCAACTGGGCGGCGCTGGACCAGGGAGCAGCCGGCCGCGGCCGCAGAGGCGGCGCGGGGCATTGCATATGGGTTGGGGAGCCACCGTTACCGGCTGAGCTTTATTGCCGCCAAAAGGGCTGGGCAGCAGCCGGACGCTGGCGGAAGGACGGGCTTTGGTGGCCCATCCGGGCGGGGTTGTGCGCGTGGTCAGCCTGGCATGAGTACTGCACCGCTGGCCCCGGTTGCTGGTAAATATAGATGCACTTTCTGCCCTTGTCAACGTCGCTACGGCTGCTAACAAGGCGGCCAAACGGGTTCAGCAGCTGACTGACAATCTGCCCGGAGCAGCCCGCCCGGCGGCCGTTTGAATTCGTTGTCAGCCGTCTGCCCGGCACGTGTGACGTAAGTGTATCATCACCCACAAATGGAGTCACTATAAATAGCCAGGCCAGCGGCCAACGGCGTAATTGCTAGCTGTTGCTTTGTGAGAAAGACGCAAGCAGGTTGTGCTGCAATTGCTGGTTCCTATAGCCATTGATATAATCCACTGAGCCCAACCAGCTGCTCATCTCCCTTCCCGCGACCCGGAAAAATATTTTTGGCCCGACGCTGATAGTGCCCAGGCTCAGCAGCCCTTTGGGGTTTTACTGACGCATTTCCTTCTCCAAGACAGTAGTTTGGGGCCATGAGCTCACCCGTTTTTGTCCGCCAGGCCCGGCGCCTGGGGCGCCGCCGCGCGCTGCAAACGGCCGCGCTGAGTTGACTGGCGGTCTATGTCGGCGCAGCCGTCGTCTTTGCTCCCTCGGGTCAGCTACTAAAACTCACCTGGTTCGACCGGTCCGACTACTGGCAGAGCTTCGTGCTGGGTGGCCTGACCCTGCTTGGCGGGGCAGTAGTGGGTGGTAGTTGGGCCGGGGCCGCTATTGGCCGTCACCCCCACCGGGCCGGATCGGGGTGGCCGGCGGCGTGCTGCTGCTCCTGCTGGCCGTGCTGGTGAGCAGGGGCTGTAATTTCGCGCAGGCGGCCTCCGCTTCATGCCCTTCCCCGGTACCACCGCCGCCGATTTCAACCAGCACGTTCGGGACTGTCTGGTCGGATTATGTGGGCAAGCCGCTGGCCTGGGTGATGCCGCTGGGTAGCGTGCTGGCGGGCCTGCTCGGGGCCCGGATGGGTCGCCGAATTCGGACAGGCCTGGCCAAACTGCCCGCCGGCCAATCGACCACCTAGCTACTACCGCCGTAGGCCCCCTGTTGCGCCGGCGCTATCCACGCGGCTGGTTGCCGTACTGCCGGGTCATGGCCACTACCTTGCGCCCTATTCGCCTCCCGCAGTGTGGCGGCCTCGCCAAGACCACACTCGGCCCCAACCAGTTCCGCTACCAGGCGGGCGCGTTCCTACTCGTCGCCATCCGGCCGCTGACGTGGCTGATCCTGCTGGCCTTCCAGCTCAGTCAGCAGACTTCCACCCTCGTCAGCAAGCCGGTGTTTTCCCGCACCCACTGCTGGCACGCCCAGGGCCGAAAGTTGTACGTCGAGTCGCTCATCGAAGCGCACTGCTTGCTTAAAAACTCCATTGCCAGCCACACGCACGCGCTCATCACCGACGCCCTAGCCGCTGCCGGGCCAGCGACGTCGGTACCGCCTAATTCACCAGCTGGTTCCACAAAAAAACCTGTTTCCAAGCCGGAAGCAGGTTTTTTAATTTATACCCACGCTTTTGCCACCGAGAATCTGCTAGTTAGCCGCGGTACCCGCTTGGCCAAAGTCAGACAACGGCACCTAGATGGCGTCCAGCCCCGGCAAGCCGAGCAGCTCAGCGGCGCGGCGCGCCACGGTTTTGACAATGGCCAAATCTGGGCCGGTAATGGTCAGGTGGCCCATCTTACGGCCGGTGCGTGCTTGTACTTTGCCGTACAGGTGCAGGTGCGTGCCCGGCAGGCTCAGCACGGCCTGCCAGTCCGGCTCCCGCTGCTGCCCGCTGGCGTCAAACCACACGTCGCCCAGTAGGTTGAGCATGATGGCCGGGGAATGTTGGCGCGGCTGTGGCAAGGGCAAGCCTGCCATAGCGTGGACCTGCAAATCAAACTGCGACGCGTCGCAGGCGTCCAGGGTGTAGTGGCCGCTGTTGTGCGGGCGCGGGGCCATTTCGTTGACCACCAGGCCGCCGTGCTCAGTGCCGTCGTCCACCACAAAAAACTCAACGCACAGCACCCCGACGTAGCCCAGGTGCTGCGCAATGGCCACGGCTGCGTCGCGGGCTCTATCGGCCAGGGCGGGCGGTATATTGCCTTCGTACGCGTGGGTTACGGCCAGAATGCCATCGACGTGCACGTTGCGCTGCGGGGCGAAGCTGACCACTTGCCCGTCCCAGCCACGGGCTACCAGCACCGAACACTCGGCAGTGAGGGGCAGCATCTTTTCCAGCACGCAGGCGATGCTGCCCAGCTCCGTCCAAGCAGGACCCAGCTCATCGGCGGTCCTGACGCGGACCTGACCCTTGCCATCGTAGCCCATGCGCGCGGTTTTCAGGATGCCCGGCAGCAAATCATCCCCTGCCTCCAGGACAGCCTGCAACTGGGCCTGCGTTTCAATCACCGCGTAGGGCGCGCAGCTCACCCCCGAAATGTCGGCGCAGGCCGCGAAGTGGGCTTTTTCCTCGATGCGATTTTGCGCAATGCCCACCACGGCCGCGCCGGGTGACACGGGGCGGGTCTGCGCCAGCGTTTGCAGGGCCTCAGCCGGCACGTTTTCAAACTCGGTGGTAACGGCCTGGCACAGATCGGCCAATTGCGCCAGCCCGGCCGAGTCGTTGTAAGCGGTTTGGATGTGGTGGTGACTCACCAGGCCGGCCGGGCTTTGCGCGTCCGGGTCCAGCACAGCGGTGAAGTACCCCAGGCGCTGGGCGGCATGCACAAACATGCGGCCCAGCTGGCCACCTCCCATCACTCCCAAAGTGGCCATCCGGCCCGCAGCGTCTACACTGCCCGGGAAAACAGGATTCATAGCTGCAACGTCAGTTCCTACGCTCATACCGGCAGCGTCATGGCGCGAGCGGCCTCGGTTTGCTCGGCGCGAAACGCCTGCAGCCTGGCTGCCAGGTCTGCATCGTGCAGGGCCAGCATGCTGACCGCGAACAGCGCGGCATTGGCCGCGCCGGCATCACCAATGGCAAACGTGGCCACCGGTATGCCCTTAGGCATCTGCACGATGCTGTGCAACGAGTCGACGCCCTGCAGATGGCGGCTGGCCACCGGCACGCCCAGCACGGGCACCGTGGTTTTGGCGGCCATCATGCCCGGCAGGTGGGCGGCGCCACCCGCGCCGGCAATGATGGCCTGCAGGCCCCGCGGGCCGGCTTGCTCGGCGTAGGCAAATAAGTCGTCGGGCATGCGGTGGGCCGATACCACGCGCGCTTCGTGGGCCACGCCAAAGTGCGTGAGGATCTGTACGGCGTGCTGCATGGTGTTCCAGTCGCTGCTGGAGCCCATGACAACGCCGACCAGGGGCTTGGATGTATTAGAAGAAAGAGTACTCATTGAAATTAGTTGGTGTCATGCTGAGCTTGTCGAAGCATCTCTACCGCTTCACCCGGGCTCATTTAGGTCATTCCATCTGTCAGTTAAGTCAGCTACTGATGGATTTATGGCAACTACTTCAGTTTCGTGGTCGAATAGAATTGAAACAATAGCCTCAACATCTCCAGCGGCTAAGTTGACTCGGTAGAAATCTGAGAAACGGTCCTGCGGAGGATTGTGCAAGCTGGGCTTTTCAATCTTATCGTTCGACAAAACGCGAGTGATGCGGTCAGCCAAGTACGCATGGCCACGTTGCGTCAAGATCTTTCGTGTTGCATCCAGGCTGGCATAATCCAGAACGTTTCCGTGTTCTTTCAGCTGCCTGTATTGATTAGCGTCCATTGCTTTAATGGGCAACTGCAACAACTCAGCGAAGCGGTAGAGATGCTTCGACAAGCTCAGCATGACGTTCTTTTTAGTTGTGCTCCACTAGCTGCTCGCGCTCCAGCAGGATTTCCGTGCCCAGAATCACCATATCCACCCGACCCTGCAAGGTCTGGTTGATGAAGGGCGTGTTCTGGGATTTGGACTTCATGAACTCCTTGGTGAAGGTGGTTTCTGCTTCGGTATCGAACAGCAAGCACTCGGCTTGTTGGCCGACTTCGAGGGTGGGCACCGGCAGGCCCATCAGACGGCGCGGCTCGGCCGAATAGCGCTTCACCACCAGGTCCCAGCCGAATTTCTCGGGCTTCACGAAGTAGTGGTAGAGCGACACCAGGGCCGTTTCCAGACCGGTGATGCCGTTGGGCGCGCTGATGAAATCCTGGGCTTTTTCGAATGGCGTGTGCGGGGCGTGGTCCGTAGCAATGAGGTCGAATACGCCTTCCTTGAGCCCCTGGAGCAGCGCGTCGCAGTCGGTCTGGGTGCGCAGCGGTGGGTTCATCTTGTAGTTCGTGTCGTAGTCGCCGATGTGCTCGTCGGTGAACAGCAGGTGGTGCGGGGCTACTTCCGCCGTCACCTTCACGTCGCCGCGGGATTTCCACCAGCGGATGGTTTCCATGCCGAGCTTGCTGGACACGTGCTGGATGTGAATGTGCGCGCCCGCGGCGTGGGCCAGGCGAATGTCGCGGTCGATGATGATTTCCTCCGCGCAGGCCGGTGACCCTTTGATGCCGAGCCGGTAGCTCATCACGCCTTCGTTCAGGGCACGCGGCCCGGCCAGCTCGGGCACCTCGCAGTGGCTGGCGAAAAACATCCCAAACTCGGTGGCGTACTGCATGGCCCGCAGCAGCACCGCCGGGTCGCTGGTGGTGTCGCCGTCGTCGGTCAGCATTTTCACGCCCAGCTCGCGCATGCCGTCGATTTCCGCCAGTTCCTTGCCCTCGCGGTTCTTGGTGACGCAGCCGGAGGTGTACACCGGAATGCGGGACTTTTGTTTGGCGCTGTCCAGCACCGTAGCCACCACCATGGCCGAGTCGAGGGCCGGGCGGGTGTTCGGCATCATCACCACGCCGGTCACGCCGCCGTTGATGGCCGCTTCGCTACCCGTGGTAATGGTTTCCTTGGCCTCAAAGCCCGGGGCGCGGAAATGGACGTGGGCATCAAACATGGCCGGCATCAGAATCCGCCCACGGGCGTCGATGACGCGGGCGCCCTCGGGAATGGCCAGGTTGCGGCCGATTTCCTGAATTTTCCCTTCGACGATCAGGACGTCGCCCTCAGTGAGTACAGGTGAATGTTCGGAGGCGATGCGGGCGTTCTGAAGCAGGAGCATGGATGATTTCGGTAAACGGACAAGGGTTGGTGGGAGGTGCTGCTATTGAAGCTGCAAAGAAAGGCCGGAATCAGCCGCCGCTGCCGCCATTCAAGGCACAAGCCGTCGAACTAACTTGATACCGGGCGGTGCAAGGCCCCAGCCGACAACTAGGCGGTCAGGTGAGGCATGTGAGCAAAGGAGCGCTCGAAGGTCGGTTCCGACTTCGGAGCTTCGCCGCCCGGCGTGAGCCAGTCGAGCACGGCCATGCGCACGGCAATGCCGTTTTCGACCTGGTAGTTGATCAGGCTGCGCTCATAGTCCATCACGGCGTCGCACAGCTCCACGCCCCGGTTCACGGGGCCGGGGTGCATGATGTAGAGCCCGCGCTGGCGGATTTCCTCCAGGCGCGTGTTGGTGATGCCGTAGATGCGGTGGTATTCGCGCAGGCTGGGAAAGAACTGCACGTCCTGGCGCTCCATCTGCACGCGGAGCAGGTACACGAAATCAGGCGCCCAGGCCATGGCCTCGTCGTAGTTGGTGAAGCGGCGAATATTGGCCGGGCCGTGCTTGGGCACCAACGACCCCGGGCCGAGGTAGGCTACTTCGATGCCTAGCTTCGTCAGCAGGTTGCTGGTGGAGCGTGCGACGCGGGAGTGGAGAATGTCCCCGATGATGAGCACTTTCTTGCCCACGGGGTCGGGGAATTTCTCCTTGATGGTAAAGGCGTCCAGCAGCGCCTGGGTCGGGTGCGCGTGCGCCCCGTCGCCGGCGTTGATAACCGAGGCCTTGGTGAGGCGGGCAATCATGCCGGGCAGGCCCGACCGCCCGTGGCGCACGACGATGTAGTCGGTGCGCATGGCTTGCAGCGTCTCCACCGTTTCGCGCACCGACTCGCCCTTGGTGATGGAGGACTGCGCGATGTCGAAATTCGTCACCTCGGCGGAGAGGCGTTTGGCCGCGACTTCAAAGGAGGTGTGCGTGCGGGTGCTGGGCTCGTAGAACAGCATGAGCACCGACTTGCCCTTGAGGGCAGGCACTTTTTTCACCGACTGGGTGAACAGCTGTTTGAAGGACGTGGATTGGTCGAGCAGGAACTCGATTTCCTCGCGGTGAAGAGATGCAATGTCGAGCAGGTCTTTACGTGCCATACCGAAGAGGAGGAAAAGTGAGGTCGTCTAGCTAAAACGAACGGTGTGAAGGCTGATCTGCTGCCACCTATGCCGGCGCAACGGGCTGCCGGTGCGAGCCAAGGCGCTGGGGGCCGCAACCACGGTTGCAGGCGGGGGTGCTGGCGTCCAGGAGAGGTCGATGCCATGGCGGCGGGGCGGTGGCCAACGAACTCAATGGGCATAAAAAAACCGTTTCGGAATCCGAAACGGTAGCGGGGCAACACCCAGAAAAAACAACGGAAATGCCGGAGGCAAAATCGCGAAAACCGATGGTGGCGAAGACCTTGCGGTCTGCTCGCGGTTCCTTGCCGGGCAAGGGGCCGCGCTTCATCAACGAGTTTTTTGGTTGAAGCACGGTGCAAAACTACGGCAATGTTGCGCCCGGTAACACATTGTTGATGTTGATTTTTTTTCGCACTGCTGTTCTCAACGTTCATTCTAAACCCAACGGGCTAACTGACGCAGCTCTTGTCCTTTTTTCCGCCATGATCTTCCCATAGGGGCAGCCATTCGTCTCCGCAGATCCGACGGTGGTGCGGCCAGGATTTCTGCAATATGTGCCGACCCCGCACGGCAGATGCCACTAGATCAAAGCATTAATGAAAGGGTTGGACAAGGAAATCAAGGGCCGCCAATGCGAGACTAGCCCCGAGCCAACGCTCTATTAATCCGGCTCACAAGCGCCGGGCCTTCGTAAACAAAGCCCGTGTACAGCTGCACCAGCGAAGCGCCCGCTGCTAGTTTTTCCTGCGCATCGGCCGCCGAGTGAATACCGCCGGCGCCGATGATGGGGAGCTCACCCTGGCTGCGCTGGTGCAGGTAGCGAATGACCTCGGTAGCCCGCGCCCGCAGTGGCCGCCCGCTCAGGCCGCCCGCCCCCAAAGCGGCCACCTGCCCGGCATCCGTGCGCAAGCCTTCCCGGCTGATGGTGGTATTGGTCGAAACCAGCCCGCTGAGCTTGGTTTCGCGGGCAATGTCGAGAATGTCGTCCAGTTGCGAATCCGTCAGGTCCGGGGCTATTTTCAGCAGCAGGGGGCGCGGGCGGGCGCGGCTCAGGTTCCGTTCCTGCACGCGTTGCAGCAACTCGATCAGGGGCTTTTTTTCCTGCAACTGGCGTAGGTTGGGCGTGTTGGGCGAGCTGACATTCACCACGAAGTAGTCGACTTGCTCGGCCAGCGCCTCAAAACAAGCCACATAGTCCTCGGCAGCCCGCTCGTTGGGCGTGTCCTTGTTCTTGCCGATGTTGCCGCCGATAATCAGCTGCCGGTTTTGGCGCCGCGCCAGCCGCGCGGCCACAGCCGCCGCGCCGTCGTTGTTGAAGCCCATGCGGTTCACCAGGGCCTCGTCCTGCGGCAAGCGGAACAGGCGCGGCTGCGGGTTGCCGGGCTGCGGCCGGGGCGTTACTGTACCAATCTCTACAAACCCAAAGCCCAGCGTCGCCAGCTCATCCGTAAGGACCGCGTTCTTATCAAGCCCTGCCGCCAGACCTACCGGATTGGGGAATTTGAGCCCAAATACCTCGCGGGCCAAGCTCGGGTGCTGAAAGTCGTAGAGGCTCCGGAGCATGGCCCTGGCTCCCGGCACGCTGGCAGCCCGCCGCAGGTTGTCGAACACAAAGTGGTGGGCGCGCTCGGCGTCGAGGGTAAACAGTGCAGGTTTGACGAGTGCCTTGTACATGGGCGATGGTGGCCAGCTCAACCCTCACAGTTGGGACGGCGGTATTGGAAGATAGTCCCAGGGTGAACTGCGAGTGAAGATAGTTGGGTTTTCTGGTGTTGGGCGGCTTGAGGGGCGTAAGGGGCGGGACCTGGCGGCAGGAGAGAAGCTAGACGGCTGCTTCAGTTGGCAGCACCCTCCTCTTGAGGGGTAGGCTAATCGTTGAGATAGACGAGGTGGCAAAAGCCCACATTAGCTTCTCAATCCTAGCGTCAATAGCTTCCTAATTCGCTGCTTGGGCCTACCAAGCCGGGCTCTGCGCATTTAGCCGTACCAGGTTCGGTGTTTTGTTTATTGCCAGTAGTTGAGGAGAAGCTTGTATAGCTATAGCAGATTCACAGACAATGTAGCTGCTGGCGCTCCGCGTACGTAAGCGGCTGTATGCAAGCATACTCGATGGATTTGCGTCAGCGCGTGGCGCAGGCGCTGGCCGAGCCGGGCGCCCGGCAGGCCCAAGTGGCCGCGCGCTTTTGCG
>NZ_MVBC01000012.1 GCF_002007105.1 Hymenobacter sp. CRA2 | reverse complement strand
CGTCTTCCCGCACCAAGGCCAAATACGGCGCCACAAACGCCCATTCCTCGTCCGTTACGTCGCTGGGGTAACCACTGCGCTGTGCCATCCCCCAAAT
Organism: Hymenobacter sp. CRA2; assembly: GCF_002007105.1. Classification (GTDB taxonomy): domain Bacteria; phylum Bacteroidota; class Bacteroidia; order Cytophagales; family Hymenobacteraceae; genus Solirubrum. The sequence goes on along the minus strand of NZ_MVBC01000012.1, from coordinate 210,045 downwards.
TACGCCACCAGTCCATAACAGGCTCTAGCTGTCATTGCTTCGTCGTGCCTCCTCGCAGTGACGGCCAGCGCTGCCGCTGTCTGTTGCCATCAGCATACCGCTGCCGCCGTTCTACCTTTGCGGCATGAAGCTTTCCGCGCCCAAAATCCTGCTTGGCCTTGGCCTACTCATTGTCATCGGCTACGTGCTGTCCGACCTCGTCTTCAACGACGACCAATACGTGTACAAGCTCAAGCAGGAGCGCAAGCAGAAAAACGCCCAGTTCCGCTCGCACCGCGACTCGCCGCTGCCCGAGGAGCTGCACGAAAACTTTGACAGCCTGCGCTATTACTCTGCCGACCGCGCCTGGCGCGTGACAGCCCAGCTGGAGCGTTTGCCCGCCGGCGACACCATCAGCCTGCCCCTCACCGAGGGCAGCGCCGATAAGTACACCCGCTTTGCCCGCGCCACCTTCCAGTGGCAGGGCCAGCCGCAGACCCTGACACTACTCAAACGCGCCAGCAAAACCGACCCGACTTTGTTTGTACCCTTCACCGACAAAACCAACGGCCTCGGCAGCTACGGCGGCGGCCGCTACCTCGACGTGGAAACGCCCGGCGACAACGACAAGCAAGTCGTACTCGACTTCAACCGCAGCTACAACCCGTACTGTGCCTACGGCGGCAACTTCTCCTGCCCCATGCCGCCCAAGGAAAACCGGCTGACCATCGAAGTGCCGGTGGGAGAGAAGAGCTACAAGGAAGAATAGCCAGCCGAAGCGCCGCTCATCGCCGCTCATAAAGGCACTGCCGAACCAGCCGCATGTTACATCGTGGCTGCCGCTTCGCCCGCGGCAGCCAACCGCTTACCTTTGCCGTTCCGCTGTCGCAGTTAGCCCCGCGTCTGACAACCGACAACTGACACCTGACAACTATGAAGATTTCCCTCGACTGGCTCCGCACGCTCTTCCCCACCGATAAAACGCCCGCCGAAATTTCGGCCCTGCTCACCAGCTCCGGCCTCGAAGTAGAAGGCCTGGAAGAGCTGGAAAGCGTGCCCGGCGGCCTGCAGGGCGTGGTACTGGGTACGGTGCTCACCCGCGACAAGCACCCTGACGCCGACAAGCTGAGCGTGACGACGGTGGACGTGGGCGACGGTACCATCCGCAACATCGTGTGCGGCGCGCCCAACGTGGCTGCCGGTCAGCGCGTGGTGGTGGCCCTGGAAGGCGCCATGCTGCACCCCTCGAGCGGGGAGCCGTTCAAAATTAAGAAGTCCAAGATTCGGGGCGCGGCTTCGGAAGGCATGCTCTGCGCCGAGGATGAAATTGGCCTGGGTCAGTCGCACGCCGGCATTATGGTGCTGGATACCGACCTGCCCAACGGCACGCCGGCCGCCAAGTACTTCGGCCTGACCTCGGACCACATCATCGAAATCGGCCTGACGCCCAACCGCGCCGACGCCGCCTCGCACTTCGGCGTGGCCCGCGACCTGCGCGCCCTGCTGCGCCAGCCCGTGCAGCTGCCCGACGTAAGCCACTTCCATGCTCCGAGCGAAGTACCGGCCGGCAATATCTCGGTGGAAATCGAGGATGCTGAAGGCTGCCCGCGCTACGCCGGCCTGCTGCTGGAAGGCGTGCAGGTAGGCCCCTCGCCTGAGTGGCTGCAGCGCCGCTTGCGCAGCATAGGCCTCTCGCCTATCAACAACGTGGTGGACGTGACCAACTTCATACTGCACGAGCTGGGCCAGCCCCTGCACGCTTTCGACGCCGACCAGATCGGCGGGCAAGGCATCCGGGTGCGCCGCGCCGGCGCAGGGGAGAAGCTGACCACGCTGGACGGTACTGAGCGCACGCTCAAGGCCGAAGACCTCGTCATTGCCGATGCCACGGGGCAGGCCCTGGCTTTGGCTGGCGTGTTCGGCGGCAAAACCTCGGGCGTGACCGAGGGAAGCACCCGCGTGTTTTTGGAAAGCGCCTACTTCGAGCCCGCCGTGGCCCGCAAAACCGCTCAGAACCACCAGCTCAAAACCGACGCCTCCTTCCGCTTCGAGCGCGGCACCGACCCACACATGGTGCCGCTGGCCCTGAAGCGTGCCGCCCTGCTGTTGCAGGAAGTGGCCGGCGCCCGCGTAGCCGCGCCGGTCGTGGATGTGTACCCGCGCCACATCGAGCACACGCCGGTGCGCCTGCTGCTGCCGCGGGTCGAGAAGCTCATCGGTCACTACATCGCGCCGGAGCGCATCCGCCAGATTCTCACCGACCTCGACATCCTCATCACCGAGGAAAGCGTGACCGAAACCGGCGCGGCCGAGTGGCTGGTTTCGGTGCCGCCGTACCGCGTGGACGTGACCCGCGAAGCCGACGTAGTGGAGGAAATTCTGCGCATCTACGGCTACGACCACGTGCCGCTGCGCACCTTCAACGCCGCCGCCTTCTTGGCGAAGTTCCCCTCGCCCGACCCCGAGCAGCTGCGCCGCGACGTGGCCCAGCTGCTCAGCGGCCAGGGCTACTCCGAAATCATCACGAACTCGCTGGTCAACTCCCGCTACTTCGAGACGCCCGAGCAGCCCGCCGCCGAGCTGGTGCGCGTGCTCAACTACAACTCGGCCGACCTCGACGTGATGCGCCCCACGCTGCTGCACTCGGGTCTGGAAATCGTCCGCTACAACGTCAACCGCCGCCAGCGCGACCTGAAGCTCTACGAGTTCGGCCGCAGCTACCAGCGCCAGGACGATGGCAGCTACAAGGAGCGGCCCACGCTGGCCATCTACCTGACCGGCAACGTGCAGGCCGAAAGCTGGCAGCAGAAGGACGAGAAAACCGCCTACCACCACCTCGCGGGCGCCGTGCTGCAGGTGCTGCGCAGCCTGGGCTTCACGCCCTCGGGCCAGCAGCCGGTGCAGCACCAGTACCTGAACGGTGGCCTGACACTGCTGCTGAACAACCAGCCCGTCGTGCACCTCGGCAGCGTCTCGCCGAAAGTGCTCAAGCAGATGGACATCAGCCAGCCGGTGTGGTACGCCGAGCTGGACTGGCAATGGCTGCTGCGCAAGTACCGCGGCACGCTCACCGCTCAGGAGCTGCCCAAGTTCCCGGAGGTCCGCCGCGACCTGTCGCTGGTAGTCGACCAGGCCGTGACCTTCGACCAGCTACGCCAGATTGCCACCAAGGCCGAACGCAAGCTGCTGCGCGAGGTGAACGTATTCGACGTGTATCAGGGCGAAAACCTGGGTGCGGGCAAGAAGTCCTACTCGCTGAGCTTCCTGCTCCAGGACCCGACGCAGACGCTCACCGACCAGGCCATCGACCAGGTAATGCAGAAGCTCATGGCCCAGTTCGAGCAGCAGGCCGGCGCTGTCATTCGCAAGTAAGGATGCGTACCAGCGTCTCAACCGGCCGGTAGCACCGCCCTGTTCTTGCAGGAAACGGATTTCTACCTGGCGTGGGGAGGCCCACGTATGCGGCTCTACATTCGAGGAGTACCAAACCCTGCCGGGCCTGCCAAGGCTTGGCAGGGTTTTTCGCTTCCGCGCCGCGCATTTCGTTAATTTGCCCGACAATTTCCCTGATTATGGCCTCACCGCAGCAGCTTGCCCAACTGGACCGCATGGAGCGGCAGGTAACCACATTAGTGGCTGCCTATCAGCAGGTGCGCGAGGAGCTGGCCGATGCCCACACCACCATTCAGCAGCTACAGGCTGAACTGCGGGACCGGGAACGGCAGCTACGGGAGCACCAGAACCAGGAAAATATTGTTAAACTTGCTAACACCATAGCCGCCGAACCGGCTACCGCAACCGAGCTGAAACAACGTCTCAACGAATACATCCGCGAACTAGATAAGTGCCTTGCCTATTTGAGGGAGTAGCCTGACCACCACACCGACCCACCCGACAAGCCTCGCCCGACCGTGACCGAACTATCCATCAAAATCCGCATTGCCGACCGTGACTACCCGCTGCGGGTGTCGCCGCAGGAAGAGGAGCGCCTCCGCCTGGCGGGCCGCTTGCTCAACGAGCGGATCAAGGAATTTCGCGAGCAATACGGCATCCAGGACAAACAGGACCTGCTGGCCATGATTGCGTTGACCACTTTGGCCGACCGCATGAAAGCCTCCAAGGAAAAGGACGGTACCGACGCCGCGCTGACCGAACGCCTCGCCAGGCTCGACCAGCTGCTCTCGTCGGTGGTACTCGCCTGAAAATAGATGGTACTAGGTATCGGGTATTAAGTATTAAGACCAGTGGACGATACGAGTGTTGGCAGGGCCAACCGTCCGACTAGCTAATACCAACCACCCAATACTGCTGAATGGACCTTTGGGCAGACGGCCCGGTCCGGAAACCTGCCGTTGCGGCAGCTTAGAGTCGACGCAGGCTATGGTGCTTGTTCCATCCCCCCTCAACATCACCATACCATGCCCGAAATAATATACATCGTGCTGGCCGCTGTGGTCGCCCTCGTCGCGGGCTTCCTCATAGGCCGGCAGGTGGCCGGAAAAGCCCGGCAGGACGTCGAAGCGCAGGCCCAAGGGCGCGCCGCCGAAATCTTGCAGGAGGCCGAGGCCAAGGCCAACCGCATCCGCGAGGAGCGCATTCAGCAGGCCAAAGACAAAGCCCGTCAGGTTCGTAACGAATCGGAGCAGGAAATCCGTCGCCTCCGCCAGGACGCCGACCAGGACCTGGCGCAGCGCCGCGAAGTAGTGGTGCAGCAGGAAGCCAGCGTGAAGCAGCTTACCCAGGCCTCGCAGCGCCAGCTGGAGCAGGTGCAGCGCAAGGAAAAGGAACTGGACGTGCTGCGCGAGAAGGTATCCAACGAAGCCCAGCGCCAGCAGGAGAAGTTTGAAGCCCAGGAAGAGAAGCGCCGCCTGCACCACGAGCAGCTGGCCTCCCAGTTGCGCGAAGACCAGGAAGCCGCCGAAGCCCTGCGCCACCAGCTGCAGCTGCAGCTCGAAGCCATTGCTGGCCTCACCGCCGCTGAAGCCCGCGAGCAACTCGTAGAGTCGCTGAAGAACGAAGCCCAGATTCAGGCCTCGTCCTACATCAAAGACACCGTGGCCCAGGCCCGCCTCACGGCCACCAAGGACGCCAAGAAAGTGGTGCTGGAAACCATTCAGCGCACCGCCGCCGAGCACGCCATCGAGAACTGCGTGTCGGTGTTTAACATCGAATCTGACGACGTCAAGGGCAAAATTATCGGCCGCGAAGGGCGCAACATCCGCGCCCTGGAAGCCGCTACCGGCGTCGAAATCATCGTGGATGACACGCCCGAGGCCATCATCATCTCGGGCTTCGACCCGGTGCGCCGCGAAATTGCCCGCCTCTCTCTGCACCTGCTGGTGAAGGATGGCCGCATTCACCCGGCCCGCATCGAGGAAATCGTGGCCAAGACGCGCAAGAACATCGAGGAGGAAATCGTCGAAATCGGCGAGCGGACTATTGTTGACCTCGGCATCCACGGCCTGCACCCCGAGCTGATCAAGATGGTGGGCCGTATGCGCTTCCGCTCCTCGTACGGGCAGAACCTGCTGCAGCACTCCCGCGAAGTGGCCAACCTCTGCGCCACCATGGCCGCCGAGCTGGGCCTGAACGTGAAGCACGCCAAGCGCGCCGGCCTGCTGCACGACATCGGCAAGGTCAGCGCCGAAGAGCCCGAGCTGCCCCACGCCATCCTAGGCATGGAGCTGGCCAAGAAGTACAAGGAGCACCCGGACGTGGTCAACGCCATCGGCGCCCACCACGACGAGATGGAAATGACGGCCCTGATTTCGCCCATCATCCAAGCCTGCGACGCCATCAGCGGCTCGCGCCCCGGCGCCCGCCGCGAGATGATGGAAAGCTACATCAAGCGCCTGAAGCAACTGGAAGAAACGGCCAACGCCTTCAAGGGCGTGAACCAGTGCTACGCCATTCAGGCCGGCCGCGAGCTGCGCGTCATCGTGGATGCCGACAACGTGACCGACGACCGCGCCCAGGAGCTGTCCAGCGAGATTTCGCAGAAAATCGAGAAGGAAATGCAGTACCCCGGCCAGATCAAGGTGACGGTGATTCGCGAAATGCGCGCCGTGGCCTACGCCAAGTAGGCCAGCAGCAGCTAATAAGCAAGCCGGCCCGCCGCAACAGCTGTTGCGGCGGGCCGGCTTCGTTATGAGTAGGCCGCCGAGTCACCGACTTCGCGGTCCGCGCCGTGAGGCTACTCGCTCCGGCTGCTCACCACGGACACGTGGCCGGCGCGGGGAAGTATTCTTCGCTGAAAAACTTGCCGGTGGGCCCATCTGCAGCAAGCAGCGCGTACTTCACGATGCGCTGCCCGGCCTCCGCGGCCGTGCTGCTGCCCTGGTGGCCCGTAAAGTCGGTTTGGGTATAACCTGGGCACACCGCGTTGACTTTGAAGGCGGTGCCACGCAGGGCGTGGGCCAGGTGGATGGTGTACATGTTCAGGGCTGCTTTCGAGGATTGATACACCGGCAGCCGGTACGCAAACTGCTCATTGTCCAGGTCGGCGTACGAGGTCAGCGACGCCATGGCGGTGGTTACGTTGACGATGCGCGGCTGCGGTGCCTTTTCCAGCAAGTCGATGAACGCCTGGGTCACCCCGGCCACCCCGAACAAGTTGGTTTCAAACACGGCCCGGAACTGCTCGGGCGTAGCATGCAGGGCCGATTGGGCTGCCCCGCCGGAAATACCGGCGTTGTTGACCAATACATCCAACACCGGCGTTTTTTCGCCAATCGTAGCGCGGGCGGCCCGGATGGAGTCGGGGCGCGTAACGTCCAGTTGAATAACTTCGAGGTTCGTGAGTCCGAGGGCGTTGAGTTGCCAGACCGCGGCCTGTCCGTTTTCCAGGTTGCGGCTGCCGAGGTACACGAAAAACCCCTGTTGGGCGAGTTGTTTGGCGACTTCCAGGCCAATGCCCTTGTTGGCGCCGGTGACCAATGCTGATTTCATGTGCAGAACGATGTGTGAATGAGAGAAATAGTCGGGATGCCGCTTCCGGGCGGCTATTGACCCAGGGGTATAGCCGTAGCGGTGAAGCACGTGGCGGTGCCCCGGTGAAGTGTTTGTGAGAAATGGTGTGGGTCAGTTAGGGAAGGCCTGACTGACCGATGTGCCTTTCCGTGGAGGCGAGTGTCGCGGCGGTCGGGAAGTTGGCAACCTGCTGAGCGGTGCCTGCCAGGCCGCTGGTGCCCGCCACGAGTTTTGCCGTAGCTGTCTGGTCGGCTTAGCTGACTGCCGGCCGCCTGCCATCCCCTTGCTTGACCAGGGCGGTAGGAGGGTAGCCAAAGTGCTTTTTGAACGCGTACGAGAAGTGCGCCAGGTTCTCAAAGCCTACTTCCAGGTACAACTCCACGGGCTTCCTTTTCTTCTCTGCCAGTTGGTAATGAGCCAGCGCCAAACGCTTCTGCGTGAGCCAGCGCTGTGGGCTCAGCTGAAAGGCTTTGTTAAAATCGCGCTTGAAGGTGGTGAGGCTGCGGCCCGTCAGGTAGCTAAACGTGGCCAAGGGGAGGTTGAACCTGTAGTTCGCCTCCATGAACTCGACCAGGTTTACTTTTCCGGGCTCCGCGAAATCGGCCAACACCCCGTCGCTGGTCGGGTCGAGGCTGCGCAGGATTTCTATGGTCTCCGCGACCTTACCGGCCAGGAGCCTTTCCGGCAACTGCTGCTGCAACTCCAGGTAAGGCAGCAGCGAGGCGAAAAGGCTCTGCAGCAGCGGGCTTTTCGGAAACAGCAGGGGGCCATGGACTCCAGGCCCGACGGGTGCCGGGGTAGTTTCCACGTAATAGGTCCGGACGAGGGCCGTGGGCAGCTTCAGGACTACGGCCTGATAGGCGACGCCGTCTTTCGGCGACTTAACTAAGGTCGCGGGCTGCTTTCGGGGTAGCAGCAGCGTGTCACCCACGGCGCAACAGAGCGTGCGGTCGGCCTGCACCACTTTCAACTCGCCGGCGAGTACGCCCACCAGAACGTTATCCTCGAAGGTCAACTCCCCTCCGTAGCGCTGGTCGCCGCTACAGACGACCACCATGTCCGCGTAGCGGTTTAGTTGCTTGATGGGCATAAGGGAAAGGGGTTAGCGGCGTTGCGTGGCGGCGTGCAGTGCGTCTGCTGACAGTACAAAAGTAGACGGCCCGCAACCGAGGCACTTTGTTCAAAAGGCCAAATATGCTTTGCTCAGCAGCCCACTTAAGATCTGTGGACAGTAAACGAAAGCACGTCCTGCTGAGTCCTGCTGAAGCACCTCTACCACGTCGTCCGGCTCCCCCTCTCCTTTTCGGAGAGGGGGCCGGGGGAGGCGCAATGTCTGCGCGCAAAATGCTTCGACAAGCGGACGCCAGATGAGCATGACGTGCTAACTTTTTAGACAACAGAGCCTGGGCACGAGCAAGCTGGCCCGCGCTACATAGTGTTGCGGCTTAGTCCACGTCGGCACAATCGGTGCGCTCGACTTTCGTAAACAGCTTATCAAAGGCCAGGCTGGGCTGCTGCTGATCGTACACGTCGCCGTACTTCTTCATGCCGTTGACGCAGTTCCACCACCCGTACTTCATGAGTTCCAGGCGGGCGTACTGGAGGCGCTCGGGCGAGTGATTCTGCTGCTGAAACTCGGCTTCCAGGCTGGCCGGGACGCTATTATGCGTCTTTTGCTCGTCGACCAACCGCCGCCAGGCCCGAACCAGCACGGCGGTATCCGGAGAGGCCAGCACCTGAGCATAGGCTTGGCAGGCCGGAGCAGAGGAGGCCCCGACCAGAACACCAGGCGTGACGTGCCCCTGGAAGGTCAGCCGGGTTAGCCGGTAGCTTTCTTCCAGCTCCAGCACCCGCAGCTGCTGAAGCTTACGCCAGTAAGCCTGCGGTACTACCTGCAAGGCCCGTAGCTCGGCTAGGCGCTGCGCATACTCCTGGTCCAGCTGGCTGATGCGCTGGGCAATGGTGTCCGGCTGCATCTCGGCCAGGTGCCAGATGTCCCTGGTTTCGGCGATGCCCGGGTAGTTAATCAGCTTGTGCGTGTCGCGTAGCTGCTGCTGGGTGTACTGGCCGGGCGCGAAGTAGCCCTTGTTCAGGCAGACTTCGTCTTCCCAGGTAAAGCTGGGGCGGCGGACGGAATCAGGTAAGGCAGCGGGCGCGGGCTTGGGGGCCGAAGGGGCCGCGGCGGTTTGCTCGGCGGGGCTTTCGGGGTTGCTACAAGCCGCGGCCAAAAGCAGGAGGAGCGGAAGGCGGGAGCAAAGCTGTTTCAAGCAGAAAGAGGTCAAGTACCCGGCGGGTAAGCCAATAAAACTGCCTGCAAGCAACACAAAAGCCGACGAAGCCTCGGCTGTCCTGGCGTCGGCGGTTTCTCAGGCCGATTCCAGCTATGCTAGCGCCGGAGCCAGCTGCCAAAGATTCGTAAAGTCAGCAACGGCCGGGTTTGGGTATGTAGGGATACGAATAATTGACGCCAGAAAGCAAGTTGAGAGCTACAGTGCGCGTCCAGTCGGCTTATCTGTAAAGTCTGATTGAGCCCAAGAATGCGGCTGCTGCCGGCAAAGCCTGCGCGTACATTGCCCCGGTTATCACTTCTCCGACCTATGAAACTCCACGCTACCGTCTTACTATCCCTGGGTGCTGCTGGCTTACTGAGCGCCTGCAACGAATCCGCTTACTACCCGGTGCATCCGACCATTCCAATGGTATCGGAGGTTAAGCAAACCGAAGTCAGCGCGGGCATCGACCAAAACGGCTTTGGCTACGCCAGGGCCTCGGCCGCGCCGCTGAAACACCTGCTGCTCACAGGCACCGCCAGCGGGCGGTTTTGGGGGCCGGCGCAGCTACGGCCGCAGCGCAACGACGAGCGGAACCAGCACCAGTGGGAAGCCGGTCTGGGTACCTTCACCCAGTTGTCGCCCAACACTACCATCGGCCTGCTCGGCGGCTACGGGCAGGGCCGCAGCGAGTACCAGCGGTTCCAGTCCAGTTTGCTTTCCTCCATATGGGGCAACACCAGCCGGGAGTACCGCCGCTACGAAACCGCCACCAGCCATTGGTACGGGCAGGCTTACCTGGTGACCAACCTGACGCCTCTCACCGCGGCCGTGCAGTTCCGCCTCGGCGCCGCCTACCGCCTCAGCCTGGTCAATTACCGCCAGTTCAGCAATCAGCAATACCTGTACTACCCGGACAATACCAGCTACGTGCAGGACGCTGCGCACTACGAAGTGCCCAATGTGCTCTGGCACAGCGTGTCGAGTACGGCGGAAGTGCGCCTCAAGTCCTGGCCGGCCGTGGGGTTGCAAGCCAGTCTGGGCGCAGCCGTGCCCCAGCGGACCAGCCAAGCCGACAACGCCGACCAGAGCGGGTACAGAAGCGAGGTCAGCGGCCGCAGCACTTGGGGCCACACTAGCATTGGCGTGACGCTGAACCCGCACTACCTGCTGCGGCGCAAAGCGCAGTAAGCCCGATGCCGTGCCGGAGCCGCGCCAAGAACATCTTGGCCTCTGCCCAGCACCCTGGCCGCTCTGGCTAACCGGCCTGCAGCCTGGCAAACACGTTGTTGAGCGCCTCAGCCCAGGAGGGGTGGGCCAGCACCATGTCCTGCAGCTGCTGGTATTTCAGGCGCCCAGTCATGGCAATCTGTAGCATCGACATGATTTCGCCACCCTGCGCGCTGAGCACGGCCGCGCCCAGCAGCCGGTCGTCGGCGCCCACGAGCACCTTGATAAAGCCCGCTGGCTGGTTGGTTTCGCGGGCCCGCCCGATGTGGTGCACCAGCAGGTTGCCCACGCGGTAAGCCACGCCCTGCTTCCTGGCCTCCGTTTCCGACAACCCCACGCGGCCCAGCTGCGGCTCCGTAAACACCACGTAGGGCACTGGGCGCTGCCGGGTGGTGCGCGTGCGGCCGTGCAGCAACTGGTCGCGCACGATGCGGTAATCGTCGTAGCTGATGTGCGTAAACTGCGGCCCGCCCTTCACGTCGCCCAGCGCGTACACGCCGCGCACGCCCGTGCGCAGCCGATCATCTACCCGGATGTAGCCCCGCTCGTCGGTCCCGATGCCGGCGGCGGTTAGGTTGAGCGTGTCGGTATTGGGCCGGCGGCCGGTGGCAATGAGCAGGTGCGAGCCGCGCAGCCGGCGCGTGCCCCCGCGGGCTTCGACCGTGACGGTCAGCCCACCGTCGGAACCGCGCGCGACGCGCCTTGCCTGGGCCCCGAGCACGAACTCGATGCCCTCGCCGGCCAACAGCTCCTGCAGGGCCGTGCGCACGTCGGGGTCTTCGCGGTCGAGGATGTGGGCATCGGTTTCCACGATGGTGACGCGGCTGCCGAAGCGTCGGTACATCTGCCCGAATTCCAGCCCGATGTAGCTGCCACCGAGGATAATCAGGTGCTCGGGCAGCTCGGGCAGGTCCAGCAGGTCTTCGTTGGTGAGGGCGCCGGCATCGGGCAGGCCTTCGATGTCGGGCCAGGCGGGGCGGGTGCCCGTGTTGATGAAGATGAGCGGCGCGGTCAGCGTCTGGGCCTCCACGCCCTGCTGCGGGGTAAACATCAGCCGACGCGGACCCACAAACGCGGCGTGCCCGTGCAGCACGGTAATGCCCGGGTGCTCCTGCGTCAGATTCTTCCGGATGCCTTCGCGGTGCTGCTGCACCAGAGCGTCCTTGCGGGCCATAACGGCCGGCATATCTACCACCGGCGGTGCGGCTTGCAGGCCTAGCTCGGCCGCCGTCCGGATGGCGTGGACCCGGTGCGCGGCCGTGAGCAGCGTTTTGGTAGGCGAGCAGCCGTAGTTGATGCACGAGCCGCCGAGGTGGCGTTGCTCGATCAGGGCCACGCAGCGGCCCGCATCGGCCAGGGCATAGGCCAGCGGATTGCCGGCTTGGCCCGAGCCAATGATAATAGCGTCAAAGCGCTTGGATTCAGCCATATTGTAACGCGGTGGCACCGTTGCGGCTGGGCCCAAAAGGCCCGGTGCTCCGCCACCTCTACAACGAAACGCCGCTTTTGGCGTTGCTTACGCACACCAATCCTCATGCCGTGACCCTGCGCCTGCTGTTGTTTTTGGGAGCTTCGTCGCTGTTGAGCAGCTGCGCCTCCGTCTATTTTCCGCCGCCCGCCGCCGCGCCCATGCTCACGCAGAAGGGCGAATTCAGCGGCGGCCTGCACACCAACTGGAAAGCCAACGTTTCGGCCCAGGGCGCCTACGCCGTGGGGGAGCACGTGGGCCTGATCGGCACCGCCTCCTTTCTGCACACCGACGGCAAGCGCAACATCTTCGACCAGGACTTCGGCGAGCTGGGCGTGGGCTACCACACCCGCTTCGGCCAGGACGAGAGCCGCATCCTGGAAGTATACGCCGGTGGCGGTTTCGGTAGCGGCAAGCGTACGGAGCGCACCCGCGCCGGTGAAGTCACCAAGACGGTGCAGGCGCGCATGGAGAAGTACTTCGCGCAGGTGAACTACACCAAGAAGGACCGCGACGCTTTCAATTTCCTGGGCCGCACCTGGGAGTTTCGCTACGGGGCCGCCATGCGCCTGAGCTACGTCAACACCCCCGAGCTAATGCTGAACGGGCAGCGCATCCCCGGCGAGGACAACATCTTCTTCGAGCCCGTCACCTACACCCGCATCGGCCTGATCGGCCCGCTCAAGTTCCAATCCATGAGCGGCTGGAATTTCGGCCTGAAAAACCGCAAGTACCTTACCGCCGGCAACTCCGTGTTCAGCCTAGGGCTGATTATTAACGTGGGCGGCGACGGGCGCGGGGAGTAGGACGGAACCTACCTTCAACGCCATGGCAAATGCAAAAAGCCCCGGCCTGTTCAGGCCGGGGCTTTTTGCATTTGTAAGCAGTCAGCAGACTTAAGCGCCTACCTTCTCGCCGTTGAGCACGCGCAGCATCGTGTCGCCGATTTCGGCCGGCGAATCCACCACGTGGATGCCGCACTCGCGCATGATGGCCATCTTGGCAGCAGCCGTGTCGTCGGCGCCGCCTACGATGGCACCGGCGTGGCCCATACGGCGGCCGGGAGGCGCTGTCTGGCCGGCGATGAAGCCTACCACGGGTTTCTTGTTGCCGGTTTCCTTGATCCAGCGCGCCGCTTCGGCTTCCATGCCGCCGCCGATTTCGCCGATCATCACGATGCCCTCGGTTTCGGGGTCGTTCATGAGCAGCTCCACGGCTTCCTTGGTGGTGGTGCCGATGATGGGGTCACCGCCGATGCCGATGGCCGTGGTCTGGCCCAGGCCGGCCTTGGTCAGCTGGTCTACGGCTTCGTAGGTCAGCGTGCCCGATTTCGACACGATGCCGATTTTGCCTTTCGAGAAGATAAAGCCAGGCATGATGCCCACTTTGCACTCACCGGCCGTCATCACGCCGGGGCAGTTCGGGCCGATCATGCGCAGGCCTTCGCGGCCCTTCAGGTACTCCTTCACCGCAATCATGTCCTTGGTCGGGATGCCTTCGGTGATGGTCACGATAACCTTAATGCCCGCGTCGGCAGCCTCCATGATGGCGTCGGCGGCGAAAGCCGGGGGCACGAAGATGATCGAGGTGTCGGCGCCGGCTTCGCGCACGGCATCGGCTACGGTGTTGAAGACGGGCCGGCCCAGGTGCTGCTGGCCGCCCTTGCCGGGCGTTACGCCGCCTACCACGTTGGTGCCGTAGTCTATCATCTGCTGGGCGTGGAACGAGCCTTCGGAGCCCGTGAAGCCCTGCACAATCACTTTCGAGTCCTTATTGACCAGTACGCTCATGTGGGAAGGTGAGTGAAGATAATTCAGTGGAAAAGTCCGCCTACGGCGAACCGGCGCAAAGGTAGGCTTTTCGGGCGGCGGGGCAAGACTCGGCACCCATAGGGCCAAAGGCAAGCGGCACAATCGTCTCGGCCCGGCTGCCGAAGACCCGCTGCCAGCCTTCGGCAGCCGGGTAGGCTGACTGAAGCTCAGGTAGCTGGCGGGCAAAAAGTACGTAACGACTAACACGTAATTTTTTCCGCCGCCGCATTATTCGTTTCGCCGGCGCAAATGATTTCCCGGCCACACCGTAAGACCAGCTGGTTGCCGCATGCCACTTTCAACGCCCGTGCTCTATGAAATGCTTGCGCCTGGCCTTGCTGCTGAGTGTATGCGGCTGGCTGCTCGGCTCCTGCGCCGACGATAAAGACGATAAGGTGGAGCCCGCGTCGGTTACCCTGCCCACGCAGGGCGTGTACCCACTAAGCCAGTCGGCCGACCTTGATGTATTGCTGAATCAGGTGGGCAATGCCCGCTACGTGCTCATCGGCGAAGCCTCGCACGGCACGGCGGAGTTTTACGAATGGCGGGCCGCCATTTCGCGGCGGCTGATTCAGGAAAAAGGCTTTTCGGCGGTGGCCGTAGAAGGCGACTGGCCCGATCTGTACCAGGTGAACCGCTACGTAAAGGGCGCCGCCAACGGTGCCTCGGCGGAGGAAGTGCTGGGCCGCTTCCGCCGCTGGCCCACGTGGCTCTGGGCCAACCGCCCCGTGGCCGATTTTGCCGAGTGGCTGCGCATCTACAACGGTACCCGCCCCGCTACCTCGACCAAAATAGGCTTGTACGGCCTCGACGTGTACGGCCTCTGGGATACGCTGGAAGCCTTGCAGCGCGACTTCCCCGAAGCCAACCAAACCACGCGCGACGCCATCAGCAACGCGCTGGCCTGCCTGGAGCCCTACGAGCACGACGAGCAGTACTACGGCCTGGCCGCTACGCAGCGCACCGCGTGCACCGCCGCCGTAGCCGACGTGCTTACGGCCGTGCAGGCGCAAGTAAATGCTATGCCGGCTGGTAATGAGCAGGCCCTGAATGCCCTGCAGAATGCCCAGACCGCCGTGGATGCCGAACGGTACTACCGCTCGGCAGCGCGCAATGGCACCGAATCGTGGAACCTGCGCGACCAGCACATGATGGCCACCATCGACCGGCTGGCAAGCTTCCATGGCCCCGCAAGCAAAATCATCGTGTGGGCGCACAACACCCACGTGGGCGACGCCCGCTACACCACCATGGCGCAGTCGGGGATGCTCAACGTGGGCCAGCTGGCCCGCCAGCAGCACGCCACAGAAGGCGTAGTGCTGGTCGGGTTTGGCTCGTACGCGGGCTCGGTGGTGGCCGCGCCGCGCTGGGGCGGCCCGCTGGTGAATATGAGCCTGCCCGCCGCCCGCGCCAATTCTTGGGAAGCGCTGATGCACCAGCAGCTGGGCGGCAACAAAGTATTGCTGCTGCCGGAGTGGCGCCGCAACGAGGCATTGACGGCCCGCCGCGGCCACCGGGCCATCGGGGTGGAGTACAACCCGCAGGAGGAGGCAGGCAACTACGTGCCCACCGACCTGCCCAACCGCTACGACGCCTTCCTCTTCATCGACCAGACGCACGCCCTCACACCACTGTCGACCGACCCGGGTGAGCTGCGCGGTACGCCCCCCGCAGCGGCTACGCAGGCCCTGCGCAACTTCTAGCCGCGGGTGCCGGCGCGGTGGCAGGAAAAGCGGTGGCGTGAACGAAGGAGACGGTGCCGGGTGTTGGGAGCGGAAACGCGAATGGAGTAGCCACGAAGGGCAAGACCCCACCGCCGGCTACCCGGGCAAAAGCGTACCTTTGCGTTTTCCCAATCTCCCGCTCATGTACCTCAATAATATCGTTGAAGCCATCGGCAACACGCCGCTGGTTAAGCTGAACAGCGTCGCCAAAGGCATTCCCGGCACCATCCTGGCCAAGGTGGAGTATTTCAACCCCGGCAACTCGGTGAAGGACCGCATGGCCCTGCGCATGATCGAAGACGCCGAGAAGGCCGGCCTGCTCCAGCCGGGCGGCACCATCATCGAGGGCACCTCCGGCAACACCGGCATGGGCCTCGCGCTGGCGGCCATTGCCAAGGGCTACAAGTGCATCTTCACAATGTCGGACAAGCAGAGCAAGGAAAAGCAGGACATCCTGCGGGCCGTGGGCGCCGAGGTTATCGTGTGCCCGACGAACGTGACGCCCGATGACCCCCGCTCGTACTACTCGGTGGCGCGCAAGCTGAACGCGGAAATTCCGAACTCGTTCTACCCGAACCAGTACGACAACCTCTCCAACAGCATCTCGCACTACGAAACGACCGGCCCCGAGCTGTGGCAGCAGACCGAAGGCCGCATCACGCATTTCGCGTCGGGAGTGGGCACGGGCGGCACCATTTGCGGCACCAGCAAGTACCTGAAGGAGCAGCAGCCCGGCCTGTTTACTCTGGGCCTGGACACCTACGGCTCCGTGTTCAAGAAATACAAGGAGACGGGCATCTTCGACGAAAACGAAATCTACGCCTACAAGACGGAGGGCATCGGCGAGGACATCCTGCCGAAGAACGTGGACTTCGACCTCATCGACCTGTTCCTGAAAGTAACCGACAAGGACGCCGCCCTGATGACGCGCCGCCTGGCCAAGGAAGAAGGCCTGTTCGTGGGCTGGTCGTGCGGCTCGGCCGTGCACGGCGCCCTCGAATACGCCAAGGAACACCTGAAGGAAGACGACACCATGGTCATCCTGCTACCCGACCACGGCACGCGCTATCTGGGCAAGATCTACAACGACGAGTGGATGCGCGAACAGGGCTGGCTGGATTAAATTGCCTATCTTAGTAGTCCCGACTGCAACGCGTGGCCGGTTGTATCGTCAACTTAACAAGGTCCACGATATGTCTCGCAAGCTGAATCAGGTCGTCCTCATCGACGACAACGAAACCACGAGCTTTCTGAATAACCGGTTGCTGCAGCGGCTGGACCTGGCGGATAACATCCTCACGTTCACCAATGCCGAGCAGGCCTTTCACCAACTCTGGGGGCCTGCGGCCAAAAGCACGGACCAGGCGCCCGAGCTGGTATTTGTGGATTTGAAGATGCCCGGCATGGATGGCTTCGAATTCCTGAACCAGTACAGCCGCCTGTCGCCGGAAGTGCGCGAAAAAACGGTCATGGCCGTGCTCACCACTTCCATGCACTCCGCCGATACCTCGCGGGTGGCGCAGTACGAAGGCGTGGAATACCTCACCAAGCCGCTGACCGAAGAGAAAATGCAGAAGCTGCTGGGTAAGCGCTTCACGCTGGTCAACTAAACCTGACTACTGAGTAATAAGAAAGGGCCGCCCGGTATGCCGGGCGGCCCTTTTTGCTGGGTGTCCGTAGCGCTACGCCAGCACCGAGACAAACTCAAACTTCTCCCCGTCGAACAAGCCCTTGTCGCTGAGCTTGAGGCTGGGAATGACCAGCAGGGCCATAAACGACAGCGTCATGAACGGGGCGCCGAGCGGGCTGCCTAGCTGCTTGGCCAGCCGGTCCACGGCCGTGTAGGCCTCGGCTACGGCGTAGCCTTCCCCGTCCGACATCAGCCCGGCCACCGGCAGCGGTAGCAGCAGCTCCTCACCGTTGTCGCCCACAGCGGCCAGTCCGCCTTTGGCCTCGATAACCAGGTTCACGGCGCGGGCAATGGCCTCGTCGGAACAGCCCACGGCGGTGATGTTGTGCGAGTCGTGGCCTACGCTGCTGGCCAGGGCGCCGCGCTTCAGGCCGAAGCCGCGGATAAAGCCCACGGCCGGAGTGGCGCCGGCTTCGTAGCGGTTCACCACGGTCAGCTTCAGCACGTCGTGGGCTACGTCGGCGGCCAGCCAGCCCTGGTGGGCGGGCACCACGGCCGGGTCGGCGGCGGTGATGAGCTGGCCGTCGTAGCAGCGGATGGCGCGCACCTGCGCGGCGGTGGCGGTAGCGTCGGGGGCAGCCACGGCAAAATCGGCCGGCTGCACGGGTTGGGCCTGGAAGTTATTCGGGGCCTGGTGGGCGGCGGTGGGCAGCAGCGTCTGGCCGTTTTCGGCTACCAGCTGCCCGCGCAGGTAGGTTTGCTGCACCCGGAATTCGCGCAGATCGGTTACCACAATGAAATCGGCCGCGTCGCCCTCGCGCAACTGACCCACATTGAGGCGGTAGTGCTGCACGGGGTTGAGGCAGGCGGCGCGCAGCACCTTCCATACGTCGATGCCGCGGGCCACGGCGCGGCGTACCAGCGCGTCGATGTGGCCCAGCAGCAGGGAGTCGGGGTGCTTGTCGTCAGAGCAGAACATGATGCGGGCCGCGTGCTCGTGCAGCAAATCCACCAGGGCCTCGAAGTTGCGGGCCGCGGAACCCTCGCGAATGAGGATGTGCATGCCCGCTTCGAGCTTGTCCAGGGCCTCGTCGGCGGTGAAGCACTCGTGGTCGGTGCTCATGCCCGCGGCGGCGTAGCGGCGGGCATCTTCGCCGCGCAGACCCGGCGCGTGGCCGTCCACGGGGCGGTTGTACTGCCGGGCCAGTCCGATTTTGCGCAGCACGTCCGCGTCGCCGTGGAGCACGCCGGGCCAGTTCATCATTTCGGCCAGGTAGCCGATTTCGGGCCGCTGAAACAGCTGCTCGATGTCGTCGGCAGTGATGGTGGCCCCGGCCGTTTCGAAAATGGTGGCCGGCACGCAGGAGGGTGCCCCGAAGCAGAAGTGAAACGGCGACTGGCGGGCGTTGTCGAGCATGAACTCCACGCCGGCCACGCCCAGCACGTTGCCGATTTCGTGCGGATCGGACACGGTGGCTACGGTGCCGTGCACCACGGCCAAGCGGGCAAATTCGGCCGGCACCAGCAGCGAGCTTTCCACGTGCACGTGCGCGTCCACGAAGCCGGGCAGGGCATAGGGCAGGGCCTCATCGGCCTCAGCGGCCCCGGTGTATTCCAGGCGACTGATGCGGCCGTCGGCTACGTGAATGGTGGCCGGGCGGGCCGTTTGGGCGGTGATATCGACGACGTTGGCGCGGAGGCTGAACTCGGCGGGCATAGGCAGCGGGCGGAAAAAGTGGAGCGGGAGAACGGTAGCCGGGGCACTAACCGGGCGGCAAAGAAGGTTATCTTTGTTCAAAATGCTATTTCCGGTGCGAAAGACCCTGACCATGCTGCTCGCCGCCCTCACCTTGGCGGCTACGCTCCCCGTCACCACCAGCTGCGCCCGCCGCACGGCCCAGCAGAAGAAGACGGCCTCCTACAAGCGCAAAGCCCGCGGCGGCCACACGCCTTGCCCCTGCGACAGCCACTAGCTAGCTTAGTGGCCGCGTTTGGGCAAAGGGCGCGTCGAGGATGACGCAGACTCTTTGTCGGCGCTGCTTTTACAGTGGCTATACCTTGTTGGATGCCCGCAGGAAACCCGGCGGGCTTATTATTGGCCGTGGGATTGTCGCTGGTGACCCTGGCGGCCACCGGCCAGAGCTATTCGGTGCCCAACATGCCCGCAGAACGACCTGACTTTCCGCGGGTCAGCAACTACGGGTCTTCCGGAGCCAGCTGGCTTAAAGTCGGCGAGGGCAGCTACGTGCTGGCCGGCGGACAAGTAGGCAAAGGCATGTTGCGGGTAGCAACAGGGCAGGTCGTAGTCGAGCCCGAAGACGGGAGCAAGGAACTGCGCCTCGCGGCGCGCGAGGTCCGCCGCGTCGTTATTGCCCAGGATACATTCGATGTACTGGGCGGGGTGCCCGATCTGCACAGCCAGCAGCCCATAGAGCGGCAGGTGGGGCGTCGCCTGCACAGCCGCAGCGGCTACGTGGTGTACCGCACCCGGTCCATCGGGCCTTTGCTGGGGCCCCAGCTCAGCGGCTATCTGCTGTGTCTGCCCGACGGCCGCCAGGGATACGTGCCGGCCCGGCCGGCGGCCTTGCGCAACTTTTTGCAGCCCTTGTTTGGACAGTGCCCTTCGGTACAGACCCGCATGGCCGCCCAAGGCTTCGGGCCGCATGAGCTTACGAACGTGATGAACGACTACCTGGCGTGGCAAGCGGCTGGTAGCAAGTAGATATAGTATAAAGCAATGAAAAGCATACGTAGCGCAATTCGGCATCGGGTAAAGACCCGGTTTCTGATTTTAATTGGCGTAATGGCTGGCCTGGCTGTAGGCAGTGTGCAGGCCCAGTCCATCCCCACCTACCGGCCCCCGGTGATGCCGCCGCCCATGCCCGGGCAGCCCGGTGGCCCGCCGATGCACTTCAACTACAACCAGGCGCCCGACGCCCGCCGCGCCGACGGCAAGTACCAGCTGGCCAACGGTACCTGGGAGGAAGGCCGCCTGATATTCGATGGTAAAAAGCTGACGGTGAAAAAGCCCACCGGCGAAAAGAACCTGACCTTGCAGGCCGAGCAGCTGCTACAGGTGGCCTTTCCGCAGGATACCTTCGCCGTGGTCGACGGTTTCATCAATCCCTATATCGATGAGCGGATAGCGGCTGATTTTGCCCACCGCGAATTCCGCGGTGGCGGTTTTGAGCTGTTCAACTACTACCACGCCGCTGCCAAGCCGGTACTCCTGCTGCGCCACGACGGCGAAACGGCCTTGGTGCCCCGCAAGAAAAAAGAGCTGCAGCCCTTTCTTGCCCAGCTTGTGGCCGACAACGCCGAGCTAGTGAAGCAGGTCAATGCTGGTGCCTTCGGCTACGACCGGGTGGCCGACCTGCTGAAGCAGTACGCAGCTCAAAAGACCGGGCGCGCGGCCAAGACTCAGTAAGTCAGTTCTATACCCTCCTGATGATGAAAGCATACGGCTTGCTGGCAGCGGTGCTACTGGGTAGCTCGGTGGGAGCCGTGGCCCAGGTGCTGACGTTGCCTCAGGTGCCGACGACGGCTCCGGTGTTTAGGACCATCGTGCCGGCCGGCGCGGTAAACATGGGCGTGTCCGCGTTCAACGCCTTCACCAACTCCGGCCCGCCGGTGTACCGGCCCGGCGCGTTTCAGGAAGCCGATGGCGTGTGGCAGACCAACAACATATGCCTGCGCAGCGGCGACTTGCTGTTGCTGCAAGGGCCCGCGGCTTCGGGCAAGCAGCTGCTCAACGCTCAGCAGGTGCAGCGCGTGGTGGTGCGGCGAGACACGTTTGAGGTTCTGCGCGATTTTGCGTACTACGTCAAGCAGAAGTCCGTGCGCTGCGCCGCCGGCTTTGTGCAGCGCGTTGTGCACCAAGACGGCTACACCATGTATTGCCGTTGGCACTTTGATCGGCCCGGGCAGGCCGAGCCCACGCCCATCTACCTGCTGCAACGCACCGAAAACGCACCACTGGAAACCGTACCGCAGCAGCAGCGGGCATTTCAGGAGTTTATGCTGCCCCTGCTGGCCGACAACGCGGATATGGCCGAGCGCATGAAGCACGGGCAGTACTTCTATTCCCAGACGCCATACGTTCTTTGGCAGTACCTGCAGGCCCGGCACTTGGCTAAATAACCTCGCCTACTTTGATGATTTGACGCATAATCGCTGCCGCTGCGCTGCTGCTCGGCACGGTGGAGGCCCGGGCCCAGGGCATGACCACCATCGTCTACCCCAGGTTCAGAACCTACAAGCCCGGCAGCTACGAGCTAGCCGACGGCAGTTGGCGCATCGGTAAGCTGTAGTTAGAAGACGGCGGGGGAATCCTTAGCGTGCGGGGAAGCTGACGGCAAGGACAAAGTAGGTTACGTAGCCGGCGACGTTGCGCGCTTCGGCATCGATGCCGATACCTTCGGCCTGGCCCGCGACTATGACCTAGGTCGCCGATGGCACGTCGCGCTGGCCTTCGGCAAGCAGCGCTACCGCACGCTGTATCACACGCTTTACCTTTACCAAGGCCCGCCGTCGGGCGACGTGGCCGGTGCCTACATGCTGGTGCTGCAGCCCGCCGCAGGGCCGGCCGTGCTCGTGCCGCAGGGCCGTGCTAACTTCACCGCGACCATGCTGCCACAGTTCGGCCGCTGCCCCGAAGCGGCCAAGGGCATCGAGGGCGGCAAACTCGGTCCCCAGCACATGAAGCGTATCGTGAGCATGTACGCGCAGTGGGCCCGCGGTACCGCCGCGGCCCCATCTAAACCCTAAGCCCCCCTTTCCGCCATGACCGACGAAAACCCCTTAGCCCAACTCCAGGAAGCCGCCGAATCGGTGCGCCGGCAACTACAGGTTCCTGCCTTTGATGAAGCTGCCGTGCAGCGGCTCGCAGCCTTTATCGAGGAGCAGCGCCCCTTGCTCAAGCGCGAGAACATTCAGGGCGTGGTAGTAGCCCTCGGCTCGTTTTTCGGCCAGTGCCTCGTCGATGGCTACCAGGGCGAGTGGGGCAGTGGGCCCGACGGCACCACCGGCGTCGGCTTTCAGGGCACGCGCTTCTACAACCCGTTTTACCGCGTCATGCTCCAGTTCGACAACGGCCTTAAGGAATCCGTGGCCGATTTCTACGCCTCCATTCCGCAGCGACTGGCCGAACCCCTGCCCAAGCGCAACTGGATCTAAAGAAACGGCGCAAGTAAGAAATTGGATTATCGTTGAATAATCTTATTTGTTTCTCATAAAAAGCTCCGCTTGGGGCTTTTTTATTGTTTGATTTGGCGGTTCCTGGCAGAAATTTTGTAACTACGTAGTCTACCCCTCCCGGGTTGGTCTTTCTTTCGTTCCTTCAATTTCTCTACTACCCACTGCCATGGAAGAGCTGCGAGCCGCTGCCGAAGCCGTGCGGCAACAACTCCGAGTACCTGCCTTCGACGAAGCCGCCGTGCGGGTATTAACCGATTTTATTGAACAGCAGCGCGAAGCCCTTGGCGCGGCCGACAGAGACAACGTAATCAATGCGTTAGGTTGCTTCCTGGGCGAGTGCATCATTCAGTCGTTCGGCGGCTCCTGGCAACACAATACGGCCGGGTTGATGGGTATCCAGCTCGGGACCCATACCTTTGTGCGGCCGTCCGAGCATGTGGACCGCCAATTGACGCACGGACTCACCGAATCGGTGGTCGGGTTTTACCAATCGGTACCCGAGCGCCTGTCTTCGGCTCAGCCCGCGCGTCGGTTGACGTGGATTCCGCTGCCGCTCCCCGCGACGACGGCCCGCCGACCGCTCACTAGATGAAAAATATCGTCATAGCCATTGACGGCTACTCTTCCTGCGGCAAAAGCACCACGGCGAAGGCCGTTGCCGCCGAACTTGGCTATGCTTACATCGACACCGGGGCCATGTACCGCGGTGTGACGCTTTACCTCCTCGAGCACGGCATCCCGTTCGAGGACTTGCCGCGGGTGGAGGAAGCCCTCCACCAAATGCAGATTACCTTCAAGCGCAACCGCCGCACGGGACGCAACGAGCTGTGCCTCGACGGCGTCATCCGCGAAGACGAAATTCGCCAGATGCGGATTTCCAACGCCGTGAGTGAGGTGTCCGTCATTGCCGCCGTGCGCCACGCCATGGTGCGCCAGCAGCAGCGCATGGCCCGCAAGCGCGGCGTGGTGATGGACGGCCGCGACATCGGCACCACCGTCTTCCCCGACGCGGAAGTGAAAATCTTCATGACCGCCGACGTGTATACCCGCGCCATGCGCCGGCAGGTAGAACTGGCCGACAAGGGCGAAGAAGTATCCCTGGACGACATCGTGCAGAACCTGCAGAAGCGCGACTACCTCGACTCGACCCGCACGGAAAGCCCGCTGCGCCGCGCTTCCGATGCGGTGCTGCTCGATACCTCGCACATTACCATCGATGAGCAGGTAGATTTCGTATTGGAGCGGGTATCTTCGGTATTGGTCGATGGGCTGCGCGCGGCCGAAAACAACTAAACCGATGAGGCTGTGGGCTTGGCTGATGCCCTGGCTTCGGCCTGTGGCCCCGGTGCGGCCGGCAGTTCACCCGACGACTTTTGTAGATTCCGCAGTCTACGAAAAATGGCGCAACGCCAATCGGCGGCCGCTTTGGTTGCCTCAGACTCAGGAAGGGCAGGTTCCCAACCAGCTCAACCGCTTCGGCGGTGCCCCTGACCTAGCCCCGGACGAAGCCTGGCCCCGTTGCCGGTACTGCGGGGCGATGATGCCGCTGTTTCTGCAGCTTGACGTTGCCAGCCTGCCAGTCGAAGCACCTATGCGGGGGGAAGTAGGGCAGGGGCTTGTCCAGCTGTTCGGCTGCACCGACTGCGGGGCCCCGCTGTCCGAGGACGGCTCAGCCGTGGCGCGCCTGCTGCCGTCGGCGGTACGGCAAACCGCCTTGCTAAGTCATGATACCAAAGTGCTACCGCCGCGCAGCATTATGCGCTGGCGGCGCTACGAGCAACTGCCTCCCGCGGACGAATGGGAAGGCGACGAGCTGCCTGATGAGGAAGAAGAGCCGCAGATGCCTTGGGAAGACTCCCACGGTTTCGGACGCGACAAGCTCGGCGGCTGGCCCGCCTGGGTGCAGTACGCTGAGTATCCGCTTTGCCCGCGCTGCCAGCAACCGCAGCGCTTGCTATTTCAAATTGCCTCGCAAGAAGGGCTAGATTTTATGTTCTGCGATGTGGGAACTGCGTATTTGCTGTATTGTTCTCAACATCCTGACCAGCTAAGTTTTTCCTGGCAATCCACCTGAGTTGGCGCGGTGGTTGCCAACGGTCTTTTACCGAACTTTGCAGCACATGAACGTCACCATCGATAAGAATTCCGGGTACTGTTTCGGCGTGGAGTACGCCATTCAGATGGCGGAGGACGAGTTGCAGGATTCCCGGGAGCTGTATTGCCTTGGCGACATCGTGCACAACCGCATGGAAGTGGAGCGCCTGCATCAGCAGGGCCTGCGCATCATCGACCGCGACCAGTTGCGCGAGCTGCACGACTGCAAGGTGCTCATCCGGGCGCACGGCGAGCCGCCGGAAACCTACCAGCTGGCCCTGCAAAACAACATCGAGCTGATCGATGCCTCGTGCCCGGTGGTGCTCAAGCTGCAAAACCGCGTGAAGCACGCTTTCGACGCGACCAGCCGGCAAAACGGCCAAATCGTCATCTATGGGCAGCCGGGCCACGCCGAGGTGGCGGGCCTGACGGGCCAGACCGGCAACCGCGCCATCATCGTGATGACGGAGCAGGACCTGGACCAGATCGACTTCACCCGCCCGGTGACCTTGTTCAGCCAGACCACCAAGAGCACCGCAGGCTTCTACCGCATGAAGCAGCTCATCGAGGAGCGCATCGCGGCGGCCGGCGGCGCTCTGGAATCCTTCGACGCCAATGACTCGATCTGCCGGCAGGTATCGAACCGCGAGCCGCAGCTGCGCAGGTTCGCCGCCGAGCACGACGTGATTGTGTTCGTGAGCGGGCGCAAAAGCTCCAACGGCAAGGCCCTGTTTCAGGTCGTCAACCAAACCAACCCGCGCAGCTACTTCGTGGAAAACGAGCAGGAGCTGCAGGACGAGTGGTTCGACGGGGCCGCGTCGGTGGGCATCTGCGGGGCTACCAGCACGCCGATGTGGCTGATGCAGCGCGTATCGGACCGCATCAGCGAAATCGGGGCGGCGGTAGCCTTGTAAAGTCGCTTTCTGATTCCGACTACCTTGCGCCTGGCTTCGGCCGGGCGTTTTTGCTTGCTGCTTATGATCAAAAAAGTACTCGGCTACTTCCTGCGTGGGCTGCTGATTCTGGCCCCCGTATCCCTGACGGTGTACATCCTGTACTCCTTTTTCCACTGGCTCGACACCATCTTCGATATCAACGGCGTGCCGGGCCTGGGCCTGGGGCTGATGGTGGTGATGCTCACGCTGGTGGGCTTTATCGGCTCGCAGGTGCGCCCTTTTATCGTGCTCGGGGAGCGAATCCTGAACCGCCTGCCGGTGGTCAACATTCTCTATTCCAGCATCAAGGACATCTTCGACGCACTGCTGGGCGAGGAGCAGAAATTCAACTGCCCGGTGCTGGTGAAGGTATTTGCCGGCACCGAGTGCTACAAGCTCGGCTTCGTAACGCAGGACTCCATGGACGCCGTGCACCGCCCCGACCTGACCGCGGTGTACTTCCCCGACTCCTACAACTTCTCGGGCGAACTGCTGCTGGTGCCCCGCGAAAACGTGACGTTTATCGACCTGCCCAGCGCGCAGGTGATGAAGTTCGTGGTGTCGGGCGGCGTGGCCAAGCTGTGAGGTGTTTGTAGCCAAGTGTGGCGGCCAACCCAGAACGTCATTCCTCGACTGCGCTCGGAATGACGTTCTGATTTATGCAACTGCCGTACTCCCTAGTTCCTTAACCAGCCAAAAACATGTTCGTCGAATCGGGCCGCACCAAGCTGCATTACCAGGTTTATGGCCGCGGGCCGCTGCCGGTGCTGGCCTTTCACGGCTACGGGCAGAACGAAAGCCACTGGCGCAACGTGGCCGCGCTGCTCGGCGAGCGGGTGACGGTGTACGCCTTCGACCTGTTTTACCACGGGCGCAGCCGCCTGGCCAAGGCCGACGCGCCCATCAGCAAAAAGCGGCTGGCGGAGCTGCTGACGCAGTTTCTGGCCGAGCAAGGCATCGACACCTTCGGGCTGCTGGCCTTCAGCATGGGCGCCAAGTTTGCCCTCACGCTGGTGGAAGCCCTGCCCGAGCGCGTGGCGCACCTGTGGCTGATTGCCCCGGACGGCATCCGCACGCAGTTCTGGTATTCGCTGGCTACTTACCCGCCGTGGATGCGCGGCGTGCTGGGCCGGGCCGTGCTGCGTCCGCAGCATCTGCTCAACCTCATCGAGGCCCTGGGGCAGCGCCGCATCGTCGACAACGGGCTGGTGCGTTTTGCGCAGTGGCAGCTCGACAGCCGCGAAAAGCGCCTACGCGTGTACCGCAGCTGGACGGGCTTCCGCCACCTCGTGTTCGATACCAAGCGCCTGACCCAGCTGCTGAACCGGCGCCCAACGCCCGTTACCTTCTTCTTAGGTAAGTACGACCGGGTGATTCCGCACGCGGGGTTGCGCGAGTTCATTGCCTCCCTGCGCAACGCTCACACCGTGCTGCTCGAAGCCGGGCACGCTGGGCTGATTTACGACGTGGCCGGCTACCTGCGCCGCCACCCGCAGGAGCTGCGCTGGAACTAACGGACCTCGCCGGATGCGGCCTCCAGCTCCTGCTCGTAGAGGCGGTACGTTTCTTCATCGAAGGCCACCAGCACCACCGTTTCGGGTAACGCATGTACGGCTAGAAACGCCTGCACCACCTGCACGGCGATGCGTGCGGCGGCAGGCTTGGGGTAGCTGTAGATGCCGGTGCTGATGCCCGGAAAAGCTACACTGCGCAGCTCCTTATCGGCTGCCAGCTGCAGGGAGTTGCGGTAGCAACCTGCCAGCAGCTCCGGCTCGTGCTTGTGGCCGCCGTTCCACACCGGCCCGACGGTATGGATGACGTAGCGCGCGGGCAGGCGGCCGCCCGTGGTGATAACGGCCTCGCCGGTGGGCAGGCCCTTGCCGTAATGGCCGGCGCGCAGTCGGCGACATTCTTCCAGGATGGCCGGGCCGCCGGCGCGGTGAATAGCACCGTCGACGCCCCCGCCGCCGAGCAGGGAGGAATTGGCGGCGTTGACGATGGCATCGGTGTCGAGCTTGGTAATATCAGCCTGGGCGAGGAGGATGCGGCCGAAGGCGCGGCGGGCGGAGTAGGGGAGAGGCACGGGAAAAGCAGTCAAAAGCCGTCAGGAGTAGCCAGCAGGGGCTATACGAAGCCGGCGCGTTTTGGCGTGAAGTACTGATATTAACTCAAGTAGCGGGGCTAGAGCTTAGAGCTAAAGCTAGCTCCCCTCCTCAGCTGAGGAGGGGTTGGGGGTGGTTGATAAGCTAGAGCTAAGCTGACTATGCCGCATCAGCACGCGAAATGTCGCGGCTGCGCTCGACATGACGGTCTTGTTGGCTGTTCACGCGAAGCGGAGCGCTGCTTAGTTACGCCGACCTTCGGTTCGACAAGCGGAGGTCAAGTTCAGCCGGACCTTCCGAAATATTCAGACACGGCCAGGAGCGCCCTGCGGGGCCGCAGCAGCGGGCCGCCGTTGCAGCTCGTCGGCCTTTTTTGACGGTTCGGCACCGCCGCTTACCGTTCGGGAGAGTTTTAGTAGCCCCCGGGCCCGGCTGCGAGTAGGTTTGAGCCATCAATCAACGCCAAACCGACCCCGCCATGAACACCACCGACCGTGACCCCCAACTCTGGAGCCAAGCCCAAGCCCGCGGCAAGTTCAAGTCGCAACTGCTGACCTTCGTGCTCGTTAGCGCCCTGCTCTGGACCATCTGGTTTCTGACGCAGCGGCCGGGCCACCACGACGGCTTCCCCTGGCCCATCTGGGCTACGGTGTTCTGGGGCATCCACCTGGCCACGCGGGGCTTCAACTGCTACGGCCTCGGCGACGGACAATCCTGGACGGAACGCGAGTACCAGCACCTGCTGCGCCAGCGCCAGGCCGGCCGCCGCTAACGAGTATCCAAAGGCCCTTTACCCTTTTACCGCCATGCAACCGCAAGAACGTGACCCGCAGCTGTGGCGCATTGCCCGCGCCCGCGCCAAATTCAAGTCCCACCTGCTGACGTACCTGTTCGTCAACCTGCTGCTCTGGGCCATTTGGTACTTCAGCGGCGCCGAAACCGATGGCCTGGGCCTGCCCTGGCCGGTGTGGCCTACGCTGTTCTGGGGCCTGGGCGTATGCATTCAGGGGCTGGCTACCTACGGTTTCAATAGCGCGCAGAGCTGGTCGGAGCGCGAGTACGAGCGGCTGCTGCGCCAGCGCGACGCCGAACGCCGGTAGCCCCTGCCCAACGGGGTCGGACCCCGCCGCGCGGTAACTTTTGCCGCGGCTCCGCAGTTGGTAAGCCATGATACGCCGACTGCTTCCGTTGCTGCTATTGCTCCCCCTGGCCGGTTCACGCCCGGCGCCGGCCCCCGATAACCTCGCCAAAATCAAGCTGCCGGCGGGCTTCCGCATCAGCTACTTTGCCCAGAACGTGGGCGGCGCCCGCTCCCTGGCCCTCGGCCCCGACGGCACCGTGTACGTGGGCACCCGCGGCGACAAGGTGTACGCCCTGCCCGACCGCAACAAGGACGGCCGCGCCGACGAGTTGGTGACCGTGGCCGCCGGCCTGAACGAACCCAACGGCGTGGCCGTGCGCAACGGCGCCCTGTACGTGGGCGAAATCAGCCGCATCCTGCGCTACGACAACATTGCCGCCCGGCTGAAGCAGAAGCCCAAGCCCGTGGTGGTGTACGACCAGCTGCCCGACAAGGAGCACCACGGCTGGAAATACATCAGCTTCGGGCCCGACGGCAAGCTGTACGTGCCCGTGGGCGCGCCCTGCAACGTGTGCCTGCCCGAAGAGCCCATCTTCGCCACCATCAACCGCATGAACCCCGACGGCACCGGCCTCGAAACCGTGGCCTACGGCGTGCGCAACTCCGTGGGTTTCGACTGGAGCCCGGTGGACAAGGCTCTGTGGTTTACCGACAATGGCCGCGACATGCTCGGCGACGACCGCCCCGCCGACGAGCTGAACCGCGCCCCTACGCCCGGCCTGCACTTCGGCTTCCCCTACGTGTTTCAGGGCGACATCCTTGACCCGCAGTTTGGCCGCGGCAAAGCGGTGACGACCTACACGCCGCCGGCCCGCAAGCTCGGGCCGCACGTGGCTGCGCTGGGGATGAAGTTCTACACCGGCAAGATGTTCCCGGCCGCGTACCGCAACCAGATATTCATCCCCGAGCACGGCTCCTGGAACCGCTCCAGCAAGCTCGGCTACCGCATCACGCTGGTGCGGCTCGATGCCACCGGCAAAAAGGCCACCTCCTACGAAACCTTCGCCTCCGGCTGGTTGCAGGGCCAATCGTCCTGGGGCCGGCCCGTGGCCCTGTTGGTCTTGCCCGACGGCTCCCTGCTCGTTTCCGACGACCAGAACGACTGCGTCTACCGCATCAGCTACGCCGGGTAGCAAAGCACCGGTTCACTTCGCAATGACAACGGGGTGAACCGGTGCCACCGCTTCTGACCTGCAAAGCCCAACCCACCGAAAAAAAACCGGCCCCACCTGCCGACCCTCTGGCGGCCGTACCCGTATTTTGCCTTCGTGAAGAAAGCTCGCCCACGTCGACCCCCGAAACGCATCGTCGGCCGCCGCGAGCTGGTCGACTTCCCGCAGTTTGGGCTGAGCGGGGTCGAGGCGAAGGTTGATACGGGCGCATTCACCGGCGCCATCCACTGCTCCGATATTCACATCGATACGCTGCCGGACGGGCGGCCGCTGCTGCGCGTGCTCCTGCTCGACGCCGACCACCCCGCGTTTCACGGGCAGCCATTGCAATTCTCGGAGTTTTCGCTGCGCGACATCCGCTCCTCCAACGGCGACGTGCAGGAGCGCTACGTCATCCGGGCGGTCATCCGGCTGTTCGGCGAAGACTTCGAAACCGAATTTTCCCTTTCCGACCGCTCCGACATGAAATACCCCGTGCTCATCGGCCGTTCGCTGCTGCGGCGCGCCCGGCTCGTGGTCGACGTGGCGCGGCGCAACGTATCCTACAAAAGCCAGCATAGGCCTGTTTCCGACTGACCGCCCAACTTCCCGCAGTCGGACCTGTTTCTCTCCTCCCGTTACTTCTCTTCGCTCCTATGAATCTGGCGATTCTCTCCCGCGAGCCTAAACTATATTCAACCCAACGCCTGGTGGAAGCTGCCCAACAGCGCGGCCACCACGTGGAGGTAATCGACCACCTGCAGTGCAACTTGGTGCTGGAGCAGGGCACGCCCGGCATCATCTACGAGGGCCGCAAGCTGGAAGGCTTCGACGCCATCATCCCGCGCATCGGGGCCTCGGTGACGTTTTACGGCACGGCCGTGGTGCGGCAGTTCGAGATGATGAAGGTGCGCACGGCCGTGGAAAGCCAGGCCATTGTACGCTCCCGGGACAAGCTGCGCAGCATGCAGATTCTCTCGCGCGCCGGCGTGGGCATGCCCAAAACGGCCTTCACCAACTACTCCGACGAGGTGCTGGAAATGATTCAGCAGGTGGGCGGCGCGCCGGTTATCATCAAGCTGCTGGAAGGTACTCAGGGCCTGGGCGTGGTGCTGGCCGAGACGGAAAAAGCCGCCCAGTCGGTGATTGAAGCCTTCCACAACCTCAAGGCCCGCATCATCGTGCAGGAGTTCATTGCCGAGAGCAAGGGGGCTGATTTGCGTGCTTTCGTGGTCAACGGGGAAGTGGTGGGCGCTATGAAGCGGCAGGGCAAGGAAGGCGAATTCCGCTCCAACCTGCACCGCGGCGGCACGGGCAAACTGGTGAAGCTCACGCGCGCCGAAAAAGCTGCTGCCCTGCTGGCTACCAAGGCCCTGGGCCTTGGCATTGCCGGCGTGGATATGCTGCAGAGCAAGCGCGGCCCGCTGGTGCTGGAGGTGAATTCGTCGCCGGGCCTGGAGGGCATCGAGAAGGCCACGGGGCTGGACATTGCCGGCAAAATCATCGAATACACCGCCGAGCTGACCACCAGGAAGAAGGCCAAGAAGAAGCCCAGCACCAAGGCCGCCGCCAAGCTGCTGCCCGATACGCAGTCGGACGAGCAGCACCTGTAAGGCTGGCTGAACGGTCCTGCTGAGTGCAGTCGACGCAGGGCGTACGAGCGTTTTCAGGCATAGCCCGAACAAGGAATAGGGTGGCGGGTGACCTTTCGAGCCGGCTGGTTATCAACGGTAACCAATAACCAGCCCCGCTATGAACCTCCTAACCATTAGGCGCTGCATAAGCGCGCTGGCCCTGCTGCTGGTCCTAAGCAGCTGCGACTCCGCCGTCACGTTTGAGCCGTACGCGGTGCGCCACCCGCTGAACCTGGCGCGCGTGCTCGGGCCGCAGCTGACGCTCATCGGGCCGCGTGACACGCTGCAGCTGCGCGTGGGCTACGAACCCAGCAGCCGCCTGAACATCTTAACAAACGCCGCCTCCGGCGACACGGTGCTGCGCGGCTGGGTAAACCGCTACCGGGGCCTGTACTACATTACCCAGCCGTATACCGACTCGGTCTACGACGTGCACGCGGCGCGCATCGGGCGTGGGCAGGTGCAGGGCCTGGTGGGCACCTGGCGCCAGGCCGAGCTGCTGCG
This sequence comes from Hymenobacter sp. CRA2, assembly GCF_002007105.1. Classification (GTDB taxonomy): domain Bacteria; phylum Bacteroidota; class Bacteroidia; order Cytophagales; family Hymenobacteraceae; genus Solirubrum. Next base: position 178,207 of record NZ_MVBC01000012.1, on the reverse strand, counting down.
GCGTGCCGTGGACGACGGCGACTACGAAGAGCTGATCAGCTTCCGCGACGACAAAAAAGACGTGCTGCGCCTGCGCTACGACGCCCCAACCCTGCGCCCTTTCTTCGAAATGGCCGTGGATAGCTGCCCGGCCTACCGGGTGGTGGAGCTGCCGGTACCGGTCCGGCGGCCAACCGCTGTGCCCAGGGCCATGGCGGCCGGGCTGATCCATAGCGTGTACCCCAACCCGGCCCGCGAGTACGCGCACGTGCAGCTGGACTCGGCGGCCGCCCGCGGCACGCTGGAACTGCTGGACAGCCACGGCCGGCGCGTGTACCAAACCCCGGTGCAAGCCGCCGAACAGCTGACGCTTTCCTTGGCCGGCCGTGCGCCGGGCACCTACGTGCTGCGGGTGCGCGCCGGCGCCCGCGGCACTACGGCCACTCAGCGGCTGGTGGTGGAGTAGCCATGCCGATGTGCGGAATTATCGAGAAATTAAAGGCCGCCGAACCCGCCCGGGTTGGCGGCCTTCTGCTTCTTACCGCTTAGCCCTTGTCCGACACGCCCGCCGCCACGCACCACGGCCCTGCCGACTTCCTGCTCAACGGCCTTACCATTCGCCCCGGCGAGCAGGTGCTCACCCGCCTGATCATCGCCAAACTACCTTCCGGCACCGTTATCGACGTGCCGGTGCACGTGTTCCGCTCCCCCGTGCCCGGCCCCACGGTGCTGCTGATGGCCGGCATGCACGGCGACGAAGTGAACGGCATCGAAACCATCCGGCGCATGATCCGGCGCGGGCAGCTGCAGCATCCGCTGCGCGGCACCATCATTGCCATTCCTATCCTGAACATCTACGGCTTCCTGAACTTCTCGCGCGAGGTGCCCGACGGCAAGGACGTCAACCGCTCGTTTCCCGGCTCTCCGCGCGGTTCGGTAGCCAGCCGGGTGGCCCACCGCTTCATGCGCGAAATCATGCCGCTGGTGGACTACGGCATTGATTTTCATACCGGCGGCGCGGCCCGCTCCAACCACCCGCAGGTGCGCTGCCTGCTCGGCGTCGATGCGGAAACCGACGCGCTGGCGGCCGCGTTTGCCGCCCCCTTTACGCTGCACGCCGAGCTGCGGCCGGGCTCCCTGCGCGAGGCGGCCATGCGCCAGGGCCGGCGCATCATCGTGTACGAAACCGGGGAGTCGCTGCGGCTGGATGAGCCCGGCATCGAGCTGGCTTCGGCCGGCACGTTCCGCTTTCTGCAGTACCTGGGCATGCTGGACGAGGCACCCGCGCCCACGCAGGCCACGGTGGTGTGCCGCCGCCATACCTGGCTGCGGGCCAAGTATTCGGGCCTGTTTCGGACGAGACTGAAAACCGGGCAGTACCTGGAAAAAGGGCAGGAGTACGGCATCGTGGCCGACCCGTACGGCGAAATGGCCGTGCGGCTGGAGTCGCCCCTGAGCGGCTACATCATCGGGCTGAACCACATGCCGGTGGTCAACCAGGGCGACGCGCTGCTGCACATTGCCGTGCCGGAACCAGGCGCTACGGCCGCGTCGGCGTAAGCGCGGCGCAGCCGTAGCGCCGGCCAATAAACTCAGTATTTCCCCGTTTCTTTGTTGACCTTGGGCCCCGCCAACGCCGCGGCGGCTCTTTTGATTCGCATGAAAAACTCCTCGCTCCAACTTGCCCTCAACGCCATCCTGCTGATTGCCGTCGGGGTGCTGTTCTACCTGCATTTCGCCCAGAAGCCGGCTGCCCCGGCCACCGCACCCGCCGCTGCACCCGCCCAGGAGGAAACTACCGTGGCAACGGTCGACTCGGCCGAAACTCCGGCGGCTACGGCCTCGGCCACTCCGGCACCAGCCGCTACCGCCGCCACCGCCCCGGCCGACAACCTGCGCAAAGTGGCCTACGTGGAATCGAACAAGCTGCTGGACAGCTACAAAGGGCTGCAGGACGCGCGCAAAGCCTTTGAGCGGAAAGCCGCCGGCTGGCAGCGTCAGCACGAAACGAGCGTGCGCGCCCTGCAAAGCGCCGTGCAGGCTTATCAGAAGTCGGCGGCCGGTATGACCGACGAGCAGCGCGCCGCCACCGAGCAGCGCCTGCAGGCCCAGGAGCAGCAGGTGGCCCAGCAGCAGCAGCAACTGCAGCAGCAGGCCCAGCAGGAAGAAGCCAAGATGACCGAGCAGGTGCTCACCAAGGTGAACAAGTTGCTGGAAGGCTACGGCAAGGAAAACAACTACGACCTGATTCTGGTAGCGGGCGGCGGCACCATTGCCTACGCCCGCCCGGGCCTCGACATCACCGACATCGTGCTCAAGCGGCTCAATGCCCAATACGCGGCCCGGAAATAACGCACACTTTAGCATTGGCCCCCGCCCGGTTTCGTACCGGGCGGGGGCTTTTTTTATAGCCGATACAACTTCGCGGTGCAGGCCTGACTCTGGAGGCATAAAGGCGCGCTGATTGACAAGTTGTTGCCACACATCATTGTGTGGTTGCGTTCAGCGGCACGGTATTGGTAGCTTTGTTTACTACTTCCTCTTTTCCTATTCCGTACTCTATGAATACAAGATTACGCATTGGCGTGTTTGTAGCATTGTGTAGCCCCATAGCTATTACAGCGGCGCGGGCCCAGCAGCCCGCCCCGGCGCGCGCCACCTTTAGCGGCTACGTGCGCGACGCCAGCACCGGCGAAAACCTCATCGGGGTAGCCGTGGTGCACCCAGCCTCGCACCAGGGCACCAGCACCAACACCTACGGCTTCTTCTCCCTCACGCTGCCGGCCACCGGCGACACCACGCGCCTGCTGGTGTCGTACCTGGGCTACCAGCGCCAGCTCGTGCCCGTGCGCCTCGACAAAAGCCAGGCGCTGACTATCCGATTGCAGCCGGCTACCAGCGAGCTGCAATCGGTGGAGGTGGTGGGCGCCCGGGAGGAGCAGATTGCGCAGACCACGCGCATGGGCACCGTCAACATCCCGCTGAGCCAGATAAAGGCCGTGCCGGCGCTGTTCGGCGAGCGGGACGTGCTGAAGGTGCTGCAGCTGCTGCCCGGCGTGCAGAGCGGCGGCGAGGGCCAGAACGGCCTGTACGTGCGCGGCGGCTCGCCTGACCAGAACCTGATTCTGCTCGATGGTACGCCGGTGTATAACGCTTCGCACCTGTTTGGCTTCTTCTCCGTGTTCAACGCCGACGCGCTGAACAACGTGGAGCTGGTGAAGGGCGGCTTCCCGGCCCGCTACGGCGGGCGCCTGTCCTCGGTGCTCGATATTTCGATGAAGGAGGGCAACATGCAGGAGTTTCACGGCGAGGGTGGCATCGGCATCATTGCCTCGCGCGTGACGCTGGAAGGGCCCATCAAGAAGGATACGGCCTCCTTTATCGTGTCGGCACGCCGTACCTACATCGACCTGCTGGCCCGCCCGCTGATCAACCTGGTCATGGCCTCGGAGGGCATCCCGCGCGACGAGCGGCCCACCGTGGGCTACTTTTTCCACGACCTCAACGCCAAGGTGAACTGGAAGCTCGGGCAGCGCGACCGGCTGTACCTGAGCGCCTACACCGGCCGTGACAAGTTCTACTCCCGCTTCAAGGACACCTACGGCAACGACGGCGAGTACTCCAAGGAGCGCGACGGTCTGGGCTGGGGCAACCTGACCTCGGCCCTGCGCTGGAACCACGTCATTCACGACCGGCTGTTCGTCAACACGCACCTGACCTTCAGTCGTTACCAGTTCGACGTGGGTATTGAGCAGGAGGAGCGCCGCCGCGACAACGGCGTGCCCCGCACCGACAAGTTCTCGCTCAAGTACCTCTCCAACATCAGCGACTGGAGCCTGAAGTCGGACTTCGATTATGTGCCGTTGCCCGACCACTACGTGCGCTTCGGCGGGCAATTCATCTGGCACCAGTTCCGGCCCGGCGCGGCCCAGGCCAAGAGCAACGACCCCAACGACAACATCAACTTCAAGATTGGCACGCGCACCCAAGCGCAGGAAGCCAGCCTCTACGCCGAGGACGATTATAAAGTAACGGAGCGCCTGAAGCTGAACGGCGGCCTGCGCCTCAACAGCTTCTTGGTGCGCAGCAAGCTCTACCCCTCGGTGGAGCCGCGCGTGGCCGCCCGCTACCTGCTCACCGAGGACTGGTCCTTGAAAGCCTCGTACGCCCGCACCACGCAGTACATTCACCTGCTCACCAACAGCGGCATCGGCCTGCCCACCGACCTGTGGGTGCCCGCCACGCCCAAGGTGAAGCCGCAGAAGGCCCAGCAGGTGGCGCTGGGCGCGGCCCGCAACCTGCGCTTCAAGGACGAGGACTACGAGCTGAGCCTGGAAACCTACTACAAGCCCATGCAGCGGCTGATCGAGTACCGCGAGGGCGCCAGCTTCCTCGGCACCACCGACAGCAACTGGGAGGACAAGGTGACCAGCGGCAAGGGCTGGGCCTACGGAGCGGAGGTGTTTCTGCAGAAGAAATCGGGGCGCACCACCGGCTGGATCGGCTACACGCTCGCGTGGAGCAAGCGCAAGTTTGCCGAGCTGAACAACGGCCAGATTTTCCCTTACAAATACGACCGGCGCCACGACGCAACGTTGGTGGTCATTCACCAGTTTTCGCCCACGCTGCGGCTGTCCGGCACCTGGGTATATGGTACCGGCAACGCCGTCACGCTCTCGCGCGGGCGCTACACCCTGGGCCCCAACCTGTACGAGTTTGACGACTACGGGCCGCGCAACTCCTACCGCATGCGCGCCTACCACCGCATGGACCTCGACCTGAGCCACACCAAGAAGAAGAAGTGGGGCGAAGTCGTGAACAGCTTCTCGCTCTACAACGCCTACAGCCGCAACAACCCCTACTTCATCTACTTCCAGAGCGGCTACCAGGACCCCTACGGCAACGTGGAACGCAAGCCGAGCTACCGGCAGATCAGCCTGTTCCCCGTCATTCCTTCCTTCAGCAAAAGTTTCCGCTTCTAATCGCCCCGTCCGATGAACTCTGTACTGACTTCGTTTTTCCATAAAGCCACCGGACTGGGCGCCCTGGCCTTGCTGCTGACCGGCTGCGACACGGCCATCGACGTGCCCGAGCCCGAGCATACGCCCCGCGTGGCCCTGGCCCTGACCATTGATAACCTCGCGCCCAGCGACTCGGTGGTGCGCCAGCTGTACATCACGCGCCAGCCCTTCGTGAGCGTGAGCCAGCGCCTGTATGACCTGACGCCCCTGCAGGGTCGCAACAACGCCACTATCGAAATCAGCGACGGCAGCGGAAACGTGGTGGAGCGCTACCGCCCCGTGGCGCCGCCCAGCCAGAACCCCTACGGCTACCAGAACGGGATGTACCGCCCGGTGCTGCGCTACCGGTTCCGGCCCGGCCAGCAGTACGCCGTGCGCGTAAGCGTGCCCGGTGTGGAGCCGGCCACCAGCAGCCTCACCCTGCCCGACGAAGTGGCGGTGCAGGTGAATGTGGCACCGCTCAGCAGCAACTCCAATGGGCTGACCCGCGCCCGCGTGACGGTGAGCTTCGACGACCCGGCCGGCAGCCGCGACTACTACCTGGCCACGGCTCAGATCGTGGATCAGCAGGGCCGCGGCATGGGCTACGTGAGCGTGGAAGACGACGAAAACGGCCTGGATATCACCAGCCTGCGCCTGTCCGGCAGCAGCCCCTACGACATGTACCCCTTTTCCGACGCCACCGTGAACGGGCAGCGCGTGAGCTTCTCCAACAACGTGGAGTACTATGACAACGGAACCTACAACCCCAGCAACGCGCGTTACCTGCTGGTAACGCTCACCCACCTCACGCCGGATTTGTTTCAGTTTCTGAACAGCTACATCCAGTACAGCGACAACGACGGCAACCCCTTTGCCGAGCCCACGCCGCTGTACTCCAACGTGCAGCCGGGCTTCGGCATCTTTGGCGGGGCCACCGATAGCCGCGCCCAGGTACGCCTGTAGCCCGCTGCGGCGCAGTCGGCAAAATTCTTAGGCAGAGCGGATTAAACCTGCGGGCGCGGCTTGCGTCTAAACGGGTAGAACCCAACCGCGCCCGCCGGCGCTTTGCCATATGAAGAACCCGCTGAAAATCTTCCTGCTGCTAACGATGCTGGCCGTGGGCAGCCTGCTAACGAGCTGCGTCACGCCGGGCTATACCGTGGTGGGCCCGCCCCCTCCGCCGCCCGCTGTCATCGTCACGCCCCGGCCTTACTATCAGCCGCGGCCCTATTACCGACCCCGCCCCGTGCGCCCGTACTACGGCCGCGGCGGGTATTACCGTCCGGTGCCCCGCCCGCACCGCGTGATTGTGGTGCGCTAACGAGCAGGAGCTTCCGCAGTCCAGCTACTGACCTCCACCGTACGACAAAGCCCCGGCAGAATTTCTGCCGGGGCTTTGTCTTTCTGTCCGCACTGTGAGCTGCTACTCTTTCACGATGCGCTGCACCACACTGCCCGTATCGGCGTGCAGCCGGACGGTGTACGCGCCCGGGGCCAGCCCGGTAAGGTCCAGGGCGTAGCGCTGGGTGCTGGCGGCCGGGGTCAGGCGCAGCGGGCGCACCGTTTGGCCCAGAGCGTTGAGCAGCTGCCCGCTCAGGGGCCCCTGGGTACGGGCGCTGCCGAGTTCCAGCCAGGCAGTGGCGGTGGTAGGGTTGGGGTATAGCTGAGCCGGTACGGTGGCAGCCACCGTGCGGGTTGCCAGCACGATGGACTGGTAGCTGCCGTACACGTCGCGGACGGTGTTGGTGTACGTGCCGTTGTCGTAATTCTGCTGCACGTCGCGCCGGAGGGTGTTGTCAGCGTTGTAGGAGAGCAAGTGGCGGCTGGCGTCCTCCACCACCCATTGGCCGCCCTGCCACCGCTCGTCCTGGCTCAGAAGTGGGGTGCCGAAGTTGTCGTAGGTTTCGGTTTTCCGTTGGACGTTGGCGTACACGTTCGGCCCGGTCAGCACCTGGCGCGTCGATATAAAGCTGCCATTCGACTGATACACCGTGGTGGTGCGCGAGTCGTTGATCCAACTGCCGGAGGCGTCGTTCCAGTCCTGGTAGTCGTAAAACGAAGGCTTCAGCTCGGCAAAGCTGTACCAAGTGATGTTGCGGGTCCGGTAAGACTTTACATAAGCCCCGTTGGTCCAGTCTTCGCCCAGGGCATCGGTCCACTCGCCGTTGGGCCCGACGGTGTACGTTTCCCGCCCGGCCCGCCGGTAGCTGTTCTGATTGGCGTCGAAATCCTCATACACCGTTTCGGTCAGCTGGCCGGCCGCGTTGTAGGTGTGCGTTTCGCGGGTGCCGGCCACCGGTGTCCAGGCATTATTGTTCCACTCCTGGAGCTCTTCGCCGGCGTAGCGCCCGCGGGCGTCGTAGAGGGCCAGTACGCGGGCGCTGTTTGCCCAGGCGGTGCCGTTCCAGTCCTGGTCGATGTCTTCCAGCGGCTGCCCCTGGGCGGTGAAGGTGTGCAGGATGCGCGAATAGGGCGTAGTCGTGGCCGAGTCGGTTACGGTTTCGCTGGTGAGGCGGGCCTGCGCGTCGTAGGTAAAGGCGCGGCTCCGCACGTCGGTGCTCCACGTGTTCAGCAGCTCATCCCAGCGGTAGCGCGTGAGGGCAGCGGGGCGCAGCACCGTGGCCTGGGTACGGCGGGCCGCCAGCTCGGGCAAGCGAGCCAGGCTGTGCGCGGCCTTGTGCCACGGCGACGGGATTTGGGCTTGAGCGGCCGCGGCCATCAGGCTCAGGCCAAGCGTCAGTAAAGAGAGCAGTCGAGGTGAATGCATAAAAATGAATGAAGGATAAAAAGCAGATTACCGCCGCCAGAAAGCAGCCAATATGCGGAAGGCTGCTACATAGAGCGCCGAAGCCACAGCGGCGGTTGGATAGCAAAGAAAATAATTGTGTATGTGACTGTTGCTGTGATTTCTGGCCTAAAAGCAGAACCGACCGGAAACAGAAACGGCTCCCGGCATTGCCGGGAGCCGCGTGTGGCTAGGCCCAAAGCTGAAGGGGCTAAAAGCTGAAGCGTACGCTCAGAGCCGCGTCGTGGTACACGGCGTTGTAGCCGCGGTATACGTCGAAGTAGGGCTTGTAGTCGACGCTCAGGGCCACCGGCAGATCCGGAATCTTGTATTCCAGGCCCAGAATCACGTCGGCCCCAAACACCGGGTACACCTTGTCGTCGCGGTAGTAATAGTAGGAGTAGCCCTTGTTTTTGCGGCGGTACTCGGCCACGTAGTAGTAGCGGGCGCGGTAAGCGCCGGCGTGCAAGCCCGCGCCGAGGTACCACTGCAGGTTTTTTACTTCTGGCAGCAGGGGCCAGTGCTTTTCAAACAACAGGGTGACGCGGGCACCCTTGCCCAGGTATTCCGTAGTTACCAGGCCCTCCACCGCGGCGTTCTTGCCGGGGTTGAAGAAGTGCTTGACGGTGAGACCCGAAGAGAAGCTGCCGCCCCGCAGCCCTACGCCGGTGGTGTAACCAGCCGAGCCGCCTCCGCCGCCCGACGATTTGCTACTCTTAGTGGAAGTGGTTTTCTTTTTCGTCTGCGCCGATACTTGGCCAAAACCAAGAAGCAGCGTCAGGAGTAAAAACAGGTAAGCTGTTTTCTTCATGTCAGAATGCAATAAGCCGTGCTGGTAAGTTTGTTTCTGGTGAATCAGAAAAGCAAACTTACAAGTTGTAGTGCAATTCAGGCTTCCGACGGAATGCCGCGCGCAATTTCATCGGATGAGTATACCCGGATGCCGCCGCCTTCCTGATAAGCGGCGTTGAGCATGCCCTGGGCCACCGCCAGCGCCGGCACGCCGCGGTACGCGCGGAGCGGGCCAAGGAGCAGCGGGCTGACCAGGCGCAGCAGTACCGCCCCGATTTGCTCCCCCAGGCGCTTTTCGGGGCGCGGGCCCAGCAGCAGCGAGGGCCGGAAGATGTGAATGGCCCGAAACGGCGTTTGGCGCACGGCCGCTTCCATGTCGCCCTTCACGCGGTTGTAGTAAAAGGCCGACGCAGCGTTGGCCCCCATGGCGGATACCACGAGGAACTGAGCGGCAAAATTGGCCGCCGTCAGGGCCGCCAGCTTCACCACGTACAGGTAATCCACCTGGTAAAAGGCTTGTTTGGAGCCGGCCTGCTGCATGGTGGTGCCCAGGCAGCAGTATACATCGTCGGCAATGAGGGCGAAGCGCTGCTCCTCCAGGCGCTCAAAATCCACGATGCGCTGCTCCAGCCGGGGGTGCATCAGCGGCAACTGGCGGCGCCCCACGCTGATGACCTTGGTGTAGCGGCCGCTGCTGAGCAGCAGCGGCAGCAGTTGGCTGCCCACCAGGCCGCTGGCGCCCGCAATAAGAGCCACTTTCTGCGGCGCCGACGAAGAAGGGTCCATGTTTGGCAAATGGTCAGGGAAGGGGTGACGGTTTCCCCAACGGGACTAGCGGCCGAAGGTTCGGGTAAGATGATGCCCGACAGCCCGGCTGGCGCCGGTTTAGCCACGCAGTGGCGTAACCGGTGCCTAAAATCAGGCAGGCTTCCAGCCTACGTAGTCATCCAGCCGGCCTGTAGGACGGACGCAGCAAGCAGGTTGAAAGCCTGCTTTATTTCCGGCACCGGTTACGCTGTCTTTGCCAGCTAAACTGGCGACTTGGCCGCGCCGTTACTCCGCGTCGTCGATGAGGCGGGTGTGGTCGGGGTACAACTGCACCTGCCCGCGGCGGTACAGCGTGCCAAGGGCTTTCTTGAACACCTTTTTGCTCATGCCCAGGCGGCGGTAGATTTCCTCCGCGTCGGTTTTGTCGGTTACCGGCAGCGTGCCGCCGGCCTTGCGCAGCTTCTCCACCAGCTTTTCGGCGGCGACCAGCGCCTCGTCGTAGCCCTGGCGCTGCAGGCTCACGTCCAGTTTGCCGTCGGGGCGTACCTGGCGCACGTAGCCGGTGGCCGCGTCGCCGATACTCAGCGGGCGGAACACCTCGTTGCGGTAGAGCATGCCCTGGTAGCGCCCATCGGCGAGCACAGCATAGCCCAGCTCGCTCTGGCCGGCAATGATGAGCGGCACCTGCTCACCGGGTTCCAACTCCTCGGGGGCGCGCTCGGTGTACCGCTCCCACTTGGCCGTGGCCACGAGGCGGTCGGAGGTTTCGTCGAGGTAGATGTAGACGAGCACCGTGTCGCCGGCCTGCACGCGCTTGGGCTGATTACGCAGCGGCAGCAGCAGGTCCTTGGGCAGGCCCCAGTCGAGGAAGGCGCCGAGCGGCCCGGCTTGGGTGACGCGCAGAGCCGCAAACTCATTTACGCGGGCCAGCGGCTGCTCGGTGGTGGCCACGAGGCGGTCCTCCGAGTCGCGGTACACGAACACGTGCAGCACGTCGCCCACGCGCACCCCGGCGGGCACGTAGCGGTCGGGCATCAGGATATCACCGTCGTCGGAGGTCAGGTACACGCCGAATTCGACAAAGCGGGCTACTTCCAGGTCGTTATAATCGCCGAGGTTCATGGGCAGGAAAGGGGCATAAGTGGAGCAATCAGCCTAGCATACGGATGCCGGGCGGTGCAGCGCAATGCAAAGGTGCGGGTTTTGCGCGCAGTCGGCCGCAAGGCCAAGGCCGGGAGTGGCCGCAGGCTGGCGCAAAAAGGCCTTACTGCAGCGCATCGTAGCGCACGATGCCGGGCTGGCCGAAGCTGAAATCGTTGAAGCGGTAGTACGGCCGCGTGGTTTGGTAGATGCGCGTGCCGTAGCCGTCGCCGAAGCCCGAAGGGTAAAAGCCGAACAGAATCTGGATGGTATTCACGGCCAGGTACTCGTTGCGGAAGCGCAGGCCCATGCCAAAGCCGGTGTAGGGCTTCTGCTGAAAGGGGGAGGGGCGGCCGTTGGTGCTTAGCCAGGCCGCATCCAGAAAGGCAATGCCGGCGAGGCGAAAGCCCAAAAACGATACCGGCGTAAACACGTTGGCCTCGTAGTTGAGCACGAAGCGGCTGGTGCCGCGCAGCGTGCCGTCGTCGTGGAAGCCGCGCAGGCCCCGCTCCCCGGCAATGCTCAGCGTCAGCGCGTCGGGCGGGCGCCCGATGCCGATCAGGCTGCGGTTCCACAGAAAGTGGCGCCACTGCCAGTTGCCGGTGTGGTACAGGCGCGTAAAGGCCAGCAGCTCGCCCGTGAAAGCGCCTTGGTCCCAGTGCCCGTTGCGCAGAAAGCGACCGTATTCGCCGCTCACGTAGAGGTAGCCGCGCAGGGTGTTGAAGCCGGCCAGGGCAATGCGGCTGGCCAGGTAAGGCCGGTTGCCGCCGTCGTTGAAGTCATAGCCGCCGGTCATCGTCAGCAGGCTGCCCGTGGGCACGTCTTCGGTGCGGCCGAAGCCGAACAGATACCGGTCCTTGTAGTAATGACGCACGCTGTAGCCCAGGCTCAGCAGCCCGGTGGTGCTGTTGCCGTAGGTGCGGTCGGGCCGGACCTGAAAATCGGTGCGCACCGCGCGCCCGGCCAGAATGACGCGCGCGGGGTTCTCGTAGCCCAGGTCGTAGGAGCGCAGCCGGAAGGAGCGGCCCAGCCACGCATCGGCCACGCGGAAGTGCAGCGGGGTGTAATCCGGGATTTCGCCCTCGGGCGGGTAGTTCAGCTGAATGCCCTGGCGGTTCTGCGACACGGCCAGCGCGTAGGCGTAGCGCGTGTTTACCGACACGAACCCGCGCGCGAGCGAGGCCGACGCTTCCTCCAGCTGCCACTGGTTGCGGTAGTGTACCTGGGCCGTGAGGTAGTTGCGCAGCGGCACCGTGTAGCTGCCGTCGTAGAGCCAGCCCTGCGGGTCGCTGCGGCCGTAGTCGAAGCGGTTACGGAAGTCGTGGCCGCGGGCAAGGAAGTTCTTGTCGCGCAGCGTGAGCAGGCCCGCCCCCACGTCGCGGATCTGCAGGCCTCCGCTCAGGCTGAACACGTCCTTGGTAATGACCTTGATGTCGACGCTGTCCTTGGTGGACGTCCGTTCGTTGACCACCACGCGGGCGTCGAGGATGAAGTTGGTCTGGCGCAGCAGACGTTCCGTTTCCGACAAAGCCTGCGGCTGCAATTCCTCGCCGGGCCGAAACAGCAGCAGCTTGCGGATCTTGCGCCGGGCCGTGGTGATGTGCAGCGCGTTGCCGCCCTTCTCCAGGATGTTGCGCGGCACGCGGGTCGTGTCGTTGATGTTGTAGCCGAACGCGTCGAGGGCGCGGATGTCCACGCGGCGCACCACCTTGTAGTTGTGCCGGTCGTACTGCCGGTCGAGCAGGCCCGCATCCAGGCCGCCCTGCTCTTCGCGGCGCTCGGTGAAGTTGAAGATGGCCGAAGCGGCCTTACCCAGAATGGTTTTGCGCTTGGTGTACGCCTGCAGCCCGCCCAGAAAGCGTTGCTGATCGAAGCCGCGCCGCAGCGAATCGACTACCGGCGCCGGCCGGAGCAACACCGTGTCGGGCGGGGCCGTGGTGGGCTGCTGGGCCATGGCCGAGCGCGCAGGCACCGCAAGGGCCAGCGTGAGCAAGCAGAACAGCGAAGAAAAAACGCGCGGCAAGGAGGGTAACACAGCTCAGCAAACACGCCCCAGGCCAGGGCGGTTGCAGCCGAAGATACGAAAGCCGCCCCGGGGCGGTCAAGGTGCGGAACTATTTCTAAAAAATTTAGTGGCTAAAAACACTGGAACATTGTTGCGTAAAGGCGGGTTTTCCTGAATATTTACACCCCGAAGCGCAGCCCCAGCATGAACGAGCGAATCATAGAAAAGCTAAGCATTTTGGCCGATGCCGCCAAGTACGATGCCTCGTGTTCGAGCAGCGGCGGCAAGCGCAAAAATGAGAACCGCGGCCTGGGCAACGCGGAGGGCATGGGCATCTGCCACAGCTACACCGAGGACGGCCGCTGCGTGTCCTTGCTGAAGATTCTGCTCACCAACCACTGCATTTTCGACTGCGCCTACTGCGTCTCGCGCAAGTCCAACGACGTGAAGCGCGCCGCCTTCACGGTGGACGAGGTGGTGGACCTGACCATGAATTTCTACCGCCGCAACTACATCGAGGGCCTATTCCTGAGCAGCGGCATTTTTTCCTCGCCCGACTACACCATGGAGCGGCTGGTGCGCATCTGCAAAAAGCTGCGCACCGAGGAGAAGTTCAACGGCTACATCCACCTCAAGACCATTCCCGGCGCTTCGGAAGAGCTGATCAAGGAAGCCGGGCTGTACGCCGACCGCCTCAGCGTCAACATCGAGCTGCCCTCGGAGCTGAGCCTGACCACGCTGGCACCCGAGAAAAACTACGCCGAAATTCTGACTCCGATGAGTCAGATTCAGCGCACTGTGGCCGAGAACCGCGAGGAGCGGGAGCTGTTCAAGAAAGCCCCGCAGTTTGCCCCGGCCGGCCAGACCACGCAACTCGTGGTGGGTGCTTCGCCCGAAACCGACCACCAGATCATCAAGCTCGCCGACGGCCTCTACAAGGGCTACGGCCTGAAGCGCGTGTACTACTCGGGCTACGTGCCGGTGAGCGGCGATGCGCGCCTGCCACAGGTGGTGCAGCCCCCGCTGATGCGTGAGCACCGCCTCTACCAGTCCGACTGGCTGATGCGCTTTTACGGCTTCGAGGCCGACGAAATCCTCGACCCCGCGCACCCGCACCTCGACTTGGAAATCGACCCGAAGCTGGCCTGGGCCCTGCGCCACCGCCACGTGTTTCCCGTCGATGTAAACACGGCCGACTACGAGCTGATTCTACGCGTGCCGGGCGTGGGCATGAAGTCGGCCAAGCGCATCGTGGCCGCCCGCCGCTTCGCCCCGCTCACCCTCGACCACCTGCACAAGTTCGGCGTGGTGCTGCGCCGGGCGCGCTACTTCATTACCTGCCGGGGCATGGCCCTGGAAAAGCGTGAGTACGACGAGCAGACCGTGCGCCGCAAAATCCTCTACGGCGACGGGCAAACGCGCTCGGCCCTGGTGAAGCGCCAGCTCGATCTGTTTGCGCCCGAGCCCACCATCATCACCCCGCCCGACCTCGTCTCGCCCCAGCTCGATTTGTTTCGGCAGGCTGGCTAAGCCCCCGACTCTAGCAACCTCTCCTCTCTTAACACTGCCATGACCATTCTGCACCACGACCAACCCGCGCTGCCCCTCGGCCCGACGCTCGACGAAGCCGATAAAGTGGCCCGTATGGCCTGCTGCTGCAAGCTTTCGGAGCTGCTGCCCATTGTGCGCCAGCAGCTTCAGACTCGCCGCGAGCAACTGGCCGCCCAGCAGCGCCCCGCCGAAGCCGCTTAAGCCCGGGGTGTCACCTTCTGGCCGCCGCGGCGGTATAGGAGGTATGGAACACGCCCTCGAACACCATTACGTCGAGACCAACGGCCTGCGGCTGCACGTGGTGCAGAGCGGCCCCGTCGACGGCCCTTTGGTCGTGCTGCTGCACGGCTTCCCGGAGTTTTGGTACGGCTGGCACCGGCAGATACCGGCGCTGGCGGCGGCCGGCTATCGGGTGTGGGCGCCCGACCAGCGCGGCTACAACCTCTCCGACAAACCCGGCCGCGTGGCCGCCTACGCCGTGCCGAAGCTGGTGGCTGATATCATTGGGTTGCTGGATGCAGCCGGCCGGCCGCAGGCCTGCGTCGTGGGCCACGACTGGGGCGGCATCGTGGCGTGGCACCTGGCCATGCAGCACCCCGAACGCGTGGCGCGCGTAGCTATTCTGAACGTGCCGCACCCGGCGGTATTCGGGCGCACGCTGCGGCACAGCGGCCGGCAGCGACGCAAAAGCTGGTACGCCTTGTTTTTCCAGCTGCCGTGGCTGCCCGAGCAGCTGACGCGCCTGAACCACTGGTGGGCCGGGCGGCAGGCGCTGGTCGGCACGAGCCGGCGCGGCACCTTCTCCCACGACGACCTGCGCCGCTACCGTCTGGCGTGGAGCCAGCCTGGCGCCATGCGCAGCATGATCAACTGGTACCGGGCCGCCGCCCGACAAGGGCGGCAGAGCATCCAGGGCGGCCGCATCGAGGTGCCGCTGCAGCTCATCTGGGGACGCCGCGACGCTTTTCTGGAAGCGCACATGGCGGCCGAAAGCCTGCACTACTGCGACCAGGGCCGGCTGACGTACTTTGATAAGGCCACGCACTGGGTTCAGCACGAAGAAGCCGAGCGGGTGAATCAGCTGCTGCTGGAGTTTCTGGGCGAGGCGCACAATACCCCAATGCGGTAAAAAATCAACCAATCCTAAGCTCAAAAAGAAGAGTGGCGGGCCAGTCACCAGAGCATCCAAGAAAGAACGTCATGTCGGGCGCAGTGGAGACATCTCGCCGGATAGTAATCTGCTCGTTGAAGAAGTGAGGTGACTATCGGCCGTCAGCACGCGAGATGTCTCGACAAGCTCGACATGACGAACCTTTTCCGAGTCGTTCAACGAAGCCCGCGAGATGTCTCAACAAGCTTGACATGACCCCCTAATCAGACTGCCTATAAAGCTTCAAGAAGTCGTATTCTCCTTTGAAAAAGCCGCGCAATACTTCACTTGCCCGCCGGGCGCCGGGGCTGCCGGCGCAGCCCCCCATTACTTCGCTACAGCGCGCTGGTCAGCTGCCGCCGAGCTTCGACGCGGCCGCGCGTTTCACCTACGACTGCTCGTTCGATGGGCTGCTGTCGGTGCTGCTCACGTGCTGGGAGCAGCGGCTCTGGCCCGAGGCCATTGAGCCGGAGGGCGCGGCGCAGGGCGGCCTGTTCAGCCAAACCATTGCCGTGCTCACCGACGAGGACCGCGCCCGGCGCGTGTGGGACGGGCTGCTGAAGTACATGCCCGCCGAGGCGCGTACCAACCTGTACAAAACCTTCCTGTCGGAGCGGGCCGACCGGGAGCAGCTGATTTTTCGCTACGTGCAGCTGGCCACCGAAGCCGGCGGGCAGGACATCAGCGAGAATTTCAGCAACGACACCGTGCGCGCCGTGGCCGACGTGACCAAGCAGCTGTTTCGCGAGAAGCACCGCATGGAAGCGTTTGTGCGCTTCGAGCGGACGCAGGACGGGCTGTTTCACGCCAGTATCGAGCCCGATTACGATGTGCTGCCGCTCATTGCCGAGCACTTCACCAAGCGCTACGCCGACCAGCGCTGGCTCATCTTCGACCGGCGTCGCCGCTACGGCCTCTACTACGACCTGCACCGCACCGACGTGGTGAGCTTCGACGCGGCCGTGGAGGCGGTGGCGGCCAGCAGCTCGGCCGTATCGGCGGCCGTGCTTGATGAGCGGGAGCCGCTGTTTCAGGTGCTCTGGCAGGCCTACTTCGACCACGTCAACATTCCCGAGCGCAAAAACGTGAAGCTGCACCGCCGCCACATGCCCAAGCGCTACTGGAAATACCTGACCGAAAAGCAGCCCCGCGAGCGGCAGTTCCGGCCCATCGACAACAAGAACCCGACCGCGCCGCACTAGCCGCGTCTGGGGCGGTGCAGCTACCGGCGTTGAGCTGGGCTGGAGCGTGGCCTAGGGGGCGTAGCACCGGTTGGCCGGCGTTTATTTCGCATTTTCGCGGCCGGACAGCTACCCTCGACGCGATACTACATGAACAGCATTCTGGTTTTTGGCGCCTCCGGGCAACTGGGGCAGTGCTTGGCCCACGTGGCAGCCGAGCGAAACATCTCGGGGCTGGTGATGCTGCCCGAGGAGCAGGCGAATATTCTGGACCCGCAAGTGCTGCGCAAAGCCTTCGAGCAGTACCAGCCGCAGTACTGCATCAACTGCGCCGCCTACACGGCCGTGGACAAGGCCGAAGACGAGCTGGACATTGCGCGCCGCGTAAACCGCGACGGGGCGGAAAATCTGGCCCGCCTGTGCGGCGAGTTCGGCACCACGCTGCTACACATCTCCACCGATTTTGTGTTTGCCGGCACCGGCAATCAACCCTTGTTGGAAACCGACGAAACGGCGCCCATCAGCGCCTACGGCCTGACCAAGCTGGAAGGCGAGCAGGTAATTCCGACGCACACGGAGCGGTATTTCATCCTGCGCACCAGCTGGCTCTACTCCGAGTACGCCGGCAACTTCGTCAAGACCATGCTGCGCTTCGGCCGCGAGCGGGACGAGATGCGCGTCATCTGGGACCAACTGGGCACGCCCACCTACGCCATCGACCTGGCCGGGGTGCTGCTGCACATCATCCAGACGGGTAACACGCAATACGGGCTGTACCACTACAGCAACGAGGGCATCACGTCGTGGTACGATTTCGCGGTGGCCATCTTTGAGCTGGGCGGGCTGTCGACCCGAACCGTTCCTATCCGCACGAGCGAGTATCCGACCAAGGCTACGCGCCCCGCTTACTCAGTGATGGACAAGAGCAAAGCAAAAGCCGGGCTCAGCATTGCCATTCCGCACTGGCGGACGAGCCTGCAGGAGTGCATGCGCCGTTTGGCCAGCCAATAGCTGCCAACTGTTGATATAAACAGGGCGGCCGGAGCTATGTCAGCTCCGGCCGCCCTGTATTTTAACGGACTAACGTGGCTAGGCAACCTGCTTTTCGGCACTGCTACGCCCGTACATGCGGCTGGCCAGGAAAGCCAGCGCCACGAACCCCAGGCCAGCCGCGCACACCCCTGGCCAGCGGCCATGCGTCCAGGCCCAGCCGCCGACGAGCGAGCCGACGGCGCCGCCGATGAAGTAGGCTGTCATGTACACGGTATTCAGGCGGCTACGGGCTTCCGGAATCAGCGAGAAGATGCGCGACTGGTTGGAAATGTGCGTGGCCTGCACGCCTACATCGAGCAGAATAACGCCCACGACCAGCGCGGCGATGTAGCTACTGCCCAGAAACATGATGCCGTATGCCAGCACCGCCAGGCCTATGCCGATGCGGATGGCAAAATCCGGCCCGCGGGTATCGGCGGTTTTGCCGGCCAGCGGGGCTGCCAGGGCGCCACAGGCCCCGATCAGGCCGAAAAAGCCGGCTACGTCGCTGTGGTAGTGGTAGGGCGCGCCTTCGAGTAGGAAGACCAGCGTAGTCCAGAACACGCTGAAGCCGGCGAACATGGTGCCGCCGATGAGGGCCGAGCGGCGCAGCAGCGGCAACTGGCGCGTGAGTGTGAGCAGCGAGGTCATCAGGGAGGCGTAGGAGCCGGTGAAGTTGGGCCGGTCGGTGGGCAGGCGCCAGGCCAGCACCGCGCCGAGCAGCACCATGGCCGCCGCGCCGCCGCCAAACATGGTGCGCCAGCCCAGGTGCGCGCCCACGTAGCCGCTGACGGTACGCGAGAGCAGAATGCCCACCAGCAGTCCGCTCATGATCTGGCCCACGATGCGGCCGCGGTCTTCATCCGGGGCGAGGTGGGCGGCCATGGGCAGCAGCAGTTGGGGCACGGCCGAGCACACGCCAATCAGCAGGCTGGCGCCGAGCAGCACCCCGAAGCTGGGAGCCCAGGCCGCGGCGGCCATGCACAGGGCCGCGCCGAGCTGCATAATCAGAATGAGCCGCTTACGTTCGAGCTTGTCGCCGAGTGGCACGACCAATAGCATGCACAGCGTGTAGCCCACCTGCGTGATGGTGGCCACGAGGCTGGCCTGGCTTTCGGCCACCCCGAAGCTGCGGCCGATTTCGCCCAGCAGCGGTTGGTTGTAGTAGATATTGGCTACCACCAGGCCGCAGGTCAGGGACATAAGCCAGACCAGGGACGTGGGCAGCGCGTGGGCCGGAGCCGATGGAGCCGAAGGGCTAACGGAAGAGGACGTCATAAGGGAGAGATGCGCAGCAGCTGCGCCAGCAGTAACAACCCGAGCGGAGCCTAACGCGCCGCCCGTGCTTCGCTAAACAGCGAAGCCGGGTCATGTTCTACGGGCAGCAGCGGTAGGCAAGCTGCGCTTGGCCCCCGGAAAACGGGCGAAATCCGAAGCTTTATTGGATAACCAGCCGAGCAGCAGCGCTTTGCCGGCCTTGCTGTAGCCGGACGGTATACAGCCCAGCGCCTAGGCCCGTGGTAGCCAACGTGCCGGCCTGCGCCCCACGCCACAGGTACTGCGCGCGGTGACGCACCCGCCCCAGCGCATCCACAATTTCCACCTGCACCGGGCCCGAGGCCGCGCCCGGCCAGGTAAGCTGTACGGTTTCCGTCGTCCGGGCCGGATTGGGGTACAAGCCAGCCAACGTCAGCGGTAGGGGAGAAGCCGCGCTCAGCACCTGGGCCGATTGCCAGGTTTCGGTGTGCAGCTGGGTGTAAGTGCCGCCCGTGACCAGCAGACGCCCGCCCACCACGCCTGCTACCGGCGAGTGGCGGCGCTCCGGCAGCGGCGTGATTTCGCGCCAAGTGTTGGCCACCGGGTCAAATTCGATGAGGTTCGGCACCGCGCCGGCAATGTTGGTGACGCCCGCCACTACCACAATGCGGTTGTTCAGGGCCAGCACCGTGCTCGTGATATGGCCCAGCGTGCGGGGCATGTTGGCTTTGGCGGTCCAGGTATCGGTGGCGGGGTCGTACTCATGCACCGAGGCCTGGTTTTCGGTGGTTTCGTTGTCGAGGTGCTGCCCGCCGATGGCGTAGACCTTGCCGTTGAGCGCCACGCCGCCCAGGTGGTTGCGCGGGTTTGGCAGCGGAGCGCGCGCTACCCACGTCGGGTTGGGCGCGTCGAGGTCGAGGGTGAGGTGTTCGGCAATATCGTAGGAGGAGACGCCGCCGAAACGGGCCGCGCCGCCGAATACGTGCAGCGTGCGGCCGCGAGCCACCAGCATGCACCCGCCCCGCCCGGAGGGCAGGGGCACGCCCGCGCTCCAGGTATTGGTGGCAATGTCGTAGCGCCAGACGTGTTCGGTGATGGGCCCGGGGTGCCGGCCCACATAGCCGCCGGCCATGTACAGGTGGCCGGCGCCGTCGTAGGCAAGGCCGGTGTGGGTCATGGCCTCGGGCATGTTGGCCAGCTGCGTCCAGGTGTTGGTGGCCGGGTCGTACACGTCGCAGCGGGCGGTGGCATCGATGATGCTGGTAGTGTAGAAGCCGCCAAATACGTACAGGCGGCCCTCGGCTACGGTGCCCAAGGCTTCGTAGCGGCCCAGCGGCGCCGGCGCCATGGTGGCCCAGGTGAAAGACGGAACCTGGGCGTGGCTGGGCAGCGCGACGCCAGCGGCCAGCAGGAGCGAAGCCAGCTTTGTTCGTACAGTTGTGGAAATGTGCGTCATAGAGTAGCGGAAATAAAGAACCGGTCGGTCGTCGGGCGGTGAAAAATAATGCGCTGGTAAGTACGGACAAATCAGCTTATCAGCCGCCGCAAGGCAGCGGGGTACGAGCTTTCGGCAAGCTGCCCGCACCGCTCAGGCAACCCTTTCCCCGGCTGCGGCATCTGAGCCGCTTGAGACGACGCTTCACGCAACCCCGAACGGCTTATGCGCTACTCCTATTCCACGCTCAACAACCTCGCCGGCGGACTGATTTTTGCCTTGGCCTTGGCCACCTACGCCCTCACCCTGGAACCCACGGTGAGCTTCTGGGATTGCGGCGAATTCATTGCCAGCGCCCACAAGCTACAGGTGCCGCACCCGCCCGGCGCGCCCACGTTCCTGCTGCTGGGCCGGCTGGCTTCCCTGCTTTCCTTCGGCGACGGGGCGCGGGTGCCGGTGCTCGTCAACCTGCTCTCGGCCCTGAGCAGCGCCCTCACGGTGCTGCTGCTGTTCTGGACCATCACCATGCTGGCCAGGAAGCTGACGCTGCACCGTCCAGGCATGCACGACGACCGGCCGGTTGAGCCCACCGCCGGCCAAACCGCCCTTATCCTCGGCAGCGGTGCCGTCGGGGCCCTGGCCCTGGCCTTCTCCGATTCGTTTTGGTTCAACGCCGTGGAGGCCGAGGTGTACGCGCTGTCGTCGTTGGGCACGGCCGCGGTGGTGTGGCTGATGCTGAAGTGGGAAAATCGCGCCAGCGAAGCCGATTCCGACAAATGGCTGGTGCTCATTGCCTACGTCATCGGGCTGAGCATCGGGGTGCACCTGCTGAATCTGCTGGCCCTGCCAGCGCTGGGCTTCATTTTCTACTTCCGCCGCGCTGCGCAGCCCACCATGCGGGGGGCGCTGCTCACCCTCGCCCTGAGTAGCGCCGTGGTATTACTGATTCTGGTGGGCGTCATTCCGGGGCTGCCGTCGTTGGCCGGCGGCCTGGAAGTGCTCAGCGTAAACGCCTTCGGTCTGCCCTATAACTCGGGCGTCGTGCTGTTTGGGCTGCTGCTTGTGGGCTTGCTGGCAGCTGGCTTCCGCTACTCCATCCGGCGCCAGAAACACCTGCTGAACACGGCTCTGCTGGGGCTGGTGTTCGTGCTCATCGGCTACTCGTCCTACCTCATCGTGCCGATCCGCTCGGGCTTCAACCCGCTCATCGACGAAAACAACCCCGGCGACGTGCTGTCCTTCGTGAGCTACCTGAAGCGCGAGCAGTACGGCGACCGGCCCCTGCTCTACGGGCCGCAGTTCAATGCCCAACCGGTGGAACAGCAAGACGGTGCCCCGCGCTACGAGCGGCAAAACGGCCGCTACGTGGTGGTGGAGCACAAGCCCGAAACCCGCTACGCCGACGCGGACAAAATGCTGCTGCCGCGCCTCTACAGCAACCAGCCCGGCCACCTGCGCGAGTACCAAAAGTGGGTGGATGTGCAGCCCGACCAGCGTCCCACCATGGCCGACAACCTCGGCTTTCTGCTGCGCTACCAGATCGGACACATGTACTGGCGCTACTTCCTGTGGAATTTCGTTGGCCGCGACTCCGATGTGCAGCAGGCCGGCGTGTTGTGGCCTACCGAAAGCCGCCGCAACGGCCTGCCCGAACGACTGGCCGACAGTGCCGCCCGCAACAACTACCTGGTCCTGCCGCTGCTGCTGGGCGTGGCCGGCCTGCTCTTTCACCTGCGCCGCGACGGCCGCAATGCCCTGGTGGTTGGCCTGCTTTTCGGGCTGACGGGCGTGGCCATTGTGCTCTACCTGAACCAGCCGCCCATCGAGCCGCGCGAGCGGGACTACACCTTCGTCGGCTCGTTCTACGCCTTTGCCATCTGGATCGGGCTGGGCGTGCTGGCGCTGAGTGAGGCCCTGCGGAGCCTGCTGCGGCCGGAGCGCCTGCGCGTGGCGCTGGCCACGGCCCTCGGCCTGGCGGTGCCCGCGCTGATGGCCCAGCAGGGATGGGACGACCACAACCGCTCCAACCGCTACCTGGCGCTGGACTGGGCCCGCAACATGCTCAACAGCGTGGCGCCGAATGCGCTGCTTATCACCGCCGGCGACAACGACACGTTTCCGCTCTGGTACGCCCAACAGGTGGAAGGCATCCGGCCCGACGTGCGCGTGGCCGTGTCGCCGTACCTCAACACCGATTGGTACATCGATCAGATGCAGCAGCGCATGGGCCCATCGGCGCCGCTGCCCATGACGCTGAGCCACCCCGACTATACCCAGGGCACCAACGACTACCTGCCACTGGTAGCCAACCCGGCGGTGCCGGCCGTCAACCTGCGCGAATTCATGCAGCTGGTGCGCCAGAACTCGCCCCTGCTGCAAGTGCAGACGCAAAGCGGCCGTACGCTGCTTTCGTACCCCACGCGCGCCTTTTACCTCGACGTGGACACCGCCGCCGTGCGCCGCGCCGGCATTGTGCCGCGGGAGCGGCGGGGGCAGCTGGTGCCGCGCATGCAGTGGCAGGCCGGTGCCGGTGGCGTGATGGAGAAAAAGGAGCTGGCTTTGCTCGATATCATTGCTTCGGCCAACTGGCAGCGGCCGGTGTACTTGTCGGGCTACATGGCCCCGAGCGAGTACGCCGGACTGGAGCCCTACCTGCAGCTGGAAGGCATGGCCTACCGCGTGCTGCCTTGCCAGAACCCCGAAGCCAAGCCCCAGGAAATCGGCTACGTGGCCCGGGAGGCGCTGTTCGACTCGCTGATGCGCAAGTTTTCGTACCGCAACCTGGCCAACCCGCGCGTGTACTACGACGAGCCGCAGCGCCGCATCGTAGGGGCTTACCGCGAGCAGTTTGCCCGCCTCGCCCAGGCCTACATGCACGATGGCAACCACGCCCGCGCCAAGCAGGTCATCGACCGCTGCCTGCGCGTGATGCCCGATGATACCGTACCCTACGACTACACCACGGCCGATCTGGTAGCCCCGCTGGTCAAGCTCGGTGAGGCCCCGCGGGCGCACCGCCTCATGGACCTGCTCACCAACCGCGCCCAGCAGAGCCTGGCCTACTACACAACCCACGAACCGGCCCGTTTCGAGCGCGAAATTCAGACCGAAGCCCTGACCCTTAGCCGCCTTTACCAGGCCGCCGCCGATACCAACGACACGGCCCGGGCCCAGCGCATTGCCAGCTTGTTTGAGCAGTACCTGCCGCGCTCGTAAAGGCGTAGCTGGGAGTAGTGGGGGGAGCCGCCGCGCGTATTTCGTACGTCAGTCATTGTTACAATCTCAGCCGATAACTACCGTTCGGAATGCGCAAAGCTCCACTTCGGGCTACAACCTCGCGTCGCGGCTTGCGTTTCTTCCGGCATGAGCCGAGGTTTTGTAAAAGAAGACGATTCGCAGCAGCCGCCTATCATTCCGCCCCGGGCGGCCCTGCCACCCAATACGCCCAACTACGTGACGCCCCGCGGGCTGGAGTTGCTGCGCGAGGAGCTGGAAGCCCTCGATGCCGAGCGCAGCCAGGCCGAAGCCAACCGCGACAACGACACCGACCGCACGCGGCAGCTGAGCCTGCTCAACGGCAAACTCAGCCTGCTCAATGCCCGTCTTGCCAGCGCCAAAGTGGTGGACCCACGCCAGCAGCCGCCCGAGGAGGTTCGTTTCGGGGCCGCCGTGACGTTGCGCACCAAGAGCGGCGGCAAAGCGGGGCTGGAGCGTCGCTTTGCCATCGTGGGCGTGGACGAGGCTTCGGTGGCGGAGGGCAAGGTGGCTTTTGTGGCGCCCATTGCGCGGGCCGTGCTGGGGGCCCGCATCGGCCAGACGGTGCCCCTGCAGTTTGGCGCCCGCGAGGAGCTGGTGGAAATCGTGGGCATCAGCTACGACGCCGGAACGTAGCGCCGTCGGCAGATTTTCGGGTCGGGCGTAGCTTTGCCGCAACCCCTAACCCCGAACAGGTCGCATGATCGTTTACAAATCGGCTGACTGGTGGGATGCCTTCCGGCACCTGCGCAAGTCGCCCATCATCCAGAAGCTGCTGCAGCGCGTGCTGCTGCTGGGCGTATACAGTACCGCCGTGATTATTGTCGCCCACCGCTTCATGGGCTTCAAGGTCACCATCGATCCGCAGTACTTCTCGCTGCTGGGCATCCTGCTGAGCTTGCTGCTGGCCTTTCGCACCAACACCGCCTACGACCGGTTCTGGGAAGGCCGGCGGCTGTGGGGGCAGCTCACCAACAACTGCCGCAACCTGGCCGCCCTGCTGCACGCCCGCCTGCCCACCCACGACCGCAGCCACCGCTACCACCTGGCCAAGCTGCTCTCCAATTTCCCTATTGCCCTCGAAGGCCACCTGCGCGACGGCGTACGGTTCGAGCAGCTGGAAGACCTGCCCGGCAACCTGACGCAGAAGCTGCGCGAATCGGGCCACGTGCCCTCGTTGCTGTCGGCCTTGCTCCAGGAATTCTACGAGCTGCTGCTGCGCGAGGACGCCATCCTGCCCGCGCACCTCATCACCATTCAGCGCCACCACGAGGCCCTGCTCGACGTGTGCGGCGGTTGCGAGCGAATTCAGCGCACGCCCATCCCGTTTTCCTACAGCTTCTTCATTAAGGGCTTCATCACGGTGTTTCTGCTGGCCATGCCCTGGGTGTTGATCAACGCCTACGACTACTTCATGATACCCATCACCATGTTCGGCGCCTATGCGCTGCTCGGGGTGGAAATGATCGGCGACGAAATCGAAGACCCCTTCGGCCGTGACAGCAACGACCTGCCGCTGGCCCAGATGGCCCACCGCATGCGCGTCAACATCCACGAAATCCTGGGCGTGGAGCTGCCCGAAGCCAAAAAAGCCCTGGCCGACGCGCCCTACAGCGTGGTGCAGTAATCCCAAGAACCGTCTGTCATCCTGACGAAGAAAGGACCTTGCTACGCTAGAACGATAATCGTGACAACGACTCGTTCACACGTGGGAAGGTCCTTTGCCTTGGGCTCAGGATGAAAGGCAACGTTAGGCGCTGTGCTACTGCGGCAGCCGCGTCAGATCTACGATGCCGCCGCTGCCGTTGAGCCGGCGCAGCTGGTGGATGCTGGCCGCGTCGAACTCGTGGATGCTGAGCAGAGCTTCGATCAGGCGGTGCTGCCGCGCCAGCTCGGCCTGCATGAACGGGTCGGCGGCAATGATGGCCGTTTGGCCGCGCTGCAAGCTGGGCAGCTGCCGGTACTCCTCCACAAACATTTCCACGCTGTCCACAGTGGCCGTTGCACAGTGGCTGATGTGGCTTTCCTGCTTGTCTACGAGGAACTGTAGCGCCTCGTGTAGGGCAATGCAGGCATCGACGGCGTAGGGCGTGAGCGGCGTGCTGAAATCCGTCAGGCCGGGCGTGACGAAATCCAGCTTTTCCAGCAGCGCGGCGGCTTCCTCGGCGAAGAACTCACCCAGCGCGGAGTTATACAGCAGCTCCACGCCGCGCTCGTACACGGCCGGGCTGCCCCAGCTCACGGCCCGGCAAAACGCTTCGTACTGCGGCAGCAGCCGTTCGCAGACGAGCCCGGCAAAGGCGGCCTTCTGTCGGTCGGATAAGCTGTAGATGAGGGTTGCTGAGTCGTCGGCCATGCCGCAAAGCTAGCCGATGGCGCACTGTTGCTTCTTGTACAGGCCCGGCGTAAGGCCCTCGTGCTTGCGAAACAGCTTCTGGAAGTAGGCTGGATTGTTAAAACCAGTGCGGTAGCACACCTCGGCCACGGTGCTCAGCGGGTGGCGCAGCAGGCGCTTGGCCTCCTTCAGCCGCTCCTGAATGATGAACTCCACGGGCGTAAGGCCGAACTCACGCTTGAACAGGCGAAAGAAGGTGGCTTTGCTCATGCAGGCCAGTTCGCTGAGCTTTTCCACCGACAGTGGCTCGGCCAGGTTGCGCTTGATGAACTGCACCACGTGGGCGAAGCGGTGGGAGGTGAGGTGCTGGGCGTAGTTGTCGAAGATGAGCTTGCGGGCCTGGGTCTGCATCAGGCGCACCAGCAGCTCCTGCAGGGTAAAGCCGGCCAAGAGGTCCTTGGTCGGCGTGGTTTCCTGCGACACCCGGATGATGCGCTCCAGCGTGCCGGTCAGCTCCGGCGTGTTGCGCAGGTGCGCGTAGTCCTCCGCGTCGAGTTGCCAGGGCTGGTGCTCCTCCACGCGCGGGTACCGCTCGTTGAGCAAGTCCACGGTGGCCCGGATGGTATCGGCCGGAATGGCCACCGCCAGGCACTGCGTGGGGTTCTGCTCGTCGGCCTCCGGAAAGTCGATTTCCATGGTCTGCTCTTCGCCCACGATGACGGACTCGCCCGGCAGGTAGTCAAAAGCGGCGCGGCCGGGCAGGTGCATTACCTTCTTGCCGCGCAGCATGGTGGTCAGCACCAACGAGCCGAGGTTCAGCGGCACGCGCGCCGCCTGCTGGTGCGTCTCGAAGATGTTCAATTCGTAGGCGTTCAGCGAATACACCGTGCGGTGCTCGACCAGCGTGGTGAGGTCGGCGGGGTGGTGCAGGGCAATGGGGGAGGGCAACAACGTTCGGCTCATGGGCAACGGGGGAAGCCTTAAACTGACAACGCTACTTCCGGTACTGAAACAACCCGGAGTAGCGGTAATGGTTGCGAAATAGGGAGGCGCTACAGACTGATAACCAGTGGTTAGATGGTGGATCAGGCGGCTGAGCGGAAGAGCAGCGCGCATCCAAGCTCTGCTAATATAACGAACCTGCGCGAAGGAGTTGCACGGCTTCGGCGCGGGGTGAGCGAGTCCTTACCAACTTGCGACGATCGGTGAGGTTGTTGCGACAATAGTGCAGCGCTGCGAGCAGAAAAGGAAGGAGATTGGGCTACCCAAAAACCACAACACTTCCCATCCGCATGGAAACGCTAGAAAGAACCACCACCCTCGTCGACCGCCCCCAGTTCAAGGACCACTACGACAACTTCATCGGTGGCAAGTGGGTGGCACCGGTTAAAGGCCAGTACTTCGACAACCTCTCGCCCATCGACGGCAAGGCGTTTACCAAGGTGGCCCGCAGCACCAAGGAAGACGTGGAACTGGCCCTCGACGCGGCCCACGAAGCCTTCAAGACCTGGAAGCACGCCTCGGCCACCACGCGCAGCAACGTGCTGCTGAAGATTGCCGACATCATCGAGCAAAACCTGGAGCACCTGGCCGCGGTGGAAACCGTGGAAAACGGCAAGCCCATCCGCGAAACCCTGAACGCCGACCTGCCCCTGGCCGTCGACCACTTCCGCTACTTCGCCGGCGTCATCCGGGCCGAAGAAGGCTCGGTGGCCGAGCTGGATGCTACCACCGTGTCCCTGAACGTGCACGAGCCCATCGGCGTGGTGGGCCAGATCATTCCGTGGAACTTCCCGCTGCTGATGGCTACCTGGAAAATCGCGCCCGCGCTGGCCGCCGGCTGCTGCGTGGTAGTGAAGCCCGCCGAGCAGACGCCCGCCAGCATTATGGTGCTCATGGAGCTGATTCAGAATGTGGTGCCGGCCGGCGTGCTGAACGTGGTGAATGGCTTCGGGCTGGAAGCCGGCAAGCCACTGGCCAGCAGCCCGCGCATTGCCAAGGTGGCCTTCACCGGCGAGACGACCACCGGCCGCCTCATCATGCAGTACGCCTCCGAAAACATCATTCCCGTAACGCTGGAGCTGGGCGGCAAGTCGCCGAACATCTTCTTCAAGTCGGTAATGGATGCCGACGACGACTTCCTCGACAAGGCTATCGAAGGCGCCGTGATGTTTGCCCTGAACCAGGGCGAGGTCTGCACCTGCCCCTCGCGCATGCTCGTGCACGAAGACATCTACGACGAGTTCATCGAGCGCGTGGTGGCCCGCGTGAAGGCCATAAAGCTCGGCAACCCGCTCGACAAGGAAACCATGATGGGCGCGCAGGCTTCCAACGACCAGTTCGAGAAAATCCTGAGCTACCTGGAAATCGGCAAGGCGGAAGGCGCCGAAGTGCTGGCCGGCGGCGACGCGTACCAGCAGGAAGACGACGCGCTGTCGGAAGGCTATTATATCCAGCCGACCTTGTTCCGCGGCCACAACAAGATGCGCATCTTCCAGGAGGAAATCTTCGGTCCGGTGGTGTCGGTGACGACGTTTAAAACCACCGAAGAAGCTCTGCAGATTGCCAACGACACGCTCTACGGCCTGGGCGCCGGCGTGTGGACGCGCGACGCGCACGAGCTGTACCAGGTGCCGCGCGCCATCGAGGCCGGCCGCGTGTGGGTCAACTGCTACCACCACTACCCGGCCCACGCCCCCTTCGGTGGCTACCACAAGTCCGGTTTCGGGCGCGAAAATCACAAGATGATGCTCAGCCACTACCGGCAGAACAAGAACATGCTCATCAGCTACAGCCAGCAAAAGCTGGGCTTCTTCTAGCAGTGAAATAGTGAGGTGGTGAATTGGTGAGTTTGATGTTCCTGTATTCAGAACAGTACTCACCATTTCACCACCTCACCACTCACCTCTCAGCGCGTGGGGGCGCGCTGATACCGGTCCGGGCCCAGGGCGCCTGCCTTCTGTAGGCGCACCCGGCCCGGCCGGTACTTCGCCCCCGAGCCACGCTGCCCCGCGCTTTGTGCCGCCGCAGGCCGTGCCCGCCCCTTACGGCGTCAGCACGGCCTGCTGAGCATTGGTCCTGTGTTCTGCTAATCCCACCCGACATCTATGTCTGCTACTCCCACGCCCCGCGTGCTCGTTACCACTGCCGCCGAGGCCACCATTGATGTGCTGCGCGACGAGCACGGCCCGCTGATGTTTCACCAGAGTGGCGGCTGCTGCGACGGCTCCTCGCCGATGTGCTTTCCGGCGGGCGAGTTTCGCGTCAGCACCAACGACGTGTGGCTGGGCCGCATCCACGGCTGCGACTTTTTCATGAGCGCGGCGCAGTTTGAGTACTGGAAGCACACCTTGCTCACGGTGGATGTGACCAAGGGCCGCGGCGCCAGTTTCTCGCTGGAAATTCCGCTGGGCGTTCGGTTCCTGATCCGGTCGAGGTTGTTCACCGAAGAGGAGGAACAGAACCTGGCGCCGGTGTACGACGGGGAAGAGTACTTATCGCACGTAGCCGATACCTGAAGCGCTGAGCATACTCAACAATACCGGGGGAGGAAAACAGAATTTCTTCAGAATTACCTTTTAGTAACCGCCTCCGGTACGTATTAATCCGGATGCAGTGGCGGTAAACCACCGCGAAATGCGGGTTTTTTCATTGGCTTGAAGGAGTGCAAGGGGCGTACAGGTAGCCTACGTCCCCAACGATGGGGCTACAACACCACATCCAAAACCCCTTTCACGTTATGTTCTACCACGATAGAGAACTGCAGTACAAAGTCCGGGTCGATAAGCCCAACCCCGTGTTTGCCCGCATGCTGCAGCAGGCCATCGGCGGCATCGAAGGCGAAATCCGCGTGTGCCTGCAGTACCTGTTTCAGGGCTGGGGCGCCCGCGGCCCGGTGAAGTACCGCAACATGCTGCTGGAAACTGGCACCGAGGAAATCTCCCACATCGAGATGCTGGCCACGGCCGTGGCCCTGAACCTGGAAGGCGCTCCGATGAGCGTGCAGGATGAGTTTGCCAAGGACAAAGTAGTAGGCGCCGTTCTCGGCGGCATGGACCCGCGCCACGTGCTGTCGTCGGGCCTGGCCGCCATGGCGGTAGACGCCAACGGCGTGCCGTTCAACGGCTCGTGGGTAGTGGGCAGCGGCAACCTCGCCGCCGACATGCACGCCAACGTGATGGCCGAAGCCACCGGCCGCGTGCTGGCCACCCGTCTCTGGGAAGCCACCGACGACCCCGGCATGAAGGACATGCTGGCCTTCCTCATCGCCCGCGACACCATGCACCAGAACCAGTGGATGGCCGTGCTGGAGGAAATTGGCGGCCTGGGCGCGCACCCCATCCCCAACAGCTTCCCCCAGAGCGAGGAAAACCAGAACTTCAACTACGCCTTCGTCAGCACCTACATCGGCAACGACACCACCGAGGGTGGCCGCTGGACCAGCGGTCCGTCTATCGACGGCAAAGGTGAGTTCCAGGTAGTGAAGGCCGCGCCCATCGGCGGCGTACCGATGCTGGCTCCGCCCGACCCGCGCGGCCACGCCCAAACCGAGCAGATGACCACCATGGGGGCTGCAATGGGCACCGTCAGCGACAAGGTGAAAGGCGCCATGAGTGGCAGCGGCACTGGCGGCCACGGCCCGCTTGGCGGCTCCGGCGACAGCAGCAAGGCATAGCTTGCCCGGCGACAAACGCCAAACAGGCCCCGACCACTTAGTTGGTCGGGGCCTGTTTGGCGTTTGTCGAGCTAGTAGAATCGGCTATCGGGCGCGCACCGGCAGGCCTTCCAGCTGGGCGTAGCCAAGTTTCCAGAGGCCTTTGGGGTTCTTTTTCCAGATCAGCACGAAGTTGCCTTCGCCGATGCCGCTGGGCTGGCCCGGGCCGGCCGGCAGCACATCCACCGAGTAGGTGCCGCCTTCAAAGGCCGTTTGGGCATCGTTGGCGGAGGTGGCCACGTTCAGGCGCAGGTTCTCGATGGTGCCCATCGTGGCCCGGATCCACTTGTCGGATACTTCCGACTTGCCCTGGTAGTGGGCTTCGCCCTGCAGGAAGTGTACGTCGTCGGCCAGCAGGGTGTCGAGCTGAATGGCGTTGCGCGCGTTCCAGGCGGTGATGAACTGCTGGTCGAGGGTTTGCACGTTCACGGCCGGCTTTTCGGCTTCTTTCGTGCACGCCGCGGTGAGGGCGGAAGCCAGCAGAATGGCTGCAAATGCTTTCATGGGACGGTTTTGGTTGGAGTAGGAGGGAAAGCGAAAACCCAGGCCCGAAGGCCTGGGTTTTCGGGGACGGTCAGCTCAGCGGCCGCTTACCAGCTCTTGCGGCGCACTTCCGAGGAAGCGTACGGGGTCGAACGGTCGCCGTAGGAGTTGTTCGGCAGGTAAGCGCCCGCCATGTTGTTGGTGTTGTACATCATGGCCGGGGCACCCGAGGCGAAGCCGGTAGCGGCCAGGCCCGCGGGCTGCAGCGCTTGCTGCTGCAGGATCTGCGGCTGTTGGTTCGTTTGAGCCAGGGCTGCTTTGCGCTCGGCAGCTTCGGCGCGCTTGGCCAGGGCATTGCGCTCGGCGCGGGCGGCAGCGGCGCTGCGCTCAGCGCGTTCGGCGCGGTTAGCGGCGGCTACGCGGGCGGCCTCAGCGGCTTGGGCCTTGCGCTTGTTCTGGATGTTGCGGCCAATCATGTAACCAGTACCGGCACCGGCAGCGGCACCCACGGCACCGCCCACCACGCGGTTTTTCTTGTTGATGATGGCACCGGCGGCGGCACCGCCCAGGCCACCGATGATGGCGCCTTTGGCTTGCGGGCTTACTTTATTCTGAGCCTGTACCGTGGCCGACTGGGCGAGCATCACAAAGGCGAGCAGCAGGCTGAAGATATACGGGAGCTTTTTCATGGCTGGGTCTCGGTTTAGGGGTTCTGGTTAGGGAACCGGCAGTTAACTTTTGTTTCCAACTTCTGACTCAGGTTTTGCAAGCACTGTGCCAAAACTGGCTACAAGCCCCTAAACTGGTGTAGCCAAAAGAAGGTTACACGGGCCAAAACAACGCGTGGCGCACCAGCTCAGCAGCACGTAAAAACCGCCTTAACACGCGTGTTAAGGCGGTTTTTACGTGCTGCTGAAAATTTATTTCGTCAGCCAGCCATTGGCGTCGAGCCAGTTCTGCAGGCGGCCCATCCAGTCGTCTTTGGTAGTCTTGTTGTTCAGCCCGAAGCCGTGGCCGCCCTTGGGGTATAGGTGCATTTCCACCGGCACGCCGTGGTGCAGACAGGCCTCGTAGAAGCGCAGGCTGTTCTGCACTTTCACCGTCTTGTCGTCGGCGGCGTGCACCAGAAAGGTGGGCGGCGTCTGGGCCGTTACCTGCAGCTCGTTGCTGTAAAGCCGGATTTGCTCGGGCGTGGGCGTGGCGCCAAGGAGGTTGGTGCGCGAGCCGGCGTGCATCAGGCTATCCGAAAAGCTGATGACGGGGTAAAGCAGCACCTGAAAGTCGGGCCGCACGGAAGTATTGTCCCTGGCGTCGCCCGCGGGCCGGGCGAAGTGCGTGCCGGCCGTGCTGGCCAGGTGGCCACCGGCCGAGAAGCCCAGGATGCCCACGCGGGCGGGGTTGATGCCGTAGTTGGCCGCGCGCTGGCGCACCAGCCGGATGGCCTGCTGCGCGTCGAGCAGCGGGGCAATGGTTTTGTCGGGCTGGCTCTGGTCGTTGGGCAGGCGGTACTTCAGCACGAAGGCCGTGATGCCCATTTCGTTCAGGCGCTTGGCCACGTCGTAGCCCTCGTGGTCGATGGAGAGGCGGGCGTAGCCACCGCCCGGGCACACGATGACGGCCGTGCCGTTGGCCTTGTCGGCCGGCGCCCGAAATACGGTCAGGTTGGGCTGCACCACGTTGGAAATGCGCACGCCGCCGTTGGCCAGCGTCACGCTGGTTTCCTTCACGTCGCTGGGTTTGGAGTCGGGGATGGTACCGGAGTACAGGGGCTCTACGCTTTGGGCGCGGAGCAGCAGCGGGGAAGCAGTAGACACAAGCAGGGCCAGCAACAGGGTGCGCATGACAAGATGAGTTAACGGCCCTGGGAGCCGGGCCGGGATGAAAAACGCGCTTTTGGTGCCAATGTTCAACTTTTGCGGAGGCATTCTGCGTATGAGGCCGCAGTTTCTACTCCTCATTGCCCGCATGCGCCTGCCCTCCCCGTCGCCGCTCGTTGAGCTGTCGTACCGCCCCGATTTGCACATCCTGGTCGTGCGCTGGCTGAGCGTAACTACCGACGACGAAATCCGCCGGCTGTACCGGCACCTGGAGCACGTAAACGAGCCGCGCTGCCGCTACTGGCTGCTCGATGCCCGCCGCCGGCCTAGCTCCAGCCCCGTCACCACGCGCTGGGTGTTCGATGAGTTTGCCCCGGAAATGGCCCGGCAGCTGAACGGCCGGCTGTACTTCAGCTACCTCATTTCGCCTCTGCACCTGCTCGATGCCGAGAGCTTCCGCCGCATGCAGGAAGCCGCCGACGCAGAGTTGCCCTACCAGATTCACTACGCCAGCCAGGAAGGTGAGGCTACCGAGTGGCTGATCCGGGCCCGACAGCAGGAGCAGGCGGCCGGTTTGCTGGTCGAGCCTTAAAGCCCGTGCAGTAGGTAATTAGCCGCCCACGCCATTAGAGCCGCTGCACCAGCACCTGCACGTCGGTGTTGCGGCCGTGGTCATCGGCGCAGGAAATCTTCAGCGGCCCGGCCGCGGGCCGGATGAACACGGCCTCGGTGGGCGCGGCGGCCTGCACAAACCGGTCGTTGGCGTACCAGTACACCCGGCGCACGTCGTTGGCGGCCGCGCAGCGCAGCTGCAGCTGCTGGGAGTTGCCGCGCTCCAGCGCGTACTCGGCGTTGGGCGTGGGCGAGAGGATGCGCGGGGCCTGGGTGTCCGCGTCGTCGGAGCGCACGACGGCGCAGGCGGGGTTATGCGGTGGCCGTACGGCGTGCGGCAGGCCCTGCGCCGCTTTGAAGGCCAGCACCTCAGGCGTGAAGTTGGGATAAAGCACGCGCCGGTAGCCCGCGGCCGGCAGGCACACGCGGCAGTAGCTCACCGCCCCGTCAGCCGACACAAACACCTCCTGCTGATGCTCGCAGCGGCGCACGTCGGACACGCCGGGCAGGAAGTAATCCATGACCTGATCGGGGCAATGCTCGCCCGGCACCTGCCCGCTCACGGGGCACACCAGGCGGAAGTCCAGCTCCTTGGGCGGGGCATACCACTCGCCGCCGTCGTTGTAGCTCAGGGTATTGAACAGGTCAAAGAGCAGGGGCGTGGCCACGTCGGTGCCGGTGAGGGCCGGAGCGCCCTGCCCCCCGAAGTTGCCCACCCACACCCCGATGGTGTAGTGGCGGTTGTAGCCGATGCTCCACGCGTCGCGGCGGCCGTAGCTGGTGCCGGTTTTCCAGGCAATGCGCGGCAGGCGCAGGGCATTTTCGTAGCCCACCGGCAAGTCGGGCCGCACCAGCTGCGACAGAATATCGGTGACCAGAAAGGCTGAAGCTTCCGATACCAGCCGCGTCTCCGGGGCCGGCGCTGCAGCGCCACTCGGCGCCGAAAACCGCAGCGGCTGGCACCGCCCGCCGTTGGCCAGGGCCGCGTACACGCCCACCAGCTCTTCCAGCGAAGCCCCGCAGCCGCCCAGAATGGTGCTCAGCCCCAGTTGCGGCGCCTGCCGCGCCACCGTGCGGAAGCCGGCGCGCCGCAGCTGCTGGGCAAACTCGCCCACGCCCACCTGCTGCAGCACGTGCACGGCCGGGATGTTGAGCGAAAAAGCCAGGGCCCGTTCCAAGGTTACTTCGCCGTTGCAGCGCTTGTCGAAGTTTTCGGGCCGGAAACCGCCGAAGTTGGTGGGCACGTCGGGCAGCACGCGCTTGGGCGTGACCAAGCCGCGGTCCAGGGCTACGGCGTAGAGCAGAGGCTTC
Source organism: Hymenobacter sp. CRA2 (assembly GCF_002007105.1). Lineage (GTDB taxonomy): Bacteria > Bacteroidota > Bacteroidia > Cytophagales > Hymenobacteraceae > Solirubrum. Next base: position 143,602 of record NZ_MVBC01000012.1, on the reverse strand, counting down.
AGGGTACTGCCCGGCGAGCGGACGGCCCGGATGCCGTCGACCTGGCCCTGATTGAGCACGTCGCGGAAGTCGGCCGAGCCCACGTAGGCTTCCACGGCGCGGGTGCGGTTGTTGACCACCAGCACGGCCGCCTGCGTGATGCCCAGCGGGGCCAGCCGGCGCACGTAGTGGCGCGTCAGGTCCTCGGCCTTGGCTTGTTTGGCCCGCACCAGCGTGGAGGTTACGCCGCCATTGCCGCCCGCCAGCGGGGAAAGCGCCGCCCGTTGGCGGTAAAAGTCCTGCACCAGGCGGCGCGAAAGGTGCGGGGCCAGTTGCGGCGCGCTTTGGCGGCGGGCCAGCAGCGGCTCCAGCAGGGCGTTTTCGATGTCGCGGGCGGGAAATACGCCCTGCGCGCCCAGGCGGCGCAGCCACTTGTTGCGCGCGGCCAGCAGCGCCGCGTTGTGCCGGCCCGGCGTGAGCCCGGTGGGGTTGTTCGGCACGATGGTCAGCGTCACCGTCTGGGCCAGGGAGAGGTAGTGCGGGGGCTGGCCGTAGTAGAGCAGCGCAGCCGATTTTACACCTTCCACGTTGGAGCCGTAGGGCACCAGGTTAAGGTACAGCTGCAGGATTTCGTCCTTGGAATAATGGGCCTCCAGCTGCAGGGCGCGCAGCATTTCCTGCAGCTTGCCGCCCACGGTGCGCTCCTTGGGCTCCAGCAGCCGCGCTACCTGCATGGTGATGGTGCTGGCCCCGGTGCGGCGCCCCCGGCCCAGCGCGTTGCGGGCGGCCGCCTGCAGCAAGGCCACCGGGTTGATGCCCGGATGCCAGTAAAACCACCGGTCTTCTTTCGCCACCAAGGCCTTGCGCAGCGTGGGCGTGATGTCGCGCAGCTGGGCCGGCAGGCGCCACTTCTGGTCGGGCGAAAGGTAAGCGTGCAGCACCGAGCCGTCGGCGGCCAGCACCACGGGCGAGGCGGGCGGAACGGGCGGCAGCGGAAACAGCCAGTCCAGCCCTGCCAGCAGCAAGGCTAAAATGGCCAACCCGCCCAGAAAACGCAGCCCGCGGCGCTTGTTCATGCCCGCAAGATACAGCGCCACGCTGCGCACTGCGCGCCATCGGCGGGCTGCTTTCAGCGTATATTTCGCGGAATCTTCCGCGCCAGAACCATGATGACGGTCACCAGCGTTTCCCAACTCGATCCTAACAAGCACTATACCTACGCCGACTACCTGACGTGGCGCTTCGACGAGCTAGTGGAGCTTATTCGGGGCAAAGTACGCCTGATGAGCCCAGCTCCGTTACGCGCTCATCAGGAAGTCACCACCAATATCATCGGCTTGGTGAAGCCAGCCCTACGTGGCAAAACCTGCCGGGCATACGCAGCACCATTTGACGTGCGCTTGAGCCGGGCCACGCCCAACGGCGACGCAGCGGTGGAAACGGTGGTGCAGCCCGATATCTGTATCATCTGCGACCCGCAAAAACTCGATGTGCGTGGCTGCCTGGGCGCGCCCGACTGGATTATCGAAATCCTTTCGCCCGGCAATACCGCCCACGACACCAAAACCAAGTTCGACCTCTACGAGGAAACCGGCGTGCGCGAGTACTGGATGGTCACGCCCGGCCTGAAGAACATCGTCGTCTACCTGCTGATTGAGGGGCAGTACCAGCTACAGGGCGAGTACGCCGAACCCTGCGAAGTACCGGTGCACATGTTGCCGGGGCTGATCCTGGCCTGGGACGACGTGTTCGAAAATGTGTAGCCCCCGATGTAAAGACGTCGGGGCTGGCCAAAACGGCCAGTCCTACCGCGGCGGCACCGGCACGTCAATCTGCAGCTCAAAGTCGCGGGCAGGCGCGGCATCGGGCTGAGCCGAGTCGCGGTAGAGGAAGCGCACGGTGGAGTGGCCCGGCTTCAGGGCCCGGAAGTTGAACGCGACGTCCTCCGGCGTACCGGGCTTGGCTTTTTTGGGGCGTTTTTTCGAGGGTTTTTCCTCGGGATTGATCAGCTCCACCACGCCGTCGTTGATGGGCATCACCTCCCAGCGCATGCTGGAGCCCGCCGTGGTACCCAGCTTGATCTGCAAATCGTCGCCCTGGTTCACGGTGACGCGGCTGTGGTTGCCGTACTCGGTGATATTGACGCGCTTGGCCACGCCGGGCTTGTCGATGGTGAGGTAGACGTGGAAAAAGTCGCCGAGCGGCGAGTAGCCCGCGCCCGGCACGGCCGAGATGAACGTGAGGTCCACGCCGCCGGTGCCGAGGGTCTGGAGCTGGATTTCGTGGGTAGCTGGCGCGCCCGGTACGCCGCTGCTCAGGCCGGGTAGCACCAGGTTGCGCGTCACCGTCAGCAGGCCGGGGTAGTTCTGCGTCAGGCGCCAGCCGTAGCGGGCATTGGCCGTAGGCAGGCGCACCACGATAACGTCGCCTTGGGTGGCCTGTATCTGCTTGCCGTTGTCGGCGGCGGTGAGGTTGATGATATCGGCCCGCGCCGGGGCCGCAAATACGACGAATACGAGTAGGAGCAACGCCAGTAGTGGGCGCTGGCGCAATGAAGGAGTTGGTAGCATAGGTGGCAGAGGCTGAACGACCGAACCGCCAGCCCGGCGCAGGAATTTCCCACGCAAGACTGGCGGTTCGGTTGTACGGCCGCGCTACTGAAAGGCTATGGCCGGGCTTGAGGCTAGTGACGCAACTGGTTAAGCGGCAAGAGCATGGTGGACCTTTAATGAAAGTGCACAGCGGAACGTCATGCAGAGCGCAGCGCAGCATCTCGCGTGCTGACAGCAGGTGGCCAACCTGACGAGAAGGTTACTATCTGGCAAGATTCCTCGCTGCGCTCGGAATGACGTTCAACGGTCATCAACCAACGAAGCGGTAGAGATGCTTGGCTACGCCGACCTTCGGTTCGGCAGGCTCAGCATGACGACCAAAAGCATACAAAAAAGCGGTGCCACGGTCACTGACCGTGGCACTGCAAACCCACGTTGCTCCCAGTTACCGCACCCGCACCGTGCCCGCGCCGGCGTAGGAGTGGTATTCGGCGTTGTACATGGCGTCGGCGCTGACCGGGCCGAGCTTGAACGTGCCCTTGGACACGGCCCGGGCCAGGTAGTAGAACGACTTCGGCTGCGGCGACGCGGTGGTGAACAGGTTGATCCGGTCGTCGCGCACGTCCAGGTAGTCGGGCGTGGCCGCGTCGGTGGCCCAGGTGATTTCGCGCACCGCCCCGATGCGCGGATTCTCGATTTCCAGGCCGGCGGGCAGCAGGTCCGTCACGGCCACGTTGGGCACCTCGCCGGCGTACTGGCTGGCCTGCAAAGTGATTTTGACCACCACGAGGTCGTTCTGGCGGAACTCGGCGCGGCCTGTGGTTGATCCAAGGGGCTTGCCGGTGCGGTCCAGGAACTGCCGGCGCACCTGCAGGAACTGGTCTTCCTCGGGCACGCGGCCAGTGGGCGAAATGCCTTCCAGCGTCCAGAAGTAGTACAGGTTGCCGGTGCCGGCGGTGCGCAGGCTCAGGCGGCGGTTGGCTACGTTGTTTACTGCCAAGTCCTGCGGGCCTTTGTACTGACCGAGCACGGCGCCGGTGGCATCGGCCAGGGTGGCCGTGACGGTGGCGTTTTTGTTCTGGCGGGCCACTTTGCCCAGGGCCAGCAGCGCGAAGCTGCGTTCCTGCGTGTTCAGCCAGCCGGCCTGCTTCACCTGCCGCGAGAGTTGCCGGGCCATCTGGGCCACCAGCGGGTTCTGCGGGTCGGCTTCGATGAGGGTGTTCAGGGCCAGGCCCAGGTCGCGCACCGGCGAGTAGAACGAGCCGTCGAAGGCGCGGTGGGCGGCGGGCTCGTTGAAGGTGCGCGGCAGCAGGTCGCGGAAGCCCTTGGTCTGGCCCGACAAGGCGCTGGTGCTGGCCAGTACGAACCGCGAATCCTGGGCCAGCAGGCGCTGGTTCGCCCGGTAGTAGTTCAGCGCCACCGGATCGGGCAGGCCGGCCAGGGCCAGCACGTAGAGCGAGTAGGCAATTTCCTTTTTGGCAATGGTCTTCTGCCGGGCAATGTTGGCGGCGTCGAAGTACTGGTAGTCCTCGGTTTCGCGCTTGCGGATGCGGTACTGCAGGTAGCGCAGCGTTTTGTCGAGGATGCTCTGGTTCACGGCAAAGCCGGCGTGCTTGGCTTCGAGCAGGAAGTGGGCGGCGTAGGCGGTGGCCCACCAGTTGTCGTAGTCGCCGCCGGGCCAGTAGCTGAGGGCGCCGTTGTAGAGCTGCATGCTCTCAATCTTGCGGATGGCCTCCTGGACGTGGTAGTTAGGGTTGTAGCGCTGGGCCTTTTTGGTCTGCCCCAGCGTAGCCGCCAGGTCGGGGTAGTAAAGCTGCGGGAAGGCGGCCGACACGGTTTGCTCCAGGCAGCCGTAGGGGTACTGCAACAGGTAGCGCAGGTCTTTGCTGAACTCCGTCATCGGCGAGCGGCTGAGAACCAGCTGGCTGCGCTGGGCCGCGGCTATAAAGTCGGTGCGCAAGTCCAGCGCCTGCGCCTTGCCGCCCGCCACCACGCCCGAACCGGTGCGCATCTGCAAGGGCGAGGCCGGGCGGACGGGTAGTTCGATGGTTTCGGTGAAGGTTTCGCGTCCAACTTTCGCGGGAACAGTTACGGTGACTGTTACACTGCCGCTACCAACTTCTGGTTTTGCATTGATGCGAAAAACAACTCGTTGTTCGGCATTGGGACGAAGTTTGGCGACTTTACTATAGTTGTCGTTGGCACGCATTCGTTGCAAGGGCACCCCATCAACGCCGCCGGCAGATGTCCATTCAGATGGCTCAATAGCGCCAGTCGTTTTCTGTCTTACTGCCACAATCATTTCCTTCCCCGTCGTATTCGTCAGCGTCACCGGCACGTCAATCGTGTCGCCGGGGCTCATGAAGCGGGGCAGGGCGGTGCTGATGACCACCGGGTCGGCCACGCGCATGGTGTGCTCGGCCGAGCCGAAGGCGTCGCCCTTGTAGGCCACGGCCATCAGGCGCAGGGCCCCGCTAAACTGCGGCACGCGCATCTTTACCAGCACGCGGCCGTTGGCGTCGGCACGCTTCACGCCGCTCCAGCGGGCCACCAGCTGCACCCGGCGCGAGGGCACGGGCGTGGTGCGGCGGTTCAGGCCGTACCCGTCGCCGCCCGAGGAGGAGGTGCCCAGCTCGGGCAGCAGGAAGGGGTACACGTCGTGGGCCGAGACTTCCAGGGCGCGCTTCTGGTAGAAGTAGCCGAAGGGGTCGGGCGTGCGGTAGTTTTTCATCTGCAGAATGCCCTCGTCGACCATAGCCAGGGTCACGGCCGCGCCGGGCTTGGTCTGCACTTCCACCGTCTGCCAGGTCTGGGAGCGGCTCTGCGCCACGGCCTTGATGGCCACGGGCAGGCGGGCGTCGGGCTTCTCCACCGTCAGCGGCACGAAGCCCCGGGCCACGGTCAGCGGAATCTTGGAATCGGCCGACAGCGGGCGGATGGCCGTGGCCGTCACGTACACGTTGGGCACGTGGCCGGCGCGGATGGGCACCGTCACCTTAGCCGATTTCTCGTCGGTATCCACGTAGAAGTGCTCCAGCACGCGGTTGCGCTCCACCGTCACCAGCACGCGACCGGGGAAGGGCGTCTTGAGCAGCAGCGTGGCCTTGTCGCCGGGCTGGTACTTCTCCTTGTCGGCCTCGATCTGCACCTGCCCCTCGTTGCTCACCTCGAAGGCGTTGCTCTGGGTATCGCCGTAGCCGTAGGCGTAGAAGCGCTGGGCCACGTAGGTGGCCGCACCGGGCCGCGACACGCGTACCTCGTACTCGCCGGAGTACACCGGCGTGAAGTCCACGGCCGCCACCGGTCCGGCCACGATGGGCGTGTTGAGCACCGTCTGCTCCTTGCGCTGGGAGTTGTAGGTGTAGCGCCCGCCCTGGCGCTCCAGCACCGTTTCCCACAAGATGCGCACAATGCGCACCTGCCCGTTGGCCTGGGCGGCGGCGCCTTTCGGATTCAACGCCACGATGCGCAAAGGCAGGGCCTGCCGGGTGCTCACCAGCTCGGGCAGCTGCTTGATACCGAACATCACCTGCTGGGTCTGCACTTCGAAGCTAGCGAGGCGGTTGACCGGGCGGCCGGTTTCGTCGAACACGGTGGCGAAGGCGGTGCCTTCCAGCGTGCCGAGGTCGGTGTAGGCGGGCACTTCGTACTCGGCCACGGCGCGGCCCTGCTCGTCGGTGCGGGCCTCGCGCACGGCCTTTTCGAACCGCTCGTTCAGGGAGTTGTCGGAGCCTTCTTCGCCGTAGGAGCCGCGGCGCTCGGTGCCGCTCTGGATGGTAAAATCGTAGTCCTGGTAGTCCTTGGGGGCGAAGGGCTTCTGCTTAAGCGAGAATTCCACTTCCACCTTGCGGTCGGTAGCGGGCGGGCCGAATAGGTTCTGGGCCAGCACTGCGGCGCGCACCGTCTGGCCGGGCTGCACGGCTTTGGGCGTGGCCGTCACGGTTACTTTCAGGCGGTCGGGGATAAACTCCTCCACGCTCACCTGCCGCGAGGTCAGCAGTACGTCGTTGCCGGTCAGCACTTCCATCGTGTACAGGCCGGTCATCACCGCCGGCGGCAGGATAAACTGCGCCTCGAACGAGCCGTCGTTCTTGCTCAGGGTGCGGCGGTAGCTGGCGTATTCCTTGCCCGAGGGCAGCAGAAGGCGGATTTTCATGGGCACCGCACCGGGCGCGCGCCAGTCGTCGGTGCGCACCACGGTGTTGGTGCGGATGGTGTCGCCGGGGCGGTACAGGTCCCGGTCGCCGTAGAGGAAGGCCTGGAAGTGGGCCGGGTTGGCTTGCAGGCCGCCCACGTCGTAGCGCGAGGTTTCCACGCGGGCCCGCTCCAGCTCCAGGAAGGTGAAGTCGGCGCCGTTCTGCACCATCACCATAGCCAGCTGAAAGCGCGAGCTGGCCACGCTGTCGGCCTGCCCGAGCATGGCCACGCCGCCGGAGTTGGTCGAGCCGTTGAACATCACCTGGTTGTTCTGGCTGACGAAGCGCACCGCGGCCCCGCCCACCGGCTTGGCCGTGCGCAGGGAATTCACGAACACCATGGCCCCGCCGTTCTGGTCGCGCTTCACCACCACGCCCAGGTCCGACACGGCCACCAGCTTCGAGACCTGCAGCCACTGCCGCTCGGTGTCCTGCACCTTCACCACGTACAGCCCTTTCAGCTGATTGCCAAACTCCAGCTCATCCAGCGAGAGGTGCAACAGGCGCAGCGCCCCGGCTTTGGGCAGGCCCGAAGTCGTGTAAGTGCGCTCGGTGAGCAGGTTGCCGAAGTCCTCGGTGTTGTAGTAGTTGTAGCTGTGGTCGACATACTCGCCGTCCTCGTAGCTGCTGCCTTCGTCGCCGCCTTCCCCGTCCTCGCCGCCGTAGCCGTACTGCTGGCCGTTGCGCAGCAGCTCGCGGATGTTGTTGGCGTACACCTTGTAGATGCTCACCTTCACCTTGTCCACCTCGTTGATGCGCAGGCCGAGGTTGCGCAGGCCCTGGGCGCCGAGGTACATAGCCTTGTCGCCGTTGGCGAAGCTGATGCTGGGCCGCTCGTCGCCGAAAGACACCGTCTGGCTGAACGCCTCGGTAATCTGCCCGCCCAGGCTGCCGTAAGCGCCCGGCGCGAGGCTCACCGTGTAGCTTTTGCCCACCTCAAAGCCACCGCGCAGCACGAAGCCGCTTTCCAGCGCCTCCACCGCAAACGGCACCGTGGGCGACACCCGCACCACCGTCTGCGCCTGCTCGGCCGAAATGGGCTGGTCGGTCAGCACCGTCACCACCGGCTCGCCGTTGAGCAGGGAGCCGGTCAGCTCGCGCACCTGCAGTTGGCGCGGGTCCGGTACGGGGGCTGAGGATTCCAGCGTGCCCGCCGTGCCCTTGCCGCCGCCTACGGGCTTGAGGCCGGGCTCTACGTGCAGCTCCACCAGGGCGCCCGGCGCCAGCGGCTGCGTGGGCCGGATGCCCACCACGCGGTCGGGTTCGGCGGATATAACCTCGAACGGCACCGACTGCCCGCCCGCCGTCAGGCGCAGGCGCGGGCGGAGGTCGGCGGGGCGCACGGCGTAGTTAAACACCGCGTTGAGCCGGGCCTGCGGCTCGCTGCCCTGCTGCGAAGCCGTCCAGAACACCTGCGGCTCGCTCATGCGCAGGTAGGGCGTGTGAAACTCGGTGCGGTTGATTTTGGCCTTCTGCTTGCCGCTGGGCAGGCTTTCGGGCCGCAGCTCGGCCTTGAAGGCCGTGCTCGGCCGAAACGGCTCGGCCGGCGAAAACACCAGCTCCCGCTCCGAGGTCCACTTAAACTTGCCCCGCACCGCCGGCTCGAAGCGCACGACCTGGGTGGTGTCCCAGCGGTTGAGCTGGGCGTCGGTGGCCACCGGTTCGTCGAAGTTGAAGACCAGATTTTCGTACGGGTCGATTTCCTCGCCGTCGGCGGCGTTGGTTGCCGCGTTGTCATTATTGGGTTTGGAGCACGCGCATAGCAAGGCCAGCAGCACCAGCAGCGGCAGGCGGAGCAATCGGGGGGTAGGCATAAAATGGATAGGGGAGGAGGGTGGCGGCGGCCGGAAAGGTATATAAAAACGCGAATGGATAAGCGGTAGTATGCCCGCTTGTCGCGGAGTTGCAGGGTAGATTCGCCTACTTTTGCCCTGCTTCCTAACCCCGTTCTTAAGCCTTATTCCGCCGCGCTATGCTCCCCAAATTCACCGCTTTCGACGCCGCCAGCAACGAGGTAGCCCATGACTACGGCCGGGTGTTTGAGCACGAGCGGTTTGAGCAATTCGAGCGGCTCAAAATCGGGGCTTCCAGCGCCGCCATCGGCCTGCTGCGCCAACTGAGCGAGTGCCTGCCCGCGCCATATTTCTGCCTGTATGTGCTAGTGGTCAGTCGGGAAGGCGAGGAGCAGGGGCGCTACCAGTCCCCGCCGCTGGAAACCACGGCCGAGCTGACCGACTTCCTGCAGGAATTTGCCCCGTTGCTGACTACCGACGGGCGGCACCACCTCTGGGCCGGTGCTACAGACAAGAGCGGCCTGCTTATCTATGATCGGCACAACGTGATTTACGCCTACGGCCCGCTGGAAGCCTATAAAACGGCCCTGGAAGCCCTCAGTTACCGTGAGCAGGCGTTTGGCTTCCCCGTTCCGCACGCCCATCACTTCCACGCCGAAAACGACGAGCAGGTAAGGCGGCTATTGGCGCACTGGGACTGGCAGTGGTTCCCGTTGGCCCCATCCGACGAAGAATGAGCAGCCCCAAACCCATCGAACAGCGCCTGGCGGCTCTACTCAATGGCCAAGGCTACGCACTGCGCCTGAAAACCAAGAACGAAACCGAGCCGGTAAGCTGGGGGCAGTGGCTGGGTGTGCCTGTGCCCGGCTACATCGAAATCAATGGCCCGTGGCCGGTGCGGGAGGTGGAATGGGTAGAAGTCAACCCGGTTGTCACGACCTTTCAAGGACGTTTGATTCCCCCGCAGGTGGCCGATCATACGGCCGACCTCACCCGACAACTGAAGAGTGCCAGTCTCTCCTTCAGCGTGACCAACGATGGCTACCTGCGCATCCTTCTGTCGCCACGGTAAAGAGTAGTCCATTGGAATCAGGCCGGCCTATAACACCCGCGCCGGCGGCCGAATGGATTAGCATCCGTTCGGCCGCCGGCGCGAGGCAGCAAGGCTTAACCCTTACTGCTTGGCAATGATGTTGAAATTCAGCGTAAAATCGTTGTCGATGGCCTTGTCGCCGAGCCGGTCAAAAAACGAGTTGGAGCCGTAGCGGATGTCGAACTTGGTGCGGTCCACGTTGACGCTGCCCGAGGCGGCGGCCAGGCCGTTCTTGATGCCCACTTTGGCCGGGAACAGCAGCCCCATCGACTTGCCCTTGATGGTGAGCACGCCTGCAATCAGGGTGTTGTTGCCGGAGTCGTCCACCTTCGTGTATTTCAGGCTTTTGATGACGAACGTGGCCGTGGGGTGCTGCGCCACCCCGAAGAAGTCGTCTGACTTGAGGTGGGTGACGAGTTTGGCGTTGGTTTCGGCGTCCTCCACGTCTTCATCGAGGATGGTGCCCATGTCGACCACAAAGGAGCCGCCCACCAACTGGTTGTTGTGTACCTGCAGCTGGCCCTCTTTCAGCTCCACCGTGCCGTTGTGGCGGCCCGTGACCTTGCGCCCGATCCAGCCTACGCTGCTCACCTGGGGTTCCACCTGAAAAGTGGCCGTGGCCTTGACGTTGTTGAAGGCAGGTTTGATGTGCGCCGCCGGAGGTAGCGTCGTGGCTTGAGCCGTGTTTTGGGCCGAAGCCGCGCCAGCGGTGCCCAGCAGCAGGCCAGTAAAAAGGAGTAACGAATGTTTCATGTAGTAGAAGAGGCTGCCGAAATGGTGGAAATGACTAATGGCGAGGTGAAATATAAATATATTTTTGATGTACATACATAGTTCGTGGTAATGCAGGAAAAAAACTGTGAATAGTGCCAGGCTCATGTAATCCGGCCTTTGAAGCCGCTGAAGCTTATCTGCGTTGTTCACACGTGCTTCAGATGAGTACACCTGCATACCCGATCCAATGCACCGCAACCTGATTCTAACCTATTTGCTGCTTGGGGGCCTTTCCAAGTACCTAGTTGCCTGACCCCAGTGGAGCGGGTACCTACCGAATGGACTTAGCTACTCATTACGCCGCCATGTGGGCCCGGGCCCTCCCGCAGCTGCAAGCCAATGCCCTGCGCCTCGATGCGCCACTCGACGACCCGCAGGACGCACGGCGCGGCCTCACGCTCATTGCCCGGCCCGACGCTGCACTGCAGGCAGCCGTGCAAGAACTGCTAGCCGAGCTGCGGGCTCTGGAGCCCGAACAGTACTACTACCCGCTCACCGATTTGCACGTGACCGTACTGACGCCCCTGTCGGCGGTGGCGGGGTTTCGTCTGGAGCACGTCGATGCAGCCGCTTACAGCCGCGTCATTGCAACGGCGCTGGCCCGGGTGCCCGCCTTTAGTATTGATTTTCGCGGCCTTACGCTGTCGGCCGAGGCCGTGCTACTGCAAGGCTTCCCGCAGGGTACTGCCCTGAGCGAGTTGCGCGCGACGCTTCGAGCGGCGCTCATGGCCTCGGGCCTGCCCCAAACGGTGGATCAGCGCTACGTGCTCCAGACGGCCCACACCACCGTTATGCGTTTTCGGCGGCCGCTGCGCGAGCCGGGGGCGTTTCGGCAGGCGCTGGAGCGGTGGCGGGCGCAGCCGTTCGGGGCCGTGCCCGTCTATACCCTGGAGCTGGTATACAACGACTGGTGCCACCGGCGCGCATCGGTGCAGCCGCTGGCTGAATTTTCCTTGCCCGGCCCGCAAATTTTACGCAACCGGTAGTACTTTCGAAGTCTGACTGACGAGCTGCATAAAGGCTTGAGCCGGCGCTAACTAAAGCGTGGCTGCCTGCGTTTGAATTGTTATCTTTCCCCTATTCGTATGCGACCATTTCTACTTCCTGTTCTCGGCGCCTTTGCCCTCACGCTCGGGACCCTTACGGCATCAGCCCAGAAGGGTGGCATGGTGCAAACCTTTATGGGTAGCACCGTGGTGCTGACCAACGGCGACACCCTGCACGGCCCCCTCGCGCTGCGCCAGGACATGGACCTGCTGCTCATCACCATGCCCGATAGAACCGTGCGCACGGTGCCGGCGCTGGCCGTGCGCACCTTTGCCGTGCGTGGGGAGCTGATTCGGCACGAAGGCCTGCTCGCTACGACCCGTGACCCTTTGGGCCCCGGCATCAGCCCGGTGCAGGTGCGGCGGCGCTGGCACGACGTGCAGCGCGCGCGCCCGTTTCTGGTGTACCCTTGGGACCACGACCGGGATAATTCGGCCATGACCACGCCCGCTTTTTTTGAGCGCCTGAACGGTGGCCCGTTCGTTCTGCTGCGCCGCCAGCAGCTGGTGCAGCGCTCCACGGCCGCCTCCGATCCGTACCTGCCGTCGGCCCTGGGCAACCTGCCGTACCGGCGCAGCAGCGCGCGGTATTACTACACTGACGTGCGCGAAAGCTTTTACCTGGGCACGCCCCAGGGCACGGTCGTGGCGTTGCGGCGGCCCAAGCGTGACCTGCTGGCGTACTTTCCGGCCGAAGCCGATGCCATCGAGCAGTACGCCCGCGACAACGGCCTGAGCTTCACCGACAGCTTCCACCTGGCGCGGCTGGTCGATTACGCCAACTCCCTGCGTACGCTGGCCGTGCAGTAAAAGCGGCTGATAAGCACGGTTTCGGGTCTGCGTTGGCGGACAGGGAAGAACACACATTCGTTGCTGTATGCTCGCTCGCCGCTACTTACTGGTACTAGGTCTGCTGGTAGTGGTTGTGGCGGCAGGCGTATTGTTGACGTGCAGCCGAAGCCGGCGGGCGTATACGGCAAGTCGTTCCCCCACTTCCCACCGCATGCGCGCCGACCAAGACCGCCTCTACGCCGACGTCCAGTTTCTCACTGAGCTGCAGCCTGCCCGCAACTACCGCAACCTGACGTCCCTTAACCAGGCCGCCGACTACATCAAGGCCGAGTTCAGCAAGCTCGGTTGCCGCGTCACGGAGCAGGCCTTTACCGTCGATGGGCGCCGCTACCGCAACATCATTGCCTGCTTCGGGCCCGCCGAGGGCGAACGGGTGGTGGTGGGCGCCCACTACGACGTGTGCGGCGACACGCCCGGCGCCGACGACAACGCCTCCGCCGTGGCCGGCCTGCTCGAAACGGCCCGCCTGCTGCACGCCCAGGCCCCGCAGCTGCGGCGCCCCGTGGAGCTGGTCGCGTACCCCAACGAGGAGCCGCCCTTCTTCGCCACCGACGATATGGGCAGCTTCGTGCACGCCCAGGCCCTGCACGAAGCCAAAGTGCCCGTGCGGGCCATGCTGTGCTACGAGATGATCGGCTACTTCCGCGACGAGCCCGGCTCGCAGCGCTTCCCGAACGAAGCCTTGGCCTCGCTGTTTCCCAACGTTGGCAATTTTATCGTGGTGGTCGGGCGCGCCGGCGAAGAAGACTTCACCCGCCGCGTGCAACAGCTCATGCAAGACAGCGCGGCCATCGATGTGCAGCGCATCAACCTGCCCGACTCGCTGGCCCTGGCGCGCCTCTCCGACCACCGCAACTACTGGCGCTTCGGCTTTCCGGCCCTCATGATCAATGACACCTCGTTCCTGCGCAACCCCAATTACCACCTGGAGTCGGATACCATTGACACGCTCGATTTTCGGCGGATGGCGGAGGTCGTCAACGGGGCGGTGGCCGCCGTGGTGGCGCTGGCTACCGAATAAGCGCGTTACTTCGCGGGGATATGTTGTCTTCGCAGCACGAGGTATTTCTGGAAGTGGCGCGCCGCTTGAGCTTCACCAAGGCCAGCCAAAGCCTGTTTATCAGCCAATCGGCCGTGAGCAAGCAGGTGAAGGCGCTGGAAGAGTACTACAAGGTGGGCTTGTTTGAGCGCCTGGGCAATTCTGTAGCGCTGACGCCGGCCGGTCAACTGCTCTACCGCAAGCTGCTGCAGGCCCAGCAGCTGCAGGCCGAGCTGCGCGAGGAAATGGCGGCCCTGAGCCCCCGCTTTGCTCCGCAAATCCAGATGACCATCGGGGCCAGCACCACCGTGTCGCTGTACGTGCTGCCGCCGGTGCTGTCGGCGTACCTGGCCGAGCACCCGCACACCCAGCTGACGCTCAAAAACCGCAACAGCGAGAATATACTGAAGGCCCTGCTGGAGCACGAAATTGACCTAGGCGTGGTGGAGGGCATTCACCGCGTCAGCCAGGTCACCTACACCCCGCTGCTCACCGACGACGTGGTGGCTGTGTGCTCGGCCCGCAACCCGCTGCGCCACCGCACCCTGGCCGTATCGGAGCTGTACGACGTGCCCCTGGCCCTGCGCGAAGCCGGCTCGGGCACGCTGGCCGTGCTGGAGCAGGCCCTGCTGGCCCAGCGCATCCGTTTGGCCGATTTGCGCGTGCCCGTGCGCCTCGGCGGCACCGAAGCGCTGAAAAACTTCGTACGCGCCGACGACGGCGTGCTGGCTTTTTTGCCGCGGCAGGCCGTGGCACGGGCCCTATCGGCGGGTGAGCTGGCCGAAGTCACGGTGCAGGACCTGCAGCTCAAGCGGCACTTCGAGTTTGTGCAGCGCCGCGGCACCGAAAACCTGGCGCCATTCCGGGAGTTCATGCAGTTTGCGTTGCGCTACTATTCCAAAGCGGAATAGTATATGCCAAAATACCATTTGCGCCAGGCATAACCGTCGACCTACTTGCCGACGTTTTCAGGTCGGAACCTGCCCTCGGTTCCGCATTATCTCCCTGAAAGCCGCCGCACATGATCATCGACGTAGAAACCCCCAGCCAGCTGCGCACGCTGGTATGTAGCCGCTGCCACGCCCCGCACGACGCTTTCGTGGCCCAAACTGTATCCGCGTGCTGCGGCGTGCCCCTGCTGGCTCGCTACACGCTCAGCGACGCGCCGCCCCGTAGCGTGCTGGCTATGCGCCCGGCCACCATGTGGCGCTACCGCGAAGTGCTGCCCCTGCTCGACGAGGCCAACCAAGTGAGCCTGGGCGAAGGCATGACGCCGCTGCTGACGCTCGGCAACCTGGCCGCCCGTTACGGACTGCGTTCCTTGTTGCTCAAAGACGAAGGCCAGAACCCAACCGGCTCCTTCAAAGCCCGCGGCCTGAGCATGGCCGTGTCAAAGGCCAAGGAGCTAGGGGCGCAGGGCTGCATTATCCCTACGGCCGGCAACGCGGGCGTGGCCATGGCCGCTTACTGCGCCAAGGCCGGCCTGCCGGCTACTGTAGTCATGCCGCGGCACACGCCGGCTGCTTTTAAAGAAGAATGCTACTGGTACGGGGCCGATGTGCAGCTGGTCGACGGGCTCATCAACGACTGCGCAGCCCTGGTGCGCGAACTGAACGCCGCAGGCCAGTTGCTCGACGTATCGACGCTGAAGGAGCCGTACCGCATCGAGGGCAAAAAAACCATGGGCTACGAAATAGCCGAGCAGTTGCAGTGGCAGCTGCCCGACGTGATTCTGTACCCCGCCGGCGGCGGCACCGGCCTGATTGGTATCTGGAAGGCCTTCCGCGAAATGCAAACCATGGGCTGGCTGGTGGCTGACGTGAAGCTACCGCGCATGGTGGCCGTGCAGGCCAGCAATTGCTGCCCGCTGGTGGAGACGCTGGCCGGCCGGCAAGCCAATTGCCAGCAGTACCAGGGGCGCCCGACCATTGCCAACGGCCTGGCCGTACCGCGTCCCCTGGGCGAAGCCTTGATGCTGGAAGTGCTGGCCGAGTCGGGCGGCACCGCCCTGAGCATCGACGACGACGAAATGCTGGCGGGCATGCGCGAGTTGGCGCAGCACGAGGGCCTGTTTGTGGCGCCTGAAGGGGCCGCCGTGTGGATGGCTGCCCGCAAGCTGCTGGCTAGCGGCTGGCTGCGGGCCGATGAACAATTGCTGATCCTTAACACGGGCTCCGGCCAAAAGTACCTGGATAACGTCGTCGGCAAGCACTAGGCGCTGATAGACATACCGCACTTGGCCCTGCGCCCGGTAGCTCCACGTCTGATTGGAGCTACCGGGCGCAGGACGTTTATGGGCTTATTTACTGTGAGTGTTCGTCAGTGTGTATTTAGTGCGCTGCTGTAGCAAAATAGAAGCAGTAAGGGGAAACGACTTATATGTTTAGGGGTGATATTGTTCATCATAGGTTATTTATTGGTTTATACCCCTAAATAAGGAGGGGGTATTGCTTATTTTATGGGTTGTTATTTACATTTACCCTATAGAAATGAAGGTACCTATGGTTTCAAACGTAACACCTCGTCTGTCTGTAGCCCGCGTTGCGCTGGGGGGCTTGCTGCTGGCGGCACTTGTGGCGGCCGTAACGCCGGCCGAGCACCCGGCAGCAGCGCCCGGCACCCTTAATGGCGCCGACATTGCCTGGATGCTCACCGCCACGGCCATGGTGCTTATCATGACGCCGGGCCTTTCGTTTTTCTACGGCGGCATGGTGCGCCCCAAAAACGTCATCAGCACCATGCTGCAGAGCTTCGTGGCGCTGGGCGTGATTACGCTGGTGTTTTACTTCGTAGGCTTCTCCCTGGCCTACGGCGACTCTTGGCACGGCCTGATTGGCAACCCACTCACGTTTCTGATGCTGCGCGGCGTGGGCACGGCCCCGCACCCGCTGCTCTCGCCGTCCATTCCGTTTATCCTCTACTTCGCCTTTCAGCTCAAGTTTGCCATCATCACCCCCGCGCTGATTACCGGCTCCTTTGCCGAGCGGGTGCGCTTCAAGGGCTACCTGGCGTTTATGGTGCTGTTCAGCCTGTTTATTTATTGCCCGCTGGCCCACTGGACGTGGCACCCCGAGGGCTTCCTGCGGCAGTGGGGCGTGCTTGATTTTGCGGGCGGCACGGTGGTGCATATTTCGGCCGGTATTGCGGCCCTGGCCGGCGCCCTGGTTCTGGGTCCGCGCACCCGCCACCAGCGCAATACGGTGTTTTCGACGCCCAACGTGCCCTACGTGATGCTGGGCACGGGCCTGCTGTGGTTCGGCTGGTTTGGCTTCAATGCAGGTTCGGCGCTGGCGGCCAACGAGCTGGCGGCCACGGCTTTCGTCAATACCAACCTGGCCTCGGCCGCCGCCTTGTTTGCTTGGCTGCTGATGGAAATAGCCCGGGGCGGCAAGCCCACGGCGGTGGGCGCCTGCGTGGGCGCGGTGGTCGGGCTGGTGGCCATTACGCCGGCGGCCGGCTACGTCAGCTACGGGCAGAGCATCCTGTTTGGGGTGGTGTCGGCGCTCATCAGCCAGGTGGCCGTGCACTGGCAAAACTCGCGCACCGGCATCGACGACACGCTCGACGTATTTCCCTGCCACGGGCTGGGCGGTATTGTGGGCATGCTGCTCACCGGTATATTTGCCGATAAGGTAGGGCTGATTCATGGTACGGCCACGGTGTTTGGCTACCACGTGCTGGCCCTGCTGATTGTGGTGGCGTATTCCTTCGGCGGAGCCTGGGTGCTGCTGAAGCTCACCGGCCGCTTCTTCGCCCTGCGCGTGAAGCCGGCCGAGGAAGAGCTCGGTCTCGACCTGAGCCAGCACGAAGAATCCACCTACCACGTGGACGAAGAGTTTGAGCGCACTTACCGCAAGGAGCTACTGCCCGCGGAGGTGCATTAACCAAGCTGACTTCGCGCCGTCAGTCGCCGTCCGGGGCTGACTGATCACCCACGGCGCGGACCAGGGGGGAGGTATAGTGCAGTAGGCAGAAAAGCCGCCAGAGGGGAAACTGGCGGCTTTTCGTTTTTTTGGTGGGCCGATGCTGGCTGCCTGGGCCTTGCGCACCAACGACCTACTTTGCAACCTGAATGACAACATCCTCCGAGTGGCTGGTGGCGCTTTCCAAGCAGCTGAATGGGCTGAGCGTGGCCGCCGCGCTGTTGCCGGTGATAGTAGGCCTGCTGCAGTGGCGGCACCTGAATGCCTCCGGGCGCTGCCTGTGGGCGTGCTCCTTGCTGGCCAGCCTGCTGCTGGGAGTGCTGTGTGAATACGGGCGCATCGTGTGGCACAACAACATCCTGCCCCTGCGCAGCCAGGTCTGGCTGGAAACGGTGCTGCTCACGGCGGCTTACTACTACACCTTGCCCGACTCCACTACCCGTCGGGTATTGCCGGGGCTGCTCGCGGCATTTACCCTGGGCGCCGTTGTCGAAACGGTCTGGTTCATGGACTGGCGCGTCGGCAACGGGCCGTACCTGCACGTGCTGCAGGCCGTGCTGCTCATCGGCGTAGTCCTGGCGTACTTCGAGCAGCTGCTCAGCAACCCGCCCCAGGTACCGCTGAAACGAGAAGCCATGTTTGTGGCCAGCGTGGGCGTGGTGTGCTATTACGCCGGCACCGTGTTCGTGTATGTGCTGGAGCGCGTGATGCGCAACGATACCGACCAGATACGGATGATGTTCATCCTGGAATACAGCTTGCGCATCGTCGCGCTCAACGGGGGCATAGCCGCCGCGCTCTGGCTTAGCGGGCGGGCTGGGACGCCGTCTGGGCGTGTTGCTTCGTAACCGTTGGCGCCTTGCCTTCCGGTTGGTCGTCAAGTTTGCTCAGGTAGAACGCTGCTAGAAAGCCCAGTACTGTAATCAGACCGGTGAAGTTGTGGGCCACCTCAAAGGCTTCCGGAATCATCGTGTCGGCAATCATGGCCAGCACGGCGCCGGCAGCCACAGCGGTGGTAGCCGCCACCACGTTGGACGAAAAGTGGCTGAATACGGCGTAGCCGGCCCAGGCGGCCATGCCCGACACCGCGGCAATGCCGGCCCAGAGCAGCAACACGTAGGAGGCTGAGCGGCCGGCTTTTTTCATACCGGCGGCGCTGCTCAGGCCCTCGGGCAGGTTCGACAGGAAAATGGCCACTACCGCCACGGTGCTCACCACGCCCCCGGCCAGCATGCTCAGCCCGATGACGATGCTTTCGGGAATGCCGTCGAGCAGGGCGCCCACGGCCAGCGCCATGCCGTTGTCGTCGCCCGCATCGTTGCCTTCCGTGGCACCTTGCTTTACTTCCTGCCGTTCGGCGGCCTGCTGGTGGCCGGAACGTTTGCGGTGCTTGGCCCCGTAGCGGGCCAGTAGCCAGTTGGCGAAAGTGTAGGCCGCCGCACCGCCCACAAAACCCAGCCCCGCGGCATCGAAGCCGCCGCGGGCGTAGGCTTCTTCCATCAGTTCCAGCGACAAGGTCGAAATCAGGACGCCGCTGCCGAAGGCCATAACGGCCGCAATAATCCGCTGCGGCACGTGCGCAAAGTACCCGATGGCGGCGCCCAGCAGCAGGGCGGAGCCCGAAACCAGGCCCCAGAAGCCGGCCATCAGCCAGAGAGGAAATGTCATGTAGAGGGGGCCCGGTGCGCAGCGCGTGGCTTGTTCCCGCAGCTCGACCGTGCGCTAGGCTCTACGCACCAAAGGCTACTTCAGATGCGCCGCTAGGGCCGCGCGCAGCTCGTCGTCGGTGAGGGTGGGCACGTCGACTTTCTTGAACGGGGCCGTGTGGCCGCTCAGCAGCGTGAGCGAGGTGCGCGGCACGCCCAGCACCTGCGCCAGAAAGCGCAGCAGGCAGCCGTTGGCCTTGCCGTCCTGGGCGGGGGCGTTCAGGCGCACCGTCCACGTGCCGTCGGCGGCTTGCAGCAGCGCGTTCTGGGAGGCGTTGGGCTTGGCTTTGAGGTGCAGCGTAGCCATGCGGGCCTAAGCGGGCGAGTTGTAGGCGTCGTATACGTTCCAGGCCCAGAGCGCCAGCGGTACCACCACCGTCCACCACAGCAAGAAGCCCACGATGCCGCTCATCACCCAGATGAACACGGCTTTGAGGATCTGGCCTTTGATGAGCTGACCAAGGCCCGGAATAAAAGCCGAAAGCAGGGCGGGTACACCGTGGGTCGTTTTCATAACTGCGGAAGGTGACGAGTGAGCGGCTACAAGGTAAGCACACGAGACCAGGCTGGCTAGCAAGCGGCCGGCTACGTAGTATGGCGTGCTGAGCCCTCCGAAGCATGACCTGAATCTAAAGGCTCCTGCACGCGCTGATTTCTCTAGGCCGGTTCCGTTGGTCCGGCGCCCGTCAATTGCTGCCCGTACGGGCACACATCGAGCATCACGCAGCGGCGGCAGGCCGGGCTGCGGAAGTAGCAGCATTTCTGCCCGTGAAACATCAGCGCCTCGTGGTGGTCGTACACCTGCTGGGCGTCCCAGCCGGGCGGCAGCAGCGCTTCGAGCAAGGCGTGGGAGGCCTCCGTGCCCACCTTCGGGCCGATGAGCCCCAGCCGCTGCGCCACGCGGTGGTGGTGGCTGTCGACGGGCATAGCGGGCAGGCGCAGGGAGCTGAAGAGCAAGGTGGCCGCGCTGGTTTTCGGGCCCACACCCGGCAGGGTTTCCAGCCAGTTGCGCGCTTCGGGTACGGGCATGGCGGCCAGGCATTGCAGGTCGAGCTGGCCGTCGAGCCGGGCCGTCAGTTCGCGCAGAATGGCCTGAATGCGCGGCGCTTTCTGCTCGGGCCAGGTGCAGGGGCTGATGGCGGCTTCCACGGCTTCGGTAGGCGCGTCGCGCACTTGCTCCCAGGTGGGAAAGGCGGCGGTGAGCTGCTGGTAGGCGCGGTGCGAGTCGGCGTTGCGGGTGCGGTGCGACAACACGGCGCTGATCAGCTCGCTCATCGGGGCCTTGGTGCTGAAGAAGCGGAACGGGGCACCGTAAAGTGCGCACAGCCGCTCGTGGGCCAGCAGCGCCTGGCGGCGGGCAAAGTCATCGGGAGGCGGAGCAACGGAGGAGGTAGCGGGCACCCTCGGGCAAACGCAACGCAGGACTTCGGGGTTGGGCGGGCCATAAAAAAGCCGGCCCCTGCAAAGTGCAGGAGCCGGCCGGGAAGGAGGATGAAGCAGCGACGCTTAGCGGGCAGCCGCGTTGCCATAGTTGTAGAGCTGCACGGCCTGCTTCAGCTTCTTGGCCTGCGAGCCGCTCAGGAAGGTGGGCACCAGCAGCACCGGCACCGAGATGAACAGCAGCGGCGACACGCGCTGGTTGGCGCTGAACGTGCTCAGCAGACCCGCGGCCAGCATACCGCCGCCCACCACGTAGCCGGCGGTGCTCATGCGGCGCAGGCGCGTTACGTCGCGCAGCAGCTCGGCGCTGCCCGGGTTGTCTGACAGCGCCACGCTCAGGTTGCGGTAGCTCATGTCCTGAATCGGGCCGCCGTCCTTGCTGAAGTACTCGGTCTTGACGGTGCGATACCCACCGTACGGCGAGCCGTAGCCCCCGTACGGGTACCCACCGTAGGAGGGGTAGCCGAAGCGCCCGAAGCCGTAGCCGTAAGGGCTGTACGGGCCGTAGGAGTTAGGCGAATACTGCTGGGAGGTGATGGAGTAGGTGCTGATGCGGCCCGTTTTCTCGCGGCGCAGGGTGGCCATGCGGCGCGAGCCCGGCAGCGTGGTGCGGATGTAGTGGCCGGTTTCGTCGTCGAAGAACTTGATCTGGTCAAGCTCAAAGCGCTGCTGCCCGTTGAGCAGCAGGTAGGCGCGGCCCAGGGCGGGCTCCCGCAGCTCCACATCGTCGGCGGCGTACACCGCGCCCGACTGCAGGCCGATGCGGTAGCGCGGCGGGCGGGCCGGGGCGGCTTGCACCTGCGCCGGCTGCGCCACGGTATCCGGAGCCGTAGGAGGCGTATTGAGTTGCGGCGGCGTGTCTTGGGCAGCCACCGGAGCTGCTAGTGCACCGCAGAGGCCGAGGGCAAGCAACAGGGAACGGGTTTCCATGATGGAGTAGGAAAGGAAGGAGCGTGAACGGAGCAGAAAGTACCGGAAGAAACGAGCAAAACGGCAACTATAACATGAAGAGTCGCCGCACCGGGCAAAAATCGGCCAGCAAAGCCTCATTGCCAGGGTTGCGCAACACGTTCTGGCACTGAAACCACCGCAGCCGGGTAAGTCGTTCCGCCTACGGTTCTGCTTTTTACGGGGTTAGGGCCGGGTCGGGCTCATCGGGCAGCAATTCGTTGGGGGCGTCGTCGGGGGCGGGCTCCGCGGGCGCGCTGAACCGGTTTTTGAACCGGGCATACAGGGCATTCATGCCCAGCAGCAGCAGGCCCATGAAAATGAAAACCACGGCCTGCGTAATGGTGCCGCGCTGCCCCAGATCGAAGAATACCAGGCGCACCATGCACACGCCGATGCCCGTCAGCGAGACGTAGCGCAGGTCGCGGCGGCGCAGCAGCAGGCTGCTCACGAACACGCCCATGACTTCCAGCATCAGCAGCACGGTGAGCACCGAGCGGTCGAAGGACTGAATCAGCACCAGGGCCAGCGCCACGAAGGCCGGGTAAAGCAAGGCCGGCACCAGCACACGGAAGCGCAGGCGGCCCAGGCGGCTTAGGCCTTCGAGGCCGGGCGGCCACACCAGCCCGTTGGCCGTAGGAATGCGCCGCAGCACCAGCGCCGCGTACGCAAACAGCAGCATTACCGCCCCGGTGGTAGCCAGCCAGGGCGTTTCGAGCCAGTGGCCCGGGCTCAGGTAGCGCAGGGCATTGTAGCAGGCCGACAGCGCCGCCAGGCCGTAGAGCGGCAATCCGTAGAGCCCGAGGCGGCGCAGGCGCAGCGGCAGGCGGGTGCCGCCCGTGGTGAGTAGCAGGGCCAGCCCAATCCAGAGCAGCGGGTGCCAGGCCGGGCGCGTTTCCCAGTGCAGGGTGAACACGGCCAGCAGCAACGTTAGCTCGGGCAGCCAAGGGTGTAGGGCGCGCCAGCTGCGATAGGGCGTGGCCGGCGGGGCGGGGGTAAGGACCAGGTAGCTCAGCACCAGCAGCAGCGCGGCCGCCGTGAAGCGCTGCGCTGGCCAGCCCAGCCACTGTTCGGCGCTGCCCACTACATTGGCCAAGTGCGCGCACAGCGCTACGCCCAGGAAGAGGTAGCTGAGGTGCAGCAGAAACCGGTCGGGCTGGCCGGCGCGCTGCCGCGCTTCGTCCGTAGCCCAGCGGCCCGCTACCACCTGCGCTACGGCAAAGGCCAGGCCCGCCAGCAGCGCCCAGCCCAGTACCGGCTCGGCGTCAGAAGTCGGGCTGAAGGCTAACCCTACGCTGACCAGCACGTGCAGGCCCAGCAGGTACAGCCACGGCCAGCGCACGTGCCGCTCGCGCGCTGCCCACCACGAGGTGGCCAGGCCTGCCAAAGGCAAGGCCAGCGTCGGGAGCAGGTACAGCAGGCTGCGGCCCACTGCCAGCGTAGTATCGGGGCCGATGTGCACCCACTGGAGCAGGTACGTGCCCGCCGTGAGCAGAAGCAAGCCCAGCCACAGGCCCGGTGTGTGCACGGCGCGACGCAGGCCTAGCAAAGCCGCCCCAGCAGCTGCTACAACCCAAGGATACCAAGTCAGATGATACACCAGTCCGCTCGCTGCCAGCAGGAGCAAGCCCGGCACGATGCCCAATATTCGTAGGCGGTAGGCCGGGTCGTAGGCGACGGGCAAGGCATCGAAGGCCGGGGCATTGCGGCGCGCGAGCCACACCTGGGCGGCGGCCGTGGCCAGCGCCGCTAGCAGCAACAAGCCGCTGCGGGTGGTAGCGCCGATCAGCGTGTGGCTGTCGAGGCGATACGCCGCGAAAGGGAGCAGCACGGCCAGTAGCAGGGTGGTCAGCAGCAGCACGCGGTACACCGGCCACTCCTGGCGGCCGGCCAGCAGCAGGGTCATCAGCAGCGTTTCGAGGTACACGGCCAGCGTGGCGGCCGGCCAGCTCAGGCCGACTTCGTGCAGCCCCAGCGCGGCCACCATCAGCAGGGCCTGACCAGCCAACAGGTGCAGGTAACGCAGCCACGGGGTGCCGCCGCGCAGCCATTGGCTGAGGCCGAAAGCCACGCCCGCGGCGGCCGCCGTGCCGCCCAGCACGCCCCAGGCTGGCACCGGCGTGCGGCCGAAGAAGGCTTGGAGCAGCAGCCCCAACAGCCCCAAGTACTGCATGACCAGCACCACCCCGCCCAGCGTCCAGAGCAGGCGCACCAGGCTAAGCAGGTCGGGGGTGGAAGTCCGTTGCGCATCGGTGTGGCGGTAGAAGGCCGCGCCCAGCACCGCCGCCAGCAGCAGTCCGGCCGCGCGTTGGGCCAGGAGCCTGGCGGGCAGCGTGGGCAGCAGGTGCAGGCTGCTGATGAGCAGCACCACGCCCATCAACTGGCCGAATGCGGTGATGATGTACTGCACCCGCGGCTCGGCGCGGCGCGCCAGCAGCCAGGCGGCCAGCAACGTTTCGGCGTACAGCACGAGCAGGGTAGTAGGCCAGCTCAGGCCCGTTTTGTGCAGCCCCAGCACCGCCACCGTCAGCAGTAGTTGCGCTACCAGCAGGTGCAGTTGCCGAAACCACGCCGGGCCGGTACGTAGCCAGTGGGCCAGCGCCAGCACGCCCGCGGTGGCCACCAGCAGGCCGGCCAGCAGCGCATATACCGGCGGCTGCGGCGCGCCAAACAAAGCCTGCAGCATCAGTGCCGCGCCGCCCGCGTACAGGGCGCCTACCACGCCGCCGAAGCCGCGGTACAACTCGCGGCGAAACGCGGATTCTTCCGTGTCGGACAGCAGTGCAGCGGTGCGCACCAGGTGGAAATAGGCCGCCCCAGCCGCGGCCGCCAGGCCCAGCAACAGGGCGTTGCGGTGCAGCTCGGTGGGCGAGTAAGTGGGCAGTTGCAGTAGGTTGGCCAGGAGCAGGCCCACGCCGGCCAGCAGTGCCCCCACGGCCGCAATCTGGAACACAAGATTTTCCCGCTCGCGGGCCATGATGAAGGCCACCAGCAAGCTTTCCAGCAGCATAAACACCAGAATCACACTGGTAGTAGCGTGCCAGCCCTGCAGTGAGAAGGCCGTGGCCAGGGCCAGCAGCAGCGAAATGACGGTGTCCGTCTGAAACAGCCACTGAATGCCAAGGCGGCGGGCGTGCCGGGCTACGAAGAACGTGGCCACCGCGCCCAGGCCCAGCGGCACCGTTTTCCACACCGAGCCAGTGCTGTGCAAATACAGGCTGATACCCAGGCAGGTCCAGTTCAGCACGTGCGCGGCGAAGAGCAGCGCCTCGAAGCGGCCCGTGGCATAAGCCTTGCGGTATTGCACCACGGCCGCCGCCACACCCACCAGCAGTACCAAGCCAATGGCGCCGAAACGTACCCCGCTGCTCACCGGCTGCGGCAGCTGGCTGTGCCAGAACACGTGGAAAGCGAAAAAGCTCAGAATGCTCAGCAGCAGTTGGTAGCGCCAGCGTTGGCGGTAGGTTATAAGGATGGCAAAGGCGGTAACGGCTGCCGCCGCGGCCAGCGTAACCAGGGTAGGCGGCAGCACGGCCAGGGCCACCAGGCTGAGGGTGCCGTGCAGCGTAGCCACGGCCTCGCGGCTGCTGTTCCACGCCAGCCACAGGTTGACGGCCGCCCCGGCGAAGAGCAGGGCGTAGTCAAACGGGGTGCTGACCCAACGCAGGCCGGGAATACTCACCGCCCCGACGCAGGTAAACAGAAAAATGGCTGCGGCGCTGCTTTGGAGCCACACCCGTAGCTGTGCCGCAAAGGGCTTGGTGCGCAGGTAGTACTGCACGCCCAGCAGGCTCAGGGCAAAGCCATTGATGAGGAAGAAGCGGTAAATCGGGGCGAGGCGCAGAGCCGTGTACACGCCCAGGAAACCGACGCCCGTTACCAGAATGACGGCGCCGAGAATACCAGTCCAGTTTTCCAGCACCACGGCCGAAACCCGGTCCCACCACGAGGGCCCCGCCGGCTCGGCGGGCACCGGCTGAGGCCGCGGTGCGGGGCGTGGCACGGCCGGGCGCGGCGGTACTGGAGGCGTGGCGGCCGGAACCGGCTCCGCAACGGGCGGCATGGGCCGGGCAATGGGCGGCTCGGGAGAAGGTGCCGGTGCCGGCGCGGGAGGAGCAGGTACCGGCGGGGCAGGCACAGGAGTAGGCGGCGTGGGCACCACCGGAGGCGGAGTGCTGGCCACAGGCGCCGGAGAAGGAACTGAAACCGGAGCCGGACGCGGGGGAACAGCAGCCGGGGCCGCTGCTGGGGTGGGCGCCGTAAGCGGAGCCGGCGCGGTTACCGGCGCCTGCACCGGTGGCGTGGGCGCTGCCGGCGGGGCCTGCTGCAAGCGGCGTACGTCGTGCTGCAGGGTTTCCACCAGCTGCAGCAGGCGTTGGTAGTCGGATTGCTGGCGGGTAAGCTTGTCCTCAGCGGCTCGCACACGCTCCTGCACGCGCTGCCACAGCAGCAAGGCCACCACCCCGATAACGATAAGGGTAAAGAATTCCATGCCCCAACCTGCATAAAAAAACCGACAGCGCGGGCAAGCCGGCTGTCGGTTGGGGTAGCGTAGGCGGCGGGCCGTACGGTCGGGCTTACTTGAGCAGCACTTCCAACAGGTTCATGCTGTCCACCATGTCGCGGGTATTCTCAAAGTCGATGGGCTTCACGATGTAGCCCTGCACGTCGAGGTTTTCGGCCCGCAGCCGGTCAATGTCCATTTCCGAAGTCGTCGTCACGTACACCGGCAGCTGGCGCAGCTCGGTCTGGGCGCGCAGTTCCGCCAGGAATTCGTGCCCGTTCATCTTGGGCATGTTCAGGTCGAGCAGAATGACTTCCGGCAGCGGGCGGATGGGCTCCACGCCGTTCAGGCCCAGCAGCATATCCAGCGCCTCCAGCCCGTTGAAAGCCGTGTACAGCTTGTGCGGCACGTTGAACTTCTCAAACGACTTCTGCACCGTCATCGTGTCGAAAAAGTCGTCTTCCACCAGTAAAACCGAACGCATAGCAACAGCAGATTATGTCGGGCAAAGGTACGCACAAAGGGCCACGGGCGGGCGTTGCCTTTGCGTTACGCGGCTACGGGCTTGGGGTTCATCTGCTTGGGCCAGGTGAAAATGAACGCGGCGCCCTGCCCGGCGGCCGATTCCACCCGAATCTGCCCGCGCAGCTCGTCGATAATCTTCTTCACGATGCTCAGCCCGATGCCCGTGCTTTCGGCCGTGTGCCGGTCGCGCAGGGTCTGAAACATCAGGAAGATTTTCTCGTGGTACTCCGGCGCGATGCCCGGCCCGTCGTCCTGCACCCGGAACTCGTATTCCTTTTTCAGGTCGCGGCAGCCGATGGTGATAATACCCAGCCCGGTGTGGTGGTACTTCACCGCGTTCGAGAGCAAGTTGGTAAACACCTGCTGCAGGCTCAGGCGGTCGGTGGTCAGGGTGGGCAGCCCATCGGCGGGCAGGCGCAGCTCGAAGGTGGGCGGCACCACCAGGTCGGCCACGTCGTGCACCAGGCGCTCCACGTGCACTTCCTCCAGCTTGTGCTGGGTGCGACCCACGCGGGCGTAGGCCAGCAGGCCGTTGATAAGATCCTCCAGGCGGGTGAGACGGCCCTTCATCATGCCGAAGTACTCCTGCATTTTGGGCGAGAGTTCGTGGCCCAGTTCGTCCTCAATCCAGCGCACCACGGTGCTCACGCCCCGCAGCGGCGCCTTGAGGTCGTGCGAGGCCACGTAGGCAAACTGGTCCAGCTCGCGGTTGCGCTTTTCCAGCGCGCCGAAGGTGTCGTCCAGCGTCTGGGTCATGCGGTTCAGGGATGTGGCCAGGTTGCCGAGGCTGTCGCGCTCCTTGTCGCGGATTTTTACCGTGTAGTCGCCCTGCACCACCTGCTCGGCCAGGTGCTCGATGATGTGGATGCGCTGGCTCATGTTGGCGTTGGCTTCCGCCAGCTCCGCGCGCAGGCGGTCGTTGGCCGTAATTTCGATGCCCACGCGCCAGAACAGCCACAGCGTAACCACCACGGCGATGAAAGCCGAGAACAGCAGGACGGCGGGCGTGAGCGTTTCGTACAGGTCCTGCTCGCCGCTGCGCTGGGCCAGTAGGGCCAACTCCGCCGAACGGGCCCGGCGCAGCAGCTGCTCCACGGCGCGCATGGTTTGCCGGTCGGTATCGAGGGCCGTTTGCACCACCGAGGGAGTGAGGCCCGCCTGCGGCCGCGTCAGCTCGACGAAGATGCGCAGCTGGGCGTTGATCATGGTTTCCAGCGTATCCAGCCGGGCGGTTTGCGCCGGGTTGTCCTGCGCCAGCCACTTGGCCTCGTCGAAGCGCTCCTTGACCTGGCCACGCGTGCTCAGGTAGAAGTCGAGGTACACCGAATCATTGGTGAGCAGGTAGCCCCGCACGCCGGAGCGGGCGTCTTTTACGCGCAACTCCACGTCCTTGAGCTGCTGCATCATCTGGTAGCTGTGCTCCACCCAGCTCGTGCGCTGGCTGAGCTTGCGGATGCTGATGAAGCCGGCCACGGCCGTGAGCAGCAGCACGCTCGCCGCAATGGCAAAGCCGATGTAGAGTTTGGTTTTGGTTTGAAGGGCCATTGAATCGTTGCCGAAGAAGAGCCGGCGCCCGGCACCGCGCAAGATACGCAAGCGCGCGGGCGCCGGTAGGGCAGGGGCCGGCGTGGCGGCTCGCCCTATCTTTGCGCTCCGGTGCGCTTATTACCTGCTTTGCGCCGCCCGCTCCGCCATGCCCGACCCCATCAGCAGCCCCCAGAACCCGCGCATCAAGGCCTTGGTGCGCCTGCAGCAAAAATCCGCCGAGCGCCGCCAGCAGGGCCTGACCATCATTGAGGGCCTACGTGAGCTGACCGTTGCCCGCGCTGCCGGCGTGGCCGTGCCCACCGTGTACGTGTGCCCCGAGCTGCTTTCCGCCGCCGGGCGGCAGGAGCTGCAGCAGGCCCTGGCGCCCGAGACGGAGCAGTTTGAGGTGTCGAAGGCGGTGTTTGAGAAAGTGGCCTACCGCGAAGGCTCCGACGGCGTGCTGGCGCTGGCCCGCGCCCCGCAGCGCCGCCTGCAGGACCTGGCGCTGCCCGCCAATCCGCTGCTGCTGGTGCTGGAAGCCGTGGAAAAGCCCGGCAACCTGGGCGCCGTGCTGCGCACCGCCGATGCGGCCCGCGCCGATGCCGTTATCGTGTGCGACCCGCGCACCGACCTCTACAACCCCAACGCTATCCGCAGCAGCATCGGCTGCGTGTTTACGGTGCCGGTGGTAGCCACCTCGCGCGAGGAATTGCTGGCGTGGTGCCGGCAGCACGGCATCCGCACCTACGCCGCTGCCCTCACTCCCAAAGCCAAGCCCTATACCGACTACGATTTTCGCGGCCCCACCGCGCTGGTCATGGGCACCGAAGCCGACGGCCTCACGCCCGAGCTGATGCAGGCCTGCGACGAAACCATCATCATCCCCATGCGCGGCTACATCGACTCGCTCAACGTGAGCACGGCCACGGCCATACTCACCTTCGAGGCGATACGCCAGCGCGGCTAACGAGTACTACACCGCCGACCGCCGGCGCCACAAACGCCACCCAGCTGCTAATAACAGCAGCAGCCCGGCAGCCATGGTGCCGAGCATGAGCGCGAAGGAAAGCGGGTAAAGCAGGCTGCCGCCGATGACCACCCCGGTGCCCAGCCACCATAACAGCTCCGTACTGGTTGGGCCGGTGCGCAAGGGGGCATGGCGCAGCACCACCGGGTCGGCGGGCGGGTAGAGCAGCCACTTCAGGCGCGGGTAGTCGTGCAGGAGCAGGCCCAGGGTGAGCACCAGAAAGCCCGTGACCAGAAAGGGTGTGCCCACCCAGTGCTGCGACCAGGTGAGGAAAATGATGTTCAGCCACATCGGCACCAGCAGCACCGCACCCAGCAGGGCAAAGCGCCCCGTGAGCAGTAGCAGGCCGATGATCAGCTGCGCCACGCCGATAAACTGCGCGAAGATTTCCAGGCCGTATTTGGCTAGAAACGCGTGGTTCATCGGTGGCCCCATCAGGCCCGGAATGTGGTTGTCGGAAAGCTTGTAGAGGCCGCCGCCGAGCATCAGTGCTCCGAGCAGCAGGCGGGCCCCCACGACATAGATGCGCCGGAGCCAGCCACCGGCCGGCAAGGCTACGGCGGTGGCCACTATGGGCAGCAGAATCATGAGGGCGTAGACAGCGGTAGTGGGCATGGCAGTAGCGGACGATGCGGCAAAGAAACCGCGCCGGCCGCTACCGTTCAACCGCATAAGCATGTGGCGCCCGGCTGCGCGGCCGACATGCCTCCGCGGCGCCTACGCCGGCTCGTTCCAGCGCAGCTCGCCGCCGATAACCACCCCGTGGGCCGTAAAGGTGTCGTCGAAGAGGCACAGCGAGGCCTCGTAGCCCGGCGCGATGCGGCCCAACTGCCCGTCGAGGCCCAGCACGCGGGCCGGGTACAGGGTAGCCATGCGCAAGGCCTCGGCCAAAGGGAGGCCCACGTGCTGCACGCAGTTGTGCACGGCCTGCAGCAGCGTCAGGGCCGAGCCGGCCAGCGTGCCCTGCTCGTCCACGAACCGGTCGCCGGCGCGGCGGAAGCGGTAGGCGCCCTCCGCGTTTTCGGCCACGGCATCGGTAATGAGGAACAGCCGCTCGCCGAGGATTTTCTGGCTGATGCGCACGGCCGCGAAGTCGCAGTGCTGCCCGTCGGCGATGATGCTGGCGTGAGCCAGCTCGTCGTCGTACACGGCACCTACCAGGCCCGGCTCCCGGCTGCCCAGCTGCGACATGGCGTTGAACAGGTGCGTGGCCGCCGTGAAGCCCCCCGCAAAACCGGCCCGCGCCACCTCGTAGGTGGCATTGGAGTGCCCGGCCGACAGCACCACCCCGGCCGCGCGCAGCCGCTCCACCACGGCCGGTGGCACCACCTCCGGCGCCAGCGTGACGATGCGCAGCAGCCCCGGGGCCACGCTCAGCCACTCGTCGACTTCGCTCAGCCGGGCCGGGCGGATAAACTCGGCCTGGTGGGCGCCCTTCTTGGCGGGGTTGATAAACGGCCCTTCCTGGTGCACGCCGAGCAGGCCGGTGCCGGGCTGGGCCGTGCGGTACGCGTGTGCTGCCTGCAGCGCGCCCAGCATCAGCTCCGGCGCATTGGTGGGCATGGTGGCCACGAAGTGCGTGGTGCCCTGCGCGCGGAATGTCTCTTCCATGCGCGCCAGCGTGGCGGGCGTGGGCTGGGTGGAGAAAAGCACGCCCCCGCCGCCGTACACCTGCAAGTCCATCAGCCCCGGGGCTACGTGCAGGCCGCGCGCGTCGTGGCGCGGCACGTCGTCGGGGAGCTCAGCGGCGGGCAGCACCGCCTCGATGCGGCCCTCGCCGATGAGCACCGCGTGGTGAGGCAGGACGTGGGAACCGGTGTAGAACGTACCGTTGGTGAGAGCGTAGCGCATAGGCAAAAGGCAACTGGAGCCCCGTATACGCACCAGCCGACGAGGTGGCCGGCGTAAGGGCCGGGCGCAAGGTAGCGCCGGAGCCGGCAAGCAACCGGTATGATGGGTCGGGGCGGAGTGCTACCTTGCCCGCTCCTAACCCCGCCCGATGAGCCCCTTGCCCGCCCGATTTCTGCGCGAAATGCGTCGCCTGTGGCCCGCGCTGCTGCTGCTGGGCTTGGTGGTGATAGAAGTGCTGGGGGCCTGCGGCTCGGTGCGGGTGGTGCGGCAGGCCCGGCGCACCAAGCCCCTGGAAGTGCGCTACAACATCCGGCGCGACCATCTTTTCTGGGTGTTTACGCTGAGCCGGGATACCACCGGTGTGGAGCTGCGCTACCGCGGCCAGCCGATCATGCCCTTCGACAGCTGCGAACTATCGGCCCAGCCGGGCTCGGGCCAGTGGCGGCGACCTTTCATCGAAAATGCCTGGCGCCAAAGTGGCGCTGCGCCGCGCTGGCTGCTCAACACGTTTTGCAGCCAGGAGCGAGTGGCGTACCTGCTGCGCCTTTCGGCTACCGGCCCCGAGTTTATCCGCATCGGCGCCGTCAACGAGCTGCCCGTGCACCGCCGCCTGGTGCTGCAGCCGCTCAACGGCGGCCCGGTATCCTACATGCCCGAAACCCATACTTCCGGCTGGCTCTTTAACGAGCGTACGCTGCGCAGCGAGCCGGTGCGCCTGCCGGAGCCCGCGGAGCTGTACGGCTTGCCCTGGACCGCCCACGTAGCCTACACCGTTTCGCCCGATTTGCGCGTATTGGCCCGCGTGTACCGGCCCAATGTCGTACCCGTCAAAACCGGCGCCGGCGGATTCCCCAGCCTCGTCCAAACCGCCCCCCAGCCCCGGCTCGTTATCGACCAGTACGACCTCGACCGACGCACCATGCGCCGGCTGAAACTGGAAGGTGTCAACCAGCAGGTCAACGAGCTGTTGCAGTTCACGCAGTGGGTCCAAACCGATGGCCGCTGGGAGCTGTTGGGTCGGCCGTAAACCCTCCTCCTTACCATGACCGAACACCGTATACTCCGCATCCACGGCCGCGTGCAGGGCGTGTTTTTTCGCCAGTCTGCCAAGCAGGAAGCCGACCGCCTCGGCCTGCACGGCTACACCTGCAACAACCCCGACGATACCGTCACCATCGAAGCTGAGGGCCCAGCCGACGCCCTGGCGACGCTGGAGCAGTGGTGCCGGCACGGCCCGCCGCTGGCCCGCGTGGATAAAGTAGAGGTGCAGCCCGGCGCGGTGCAGGGCTACGCGGGCTTTGAGGTGCGCCGCTGAGTGAGGCCCACCGCGCCAAAGCACGTAGTTGGCCCGGTTTCTTGATTGTTCGACGCTGATTATCCTGCTTGTATGCTGCGTTTGTCCATTGCGGTTCTGGCCTCTTTGCTGGCCTGCTCGTCGCCGTCTTCCGCCCCGCAAGGACCGGCGCTGCCGCCCGTCACGCCCGAGTTTCAGCGCTACTGGTACGCCGGGCAGGCCGAGCTGAGTCGCTACCAGCTCACGCAGAGCCGCTACGGAGCGCTGCACCCCGGCGAGGCGGTGCTGGTCTTCGTGACGGAGGATTTCCTGCCCCGGCAGCAAGTAAAGTTTGAGGGCGGCAAAACCCCGGAAAAGTCGCTTTCGGTGCTGAAGATGAACCAGCTGCGGCGCTTTGCCACGGGCCTCTACGACTACTCCCTCAATACCTCCGTGTTTACGCCCGTGGCCGAGCCGCGCACCCTGAAAGTAGTGACCACGGTGCAGGATTGGTGCGGACAGACGTTCAGCCAGCTCAACCTGCGCGGCCGCCAGTATCACCTCGAAAGCCGCTCCTACTTTCAGCAGGAAGCCGACCAGGAGCAGGACCTGCCCGCCGATGCCCTGCTCGAAGACGAGCTGTGGACGCGCCTGCGCCTGGGGCCCAGCAGCCTGCCCACTGGCCAGATCCGCCTGATTCCGGGTACCGTGGCCAGCCGCCTGCGCCACCGCCCGCTACGGCCCGAAGAGGCCACCGCCTCGCTGACGCCCTATGCCGGCCGGGAATTTCAGCCCAGCCAGCCCGGCGCGCCGCTGCAGGCCTATACCGTGCGCTACGCCACCGGCAACCGCACCTTGACCATCGTGTTCGAAACGGCCTTCCCTCGCCTCATTGCAGGCTGGGAAGACAGCTACGACAGCCAGATGCAGCTCGGTGACCAGACCATGGGCAGCTCCGAAGTGTTGACCACCCGCGCCGTGCGCACCCGCACCCTCCGTTCCGATTACTGGCAGCGCCACACGCCCGCCGACAGCACCCTGCGCCGACAATTGGGTGTGACAGGCTTTGGCGGTTGAACCCAAGTCCTCGGTTCTGCTAACGCGGTAGCTCGGGTAGGGCAACCAGAGCCGGACTAGGGTTCCTGCCGCCAATGAAAAAGCGCGACCGAAGCCGCGCCTTGCTCACCTGCCGCCTGCAAGGCCTAGTGGATCAAGTTTTCGGGTGCGGGCACTACCGACGTAAGAACGTAGCCTACGCTGCCGCCCGATGCGGCGGTGGGCGTCAAGCCGGGGAGGTTGCCACCACCGTTGCCACCGTTGCCGCCGCAAGCCCCGCCACCCATGCCGTTTTGGTTGCTAGAGGCGGCACCATTCGCCACCAGAGCGTCGGTGCCGGCCGCGCCCCCATTGGCTTGGGTAAGGCCGGTGACGATAGGGGTTGAGGTCGAGATGAGGTGGATGATCCCACCGCCGCCTCCTCCGCCGGCCCCCGCCCCGGCGGCGCCGCCGTTGCCGTTGAGGCCGTTGGCACCCTGGCCGCCGTTGGCGCGCAGTGCACCCGACACCGTGAGCGAGCCTTTGGCGACAACGACGATGATGCCCCCGGCGCCTCCGCCGCCACCCGCTATATCGGTAGTGCCCGATGGGTTGACGCCGTTGCTGCCATTGGCGTTGATACCGCCGCCCGCCGTGATGTTTACGTTGCCCCCGGCCACAATCAGGATCGAACCGCCACCTTCCCCGCCCGACGAAACACTGCTGCTCCGCTCGCCGGCGCCGCCCGCAGCGGGTACTGCCCGCGTAAAGCTGGCCGCCGCCAGCTGCCCGATGCCCACGCCGCCCGCCAGTACTCCCGGAGCCGCCAGCGAGATGCCCGGGTTAGCCGGCCCGTTGCCGTTATCCTGAGCACCCGCAGCTACGGTAATGATGCCGCTGATAGTCACGGTGCCCGTGGCATGAATGGCAGTGCCGCTCGGCACGATGAGGGTGCCGGAGATGGTGAGGTTGGTGAATTGCAGATGCTGCCGGCCCGCCAAAGAATTGTAGCCGGCCGGCGTTGTCAGGTCCAGCGTGCTGCCCACGCCCACGTTCAACGTGCCGCCCGAGCCGTCGCCGTAGTGCGCCAGCGCGCCGGCCGGGCCCTGCGGCCCTTGCGGCCCCGAAGGTCCAGCCGGACCCTGAGCCCCTTGGGGGCCGGTAGGGCCCTGGGCGCCGAGCGGAAGCCAGTCGGTGCCGGTGTAATAGTAATAACCCGGCGTGCCGTCGGTCTGGTACACGAGCAGCCCGGCGCTCTGGTTCGTGACGGGAATCTGTGCGCGCAGGCTTTGCGTCATCCGCGGCGGCAAAAAGCCGCGGTTCGTTGATTTCACGTCGAGGGCGGCGGCTCCGTCTGGGCTGGTCGTGCCGATGCCCACGCCTTGGGCCTGTGCCCGGTAGCCCGTGCTCAGGCAGGCGGCAAGTGGCAAGAGGAAGAGTAAACGTTGTTTCATGCTAGGCGGTAGGATAAGGGAAAGGGGCGTACAATATTAGCAGGTGTAAATACTAATTGGGCCGTACAACAGAAGGATTTCGCCGGCGACCCACCCAACAAAAAAGGCGCGACCGAAGCCGCGCCTTTTCATTTACCGATAATCCGGAACTGCCAACCGGCAGCCGCGAATTAGTCTTCTTTCTTAGCCGAGCGCAGACGCTCGTTTTCGTCGAGCAGGATCTTGCGCATGCGGATGGACTTCGGCGTCACCTCCAGGTACTCATCCTTCTGGATGTATTCCATGGCGTCCTCCAGCGAAAACTGGCGCTTAGGCTGAATCTTCACGTTTTCATCCGAGCCCGAGGCGCGCATGTTCGTGAGCTTCTTACCTTTCTGGATGTTGATGGTCAGGTCGTTCGGGCGAGTGTGCTCGCCGATAACCTGGCCGCCGTACACCTCTTCGCCCGGGTCCACGAAGAACTCGCCGCGGTCCTGCATCTTGTCGATGGTGTAAGCCGTGCCGGGGCCGCTTTCCATCGAAATGAGCGAACCGCTGATGCGGCCGGGGATGGTGCCTTTGAAGGGCTCGTAGCTCTGGAAGCGGTGGTTCATGATGGCCTCACCGGCGGTGGCGGTCAGCACGTTGTTGCGCAGGCCGATCAGGCCGCGCGACGGAATGTTGAACTCCAGGTGCTGCAGGTCGCCCTTGGGCTCCATGATGGTCAGCTCGCCCTTGCGCATGGTCACCAGCTCGATAACCTTGCCAGCGGTTTCCTCCGGTACGTCCACCACCAGGTGTTCGATGGGCTCCAGGCGGTTGCCGTTGTCGTCCTCCTTGTAGAGTACCTGCGGCTGACCTACCTGCAGCTCGTAGCCTTCGCGACGCATGGTCTCGATCAGTACCGACAAGTGCAGAATGCCCCGGCCGTACACCAGGAAGGTGTCTTCGCGGTCGGTTTCCTGCACGCGCAGAGCGAGGTTCTTCTCGGTCTCCTTGTACAGACGGTCACGCAGGTGACGCGAGGTCACGAACTTGCCTTCCTTGCCGAAGAACGGCGAGTTGTTGATGGTGAACAGCATGTTCATCGTCGGCTCGTCGATGCTGATGCGGGTCAGCGCCTCCGGGTTGTCGGCGTCGGCAATGGTGTCGCCGATGTCGAAGCCTTCGATGCCGGTCACGGCGCAGATTTCGCCGGCCGAAACCTCCGAAACCTTCACTTTGCCCAGGCCTTCGAATACCTGCAGTTCTTTGATCTTAACCTTCTTGACGGTGCCGTCGGCCTTCATCAGGCTCATGTTGGAGCCTTCCTTCAGGGTGCCGCGGTGCACACGCCCGATAGCAATACGGCCCACGAAAGCCGAGTAGTCCAGCGAGGTTACCTGCATCTGCGGGGTACCTTCCAAGTAGGGCGCCGGCGGGATGGAGGCAATAACGGCATCGAGCAGCGGGGTGATGTCCTCGGTCTTCTGCTTCCAGTCGGTGCTCATCCAGCCCTGCTTCGACGAGCCGTACAGCGTCACGAAGTCCAGCTGGTCTTCGGTGGCGCCGAGGTTGAACATCAGGTCAAACACCTGCTCGTGCACCTCGTCGGGACGGCAGTTTTCCTTGTCCACCTTGTTGACTACCACGATGGGCTTCAGGCCCAGGTCGATGGCTTTGCCGAGCACGAAGCGGGTCTGGGGCATGGCGCCTTCGAAGGCGTCGACGAGCAGCAGCACGCCGTCGGCCATCTTCAGTACGCGCTCCACCTCGCCGCCGAAGTCGGCGTGACCCGGGGTGTCGATGATGTTGATTTTAACGTCTTTGTAGCGAACGGATACGTTCTTGGAGACGATGGTAATGCCACGTTCCCGCTCCAGGTCGTTGTTGTCCAGGATCAGGTCGTCGAAGTGCTGGTGGTCAGCAAACAGCTTCGAGGCGTGGATGATCTTGTCCACGAGCGTCGTTTTGCCGTGGTCAACGTGAGCAATAATGGCGATGTTGCGAATGTTCTGCATGAGAGCGGTTTTGCGGGTGCAAAGGTACGGAATATTTCGCGCAAATGCTTGTTACCCTTAATGTTTCAACCCAATCCAACCGATAGGCGGGCTGCGTAGGTAGGCTGAACAAAACCCGCGGGGCATACGTTCTGCTGCTGACTCACATCTGTGTGGCAGCACGTTACCCTCCTTATTGCCTACTCCATGCGTCTTCCTTCTGTGCTGTTGAGCCTGCTGTGCCTGGCAACTTTGCCCGCCTGCTCGCAGGACCATAAAGCCGCCGCGCCTGCCGGCCCCAACCCGCCCAACGCCAAAGTGACTGGTCAGACGGCCGCCACCAAGGATTATCCCAAAGCCCAGCCCGTGACCGGCAAGCCCGACGAATTTCCGGTGCGTAAAACCGACGCGGAATGGCGCAAGCAGCTCACGCCCGACCAGTACTACATTCTGCGCCAGCAGGGCACTGAGCGCCCCTTCACCGGCAAGAACCACGACAACCACGCAAAGGGCAGCTACTACTGCGCCGCCGACCACAACCTGTTGTTCTACAGCTCCGAAAAGTTTGAATCGGGTACGGGCTGGCCAAGCTTCTGGGCGCCGGCTACAAACCAGAGCGTGAAGGTCACCGGCGACAACTCGCTGGGCATGAGCCGCGACGAAATCGTGTGTGCCCAGTGCGGCGGCCACCTCGGCCACGTATTCGACGACGGCCCCAAACCCACTGGCCTGCGCTACTGCATGGATGGCAACGCAATGGTGTTCGTGAAAGCCAAGTAGCAGCGCGCTCTGCTGTATTTACAAGGACAAAGCACGACTCGGTAAGAAGCACCGCCCGAAGCACCTGCAACAGTAGGCGGTTCGGGCGGTGCTTGTTTTAGGTAGCACCGTGGTGTGCCTGCGTCGTTGTTGTTTGTATTAGCGAACCATCCAAGTGCGGTAGCCCAACTTGTAAGGCTTAAGTGCCTTGAGGCACAATTCTTACATGCCACAAGCCCCGTCATTGCGCTTTCGCACGCCCTGGCTCCGCAGAAGGGCTGCCGCATAGCTGTGTCAGGGACAAATTAACCGAACATCGGCGCTGCACTTGCGTTCAGCAGGGGAGGGGCGAGGCACTTACGCGCCGCCCCGCGCCGCTGATGAACCTTCCATTTCGCTTCGCGCTCCTCGCGGC
Source organism: Hymenobacter sp. CRA2 (assembly GCF_002007105.1). Lineage (GTDB taxonomy): Bacteria > Bacteroidota > Bacteroidia > Cytophagales > Hymenobacteraceae > Solirubrum. The sequence goes on along the minus strand of NZ_MVBC01000012.1, from coordinate 105,933 downwards.
CTCGGCCGGTGCGGCCTTTCTCGGGGCCTGCTCCGCTTCCGATACCGCCCTCGAAACCGACCGCGCGCCCACCGAAATCCGCACCGATGCCGACCGCCAGGCCGCTTACAACCGCGGCATTGGCACCGGCAGCTCAGCCCCCGATGCCACGCCCGGCCGCGTACCGCAAGTACGCGAGCAGGCCGCCGCGACGGGCGGCCGGCAGCGCATCGAATCTATCAACACCAACGACCCAAATAACACGTCCCAGGAAACGCGCATGCGCCGCATTCAGGGCAATTCGACAATTATCATTTCAGATTCGCTGCGCCGGCCATAGCTCACGTGTAGAGGTGCAATAAACCAAATGGCCCGGCTTCTCCGCAGAGAAGCCGGGCCATTTGGTTTATAGGCGTCAATCGGCGGTTTACACGTCGTTGGGCACTGGCGCAGTGCCATTAGCCTGTGTGCCATCGGGGCTGATGGCGGCGCTGCGCCCGGTGGCCGTAGTGCGGGAGCGGTTTGTGCGGCCCGAAGCGGCGGGCTTGGCGCCCGCGGGCGTGGCCGCTTGGCGGCGCGGGGCCGCGCGGCGGGCAGGCGCAGGGACCATTGCTGGTGCCGCGGCTGGCTCATCGGCCGCCGGCGCTGCGTACGGGGTTGCTGACTCGGGGCTGGCAGCAGCGGTAGGGGCGGCGCCCAGTGCTTCTTCGAACAGGCGCTGCGTTTCCTGCTCCAGGCGCAGCGACGCCGCCGCTACCAGGTCCTGAATCTGCACTTTGGTTTCCTTGCGGATGCGCTTCGTCAGTTCCTTTACGCGCTTATCAAGGTCTTTCTGCGCTTGTTTGGCGGCGGCTTTTATCTGGCGCTTCTGGCCTTTTTTGGATAGCTCGGGGCTGATGGCAGCTGGCAGATCAATGCTGCTGTGGGCGGCCAGGGAAGGAGACTTTGCCTGAGCCTTGATGGCTTTGCGGTCCGCTTTGGCCTGGGCTTTAGCGGCTTTGCGCTCCTCTTTGCTAAGGGCTTTCTTGCTTTTCTTAAGCGGCGGAGAATCGGCCAGGGGTTGGGGGGTGGAAGGGTCGGTTGGGGGTGATGCGGCCATGAAAAGGGGTATTTAGCTCGGTAGTGTATTGGACGGGCAAATCAAGGTAATTGTTATCAACGGCTTATGTTATGTTTTTCACCGCGCTGCGTATCAGGCCGAAGACTGCGTGGCCGCGCATGTAGGCTATTCGTTCTTTCTTTGCGGTTTCAAATCTGCTTTTGACTTTGCCGCGGCCCAACCTCCCCGCGGCTTCCGCTGTTTTCTCTCCCGATGCAAACCGCTCCCCAACGCTATACCATTACGGCCGCGCTGCCTTATGCCAACGGCCCGGTACACATCGGTCACCTGGCCGGCGTGTACATTCCCGCCGATATCTACGCCCGTTACCTGCGCAGCCAGGGCCGCGACGTGAAGTTCGTGTGCGGCTCCGACGAGCACGGCGTGCCCATCACCATCCGCGCCCAGAAGGAGGGCGTCACGCCCCAGCAGGTGGTCGATAAATACAACGCCATCATCCGCGACTCCTTCAAGGACTTCGGTATTTCCTTCGACATCTACGCCCGCACCTCCAACGAGACGCACCGCGAGACGGCCTCCGCCTTCTTCCGCAAGATGTACGAGGCCGGGCAGTTCACCGAGCAGGTGTCGCAGCAGTACTACGACGAGCAGGCCCAGCAATTTCTGGCCGACCGCTACATCGTGGGCACCTGCCCCACCTGCGCCAACGAAAACGCCTACGGCGACCAGTGCGAGCGGTGCGGCTCCTCGCTCAGCCCCACCGAGCTGATCAACCCGCGCTCCATGCTCTCCGGCAATCAGCCCGTGCTGCGCGAAACCAAGCACTGGTACCTCCCGCTCGATCAGTACGAGCAGTGGCTGCGCGAGTGGATCATCGAAGGCCACAAATCGGACTGGAAAACCAACGTGTACGGCCAGTGCAAGTCGTGGATCGACCAGGGCCTGCAGCCCCGCGCCGTAACGCGCGACCTAGACTGGGGCGTGCCCGTACCCGTGGAAGGCGCCGACGGCAAGGTGCTCTACGTGTGGTTCGACGCGCCCATCGGCTACATCTCCGCCACCAAGGACCTGCTGCCCGGCGACGCCTGGAAACCCTACTGGCAGGACCCCAGCACCAAGCTGGTGCACTTCATCGGCAAGGACAACATCGTGTTCCACTGCATCATCTTTCCGGCAATGCTCAAGGCCCACGGCGACTTTATCCTGCCCGACAACGTGCCCGCCAACGAGTTCCTGAACCTGGAAGGCGACAAGATTTCGACCTCGCGCAACTGGGCCGTATGGCTGCACGAGTACCTGCAGGACTTCCCCGGCAAGGCCGACGTGCTGCGCTACGTGCTCTGCGCCAATGCCCCCGAAACCAAGGACAACGACTTCACCTGGAAGGACTTCCAGGCCCGCAACAACAACGAGCTGGTTGCCAACCTTGGCAACTTCGTCAACCGCGCCGTGGTGCTGACGCACAAGTTCTTCGGCGGCCAGGTGCCCGCGGCCGGCGAGCTGACCAGCGCCGACCAGGAAGTTTTTGCCCAGCTGGCCGACTTCCCCCAGCGCATCGGTGACCTGATCGAAAACTACCGTTTCCGCGACGCGCTCAACGAGCTGATGAACCTCACGCGCCTCGGCAACAAGTACCTGGCCGAGACCGAGCCCTGGAAGCTCATCAAAACCGACGAAGCGCGCACTGGCACCGTGTTGCACGTGGCTCTGCAGCTGGCCGCCTCGCTGGTCACGCTCATGGAGCCCTTCCTGCCCGTAGCCGCCGCCAACTTGGGCCGCATGCTAAACACGGCGCAAGGCAGCTGGTCTACTGCCGGTAATCCTGCCACCCTGGCCGCTGGTCACCAGCTCGGCGAAGCCTTCCTGCTCTTCGACAAGATTGAGGACAAGACGGTGGAAGCCCAGGTGCAGAAGCTGCTCGATACCAAGCTGGCTAATCAACTGGCCAACGCGCCCGTGCAGGCGGCCAAAGACAACGTTTCGTTCGAGGAGTTCGGGCGCATGGATCTGCGCATCGGTACCATCCTCACGGCCGAGAAAGTAGCCAAGACCAAGAAGCTGATGAAGCTCACCGTGGACACCGGCCTCGACAAGCGCACCATCGTCTCGGGTATTGCCGAGCACTTCGCGCCCGAGCAGCTCATCGGCCAGCAAGTGCTGGTGCTGCTGAACCTCGCCCCGCGCGAAATCAAAGGCATCGAGTCGCAGGGCATGCTGCTGATGGCCGAAAACGCCGACGGTAAGCTCAGCCTGATGCAGCCCGGCCAGCCCGTGCGCCCCGGTTCCTTCGTGGCGTAAGGCCGCCGGCTCACTGGCAGTCATTGCGAGCGAAGCGCGGCAATCCTTCCTCCAGTAGTACTGACGCTATAACTGGCATCAGCCAAAACAGCACCGCCCGAAACCTGCAACTGTGGTTTCGGGCGGTGCTGTTTTCGGTGAGTAGGTAATGGCCCGTTGTGCCGCGAGGGGAAGGATTGCCGCGCTTCGCTCGCAATGACGGTGAACGGGCGCTACTTCACGTTCACCACGTTCATGGCCCGCTCGATGCCCAGCGTGCCAAAGGCCAGTACAGCCTCGCCAGCCTTTTCCAAGCGCAGGGGCAGGTCGATCTGCTCGTCGGCCGAAAAGGGGCTGAGCACGTAGTCGACCTGTCGGCCTTTGGAGAAGCTGGAGTCGATGCCGAAGCGCAGGCGGGCGTATTCGTCGGTGCCCAGCGTCTCCTGGATGTGCTTGAGGCCATTCTGCCCGCCGGCCGAGCCTTTGCCCTTCAGGCGCAGCTTGCCGAAGGGCAGGGCCAAATCGTCGGTTACCACCAGCATCTGCTCCTTTTCCAGCTTGAGCGTGCTCAGCCAGTGGGCCGCGGCTTTGCCGCTCAGGTTCATGTACGTGGTGGGCTTCACCAGCACGAAGGTTTTGCCTTTGTGCTTGATTTCGGTGGTGAAGGCGTGGCGGCCCAGCTCCCAGGGCGCCGCTTCGAACTTGCGGGCCAGGTAGTCGCCCACCATAAAGCCCACGTTGTGCCGTGTATCAGCGTATTCCGGCCCGATGTTGCCCAGGCAGAGGATCAGAAATTTCATACAGAAGTCTTACTGGGGCGCAAACGTAAAAAATCCTGCCCCGCCACCAGGCAGAGCAGGATTTTTCTCTTGCGGGTAGCGCAAAAACCTATTTCTCGGCCTGCATCTGGCCTTTCAGCGCACGCGGGATGGCCACGGTGGCGATAGGAGCCAGTTGGTTGGTCAGGATCTTGTAGCCAGTGGTTTCCACCTTGCTTACTTTGATCGACTTGCCCAGGCCCAGGTCCGAAATGTCCACGGCTACGAAGTCGGGCAGGTTCTCGGGCAGCGCCTGCACTTTCAGCTTGCGCAGCTTCGACACCAGTTTGCCACCTTGCTGTACGCCCGGCGATACGCCCACGTACTTCACCGGTACGTCCATTTTCACCTCTTTGCCTTCCTGCAGCTGCAGGAAGTCGACGTGCAGCAGCATCTCGTTCACGGGGTGGAACTGAGCGTCTTGCACGATGGCGCGGTAGGTGTCACCTTCCACGTTCAGGTCCACAATGTGCACCTCGGGGGTGTACAGCAACTCGCGGAACAGGATGGCGGGCACGTAGAAGTGAACTTGCGTCTCGCCACCGTACATCACGCACGGTACATACGACTCCAGGCGCAGGCGCTTGGCTTCCTTCTTGCCGAGATTCGCTCTTTTAAACCCTACAATCTCCAGGCTTTTCATAAAACTGGTGTTGAAAAAGTGTGGCCCCGTTAAAGGCCTTGAAATGAATTTGTTCCGCTCAGCGGGTAAGGCCGAAGGGGCCGCAAAGGTACGCGGTTAAGTTGGGATTGAAAAGCGCGCAGAGACTATATGTATTGAATGGAATAGGAGAGAGGCAAAAAGAACGTCATCCTGAGCAGAGCGAACCGAAGGTCGACGTAGTCAAAGGACCTTTCCCGCACCCTGTACCGCTGTTGGCTACGAAGTGACGACGCTTTTCTAATAAACCAGAAGCGCAGCCATTGAGGCCCGGACGATTGGGCGTTAGTGGCTGCGCTTTTGTGTTAGTGCAGGGCTGGAGAAAAGTCCTTGACTACGTCGACCTTCGGTTCGCTCTGCTCAGGATGACGGACGATTTATTACCGCCGTTCTATATTATATAAAGAGCGAGCTGATGGACTCGTGCGACACCACGTTGTGAATGGCGCGGGCGAAGAGGTCAGCCACGGAAATCACCTTGATCTTCTCGTTTTCCTCGCGTAGCGGGATGGTATCGGTGGTAATCAGCTCCACCAGCGAGGAGTTACGGATTCGCTCGTGGGCCGGGCCGCTGAGCACGGGGTGGGTGATGACGGCGCGCACGGAAGCGGCACCGCGCTCCAGCAGCAGGTCAGCAGCCTTGCACACGGTGCCGGCCGTGTCCACGATGTCATCCACGAGCACCACATTCATGCCCGTCACGTCGCCGATGACCTGCATCGACGCAATTTCGTTGGCCCGCAGGCGCATCTTGTCGCAGACCACGATTTCCGCCCCGAACTTCTTAGCAAAGGCCCGGGTGCGCACCACACCGCCCACGTCGGGCGAGGCGAAGATGAGGTTATCCAGGTTCAGCGACTTGATGTAGGGCGCCGTGATGGTGGAGCCGTCCAGATGATCCACCGGAATGTCGAAGAAGCCCTGAATCTGGCCGGCGTGCAGGTCGCAGGTCATCAGGCGGGAGGTGCCCACGCTCTGGATGAACTCGGCCACCACTTTGGCGCCGATGCTCACGCGCGGCTTGTCCTTGCGGTCCTGCCGGGTGTAGCCCATGTAGGGCATCACCACGTTGACTTTGTAGGCCGAGGCGCGCTTGGCCGCGTCCACCATCAGCATGAGCTCCATCAGGTTGTCGGAGGGCGGGAAGGTGCTCTGGATCAGAAATACCTCGCAGCCGCGTACGCTCTCGTTGAAGCTCGGGCCGATTTCGGAGTCGGCGAAGCGCTGAATGGTAAGGTCGCCGAGGGGCTGACCGTAGGCGGCGGCAATTTTTTCGGCCACGGCGCGCGACGTGGTGCCGGAGAAGATTTTGACCTGCGAGGACATGAGAGAAGAATGGGAACTGAGTGAGCGAAGCAAGGAGCCGGCCGCCGCAAAGTCGGGGAAGCACGCGCTAGAGGCTTGGTTCGCAGGCCACTCAGGCCCCGGACCGCCGCTAACGCGTGGGCCGACCGGCAGAGACCGTAAAACGCAAAAGGCGCCGACTCCGCTCCGAAGAGGGGGCCAGCGCCTTGTTGGTTGTCCGACCAGGGCTCGAACCTGGACTTTCTTGAATCAAAATCAAGCGTGTTGCCAGTTACACCATCGGACAATTTTCCATCCGGTTACCAGTGGTTGTGCCGTTTGGGTTTGCAAATGTAGCTACGTTTTCGCTGCCTCCAAATTTTACCCAAAAAAAAATTTCAACGAAACCCCCTCAGTAAGCTCAAAAAGGCCCTTTTTCCGGTGATTTTCAGCGAGAAAACTTTCTGCGCATTTTCGCCGCCGAGCTGGTTTGTTCGGGCGCCGATTGGGCCGTACTTTTGCGGCCTGAAACTGCTCTCATTCTCCCATATAAAGAACTGCAATGGCGAATACCGGCAAAATCACCCAGGTTATCGGCCCCGTCGTGGACGTGAGCTTCGCGGGTGAAGGCATTAAGCTTCCCAACATTCTCGACGCCCTCGAAGTCATCAAGGACAACGGCACGCGCGTTATCCTGGAGTGCCAGCAACACCTGGGCGAAGACCGTGTGCGCACGATTGCCATGGACTCGACGGACGGCCTGACCCGCGGCGCCGAAGTGCGCGACCTGGGCACGCCCATCCAGATGCCGACCGGCGACGCCGTGCTCGGCCGCCTCTTCAACGTGGTCGGCGAGGCCATCGACGGCCTGCCCCAGCCTTCGGCCTCCGGCTCGCTGCCCATCCACCGCTCGGCCCCGCGCTTCGAAGACCTCTCCACCAGCACCGAGGTACTGTACACCGGTATCAAGGTTATCGACCTGATCGAGCCCTACGCAAAGGGCGGTAAAATCGGGCTGTTCGGTGGTGCCGGCGTAGGCAAAACCGTACTGATCCAGGAGCTGATCAACAACATCGCCAAGGCCTACTCGGGTCTGTCGGTATTTGCCGGCGTGGGCGAGCGTACCCGCGAAGGCAATGACCTGCTGCGCGAAATGATCGAAGCCGGTATCGTACAGTACGGCGAGGAGTTCATGCACGGCATGGAAAAAGGCGAGTGGAACCTCGACGCCGTGAACCTGGAAGGCATGAAGGACTCGAAAGCGACCTTCGTGTTCGGCCAGATGAACGAGCCCCCCGGAGCTCGCGCCCGCGTGGCCCTGTCGGGTCTGACGGTAGCTGAGAACTTCCGCGACGGCGACGGCCAGGGTGCCGGCCGCGACATCCTGTTCTTCGTGGACAACATCTTCCGCTTCACGCAGGCGGGCTCGGAAGTATCGGCTCTGCTGGGCCGTATGCCGTCGGCCGTAGGTTACCAGCCCACGCTGGCCACCGAAATGGGTGCCATGCAGGAGCGCATCACCTCGACCAAGCGCGGTTCCATCACCTCGGTACAGGCGGTATATGTACCGGCTGACGACTTGACTGACCCGGCGCCGGCTACGACCTTCGCCCACTTGGACGCTACCACGGTTCTGTCGCGTAAAATCGCCGAGCTGGGCATTTACCCGGCCGTGGACCCGCTCGACTCGACCTCGCGTATCCTCGATGCCGCCATCATCGGCGACGAGCACTACAACACGGCCCAGCGCGTGAAGGAGATTCTGCAGCGCTACAAGGAACTGCAGGACATCATCGCCATCCTGGGCATGGACGAACTCTCGGAAGAGGACAAACTGGTGGTGTCGCGCGCCCGTCGCGTGCAGCGCTTCCTGTCGCAGCCCTTCCACGTGGCTGAGCAGTTTACCGGCCTGAAAGGCGTGCTGGTAGACATCAAGGACACCATCAAAGGCTTCAACGGCATCATCGATGGTCTGTACGACCACCTGCCGGAAGCTGCGTTCAACCTCGTGGGCACCATCGAGGATGCCGTAGCGAAGGGCGAGCGTCTGATGGCTGAGGCCCGCTAATTTCTAATGTGGGGAATGTGCTGATGTGGGAAATGTGAAAATAACTTTCACACAACCCTCAGCACATTCATCACATTTCCACATTTCTCACATTAGAAAGCCATGCGTTTAGAAATCATCACGCCGGACCGGAAGGTGTTTGAGGGGGAAGTTACCTCGGCCGTATTTCCGGGTGCATCCGGTCAGTTTGAAGTGCTCAACAACCACGCGCCGATGATTGCCGCCTTGCAGGCCGGCGAGCTGCGGGTGACCAGCGCCACCGGCCGCGAGTCGTTCCGGGTGAGCGGCGGCGTGGTGGAAGTGCTGCGCAACAACGTGACGGTGCTGGCCGAATCCGTTCTGGCCTAAGCTACGTCCCGACCTAATTGGAAGCCCCGTGGCCCTTACCGGCTGCGGGGTTTTTGTTTTTGCGCGGCGGCTAGTTTGGCGGCGCGGCGCCGCGTAATTTTGGGTGGGCATCCTTGCCCATTCACGTAATCAGGACAACCCGTGCTCAGAGGGATACTAGCGGTAGCCGTGGCGGCTGTCGCATGCGGCGAGGTGGCGGCGCAGGATCAGCAGACGACCTTCCGCAAAGCGTACCAGATCAACGATACGGCTACCATGCGCCTGACCCTGGCCCGCTGGCGCCAGCAGGAGCCGCGTAACGCCAACGTGTACGTGGCCCGGGCCAGTTACCTGCTGCGGCGGGCCGAGCAAAGCCGCGGCCGCAAGGGTAGCCCGGCGGCGCCGGCCGGCAAAGCCGCTGCCCCCACAGCGGCGCAGCTAACTGAAGCGGCCCAGGACGCCCTGTGCCAAGCACTGACGCTGGCGCCCGACCGCCTCGACGTACACTTCGCCTTGGCCAAGTCGTACGAAAAGCAGGGCGACGCCCGGCAGCAGGTGGTGGCGCTGCGCCAGGCCCTGAACAGCCACGGCAAAAACGGGCAGCCCTGGTACTGGTACGACAGCGCCGAACTGCCGGCGCCGGAGGGCGAGTTTGTGCCGGCTTCGCTGGATGATTACGCTGAGTTCTACTGGCAGCAGGGCGGCGAGGCTGCGTTGGCCACGGGCAAGCAGCTGACGGAGCTGATTACCGAATTCTACCCGGAAAGCTACCTGGGGCCCTTTAACCTGAGCCAGTACTACAGCAGCCGCGGGCAGCACGAAGAAGCGCTGGCGCAGCTGAAACAGGCGGCCAAGCTCCAGCCTAAGGAAGCGGCCACGCTGGCAGCTTTGGTAAAAACGAGCTTGGTGCTAGGCCACAAAACCGAGGCCCAACAGTACCTCACGCAGCTGCGGAAGCTGCCCGAAACCCAGGAACTGGTGGCCGAGCTCAATCAACAGCTGAAGCAGGTCAAGTAGGCCACCGCCGCAGCGGGTAGCAGGCATAGAAAAGGCGCTTGCGGAACCCGGGGGCGCCTTTTTGGCACTTTGGCGGGCAAATACCCCGCGCTGTCGTATCGTTGTGGCTGCAAAGCCGCCTCCATATGCCGCCCGTCGACCCGTACAATTCCATCGAGAACATTTACACGCCCCGGCAGCGGCACGTGTTGCTCATTGCCTCGCTAGTGGGGCTGGTCACGCTGATGCTGTTTGGGCTGGCGCACTACCTGACAGCCTTTCTGGCGGCGGGCATCCTATTCGTGGTGTTTCGGCCGCTGTGGGTGGCGCTGGTGCACAAGCGGCGCTGGAACCGGCGCTTGGTCACCGTGGGCATTCTGGTACTGACGGTGGTGGTGCTGGTCATCCCGTTTTACGCGCTCAGCTCCCTGCTGATTGACCGGCTGGTGGCCTATGCCCGGCAGCCGGAGCGCATTCTGGACGTGCTGCACAAGCTGGAGCAGGCCACAGGTTTCAAGATAACCTCGCAGGACAACGTGCGGCAGCTGCTGCAGCAGGGCGCGGGGCAGGTGAGCCGCTGGCTGCCCACGCTGGCCAGCAGCGCTCTGAACTTCCTGGTGGTAGTCGGGCTGATGCTGTTCACGATGTACTACATGTTCGTGCAGGAAACATACTTCCTGCTCGGGCTGCGTCGCTACATGCCCTTCCGCAGCGAGACGATGAACGAGCTGGGCGAGTCGCTGAAAAACAACGTCAACGCCAACGTGCTGGGGCAAGTGTTGGTGGCCCTGGTGCAAGGCATCCTAACGGGCCTCACTTTGCTGCTTTTCGGCGTGCCCGATCCGCTGTTCTGGGGCGTGGTGGCCTTTTTTATGGCGTTTCTGCCGGTGCTGGGCACGCCGCTGGTGTGGGGGCCGGCGGCCCTGTACCAGTTTTCGCAGGGCGAGACGGGTCGGGCCATCGGCATCCTGCTGGTCGGGCTTATCGTCATCATCAATGTGGATAACCTGCTGCGCATCCTGCTGGCCAAGCGCATGGGCGACATTCACCCGCTGGTGACGCTCGTGGGGCTGGTGCTGGGCGTGGAAATCTTTGGCATCATCGGGCTGGTGGTGGGGCCGCTGCTGGTGTCGTATTTCCTGGTGCTTATGGAGGTATTTCGGCGCGAAAACCGGGCGGCGCAAAAAAAGAAAAACCGGCTTCCGCCCGGTACGGAGGCGCCGGGCGTGGGGTAACAGGCAAGCAGGAGGGCGGGCAGGCGGGATTAACGGGGCCGCGGCTGTAGCTTGCAGGACCGTCGGCCGGCTGGTGCAACCCCGCTGTCCGGCCGGTGCCTTTGCCCCCAACTTCCCCGCTTCCCATGGCCTCTATCCACCCGAAAATCACGCCCATCTACCAAACGTCGGTCTTTAAGTTTCAGGACCTCGACGAGCTAGACCAGTACTACCAGGAGCCCAACAGCCGCTACCTGTACTCGCGCAACGGCAACCCCAACTCCGACGAGCTGGCCGACGCCGTAAACGCGCTGGAGGGCGGGGCCGGGGCCGTGGCTACGTCGTCGGGCATGGCGGCCATTTTTGCGGCTATTCTGGCCTACTGCCAGGCCGGCGACCATGTGCTGTGCGCGGCGGATATCTACGGCGGCTCGGCCGCGCTGCTGAACACCGAGCTGAGCCGCATGGGGGTTTCGGTGACGTACGTGCCCTTCGAGCAGCTCTACGACCTGGGTCAGCACCGGCAGGACAACACGCGCCTGCTGCTGGCCGAAACCATCAGCAACCCGCTGCTGCGCGTGGCCGACCTGCGCCGCCTCGCCGCGCACTGCCACGAGCTGGGCCTGAAGCTGGTGGTCGACAACACCTTCGCCACGCCGCTGCTGACCCAGCCGCTGGCTCTGGGGGCTGATATTACCCTGCACAGCGTCACCAAATACATTGCCGGCCACTCCGACGTGACGGCGGGCGTGGCCGTGGCCGCTGAGCGGGAAGTAGCGGCGCGTCTTAAGCAAATCGGGGTGTTCTACGGCCTCACGCTGAGCCCTATGGAAAGCTGGCTGGCCGTGCGCGGCCTCAAAACGCTGCGTCTGCGCATTCGGGAGCACAGCCATAACGCGCTGGCCCTGGCCGAAATGCTGAACCAGCACCCGGCCGTGCGCGCGGTGTACTACCCCGGCCTGCCCACCCACGAGCAACATGCATTGGCAGCCGCGCAGGGCGGCGGGCTGTTCAGCGGCATGCTTTCCTTTAAGCTCACCGACGACAAGGAAGCCGTGAGTGAGTTCATGCGCCGCACCACGCGCTTCCCGTTTGCCCCGTCCCTGGCCGGGGTCGATTCTTCGCTGTCGTATCCGCTTGGTACCTCGCACCGCGCCCTCACGGCCGAACAGCAAGCCGCGCTGGGCATTACCGTCGGCTTGATTCGGCTGTCAGTTGGTATCGAGCCAATCGAAGAGCTGATGGCCGACTTACAACAAGCTCTGAGCTAGAGTCGCCAAGTTTTATACTACTCAGCTGGCGTTTTATGCTGGCAGGTCTGCGTTTTGTACTGCAGAATGAACTTTATGGGCTGTTTATCCTCCGTTTTGGGCTAAGTTTCAGGCTTCGGCGCGGAAATTAGAAAAACTCCCGTAACGCTTTCACTACGCGCCGCACGTCGGTATCAGTCATGGCTGAGCCGGATGGTAGGCACAGGCCGCGGGCGAATAAGTCTTCGCAGACGGTGCCGCCGTACATCGGGCTGCTAGCAAACAGGGGCTGCAGGTGCAGCGGCTTCCACAGCGGCCGGGCCTCAATATTGTGGCTTTCGAGGTGCTGGCGCAGGTCTTCGGGCGTGCGGTCGGTGTGCTCGGGCCGCAATAGGATAGTCGTGAGCCAGCGGTTGGCGCGCATCCCTTCGGGCTCGGCCGGGCCTACCTGCACGGCCTCCACAGGCTGCAGTAGCTCATGGTACTGCGCGTAAATCTCGCGCCGCCGCTTCACGCGGTCTTCAATCAGCTCCATCTGCCCGCGGCCGATGCCGGCCAGCAGGTTGCTCAGACGGTAGTTGTAGCCCTGCACCGAATGCTGGTAGTAGGGCGCCGCGTCGCGGGCCTGCGTGGCCAGGAAACGCGCCTGCTGGGCCCATTCCGGGTTGTTGGTGAGCAGGGCCCCACCGCCGCTGGTGGTGATGATTTTGTTGCCATTGAACGACAGCACGCTCACGGCCCCAAACGAGCCCAGCGGCTGCTGCCGGTACCGGGCGCCCAGGGCTTCGGCGGCGTCTTCCAGCACCGGTACGCCGTACTCGGCGGCCACAGCCAGGATTTCCGTGAGGCGCGCAGGCATGCCGTACAGGTGCACCACCACCACCGCCTTCACCTGCTTGCCCTGGCGCTGCCGGTCGGCCAGGGCCTCGCGCAGCTGCTCGGGGCAGAGGTTCCAGGTGGTGGCTTCGCTGTCGACAAACACCGGTTCGGCCCCGACGTAGCGCACCGGGTTGGCGGTGGCCACGAAGGTGAACGAGGGCACGATGACCTCGTGGCCAGGGCCCACGCCGAGCAGGAGCAGTGCCAGGTGAATGGCGGCCGTGCCCGAGCTGAGCGCCACGCAGTGCCCGGCACCGGTGTATTGGCACAGGTCCCGCTCGAAGCCGTCGAGGTTGGGACCCACGGGCGCCACCCAGTTGTCTTCGATGGCCTTGTGCAGGTAGTTCAGCTCGTGGCGGCCGAGGTGGGGCGGCGAGAGGTAAAGCCGGTCGTATTCGTCGCTACGCATCAGAAGAAAGCAAAAGCCGAAGCTCGGGCTGCCGGGAGAGCAGCCACGGTGGAAAGGGGGACAGAGCAACCGCAGCGGCGGTGCCGAAGCAAGTTCGGAGGTCTACGCGAAGAACACGGCGGGTTAGTTGGCGCCGTGCTGCTTAATGACCTGCGCCGGTACGCCCACAGCCGTGCAATCGGCCGGCAAATCCCGCACGGCCACGGCGCCGGCGCCCACGATGGTACGCGCCCCCACGCGCACTTGGTTGATGACGGTGGCGTTGGTGCCCAGGTACACGGCCGTTTCCAGGTAAGCCTCGCCGCCGACGTTGGCGTGGGGCATCAGGGAGCAGAAATCCTCCAGCACGGCGTCGTGGCCGATGGTGCAGCCCAGGTTCAGCAGCACGTGCCGGCCCAGGCGGATGTCGCAGGTGAAAATGCAGCCCTGGCAGACGATAGAGCCCGCGCCGAACTGCACGAACTGGTAGGGCCGCACCACCACCGAGGGGTGCAGCAGCGTGGCAAAATGCACGCGCTCGGACGTGAGGCCGGCCACCACGGCAGCGCGGTGGTGGCTGTTGCCGATGGCCACGGCGGCGTACACCGACTCTTCCTGCTGGTTCAGGTCGTCGATGGTACCCAGCCACGGCAGCTCGTGCACCCGGTCGTTGGGCGGGCGCTGGTCGTCGTAGAAGCCGAGCACGTTCCAGCGCAGCTCTACTTCGTTGATCTGGCGCACCAGCATCAGCACTTCGCGGCCAAGGCCGCCCGCACCGACGATAACCAAGGGGCGTACGCCAGTGAAATCGGGGTCTTCGTAGTCGGTGAAAAACAATTGCGTCATGCAGCTTACTCAGAGGAAGGGGCCGAGCCGCGGAAGGCTTGGGTAGTGGCTTGGCCGGGCGCCGAAACGCCGTGGGCGCCGAGCACGCGGCCGGCCGTCAGCGCTAGAATACGCAAATCCAGCGCAAAGGACACACGCTCGACGTACCAAACATCGTAGCGAAATTTCTGCTCCCAGCTGATGGCGTTGCGGCCGTTGATCTGCGCCCAGCCCGTAATGCCCGGGCGCACCGCGTGGCGGCGGGCTTGCTCAGGTGAATACAGCGGCAGATACTCGGGTAGCAAAGGTCTGGGGCCCACCAGGCTTATGTCGCCGCGCAGCACGTTCCAGAGCTGCGGTAGCTCGTCGAGGCTGGTGGCGCGCAGCCAGCGGCCGAGGCGGGTCAGGCGCTGGGCGTCGGGCAACAGCTGGCCGTGGGCGTCGCGCGCCTCGGTCATGGTCTGCAGCTTGTAGAGCGTGAACAGCTGCGCGTGCAGCCCCGGCCGTAGCTGCCGAAACAAGACGCTCCGCTGGCCCGGCTGCAGCCAGAGCAGCAAGGCGGCCAGCGCCAGCACCGGCAGCGTGAGCAGCAGCAGCGGCAGGGCCACCGCTACGTCGAGCCCGCGCTTGCCCCGGCGACGGTACCAGGAAGTGGCCGGAGTAGGAGGGACGTGGAGCGCGGGCATGAGCGGCGGAAATACGCAGCAAGTTACGGGCTGCCGACGACGCGGGACGCAGCCCGGGAATATACACCGGGGTGGCATGGTTGCGCCAGCCTGCCGTTCTTTGCGCCATGCTCGTCTTCCCCAACGCCAAGCTCAACCTCGGTCTGCACATCACGGAGCGCCGCCCCGACGGCTTCCACACCCTCGAAACCGTGATGGTGCCCCTACCGTGGTGCGACGCGCTGGAAGTGCTGCCCGCCGCCGAAACCAGCCTCGCGCTTACCGGCCGGCCCATTCCCGGCGACCCGGCCACCAACCTCTGCCGCCGCGCCTACGAGCTGCTGCAGGCCGACTTTCCGCAGGTGCCGCCGGTACAGCTGCACCTGCACAAGGTGGTGCCCATCGGGGCCGGGCTGGGCGGCGGCTCGGCCGATGCCGCCTTTGCGCTGCGGGCGCTGAACACGGTGCTTGGTCTAGGCCTCACCGGCGAGCAGCTCGAAGCCTACGCCCGCCGCCTGGGCTCCGACTGTGCCTTCTTCATCCGCAACGAGCCCGCCCTGGCCACCGGCCGCGGCGACGAGCTACAGCCACTGCCGCTGCCCCAACTGCGCGGCGCGGCCTGCAAGGTGATTTACCCCAATCTGCACATCAGCACCGCCGAAGCCTACGCCGGCGTGACGCCCCAAGCGCCCCGGCACGAGCTGCGTACGGCCTTGGCCGGCCCCATCGAGACGTGGCGCGACACGGTGGTAAACGATTTTGAAGACTCGCTGGCACCGAAGTACCCGTTGCTGGAGCAGCTAAAGCAGCAGCTCTACGTGGCCGGCGCCGCGTACGCCAGCCTTTCGGGCTCCGGGTCGGCCGTGTTTGGGCTGTGGCCGGGGCAGGCGCTGCCACCGGCGCTGAAGCTGCCGGCCGAGTTTCTGGTGTGGGATGGGCAGCTGTAGAGGAAGATTCTGCCAGCACTGATGCCCTTTATGCAGGACCAGCTGCTAACACCAAAAAACAAGCGGGCCGTGCTTCCCATCGAAGCACGGCCCGCTTGTTTGTGACGTCACGCCCTTAGCGCTCCACCAACGATACGGCTTCGTCGGCGGTGGGCCGGCGGCGGCGCAGCTGCCACTGGTTTAGCAGCGGATGAATCAGCACGCTGAGTAGAATCACGAAGGTGCCGAGGTAAAAGCCACCCGACAGCTTTTCCTGCCCGAAGCCGGGCGCCCCCAGCCAGTACATCAGCACGGCCAGCACGATGCCGTATACAGGCTCCAGATTGATGGTCAGGTTCACGGCAAAGGCCGAGAGACGCTTCATCAGCTCCACGGAAGTAGAGAAGGCGTATACCGTGCACACGCCGGCCAGCAGCACCAGCCACAGCCAGTCGGCCGGAGTGGGGTTTAGGCTGGGCAGCGCGCCGCCAAAGGCCGGGCGGGCAATCAGAAACACCATGATGCTGACGCAGGCCCCGCCCATTTCGTAGAGCGTCAGGCGCAGCGGCGGGTGGTCCTTGATCAGCCGGGCATTCAGCACGCTGAACAGCGCACTCAGGCCTGCCGACAAAATGGCTACGCCCAGGCCCAGCAGCTGGTCAAACTCGGCCTGTGACACCAGGTACAAGCCCACCATGGCCAGCAGCCCCAGCAGAATTTCGTAGGGCTGAAAGCGCTTGCGCAGCAGCAACGGCTCCAGAATCGACGTCCACAGGGCCAAGGTGGCCATGCCCGCCAAACACACGCTCACCGACGACAAGCGGGCCGCCAGGAAAAAGGTAATCCAGTGCGCGGCCACCAGAGCGCCCACCCCGATCAGCCGTACGGCCTGCCCGGTGGGCACGCGCCACGGCATGTTACGCATCTTCAGCAGCCCCGCCAGCCCCACCGATGCAATGAGCGTGCGGTAGAAGACCAGCTCCACCGGTGGCAGCGAAATCAGCTTGCCCAGAATGGCCGTGAAGCCCCACAAAAACACGATGAAGTGGAGGCGGAGGTAATCCTTTAGCATGTGGTGAAATGGTGAGATGGTGAAATAGTGAGTTTGATGTTCGGAAGGACGGTAGGGCGCATTTAGCGCAAGCGGAACGTCACTCTTTAGTTCACCAGCTCACCATTTCACCACCTAGCGGGGAATGAAACGGTAGAGCACCAGCCCGATGGAGCTGAAGACGATGTTGGGCACCCAGGCCGCGAGCATGGGGTGCATGTCGCCCACCAGGGCCAGGTTGCGGCTCAGGATAACGAAGCCGATGTAGATAAAGGCCAGTACGAAGCCCAGGGCAATCTGCCCGCCCACGCCGTTGCGCGATTTGCGCGCGCTCATAATCACGCCGATGACGGTGAGAATGGTGATGGCGAAGGGGTAGGCGTACCGCTCGTACTTCTCCACCAGGTAAATTTCGGTGTCGTCGGCGCCGCGGCTGATTTTCTCGTTGATGAAGCGGTTTAGCTCCGGCGTGGTCATGGTTTCGGCCAGGCGGTAGGTGCTGCCGAAGTCCTTGGGATACAGGTTCAGGGTGGTGTCGCGGGCGCTGTAAATGCGCATCGTCTCGCGGCCGTCGGGGCTGATGGTGCGCACGGTCTGCGGGGTCAGGTGCCACACTTTTTTGGTCGAGTCCCAGCTGATGGCGTCGGCGGCAAGGCGGCGCTTGAGCAGCGTGCCCTCCACCGTCTCGATGGCGAAGCGGTAGCCAATGTTGGCGGAATTGTCGTAGCTCTCGAGGTAGGCGTTGTCCTGCGGGCCGATTTTGATGTGCACGTTGCGCCCCTGAAAGCGGTAGGGGTTCTTCACGTACTTCCGCTCAAAAGCCACGCGCGGCTTATTGGCCAGCGGAATTACCCAGCCGATCAGCCCGAAGATGACCCCGCCGATGAGCACGCCGCCCATCACGTAGGGCAGCAGAAACCGCCGGAAGCTCACGCCGCTGGCCAGAATGGCCACAATTTCGGTGCGCGCCGCCAGCCGGGCCGTCACCAGCACCGTGGCAATGAACACGGTGATGGGGGAGAGCAGGTTGGCGTAGTAGGGAAACAGGTTCAGGTAATAGTCCCGGATAATCATCCAGGCGCCCAGGTCGTGCTTGATGAAGTCGTCGTTTTTCTCCGTGAAGTCAATCACGCAGATAACCATGACCAGCACCACCACCGTGAAAAAGAAGGTGGTGAGCAGCTTGCCGAGGACGTATTTATCGAGTAAGCGGAGCATTGTTGGATGGGAGTAGAGACGCCTACCTGCGTCTCAATCGTTGCTGACGTTGTTAATGCTGTAGGAATGCAAGCCGTTCAACGACGAGACGCAAATATGCGTCTCTACGCCGGGCCATAATGCTACAGCCGTACCATCAGCTGCTTGACCATACGCTCCTTCCACTCCCGGAAGGTGCCGGCCAGGATTTGTTCCCGGGCGTTGCGCACCAGCCACAGGTAGAAGGTCAGGTTGTGCACCGAAGCCACCATGCCCGCCAGGTACTCGCTGGCGTGGAACAGGTGGCGCACGTACGACTTGGAGTAGAACGTGCTGGCGTAGCCGCCGAGTTCTTCGTCGATGGGGGAGAAGTCCTGCTCCCACTTCTTGTTCTTGATGTTGATGATGCCCTGCGTAGTGAAGAGCATGCCGTTACGGGCGTTGCGGGTGGGCAGCACGCAGTCGAACATGTCCACGCCCAAGGCAATGTTCTCCAGGATGTTGGCCGGCGTGCCCACGCCCATCAGGTAGCGCGGCTTGTCCTTGGGCAGGATGTCGCAGCAGATTTCCGTCATTTCGTACATCAGCTCGGCCGGCTCGCCCACGCTCAGCCCGCCGATGGCGTTGCCGGCGCGGCCCTGCTCGGCAATGAACTCCGCCGATTTTACCCGCAGGTCCTTAAAGGTGGAGCCCTGCACGATGGGGAATAGCTGCTGCTCGTAGCCGTAGAGCGGCTCCGTCTCGTCGATGCGCTGGATGCAGCGCTTCAGCCAGCGGTGCGTCATGTCCAGGGACTTGCGGGCGTAGTCGTACTCGCAGGGCCAGGGCGTGCACTCGTCGAAGGCCATGATGATGTCGGCCCCAATGACGCGCTGAATGTCCATCACGCCCTCGGGCGTAAACAGGTGCTGCGAGCCGTCGATGTGGGAGCGGAACTTCACCCCCTCCTCCTTGATCTTGCGCGTGTTCGACAGGGAGTACACCTGGTAGCCGCCCGAGTCCGTCAGGATGGGCCGGTCCCAGCCGTTGAACTTGTGCAGGCCGCCGGCTTTGCGCAGCGTGTCGAGGCCGGGGCGCAGGTACAGGTGGTAGGTGTTGCCGAGGATGATCTGGGCCTGCACGTCCTCCTTTAGTTCGCGCTGGTGCACGGCTTTTACCGAGCCGGCGGTGCCCACGGGCATGAAAATGGGCGTCTGAATGGTGCCGTGGTCGGTGGTGAGCACACCGGCGCGGGCCTTGCTCTGCGGGTCGTTGGCGACGAGGTCGAAGGTCATCGGGAAAAGAAGCGGGGCCGAAGTAGCACGGAATGAAGCGTATGCCGCCGGCCGCCAAACAAGCCGCAAAGATAACCCCGCAAAAGTCTTTGGCGGCTGATGAATGCAAGCTACAGTTCACCCCGCTGTCATTGCGAGGAGGCCCGACGGAGCAATGACGGCGGTGGGCCGTTGGGGTCATATTTCTTCCCGCACCAGTGCTACCCTCCCGTCTGCCCTCTACCTTTGCGGGCCGAATCACCCCCTCCGCGCCTTGCCCGTCCACCTTTCGCCCGTTTCCTGGCTGCTCGTACTCAGCCTGCTGCTGCAATTGGTGTACGCCGCGTATTACTTCTGGCCCTTTGCCCTGCGCCGGGTGCCCGAGGCCGTGGAGCCCAACCCCGAGCAGGAAAAAGCCCGGCCCGTGTCCATCGTGGTGGCCGCCCGCAACGCCCTGGAGCAGCTGCGCTACCTCATGCCCGAGCTGCTGCAGCAGGACTACGCCGCGTTCGAAGTCGTGCTCATCGACGACCGTTCCGGCGACGACACCGGCCTGTTTGCCCAGCAGCTCACCCAGTACTACCCCAACGTGCGCCTGGTCACCATCGGCAGCACGCCCGAGAACATTGCGCCCAAGAAATACGCCCTCACGCTCGGCATCAAGGTAGCCCGCTACCCGTACCTGCTCTTCACCGACGCCGACTGCCAGCCCACCTCGGATCAGTGGTTGCGCCACATGGCCCGCGGCTTCGATACGGGAGCCGACTTAATACTCGGCTACAGCCCCTACGCCGAAACACCCGGCTTTCTGAACCGGCTCGTGCGCTTCGAGACGCTGCTCACCGGCCTGCAGTACCTCAGCTTCGCCGAGCGCGGCCAGCCCTACATGGGCGTGGGCCGCAACCTGGCCTACACCAAGCAGACCTTTCAGGCCACCAAGGGCTTTGCCTCGCACATCCGCCGCCTCAGCGGCGACGACGACCTGCTGGTGCAGGATGCGGTGCAACTCGGCAGGCGTGCCAGCGTCGTTACGGTGGCCGAAGCCCAAACCGTTAGCCACGCACCCGAAACCTGGGGCGCGTGGTGGCGGCAGAAGCGGCGGCACCTGTCGGCGGGCAACCGTTACCGCGCGGCCGACCGAGTTCGGCTTGGAACCTTTATCTTAGCCAACGGCTTATTTTATCTCGGAACTCTGGCGGCATTCGTAGTGCCTGAGCCTGAATGGGTAGCGTTGGCGGCGGTATGGGGCGTCCGAACCTCTCTTATCGTTGCTACGTACGCGCAGGCCAGCCGCCGCCTCCACGACCGGCAACCTTTGTGGTTGATACCGGTATTGGACGCGGGGTATTTTTTTGCCTACTCTCTCCTGACAGCCTCGTTAGTGCTCTACCGTAACCCCTCCCGATGGAAGTAAATAATCAGGACCTCCAGAAGCAGTTCTCGGCCAAGGCCAAGCACGACTTCAAGCTTATTCGTTCGGCCGTGGAAAAGGGCGACGAAAAAGCGTACGCCGAACTGATGCAGATCTACAAGAAACCCGTGTACCACGTGGTGTTGAAGATGGTGCGCAACCCCGACGACGCCGAAGACCTCACCATCGAGGCTTTCGCCAAGGCCTTCCGCAACCTGCACAAGTTCAACCCCGAGTACGCCTTCAGCACCTGGCTGTTCCGCATCGCCACCAACAACTGCATTGACTTTATTCGCAAGAATAAAATCAAGACGATGTCCATCGACTCGGCCATCAAGATTGACAACGGCGACGAAATCACCATTGATTTCCGCGACAACAACCTGAACCCGGCGGAGTCGGCCATCAAAAACCAGAAAATCGAAATCATGCAGCACGTGGTGTCGCGGCTGCCCGATAAGTACCAGCGCCTCGTCACCCTGCGCTACTTCGATGAGCTGAGCTACGAGGAAATTGCCCAGGAGCTGAAAGCCCCGCTTGGCACCGTGAAAGCCCAACTGCACCGCGCCCGTGAGCTGCTCTACGACATGGTGAAGAACAAAAAGGAAATCATCTAAGCCCGATGCTTTCTGCCAACGCCGCCCCGCTGCTTCAGCGGGGCGGCGTTGTTTATGACAGCAGCGGTTCACCCTGCTGTCATTGCGAGCAGAGCGAAGCAATCCTTCCTCTCGCGGCACAACGGCCCAACTGGTAGCAACTAAAAAGACGGACCTGCTCGTAACTCCAGATGCAAAGTTTCGAGCGGGGCTATTTTCGAGTAGTAAGGATTGCGCCGGCGGGGGTACTGGGGGAACGATTGCCGCGCTTCGCTCGCAATGACTGCCGGTGCGACCGTTGATTGCAAGCATGACCAGTGCGGCTGGTGCTACCGTCGTTCGCAGCATCGCGTACCTTTGCCTGCACGATGGAAATCCTCTTCCGCTACTTCCCCGACCTCACGCCCCGCCAGCGCGAGCAGTTTCAGCAGCTCGACCACGAGTTCCGCCAGTGGAACGAACGCGTCAACCTCATTGCCCGCACCGACGTCGACAACCTCGCCGAACGCCACTTTCTGCACTCCGCCAGCATTGCCAAAGTGGTGCAGTTCCCCGCCGGCAGCACCGTGCTCGACGTAGGTACCGGCGGCGGCCTGCCTGGCTTGCCCCTGGCCATCCTGTTTCCGGAAGTGGAGTTTCACCTCATCGACAGCATTGGCAAAAAGATCAAGGCGGTGCAGGACATGGCCCACGCTTTGAAGCTGCACAACGTATCGGCCGAGCAGATCCGCGCCGAGCAGGTGCGCCCTAAGTTCGACTTCGTGGTGAGCCGCGCCGTGACGCGCCTGGCCAACTTTCACCCCTGGATTGCTCAGCGCTACACCAACACCGCCGCGGCCAGCGAAACCCACGGCCTGTATTACCTGAAGGGCGGCGACCTGACCGAGGAACTCGAAGAATCGGGGCTGGTAGCCACCGTTACCAACCTCAGCGACTTTTTCAGCGAGGAGTTCTTCGAGACGAAAAAGGTGGTTTTCGTGCCGGCCAACAAAGCGCTGGCCCGCGGCAAACGCACCAACAACGTGTAGCCTTGGCCACGAAGCACAACGGCCCCGCACAGTGAAGTGCGGGGCCGTTGTGCTTCGTGGCAATAAGCTGTTTAAGCCGGTACCTGCGCCATCAGAAATTCCACGGCCCGCCGCTCAGAGTAGTACTGCCCATCGGAGGGCAGGCCTTCGGCAAAGCCCACATGGCCGCCCGCCTCGGGCGTTTCCAGAAACACGTAAGGGCTGCGCTCAGCCGCCGCACGCGGAAAGCACGTCGGGGGCAAAAATGGGTCGTTTTGTGCGTTGACGATGAGCGTCGGGATGCGGATGCCGTCCAGATAGCGGCCGGAGCTGCTGCGCTCGTAGTACTCGTCGGCCGATTTGAAGCCGTGCAGCGGCGCAGTGTACCGGTCGTCGAACTGCGGAAAGTCGCTGAGTTCTTCCAGGCCCGCCAGGTCCAGTTGGCCGGGTAGCAGCTCTGCCTTCTGCCGGATTTTCGCCCGCAGCGTCTTCAGGAAGCGGTTCAGGTAGATGCGGTTTTCTAGCCGTGAGATGTGCATTGAGCCCGCCTTCAGATCCGTGGGCACCGAAAACACGGCGGCGCGCTCCACCTGCGGCGGCACGCGGGGCACGTCTTCGCCGAGGTACTTCAAGGTCATGTTGCCGCCCGCCGAAAAGCCCGTCATGAACACGCGGCGGTAGCGGCCGGTAGCCACGGCCTGCTGCACCACAAAGTGCAGGTCATCGGTGTCGCCGAGGTGGTAGGCGCGTAGCAGGCGGTTCGGCTCGCCGCTACAGCTGCGGTAGTTCCAGGCCAGCGCGTCGATGCCGGCTTGGTTCAGGGCCCGGGCCATGCCGCGCACGTAGGGACGGCCGGCGTCGCCCTCCAGTCCGTGCGAGATGATGCCGAGCGTATCGGTCACGTGCTCGGTGCGCGTCCAGTCTAGATCCAGAAAATCCCCGTCGGGCGTTTCCACGCGTTGGCGCTGGTACTGCACATCGGGCACCTCGCGCAGCAGGCTGGGCACGATGGTTTGCAGGTGGCCGTTGAACAGGTAAAAGGGCGGCCGATAGCGGGAGTCGGCAATGAGCGGCATGGCGTGGGCGGCTAGGCGATGAACCTCGGTAGGACCAAGGAATATAAGCAAATCTTTCGGCATGCATACTATTATGACAGCTACCAGAAGATTCATTACCATCAACCCCAGCAGCAGCCGGGAAGTTGCCGGAGTCCGCGTATGCCCGATGCAGATAGGATGACATCATACGAGTAAGCTCGTCTATTATAACAAAACAAATATTTGTTGTAAACTATTGAGCTGGTATGGGCGTACAATCCGGGTTGATGTTCCACAAAACCTTGCAAAAAGGATGAAAACCCCCACGTACTACTTAGCTGCTGCCGCCCTGATGTTTACCTGCGCCTGTAGCAGCTCTTCCACTTCCACTACCGGCGCCAGCACCGGTGGCAGCTCCATGACCGATGCTTCGTCCGCGGGCACTGACATGACTTCGGGCACCAGCAGCAACCCCGGCGGGCAGGGTACCAATGTATCCGCAGCCGGCGACAACCAAAGCGTCACCTCTGCGGCCAGTGCCACGGGCGCCAGCGGCGCATCCGACATGACCGCTTTCATGGGCACCTTCGCTACCATGGATGACCCCACTTTCATGCTCACCGCGGCCAGCAGCAACATGCTGGAAATCCAGATGGGGCAGATGGCCACCCAGAAATCCACCAACGCCGATGTAAAGAAGTTTGGGCAGATGATGGTGGACCACCACGGCAAAGCCACGCAGGACTGGAAGAACGTGGCCACGCCCATGGGTGTGGTGATGCCCACCACGCTGATGCCGGTGCACCAGGCCATGATGGACAAAGTGATGAACAAATCCGGTAAGCAATTCGACGAAGCTTACATGGACGCTATGGAAACGGCCCACAAGATGGACGTAGCCATGTTTGAAGTAAAGAGCAAAGGTGCTCAGACGCCCACTGTACAGACGTTTGCCACCAAAACGCTGCCCATGCTCCGTGCGCACGAAACCATGGCCAATAAGATTGAGGACAAAGTTGATTAACTCCTGAGGGCGCCGGTTAGGTCGTTCCTGCGGCAGCAGAAGTAGGCTTTTCTTAAATGGGCTTGGCAACGTCGCTGAGAATTATTACCTTTGCCAACCCAATTGACTAGAACCTCGACAGAACCTCTGTTTTTTCCGCTTTTCGCATCATGGCAAATCATAAGTCGGCTCTGAAGCGCATCCGCTCGAACGAAGCCAAGCGCGTGTTGAACCGTTACCAGGCCAAATCGACCCGCACGGCCGTTAAGAAGCTGCGCGCTACCACCGACGCTACGGAAGCTCAAGAGCTGCTGAAGAAAGTATCGTCGATGCTGGACCGTCTGGCTAAGAAGAACATCATCCACAAGAACAAGGCTGCCAACAACAAGTCCAGCCTGGCCAAGCACGTAAACTCGCTGGCTGCCTAAGCAGTCAGGAGTCCGTCGAGTTCTTGACGAAGGCCCCGCGCAGGTTGCGCGGGGCCTTCGCGCGTTGTAGGCCTGCCGCTTTGCTGGCGTGTCGAACACGTAACAGAACGTCATGTCGAGGGCAGCCAAGGCATCTCGCGTGCTGATGGTGGATAGTAATCCTTCTGTCATACTGATTGCTCTCTAATGTCAGCACGCGAGATGCTTCAACAAGCTCGACATGACGCCCGAACGAAAAAAGGCCGCTCCTGTCGAATCAGGAGCGGCCTTTTTTAGCCTGAGGTAGTGGATTACACCACGCTCAGCTTAATCATGTTGGTCTTACCCTTCTCACCGATGGGCATGGAGGCCGTGTTGATGAACACGTCGCCCTTGGCCAGGTGGCCGGTGGTGGTGAGGATATACTTGATGTCGGCCACGGAGCCGTCGGTGCTCACCATCCGATCGTAGTAGAAGCCGCGCACGCCCCAGATGAGGCTGAGCGTGGTGAGCAGGTCCCGGTTGTCGGTGAAGATGAAAATGCTGGCCTTGGGGCGGTACTTGGCAATCTGGAACGCCGTGTAACCGCGGTGCGTCATGCCGGTAATGGCTTTGGCGCCGGTGTTCTTGGCCATGTGGCAGGCCGCCGACAGCACGCTGTCGACCATGAACGAGGGCGACTCCGGCGTGATGGGGAACCAGTGGTGATACAGCGACTCGCGGCGCGTCTCCACGCTCATGATGGTACCTACCATCGAGCGAATCACCTCCGCAGGGTAAGCGCCCACGGCAGTTTCGGCGGAGAGCATCACGGCGTCGGCCCCGTCGAGCACGGCGTTGGCCACGTCGCTGGTTTCAGCGCGCGTGGGGCGCGGCGCCGTAATCATGCTTTCCATCATCTGCGTGGCCACAATCACCGGCTTGCCGGCCTTGTTGCACTTCTCGATGATCATCTTCTGCGCCATCGGCACCTCTTCCATCTTCACCTCCACGCCCAGGTCGCCGCGGGCCACCATCACCGCATCGGTCAGGGCGATGATGTCGTCGAGGTTCTTCAGGCCCTCGGGCGTCTCGATCTTGGCCACCACCTTGGCGTGCTTGCCGCTTTCGGCAATGATCTGCTTGATGAAGCGGATGTCTTCGCCGCGGCGGGCAAAGGACAGCGCAATCCAGTCCACGTCGTTTTCCAGGCCGAACCGCAGATCCTCAATGTCTTTTTCGGTCATCGACGGGGCCGATACGTCCGAGTCCGGCAGGTTGATGCCCTTGCGCGGCTTCACCAGCCCGCCGTAAATCACCTCGCACTGCACTTCCTTCTCGCGGTCGGTGGCCAGCACGCGCAGCTCGATTTTGCCATCGTCGATGAGAACCATGTCGCCGGCCTTCACGTCGCGCGCCAGGCCCAGGTAGATGGTGCTGATGCGGCCGGGGCGGCTGATTTCCTTCTCGCCGCACACCAGCAGGATTTGCTCGCCGGCTTTGATTTCAAACGAACCGCCTTCCACTTCGCCGAGGCGGATTTTGGGGCCTTGCAGGTCCTGCAGCAGGCCCACGTGCGTGCGCAGGTCCTTGTTGAGGCGGCGCACCAGGTTGATGACTTTCAGGTGCTCTTCGTGCTCACCGTGGGAGAAATTCAGGCGGAACACATCCACGCCCTCGCGGATGAGCATACCCAGCTTTTCGTAGGTATTGGAGGCCGGCCCGACGGTGGCCACGATTTTGGTCTTGTTGAAATGGGGGCGGTTTTCCATGTATTGATGGGGACTGTACTGCGAGCTTGGGAAAGGCGAAATTAGTTGCGGAGTTTTTTTATGCGGTTCGCCGAGGCGCAGCCGAAGGACCTTACGACGCCAAAACGGCGCGCTCGATGCCAGCACACAAGGCGCAAGCTAAGGCCACTCGTGGGTACCAACAGCTGAAGAGGCCTACGGGACAGGCCACTATCTGTTCGGACGAGGTTCCTTGCCGGCGCCTGCAGTGACGGTGGGAGCGTCGCTTGGGGCGGAGTAAGATCCTTCGGCTAATCCGGGAGGAAGAAAGCGGGTAAGCGGGTTTGCGGCCCTAAAAGAGCAAGTTTTCTTTGAACTTAAGGGTATTCGGGTCGAAACGACAGGCGTACTGCACCTCCGGCAGGGCCGAAAGCTGGGTGAGCAGTTCGTCGGCATCGAGGGCGCCGGTGCCGTTCTGCACCTGAATCAGGTAGTCGTACTCCTTGATATCCGGCGCCAGAAATGGCTTTTTCAGCACTGAGGGGTCTACCGAGCGGTTGCGCAGCAGGCGCAGCGTGGCCGTTTCGGTGGCGTGCAGGTAGTTGCTGATAACCAGGCGTCCGCGGGTGAGCAGGTCGTAGATGATGTCTTGCTGCTTGATCAGGCGCAGGCGCAGGGCGCGGTTCAGCGTCCAGGCCAGCTTATGGTCCCGGCTCGACGACACCACGCCGAACAGGTCGAAGTCACAATCGTAGTCGCAGTCGAGGGTCAGGGTTTTCATAGCGCAGCACAGAATCAGGTCCAATGGCCGTAAAACTACGCACTTGCGGGGGCGAAACCAGCGCCCCGGGCGGGGCAAATGCTACCGTCCGGTTTGATAATGTTGAGGAAGATGGTGTTATTTGTGCCCGAGTTTTCTTTAAACCCCACGGAAATGTCTGAAATCGCAGAAAAAGTAAAAAGCATTATCGTTGACAAGCTGGGCGTAGAGCCGTCGGAAGTGACCCCGGAGGCCAGCTTCACCAACGACCTCGGCGCTGACTCGCTGGACACGGTTGAGCTCATCATGGAGTTCGAAAAAGAGTTCAACGTAAGCATCCCCGACGATCAGGCTGAGAACATCGGCACCGTGGGCCAGGCCATTGCTTACCTCGAAGAGCACGCCAAATAAGGCACGAATACCTTAGCTAAAGCACCACCGCTTTGCCGGCCGGCTCGTGCCGGCCGTTTTTCTTTTCCCCTTTTCCCCTTCGCATTCCCTTTATGGCGTTACGGAGAGTTGTTGTTACTGGTCTCGGAGCCATTACCCCGCTCGGCAAGACGGTTGCCGAATACTGGGACGGTTTGTCGCGTGGCGTGAGCGGGGCTGCCCCCATCACCCGGTTCGACGCCAGCAAGTTCAAAACCCGCTTTGCCTGCGAAGTGAAGGGCTACAACCCCGACGACTACTTCGAACGCAAGGAAGGCCGCAAAATGGACCTGTTCACGCAGTTCGCTCTCATCGCCAGCGACCAGGCCATTGCCGACGCGGGTCTGCAGGAGGGCGTGAACAAGGACCGCGTAGGCGTTATCTGGGGCTCGGGCATCGGCGGACTGCGTACCTTCCAGGAGGAGTGCATTGCCTTCGGCCGCGGCGACGGTACCCCGCGCTTCAATCCTTTCTTCATTCCGAAGATGATTGCCGACTCCTCGTCGGGCAACATCAGCATCAAGCACGGCTTCCGCGGCCCGAACTTCGTCACGACGTCGGCCTGCGCCTCGTCGTCGGACTCCATCATCGCCGCCTTCAACTACATCCGCCTGAATATGGCCGATGTGATGGTGACCGGGGGCTCCGAAGCCGCCATTACCGAAGCCGGCGTGGGTGGTTTTAACGCCATCAAGGCCATGAGCGAGCGAAACGACGCGCCCGAGCTGGCCTCGCGCCCCTACGACAAGGACCGCGACGGGTTTGTGCTGGGTGAAGGCGCCGGCGCCTTGATCCTGGAAGAGTACGAGCACGCCAAGGCCCGCGGCGCCAAGATCTACGCCGAGCTGCTCGGCGGCGGTCTGTCGTCCGACGCCTACCACATCACGGCGCCCGACCCCGACGGCAACGGCGTGGTACTGGTGATGCAGAACGCGCTGCGCGACGCCGGCATCACGGCGGCCGACGTGGACTACATCAACACCCACGGCACCAGCACCCCGCTGGGCGACGGGGCCGAGGTAAAGGCCATTCAGAAGGTATTCGGCGACGAAGCCTACCGCCTGAACATCAGCTCCACCAAGTCGATGACCGGGCACCTGCTCGGCGGCGCGGGCGGTATCGAGGCGCTGGCGAGCATCCTGGCCATTCAGCACGGCGTGGTGCCCCCGACCATCAACCACTTTACCGATGACCCGGAGCTGGACGCACGGCTGAACTTCACGTTCAACCAGGCCCAGCAGCGCGAGGTAAACATTGCTCTGAGCAACACCTTCGGCTTCGGCGGGCACAACACGTCGGTGGTGTTCGGGAAGTTTCGCGACTAACAATGGGCACGCCGGGCCAGCTGATGAACCAAGAACGTCATGCTGAGTCCGACCGTACTGCCCGCTACGCGTATTGTCATGCTGAGCCCCGCGAGGCCTCTCTTCCGCTTCGTTGTCCGGGAGAGGCCTCGCGGGGCTCAGCATGACGCTTTTTAGGCAACGGAACCGCTCACGCTGGTTCACGTTCAGATTTCACTAACCCTTTCGCTTATGCCTTACCGCGGCAGGCGCACGTTACCGTTGTTCGGAATTTTTCGCCGCCTGCTGGGCCACGACCGGCAGTTTCGGCAGGCCATTGCCTCCGTGACGGGCCGGGCGCCGGACAACGTGCGCCTGTACCGGCTGGCTTTTACGCACGCCTCGCTGGTACGGCAGCAGGGCCAGACGCGCCACCTCTCCAATGAGCGGCTGGAGTTTCTGGGCGACGCCGTGCTCGGCGCGGTGGTGGCCGAGTACCTGTTTTTGAAGTACCCCTACGAGCCGGAGGGCTTTCTGACGGAAATCCGCTCGCGCATCGTGAACCGGGAAAGCATGAACCAGCTGGCCCTGAAGCTGGGGCTGGACGCGCTGGTGCAGCTGGACCCGGGGCAGAGCCGTTCAGCCCGTTCGCGCTCCGTCAACGGCAACGCGCTGGAGGCGCTGGTGGGCGCGGTGTACCTCGACCACGGCTACGAAGCGGCCCGGCAGTTCGTGCTCAAGCGGCTCATCCGGCCCTACGTTGATGTAAAGGCCCTGACCTCGACCACGGCCAACTTCAAAAGCAAACTCATCGAGTGGGCGCAACGGCAGGGCAAGGCCGTGCGCTACGAGCTGAACGGAGAGCAGCGGCAGGGCGGCGTGATGGAGTTTTCCGCCACAGTGCTGATCGACGAGGAAGCCGTGGCCACGGGCATGGGCCTGTCGAAAAAGCAGGCTGAGCAGCAGGCGGCTGAGCGGGCCTTGGCGGCCCTGGGCGTGTAAGGAAAGTAAAATAGTTGGCGTGCGGGCAAGCAATGCCACGCCGGCGTAGTACGCTTCAGGCCCGGAAGCTAATGCTTCCGGGCCTTCCTGTTTTATTGTTTCTCTTCATTCCTTACTTGCTTTGAATCTCATTATCATAGCGACAGCGCTGGCGGGAGCCAACCTGTCAATGAATCAGGACGCAGTAGTTGCTGCGCCTGTAGCCGCCGATTCGGTGCGGCACCGCTAGGACCATCGGCTTGCAGGCGGCGAAGCAGACTTACGTGATGCGCTACGACCAACGGGGGCGGGGCATCGAGACCTTCGGGCCGCTGCTGCTGAGTGCCGGCTACCAGCTGCGGCCGCGCTGGAGCGTGGAAGCCGGCGCGAGCTACTGGCGCGACCAGTCCAACTCCTCCGCTACGCTCTTCACCACCGACGGCAAACAGGTGGACTACCGCTACGATTCCAGGCGGTGGAGGGCCTCCGTGCCGTTGCGGGCCCGCTACACGCTGACGCGGCACTCCACGCGGCGCTTGCAGATCGATGCCGTGGGTGGCGTGGTAGTGGCCGTGTCGCGCGACCATTTCCGCAACACGCAGGTTATCGACGGGCAACCCAGCGGCGAGTATGCCGGGCTGGCAAAGGGCCTGGGGCTGGCAGCGAATCTGGGCGTGGGCGCCCGCCTGGGCCTCGGAGCCAGCCGCCGAACGGAAGTGGCCGCCGACGTGCTGCTGAACAAAAACATCCAGCCCACGGGGCGCACGCATGCGCTGTATAACAATGTGTATGGGCTGCTGGAAACGCTGACTTTGGGCCTGCGCTACCGCATTTAAAGCGCCTGAGCAGCCCTCAAGACGGCTGCTCAGGCAGGTACTGGGCGGCCGTTTGGGCGCGTACACAACCCGACTCGGCCATTTAGAGTTATTTGCAGGACGATTTTCAACCTCCTGCTCCCAGCTTATGCGACTCGCCGGCGCTGCCCTGAACCAAACTCCCATTGACTGGCAAAACAACCTGCGCAACATCTGCGAGGCCATTCAGTTGGCCCAAGATGCTGACGTAGAGCTGCTGTGCCTGCCCGAGCTCTGCCTGACGGGCTACGGCTGCGAGGACTTGTTCCTGCACGACTGGCTGAGCGAAACCGCCCTGCTGCACCTGCAGCAGGTGCGCCAGTGCTGCACCGATCCCAACATGGTGGTGTGCGTGGGCCTGCCGGTGCGTCTCAACGGGCAGACCTACAACACGGCCTGCGTCATCCGCAACCAAGAGATTCTAGGGTTCGCGGCCAAGCAGTTTATGGCCAACGACGGCGTGCACTACGAGCCACGCTTCTTCACTTCGTGGCGGCCCGGCACCACGGCCACATTCACCTTCAACGGCGAAGAATACACCATTGGCGACCTGGTATTTGAGCACCAGGGCGTACGGTTTGGCTTTGAAATCTGCGAAGACGCGTGGCGCCCCGCCTCCGACCGCCCCGCCGGCCGCCTCAAGCCCCGCGGCGTGCAGCTGATTGTAAACCCCTCGGCCTCGCACTTCGCCATGAGCAAGACCGATGTGCGCTACCAGCTGGTGCTCAAGGCCTCGCGCGACTATCAGGTGACTTACCTCTACGCCAACCTGCTCGGCAACGAAGCCGGCCGCATCACCTACGACGGCGAAATCCTCATTGCCCGCAACGGGCAGCTCATCACGCGCAACCAGCTGCTGAGCTTCAAGGACGTGGACCTGGAGTTTGCCGACGTGGACTTCGCCGTGGAGCCGCCCGTCGCGGCGGACATCACCCCGCTGCCCACGCCCGACGAGTACCGCGAGCTAAATCAGGCGCTAAGCCTGGCCCTGTTCGACTACCTGCGCAAGGCCCGCAGCAAGGGTTTCGTGCTCAGCCTTTCGGGTGGCGCCGACTCCTGCATGTGCGCCGTGGGCGTGGCCGAGCTGGTGCGCCTGGGCGTGCTGGAACTGGGCGCCGAAGCCTTTATGCGCAAAGTCGGCACGTTTACCGAAGATGAAATCCGCTTCGCGGTGGAGTACGCGCAGCTGCCCGGCGCCCCGCTGGTAGGGCCCGAATCGGCTTCGGATACCGGGGGCCGGTCCCAGGCCGTGTCGCACTCGGCTATGCAGACCACCGGCAGCGAAAAGATGACGTTGAATCAGCAGCTCACCCGCCGCCTGCTCACCTGTGCCTACCAGGGCACCGTCAATTCCTCCGACGATACCTACCTCTCGGCCAAGGACGTGGCCGACAACATCGGCGCGGTATTCTTCAGCTGGGACATCGACCAGGAAGTGAAGGGCTACACCGGCAAGATCGAGCACGCGCTGGGCCGGGAGCTGAGCTGGAAAACCGACGACCTCACGCTGCAAAATATTCAGGCCCGGGTGCGCGCCCCCAGCATCTGGATGCTGGCCAACGTGCTCAACTGCCTGCTCATCACTACTTCCAACCGCTCGGAGGCCGCCGTGGGCTACTGCACCATGGACGGCGACACGGCCGGCTCCATTTCGCCCATCGCCGGCGTGGATAAGGCTTTCGTGAAGCAGTGGCTGGTGTGGGCCGAAGCCGAACTGGGCTACTACGGGCTGCACCGCGTCAACAACCTGGCGCCCACCGCCGAGCTGCGGCCGCTGGAGGACAAGCAGACCGACGAGCGGGACCTGATGCCCTACCCGCTGCTGAACCGCATCGAGCGGCTGGCTTTCTACGAGCGGCTGAGCCCGCAGCAGGTGCTCACCCAGCTGGAAGGTGAGTTGAACGCGGATATCGACCCGGAGCTGCTCAAAACCTACGTCAAGCGCTTCTATTCGCTCTGGAGCCGCAACCAGTGGAAGCGCGAGCGGTACGCGCCCTCGTTCCACCTCGACGACTACAACCTCGACCCGCGCTCCTGGCTGCGCTTCCCCATCCTGAGCGGCGGCTTCGCGGCGGAGCTGGGTGCGCTGTAGGCACCTGAGCGTTTGCATCAGCGGTCAGGAGGTGGTTTGAAATTATTGCCTTGTAAGTCAGGTGTCTGCAAGTGGAGTGAGGTCAGTAGCGCAAGTTTTAAGCGCTGATTGGGCCTAAGCCGATGTATACCGTTGGTCTTCGAGGCAACGCCCGAAAACGGAGCGGGTACTTTCCTTTCTTCAGCTTCTGCCTCCGTGGTGCACACGCTTTTATTGTCCGTTGTCTCCGAGCCCTTGGCGGATGCTCCACGCCCCGCCGCATCGGCCGATGCCGAGCTGGTAGCGCAGCTGCAGCAGGGCCGCGAGCAGGCGTTTCGCACTTTGGTCGAACGATACCAGAACCGGGTTTATCGCACGGTGCTGGCGCTGCTACACTCCCGGGAAGAAGCGGAAGATGTGGCTCAGGAAGTCTTTGTGGAGGTGTACCAAACCGTTGGCCGGTTTCGGGGCGACGCAGCCCTGAGCACTTGGCTTTACCGGCTGGCTACCTCGCGGGCCCTGAAGCACCGCCGGTGGGCTCGCGCCAAAAAGCGCTTTGCTTCCTTCACCAGCCTGCTGGGCTTCGACAACCACGTGCTGCACGACCCGCCTGACCATGCTCACCCGCAGGCGCAGTTGGAGGGGCAGCAGCAGCTACGGTTGCTGCTCGAGCAAGTGGCCCGCTTGCCCGATCAGCAGCAAGTTGCTTTTACGCTGCGCCACGAGCAGGAATTAAGCTACGAGGAAATAGCGGCCGTGCTGAATACTACGGTGCCAGCCGTGGAATCCTTGCTGTTTCGGGCCCGCCAAACGCTCCGCAAACACCTTCAAGCCCCTTTGCCCCATGCCTGACCCCGCTAAATATTCCGGCGCCGACGAGGAATGGGAAGATCTGCTGCGCCAGTGGCGGGCCCAATCCGCCGCCCAGCCGCGGCCTTTCTTCTACAACCGGGTATACGCCCGGCTCGTCGACGCCACGTCCGAAAAACCAGCTTGGCTGCCGACCTGGCTGCGCTGGCCCGCTTACTTGGCCATGTCCGGAATGCTGGTGCTGGCCCTGAGCGGCGACGGGGCTTCCCTGCCTTCGGCGGGCCGCACTACGCCCTATGAGAGCCCCACTGATGGCCCGCAGCCGGCGCTGCCCACGCGCTAACGGCCCCTTGCCACCAATAACTGCCTGCCAGACTGGTGCCGGCTCGCCGCATCGACAAATACCTACGCCGCCAAATGTCTGAGTACCTTTGAGCCCTTCCCCGCATCTTCGTTAAGCTCGCTGCCTATGCTCGCTTTTATTACCTGGGACGTTTCGCCCATCATCGCCGAAATCGGCCCGCTGACGCTGCGCTGGTACGGCCTGCTCTTCGCTTCGGGCTTTATCATCGGCTCGTTTATCCTCTCGCACGTCTACAAATCGGAGCGGGTATCGCCGCACTGGGTCGACGTGATTACCGTGTACATGCTCATCGGCACGGTGCTGGGCGCCCGCCTGGGCCACGTGTTTTTCTACGATTGGGAGTCGTACCGCAACAACCCAGGCGAAATCCTGAAGATCTGGCACGGCGGTTTGGCCAGCCACGGCGCCACGCTCGGCATTCTGCTGGCCACCTGGCTGTTTAGCCGCAACAACAAGTTTGACTACCTCTGGGTACTCGACCGCATCGTGCTGGTAGTAGCCGTAGGCGGCGCGCTGATCCGCCTGGGTAACCTGATGAACTCGGAAATCGTGGGCCTGCCCACGCAGCAGCCCTGGGGCTTCGTGTTCGTGCGCGACGCCGAAAAGTTGGAGCCGGCCACGCGCCCGCTGCCGTCCGGTGCCGTGCTGGTAGAGCGCAGCCGCGACGCCTCGGGCGACGTGGTGCGCCCGGTCGATATCAATACGCCGGTAGGCGCCGGCACGCTGATGGCCGTGCCCCGTCACCCCTCGCAGATTTACGAGTCGCTGTTCTGCGTCTTCCTGTTTGTGCTGCTCTACCGCCTCTGGAGCCGCTACAAGGAAAATACGCCGCGCGGCCTCTTGTTTGGCCTGTTCGTGGTGCTGCTCTTCTCCTTCCGCTTCCTGGTGGAGTTCGTGAAGGAAGACCAGGTAGATTTTGAGAAGGGTATGGCGCTGAATATGGGCCAGATCCTGAGCATTCCGCTGGTGCTGGTAGGGCTGTGGGTGCTGTTTACTGCCCGTAACCGCCCCGGCACCCCGCAGGACGCCCCCCGCGACCTGACGGACGCCGAGCCGCCGAAGCCGCTGTCGGTACAAACGCAGAAGCGCTAAACAAAAAGCCCGCTGGACGTGTCCAGCGGGCTTTTTGTTGGAAGTGAGTATGGAGATATAAGAATAAATGAGGCTGAACCGCGTCTCACCTCTCACTTCTCCATACTAGTGTCTCAAAAACTAGGGGCGACGATTCACGGCGTTCAGGTCTTCGAAGGCCTGCTTCAGGCGCGTTACGAAGGTCTTTTCGCCTTCGCGCAGCCACACGCGCGGGTCGTAATACTTCTTATTCGGGGCGTCTTCGCCGGTGGGGTTGCCGATCTGGCCCTGCAGGTAGGCTTCGTTCTTCTGGTAGAAGTTCTTGATGCCGTCCCAGAACGCCCACTGCAGGTCGGTGTCGATGTTCATCTTGATGGCACCGTAGCTAATGGCCTCGCGGATTTCCTCCTGCGACGAGCCCGAGCCGCCGTGGAACACGAAGTTGATGGGACGCTCCTCCGTCAGGTTGTACTTCTCCTTCACGTACTCCTGCGAGTTCTTGAGGATGACGGGCTGCAGCTTCACGTTGCCGGGCTTGTACACGCCGTGCACGTTGCCGAACGCAGCGGCGATGGTGAAGCGCGGGCTCACCTTCAGCAGTTCCTCGTAGGCGTAGGCTACTTCCGAGGGCTGGGTGTAGAGGCGGGCCGAATCCACGTCGGAGTTGTCGACGCCGTCTTCCTCGCCGCCGGTCACGCCCAGCTCGATTTCCAGCGTCATGCCAATTTTGTCCATGCGCGCCAAGTACTCCTTGCAGATTTCGATGTTCTCCTCGATGGGCTCCTCGGAGAGGTCAATCATGTGCGAGGAGAACAGCGGGCGGCCGTACTGGGCAAAGTGCTTTTCGCCGGCTTCGAGCAGGCCATCGATCCACGGCAGCAGTTTTTTGGCGGCGTGGTCGGTGTGCAGGATGACGGGCACGTTGTAGAGCTCGGCCATCAGGTGCACGTGCTGGGCGCCCGAAATGGCGCCGGCAATGCTGGCCTGCTGCTTGTCGTTCGGTACGCCCTTGCCGGCGAAGAACTGGGCGCCGCCGTTGGAGAACTGAATGATGACGGGCGAGTTCAGCTCGCGGGCGGCCTCGAGCACGCCGTTCACGGTGTCGGTGCCGGTGACGTTGACGGCGGGCAGGGCGAAGCCCTGCTCCTTGGCGTAGTCAAACAGTTGTTGTACCTCGTCGCCGAAAAGGACGCCGGCGCGCAAAGTGGAAACGGCAGTGCTGCTCATACTGAGAATGGAAAAAGCAGCCGGGGCGGCTGCGGGGTCAAGGGATAAACAAAAGTAAGCGGCGGACGGTGCCGGTCCCAATGAACTTAGGAACCCGGAGTCGTTCGCCGCGCTTTAGAAGGAGGCTGACGCGTTAGTTGCCCAACTCGTAGCGGTACAGTACGCCTTGCTCGGTGCTGATGGTGAGCGTGTTGTTGTCGTTGAAGACCACGCCTTCCGTCTGGCCGGCGCCCGGCAGCTCGACGGTGCGCGGCTGGGCCTTGGTCAGGTCCTGGCCCGGCACGTCGCAGAGGAACATCTGCTCGCGCCCCATCAGGGCCAGGCGCCGGCCATCGGGGCTGAGGTCGGCGCCGGTAACCTCACCGGGCAGCGTCAGCGTGCCCAGCAGCTTGGCCGTTTGCTGCGCCGGGCCGTTGGCTTGCAGGGTATAAATCTTGCACACCTTGCCGCGGGCGCGGTTGCGGGTGAAGAGGTACAGCTGCCCATCGTGCCAGAGAGTAGCTTCCACGTCGAAATTGCGCTCCTGCTTATCGGGCGGAAACGCCTGCTGGTCGGGGTAGCGAAACTTGATTTGGCCGACTTGCCCCGGCGCGTTCGGGTTGAGCCGGTAGATGGTCAGGTCGCGGCGGTCGTTGGCGTTGTTGCCGCAGTCGCCGATGTAGAGGTTGCCCGCGTTGTCCTGCGCCAAGGACTCCCAGTCCTGCTGCGAAATGCCCGGCACCTCGATGCGGCGCACCAGCTCGCCGTTTTCGCGCACCAGATACAAGGTGGGCGTGTTGCCGTGGTCGCCGTGGGTATAGTAGGTGCCCGTCTCCGGGCCTTTGGCCAGGCCCGAGCTTTCGGGAACTTCGGAGGGCAGGGTGCCGAGCTTGGTAAGACCCGCAATGGGGTCCATTGCCGACGTTTTACCGCTTTTCTTGCCGCCCTTTTTGCCACCACCTTTTTTGCCGCCGTCGTTCTGGGCCTCGGAGCAGGCCGCCGAAGTCAGCATGAGCAAGCTCAACAGGCCTGCATATAATCGATTCATAACGCAAATGCTTCCGTGAAAAAAAGCCCGGCCGCCGGTGGCGGTCGGGGAGGTAGGGGTGTATACGGAAGATGTGGCGGGCTAGGTAACGGGCTGCTGATAAGAGGCTACTTTTCCGGCACCGGGTCGTAGCCGAAGCCGCCCCACGGATGGCAGCGGCCGATGCGGCGCAGCGCCAGCCAGCCGCCGCGCCAGGGGCCGTGCCGCCGCAGCGCCTCGGTGGCGTAGGCCGAGCACGTGGGCTGGTAGCGGCAAGTGGCGGGCTTGAGCGGCGAAATCAGGTGGCGGTACACCCACATCAGGGCCAGAAAAAAGTACTTGAACAGCGCGGACACGGCAGCGGGAAGTGGAAGCGGGCGAACGGCCAGGAGCCGAACGAGTGTTAGGCAAACAACGCCGGCCTTTGTAAGTTTGGTTCGGCGTTGCCGCTGGCAAGTTCTGCCGATTCACTCACTTATTTTTCCCATTCGATGCTCAAACGCACTTGGCTATGCGGCCTGCTGCTGGCGCTGCTGCTGCCCGTGGCGGCCCGCGCCGACGAAGGCATGTGGCTCCCGCTGCTCGTGAAGCGGCTCAACCAGGCCGACATGCAGAAAAAAGGCCTCAAGCTCACCGCTGAGGAAATCTACGACGTCAACAACGCTTCCCTGAAGGACGCCGTGGTGCAGCTCGGCGGCTTCTGCACCGGCGAATTCGTCTCCAAGCAGGGCCTGCTGCTCACCAACCACCACTGCGGCTACGACGCCATCCAGAGCCACAGCACCACGCAGAACAACATCCTGCAGAACGGCTTCTTTGCCGCTACCAAGCAGGACGAGCTGCAGAACCCCGGCCTGTTCGTGGATATCCTGGTGCGCATGGAGGACGTGACGGGCAAGGTGCTCGAAGGCATCACGCCCCAGACGCCCGAACTCACCCGCGCTGCCACCATCCAGCAGCGGCAGCGCGAGCTGGGCAACGCGGCCAAGGAAAACGGCCAGTACGTGGCCTACGTGCGCGACTTTTTCGGTGGCAACGAGTACTACCTGTTTGTGTACCAGCGCTTCGGCGACGTGCGCTTGGTGGGCGCGCCGCCCGAGGCCGTAGGCAAGTTCGGCGGCGACACGGATAACTGGATGTGGCCCCGCCATACTGGCGACTTCTCCATGTTCCGGGTGTACGCCGACAAAAACAACAAGCCCACCGCTAGCTACGCGGCCGACAACCAGCCCTACGTGCCCAAAAAGCACCTGCCCGTTAGCCTGCAGGGCATCAACGAAGGCGACTTCGCCATGGTGTTCGGTTTCCCCGGCCGTACGCAGCGCTTCCTGCCCGCCGCCGGCCTGCAGATGACGCTGGAGCAGAGCAACCCCGCCCGCATCAAGCTGCGCGACACCCGCCTGAAGCTGTGGAAAGAGGACATGGACCGCGACCCTGCCCTGCGCCTGGCCTATTCCTCGAAGTACGCCAACATTGCCAACTACTGGAAGTACTACATCGGCCAGAACGAGGGCATGAAGCGCCTGAAGACCGTGGACCAGAAGAAAGCCGAAGAGGCTGCGCTGGCCCAGTGGATTGCCGCCGACGCCACGCGCACCGAGCAGTACGGCACCGTGCTCAACGACATCAACCAGGCTTACGCCGGGCTGCGCGAGTACAACCTGAGCAGCCAGTACGTGAACGAAGCCGCCTTCGGTACCGAAATCGTGACGCTGGCCGCCCGCATGCTGCCCATCTACATGGCCTTTAAAGGCACCGGGCCGGTAGCCCCCGACCCGGCCGCCGCCCGGAAAGCTGCCGAGGACCTGAAGGCGCCGGTAGAAGAGCACTTCAAGGACTACAGCGCCGCTACCGACAAAAAGGTCTTCGCTGCGCTCATGAACCTCTACATGCAGGACGTGCCCAAGGAGCAGCTGCCCGAGGTGTTCCAGACCGTGCAGAAGCAGTACGGCGGCTCGATGCAGAAGTACGCCGACTACGTTTTTGCCAACTCCTTCCTGACCTCGAAGGCGAAAGTTGATGCCTTCCTGGCCGCCCCGACGCAGGCCAAGCTGGAGGCCGACCCCGGCTTCAAAACCTACTACTCGATATACACCAACTACCTGCAGAACATCCTGCCCAAAATGCAGGGGCTGCAGGCCAGCCTGATGCGCGCCAACCGCCTGTACGTGGCCGCGTTGCGCGAGAAAAACACCCAGAAAGTGTACTCGCCCGACGCCAACTCCACCATTCGCCTGAGCTACGGCACGGTGCGGGCCTACAAGGGCCGCGACGCGGTAAACTACCAGTACTACACCACCGCGCAGGGTATTCTGGAAAAGCAGGACAACTCCAACCCCGAGTTTGTGGTGCCGCAGAAGGAAGAGCAGTTGCTGACGGGCAAGGACTACGGCCGCTTCGCCGACAAAGACGGCACGCTGCACGTGGCCTTCATCACCGACAACGACATCACCGGCGGCAACTCCGGCTCCCCGGTCATCAACGGTCGCGGCGAGCTGATCGGTCTGGCCTTCGACGGCAACTGGGAAGCCATGACCGGCGACCTAGCCTACGACCCGGAGCTGAAGCGATGCATCAACGCCGACATCCGCTACGTGCTCTGGTGCATCGAGAAGCTCGGCGGCGCCAAGCACATCGTCGATGAAATGACCATCGTGGACAACGGCCCGAACCCGAACGCCAGCACCGTGTCGGCCCCGAACGAGGTCGACGGCAAAACGCAAAAGATAAAGGTCAAGACCAAGAAAAAGGGCAAAGAAGCAGCAACCATATAAGCCTGCTTTGCTGCCCTGAATGCAAAAAGCCCCGGTGCCGATAGGTATCGGGGCTTTTTTGGTGGGCTGAACATAATCCGTGAACTTTCAGCTTTTCTACCTTATGCTGGACACCCTACAGGATATTCGTCAGCGGCTGCTGAACGGTGAATACAAAAACGAAGAGCACGTACGCTTATCCTTGGTAGCACGTGTGGTGCAGGAACTGGGCTGGAATATCTGGAGCCCTACGGAAGTCTATACCGAGTTTAAAGCCACCGAACTGGAGGATAATACTCGGGTCGACGTGGCGCTGTTTGCCCACAATTTCGCCGGCGACACCATTTTTATTGAGTGCAAAAACGTGGGCCGCATTGGCGACGACCTGGCGAAGGTGGAGCGGCAGCTCCGCGACTACAACCGCAACCATTCGGCGCTGTTTACCATCATCACCGATGGCCAGCACTGGCGTTTCTACTACGCGCTGACTGCGGGCGAATTCGCGCAGAAGCTGTTCGCTCGCCTCGATTTAGTGCAGGATGACCTGACCGAAGCCGCAGAAGCAATGCAGCGCTTTCTGGCTCGGGAAGCCATTATGAGCGGAGCGGCCCGCCACGCCGCCGAAAGCTACCTGCTGCTCTCGCGCAAGGAACGCGTGATGAAAGACCTGTTGCCCGAAGCTGAAAAACGCATTACGCAACCGCCATTTCCGTCCTTGCCCGATGCACTTGTAGCACTGCTGGCGGCCAAAGGACTGGTGGTGACACGGGCTGAGGCCGTGGCTTTCCTGGCCGGGGATGCTTTGCCGAAACCGGTTGGAAGTGTAGAGCCCATCGCGAAACCAGCTAGCCCTAATAAGGACGATACCCCTAGGGTAGAGGGAAATAAGAATAGTCAGCAGCCGGTATTCTACTTGAAGCTATGGCGTGGCGATATAACGGCCACGGCACAATGGTCAGACCCACAACGCACTCAGCTAATTGTTGCTTCGGGCTCTACTGCTGCTTTAAAGGCTACTGCCTCTCTTTCTAAAGGTTACGCGGCCTTACGCCAAAAGCTTATAGAAGATGGCATTTTAGTCTCTGATGGAAATGTCTTACGGTTTATGCAGCCGGTGGCGTTTGATAACGCCACGCAGGCAGGAGCGGTAATATGCGGTTATTCAGCTAATGGGCGTACCTTCTGGAAAGATGCCAACGGCAAAATATTAGGCGACTATGTTACTAGCTAATCCGTTACTGACCAGTTAACTTGTGCCGATTAGCCTGCGCCTATGATTAAACTTTACACTGCATTAGGATTCTCTTTTTTGGTTCTTAGCACCGCCGCTCACGCCCAGGGCAACGGCCCCGGCGTACGCGGCGGCCGTGCTGCCGGCCTCGGCAACGCCTCCGTCACCCTTAGTGACGTGTGGAGCATCGGCAATAACGTGGCCGGGCTGGGGCAGCTCACGCGCCCGGAAGTGGGCGTATACGCCAACAACCAATACCTGATCCGCGAGCTGAATAACGCCTCGCTGGCGGCAGCGCTGCCGCTCGGGCGCATTGCCGATGGCACTAGTGCCAAGGCCGCCCCGCACGGGGTGGTAGGAGTAGAGCTGCAACGCTTCGGCGGCAAGCTTTACAGCGAGCAGCGCGTGGGCCTGGGCTATGGCTACCGGCTGGGCCTGGTGAGCATCGGCGCCCGCGCCGACGTGCTGCAGGTCAGCATCGAAGGGTTGGGCAGCCGGCGCACGGCTGCTTTGTCGCTGGGCGGGCAGGCCGAGGTGATTCCGCAGAAACTGACCTTTGGCGCCTACCTCTACAACCTCAACCAAGCCAAGCTGGCCGACTACCAGAACGAGCGGGTGCCCACCGTGCTCAAGGCTGGCCTGAGCTACCGCCCCACGAGCAAAGTGCTGCTGGTGGTTGAAACCGAAAAGGACGTGGAGCTGGACGCCGACTTCAAGGCCGGGCTCGAATACCAGGTCCTCGAGGCACTGACGTTGCGCGCCGGCGTAGCCACGCTTTCGGAGCAGGTAACAGGCGGCGCCGGCTTACACTTCGGCCGTTTGCATCTGAACTACGCCGCCGGCTGGCACAATGCCCTTGGCCTGAGCCAGCACCTGAGCGTGAACCTGCGCCTCGAAGCCAAAGCCCAACCGCAGCCCACCGACCAGCCATGATGCGCCGCTTCGACTTCGCTATGCGGCGGAGCGGTGGGAGAGGAGCCCGCCCCCGCCCTGCCGTCTTGCTGACGGCCGCTCTGCTGCTCACCGGCGCCGCCCACGCGCAGGTGCAGGAGTACCCGCGCCCCCGGCCCGACCTCGACAAGCTCGTGCAGGAGCTGTTTGCCGAACCGCAGAGCGACCAGGTGCCCTACGAGGACCTCTACGAAACCCTGCTGCAGCTGCTGCAGACGCCGCTGAACCTGAACACGGCCAGCCGCGAAGAGCTGGGCAGCCTGCTGCTGCTCTCCGAGCCGCAGATTACGGCGCTGCTGGAGCACCGGCAGCTCAATGGCTCGTTGCTCACGCTCTACGAGCTGCAAACCATCCGCGGCTTCGATCTGCGCACGATTTACCGCGTGGCCCCTTTCGTGACGGTGGGCAACACCGACCCCAACGCCGCGCGCGGGCCGCTGTGGCGCCGCATCTGGCAGGAAGACAACAACGCGCTGTTTCTGCGCTACGAGCGGGTACTGCAGCAGCGCAAAGGTTACGCGCCCGTCACCCCCAACAGCAGCGGTGATTTGCCCTCCCATTACCTTGGCTCGCCCGACAAGTTGCTCGTGCGCTTCCGCACCAGCCACGCCCGTGACTTTTCGGTGGGTTTCGCGGCCGAAAAGGACGCCGGCGAGCAGTTTGCCTGGAACCCGAATAACAATCGTTACGGCTTCGATTACTACTCGGCGCACTTCGGGTTGTTCGACCGCGGCCGGCTCAAGTCCGTCATCGTAGGCGACTATCAGCTGCAGTTCGGCCAGGGCTTGCTGCTGTCCTCGGGGCTGCAGGTGGGCAAAGGGGCCGAAACCATCACCACGCTACGCCGCTCCAACGTGGGCGTGCGGCCGTATGCGTCGGTGCTGGAAACCGCGTTTTTTCGCGGGGCGGCGGCTACGGTGGCCGTGGCACCGGCCCTGAAGCTGACGGGCTTTGCCTCGCTCAAGCACATCGACGCCACACTTCAGTCCGGCAGCGCCGATTCGCTGCGGCAGTTCGATGACTTCGCTTCGGGCCTCATCATCACCGGCTTTCACCGCACGCCTTCCGAGCTCGGCAACCGCCACAGCCTGCGCGAGATAGTGACCGGCGGCGACCTGACTTTTGCGCCCGGTTCCGGCCGGCTGAACGTAGGCCTGACCGCCGTCAACACCAGCTTCGACAAGCCCCTGCAGCGCCGTTCCGAGCCGTACAACCTGTACGAGTTTAGCGGGCGGCACAACTTAGCCGTGGGCGCGCACTATGGCTACGGCTGGCGCAACGTGAGCTTGTTCGGAGAAACCGCG
The DNA here is from genome assembly GCF_002007105.1 of Hymenobacter sp. CRA2. Classification (GTDB taxonomy): domain Bacteria; phylum Bacteroidota; class Bacteroidia; order Cytophagales; family Hymenobacteraceae; genus Solirubrum. Next base: position 62,550 of record NZ_MVBC01000012.1, on the reverse strand, counting down.
CGCAGCAGCAGCGGCGGCCTGGGTACCGTCAACGGCCTCATTGCCAGCCTCGGCACCGATGTGGACGCCTCCGTACTCTACCGCCACTACGACCGGAACTTCCACACGCTCTACGGCAATGCGCTGAGCGAAAACACGCGCAACATCAACGAAAATGGCTTGTACCTGGGCCTGAAGGTGCGGCCCATTTCGCGCTGGGAACTGTCGGCCTACTACGACCAGTTCAGCTTCCCGTGGCTGCGCTACCAGGTGGGCGGCCCCTCGCGTGGCTACGACTGGTTGCTGCGGGTGGCGTTTTCGCCCACCAAAACCAGCCAGATCTACGCCCAGATCCGCACCCGCCTGAAGGAGTACGATGCCGATGGGGTGCGCCCCGTGCCCGAACCCATGCCGGTGATGCGCCGCTCCTTGCTGCTGTTCTATGACACCAGCCCCACCCCGGCCCTGAGCCTGCGCACCCGCCTACAGGGCGTGCGCTACCGCGAAGACCGCGGCCCCGTACGTACCGGCTACCTACTGGCTCAGGACGTGACGGTGCAGCCTCTGTCGCGCCTGCGCCTCACCGGCCGCTACGCCCTCTTCGACACCGACGACTACGACACGCGCCAGTACGCCTACGAGCAGGATGTACTCTACGCCTTTTCCATTCCGGCTCTCTACGGCCGCGGCACCCGTTACTACGCCCTGGCCGAGTACAAAATCAACCGCCGCCTGACGCTGTGGCTGCGCTACGCCACCACGCACTACCGCGACCAGAAAACTGTCGGCTCCGGCCTGGAGGAAATCCAGGGACCCAAACGATCCGACGTGAAAGCGCAGCTGCGCGTGGCGCTGTGAGTGGGCCGCTTTTGGTGTAGCGTGGAAGGGCGAATTGATGCTTACATACGGGCCCAGCGTTCCGCAGAGCAGTAGCTTCAGTCCGTTACTTATCAGCAGCACTAACCCAGCCCCAGTAGTTTCAGGACAGGAGTAAGGTGATAAAAGGCTCCAATTGCTAATACGATGGCAAATGCTCCGAGCCACAAGCTCCAATAAAAAAGGCCGCTCCCCACACGAGGAGCGGCCTTTTTAAGACCTAAAGCTGGAGTTGGCTTACAGCTTCATCAGCTTTTCGACGGATACACCGCCGCCGGGCAGCTCCAGGTGCAGCTGGTACATACCGCGGCTGAGCTTGCTCAGGTCGAGGCCGTCATGCAGCAGGCCGGCTCCTTTGTTCAGCTGCTTGGTCATCACCACGCGGCCTACGGCGTCGGTTACGCGCACCTGCAAGGTGCCGCGCACGCCGTTGTCCACTTGCAGCTCAAACAGGCCGGTGCTCGGATTCGGGAACACCGATACGCCCTGCAGCTTCTGCACGTCGCGGGCCGAGGTGACGGCATCCTGCACCGTGCACACTTCTAGGCCCCACGAGGTCAGGTCGCCGCCGTTGCCGGTTACTACGTCCTGAATCAGCAGCGTCCACTGGCCGTCGGCGCTCAGGCCGCGGAAGGTGGAGAATGGGTTCAGGGGCTGGTAAGTGCCGCCCGTGTTGATGGGGCAGGTAATGGCATTGCCGGCGTCGCTGAAGTTCGCGTTGACGTTGGCCGTGCCGTCGCAGGGTACCGACATCACCGTGATGCGGCGGCCCGTCGGCCCGATCAGAGCGATGATCAACTCGCCCACGTTCGGGTGGGTGATGTTCAGGTTGCGCAAGCGCAGGTCGGAAATGGTGCCCACACCGTTGAGCGTAAGCGTGGACAGTGCCACGGCCGAGCCCGTAGAGGCAATGTTCACCGGCACGTTGGTGGAGGCGTAAGTGGTGCACGCCGTGCGGCCCACGTAGAACGATTGGCTGGCCGACCAGTCACCCGTGCCGCAGTCGGCAATGCCGCGCACGCGCCAGAAGTAGCGCCCGTTCGACGTCAGCGTGACCGTGGAGGTGTAGGAGTTGGTGCTGACACCCGTCTGGTTGATAACCAGGTTGGTGAAAGCCGCGTCGGTGGCTACTTGCAGGTCGTAGGAAGTAGCGGCCTGAATAGCCGACCACTGGAAGGTGGGCAGCGCCAGAGCGCGTACCGAGTTGGCTGCGGGCAGAATCGGCGTGGGCGGTACGAAGGCCGCGTTGCGGATGATTATCGTGACGGGCTGGCTTTCCTGCTGGTTGCCGTTGCTGCCCAGGACGTTGAAGGTGTACGTGCCCGAAGTGGTGGTGCGCGTCGCGGTGAGGGTGATGGACGTGCTAGCGCCAGCTGCCACCGAGGTGGAGGCAAACGTAGCCGTCACGCCGGCGGGCAGGTTGGAAGCCGAAAGCGCCACCTGGCCCGTGAAGCCCAGCAACTGGCCCACCTGCAGGGTGCAAGTAGCCGAAGAGCCGGGGCAGAAGGCGGGCGGCGTGCTGGAGCAGTCGCTGGTCAGGTAGAAGCCCGGGGTCGTGGGGACCTGCAGCGCGAAGTTGACGTTCGACAGGTCGAAGAACACGTTGCCGCTGGCCTTTACCTTGATGCGGGCCTGCGTGCTGGCCGGCACCGTAGCCGGTACGGTCACGGTTTGGCTGCCGTCGTTGGGGGTACCTGCCGCCAGGGTGTAGGGGAAGGTCTGTCCGCCGTCGGTCGAAAGCAGAATGTCCACGTTGGCCGCACTGATGGGGGCGGCCGTGGTGTTGGCTACGTCCCAGGTAACTTGCTGGGGCACGGTAGCGCGCCAGGTTACGTTGGTGTTCGGCGCCGTCACCACGAAGGGGCCGGCCGTGCCGATTACCGGCACCGATACCGTGTCGTACTCCACCGCGCCGCCGCTGACGCGGTTGTCGCGGGCGGTAAGGCGGAAGTGCAGGGTGCGGCCGTAGCTCGGCAGGATTTCACCGATGGTGCTGGTGTTGCTCAGCAGGTTGCTCAGGCGCGGAAACACGCGCGAGGGGCTGGTCGTGGGGTTGAACGAACGGAAGATGGGCGCGTCGCCCGAGGGCGAGTTCGGCGGGCCGCCGGGGCCGAGGTCGAACTGCTCCCAGCAGTACGTCAGCGCGTCGCCATCAGGGTCGGAGCCGGAGCCGGTCAGCTCAAACGGCGTGCCCTTGGGAATGACGCGGCGCACGCCGGCATCCACCGTCGGTACGCCGTTGTTGGTCGGCGTCAGCACGGCGCAGGCACCGTTGCCGTTGATGTGATTCAGGATGTCATCGTAGCTCTTCGTGTGGAAGTACGGATCCGAGAACATCTGCAGGTTGCTGGGGGCGCAGATGCTGGCGTAAGCCATGATGGTCGAGCCCGAGCCGGGCTCATAAGCCGCCGAGGCGGTGCGGTTGCCGCCGCTGCAGTTGCCGTCCGTGCTGGAGTTGAAGGTGTGGCTGGCACCGAACTGGTGCCCCACTTCGTGGGCCACAAAGTCGATGTCGAAGGCGTCGCCGGTGGGGTTGGGCAGGCCGGTAGTGCCGCGGGCTTTGTTGCCCGCCACGCATACCACGCCGAGGCCGGCCACGCCGCCGCCATCGGTGTTAAACACGTGCCCAATGTCGTAGTTGGCCGCGCCGATGCGCGTGTCCACTATCTGCTGGTTGGTGTTGAGCGTAGCGCCGTTGCTGACGTTGGTGTAGGGGTCGTTAGCCGCGTCGAGGAATATCAGCTGGTCGGTGTTGCTGATCAGCTGCAGGCGGATGGCCAGCTCGGTGGTGTATACCCCGCTCACGCGGTTAACCGAGGCCACGATGCCCGCCAGGGCACCCGCTACGGTGCCGCCCTTGGTAGCTGCGTATTCGCCGGTACAGGCCATGGCCATGCGGTAGGTGCGCAGCTGCGTACCGTTGGGGCGGCTGGCCAGGGGGGTACTTTCCTTCGGAGCCAGACGCTGGCCCATAGTGCTTGCCGCCTGCACGCCGCACACGCCGCGCATCACGGCCGACTGGTTGATGTCGCGCTTGTAGAAGACCAAGTGGTTGGTGCCATCGGCCGTCGGGTCCACAAACACCGTGTTGGTAGCCGACAGGATCATAACGTGCAAACCCGCCGGCGACAAGTCGAGGTAGGCCGTAGCCGTCGGGTCGTCAATGCCCTGCGCGGCGTAGGTTTTGATCATGGGGTAGCGAGCCGCCAGGCCCGGCGCCATGATGGCGGTTTCCACCACGCGGAAACGAGCGGAGGTGCCATCCGGCAGGGGCAGCGAGATGACCGTGGCAGAGCGGCGAGCCCCGGCGCCGGCTTCGGCCGGTGCCTGCTGCAGGGCCGCCCGCAAGTTGGCGGCCTGAATGCTCACCACCCGGTACCGGTCCAGCGCCTGGATGGTGCGGCGGGCGGCGGCGGGCAGTTGTTCGGTTTTGGCTTCAGCCCACAGCACGCGCTGCGCCGAGGCAGCAAAGGGAGTGGCCAAACCCGTCGCCAGCAGACTTCCCAGCAACGCACCGCGTAAAGCGGTGCCGGTCAGGGTAGAACTTGTGCGCATAGGCAAAAGAAAAAGAGGGTAGGGTGTTGAAGAAAAGGGAAAAACTAATTTGGGTGGCCCTAAGATAGGCTTTTTGGACCGCTACCCAGTGCCATTAGTGGCAGAACTTTAAGGTGTTGGCGCGGGCTCCGCCCATTGCTTGCTGCCGGACGGCAGGGCGGCCTTGTCGAAGCTCAGGTAGTGAGCGGTGTCGTCCGGGCGGTATGGCTCCACGAGAAAAGTGCTGCCGTAGCCGATAATCTGGGCGCGCAAACCGGTTGGCGTCAGCTCCAGACGCAGGTCGGCCGAGGGGTCCTGGGCGTCCTTGCCGGCAAATGTTTGCAGCTCGGGGTAGCGGGCCGCCAGCGCGGGGTGCATCACGGCTGTGCGCTGCACCCGGAAGGCCACCATGCGTCCGTTGGGCAGCGGCAGGGCCAGCAGGGCAGGGGCGTCGCCTTGGGCGGGTACGCGCTGCAGAAAGCGGCGCGCGGCCGTTTCGTCGAGCTTAAGCACCCGGTAGCGGGTGGGCCGCAGGCGCGGGGCACCCAGCCGCCGCCGGGCCGACGCTGTCGGTACGTCGGTCCAGTAATTGGCAGGCGCGGTGGCCTGATTAGCAACCGAGGCTAGCAGTAGCGGAAACCACAAGGCGAAGAGCAGCATAGCAGCAAGGTAGCAGGTAGTTGCACTGACCCGGGCAGGAGCCTAGCAGTTGCAGCCGGGCGTGGCTTACCGCGCCTAAAAAAACGGAGCCGGACGCTAGCTGCGTCCGGCTCCGTGCACAAACCGTGAAATCAGCCCGAAGGCATCAGGACTCCGGCCGCACCAGCACCAGCTGGGCGCGGTCGGCCTTGCTGATGCGCTGGCGAAAATCCTCGTACGCTTCGTACTGGGCCGCCTCGTAGCGGCCGCCGTTCATCTGCAGGCGCCGGATGTACTGCACGGTGCCGTCGGGCAGCACCTGCACCTGCGCTTCGTAGCTGCCGAAAGCTGTGCTCAGCTTCACCGGGGCCGGTACCGATTCGGGCTTGTACCCGACGGGTACCTGGTAGCGGATGGTGTCGGCGTCGGTGAAGGGCATGAGCAGCTGCAGCGGCGTCTGGCGGGCACCCACGCGCGGGGCAGGCGCCGAGCTGCGGTTCAGCAGGTTGGGCGTGAGAAAAAGGCGGCGGCCGGTGCGGGCGGCGTAGCTGGGCAGGGCCAGGGTCAGCCGCTCCGTCACGGCCGGAATGGCGCCGCGGTGGTCGGCCTGCCAGTTGCTCTGCTCGATGGTCACGGCGGGCAGGGCCAGTTGCTTGTAGGCGTACTGGCGTTGCTCATCGGCCGTGAGCGAGTGCAGCCGCTGGGCCAAATCGTCCTGTTGCAGGCCCGTACTGGTGGTGCGCACCGTGGCCCGGCCGTGGCCCTGCTCATCGATTTGCACATCGGCGCGACGCAGCTGCCGGTTCAGCGTTGCGCCGTAGCGCGGGGTACGCACCAGCTTGCCGCCCTCCGGCGTGAGCAGCAGCGCGTGGCGTCCGCCCGTAAAGCTGCCCATGTAGCCGAAGGCCTGCTGCTGCGAGGTGCACTCCAGCCACACGGTGTCTTTGGGCAGGGGCACGCACAGGATCATGTGGTTGAACTGGTTGCTGGGGAAGTCGGTGCGCATGCCGACGTTCTGCTCGCCGGCGCCCACCAGCGCGCAGTAGCTCGGCACGCCGGCGCTGCGCAGCAAGGCCATGCAGTAGTTCGACAAGGCCTTGCAGTCGCCGTAGCCATTGGTGGCCACGGTAGTAGCCGGAAACGTCTGGTACCCCCCGATGCCGAGCTGAATCGACACGTAGCGGGTGGAGTTCTGCAGGTGCTCGTAAATCTTCTGCGCTTTCTGGCGCGGGTCGCTGAGGCCTTTCACCAGCTCCGCGACTTTGGCCGTGGTTTCGGGCGTCAGTTCGGACCGGCCCTGGTTCAGGTCGTAATCCCACTTGCCAAACTCCTTCCACGAAGACAGCGTGCCGCGGTAGCCCTGCACCTCGAAGGCCGTTGGGGCTACGTACACGGCGGGCAGCTGCTCGTCCAGCGGCGGGCTGTACGGCTCGCGCTCCACCGCCGGCAGGTTGGTGAGCTGCCAGGAATGCACCTGCTGCGTGCCCTGCTGGCTTTTCGAAACGGTGTTGCCGGCCGGTAGGCGGGCTTCCAGGTAGCGCAGCGGCAGCTCGGGCGGCGTGATGACGCGCAACGTGGCGTGCTCCAGGCTCACGTGCTCGTGGTCCTGGGGCTGCCAGTCCGGGTACGACAGGGTGTTTTCGGAGGTAAACTCGTACTCAAACTCCGCCGTGTACGGGTAGCGTGGCTGGCGCAGGTCGCCCACGCGCACGCGGTTGTCCTCGTAGATGCTGAAGCCGCTGATGGCACTGTAATCCTTGATATCAGAGCTGCGCAGCGGGCGGATTTGCTTGCCTGACTCGTCGTACACCGCCCCGCGCAGGTAGCTGAACTGGATGAGCTTGTCGTACATCACGCCGGCTACGCCCCACTGCTCGCCCTGTTCGTCGAGCACCGTCACCACCCGGTGCACGGTGTACACCATGCGCCCGGCCGATTTGACGGTGAGAATGTCGTCTTGCTGCCGGATGACGGCGTGGGCGTTTTCGCGCAGTGCGGCCGGAATGGCATCTACCGGCCAGCGCGTGTCGCCACCGCCGGCCCGGGCCAGCAGGCTGCTGAGCAGCAGGCTGCCGCCGAGCAGCGCCCGGCGGTAGGAGAAGAAGGCTGGTAGCATGCTCATGACTTGCGCTTCAGCACAATTTTCTCGGCCTGCTTGGCCAGCATCCGCTCGTAGAACTCGCGCAGGCCGGGGTACTCTTCGGCCAGAAACATGCTGCGGTTCAGGGTCATGCGGCTCATGATCTGCAGCGTATTGCCCACGGGAGTTACGTTGAACAGGAAGCGGCCACCACCATTGGGCAGCTCTATCTGGGCACTCTTCGGCAGCTCTTCCACCGCGTAGTTGGCGGGCAGCGTGAGCGTTACCATGCTGGTTTGCTCGCGGCGCGTAGCAAAGTCCACCGGGAAGCGGCGTTCCGTGTGTTTGAAGGGGTTCTGGCCGGCGTCGTTCAGGGCCTGCATCAGGCTGAGGTAGATGGTACCCAGCGGCTGCTCCGACTCGCCCGGGATGCGCAGGTCGAGGTCCAGCATCAGGGGCTTGGCCAGCACGGCTGCATTCTGGAAAGCAAACTTGTCAATCTTCCAGCCTTCCAGCTCCTTTACCAGGTTCTCCACGTACTTTTTCTCGCCTTGCTGGCGCAGGTCGTTGCGCTGCTGCAGGGCCAGGTAGCCGCTTTGCTCGTCGCGCATCTTGCCGCTGAGCGTGCCGCGCTCATCCAGCGTGAGTTGGGCTGAGCGGAAATGCACGTGGCGGAACGGGGAGTCCAGCTTCACCCACGAGCCGTTCTTTTCGTCCCGGATAAGGCGGCCCTGGCCGTTGAGGCAGTGCTCGGGCAGCATGCCAAAGGGAGCCAGCTCCTCGGTGGCGTCGGCCAGCACTTGCTGGCTATCGGGCAGCTGCACGTGGGCCACCACGTAGTTGAAGCGCGAGATAAGCGGGAAGGTAGCATTTACCTGGCCGTGGTCGCGGGTGCTGAGGATAACGGGGTTGGCCTGCAGCCCGGCGTCGCGCAGGGCAGCCACCAGCAGCAGGTTCACGTCAGCGGCATTGCCGCCGTGCTGCTCCCAGGCTTTGCGCACCCCTACGTTCGAAAACAGGCCGTAATCGGAGCTTTTCATCCCCGTACGCACCAGCTCGTGCACGGCGGCGGCGCGCTCGGCCGGGTTAGGGTATTTGGCTACCAGGGCGGCAATCTGCGTTTTAAGCAGCCCGCTGCCGCGGCGCAGCTGGCCGCCGAAGTTGTCGGAAGTCAGCAGCTCGGACTGCACCTTTTCCCAGGAGTTGCTAACATTCTGGTACGCCGAATTCGGGAACCGAACCCCGGCCAGCTCAAAGTCCACGCGGGTGATGTAGTCGCGCGTCGTGGTCATGTAAGGCTCCGACTTGAGCGCGGGGATGTTTTGGCCAGCCCAGCGGTAGTTGGTCACGCGCGGCGTCACGGTTTCGCTGCCGCCCGATACCCGCTGCGAGTTGAAGCCCGAGCCTACGGACTCACCACCCCAGCTGACGGTGAACTGCGTCGTGCCTTCGTTTTTTTCCTGCACGGCCATGGGCTCGTAGCCCTGCCAGAGCTGCTTGTAGTCGAAATACTCCGGGATGCTGGCCCGGTACTCGCTCCAGCGCGTCGGAATGCTGTTTTGGAAAGACCAGTCTTGGAAGTTGAAGAGGAAGTCGGAGGAAACCGTGTAGGCATATTCCACCACCGAGCCCTCGTGCACATTGGGCATAGAGAACTTACGCCGGGTGTAGTGCTCGTCGAGCTGCTCGGTGAAGATGCTGCTGCTCTCCAGCTTGGTCTTGGTGATTTCGCCTTTCGCGCCTTCGTTGTAGGTAAAGCCCCGCAGGTTGCTGATCTTTTCCTCCTCGCCGCCGCGGCGGTACAGCGTCACTTCGCCGTCGCCCCACTCGTAGCCGCCTTTTTTAAGGATTTTGATGCGGGTCACGCGCTCAAAGGCGACGCGAAACTCGCCTTTCGGCGACATGATGAAGTAAGAGCGGCCGTAGTCGCACAGCACCACCGCGTTGGCGGCGCTGTCGCCCACGAAGGCCGCCTTGTCAAAGTCTTTGGGTTCGATTTTGCCGAATTTGACAGGCTCGGTCTGGGCCTGAGCCGGCAGGTAAGCCAGCGCGGCGCAGGTGAGGGCGAGGCCCCAGTGTAGTAAACGGTGTTGCATACAGGCAGTGAGTTATTGAATTCGAACGGGAGCGGGCCACCGGGGCGGCCCGGTAGTGGCTGAATTAGGGGCGGCGCAGCACCAGCGGTTCGCGGTGCTTGGCCAACGAGCGGGTAAACAGCTCGCGCAGGGCGGCGTACTCGCGCGGCTGGTATTCGGCCTTGCGCAGCAGCAGGCGGCTGGTGAGCTGCAGCGTCTGGCCCTGCAGCGTGGCCTCGTACACGAAGCGGCCGTCGCCGTTGGGTAGCTCCAGCAGTGTTTTGGCCGGCAGCTCCTCCACAGTGTAGCCCGCGGGTAGGGTTACCAGCACGGTGGTCGTGTACTCGTGGGCCATGCCGAAGTCGACGGGGTAGCGGCGCTGCTCCTGCGGAAAGGGGTTCGACACGTCGGCAAACAGCTGCATCACCGGCAGGTACAGCGGCTGCCCGGTCGTCGCGGCCGGGCCGGGTACGTGCACATCCAGGTCGAGCAGCAGGGGCTTGGCCCGTTCTTCCAGGCGCTGCACGGCCGAGCGGGTGAGCTTCCAGTCGGGGTGGCGTCGTTGCCACGAGCCGACGTAGTCCTTCTCTCCGTGTTCGGCCACGGCGCCGCGCTCGTCCACGCCGGCGTAACCACCGTATTCCACTTTCACGTTGCCGCTCAGGTTGCCCTGTTCGTCCAGCACCAGCCGGGCGTTGGTGAAGTGCAGGAAGCGTTGGGTGGGTAGCAGCGACACCCAGCGGCCCTGCGGGCCAATGAGGCGGCCCTGCCCGTTCAGGCATTGCTCGGGCAAGGTGCCGGGTTCGAGCAGCGGGTTGGTTGCGTCGAGCAGCAGGTCCTGGCCGGGTGCCAGGCTCACCTGGGCCAGCGTGTAGTTGAACTGGCTGAGCAGCGGTACTTCCGTCTGGATGCGGCCGTGGCTGCGGGTGCTTACCAGCACGGGGTTAGCCTGCAAGCCTGCGTCGCGCAGGGTCCGGATCAGCAGCAGGTTCAGCTCGGCCGACGTGCCTTGTTTTTGCTCCAGCACGCGCTTGAGCGGCGTGTGGGCGTACATGCGCGTCTCGCCGTTGTAGCGCACAGCCTGCTGTACCAGGGCTACGGCCGCCGCGGCGCGGGCGGCCGGATCGGGCACCTGCGTGGCCAGGGCCTGGGCGGCGGGCGTCAGCGACGAGCGTTCCTTCAGGTAACCCCCGAAGTCGTCGTCCTTCAGCATTTCCTCGCTGATTTTCTCCCAGGTAGATGTTACCTGTTGCACGTGCTTTTCGTCCCACTGGATTTTGTCCAGCTCGAAGTCCAGAGCCGCCAGGTAGTCGCGCGGAGTAGTCATATACGCCTCTTCGCGGAACGCCGGCACCTGCTCCATCACCCACCGGCTATTGAGCGCGTTGCAGGTTAGCGTTAGCATGTTGGTGTTGCCGGTGCTGCTGCCGTAGCTGTCGTGCACTGTCTGCCGTACCGAAGTACTGTAGCTCACTACCTTGCGCTCCTGCCACTTGTAAGGCAGGTAGCCGTGGGGTATTTCCTTGTAGGTGTAAAACCCGGGAATCAGCGTGCGGTACTCGCTCCACTCCACCGGAATATCGCGCTGAAACTGCCAGTCCTGCAGGTTGAAGACAAAGCCCGATTTGACCGTGTAGGTGTACTCCAGGATGGATCCTTCGCGCACGCTGGGCAAGGTGAATTTGCCCACGGTGCGGTTGTTATCAACCTGCTCGCGGAAGATGCCGCTCTCGTCGAGCTTCTGCTTTTCCACCTTGCCGCCGACCAGGTTGTAGGTGAAGCCTTTTACGTTCAGGAGCTTCTCTTCCTGCCCATCGCGGCGATAGAGCGGCACGCGCACGGTGGCCTGCTCGTAGCCAGCTTTATTGAGCACGAGCACGCGGGTCACGCGCTCGAACACCACGTAAAAGCCTTCGTCGCCGCCCGCAATGCGCGACTGACCGAAGTCACAGAGCACCACGGCGGGCGCGTCGGCGGTGTTGTGGTAAGTGGCCGGGTCGAAGTCTTTGGCTTCTACTTTTCCGAACTTAATAGGGGCGTCCTGGGCAATGGCAGCCCCGGCTACGGAACATGCTAACAGGGCTCCGAGAAGCCCACCTACAACGGATTGCATACAGCGGGATAAGAGACAAATCGGCCTAAAGCTGATTGTCCGCCGCTAAATGCTTAGGTCGCGCAGTTTAGTACCCTAAAAGTACTATATGCAAGGAATATAAATGAAGTCTAGATGAAATTTTTTAATGTCAAGCCGCGGCGGTTTGGTGCTTGGGCTGGCGGTACAAGTACAGCAGCGCGCCGAGCACGCAGGCCGCGCTCAGGGCGTATACCAGCGGTAGGCGGCTGGCGTCGTTGGAGTACACCCAGCCGGCCAGCAGCGCCCCGAACATGATGCCCACTTCCAGCGCGATATACATGGTGCCCACGGCCCGGCCGCGGTGCTCGGGGTGACTTAAATCCACGGTCCAGGCGTAAAGGGTAGGCGAGTTCAGCCCTGAGGCCAGGCCGAACAGGCCCGCCCCAATCAGGAACACCAGCGGCGTGTGCGCCAGCGTGAGCACGGCCAGGGCCAGCACCAGCGCCAGGGTAGAGAGGCGCAGCACCGGTACCCGCCCGTAGATATCGGAGGCGCGGCCCGCCACCAGGCGCACGGCCAAGGTGGAAATGGTGTAGCAGATGAAAAACGAGCCTTTGGTCAGGCCCGTCAGGCCCAGCAGCTGGCTTTGGTCGGGCACGATGGTGACGATGGCGCCGTAGGGAAACAGGCAGAGCAGCGTGACCACAGCCGGCTTGAGCACCCGCGGCTCCAGCACCTCGTGCCACTCAATGCGCAGCAGGCCCCAGTGAAACTTCTGCCGCTGCGTCACGGCCAGCGTTTCCGTCATGGTGCCTTGCACCAGCACCGAGAGCAGCGCGAGCCCCGACGAGACGTAGAACAGGGTGTTGATGGAGAAGTACTCGGTGATGGGCCCGCACAATGCCGGCCCCACGGCCATACCCAGAGTACCACACACCCCCAGTAGCCCCATGGCCTCGCCGCGGCGCTCCACCGGGATGATATCGGCAATGAAGGCGGCGGTGCCAGTGGGCTTGAAGCCGGTGCTGAAGCCGTGCAGCAGGCGCAGCGCCAAAAAGGTAAAAACCGTGGTAGCCCAGGCGTAGAGGAAGCCGCACACGAAGCACACCAGGGTGCCGATGACCATGACCGGAATGCGCCCCACCGTATCGGCCAGCTTGCCGCTGAACGGGCGCGAAATGGCCGCCGTGACGGTGAACAGAGCAATGATGTAGCCCTTGTACTCGCCTCCCCCCAGGCGCGTGAGGTGGTCCGGTAGCTCCGGAATAAGCAGGTTGAAGCTCAGAAAGAACAAAAAGGAGCTCAGGCACATCAGCCAGAAACCGGCCGTGTACACCCGCGGGGTGGAAGCAGTGGGCATGAAGAAGCGGTACGCTGTTGCGCCCGCAAAGGTAGCCCGAAATGAAGGGCCACGGATTCGGGTCCGGGGCCGCCGCGCTGCGGCGAAGCCAACGGCAGCGGAGTATGCTGCCAAAACGGCGCAGCTTGACCGTTGGCGCGCCGTGTGCGTAAGCGCCTGTACCTATGAGTTTCTGGACTACTTTTTTGCAGCGCATTTCGGCCAAGCGCCCGCGCCCCGACGGCAAGCCCGCCGTGACGGTGCGCGAGCGGTTTTCGGCCCTCAAAAACCTACCGGAGTTTCTGCGGCTGATCTGGCAGACCTCCCCCGGCCTCACCCTGGGCAACATTGCCCTACGCCTGGTGCGCGCCGCTTTGCCCGTGGCCATGCTCTACGTAGGCCAGCTGATTCTCGACGCGGTGGTGACGCTGAGCCGCCAGCCCGCGGCCGAGCGCAGCCTGACCCCGGCCCTCACGCTCGTGGCGCTGGAGTTCGGCCTGGCCATTCTCTCCGACGCCCTGGGCCGGGGCGTGGCCCTGCTCGATTCCCTGCTCGGCGACCTGTTTGCCAACCAGACCTCCATCCGGCTGATGGAGCACGCGGCCGAGCTCGACCTCGACCAGTTCGAGGACAGCGCCTTCTACGACAAGCTGGAACGGGCCCGGCGTCAAACCCTCTCGCGCACCGTGCTCATGGCGCAGGTGCTCTCGCAGGCGCAGGATTTCATCACCATGGCGTTTCTGGCCGTGGGCCTGGTAACGTTCAATCCCTGGCTACTCCTGCTCCTGCTGGTGGCGGTGGTACCAGCGTTTCTGGGCGAGTCGCACTTCAACGAGCGTAGCTACTCGCTGGTGCACGGCTGGACGCCCGAGCGGCGCGAGTTGGACTACTTGCGCCAGACCGGGGCCTCTGACGAAACGGCCAAGGAGGTGAAGATTTTCGGCCTCTCGGGCTTTCTGATTGACCGTTTTCGGCTGTTGTCGGATCAGTTCTACCAGCAAAACAAGGACCTCGTCATCCGTCGCGCGGGCTGGGGCACGTTCTTCGCCGCCGTAGGCGCGGCCGGCTACTACGCCGCCTACGTGTACATCATCAGCCAGGCCGTGCGCGGGCAGATTTCGGTGGGCCAGCTGACGTTTCTGGCCGGCTCCTTCGGGCGCATGCGCAGCTTGCTCGAAGGCATCCTGAGCCGCTTCAGCTCAGTGGCCGATGGCGCCCTGTACTTGCAGGACTTCTTCGACTTCTTCCACCTGCAGCCGCGCATCCGGCGGCCCGAAACGGGTCAGTCGGTGCGGCCCTTCCCGCGGCCTATCCGGGAGGGCTTTACCTTCGACAATGTGGGTTTCCGCTACCGCAACAGCGAAAAATGGGCTCTGCGCCACCTCAACTTCCAGCTTCGGGCGGGCGAGAAGCTGGCCCTGGTGGGCGAAAACGGCGCGGGCAAAACGACTCTCGTCAAGCTGCTGGCCCGCCTCTACGACCCCACCGAAGGCCGCATCCTGCTCGATGGCCACGATCTGCGCGAATACGACCCGGCCGAGCTGCGGCAGGAAATCGGGGTTATCTTCCAGGACTTCGTGCGCTTTCAGCTGCCGGCGGGCCAGAACCTGGCCGTGGGCCGCATCGAGGAAAAGGACAACCGCCCGCGCATCGAGCAGGCCGCCGCGCAGAGCCTCGCCGACTCCGTCATTGCCAAGCTGCCCGCCGGCTACGAGCAGATGATCGGGCGGCGCTTCAACGGCGGGGTAGACCTGTCGGGCGGCGAGTGGCAGAAAATTGCGCTGGGCCGCGCCTACATGCGCGACGCCCAGTTGCTCATCCTCGACGAGCCCACCGCCGCCCTCGATGCCCGCGCCGAGTACGAGGTGTTTCAGCGCTTCAAGGAGCTGACGCAGGGCAAAACCGCCGTGCTCATTTCGCACCGCTTCAGCACCGTGCGCATGGCCGACCGCATTCTGGTCATTGAGCACGGTCAGTTTGTGGAGCTGGGCAGCCACCAGGAGTTGTTAGCGCGCGGCGGGCGCTACGCTGAGCTGTTTCAGTTACAGGCTGCCGGGTACCAATAAGTCCTAGCGCTTATTTAGTTTGGTTAACTCAACAATAACAAGAATAAATAGGCTGATTCTATTAAAAGTTTTTGGTGTTTTGCAACCTGTTGGGGTATTTTTGGATCATAGAAAGCGAAGCAGCAGTTGGAGGCTACCAACGCCCGGCGCCTGACCGCTGCTTTGCGCGCAGCTATCCTTACCCACCGTGAAAACATTGGTTATCCTCGCTGGTCTGGTGGCCGGCGGTTTATTCAGCACTGGCTGCCAGCAAAATTCGGCGGCTGAGGGCACTGCTGCCAGTTTCCTGATCCGGCCCGTGAGCTATAAACCCGCGGCGGTGGAGCCCGTGCTGAGCGTCGCCGACGAACACGCGCGCATTGCCGCCCACTTGCAGTACACCGAGGACGTGCTGCGGCACAAGGGCACCCGTGGCATGCCCAGTCACCTGCGCCGCCGCCGCTACCGCACGCTCAAGTTGCTCCACGCGTACTGGACCACCGGCCTGTTTCCCATCGATACGGAGCACCCCGCCCGGCGCCGGCCCTGCCTGATGGACCGCGACGGCCGGGTGTGTGCCATCGGCTATCTGATCGAGCAAACCGCTGGTCACGAGCTGGTAGAGCAGCTCAGCCAGCGGCACCGCAACGACCGGATTGAAACCATCAAAACGCCCGAGCTGCTGCACTGGGTGCAGATGTCCGGGCTGACGATGGAGGAGTGCGTGATGATTCAGGGCCTGGATCGGTAGTGCGCTAGCCCTCTTGGGCCGCCTGCTTCTCTGGTGGACCGGTCCAAAGGGTACGCTGCCCTACCGCTGCGGCGACGTGTCGGCGCCCGGCGCATTGCGCGCCCGAATCAGCTCAGCAGCCACACTAACGGCAATTTCCGGCGGCGTACGGCTATGAATCGGAATGCCAATCGGGGCGTGCAAGTGGGCCAGCTGCTCGGCGGTGTAGCCCTCGGCGTAAAGGTCCTGGCGCAGCTGGGCAATTTTGGCTTCGCTGCCCATCAGGCCGAGGTAGGCGAAGCGCTTGGCGAGCAGCTGACGCAGCGCCACCGCGTCGGTGCGGTAGCCAACCGTCATGATGACCACGTACTGATGCGGGCCTTCGGCTATTTCCTGGGCTAGGTTTTGGTACTCCACCGTGCGCTTTTCGTGGGCGTAGGGGTTGAGCTGTAGGGTATTCAGCCCGGCACGGTCGTCGAGCACCACGAGGCGGAAGTCCAGCGTAGCCGCCAGCTGCGACAGGGCCAGGCCCACGTGGCCGCCGCCCACAATGACGAGTTGGTCGCGGAAGCCCAAGGCCTCGGTGTAGCGCCACGGATAGGGGTCTTGAGCGGGCTGAAAACCAGCCGGCAGCGGCGGGACGCCATTTCCCACTTGCAGCTCGCCGCTGCCGGTGAGTTGCAGCCAGGCGCGTTCGTCGTGCTGCAGGGCGTGAGCTATCTGGCGCAGCGCGGGCAGGTACGTGGGCTGTAGCGGCAGCAGCACCACCGTCTGCTGACCCGAGCAAATCATGCCCGAGCGGTCATGCGGGGCCTCGCTGCGGTGAATCTGCTCCCGGATGAGCACCTCGGGCTGCTGCTCGGCCATGCGGCTGCGGGCCAGCTCCACAAACTTGTGCTCCATGATGCCCCCGCCGATGGAACCTACCATGCTGCCCGGCGCCACGCTCATCTTGAAGCCTTGCCGACCCGGGCTGGAGCCGCTGCTGCTCACCACCAGCAATAGCGTGGCCGGAATGCCGGCGCGCAGGCACGCAACGGCGTGCTGCCACACCAGCAAGTCGCGTGGAACGGGCGGAAAAGCAGTAAGTAGATCCAAGGGGGTGGTGAATCGTCCTGCAAGAAAGCAGTTTGCGCGCAGAAATAGGATGAAGAGGGGAGTGAATTGCTGATTAGTAATGCAGTAGCTCCGCCTCCTGGCATTTTGTTGCCTGTGCATCCAGGTATGATGATCAGCTGCTACCGTGAGAGCCTATCCGACAAATGACACAGAGTGAAAACAGGTCGTCATGTCGAGCTGGTCGAGACATCTCGCGTGTTTACTCAGATAGCAATCAACTCATTCAACGAACAGCAGAGCCCTGAGCGAGATGTCTCGACCAGCTCGACATGACGCTTGCACTTGTCGAATAGGCTCTAAGAGAAGCCCGCTAGTAGCTGCTATCGGCGGGCTTCTCTTGCGAAATCCGGTAGACTAGGAGGCGGGCACGGCAGCCGAGCCAGCCGACGTCACCGGCTGAGTCGTTGGCAGCGGGCCGTGTAGGTTCAGCAGCACCTTTTCCGGTGTGATGGGCGCCGAAAAAGCCGGACGGGCTTCGGGGCGGAAGGCGCGCACCGCGTTACGGATGGCGAAGTAAGCGCCCAGGCCGTACATCAGCGGCGGTTCGCCCACAGCTTTGGCGCGCAGAATGGCGTTGGGGTGGCCCGGCGTTTCCAAGAATTCCACGTCGAGCACGGCCGGCACGCTGTACAGGTCGGGCACCTTATAGGTGCTCAGGGCATTGCTTAGCAGGCGGCCCTCCTGGTTGTAAATCAGCTCCTCCATGGTCATCCAGCCC
This sequence comes from Hymenobacter sp. CRA2, assembly GCF_002007105.1. Taxonomy (GTDB): domain Bacteria; phylum Bacteroidota; class Bacteroidia; order Cytophagales; family Hymenobacteraceae; genus Solirubrum. The sequence goes on along the minus strand of NZ_MVBC01000012.1, from coordinate 45,342 downwards.
AAGCCCTGCACCAGCCCGCCCTCGATCTGCCCGCGGTCAATGCCCGGGGTGAAGCTCTGGCCGAAGTCGTGCACCAAGCGCACCGCGTCGAGGTCGTAGGTGCCGCGCACGGTGTCGACAGTGGCCTGCACCACGGCGGTGCCGTACACGTGGTAGGCGAAGGGGTTGCCCTTTTCTTGGGTCTGATCAAACCACAGGTCCGGTGTGGCGTAGTGGGCGTTTTCCGTCAGGCTCACCCGCTTCCAGTACGCCGAGGATACCAGCTTTTCCCAGTCGGTGTCGGCCGGGCGGCCGGCGTCGAGCACCTGCTCGTCGCGGATTTCCAGGCCCTCGTACTGCAGCTTCAGCTCGTCGGCGGCGTGGCGCATGAGGCGGGCGCGCAGGGCCTGGCAGGCCATTTCCACAGCTTTGCCGTTGAGGTCGGCCGTGGCCGAGGCTGCCGAGGGCGAGGTGTTGGCTACGCGGGTGGTGTTGGTCGTTTCGAGGCGCACGCGGCCGGGGCTGATGCCCAGCGTGCGGGCGGCTACCTGTACCATTTTGGTATTGACCCCCTGGCCCATTTCCACCGCCCCGGTGCTCACGCCCACCGTGCCATCGGTGTAGATGTGTACCAGCGCCCGGGCCTGGTTCATGGCCGTTTTGGTAAAGGAAATGCCGAAGCAAATGGGCATTACTGCCAGGCCGCGCTTCCGGGTGTAGTGCGTCTGGTTGAAGCGGTCCACCTCGGCCTGCCACTGCTCCAATTGGAATTTCTCGGCGGCCGTTTGCCAGCTCTGCGTGGCGTTGCAGTCCTGCACGCGCTGGCCATAGGGAAACACCTGCCCGTCCTGCAGCAGGTTGCGCCGCTGAATATCATAGGCCGGCACGCCCAGCTGCTCGGCCGCCTTGGCAATGGCCGACTCGATGACGAACATGCCCTGCGGACCGCCAAAACCGCGAAAAGCGGTATTCGGAGGTAGGTTGGTGCGGCAACTGTAGGCCGTGGCCCGCACGTTTGGGATGAAGTAAGTATTGCAGGCGTGAAACAGCGTGCGCTCCAGCACTGCCGGCGAGAGGTCGGCCGCGGCGCCGGCATTCTGGTAGAAGGTCACCTCGTAGGCCAGCAGCTTCAGGTCGGCCGAGAGGCCTAGCTTGAAGTCGGAGGTGTAGGGGTGGCGCTTGCCCGTCATGCGCAGATCGTCGTGGCGGGGCAGCACCAGCTTCACCGGCTTGCGTAGCACGTAAGCGCCCAGCGCGGCCAGGGCGCCCCAGGTCGTGGCCTGGTCTTCCTTGCCGCCGAAGCCGCCGCCGAGGCGCACCACGTCCACTTCCACCTTGTGCATGCCCGTGCCCAGCACCCGCGCGGTGTGGCGCTGCACGGCCGTCGGGCCCTGAGTGGAGGAGTGCACGCGCACCCCGCCGCCATCCGTAGGATAGGCGTAGGCGCCCTGCGTTTCAATGTAGAGGTGCTCCTGCCCGCCGTTTTCGGCCGTGCCCTCGATGATGTGGGCGCACTCGGCCCAGGCCGTAGCTGGGTCGCCGAGGCGGAAGGTACGCGGCGGCACAATCAGCTCGCCCTGGGCCGCCGCCACACGCGGATCGGTGATGATGGGCAGCGGGCTGATGTCGGCTTCGATGAGCTTGACGGCGGCGCGGGCTTGGGGCTCGGTTTCGGCCAGCACCAGCGCTACAGGCTGGCCCTGAAAGTGCACGTGCCCTTCGGCCAGCAGCGGCTCGTCGGGCACGATGCCGCCAATCTGGTTTTCGCCCGGGATGTCGGCGGCAGTGAGGATGCGCACCACGCCCGGCGCGCGGCGGGCCCGCTCCAGGTGCAGGCCCTGGAGCACGCCGTGGGCCAGCGGGGAGCCGTACACGGCGGCGTGCAAGGTGCCGCGCTGCACCGGAATATCGTCGAGGTATTGGGATTCGCCGCGCACGTGGCCGGCAGCGTCGAGGTTGTGCATGAGAAGGGGAGGGAGGCTGGCACCGATTACCACCCAGTGGGTGTGACCGGTGCCAGAAATAAAGCAGGTTGGCAACCTGCGAGTAACGTCCAGGGCCCAAACACATATCCGGGCGCCTTACGCAGGCTAAAAGCCTGCTGTATAGTGTATAGTAGGCGCTGGTTTGGCAGCGTAAGCGGCTAAACCAGCGCCAGCAGCCGAATAGACTACACCAGCTCCTGCAGCGTGAGCTGCTGCGGGAAATGCTCCAGGAAGTGCGCGTACAGCAGCTGCCGAAGCAGCAGGCGCTTGTACTCGGCCGTGCCGCGGGCGTCGCCGATGGGGCTGATTTCCTGTTGCGCCACTTCGTTCAGGGCGCGTAGCGTATCGGGCGTCAGCTCGCGGCCGGTCAGGAAGGCAGAGGCTTGCCGCAGGTACAGCGGGGTAGGGCCCACACCGCCCGCCGAGAGGTGCGCCTCTTCGATGCGGCCATCCTGCACGCGCAGCCGCGCCGCCGAGTTCACGCTGGCAATATCGAGGTGGGTGCGCTTGCTGACTTTCTCGAAGTTGAAGACCTCACCCGCAGCCGGCGGTCGGAAGCTGATTTCGGCCACCTGCTCGTCGGGCTGGCGGTTGAGCTGCTTGTAGCCGCGGTACAGCTCACGCAGGGGCAGTTGGCGCGTGCGGCCGGTGGCGTCCTGCAGGGTCAGCTCGGCATCGAGGGCAAGGAAGAAAATGGTCAGGTCGCCAATGGGGGAGGCGTTGACAAAGTTGCCAGCTACGGTGGCCATGTTGCGGATAGGCGTGCTCGACACCAGCTTCAGGTGCTGGCGCAGCCGCGGAAATCGGGCTTGCAGCAAGGCCGAGCTGCGCAGGTCCTCGGCCGTGGTGGCGCTGCCCAGGCTGATGCGCCCGTCGGGCAGCTCGCGGATAAAGCTGCGTTCGGTGTGGCCATAAAGCAGTTGCACTTCGGCCGCCAGCACGTCGTCGGCGCGCTGCACCAGCAGATCGGTGCCGCCGCCGAGCAGGTAAGTGGCCAATGGAGCCGCGCCCTCGGGACCGGGCAGCTGGCCGCCGGTGCGGGCCGCCACGTCGGCTACGGTTTCGGCGCGCAGCTCGGCTAAGCGAGCCGGCATGTCGGTGAAGTACGCCGGGATGAAGCCCTGGTGCACCAGCCACTGCAGGCGCTCGGGGGCCGCGTCGCGTTCCACCAGCTGGGCCGTGAGACGGTCAGTAGCCCGCTCCAGCGACTTGTAGCCCGTGCAGCGGCAGATGTTGCCGTCGATGCTGGCGCGGGCGGCTTCGGCGGTGGCGGCGCCGGCGAGGCAGTGCCCGGTCAGCGACATCACAAAGCCCGGCGTGCAGAAGCCGCACTGGGTGCCGCCCTCGGCCACGATGGCCTGCTGCACCGGCGTAAGGTCGGTCGGGCGGCTAATGCCTTCCACCGTGACGATGTGCCGGCCGTGGGCGTTGCCCAGCGGCGTCAGGCAGGAGGTCATGGATTGGTAACGCACCACGGGCTGCCCGTCCGGGCCCTCGGGGCGCAACTCACCCACCAGCACGGTGCAGGCGCCGCAGTCGCCCTCGCGGCAGCCGATTTTGGTGCCCGTCAGGTGCTGGTGGTAGCGGATGTAATCGAGCAAGGTGCTGCCGGCCCGCAGGGTGGGCCGCACGAGCTGGTCGTTGAGGTAAAACTGAATCATAAGTAGACGCGCCGGCAAGGCCGGATTAGCAAGATAGCAAATCCGGACGCGTGGCGGCGGCCCCGTGGTTTAAACTTTGAGAATCAGAAGCTACGCTTTTTGCGTAATTGGAAATCTGCGTAACTTCTAGACCCAAAACCTACACTCTGGCCCCGCACCTATGAAAACCACCGCTACTACGGCATCCGCGTTGCTCGCTTTGCTGCTCAGCAGTTGCTTTACGGCCCGCGAGGGGCGCATCGAATCGGATTACAGCTACGCCGGTAACTTTCGGCACTACCGCACCTTTGCCTTCCTGCAGGGCATCGATCAGCTGAAGTCCGATAGTATCCAGGCCCTCGATGCCACGGTGAAAGAGGCCATCCAGACGCACCTGCGGGCCCAGGGCTACCGCCTGAACGACCGGCGGCCCGACCTGCTGATTTCGTACCGGGTGTTTGACGGGGCCATGCGCTTTACCGGCTACAACCAGCCCGACCTCATGAACTGGATGCGCCAGGACGTGGTGGAAAGCGACGAGACGCCCAAGGACGAGCGGCAGGGCTACGACCGGGTGCGCTACCTGCTCAACGACGGCACGCTGCTCATCACCCTCATCGACCACAAAAACGGCCGCGCCGTGTGGCAGGGCTACGCCTCGAACGTAACGGCCTCGCACGGTCCGCAGGCCTACGCAGTGATGCGCCGGGCCGTGCGCTCCATCTTCGACCGCTACCGGGTGCTGTCCGAAGATTACCAGCACGATGCGCCCATGCGCTAAAGTGGGCTTGGCGAGGTAGTAGGTAAGCCTCGCCATACGCGTATAACCACCGAGCCCGTCGTTCCCCCAGCAGGAACGACGGGCTCGTTTTGTGTCGGCAGCGGTGCTAGCGGCCTTTACCGGCCGGAATGCGGAACTGCAGGCCCAGCGACGGGATGATGGTCAGGCCCTTGAGTTTGGTTTGCTGCCCGTTGAGCAGCGGGTAGGTACCGAAATTCTGGTAGTAGATGGCCAGGGCGGGCAGCAGGTAGGCGTAGCGGTAGCCCACTTTGGCGTTGACGAAAGCCCCGAGCGCCCCAAAGTTGCGGTGCGCCAGCACCGAGGGCACCCGTTCGCGGATGTTGCCGCCGCCGGGCACGCGGTTGAAGATTTTGCCCGGCTCGATGCCGTATTTGACGAAGGTGTGGCTGTAGGCCAGGCCGTAGGAGATGTTGCCGATTTCTTCTTCCGGGCCGAACGAGCGGCTGAAGATGACCGGTACGAGCAAATCCACCCGGCTGGAGGTAAAGCCCAGCAGGTCCGTGGCCGTGTCGAGGAAGGGCAGGCTCGGCAGCTTGGCGCGCTGCGTGGAGAACTGCAGCCCGGCGCTGCCGTAGGTGGCGCCGGCCGGGCCGCCGGGCCGCTCGGGCGTACCTACCGGGCCCATAAACTGGTACATGGCGTCGAAGCTGTGGGCCCCGAAGGAGTACTTGTAGCCCACGTCGAGCCGGTCGACGACGCCGTAGCGCACGTACAGGTCGGTGGTAGTGGCGGTGGGGTCGAGCAGGTAGGCAATGGCGGCGGCCTGCACCTTGTCGAGGGCCGGCTGATAATCCACGCTGTCCTGGGTGATGGCCTGGTTGGCCAGCGACTTCACGGCGCCGGTGATTTTGCCGGTCGAGGAAGTGCCCACGTTGAAGCCCAGGTTGCCACCGACTTTGAACTGGCCCTTGGGTGTGACCTTGCCCGATAAAATAACCGAGCGCGGAGCCGTGCAGGCCGCAGCGCCCAGCATCAGAAAGGGGAGGAGCCGACCGGGGGAAAAACGAAGCATAGAAAAAGCGTTGCCGAAGTGAGAAGGGGGAAGCGGCCGGGCAATATCCAAAAAACGGGCCGGTCTGCGACTAATATTGGCGGGCGGGCGGGTTTTGGGCAACTTTGACGCCACTATGCTCCTCGTACTCCTCGTGTGGCTGCTGGCGGCCGTGGTTTCCACCGTGTTTGGCGCGGCCGCGTTTCGGCTGGCGGCCCGGCTGGGCGTGGCGGGCGCCGAGCGGCTGCCGGCGCCGGAATGGCTGAGCCTGGTGGGGCTGGCCCTGCTCACGGCGGGGTTGGAAGTCTGGTCACTGGCAGCCCCCATCGACGCCTGGGCGCAAGGCGTGGCAGGTGGGCTTACGGTAGTACTAATGGGGCTAAACCGGCGGCCCCTCGTCAGCTGGTGGCAAGCCCAACTGCCCGCCCGGTGGGCCGCCCCGGAGTGGGCCGGGGCCTTACTCCTGGCCTTGCTGGTAGCCTGGCTGCTGACGTTTGCCGCGCAGGTGCCCATCAACTACGACGTGGGCCTCTATCAATTGCAGACACTGCAGTGGACGGAGCACTTTGCGGCAGTGCCCGGTCTGGGCAATCTGCACGGACGCCTCGCTTTCAATTCCAGCCTGTACCTGCCGCTGGCACTATTCAAGGTCAGCTTGCCCGCCGGCGGGGTGTATGCGCTTAGCTCCTACGCGTACCCGCTGCTGAGCCTGGCTGCCGTGCGGCCCGTGGTGGCCAGCCTGCGCGGCACCGCCCCCGATGCCCGCCTGGTGTGGGTGCCGGTACTGGTGCTGCTGCTACTGGTGTACACGTTTCAGGTGTGGTTGTCGTCGGTGACCTCCGACTGCACCACGGCCGCCCTGCTGGCGCTGTTGTTTCTCTACTATGCGCAGCACCCGCCCGGCCAGGCCACCGAAGCCAACCGGCTCGTGCTGGTGCTGCTGGCCGCGCTGGCCGTGACGTTTAAGCTCTCGGCCCTGCCGGTGCTGCTGCTGCCGGCCTACGCCGTGTGGGCCGGGCGCGGGCTGCAAGGTTGGCAGCGTACCTGGCTGCTGCCGCTAGGCCTGGGCCTGACGCTGGGGCTGCCCTGGCTGGCGCGCAACGTGGTGCTGTCGGGCTACCTGGTGTACCCGCTGCCGGCCCTGGACCTGTTTGCCGTCGACTGGAAGCTGCCCGCCCCCTACGCCCGCATGGAGCATAACATGATTGTGAACCTGGCCCGCAACTCGGCGCAGAGCCCGTACGCGCCGCCGCACCAGACGCTCTGGGAATGGTGGCCCAACTGGTGGCAGCCCATGCGCGGCTTCCCCGGCGCGGTGTTTATTGCCGGGCTGGCCTCGCCGCTGGTAGCGCTGTGGCGCTGGCGCCGGCCACGCACTACGTCCGAGGCCGGCTGGGCCGGCGGCTGGCTGGTGGCTTGGCTGGGCAGCGTGTTCTGGTTTGTGGCCGCGCCCGATTTCCGCTTCGGCGCGGGCTTTTTGGTGGTAGCGGCGGTGTGGCCCTGGGTCGGGCCGCGGTGGCCGGGGCTGGGCGCCAGCCGGTGGCTACGCTACGTGCCAGCAGGGCTGTTGGTGCTCTGGGTACTACACAATCTGCGCGACCCGCTCTACCAGCTGCGCCACCAGCCGGCCCGCTTTGCGCGGCGCACGGTATGGCCCGAGTTGCCGCCCGTGCCTGCGACGGTACCGGTGCCCGTCGCGCCGGGGCTGTGGGTGCGAGTGCCGCGCGAGGGTTTTCAGTGCTGGGATGCGCCCTTGCCCTGCGCCCACTGCGCCGAAGCCGGCCTGCGTCTGCGCGGCTGCACCCTGGCCGAGGGTTTTCGCCGCACGGAGTAAGCGCGGCCTGCTGTCAATTCCTCGTTATTTGCCGCTGATACCCGAATTCCCGAAGCAGATGAATATCCTTTACGGCGTCCCCGGCGAAGGGCTCGGCCACGCCACCCGCAGCAAAGTCATTATCGGTTACCTGCTGGCCCAGGGCCACGATGTGCAGGTGGTGAGCAGCAGCCGGGCCTACAAGCTGCTGGCCGACAACTTTCCCGGCCGGGTGCGCGAAATCAAGGGCTTCCACCTGGCCTACAAGGAGCTGACCGTGTCGAAAAGCCGCACGGCCGCCCTTACGCTGCGCGCCGCGCCGGACAACCTGCAGCTGAATTTTCGCCGCTACCGCGACCTGCTGGCCACCTGCTGCCGCTTCGATCTGGTCATTTCCGACTTCGAGTCGTTCAGCTACTTCTTCGCCAAAGCCCAGCGCCTGCCCGTCGTCAGCATCGACAACATGCAGATTATCAGTCGCACTCAGCTCGATGTGGCTATCCCGCGCGAGGAGCGCGGCAACTTCGAGTTGGCGCGCAGCATTGTGCGCGCCAAGCTGCCCCGCTCGCAGCACTACCTCATCACCACGTTTTTCCGACCGCCCCTAGCCAAGCCTGATACCACGCTGGTGCCGCCCATCGTTCGGCCCGAAATCATTGCCCAGACGCCCACGCGCGGCCAGCACGTGCTGGTGTACCAGTCGAGCACCAACCAGCGCGACCTGGTAGCCCTGCTCCAGCAGCTGCCGCAACAGGAGTTTCGCGTCTACGGCTTCAACCGCGACGAAGAGCACGGCAACGTTTTGCTGCGGCCCTTCTCCGAAGCCGGCTTCATTGCCGATCTGGCCTCGGCGCGCGCCGTAGTCACCAACGGCGGCTTTTCGCTGATTTCCGAAGCCATATACCTGCGCAAGCCCGTGTGCGCCATTCCCATTCCAGCGCAGTTCGAGCAGTGGCTGAACGCGGCCGAAGTGGAGAAGCTGGGCTACGGCCGCAACTTCAGCGCCCTCACGCCCGATAACCTGAAAGCGTTTCTGTACGACTTGGCGCCGTTTGAGCAGGCCCTGAGCAAGTACCAGCAGGAAGGGAATGAGGAGCTGTTCCAGGCGCTGGACGCGGAGCTGGTGCGGGCTATGTCGGACCAGTAGAGTGAGCCGACGGATGGGACTCAATTACACTTACGTGCTCGTCATCGAACCAAGCGCTAAGGCGCAGTTGCTGGACAGGATCAGCCGCAGCGGTCGGTACACTCACATGGCAGTCAGGGCCCATCGAAGCGTACATTACGCTGGATTTTCCGTTGGACGACGCCCTACTAGCTTACTTGTTAGAAGACGCAAAACGCAACGCCGAAACCATCCACTGGCCTCTGTTAAGCCACGAAAGCCAATACCAGCATTATTTCCCCACTGATACGACCGGGCGGGTAGACAGCATCGATCTGGAAACCCAGTTGGATAGTGTTTCGGGTCAGCTGTACGTGAGCTTCACGGCGGTTACGAGCAGGATGAGCCGCTTGTTCCAGCAGTCAGCCAGCGTCGCGAAGTGGTTCAAGGACTTGGGTGAGCAGCTACGGGCAACGGCTGTCTTTCTGCACCTCGAGGCCGAGGGCTACCGGTTTCTGACCTTGCAGGGGAAACCAATGGAGGCGACGCTGGATCAAGATCTGGATAAGCAGCACCCAACGACGCCTGCCGCAACACTGGTGCTGGAAATGTGCCGGGGCTACGAGCGGCTATATTTGGTGTAGCGCCTCATCCGGCGCCGTTTGCCTAATTTCCGGCTTGATGACGCCTCGCTCCGCCTTCCCCCTCGCTGCCCTCGGCCTGCTGCTCGCGGCCTGCTCTACCAGCCGCACGCCGCAGGCCGCCGCCCCGCTCAACCAGTTTGCGGCCGATACCACGCTGCGCCGCATTGCCACGGCCCAGGACCAGCGCCAAAGCCAGGCACTGCGGCCCTTTCTGCACCACCCCAAGGCCCGTTACCGGCAAGCCGCTGCCATGGCCTTTGCTTCCGTGCAGGACCGCGCCGTACTGCCGGACCTGCTCAGCACACTTTCCGACGCAAATGTGGACGTGCGCGTAGCCACGGCTTTTGCCCTGGGCCAGACGGCCGACAGCCTCGCCGCTGCTCCGCTAGCCAGTCAGATCGGGACGGAAACGGATGCCCGGGCTCGTCGCTACGAGTTGGAAGCCCTTGGCAAGTGCGTGGCCAAAGGCACCTTGCCCTTGCTGCTGCGCGTGCCTTCCTCGGCTACCCCCACCGATACGTTGCTGGCCGTCGGGCAGGCCTGGGGACTGTACCGGGCCGGTCTGCGGGGCCTGACTTCCGAAGCCGCCGTGCGCCGAACGGTAGGTTTGTTGAGCCGCACCCAGCCGTACGGCGCCCGCCTGGCCGCTGCGCAAACTCTGGCCCGTACCCCGCGCCTGGACCTGACCGACTACGAAGCCCCCGTAGCCGCCGCGGCCACCAACGACCCCAGCTACGCGGTGCGGGCCGCCGCCACGGCCGCCTTGGGCAAGGTAAAAGCCCCGACGCTGGCTCCCACGCTGGCGGGCATACTGCGCCGCGACCCGGATTACCGGGTGCGCGTGGCGGCGCTGCGCGCCATGAATGCCAGCATGTACCTGCCGGTGAAAGAAGCGGCCTGGGCTGCGCTGGAGGACCCGCAAGGGCAGGTAGCGCTGACGGCCGCCGAGTTTTTTCTGACCCACGCCACCGGCGAAACCGGCCAGCTGTTCCTCGATAAAGCCAGCCGTATGACGGCGTGGCGGCCGCGCGCGGTGGTACTGGCCGCGGCGCTGCACCACGCCGCTCCCACCGAGAAGCCAGCCATTCGGGAGGCCATTCAGCGGCGCTACGTAGCGGCCACCGATGCCTACGAAAAGGCCTTTCTGCTCAAAGCGCTGGGCGAAGACCCGGCAGCGTTTGCCTTCGTGGAGCAGGCCACGTTTGCGCCCAACCAGCCGCCGGTGGTCAGCACCTACGGCATCGAGGCCTTGGTGGCCCTGCGCAGCCGCGTGGATTTTCCGGAGGCTCAGCAGCCGCTGTTTGTGCAGACGCTGGAAAAAGCCATCGGCAGCAACGACGTGGCGCTGATCGGCACCGCAGCCGGGGCCCTGAAGGAGCCGAAGCTGCAGATGCGCCGCGACTTCCGCAACCTCGCGCTGCTGCGCTCGGCCCAGCAGCGCATCAGCCTCCCGCGCGACGTGGAAGCCTGGATTGCTCTGCAGCAGGCCTTGGATTACCTCGAAAACAAAACCACGCCCACCCCGGCTCCTAGCGCCGCCGCGCAGCACCCCATCGACTGGGCCTTGGTGCAGACGATTCCGGCCGGGCAGCGTGCTACCGTCACCACCTCCAAGGGCGTTGTTGAGCTGCGCCTGCTGGTGGAAGAAGCGCCCGGCTCGGTGGCCAGCTTCGTGCAGCTGACCAAAGACGGCTTCTACAACGGCAAAAACTTCCACCGCGTGGTGCCCAACTTCGTGGCCCAGGGTGGCTGTCCCCGCGGCGACGGGTGGGGCGGCACCGACTACACCCTACGTTCCGAATTCTTTGACCGCGGCTACGGCGAAGGCGCCGTGGGGCTAGCCTCGGCCGGCAAGGACACCGAAAGCTGCCAGTGGTTTATCACCCACAGCCCCACGCCCCACCTCGACGGCCGCTACACCATCTTTGCCGTCGTGGAGCGAGGCATGGACGTGGTGCACCGCCTCGACATCGGTGACCGGATAACCAGCGTGGCGCTGACCCCCGCCGGACAGTCAAGCCACTAAGCACATCGGCCCGCCAGACTGCGCAGTCTGGCGGGCCGATGCCGTTAAGAACAAGGAAGGCGTGGGTTTACTGTACTTGCAACTGCTGCGCCCAGGAGCTTAGGCCAGGGCCGCTCACCCGCACCACGTACAAGCCCGGCTTCACGTGGCCGGCCAGTTCCAGTTGCAGGCGTTGGTTGTTGGCTACGACCTTGGTGCTCCAAACGGCACGCCCCACGCCGTCATACACCTGCACCGTCAGGGGGCCGGCGGTGGGGGAGGGCAGGCGCACGGTCAGCTCGTTGGCAGTGGGGTTGGGGTACAAGGATATCTGGCCCTTGCTGGCCGGCAGCCGTACGGCTACTACTGAAGAGTAAGACGAACTACCGTCGGTATCGAACTGGTGCAGGCGGTAGTACACCACATCCGTCAGCCCCGATACGTCGAGGAAGCTGTACTGATGCTCGTTGGTGCTGGTGCCGTGGCCCGCCACGAAGCCCACCTGCTCCCAGGCGCGGCCGTTCAGGGCCCGCTCCACGGCAAAGCCGCGGTTGTCTTTCTCCTGGGCGGTGGTCCAGTACAGGCGGGCTTTGCCCTCGCCTACGGCTTCGCCCCGGAAGGCCACCAGCTGCACGGGCAGCGGGGTATTGGTGGCGCCGAAGCTGAAGGCCCCGAAACCGCCCACGGCATTGGCCGAGGCCACCGAGCCGCTGGCCAGCGAGCCGGTGGTGCCGCCGTTGCCCTCGCTTTGCCACTGCGTGCCGTCGAAGCGGGCCACGCGCAGGTCGGTGAGCGAGGTGATGCCGCTGCGGGCGCCATCCTGCCAGAACAGCTGCACGCTTACGTCGCCGCTGCCGGCGTCGCGGGTCAGGTTCCAGTATTCCACCTGGCTGATGCTGTTCAGCGTGGGCGCCGTGGTAGCGCTGGGGTAAGCCTGATCGATGTACTCGGCCGTGAACGTGCTGCTGGCGCTGGCGGCCGAAATGCCCAGGCGGGCCCATACGCCGTTGCGGCCGAGCGGAAACACAAAGGCCGACGACCCGATTTTGCTCATCGGCCCGCTGACGTAGCTGCCCGCGTTGCCCGTGCTGCTGCTGGCGCCATCGGCCAGCGTGAGGCGGTTGGCCGCCGAGCTGCTGATGAAGCCGCGGGCAAACGTGAGGCTGCCGCTGACGGTGAGCGGGGCAGCCAGCGTCAGCGTTTTGCCGCCGCCGTCCAGGGTCAGGTCGCGCACGATAAGCGAGGCGCTGGACTGGGTCAGCGTCGTGTTTTTGGTGACCGTTACGGCTTCGTTATACGTGCCGCCCTCTGCCGAAATGGTGCCGCCGTCGAGCAAGGCCGTCATGGCTTCCTGCAGGTTGCCGGCCGGCGCCGCGTCGGGCACGTTGGCCGCCACATTCAGGTAGCTCAGGTCGGGCTGAAAGCCGGCAGTGGCGCCGTCCACGTCGGTGGCGTTGTTCAAGTAAGGGCTGAACTGCAGGCGGCCGGCCGGGGCCCAGGACGACACCTCCGCGAAGCTGCCGCTGAGAGTGCGCACGCGGCCGCCCGTGCCGTCGGCGCCGCGGATGTCGGCCGAGGCGTTGCTGCCCAGCCAGTTCAGGCCCGCGTTGACGATGTTGCTCAGGTTGATGCCGCGCAGGCCGGCCACGTCGCAGGTATCAATCAGGTTTTCCTGTACCATCACCCCGGCCGAGGTCAGCTGCCGGTTGCGCGGAATGTCGAAGTAGGGCGTAAACTGCTCGGCCGAGGCAGCCGGGCGGTCCTGCACCTGCACCCCGTACTGGCAGCGCGTAATCTGGTTGTGGCGCACCTGGTGGTTGCTGCCCTCCAGCACGATGCCGAAGCCGTTGCGAAAGAGCAGGGCAAAAGCCGTGGAGCGGTAGCCCCGGATGACATTGCCTTCTACCCAGGCGCCGCCGGTGCTCAGGTCGTCGTTGAAGCTCGGGCGCCCGTCCACCACCCGGTCGCGGTCAATAACGGCAATAGCCGCGTTGTCGGCCACGAGGTTAGTGGAAATGCTCAGGTTGCGCGTGATGCGGTTGTTGCGCACCACGAAGGAGCCCGGGCCGCTGCCCAGCCCCGTGCCGGTGCACGACTTCAGCTCCAGCCCGTTGTCGGCGTTGTCCTGAATGACGTTGTCTTCGATCAGGGCGGCGATGGATACGTAGTTGCCGCCCGCGTCGCGCTGCCCGGCGGCCTTGAGCACGGCCAGCGCCGGGCCCAGGTTGCCGTAGAAGCGGGAGCGGCGCACCACCAGGTTGGAGGTGGCCCGCTCATTCACGTCGATGCCCGCGCGCCGGTTCTGCTCGAAGGCGCAATCCTCGATGAGCAGGTTGCGCTTGTCGGCGCCCGCGTCGGTGCCGTTGAAGAACAGCCCACGGCCGTAGTTATTGTTGCTGATGCTGGGCTGGCCCTGAATGCGCGTCATGCGGATGCTCACCCGCCGAAACGTTAGGTCGCTCACGTTGCCGTCGAGCTCGATGCCCTGCCGGTAGCACTTGAAGATATCCAGGTCTTCGAACACCACGCCGGTGAGCGTGGACGTAGCGAAGCTGCCCAGAATGCCCACGTCGTAGCGGCGCAGGCTCATGCGCCCGATGCGCAGCGGCTGGGCCGCCGTGCCGGTAGCCGACAGGCGCAGGGCGGGCACGCCGTCGTACACGTTGTCGGCGGTGCGGGGGCCGTCGCGGAAGATGGTGGCGCTGCCCGGGCGGCTCAGCGAGTCGCCGGCGCCCAGCAGGTTCACCGGTTTGTTCAGGTTCACGCTTTCCTGGTAGCTGCCCGCGTCCACGTATACCGTGGCGCCGGGCGTAGCCACCTCCAAGGCGCGGCGCACCGTGGCAAAAGGTGCCGCGGCCGAGCCGTTGCCGGTAGCGTCGCTGCCGATAGTGGAAGTGTACACGTCGCCGCTGGTGCTGGCGTCGTTGACGTAAACCGAGGATTGTGCCCACACCGAGCCCGTGCTCAGCAACAGGCAGGCCAAAGCAGGTAGGAGTGTTTTCATAGCCAAAGAACAAGTAGAGCTGCGCCCCTCCAACGTAGCCGGCCCGTCGCGGGTTGATGCCCGTCCCGGCCTCAGCCGCTTCTTGTGCCCTGGCAAAGCCCCGCCGGAGTCCGTAGCGCGTTTTTAGCGGATAAAAACGCTGAAAAAATTATACGTAATAAGTTGATATCAATATACTTGTGAATATCGATAGAGGCAAAGAAAAAGCTGCCCGAGTCCAATGCCGGGCAGCTTCTTTGGTAACTAGTACGGACGCGGCTTAGGCGTCGCGGTGGTGGGCGTGGGCCGGGGGCGTGGTGGCCTCCACGGCCGTAAACGACTCCAGGATGCGGTAGCTGTGCTGCGCCCCCTTGGGCACTACCCAGGAGTTGCCGGGCTCCAGCAGCACGGTCTGGCCTTCGAGCTGCAGCTCGGCGCGGCCACTGATGACGAAGCCCACCGTTTCGTATTCGCGGCTGACGGGCTCCTTGGCGTCGCCGGGCTCCTCGTTTTCCCACAGGCGCATGGCTACCTGCGTGCCCGAAGCCAAGTATTTCTGCCCGTCCGGGCCGTGCGGCGAAAAGCGCGAATCAATTTTGGTGACCGAAGTATCCGGCATGGTGAAAGGTGTTTGGTGTGTAAGACGGAAAAGCTCTTGGCAGGCTAACGCAGCCGGCGGGGTAGCGGTTGTATCCCGCTGGCTGCTAACTTTTGGTTCGTTTCGCGGTTGACTCCCGTTGGCCTGCCCGCGCAAACGGCGCCTGCCTACTCCTTTCTCATGACCGACCTTTTCATCCGCAGCCTGGCCGAAACGCACCACGCCGCGCCCCCGCCACTGCCCGGGCCGCAGCTCTGCCGCCTCGCCGACGAGCTGCTGGCGCTGCTCTTCCCCGAGCGCACGCACCAGCGCCTCACGGCCGCGCCGGCCATAGCCGCGCAACTGCAGGCCTTGCAGCAGCAGCTCGAAGCGGTGCTCACCAGCGTGACGGGCCTGCCCGTCACGCCGGCTGAGCTGGCCGCCGACCTGTTTGCCCGCCTGCCCACTTTGCACGAGCTGCTGCTGCTGGATGCCCAGGCCATCATGGCCGCCGACCCGGCCGCGCAGGACCTGGCCGAGGTCATTTGCACGTACCCGGGCTTCTACGCCCTGGCGCTACACCGCCTGGCGCATGCCCTGTACCAGCGCCAGGTGCCGCTGCTGCCGCGCCTGCTCAGCGAATACGCTCACCAGCTCACCGGCATCGACATTCACCCCGGCGCCCGCATTGGCCGCTCCTGCAGCATCGACCACGGCACGGGCATCGTCATCGGCGAAACGGCCGTGCTCGGCGACCATGTGCGCCTGTTTCAAGGCGTTACCCTAGGGGCCTTGAGCGTGGCCAAGGAGCTGGCTCACCAGAAGCGCCACCCCACCATCGAAGACCACGTGGTCATCTACGCCGGTGCCACTATATTGGGCGGCAGCACGGTGGTGGGCCGGCATAGCATCATCGGCGGCAACGTCTGGCTTACCGAGAGCGTGCCGTCGCACTCGCGCGTCTACCACCGGGCGCAGCTCTACGTCACGCGCGTAGAAGACCCCACCGCAGACCTAACGTTTTCCATTTGAATGGTTAAATGATCGAATGGCTGGTCGTTCCGGCGTGAACAATCAATCATTTGACCATTCCTCCATTTAGCAATACTCACAACCCATGAAAGCCAATTCCATTCTTGACACCATCGGCAACACGCCGCTGCTCCGCCTGAACCGCCTGTTTCAGTCCATCCGCCCCGACGTGGAGGTGTGGATCAAGCTGGAGCGCGCCAACCCCGGCGGCAGCATCAAGGACCGCATTGCCCTGTCGATGATCGAGCAGGCCGAGCGCGACGGCCTGCTCACGGCCGATAGCCTCATCGTGGAGCCCACTTCCGGCAACACCGGCGTGGGCCTGGCCATGGTGGCCGCCGTCAAGGGCTACAAGCTCACGCTGGTCATGCCCGAGTCCATGTCCATCGAGCGGCGCCGGCTGATGGCCGCTTACGGGGCCAACCTGGAGCTGACGCCGCGGGAGAAAGGCATGAAGGGCGCCATCGAAAAAGCGCACGAAATCGTAGCCAGCACCCCCGGCGCCTGGATACCCATGCAGTTCGACAACCCGGCCAACATCCGCGTGCACGCCGAAATCACGGCCCGGGAGCTGCTGCAGGATGCCCCCGAGGGCTTCGATTACTACATTACCGGCGTGGGTACTGGCGGGCACATCACCGGCGTGGCCGAGGTGCTCAAGCCCCAGTTCCCGAACATGAAGGTCTTCGCCGTGGAGCCCGAACTTTCTCCGGTTATCAGCGGCGGGGCTCCCGGTCCGCACCCCATTCAGGGCATCGGTGCCGGCTTCATCCCCGCCAACCTGCACCAGGATGTCCTCGACGGCGTCATCCAGGTCAGCCAGGCCGAGGCGTTTGAGTATGCCCGCCGCGCCGCCCGGGAAGAGGGCATCTTCCTGGGAGTGTCGTCCGGCGCTTCGCTGGCCGCCGTGGCTAAGAAGCTGGCCGAAGTGCCCCAGGGCGGCCGCGTGCTCACCTTCTGCTACGACACCGGCGAGCGGTACCTCTCCGTCGACGGGCTGTTTGTGTAGCCCACGCTCGGCTGCTACAACACAAAGCCCCGGCGTCACACGACGCCGGGGCTTTGTGTTGTTACGGCAGGGCAGAACCGCAACCAAGGGAAAACAGAAAACCCGGCTAGAGGGCCGGGCTTCCTGGGGCAATTATAAAAAACAGGAGTGGAGAATATCGGAGTCGAACCGATGACCTCTTGCATGCCATGCAAGCGCTCTAGCCAGCTGAGCTAATCCCCCGTTTTTCATTTAACCATCCGCCGTTCGCGTTTGGTGAGGCAAAAGTACAGCGCGTTTTTGTTTCTGCAAGTATTTGCTCAAAAAAAATTGAGGAAAATTTTCAAAAAAAGTGGGCTGACAGCAGTGCCAGCCCACTTTTTAGTTGGTAAGCGCTTGGCTTAGTTGAAGATGTAGCGCAGGCCCACCTGCATTTGCCAGCGGGAGTTGATGTTGCCCGTGTCGTTGCGGAAGGTCCTGCTCAGCGGTACGCCAGGCGTCACGGAGCCGTCGCCGTTGCGAACAGGGTTGGTGAAGTAGCGGTACTCAAACACCGGCTGATTCTGGGCGTTGTAGCCGTCGAAGGTCAGCAGGTTGCTGCGGTTGGGCGTCTGAATTACGCCCCACTTGCTGTTGAGCAGGTTGCCGAGGTTGAACACGTCTAGGCTCAGCTGCAGGGTATTGCGGCTCTCGCCGATGTTGGTGAACAGGTCCTGCAGGATGCGGGCGTCGATGCGGTGCTGCCAGGGGCGCACGGCGCCGTTACGCTCGGCGTACCCGCCGCGGTGCTTATTCAGGTACTTGTCCTGGCTGATGTAAGCGTCCAGGTCGGCCCACTGCTGGGCGGCCGTGTACGTGCCGCCACCCTGGGCCGTGGTCAGCGCGATGTCACGTAGCACGATTTCGCTCTGGCTGCGCGGGATGTACATCAGGTCGTTGGTCTGCCCGTCGCCGTTCATGTCGTTGGCGTAGATGTAGGAGAAGCGGCTGGTGCCCAAGTTGATGGCCGGCGCACCTTCGTAAAACAACGACAACGTGGTGCCCAGGTGGCCTAGGTACTCACGGCGGTACGAGGCCGAAGCTACCACGCGGTGCTGCTGCAGGTACTGCGAGTAGCTCAGCACGTCGGCGTTCGGGTCGCCCGACACTACCCGGTCACGCCAGATCGACTGGGCAATGGAGCCGCCGTCGTTGACGGAGCGCGAATCGGTGAAGGTGTAGGCCGCGCTCAGGAACAGGCCGTTGCCGAAGGTCTTCTGCAGCTGGCCCGTCAGGGAGTAGGAGTAGCCCTTGTTGGTATTGCGCATCAGGATGGCATCGGTAATCACCGGGTTGGTGGCCGACACGCCGCCCTGGCCGTTGAAAATGCGGTTGTTGGCCGTCGTCACCCGCAGGTCGCCATTCGGGGCGGGCTGAAAGCCGCCGAACGTGTAGTAGATCGGGCGGTTGTCGGCGCCTACGGCGTTGCCGGCGGGCGCGGGCAGGTTCACGTTCTGGTGGTACACCGCGTTCAGGTCCTTGGTAAACAAGGCGTCGAACGTGAAGATGATGCCGGCAAACACCTCTTGGTCGATGCCCAGGCTGGAGCGCCACACCTGCGGAAACTTGAAGTTGCGGTCCGTCACGGCCAGATTGTACTGGGTGTTGGCGCCGCGGGCCTGCAGTTGGTTGCGGTAGGCGTCCACGTCGGGGGTGAAGTAGTAGCCGTTGGTGGAGGCCGTGGTGGTGTTGCTGTTGTTCAGGTCCACCGAGCCAAACTGCACGCCATTGTTGCTGGCCTGATTGGAAATCCACACGAACGGCACGCGGCTGGTGAAAATACCCGTACCGCCGCGCAGTTGGGTGCGTTTGTTGTCGAACACGTCCCAGTTGAAGCCCACGCGCGGCGAGAAGAGCACCCGGCTCTTGGGCTGCTGGTCGGTTTCGATGCGCACGCCGTCGCGGAAGGTCAGACCGGGCACGGTCTGGCCGTTCACCTGGCCGCCGGCCACGTACACGTTGCGCTCGATGTCGGAGAAGATGATGGGCAGGTCGGCGCGCAGGCCGGCCGTGATGCGCAGGTTGCTCTTGGGCGTCCACTCATCCTGGGCAAACAGGCCCAGCTGAGCCGCTTTGGTCACGGCAAAGGGGAAGGCACCGCCCGGCAGAGCCGAGTACTGCAGCTGGTAGCGCTGAGCGAAGGCCGCGGCCGGACCCGCTGTGCCCGTGGCGCGCGGCACCGGGTTGCGGTTAGCGTCGAGGGTGTAGCCGTTCGGGGCCTCCGGCGTGCGGGCCGCGGCGTAGAAGTCCTCCAGCGAGTTGAACTGGTAGGAGCCGTAGTAGTTCGGGGCAAAGCCATTGCGGAAGCGGTACAGCTCGTTATAGGTGCCCACCGTCACATTGTGCTTGCCAAGGAAAGCCGTGAAATTGTCCCCGAACTGGTACACGTCGGAGTTCAGGATGTTGAAGGCCGTGAAAGGCTCGTAGCCGAAGGTCGTCAGGGCGTTGCTGGCCGAGATGCGCGAGTTGGCCGGGCTCAGGCCCGAAGTGGCGTTGCCGATGTCGACCAGCGGAAACAGCCCGCCGCCAGGGCTTTCGCGGAAGTCGCGGAAGCGCGAGTAGCCGGCCGTCAGGTTGTTGGCGAAGCGCGAGCCGAAGGTGCTGTTCAGCTCCCCGATCCACGAGTCCAGGTTGTTGTTGATGGTGTAGTACGAGGAGAAGAACGGCAGGCCGAACTGCGACTGTGCCCGCGTGCCCGACTGCCCGCCGATGGCACCCGAGGAGCTGGGGTTGATGTCGGCGTAGGAGCGCAGGAAGTTGTACTTCAGGTTCAGGCGGTGGTTCTGCGAGATGTTCCAGTCCAGACGAGCCGTGATTTTGTCGCTGTTCTGGCGCAGCTGGTAGTTTTCGTAAGCACCCGGGTCGTAGCCATATTTGCCCACGAGGAAAGTGCGCAGGTTGTCCAGATCCGTGGCGGCGGCGCGCGAAACGGTGGAGTTGGCGGGCGGCGCGCTGCTGCTTCGGTTGGCGGTGTAGTTGCCGGTCGGCGCGTCGTTGCGGCGCTCCCGTTCCCCGTTCACGAAAAAGAACAGCTCATCCTTCACGATGGGGCCGCCGAGGCGGAAGCCCATGTTCTTCAGGTCGAAGTTGGGGTAAGGCTGCTTGACGTCGCCCACCTTGCTGCCCACCAAGTTTTCGTTGCGGTAAAAGCCGTACAGGGAGCCCTGCACCTTGTTGGTGCCCGAGCGGGTCACCAAGTTGATGCCGGCTCCGGTGAAAGAGCCCTGGCGCACATCGTAAGGCGCGATGCTGACCTGAATCTGGTCAACGGCGTCGAGCGAAATCGGCTGAGCACTGGCCTGGCCGCCCACGGTGGAAGAAAGACCGAAGGAGTTGTTGAAGATGGCCCCGTCGACGGTGATGTTGTTGAAGCCGCTGTTGCGGCCACCGAAGCTCTGGCCGTTGGCCTGCGGCGTAAGGCGGGTGAAGTCGTTTAGCGAGCGGTTCAGAGTGGGCAGGCGCTCAATCTGCTCACGCTGCACCGTGGTAGCGGCGCCGGTGCGGCCCGAGTTGATAACCGGGTCCTGCCGTCCCGAAATTTCCACGCCGGCCAGCTGGGTAGTGGTTTCGCTCAGGTTTACATCCAGGCGCTGGTTTTGGCCCAAGGTCAGGAAAACGCCCTCACGGGTGGTTTCCTGATACCCCACGAAGGTGATACGCACGGTGTAGGGCCCGCCCACGCGCATATTCTGAATGTTGTAGCGTCCGTCTGAGTTGGTTGGGGCCACGTATTGCGTGTTCGTGGGCGTGTGCACGGCAATGACCGTGGCACCGGGTAAGCCCATGCCGCCCTTGTCCGTGATGGTGCCGCTCATGGCCGCCGTGGTAGCGCCCTGGCTCCAGCCGGTGGTTACCGCAGTCAGCACCAGCAGCAACGCGGCAAACACCCGCTGCAAGTGGTAGTACAGGTAATGTTGTTTCATAGGTGTGTGAGTGAAAAGTGGGGCAAAACTAGGGCTGGCCTATCCGGCTTTGATTACCAAAATGTTAATTCCGTACTGATTTTAATTAATTTTTAATGGCTGGCAAATGGCCGAAGCAAATGATTTACAGGAAGTAAGGGCAAAAGAAAAGGGGCGGAGAATATCTCCGCCCCTTTCGAGGAAAACCAAGTCGGTTGCTTAGTTGAAGATGTAGCGCACGCCGAGCTGACCCTGCCAACGCGAGTTGAAAGGAGCAATGTCGTACGAGCGGTTGTTGGTCGCAAAGCCGCTGGGGAAAGTGAAGGTCGGCTGTACGTTCGGCGCCGAGGTACCTACTACCGACAGCAGTTCGGTGGCGTTGTTCAGCAGCGAGTACTGGTGGCCCCAGTCCTTGTTCAGCAGGTTGCCGAAGTTGATGATATCAAACGTCAGTTGGATGGTGTTCTTTTTGCCGCCGGCCATGAAGTTGAAGTCTTGGGTCAGACGAACGTCCACCTGATGCGTCCAGGGCATACGGGCACCGAAACGCTCGGCGTACTGGCCCTTATGGCTACGCAGGTAGGGGTCGTTGTTGATGAAGGCTTCCAGCTGGTTCTGCACCGTTGCTAGGTCGCGTCCTTCCGAGGCAGCCAGTTTGATCTGGTTGGGGTCACGTACGTCCGTCGGGATGTAGATCAGGTCGTTACCCGTGCTGCCGTCGTTGTTCAGGTCGCGGTTGTACAGGTACGTGATGGGCGCACCCGACAGACCTTCGTACACGGCCGAGATGCCCGTGGCAAACTTGTCGCCGCCGTAGCGCAAGGTGTAGCCACCCGTGGCCAGAATGCGGTGACGCTGGTCGTTGCGCGAGTAGCCCAGTTCCGGGTTGTTCGGGTCAAACTGAATCTGGTTGAAGCCCCAGTTTGACGAAGCCGTGCTGCTCGAGCCGCTGTTGATTTCCTTCGATACGCCGTAGGTGTAGGCAACGGTCGTGCTCAGGCCGTTAGTGAACTGCTTCTGCAGCTGAGCCGTTGCGTTATAGCGGTAGCCTTTGTTGGTGTTGTCCAGCAAATACACGTTGGTGAAGTTCTGGTCGAGGCGACGAGGCGGCAGGGTAGCCGTACCGCCCGTGCTGCTCGAGTACACCGGACGCTGGTCCGGACCAGCTAGGCGGCCAATCGGGTCAGCCAGGTTGATATCCTTGTAGTAGATATCGTTCAGGGTCTTGGTGTAGATACCTTCCACCGTAGCCACGATGTCGCCAGGCAGACGGAAGTCAACGGCCAAGTTGGTGCGCCATACCTGCGGCAGCTTGAAGTCGTCGCTCAGCACGTTCACCTGCGTGGTGCGGGCAGCACCGGCGGCGTAGTAGCTCGGGAACTGCGAGATGTCCGTGAGCACAACCGGCTGGTTGTTGCCGTTGCGTACCGAAGCCGGGTTAGTTACGTCGACGGAGCCTTGGATGATGCCACTGTTGGTGTAGCTGTTCGAAATCCACACGAACGGCACACGGCCGGTGAAGATACCCGTACCGCCGCGCACCTGCACTTTGGCGTCGTTGTTCACGTCCCAGTTGAAGCCCAGGCGCGGAGCAAACAGCAACTGGCCGCCAGGTAGGTTCTGGGTGTTGATGCCGCCGTAGCGGGCGTAAGCCGCTTGGTCGACTACTTTTTGGTTGAAGGCCGGCTTGTCATTGAACACCGGGATGTCTACGCGCAGACCGCCAGTCAGACGCAGGTTCTCGATGGGCGAGTACTGGTCTTGCACATAGAAGCCCAGCTGCGCAGCCGAGAATTTGGCTTCGCCGTTATCGGCGGTAGCGTAAGCCGCCTGAATGCGGTTGGCGCGGCCGGCGTAGAAGTTGGCCAGCGAGTTAAACTGGTAGAACCCGTTGCCGTTGTTTAAGAACAGATTCCGGAACTTGAAGAACTCGTTGTGGGTACCGGCCGTCAGCGTGTGCTTGCCGAAGGCGGCCGTCACATTGTCGGTTACTTCCACGATGTCCTGATCCAGCTCGTTGGCTGCCGAGCTACGCTCCGTACCGAAGGTGTAACGGTTGGCGCCAGCCGTGATTTCGAAGGCCGGGAAGATGTCGCCCTGCACGCCGCGGGTATCGCGGATGCGGTTGTAGCTCAGCAGCAGCTTGTTCGAGTAGCGGCCCAAGCGGCTGTTCAATTCCACAACGGAGCTGTTGGTCACGTTGTTGAACTTGTAGGCGTTGGTGCCGAAGCGCAAAGACGTCGACGTACGCGAGTTGTTGTCGTCGAAGGCTTCCACGTAGTTGTGGCGAACCGTCAGTTGGTGGTTCTGGGACAGGTTGAAGTCCAGACGACCAAAAATCTTATTGCTTTCGCGACGAACGTTGATGGCGCCGTACTCGCCTACTTCGTAACCATACTGGTTGCGTACGTAGTTGGTGATGGAGTCCAGCGTGCTGGTGCGGATGCGCGAGGTCGAAGTGCCGGGCTCGAAGGAGAGTGGGGTGCTCTGACGGGCAATTTCACCGTTCAGGAAGAAAAACACCTTATCCTTCACGATGGCACCGCCTACGCGGGCACCGGTCTGGTAGTTGTAGAACTCTTCTGCTTTGGTGCGGGGCTCGGTTACGCTCTTGCCTACCGAGTTCTGGTTACGGCCGAAGCCGTAGACCGAAGCCGAAAAGTCGTTGGTGCCCGAACGGGTGACGGCGTTTACGCCGCCGCCGGTGAAGTTGCCCAGCGTCACGTCGTAGGGAGCCACGACTACCTGGATTTCCTGAATTGCGTCCAGCGCGATGGGGGTAGTACCCGACTGGCCACCGGGCGTGCCGCTACCGGCCAGACCGAATACGTCGTTGTTTACCGCACCGTCGATGGTGATGTTGTTATAGCGGTTGTTCGAGCCACCGATGGAACTGCTGCCGCCACCGTTAGCCTGAGGGTTGAGGCGGGTGAAGTCGTTCAACGAACGGTTCAGGGTGGGCAGGCGCTGAATCTGCTCGCGCGTTACGGTAGTTTCAGCACCCGTGCGGCCGGCGTTGATAACCGGGTCGCGACGACCGGAAATTTCTACGCCTTGCAGCTGAGTGGTTGCTTCGCTCAGGTTCACATCCATGCGCAGCGTCTGGCCCAGCGTCAGGTACACGCCCTCGCGGGTGGTTTCCTGGTAGCCTACGAACGTCACGCGGATAGTGTAAGGACCGCCCACGCGCATGTTCTGAATGTTGTAGCGGCCTTCCGAGTTGGTGGGAGCTACGTACTGCGTGTTCGTGGGCGTGTGAATGGCAATAACCGTCGCACCGGGCAACCCTTCCCCAGCTTTGTCGGTAATAGTACCACCCATGGCAGAGGTGGTAGCACCTTGACCCCAACTCTGAGTAGCCGCAACTGCTACCAGCGTCGGCGCCAGGAGATGGTGAATAAACTTGTGTCTCATGAGTGAGTGCGTTGGTGAAACGGAAACAATGTGCTTAATTGGGCTCAGCCTGTCAGGTGTGCTCCCGGTTAATAGATGCCGCTAAAGGGGCGTCCGTCGACCGGTGGGCCAAATGCAGGAGAAAGACGTCAGAACAAGAGGGGAAAGCAGGGAGACGCGAGGCAAAAAACGGCGCAAAGCTACTGCACGAAGAGGCAATTTGTATTACTGAACTGTTACATGTCGCAGAAAGGCGATTTTGGTAACAGCCAGACCAATGGCTTGGCAAATCTACGACGGAAATTCACAACTTAGGCCGTACTGCTTTAATAAAGCGGCGTAGGTAATAATCACTCTCCAGCGCATTCTCGACGACCCCTAATGAGGTGGAAGCGTGGATGAACTGAACGCCTTCGTCGCTAACTTCCGTCACAAGGCCCACGTGCGTAATGGTATTACTACCAGCAGAAGCACCGAAAAATACCAAATCGCCGGCTTGCAGGTCCTGGGTACGTACCGGTTCGCCCCACACGGCTTGTTCGTTGGAAGAGCGCGGAATTTCTATACCGGCTGCGGCAAACGACACATTCAGCAAGCCCGAACAGTCGAGCCCCAACCGGGTAGTGCCGCCAAATTTGTAGGGCGTGCCTTGGTAGGAGCGGGCCGTCTGGATAACGGTAGCCAGCTGGCGGCTGACCGAGGCTGCGCTGCTCGGGCGCTTAGGCGCCTTGGCCACAATCTTGCGGCCACCCGGGCTCATGCGTGCCGTCTTGGTTTTAACCTTGGTCTTGGAGGAGCCCACGCCGCGTCGCTCGGCGGCTTTCATGCGCGCTATTTCCGAGGCGGAATAGTAGCGGCCGTTGCGGTAATTCAGCTTCTTGGTGCCGCCGCAGCCGGCAAGGCACAACAGGCCGGTAAGCAGCCACAGAAACAACCGGGCATCGGGCCGGGCTGAATGCTGTACCTTTGGTGGGAACGTTTTCCGCATCGGCACAAAGATACGCGAATGAGTCATTTGCTTGAAGAAATCCGGTTTGGGCAGCTCACGACCGAACTCCTGGCGGCCTTCGAGGCCATCGTAGGAGAGGAGCACGTACTCACGCCCGGCCGCCTGGAAGAGGACGAGTACGTCCGCTATGGCCAAGACCATACCGAAGACCTCGCTTACCGGCCCGACGTGGTGCTACGCCCCGCCAACGCCGACGAGGTTAGCCGTATTATGCGGCTCTGCTACGAACACCGCTTGCCCGTCACGCCGCGGGGGGCGGGCACGGGGCTTTCGGGTGGGGCGCTACCCGTGCACCATGGGGTGGTGCTGAGTACCGAACGGCTCAACAAGATTCTGCACATCGACGAGCGGAACCTGCAGGCTACGGTGGAGCCCGGCGTCATCAATGAGACCTTTCAGAACGCGGTGAAGGAGGTCGGGCTGTTTTATCCGCCCGACCCGGCCAGCAAGGGTTCCTGCTCTTTGGGCGGCAACCTGGCCCACAGCAGCGGCGGGCCGAAGGCGGTGAAGTACGGTACCACCAAGGACTACGTGCTGAACCTAGAAGTGGTGCTGCCCAACGGCGACATCATCTGGACGGCCGCCAACACCCTGAAAAATTCGACCGGCTACAACCTGACCCAGCTCATGATTGGCTCGGAGGGCACGCTGGGCATCATCACTAAAGTGGTGTTTCGCCTACTGCCGTACCCGCCGCAAAACGTGCTGATGCTGGTGCCTTTCCGCCAGGAAGAGCAGGCCGCCGAGGCGGTGTCGGCCGTGTTTCGCGCGGGCATCATTCCGTCGGGCATGGAATTCATGGAGCGCGAGGCCATTGCCTGGTCGTCCGATTACCTCAAGATTCCGCTCACGCTGCCCGAGGATATCAAGGCGCACTTGCTCATCGAATTGGACGGACAGGATCTGGACCAGCTCTATAAAGAAGCGGAGCAGGTATATGCCGTGCTGGAAAGCTACGACGTAGGCGAAATTCTGCTGGCCGACAATGCCACGCAGAAGGACGAACTGTGGAAAATTCGCCGCAACATTGGCAATTCGGTGCGCTACAACTCTGTATATAAGGAAGAGGACACTGTAGTGCCCCGCGCCGAGCTGCCCACGCTGCTCAAGGGGGTAAAGGAAATCGGCGCCCGCTACGGCTTTAAAAGTGTCTGCTACGGCCACGCCGGCGACGGCAACCTGCACGTGAATATCATCCGCGGCGACCTGGACGACGAGATGTGGAACGTGGGACTGCGCCAACCCATCACCGAAATCTTCGAGCTGTGCGTGAAGCTCGGCGGCACGATTTCGGGGGAGCATGGCATCGGTCTGGTGCAGAAAGGCTACATCGGTATTGCCTTGAAAGAGGCTAATCTGAACCTGATGCGCGGCATCAAGCAGGTATTCGACCCGCACGGAATTCTCAACCCCGGCAAGATCTTCTAAGCACGGGTTTAGATGGATTGGTCGTATCGCACGGATTTCGTGGGCGATTATAGAGCCGAAGCTGGAAAGCTTCGGCTCTTTTTGTTTCCTGCCGAGCCTAGCGGGTATAAATACAACAGCCCGACCGCAAGGCCGGGCTGTTTGATATGACGCACAATCGTCCACGAAATCCGAGCAATACGACCAATCCGTCTAAATCCGTGATTCTTACTGCTGCGTTTTCAGCCGGTCTTCGCCGCCATAGGGGGCACCGTCGTTGATGTCGCCGCGCAGGCCGCCCATCGAAATACCGCCCTCGTTTTCATAGGGGGCCTTGGCGGTGCCGGGAGCGGCAGCTTCGTTGCCGGGGACTTTGTCGCCGCTGCCGACTTGTGAGCCGGTAGCTGGCTGGCCGATGCCGGTAATGGCCGTAGTGGCCTCGCCGACGGGGCCCGCCAACTCGTTGACTTTCTCGATGTACTGGCGCTTGGCGTCGTCTTGGCTCACGCCCTTAAACTTGCTCCACGCATCCCACTGGGCCTGCGACATGCCAGGCTTACCGCTCGGGTCATCGGGCGAGTCGTCGCCCACGTTCTGCGGATCCAGGGTGTCATGGTCGCCTTCGGTGGCTTGCTTGTACAGGCCGTACAGGTCATTCATGTGGGCGGCGGCCTGGTCGCCGGGCAGGTTGTCGACGCGCGACACGGCCTGCTCAAATTCTTGTTGCAGGTTTAGCTGATTCTGAAGGCTCATCGTATGGAGGGTGCTTTGAAAGTGGGACTGGATAATCGGCCGGGCCGATAGGAACTCTACTGCCACCGCCTAGCTTTGGTTGCGCCAGGCCCGTTGCGGCGGCAACGGTGCTAATTCGTCTGCCCCAAGTCCTGAACCTTCGTACCTTTGCCCACCAATTATGTGTGGAATAACCGGACTCTTCGCCTTTTCTGACCCTGGTCGGTCGTCGCTCGCGGGCCTGCAAGCTTCCACCGACGCTATTGTGAGCCGGGGGCCCGACTCGCAGGGGCATTTCGTATACGACTGCGTAGGCCTGGGCTTCCGGCGCCTCGCCATTCTCGACCTTTCCGCCGATGGCAACCAGCCCATGACCGACGAGTCGGGGCGGTACACCATCGTCTTCAACGGCGAGATTTTCAACTTCCGCGAGCTGCGCGCCAAGCTGCAGAAGAAGGGCTACACTTTTAAGTCGCACACCGACACGGAGGTTATTCTGAAGCTCTACATCACGGAGGGCCGCGGCTTTCTGAAGAAGCTGAACGGCTTTTTCGGGCTGGCTATTTACGATAAAGAGGAAAATACCCTCTTCATCGCCCGCGACCGGATGGGCGTGAAGCCCTTATTGGTGTACCGCGACGAGGACAAGCTCATGTTTGCCTCGGAGATGAAGTCGCTGCTGGCCCTGGGCGTACCGCGCAAGCTCGACTACGCGGCCCTGAGTCATTACCTGCAGCTGAACTACATTCCTGGTCCGGCTACCATCTTCAAGGGCGTCAAGAAATTGTTGCCCGGCCATTACCTCTTTATTAAGGCCGACGGCAAGGTGGTGCGCAAGCGCTGGTACAAGATTCCGTACGACCCGAAGAAGGTTGCCAAAAACAAGCTCAGCTACGAGCAGCAGCAGGCCAAATTGGTCGAGCTGATGGACGCCTCCGTGGCGCGCCGCCTCGTGGCCGACGTGCCGTTGGGCGCCTTCCTGAGCGGCGGCATCGACTCTTCGGTGGTGACGGCGCTGGCTGCCAAGCACACGCCGCACCTGAACACGTTCAGCATCGGCTTCAAGGACGAGCCCTTCTTCGACGAGACGAAGTACGCCAACTTGGTGGCCAAGATGCACAAGACCAACCACACGGTCTTCTCGCTCACCAACAACGACATGTACCAGCACCTGTTCGACGTGCTGGACTACTTCGACGAGCCCTTTGCCGACTCCTCGGCCCTGGCCGTGTACATCCTCAGCCGCGAAACCCGGCAGAAGGTCACCGTGGCTTTATCGGGCGACGGGGCCGACGAGATGTTTGCCGGCTACAACAAGCACATGGGCGAGTGGCAGGTGCGCAACCCCGACTGGAAGGCCGAGGCCGTCACGGGCCTGAACCTGTTGTGGGATGCGCTGCCTAAGTCGCGCAATTCGTACTTCGGCAACAAGGTGCGGCAGTTTCAGCGCTTCTCGCGCGGCATGCTCTCCGGCCCCAAGGACCGTTACTGGGACTGGGCCACCTTCGTTAACGAAAAGGACGCCCGCTCGCTGCTTAGCCCGGAGTCGCGGCGCAAAGTCAACAAGAAGCTGGCCGAGAAGCGCCGCAAGGATATTCTGGAGAACATTCACGCCGATGGCGACCTGAACGAGGTGCTGCTAACGGACATGGGCTTGGTGCTGCCCTACGACATGAACACCAAGGTGGACCTGATGAGCATGGCCAACTCGCTGGAAGTGCGCAGCCCTTTTCTCGATTACCACGTCGTCAACTTCGCCTTTTCGCTGCCCGTCGACAGCAAAATCAACGCCCAGCTGAAGAAGCGCATCGTGCAGGATGCTTTCCGCCCAATGCTGCCCGAGGAGCTGTACAAGCGCCCCAAACACGGCTTTGAAGTACCCCTGCTGAAGTGGTTCCGCAACGAGCTGCGTCCGCTGATTGAGGACGACCTGCTATCGGATGGTTTTGTAGAATCCCAAGGAATTTTTTCCGTGGACGCCGTGCGGGCATTGAAGCAGCAACTATTTTCGCGTAACCCCGGCGACGTGCACGCCCGCATCTGGGCGCTCATTGTGTTCCAGCATTGGTGGAAGCGCTATATGATGCCCGGTAGCGGGGTGGCCACCAGCAAGTCGACGCTGGCGCAGTCGGCCAACTCTTAATTCCTTCATTCCAGACATCGTCTTCGCCATGAAAATTGCAGTTGTAGGCACGGGCTACGTGGGCCTCGTGACGGGTACTTGCTTTGCCGAAGTTGGCATTGAGGTAACCTGCATCGATATCGACCAACGGAAAATTGACAACCTCAAGCAAGGGATTCTGCCCATTTACGAGCCCGGCTTGGAGGAAATGGTAACCCGCAACGTCGAAGCGGACCGCCTGCACTTCTCCACCTCGCTGGCCGAGAGCATTCAGGATGCCGACGTGGCCTTTATCGCCGTGGGCACCCCGCCCGGCGAAGACGGCTCGGCCGACCTGAAATACGTGCTGGCCGTGGCCCGCGGCATTGGCGAGAACATTAACCGCCATTGCGTGGTGGTGACCAAGAGCACCGTGCCGGTGGGCACGGCCGCCAAGGTGCGCCGCGAAATCGAGCAGGCGCTGGCTAAGCGCGATGCCGACATCGAGTTTGACGTGGCCTCCAACCCCGAGTTCCTGAAGGAAGGTGCCGCCATCGACGACTTCCTGAAGCCTGACCGCATTGTGGTAGGTGTGGCCTCGGAGCGCGCCGAAGAGGTGATGCGTCGCCTCTACAAGCCCTTCCTGATGAACGGCCACCCGATCATCTTCATGGACATTCCGTCGGCCGAAATGACGAAATACGCCGCCAACTCCATGCTGGCGACCAAGATTTCGTTCATGAACGACATTGCCAACCTGTGCGAAATCATGGGGGCTGATGTGAACAAGGTGCGCCTGGGCATCGGCTCCGACGCCCGCATCGGCAACAAGTTCATTTATCCCGGTATCGGCTACGGCGGCTCCTGCTTCCCCAAGGACGTGAAGGCGCTGATCAAGACGGCTTCGGAAAACGGTTACGAGATGCAAGTGCTCAAAGCCGTGGAAAACGTCAACGATAACCAGAAGTCGGTGCTCTACAGCAAGGTAGAGCAACACTTCGGGGGCGACCTGACCGGCAAGAAATTCGCCGTGTGGGGCCTCTCGTTCAAGCCCAAGACCGACGACATGCGCGAAGCACCGTCGCTGGTTATCATCGAAAAGCTGCTCGAAGCTGGCGCGACGGTAACCGCTTACGACCCGGTGGCCATGAAGGAAGCCCAGCATAGCCTGGGTGACCGGATCGGCTACGCCAAGGATCAGTTCGAGGCCCTGATCGACGCCGACGCCCTGCTGGTGGTAACGGAGTGGCCGCAGTTCCGCTCACCCAACTTCGGGGTGGTAGCCCGCCTGATGAGGCAGCGCGTGGTTTTCGACGGCCGCAACATCTACGACGCCCAGGAGATGGAAGAAGCCGGTTTTGCCTACCACTGCATCGGCATCCGCACGCGTCACCGGGAGCCCGCGGTGCAATAAAGCCCGTCGGCGGATAGCCTAAATCAATTCCAAACCTGCTAATATCAGCTAACAGCCTATGGCTAACAGCTCCGAAAAGAAACGCGTCCTGATTACGGGCGGCGCCGGCTTCCTCGGCTCGCACCTCTGCGACCGGTTCTTGGCCGAAGGGTACCATGTCATTGCCATGGATAACCTCGTGACCGGTAACCTCGCCAACATCGAGCACCTGTTCGGCAAAAAGGACTTCGAGTTCTACCACCACGATGTGTCGAAGTTTGTCCATGTGCCGGGCAACATCGACTACATCCTGCACTTTGCCTCGCCGGCCTCGCCCATCGACTACCTGAAGATTCCGATTCAGACCCTGAAGGTCGGCTCGCTTGGTACGCACAACCTCCTGGGCTTAGCCCGGGTGAAGAAAGCGCGTATCATCATTGCCAGCACCTCGGAGGTGTACGGCGACCCGGACATTCACCCGCAGGTAGAGGAGTACCACGGCAACGTGAACCCGGTGGGTCCGCGCGGCTGCTACGACGAAGCCAAGCGCTTCCAGGAAGCCATTACTATGGCTTACCACAACGTGCACGGCGTGGAAACCCGCATCGTGCGCATCTTCAACACCTACGGCCCGCGCATGCGCCTCGACGACGGCCGCGTACTGCCGGCATTCCTGAGCCAGGCCCTGAAAGGGGAGGAGCTGACGGTGTTCGGCGACGGGTCACAAACCCGCTCGTTCTGCTACGTGGACGACCTGGTAGAAGGCATCTACCGCCTGCTGTTGTCGGATTACCACCTGCCCGTGAACATCGGCAACCCAGCGGAAATTACAATCAGGGAGTTCGGCGAAGAAATTGCGCGCCTGGCCGGGGTCGAGTTTAAGCCGACTTTCCACCCGCTGCCGGAGAACGACCCGCTGAAGCGCCGTCCGGACATTACCAAGGCCCAGGAGATTCTCGGCTGGGAGCCGAAGATTGACCGCGCCGAAGGCCTGCGCCGGACGCTGGAGTACTTCAAGGAAAACATCCAGACGCCCGCTTAAGCAGCACCGAAGTGCCATCCCATGCCCGAAACGAATGCGGCTCTTGTCGCAGGCGTTTCGGGCATTGCGCATTTGTGGGCACGGTTCTGGAGCTGCTGTCAGCTAGGATGCTTCCGCGCGAACGGTTAGCTTTGCAACAGCTCCTCCTATGAATTCAGCCTACCTGCTTCCGCACTTAATCACGTTGCCCCGGCTCGGCGAACCCAGCATCGGGTACATTTCGGTGGTGGAAGCTGAAGGTGCGTTGCCCTTTCGGGTAGAGCGGGTGTTCTGGACGTACTACACGCCCGAGAGCATTCTGCGGGGGCGCCATGCCCACCACCGCACCGAGCAAATACTAGTAGCCGTGGCGGGACGCATCGTGGTGACGGCCGAAACGCCCGATGGCACATTGCACACCTTCCGGCTGGAGGAACCCAACGTGGGCCTGTACCTACCGCCCAATGCCTGGCACACCATGCAGTACTCGCACACGGCGGTGCAGCTGGTCATGGCCTCGCAGCCCTACACCGAAACCGATTATATCCGCGACTACGACGAGTACCGGCGGGTGTGGGCACCTCTGGCAGGCCACTAACCGGTTAGTACTGCGGCTTTTTCTGACTTATGCCTGTTTCGTTTCTTTCCTTTGCCGCCCAGCACGACCCCTTGCGCCAGGACATCATGGCCGCTATCGGGCAGGTATACGACTCGCATTACTACGTGCTGGGCAAGTCGGTGCAGCAGTTTGAGCAGGAATATGCCGCCTTCTGCGGGGTGCCGCACTGCGTGGGCGTGGCCAATGGCCTCGATGCACTGCACCTGGCGCTGGTCGCGCTGGGAGTAGGGGAGGGCGACGAGGTCATCGTGCCTTCCAATACCTACATCGCCACCTGGCTGGCCGCCACGTTTGTGGGCGCCACGCCGGTGCCCGTGGAGCCCGACCCGCACACGTACAACCTTGACCCGGCTCGCATCGAAGCCGCCATCACGCCGCGTACCCGGGCCATCATGCCGGTGCACTTGTACGGGCAGGCTTGCGCCATGTCCGAAATCATGGCCGTAGCGGCGCGGCACGGCCTGCACGTGGTGGAAGACAACGCGCAGGCACAAGGGGCAGCCTGGCAGGGGCAGCTGACCGGCAGCTTTGGGCAGTTGAACGCCACCAGCTTTTACCCCGGCAAAAACCTCGGCGCCCTCGGCGACGCCGGCGCCGTGACTTGCCACGATGCTACCTTGGCCGAGCGTGTGCGCACCCTGCGCAATTACGGCTCGCAGCAGAAATACTACAACGAGCGAGTCGGTTATAACTCGCGTCTGGACGAGCTGCAGGCCGCCGTGCTGCGCGTGAAGCTGCCCCACCTGCCCACCTGGACGGCGCAGCGGCAACAGCTGGCTGCCCGCTACGATGCCTTACTAGCCGACTTACCCGAACTGGTGCTGCCTCGCACCGCGCCCGGTGCCACGCATGTGTACCACCTATACGTGGTGCGCACCGCCCGCCGCGACGCACTACAGCAGCACCTCACCCAGCACGGCATCGGCACGCTAATTCATTACCCGGTACCCCCGCATCTGCAGCAAGCCTACGAGTTTCTGGGCTACCAGCCCGGCGCTTTTCCGCTGGCCGAAGAGCTGGCCCGCACCAGCCTCAGCCTGCCGCTGTGGCCGGGCATGACGGAAACCGATCTGCAGGCTGTAAGTACCGCCGTGCACTCCTTTTTTAACTGATTTTCGGCCGCCGTTTTCTCGCATGCCCAAGCTTTCCGTCATCATTCCCTGCTACTTCAACGAAGGCAACATCCCCGTCACCACGGCGGAACTGCTGGCCAACGAAGCCCGGTTCCCGGCCGAAGTAGAAGTAGAGTACGTGATGGTGGACGACGGCTCCGGCGACAATACCCTGCAGGCCCTGCTGGCTTTTCAGAGCCAGGTGCCCGACCGCGTGAAAGTGGTGGAGCTGGCCGGCAATGTCGGTTCCTACAACGCCATCGTAGCTGGTATGGAGCAGGCCACCGGCGACTGTATGGTCATCATCACCGCCGACCTACAGGACCCGCCGGAGCTGATGGTACAGATGTACCAGTACTGGAAGCAGGGCATCAAGCTGGTTATCGGCAACCGGCAGGACCGAGAGGAAACCGGCCCGCAGAAGCTATTTGCCAACCTGTTTCACACCCTGATGAAGCGTCTGGCCCTGCCCAACATTCCCGACGGCGGCTTCGACTACGTGCTCTTTGACCGGCAGGTGCGCGACCAGGTGGTGCAGCTGCAGGAGCGCAACAGCAACCTGTTTTACCTGATGATCTGGCTGGGCTACGCCTACGTCAACATCCCTTACGTGCGGCAGAAGCGCAAAATCGGGAAGTCGCGCTGGACACTGCAGAAAAAGGTGAAGCTGTTCATTGACTCGCTGCTGTCCTTCTCGTTTTTTCCCATCCGCCTGATTTCGGGCATGGGCCTGACGCTGGGCCTCGCGGCGCTGCTCTACGGCTGCTACATCGTGCTGCTCAAGATTAGCGGCTCGCATGTGCCCGAAGGTTGGACCACGCTCATGCTGATTGTGCTGCTGGTGTCTTCCTTTCAGATGATTGCCCTGGGCATCATTGGCGAGTACGTATGGCGCGGCCTCGATGCGGCCCGCAGCCGCCCGCTGTACGTGGTCAAGCAAGTGTATGGGCCCGTCCAGTAAGCGCCTGCCCGCCGATCGGTGGCTGCTGGCCATCCTCGCCCTGGGCCTGCTGCTACGCCTGGCATTCTGGTGGAAGGGCGCAACCATCTACTACGGTGCCGGCCAGGAGCATTACAACGGTGACTCCTTTTCCTTCATCGAAAGCTTCATGAACTGGTGGCGCTCCGGGCAGTATACCCTGGAGCCGCTCATTCCGGATGCTGCTTTCGGCCGCTTGCCCGGTTACCCGTTCTTCTACGGCCTGCACTACGTGCTTTTCGGGCCGCAGCGGGTGGCAGCCGCCCTCACGGCCACCCAGATTCTCTGCGATACAGGCACCATCGCGCTGCTGTACTACACGTTGCGCCGTTGGACCGGCGGTGCAACTTTGGCGCCGCGCCTGGTAGCCCTGCTCTACGCCGCTTATCCCTTCGCCATCGTGTGGGTAACTGTGGTGGGCAGCGAAACCATGAATACCTTCTGCACGGTGCTCTGGCTGAATGTGATTACGGCGCGGGCTCATACCCGCCGCCATTACCTGCTGGTGGGGTTGCTGACGGCAGCCGCTTTCTACGTGCGTGAGTTCATGGGCATTCTGTTGCCTATCAGCCTATTGTTCGTGTGGCTCTGGCCAGCCGAAGGTGCGCTCCTGCGCCGCTGGCAACGCCCCGCGTGGGTAATGCTCGGCTTTCTGCTGCTCTATGCCGGCTGGCCGCTGCGCAACTATATCAACTACGGCCGCTGGGTATTCGTGAAGCCGGTAGCGGCCGGCTATGCCAACCAGCGCGAAGACATGCAGGCTTACCTCGATTGGCTGCATTGCTGGACCAACGACAATACCACCTGGGTGGAAGGCTTAGTGCGCGACGTGCCCTTGCACTACCCGGGGGAGATATTTCAGGACGCTACCGAAGAACGCCGGGCCTATGCCCTGACGGCGCTAGCGGCTCGCTGCGGCAGCAGCTTCCACCTACGCCGCCTCGATACGCATGAGTATCGGCTAGTATTGCCGGAGCGCTTTGCCAACTGTAATGCCCAGGTAGCCGCGGGCTTCGACTCCCTGCGCCGCAGCTACATCCGCCGCCAGCCCGTGGCCTACTACACCGCCGTACCCACTGCCAACCTGGTCAAAGCCTTTTTTAAGACGGCCACGGTGCACCAAGTGTCCAGCGGCAAGCTGCTGATTCAGCGGGTGCTGTTTCTGTACCGCACGCTGCTGCTACTGGTAGGAGCGGCGGGCCTGTTGGCGGCCCGGCGGCAGGCCCTATTCGGGCCGGTAGCCGCTTACTTCCTGTTCATTTATTTCTACGTGAGCTTCGATTTTCGGAGCCTGGAAATGCGCTACCTGCTGCAGGCGGATGTGTTGCTGCTGTTGCCCGCAGCTTGGCTCCTCGCCCGGGTTGCTGCTCGTTTGCTTCCGCTGCGGCTTGCGAGGGCTACGCAGGTCCCGTAGGCCGCAGCAGGTATTCGTTAGTCGGTGCGCTACTATTTTTTGCGCCTTTCAGCCTTGCTGGAAAGCTCCTATCTTTGTGCCCCAGAAAAACAAACCGGTTTTTCCCTTAGCCCATTCGCATGAGTGCCCAGCCAACCAGCATCGTCATTACTTCTATCTTCGCGCCGACCAAAGCCGTAACCAAGTTCGCCTCGCTGCCGGATTACCAGCTGGTAGTGGCCGGAGACAAGAAGTCGCCTGCTGACTGGAGTGAGCCCAACGTGGCTTATTTATCCGTGGCCGATCAGGAGGCCCTCGGCTTCCGCATGTTCGACAAGCTGCCCTTCAACCACTACGGCCGCAAGATGATGGGCTACCTGCACGCCATCCGCCAAGGGGCGCAGGTTATCATCGATACCGACGACGACAACATCCCGTACGACGATTGGACGTTCCCTTTCATGGAAGGCGAGTTTGACGTATCGCCGAGCGGCAAAGGGTTTGTCAACATCTACAAGAACTTCACCAGCCACCACATCTGGCCGCGCGGCTACCCGCTGGATCTGATCCTGAACCAGGAGCAGGTGCTGAAAGACGACCAACTGCAAAAGCAGAACGTGAAGATCGGGGTGTGGCAGGGCCTGGCCGACAGCGACCCGGACGTCGACGCCATCTACCGTCTGGTGGACAACACGGAAGTGTTCTTCGACAAGCGCACGCCCATCGTGCTGGCTGAGGGCACGCTCTGCCCCTTCAACTCGCAGAACACGGCCGTACGCCGCGAACTGTTCCCGCTGCTCTACCTGCCGGCCTACGTTACGTTCCGCTTCACCGACATCCTGCGCGGCCTGATTGCCCAGCCCATCATGTGGGCCCACGGCTACCGCCTCGGCTTTACCGAAGCCACCGTGCTTCAGGAGCGCAACCCGCACGATTACGTAAAGGACTTCGAGTCGGAAATCCCCTGCTACCTGCACCCGAACCGCGTCATTGCCGCCGTCAACCGCGCCATCGACCCGGCGGTAAGCGTGGGCGAAAACCTGCGCCGGGCTTACGCCGAACTGGCCAAGGAAAGCATCGTTACCGAGCAGGAGCTGGAGCTATTGGATCTGTGGCTGGCTGACCTGCAGGGTCTCGGCATCTAACCGCACCGCAAGCGGCCCAGGCAGCAGCTTATGCCGCGGCGGCTGCCTGGGCCGCACGACTTCGCCTGCATTGGCATTCCGGTTGCGCCCGCAACTGACGACCTTTCCTCACGTAGGCTGTGCGAGCTGCGCAGCCTCGCTTCGGAGTGGCGAACTGGATGTTGCGCGGGTTTGGCCCCTACTGACGGGCTACGCCGGCGCACGCCGGGCGACATACCTTTTTATATTCCTTACCACCTGCAAAAAATCGCCGCTTCCACCGGGCGGCAGCCGCAATACATATGGAACAGAACGCGAAAATCTACGTGGCCGGCCACCGCGGCATGGTTGGGTCGGCCATCGTGCGCCGACTGGCGGAGGCCGGATACCACAACGTGGTGGTTCGCACTTCTAAGGAGCTCGACCTGCGCAGTCAGGAGGCAGTACGCGCGTTCTTTGCGGAAGAGAAACCGGAATACGTAGTGCTGGCCGCCGCCAAGGTAGGCGGCATCCATGCCAATAATACCTACCGCGCCGACTTCCTGTACGACAACCTCATGATCGAATCCAATGTGATTCATGAGAGCTACGTGCAGGGCGTCAAGAAACTGCTTTTCCTAGGTTCGTCGTGCATTTACCCGAAGCTGGCTCCGCTGCCGCTGAAGGAAGACGCGCTGCTGACGGGTTTGCTGGAGCACACCAACGAGCCTTACGCCATTGCCAAGATTGCCGGCATCAAGCTGTGCGATGCGTACCGGAGCCAGTATGGCTGCAACTTCATCTCGGCCATGCCGACGAACCTGTACGGCCCGCACGACAACTACGACCTGAAGAACTCCCACGTACTTCCGGCCCTAATTCGGAAGTTCCACGAGGCTAAACAGCAAAACGCGCCAGAAGTAGAAGTATGGGGCACGGGCACGCCCCGCCGCGAACTGATGCACTCCGATGATCTGGCCGATGCCTGCTTCTTCCTGATGCAGCATTACAACGAGCCTGGTTTGATCAACATCGGTACCGGTGAAGACCTGAGCATCCGCGAGCTGGCCGAACTTGTGCGCGACGTAGTGGGCTACCAGGGGCAGATCCGTTTCAACACCAATTA
Organism: Hymenobacter sp. CRA2; assembly: GCF_002007105.1. Classification (GTDB taxonomy): domain Bacteria; phylum Bacteroidota; class Bacteroidia; order Cytophagales; family Hymenobacteraceae; genus Solirubrum. The sequence continues at coordinate 7,469 of NZ_MVBC01000012.1, read as the reverse complement.
CCCCGACGGCACGCCGCGCAAAGTGATGGATGTGAGCAAGCTGGCTTCGCTCGGCTGGCACTACACTACCAAGTTGGAAGACGGCGTTCGTCAAGTATATTCCGAATACCAACAAGCCTAACCGCCGCCCGTTGAACAGCGCCGCCCACACCTCCGCCGCGTCCACCTCGAACTACCGGATTACCTACGTCGTAACGACGTACAACAAGCTGCCGTACCTGCAGCAAGTGTTGGGGCGGCTGGTGGCGGCGCGGCAGGCGGACGAGGAAATCGTGGTGTGCGACGGGGGCAGCAAGGACGGCACGGGCGCCTACCTGCAGCAGCTCCACGAAGCCGGGCAGATCCAGCAGTTCGTCTCCGAGCCCGACAAGGGCGAAGCCCACGGCTTCAACAAGGGCCTGCTGATGGCGCAGGGGGAATTTGTCAAGTTCATCACGGACGACGACGCGTTTCACTACCCGGCTATCCGCCGCGCCGCTGCCTTCATGCAGCAGCACCCCGAGGTGGACGTAGCAGTGAGTTACTCGGCAGGTACCTACCTTGATAACCCCGGCGAAGCCTACATTCTCCACGGGCCGCGTCAAGAGTTTGAGCGGTGGCTGGATGACCAGACGCCGTTCTGGATGGTGGGCCTATCGCTGCTGATTCGCCGTCGCTCACTCGCGCTGACGGGGTTCCTGTACACGGGCATGGTGCTGGTTGATATGGAGTACATTCTCCGCATGACCAGCGTCGGCGCCAATATCGGGTGGTACACGGGGGTAATGAGTATGCACGTAGCCAACCCCAATGGCAACTTCTCAAAGATGAAGCAGGAAGCCATCAAAGAGGAAGGACTACGGGCGCACGCCTTCTACCTGGGCCACGCACGCCAGCGGCGGTCGATGAAAGCCATACAGCGTGACGTAATGGAAGCGCTGAAGAAACCCATTCGTCCGCTGAAGCGGGCGATATTCGCCCGTCTCGGACTGGCCCAGATTCAGCATCGTCAAGGGATTGAGACCGGCTACGTGCCGCAGGAAGGCGAAGACGCGCTGACGGCAGTATACCGTGTCTGCGACGAGTTCCTGACAGCCCAAAACGAGGGCGTCGAGACGGAGTTTATTTTCCGGGGCAACCGCAAGTAAGCCTTCGGATATTCCTTGTAAGTGGGCCGCTACCATGTCTTCCTTGGAAGGCATAGCAGCGGCCCACTTGCTGTAGAGAGCTACTGCTTGCCCAAGCACTAGCGCCGCATCACCCTTACCTCTCGCAAACCAGGCTACTCTTGGATATGATGCTTTAGGCAGTAGCCAGAGTGATATACCTAACTTTATACAATTGGCCGAATATTAATTATGGTGCTGGTAGTCATGGTATTAATGATTTGAAGTTGTGGGGAGAGCTTGGTGCCTCATTCGTGTTAATAACCTATCCGAAACCTTTTGATTAACAAAATCACCTTACCTTTGCCGGCTCATTCACGACTTTGCTTGAGTATGGCAGATATAGCTTCCGCGAGCGGCGCACCGGCAGTTACCATTCCTATTTTCAACACGTTTGTCCATGCTTCGGCGCAGGCGCGTGTAGCTGAAGTGCTGAACACGACCTTCCTGAGCGAAGGCAAGCTGGTGAAGGAGTTCGAAGCGCGGCTGGCTTCGGAGTTGGGCATGGCCAACCCGGCTGCCCTGAACAGCGGAACCAGCGCGCTGCATCTGGCAGTAGTAGTGGCGGGCATCGGCCCCGGCGACGAGGTCATCATGGCCCCCCAAACCTTTATTGCCTCCGCGCTGGCAGTGGTGCAGGAAGGGGCAACGCCCGTGTTTGCCGACATCCACTACGAGAACGGCAACATCGACCCAGCTACGATTGAAAGCCGCATTACCCCGCGTACCAAGGCCATCATGGCCGTGCACTGGGGCGGTTATCCCTGTGATTTGGATGAGATTCACGCCATTGCCAAAAAACACGGCCTGCTGGTGATTGAGGATGCGGCTCACGCTCCCGGTGCCACCTACAAAGGCCGGGCTATCGGCTCAATTTCTGATTTTACCTGCTTCTCGTTTCAGGCTATTAAGCACCTGACCACCGGCGACGGTGGCGCCCTGTGCTGCCCCGACCCGGCCAATGCGCGCGAAGTATTCCGCCGCCGTTGGTTCAGCATCGACCGCGCCAACTCGCCCGTGTCGGAAATCGGCGAGCGGGTGTACGACCTGACCGACGTAGGGTATAAATACCACCTGAGCGACTACGCCGCGGCCCTGGGTATTGCTAACCTGGAAGGCTTCCAGGAACGCATGACGTACCGCCGCCAGTTGGTGCAGCAGTACGAAGAAGGGCTGCGCAACGTGCCCGGCGTGACGCTGTTTCAGCACCAGGCCGACCGCGAAAGCGCCCATTGGCTTTTCGGCTTCCACGTAGAAAACCGTCTGGAGTTCATCCGGGCTTTGCGGGCCAAAGGCATCGTAAGCTCGGTGGTGCACGACGGCATTGATAAAAACACGCTTTTCGGCGGCAAGCGTCAAGAGCTGACGAAGCAGCGCCGTTTTGACGAAACCCAAATTCACGTGCCGCTGCACGATGCGCTGACTACCGAACAGGTAGCTTTCGTCATCGACACCATTAAGCAGGGCTGGTAATATGAAAGTAGTATTGTTTGGCGCCAACGGATTTGTTGGCAGCAACGTGGCCGAAGTGCTGCGTGAAAACGGCGTAACGCCTATTGAGGCGTCACGCGCCACTGGCTTGGACCTGCGCGACACGGCGCAAGTGACCGAGTTCCTGAAAAAGCACCGGCCCAATTTCATTATCAACTGTGCGGCCCACGTCGGCAGCCTTAACTACGTTACGGAACTAGCCGCAACGGTTATTGCTGACAACACCCGCATGATCCTGAGCATGTACGAGGCTGCGGCAGCGGCCTGCCCGCGTGCCATCATCATTAACCCTATTGCCAACTGCGCCTATCCTGGCCAGGCCGAGCTGTACCGGGAAGATGAGTGGTGGAACGGGCACCTGCACCGTTCGGTACTGGCTTACGGCTCCACGCGGCGGTTGCTGTGGACGGTGGCAGAAAGCTACGCCATGCAGTACGCCATGCGCAGCATCAATCTGCTGGTGCCCAATATGTACGGCCCCTTCGATTCGACCGACCCCAACAAGGCGCATGCCCTGAATGCGTTGGTATCGAAATTTGTGAAGGCCGAAAAAATCAGCCAGCCCGAGCTGCCCATTTGGGGTACTGGGGTGGCTATTCGGGAGTGGCTGTACGCGCGTGATTTTGCCCGCATCGTGTGGGACATCATGCTGCTGCCCGACCGTCCCGGTCTGGACCAGCCGCTCAACATTGCGCAGAACGATGGCCTCAGTGTGAAGGAGTTGGTGGACATCATTCAGGCGAAATTCGACTACCGCGGCAAGGTGGTTTGGGACCACAGCAAGCCCGATGGCGCCCCCAAGAAGGTGATGGACGATACCCGTTTCCGGCAAGTATTCCCCGACTTTAAGTTCACGGATTTCGAGCAGGGCATTGCTAATACCATTGCCTACTACGAGTCGGTTTTCCCTTACTAAGTACGGTTCCTTGTTGGCGCGTGCCAACGTCTTTCGCCCACTTCAACAACCAAGCTCATGAGTTCTTCTGGTGAAAAACTAAACTCCCCTCAGTACGACAAGTCGTTGCTGAAGAGCTGCGGTGAGGATGTGTTCATCAGCTCCAATATCGAAATCCGGCGCCCGCACCTTGTTTCGGTGGGCAACCACGTGGCTATCGATACGGGCTTCTACCTGACTACGGCCGCCGAAATCGGTGACTACATTCACATTGCGCCGTACACCACCATTATCGGTGGGTCGCAGGCGTTATTAAAAATGGGGCATTTCGCATCCATTGCTGCGGGTAGCCGTATTATCTGCGCCAGCGACGAGCACCTCGGCCATGGTTTGGTCGGCCCGACCGTTCCCGAAGAGTATCACGACATCGTCCACACCGCTCCGGTGGTGTTTGAGAACTTCGCCAACATTGGTACGAACGTAATGGTGATGCCCGGGGTAACCTTGGGCGAAGGCAGCGTCGTCGGGGCTGGCTCCCTGGTCAATAAAGACACCGAACCCTGGACCATCTACATCGGCGTGCCCGCGCGCCCGGTGAAGGTGCGCCCGCGGGAACGGATGTTGACATTTGCCAAAGAGCTAGGCTATTTCAACTAACACCACCAAGCCCGTTTGCTTGGCTTCGCCTACTTCATGGCCACCAACCCCCAATTACAATCCCCCCAGTTCGACAAGTCGTTGCTGAAGAGCTGCGGCGAAGATGTGTTCATCAGCGCCAACGTTGAAATCCGGCGCCCGCACCTTGTCACGGTGGGGAGCCACGTAGCCATCGACTCGGGCGTTTACCTCACCACTGCCGCCGAAATCGGGGATTATACTCACCTGTCGCCTTACCTCACCATTATCGGTGGGGCCCAAAGCACTTTGGTCGTGGAGCATTTCGTGACCATTGCCGCTGGCAGCCGCCTTATCTGTGGTTCCGACCACTTTATGGGCGACGGGTTTACCAGCGTCACGGTACCCGAGGAGTTCCGCGATTCGGTGGACCTGGGTACCATTCGCTGCGAGAAGTTTTCGGGCATCGGCACCAACGTGGTGATTATGCCCAACGTGACCATTGGCGAAGGCTGCGTAATCGGTGCCTGCTCACTGGTTACGGCTGACACCGAACCCTGGACGGTGTATGTGGGCGTGCCAGCCCGGCCGGTGAAGGTTCGGCCGCGGGAAAAAATGCTGGAGTACGCCAAGCGCCTCGGCTACTGATAACGGAGCGGACAACATGAGTGAATATCGCATTTCGTACGTCGTAACGACGTACAACAAGCTGCCGTACCTGCAGCAGGTGCTGGGGCGGCTGGTGGCGGCGCGGCAGGCGGACGAGGAAATCGTGGTGTGCGACGGGGGCAGCAAGGACGGCACCGCTGCCTACCTGCAGCAGCTCCACGACGCCGGGCAGATCCAGCAGTTCGTCTCCGAGCCCGACAAGGGCGAGGCCCACGGCTTCAACAAAGGGATGCTGATGGCCCGCGGCGAGCTGATTAAGATTATTACGGACGACGACGCGTTTCACTACCCTTCCATTCGCCGCGCCGCCGCCTTCATGCAGCAGCACCCCGAGGTGGACGTGCTGTCCGGCAATACGGGGCAGGTCATGCTGGAAGACCCCAGCTATGCTACCCTGTATGAAGATGTAGAAGCCAACTTCCAGCGCTGGTTTGACACCAAGGAAGTTATCTGGATGATTGGCCTGCCGCTGCTGATTCGGCGCAAGTCGCTGGCGCTGACGGGCTTGTTTCATACCGGCATGGTGCAGATCGATACGGAATTTACGTACCGCATCACCAGCCTCAAGGTCAACATCGCGTGGAGCACCGCCATGCTGGCCATGCGTATCGAAAACCCGCAAAGCAATTTCCGGGTGATGAACCAAGGCAAAGCGGCGCGGGCCAGCGAGGTAGAAGCAGAGCGCATGCGCCACTTCTACGACAAGCAGATCGGCACCAGCTACCTGGAGCGTATGAAGCCGCAGTTCGGCTGGAGCGAGATTCTCAAGCGCCCGTTGCGGCCGGCCAAGCGTCGGCTGTTCGATGTATTGAACATCAAGCAGTACCAGGGCTTCGAGCGGATGCCTACCGGCTACGTGCCCAATGCAAACGCTGACCGCCTGAACGAGGCCTTCCGGGTGTGTGATGAATTCATGGAGCAGTTTAATGCCCGGCGCCCCGAAGAGTACAAATTCCGCTCCCAGGCCATCGATAAAGCGCTGCAACAACTGAAATAACCTAGTAAGCAGAGCGGCAGCGTTCGTAGGTTTATTTACCGCTACTACCGACTAAATAGCCCGGTTGGGCTACTTATAAGCCTATGGCCAGAACTTTCTGGGGGCTTCCTCCGTTCCGCCCGTCGGAATTACACAATCCATGAAAGTTTCTAAGATCCTAACCTCACGTTCTTTCGAATTTGATCCGAGCTACCACTTGATCTTCGAGTGGGAAGATGGGCTAGCCAAAGCCTTGTCGTTGCCGGTTGTCGATGCCAAGCCCTTTTACCGGAAGATGCTGATCAACCGCTACACCAAGCGTGTGTTCAATGCTTTCGGCGATAGTGCTCTGATGGCGCTCAACAACATAGTGGAGGCGCCGGTAAAGGCGAAGAAGTCCGACGCGAAGAATCTGGTGTTCGAGCTGTACGTCAGCAAGGAACCTAACTTTTCGACTTCCGCGAAGGCTATTCCGATCATGATTGACTTCTGGAAGCATACCGACCTGGAGCAATTCTACCGGATTTACAAGGACTGTGAGCTGGTGCTGATTTCCAGCCTCGAGGCCTACTGCTTTCTCAAAGCGCACGGCTGCCCGCTCAACATCGAGCACTTCCCGCTGAGCTTGTCGGATAATCTGCGCATGCTCCCCGAAACGCACTACGAAAAGAAATACGACGTACTGCTGGCCGGCCGCCTGAACATCCGCACGAACCAAAACCTGCGCAACTATTTAGAAGAGTTTGTACTCAAATACCCGGACGTAGAGTACCTCTACCAAAAGGAAATCAACGGCGAGTTTTACTACGAGTCGAACAAGAACGGCATCATCGGCAAGTTCCAGTCGCGCGAGAAGTACTTGGAGCTGCTGCGGGCCAGCCGAATTTCCTTCTACAGCACGCCAGGCATTGATGGGGGCGAAGTGCGCACCGGCGGTTTCAACCCGGTAACGCCCCGCTACCTGGAGCTGCTGAGTGCCCAGTGCCGCCTGATTGGCAAATACCCTGACAACGAGGAAACCGAGTTTTACGAGTTGAAAAAGGTGTGCCCCAGCGTAGGTTCCTACGAAGAGTTTGAGCAGGTGATGCTGCGCTACCTCAACGACGACAAGCCGTCCTTCGACACGCACCGCGCCATCCTGGACAAGCACTACACGTCCTGCCGCGCAACGCTGCTGAAAGAAATTCTGGCCCGTAACTAACGAAGGTCTACTTAGTCCCTGACGCGCTGCCCGTTGGCAGTGGAAGAGGGGCAAGTAACCCTTATCAACTGCTCCCGGCCGCCGCTAAACGGGAGTAGACGCTCATAGCCTGGGTGCACTACCTCTGTTCGTGATTACCGCCGAGGGTTTTACGACCGTTGGTTGCGGCATTAATTGCCTCGCTCAGGCCGGTGCACCACAGCGTTCCGCCCGCCCTAATCCGGATGGCAGGTTGGCGAGGAAGCTGATTATCCGTACTTTTGCCGTCCAATGTGCCTAATCGACTGAAAGGCACCTGTTGTTTTTGTAATCCCCTAACTTCCGTATGAAAGTAGCTCTGGTCACTGGCATCACCGGTCAAGATGGTGCCTATCTTGCCGAACTTCTGTTGCAAAAAGGGTACGAGGTGCACGGCATCAAGCGCCGTTCGTCCCTGTTCAACACGGACCGCATCGACCACCTGTACCAGGACCCGCA
>NZ_MVBC01000011.1 GCF_002007105.1 Hymenobacter sp. CRA2 | reverse complement strand
CGCAAAAGCGCGCGGCCACTTGGGCCTGCCGGGCGCCCGGCTCGGCCAGCGCCTGCGCCACGCGCTGACGCAAATCCATCGAGTATGCTTGCATACAGCCGCTTACGTACGCGGAGCGCCAGCAGCTACATTGTCTGTGAATCTGCTATAGGTCGCCTGAACCCCTTACTACAATTTTGATGGCAATCCTTTCCGTCTACCTGATGGAAATCCTGCAACTTACGAACGGTGCAACGCAGATTTGCTATAAATTATTAGAAGAAATGAAATATAGTTTTGGAATTCAATACCAGTAATATTGAGGTATTTCGGAGAAAACCCAATCTCTGTTCTTGAATAGGCCTGCTAATAACAAAATGCAAAAACTGGTTACGTAATATGCGGCTATTATTATTAATGGATGAATTGAGAACCTGCTTTTTTGCTCTCTTTCTGCGTATCTCTCTACAATTTGGACATGCTTTTTATTATGTAGGTAATATAGCACCAGCAAAAAAATGAATACAAAAGTGATTATGTGTCTGTATTCATTTGGTATAATAATGCTAAGAATATTAAATCCGTCTAAGGTCAATAATAGGGCGGATATATTAAACATACAGCATAGAGCCACAAATGCTACTGCGCCAAGAATAGGGAAGTCACTGTAGCTAGATCTAGCAGCCAATTGGTGCCCTTTAAAAAAGAGGTAGTTGTATATCTTCATCTGTCGCGTAAAGCTGTTCTTCTTAACGATAATTGCAGGCTTCCCTGTCAGGTAAGCCTGCCATGAGTTGGGGTATGCACGTTCTTTGATCCAGACAAAAAGGTCTGCGCAAAACTCTGCACAGACCTCTAAAAAGCAAAACAAATCGTACTCTCTACACCGCCCCGGCGCTGCGCGAGGCCGTTTGCTTGCGGCTCTGGTAGTACAAGGTCAGCCGCTCGTAGTACTTGTTGGCGCCCTGGTGCTGGGCGTCGTAGCGCTGGGCCAGCTGAAAGTAGCGGTGCGCGGCGGCGGCTTCGCCCTGCTCGGTGAGGCAGGCGCTGAAGCCGTAGTACACGCTGGCGTTGGTGGAGTCGAGCAGCCAGGCTTGGTTGAAGCGCTTGATGCTGGTCGTCAGGTCGTTGGCGTAGAAGTGGCTCCATCCCTCGGTCACGCTGCCTTCGGAGGCGGCCCGCCGGTCGTGGCGGTACTGCTTCAGCGACTGATTGATGAACTCCTGGTCGAGCTTGCGCATGGCCCGGGTCTTGGGCTGGTTGCCGTAGCGGGGCAGCGTATTGATGGCCAGGCCGGTGGTTTGGCCGTGGGCCAGGGTCCCGAGCAGCGTCAGGGCAGCCAGGGACAGGGCTACGAGCAGGCGTTTCATGGGCAGAAGCAGCTTTCAGCGGGCAATATAACAAGAACCGCCCGGGAAACGAACATCCCCGGGCGGTTAGTATTGGCGGCCTAGTGCTGGCTGGCCAGCGCACTTTCCTCCAGCACTTTGTCGACCCAGCTCTTGCCCCAGTTCTCAAATTCCTGCTCCGACCACAGCTGCGGGTAGAAAATGCGCCGCTGAAACTTCGGGGGCAGGTATTTGCGCCAGTTGGTGCCGCCGGTGGCCGGCACCGCGTCGCCGGCCTGGCGCTCCAGGTAGCGCACCGCCGATTTGTAGTGCATCAGCGGCCAGTTGATGTTCACGTTCACGTCCAGCTGCTTGAGCTGGCGCAGCAGGCGGGGGTGGCGGCGGTCTTCCTCGGGCAGGCGCTGCACCACGGCCCACACGTTGCGGTGGCGGAACTTGGTGGCGTGGTCGATGAGCTGCTGGTGATACTTACGCTCAAATTCGATCAGCGTCAGGGCTTTGGCGCCGCTATCCTCGATGGTGGCGCCGGCTTTCCAGTAAATGCAGCCCATGAGCTCCTCGTGGTTGTCGGATTCGCCCAGCAGGCGCTGCTTTTCCTTGTCAACGAGGTTGCCCAGGTCCGTGGAGCTGAGTTCGATAAAGCGGTATTGCACCGACTGAAAACCCGAGGCCGGCATCAGGGCCATGCGGAACTGCAAGAACTGCTGCCGGTCCATGCCGTCGACCATCACGTCGAACGAGTCGATGAGGTTTTCGAAGTAGCGGTTGATGCGGCCCAGGCGCAACACCAGCTCGCCCAGGGTGGGGTACTGCAGGTCGCCGATCTGTTCGTATTCCACCAGGCAGAGCTTGAAGTACAGCTCCGTAATCTGGTGGTACATGATAAAAATCCGCTCGTCCGGAATCTTGGTAATGGGCCGCTGCAGCGACAGCAGCGTGTCCAGCTCGATGTAGTCCCAGTAATTGACGTAATCGGCGTGGTACAAGCCTTCGAGGTAAGCCGCTAGGTCCTGGCCGTCGGCGGCATACTTCTCCTGGAGGCGCCGCAGTTGGGTAAGGACTGCGGGCGAAAACTCGTCCTGGTCTGGCATAGAGTAGGAAAAAGGGCGGGGGAGGGGTGGGTGAGGGTGTCACAAAGAACGAAAAAGAACAGAATATGCCAGCCGCACGGGTGGCTTTTGTATGGAGTATTGCCGGGAACCCGGGGGCTGTCAGCCGGTTGGTCGAATATGCCGTTGGTTTTGTGGGGTGGGGCAGTACCTTTAGCGCGCCTCCTTCCCACGCTATGGCAGAAAAAAGCTCTATTTTCGATATGATCGGGCCGGTAATGATCGGGCCGAGCTCTTCCCACACGGCCGGGGTGGTGCGCATTGCGCGGGCCGCCATCCGGGTGCTGGGCTCCATGCCCACCCACGCCACCATCACGTTCTACAACTCCTTTGCCCGCACCTACGAAGGCCACGGTTCCGACCGCGCCATCATTGCCGGGCTGCTCGATTACCCCACCGACGACAAGCGCATCCGCGAATCCTTCGAGCACGCCAAGGCCGCAGGGCTGCAGTACTCGTTTCAGGGCGTGGGCAACGCCTCTACCATGCACCCCAATACCATCCGGCTGGAGCTGCGCGACGAGCAGGCCGGCACCGAGGTGGAGGTTATCGGCCAAAGCCGGGGCGGGGGCGTCATCCGCATCGTGGAGGTCGACGGGTTTCCGTGCGACTTTTCGGCCGCGCTGCACACGCTCATCATCGATGCCGACGACGTGAAGGGCTCCATTGCCTTTATTGCCGACATCATCGCCCACGACGACTGCAACATTGCCACGATGAACGTGTCGCGCAAGGGCAAAAACCAGGTTGCCCGGCAGTTTATCGAAATGGATTCGGCCCTGACGGACATTTCGCTGCAGTACCTGCGCCACTTGCGGTGGGTGCACCAGGTGCGCTACATCCCCGCCATTGATTAAGCCTGGGGCGGTGCACTTTCCAGTATCAGTTTCTGACCATTAGTTCGTTGCTTTGCCACGGTGGTTGGCCGCGGGGCCGGCACCTCGTTGCTCCCGATAATTTTCTGCTCGATGAAACAAACCGACTCGTTTCCGTTGCGCGTAGCGGCTGGCGTGGCCTGGCTGGCTGCGCTCGGCGCCGTGGCGCCTGCCCAGGCGCAAAACACGCCCCCGGCCCCGCCCGCGGCGGCTGTGCCCCAGGCCGCGCCTTCCGGCCCCTTTACGCTGCAGCAAGCCGTGGAGTACGCCCTGCAGAACAACCTGACGGTGCGCCAGTCGCAGCTGCAGGCCGAGCTGAGCGAGGCCACGCTGCGCCAGAGCCGCTTCAGCCAGCTGCCCACGGCCAACGCCAACGCCTCGCAGACCTGGAACTACGGCACCAACGTGGACCCGCTCACCTACACCTTCCAGAGCCAGACTACGCGGGCCAATAACTTCTCGGCGACGGCCGGCCTGAACGTCTTCTCGGGCTTTCAGGTGCGCAATACCATCCGCCGCAACGGCCTCGATTACCAGGCGGCCTTGCTCGACATCGACCAGGCCCGCAACGACCTGTCGCTGAACGTAGCCTCGGCTTACCTGCAGTACCTGCTGGGCGAGGAGCTGCTGCGCGCCAGCCAGCTGCGCATCAACACCGACCAGGCCCAGATCGAGCGGACGCAGAAGCTGCTGCGTGCCGGCGCCGTGGCCGAGAGCAACCTGCTCGACGCGCAGGCCCAGCTGGCCTCCGACGAAGTGAGCGTGGTAACGGCCCAGAACCAGCGCGACCTGGCCCGCCTGCAAGTGGCTCAGCTGCTGAACCTGGACCAGGCCCGTACCAATTCCCTCGCGCTGGTGGTGCCCGAACTGCCCGACCCCGACGAGATGCCGGGCATGGACACCGACGCCGAGGGCACTTACCAGATAGCCCAGGGCACGCAGCCCCAGGTGAAAGCGGCGGATTTGCGCGTGCAGAGTGCCATGCGCAGCGAAGAAGTGGCCCGCGGCGCGTATTACCCGCGCCTGTCCTTCGGGGCCAGCATCTTCTCCGGCTACTCTTCCGCCCGCATCGCCCGCAAGCTCACCAACGACTCCACCATCGTCCCGTCGGGCTTTATCTACCAGTTCGACCCCCTGACCGGGGTGCCGACGCAGGTGCCCGGGGTGTTTGCCGGCATCAAGCAGCCGCGCTTTCAGACGCTGCCCGAGGGCTTCGTCTCGCAGGTGAAAAACAACCTGGGCAAGCAGCTGAGCTTCAACCTGAGCATTCCCATCGTCAACGGCTGGCAGACGCGCACCAACGTGCAGCGCTCCATCATCGGTACGAAGCAGGCCGAGGTACGGGCCGAGCAGACGCGCCTGCAGCTGCGCCAGACCATTCAGCAGGCCTACGCCGATGCCCTGGCAGCTCAGCGGCGCTACGCCGCTAACCGCCGGCAGGTGGAAGCCCTGGGCACCGCGTACCGTAACGCGGAAATCCGCTTCAACAACGGCCTGCTCAACGGCACCGACTTCAACCAGGCCAAAAACAACCTGGCCGGCGCTGAGTCGTCGATGATTCAGGCCAAATACGAGTATATCTTCCGCCGGAAGGTGCTCGACTTCTATCAAGGTAAACCCCTAGCGCTGTAATTGTTATCCGTGAGCAAGACGCAATGAACACCACCGGGCAGACTGCCGCCGCTGCGCTGGGGGCTGCCGGGGCGTTGTTCATTGCGTTTTTTTAATGGATAATTGCCGCCTGATCATCGGAAACTGATCATTGCTATGAAAAACAACCGTTTGTTGTTCATCCTCCTCGGCCTGATTGTGGTCGTGCTCATCGGAGGCGTGACGGCTAAGAAAAAAGGCTGGCTCGGTAAGCCCGAAGGCGCCGAGGTGCTCACCGACAAGGCCGCCCCGGCCAACATCGTGGAGAAAGTCAGCGCCTCGGGCAAGGTGCAGCCCGAAACCGAGGTGAAGATTTCCTCCGACGTGTCGGGCGAAATTGTGGAGCTGTACGTGCACGAGGGCGACTCCGTGCGCAAAGGGCAGCTCCTGCTGCGCATCCGGCCCGATAACTACCAGGCCATGGTCAACCAGCAGTCGGCGCAGGTAGGCACCCAGCAGGCCAACGTGGGGCAGAGCCAGGCCCGGCTGCAGCAGCTGATGGCCAACGCCAAGCAAACCGAGCTGACGTACCGCCGCAACGCCTCGCTCTACAAGCAGAAGGTGATTTCACAGGCCGAGTACGAGCAGGCCAAAGCCGCCTACGACGCCTCGCAGGAGGAAATCAACTCGGCCCGCGCCAGCATCCGGGCGGCCCAGAGCTCGGTGCGCTCGGCCCAGGCCGGCCTCGACGAAGCCCGCAAGAACCTGAACAAAACCACCATCTACGCCCCGGTGAGCGGCACCATCTCCAAACTTAACGTGGAGAAAGGCGAACGGGTACTGGGCACCTCGCAGATGGCCGGTACCGAAATCATGCGCATTGCCAACCTCAACTCCATGGAGGTGCGCGTGAACGTGAACGAAAACGACGTGAGCAACGTGGATCTGGGCGACTCGGCCATCGTGGAAGTCGACGCCTACGCCTCGCGCGGCGACAAATTCCGCGGCATCGTGACCAGCATTGCCAACACGGCCAAGGACGCGCTGACGGCCGAAGCCGTAACCGAGTTTGAGGTGCGCGTGCGCCTGCTGCCCGAGTCGTACCGCCAGCTGGTGCGCACGGTGGGCGGCCGCACGGTGGTGCCCTTCCGCCCCGGCATGACGGCCTCGGTGGATATCATCACCGACCGCAAAAACGGGGCGCTGGCCGTGCCGCTGGCCGCCGTCACCACGCGCTCGGATAGCGCCCTGGTAAAGGACAAAAAGGATGAAGGCGGCATCAAGGTGGGCCGCGGCCGCGGCGGCAACGGCACCGCCGATGACCAGGCCAAACCCAAGGGTGATATCGAAGAAGTCGTGTTCGTGGTGCGCAACGGCAAGGCGGTGCTCACGCCCGTCAAGACCGGCATCAGCGACTTCGACCACATCGAAATCCTCTCGGGCGTGCAGCCCGGCGACGAAATCGTGAGCGGTCCGTTCCGCGCCGTGTCGAAAACGCTGAAGGACGGTGCCGCGGTGGTGGTGAAAGACGCCAAGTCGCTGAACCGCGCCGCCTTGAAGGAAGGCGAGGGCGAGAGCAAAGACTAAGCCCCGGCACTACGCTAACCGGCGAGAGGCGGGTCCGAACGAACGTTCGGGCCCGCCTCTCGCTTTTTTTAGCTAAAATCGGCCATTCGTACGCTTGTAACGCAGACTTTCCGCTTGCGTAGTATTGAACAGCTCCGCCAGACGGGCATCGTTCGGGCTACGCCAGCGGAAAGTTTGCGCTACATTTCCCCTGCATTACCCTTGGAAAAAATTGCCATGATTGGCGGCGGCTCCTGGGCCACCGCGCTTGCCAAAATTCTCTCCGAAAACGGTGCCCGCGTAGGCTGGTGGCTGCGCCACAAAGACGACGTGCAGCACCTGCGCACCACCCGACATAACCCGCGCTACCTCTCGTCGGTGCAGTTCGACCTGACGCGGGTATTTCCTTCCACCGACATCGAGGAAGTGGTGAAAGAGGCTGATTGGGTGGTGCTGGCCGTGCCCGCCGCCTTCGTGAAAGAAGCGCTGGATAAGCTCGACCGCGACGCTTTGAAGGGCAAGCGCGTCATCTCGGCCATCAAGGGCATGATTCCGGGCCGCAACGAGCTGGTGACCGACTACGTGTCGGAGCGCTTCCGGCTGAGCCGCGAGAAGCTGGGCTGCGTGGCCGGGCCCTGCCACGCCGAGGAAGTGGCGCTGGAGAAGCAGAGCTATCTAACCATCGGCTCGCCCGACCTAGCCCTGGCTGAGGACTTCGCCCAGGTGCTCCGCAACCGCTACGTGAAGGCCCACGCCGCCGCCGACCTCGACGGCATCGAGTATTGCGCCGTGATGAAAAACATCATTGCCCTGACCTGCGGCATTGCCCACGGCCTCGGCTACGGCGACAACTTCCAGGCCGTGATGGTGGCCAACGCGGTGCAGGAAATCCGCCGCTTCCTGTACGCCCTGAACCCCCAGCCGCGTGACCTATCGGCCTCGGCTTACCTAGGCGACTTGCTAGTAACGGCCTACTCGCAGTTTTCGCGTAACCGCACCTTCGGCAACATGGTGGGCCGCGGCTACTCGGTAAAGTCGGCGCAGATGGAGATGAACATGGTGGCCGAGGGCTACTACGCCGTCAAGAGCATCTACGAGGTCAACAAGGACCTACGGGTGAACATGCCCATTACTTCGGCCGCGTACCATATTCTGTACGAGAAGATTGCGCCGACCGTGGAAATAGAGCTGCTGAAGGAGAAGTTCCGGTAGGCGTGAGACAACGGTTGGTCAACATCGGCAACGGGCTGCTGGTTGCACCTGTTGCTGGTGTTGTATTGTGGATTGGTAACCGGTTTGGCGCTGGTATGAAGCTGAAGCCATGGTTGGCTAGGTACTCCAGAGCTGCCCATTGCTGGGTTTGCGTCTGTTTTGGCAGCTGCAGGTCGCGGCCCAGGTTGTGCATCGAGCCGCTACAGTCGGGGCAGCGAATCGGGGCTTCGGGGTGACGATGCGCCGGCAAGAGGTTCTCTGCCAGTCGCCGCTTGAAGCCCTTGCCGCATTGGAAGCAGGCGTAGGTGCATTTGTACGTGGTAGCGTATCTACACATCGGTTTATCCGTTGAATGAGCACTAAAACAACTTGATTACGCAAACTAAGTCGCCAACCAACAATCTGCCCGGCGTACTATAGTATCATCCTGACCCTTCACTACCAACTGCCAATGGCCACCTGGGACTACCACAACTTTGACAACGACGCGGCGGCTGACTTCGCCGAGCAATTTCGCCAACGCCCCAACGAGGCCTTGCTTTACGAGGCCCTGGCCACGGCCGCCGAGGAAGAAGGCGTGATTGAGGCCGCCGACGCCAGCCAGGCCCTGGCCGCCGCCGAGCTGGTGGCCGCCATCATCGGCAAGCCTGCCGCCGACATGCCCGTGGGCCTGCTGCCAGCGGCCACGCAGCTCGATGCCGATGGGCAGGAGGACCTGCAGGAGCTGGCCCTCGAAGCCGTGGAAGCCGTGCTGCGCGGCTCCGAGTTGCAAGAGCGTTGGGCCGCATCGGACAACTACGCGGACTGGCAGGCCCTGCAGCAAAATCTGCTGGAACGCCTACAACTCGACGAAGACTGAGCCCATGCCCTGGTTCGTACTGGCCCTGCTCACTGCCCTGGCGCTGGCCTTCTACAACTTTTTCATCAAGCTGGCGGCCGACCACGTGCCCGCGGCCGTTGGCGCGGTGGTGCTGCAGCTGGTGGCCGCCGCGCTGGGGGCCGTGTGGCTGCTGCGGCTAAAGCTGCAGGGGCAGCCGCTGCCCGTCACGAGCAAGGGCCTGTGGCTGGCGGCACTGGCCGGCCTGGGCGTGGGGCTGGGCGAAATCCTGACCTTCGTCGTGTTCAGCCGCGGCGTGCCCTCGTCGGTGGGTACGCCGGTGATTGTGGGCGGCTCGGTGCTGCTCACGGCGGTGCTGGGCCTGGTGGTGCTGCGCGAGGCTCTCACGCTGCCGCAGCTGCTGGGCCTGTTGCTCATCGTGGGCGGTATTGCGCTGCTTGCCCGCGGCCACTGATTTGTTACCCGGCGGCAGCAGCTTGGCATTTCACATCTTCATGCTATTGTAAAACCAAGCACCAACCTGGTTAATTTGCCGCAGCACTGGCCGCTAATGCGCCACGTGCTTTTTACCGACATACCCGCATCCGCCGCGAGGCCAGAGGAATGGTTAACTCGCAGCCGGGCCAGCCGACGGCGTCGCTAAGGCGCCCCGGCTCGGGAGTGGCAGACGGCCCTCCACTGCCCCACGCCGCCCGGCGGATGCAGGTGGAACAGGCACCCCGCGGGGTGCCTGTTCGCGTTTGGCGTGGCTTGTTAGTTTTTGATATCGAGGTGTATACGCAGGATATATGCCAAAAATCGTATTTATTCCGTTCACCAACGGCCCGTCGGGTCGTAAGCCAAAGGCCGAACCCAACCCTTTTGCTTATGACAGCACAACAATCTTTTCGTGGCGCGGCCCCCAACGCCACGGCGCAGCGCACACCCGCTACGGGCACGGCGCACGTCAATGTGGGCCTCACCGAGCGGGTGCTTTCGGCAGTAGCCGGCGCGGCGCTGGCTTATGCAGGCACGCAAACCCGGTCGAAAATCGGCAAGCCGGTACTGCTGGCCCTGGGAGCAGGGCTGGCTCTGCGCGGCGCTTCTGGTTATTGCCCACTCAACCAGGCCTTCGGGCGCGACTCCGCGCCGACGCAGCTGGCTCCGGTTGAAATCAAGGAAACCTTCACCATTTCGCGGCCCATCGACGAGGTGTATGCCTACTGGCGGCAACTCGGAAACCTGCCGCGCTTCATGGAGCACCTCGAAAGCGTGCGCCAGCTCGATCAGCGCCGTTCGCACTGGGAGGCCCGCGTGCCCGGCGGGGCGGGCACCATCAGCTGGGAGGCCGAAATCACCACCGAGGAACCCGGCCGGCTGCTAGTCTACCGGTCGTTGCCCGGCTCGCAGATCGACCAATCGGGTGAGGTTCGCTTCCGCCCGGCGGAGGGCGGTCAGGGGACCGAAATCCAGACCATTACGCGCTACCGGGCGCCGGGCGGAGCCTTGGGTAAGGGCGTGGCCAAGCTGCTGAATCCTGCCTTGGCCGAGCTGGTGCGCCGCGACGTACGCCGCTTCAAGATGGTCATGGAAACCGGCGAAGCAGGCACTACGCACGGCTAGGGCCCGGAGCGCGGACCCAACGCGGACTAACCGACTGCTGGTACTGCAGCGGTTATAAGCCAGTGCAAAGGGGTAACCGGCCGGGCTGCCGCCTTTCGCCATATCATCACAGCCAGCTGTAAGGCTTGGTTGCCGCAGCAGTTCTTCAACCTTACCGTAACCATGTAAATAGATACTGTATTGCGGGCGCAGGTCGAAAGCAGTCCGCACGTGCATTTCATCTACGAGCTGGCTACGGGGCGCGTCGTGTACGTCAACGCGGCTTACCAGCAACTGCTGGGTGGCCGCCCGGCGTACGTCGATGAGGAGCTGCCCGGCTTGCTGCGCCGCCTGCACCCCGAGGACCGGTCCTACCTGGCGAGTGCTGGGAGCGGTGGAGGCGGGGCGAGCTGCACGAGGAAGTCGTGTTCCGGCTGCTGCAGCCCGGGCAGCCGGAGCATTGGTTGCAACTCACACCGAGCTACGGCCCGGTCGGCAGCCACGCGCCCCGCTGGCTGGGCGGGGAGTTGCGCGACATCAGTGCTGCCCGGCACTACAAGGCCCACGCCTACCACTTCAACGCCCGCAAGAATACCTTGCTGGAGCTCCTGTCGCTGGACCTAGCTGACTGCCTGAGCCTGGCCCAGCGCCTGAGCCGCGACGCGGACGAATCCGTGCATGATTTCATCCGTCAGTGTCTGAGCGAGGGGGAGCGGCGCATTGTGGCTATCAGCCAGGGCAGTGTGCAGCTCATCCGGGATTTTGTTGAGGACGAAATTCAGGAGTTGGTCATTGTGGAGATGCACCGGGGCACCATAGGCGTAGCCAGGCTGGAAGGCCAGGGCACCACCGTGGTGGTGGAGTTGCCCACGCTGCCCGAATAGCCCTTGCACACCCCGCGAAGCGAAGCTTGGAAGAAAATTTTCCGGCGCAAACGTTTGTACTGGCCGCCCGTCCCAACGCTTTGGGCGGGCGGCCGTAATTTTGGCCTGCACTTCCGCCATTCCCACCCCAGAGCGCGCCTCGGCGGCGCATGGTACCACCAAACCCCTGGGCTCATCATGATTTCATTGGCATTGCCAAACCAGATAACACCGCGCACGCACCGCCTGGCCGTGGCGACGTGGTTCTTTTTGCAAGGAATAATCTTCGCGAGCTGGGCCTCGCGCATTCCCACCATTCAGCAGCGCATGGGCTTGTCGGAAGGCGACCTGGGCCTGCTGCTGCTGGCCATTCCGCTGGGGCAGTTGCCCTCATTGCCGCTCACCGGCTGGCTGATTCACAAGCACGGCAGCCGGCGCATGGCCATTGCCGGCGCTATGCTCTACAGCACCGCGCTGGTGGGGCTGGGCTGGGCGCCCACGCTCTGGCTGCTGGTGCCCTGCCTGGTGCTCTTCGGCTTCGCCAGCAACCTGATGAACATTTCCATCAACACCCAGGCCGTGGGGGTGGAGGCATTGTACGACAAGCCCATCATGGCCTCGTTTCACGGCATGTGGAGCCTGGCTGGCTTTACCGGGGCGGCCATCGGCATGGTCATGAACGGCTTTAGCGTGTTGCCCGAATATCACTTTCTGCTCATCCTGGGGCTGATTCTGCTCGGGGTAGTGCTCAGCTACGGCGCCTTGCTGCCGCATTCGCCCAGCGACGAGGCCGAGGACCAACCCCTGTTTGTGTTACCCGACCGCACCCTACTTACCCTCGGGGCCATTGCCTTCTGCGCCCTGATCTGCGAGGGGGCCATGTTCGACTGGAGCGGAGTGTACTTTAAGAAAGTGGTGCATGCCGACAAAGGCTGGGTCAGCGCCGGCTACACGGCGTTCATGAGCACCATGGCTCTGGGCCGCTTTGGTGCTGACTGGCTCACGGCCCGCCTGGGGCCGCGGCTGGTGATTCAGCTCAGCGGCTGTCTCACTGCCTTTGGGCTGCTGATTGCGGTGCTGTTTCCCACGCTGCTGCCCGCTATGGTGGGCTTTATGCTCGTGGGCTTCGGCACCTCGTCGGTGGTGCCGCTGGTGTACAGCGCGGCCGGTAAGTCCACGGTCATGTCGGCCGGCATGGCGCTGGCGGCCGTGTCCACCATCGGCTTTCTGGGCTTTCTGATCGGCCCGCCGATTATCGGGCTGGTGGCCGGGGCTACTTCGCTGCGCATCAGCTACTCGCTCATCGCGGTGATGGGCCTGTGCGTGGCGGCGGTGGCCACGAAGGCCAAGCTGTAGGCGACGCGGCTCAGCGCGTGCATAGCACAGCCGGCATAGTAAGAGGTAAAAAGGTGGTTCGGCGGATGAGCTTGCGGGCTTGCATCCGCCGAATTATTTTTTGGCCCAAGGGTAGCTGCTAGCGGAGAATTATTCTCCGGAAGGCCGAACAAATTCCTACCTTGGGGGTATAGTACCTGCAACCTCAGCCCAAACGCCCATGACCCCAGAACAGCCCAATTCTCCGCAAAACGGCCATAACGGCCAGCAAAACGGCAACGGCCACTCGCCCCTGGACGGCACCGGCACGGCCGTAACGGGCACTGGCACTTCCCAGGACCAGCGCACGGCGGAGGGCGAAGGCGCCCAGACCCTGACCACCCGCCAGGGCCACCCGCTGACCAATAACCAGAACATCCGGACCCTGGGTAGCCGCGGCCCGGCCACGCTGGAAAACTACGCCTTCATCGAGAAAATCAGCCACTTCGACCGGGAGCGAATTCCCGAGCGCGTGGTGCACGCCCGCGGCGCCGGCGCCCACGGCGTATTCGAGGCCTACGGCAAGGTGGGCGACGAGCCGATTGCCAAATACACCC
The DNA here is from genome assembly GCF_002007105.1 of Hymenobacter sp. CRA2. Lineage (GTDB taxonomy): Bacteria > Bacteroidota > Bacteroidia > Cytophagales > Hymenobacteraceae > Solirubrum. The sequence continues at coordinate 198,319 of NZ_MVBC01000011.1, read as the reverse complement.
GCGCCAAACTTTTCAATACCCCCGGCAAGCAGACGCCGGTGTTCGTGCGCTTCAGCACGGTAGGCCACGGCGGCCACTCGCCCGAAACCCTGCGCGACCCGCGCGGCTTCGCGGTGAAGTTCTACACGGAGGACGGCAACTGGGATTTGGTGGGCAACAACCTGAAAGTGTTCTTTATCCGGGACGCGATGAAGTTCCCGGACCTGATTCACTCCCAGAAGCCCGACCCGGTAACCAACCGCCAGAGCGGGGAGCGGATTTTCGACTTTATCTGCAACACCCCGGAGGCCATGCACATGGTGAGCTTCCTGTTTTCGCCCTGGGGCATTCCGGCCAACTACCGACAGATGCAGGGCTCGGGCGTGAACACCTACAAGTGGGTGAACGACAAGGGCGAAGCCGTGCTGGTGAAGTACCACTGGGAGCCGCTGCAGGGCATCAAAAACCTGACGGCCCAGGAAGCCGAGGCCATTCAGGCCAAAAACTTCAACCACGCCACCCAGGACCTGTTCGAAGCCATTGAGCGCGGCGACTACCCGCAGTGGGAACTGCTGGTGCAGATCATGTCGGACGACGAGCACCCCGAGCTGGACTTCGACCCGCTCGACGACACCAAAATCTGGCCCCAGGACCAGTTCCCGTGGCTGCCGGTGGGCAAGATGACCCTGAACCGCAACCCCGAAAACTACTTCGCCGAGGTGGAGCAGTCGGCCTTCGGTACCGGTGTGCTCGTGGACGGCCTGGACTTCTCCGACGACAAAATGCTGCAGGGCCGCACGTTCTCGTATTCCGATACGCAGCGCTACCGCGTGGGCACCAACTACCTGCAACTGCCCATCAACGCACCCAAGAAGCACGTGGCTACCAACCAGCGCGACGGCCAGATGGCCTACCACGTGGACGCCGCGCCGGGCCAGAACAACCACATCAACTACGAGCCCAGCTCGCTGAATGGGCTGAAGGAGGCCCCGCGGTCGGCCCCCGACCACACGCCGGAGTACACCGGCCGGGTGATGAAGCAGGTTATCGACCGGCAGAACAACTTCAAGCAGGCCGGCGAACGGTACCGCCTGCACGAGGACTGGGAGCGGGACGACCTGATCAACAACATGGTGGGCGCTCTGGCCGACGCCGACCGCCGCGTAAGCGACAAAATGGTGGAGCTGTGCACCAACTGCGACCCGGATTGGGGCCAGCGCCTGGCCGATGGCCTGGCCGCCGCCCGTAGCGGCAAGCAAGCCCAGGGCGGTAACCAGTACAACGACGCCCAGCAAAAAGAAGCCGTGGCCCAAGCCGAAGCGCAAGGGCACGAAGCCAAGCCTTACTAGGTAGTTGGCATCGGGCAAGTGGTAGCCGGACGCGCTAACTGCCTCCCGGGCTACTCTTAATAAAACCGCTGCTGGTTCGACTCGCTCTGAGTTGGGCCGGCAGCGGTTTTTGTTACCTGTACTTCCGGCCAGCTGACTTCCTTATTGGGCTTCGAGCGAATCCAGCACGCGGTAGTCTTGGCTGGCCGGCTGCACCGAGTCGCCCGCCGAAGGAGCCGATTCGGCGCCGGTGGAATCAATGACGACATTGTTGAGCCGCTCTTCCAAGGGAGTGGTAGGGCTTTCCTCCGCGGGCTCAGGCGCTACTTCATCTGCCTCGGGGGTGGGCATTTCGTGCGGCGCCTGCTGCACCGTGCGGGGCTGCGCCGCGGGTTTCGCCTGGCCCCAGGGCAAGCGGGCCACGCCCCAGCCAGCCAGCACTAACAGAGCGAGTATTGCTACGGTCGCGGCCGCGCGCCAGGGCTGCAACCGCCACGCCGAGTACCGACGCGGCGCCGGCCGGGCCGGGCGAACTGGCACTGCCGAAGCGGAAGCAGCTACCGGGGGCGGCGCAGCAGGTCTGGATGGGGCAGGAGCGGGCGGCGTAGCGGCGGGGGCTTTGGGCTGCGCCTGGAGCTGCTGGATCAGGGCGGCGAGTTGGGCAATGCGCGCGTCCAGCTCCCGGTTGCGGGCGGCCGACTCGGCGCGGGCCAACTGCATGGCTTCGTGCAGGGCCTGCTTTTCGCGGGTTTCGGCCGTCAGGCGGGCTTGCAGCTCGGCCGTGGAGGGAGCGGCCGCTGCGGCCTGCGCCAACTGTTGCTGCAGTTGCCGGATGGTTTGCTCGCGCTCCACTTCGCGGGCCGTGATGACCTGAGTGTGCTCGTCGAGTTCGGCCCGCACCTGCTGGCGCAGCTGCTCCAGGCGCTGCTTTTCCGCGGTGCTGGCTGCCGTTGGGTCGGGTGGATAGCCGGCATAGCCTGAGTCGGGCGGAATGTCCTCGGCCCCGAGCCAGCGCCAGAGCTGCCGGGCTTTCTGCGTCCAGAAATCTTCGGATTCGGCATCGGTGGGCGCTTCGGCCGCGGCTGTTTCCTCCGATTCGGCCTGCAGGTACTGCAACCACTGCTGCAGGCCGGCCACTGAGAGAGCGGCGCCGGGCGGCTGCAGCCGCTGCAAGCGGCGCGGCAGGTGCGGCAGACTGCTGAGCAGTTGGAAATAGTCGGTGCCCGCCTGGGCATTTAGCCGCGCTTCCACTTCCGAGCCAAAGGTGACGGGCTGACTGAACAGCACGACGCCGGCAATAACCTCGGGGCGAATGACGCCCAGCCCCGGCTGAACCGTGAGCCACGCGGCTAACGCGCGGCTTTGGCGCTGGAACTGTGCAAAGGGGTTGGCGCTGCCCGCCTGCCCGGGCAGGGGCTGCCCGCCCAGCTGCCACGGACCCTGACCCTGCGCCGGCAGGTGCAGGGCACCGCCGCGGGGCACAAACATCAGCAGCGTAATGCCCGCCGGGCGCACCAGCACGGCGTCGAGGGTGCCAGCTTCCTCCAGCGGCAGGTTGCCCAGCAGCAAGGTTGGGTCGGCAGCGTCGGCGCCGGGCTGCAGCAGGCCGTGCAGGGCATCGAACTGCACGGCCAGGGCCGGATCGGCAAAAGGAGCAAACAGGAAGCTGTGCAGCATGGGGTCGTAATACGCGGCTAAGCTACCGGAACTCCGGCGTTTGTTCGGCCCCGGGCTGTCACGCGGCAGCGTGAGCGGCACCGGCCCGCTGCATCAGGCGCGAATCAAAGCAGCGCTGCTAGCCCTGGCAGGCGGCTATCACATCAAAAAGGGACCCTGATAACGGCGGCCGGACCCTTTTATGCGATTGTGCTCAAGGGGGCTTTCGTGCTCCTTTGCCCTGAACACGGTGCCGCACTGCCTGGTGGCGCCCACTCAGCCGGTTTTGATGATGAAACGCGCCGCCCTTGTGCTAATGCTAGTCTTTGCCAGCAGCTTACCTGGCCTGCGGGCCACCCCGGCAGCGTCGGGGCTTGCCGCCGAGCCGGTGTGGCGGCCCGAAACGGCCTTGCCGCACGGCCCCGCTTTGTGGTTGAGCCGCCGCATTTCGCCGGCGGCATCAGCCTCGGCTGTGCGCGCACTCGCGCGGTTGCTAAGAGCCTACGTCGAGGGCCCGGCTGCCCCGGCCGGCAAGCCCGGCGTCACGACCACGGCGTAAATACCGGGTCTGTCGCGTAGTTATTAGCCGGGCAATAAGTCGCCAGCGAGCTTGGACAGCTCTTCCCACACGCGGTGCACCGGCAGGCCCATCACGTTGAAGTACGAGCCCTCCAGCCGCGTCACCGCCACCAATCCAATCCAGTCCTGGGCCCCGTAGGCGCCGGCCTTGTCCAGGGGGCGATACTGGCGCACGTAGTGCCGGATTTCGGCTTCGCTCAGGACCCGGAAGTGCACGCGCGTCTGGTCCGAAAACACTACTTCGCGGCCGTCGCCAGTTAGCAGGCATACACCGGTGTACACGTCGTGGGCGCGGCTCTGCAGCAGCGTGAGCATGCGCACGGCGTCTTCGTCGTCCTCAGGTTTGTTGAGCACCTGCTCGTCGAGGCACACGATGGTATCGGCGGTTAGCAGCACCTCGTCGGCCTGCAGGTCGGCCCGGTAGGCCGAGGCCTTGTGCGCGGCGAGGTATTCGGCCACTTCGGCCCGCTGCAGGTGCGCCGGGAAGCTTTCGTCAACGTCCTTCAGGCGCACTTCGTAGGCAAGGCCCAGGTCGGAGAGCAGCTGGCGCCGGCGCGGCGAATTAGAGGCGAGAATCAGGCGCATGTGTTAGGGGGTAGGCAGTAATCAGAAAGGGCGTCAGCTCTACCTGGCATCCGCTTGTTGAAGCATCTGGGTTGCTTCGTCGGTTAGTGTAGTTCCTTTACCGCAGAAGCCCCACCGGCTCGTCGTCGCGGATGCTGGTGAAGAGCAGGCCGCCGAGCGTTTTGGGGTAGAAGAAGGTGGATTTGGGCGGCATCACGGCGCCGGAGTGGCACACGCGTTCCACTTCGGCCATGGTCACCTCGTTGGTGATGAGCGCGGCGCGGGCCTCGCCGCTGTCCACGCGCTGCAGGCACTCGGGGAAGTTGCGCACGTAGGCCACGCCCGCCCACTGCCGCTGCGCGTCGGGCCCCACGATGCCCAGGGCGCGCTCCAGCACAAAGTAGTGCAGCACCGTCAGGTCGAGGTTCTTCACCTCCGGCGTGGTGTCCCAGGCCAGCTGCGCGTGCACCTCCGGGCGCAGGCGCAGCTTGTAGGGCTGCCGGTCGAGGTACAAGCCGAAGGCCCAGGGCTTGCCGGCAATGATTTCGGGCAGGTCGAAGGCGTCGTCCTTGGGCGTGATGACGAAGTAGGGGACCAGCCGCTCCAGAAACTCCGCGTCGGTGAGCCCGCCGGGCAGCTCCAGCAGCAGCCGGTGGGTGGGCAGGATACGCAGGTCGTCGGCGGCGGCGTTGGTGAGGTACATCAGGTGGTAGTGCCACGGCTCCTGCCCGGTGTGCTGCGGATCGGCGGCCATGCGCGCCCGCCGGTAGGCCAGCGAGCCTTCGTAGCGGTGGTGGCCATCGGCCAGAATCACCTGCCGCTCGGCCAGCAGGGCCTGAAAGCGCTGAATCACCTCGGCGTCCTGAATCACGGCCAGCACGTCGCGGGCACCCTGGTAGTCCTCCTCGGTCTGGCACAGCGGGTCCAGAATAGCCTCGTCGAGGTAGCGCTCCAGCTCGAAGGCCTCGTCGCGGTACAGGCCGTGGGTGGCGCTGGTCTGAAACTGGGTGCGGCTCAGCAATTCGGCCCGGTCGTTGACGGACGCCGGCAGCGTGTTTTCGTGGCGCAGCACCACTTCTTCGGCCCAGTCGTAGGCCCGGATGTGGCACATGAAGCCCTTGCGGCAGTACTCGCGCGGGCTGCCGGGCAGCCGGAAATACTGGTAGTAGACGTAAATAGCCGGCACCGCGTCCTGCAGCAACACCCCGGATTGTTCCCACTCGATGAGGCGGCGCAGGGCTTCACCAGCCGGGTCCTCGCCTTGGCGGGGCACCGAAAGGTGGATGCTGTTGAGCGGGTTGCGGTACAGGGCTTCGCGCTGCTTGGCCGACACGACGTCGAACAGCGGCGACACGTACTCATCAATGCGCTGGCTCAGTTCCGGATTGTAGCGCCAGGCCCGGATGGGTTGAATTTCAGCCAATTTGTTGGGTAGTAAGAAACAGGGGACACGGGACGGGTAATCGGCAAGGAGTGACAGGCGGCACGGGACGGGTTATCGTTTGGACATTTCACCTGTTGCGTGCCGCCTGTCGCCTCACGGGGCCAAACGGCTGCGTTTCCAGGCCGTGCCGTCCTTTTCGTACACCAGCCGGTCGTGCAGGCGCGAGGGGCGGCCCTGCCAGAACTCTACCCGCGTGGGATGCAGCACGTAGCCGCCCCAGTGCGGCGGGCGGGGCAGCGGGTCCTGGGCAGCAAAGCGCTGCTCCACTTCCCGCTCGCGTTGCTCCAGCTCCTCGCGGCTGCTTATGGGTTGGCTTTGGGGCGAAGCCCAGGCCCCGATCTGGCTGCCGCGCGGCCGGCTCTGGAAGTACTCTGTCGAGGTAGCGTCAGCAGCTTTTTCCACTACGCCTTCCACGCGTACCTGCCGCTCCAGCCCGGGCCAGAAAAACGTGAGGGCGGCCTTGGGCGCGGCGGCCAGCTCCTGGCCCTTGCGCGAGTCGTAGTTGGTGAAGAACAGGAAGCCGCTGTCCTCGGGCAGGCCCTTGAGCAATACCACCCGCGCCGAAGGTTGGCCCTCGGCCGAGACGGTGCTCAGCGTCATGGCGGTGGGCTCTTCGACCTGCGCGTGCAGGGCTTCGTCGAGCCAGCGGCGGAACTGCCGCAGGGCGTCGGCGTCGGCGGCCGATTCGCTCAGTTCGTGCTGGGCGTAGGTTTTGCGCAGGTTGGCGAGGTGCTGATCTTGCATGGCGGCGGAAATAACGGGGCAAAAGTAGGAGCATTTTGCCGCGGGGCGAAGCGCCGGGCAACGCCAAGGGCCGGCGCGGACTCTTTTCGGGCCGCCCGGCCGGCACCGCCGATGGAACCTACACGGGGCAAGCCAACGTAAGGTAACGGCGCCCGTCTTACTTGCGGGGGCCGATTCAACACCCATCTTTGCGGGCCGCCGCTTCACCGCACCGTATACCTCACTTCTTATTTCGCCCTCGCTATGTCCCAACTTCAGAGCGGTAGCTTGCTAATATCGCAGCCTTTCCTGGGCGACCCGAATTTTGAGCGGTCGGTGGTGCTCCTGTGTCGGCACGATGAAGAGGAAGGTACTTTCGGGCTGATGCTGAACCGGCCGACCTCCGTGCGCCTCGGCGACGCGATGAACCTGCCCGGCGGCGACGAGCACCCGGCCACCACGCTGCCCCTGCACGTGGGCGGCCCCGTGCAGCCCGATACCTTGCACTACCTGCACCAGCGCGCCGACCTGCCCGGGGCCGAGCCTTTGGGCTCGGATGTATACTGGGGCGGCGACTTTGAAATCCTGCTCGGCCTGATTGCCGCGGGCGAGCTGACGGAAAGCAACTTGCGCCTGTACGTGGGCTATTCCGGCTGGACGGCCGGGCAGCTGGCCGGCGAAGTGCAGGAAAATACCTGGATTGTCCACCCGAATGCTGCCGGGAAAGTGTTTACTTTGACCACTGATGCCTTCTGGCAGGCCATTTTGCGCGAGAAAGGGGGACGCTACCGCGTGCTGTCCAACTACCCCCTGGACCCGCGTCTGAACTGAGAACGTAGCCTGCCCGGTACGGCGCCCTGCGCGGCCGACCGGGCGGTTTTGTCGAGAGAGAACCATGCAACCGGAGAACGAGAACACCGCCCCCAACAGCCCCGAGTCGAATCAGGAGTCGCCGATGAGCATCCTGGAGCGCCGGCTGGCCGAAATCGCGCAGTCCCGCCAGCACGGCGAGCCGACGGCCGATGCCTCTGCTGAAACACCATCCCAAGCCCCGACCGCCACGGAGGTGCCCGCCACGCTGGCCGCACCCGATGTGCCCGCCGATGCTACTGTTTCGGCGCAGCCCGCCGCGACTGGCGCCGGCGACATCACCGAGCAGGCCGATCAGAGCGCGCCCGCGCCTATCGACCCTACGGCTGCCCCAGGCACGGCCGGCACCGAATCGACACCGGTAGTACCGGCGGCCGACCACTCGGCGGCCATCGAACCGGCAGCCGGTAGCGGCCTGGAAGCCACCGGGCAGTCGGCGGCCAACAAGGCATTTGCCGAGCAGCAGCGCGCCGAGGAAACCCACGCAAACGAACCATGGGCCGCTCAGCAGCGGGCCGAAGCCCACTACGGCCACGAAGGCCCCGGCGCCGTAGCCCATGCCTCCGAAACCAACGCCCCGGTAGAAGCCGCGCAAGCAACCAGCACGCCCGAGGCCGATGCTCCCGCGGCCGTGACGCTGCCGGCTCAGCCGCTGACCACGGCCGCCGACATCGAAAACGCTCCGGCTCCGGTAGCCGCCTTGCCCACCTCCAACAACGCCTCGGCTGCCGATGCCGCCGAGCAGGCCGCCCACCACGAGGACGAGGACGAGTACGTGCCCGAAACCCCGGCCCCGGATTTTAGCCAGCTGGACGTAGCCGCGCAGGGCAGCTACCTGCAGGAGCTGCTGCGCCGCCCGGACGCGCGCCAGAACCGCCGTCAGATCCTCGATCTGCACCGTCAGTACGAGCAGGGCGTCAATACCGAACGCGGTACTGCCCGGCAGCGCTTTGTGGAAGCCGGCAACAACGCCGAGGACTTTGAATTTGCCGGGCCGCAGGGCTACGCCGAAGTTACCAAGGGCATTCAGGAGTACCGCGACGCCCGCGTGCGCGACGCCCGTCAGGAAGACGAGCAGCGCGCCAAAAACCTAGTGCAGAAGCAGCACTTGCTCTCCCAGCTGCGCCAGCTGGTGGAGTCGGCCGAGACCAAAGACTCTTCGGCCCGCATCAAGACGCTGCAGGCCGAATGGAAAGCTACCGGCCCCGTGCCGCAGGCCCAGTCGCAGGAGCTGTGGAACAGCTACCACGCCCTGCTCGACATTTACTACAACAACCGCGGCCTCTTCTTCGAAATGAAGGAGCTGGACCGTCGCCGCAACCTCGAAGCCAAGGAGGCACTGATCAAGCGCGCCGAGGACCTGGTACAGCAGTCCAGCATCAATAAGGCCCTGACGGAGCTGCGCCAGCTGCATGAGGAGTGGAAGGGCGTGGGCCCGGTGCCCAACGAGATGCGTGAGCCGCTGTGGCAGCGCTTCCTGCAGGCCTCGGAGCAGGTGCACAACCGCAAGCGCGCCTTCGTGGACGCCCGCTCGGCGCAGGAAAACGCCAACCTGCAGCGCAAGCAGGAGCTGCTGGCCCAGATCGTGCCCTTCGGTGAGTTCAAGACGGAGCGCGTGAACGAGTGGCGTGCCAAGACCGACGAGTTGCAGGCTCTGAAGGAGCAGTGGGATGCCGCGGGCCTGGTGCCCCGCAGCCAGGCCGAAACCATGAACAAGCAGTTCTGGGCGTCTTACAAGGGCTTCTTCCAGCATAAAAACCAGTTCTTCAAAGCTCTCGACGAAGAGAAAAACCGCAACCTGAAAGCCAAAATAGCTCTGTGCGAGCAGGCCGAAGCCGCGCTGCAGAACCCGAACTGGGAAGAAGGCCGCGAGGTGGTGATTCGGGTGCAGAAGGAATGGAAGAACATCGGGCGGGTGCCCGAAAAGCAGTCGGACAAGATCTGGCACCGCTTCCGCACCGCCTGCGACTCCTTCTTCGAGCGGAAGCAGACTGAATCGCGTCAGCGCGAGCAGCACCAGCAGCAGCTCTCGCAGGAGCAAGCTGGCCGCCTCGATGCCATTGCCTCGCAGGTAGCCGCCTTGTCGGCCGACAACCCCGGCACGCAGGAAGGCCTGCAGGCGCTGGTGGCCGAGTGGGGCCAGAGCGAAGTACCGCAGTCGGGCCGCCGCGGCGGCGCGGCCCAGGCCGAGGAGAAATTCCTGGAGCTGATGGGCAAGTATATCGACAACATCCCGGGCCTGAGCTACGCCGAGCGTGACGAGCAACGCTTCCAGCTGGAAGTGCAGCGCCTGAAGTCGAACCCCGAGGCGCAGCAATTGCTTTACCGCAAGGAGCAGAACCTGCGCCGCGACATCAACGAGCTGGAAAACGACGTGGCTACGCTGCAGACCAACCTGGACTTCTTCGCCCGCTCGAAGAATGCCGGCCAGCTGCGCGAGGAGTACCAGGGCCGCATCGACGAAACCAAGCAGCGCATCGAGCGGCTCAAGCGCCAGCTGCGCGTGGTGCGCAGCTAAGGTTAGACTCAAGTACTAATGCAAAAAGCCCCGCACCTTACCGTGTGGGGCTTTTTCTATGGCCAGCAGCTGGTAGTAATTTGGACGAATACAGCTAAAAAACCATGCTAAGGTGTCGAATTAGCCGAGCAGCAGTACTTATTTTGGGCTTCTCGACTAGCTGCCAGCGGCTTATAACCTTTTACTGATGATTATCTACGGAACCAACGGCTCGCACGTGCGCACCGAGCCGCTGCCCGGCGTAGCCTGCCCCGCCTGCCATACCGCCGACCGCATGCACGCCAGCGTGTTCAGCCGCTACATTCACATCTACTGGGTGCCGCTGCTACCGTATCGGAAGCCCGCCGTGGCGCTGTGCCAGCATTGCCAGGGCATTTGGGAGCTGGCGCAGTTGCCCGCCGAGGCCGACGACATCAAGCAGGCCTTGCGAGCAAAAAAGAAGGCGACCCGGGCCCCGTGGTGGCAGTGGTCGGGACTGGCCGTGCTGACGCTGGGCGTGGTGTGGGCCGCCGACGCGAGCATCCGCGACGGGCACGACAACGACGCCTTTCTGGCCGCACCCCGCGCCGGGGATATTTACACGGTGCGCAACGATTCCAGCCGCAATTACTCCTTGCTGAAAGTGGTGCGCGCCCACGCCAACACGGTGGACGTTATTGCCAGCGCGTACGAAACCGACGATTCGCAGCCGGTTAAGAAGCTCAACCATGCCCAGTATTTCGGCAAGGATACCGTCACGCTGACTCACCTGGACCTGCTGGGCATGAAGAACCAGGGCCAGCTTACCGACGTGGACCGGGAAACCGAGTAACACGCGGTGTGCGGTGCACCGTCCGGAATTCGACACCTTTGCCCCTGGAAACCGGCGCCGATCATTGCCGCTTCCGCTACTGCGCATGCCCCAAGGCACCATTCTCATCATCGACGACGAACCCCGCCTGCGCCAGCTGCTGGCCCGCCTGCTGGAGCTGGAAGACTACCACGTGCTGCAGGCCGTCAACGCCGCCGAGGGGCTGGAGCTGCTCGGGCAGCACCAGCAGGTGCTCGTGGTGCTCTGCGACGTGAAGCTGCCCGACGCCCATGGCGTGCAGCTGCTGCCGCGGCTGAAGCAGAAGGCCCCGCTGTCGGAAGTCATTCTGATGACGGCCTACGGCACCATCATCGACGGGGTGCAGGCCATGAAGGACGGCGCCTTTGACTACATCACCAAGGGTGACTCCAACGACCAACTGCCGGTGCTGGTGGAGCGCGCCGCCGAAAAAGCCCGCCTGCGCTACCGCGTGGCCGAGCTGGAGCGGCAGGTGGGCGCGCAGCACTCGTTTGAGTCCATGATCGGGCACTCGTCGGCGCTGGAACGGGCCAAGACCCTGGGCCGGCAGGTGGCCGCCACCGATGCCACGGTGTTGCTGGAAGGCCCCACCGGCTCGGGCAAGGAGCTATTTGCCCAATCTATTCACCAGGCCTCGCCCCGCAAGAGCAAGCCGTTTGTGGCCGTCAACTGCTCGGCATTTCCGAAGGACTTGCTCGAATCGGAGCTGTTCGGCTACAAGAAGGGCGCGTTTACCGGGGCGTTGGGCGACAAAAAGGGCCTGCTGGAAGAAGCCTCGGGCGGTACTTTGTTCCTCGACGAAATCGGGGAGCTGGAGCTGTCGGTGCAGGCCAAGTTTCTGCGCGTACTCGAAACGCAGACCTTCACCAAACTAGGCGACACCAAGCCCACCAAGGTGGATGTGCGCCTGGTGGCGGCCACCAACCGCAACCTCAAGCAGGAGGCCGCCGCCGGGCAGTTTCGCCCCGACCTCTACTACCGCCTTTCCGTCTTTACCATCCCGGTGCCGCCACTCAAGGAGCGGCCCGAGGACGTGCAGCCGCTGGCCGAGTACTTCCTGCGCTACTTCGCCGCCCGCATGAGCAAGCGCGTGCCCGGCCTCGACGTGGAGTGCCTGCGCCTGCTGCAGCGCTACAACTGGCCCGGCAACGTGCGCGAGCTGAAGAACGTGCTCGAGCGCGCCGCCATTCTCACGCCCGATGGCCAGCCGCTGGCCGCCGCTTACCTGCCCGACGAGTTTCACGCCACTGCTGCGCCCGGCGCCGGCCTGCCCGGCTTCAGCCCCGACGACCGCAGCCTGCGCGCCCTCGAAGCCCGGCACATCCGGCAGGTCATGGCCGAAACCGAGGGCAACAAAACCGAAGCGGCGCGGCAGCTCGGCATTGGGCTGACCACGCTCTACCGCAAGCTGCAGGAGTACGGGCTGTAAGCCCAACACCTGGCTGAGTACGGCTCTCCACTGGTTTCTGAGCAACGCACATGGCTATCTGGCAATATCAACTGACTGTTCTGCCCGCGGCTGGCGTCGAGCAGCAACTGGGCCACCTACCTACCCAACTGTTTATTGATCATGCCGGCTGGAATCGCCACTGGGCCGATCAGCCGCAGCTCGCTGACCCGGCTATCTACGATGCCTATACCATCGATTGGTGGACGGATACTGGCGTTGCGGCCCAGGCCCTTGTTGATGCCTTGGACCAACTGCTGACTCGCGTTGTCTGGAACGCAAGCGGCACCACATTTTACAGATGGAAAGGGGAGCCGGTCGACCACGATGCCTCCGTAGCCGTTGGCCCGTCGGATGGCTACGTGTCGGAGTTCACGTTCCGCACGGACATGCGCGACGTGGAACAAGCCGTCTGGTTTCTCGAAGCCGTGCTCAGTATCTGTCAGCGCCACGACTTGTTGGTGATGGACGCCGAAGGCCGGTTGTTCGCGCCCCGCCTGCGGGAGTTGTTGCCCTCGCTGGAGCAGTGTACCGCCGTGCGCTTTCTAATCAACCCCCGCGAATTTCTGGAACAGGTGCTGCGAAAGTCGGACGACCACTAATGGCCCGGCCCTGACCGGCAGCGGTATGCAGCCCCTGGTTTCCTGCTGTTTCGAAAATGCAGACCCTTCCAAAACGGAAGGGTTTTTCGTTTTCTGGCTCCGCTGATTTCGCGTCATATGATTTTATTCACTGATAATCAATGCATAATAATTGAGGCTCTGTTTGGCATTCGGTCATCGGCATCTGGATTGGCTTAGGGTCCGCGTCCCGCAAGACGTTACCCTAACCACTCTTACCAATGGCCATCTTCGACAACATCGCCAAAGCCGCCAAAGACTTCTTCATCGAAGAAGACGGCGCGGCCGCCGCCCAGGCACCACAGCCGCGGCCGCTGCCCGGAACCGCCCCGGCAGCCCGCGCCTTCGTGCCAACGCCCCCAACTGCGCCGGGCCCTAGCTCCTCGCTGCCCGGCGTCACGCCGCCGGCTGCCGCCACCGGCGTGACGCAGCCCGAGCAGCGCCACGTGGAGCACATCAATGGGCTGCTGGCCGGCAACGGCAAGGACTTCGCCGCCTACGCCAAGATGGTGCGGAGCATGGCCGCCAGCGGGTTGTCGGGCCCGGTGCTCTACCAGACGGCCTACCACGCCTTCGCGGCCGTGACGGGCCTGACGGTGCAGGAGTTGCTGGCCTCGGCCGACCAGTTTGAGCGCGTCCTGCAGTCAGACCGCAACAAGGTGCTGGAGCGCCACCGCGAGAAGCTGGGCGAGCTGAAGATTCCCAATAGCCGCCCTAGCACCATCGTGCAGCTGCTGGCTCAGGAGCAAAAGCTGCAGGCCGACATGGCCGAACTCACCCGCCAGCTCGAAGCCAAAGGCCAGGAGCTGCAAGCCGCCCAGCAGCAGCTAGGAGAGGAGCGCCAAAAAGCCCAGGCCGCCCTGGCTTCCTACGAGCAGGCCAACGCCGGCGCTGCCGCCGACCTGCACGCCCACTACCAGGCCGCCCAGAGCTTCCTGCTGACGCTGGGCACTACTCCGGCCAAGTAACGAAGCCGCGACCAGGTATAGCACCCCTCACTCTCAAACTCGTCAACTCACACCCTCACGATAATGGATACTTCACTGCTAACGACTGGCTACGAGGCGGGCAACGCCAAGTGGCAAAAGCCGGAAAAAGTCGCCGGCTGGGTTTTTCTGGGCGCCGCCGTTGGCACGGGCGTCTACTTCTGGGGCACCATCGCCCCGTTCCTGGTCGACATGGTGTTCGACACCGTGAAGCTGGGCGTCGGGCTGGGGGCCTTGTTCCTGATGTTTTTGCTGGCTACCAACAAGCGCATCAAAGCCGGCCTCTGGTACGCCGGGCAGCGCTTCTTTCGCTCCGCCGCCGGCATCTTCGTCGAGACGGACCCCATCGGCATCATGGAGGACTACATCCGCAACACCGAGCAGGAAGCCAAGAAAATGGACGGCGAGGTGGCCCACGTGGAAGGCGCCCACGAGCTGGTGAAGCGCAAGATCGAAGCCAACCAGCAGCAGATGCGCGAGTACCTGGGCCTCGCGGCCTCGGCCCAGCGCCAGGGCGAAAAGGACGCCGCCGAGCAGTACGCCTCGCGTGCCGCCCAGCTCGAAGACTACAACACCCGCCTGCAGCCCATGCTCACCACCACCGCCAACGTGAGCCTGGTGATGCGCCAGATCCTGAAAGCCGCCCTGCGCCAGATCGACAACTCCAAGTTCAAGGTGAACCTCTTGAAGGACGAGTACAACCTGGTGAAGCGCACCTCCTCCGGCATGCGCGCCGCCATGAATATCCTGCGCGGCGACCCGGACAAGAAGTACTTCTTCGACCTGGCCACCGACCGCGTGGCCCAGGACATGGCGCAGAAGCTCGGCCAGATCAAGCAGGCCATGCGCTACTCGCAGGCCTTCGTGAAGGAAATGGACATCCAGAACGGGGTGATGAGCGAGAAAGGCCAGCAGCTGCTGGAACGCTACCAGAAAGGCGACTTCAACGCCCTGCTCGACGAGAAAGCCGTGAGCCAGTCGCCGCGCACCACTACCCAGGCCAGCAACGACGCCTTCAGCAAGCTGCTGGACTAAGAGCCAAGACTAAAAAACCCCCCTCCTCAGATGAGGAGGAGGCCCGAAGGGCGGGGTGGTTGATAATCGTTGCCCGGTGGCTAGAGCTAAGGCTACCTGAATTGTAGCCAGCGCCAGCAGCTACTACCTGACGGCGCGGACGCCCGTCAACCACCCCCGTCGCGGCCAAAGCCGCAACATCCCCTCCTCAGCTGAGGAGGAGAGCCCGACGCCCACCGCGTCAACACCCACCAACTCTCTTTCGAACCCACTTTTTTCTCCATACCACAATGACAACTCGCGGTAAAATCGTCATCGGCCTGCTGCTGGTGCTGGCCGCTTACTTCGGCATCAACAAGCTGGTGAGCAGCGGTGCCGTCTTCCAGAAAGCCGAAACCCAGTCGGTTCTGCTGAACTCCATCGAGCTGCCCACGCAAAGCGGCGGCTCCCGCACCAACCTGGCCGTGCCGCTGGCCCCGCTGCCCGGCAGCACCCCAGCCGAAAAAGGCACCCCGGTGACCTGGGAAGTAATGGCCTGGAACTCGCAGATGGCCGGCATGCTGGCCAACGGCGGTCCGCGCAGCACCGAAGGCTCGGCCATGGCCGCCAACGGCATTGACCTGCAGATTGTGCGCCAGGACGACGTAGCCAAAATGCAGGCTGACCTCGTCAAGAACGCCCTCGACCTGCAAAGCAACCCCAAAACGCCCGGCCTCATCGTGAGCATCATGGGCGACGGGTTGCCGGCCTTCTCGGCCGTGCAGGCGCAGCTGGAAAAAGCCGGCACCGGCCTGCAGATTCTGCCCTACAGCCCCGGTAAGAGCTTCGGCGAAGACAAGCTGATGGGCCCGAAAGAGTGGCTCGACTATCCCAAATCGGCCCTGGGCAAAACCATTGCCTGCTACCTGCGCGACGGCGACCAGAACATTGCCCTGAAGTGGTGCGCCGACAACGGCCTCAAAGTCAACCCCGACGAAACTACTTACGACCCCGAAGCCGTGAACTTCATGGCCGCCTCCGACTTCCTGGTGGCCGCCGAGAAATACATCCTCGGCAAGCCCGAGCAGCGCACCAAAGTGGTGAAAGGCCGCAGCACCGGCGTGAAAGTGGACGTGGTAGCCGACGGCGTAGCCACCTGGACGCCCGGCGACGTGAACATTGCCAAGCAGAAAGGCGGGCTCGTGAACATCGTCTCGACCAAGGACTACTCCAACCAGATGCCCAACATCATGGTGACGACCAAACGCTGGTACGAAGCCCACGAGAAGGAAGTACAGGGCATCATCACCGCCCTGGCCGTGGCCGGCGACCAGGTAAAGTCGCACCCCGAAGCCCTGCAGCGCGCCGCTGATATTTCCGCGGAAGTGTACGGCGACAAGGACAAGCCCGGCGCCTACTGGCTGCGCTACTACAAGGGCGTGAGCGAAGCCGACCGCACCGGCGAAGTGGTGGAGCTGGGCGGCAGCAAGGCCTTCAACTTCGCCGACAACCTGACCCTGTTCGGCCTCGACAACGGCGGCACCAACATCTACGCCTCCGTCTACAAAACCTTCGGCGACGTGCAAAGCAAGCTGTACCCCAAAGAGCTGCCCAGCTACGTGCCCCTCGACCAGATGCTGGACCTGGGCACCCTGCGCAAGCTGCAGGAGCAGTACAAAGGCAAAACCATTGCCCCGGCCGAACAGCAGCAGTTTGCCGCCGACGACGAAATCCGCCAGAGCGTGAGCAAGCGGGCCTGGAACATCGAGTTTGAAACAGGCCGCAGCACCTTCACGCCGGCCGCCGAGCAGGACCTGAACCGCCTCTTTGACGACCTCGTAGTCGCCGGCCGCCTGAAAGTCGCCGTGCACGGCCACACCGACAACGTGGGCAACACCGACAAAAATCAGCAGCTCTCGGAGCAGCGCGCCCTGGCCGTGAAGAACTGGCTGGAAGCCAAAAGCTCCTCCTCGTTCCCCGAGGGCCGCGTGCAAGTCTACGCCCACGGCGCCCTGGAGCCCGTGGCCAGCAACGCCGACGAAACCGGTCGCGCCAAAAACCGCCGCGTGGAAATCGTCCTCGGCAACTAACCGGCCTTGCGGGCCTGATCCGATGTGCCTTGTTCTTACCCTCTATCTGCTAGTGCACCATCCGCCCGTGCCAGCAGGCGTCCCGCCGGTAACGGGGCGCCTGCGAGCCGCGGCCCAGGCCGGCTACCTGTTCGGCCGCTTGGCCCAGCGCCTGCTACAATAGAACGACCTATACAAAACAACTACTACACTACAGAACGTCATGTCGAGCGCAGCCGAGACATCTCGCGTGCTGATGGCAGATACTGAATTCCTCGTCTGACGAGAGAATTACGATCCAGCGAGATGTCTCGGCTGCGCTCAACATGACGGCCTAATCTTCCCGGTCTTTTCAACTTCAACCGCCTCCCGCAGGCCGGTCCCCATGAAAGAGCTTTTTTCCCCCAATGCCAGTCCCCGCCGCACGGTCTTCACCACCATGGTGGCCCTGCAAGTGCTGGTGCTGGTGCTGCTCTGGGCCTTTTACCCGGTGCAGATGTTCCCCAGCCTGGGCCAGGTGCTCGTGGCCCTGCGCGACCTGATTACCACCCAGGGCCTCATCCAGGAGCTGTGGGCCAGCATGACCACTGCCCTGCAAGCCCTGGCCATCGGCACGGTGCTGGCGCTGCTGATATCCTACCTGACGGCGCTGCCCTTCTTCCGCCCGCTGGCCTACGCGGCCACCAAAATGCGCTACCTCACGCTCACCGGCCTTACCTTTTTCATGGCCCTGATGCTCAGCTCCGGCCACGAGGTCAAGCTCTCGGTGCTCGTCTTCGCCACCACCGTGTACCTCGTCACCGGCATGACCAGCGTCATCCTGATGACCACCCAGGAGGAAATGGACCACGCCCGCACCCTGGGCCTGGGCGAGTGGCGCAGCTTCCTGGAAGTCGTGGTGCTCGGCAAGCTGGACCTGATGCTGGAAGTAGTCCGCCAGAACTTTGCCATCATCTGGACGATGATTACCCTGGTGGAAACGCTCTACCAGTCGGAAGGCGGCATCGGCCTGCTGCTCTACAAGCAAAACCGCTACCTGCACCTCGACGGCGTGCTGGCCATCCAACTGGTCATCCTCGCCACCGGCGCCCTGCAAGACTACGCCTTCGCCCTGCTGCGCCGCGTGTTCTTCCCATACTCCGCCCTGACCACCGCCCAAGGATAAGCTGCCTGCACAGCAAGCACCCGGCGCCGCGGTTTTTGCGCCGAAATGCCAAAGCACAGCCCCAATCATCCAAAGCCAAGTCCCGACTCGCCAAAGCCCGACCTCAGGCGTCCAAACCCTGGTCACACCGGCCCAAAGACAGCGCCGGTCCTTCAAAGCCCGGACCCAGTCGTCCAAAGCCTAGCTCCAACCACCCAAAGCCCGGACGCAGTCCTTCAAAGCCTGGTCACGGCAGCCCAGAGCTTCGCCCCAACCGTCCAAAGCCCAGCCACAGGCGCCGCGAGCCCGAAACCAACAAGTGCCTCAAAAGCTGGCTGCCCAACTCTCTAACTCACCACCTCACCATGTCCCCCTACAGCCACCACGAGCCCGTGCTCACCCTCGATAACATTTCCATGGCCTACAACGGCGAGCTGGTGCTGCGCGACATCAGCGCCCAGGTACTCAACGTGGTGCGCCCCGGCATGAGCCAGGGCCAGGTTGTGGGCTTCTACGGCCGCTCCGGCATCGGCAAATCCGTGCTCTGCCGCATCATCGCCGGGCTGGTGCAGCCGAGCACCGGCGCCGTGCAGGTAGGAGAGGAGCAGCACCCCGTGCGCCCCGGCGACGTGGGCCTGGTGCAGCAGCGCTACCCCTTGTTCAACCACCGCTCCCTGGCCGACAACCTATTACTAGCCGCCCAGCGCAAGCACGAGCCCGAAGCCGCTAAGCGCGAAGTCGAAACCTTCCTGGAGCGTTTCCGCCTCGCGCAGCACCGCAAGAAATTTCCCGCCCAGCTCTCCGGCGGCCAGCGCCAGCGCGCCGCCATTGCCCAGCAGCTCCTGTGCTCCGACCACCTCATCCTGCTCGACGAGCCCTTCTCCGGCCTCGACGTGGCCATGATCGACGAGCTGAAGAAAATCATCGTGGAAGTCACCACCATGCACGAGCTGAACACCGTCGTCATCGTCTCCCACGACTTGGCCACCACCACCGCCCTGTCGGATACGCTTTGGCTCATGGGCTACGAGCGCGACGCCGCCGGCCAGCTCATCCCCGGCGCCACCATCTCCAAGCAGCACCAATATGACTTAGCCGCCATGGGCCTGGCCTGGCACCCCAACGTGGAAGCCGAGCCGGAATTCGCCCGCTTTGTGGAGCATTTGAAGGAGGAAATTCGGCGGTCATAACCCGCGCTATGGATATTCAAAACCGAATTCCATTTCCATAAGCTTGTCGTTACATAGCTTATAGGTTGCGTAATAAACGGGCATGTTTGCGCGGCTCAGGAGCTTGGTCTTACTATCACTTGGCGCTTCAATTTTGTAATGTAGTCTGGTGTATCCCGAGGCGTTACTGAAGCGCGTAAAACAATTACCCAAACGCTTTACTAGCTCAGCTTCGCTCATGCCAAGTCTGATACCTTTCTCGGTTGTGAAGGAATTGACGGCCAGTTGCGGATAGCCATACCACGCTTTGTCGGAATACTTGACGTTGACAATGGATATTTGATAGCGGGCGTCCCCGGGATGCTGCGTCAGCGTCAACGTTTCCGCATCAAGCTTGGAGTAGTAATGATATTCACCGTTTGAGTCCGAGCCCAGGCCCAGGCCAACGTTAGCACTGGGTGCAATACTGGTACCAAGCACACGAGCAGCGCTGGCTGCATCCCTAAGCCTTATTCCGATAAGCGAAGTATCTGGATTAGCAAAGTTGCAGGTGCGTTTTGAGGCTGAATTCGCCGCCTCAGGCTTGCTAGTTGCGTGCTCTTGGGTAATAGAAGATCTGCCGCTACGTGCATCCACCTCTTGGCTTTGTTGCTGACAGCAAGCCATCAGTAAAGACATAGCAGCAATGACAAAGGGGGATTTGCTCTTAATCATATCGATAGTACATCATCCAGTTAAAAAGACGAAGGCAAGTTAATAGCTCATGCCACGCAATATAAACCCATAAGCAAGTGAGGTTACAGCGGTTGTACCTTGCTCCTTGATTCTCCCGCCCCGGCGGCTTTCCCATGAACATCCGCACGAAAATAAGCCTGGGTTTTGCGGTGGTGCTGGCCTTGCTGCTGCTGCTGGGCGGCTACGCCACCACGGCCCTGCTGCGCCTCGACAACACCACCCGCCGCATCCGCCAAACCAACGTCTACTCCGTGGAGGTGGGCCAGGTGCTGCTCAGCGCCATCGACCAGCTCGAAACCGCCCCGGCCGCGCCCGGCGGGCTGCCCTTGCTGCGCCAGTCCCTGCAGCGCGCCGCCAACAACGTCACCGAGCCCGGCGAGCAAGCCGTCATCGACAGCCTCGCCGAGGCCACCGACGTGTACCAACAGCGGGTAGAAAGCGGCCTGGACCCCGCCGCACTGGCGCCCTACCGCAGCTACCTGCGCGGCCTCGCCCACCGCCTGGTCGATCTGAACGTGGACGCGCTGGAACGCAAAAGCCAGGTGGCCGACCGCCACGCCGCCGAGTCGTTTCGCCTCATGCTGGCCCTGGCCGCGCTGGCCGTGGTCATCACCCTGGGCCTCATCATCGGGGTGGCCGAAGCCGCCGCCGTGCCCATCGAGGAGCTGACGCGGGCCCTGGAGCACGCCACCAAAAACAACTTCGAGTCGACCATCCCGGTCGGGGAGTATAGCGAGCTGGGCCGCGCCGGCCGCGCCTTCAACCGCCTGATGCTGGAGCTGCAGAAGTTCCGCCGCACGGCCCTCACCGAAATCATCACCGAGCGCACCCGCCTCGAAGGCGTGGTAACCAGCCTCGACGAGGGCCTGCTCTTGCTCGATGAGCACGGCGTTATTCTGCTGGCCAACCCTGCCGTCTGCCGCCTCCTGAACCGGGCCGATACCGAGTTGGTAGGCCGCCCCGCCGCCGAGCTGGCCCGCCACCACGAGCTGCTGGCCCAGCTGCTCAAGCCCGTGGCCGTCGGGGCTGACGACGCCGACGTAGCCCCGGCCGAGGGCGAACCCGAAGCCGCCCCGCTCATCACCGTGCGCATCAGCGGCTACGACACTTACTACCGCCTCAGCGTGCACGATCTGCGCACCTTCGACGAAAGCGGGCAGCACGTGCGCCCGGCCGGGCAGCTGCTGGCCCTGCGCAACGTGTCGGAGTTCAAGAAGCTCGATCAGCTCAAGTCCAACTTCCTGGCCACCGTCTCGCACGAGTTGAAAACCCCGCTGGCCAGCATCGGCTTAAGCCTGAAACTGCTCCAGCACGAGCGCACCGACGCCGAGGAACGGCAGCGCCTCGCGCAGGGCATCGGCCAGGAAACCCAGCGCCTCCAACGCATGGTGGGCGAGCTGCTCACCGTGGCCCGCCTCGACGCCGGTGCCGGTATCCAGCTCAGCCTGCGCCCCACCAGCCTTTCGGCCGTGGTGCAGCGCGCCGTCGACACCGTGCGCCCCCAACTAGACGACAAGCGCCTGCAGTTGCAGGTGGAATTGCCTGCCAACCTGCCCCCTGTGCGCGCCGACGAGGAAAAAACGACCTGGGTGCTGATCAACCTGCTTAGCAACGCCATCCGCTACTCGCCCAACGAGGCCCCGCTTCACATCCGCGCCCAGCTCACCCCCGACGCCCGCGTGCAGCTCAGCGTGCAGGATCAGGGCCCCGGCATCGCGCCCGAGCACCACGAGCGAATCTTCCAGCGCTTCCACCAAAGCCCCGAAGGGCAGGTGCGCCGCGGTAGCACCGGTCTGGGCCTGAGCATCAGCCGCGAGTTTCTCTCCGCCCAGGGCGGCCGCCTCTGGGTCGAGAGCTACCCCGGCACCGGCAGCACCTTCCATTTCACCCTGCCAATGGTGTAATAACCATATGGGCCGGAGCATTGCCAGAAGCTCCGTCTTTCCGAAAGTAACCGTCATCCTGAGCAAGGCGAAGGATCTTATCACCTCTGAACGAGTCGTTAAAACGGTTATCGTTCAAGCGGGGTAAGGTCCTTCGCCTTGCTCAGGATAACGGAAGTTTACTTTATTCCAGCTTTCTAAACGGCCTCAATCTCGTCTTTCACCACCTCTCGTTTGGCCGTCAAAGTAGCCCCCGTACTAGCCACCACAATCAGCACCACCGCCAGCCATTGCCCGCCGGTGAGCCGCTCGTGCAGCAAGGCCCAGCCCGACAACGCCGCCGCGACAGGTTCCAGGCTCATCAAAATGCTGAAGGTGCGGGTAGGCATGGTACGAAGCGCCTGCATTTCCAGTGAAAACGGCAGCACGCTGGAAAATAGCGCCAGCAGTGCCCCCAGCAGGAACAGAAAGGGCGTCAGGCTCAGCAACTGCCCGCCGGCCAGCCCAAACGGTACCACCGGTAGGGCGGCAAACAGCATTCCGACGGCCACCGCCTGCTGGCCCGGCAGTACCAGCGCCGTGCGCCGGCCCAGCACGATGTACACCGCCCAGCAAGCCCCGGCCGCCAACGCAAAGGCCATTCCGAGCGGGTCCAGACCCTGACCTTGCCAGGGCGTAATCAGTGCAATACCCGCGCCGGCCAGCAGGGCCCATACCGCATCGGACCAGCGGCGCGAGCCGGCCAGCGCCAACCCCAGAGGCCCGACAAACTCCAGCGTGACGGCCAGCCCCAGCGGAATGCGGTTCAGCGCGAGGTAAAACACAAAGTTCATGATGCCCAGGGCCAAGCCATACGGCACCACCGCCCGCCATTGGGCAGTGCTCAGCTGCCCGAGCCGCGGCCGCACCACCAGCAGCAGTATCACCGCCGACAGCCCAATGCGCATGCTGGCCGTGCCCGCCGCGCCCAGCAGCGGAAACAGCCCCTTGGCAATGGCCGCCCCGCCTTGCACGCTGACGATGGACAGCAGCACGGCCGGCAGCGGCGGTACTTGAAAGCGGGAAGACGACATAAGCAGCTCCTAAAGCGAGCGGGCGAAGTTAGCGCGGCCGCGGCAGGTGCAGCGTAAACGAGGTGCCCTGCTCGTCCGACGCGGCCGAGATGCGGATGAAGTGGAACTGCGCCACCGAGCGCACCACCGACAGCCCCAGCCCGAAGCCTTCCACGCGGCCGTCGTCGAAGCGGCGAAACCGCTCGAACAGGTAGGGGAGTTGCTCCTTCGGAATGGGCTTGCCGGTATTGTGCACCACCAGCACGTACGAGCCATCGGCCTGCGCGGCGCCGGTAATGGCAATGCGGCCGTCTTCGGGCAGGTTATACTTGATGGCGTTGCTGAGCAGGTTGTAGAACAAGGTGAACAGCAGCGTGCGGTTGGCCGGGGCCATTACCGGGTCGTCAGTCAACTGCTGCTGCAGTGCGATGTGCTGATCCTGGAGGCGGTAGTCCAGCTCTTCCACGATTTCGGCCAGCAGCTCCTTGATGTCGACCCGGTCGGGACGGGCAAACTGCGCGTTTTCGATGCGCGAAATCAGCAGCAGCGTACGCAGCGTGGCCGTGAGGCGCTGCAGGGTCTTCTGCGACGTGACCAGCTGCATTTCGGCTTCTTCGGGCAGGTTTTCGGCCTGCAGCATGTTCTCGAAGCGGTTTTGCAGAATGCTGATGGGCGTCAGCAACTCGTGCGAGACGTTGGCAATGAATTCGCGCTCCTGCTCAAACACCGTCCGGATCTTCTGCAGCATCTGCTGAATGGAATTGTCCAGGTACTGGAAGTCCCAGGTACCGGTGTGCAGCGGTGGCAGCGGCGGGGGCGTGGGGCCCTGCACCGCCCGCAGGCGCATCACAATCTGGTCGACCGGCCGCAGCAGGTAATTGATGACGCCCAGCTCGATAAGCAAGGTGGTGAGCACCGCAAACACCAGCGCGTAGGCCGCAAAGCCGCGCAGCAGCCCGTACACGTCCTCCACTGACTCCATACTCTTGCCGATTTCCAGGGTATAGGGCTGCCCGTCGTGCACGAAACTGGCCCGCAGCACCCGAAAATCCACCAGCTCGCCCTGCTGCTGCCGCGGCAGCGTGGCAATGGTGTCGCCCTGAGCGGCCGTCAGCAGTTGCCCGCGTCGCAGGTCGATAAACTCGTCTTCCAGCAGGTCGTAGTGCAGCCGCTGGTCGTTTTTCTGCCCGGCCAAAAAGGAGTTGACGCCCACGCGCTCGATGCGCTGGCGCACCTTCACCAGCTCGCTGCGCAGGCGTGCTTCGGTGTGGCGCAGGGCAAAAACCTCGATGGCCCAGGGCAGCGCCAGCAGCAGCACGCCCGCCATCAAGCCCTTCGACAGGGTGGTCAGCAGAACCAGCTTTTGCTGCAGCCTCACGCTTCCTGCGCCGTTTTCATCCGATAGCCCACGCCCCGCACGGTCTCGATCCACTCACTGGGGTCGTAAGTCGCCAGCTTTTTGCGGATGTTCTTCACGTGCACGTCGATGAAGTTGGAGTCCCGGTCGTCGCTGTCGCTGATCATGCTGCCCCAGATATGTTCGCTGAGCTGCAGGCGGGTGAGCACCTTGTGGCGGTGCAGCAGCAGGTAGTGCAGCAGGTCAAACTCCTTCTTGGTCAGCGGCACTTCGTGGTCTTGGTGGCGCAGCGTCCGGTCGCTCACATTCAGCACGAAGGGCCCGAAGGGCAGCACATCCTGCGTCACGCCGTGCTTGCGCCGCACAATGGCCTGCATGCGCGACACCAATTCCAGCAGCGAGTAAGGCTTGGCCAGGTAATCGTCGGCGCCCAGGTCCAGGCCTTTGATGCGGTCATCCACCGTGCCACGGGCGCTCAGGATAATGATACTGGCCTGCTGGTTGCGCTCCTTCCGGGCTTCGGACAGCAGCTGCAGCCCATCCTGATCGGGCAGGCCCAGATCGAGCAGCACGAAGTCGTATTCGTTTACGAATAGCTTCTCCGAGGCCTCGCGGCCGGTGCGGGCGAAGTCGCAGTGAAACCGCTCGTTGTGCAGGTACAAGCCCAACTCGCGGGCCAGGGCTTTGTCGTCTTCGATGATCAGGACGTTCATAGAATAAGGAAGCAGAAAAGCAGCGCCGCGGTAGCCGCGCACCTTCCGACGAAGATAGGGCGCGTATTCATCTGCACGCTGGGAGAGCAGGAAGGGTTGCGTTGAAGCGCAGAGTGGCTAGGGCAAACAGCGCCGGCTACTGCATAGAAGTTCTCCACAGGCCCCACAAACAAAGCACCGTGCCTATGCCGGGCCCGCTTTTTCTTAAGCAAGGGAGCGACATAGGTTATGGAACGGCCCCAAACTTCTTTTGGCCGCAGTGAAGGGTTCATGAACAGGAGGGCCCCGCCAACTTCTCTCGACGCAGGCTACCCAGCAGTGCCGCAAGACGCTGCAAGGCCCCACACGCAACACGCGGGGCCGCACTGCCGACGTGTGCAGACGCGTCAATGGCACAAAGACGCAATCCTCCACGTGCAAAAGCAGCACACCCCCGCGCTGGGTGCGTAACCAGCCGTGCACACTATTCCAACCTCGGCGCACGGCTCCGTCGGCACCTTGCCAATCCGGCCCAGATAGAGCCGGTAAGTGTTTGGTCGTATGAATGTTTCCTGCCTGATGGCCAAGCGACTCCCCAAGTTGATCTGACTTTCGTGAAGCCCAGGTGAAGTACCTTAGCGCAGAAATATCCGATCCAGGGTTGTGCATATGCCGACGATACTCTAGTTTTGCACCACATTTTTCGCCTCCTTAGCTCAGCTGGTAGAGCAACTGACTTGTAATCAGTAGGTCGCTGGTTCGATCCCGGCAGGGGGCTCAGATGTACTAGAAGCCGTTGTAAACCAAGCGTTTGCAACGGCTTTTTTATTGGTGTGCTCCCCGGTGTGCCCATTTAGGTATTAGGGCTAGGGTGGCGTACCAAATAGAGTCGGCAAGTTCTACTGCCGGCCGGTACCGACGAGCTGCCGCGTGGGGAGGGACAAAGGAAGGCCGCGGCGGATGAAGACGCCAGGAAGCAAGGAGCGCCGGTGTGACGCGGGCTACGGCTGGCTGCTCAGCCAGGCTATGGCTTCTGCTTCGGTCTCGCACAGCCGGTACACAGGCCCCCTGCTCGCTACTCGTGCCACGACCTGCTGGGCGGCCAGCCGGGTCATGACGTTGCGCGAGGGCAGCCACGCGGCGTAGCGGTAGCCGCCTTCGGCCATCGCCCGGGGCAGCCATTGCGTGGTGATCCATTGCTGTTCTTCCTCCGACATGGCGTGCAAGAGTCGCCGGTCGATCAGGACTTTGCCCGTGCCCTGGCGCACCAGCATGCGCAACACCTGCTCGAACGTGGCCCGCAGGTTGACCATGGTCCGCTCCCCGGCGTGCCACCGTAGCCGGACAAACCCGGCTGGGTCATCGACGACGGTGCCGGCTGCATTGCTGTAAGCGCCGTGGCGAGAGGCTGTGTACGGAGGAAGCGAGTTGCTGGGTAACAAGGTGTCGTAACTGGTGGGCATAGCCCCGAATATACAAAAGCCCCAGCTGTCAAGCCGGGGCTTTGTTGCAATAGGATGTGCTGCTTGCCTCGCGCTAACGAGGGCGGGAATACAACAGGAGCGGTCCGGCCGTGAGAAACATGGCCAGGGCAATCAGGGGCAGTGGTGGGGTGTCCCCGGTGTTCGGCATAGCAGTACAGGTTGGTGAAACATGCGCTGCGGCAACCAAACCAGTATACGCTCTGCTGAATCGGGCGGTTCGGCAACTCCCCAAGAGATTACTAGCCTGCCCGTGGCAGCAGCCGTGGCATCACCAAGCGCCACAGCTAGCGCAGCACCTGCCAGCCTGCGGCGCCGATGCTCAGCCAAGCCCACCACGGCCAGCCGGTAGCTGAACTTGGTTGCCGTTGCCTACCACGACCGGACCTGTGGGCTTCTTGGCCTCGGTGTGGGTGATGCCGTTGCCCAGGCCCAGTTGCAGGCTGATGGTGCCGCTGTTCTTTTTGGGCAGCACCACGACGGGCACCGGCTCGTCGCCGGCCATGGCGTCGGTATACGTTGCCGGTAACGTAGTAAAAACGGGCTCCTTGGCGCAGCTGCTCAACAGCAGCAGTACCGTGTCGCATCAGTAGCTCCAGTTGGCCCCGGCGTAAATGTCGTACGCCTGGTACGTGACGTTGTACACACCGACCCCGTCGTGCCCGCCGCCCCGGCCAGTGTTGCCCGCATTCACCACGCAGGTGCGCGGCGGCTGGCCGCGCTACGACCTTGCCAACGTGGCCCACGCGCCCGAGGTTGGCGTAGTAGAAGGTCACGATGTGCCCCGGCTGTCCAGGCTGCCGCGCAGGCCCCGGATGAAGAAGGTGCGGGGCGAGTTGGCCAACGACCAGTTGCGCGCCGCCGCGGGGCCGGCGGGTGTGGGCAGGCCGCAGGCGCGTTGCTGCACGAACATCTCAGACCACAGCCAGGCCGCAGAAGAACAGCCCGAGGGCAAACGTGAGCTTGCCGGCCACCAGCCCGAAGGGCGGCACCGACGTGTTGGCCACGGTTTCGCTGTCGGCGGCGAGCCGGCCCGCGTCGACGGCTGCGGCCAGGGCGGCGCGCTGGTGGGCGGTGAACAGGTAGTAGCCGGCGCAGAGCGCGACGGCGAGCAGCCAGCGGCGCAGCGCGCGGCGGACGGAACAGAGGAAAGGGACATAAGAGGTTATTTATGGGAGGACATCCAGGTATCGTGCACGGCGGTGCGCTGCTCCAGCGAGTTGAGGCGCAGCTCGATGTCACGGTGGGTCTTGGCCGCTTCGGCCTTGGCCGTCTCCAGGTCGGCCACGCGCTGGCGCACCGCCTCGATTTCAACGGTGCTGGTGAGCTTGGTCAGCTTTTCGTTGGTGGCCTTGATTTCCGCCGCGTTGCTGATGATGTAGGTGAGCAGGCCCTGGGCCAGCAGCAGCGAGCCCGCGCCGCCTCCCAGCACCCAGTTGCGGGTGATGAGGCCCTCCCGCTCGGCGGCTTTCTCGGCGGTTTTGCTCATGGGGGGATCGTTCAAGGGAGGCACGGGAGAGGACCACATCGGCCCCGGTGGCCTCGCGGACGTTGGTCGAAGAGTTCGGGGCCTGGCGCACGAAGTGGTTGGCGAGCGGCGACTTGTCGAGGAAGATGTCGGCCGTCTCGTCGAAGCCCACGTCTGCGATGAGCCCGGTGCGGTCTATGCTGGCCAGCGTGCGGTAGCGGTAGTTGGCGGCAATCTGCTGCGCCGTGCGGACCACCGACCAGCCACGCACGCCATCCAGCTTGCCGGCGAAGCGGCGCTGGCCGTCCGATTTGATGTAGCCCAGGTCGATGGTCGAGCCGGTTTGCTCGCCGATGCCCGGGTCAGCGGTGTCACGCGCCGGCACGGGCGTCGGCAGGTCGTAGCTGCCCTGCAGCTGCCCGTTGAAGTAGCAGGTGGCCCGATGGCAGCGAGGTGTCGAGCGTGGCGGCTAGGTGGCTCCACTGCCGGTCGGGAATGTGGCGGAAGCCGCCGTCCGGGTTGGGCATCCACAGCCCGTCTGCGCCGCCGTAGCTGAAGAAGCCAGCCAGCCCGGCGCGGCCCTCGGCCAGTTGATAGGGCTGAATCCAGAAAATCCAGGAGTAGTAACGGCTCACCAGGTCCATGATGGACGGCGCGCCTTGGTCCTGCTCCGGACACACCCACAGCTCCACGGTGAGCTTGGTGGTCAAGGCCTTGCCGCCGGGCCGCACACTGAAGTTCAGGAAGCTGGCCGCCGCGCCGTCGGGTGTGGTGACGCTGATGGCCCCGCTGTAGCCCGCCTCGGGCACGGTGAACGTGATGCTGGTGTCGGAGTCGCCGTTGAGCAGCACGGCCGTGGCGCCAGTGAACCGGGTGTCCATAACGGTGACAACAGTGCCGGGCGGGCCGCTGCCCGGCGCGAAGCTGGTAATCTTCGACTTAGGAATGAACTTGGCTACCGTACCGAACTTCACAAGGCTTACAGCGCCGCTTGATTTTGTCCGATAGCATAGGTAAAGACTACGAATAGAGCCGTCGGGTAGGAGGGAAGTGCGCGACACGTTCCAATGAGGGGCTCAGATGTAGCAAGAACCCACTGTAAACGATGTGTTTGCAGTGGGTTCTTATTTCCTGCCTGCGTAGGCGCAGATGAGCAAATAGGGAGTACCTGCTTTATGGTCGGCAGGCCATAAAAAAGCCCAAGCGCATTGCACTCGGGCTTTCCGGAAACTAATGACGGCGGTAGGGTAACCGCCGAGCTTGGTGGCCAAGAATTGTGCCGGTATCTGCGCTGGCGAAGCGTTGTATCTTCAACGGAACTGAAAAGGCGGCTGCAACCTGAGTTGCAGCCGCCTTTTCGTAGCTATTATTCTAACGGGTTAGCGTAGCAGCGAATTGGGGTTCTATGATGGTTGCGCAGGAGATAGGTTGTCGATAGGAAACTGTGATGTCGTGAGCATCAAGGCAAGAGCAACAAGTGGAAGCGGGCAGGTCGACATATTCTTCGGCTGAAACGAAAGGACAAAAAAACCTGGTATTTAAATGATAAAACAGGAAGGGCCTGCTTTGAGTGTGACGATGTTTATGGAGGCTATTAGCGGAGATAAATACTGTTTGTAGTCTTTATGCGCGGATATTGAGCCGATTTTTTGTTGCTAATAGGCTTCCAATGTGACATCGGCTTTAAGAGCTATTTAATCCGTTGATGAAAGAAAGCCAAGCCCGTAAGGGGCGACCATTCGGCTACGCGGCCACGGCGGGCGGGGCGGGCGCCGCGGATGGGGACACGTTGGGGGCGTTGAGGTGCGCGTGGCCAGAAACCAGCCGATGGCGCGCTGACTGGCGGCCGAACCGGGCGGCCACTGGCATTGTCGGCAAACAAGGCGGGGCGGCCGCTGCGGTCCAGCACCCAGCCCTGGTGAATCCAGCCGAGGTAGCGGCCGTCGGGGGCGTACAAAAAACCGTCGTCTAACCAGGCCGCAAATGTGCCATCGGTCAGGTAAAGCGCTAAGCAGGCGTCATCGGCGTAAGCCACGGCCTTGCCTTGCTGGCAGTAGAGTGGAATCATAACGGCACGAGTCAGTACTAATCAACCTACTAACGAGGACCGACGGTGCCATGGATTGGTAGCTTAAATAAAAAAACGCCCCGCAGGCAGAGCCCACGAGGCGCGAAAGAATAGTTTTGGTAAGCGCTAAGGTAGCTGAAATTCCGGAAAGCCAATGCAGGCGGGGCCTTATCAGGGAGCCGAAGCGTGCTACAACGGGGTTTTGCGTTATTTCGCGCTTCTGTTTTACGTTTTGTGCGCACCGCATGCAGCTTGTTGAAGTCACGACGCCGGCGCAGGCCCGCGAGTTTTTGGAGTTTCCGCCCCGTGTTCTTTACCGTCAGGACCCGAACTACATTCGGCCGCTCGATCAGGATGTGGAGGCGGTATTCGATCCGACCAAAAATAAGCTCTTCCAGAAAGGCGAGTGCGTACGCTGGTTGCTGCTCGACGAGCAGGGGCAGACCATCGGCCGGGTAGCGGCTTTCTTCAACCGCGAAACGGCGTTTCCCACCAATATCCCCGAGGGAAAAACGGATTACGCCCAGCATATGGGCGCCATGGGCTTCTTTGAATGCATCGACGACCAGCAGGCCGCCAATAAGCTTTTTGACGCTTGCCGGGACTGGCTGCAGGCCCGCGGGCTGGAAGGCATGGACGGTCCCATCAACTTCGGCGACCGGGACAAGTGGTGGGGACTGGTGACGGACAACTTCGGGGCCCCGATTTACGGCGCCAATTACAACCCGCCGTACTACGAAGCGCTGTTTCGCACCTATGGCTTCGAGACGTTCTACAAGCAGATTACCTACCACCGTATGGTGCAGGGGCAGCTGCACCCGGCTGTGTTCACGCGTGCCCAGCGCCTGGCTGCCGACCCCAACTATGCTTTCCGGCACATGCGCAAGAAGGATTGGCGGCAGTACGCCGAAGACTTCCGCACCATTTACAACAAGGCCTGGGTGAAGCACGAGGGCATCAAGCCCATGAGCAGCGAGGGCGCTCAGAAAATCATGAAGAGCATGCTCGACATCCTGGACGAGCGGATCATTTGGTTTGGCTACTACAACAACGAGCCGATTTCCTTTTACATCAACTTGCCGGAAATCAACGAAATCCTACGTTTCTTCAACGGCAAGCTGGGCTGGTGGCAGAAAGTACAGTTTAAGTACCACCAGATGCGCAGCACCGTCAAAACCATGTTTGGCGTCGTGTTTGGCGTCGTGCCCGAGCAGCAACGCAAGGGCGTCGAGGCGGCCATGGTGTACGCTTCGTCGCAACTGATTCAGAAGCCAGGTGCCATTCCGTATACCCAAACCGTGATGAACTGGATCGGCGACTTCAACCCCAAAATGATGACCGTGGCCAAGCTGGTGGGCGGCGAGCCGTGGCGCGAGCATCAGACCCTGCGCTATCTGTTCGACCGCACCCGCGAATTCCAGCGCCATCCTGTCATCGATTAGCCTTGACACTGAGGCCGTAAGTCTGCTCAACACTTCGGGCGCGGCCAGGAAAGCCGCGCCCGTTGCATTTTTGTGGCATGACAGATGCTGATTTGGTGGCGCGTACCGCCGCTTTTGTAGAAGAAAAGTTTGCCGACGAAGGCTCCGGGCACGATTGGGCCCACATCCGCCGGGTGTGGCAGGTAGCGCGGGCCCTGGCCGCGGCCGAAGGCGCCGACGCGCAGGTAACGGAATTGGCCGCGCTGCTGCACGACATTGCCGACTGGAAGTTTCACCACGGCGACGACGAAGCCGGGCCCCGCGCTGCCCGCGCGTGGCTCAGCAGCCAAGGCGCCGATGATACGCTGATTGCGCGCGTCGAAGAGATTATCCGCGAGGTCAGCTTCAAGGGCGCCGGCGTAGCCACGCCGGTGAGCAGCCCCGAAGGCGCCTGCGTGCAGGATGCCGACCGCCTCGACGCCATCGGGGCCATCGGCGTGGCCCGCGCTTTTGCCTACGGGGGCCACAAAGGCCGGGCCTTACATGATCCGTCTTTGCCGGTCGTGCAGCACGGTAGCTTCGCCGAATACAAAACGAACAGTGGGCCGACCATCAACCACTTTTACGAGAAGCTGCTGCACCTGCGCGAGCGGCTGCACACCGATGCGGCCCGGCGTGTGGCCGAGCAGCGCCACGCCTTCATGGAGCAATTTCTGGAGCAGTTTCTGCAGGAATGGGAAGGGCGTGATTTGCAAAATATAGGGTAAGCTGCGCCGCCCTTTGGCACGATATCAGCCCTTTTTACGTTGTTTTGTCAGCAAGATGAAGATGAATGTTCCCCTGATGCGGTACGGCTGCTGGCTGTCCGTTTGGCTGTTGCTGGCGCTGGTCGGCTGTCGCACTTGCCCCATGGCGTCCTGTCATGTGCGTAAGGTGCACTTTCACAGCGGGCAGAAATACCGGGGGCAGCCGCTGTGGAAAAAACAGAACCCGGAGATTGGCGAAAAGATCAAAGTTCATAGCCAACCCGACGGCAAAATGCACAACAACCGAGGCAAGTCAAAACCTTGATTTCGCTAGGAAAAACGGGCTTTTTTCGGTATCTTGCCAGCTTAAAATACAACTTCACATCCGGCGTCTGTTGCTCTTTTCCGGGGCGGCAGGCCTTTCGTTTTGACTAATGGCTGAAGGCGAAAAAATCATTCCCATTAATATTGAGGATGAGATGCGCGGCGCGTACATCGACTACTCGATGTCCGTCATCATCTCCCGCGCCCTTCCCGACGTGCGCGACGGGCTGAAGCCCGTGCACCGCCGCGTGCTCTACGGCATGTCGGAACTGGGCGTATCCTACACCAAAGCGCATAAGAAGAGTGCCCGTATCGTAGGAGAGGTGCTCGGCAAATACCACCCCCACGGCGACTCCTCAGTGTACGACACCATGGTGCGCATGGCCCAGGACTGGTCCCTGCGCTACCCGCTCGTGGATGGCCAGGGCAACTTCGGCTCCATCGACGGTGACTCGCCGGCTGCCATGCGCTACACGGAGGCTCGCCTCAAGCGTCTGGCCGACGAAATCCTGAATGACCTGGACAAGGACACGGTAGACTTTCAGCCCAACTTCGACGACTCGCTGGAAGAGCCGTCGGTAATGCCGGCCAAGTTTCCGAACCTGCTCGTCAATGGCTCGTCGGGTATTGCCGTGGGCATGGCTACCAACATGGCCCCGCACAACCTGACGGAAGTGGTGGACGGTATCGTGGCCTACCTGGCCAATCCCGACATCACCGTCCAGGAGTTGATGGAGTTTGTGAAAGCGCCGGACTTCCCCACGGGCGGCGTGATTTACGGGTACGAAGGCGTGCGCCAGGCCCTGGAAACCGGCCGCGGCCGCGTGGTCGTGCGCGCCAAGACGCACTTCGAAACCACGCCCTCGGGCAAGGAGCAGATCATCGTCACCGAGGTGCCGTACATGGTCAATAAGGCGGCCATGATTCAGCGCACTGCCGAGCTGATCAACGAGAAGAAAATCGAGGGCATCTCGGACCTGCGCGATGAGTCAGACCGCGACGGGATGCGCATCGTGTACGATTTGAAGCGCGACGCGGTGCCGCAGGTGGTGCTGAACAACCTGTTCAAGTACACCCAGCTGCAGTCGACCTTCGGCGTCAACAACGTGGCCCTGGTGAAAGGCCGCCCGATGACGCTGAACCTGCGCGACCTGATTCACTACTTCGTGGAGCACCGCGGCGACGTTATCGTGCGCCGGACGCGCTTTGAGCTGGCCGAAGCCCAGAAGCGGGCCCACATCCTGGAAGGTCTGCTCATCGCGCTGGACCACCTCGACGAAGTCATTGCCCTGATCCGCAGCTCCCGCGACCCGGAGCTGGCCCGCGCCCAGTTGATCGAGCGGTTCTCGCTCAGCGACGTGCAGGCCCGTGCCATTCTCGATATGCGTCTGCAGCGCCTCACTGGCCTGGAGCGCGACAAAATCGTGAATGAGTACAACGAGCTGATGAAGCTCATCGACCACCTGAAGGCGGTGCTGGAGTCGCCCGAGATGCAGCGCGACATCATTCGCCAGGAGCTGCAGGATATCCGCGACCGGTACGGCGATTCGCGCCGCACGGAAATCGAGTACGCCGGCGGCGACATTGATTTCGAGTCGCTGATTGCCGAGGAGGCGATGGTCATCACCATTTCCAACGAAGGCTATATTAAGCGAACTTCCCTCGACGAGTACCGGGCCCAGGGCCGCGGCGGTGTAGGAGCGAAGGGCGTCTCGACCAAGGACACCGACTTCACCGAGCACCTGTTCGTGGCTTCTACCCACGACTTCCTGTTGCTCTTTACCGAGGGCGGCCGTCTGTTCTGGAAGAAAGCCTACGAGCTGCCCGAAGGTGGCAAAGCCGCCAAGGGACGCCCGATCCAGAACCTGATTCCGGAACTGGCGGACGACCCTGTGCGCTCGGTGCTGAACGTGCGCGACCTGCGTGACCCGGACTACGCGCAGAACAATTACCTGATGTTCTGCACGGAGCAGGGCACGGTAAAGAAAACCACGCTCGAGGCGTATTCGCGGCCGCGTGCTGCCGGTATCAACGCCATTACCATCAACGAAGGCGACCGGCTGCTGGACGTGCAACTGACCACCGGGACCAGCGAGGTTATTCTGGCCTCGAAAATGGGCCGGGCGGTGCGCTTCAACGAGGAGAATGTGCGCCCGATGGGCCGTACTGCCGCCGGGGTTCGGGGTATTACCCTGTCCGAAGAAGGCGACGACCGTGTGGTGGGTATGGTGTGCCTAGCCGATCCGAACAAGGAGCTGCTGGTAGTATCCGAAAACGGCTTTGGCAAGCGTAGCCCCATCGATGACTACCGCATCACCAACCGCGGTGCCAAAGGGGTAAGCACCCTGAAAATCACCGACAAAACCGGTGCGCTGGTGTCCATCAAGGATGTGAACGACGACGATGACCTGATGATCATCAACCGCTCGGGCCTGACCATTCGTCTGCGCGTGGCCGAAGTTCGCTCTATTGGGCGCGCTACCCAGGGTGTGCGTCTCATCCGTATCAGCGAGGGCGACGAAATTTCGTCGGTGGCCAAAGTGGCGGCCGATGACAAGGAGTTGGAGCCTGAACTGGTGGAAGCCGTTCAGCAGGAGGGAAGTGCCTCCGGAGTGCTGCCGACTGATCAACTGACCAACGACGAAACCCCGAGCGCCGAATAAACCCGGCGCCGGGCTTTCCCGTTTCCCGACTTTCTCTCAACTACGTTTTTTCTTCCCATTCATTCCCATGAAGAAGACTGTTCTGACGATTTTCACCGCGCTGGCCATTCACGCTGCCTCAGCACAAAACTCGGCGGTTACCAACGCCATTCTGATGCAGAAGCAGGGCACACTGGACAAGGCCCGCACGGAAATCGACAAGGCTATTACCAACGAGAAGACGCAGGGCAAGGCCAAAACTTGGTACACCCGCGGCGAAATCTACGAGGGTATAACGCAGAGCCCGATTTATGGCAAGACGCTGCAGCCGGGCGAAGGCACGAAAGTGGCGTTTGAGTCGTACCAGAAAGCCATTGCGCTGGAAGGCAAAGACAGCGAGTACGGCAAGCAGGCCACCACGCGCCTGGATAACCTGTACGGCATGGCGCTGAACGCCGGCGTTGAAAGCTACAACGCGCAGAAATACGACGACGCACTGGCTTCGTATCGTATGGCGCAGCAGATTCGTCCGCAGGATACGACGGCGCTGCTGTACGCTGCGTATGCTTCCGAAGCTAAGCAAGACTTGGGTCAGGCCAGGGAAAACTACGCAAAGCTGCAGGCGATTAACTACAAGTCGCCGCAGATGTACAGCCGCTTGCTGCAGATTGCTCGCCAGGAGAAAAACGAAGCGGAAGCCCAGAAGGTGATCCAGCAGGCGTTGCAGGCATACCCGAACAACAAGGCGTTCTTGTTGGAAGATCTGAACATCGCGTTGAGCTCCGGGCAGGGCACACAGGCTATCGATAAGATTCAGAAGGCCATTGCTGCCGATCCGCAGAACTCCAACCTGTATTCGGTGTTGGGCTCGGTGTATGAGCAGAGCAAGCAGCCCGAGCAGGCGCTGGCGGCCCACAAGAAGGCAATTGAGCTGGACCCGAAGAACTTCGATTCGCAGTACAACCTTGGCGTGTATTACTTCAACAAGGGCGCTGATATTTTCAAGGTCGTAAATAAGATGGACCTGAAGGCGTACCAGGCTAAGGGCAAGGGAATGGAAGCGAACGGCAAGAAGTACATGGAGCAAGCCATTCCGTACTTCGAGGTTGCAATGCAGTTGAACCCCAACGACGCTGGTGTGAAGAAAGCTTTGCGTCAA
The DNA here is from genome assembly GCF_002007105.1 of Hymenobacter sp. CRA2. Classification (GTDB taxonomy): domain Bacteria; phylum Bacteroidota; class Bacteroidia; order Cytophagales; family Hymenobacteraceae; genus Solirubrum. The sequence goes on along the minus strand of NZ_MVBC01000011.1, from coordinate 162,373 downwards.
TCTTACCTCAATGTAGGGCGTAAGGCGGATGCTGAAAAACTGATGCAATAAAGTAGTAGGATAGGCTCAGTTATTGGCTGGGCCTATCTTTTCAAATCATTACTTAACATAATATAAATTATAACACAAAAATATATTTATGCTTTACGCTGCTTATTGGTTCTACAAGCCGCAGTTAGTTGCGGGGTTATTCTATTGGTCGTGTGTATGTGTCCACTTAGCTTAGTATATATTGTTCAGTTGATGCTGTTTGTTTGAGTTGGTGGGTCGCTTCGCGTTGTAGCAGTTGTAACCCCATGCAGCCAGTGCGTTGTTCTTATGCCTGATGGATCTTAGATATTGAGTTTCTCTAGTCTCGCTGCGATTCTACTTGTTGGGTCTCTTCGATTGCAATTTTCGCTTCTATGCTATGTGGAGTTTGATGAACAACTGGGGTATTCAGTATTTGCTCTATTGTCGTTTGTTAGCTCTTGTATTTGCTGTTTAATAGCTTCTTAGTTGGGAGCATTTCGTTGTTGATGGATTCGCTCTCCTATTTTCTTTGGCGTTATTAGTGACCTTGTAAAACGCCTCTATGCTGCTTCCCTCCTTCTCATCATTCCTTGGCCGCCCTATAGGTATAGATAGTATTCTTTAATATGTGTTTGACTATATAATGAGTGCAAAGCTATAAATAGTATTAAGAAGCACAAAAAGTATAAAATAGCATATACTTTTTTATACTTTATATGCGTTTTTATACCTAAATTTACTTTATTTACTGCTGAATTTAATTACTCCCCATGCCTAAGACCATAGACTACCCACGTACCAGCTACCTTAGCGCTTGGGAAGTGGCTGAAGTTGTAGATGACACCGGAGGCAAATGCTCTATTGAAGCTTGCGCCCGGAAGCTAAACCGTAAAGTGAGCGGGAGCTTTAAAGCAATTCTTGGTTCCGCTGTCAAGTTTGGGCTCCTTATCAGTAAGCGGGAGATGTTGACGACGACCAATCTGTTTCGTCGCATCAAGAATGCTTATGACAAGGAGGAAGAAAAGATCTACCACCGCGAGGCATTCCTACACCCACCGCTGTTTTCACACATTTGCCGCAAATTCCGCAACCGCGAGCTACCCGTGCATATGCTGGATGTGATGCTGGTCAGGGAATTCGACGTGGAAGAAATCAATGCGCAGAACGTAGCCAAGGCCTTCGTGGAAGGTGCACGCATGGTTGATATCATTGATGAGCGCAACATCATAGCGGACATTGATCAACTAACCAAGGCAACTCCCCGGCGCGACTTAGCCAGCCCAGGCATGAGCGTTAACCTGTTCCGAACCGACGGACCCCAGGAAAACCCTGCGCTGGTGCCACCACTGCCTGTTGGCGCCGGCCCGGTCATAAGCCCTCCGCCTCCAGCGGATGATGCCGTAGCGGACTTATTCGGCTTGGCCCCCAGAAGCCCACAGGCACCGGACGCACACCAAGTTGTTCTACCTGCAGAAGATATACCGGAACAAGTTGCGCTTGTCCCTACACCAACTGCTCCTATACCAGCGGCACAACACCATATACCCAGGGCTACGGCTAGCACTCCAATCGCGCCTACTGTTGTACCCACAGTACCCCCAGCAAATAGTCCGGTATTAGAATCAACCTATACCATCCGCATTGCTGGCCCTGGGCTCGATACTCAACTGTCGGTTGTGGAGGAGGCTGATCTGTTGATCGTGCAGGCGTTGCTGGAGAAGGTGCGCAAACAGCTGACGCGTGGGCTTTGATAGCGGGTCCTTGACCAAACAGCAGCTCGGCAAAAAGGGCAGGAGTCGTAGCCATTGCTACCGCCTGCCCTTTCTATGTTCAGACTGGCTCTCGCCCCGGGAACATTATTATGTTAAGTATTATCCAGAGCGGCTTACTTGGCATCGATGCGTGTAACGTACCACCGCCCGTCCGCAAACTGGTGGCTCAAATCAAAACTATCGATGGTGCTGATGCGGTACCGACGCAGCCAATCCGCGGGGAAAGGCGCCGGGCCTCGCGTGCTGGTATACACCACTACCGGCAGCTGCTGCAGTGGCAGTGGCAGTGGCAGTGGCTCAGCCGGCAACTGCGGCACCACGCGTTGGGCAGCCCAGATCCACTTGATGTGCATCTCTCCTACGCTGTACACCGGCAGCGTGCGCAAATCAGCTCGCTGCGCTACCACCAAAGCCAGGGGCCGCAGCCCGGGGTCGTCGCGGCGACGCTGCCACTCGGGGTAGGCGGGCATGAGCAGGCCGCTGGCCAGTATCACCACCGCAAGGCTCCCCCCGACCGCCGCGTAGGCCGGCCGGCCGCGGGCCCACAGCCAGGCAATCCCGCCCGCCACAGCCAGCGCACAGCCACTGGTGAGCCAGTACCGCGCGGTGGTTGAAGCAAAACTGCTCAGGCCCACAAACCGCAGGGCCACGGGCAGCGCGACCAGCACTAAACACAACACGCCCGCCCACACCCGGGGCAACCACTTATCGGTAGCGGTATGGGGGCTGCTCAGCCAGTGACGCACCAGGCCCGCGGTCAGCAAGGCCAAGGGAGGCAACACCGGCAGCAGGTAACGCTCTTTCTTCTCGGGCACCAGGCTCAGCAATACCAAGGTAGCCAGCAGCCACGCCAGCAACAGGGCGTAGGGCGCGTAGGAACGCACCCGCGGGCCCGCGTAGGGCCACACCAGGGCAGCCACGGCTGGCAGCGTCCAGAGGCCCATAAACACCGGAAAATTGACGTAGTACCACAACGGCTGCACGTGGCGGTTGGCCCAGGAGCCCGTTTCCGTCTGAGCCACATGGCTGGCCTCGTTCAGGTGCTGGCTCAGCACGTACAGTGGCCATGCCCCGCCCACCATTAAGGCCACTGCGGCCAACACCAGCCACCCGGGTAACTGCCGGCGCATGGCCACCCGGTCGCCGCGCAGCGCATAGGCAAGCAGGAACGGCAGCAACATGCCATAAGGAGCGACGGGACCTTTGCTGAGAATGGAAAGCCCGATCAGCCCCCCACCGATGGCAAACCACCCCAAGGCACGGCCGGCACTCTGCAGGCCCCGCACCACGGCGGCCACGGCTCCCATCATAAAACAGTAGCAATAAACGTCCCATCCGTTTCCATCGCGGCCGGCGGTGAGCAGCAGCAACGAGGACGCCAGCACCAGGCTAGCCAGCCAGGCTGTGCGGCCCTGATCAGCGGGCGGCGTGAGGCGGCGCGCCAGCGCCCAGAAGAACAGTACCAGCAGGCAGGCCCCGAAGGCAGACGGCAGCCGCAACAGGCCCAGGTCGGTGGTGCTGCCGGTTAGCTGCATGACGGCGGCCACCAGCCAGGTGGGCAGCGGCGGCTTGGCCAGGCGCAGTTCGCCGTTCATGGTGGGCAAGAGCCAGGAGCCGCCCGCGTGGATTTCGCGGGCGGCCACAAAGTTGCGGGCTTCCATCAGCCCGATTTCGGGGGCCCCGAGCTGCACAAACAGCCCCACGCCCAACACCATACCCAGCACCACCCACTGCACCCATACCCGCGGCCATCCGGCGGCGGTCAGAAAAGAGTCCGTCATAGTCAAAGAAAGATAGGGCCTATACGGTCCAGCCTGCTAAAAGCTACGTAAGGAGCAAGGACGGGCTTTTCGCCTACCTTTGCCGCCTTTCGTCCTTCTCTCCTACTGCTGCTCCGTTTTCGCTTTATGCCCACGGTTCTTGTTACCGGTTGCGCGGGTTTTATCGGCTCGCACCTGAGCCAACGCTTGCTCGCCGATGGTTTTCGCGTGCTCGGCCTGGACAATTTTGATCCGTTCTACGACCGCGCCCTGAAGGAGCGCAACCTGCAGGAGCTGCTGCCTCACCCGGGCTTCACCTTCCGCGAACTGGACTTGCGCGCCGGCGTTGCAGGCCTGGACCACGCCTGGGCCGCCGATGAAACACCGGATTTGGTGATACACCTGGCTGCCAAAGCCGGCGTGGGCCCCTCGGTGAAGGAGCCCCTCGCCTACCTGGACAACAACGTGCTGGCCACGGGCCACCTGCTGGAATGGATGCGGCAGCGCGGCATCGGGCGGCTGCTGTTTGCGTCCTCGTCGTCGGTGTACGGCAATACCCGGCACCTGCCTTTCAACGAGGAGGAACAGCTGCAGCAGGCGTGTATTTCGCCCTACGCCACCAGCAAGCTGGCCGGGGAAGAACTGACCTACACCTACCACCACCTCTACCGGCTCAACGTACTCAACGCGCGGTTTTTCACCGTGTACGGCCCGCGCCAACGGCCCGACTTGGCCATTCACAAGTTTGCGCGGCTGCTGCGCAGCGGCCAGCCCATTCCGGTGTACGGCGACGGCTCCACGGCCCGCGACTACACCTTCGTGGCCGATACCGTGGACGGGGTGGTGCGGGGCGTCAACTACCTGCTGAGCCACGACAACGTGTACGAAACCGTGAACCTGGGCAACAACCGCCCGGTGCCCCTGCTTGAGCTCATCGAGGCCGTGGCCCAGGCCGTGGGCGTGCCCGCGCAGCTGCAGTTTCAGCCCATGCAGGCCGGCGACGTGGACATCACCTACGCCGACATCAGCAAAGCCCAGGCCCTGCTCGGCTACGCGCCCCAGACGCCACTGGCCGACGGGCTGCGCCAATTCGTAGAATGGCTGAGGGCCACGGAAACCTCCGCGGCCCTCAGCCATTAACTCCCAACAAGTACTTTTCTCTTTCCGCCGCAGCGGCCGGGCATTAGCGCGGCTGCAGCGGCGGTACTTTTTCAGCGGCCGCCTCCAGCACGGGCGGCAAGCCCGCCGCTACCTGCTGGGCCTGCCGGCGCAGTTCGCGGCGCAGCAAGACAATGTTGCGGGCGTACACCACAGTGCCGAAGACGTTGCCCAAGATCAGGACCTTGTCCATGGGCTGACGCAGAAAAGCGTAGGCCAGGATGAGGACCGAGCCCACCAGGCTCACCACCCAGAAGCTCAGCGGCAGCACCGATTCGCCTTTGCGCTCGGAGTAAATCCACTGGTAGACGAAGCGCAGCAGGAAGATGGTCTGGCCAACGGCCCCGAGCACCAGCACCCCGCCGGGAATGCGGTTGCGCAGCATCTGCTGCAGGCTGAAGTGCTGGTTGCCGACCACAAACCACGCCAGCACCGCCAGCGGGAACACGTAGGCGCCGGCCCGAAACCAGGCGTTGAGCTTGCGCCACTCGCCCAGCAGCTGCAGGTTGCGGATGTAGATGGCGTAGCTGATGATCTGGGCGGCCAGAATCACCGGGTCGTGGCGCAGCATGCCGTAGATGATCATCAGCAGCGACGAGACCAGGCTGATCTGCCAGAACAAGGTGGGCACCAGCACGCGCTTGGCCCGCTCGCTCTGCACCCACTGCAGCACGATGCGGCTGGAAAACAGCAGCTGCGAGGTCAGGCCGATGAGCAGGGCAACGGTTTCAACGTTCATAGCGACGGGCCGGCCTTACGCCGCGGAATGGTGGTGCTTCTCCCCGATTTCGTAGTTCTTCCAGCGCGAACGAATCCAGCGGTAGCCGAAGGTATCAACCAGGGGCTTCCAGAGGCGGTTCCAGAGGTTGTACTTGGCCGTGCCGGCAAAGCGCGGAAAGTGCCGCACGGGCAGCTGCTTCACCTTGCCGCCCTGCAGCTGTACCAGGGCGCCCAGGAAGCGGTGCATGCCGTGAAAGAGCGGTATGCGGCGCGCGTACTCGGTCTTGAGGATTTTCAGCGGGCAGCCCGTATCCACGATGCCGTCGTTGATCATCAGGCGGCGGAAGTTGTTGGCAATTTTCGAGGAGAACAGCTTCACGGCCGAATCCTGGCGCTTGGCCCGGATGCCGGTGACCATGTCGTACTCGGGGAAGAACCGCAGCAGCTCCACGAAGTCCATGGGCGTGGTCTGGATATCCGAGTCGATGTAGCCCACCAAGGTGCCGCGGGCATGGTCGATGCCGGCTTTGATGGCCGTGCTCAGGCCGCGGTTCTGGGCCAGGGAGATAAACTCGTAGCGCGAATCCCGGCGGCAAATCTCGCGCATGAGGCCCAGCGAGCCGTCGGTGGAACCGTCGTTGACGAAGAGCACCGTGGTGGCCACCGGGGCCGTTTCCAGGTACTTGTTCATTTCGACCACAAACTGCGGCAGGCTTTCTTCCTCGTTGTACACGGGCACGAGGACGGTCAGCGACTGGGTGGCCAGGTAACGGGTGTTGTCAGACATAGAAAATTTAAACGGCGCGCAAGGTAGGCAGGATTTCAGGTCCCTGCCTGCCGCTCTACGCCCAGCCCGTACCGAGGTTGGCAGGCGGACGCTACAGCTGGGCTTGCCTTGCATCGAAACCCGCAGACCGCGCCGTTGTTTTAGCCGGTTACACCCCGTGGCTTTACGTACAGGCTCCCGCTTGCCCCATGGTGACAGTCACCGGGCCGGGAGTTGCACAAGAAAGCCCGGAGCAGCTTGGCTGTTCCGGGCTTTCTGCTTTGGCGCACCAGGGCAGCCCTACTACTCCCGCCGCGTCCCGGCGGAAATGGTGCTGTGGCGCTGGCGCAGCACCTGCACCACGTCGTCGATGGTCAGGCCCGAGGCCGTGAGCAGCACCAGCAGGTGATACAGCAGATCGGCAGCTTCGCCTTTTAAGCCCTCCGTATTGCCGGCTACGGCGTCGATAACGGTTTCCACGGCCTCCTCACCCACTTTCTGGGCAATTTTGGGCATGCCCTTCTGAAACAGCTTTACCGTGTAAGAATTGGGCTCCTCGCCCGGCTGCTGCTGCCGGCGCTGTACCAGACGCTCCAGCTCGGCCAGAAAGCTTATCGGCGCCGTGGGCAGGGCCGTTTGCGCAGGTTGCTCGAAGCAACTCACGGTGCCGCGGTGGCAGGTGGGGCCGTCGGGGCGGGCGCGGATGAGCAGCGCGTCCTCGTCGCAGTCCGGGTGCAGGCTGACCACCGTCAGGTAATGGCCGCTGGTTTCGCCCTTGGTCCAGAGGCGGTTCTTAGAGCGGGAAAAGAAGGTGACGCGTCCCTCCTGCTCGGTTTTGCGCAGCGCCTCCTCGTTTACGTAGCCCAGCATCAGCACCTGGCCCGTATCGGCGTCCTGCACCACGGCCGGAATCAGGCCGCCCATTTTGTCAAAGTCGAAAGTCATTGGGGTTGTCCGTTGGGGTGTCCGTTGTCAGTTTGTTCCGGCTGCTGTTACTGCCCCCAACTGACAACTAGCAACTCAGATTCGTACCGGCACGCCGGCCTGGCGCAGGTGTTGCTTCAGGTCCAGAATGCCGATTTCGCCGAAGTGGAAGATACTCGCGGCCAGCCCGGCGTCGGCTTTGGCCTGCTGGAAGACGTCGGTGAAGTGCTCCATGCGGCCGGCCCCGCCCGAGGCAATGACGGGCACCGTCACGGCCTGGCACACGGCCCCGGTCACGTCCAGCGCAAAGCCGTCCTTGGTGCCGTCGTGGCTCATGGAGGTCAGCAGCAGCTCGCCGGCGCCGCGCTCGGCCGCCTCGCGGCACCAGGCCACGGCGTCGCGCCCGGTGGCCTGGGTACCGGCGCGGGTATACACCTGCCAGCCGGTTTCGGGCGTGTGGCGCGCATCCACGGCCACCACAATGCACTGGGAGCCGAAGCGGCGGGCCAGCTCGTCGATCAGCTCCGGCGTGTGCAGCGCGGCCGAATTGAGGGAGACTTTATCGGCCCCGTTGAGCAGCAGGGCTTCCACGTCCGCCACGGCCCCGATGCCGCCGCCCACGGTAAAGGGAATGTCCAGCTCGCGGGCCACGTCGCGCACCAGGGCTACCAGCGTCTGGCGTTTCTGGTTGGTGGCGGTGATGTCGAGAAAGACCAGCTCGTCGGCGCCTTGCCGGGCGTACTGGGCGGCCAGGGCCACCGGGTCGCCCGCGTCGCGCAGGCCCTCAAAGCGCACGCCTTTCACGGTGCGGCCGTCCTTCACGTCGAGGCAAGGAATGATGCGTTTGGTGAGCATCCTAAGGGGTTCACGGTTGGAATGAGAGTTCAGGGGCTACGCCACGAAGCGCTGCAGGTCCGTCAGGCTGATGGTGCCCTCGTAAATGGCCTTGCCGATGATGGCGCCGTGCAGGCCGGCCTGCGCCAGGGCTTCCACGTCGCCGATGGTGGTGACGCCGCCGCTGGCCACCAGCTGAGCGGCGGGCAGTTGCTGGCGCAGTTCCTGGTACGAGCCCAGCGCGGGCCCCTGCAACTTGCCGTCCTTGCTCACATCGGTGCACACGAAGGTGGTAGCGCCCGCAGCCAGGTAGGCCTCCACGAACTCGCGCAGCGTCCGCTCCGATTGCTCGGCCCAGGCGTTGATGGCAATATGGTTGTCGCGAAAATCGGCGCCCACAATGATGCGCTCCGCTCCGAAGCTCTGCAGCCAGCCCTGCACCGTCTGCGGCTCGCGCACGGCGATGCTGCCAGCCGTAATCTGGGCCGCCCCCGCGTCGAAGGCGCTGCGCACGGCTTGCTCGGTTTGCAGGCCGCCGCCGAAGTCGATGACCAGGCTGGTGTGGCGGGCAATGCGCTCGAGCACGGGCAGGTTGACGGGCTGCTTGGCGCGGGCTCCGTCAAGGTCGACTAGGTGCAGCCGGCGCAGGCCGTGCTGCTCGAAGCGCTGGGCCACGGCCAGCGGATCGGAGTCGTAGGTGGTTTGCTGGGCAAAGTCGCCCTCGGTCAGGCGCACGCACTGGCCGCCGATCAGGTCAATGGCGGGAATGATTTCCATGCTTACAGGCTGAGGAAGTTCTGAAGGATGCGCGTGCCCACCGGCCCGCTTTTCTCGGTGTGAAACTGCACGGCGTAGAAGTTCTGGTGCTGCACGGCCGCGCTGAAGGGCGCCGGGTACGCGCCCTGGGCAATGGTGTACTCGCCCACCGGCGCGTAGTAGCTGTGCACGAAGTACACGTAGTCTTCCTCGCGCAGGCCCTCGAACAAGGGCGTCCGCAGCTGCTGCAAGGTATTCCAGCCCATGTGCGGCACCTTGTGCTCTGGGTCGGGTGCGAAGCGCTTTACCGCGAAGGGCAGAATGCCCAGCAATTCCGTATCACCTTCTTCGCTGTGCTGGCCGAGCAGCTGCATGCCCAGGCAGATGCCCAGGAAGGGCTGCGTGAGCGTGGGCAGCAGTTGGTCGAGTCCCTGCGCGCGCAACTCTCGCATGGCCGAAGCGGCTTCGCCTTCGCCGGGAAACAGCACCTTGTCGGCGCGGCGAATGTGCTCCGGGTCGGAGGTCAGCGTGGCCTGTACGCCGAGGCGCTCCAGGGCAAAGAGCACCGACTGCACGTTGCCGCCTTTGTAATCAATGACTGCTATATCCATTTCGTCAATGAGCTTGTTTATACAAATGTTTTAAGACTGAGTAATTGCCGGCTTGCCTTTTTGATTGCCCGGATAGGCTTGCCCAACCTTGCCCAAGAAGGTTTAAGCCGGCATTTACTCATTTGTTAAAACATTTGTATAAACACTACAGAACTCCTTTGGTGCTAGGTATTTCCATCTTCGCCGCGTCGCGCTGCAAGGCCATCTTACTGGCCTTGGCTACGGCCTTAAAGATGGCCTCGATCTTGTGATGCTCGTTGTCGCCCTCGCACTTGATGTTGAGGTTGCAGCGGGCAGCATCCGAGAAGCTTTTAAAGAAATGGTAAAACATTTCGGTCGGCATGTCGCCTACTTTCTCGCGCTTGAATTCGGCTTCCCACACCAGCCACGGCCGGCCCGAAAAATCAATAGCGGCCTGCGCTAGGGCGTCGTCCATCGGCAGCAGGAAACCGTAGCGAGCCAGGCCGCGCTTATCCCCCAGGGCCTGCGTGAAAGCTTCGCCGATGGCAATGGCGGTGTCCTCAATGGTGTGGTGCTCGTCGATGTGCAGGTCACCTTGTACTTCCACCAGCATATCCACGCCGCTGTGCTTGGCCAGCTGATCGAGCATGTGGTCAAAAAAACCGAGGCCGGTTTTTATGCTGTGCTTGCCGCTGCCGTCGAGGTTCAGCTCGACGCGAATTTTCGTTTCGTTGGTGTCGCGTTGTACCACGGCCTTGCGCGCGGGCAGGCGCAGAAACTGGTAGATGGCTTCCCAGCTGGTAGTAGTCAGCGCAGCGCGCTCATCGGTAAGCTCGTCGCTGATGAGAATGGACTGGCAGCCAAGGTTCGCCGCCAGCTGCACGTCGGTGAGCCGGTCGCCGAGCACAAAGGAGTTCGGCAGGTCGTAGCCGTTGGCCGGATCGAGGTACCGGCCGAGCATGCCGAGGCCGGGCTTGCGGGTCGGCAGGTTTTCGTGGGCGAAGCTGCGGTCGACGAGGCTGGCGGCAAACGCCACCCCTTCCCCGCGCAGGATGTCGAACATCAAATTCTGCGTGGGCCAGAAGGTGTCTTCGGGAAACGAGGCGGTGCCGAGGCCGTCCTGGTTGGTCACCAGCACCAGCTCGTAGTCCAGCTCGCGGGCAATGCGCGCCAGACCGGTGATGGCGCCGGGCAGAAACTGAAACTTCTCGAACGAATCGACCTGCTGGCTGGGCTGCGGCTCCACGAGGATGGTCCCGTCGCGGTCGATGAAGAGTACTTTTTTCATGAAGGCAAGAATGACGAGGTCGGGCTAGCGCGGATACTGCTGCAGCGCGGCCAGGAGTTGTTGGTTTTCGGCCGGCGTACCCACGGTCAGGCGCAGGCAGCCGGCGCAGCCGGGTTGCGTCGTGCGGTTGCGCACCACGATGCCTTGGCTCAGCAGGTATTCATACACGGCCGTGGCATCGGGGCGGAAACGCGCGAGCAGGAAGTTGGCGTCGGACGGAAAGACCTCCGCCACAACATCCAGCTTCGGCAGCTCGGCCTGCAGCCAGTCGCGGCCCAGCAGCAGCTCCTGGCGCATCAGCTCAAACCGCTCCTGGTCGCGCAGGCCGGCCAACGCGTGCTGCTGCGTGGCTTCCGAGATGTTGTAGGGCGGCTTGATCTTGTTCAAGTAGCCAATCAGCTCCGGCGAGGCAAAGGCCATGCCCAGGCGCAGCCCGGCCAGGCCCCAGGCCTTGGAGAAAGTTTGCAGCACCACCAGGTTGGCAAACTCCCCCAGCCGCGTGGTCCAGCTACGGGCCGTGGCAAAATCGATGTAGGCCTCATCGACCACCACCAGGCCGCCGAAGCCGCGCAGGATGCGCTCCACCGCGTCCTGGTGCAGCAGGTTGCCGGTGGGGTTATTCGGCGAGCAGAGAAAGATGAGCTTGGCCGACGAGGCCAACACCTTAGTAATAGCCTCTTCCGACAGCTGAAAATCGGCCGTCAGCGGGACGCGCTCAATGGCCACGTCGTTGAGGTTGGCCGCCACTTCGTACATGCCGTAGGTGGGCGGCAGAATCAGGATGCTGTCCTGGCCCGGCACGCAGGTCAGGCGCAGCAGCAGGTCAATGGCTTCGTCGGAGCCGTTGCCCAGGAAAATTTGCGCGGGCTGTACCTGTTTGAGCCGGGCTATTTCGGCCTTCACCGCGCGCTGCAGCGGATCGGGGTAGCGGTTGAAGGCTTCGGGCCCGACGGACCCGAGGCTGTTTTCGTTGGCGTCGAGCATCACCTGCGCCGTGCCCTGGAATTCGTCGCGGGCCGAGGCGTAGGGTTTCATGGCCCGCACATTGGGCCGGATGAGCTGTTCGAGGTTCATGGAATAGAAGGAAGAATGCGGATGGAGGAAGGAAGAATGCTGTGAACCACCAGGGGCCGACTCAGGAGCCGGTTGCTCCGTCTTCATTCCTCATTCTTCATTGCCGCCAGCCGCAGCGTAACGGCGCGGGCGTGGGCGCGCAGGCCTTCGGCTTCGGCCATGATTTCCACCACCGGCCCGAGCGTGCGCAGCCCCGCCGGCGTGATGCGCTGGAAAGTGATTTTCTTCAGAAACGAGTCGAGCGACACGCCGCTGTAGTTGCGGGCGTAGCCGTTGGTGGGCAGCGTGTGATTGGTGCCCGACGCGTAGTCGCCGGCGGCCTCGGGCGTGAGGTGCCCCAGAAACACCGAGCCGGCGCTGGTCACGCCCGCGGCCAGCTCGTCGGCATTGGCCACGGCCAGAATCAGGTGCTCGGGCGCGTACTGATTCGAGAACTGCAGCATTTCCTCGGCCGAGCTGAGCAGAATGGCGCGGCTTTCGCGCAGGGCCAGGGCGGCCACTTCCTGCCGGGGCAGCTCAAGGAGCTGGCGCTGCACTTCGGCCGTTACCTGTTCCAGCACCGCCGCCGAATTGGAGAGCAGCACCACCTGCGAGTCCGGACCGTGCTCGGCCTGGCTCAGCAGATCGGCGGCCACAAACACCGGGTTGGCGGTTTCGTCGGCTATGACCAGCACTTCCGACGGCCCGGCCGGCATGTCGATGGCCACGCCGCGCTGGGCGGCCAGCTGCTTGGCGGCCGTCACGTAGCGGTTGCCCGGCCCGAAGATTTTATCGACGGCCGGCACCGACTCCGTACCACCAGTCAGGGCGGCCACGGCCTGGGCCCCGCCGGCTTTCACCACCTGGGTGATGCCCAGCAGCGCGGCCGTAAACAGAATGACGGAGTTGACGCTGCCGTCCTTGGCGGGCGGCGTGCACAGCACCACTTCGGGGCAACCGGCCAGCCGGGCGGGCACGCCCAGCATCAGCAGGGTACTGAACAGCGGTGCCGTGCCGCCCGGAATGTACAGGCCCACGCGCTGCACGGGCACGGCGCGGCGCCAGCACTCCACGCCGGGCATGGTTTCCAGGCGCAATTCGGCCTCGCGCTGCGCGGCGTGGAATCGTTCGATGTTCTGGCGGGCCTGCCGGATAGCGGCCTGCAATTCGGCGGGCACCTGCGCCGCCGCGGCGGCTAGTTCCTCGGCCGAGACCAACAAGCTGTCGAGTTGGGCTCCGTCGAGCTCAGCGGCGTAGTGGCGCAGGGCCTCGTCGCCGCGCTGGCGCACGTCGTCGAAGATGGCGCGTACCCGTTCTTCTACCTGCCGGGCTTCCTGCTGCGCGGGCCGCTGCTGCAGGGCGGGCCACTCCGCCGGGGCGGGATATGGGATGATTTGCATCGATCTAAGGTCCTGAGGGGCTACGGAAATAGCAGCCCGGTAAGATTTAGGCAATCATCTTTTCAATCGGCAGCACCAGAATGCCTTCGGCGCCGACGGCCTTGAGCTGGTCGGTGATGTGCCAGAAGTCATCTTCATTCACCACCGACTGCACCGACACCCAGCCTTCCTCGGCCAACGGCGTCACCGTCGGCGACTTGATGCCGGGCAGCAGGGCCTTCACGGCGTCGAGCGCAGCCAGCGGGGCGTTGAGCAGGATGTACTTGTTGCGGCGGGCGCGGCGCACGGCCTGCATGCGGAAGCGCAGCTGATCCAGCAGCTGCTGCTTATCGGGGGCCAGCTGCTGGTTGGCAATGAGCACGGCTTCGGAGCGAAACACGGTTTCCACCTCGCGCAGGCCGTTGCCGAGCAACGTGGAGCCCGACGAGACAATGTCGCAGATGGCGTCGGCCAGGCCAATGCTCGGCGCAATTTCCACCGAGCCGCTGATGGTGTGCAGCTGGGCCCGTACGCCCTGCCCGGCCAGGTAGTTGCCCAGAATCTGCGGGTACGAGGTAGCAATGTTCTTGCCCTGCAGATCGGCCACCGACCCATAAGCCTCGCCGCGCGGAATGGCCAGCGACAGGCGGCACCTGCTGAAGCCCAGCGGCTCGACTTCGAGCTGGGGCAGCCCGGCTTCGACGAGCACGTTCTGGCCCACGATGCCGAGGTCGGCGACACCGTCCTGCACGTAGCCGGGGATGTCGTCGTCGCGCAGGAACAGGATTTCGAGGGGGAAGTTGGTCGCTTCGGTTTTGAGCTTGTAGGAGCTGCTCAGGAAACCAATGCCGCATTCGCGGATGAGGGCGAGGGAGTCCTCGCTCAAACGACCAGATTTCTGGATGGCCAGACGAATCATGGGAAAGGGAATAATCGGGAACCGGTGCCAGCCGCCACAAGCGGGCCGCGCACCGAAAAAAACATCATCAAACAGGGGGCCGGCGGAGCTGCCTTGAGCAGCGAAAACCAAAACCAGCGGGGCGAAACGTAGGTTCGGACCGTAGCCGAACGCCTATACGTGATTATTCCTCTCCCGGGGAGGAATGGTGGTGATGATGTCCGGCATGACCAGCTGCGGCGGCCCAGTGCGGGGCGGCCGGCAAGCTCAAAAAGCGCAACGAGGCGACTAGGGTCATGCGGGTGAAGGGGAATTCTTGCGGGCAAAGGTACACAACGGAACGATTTTCGCAAATCAACCCGCTGAATCGCCCTTTGTTCGCAAATCGGCCCGGCGCGCCAGCCCCGGCCGGGGCGCCACATGATGATGTGAATTAAACCCCGACCGGCCCGGGCTGTCGTACCTTGGCACTTTTCCGCCGCACCGAGTCGTTAGCTCCTCACCCATTGCCCCCGCCTATGCCCCGTCTGCTTTGCTTCGTTCTGCTCTGTTTCCTTGGTTTCGGCGCCGCCCGGGCCCAGCAGTTTGCCATGCCTCAGGCCAGCCCGCACGCCGTGGTTACCCAGACCATCGGCCTAACGGACGTCACGGTGGACTACCACACGCCGGGCGTGAAAAACCGCAAGGTTTGGGGCCAGTTGGTGCCGTATGAGCAGGTATGGCGGGCCGGCGCCAACGAAAACACCCTGATTACCTTCTCCGATTCCGTGCGCATCGGCGGCAAGGCCGTGCCGGCCGGCAAGTACTCGGTGTACGTGCTGCCCTCGGCCGACCACGACTGGCAGTTTATCCTCAACAAGGTCACCACCCACTGGGGCAGCGAAGGCTACGACCCGAAGGACGACCTGATCCGGGTGCCGGTGCTGCCGGAGCAGGCGCCCATGCACGAGACGCTGAACTACTGGTTTTCGGACGTGCGCCAAAGCGCGGCCCGCCTGAACCTGTCGTGGGAGGAAAAAACCATTTCGGTGCTGATCCGCACCAACGTCAACGCCAAGGTGCTGGCTAGCATGAAGGCCGCCGTGGAAAAAGCCCCCGCCGACCCGCAGCTGCTGGCCCAGGCCGCCGATTACCTCATCCAGAACCAAATTGAAGCCGAGCTGGCGCTGAAGTACATCAACCGCGCCATCGAGCTGAACGACAGCTACACCAACAACTGGCTCAAAGCGCGCCTGATGGCCCAGAAAGAGGATTACCTCTCGGCCATCGAAAGCGCCCGCCGCGCCATCAAGCTCGGCGACAAGGACGACGACACCTTCAAGCACCAGCTGCCGGGCATGAAACTGGCCCTGACGCAGTGGCAATCCAAAGCCTATTAGGAGCCTTTGGGCGGCCTGCTACGTAGCAGCCGGGCGCTAACGAGCGAGGCCCCACCGAAGTCATTCGGCGGGGCCTCGCTGCTTTTTATCCGTTCAGCGGCTAGAAGCGCCCGATCAGGCGTAGGTTGACCACGCGCTGCGACAGGTAGTTCGGAATGCCGTAGGTGGCCCCGTTCAGGTCCTGCACGTAGCTGTAGCCGGCCACGTTGTTGGCCGCCAACACGTTCAGCACTTCCAAGCCAATCCAGAGGCTTTCGGGCTGGTAGAACTTTCGGCCCTGGTCGTTGCGCAGGCTGAGCACCTTCGAGAAACCCAGGTCCACGCGCTTGTAGCTGCGGGTGAGTTTGCTGGTGCCGCGCAGCTCCGGCAGGCTGGGCGGGCTGAAGGGCAGGCCCGTGCCAAACACGAAGTTCACGTAGCCGCGCACCGAGGGGTTGTTCGGCAGGTGGTCCTGGAAGAAGATACCCAGGTTCAGGCGCTGGTCCGAAGGCCGGCGGATGTAGCCCTTTTCTTTTTTGCCGATGGGCTGACCGTCGGCGTCCAGCACCGTGAGCGAGTCGCCGCGCAGGTTTTCGCGGGTAGTGAGCACGCCCAGGCTAAACCACGACTCGGCCCCGCGCACAAACTCCCCGCTGATGCGCGCATCGACGCCCGCCGCGTAGGCCGTGGCCAGGTTCTGGGCGAAGTAACGCAACCGCACGTTGTCCACGTCGTAGGGAATCACGTCGGTGAGGTACTTGTAGTAGGCCTCGCCGGTAAGCTGAAATGGCCGTCCCCAGTAGTTGAAGCGGTACTCCGTCCCGGCGATGAAGTGCAGGGAGCGTTGGGCCCGCAACTCGGGGTTGAGCACGCCTTGCTGGTTGCGCAGCTCCCGGTAAAACGGCGGCTGGTAGTACACGCCGGTGGCAGCTTTGTAGGACAGGCGCGGGCTGCGCCGCGAGCGGGCCGCAAACTGCACCCGCGGACTCACCGTCAGTTGCCCGTTCAGCGACCAGTAGTGCAGGCGCACGCCGTAGGTCAGCGTCTTGAGCGAATCCAGCCGCCAGGTGTGCTGCCCGTAGCCCTGCACGCGCGAGGAAGTCAGGTCCAGGTCGGTACGCAGGCGCGTCTGCCGCTGGGTGGGCACGTAATCGGCCGAGTCGACGAAGGTGTATTCGTCGAGGCGGTCATCGATGTGCTCCCGGCCGGCTTTCACCCCGAAGCGCAACTCGTGGCGCGGCGTTGGGTTGTAGGTGGTGCGGGCCTCCACGGTGCCGATCCAGGCGGCCAGGCGGTTGCGCGAATGGTCGAAGCGCGAACCTACGTCGCGCTGACGCACGGGCTGGTTGTAGCCTTCCGTACCCGGTACGCGGTTGATGTCGGCCAGGCGGTAAGCCGCTTCCACGTCGCGCAGCTCGTACTCACGCGTCAGCACGCCGCCCCCGATCAGCTCTGCGGTGACCTTGGGCGAAAAGTGGTGCGTCAGGTTCAGCCCGCCCTGGTAGGTGTCGTACTGCATCCGCTCGTGGCCGTCGTAGTAGATGAACAGCCGCTGAAACTGGTTGGTCCCGGTGCTGAACGTAACCTGGCCCGACTGCGGGGCGAAGCGGTAGTTGTTGTGCGCAACCGTGGCCAGCAGCCCCAGGCTGGTGCGCTGCAGATCGTCCTTGGGGCCCAAGCCGGCGCGCACGTACAGCTGCCCGTCGGCAAAGGTGGGGTTGTAGGCCCCGCTTTGCTGCTTCAAGGAGCGCAGCACGTACTGCGCGTTTTTGTAGCGCACCCCGGCCAGGTAGCTGATGCGCCCGGATTTGGAGGCGTTTTCCAGGCTCAGCGAGCCGCCTACCAAGCTGGCCGTGGCCGTCACAGCCCGGCGCGTGGGCTGCTTGTACTCGATGTTGAGCACCGACGAGAGCTTGTCGCCGAAGCGCGGCTGCCAGCCGCCGGAGGCAAACTCTACTTTATCGACCAGATCGGGATTGACGAAGCTCAGGCCTTCCTGCTGCGCCTGCGTGACCAGGAAGGGTCGGTAAATCTCAATGCCGTTGACGTAAACCAGGTTTTCGTCGTAGTTGCCGCCGCGCACCGAGTAAGTACTCGTCAGTTCGTTGGTCGACTGTACGCCGGGCAGCGTCTTCAGAATGGCGCTAAAGTCCCCGAAAGTCGAGGGAATTTCCTTGGCCGTGCGCGGGTCGAGGGTAATGAGGCTGACCTGCTCGCGGGTGTCCACGTCGCGCTGCCCGCGCACGGTCACGTTGCCGAGGGCGCGGGCGCTGGCCTGCAGCTCCACGTTCAGCTCGGCGCGGCCGTCGGCCAGCTCGCGAGCCGTGAGGGTGCGGCGGACGGTGGCGTAGCCCAGGCGCTGCACCACCAGCACCAGCGGGCCATCGGCGGCCGAACGGGCAATGCTCAGGCGGAAGCGGCCGTTTTCGTCGGTGTTCGTGCCGGCGCTAAGGCCTTCCACGGCCACGGCGGCTTGCTCCACAGCTTTGCCGTCGGCGTCGCGGACGGTGCCGCGCAATTCCACCCGGCCGGCCGCGGGCTGCTGGGCCACGGCGGCCACGGGTACGACCAGGCTGGCCGCGGGCAGCAGCAGGCAGCCGCGCAGCGTGACCACCGGCCAGAACAAGGTGCGACGACGGGCCATTAACGCGCGGCGGGAATAATCGTCGAGAGTTGGGCGCGCAGCTCGGCCAGCGTGGCCACCGGGTCGGGGGCGTTGAAGACGAAGGAACCGGCCACCAGCACGTCGGCACCGGCTTCCACCAGCGGCAGGGCCGTTTGCTCGTTCACGCCGCCGTCTACTTCAATCAGGGCCGCCGAACCGCAGTCAAGCAGCAGCTCCTTCAGGTCGGCCACTTTCTGCAGGGTGTGCGGAATGAAGCTCTGCCCCCCGAAACCCGGGTTGACGGACATCACGCACACCAAATCCAGGTCGGCCGCAATGTCCTGCAGCATCAGCACGGGCGTATGTGGGTTCAGGGCCACGCCGGCGCGGCAGCCCAGCTTCTTGATCTGCTCAATGACGCGGTGCAGGTGCGGGCAGGCCTCGTAGTGCACGGTAATGTTCTCGGCCCCGGCGTCGCGAAAAGCCTCCAGGTAATGCTGCGGTTCTTCGATCATCAAATGCACGTCGAGCGGCTGGCGGGCGTGGCGGTGAATGGCCTGCAGCACCGGGATGCCAAACGAGATGTTGGGCACGAAGCGGCCGTCCATGATGTCGCAGTGCAGCCAGTCGGCGGCGCTGCCGGCGAGGCGCTCCGTCTCGGCTTGCAGGTTGGCAAAATCAGCCGCCAGCAGCGACGGGGCCAGCAGCGGCGTGATGCGAGGGGTAGAAGAACTCATGCCGCGAAGTTAAGCAGGTTCACAGGTGAATGGCTACGGCGTAGCGTTTTGCTAACACGCCGGGGCGGCGGGCGGTGCCGCCGGCCGGAACGGCCGCGCCCAGCCGCCGACGTAACGGCAACCGGGCGCGGGTATTGTGAGCAAAAAACGCTGGTTGAGCTTATTCGGCCTTCTTCCAGGCTTGCCAGTCCAGCTCGCCCGATTCGCGGCGGCGCAGAAACACGGTCTGGTCGTCGCGCTGCATTTTGCCGAAGGTTACGTCGCCGCGGCAATCGAGGCATTTGACGGAGGTGTACTTGAATTTGTCCTGGGCCACGCGCGACGACAAATCGAGGTTGTCGGAGCCACACAGGCCGCAGGCGGCCACGTCGGGGAAGCTCAGCCGGTCGTATTCGGCCACGACTTCGTGGAACGTAGCGCCGCTGACGGTGAAATGGAACTGGCGGCGGCCAATTCGCTTGGTGGTCATCAGTTGGAGCATGATGCTATGCTTGAATGGTTCTGCAATACGGCTTCAAGTTAACCAATATTTTTAGCAAACCAAAATAATTAGCAAAGCTCATTCCCGTACAAACCGCACCGTCCGCGCGGCATCGGCACCGGCCTGTACGGTGCAGGTGTACACCCCGGCAGGCCCGTTGGCGAGGCGCAGCGGTACCTGCGCGCCGGTGGCCGGGGCCAGCGTCTGCTCGCTTACCAGCGCGCCGCGGCTGTTGCGGATGCTCACGCGCAGCGGCCGGCGCCGGAAGGATTCGGGCAGATACAGCGTGAAATCGGCGCCGGTCGGGTTAGGAAAGATGCGCAGCTCGTCGGCGGCGTGGCGGGCGCTGGCCGCGGCGAGCGGGGTGCTGGGGTTAGCCAGGTTGTAGGCCTGCACGAAGTTGGGCACGCCGTAACCGAGCAGGTTATCGGGGTTGGCGGCCTGGGTGCCGCTGCGCTGCAGCACCTGCAGCACCTGCTGGGCCGTGAGCGTGGGGTTGGCCTGCCAGAAGCCCGTAGCCATGCCCGCCAGGATGGGACAAGCGTAGGAAGTGCCGTTGCCGCGGATTACCCCGTTGCCAGGCGTCAGGCCGGCAGCCTGCACCCCCATGGCGGCCAGGTTGGGCTTGATGCGGCCGTCGGCGGTGGGCCCCACCGAGCTGAAGAAACCCAGGTTGCGCAAGGAGTCCACAGCACCCACGGTCATGATGGAGTCCGCGTCGGCCGGCGCACCGATGTAGCGCCAGCCGTTGGCCCCGTCGTTGCCGGATGAATTGACGACCAGGATGCCCACGCGCGCGGCCATGGTGGCGGCTCGGCTGGCAATGGCGGTACGGCCGTTCAGCTCGGCGTAGGTATGCCCGGCCGAGGGTTGGTCAAAAGTGGTGTAGCCCAGCGAGGAGCTGATGACGTCGACGCCTACCGAATCGGCGTATTCCGCGGCCATAAGCCAGTTGGCTTCCTCGATGGGGTGCTCCGAGCGCACGTCCTCGGTGATGCACAGGTGGTAGCTGGCCTTGGGCGCCGTTCCGATAAAGAAGCCCGCCTGGTTGGCCGCCAGCGTGGAGAGGGTCAGCGTGCCGTGGCTGTCCTTCTCGAAGACGGTGCGGTCCTTATCCACAAAGTCGAAGGTGCTCAGCAGGCGTCCCTCCTGCCGCAACGACTCAAACGCCTGCATCTGGTCGACGCCCGGAAAGCCCGCGTCGAACACGGCTACCTGCAGCCCCTCGCCGCGGTAGCCCGCATTGTGCATGGCCACAGCCCCGATGAGGTCAGCTTGCTTGAAGGCTTCGCCGTAGGGCGTGGTGCGGGCCGCCACGTTGGGCAGCTGCGCCCAGGT
The DNA here is from genome assembly GCF_002007105.1 of Hymenobacter sp. CRA2. Taxonomy (GTDB): domain Bacteria; phylum Bacteroidota; class Bacteroidia; order Cytophagales; family Hymenobacteraceae; genus Solirubrum. The sequence continues at coordinate 141,962 of NZ_MVBC01000011.1, read as the reverse complement.
TTTGTTCAGGTTCCGCGGGCGGGTGTTCACGCCGCGGTTGAGCGTGGTGGCGGCCTGCACGAAGGGCAACGCCTGCAAGCGGCCGAGCGCGGCCGAGTCGCACTCCACCACGGCGGCGTTGAACCAGCGCGAGGTATAAAGCAGACGCACGCCGCTGGTGTTGCGCACCTGGGTGGCGTAGGTGGGCGTGACGGGCAAGTCGCGCGGGAGCACGGCAATGCCCTGCCGCTGCCGCCGCTGCACGGCCCGGGCGGAGAGGAACGCCTGGGGCTGGGCCACGCTGTAAGGCGTGCCGGTTTTGTCGCGGAAGTACACCAAATGCCGCCGGACCTGAGCCGTTTGGGCCTGCCCGGCGTGGGGCGCCGCGGTCATTAAGCCCATCAGCAATAGTCCAAGGGAAAGAATACGCATGAAAAAAGTACTAAAGAAAGGACTCGACAAGATACAGAATTGGGCCGGCCGCCCCAAGGTGCGCGTCCTGAGCCAAAGCCAGGTCACGCCCCGGCATTCGGGTGCCTGAAAAACGGCCGCCCACCGGGCCTGAGCGGCAACCGGTGGGCGGCAGGGCAAGCTTCTGCACAACGCAGTTTCAGGGCACCAGGGTTTCCACGTGCTCCTTGCCGGAGCAGATAATGACGGCGGCGCTGGTACTGCAGTAATTATAGTAGATTGCCTCGCGCAGCACGGGCCCCACGCCCCTGGCGTACACCTGCCGCAGCGTGTGCCAATACGCGTTAAACAGCGGATCGTCGCCTTCGTCGAAGGTGGTGACGGTGTTGGCGTACGTTCGGCCACCGGCGCTGAGGCTGCCGCCCACTTCCTGGTACCGGCGGTTCAGGTCGTTCGGCGCGTTGTGGCTGTCAAACGCGTTCTTGTTCCACTCCTGCCCGTCGCGCACGGGGTACAGCAGCTCCACGGTGCGCAGGTTGCTGCGCGTGAGCAGCAAGTATTGCGGGGCGACGGTCAGCGTCTGCGCGCTATCCACGCGCCAGGCCTCGGCCGCAGTAGCCCGCCTGGCCCGCACCACTTTGTACGTCATGGCGCCGGCCGCGTCGCGGTAGGCTTCCGTGATTTGCTCCCGCAGCTGCGAAGTCGTGGTGCTCACTACCCGGTTGTTCAGCCACACCTTGTCTTCCACGTTGAAGATTCGCTCGTCGCCCACGGCTATCGGGTAAAAATCCCGGCCAGGGTCTGCTGGAGCTTCGCCGGCATGCTCGCAGCCAGTTAGTACGATTATGATAGTGCAGAGCGCGGCCAGGGCTGGCAGAGGTAAACGACGAAGCATAGACTACGCTAAAGCGAAAACAAAACATCCCGACCGGGGCGCGGCGGCCTCCGGTCGGGATGCAAGTAACGAAGCTGGGCGCGGGCTATTGCACCAGGGTTTCGCGGTGCTCGGTGCCGGTCACCACGTAGTTCACCCCCACGTTGCAGGTGCGCGCATCCTGGCAGTAGTTGAGCTTGCGCACCTCACGCAGCACCGGGCCCACGCCCTTGGCGTACACCCGGCGCTGCACGTCGAGGTAAATGGCGTTGTCCTGGATTTCGTCGTAGGTGGTCACGGTATTGTCGTAGCTACGGCCGCCGCTGGTGAAGGCGCTGCCCACTTCCTGGTACCGGCGGTTGATGGCCACGATGGTATCCCGGTCGTTGAACGCGTTCTTGTTCCACTCTTCACCGTCGCGCACCGGAAAGACCAGCTCCACGGTGCGCAGGTTGCTGCGCGTGAGCAGCAGGTTGCGCGAGTTCACCGTCAGGGTTTGCACGCTGTCGGCCCGCCAAGCACCGGTGGCCGTGGCGCGCGAGGAGCGCACCACCTTATAGGTGAGCGTGCCGGCCGCGTCGCGATAGGCCTCGGTGATTTGCTCCCGCAACTGCGACGGCGTGGTGCTGACTACTTGCCCGTTGCGCCAGACTTTGTCCTCCACGTTGAAGATGCGCTCATCCCCGACGGCAATCGGGTAGTAGTCCTTGCCCAGTTCAGCGGGGGCTTCCGTGGTGTTGTCACAGGCAGCCAAGCTCACCAGCAGGGGCAGCAGCCCGGCACTCAGCGCTACTAAACGACGCAGCATACAATAACACATCAGAACCTAAACAGAAACCTTGGCGGCCCCTACCACCGGCAGCGGCACGGGCGCGGCCAGCGACGCCGGGCTACGCTCGATCCAGCCGCCGCCCAGCACGTCCTGACCGTCGTAAAATACGGCGGCCTGGCCCGGGGCAATGGCGTGTACGGGGTCGGGGAAGTAAACGTACATTTTTCCGTCCTTTTGCTCCAGGAACGAGGCCGCGCCGGCGTGGTTGTAGCGCACCTTGGTGAAAGCCGGCACCAGGCCGCGGCCTTCCAGCGAGGCGTACTTGCCCAGGTTCAAGCGGCCCAGTACGGTGGCGGTGCGGGCCAGCTCGTCGAGGTTGCCGAGCACCACTTCGTTGGTTTCGGGCCGGATTTCGACCACATAGGCCGGGTAACCGAGCGTCACGCCCAGGCCCTTGCGCTGCCCAATGGTGTAGAACGGATAGCCCTCGTGGGTGCCGACCACGGTACCGTCGGTCAGCACGAACTTGCCGCCGGCCACGCGCTCCTCCAGGCCCTCGACGCGGCGCTTGAGGAAGCCGCGGTAGTCGTTGTCGGGGATAAAGCAGATTTCGTAGCTCTCGGACTTGTTCACCAGCTCCATAAAACCGCGGTCGGCGGCCATTTGGCGGATTTCCGATTTGCGCAGCTTGCCCAGCGGGAAGATGGTGCGCGCCAGGCTTTCCTGCGACACGCCCCACAGCGCGTACGATTGGTCCTTGCTTTCGTCGAGGCCCTTGCTGATGACGTAGCGGCCGTTTTCCTCGCGCACCTGGGCGTAGTGGCCGGTGGCAATGTACTGGCAGCCGAGCTGATCGGCGCGGCGCAGCAGCGCGTCCCATTTGATGTGGGTGTTGCAGAGCACGCACGGGTTGGGCGTGCGGCCGGCGAGGTATTCGTCCACGAAATCATCAATGACGTGGTCCCCGAATTCGTTGCGGATGTCGATGATGTAGTGCGGGAAGCCGAGCTGCACGGCCACGTTGCGGGCGTCGTTGATCGAGTCGAGCGAGCAGCAGCCGGTTTCTTTTTTGGACCCGCCCACCGAGGCGTAGTCCCAGGTTTTCATGGTCATGCCGACCACTTCGTAGCCCTGTTCGTGCAGCATCACGGCTGCCACGGAAGAGTCGATACCGCCGCTCATCGCGACGAGGACGCGGCCTTTCGAACCGGCGTCGGGGGTAGTTTGTGCGTTCATATGTTGGCGCCCGGGAGGTCAAAGTTCCCGGCCGAATGGCAAAGGTAACACCCAAAGGCCGCCCGAGGTTTCCTACCTTCGCGGCGGTGAAATGGTGAGGGGGTGATGCGGTGGGTTTTATATGCACCGACACCAGAACCAGACTCGCCATTTCACCATTACACCACCTCACCTTTTCCCGACTTTGGCTCTTCTGACTTCCGTTATTGTCCGCGGCATCAACAATCTTTCCGATGCCCGGTACTGCGCCGGCATGGGCGCCGATTACCTCACGTTTCGCCTCGACCCCAGCCTACCCGGGGCCGTGACGCCCGAGCTGGTGCAGGAGCTGAGCAGCTGGGTAGCGGGCGTACAGCTGGTCGGGGAGTTTGGCACGCTACCGGCCGAGCAGATCAGCCAGCTGGCCCAGCAGTGCGGCCTGCACGCGGTGCTGCTGCACGGCTTCCGGCGCGCCGAGGACATGGCCGAGCTGACGGTGCCGGCCATGGTGCTGGTCGACTGGATTCCGGACATGCTGCCCGAAGACGTGGACCGGCGCTTTCAGCTGATGGCCCCGCACGTGAGCGGCTTCGTGTTCAGCGAGCTGCCCCCGCAGCCGCTCTCCGATATGCAGATGGCCCGCCTGTCGGAGCAAGCCCGCTCCTATCCTATTTGGCTGGCACCGGGCTTTGCCAACGCCGGCCTGCGCCAGCTGCTCACGGACGTAGCCCCCAACGGCCTCGTACTGGAAGGCGGCGACGAAATCCGCCCCGGCGTACGCGACTTCAGCGAAATGGAGGCCGTTTTCGAAGAAATCGAAGTCGACTAACGACGGCATAGCAGCAAAAGCAAGCAGGCCGGGCTACCCAAAGCCCGGCCTGCTTGCTTTATTACACCTGGGTGCGCCTGTTCAGACCATGACGGCCACCAGGTCCAGGATCTTTTCGGCCAGCCACTGTTCGCCCTCTACCTGCACGTGCCGGTTGGCTGTAGCGGCATCCAGCTCGTTGCTGAAGAGCTGCCAGGCCACGGCCCCGCCGATGGTGACGGTGGCATCGGGTGTGGCGCGCTCGGAGGTCAGCTCCCAGTGGTCGGCGCGGCGGCGCAGCTGCCACTCGGCAGCGGCGAGGCCCTGCACGCGCACGCGCAGCTGCGTGCCTTCCGGGGCCAGCACCGTGCGGTAGTGGTGCGGCAGCGCGCGCATGGACGTTTGCAGGTACGGTTCGTAGAGTGCCGGCGTCAGCAGCTCATCCGTACCCCGGCCTACGGCGTGGCGGATCTGCTGCTGGTGGTGCCACTTTTCGGTGTACTCGCGGGCCACGTGAAACCAGTTCGGCGACTCTTCCTCGCCGGCCCAGGCCACCGCAAACGCCGCCGGCGCCCACGGGTCGAGGGTAGCCAGAAAGGCCGTATACTCCCGCCCGGACAGCTCCAGCAACCACAGGACCACGGCCGGACTCAGGCGGCGCATGGCCGTGAGCCAGTCGGCGTTGAGCTGGTTCAGAAACTCTACCAGCCCTGCGTAACCGCTCCCCTCGGCCAGGGTGGGCTGCACGCCGAAGTAGCCGTCGCGCAGCATGGAGAGGGTACGCAGGTTGCCATCGAGCAAGTGCAGGGCCACGTCCATTACCTTCCAGCGCGGGGCCAGCGTCTGCCGCTCCCACTCCTCCGGCGCGAGCGTGCGCAGAAAATTCAGCAGGTGCCGGTCGAGTTCGGCGAACAAGGGCAAGGTAACGATGGGCGGCTGGCGCATAGAGCTCGGTAAAAAGTGGCAGGCAACGCGTGACCGGTTACCAGTAAGGCGACACAACGAAACAACGGCACGTGGAGCAGCAACCCGCTCTTGTTACCTGTCGCGCCGCTTACTCAAACGAGAAGTGCAGGTATTTGATGGGCACGCCCAGCTCGCGGTACCTCCGCTCGTAGGTCGTCTGAATATCGTACGCGTGGGGCAGCAACCCGGTGGTCTGGTACAGGTCCTTGGTGAAGACGAGGTTGGGTGCCTGGCGCTCCTGTAGCAGCGCCAGGGTATAGTCAAAGAGCAGCTCTGAATCGGTTTTGAGGTGAACCAGCCCACCGGGCCTCAAAATCTGGCGGTACAGCTCTTGGAAACGCGGGGCGGTGAGGCGGCGCTTGGTGTCGCCCAGGCGCGGGCGCGGGTCGGGGAAGGTAATCCAGATTTCGTCCAGCTCGCCGGGGCCGAAATGGTCCAGCAACATTTCGGCCTGCATGCGCAGGAAGCCCACGTTGGTCAGCCCTTTTTCTTCGGCCAGCCTGCTGCCGCGGTACATCCGCTCGCCCTTGATGTCGAGGCCCAGGAAGTTGCGCTCGGGGTAGCGCTCGGCCATGCCCACGGTGTATTCCCCCTTGCCGCAGCCGATTTCGAGGGTGATGGGATGGTCATTCTGGAAAAAGTCGGCCGCCCAACGGCCGCTCAACGCGCCAAAGGTTTCCTTACCGGGTTCAACAATGTCGGCGCGCTGAGCATTTTCCGCGAAGCGCTTAAGCTTGATTCGACCCATGCGGGGTGAAGGGGTATGATGAAGGAAATGAGTAAAGCCCGGATGGAACGGACTGCCGGCGGATAAGCACAGCTTCGTGTAGGTGGCCCAGGGGTAACCTAGCGCGTCTCACCGCTGCTTAAGCCAAGCTGCCGCATCTGCTTATTCATCCGCAGCCGTCAGTGGTTGGTATAGGTCGGGCACTTCGGCCACCACGAAGGTGCTGCCGCCGACGAAGATGACATCCTCGGGCGCGGCCTGCCGCCGCGCTTCAGCCAGTGCCCCGGCCACCGAGCCGCACACGGGGCCACGCAAGCCGTGGGTTTCCGCCTGGGCGGCCAAGTCAGCGGCCGGCAGGGCCCGCGGGATGCTGGCCGCGCAAAAATAGTACGTAGCCTCGGTGGGCAGCAGGCGCAGCACCTTACCCAGGTCTTTGTCGGCTACCATGCCCAGCACCACGTGCAGCCGCTTACGCGGCACCCGCGCCAGCTGCTGGAGTACCAGCCGAATGCCGGCTTCGTTGTGGCCCGTGTCGCAGACAGTGAGCGGAGCCTGTCCGATAATCTGCCAGCGGCCGCGCAGGCCGGTGAGGCGTTGCACCTCGCGCAGGCCGGTGCGCAGGTGCTCGTCCGTGATGTCAAAGCCTTGCGCGCGCAGCTGCTCCACGGTGGCCAGCACGCCCGGCAGGTTCAGTCGCTGGTAATCGCCCACGAGGCCCAGCTCCACTTCATCCAGCCACAGTTGCCCGTCGCGGTGGATGCGCACGTGCTGGCGGGCCCCGACGGGATTGTCGCGCAGCAGCTCTACCTGGTAGCGCGCGTCGGCAAAGGTGAGCGGGGCGTGCTGCCGGGCCGCTACGTCGGTGAACACGTCCGCCACCTCGGTCTGCGTCTGGCTGACGACGGCGGGCACGCCGGGCTTGATAATGCCGGCTTTTTCGCCCGCAATCAGCGGCAGCGTGTCGCCCAGGATGGCCTGGTGGTCGTAGCTGATGTTGGTGATGAGCGAAACCAGCGGCGTGATGATGTTGGTGGAATCCAACCGTCCGCCCAGCCCCACTTCAATCACGGCCACGTCCACTTGCTCGGCAGCAAAGTAATCAAAGCACAGCGCCACGCACATCTCGAAAAACGACGGCTGGTGCTGCTCGATAAAGCCGCGCCAGCGCGCTACCCACGCCACCAGATATTCCGGGGCTAGCTCCTGCCCGTTCAGCCGAATGCGCTCCGTGAAGTCGCGCAGGTGCGGTGAGGTGTAGAGGCCCGTGCGGTAGCCGGCGCTTTGCAGCACAGCCGCCAGCAGGTGCGAGCTGCTGCCCTTGCCGTTGGTGCCCGCCACGTGCACGCTGCGAAACCGCTGCTCGGGGTGTCCGAGGGCTTCGGCCAGGCGCTGAATGCCCTCCAGCCCGTTTTTGAAGCCCGCGGCCCCTACCCGCTGAAACATGGGCAACTGGGCGTAGAGGAACTGCAGGGTTTCGTTGTAGGTCATGGCGGACGGCAAAATCAGGGTACAAAAAAACGCCGCCGGCCGGAGAATTCCGACCAGCGGCGGGTGCTTTTCGCGCGGGCAGGCGCCGTGGTGCCCTTACTCCACCTTGAAGCGGAAGGTAAAAAAGCCCGTGGCGGCGCCGGCTTCGGGCTTGAGCTTGCGCACGCTGAGCTGCTCGTTGAGCACGTCGCGGCAGATGCGCACCTGCTCGGCCGACATGTTGCCGCCGACTTTCTCGATGGATTCCACGTCGCCGTCGGAGTTGATTTTGATCTTGAAGCGTAGGTAGCCGTTTTGGTTGTCGACCAGCTCCGCCTTGGGACGGTTGGTGAAGGCCCAGCCCCCGCCCGCGAATCCGTCGCCGTCGCCGCCACCCGAGCCGCCGCCGCTGCCGGGGTCGCCGGAGTAGGCCTTGCCGGTGTAGGTACCGCGCGGGTCGCCTTTGTCGCCCACGGTGCCGGGGTTGTCGCCGTTGTTGTTGCCAGCGGGGTTGTTGCTGGTGCCGTTCACGCCGTTGCCGCCGGTGTTAGCCGTGGCGCCGCGGGGTGTGAAGATGGCGCGCTGGTTTACCTTGGGCTTTTCGGGCTCGGGCTCTTTCACCGGCTCTCGCGTGGGCTCCTCGCGGGGCCGCGGCGTGGGTTTTTCCACCGGTGGAATCTTCACGTCGTTTTCTTCCGCTTCGCTGGTTACCACCTTTTCCTGCACGTCTTCGGGGGGCGTGGGCGGCGTCGGGGTGCTGGCTTGCTGCGGCTCCGGGTCGGGCTGCTGGGCCGGCGGCTTGGAGTCTTCGCGGTTCGGCGACTCGTTGGCCTGGGCCGAGGTCTGCACGTCGCCGTCGCCGACCTGGTCCACGCCGTAGTTCAGCTCCACCCCGCCGCCGTCGCCCATTTCGGCAATGCTGTCGGGCGGGTTCTTGAACACGATCAAAAGAAACAGCAATGCCAGCAGCCCGTGCAGCAGCAAGGTGCCAATCAGGGCTTCGCGGCGGTGTTCGTGGCGAAATTCAGTAGCCATGAGCAGCTATGAATGAAATGGAAGTAACGGAGAGAGTAGCAGAGCGGCACCGGCAGCATCCGCTGTAAACAACGCGCCCCGGTGCGTCTGGGGTTCAGCTCACCGGGGCAAGTGTCGGGCCAACCGGCCGCGGCGCAGACGTCAATCAGCCCTTGCCGCCGGATTGCTCGGCTGCGGTGGCCATGACCATTTTAATTTTCAGCCGGTTGCCGATTTCGAGGATGTCCACCAGCTTCTGCACGTTCAGCGACTTGTCGACGCGCAGCACGGCGGTGGGGCTTTCCAGCCCCTGCACGCGGCGGCCCAGCTCGGCTTCCAGCTGCTCGGCCGTGACGGGCTGCCGGTCGATGAAGTACTGCCCGGCGGCATCTACCGACACGGTGATGGGCTGCTTCATGGCCTGCTTGCCCGAGCGGGCGTTAGGCAGCATGAGCTTGATGACGTTGGGATTCACCATGGTCGAGACAATGAGGAAGAACAGCATCAGGAAGAACATGATGTCGTTCATCGAGCTGGTCTCGACGTGGGAAGAAAGCTTACGGCGGCGACTGAGGTCCACGGCGTTTTGAGAGTTAATGAGGTAGGGAGTTTAGAGTTTATGAGTTGTTCTTTTCTGCTTTTGCGAGGGCAAGAAACGAGAACGATGTACTCATAAACTTCTCAACTCTCAAACTCCTAAACTGATTCTAGTTGTCCTGCAGAATGTCCATGAACTCGATGGCCGAGTTTTCCATGCGGAACACCAGACGCTCCACCATGATGCTGAGCCAGTGGTAGCCGATGTGGGCAATCATGCCGACAATCAGGCCCGCGGCCGAAGTCACCATCTTGGTGTACAGACCGCCCGAAATCTGGGCGATGCCGAAGTCGCCGGTCGAGGCAATGGCGTAGAAGATGTTGATTACGCCGACGATGGTGCCCACAAAGCCGAGCATCGGGGCAATGCCGGCGATGATGCCGAGGATGCTGATGTTCTTCTCGAGGCGGGCAATTTCCACCTTGCCCACGTTCTCTACGCTGGTTTCGATGTCCTTCAGCGGCTGACCGATGCGGCGGATGCCCTTCTCGATCATGCGGGCCAGCGGCGAGGCCGTCTGGGCCGACAGCAGCTTGGCGCCCTGCAGGTCGCCTTTCACCATCAGGTTCCGAATCTGGTTCATGAACCCGTCGGGCAGGGCCGCGGCCTTGCGGATGGTGATGTAGCGCTCCACCATGATGTAGACGGAAATCAGCGACAGCGCAAAAATCGGAATCATGATCCAGCCCCCTTTGAGGATCAGGTCGATTACCGAGATGGAGGAAGGTTGGGCGGCGGCCGTTGCGGCGGCCTGGGTGGCGGTGGAGTCGGCGGTGACTACAGCTGTTTGCAGCAGCAGGGTTGCGAGCATGCTAATAAGGGTAAACCTGGATTTCGTTGCCGAACTGCTTGCGCAGGCCCGGCAGGCTGCGTTGGGCCGACGCTTTGTCGGCAAAGTCCGCAACGGCTACACGGTACTTTCTGGTATTGACCACGCCGCGGTGGCCCCAGCGCGGCATCAGGATTTTGGCCGCGGTGCCCTTGTTGGCGTAGTTGCGCTGCACCTGCTCGGCCCCGTCGATTTTGTCGAAGGTCGCCTTAACGATGTACCAGCGGTTGGTTACGCCCGTGACTCTGGAGCCGGCCGCCGCGGGTGCGGCCGCGGTTTTGCCTTCTACAGCCGCCTTGGTGGCTGCCGCCACTGACGCGGCGGCCGTGGCCGGGGTTGCAGCTACTTTCTTAGGGGCCGCGGCCGCTACGCGTACCGACTTGGCTTCGGCGGCGGGGGCAGCGGCGGGCTTGCTGATTTCCGGGGCGGCTTCGGGCGCGCCGTCGGGCACTACTTCTTCCGTCCAGGGCTGGCCGGCGAGGTTGGCTGCCTGGGGCTGTACACGGGCAGGGCCAGCCGTGGTGCCTTCGGCAGCGGGCCACCACCAGCCGGCCGGCCAGCGGTCCAGGTTGTGCCACACCTGCAGGTTGGCGGCCACGATCAGGCCGAAGATGCTCAGGCCCAGCACCCCATTGACCACGCGGCGCATGGTACGGCTGCGGGCCGGCGCCAGCGCGGGCTGGGGCGCTTGGTGGCTGCGCTCCCGGGCCAGCAGGGCGTCGGTGGCGCGCACGGGGCGCGAGGTCAGCTCGGGTAGGCCAAAGCTGGCGGGCAGCAGGTTCTGGTGACCAGTGTACTCAAAATCGAGGCCGCGGCCGGCGGCCTGGCGAAACACCCCAATACCCGGCAGCTCCGTGCGGTGCTGCTCCTCCAGCTCCTGCTGCATGCGCTGCACCGCGTCGCGCACTTGCTGGCGGGCGGTGCCCGGCGTCACGCTCAGTGCGCGGCTGATGGCGTCCACCAGCAGGCCGTCGTTGCGGGTCAGGGCCTGGTTGAAGGCGACGCGCTTGGCAGGCGGGGCCAACGTGTGGCGCACCGGGTGCAAGCGGGCCGGTTCGTAGTCCGCAATCAGGCCGCCAAAGTCAGGGATGATGACGCAGTCGTGGTCCCGGAGCAGGTGCTGGATGTGGTCAGTGAGCTGCAATGCAGTGAGATGGTGAAATGGTGAAATGGTGAGTGGCAAGATGGTGAAACAGTGACTGATGCGTAAACATCAACCTCACCATTTCACCATCTCACCAATTCGCCTAAAACTGGTAACCCACGCCGGCCAATACGTTGATGCCCTTCGACGGATAGTTGAGGAATCGTTCGTATTTGCGGCCCAGCAGGTTGTTGCCCAAAACAAAGAAACTCAGATTTTCCGAAAAGCGGTAATCCGCGCGCAGGTTCAGGTCGATGACGGCGTCGGTGGGGCGCACTACTTCGGAGAAGGAAACGGGCAGCGTGGCGCTGCGCCGCAGCACCGAGCCGTAGCTGGAGCTGAGCACGTACAGCTCACCGCCGAGCATGAGCTTGTCGTACATGTTGTACGAAGCAAAGAATACGCCCTGGAAGTTGGGCCGGTGGTAAGGCTTCTGCAGGCTGTGCACCTTGTAGCCATTGTAGTCCAGCTTGGTGCCGATGCGCAGCTTCTCGGCGGCGTTATAAATCACCTCGCCGTGCACGTTCACGAATTGCGTCGACTTCTGGTCGTACACCAGGTCGTACTTGGTGGAGTCGCGGCGCGAGAGGTTGTAGAAGTACAGGTTTCGGTCGTTAGCCAGCGTCACCTTCACTGAAGTCTGCAGGGCGCGTACCGGCGTGGCGTTGAAGCCAAAGAACACCGTGGGGCCGCGGCGCGTATCGGCCACGCGCTGGTTGGGAGCCAGCCAGGCGTTTTCCTGGGTCAGGTCGTAGAGCGTGGTGCGCTGCAGGCCGCCGCCGAGGCCGCCGAAGAGCACAAACTTGTCTTCCACCACGGCGTAGCCCAGGCGAATGGCCGGAAACACGGTTACTTGCTTGGCGTTGTTGACCGTGTCGCCGGTGTAGCCCAGGGTGGCGCCCACGGCCACGTCGAGGCGGCCAGCAATGTTCTGCTCGTACTGGGCCGTGGCCTGCACGAAGGGGCGGCTCACCTCAAAAGCGGAGTCCTTCTGCGAGATAAACGACAGGTCGCCGTCGATGCGCACGCGGCCTTTTTCGGTGACGTAGTAGGCCGTGCGCAGCTGGGCGTACAGGTCAGATTCCGTGGCCTGGTAGTGGTCTTTCCAGTAGCGGTAGCCGGCGGCCAGGTCGTACTGAAACTTGGCGTCCCGGTCGCGGTTGCGGATAAACGCCTGCGCGTCGGCCCGGAAGAAGGTCTGCTTGATGCTGTCGGCCGTGGGTTTGGGCTCGGTCTGCGGGCTGTAGCCGTAGAAGTTGGCCCGGTCGCGGCCCAGGTTGACCTTGGCGCCCAGCGTCATGGCGCCGCGGTACAGCTCCCCATTAACGCCCAGGCGGCTCTGGCTTACCGAGGAGTTCTTGCCATCCACGGGCCCGCGGGCCGAGGACAGGTGCCGCAGATCCAGCCCGAAGCTGTGGTCTTCGTTGCGGGTGGTGTGGGCGTGGGCCTCCCCGAAGAGCGAGGCGTAGTTGCCCACCCCGAGGCGGGCGTAGTTGCCCTGCAAGGGAGCCAGCTCTTCCTGCTTGATGGTCAGCACCCGCACCGTGGGGTTCAGGTTCTGGCTGGGCAGGCGGAAGTCCGGGAAGGTGTAGCGCACCGCGCGGTCGGCCTTGGGCGGCGGGGCCAGCTGCACCTTGTCGTAGTTGCGGGCGGCTTCGGGCAATTGGTTTTCGCGCTCCTTCACCACTTCCACTTCGGCTTCCTCGATGGTGCCGCGCGGGCGGTTGGGCTTGGGCGTTTGGGCGAAGGCGGGCACGGCCGCGGCGCTCAGCAGAGCGGCCAGGGCCAGGCGTTGGGGAGAACTAACGCTCATGTACGGGCTTATGGCTGGTGCGCTGCTGGCTTGCATCGTTGCTGGAACTTAGAACCAGCAGCACACTAAACTTCAAGTGGTTATTACTACAGAAACGACCTCGCTCCCACCTATTCCTCCGCCGGCACTTCCGGCTGCGGCGCGGCCGAGTTGGTGGTGTCCGCCGGGGCCGTGGGGGCCGTCAGCGACTGGCGCGTGGTTTTGCCGGCGGCCGGCGTTTTGGCCGGGGCCTTGGTCGCGCCGGGCTTGGTGGTAGCAGGCGTGGTCGTCTTGCCCTTGCCGGGGGCAGTCGCCGGGCTGGGCGCGGGCGTGCTGCTGTCGAGAGCAGCGAGCTTGCGCTTGGCTTCCTCCAGGATTTCGGCCACCGGGAATTTGTTGTCGATGATGGAGCTGAGCGTGGCCTTGGCCTGGAACACCTCGCCCTGGTCGCGGTACACGTCGGCGATGAGCAGGAAGGCGCGGCCCAGCCAGAGGTCAAACTGGTTGAAGTCCGAGTTCAGGCGGAAGGCCGCGTCCAGGGCCGGCTCGTACTTCTTCTGCTGGTAGAGCGCGTCGGCCAGCAGGTACTGGGCCTCCGCCCCGTTCACGTCGATGGTCTTGGCCGACTCGGTCAGCGCCGGAATGGCCGCGTCGAGGTTGCCGGCTTTGTAGTCGGCCTTGCCCACGTACAGGCGGGCGGCGCTGATGATAACCGGCGTGGCGCTGCCCTCGGTCACGATTTCCGAGGCCACACGCTTGGCGTCGGCGTAGTTAGCGGCTTCGTAGAGGCTGCGCGTCAGGCCCAGGCCCGCGGTGGCACGCTCGCGGGCCACGCGGGTGGTCTGCCGCCACCGGTCGTAGTACTTGGCGGCTTCCGGGTAGTTCTTGTTTTCGAACTCCAGATCGGCCACGCGGCTCACGGCGCGGTTCACATACTCGCTCTTGTTTTCCTCTACCACGGCGCGCAGGCGCGGCAGCGCGTCCTGCTTGCGACCGGTCTTCAGGTAAGAGTCGGCCAGGAAGAAGCGGGCGTCGGCGGCCAGGGTGCTGGCGTTGTGCTCCTTGAGGTAGCTTTCCAGGCGCGGAATGGCCTGCGGGTACTTCTCGGCCAGGTACAAGGACTTGGCGGCCTCAAACTCCACGCTCTCCACCGACTTGTCGTTGGGGTTGGTGGCTTTGTACTGGGCCAGGTACTGGTCGAATTCCTCCGACTTGCCGGCCGCGGCCAGGCTTTCCTGCAGAGCCGAAATGGCGTTGGTGGCCGACTTGGTGCGCGGAAACTGCTGCAGCACCTGCTTGAAGTCGTCGGCGGCCTTGTCGTGCTGCTGCAGGTTCTGGTACGAGGTGCCGCGCTTGAGCAAGGCCGAGGCAATCAGCGGGGAATTCGGCCGGTTGGCAATCAGGCGCGAGAAGCCTTCGATGGCCGGCTGGTAGTTGCCGCTTTCGTAGTCGAGATTGGCCTGCTGGTACACCGCGTCGTCGGCGTAGCGCGAGTTGGGCGAGGTGCGCAGCAGCGTCTGCAGGGTCTTGGCGGCTTCGTCGCGGCGGCCCATCAGGCCCAGCGTGAGGCTCTTCTGGTAGTAGGCAAAGTCCTTGTCGGCCGCGTTGGCGTTGATGACTTTGTCGTAGAGGTCCAGGGCCTGCTGGTAGTTTTTGTTGACGTAGTACGTGTCCGCGAGGCGCAGCGTCACGTCGTAGTAGTTCGGGTCCGACGCGGGCTTGGCCACCGGGTCGGCCAGGTACTGCTGGAAGAACGGACGGGCCTGGTCGTACTTCTTGGTGTTGTAGTACGCGTAGCCCAGGCCGTAGCGGGCTTTCTGGTCGTAGTCGGTGTCGGCGGCGGCCCCGTCGCGGGCGGTGCGCAGGGCGGCGGTGTAGCTGCTGATGGCCTGCGGGTACTCCTGCCCGATGCTGTACACCTCGCCGCGCAGCACCTCGGCCCCGGCCCGGATGGCGTCGTCCTGCGGGTACTTCAGGCTTTTCTCCAGCAAGGGCAAGGCCTGCTGGTACTGGCCGCCGTTGTAGAGCGTGGCGGCCTGGTAGTAGGCCACGCGCTGATAGGTCGCGTTCAGCTTCGGCGTACGCTCGTCGAGGGCATCGAGGTAGCGCAGGGCGCGGGCGTAGTCGGTGGTGCTCAGGTAGGCGTCGGAGAGCAGGTCGTCGGCGGCCGCGCGGTTCTTGGAGCGCGGGTACTTCTTGCCGAACTCCTCCAGGGCCGTGATGGCGTCGGGGGTGTTGCCCAGCTCGTAGCTCACCTGCGCGTACTTCAGGGCGGCGTTTTCGGCCACCTGCTTGTCGAAGGTGAGCTTGCGGGCCGCGTCGAAGGAGTTCAGGGCGAGCTGCTTCGAGTTGGTTTGCAGGTAGCTCAGGCCGAGGTGGTAGGCCGCGTTTTGCCCCAGCGAGTCACGGCCGGCGGCCACGCCCTTAAAGGAGTTGATGGCCCCCTTGAAGTCGCCCTGCTTGAAGTTGGCGTAGCCGATTTTGTAGCTCACCATCGGCTCGATTTTCTTCCGCCCGTTGGCGTACTTGTCGAAGTACTCGGCCGCTTTGGCCCAGTCCTGCTTCTGGTAGAAGGCGTCGCCCACCAGCAGCTGAATCTCGTCGGCCGACTGCGGCGGGGGCGTCTGGGCCAGCACCTTGGTGCCGTAGCTGATCAGCCCGTCGAAGTTGCCCTCCTTGTAAAGGATCTGGCTCATGATGGCCGGCACCACGGGGCGGTAGGCGTCGTTCTGCTCGGCCACTTCCAGGTCCTTGCGGGCCCCGGCGTAGTCGCCCTGGCGGTAGGCCAGGTAGCCGGCGTAGTAGCTGCTGGCGTAGCGGTACTGGTGGGTGCCCTGCTTGTTGCGGTCGAAGATGAGCTTGGCCTTGTCGAATTCCTTGAGCGAAAAGTGGCTGTAGGCCTGCTTGAACTCGGCCTCGGCACGCTGCTCCTCGGTCAGGTTGTCGGGGGCCACGCGGGAGAAGTACCCGACGGCGTTTTTGTAGTCCTTCTTGTCGAAGTAAAACTTGCCCAGCTCGAAGTAGGCCGACGAGGCCTTGGGGTGAGCCGGGTTGTTTTCGGCAAAGGCGAGGATGCGCCCCTCCGAGTCGGGGTGAAACAGGTAGAGGCCGGTGACGGCCACGTAGTATTCCGCGTCGGCGGTACGGTCGCGCAGTTCGCCGGTGCGGCGGGGCACGGCCTCAAGGTATTGCTGGAAGGCGTTTTGGGCGGCGCCGTACTGGCCGCGGTCGAAGAGCTCCAGGCCCTCGAAGTAGTAGCGTTCCTCGTTGGTGAATTTCTGGGTATGCTGGGCTTGCAGGGCCAGCGGCGTCGCGGCGCTGAGCGAGGCCGCCAGCGCCAGGCGGGGCAGTAACTTCATTGGCGGTGCGTTGCGGGAAAGCCGGGCCTGGGTGGGACCGGGTCTGGTCAAAAGTAGGGAAAAATGCCCGCGGGTTGCGGGCTTTTGGCTGCTTTCAACGTGGATTAGGGGAAATGTGGTGTGCAGAGCGGCGCGGCTAGAGTGGTTTTGGATTTCCAAGTCCTTCCAGTCTTTGCTTAGTATTGGAGTAAAATCACCTCTAGTGAAAAAATAAATCAATGAAGATCGAGGACTACGTTACAATAGATGACTTGCCTGAGAAGGGCCAAAAGGTTGTAATGGCATACCTGAAATCATTCGATGGGCACATAGACGGTACGCTATTATTTATATCCATCCTTGCAGCATGCTTGGTTGTCGCCACCGCTGCGGGCACTTGCTATATACTTTTCCAAAAGGTAACATCAGGAGATGTTACCCTTGCTACTACCGTAGCAGGCAGATTAGGAATTGTAGGCACTCTTATGATTACTGGTTTTCTATTCTACGTTCTGCGTGAAAAAGCGCGCTTTATCTACGCCAGCATTGAACTAGGCGCGGCTGCTGCAACAGCATATATTGCCTTAAACCGCTTGGCAACAAATGGTGACCTGTACGTGGCCCTCATTGCAATTCTTGGTGCTCTTTACGTGTGCGTCCGTGCTTTCGACAATTACAACAAGTGGGCGGAGGTTGACACTAAAAAGCGTCTTGATAAAGCAGAAAAAGAGGTTGAGGAGATTTTAAAGCAGAATGCATCTGACTAGTCACGCCAACAGCATCCTCCGCTCCTCGGCCGCCCCAGCTACTCCGGACTACCGGTTGCTTTAGCGGGCACTCGTCATCTTGTGGACTATTTTCGTAAAAAAATAAAATAGTCCACGCTTACAGAAACTTCTTATGTGAACTATTATTCTACTTTTATAAAGTAGTTCACACATAATACCCTTAATTAGCCGTGCCTCGGCGACCTGCTACTACCGATTCATTACTAGCCCGCATAAGGGCTTGGTTCGGCCTGCACCTTGATGAGTTGGCTCTTTACCTGGGAGTGAGTAAGACCCTTACCCATGCTATTGAAACCGGCCAACGTTCCATAACCCACCCCGTGCGCGTGGCTCTGCTACCGCTGCTGCTTCAGCTGCCTCCGCCCGAGGAGCCCGCCGTGCCGGACCCCGAGGCTCCGCTGCCGCCGGCCACGCCTGCACCCGATGCGGCCGACCTCGACTTGCGGCGGCGGGAGTGCCTGCACCGGGCCGAGCGCCTGCTGCGCGAGGCCGAGCAGCTAGCCACCCGCGCCCACGTAGCCGCCCGCTGGGCCGCGGCGCTGCCGGCCCTGCTCCCGCCCGAAGACGGCGCCGCGCTGCCCACTACCCCGGCCGGGCAGGCGCTGGCCGACGCCCTAGCCCAGGCCGCCGACCCCGACGACCCCAACCGTGCCGCGGACCACGCCCGCTGGCTGCGCGGCTGGCTCCGGCACCGCGCCCGGCCCTTGTCGGTGGAGGAAGTGACGCGCTACCGCCGCCTGCGCGCCCAAGCGGCCGGGCTGCTGGCCGAGGCCGCCGCGCTGGCTCCCGACCAGGCTCCAATGCTCTTGGAAATGTCATAGCCGCGTAGCTACATTGGAGGCAGTAGTGTGCTGATTTCCTAATCGTTTATTTCCTTCTTTCCCATGAATCCCGATTACTCCCTACTTACCACCTGGGCCGAGTGCGACGCCGCCGCGGCCGACGTGACCTTCGAACTGGAAACCTATTCCTACCGCGACTCCGGCCTCGACCTGGCGGGCAAGCGGGCCACCCGCAGCCAGGCCGCCGGCGCGGCCGCCCTGGCCAAAAAAGACAAGGAAATCATGGCCGCCCAACGCGACGCCGACGCGGGCGGCCTCACAGCCCAGCAGCAGCAGGACGCCAACGACGCGCTGGAGCTGCTGCAGTACCAGCGCAAAAAAATCGTGCGCGACAACCGCGCCAGCGCCGGCACCGACCGCTTCCTCAGTACCCTCGACGCGGCGCAGGTGCAAGGCCAGGTAGATATCCTGACGGCCGCGCTGGCCGGCATCACCGCCCACCGCGCCACCCTCACCGCCTAACTGCGGGGGCGGCCGCCGGCCGCTCCCGCGCCCCGGCCACTACTCAAAACGCCCTCCCGGCCGTAAGGCCAGGAGGGCGTTTTCGCGCTATAGCTACACGCCAGGCGGTTGGGCGCGGCTCCCGCGGCTCCACGAACGCCCGACCGGACGCCTGGCTTCGGGCGGGGCGCCACTACACGCAGGCGGGCCGGTTGGGGTCGAGGTAGTCCAAGCCGCTGACTTCGAACATGTCTTCCAGCTCTTCCCAGCCCATACGCACCTTAAAGTCGCGTTCGGACTCGGTTATGGGAATCAGCCAGTAATTCGACACCACGCCCTGCGGGGTGCGCAGCAGCTCCAGGTCGGGGCCGTCGAGGTAGGGCACGGCAATGAGGCCATGGTCGCAGGCGGAACCCGGCAGCCAGGGCCGGCCAAGGTTCAGGGTATGGTGCAGGGCCAGCGGCGCCTCGGTGCGGTGGAAGGCGGCCGCGGCTACCAGCAGCTCCACCAGGTTCAGATTCTGCTGGGGCGCAAACAGGTGCAGCTCGATTGGCCGGCCTTCCAGGTCGAGCGACATGCCCAGCGTAGAGTAGATCCAGAAATCGTGCTTGTCGCCGGGCTCGAATTCCACCACCCGAAAGTCCGGGTGCAGCTTGCTCGTGGGGCCCTGCTCCCAGCGGATGCGGCGGCCGGGCGCTTGCCATTGCCCTTCCAGGTGGCGCTGCAAATGCTCTAAGCTGTAGTGATGCGTCATCTAGGTTGTGCGTTCAGGGCCGAAATCAGCCCTTCCAGTTGAGCGTGTCGAGGTATCTTGTGGGCGTCGTTGAACGGCTCATTCAGCCCGTCATGTCGAGCGTAGTCGAGACATCTCGCGTGCTGACGTCAGGGCGACAATTCAGCCCGTCATGTCGAGCTTGTCGAGACATCTCGCGTGCTGACGCCTGATAGTATCCTCACTTATTCAACTTCAACGAGCAGATTACTATCCGGCGAGATGTCTCGACTACGCTCGACATGACGGGCTGAATGAGCCGTTCAACGAGCGGCATACCACCTGAGGGAGCTGTTTCGGTGGCGCTCGGCAGGGTTGCCTGCCTTTGCCTTTAAAGTCAGGCTCCTACCCCAGCACCGCTGCCACGGGCACCTGCGGATGCAGCACCATGAATACCAGTTCCTGCAGGATATCGGCATCCGACATGGAGCCCGATTCGACGCCTTTGCTCTGCAGATCGGCCCGGCGGATGAGGCGAATGATGTCGCGGGTGCGCTGGTACGGAAACACCTTCAGCGCCTGCTGGTACTCCTTTTGGGCGTAGCTGTTGTTCACCCCGATTTTCTTCCAGTCGGCCGGCGAGGGGTTCGGCAGCGTGTGCAGTTGCAAGAGGCGCAGGAAGAAGTTGAACAGGATGGTCAGATTCGGGATGAGCGGGTTGTCCTTGGGGTTCAGCGCGAAGTGCTGGATGATGCGGTTGGCCTTGAGCACGTCGCGCATGATCAGTGCCTTCTGCAGCTCGAAGATGTTGTAATCCTTACTGATGCCCACCATGCGCTGCACCGTGGCCGCGTCGATAGGCTGGCCGGGCTGCAGGTTCAGCTCGATTTTCTGGATTTCGCCGAGCAGGCGGGCCAGGTCAGGGCCGATGTACTCGCTCAGCAGCTGCACCGCGTCGTCGTGGATGGGGCGCTGGCGCTGCTTCATGGTGGCCTGCAGCCACTGCGGCATCTGGTAGTCGCGCAGCTTGTCGGAGGTCATCAGCACGGCGTGCTCGGTCACGGCCTTGCCCAGCTTCTTGCGCCCGTCGAGGCACTTGTGCTTGTGGGCGAAAACCAGCACGGTGCTCGGCAGCGGGTTTTTCAGGTAGGCTTCGAGCATGGTCTGGCCCGCGTCGGCGTCCAGCCCCGGCAGGTTCTGGGCTTCCTTCACGATGACCACCGTGCGCTCGGCCATCATCGGGAAGCGCCGCGCCTGTCCCAGCACCGTTGGAATGTCGGTATCCTTGCCGTAGAGCACCACCTGGTTGAAGCCCTTATCCAGCTCGCTCAGGGCGTTTTTCTCGATGAAGTCCGAAACCAGGTCGATGTAGTACGGCTCCTCGCCCTGCAGAAAGTACACCGGCTGGTACTGCCCCTTCTGGAGCTGCTGCATGATCTGATCCGGGCTGAGAGCGGGCATCTTTGGGGAGATGGTGAAGCGGTGAGGTGGTGAAATGGCGAGGTGGTGAGTTTGATGTCCGCGAGACCGGTACTGCGCCACTTGCGCAGGCAGCACGATACTCACTATGTCACCGTCTCAGCATTTCACCAGCCGCAAAGGTACCTTGCGCCGCACATTCTACCGCCTATGCCTCCCCCCGTTTCCGTTCCGCCCCGCACGCTTCACCCGGTTCGCCTCGACGCCTGGCTGCTCGCCCTGGCCGCCGCCAAGTTCCTGGCGCAGCTGCTGCTCTCGGGCCGCTACGGCCTGCACCGCGACGAGTACCTCTACCTCGACATGGCTCACCACCTGGCCTGGGGCTACAAGGAGATTCCGCCGCTGCTGGTGCCTTTCTCGTGGCTGGCGCAGGCCGTGTTTGGCCACAGCGTCATCGGGGTGAAGTTTTTCCCGGCCCTGTTTGGCGGCCTGACGGTGCTGCTCACCGGCCTCGTCGCGCGCGAAGCCGGGGGCGGCCGTGTCGCTCAGCTGGCTGCGGGCCTGGGTGTGGCCCTCGGGCCGGTGTATCTGGCCATGCACGGCTTGTTCCAGCCCAACTTTCTCGACGTGTTTTGCTGGACGCTCTATGGCTACCTGCTTGTCCGCTTCGTGCGCCGCCACGAGCCGCGCCTGCTGCTGTGGCTGGGAGCAGCCATTGGGCTGGGGTTGCTGGCCAAGTACACCACGGCCTTCTACGTGCTGGCCTTGCTGCTGGCCCTGCTCCTGACGCCCGCCGAGCGGCCCTGGCTGCTGACGCGCTGGTTCTGGGGCGCCGTGGGCCTCGCCGCCCTGATATTTCTACCCAACCTCGTCTGGCAGGCCACGCATAACTGGCCGGTGCTCGGGCACATGCACACGCTACAGGAAACCCAGCTTACGCACGTGTCGCCGGTTAATTTCCTCGTTGATCAGCTGCCCATGACGCTGGCCGGGGCCCTGCTCTGGCTGGCCGGGCTCTGGTTCTGCTTCACACCGGCCGGCAAAGCCTACCGCCCGCTGGCCCTGGCCTACTTTTTCGTCATCACGCTGCTGGTGCTCAGCCGCGGCAAAAACTACTACGCCGCCGCCGTGTACCCGCCGCTGATGGCGCTGGGCGCCGTGTACCTGGAGGGTAAAAGCCGCGCCGTGCTGCTCGGCACACTGGCCGTGGGCGTGCTGCTGACCGTGCCCGTGGTGCCGGCGCTGCTGCCGGTTCTTTCCGTCGAGCAGCTGGCCAGCTACGCCAAGAAGCTGCCCGTGGACGCCCTCACGCGCTGGGAAGACGGCAAGCAGCACAACCTGCCGCAAGACGCGGCCGACATGCACGGCTGGGACGAGTACGCCCCGCTGGTGCAACGGGCCTTGGCCCAGCTGCCGCCGCAAGAGCGCGCCCACTGCCTCGTCTACGGCGACAATTACGGGCAGGCCGGCGCCCTGAACTGGTACGGCCCGGCACTGGGCCTACCCCGCTGCTACTCCCTGAACGGCTCCAACTCCTATTGGATGCCCCGGCCCGATACGGTCAGCGCCATCGTGTATGCCAACGAAGGCGGCCCGGATGACAACCTGCCCCGGATGTTCGGGCAAAGCGCAGTCATTGGGCGCGTCCGGAGTCCTTACGCCCGCATTCAAGGCAGCGAGGTCATCCTGTACCGGCATCCCAAGCCGGAGTTCCTGGGCTTTCTGCGCACCCGCATCGGCGAAGCTCAGCGCGGCTTTGAGTAAGCCCGATGCGCGCCGCAGCAGTCCCGCCGCTTACCTTTGCGCCAAATACCGTTGGCCGCTGCCAGTGGCGGGTTGTCAGTCTGTTCTGACTGCCCCGGTACTGATAGCCGACAACTCGCAACTGACAACTGAATGAACCTTATCGACGAACTGCGCTGGCGCGGCATGTTTCACGACATGATGCCCGGCACCGACGAGCAGCTGCAAAACCACGCGCCCGTCTCCGGCTACATCGGCTTCGACCCCACGGCCGCCTCGCTGCACATCGGCAACCTGGCCACCATCATGCTGCTGGTGCACCTGCAGCGCGCCGGCCACCGCCCCGTGGCCCTGGTGGGCGGCGCCACCGGCATGATCGGCGACCCGTCGGGTAAGTCGGCGGAGCGCAACCTGCTCGACGAAACCACCCTGCGCGCCAACCAGGCCGGCATCCGGGCCCAGCTGGAGAAGTTCCTGACCTTCGACGACTCGCCCACCGGGGCGCTGGTGGTCAACAACTACGACTGGTTCAAGGAGTTCGGCTTCCTGCAGTTTCTGCGCGAAGTGGGCAAGCACCTGACCGTAAACTACATGATGGCCAAGGATTCGGTGAAGCGCCGTATCGGCGGCAACGAAGATTCCGGCACCGACGGCATCAGCTACACCGAGTTCAGCTACCAGCTGCTGCAGGGCTACGATTTCTACCACCTCTACAAAGAGCTGGGCGTGACGCTGCAGATGGGCGCCAGCGACCAGTGGGGCAATATCACCACCGGCACCGAGCTGATCCGCCGTATGACGGGCGGCGAAGGCAAAGCCTACGCCCTCACCGGCCAGCTCATCACCAAGGCCGACGGCACCAAGTACGGCAAGAGCGAGACGGGCACCGTGTGGCTCAACGCCGCCATGACCTCGCCCTACCAGTTCTACCAGTTCTTCCTCAACGCGGCCGACGCTGACGTGCCGCGCCTCATCCGCGTGTTCACGCTGCTCACGCAGCCGGAAATCGAAGCCCTGGAGGCTGAGCACGCCCAAGCTCCGCACCTGCGCACCCTGCAGAAAGCCCTGGCCCAGGACGTGACCATCCGCGTGCACGGCCAGCAGGCCTACGAAGCGGCCGTATCCGCCTCGCAGGTGCTGTTCGGGGGCGGCGACCTGGCCTCGCTCGACGAAGCCACCCTGCTCGACGTGTTTGCCGGCTCGCCGCAGGTAGAAGTCCCGCGCGCCGCGCTGGCCGAGCAGAACGTGGTGGGCCTGCTCAGCGAAGCCACCGGCAGCAGCATTTTCCCGAGCAAAGGCGAGGCCCGCAAGATGATTCAGGGGGGCGGCGTGAGCCTCAACCGCGAAAAGGCAACTATCGAACAGCAGGCTACGGACGTGCCGCTGCTGCTCAATAAGTACATCGTGGCCCAGAAGGGCAAGAAGAACTACTACCTGATCAAGCTGACGGAGTAAACAACTGGCCGAAAACGTGAAAAGGGCGCCTGGTTTGCACCAGGCGCCCTTTTCGTTAGGGAGCAATGCGGAGCGGCGTGACCGGGCCGCCCCTAGCCATTACTTCTTCTTAGCCGGAGCAGCTTTCTTAGCAGCACCACCGGCGGCGCCGGCAGCAGCTTTCTTAGCCGGAGCAGCCTTGGTGGCAGCGCCGTTCGAAGCACCTTTGTCGCCAGCGGCGCTGTTCTTGGTGTTCTGCACCTCGGCGCGGATTTCCTGGGCCAGGTTCTTCAGTTCCTGCATGCCTTTGCGCACGCGGGTGCCGGCAGCAGAGTTGCTCTTATCGTAGAACTTCTCGAAATCACCTTCCAGCGACATTACGAGGTCACGCAGCTTGCCAAAATTGTTAGCCATGAGAAAAGAGAGGGGGTTAGTGGTGTGAAACAAGGGTTTGACCGGGTCTAATATACGAGCATTTCAAATCAAAGCTAATTTTCAAAAAAATTTTTCAAGGCCGATTGCAGCTCGTATGGGGCTATTTCGCTACCCAAAATCTGCATTTTAGTTTTTTCGCCCTTGCCCGATTCTCTTCGATAAGTACAAAAATAAAACCGCCCGCTGCGTTAGCAACGGGCGGTTGGCTCTTGCGGCCGAAACGGGCTTTTAGGCCGTAGCAGGCTGTTTTGAGTACAGGCCCTTGTCGAGCTTGGCCGAAATGGCTTCGAAGGCCGCGATGGTCTCGTTCACGTCGTCGAGCGTGTGCACGGCCGTCGGGATGAGGCGCAGCATAATCACGCCCTTCGGCACCACCGGGTACACCACGATGGAGCAGAAAATGCCGTAATTCTCTCGCAAATCGAAGGTTAGGGCCGTGGCATCGGGGATTTGGCCGTTCAGCAGCACCGGCGTCACCGGGGTGGTGGTGGTGCCGATGTTGAAGCCCTTCTCGCGCAGGCCCGATTGCAGGGCACGCACGATGATCCACAGGTTTTCCTTCAGCTCGGGCTTGGTGCGCAGCAGCTCCAAACGCTTCAGCGCGCCCACCACCAGCGGCATGGGCAGGGATTTGGCGAAGATTTGGCTACGCATGTTGTAGCGCAAATATTCAATTACCGGCTCAGGGCCGCCTACGAAGGCGCCGATGCTGGCCATGGACTTGGCAAACGTCGAAAAATAAAGGTCGATACCGTCTTGCACGCCCTGTTCTTCGCCCGTACCGGCACCCGTGGCGCCCATCGTGCCGAAGCCGTGCGCGTCGTCGACGAACAGGCGGAAGTTCCACTTGCTCTTCAGCGCCACGATGTCCTTCAGGTTGCCCTGGTTGCCCGACATGCCGAAGGCGCCCTCGGTAATCACGAGGATGCCGCCCCCGGTTTCGTCAGTGATGCGCTTGGCGCGCTCCAACTGCTTTTCCAGGTTGGCCATGTCGTTGTGCGGAAACACGAAGCGCTTGCCCGCGTGCAGGCGTACGCCGTCGATGATGCAGGCGTGCGACTCGGCGTCGTACACAATCACGTCGTGGCGCGAGACCAGCGCGTCGATGATGGACACCACGCCCTGGTAGCCGAAGTTGAGCAGCAGCACGTCCTCCTTCTTAATGAAGTCGGCCAGTTCCTGCTCCAGCTGCTCGTGGTAGTTGGAGTTGCCGCTCATGATGCGGGCGCCCATCGGCAGGGCCATGCCAAACTCAGCGGCGGCATCGGCGTCGGCCTTGCGCACCTCGGGGTGATTGGCCAGTCCGAGGTAGTTGTTCAGGCTCCAGGTCAGAACTTCTTTGCCACGAAAAATCATGCGCGGCTTGATTTCGCCTTCGAGCTTGGGGAAGGTAAAGTAGCCGTGAGCGTAGTGCGAGTGGCTGCCGAGCGGGCCGCGGTTGGCGGCAATTCTCTCAAAAATGTCCACGCGGGGATGCTTTTGGGTGATTAAGCGGAAAAAGGATGGGCCATTCCGGAAAGGAATACGCCCAATGCGGCGCAAGTTACGAAACGCCGTTCAGCCAACGCTCGTTAGGCCGGCTGATATTCGGCATGCTGACTAGCGCACGGAATGGATTCGCCGCCGCGGAACCGGGAATTTTTGCTACCGGCGGGCTGGCATCCGCCGAATTGCTCCGTACCTTCCAAGCAGGTACGCGGCTGTGGCCCCGTACGTTCCTCCCTTTGTCAGGCGATGATTCGCCGGCTGAACTGCGCCCCGGCTCCCACCCCGTGGTCTTCAACCAATCTGAGAGCCTAAGCTATCAGCTCATGCAGCCCTACGACGAAAGTACGACCTGCCCCCGGGCAGAGGGGTCCGTACGTGCCAGCACGGCCACTCCGCCGCTCGATGCGGCCCTGTGGTGCCAAGTGGTGCAGGCGGCGCCGGTGCCCCTGTTCCTGCACTTCGATGCCGAGCAGGCGGACGTCTTCTTGAATGAGCACCTGCACCGGCGCCTGGGCTACGGCCCCGCGGAGTCAGCCGCCTGCGGCTCGCTCGCAGCGCTGGTGCACCCGGCCGACCGCCGCCGGCTACGCACCCACTACGCCGGGCTACGGGCAGCAGGGGCCGCGAAGCCCGTCGAGCTGCGGCTACGGGCCGGGGATGGCAGTTGGCACTGGTACCGGGCGGAGCACACGCTGCTGCCCCCTGCCGCTGACAGCGCGGCGCCCCGGCGCTGGCTGGGCACCTTGCACGACATTGGCGCCGAACGGGCCGCTCGCCAGCGTACTGCTTTTTATGCGGCTGTGCTCGACAATCTTCCGGCCGGCATCACCGTCTTTGGGCCCGAGCAGCGGCGGCGCTACGCCAACCAACGGGCCGGCAAGCTGCGGCACGGCCGCCGCGCCGCCGAGTTCCGCCACGCGGTGCACCACCGCCAGGAAGTGGCCTGGGAAGAAACCCTGGCCCAACCGGCCGGGGCACCGGCGGCCTGTTACCTGCGCAAGTTTCTGCCCGTGCTCGACGCGCAGCAGCGCGTGGCCTACGTAATTGGCTACAGCGTGGATATCAGCCGGCGAAAGGCCACGGAGCAGGAGTTGGCGCGGCAGCAGGAACTGGTGCGCCAGGTGGTGGAAGCCAGCCCGAGCCCCATCTTCGTGCAGGACGACACGGGGCAGGGCCTGCTCGCCAACGCCGCTTACGCCCGCCTGCGCCACCAAAGCGTGGCCGAGCTGCTGGCGCCATCGGCCCGGCCGGAACTGCCGCCCGCCGAAGCGGCCTTACTTGCCAGCGGAGCCACCGTGAGCCTGGAAGAGCGCCACCAGGATGGCGCAGTGCCCGCGTGGTACCACACGGTCAAGAAAGCCTTTGCGGGCCCCGACGGCCGGCATTACCTGCTCAGCAGCTCCACCGATGTCACCGAGCTGAAACGCGCCCGGCAGGCGGCCGAGGAATCGGCGCGGGCCAAGGAGGTATTCCTGGCCAACATGAGCCACGAAATCCGCACGCCGATGCACGGCGTGGTGGGCCTGGCCCGGCTGCTGAAAAAAACGCCTGTATCGGCCGAGCAAGCCGAATACCTGGATTTGATCCTGAGCAACGCCAGCCACCTGCTGGTGGTCATCAACGACATTCTCGACTTTGCGAAGATGGAAGCTGGCCACCTGGAACTGGAAGCCCGCCCCTTCGACGTAGCGGCCACGGTGCAGGACCTGGTGCGCCCCCTGGCCCTGACGGCAGCGGGCAAGGGCCTGCGGCTGCGCACCGAGCTGCCCCCCGCGCCGCTGCCCATCGTACTCGGCGACGCGGTGCGCCTGCGGCAGGTGTTGGTCAACCTGATCAACAACGCCATCAAATTCACCCCCACCGGCGGCATCACCGTGGCCGTGACGGCCGTGCCCGCTGCTGAAGGTGCCGCGGGCGCCGTGCAACTGCGCTTCAGCATCACCGATACCGGCATCGGCATCAGCCCGGACAAGCTGGAGCAGGTGTTTCAGAGCTTCGCGCAGGCCAGCAGCAACACGGCCCGTCTGTACGGCGGCACCGGGCTCGGGCTGGCCATTTGCCGCCACCTGGTGGAGCTGCAGGGCGGCATCATCGGGGTCGAGAGCGAACCGGGCCGCGGCAGTTGCTTTCACTTCACCGTGAGCTACCCGCCCACGGAGCTGGCGCCGCAAGCCCCACCCGAAACCTCACCGGGCCTGCCCCCCGGTCTGCTGCGAGGCGTGCAGGTGCTGCTGGTGGAAGACAACCCCGTAAACCAACTGCTGGCCTGCTCGCTGCTGCAGGAGTGGCAAGCCCCGACGGAGGTGGCCACCGACGGCGAACAAGCCCTGCAGCGGGCCCGGGCCAAGCGCTACGACGTAATCCTGATGGACATTCAGATGCCGGGCATGAGCGGGCTGGACGTAACGGCCGCACTGCGCCGCGAGGCGGGCCCCAACCAGCACACGCCCATCGTGGCCCTGACGGCCAACGCCCTCAAAACGGACGTGGATACGTACCCGCACGCCGGTTTCTCGGACTGGCTCGTCAAGCCCTACCACGAGCACAGCCTGTACCTGGTGCTGGCGCGCAACACGGGTCGCAGCGCTGCGGCCGCAGCGCCGCCACCGGCTTACGGCTTCGAGGGACTGGGCAAGCTGGCCAACGACCCGGCGTTTATCCGCAAGCTCCAACAGTTGTACGTCGACAATGTGCCCCGGCAGTTGGCGCAGCTCGACGCGGCATTGCGCGCCGGAGACTGGGCCACCGGCAGCCGCCTGAGTCACAACCTGAAGTCGACTTTTGGCAACCTGCAGCTTGGCGAAGCGCTGGCGGGAGTAAAAAAAATGGAGGAGCTGCTGAAAAAAAATCCGGACGCCAATCTGCTGATTCAGCTCTTCCGTGGGGTCGAGGAAGTAGCCTTACGGATGAGCGAGGTATTTGCCCGGCAGCTGCAAAGCTAACCACCTAAAAAGCCGCCGGGTAGCTTGAAAACGTCTTTTCAGGCCACTTTACTGCCGAGCAGTTAAACCTGGCTGGTCGTTGTTTTGCGGCTGCGGTCAGAACCAGACAACTACCGCTCGTTAGCCGAAAATAAACGACCAACAATTTTTACTGCAAACGATTCCGTGTTTTATACCATGCAAACAGTTTGTAGATTAGTAGCGTACACTCCGCTGACGACCTAGCCCAGTGCTCCAGGCCCCACCCGTGGAGTGCGCCGAATTACCCTAGCGATAGTTCCCGCCGCACCTTTTGCCAGCAGCCACCCGCTGGCGCGTAGCTCCACCCCCACCCGAGCTGACCCGCGCTTGTTTGCCTCCGCCGGCAAGCCAAACCTGTTTTAAAGGCTCAACTACATGTCTTAACCAAGAAATAACATAACAAGGCACTTAGGTGCGCTGCTATGCTATGGACGGTTAGTGTTGCATATCGTTGGCCGAAAGGTTCCGTTGGTTTAGTCAGCATGCATTCCTATCAGGTTGATTTTCAGTCTTCGCAGCCCAGCTGCGAAGCTGAGGAATATGGTCCTTGTGATGTTGAACCAAAACCCTTACCCATGCAGCTTACCTCAACGCAACAACCTTCGTCTGTGCGGACGAAACACCTGCTCGTGGTGGACGACGAACCAGCAATCCGCTTGATTCTGGAACATTATTTCGCCACAGAATACCACGTTATTTTGGCCGCCGACGGATTCGAAGCCTTGGCTTGGCTACAGCAAGGCCATGCTGCGGCTGCCATCGTGCTGGATTATGAAATGCCCGAAATGAACGGCCTGGACTTCATCAAGCAGGTGCGGGCATACCCGCGGCACGAAAACACGCCCATTTTGGTGCTGTCCGGCACCGACGAGACCAGTAACAAGATTCTGTGCCTGCGCCAGGGCGCGGACGACTACCTCGTCAAACCCTTTAACCCGGAGGAGTTGGAAATCCGCATCGAGAAGGTCAGGAACCGGCTGCACGCAGCTTAGCGCCTCCCTTACTTCCGGCTGTCCCAGTTGCCCCTGCCAAAGGGGGCCTGGTTGCCTGCGCCCCTAACTCTACCTTGGAAAAACACAACCATTCGTTGTTATGGAAGCTCTTCTCACCCCCGCTTATCCGGCGGAGAAGGCCAGATTATGGCCCCGCTGGGTTTTTTCGTGGCGCCCCGCCCGGCCCGCGCCCAGGCCGGCCCATGGGGCGCCGGTAGCGCGCCATGTCCCGCTGGGCAAACGCCTGTTTGATATCGTGGTGGCCGCTGTGGGGCTGCTGTGCCTGCTGCCGCTGTTTGCCCTGGTGGCCTTGCTGATCAAGCTGCAGTCGCGCGGGCCGGTGTTCTACTTCTCCTACCGCGTGGGCACGGGCTACAAGGTGTTTAAGTTCTGGAAGTTCCGCTCCATGCGCCCCGACGCCGACCGGCTGCTGGCTACCATGAAAAGCCAGAACCAATACGCCGCGGCGCCCGAGCCGGAGGCCCCGGCCGACGAGCAGCAGTGCGCGTGCGGCGGCGAGTGCCGCAGCCGGCTCATTGACAAGCACGGCCGCTGGGTGTGCGAGCAGCAGTACCGGTTGCGGCGCAAGGCCAGCAGCGGCCCAGCCTTCGTCAAGATTGCCAACGACCCGCGCGTGACGCGCATCGGGCGCTTCATGCGCAACACCAGTATCGACGAGCTGCCGCAGCTCTGGAACGTACTAATGGGCGATATGAGCATCGTGGGCAACCGCCCGCTGCCGCTCTACGAGGCCGAAAAGCTGACCACCGATCAGTTTGCGGCGCGCTTTGCGGCCCCGGCGGGCATCACCGGCCTCTGGCAGGTGAGCAAGCGCGGCAAGGGCGACATGTCGGAAGCAGAACGCATTGCCCTGGACGTGAGCTACGCCCGCAGCTACTCGCTGCCGCAGGATCTAAGCATTCTGCTGCGCACGCTGCCGGCCCTGTTTCAGCAAGCCAACGTGTGATGAAAACAGCCCTACTCCTACTGGCGCTGGCGGCCGCCAGGCCCGCCGCCGCGCAGCTAGCCGCGCCGCTGGGCCCCAAACCGGGCACGGTGGTGCCGGCCGAGTTTTTCAGCTCCCCGGACCTGGTGCTGCCGCGCCTCTTCGAAGCGGCCATCGGCCACTCGGCCGAGGTGGAGCAGCTGGAAGCCAGCCGGCAGATGGCGGGCGAAGACCTGCGCCTGGTGCGCAAAAAGCCGCTGAACATGCTGGCTTTCGCGGCCAGCTACAACTACGGCACGGTGCCCTTTTTCGCCTCGCCGGAGGGCGGGCAGCAGCGCTACCAGTTCAATGCCTTCAACCAGGGCGCCCGGGCCCAGTACTCCACCGGGCTGAACCTGGTAGCGCCGCTCGACGTGCTGCTGAGCCGGCGCAACACCGTGCACCGCCAGGAGCTGGCGGTAAGCCGGGCCACGGCCGAGCAAAAGCACAAGGAAAGCGAGGTGCGCCAGCTCGTCATCGTGCGCTACCAGGAGCTGGTGCTGGCCCGCGCGGCCGTGCAGCACTACCAGGACGCGCTGCAGTCGGCCACGGTGAGCCGCAAAATCGCCGAGCGCCGCTTCAAGGACGGCGACATTCAGGTGGATGAGCAGATGGCCGCCTCGGAGTACTACGGCAAAGCCCTGCTGGCCCTGCAGGAAGCCCAAAACAAATACGTGACGGCCCAGCTGCTGCTCGAAGAAATCATCGGCCAGCCCATCACCTCGATTATGCCCCGCCAATGAACGCACGCGACTTTTTCCGGCTGCTGCGGCGGCACTGGCTGCTGCTCTTACTCGTCCCGGTGACGACGGCCGGCTCCATTTACTTCTTCACGCGCTCCAAGCCCCGCAGCTACACCTCCGACACGGTGATTTACACCGGCATTGCCTCAGGCTACAAGATTCAGGGCGGCAACAACGACAACACCGGCGGCTGGAACGCTGCGGCCACGGCCTTCGACAACCTACTCACGCTCATCAACGCCCGCGACACGCGGCAGGAGGTGTGCCTGCGCCTGCTGGCCTGGCAGCTGATGGCCGATGCACGCGCCCAGCCCGCCCGGCCCGTGGCGCCCGTCAAAGGGCTGCTGGCCAGCTTCGGCGCCCAGCGCGCGGAGGCCGAAACGCCCTACCAGCAGCTGCTCCCGGCCACGCTGAAAGCCCGGCTGACCGGCCCCACGCTGGACGAAACCACCCGCCGCGTGCTGGCTTACTACCGCACCACGCCTGACAACGCCCTGTACCAGCTCATCAACTCCAAGGACCCC
This sequence comes from Hymenobacter sp. CRA2, assembly GCF_002007105.1. Lineage (GTDB taxonomy): Bacteria > Bacteroidota > Bacteroidia > Cytophagales > Hymenobacteraceae > Solirubrum. Next base: position 110,519 of record NZ_MVBC01000011.1, on the reverse strand, counting down.
ATGTTCTCGGAAGAAGCGTTGTGGCGCATCGCGGCCAGCCGGGTGAAAGACAGCGACCTGCTGCGGGTAGAGTACAACGCCCCCGATGCGGCCCTGTGCCAGAAGACGCTGGAAATCCTGACCGAGGTGTTTATCCGCAAGCACCAGGCGCTGTTTACGGGGCAGAACGAGTCGGTCATCGGCTACTTTTCCGAATCGGCGCGCAAGGCGCACGAGCGGCTGCAGGCGGCCGAGCAGAAGCTGCTGGCCTTTCACCAGAAGCACAACATCGTGGACTACGACAAGCAGATCGTGGCCTCGACGGAGGAGCGGCAGCTGGCCCAGGACAAGTACAGCCAGCTGCAGACGCAGTACGCCGGGGTGGCCGCCTCGCTGAAATCGGTGGAAGGCACGCTCAGCAAACGCGGGGCTACCAACCTGAAAAGCCAGGAAATCATCCGGCTGCGCGACCGGCTGGCCGACGTGAACCAGCAGATTTCGGAAACGGAACTGCTCAATCAGGCCCAGCCCGGGGCCAGCGGCGCGGCGCGGCTGGCGGCGCTCAAGCGCGAGGCCGACCAGCTCACGGACCGCATCGGCGAGACGGTGAACAGCTACTACGCGGGCACCCGCTCGGCGCAGGGCGTGGCCGCCAAGGACCTGCTGACCGACTACGCCAAGAACGAGCAGCTGGCCGCCGACCTGCGCGGCCAGGTGGGGCTGATGCGCCAGCAGCGCGACGCGGCCGCCGCCCAGTACAACGAGCTGGTGCCGCTGGGGGCCGAAGTGCGCAAGATCCGGCGCGAAGTGGAGGTGGCTGAAAAGGAATACCTCTCGCAGATGGAGGGCCTCAAGCAAAGCAAGCTATCGGAGCAGAACGGCGTGCTGGCCTCGCAGCTGCGGGTGGTAGACCCGCCTTACCTGCCCCTGCAGGCCAACAGCACCAAGACGCTGCTCCTGATGGTGGCCGGCTTTCTGGGCACGTTTCTGCTGCTCGGGGCCACGCTGGTAACGCGCGGCATGCTGGACCGCACGCTGCAGCAGCCGGCCGTGGCGGCCAAAATCACGCGCCTGCCGGTGGCCGGGGTGCTGGCCCGCCCCACCGACCTGAACGCGCAGCAGCGGCTGGACGCCCGCCGCGCCGAGGAGCACCTGGGCCGGCAGCTGCTGCTCAAGTTTCAGCAGCACCACCGCCCCGACCAGCCCTACGTGATAGGCGTGCTCAGCAGCCAGAACGGGGAAGGCAAAACGGCCCTGTGCGCCAGCCTGGCCGGCAGCCTGAGCGAGATGAATATCAAGACTATGTCGCTGTTTCCCAACGACCACTCGGTGCAGTTCGGGGCCGACCAGAACACGCGCTTTTACCTGCCGGTGCTGGGCGTGACGCCGGGCGCCACAGTAGCCGATTTTGCCGGCAAGGCGGCTCGCACCGACACGGTCATCATCATCGAATTCCCAGCCTTGCTGGAAGCCACCTACCCGGCTGGCCTGCTGCCCGAGCTGGACCTGGTGCTGGTGGCCGTGCGCGCCGACCGGGCCTGGCACCAGGCCGACCGCGCCCTGTTTGAGAACATCAAGCGCGTCACGGAGGCGCCCATCGAGCTGGTGCTCAACGGGGTGCTGCCCGAGCACGTGACGGACTTCATCGGCAAGCAGGCCCGGCCGGCCGGGCCTGCGCAACGGCACACCCTGCCCGAGCACCCGCAGCAGGCGTTGCTGGCCTGACGCGCCGGTTGGCTTCCGCTTCTTCGCTGCTACCTCTCTTTCACCTGCTGCTTCGCCGATGAGCCAACTGCTTTCTTCCCCCGTGCTTCGCGCCCGCCTGCTGCCGCTGGGCCTGCTCTTGGCCGTGGCCCTGGGCTGGCTCACGGCGCACGGGGGCCTGCTGGTGCCGGGGCTGCTGATGACGCTGGCCGTGGCCGTGCCCTTCCTGCTGGCCTTGTTTCACCAGCCGCGGCTGGGCATCATCGGGCTGATCGTGTACTGCTTCGTGCTCTTCATCCCGGTGCGGGAAGTCGGTGGGGCGCCCTACGGCATGGCCGTGGACGGGCTGCTGGTGCTGACCTGGGTGGCCGTGGCCCTGCAGTACGAGCGGTACCAGTGGCACCGCCTGCGCAACGACCTGGGCCTGGCCACGCTGCTGTGGATGGGCTACAACGTGCTGGAGCTGGGCAACCCCGAGGGCGCCAGCGTGTCGGGCTGGTTTCAGGAAATGCGCAGCACGGCGCTGTACTGGGCCCTGCTGGTGCCGCTGGTGCTGCTGCTCTTCCACCAGCGCCGCGACCTGAACCTGTTTCTCTACCTCATCATCGGCCTGTCGGTGCTGGGGGCGCTGAACGGGCTCAAGCAGCAACTCCTCGGCCTCTCGCCGGGCGAGCAAGCCTTCCTCAACGAAAACACCAAAACCCACCTGCTCTGGGGCAAGCTGCGCGTTTTCTCCTTCTACAGCGACGCGGGGCAGTTCGGGGCGGCGCAGGCGCACATCCTGGTGGTGGCCTTGGTGCTGGCGCTGGGGCCGTTTGCGCCCTGGAAGCGCGTATTGTTGGGCGTGGCCGCCGCCCTGCTGCTGGTGGGCATGCTGATATCGGGCACGCGCGGGGCACTGTTTGCACTGGGCACGGGCATAGCGGTGGCGCTGCTAGTGAGCAAGAACATCAAGGCGCTCGTCATCGGCGGCATGCTGGCCCTGGCGGCTTTCGGCCTGCTGAAATACACCACCATCGGCAACCAGAACTACAGCATCTACCGCCTGCGCACGGGCCTGGATCCGCAGGACGCCTCCTTCAACGTGCGCCTGCAAAACCAGCTGGCCCTGGCCGACTACCTCAAAAGCCGGCCCTGGGGCGGCGGCGTGGGCATCATCGGCAACACCGGCATCCACTACAACCCCGGCAAGTACCTGGCCAGCATCCCGCCCGACAGCTACTGGGTGAAGGTCTGGGCCATGTACGGTGTGGCGGGGCTGGTGCTGTGGCTGGGCATCATGGTGTACATCCTGGGCTACGGCGGCGCCGTGGTGTGGCGCACCCGCGACCCGGCCCTGAAAGTGAAGCTGCTGGCCCTGCTGGCCGGAGCGGCGGGCAGCCTGCTCTGCAGCTACGGCAACGAGGTCATCAACTTCATGCCCTCGGCCCTGATTGTGTACGTCTCCTGGGCCTTTCTCTTCATGGGCCCGCAGCTGGACACCTCCCACCCCGGCCCCCGCTCCCGTGGAGAGGAGGAGCCGAACGTCAGCAACGACGCCCGGACGCCGCGGGGCCGCTCCGCTCGCGCTGCGCGGCCCCGCCCAAGCGAACTACTACCATCCTAAAACGCCTGCACCGCCTCGGCTCCCTCTCTTTTGGATAGAGGGTCGGGGGTGAGGCTCCCCAAGCCTATGCCGCCTCTCGTTTCCATCATTTCCATCAACTACAACCAGGCCGCTGTCACCTGCGAGCTGCTGGCCTCGTTGCGCCAGCTGACCTACCCGCGGGTGGAAGTCATCGTGGTGGACAACGCCTCGCCGACCGACGACCCGGGCATCATTGCCGAACGGTTTCCGGAGGTGCAGCTGGTGCGCTCGGCCGAAAACCTGGGCTTTGCCGGCGGCAACAACCTGGGCCTCCGGCACGCGGCGGGCGAGTACCTGCTGTTTCTGAACAACGACACGGAAGTAGCCCCGGACTTTCTGGAACCGCTGGTGCAGCTCTTCGAGCAGGACCCGCAGGCGGGCGTGGCCTCGCCCAAAATCATCTTCCACGGCCCCCCGGGCAACGTGATTCAGTACGCCGGCTCGCGGGGCATCAACCCGTGGACGGGCCGCAGCATCACCATCGGCCAGTACGAGCCGGACCACGGCCAGCACAATCACTCGGCTGTGACCGAGCTGGCCGACGGGGCGGCCATGATGGTGCCCCGCCGCGTGGTGGACGCAGTGGGCCTGATGCCGGAAATGTACTTTCTCTACTACGAGGAGCTGGACTGGTGCGAGATGATCAAGCGCGCCGGCTACCGCTGTCACTACGTGGCCGGCTCCACGGTGTACCACAAGGAGTCGATGTCGGTGGGCAAGGCCTCGGTGCTCAAGACCTACTACATGAACCGCAACCGCCTGCTCTTCATCCGGCGCAACGCCCGCGGCTGGGCCCGGCTGACCAGCATGCTGGTATTCGTGGCGGCCGCCCTGCCCAAAAAGGCCCTGCTGCACGCCCTGCAGCGCGAGTGGCACCACCTCAAAGCCCTGGGCCGCGGCCTGCAGTGGAATCTGCAGCACTGAGCCCCGGCTTCTCCGAACGGTTGAACCAACATCCTGCGCGGCTATGCACTTACTCTACTCCCTGCTCCACGGCGCCCTGTACGCAGTCGGCGGCTTTCTGCTGCTAAACTGCCTCTACCTGCTCTTTTTCGCCCTGGCCGGCCACCGGCGCGTGCGCCTGCCCTTTCTCCACAAACGCCGGCTGGCGGCCGTGCCCCTGCACCGCCTGTGCGTGCTCATCCCGGCTTACCGCGAAGACACGGTGATTCTGGAATCCGCCCGGGCCGCGCTGCGCCACCGCTACGCCGGCTTCCGCGAGGTGGTAGTCATTGCCGACGGGCTGCAGGCGGCCACCGTGCAGGCGCTGGAGCGGCTGGGGGCGCGCGTCGTCGTGGTGAGCTTCGAGCGCAGCACCAAGGGCAAGGCCCTGCTGCACGCCCTCGAGGCGCTGCCCGCTGCCCGCTACGACGTGGCTGTGGTGCTCGACGCCGACAACGTGATGGGGCCGGATTGCCTGACGGCCATCAACGCGGCTTACGCGGCGGGCTACCGGGTGGTGCAGGCCCACCGCACCGCCAAAAACCAGGATACCGCCTTTGCCTTCCTGGATGCCTGCAACGAGGAAATCAACAACCACATCTACCGCAAGGGGCCGTTTGCGGTGGGCCTCTCGGCGGCGCTGATCGGCTCGGGCATGGCCTTCGACTTTGCCTACCTGCGCCAGCTGCTCACCGGCATCGGCGAGACGGTGGGCGAAGACAAGGAGCTGGACTTCCGCATTGCCCGCGACCAGCACAAGATCTGCTACCTCGACGGGGTGTTCGTCTACGACGAGAAGATTGACAACGCGCAGGTCTTTACCCAGCAGCGCACCCGCTGGCTGGCCTCGCAGCTGGAGTTTTTGCGCAAGTACGCCGGCCAGGGCCTGGGCGAGCTGCTGCGCCGCGGCAATGTGGAGTTCTTCAACAAAGTGGTGCAAACCTTCCTGGTGCCCCGCTCCCTACTGATGGCCGTACTGGGCTTCTTCGGGCTGCTTTCGGCCGTGCTAACGCTGCTTGTGCCCGCGCCGGTGGGCCCGCCGCTGCTGTTCTGGCTGGGCCTGCTCGGGCTGCTGGCCGCCACGCTGTTTCTGTCGCTGCCGGCCCGGCTCTACAACCAGCAACTGGTACGTGCCCTCACGCGCCTGCCCTACGCCATCGGGTGCATGTTTTTGGCCTTGCTGCGCGTGAACCGCACCAAAACGGCCTTTCTGGCCACTCCGCACAAGGCGTCGAATTCCTCGCTGCCGCTGCACTCCTGATTGCCTCGCCATGCCCTTCGACCTCATTGCCCTGCCCGTGCTGGTCTGCCTGGCCTGGGGCTTTCTGCGCGGGCTGAAAGCCAGCGAAAAGCCGCCGACCGCCTAGCTGCATCGGCCGGTAGGCCCATCCGGCTTTTGTCTGATTCACCATACGAGGGGCCGCTTTTCAGTGCCCCGCCTGCTCCGCGCCATGACTGTACTCCCCTTCCTTTTCTGGGCCGCGCTGGCCGTCGTCGGCTACACGTATGTGGGCTACGCGGTGCTTGTGGGTGCGTGGGCCCGGGTGCTGGGCCGCCTGCGCCCGCCGCGGCCGCTGCCCGCCTACGAGCCCGCCGTGACGCTGGTGGTGCCCGCCTACAACGAGGCCGACATTCTCGCGGCCAAGGTGCGCAACTGCCTGGCGCTGGACTACCCCGCCGACAAGCTACACCTGCTCTTCATCACCGACGGCTCGACGGACAACCCGGCCCAGGTGCTGGCGCAGTTTCCGCGGGTGCAGCACCTGCACGCGGCGCCGCGCGGAGGCAAGTCGGCAGCCGAAAACCGGGCCATGCAGCACGTCGGCACGCCCTACGTCGTCTTCACCGACTGCAACACCGACCTCAACCCCGGCGCCATCCGTGCGCTGGTGCGGCACTACCAGGACCCGCGCGTGGGCGCCGTATCGGGCGAAAAGAAAATCCGCAGCCAGCACTCCGCGCCCGGCGCCGGCGAGGGGCTGTACTGGCGCTACGAGTCCTTCCTGAAGCGCTGCGACTCGCGGATCTACTCGCTCATGGGCGCCGCCGGGGAGCTGGTTTCGTTCCGCACCGACTTGTTTCAGCCCCTGGAGCCCGATACCGTGCTCGACGACTTCGTGCAGTCCTTGCGCATCGTGGAGCAGGGCTACCGCGTGGTGTACGAGCCGCGGGCCTACGCCAGCGAGGAGCCCTCGGCTGACCTGCGGGAGGAGTGGAAGCGCAAGGTGCGCATCTGCGCGGGCGCCTGGCAGGCCATGAGCCGGCTGACCTCCTTGCTGAACCCGCGCCGTCCGCTGGTGACCTTTCTGTACGTCTCGCACCGGGTGCTGCGCTGGAGCCTGGCCCCGCTGGCCCTGGCCCTGCTGCTGCCGCTGAGCGCGGTGCTGGCCGGCCTCCACGGCGGCGTGTATGCGCTGGCACTGGCCGGACAGGTGCTCTTCTACCTCGCGGCGGCCCTGGGCTGGCAAACGGCCGCTACCGGCCGCGGCTCCAAGCTCCTGGTGGTGGCCCTGTACTTGTGCATGATGAACGCGGCCGCATTTGTGGGTTTCCGGCGCTTTCTGCGCCGCGCACAGCCGGCGGCCTGGGAAAAGGCTCGTCGCCAGCCCAGGGCCGCGGCGGTACCGAACCCGGCGGTGTAGCCCGGCGCCATTTGCTCTTTCCTGCTTGGTTGGCCACCACGCCGCTCTTTTCTCCTCCGCATGACCAACGCCCGCATTGCTCACCTAATCATGGCGCACCAGCAGCCGGCGCAGCTGGAGCGGCTCATTGCGGCCCTGGCGCACCCAAACGCCGACATCTACCTGCACCTGAGCCACAACGCTGACTTCAGCGCCTTTGCGCACCTGGCGGCGCTGCCGCGGGTGTACTTCACGCCCCGGCGCTTTGTGGTGCGCTGGGCCTCGTTTCGCTTTACCGAGGCCATCCTCGAATGCACCCGCGACGTGCTGGCCGCCGGCCGGCCGTACGACTTCATCAACCTGCTCAGTGGCCAGGACTACCCGCTGCGGCCCGCGGCAGCCGTTCACGCCTTTCTGGGCGAGCACCGGGGCCAGTCGTTTATGTCGTTTGAGGCCGAGGGCTCGCCCTGGTGGCAGCAAGCCCGCACGCGCATCGAGCAGTACCACACCACTTACTACCAGTTTCGGGGGCAATACCGGCTGCAGACCATCATCAACGCGGTGTTGCCCAAGCGGCGCTTCCCCTTGCCCTACCGCCTGCACGGCAGCTCCGACAGCTCCTGGTGGATGCTGAGCCCGGCGTGCGCGGCTTACCTGGTGCGCTTTTTCGACGAGCACCCGCAGCTCAGCCGCTTCGGCCGCTTCACCTGGGGCTCCGACGAGTTTTTGCCGGCTACCATCCTGCTGAACTCGCCGCTGCGCGCCGGTATCATCAACGACAACTACCGCTACATCGACTGGTCGGCGGGCGGGGCGCGGCCCAAGGTGCTCACCACGGTCGACTTCGAACAGCTGGCCCGCTCGCCCAAGCTCTTCGCCCGCAAGTTCGACGCCGAGCAGGACGCGGCCGTGCTGGACCGCATCGACGCGGAACTGCTGGGCCTGGCGCCGGCCGGCGCGGCGGCGCCACCTTCCGTCGCTTTCTCTTGAAACCTCAACCGCCCCAGTCCGCTGCCTTCTACCCGCCGCGCGGCCGGGGTGCCAACCTTTCCCCGTATGATTCATGGCCGCGACATCGTCATCGTGGGGCAGCAGCCCTGGGACACCAGCATCGGCAGCAACTGCAAGGACATTGCGCTGGAATTCAGCCGCCACAACCGCGTGCTGTACGTAAACGCCCCGCTGGACCGCAACACCCTGCTGCGCCAGCGCCACGAGCCGGCCGTGCAGCAGCGGCGGCGGGTGATTCGCGGCGAGGCCCCGGCCTTGCAGGCGGTAGGGCCCAATCTGTGGGTGCTCACGCCGGACCGGCTTATCGAATCCATCAACTGGCTGCCGGCCTCGGAGCTGTACAACGCGCTGAATAAGCGCAACAACCGCCGCTTAGCCCGCTGCATCCGCGAGGGGCTGAACACGCTGCGCTTCGAGCACTTCATTCTCTTCAACGACGGCGACATCTTCCGCAGCTTCTACCTCAAGGAGCTGCTGCAGCCCGAGGTGAGCGTGTACTACTCGCGCGACAACCTGCTGGCTACCGACTACTGGCAGAAGCACGGCCGCCGCCTCGAGCCCCGGCTCATTGCCCAGAGCGACGTGTGCGTGGCCAACTCCGGCTACCTGGCCGACTACTGCCGCCGCTACAACGCCCAGGCCTTCGACGTGGGCCAGGGCTGCGACGCGGCCCTGCTCGCCCCGACCGCTCCGGCCCCCGTACCCTTCGAGTTGCTGGGGCTGCCCGAGGGGCCGCGCATCGGCTACGTGGGCGCCCTCACCAGCCGGCGCCTCGATGTGGACGCGCTGCTTGCCATCAGCCGGCAGCGGCCGGGCTGGCAGCTGGTGCTCGTCGGGCCCGAGGACGAGGCCTTCCGCGCCAGCGCCCTGCACCAGCAGCCCAACGTGCACTTTCTCGGCCCTCGGCCCCCCGAGCAGCTGGCCGGCTACGTGCAGCACTTCGACGTGTGCCTGAACCCGCAGCTCATCAACCCCATGACCATCGGCAACTACCCGCGCAAGGTGGACGAGTACCTGGCCCTAGGCAAGCCCGTGGTGGCCACCCGCACCGAGGCCATGGCGGCCTTCGAGGACTGCTGCTACCTGGCCGACTCGGCCGGCGAGTACGTGGAGTTCATTGCCCTGGCCCTGCGGCAGGACAGCCCGGCCCGGCAGGCCCAGCGCCGGGCCCTGGCGGCCACGCACACCTGGGAAAACAGCGTGGCGAAGATTTACGCGGCCATCGAGAGCTGCTACGCCCGCCGCGCGGCTGCCCTGCTCACGCCCCCGGCCCGGGCCCTGCGTCACTTCACGCGCCTGTCGGCATGAGGCAGCTGCTCCACAACCGTCACTTTCTGTCGTTGAGCGGCAACGGCGTCATGGCCGTGTTCAGCGTGCTCAGCTACAGCCTGCTCTACCGCCTGCTGCCCGAGGCCGACATGGGCAACTGGGTGTTCTTCCAGTTCGCCTTTCTGCTGCTCGACACCTTCCGCACCGGCCTGCTCCAGACGGCCCTGGTGAAGTTTTACGCCGGCGCCGACGCCGCGCGGCAGCGCTGCGTGGCCGGCTCGGCCTGGTACCTGGGCCTGCTGGTCACGGCCGCCTTCGTGGGGCTGAATTTGCTGGTCCTGCCGCTCGCGCGCTACGTCACCGACGCGGGCGTGCTGATGCTGCTGCGCTGGTTCGGGGTGGCGCTGCTGCTGACCTTGCCCTTCAACGTAGCCACCTGGGTGCTGCAGGCCGAGCAGCGCTTCGACCGGATTCTCTACATCCGCCTGCTCAACCAGGGCTCCTTCATCGTGCTCATTTTCGGCACGTACTTCTTCGGGCAGCTGAGTTTGCTCAGCGTGATGTACGCCTTCCTGTTCGGGGCGCTGGTGACCAGCGCGGTGGCCGTAGCGGCCGGGTGGGCGCAGCTCGCGGCCCTGCCCCGCCGCACCCGCGCCACGGTGGCCGAGCTGTTTCACTTCGGCAAGTACAGCTTCGGCACCTATCTGTGCGCCAACCTGCTGCGCAGCTCCGACAGCTTCCTCATCAAGTTCATGCTCGGGCCGGCCGCGCTGGCCGTGTACAACCTGCCCCAGCGCCTGCTCGAAATCCTGGAAATCCCACTGCGCAGCGGCCTGGCCACGGCCATGCCCAGCATGTCGGAAGCCGTGAACCGCGGCCGCGAGCAGGAAGTAGCGGCCCTGCTGAGCAAGTACGCGGGCTTCCTGACCCTGCTGTTCGTGCCCATCATTCTCGGGTGCCTGCTGCTGGCCGATGTGTTTGTGGGCCTGATCGGCGGGGGCAAGTACGTGGGCACCGAAGCGGCCATGCTCTACCGCCTGATGCTGGCCAGCGCGCTGCTCTACCCGGTGGAGCGCTTTCTGGGCGTCACGCTCGACATCATCGGCCGCCCGCAGCTGAACCTGGTGAAGGTGCTGCTGGCCCTGGCCGTCAACGTGGCGGCCGACGTGCTGCTCATCCGCCTCACCGGCAACGTGTACGGCGCGGCGCTGGCCTCGGTGCTCACGGTGCTCAGCAGCCTGATCTACGGCTACGTGGTGCTGGGGCGCTACCTGCCGCTGCACCTGCAAAGCATGCTGCCTTTGGCCTTTGACGACGTGCTGCGCCGCGGCACGCTGCTGTTCCACAAGTTGCTTCCCACGCGCTCCTAAAGCGGTAACCGGCACCGGGCAGGCCGTCCGCAGCCGCCTTGTGGCCATGTGCGGCGGCGGGCGCAGCGTCCGCCCGGTACCGGTTACCCAGGTTGTTCCCGCACTAGCTTTTCCGCCCCGCTTTTGACGTCAGACTGCAGCGCCGCTCCCCACCCGACTGGCTTTTTCCACCACCCAGTCCGCTTTTCTCATGCAGTACCTTGTGTTGCTTTCTTACGGCCGCGAGGCCGAATACCGCCGTGCCCTGTTCGCGGCGCTCAGCTTCTGGGCCCGCTACCGCGGCCCGCAGCAGGCCGTGCGCACCCTCGTCTTCACCGACTGCCCGGCCTTCTTCGAGCCCTATCTCGCCGGCCTGCCCGTCGACTACGTACCCCTCGAGGTGGAGCAGCGGCGGGCCATGCAGGGGCCGCACCACTACGTGCATCGCGTGAAGGTGGCCGTGCTCGACGAGGTGCAGCAGGTGTACCCCGGCCGCAGCCTGCTCTACTGCGACTCCGACACGTTTTTCCAGTCGGACCCCGGGCCGCTGCTGCGCTGGCTGGCCGCCGGCACGGCCTTCATGCACCAGCCGGAGTACACGTTCGAGGAAGCCCCGGGCATCTACGCCAGCTTCGATCAGGCCGAGTACCCGCGCCGCTTTCTGGAGCTGATTGCCGGCTGCACCTTCCGCGTGGCGGGCCGGGCGCGGCAGTTGCTGCGCACCCAGCAGGCCTGGAACTCGGGCGTGCTGGGCCTGCCCGCCACAGCCGCCCCGCTCCTGCCCGACGTGTATGCGCTGACCGACGCCTTCTACGCCGCCACGGGCTGGTTTACGGCCGAGCAGCTGGCGTTTTCGGTAGCTCTGCCGCTGCAGTTTCCCCTGCTGCGCAGCGACCAGTACGTGTTTCACTACTGGGGCCCGCGCCAGAAAGAGCTGATGGACGCCCGGCTGGCCCACCTGCTGACGGCTACTTTCGCTCACTTGCCGCTGCCGGCGCGTCTGGCGGCCGTGCGGCCCCTTACGGCACGCTGGCGCCGGCAGCTGGAGCTGGACCGGATGCGCGAAGGGGCGCTTTACGCCTTCGGCAAAGGACAGCTGCTGACCGGGGCCCGGTACGCCGCCAAAGCCCTGCTGCAGGCGCCGCTGGACCTGAGTTTTCCCCGGCAGGTACTGCACACCCTGCGCGGCGGCACCGCGGCCCAAGCATAGACCGGGTTTCGCCCGACCGCCTCTCCGACAGTTGCTCGTATTGCCCCAGGCGGCACGACGCCCGCAGGAGCCACCGGGGTAGCCCAACGGGCTCAGCGCGGGCCTTAACTGGTTCGGAGCCGAGCCAAACTGGGCCGCTTCGTGCCCAAACTGGCTCACACCTGACCTAAATCAGGCCCAACCAGACACAAGCTGGCTCGCGTTTGACCAGAACTAAGCCGGTTACTAACCGAACTGGCCCGGTCTTGTCCAAATACGAGCCGCATTCCGCCCAAAACATCTCATAGTAGCCCTAAACTGGTTCGGCCAAGCGCCAAGTGAGTTCGGATAGGGCCCCATCTGGTTCGCTGCGGCAGCCACCTGGTTCGGGAGTCCCTGGCCTATCTGCGGCCAGGGACTCCCGAACCAGGTGGTCCTGGCCGGTCGGCTTGGTGCTTCAGGGCACAAACGACACGCGCCGGGTCAGCACCTGATCCTTGGTCGAAAGACGCAGGATGTAGATGCCCGTGCTCAGTCCTTCGCGGCCGAGCGTCACCTGCTTCTGCTCTCCGGCGCTTAGCGTGCCCTGGTACAGCCGCCGCACCAGGCGGTTTTGCGCGTCGTACAGGGCCAGCATCACCGGGCCGGCCGTGGGCAGGCGCAGGCTGATGCGGGTTTCGTCGGTGAAGGGGTTGGGGAAAGCCACTACCTCGGCTTCCGCGCCCGTTCGTGAAGTCGCGGCCGTGGCGGTAGCCGAAGCCGCAGCGCTGCGGCTGGCCGTGGGGCCGAACGGAATCAGGTGGGAGCCGGCAATGGGGGCTTCGGTTTGCCCGTTGGGCAGGGTCCAGGCCACGGCCACGAAGTCCTGGCCGCCGGCTTCCTTCATCAGCGCCTCCACGTAGTAGCGCTGCCCGCTCTGCAGCGTCACCGGCGCCGATTGCTGCCCGGCGTACTTGTCCCACTGGCCGTAGTCGGTATAGCCCGCGAAGCCGGCAATGCGCACCTTGTGGGCCGGGTCGGCGTCGGGGCTGAGCCACAGCTCGCAGTCATCGTCGCCGGCGAGGCGGAAGGTGTAGCTACCGCTCTGCGGCGGGCAGAGGTAGCCGCGGATGCGCACGCCGTAGTTGTCGCCCAGGTTGCGGGGGCTTTCCAGCTTGCTGAGCGTGCTGGTGCTGGTGGGGAACGTTTGCAGCGGAATGGCGCTGATGGCCGTACCGCCTACGTTCGTCCACTGCTCCAGCTGAATCGAGCCCGTGCCGGCGCAGCCCGTGGTAGCCGGCGGCGCCGAGCTGGTACCGCCGCCGCCCACCACCACAAACTGCGGCGTCTCGGTCACGGTCAGTTGCAGGTTGCCGCCCTGGGTGCGCACCCGCGTCAGGCTCATCGTGGCCTGCCCCGCCTGCGGGCGGTAGATGCGGGCCGAATCGGCGCCCACGCTGAGCGTGTAGCTGGCGGTGCGGCCGCGCTCATCCGGCACCACCAGGGCGTAAGCCGTGCGGCTGCCGTTGGTGTAGCGGTCCACAATGGGGTCCTGGCTGAGCGTGTTCTGGTAGGTGTAGTCGCCCAGCAGCTGCCCGGCCTGGCGGATGAAATCGGCCGCGGGCTTGGGCGTCTTGTCCTGGTTGATCAGCCCCGAAGAGGCAAACTGCTGGCTGCTGCCAGGGTTGTCGTCGTACATCTGGTAGAAGAACACCCGCTCCACGCCCCAGCGGGCATACAGCAGCGCCGTGCGCAGCAGCCAGTCGGCTTGGGTTTCGAGCACCGAGCGGCCGCCGATAGCCACGGCCTTGAGCGGGCTGCCCTGATTCACGTCGTAGCCGGTTTCGGTAATCCAGACGGGCATGTCGCCGGCGTATTGATGGGCCATCTGCACGAAGGCCCGCGCTACTTCCCCGGCTTCCGACACCTCCGGGGCCGCCCCGCGGGTGGAGTTGCCGCCCTGCGAGGTGCGGGCGTCGTTGGAGTACAGGTGGTAGTTGATGACGTCCCAGCACAGGTTCACCGAGCCGTCGGCCTTCAGCCCGCGGTACTGGCGGCACCAGTCTATCATGCCGCGCACGTAGTCGGGGTTGGGCGAGGCCAGCCCGGCCATGACCACCTGCATAGCGGGGTCGGCGTTCTTCACGCCCACACCGGGGCCCATCGTGCCCTTGTGCCCGTCGTAGAAAGCCGAGAGGTTGGCGGCGTACTCGCGGCCGGTCTGGTAGGCTTTGCGGCCCTTCCACCACTTGTCCCGCTCGTTGTCGCACTCGATGTACTTAATCAGGTTCAGCCCGATGCGCACCTGGTTGACGCCGTCGCCGCCCCAGCGGGTGGCCGGGTTCACGCGCACCAGCGCCGGATTTACGCCGGCGTTGGCCCCGTAGCGCGCCGCAAACTGAAAGCCCACCTTGGCCTGCTCCAGGTAGGACTGCGGGCTGCTGAAGTCGCGGCCGTAGCGTACGGGCACGTTTTCCATATCCCGCTCCGGGCCTGGGTAGCTAGCCAGCATCCACGGCGGCAGCGTCTTCAGGCAAGCCAGCACCTCGATGCCCTCCTGCTTCAGGCGCTGATACAGGGCGTCGTAGTTCCAGCCCCCGCTGTGGGTGGGGTTGAAGGTGTAGTTGCCTTCGGTCAGCTCCAGCTTCTCCCAGTCGACGTAGTGCCGGATGCCGCGGAAGTTCCGGGCCGCTGCCAGCCGCGTTTCGTCCACTTCATAGGGTCGGTTGGGGTCTTCAATGTCCCACTCAAAGGCATTGACCCCGAGCTGCTGGCGCAGCTTGATCTGCTTTTGCCGGGCCAGCGCCGCCGGATCGGCGGCGGCCGGCGAGGTGCCGGCCACGTAGGGCCCGTACAGCTCGATTTCCGTCGGGTACGCCCACGAGGCGGTGATGACCAGGTAGCGCACGTTGTTGATGGGCGCGCTCAGCCGGAAGTTGCCGGGCTGCGCGGGGTCGGGCCCCACCCACTGCTGGTACTGCCCGCCCGTGAAGGTGGCCACCGGAATGCGCTGCCAGGTATCGGTGATGACCGACAGCGTCATCGGGTCGTTGGGGTTGCTGCCTTCGCCGTCGAAGAAACGGATGCTCTCGATGCTCATGGCCTCGCCCGGGTGCAGGGCGTAGTACGTGTCGTAAGTGGGCAGGATCTTGCCCCAGCCCGTGCTGGCGCCGGTGCTGGTTTGCCCGTCAAACAGGGCCGCAATGCCGTTGCCCACGTTGTTCTGGATGTACCAACGACTGGGGTCGAGCGGAATGCGCCCGGCCGCCGAAGGCGGCGCAGTACCGCCCCCGCCGTTGCCGCCCGCCGGAGCCGCCTGCACCTGCACCGTCTGGCTGGCTGAGGCCGCCAGGTAGCCGCTGCCGGCCACCTGCGAAGCCGTAACGGTAGCCGTGCCCGCTCCCACCGGCGTCAGCAGCCACTGCCCGCCGCTCTGCGTCACCGCGGCCACGCCGGGGTTGGAGGAGCTGAAGGTGATGGGCGTGGCAGTGTTGGTGCTGCTGGCCGACAGCGCGTACGCCGCGCCGCCCGCCGTGAGCGTCGGCAGCGCGGCCAGGCTCACGACAGCGGGCACCGGCGCGGGCGGAGTGGTCGGCGGCGTGCTGCCGCTGCGCCCAAACACCTTGATCTTGACCGGCAGGTTGTTGCAGTACTTGTGAACGACAATGGCTTCGGCCGTGATGTTGCCGCTTACCGGCAGGTCCACCCATTGGTTGTACTGCGCGCCATCGAAGGTGCCCAGCAGCACCCGCTGCCCGCCGCTGACGGCGTAGAGCGTGGCCGGCTGGCTGGGAAAAGAGCCCTGGTAATCAAACAGCGCCAGCCGCGTGAGCGTGGTGGCCTGGCTCAGCGGCAAGGTCACATCGATGTACTGGAAGTTGGCGGGCATCCAGTAATCCGGCACCAGGTGCGCGGGGTCGTTGTCCAGCCAGGCCGAGTAGTCCTGGCCGGTGTTTACGCTGGGCGAGGCCGCCACAATGGCAACTTGCTGCTCTCCGGGAGCAGGATTTTGGGCGTGAGCCGCCACGGCCAGGCAGTAGCCGAGCACCGTTGCCAGGCTGCAACGGCGGGTTAGAAGTGTCCGCATAAGGTTGGTAAACAGGGGTTGGTCCGCGTCTGCATGCTTTGCACTCCAAGCAAAGCAGCCATCTTCAATCGGGGCGGTGGGTGCGCAGCCACGCGGCTGTCGGGGTTGGGCGTGGGGCCGGCGGTGCGGGGCACTCCGGCTGAGCTATCAGGCTGACGAAGCAGCTTCGCCAGCACGGGAAGTGCAACCGCTAAGCGAAGCCATCAATAGCACTTTTTTCAACAAAGCGAACCTTCAACATCTTCAACACCTCCTTCACAATTTACAATTACCGCAGACAAGCCAAAGCTGCTACCCGCTCAACAGAAGCTAAGTTACTCATAGCACTGCGTGTACCTACCTAAGCGCCGCAATTAAATTCACCGCAACATCCACAAATCCAAGGCCCGCCTGATTTGCTTACGATTCAAAACAGGCGTCAGCCCGCTGCGCACACTTATTGCTTTAATACTATTGCTATAAAACAATTATCACCTCCCTGATTACAGCCTATACTATAACTTATTCATGCAACTACCACGGCTTCACCTTCGCCATAAATGAACCTTTGCCATCAATACCCGAGGCTTGCCAACGGGCACTGGCTCGAAGAAAGCAGGGGTACCGGTGAGCAGGATGTCCTGAGCTGTGCGTATCACAGGCTTCTGCATTGCAGCCTCATCATCCCAGGCGTACTGCCGCACCCGCCCGATTTTTAGCGCCGCCGGGAAGGAATAGGCAGCAGAGGCCTGTTCGCTTCGATCCTGCGCGGTGCGCGCCCAGAGCACGTACACCACCCGCCGGGCATCGGCAAAGGCCGCGCCTTCCACACTGACTGGCAGCTGTAGCCCCGCCGTCCGCGCCGCATCGTAGGCGAGGCCTCCGAGCAATTTGGCCGTAGCACGCACGCCCATACCCAGCGGCGTCAGCCTGGGCTGGCCAGCGGTAGCCTCCGGCAGCTGTTCGTAGAGCCCCATGAGCTGAAATTCCGTGGTGCCATCCACCGCGCTGCCCGCTGGCGGGGCCGGGGCCGTTTCGGCCAGGTGGTAGAAGTGCAGCTGGCGGATGCCGCTTTTCTGCGCCAGCACCAACGCCTTCATGCCGAAATTGCGCTGTAGCTCGTCGGAGCCGTAGCGCCAGTCGGCCGGGCGCCGGCTCAGGTTGGTTTCCGTCACGATGGCCGGCTTTCGCGGGTATGTGCGCCCGTCGTAGCCGTAGCGGTGCAGCACGGCTTCCATGGCATTTTTGTGCGCCACCACCTGCGCGGCGGCGGCGTCGGAGTGGTGCGAATAGGCAAACTGCCCCGCCCGCCGCCACTCGCGCCGGCGCAGGTCGTAGGCCGGGTACACGTGGTAATCCAGTGCGTCGAAATAAGCGCCCCCCGTGGCCGGGTACTGGCTGGTTACGCGCCCGTCGCGGGGGTTGTCGGAGTAGCGCAGTAAGGCATCCAGGTACTCGGGGTAGCCTAGGCCGCCGGGCGTCACATAGGCGTCCGGCTGGTATTTTTTCACCACTTCCCAGGTGATGCGCAAGGTGCGGATGTAGCGGTAGATGGGCGCCCGCACGTTGGGCGTCTCGGCCGGCGTGGGCGCCCGCGCCAGCCACTCCCGGTTGCTGCGGTCGGTGATGAAGTCCGGCTCATTTATCACTTCCCAAAAGCGCACCCGCCCGCCGTAGCGCCGCAGCACTTGGTAGAGGTACTGCGCATAGTAATTGTGGGGGTTAACACTCCCATCCGGCTGCCAGATCGGCTCATAGAGGTTGGCAAACAGCTTCGACTGCTCCGGGCTGCCCGGGTAGGTCACCGGGTCGCGGTGGGCGGGGCTGGGCTCCCCCACGAAGCACACCAGCTCGCGGAGGTCCAGCGAATCGGCGTAGTAAGCGAAGGTGCCGCGGCGTATGCCCCAGCCCCACTGCGCCAGAAACTGCTCGGGCAGCGTCAAGCGGATGGTGCTGACCCCGGCCCCCCGGGCCGCGGCAGCCAACTGCTCATCCGGCCAGGCGGGGCCGTAGTAGCCCAGGTTACAGCCGTAGCCAAACGGCGCCGTGTAGGGCCGCACGTAGCTTTGGGCCGAGTGCGGCAGCGGCGGCGCGGGCGGCCGGGAAGCTTCGGTGCAGGCGGGCACCAGGGCACCGGTCAGCCCGGCGGCAGTAGCGGGTAGCCACAAGGCGGCCACCGCCACCCAACGGGTAGCAAAGCGGATACGCATAATGGTTCTGGGAGGCTTGCTGGGTGAGTCGGCCGCAGGGCCCAAAGGCAGAGGGTACACCGAACACGACGCGCCGCTTACTGTAGGCGCACCACCGAAGTCGAAATGGGCTGCACGCAAATACAGGCAAAAAAGCTGAATATCATATATTTACCTTGCATAATTTTCAGATTCACTTGGCTCGCAAAGTGTATTCGGTGGCGCAAGCCGAGGTTGATAGAGGTCGGCTCAAGTCCGCTGATTGCCCGTAAAACACCGTCTGAATGGCTTCCAACCCAGGCCCAGCGGGCAGCCTGCTTCGCCCTTGCCAATGGCATAGCGCCGCGCGTTCGGCCCGAGCTTATTACTTTCGGCCTTCCTAACCCTGCTCCCTCCCCTTGCCCCCATCTGGCATGAAGAAAATTACCAAGCTGCTCGTCGCCAACCGCGGCGAAATTGCCCTGCGCGTGCTGCGCTCGGCCCGCGAAATGGGCCTCAAGACCGTGGCCATCTACTCCGAAGCCGACCGCAACGCCCTGCACGTGCGCTACGCCGACGAAGCCGTGTGCGTGGGCCCGCCCGCCTCCAAGGACAGCTACCTGCGCGGCGACAAAATCATCGAGGTGTGTAAGCAGCTCGGCGTCGATGCCATTCACCCCGGCTACGGCTTCCTCTCCGAAAACGCCGACTTCGCCCGCATGGTCAAGGAAGCCGGCCTCATTTTCGTCGGTCCCTCGCCCGAGGCCATGAACATCATGGGCGACAAGCTCTCGGCCAAACAAGCCGTGCAGGCCTATAACATCCCGCTGGTGCCCGGCACGGCCGAGGCCATCAGCGACGTGGAAGAGGCTAAGCGCATTGCCGAGCAGGTGGGCTTCCCCATCCTGATCAAAGCCTCGGCCGGCGGCGGCGGCAAGGGCATGCGCCTGGTACACGCGGCTGCCGAGTTCGAGGAGCAGATGCAGCTGGCCATCAACGAAGCCACCTCGGCCTTCGGCGACGGCTCCGTGTTCATCGAGAAGTTCGTGACGGGGCCGCGTCACATCGAAATCCAGGTGCTGGGCGACGAGCACGGCAATATCGTGCATTTGTTCGAGCGGGAATGCTCCATTCAGCGCCGCCACCAGAAGGTTATCGAGGAAGCGCCCTCGTCAGTGCTCACGCCCGAGCTGCGCGCCGAAATGGGCCGCTGCGCCGTCGACGTGGCCCGCGCCTGCAACTACACTGGCGCCGGCACCGTGGAGTTTCTGCTGGATGATCAGCGCAACTTCTACTTCCTGGAGATGAACACCCGCCTGCAGGTGGAGCACCCCGTCACGGAAATGATTACGGGCCTCGACCTGGTGAAGGAGCAGATCAAGGTGGCCCAGGGCGAGCCGCTGGCCTTCCGCCAGGAAGACCTGAGCATCACCGGCCACGCCCTGGAGCTCCGCGTGTACGCCGAAGACCCGCAGAACAACTTCCTGCCCGACATCGGCCGTCTGCAAACCTACGTGCGCCCCCAGGGCCCCGGCGTGCGCGTCGACGACGGCTTCGAGCAGGGCATGGACATCCCCATCTACTACGACCCAATGATTGCCAAGCTGGTCACCTACGGCGCCAACCGTCAGGAAGCCATTGACCGCATGCTGCGCGCCATCGACGAGTACCAGATTACCGGCATCGAAACTACCCTGGGCTTCGGTAGCTACGTGCTCCGGCACCCCGCTTTTACCTCCGGCGACTTCGACACGAACTTCATCAAGGACCATTTCCAGCCCAGCGTGCTGCAGCAAACGCCCAGTCCCGAGCTGGCTCAGCTAGCCGCCGTGCTGGCCGCCAAGCTGCTCACCGAGCAGAAAGGCGCCGGGGCGGCTGCGGCCGGCGGCGTAGCTACGGGCAGCGTGGCCTTGCCGGTATCGAACTGGAAGAAGAACCGGTTGAACGCGCGCTAACCCTATCTGGCTTTAGCAAAAAAGCCCGGCTTCGCAGCCGGGCTTTTTTTATTGCTACTTCGTGGCTTGGGTTGGGGCTGGCCTTAGTCCCAGATGCCGTTGGCCGCGGTCAGAATCAACGGTTGGCCGTCGGTGACGACCAGCGTGTGCTCGTGCTGGGCCACGAAGCTGCCGTCCTTGGTGCTCAGCGTCCACCCGTCGCTGAGCTGATGGGCCAGGCTGGCGCGGGTGGAGATGAACGTTTCCACGGCCACCACCGAGTTCTTTTTGAAGCGCTTCAGGTTGTGGCGGTCGTAGTAGTTGGGAATTTCTTTGGGCTCCTCGTGCAGGCTGCGGCCCACCCCGTGCCCGACGAGGTTCTTGATAACGCGGAAGCCGGCTTTGCGGGCTTCCGCCTCAATCAGCCCGCCAATGTCGGCGATGCGCACGCCGCCCCGGATGCGGCTGATGGCCGTGCGCAGAATCTGCCGGGAGGCGTCGACCAAGGGCTGGTGCTGGTGCACATCGGCGCCGAGCACAAACGAGCCGCCGTTGTCGGCCCAAAAGCCATCCTTCTCCGCCGACACGTCGATGTTGATCAGGTCTCCTTCCCGCAGCACTTTGTGCGGGGTGGGGACGCCGTGGGCCACCTCCTGGTTGACACTGATGCAGGTCCAGCCCGGAAAGCCGTAGGTCAGGCGCGGAGCCGAGCGGGCGCCCAGCGCGGTCAAGAGACGGCCGCCGTACTCGTCCAGCTCCTGGGTACTCATGCCTGGCTGGGCGTATTCGCGCATCTGCTGCAGGGTGGCGGCCACGGCGGCACTGATTTGCTGAAGGCCGTTGAGGTCGGCTTGGGAGGTAATGGACATGGGAAGGGATTGGGGACAGTAGTGCAGCGCGGGCCGAACAACACCGCGAAAATATAGCGCAATGCCAGTTGGCGCCGGCCGGAAAATACAGGTCCGACGCTTTGGGCAGAGTATAAACTGCTCAAATCATCAGGGGAGGCCTTTCGAATGGACTTTTACCAGGCTTATTCAGGCCACAAAATAACCGGTCGCTTCGTCGTGTGCATCTCGTACTCGACGCGAAGCGGCCGGTTTTGTTCAGGTTCGTCTACGCCCTAATGCGTCTCCGCCATTTCGCTGATTGATGCATGCGTGACTTCACTCACGTGGTAGTTGGTCACAAGCACCTTCTGCCCCATGGCCGGGGGATTTTAGGGTTGAACAGATGTGTCGCAGTGCTGAAAGCGCCAGCCCGGACGTTTGTCCAGGCAAGCGCCCCGCTCGAATAATCAATTTTTGAGTCTTAGCTCGTCCTGTCCTTTTCTCCCGCAGCCCACGGGCTTAGAACAGCTGGCTCAGGTCGCGCACCCCGATGGGCCGCTCCACAGTGAAGCCTTCCCCGAACTCCACCCCGATGGCGTGGCCAAACTCACGCGCCCGGCCTTCCATGAAGTGCCAGAACTCCGGCGAGGAAATGTGGGTGTGCGGCTGCCCATCCGCGGCCACGTTGAACTGCGACCCGTAGGCGGCCACCGAGGCGCGCTTGGTTCCCCAGTGCGCCGAGATGTCGACCACGAAGTCGGGCTTGATGTAGCGGTCCTGGATGAAGTGGTACACCTGCTTAGGGCGCCACGCCGCCTGCGGCTGCCCATCCTCGCCGATGGTTTCAATCATCCGTAGCCCGGCCAGAAAGCAGGACTCCGACGAGAGCTGCGAGCCGCGGCCGTGGTCGGGGTGCCGGTCGTGAATGGCGTTGCAGAGGACGATATCGGGTTGGTAGCGGCGCACGGCGGCAATGATGGGCAGTTGATGCTCCCGGTCGTTACGGAAGAAGCCGTCGGGCAGGCCCAGGTTTTCGCGCGCGCTCAGGCCCAGCAGCTCGGCGGCGGCGGCGGCTTCCTGCGCCCGGGTTTCGGGGGTACCGCGGGTGCCCAGCTCGCCGCGGGTAAGGTCTACCACGCCTACTTTTTTGCCTTGCGCAATGGCTGCGGCAATAGTGCCGCCGGCGCACAGCTCCGCGTCGTCGGGGTGCGAAGCCAGGACCAGAATGTCGAGTTTCATCATACTTGGATTGTCAAATGGCAAAAATGGCTAAATGGCTGGCTGTTCTCACAGGGCAAGAACACTCAACCATTTAGCCATTCACCAATTCAGCTACTTACTTGATCCGCAGCGTACGGCCGGGCCGCAGCGTGGTTTTGCCGGTGATGTTGTTTAGCCGGCGAATCTGGGCCTGGGAAACCCCGTATTTGTCGGCAATTTCCGAGAGCGTGTCGCCCGAGCGGATGCGGTGCGACACCGTGCGCCGGGCCGCCGTGGGCTGACCGCGGCTGGCGCGGGCCTGCACGGCGGCTTTCATGCGGGCCGCCTGCCCGGCGTAGTTAAACAGCGCCGCCGTAATGGCCAGGTTTTCCTTGCGCAGCTGGTACTCCGGGAAATCGTAAATCTCCTCCGGGTTGATGGGGTTGCCCTCGTAGCGCACTTCATAATGCAGGTGCGAGCCGGTGCTGCGCCCCGTGCTGCCGCCCTTGCCGATGAGCTGCCCGGCCTTCACGAAGGTGCCGGGTTTCACCAGTTGCTTACTTAGGTGGCCGTACACCGTCTCCAGGCCGTTGTAGTGCCGCACCACGATGTAGTTGCCGTAGCCGCCACCATCCCAGTTCACCACGCGCACCACGCCGTCGAAAGCGGCCTTCACCGAGTCGCCGGTTTCCAGGTCCAGGTCCACGCCGTAGTGCCAGCGGTAGCCGCGGAAGCGGAAGCCGGAAGTAACCGGGGTCGTGTTCAGCGGCATACGGGCCATGCGCTGCCGGGCCGGGTCGGTCAGGTGCAGCGTGAGCGTGTCGCGGTAGCGGCTGGGGTCGCGGCGGTAGGGGTTCACGTAGCGCGTGTCCCAGATGGCGTAGTAGCCGGCCACCTTGATCCAGGAGGAGTCGATGAGTACTTCCTCGGACATTTCGACGATGCTCTGCTGCCCCAGGTTGAGCGTGCTGGTGTCCTCGCTGACAATACTCAGCGGTTTGGCCGGCTTAAACACCGATTTGGCGGCTTCCGAGTTGTCGTCGGGCAGCTCTTCGGTTTCCACGACCACCGACGTATCGGGGCGTACGTAGCGAATTTTAGGGGCTCGGATCTTGAAGAAATCCTTCGGAGTGCCGGCCTTTGCCTTGGGCTGACCGGCGCGGCGCCGTTGCGCCTGGGCCGCATCAGGACTGAAGCTCAACAGCAGAGCCAGCAATCCAAGCAGCCAGAGTTTGAATGCGTTTGACAAGTGCAATATGAATGGGTGGAGGCCCCGCGGGCCACGCTGGGTGGCGCAGCCCTCGGGAGCCCGCAAAGGTACGGAAGCGTAGCAAAACGGGCCGCCTCGCCCGAAAGGCAAGACGGCCCGTTGCAACGGCCAAATCCAATTTTTAGTATTCTATCAGGAGCGCAGGCCCTAAGAGCGTCCTGCCGAGGCGACCTAGGCATCTTGCCTGATAGAATTTTCTATCCGACGTCAGCACGCGGAATCCCTCGACCAGCCTGGCATGCCGTTTTAGCAGCGCCCTAGTGTACGCCCAGCGCCGCCAGATACCGTTCGGCGTCCAGCGCGGCCATGCAGCCGGTGCCCGCCGCCGTCACGGCCTGCCGGTACACGAAGTCCTGCACGTCGCCGCAGGCAAACACGCCGTCGACGTTGGTCTTGCTCGTGCCCGGAATGGTCTTGAGGTAGCCCTGCTCGTCGTGGTGCAGGTACTCGCGGAAAATGGCGGAGTTCGGCTCGTGCCCAATGGCCACGAAGAAACCCTCAACAGCAATTTCGCGCGTTTCGTGGGTCAGGATATTTTTCACCCGCACGGCTTCCACGGCGTGCTCCCCAAGGATTTCGTCGGTAGCCGTATCAAACAGCACCTCGATTTTGGGGTTGTCAAGCACGCGCTTCTGCATGATTTTGGAAGCGCGCATCTCCCCTTTCCGCACCAGCATGTACACCTTGTTGCACAGGTTGGCTAGGTAAGTAGCTTCCTCGGCCGCCGTGTCGCCGGCGCCCACAATGGCCACGTCCTTGCCGCGGTAGAAGAACCCGTCGCACACGGCGCAGGCCGATACACCCGAGCCGTTCAGCCGGGCCTCCGATTCAAGTCCCAGCCACTTGGCCGAGGCGCCGGTAGCAATGATGACGGCGTCGGCGGTGATGGTGTGCTTCTCGTCGATGGTAACGCGGTGCGGATGGCCCGAAAAGTCCACCGAGGTAGCCAGGCCGTAGCGAATATCCGTGCCGAAGCGGGTGGCCTGCTTCTTGAGGTCCTCCATCATTTCCGGCCCCATAATGCCGTCGGGGTAGCCGGGGAAGTTCTCGACGTCGTTGGTAATAGTCAACTGCCCGCCGGGCTGCAGGCCTTGGTACATGACGGGTTGCATGTTAGCACGAGCGGCGTAGATGGCGGCGGTGTAGCCGGCCGGACCCGAGCCAATGATCAGACACTTGACGTGTTCTGCGGCAATAGTTTCCATGAGTTGCAAAGCGAATTCCGTAAGGAGCGGCAAAGGTAAGGTCCGCCGCGGAAGTACTAGTCAAAACTCGTACTACCCGCGTCAGGATGCGGCTGAATGGCCGAATAGTAACATTGTGGCAGAGCATCCGAACGAAGGGCTGCCACTTGGTCAAACAAAAACCCCGACCATAGGGCCGGGGTTTCTGATACTGGCAAAAACCAGGAAGGTAATTAGCCCAGGTAAGGCTTCAGGGCCTTGCTGCGCGAGGTATGGCGCAGGCGGCGGATAGCTTTTTCCTTGATCTGACGTACCCGCTCGCGGGTCAGGTTGAACTTCTCGCCGATTTCCTCCAGCGTGAGCGAATGCTCGCCGTTGAGGCCGAAGTACAGCGTAATAACGTCCGCCTCGCGCTTGGTGAGCGTGGAGAGGGCGCGCTGCACTTCTTTGCGCAGCGAGTCGTTCATCAGGCCCATGTCGGGCGACTCTTCGTCTTCGTTTTCGAGCACGTCGAGCAGGCGGTTTTCCTCGCCCTGCACGAACGGCGCGTCCACCGACACGTGGCGGCCCGAAATCTTGAGCGTATCCACCACTTCCGAGGTGGTCAGTTCCAGCACTTCGGCAATTTCCTCGGGCGAGGGCTCGCGCTCAAACTTCTGCTCCAGTTCCGAGAAGGACTTGCTGATTTTGTTCAGCGAACCGACGCGGTTCAGGGGCAGACGCACGATGCGCGACTGTTCGGCCAACGCCTGCAGGATGGACTGGCGAATCCACCATACGGCGTAGGAGATGAACTTAAAGCCGCGGGTTTCGTCGAAGCGCTTGGCAGCTTTGATCAGGCCGAGGTTGCCCTCGTTGATCAGGTCGCCCAGCGACAGACCTTGGTTCTGGTATTGTTTGGCCACCGACACCACGAAACGGAGGTTGGCCTTGGTGAGCTTTTCCAGCGCCTGCTGGTCGCCTTCCTTGATGCGTTGCGCCAGCGTTACCTCCTCGTCGGGAGTGAGCAGATCTACCTTACCAATCTCCTGGAGGTACTTGTCCAGCGACTGGCTTTCGCGGTTGGTAATCTGCTTGCTGATTTTTAGCTGTCTCATTGTAGACGGGCGCGAAGGGTAAAAGGTGCAGGTTGGTCTTTGAGAGAGTTTCTTGGTAGGAACCTCGGTCAGATGGGGCTAACACCCGCATCTGACCGAAAGTTCGCGCCAAGCAATTATGGCCTTCCTACGGAATTAGCGGTTGAAACGCTCCGGACGTTCGCCACGCTCGGGACGCGGACCGCGGTCGGGGCGTGGGCCCCGATCCGGACGGTCGCCGCGCTCGGGCCGGTCACCCCGCTCGGGGCGCTCGGCCGGCTCCACGTAGCCCTCCGGCTTCGGCATCAGGCTCTTCATCGACAAACGGAACTTGCCCGTTTTCTTGTCTACCTCCACCAATTGCACCTTCACTTCCTGGCCTACCGTCAGCACGCCTTCCAGCGAGGGCAGACGGTCGTAGCTCACTTCGGAGATGTGCAGCAGGCCGTCTTTGCCCGGCATGAACTCCACGAACGCACCGTAAGCCTGGATCGAGCGAACGGTACCGCTGTAGGTCTCGCCCACTTCCGGCGTGGCCGCGATACCGCGGATACGACCTACGGCAGCCGCCATATCGTCGGCGTTGGAGGTGTAGATGTACACGTGGCCCTTCTCGTCCTTCTCCTCGATGGTGATGGTCGCGTTGGTGTCCTTCTGGATCTGCTGCACCACTTTGCCGCCCGGGCCGATGATGGCGCCGATGTACTCCTTGTCGACCAGAATCTTCGTGGAGCGCGGGGTGTGGGGCTTCAGGTCAGCAGCCGGGGCGCTGATGGTCTTGTTCATCTCGCCCAGGATGTGCAGGCGGCCCTCACGAGCCTGGTGCAGTGCCTTGGTGAGGATTTCGTGCGACAGGCCCTGGATTTTGATGTCCATCTGGCAAGCCACAATACCTTTCTCGGTGCCCGTGACTTTGAAGTCCATGTCGCCAAGGTGGTCTTCGTCGCCAAGGATGTCGGACAGTACAGCGTACTCACCGGTTTCCTTGTCCTGCACCAGACCCATGGCAATGCCCGAAACGGCCGCCTTAAGCTTGATGCCAGCGTCCATCAGGGCCATGGAAGAGGCGCAGACGGTAGCCATCGACGAGGAGCCGTTCGACTCCAGGATGTCCGACACCACGCGGATGGTGTAGGGGTTTTCGTCCTCGCCGGGCAGCACCTTCTTGATGGAGCGCATGGCCAGGTTGCCGTGGCCTACTTCGCGACGACCAGGGCCGCGGTTGGGCTTCACCTCACCGGTCGAGAAGGCCGGGAAGTTGTAGTGCAGCAGGAACTTGTTGTAGCCCGACACCATGGCCGAGTCCACGATCTGCTCGTCGAGCTTGGTACCCAGGGCCACCGAAGTCAGCGACTGGGTTTCGCCGCGGGTAAACAGGGCCGAGCCGTGGGCACCGGGCAGGTAGTTCACCTCCGACCAGATAGGGCGGATTTCCGTCAGCTGACGACCATCGAGGCGGGTGCGCTCCTTGATCATCATGTCGCGGATAGCCTTCTTCTCAGCCGAACCGTAGTAGCGGCCAAACATTTTCAGGTCCAGCTCCGGGTTTTCGGCCTGCAGCTCTTCCAGTAGGGGCTTCTTGATGGCGCCGAACGACTCCTTGCGGCCCGCCTTGCTCGTGTTACCCGATTTGGCTACTTCGTAGGCCTTTTGGTACACGGCTTCGGTGATGCGCTGCTTCAGATCGTCGTTCTCGTCGTACTTGGGGTACTCGCGTTTCACGTGCGACTTCTCTACGGCCTGGCCGAGTTCCTGCTGCACGCGTACTTGCTCTTTGATGGCTTCGTGGGCGTAGGCAATGGCTTCTACCATCTCCTCTTCGCTCACTTCGTTCATCTCCCCTTCCACCATGGCCACCGAGTCGATGGTCGCACCTACGATGAGGTCGATGTCGGCACGCTCGATGTCCGAGGTCTTGGGGTTAATCTGCAGCTGACCATCGATGCGCGCTACGCGCACTTCCGAGATGGGGCCGGCAAAGGGAATATCAGAAACCGACAGGGCGGCCGAAGCGGCCAAGGCGGCCAGAGCATCGGGCTGTACGTCCTTATCGGCCGAAATCAGGGTAATCATTACCTGCACCTCGTAGTGATAGTCCTTGGGGAACATCGGGCGCAGGATGCGGTCTACAAGGCGCGACACGAGCACTTCGTAGTCAGAAAGGCGGCCTTCGCGGCGCTGGAACGAGCCAGGAATCTTGCCGGCACCGCCGAATTTCTCCTGGTAGTCCACCGACAGCGGCAGGAAGTCCACGTCGGGGCGCGAGCTGGGCTGCGACACCACCGTGGCCAGCAGCATTGCATCGCCGAGGCGGACCACAACGGCGCCGTCAGCGAATTTGGCCAGCTTGCCGGTTTCGAGGGAAATCTGCCGGCCGTCCGGCAGAGTAATGTGTTTGGTAACCGCGTTGTAAGGAGGCATTCCTTCGGGGGTAGCTTTGGATGATTGACAGCGAGGGCAGCGAAGCCGGGGCCGCTGGGGGCCAGCCGGCGAATCCGGCACTTTTGTAAAACAACGCGCCCGGCCAACAAGGTGTGCCGGGCAGCGCAAAAAAAGC
The DNA here is from genome assembly GCF_002007105.1 of Hymenobacter sp. CRA2. Taxonomy (GTDB): domain Bacteria; phylum Bacteroidota; class Bacteroidia; order Cytophagales; family Hymenobacteraceae; genus Solirubrum. The sequence continues at coordinate 82,564 of NZ_MVBC01000011.1, read as the reverse complement.
AGGGAACCCGGCCGGCGGGCTCCCTGCTTTTCTGGAGTGGGTTACTTACGGATGCCCAGCTCCTTGATGATGGCGCGGTAGCGGTTGATTTCGCGGTTCTGCAGGTAGTTGAGCAGACGGCGACGCTTACCTACCAGCTTGAGCAGGCCCAGACGGGTCGAGAAGTCTTTCTTGTTGACTTTCAGGTGCTCCGTCAGGTGGTTAATCCGGGTGGTGAACAGTGCGATTTGCGATTCGGCCGAACCGGTGTCGGTTTTGGTCTTGGCAACGCCGTGCTGTTCGAAGATGGCCTGCTTGGCCTCGGTGGTGAGTTTCATCGGCAGATAGGGAGAAAGCCCCGTCTTGGATTAAGAAGTGTGAAAAAGGGTATACGCCGGCAACTTAGCAAGGCGTGGCGCAAAGGTAAGAAAATATTCGACTGCATGGACAGTTGCCTGAGTCGGCCACTCCTTAGCATTGCCTTAAAAGCGTTTGGCCGGGTATACCCGGCCAAACTATATCCTATGCTTCCAAAGCAGCGTGCTAACCAGCTGAGGCGACCACCGCTGGTTTACGTCTAAGCCACGTTGGCAGCTTGCGCGAGAGCCGCAACCAGAAATCCACTTCAAACAAGCTGGAATCACGGCGGGCTTGGTAGAGGAAAAACAGCCCCGCAGGTAGTAAGACTACGTTCGACATCCACATGCCCAGCCCCACGGGCATCACGGCCTCGCGGCCATACTTCTCGCCGATGATGGACACGACGTAGAAAATAATGAAGAAAAGTATGGACACCAGCACCGGCACGCCCAAGCCGCCTTTCTTGATAATAGAGCCTAGGGGGGCACCTATCAGGAACATAACCAGGATGGCCACCGACTGCGTGTATTTACGAAATACCTCGATACGGTAGTTGCCGGCTTCGCGGGCCGTGCTGGCCAATCGTTCGGAATAACTGCTGAGGAATGCGCGCATGTTGCGGGCACGGTTCGCAGCCGATTGCGCCATGGAAGCGTTAGCCGCGGGCAGGCGGTTGGCGGGCACTTGCCAGTTGGCCGTGCGGCGCGCCTGCGTTTGCCCGGTCGTATCAAAGCGCTGGTAGAGGAAATACGGGTTCATCTGCACGGCCAGCTGCTTCCGCTCTTTGTTGAGCTGCGTGTGGACGGAATCCACAAAACCGTGCAACTGGGGCAGCGTGAGCATGATTTTATTGTCGGCAAACAGCTCCTTTTTGGTGCGGTCCATAGCAAAGGAGGCTAGCGAGAATACGATGTCGGTGCGGTCGAAGCGCTGTTGCAGAAACCCTGCCCCGGTTCGGTCGCGCGCGCTCGGCTGATCCACGTACTTGCGGCCGCTGAACAACTCCAGGCCCAAATACTGCCCGTTGTAGCGCGTGGCCATGCGTCCCGAGTCGGCCAGCACCATGGCCATGTTGCCGCTGCTGCCGTTGTGGTCGTAAATGATAACGCCGTAGAGCTTTTCCCCATTTTCGCCGCCCTTGCGGTTGACCTTGATGGTGTAGCCAGGAATGCCGTTATAAAATACCCCTTCTCGAATGTCTAGGGCCAGTTTCTGCTGCCGCACGTCCCAAAGCAGGCTGTATGCTTCCAGATTTGCCTTGGGCACAATGGTATTGTTGAACCAGAACGCAAACCCGGCCAGCAACACGCTAAACACCATGATCGGCCGCAGAATGCGCACCAACGATACTCCTGAGGTTTTGATAGCCGTCAGTTCGTGGTGTTCGCCCAGGTTGCCATAGGTCATCAGCGAGGAGAGCAGCACGGCCAGTGGCAGCGAAATGGGCACGATGAGCACGCTGAAATACATCAGCAGCTGCAGGATAACACCGGTCCCCAAGTCCTTGCCGACCAAGTCATCCATGTATTTCATCATCGTCTGCGTCAGGAATACGAATTCCACCACTGCAAACGTGAGTAAGAACGGCCCGAAAAAGGCCCGCAAGATCAGCTTATCGAGTTTCTTCATGCGTAAGGGCAACCTATCCAGTCAGCGTCAAACGCTGAAAGCGGCCGCAAAGGTACGTGGCCTTGGCGCACCGGGTGAGGTAAAAGCGCAAAAGGAGCAGCCACCGCTACTTGAAAGCGGTAGCTGCTCCTCTCAGAACACGCTGGCACGAAAAAAAGTCGCCTAGCCGCCTACCAACTCACGCAAGGTCTGCACCAGATTATCCCACATCTCCTGCAGCTCTATGTCGTCGGTCTCTTCTGAGTAATCGACCACCCGCAGGAATACCTCTTGGGTCAGCTCCGATGATTCAATCGTAAAGTCGAGGTAATTGGCATCGGGCATGTGCCGGCGGTCAGGCCCCAGGAATACGAAGCGCGCCGAACGGTTGGTCCGTTGGGAAGTCAGTTCAGCCAGGTGCGGTTGGTTATCCCACACGAAATTGAAGGTATGAGGGCCAGCCATCTGCACATCCTGACAAAACCACTGCCGAAGGCCCGTGGCGGAGGCTAAGTAGGGATAAAGAATCTTGGCCGAGGCATTGATGGGGTACTCCTGAACGAAGCGATGCTTGGAGCGAGTAGCGGAAACGGGCATAGGAAAGCTAGGTAAGCGAAAAAATTAGCACCACTGGTCCTCAGCCAGATTGGCGACTTGCGGCAAGATACACGGGTTTTTTTTTCATCAAAGGTTGCGTCGGGTTAAATCTTCGCTTTACCTTTGCACCACCAAAACAGGGCGGGGTAGCTCAGTTGGTTAGAGCACAGGATTCATAACCCTGAGGTCACGAGTTCAACTCTCGTCCCCGCTACAGTGTCAAAATAAAAACCGCCTTTCCCAACACGGGAAGGCGGTTTTTGCTTTTAACGCGTATTTATAACTCAACGGCAACGCCCAAGCTGGCACCGGCCGTTGCTGCTTTTATATGGCTAATGTTATGAGTACTTACTGCTTGCCTACGGATGAAAGTCTTCACTTTCAGAACGACTTAGCGGACGTTGTTGTCCACCGCAACTATGTCCGTATCGATTGGCATCCGGCGCCTATGCGCAGCCATGACCTGCGAGACGTCTACAACGCCGCTCTGCAGGTCCTGCAACAGCAACACCTGACCAAAGTACTGACCAACCACCGGTTTATGCCCCCTATTCATCCAGAGGACCAACATTGGTTGTCAGAGGAATGGATTCAACGGGCCGTTACCGAAGCGGGGTACCAATACTGCGCCGTGGTCGATGCCTACGATTCGCAAAACCGCGCTGGCACGACTGAAGTCGTACGGCAACGCCATCTGCCCCTTACCATACGGCACTTCGACAACATTTCGGAGGCAGATTTCTGGCTCCGTTGCGCCTGAGCAAACGGCAATAAAAAAGCCTGACCGGTTAGGCCAGGCTTTTTTGTAAAGCAGAGTTTAGAAAACTACGCTTTTACTTTCTCTACGATACCGCGGAAAGCTTCGGGGTGGTTCAGGGCGAGGTCGGCCAGAACTTTACGGTTCAGGTCGATGCCAGCCTTCTTCAGGCCGCCCATGAACTGCGAGTACGACAGGCCGTGGATGCGGGCGCCGGCGTTGATACGCTGGATCCACAGGGCACGGAAGTCGCGCTTTTTGGCTTTCCGGTCGCGGTAAGCGTACAGGAGACCTTTCTCAACCGCGTTTTTGGCAACGGTCCAGACATTCTTGCGGCGGCCGAAGTAACCTTTGGCCAGGCGCATTACCTTTTTGCGACGGTGGCGCGAGGCCACGTTATTGACGCTTCTTGGCATAACCTACTTGTTTTTGGCGGCCGGTGCCTGCTTGCTACTCAAGCGGCTTGGCGAATAACCGGACGCCGGGTTGAAAAAAATATTCTGCGGGAGCCGGGGGCCGCCGCTTAGAGGACCAGCATGTCCTTCACCCGGTTCATGTCAGCAGAGCTAACCAGGGTGACATGGGTCAGGGCGCGCTTACGCTTCGTGCTCTTCTTGGTCAGAATGTGCGACTTGTACGCATGCTTGCGCTTTACTTTGCCCGTGCCGGTCAGCGAGAAACGCTTCTTGGCGCCGGACTTGGTTTTCATTTTCGGCATTGTGAGAAAGGTTGAAGGGTAAAACATCGGCGGCCGGCTGCCTAGGGCCGGCTCGCCTGAACAACGGAGCGGCTCACGCCGCGCTGGAGTAGCTTATTCGGCCGCTTCGTTGGAAGCGGCGGCTTTCGGGGCCGGAGCCTTGCCTTCCTCCTTCGGGGCGGCAGGCTTCGGAGCAGAGGTACCGGCAGGCTTCACTACCACTGCTTTCGGGGCCAGGTAGAGGAACATGCGCTTGCCTTCGAGCTTGGGCAGCTGCTCTACTTTGGCCAGATCCTCGAGAGCCTGGGCAAACTTGAGCAGCAGGATTTCGCCGCGCTCTTTGAAGACGATAGAACGACCTACGAAGTGCACGTAGGCCTTGATCTTAGCGCCTTCGCGCAGAAACTCCTGCGCGTGCTTGAGCTTAAAGGCGAAGTCGTGGTCGTCGGTGTTGGGGCCGAAACGAATTTCTTTGACCACCACCTTCGTCTGCTTGGCCTTCATCTCGCGGGTGCGCTTCTTCTGCTCGTACTTAAATTTCGAGTAGTCGATAACGCGGCATACCGGCGGTACAGCCGTGGGAGAAATCTCCACGAGGTCCAGACCCTGCTGCTCGGCCATGCGGCGCGCCTGGTCGGTGGGGTAAATGCCCTGCTCCACGTTTTCGCCTACCAGGCGAACTTCGCGGGCCGTAATCTTGCCATTGATTTTGAACGGCTCCTCCACTTGGCGCGGAGGGAGGCGGCGGTTAGGGGTTCTGATAAGACTTCAGAGTTTAGGTGAAACGGGGTCGAGCCAAACGCCGGAAAGCAACTGTAAATCAGCGTCGCCAACTATTTGAGCGGGCGAATATCCGGCAATTTTCCCGAATGACAAAATTCAGCCCACCGAAAACCGTGTTTCCGGCGGGCTGCATGGGTTTTAACGGGCGCGGGGCGGGATTAGTTCTATTCCCGTGCTGGCAGAAAACAGGAACGTCATCCGGAGCTAAAAGCGAAGGGCCTTACCCCGCTCGAACGATTGTCGCTGCAACGACTTGTTCTGACGGAATAAGGCCCTTTGCTTTTGGCTCCGGATGACGGATGGATTACGAGTGCGCGGCCACGGCGCGGCCGCTCATCATTTCCTCCACTTGCTCCTGGAAGTTCCGGACAAAGGCGTCGATGGGCATAGAGCCCAAGTCGCCTTCGCCGTGGCGGCGCACCGAGACGATGCCATTTTCGGCTTCCTTCTCGCCCACCACCAGCAGGTAGGGAATCTTCTGCATCTCGGCGTCGCGGATTTTGCGGCCAATTCGCTCGTCGCGCTCATCCGTGCTGCCGCGCAGGTCGGCCTGTTGGAGCTGGGCCAGCACCTGCTGGGCGTAGTCGTGGTACTTCTCCGAAATCGGCAGGATGATAAACTGCTCGGGAGCCAGCCACAGCGGGAAGTTGCCGGCGCAGTGCTCGATGAGCACGGCCACGAAGCGCTCCAACGAGCCAAACGGGGCGCGGTGCAGCATCACCGGGCGCTGACGCGAGTTGTCCGGGGCGACGTACTCCAAGTCGAAGCGCTCGGGCAGGTTGTAGTCGACCTGAATGGTACCGAGCTGCCACTTGCGGCCGAGGGCGTCGCGCACCATGAAGTCGAGCTTGGGGCCGTAGAAGGCCGCCTCGCCCAGCTCCGTGACGGTGCGCAGGCCGCGCTCCTGGGCCGCTTCCTGGATAGCCGATTCGGCAGCCGCCCAGTTCTCGTCGGTGCCGATGTACTTCTGCTTGTTTTCCGGGTCGCGCAGCGAAATCTGGGCGGTGTAGTCCTCGAAGCCGAGGGCGCGGAACACGTACAGCACCAGGTCAATCACCTTGATGAACTCCTCCTTAACCTGGTCCTGGCGGCAGAAGATGTGGGCGTCGTCCTGCGTGAAGCCGCGCACGCGGGTCAGGCCGTGCAGCTCGCCCGACTGCTCGTAGCGGTACACCGTACCGAACTCGGCCAGGCGCAGGGGCAGGTCGCGGTAGGAACGTGGCTTGGTCTTGTAAATTTCGCAGTGGTGCGGGCAGTTCATGGGCTTGAGGAAGAACTCCTCGCCCGGGTTCGGCGTCTTGATAGGCTGGAAGGAGTCGGCGCCGTACTTCTCGTAGTGGCCCGAGGTGACGTACAGCTCCTTGGCGCCGATGTGCGGCGTGACGACGGGCTGGTAGCCGGCCTTCACCTGCGCGCGGCGCATAAACTGCTCCAGACGCTCGCGCAGGGCGGTGCCCTTGGGCAGCCACAGCGGCAGCCCCGCTCCTACCCGTTCCGAAAACGCAAACAGCTCCAGCTCCTTGCCCAGCTTGCGGTGGTCGCGCTTGCGCGCTTCCTCCAGCTTGTGCAGGTACTCCTTCAGCTCCTTGTCCTTGGGGAAGGTAATGGCGTAGATGCGGGTGAGCTGCTTGTTCTTCTCGTTGCCGCGCCAGTAGGCCCCGGCCACGTTCAGCAACTTGGCCGCCTTGATGGTGGAGGTATCCGGAATGTGCGGGCCGCGGCAAAGGTCGGTGAAGTTGCCCTGCTCGTAGAAGGTGATGCTGCCGTCTTCGAGGCCATCCAGCAAATCCAGCTTGTACGGGTCCCCTTTCTCGGCGAAGTAGGCAATGGCGTCGGCTTTCGACACCTCACGGCGCTCGTAACGGCTCTTGTTCTTGGCCAGTTCCAGCATTTTCTGCTCGATCTTGGCAAAGTCGTCGGGGCCGATACTGCGGCCTTCGCCCAGGTCCACGTCGTAGTAGAAGCCGTTTTCGATGGGCGGGCCGATGCCGAATTTAATGCCAGGGTACAGGGCTTCCAGCGCCTCGGCCAGCAAGTGGGCCGAAGAGTGCCAGAATGTATTCTTCCCCGCCTCGTCGTTCCATGTGAGAATCTCCAGGTTGGCGGAGTCTTGGATGGGGCGGTGCAGGTCGCGGACTTCGCCGTTGACGCGCACGGCCAAGGCGTTGCGGGCCAAGCCTTCGCTGATGCTGGCGGCTACGTCGTAGCCGCTCACACCCGCTTCGAACTGACGCACGGAGCCGTCGGGGAGCGTGATGTTAATCATTAGAGAAACGTGCAAAAAATTGCGGTAGCCCGCAAGTTAGCAGCTTCGCGGGCACAAACCACGCGAGCAGCCGATAAATGGGCATTGCTGAGCTGGTAACGCCGGCTCAGCTGCATTGATTCACGCCGGGCTTAGTTGGAGGGCGTGAGCAACGTGGGCGGCTTCACCTCCAGCGGCTCAATGGCCGTGGGCGCTGCGGCGGGCACACGGCGCGGCTGGGGCAAGGGCGGCGCCCCGTACACCAGCTTAAGCGAATCAAGTTGCCGGTCGGGCAGGCGCTGGCCTACTTTCCAGACTTTGTAGGTGTAGTGGCGGTTGCCGGGAAACTGCTTTACCAGGGCCCGGTAAGCAATCCAGGCGGCTTGGGTCTGCCCTACCCACTCGTAGCTCTCGGCCAGCATCAGGCCTACGTCGGGTAGATACTGGCTGCGGCGGCGGGCCCGGCTCAGCGGACGAATGGCCTGGGCGTAGCGCTTGTTTTTGTAGTGGTAAAGCCCGAGGCGGTAGTCAGCGCGGTAGAGCGTCGAGTCGAGGCGGGTGGCGCGGGCGTACTGACGGGCGGCACTGTCGGGCTGGCCGGCGAAGTCGAAGACGCGGCCGCGGTCGTACCAGAGGGCGGCGTAGCTGCGGTCGGCGCGCAGGCCGCTTTCGATGTAGGGCGCGGCTACCAGGGGCTGGCGGTTGGCGTTGAGCAGGTAAGCCGTCTGGTGCAGCACCTCGGGCATGCGTGGCGCCCGGACGGCGCTGGCGCGCAGATAGTCGATGGCCTGAGCGGTGTCGCGCAGCGCCGAATACACCAAGCCCTTGTAGAACAACGCGGGGGCGCTGTTCGGGTCGTCGCGCAGCACGCGGTCGAGGTAGTCTACGGCGGTACTGTAGCGCCGGGCAGCCAGATTGGTTTCGCCCAACAGCAAGTGCAGCTCGGGCGGGTTATAGCCGCGTTGCTGGGCCTCGGCGGCGGCATCAATGGCCGCCTGGAGCTTACCCTGGGCCCGCAGTACCCGCGCCTTGGTCAGGTAAAACTCTCCCGGCGCGTCGTCGAGCTCAATAGCGCGGTCGATGTCCTGCAGGGCGGCGTCAAGCTGGCCGTCCTGCACCCGAAAGGAGGCCCGGCGCGCGTACAACACGGGGTTGCGCGGTTGGCGGGCAATGGCACCATTCAGCTCGGCGGCCTGAATATCGGGTCCGCTGCGCACGGTGCGCAGATTGACCATGGTGTCGGGCTGCTCGGTACCGGGCTCGGCTTCGCCGCAGGCCAGCAGCAAGGGCCCTAACAGCCAGGGCAGGAAACGGGAGAAACGGGGTGACACGGCGCGAAAGACAGCAGAACGCTACAAAGGTACACCCGCAGGCGCCGTTGTGCCAGTTGCGGAGGCTCTAGTGCTGGTTCGCCCCGAAAAGCGGCAATTAGTCTGCTCATTGACTCTAATCTACCGCTACACGCTCCGAGCCTGCAGTTGCGCTCTGCAAAGCAGCAATCAGCGCCGCGTCGCGGTGGTACACGTCGGGCAGGCGGCGCAGGTCCGGTCCGTCGTCGGCGTGACAGGTGAGGTAGCGGATGTAAATCGGTACGGGGTAGCGAAGGGGGAAGTACTTGCTGTAGCCACCGTACACGCTGTCCCACATTCGCTCTACGTTGCGTTGAGCACGCTCGGGTTTGTCGGCTAGGTCGTGGCGCAGTAAGAATACGGCCAGCTGCAAGGGCCTTTCCACCCGGATACAGCCGTGGCTGAGGGCCCGCATAGGTTTAGTAAACAGTTTACGCGCGGGAGTGTCGTGCAGGAAGATGTCATGGGCATTCGGGAACCGAAATACCACGTTTCCGAGGGCGTTATCGTTGGTGGCGGCCTGGCGGATGACGTACGGAAATGCCTCTGCGGAGACACCTTTCCAATCAATGCTGCGCGGGTTGGACACGCGTCCGTGCCGGTCGTAGAGCACGTAGTTGTTGGCCGCGAGGTAACCCGGGTTACGGCGCAGCTGCGGCAGCATTTCGCGAGTGGCAATGCTCCGGGGCACTTTCCACTCGGGCGAGGTCTGAAAAAAACGCACGCGGCTACAAAGCTCGGGCGTGGGGGTAGCGGGGCCGCCCACTACTACCCGAAAGGTACGTGTGATGGCCGCCCCGCGCACCACTTGCAACTCATACGCCGGAATGTTCACCGCGAGGTACAGCGAATCGGCGGCAGGCTCCCAGCGCAGGCGCTGCAGGTTGGCAGCCACCAGCCAGGCCGAGCGGCGTGCGGTGGCAGTGTCGGCGCGCAACAGGCGCTGCCAGGCCCAGAGCAGGCGCACGTAGCTGCGACTCTGCGGCTGGGCGGCCAGCAACGCCTGGGCGAAGTCCTTGCTGCGCCGGGCTGCGTGCAGCCACATTACCGGATCGAATGCCGAATCGGGCGCGCAAGACGTGAGGGCCAGCGTTTCGGGCACGAGCGGCCCGCGCCGCAGCTGACTGGCAAACTCCAGTAGGGCTGCAGTCAGCCGAATTTCCGTAGCGGCCCGGCGGCTGAGCGCGGCAGCATCACCTGCCCGTAAGGAATCAAGGCTGGCTTGAATAAGCGGGGCCCGAAAGCTCGTCGGCTGCAGTCCGAACTCTGCGGCGCGGCGCAGCAGGGCGGCGCCCTTGATGGCAGCTGGCAGCGGGCCCGTGGGCGCGGTCCAGGCAGGCGCAGCCTACGCTGGCGTAGAAACGCTGGATTTGCGCACTGAGCACCGAGGAGTCTGCCCGTTGCGCCACCACGCCGGCCCGCAGCTGCTCGGCCACTACCACGTCCGTTTGCCCCACGGCCGGCGCGGCGCTCCAGCCCGTCAGCAAACTTCCCCACAGCCAGGCACGAGTAAATGAGCTCATAGCTTAGCGGCCAAGCACTTGGGTAGCTTCGCCGGGTACTTAAGTTAACACTCTCCCGCCGCAATCAGCCGAGTCAGGTCAAAGAAAAACCGAGCTGGCATCTGCCAGCTCGGCGGTATAAGGGTATTAGCCAGAAGCGGCTTCTATGACTTTTCCAGTTGCTCGAGCAGCTTGCGGCAGCGGCGGCTCATTTCCAACTCTTCGCTGGTCATAGGTTGCAGTTCGGCGGCCTGCTTAAGCAGCTCTACGGCGTGGCCGTGCAAGCGCTGATTCTGGTACACCCGCGCCAAATCGTAGCAATACTGAATGCGGCACTGATCGAGGAAATGGGCCCGGCGCAGGGCTTCCATGGCTTTGGTATTGGATGCGCCGGTGGGCGGGCCGCCCAAAAACAGACGGCAGTAGGCCCGCTCGATCAGGTTCAGGTGCGCCACGCGATAATTCCAGCGCCCCAGCACCTGCCAGGCATCGGAGAAGCCGGGGCTGTACTCCACGGCGCGGTACACGTACGGCTTCATGCTCTTGTAGAGACTCAGCCGGTCGCGGGCGCTGCGGATGGTGGCCTGCTGCGCCAGGGTCAGCGCCACGGCGTAGTTGGCCTCGCCGCCTTTGGGGTTCACGGCGTAGGCCCGGTCGGCGTATTGCCGGGCCGAGGTGTAGTAGGCCCCGCGGCGGCTCTCATCGGTGTAGCGCGCGCCGATGTTCACGCTTAGCACGGCCGCCTGCCACAGAGCGTCGTAATTGCGCGGGAAGGCGCCCAGAATCTGCTCGTAGCGCGCCAGCGCGGCCGATTCACGGTACTGCAGCTGTAGCACTTTAGCTTCCTTCAGCAAGGCGGGTACATCCAAGGTGCCGGGCGCATCCTTGGGGTCATCGGCCAGCGCTACCGAACCGGTTGCGCACCAACACGCCAGCCCAAGCAGGAGCCGGCGGGGGATGAGAAAACGGAAAGTGGAGGTCAGCATACCAAAGCCGTAGACTGAATAGGCAGAGGTAAGATACGTTTTTGGCACGAAAAGGCTGCAAACACGACGGCCCGGCACCGCCGTCCGCCGAAGCTGGACCGCAGTACCGGGCCGTGAACAGGTATCAGGTAGCTGGTATCAGAGCTACAACGTCTTCGCCCAGCTTCCTAACACCCTAAAACAAGGTCATCTGCGACTTGGGCTTGCGCTGCAGCAAAGCCTGCGCCTGGGCCACCTCCTCCGCCGATATTTCCACCGGCCCGTCGTGTTCGGGCAGCGGCTCCTCATCAGCGGGCGTTGCGGCCTGCGGACGCGGAATCGTAGCCGGACCTTTTTTCTTGATCTGAGCCTTGCGTTCCGGCTCGGGGCCTTCGTCGGTGAGCAGCTCCACGGAGTGGATCTTGAAGTAGTTGAGCTTGTTGCCCATGGCCTTCCACCCTTTCACGTCGATGAACTCGTGCAGGTGGATGCGCTCGGTGAGCTTCTCCCCTTTCTTCTCCTTCTGCACCTTCACCTCAATTTCCGGAATCAGGCCGCAGGTGGCGCACAGCAGGTGCGTACCCTTGGTTTCGGGGATGAACAGGAAACGCTTGGCCACGGTGCTGGTTTCGATGCGGAACCGCTTCACGTAGTGGGTTTTCGACTCGCCTTCCACGTACACCGCGTTGATGACCGTATCGGCCTCGAACTTGCGCAGCAGCACCAGGTTGCGCATCTCGAAGTGAATGGCCGGGTCGGGCGCCGTGAGCTCGTACGACCCGTCCTTGTACACAGCCAGCACGGTCTCGTCCGTATCGAAGGTGCCAATGAAGCGGCCGTGGCCAGCGTTGTTGAGGCGGCCCACCACTTCGTCGAAGAACACCTCGCGGCCGCCCAGCGTCGAGTCGCCGCGCTCCTTGAAGGTGATTTTCTTCACCGGCTGCTTGGTCACGATGTTGCCCATCGAGCCTTTGCCCTTGATGGCCAGTTCGGCAAAATCGAAGTCGAACTTCTTGACGCGCGCTGGGGCCTTGTCCGACAGCTCCACCGCCACGGTTTCCGATTCAGAGTTGGGGTTGGCCGTCAGGTAGAGCACCTTGGAGTTCTTGCCGCCCTTGGTCAGGTCGTAGGACTTGTCGCGGGTGATGCCCGTGACGAGGAAACGCTTGGCGTAGCTGATCTGGGAGGGGCCGTCCACGTAGATCATGTTGTACACCAGCCGGTCGTCGTTTTTGTTGTAGACGCCGGCGTACAGGATGTCCTTGCCCACGAAGGTTTTCTCCGCAATCTTGGTCACCACGAACGAGCCGTCGCGCTTGATGGCAATGATGTCGTCGAGGTCGGAGCAGGCGCAGACCTCTTTCACGTTTTCGTCACCCCCGCCCTTCTTCAGGCCGTAGCCCACGAAGCCGTCCTGGTAGTTCACGTAGAGCTTCTGGTTGGCCACGGCCACTTTCTGGGCCGTCACCACGTCGAAGGTGCGCAGCTCGGTTTTGCGCTCCTTGCCGTCGCCGTACTTCTTGAGCAGACCCTCGAAGTAACGGATGGCGTAGCGCGTGAGGTTGGCCAGGTTGTCGGCCACTTCTTCGAGCTCCGCCTCCAACTTCTGAATGTACTCGTCGGCCTTGAAGCCGTCGTACTTCGAGATGCGCTTGATGCGGATTTCCGTCAGGCGCGTGAGGTCATCCTCCGTGATGGCGCGGCGCAGCACCAAGCGGGTATCGTTGGCCTTGGGCTTCTCCCCGTCGATGCGCACGTACTTCTTCAGCCCGGCATCGATGGTTTCCAGGATCTGCTCCCAGGTTTCGCACTCCTCGATTTTGCGGTAGATGCGGTTTTCGATGAAGATTTTCTCCAGCGAAGCCGAGTGCCAACGCTCCTGCAGCTCGTCCTGGCGGATTTCCAGCTCGCGCTCCAGCAGGCGCACCGTCTTGCTGGTGCTCAGGCGCAGCATGTCCTCCACCGCCACGAAGCGCGGCTTCTCCTCGATGATGACGCAGGTGTTGGGCGAGAGGCTGATTTCGCAGTCGGTGAAGGCGTAGAGCGCGTCCATGGTCAAATCCGGCGACACGCCTGCGGGCAGGTGCACCTGAATTTCAACCGCGGCGGCGGTGTTGTCCACCACCTTCTTGATCTTGATTTTGTTGGCCTCCGAGGCCTTCACGATGCTCTCCATCACGCCCGTGGTGGTCGTGCCGTAGGGCACGTCGCGGATGATGAGCATGGTTTTGTCGACCTTCTCAATGCTGGCGCGCAGGCGCAGCTTGCCCCCGCGCAGGCCACCGTTGTAGTTGGTGATGTCGCAGAGGCCGCCGGTGGGGAAGTCGGGGTAGAGCACGATGTCGCGCCCTTTGAGCACGTCGATGCTGGCCTTGCACAACTCGCGGAAGTTGTGGGGCATGATCTTCGTGGACAAGCCCACGGCAATGCCCTCGATGCCCTGCGCGAGCAGCAGCGGAAACTTCACTGGCAAGGTCACGGGCTCGCGCTTGCGGCCGTCGTAGCTGGCCTGCCAATCGGTGGTATCGGGGTTGAAGACCACGTCGAGGGCAAACTTCGACAGGCGGGCTTCGATGTAACGCGGAGCCGCCGCGCCGTCCCCGGTGCGCACGTCGCCCCAGTTGCCCTGGGTTTCGATCAGCAGGTCCTTCTGGCCCAGGTTCACGATGGCGTCGCCGATGGAGGCGTCACCGTGGGGGTGGTACTGCATAGTCTGCCCGATGACGTTGGCCACCTTGTTGAAGCGGCCATCGTCCATCTCTTTCATGGCGTGCAGGATACGGCGCTGCACGGGCTTGAGGCCGTCCTCGATGGCGGGCACGGCGCGCTCCAGAATCACGTACGAGGCATATTCCAGAAACCAGCTCTGGTACATGCCGCCGATGGAGCTGATGTCGTGAATGGTTTCGCCGGGGCGGAAATCCGATTCTTCGGGCTGGGTCTCAGCCGCGAGGATTTCGCCGTCCAGCTCCTCGCTATGCTCGGGGGACTCGCTGGCCATGGGAATCAACTCCCCGTCGGGACCGACGCCAATGGCATCGGCCGCCAGGGCATCGGCGGGGTCGTTGGCCGCGGCGGGTGCGGCCCCAAAATCAATGGTGTCTCCGACGCCGAACAACTCGGGGTCCTGGCCGTTAAGGTTCTGCTCGTCGGGGGTGTGGTGGTCGTTTGACACTCGCAGGGTGGCGTAAGCCACGGTTATGTTCTTGTACCTCTCCTCGGCGGCAAACGCACCGCCGAAGGCTCCTCAAAACAAGTCTCGCACGCGTTTGGTGCGAAGACTAAACGTAATACTATCTCATCGGCAGGACGCAAAAGCTACGGAGAAAATGAAAGCCGGCTCAAACGGTGGCACTTCTTAAGCGTTGCAGCTAACAGTGCCTTGGGGCCCCGCTCCTGCCTGCGACCTTCAAAAATACCGCTTGCCGGGCAGAGCACAACAATTGCCAAGACCATCGGCGCCCATAAAGTTCCTAATTTTTTTAGTCAAATCCGCGTTTTCCTGATACAGATTATCTTCACCCCGCGTACAAGGTACTCTATGTTAGTCACAACCAGTATGTATACTAACAAGGTTAGCAAATGACTGCGTATGCGAATAGCTCAAAGATTAATCAGTTAATATGTTCTACCCAGACTTGATAATTATCCAAGCAAAACGGCCTCCATTGCCTTTAAAGGCAATGGAGGCCGTTAGCCCACAGCGAGGCAATACCAGTCAGCTAGTGAAAGTATTGCTGGAGAATATCGTTGATTTTCTCTGATGTAAGAGGCTTATTCAAGAAGCCAGCAATGTTGAGCTGCTGTACACGCTCCACATCCTGGGGATGCAGCGAAGTGGTAAGCATGACGATAACAACATCCTCACGGTGCGACACGGGCAGCTCGGCGTAGGCCTGCAGGAACTCAAACCCGTCCATGACGGGCATTTTGACGTCGAGCAGCACGAGCATGGGCTGCGGCGTAGCCGCGGTTTCGCCGTAGTCCTGCATCAGGTTGAGGGCTTCCTGGCCGTTCAGCGCCACTTGTAGCTGCTCGGCCACATCCAGCCGCTTCAGTAATAGCTGATTCAGGTAGTTGGTCGTCTGATCGTCGTCGACGAGCAGGATGCGGGAAAGTTTGGGCATACAGAAATACGCGCCGACGCGAGAATAGCGCAAGCTTGACCGTTTACGCGTTTTCGCGGCGGAAGTAGACAGAAAACTTTGATCCAACACCAATTTCACTCGCTACCTCGATCCGGCCGCCGGCATTTTCCACGATGCGCTTCACCATGTACAGCCCGATACCGGAGCCTTCGACGTGGTCGTGGAAGCGCTGGAACATGCTAAACAACCGTTGAGTATTGGCCAGATTCAGCCCCAGGCCATTATCCTGCACCTCAAGTACCGTGATACCATCCTCGTGGTGGCAGCGCACCTGCACGCGGGGCGGCCGGTTAGGCGCGTGGTATTTGATGGCGTTGCTGACGAGGTTGTAGACAATGCTGCGCAGGTTTTTCTCGGAAAACGAGATGTGCGGGCACGTGCCTAAGCTCACCTCCAGCTGCGCGCCGGTGGCCTGGATCAGGGGTGCCAGGTCTAGGCTTACTTCGTGAATGACCACGCTCATGTCGACCAGTGCGGCCGGCTGTTCATGCTCCTTCTGCAGCTTGATGACCTCCGTCAAATGCTCGATCGTGCGCTTGAAGCGGTCCACCGACTGCTGCATCATGGCCAGAATGGGCTGCACCGACGGGCTGGCGGCCAGCTCGGCGGGTAGCTCCGGCAATAAGGCCTGCAACAGCCCCTCGATGTTGTTGATCGGGGCTTTCAGGTCGTGCGAGGCCGTGTAGATGAAGTTGTCCAGGTCGCGGTTGATACGCGTGAGCTGCTCGTAGTTTTCGCGGAGCTGCTGCTGGGTCTCGGCCACCCGCTGCTGGGCCAGTTTGTGCTCGTGGATGTCGGTATACGCCCCAATCCACTGGATAATCTCGCCCTGTTCGTTGCGCGAGGGCAAGGCCCGGCCGAGCATCCAACGGTACTCCCCTGCCGCGTTTCGAATGCGGCACTCGATTTCCAGCGCCTGCCCGCTCCCGATGCATTGGCTCCAATGCTGAAGCGCCCCCGGCAGGTCCTCGGGGTGAATCAGGGCGCCGAACTGGTGCTGGGCCTTCGATTGCGCGTCTTCGCCGGTGTAGTCAAACCAGCGGCGGTTGAGGTAAGTATTGTGGCCTTCGGGGTTGGCGGTCCAGGCAATGTGCGGAATGCCCTCCAGGATGCGGGTGGTTTCGGCGGCGGCTTGCTCAGCCTCGCGCTGGGCCTGGGCCTGGCTACGCAGGGTTTCGTTTTGGCGCTCCAGCAGGGCATTCTGCTCAGCTACCTGGGCCTGAATGTCGCTGATTTCGCGCTGGGCCGATACGTCCGTGACGATGACGGCCAGCACGGGCGTGTGCTCGAACGTGAGCACGTTCAGCGCCACGGCAAAGGGGTGCATGCGGCCATCGGTGCTGATCAGGGGCATTTCGCCCTTGCTCTTGCCGCTCCAGCCCGTGGTCAGCAGCCCCTGCCAGTACGCGTGGTAGTCGAGGGGCACGAAGTCGTGAAAGGCCACGCCCATCATGCTTTCCAAGGGAATAGCCAGCAGGCCAGCCAGGCAGGCGTTGCAGTAGAGCACCGTGCCGCTCTGGCTCAGCAGCAATGCGCCCTCGTTCATCTGCTCGATGAGGGTGCGGTAGCTTTGGTCGGCCCCTTCGAGGGTGAAAATGCGCGGCCCGCCGGGGGCCTGCACGGCCAATGCATCGATGGTGCCGGTGCGAATGGCCGTAATGAGCTCCTCGGCTTCCTGCAGCTGCTGACGCAGGTGGGCATTTTCCGCGGCTAGTTCGGCGGCGGTCAGCGGCCGGCTATCAGTCATGGAGGTAAGGGTCGTTAGGATCGGGCTTGAGCCCGAGCACGTTCAGCACCCGGCGGCGGTCCGATAGGTCGCCCACCAGGTAACGCATCAAGCCTGGCTCTTTCTTGACCAGCGTGGGAGCAGCCACGATGCGCTGCTGCCGCGCCAGCTCGGGCTGCTGGTAGATATCCACAATCTGCACTTCGCAGCGCCCGGGAAGGTAGCGCTGGCAAATGTCATGGAGGTTGCGCACGGCCTGGGCCGAATTGGGCGTGGCACCGGCAATGTAGAGGTGCAGCACGTACTCGGCGTCGGGGGCTGGTTGGCCCTGCTCTGGTTCCATAAGCTCAGCTGCTAGTGGCCCGGCCGAATGTCCAAGCCCACCAGCACGCGTTCCTGGTTCGACAGGTCGCCGATGATTTTGCGGATTGGGGAAGGCACCTTGCGCACCAAGGTCGGAATGGCCAGAATCTGGTCGCCCTCGGCCAGCTGGGGGTTTTCCAGCAGGTCAATAATTTCGATGCGGTAGCGTCCCTGCAGGTGTTCTTCGCAGTATTTTTTCAGGTTAGCTAGCGCCGTAACGGACTTGACGGTCTGACCGGCGACGTACAGGCGCAGTTCCCATGTTTCCTCGTCCATGATTGATTGGGTGGGGGCCAGTGGCATCTCCATACTGGACGTTTACGAATTGGTAGGCGCGGCGGCCGAATTGTTGGCCGAACGCGCGCCGTGGCCGGCGGCAATTTGGCGGCGGGCCTGCGACAGTTCCTGGTGCTGGCGCTCCTCTTCCCGGTTGGTGAAGCGCAGCTCCTCCTCCACCGACTCGAACTCAGTGCGCAGGTTGGCAATGGTGGCTTCCAGCACCCGGCGCTTGCGCTCCAGTTCCCGCTCGCGGCGCTCGATTTCCTGCTGGGCGGCCAGGGCCACAGACTGCTCCTGCAAAAACTGGGTGTGGCGGCTGGCCCCCGTCACGATGCCGCTCGGGCCAATAATCACGTCGAGCAGGCGGATGCCCGCGTCGGTGACCAGGAACTCGCGCACTTGGTTGGAGTGGGACATACCGCGGGCCTTGAGGATGCTCACGCCGCGGTTTCGCTCCCCGATGCCTTCCAGGTCGCGCACATGCAGCCAGGTATCCACCAAGGACGAGACGCCTTCTTCGGTCATTTCCTGGTTGGCGTTGCGTCCGTTTACCAAGGCCGTAAACAGGGCCGTGATACCCTGCACTTTCAGGTAATCGATGAGGCGGGTAAGCATGCCGCGCACTTCCGTGATGCTGCCCACCGACACGAGGTTGCTGATCGGGTCGATGACGACGGCTTGCGGCCGGTGCTGGCCGATCAGCTTGTGAATGGTCACCAGGTGCTGCTCCAGCCCGTTGAGCGTGGGCCGCGAGGCTTCGATGTAGAGCAGGCCCTGCTCCACGAAGGGTTGCAAATCCAGGCCCACCGACAGCATGTTGCGAATCAGCTGCTGCGGCGACTCCTCGAAGGCAAAGAACAGGCACCGCTCGCCGCGGCGGCAGGCGGCGGCGGCGAAGAAGGCGGCCAGCGTGGTTTTGGCGGTGCCGGCCGTGCCGGTAATGAGCACGCTGCTGCCC
Organism: Hymenobacter sp. CRA2; assembly: GCF_002007105.1. Taxonomy (GTDB): domain Bacteria; phylum Bacteroidota; class Bacteroidia; order Cytophagales; family Hymenobacteraceae; genus Solirubrum. Next base: position 64,248 of record NZ_MVBC01000011.1, on the reverse strand, counting down.
CGGTACAGGCCGCCACGGGTAAACATCTCGTCGAGCTCCGGTACGCCCGTCGACACTATATCGTTGGAGACGTTGTGCTCCAGCTTCAGGCTCGTGACGGGCAGCACCGAAATGCCGTCCTCGGTAATCAGGTACGGGTATTCGTTGGTGCCGTGGGTGCTGCCGCGGTACTTCACGATGCGCAGGCGGCGGGTGGTAATCTGGTTGATGACCCGGTTGTCGAGCAGAATCACGCAGTCCGACACGTACTCTTCCAGTCCCTGGCGCGTCAGCTGGCCTTCGCCCCGCTCGGCGGTGATGATGGTGGTGACGCCCTTGTCCTTGAGCCAGCGAAACAGGCGCCGGATTTCGGAACGCAGAATGGCCTGGTTGGTGAAGCCCGAAAACAACGACTCGATGGTATCGAGTACCACGCGCTTGGCCCCGATGCTGTCGATGGCGTAGCCCAGCCGGATAAACAGGCCTTCCAGGTCGTACTCGCCGGTTTCTTCGATTTCGGAGCGGTCGACGTGCACGTGGTCGAGCCGCAGCTTCTTGTCGGCTACCAGCTGCTTCAGGTCGATGCCCAGCGAGGTGACGTTGGAAGACAGCTCGTCGGCGGTTTCTTCGAAGGCCATGAGCACGCCGGGCTCGTCGTGCTCCAGGATGCCGCGCACCAGAAACTCCACGCTCATCAGCGTCTTGCCGCAGCCGGCCGAACCGCAGATGAGCGTAGGCCGGCCCTTGGGCAAGCCGCCGTTGGTTATTTCATCGAGGCCATCGATGCCCGTAGGGGCTTTGGGTAATTGGGGCAGCGCGGAGGCAGCGGTCATAGGAAGGTTGGCAACAACGGACAGGGCGAGCAGCGGCCTCACGCCTTAAAGCTCAGCGGACAGATCAGGTACAGCACCGCTAAGACGGGCAAGGTACGGGTTTTTGGGCTCAAACGGCATCCCCGGGCTTTATAGCAGGACTTGCGGCGGCTGATACCTCACCCGGTCCGGAGTAAAGAGTCCGGATTTTCACGTCGATGCCTCAGGGCCGGTGCGCGGATGGCAGCCCCATGACCCCGGCCACGAAGTCGGCCAGCTCGCGGTAGGCCGCTGGGCTGGCCGCCCCGATGGCCCGCAATAGCCGCTTCAGCTCCGACTTGTTTTCAACGCCCTTCTGCTTGGTAAAATCCAGGAACGCCGGCAGGGCCACTGGCAAGCCAAACGCCGGCAGCTCCAAGCCCGCCGCCGACGCTACGGCGTGCAGCCACCCGTCGCAGGCCGGGGCCAGCACGACCAGGTAGCGCGGGGCCGGGCCGGCTTGGCCACCTACGCGGCCAAGGGCCTGACGGCTTCGCTGCTGGATCAGCTCGAAGCGCAGAACGCGGCTCTGCTCGCGGCCGTGGGCAAGCAGCACGACGCCGAATCGGCGGCGGTTACGGCCACGCAGCAGCGCCTGACGGCCGGCAACGCCCTGTACGACGAGTTGGCGGCCCTCTGCGAGGCCGGCAAGTCGGCCTTCGTGCAAACGGACGTGGTGCGGCACGGCGCTACGTGATTTATGACGCGCCTGCCCCAGAGGCGGCTACGGCCGGTAAGGCCGCGCCCGAGGCCGCCACAAGCTGAGGCGGGCTTCCGGCTGCCCATCCGGCCCCACGACCAACGCGCCCCACCCGGTTCCTCAACCAGGTGGGGCGCGTTGGTCGTGGGGCAGCTGGTTCGCCGCTTGGGCATCAGCCCCGCTGGGCCGGACCGCCGAAAGCCAGTAGCCGCTTGGTGCGTAGCCGGCAAACCCAGACCGTTATGCTCATCGGGCGTCCGCGCTTCGTTGCGCCTCATCTCCCGCTCCGAAAAGGAGAGGGGGAGCCAGACGACGTGGTAGAGATGCTTGGCTACGCCTTCCTTCGGTTCGACTTCGCGGACGCCAGATGGAGCATGACGGCGTTTTTGCCCTTTCAGGCGGCTTTCCGGAACGGCTCTTAATCGACGCGAATCCAGCGGACGCGAAAGGTGGCCGCGGATCCGGTGTTACGGACCCAGATATTGGTCACGTTGTTGTCGACGTGCTCGTAGCTGAGGGTGATGTACATGCCCGCGCCTCCGTTCCCGGAGTCCTCGACGCTCAACATCAGGTTAGGCTTGTAGCCCAGGTTGTGCGTCCAGGGGAAGTGGCCCTGGATGCCGGCGCCCAGGTTCAGGTTTTGGGAGTAGGTGGTTTGGCGGATGGTGCCGTTCACGTCGAGGGTGCGCTGGGGGTTGTTGGTACCGATGCCCACGTTGCCGGAGGGCGCGATGCGCATCCGCTCCTGCCAGCCGCCGCCGATGCCGGTGAGGAAGCGGTGGGTGCCGGCGATGCTGTTGTTGGGGCCGGCGTAGTAGTTGAGCAGCCAGCCCGCGCCGTGTTCGAGCTTGGAGCCGTTGGCCCCGCTGGCCTGGGTAAACCAGATTTTGTCCGCGTCGTTGGTGCTGTAGCGGATGGGCATGGTGGCGGTGTGGTTACCGAGGTTGTCGGCGTTGTTCGGCAGGGTCACGGAGTTGCCACCGGCCACCGTCAGCGTCTGCCCGCTTATGCTCAGCGTGGGGGCGGGCAAGGTCACCGAGTTGCTCCCGCTGATGCCCAGCGTCTGCCCGCTCAGCGTTAGCGTGGGCGTGGGCAGGGTCACGGAGTTGCCGCCGGCCACCGTCAGCGTCTGCCCGTTCACACTCAGGGCCGGCACCGGCGCGGTGGCGCCCCCAATCAGGCGGACTTTGTAGCCGTTGTAGTCAGCCACGTACACGCTGCCCTGCCGGTCCACGGCCAGGCCGATGGGCGTGTTGAACGAGGCCGCGGCGCCCGGCCCGTCGGTGCTGCCGGCGGTGCCGTTGCCGGCCACGGTACTCACCTGCCCGCCGCGCACCACGCGCACCCGGTGGCTGTTGGGGTCGGCCACGTACACGGCCCCCTGCCCGTCGACGGCCACCCCGGTGACCGACGTAAACTGGGCGGTGGCCGCGGGCCCGTCGGCGTACCCCAGGGCACCCGAGCCGGCCAGGGTGCTCACCTGCCCATCGCGGATGAGGCGGACTTTGGCGTTGCCTTGATCGGCCACGTACACGGCCCCGGCGGCATCTACGGCCAGGCCATAGGGCTGGAAGAACTGGGCCGAGGCGGCGGGCCCGTTGGCGCTGCCGGCGGTGCCGGTGCCGGCCAGCGTACTCACCTGCCCACCCTGGATGAGGCGAATGGTATTGGCCAGGTAGTCGGCCACGTACACCCGGCCCTGGGCATCGACGGCCACGCCGAACGGCCCGCGAAAGGTAGCGGCAGCGGCGGGCCCGTTGGTACTGCCGGCGGCGCCGGTGCCGGCCAGCGTACTCACCTGCCCGCCCTGGATGACGCGGATTTTGCGGTTGTCCAAATCAGCCACGTACACCGTGGTGCCGGCCGCATCGACGGCCACGCCCACCGGGCCGTTAAACTGGGCCGAGGCGGCGGCTCCATCGGTGCTGCCGGCGGTGCCGGTGCCGGCCAGCGTACTCACTACCCCGTTGCGAATCACGCGGATGCGGTGGGACAACTGGTCGGCCACGTACACCGTGCCGTACGCGTCCACGGCCACGCCCCGGATGGCGCGAAAGGCGGCGGCGGTGGCCGGCCCGTCGGTGAAGTTGTTTTGGCCCGAGCCGGCCAGGGTGCTGACTAGGCCACTGGTCGGCGCGCCGGGCAGCAGGCCGCTGGCGTCGGGCTGGATGCCGGTGCTCAGGTTCAGCCAGGCGGTGCCGGAGAAGTAGTAGTAGCCGGCCACGCCGTCGGTCTGGTACACCAGCAGGCCGGTAGCCGGGCTGCTGATGGCCGCGCGCTGGGCCGAGGTCAGGCGCGGCGGCAGCAGGCCCTTGTCGGTGGCTTTGATGTCGAGGGCAGCCGAGGCGTCGGGCGTAGTGGTGCCCACGCCGACGGACTGGGCCCGAAGGCTGAGCGGGCAGAGCAGGCAGGCCGTCAGCGCGGCGCATAAAACGGGTATGGAGCGAGGCATAAGCAGCAGGGAGGCGGTGGGCATTCGGAGAAAGGTATCTAGCAGAGTAGCGGAGCAACGAGCCGAAAATTGGCAACTACCGGGCTCCGGGGGCGCTAAATGTGGGTGAACGACGGGCAGCGGGTGGTCAGCGGCGGACTTTGCGGGGCCGGGCGCGGCCATTGCGCCAAACCCGACAATGCCGTACATTCCTGCTCCGACGCGTTACCTCTCCCTATTCCGCTCATGGCCGATACGCCCCTCGAAGAATCCCAGCCCGCTGCCCCCGCGCCGCGCAGCGAAGCCGACATCCTGGCCGACCCGCGCCTGCGGGCAGCCCTCAGCCATTACCAGCCCCTTTTTCACGAGCAGTGCCTGCGCGGCTACGCCGCCGTGCTGGCCGATTTGGCCCGCAACGGCCAAGTGTACGAATCGAACCTGGAGTACCTGTTGCACCAGCACGAAGCGGACGCGCGCACCTACCTCTGGATGATACAGCACCAGAAGCTCTTCGACCTGGAATGCCAGTGGCGCGCCGGCCTGGTGGAGGTGCCTGACGCCCAGCTGACCGCCGATTTCGAGGACTGGCACGACGACATTGCCGCCTGCCCGGTGCTGCCACCCATCACCGCCGAGGAGCTGGCCACCTTCGACGCCTTTCTGGCCCAGCTCGCCGACCCCAAGGCGCTGACCGTGGGCAATCCGGGCGGTGAGTTTTGGCTGCACCGCCGCTACCCCGGGTTCCAGGACGACGATGACGACGACCAGGACCGGCTCAACGACCTGACCGAGTGGACCCAGTTCTGGGACCTGCACCGCGGCACGGGCTACCTGCGCACCCTGCCCGACCGGCGCGGGGAGTTGGAGCACCGCTACGAAAGAGCGGCCCGTGAGGCCCGCCGGGCCCAGCAGCCCCCAGCGCCCGCCACGCCGCAGGACCCGCGCCCGCATGCCCCCACCTACGGCCCCGATTTCGACGCGCTGGTGCGCGAGTGGCTGGGGCGCTACGAGCCGGCGGTCAAGCGGCGGCAGTTTGACATTAAAGAGCAGCTCAAGGCCTTCGATGCCGAGCAGGACGTGGACGACCTGCCCCTGGCCCTGGAGCGCCTGCAGAACGCCGGCCGCCCGGTGCCCATCGGGGCCCACGCCGACTGGCGCATAGCCGTTATCGAAGCAGCCAACCGGCATTACCTCGACCAGCTGCGCGCCTCCCTGCCCCAGGTGTATGAGGACTACTGCCAGCGCGAGAGCCTGGGCATTCAGCACCCGGAGCACCGCCACGAATGGAGAATTCCCGACCTGGGCGACGAGACGCACTTCGATGAACAGGCTGAGTTGATCCGCGAAGGCCGCCGCGCCCTGAACGAGCCGGACGACCTGAACTTCTGAATTCCCCCACACGCAAAGCGCCCCCGTACCGGCTGGCACGGGGGCGCTTTTGCATGGGCGAAAAACCGGCTTACACCAGCTCCGCCTCGGCCGGCACTACCGTCTCGCTCAGCGGCAGCGTGTCGGAAGTCACCAGGTCCTTCTCGATGCGCAGGTGGTCGATGATGAAGTTCTGGCGGTCGGGCGTGTTCTTGCCCATGTAGTAGGTCAGCAGCTTCTGAATCGAGCGGTCCGACTGCAGAATCACCGGCTCCAGGCGGATGTTGTCGCCGATGAACTTGCCGAACTCGTCCGGCGAAATCTCGCCCAAGCCCTTAAAGCGGGTGATTTCCGGGTTGCGGCCCAGCTTGCGGATGGCCGCCTGCTTTTCACGCTCGTCGTAGCAGTAAATCGTCTGCTTCTTGTTGCGGACGCGGAACAGGGGCGTCTCCAGGATGTAGACGTGGCCGTTGCGCACCAGGTCGGGAAAAAACTGCAGGAAGAAGGTGAGCAGCAACAGGCGGATGTGCATGCCGTCCACGTCGGCGTCGGTGGCAATGACCACGCGGTTGTAGCGCAGCCCCTCCAGCCCTTCCTCGATGTTCAGGGCGTGTTGCAGCAGGTTCAGCTCCTCATTTTCGTAGACGATTTTCTTCTTCATCCCGAAGCAGTTCAGCGGCTTGCCGCGCAGGCTAAACACAGCCTCCAGCTCCACGTTGCGGCTCTTGGTGATGGAGCCCGACGCGGAGTCGCCTTCGGTGATGAAGAGCGTAGTCAGCGCCTCTTTGTCGACGACCTTGCCCTCGCCGAAGTGGAAGCGGCAGTCGCGCAGCTTGCGGTTGTGCAGGCTGGCTTTCTTGGCACGCTGGTTGGCCAGCTTCTTCACGCCGGCCATGTCCTTCCGCTCCCGCTCGCTCTGCTCGATGCGGCGGCGCAGGGCTTCGGCCGTTTCGGGGTTTTTGTGCAGGTAGTTGTCGAGGTGCTCCTTCACGAAATCCACCACGAAGTTGCGCACCGTCACGGCCCCTTCCGGCTCCATGGTGATGGAGCCCAGCTTGGTCTTGGTCTGCGACTCAAACACCGGCTCCTGCACCCGAATGGCAATGGCGCCCACGATGCTGGCGCGGATGTCGGAGGCGTCGTAGTCCTTCTTGTAGAACTCGCGCAGGGTCTTGACGATGCCCTCGCGGTAAGCCGCCAGGTGGGTGCCGCCCTGGGTGGTGTTCTGCCCGTTGACGAAGGAGTAGTACTCCTCGCCGTAGTCATTGCCGTGGGTCAGAGCCATTTCGATGTCCGTGCCCTTCAGGTGAATGACCGGGTAACGAATGGCCTCCGGGTCGGTTTTGCGCTCCAGCAGGTCGCGCAGGCCGTTTTCGGAGTGGTATTTCTGCCCGTTGTAGTTGATGGTCAGGCCCGCATTCAGGTAGGCATAGTTCCAGATCTGGCTTTCCAGGAACTCCGTCTTGAACTTGAAGTTGCGGAAGATGCTCGGGTCCGGCTCGAAGGCCATCATGGTGCCGTTGCGCTGCGAGGTCTTCACCGGCTTGTCGTCGCTGACGAGCTGCCCGTTCTGAAACTCGGCCGACTTCATCAGCCCGTCGCGCACGCTCTGCACCACGAAAGTGGTGCTCAGGGCGTTGACGGCCTTGGTACCCACCCCGTTCAGGCCCACCGACTTCTGGAAGACCTTGGAGTCGTACTTGCCGCCGGTGTTGATCTTGCTGACCACGTCCACAACTTTGCCCAGCGGAATGCCGCGGCCGTAGTCGCGCACGCTCACGCGCTGCTCCGTGATTTTGACGTCGATGGTGCGGCCGTAGCCCATCATGTGCTCGTCGATGGAGTTGTCGAGCACCTCCTTGAAGAGGATGTAAATGCCGTCGTCGGGCGAGGAGCCGTCGCCCAGCTTGCCGATGTACATGCCCGGGCGCAGGCGGATGTGCTCCCGCCAGTCCAACGAACGGATGGAATCCTCGTTGTAGCCGTGGTCGGCGGTGGGGGTCGTTGCGCTGTCGAGAGGCAGTTGCTGCTCAGCCATTCGGTAAATCCTTCAATACGTTTAAGCGGTAAAATAACGCAGAAAAGGCAGGTTTCCCGCCTTGCCGCGCCTAGCCGGCTTGCTACTGATTTTGGCAAACCGCCCGTTTCCTAACCGCCGCTGCTCGGAGTAGGTTCAGTCAAATTTCCGAAAAAGCCGCCAAATCTGCACGCTCCGCCCACACCTTTCTCCCAATAATTTTAGCAAATGCTCCCTCCTCCCAACAATTTTAACCGGCCGCAGCACCCGCATCAGGCGCCGGAAATCAAGCAGGCGCCCGTCATCCACTATACATTCATGCTCATCGGGCTCACGCTGCTGGTCTTCGTGCTGCACAAACTCGATGACATTCTGCTGCCCATAGCTTTTTCGGCCGTCTTCACCCTGCTATTGCTGCCCATCTGTCGCTGGCTGGAGGTGCACAAGGTGCCGCGGGTGCTGGCCATTGTGCTGTGCCTGCTGCTGGTGCTGCTGATTTTCACGGGCATTATCCTGGGATTTGGGTCGCAGCTGACGCAGTTCCGCGACGAGCTGCCGAAGCTGCAGGCCAAGGTGATGGACTTTTTCAACGAGGCACAGAGCTGGGCCCACGACCGGTTCGGCTACGAGCCGATGAGCATTGAGGAAGTGAAGGACTCGACGGTGAAGGCGCTGAAAAAATCGGGCACTACGTACCTGGGTACCACGTTCAACACCACCACGGCCGTGCTCAGCAACCTGGCGCAGGTGCTCATCTACATCTTCTGCTTCCTGTACTACCGCGACCATCTGCGGCAGTTCATGTTCCGCTTCGTAGCCCCCGATAAGCGCACCACGGTGCTTAACACCGTCGACAGCATTCAGACGGTGGTGCAGGCCTACATCACAGGCCTGGTGAAGGTGATTATCATCGTGAGCATCCTGAACGGCATCGGGCTGGTGGTGCTGAACGTCAAGTTCGCGGTGTTCTTTGCCATTTTCGCGTCGGTGCTGGCGGTCATTCCCTACATCGGCATCATGATCGGGGCCACCGTTCCGGCCATTATTACCTTGGTAGAAACCGGCTCCCCGCTGCAGGCAGCGCTGGTGATTGGGGTGTTTGTGGTGGTGCAGTTTCTGGAAGGCAACTTCATCACGCCCATGATTACGGGCACCTCGGTCAGCATCAACCCGCTGGCGGCCATCCTGGCGCTGATTCTGGGCGGGGCCTTGTGGGGCACGCCGGGTATGATTCTGAGCATTCCGCTGACGGCCATCCTGAAAGTGGTTTTCGACGCCTACAAGCCGCTGGAGCCATTCGGCTTCCTGCTCGGCGACGTGGCCGATGGGGAAGACAGCGTAACCAGCAAAAAACAAGCGGAAGCGGAAATACGCCCGTGGTACCGGCGCCTCTGGCACATGGTGGGCAAGTAAGCTGCGCAAGAAATTATTCCGTGGGGCGTAACCCCGCGCCGCAGCCCGAAGTATAAGCCCTCAGAAACCGCAAGCGCACTTTTCTTACCGCCGCGCTTCGGCTTCCCTATCCACACCCAAAACCAAGACACCACCACTATGGCCGCGATAAATTCTGATGCAGCCCGCGCTTTCAACGACCTCGTTGAAATTGCTAAAACCGGCGCCAAAGGCTACCAAGAAGCTGCCGAAGGCGTTTCGAACCCGCAACTGAAATCGGAGCTGAGCCGCCTGAGCCAGCAACGCGCCCAGTTCGTTTCGGAGCTGGAGCAGCAAGCCCGCCAAGCCGGCATCGACGTAACGAACGACAACACGGTAGAAGGCGTAGTAGCCGATGCGGCTGCGGCCGTGCACCGTGGCTGGATCAACCTGAAATCGGCCATCACCGGCCAAAGCGACGACGCCATCCTGGGCGAGTGCGAAACCGGTGACCAAGTGGCCCTGCAGGCTTACGAAACGGCACTGAAATCGGGGATTCCGGCTCAGGTATCCTCGGTAGTTCAAAAGCAACACGGCGAAATTCTGGCTGCCAAAAACCAGATTACGCAGTGGAAAGGATCCAACCGCTAGGGTTAACCTGGCTGTTGAGAGAAGGGACGGTCCGTCGAAAGGCGGGCCGTTCTTTTGTTTTAGGGCCATCCGAAACGGTAGCACCGGCAGTCATTGCGAGCAGAGCGCGGCAACCGCAGGAAGGCAGAGCAAACCCTTCTGCTAGTAGCACCGCGGAGATAGTACCTACCGACCAAAAACGGCACCGGCCGAAACTACAGCTGCTGGTTTTGGGCGGTGCTCGTTTTTACGGTCAGCACATTGGCCAGGACCGATTGCCGCGCGTTGCTCGCAATGACTGCCGGTGGACCGCTTCGGGACTGGCGCTAATTGCCCCCTCTCCTACCTGGATTACTAATCCGGCACCTTTTCTCGTGCTAAGTTTGTTATCAACCGTCACCATCCCGGACGCTACTAAGCCGCTGCCTGATTGTACGCCATCATCGACCTTGAAACCACTGGGGGCCAGCCGACGCAGGACCGCATTACGGAAATAGCCATTTTCATCCACGACGGGGATAAAGTGGTCGATTCGTTTTCGACCCTGCTCAACCCCGGTCGGCCTATTCCTTTCTACATTCAGCAGCTCACCGGCATCACCGACGAAATGGTGAAGGAAGCGCCGCGCTTCCACGAGGTGGCCAAAAAGGTGGTGCAGATGACGGAGGGTTGCGTGTTCGTGGCCCACAACGTGCGCTTCGACTACTCGTTTCTGAAAAAGGAGTTTGCCGACCTGGGCTATACCTACTCGCGCAAAACGCTGTGCACCGTGCGCCTGAGCCGCTCCCTGATTCCGGGGCAGCCGAGCTACTCGCTGGGCAAGCTGTGCGCCAACATCGGCATCGAGCTGCACAACCGCCACCGCGCCGCCGGCGACGCCGAGGCTACGGCTATTCTGTTTGACCGCCTGCTTAAGATAAGCCAGGAGGCCGATGCGCCGGGCTACGAGGAAGCGGCCGCCACCGACAAGCTCATGGCCGTGGATGCCGCCGCGCCCATGGGCAACCGCCCAGCACTGAAGAAGCCCACGGCCCGCAAGGTGGCGGCCGTGCAGCAGGCCATCAAGACGGCCCTGCTCCCGCCGCTGATTACGCCGGAGAAAGTGGCTTCGCTGCCGCAGGAAGCGGGTGTGTACTACTTCCACGACGAGCACGGCGAAGTGATTTACGTGGGTAAGAGCATCAACATCTACAAGCGGATTCAGCAGCACTTCGCGGTGGATTACAAGTCCCGGAAGTCGCTGGATTTTAAAAACTCCATTGCCGACATCACCTGGGAGCTGACGGGCTCGGAGCTGGTGGCCCTGCTGCACGAGTCGTCGGAAATCAAGCGGCTGAAGCCGCACTACAACCGGGCGCAGCGCCGCTCGGTGTTTCCGGCCGGCATCTACATGCGGGTGGACGAGAACGGCTACAAGCGCCTCTACTACGGCCGCGCCGACGCCAACAATCAGGAAATACCCATCATCGCGCTGGGCAATCAGTTCAAGGCCAAGGGCTTCCTGTACCATAAGGTAGCCAAGTACAACCTCTGCCAGAAGCTCTGCGACCTGTACAAGACCAGCAGTTCCTGCTTTGATTACCAGGTGCACCGCTGCAAGGGTGCGTGCATCGGGCTGGAGCCGGTCGAGGACTACAACCGGCGCGTGGACGAGGCCGTGGAGAGCATCACCTACGAGCACCAATCCTTCGTCATCATCGGCGAAGGGCGCCGGGCGGGCGAGCGGTCGGTGGTGGTGGTGGAGCACGGGCGCTACCTGGGCTTCGGCTACATCGACGAGACGTTCACGGCGCGGCGCATGGAGGCGTTCAAGGACGTCATCAAGGCGCAGGTCGACAACAAGGATGTACAGCAGATTATCCGCCAGTACATGCGTACCAAGCACAAGGACAAGGTGAAGGTGTTTGCCTAGGTGGTGAGATGGTGAAGTTGTGAAATAGTGAGTTTGATGTTCTGACGGCGCGACTCCGCGCAAGTAGCACGAGACTCACCCTTTCACCATCTCACCGTGTGCCCGGGGCAACCTTTGGGGCGGTAGCTGCGAGTGAGAAGGCAAAACGGCAGCCCTCTCAACCCGCCGCATCGTTGTCTATGAACCGCACCACGTACCCCCTCCTGCTCGCCGGCTTGCTGGCGCTGGCCGCCTGCGAAAGCAAAAAAGAACAGCCCGAGCCCCAACTAGGTACCGTGGAGCTGCACGTGGAAAACGTGGCCGGCAGCAGCCCGCTGGCGCTGAATACGCCGTACACCACGGCCGCCGGCGACGCCTTTCGGGTATCCACCCTGACGTACTACCTTTCCAACATCCGGCTGCTGCGCGCCGACGGCACGAGCTGGGACGCGCCGGACAGCTACTACCTCATCGACCAGGCCGACCCTACTTCCGGGAAGTTCACCCTGTCAGAGGTGCCGCTGGGAGATTACGCGAAGGTGATGATGACCATCGGGGTGGACAGCGTGCGCAACACCCGCGGCGTGCAAACCGGGGCGCTGGACCCCATGCACGGCATGTTCTGGGACTGGAACCAGGGCTACGTTTTCTTCCGGCTCAATGGCTCGTCGCCACAGGCACCGGGCAATGGCGGCCTGTTCTACGACGTAGCCGGCTTCCGCCACCCGTACAACACCATTCGAACCGTCACGCTCACTCTGCCCAACGGCACCGCCGCTCTGCACGTGCGCGGCGGCGACGAGGCACCCGAAATGCACATCAAAGCCGATGTGCTCAAGGCATTCGACGGGCCGCGTCCAGTGCGCTTCGCCAGCTTAAACTCGGCGGCGGGCGGTGCTCCGGCTATGCAACTGGCCGACAACTACGCCGCCGGCATGTTCCGCATCGACCACGTGCACGGGAATTAACGGCCAAAGCCCTCAGAACGTCATTCCGAGCGCAGCCGAGGAACCAAAGCGAGGCGCTCGGAATGACGTTCTGGTGTTATTACCGACTACGACTTAATACAACCGGTGGCGCAGGAGCCAGCCGGCACCGTCGTACTCGTTGGCTTTGGGCTGGTAGGCTTCCGTGTCGATCAGCTTTTTCTCTACGCGCAGGGTGTTGCCGTCGCCCGAATCGTAGATGGTGACGCGCGACTTGGTGGCCCGGACGGGCACTTGCAGCTGCTGCACCACATCCTGGCCCTGCCCATCGTAAATCTTGATGCGCAGGCGGCGGTCGGGCTGGCCGATAATCTGAAACTCATCGTTGCCACCGAGCCCAAACAAGCTCAGGGAGCCCGTCTGCCGCGCATCAAAGGTACGCCGGCCTATGAGGCGGCCGTTGGTGCCGTCGGGGCGCAGCACGTATACCTGCAGCGCTACTTTCCAGGGCCCCGTGGCCTCGATGACAAAGCGTTCGGACTGGTCGGTGCCGGGAATTTCCACGTCGCGGGCGAGCTGGCGAAAGAACTCCTCGGCCACCCGCGGTAGCTGCTCGCGGCGGCTACGAAGCTTGTCCCTGAATTCCTCGCCCGACAGCGCGTACACCTCCTTGGGCCACACCTGCAAGGCTTCGCTGATGACCGGGTCGGGCAAGGCCTGCCGGAGCGAATCGGCTATCTGCCGGAAGTCCTGCTCGGAAAGATAGGCCAGCAGGGACTTGTCCATGGGTCGCGCCGCGCGGTTCAGCCCCTCCACGTCGTGCAGCTTGATGTCGCGGCTGAAGGTCTGGTAGTTGGTCTTGAAGAAGCTCACCAGACGCGTGACCACGCCGTCATCGAACTTGAAAAAGGCGTGGTCCCGGTCGCGGGGAATGGGGCGGTACACGGTAGTGCTGTCGGGGGTCGGGAAGCTGGCCCAGCGCCACTGGTCTTCGCGGCGGCTCCAGTCGCCCAGCCACATATCGAACAGGCGGCTGCGCAGGTAGCGGCGGGCATCTACGTGCGCCTGCGCTGTGGCCATCAGCTGGCCGAACACGTGGCGGGAACTGACCACCTGCGCCGACCCGCCGAAGCTGAGCACCTGCCGCTGGTCGCCTTCGGGCCGCTCCTCAAACAGGTACAGCGCGTTGGCGAAGCTCTTGCGAAACTCGCCCAGAGCCGGGTCGTCGGGCAGAAAATACAGCTGGGGATTGGTGTGGTACACACCCGCAGCCCGTGCCAGCCGGGGCACGATGTAGGCACCGTACGGGTGTATAACACTGGTCTGGTCCTTCATCAGGCGACCTATCCAGCCGTTGCGTAGCTCTTCGGGCAGAGCGGCCGTGGCGTCTTTGTCGACGGAGCGCAGCACGTACTGGCGGCCGTCCGGGGCTACGAGGCGCAGGTTGTGCGTTTGAAAGCTGCCGCCTTCCTTCACCGGCTTCAGCCCGCCCGGCACCACCGTGCGCAGGTTAAATACCGGCGCCGTCACCGGGGTAGCCCATTCCTTGCGGTAGTGAAATCCCCACAGCAGCTGATGCAGCCAGCCGCGCCGGTACTGCGGCCCGGCCGCTACGTGCACCAACGAATCGGCCCCGATAACGGGCAGGGGCATTTGCGCCACGCCATGCGTGGGAGAAGCCACCGGCAACCCCAAGGCCAGCAGCAACAAACGGGAAGTAGGCAACAGCGTGAGCAAAACGGCAACTGAAGAGCGAGGCGGGTACGGCTCGGGCCTGACCGGCCGCCTCTTATACCGCGGGTGCCGCGGCGCGGTTGTGCCATTGCAGTGCTATTTCAGCCGTTTGCCGGGCGGTTGCGTTCAAGGATGCACCAACACACTGGTCCTGGCTCTTTCAGTCTGTCTATGACGCGCCGCCCCACCGGCCTTTTGCTTCTGCTCATTGGCTCACTTGCCGCCCCTGGCTGCGCGCGTGAGCATTTTTTTCAACCCGATGCGCGCGTGCCGGGCAGTACCGCTACTGCGCCCGATAGTGCCCGCGTGACGGCCGGCCGCCACTACCGGCGCAATGCCATCGGGCGGCTGTGGTTTGGCCCGCACTACCGCGCCGTGTGGGCACAGCCCGTCACTTTACCTGTACTGGACCTGGCCCGCGCGGTGCCCGGCGGGCCGCTGACGGCGGGCAAAATGGGCGGCGGCTTTCAGACCACCAGCATGACGCTCAATGGCGCCGGCGACCGTACCTACGCCCTGCGCAGCCTCGATAAGGACCCGTACAAAACGCTGCCCAAAGTACTGCGCCACACCTTCGTGCTAAACGTGGTGCGCGACGCTACCTCGGCCGGCAACCCCTACGGCGCGTTTGTGGTGCCGCCCCTGGCCCAGGCGGCCGGGGTGCTGCACACCGTGCCGCGGCCCTTCTACGTGCCGGCCAATGAGCAAGGCCTGGGCTCAGCGTCGAAGCGCTTTCAAGGCAAGGTGGTGCTACTGGAAGAGAAATACGAAAGCAAGCAGAACCTCGGTCCCGTGTTCGGGCCCAATGCGGTGGACCTGGAGGAAAGCGACGACGTGCTGGCTTCGGTGTACCAGGATGCGCAGCACTACATCGATCAACCGGCCTTTCTGCGCGCCCGGTTGCTCGATTTGTGGCTGGGCGACTGGGACCGGCACGAGGGCCAGTGGGATTGGGTAGCCTACCGCCAACCCAACGGCCGCCTGCTCTACCGCCCTATTCCCATCGACCGGGACCAGGTATTCTTTCGCTTCGACGATGGCGTGCTGCCCTGGCTGGCCAGCAAGGCGGTCCGCAAGTTCCGCACCTTCGGGCCGCGCTACGAGAGCGTCGAGGGCTACACCCGCAACGCCCGCTTCATCGACTCGCGCTGCCTGAACGAACCCACGCGGGCCCAGTACGCAGCTACGGCCACTGCGCTGCAGCAGGCCCTCACCGATGAGGTCATCAGCACGGCTGCCCGCCGCCTGCCCCGGGAGGTGTATCAGCTGGAAGGCGCCCGGCTGGAGGCCGGACTGCGCGCGCGCCGGGCCGAGCTGCCGCGGGTGGCCATGGAGTTTTACCGCCTGCAAGCGAAGGAAGTGGTGGTGCCGGGCACCGACGGCAGCGAGCGGTTCGTGGTGGAGCGGCTCAGCGACACGCTCACCGTGGTGTCAGTGTTCAGCCAGCCCAAGGACGAAGCGCCGGCCCAGTTGCTGTACCGCCGCCGCTTTCATCCCACCGAAACCAAGCTAGTCACGCTCCACGGCCTTGGCGGCAAGGACGTCTTCGAGTTGCGCGGCCAAGTACGCCACTCCCCGCGCATCGACATCTACGGCGGGCCCGGCGAGGACACCGTTGCGGACAGCTCGCGCGTGGCGGGCCTGCGCAAAATGACGCGCTTCTACGACACCAAGCGCAACAACAACGCGGAGCTGGCCTCCGAACTCAAAGTCAAAACCCAAAGCGGCGTCACTACCCACGCCTTCGACCGCGACGGGTCAGGGCGATAATGTGCTAATGCGGTCAGGTACTGATGTATTAATGTCTGGTCTGACTTCAGAGCACATCAGCACCTGACCGCATTAGCACATTAAGCCACTTCCTGCAGCATTTCCAGCACCAGGTGCTCGTTGGGCGTGAGCAGGTCGTCTTCGGCAGGGTCGGCGTCGTGGCGGCGCAGATAGTTGATGAGCTTATCGGACTGAAACAGCTCCACCACCTGCGGGTGAATGTAGTACTTGGAGCACACCGTGGGCGTGTTGCCGAGGTCTTTGGCTACGTCCTTCACGGCTTTTTTCAGCACCTTATCCTTAGGCAGTTCGGGCTCCTCGTGCAGCACCTGCTCCAAGCACCGCACCATGCGCACGGTGCCGCCCCAGGTACGGAAGTCCTTGGCCGAGAGCTGCAGGCCGGTGGCTTCGCGCAGGTAGTCGTTCACGTCGCCCGACTCCAGCTCCTGCCGGTGGCCGTTGGCATCGTAGTACTGAAACAGGTGCTGGCCGGGTATTTCCTTGCACTTCTGCACCAGGCGAGCCAGCTTCCGGTCGTGCAGGGTCACGTCGTGGGCTACGCCTTTTTTGCCGACGAAGGCAAAGCGCACGTCGGCCCCCTCCACCTGCACGTGCCGGTCGCGCAGCGTGGTCAGGCCGTAGCTCTTGTTTTTCTTGGCGTATTCGCGGTTGCCGACGCGGATAAAGGACTGATCCATGAGGGTGAGTACCAGGGCCACCACTTTCTGCTTGTCGAGCTGTGGGCGTTGCAGGTCTTTTTGCAGGCGCTGGCGCAGCTCGCCCAGCTTTTCGCCGAAAGCCCGCAGGCGGCTGAATTTGGTGAGGCTGCGCGCCTGGTCCCAGAGCGGGTGGTAGATGTACTGCTTGCGGCCCTTGGCGTCGCGGCCGGTGACTTGCAGGTGGGTATTGGCCGAGGGCGAAATCCACACGTCGCTCCAGGCCGGCGGAATGACAAAGCCCTGAATGCGGGCCAGCGTCTTCTCGTCGGCGACCTTCTCCCCTTTGGCGTTGACGTAGCGAAACTCGCCGTTGCGGCCCAGCTGGCGCGTGATGCCGGGCTTGGTGTCGGGGAAGTACCGCAGGCCCGCCAGTTCAGCCTGGCGGGCGGGGTCTTTATAGAGCTCGTGCACGTCGGCGTCCGCGGGCGCGAGTTTCTTTTTGCGGATTTTGAGGCGGGGAGCAGTAGCGGCGGTAGGCATGAGCGGGCTGATGAAAACGAAAAGCCGCCCCGAGCTGGTGGCGGCAAAAAGTGTACGTAAACCGGTGCCCAGGCGGCCAATTTGCGGCTGGATGAGTGGTTTTAAGGACCAGCTGGCCAAATCCTTGCGCCCCCGCCTAAACCCAACTACCCGGTTTGGGTGCAACGCGCTACCACCGCGGCGCGTATCGCTCGGCGGATGGTTTTGGCACCGTTTTTTCTTTGGGCCGATTCAGCCGCGCTTTTCTCTCACTCACCTGCCCTACTTACCCGCATGTTCCGACGCACTTTTTCCCGTCTCTACCTGCTCGGCGCCCTGACTCTGTCGCTGGGCTTTGCCACTAGCTCCTGCACCGACGAAAACGGCAACCCCGTCCTGTTCAGCATCGAAGACGATAAAACCCTGGGCGACCAGGTAGCCCACCAAACCGATTCCACCTACCAGGCTCAGGGCCAGCTGCTGCTGCGCACCGACCCGCGCAACGCCCGCGCCTATCAGCTGCTCGACGCCGTGGTGAACCGCGTGCTGAACTCGGGCCAGCTGCAGTACCGCAACGAGTTTCCCTGGGATGTCAAAATCATCAAGGACGACGCGACGCAGAACGCCTTTGCTACCCCCGGCGGCCACATTTACGTGTTCACGGGCCTGATTAAGTACCTCGACGACGAAAGCCAGCTGGCCGGCGTGCTGGGCCACGAAATTGCCCACGCCGACCGCCGCCACACCTCCCGCCAGCTGCAAAACCAGTACGGTATCAACCTGCTGCTGAGCGTGGTGCTCGGCGAAAACCCCAGCCAACTGGTGCAAATTGCCACCGGCCTGGGTGAGCTGAAGTTCAGCCGCGATTTTGAGAAGGAAGCCGACCAGTACTCGGTGGTATACCTCAACGGCACCGGCTACTACGCCTGCGACGGCGCTGCCGGCTTCTTCATCAAGGCCCAGAACGAAGGCCAGGCCAACCCGCCCGAGTTCCTGAGCACCCACCCCAACCCCGACAACCGCATCCAGGCCATCCAGACCAAGGCCGACGAGCTGAACTGCCGCAACCGCCAGGTGAACAGCAGCGGCCTGCAGGAGCTGAAAAGCCTGCTGTAACGCCCCCGATTTTTTCTAGTGCCGATAAGGTCAGTCGCTCCACCGGCTGGCCTTATTTTTTGCGGTATACCGTTACCATGTTGCTAGCGCGGGGCGGGCCATTGGTCACGCCAAAGTTGTGCGAGAGGTAAAAGCGGTAGGCGCCCAACGTGCGGTTGTTGTATTGCCGGCAGTTGCGCATCGTATCCGCCACGGCGCGGGGCAACACCCGGTTCAGATCCACCTGCAGATGGGTGGTCCACTGCTGACCGGGGCGCAATTTTTGGGTGCGGTTGGGGGCCAAGTCCTCGTTGCAGCGGCGGCAGAAAACGGCCGTGTCCTGACTGGGCGTTAGCACCTGCAGCACGAAGCTGGCAGCGCGCGGGCAGGCCGTTTCGACGGTATCCATCGGGTTCAGCAGCTTCACGGACTTGCCCGTGTTGTTGACGATAGTGGCCCGCAGCCAAACGATGTTGTAGGCAGCTGTGGCTTCCGCAGCCAGCGACACCGTCACACCTTCCGGTGCGGGCTGCGGGCTCCGAAAAGCGGGCACGGAAGCCCCTGACAGCAGCAATAGCAGGGCCGCAAGCGAAGACTTTATCATGGCAACCAAGGGATACGGGGTACGGAGGCGCATTTAAAGCTACCGCAACGGGACGGCAGCCCGAACCGTTCAGTAGTTTCGCGTCCTTCTTATTCCAAGCTCATGTCCCTACTCGACCGCCTCAGCGACCTGGCCGAAAGCGCCGACGATTTGCTGCGCCGCGCCCGCACCCGCCTGGGCCTCCTGCACCCGGTACAGATTCTGCCTTACCGCAGCTACGGCACGCCCACGCGCCTCTACGTGAAAGGCCGCGTGCTCACCGACAAAGGCATCGGCGAACCAGATCCGTCCGATTCGCGCTGGCACAACCTGCTGAACATGTACCGCCGCTTTGATTCGCAGGAGATGCCCGGCGCCCAGCTCATCATTCGCCCCGGCGACGGCACCGAGCACCCCGTGGTAACCGACGAGGAAGGCTACTTCGTGCTCAACATCGAGCCCCGGGAGCTGAACCCGGCGGTAGATTTCCTTTGGCACCCGGTGGAAGTGGAGCTGGTGCACGCGCCCGCGCCGCTGCCCACGCAACGCAGCGCCGCGGCACCCGTGCTGGTGCCCCCCACCGATGCGGAATACGGCATCATTTCGGACCTCGACGACACGGTAATCCAGACGTCGGCCACCGATTTGCTGCGCATGGCCCGCACGGTGCTGCTGCGCAACGCCCGCTCGCGCCTGCCCTTCAAGGGCGTGGCCGAATTCTACCGGCAGCTGCAACTGGGCCGCAACGGCAAGCGCAACAACCCCTTCTTCTATGTCTCCTCGTCGCCCTGGAACCTGTACGACCTGCTCGAAGACTTCCTGGCGCTCAATCAGATTCCGCCCGGCCCCCTGCTGCTGCGCGACATGGCTCTGAAGAAAAAGGCCTCGGGTGACGCCTCGGCCCACCACGGCCACAAGCTCAAGGAAATCGACAACCTGCTGCTCACGTACCCGCAGTTGCCCTTTGTGCTCATCGGCGACTCGGGCCAGGAAGACGCCAACATCTACCGCGAAGTGGTGCGCCGCCACCCCGGCCGCGTGCTGGCCATCTACATCCGCGACGTGAACCTGCCCGAGCGCACCGCCATGGTGCAGCGCGTGGCCGAGGAGCTGCGCGGCGACAAGGTGGAAATGCTGCTGGTGAAAGACACCGTGCAGGCAGCCGAGCACGCCGTTGCCTCGGGGCTGGTCTTTACGGAAGCTGTACCTGCTGTGCAGGCCGAGAAACAAAAGGACGAAGCCACACCCGAAGACCCTGGTGAAGCAGCCGAGCAAGCAGGCACGAAGTGAGTTGTTGTCAGGACGTACCTGTCCTGACTTCATCAAAACAGGCCTTGTTCACCGCGAACAAGGCCTGTTTTATTTTTACCAGCCAGCTACTACCGCTCTTAGCTGGAATGATCTGCCACGATAACCCATTTCCCGTCGATTTTGCGGAACAGCAACGTGAACCAGCCCTGCAGGTCGCCGATTTGGGGCCGGGCCAGGTGCCAGTGGCCTACCACGTGCGCGGCGGCGGGACTGAGCGGGGTAATCTGTAGCTGCGAGAAGTCCAATTGGCCCATGACGGTGGCAGTGGAGTAGCTGCGCTGGTAGTTGTCCAGGGTGCGCTGCCAGCCGCGCTGCGGGCCGTTTTTGCCGATGAACAGCAGCGAATCCGAGTGCCAGTAGCCATCCATGTAGCCCGGCAGGTCGCCGCGGCTCCAGGCGGCGGCTTGGGTGCTGAGCACAGCCCGGATCTTGGCTTCCTCGGAAGCGAACTGCGCGGCGGTGGGCACGGCTACGCGGGTACTGGTACAGGCCAGTAATACGCCCAGCGAAAGGCTGAGTAAAACCGATTTCCAGGGCTGCATAGCGGTTAATTCAGAATGGTTTGGATGAACTTGGTACCGCCCAGGCGGCGCATATTGCGCAGCACGCGCTGCTGCTTGGTGCGGGCCTGGGGCCCTGGGCGGCCCGCCTGAAACTTCAGCGGGTTGGGCAGCACGGCGGCCAGCAGCGCGGCCTGGCTGGGCGTAAGCTGCTTGGCCGACTTACCAAAGTGCTTCTGCGCGGCGGCTTCGGCCCCGAACACGCAGTCGCCCATTTCGGCCACGTTCAGGTACACTTCCAGAATGCGCTCTTTGCTCCAGAGCAGCTCGATGAGCACGGTGAAGTAGGCTTCGGCCGCTTTGCGGATGTAGCTGCGGCCCTGCCATAAAAACACGTTTTTGGCCACCTGTTGCGAGATGGTGCTGCCCCCGCGGATGCCGCCGTTTTTCTCGCCGAAGTTGTGCTTGGCGGCTTTGATGATGGCATCGGTATCGAAACCGTGGTGCATGAGGAAGCGCTGGTCTTCGGCGGCCACCAGGGCCAGCGGCAGCTGCGGCGACACCTCGTCGAGCGTCACGAAGTCGTAGTGAATGCGGCGCGAGGCATTTTCGGGCAGCAGGCCGCCGTAGTTGGCCTCGGGGCGGTGGCTACGGCGCTCCAGCATCAGCCAGGTGGCCGGCGGCGACACCCAGCGGTACACCAGCACCCAGGCCACCGTGACGAGGAACAAGGAGGCCAATACTTGCAGCGCCACGCGCCGCGCCAGCCGCAGCTGGTCCGCAAACTCTGCCATGAGCGGAAGAAGATGATGTAGCGAAGCGGCCGAGCGGCGGCCGTCCGGCGGCGAAATTAACAGCCCGGGCCCGGCGCCCAAGCACTGTGGTAGCTTAACAAGTAACGCGGGGGTGTTTCGTTTGTCATCCTGAGCCGCAGGCGAAGGACCTTACCACGTCAGAACGAGTCGATGTTGTGGCAGTTGTTCAAACAGGAAGAGGTCCTTCGCCTGCGGCTCAGGATGACAGTTATAGCCCATCAACCTTGCTTGTCTTCTGCAGTTGCCCAATTCTACCCATCGGTGCTTACCCATAAATCCTACTCTATTCTAGCATCTTGGCTTGCCGTTTTTACCCCGGGTAGGCGCGGCCATGCTAAGATTATACACAGGCTCGAAAAAATGGTACACGGTGCCGCTCGCTACAGCCCCGACCTTAGCCACCGTTAAATTAGCCTTCCCGCCCATGAAAACGTCCGCTGCTTTCCTTGCCTGCCTAGGCCTCGTCTTGTCGACCGCGCCGGTGGCCCTGGCGCAGTATCCCTCGATTCCGCCCGACATCCAGAAAGCCAGCGACGAGCTGATGAAGGAAGCCCGCCGCCAGTCCGACATTGCCTGGGCCAAGGCCTACCCCATCATTCAGCAGGAAGCCCGGCAGGGCAAGCCCTACATTCCGTGGGCGGCCCGCCCCATCGATCTGCCACAGGCCCCGATTCCGGCATTCCCCGGCGCGGAGGGCGGCGGAGCATATTCGTTTGGCGGGCGCGGTGGGCGCGTTATCGTGGTGACGAGCCTGGAAGACAGCGGCCCCGGCACGCTGCGCGAAGCTTGTGAGCAGGGCGGCGCGCGCACGGTGGTGTTCAACGTGGCCGGCATCATCCGCCTGAAGTCGCCGCTGATGATTCGCGCGCCCTACATCACCATTGCGGGCCAGTCGGCACCGGGTGATGGCGTGTGCGTGGCCGGCGAATCGGTGTGGATCAACACCCACGACGTGATTATCCGCTACATGCGCTTCCGTCGCGGCGAGACGAACGTGGGCCGCCGCGACGACGCCATCGGCGGCAACCCCATCGGCAACATCATGATTGACCACGTGTCGGCCTCGTGGGGGCTGGACGAGAACATGTCGATGTACCGCCACATGTACAACGACAGCACCGGCATTGCGGAGCAGAAGCTGGGCACGGTGAACATCACCATCCAGAACAGCATCTTCTCGGAAGCCCTGGACACCTGGAACCACGCCTTCGGCAGCACCCTGGGCGGGGAGAACTGCACCTTCATGCGCAACCTCTGGGCCGACAACGCGGGCCGCAACCCATCGATTGGCTGGAACGGGGTGTTCAACTTCGCCAACAACGTGATGTTCAACTGGGTGCACCGCTCCACCGACGGCGGCGACTACCGGGCCATGTACAACATCATCAACAACTACTACAAGCCGGGGCCCCTTACGCCCAAAAACTCGCCGGTGGGTTACCGCATCCTCAAGCCCGAATCGGGCCGCAGCAAGCTGAAGTACCAGGTGTACGGCCGCGCCTACGTGGCGGGCAACATCGTGGACGGCAACGAGAAAGTAACCAAGGACAACTGGAACGGCGGCGTGCAGGTGGAAGAGCAGGCCGATGCCGGCAAGTACATGGCCGACATGCGCGTGAATGCGCCGCTGCCCATGCCGCAGCTCACCATCATGCCCGCCCAGAAAGCCTACGATTACGTGCTGGAAAATGCCGGCGCCACCCTGCCCAAGCGCGACCCGGTGGACGCCCGCGTGGTGGAGCAGGTGCGCACTGGCAAAATCACCTACCGCGAGGGTGTGAAGCTGCCCGAAACGCAGTTTAAGCACCGCCGCCTGCCCATCGACTCCTACAAGCAGGGCATCATCACCGACATCAGCCAGGTGGGCGGCTACCCCACCTACGCCGGCACGCCCTACCAGGACTCGGACAAGGACGGCATGCCCGACCAGTACGAGAAGAAAAACAAGCTGAACCCCAACGACCCCGCCGACGCCCGCCAGGTACGCGGCAAGGACGGCTACACCAACATCGAGGAGTACCTCAACAGCCTGGTAGCCGTGAAAAACGTGCGCCCGTCGATGTAAGGCACATGCTTTAATTAAGCCAAGGCTAGCTCCCCTGCTCAGCTGAGGGGGAGCTAGCCTTAGCCTTTTTATTTACTCCATGAACCTGCGCCTGCTCGCCCTACTCCCCTTTTTAGCCCTTGCAGCGCCTGCCGCTCAGGCGCGGGTGGTGCTGCCGCGGGTGCTGGGCCATGGCATGGTGCTGCAGCGCGAGAAACCGGTGCCCATCTGGGGCACGGCCGCGCCGGGCGAGGCCGTAACGGTGCAGTTCGGCGGCCAGCAGCAGCGCACTACCGCCGGCGCCGATGGGCACTGGCAAGTGCGCTTGACGCCGCTGAAAGCCAGCGCCGCCGGTGCTGAGCTAACGGTACGCGGCACCAACGAAATCCGCCTGCGCGACGTGCTGGTGGGCGAAGTGTGGCTGTGCTCGGGGCAGTCGAACATGGAGTACACCATGCGCAAGAACAGCAAGGCGACCGTGCCGCCGCAGCCCGAGCCCAACCCACTCACGG
The DNA here is from genome assembly GCF_002007105.1 of Hymenobacter sp. CRA2. Lineage (GTDB taxonomy): Bacteria > Bacteroidota > Bacteroidia > Cytophagales > Hymenobacteraceae > Solirubrum. Next base: position 40,542 of record NZ_MVBC01000011.1, on the reverse strand, counting down.
AACTGGAGCGGGCCCACAATCCGCAGATTCGCATCTTTCTGGTCAACCGCAAGGAGCTGGACCGGCCCGACTCCCTGCACCGCGGCTGGAGCATCGCGCAGGATTCGGCGCTGCGTTCCTTTTCGGCGCCGGCGTACTTTTTTGCCCAGGAGCTGCAGCAACGGCTGGGCGTGCCGGTGGGCGTCATCAGCTCCGCCGTGCCGGGCAGCCGCATCGAGCCGTGGATCAGCACGGTAGCCTTCGGGGCCGACAGCTACTACCAGCAGCCCGTCGGCGGCGACCCGGGCAAATTCTACGAGCCGATGATCCGGCCGCTGGCGCCCTTCGCGCTGCGCGGCTTTTGCTGGTACCAGGGCGAATCAAACTGCTTTCTGGCCGAAACCAGCTCCTACACCCACAAGATGCGCACGCTCATCAGCAGCTGGCGCGCGGCCTGGCAGGACACAGGTCTGCCGTTTTACTTGGTGCAACTGGCCCCGTTCAAGTACTCCGAATCCAAGGAGCCCAAGGCGCCGCTGACGCCCGTAACGCTGCCGCTGTTTCGGGAGGCGCAGGAGGCGGTATTGGCCCAGGTCCCGCGGACTGGCCTGATTGTGACCACCGACCTGGTGACCAAGCTCGACGACATTCACCCGCCCTACAAGTGGGAAATCGGCCGGCGGCTGGCGCGGCTGGCGCTGGCCGATACCTACGGCCGCCGCGAGGTAGCCGCCAGCGGACCGGTGTTTCGTAGCCTCAAACTCAAGGGCCAGACCGCCGAAATTCGTTTTCAGCCGCTGCGAGGCCACCTCGTCAGCCGGGACGGGCAGCCGCTCACAGGCTTCACCGTGGCCAGCACCGATGGTCAGTTCGTGCCCGCCGAGGCCCGCATCCAGGGCCGAAAAGTAGTGGTATCGGCGACGGGAGTGGCGCGGCCCACGGCGGTTCGCTTTGCCTGGCACGAAGCCGCCCAGCCCAACCTGTTTTCCAGCGAAGGACTGCCGGCCCGGCCCTTCCGCACCGACAAGCCCACGCCCACGGCTGCTGGTGACGTGTCGCTTGGCCGCTAATGCCCCGCTTGCTGACTACTCAGTTATTCCTTCCGCCATGGCTCCTCTCTCCCGCCGCGACTTTCTTTCCGCCGGCCTGCTGCTGACCGCGGGCCTCGTACTGCCGCGCCCGTTGGCGGCGCTGGCCCACCGCCGCAAGCTCACCTACAAGATTGCCGTGGTGGACCTGATGATTCTGAAGCGCCAGAAGCTGGGCGCGCTGCAGCTCACCAAGGATATCGGAGCCGACGGCGTGGAAGTGGACATGGGCGGCCTCGGCAACCGCGACACCTTCGACAGCCAGCTCAGCAAGCCCGAAATCCGGCAGCAGTTTCTCGACAAAGCCAAGGAGCTGAACCTGGAAATCTGCTCCCTGGCCATGACGGGTTTCTACGCGCAGTCTTTCGCCACGCGCCCCACTTATGAGCGCATGGTGCAGGACTGCATCGACACGATGCGGCAGATGAACGTGAAGGTGGCCTTTCTGCCGCTGGGCAACCAAGGCGACCTGGTTCAACACCCCGAGTTGCGTCCGGCCATCGTGGAGCGGCTGCGGGTGGTGGGCAAGATGGCCGAAAAGGCCGGCGTCGTAGTCGGCATCGAGACGGCGCTGGACGCGGCCGGCGAGGTGCAGCTGCTCAAGGACATCGGCTCGAAGCACGTGCAGATCTACTTCAACTTCTCGAACCCGCTGAAGAACGGCCGCGACCTGTACCAGGAGCTGCGCACCTTGGGCCGCAAGCGCATCTGCCAGATTCACTGCACCGACGACGACGGCGTGTGGCTGCAAAACAACACCCGCCTGGATATGAACCGCGTAAAGCAAACCCTGGCCGACATGGGCTGGCAGGGCTGGCTGGTGATTGAACGCTCGCGCGACGCCAACGACCCGCGCAACGTGAAGAAGAACTTCGGGGCCAACACGGCTTACATGAAGTCTATTTTTCAGGCGATTTAGGCACGACGTCGGCCTTGCTGCGCAGCGCCGGGCATTCCAATATATTACCTCTGGCTACGAGTAAGTAAGTCCTCACCGGCTCAGCATTACCAGCATTATCATCTTCCGCACCGTAGCTGGCCTGATGCTCCGACTAGGTCCTGTTTGCGGGGCCTTATACGTTTAATACCACGTACTTACCCGATATCTACCAGCAAGCCAGCCCACCCACTCTTACTGCCGGGCTTTACCTGCTTGCCGGCTCTGAAGCCAGAGGTTTTGCCCTCGGAGTTTGCGGATGTTAGCAGCCAGTATAGGAAGAGGTTAATGGTATGCTAATTTAGTACAATAAGTTGGTCAAAACCTGCATTCCGCCGCTTCCTTGAGCTTGTAATTTGCTGCCAGTATCGCAGTTACAAGCCGTTTATGACCTTGCTCCTCAGAAGTTTGCTCCTCGCTGGCCTGCTGGCCGCCAGCGGCACCCCACGGGCCCTGGCCCAATCCCCGCAAGCTCCGGAGTCGAAGGACGCAGCCTATACCCGCACCATCACCGAGCGCGCCGACAAGATTGTGGCCAAGCTCCCCGACCTGGCCCCGGCCAAGGCTCCCAAGGTGCGCAGCGTGATAGTGGACCAGTACCGGGCCCTGAACGAGATTCACGAAGCGCGCAAAGCCCGGCTGGCCGCGCTGAAAGCCCAGAACCCGGACGAGGCCACCAAGAAGGCCCAAACCGAGAAGATTGAAGCCGAAACCACGGCGGCCCTCGACAAGCTGCACCCGCAGTACCTGAAGCGCCTGGGCAAGCAGCTCACCACGGCGCAGATCGAGCAGGTGAAGGACGGCATGACCTACGGGGTGCTGCCCATCACGGTACGGGCCTACAACGACATGCTGCCCGACCTGACCGAGGCCCAGAAAACGCAGATCGTGGCTTGGCTGACCGAAGCCCGCGAAAAGGCCATGGACGCCGGCACCTCGGAGCAGAAACACGCCTGGTTCGGCAAGTACAAAGGCAAGATCAACAACTACCTATCCGCGGCTGGCATCGACATGAAGCAGGCCGGTAAGGATTGGGAGGTGCGGCGGGCCCAGGCGGCCGGCGCCGGCCAAAAATAGCTCCACCACCGACCCTGCTTTCCCACACACCAACCTTTATGAAAAAACTTTTACCCACGCTTCCCGCTGCCGGCCACGCGCCGCGCATCGCGTGCGCGCTGCTCGGTGGCCTGCTCGTCGGCACGGGCGCGGCCCAGGCTGCGTTACCCGGCACTCCTACCCCTCCGTCCGCGGCCGACCGGAGCGTCAACGTGAACATTACCGGCACGGTGAAAGACGCCAAAGGCGGCGTGATTCCCGGCGCCAGCGTGGTGCTGAAAGGCACGACCACCGGCACCTCCACCGACGCGCAGGGCGTGTTCCGCATCAACGTGCCGAGCGGCAACGAAACGCTGATTATCAGCTCGGTGGGCTTCAAGAAAATCGAAGTACCCATCAACGGCCGCACCACCGTCGACGTGACGCTGCAGGACGAAACCTCCGCGCTCAACGAGGTGGTGGTGGTGGGCTACGGCACCCAGACCAAAGCCAGCCTGACGGGCTCGGTGGGCACCGTGGACATGAAGGCCATTCAGGAGCTGCCCGTGGGCAGCCTCTCCACGGCCCTGCAGGGCCAGCTGCCCGGCGTGAGCGTGAGCGGCGGCACCGGCCGCCCCGGCGACCCGGGCCAGATTACGGTGCGCAACCCCACCCTGCTCTCCAAGGACGGGGGCACGCTGCAGCCGCTGTTCGTTATCGACAACGTGGTGCGCACCTCGGAAGACTTCAACCTGCTCGACCAGTCGGAGGTGGAGTCCATTTCCATTCTGAAGGACGCGGCGGCGGCCATCTACGGGGCCCGTTCCAACCAAGGCGTGGTGATGGTAACGACCAAGCGCGGCAAGGCCGGTCCGCCCAAGCTGAGCTACAGCGGCTCGGTGGGCGCCGCCGACGCGGTGCGCCTGCCCAACATGATGGACGCGGTGCAGCACGCGACCTGGCTGAACGACTACAACTTCGAGCGGGGCCGGCGGCCCGGCGACGCCGAGATTTACACCCCCGACGAGCTGGAGCACTTCCGCAACTACAACTACAACTGGCTGAAGGAGGCCTGGAAGCCGGCCATCGTCACGCGCCACGCCTTCAACGTCAGCGGCGGTTCGGAGCGCGCCACGTACTTCGCCGGGGTGTCGTACAACTACCAGAACGGCAACTTCGACAACATCAACGCCAACAAGTGGACGTTCCGGGCCAACACGGACGTGCAGCTGGCCAAGGGCCTGCGGGCCAACCTGCAGGTCAGCGGCGACTTGTACCAGAAGCGGATGTACTACCTCAAGCAAGGCGGGGAGAATCCGGAGAATGACATGAAGAGCCTGCTGTACACGCCGCAGTTCAACCTGCCGTACATCGATGGCAAACCCGTGCTGCTCTCGACTGGTAACGCCAACTCGGTGGACGCTTTCCACTTCTTCGAGGTGCAGCGCTCCGACAACTTCACGGCCACGCGCAACACCGGCCTGAACATCCGGGCCGAGCTGGACTACGAGTTTCCCTTCCTCAAGGGGCTGAAGGCGCGGGTGCTCTACAGCAAGACCATGGACAACTCCTTCGGCAAGCAGTACGGCACCAAGTACACCGTGTACCGCTACGAAGGCCTGGGCGAGCATAAGCACATTCAGGGCGGCCGCCTGCTGGGCACTTCCGTGCTCGACAACGGCGACCGGGTGCGCTGGAACCCCACCTTCCTCGACAGCTACCAGCTGAACGGCTACCTGAATTACGACCGCGAATTCGGTAAGCACCGCGTGTCGGCCATTGCCTTCTTCGAGCAGACGGAATCAACCAGCGACGGTATTGCCTCCATGGCCCAGGGCACCATCCTGGGCGCGGGCGCCAACCTGGGCTTCGCCACCGGCACGCAGACGGTAGGCCCCGAAAGCGAAGTGGAAAGCGGGCTGCTCTCCTACGCCGCCCGCATCAACTACAGCTTCGCCAACAAGTACCTGCTCGAAACCTCGCTGCGCTACGACGCCTCCACCAACTTCGCGCCGGAACTGCGCTGGGGCTTCTTCCCCTCCGTGTCGGCGGGCTGGGTGATTTCGGAAGAACCGTTCTTCCGCAACAACGTCAGCTTCATCGACATGCTGAAGGTACGCGGCTCGGTGGGCTTCCTTGGCGGCGACGCCACCAAGCCTTACATGTGGCTGGAGAGCTACAAGATTCAGACGGGCAAGGCCCCGGTGTTTGGCGGCAACAACGACCGCGGCCTCGTCTTCGCGGCCAACAACACCATGGCCAACCGCAAGGCCCGCTGGGACGACAACACCAAGTACAACGGCGGCTTCGACGTGCAGTTCCTCAACAACAAGGTATCCTTGTCGGTGGACGGCTACTACGACAAGCGCTACAACGTGCTGACCAACATCACCAGCTCGGCGCCGTGGCTGATCGGGGCCACGCTGCCCTCCGAAAACTTTGCCGCGGTGAACGGCTTCGGCACCGAAGTGTCCTTGGGCTACTCCGGGCAGGTGGGCACCGACCTGGCTTACCGCGTCAACACCTTCTTCTCCTGGAACGACAACAAGCAGGCGAAAGTGGACGTGGAGCGGGGCAGGATCGGCACCTACGAAGACCCCACCGGCCGCTCCTCCGACATGGGCTTGCAGGGCTTCCGCTACCTGGGCATGTTCCGCAACCAGGGTGAAGTGGACGCGTGGATGGCCCTGCCGGAAAACCGGAACTACACCCTCTTCGGCCAGGCACCCCGCCCGGGCATGCTCTACTACGCCGACCTGCGCGGCCCCAAAGACGCTTCCGGCCAGTACACCGGCCCCGACGGCAAAATCACCGACGTGGACATGGAATACCTGACCAAAAAGCAGAACAACCACTTCGGCGCCGGCTTCAACCCCAGCGTTACCTGGCGCGGCCTGACGGTGTCCATGACCATGGGCATCTCGTGGGGCGGGCAGGCCATGGTGGAATCGGCGGCCCGCAAGGCGGCTACGGCTACCTCCAACCGCCCGGCTTTCTGGGCCGACCACTGGACGCCGGAAAACCAGGGCGCCAAGTACCCGGCCCCCTACTACTCTGGCAGCTACGACCAGCCGTCGGCCTTCTGGTTCCGCAGCTCGCTGTCGGCCGGCATGCGCAACGCCAACGTGTCGTACACCCTGCCCGCCACCTTCACCAACCGCATGGGCATGGGCAGCGTGAAGCTGTACTTCGTGGCCATCAACCCCATCAACTTCTACAATCCCTACGATTACAAGGCCTACTCGGGCGCCTACGACGCCTACCCCACGCTGCGCTCCTTGTCGCTGGGCTTGAACGTTGGTTTGTAATTCCCTTCCCACCCGCGACATGAAACGCTACTATACTTCTCTGGCCCTGGCCGCCGCCTGCTCCGCGGGCCTGCTCGCCCTGAGCAGCTGCGAAGACGTGCTGGACAAAGTCGACCTGAACTCGGCCAACGAGCAGATGCTCTTCGCCGACTCGACGCTGGCGCAGATGAACCTCGACTACGTCTACGACCAGAACCTGCCCACCGCCTGGGGCGGGGCCCAAACCCTGAGCGACCAGAACCTGAGCAAGCTCTCGGACGAGAGCGGCGGGGAAAGCAAGTTCTTTGAGGGCACGCTGCAGCCCAACGACGTGGCCGACTTCGGCACCCAGCTGCACGCCACCAACACCAACTACGGCAAGATCCGCACGACCAATATGTTCTTGCGGGCCGTGCGCAACGGCACCATTCCGGTGCAGCAGACCAAGAACCGCTTGATGGCCCAGGCGTACTTCTTCCGGGCCTGGCGCTACTTTGATCTGGTGCGCCTCTACGGCGGGGTGCCGCTGGTGCTCAAGCCGCTGGCCGGCGTGGGTGAAGACGCCCGCGAAGCGGCCTACCTGCCGCGCAACACCACCAGCGAAACCTTCCGCCAGATTACCAGCGACCTGGACTCGGCCATCATGTTCCTGCCGGTGAAGTGGTCGGCCTCGGCCGACTGGGGCCGCATCAGCCGCGGGGCCGCTGCCGCCCTCAAGGCCCGCGCCCTGCTCTACGCCGCCAGCCCGCAGTTTAACCCCTCCGACGACCAGGCCAAGTGGCAGGCGGCCTACGACGCCAGCGTGCAGGCCGTGGCCCTGTGCAACGCCGGCGGCTACGGCCTGCACGCCTCCTTCGACCAGATGTGGTTCCAGGAGGTCGGCAACAAGGAAGCCGTGTTCATCACCGGCTTCAACACCTCCACCGGCGACCAGACCAAGAAGAACAACTCCTTCGACAACGGCGCCCGCCCCTCGTACACGGGCACCGGCGGCGGCTCGCACCAGCCCACCTGGGATTTGGTGAAGGCCTTCCCGATGAAGGACGGCAAGAAAATCAACGAACCCGGGGCCTACACCTACAACCAGCAGCAGTTCTACAAGAACCGCGACCCGCGCTTCGACAAGACCATTGCCTATAACGGGGCCACCTGGCCCCTCAACGGCAACACCAGCTACCGCCTCTGGACCTACTTCAACACCGCCGGCACCACCTCGGTGGAGCCGCGCGCCAGCACCACGGGCTTCTACTGCCGCAAAGCCGTTGATCCGAACGTGGCCATCGGGGCGGCCCAGTACGTGGGCACCGACTGGATGGAAATCCGCTACGCGGAAGTGCTGCTGAACCTGGCCGAGGCCGCCGCCGGCGTCAACCGCCTGCCCGAGGCCCTCACCCAGCTGAAGGCCATCCGCCAGCGCGCCGGCATCGAGGCAGGCAGCGGCAGCAACTACGGCCTGCAGACGGGCATGAGCCGCTCGCAGATGTTCGAGGCCATCCTGTTCGAACGTCAGATCGAGTTTGCTTTCGAAGGCAAGCGTTTCTGGGACCTGCGCCGCTGGAAGAAGTTTGAGAGCGTGCTCAACGGCAAACGCCGCAAGCGCTTGGTCATCACCCTGAAGGCCAACGCCCCCGCCAACTTCGCTACCACGCGCGACGGGCTGAATTTGGACCAGGTGTACACGGACTACTTCGCCCTCGAAGAAAAGGACCTCGATACGCGCTACAACATCAACTGGCGCCCCGAGTACTACTTCTTCGCCATTCCGCAGTCGGCCCTCGACAACAACCCGCGCTTGGTGCAGAACAACACCTGGGGCGGCGCCTTCGACCCGCTGCAGTAGGTGGTGAGTTGTGGAGATGGTGAGTTTGACGTTCAAACAACCCTAGATGCGCAAACGGCCCCGGCAACACAGGTTGTCGGGGCCGTTTGAATTTCCTGGGCTGAGTCAGTCGGTAAATGGGTGCTGTTTGAACGGCACTCACCACCTCACCATCTCACAACTTACAGAAGGCCGGGTAGGCTCAGGAGAGCTGCCCGAGGCCGGAGCCGCAGCTTTGTGCAGTAGCCGTGCTGCCGGCTGCCTACTACCAACTACCGACTTTTCCATGATGAACACGCTTGTCTGCCGCCAGCCCGGCCAACTCACTTACGAGCAGCGTCCTGCGCCCACCGCCGCGCCCGGCCACGCGCTGCTGCGCATCCGTCGCATTGGCATCTGCGGCACCGATCTGCACGCCTACGAGGGCACGCAGCCCTTTTTCAGCTACCCGCGGGTGCTGGGCCATGAGCTGGCCGGTGAGGTGGTAGATGCCGGTGGGGCCGAGGGCTTCGAGCCCGGCGCGGCCGTCACGTTCATCCCCTACTTCAGCTGCGGCCACTGCGTGGCCTGCCGCAACGGGCTGCCCAACTGCTGCACCCAGATCAACGTGTGCGGCGTGCACGTGGATGGGGGTATGACGGAGCTGCTGGCCGTGCCCGCCGCCGCGCTGGTGCACGGCCAGGACCTGAGCTACGACGAGCTGGCCCTGGTGGAGCCGCTGGCCATCGGGGCGCACGGCGTGCGCCGGGCCGGGGTGCGGCCGGGCGAGTTCGTGCTGGTGGTCGGGGCCGGCCCCATCGGGCTGGGCGTGATGGAGTTTGCCCGCATTGCCGGCGCCCGCGTCATTGCCCTCGACCTGAACCAGCAGCGCCTGGACTTCTGCCGCGCGCAGCTCGGGGTAGAGCACACCATCAACGCCGCCGCCAACGATGTAGCGGAGCAGCTGCGCGCTATTACGCATGGCGACATGCCCACCGTGGTCATCGACGCAACGGGCAGCCAGCGGGCCATCAACGGGGCCTTTGCGTACCTGGCCCACGGCGGGCGGTTCGTGCTGGTGGGCCTGCAGAAGGGCGACATCAGCTTCGCCCACCCCGAGTTCCACAAGCGCGAGGCCACGCTGATGAGCAGCCGCAACGCCACCCGCGAGGACTTCGAGCACGTCATCCGCTCGATGAAGGCTGGGCTGGTGAAGCCAACGACGTACATCACGCACCGCGTGGATTTTGGGCAGGTGCAGCAGCAGTTTGCCGGCTGGCTCGATCCGGCCACGGGCGTCATCAAGGCGATGGTGGAGCTGAACTAACGCTTACGAGCCTGGCACCTCTTGGCCCGCAGAGGACGCAGGGTGCCAACCGCCGCGCTGCCTGAACTCAGGGGGCGCGGCGGCTTTTTGTAGGAAGCTAACATCAACCGGAAGCCCTGGCTACCTGGCACGGCCACTTCGGTGCGCGACCAGCGGCGATTCGTGGGCCTCATCCGAGGGGCTGAACGGCCGTGGCTTCCGCTGCGCCAGAGCCGCAGCAGCCCCGGACCGCGGCGTACGGCCGTGCTAACATCCTACAACAACTTGTCAAACGGCGGCAAAGGCGCGGGACGCGGGCGGTTACTTTTGTAGAGGCTCCAACTGCGCCGTCGCTGGCTAGGCGGCGGCCCTTGGCGTCTTCGCTCCGCCTCTCCCACCCGCTGCCCATGCACTGCCCTTCCCCGGTTGCTTCTGCGTTGTCTACCCTGGCTTTGCTGACGGGGCTGCTATCGGGCGTGGACCAGGCCGAAGCCAAGGCGCCAGCGGCCCTGAACCTGCGCTGCGGCTACCGCCCGAATCCCTTGGGCGTGCAGCTGCCGGCCCCGAACCTGAGCTGGGAGCTAATGGCCGACCACCGCAACGCCCGTCAGACCGCCTACCGTGTGCTGGTGGCCGACGACGAGAAGCTGCTCGCCCGCAACCAGGGCAACGTGTGGGACTCGCAGAAAACCAGCTCCGCCGCCTCCATTCAGGTGCCCTACGCCGGGCCGGCGCTGCAGCCCACCAAAACCTACTACTGGAAGGTGATGGTGTGGGACGACCGGCAGCAGGCCTCAGGCTGGAGCCAGCCGGCCCGCTGGCAGATGGGCCTGCTCACGCCCGCCGACTGGCACGGCGCCCGGTGGATTGCCTATGAGCAGCTGCCGGCCGAGCACGTCACGGTGCTGCCCGTGGATGGCCGGAAGGACAGCTACCAGGGCGGCAACGTGCTGCCGCTGCTGCGCAAGGATTTCCAGGTGAAGAAGAAGCTGCGCCGGGCCACGGCCTACGTGTGCGGCTTGGGGCAGTTTGAGCTGCGCCTGAACGGGCAGAAAGTCGGGGACCATTTCCTCGACCCGGCCTGGACCAAGTACGATCAGCACGCCCAGTACGTGACCTTCGACGTGACGGAGCAGCTGCGCAAGGGCGACAACACGGTGGGCGTGATGCTCGGCAACGGCTTCTACTACGTGCCGCCGGTGAAGGGCCGCTTCCGCAAGCTCAAAACCGCTTTCGGCTACCCCAAGCTGCTGTGCCGCGTGCAGCTCGACTACCAGGACGGCGCCCAGGAAAACGTCGTCACGGACGCCTCCTGGCAGACCACGGCCGGGCCGGTGACCTTCAGCAGCATCTACGGCGGCGAGGACTACGACGCCCGCCGCGAGCAAGCCGGCTGGGACGCCCCTGGCTTCGGGGGTGCCCAGGCATGGAAGCCGGTGGTGCTGGTGGATGGCCCTGCCCGGCTGGAAAGCCAGCAGACCGAGCCGCTGAAGGTACACGAGCAGTTCCGGCCCCGGCAGGTGACACAGCCGCAGCCCGGCCGGTTCGTGTACGACTTCGGGCAGAACGCCTCGGGCATCATCGAACTGCGGGTGCAGGGCCGCGCCGGCGACACGGTGCGCATCGCGCCGGCCGAGCTGCGCCGGGCCGATGGCACCGTGAACCAGAAAAATAGCGGCAGCCCCTACTACTTCACCTACGTGCTGCGCGGCACCGGCGTGGAAACCTGGCGCCCGCGCTTCAGCTACTACGGCTTCCGCTACGCGCAGCTGGAAGGCGCCGTGCCCGCGGGCGAGGCCAACCCCAAAAACCGCCCGGTAGTACAGGCCCTGACCATGCTGCACACCCGCAACGCGGCGGCAGCGGCGGGCACCTTCAGCTGCTCCAACGAGCTACTCAACCAGACCAACACGCTCATCGACTGGGCCGTGAAGAGCAACATGGCTAGCGTGCTCACCGACTGCCCCCACCGCGAAAAGCTGGGCTGGCAGGAGCAGACGCACCTGATGGGCGCCTCCATCCGCTACGCCTACAACGTGGCCACGCTCAACCGCAAGATTATCCGGGACCTGCAGGTGTCGCAGCTCGACAATGGCCTGGTGCCGGAAATTGCGCCGGAGTACGTGAAGTTCGAGTGGGGCGGCGACATGTTCCGCGACTCGCCCGAATGGGGCAGCAGCAGCATCCTGTTGCCGTGGTACGTGTATCAGTGGTACGGCGACCGGCAGGTGCTGGCCGAAAGCTACCCCATGATGCAGCGCTACGCGGCCTACCTCGCCACCAAGGCCCAGGGCCACATCCTCACGCAGGGCCTCGGCGACTGGTACGACCTGGGCCCCAAGCCGCCGGGCGTCTCGCAGCTCACGCCGATGGGCGTGACGGGCACCGCTACTTATTACTACGACCTGACCACGCTGGGCGCCGTGGCGCGCCTGCTCGGCAAGCCCGACGACGCGGCGAAGTACGAGCAGCTGGCTCGCGAAGTGCGCACGGCCTTCAACGCGAAGTTCTTCAACCCCCAAACCCGGCAGTACGCCAGCGGCAGCCAGGCCGCCAACGCCATGGCCGTGTACATGGGCCTGGTGCAGCCTGAGCACCGGGCGGCCGTGGTCGACAACCTCGTGCGCGACATTCAGGACCGCAACAATGCCCTGACGGCCGGCGACATCGGCTACCGCTACCTGCTGCGCGTGCTCGAAGACGCGGGCCGCTCCGACGTCATCTTCGCCATGAACAACCGCCGGGACGTGCCCGGCTACGGCTACCAGCTGGCCCAGGGCGCCACCGCTCTCACCGAAAGCTGGGCTGCCCTGCCCACGGTATCGAACAACCACCTGATGCTGGGCCACTTGCAGGAGTGGCTGTACGGCGCGCTGGCCGGCATCCGGCCGGCCGCGGGCTCCGTGGCTTTTGATAAAATCGACATCCGCCCCGAGCCCGTGGGCGACGTGACGTCGGCCAAGGCCACGCACCTTTCGCCTTACGGGCTGATTGCCAGCGAGTGGCAGAAGACGGCCTCCGGCTTTGAGCTGAGCTGCACCATTCCGGCCAATACCACCGCCACGGTGTACCTACCGGCGGCCGACGCCGCTACCATCACCGAAGGCGGGCAGCCGCTGAGCCGGCAGCCGGAATTGAAGCTGCTGGGCGTGGAGCAAGGCCGGGCGCGCATTGCCTTGGGTTCGGGGGTGTACCGGTTTCGTAGCGCCTCACGGGACCCCTCCGGGGCCGGCCCCCTCTCCGGTGGAGAGGGGGGGCGTTCTGACAGCAAACAGTCGACGCCTGCCCCGACCAATCAAAACTGACCTAGCTGCGCATCCGACCTACGCTTCTTTACCGATTCTCCTGAACTCAACGGCCCGAAATCGTCCGGCTCCCCCTCTCCTTTTCGGAGAGGGGGAGCCGGGGGGCGAGGCGCCCTTCCCGCATGAAACTTCAACTCGCCAGCCTCCTGCTCCTGGGCCTTATCGGCCCGCAGACCTACGCCCAATCGGCCAAGCCCCGGGAGGTACCTACCGACGTGATGCAGCGGGTGTACGAGGAAGTGAAAACGCCCTACAAGTACGGCCTGGTGCTCGTCACCGACGACAACCAGAAGAAGATGGATTGCCCCAGCGTGTTCCGCAAGGGCAACAAGTGGTACATGACCTACATCATCTACGACGGCCGGGGCTACGAAACCTGGCTGGCGCAGAGCAAGGACCTGCTCAAGTGGGAAACCAAGGGCAAAATCATGGCCTTCACCGACACCACCGACTGGGACACCAACCAGAAAGCCGGCTACGTGGCCCTGCAGGACCACAAGTGGGGCGGCTCGTACCAGTGGCAGCCGTACGCGGGCCGGTACTGGATGTCCTACTTCGGCGGCAAGAGCCGGGGCTACGAGAAGGGCCTGCTCTCCATCGGCATGGCCTACACCGACAAAGACCCGACGAAGGTGCACGCCTGGCAGCGCCTGCCCCAGCCCGTGCTCCGGCCCGACGACAAGGATGTGCGCTGGTGGGAAAACCACACCATCTACAAAAGCTCCGTCATCTGGGACCAGCAAAAGACGACTGGCCACCCCTTCGTGATGTACTACAACGCCAACGGCGACTCGCTCGACACGAAGCGCGGGGCCGAGCGCATCGGCATGGCCGTGTCGGATGATATGGTGCACTGGTCGCGCTACCTGCGCAACCCGGTGCTGAATCACCACAAGGGCATCACCGGCGACGCCTACCTGCAGAAGGTTGACGGAATTGACAAGGACCTGTGGGTGATGTTTTACTTCGGGGCCTTCTACCCCGGCATCAAGGGCGCCGTGAACCGCTTCGCCTGCTCCTACGACCTGACCCACTGGACCGACTGGAGCGGGCAGAACCTCATCGAGCCCTCCGAGCCCTACGACGAGCTGTTTGCCCACAAGTCCTTCGTGGTGAAGCACAAGGGCGTGGTGTACCACTACTACTGCGCCGTGAACAAGCCCGACCAACGCGGCATTGCCGTGGCCACCTCAAAGGATTTGGGCAAGAGCCAGGTGACGTTCATTGCCCCGCCGGAAAAGAAGAAAAAAGAGGGCAAGGCCTCAACTAACTAGGCCCGAAAAGCCGGGTGCGACCCCGCAAGCAGCACCCGCAGAAGTTGTCAATGCGCAATCAACCGTGAAATTAGGGCGTCGAGCGCCCCCGGAACCGCCAACCGCTGCATCAGGCGCGGCGGCCCCGACGCATGACGCCCTAACCCCAACCTGCCAACTGCCTTGACTATTTCACCCGCCATGCTCCGGCTTTTTGCCCTCCTGCTGTTGTCGCTAAGCTTCCCCGGCCACGTGGTGGCCGCGCCCCCGCAAACGCGGCGGGTGGAGGACTTCAATAAAGACTGGAAGTTTTACCTCGGCGACGACGCCCGGGCCAAGGACTCGGGTTTCAACGACGCCAGCTGGCGCCCGCTCACCCTGCCCCACGACTGGAGCATCGAGGGCAGGTTCGACGAGAAAAACCCGGCCAAGCCCGAGGGCGGCGGCCTGCCCACCGGCGTAGGCTGGTACCGCAAAACCTTCGTGCTGCCCGCCACGGCCGGCCAGCGCGTGTACATCGAGTTCGACGGGGTGTACCGCAACAGCGAGGTGTGGCTGAACGGGCAGCTGCTGGGTCGGCGGCCCAACGGCTACGTGTCGTTTCGCTACGACCTGACCCCGCACCTGCGCCGCACCGGGGGCACCAACGTGCTGGCCGTGCGCGTCGACAACTCGGCCCAGCCCAACTCGCGCTGGTACTCGGGCTCGGGCATTTACCGCAACGTGCGCCTGCTGACCACCAACGCGGTAGCCGTGGACCAGTGGGGCACCTTCGTGACCACGCCGCAGGTCAGCCGCGAGGCCGCTACCGTGGCCGTCGAAACCACCCTGCGCAGCGCCAGCGGCGGGCGGCGGCGCGTGCACGTGGAAACGGCCGTCGTCGACGCCAAGGGCAAAACCGTGGCCCGGCACAGCTCCGACAACGTCACGCTGGCCGACTCGGGCGTGGTGACCCAGACGCTGCAGCTTAAGAAGCCGCAGCTCTGGTCGCTGTACCGCCCCACCCTGTACCGGGTGCAGACGCGCGTGTTCGACGGCAAGACGCTGGTGGACGAGTACGAAACCCCGCTGGGCATCCGCTTTTTCGAGTTCAATGCCCAGAGCGGCTTCTCGCTCAACGGCGCGCCGCTGCGCATCCTGGGCGTGAACCAGCACCACGACCTGGGCGCGTTGGGCGCCGCCGTGAACGTGCGCGCCATGGAGCGGCAGCTGGAAATCCTGCGCAGGATGGGCTGCAACGCCATTCGCATGGCGCATAACCCGCCCGCGCCCGAGTTGCTGGACCTCTGCGACCGGATGGGCTTTCTGGTGATGGACGAGGCTTTCGACCAGTGGCAGAAAAAGAAAAACGGCCAAGACTACCACAAGGACTTCAAGCAGTGGCACCGCCGCGACCTGCAGGACATGGTGCGCCGCGACCGAAACCACCCCAGCATCATCGCCTGGAGCATCGGAAACGAAATCCGGGAGCAGTTCGACAGCACCGGCGTGCGCCTGACCAAGGAACTCACGGCCACGGTGAAGCGCCTGGATTCCACACGTCCCGTTACCTCCGCCCTGACAGAACAGGAGCCGGACAAGAACTACATCAGCCAGGCCGGCGTGCTCGACATTCTGAGCTTCAACTACAAGCACGAGGGCTACCCGCTGCTGCCCAAGAGCTTCCCCGGGCAGGTATTTCTGGCCACCGAAACTGCCGCCGCCTTCGAAACCCGCGGCCACTACGATATGCCCGCCGACAGCGTGCGCGTGTGGCCCCTGGACGGCAAAACCAAGCTCACGACGGGCAACCGCGACTTCACGGCCTCGTCCTACGACAACGCCCGACCCTACTGGGGCGCCACGCACGAAAGCGCCTGGCGGGGCGTCAAGCAGAACCCGCACATCGCGGGCCTGTTCGTGTGGTCGGGCTTTGATTACCTGGGCGAGCCGCTGCCCTACCCCTGGCCGGCGCGCAGCTCTTACTTCGGCCTCGTCGACCTCGCCGGCTTCCCCAAGGACGCCTACTACCTCTACCAGAGCGAGTGGACCAACCAGCCGGTGCTGCACGTGCTGCCGCACTGGAACTGGCGCCCGGGCCAGATGGTGGACGTGTGGGCCTACTACAGCCAGGCCGAGGAAGTGGAGCTGCTACTCAACGGCAAGTCCTTGGGCGTAAAGAAAAAGCAGGGCGACGAGCTGCACGTAGCGTGGCGGGTGAAGTACGAGCCGGGCACCCTGCAGGCCGTGTCGCGCCGCGGCGGGCAAGCCGTACTCACGCGCACCATCCGCACGGCCGGCCCGGCAACCAGGATTGAGCTGACGGCCGACCGCAGCACCCTCGGCGCCGATGGCAAAGACCTGTCCTTCGTGACCGTACGCGTGCTCGATGCCCAGGGCAACCTAGTGCCCGACGCCGCCCACCAGATCCGCTTCGGCCTGAGCGGGCCCGGCCTCGTGGCCGGCGTCGACAACGGCTACCAGGCCAGCCTGGAGCCTTTCAAGGCCACGGAGCGCAGGGCCTACAACGGCATGTGCCTGGCCATTGTGCAAACCACCGAGCAGCCCGGCACCATCGTGGTGCAGGCCGTGGCCGACGGGCTGCAGCCCGCCTCGTTGCTGCTCAAAAGCGAAGCTTCTTCCACCGCCGCCAAAGGCGCCGCAGCCGCCGGCACCGCGGGCAACTAAGTAACCCCAGTACCGCATGACTCAGCCCCGCCATCCGCAGCTTCCCCTTCGCCCATCCCTGGTAGTACCCCGCTCCTCGCGCGGCGGTCGGGGGCGGCAGCTGTTGCTGGCCGCCACGCTGCTACTGCCCTTGGCCACTCAGGCCCAGGAAGCCAGCGTGTACTTCTTCCCCGGCGTGTCGCACCCGCCGCGGGTGTACGCCGGCCCGGAAGCCGACGGCTGGCAGATTCCGCAGATTACCGAGCTGAACCGCGACCCGGCCCGGGCCACGGCCTACTCCTTCGCCTCGGAAGCCGCCGCGCTGGAAGGCAACCGCGAGAAATCCGGCCGGCTGATTTCGCTGAACGGCAGCTGGGACTTCAGCTTCGCCCAGAAACCGAGTGACGCGCCCAAAGACTTCCACCAGGGCCGCGTGAAGGGCTGGAAGCAGCTCACCGTGCCCTCGAACTGGGAGATGAACGGATACGACCTGCCCATATACAAATCGGCCAAGTACCCTTTCCGCCCCGTCGATCCGCCCTTCGTGCCCCAGGACTACAACGGCGTGGGCAGCTACCAGCGCAGCTTCTCGGTGCCGGCGGATTGGAAAGGGATGAACGTGACCCTGCACTTCGGCGGGGTCAGCTCGGCGTTTAAGGTGTGGGTCAACGGCAAGTTTCTGGGCTACGCCGAGGACAGCTGCCTGCCCTCGGAATTCAACGTGACGCCCTACCTGCAAGCGGGTGAGAATACCGTGTCGGTGCAGGTCATGCGCTGGTCGGATGGCAGCTACCTGGAAGACCAGGACCACTGGCGCCTCTCGGGCATCTACCGCGAGGTGCTGCTGCTGGCCGAGCCCAAGATGCGCCTGGCCGACTTCCACTGGCAGGCCAAGCTCGACAAGCAGTACCAGGACGCGGTGCTCAGCATCCGCCCGCGCCTGGAAAACTTCACCGGCGACAACGACCTGAAAGGCTACGAGGTCAAAGCCCAGCTCTACGACCAAGCCGGCAAGCCGGTGCTGGCCCAGCCCCTGCAGCGCACAGCCGAAAGCATCATCAACGAGCCCTACCCGCGCCTGGACAACGCCAAGTTCGGCCTGCTGGAAACCAAAATTCAGAACCCGCTGAAGTGGAGCGACGAGACGCCCAACCTGTACACGCTGGTCTTGACCTTGACCGATAAGTCGGGCGCGGTGCTGGAAAGCAAGAGCTGCAAGGTGGGCTTCCGCGCCATTGAATTTGATAAGGACTCGGGCAAGCTGCTGATCAACGGCAAGCTCACGTACCTCTACGGCGTGAACCGCCACGACCACCACCCGACCAAGGGTATGGCCGTCTCGCGCGAGGACATCCGCAAGGACTTGATGACGCTCAAGCAGTTCAATTTCAACTGCATCCGCACCTCGCACTATCCCAACGACCCATACTTCTACGACCTCTGCGACGAGTACGGCATCCTGGTGATGGACGAGGCCAACCTGGAAACCCACGGCCTCGGGGCCAAGCTCAGCAACGACCCGGCCTGGACCACCGCCTACCAGGAGCGCAGCCAGCGCATGGTGCTGCGCGACAAAAACCACCCCTCGGTGGTGTTCTGGAGCCTCGGCAACGAGTCGGGCCGCGGGCCCAACCACGCCGCCATGGCTGCCTGGCTGCGCGACTTCGACATCACCCGCCCGCTGCACTACGAGCCCGCCCAGGGCGACCCGCGCCTGCCCGGCTACATCAGCCCCTCGGACCCCGGCTACCCGAAAAACCACGCCTACCGCATCCAAGTGCCGCGCGACCAGCCCTACGTGGACATGGTCAGCCGCATGTACCCGGGCATCTTCACCGCCGAGCTGCTGGCGAATCAACCGAACGGCGACAACCGGCCCATTTTCTTCTGCGAGTACGCCCACTCCATGGGCAACGCCACCGGCAACATCAAGGAGTTCTGGGACGCCTGGCGCAGCACCAAGCGCGTCATCGGCGGCTGCATCTGGGAGTACCGCGACCAGGGCCTGCTCAAGCGCGACTCCGTGGGCACCGCCTACTACGCCTACGGCGGCGACTTCCAGGAGAAGTACTACGACGACTTCACCATCAAAGGCATAGCCGACTCGGAGGGCAATCCGAAACCCGCCCTCTACGAGTGCAAGCGCGTGAACCAGCCGCTGGAAACTACGCTGGCAGACGCTAGCAAAGCGCTGGTAAAGGTGCAGAACCGCCACGCCGCCAAGTCGGCTGCCGACTATGTGCTGACCCTGACGTTGCGCGAAGACGGCCGCGTGGTGGCCACCAAGCCGCTGCCCCGCCTGCGCCTGGCCGCCCAGCACGACACCGTCATCAGCCTGCAGCCCTACCTGCCGAAGCTGAAAGCCGGCGCGGAGTATTTGGCTACGGTTTCGTTCACCTTGCCGGAAGCTACCCTGTGGGCGCCGAAGGGCCACGAAGTAGCCGCCAACCAGCTGCCCCTGACCGGCCTGGCTCAACCTGCAAAACCCGCCAAAAGCTTCCCCGCCGTGGCCGTGCGCGACGAGGCCAAGGCCTACATCATCAGCGGCAAGGGCTTCGCGGTCAGCATCGACAAAACCACCGGCGCGCTGACGAGCTACCAGCAGAACGGCGCCGAGCAGCTGGCTGCCCCGCTGCTGCCCCACTTCACCCGCCCGCTCACCGACAACGACCGGCGCGGCTGGAAGGCCCCCAAGAAGCTCAAGCCCTGGTTTGAGGCCCAGCCCAAGCTCGAAAGCCTGACCCTGGACAAATCCACCGCCGGCCTGGCTTCGCTGACCAGCACCTACTCGCTTATCGACGCCACGACCAAAGTGCGCGTGACGTACACCGTGAACGGGGCCGGGGTGCTGAAAGTCGACTATGCCCTCACGCCCGCCACCGACCTGCCGAATGTTCCGCGCGTAGGTCTGCAAGGCGGCATCAAGCGCAGCTACGATCAGCTCAGCTACTACGGCCGTGGCCCCTGGGAAAACTACGTGGACCGCCGCTACGGCATCGACGCCGGCATCTACAGCCACGCGCTGCCCGGCGCGGCCGACTCCTACGTGGTGCCCCAGGAATTCGGCACCCGCACCGACATCCGCTGGCTGCAGCTGGCCGATAAGCAGGGCAAGGGCCTGCTGGTAGTGGCCGATTCCTTGCTGAGCATGACGGCCCTGCCCTTCACCGAGCAGAACATTCAGACCGCCCGCCATACCAACCGCCTCAAGGACGCCGGCTTTATCAGCCTGAACCTCGACCTGGCCCAGATGGGCGTGGGCGGCAACACCAGCTGGGACGACCAGGCTGCCCCGATTCCGCAGTACCAACTGCCGGCTAAGCCCTACCGCTACAGCTTCTACCTGCTGCCGGTGGATGGCAAGAAAAAGCCCGGCGAGCTGGCCCGCCGCATCCAGTTTCCCACCCCGACGGCCCGGCAGACTACTCCGCCGCCCGCCGGAGCAACCGGCTCCCTGCGCTAGGTTCCTAAAATTCATTTCATCAAAGCCGCTAAATCCTGCGCCTGGCTCCCCCTCGACTGTTGAGGAGAGGGGGCCGGGGGGTGAGGCGCACCGCTCCAACATGTCCGCCGAACACATTCACCTGAAAGGCATTACCTGGAACCACAGCCGCGGCTTCGTGCCCATGGCCGCCACCGCGCAGCGCTTTTCGGAGCTGCACCCGAACGTGAGCATCAGCTGGGAAAAGCGCAGCCTGCAGCAGTTTGCCGATGAGTCCATTCAGCAGCTGGCCGAGCGGTTTGATCTGCTGGTCATCGACCACCCCTGGGCCGGCTTTGCCGCCCGCACCGGCTCCATTCTGCCCCTCGACCAGCACCTGCCCGCCGCCTTCCTGGCCGATCAGCAGCAGAACACCGTGGGCCACTCCTACGAAAGCTACTCCTTCAGCGGGCACCAGTGGGCCCTGCCCATCGACGCGGCCACGCCCGTAGCCGCCAGCCGCCCCGATCTGCTGGCCCGGCACGGCCTGCAGGTGCCGCAGACCTTCGAGGAGCTGCTCCGGCTGGCCGACCGCGGCCTGGTGGCCTTCGCACTGATTCCCATCGACACGCTGATGAGCTTCTACATGTTCTGCTGCTCGCTGGGCGAAGACCCCTGCCAGCGCGAGGACGAGGTGGTGAGCGAAGCCGTGGGCGTGCAGGCCCTGCAGCTGTTCCGGGAGCTGGCCAGCAAGGTCGATCCGGCCTGCTTCCAGCGCAACCCCATTCAGGTGTACGAGGCTATGACCCAGACCGACTCGCTGGCTTACTGCCCCTTCGCCTACGGCTACTCAAACTACGCCCGCCGCGGCTACGCCCGCCAGCTGCTGCACTTCCACGACTTAGTGGCCTTGCAGCCCGGCGGCACGCCCATGCGCAGCACCCTCGGCGGCACCGGCCTGGCTATTTCCGCCAAGTGCCAGCACGTGGAAGTAGCAGTTCAGTACGCCGCGTTTGTGGCCTCGCCCGCCTGCCAGCAAACCCTGTACTTCGACAACGGCGGCCAGCCCGGCCACCTCGCCGCCTGGCAGGCCGCGCACCCCAACGAGCAGAGCCACGACTATTTCCGCGCCACCCTGCCCACGCTGCAGCGCGCTTTCCTGCGCCCCCGCTACCACGGCCACATGTTCTTCCAGGACCACGCCGGCGAGCCGGTACGCCAGTACCTCAAGCACGGCGGCGACGAGCGGGCCTTGCTGCAGGAGCTAAACCAGCTCTACCGCGAGTCGCGGCAGATGCAGGCGGCCGAAGCACCGACCGCCGCTGCTGCGCAACGCTAACTGAACGAGCAAATAAGAACGTCATGCGGAGCGCAGTCGAAGCAGCTCTACCGCTTCGCCTGAACAAAAAAAGCAGCCCGTCCTGTCGAGCGAAGCCGAGACATCTCGCGGGCTGATGCGAGATAGTAAACGCGGCATCGGAACAATACTCTCGGACGTCAGCCCGCGAGATGCCTCGATAAGCTCGACAGGACAACCCAAAGAACCCCGAATAAACTTCTATGTCACTTCCCCTGGAAGGTCTGCTAGTCATCGAGTTCAGCCAGTTTTTGGCCGCGCCCTCGGCGGGACTGCGCCTGGCCGACCTCGGCGCGCGCGTCATCAAGATCGAGCGGCCGGGCGCGGGCGAGGCAGGCCGGCAGATTGCCATCAAGAACCTGTTTATCGACGGCTCCAGCCTGGTGTTTCACACCATCAACCGCCACAAGGAATCCTACGCGGCCGACCTGAAAAACCCCGAGGACCTGGCCCGCGTGAAGCAGCTGCTGGCCCGGGCCGACGTGATGACCCACAACTTCCGGCCGGGCATCATGGAGAAAATCGGGCTGGACTACGACGCCGTGCGCGCCCTGAACCCGCGCATCGTATACGGCGTGGTGACGGGCTACGGCCCGACGGGCCCCTGGGCCACCAAGCCGGGGCAGGATTTGCTGGTGCAATCCATGTCGGGGCTGACCTGGCTGAGCGGCACCGCCCAGGACGGCCCCACCCCCTTCGGCATTGCGGTGGCCGACATCATCTGCGGCTCGCACTTCGCCCAGGGGCTGCTGGCCGGCCTGTTGAAGCGCGGCAAGACGGGCCAAAGTGTGCTGGTGGAAGCCAGCCTGCTGGAATCGGTGCTCGACATGCAGTTTGAGCTGCTGACCACCCACTTCAACGACGGCGGGCAGCTGCCCCAGCGCGGGGCCGTGCGCGGCACCGCCCACCCTTACCTGAGCGCGCCCTACGGCCTCTACCCCACCCAGGACGGCTACCTGGCCCTGGCCATGGGCAACCTGCCCCAGCTTGATGAAACCTTGGGCTGCGGCATCCTGGAGGCGTATCCCGAGCCCGCGTCGTGGTTTGAGTTCCGCGACGCCATTGCCGAAAAACTTACCGCCGCCCTGCGCGAAAAGCCGACCCAGCATTGGTTGACCACGCTGGAGCCGCTGGGCATCTGGTGCGCTCAGGTGCTCGACTACCAGCAGGCCACCAGCAGCCCCGGTTTCCAGGCCCTGGGCATGCAGCAGCGCGTGCAGCTACCTGACGGCCAGCAGCTGGCCACCACCCGCTGCCCCATCCGCATCGACGGCCAGAAGCTGTACGCGCCCCAGGCCGCCCCGCGCCCCGGCCAGCACACCGCCGCCCTAGACGCGGAATTCAACCTACGAACCACCATCAGCAACTGACCAGGAACGCCGCGTCAAAATCCAGCGCCCCAAGCCTACATCGTCTGGCTTCCCCGAAGAAATGCCTGAGGCGCATTTCCCTTTTCGGAGAGGGGCCGGCCCCCGAGGGGGCCCGTGCGGCGCAACGAAGCCCGCGAGATGTCCCGACTGCGCTGGACATGACGTTCCACTTTCTACTTCCCATGAAGCCGCTCGAAGACTACTTAGTGGTTGATTTCAGCCAGTTCCTCTCCGGCCCCTCGGCGGCCCTGCGCCTGGCCGATTTCGGGGCGCGGGTCATCAAGATTGAGCGGCCCGAAACCGGCGACATCTGCCGGCACCTCTACACCTCCAACGTCATCATGAACGGGGAGTCGTCGGTGTTTCACGCCATCAACCGCAACAAGGAAAGCTTTGCCGCCGACCTCAAGAGCGAAGCCGACCGCGCCCAGGTCTGGGAGCTGGTGCGCCGCGCCGACGTGGTGATGCACAACTACCGCCCCGGCGTGATGGAGCGCCTGGGTTTCGACTACGCGAGCGTGCGGGCCCAGAACCCCAGCGTGGTCTACGGCGAAATTTCCGGCTACGGCCCCGACGGCCCCTGGCGCGACAAGCCCGGCCAGGATTTGCTCCTGCAGTCCGTTTCGGGCCTGACTTGGCTGAGCGGCAACGCGAACAGCGGCCCGGTGCCCATGGGCCTCTCCATCGTGGATATGCTGGCCGGGGCGCACCTGGCGCAGGGGCTGCTGGCCTGCCTGGTGCGCCGCAGTTTGCGCGGCGAGGGAGGTTTGGTGCAGGTGAGCATGCTCGAATCGGCCATTGACTTTCAGTTCGAGACGCTGACCACGCACTTCAACGACGGCGGCCAACTGCCCCAGCGCACCCGCCACAACAGCGCCCACGCCTACCTCGGCGCGCCCTACGGCATCTACCAGACGCAGAACGGCTACCTGGCCCTGGCCATGGGCTCCATCCCCAAGCTGGGTGAGCTGCTCGGCTGCCCGGCCCTACTGGCGTATCCCGACCCGAAGCAGGCCTTCGAGCAGCGCGACGACATCAAGGCCACGCTGGCTCAGCACCTGCGCACCAACACGACGGAAGCCTGGCTGGCCGTGCTGGAGCCCGCCGATATCTGGTGCGCTGGCGTGCTGCGCTGGGACGAGCTGCTGCAGCACGAGGGTTTCCGCGGCCTGGACATGACGCAGACCGTGCAGATGACCGACGGCTATGCATACCAGACCACCCGCTGCCCCATCCGCCTCGACGGGGAGCTGCTGACCTCGGCTGTCGGCTCGCCCCAGCTGGGCCAGGACAACGCCCGCCTGCAGCAGGAATTCATGACCAGCAACATCGCGCAGCATGACTGAGCCGACCCCGTTCCGCATGGCCGTGCGCAAGTTCGCGCCCTTCGAAGCCCACATGCAGAAGCTCTGGACGGCTTACTGCGCGCACTCCGGCTGCACGCTGCCGGCCGAGTTCGTGGCCCTGGACCTGCACCCGCTGCACCAGAGCCTGCTCACCGACAAGGGCTTGGAAACCGGTGCCTGGGACCTGGCCCACATCAACACCGACTGGCTGCCCGAAGCCCAGGCCGCCGGCGCTTTGCTGGACCTCACGCCGCTCATCGAGCACAACCCGCCGGCCGACTTTCCGCAGGGTTGGAGTCCCTCGTTGCTGGGCATGCAGGGCTATGGCGCCACCACCCTGGGCCTGCCCTTCCACGACGGGCCGGAGTGCCTGATTTACCGCAAAGACCTCTTCGACAATCCGCAGGAGCAAGCCGCCTTTCAGCAGCAGCACGGCCGCCCCTTGCAGCCGCCCACTACCTGGACGGAGCTGCAGCAAGTGGCCCGCTTTTTCCACCGCCCGGCGCAGAACTTGTACGGCTTCGTGGCTGCCGGCTACCCCGACGGGCACAACACCGTCTTCGACTTTTGCCTGCAGCTCTGGACCCGCGGCGGCCAGTTGCTGGATGAGCAGGGGCGGGTGCAGATTGACTCCGCAGCGGCGCGGGAAGGCCTGAGCTTTTACCGCCAGCTGCTGCGCGACCAAGCGGCCATTCACCCGCAGTCCATGCAGTACGAGTCGGTGCAGGCCGGGCAGGCCTTTGCCCGCGGCGAGGCCGCGCTGATGATCAACTGGTTTGGCTTCGCGGCCGTGTGCGAGGTGGACGCGGCCTGCCCGGTGCGCGGCAAAGTCGACATTACCGCCGTGCCGCGCGGCGAAAGTGCAACGGGCCGCTCCGCCTCGCTGAACGTGTATTGGCTGTACGCCATAGCCGCGGGCAGCCGGCACCAGGACGTAGCCTATGACTTTATCCGCTTCGCCACCAGCGCCGAAAACGACAAGCAACTCACGCTGGAAGGCGGCATCGGCTGCCGCCTCTCGACCTGGCACGACGCCGACATCAACGCCCAGGTGCCCTACTACCACAAGCTGGCCGCGCTGCACGAACAGGCCGAAACCCTACCGGCCAAGGCCAACTGGGCCCAGCTGGCCGCCGTCATCGACGAAGTGGTGCTGCAGGCCCTCAACACCGAAGAGCCGGTAGCCGAGCTGCTGGCCGCTGCGCAAGCCAAAATCAACGCTCTAAACACCACTCCCGACCATGTTTAGCATAGCCGGTACCCCAATTCCCTACCAGCCCCAGCGGCCCGCCCGGCCGCTGCCCATCGTCATCGTTGGCGCGGGCGGCATCGTGGGCGACGCCCATTTGCCGGCCTACCGCAAGGCGGGCTTTGAAGTCGTGGGCATCACCAACCGCACCCGCGCCCGGGCCGAAAAGCTGGCCGCGGAGTGGGGCATTCCGCACGTCTACGATTCGGTGGCCGAGGCCGTGGCGTACGCCCCCGCCGACGCGGTCTACGACGTGACCATCATGCCCGAGCAGTTCGTGGCAACGCTGGAGCAGCTACCCGACGGGGCGGCCGTACTGATTCAGAAGCCCATGGGCGACTATTTCTGGCAAAGCCAGCAAATCCTGGAGGTCTGCCGGCGCAAACACCTGGTGGCCGCCATCAACTGCCAGCTGCGGTTCGCCCCCTACGTGGCCGCCGCCCGCCACATGCTGGCCCAGGGCCTGATCGGCGAGCTGTACGATCTGGAAGTGCGCGTGACGCTGGAAACGCCCTGGGAGCTGTTTCCGCACGTGATGGTGCACCCGCGCCTGGAAATCCAGTACCACAGCATCCACTACATCGACCTGATTCGCTCCTTCCTGGGCGAGCCGCAGCGCGTGATGGCCAAGACGCTCAAGCACCCGGCCAAGGCGCTGTCTTCCTCGCGTTCCACCATCCTCTTCGACTACGGCGACACCCTGCACGCGGTCATCAACACCAACCACGACCACTCCTTCGGGCCGCACAACCAGGAAAGCTTTATCAAGTGGGAAGGCACCAAAGGCGCCATCAAAGCCCGCATGGGCCTGCTCATGGACTACCCCCACGGCGTGCCCGACAAGTTTGAGTACTGCCTGGTGCGCGAGGGCGAAGCCCCGAGCTGGCACACGGTGGAGCTGGAAGGCTCATGGTTCCCCGACGCCTTCATGGGCACCATGGGCAGTTTGATGCAGTTCAAAAACGGCGAAATCGATGTATTGCCCACCAGCGTGGAGGACGTCATCAAAACCATGGCCGTAGTGGAAGCGGCGTACGCGGCTAGTGACGGGGCACCCGGCGCTGCGGGCGCCGCTGCCGCCACTACTCTCGAAAAGCGGTAGAGAACAGGACACTTGCCACGCTTTAACCGCGCACCTTAACCACCCCATTAAGCCCCGAACACCACTCCACAGCGACGAACCAGTCGGCAGCCGAAGTCGATGAGCAACTGAACTCACTGCGGCTGATTGGCTTCGCCTCTTCTCGGGAAAGGTGGCCGGGGCCAGGCTCAACCTGCTATGTACTTCAAATCCACCTTTTTCGAAGACTACACCCTCGGCGACAAGCGCGTGACGCTGGGCCGCACGCTCACCGAAACCGACTTCGTGGTCCATGCCGGGCACACGGGCGACTTTTTTCCCCACCACCTCGACGCGGAGTGGTGCAAAACCCAGCCCTTCGGCCAGCGCATTGCCCACGGCACCATGGTGTTCAGCATCGGTATTGGGCTGACGGCCTCGGAAATCAACCCGGAGGCCTTTTCCAAGGGCTACGACCGGCTCCGCTTCATCAAGCCCGTGTTCATCGGCAACACCATCCGCTCGGAAGTCACGATTTCGGAGAAAACCGCGGGCAAAAAGCCAGGCTACGGGCAGGTGACCGAGCACGTGGAAATCTTCAACGAGCACGGCGAAGTCGTGCTGGCCTGCGACCATCTGCTGGTGGTCAAGCTGCGGCCGCAAAGCGCTTAATTGCCCGTCACGACGAGCTTGGCGAGCCAGCTCGCGTGCGGATGTCGGATAGAAATTATTATCCGGCTAAACACGCGACGTGTCTCGACAAGCTCGTCGTGACGGCCTGCCGCCGCTAACAGCCTGACCAGGGCCTGACGACAGCCCGCCAACCCAAAATCCAACCCGAACCTCCCACCCAACCCGCTCCGCCCCATGGCCCTTGCCCCTGCTCCCACCCCGCCGCCGGTTGCCGCTGGCTCCCCCGCCAGCGCCCGCGCCTACCTGCTCCCGTTCATTCTGGTGGTGGGCGTGTTTTTCCTCTGGGGCATGGCGCACAGCCTGGATTCCATCCTGATTCCGCACCTGCAGAAGGCCTGCCAGCTCAACAACCGGCAGTCGACGCTGGTGGACACGGCCGTGTTTCTGGCCTACTTCCTGATGGCCATGCCGGCGGGTATGCTGCTGCAGCGCCTGGGCTACAAGACCACTATTATCCTGGGTTTGCTGGCTTTTGCGGGAGGGGCGTTCCTGTTCGTGCCCGCCGCTGATGCCCGCTCCTACGGTTTGTTCCTGACCGCGCTGTTCATCATCGGCTGCGGGCTGACCACGCTCGAAACCGCCGCCAACCCCTACGCTGCCGTGCTCGGCCCGCCCGAAAGCAGCACCAGCCGCCTGAACCTGGCCGCCTCGTTCAACGGCCTGGCCGTGTTTGTGGCGCCCATCGTCGGGGCCAACATGATTTTGTCGGGCACGGAGTACAGCAAGGCCCAGCTGGCGGCCATGCCCGCGGCCGAGCGCATTGCCTACCTCAACCACGAAGCCGCC
Organism: Hymenobacter sp. CRA2; assembly: GCF_002007105.1. Taxonomy (GTDB): domain Bacteria; phylum Bacteroidota; class Bacteroidia; order Cytophagales; family Hymenobacteraceae; genus Solirubrum. The sequence continues at coordinate 12,626 of NZ_MVBC01000011.1, read as the reverse complement.
GCCGTGAAACTGCCCTACCTGGTGCTGGGCGGCGTGCTGGTGGCGGTGGCGGTGCTCTTCTTTTTCAGCAAGCTGCCCGAAGTGAAAGCAGCCGAAGCCGAGCCCTCGCAGGGCGGCGGCTTCTTCGCCGTGCTCCGGCACCGGCACCTGACCTGGGCCGTGGTAGCGCAGTTTTTCTACGTCGGGGCCCAGGTCTGCGTCACCAGCTTCTTTATCCGCATGGCCAAGCAGGGCGCCGGCGTCGACGAGAAAACCGCCGGCTACTACCTGGCCATGTACGGGCTGCTGTTCATGATCGGGCGCTTCGTGGGCACGGCCCTGCTCAAGTACGTGGCCTCGCAACGGCTGCTGTCGATTTACGCGGTCATTGCCATGGCCTTGTGCGCGGTGGCCGTGTTCGGCGACGGGGCCTACGTCATCTACGCCCTGGGCGCCCTGGGCTTCTTTATGAGCATTATGTTCCCCACCATTTTCGCGCTGGGCATTGCCGGCCTGGGCGACGACACCAAGCCCGGCTCGTCCTGGCTGGTGATGTCCATCGTGGGCGGGGCCATTATTCCCTACCTCATGGGCACGCTCATCGACATGCGCGGCGACAATATTCAGATTGGCTACCTCATTCCGCTGGTGTGCTACCTGGTCATTCTGCTTTTCGGCCAGTACGGCTACCGCATCCGCCACAAGCTGGTTTAGCACGTCAACTGTGGGGCCGCCGCAACCTGGCGTCTCTTCGTCGGCGCCACCAGGGCCACCAACACGATTTTGCTTTAAAGTCCCGTCAGCCGATTTCGTTCTGACGACAAGAAGGTTGCGGCTCCACAAACCGGCCGCTCCGCCCAACCACTTTCCTCATGCTGCACCGGCACACTCTTTCCCTGTCCCTGCTCACCCTAGCGCTGCCCGCCCTGAGCTGGCTGCCGGCAGGTTCGGCCTGGGCGCAGTCGGCGCCGACCTCCGCGGCGGAGCTGCCGGCCGCCTTCCTAAACCCACCCGAGGCGGCCAAGCCCTGGGTATTTTGGTACTGGATGAACGCGGCCGTCACGCCCGAGGGCCTCACGGCCGATCTGGAAGCCATGCGGCAGGCCGGCATCGGCGGGGCCTACCTGATGCCCATCCGCGGCGCGGGCGACAAGCCGCTGGTCACGCCGCCGGCCGAGCAGCTCTCGCCGCGCTGGTGGCAGATGGTGCGCCACGCCATGACGGAAGCCGACCGCCTGGGCCTGAAGCTGGCCATGCACGTGAGCGACGGATTCGCCCTGGCCGGCGGGCCCTGGATTACGCCCGAGCTGGCCATGCAGAAGGTGGTGTTCAGTGAAACGCGGCTGACGGGCGGGCGCCGGCAGGCCATTCAGCTGCCCCAGCCGGCGGCCGTGAAGGGCTACTACCGCGACATTGCCGTGTACGCCTACCCCACGCCCGCCGGCGGCGGGGTCTCGACTTATACGACCAAGCCCACGGTGACCAGCAGCGCCGCCGAGAGCAAGCCCGAGCTGCTGACCACGGCCGGCAACAAGCAGGGTTTCAAACTCACCGAGCCGGGCTGGATTCAGTATGCTTTCGACAAGCCCTTCACGGCCCGCTCGCTGCGCATCCGCTCCAGCGGTTATAACTACCAGGCCAACCGCCTCATCGTGGAAGCCAGCCAGGACGGTAAGACCTTCCGGCCGGTTACGCGCCTGACGCCGCCGCGTAGCGGCTGGCAGGACAGCAGCGCCGTCACGCACGCGCTGCCGACCACCACCGCCCGCTTTTTCCGCTTCCGCTACGACCCCGCCGGCTCCGAGCCGGGCGGCGAAGATCTGGACGCTGCCAAGTGGAAACCCTCGCTGAAAGTGTCGGAAATCCGGCTGTCGGCGGAGGCGCGCATCAACCAGTTTGAGGGCAAAAACGGCGAAGTCTGGCGCGTGAGCCCGCGCAGCACCGCCCGGGAGCTGCCCGATTCCCTGTGCGTGCCGCTGGGCAAGATCCTCAACCTCACCGACAAGCTTGGGGCCGATGGCCGTCTGAGCTGGACCGCTCCGGCCGGGCGCTGGACCATCCTGCGCGTGGGCCACACCGCTACCGGCTACACCAACTACACCGGCGGCGGCGGCCTGGGTTTGGAGTGCGATAAATTCAACCCTGAGGCCGTGAAGCTGCAGTTCGACAGCTGGTTTGGCGAAGCGCTGCGCCAGGGCGGCCCCGAGCTGGCCGGCCGCGTGCTCCGGACCCTGCACGTCGACAGCTGGGAGTGCGGCTCTCAGAACTGGTCCCAGAACTTCGCCGCCGAGTTCCGGCAGCGCCGCGGCTACGATTTGCTGCCCTACCTGCCGGTGCTGGCCGGCGTGCCCCTGCAAAGCGCCGAGGTATCGGAGCGCGTGCTCTTCGACGTGCGCCAGACCATTGCCGAGCTGGTGGCCGACAAATTCTACGTGACGCTGGCCGCCGAAGCCAAGGCCAAAGGCGTGAGCTTCTCGGCCGAAGCCATTGCCCCCACCATGGTCAGCGACGGGCTGCTGCACTACCAGCACGTGGACGCGCCCATGGGAGAGTTCTGGCTGCGCAGCCCCACCCACGACAAGCCCAACGACATGCTCGACGCCATTTCCGGCGCGCATATCTACGGCAAGAACGTGGTGCAGGCCGAGTCCTTCACCGAGCTGAAAATGGCCTGGGACGAGCACCCGGCCATGCTAAAATCGGTGCAGGACCGCAACTACGCGCTGGGCGTCAACCGCCTGGTGTACCACGTCTTCGCCCACAACCCCTGGCTAGATAAAAAACCAGGTATGACGCTCAACGGCGTGGGCCTCTACTTCCAGCGCGACCAGACCTGGTGGCGGCCCGGCCGCGCCTGGGTCGACTACGCCCGCCGCTGCCAGGCGCTCTTGCAGCTGGGCCGCCCGGTGGTGGACGTGGCCGTGTTCAACGGCGAGGAAACCCCGCGCCGCGCCGTGCTGCCCGAGCGCCTCACGACCACCTTGCCCGGCATCGTCGGCCCGCAGAAGGTCGAAAGCGAAAGGAAGCGCCTGGCCAACGCCGGCGTGCCCATGCGCGAAATGCCTGAGAAAGTATTGGCCACGGCCGGCAGCTTCACCGCCGCCATGCTGGTGGACCCACTCCGCGGCTACGCCTACGATTCCTTCAACCCCGATGCGCTGCTGCGTCTGGCCCGGGTCCGCAATGGCCGCATCGAGCTGCCCGGCGGCGCCAGCTACGGCCTGCTCGTAGTGCCCGGCGCTACCACGCTCTGGCCCGACAGCACCTCCATGACGCCCGCCGTGGCGCAGAAGCTGCGGGAGCTGGTGCAGGCCGGCGCCACCGTCCTGCTCGACCGGCAGCCGAGCCGCTCGCCCGAACTGCGCAACTTCCCCCAGGCTGATCAGCAGGTGCAGCAGCTGACGGCCAGCCTGAAAACCGCCACCACCGACGCCCAGGCTTCTGCTGTGTCTGGCTCCGCCTCTCCACCGGAGGGTGAGGCAAACCGCCAGAATGGCCGCCTGCTGCGCGGCCCCTACACCGCCGAGTCCTTCGAGCCGCTGGGCCTGACCCGCGACGTGACGGCCAGCTACCCGGGCGGCCAGCGCGCCCGCGGCATTGCCTGGACGCACCGCACGGCCGAGCAGTTCGACATTTACTTCGTGTCCAATCAGCTTGACTCCTTGCAGACCATCGACCTGTCGTTGCGCGTGGCTGGTCGGCAGCCGGAGCTATGGGACGCGGTAACGGGCGAAACCCGCCCGGCGCTGGACTGGCAGCAGGAACACGGCCGCACCCGCTTGCCGCTGCGCCTGGAGCCGAGCGGGTCGATATTTGTCGTCTTCCGCCAGCCGACCTCGCAACTCAGTGCGCACAACGGCCAGAACTGGCTGATGACTACGCCCGCGCAAACGCTTAACGGTCCCTGGCAGGTGCAGTTCGATGTCAAAGCCGGCGGCCCGGCCCAGCCCGTGGCATTTGCGCAGCTAAGTGACTGGAGCCAACACGCCGACGCAAGCATCCGCCACTACTCCGGCACGGCCGACTACACGAAGGCTTTCCGTTGGAAAGCGAAAAAGAAGTCCGACCAGCGCGTGTATATCGAACTCGGGCAGGTAAACAACCTAGCCGAAGTGGAGTTGAATGGCCAGTCCGTCGGCACGGCCTGGACCGCACCTTACCGCCTCGACATCACCGACGCCGTGCGCAAGGGCGACAATCAGCTGCGCATCCGGGTGACCAACACCTGGGCCAACCGCCTCATCGGCGACGCGGCCCTCCCGGCCGAGCAGCGCCGCACCTCGCTGACCACGGCGCCCGCGCCAGCCGCCACCAAGCCGCTGCTGCCCGCCGGCTTGCTCGGGCCGGTGCTCATCAGCACAGCCACGGAATCAGCACCAAATCCGACCAGATAACCGAACGTCATTCCGAGCAAAGTCGAGGAACCGAAGGAAGGCGTAAGCCAATCTCGCCAGGTAGCAATTCTCTTGTTGAACGAACAGGTTGCTATCCGGCATCAGCCCGCGAGATGCCTCGACAAGCTCGACATGACGGCCATTTTGCCCTCTCCTATCATGAATTTCCCCACCCATAAACTCCTCACCGCCGCCCTGCTCACCGGCTTGGCCGTGGCCGCCCGCCCGGCGCCCGCCCAGGACAAGGGCCTCGTCAATACCAGCGCCAGCAAGCACGCCAAGCTCAGCGGCGTGGATTTGAGCAGCGTGCAGTGGCAGCCCCAGGGCTTCTGGGGGGAGCGGTTCCGCGTGTGCCGCGAGTCCATGATTCCGACCATGTGGGCGCTCTACCACGACCCGGTGCGCAACCATAGCTTCCGCAACTTCGAAATAGCGGCCGGCCTGCAGAAAGGCGAGCATAAGGGCCCGCCCTTCCACGACGGCGACTTTTACAAGTTGTTCGAATCGGTGGCGGCGACCTACGCGGTGACCAAGGACCCCAAGCTGGACCAGATGATGGACGAGGCCATCCAAGTCATTGCCAAGTGCCAGCGGCCCGACGGCTACCTGAACACCCAGGCCACCATTGCGGCTATGAACACGGGCAAGAGCACCGCGTTTCAGGACCGGCTGAACTTCGAGAGCTACAACCTGGGCCACCTGATGACGGCCGCCTGCGTGCACTACCGCGCCACGGGCAAGACCACGATGCTGGACCTGGCGAAAAAGGCCACCGACTACCTCTACAACTTCTACCAACGCTCCTCGCCCGAGCTGGCGCGCAACGCCATTTGCCCCTCGCACTACATGGGCGTGGTGGAAATGTACCGCACCACCCAGGATGCGCGCTACCTGGAGCTGGCCCAGCAGCTGATCAACATCCGCGGGCTGGCCGGCGACATCGGCACCGACGACAACCAGGACCGCCTGCCGTTCCGGCAGATGCAGAAAGCCGGCGGCCACGCCGTGCGCGCCAACTACCTCTTCGCCGGGGTGGCCGACGTGTACGCCGAAACCGGCGACGCGACCCTGCTCACCACGCTCAACAAGATGTGGGACGACGTGACCTCGCGCAAGATGTACGTGACCGGGGCCTGCGGAGCCCTGTACGACGGCGTCTCGCCCGACGGCACGGCTTACAAGCCCGACACGGTGCAGAAAATCCACCAGGCCTACGGGCGCGACTACCAGCTGCCTAACCACACGGCCCACGGCGAAACCTGCGCCAACATCGGCAACGTGCTCTGGAACTGGCGCATGCTGCAGCTCACCGGCGAGGCCAGGTACGCCGACGTGCTGGAAACGGCCCTCTACAACAGCGTGCTCAGCGGTATCAGCCTCGACGGCAAGAAGTTTCTCTACACCAACCCCCTGGCCTACTCCGACGCGCTGCCCTTCCAGCAGCGCTGGTCGAAGGACCGCGTCGACTACATCAGCCTCTCCAACTGCTGCCCGCCCAACGTGGTGCGCACCGTGGCCGAAGTCGGTAATTACGCCTACAGCGTGTCGGACCGGGGCCTGTGGCTGAACCTCTACGGCGCCAACGACCTAACCACCAAGCTCAAGAGCGGCGCCGCGCTCAAGCTCAAGCAAACCACCAACTACCCCTGGGACGGCGCCGTGCAGCTCACGGTGCAGGAAGCCCCGGCCGCCGCGTTTTCCCTGTTTCTGCGCGTGCCGGCCTGGGCCGCGGGCGCCAAGGTGCTCGTGAACGGCAAAGCCCAGGCGGTGGCACTGACGCCCGGCACGTACGCGGAAATCAACCGCCCGTGGAAAAGCGGCGACAAGGTAGAACTGGCCCTGCCCATGCCCGCGCAGCTCGTCGAAGCCAATCCGCTGGTGGAGGAAACCCGCAACCAAGTGGCCGTCAAGCGCGGCCCCATCGTGTACTGCCTCGAAACCAAGGACTTTCCGGCCGGCCAGCCGCTGTCGGCCCTCACCATCCCGGCCGGCATCAAGCTCACGCCCAAGCCGCTGACCATAGCCGGCAGCCAGCTGATGAGCCTGACCGGCAAGGGCGAGCTGGCCGCCGAGCCGCAGTGGCAGGGGCAGCTCTACCGCCCGGTATCGGCCCGCAAGCCCACCGCTGTGCCGCTGACGCTGGTGCCCTACTACGCCTGGGGCAACCGCGGCCACGCCGACATGGAAGTGTGGATTCCGGTGAGCCGGTAGTTTCTAAAGTTAGACTAGGACTAGCTCCCCTCCTCAGATGAGGAGGGGTTAGGGGTGGTTGAATGACGTTTGGACAACTTCTAATTCCAGCTCTTTCTAGCTCTAGCTCATCAACCACCCCAACCCCTCCTCATCTGAGGAGGGGAGCTAGCTTTAGCTTCATTCTCCGCATGAACACCAAGCCCCTCCTGCTTTCCGCCGCCCTGCTCCTGGCCCCGCTCCTGCTGCGGGCCGAGCTGCGCCTGCCCTCCCTCTTCACCGACAACATGATTTTCCAGCAGCAGGCCGAGTGCGCTGTCTGGGGCTGGGCCAAGCCAGGTGCTAAAATCACCGTATCCCCGTCGTGGGCCAAGCAGAAGTACCAAGCCCAGGCCGACGACAAGGGCCGCTGGAAGCTGCGGGTGAAGACGCCGGCCGCGGGCGGGCCTTACACGCTCAACTTCAGCGGCGACGACAAGCCCTTGACGCTGAATAACGTACTGGTGGGCGAGGTGTGGCTCTGCGGGGGGCAGTCGAACATGGAGATGCCGATGAAGGGCTTCAAGGGCCAGCCGATTCTGGGCTCCAACGAGGCCATTCTGCACTCCACGAACCCCAACATCCGCCTCTACAACGTGCCGCGCAACTCGCGCACCGCGCCCAAGGACAACAGCAAGCCCTTTGCCTGGAAGCTGGCCGAGCCGGAGGCGGTGGCCAATTTCAGCGCCACGGCCTACTACTTCGGTCGGCTGTTGCAGGAGCAGTTGCACGTACCCGTTGGGCTGATTAACTGCAGCTACGGCGGCTCCACCATCGAGGCGTGGATGAGCGAGGAAACCTTGCGGCAGTTTGCGGGCGTGACGATTCCACCCAAAACCGACTCCATCAAGGTGGTTAACCGCACGCCCACCACGCTCTACAACGGCATGCTGCACCCGGTAGCGGGCTACGGCATCCGCGGGGCCCTGTGGTACCAGGGCGAGTCGAACTACGAGCACCCGGACGAGTACCCGGCCCGGCTGGCGGCGCTGGTGAAGCAGTGGCGCGCGGAGTGGGGCCAGGGCGAATTTCCGTTCTACTACGCCCAGATTGCGCCCTACAATTACGCCCAGCTGCCGCCTTATAACAAGGGCGGCAAGTTCAACTCGGCCTTTATCCGCGACGCTCAGCGCAAGGCCGAAACGCAGATTCCTAACGCCGCCATGGCCGTGCTGCTCGACGTGGGCGAGGAAGCCAGCATCCACCCCATGCGCAAGGAGCCCGGCGGGCAGCGGCTGGCGCTGCTGGCCCTGCAGAAAATCTACGGCCGCAAGGGCTTCGGGGCGGTGAGCCCGGCGTATGAATCGATGGAAGTAAAGGAGGGCACCGCGGTGGTGAAGTTTAAGGACGCACCCAACGGCATGACCTCCTTCGGCGAGGCGCTGACGGGCTTTGAAGTGGCCGGGGCCGACCAGAAATGGTTTCCCGCCAAAGCCAGCATCGACGGCAGCGTCATCAAGGTGACGGCCGAGCAAGTCAAGCAGCCGGTGGCCGTGCGCTACGCCTTTCAGGACTTCACCCGCGCCACGCTCTACAGCACCGAGGGCCTGCCGGTGTCCTCGTTCCGCACCGATGACTGGGCGCAATGAACCAAGCGCCTCATTCCGTGCCCCTCCCTCCGGAAGGAAGGACGTGCTATCAAACGTCGTCGCCTGTAGAACAGCCCCCTTGTCGTCCGGCTCCCCCTCTCCTTTTTCGGAGAGGGGGCCGGAGGGTGAGGCGCCTCGCCTGGGCCGGCCTGCTCCTACTAGCCAGCCTCCCGGCTGCCGCCCAAAGCCCCGAACTGGCCACCAACAACATCACCTGGACCAGCCCGAGCCGCAACAGCGCCGAGTCCATGCCCTGCGGCGGCGGCGACGTGGGCCTGAACGTGTGGTCTGAAAACGGCGATGTGCTCTTCTACGCCGCCCGCAGCGGCACCTTCGACGAAAACAACTCCCTGCTCAAGCTCGGCCGCGTGCGCCTGCGTCTCTCGCCGAATCCGTTTGAAAAAGGCTCCTTCACCCAGACGCTGAACCTACGGCAGGGCGACGTGACGCTGACCGCCGCGCAAGGCGGCCTGCAAGCGCAGGTGCACATCTGGGTCGACGTGTTCCGCCCCGTAGTGCACGTGGAAGTGAGCAGCAACCAGAAGCTCACGGCCGAGGCCCGCTACGAAAGCTGGCGCTTCCAGGACCGCCTGCCGAAGGGCAAGGAAAACAACCAGAACTCCTACAAGTGGGCTCCACAGGGTGAGGTCAGAACGCGCCACGACAGCATCAGCTTCCGCAACGGCGCGGTGGAGTTCGTGCACCAGAACCGCCCCGCAACCGTCTTCGACGTGGCGGTGCGCCAGCAGGGCCTCGAAGCCGTGAAGGCGCAGCTGTACAACCCGCTGCAGAACCTCATCTTCGGCGGGGCGCTGACCGGCGAGAACATGCAGCCGGCCGGCACCTCCGAGGGCCAATACCAACGCACGCCCTACCGTGCCTATGCCCTGAAAAGCCGCAGCGCCGCCCGCAGCCACGCCTTTACGCTGGCCCTGCACACCAGCTACGCGCCCAGCCTGGCGCAGTGGCAGCGGGAGCTGCAGCAAACCCAGCAAGCCGCCCGGCAAAACCCCAAAGCCGCCCGGCAGCAGACGCTGGCCTGGTGGCGCAGCTTCTGGCAGCGCAGCTTCATCCACGTACAGCCGGACCGAGCCGCTGAAAACGCCCCCGAGTGGCAGGCCGGCCGCAATTATCAGCTGATGCGCTATATGCTCGGCTGCAATGGCCTGGGCCAGTGGCCCACCAAGTTCAACGGCGGCCTGTTTACCTACGACCCCGCCCTGACCGACTCCACGCTGAAGTTCACCCCGGACTTCCGTAACTGGGGCGGCGGCACGCACACGGCCCAGAACCAGCGCCTCGTGTACTGGCCGCTGCTCAAAAGCGGCGACGCGGCCCTACTCAAGCCGCAGTTCGATTTTTACCTGCGCCTACTCAAAAACGCCGAACTGCGCAGCCAGATGTACTGGCAGCACCCCGGCGCCTGCTTTACCGAACAGCTCGAAAACTTCGGCCTGCCCAACCCCGCCGAGTACGGCTGGAAGCGGCCGCCCAGCTTTGACCCCGGCCTGGAGTACAACGCCTGGCTGGAATACGAGTGGGACACGGTGCTGGAATTCTGCCTGATGATGCTCGACGCCGGGCAGTACAGCGGCCAGGACGTGCGGCCGTATTTGCCCTTCATCGAAAGCTGCCTGACCTTCTTCGACCAGCACTACCAGCAGCTGGCCCGGCAGCGCGGCGCCAAAGCCCTCGACGGCGAAGGCCACCTCGTGCTCTACCCCGGTTCGGGAGCCGAGACCTACAAGATGGCCTACAACTCCACCGCCACCATCAGCGGCCTGCGCACGGTGCTCACGCGCCTGCTGGCCTTGCCGCCGCAGATGGGCTCGGCGGAACAGCGCAAGACGTGGACGGCCATGCTCGGCCGCATCCCCAATATCAGCTTCCGCGAAATCGACGGGCATAGGATGCTGGCGCCGGCCAAAAGCTGGGAGCGGGTTAACAACGTGGAAAGCCCGCAGCTCTACCCGGTGTTTCCCTGGGGCCTGTACGGCATCGGCCGGCCCGATCTGGATGTGGCGCAGAATACCTACCGCTACGACCCGGACGTGCAGAAATTCCGCACCCACATCGGCTGGAAGCAGCACAACATCTTCGCCGCCCGCCTGGGGCTGACCGACGAGGCCGCCGCCCTCACGGTGCAGAAGCTGCAGGACTCGGGCCGCCGCTTTCCCGCCTTCTGGGGCCCCGGCTACGACTGGGCGCCCGACCACAACTGGGGCGGCGCGGGCATGATCGGGCTGCAGGAAATGCTGCTGCAAACCGACGACCGGAAAATCTACCTGCTGCCGGCCTGGCCCCGCGCCTGGGACGTGCATTTCAAGCTCCACGCGCCCTACCAGACCACCGTGGAATGTACCGTGAAGGATGGCAAAATCACCGAGCTGAAGGTGACGCCGGAGTCGCGGCGCGCGGACGTGGAGGTAAAGTAGTGAGATGGTGAAATAGTGATATTGACGCTCAGGGGGCATGTTGGGGGCTCCACGTTGGCGAGCGTCCAGGTATGGTCGAAGCGGGCGAAGTCCAGGTCGCGCTGCGTCTTCTCGCCCAGGGCTTCCACCAGCCGCTTGTTGCCGGCCACCAGCTGCACCTGATAGCGGCCGTCGAAGCCTTTGAGCAGCAGCCAGGCGCGGGGCATGATGTCCACGCCGTCGGCCTAGAGCGTCACGTCGGGCAGGGAACAGTAGGGCAGCCGCTGGATGCTGCTGTCCGTAGGCCGCCTGGCTGAGGGCGTGGTGGTTCTTGCTGGTGGCCGGCAGGCTGGCCTTGGGCGTAGTGTCGCTGAGCACCTTAGTCGGGCCCACTAAACCCGACACCACGAAGTTGGGCAGGATAAACGTCTGCTCATCGAGGTCCAACTCGACACCGGCGGCAAATAACTGATTCATCGGGCAGGGGCAGAATGCGGTAGTGAAGCTATCTGCTTCCCCCGTGCAGGCTAGGCAGGGCAATCGACCTTTTGTTACACACGCCCGGTTATATTGGTGTAAGGCACTGAAAATAATTCACTTACCCCTAATAACATGAAATAGATGGGCAATGATATAATTGAACTATTATAATTTAAAATATCACATATACAATCAATAATTATACATACGATTGTGATATTAATAGTCACAATAATTGCATTAATTTCCTTTTTACTTTTGATTTAGTAAGGAATATTTACTGCTGTAATTCTGCTACTCAAAAAATTCTGCGTGCACGCTAATTCAGAGAATGTAGGACACATATCCTTAACTCATTTTGTCAACAACTTTCCTAAATGGGACACCATTCCAATACCCAAATACAGAAGCAAGTACAGAGCAGCTCTGACCTCGTTGCAAAAATGGACGCGCTGTCTGCGCAGATGTCTGCCACGCTGTTCAATGATTTTCAGACGAACATGGGTGGGGGTGGCACTGCCCAATGCCGTGGTGGCCGACGTTCGGGTTGTGCAGTTCGATATGGTCTATTCGACGGACCCTATCGCTAACGAATACACGGAAGGCGCACAACTGCTGCTGCAATCCGCATTTGACGGCGATAAGCAAAAGGTGGCAACCGATGCCCTGGATGTGGTGACCACCGTCCTAAATAATATTATCGGTTCAGGTTCCGTCCAGACCGGTGCTCAGTTCGAATCGACCAAGACGCCAGTTCCAAATGCAGACGGCTCAGGGCAGACCACGACTTATGTAAGCGCTTGTTACTCCGTCGTTGAGGAAGCCTCAGCACAAGACTGGGCCACTCAGGAGAACTTCTACGTGTCCTACTACGCGCTGGTAGTATGGGCGCCAGGGGAGGAAGACTTGGCTCGATTCAAGGCTACCCGCTAGCCGGTACGCCATGCAGCAATACCACGTAGACGCCCTTGCTACAGATATCGAGAAGCGGATGAAGACTAGGTTCCTAAGCCCAATCCTCGACATCGAGGGTGGCTGGGAATACTGGATTCAGATCGACTTTCCCGTCTATCTGGATGTGTTCCACAGTACACAGTATGACTTCCGGCGAGAAGTGGCCCATATGTTCGGGTACGGGGGGCGTCTCGATTGGGTCCTTAATAGTCAGTTAGGGGGGTACCACGCCCACGGCTGTAGAGATCAAAGCACAAACGCACAAATACATCAATAGCAATTTCATCGCCGACGTGGCTACTGATATTGGCGCGCTTAAATCGTTGACAGGCACATGCCAAAAGTTGATGCTGATGGCTGTGATTGATCAGACAGCGAAAAGGTCCCTCATTGATACTATGAAGTTTGTCCCAATAGCTGACTACGAGAAAAAGGTTTCTTTTTTGACCCTGAGTATCTAAGAGCGTGTTGGGGAATTAGGTGATTCGATTTAGGCAGAGCGTGATGTTGGCCCAGAGAATCCAGGCGGCGTGGCTTTCGGGCAGGTGCTCGTAGTCGACCACTAGGCGGCGGAAGCAGTTGAGCCA
>NZ_MVBC01000010.1 GCF_002007105.1 Hymenobacter sp. CRA2 | reverse complement strand
GGCTCAACTTCTTTCGGCGCGTGGTGATGGACTACGAGTACACCCCGGAAAGCCACGCCGCCTGGATTCTCTGGGCAAACGTCACGCTCTGCCTCAATAGACTGCCTTGAATTCCCAAACACGCTCTTAACCTTACCTTGGGGATATTAAACTCCACACATCTAGTCTCCTGTAACTTTTCTCTTGCTCTTTTGGAAACACTAGCCCACTCAGTTTCGATAATACTTATCTTTCTTGCAAAAGAAGTGGTTGTGAAAACAGGAGGAAGTTCTTTAGGAAAATATCCTTTAGAAAGAAGTCGTTCTAAGTTCATTTTAGGCTGCTTGTAAAAGGCTTGAATATAATTAAATAAAAGTTGAGTTTGTATAAACAAAGCTGCCCACCAGAACATGGCAGGCGGCTTTTCAGTCCAGCAGTAGTGCGCTGAGCCCTCACGCTAGCAGCGTGGCCCGGTGGGCCGCAATGCTGGCCTTGATGGTAATCAGCAGTGCCACCTGGACGGCGTTTTGCTCCACATCGGCGAGGGCTCCTTGAGGTCAGTAGCTTGATGGGCGCACTTCTGCAGACGCTTTTTCTGCACTTACAGGGCCTCCAGCGCGTCGGAGTGGGTTTCGCGGGTTCCCTCGTCGATACCGACGAACCAATCCATACCGGTGTGCTTTTTCGGAGCTTGTCTATAGTTAAATAAAGCTTTGGGAAGTGAGCCGATGACTTTCTAGGATGGTAAAAAGTCTGGTGAAAAGCTCCACGGACCTTCTTGCATTGTAAACAAGCTGCGGCAGACTTCCCGAGTGTTTATGTACTGCGAAACAAGCCGAAGAAAATCATACGCGCTTGTTTCGCAATCCTTATCTTCCCCGACGATACCCTATCACGCTAGCTACGATGTCTACTACCGAAACTGCCGCCGCACCAGCGCCGGCCAAAGCCAAACGCCGCCGCGGGCACTTGCCCCTGACCGAAACCAAGCTGGCCGCCCTGGCCCTGATCGTGGCCCGGCACTGGGAAAGCGCCGAGCTGCCCGCGTTGCGCTGGCTTAGCAAAGAGGGGCTGCGGGCGCAGGCCGAGGCCTACCACCAGCACTGCGCCGCCGCCGATGCCGCCGGCGACGAGCGTACGCCCCAGGCCAGCCGCCTGCGCACCCTCGACCGGGAGTTTGACGCGGCCCTCAAGTACGTGAAGGGCTACCTGACCGAAACTTACGGCTGGGACGTGGCCCGCGGCCACCTGTCGGCCTTGGGCATCAGCACGGCCCGCTACACCTTGCCCCGACGGCGGGTGGAGCGCGTGCAGGCACTGGAAAAACTGCTGGCTGGCCTGGCCGCGCACGGCCTGACCGAGCGCAAATACGGGGTGGCCTACTGGCAGCCCCGCCACGCCGAATATGCCGCTCTGGTCGATGCCAGCCGGGATTCGGCGGGTCAGCGTAGCGGCCGGGTGAAGGCCAAGGTGCAGCAGGAACGGGCTTTGCGGCAGGCACTGCGCGCCCTCGTGCACTACATCAAGGCCAGCTACCCCACCACCTACCAGGCCGAGTTGCGCGCCTTCGGTTTTCAGAAGGAAAGTTTCGGTGGCTAGGTGCCGGGGCGGTAGCTGGTGCGGGGCACGAATAGTCAGGGTGTGTGGACAGTGAGCAAAGCCAATCCCTAATTGCTATGTAGAACGTCCTGCTCATCTGGCGTCCGCGCAGGCGAAGCCTCTCTACCGCTTCGTTGCGCCTCACGTTTGCCTCACCCCCCGGCTCCCTCTCCGAAAAGGGAAATGCGCATCAAGCATTTCTTCGGGGGAGCAAGGCGAAGCGGTAGAGATGATTAGCTACGCCGACCTTCGGTTCGGTAAGCTCAGCATGACCAAAATCTAAATTTCCAAACAGACTCGAAGTCGTACCCGTTCTCACAACTCTCCTAAGAACGATCTTAAACACCGCGCGCTAGCGGGATGGGAATCCGGCTAGCGCGCATAGGCCTTAGGAACAACGGGCAGCTCAGCTGCCCCGGTACGTGGAGTAGCCGAAAGGTGACAACGTGATGGGTACGTGGTAGTGGGCGCCATCTTTTATCTCAAACACCACATCGATATAGGGGTAAAACGAAGCTTGTTTTTGAGCCTCAAAGTAAGGCTGGGTCAGAAACGTGAGCTTGTAAATACCAGTATTGCCGGGGTTGCCAACTGCCGGCAGGAAGTTGCCGATGCGGCCAGCGGCATCGGTTTTTTTCTCGTCGATAGTGGTCCAGGCTTTCTTGGCGGAATCAAACTTTTCGAGACGCACCGTAACACCGGGGGCCGGTGCGCCAGTGCTGATGTTAAGAATATGGGTGCTAAGCTGGTGTTGTGAGCCTTGAGCCAGGCCCAATAAGGGCAGCAGGCTGAGTAGCACAATGAAAATTGCTTTCACGGGGTGACTTATGGGTGGAGAAATTAGCTGCTCAAAACCAGGAGCAGCACAAATGCTATGACAACCACCGTGCTTAATGAATGTTGCCGCTTACGCCTCTTCCAACGGGCGCAGATCCGCAAAACGCCAAAGCGGCGGGTTGCTACCAACGGTTCAGGCTGCTAAGTCGTCCGATTGCGCCGCTACTTCACCACATCCTTCAGCTCCTTGAGCCGGAAACGGGAGTCGTACTCGGCAAACTCGCGCAGCATGGCCGTGTGGCCCGCGCCCGCCAGCACCAGCACGCGCTGGTCGGCGGGCTCCACGGTTTTTTGCACCACCGAGTACATGTAGAGGTTGCGCCGGTACCACTCCGACACCAGCCAGGGCCCGGCGAAGCTCCCGATGCTGCCGGCCTTGTTGAGCAGGTCCAGGTAGGCGCCCTTGTTCTCGCGGTTGCTCTGGGGCGTGTTGAAATCGAGCAGGAGCTGGGTAAGGGTGAGGGTGCTGAGCTTCTGGTTCTGCTCGGCTTCGACCTTTTTGAAGGTTTCGCCAATGCGCTGCATCAGGGCATCCTGGTGCGCCTGCTGCATGGCCTTTTGCACGCTGTCGAAGGGGAAGCTGGTTTTGGTGTAGTCGAAGGCGTACACGCGCTTCAGGCCGGCTTTTTTGGCGGTGCGGAAAGCCAGCTGGATAATCTCGTTTTTCAGGTAGAAGTCGCGCTGCCCGGGCTTGGCGTACTTGGCCCGGATGGCCTGCTCGTACTGCCCGCCCAGGTAGAGCTGGTAGAGCGCGTCGAGCTCGGCTTGGCTGTTCCAGTCCCACTCCACGAACACCTTGTCGGGATGCCACTGGCTGAGGCGGCCGGTCATGGTTTCCAGCTCGGCCTGGGCCTTAGGCGCCAGCACGTCGAAGGATTTGGTCTTGACGATGTCGGCGCCGGGGTTGTGAAAGTGGAAGGTGCCGAGCAGCAGCAGCTCGGCGGGCTTGGTTTGGGCCGGGGCCCCGAGGCTCAGCAGCAGGGCGCCGAGCAGGAATAGAAGGTTTTTCATAGGAAAAGCCCGAGAGGGGGGAGGAACCATACGGCCGCCTTGGCGCGGCCCGAAGCAGCAGATGCGCGCCGGGGCCCAATCGTTGCTCCGCCGGGGTTACGGCTACTGCCGGCCCGGGCTTGGTGGAGTGCACAAGCAGGCCCGGCACCCGCCCGGCCCGCGTACCGGGAAGTTACGCCCGCTGCCACTGGCCCCGACTACCCGGCTCGTATACCGGGCGGCAAACCCAGGGGGCTTACTCCAGAGAATTGACCGGGGCCCGCTAGCTTTAAGCCGCTTTTCAGGTAATGAAGCTGTTCAGGAAGTGCCTGGCACGTCATGTCGAGCTTGTCGAGACATCTCGCTGGATAGTAATTCCTTCGTTGAACTGAGAATACTCTCCAACGTCAGCACGCGAGATGTCTCGACAAGCTCGACATGACCGTTCTTAAACAGCTTTAATGTATGCGCTCAGTCGTCGGTGGCTTATTAATTATGGGTATGGGAGCAGGAGCGGTAGCTGCCTGCAGCACTGCACCCCAGGAACAACAGAAAGCCGCCCGGAAGGCTGCGCCGGGGGCCGCAGCGCCCCAAGCGGCCGTAGCGGCCACGCCGCCGCCCGCCGCAGCCCCGGCCGCGCCGCCGGAGCCGGCCGTAAGCGAGTACCAGTACCCCGATTCGCTGCAGGCGTATGCGGGCGCGCGGCCCATGCGGTTCCGCTGCGTGCCCGACGCAGAGCTGCGGGCCGAAATCCAGGCCAGCCCCTGGCTGGCCGACACCGTGGCGGGGCGCTATGTGGTGTTGCGGGAGCTGTTCAAGCCGGCCCGCATCCTCTACCGCCCCCACGCCGCGGCTACGTGCTGGCTGGAAGTCCGGCCCGAGGACGTGGGCGAGTCCGGTACCGTGGGCGGGGACTTTACCGTGGATACCGCCTCCCTCGGGCCCGGGCGCCGCGTGCTGCTGCTGAACCTGCGCGGGCACAACCACTTCTGGGGCGGCAGCCTCGACTACGGCCTCACCAACCTCGTGGACGTGACGGCCGAGCCCCTGCTTCTGCTCAAAACCGAGGCCCTGCGCGAAAACGTCAGCTTCGGGCGTGAAAACGACTCGGTGTTTGACGAGGACGCCGCGGGCAGCGAAAAGCGGGAGCAGCAGGTGAGCATACAGCAGGGGCTCATTCGCGTGAGCCCGGCCACCCAGGCCCTCACGGGCTCCATGGAGGACCCCAATGCCCCGGCCGACGGCGTACTAAAGCCTACCCCAAAAAGCATGCTGCCCGCCGGCCGCTACCGGTATCAGCGCGGCCGGGTGCTGCGCGCCGGAAAGTAACCTGGGGCGGCAGCAACGGAAAGCTGCTGGAGTGACCAGAGATTCAGCCGTTTTTGGGCATTCTGAGCAGCTTTTGCCCAGTATTTGGGTGCCGCCAAACAAAAAGAAGAGCGTAGGCTGGAACTTAAATGAAAAATTAAGTTCACTTAAATGACTTTGGGCTGACCCTTTTCGGGGTCGTTGTGGTTAGTAGCGTATGTCAAGTTCTTCTAAACGCCCCCGCGCGAGCAAAACCGCCGAAACCGCGCCCGCGGTAACCCTGTCCCACGCCGAGCATATGCAACTGCTGCAGAGCCGCGAACAGGGCAAAACCGTGATGTACAAGCAGGATGCCTGGGGCCACATCGAAACGCGCTTTGTTCGTTCGCAAAACGTGAAGCTCTGGGAAGCCAAAGGCTACCTGGTCCGCTAACACGGCCTGTGGCAGAGTATTCGTTCACGGGGCCTCCCGCCGGCACCGCGAACCGGGCTGTTCACCTGGAATTACCCCGCCGAAAGGCTAAAAAGACAAGCGGCTGAAGCTACCCGAGCTTCAGCCGCTTTTGTGTTTGCTTCGGACTGGTTCTGAACCTGCTTCCGGGACTTCGGAAGTACGTTCTTGTGGCAGGCAATGCGCGCTTTGCCCCAGCATCCAGCTACTGATGCTGGCGGAACTACCTGCGCGTACTGGCGGGCGCTTTTACCACTCCCGCCACTCCGAGGCCAGGCCTTCGCCGTCGCCGTAGTCGGCGAAGTTGAGGCCGCAGGCCTGGGTGACGGCGTTGGTCAGCTCGCACAGGTCTTCCCGCTCGCCGGTTTCGATAACGTCGGCGTGGTCGTTGGTAATGGCAATGGCCTGCTCGAAGCACTCGATTTTCTGGGCCGCCGGGGCCTCCGGGCCCAGCTCGATAAGGCGGTCAATCAGCTGGTCGTAGGCTTGCTCGATGCGGTTGCAGTCTTCCTGTTCGTCGGGCTGCTGCCAGTACTTGCGCCAGCGGGTGAAGGGGTACTGCTGTTTAACGGCGTGAAGCTGGTCGGCGTAGGGGGTAGGCATAAGGTGTAGGGGTAAGGAGGTGGGGCCAAATTAGCACTCAAATGCTGACGCCCGCCTGTCAGCACCGGCGCAGCGGCTGTATCGGGCAGGGGCGGTAGCCTGGGGTCGTGGCGCGTGCGTGCTGCTCCGCAGGCCGCTTCAAGCTGACAGGCTGCTGATGATTAGGCCGTTTAGCGGTAAGGCCGGCTCCTTGCAGCCTCGGCACAACCTTCCACGCCTCGCCTGCGAATACCGGATTCCCTGCCCGCACCACGCTGCCCCCAAGCGGCGGCGCGGGCTTCCTTACTCCGCACGGCTATGGGCAAGAAAAACAAGAAGAAAAAGAAACAGGACAGCGTTTCGGATGATCTGTTCGACGCCACGGCGCTATCCATCAAGAAGTACCGCAAGGTGACCAACGAAATAGCCAAGCTCAGCCCCTTGCAGAAGGTGGTGGGCGGTTTGGCACTGCTCGCGGGTGGGTACTTCTACCTGAAAAATCTGCAGGACAGCGACGATTGGCGCAATTCGCCGGTGGCGGGGCTGCTGCCGCCCTGGTTGCCCGCGCCCCGCCGCATGCACTACGACGAAGACGCGCAGGTGGAAGATGCGCCGGACGCCGAGCCCGACGAGGCCGAGCCCGCGCGCGCGCCGCGGCCGCACAAGCACCGCAAAGCCCCCAAGTCGGATAAGCACGCCGGCAGCTTCGGCAAGAAAGCCGCCGCGAGTCCCGAGGACCTCTAGCATCGGCCGCGGGCTGGCCCTGCTGATGCGCAGCGCGCATGTTAAGAATCGTGCCGGTGGCAACCTTGCGCCCACGAATTGCGCATACCCTAGTTCCCGCCTGCACGGACCAAGTACCTCCTTTTCCATTTACCAAGCACTGCCATGTCGAAAAAGAAAAACAAAGCCCCGAAAAAGAAGAAGACCCTGCTCGGGGGCGCTATGAAATCCATCAAGAAGCTGAGCACCACGCAAAAAGTGGTAGGCGGTTCGGCCCTGGTAGCCTTGGGCCTGGGCTACGTGGCGCAGCGCCGCGGCCTGTTCAGCGCAGCCCCCGGCGACACCGACGCCAACACCGGCGAAAGCCTCAACTCCATGGAAGGCGCCAGTCTTTAGGCAGGGCCTGGCACAAGGCCGCCGGCTTGCCAGGAGCCCACACTTGCCCCCGAAGCCGAAACCACCAGGGGCCGAAGCTGCCATAGCTTCGGCCCCTGGTGGTTTCGGCGTTTGTAGCGCGTAGCTTTACCTCCCTGACGGATTGCGTTTGGGGGCCTTGCCGCGTGTCGGCGGCCCGGGGGCGCATGGTCATCCTGCTTAGCCTCATGCCTGAAGCGGTGCCCGGCCTTGGTGCCGCCTGCTGTGGGCCTTGCCTCTTACGTTAGTTTCTGTGCATGCCCGATTCCGCCTCCCTTTATTTTGCCAATGCTGCGGCTGAAGTGCAGCCCGATCCGGAAGGCTTCGCGCTGATGCGCTGGCAGCCCGGGCCGCGCCAGCTGTCCGATTATCAGGATGCCATGAACGCCCTGCTGCGCGTGATTCGGGCCGTGGGCACGGGCAAGGCCTTGGTCGACCACCTGCGTATCGCCCCGCTCACCGAAGCCGAGCAGCACTGGGTGGCCACCAACTGGCTGCCGCGCGCCGTGGTGCAGGGCAACTACCGCTACGCCGCGCTGCTGAGCACCGCCGAGGCCATGGCCTGGCTGAACCGCCTGGACCCGCAACTCCTCGGCTGGCCGCAGGCCCCGACTTATATGGTCTTCGATAATGAGCAGAAGGCGCGGGCGTGGTTACGCGCCCAAGTCGTGGTGGAGTCGCGGATTTAGGCCCGGCAGCAGTACTCGGTGAGCCGCTCAAACAGGAACCGTTACGGCGCCCAGGACCACGATAGGTCTTACCAGCCCACCAGTCGCTACACCCATCGGGGAGTTTAGCAGGGCTTTGCAACCTCTGCGCACCGGGCCGGCTCCTGTAGCTGACAACTGTTGTCTGCTTTTTTCAAATTACCCGACTCGCTATGAAACTACCCAAAGCCGTACTCGGCGCCGTACTCATCGGTATTACGGTGCAAGCAGCCACCACCAGCTGCATCAAGAAAGGCGACCCTACGCCCAAGGGCGAGCAAGGCGGCGTAAAACCCGGCCTCAACGGCCCCGACAGCTGCCCCGGTTGCGGCATGGGCTAAGGAGCAGGTTGGATTTCATGACTTCGGCTGCGTCTAGCAGGATTTCAGCCAACGTCACGGCATCCTGAACCACGTATTTCCGCTGCGCTATGCACTCGGAGCAAGCCCCCATCTACTCAGCAGTAGCCTGCAACCTGGATGCGAACATCCTGGGGGCGGCGTTTCCGCTGCTAGAAGACGGCCGCATCGAGGCCCTGGAATGGGCTTTTGATACCTTGTTCTGGGCCGAGCAGATTCCGGACTGGTTTACGAATCTGCTCGATGCCTACAGCCAGGCCGGGCGACTGGTGGGCCACGGCGTGTTTTTCTCGCTGCTCTCGGGCCGCTGGACGCCCGAGCAGCAGCAGTGGCTGGCGCACCTGCGGCAGGTGGCCGCGCGCTTCGGCTTCGACCATATTACCGAGCACTTCGGCTTTTTTACAGGCCAGAACTTCCACCACGGCGCCCCGCTGCCCGTGCCGTACTCGCGCACGGCCCTGCGCCTGGGCCACGACCGACTCGGGCGCATTGCCGAGGCCTGCCGCTGCCCGGTGGGCCTCGAAAACCTGGCTTTTGCTTACTCCCTCGACGAGGTGAAGCGCCACGGCACCTTCCTCGACGAGCTGCTGGCGCCCGTCAATGGCTTCGTCATCCTAGACCTGCACAACCTCTACTGCCAGCTGCACAACTTCGCCGTGCCCTACGACGAGCTGCTGGCCCTGCAGCCGTTGGCGCGGGTACGCGAAATCCATATTTCCGGCGGCAGCTGGGAAGACTCGGCGTTGGTGCCGGGCCGCCGCATCCGCCGCGACACCCACGACGAGGCCGTGCCCGAGGAAGTGTTTGAGCTGCTGGCCTGGACGCTGCCCCGCTGCCCCAACCTGAAGTACGTGGTGCTGGAGCAGCTCGGCAGCGGCCTGACTACCGAGCAGAGCCGCGCGCAGTTTCGCCACGAGTTTGAGCGCATGGCCGCCTTGGTGGAGCAGCACCGCCGCGCCCGGCCGGCCACCAATGCATTTCGGCCGCCGCTGCCCGGCCTCAGCAGCCCCGCCGCCGAAGATGCGGCCCTACACGAGCAGCAGCGGCAGCTTTCACACATTCTGGAAACGGCCACTTCCTGCGAGCAGGCCCGCGAGCAGCTGCAGGCTTCGGCCCTGGCGCACACCGATTGGCGCATCGAGCAATGGGAGCCGCACATGCTCGAAACGGCCGTGCGCATCGCGCAGAAGTGGAAAGAGTAGCGCTGCCGCAGTGGCTGCGAGTAGGGACGTAACGCTTTGGCAAGCAGAAATAACCGGTGTGACGGAATGTCGAAGCCAACCAGCCGCGAACTATAGCGCGGCGGCGCCAGCTGCGCCGCCGCGTGTGCAGCCTTGGCCACAAACGCCGAACCGCCGCGGCGGACCAACAGGGCGCCGGGCGGTTCGGGGTGTGAGTTGGAGGTAGTTGAGGCTTCTTAGGTCATAGGCAGGGTAGGCTGAAGTACGAAACAGAGCGGGGCAGGCACTTAGGCACGCAGCGGCGCGTAGTGCTGCACCACGATGCCGCCGTTAAAGGCCGTGGCGGCGACCAGCTTCAGCGGCTGCGCGGCCGGCCGGCAAGCATCTGCTTACGAGGCGCTGACTTCGGTGGCGGGCTCGGTCTGCGGCACAAAGGCCGGGTCCATGTACATCAGCTCCCAGAGGTGGCCGTCGAGGTCCTGGAAGTTGCGCCCGTACATAAACTCTACTTCCGGGCCACCGGCCTTGACGGGCTGACCGCCGGCGGCCAGGGCCCGGTCTGCCATCTCATCGACGGTGGCGCGGCTATCGAGCTGCAGGCAGAGGATGGCTTCCGTACACTGCCGAGCGTCGGCAATGGGTTTGGTGATAAAGGTCTGGAAGAAGGGCTCCGTCAGCAGCATCACGTAGATATCGTCGCCGACAATCATGCAGGTGCCGTTGGTGTCGGAAAACTGCTGATTGAAGCTAAAGCCGATCTGCGTGAAGAAGGCAATGGAAGCGTTGAGGTCCTTGACGGGCAGGTTGACGAAAATCTTGGTAGCCATGGCGGTTTGGGTTGAAGGTTTATGCCAAAGGTATTAGCATAAGCCGGGGCCCTCGGTGGCCAATTGCGACAACCAGCGGGTGCTTTGCGACAACGATATTAGCAAACTTGAGGAGGGGCCAAACCGACGCCAACTAGCCACGATCAGGCAAGCAGCCAGAAGCGCCAACCGCCCCAATAGCGGCTGTAATGCGCCTGAAAGCTTTCGAACTGATTGGGCGCGGGCAGGCCGTGGGCAGCGGCAAAAGCGGCGTATGCGGCCTGGTCAGGAAAGTCCTGGTACTGCTTGGTTCGCAGGTCGTAGGTGAAGTAGCTGCGCTCAGTGGTAGCGGCGCAGAGCACGTCGTCGGTTATCTGGTAGGCTTCCAGGTGTAGTTGGTCGCCTACTGTATCGGGGAGCTCCGTCGGGGCAAAATACGCGTCCGTACCGTTGAGTTCTTCCAGCGCCTCGCCGTGGCCCAGCGGCACCCGCGAGTAGTCGCCCAGGCCGTGGTTGCCCCAATACGTAAACGAGTGCCAGAACAGGGCGCCGGACAGCACAAAGCCGCTGGCCCACCACAGCCGCCCTGGCCGCCGCGCCGCATCGGCCAGAAGGCCACCAGGCCTGAACGCGGCCACCAGCCGGCACAGGCCCAGCAGCAGCGTGGCGTATAGCGAAGCCTGCACGGCAATCTTGACTAGCGTAAACGCCAGGTGAAACAGTGCTTCCATGCTCGGGGCTACTTTACCGGCCGCGGGCGCACCTCGCCCGTGAGCTTATCGATCTGGAAAGCAGCGCGGTTGGGCATGCGCCCCGCCCAGTCGGTGCGCGGCACCAGGGCCTGCCACTCCGCGTCTACTTCCACCAGGGCCGCCGAGTCGACCACGTACAGATTGGCCTGGGGCTGACCCTGGATGTAGCGGCGCAAGGCGGCGCGGGCGGCGCCTTCGGTGGCAGCGCCCCCGTCGGTAGGGGCCGGCGCCGATTGTACCACGGGCGTATCGGGGTTGGTGGCGGCTTGCTGGCAGCTGGCAAAGGCAGCAACAACGGGCAGTGCGGACAACAGGAGCTTTTTCATGACGGGAAGATAAACGCAGGCCCGGCTCCGCCGTTGTGGGCGCGTGGCGAGTGGCAAGGCGTCAGGCTGAGGCCGGATGCGCTGTGCACGGTTCGCAAGCCGATAAACGAGCAGCAAGGGTAGGCAGCATTGGACGGCATACCAAATACTTCCGCTCATATACCACGGCTGCCGGTTCGCCCGCATTGTCTGCCGCCACGCCGTGGCAGTCGACATCTTCAGCGGCAACTCCAGCTGTTGCCCGGTTTCAGCTATGTGCCGCGGCGTACGGCCGTTCCGCTCTGTTTATTCTACTGCTAATCCCTGCGTACACATGTCCGAAATAACTGCTGCCGCGCCGGCCCGGCGCCGCTTGGTTCCCTCCATTACGGGGCCGAAATCCTTGCTGCCAGCCGATGCCACACCGCCACCGCCTTCTGTCGGCACGCCGCCCGGCATTGCCCTGAGCAGCGGGGTAGGGGCGCCGTTTGTGGGCGTGGATAGCAGCGGAGATTTGATGCAGATTTCGGTGGCGGCCGACGGCACGCTGTGGCTGCTCAACCAGACCGAGGACGGTGATGCGCTATGCACTTACAACTTCGCGGCCGCCACGCTGCAGCAGGTGTACGTCTCAGATGACCAGGTAATCTGGCTGACGGCCGTGGCGGCTGACTGTGCCTACGTGGTGGTCAATGGCCCCGCACAAACGTGGATTGGCCGCGTCACGGCTGCGGGGCAGATGCAGCAGCTCGGCGCCCTGCCGGGCGGCGCCACGGCCGTGCAGGTAGCAGCCGCGCCCGATGGTACCGTGTGGGCGCTGGATGGCCAAGGCCACACGTATGCTTACAACGCATCCGCGGCTGCTTTTCAGGCGGTGGCCGCGCCGGCGTTGGCGTTTAGCAGCGTTTCGGTGGGCTCGGCGGAACTGGTAGTGGGCCTGGCTACGCAAAACGGCCAAGGCGACGCCACGGCCTGGACCTGGACGCCTCCGACGGGCTGGCAGCCACTAGCGGCGCTGCAGCACACCACTGGTCAGTGGCTGGCTGCTTGCTCCGACGGGGCCCTGTGGCTGCTGAGCGGTACGGTGCTTACGGTGCTCACCCCGGACGGGGTCGTGCAGGCCATGGATGTGTCGGGCATTCAGTACCCCAGCTCCTGGACGGCCGCTTCCCGCATGAGCGCCTACGCCCTTGGGGGCGTGGATGAACAATTTGCCATTGTACCCGTGGCCCTGGGCGTGCTCGATCTGCCCGCCACGCCCTGGCCGGCCCAAACGCCCGATCAGCAACTGGCCTACCAGTACATTTCCACCACGCTCAACATTACCTCGCCGGGGGGTATCCGGGGGCAGTACAAGAATAAGATTGCGCCCCTGAGCAGCTGGCAGACCGGCCTGGCCGTCATGGCTGCACCCGCCAACGTGCCACCGGCCGACTGGCAGGCGGTGAAAACGCAGATCAACACCGAGCTGACGTACGTGCAGGCCGTCAACAACCTGTTTACCGAATTGGGTACGCTCACTGGGTACGTCGGCACGATGCAGGCCGACCAGCTGCAGGGCGTAGCCACGGCCGTGGGGCTTACCGTGCAGGCACAGGGCCCTTCCAAGGTGACCGTAGTGCTCAATTCGCTGGTTTCGACGCTGGTTACGCGCCTGGGCAGCCTGTTTCCGCCGCCCTACGGGCTGGTGGTGTCGCTGATTGGCTCGGGACTGATGGCCGCTTCCAACTACACCCAACAGCAATACGACCCCAGCGGCCCTCAGGGCAGCCTCAAAGTGGCCTATTCGCAGCTAGCCACGGCCATGGCGGCCAATATCGCCACCACTGTGACCATGCAGGGCAACGAGCAGCAAACCATCGTCACGGACTGGGGCAAGCTCAGCGCCGCCGGCCAGGCCATTAGCCAGGGCATCTGGACGTGGCCCGACAACCTGACCGGGCAGATGCTCACGGGCCTGGAGCCGGTGATGCAGCTGTACTTCTACCAGGCCCTGATGCCGGCCGCCTGGCAAATTCTGCAGGGCATCATGGTGTTTTCGCCGCTGCCGCCGCCCGTGGTGCCGCCCCACATGCCCAATCACGCCATGCTCACCAAGTCAGTAACGAATAGCAGCTACGATTTGCTGGTGTGGTACTACATCTGCTGCGCGCTGGGCTCGGAGGCCAATGTGGTGCAGAACACCGGCCCGTACCCCAGCCCCGTGCTCATGCAGAGCATCTTCGAGCTGGGCGTCAATCCTGAAGATGTCTTCGGCGGCCAGAACGGCTGGGCACTGCCCACCGTGCAAAGCCCCGGCTGGTCGGAGCCACCCGCGGCAGTGGGCTGGCAGCCCTACAACCCCAACGATTAGTGCCGGACATAGCCGGGCCGTAGCTCGGCTATCGACTCTGCGTGGCACCGCGCACAAAAAAGCCCGACCACACGGCCGGGCTTTTTACATGCTCATAGCGGGTAGCTTATTCCGAGCCTTTGACGAGTTTGCGGCGGTACGTTTTGGCGTCGGTTTTCACCTCCACGTAGTACACGCCCGCCGGTACGCCGGTAAGGTCCACGGTGTAGGGCTGCACCAAGCTGGTGGCCGGCACGCGCACCTGACGCACTTGCTGCAGGTGGCCGTTGAATACCGTCAGTACGGCGGTGCCGGTGGCCTTTTCCGGCAGGCGCACGTGGAACTGCTTAGCCGCCGGCACCGGGTAGATGTCCATATCAGCGGGCGCCGTAGCCGGAGCGGCCGGGGCCACGCGGGCTGCGCCGGCCGCGCGGCTGGACGACGTAACCTGCCGGCTCTTGCTCACGCCAAGGTATTCGCGGTGGCCGGGCAGGTCCCAGGTGTTGCTGTAGCCGCTTTCCAGCAAGCTGTTGGCCGTGATGGCGAACAGGCTGGCTTCGTTTTGCGCGTCGGGCTGGCTCATGTTGTGTGGCATGGAGGCCGAGCTATAGCCTTCAAACGCCCATTCGTTTAGCCCCAGGCTGCTGGCGGCTTCCTCGGCCACCACGGCCGCGTTGATATGGTCGCCGTGGTCGGGGCGGTTCCAGTCGGTGATGTGGTCTTCGGAGTAGTTGAGGAAGCGGTAGGGGTAGTAGTTGGTGTCGTAGAACTCCGGCGTCCACTCCTTCTGCATGATTTCGGCTACCTGGTCGGCCACGTCCGTGCGGTTGGCGTAGCTGGAGCTGCCGTCGATGGTTTTCACCGACTGGTTATCGTTGACGAGGCTGTCCAGCGCCGTGGCCGTCAGGAAGTCGTAGCTCCCCGCGCCGCCGAGCTTCACCGCCTCGCCCACGCGGTCGGGCAGACGCAGGAAATAGTGTACCGTGTTGCGGTAGGCGTAGGTAGCGATGTTGCGCCCGCCGGCGAGGTGGTAGTTGCTCTTTACCCAGGTGGTGCCCACGCTCGTCGGCCCGACGCGGCCGCCCGCGTACTGGTTGGTCACGAACCGGCTGGCATTGGCCGCGGCTCGCTCCCGCGCCTGGTAGTAGGGTAGGGTGGCGTACGGGTACTGGGAATCGTAGCCCGTGCGCCGCTTATCGTCGCCCGAGGTCAGGTAAATGAAGATGATCTTGCCACGCGTGTCGGTCAGGTCGCCGTACGCGTTGGGGCTCATAAATAGCTGCCAATCGTCGGGGTGGGCTACCACATAGAACGAAATGGCTTGGGGCGACGGCAGAATGGGCCGGGCCTGTTGTTGCGCCTGGGTCAGCGTAGCTTGCCAGAGCAGAAGCATCACCCAGAGGTAAGCTTGTTTCATAGAAAATAGAATGGAATGGAACAGAACCTGCGGCGCTTCCGCAGGCGGCAAAACAAGTGATAAGTGCTTGCCGCAGCCCGTTAGGCCGCACAAGCGGGCGTTGCCCCATGGGGCAACAAGTAGCAATAGGGTAGTAGACGAGCAGGCGCAGTGGCTGAAAGCCAGTGGAAAGATAGAAGCGCCCCGGCGCATTGCAACGAGCCCGCAATCATTTAATCTACCTCTGCGGTGATGATGCCTGCTAGCCCAGCGAGGCTGGCTATCCGTTGGGGCAACGGCGTGCGGCTGGTTAGTTGCTGCCCACGCACCGGCTCCTGATACTAGTAGAGGAGCCTCGTGCGCATCCATGCTTCGCCAGCCGCCTCCCCAGCGCAAGGCTATGGCTGCTGGTATTGCTGGGCCTTTGCGCAGGTGCCGGACTGAAGGCAGTGCATATGAACGAACGTCTTCCCGCCCACAAGCCATACGTCAGGCCGGGTCGGGAAGACGTTTGGTAGCCAGGTGGTTGAATAAAACCCGCCTTACTGGCTCACGCAGGCTAAGTTGCCGCTTGGGTCGCCCAGCGTTTCTGCCGCCACTGCTGGCGTTGCTCAGGGGTGAGGAACGTCCAGGCCACGAAGCGGCTCACTTTCTGGCCCTGCGCCATGTCCACGGTGCGCACTTCGGTGGCGCGCAGCTTCTGCAAGGATTTGTAGAGGCCCGGCAAGGTGTCTTTTTTCGATACCAGAGTCGTAAACCAGTAGCAGTTGGGGCGCAGCAGCGCGCTTTCCTCCGCCATGCGCCAGAGGAAAGTAGCCTCGCCGCCGGGCGTCCACAGCTCGTGGGCCTGGCCACCGAAGTTCAGGGCTGGCTTGGTACCAGCAGCGGCGCCGAGGTTGTGCGTTTTACGACGGTTGGCGGCTTCGGCCTCCGCCGCCGAGGCGTGAAACGGCGGGTTGCAAAGCGTGAGGTCGAAGTATTCCGTGGGCTTTACCACGCCGCTGAAAATATCGGTGGCGTGGGGCTGCAGGCGCACATCCACGGCGCCCGTCAGGCCGCGATTGGCGGCCACGATTTGCCGGGCCACGCGCACGGCCGTCGGGTCCACATCGGTGCCCACGAAGCGCCAGCCGTACTCGCGGTGGCCGATGATGGGGTAAATGCAGTTGGCGCCCACGCCCACGTCGAGCACCCGGATGCCCTTGCCACGCGGAATGACGCCGGCGTGGTCCTCGGCCAGCAGGTCGGCCAGGTGATGGATGTAATCGGCGCGGCCGGGAATGGGTGGGGTGAGGTAGCCAGCGGGCAAGTCCCAGTGGTCGATGCCGTAAAAGTGCTTCAGCAGCGCCTGGTTCAGGGCTTTCACGGCGGCCGGGTTGGCAAAGTCAAGGCTGGCTTCGCCTTGGGTGGCGGGCGTCGTCACGTACGGAGCCAGGGTGGGCGAGGCCTGCATTAGCTGCGCAAAATCATAGCGGCCGCGGTGGCGGTTGCGCGGGTGCAGTTCGTGCTTATCGGCCGGTGGGCCCTGCTGGGGTGAAGTCATGGGGCAAAGGTAACGGGCCAACGGCCCTGGGTGCACGGCGGCCCCAGCGCGTGGCAGGGGCCAAAAAACGCAGCCTGCTGCCGGGGCACGACGCGGTAGGTCCGCATCAGTCCCCGGCAGCAGGCTGCCCGCGGCATTCCGGTCAGAAGTCGGCCAAGCGGGCAGAGCCCGCGCCGCTACGCCGGAAGCAGCCGCGCTATTCGGGCGTGGCCGGGCTGGCGCCGGGCTGCGCTTCGGTGGCGCGGCGTACCGCTACGGCATTGAGCCCCTTCGGGCCGCGCGTCACCTCAAATGTTACTTTGTCGCCTTCGCGCACCTTGTCGATCAGCTCGTTGACGTGCACGAAGATGCTTTCCTGGCTCTGCAGGTCCTTGATAAAGCCGTAGCCCTTGGCCGTGTTGAAGTTGGTAATCAACCCCGTGCGCACGGACGAGCCTTGGTCGCCATCGTCGTCGCGGCGGCGGGCCCCCAGCTGAATGTCGTCCAGGCTGATTTCCTCGCGCTTCTTGTTCGGATCGGGCGGGGTGGAGGTGATGTTGCCGAACTCGTCGACGTAAGCCAGCATGTCTTCCAGATTCTGGCCCTTCTTGGCGTTGGCCTGCCGCTCTTCCTTGCGGCCTTCCTTTTCCTGGCGCTTTTTCTGGCGTTTCTTCTCGTTCTCGCGTTTGTTAAAACCTTCTTGTCCTCTTGCCATAATGAGTTTGGGAGTGAAAGCTGCCGGGCCCAACATGGCAGCGGGGCACCGGCAGCGTATGAAGATAGAACAAAAACAATTGTTCTCTGGCAATGAGTCCAGTTGAGTTTATTTTCAGCGGGCGCGCAGGCCGCAAAAAACCGGCCCGGGCGGCTGATCAGCAAGCTGATACTAGTCCCGATTGCCGCTTAAAAAACGCGCGCCGGGGGCCAGAAGTTGTGGGCCGTACGGCCCGGCGGCGCTACGCTCCGGCCCAAACGAAAGAAGGCTGCCCAAGCGGGCAGCCTTCCGGTTTCGGTGCAAGTAGCCGAGGCGCTATTCCAGTACTACCTTCTGGGTGTAGGTGTCGCGGCCGGCCTGCACGCGCAGGGTGTAGAGGCCGGTGGTCAGGCCCGTCGTCGATACCTGCTGCTCGCGGGCTGTGGTCAGGGCTTGGCGGCGCACCGTCTGGCCCAGGGCGTTCAGCAGCTCCACGGTGCCGGCGGTAGCCGGCTGGGCGGCCAGGCGCAGCGTGAGCTGACCCGTGTTGCTGGGGTTGGGGAACACGGCCAGCTGGGTGCTGTTGCGGCCGCGGGTGCTGAGTACCGTGGTGCTGATGGTAAAGGTGCCCGTGGCGTCGCTGCTAGCGTAGCCCGATACGGCCACGTAGTACAGCTGGCCCGAGGTCAGGCCGTTCACCGTCACGTTGCCCACGGTGGTGTTGGCCGTGCCGCTGGCCTGGCAGAACACCTGCGTAAACGGACCCGCCGAGCAGCTGGCCGTGCGGAACACGCGCACCATGCCGGCGGCGTCGCCCGTGATGTTCAGGACCTGGCTGGTGCCGGTGGCCGTGAAGGTAAACCACACGTCCTTCGGAGCGTTGGAAGGGGAGCAGGCCGGCAGGTTGATGCCCGCCTGCGTGCTGGTGGTGGAGGCGCCGTTCGAAGCCGTTACCGAGCCGCTGGCCAGCGAAAGAGCCGCGCAGGGCTCGTCGTTGGGCGGCGTCGGCTGGTTGAAGGTCACCGTCTGGGTGTTGTTGCTGGCGTTGCCGTCGGGCTGGCCGTTGGGCTGGCTGGCGGTTACTGTCAGCGTGAAGTCGCCGCTGGTGGGCAGCTGCAGCGGGGTCGTGAACGTGAGCTGCAGGTTGCTGCCGGCCGCCAGCGTCAGGCCGGTGAAGGTCTGCGTGGTGGGCGTACCGCCGGTCAGGGCGTAGCTCAGCGTTACCGACGTGAGCACGGCGTTGCCCGTGTTGCGGATAGTTACCACCACCGGGTTGTTGCCCAGGGCCGCCGGCGTAGCGGGGGCGTCGATGCTAATAACGGCCACGTCGTTGGCCATTACCGAGGCCTCGTAGGCGCCCGGCGTGGGCGGGTTGTTGCGCGGGTTGTTGTTGATGTCGCGCGTTACGCGGGCCAGCGTCGTGCCGGCGCCGTTCAGCAGCACGGCCGTGGGCTGGAAGTTGCCGGTGGCCGCGGCGGCAAAGGCCGGATCGATGCTGAAACTGCGCTGGTCGAAGGCGGCCGAGTTGGCCGTTTTCCAGTTGGCCAGCGTGGAGAAGTTGGCGGTGCCGAAGCGGCCCGTGTAGTAGGTGCTGGAGGTGCCCACCACCAGGTCGTTGTAGTCCGAGGTGATGGTGCTCGTCGTGGTGCTGTAGTACAGCGCGTAGCGGGTGCCGCTGCCGCCGCGCGTCACCACGAAGATGTTGTTGCGCACGTCCAGGTTCAGCGACTGCGACGACTGGTAGAAGCCGTACGACGACGACGACGTGCTGGTGGCCGCGTTGCTGAGCACCACCGTGTTGTGGTAGTAGCGCGCGTTGTCGGCCGTCGTGTTGTAAAGCCCGTACTCGATGCCCGAGCCGTTGAAGTCGTAGATGAGGTTGTTCACCACGTCGTTTTCGGCACCGGCCGTCGCGTCGCCGCTCAGGTACACGCCGTAGGCCGAGCTGGTGCTGGCCGTGTTGCCCGTGAACGGTTCGTGGATGCGGTTGCCTTCCACGGCCGTGGCCACGTCGCCCACCAGGTACACGCCGTAGAAGGTCGTCACGCCCGTGCGGGTGCTGCGGTGGATGTTGTTGCCAACGATCCGGGCGCCGTTGTTGCTCTCCACGTCCACGCCGTAGGTGTAGAAGTCGCGGATTTCGTTGCCGATAATGCGGTTGCCGGTGGCGCGGTTGGTAGTGCTGGCGCCGGTCAGTACCACGCCGTAGTAGCCGCCGCTGATGACGTTGTTCTCGATGCGCAGGTCGTTGGCGTTGCCGGCCGTGGAAACAGAGGCAATGCTGCCGCTGGCGGCGATGCCCGCGGCCGTCGAGCTGGAGGTAGCCGCTGCCGAGCCCGAGATGACGCAGTTGCGGATGCGGTTGTGGTCGGCCTGGCCCACCAGCTGCACGCCGATGCCGGCCGTGGTGCCGGCCGAGGCGTCGAGGGTCAGGTTCTGCAGGGTCACGTAGTCGGAGCCGTTGAGCAGCACCACGGCGGCTTGGCCGGCCGCGCCGCTGTAGGAAATGCGCTCCTTGTTGGCGCCGCCGTCAATCACCACCGTATCGGCAGCGCTGACGCCGGGAATCACGCCCACGGCAAACTGGTCGGTGTAGGGGCCGTTCAGCACGTTGATGCGCACCGGGGCCGATACCCCGCCGCCCGACAGGTGGGCAGCGGCAGCAGCCACGGTGGTAAAGTTGCGCAGGCTGGCTGGCTGGGTGTGGTCGATGGTGTAGGTGCCCGCCAGCGGCGTGTACAGGTTAATCGACTGCGTGTTGTTGCTGGCGTTGGCGTCGGGCTGGCCGTTGGGCAGTGCGGCCGTCACGGTCAACGTGTTGGTGCCGGCCACCAGCGTGCCCGTGGTGCTGAAGGTGAGGGCGCGGGTGGCGCCGGCGGCCAGCGGGGTGCTCAGCGTGAAGGTCTGCGTCACCGCGGCGCCGCCGTTCAGCACGTAGCTCAGCTGCACTGAGGTCAGCGGCGTCAGGCCGTTGTTGAGCACGGTTACCGTCACAGTGCCAGGGCCGGCTACCACCGGCGAAGCCGGCGAATCGATGCTGACCACGGCCGCGTCGTCGGCGCCGGGCACAAACTCGTAGGCGCCCAGGTCCGGCGTGGCGCTACGCGCAGCGCCGGTGATGTCATCGGTTACGCGGGTCAGGGGCGTGCCCACGTTGTTGAGGCTGGCGGCCGTGGGCTGCAGGTTGCCGGTAGCCGGAGCGGTGTAGGCCGGGTCGGCGGCGACGCTGTTCTGGTCATAGGCGCCGGAAACGGCGGTTTTCCAGTTGGCCAGCGTGGCGTAGCCGGTGCTGGCGGCGTAGCCCGTGAAGTAGTTCGGGCCCGCGTCGACCAGCAGGTCGTTGTAGTCGGAGGAAATGGTGCTGGCCGCGGTGCTGAAGTACAGCGCGTAACGGCTGCCGCTGCCGCCGCGGCGCACGGTAAACACGTTGTTGCGCAGCTGGATGCCCGTGGCCGAGGTGGTTTGGTAGAAGCCGTAGGAGTTCGAGCCACTGGCCGAGGCGGCATTGTCCAGCGCCACGGTGTTGTGGTAGTAGCGCGCGTTGTCCGACGACGAGTTGTAGAAGCCGTACTCGGTGCCGAAGCCGTCGAAGTTGTAGATGGCGTTGTTGATCAGCTCATTTTCCGAGCCGCTCGGCGCATCCGAGCCGCTCAGGTACACGCCGTAGGCCGCGCTGGTGGAGCTGGGGTTGCCCGTGAAGGGGTTGTGAATGCGGTTCTTCTCGATGGCCAGCCGCACGTTGCCGGTGCCCAGCGACATGCCGTAGAACGTGCTGACGGTGGGGCGGGTGGCGCGGTGGATATCGTTGCCGATCAGCTGCAGGCTGCTGGTGTAGTCCGCATCCAGGCCGTAGCTGTAAAAGTCGCGCACGGTGTTGCCGCGCACGCGGTAGCCGCCAAGCACGGCCGAGGAGGTGCCGACAATCTTGATGCCGTAGTAGCCCCCGACGATGGTGTTGTTTTCCAGCGTCAGGTTGCTGCCCGCGTTGCCGCCCGTGGTTGGCGAGGTGGTCGAGTTGTTGGCCACGATGCCGGCGAAGTTCGTCGTCGACGTAGAGGTGAGGCTGCTCGTGACGGTGCAGTTGCTGATGGTGTTGTTGTCGGCCCCGCCCAGCAGCTGAATGCCCCAGCCGTAGGTGGCCGTGGAGGTACCGCCCACCGTGGCGTCTACCAGCAGGTTGTCGATGGTCACGTAGTCGGCGCCGCTCAGGGTGATGACGGCGCGCTGCGCGGAAGTACTCGACCCGAACTGAATCGTGCGCCCGCCGCCGTTGATGGTCACGCGGTTGGTGGCGCTGGTGCCGGCAATGGCGCTGAGGCTGAACTGCTCGTTGAACGGACCGCCGCTGACGGTAAACGTCACCGGGCCGCTCACGCCGTTGGTGTTCAGGGCCGCCGCCGCCGCCGCGAAGGTGGCGAAGTTGGTACCGCCCGTGGGCTGGGCGCTGTTGATGGTGTAGGCACCGCTGAGGGCAGAGGCCGTCTGGGCCCAGCCGGCGGCGGGGCTGCCGGCTAGCAGGGCCGCCAGCAGAGCGCCCGCCAGGCGCGGCTGCAGGGTGCGCTTGAGCAGGCTTAGTAGAGGTTGTTGCATGTAAGGGGTAAATGGGTGGAAAAGAAGCCGCCGCTCAGCTGCCCCGCCGGCCGTGCCCGGCCCAATCGGCGGGGTGCCGGGGGCTAACAGGACCAACGAAGGATGCATTCGGCACGGGAAAAGCACCGGTGCTTACAGATGAGGTGGGTGGAAAGGCAAAGTATGAAAATCTAGTGAAGGGCTTGCTGTAATAGCGGTTAACTGTTGTACTATCCTGTTATTGCTATATGTTTTTATTAGCTCCGGCCAATTTTAATCAGAGTTTAATGCCTCTTGCTGCTAGACCGGCGCATAACGGCAAAGCCCGCCCATCGGCGGCTGCCCGAGCAGGCAGCCGCCGATGGGCGGGCTTTAAATCATAGTGGCTCTGGTTGCCGCGCCGTTATTTCATAAACCGGCGCGTAACCGTTTGGCCGTCTTTGCTCACTACCACCAGCGTGTATACGCCGGCGGGCAAGTGGCGCACGGCCAAGGGCTGCTGCGTGAGCGTGCCGCTGGCCACGGGCCGCCCAAACTGGTTCAGGATGCGGTACTGGCTGCCGCGCAGCGCGGCCGGGCCATTCAGGTGCAGCTGGTCCACGGCTGGGTTGGGGTACAGCGTCGTGGCTTGCAGGTCAGCGGTTCTGGCCTTTTCCAGCGACTGATCCGGTGCCGAAGCCATGCGGGCGGCGCCGGCCTTGGAGATGCGCACCCAGTTGAGGTTCCAGCCAGCGGACTGAGCGTAGATGCCGAAGTTGTAGGTGCCGGCGTTCAGGGTGACGGTTCTGGAAACGGTGGTCCAGGTCTGCCAGCTGCCCGTGCCGGGGATGGTGGTGCTGCCCAGCTGGGTGGCGCCCGCGTTCAAATCGGCCGAGATGGTGCCGCCGCTGGCCCCGCTGGCCACGCGGTATTCGATGGTGTAGCTGCCCGTAGTGGGGAAGGTAACGTTGTTCCACACCAGGTAGTCGCCCGCGTCCACGAAGCCCATGTCCTGCCCGCCTTCCGAGCACGTTTCCACGGTCATGCCGTTGTTCACGTTGGCCGCTTCGGCTTCCAGCTGCACGCTGAAGGTTGAGGTAGTGGCCGCGCGCACCCGCAGCGAGGTGGCCTTGTCGTTCCAGTTGCCCGTGCCCAGCACGTTGTTCACCAGGCAGCTATTGCCGGCGCTGCCCACCGTGAGCGAGGAGCCCGCGAAGTTGTCGTTTTCGTAGAGCACTACTTCGTAACCGGCATTGACTTTGAGCGAGGAAACGTCGTCGTTCAGAATGCCCCGGCTCTGCAAAGCCGCCAGGTTGTAGTCGCCCACGGGCAGGTTTACGGCCGTGCCGGTGTAGTTGCAGTCTTTGTACATGGTAGCCACGCCCGTAGCCAGGGGCGGCGTAGTGCCGCCGAGGCCGAAGAAGCCCCCAAACGTAGCCACTACTTTCGTCGGCTGCGGGGTGAGCAGGCTCGAAGACTGGTCGTTCACGTCGTCGTAGGCAAAGCCGTAGTTGAGGTTGTCCACGCTGATGCCGCCCTGGTGCCAGAAGCGGGCGTAATAGTTGGCCGGAGCCGTCAGGTAGTACTTGGTGGCGTCGTACCAGTTCTGCTGGCCGGGGTTAGTGGTAGTGGTGTTCACCACGTGGCGGTTGATGGCCGCGCACAGCTGCGCCTGCACCGCTAGGTCGCAGGGCCCGTCGCCCACGCGGTTGTCCAGCACGCCTTTGCCTTCCAGCACTTCCTGCGTCGTGGGCTTGCGCGTCACGATGCCCGTGCGCCCGGCGAAGCCGCCCGACTGGCCCACCAACGTCAGCCGTCCGTTGCTGACACGGCCCTTGAACACGCCCGCGTCGCCGGCATTAAAGATCAAGTCCTCGTTGACGTACTTGCTCCAGATGGCATCGATGTACGCGCCGAAGTAGTTGGCCTGCGCCCCACCGGCCTGAAATGCCGGCGACTTGCCGGGGCAGGTGATGGTACCGGCCGAGGTATTTAGCAGGCTCTGAAACGCCGTGGGCGCAAAGCTCTGGTAGGCGGCCAGAATGTCGGCGTGGCTTTTCACCTCGCCGGCGCGCTTGTAGTAGCCGCCATTGCCCCACAGCTCCAGGCCCATCGGGTAGTGGTAGGAGTCCACGCGGGTGTGGTTGCCGAAGAAGCCGTACTGGTCGTTGGTCAGCTCAATGAACTCGTAGCGGATACCCTTGTTCGGGTCGCTGGGGTTCTGGAAGTCGGGCGCGGCGTAGCCCGAAGGCGCCCCCGACGGCCCGAAGAAGTACAGGTATAGCTGCTGGCCCTGCGCGATGAACACCCGGCAGCCGACAATACCAGGCAGGGTGAAGGTCTTGTTCGGGATGTTGCTCAGCCGTGTAAAGCAGGCGGCGTACTTCGAGTTCAGGCCCGGGCCGGTGTTGCCGTTGTAGGTCGGCCCGGTCACCGTGTTGTACGAGGAGGACATGGGCAGCACCTGGCTGGTGGCGGCGTTGATCCAGAGGTGGTTGCCGGCCGCGTCCTTACCCACGATGGCCACGTACAGGTCCGAGTCGGGGTAGGGCGAATTGTTGGCAATGGTAAACGGAATGCTGGTCTGGGCCCAGCTGCTCAGCGGCAGCAGCGCGCCGAGCAGCAGGGTAAGCAGGGAATAGAGCGTACGCTTTTTCATAGGAGAATTGGTTGTGGTGGGAAATGGAAGTGGCAGCGGCCGGGCTGGCGTAGGGCCGGCCCGGTGTAGGCATGCGCCGGAGGGCTCCACTGGTAGCAGCGGGGCCGGGGCGCCAGATGGCAGGAAGCAGGGCGTC
This sequence comes from Hymenobacter sp. CRA2, assembly GCF_002007105.1. GTDB lineage: Bacteria > Bacteroidota > Bacteroidia > Cytophagales > Hymenobacteraceae > Solirubrum. The sequence goes on along the minus strand of NZ_MVBC01000010.1, from coordinate 220,571 downwards.
GTCGGGCGCGGGCGAGGGAAAAGGCGCTGGGAAACCGACGAATCAGCTGCCTAAGCTAAATGCCTTTTGTGCAGAAATAAAAACTAATAAACCGGGCAAAATACTATTTTGCTTTGCCACTGAACGCTTAATGCACACGCATGGAGGCGTACGCTTCGCACGCACTGCCGCGCGGGCCTTGGCGCTGATTGCGCGCTGCTCACCCCCACGGCCCGGTGCTCCGCGCGCTTACGCCACACGCCAGGTCCGGATAAAAAACAATTGCGGTGCCGGGATTTTTTTGCGGGCGGTGTCGAGCTCAGCGCCGGGCTGGCGTTTCAGCGGGCCGCCACTGGCTGAGTGCGCCGCTCTGCCGGGTGGCAGCATCTATCTTGCCGGACCATTCCCTTTACCGCTTCGAGTCATGACAACCTACATTGCCCTGCTGCGCGGCATCAACGTGGGCGGGCACCGCGTGAGTATGGAGGCGCTGCGTCAGCACTTCACCGACCTCGGCCTGCCGCGCGTGCGCACCTACATCCAGACGGGCAATGTGTTCTTCGACGCACCCGCCGATACGGACCGGGCCGTCCTGGCCGCCCGGCTCGAAGCCCATCTGCAGCAGCGCCTGGGCTACGCTGTACCCGTGTTTCTGCGCACTACCGACGAGCTGGCGCAGGTGCTGGCCCTGGAGCCCTTCCGGCAGTATACCGTCACCGACGACATGCGGCTGTGCCTGATGCTGTTAGCGCAGCCAGCGCCCGCCGAGCTGGCCTTGCCACACCGCTCACCCAAGGGCGACTACGAAATTGTGTACCTGACCGAGCGCGAGGCCTTCGTCATCTGGCACCTTATCGGCGGGCGGCCGCCCGCGTCCACAGCGTTTCTGGACAAGCTGTTCGGCAAGCAAACGACCACGCGCTTCGTGCACACGGCCGCCAAGATTCTGGAAGCGGCTCGGCAGGGCTGACCAACCACCAAGCGGCGGGCGCTTCTCCAGATAAGAAACGCCCGCCGCCTGGCGGTTGGTCAGCTGAGGCCTGCCGCGCGTTATTGCGGCAGCACCAGCTTGAAGATGCGGAACGGCTCGGTGCGCTGGGCGCGGGGAATGTGCAGTTGCGAAGTCGTGACGTAAAGGGCGCCGTCGGGGCCCACGGAGAAGCTGTCAGGCCACTTCAGCTGGGCGTCCTGGGCCACCAGCTGCAGCTCGCCGCCCGGCGTGATGCGCGTCACGGCATTGTTTTGGACGTCGGTCAGGTAGAGGTTGCCGGCGGCATCGAAGATCATACCGTCGGGCGCGTTGGTGTCGCCGAGGTACTCCACGCGCTGGCCCAGCTGCGCGGCCGACAGGGTTTCGTCGCGTAGGGCGGCAGTAGCAATGCGGTAAAGGGCGCGGGCCGTCAGGGCGTGAAAGTAGAGGTACTCGCGGCTGGGCGACAGAGCAATGCCGTCGGCATCGATGGAGGGCAGTTCGCCGCTGGCGTTGCGCCACACACGGTTTTCCACCGTCAGAATCAGGTTTTCCGACTTGGTAGAAGGGTGCGTGCCCAGGAGGCGCCGGGACCGGCCGGTGCCCAGGTTTACCACGATGATGGCGCCCGCCCCGGAGTCGGTGATGTAGGCGTAGTTGAGCTGCGTATCAATGCGCACGTCGTTGAGGTAGCTCGTGGGGTACACCACCGTCTCGTCGAAATCGACGCGTTGCAGCAGCTGTCGGCTAACGGGGTCAAACTTCAGCAGCTTGGCCCCGCCCGGCACCACGCCGCGCATCTGCGGCGAGGCCGCATCCAGCACCCACAGCGCGCCGGAGGCGTCGGTGTACACGCTCTGCACGCACACAAACTTGTTTTGCGGCGCCATGCCCCGGCTCCAGGTGTTCCAGCCCGCGTCGGGGAAAGGCGTGGCCTGGCTGCCGCTCACTTCCGCCACCGAGTACGGGATGGTGTCGGTATCCATGCGCGGGAAATTGGCAAACACCCGGCCCTGCGGCGTCACGGCTACGCCGGTCCAGAGCACGTTGGCGGAAGTGGCTACCAGCGTGGGCGTCACATTCAGCGACGTGACGCCTGGCGTTGTCGCGTCGTCGTCATCGTTGTTGCAGCCGGTAAGCAGCAGAAGCAGGCCAAGGCCAAGAGCAAGCAGGTGTTTCATCGCGTAGTCAACAGGAGTAACAGGCCGGCGCGGGGCGCCGCTGTTGGCTCTACGCAATGCGCGGGTGGGTGTTAAGCTGTGAGCCGGCTCGACAGCACTGCTTTAAGGGTTTATACGGAGGCTGGGCGCCGGGTTTAGGCTGGTAGCTGAGCCAATTGCTCGCGCGTGAGCATCCAGCGCTTCACCGGCTGCTCAAAATTCAGCCAGCCGGGCGTGGTCACGTACTCCCGCTCAAAGGCGAAGCCCAGCCGGGCCAGGGTGCGGTTGGGCGCGGGGTTCAGCGCGTACGGCTCGCAGTACAGCCGCTGCAGCTCGTAGGCGGCAAAAAAGCGCGGCAGCGCCAGCCGCACCAAGGCGCTGCCCAGGCCCTGGCGGCGCACTTCGGCGTCCCATAAATGCAGGTGCATGTGGGCCTGCTCGCCAGGCCGGATCTGGTTGATGTTGGTGTGGCCCACCGCCCGGCCGTCTACCTCGAAAATCAGGCAGTACGACTGTTTGGCCGGCCCCGGCGTGTGCAGTTGCTCGGTGAGCATGGCTATCCACTCGGCGCGGCCGGGCATCTTGGCCAGATCCACGCCCATGCCCGTCAGGTGCGCCGGCGAGGAGTTCAGCCAGTAGTCGGCCAGCGGCTCGATGTCGGCCGGCTGCAGCTCGCGCACGGAAAGGGTGGGGGCGGCCACGGCGGCTTAGGCTTTCTTCAGGAACTCCGTGCGCAGCACCATCATCGAGCCGCCGGCGCGGCCTTCCACTTCGGCCGGGCTGTTGGTGAGGCGGATGTTCTTGACCACGGTGCCGCGCTTGAGCGTCTGCGAGGAGCCTTTCACTTTCAGGTCCTTGATGAGCGTGACGGCGTCGCCGTCGTTGAGCAGGTTGCCGTTGCTGTCTTTGGTTTCCATGTAAAGGCTGGGGTAAAAGCGCCGCATACGCCGTGGGAAGCGAGCAAAGATACCAAAGCGGGCCAGCAACGACACCAGCTATGTGGACGACCTAAGTCGTTGTTTACCCCGTCACCCTGACGCAGGAAGGCCCTTCTCACTGCCGACCGACCATCGTCCAAACGACTCGTTCAGGGCAAGAAGGGCCTTCGGCTGCGCCTCAGGATGACGGACGATTTCAGGCCTCACAGTCGGCGCTACTTCTTGCAATAAGCCAGCAGCTCCGGCTTGTAGGAGCTGCCGATGGGAATGTAGGTGTTGTCGTTGAGGATGACGTGCTCGGCCTGCAGCAGCTTGATGTGGGCGGCGGCCACGATAAAGGAGCGGTGCGCCAGGGGCTGCTGAGCACCGCCATCAGCTACGGCCACCACACCAACGTGCTGATGGAAACCTACCGCAAAGACGAGGCGACGAACGTGGTTATCAACTCCTACCAGAACTTTCGCAGCGCCGAAAGCCTGGACGGCTCGGTAACGCTGGTGAAGCCGCTGCTGAACAACAAATGGGCGACGGTGACCACGCTGGGCGTGTCGTACGCCAAGCTGAGCGCCAGCAGCGGCCTCGGCGGCGCCCGGCCCTCGGTGTTCCTGTCCTCCAATCACACCATCACCCTGCCTAAGGGCTTCAAGGCCGAAGTGTCGGGCATGTACATGTCGCCGATGACGTTCGGGGGGCTGGCCTTCAAGTCGCGCTATGGCCTGGACCTGGGCGTGTCCAAGTCGGTGTTGCAGGGCGCGGGCACTTTCGCGCTCAACGTCTCGGACGTGCTGAACACCCAGCGCAACCGCTACGAGGTGCTGAACGCCGGCGTGCGCTCCATGAACGTGGGCAAGGCCGAAAGCCGCTTCGTGCGCCTGAGCTTCAACTACAAATTCGGCAAGAAGACGGTGAAGCCCAGCAAGCGCCGCGACACGGGCGTGGAAGGCGAAAAAGGCCGCATGGATCTGAACTAAGTCCGGTGCGCTGCCGCTTTTTTATTCTTAGTGACCTGATTCCCGTACGATGATTCCGCTGGGGTGGGCGAGGCAGCCGGTACTGCTTCGCCCACCCCGGCACCGTTTTGGGCTGCGGCGCCGTTACCAGCTGCTGCCCGCCCCGCCGCCACCCGACGAGCCCCCGCTGCTGCTGGACCACGAGCCGCCTGACGAGGACGAGGACCCGCTTGAGAAAGACGAGCCGCCCGACGAGCTACGGGTCAGGCGCGGCGTGGTGAAGCGGGTTTTCTGCTCGTGGCCGCAATGGCGGCAGCGGGTCATGTCCCAGCCCCAGCCGCCGGCCTCGTAAGTGGCGTGCGTCACCACCTGCCGGCCGGCATCCAGCAGCGTGCGGTAGTGGCACGCCGGGCAGGGCTGCGCCTCGGTGCCGGGGTCGGGGTAGTTGAGCTTGAGGGTGTGCTGGCAGGCGTCGCAGTGCCACACGTCGTGGTCCACGGAGCGGAGCTTTTCCTCCACCTGCTCACCCGCCTGCAGAAACGCATCTTCCTCGTCTTCGCCCAGGCGGCGCATGGGCCGGCTGCAGCTCGGACAGCTATACGGCGTTTCGCGTAGGGCTTGTAGCTGCTGCTGGTGCCGGGCCCAGTACCACACCAGCGGCAGCGGAAACACGTAGGGCGCAAAGCCCAGCCCGTGGTGGGCCTGCCGCAGATAGGTGTATTGGGCGTGGCGGCTGCGGCCGGCGTATTGCTGGATCAACGTGCGCCCCACACGGCGAAAATAGGCCCACAAATACGCCCCTGGTAGCAGGTATGCCACCACCAGCAGCAGCCAGCCATTCAGGCCACCCGTTGAGAAAAACGCCAGCAGAATCAGGCCAAACGGCAGCAGGATAACCAAAGCCAGTGCCTCCCGGTGCGGGTGCCCCTGCGTGGTGCGGTACCACAGCGTGCTGTAGAGCACCAGGGCCGCCAGCCCGATAAGCAGCGTGCCGAACACAGGCAGCAGCGGGGAGCTTGTCGGGGCTTCGGGGTAAAGTTCCGCGTCGGTACTGCCCGCCTCCGCCGTGTCCTCAGTCAGGCCCAGGGTCACGCCCGAGGCCGCTTCCTCCTCGAAGGAGCCGGTGCCGAGCTGGCGAATGAGGGCCGCCACGCCCTGGCGCACGGCTTCGTCGGGCTGGCCGGCGCGCAGGGCGGGCACCATGTAGCGCTGCTGAATGCGGTAGCACACCACGTCGGGCACATCGGCTTCCAGACCGTAGCCGGTTTCGAACTCCACCCGCCGCTGGTCCATCACCAGCAGCATCAGCAGGCCGTTGTTCTTGGTCGGGTCACCGATTTTCCAGCGGTTAAACAGCGCCGTGGCCGCCGTTTTGGGCACGGCCTCGCCGATGCTCTGCGCCACCACTACGTCGATGTGCGCGCGGCCGCTCTGGTCCAGGGCCCGCAGCGTGGTGTTGAGTTCGGCCACGGTCGCGGCCGCCAGGATGCCGTCGGGGTTGCTGACGTAGGTTTCGCCCAGGCGTTTGGGGTCGGGAATGCGCGTGAGGTAGGCGTCGGAGGACTGGGCCGCCAGCCGTAGCGGCGCAGTCAGCAGGTTCAGCAGGATAAATAAGGCTGGAACGCGGAATAGCACGGATAACATGCCGGAAGATAAAACGACCAGCTGCATCTTTGCTAAGCCTCGTTCCGGGCCGTTACCTATCCGCTAGTGAAATACCGTGCATTGTGCGCCGCCGCGCTGCTGAGCGCCTGCGGCCAAACTGCGGAACGCGCCACTAACAAGGCGCCCGAAAGCCCCGCCGCCACCGTTGCCGCGCCAGCCCCCGCGCCGCCCACCGACACCTTCCCGTCAACACTTCCGCCAACGGCTGCCGGCCAGCCCTGGCAGCTGCTGCCCATGGGCGAGCGGGTGGGGCCCCGGCCGCTGGCCGTCGAGACGGTAGGCGCCACGGAGCTGCGCAATATGCGGGAGAAACTTGGGGAGCCCACTGAGCTAGTCAAAGGCCGCTGGCTGGCGTTTGATGACCAGTATCTGCTGTATCGGGCGTCGCCACGCGACACGGCCTGGCTGTCCTTTGAGCTGACATTTGACGACGACAAGGCCTCCGGTGAGCGGGGCGATATTACCCTCGCAGAGGTCAACTTGGACGGCCGCGGCGCGCCCGAAGCCGTCGTGGAAATTCACAGCGAAGTCAATGGATCGGGTGGGGGCAGCCGTTGGCGCACCCTCAACGTTATCGACGTGGCGCGGCAGCAACTGCTGCTGCACACGACCCTGGCCGACTTCACCGAAGCCTTTCCCGACTACGCGCTGCTGCACGGCGACACCCTCGCGCCCGAGGAAATAACGGAAGGCTGCGAGCGGACCGTGCAGGTACGCGGCCGCGAGGTGCTTATCAGCGGGGGCTACGACGTGAACGATACCGGCAAACGCTGCCAGCTGCCGGGCCTGCGCGCCGGCCACTACCGCTACCACGGCAGGCGCCTGTATTACCGCCCCGGGCGGTAGTCCGCTGCCGGGCCGGCTGCATCCAGATCGGCTACTTCCCGCACTTCCCCGGCGGCCATCCCGCCCAGCCACAGCCCGCCGATACGCACCCGCACCAGCCGCAGCGTGGGAAAGCCCACGGCCGCCGTCATCTTGCGCACCTGCCGAAACTTGCCTTCCGTCAGCGTCAGGCTGACCCAGCTGGTGGGGCCGTGCCGCTCGTCGCGGATGCGCTTGCCGCGCGGGCCCAGCGCCGGGGCTGATTCCAGGCGGCGGGCGCGGCAGCTGGAGGTCTGGTATTTCACGTCGCGCACGCCGATTTCCACGCCCTGCTGCAGCCGGGCCACAGCCTCGTCGGTGATGAGCCCGTCGACCTGCGCGTAGTACTCCTTTTCCACCCCACCGTTGCGGATTTGCTCGCTCACGCGGCCGTTGGTGGTGAGCAGCAGCAGTCCTTCGCTTTCCTCATCTAGCCGCCCGATGGCCATGGTGCCCGCCGGAAAGTCGTACAGCTCGCCCAGGAAGCGTTTTTTGCGCGCCTCGCGGGCGTCTTCGCTCACAAACTGGCTGAGGTAGCCGCAGGGCTTGTGCAGGATGAAATGACGGTGCGCCATGCGGAACGTGGACTCAGCTGAAACGCAAAAATAGCCCCGCCGGCGCGAACGGCCGGGCTGGCAGCCGCGGGGCAAGCAAAAACCGCCCGGCTGCGGGGCCGGGCGGTCAGTACTTTGGAGCGGAGTAGCGACTAGCGCACCAGCCGACCTTTGCCCTTGTAGTGCACGTCGCTGGCGCCGGAGCTGCGCGCGCTCAACTCCTGGTCCACGTACACGTAGGCGTCGCTGGCGCCGGAGGCTTGCACGGTGGCCTGCTGGCTGTGCAGGTCGTAGGCGCGGTAGTCGCTGGCGCCGCTCACGTGCACCTGCTGCTGCTCCACGCGGCCGGTGAGGCGGATGTCGCTGGCGCCGCTGGCCGAGGCCGTCAGCTGCTTGGCGTTGAGTTGCATAGTCACGTCGCTGGCGCCGCTCACTTGCAGTTGGAAGTTGTCGGCGGTGAAGGCGCCCACGCTCTTCAGGTCGCTGGCGCCGCTGAGCTGCACGCCGGTGAGGCGCGGGCAGCTCACGTACACGGTCACCTTATCCTTCTTGGAGAAGACGCTATGGTCGTGCCCGTCGTGGCGGATGCGCAGCTTGCCGTCCTGCACTTCGGTGATGATGTGGGCCACCTCATCGGTCGGGCCGTCCACTTTTACTTCGGTGGCGGCACCCTGCTGCAGCACCACATTCACGGCGCCGCTGGCGTGCACCTGCTCGAAGGAGGAAACCGGGCGTACCTGCTGGGCCAGGGCCGCTACCGACGAACAAACAACAAGCGCGGCCGCGGCCAGGGAGTAGCGAAACGTATTCATAGCTTGGAAAAGGAGTTGAGTGGCTGGGTTCGAAGCGGTAGATGCCGCCGCCGCGGGCAGCGTTGCCTGAAGCGAAGAAATTTTCTTTTGCCGCCGGGCTGCCTGTATTTTTCCCGCGGCGTCAGACCAAGCTTCGGGCTGGCATTATGAGTCGAGTCCCCTCTGCCGCCAGATGACTCAAGGGGCAGAGGAAGGCGCAAGCCAAGCAGCTATGCCGCTTCGCAAGGCCGTCATGTCGAGCTTGTCGAGACATTTCGCGGGCTGACGTCCTAGAATAACCCCACCGAATAGGATAGTACCTGACGTCAGCCCGCGAAATGTCTCGGCAAGCTCGACATGACGTTCTATTGATGCTGGGCAACCAAGCGGTAGAGACGCTTCAACGGGACTCAACCTGACCTAAAACGAACTCCCAACACGCTTTGAGTCCGTGGGCGTTGTTGTAGGTTGCGGCCTTAGCTGATACCTATTTATGAAGGCTATTGCGCACTTGCTTGCCGCTTCGTTGCTGGTTCTGTCTCTTTCGGCCGCCGCTCAGACCAAACTGACACCCGCGCAGTACGCGCAGGACGTGGAATATTTCTGGCAAACCGTCAACGACAACTACGCCTACTTCGACCAAAAGCAGACCGACTGGGCCCGCGTGCACGCCGTGTACCGCCCCCAGGCCGATACCCTCAGCTCCCGCCGCTCGCTCGTGCGGCTGCTCGAAACCATGCTCGGCGAGCTGTACGACCACCACGCCGGCCTCGGTACCAATCAGCCCGACTCGCGCCGCCTCGTGCCCTCGGCCACCGATGTATACGCCCAGTGGCAGGGCGGCCGCGCCGTAGTGGTGGATGTGCGCCGCGGCTTTGGAGCAGAGCGGGTAGGGGTGCGGCCGGGCGCCGAAATAGTGCAAGTGGAGGGGGTACTAGTGGAGCAAGCCATCCGGCCCTACCTCGCCCAAAACCTGAAAAGCCCGGACGAAGCCGCCCGCAACTACGCCCTAAACCTGCTGCTGGCCGGGGCCCACAACGCCGAGCGGCGCTGGCTCGTGCGCACCGCCGGCACCGAAGCGGAGGTACTGCCCGACCGTCCGCAGCCCTTGCTGGAAAACATTCGCTTTGCCCGCAGCCTTGAAAGCCGCCGCATCGGCAGCACCGGCTACCTCAAAATCAACAATTCCCTGGGCGACAACGCGCTTATTCCGGCCTTCGACAGCGCCCTGACTGCGCTGCAAGACACCAAAGCCCTGATTCTGGACCTGCGCGAAACGCCCAGCGGCGGCAACACCACCGTGGCCCGCGCCATCCTGAGCCGCTTCATCACCCGCGAGCAATACTACCAACAGCACGAGCTGGTAGGCGAGGAGCGAGCCTTCGGGGTGAAGCGCAAGTGGGTGGAGCTCGTGACGCCCCGTGGTCAGCCGTACACCCGGCCCGTGGTGCTGCTGGCCGGGCGCTGGACCGGCAGCATGGGCGAGGGGCTTGCCATTGCCTTTGATGGCATGAAGAGGGCCACCGTGCTCGGCACCGAGCTGGCCCGGCTCAACGGCGCCATCTATTCCTTCCGCCTGCCCAACTCGCGCATCGGCTTTAGTATACCCACCGAAAAGCTGTACCACGTCGACGGCACACCCCGCGAAAACTACGTGCCCAAAGTGCCGGTGCCGCCCGCCGCCAGTAGCTCCACGCACGATGTCGCCCTGGCCGCCGCCCTGCGCCGGCTGCGCTAGCTGCCCCGCCGTCGACCATAACCCCGCTTGCCGCATGCCCGTTAGGCACTAACTCACAACCAACCTGTTGAAGCTATGTCTGACAAGCCCACGCTCTTTCCGCCCCAGCACCAGGACCAGCAGCCGGGCCTGGAAAGCGAGATGACGCCCCAGCCCGAATACATCCGCCCCAACTACAAAGGCGCCGACAAGCTGCTCGACAAAGTGGCCCTCATCACCGGGGGCGACTCCGGCATCGGCCGGGCCGTGGCCGTGCACTTCGCCCGCGAGGGGGCCGATGTGGCCATCGTGTACATGCCATCGGAGCAGGAAGACGCCGACAAGGTGCGGGAGTTGGTGGAGGGTGCCGGCCGCCGCTGCCTGCTGCTCGCCGGCGACCTGCGCCAGCCCGAGTTCTGCCAGCAGGTCGTGGAGCGCACGGTGCAGGAATTCGGCCGGCTGAACATCGTGGTGAATAACGCCGCCGAGCAGCACTTCCACAAAAGCCTGGAGGAACTGCCCGACGAGGAGCTGGAATCGGTGTTTCAGGTCAACATCCTGGCCCAGTTTCGCCTGACCCGCGCGGCGATGAAGCACCTGAACGAGGGGGACAGCATCATCAACACGTCGTCGGTCAACGCCTTCCGCGGCAACGAAAGCCTGCTCGACTACAGCGCCACCAAGGGCGCCATCACTGCCTTTACCCGCTCGCTGGCTTTGCAGCTGGGCAGCAAGGGCATCCGCGTCAACTCCGTGGCGCCGGGGCCCATCTGGACGCCCTTTATCCCCAGCACGGCCAGCGCCCTGCAGACGGCTACCTTCGGCCGCGACACCACCATGGGCCGCGCCGGCCAGCCCTCGGAAGTAGCCCCGGCGTATGTGTTTCTGGCCTCCGAAGACGGCTCCTACTTCACTGGCCAGACGCTGCACCCCAACGGCGGCTCGGTCGTCAATGCTTAAGGGCTGAGTACGATTCGATAAAAACAAGCCGCCCCGGCAAGGTGCTGACTACCTGCCGGGGCGGCTTGTTGGTGTATTGTATGCTGCGCGGGGCCGCCCTGCTGCGCCGATTAGCTGACGAAATAATGCCCTTGCTCCAGGTCGGCGAGCAGGCCGATGCCGGTGGGCTGCCAGCCCAGCCGCTGCTGCGTGAGCGTGCTCGACGCCGGGATGTCGAGCGCCACGAAGTGGGCCATCCAGCCCAGGTGGTCGGCGGCCTCCGCAGGCGTCTTGGACACGACGGGAACCTGTAGGTGGCGGCCGATGACTTCGGTAATGTCGCGTATGGGCACGCCCTCGTCGCCGACGGCGTGGTAGCGGGCGCCGGCCGTGCCCTGCTCCAGCGCGAGGCGGTAGAGCCGGGCCGCATCCTGACGGTGCACGGCGGGCCAGCGGTTGTGGCCGTCGCCCACGTAGGCCGCGGCGCCTTTCTCCTGCGCTGTGCTGATCAGGTACGGCACGAAGCCATGGTCGCCCGCGTCGTGCACCGAGGCGGCCAGGCGTATCACCATGGCGCGCACGCCCTGCGCGGCCAGGGCCTGGGCCGCGCCCTCCGAATGGCGCATGGCCGGCACGTTGGGGTCGAGCGCGTCGTCTTCAGTAGCCAGCGGCCCCGACTTCTGCAAACCGGCAAAACCGGAAGTGACGAGCAGTGGGCGGTCGGAACCGGCCAAAACGGCCCCAAGGGCCTCAATGGCGCGGCGGTCGGCCTCGGCCGCGGCGGCGTAGCGGGTGAAGTCGTGGATGAAAGCGGTGTGGATGACGCCGTCGGCGCCGGCGGCACCGCGCTGCAGGCTGTCGAGGTCTTCGAGTGTGCCGCGATGCACCTCGGCCCCGGCCGCTGCCAGGGCCTGGGCTCCTGCCTCCAAGCGGGCCAGGCCGAGCACTTGGTGGCCCGCGCCGAGTAGTTCCTGAACGACGGCCGAGCCGACAAAGCCCGTGGCGCCGGTAACGAAAATTCGCATGGTTGATCCTTTGAGGGTGTGGTAATGGACTACTCCGCAAAGGTGAAGGCGGCCGGGCGCGGCGGCTTTGCGCGGCTCAAACCATCTGCTGCGCAATTCAAACAACCGGCTTTAGTCGCGGAAGCTACCCGGTGCCACGCCGGTCTGCCGCTTGAAGAAGTTGCAGAAATGGGCCGTATCGGCGTAGCCCAGGCTGTCGGCAATTTCCGAGACGGTCCAGGTAGTTTGCTTCAGGAGCATCTTGGCTTCTTGCGCCACCCGGCTGCCGATGAGCGCGGTGGTGGTGTGGCCGGTGGTTTCTTTGAGCACGCGGTTGAGGTGGTTCACGTGCACGGCCAGCGCATCGGCGTAGTCGCGGGCCGTGCGCAGGCCCAGCTGCTGCTGCGGAGTGGCCAGCGGAAACTGCCGCTCCAGCAGCTCGGCAAACTGCGCCGAGAGGCGGGCCGAGGCGTTGTGCGCGGCGGCCGGCACCGGGGCGGGCTGCAGCTTCTGCCCGGCGTGAATCAGCTCCCAGAGGTAATTGCGCAGCAGGTCGTATTTGTAGGCGTAGCCGGAGGCCATTTCCCGCGTCATCTTTTCGAAAATCACTTCGATGGCCGTGTACTGAACCGGGGTGAGCAGCAGCACCGGGCAGGCGCCGGGCTGCAGCACCGGTAGTTCTTCCAGCAGCGCGCTGCCCTGGCCGGGTCGCAAAAACTCTTCGGTGAAGATGCAGAAGTAGCCGCGCTGCTCCTGGTCATGGGGCTGCCACCGGTAGGGCACGCGCGAGGTGGCAAACCACAGGGCATACCGCGTTACCTCCACGTGCTGGTCGGCGTACTCGATGCGGCTGCGCCCCGCCACCAGGCTGATTTTGACGAACGGCCGCCGGTCGAAGGTCATCGGCGGGCGCTCTTGGCGGCGGTGCATCAGCACGGCCACGTCAAACACGTTGAAATGCCCGATTTCGCGCTGCTGGTCCGGCGGCCCGGCCGCGCCTGGTTCTATGGCTAGTTTGGTGTAAAACTCTTCGAGGGCGTTGCTGGGCATGTGGGCGGGCTGTAAAAATCAAATATACAGCTGGCAAACTACTAGAGCGCGGAATTCCGTCCGCGCTGCCCGTTCATGCGCCGCACATCTGCCGCCCACTTACTTGCTCGCTGCCGCCGCTGGGTATCCGCTTCCGGGCAGCCTGGCTGGCAACGTTGCCGACATCGATTGCGCAAAAAAACGGTTGGGCCGCGGCCGTCTTTGGCAGGGTATTTCGGTAATATCAATCCGGGCAGTCCGGCCACGTCGGCTGGCGCGCCGTTTCTCCTTTGCTGCTACTTCCTTTGCAATACCACCGGTTTTCCTTGTCTGACGCGCGGCCTGCGGGGCGTGCTTTTGCCATTTGCACCCTGCTGGGCCTGGTTGCGCCCGCCGCACCGGCCGCTGCCCAGCAGCTGGCGTTTCCCGGGGCCGAAGGCGCTGGGCGCTTCACCAGCGGCGGGCGCGGCACGGCTGCGGCGCCCGCCACGGTGTTTGAAGTCACCAGCCTCAACGACGACAACCAGCCCGGCTCGCTGCGCTACGCCCTCACGCAGCCAGCCGCCGCCCGCACGGTGATATTTCGCGTGTCGGGCACCATTCACCTCAGCGAGCCGCTGGTCATCAGCAAGCCCAACACCACCGTGGCCGGCCAGACGGCGCCCGGCGACGGTATCTGCCTGGCCGATTTCCCGGTGAGCGTGAAGGCCGACAACGTCATCGTGCGCTTCCTGCGCTTCCGCATGGGCGACAAAAACCAGAACAAGGGCTTCGTGGACGGGGCCGGCGGCGACGACGCCTTCGGCGGGGGCTTCGGCAAGAAGCGCATCATCATCGACCATTGCTCCATGAGCTGGAGTACCGACGAGGCCTTCTCGTTCTACAACGGCGACTCGCTCACGCTGCAGTGGAACCTCATCACCGAGCCGCTGAACTACTCCTACCACTTCGAGCAGGGCGACAAGGACTTTGAGCGCCACGGCTACGGCGGCATCTGGGGCGGGCACCACGCTTCGTTTCACCACAACCTGCTGGCCCACTGCAACTCCCGCACGCCGCGCTTCAACGGCAGCCGCCAGGCCAAGCAGAACGGCTGGGAAAACTGCGACCTGCGCAACAACGTGTTCTACAACTGGGGCGAAAACAACGTGTACGGCGGCGAGGGCGGCAACTACAACGTGGTGAATAACTACTACAAGTACGGCCCGAGCACCAAGGAATCGGTGCGCTACCGCGTACTGAACCCCTACAAATCCGACGCGCTGCCCTTCGGCAAGTACTACGTGGCCGGCAACTACGTGGACGGCTCGCCCGAGCGCACCGCCGACAACTGGCGCGGCGTGGACCTGCAGGGCGGTGGCGACCGGGCCCAGGCCCGTGCCGAGCAGCCCTTCGACCTCGGCGCCGTGACTACGCAAACCGCCGAGCAGGCCTACAACGCCGTGCTCAAGGGTGCCGGCGCCATCCTGCCCGCCCGCGACACCATGGACCAGCGCATCGTGCGGCAGGTGCAGCAGCGCACCGGCGGCATCATCGACGTGCAGGGCCACTACGCGCACGGCACGCCCTACACCACCACGCAGAAGGCCTGGCCCGAGCTAAAATCGGCCCCGGCGCCTGCTGACGCCGACCACGACGGCATGCCCGATGCCTGGGAGAAAAGCCGCAAGCTCAACCCCAAAGACGCCGCCGACCGCAGCAAAACCGGGCCCGACGGCTACACCATGCTGGAAGTGTATCTGAACGGCCTGGTGAAGTAAGCGGCAGGGGCGGGGAGTAACCTCAACCGGGAAGGGCGCGTACCAACGCCCAACATAGCCGTCCGGCTATGTGGCATCCCCCTCCTGAATTTACTCCCCATGAAACGCACCTTCTTGTTGCTTACCGGTGCCGCCAGCCTCGCGCTGGCCACCGCCTGCAACCGCGATAAGCCCGCCGCCGTCGACGCGGCCCAAACGCCCTCGGCCGACACGGCCGTGGTGGTCCGCAACGACTCCGATACCCTCGTGTACCAGGACCAGGCCTACCGCACCGCCGACCAAGTGGCCGCCGACCTGAGCCTGACCAACGACACGGCCCGCGTACGGCGCCTGCGCACGACCTACTACACCCGCGCCGAGCGCGTGGGCGACCTGGATGCGCAGTACGCCGACGACACCGCCGGCCGCTACGCCGCCACCCGCCAGATCAACACCGATACGGACACCGAAGTCCGCACCATCGTGGGCGACGATGCGAAGTACCGCACCTACGAAACCAACCGCAGCCGCTACTACGGCGACGGCGGCTCCGTCACGACGACCACCACTACCACGACCACCGAAACGGCCAGCCGTCCGCGCCGGCGCCGGCCGCGCATCGTGAAGTACGAGAACAAGGGTGGCGAGGTGAAAATCGTGTACTCGAACGGCACCACCGTCAAGATTGACAAGGACGGTGACCGGAAGGTGGAGTACGCCAACGGCACCAAAGTCAAGCGCGACGCCGATGACGGCCAGGTGAAAGTTAAGAACTAGCCTGCCCCGTCTTTGAAAGACCCGCGGCCCGATTTCCTGCTGGAAGTCGGGCCGCCGTGTTTTCGGGGCGTTCAGGTCCGGCTACAAAAGCGCAGCCCGCTGTTGGACCTAGACGAAGCCGCTCGAAAAACGTGGCCTCTTGTCAGCAGCAAGCTTATTCGAGCACCGGCGTAGCCGCGGTTGGCGCCGCTACGTTGTCTGGCTCGCGTAGGCGGCTGACCAGCGCGTACAGCACCACGCCCAGGCATGCCATCAGCCCGAACGCCCAGCGCAGATTAGCTGCCTGGGCCACGAAGCCCACCACCGGGGGCACCAGTAAAAAGCCGAAGTAGCCCACCGTAGACACCGCCGCTATGGCCGAGCCGCTGCCCAGCGTGGCTGAGCGTCCGGCCATGCCGAACACCAACGGAATCACGCACGACACGCCCAGGCCCACCAGCACAAAGCCCGCACCTGCTACCAGCGGCTGCGGCACCAGCGCGGCCAGCAAGAGCCCGGCCGTCATCAGCAGACCGCTGCCGCGCAGCATGGTGCGCACGCCGTAGCGGCTCACCAGTGCGTCGCCCAGAAAGCGGCCCAGCGTCATGGCCACCATGTACGTCACAAAACCCACCGTGCCGACGGGAGCATGGGCCGCTTTGGCGAAGTAAATGGCGCTCCAGTCATACATGGTGCCCTCGCAGGCCATGGAGGCAAAAGCCATGACGCCGAATTTCAGCAGCGTTTTGTCGGGCAGGGCGAAGGCCGGGCGGCGCTCCGCCGTAGGGGTAGGGGGCAAAGCCAGCGTGCCCGGGTAAAAGGCCAGCGCGAGGCCCGTCAGCACCACGGCGGCCGCCAGAAAGTGGTAGCCCGGGCCGATGCGCAGCCCAATCAGGCCGGCGCCCACGGCCGCGGCCGCGAAGCCGGCCACGCTCCACATGCCGTGAAAGGTGGCAATGATAGAGCGCGGGTACAGGGCCTGCACGCCCACCGATTGCGCGTTGACGGAGATATTGAGCAGGTTGCGCGAGGAGCCGAAGCAGAACAACAGCACCACCAGCTGCCAGGTGTGCGTCGCTAGGCCGAGCAGGGCCAGCGCCAAGTTGTAGAGCACGGCGCCCACCAGCATGATCTGCCGGCTGCTGAAGCGTTGCAGCAGGGCACCCGTTACGGGCAAAGTCAGCATCAGCCCGGCGGGCAGGGCCAGCAGCACACTGCCCAGCTCGGCTTCGCTCAGCCCGAGTTGCTGCTGAATGGTGGGAATGCGCGAGGCCCACGTGGAAAACCCAAACCCGGATACCAGAAAAAATACCGTGGTAGCCAGCCGGGCCCGCGCCGGGGCCACGGCCGGCCCCGAAGCCGCCGTCGTCATAACCTGAAACCAGTGCAAAAGGCCCGCCCCACCGCGGACGCGCAAAAGTAGGCCAGTACGCAGACCAGCGCTTAGCGTTTTACGCCGTACTGCCGCAGCTCCGCCTCGATGCGCACATCCCAGCGCTGCTGCGCGGCCTGGTTCTGGCCGCCGCCGGTTTCGCCGTCGTAGCGCTCCTGCAGGCGGTTCATCTCCCACCACGACTGCAAATACTGGTACTGCATGCGGGCGTTGTAGTTATCGAGCGTGAGGCTGTCGGGCGTCACCTTGCGCTTGAAACGTTCGGCCACCAGCTTCACCAGATCGAAGTGGCGCTGCTCGTGGTTGAGCGTATAGGCGTCGCGCGAGGTCGGCGAAATCCAGGAGCCGCTGCGCACCACGAAGACCTTGGTGTTCAGGTTCAGGTGCAGTACGCCGTTGCGCGTCTGGGCCTCGGCGGTGTAGGAAAAGCTCGGAAACACCGCCCCGCCGTAGCGCCCGTTGGGCCGCGGCACGCCCCGGAAGTCCTCGAGCGTGAGCGGGTGGGCCACGGAGTAAAACAGCGTATCCCCGCCGTCGGCCGCGTAGGGCGCATCGGTGCGGTGCACCTGCAGGCGGCCGGCCAGCTTGCTGTTGAGCACAGCCTCGCGGTTCATCCACTGGTCGAAATACTTCAGCCCTTCCACCAAGGCCTGCCGCAGCACCGGCTCGGCCGAGGCGTAAGTGCTGCGCAGCGGCCGCGCAAACCGGGCCGTGCCGCGGTAATCGGTCAGGTGAATCACCTTCCCGTCGCGCTGCCAGTCGAAGCTCAGGCTGAGGGTGAGCGAGCCGACGGAATAGCCCGGCGTGCCGGGTTTCTCGTTGAGGCGGCACTCCCGCACCCGGATGGTGACGGGGCGCAGAGCCGCGTTGCGCGGCACGCTCAGGCTGAAGAACTGGCGCAGGCCGTTGAGGCCACCGCCCTGCAAATCGAGTGGCAAGACACTCACTGGAGCGGTGGTTCCTGGCTTGGCGGGGTGCGCCAGCAGGTAAGCCACGGCCTGGCGGTCGGACCGCTCGTCGCGCACGGCGGCCACGTAAAACTGCGTGGGTACGATGGCGCTGGGCACAGGCTGCAGCGCAAAGGGCGGCTCAACGGGGGCCGGACGCTGCGCCGCTACGCGCCCCACCAGCAGCACCGCCGTAGCTAACAGAAGCAGCCCCAGGGCTGGGCGCCAGCCGCGACGCCCCGAAACGGAAAAGGAAGAAAACAGCAAGGAAAACACAGAGCAGGCTTGCCGCGGCAGCACCCGGTGGCAACGGCCACGGCGGCTTGCCGGCAGACTGTCGGCCTAACAACGCCCGGCGGCAGAAAGGTCAGGCGCGGGGGCTGGCCGCACGTTTTTTTCGCTGTCGCGCTGGTGCTACTCGCCCTGGCTCAGCAGCCACGCCTCGGCTTCGGCGCGGTTGCTGAAGCGCTTGAACTGCATGTCCGACGGCGCGCGGCCCACCACGCCCTGGGTGGAAAGGCGGTGCACCGGGTCGTTGCCTTCCACGATGGCGCAGTAGTAGACGTGGGCCTGCCGGATGGCGCGCGGAATCCAGTTATCGATCAGCCACTGCTGGGCCGCGGCGGGCAGGGGCTGCCGCTGGCCGTGGTCGGAAAGTATGCGCCCTACGCCCACCCCAACAAGCAGCGTGAGGGCCTGTTCGTAAAACGCCTGCAGGTCGGCCAGCTCGATGCGCTCTGCTGACCACGCCAAACGCACAAACCCCGCCGCGTGGAACACGACGCGGCCGGCAGCGTTGCGGAAGTAAACAGTTTCCCGATCGGGTAGGAGTGCAGCCATCTGGTAAGCGTTAGCCGGCGGGTTTCGTCACCACGAAGAAGAGCAAGCCGGGGTTTCGGCGGCTGGTTTGGGACTGGCGTCGGCGGCATCAAAGTTACGATGAGGCGCTTGGACTAAAGCTATGCTCATGGCGTTAGCACCTGGATATTTTGCCGCCGCGCCACGAGGGTATCCTAAGCTCGGTAGCGTGCATAATCCCCCGCTGGGTCAGGCGGAAAGCTAAATTATTGCCGCCAACAATTGTTTAGCAAAATGCAGGCAGCAAGCGGCTTGCCGACCGTAACTGCGGTAATACACAGGCTGTGGATAACTCTGTGTATAACTGACTGGTCTAATATTTAGGCCGGTCGTCAGCTGGGGCGCTGCCGCTCCATGTGCAGCCAGCGCACCTGGTTGTGCGTTACCTCGCGGGCCAGCCGGAAGCCGGCCTTTTCGTAGGTGCGCACGGCGCGGGTATTGGACGCGGCCGGCACGATGGTGCACACTTCCACGCCCAGGTGCGCGAACAGGTAATCCACCAGCGTATTGAG
Source organism: Hymenobacter sp. CRA2 (assembly GCF_002007105.1). Lineage (GTDB taxonomy): Bacteria > Bacteroidota > Bacteroidia > Cytophagales > Hymenobacteraceae > Solirubrum. Next base: position 201,806 of record NZ_MVBC01000010.1, on the reverse strand, counting down.
CGCGTCGGTGCCGTAGCCGCGGCTGGTGTCGGGGCTGCTGGCAATCCAGATGTCCAGCTCGGTGGAGTTGTCCAGCGACTCGATGCCGTCGTAGTTGATCTGCCCGATTAGGCGCCCGTCGACCAGAATGCCGAATGACTGGCCCTGCAGCGGGTCGGAGCTGTCGAAGTAGTGCGGCTGGTAATCGGTAAACAGCTCCTCCCAAGTAGGCAGCTGCTCAGTGCCCTGCGGCCCGAAGATGTACGGCGTGGCGTCGGAGCGTACTGCCCATTGGTAAAACGACTCCTTGTCGGCCGGGGTCAGGGGCCGCAGCGTTACCACAGCACCTTGAAGCTGGGAAGGGACAGTATCCATGCAAGCAGAGCGAGACAAATCGTAAGTGGGCTAAGATAAGGGCCCTATACGTAGCCGCCGGTTTAGCGCCGCCAATATTTCCGCGTACTTTAGGCCAGGGCCCCGCTTGGGGCCGCGCTGCTATGTCCGCTACCACTGCCTCGCCCACCGCTCCTACGCTTCTACCGCCGCCAGCCGTCGGCACGTTACCAGTGCTGCTGGCCCAGCAGCAGGCCCGTAGCGCCGTGCTGCGCCGCGAGGACGCTACCGCCCGCGCCGCCCGCCTGCAGCGCCTGCACGACTGGATTACCCGCAACCGCGAAGCCATTCAGCAGGCCTTGTACCAGGATTTTCGCAAGCCCGCCACCGAAACCGACGTCACGGAAATCTACGCTACGCAGGCCGAAATCAGCCACGCCCTGAAGCACCTGCGGCAGTGGATGGCCCCGCGGCGGGTGGGTGTGCCACTGGCCCTGCTCGGCACGCGCTCCTGGGTGCAGTACGAGCCCAAGGGCGTGGCGCTGATCATCGCCCCCTGGAACTACCCGTTTTACCTCGCCGTGGGGCCGCTGGCCTCGGCCCTGGCCGCCGGCAACTGCTGCGTGCTCAAGCCTTCCGAAATGACGCCGGGCGTATCGGCCCTGCTGGCGCGCTTGGTGGGAGAGGTGTTTGAGCCGGCCGAGGTGAGCGTGGTGGAAGGCGGCAAGGACGTAGCCACCGAGCTGCTCAGCCTGCCCTTCGACCACATCTTTTTCACCGGCTCGCCGCAGGTAGGCAAGGTGGTGATGCGCGCCGCCGCCGAGCACCTGGCCAGCGTGACGCTGGAGCTGGGCGGCAAAAGCCCGGCCGTGGTGGACGCCACCGCCAACCTGCGCGACGCCGCCGAGAAAATCGTGTGGGGCAAGTGCGTGAATGCCGGTCAGACCTGCGTGGCGCCCGACTACCTGCTGGTGCACGAGAGCGTGCGCGACGCGCTGGTGGCCGAAATCCGCGGCGTGCTGGCCCGCTTTTACCAGCCCGAAGGCGGCAGCGTGAGCGAGTCGGCTTCTTTGGCGCGCATCGTCAACGGGCACCACTTCCAGCGCGTGGCCCGCCTGCTCGAAGACGCGCAACGGCGCGGCGCCACCGTGGCCGTGGGCGGCAGCGTGGACCAGACGCAGTGCTTCATCGAGCCCACCGTGCTCCTCGACGTGCCCCTGGACAGCGCCGTGATGCAGGAGGAAATCTTCGGCCCGCTGCTGCCCGTGTGCACGTTCAGCACGCTCATGGAAGCCGCCGACTTCATCAACGCCCGCCCCCGGCCGCTGGCGCTGTACCTCTTTTCCGGCCACGACGAAAACCAACGCTACCTGCTCGGCCGCGTGCCCGCCGGCGGCGCCTGCATCAACGAAACCCTCGTGCACCTGGGCCACCCCGAACTGCCCTTCGGCGGCAGCGGCAACAGCGGCATCGGGCGGGCGCACGGCCACTACGGCTTTGTGGCCTTTTCCAACGAAAAAGCGGTGCTGCGCCAGCGCATTGGGGCCACGGGCATCAAGTTCTTCTACCCGCCCTACACGCCCAAAGTGCGTCATATGGTGGATATGCTGCTGAAGTACCTGGGCTGAGGTGGGTGGAGTGACACTTGGACCGATATGGGCCTGTGAAGGCGCGACAAAGCGAACAAAACCGCCTCTCATCCTGACGAAGTCCTTTGTCAATAAGCCTACTGAACAGCGCTGATTGATAGTCGGCATGCCGAGCTTTTCGGTCGGAATGCGTATCTTTTGTGCCATCCCACCGCCACTGGTATGGCCCCGGCCGTGCCCGCGCCGCTTCTCGCTTATATCATGTTTACCGCTGCCCATCAGCAACTTCTGCTGGTCCTTGCCGATACCTTTATTCCGTCGTTGCCTGCTGCCGACGCCCACGCCGGGTTCTTGCAAGGCCACGGCGCCGAGCGCATCCGCCTGGAGTTGGTTGCCGCAGCCATCGAGGCCCAGCCAGAGCGGGCGCAGCGCCAGTTTCGCCAACTGCTCGCGTTGCTCGATAGCCGCCTGCTGGGACTGAGCTGGGGCGGGCCGCTACGGCCATTTGGGCAGCTCACGGCGGCGGAGCGCGAGCGGCTGCTGCAGTGCTGGGCTCAGAGCCCGCTGCCGCCGCTGCGCCAGGGCTTTCAGGCCCTGCGCAAGCTGCTGACGTTTTTGTACTATGCCGATTCGGTGGCTACCGCGCCCAATGCCGCCTGGGCCGCCGCCGGCTACCCCGGCCCGCTGGCCCTCACCGATGGGCTGGTGGATACCCCACGCCCCCTGCCCACGCTCCAGCCCGACCGCGACGTGACGTACAGCTGCGAAGTGCTGGTTATCGGCAGCGGGGCCGGTGGGGGAGTGGTGGCCGGCGAGCTGGCTGCCGCCGGCCACGACGTGCTGGTGCTCGACAAAGGCCCCTACTGCCACGGCTGCGACTTCAACCAGCGCGAGGCCGAAATGATCGGCAAGCTCTACGACGGGCGCGGCACCCTGAGCACCACCGACGGCGGTGTGACCCTGCTGGCCGGCTCCTGTCTGGGCGGCGGCACCACCGTCAACTGGGCTGGCTCCTTCCGCACCCCCGATTACGTGCTGGAGGAGTGGGCGCGCGAGCATCAGGCGCCGCATTTCACGCAGCCGTCCTTCCAGGCCAGCCTCGATGCCGTAACGGCCGCTCTGCACGTCAACACCGATTATGCGCGCCACAACGGCCAGAACCAGGCCCTGCTCGACGGCTCCCAGCGCCTCGGCCAGCCCACGCGCCTGATTCCGCGCAACGAACTGGGCCTCGACGACTCCGACCAGCACTTCCGCGGGCTGGGCTTCAGCACCTTCGGCGACCGGTACGGCATCAAGCAGGGCACGCTCAATACCTACCTGAAAACCGCCGCCGCGCACGGTGCCCGCCTGCTGCCCGATACCCGGGTGGCGCGCATCACCCAGGAGGCCGGCCGCGCCACCGGTGCCGAGGCCTTGCACACCACGGCCGCGGGCCAGGCCGTGCGTGTGACGGTGCGCGCCAAACGCGTGGTGGTAGCCGGCGGCGCCATCCAGACGCCGGCCTTGCTGCTGCGCTCCGGCCTGCATCACCCGCACCTGGGGCAGCACCTGCACCTGCACCCCACGGTGGCCGTGTCAGGCGCGTACCCCTGGCCAATAGAGCCGTGGTACGGGCCCAGCATGTCGGTAGTCAACGACTCGTGCACCCGCCTCGACGGAACCAACTTTGGCGCCAAAATCGAGACGCCGCCCGCGCACCTGGGGCTGATGGCTATGACGCTGCCGTGGCTTTCGGGGGCGCAGCACAAGCAGCTGATGCAGCAGGCGGCTCACCTAGGCTCCTTCATCGTGCTGACGCGCGACCGGGACGGGGGCCGCGTGCGCACCGACCGCCACGGCCAGCCCCTCATCAGCTACCGCCTCTCGGACTTCGACCGGCGCAGCATGCTCGCCGCCGTGCGCACCGCCGCCGAAATCCACGTGGCCGCCGGCGCCCATACCGTGTTCCTGCCCCACGGCACCCTGCCCACGCTACAGGTGCAGGACGGCCGCATCCAAAACCCCGCGGTGCTCGACGGCCTGCCGCAGCTCGACTGGTCCCCGAACCGCTTCGGGCTCTACAGCGCCCACCAGATGAGCACCTGTCGCATGGGCGGGCAGCGCGCCACGCACCCCGTCAGCCCCACCGGCGAAACCTACGAGCTGCGCGGGCTATACGTAGCCGACGGCTCGGCCTTCCCGGCGTGCAGCGGCGTCAACCCCATGCTCACCATTATGGCCCTGGCGCACTACACGGCCCAGCACTTGAAAGCTGATCTGGCCACGGCTGTTCCGCGCGTGGCAGTTGCGGCCGGGTAAGAGAGTGGGGCTTGGGTTGTGCCCCAAAGAGCTTCAGGCCGTCATGCCTCATTTGCCGCGCGCCTGTCAAAGCATGATTAAGAGCGTGTTTGGATTTGGTCAAAGCCCGTTATGCTAAGCGAAGTCGAAGCATCTCTACCGCTTCGTTGTTCGGTAGAGATGCTTCGACCTCGCTTAGCATGACCTAAAACGAAAATCCCAGCACGGCTCTAAGTCGGCGCGCGGTCCGTTATTTGCGCCACTTTCCGCTGTCGTATGCTCGCTCCCGATTCCTTCGTTCACACCGATACGCTGATAATTGGCGCAGGCCAGGCTGGGTTGGCAGCGGCTTACTTTCTGCAGCAGGCGCAGGTATCAAGCATTTTGCTGGAGCAGGCTCCAACCATCGGGGCACAATGGGCGAGCCGCTACGATTCGCTGCGGCTGTTTTCGCCAGCCTGGGCCAGCGGCCTGCCCGGGCTGCCCTGGCCCGGTAGCCAGCGGCGCTACCCCACCAAAGACGAAGCGGCTGCCTACCTACGCCGGTACGCCGCGCACTTCGGCTTCGATGTGCGCCTGAACGAGCAGGTGGTGCGCCTCAGGGCCGCCGGGCCGTACGCTTTCGAGGTGACGGCCGCCAGCGGCACGCGCTACGCCGCGCAGCGGGTAATCGTGTGCACCGGGGGGCTGGCCACACCCAAAATTCCCGCCTGGGCCTCTGCGCTGGCCCCCGACGTGTTGCAGCTACACAGCAGCGCCTACCAGCGCCCGGGCCAGCTGCCGGGTACGGGTCCCGTGGCCGTAGTAGGCAGCGGCAACTCCGCCGTGCAGATTGCCGCCGATGTGGCCGCTACCGGCCGCCCCGTGTACATAGCCTACGACGAGCGTACCAAAGCCATGCCCAACAACACGCTGATGTGGGTAACGCTGCAGAGCCTGGGCCTGCTGCAGGCTTCGCGCCACGGCTTGGTAGGCGGCTTTATGCACGGCCAGCCCGAGCCGGTGGTAGCCGATGCCCTGCGCACGCTGCGCCGTTTCACTAACGCACACTTTATCGGGCGGGCAACCGGGGTGGCGGGTGCCAGCATCGAAGGCCAGCGCCGGGCCACGCCGCCCCTGCGGGCCGTGGTGTGGGCCACTGGCTTCCGCCCCGACTATAGCTGGATTGAGCTACCCATCATACAAGCTGACGGGCTGCCCCGGCACCACCGCGGCCTCAGCGAGCCGGCGGGCCTGGCCTTCCTCGGGCTGCCGTGGCTCGACAGCCGCGGCTCGGCCCTGATGGGCGGTGTGGCTCACGATGCCCGGCGAGTGGTAAAGCAGCTTCTGCGAGCAGAATCGGCCGTTGAGCGAAAAAAAGGAAACTAGAGTTAGCCCGGTATGGTTAATCTACGTACTTTGGTGTGTAGGCTTTCACTTTTTCTGTACTTTTCCATGACGCTGAATTCGCTCGCCGAACAACTGGCCGCGCTGCTGAACCGCCTTTTGGGTGGCCGGAAACCTCAGCTCCAGCCGGTACCGGTTCGCGCCAATAATCGCCGCTAACTCGGGTTCTTCTGTTTGCATCATCAGCCCTTCCGCCCCGGCGGAAGGGCTTTTTTGTTGGGCGCTGCGGCTAGCCACCGGTAACGGGTTGCCACGGGGCAAAAGAAGCGCGGGCGGCCTTCCCGAAGGAAGGCCGCCCGCGCGGATCTTAAGGAAAACAGGTACCTAGCGAATCACCAGTTTGCGCATCACGCTGTTGTTGTCTGCGTCAATTTTGACGTAATACAGGCCGCTGGCAAAGCGGCTCAGATCGAGCGTGCGCGTAAAGCGGTTGTCGAGTTCGGTAATGGTTTCACGGTACACTACCGTGCCGATGACGTTCAGCACGCGCATTTCCGTTTTGCGGCCTTCGAAGCCGGTGACGGAGATGTGCACTACGCCGGAGCTGGGGTTGGGGTACACCACGATGTTCTTCTCGTCCGGAGAAGAAGCTGCAACAGCCCGCGGAGCAGACTGGCTCTGGGCGGCTACTACTGGCAAGCTGCTCTGCAAACAGCACACGCTAAAAGCAGTCACCAGTACACCGTAAAGTAGTCGTTTGGGCATAAAAAAAGGTAAGCGAGTAGTGCGTCAGGGGTTGGGGAAACTGAATGACGCCGCGCGGTCAGCGCAAATCATCCGCAAAAGTAACGGCTTATTTTGAAATAAGTTATCAAAATATAGGGCTCTTGTGGTAGCTTTCCTATAATCGCACAATATTTCCCGACCAATCGGCGTTGCCCACCGATTATTGGCTTACTCTCCTTGAATTATTCCGTGGTCGACCGTTCCGATGTCGTAATTGTAGGCGGCGGCCTGGCCGGCCTGACGGCAGCCCTGGACCTAGCGCAACGGGGCTGGCAGGTGACGCTGGTGGAACGGCGACACTACCCCTTTCACCGCGTGTGCGGCGAGTACGTGTCGAATGAAGTGCGGCCCTACCTGCAGCGGCTCGGCGCCGACCCGGCTCCGCTGAACCCGGCCGCTATCAGCCGGCTGCTGGTGTCGGCGCCGGGCGGGCGCACACTCACGGCCGCGCTGGCTCTGGGCGGCTTCGGCATCAGCCGCTACGCCTTGGATGAGTTTCTGTACCAGCGGGCTACGGCCCGGGGCGTAACATTCCGGCTGGGCGCTACTGTTACCGATGTGCAGTTCGACGCTGCGGCGGATGAGTTTCGGGTGGCGCTGGCCGGGGGCGAACAGCTCGCGGCGCGGGTGGTGCTGGGCGCCTACGGCAAGCGCGCCACGCTGGACCGGCAGCTCGACCGCGCCTTTTTCCGGCAACGCTCGCCCTTTGTCGGCGTCAAATACCACCTGCGGCTGGATTTCCCCGCCGACCTCATCGCCCTGCACAACTTCGAAGACGGCTACGCGGGCCTCTCGGCAATAGAAGACGGCCGCTACTGCTTCTGCTACCTGACCACCCGCGAACAGCTGCGCCGCCATGGCAGCATTCCGGCGCTGGAGGCGGAAGTACTCGGCCGCAACCCGCACCTGCAGCGCGTGTTTGCCGAGAGCGAGCGGCTGTACACGGCGCCCGAAGTCATCAACGAAATTTCCTTCGCGCCCAAAACCTGCGTGGAGCAGCACGTGCTGATGTGCGGCGACGCGGCCGGCCTGATTACGCCCCTGTGCGGCAACGGCATGGCCATGGCCATGCACGGGGCCACCCTGGCTGCCGGGCACACCGATGGCTTTTTGCGCGGGCAAGTGGTCCGGCCCGCGCTGGAAACGGGCTATACCCGCGACTGGCAGCGCACCTTTGCCCAGCGCCTGCAGGTCGGGCGCTGGGTGCAGAGCTTGTTCGGCGGGCCGCGCCTCACCGATGCCGTTATCGGTACGCTGCGTTACGCGCCGGGCGTGGTGCGCGCCTTGGTGCGTCAGACGCACGGAAGCGCGTTTTGATGAGCAGGGCGGCAGCAGCAGGCAAGGCCCGGCGCGTGTGGTGCCGGGCTTTTTGCGGCGCTTTCTTCATTCCTGCGTAATTCCCGTATACTGCCCCTGCATGACCACCAGTTACCTCAGCGCCATCGGAACGGCAACGCCGGCGCACCGGCTGCCGCAGCCGCAGATTGCCGAATTTATGGCCCGCGCCCACGGTATGGACGAGGCTGGTACGCGTAAGCTGCGGGCCATTTACCGCATGTCGGGCATCGGCTACCGCCACACGGTGCTGCCCGATTATGGCCGCGACCTGGGGGCGTATACCTTCTTTCCGAACACGGCTGATCTGGAGCCCTTTCCCACGGTAGGCGCCCGCATGCGCGTGTACCGGCGCGAAGCCCTGCCGCTGGCCGCCGAAGCCGCCCTGGATTGCCTGCGCCAGGCGCCGGAGGTAGATGCACAGAGCATCACCCACCTGGTGTCGGTGAGCTGCACGGGCATGTACGCGCCGGGGCTCGACATCGAATTGGTGCAGCACCTGGGGCTGCGGCCCGATGTGCAGCGCACCTGCGTGAACTTTATGGGCTGCTACGCGGCCTTCAACGCCCTGAAGCTGGCCGACGCCTTCTGCCGCGCCGATGCCCGCGCGCGGGTGCTGGTGGTGTGCACCGAGCTCTGCACGCTGCACTTTCAGAAGCGTACCGAAGAAGACCATCTGGTGGCCAACGCGCTGTTTGGCGACGGGGCCTCCGCTGCGCTGGTGACCAGCCAGCCCGTGCCCGGGCGCCCCAATCTGGAGCTGACGGCTTTTCACTGCGGCCTGGAGCCCGACGGGCAGGCCGACATGGCCTGGCACGTGAACGACTTTGGTTTTGAAATGACCCTGTCGAGCTACGTGCCGCGGCTGGTGAAGCAGGGCATCCGCAAGCTCACCGAGGGCCTGCTGCGCCACCTGCCCGTGCGCCTGCCCGATGTGCGCCACTTTGCCATTCACCCCGGCGGGCGGCGCATTCTGGAAGCCATTGAGCAGGAATTGGGCCTGGCCCCTGCCGACAACCGCCACGCCTACCGCGTGCTGCACGAAGTCGGCAACCTCTCGTCGGCCACGGTGCTGTTTGTGCTGCGCGAGCTGCAGCGCCACCTGCTCAAAGCCGACGACGGCGCCCCGGTGCTCAGCTTCGCCTTCGGGCCGGGGCTGACCCTGGAAGCCATGCTGCTGCGCGTGGCCTATCAGTAAGAAAGAAGGAGGAATGATGAAGGAAGAATGCCTGATTACCACATTCTGCCTTTCGAAGCTTTTCGGGAAGTCCTTGGCCCGTCATGTCGAGCCCTGTGAGACATCTCGCTCGCGTACTATTCTTCTCGGTGAACGAATCGGGTTACTATCCGGCATCAGCACGCGAGATGTCTCGGCAAGCTCGACATGACCGTTCTCAAACAGCTTCTTCATTTCTTTTTCCTCGTTTCTCCGGCTTCTTGATTTATCTCCAATGCCCAACTTTGCCTCCCGCTCGGCCGAAGCGGAGTTGATGGACGACCTGACGCTGGCTTCTGAGGCGCTGCGGCAGAACCTCGACGAGCTGGAAGTCATCAACACCCGGCTGGGCGGCTACGGGGTGATAACGCACGCGCTGGCCGGGCTGCAGCCGCAGTTTGCGCCCGAGCGCCCCGTGCAGATAGTGGACGTAGGTAGCGGCGGCGGCGACACGCTCCGGCACGTAGCGCGCTGGGCCCGGAGCCGCGGCTTGCCGGTAGCGCTAATCGGCGTCGATGCCAACGCTTTCATGGTGGAATACGCCGCCGGGCGCAGTGCGCAGTACCCCGAAATCCATTACGTGCAGCAGAACATCTTCGCGCCGGATTTCGCCGCCCTTCGGCCCGACATCATCATGTGCAGCCTGTTTTGCCACCACTTCGACGACGAGCAGCTGACGCAGATGCTAAGGCAGTGGCAGCAGCAGGCCCGCGTGGCCGTCGTCATCAACGATTTGCACCGGCACCCGCTGGCCTACCACAGCATCCGCTGGCTGACGCGGCTGCTGGGCGGCTCGTATTTGGTACAGAACGACGCGCCGCTATCGGTGCTGCGCGGCTTCCAGCGCCACGACTGGCAGCGGCTGCTGAGCCGGGCCGGCGTGCAGAACTACCAGCTGCGCTGGCGCTGGGCGTTTCGCTGGCAATTAATCCTGGCGGGACAGGCGTAGGCGGTGGGCCGGCGACGCGTATTTTTGGGTTCACCCACGCCCGTTATGAAGCTTCCTCTCCCGGTTATCGGCCTGGCCTTGCTGCTGAGCGCCTGCCAGCAAGACCAGCCAACGACTGCTGCCGCCCCGGCTCCCACCGAGCTGCACGGCCAGCAAACGGCCGACGGCACGGCTTTCACGTTGCCGACCGACGCGGTGTTCGGCCCAACCGATGCCCTGATTAAGGAGCAGGCCACCGGGCAGCTGCTGCAACTGGCGCGGGCCATTCAGCAAAGCAGCGGCCGGCAGCTGCTCATCCGAGTGTACGCCGATGCCCAAGGCGACGACAACCAAAACCTCATTCTGTCGCAGCGCCGGGCGCAGGCCATAGCCGACTGGCTGAAGGACCACCAGATAACGCTGCCGGCCGAGTTGCAGGGCCTCGGCGAAGCCGACCCCATAGCGCCCAACGCCCAGCCCGACGGTACGGACAACCCCGCCGGCCGCGAGCAAAACCGCCGCATGGTGGTTATTGTGCAGTAAGCCCGCGGGCTAGCTCCACAGGTCGGCGGCTACGCGGAAGGTATTGGCGTGGGCTTCCACGATGTCGGCAACGCGCTCGGAGTAGCCACCGCCCATGCACACTACTACGGGCACGCGGTGGCGGTGGCAGAGCCCGAGCACGTGCTGGTCGCGTTGCCGGCAGCCTTCGCGGCTGAGGCCCAGGTGCCCGAGTTTATCGGTGGCCAGCACATCCACGCCCGCGAGGTAAAACACAAACTCGGGCTGTACTTCGTCGAACAGGCGCGGCAGCGTGTCGGTGAGCAGGCGCAGGTACGCCGCGTCGTCGGTGCCATCGGGTAGGGGCAGGTCCAGGTCGGACTGTTCCTTGCGGGCGGGGTAATTGCGGCCGCCGTGCATGGAAAACGTGAACACGCGCGGCTCGTGAGTAAAAAGTGCGGCCGTGCCATTGCCCTGGTGCACGTCGAGGTCCACAATCAGGATGCGGCCGATGCCCTCGTGGTTCAGCAGGTAGTTGGCCGCTACGGCCTGATCGTTGAGCAGGCAAAACCCCTCGCCGCGGGCCGCAAAGGCGTGGTGCGTGCCGCCGGCCACGTTCAGGGCCACGCCGGTGTGGCGGGCCAGACGGGCGCACTGCACCGTGCCGCCTAGGATGGTGATTTCGCGCTGCACGAGCTGCTCCGACCACGGAAAGCCCGTGGCGCGCTCTTCCTGCCGCGTGAGCTGGCCCTGGCTGAGGCGCTGGTAGTACTGCGCGTCGTGCGTTTCGAGCGTGAACTTTTCGGGCAGTGGAATGGGCACGAAGAGGCTCTCCTCCGGGATGGTCCCCTCGCGCACCAGCTGCTCGGGCAGCAGCTCGTACTTGAGCATGGGAAAGCGGTGCCCGGCGGGCAGCGGGTGGGCGTACAGCGGCGCCCAGGCTACGGGCAGGGCGTGGTGGAAGGGAAAGGCGGCGGGAGGCGTCACAGAACTTCCCAACCGCAAAACCTGCCTGCGGGTTACGGGCGGCACCGCCGCTGTGCTGAGCTACAAGGAGTTGTGGCTGCGGGTAGCACAGTTAACAATTAATTCATCGGCGGCCGGAACTTCCCGGATTGGGAGGGGAGTTACGCGCGCACTGGCACCCTGCCGCCCGCGTATGCTTACATCCTTACTCCAAGGCCTCGGCCTGAAGCGAACCAAGCGCATCAAAGCCAGCCGTAGCCGCCCGGGCGGCAATCAGTTCGAGCAACACCTCGGGCCCGAGCTGCTGTGCGTATTCCTCGCCGACGACGGGCATTCGGCCGAAGTCGTGTTTGGCTCCGGCCCGCACCCGCGCGTGTTCGGCCGCGGCGAGTTTGAGGACCAGGAAAGCCTGCGCCGCTTCCTGGAGCTGCACAGCCACTAGGGCCCGCAACCTCGGCGGCCTAGTCTTCGCCCGGCTCGTACACCTTCTCGCCCACCTTCCACATGCAGTTGATGTCGCCCAGCTCGATGGTCATCACCTCGCCGTTGCTGTCACTGCTGAGCTGCAAAATGCCATTCTGGTTGCTGGTAATGCGCTTGATGATGAACATCTGATTGCGCAGCGAAATGGCGTGCACGCCGGTGGCATACTGCCAGTCGCCGTCCTGCACGGGGCGTACGGCCACGCAGCAGCCGTGGGGGTAGCGCGGGGCCATGCTGTTGCCGCGTACTTCCAGCACGCGGGCATTGCGGTAGTCGCGGCCCTCGCGGCGCAGTACCCACATGGTGGTGTAGTCCTCGGGCAGGTCGTCGAGGCAGTTGGCGGCGAACGTGCCGTAGGCAGTATGCGTGAAAAAGGGCAATTCTACGTAGTTGGTGTCGGGAATGGCAATGTTGCTTTCCGGCGACTGGCCGGTCTCGATAAACTCGGGGGTAGTCTTGTACACCCGGGCCAGCGCCTGTAAGGTGGGTTGCTTTATGCCGGCTCGGGGGTCGGACTCGTAGCGGGCGATGGTCGTGTGGCTTTTGCCCACTATAGCGCCTACTTCGTACAAACTCATTCCGGATTCGCGCCGGAGCCGCTCCAGGCGGGTGGCTTTGTTAGGTGTGGCAGGATCAGACATGGGGGTAGGTGCTAAGGCCTGGGAACGAAGGTACATGATGTTTTAACGTTAATTAACTAAATGTGTTAAAAATTATTGATAAGTAACTGAATTTAACTTAAACTTGCATCGTTTTATTCTTCGCTGTTGTACTTGGAGCAGTTCGTGGAATCGACAAAATTTGCTTTCTTAGGCAACTTCATGTTTGTTCACCTCCGCTGGGAGTAGAATGTTAGCCTATTTTTTGGCAACTGCTTAACGCTTTTTAACGTTATGTAAAATATTGTAACGATTTTTTGCTGAGTTGTAGGCCATGCCTTGGTGAGGTAAAGCGGAAGCGGCCTCGGGCGCTGGCCTGATTGACCCCCATTCCACCCCTGTAGTTGACTGCCATGTGCCATTCATCCCTCATCATTCCACTTACCCCCGCCGAACACGCCGCCCGGATCGGCGCCATTGCCGACGTACTGGCGGCCGTCACCAATTTACCCGCTTCGGCGCCCCGCAAGCAGATAGAAGGCGTTATCGTAGCGGCTTTTAATGCTGCGTACACGGCGCGCGTCGTGCAAACGTCGCGGCCTGCGGCGGGCAGCATGCTTGCGGAGCCAGCCGGCTAGGCCGACCGTTCAGGTGCTCAATTGTACGCCGGACCACCGTCGGGATGGTGGGTGCGCCGGCGCGTGAGGGAGCCGTATTTTCTACTTGTTTGATTGGAGCGCACCGTTCTGGCCGCGGTGAGTCCCTGGGTTCTTTAGTGGCCAGCACTCCACCTACCTACACGCGTGACCACCCGCCAACAAAACCGAACCAAGCGCGACGAGCGAATTCGCGCCCTGTTCAAAGCCCGCTACTTGGATGCACCCCGGCCGCGCAAGCTCAGCCGTGAATTTGTGCTGGCCCAGCTGGCCGAAGAATTTTGCCTGTCGATAGGCACCGTCGAGAACATTACCTACGCCAAAGGAGCCGTCTGAGCACCCGTCGCCATGCCGAGGCAGCGCGGCCGCCAAACGCCCACGCCACGCACCAGCGCCCCGCCGTCACCACACGGCGGGGCGCTGGTGTTTTACTGCGGCAGCACGTACGGTTCGGCTTCGGGCAACGGCAGGGGGCGGCTGGCCAGTTGCGGCTGCAATTCCACGTTGCTGATGGGACGGTAGTCGGGCGCTGCCGCCTGATCGAGCAATTGGGTGGCGTACGTCACCGTCAGGCAGTACGCCTGTGGGTGTTGGGGCCGGTCGCGGCGGTAGCTCACTCGGCTCAGCGGGCCAAAGCCAGGGCCCTGGTAGTGCTGCAGCGCCTGGTGAATCAGCTGCGGCAGTTCCAACTGCGCCACGGCGGTGCTGCGCTCAGTGCTGCCATCGGTAGCCAGGCTGTCCAAGGCCAGGGCTACAGTGAGGCGCAACGTCGCGCGGCTGGTTTGGATGCCGGCGGCTAGATCCGTCCACGGCGCATCTTCCAGATCGAGGAACACGGCGGGGTAGGCCAGCGGCGTCGGCAGGTCGGAGCGGTCCAGCTGCGCCCGATCCAGGTCCACGGTGGCCAGGGCCGGTACGGCGGCCAGCAGATGATCGGCCAAATGGGGGAGAAGGGTGTGTAACATGTACAGGTAAGAAAAAAGTGGCTGTTGCCGGGTGAAAAGGATGTCGAAAAAAGGTGAGGAACGCCGGGCACTGGGTAGCCGCCGGACCAGGAGTTGGTCTTGCTAATGGTTTTAGCCGGGTGCGGCGGCGGTTTGCGTGAGGCTGTGGCGGTGTAACTGCTGCAAATCTGCGTTGCAGGCGTCCATTTGGCCTATTTTGCTTTGGTAGTCGTGGGAGATTTTGCCATTAGTTGTGGCAAAATCTCCCACGACTACGGAGGCCGATTTGCCGTTGGCGCCGCCGGGAAGGAGTTTTGGGTCACCAATCCGGCACAACCACCCCGGTATCGGCGCCACTGCACTGCTCGCCGCTTCGGCCGGCCGCAGATGGCCCACCACCGGACCGGGAACCGCTCACCATTCCTCTTCCACTCAGCCTTTCTGCTATGAAAACTTCCCCCAACGGTATCCGCCTCATCAAAGGGTTTGAAACCTTCATGCCCCGCCTGTACTACTGCGCCGCCTACCAGCCCACCATCGGGTACGGCCACGTGATTCAGGAAGCGGAGGCGGCGCTGCGCAAGGCGGTGCTCACCGAAAAAGAAGCCGCCGAGTTGCTGGCCAAAGACCTGGTGCGCTACGAAGCCGCCGTGGCCGCGGCCCTGCGGGTGCCCTACACCCAGAACCAGTTCGATGCTTTGGTGTCGTGGTGCTTCAACGTGGGCACCGGAGCCTGCAGCAAGTCGGCCAAGACCAAGAACTCCCTGATCTGGCTGGTGAACAACGGCCGCCCATCAGCCCAAATCCGCTGGGCCTTCGAGCAGTGGTGCAAGGCCGATGGCACCCGCGACGGCGTGGACAACGACGGCGACGGGCTGGTGGATGAGGCCGGCGAAAAGCGCATCCTGGCGGGCCTGCTCAAGCGCCGCCGCCAAGAAGCCAAGCTGTTTTTTACGCCCTGATAAACGCCCGCGCAGCATGAGTACGCAACAGCAAACGGCGGATTGGGTGAAGTGGGCCGCTGGCATCTGCATGCTACTCAGCGCCAGCGCCTTCGGCTACGCCATCAGCACCGAGCACCGCCTCACCAATACCGAAACCACCGTGGCCCAGCACCTGGCCGAAGCCAAGGAAACCAAGGCCGACGTGTACCAGCGCCTCAACGCCCAGGACCAGACCCAGAAAGAGGTGCTGCAGGCCGTCAACGACGTGAAAGTAGACATGGCCGCCATCCGCGGCGCCCTCGGCATTCCCAAACCCTCCGCCAAATGAAACCCACCCATACCCTCATACTGCTGGCGGTGCTCACGGGCTGCCGCTTGCTGGAGCGCCCGACGCCTCAGCAGCAAGTGGCCGAGTTGCTGGCCGAGCACCCTGAGCTGACGGTGCCCGAAACCGTGCGGGTGCAGGTGCCGGTGGTGCTACCCGCCGCCGAAGCGCGGGTGGTGTACCGCCCCAGCCCGGCCGATTCGGCCCGCCATGTGCTCGACGTGCGCCGCCTCGACTCCCTGCTGCGCCAGGCAGAAGTGTCGCTCGACAGCGTGCAGCGCCGTGCCGCCACCCGCCGCGTGCGGGAGTGGGTGCACAGCCGGCCCGTCCCCCTGGATACGCTTTGCTTCGACACGCTGGGCGTGCGTGGGCGGGTGTGGTACCAGTCCGGCGGCTACCAACTGCAGCTCGTGCGCAAAGCTCTGCGCACCACGGCCCCGGCGCAGGTGGTGCGCCAGCAACTGCGGCCCTGCCCACCCGCCCCGCACTACGCGTGGTACCAACCGGCCGGCTGGCCCTGGTGGTGGGTATTTGTAGCGGGTGCCGCGGCAGGCGTGGTCTGCAGCTACGCTTTGTTCAACCTCTCCTTACGCGCCCTCCGATGAAAACCCTCTGGCAACGTCTGCGGGCCACCACGCCCGCCTTTTGGCGCCGGGTACAGCTGCTGTGCCTGGGCCTGCTGGCCACCACCAAAGTGCTGCAGGCCGACGCCGACAGCGTGCCCGCCGTTTGGCGGCCGCTCTTGCCCTACGCCTTTACGGTGCTGACCACCATCACCGTCACGGCTCAGTTTACCTGCGCCGACGCGAGCCGCGCCCGCCGCCCCACCACCGACGACCACTAAGCCGGTCAGCCCGGGCCCCATTCCGCTTCGTCCCCACGCCCCAAGCGCCAAGCAGCTCCCCACCGACCGTCCATCGAGCGAAGGTTGGCCGAGGGCTTGGAGGGCGAAGCCTTGGCCTGACTTTCTGGCTTGGCGGTACCCATAACCCCCTCTTTACCTCATGAAAACGCCTCGCGCGAAACCTCCCAAACCCACCGCCGCCGACCGTGCCATGGCCCAGCAGCTGATGCGCAGCCTGGGCAAAACCGAACTCTACGGCACCGGCGACGGCAACTACTTCACCACCCGCCAGGCCGCGGCGGACTACAACTGCGGCAATACCCAAACCCTCATTTCTTACCCTTTTAACTAATGGCACAGCCAGACGTTATCATTACCAAAGGCCGCGGTGGCCTGGGCCGTCAGCGCCCCACCGAAGACGGTGTAAGCGGGCTCGTAACCCAAGGCGTAGGCACTACTGACCTTCCGCTGAACACCTCCGTGGAAATCCGTTCCCTGCGTCAGTTGCAGGACCTGGGCATCGATGCGGTGTACGACACCGCCAACAGCGCTGAGCTCTTCTACCACGTCTCGGAGTTTTTCCGCCAGAGCCCGGCCGGCGTACTGTGGCTGCGCGTAGTGTCTCGCACCGTGTCGATGGCCGATATGGCCGACCATGCCAACTCCCACGCCAAGCAGCTGCTGCTCGATGCCGGTGGCGCTATCAAGCAGCTGGGAATCTGCCTGGATTCGGCCGCGGGCTACACCGCTACCACCCTCGACGGGCTGAACGCCGACGTGGTGGCTGCCATCCCCAAAGCGGCCGAGCTGGTCGACGAAGAGTTCAAGCAGCACCGCCCCGTGTTTGTGCTGCTGGGAGGGCATGGGTTGGCCACCTCGTTGGCTGGCTTGCTGAATCTGCGCAACATGACCGGCGGCGAAGCCGAAGGCGTGTCGGTGGTCATTGGCTCGGACCATACGCCCGGAACGGGGCGGCCGGCAGTGCCCGCGGTGGGCACCCTGCTGGGCGATTTGTCGGTGGCGCAGGTGCACGAAAACATCGGCTGGCTCGACAAGTTCAACCTGGCTTCGGACGGCAAGTTCCTGGCTGCTGGCCTCTGCAACGGGCAGAAGATTACGGCGCTGGCCGACGGAGACATCACCGCGCTTAATGACAAGGGCTACGTCTTCGCGGTGAAGCACACGGGCTTCGATGGCTTCTACTGGAACGACTCGCACACCTGCGCCAAAGTCGACAGCGACTACGCCTACATCGAAAACGTGCGCACCATCAACAAGGCTGCCCGCGTCATCCGGCAGGCCCTGCTGCCGGGGCTGAAAGGGCCGCTGCTGCTCACCCCCGAGGGCCAGCTGCAGCCGCAGCTGGTGGGCGAGCTGGAAGCCAAGGGCAAAACCGCCCTGCAGGCCAATCTGACCCGCGCCGGTGAAATATCGGCCGAAGACGTGTACGTCAACCCCGACCAGGACGTGCTGGCCACCTCCACCGTCGAAATCAACTTCTCCATCGTGCCCGTGGGCACGGCCCGGCAAATCAAAGGCACCGTCGGGTTCACCAAATCCATTCAGGCCTAAGCATCATGGCACAACCCCTCATCAACGGCGTGGCTTACGGCTGGGCCGACATCAACGCCCAGGCCCTGGGCCGCACCATCCTCGGCATCACGGCCATTTCCTACGAAGACACGCAGGAAATCACCGACAACTTCGGCGCCGGCATCTTCCCCGTCAGCCGCGGCTACGGCAAAAACGAGTGCAAGGCCAGCATCACCGTGGAAGCCAAGGAATCGGAGCGCCTGGCGCAGGCCATCGGCTCGGGCCGCCTGCAGGACATTCCACCCTTTCCCATCGTGGTGAGCTACCAGAACGCGGCCAACCGCCTGGTGACCCACAAGCTGATGAACGCCCAGTTCAAGGGCAACAAGCGCGACGTGAAGTCGGGCGACACGGCCATCCAGGTGGAGCACGAGCTCATCATCTCCCACATCGAGTGGAAATAATCCCGCTGAACCATGACTGATCTGACCATTTCGACCGTCGGTGCGGCGCCCAAGCCCGCCGACGCCCACTACCAGCTTGTCGTCGACACCGAAGGCGGCGGGCAGGTGACGGGCTACCTGCGCAAGCCGCAACGCGCCCACATTGCCCGCTCCATGTCGCTGATTGCCCAGCACCAGGTGTTCGAAGCCGGCGAATTTCTGCTCGAAAACCTGCTCATCCAGGATAGCTCCGATGCGCGCCTGCTGGCCGACGACGAAATCCGTTGCGCCGCCGCCATGCAGTCGGTGCAGGCCGTGAAAGTGCTCGATGGCGCGCTAAAAAAGCTCTAACCGTGCTGCCCGTGGATGAACGGGACGGCGAAGACGGCATCCGCAAAGCCGATGCCCTGATCAGCCACTACCTGCACATTCCACATCCGGAGACGCTTTCCGACGAGGTGTGGTGCGACAAAGCCGGCCAAGCCCAGTGGCTACACCGGCAGCTGCACCAATCCGCGTGACGAGGGGGAGCGGCCGCACGGAAGCTCCCCCTTTTTCTTTCTCTCCTATGGCTACTCTGATAATTGACTACACGCTGCAGTTTCAGGACCTGATGACGGTTCCGCTGCGCAAGGCCAGCGACGCCGGCGCGGCGGCTCTTAGCAAGCTGACGGCGGCCGCCCGGCGGGCCACGGCGCAGTTCGAGGCCCTGGCCGGCAACGTCAAAAGCGCGGCCGACGACATCGGCAGCGCCGTGGCGGATGCTACCAAACAGGTAGAGGCGCTCAACACGACGCTCGACGACCTGACGAAAAAACGAACCATCAACATCGATGTAAAAGGCATCGGCAAAGCGCAGCGCGCCCTGCGCGGCCTCCCGCAATCGAAGGACAAAGAGCCCTTCGACCTGCACGAGACGGTGGAAGGTTGGGACTTGCCCGGCAAGTTTGATTCGGTGCTCTCGGGCGTGCGCGAGGTGGTAGAGCAACAGGGCCTGGACGGAGCCATCAGCTACCTCGCCGGCTCGGCGCAGGAGGGCACCAAAACCCTACAGTTTCTGGACCAGGCCAGCAATGAGCTGGGGCTCGGCATTGGCGGGGCCAAAGAAAGCTTCCTCACGCTGCAAAAGGCGCTGAACGGTACCTGGCTGCAGGGCCAGGCCACCCGCGACATCTTTCAGCAGGTGGCCGCCGCTACCACTGTGATGGGCGCACCCGGCGACGACGTGAAGGCCCTGTTCGAGCAGCTGGGCGAAGTCGTGGGCAACGGGACCGTGTCCATGGCCGACTTCGGCGGGGAAATCGGTAATCAGTTGCCCAACGCCCTGAACATCGCCGCCGACGCCATGGGCGTGAGCCGCGAGCAGTTCGAGAAGATGCTGGACGCCGGCCAGGTATCGTCCGAGGACTTTCTGCCCCGGTTTGCGGCGCAGCTGGCGCAGGTGGCCGGGCCGGATCTGGCGGCTGCGCAAACTTCGGCCGCGGCCAATCTGGCACGGTTTGATAATGCTTGGAGCACCACCCAAAGTATGCTCTCCGAGGCACTAATTCCGGTCGTGGTGGAGGTGTTGGGCTGGGTCCGGGGCTTGCTGGAGCTGATCAATCAGGCCCGGCCGTTCATTCAGGAATGGGGCAACGTTATCGGCATCGTGGCGGTGGCCATCGGCGGCTTTCTGGCCGTGTTGCAAGGTGCCGTGATGCTGACTCAGGCCTGGACAGCGGTGCAGGAAATCCTCAACGTCGTCATGAACCTCAATCCGGTGGGGCTCATCGTGGCTGCCGTGGTAGCGCTGGGGGCGGCGGTATTGTACTGCTGGAACAAGTTTGAAAGCTTCCGTGGCTTCATCTACGGGTTTGCCTTCGGCGCTATGGAGCTATTCAAAGGCTTGGGCAACGTCATTGCCGGCGCTTTCACGATGGATCCGGCGCAGCTGGCCCAAGGTGTGACGCAGCTGATGAACATCAGTCAGAAGGCCAAGGAAGGGTATGCGCAGGGCGTGGCTTCCTTCCAGGCCGATCAAAAGCCCGCCAACTCCCTGGGCGACATCAAAAAGCCTGATCAGCTGTGGTCAGCCACCGGCGCCAAGCCTGCCGCGGCACCCAAGGCCAGCATCGGCCTGCCCGACGCCAAGGGACGGGGCAGCGCCACGCCCGCGGCCAGCGGCCACACCAACATCACCATCAACGTGCAGCAGCTGGGCCAAACTACCATCCACGCGGCCACGGTGCAGGAGGGCGCCCAGAAAATGAAGGCCTACGTGCAGGCCGCCTTGCTCTCGGTGCTCAACGACGCCAACGCCATGACCACCGCTTCCTAACATGCAGTTTAACGTCAATCTACGCGCCCTGGCGGCCGAGGCTTTCGGCTACAGCGCGCTGCTGCGCTACGCCCCACCGCCGCACAACAACCTGGGGCAGACCGAAACCCGCTACCTGCAAGAACGCGGCCGGGAGGACCTGTACGGCTTGCCGCTGCCGCCCGATCAGGAGGGCACCGGGCTGTTGGGGCTGCCCGTGTTTCAGCGGGTGCAGCTCGGGCCCCAGGGCCAGCAGCTGATTCTGGACGAGCCCATCGTGGAAATTAACCGCGACAAGATCATCGTGACGACGGAAATCCAGGGGCGCGACGGCACCGTGAAAGAATACATCAGCCAGGGCGACTTCCAGATATCCATCAAGGGCGTGCTGGCTTCCGACCCCAAAAACGGACGCTACGCCCGGCGCTACCCCGAGGACGAGGTGAAAGCCCTGAAGCGCATTTGCGACGCGCCCGCGGCCTTGCCCATCACCGGCCGCCTGTTTGCCCTCTTCGGCATTCACAACGTGGTCATCAAGGCCGTGAACTGGCCCACGCTGCCGGGCTTCACCAACCTGCAAGCCTACGAGCTGACCTGCCTTTCCGACGAAGCCCCCGAACTGCAATTCTGATATGCTACACCTGGATTGCAAAATCACCTTCGACGAGAAGTTGACGGTCGACTTTGTGCACGCCATCGACATCGAAAGCAGCTGGCAGACGCTGACCGATACGTGCACCATCAAGCTGCCGCGCAACGTGCACAACCTCAACCGCCAGGGACAACTGCCCGGCGCCATCAAAGTAGGCGCACGGGTACGGGTGGAATACGGCTACGGCGCGGTACGCCCCGAATTCACGGGTTACGTGGTGGGCGTGAAGGAAGGGCCGCCCTGCGAAATCCAGTGCGAGGACGACATGTGGCTGCTCAAGCGCAAGCCCCTGACCAAAAGCTGGCGGCAGGTGACGCTGCAGCAGCTGCTGGAGTACGTGCGCAGCCAAAGCGGCCAGCACTTCGCCATCCAGACGCTGGGCAGTACCAACCTGGGGCGGTTCGCGGCCAATCAGGAAACCGGCGCGCAGCTACTGGACCGCCTGCGCAAGGACTTCGGCTTGTTCTGCTTTTTCCGGGCCGGCGTGCTGGTGGCCGGCGACCCGTACCAGGCCCTGAAAACGGCGCCCAGGCACACACTGGCGTTTCGGCGCAACGTCATCAGCAACGACCTGCAGTACACCGCCGCCGAAAACATCCGGCTGAAAGTGCGCTGCATCAGCCACCTGGCCAGCCGGGGCAAAGGGCGCCAGCGCATCGTGAAGGAGTTCGGCGACCAGGACGGGGAGCTGCGCACCTTCAACTTCGCCGACGTGCCGGCCGACGAGCTGATCAAGCGCGGCAAGGCTGAGCTAGCGCACCTGCGTTTCACGGGCTACCGCGGCACCATCACCACATTCGGCGAGCCGCTGGTGGAGCACGGGCACGTGGTGCAAGTGCAGGACCCGGACTACACGGACCGGGACGGGTATTACTCCGTGAACAAGGTGGTCAAGTCCTTCGGCGTGAGCGGCAGCCGGCGCGTCATCACCCTCGGGCCCAAGGAGCAAATCGACACCAACGACAAAGCCACGCCATGAGCAGCATCAAAGAAGCCCTCGAACAACTAACGGGCAATATGCTGCCCGTAGCCGTGCTGGCCGGCACCGTAACGGCCGTGCGCCCCGCCGACCGGGAGTGCGACGTGCAGCCCGACAACGACGATGCCGAACTGCTGGACGTGGCCCTGCTGAGCGGGGTGTACCCAGCCGTGGGCTCCCCGGTTTTGGTGGGCCTGATTGAGAACCGCCGCACCGACGCCTTTCTGCTCTCGGCCGAGCGCGTGACGCACCTACGCGTGGCCACCGAACGGGAAAACCTCCTGACCTGGACACGGGACTTTCTCGACGAGCTGCTGCGCCTGACGGTGAGCACGCCCCTGGGCCCAAGCGGACCGCCGCTGAACGCGGCCCCGCTCACGGTCCTGAAAAACCGCCTCGATAACCTGTTACGCGCCTAAGCCATGCCCCTGAACAAACCCGGCCTGGAGGCGGCCATCCTCGGCATTTTCACCGATCTGGCTGCCCGCACCACCAATCCCGAGCAGGCCCGCGCCGATGCGGCCCGCCAGCTGGCCACGGCCATCGATACCTACGTGCGCACCGGCCAAGTCATGACCACCGGCAGCGCCACTGCCCAAACCGGAACCATTCAATGAAAGCCTTCGACCTTTTGCTCGATGCCGACGACGACCTGCTCGTAGAGCGGAACGACTTTGTCATCGACGCCGCCGACGCACAGCACGTGGACCTGCTGCTGCGTACCCGCCCGGGCGACTGGCGCGCCGACCCACTCGCCGGCATCGGCATTGCCCGCTACCTGATGGCTCCGTACGGGCCGGCCCAGGCTTCGGAGCTGAGCCGCGAGGCGACGATCCAACTTGAACGCGACGGATACCAAATCCTGGCGATGGATGTGCATGACCTTACTCAGGCCTCTTTTAACGTCGAACGGAAATGATTCAAGCGTCAGCTGGGCAATCGTTGCTCGATATAGTGATACAAGAAATGGGCTGCGTGGATGGCCTATTTGAACTAGCTGCCACCAATGGCTTGACTATTACCGATGACCTGGTGCCGGGGCAACTCCTCATGGTGCCCGCCAGTGACACGGCGGATGTGGAACTGGTAAAGCTGCTGAAGAGCAGAAATGTGCGGATCAACACCGATAACTACCTCCTGGCGCCCGCACCGGAGGAAGATGAGCTGAATGACTTCAGCCCAAACGATTTCCTAGAAACAGACTTTCACTAATGGGATACTGGTCTAATAAGATTTTGGATCTGGTCGGGATAAACCTGATCAGCGGCCGCAAAAACACGGCTGCCAACCTGCGAATCATCTATGGGGGTATTGCCGACGCTGTAGCGTTCCTGGAGGGACTTCAACGGGGCGCGCGCATCCTGCACGGAGATGCTGAGCCCAACCCGGCTGACGGGCTGAATGGGGACGCCTACCTAAACCTGACCAATGGCGACTTTTACCTAAAGCAAGCCGATGATTGGGGGCTACGGGTGGTGCTGCGTGGGCAAAACGGCAAGGATGGTCGAAACGGTCGGGATGGAAAAACGCCGGTTTTGGGCGTCGATTACACCGTGACTAATGGAGCGGACGGAAGATCCGCTTACCAAATATGGCTTGATCAAGGCAACACCGGCTCTGCTGCGCAATTCCTGGCCAGCCTGAAAGGGGCCGACGGCGCAAACGGCGTTATCGGTAACAAAAACCGTTACGAATCCTACGCGCCTACTACCGAAAATGGCACGGTGGGTGATGTCTGGTTCCACGCCATCAGCGCCAGTAAAGTAGCCATTTACGAATGCCTTGGCCCGGCCATTTTCGCCATGCCTATCTCTGAAGGCAACTTATCCACCGTTCAAACGAACTGGCGTCTGCGCTTTACCTCGCCGGATGGTGGTAGCTCTAGCGGGTCGGGCAGCTTGAACGGGGTGACGCTCACCAGTTTCGGGGATGGCACCAAGTTTCTGTCCAACGATGGTACCTACCGAACGCCGCCCACTAGCGCCAGCACCGGGGCGGCTGTGAACGTGGAGCAGGACTTCACCTCCAACAGCACGTCTAACGCACCGAGCGTGAAGGCTACCGCTGATGCGCTGAATCTAAAGCTTGATAAGATAGCCAAAGCTACGGGTATCGAAGTGCAGGCCGGGGTAGAAGATGGTAGGTACATCACGCCAAAAGCCCTAAACGACGGGAGCATTGGGCTGGAAACTTACCTGCAGGATATACCAGCCCAGACAAAATCCGACGTGGCTAACCCCAATAACTGGACTGCATCAAACCGCTGGAACGGCCCGGCTATTCCCAACGGCCTCGACCTGAAAGAGTACTTCATTCTTCCCACGTTTGATGACCCGCAGCAACCCGGCTACTGGATCAAGTTCCTGCCTGGAAACAAGGTGGTTAGAATGAAGTGTACCCACAATATGTAGTGAAAAGTGGCCATGTCCTACCTTGCACAAAGCATCTTTAAAACCCCTTTGAAGGGCCAAAACGGCGGCGCGTTGCCGAAGCTTACCGGCTACCGCACCAGCACCGTTTTCTCACCGGAGCCGGAAAGTATAACCCACCAGGCCCGTGTCCAGGCGGCTGGGGGTATCGGGCTGGATTTGCGCTATGTCGATGCCTGTTACAAGCTGCTGAAGACGCGGGGCGTTCTTCAGGATTGCGCGGTATGGCTTGACCCTCGTTTCGGCTTCAAGCTGAATCACAGTAGCCGGGTTAGTCAGTTGTTTTCCATTGACCCAGTGCAGCGTGACGCGGTGAGCCTTGATGGGTACCCCGGTCCGATCCTGCAACTAGGCTACGCCAACCATCCTGAACTGAAGTTTCTGCTTTCGCCAATCTACGTGCCGGATATTCCGGTCGGCTCCACCTATATGGCCTTCAGCCTGGGCCGCAGCACTCCGGCTGACCAGTGTTGGTGGGGCTACTCGCCCGGTGGCCCTAGTGCCTCTTATGTGGCCGTAGCATCGCAATACGGCGCACCGCGTTTTCAGCATACGAACTACTATTCAGGCCACGAATCCATTTTGCCCTACGGTGGCGAAGGTGCTACACCGAACTACGTCGGGCAAGAAATCCGGTGCGCTGCCCGCTTTCGGGCCAACCGCGACCCGGAATGCATTGTGCTGGGCAACGGCTTCCCGTGCATTGTAAACGCGAACTACATCAAAGGCGCGTTTCCGGCTTCTTCCGGCCCACTCTATTTGGGCGGCTACGCTTACGGTTCCATCATTCCCGCGTCTGAAGCCTACTTGTCCACTCTGCTGATTCTCGGTGGCGAATCGGTGTCGGTGGCCTACGATGTGGACCTGTTCATCCGTGACCAATTCAATATGTTCTCCTAATGGCTCGCACCATTCCAACCATCTACCAATCCATTCTGGATTCCATTGCGGCCAAGCCCGAGCTTGTACTGCTTAACAGCCCTTCCGCAGTGGCCATCTACAAGCTGCTTGCTTCCGCGGTGGCTGCGGCCTTATGGGTACACGAAACCATCTTCGACCGGCATCGGGCCGACGTCGAAACCGCCTTGGCCCGGGCACAACCCGGTACCGCCAAGTGGTACGCTGACCAGGTGAAGAAATTTCAGGCTGGTGATACACTGCTGGTCGATGATGACGGTATCCACTACCCGGCCGGCTCTACCGGGGACAAAATCGTCAGCCAGGCCACGGCAAAGGAAAACGTCAGCACGGGCAAGCTTTACATCAAGGTCGCCACCGCGGATACCTTGTCGGTTGGTGGCTTAAAGCCGCTCACCGTTGCGGAGAAAAATCAGGTCATCGGCTACGTAAATGCCATTCGCTATCCTGGAACTCGGATTGAAGTGGTTACACTAAATCCAGACTACTTGAGAGTAATAGGGGAAGTGTATTACGACCCGCTTCAGGATTTGAACACACTTAAGACGCGCGTGAGGGCCGCCGTTCAAGACTACCTCCTGGCTCTTGAATTTGATGGGCAGGTTTTCAAAGCCAGAATAGAAGACGCCATTCAGCGTGTGCCCGGTGTGAAAGATTTGCTGATAACCAGCGTGCAAGCACGGGCTCATGGCTCGACTGCTCTGACTGACATTCGGCGCGTCTACGAAACCGAGGCAGGCTACATCGTGGAAGACCCCTTGGCTCTTTTTGTCGACACCATTTCATTCGTCCCTTATGGCTAGGCCCGTTGTAATACCACCTCACTTGGTCTCGCTGCTGGTAAAGGTACCCGTGCGCTACCGCTTTGCGCTGCCAACGCTCGTGGCTGGGTTGCTGCCTCGCACACTGCGGAAGCCCCGGATGCTAGCCTACCTAAACAGCTTGTTGGCACCACTAGCCAGTCTGTACCAGGTCTTCATCGAATTTCAAGCTACAGTCCGGCGCGAACTGAGCTACAACGGCCAAACGCTGGCCTTTCAGCGTGCCTTGAACGACCGGTTTGATCCAGTACTAGCCCGTATCCGAATCATTAATTCTGACGCGGTTTCGGTGCCTGTCTACATCAATTTCGTTCGGGAGCCCGAGTCCCCAAAGAACATCAAATCAGCCCGCGAAGCCGGGCCGCATCTGGTGCTTAACTCGGTAGCGGAAGAGGCCAGCCTGATTGGCTTTGTGGTGCGCTGTCCTGCTACTCTCAGTGGTCAAGAACCGGCCTTGAAGGCCCGGATTGATCAACTGAAACTGGCTCTTGTCAAATACCGCATTCAGTACGTTTAAAATGAAACAGCTTGAATTTTTGGACGGTGGACGTCCTCTCAATAGTGATGATTTGGTCGTCCTGCAGGACGAAATCTACGACGCTGTCAATGGTCAGCTGACAGGCTTGCTAGCGTGCGTGGTGGCTGGCTGCGAAGTGAGTGTGCGGGGTAATAATCAGTACGACATCAACCCTGGGCTTGTCTACATTGACGGTGAAATCAAGCGCTTCAGCGGGGCAAGCAACGTGACGTTGCCGCAGGAATTATACGCTGATGCTTACCAAACCACCGAGCAACGTCCCTACCAAACGGGCGGCAGTAAAGCCACGATGGGCGAAGCCGTGGTGCTAGCCCGCGCCTACGACGCGGCCACCCCCGGGGAAAAAGTGCTAGTCACTGCTGATGGAGCACTGCGCGTAAACAAAGCCCGCGAACGGCAATGGCGCGAAGTAGCCGAAATCGGCCTGATGGCTGATTTTGGCCCGTACTACGACAGCACCGGTAAGGGCAGGTACGGAACCCCGGCTTATGGTTGGGCACTCTGTAACGGCAACAACAACACGCCTAACATGGCGGGACAATTTCCGGTGGGCTTTGGCACGGGCGGTGCGCTCGGGAGCGACTACAACGCCACCCGTAAGACAGGCGGAGCCAGAGAAGTCACCCTGACTGAAGAGCAAATGCCCAAGCACACCCACCTAATGGACAGTGCCGGTGCTCATACTCACACTTATACCGACCGATTCGGCGCGGAAGAAAATGAAACCGACGCAGGTGGTAATAGAAGACGTACGCTTGACACCACGGTAACCAAAACAACTTCTACAGCTGGCAACCATTACCACGTTATTCAGGAGAAGGGTGACAGCCAGCCGTTCGATAACCGACCCCCTTTTACCGTTTTAGCCTTCCGCATGTGGGTTAGTTTTTAAAAACTATAAGTTGCTCAATAACAGATTTGTAAGGGTGGAATTGCTGGTGGTAATGGGCTGATACCGAAGCTGTTTGATTAAGCCCATTCCAATAAAAAAGCCCCCTCGGCAACCGAGGGGGCTTTTTCGTGAAGCGTACTGGACTCGAACCAGTGACCTCCACCGTGTCAAGGTGGTGCTCTAAACCAACTGAGCTAACGCTCCGAACGGGGTGTTGTTCGAAGCTGCAAACATAACCCAGCAATATAATGCGTAGCAAGAGGCTCGGCAAGAAAATTTTTAAAACTGCCGGGCTTGGCTGTAACCCGCTTACGGCCTGCCAAGTATAGAACCCTGCTAATGCCGCTGTAATTAATGCGGTCCGCCAAACTCCCTACTGACTCTTTCACCATGAAAAAAATTGCACTCATTCTTTCGCTGTGCGCCCTGTGCGGCGGCAGCGCCTTGGCCCAGCGCGGCGTCGAAGGCATCCGCAAATCGTCGGACTACCAAACCACACCGGACTCGCGCAACAACGGCTTCGGCATCAAGGGCGGCTGGAACTCCTCGGACTTCCGCGGAGACGACAAAAAAAACTACACCGACGACGCCAACCGCCAGGCATTCCACGCCGGGGCCTACGCGCAGTTCGGCTTCTCGCCCCAAACCTCCATTCAGGTAGAGGCACTTTACAGCCGTCAGGGCTTCAAGGCGGCCTCGGCTTACCGCCCCAACACCGGCTCCTACACCACGCACCTCGACTACATTCAGGTGCCGGTGATGTTCGTATACAACTTCGTGGATAACGTGAGCGTGCACGTGGGCCCGCAGGTGTCGCTGCTGGTCAACGCCAAGGAAAACGGCCAGCAGGTAAACGTCTCAGACCGCAACTACAACTCGCTGGATTACGGTGCGGTGGGCGGCATTGAGGCCCGCGTAGGGCCGGCCCGCGTGGGCGGCCGCTACGTGCTGAGCCTGGCCAACATCTACAACGACCCGAAGATGGAAAACGGCATGGCCACGCCGGATGGCCACCTGAACAACATCAAGAACAGCCTGATTCAGGTGTACGTAGGCTTCGGCTTCTCGCAATAGCCGCTACTACTCCTTCATGCTCCGCAGGAAGCCGACCCCAAAGGGCCGGCTTCTTTTTTGGTCCCGGCCATTACCTTTCGCCATGCTCGACTCTGCCGCTACCACCACGCTCGATGCCATCAACCACCACCGCGAACTGCTGGCCCAGCAGGGCATGGGCGTGCTCGGCACGTGGGCGCTGCTGAACCTGCTGCTGAGCGGCTGGCTGGTCAAA
Organism: Hymenobacter sp. CRA2; assembly: GCF_002007105.1. Taxonomy (GTDB): domain Bacteria; phylum Bacteroidota; class Bacteroidia; order Cytophagales; family Hymenobacteraceae; genus Solirubrum. Next base: position 172,983 of record NZ_MVBC01000010.1, on the reverse strand, counting down.
AGCACTTCGCCCCAGCTGGCGCGGCATTATTTCCACCAGATGAACATCGGCTGGGGCGCCATCAACGCGTGCCTGGCTACCTGGGGCATCATTCAGGCGCAGCCCCTGCACGCCACGGGCTTCACGCTGGCCGAAAGCCTGCGGGCTCAGTACAATTTTGAGAAGCTGCTGCTGGTCAACGTAGGGCTCGACGTGGCCTACCTGGTAGTGGGCGCGTGGCTGCGAGCCCGCGCCGCCGCTACCGAGGCCGATGAGCGCCCGCAGCGGCTGCTGGGCTTTGGGCAGTCGGTGGCGGTACAGGGCGCGTTCCTGCTGCTCTTCGATGCGGGCCTCTACGGCCTGTATCACCGCTTCGCGGACCAGCTGCTGGCGCTGGTGCCGTAGCCCGTGGGCGCCCGAAACACAACCGCCCGGCTGCGGGAAGGCGGCCGGGCGGCTGGGTACAGAGTGAGGCGTTGGGGGCCGTTAGCGGGCCCCGATCTTCTCGATTAGTTTTTCGTTAAACGCGGGAATATCGTCGGGGTTGCGGCTGGTAATCAGGTTGCCGTCGACCACCACGGTGGCGTCTTCCCACTGGCCGCCGGCGTTCCGGATATCGGTCTTCAGGCTCGGCCAGCTGGTGAGCTTCTTGCCGCGCACCACGTCGGCTTCCACCAGCGTCCAGGGGCCGTGGCAGATGGCGCCCACCACTTTGCCGGCGCGCACGAAATCGGCCGCAAACGCCACGGCTTTGGGCTCGGTGCGCAGCACGTCGGGGTTCATCTGCCCGCCGGGCAGCACCAGCGCGTCGTAGTCGGCGGGCTTTACCTCGTCCAGGGTTTTGTCGACTTTCACCTTGTCGCCCCAGTCTTTCTCGTCCCAGCCCTTGATGGAGCCGCTCTTCAGCGACACTACCTCAACGTCGGCGCCGGCGTCCTTGAGGGCTTTCAGGGGTTTTTCCAGTTCGGATTGTTCAAAACCGTCGGTGGCCAGGAAGGCGACGCGCTTGCCCTTGAGCGGGTCGGTGCCAAAAATGCTCATGTCAGTCAGGTGTTTGGTGTGGTAGAAAAAAGCAAACCGGAGCCGCCCCGCGTGGGGCAGCTCCGGTTTGGGCTTAACGGCAAACGGGAAGCCGGGGTTATTCGTCGCCCTCGTGGCCGGCGGCCTTGCGCAGCTGCTTGAAGTGGCGGCGCAGCTCGTGGGTCCGCTCGTCGAAGCCGTCGGGGTCGTAGTTGATGTCGTCCACGTCCAGCTGCTCCAGCATGTCCATCACGGCGTCGGTGTGCTCAGTGCGCTTGCCGGTGGTCAGGCTCACGTAGGCCATTTCCGACCACAGCAGAGACTTCAGGCGCAGGCCGGCGTCGTCGAGCATCTGCATCTCCACCACCAGGCGCGAGTTGTCGAAGTGGATCAGCTGGGTGCGGATGAGCACCTGCTCGGCGTGGTTGGCGGGCTTCAGGTAGCTGATGTGGTGCTTGGTGATAACCCAGGCGGCGCGCTGCTCGCGGGCCAGCTGGCCCAGGTTCAGGGCGTAGTGCTGGAGGGTGTGCTCCTCGCGGGCGTTGAGGAAGTAGTCGAGGTAGCGGGCGTTGTTGAGGTGGCCGAGCTGGTCGCAGTCCTGGAAGAAAATGCGGTGCCGGGACTCGGGCGTGCGGGGCAGGGAGGCAGCGTTCATAGGGAAGCGGCAAAAGGAAGAATGCGGCCGCAAGGTACGGCGGCGCCCGCTGCCGGGTTTGGTGGCGCCTGCTCCAGGCCCTAGCCGCGCTGCCCGCTGCACTGCCGACGCAGGGCCCCGAGGCGGCGCACCAGTGCGGCCACTTCCTGCTCGTTCTGGGTGTACAGGGGCAGGTCGATGGAGTCGAGGCCGGCGGTTTTGCCATCGGCGGCGGGGCGGCGCAGCAGCTTTAGCTCGTAGTAGCGGCGGCCGTCTTTCTCGCGCTGCTGGGCCTGGTAGCTCACCGCCCCGATTTCGCTCCAGTCCAGCCCCAGGCTCAGCTCAAACTCCACTTTGTCGTTGGTGCGCACGCCCCAGCTGCTGCCGTCTTTACTCTTGCTCACCGACACGTTCATGCTTGTCGGGTTATTGGCGGAGCGGTACTTGCGCACGGTTTCGCGCACGCCGCAGCCCGCCAACGACACCACCGCTTCGGTGCGGGGCTCTTGTTCGTCGCGCATCAGCTCGTTGAGGCGTTTGGTGAGGGCTTGCACTTCGCTGGCCTGGGCATGGGCGGCAGCACCCGCGAGCAGCAGGCCCGAGGTCAGTAGCGGAAAGAGGAACTTAGGCATGGCCGTAGCAGTGAGGGTGAGGAGAAAAGAAAAACGCCGTGGTACCGCCTGCAAGGGCGGTACCACGGCGTCAGATGCCAAATGGCAGGCTAGGGTTGCCTGGCGGGCGCGGCTTAGTTGCCGGCTCGTTGCTCGCGCAGCTTCTGCTGAATCTGCGGCTTGCGTTGCTGGTAGAGCTGGTACTGGGCCGGCGTCATGATCTGCTTTAGCTGGCCTTCGGACGTGCTGTTGATGCGGCGCAGGGCCGAGGTCAGGCCCGCGCGGTCGGTGCCGAACTTCGTTTGCGCAGCATTGACCTGCTCCACGGTGGCAGCCAGCACCTGGCGGATGCGCAGCGTCTGCTCGTCGCGCAGTTTCAGCTCATCGGCCATGACAGAGGCCAGGTCGCGCACGTTTTCGCGGCGGATGTCTTCGGGGGTACGGGTTTCGGTGGGTACGCTGGTGGCCGTTTCGGCCTTGGCACGCCGGCGGCGGGCGCAGCCGGTGGCCAGCGTCACCAGCAGCAGCAGGGCCAGCAGCCAGGTTCGGAGGGGAAACATAGTGGGGGCGAGAGAAAGGAGTTTGGCCTGCATACGCGAAAACCGCGGTTGGGTAGCAGTCGGGGTTGCGGTGCCGCGTTTAGGCGCCCAGGTATTCGCGGCGCAGCTGCTCGATGACGCGGGCAAACGTGGTGTATACCTGCTCCACCAGCAGCTGCACCTGCGTAGCATCGGGGGCGGCGCCGGGCTTGCCCAAGGCCTCCAGTTCGCGCAGGCTGGGGAGCAAAAACTGCAGCCCCACGCCGCCCACTGAGCTTTTGAGGAAGTGCGCGTCGGCGCTCAGGCCGTCCCAGTCCTGCTGCTCCAGGTGCGCCAGCATCTGCTCCAGCACCGGCGGCGTGGAGCGCACGAACAGGTCGGCGAGGCGGCGCAAAAAGCCCGCGTCGCCGGCTGCCAGGTGACGCAGCGGGCTCAGGTCGAAGGGCGCCGGGGCGGGGGGCTCGGCAGGCGGTGCCGCGGCGGAAGCGGTGGCGCCCAGGCTCTGCTGCAGCGCCGCCAGCAGGTCGTCTTCGCGGAAGGGCTTCGACACGTACCCGGCAAACCCAGCCTGCCGGCAGCGGGCGGCCTCGCCGGGCAGGGCGTGGGCCGTAAGGGCCACGATGGGCGTGCGGGCGCGGGTGGGGTCGGGGTGCTGGCGCATGCGCCCGGCGGCGGTCATGCCGTCCATCCCCGGCATCTGAATATCCATCAGCACCACGTCGTAGCGCCGCTCGTCAAAGCGTTCCAGGGCTTCCAGGCCGTTGAGAGCGGTATCGACCTGCGCGCCCCAGCTGCGCAGCAGCGTGGCGGCCAGCAGTTGGTTCACGGCGTTGTCTTCGGCCAGCAGCACGCGGCAGGGCGGCAGGGCCGGCTCTGGGCCGGGTTTGTCGGGCCCTGTCGTGAGGTGTCCCTGCGCGGGCGGCAGCGGCAGCTCCACGTGAAAGGTACTGCCCTGGCCGGGCGCACTTTCGGCCCAGATGTGCCCGCCCAATAGCTCCACCAGCCCGCGGCTGATGCTCAGGCCGAGGCCCGAGCCGCCGAACTCGCGCGCGGTGCTGGCCGAGGCCTGCGTAAACGGCTCGAAGATGGCGGCCAGCTGCCGCGACTCGATGCCGATGCCCGTGTCCTGCACTGCCAGGTGAAACGTGACGTTGGCGCGCCCCGCTTGCACCCACTCGCCGCGCAGCGTCACTTGGCCCTGGGAGGTGAACTTAAGCGCGTTGCCGAGCAGGTTCAGCACGATCTGGCGCAGGCGGTGCGGGTCGCCGAGCACGGGCCGGTCCGCCGCCTCGGGCAGCTCCAGCCGCAGCTCGATGCCTTTTTCGGCGGCGCGCAGTTGCTGGCTTTCCAGCGTATCGCGCAGCAGCGCGTGCAGGTCGAAGGGAATGTACTCCAGGCGCAGCTTGCCCGAGGCCAACTGCGCCGCCGAGAGCATGTCGTTGATGAGGACCAGCAAATGATCCGCCGATTGCCGCATCAGCGCCAGGTAGTGGGACTGCGAATGGTCGAGCGGGCTTTTGGCCAGCAGCCCGGCCATGCCGATGATGCCGTTGAGCGGTGTGCGGACCTCGTGGCTCATGTTGGCCAGGAATTCCTGCTTGACGCGGGCATTTTCTTCCGCTGCATCTTTAGCGGCGCGCAGGGCCTGCTGGGCCCGCTTTAGCTCCGTGATGTTGCTGTCGACGCCGAGCACGAGCACCGAGCCGTCGTCCTGCACGAACGGGCGCTTGATGCTGTGGAAACACAGTACTTGCCCATCGGGGCGCAGGAAGGTTTCTTCTACCTCCAACTGGGCCCCCGTCAGGATGATTTCGCGGTCCTGCTGCCGGTAGCGGGGCAGGTTGGCCGGGTCGGTGTGCAGTTCCTCCATGGTGTGGCCTAGTACCTGCTCCACGCTGCGGCCAAACAGGTCCGCCGTGGCTTGGTTAGCCAATACGTAGCGGCCGGCGGCGTCTTTGAGGTACACCAGGTGCGGCACCGAGTCGATAACCTGGCGCACGAGGCGGCTTTGTTCGGCGGTACGGGCACGAGCCTGCTGCCGCTCGGCCTCGTCGAGGCGGACCTGGGTCACGTCTTCGGCCGAGCCCACGATTTCACGCGGCCGACCGGTCTGGTCGCGGGCAAAAACGCTTTCGCGCAGGCGTAGCCACCGGAACGAGCCGTTGTGGTGCAGCATGCGGTACTCCACTTGCAGCAGCTCGCCATCGGCCGCGGCCAGCAGGCGCAGGCGGTGCTGGTTGAGCACGGGCTGGTCGTCGGGGTACACAATCTGCTCAAACATGCTGTCCCCCATGGCTTGCAGGCCGTCTTCAGGGTACCCTAGCAGCGTCGTGATTTGCTGGTTGATGTAGAGGTTGCGGCCCCGCTGTAGGTCGTAGAGGTAGATGACGTCGGGCACCGTGTTGGCCACCTGGGCCAGGAAGCGGCGGCTGTGGTCCAGCGCCTCGATGGCGCGGCGGCGCTCGGTTATGTCCTCGGCCGAGCCCACCACCTGGCGCACGCGGCCGTTGTCGTCGCGATTGAAGACGGTGACCTTCAGCTGCAGCCAGCGCCAGCTACCGTCGCGGTGCCGAAAGCGCGCCTCCGTTTCCAGCAGGCCCCCGTCGGCCAGGGTGTCGTAGGCGCTCAGGCGCTCCTGCACCACGGGCACATCGTCGGGGTGGAAGAAGTGGCGCATGTGGCCGGCTTCCGGCGAGTGCTGCAGCTGAGCCGCCGAGTAGCCCAGCATCTGCTCGACCTGGTCGTTGGCGTACAGCAGGCGGCGCTGCACCATGTCGTACACGAAGACCAGCGTGGGCAGCGTGTCGTTGATGCGGGCCAGCAGGTGCTGGCTGCGGCGCAGCTCCGCCTCGGCGCGGCGGCGCACGCTGATGTCGGTCAGGTACACGTTGGTTTGCTGCCGCTGCGGCAGGGGCACCACCGTCCAGATGTAGAAATGGCCGCCCAGTGGGTGCTCGGCGGTGCGGGCGCGCTGCGCAGTCAGGGCCTCGGCCACGGTGCGGCGCAGAAAGCCGGCCGCCTCGCGGCCCTCAGCCGTGCCCAGCGCCGCGCTGACGGGCTCGGCCGCCGTGTTGCAGTAGCGGATCTGTCCCTGCGCGTCCACGGTCAGCACGGGGTTGGGGCTGTGTTCGGCCAGCTCCGACAGCTGCTGAATGCGGCGCTGGGCCCGGTGCTGGGCCGTCACGTCCTCGTAGTTCCACAGGTGCAAGGCCACCACCGTGCCGTGGTGCAGGGGCAGGTAATGCAGCTGCACCACGCGGCCGTTCGTCAGCTCAAACGTAGCCTCCGGGGCGTGGCCGTGGGTGGCCACCGTCTGTTCCATCCAGTCGATGAAGTCGTCGGGGGCCAGCGGCGGGTTGGCGGCCTGCTGCAGCACCGCCGCCGTAAGGGCGCCGGGCAGCGAAGCCGCGTCGGGCAGGCCCAGCAGCTCGCACAGCTGCTGATTGACCAGCGCCACGCGGCGTTGGGGCGTTTCGGCCAGCACGCCCGTGGGCAGCGTGTTCAGCAACAGATGCAGCTGGGTGGCACTGGCCTGGCGCTGCTGCTCGGCCTGCTGTTGCAAGCTGAGCAGCTCGGCCTGGGCCTGCGCCAATTGCTGCTGCACGTCCAGCAGCGCCTGCTGGTTGCGCGCCCAGCGCTGCCGCCGGGCCCCGGTGGCGCGGTCGAGTCGGGATAAAGCTACCTTCATAGTACACCTGGCCACAAGGCCCGCCGATGCGCATTAGCGCACCCGAACCTCGTTGTTCTGAATCATACGGTAAATGGTGGACTTACCGATTTTCAGAAGGTGTGCTACCTGCAAAATATTTCCGTTGTTGGCGTCGAGGCTCTGCTGCACGATGCGCGACACCTGCTCGCGCAGCGACTCCTGCCCGGTCGGCTCGCTTTCCGTGGCCACGCCGTTGCGCAAGGACAGGTCCTTGGGCTGAATGACGTCGCCCTCGGCCAGCACGGCTGCCAGCTCCACCACGGCCTTTAGCTCGCGCACGTTGCCGGGGAAGGAGTACTGCAGCAGCTTGTGCCGCGCCTGCTCGGAGAAGCGCAGGGGCGGCAGCGTGTTCTGCGCGCAGAATTCGCGCAGAAACGCATCGGCGAGCAGCATCACGTCGTGGCCCCGTTCGCGCAGGGGCGGCAGCACGATGGGTAGGCCCAGCATGCGGTAGTACAGGTCTTGGCGGAAACGGCCTTCCTTGACTTCCAGGCTCAGGTCGCGGTGCGTGGCCACCATCAGGCGCGCGTCGAACGGAATAGGCTTGCTGCCGCCCACCCGCAGCAGCTCCCGCTCCTGCAGGGCGCGCAGCAGCTTGGCTTGCAGGTTGGGGTCGAGCTCGGCAATTTCATCCAAAAATAGCGTGCCGCCGTTAGCTTGCTCGAAGTGGCCCACGCGGCGGTTCACCGCGCCCGAGAAGGCGCCCTTTTCGTGCCCGAACAGCTCGCTTTCGAGCAGCTCGCGCGGAATGGCGGCCACGTTCAGGGCCACAAACGGCTGGTCGCGCCGCATCGACTTGAAGTGAATGGCCTTGGCCACCAGCTCCTTGCCCGTGCCCGTCTCGCCACTCAGCGAAACGGTGATGTTGGTGCGCGAGGCTTTGTCGATGAGCGTGAGCAGCTCCTGAATTTTGGTGCTGGAGCCGATGAGGGCCTGGGCGGGGTCAAACTTCTGCCCAACCTGCTGGCGCAGGCGGGCGTTTTCGCGGCGCAGCTCCTGCTGCTCGCGCACCTTCAGGGCGCTGAACCACAGGCGGTCGGCAGTTTCCTCGTCTTTTACAAAGTAGTCGTAGGCCCCTTGCTTGAGCATGGACACGGCCGTGCTCACGTTTTCCTGGGCTGATATGACGATGATGGGTACTTCGGGCAGCCGCTCGCGCAGCTGGGCCAGCACTTGCTCGCCCGTGCCGTCGGGCAGGGAGTAGTCGAGGGTTATCAGGTTAGGCGTTTCCTCGCTCAAGTGCTTTAGGCACTCGCGGCCCGAAGTAAACTGCCGCACGACGTAGTCGCTGTTCTGCGCGAGTTTATGAGCCAGTAACTCACTATACCAGGCGTTGTCCTCGACGATGAAAATGGTAAATGGGAACAGTGGCATTGAGGCGGGAAAAAACTACCGACAGCGCAGGTCAACAACCACGCCGCGGGCAAGGAATCAGGGATTCCAGGTGAGTTTGTCTTCAACCAATGCAATAGGTACAGAAGGCGCGTGCTGCTAGTATAGGGCAATAACTCCGGCAAGACAACTTTTCCCAAATTGGGATGGGTTTTCCTGTGCCTAGAAAATATAAACAGATAATAATATTTATAAGTGATTGATGCACAGAATTAAAATACGTGGCACGGCCGGTCGGCGACAGAATTGCATCGACAGAGCGCGTCGGTCAGCAACGGCCGATACTCACCACCTGTGCAATTATGAAACATCTTGTCTCACTGTCTTCTACCAGCCTCCGCAGCGCGTTTGCGGGCGTTTGGCTGGGCTTACTGGCGGCAAGCGCGCCAGTAGCGGCTCAGACCTACACCGAGCCTTATTATTCCAAATTTGCGACACCGTCGAACCCTGACCACTACAGCGTAAAGGTAAACGGGCTGCTGTGCGTAGGCTGCGGGGTGGCCACCCCCGAGCGGGCCGCCGACAACGTGCTCACCAACTATGCGACGGTGCAAAACACGCTGGGCGTCGGCAACCGGGCCGCGCTGCGCCTGACCCTGACGGGCACCGCCCCGGCCACCTACCGGGTAGGTGTGGTGGTGGGCAGCGGCAGTACCCTGAACGCCGCCGCCCTCGGGGCCATTGTGCTGCGCACCTACGCGGGCGGCGTGCTGCAGGAAACCAAGCTGGGCAACGCCGCCGGCGTTACGGCCACGGCCATAGATGGCCGCACGCGCATTGATTTTATTGCTACCCGCGGCCTGGATCAGGTGGAGGTGGAAATGACGAACGTGGCCAACCTGCTCAACACGCTCGACGTGTACTACGCCTACGCCGTGCCGGCCAACGTGGTAACTACCGCCACGGGCTACCTCTCGCGGCTAGGCACGGCCACGGCCAGCGACTACACCGCCACGGCCAGCGGCGGCCTGCTGTGCCTGAACTCGGGCGTGGCCAATCCGCTGAACGCCGTGACGTCTGACCTGACGGACTACGCTACTTCGCACGTGACGGGCGTGGGCTGCACCACCAACCTGGAGGTGCGGCTGGAAAACGCGGCGCCGGCGGGCTACCAGGCCGGCTTCGTCATCGGCAGCGGCTCGGTGCTCGATGCCAGCGTGCTCAATACCCTCAAAATCAAGACCTACAAAGACGGCGTGCTGCAGGAAGTGGGCGCGGCCGGCAACCTGCTGCAGCTGAACCTGCTCGCTGACGGCCGCTACCAGGTGAGCTTCGCCACCTCCATGCCCTTCGACCACGTGGAGCTGGAGCGCACCGGCGTGCTGGGCCTGCTCGACGATTTGAACGTGTACTACGGCTTCGGCATCGAGCCGCGCGCTTTCCGCGACCAGACGCCGGTACTCTCCAACTTTGGCAGCAACCAGACCAGCGGCAACTACGTGGTAACCGGCACGTGCACCACCTCCGCCTGCGTGAGCAACCCCAGCCGAGCCGCCGACAACAACCTAAACTCGACGGATTACGCGCAGATGAACTTCCCGCTGATAGGCGGAACGCGCCGCCTGCGGATGCGCCTGAACGGCGACGCCAACGCCGGCAACCGCGCCGGGGTGGCCATGAGCATCAACAACGGCCTGCTCGACCTGAGCCTGCTCTCCAACGTGACCATCCGCACTTACGGCGCCGATGGCACCACCGTGCTCGAAAGCGCCAGCGGCAGCAGCCTGCTGAGCACCGGACTGCTGGGCGGCGGGCGCCAGGAAATCGGCTTCATGACCACGCAGGACTTTGAGTGGGTGGAGGTAGAAGTCAACAACACCCTCGGCCTGTTCAGCGACGCCCAGATTTACTACGCCTTCGCCGACGACCCGGTGCAGAGCTTCCCGACCAACATCGTAGCCCCGACGCCGCTGCCCGTGGAGCTGCGCGTGTTCACGGCCAAGGCTACCGCCAGCGGGGCGGAGCTGAACTGGGAAACGGCGCAGGAAAAGAACAGCAGCCACTTTGTGGTGGAGCGGGCTCCGGCCGCTGATGCGCAGTACGTAGCCGTAGCCCGCGTGCAAGCCGCCGGCAACAGCACCAACACCCGCCGTTACACCGCCCACGACGCCGAACTGCTGCGTCAGCCGGCCGGCACGTGGTACTACCGCCTGCGCCAGGTAGACCTGGACGGCACCACCACTTTCTCGGCCGTGCAGGCCGTGCGCTGGCAGCCCAAAGCCACCGCGCAGCTGGCCCTGTACCCCAACCCCGCCACCGACGCCACCACCGTGTACCTGACCGGTGGGGCTGAGGCCGTCACCGTGCGCGTGTTCACCGACCGCGGCCAGCTGGTACGGCGGCAGGATATCAGTGCCGGGGAGCTGGTGCTGAGCGGCCTGGCGGCCGGCCTCTACCAGGTGGTGGCCTACGACAGCCGGGGCCAGCGCGTGGCCAGCCAGCGCCTGAGCGTAGTGCGCTAAGCTTGCGCCGACCAGCACCCGCCAAACGCCAACGCGGCCCCGGTTACCGAAGTAGCCGGGGCCGCGTTGCGTATAGAGAAAAGAACGGTTAATGCGCGGTGCGCACCAGACGTACGGTGTGCCGCCCGTCGGCGAAGCGCACGGAGTACACCCCGGCCGGCACCGAGGCCGCCGGAGCCCAGGTGAGCGTAGCGTCGGGCGAGGCGCCGGCGGCTACCGGCAGGCGGTCGACCACGCGGCCCAGCTGATCGAGCACCAGCACGGTATTGGCCGCGGCGCTCTGCCGCGGCAGGCTGAAGGTCACGCGGTCGGTGAACGGGTTGGGGTAGCCGCTGAGCACGGTGCGGCCTTTACCCGCAGCAACGGCCGTGGTCTGGCCTGTGCGGGTGGCGCTGAGCACCAGAATGCGGTATTGCACGCCTTTGATGGGGCAGGCATTGTCTTCCACCCGCACCGGAATGCGGTATTTGCGGCCCAGCAGCGAGGGGTCGGGGCGCAGGCGGATTTTCAGTACTGGCGAGGTAGTGCCGTTGCCCTGCAGCGTCACGGGGCGGGCCGGGTTCAGCAGGTTGATGTACATGTTCGGGTAGTCCGCATCGGTGGGCTCCACGTAGGTCACGCTCAGCAGGTCCGTGCCGTTGGGGTCGGAGAAGCGCAGGTCTACTTCGGTCATCTGCCCCACCGGCGTCGACACCAGAATGGAGTCACTCGACACCGCTACCGTGCCGCTGCCTTGCACTACCGGCTGGCTCACAGGATTGGCCGGTACCTGGTTGCCGGCGCAGTCCACCACGATGACGAGCATGTCGCGGCGCACCGAGCCCACTTTGTAGTAGCGGCCGCCGATTTTGCGGTACTCCGTCACCTTGCCCACGATGACGTACTTGTTGCGGCCCTGGTTGGAAGCCGTGCCGCTGGAGAAGAAGCCCGGGGTAAACGTCATGCTGCCCAGGCGCGGGTTGAAGGCGAAATACGGGGTGCCCTGCATCACCGGGCACGTGCCCGTGATGTTGAACGACTGGATGGGGTAAATGGCCGAATACGCCGGCAGCGGGGAAGGCAGCTGCGTCACGCAGGCCGGCGAATTGATGATCGGGCCGGTGTACTGCGTAGGCGCGTAGGCCGAAAAAGTGTTGCAGCCTTCCAGGGGGCGCTCCAGCGAGTACACCAACGAGTCGCCGTCGGGCTCGAAGGCGGAGAATGTGAGCGTATTCTGCTGATTAAAGCACACGAACGGCACCGGCACGTCCTGGTTTTGGTACTGCGGCGAGGTGTTCGTCACCAGTTGGTTCTGACCGTTGGCCAGGGTGAGCTGGTTGTTGATGGTCGCCTCGAAGCGCAGGGTGTTTTGGCTGGTAAGATTCTCCAGAACCGGGCGCGCATTGATTTCCACGCTCAGCGTCCACTCCGGGGCGCCTGGCAGCGTCACTTCGGCGGTGTAGCGGGCCGTTTCGTAGTTGGGGTAGAGGCTGTTGTTGTCGCACTGGTTGGCCCCGGCCACCGAGCTGCAGTACGGCGACCCGGAAATAAGCTGGCCGCGCGTCAGCGTCGTGGTAAAGTTGCGCGAGTCGTTGTTGGTGCAGGAGGTAGTGGGCGAGCCTACGCGGCACGTTAGCAGCAGGTCCGTCTCGGCGGCAATGCCCGAACAGTCGCGGAAGTAGCGGCAGGTGATGCGGTAGCGGTTGGGCTGAGCGGCCGTTCCGATGTACTCGTAGGTTAGTTCGCCGCCGAGGGCGTGCGAGGCGCGGGCCTGCTCAAGACCGAGCCCCCAGGCCAGGCAGAAAAACAAAAAGGGTAGCCAACGTTTCATAGGCAGGTGGAAAAAGGATGGTGAGACACAAACTGGGTAAGCAGCCCCGCAGCAATACTCCTGGCTATAAACCCAGCCGCGGGCAAGCTGCCACGCGCAGGGCCGGAGTGCTGAACAAATCGGGGTAATAGGCCGCAACGTCGCGGGACACCGGGCTGCCGGCGCAAGAGTAAGAAGGCAGAGCAATCGGGCGCCGGGAATAGAAAAGCAGCGCCGGGGCGGGTAGTGCAAAAGGTATACTTCAGCTCATGCGGGGCGGATATGAAGGTGGATACACAGCGTAATACAGCCGCGGGTGTTTTTGACTAGCGCACCACGCGTTTGCCTTTTCCCAAGGATAATTGATTGGCCTCGAATAAAAAGCCAATCTGCCATATATTTAGTTTAATTAATGTTTATTGGATATTTCGTAGAAAGTGTTTTTATTAACTCCGTGGTAACAAGACCATAACACGCGAGTAATATCCGCGCAATGTGCGGTTGCCAATTTTGCTTCCCATTCCCCACCAAAACACCTACCTGCTTCATGAAAGCAACCCTCCTCCGGATGGGCACCTTGCTGGTGCTCGGCAGCTTCATCGTATCCTGCGCCAAGCAGGACGACATCAAGCCGGACGACCTGCAGGTCGTCAGCCAGAGCGCCGACGCCACGCGCGACGCCAACCTGGCCATGGGCAACCCCAGCGGGGCCGTGGCCAGCACGTCGTACCCCTCGAATTACCTGCTGACCAAAACCCAGTACACGCTCTCGTACAACCGCGACCAGGGCAAGCCCAACTGGGTATCGTGGCACCTGAGCTCGGCGTGGCTGGGCTCCACGGCGCGGCAGGACAACTTCGCCGCCGACGCCACGCTGCCCTCAGGCTGGTACCGGGTAGGCTCCACCAGCTACTCCGGCTCCGGCTTCGACCGCGGCCACAACTGCCCCTCGGCCGACCGTACCGGCTCGGTAGCCGATAACTCGGCCACGTTCCTGATGACGAACATGATGCCGCAGGCGCCCAACAACAACCAGCAAACCTGGGCCAACCTCGAAAATTACTGCCGCACCCTCGTCAACCAGGGCAGCGAGCTGTACATCATTGCCGGCTCGTACGGCCGCGGCGGTACCGGCTCCAACGGCTACGTGACGACCATCGACGCGGGCCGCATCACGGTGCCCTCCAACTGCTGGAAGGTTATCGTGGTGCTGCCGCAGGGCTCCTCCGACGCCAGCCGCGTGACCAGCAGCACCCGCGTCATTGCCGTGAACATGCCCAACACCAACTCCATCAGCACCAGCTGGGGCTCCTACCGCACCACCGTCGACGCCATCGAGTCGGCCACGGGCTACAACATCCTCTCGGCCGTGTCCTCGACGGTGCAGGCCACCATCGAGTCACGCGTGGACAGCGGTCCGACGAGCTGAGCCGGAACCACTTCTGCTACACGAAAAAGGGTGCCCACAGCGTGGGCACCCTTTTCATTGGCGTTTATGTGAGCGAGTGTGGGCGCTTAAACGAGCAAGTGGTGGAATTCGCGTACCTCCGTTAGAAGGTGTAGTTCACCGACGCCTTGATGACGCGGTTTTGGGCGTCGAAGCGGTTGTTTTTGTCCAGCGACGAGAGGCCGTAGTCGTAGCCGGCGCTCAGGCCCAGGCCGTTGCCGAACTGGTAGCCGGCACCACCGCTCACGCTGAAGTCCAGCTCGCGGAAGTACTGGCGCACGTCGAAATCATGCTTGTACACATCGAAGCCCAGGGCGCCGGCTTCCAGGCGGGCTTTGCCCGTGGCCAGGTAAGAGAGCTGCGGGCCGGCGTACAGGTACAGGCCCGGCGTGAGGTAGCCCTTCAGCAGCACCGGCACGTCGATGTAGCCCATGCGGGCCGTGGCGGTGGCTTTGGCGCTGAGGAAGTCGAGCTGCTCGATGGGCAGCTTGCCGCTTACCACCACGCCTTTTTCGGAGTACTGCACACCCGGCTCCACGGTGAAGCGCGGGCCCAGCGGCAGGCTCACGTAGGCACCGGCGTGGAAGCCGGGGCGCTGCTGGTGAGTCAGGGATTCGCCGGTGAGGTTGAGCAGGTTCTCGACGCCTTTTACCGCGTCGCCCGACCAGTCGGCCACGTTCAGGCCAGCACGGATGCCGAAGCGCACCCCGTCGGTTTTATTGGCCGCGGTGCTCGTGGCGGTATGCGGGGCCTTGACGTAAGTGCGCGAATAGGCGCTGGTTTGGGCTTGGGCAGTAGCAGCGGTACCCAGCAGCAGGGCGGCGGAAAAGGCAATAAGGCGGCTGGCGCGGTTCGTAAGCATGACCACGGGGAGGTTGAATGTTCAGAAGAAAGAGAGGGACGATGCAGCTACTCACGCGTCCGTTGGCGCATCGTGATTAGGCTACTTTACAAAACCGTGCCAGTTTTCGTAGTGCGGGAATGCGACGGCGGTTTGGGCAAGATTATGAATGTGTTACATTCTGCGTTTGGGAGACGTAGGGCCTGATTTTGCGCCGTAGCTTTGCCTCGGTGAGTGAGTAACGCCGCCCTTTGAGTGGGGAAAATCGAAGAACCGCGCCCGGGCGCGGTTTTTTGTTTTGGTACCCCTCGAACAGGCAGTTTGTAAAGTCAGATGGGCGGCCGTTTTGGTTTGCCCAAGCCCGGCGGTAGAAGGTACTTGGCAGCAGATAACAATATGATAATCGGGTCATAACGCCCGACTAATGTTTGCTGACGATGTTTGAACAACTGCCCCTGGCCACTACTCCTGGCCCCCTCGCCCTGCTCGATATGCTTTCCGCCAACCTTCCTTTGCCCTCCGGCTTTGGTCCCCGCTCCCGGGCGGCGCTGCGGCCCGTGCTGCAGCGCTTCACGCGCCTGCGCGAGCTGCAGCGACTCTACGAGCAGGCGGCTGAGTTAACCGGACTGGAATTCGTAGCCGAGATTCTGCGCCTGCTGCAGATAACGGTGGAGTACGACGCCGCCGAGCTGCGCCGCGTGCCCGCCACCGGCGCCTTCATTGCCGTGGCCAATCACCCCAGTGGCATGCTCGACGGGCTGGTGCTGCTGCACGTGCTGGGGCAGGCGCGCCCCGAGCTGCGCGCCATGGCCAACGAGCTGTTGGCCCCGCTGCTGCCGCAGCTGCACCAGCAGTTCGTGCTGGTGCAGCCTGATGCAGGCCATGCCCCGCGCAACGTGCCCGGCCTGCGCCGCCTGCTGCAGTTTCTGCACAACGACGTACCGCTGCTGCTCTTCCCGGCTGGCGAAGTTGCCCACCGCCCCGGTCCGTTTCGGGCCGTGGAAGAATCGGCGTGGCACCCCACGGCGGGCCGCCTGATTCAGGCGGCGCGGCTGCCGGTGCTGCCGGTGTGGGTGAGCGGGCAGAACAGCCAATCCTTCAACTGGTTGGGGCTGGTGCACCCGCTGCTGCGCACGGCTCGCCTGCCCGCCGAGCTGCTCAACAAGCGCGGCCAGACGGTGCAGGTGCGCATCGGGGCCGCCGTGGTACCCGATGAGTTGCACAGCCTCGCGCCCACGGCCCAGATGCCTTACCTGCGGGCCCGCGTACACGCCCTGGCCCCGGCTCCGGCCGACACCCCGTTGCTGCCGCTAGTGCACGCCCCCGTGGAGCCGCGCCCGGTCATTGCCGAAACCAGGGTGGAGCTGATTGAGGCCGATCTGGCGGCGCTGCGTCCCTCGCGGCGGCTGGTGCAAAGTCGGCAGTGGGAAGTGTACGTGGCCCGGAAAAAGGAAATTCCCCACGTGCTGCGCGAAATCGGCCGCCTGCGCGAGCTGACGTTCCGCCGGGAAGGGGAGGGCACCCTGCAGCCCACCGACCTCGACGCGTACGACGACTTTTACCGCCACCTGTTTCTCTACGACCGCGCCGCGCGCCGCCTCGTGGCCGCGTACCGCATCGGGCCCGGAAGCACCATTCTGCGCCAGCACGGGCGCCGGGGCTTCTACCTGCATTCGTTGTTTCGGCTAGGGCGCGAGCTGAAGCCCTTGCTGCGCCAGTCGCTGGAGCTGGGCCGGGCTTTCGTGCGCGAGGAGTACCAGCGCCAACCACTGCCGCTGGCCCTGCTCTGGAAAGGCATTGCCACTTACCTGGGTGCCCACCCCGAATACCGTTACCTCATCGGGCCGGTGAGCATCAGCAACCGCTTCGCGCCCGCCTCCAAGGCGGCCATGCTGGAGTACGTCACCCGCCACTGCTTCGACCACGAGCTGGCCGCGCACGTGCGCCCGCGCAAGCGCTACCGTTACCGCCCCCTGGATGCCCACGAGCAACCGGGTGTGCTGCAAACCGGCGTCGACAGCCTGGAAGCGCTCAACCGGTTGGTGGCCAGCATCGAGCCGCGCGGGCTGGGCATTCCTACGCTGCTGCGCCAGTACGTGCGCCTGAACGCGCGCTTCATCGGCTTTAACCTGGACCCGGCCTTTTGCAATTCGCTGGACGGCTTCATCGTGCTCGATGCCAGCGAACTGCCCGAGCGCACGCACCGTTTGCTGGACCGCGTGCAGGGCTAGCACAGACTGAGGCTTAGGCCCGAAAACGACGAAAGGCCGCTCCCCGGGAGCGGCCTTTCGTCGTTTCAGGACGCGCGGGTTAGTGCCCCGCGCTGTCGGAGGCTGGCAGGCCCACGCTGCCGTCTTCGGCCGAGGGAATCTGACTCATGTAGGAGCGGAAGCTCATGGCAATTTCGCTGGCCAGCGAGTTGGCCTGGGCCCGCACGCGCTTGTCGTTCTTGGTCTTGTCGTTGTGCTTCTCGGCGCCGAGCTGGGCGAGGTAGTCCTCCATGCTCACGAGCTGATTAAGGTTGGCCGGATCGGCAATGACGCGGAAGTGACCTATGGAGTAGGTGTAGCCCTGGTCGGTGGCCTGAAAGGTAAAGACGAAGCGGGCGGCGCGTTCCTGAGCCTGGCCTTTGGCGTCCACGGGCTTCACCTTGACGGTGCCCTGCACACTGACCGTACCCGCCGCGGGGTTGGATTGAAAGTCGGTTTTGGGGCCGTAGGCAAAGTGCTGGTCGGCCCAGTCGGCGGCGCGGGCCTGCAGCGTCTGCTGGCTGTAGCTTTCAGTGGGCACCCGCTCGATGTACTCAACGGGAGCATTGTCCTGCGCGGTGGCGGAGAAGCCAGCCAGGAGCGCAACCAGCATCCAGAACAGCGGTAGCATTTTTTTCATAACGCAAAACAGCGAAGGTGAAGGCTTGGAAATATGCTGTGCAAAGGTCTAACCGGTAATCAGGCGGTCTGTTACGAATTCGTTAGCGAAACATGAACAAACAGGTAGGCGAACCTGATGCGCAGCGTAAATTCTAAGGAAAGTTACTAACGGTTTTTGTATTTTTCTCATTGGTGCAAATTTTCAGCAAACTGTCCATTTTCTTCCTTGATAAAACTAAAATCCAATATGATTCGCGCTGGCTACTCTGATGGCGAAGATGTCGAGCAGGTGTAACTAGTTGTTTGACAAATTGATGTACAGGCGTAGCTGTACGCACTACGCGTTCATTGATAATATAAGAGGGAAGCTGTGTTAACATTTCCGTAACACTAAAAATATCCGAAGTCTTGCTTGTGCTGTTCTGTAACTTGGATACTTTTGCGACGTGCTTCTCCAGAACCAGCATAAGATGAAGCGCAGAACCGCCGCTCCGCCGGTTCTGCAACGGGGTCGAAACCCGTTTCCTGCTGTTGGTTTCGTTTCGTTTTCCTGTTTTTCTCTCGTTGGCCGCCCGGTTGTTACCGGAGCGGTTTTTTTGTGTCCGTTCGTGTCGGATACAGGGGAAGACGCCAGCGCCGGGAATAAAGCAGGGTTTCCATTTGTGTCACCAGTACCAACGACAGGCGCCACACGCCGGCGGAAAGCCGGTTTGATGGCGGGCACCGGTTACGCGGCTCCGGCCGCGGACCGGCGCCAGTCGGGGCCGCTGCCCCGGGGCCGGTCCAATTTTCTCACTTTTCCCGGTCGGCCTGAACCGCAGCGCCGCCGAAGGAAAGAACCCGGCAACAACCAGTAGGACGGCAGTGGGTTCCGTTCTGCGAGGCCAGTCAAGGCATCTGTGCCGCTCAGCACTCGGGCAAATCTGGTGCGCACAAAGACGTCCGTGGCAGCGGCGCAGGTGCTTCGGCCAGCTTCGCAGAACGCGCTGTTTCCGCTGGCTAACCCCAGGATTCTTTCCTTTGCGCAGGCTGACCGCCCGAATCAAATAGCCGCCATCCACTATGCAACTCGGACCTTCCCTCACGCTGCAAAACCCCGTGTGCCTGGCCGCCGCCCCCTGGCAGCTGCCCGACGGCCTCGGCTACGAGCATCTCGGTGCCATTTTCACCAAGACGGTCATCATGGAGCCCCGCCCCGGCAGCCGGAGCGAAGGCATCATCAAAGTGGCCGACGCCTCCCTGCTCAACACCACCGACCGCCGCACCGACGGCGCCGAGCAACTGGTGCAGGAGCACTTGCCGCAGTTGCGCCGCCACAACGTGCCGGTGCTGGTGAGCATCACCGCTCCCGGCATCCCTGGGTTTCGAAAAATCGCCCGCTTTCTGGCCCGCGAAGCCGCCGGTCAGATTGCCGGGGTAGAAGTATACATCAGCAGCGCCACCACCCAGAAAGGCTTCGAGCTGACGCCGCGCTTCGTGCGCGAGGCCACCGAAGCCGTGCGCAACGAGCTGGGCCCCGACGCCGCGCTCATCGTAAAGCTGCCGCCCTGGCCCGACCACGTGCGCGCCCTGGCCCTGGCTGCCCAGGAAGGCGGGGCCACCGCCCTGGCCGCTTCGAATACCCTGAAAGCCCTGCACCTGCCCGCCGCCGGGGAGCCGCTGCTCGGCGGGTTGTCGGGCGAAGCGCTGCGGCCCATTGCCCTGCGCTGCGTCTACGAGCTGGCCCACGACGAGAATATCACGCTGCCCGTCATCGGCACCGGTGGCATCTTCACCGCCCAGCACGTGCGCGACTACCTGCGCTGCGGCGCCGCGGCCGTGCAGGTGGCCACCGGCGAATGGCTGGAGCCGGGCCTCACGGCGCGCCTGGCTACCGAGTGGGAAAAAACCGCTACGCTGACTGAAACCAACGCTTCCGCATGGAACAGCTAACTCTTCGCGCCCAAGCGGCCAACTCCCTGCTGTGCGTGGGCCTCGACCCGGTTGAACTGACCCCGGGCGACAACGTGGAATACCGCCTGCAACAGGTCGTGGAGCAGACGGCCGAATACGCCGCCGGCTTCAAGCCCAACCTGGCCTTCTTCCTCGCCCGCCCCGACGGCGTGGCCCTGTTGCAGCGCCTGCGCCAGTGGATTCCGCAGGACGTGCCGATGATTCTGGACGGCAAGTTCGGCGACATTGCCAACACCGCCGAGCGCTACGCCGCCTTTGCCTACGACATCATCGGTGCCGACGGCGTGACGGTGAACCCCTACATGGGCGAGGACGCTATTCTGCCCTTCGCCCGGCCCGGCAAGGCCGTGTTTGTGCTGGCCAAGACTTCGAACAAGCCCGCGCACTCCTGGCAAGATCAGGAGTTGGTAGTGGGTGGCACCGTCAGCGACTATTCGGCCGACGTGGTGCAGCTGCTCACCCACGAACACCCCGGCCTCGGGCTGGTGGTGGGCGCCACCAACTCCACCGCGCTGGGCCACCTACGTCAGCGCTGCCCCGAGTTGTGGTTTCTGGTGCCCGGCGTGGGCGCGCAGGGCGGCGACCTTGCTGCCACCGTGCAGGCCGGCTGCCGGCAGTCCGACGGCCTAGGCTTGCTCATCAATACTTCCCGCGTCATCTGGCAGGCCGCCGACGCCGGCGCCGCTGCCCGCGACCTTACTTCCCAAATCAATGCCCTACGCTCCGAGCGACTTTCAGCAACAGTTTGAGGCGCAGCTGCGCGACGAAGATGCCCTGCTCAGCGGCCACTTCCGCCTGTCCTCCGGCCTGCACTCCGATACCTACGTGCAGTGCGCCCGCTTTCTGCGCCGCCCCGACCTGGCCGCCCCGGCCTTAGGCGTACTGGCCGATCTGATTCGCGAAGCTGGCCTGCAGCCCGACCTAGTGGTGGGTCCGGCCATGGGCGGCGTGGTGGTCAGCTACGAGCTGGCCCGGCAGCTGCAAGTGCCCGGCATCTTCACCGAGCGCGACGCCGATACGAAGATGACTCTGCGCCGCGGCTTCACCTTAGAGCCCGGGCAGAAGGTCATCATTGCCGAGGACGTGGTGACGACCGGTAAATCGACGCTGGAGGTAGCTGTGGTGCTGCGCGCTATGGGCGTGGAAGTGCTGGGCGTGGCCTGCCTGATCGACAGAACCGGCGGCCAACATGAACTAGACTTCCCGCTTTTCGCGTTGCTACCGGTTCAAGCCGCGACGTACCAGCCGGAAAATTGCCCGCTGTGCGCCAAGGGTATTCCGGCCGTTAAGCCCGGAAGTCGGCCCGATGCGGTGTCGGCGCTTGCGTAAGGACGGCGGTTGTCGTTCCTTTGTATCTCCTTCGCTACCCAGTGCAACGAAGCCTCTCCCATACCAACCCCTCGCTGACCCGAAAGAAGCCGCTGGCTGACTTCGACAGTATGTGGCGCGGCAGCGCGCTCTTCAGCGTAGCCGCGGGGCACCGCCTCGACGTGGCGCGGGGAGAAGCGGAAGAGCGAATAGCCGAACACCAGACGCAGTTGCGCGCGGCCTCGGTGCCGCCGCACGGCGAATCCTCTGCCGGCATATCCGACTTACGAAAGCAGCTGCGAAAACCCGTAGCTGCCGAGTTCGAAAAACCCCTGGGAGACAACTGCGAAGTATTCTCTGCTGATTCTGACCGGAGCCCGGCTCCGTACCATTCTGTAAGCCGCCTCGTGGCCCGTTTGTCGGGCGCGGGGCGGCTTACCGCATTCTTGGGGTTTGTAGCGCGAACTTTTAGTTCGCGTGTACTAGAACATCAAGCTCCCGAACGTCCGCCGTTCAACTATACGCGAACTGAAAGTTCGCGCTACATGCTGCTACCCTTCTGAGCTTTGAATAACACTGCCTCCCATACCATCCAACTGATTCCGCGCCCTGGCCAGCACGACGGCGAAGGCGCCCGCGTGGCCGAGGCCGCCCGGCGTCACCTGCACTTGCTCACCGGCCGCGTGCAAACCAGCGCCGTGTACACCGTGCGCTACCCGCTGACCGCGGAGCAGCTCGAAAGCTTTGCCGCCCAGTGCCTGCAGGACCCGTTGCTGAACGACGTCGCGCTGGACCAGTGGGCCGTGGCCCCGGAGCTCAAGAGCTACATCCTGGTAGCCAAAGGTCCCGGCGTGACGGACGACGAAGGTACCTCGGCCCAGAACGCGCTGCAGGACTTCCTCGGCACCGAGCTGGACACGCGCACCCAGCACATCTTCAGCAAGCGCCTCTACCTGCTGGAAAAGGAGCTGCCGGAAGCAGACCTGCGCCACCTGGCCGAAGAGCTGCTGGGCAACAAACTCATCAACCGCTTCGTGGTGGGCCACACGGCGCAGGGTATCCGCGACTTTACCCCGCAGCCAGGCGGCGGCGCCGATTCTACCACGCACACCATCCGCCTGGAAAACCTGACGGACGCCGAGCTGCTGCAGCTGTCGAAGGAAAACGTGTACGCGCTGAACCTGGAGGAAATGCAGGCCATCCGGGACTACTACTATTCGGCCGAGACGCAGATCAGCCGCGCCGAGGCCGGCCTGACGCCCGACCCTACGGACTGCGAGCTGGAAATCCTGGCCCAAACCTGGTCGGAGCACTGCAAGCACAAGGAATTTGCGGCCGTCATCCGCTACCGCAACGCCGTCACGGGCGAGGAAAAGGAAGTCGACGGGCTGTTCAAGACCTACATCAAAGGCGCGACTTCCGAAGTCGACCGACTCTTGCGCGACAACGGCAACGACTGGCTGATAAAGGTGTTTTCGGACAACGCCGGCGCGGTGCGCATCAACGAGGAGTCGTTGTTTGTCTGGAAGGTCGAAACCCACAACTCGCCTTCGGCCATCGACCCCTACGGCGGAGCCATTACCGGCATCCTGGGCAACAACCGCGACCCGCTGGCCACTGGCATCGGCGGTGCCCGGCTGCTCTTTAATACCAACGTGCTCTGCTTCGGCCCGCCGAGCTGGTCGGGGCCGTTGCTGACGGGCCAATTGCATCCGCGCCGGGTGTTCGAGGGTGTGCGCAAGGGCATCGAGGACGGCGGCAACAAGTCGGGCGTACCGACGGTGAACGGGGCCATCGTGTTTGATGAGCGCTACCGCGGCAAGCCGCTGGTGTACTGCGGCACGGGAGCAGTCCTGCCCATGCAGCTGGCCGGCCAGGACGCCTGGGAAAAGAAAATCGACGCCGGTGACCGTATCATCATGGCTGGCGGCCGGGTGGGCAAGGACGGCATCCACGGCGCTACGTTCAGCAGCATCGAGCTGGACGAAGCCGCGCCGGCCACGGCCGTGCAGATTGGCTCCCCGATTACCCAGAAGCTGGCCATGGACTTCCTGCTGCTGGCGACTCGCCGCGGCCTGATCAAGTGCAGCACCGACAATGGCGCGGGCGGTTTGTCATCCTCGGTGGGCGAGCTAGCTGGCATCAGCGGCGGCGCCACGGTGGAGCTGGAAAAGGTGCCGCTGAAGTACCCCGGCCTGCGTCCCTGGGAAATTTTTCTCTCCGAGTCGCAGGAGCGGTTTACGCTGGTGGTGGAGCCCGCGAAGCTGGCCGAGCTGAATGCGCTGGCCGCCGAAATGGAAGTGGAGCTGTCGGATATTGGGCAGTTCACCGACAACGGCCGCCTGGACGTGACCTTCGACGGGCAGCCGGTGGCGTCCCTCTCGCTGGAGTTTCTGCACGAAGGCGTGCCGCGCAAGGTGCTGGAGGCCGAGTGGCAGCTGCCGACCCTGCACGAGCCCAAGCTGCCCGCTGCGCTCGACGCGACGGACCTGCTGATTAAGTTGCTCGGGGCGCTGAACATCTGCTCCCGCGAGGCGGTGATTCGGCAGTACGACCACGAGGTGAAAGGCCGCACGGTGGTGAAACCGCTGATGGGCCGCACCGGCCAGGCCCCGCAGGACGCGGCCGTGGTGCAGTTCAACTTCGAGTCGTGGGAAGGCGTGGCGGTAAGCAACGGCATCCTGCCGCGCTACGGCGACATCGACCCCTACCAGATGTCGGCCGGCGCCTTCGACGAAGCGGTGCGCCAGATCGTGTCGGTGGGCGGCAAGCTGCCCAACCTGACGCCTGGCGACGGGATTTTCTGGTCGGTGAACGACAACTTCTGCGTGCCCGACTCGGTGTACGACCCCGTCACCAACCCCGACGGCAAGCAGAAGCTGGCCGCCCTGGTGCAGCTCTGCGAGGCCCTGCGCGACATGTGCGTGGCCTACCACATTCCGTTGACCTCGGGCAAGGACTCGATGAAAAATGACTTCAAGGCCGACGGGCAGAAGATTTCGGTGCCGCCCACGGTGCTCTACTCCATGACCGCCCTGATGCCCGACGTGCGCCGCGCCGTAACGTCCGACTTCAAAGCTGCCGGCGACGTGGTCTACCTGCTCGGCGACACCTACGACGAGCTGGGCGGCTCGGAGCTCTACCACCTCTTCGGCGAACTGGGCCAGAACGTGCCCCGCGTGCGCCCCGAGCAGGCCAAGGACCTGTACCAGAAAGTAGGGGAGGCCCACGAGCAGAATCTGATTCTGTCCTGCCACGACCTTTCCGACGGCGGCCTGGCCGTAGCCGTGGCCGAAAGCCTGTTCGGCGACGACAACCTCGGCGCAGAATTGACCCTGGAAGGCGAACTGCCGGTCCTCACGGAGCTGTTCTCGGAAAGCCACTCGCGCTTCGTGGCCACCGTGGCCCCGGAAGACGTGGTAGCTTTCGAGGCCTTGACGAACGGCCGCGCCACCCGCCTCGGCGTGGTGACGGACGGCGGCCGCTTGGTGATTCGTCACCAAGACCAAACCGTGGTGGACGCCGCTACGGCTGACCTGCGCGAAGCCTGGAGCAATGGCCCGGTGAACCGCGTAATGGCTGGCGAAGAACTAACCCTGCAAGCTTAGGAGGTGGAGACGATGAGCAATCAAGCAGAAAACCTGACGACGCAGATGGCCGGCCGCACCCCTGCCGAACAACCGAACAACGAACAACGCGTGCACGCCCTGGTCCTGACCGGCTTCGGCATCAACTGCGAGGAAGAGCTGGCCGCCGCCTACCGGCTGGCGGGCGGCGCGGCTACCATCGTGCACTTCAACGAGGTACTTAGCGGGCAGACCAGCATCCACGATTACGACGTGCTTAACTTCCCCGGGGGCTTCTCCTTCGGCGACGATTTGGGCTCGGGCGTGGTCATGGCCAACAAGGTGCGCTTCCGCAAGCTGCCCTCGGGCCGCACGCTGCTGGAGGAAATTGGCGCCTTCATCAAGGCCGGCGGCTACGTGGTGGGTATCTGCAATGGCTTCCAGATGCTGGTGAAAATGGGTCTCTTGCCCGATTTCGCCGGCCAGCAGGAGCGCGAAGTGACGCTGACCCACAACGCCTCGGGCCGCTACGAAGACCGGTGGGTGCGCCTGGCGGTGAACCCCAACAACCGCTCCCCCTTCCTCAAGGGCCTGACCTCGCTGGAAGTGCCCGTGCGCCACGGCGAAGGCCGCCTGGTCATCCGCGACGAGCAGATCAGGAGCCGCATCTTGGCCGAGGGTCTGAACTGCCTGACTTACTGCGACGCCACCGGCTGCGAAACCGAGCTGTACCCGCACAACCCCAACGGCGCCGAGCTGAACTGCGCCGGCCTCACCGACACCACCGGCCACGTCTTCGGCCTGATGCCGCACCCCGAGGCCTTCCTCTCGCTCTACAATCACCCCGACTGGGCCCGGCGCAAGCGCCTCGACCCCACGCTGTTGGAGGAAGGCGACGGACTGAAGCTGTTCCGCAACATCGTGGAACACATCAGCCAGAGCCGCGCCGCGCAGCCCGCCGAAGCTGCCCCGAACGAAGTTTCTCTCTAGCCGCCCCCGACGCTTAGCGCCATGAACACGCTCCCGCAATTCAACACGCCCCAGCTGGAACTGCTGCACCGCGGCAAAGTCCGCGACTCGTACCGCATCCCCTCGGGCGAGCGGCTTATCGTCGTGACGGACCGCCTCTCGGCCTTCGACTCGGTGCTGGAAACCGCCATTCCTTATAAAGGCGCCGTGCTCAACGGCCTGGCCGATTTCTGGTTCGACAAGACCCGCGACATCGTGCCCAACCACGTTATCCGCGTGGTCGACCCAAACGCCATGCTGGTGAAAGAGGCCGAGCCGATTCGCGTGGAAATGGTGGTGCGCGGCTACCTCACCGGCACCATGCTGCGCGGCTACCTCCAGGGCCAGCGCACCTTCTCGGGCGCAACGGTGCCCGACGGGCTGACCAAGCACCAGCGCTTCGCCGAGCCCCTGGTGACGCCGACCACCAAGGAGGAATCGGACCGCGAAATCACCCCGGAAAACCTTGTGTCGGAGGGCTGGGTATCGGCCGAGCTGTACGAGCAAATGCGCGTCGTGGCGCTGCGGCTGTTCAACTTCGCCTCGGCGTGGATGGCCGAGCGCGGCATTATCCTGGTCGATACCAAGTACGAGTTCGGCCTGCTGAACGGGGAACTGATTCTCATCGACGAAATCCACACGCCGGATTCCTCGCGCTTCTGGGACGCGGCCGACTACGCCGCTAACCCCGAAGGCGCCGCCCAGATGGACAAGGAGTACATCCGCCAGTGGCTGATTGCCCACAAAGTCGACGGCAAGTACCCCACAGCCCTGACGCCGGAAGTAACCGCTGAAGCCAGCCGCCGCTACCTCGACATCTACCAGCGCATCACCGGGCAGCCCCTGGCCGGCGCCGGCGAAGCCGATGTGAACGTGCCCGCCCGCCTGGTGCAGAACCTGGTGAAGGAAGGCTTCATGCAGGACGCTCCGGTAGAGCAGTTGAACGGATGAATCTGGAAGCGGTAGGTCAGCAGTACGCCCTCAATGACGGTGAAATCCGCGCCGTCGAACTGAGCCTGCGCTACGGCGAGTCCGCCGCTTCCAAAGGCTCCGTGCAGCTGCGGGTGCGCAAGCGGGTTTCAAAGAATAGATACGAAAGCTGTTTGTTGACGCTGGAGTTTGGCTGTGTTGTCCGGGCCGTTGTTGACGAAGACTTCACCAACAGCATCAATTACAACTACTCGGACATCGTTCTGACCAAGCTTGAAAACGGACTGTACTACCTCTCGCTCGACCCGTTCGGCAACTCTGGCAAACCACACGAACAAGACAACCTGGTCCTGGTAGCCCAAAGCCTGACCATCCACGAAGCATGAACCGCCCACTGCACCTAGTCGCCTCGCACCCCGAAGCTCCGGAAGCCCGGCCGCTGCTCGATGAGCTGTCGGCGCAACTCGGGGCGCGCTTCGGTGGCGACGGGCGCGACTCGTTTCAGGGCTGGGCCGACGACGAACGGCACATTTTCCTGCTGGCCCAAACCGGTGACGAAATCGTGGGCTGCGGGGCTGTGCGGCCGCTTACCGACGTGGTAGGGGAGGTGAAGCGCATGTACGCCAGGCACCCCGGCCAGGGCATTGGTCGCACGGTGCTGGCTGGCCTGGAGGCGAAGGCGCGTGAAGCCGGCTACACCGAGCTGTGGCTGGAAACCCGTGTGGCCAACACAGAAGCCTGCCGTTTCTACCAACAGCACGGTTACCAGCGCATCGAGAACTACGGCAAGTACGCCAGCCGCGACAACGCCGCCTGCTTCGGCAAGCCGCTCGGCGCGACAGATAATATCATGCATTCCCCCATGGCCGATCCTAAGCAGATTGTGCAGCAGTACCTCGACGCCTACAACCGCTTCGACGTGGCCGGCATGCTGCAGCCGCTGCACGAGGATGTGGTGTTTCGCAACATAGCGGCGGGCGAAGTAACCCTGACGACCACCGGCCGGGACGCTTTCCGACAGCAGGCCGAACAAGCCACGCAGTACTTCACGCAGCGGGAGCAGCGCGTCACCGACTGGCGCGTAGCCACCGGCCGGGTCGAAGTTGACATTGATTATACCGCCGTGCTAGCTGTGGGGCTGCCCAACGGGCTGCAGCCGGGCGACACCCTGCAACTGCAGGGCAAGTCCGTTTTCCACTTGGCCGACGGGCTTATTATTTCCATTGACGATATCAGCTAGCGACTGTTTTACCCTAGTAACTCCTTTCGACCTTTGGCAACTCCCAAGACCAATATCGTCCTACTCGGCAGCGGCGCCCGCGAACATGCGCTGACCTGGAAACTCACCCAGGACGGTGCCCAGGTGCACGTGCTGCCCGGCAACGCCGGCATCCCTGGCTCGGTGCCCGGCATCAGCGCCACCGACTTTCCGGCCATTCAGCAGTTCTGCCAGGAGCACGACGTGAAGCTCATCGTGGTGGGCCCCGAGGCGCCGCTGGCCGCCGGTGTAGCCGACTACTTCACCGATTCGGACATCCGGGTGTTTGGCCCGCGCAAGGCCGCCGCGGTGCTGGAAAGCTCCAAGGTGTGGTCGAAAAGCTTCATGCGCCGCCACGGCGTGGCCACCGGCCGGGCCTGGACATTCCGCTCTGACCAATTGGAGCAGGCCCGCGCTACCGCGGCCAAACAAGGCGGCCACGTGGTACTCAAGTACGACGGCCTGGCCGCCGGCAAGGGCGTGTGGGTATGCTCGTCGGAAGCCGAATTCGACGCCGCTCTGCGGGAAATGCAGGCGCTGGCCCCGGCCGGCCACGAGTGGTACTCCTTTTTGGTGGAGGAAAAACTCACCGGCCCCGAAATCAGCATCATCGGCATCACCGACGGCAAGACCATGCGGCTGCTCCCGCCTTCGCAGGACCACAAACAGCTGCACGCCGGCGACCAGGGCCCGAATACCGGCGGCATGGGCGCCTACTGCCCCGTGCCCTTCGCCGACGACAACGTGCTGAGCCTGATCCGCGAAGTCATCATCGAGCCGACCCTGAACGGCCTGCGCACCGAAGGGCTGCCTTTCATGGGCTTCCTCTACTTCGGCATCATGCTCACGCCCACCGGCCCCAAGCTGCTCGAATACAACGTGCGCCTCGGCGACCCGGAAGCCCAGGTGCTGCTGGCTTCCATGGGCAGCAGCCTGGTGGAGCTGATTACCGCCGCGCTGGACGGCCGCCTGGCCGAAGTGGGCGTGCGCACCAAACCGGGCGCTTTCGTGGGGGTGGTGCTGGCCTCGGGCGGCTACCCGGCCGCGCAGTTCCCGACGGGCTTTGCCATCGAAGGCCTTGACGCGGTGGCACCCGCGACGCTGGTGTTCCAGGGCGGAACCAAGCACAACGAAGCCGGCCAGCTGGTAACCAGCGGCGGCCGCGTGCTGACCGTAGTTGCCGGTGGCCCCGATCTGGAACTAGCCGTGGAACGTGCCTACGCCGAGGTGAAAAAAGTCACTTTCCAGGATGCCTATTACCGCACCGATATCGGCCAGCGCCCCGCGCCGGTGCTGGTAAGCCAAGCTTACTAATGATGACTGACGCAGCCCAGAGCGAATCGTTTAACGATAGTGGTACTACGACTTTGAGCCGTAGCACCACTTCGCCTATGCCGTCTGGTCCCCCCTCTCCCGCGGAGAGGGGGCCGGGGGGTGAGGCACCATTGTCGGCGCCGACCGGCAAGGCCCGCCTCGCCATTCTGCTCTCCGGGCGCGGCTCCAACATGCTGGCCCTGGCCCGCGAAGTGCGCGAAGGCGTGCTGCAGGGCTTGGCCGAAATAGCCGTAGTATTCAGCAACATTCCCGAAGCCGCTGGCCTGCAGGCTGCTGCTGAGCTGGGCTACGCCACCGCCAGCGTCGATTCCAGGGGCCGCAAGCGCGCCGAGTTCGACGCGGACGTAGTAGCGAAGTTGGAGCAGTTTCGGCCCGACTACATCGTGCTGGCCGGTTACATGCGCATCCTCTCGCCGACGTTTATTCGGGCCTTTGCCGGTCGCATCCTGAACATTCACCCCGCCGACACGCACCAGCACCAAGGCCTGCACGCCTATGAGTGGGCCTGGGAAAACCGCCTGCCCGAAACGAAAATCACCGTGCACCTTGTTGACGAGGGCCTGGACACTGGCCCTGTGCTGGCCCAGGCGCCCGTGGACCTGCGCGGCGCTGAAACTCTGGAAGACGTAGAGCGCCGCGGCCTGGCCGTAGAGCACCGCTTTTACGCCGATATCCTGGCCCGCCTCATCCGCGGCGAGCTGCCCAAAACGCCTGCCCCCGCTACCGCGTCGCAGTAGCAGCATTTCCCTTCTCTAGCACCACCCAGCTCCGTCGGCCTGCACGCCGGCAACTGACAACTGACAACTCGATATGTGCGGAATCGTTGGTTTTTTCGGCCCGGATGACGTCGTCGGCGACATCGTAATCGGCCTCACCGCCCTGCAGCACCGCGGGCAGGACGCTGCCGGCATTGCCTCCTTCGACGGCAACTTCCACCTGCACAAGGGCAACGGGCTGATCAACGACGTGTTCAAGCCCAAGCACCTGAAGAAACTCAAGGGCAACATCGGCATCGGGCACGTGCGCTACACCACGCAGGGCTCCAACGACGCCGAGCTGGCCCAGCCCTTCACCACCAGCTACCCCTTCGGGCTGGCCATGGTGCACAACGGCAACGTCATCAACTTCCGCCAGGCCGCCAAGCGCCTGCACGAGAAGTACCACGTGCTGCCCAAGACCAGCAACGACCTGGAGCTGATCATGTACACCTTCGCCTCGGAGCTGCGCCTGAAAAACCTGGACGCGCTGTCGGTGGTCGACATCTTCGACGCGGTGGAAACCACGCAGGAGCTGGTGAAGGGCGCCTACGCCACCATCACCGTTATTGCCGGCCACGGCCTGCTGGCCTTCAACGACCCGCATGGCATCCGCCCGCTGGTCATGGGCCGCCGCGACACGCCCGACGGGCCGGTTTTTGCTTTTGCTTCGGAAAGCACCTGCTTCGACTACCTCGACTTCGAGCTGGTGAAGGACATCGGTCCGGGCCAGGCGGTGTTTATCGACAAGGATTTCAACGTGCACTTCAAGAACCAGCCGAATAAGCCCAAGGCCTTCTGCGTGTTCGAGCACATCTACTTCGCCCGCGAAGACTCCGTTATCCACGGCCGCCTGGTGGCCCGCGAGCGGGTGCGCCTGGGCAAGATGCTGGCCCGCAAGGTTATCGAGTCGGGCATTGAGCCGGACATGGTCATTGACGTGCCCTCCTCGGGTTACTTTTCGGCCTCGGGCCTGGCCGAAGCCATTGGCGTGCCCTACCGCCGGGCGCTGGTGAAAAACAACCACATGGGCCGCTCCTTTATCGTGAGCAGCCAGGCCGGCCGAGAGGACGTGGTCAAGAAGAAGCTCAACCCCATCCGTGAGTTCGTGGAGGGCAAGAAGATTGCCGTGGTCGACGACAGCATCGTGCGCGGCACCACCTCGCGGCGCATTGTGCGCATCCTGCGCGAGGCCGGGGCCACCGAGGTGTACTTTATTTCTTCGGCGCCGCCCATCATTTCGCCCTGCATCTACGGCATCGATATGGCCATGAGCACCGAGCTGATTGCGGCCAACTACACCGAGGAGGAAATCTGCCGCTACATCGAGGCCGACAAGGTGATTTACCAGTCCCTGGAAGACCTGCAGAACCTGTTTGGCGAGGATAAAGGCCACGGCGGCAGCTGCTTCGCCTGCTTCTCGGGTAAGTACCCCACCGGCGACGTGACCAAGTACCTGCGCCACATCCAGGAGGAGCGCACGAGCCACCGCAACAAGGAAGAGCGCCCGACGGAAACCTCCGTCAGCGCCAAAGCACCGGCACCCACGGAGCACTAGCACGACCAACTCCCCTCCTCATCTGAGGAGGGGACGCGGCAGCTTTAGCTGACGCCGGGGTGGTTGACCTCGCGTCAGATAGTAACCTCAACCGTTGCCTCGATAATCGTTCAACGATTGTCAACCACCCCGCCCTTCGGGCATCCCTCCTCAGCTGAGGAGGGGGAGTTTCGTTCAATCATGCTCATGAGCCAGACCACTGCCGCCGCCAGCCTCAAAGAAACCGCCGGCTACTCCATCGAAGAAGGCAACGCCGCCTCGCGCAACGCCTACAACTGGGCCAAGAAGACCTTCGCCACCCGCGCCGGTAAGCCCGGGGAGCCGGCGCAGGACCTGGAAGGCGGCTTCTCCAACGAAATTCGCTTCGGAGCGGAGCGTCTGGGCATTGGTTCCGATGGCATCGGTACTAAAATCGAAGTGGCCGAGCGCGTGGACCGCTTCGATACCTTGGGCTACGACCTGATTGCCATGGTGGCCGACGATTTGGTGGTGGCCGGCTTCATCCCGACCAACCTCTCGAACATCATCGACGTCAACACGCTGAACTACGAGGTGGTGGACGAGCTGATGCGCGGCCTGCACGACGCGGCGCAGTTCAGTAGCATTGCCGTGACGGGCGGGGAAATTGCCGAGCTGGGCAACCGCATCGGCGGCTACCCCGGCGCCCGCATGAACTTCAACTGGTGCTCTACCGCCGTGGGCGTGCTGCACCCGAGCCTGGAGCGGCCGCTCAGCGGCGCCAACGTGCGCGCCGGCCAGGCCGTGGTGGCTCTTCGCTCCCCGTCGTTCCGCTCCAACGGTTACTCCCTGGCCCGCCGCGTGCTCACCAAAGCCTTCGGTGAAGCCTGGCACAAGGCCCCCTACACCGGCGCCGATGCCGACGTGATGGGTCAGACCTGGGGCGAGGTGATGCTGGCGCCCTCGCTCATCTTCGCGCCCGGCGTCGCGGCCATCCTCGATGCGAGTCTGCCCCTGCACGCGGCCGCGCACATCACCGGCGGCGGTGTGGCCGATAACTTCAAGCGCGTGCTGAAAAATGGGGTAGGAGCTGACCTGGATAATCTGTTCGCGCCGCTGCCCGCCATGAGCCAGCTGGCCGAGCTGGGCGGCATCAGCCCCGCCGACGCTTACCTGTACTGGAACATGGGCAACGGCATGCTGCTCGTCACCGACGCCGACCAGGCCGAAGCCGTAGCCGCCGAACTGACGGCTAAAGGCTATCAGGCCCAGGTAGCAGGGCGTATCATCAGTGAGCCCACGATTACGCTGAAAGTCGGCGCGGGCGAGCTGAAGTACGAAATTTAAAGGGCGGAAGCGTCTAAAATACCGTGGCCGCTGACTGTACAGTCAGCGGCCACGGTATTTTTAAGGACCTCATTTTACTCAGCAGATAGACGTGCAACGTTACTTCATCAACCAAGAAGGCGAATCGAACAAGTTCTGGAACATCGTAACCAATGGCGCGGCGTATACCGTGACGTTCGGCAAAGTGGGTACGAATGGGCGCGTGAACCGAAAAGAGCTGGCGGACGTGGCCACCTGCGAAGCCGAAGCGGCCAAGCTGATTCAGGAGAAGCTGAAAAAGGGCTACCGCGAAGTAGGAACCGACGAGCCTATTCCGGCTAAGCAGGCAACCGCATACCGACCCATGGATGAGGACTTGTTCTGGGAGTTGATTGCGGCCTTCAACTGGAAGCGAACTGGCGACGACGAAGCCGTGATGCGCCCCGCCGAAAAGCGCCTGGCAGCTATGCCAGCTGAGGATATTTTCGCCTTTGATGAGCTATTGGCCGAGAAGCTGTATTTACTGGATGGGCAGCGTTACGCCGATGCCTGTTACCCGGGTCCTAAAACCTATATTGGCGGCCAGCCTTATATTTCGGTTGACGATTTTTTGTACAGCCGTTGCGCTGTCGTCGTCAATGGAAAGGCGTTCTTCGAGCAGGTTCTGGCGAATCCGGATGAATGGCCGGTAAATATGGAATTCGAGAGTGTGCTGTACCTGGCCCAGCAGGCATACGAGCGGAAGACGAAGGGCGAAGAGTACCCGTATGTTTCACAAGTCAGCTTTGAAACATACAGCAATAAGGCTGGCTGGAACGTCGCATAAACCAGGGTACTATATCGGTTCAGGATTTGACGTTCAGTTGCCCGGCGTAAGATGCTTGGCGCTGTTGAGCCGAAAAAGGACGAGGCCCTCTGGGTGTTTTCAGCGGGCCTCGTTTTATGGCTATGGTGGATAAGCTATGTTACGCCGGCCGCTGCGGCCGCTTCTCCAGAATCAGCTGGGTGCGGAACTCGTGCAGGCCGCGTTCCAGGCCCACCGGGTAAGTGTGCGGGTTCAGGAAACGGCGGGTACTCGGGTCGAGCGAAGTGACTTCTTCGCGGGCTCTTTGACGGCTCTCGGCCAGCGTGGGTAGCTCCAGCACGCGCTTACCCTGACGGAACACCGGCTCCAGCAACTCCCGGTACTTGGTGGTTTGCACCGGGCGGCGGCGCGTGGGGTCCAGCGGGTCCACGATGGTGAGCTGCTCGGGCAGCGGCTCGGCCGAGTTGTAGAGCATATCGGCCACGGGTTTGCCGTCGTGGTAGAAGCGCCGGATCTGCAGGATGCCGGGGATGCTGGTTTTGGCCAGTTGCTCGGAAAGCTTGATGGTGTAGTCCCAGCCAGAGTTGTCCGCCTTTTTCATGGCAGCCAGCTTGTACACGCCGCCCAGTGCCGGCTGGTCGTAGGCCGTGACGAGCTTGGTGCCGATGCCCCAGGTGTCGATGCGGGCGCCTTCGAGTTTGAGAGCGGTGACGAGTTGCTCGTCCAAGTCGTTGCTGGCTACAATGCGCACCTTGGGGAAGCCGGCCGCGTCGAGCAGCTGGCGGGCCTGCACGCTGAGGTAGGTCAGGTCACCGGAGTCGAGACGGATGCCGCCCAGCTCGTGGCCCCGCTCACGCAGGCGCTCGGCTACTTTGATGGCGTTGCGCACGCCTTCCAGCGTGTCGTAGGTATCCACGAGGAACACGGAATCGTCGGGGAAGGCGTCGGCGTACTTGTCGAAGGCTTCTTCCTCGCCCTCGAAGGCCATTACCCAGCTGTGGGCGTGGGTGCCGCGCACGGGGATGCCAAACTGCTGCCCGGCCAGCACGTTCGAGGTGCCGTCGGCGCCGCCGAGGTAGGCGGCGCGGGTAGCCGAGAGGCCGCCGTCGAAGCCCTGGGCGCGGCGCAGGCCGAACTCCAGAATCTGGTCATTCGGGCCCACGGCTTCGCGGATGCGGGCCGCTTTGGTGGCAATCAGCGTCTGGAAGTTCACGAGCGTGAGCAGGGCCGTTTCCACCAGCTGGGCCTGCAGCAGCGGGCCCTGGATGCGCATCAGCGGCTCGTTGCCGAACACCACCGTGCCTTCGGCCACCGCGTCCACGTCGCAGGTGAAGCGCAGGTCGCGCAGATAATCCAGGAAGCCCTGCTCGAACATCACGCCGCCCTTGCTGCCGCGCAGGGAGCCAAGGTAAGCCAGGTCTTCTTCCGAGAAGCGCAGGTTTTCCAGCCAGTCGACGGCGTAGGCCAGGCCGGCGGCCACGGCGTAGCCGCCGTTGAACGGCGCCTTACGGAAGTACAGGTGGAACACGGCCTCACGGTCCTGCATGCCCTGCCGCCAGTAGCCGTACGCCATGGTGAGCTGGTAAAGGTCGGTGAGCAGGGTGAGGGAGGGCCGGTAGAGGCTGGAGAGGGGCGTGTCGGACATAGGAGCTAAGGACAGCGGACGAGCCAAGGTACGACAAGCCCGGCAGCTGGTTCGCGAATTAAGGCTCTTGCAGCAGCCCCTTTGCATGTTCTACATGCCTGTAGAGAATAAGCCGTAGAGCCCAAATGGGTTTTGCGCCGTGCCCGGTTTGCTGCTTTAGCCGCCTCAGCCATGCGTTGGGTACTGCTTCTGACGCAGCTGGGGTACTGCGTGGCGCAAAAACTGTAGCTCCACGTGCGCAACGCTCCGCAGCAGTTCCGCTACTTTGCGCACATGAAACGACTTCTCCTGGGCTTGGCCCTGGCCAGTGCCGTGCAGGTGGCCACGGCACAGCAGAAAGCGGCGAAACCCGCCAAAACGAAAATTTCCGCCAAGACGATTGAGCGCGTCGAGAAGACGCTGGCCGACGACAAGCTGCGCGGCCGGGCCCTGAACACCGGCGCCCCCGAGGCGGCGCAGTTTCTGGCCGGCGAGTTCAAGCGCATCGGGCTGCAGCCGCTGACCGGGCTCACCTCGTTCGAGCAGACGTTCCCCGCCTACGAAATCAAGACCACCGCCCTGCAGGCCACTGTAGGCGGGGCCGCCGTGCCGCGCGAAAACGTGGTGCTGCTCTCCGGGCAGGAGCAGGTAAGCTGGGCTAGCGGGCAGGCCGGCGCACCGCGCGTGGTAGTAGTCGGCCCGCAGGCCGATTTTCGCCGGGAAGTAGGGCCGCTGATGCGCGCCAAGGAAAACGTGCTGGTGCTCATCGACCCGGCGCACGCGGCCGTGTTTAAGCGCCTGGCCGCGCAGCTGCAGCACAGCGCCTTCCGCGCCGAAAGACCGGAGCCGACCAGCGCCGCCTTCGTGCTCACGGCCGCCACGCCCACCGACGCCACGCCGTACCAGCTCACCGGCAGCACCAGCATCAAGCAGCTGGAGATTCGCAACGTGGTGGGCGTGCTGCCCGGCCGCGACGCGGCCAAAGCCGCCGAGCAGGTGGTTTTCTCCGCGCACTACGACCACATCGGCATCCTGCCCGCCGTGGCCGGCGACTCCATTGCCAACGGCGCCGACGACGACGCCTCGGGCACCACGGCGGTGGTAGCCCTGGCCGAGCACTTCAAGAAAACCAAGCAGAACGCCCGCACGCTGGTGTTTGTGGCTTTCACGGCCGAAGAAATCGGCGGCTTCGGCTCCCAGTATTTCTCCAAACAGCTCGACCCGGCCAAGGTAATGGCCATGTTCAACATCGAGATGATCGGCAAGGTCTCGAAGTTCGGCCCCGGCTCGGCCTTCATCACGGGTTTCGACAAGTCCGACTTCGGGCCCATTCTGCAGCGCAACCTGCAGGGCAGCTCGTTTAAGTTCGAGCCCGATCCGTACCCCGAGCAGCAGCTCTTTTACCGCTCCGACAACGCCACGCTGGCCCGGCTGGGCGTGCCCGCCCACAGCATCAGCACCGACCAGATTCCCACCGATAAGCTCTACCACAGCGTGGACGACGAGGTGGAAAGCCTGGACCTGAAGAACATGACGGCGGTTATCGAGGCTATTGCCATCAGTGCCCGCGGCATCGTGAGCGGTACCGACACGCCTACCCGCATTCAGGACGCGGGCCAACGCAAGTAAACCCGACCGAAGCCCCCGAATTGGGCTCCGCAGCGCCCGATCAGCCCCGCCGTAACAGCCGGTAGGGCTGATCGGGCGCTTTTGTGTCATGACTAGTAAGACGATGCACGAACACGGCCTAAAAACTGTTCGGGTTGGCTGGATAATATCCAATTAAGTGTGATTATTTAAATAGAATCGTGGTAATATTGTGTCGGGGTATGAAATATTCACTAAAAGAGTCACTTCATCGTCCCACGCAAACAGGTTATTATTTCTTACATCCAACTTCGCATGAAGCAGATTTTACCCTTTCTAGCGCTGGCTACGCTGGTTGAGGCCGTTGCCGTGCCCGCGCTGGCCCAGCAGCCCACCACCCGCCAACTCATTCCGGGGCAGCTGGCCCCGGGTGCCGTTATCCGCTCCATGGCCCGCTCCGTGGCTCCCGTGCTGCCGCAGTCGCGCACGCTGGCCGCCTGGAATCAGCTGACCGGCCTGAGCCAGAGCCGAAGCCAGCACGCGGCCGTGGCCCTGAACGGCAAGATCTACGCCTGGGGCGGCTACGTAGGCGACTTCAACGGCAGCACGAGCGAGTTTTCCAGCATGGAAATCTACAACGTGGCCACCAACACCTGGAGCACCGGCGCCAACTACCCCTATGCCTCCCGGGGCTTTGCGGGGGTGGTGGGGCCCGGTGGGCTGATTTACAGCCTGGGCGACGGCACGGCCAGCAGCTCGGCTTACCGCTACGACCCGGCCACCAACGTCTGGACCGCTATTGCCAGCCTGCCCGTGGGCGTGTGGGAATCCGCCGCCGTAACGGCCAACGGCAAGATTTACCTGTTCGGCGGCTGGGCGGGCGGCAACGGGGCTTCGACCCAAACGCAGATTTACACGCCCTCCACCAACTCCTGGACCACGGGCGCCCCCATGCCCATCGGGCGGCACGGCCACGTGGCCATTGCCGATGCGGCGGGGCTGATTCACATCATCGGCGGAACCAACAGCACCGACGGCGGCAACACGGCCCTGACCTCGCACCTGGTCTATAACGCCATGACCAATACCTGGACCACGGCGGCGGCGCTGCCGGTAGGCATCAACCAAGCCGGCGGGGCCCTCGGGGCCGACGGCAGGCTGTACGTGGTAGGGGGTAAGGAGAGCTACTACAACGGCGCCACGCCGATGTTTGCTACGGTGTACGTGTACACGCCCAGCACCAACTCCTGGAGCGCCGGCACCAGCCTGCCCCTGCCGCTGAGCGAGACGCGCACCGTAGCCATCGGCAACGACTTGTACACGGTAGCCGGTACCTCCGGGCCGGCGTCTTCGACGGTGGGCACGCAACGCAACGTGCTGTACCGCACCACCGTGACCAACAGCTACGCCTGGACGGGCGCTACCTCCACCGCTTGGGCCGTGGCCTCGAATTGGTCGGGCGGGGTAGTGCCCACGGCGGGCGACGACGTGACCATTCCCGGCGGCCTCGCGCGCTACCCGGTGGTGAGCACCACCACGGCCGCGGCGCGCAACGTGACAGTGAACCCCGGCGCCACGCTGACGGTGGGCGACGGCGCTACCCTGGCCATAGCCGGCGACTTCGACAACGATGGCACCTTCGCCGCCAATGGCAACGCAACCGTGACGCTGACCGGCACTGCCGCGCAGAGCGTCGGCGGGAGCAGCCCCACGCAGTTCCGCAACCTGACGGTGGGCGCCTCCGGGGCCACGCTGACGGGCCGCACCGAGATTCAGCGCCTGCTGACGCTGACGGGCACGCTGAACACCAACGGGCAGCGCTTCCTCATCCTGTCGAACTACATCGGAACGGGCATGGTGGTGAACAACGGCGGCACCGTGTCCGGCAACGCTACCGTGCAGCGCTACATCGCTCCGGCCGGCAATGCGGGCTTCGGCTACCGCCACTGGACGCCGGCCGTGAACGGGGCTACGCTGGCTACGCTGGCCGTTTTCCCGAGCCTGCCCGCCGCCGATAGTGCCGGCCCTATCCGGATCAACGCCGCCTACAACTCGGCTGCCAACCCGGGCCTGGTAACGCCGTTCCCGACCATCTTCGGCTACAGCGAAAACCGCGTTTCGGCCGCCAGCACCAGCCTGGCCAGCTTCGATCAGGGCTGGCAGTCCCCGACTGCTACCAATCAGGTAATAGCGCCCACGACTGGCTACACCATCAACGAGCCGGCCGGCAACTTCTTTGAGGTGACCGGGTCGTCGCTGAATACGGGCAACATCACCCGATCTGGCCTGACGCGTGGCGCAGCATCCGAAGCGGGCTGGCACCTGATTGGCAATCCATACCCCGCGCCCGTGGACTGGAACCTGGTGGGGCGCACCAACGTGGACGCGGCGGCTTACGTGTACCACTCCAACGACCGTTACTCCGGCGGCTACACGGCCTACGTCAACGGGGTGGGCACCAACAACCTCCTGCCGATGGGCCAGGCCTTCTTCGTGCGGGTATCGTCGGCTGGCGCTTCGGGTAGCGTGAGCTTCACCAACGCCGCCCGCCTCACCACTTACGCCGAGCCGACCTACAGCCGCCCTGCCACCACCGAAACGCGTCCGCTGCTGCAACTGACGCTGCAGCGCCAGGGTGCAGCCGGTGCCAATAGCCAGGATGCCCTCTACGTGTACCAGCAGGCCGGCGCTACGCCCGCTTTCGATGCGCCCTACGACGCGCTAAAAGTGCAGCTCAACGGCGGCCAGCAGCCCACGCTCTACCAGCAGGCCGGGCCTGATGCCCTGGCCATTCAGGGCGTGCCGACCGGCAACCAGCCGCTCGTTATGCCGCTGGGGCTGAACGCCCCGGTAGCGGGTACCTACCTGTTTACGCCCGAGCAGCTGATCAACTTCCCGGCCGCTGACCAGATTATGCTGGAAGACCGGCAAACCGGCACCTGGCACGACCTGCGTCAGGGCGCCTACGCGGCGCAGCTGCCGCAGGGCCTGAGCACCACGCGCTTCGTGCTGCACTTCAACGCTGCCCGGCCGCTGGCCAACACCAAGAACACCTGGGCCGGCGAGCTGCAAGTGTACCCCAACCCCACGGCCGGCGCTCCGCTGAATGTGGCTGCAGCGGGCCTGCGCGGTAAGACTGCCCAGGTACGCCTGCTTAGCGCCGTTGGGCAGGTAGTGCGCGCCAGCAGCGCACCGCTGACCAGCAGCGAAATGCGCCTGACCCTGCCTACCGCTGGCCTGGCCGCCGGGTTGTACACCCTGCAGCTGAGCACCGAAGCCGGCACCATCACCCGCAAAATCACCGTGCAATAATTATGAATCGTCGCTTTCTACTCTGCTTCGGCATCACCTGCGGCCTGACTGCGCTGATGCACACTGCTTCGGCCCAGGGCCCCGGCTCGGGTGGCCCCGTACCCGGCCCGGTTACTCCTCCCGATCCTACGGCCGTGCCCATCGACGGCGGGGCTTCGCTGCTGCTGGCTGGCGGGGCCGCCTACGCCCTCAAGCGCCTGCGCAAGCGCCGCTAGTCGTATCTGGCTTACACGGAACCGCCCGCTCGGCCTAGGCTGAGCGGGCGGTTTGCATTCGGCAGGGGCCAGCGCTGCGGCCCGTGCAGCAAGTAGCCGGAGTCCGTTAGTTCCGGATCTGGCGGGTGATGGTTTCGTCGGTGATTTTGTCGTCGTCGGCCAGCAGCAGGGCTTTGCTCAGGATGATGCTCAGGATGGCGTCGCCTTCAAAGGGGAGGAACACGTCGCCGGTGCCGGCCTGCTTGCCCGAGCGGTCGGGCACGATGCAGAGGTACTGGTCGTTGGGCTCCATCAGGATGTTGCCCGAGCCGAGGTGAATCTTGTAGGTGCGCAGCTTGCCTTTGACCACCAGGAAACGGTCCTGGATTTCGCTGACCTTGGCAATGCGCAGGCGCGGCACCAGGCGCTGTAGGGCCAGCTTGCGGTTTTTGGCCACCTCCGACAGTTCCCCGAAGCTGTAGCTCTCCCAGTAGTTACGGTACTGCACCAGCCCGCCGCCGTCGCGCCAGAGCGGGTCGTTGCCCACCGAGGCCACGCCGACGAACAGGTCCACGTCGCGCATGACTTCGGAGAAAACCAGCGGCGGAATGTCGGTCAGGGGCAGCGTTTCCTCGCCAGCCAAGTGAGTAAAGCGCAGCTGGTCGGTGCTCACGTAGTGCCAGATGCCGGTGTCGTTGAAGGCGTTGTCGGCGTTGACTTCGCTTACCCAGAACTCGGCCCGCAAATCGTGCGCCGGCAGGGCCAGCTGGGCCGCGTCCGACTCGTAGCCTTTGTCGTAAGCACCCATCAGCGCGTAGCGCCAGCCGCGCAGCCGGGCCAGCGAGTTGAACTGGTGCTGCTTGAGAATATGCGCGGCCATGCGGTTGGAGTAGGTGCGGGTGCGCTCCTCGGGCGGCGTGAGCAGGTAGACCTCGCGGAAGGCCTGCTTGAGCGGCTGGCGCAGCTCGCGGCGCTCCAGCAAGGCCCGCCAGGCCAGCACCTCATCGGTAGGGGAGAGGACGGGGTGCCAGAGCTGCACCTGCGTCTCGTCGGTGGGGGCGGGCACGGGCTGCTCCTGGGCGTCGCGCCAGGCTTCGTCGAGCCAGAGGGCGTCGTGGTGGGTACCGTCGGGATGGGAGAAGCGCCAGATCAGGCGCTGGGTGAGCAGGCTGAGCAGGCCGTGCTCCAGGTAGTACTGCCGGAACCAGGCATAGGGCAGGCGGCGGCCCTCCACAAAGCTGCGGTCGAGCCGGTCGCGCTGAGTGGTGAAGGTTTGCTGGGCCTGGGTCTGGGCGGTTTTCAGCTCCTTCAGCTCGGCGGCGTGAGTGGATTTCAGCGCCGCCGGGGCGCTTTTGAGCACCTTGCCACCCTTCTGCCAGCTCACTTCAGCCTTGCCGTCGGTGAGCTGCAGCACCACGTGGTAGTCGCCGTAATCGAAGTCGGCGCGGCCCTGGCTGAGGCCGCAGGTGGGCACGGCCATGTCCTCGATTTCAGCCGGCGTCACGCCCAGCTCGGCCGAGGCCTTCTCGATGTAGCGGCCGATCAGCTCTTGGGTATTGGTC
Organism: Hymenobacter sp. CRA2; assembly: GCF_002007105.1. Classification (GTDB taxonomy): domain Bacteria; phylum Bacteroidota; class Bacteroidia; order Cytophagales; family Hymenobacteraceae; genus Solirubrum. The sequence goes on along the minus strand of NZ_MVBC01000010.1, from coordinate 131,651 downwards.
TGGCGCACCTTGGCCCGCAGGCGCGACAGGTGCGCCACCCCCGGCAGCCCGCCCTGCGCCAGCGCCGACAGGCAGGCGTTGCCCAGGCTCGCGGCCAGCGGGCCGCGCCCCGGCACCTTGCGGTAGCACTTTAGCGCGAGGTCGGCCAGCAGTTGCTGCTGGGTTGCGTCGGCGGTGGGGCCCAGGGTCCAGACTAGGCCCTTAGCTACGTGCAGGCTGGGCTCATGCAGGAAGTGCCACTCAACGCCGAAAGTGTGCTGCCGCTCCTCCACGGGCAGGGTGGTGAGCAGCTCCAGCCACTGCCCGGTCCGGACCTGCACGGCTTCGGGCCCGATGGCGGCTATCAGCGCATCGACTTCCTTGCGAAACTTGACCGTGGGCTGCGCGCCGCTGGGCTTCTGCCAGAGCTGCAGCAGCTGCAGCCAGGGGCGGGTGGTGACATCGGCCGGGGGCAGGCTGGCCACGAATTCGTTGAGGTGGCGGCCGAAGGCGTCCCCGTCGACGAACTGCACGGCGGGCAGCGCGGCCTCGTCGTGGGTGCCCAGCAGTTCCTGCAGCTTCAGCCGGATCTTGACCTCCGTGCTCACCCCGTAGCCGCTGGCGTTGCGCCCGGTAGCGGCCAGCAGCTGGTGCAGGCAGCGCGTCAGTGCGGCGTCGGGGCCGTGCTTTTTCTGGTATTTCTCCACCTGCCCCAGCGTCAGCAGCACGGGCGCCATAATCAGGGCATGACCTACCTCAGCGGCCTTGTCGGTGGCGGGGAAGTGGATGCCGTACAGCTCCAGCAGCCGCAGCAATTGGGGCGCGCTTAGCTCCAGAGTGGAGCGCAGCAGCTGTTGCAGCAGGGCCTCAAACAGGTTGCGGATGCTGTAGTCGACCGCGCCGTGATTGTCGCGGCAAAACCGGATGGCCTCCGCCGCGGCCAGTACCAGGCGGCCCTTGTAGGCGGCGTCCTGCGCGCGGATGCCCTGGTAGGTGGGTATTTCCAGCAGCTTCAGGGAGTAGTAGCTCATCTGGCGCTCCTCGATGTCGAGCAGCAGCTGCCGGAGCACGGGCTGCATTTCCTGGGCTTCGGCGCTGCTGCCGTTCAGGGCTTGTTCAAACGAGCGGGCTTTTTCAGTAACGGACATGGGGGAAGGATTGGGAGAAACATCAGCAAACAGCCGGGCCGCCGCGTCCTGCGCGCGTTGCCACAGCTCCGACCAGGCGCTCATCCGGCTCAGCCGCCAACCAGCGGAGTCAGTTTCACGAAGCTGGCCGTGGCGCCGGGACCGAGCCAGATCTGCTCGTCGAGGCTTTCTACCTGCCGGTCGTTCACCAGGATGAAGTAGCCGTTCTGCTGAAAGGCCTCCAGCGCCCGGTAAAGCTGCTTTTCCGCGTCGATGTGGTGCTGCTTTTTCAGGCGGTAGCCGTTGAGTACCCGCTCCGAGTCGGTGGGCTGCACGAGGCCACTGAACACGTCGTCGTTGCGCTGGTTATGCGCCGCTACTTCCTGGCGCACACGCTGTTCGATCAGCTCGCGCACGGTGATGGTTTCGTGGGTTAGCTCCAAGGCTAGGCGGTGCAGCACGGCGCCGGTGGCCGTTTCGTCCTGGATCAGCAGCGTTGTTTTCATGTTGCGTTTGCTAAATAATTTAGCTTTTTGCTAATGTACGGCTTTGCTCGTGGCTGGATGCATATGGCCGCAGGTAAATTTTATGCTTCCCGTTGGGTTGACCAAGCTTGTACGACAAAGCCCGGGCATAACCGAACACAGTGTCCACATCCGGACAATATTTTAGGGGCTAAGTGACGATAAGTTGAATATAAGTGTCTGACAAAATGGTGGTTATGATTTTGGCATTGGGCTTGGCTGCTTGTTCCCCAAACGACCCCCAATCCGAACGAAAATGGACAGAGCTATATCGCCCGCTATTCAGGCCAAACGCCGCCGCCAGCGCTGGTTGCTGGCCACTGCCGTGCTGCTGCTGGTGGCCGGCGGGCTATGGGCCTTCCGCAGTGTACTGCGGCCTAGCATCAAGCAGGACGAACTCCTAACCGCCGTGGTGGAAACTGGCGACGTGGAAGCCTCGCTGACCGCTGCCGGCGTGGTTATTCCAGCCCACGAAGCCGTCGTTACCAGCCCCATCCAGTCCACGGTGCGGCGCGTGCTGCTCACGGCCGGCGACAAGGTGCAGCCGGGCCAGCCCATTCTGGAGTTGGATAAGGAGCTGACCAGCACGGCCCTGGCCAAGCTGCAGGACGAGCAGCTGCAAAACCGTAACAAGAGCACCCTGCTGCAACTCTCCCTGGAGCGCAGCCTCAACGACCTGGAAGCCCAGCAGCAGGTGCAGCAGGAGAAAGTGCGCAGCCTGCAATCGGCCCTGCGCGACGAGCAGCACCTGCTCGGCATCGGCTCGGGCACCCAGGAAGGCGTGCGCCAGGCCGAGCTGAACCTGAAGATTGCCGAGCTGGAGCTGCAGAAAGTGCGCCGCCAGATGCAAAACCAGCGGCAGTCCAACCAAGCCGACGAGCGGGGGCTGGGCTACACCGTGCAGATGCAGGACCGCAGCATCCGTGAGCTGGCCGGCAAGCTGCGCCAGGCCACCGTCAGCGCCGATCAGGCCGGCGTGCTTACCTGGGTCAATGAGGACATTGGCTCGACCGTGACGCAGGGCCAGGTGCTGGCCCGGGTCGCCGATTTGAGCTCCTTCCGGGTGCGCGCCACCATCGCCGATGCCTACGCCGACTCCCTGCACCTGGGCGATGCGGTGATAGTGCGCCTGAGCGGTACCGATCTGCGCGGCACCATCAGCTCCATCAGCCCGGCCGTGGACAAGGGCGTGGTGACTTTCTACGTCCGCCTGGAGCAGAACAACCACCCCGCCCTGCGCGCCAACCTGCGCACCGACGTGTACGTGGTGACGCGCGCCCACCGCGGCACGCTGCGGGTGAAAAACGGCCCCTACTACCAAGGTGGCCGCGAGCAGGAGGTGTTTGTGCTGCACGATGACCAGGCCGTGCGCCGCACCGTGCGCTTCGGCGACTCCAACTTCGACTACGTGCAGGTGCTGAGCGGCTTGCGCCCCGGCGACGAACTGATCATCAGCGACATGAAGGACTACCAGCAAGTGCCCCTGCTCACCATCAAGCGCTAATTCCCTCCCCGTTCCTTCCCTCTGCGCCTGCGCTACCTGCTTTCCGATGCACGCTTCCGTCTACCGCTCCGCCCTGCCTTTCCGAGTTATGAAAACCCTGTCGTTTTACCTCGATGTGCTACGGCTCTGGCTGCTGATGCTGGCCATTGTAGCGCTGCTGGTGTTTCTCTTCGCGCCGAAGGTGCTGGTGGCGCAAAGCCTGCCCGCGCCGGGCAAAACCGCCCCGGCGGCCCTGACGCTGCCGCAGGTGATTGACCTGACCTTGGTGCAGTCATCGGTGGCCAAGCAGGCGGTGACCAACCGCGAAACCAGCTACTGGCAGTATCGGTCCTATCGGGCCGACTACAAGCCGCAGCTGGCCCTGAACGGCGTGCTGCCCGACTACTCGCGCACCATCCTGGCCGTGCAACAGCCCGACGGCACCACCAGCTTCCGCTACGTGCGCATCAATACCTCGTACGTGGCCACCACGCTCAGCCAGGGCATCGGGCTGACGGGCGGCAGAATCTCGGTGGGCAGCACCCTGCAGCGCTTCGACAACTTCGAAGGCGGCGGACAGCGCCTCTACAACAGCAACCCCGTGGCCATCGGGCTGACGCAGCCCATCGGCGGCTTCAACCAGCTGAGCTGGAACCGGCGCATCGAGCCGCTGCGCTACCGCGAGTCGCAGCGCCAGTACGTGGAGGAGCGCGAAACCATTGCGCGCCGCGTCACGGAGCTGTACTTCGACGTGCTGCTGCAGCAGGTAAACGCCGACGTGGCCCGCCAGAACCTGCGCGCCAGCGAGGACTTGCTGCGCATGGGCCGCGAACGGCACCGCCTCGGCCGCCTCTCCGAAAACGACCTGCTGCTACTGGAGCTGAACCTGCTCAACGCCCGGCAGGCCGAAGTGCAGGCAGGTGTGGATGCCCAGAACGCCGCCGTGCAGCTCAGCGGCTACACCGGCCTCGCCCTCGACCCCGCCGCCGCCCTCAACGTGCCGCCCGCCACGCCGCAGCTGAGCGTGGCCCCCGAGGCTGCGCTGGCGCAGGCCCGGCAGTTCCGCCGCGAGGGGCTGATGTTTCAGCGCCGCCTGCTGGAAGCCGACCGCAACGTGGCCCAGGCCAAAGGCACCACCGGCTTTCAGGCCAACCTCACGGCGTCCTTTGGCATGGCCAGCAGCGCCGATCAGCTGGCCGATTCCTACGTGAGCCCCAAGGACCAGCAGCAGGTGCGCCTGGGCTTCTCGCTGCCCATCGTGGATTGGGGCAAAACGCGCGCTACCGTCAAGACCGCCGAGCTGGCCCGCCAGCAGGTCAAGCAGAACGTGGAGCAGGAGCAGCTGACCTTCGAGCAGTCGGTGCGCAGCCAGGCTGCCCAGCTCGGCGCCCTCAGCCAGCAGCTGCTGCTCACCCGCCGCGCCGATTCGCTGGCCCAGCGCCGCTACGACATTGCGCGCTCTACCTACCAGTTCGGCCGCCTCACCCTCACCGACCTCAACATCGCCCAGAGCGAGAAGGACCGCGCCAAGCGCGCCTACATTGCCGCCCTGCGCGCCTGCTGGGTGGCTTATTACCAGTTGCGCACCCTCACGCTCTACGACTTTGAGCGGCAGGAACCTCTGCTGACGGCCGCGGCGGAGTAGGGGCAGGGGGTAGGTTATTTTTTGGCAGGCAAAATATCCTACGCTCGTTGTAGGATATTTTCTATTACCATGTAAGGGATAAGCCCCGACTGCTTGCTGTCGGGGCTTATCCCTTACATGGTGCTGGTGCCAAAAATCAAAGGTGTCGAATAGCTTGATCAAGCACCTGACTCACAAAGCCTAAAGCTTCGTTCATGCTAGGTTGATATCGGGTTGGATGAGCACACTGATTGCGTTGAGCCAGTAGACCCTGAAACTGTCGCATTTCAGGCTTTGAAATCAGGCTTACCTTGCGCATAGCTTCTATTAATTGAAACTCGTTGTAGGTCTCTTTTAACTCCTCAAAACTAGTAAATTGCCAATTGGGGTAAGCCATGCGCAACGCAGCTTCGTGTTGGCTATACAGCTTCTCGCAGATGGTATAAAAGAAGCCTGCCCACGACAGCACAATAGCCGCCCGGCGAGCATCATGCTCCAAACACGTTATAGCTTCCCGAAAATAATCCTGCACGTCCGATGGCAGCGGTGATGCGGTCAGTTTCCGCATCACATCCTCCAACACGATTACACGCGACTTAACAGCGCCTTCGTGAACGGCCAAAACTCGGTGTGCTTCTTCTTGAGCTGCTGCAGCTTTTTGTTGCCACTGAGCTACCAAGTCAAGCCATTGGCTACTCATTGCCCGACAATAGATGCTTTTTCAACGCCTTGAAAAGGTTCTCATACACCGTTGGATCAGTCGAGGCTGGCAACTCTAACTGAATATTAATAGCAATAGCAAAGGGTCCGGCCGTGGTGGCGGCAGTCGTAAGAGGCACCGACGTGGTAGGTTGGGCAGCGTTACTTGGTTGGGGCGCTGGCTCGGCTGGCGGCGCCTGGCCGTTGCTTGAGACGGGTTCGGCTTGCGGGGGCGTTCCTGCTTGAAGGCGAAGAGTGCCGTTGTCATCGGTAAGTAAGCCCGCTTCCAGGAGGATTCGAACAACGGCATGTGCACCGGTTACTTTCTTTGTATTGGTCCTGGGTATGTCTGCCACATATAAGATATGTGCGACTAGTTCAGCTTCCGTATTGCCCTTCTTCATCCGTGCGGGTGAAAGCAAGTCAGTCAAAAACGGAACGGCCTGCACCATTTCAGCGAGGCAATTGCGCACGTCGTCGGCCTGTTCGTGCTCTAATGCTCGCCCTAAACGTTTGCCCAAATCGGTAGCGCTTTTGGCATTGCCCCCAGCTATTAATCCCGATGTGGTTAAAAAAGCATTGTTTCTGCTGATGGTGTCTTCAGTTAAGCCACTTAAACGGGCGACATCCGCCAAGCTCACGTTGTCGCCTCTGCGGGCGTACGACTGGATAATGCGGCTTAGTTCATCATAAGGGGATGATGGTAAAGCGAAAGTTTCTTTGCTGGCTTTCGTGTCCTGCTTTGCCATTAGTTCCAGATAAAGAGGGTTGGTGAAGTAGTGAGTTAAAAAGAAGTGGGATGCTCAAACACTAACCCATTCAGGGAAATAGCTAACGTGTCGTCTAAATTTTTGGACAATTTTCGATGCTAAAAGTGTTGGCCTGATCAATATTTAGCTTCTAAAGGACTTTCGAAAGCTAAGAGGGCTTTTGAGGGGCGGCTTCTAGAGACGAGCTAAGTCCAGCAACGCAGCTGCCGTAACTACCTTTCTGCTTCTCTTTTACTCCTGCCTATGTCCACCCGTACCGACGCCTTTGTAAGTTACAGCCACGCCGACCAGCGGTGGCTTGCCCGTGTAAAAGTCCATCTAAAGCCGTTGGTGCGCGGGAGCGGCATTGTGGTATGGGAAGACACCCACCTGCGCGGCGGCCAGCGGTGGCGGGAAGAGATTGATAAGGCATTAAGCAAAGCCAAAGTGGCTATTTTGTTGGTCAGCCCCGATTTTCTGGCCTCGGATTTCATTCACAACAACGAGTTGCCGCCGCTCCTGGAAGCAGCTCAGCGGGAGGGTGTAACCATCCTATCCGTCATTGTGAGCACGTGCTTTTTCCGGCGCAGCGTTCTGAGCGAGTTCCAGGCTATCAACACACCCGATACGGCCCTTGATACGCTGTCGGACGGGGAGGTAAACCGGGTGCTGGTGCGCCTTGCCGACCGGGTGGATGAGCTGTTTGCCGCCGCCCCGGCGGCCGTAGCCCTGGCCCCGGCGCACAAAAGCCCGCCGGCACCTGCTGCCGTAGCCGAGGCTGCCGCACCGCGCCGCCAGCCAAAGCCCGCGTTGGCGGCTCCGCTAGCCTTGCTCGTTAAAAATGATGGCTCTTGGGAAACGGTGGAAGTGCTAAGCAGCCGGGTAGATGGTGGTACGGAAGTGCATTTGACCTTGCAGCCTACCCAGCCAGCACAACGGGCGTTTTTGGCGAGCCTGCACCAGCGTATTAATCTGGCAAGCGTCGTGTTCAACGAACAGCTCTACCCATGCCGTTTGCGTAACCTCAGTGCCCAAACCCAGGGAGCAGAGGCCGAAACCTGGCAGTTGGTAGCCGAGGTGCGGGAACGGCCGGAAGGCATGGACTACATTTTTAACGGCCAAACGCCTGAGAAACGCGCTCAATTCCAAGCAGACCTGTTGCTGCTCAACCAGCGGCCACCCACTGATGCCAGCTTGCCTTACATGCTGCAACAACGGGTGGCGGACGACTACCTACCGCCGTTAGTCGGGCTCTATCATTACCTGGGCCAGGATAAAGCGGCCTTCAAGCAAGTAGCACCGCTGATAGCCGCTTGGTACCTGCACATGGGCAATATCGTGCATCATATCTATCGGCTACATATCAAGACTGATGGAAACAGCATTGAGGTAGATTTTGAAGGACAGCGCCAAGCTCAGTATCATGGCAAGCCTGCCGTTATAAGTGTCAAGGGCGCGTGCGCCCTGCCCAAGGACGTGCCAGCGGAGGCCTTGGATGTGCGCCTGCGTGCCTGATAAAGCCATGCTCGATAGATGACTGCCGACAGTCAAAGCTATTTGTCCATTGTAAAAATGTGTAGGATATTTTTATTCTTAAATAAATATCCTACAGTTATTGCATGGGTCGTCGTTCCAAACCTTCCAATTCGTTGCTGGCGCAAGTGCGCTACTACTTCGGTCTCGATCAGGCCGCGCTAGCTGCCTACCTGGGCATTGCGCCGGGGCTAGTGGGCCACCTGGAAGCTGGCCGCCGCAATGTGAGCGGCACCGTATTGCAGCGCCTGCTGCCACTGGCTCAGCAGCTGCCCGCAACGCCCGAAGTATCTGAAGCGGCCGAATCGGAGCCGCCCGGTCTGGTTGGCCCAGCCTCCGGCCCCTTGGAGGCCCGTCTCGATTACTGCCGGCACCACATTGCCCGTCTGCGCCGCGAGCTGCGCCCGCTGCTGGAAGCCGCCGAAGTAGCTCGCCGCTGGCAGCAGGCGCTACCGGCGTTGTTGGCCGCTGCCGAGCCGGGTAGCCCGGCCCACGACTGGCTGCTGCGGCGGCGGCAAGCGGCCGCCGCGGCCCTGGATGCCGAGGCCAGTGCGCGTTACCACTTGCTACGGGTACGGGCCGAGGCGCTGGAAGCCGAAGGGGCCGCGCTGACCGCCCTGCTGAATGCTCCGGCTGACCGCTAAAAAATGATTGTTGTAAAATATTACCTGGGTATACTACTGGTATAAGCCAAACCTCTATTTTTAACCCATCATTTTCTAACCATTTACCCATTTCGCTTATGTCACTTGATCTTGCCTTGCTCACTACCCGCGCCGAATGCGACGAGGCACTGGACAGCCTCGCCGCCGAGCTGGACTCCTATCAGCAGCGCGACAGTAACCTCGATTTTCAGGGCCGGCAGGCCGACCGCAGCGCCGCCGACGTGGCCGGGCGCCTGGCCGGCGTCAATGCCGAAATAGCCAGCTACACGGCTACCCTGGCCCAGGCCGATTTACCCGCTTCCCTGCGCAAGCAGATGGAAAGCAAGCTCCGCAAAGCCAATGACCGCAAAGACAACCTGGCCGAGCGCGGGCAGGCTCGGAGTGGCTCGGCGGCCTTCCTGGCCAGTGTGGATGCGGAGCAGAACGCAGCCCAGGTAACGGTGCTCACCGATGCTCAGGCGCAAGTAGCGGCACGTAAGGCGGCTTTGCCCGCGTAAGCAAACAACCTGAGTGTAGAAATATAAAAAGGCCGAACGCACGCGTTCGGCCTTTTTATATTGAGAAGCTGTTTACGAACAGTCATGTCGAGCTTGTCGAGACATCTCGCGTGCTGATGGCAGGTAGTAAACTCAACGATTAGGGGTACTATCCAGCGAGATGTCTCGACAAGCTCGACATGACGTGCTAGGCGCTCCAGGAACAGCTTCTGAACCAGATGAGCAAGCCCAAAACAGCGCGGCGCGGTAGCAACTCATCATGTTGGAGCCTGCCGGTCGGCCTATTCAGGCTGTCACTAGCCGGGCGCGGGGCTTCTTCTGCTTGTGGCGCCGCCCCCACCAGATGATGGTGCCCGTCACCGGCAGGCTGGCCGAAACCAGGCTGGCCAGGAAGGCGACGATTTTGCCGCCGAAGCCGAAGAGCTGACCCACGTGCAGGTCGTAGTTCATGTCGGAAAAGCGCGTGGCGGGACTTTTGGCGGCGTGCGGCAGCAGTTGCAGCAGCTCACCCGAGGCGGGGTGGAAGGCGTACTCGTCGCGGTGGTAGTAGTGCAGCGTTTTGCCGTAGGCCCAGCAATACACCGGGGCCTTGCCGGTGCCGGTCGGGCCCATCAGCACCATCTCGGCGTGGGGCGACTGTTGGCGCACGGCGCGGTACACCACATCGGGCAGGGGATGGGTGGCGGCGGTTACCGGCCGCAGCGTATCCACCTGGGCCGTCATCTTCTGGCTCGAGTCCACGGGGCCGCCGTTGATGACGAACATGGTCGAGTCGAGCATCCAGGGGAAAATCATGAACAGGCCCGTCAGCGCCAGCAGCAGCCCGATGCTGGCCGCGTAGAAGCCGAGCACGTTGTGCAGGTCGTAGTTGACGCGGCGCCAGCGTCCGCCCCACTTGATGGTAAAGCGCTGCCGGCGCTCCTGCTTGCGCTTGGGCCACCACAGCACCAGGCCCGTGAGCAGCATCACCACGAAAATGCTGATGCTGATGCCTACCACCCACTTGGCTACCGCCTCGGGCAGCAGCAGGTGCATGTGAATTTCCTGGACGATGGTGAAGAAGTGCCGGCGCAAATCCTGCACGCGCAGCACCTCGGCCGTGTACGGGTTCAGCGACACCATCAGCGGCGCGCCGGTCTTATCGACGAAGTACACCGTAGCGGCGCGCTCGGGGCCGAAGTAGGTGGTCCAGCAGTCCTGGGCGGCCACGCCGGGATGCCCGGCCAGCGCCGCGGCCTGTAGTTGCGAGGGCAGCACCGGCGCGGTGGCCTGCGGCGTGACTTTGCGCCAGGGCTCGGTCAGGTCGCGGATGTCGTCCTGGAAGGCGAAGATAGCCCCGGTCAGGCTCACGATAAACACCACCAGCCCGGACGCGAGGCCGAGCCAGAGGTGGATTTTGCCGATGGCTTTCTTGAAAGGCGTCATCATAGGCCGCGGATGCTAAGGCGAAACAACTGCCCAGCGGCGCGCCGGCTTCCCACCCATTATCAGCCGTCACTCACCACACGGCTGATACGGATGGGGGCTGGCGCGCCGCCGCAGTTTTAGAACTTGTAGGCGACGCTGCCGGTGAAGCTGCGCACCTTTTGCGGGCTGATGGAGGAGTAGCCCACCCAGTAGTGCTGATCGGTGAGGTTGTCCACCTTCAGGCCGATGCGGTACTTAGGCTGGTCGTAGAACAGTGTGGCGTTGAGCACCGTGTAGCTGGGCAGCACAAACTCCGAGGCGCTAGTGTTGATGATTTTGTTGTCGCTGGCGTAGTTGCCGCCGAAGCCGGCGCCCAGGCCTTTCGCCCGGCCGTCCATCAGGCGGTAGCTCAGCCAGAGGTTGGCCAGGTAGGGCGAGGCCGCCGTGGCAGGCCGCAGCCCGTTCACCGATTCATCGGCCTTGGTCAGCTTGGAGTCGTTGTAGGCGAAGCCGGCCACCACGTTCAGGCCGGGCACCGGGTTGGCCACCACGTTCAGCTCCACGCCCTTGGCCAGTTGGGTGCCGTCCTGGGTCTGGCCCTGCTTAATTACCGCTTCCGGGCGCGGATCGGCGCGCAGCAGGTTGGTCACGCGGATGTCGTAGTAGCTCACCGAAGTCGTCAGCTTGCCCTCGAGCAGGTCCAGCTTCACGCCGGCTTCCCACTGGTTGGCCTGCTCCAGCTTGGCAATGCGCTGCTCAATGCTGTCGGGCTGTACGGCCGGGTTGTAGGCCCGGTAGGCGCCGGGGTTGCGGAAGCTGTTCTGGTAGTTGGCAAACACCGACACCTTATTCAGCACCGGCTGAAACACCACGCCGAACTTGGGCGACAAGGCCGTTTGCGCGAACGGCTGCACTTCCGAGAAGCCCCCGTTGCCGCCCCGGTTGTCGTAGCGGTCCACGCGCAGGGCGGCCATCACGCTCAGCTTCTTCGTCAGGTTCAGCACGTCGGAGGCGAAGGCGCTGTAGTTGTTGAACTTGGTGGTGACGGGGTAGGTAAAGTCGATCCGGCCCGCGTCGTACAGCCCTTGCTGGAAGGCACCGGTGTAGCCGCGGTAGGCGTCCTTGTCGAGGCCGAAGGCCAGCGTGGGACCGGAGTAAGGCCCGAAGAAATACTGGTTGTTGTCGACGCGCAGGAAATCCAGGCCCAGCACCACGCGGTTGCGCAGCTTACCGATCAGGAAGTCCCCGTTGAAGAGCTGCTGCACCTCCGTCAGGCTACTGCGGCTGTTTTTGGTGGCCTGGTCCACCTGCATCACCGAGTTGGCCGAGAGGTAGATATAGGGCCCGAAGCCGTCGGAGTAGCTGCGGCTGTGCGTGACGTTGGTGGAGGAGGTGAAGCCCGGCGCAATCTGGTAGTTCACCTGCCCGAAGTAGTTCGAGCTGCGCGAATCCTGAATCAGGCCCTCGCCCCAGTACGACTGGCGGTAGTCCACGGGCAGCTGGTCGGCGCTTTTCACGCCCAGCGGGCCGTACGGGAACAGAATCTGGCCGGTCACGCCCCGGCCGCGCAGCAGCTCCGCGTCGAGGTTGATGGTGAGGCGGTCGGTGGGGCGGTAGGTGAGCGTGGGCGCAATGGCCACGCTCTTGCGGAAGCCCTGGTAGCCGCGGTTCTGCCAGCTGTCTTCGTAGTTGCCGGCCGCGTTCAGGCGGAACAGCACCTTCTTGCTGGCGCCCAGCGGCGTGTTCACGTCCAGGCTCAGGCGGTTGAAGGCGAAGGAGCCCGTGGCGTAGCTCACTTCCCCGCCGAAGGTTTCGTAGGCTTTCTTGGTGACGCGGTTGACCAAGCCGCCGTACGAGGTCAGGGCCGAGCCGAACAGCGTGGCCGACGGGCCCTTGATGACCTCCAGCTTCTCCAGGTTCACCGCGTCGATGCTGCTGGTCACGTTGCCGGCCAGGCCGTTGCGCAGCTGGCTCTGCACGATGAAGCCGCGGGTGTTGTAGTAGGCGCCGCCGTCGCCGGCGCGGCCGGTGGCGTCCCACATTTTCTGCAGGCCCGGCGCGTTGCGCACGGCGTCGTCCACCGAGAAAACCAGCTGTTCCGTCAGCAGCTCCTTGCCCACGGTGGCGTACACCTGCGGGTTTTCGAGGTTGTTGAGCGGCATTTTGCTCACGTACTCCGACTGCTTGCGGGCAAACTTGTTGATGCGCGCCCCGCTCACCACCACTTCCCGCAGCTGCTGGGCGCTTTCGGCCAGCACGAAGTCCAGCGGCTCGGCCTGCCCGCCGCTCACTGTCACCTGCTTCTCCGTCGTTTGCAGGCCCACGGCCGATACCACCACGGTGTACTGCCCGTCGCGGACGCGCTCAATCACAAACTGGCCTTTGCTGTTGGTGATGGCGCCCTGGGGGCGGCCTTTCAGGCCCACGGTGACGGACTCGGCGGGCGAGCCGTCCTGCGTGGTGACGGTGCCGCGAATGGCAGCGGCTTGCTGGGCAAAAACAGGTGCACAAAAGGCAGAAAGGCCGATTGTCAAGCCCAGGTAGGGTAGGTGCTTCATGGAGCGGCTTTTATTTGGAATCATTCCAAAGAGTGCTCAAAGGAAGCACAGCGAGCCGCGTTATTCAAAGTAAAAGCTAGTTTTTAGTTGATAAATTATATAATAGACTATAATAAGTCTAAATAAGAGCTGCGGATAGTGTCTTGGCATCTGCTAATAAGTATGGTGGGTATTGGTGTTCGGTTTTTCGACAAGGGCTCGTCATTTCCGAACACGGTGTCCGGATGTGGACAACATTTCTGCTGGGTAATCCACTGATATTGTGCTTAATAGTATGATTTACAGTGGGTTATTTAATTGGCACGTGCCTTGGCTACTTACCTCCAGAGCCGCTCTGCGTCGCACCGAAAGTGGACAATGCAGTAGCCCTTCTATCTCCAACCGCCAGTAACGCCATCAGCCCAACCCTCGCAGCCCTATGGAAACCACGCTGACCACTGCCCAAGCCAAGCCCGTGCAAACTTCCCTGAAAAACACGCCCATGATCAAGCTCACCGACATCGAGAAGGTGTACCAGACCGACACCATCGAGACGGTAGCGCTGAACCGCGTGAACCTGACCATCAACAAGGGCGAGTTCGTGTCCATCATGGGGCCCTCGGGTTGCGGCAAGTCCACGCTGCTGAGCTTGATGGGCCTGCTGGACGAGCCCACCCACGGCGTCATCGAAATCGACGGGCGGGCCCTGACCAGCTACTCCGACAAGGAGCTGGCCAAAGTGCGCAACCACAAAATCGGCTTCATCTTCCAGAGCTTCCACCTCATCAACGACCTCTCGGTGCTCGACAACGTGGAGCTGCCCCTGCTCTACCGCGCGGGCCTGAGCGGCAAGGAGCGCCGGCAGCGCGCCGTCACGGCGCTGGAGAAGGTGGGCCTGAGCGCCCGCACCAAGCACTTTCCCTCGCAGCTCTCGGGTGGGCAGCGCCAGCGCGTGGCCATTGCCCGCGCCCTGGCCGGCGGCCCCGAAATCATCCTGGCCGACGAACCCACCGGCAACCTCGACTCGGTGATGGGCGAGGAAATCATGGACCTGCTGCTGGGCCTGCACCGCGAGCAGGGCACCACCATCGTGATGGTGACCCACGACGAGAGCATGGCCCACAAGACCGAGCGCCTCATCCGCTTCTTCGACGGCAGCCAGGTGAGCTAACGCAAGTGAAGAAGGACGAAAAACTCCAGTTGCCCTTCAGCATTCCTTCGTCATTCCTCATTAATCCCCATGAAGCGCGCCTTGCAAACCGCCGCCTGGCTGCTGACTGCCGCGCTACTGCTGCTCAGCGGCGCCGCGCTCCACGACCTGACGGCCCCACGCCGGCCCGCGGCTGCTCCTGCCGCCCCGGCCCCGCCGCCAACGTTGCACCCTGCTTTGCTGCTGCTGCCTTCTTCTCCCTCGTCTTCTGCTCCTCACGTCTATGCTGCTTAGCTATCTGAAACTTGCCTGGAAGGTGCTCTTGCGCCGCAAGTTCTTCACCTTCATCAGCCTCTTCGGCATTTCCTTCACCCTGATGGTGCTGCTGGTGCTGGTGGCCGCCGTCGACCACTTCCGCGGGGCGCACGCGCCCGAAAAGCGCCTCGACCGCATGCTGTTCGTGAACCTGCTGAGCCAGAGCTTCAAGGACGGCGGCCGGATGAGCACGCCCGTCAGCGCCCACTTCATCGACACCTACATCCGCCCCATGAAGACGCCGGAGCTGGTGGGCTTCACCAGCCTGGGCACCAACGCCACCACCTTCGCCGGCAACCAGAGCCTGACGCTGAGCATGCGCCACACCGACGCCAACTTCTGGCGGCTGATGGACTTCGAGTTCATCGACGGACGGCCCTTCTCGGCGGCCGAAATCAAGCAGCTGGCTCGTGTGTGCGTCATCACCCGGCACACGGCCCGCGCTTTCTTCGGCACGGACCAGGGGGTTGTCGGCCGCTCGCTCGAAATCGGTCCGTACCAGTACCGCATCAGCGGCGTGGTGCCCGATGTGCCCGCCATCCGCCTCTACAGCAGCGCCGACGTGTGGGTGCCCTACACCCTGAACGCCGCCGACTTCCGCGACAAGCGCTTTGAAGGCCAGTACTTCGCCATCATGCTGGCCCCGTCTACCGGGGCCGTGGATGCCGTGCGCGAGGAGTTCAATCAGGTGATGAAGCGCATTCCTTTGCCCGACCCCAAGCGCTTCACGAGCATGACGGCCCACGCCGATCCGCCCCTGGCCAGCGTGGTGCGGCAGCTGACCAACAACCAGGAAAGCGAAAAGGACGGCATGGGCCTGTTTCTGACCGTCTGCGCCGTGCTGGCCCTGCTCTTTATGCTGCTGCCGGCCCTGAACCTGATCAACCTGAACGTGACGCGCATTATGGAGCGCAGCAGCGAAATCGGGGTGCGCAAGGCCTTCGGAGCTTCGCGGCAGGTGCTGGTGGGGCAGTTCCTGGTGGAGAACCTGGTGCTGACGGTGCTGGGCGGCGCGCTGGGCCTGACTTTGGCCGCGCTGGTACTCTACGCCATCAACGAGTCCCAGTTCATTGCCTACTCGCACTTCGGCCTGAGCTGGAATGCCTTCCTGATGGGGCTGATGCTCACGCTGGTATTTGGGCTGATGAGCGGGGTGTACCCGGCCTGGAAAATGGCCCGCCTGAACCCCAACGAAGCCCTGCGCACCAGCGGCGGCGGGCCGCGCTAGGAAGCCAATGGAGAATGAGGAATGAAACAGGCGCACAACCTGCCTGCTCGCCTCTTCCCGCCGACAATTAATACCCAGCAACTGACAACTGAATCCGCGCCATGCTTCGCCATTTGTTTCGCCTGATCTGGAACCGCAAGCGCACCAACGTGCTGCTCATCGGGGAAGTCCTTCTCTCGTTTATCGTGCTGTTCGGCGTCGGGGTCATCCTCGTTACCGTCGGCCGCAACTACCTGCTGCCGCAGGGCTTCCGCCACGACCAGGTGTGGCGCCTCAACATTGCCGCCGGGCAGGGCGAGAAGATGCCCCGCCCCGTGCTCGACGACGTGCTGCGGCAGGTGCGTGCCCTGCCCGGCGTGCAGGAGCTCACCCTCACCAGCCCCAACACGCCCTTCCGCTTTATCAGCATGAACGGCGAGTACGGCGCGAATAACATCTACCTCGACGGCGTAGACCGCTACGACGCCGATGACCACTACCTGGCCACCATGGGCCTGCAGCTGCGCGAGGGCCGCTGGTTCCGCAGCTCCGACGACGCCTCCACCCGCCGCCCCACGGTGATTTCGCAGAACATGCGCGAAAAAGTGTTCGGGGCCAATGCGCCCGTGCTCGGCAAAATCCTCCGCCCTAAGCCCCACCCAGGCAGGGAGGACGACAAGGAAGAGTACCAGGTGGTAGGCGTGGTGGAGAGTGCGCGCATGCACAGCGAGTTCAGCGACTACAGCCCCAGCATGTGGATGCGCCTTGAGCCCCACGATACCACCCAGTGGGAAGGCGCCGCCGTGCTGGTACGCGTGGCCCCGGGCCAGGGCCCGGAGCTGCAGCAGAAAATAGTGCGCACGGTGGCCGGCGTCACGCGCAAGTGGAGCACCGAGGTGTACACGCTGGAGGCCGACCGCATCGACAAGATGAAAGTGACGGTGGCCCCGCTGGCGGCCTTATCAGTGGTGGGCCTGTTCCTGATTGTGAACGTAGCGCTGGGCTTGTTCGGCGTGCTGTGGTACAACATCAGCCAGCGCCGGGCCGAAATCGGGCTGCGCCGGGCCATGGGCGCCACGGGCGCGGGCATCGGCTGGCAGTTCCTGGGCGAAATGCTGGTGCTCACCACCATGGGCGTGACGCTGGGCCTGCTCATTGCGGTGCAGTTTCCGCTGCTGGGCGCCTTCGACGTGGCCGCGCAGGCTTACCTGCTGTCCATGCTGCTGGCATCGGTTATCATCTTCGTGCTGGCCGCCGTGTGCGCCTGGCAGCCCAGCCGCCTGGCCGCCCGCATTCATCCGGCCGTGGCCTTGCGCGAAGAATAAGCCGCCGACTTTGCAGCTAGCCGCAACAGCGCAGGCGCGGAGCCCTCGGGCACTGGGAAAATTACGGGCTTGGTGAGACTGGCCGAAGTAATGAAATACCCGCCCGAGGACCCTGATCCTGCGCTGTTGCGGCGGCTGGTGGCCGCTCCATTGCGCCTGGCCCTGCGCCCGTCGGGCTTCTCTTTGCCTGCGGAAATTCCGTCCTTCGCTTCTCTCTCATCAGCCTTCCCTTTCCATGATACTCATCGTCGACGACGACATTGCGGTGCGCACCTCGCTGAGCCTGCTGCTGAAGCAGGCCGGCTACGCCACCAAGGCCGTAGGCACGCCCGAAGACGCCCTGCGCGTGGTGCGCGACACGCCCCCGGCGCTGGTGCTCATGGATATGAACTACTCGCTGGCTACCACCGGGCAGGACGGCCTGCGCCTGCTCGGGCAGGTGAAGGAAGTGGCCCCGCGCGTGCCGGTCATCCTCATTACCGGCTGGGGCTCCATCAGCCTGGCCGTGGAGGGCATGAAGGCCGGCGCCGCCGAGTTCGTGACCAAGCCCTGGAACAACGACTCGCTGTTGCAAACCATCCGCACCGTCATCAGCCTGGCCGAAGCTCACACGACCCACGCCGAAGACGAAGTCAGCCCGACGCGGCGGCAGCTGGACCGGCAGTACAACTTCAGGAACATCGTGGGGCAGGACGCGCAGTTGCTGCAGGTGCTGCGCAGCGTGGGCCAGGTAGCCGCCACCGACGCCTCGGTGCTCATCGAGGGTGAATCAGGCACGGGCAAGGAGCTCATTGCCGAGGCCATTCACCTGAACTCGCAGCGCCGTAATAAGCCCTTCGTGAAAGTGAACCTGGGCGGTATCTCGGCCTCCCTGTTTGAAAGCGAGATGTTCGGGCACCGCCGCGGCGCCTTCACCGATGCCAAGGCCGACCGGCAGGGCCGCTTCGAGCTGGCCAACGGCGGCACTATCTTCCTCGATGAAATCGGGGAGCTGGACATGGGCAGCCAGGTGAAGCTGCTGCGCGTGCTGCAGGACCGCACCTACGAGGTGCTCGGCGACTCGCGCAGCCGCTCGCTCGACATCCGCGTCATCTGCGCCACCAACCGCGACCTGGCCCAGGAAGTGCGCGAAGGCCGCTTCCGCGAAGACCTGTTTTACCGCATCAACCTCATTACCGTGCGCCTGCCCGCCCTGCGCGAGCGGCCCGACGACATTCCGCTGCTGGCGCAGCACTTCGTGCAGAACCTGCGCACCAGCTACCTGCGCCCGGCCCTGAAGGTGAACACCCGCGCCCTGCACTGGCTGCGCGAACAGGCCTTGCCCGGCAACATCCGCGAGCTGAAAAACCTGGTGGAGCGGGCTGTGCTGGTGAGCGGCAAGGATGAGCTGGGGCCCGAGGATTTTCAGGCCCAGACCCAGCGCCTGCCCGCCAAGGCCGAGCCCGGCGCCCTGCCCGAGGTGGGCATGATGACCCTGGACGAGCTGGAGGCGCAGATGATTCGCAAGACGGTGGACTTTTACGCCGGCAACCTCTCGCGCGTGGCCAAGGCCCTGGGCCTGAGTCGTGGGGCCCTGTACCGCCGTCTGGAGAAGTTCAATATCCCGTTCGACGCCGCGCAGTAACGTTTGTGGAAAGTAAAAAGAACGTCCTGTCGAGCTTGTCGAGACATCTCGCCGGATAGTAATCTGCTCGTTGAGGTTACTTTCAGGAGTCAGCAGGCGAGATGTCCCGGCTTCGCTCGACAGGACGTTCTTTATTGAACGCGCTGCATGACCCTTCGCACCAAGTACATTCTCTTCGTGGTCCTGGTCCACGTGGCCATTGCCGGGCTGGCATTTCAGTTCCGCCAAACCAACCTATGGCTGTTTCTGGCCACCGAGGTCCTGCTGTTGGCTACGGCCGTGCTCAGCGTGCAGCTGTACCGGGGCTTCGTGCGCCCGCTAAACCTGATTGCCGCCGGCACCGAGGCCATCCGCGACCGGGACTTCACCATGAAATTCCTGCCGGTGGGTCAGACGGAAATGGACCAGCTCATCGACACCTACAACACCATGATTGACGAGCTGCGGCAAGAGCGCATCACCCAGCACGAGAAAAGCTTTTTGCTGGAGCGGCTCATCGATGCGTCGCCGGCCGGCATTCTGCTGCTCGATTTTAATGGCAGCATTCAGGGCGTGAATCCGGCGGCCGAGCACTGCCTGGGCCAGCCCGCAGCCGCGCTGCAGGGCCTGCTGCCGGCGGCGCTGCCCGGCGAGTGGGGCCGCGTGCTGAGCCACCTCGTGCCCGGCGAGCCGCAGGTGGTGCAGCTCTCGGGCCTGCAGACGTACCGGGCCAGCACTTCGCACTTCCTGGACCGCGGCTTTACCCGTCACTTCATCGTGCTGGAGGAGCTGACGCAGGAGCTGATCCGGCAGGAAAAGCAGGCGTACGAGAAGCTGATCCGGATGATGTCGCACGAAATCAACAACTCCATCGGCGCCGTCAACTCCATCCTGCAGTCGTTTCGCTACTACGCTGGCCAGCTCACTGCCGACGACCGCGCCGACTTCACCGAGGCCCTCGACGTGTCGGTGCAGCGCAACACGCACCTGGCCAACTTTATTGCCGGCTTTGCTAACCTGGTGCGCCTGCCCCCGCCGCAGCCGCGCCCTACTGATGTGCACGAGCAGCTCCGGGCCATCTGCCGCCTGCTGCAGGTACAGAGTGAAAAGCGCGGCATCAAGTGGCACTGGGAGCTGGCCCCCGGGCCGCTGTTTGTGGCCCTCGACGCGCAGCAAATGGAGCAGGCCCTGCTCAACATCTGCAAAAACGCCCTCGAAGCCATCGAACAGGATGGCAACCTGTGGGTGCGCACCACCGCTAGTCCGCCTACGGTAATCATCGAAAACGACGGCCCGGGCATTGCGCCCGAGGTGCAGCCGCACCTGTTCACGCCCTTCTTCAGCACCAAGCGCGACGGGCAGGGCATCGGCCTGACCATGATCCGCGACATTCTGCTGCAGCACCACTTTGCCTTCAGCCTAGCTACCGACGCCGGCACCGGGCGCACGGCCTTCCGCATCGAGCTAGTCGCGGCCGATGCCCCGCGCCTGGCCGCCGTCGGCCCGGTGGTGTAGCGTGCCCGGTGCCGGCGAGGCTTCGGGCATTATCCGGTAGCTTCGGCCCGCCGCAGTGCCTGGTCCGCGGCTTTCGTCCTATGGCTGCCATGCCTTCGTTGTGGTTTCGGGGATTACACCGCCTGGGGCAGCTTCCGGCCCTGGTGCGCCTGCTGCTGGCCGGGGCGCTGGCCGCCGCAGCCTTCGTCGGGCTGCCGGGCCACTTGCCGGGCGTAACCCGGGCGGTAGCGGCCTGGGATGTATTTGCCCTCACCTCGCTCGGGCTGATGTGGGTGGCCATCGTCACGGCCGAGGCCGCCCACATCCGGGCGGTGGCTTCCAGCGAAGACCCCGGGCGCACCTGGTCGTTCGTGTTTGTCGTGGGGGCGGCCCTGGCTAGCCTGCTGGCCGTGGTGGCGCTGCTCGACGAAGTGCGGGCTCTGGCCCGGCCCACGCTGGCGCCTTACGCGGCCCTGTCCATTACGGCTGTGATGAGTGCCTGGCTGCTGATGCACACGGTGTTTACGCTGCGCTACGCTCATCTGTACTACGCCCCCGGCCCCCACGGCGACGCCCGCGGCCTGGACTTTCCCGGGGCCGGATCTGCCCCGGATTACCTCGACTTTGCCTATTTCTCCTTCGTCATCGGCATGACGGCCCAGACGGCGGATATCAGCATCAGCGGCCGGGCCCTGCGACGGGTGGCGCTGCTGCACGGCCTCATTTCCTTCGGCTTCAACACCGCCGTAGTGGCCCTGACGGTAAGCGCCGTGGCGGGCATTCTGTAGCGGTCGGTAAGGGCATGCTGATTGAAAAACGCCTGCGCCGCCGAAACGACGTTGCCTCTACTAAGCCTATAGCCGCTCCGCACTGCAGACTAAGGCCCAAATGGTGTAGTACCGGTCCAGCGGCTATTGCCGCTTAATGCCCGGTTGCCGGGGCTGTTGTTCATTGCTTGACCGATGCCGCCGGGCACGGTCAGATTTTATCCTGCTGGATCAGGGCGCGGTACACCTGCCGCAGCCGTGGCTGCGGCACCCCTAGCCGGTACAGCACGCAGATCAGCAAAAACACCGACTGCAGCCGGTACACGCCGTTGTCGAGGTACTTGCGGGCCGAGGTAATCACGGCCCGCGGCAGCACCGCAAACCGCCCGCAGCGCCGCAGCCGCCGCGTGATTTCCTGGTCCTCCAGCACCACCATATCGGTGCGAAACCCACCGGCCTGCTCGAACACCGCGCGCCGCACAAACAGGCTCTGGTCGCCGAAGCGCACCATTTCGGCTTCGAAGCGGGTAAACCAGGCGCTCAGGCGCAGAAACCAGTGCCGGCAGTCAAACTGCAGGCGGAAGCAGCCGCTACCATAGCCCGCGGCCACGGCCCGGCGAATGTCGGCTAGGAAGCCCGCCGGCGGGTACGTATCGGCGTGCAGAAAGTAGAGCACGGCGCCGTGGGCCTGGGCCGCGCCGTGGTTCATCTGCGCGGCCCGGCCGCGCTGCGGGCACTGCAGCACCCGCGCGCCGGCGGCTTCGGCGGCTTCGGCCGTGCCGTCGGTGCTCTGCCCATCGGCCACGATGATTTCGGCGGCCTCATCGGCCGTAGCGGCCCGCAGGTAGCGCACCAGCGCCCCGATGCCCGCCGCCTCGTTGTAAGCGGGAATGATGATGCTGACGGCGACTGAGCTCATACCGGGTAAGACGCAGAAGGCGCGGCGGGGTTATACAGGCCGCAGCGGGGACCAAAATAGAAAAGCCGGTTGACGCAGGTCAACCGGCTTTTCGAAGCATTATATGTCAGCTGGTTACCAGATGCGCACCTGGGCCGTGTCGGCGCGATAGAGCTTCTGGCCGGGCTGTACCTTGAAGGCTTCGTAGAAGGCCGGCACGTCGGCCATGGGGCCATTCACGCGGTATTGCGCCGGCGAGTGTACGTCGGTCATGATGCGCTGGGCCAGTTGCTCGTCGCGCTGGTGGCCCTGCCAGCCCAGGGCGTAGCCCAGGAAGTAGCGCTGCTGGGGCGTGAGGCCGCCGATTTTCTCACCCTTCTTGAACTGCTCGGTTTTCTTGAAGGCATCGTAGGCAATGACGATGCCGCCCAGGTCGGCAATGTTTTCGCCGGCCGTGGCCTTGCCGTTGATGTGCAAGGAATCGAGCACGGTGTAGCCGTTGAACTGGCGCACAATCTGGTTCACGCGCTTCTGGAATTCGGCGCGGTCCTGCTTGGTCCACCAGTTGCGCAGGTTGCCCTTCTCGTCGAACTGGCTGCCCTCGTCGTCGAAGCCGTGCGTGAGTTCGTGGCCGATGGTGCTGGCCCCGGCGTAGCCGTAGATGATGGCGTCGTCGGCCTCTTCATCCTTCAGCCCCGGAATGGCGAAGATGGCCGCCGGCAGCACAATCTCGTTGTTGGAGGGGTTATAGTACGCGTTGTAGGTCTGCGGCGTCATGTCCCATTCGGTGCGGTCCACGGGCTTGCCCAGCTTACCGATGTTGTAGCGGTAGCCCCACCGGTTAGCGTTCATCACGTTCTGGGCGTACGACTCGCGCCCAATCGGCAGGGCCGAGTAGTCCTTCCACTTGTCGGGGTAGCCCACCTTCGGCGTGATTTTGCCGAGCTTCACCAGGGCCTTTTCCTTGGTGGCCGGGCTCATCCAGTCGAGCTGCTGAATATGCTCGCGGAAGGCCGCCATGACGTTCTGCGTGAGCTTTTCGTAGCGCTCCTTGGTGGCCGGTGTGAAGTATTCCTTCACAAACAGCTGCCCCAGCGCCTCGCCCATGGCGGATTCTTCGGCGTCGAGCACGCGCTTCCAGCGCGGGCGCTGCTCCTTGCTGCCCTGCAGCACGGTGCCGTAGAAGCGGAAGTTTTCCTGGTCGAAGGCGCGGCTGAGGTTGGGCGCGTAGGCGTGCGCCAGCTGCCACTGCAGGTAGGCCTGCCAATCCTCCTTCGGCGCCGACTTCAGCAGCTGGCCCACCGTGCGGTAAAACTCCGGCTGGCCCACAATGACGGTATCAACCTTGCTAAGCTCCATCTGCTGCAGCCACGGGCGCCAATCGAGGCCGGGCGTGAGCTTCTGCAGGTCGGCCACGGCCATCTTGTTGTAGTTGGCGTACGGGTCGCGCAGGTCCTCCAGCTTGCGCGAGGAGGCCGCCAGCTTGGTTTCCAGCGCCACCACACGGGCGCTGTTCTGCTTGGCCGTCACCGAGTCCTGGCCCAGCAGCTCGAACATGCGCTGCACGTGCCGCCCGTATTGCTGGCGGATGTTGCGCGTGCGCGTGTCCTTGTTGAAGTAGTAGTCGCGGTTGGGCAGGCCCAGGCCGGCCTGGTACAGGTACAGCGCCATTTTCTCGCTGTTCTTCGCGTCCTGCATCACGTAGGGCCCGATGAGCGCATTCACGCCGATGGGCTGCAGGCGGGCCACCACGGCCGGCACGTCGGCGCCGGAGCGGATGGCGGCAATGCGGTCCAGCTCGGCCTTCAGCGGCGCGGCGCCCTGCTTATCGGCCGCCACCGAATCCATGCCCGTCGCCCAGAAATCCCCGATTTTCTGCTGCGTGCTGCCCGCGGCGGCATTGGCTTTGGCGGCCTCCTCGCTCAGGGCGCGCAGGCGGGCGTACACCTCGTTCTGCACCTCCTTGCCGATGCTCCAGTTGCTTTCGGAGGCCGGAATAGGGTGCTGCTTCAGCCAGGTGCCGTTGGCGTACTGAAAGAAGTCGTCGCCGGGATGGGCGGTGGTGTCGAGGCTGGCCTGCAGCACGTCGGGCCGGGCCTGGGAAGAGCCGCCGGACTGGCAGCCCGTCAGCAGCATGGCGCCCAGCAGGGGCGCCGCCAGCAGCCAGCGGCCGATGGCAGGGGTGTGGTTCATACGGAGAAGAGAAGGGGAGGAGTAAGTAATAAGGTCAACAGACGCTGGACCGGCGAACCGGGCTGCAAGATGCGGCTGCTGCGAAGCTAACAGGCGCCGGCGCCCGCGCAAAAAAGCCCGCCCTCGGCAGGCGAAGGCGGGCGCTTTTAGGTGAGTTCCTCAGGGCTTATTCGTGGCGCTGCGACGACTCGCGCACCAGCAACTCGGGCTGCAGCACAATCTGGCGCGGCGGCAGCTTGCGCGGCTGCTCGGCCACCATGTCCAGCAGCAGCTTCACGGCCGTGCGGCCCATTTCCTCGCAGCGCTGGTCCACGGTGGTGAGCATGGGCTCGGTAAGAGAAGCAAACAGCTCGTTGCTGAAGCCGGCCAGGGCCACGTCCTGCGGAATGCGGCGGCCGCGGGCCCGCAGCACCTGCATGCCGCCGGCCAGGGCTAAGTCGTTGGCCGAAAACACGCCGTCGAGGTCAGGGTGCTGGTTCAGCAGGTTTTCCATGGCCACCTTGCCCTCGGGCAGGGTCAGGTCGCAGAAGTATACCATGGAAGCGTCCTGCTCCAGGTTATGGTCGCGCAAGGCGTCGAGGTAGGCGCGGTAGCGGTTTTTGCAGATGTTCAGGTGCTGTGGCCCGCCGATGTGGGCAATGCGGCGGCAACCCTGCTCGATGAGGTGCTGCATGGCTTGGTAGGCACCTTGGTAGTCATCCAGCACCACAGCCGAGACGTCCGGCGACTCCATGATGCGGTCGAAGAACACCAGCGGTAAGTCGCGGCGGCGCACGTCCTCAAAGTGCTTGACGTCCTTAGTCGTCAGCGACAACGACACCAGAATGCCCTCCACCTGCGCGTTGAGCAGGGTATCGAGGTTTTTCTTCTCGTGCACCACGTTTTCGTTCGACTGGCAGATCATCACGTTGAAGCCTGCCTGGTTGGCGCCGTTCTCGATGCCCTTGAGGACCAGGGCGAAGAAGTGCCCGTCGATGTGCGGCACGATGACGCCGAGCGTATTGCTGCGGCCCTTGCGCAGGGCGGCGGCCAGCTGGTTGGGCTGGTAGTTCAGCTGCTGGGCCATGTCCCACACCCGCCGCTTGGTAGCGTCGCTGATGCTGGGGTGGTCGTTCAGCGCCCGCGAAATAGTCGAAACGGACAAGTTGAGCTGAGCTGCCAGGTCCGAGATAGAAGCGCGATGCGTTGACACAGGAAAGACGGAAAAGGAAACGGAGGCAAGTTCGGAGAATTCGGCCACTAACGGGCGCCGCAGCACCGGCTCCGCGCGGCCAAAAAAACCTTACGGCAATGGGCAAAAGGTGCTTGACGGCTGAAGGTAGCTATGCAACCGTTTGCACAAAGTTGAAGGTTCCGGACCGCAATTAAGCAAAGCGGCCGAGTCGGGCCGTCAAAAAATCCGGGTTGAAGAAATGCTTGCCGGTTGGCGTCAGGCTTTTAAGTAGACAGAAGCACCATCGTAATTAGTCTGTAAACGCCACTATTGCCCTGATAGTCCACAAGCAGACCTCCACAGTAAAGCTGAAGATGGTTCCTCTTCTTGGACGAGCGGGAATGAATTTCTGCCAGCAATTTTGTGCAAACGTTTGCGTAATTCTGAAGTGCTATCTAGATTCGGGCCATCAAACCCTCGATGCCGGAGTTTTCGGCTGCGGATGAGCTGCTGCGGCTTCCCTCCCCAAGGAAGTTGCAGATGCCCGCCCCACGCTGGCCGCATCGTGCTTTTCATGGTCCCCCAGATTCATTTTACTCCCGATGGGTCGTCAGCGTCATTCTTTGCAGTTAACCCGGAAGCAGCAGGCCTATCTGGCCGATTTTATCAGCTCCGAAACGATTTCCCGCCAACAGCGCAACCGCGCCCAGGTGTTGCAGCACTGGCTGGCCGACGTGCCGGCGCAGGAATCGGGTGAGCTGCTCGGCCTGAGCATCGACCGCGTGTACAGCATGCGCCGGGCCTTTAGCCAGCAGGGCTTCAACGATTACCTGCACGCCGTGCCGCGTTGCGGGGCCCCCACCAAGCTCACTCCGAAGCTGGAAGGGCTGCTGCGCCGCCTGATGCGCGGCCCGGCCCCGGCCAACCACCGCCGCTGGACGCTGCCGCTGTTGGCGCAGCGCGTAGTGGAGTTGGGCTACGCCGAGCGCATCTGCACCATCACCGTGCAGAAAGCCCTGAGGCAAATCAGCGCTTCCACGCAGCGCCGCGGCGCCCTGAAAGCGGCTGAGGGCCCCTGCGCCCTCATGCAGGCTTCCTAAGCTGGCAACCCCATACGGCGCGTTGTTGCAGCAGCGCATCCGTTCGTAGCCCGAAGGCTACCCATCGTTTGATGGTCTGAAAAACAAAAAACCGCCCCTGGCTCCAGGGGCGGTTTTTTGTTGGGTATAGGTGTGGGTTAAGCAGTGGCCAAATGCCCGGCGCAACTCCTAAGCTGGCAGGCAGGACGCTCCTGCTATGCCTCCCAGTCCTCCGCGTCGGCCTCCGGAGCGTGCAGGGCGATGTGGTCGAACAGACGCTCTACGTGGTCGACGTCAGTGGCGGGGTGCTCGATCCAGGCCGCCAGGGCCTGGCCGTAAAGGGTGAGCAGCGGCTCGGGGCCCCGGCTCTGCACGAACGAGCGGTGAAAGTCCTGCAAGCGGCCTTGCAGCAGCAGCTTCGATAGCGGCGACTGGCGCTCCTGCGGCGTGAGGGCGCGTAGGGGATTGGTGTTGTAGGGCATGATGGGAAATAGTTAGGAGGGGAATGGTTACATGCTGGGGCGGCCTATAACGCAGGGGCGTGCCGGTGGGCAGAAGAGCGGTTGAGTACTGCGTATCAGCGAGGAAGCCGGTCGGCGCCTGGCCCGGGCGGGTATGGGTTTCCGACCAGGCCGCCGCGCTCCGTCGCCAGTGCGCTGTTGGGAAAGGGAATGTAAGACCCCGCCAGTGTATTGCAGTGGCCCGCGCCCTAATGCTAGTGGAATACTTGCTGGTGTGCGGCGCCGAAGCTGGCGGCGGGGTGAGTTTCGCTGGGCCGTACAGCGCACATATAGGTAAATAGAGGTAGGCCGCTCTTTCATAGCCTCTTCATGTGGGCGGTGGTTGCTTTGCAGCACTCAACACACGATACCAACGGTGCGGCGTCGGCATTACCCCCCTTGGGGCTGCCCGCATTGCGTGGCGCTGATGCCGGTATTCTGCTGGCAGCAAGCGCCTTGCAGCACCGGTCCAGTCGACTGCGAAGCATGTATAAGCACGGATCAGGCCTTTCTGCCCATTCGATGAAGTCTCAGGGGTGGAAACAATTGTCCGGTGGCCTACCGGCAAGCCAACCCCGACTTAGCCAGGTTGACCCATTGGCGGCCGCTGCCGCGCCCGCTCTGGCTGCTGGCACGCCGCGCCCCCTGTCCAGCCCCATTTTCTCGGATTACTAAACGCCTGTCAAGGTTCTCATGAAAAGAACAGTCCTGCTCATGGGTATGAGCTTGGGTTTCTTGTACTGCTCCTCCAGCTGCACGAAACACGAAGAGGTAAAGGAAGAAAAAGTAAAATTCCTGGTTACCAGTCCGCTGCAGAAGGACACGACCATCACCAAAGAGTACGTGTCCCAGATTCACTCCATCCAGCACATCGAGGTGCGGGCGCTGGAGAAAGGCTACCTGCAGAAGATTTTCGTCGACGAGGGGCAGCAGGTGCACGAGGGACAGATTATGTTCCAGATCATGCCACTGCTCTACCAAGCCGAGCTGAAGAAAGCCGAGGCCGAGGCCAAGTTCGTGGACATCGAGTACAAGAACACCAAGAAGCTGGCCGACGGCAACGTGGTGTCGCCCAACGAGCTGGCGCTGTCGCAGGCCAAGCTGGAAAAGGCCAAGGCCGAAGTAGCCCTGGCCCAGACGCATCTGGGCTTCACCACCATCCGAGCGCCGTTCAGCGGCATCATGGACCATTTCCAGGCCCGGCTGGGTAGCCTCCTGGACGAAGGCGACCTGCTCACCACGCTGTCGGACAACAGCAAGATGTGGGTGTACTACAACGTGCCCGAGGCCGAGTACCTGGCTTATAAAGGCCAGACCCAGAGCAGCAGCCCCATGCAGGTGCAGCTGCGCATGGCCAACAACGAGGTGTTTCCTTACCCAGGCGTGGTGCAGACCATCGAGGCCGACTTCAACAACGAAACCGGCAACATCGCCTTCCGGGCCACTTTCCCCAACCCCAAAGGCTTGCTGCGCAACGGCGAAACCGGCTCGGTGCTGATGACCGTGCCGCTCAGGAACGCCATCATCATTCCGCAGAAAGCCACCTTCGAGGTGCTGGAGAAGAAGTTCGTCTACGTGGTGGACGACAAGAAAAAGGTGCACCAGCGCGAGGTGACCGTGGCCGCCGAAATGCCGGAGCTCTACATCGTCTCGGGCGGCCTGAAAGCCAGCGACAAGATCATGCTGGAAGGCATCCGCAAAGTGAAAGACGGGGACAAAATCGACTTCAAGTACGAAGACCCGAAGCAGGTTATCCCGCACCTGCAGGCATACTCGGAATAGGGCCGAGTGCTTCAAAAAAGAACGTCATGCTGAGCCCCGCGAAGCATCTCTACCGCTTCGTCAGATAGAAAAAAGACTATCCGGCGAGATGCTTCGGCAAGCGCAGCATGACGTCCCAATAGCCACGAACAGAGCATTATAATGTTCAGCAGATTCCTTCGCCGGCCAGTGTTTGCCATCGTTATATCGGTGGTAATCATGTTCCTGGGCATCCTGGCCATCAATACCCTGCCCAACTCCCAGTTCCCGGAGATTTCGCCGCCCATGGTGATGGTGAGCACGGCGTACCCGGGCGCCAGCGCCAAGGTGCTGACCGAATCGGTGCTCATTCCGCTGGAGCAGGCCATCAACGGCGTGCCGGGCATGAAGTACATGACCTCCGACGCCGTGTCGGCCGGGGAGGCCAACATTCAGGTGGTGTTCAACCTGGGCACCGACCCCGAGCAGGCGGTAGTAAACGTAAACACCCGCATTGCGCAGATCCTGAACCGCTTGCCGGTGCTGGTGCAGCGCGAGGGCGTGATTGTGAACCGCGTGGTGCCGAACATGCTCATGTACGTGAACCTCTACAGCAAGGACAAGAATACCGACATGCGGTACTTGTTCAACTACGCGGGGGTGAACATGCTGCCCGAAATCCAGCGTATCGACGGCATCGGCCGCGCCAGCATCCTCGGGTCGCGCCAGTACGCCATGCGCATCTGGCTGAAGCCCGACCGCATGCGCGCCTACAACCTGTCGGTGGACGACGTGATGGAGGCGCTTAATGATCAGAGCGTTATCGGTTCGCCGGGCCGTATCGGCCGCGCCGACGGCAAGGAGGCTTCGGCGCTGGAATACGTGCTGACCTACCAGGGCCGCTTCAGCGACGTGCAGCAGTACCAGAACGTCATCATCAAGGCCAATGCCAACGGCGAAACGCTGCGCCTCAAGGACGTGGCCAACGTGGAGCTGGGTTCGGAGTTCTACGACATCTACTCCAACCTCGACGGCTACCCCTCGGCGGCCATCATGCTCAAGCAGACCTACGGCTCGAACGCCAAGGAGGTCATTGCCCGCGTGAAGGACAAGCTGGATGAGCTGAAGAAGACCATGCCCCCCGGCATGGACTACAAAATCAGCTACGACGTCTCGAACTTCCTCGACGCCTCCACCGAAAACGTGATTCACACCCTGCGCGACGCCTTTATCCTGGTAGCGTTGGTGGTGTTCCTGTTCCTCGGCGACTGGCGCAGCACGCTCATCCCGATTATTGCCGTGCCGGTGTCACTGGTGGGGGCCTTCATTGCCATGCAGGCCTTCGGGATGACCATCAACATGATTACACTGTTCGCACTGGTACTGGCCATCGGTATCGTGGTGGACGACGCCATCGTGGTGGTGGAAGCCGTGCACGCCAAGATGGCGGAAAAGCACCTCTCTCCATACGGGGCCGTGCGCGAGGTAATCGGCGAAATCAGCGGCGCTGTAATTGCCATTACCCTGCTGATGACGGCCGTGTTCGTGCCCGTAGCCTTCATGAGCGGCCCGGTGGGCATTTTCTACCGGCAGTTCTCCATCACGATGGCCTCCAGCATCGTCATTTCGGGTATCGTGGCCCTGACGCTGACGCCGGTGCTCTGCGCCATGATTCTGAAGAAGCACGACCCCAGCCATCCGAAGAAAAAGTCGCCTATCAACCGCTTCATCGACTGGTTTAACCGCGGCTTCGAGCGCCTGACGGGGCGTTACACCAACATTCTGGAGAAGATTGTCGACCGCCGCGTGGTCACCTTCGGCATCCTGCTGATCTTCGGCTTCGGCATTTTCGGTATCTCGAGCACGCTGCCGGCCGGCTTCATCCCGGCCGAAGACCAGGGCATGCTCTACGCCATCATCCAGACGCCGCCCGGCTCCACGCTGGAACGCACCAACGAACTGTCGCAGCGCCTCTCGCAGCTGGCCAAGGAAGTACCCGGCATCGAAAGTATTTCCTCGCTGGCTGGCTACGAGGTCCTCACCGAGGGCCGCGGCTCCAACGCCGGTACCCTGCTCATCGACCTCAAGCCCTGGGACGAACGGAAGGAGTCCATCCACGACATCGTGATGGGCCTGGAAGAAAAGGCCAAGGAAATTCCCGGCGCGACCATCGAATTCTTCGAGCCGCCGGCAGTACCGGGCTACGGCGCGGCGGGTGGTTTCCAGCTGCAGCTGCTCGACAAAACCGCCACCGGCGACTACAAGGCGCTGGAAAAAGTGAACGAGGACTTCATGCGCGAGCTGAAGAAGCGCAAGGAGCTGGCCGGGCTGTTTACCTTCTTCTCGGCCAACTATCCGCAGTACGAGCTGCAGATCGACAACCAGCTGGCCATGCAGAAGGGCGTGAGCATCGGCAACGCCATGAACACGCTGAGCATCATGGTGGGCTCGACCTACGAGCTGGGCTTCATCAAGTTCCAGCGCTTCTTCAAGGTGTTCGTGCAGGCCTCGCCGGAGTACCGCCGCCTGCCCAGCGACATCCTGAACATGTGGGTGAAAAACGACAAGGGCGAAATGGTGCCGTTCTCGGCCTTCATGAAAGTGGTGAAGAGCCAGGGCGCCAACGAAATCAACCGCTACAACATGTACCCCACGGCCTCCATCCGCGGCGACGCGGCCCAGGGCTTCAGTTCGGGTGAGGCCATCAAGGCCGTGCAGGAAGTGGCGGCCAAAAACCTGCCCCGCGGCTACGACATCGACTGGGGCGGCCTCTCGAAGGACGAGGTGTCGCGCGGCAACGAGGCCATCGTGATTTTCATGATCGTACTCGGCTTCGTGTACCTGGTGCTGGCCGCGCAGTACGAAAGCTTCCTGCTGCCGCTGGCGGTAATCTTCTCACTGCCGGCCGGTATTTTCGGCTCGTTCCTGCTCATCAAGGGCATGGGCCTGGCCAACAACATCTACGCCCAGGTGGGCCTGATCATGCTGGTGGGCCTGCTGGGTAAGAACGCGGTGCTGATCGTGGAATTCGCGGTGCAGAAGCGCGAGGAAGGTATGTCGGTCCGCGAGGCGGCCATCGAAGGCGCCCGGGTGCGTTTCCGTCCGATCCTGATGACCTCGTTTGCCTTCATTGCCGGTCTGATTCCGCTGGTTATTGCCCACGGCGCCGGTGCCATCGGCAACCGCACCATCGGTACGTCGGCGCTGGGCGGGATGCTGTTCGGTACCATTTTCGGCGTCATCATCGTGCCGGGCCTGTACTACATCTTCGGCACCCTGGCCGACGGCCGCAAGCTCATCGGGGACGAGAACGAGCACCCGCTGACCGAGTTCGAGCCCCACGTTTTAGTTGAAGAAGAAGAAGCTCAGCCTTATGCTTAAGACACGCCTGTACCAGGTGCTGGGCGCCGCCACGCTCTCGGTAGCGGTGGCCGCCTGCAAAACCCCGCAGCTGGTTCAGAAACAAGAGAATCGCACGGTGCCGGTGGCCTACACCGGCAGCGCGCAGGATTCGACGAACAACCTGGGACGGGTGCGGTGGAAAGAGTTTTTCACCGACCCCAACCTGGTGGCCCTGATCGATACGGCCCTGGTGCGCAACCAGGAGCTGAACATCACGCGGCAGGAAATCGAAATAGCCCAGCAGGAAATCCGCGCCCGCAAAGGTGAGTACCTGCCTTCGGTGGGCCTGGGCGTGCAGGCCGCCGCCGACCGCGTGGGCCGCTACACGCTGCAGGGCGCCACGGAAGAGGCCGTCGACATTCGCGAGCGGCGCACGCCCGACCCGCTGACCAACTTTCAGGTGGGCGCCTTTGCCAGCTGGGAAGTGGACATCTGGCACAAGCTGCGCAACGCCCGCCAGGCCGCCGTGAAGCGCTACCTGGCGTCGGTGGAAGGCCGGAATTTCACCACCACCAACCTGATTGCCGAAATAGCCAACTCGTACTACGAGTTGCTGGCCCTCGACAATCAGCTGGCCATCGTGCGGCAGAACATCGACATTCAGACGAACGCGCTGCGCGCCGTGCGCCTGCAGAAGGATGCGGCCCGGGTGACGGAGCTGGCCGTGAAGCGCTTTGAGGCGCAGGTGCAAAACACCACCGCGCGGCGCTACCAGATTCAGCAGCGCATCACGGAGACGGAAAACCGCATCAACTTCCTGGTGGGCCGCTACCCGCAGCCAGTGGTGCGCGACGACCAGGCCTTCAACAATCTGGTGCCGAAAGCGGTGCAGACCGGCGTGCCCGCGCAGCTGCTGCAGAACCGCCCCGACATCCGGCAGGCCGAGCAGAACCTGGCCGCCGCCAAGCTGGACGTGACCGTAGCCCGCGCCAACTTCTACCCGCGCCTGAGCATTGATGCGGGCGTCGGCTTCCAGGCCTTCCGGCCCGATCTGCTGGTCAACGCGCCCCAGTCCATGCTGTTTTCGCTGGCGGGCAACCTGGTGGCGCCGCTCATCAACAAAAACGGCATCAAGGCCCTGTACTACTCCGCCAACGCCCGGCAGACGCAGGCCGTGTTCGACTACGAGCGGACCATCCTGAACGCCTACGTGGAAGTAGCCAACCAGCTGGCCAACATCAGCAACCTGCAAAACAGCTACGACGCCAAGGCGCGGGAAGTGGAAGCGCTTAATCAGTCCGTCAGCATTTCCACCAATCTGTTCAACTACGCCCGCGCCGACTACACCGAAGTGCTCTTCACCCAGCGCGACGCCCTGGAATCGAAGTTCGACCTGATCGAAACCAAGATGCAGCAGCTCAATGCCACGGTGAACGTGTACCGGGCGCTGGGCGGCGGCTGGCAGTAAGCCCGCTGTGCGGCGCAAAATGCGCAGCCGGAAAAGAGGCGTGTACGCTGCTTTTGAAAACGAAAAAAGGGCTTTCCTGTCGCAGGAAAGCCCTTTTTCTGTAGCTCTAGCGGCAGTAGTACGACCCGAGATACACCAACAAGGGGGCACAACCGGAAAGCGTTCTGCTGGCGTCACGTAATGGTGTTCCTTGACTCGGGCAGGAGAGGAGCCGGCGGCGCCCAATGCGGAACGTCGTCCTCTCGCCCTCAATGCGTCCTATGCTGGCTGGGCTATGTAGTGCTTGGCTTAGTCTCTCGTGACCGGCGGCCCCACAATCCGGACACCGTGACCGGCAAACAGCTGGGCGGCTTCTTCAGGAGTGGGTGGCGTTTTCAGGTTGGAAAAGGCCACAAACATCTCCTCCATCTGACCCGCAGGTTGAAATGTCATCATCGTGCGGCCTGCGGAGCTAAGCTGAATCCACGAGTGCGGGACGTTGCGCGGCAGAAAGATGGTGTCGCCCGTTTTCAGAGCGTATTTATCGGAGCCTACCTGAAAATAAAACTCCCCCTCCAAGATATAAAACACCTCGTCCTGGCTAGGGTGCACATGCATCGGAGTGCCTTTCCCCGGCGTGCGGTTGAGCTGCTCGAAAACGGCGAAACCACCACTGGTGTCTTTGCCCGAAATCTTCACGTCAATGATGTTGGAGTTGAAGCCGCCAACGTGGATGTGCCCCCGGTAGCGCCCCTCACCCGCAGGTACCTTGAAGCCTGGTCCGCGCGCTTGCCTGGCTTCACCCGGTAGATAAGCCAATGTACCCAGTGAAACGCTTAGGGCCTTATGCACAAATTGTCTACGCTTCATAAGCTTAGCTTGCTTGCTGAAGGGGTTTGTGACTTACGGCAGGAGCTATCTGCGCTGTATGGCGTTGAATCAACTGCTCAACAACTACTTAACTGGTTTAATATAAGGGTTTGAATAAAGAATTGTCTGGGTTGAGTCTGTAAAAAGTGCTGACTGTTGATTTGGTGTTGAGGTTCAGAAGCTCATAGCACTAACGGTTGGGTACTGGAGGCAATTGCTTTAATCTCGCGGTTACTTGTCAAGTTGGGCACTCCCCTTTGAGTTAATTACTGCCATTAGTTAACCGCAAGTAACAGTCGGGCCATTAATGTCTTTGGCTGGTCTCTTAAATCGCCCCTGAAAAATAAAAACCGCGTCTCCAAAACGGAAACGCGGTTTATGGTAGCCGCGACGGGAATCGAACCCATATCAAGCGTTTAGGAAACGCCTATTCTATCCGTTGAACTACGCAGCCGGCTCAGCGGTACCAACAAAAATACACCGAAACGCCGCCGCGCCCAAATGCCCATGGCTTCGTCGGGTCAGCAAAAGGTAACAGCTTGGTAGGTATCCGGCCGGGCGGCGGGGCCGTATAGGCGGCGGGGCCGGTTTTCCCACGGCTGCCTCTGCTCCGCTATGGGCCTACTCGATGAATTGCGCGCGGCCCGCCGCTCCGCCGGCCGGCGCCAGCCGGGCCGGCCGGGCGGGGCGGCCGACGATACCCAGCCCGCCTTGCTGCTGATTCCAGACATCAGCGGCTTTACGCGCTTTATCGAAGAGGCCAATCACCCGCAGGCGCCGCATCTGGTGGCCGATTTGTTGGAAATCCTGATTGAAGCCAACTGCTCCGACCTGCAGGTGGCCGAAATTCAGGGCGACGCCATTCTGTTTTACCGCCTCGGGCCACCGCCGCCGGTGGCCGAGCTGGTGCAGCAGTGCCGGCGCATCTTCCTGGACTTTCAGAACTACCTGCGCGTGGTGGCCCGCGACACCGATTCGGAGCTGTCGGCGGCGCTGCAGGAGGCCGGGCTGACGATTAAAATCATCGGGCACTACGGCCGGGTGAGCGTGGCCGACATCCGGGAGTTTAAGAAGCTGCTGGGCCGCGACGTGATAGTGGCGCACCGCCTGCTCAAAAACAACGTGGCCGGCTCGGAGTACGTGCTACTTACCGAGGACTACTTCCGCACCCAGGACCCCGCCGAAGTGGAGCGCTGCTTTGCCTGGACGCGCCTGCAGCGCAGCGCCACCGCCTACGAGTATTTGGGCGAAATCCGTTACTTCTATGCCTACCTCACCCCGCTGCGGCTGCTGGTGCAGGCCGACGAGGTCGATGGCAAGCTGCCCGTGGCCTGCCGCGTGAAGGTGCAACGCGTGGTAGCCGCGCCCGTGCAGCAGGTGCAGCGCGTGGTGAGCAATATGCGCCAGCGCCCCCGCTGGCTGGCGGGCACCAGCGCCGTGCACTACGACGCGAGCAAAGCCCGCCGCCCCGGCGCCAACTACAAGCTGGACCTGTACACCGGCCAGATCGACCTGCAGGTGGTGCAGCACCTAAGCACCGACGACGACCACATGGAGTACGTGGAGAAGGTGGCGCACTGGCGCCTGTTTCCCAATGCCCTGCTGTTTTTCCGCCTTGAGGCCATCGATGCAGGCCACTGCTTGGTGACGATGGAGTTTCGCTACGGCCACATTGCCAGCGCCCGGCGCTTGGTGCGCAAAGGCCAGCTCCACCGCCTGCACCGCTGGCTGGGCCAGTCGGTGCGGCAGCTGGCGGGGCTGTTTGAGGTAGTGAACTAGTTCACCCTTATGCCTTGTACAGCATCACGATGGCGAAGGCCAGAGCGGTCAGGATCAGGCCGACCATGAAGATGGTGTAGCTGATGCGCAGCAGGCGGTACTTGCGGGCCAACACTTCGCCGAGGTAGTAAATGTCGGTTATCATGTTGTTGTAGAGCAATTCCCGGTCGCGCATCAGCTCGTGCATGCCTTCCTGAAAGTTGTCGAGGCTGAGCTTGGTGAAGTTGCCGAAGAACAGCAGGTTGACGCGGCGGTTGGTGGCAATCTGCGGGGAGCGGCGCAGCCATTTGAAGCTGGTCACGTCGGGCTGGGCCGAGAGGATGGCCGTCACCACCGAAGCCAGTGCTGTGGCCACCAGCAGGCCCATGGGCACGGCCAGCACGGGGTTTTTGGTGAAAGCCGGCCCGATGGTGGACGTCTTGGCGCCGAGGTAGGTGATGATGACCGACAGCAGCACCGTGTTCAGGCTGATCATCATGTTGGCCTTCTGGTCGGCCATCTGCGAGAGGCGCTGGTGCTGGCTGTAGGTGGCCCGAAACATGGTTTCGACCCCGCGCTTGCCCTCGGCGAAGCCCTCGGCTTCCTCCTCCTTTTTCTTGGCCTTCTTCTCCTGCTTCTTCAGTGACTTGCGCTGCTCCTGGATATTTTCCTTGAGCCGGGCTCCGTACCGTTCCTGGCCCGCGTCGGAGAGATACTTGTGCTGCAGCAGAAAATCCAGCTGAAACTCGGCCCATTCGATGTTGGAATACACCTTGCCGTGCGTGGCTTCCCACTCCGTGCGCAGCAGCTCGGCGTCGGCCAGGCAGTCCTCGCGGCCGAGGTTGCTCAGGTCGGCATCCACCAGCAGCTTTTGCAGCTCGGTGTCGCGCGGTTCGTCGCGGTGCGTGGCCCGGATGATGTCCTTAATAAGGGCAATGCGCTCGGCGGGGTACCCTTTTTGCGTGAGCCACTCTTCGGCCAGCTCCATGCTGCGGTACTCGTGCCCGTCGTAGCGGTCGAGGTAGCCGGTGTCGTGAAACCAGGCGGCCAGCACCAGGGCTTCTTGGTCGGCAGGAGAGAGGCGGGCGGCCTGGCCGAGGGCAGCGGCTTCTTTGGCTACCGTATTGGTATGCTTGAAGGTGTGGTACACCAGCTGGCGCGGCAGGCGCTGGTCGAAGAGCTGCTCGACGTACGCTTTGGCCTGCTTGACGATTTCGGCCTTGGCCGGTTTGAGGAGAGAGGTCGGTTCCATGTAGGGGAGCAAAGGCGGGCGGCGGCCGGCCGCGCCAACGGAATATCAACGCAACTCGGGCGCGCAGGTTCCGCCGGGGTACCCAACCCCGCCGCCACCGCGTGCGTATCGGCGCCCAACGCCAGAGCCGCCCGCTGCGTATCGGGCTTGTGACGAGCCCGCCGCCCCTGGCGGCCCGGACCGTGCAGCCGCTCCTTTCCCGCACCTTCTCTCTCCTCTCTCCGCTTATGAGCCGACTTCTCCTGACTAGCTTCCTGATGCTGGTCGGCAGCCTGGGACCGTGGTTTTCGGCCCTCGCCCAAGGCACCAAAACCCAGACCGCGCACCCCGAACGCCCCAATTACCGCGGCATCGGCAAGGACTGGGAAAAACTCACCCCGCCCGATAGCTCCACCCTGCGCTACACCGTCTTCCTGATCGGCGACGTGGGCAAGCCTGCCCTGCCCGAAGCAGGCGGCGAACCGTCGTTGAACTTCCTGCGCAAGCAGATCATGAAGGAAGGCGAGCGGAGCACCACCATTTACCTCGGCGACAACATCTACGAGTACGGCCTGCCGCCGCAGGGCGCCCTGGACCGCAAGGTGTCGGAGCAGCGCCTGATCGAGCAAATCAATGTGCTGCGCAACTACAAGGGCGAGAAGTACATGATTCCCGGCAACCACGACTGGAAGCAGGGCCTGAAGGGCGGGCTCGACCAGGTGATTCGGGCCCAGACCTTTATCGAGGACTACATGAACAAAGACTCGGCCGCCTTCACGCGCACCGGGCCTTTCTACATCCCGGCCAACGGCTGCCCCGGTCCCTACGAAATCCTGGTGCAGGACAACCTGGCCATCATTGCCGTCAACTCGCAGTGGTTTTTGCAGAGCTCGGAGCGCCCCTACGGCGCCAACAGCGGCTGCGGCGTGGCCAACGAGGCCGACTTCTTCACCCAGCTGGAGGACTTGATGGCCAAGCACCGCAACAAGAACGTGGTGGTGGTGGCGCACCACCCCATTTTCTCCGACGGCATTCACGGCGGCTACTTTACCCTGGCCGACCACCTGTTTCCGCTGAGCATCGTCTACAAGTACGCCTTCATCCCATTCCCGATTATCGGCTCGGTATACCCCTTTGCGCGCAAGTACGGCGGGGTGTCGCAGGACATTCCGCACCCGCTGTACCAGCAGTACAAGAAGGGGCTGATGGATATTTTTGCCAAGTACCCGAACACGGTGTACGCCTCCGGCCACGAGCACAACCTGCAGTACTTCAAAGTCGGCGACCTGCACCAGATTGTCTCCGGCTCGGGCTGCAAAACCCAGCACGTGCGCACCGGCCGCGACGGCGAAGCCCTGTTCTCCGACAAAGAGAAGGGCTGGGCCCGCGTGAACTACTACGAAAACGGCCAGGTATGGCTGGAGTACTGGATTCCGAACGACAAGGGCGAGTCGGGCCACCTGGTGTTCCGGCAGGCTATGTACGCCAAGCAGGCCCAGGCCGGCGACGCAGCCATGGCCCCGGACCCCTTCAACGTGGACGTTAAGGGCCGCCCGAACTACGCCGACTCCACCGTGACCGTGGCCGTAAACCCGCGCTACAACCAGCGCAGTGGCCTGCACAACGCCTTTTTCGGCAAGCACTACCGACAGGAATGGGCCACGCCCGTCAAGTTCAAGGTGCTGGACCTGGCCACCGAGAAGGGCGGGCTGGAGCCTTACCGCATCGGCGGGGGCAAGCAGACGGCTTCGCTGAAGGTGCGCAACGAAGAAGGCCGCAACTACACCATCCGCGGGCTCGACAAGGACCCGGCGGCCGTGCTGCCCGAGGCCCTGCGCGAGTCGGCGGCCAAGGACATTCTGCAGGACCAGATTTCGGCCCAGCACCCCTTCGGCTCCATCGTAATTCCGCCGCTGGCCCAGGCCGCCGGCATCCTGCACACCAACCCCGAACTGCGCTACGTGCCGCAGGATCCGCTGCTGGGCCAGTACCTGGCGCGCTTCCAGAACACGCCCGCCGCCCTGGAAGAAGACGCCAAGGACGACCAGAGCAACGTGGCCTCCTTGGGCTACGCCACCAACCTGGTGGGCACCGACAAGGTGCTGGAGCGCCTGCGCCAGGACAACGACAACCACATCCGGCCCAAGGCCTTTGCCCGCTCCCGTTTGTTCGACATGTGGATCGGCGACTGGGACCGGCACGAGGACCAGTGGCGCTGGGCCGAGAGCAAGGACGAGGAAGGCGACCGGACCTTTACGGCCGTGCCCGAAGACCGCGACATTGCCTTTTTCAAGGGCGACGGGTTTTTCCCCTGGCTGGCCCGCCGCAAGTGGGCCGTGCGCAACTTCCAGAACTTCGGCGAGGACTACGCCGACTGGAAAGGCCTGAACCTGACGGCGCTGGCCAACGACCGGGTGTTTCTGGGCGAGGTATCGAAAGCCGACTGGGTGAAAACCGCCGAGGACATGAAGGCCCGCCTGACCGACGCCGTCATCGACTCGGCGCTTCGCTCACGCTGGCCCGCTGACATCTACCAACTGCACGGACCGGAAATTTCGGCCAAGCTCAAGAGCCGCCGCGACCTGCTGCCCAAGCTGGCCGCCGACTACGCCGAGTTGCTCAGCGAGAAAGTGGAAGTGAAGGGCAGCGAGAAGCAGGAACGCTTCTTCGTGGAGCGCCTCGCGGATGATAAAACCCGCGTGCTGGTGAAGAAGGTGAACAAGGAGGGCAAGACCACCAAGACGCTGTGGGAGCAGACCTACGACGGCAAGACCACCAAGGAAATTCGCCTCTACGGCTTCGCCGGCACCGATTCGTACCGCGTGAGCGGCGACCAGCCCAGCAGCATCCGCGTGCGCATCATCGGCGGCACCGACCGCGATAGTATCGTGGACGTGTCAACCAAGGGCGGCTCCTTCCTGCGGCCGCACTCGGTGCAGGTGTACGACGCCGATACGGGCAACGTCATCGTGCCGGGCAAGGAAACGCGCCTGCGCCTGGCGCCCGGCACCGAGGTAAGCCAGTATGACTACCCCTCGCGCACCGACAAGAAGGACTACAAGCTGCCCTACTTCGGGCCGGCCGTGTACTTCGGCTACAACGTCGACGACGGCGTGTTCATCGGGGGCGGCGGCACGCTGCGCACCTACAGCTTCCGCCGCGAGCCATTCGCCACCGAGCAGACGCTGGTGGCCAATTACGCGCCGAGCCGCGACGCTTACAACGTGCGCTACACCGGCGTATTTACCGACGTGCTGGGCAAGTACGACCTGCGCGTCAACTCGCAGCTCTACGGCCCGCAGCTGCTCTACAACTACTTCGGGGAGGGCAACGACACCCGCAACGTGGCCCAGAACGAAGGCAGCGGCAATCCGCTCGGCAACCGCGCCATCAACGACACCTACCGCATCCGCTTCTCGCGCTTCAACTTCTCGCCCACGCTGGAAACCGATGTGTTCAGCTTCCTGAAGTTCGGCTTCGGCCCGCAGTACGACCAGTGGCGCATCGACCGGGCGCAGATCGGGCGTGAAATCCAGCGCGGGCTCGACAACGGCTACACCGGCGCGGCTACGGGCATCCGGGAGTCCGACTTCGGCACGAACCGCTACGTGGGCGGCCGGGCCTACCTGAACCTCGACGCCAGCTCTTCGCCCAAAAACCCGCGCATCGGCCTGCGCTGGTACAACTCGGCCGAGTACAACGCGCAGATCAACGGCGAGAAGCTCAAGTACGGCCGCCTGGCCTCGGAAGTGCGCTTCTACGTGTCGCCGAACTTCCCCTTCCAGCTCACCTGGGCCGGACGCATCGGGGCGGCGCGCAACTTCGGCGACTACCGCTTCTACCAGGCCAACACGCTGGGCGGCACCACCAACCTGCGCGGCTACCGCCGCACGCGCTTTGCCGGCCGCGGCATGACCTACGCCAACGCCGAAGTGCGCGTGCAGCTCTTCACCTTCAACGCCTACCTGCTGCCGGGCAAGTTCGGCATCATGGGCTTGGCCGACGCTGGCCGCGTGTACAGCCCTTACGACGTGGAAACCGGCATCGACGCCTTCCATACCGGCGTGGGCGGCGGCATCTGGATCGACGTGCTGAAGCAGGCCGTCATCAACGCCACGTACTCCGTGGGCGAGGAAAGCCTGGTCAACATCGGCTTCGACTTCCTCTTCTAACGGGCTGCCGGCTGCGGTAAAAATAGCCGTGGTCAGTACCGTTATCAGCCCTGCAAAAAGGCCCCGGCGGATACCTGCCGGGGCCTTTTTCGCGCCGGCAGGTCGACAAAAATCCCCCGCACTGATTTGGGGCGTAGCCTTTTTGCTTCGTTCACGTTTAGCCCAACATCTAGCCTTGCCGCCACTCTCTCACCGAACGACTTCGGCCATGCCGACAAACCTTACTTTCTCGCGTTTTCGTGGCCTGCTCCTGGCTGGCGTATGCAGCCTGAGCGCCCTTGCGGTCCGGGCCCAGGACCAGCCCCCGCGCACGCCCATCTACCCGCCGCCCGCCCCGCTGCCCACCGACACGGTGGCTGCCGATCAGGTGGGCCAAAGCCAGGAATTCGCCGTGCCCTCCGTTATCGGCGGCGGGCCCAGCAAGGGCGTGGTTTTTCACTACGAGCGGCTCGGCAACTTCAGCATCGATACCAAGCTGCGCGACCGGGAGCCGGAGGGACGGGCCAAAACCACCGTGACCAAAAACGCCCGGGCGTTTATCAAGGCCTACGCGCCGCTGATCAACCACCCGCACCTGAAGCTGATTCTGGGCTTGAACTACGACCGGGAGGAGTTCCAGTTCAAGAACCCGGACGCGTCGAACTTCTACCGCAACCTCGAAGACAAGGGCCTCAAGGTCATCGGGGCGCAGATAGCCGCCATCCGGCCCATCGACAACGTGCACTGGTACATTGCCCGCGTGAAGGGTGAGCTGAACGGCGACTACACCTCCGGCGAGCTGTCGGCACCCAAGGACTACCTGAAGATGTCGGCTGAGTTCATCTACGGCTGGAAACGCTCACCCAGCTTCGCTTGGGGTATCGGTGGGCAGCTGGGCTACACCTTCGGGCGGCAGAGCATCTACCCGGTTATCCTCTACAACCGCACCTGGAACAAGCATTGGGGCGTGGAGTCGTTGTTTCCGGCCCGCGTGACGGTGCGCTACAACGTGTCGCCCAGCACGCTGCTCTTTGCCGGCTACACCGTCGACGGCTACAACTACAACATCAAGCTGCGCAAGCCGCTGGACAACCAGCTGGAAACCCTCATTCTGCGCCAGACCGAGCTGAAGCCCCGCTTGCGGTTGGAGCGTGAAATCTACGACTTCATCTGGTTCGGGGTGGAAGCCGGCTACCGCTACAACGCTTCCTTCAACGCCCTGGATGAAAAAGGCAACCAAGGGTTTAGCCTGTTCCGCGGCAGCCCCCGCCCGCGCATCATCGACAACACCGTGGGCGGCGCGCCCTACGCCAGCGTGGAGGTATTCCTAGTGCCCCCGCGCAAGTTCCTGAAGAAAACGGCCGGGCAGTAAGACGGCTCAAGCCGCCGTCATGGCGAGCGGAGCGAAGCAAGCCTTCCTCTAGAAGCACGACGGTACCACTAGTAGAAGCCAAAAACAGCCGTGCCCGAAACCAGGGACACTTGGTTTCGGGCACGGCTGTTTTTGTTCTGACGGTTTGCGCTTGGCAGTGCTACCGGCTACTTCTTCCGCCTTTTGCGCAGGTACTCGTACGTCTCCGCCTGGGCGCGTACCGGCTTTTCCTCCGCGCCTTCGCGCAGGTACTCGTTTTGCCAGTCGCGTGACTTTTGGTTGTCCTGGCGCTGCAAATCCACTAGGTAGCGCACCTCGCGGCGTACTTCGGCGTCGTAGATGGGAAAGGCTACTTCCACGCGGCGGTCGAGGTTGCGCGTCATCCAGTCGGCCGAGGCCATGTACACGCGCTCCTGCCCGCCGTTGGCAAACACGTACACGCGGGCGTGCTCCAGGTAGCGGTCCACGATGCCGCGCTGCTGAATGTTCTCGCTCTGGCCCGCCACACCCGGCAACAGGCACGAAATGCCCCGGATCAGCAGTTCCACGCGCACGCCGGCCTGGCTGGCTTCGTAGAGCTTGCGAATCATGCCTTCGTCCTGCAGCGCGTTTAGCTTCAGGATGATGTAGGCTTCCTCGCCGGCCCGTGCGTGCTCGATTTCCACGTCGATGAGGTGGTTTAGGCGCTGGCGCAGTTCAAACGGGGCCACGAGCAGGTGCCCAAACGGTGCCGGCGTTTCGCGGGTGCGGAAGAAGTCGAAGACGCGGGCCACTTCCGCGGTCAGCCGCTCATCGGCCGTAAACAGGCCGTGGTCGGCGTACACGTGCGCGGTGGCTTCGTTGAAGTTGCCGGTGCTCAGGTAGGCATAATGACGGGCAGCGTCGCCTTCCTGCCGCCGGATGAGCAGCAGCTTGGCGTGCACCTTCAGCTCCGGCACGCCGTAAATGACCGTGGCGCCGGCCTGCTCCAGCTTCTCAGCCCAGCGGATGTTGGATTCCTCGTCGAAGCGGGCTTTCAACTCGACCACCACCGTTACCTGCTTGCCGTGCTTGGCGGCTTTGAGCAGGGCTTTGGCCACCTTGCTCTTGTCGGCCACGCGGTAGAGCGTAATGCCCACATCGGTCACGGCGGGGTCCTTGGCGGCTTCCTTGATCAGCCGCGTCACGTAATCGAACGACTGATAGGGGTAGTGAATCAGATGGTCGCGCTGCCCGATGGCGGCCAGCAGGCTGTCTTCCTTGCCGCGCGGCAGCGTGGGGTGGGGCAGGGCCACCTGCGGCGGGTACTGCAGCGTGGTCAGCCCGAAGCCCGGAAAGCCGAAAAAGTCGCGGAAGTTGTGGTAGCGGCTGCCCTCCACCAGTTCCTCCTTGCCGATGCCCGTTTTCTGCATGATGGCCCGCAGCACCGGTTTGGGCATGGCCGGGTCGTAGAGCAGGCGGGCGGGGTAGCCGGTTTCGCGCTTCTGCAGGCTGCTCTTGATTTTGGCCAGCAGGTTGCCCGATACTTCCTCCTGAATGTCCAGCTCCGCGTCGCGCGACATCTTGATGCTGTGCACCTCCACCGCCTCGTACTTCGGAAACAGCTCGTGGGCACAGCAGCGCACTACGTCGTCCAGAAACATCACGTAGTGCTCGGGGCCCGCGTCGGGCAGCTGCACGAAGCGGCCGCCGTGGCGCTTGGTGGGCAGCTCCATCACCAGCACCCGCTCCTCGTTCTCGGCCTTTTTGCCTTTGGCGTGGCCGGTGAGGTAAAAGGTCAGATAGGTGGTCTGGTCCTTCAGGAACAGGTGGTGCAGGTTGTCGTCGAGCACGACGGGGGAAAGCAGATCCTGCACCCGCTCGCGGAAGTACTGCTGCACCCACTGGTGCTGCTCGGCCGTGAGGTCCTGTTCCGTCACCAGGTGAATGTGGTGGCGGTGCAGCTCCGGCAATATCTGGTCACGAAACGTCTCGCCGAAAACTTCCTGCTGCCGCCCCACCTCCGTCAGCACCTGCTGCAGCAGCTCGCCGGGGTCTTCGCCCAGCTTGGCGCGGGTTTTCTTCTTCAGGTTCTGCAGCCGGCGCAGGGTAGCCACGCGCACCTTGAAATATTCGTCGAGGTTGGAGGAGAAAATGGCCAGAAACTTCAGCCGCTCCAGCAGAGGCACCTCGGGGTTCTGGGCTTCCTGCAGCACCCGGGCGTTGAAGTTCAGCCAGCTTTGCTCGCGGTTGAGCAGCGTGGGCTCCGCTGAGAGGGGCGTGGGTTGGGTGTCGTGCGGCATAGGTGCTGAAATGGTGAGTGGTGAAATGGTGAGTTGATGTTCGGTAGGTCAACACCGCGCAGCTAGCGCAAGCAGCACGACACTTACCAGTTCACCACCTCACCATTTCACCACTTATTCCTCGTAGTTCTTCGGCGAATCCACGAAGTACAGCTCGGCGTTGGTGCGGTGCGCATCCAGCCAGCTATCCGTCGAGAAGCGCAGGCACACCATCGCCGCGGTAGTCATTTCGTTTACCGGCGAAGGCGACAGCGCATTGACCGTGTCGGTGATGGT
Source organism: Hymenobacter sp. CRA2 (assembly GCF_002007105.1). GTDB lineage: Bacteria > Bacteroidota > Bacteroidia > Cytophagales > Hymenobacteraceae > Solirubrum. Next base: position 86,695 of record NZ_MVBC01000010.1, on the reverse strand, counting down.
GGGGTTGTGCCCGACCAGCAGCACCGAATCGGCTTCGTCCGGCAGGTCGCGGATAATGTCGAGCAGGCGGTCCAGGTCGGCCTCGTAAATGCCGTCGATGACGTGGATGCGGTCGGCGGGGTATTCCAGCTCCTTGGCTACCAGCGCGGCGGTGCTCAGGGCCCGCACGGCCGGGCTGCTCACCAGCAGATTCAGCTGGACATTGCGCTTCACCAGGGCCTGCCCCATGTGGGGCGCATCGGTGCGGCCGCGGTTGTTGAGGGGCCGTTCTTTGTCGCTGAGCCCGTCGAAGTTCCAGCTCGACTTGGCGTGGCGCATCAGGTACAGGGTTTTCATGGATGCGGGGAGGGGAGTAGTGGGCTTCTTTACTGAGCCCCGCCGAAAATAGTTATTCGCTGACGGGCTGTATCTACCAGAAAAAAGCCCGCCCCGCGGCGAGGCGGAACGGGCTCTTCGGTTGGTGAGTGAGCCGGGCGGCTGCAACGACGCCCGGGTGGTGGCTTATTGCTTCACGAAGCGCTGGTGCACCACCGTGTTGCCGTCTTGCAGGCGCAGGGTGTACACGCCGGCCGGCAGCTGTTGCACTTCCAGCATGCCCGAGCCGTCGTAGCGCACTTGCTTCATGCTGGCGCCGCGCACGTCGAATACTTGCACCTGCACGTCGGCGGCTTTGTGGCCTGCGGGCAGCACCAGGTTCAGTGCGCCGCTGGTCGGGTTCGGGAACAGCTTGTAGTCGGCTACCTCGGCCTTCGCCGATTCGGCCGTGCGCAGACCGCCCGAGATGGTGATGGAGTAATCCTCCGTCTCGCCGTAGCTGTAGGAGCCGCAGCTGGTGGTGGCCGAGTTGTCGCTCATCACCACGCGCAGGCGGGTTTTGCCGCTTTTGGCCGTGGTGGGTACCGTGAAGGCGCTGCTCAGCGTGGTGCTGGCGCTGCTCGAGCGGCTGGCTACCAGCTCGCCCGCGTCGGCGAAGTCACCGTCCTGGTTGTAGTCGATGTAGATCTTCCAGTACTCGGTGTAAGCCGACGAAGCGTAACCGGCCGAGTAGTAGATGGTCTGGGCCGAGCCGGCCGCTACCGTGGTGCCCAGGGCCGTGCCGTCGTAGTAGCCGGCGTTGGCGGCCGAGGTGCGGTTGATGGAGCCCAACTGCACCAGGTCAACCCACTCGTAGCTCACGCTGCTGCCTTTGGAAGCGCAGTAGGTCGGCGTAGTGGGCGTGGGAGTGGTGCCGCCGCCGGGAGCCGTGCCGCCTACCGAGGTGAGCAGCCCGGCGCGGGCACCGCCCGTGGCAAACAGCGCGTTCATGCGCGAGGACTGGCCGGTGGAGAACATGTACATGGCTGCGTCGTCCACGTAGTCCATGTAGTTCATGAACATGTCGCTGGTGTTCGAGCAGGAGGGGTTCGGGTACGCGGGCGTGCCGTAGTTTTCGTCGGCCTGGTTGGGCGTGTCGGCTACGTTGTCGGTGCCCGAGCAGGAAGTGCCATCGTCACCCCAGATGTGGTTCAGGTTCAGCCAGTGACCTACTTCGTGCGTCGCGGTACGGCCCAGGTTGAAGGGTGCCACGGCCGAGCCGCCTTTGCCGAAGGCCGTCGTCAGGATTACCACGCCGTCGGTAGCGGCCGCGCCGCCGGGGAACTGCGCGTAGCCCAGCACGCCGCCCGAGAGGTTGCACACCCACAGGTTCAGGTACTTGCTCGAGTTCCAGGCATCCAGACCACCGGTGCTGGCTTTTTTCATCGAGTCATCGGTGCCCCACGAGGTCTTCGTGGTTTGCTTCCGCTCGATGCCCGTCGTGGCGGCGCCGGTCGGGGTTTGCTTGGCCAGCACGAACTGCACGCCTACGTTGGCCACCAGCCCGGCAAAGGCCGACGGCGTCTTGGTGTAGTCGGCGTTGGTTTTGCTGTAGTCCTGGTTCAGCACGTCAAGCTGCGACTGAATCTGGGCGTCCGAAATGTTCTGGGCGGCCGTGTTGTAGAGCACGTGCACCACCACCGGGATGGTCACCACCGCGTTGCCGCGCTGGGCAGTGCCCTGAGTGGGGTTGGCTTCGAAAGCACGGGCCTGAGCTTCGATGGCGGCGCGGCGCTGGGCCAGCGACGGATCGGCGGCTAGCTGGGCCGCCAGGCTTTCCATGGTAGCGCATTTGCGCTGAGCCTGCGCAGCACCTGCCGAAGTCAGCAAGCCCAGGCATGCTAAAGCAGCGTAGAGAGTTTGTTTCATACGAAGGGTTTTGGTGGTGGAAAAAAGGGGATGGGTGAAGAAAATGGAATTAGTGAGGCCAATATTTAACATTATCATCATCCTAACAAGCGTTTGGCAGGTGTTTTTGCGAAAAACACATAAATAATTTAGATGCACTCTTAATATTCTGATATTGCTGGAATATAAATGTACTTTTGCGCGATTTTTGACTTTTATGCTTATTTCAATTTTGGAATTGAATCATACTTATAAGTGAAGTATGTTATTATCTATAATTTGATTTCGATAAAATTCTGCAGCCGTAGGTAGATCAAGTAATAAAAAAGCCCATCCACAATTGGATGGGCTTTTTGGTACAAAGCGGAGAAGCGGAGCTTACTCTTTCACAAAGCTCTTCTGTACTACTTGGCTGCCATCGTTGATAGCCACGCGATACAGGCCTTTGTCGAGGCTTTGTACGTTCAGCTGGCCCGTGGCGGGGTTGTAGCTGGCGCCCTTCATCACCAAGCCGTGGATGTCGTACACCTTCACGCTTACGTTGGCGTTACGGGCAGCCGAGGTAGCGTCGGTCAGGTTCAGCGTAGTCGAAGCCGGGTTGGGGTACAGCGAGTACTGCGTGCCCAGCGTAGCCGTAGTGCGCGGGGCGGTGCCGCCGTTGGAGGTGGTCAGCGAAGCGCGGGCGCCGCCGGCCGCAAACAGGGCGTTCATGCGCGAAGCCTGGCCGGCCGAGAACATGTACATGCAGGCGTCGTCGGTGTAGTCCATGTAGTTCATGAACATGTCGCCGTTGGCGCCGTTCGAGCAGGTTACGTGCGGGAAGCTGGGGCAGCCGTAGTTCGAGGTCTGCTGCGTGGGCGTGTCGCTCACCAGGTCGTTGCCGCAGCTGGCGTCGCCCCAGATGTGGCGCAGGTTCAGCCAGTGACCTACTTCGTGAGTGGCGGTGCGGCCCATGTTATAGGGCGCCGCCGAGCCGCCGGGCAGCGAAGAGTACAGCACTACCACGCCGTCGGTGGTGGCCGATCCGCCGGGGAACTGCGCATAGCCCAGCAGGCCCTGGCCCAGGTTGCACACCCACAGGTTCAGGTATTTGCCAGCGGGCCAGGCGTCGTCGCCGCCGCGCTTGGAGTTCTTCACCGCGTCGTTCGTGCTCCACGACGACACCTTGGTCTGCTTGCGGATGATGCCCGTGGTGGGGTTGCCGTTCGGGTCGCGCTGGGCCAGCACGAACTGCACGTTGGTGCCCGACGCCAGGCCCGAGAAGGCCGACGGCACTTTGGTAATGTCGGAATTGGTCTTGCTGTAGTCCTTGTTCAGCACCGCAATCTGGTCGATGATCTGCTGGGTCGGGACGTTCTGGGCAGTCGTGTTGTAGAGCACGTGCACCACCACCGGGATGGTCACTACCGCGTTGCCACGGTTGGCGGTGGGGCTAGCCGCAAAGGCCTGCGTCTGGGCTTCGATGGCGGCCATGCGCTGGCCCATGGCCGGGTCGGCGGCCATCTGGGCGGCCAGCACTTCCATGGCGGCGCACTGGCGGCCCTGCTTCTGCAGCATACCTTGCGCGTTAGCAACGTTGGACTGGGCCGAAGCCGAGAAAACGGATGCAAAACCCAGGCTAGCGAGTGCGAGAGCGTAGAATGTTTTTTTCATAAAGAAGGGTTTGGTTGGGTCAGGTTGAGACGCATAAGTAAAGTAAATGTTACGATATTATCAAAAAATCAGTAGAGATACTGATATAAATTAAAATTGCTGCATATTCTGGTTACGCGTTTTGTAGAATAGACAAAAAGAAGCCCGGATAGTCGAGCTTCCGCAGAAACTGGACTATCCGGGCAAAACCAGAGTGAGCGTAGCAGCCCCTATTGCTCGTCGGCAGCGGCGGCCGGGTCGGCGTAGGGCGGCTGGCCGGGGTACTGATGCTCGTAGATGGTGCGCAGCCGCCGCACAAGCATGGCGCGCAGCTCATCCACGTTCTGCCGCTCCTGGGCCGAAATAAAAATGACCGGGTCGTGCAGGCGGGCCATGTAAGAGCTCTGCAGCTGCTCCAGCGTGGGGCGTTGCTGCACGTCGTCGGCGTGGTGCAGGTCTTCGTCGTGGTCGGGCTCCACGTCGTGCAGGTGGGCCGCCGGGTCCACGTCGGTCTGGTATTGGTCGATTTTGTTGAACACCAGAATGGTGGGCTTTTCAGCCGCGCCGATGTCCTTGAGCGTGTCGTTGACGACCTGAATCTGCTCCTCGAACATGGGGTGCGAAATGTCCACCACGTGCAGCAGCAGGTCGGCCTCCCGGATTTCGTCCAGCGTCGACTTAAAGCTTTCGATCAGGCGCGTGGGCAGCTTGCGGATAAAGCCGACGGTGTCGGAGAGCAGGAAGGGAATGTTTTCGAGCACCACCTTGCGCACCGTCGAGTCGAGGGTGGCGAAAAGCTTGTTTTCGGCAAACACGTCGGCGCGGCTGAGCAGATTCATCAGCGTGCTCTTGCCCACGTTGGTGTAGCCCACCAGGGCCACCCGCGCAATGCCTGCGCGGGCTTTGCGCTGGGTCTGGCTTTGCTTGTCGAAATCCTTGAGCTGGTCCTTCAGCAGGCTGATCCGGTCGCGCACCACGCGGCGGTCCGTCTCGATTTCCCGTTCACCCGGACCGCGCATGCCCACGCCGCCGCGCTGGCGCTCCAAGTGAGTCCAGAGGCCGGTGAGGCGGGGCAGCAGGTACTGGTACTGAGCCAGCTCCACCTGGGTGCGGGCCGTAGCCGTCTTGGCCCGGGAGGCGAAGATGTCGAGGATAAGCAGTGTACGGTCGAGGATTTTGACCTTCAGCTCCTTTTCCAGGTTGCGCAGCTGCGAGGGCGAAAGGTCGTCGTCGAACACCACCATGGTGGTGTTGTGGTGGTGCACGTAGGCGCGGATTTCCTCCAGCTTGCCCGAGCCGACGAAGGTACGGATGTCGGGCTTTTCGAGCTTCTGGATAAAGCGCTTGGTGGGCACCGTGCCGGCCGTTTCGGTCAGGAAGGCCAGCTCGTCGAGGTATTCGGTGGTGAGGGCGTCGTCCTGGCGCTTGTCGGGCACGGCCACCAGCACGGCGGTTTCGGACTCCAGAGAGGTTTCGTAGGTGGCGTCCTTGTTGCCTTTGGCCAGAATGCGGCCGGCGCGGCCTTTTACCGTATCGGTAGCGCCGGGGTGCCGGGTGGCGCTGTGGCGGCGTTTGGAGGTGGGGCGGTTAGCCATGGAGTGGGAGCTAGGTAGAAGGTAGTCGGCCGTCAGGGAGCTGACGAGCCAGGGAAGGTAAGCGCTGGCCTGTTGGACCGGTGCGCTCGGGCAAGCAAAGAAGCCCGCCGGGCGGCAGGCTTCCTCCAAGTAGCATACGGCAAAGGTAGGCTGCCGGATAGCGTGCCGATTACACTACTTCAGTGTGAGGCTGTAAGCGGCCACCTGCTCGATTTGCTCGGGCGTGAGCTGGCCCTTGAAGCCGGGCATCTTGCCCAGGCCGTTGGTGACCATGTACACGCGTCCCATCTGGTTCAGGTTGCTCTTGGTCAGGTCGTGGGCACCGTTGAGGCCGCGCTTGCCATCGGGGCCGTGGCACAGTACGCAGTTCTGCTCAAACAGCGCCTTGCCCGGGTCAATAGCAGCCGTGGCTACGGCGGCCGGAGGCGCCGGAGCGTCAGTAGCGGGGGCTTTGCTCTCGCCGCAGGCGCTGAGAAACACCAGCAGGGCAGCCGCGGCCGTCAGCAGCGGGCCCGCGGCCGAAGCACCGGCGGGGCGCTGGCGGGCCCACTCCCACACCTCGCCCCCGTTGGGGTCGAGGGAGGGGCCCACGAACTGCAGCCCGCACTTCTCCAGCACGCGGCAGGAGGCGCTGTGCGTGGGCAGCGTCAGGGCCGTGACGCGCTGCACCTGCGCGTGGCCGAAGGCAAAGTCCACCAGGGCCTGCGTGGCTTCGGTAGCCAGGCCCTGGCCGCGGTAGGCTTCCATCAGGCTGTAGCCGATTTCCACGCTGCCCTGCTCGTCGGGGCGGCCTTTGAAGCCGGCCAGGCCGATGAGCTGCTGCTCACTGCGGTGCACCAGCAGGTAGATCCACCAGCCCTGGAGCGTGGGCTGGCGGCGCAGGTGCTGGTAGCCGGGCGCCAGCACGGCTTCGGCTTCGGGCGAGCCGGCCCAACCCGGCGCCGCGGCCACGCCCAGCACGGCAGCCAGCACGTGCCGGCCCGCCAGCGCCGCCTCGAAGTGGGCTGGAGTGCAGGGAATCAGCTGCAGGCGCGGAGTTTCAATCATGGCAACAGAAAGCTAGAGCAGTTTCGGCGTCCGTGGGCCCGATTTGTAGGCCCGCGCCGGAGCGCGGGCGTCGTGGCACGGACTTTTATGGTGTACACGGAACCTGAAACCACTGTGATAGGCAGCCGCAAGGTACGACCCAATGCGCCGGATGGCCGCTCAGGCTGGGGTGGAGCTATGTGATGTGGTTTGTAGCTCCACCCCGCAGGCGGTTAGCGCACCGGAATGTCGAGCGAGGCAGCCGACAGGCCGTCGGCTGTGGCGGTGAGGCGCACCGTGCCCGCCTGCTGCCCGGCGCGCAGCACGGCCGCGGCAATGCCCGCTTCGGCCGCCGGGGCGGCGTCGCCCACCAGCTCGGCCGGGCCCTGCGCCGCGAAGCGCACCCGGGTGGTAGCCGTGGGCACTACTTCGCCGGTGGCATCGACCACCGAGGCGTAGACGAACACGGCATCCTGCTGGCCGCTGCTCAGGTCGCGGTTGCTGCGGTCGTAGCGCAGCAGCAGGCGGGCGGGGGCGCCGGGCGTGCGGCGCTCGGCCGTGGCCACGCGCTTGCCGCCGAGGTAGGCCACGGCCTGCAGCGTGCCGGGCGCGAAGGCAGGTAGCGCGAAGGTGAACGGCGGGTGCGCCAGCCGGTCGGAGAAGGCGTTGCGGTCGGGCTTCTGGCGGGCTACTATCTGGCCGTTGAGCAGCAGCTCCACTTCGTCGGCGTTGCTGTACACCACTACTTCCTTGGCCGAGGTCGGCGTCCAGTAGTTGGCAATGTACACCATGGGCCAGCCGAAGCCGTGGCGGTCGGCCACGGGGCCGTACTGGCTCTGGTAGAAGTAGTAAGCGAACTTGGGCAGGCGGAAAATATCACCCACGCCCGACGACTCGATGTCGGGCGCGTAGCCGCGCTTGTAGTCGAACAGCAGCCAGTTGGCGTCGCCCACGGCCGGGCCGCGGAAGTTGTCGTTGTGGGCTTCCTGGAAGTTCAGGGCCTGCTGGGCCAGGGCCCGCTCGCCCTGCCCGCGCAGCTGCCGCGAGGTGCGCTCCGATTCCTTCAGGCCTTCGTAGGCTTTCTGGTTGAAGCCCGCGTTCTGGGCGTAGTATTCCCAGTCGCCGTACTCGCAGAGGAGGATGGGCTTGGGCTGGGCGTACTTGTTCCAGTAATCGGGCGCCTTGGCGTGCTGCCGGGCCGGGATGAACACGTCGTAAGCGTAATCAAGCCAGCCGCAGGTGTACACACCTTCCTTGAAAGGCAGCTCCTGGTGCACAATGCGGTGCGCCTCGTCCATGTACGGCTTGCTCATGCCCGTCTCGTTCAGGGCCGCCTCCCAGAGGATGATGCTGGGGTGGTTCCGGTCGCGGCGCACCATGTCGCGCACGTTCTGCAGGCTGCGCTGCTGAAAGGTGGCGTCGCCGAAAAACTGCCAGCCCGGAATGGAGTTCATCACCAGAATGCCCAGCTCGTCGCAGGCCTGCAGGAAAGCCGGGGAGGGCGGATAGTGCGAGCAGCGCACGAAGTTGAAGCCGGCCTCGCGGATTTTCCACGCGTCGCGGTACTGCGCGTTGTCCGACACGGCGTAGCCCAGGTAGGGGTACTCCTGGTGGCGGTTGGTGCCGCGCAGCCGCAGCGTCTGCCCGTTCAGGTAAAAGCCCTCGGGCGCGAAGCGGATGCTGCGCACGCCGGTGCTCAGCTCCTGCCGGTCGAGCACCTGCCGGCCCTGGCGCACTTCCACGGCGAGGCGGTACAGGTAGGGCTGCTCCGGCGACCAGAGCTGCGGCCGGCTGATGTTCATCAGGTGCACCACGCGGCCAAACGAATTGGCTGGCACGTCGCGCAGCTCCTCGGTTTGCTGGGCTACCACGCGGCCCCGCTCGTCGCGCAGGGTGGCGTGCACCTGCAGGCTTTGGGCGCTGGGGTGGTGGTTTTGCACCTCCGTCTGCAGCCGCAGCGTCGCCGATTCGGCCGAGACGTTGGTGTAGTTCACAAACACGCCGCCCCCGGCCACGCGGCCGGCCTGCACGGCATCGGTGATGTGCAGCGGGGCCTGCAGGCGCAGCTCGGCGCCGCGGTACAGGCCGCTGTAGAAGTTGAAGTCGAGGTCCTTGAGCGGCTTGCCGGGCGGTACCGTCGGGTCGTCTTCGTTGCTGAGGCGCACCAGCAGGCAGTTGTCCTGGTCGGGCTTGAGTTGGTCGGTCAGGTCGACCTCGAAGGGCAAATAGCCGCCGTAGTGGCGCTGCAGGCGCCGGCCGTTCAGGTACACATCAGCCGTGTGCATAGCCGCGCCGAAGTGCACGGCCACGCGCTTGCCCGCGGCGCCGGCCGGTACCCGGAAAAACTTGCGGTAGAAGCTGATGCCCTGCCACTGACGTTGCGCGGTATTTACCGGCTCCAGCTGCGCCGTGTGCGGCAGCGTGGCCGCGGCCCAGGGCAGCGTAGTGGCGGCCCGGTCGAAGAGCGCGGCCGTTACGGCCGTGTCGCGGCTCTGGCTAAACTGCCAGTCGGGGTTGAAGTCCAGCGCGCCCAGGGGGCGGAAGGTTTCGGCAGTCGAGGAGGCGGGCACATGGCTGCTGGTGCACTGCGTGAGGCCGGCGGCCAGCAGCAGAGCGGTTAGCGGAACCGCCGCAGCTATGCGGGAAGTGAGGATTCGGGGCATGGGTACTTATTGGAGCGAAACCGACTCCAGATCTACTTGAATCGGGGAGCCGGTGGCCGGGCCGTCTACTACGATTTGCAGCACTTCGGCGTCGGCCAGGCGCAGCTGGGCGGGCTGATTGGCCGGCTTGAAGTGCAGAGGCAGAAAGCCCGGGTAGGGGCGCGGCGTGATGAGCATAGCGTCGGGCTGCAGCGCGCTGAGCGGGATGCGCACCGTTTGCCAGTCCGCCGTAAGTGGCAGCGCGGCCGAATACGCCGCGGCATCCCGGGTGACGAGCAGCACCTTGGCCCTGGCGGCGGGCTGGTTGCTGCGCACGCGCACCAGCAGCTCTTTGGCGCCGGCCAGCTCGGCGCTACGGCCCAGCAGCTGATCGGCAAAGTAAGCGCGCAAACTCACGGCCGGGGCAGCTGCTTCGGAGCTGGCAGCGGCCTGGGCCGAGGGCACGGGCACCACCAGGCGCAGGGCCAGCTCGCCGGCGGGCGTGGTTACGTAGTCGGCCCAGCCGGAAAAGGCGTTTTCGGTGCCGCGCACTTCCACCCGGCGCTGGTCGTGGGCGGCGCGGAACAGCGGCAGCGGGCTGCCAGCCGCCACAATGGGCACTTCCCAGTGCTCCTGGGAGAAAAAGTCCCAGTCGGATGGCTGGCCCAGCTGGCCAGCGGGGAAGGTGCGGATGGGCTGACCGGCGGACTTTTTCTGGGGTTTCAGCACCACCCAATAGCGCAGCAGGCCGGGATACAGTAGTTCGGCGGGCACTGTGGCTTCGGCGGTGCTGAGGCCCAGGCGCGTCATCGGCAGGCGGCGGGTGCGGCCGTAGAAGTGCTGCGCCACTAGCAGCAGGCTGTCTTGCAGCTCGGCCCCTGCTACCTGCACGCGCAGCTGCAGGGGCTGGCCCGCCGTGGCCTGCGCCGGCGGCGTCGACCGCACCGTCGGCACGGGCTGCGTGGTCGGCTGGTCGGGGGTGGGTAGCGGGGCCACGAACTCGCTCAGCCCAAGCACGCCCAGCTTACGATCCTGCGTTACCCACTTCGCGGCGTCTTGCTCGCGGGTGGTAAGCAGGTACGTGCCCGGATGCACCGTCAGGGCGCCGCCCTGCGCCTGCTGCTGGACGCGGTTGCCCTGGTTGAGGCCGCGCAGCGTGAAAGCCGAACCCAGGTCGGGCAGCTGCACACGCAGGGGCTGCTCGTTCCAGCGGATGCTGGTCACAGCCTTGCGCAACGAGGCCGTTTCGAACGGGTCCCGCAACGGCACCGCGTCGGGCATCACCTCCAGGCGCCACACGCCCGGGGCCAGCCGGTCGAGGAAGTAGGCGCCGGTACCGCCGTACGTCACCACCGGCGACGAGCCCACGCCGGCCAGATGCTGCAGCCTGGCCAGTCGCTTCGGCTGGGTGCGGGTCGAGTTGGTGTAGTAGAACTCCTCGTCGGTGTTCATCTCGCTCAGCTGCTCGCGGTAGCTCACGCGGAAGGCCCCGAACACCGAATCGGCGGGGTAGCGGCGGAACTGCTGGCCGCGCTGCACCGTGCGGAATACCTTGCCGGCAATGAGCATGCTCATTGCCTTGCTCGGCGTGTAGGCCAGGTTCAGGTAATGCGTCTGGTACTCGGTGTTATAAGGCGCAATGGCTAGCGGGTCGTAGGCAAACTGCGTAGCCCACTGAAACCCGGCCTCGCGGAAGCTGCGCGCCATCATCGGGTACATGATGGGCTGCAGCACGTCGGCCGACTCAAACTCGTACACCATCTTGGCCCGGCGTTGGAAGCGCGGGTCCTGGCGGTACGGAATCGGGTACTGATCTACGTAGGGCAGCAGGTTGCCACGCAACTCGTGCCCGCTCACCAGCCCCTGCGGGTACCACTGAAAGGTCAGCCCGTCCACGTTGGCGTCGAGAATGGCCTCGTGCACCGGGTAGTTTTCGGCGATGTTGTAGAAAATAGGCTTCTGCAGGCCGGTGGCGCGCATAGCCTTTACCATGCGGTTGGCAAAGTCCGTCACCTGGGCTTTGGGCTCGTGGTAGCGCGGCTCGTTGCACACCTCGAAGGCAATGATGTCCGGGTCGTCGCGCAGGGCGAGCTTGGTGTAGGGGTTCTGGTGGTTCAGAAACTGCGTCAGGTACGTTTCCTGGGCCCGGATGGCGCGCGGGTTCACGTAGGCCTCGGCCTTGGAGTAGATGCTGGAAAAGCCCGTGCCAGTGTCGGGCTCGGGGTAGCCGTTGTTCCAGTAGGCAATGGGCGTAAGGATGATCTTGATGCCGCGCTGCTTGAGCTCGGCCAGCAGAAAATCGAGCAGGCGCAGGTGCTCGTTTTGCTGCAGATTGCCCGTGGTATCGGTGATTTCCACGTCCCACACGTGCACCCGGAAGGCGTCCACGCCCAGGCGGGCCAGGTGGTACACGTCCTGCCGGATGGCCTGCTCGGGGTTGGCGCCCACCCGCTGATGGGCGCGGTAGGCGTGGGCAAAGGGCGTGGTGTAGTTCACCCCGAACAGGGCTACCTCGCGCCTGGAGTCCTGCCAGCGCAGCACGCCTTGTTGATCGACGAAAACGCCCGCGCTGGCGGCGGAGCGGGATTGGGCCGGAGCGGCAGTAGCAAGGCCGAGGCAGCAGAGCAGCGGCAGCAGCCCACGAAGCTGGAGCATACGCGGAAGAAAGTAATTCACACCGCAAACTTACGTGCCCCGGCCAAGCAGGGAGGCGCGCCGCGTCACAAGCGGGCTGCTTTGGTGAAGCAATGGTATAAGGCTGACGGGGTATAACGGGTTGATGAATAAGTGCTAATGCGCGAAGAAAAGGCGGCGACGCCTGCCAGCGGCGCAAATGAGCGTCGCAAAACCCGCGCTTTCTTCCTGGTATGGGCGGCGCCCGGGCCGCACCTTGCGGCCCGTTTGGCCCGCCGGCGGTAGCTTGCCGGCATTATTACCTGCCTCTTTAGTTGTTTATGCGCTTCTTCCTGCTCGGCGGCCTGCTGGCCGCCGCCCCGCTGCTGGCCCAGGCCCAGGCCCCGGACACCACCGCCCGCCGCTACGAGCTGGGCCTGACGGCCTCGCCGCAGCTCGACCACTTCTTCGCCCGCAACCGCGCCCTGCCCGTGGGCCTGCTCTACCGCCGCCCGCTCAGCGCCGCCAAGGCCCTGCGCCTGCGGGCAGTCGGCCAGTACAGCCGCCGCGACACGCTGGCGGAGTTTCTGGGCTACCAGCCCGGCACGGGCACGCGCCGCTGGGGCGTGGCCGCCTACGCGGGGCTCGAGTGGCAGCGGCCGCTGGCCGGGCGCCTGCGCGCTTATTATGGGGCGGAGCTGGGCCTGGGCTACAGCCTGGACAAGGTGCGCGAGGTGCGCCGCTGGGTCAACCCCACCGGGCCCTACTACTACGACGACATCACCCGCATCAAGCGCTGGCAGCTGCAGGCCGACGGCTTTGCCGGCTTGCGCTGGCAAGCCACCCCGCGTCTGGGCGTGTTCGCCGAAACAGCGGTGGCCGCCGGCTACCAACGCCGCGAGGATGATGTTAGAGTAAAGGGTTATCAGGAGTACGTGGCAATGCCGGGCTATCAGTCTAGTTTGGGGGCCTCTGCGCATTACGAGAGCAAAACACTCACGCTCAACTGGCGGCTGGTGCAGTTGTTTGGCGCGGACGTGCGCTTCTAAAGGGCTTTTCTTTACCTCATCCCATATACCACATGAAACGCATTGTTCACGCGTTGATGCTGCTCGCCGCTTGGGCGGCGGGCAGTTCGCCTGCGGCGGCGCAAAGAGTAACCATCAGCAATCCTTACGGCACATTGCCGGTGTGCCCCGGGCGGCCCTATACGTATACCGCCGTGCCGGCCAGCGGCTCGTCGAGCTGCGCCTACACCTGGCAGCCCAGCTCGGGCGTCAGCCTGCAGAACCCGAACGGCACGACCGCTGCCATCATGAGCGTTGCGTGGCCGGACGTGACGTGGTTCGGCAACCACGAAGCCACGCTGCAGGTAGCGGCCAGCAATTGCAGCAACAGCGCCGGCAACACAGTATCGGAACAACTCAAGGTCTACATCCGCAGCATCACCAACAAGCCCATCGGCCCCATCACAACCAGCGGGGACTTGGGCTTCGGCAGCACCGGCGTTCTGACCCTGAGCATCCCGCCCGTGGAGGTGGTGCCGGCCGACGGCAACGCCCGCTCGTCACAGGCGCCGGGGTTTGGCCACGCCTGTATCCCGGGTGGTTCTGGATTTTGGTGCTGCTAATCAAGTATTTGTTGTGCGGGGGGGCAGGCGTGCCGGTGGTCCTGTGGGCCGTCACAGCCGGGGCCGTTGCTGCCTGGCCCGCGGCGGGCCCGCGGCCGCTCTTTGTGGGCTGATCCGCCGGCGGGCCGTTGGCCGCCGCACCCCGCTTATTCTTTCCGCTATGACGCGTTTCTTCTTACTCGGCGGCCTGCTGGCCGCCGCCCCGCTGCTGGCCCAGGCCCAGGCCCCGGACACCACCGCCCGCCGCTACGAGCTGGGCCTGACGGCCTCGCCGCAGCTCGACCACTTCTTCACCGGCAACCGCGCCCTGCCCGTGGGCCTGCTCTACCGCCGCCCGCTCGGCCCCGCCAAGGCCCTGCGCCTGCGCCTGGTGGGCCGCTACAGCCGCCGCGATACAGTAGACTACCCGCAGCAGCGACCGGGCAACTTCATCGGCCTTGACAAGGGCTCGAACGCGCAACGTTGGGGCATGGGGGCGTTTGCTGGTTATGAATGGCAGCGCCCGTTGGCCAAGCGTCTGCGCGGCTACTACGGTGTGGAAGCTGGGGTTGACTGGCGAGTGGAAAAGATGCGCTCGGTGTACTATTCATACAACCAGACGGGGTACCTTTTTCAGGACGGTACCTATACCACCCGGCGCATCCAAGCGCAGTTGCGCGGCTTTGTCGGGCTGCACTGGCAGCTAGCGCCCCGCTTGGGCGTGTTCATCGAGTCCGCTGCTTCCGCCGCGTACGAATGGCACACCTACAAGCTGCGCGTCAAAGGAACTCAGTGGTACAACAACATGCCGGACTACACGTCGCCGGCCGGCGGCTTCGCTGATTTCCGAGGCCGGAACTTGGCCTTGCAGTGGCGCCCGGTGCAGTTTGTTGGTGTTGCTGTAAGATTTTGATTTTGCATTTACCCGTTTAACCATTTTTTCGCCATTTAATGAAATACGCTTTATTGTTCGTCCACTTGCTAGCCGCCCCGCTGCTGGCAGTGACTCACGCTGTGAAAGCGCAAAACCCCAGTGTCACCATCAGCAATCCTTACGGCACATTGCCGGTGTGTCCCGGGCGGCCATATACGTATACCGCCGTGCCGGCCAGCGGTTCGTCGTGCAGTACCTATACCTGGCAACCTAGTACCGGCGTCAGCTTGCAAGACCCCAATGGATCATCCTTTTCAGTTATGCGGGTCGTGTGGCCGGACGTAACGTGGTTCGGCAACCACGAAGCCACGCTGCAGGTAGCGGCCAGCAACTGTAACCCCGCATAGGCTAATTCTACTTCTCAGCAACTCAAGGTCTACATCCGCAGCATCACCAACAAGCCCATCGGCCCCATCACAACCAGCGGGGACTTGGGCTTCGGCAGCACCGGCGTTCTGACCCTGAGCATCCCGCCCGTGGAGGTGGTGCCGGCCGACGGCAACGCCCGCTCGTCACAGGCGCCGGGGTTTGGCCACGCCTGTATCCCGGGTGGTTCTGGATTTTGGTGCTGCTAATCAAGTATTTGTTGTGCGGGGGGGCAGGCGTGCCGGTGGTCCTGTGGGCCGTCACAGCCGGGGCCGTTGCTGCCTGGCCCGCGGCGGGCCCGCGGCCGCTCTTTGTGGGCTGATCCGCCGGCGGGCCGTTGGCCGCCGCACCCCGCTTATTCTTTCCGCTATGACGCGTTTCTTCTTACTCGGCGGCCTGCTGGCGGCCGCCCCGCTGCTGGCCCAGGCCCAGGCCCCGGACACCACCGCCCGCCGCTACGAGCTGGGCCTGACGGCCTCGCCGCAGCTCGACCACTTCTTCACCGGCAACCGCGCCCTGCCCGTGGGCCTGCTCTACCGCCGCCCGCTCGGCCCCACCAAGGCCCTGCGCCTGCGGGTGGTGGGCCAGTACGCCCGCCAGGACACGAGCGACTACGCCGGGCAGCTGGCCGGCTCGGGCCGCCGCGCCTGGGAGCTCACCGCCCTGGCCGGCTACGAGTGGCAGCGCCCGCTGGCCCGCCGCTGGCAGCTCTGCTACGGCGCCGAGCTCGGCGCCGGCCTGGGCCGCACCACCTCCCGCGTGCTGCGCGAGACGCCCAACACCAACGGCGTGGGCACCTACGCAACAGACCTCCGCTATGTAGGTGAATACTGGCAAGCGCAGGCGCGGCCTTTTGTAGGCCTGCGCTTGCACCTGGGTTCTGCCATATCCTTATTCGCTGAAGCCGCCGCTCCGCTTAGCTATGTGCGCCGCCGTGATGATTACACCATTGATATAGTCCGACAAAACACTGCAGGCTCACTTGTTCGGGCATCTTCCTTTTACACTAGCAAGCGTCTCGGTTTCGTGCTGCGCCCGGTGCAGTTGGTAGGGTTGAGCTTCCGCTTCTAAGGTAGCTGACGAGCCGCTTCTCTTTTGGGTAGATGCTTCTTGCGTGACCCTGTTACAGGCCAAGCTCGATATCCTTTTTCCATTCCAACCCTCTTTTACGCTTATGCGACGACTTCAACACCTCTATTTGTTGCTGTTGCTCGGGCTGTTGGCGCAAGGCGCCGCTGGCCAAGGCATCAACGACCCTACGAACGGGCAGCCTGTGTGCCCGGGTAGAACGTACCTGTACAGCGTGACCACAGCCGCCTCGTCGGGCGGGTGCAGCTACACTTGGACCATTAATGGTGGGCAGATCGTGAACGGCGTCGGCACAGCCTTGGTCAGCGTGGTGTGGAATGATGTACCCACGGGACCTGGCAACCCGACCAGCTTGCAGGTACAAGCTACAGGGTGCGTCAATTCAACTTCTAGTCAGCTGTATGGTCCCAAAAGCGTCTTCGTCCGCTCGCTGAGCCAGACGGCCATCGGCCCGGTCACGGTCAGCGGCGACGTGGGCTTCGGCAACAACGCAACGGGTTCCGTCACCCTGAGTGTGCCGCAGGTGAGCGTGCCCGGGCCGGCGAACAGCCCGACAGTACTGGCCTCTGGCTACTACTGGACCATCCCGCAGTTCTGGCAGTTTCCCAACGGCCAGCCTTCGGATGGAACAACGGCCGTGCTCATCAACAACTACAGCGGCAACAGCATCGCAGTCACGCCTACACCTGGCACCGGCGGCACCGTTACGGTGCGTGCGGCCGATACCTCCTGCGGTTTCAATGGCCCGACCAGTACGGTATCTAGCCAGAGCCTGGCGGCATCGGCTACCGTCACGCGCCCGGTGCCCACCTTGCGCATCGTCACCGACCGCACCCCCAACGGGGGCAACCTGACGCTCAGCTGCGGCGACCAGACCGACTACCACTTCCGCCCGGCTTATGATCCGCTGCCGACCGGCGGCAGCTTCACAAACTACAGCTGGAGCGCCGGCGGGGTACTGCAGCTGGTGAGCGGCGGCAACACGGCCGCGCCCGTGCTCGTGGCCTCGGGCGGCAGCGGCACGGGTACAGCCGGTCTGCAGGGCACTTACTGCCGCAACGGGGCCTGCGCACCGGCACCGACAATGGCGACGCCCGTTACGGTATCGGTGGTGGCGCAGGTAGCCCAGCCCACGCTCAGCGGGCTGCCGCAGCCGCAGCCGGGGGCCGTGCAGGTGCTCTGCCAGCCCGCCACCATCACGGCCAGCGCCCCGGGCGCCACCTCCTATGCCTGGACGACCACCGGCTCGATGCGCGTCAACGGGGCCACCAGCGCCACCGGGGCCAGCGTATCGGTGGGCTCGGCCACGGGCGGGGGCAGCGGCACGGTGCGGGTGCAGGCCGTCAATGCCAACTGCGCCGCCAGCGCCATCACGGCCTTCAAGGCCAGCTACGGTCCGCCCCAGCCCGACAGCCTGGGCTACAACGACCTCAACCTGTGCAGCACCGGCCTCGTGTATTTCACGGCCCGCGCCGCCGACCCGGGCGCCACGTTCAAATGGAGCATCAGCGGCAACGGCGGCCGCCTGCGCTTCGGCTCCACCGGCAATCAGGTGCCCGTGTACATTACCGATCCGCAGGGCTCCTTCGACCTGATGGTGGAAGTGCGCAACAGCTGCACCCCGGCTGGCACGGCCGTCAACGTGTTCCAGGTAGGCACCTTCTTCTGCGAGGAGTTTGACTACACCTGCGGCACGAGCACCGCCCAGCAAGCCGCTTACCCCAACCCGGCCGACGAGTCGCTGACCATCAAAAGCAGCGCCGGGGCCACCCTCTACAACGCTTCCGGCGCGCCGGTGGCAACGGTGGCGGCCAGGCAGCATCAGCTATCCACACGGGCGCTGCCCGAAGGAACGTACTTTTTGCGAATCGGCGGGCGGGCCATTCGGCACCGGATACAGGTGCGGCACCACTAAGCCGGCCGCTGCCTAAGCGCGCGGCGGGTGTAGGTTATTCGCGCCGCCGACGAAAATAAGCTACAATGCGTGTAGGTTATTTTCGTCGGCGGCACGAATAACCTACAGTCGTTTCCTGGCGGAGCACTTGCGCGGCGGCTGCACCAGCGGCCGCTTCCGGCCGGCATTGCCGCGTCAGCCGCCCGGCTGCCTTACCTTTGCCGCCCGGCGCCCTACCCGCGCCGGCTTTTTTATGCGCGTTGCCATCGTCATCAATACCAGCTGGAACATCTGGAACTTTCGCCGCAACCTCGTGCGCGCCCTGCAGCAGGCCGGCCACGAGGTGCTGGCCATTGCCCCGCCCGACGCCTACTCCCAGCGCCTCGAAACCGAGCTGGGCTGCCGCTACGTGCCG
The DNA here is from genome assembly GCF_002007105.1 of Hymenobacter sp. CRA2. Taxonomy (GTDB): domain Bacteria; phylum Bacteroidota; class Bacteroidia; order Cytophagales; family Hymenobacteraceae; genus Solirubrum. The sequence goes on along the minus strand of NZ_MVBC01000010.1, from coordinate 68,678 downwards.
GTATTGATGGAAAACAAGGGCACCAACCCCGTCAAGGACGCCCTGCTCACCAAGCGCTTCTACGACATCTACCGCCGCGAGCGGCCCGACGTCATCCTGCACTACACCATCAAGCCCAACATCTACGGCACCATCGCGGCCCGGCTGGCGGGCATTCCGTGCGCCAACAACGTGTCGGGCCTGGGCACGGTGTTCATCGTCAAGAACTTCGTGAGCAAGGTGGCGCTGGGGCTGTACCGCTTCGCCTTTCGCTTCCCCAAGCGGGTATTTTTTCAGAACAACGACGACCGGCAGCTTTTCCTGGAGCACGGCCTCGTGCGCGAGAGCATCACCGACCTGGTGCCCGGCTCGGGCATCGACGTGGAGAAGTTCCGCCCCGACCCGGCCGCGCCCGTGCGCCACGCGCCGTTCGTGTTCCTCATGATTGCCCGCGTGCTCTACGAAAAGGGCGTGGAAGAGTACTTCGAGGCCGCCCGGCAGGTGCGCGCCGCCGTGCCCGGTACCCGCATTCAGCTGCTCGGCGGCATCGATGAGTCGGGCGGCGTGGGCGTGAAGCGCGCGGTGTTTGAGGAGTGGATGAAGGCCGGTAACGTGGAGTACCTCGGCACCTCCGACGACGTGCCCAGCCACATCCGCCAGGCCGACTGCGTGGTGCTGCCCTCCTACCGCGAAGGCACCCCCAAAACCCTGCTCGAAGCCGCCGCCCTGGGCAAGCCCCTGGTGACCACCGACGTGCCCGGCTGCCGCGAAACCGTGGTCGACGGCCAAAACGGCTACCTGTGCCAGGTACGCTCCGCCGACGACCTCGCGGCCAAGATGCTGCAGGTACTCGGCCTGCCCGACGCCGAGCTGCAGCGCATGGGCCAGACCTCGCGCCGCCTGGCCGAAACCAAGTTCGACGAGCGGCTGGTGCTCGACAAATACCTGCGCACCGTGGCCGAAATCGGCCGCCGCTAAACCCTTCGGCCGGGCCGGTGCGTACGTGCCCCCGCCGCTCCTTCTTCTTCGCCTTTCCCCGTTCTCCTGACTTATGGAAGTTATCCAACACCCGCTCAGCGGGGTTATCGAGCTGGTGCCGCGCATTTTCGGCGACGCCCGTGGCGTGTTCTTCGAGTCGTACAGCGCCCGCACGCTGGCCGAGAAGGCCGGCATCGGGGAGGAGTGGGTGCAGGACAACCAATCCATTTCCTCGGCTGGCGTGCTGCGCGGCTTGCACTTTCAGCGCCCGCCCTACGCCCAGGCCAAGCTGGTGCGCGTGGCCCGGGGCCGCGCCTACGACGTGGCCGTGGACATCCGCCGCGACTCGCCCACCTACGGGCAGTACACCGCCGCCCTGCTCGACGCCGAGCGGGCCAACATGCTCTACATCCCGGTCGGCTTCGCCCACGGCTTCCTCGCCCTCGACGACGACACCGTGTTCCTCTACAAGTGCTCCAACTACTACCACCCCGCCTCCGAAGGCGGCCTGCTGTGGAACGACCCAGCCATCGGCATCGACTGGGGCTGGACCGGCGGCGCCCCGAACGTGTCGCCCAAAGACGAAATCCTGCCGAAGCTGGCCGACCTGGACAGCCCGTTCTAATAGGGTAAGCGTTGAGGCGGGTAGGAGTGTAAGAGTCATCAGCCCGACAACTCTTACACTCCTACCCGCCTCAACGCTTACCCTTACAACAGTTCCATCAGCGTTTCCAGGCCCATACCGCGCGAGCCTTTCACCAGGATCAGGCGGCCTGCGAGCGGATGTTCGCGCAGCCAGTGCGCGGCCTGCGCCTTGGTAGCGAAGTGGCGGAAGCCGGGGCGCTGCGCCCGCTGCATTTCCTCGCCGATGAGCAGCACCGTGCCGAACTCCTGCCGCGCCAGCAGCTCGCCGAGGGCGTGGTGCTCGGCGGCGCTTTCGTCGCCCAGCTCAAACATATCGGCCAGGATAGCCACTTTCCCGGCCACTGGGGCCGGGCGCGCCGCCAGGCTGGCAATGGCCGCGGCCATGGACGACGGGTTGGCGTTGTAGGCGTCCAGAATTACCTCGTTGCGCTCGGTGCGCACCAGCTGCGAGCGGTTGTTTTGCGGGTCATAGCCGGCCAGGGCAGCGGCAATATCGGCCGTGGAAACGCCGAAATGCGCCCCCACAGCGGCGGCGGCGGCCAGGTTCAGGAAGTTGTAGGCGCCCGTAATGGCGGCCTGCACCGGCGTGCCGTCGAAGAGGCGCAGCTCCACACGCGGGGCGGCCGCTACGAGTTCGGCCGGGTAGGTGTCGCCGGGGCTGGGGTAGGTCACGCGCTGGGGCACCAGCTCGCCCAGCGCGGGCAGGCGCGTATCCTGGGTGTTCACGAAGGCCGTGCCGCCCGTAGCGGCCAGGTAGCGAAACAGCTCGGTTTTGCCCTTGGCCACGCCCTCGGCCCCGCCGAAGCCCTCCAGGTGCGCCTTGCCGATGTTGGTGATGAGTCCGTGCGTGGGCTCGGCGTACTGGCAGTAGCTCTCGATTTCGCCCTGGTGATTAGCGCCCATTTCCACCACCGCCAGATCGTGCTGCGCGGCGTCGATGCTGAGCAGCGTCAGCGGCACGCCGATGTGGTTGTTGAGGTTGCCGCGGGTGTACTGCACGCGGTAGCGGCGGCTGAGCACGGCGTGCAGCAGCTCCTTGGTGGTGGTTTTGCCGTTGGAGCCCGTCACGGCCAGCACGGGCAGGGCGCCGAGCTGCCGCCGGTGATGATGCGCCAGCTGCTGCAGGGCCAATAGCGTGTCGGGCACGTAGGCGTAGCGCTCCGCGTCGGTGGCGGCCAGCGCCGCATCGTCGACGAGGGCCAGGCGCGCGCCTTGGGCCAGGGCCTGCGGGGCAAAGTCGGCGCCGCGGAAGCTGGGCCCGTTCAGCGCCACGAACAGGGTCTGGTCCTGCGCCTGGCGCGTATCGGTGCTCACGCTGCGGCACTGGCGGAATCGGGCGTACAGCTCGGGAATGGAAATCGGCGACATACCGGTGAGTTGGCGTAATTTGGGTGGCCGGAACCTTCTGGCTCCGGCGCAAATTTTGCTGATTGTCGGCGTCCGATTTCTATTTGTTGCTTTTCACCCGCCAAGCCTCGCCTTATGCTGCGTCGTTTACCCGCGTTACTGGCCCTGCTGCTGCCCTTGGGCGCAGCGGCCCAGAGCCCGTTCGGCTTCGAATACCGCCCGCAGGCGGCCGTGGTCAAGACCAGTACCGATACACTGCGGCAGGCGTGGACCGGCGGCCTCAACAGCCCCCAGTACTCCAGCATCGACCTGAACGGGGACAACGTCAACGACCTATTCGTGTTTGAGCGCATGAACGCGCGCGTGCTCACCTACCTGAGCGTGCCCGCCTCGGGCGGCGGACGCCGCTGGCAGTATGCGCCCGAGTACGAAAGCCTGTTTCCAGCCGACCTCAACAACTGGGTGCTGCTGCGCGACTACGACTGCGACGGCCGCCCCGACCTGTGGACGCAGGCTGGCCCCGGCGACGTGCGCGTGTTTCGCAACGAGCCGCAGAACGGCCGGCCCAGCTTCCGGCTCGTCAATGCGCGGCTGGAGTACTTCTACACGCCCACCCAAAGCGCCAACATTCACCTCGGGGGCTACGACATTCCGGCCATTCAGGACGTGGACGGCGACGGGAAGCTCGATATTCTGGCCTTTGACTTCGGTGGCGGTACGCTGATTCAGTACCTGCGCAACACCAGCCCCACTTGCGGCGGCCTGCAGTACGAGCTGGTAACTGACCGGTGGGCGGGCCTGACGTGGTGCGGCACCACCTGCACCGATTACACCCCGGCCGGGCTGGCCTGCCGCACCGCCGCGCCGCCCGACCCTCACAAGACCAACCACACCGGCGGCTTCGGGCTGCTGCTGCAGGATTTCGACAACGACGGCGACCAGGACCTGCTGCTGGGCCGCGACAGCTGCCCCGAGCTGGTGGGCATCCGCAACACGGGCACGGCCGCCAGCGCCAGCACCGACGCCAACAGCATCCTGACCAACCTGCCCAACGGCCTGGGCAGCGTGAGCATGCCCAACTACCTGGTGCCCTACGCCGTGGACGCCACCCAGGATGGCAAAGCGGACCTGGTGGTGGCGCCGGGCCTGGTCGACAACAGCGACCTGGTGAGCCTGCGCAACACCGGCATGTGGTTTGAGAACCGCGGCACGGCCGCCGCGCCGGCCTACGTGCGCCGCAGCGGCAGCTTCCTGCAGAGCGAGATGATCGACGTGAGCGAGGGCGCCGCCGCCACCTTCGGCGACGTGGACGGCGACGGGCTGCCCGATATGATCATCGGCAACGCCCAGGACCAGTACGGCGCGCCGATGAGCTACAACAATCTGCGGGCCACGCTTTCCTACTACCGCAACGTGGGCACGGCCGGCCGCCCCGTGTTCAGCCTCGTCACCGAGGACTACCTGAACCTGTCGGCGGGCAACTGGGGCAACCTGCGCCCGCAGCTGGTGGACCTGAACCGCGACGGCGCCCTGGACCTGGCCTTCGGCGGCTACAACATCGGCGCCACCTTCGTGTACTACTTCCTGAACACGGCCCGCCCCGGCCAGCCGGCGGCGTTCAACACCGCCCAGCTGAACAGCCTCAACAACGTGGGCAACGTGCCCGGCGACACGCCCTACTTCACCGACGTGGACGGCGACGGGTACCTGGACCTGCTGGTGGGTACCAATTCGCAGACCACCGCGGGCCACCTGCTCTACTACCGCCGCAACCCCAGCCAGCCGCTGAACGATGGCTTTACGCTCACCAACGACGACTTTGGCCGCATCCGCACGGCCGCCAACACGCTGCCCTTCGGCATTTCGCCGGCCGTGGCCGATGTGGACGGCGACGGCAACCCCGACCTGCTGACGGTGGACCACACCGGCACGCTGCACCTGTTTGCCAACTTCCGCGCCCAGAGCGGGGTGTTCCTCGACCGCACCGACCTGCTGCTGAACCCGCTCACCAACCAGTACGAGGCCTCCGACTGGGGCCGCATCAGCCGCGCCCGCAACCACATCACGCTGGCCGACCTCACCGCCGACGGCGCGCCCGAGCTGGTGGTGGGCCTCGAAACCGGCGGGCTGCTGCTCTATGGCACCCGCGGCCGCGTGCTGAGCACCCGCAGCAAGGCCGCCGACGCGCTGGCCGTGCAGGTATACCCCAACCCAGCCGATAACGTGGTGACCGTGGAAACACCCAACGCCGCCCGCGTGGTGCTGCGCGACCTGCTCGGACGTACCGTGCGGCAAGCCGACGCCCCGCAGCGCCGCCACCAACTGCGCGTGGAGGGGCTGGCCGCCGGCGTGTACCTGCTGGAAGCCACCGACGCCACCGGCCGCCGCGGCGTGCAGCGCCTCACCGTCAAGTAGTGAAATCGTGAACAAGTGAGTTAACGTGCCACGAGCCTGAGCCAAAACGGCCCCGACTGCTGCAGTCGGGACCGTTTTGGTAATTAGGTGTTGTCAGAACGACAACTATCCAATTCACAATTTCACCAATTCACCGCTGGTGCGCAGCTCGAACTCATCCGCGTCGAGCAGGGCCGGGAAGCGGCAGCGGTAGGCCTCCAAGTCGGCGCGGCGCAGCGTGCGCGTGATGCCCGTTTCCTGATTGCCGACTTCCACCAGGTACTCGCCCTTCATGTCGAGCAGGGCTGAGTCGCCGTCGTAGGGCTGGCCGTTGAGGTCGAGGCCCACGCAGTTCACGCCCATGGTGTAGGCCAGGTTTTCGATAGCGCGGGCCCGCAGCAGCGTAATCCAGGCGGTACGGCGGGCGGCGGGCCAGTTGGCCACGTACAGCAGCAGGTCGTAGGGCTGCTGTTGGTCGTTGCGGCTCCACACGGGAAAGCGCAGGTCGTAGCACACCAGCGGGCAGATGCGCCAGCCACGCCACTCTTCCACGAGGCGCTGCTGCCCGGCGGTGTAGACCTCATGTTCCCCGGCCATGCGGAACAGGTGGCGCTTGTCGTAGTGGCTGTACGTGCCGTCGGGGCGCACCCATAGGAGGCGGTTGTAGTAGTGGCCCTCGTCGTGGGTGATGACGCTGCCGGTCACCACGGCGTCGCGCTCGGCGGCCAGCTCGCGCATCCAGGCCAGGGTGGGGCCTTCCACGGGCTCGGCCCAGTCGGCCGCCGCCATAGTAAAACCGGTGCTGAACATCTCGGGCAGCACAATCAGGTCCGTCGGTACGGAAATTTCGGCAATGTGCGCCGTGAGCGTGGCGCGGTTGGCCGCCGGGTCGTGCCACTGGGTGGCCGACTGAACGAAGGAGACGGTAAGATCGGACACAGGCAAAAATGACTATTGGGCAGATGGTAAGGCATATTAATCAATCGGTAGCAAAAACACAACATATAATGCGTAAAGTGCTAATGATTGTATAGGCCCCGTCCAACTGCCTGATATTTAATCCAAACGTACGCGGCGTAGCCGTTCGGCCGCGGCGCGCAGCGTGTCATCCTGCTTGGCAAAGCAGAAACGCACCAGGCCATGGTCGGTGCCGTCGTGGTAGAACGCCGACACGGGCACTACCGCTACCCCGGCTTCCGCCGTGAGGCGGCGGGCAAAGGTGACATCGTCGAGGCCAGGGGCCAGCTGCTGGTAGCGGGCCAGCTGAAAGTAAGAGCCCTCGGAAGGCAGCAGCTCGAAGCCGGAGCCCTGTAGCAGCTCGCGGAACAAGTCGCGCTTGTGCTGCATGAAGGCGGGCAGGTAATCGTAGGACGCAGCATCGCCGAGCACATCGGCAATGGCGAGCTGGCTGAGCGTGCTCACCGCAAAGGTCACGAACTGGTGCACGCGGCGCACTTCGGCGCTAAGGGCCGGCGGAGCCACGCAGTACCCCACTTTCCAGCCCGTGGCGTGGTAGGTCTTGCCGAACGACGACACCACAAAGGCCCGGGCGCGCAGCTCGGGGTGCTGCAGGGCCGAGCGGTGCGGCCGCCCGTCGAACACCATGTGCTCATACACCTCGTCGGAGAGCAGCAGCGCGTCGCTCGAAGCCAGGGCCTCGGCCAGCTGCTGCCAGTCGTCGGCCGTCCACACCGTGCCGGTAGGGTTGTGCGGGGTGTTCACCATTACCAGCCGGGTGCGGGGCGTGAGGGCGGCGCGCACCTGGTCCCAGTCGGGACGAAAGTAGGGGAGGCGCAGCGGCACGTACACCGGCCGGCCGCCCGCCAGCCGGATGGCGGGAGCGTAGGAATCGTAGGCTGGCTCCAGCACCAGCACCTCGTCGCCGGGCTGCACCACGGCGGTAATCACGGCAAACAGCGCCTCGGTGGCGCCGCTGCACACGGTAATGTCGGTGGCCGGGTCGGGCGCGGGCACGCCGTACACGGCGGCGGTTTTGGTGGCAATCAGCTCGCGCAGCCGCGGCAGGCCGGGCATGGGGGCGTACTGGTGCTGCGCTCCCTGGGCGTGGCGCACCAGGGCCTCGGTAAGGGCGGCGGGCGGGTTGAAGTCCGGGAAACCCTGGGCGAGGTTGATGGCGCCGTGCTCGGTGGCCAGCTGCGTCATCACGGCGAAAATGCTCGTGCCGACGTCGGGGAGTTTGGAAGTAAGCAAGGGACAGAAAACGTGCGTGGAGGAAGCCCACCGGGCAGCGGGCTCCGAAAATACACGCGTCGCTCGTAATGGCCTGCGGTAACGGAAGATTAAGTCGGATCGGCCACGAGCATCCGTCCCGTACGGCGTGATGCCAGCTGCACCCAGAACGTGGTGCCCTCGCCCAAGGTGCTCTGTACCTCGATGCGGCCGCCGTGGGCCTGCACCAAGCGCTGCACCAGGTACAGGCCGGTGCCGGACCCCGGCACGTGGTCGTGGAAACGGCGGAACAGCTGAAACAGATCCTTGCCGTGGCGCTCCAGGTCGATGCCGAGGCCATTGTCCTGCACGCCGAGGACGGGGCGGCCGTCGGCGTCGTGCTCGGTCCACACCCGGATGCGCGGCGGGCGTTGCGGGTCGGCGTACTTCACGGCGTTGCTGATGAGGTTGTAGAGCACGCTCTGCAGGTTCGGCCGTACAAACTCCACGGCGGGCACGGCCGCAAAATCCGTTTCCACCACGGCGCCCACGGCCCGTATCTGCTCGCTGATGCTGTGCAGCACTTCCTGGGTCAGGCGCTCCAGGCGCACTTCCTCCGGGGCTACTTCCAGGTTGCGCTTCTGCACCTGCACCAGCGCGGCCAGCTCCTGAATGGTGCCGTAGAGCTGGTCGATGGAGTGCTCAAACATGGCTACCAGGGCGGGCGCGTCGGGGTCGTCGTAGTGGGCCGTGCGGGCCAGCTCCTGGAAGATGCTGGCCATGTTGTCGATGGGCTGCTTCAGATCGTGCGAGGCCGTGTACACAAAGTTATCCAGGTCCTGGTTGATGCGCATCAGCTCCGCATTGCGCGTTTCCAGCTCGTGCTGGAAGCGCTTGTAGTCGTCCACATCGGTGCTGGTGCCGAACCAGCGGATGATGCGGCCCTCGGCGTCGTGCATGGGGCGGGCGCGGTGCAGGTGCCAGCGGTATTGCCCGTCGGCGGCGCGGCGCAGGCGGTTTTCGTGCTCGTGGGCTCTTCCCTGGCTGATGTTGTCGCTCATCACCTGCATGGCCTCGTCGCGCTCGGCGGGCGGAACGAGCACGCCCCAGCCGTTCTGGCGCACTTCTTCCACGCCGAAGCCCGTGTACTGCAGCCAGCCTTCGTTGAGGAACTCTGGTGTGCCGTCGGGGCCGAGGGTCCATACCAGCTGCGGAATGCTGTCGGCCAGAAAGCGGAATTCGGCCTCGGAGCGGCGCAGCTCGGCCTGCAGCTCGTACTGGTCGTGGATGTCGGTATTGGAGCCGAACAGGCGGAGCACCGCGCCATCGGGCCCCAGCTCGGGCACGCCGCGCACCAGGTGCCAGCGGTACTGCCCGTCGCGGCGGCGCAGGCGCACGTGCATGGTGTAGGCCAGGCGCTTGGTCAGGGCGTTGCCGATTTCCCGCTTGGCCAGCGGCAGATCATCCGGGTGCACGGCCCGCAGCCAGCCGGCATCGGCGCCGAGCAGCGTCGGGTCGAGCGGGTCCTGGCCGGTGAGGCGGAACCACTGCGGGCTCAGGTAATCCAGCGTGCCCTGGGCCGTGGCCGTCCAGATGATGTGCGGAATGCTGTGCGTGAGCAGGCGGAACCGCTCTTCGGAGTAGCGCAACTGGTCGTTGAGGGCGCGCTGCTCGTGGATGTCGGTGCTGGAGCCGTACCACTGCAGGATGCCCCCGGCCTCGTCGCGCATGGCGGTGGCGCGCACCAGGTGCCAGCGGTAGTCGCCCTGGCAGCTGCGCACGCGGTGCTGCACCTGAAAATCTGCGCCCGTGGACAAGCTTGCGGCCCACAGCTGGCGGGTAGCAGCCTGGTCGTCGGGGTGAATGGCCTCCAGCCACGAGCCATCGGGCAGCGCCGAGGCGGACAGGCCGGAGTATTCCAGAAAGCGGCGGTTGGCAAATTCCAGCACGCCGTCGGGCCGGGCCGTCCAGGTGAAGAGCGGTACTACGTCGGTGAGGAAGCGGAACTGCTGCTCGCTCTGGCGCAGCTGCTCGGCCAGCGCCTTGTGTTCGTGCACGTCGATGAGCGAACCGTACCAGCGGTTCAGCCGGCCCTGCTCGTCGAACATGGGCAGGGAGCGGGCCTGGTGCCAGCGGTACTGCCCGTCGGCGGCCCGCAGGCGCAACTCGGTGCTCCAGGCGCGCTGCTCGCGCCGGGCGCCGGCAAAGGCCGTGGCCAGCTGGGGCTGGTCGTCGGGGTGCACCAGGGTGCGCCAGCCCTGTCCGCCGCGGGCGGCGGTGGCGGGCGTGCCGGTGTAGGCGGCCCACTGGGGGCTCACGTACACGATGCGGCCCCCCGGCGCCTGGATGTAGCTGATCAGCGGCAGCGCCTCCGTCATGGTGCGGATCTGCTCGTCGCGGCGGCGCACGGCGGCGGCCAGACGCTCGTTGCGGCGGCGGGCCAGCACGCGGGGTGTCACCTCCACCGCAAAAAACAGCACGCCCTGCACCTGATGGTGCTCGTTGAACAGCGGCTGTAGCGTCAGGTCGAAGTACCGCCGTGGGCGCGCCGTGCCGTCGGGGGCGTTCCAGGCCAGCGGGTAGGCCTGGTGCATGCTGGTTTGGCCCGTGCGGTAGGCCGCGTCGAGCAGGGCCAGTACGCCCTGTTCGGCAAATTCGGGCAGCGTCTGGCCCAGAGCCCAGCCCACGCGCAGGCGGCCCTCCAGCAGTTCCAGGAAGTTGGGCGTGGCAAAGGAGCAGATGTGCTCCGGCCCAAACAAGGTAGCCACGTGCGCGGGCACCTGCCGCAGAATTTGCTGCAGCTGCCGGTCCTTGGCCAGCAGGCGCTGCTGCACGCGCTTGGCGTCGTCGATGTCGGTGCAGGTGCCCAGCCACTGGCTGAGCTGGCCGTGCGTGTCGTGCAGGGGCAGGGCCTGAATCAGAAACCAGCGGTAGCGCCCGTCGTGGCTGCGCAGGCGGGATTCGCCGCGGTATGGGGCGCCGGTCCGCAGGGCCAGCAGCCACCGTTCGCGCGCGGCCGATTGCTCCGTTTCGTGCAGCTGGCTGATCCACGCTACCTCGGGAGCGGCCACGCCGGCATGGCCCGTGTAGTCACGCCAGCGCTGGTTAAAGTAGTCGTGGCGACCGTAGGCATCGGTGGTCCATACCAGCTGGGGAATGAACTCACTCAGAAAGCGGAACTGCTCCTGCTGGCGCCGCACGCCCGGGGCCACATCGGAGGCGGCGGGCCGGGCCAGCAGGTAGCGCAGCTCGCCGCTATCGGGCGCTAGTACCGCACTGAGAGTAAGGCGCCGAAGCGTGCCGCCGGGCGCCAGGAGCGTAAGAGTATGCTCGTCGGGGCAGGCCTGAATATCACGCAGCAGTTGCGGCCAGCGGGGCTCCTCGGAGGCTAGCGGCAGCACCTCGGCGGCTGGTCGGCCGAGGAGGTGCGCGGCCGGTTGGCCCAGCCATGTGGCCATGGCCGCGTTGGTAGCTGCCACCGTCAGGTCGGGCGCCAGCGCCAGGTGCGGCGTGGGCAGCGCATCGAACAGCAGCCCAAAATCAGGCGTTTGCAACAAGGACATGGCGACGTCAGCGGAGGAGAATGGGGCAGGGGCCTCCCTCAAAGATAAGGGGTGGCGGCAAGCCATCCGGCGCTTGACGGTGCTTATTGTCCGGTCCCGGAAAGTTTTTTTCGGCTTTGGCCGGCAAAATCGTAACCCGGCCCGCCAATATGCCGTTATCAGCCGATTGTTTTTGCTTCTACGTATGGCCCTGCGCCTCCTGCACCAAGATTCGGTCATCAGTATTTCTTACGATTACTCGAACGACTGGCTTTATGCTGACTGGCAAGCCGAGCAGGACGACTTCTCGGTGCAGGCCGGGGCGCTGAAGATGCTGGGCCTGCTGCGCCAGGAACGCTGCCGCAAGGTGCTCAACGACAACCGGCGGGTGCAAACCATCTGGTCGGATGCGTCGGAGTGGGGCGGCAAGGTGTGGTTTCCGCTCATGGCCGAGGCCGGGCTGGAGTACTTCGCCTGGGTGTACTCGCCCAATATTTACAGCCGCCTCAGCACCGACCTGACCCTGGCGCACACCGAGAAGCCCGTCGTGATGACGTTCGACAACATCGACACGGCCAGCGCCTGGCTGCGGCAGGTGTGAGTTGGCGGAGAGCGGACCAATGAGTAATGCGAAACCGTGCGGCTGCGTCCGACCGGCGGCTCCTGCCGCTGTATAGCCTGGACAATAACAAAACGTCCCGCACTGCCTGATAAGCAGCGCGGGCCGGGTGCTTCTAGGCAAAGCCGCGCGGCTACGGCGAGTAAATAGAAGTCGGCAGCCAGTATAGCGGTGCCCGTAGCCTGGCTGGGCGCGGCAAAGTGCCCGGCTGGCAGTTGCAAATCCGCGCCGCTGGGGCCAGCTTTACTTTCTATGCTCCGCACTCCCGCATTTGCCCTGCTGGCTGCCGCACTCAGCGCCGCGTCGGCCGCCCAGGCGCAGTCCCTGCCCATCCTCGACCAAAACCCACCCTCGCTGCGCTGGCAGCAGGTCCGGACTCCTCACTTTCGCGTGCTCTACGCCCAAGGGCTCGATTCGGCGGCCCGGCACACGGCCCGGCGGCTGGAGCAGGCCCACGCGGCCGGCACCCGCTCCCTGGGCGTTTCGGCCCGGCCCCTGACGGTGGTGCTGCAGAATCAGACCACCGTCAACAACGCCTTTGTGACCTTTCTGCCGCGCCACGCCGAGTTTTTTATCGTGCCGCCGCAGGACATGAGCCTGGGCACCGTGGACTGGCTGGATCAGCTGGTGGTGCACGAGTTTCGCCACGTGGGGCAGTTCGACAAGGCCCGGCAAGGCATCGGGCGGGTGCTGGTGCCGCTGCTGGGCGAGGGCGCCCTGGGCGTGGCTTCGGTGGGCCTGCCGCCGTGGTTTTTTGAGGGCGACGCCGTGGGCACCGAAACGGCCCTGACGCGCAGCGGCCGCGGGCGCATCCCCAGCTTCGACGTGGGCCTGCGCGCCAACCTGCTGGCCGGGCGGCTCTACTCGTACCCCAAGGCCGTGGGCGGCTCCTTCCGCGACCAGGTGCCCGACTGGTACGTGCTGGGGTATTTCATGACCTCGTACCTGAAAAACCACTACGGCCCCGACGCCTGGGACCGGGTGCTGACGCGCTATTACGCCTTCCCGTTTTACCCCTTTTCGTTTTCGAACGGCATTCGGCGCACCACCGGCCTGCGGGTGGAGCAGCTCTACGTCCGCGCCATGCACGAGGCCGATTCGGTGTGGCAGGCCCAGCAGCGCGGCCTGCGTCTGACCGCCGCCCGCGACTTCAGCGGGCAGGCCGGTACGAAGATTTACACCAATTACGAGTACCCGCAGTACCTCACCGATAGCACCGTGCTGGCCCTGAAAAGCGGCCTCGGCGACATTGCCCAGTGGGTGCGGCTCGCGCGCCACGGCCGGGAGGAAAAAGTGTTCGTGCCCGGCCTGATTCACTTGCCCGAAGGCCTATCGGTAGGGGGCGGCAAGGCCGTGTGGCCCGAGTACCGCCAGGACCCGCGCTGGGGCCAGCGCATGTATTCTGAGCTGCGCGTGCTGGACCTGGCCACCGGCCGGCTCACGCACCTGACCCGGCGCAGCCGCTACACCGCTGCCGCCCTTTCGCCCGACGGCACGCGCGTGGTGGCTACCGAAACCACTCCCGAGTACCGGCACGCGCTGGTGGTGCTCGATGCCCGCACCGGCGCCGTGTTGCAGCGCGTGCCCAACCCGCAGAACGACCTGTTCCTGCAGCCGCGCTTTATGGCCGATGGCCAGCACGTGGTGGCGGTGGTGCTCAGCTCCGCCGGCAAAACCCTGGAGGTAATTGAGCCCGTCGCCGGTACGCGCCGCGTCCTGTTGCCCGCGGCCAACGTGAACCTGAGCAACCCGCAGCCCTGGGGCGACTACGTGCTGTATAATTCCCCGCAGGCCGGCATCGACAACGTGTTTGCCGTCGATACCCGTTCGGGGCACACCTACCAGGTGACCAGCCGTCCGCTCGGCGCCTACCACGCCGCCGTGGCTCCCGATGGCCGGCACCTGGCCTTTCACGACGCCCGCGCCCAGGGCAGCCGGGTGGTGGAAATGCTGCTCGATCCGGCGCAGTGGCAGCCCGTAGCGCCGCCCGCCGCCGACCCCGAACGTCTGTACTCCCGGCAGCTCAGCGCCACCGACTCCGGCGCGCCGCGGCTGCGCCCGCAGCTCTCGGCTCCTGATTCGGCCGTGGCACTTTTGGTACGCCGTTACTCGCCGTTGGCCCACGCCTTCAACGTGTTCAGCTACGGCGTCATCCAGAGCCCGGCCGGCAACAGCCTGAGCCTGGGCATCCGCTCGCAGGACTACCTCAATACCACCCAGGCCGTGGCCGGCGTCACCTTCGATCAGGCCGAGCGCACCGCGGCCTTGTTTGGCGGGCTGAGCTACCAGGGCCGCTACCCCGTCTTCGACCTCGACATCGAGCACGGCGGGCGCAACGTGGCCGCTTACGTCGACCGCCGCTCGCCGCTCGATTCGCTGGTGCGCGACCGGTGGACCTATACCCGCCTGACCACGGGCCTGCGGCTGCCGCTCACGCTCACCCGCTCGAAGTACCTGCAGTCGTTGACGCTGGGGGCCTACTACCTGCACGAGCAGGTGAACGGCTATGAGCTGCCCGGCCGCCTCAGCCGCTACGACGTGGGCGCCAATCAGCCGCTCAACGCCATCCAGACCACCCTCAGCTACGCCCGGCAGCTTAAGCAGAGCACCCGCGACGTGGGGCCGCGCTGGGGCGAGTCGTTGCTGCTCACGTGGCGTACCACGCCCTTCGGCGGCGTGCTGAACGGTACGCAGTACGGCGCGCTGGGCAGCGTATACCTGCCTGGCGTGGGCAAGCACCACTCCTGGCGGCTGCGCGGCGGCTACCAGTGGCAGAGCGGGCGGTATTCCTTTAGCCCGGCGGTGTTTTTTCCGCGCGGCTCGGGCTACGTGAGCTTCGAGCGACTGGCCGTGGGCAGCGCCGAGTACCGCCTGCCCGTGGCCGATACGCACTGGGCGCTGGGCCGCTGGCTGTACGTGCAGCGCCTGAAGGGCACGGCCTTCGCCGACGTGGCCCGCGGCTACAACGTGGGCGGGGCCGCGCGCAACTACCGCAACGTGGGCGTCAGCGGCTCGGTGGTGTTCAACGTGCTGCGCCTGCGCACGCCCATCGAAACGGGGCTGCGGGCGGTGTACAACACCCAGACCCGCGCCTGGATAGTGGAGCCGCTGGTGCTGGATATTGGAATCTAAGCGCGCTGAAAAAGAGGTGATTTGTAGAAGCGTAATATAAATTTTTTGGGGTGGGTAAATCCGGGTTGTTGAGGTGCGCCGTAAGTCGCAGCACATTCATTCTCTCTAACCTCTCCCATGAAAAAGAACTTGCTTTCGTTGGCCCTGGTAGCCCTGCTGGGCGGTGTAGCACAGTCGGTATCGGCGCAGTCGGCGCAGCTTTCGCCCAACAGCGTGATGGTGGGCGGCATGGCTATGCTGCCGAGCAAGAACATCGTCGAAAACGCCGTCAACTCGAAAGACCATACCACGCTGGTAGCCGCCGTAAAAGCCGCCGGTCTGGTGGAGACGCTGCAAGGCAAAGGCCCCTTCACGGTATTCGCGCCGGTGAATGATGCCTTCGAAAATCTGCCCGCTGGCACCGTAGAAACGCTGCTGAAGCCCGAAAACAAGGCCACGCTGACCAAGGTGCTGACCTACCACGTGGTAGCCGGTAACATGACCGCCGACAAGCTGATGTCGGCCATCAAGGCGGGCAAAGGCAAGGCTACGCTCAAGACCGTAAGCGGCGGCACGCTGACGGCCATAATGAACGGTCCGCACAACGTGGTGCTCGTCGATGACAGCGGCAACGTAGCCAGCGTATCGACCTACGACGTGCTGCAGAGCAACGGCGTCATCCACGTCATCGACAAAGTGCTGCTGCCGAAATAAGCTCAGCCTTAAGAAGCGCCAAACCCCGCCGTTCATGAGCTGAACGGCGGGGTTTGGTGCTTGGTATAAATTGTATTTATCTACTTTGGTGTCGGGCCCCTGCCGGCTCATGAACGAGCCTTTACCTGACGCACGATGCGCTGCCCGCGCAGCAGAATTTCGATGGTGCGGCGCTTGAGCGAAATGCTGGCCTGCGGGGTATCGTAATCGGCGAGGCGCAGGCGGTAGGCGCCGATGATGTCCTGGTAAGTGAGCACGCCCACCACCTCGCTGCGGCTGTCGGGCGCTACCACGGGCAGTACCTCGGCCTGCCGGCGGCTCATCAGTTCCACGGCGGTGCGCAAGGACGCGGTAGTGGCTATGGCGGCCCCCACACGCCGGCTCAGGGTGCGCAGGGGCGTGTCGGGCGGTAGGGCCGAGCGGAATATTTCGACGGTGCTGAGCACACCCTCGTACTCGCCCGCTTCGCTGACGAGCACAAAGTGCCCGGCGCGCTGCTCCGGCTCCTGCTGCAGCCACTGGCGCATTTCCAGCAGGGTGTTGCTGGCCGCTACGGTGAGGGCATCGGGCTGTAGTACCTGGCCCACCGTTACGCGTTCCAGCACGTCGGGCTCGTAGGCTTCGGGCAGGCGCACACCGCGTTTGCCTACTTTCTCAGTCATCAGCGTGTGTTGCAGCAAAAAGAACGACACCACGTAAGAGGCCGTGCACGCGCCCAGCAGCGGCAGCAGCGCGGTAGGCTGCCCGGTGGCCTCCACGGCGAAGACGATGGAAGTGAGCAGGGCCCGCGAGGCACCGGCAAACAGGGCCGCCATGCCTACCAGGGCGGCCATGGTCAGGTTGATATCCGAAGCCGGAAACACGCGCAGAATGAACGTGCCGAGCAGGGCGCCCGCGGCCGTGCCGATGGTGAACAGCGGCGCCAGCGTACCGCCCGAGGTGCCGCTGCCCAGCGAAATCACCCAGGATGTGAACTTCAGCACGCCCAGCACCAGCACGGCCTGCCACACTAGCCGCCCGGCCAGGATGTCGGTGATGTTTTCGTAACCCACGCCCAGGGTGCGGGGAGCGAAGTAGCCCACCACGCCCACGGCCAAGCCGCCCAGCGCCGGCCACCACGCCCAATGGATGGGCAGCCGCTCGAAGGCATGCTCCACGGCGCCCACGGCATGGGTGATGAGCACCGCCAGCAGGCCCATTACCAGGCCCATGGCACTGTAGGTGGCCAGCGCGAGGTTGCCGGGAGCATTGGCCTGTAGAAGGGCAAATACCGGTTGCTGCTCGAAAAGCAGGTGGTGGCCCGCCGCGCCGGTGATGCAGGCCAGCGTAACGGGCACCAGGGAGCGGGGCGAAAACTCGTAGAGCAGCAGCTCGACGGCCAGAAACACGGCCGCCACGGGCGTGCCAAATACCGCCGTCATCCCCGCCGTGGCACCGGCGGCCAGCAGCACTTTCCGCTCGTGGTGGGTGATGTGCAGCAGCTGCCCCACCGTGGAGCCGAAGGCCCCGCCGGTGGCAATAATCGGCCCTTCGGCCCCGAACGGCCCGCCCGTGCCCACCGAAATGGCCGCGGACAGCGGCTTGAGCAGCGTAAGCACCGGCCGGATGCGGCTCTGGTTGGTCAGAATCTGCTCGATGGCCTCCGGAATGCCGTGCCCGCGCACGCCCGGCGAGCCGTACAGGGCCATCAGCCCGATGATCAGCCCGCCGATGACGGGAATGATGATAACCCAGGCGCCGAGGTGCGGTACGGCGTCGGCGGGGCTGCGGTAAAGGCCGGAAGCCTCCCCGTAAAAGGCCACGTTGGTGAAGAAGTGAATTAGCCAGACCAGCACCTTGGCCAGGCCCGTTACCACCACGCCGATGGCCACGGCCAAGGCGGATATGCGCACCAGCCGCGCCCGGTTGGGAGTAGGCGGGGCGCCCATGTCGGCTTCGGCGAGGGTGGGCTGGAGAGAAGGGGCGACGGGAATAACAGAAACCGGCATGGGCAGGAAGAAAAATAAGATGGCCCCGTGACGGTATGCGTTGGTGCGGCAGGAGTATTCCCGTACGACGACACAACCGCCCAGGTGCGGAAAACGGCAGCAGGCCGTAAATCTCCCTCTTACGCTGTGAACGGGCTATGAAGCTACCCGTAGCATCAATCCCAGAGGCTTTGGCCTTTTATTTGCTGCTTGACGGGCGCTTACCGACTCCTTATTCCATGTCAGAATCTTTACTTTCTTCCCGTAGAGCACTCGGGCTGGCAGCACTGGTCGTGACCAGCGCGGTGGCTTTCCGCAGCGCCGATGCCGACCTGCCCCAGCGCGTCGTGAATGCCGTGAGCCGCTTCTACGCCACTGCTACCCCCGAAAAAGCGTATCTGCACTTCGACAAGCCGGTATATGTAGGCGGCGAGACCATCTGGTTCAAGGCGTATGTGGTGGACGCTGCCACGCACCGGCCCGATTCCTTGAGCAGGGTGTTGTATGTGGATCTGCTCGGGCCCGATAAGCAGGTGCTCAGCCGCCGGACGCTGCGCTTGAATCAGGGCACTGCCGCCGGGGACCTGGCGCTGCCCGATGCCGCTGCGGAGGGCACGTACACCGTGCGGGCGTATACCAACTGGATGCGCAATGCCGGCCCCGACTACTTCTTCGTGCAGCACTTGCCGGTGTGGCAACATCAGGTGCCGACGGCTGCTGGCCAGCCGGCTCAGGGCAAAACCAAGAGTCGCCCGGCCCCGGCGGCGCCCACCCGCGGCGCCCGGCCCGATCTGCAGTTTTTCCCCGAGGGCGGCAACCTCGTTGCCCAGTTGCCGGGGGTGGTGGCCTTTAAAGCGGTCGGCCCGGACGGGCGCGGCATGGATGTGGAAGGCACCGTGGAGGATCAGCAGGGCCGCGTGGTAGCCCGGTTCAAGAGCGGCCACGCGGGTATGGGCGTGCTGCGTTTGCGCCCCGAAAGCGGCGTGCAGTACGTGGCCCGGCTGCAAACGCCAGCGGGGGTAGCGGCTACTTACCCGCTGCCCGCGGTGCAGCCCACTGGTTACGGCATGATGGTGACCCAAACTCCGGATCAGGTCGTCGTCGGCGTGAGCCGGCAGGGTACCACGGAAGCCCCCGAGAGCGTACTGCTGGTGGCGCACGTGCGCGGCGAAGTGGCGTACGTGGGGCAGACCACGGTGGGCAACGGCACCAACGACTTTCTCACGCGCATTCCCAAGACGAAATTTCCCTCGGGGATAGTGCACGTCACGCTGTTTGATGGAGCCGGTACGGCCTTGTGCGAGCGGCTGGCTTTCGTCAACCGGCAGGACGGGTTGCAGGTGCACGTCAAGCCCGACAAGTCGGCTTATGGACCGCGTAGCCAGGTAAATCTGAACATCGAGACGCGCAATGCCGCCGGGCAGCCGGTGCCGGCTCAGCTGTCGGTAGCAGTGGTAAGCGCTGCCGTGCAGGCGCAGGCCCGCAATACCATCCAAGCGCAGTTGCTGCTGGCGGCGGATCTGGCTGGTACCATCGAAGATCCGGCGTACTATTTTCGCGACAACCGCCCCCAGACGGTGCAGGCACTGGATGAGCTGCTGCTGACGCAAGGCTGGCGGCGTTTCGTGTGGAAACCCCTGCTGGCCGGCCAGCTGCCCGCCGCTACCTACGCGCCGGAGGTCAACCCACAGGTGAGCGGCCGCGTGTCGCGCACCAACAAGAAGCCCGCCTCGGAGGCCGTGCTGACCTTGATAAAAGCCGGCTCCTCACGTGATGTGGCCGTACTGAATGCCGATGCCCTCGGCCGGTTTGCGTTCGGCGTGGAGGCCTCTGCCGATACCACCCGCGTAGCCGTGCAGGCACGGGCGGCCGACGGTAGCAAAGCCGTGGATATCAGACTGGACGAGCGGTGGGCACCGCTGCCGGCCGGGCTGGTGCCGCCGCTGTGGGCGCCGCCAGTAGCCAGTTATGTGCAGCGCAGCCAGCGAGAGCAGGTAGTCGAGAGGCAAGTCAATCCGGATTCTACCCGGCGCATCCTGTTGAACAACGTGACCATCAAGGGCAAACGCGAGCAGCCGAAGGAGACGAACCCCTTCCGCCGCGACTTGCCCTACAGCCCCGGCCTGCTGCGCAAATATGACGTGCAGCACATGGATGGAGTAGGCGCTTACGGTTCCATTCTGGATCTGATCCAAAACCGAATGCCTGGCTGGACGGTGCACCGCGAGCGGGGCGAGGTCTGGGTCGTCAACACGCGGGGGCTTTCCCCCTACTTTATGCTGGACGGTATTCCGGTTGACGTGAAGGTAGTAGACGGGGTTCAGGCAGTCAACGTCGAGTCCATGGACATTACCACCAGCGGCACGGTGCCCGTGTACGGCATGGCCCGCAGAGGAGGCGTGGTTTCTATCTTCAGCAAGACGGGCAGCTCGGGTAGTACACTGGCACCCGTGTACGCCAACGTGGTGACGGCGCGCGTGCCGGCCTATTACCAGGCCCGCGAATTCTATGCCCCGCGCTACGACGCGGCGGCGCTTAAGGCCGCTCCCGATTACCGCACCACCACGCTCTACTGGACGCCGCAAGTGCAGACCGATGCCACCGGCCGGGCCCAGGTTACCTTCTACACCGCCGACCAGGCAGATGAATTTCGCATCAACGCCGAAGGGCTGGGGCATAACGGCCAGCCGGGCCTCGGCAACGCCACCCTGCTGGTGCAACGCGACAAATAATTGTTCTGCGCCGCAAGCAAACGGCCCCGTCAGCAGCTGCTGACGGGGCCGTTTGCTTGCCCAGTCTGGATGCTACGCCTAAGCGCCGGGCTTCTTGAGCAGCTCCGGAAACTGCTTGGCGAAGCGCTGGTAGCGCGGCGTCGATACGTTCTGGATGTAGGGGTTGTCCTGGTTGTTCTGGTAGTAGTCTTGGTGGTAGCGCTCGGCCGGGTAAAAGGCCTTGAAAGCCACCACCTGCGTCACCACGGGGCTGGCAAACACTTGAGCCGCCCTGATGCGTTGCAGCTCGGCATCGATGGCCGCTTTTTCCTGCGGCGTGCGGTAGAACACCACCGAGCGGTACGACTCGCCCACATCGGGGCCCTGGCGGTTCAGGGTCGTGGGGTCGTGCTGAAAGAAGAACACCTTCACCAGGGTGGCGTAGCTGATAACCTTGGGGTTGTAGTAGATCTGCACCGCTTCGGCGTGGCCGGTATTGCCGTGGCTTACCTGCTCGTAGGTGGGGTTGGCCACGGTGCCGCCCGAGTAGCCCGACACCACGGCGCGCACGCCCTTCAGGCTTTCGAAAATGTGCTCGGAGCACCAGTAGCAGCCGCTGGCAAAGGTTGCAACGGCCTCGCCGGGCTGCAGCTTAGGCAGCTCGGCAAAGCGCCGGTCGTCCTGGGGCGGGGCAGGAGCTACCGGGGCAGCGGCCGGGGCACCGTTGCCGGAGCGGGCTTCGCAGCTGACGGCGCCGAGCGCGGCCAGCAGCAGTACAACAAGTTGTTTCATTCCTTTCATCGTCATAAGCCCAACATACGAGGCGGCTAATTGATTCGGATGTGCCCGAAACCGGGCTGCATAAGCAAGCTGGGCAATACAACCAATTGGCTGCAAGAAGGGTAGGAAAGGTGCAACTAGGCCCTTTCATCACCAACCACCCATTGCCATGAAATTAAGAATGATCAGCGCGTTGCTGCTGTTGCTGGGCTGGCTGAGCGCTTGCTCGTCGGTCAACGTGACGGAAAAAGCCAACGTGGATTACAGCCAGTACCGCACCTTCGCCTGGGCCGATACCGAGGTCAAGACCGACAACACCCAGGGCCCGGCCCTGCGCAGCCAGCTGCAGGACGGCGTGCTGCGCCCCGCTATCGAGTCCGAACTGGCCAAGCGCGGCATCACCCCGGCCACCTCGGGCCGCCCCGACCTCTACCTGACCTACCACCTGTACCTGGAGCAGGCCGAGCGCACCGTGGCCAACCCGCCCAACCCCGCCGTGCCCGTAAGCTACCCCTACCTGGTACGCTACCGCGGCGCCCTCATCCCCGTCAACTACACCTACTGGTACCAGGCCCCGAGCGGCTACCGCACCGAAAACTACCAGGAAGGCATGCTGGTGCTCGACTTCATCGATGCCAAAAGCAACAACATGATCTGGCGCGGCTCCGTGTCCGATGCCATCAACAACCCCGCCCGGGCCGGTGAGCGGTTTGCCGAGTCAGCCCGCGACATCCTGGATAAATTCCCGGTGAAAGAGCGGAAATAAGCCTTAAGCTGCCTTTTATGACCTGAAGCTCAACAGCGCGGCCGTGATTCCGTAATAGGCGGAATCACGGCCGCGCTATTTTTGTGGTTTGCCTGCCCGCCTTTCTGTTTCCCCTTCCCTAGCTGCCGCCATGGCCCTGAATACGCTCTTCGAAAATCAGTACCTGACCATTGCCTACGATTACGCCAACGAGTGGCTCTACGCGGACTGGAACGGCGAGCAGAACTTTGATTCGGTGCACGACGGCTGCCTGCAGATGCTGGAAATCCTGAAGCAGGAACGCTGCCACAAAGTGCTCAACGACAACCGCCGGGTGACCAGCATGTGGTCGGACGCGTCGGAGTGGGGCGGCAAGGTGTGGTTTCCGCTCATGGCCGAGGCCGGGCTGGAGTACTTCGCCTGGGTGTACTCGCCCAATATTTACAGCCGCCTCAGCACCGATCTGATGATGAGCCACACCATCCGCCCGCTGGTGCTGGCCTTCGACGACATCAACACGGCCAGCGCCTGGCTGCGGCAGATGTAGGGGGATGAGGGGATTAGGGATTAAGGGCGAAGGAAACACGTCGTACCGCAACCCGTTCAACCTGAACCGGGCCGCGCGCCCAGCTGCCTAACCACTCAACTTTAATCCTTTTATCCCTCAATCCGCGAGGCGTATCTCGTGTCGGCCATGCGCCAGTACACCACCAGCGACACGGCGGCGCACAGCGTCACGTACCAGTAGTAGGCGGGCTCCAGGCCCTGACTTTTAGCCCACAGTGCCCCGTATTCAGCCGAACCGCCAAAAATGGCCACGGTAAGCGCATAAGGCAGGCCCACGCCCAGCGCCCGGATGTGCGTGGGAAACAGCTCGGCCTTCACCACGGCATTGATGGAGGTGTAGCCGCTCATGATGACGATGGCTACCACCAGCAGGCCAAACGCCATTCCCGGGCTGCTGGCGCGGCCCAGCAGCGTCAGCAGCGGCACGGTGCACAGCGTGGCGCCCACGCCGAAGAACAGCAGCACGGGCCGTCGCCCCACGCGGTCGGATAGCGCGCCCATGAGTGGCTGCAGCACCAGGGCCACGGCCAGCGTCCAGAACGAAACCTGCGCGGCCTGTTCCTTGCTGAAGCCCGCCGTATTGACCAGAAACTTCTGCGCGTACGTGGTGAAGGTGTAGAACACGATAGTGCCGCCGAGCGTGAGGCCCACCACCGTCAGCACCTCGCGCGGATGCCGTAGCAGCACCCGCAGCTTGCTTTCCTGAGCAGCTGACTCCTGCTTCGGGCCGCTCTGCGCCTCGAACTCGGCGGTTTCGGCCATGCTGCGCCGCAGGTACAGCGCCACCAGCGCCGCCGCTGCTCCTATGGCGAAGGGCACGCGCCAGCCCCACTGCTGCAGCTCCTGGGGCGAGAGGACTTGCTGCAGGCCCAGCTGCACCAGCAGCGCCAGCAGCTGCCCGGCCAGCAGCGTCACGTACTGAAAGCTGGAGTAGAAACCGCGGTGCTTGGCGTCGGCCATTTCGCTCAGGTAAGTGGCCGAGGTGCCGTACTCGCCCCCCACGCTCAGGCCCTGCAGCAGCCGCGCCAGCACCAGCAGCACCGGTGCCGCCACCCCGATGCGGGCGTAGCCCGGCGTGAGGGCAATGAGCAAAGAGCCGCCGCACATCATCAGCACCGAGAGCAGCAGGGCGGCTTTGCGGCCGTGGCGGTCGGCGTAGGCACCCAGCAGCCAGCCGCCGAGCGGGCGCATCAGAAAGCCCACCGCGAAGATGGCCGCCGAGCTGAGCAGCTGCGCCGTGAGGCTGGCGGCCGGAAAAAACTCCGGCGCGAAGTACAGGGAAAAGGCCGAGTATACGTACCAGTCGTACCACTCCACCAGGTTGCCGATGGAGCCGCTAACGATGGAACGAATGCGGGCGGCGGTGGAAGGCGGCGCGGAGGGGGAAGCGGGAGGCATAGGGCCGGGCGGGGCTGCGAGAAGACGGGATTTTGCCCGATGCTACGCAAAACTCGGCGTAATAGCGGTGCGCATGCCGGGAGCAGGGCCTACGTTCATGTGTGGGCTTCGCGGCGCATACATAGCGCGGGCTGCCTGACAACGCCGGCGAAGTAGGGCAAAATCAGCAGGCAAACGGAGGTAAAAAATGCTGCTGAAAACCAAGAGGCTATGATTTAATCGGCATGCAGCGCACCCGCGTACCATTTGCTACGCTCAACTATAGCCCTAGCGCAATGCCTGCTACTCCCGCCTCCGCACCTATTCGCAACACCCCCAACGCCCGCACCGAGCTGACCAACCGGCTCAAGGAGTTTCACCGCCACGTCGTCAAGCACACCGGCCGCGAGCAAATGCTGAAGGTGTACTGCAATGCCCTTTGTACTTGGGCCACCGACCCCAACACCGACCTCTACCACGTGGAGCGCCTCCTCGATGAGATTCACCATGCCTCGGCGCTGGAAGACCTCGACGATTGGGACGACGCAGAAAGCGATACGCAGGCCTAAGCCTCAGCCCTCGACTTCCAGGCGCACCGGCCCGCCCACGGGGTAGCCGGTGCACGTGAGAATCAGGCCGCGGGCCAGGTCGCGCTCGGTCAGCACTTCGTTGTAGCTCATCCACACCCGGCCCTCGGTGCAGCGGGCCACGCAATTGCCGCAGCGGCCGGCCTCGCAGCTGTAGGGCAGGCGCAGGCCCTGCCGGCGCGCGGCCTGCAGCAGCGTGTCCGGGTACTCCGCGTCGAAGGCGTAGTGGCGGCCGGCCCAGCCTACCGTCACGCGTCGCGGGGCCACGTCGGGCGGGAGCAGTGGGGGCACGTAGGCCGGCTCGGTCACGAAGTTTTCGCGGCGGATGTTATCGGTGGGTACCTGCAGCTCGCGCAGGGC
This sequence comes from Hymenobacter sp. CRA2, assembly GCF_002007105.1. Classification (GTDB taxonomy): domain Bacteria; phylum Bacteroidota; class Bacteroidia; order Cytophagales; family Hymenobacteraceae; genus Solirubrum. Next base: position 44,086 of record NZ_MVBC01000010.1, on the reverse strand, counting down.
GTAGGTACACATGCGCATGTAGTTCAGCGGGCCGCACACGTAGGCCAGTAGCTGCGCGGGCGGGGCCGTGGCGTGCTGCCGCACCAGGGCCTTCAGCAGCTCCTTGTGCAGGTGGGCGCGCACCAGGCTGGGCGCGTTGCTGAACAGCCACTCGATGTGCAGCCGCTCGGGGTAGCGGGCCGCCAGCTGCTCCAGCTCGGCGCGGAAAATGGTGCTGGCCGGCGAGTGATTGGAGTACACCAGCACCGCGCTCAGCGTGGGCATGGTAGCCAGCAGGGTCTTGAGCAGCGCAAAAACCGGCGTGATGCCGCTGCCGGCGGCCAAGAACCATACCTGGCGGGCGTCGGCTGCATCGTCGGGCAGGCTGAAGAGGCCCGCCGCACCGCTGGTCAGCAGCACGTCGCCGGGCTGGGCGTCATCCACCAGCCGCCGCGAAAACAGCCCGTTGGCAATGCGCTTGACCGTAATGGCCGGCGCCTCGCCCAGAGCCGGAGCCGAGCTGAGCGAGTAAGAGCGGCGTATCTCGCGGCCGTGCTCGTGCTGCACCAGCGTGAGGTATTGTCCGGCGCGGTACTGCAGGGTGCTGCCGTCGGCCGGCGCAAGTATCAGCGTTCGGGTATCGGCCGTTTCGGGGCGCACGGCCACGACGGTGAGCGGGAGATAGGGCGAATCGGCGGACGGCATAGGCAGAGCGGCTAAGCACCGCGCAAGTCTACGAAAGGAAGTTCGGGCTCAACACAGCGCCCGGCTACCCTGCAGAAAGGCAGGGCGGCCGGGCGCCGGGTGTTGGGGTTGTAGAAAAGAGTCAGGAGCCCAACTTACGCAGAAGAACACGAATGGTTGGGGTCGGGCAAAAGTTAACCGTAGCTTAACCCCTCACATCCGGCTTATATCTGCATCCTGCTATAAATGTTTTAGTTGCGGCTAAAAGGCCTTGGGCGTCGTGCCGCTGGCGTCGGCGCAGCCGAAGCGCGCGAGTTACTTCGGCCGCACCGACGGGTAAGAACCAGTTAGCCGTGCACACGCATCTAGCTCAGCTGCAGCGCCGCCAGCTCCCGGCCGATGAAGTTCACGTCGTCGGTGGAAAGCTGCACCTCGATGGCGCGGGCGTTTTGCTCGGCCTGCTGGGCGTTGCGGGCCCCCACCAGCGCCACCGTAATGCCCGGCTGCGCCAGCGTCCAGCGGATGACCAGCTGGCCCAGGCTGGCGTTTTTTTCCTCCGCCAGCGGCCGCAGCTTGTCGAGGAAAGCGTTGACGCGCGTCACGTTGTCGGGCGTAAACAGGCGGTGCGTGGTGCGCAGGTCGCCTTCGCCGAAGTCCTGGCCGGGCTTGATCTTGCCCGTTAGCAGGCCCAGCTGCAGCGGGCTGTAGGCCAAAATGGCCTTGTGGTGCTGCAGGCAGTACGGTACCACGTCCTGCTCGATGTCGCGGCGCACCATGCTGTAGGGCACCTGGTTCGAGGCCAGCTTGAGGGTTTGCTCGGCTTCCTCCATCTGCGCAGCCGAGTAGTTGCTCACGCCCGCGGCCCGCACCTTGCCCTGCTCGATGAGGCGCTGCACGGCCTCCATCGTTTCGTGAATGGGCGTGGTCACGTCGGGCCAGTGAATCTGGTAGAGGTCGATGTAGTCGGTGCCGAGGCGGCGCAGCGAGTCCTCGCACTCCTTGATGATGCTCTCGCGGGCGGCGTATTTGTACACATCCAGGTCGCGGCCGTCGTTGTCCTTGGTCTTGAAGCCGAAGTCGCCCTTGGGCTCGGCCAAATCCCAGCGCATGCCGAATTTGGTCAGGATCTGCACCTTGTCGCGCGGCAGGCCCTTGATGGCTTCGCCCACGATTTCCTCGCTCAGGCCCTGCCCGTAGATCGGGGCCGTGTCGATGCTCGTCACGCCCAGGTCATACGCCGCGCGGATGGCGCCCACGGCGTCGTTCTGCTCGGTGCCGCCCCACATCCAGCCGCCCGCGGCCCAGCTGCCGAAGGCAATGCGCGAGACCGTCAGGCCGGACTCGCCCAGTTCTTGATATTCCATTGTACAGAAGTCAGGTAAAACGAAGAAGCTGCGAAAAGCAGCGGTTGGGTTAACCCGCGCCGGGGGCAGAAGGTTATACCCGAGCTGCCTATTAGGCCCGCCGCGCTACTTTTGTGGCCCCGTTCCGTGCTGTTTCCACCTGAGCTATGACCCTGATTTCCACCGTTACCACCTTCCGCCGGCCCGATGGCCACGTGTTTCTCACCGCCGAGCGCAACCGCACCGAAGGCTGGATTCACGCGCGCTGGTCGGGCGTGCAAACACTTGATACCGTCAGGCAGGGCGGCCTGGCCTACGTGCAGATGCTGCGCGAAGAGCCCTGCTCCAAGCTGCTCAACGACCACAGCGAGCTGGTGGGCCGCTTCACCGATGCTAACGATTGGATTGCCCAGGTCTGGACGCCGCAGATCCTGCAGGCCGGCCTGCGCTACTTCGCCCAAGTGCTTTCGCCCGGCATCTTCGGGCAGATGTCCATTCAGGATCTGCACCAGCGCATCGAAGGCGTGTTCGAGCTAAAAATGTTCAGCGACGTCGAAGAGGCCAAAGCGTGGTTGCGCAGCGTCGACTAGCGCAAGAGGACTGCATGCCCGATTCCTTCGACCACCTCACCCAGCAGGAGTTTAGCCTCGACCTCGGCGGCTACGCGCTGCAGGTGCGTACCATCAAGGTGCCCGCCGCCGAAGCTGCTCAGCGTCCCTGGCTGGTGTTTCTGCACGATTCGCTCGGCTGCATCAGCCTCTGGCGCGACTTCCCCGCCCGCCTGGCCGCGGCCACCGGCTGCCACGCCCTCATCTACGACCGGCGCGGCTACGGGCAGTCTGCCGCGTTCAGCGACGAGGCGCGCACCCCCGGCTACCTCGAAGCCGAAGCGCCCGTGCTCCGGCAGGTGCTGGAGCGCTGCGGTATCGGTCAGGCCATCTTGTTCGGGCACTCTGACGGCGGTACCATTGCCCTGCTGGCCGCCGCCCTCTACCCGGCGCACGTAGCGGCGGTCATCACCGAAGGCGCGCACGTATTCGTGGAAGACCTTACGTTGGCCGGCATCCGCGCCGCCGAGCAGCACTACCGCACGACTAATCTGCCCGAAAAGCTGACCCGCTACCACGGCGCGAAGACCGATGCCGTATTCCGCGCCTGGACCGAAACCTGGCTGGCGCCGGAGTTCCGCTCGTGGAACATCGAAAGCTACCTGCCGCGGATTCAGTGCCCGGTGCTGGTATTGCAGGGCGAAAACGACGAGTACGGCACTACGGCGCAGGTAGAAGCCATTGCCAGGCAGGTAGCTGGCCCCGCGCAGGCCGTGCTGCTGCCCGGCGCGGCGCACACCCCGCACAAGGAAGCAACCGAAGCGACGCTGCGCCTAACTACGGAGTTCGTGCGTGGCGTGCTGTAGCGCGCACGTTCCGTTCGCGTAACCCGGTCCTGTTACTGTATACCGCTGAAGTACCCACAAAAAAAGGGGGCGCGAGCTGCTTGCTCACGCCCCTTCTGAAGCTCGCGTCGGGTCCATTCCCCAATGCCCTTGCCAACCGGGTAGTTTTGGTGCATTCTCCCAACCCCTGGCTACGTCCGGTTGACTTGCGGCTTCAGTGTAGTTAAATCCCCGATGCGGACCGGCTTGCCCGTGTCGATGCTCTGGCGGGCGGCCACGCCCACCAGGATGGACATGGCGCCGTCGCGCACGCCGGCGGCCTGACGGTAAGGGTCCTGCCCGTCGGGGTTAAAGATTTGTTTGCGCAGCCGTACGTCGCCACCGCCGTGGCCGGGCTCGTTGTTCGGCATGCGGATAATTTCGCGCTTGCCGAAGTTCGTGGTCAGCTGAATTTCGTCAAAGGGCTCCTCGTCCCAGGTCTGCTTTTCCTTGATCCAGGCTTCCAGGCGGCCTTTCGTGCCGTTGAAGGCAATGCGGTAGCCCTCGTAGGGCGAGTAGGTGGTGAGCGAGTAGCTCACCTGCACCTGGTTGGCGTACTTAATCTGCACGGCCATCTTGTCGAAGATGTCGATGTCCTCGCGCCACACGCAGCCGTCGCGGTGGTAGCCGTCGTGCTGCTCGTTGGCGGCGTAGATTTTCATCAGCCGCTCGTCCTTGGTCATATCCCAGTAGAAAGCGCACTTGTCCTTGTGAGGGCAGGGCCGGCAGTGGGTATGGCGGAAGGAATTGTTCTTGCCGTAGAAGTTCAGCTGCCCGAAGGCAAACACTTCCTCGGGGTCCGATTCCAGCCACCAGTTCAGCAAATCGAAGTGGTGGGTGGCTTTGTGCACGAGCAGCGAGCCGCTGAACTCCCGGCGGCGGTGCCAGCGGCGGAAGTAGTCGGCGCCGTGGTGCACGTCGAGGTACCAGTGAAAATCGGCCGAGGTGACGGTGCCGATAGCGCCCGCCCGCAGCAGCTCGTACATCTTCTGGCGGTGCGGGGAGTAGCGGTAGTTGAAGGTCACTTTCACCTTCTTGCCCGTGCGCCGTTCCGCGTCGAGGATGGCCTGGGCCTTCCGCTCGTCGGTGGTCATGGGCTTTTCCGTCACGATGTCGGCCCCGTACTCCATCCCCTTGATGATGAACTGGTCGTGGGTGGCGTCGACGGTGGTGACGATGAGCACGTCCGGCTTCACCTTCTTCATCATCTCGTCGAAGTTGGTGAAGGTGGGGCAGCTCACGCCCAGCATTTGCTTGCCGGTTTGCACGCGGCCGGGGTTGCTGTCGCACAGGCCCACGAATTCCACGCGGTTGCCGTGCTCCTTCAGCACGTCCACGCCCCACATGCCCAGGCCCCGGTGGCCGGTGCCCACCATGGCCACCCGCGTTTTTTTCGCGGCGCTCAGGCCACTGGCCAGCAGGTCGGGCGCCAGCAGCGTGCCGGCGGCTACCGTACCAGAATGCTGCAGAAAGGTGCGGCGTTGCATGGCTGGAAAAAGTGGGTGGGAACGGGGGGAGGGGCGATTCAGTGAGTTGAATGTTGGGTTAATTCTTCTGAAAGTCACTGCCTTGACGGCTGATTTTTTGCGCAAACGTTATCGGGAACGTTGCCAATCGAACCTACCAAACACTCGTTTGCCGCTGGTTTTGACCGATTGCTGCCGTCGGGCCGCCGCATAATCGGCGCTGAAGCGCAACCCCTGGCGGCCTTTCTGCGAACAAGTTAGACCGCGCCCACTGTTGCAGCCGCCTGTGAGCCGCCGTACGTCTTGGGCATTTGGTAATTTGTTGCTAGATTGGTACTTGCCTAACCCTTGCCTTACGCCGATGACACTTGCTCAGCTCTTTTTAGCCGCTTCTATCGTTGGTAGCCCCGCCCTCACGCCTGCCGGGCACGGCGGCAATCCGGTCACTGCTTCGTCGGTGACGGTGGTGGTGTCCAAGCTGGCTTCGACGCAATCAGCCGTGAAGCTGTACTTCTACAACGCCCCCGACGGCTTTTTGAAGCCCAAGCAGTACGCCTTTTATAAGGTGGTGCGCCCGGGAGGCCAGAGCCGCATCACGCTGCCCGTGGAACTGACCAACGGCGAGTGGGCCGTGGCCATTACCCAGGACACGAACAACAACGACAAGCTGGACAAAAACTTCGTCGGCATCCCGACGGAGCCCTTCGCCTTTTCCAACAACGTGCGCCCGCGCCTCGCCCCGCCGGTGTTCGAGGACTGCAAGTTCACCGTGGATGGCCCCGGCAAGGTGGTGTCCATCGAGCTAAAGCCCTGAAGCAGGCCCTGAGCCTGCCCAACCAAAAACCGCCGGCCCCGGCCCGCCCGCACAACGGGTAGGCCGGGGCCGGCGGTTTTATTACGCTAAGCGCAGCTAGTACTGGCAGTACTTCACCACGGCTTTCTGGCCAGTGGCCGGGTTGTGCAACTCCAGAAAATACACGCCGGCGGGCAGCACGGGCAGCTCGGCCTGCGCCGAGCGTACGGCCGCCTGGCCCAGCACCTGCCCGGCCGCGCTGCGCACCCGCAGCGTCCAGGCAGCGGCCTCATCCAGACCGTTGAACTGCACGGCGCGCCCGTGGCTCGGATTGGGAGCCACGCTGACGCGGGGCAGCGTCGTGGTCGACAGCACGCTCTGCACGGCCGAGTACGTGGCCGTACCGTCGAAATCCGTCTGCTTCAGGCGGTAGTAGGCCCGGCCGGCGGGGGCCGGGTCGAGGTGGGTATAGCTGCGCTGCCGCGTGGCATTGCCGGCGCCGTGCACCTGCGCCACACTCTGCCAGGTAGTGGCATCCGCGCTGCGCTCAACGGTGAAGTAGTCGTTGTTGAGCTCGGTGGCGGTAGTCCACGTCAGCAGCACGCCGCTGGCTTGGGCGCTAGCCCCAAAGCGGACGAGCGTCACGGGCAGCGGTTGCGCAGCCGCCGCGCTGGTGTAGGGGCAGCTGATGGTTTGGTTGGCAATGCCTGGCCCGCTGATGTCGATGGCAATGGTATTGCAACCCAGCGACGCCACGGTGGCCGTGCTGCAGTCGTTGGCGTTGCGGTACTGGTTGTAGACGGTGGTAATGGTGCCGGTGCCGCCGTTAGTGGGCAGGGCCGTGCCCACGGTGCCGCCGGCCGAGCAGGTGACGCGCGCTTGCAGGTTCCACAGGCTGCCCGGGATGTTGGTGCCCGAAAACGTCACCCGGTAGTTCAGGGTCAGGTCAAAGTTGTAGCCCGAGGTGCACGAGGTCGTGCTGGGCACCACGCTCACCGGCTCCACGCTGATGTTGACGGTATAGCCGTCGGTGGACATCACGCTGCATTGCGCCGCGGCGCGCTGGCTAAGGAGCAACCCGCCGATGACCAAGGCGGAACGGGCGCTTTGGCGGAATGCCAAACGAGCCGCCGTGCGCAGCCAGGCGTGGGGCTGCAGGGCGGTAAAGCGTAGAGGTGTAAGCATGTGCAATAGGGTGGAGTGGGCGGATACAGCGCGGCAAACCGCGCTGGCAAGTGGGGTTAAAACTATTAAGTATTTTGCATTATAAATATATAGTTGTGATACGCTGGGAAGAAGGGCCGGCCGGTAGCCGCCGCTGCGGGCGGCGGAAACCAAAAGCCCCGGCCCGACGCGCGTCGGACCGGGGCTGGTTCAGCGGAGGTCGGTGCCTCTATTTGTCTTCGTCTACGGGCTTGCCCTGTTGGTGCAGGTTGGCGGCCACGAGGTTGTCGGGAATGACGTTGCTCACGGCCACCTGTACTTTGTTCATGAAGCCCGACACGACTTTGTCTTTGCCGGCCAGCAGGGCCTCGTAACCGTCCTTGGCCACGTCGGCCGGGTCGGCTTTGCTGCCTTCGGCCACCAGCTTGGAGCGTTCCATGTCGGCTTTGCGGAAGAAGTCGGTATCCGTCACGCCGGGCAGCAGGGCCGTAATGGTAACGCCCTTGTCCTTGGTTTCCTCGCGGATGGCTTCGGTGAACGAAGTCACGAAAGCCTTGGTGCCATGGTACACCGACTGCAGCGGGCCCGGCAGCTCGCCCCCAATGGACGACACCTGCAGGATCTTGCCCGAGCCGCGGGCTACCATGTCTTGCAGAAATTTCTTCGTCAGCACCACGTAGGCGCCGATGTTGAGCTGAATGATGTCCAGCTCGCGGTTGATGTCGGTTTCGATGAACTCGCCGTACTGGCCCTGGCCGGCGTCGTTGACCAGCGCCTCCACCTGCAAGCCCTGCGCCTTCACTGCTTCGTACACCTCAAACGGGGCCTCGCGCTTGAACAGGTCCTTGGCCAGGGGCACCACCTCCACGCCGTACTGCTGGCGCAGTTCGCCGGCCGTGCGCTCCAGCTCCTGCTGGTCGCGGGCCACGATGACGAGGTTGTAATGGTCTTTGGCGAAGAGCTTGGCCAGCTCCAGGCCGATGCCGCTGGTAGCGCCCGTAATCAGGGCGTAATTGGAAGTAGATGCCATGGTTGTGTGGTCGGTAAAAAAGATCGTACAGAACCTTTCTTAACGAGTGGCATCGGCCCGCCGTTATGGCCGAGCTTCGGGCCGGAGCCTTAAAAATGAAGCGGCGGGCGGTGGCGCTAACGGCCAACGGTTGGGCTTGTTAGCCCGCAGGCGCTGCTCAGGCCCTGACCGGCTTGCCTACGGGCGGCGCAACCCGCAACGGACCTACGCCGTTCGTGGGCTCGGAACCAAAGAATTCGCGTAGCTCGTTTAGCTTTGCCTTTCTGCTAGTTCTGTGCTGCTATGTCCGACGTTGCCCTACACGCTGAATCCTACGGTTCGCTGCTCCTGGCGGCGGAAGTGCCGTGCCTCATCGTGCAGTGGCACGGCTTTGCCAACAGCCAGCAGTTTCGCGCGCTGATGGACCAAAGCCTGCAGCGCTTCGATGCCGAGGCGCAGCGCACCTGGCCGCTGGGCTGGCTGATGGACGCGCGGCAGATGAGTGCCATCGTACCGGCCGACCAGATCTGGCTGGAAACCGACTGGAACGCGCGGGCCTACGCGGCCGGCATCCGGCACATCAGCATCGTGACGGCCGAAAACATCTTCGGGCGCATTGCCACGCAGGTGTACATCGCCAATACCGTGGCGCAGTCACACTACGTCTTGGAGCCCATGGCCTTTGCCTCACTCGACGACGCCAAGCGCTGGCTGCGGCAGGGCCTGGGATAGGCCGGCTGGCACTTTATATCCAACGTTACTCGCGGCCCGGCGGCCGAAACGGATTGCCGCCCGTGGCCAGCTGGTGCAGCAGATTCACCACGCGCTGGGCGCGGGTTTCGGCGCGCTTGGCCTGCTCGATGTAGTGCACCAGGTTGCGCTGCCGGCCGGGCGTGAGGCGGTGAAAGGCCGCGGCGGCTTCGGGCCATTCCGCGAGGCCTTCCTCCAATTCCTCCGGCATATCCACGGCGTCCGGGTTGGGGTCGGGCGCCAAGGTGACCAGTACTTCCGTGCTCAGGTCGAGCCGCAGCTGCTTGCGCAGGGCCTTGCTGATGAGCAGGAACCGCTCACCGGTGCGCAGGTATTGCAGCCCGCGCCGGATGGGGTGGCCGTTGAGCGTACCGACCACCCGCTTCACGGCTTTGCCGCCGAGGGCTTCCACCACGTCTTCGGGCACGATGAGCATGACCATGGGCATAAACCCCGACCCGGTCGGCGTCAGGGCGGCCCGAAACGTGGAGGGCTCGGCGGCCATAGGGCTTACTTTTTCGGGGCGGGGGCTGCGCGCACCTCGGCGCCAGCGGGCAGCGGAATTTCGCGGGCGGTCTGGAATTCGGGGGCCTTGTCGACGCCTTCCTCCAGGCGGCGCTGCACGATGCGCAGGCGGCTGCCTTCGCTCTGCATCACGGCCAGGTCGTTGCTGGTGCCGGAGTTGGGGTCGTAGCTGCGGAAGCCCAGGAGCATGCTGCCGGGGAAGTTGGCGCGCTTGGCTTCGGTGGCGTCCACCACGTCGGGCTTGCCGGCGAAGGGGCCCAGGTCGATTTCGCGCGTTTCGCCGCCGCTCATCACCAGGTAGGCCGTGCTACGCGGGCCGCTTTCGGAGTCCTTCACGGGTTTGAAACGAAACGACAGCTCCACTGGCTTGGCCGGGGCTGCAGCCGTCACGGGGGCTTCGTCGTTGGTGGAGCCCGATACGCCGGGCGCGGCTTCGCTGGCATCGGCGGCACCGGCGGCGGGCGCTTTTACTTCGCCGGCCGGCGCCGACTGCTCGGCGGTGGACGAAGAATTCTGGTTGCAGCCGGCCAGCAGCAGGGCGGCGGCAAATACGGGCAGAGCGTAGCGTTTCATCAGGCAGGAGAGAGAAAGGGCCAACGGTGGTTTTGGCTTGGTAAGATTAAGCATTATTGGGGCACGTTGGCCCCGGCCGGCGCGGAAAAGCATCCGCCGTCAGCCCCGCCACGCTGATAAAGGGCTCGGCGAGGCCCAAGCCCGCGGCGGAAACCTTTCGGCCCCTTCCCGGCTTATAGCTGCCAATCCCTGAGACTGCACCCGCATGAAAGTTGAAATCTGGTCCGATATCATGTGCCCGTTCTGCTACATCGGCAAGCGGCGTTTTGAGGCGGCGCTGCAGCAGTTTGCGCACCACCAGCAAGTGGAAGTAACCTGGCACAGCTTCGAGCTGGACCCCAACATGGAAACCCGCCCCGGCCAGAGCATCCACGAGCTGCTGGCTGAGCGCAAGGGCGTATCGGTGGCCGAGGCCAAGCGCATGAACGACCACATGGCCGGCGTGGCGCAGGAAGTAGGCCTGCACTACGACTTCGATAAAGTGCAGCCGGTGAACACCTTCAACGCCCACCGCTTCGCGCACCTGGCCGCCGCCCAAGGCCGGCAGGACGCGGCCGAGGAGCGCCTGTTTGCCGCCTACTTCACCGAAGGCCTCAACATCGACGACGCCGACACGCTAACCCGGCTCGGCACCGACATCGGCCTCGACGCCGACGCGGTGCGCACTATGCTGGCCTCCGACCAATACGCCCAGGAAGTGCGCGTGGATGAGTACCACGCCCGCCAGATCGGGGTGCGCGGCGTGCCTTACTTCGTGTTCAACGACAAGTACGCCGTATCGGGCGCACAGCCGGCCGAGCTGTTTCAAGAAGTGCTGGAAAAGGTGTGGGACGAGTTTAACCCTCAGCCCGTACCCACGGTAATTTCCGGCGCCGACGGCCCGGCCTGCGGCGTGGACGGGGCCGACTGCTAGCCCGCCCCGCCAACCCTGCTCAAACCGACGCCGCCCTGAACCTTTCGGGGCGGCGTCGGTGCGTTTGGGCGGTAAGAAATGCAGCCGCGAGCGGCCCGAAACGTTGCCGCCGCGCAGCCCTTACCCGCCTGTTTGCTACTATTGGCCGCGGTGCCGCCAGGCTTTCGTCGTCCGGCGCTTTTTCCGCCTTATTTCTATGCTTCCCATCACTCCCGAGCAGCTTCGTGCCCAATTTCCCGCCCTGCAACCCCGCAACGGCCAGGCCCCGCTGATTTACTTCGACGGCCCCGGCGGCACGCAGATGGCGCAATCGGCCCTCGATGCCATGGTGGACTACATCCGTGGCGGTATGGCCAACCTGCACGGCACCTTCCCCAGCAGTGTGGCCACCGACGCGCTGCTCGACGAAGCCCGGCAGGCCGTGGCCGACTGGCTCGGCTGCCAGCCGCAGGAAGTGGCTTTCGGGGCCAACATGACCACGCTGGCCTTTGCCATTGCGCGCAGCCTGGCCGCCGCCCTGCAGCCCGGCGACGAAGTGCTGGTGACCGAGCTGGACCACCGCGCCAACGTGGACCCCTGGCTGACGCTGGCGCGCGACCGGGGCGCCACCGTCCGCTTTATCCCCATCGACACGGCCACGTACACGCTGGACCTGACGCAGCTCGAGCAGCTCATTACCCCGCGTACCCGCTTGGTGGCGGTGGGGCTGTCGTCGAACGTGACGGGTACGGTAACGCCGGTGGAGGCCATTATCCGCCGTGCCCGGGCCGTGGGTGCCCTCACCGTGCTCGATGCCGTGCACGCCGCCCCGCACCTGCCGCTGGATTTTCGCGCCCTGGGCTGCGACGTGCTGCTGTGCTCGGCCTACAAGTTTTTCGGGCCCCACGTGGGCGTGGCGGTAGTGGCCACGGCGCGCTTCGAACAGTTGGCCGTGTACAAGCTCGATCCGGCCCCCGCCGACATGCCGCACAAGCTGGAAACGGGTACCCAAAACCACGAAGGGCTGGCCGGGCTACTAGGAGCGCTGGCCTTCATTCAGGGGCTAGGCCACGGCAGCACCCGCGCCGAGCAGCTGCGCACCGGCATCGAGGCCATCGATGCCTACGAACAGGCACTGGCCGAGGACCTGGAAGACTTTCTGCGCAGCCTGCCGCAGGTTCGCCTGTACCGGGCTCCGGCTGGCACCCGCAAAACGCCCACGTTGGCGTTTATCATCGAGGAGCACCACTCCCGGGAGGTGGCGGCGTGGTTTGCCGAGCACCACCGCATGTGCATCGCCGACGGCCACTTCTACGCCACTACGCTGGCCGATAAGCTCGGTATGGCCGCCACCGGGGGCTGGGTGCGCATCGGGTTGGCGCCGTACAATACGGCCGGGGAAGTGGAGCAGTTTAAGAAGGCTCTGCGGGAGTTTCTGGCGCTTCACCCCTAACTCCCCAGCTTACCCCAACGCGGGCATCAGCGGCCCGGTCACGGAGGCGTTCAAGGCCGGCCGCGCCAAGGCCCGCTGGCGCAGCAGGCGGTGCCACAGGAGGTAGGTAGCGGCCATAAACGCCAGGAACAGCCACGGCGAGGCCACCAGCCAAAAGCCGTCGTGGGCGGCGTAACGGGCCGCAAAGGCCCCGAGCAGGTTGAAGGTGAAGCCGGCGTAGGCCCATTCCTTTATCCCGCGAAACCACGGCTGCAACAGCGCCGCGGCACCCAGCAGCTTGCCGATGCCCAATACCGTTAGCACGTGCGGCGGATAGCCCAGGTGCTCCATAATGGCCAGGCCAGAGGGGTGATGAATGACTTCGGAAATGCCGCCGAAGAGCATGAAGGCGGCAAATGGCAAGGTGAGGCTCCAGTACAGGACGGCGGCGGTTTTCGGGCTCATGGCGGAAAAAGGCTAAAGAGTTGAACGTGTTTGAATGACATTCCAAAAATATTAGCAAAATTGGCCGCTGATGAGGGGCAAATGCGACCATCTTAGGGTTGATTGCGCCAGCTCAGAACGGTAGATTACAGCTATGAAAAGCATCTCCATACTAGTGCCGCGTGGGGCCGTGCTGGGCAGCATCGAAGGGCCCCGGCTGGTATTCAGCGAGGTGAATGCCCTGCTGCAGCGCATGGGCCGGGCGCCGCTATTTCGGGTGCAGCTGGTGGGCCTCGTGCCCGATACGCCCGTGTGCGGCGGTCTGTACCAGGTGCACACTGAACTGCTCATTCAGAACGTGGCCGAAACCGACCTGGTCGTCATTCCGGCCGTCGACGGGGACCCGCGGCAGGCCCTGGAAGCCAACCGCGACTTTCTGCCGTGGATAGTGGGCCAGTACCAACGCGGGGCCGAGGTGGCCAGCCTGTGCCTGGGCGCTTTTATGCTAGCGGCTACCGGGCTCATTACGGGGCGGCAGTGCACCACGCACTGGGCGGCGGCGCCGGCGTTCCGGGCCATGTTTCCGGAGGTGCAGCTGGTGGAGGACAAACTCATTACCGACGAGCACGGCATCTACTCCAGCGGCGGGGCGTTTTCGTACCTGAACCTGGTGCTCTACCTCATCGAGAAGTACGCCAGCCGCGAAATAGCTGTGACCTGCGCCAAGGTGTTTCAGATTGACATCGAGCGCGTGAGCCAGTCGGCCTTTGCCATCTTCAGCGGGCAGAAAGACCACGGCGACGAGCCCATTCGCCGGGCCCAGAGCTACATCGAAGACAACTACCAGGAGCGGCTGACGGTGGATCAGCTGGCCGACATGCTGGCCCTGAGCCGGCGCAACCTGGAGCGGCGCTTCAAGAAAGCCACCGCCAACTCGGTGGCCGAGTACATCCAGCGGGTAAAAATCGAGGCGGCCAAAAACGGCCTCGAAGCCTCGCGCGAAAACGTGAACGAGGTGATGTACCGCGTGGGCTACACCGATCCGAAAGCATTTCGTACCACCTTTAAGCGGCTCACCGGCCTTTCGCCCAAGGAGTACCGCGCCAGATACGGCCGCGAGCGGGTGCTGGCTTCGTAACTGCTAATGGGAAAGCGAAGGGTGAGGTACGGCGTGCAAAATCAGTAGTGCTACCGGCTTAATTCGCTATTTATCCGGTTGTTATACCCATCACCCCGTTCTTTCTTTGGGGGCATGAATGAACTTGCCCTTTCTCCTGCCCGGCGGCGCCGGCTCGTTATCGGAGCCGTGCGGTTTATGACGAGCAGCGGCTACCCGCCCTCGGCTCTGGAGCGGAGCCTGCTGGCGCAGTTTGCCCTGGGCCGCATGAGCATCAAGCAAGTGGAAGAACACCTGGCCGCCAACAAGCCGGGCGGGCCGTTGTCGCGGTACCGGTCCTTAGCCAAGCGCTAAAGCCTAGGGCACCACCGTCACCGCTGCCGGACTATAGAGCTGCTCCCAATCGCGGCGCAGGATGGCGTAAAGCAATTCGTCCTCAAACTCGCCTTGGTCATTGAGGCCTGATTCGCGCATCACGCCCTCAAACTGAAAGCCGCGCGTTTTCTCGATGGAGCGTTTGGACGCAAGGTTCGACACCCGGCAGCCCGTCGCCACCCGGTTCAGCCCCAGCAGCTCGAAGGCCAGGTAAAACAGGTGCGGCTTGCTGCGCGGCGTCACGCCGCGGCCGCGCATGTGCTCGAATACGTCGGCGCCGGTGGAGCCGCTGCGCTCCTCCCAGCTGTCAACGGAGAGCAGCGTCATGCCGGCCAGCTGCCCATCGAGCAGGGAATAGAAGCCGAAGTTGGTGCGTTGGCCTCGCTCGTAGCGCGGTAAGTAATTGCGCATTAGTTCTTTCAGCATGGGTGCCGAGTCAGGGAAGCCCTGAAATAAGGTAAAGATTTCCGGCAGGTTGTCTTCGTTGATGAGGTGCAGGGTGATGAAGTCGGAGGTGAGGGCACGGAACATGAGGCAGGGAAAATTCGATTTTGATTGGACTTGAGTCGGTTTTTTATCAAAAGTGCAATAACCTGATAATTAGATAGTTGATTTTTTATTGTTACGCCAAGAATTAGTTGGAAATTCTAGATAGCAACAACCTCATAACCACTTAACGTCATGAAAAACATCTCCTTACTTGCCTTAATAGGCAGCGGCCTATTAGCCATCAGCAGCTGCGACAAAGCCGATCCAACGCCCCAGCTTTCGGCTACGATGACCCAGGAGGCGGGGAATCCGAATTTGATCAGGGGCATCCAAACAACGGTGTCGGGCACCGTAAGCGGCCAGACCTTCACGGCCACCCTGCGCATCGAGGAATTCTTCACCTCAGGCGGGCAGATCTTCGGGGTGGCTTACCTGGAAAAGGTCAAGGGCGTCAGCAAAGCCATCGGCGACCAGCTGGAGGGCAGCACCTTCACGTACAGCGTGAGCACCCTCTCGTGGAGCTGCTCCTCGCTGCAGCTGATGGTGTATCCTTACACCAATACCACCAACCTGGGCAGCACGCTGAGCCTGAGCCCGACGGTGGTTACGGTGAACTCCAGCACGCCGCGCTATGACCTGCTGGGCTCTACCCTGTGCGATATTCAGACCGAGCTAAACCAGCTTTCCTCGGGCACGGGCGGCTCCATTGCCAATCTGGTAGTGCTCTACAACAAAGTAGCCAGCACGGTAGGGAAGTACTAGCCATTCCTCCTGCCAGACACCAGCGCCGCCGTTCGGCGCCCACAGTTTCGGGAGCGAACCTGCTGGGCACCGTACGGCGGCGCTGTATTTTGGGAGGCAATGCGCAGCGCTACTGATGCCGCAGCCGGGTCAGCTGCTGCACTATCGACGCCACCAACGCCGCGTCGGTTTCCAGTTGCCCGACCTGAAACGCGCTGACCGGGCGCGGCGCCGCTACGGGACGCTTGGCGCTGGCGTGCAGCTCGGTGGCGCCGGTATGCGCGGCAAGGGCCGCCGCGTTGGCCGCCGAGATACCCGCGCCGGGCATCACGCTGATGCGCCCGGCGGCCAGCCGCACCAGGGCCGCCAGCCGCGCCTGGCCCTCCTCGGCCGTAGCGGCCCCGCCCGAGGTCAGCACCCGCTCGCAGCCCAGATCGATGACGGCTTCCAGAGCCCGCGTCGGGTTGGGGCAGTCGTCGAAGGCGCGGTGAAACGTGACTTGCAGGGGCCGGGCCGCGGTGATAAGGGCGCGGCAGGCGGCTTCATGTACCTGGCCGGCGTCGTCGAGCACGCCCAGCACCACCCCGGCGCAGCCCAGCTCACGGCACAGCTCGATGTCGGCCTGCATGATGGCCAGCTCGGCGGGGCTGTACACAAAGTCGCCGGGCCGGGGCCGGATGAGCACGAAGACGGGCAGCGACACCTCGCGCAGCACCTGCCGGATCAGCCCGTAGGACGGCGTGATGCCGCCCTGCTCCAGGTTCTGGCACAGCTCGATGCGGTGCGCCCCACCGGCCTGTGCCGCGCAGGCCGAGGCCAGCGAGTTGGCGCAGATTTCCAGCGTCGGGCTCACCGCAGCAGGTAGTCGCTGGGCAGCAGCAGCTGTTGGGTTTCGGCGTTGCAGACGGCGTAGCTAAAGCCTTTCTGCAGAGCAAAAGCTCCGTGCTGGCCCTGGCGGTTCACCGCAATGAAGCACACCTGAATGTCGCGGGCCTTGTCGCCTTTGATTCGGGCAATGCGCTCCACGGCGGCGCGGCAGGCGGCCGTGGGCGTCAGGCCCTGGCGCATCAGCTCCACCACGGTGTGGGCCCCGGCCATGCGCACCACGTCTTCGCCCTGCCCGGTGGCCGCGGCCGCGCCCACCTCGTTATCCACGTACAGGCCCGAGCCGATGATGGGGGAGTCGCCCACGCGGCCGCGCATCTTGAAGCCCATGCCGCTGGTGGTGCAGCTGCCGCTGAGGTTGCCCTGCGCGTCCTGGGCCAGCATGGCAATGGTGTCGTGGTTGTTCGGGCCGCCCACCGGGCCTACTTTCCGGTTGCCGCTGTTTTCGATGTTGACCACGGGCTTGTACTGGCTGGTTTTGAGCCATTCCCGATAAGCCTTGGTGGCGTCGGCGCTGAGGCGCTGGGGCTCCAGCGCAAAGCCCTGCGCCACGGCAAACTGCTGGGCGCCTTCGCCCACCAGCATTACGTGCGGGGTGCGCTCCATCACGCGGCGCGCCACCTGGATGGGGTGCTTGACGCGTTCCAGCGCGGCCACGGCGCCGCAGTTGAACTGGTGGTCCATGATGCAGGCGTCGAGCGTGACGATGCCGTCGCGGTCGGGGTTGCCGCCCAGGCCCACGCAGCAGTTCTGCGAGGCTTCGGTTACCATCACACCGGCCTCCACCGCGTCGAGGGCGCGGCCGCCCTGACTTAGGAGTTTCCAGGCGCCGAGGTTGGCGGCCAAGCCGGCGTCCCAGGTAGAAATGACCAGGGGCTTGGCGGCGGGCGCCGCAGCTGGAAGAGTGGCGGCCACGGCGCCTACGTGGCCGGCCGCCAGCGCGGCCAGCCCGGCGGCCGACGATTGGAGAAACTTTCTGCGGTTGGTCATGGCTGGAAGGCAGGCAAAGGGCTGCGGGCCAAAGAACGAAAGTTCGGCTGAGCTTTCGGGCATCCGGTGCCACTCAGAGCCAGCCATTGACCAGCTTACCGACGACGGGCCGCGGCGCCAAAGTCCTTTTGATAGAAATGGTCCTTGTCGAGGATGGCAATCAGGCGCTGGATCTGGCGGCGTGCTTCGTGGTAGGGCAGGGGGCTGTCGTAGTGCATCCGGGCGTAGCCGTCGGCCACGGGGTAGGCGCTCAGCACCCGGTAGTCGTCGGGAGCGAAGTTGGTGGTATAGGGCCACATTCCCGCTGCTTGGGCACGGCGCAGAGCCGGGCCGTCGATGAGGTGCAGGTACAGAATCACGCGCTGGCCCACTTGCAGCAGCTCCTCTTGCCCGACGATAACGCGGCTCTCGCCCATCGGCCCCGACGCCTGGCGTACCATGATGGTATCAGCCGGACGCGGCGGGCCCTGCCAGGTTTCTTCCACCCGCACCCGAAAGCCGGAATGGTAACACACCTCGCGCCGCGCGTCGGGCTGCGCGCTGACGACGGTGCCGAGCACCACGGCGTCGGTGTAAAGCACGCCGGCTTGGTAGGGCTCGGGGCCGTCAATCTGGAGGGTCTTTTCCATGGCACGCAAGTCGAGGCCAGCGCGGCGCAGCTGCTCCACCTGGGTAATGTCGGCGCGGTACTCGTAGAAGAAGTTGATGCGGGGCATGGAGGAGAACCCCGCGGCGCGGGCCGCGGCAATAAAGCCCCGCTGGTGCGCCGTGGTGGCGGTGTCGGCGGCCGGCTGGGCCCATACCGACGAGCCGGTTAGCAGCAGGCTCAGCCAGCCAACGAAGAATAAGGCAGGGCGCATCGGCAGGAGGGTAAGGTAAACACGGATGATGGGAACAAGGTAAGCACTGGCGTCATTCAAATCAGGCTCAAGTCGAACGCACGCAACCACGTATGCGCCACGGTAAAGAAACCGCGCAACTTATTCCTCCGGAATCGTTCTAACTTGCCCGTACTCCCGTTGAGGTTCCTGCATTCCCCAGCCCCATTCTCATGTCCCACGCGTTTCTGACTCGATTCCGCGGCTGCACGGCTTTGCTCGTGTGGCTATTGCTGCCCGTGCTAGCAGCGGCCCAAGCACCTGCCATTCAGCGGGTGAACCCCACCAACTGGTGGGTGGGCATGAAGTACCACGACGTGCAGCTGCTGGTGTACGGCCCGCAGGCCGGCACCCTGACGTACTCCGTCAACTACCCCGGCGTGAAGCTGGTAAAGGCGCACACCGTCGAAAATGCCAACTACGCCTTTCTCGACCTGGGCATTGCGCCCACGGCCAAGCCCGGCAAGGTGCAGCTGGTGGGCAAGAAAGGCGCTCAGACCGTGACGCGCACGTGGGAGCTAAAAGCCCGCGACAACGCTCCGAAAGGCCAGGGCGTCACGCAGGCCGACTTTATCTACCTGGCCATGCCCGACCGGTTCGTCAACGGCGACCCGACGAACGACAAGTTCGCTGACATGGCCGACCCCAACGCCGACCGCGCCAACCCCTTCTACCGGCACGGGGGCGACCTGCAGGGCGCGGCCCAGCACCTCGATTACCTGAAGGACCTGGGCGTGACGGCCGTCTGGTTTACGCCCGTCATCGAAAACGACCAGCCGCTCACCAACGAAGGCGGCAACATGCGCTCGGCCTACCACGGCTACGGCTTTACCGACCACTACAACGTGGACCGACGCCTGGGCGGCAACGCGGCCTACAAGGCCTTCGTGGAAAAGGCCCACGCGCAGGGGCTGAAAGTGGTGCAGGATGCGGTGTACAACCACGTGGGCATCAACCACTGGACGGTGAAGGACCTGCCGATGAAAAGCTGGCTGCACCAGTGGCCCAGCTACACCAATACCTCTTACCGGCAGCAGCCCATCATCGACCCGCACGCGGCGCAGATTGACCGCCGGGTAACCCAGGACGGCTGGTTCGTGCCCTTCCTGCCCGATTTGAACCAGCAGAACCCCTACGTGGCCAACTTCCTGATTCAGCACGCGCTGTGGACGGTGGAAATGTTCGGGGTGGATGCCTGGCGCATCGACACCTACATGTACAACGACCTGCCCTTCATGAACCGCTGCAACGCCGCGCTGCTGACCGAGTACCCCAAGATTCACATCTTCGGCGAATCGGCGGTCAGCAACGCCATCGAGCAGGCGTACTTCGTGCGCAACAAGGTCAACTTCCCCTTCAGGTCCAACCAGCCCGGCGGGCTGGATTTCGTGCTGGAAGGCGCTATGATAGCGGGCCTGAAGGAAGTGGGCACGGCCGGCGCCACCGGCTGGGACGGCAGCGTGCAGCGCCCGTACCAGGCGCTGGCGCAGGATGCCCTGTATGAGGACCCGACGAAGCTCGTCACCTTCCTCGACAACCACGACCACAACCGCTTCCTCTCCGAAATCGGGGAGGATATGGGGCGCTACCGGATAGGCCTGACCTGGTTGCTCACCACCCGCGGCATTCCGTCGATGTACTACGGCACGGAGATTCTGATGAAGAACTTCAAGGACCCCTCCGACGCGGAGGTGCGCCGCGACTTTCCCGGCGGCTTCCCCGGCGACAAGGACAACAAGTTCAGCGCCGCCGGCCGCACCGCCCCCGAAAACGACGCCTTCAACTTCGTGCGCACCCTGGCTCAGTACCGCCGCACGCACCCCACGCTACACGCCGGCAAGCTGATGCAGTACCTGCCCGAAAACGGCCTCTACGTGTACTTCCGCTACGACAACGCGGGCACGGTGATGGTGGCCACCAACGCCACCGATAAGGCCGCCGCGCTGCCCACGGCCCGCTTCGCGGAGCGCATGAGCAGCTTCACCAAGGCGCGCAACGTGCTGACCGGCGAAACCCTGGCCGACCTGAATACCCTGCAGCTGCCGGCCAAAACCGCCGTGGTGCTGGAGCTGCAGAAGTAGCACCTGCTTGATTTCCGGCAGCTGAAAGGCCCGGGCGCAACTGCTGATTCAGCAGCCGCGCCCGGGCCTTGGGCATTAGCAGGGTGCTTACGGACGACGGTAGGGTAGAGCCGGGGCCGCGGCCTTTACCAAGTGCCGGGTAAGCCGCGCTGGTTGCAGGGCATTGGTACCGCCTCGCTCGTAGCTGAAGCTCCAGGCCAGCTCGCCGCTACGGGCGTCGCGCAGGGCCAGGGTGGCGGTGGCCCCGTCCACGGCGCCTGCCGTGTTGATCAGCGGCTCGTTGAAGAGCAGGCGGGTGGCCAGCTCCACGCCCTTCGGCAGGGGCTGGTGCAGCTCGGCGCGGCCAAACAGAACGGCATCCACGCCCAGGGCTTGTTGCAGGGCGGGCATGGACTGGTCCAGCAGGTTTTCGTAGCTGATGCCGGCGGCCCGCAGCCGGCGGTTGGTTTCATCGGCGCTGAGGAAGTCGACGGTATAGCCGCGGGCGGGCTGCTGGGCCAGCAACTGCTGGTGAAGCAGGTTTTGCAGCGCGTAGGCGGTAGTGCGGCGCTCCTCTTCGTGCTGGGCAGTCCACTGGTCCTGCGCCTGCCGGGTGGCTTCGGCCGAAGGATCGGTGCCCAGGTAGCCCAGGTCGCGCAGCCGCAGGCGGTCCAGCGCTACGTCGAAGGGCAGGATGGCAACGCTGCGGTGTGCAGTCAGGGGAGCGGCCTGCACGGTGCGCGCCGCGAATTGCTGACGGGCGCAGGCCGTAGAAAACAGGCTAAGCAGAGCTAGCGGCCAGATGAGGCGACGAGTGAACATGGATAAGAAATAGCCTGAAAAGACGAGCGGCCTTGCCCAGGCGGCCCGGAACAAAGATCAGCAGGATAAGCAATAGGTTGTAAGGCAAACATCCTGCCGACGACCAGAAGAACAAGTGCACCGCCACCGCAGGAAAACAAAGCGTACACCTTGGGGCGCAATCCACACCGCGCCCGGGCAAGCATCTTTGTGCGGGAAAGCTGCGGCAAGGACCGCGGCAAATAAGCTAAGACTGAGCCGAGCGCTGCCTGCCGGCCAGGTAGTGCCTGATGTCGGTGGAGAATAGCAGAACGGCCAGGGCCACCAGGTGCAGCGGTGCGGTGATGGCGTAGCCCAGCATGTGGCCGGGATGCGGGTAGCTCAGGGCAAAAACGGTAACCAGGAGGCTAAGTCCAGTCAGGATAATAAGCAGAGCCCGGGCCGGGTGCCAGCGTAGGTACAAGCCCATCAGCAGCAGGGCGGTGAGGGTGTTGCTGGAGCTAATGCGGCCGGTTTCGGTCACAAACCAGAGCTTTTGCCAGGCGGGCAGCGCATTGGCCAGTAGCAGGCAGGCGGCCACTAAGCCGAGCAGCCACCAGGCGCGTTGTTTGGAAGGCATATCGGGCTAACGGAAAATAACGGGTGATAAACTGTGGTAGGCCGCCGAGTGGCTAATCTACTGGTTTTGCTTTCGTTGAAGCAATGTTTGGCCGGAGAGTCAGCCAGTTCACCCGGCAAATCCCGGCAATGAAGGATGCCCCGACGCCAAGGCGCATCCCGAAGGCTGCGGCGCCTCGTACACCGGTAGCTATGCAACGACTCCAAGGAAAAACCGCCGTGGTAACCGGCGCCGCCCGCGGTATTGGCCGCGCCATTGCCGTGGCCTACGCCCGCGAAGGCGCCGCCGTCATGGGCATCGACATTGCCGCCGCGGCCAGCGACGAAACCCAATACCCGGCCGCCACGCCCGCCGACCTGGCCGAAACCCAGCGGCTGGTGGAGGAAGAAGGCGGCCGCTTCATCGCCGTCACGGCCGACATCCGCGACCTGAGCGCGCTGCGCCGCGCCGCCGAGCAGGCCGGGCGCGAGCTGGGCCCGGTGGATATTCTGGTGGCCAACGCCGGCATCCAGATTTTTGCGCCCCTGCTGGAAATGACCGACGCGCAGTGGCACGACGCCATCGATGTGAACCTGACCGGCACGGCCAACACCGTGCGGGCTTTCGCGCCGATGATGGCGGAGCGCAAGCAAGGCAGCATCATTCTGACGGCCTCGGGGCAGGGCAAAAAGGGCTTCCGCCACGGCAGCAGCTACGCGGCCTCCAAGTGGGGCATCATCGGCTTCATGAAATCGGCGGCGTTGGACTTGGGCCAGGCCAATGCCGACGTGCTGGAGACGATGCGGATAGCCGTGCCGCGCGCCGCCAACCGTCCCGCCTCCTTCACCAACAAAGTCGCGGCGTACTATTTCACGCAGACGCACGACACCAACCACCCAGAGTGGGCCTGGTTCGAGGGGCTGAACGTGGCCAAAAACCGCGTGTTCGGCGGCTACGAGCTGTTTGCGGGCAGCCAGCTGCTCGATAACCGCACGGCCGAGGCCACGGTGTACCCACACAAGCTGGTGCGCCGGCACGCCGCTGGCCCGACGGAGGAGCTGTGGCTATTGGATGAGCGCAACGTGCTGGACGTAAGCCTGCGCGGCGCCACCGGCACCGTCGGTATTCGGCTCAAGGGCGACAACGTGCGCTTCCTGCGCCAGCCGCAGCATGTGGCCTTGTACTCGGCGCGGGAGGGCGGCTTCCTGATCGGGGTGGCGCCGAAGCAGGCCGGTGCGAGTCTGGCCGTGCGCGAGCAGCGGGCCGAAACCACCGCCGACGGCTTTTACGTCGCCGTGGGCAAGGACGAAGCCGAGGTCAACGCGCTTATTCAGGAAGCCCAGCGCGACGGTGAAAAGCTTAAGCAGGCGCGCCAGCAGCGCATGGCGCAGTACCTGGGCACCAACACCTACCTGCGCAGCAGCGACGACTCCCTGACGCTGGCCCTGCGCTGGCTCAACGCCACCATGGACCAGCTCGTCACGCGCCAGCAGGGCGAGGGCATCTACGCCGGGCTGCCGTGGTTCAACGAGTACTGGGGCCGCGACGAGTTCATCGCGCTGCCGGGTGCCGTGCTGGTGACGGGCCAGTTCGATACGGCCCGCAAGATTCTGCTTGCGTTTGCGCAGTATCAGCAGCGCGACAAAAGTTCGCGCTACTACGGCCGGGTGCCCAACATCGTCAACCCGAGCAACATCGATTACCACACCACCGACGGCACGCCGCGCTTCGTCATCGGGCTGCAGGACTACGTGCAGTATACTGGCGACACGGCCCTGATCCGGCAGCTGTACCCCAGCGTGCAGGCCAGCATCGAGGGGGCGCTGCAGTACTGGACCGACGAGCGGGGCTACCTGCTGCACGAAGACAACGAAACCTGGATGGACGCGCGCGACCAGCACCTGGTGGCCTTCACGCCCCGCGGCACCCGCGCCAACGACATTCAGGCGCTGTGGTACCAGCAGCTACGGGCCGGCGCCTACTTCGCCACCTACATGCACGACACGGCCAGCCAGGCCAAGTGGGCGCAGCTGGCCGCGCAGGTAAAGCAGCACTTCGCCCGCGACTACCGCGACGCCCGGCACCCCTATCTCGCCGACCGCCTCGATAAGCAGGGCCGCGCCGACTTCACGTTGCGCCCCAACCAGCTCTACGCCCTGGATATGGTCGACGACCCGGCGTTTCGCTGGCAGGTCACGCGCAAGTGCTGGGAAGAACTGGTATATCCGTGGGGCGTGGCCTCGCTGAACCGGCAGGATGCGCAGTTTCACCCCTTCCACTTCGCGCCCGAGTATTACCACAAGGATGCCGCCTACCACCGCGGCGCCGTGTGGCTGTGGAACAATGGCATGGCCATGCAGCGCATGATCGAGGCCGGGCAGGTGGAAACGGCCTGGCAGCTATTTGCCAACATGAACCGGCAGGCTCTGACGCGCGGCGTGGTGGGCGGCCTGAGCGAAAACATGGATGCCTACCCGCACCCCGGCGAGGCGTGGCCGCGCCTCACCGGCACCTACCTGCAGGCCTGGTCCAATGCCGAACAGCTGCGCGCCTGGTACCAGCATTTCCTCGGCATCCGGCCCGACCTCATCAACCACCAGCTGACCCTGGCCCCGCGCCTGCCCGCCGCCCTACGCGACCTGGACTACCGCTTTGCCGTGGGCCGTGGCTGGGTGCAGGCCCGTTACCAAGCCGGGCCTACCAGCATCCATACCTACACTCTGCACGAGGTGGCCACCGACGTGGTCATGGATGTATTTCCCTTCGCCGCTACCCGCCTGCCGGTAGGCGCGGGCGCCACGCTCAAGGCCACTGTCACCGCGCAGCAGCTCACGCTGCAGGTGCTCGACGGCCGCGGCAAAGTACTCAGCCAGCAAACGGCCCTGCCCGATGCCAACCGCCTGGCCCAGCAGCGGCAGAGCGACGCGGTGCTGCGCGGCGTGGCCTTTGCTCAGCCCCTCGACCTGCAAAGCCACCCAACGGTGCGGCGCGCCAGGAAATAACGCTGCCCGGCCGGGCAGCAGTGGGACGCCAGAATGCGGCATATGGGAAGGTAGTGGCCCGCAAAAATGCCCGTTTTTAGCAAGCTGGGCTATATCAACGGTTGGGCGCGGGCCGTAGGGACAGGAGCTTTTACTGCAAACCTGTCTTCCATGAACCACCTTGTCGCTTCACCGCCGATTGTTGCTGTCCCCGCCAATCCTCTTAGTCGTTACCGCCGCTCCCTACAGCACCTAAGCGCGCTGCTGCTGCTTGTCGGGCTGCTGAGCGCCTGCGCCACGTCCCGGCCTGGCGCGGCCGTGCAGAAGAAAGTACAGGGTAAAACCTACGTCATCATTGGGGCCTCCAGCGGCTTTGGGCGCGGCATGGCCGAACAGCTCGGGGCCATGAAAGCCAACGTGGTGCTGGCCGCCCGCCGCACCGAAGTGCTGGAGGAAGTAGCCGCCAAAGTGCGCGCCGGCGGCGGGCAGGCCCTGGTCGTCACCACCGACATCAGCCAGCCCGAGCAGGTGCAGGCCCTGGCCGATGCGGCCCTGAAGCAGTTCGGCCGCGTCGACGTGTGGGTCAACGACGTGGGCGTGGGCGGCATCGGGCGGTTCTGGGACCTGCCCATAGCCGACTATTCCCGCATGGTTGACGTCAACCTCAAGGGCATCATCTACGGCAGTCACGCGGCCGTCAAGATCTTCCGGCAACAAGGCCAGGGCACGCTCATAAACCTGGGCTCGGTGGAAAGCAAGGTGCCGCTGGCCTACCACGCCGTATACGCCGCCACCAAAGGCGCCATCCGCAACTTCGACCGCGCCCTGTACCACGAGCTGCGCCTGCAAGGCAACAAGAACATCAAGGTGGTGACCATCGAGCCCTGGGCCGTGGACACGCCCTTCTGGGGCCACGCGGCCAACTACAGCGGCGGCACCCCGCGCATGGCCGCCATGGACCCGCCCAGCAAAGTCGTTAACGCTATGGTGCGCTCCTCGGTGCGGCCGCGGCAGGAGCTGCCGGTGGGCTGGAAGGCCCGCGGCGCCTCGTTCTCGCACCAGATTCTGCCGCACCTGACGGACCGGATTTCGGCCAATATCGTGCACCGCTACCAGATCAAAACGGCCCCGCCCGCGCCCGTTACTACTAGCTCCCTGTATCAGCCCGTAGCCACTGGCCGGGGCGTGGACGACGGCGTGAAGCCGCGCATCAAAGCCGAGAACAAGCAGCGTAAAGCCCGCAAGCAGTAGGCGCTGTCGGGCCGAAAGCTGATGGCGCGGCGCGGCCTTAGCAGATAGCATGGCCCCGGAGGGGAAAGGCCCACCAACCATTCCGCGGCCGGTAGGTTGCGGATAGCACGTCGTTCCGACGCAACAGCTCAACTCCCTACAACCAATTCACCTTTTCGCATGAAGTATCACCTCCTGGGCAACACCGGCCTGAAAGTATCCGAGCTGTGCCTCGGCACCATGACCTTTGGTGGCCGCGGCTGGGCCAAAACCATCGGCGAGTTGGATCAGCCCGCCGTCGATGCGCTGGTGAAGCGCTCCGTCGACGCCGGCATCAACTTCCTCGATACGGCCAACGTGTACTCCGAGGGCGTGTCGGAGGAAATGACCGGGCAGGCCATCCGTAACCTCGGCCTACAGCGCGACGACCTCGTGGTGGCCACCAAAGTGCGTGGCAAAATGGGCGAGGGCCCCAATGAGGTAGGCCTCACCCGCAAGCACATCATGCAGCAGGCCGAGGCCAGCCTGCGCCGCCTCGGTACCGATTACATCGACCTCTACCAGATTCACAGCTACGACCCGCTCACGCCGCTGGAAGAAACTCTGCGCGCCCTCGACGACCTGGTGCGCAGCGGCAAGGTGCGCTACATCGGGGCCAGCAACGTGGCGGCTTGGCAGCTGATGAAGGCCCTGGCCTACTCACAGTACCAACAAAAAGCGCGCTTCGAGTCCTTGCAGGCTTATTACACCGTGGCCGGCCGCGACCTGGAGCGCGAGCTGGTGCCCTTGCTGCAGGATCAGAAACTCGGCCTGCTGGTGTGGAGCCCCCTGGCCGGTGGCCTGCTCAGCGGCAAGTACACCCGCGAAAACCAGCAGGAAGAAGGCCGCCGCGGCCGCTTCGACTTCCCGCCCGTCGACAAGGACCGCGCCTTCGACATCATCGACCGGCTGCGCCCCATGGCCGAAGCCAAGGGCGCCACGGTGGCCCAGCTGGCCCTGGCCTGGCTGCTGCACCAGCCGGTGGTAACCAGCGTCATCATCGGCGCCAACAAGATGGAACAGCTCGAAGACAACCTCAAAGCCGTGGACGTGCAGTTCTCGCCCGAGGAGCTGCAGCAGCTCGACGAGGTCAGCCAGCTCGCGCCCGAGTACCCCGGCTGGATGCTGCAGTTCACCGGCGGCGACCGGCAGGCGTAAGCTGATCTACGTATGCTGATGTTGCCCGACTTGCAAAAGCCCGTCATGTCGAGCTTGTCGAGACATCTCGCTCGGGGACTATTCTTCTCGTTGCACGATGCGGTTACTATCCATCATCAGCACGCGAGATGCCTCGGCTACGCTCGACATGACGGGCGGCTGACGTTGTCGCTCAACGACGCCCGCTAGATGCCACTATACGCTCCGCATAACGTTCTAATACGCCCTGTCACACGAAAGAGCCCCGGCTTCACAGCGTAAGTGAAGCCGGGGCTCTTTCGTTTGGCGAAACGACTAGGCGCTTATTCGTCGCCGGAACCTTCCGTCTCGTATTCGGGCATTTCCTCCGGGCGCGACAGGGCCGTGACTATACCGGCAATGGCGCCCATGATGAGGAAGGCATTGCGGGCGCGCTTGTTCTTGGCGAAGCCGAACAGCCACGGGGCCGACAACGCCGTCAGGCCGCTCACTGCGTCAATGGCCAGGTGAGCTTTGTAGGGGATAACCTTCACGGCGCCCCACTCGGCGCGGGTAAACAGGGAAGAGAGCAGGGCCGTGCCGCTGAGCACGTAGCATAACGTCGACGCGGTTTTGTCGTCGGTAAAGCCAAACGCGGCCGGGGCGGCGGCGATGGATGGAATCATGGTAAATTCCGGAATGGCGTGCTGGCGGCGCGAAATAGGCTGGTCCATAGTAGAGGGGTTTGGTTGTGGTGTGAGCAAGGCTGCCGACTGCGGTCAGCCCTGCCCAAGCCAACGGGCCGCAGCGTCAAAAGGATAATGCCGAGCTTGCCGCGCGGGCTGCGGCGCCGGCCTACAGCGTCACCACCACCTTGCCCTGGGTGTGGCCGGTTTGCACCTGCTCCAGCGCCTTGGGCAGCTCCGCGAAGGGCACCGTGAGCGACACGTGGGAGCGAAGCGCGCCGCTGGCCAGTAGGTCGGCCACTTGCTGCATGCCGGCCTCATTCGAGTTGACGAGCATGCCCTGGGCCGTCACGTTGCGTTCGGCGGCGCGGGCGGGCGTGTCGGGCGTGAGGCCCAGGATGCTGACGAGCTGGCCGCCGGGCTTGAGCACATTCAGGGAGCGAAGCTGCGTGTCGCCGGCCACTGTGTCGAGCACCACGTCAACGGGCGCTATGGCCTGCTCGAAAGGCTGCTGCTGGTAGTCGATTACTTCATCGGCGCCGAGCCCGCGCACAAAGTCCACCTTGCCGCCCGAGGCCGTACCGATGACGTGGGCGCCCAGGTGCTTGGCCAGCTGCACGGCGTAGTGGCCCACACCGCCGGCCGCGGCGTGCACCAGCACGCGCTGCCCGGCCTGCACCTGGGCGCGCGTCACTAGGCCCTGCCAGGCCGTGAGCGGGGCCAGCGTGGCGGCCGCGGCTTCCGCGAAGCTGATGTTGGCCGCCTTGCGCACGAGGTGCGCGGCCGGGGCGGCTACCAGCTCGGCGTAGGCTTGACCGTGGCCGGGAAAGTTGATCATGCCGAAGGCTTGGTCGCCCGGCCGAAAGGTGGTCACGTCGGGCGCTACGGCTTCGATGACGCCGGCCACGTCCCAGCCCGGAATCAGCGGGCTTTGCTCGTTGAGGCTGCCGTACAGGGCTTTGCCCTCCGTGGTTTTCACGTCGACGGGATTGATGCTGATAGCCTTGACGCGCAACAGCACCTGCCCGGCGGCGAGGGTGGGAGTAGGCAGTTCGGTGGCTTGCAGGCCGGCGGGGCCGGTGGGTTCGGTCAGGATGAAGGCTTTCATGTGGCTCGTTTGGAATCTGGTGGTGGATAACGAGGCAAAATTCTGCCTGGTTGGGTGCCAGGCGGTGGAATGAATCAGCAATAAGGCAAAACGCTGCGGGAGGCCGGGCCCATCTAGCTCGCGCGCCGGGCGAAAACAGGCTGTTATTGAAGCCGCTTGGGTTTGGCGGCCGCGGCAGCTACTGCTGGGCTACGGTCTTGGCCGCCGGTTTCAGGCCCAGGTACCGCTCGCGCAGCGTGGCCGGGGCGCCAATGATTTTCAGCGTGGGTACGGGCTGGGCAGCATCCACGTCGAAGCCTTCGATTAGGTCGGCTTTGGCCAAAGGCAGGTCGGCGCCGCTGAGGATGTGCTTCTGAAACAGGTAGCTGATATCCTCGTGCAGGTAGGTTTTGGCCAGGGTCAGAAACCGCTCGTCGGTGAACTGCTGGCCGGGCGGCAGGCAGGCCTGGCGCAGCTCGCGCATCAGGTCGTCAAGGGAGCGGGTGTAGTTCGAGCGTTTCAGGATTTGGTTGTCGAGCCAGAAGGCAAACACGGCCCCGCGGCGGTAGGGCAGCTTTTCGAAGCTGCGGCTTTTCCAGAAGTTGTCCTTGATGAGGTAGTTGGGCTGGTTGCGCTCGGCGTTGGCGTAGAGCTTCTGGATGACGTCGGCGTTGAAGTCACGCACCCATTGCTCCAGGGTCACGTCGCCGCTGCGCAGGCGGTTTTTGTAGGCGTAGTAATCGGTGAAGCCTTCCGTAAACCAGTAGTTCAGCTCCTCGTGCGCCCCGCGGATCTGCCCGCCAATCCAGTCGTGCATCATTTCGTGGTTGAACATGTAGCGCAGCAGCTCCCAGTTGTTGAACGGGTTGTTCGACGACTGCAGCTTGAAGCCCTGGTACAGGCTCTCGCCGCGCATGCTCTGCCCGCGCCAGGCGCTGTCGCGGAGCGTGACGGTGGGGCTCAAAAACACGGTGTAGCTGGCCGGGCCCGCGTCGTGCCAGAAGTCGCGCTGGGCCGTAAGGGTGCGCTGCAGGGCGCTGAGCACCTGCGCCTCGTCGTAGCGCTGCCACTGCCCGCGCACGGCCAGGTACACCGGCCGGTTCTGGTAGGTGAAGCGCTGCAGGCGGTAGTCGCCGCCCACGTAGAGCGAGCGGTAAAACTGCGTCCAGAGCTTGCCGCGGAAGGTTTGCTGCCCGGCGGGCTGCGAGGCAAAGGTGTTGTGCAGCACGTAGCCCGCCGGGAAACCCACCCAGCGAATGGTGGCCGTCAGGGTGGGCTCGGTGGGCGCTTTGGTGATGAACTCGGGCACCGCAAACAGCGACTCGCCCAGCACGTGGAAGTACGCGTCCGTCACGCGCGGGCGGTTGAACTGGTCGCGGGCGTAGTCGGCCGCGTCCTGCCTGATGCGGTAAGAAAAGCGCACCTCGCGGCCGTGCGGGTGATACACCACGATGCGGCTGCTGTCGGGCACCACGCGGAAGCGGTAGCCAGGGCCTGCGCCCGTCAGGCCCGTAAGGCAGCGCAGCAGGTCCGGCTCGCCCCACACCTCGTTGGCGAAGTGAAAGTAAGTGGAGTCTTCGGCCTTGGGCGTGCGCACGCTCAGCTGCACCCGCAAGCCCTCCGTGGTCAGGTGCGGGGCGTAGTACACCTGGTAATCGAGGCGGGGCTGGGCCGCGGCCAGCAAGGGCAGCAGGCAGGCCAGCAGGAGCAGCAGTTTCATAGCAGCGGTAACAGCGGTGGGCGGATAAGCAAAAGTAGGGGCAGCGCCGAACAGGGTGATTCACATGATGATGTGGGTGAAAATACATCGGGCCGCGACACAAAAAAGCCGGCTCGGGAAAGAGCCGGCTTTGGGCAGCGCCAGTACCAGAGCCGCTCAGCGACTGGCCTGTACGTCGAGCAAGGCTTCTAGGCGGCGCAGCCGCTGCTCCAGCGCGGCGGTGGGCGGGCTGGCCGGCCGCTGCACTTGCCGGCGCAGCTGGGCATTTTCGGCTTCCAGGGCCAGCAGGCGCCGGTACAGGGCCTGGATGGCAATGAGGTTGACCCCGTCGAAGTCGGCCTGGTTGATGGTCGTGTCGTTGCCGCTGGTGCCGACGCCGTCGCGGCCGAAGGCGTGGTAGAAGTCCTGGGCCATGGGGCCGTAGTGGCGCATGGTGCCGGGGTCCTGCCCGCGGTAGTTCCACGAGCCCAGCCGCATCCGGTCGATGCGCTCCAGAAACTGGTTGCCATCGGCCACGACCACCCGCTCCTTCTTGGTGGAGTCGGAAACGACGGTCCAGGCGTTGCCGCCGGCGGCGACTTGCACGCCGATGGTCATGGCCGTGTTGGTGAAGAGGCGGTAGCCGCCGCGGTAGCGCGCCGAAAACTGATTGGTGGCCGTGGCACGCAGCGAGTCGTTGACGGAGGCATCGGCAATGGTGAACGTGCCGGAATAGCCCGCTGCCGAGGCGTAGCGGCCCAGCGCTACGGCGTAGTCGGCATTGGCCGT
This sequence comes from Hymenobacter sp. CRA2, assembly GCF_002007105.1. Taxonomy (GTDB): domain Bacteria; phylum Bacteroidota; class Bacteroidia; order Cytophagales; family Hymenobacteraceae; genus Solirubrum. The sequence goes on along the minus strand of NZ_MVBC01000010.1, from coordinate 13,039 downwards.
GCACCGCTCGCCCAAAGCAACGGTGGCTCGGCCGCGCGCCAGGGCATTGAGGCCCACGGCCAGGCTATAACTGCCTTTCACGCGGGACAGGTTGCCGCTCACGAAGGAAGACGAAGAGGTTTGATCCACAAAATTGTTCGAGCCGAAGCCCATGGAGTAGCTACCCCGAACGGTATTGTTGTACCCGCCGGCCAGGCTGTAGTTGCCCGCCGCGCGATTGTTGTAGCCGAAGGCGGCCGTGTAAAAGCCTAGATTGCCATCATCCCACTGGGTGCCGTCGACGCCGCCGGCCCGGAAGGCCGCGTAAAACGACGACCACATCACCCGGTCGCCCTGGCCGCTGACGGGCGGTGCCGTCGGGCCCAGCCCGATGCTGGTGCGAATCAGGAAGCCGGCATCGGCATCGGAGATATGCAGGCCCGCCCCGTTGTTGTAGTTACCGGCGGGGCGGATGGCGGGCGTAAGGCGCACCAAGCCGTTGACATCGATACTCAAGCCGCTGGCACCGGGCGCGGCGGCGGTGCCGCCCACCAGCCGGCGGCCGTTGAGCACCAGGTTCTGGCTGAGCACGTGGTTGCCGAGGTTGTCGCCGGCTTTGGTTTTGTCGGGAATGTAGAGCCACTGGCCGCCGACGGCGTACCAGAAGCCCTTGCGCCCGTCGGTCTGAAACACCATCAAGCCATCGGGTGGGCTGCTGATGCCCGTGCGCTGCGCCGAGTCCAGGCGCGGGATGAGCAGGCCCTTGTCCGAGGCGCTGATGTCGAGGGCCGCCTTGGCGTTGGGCGTGCTGGTGCCGATGCCCACCGAGCCGGCGGGCGTCTGGGCCTGGGCCACGGTAGAACCAAGAGCCAGGCCGGCAAGGAGTGGGAGTACAGCGTATTTCATAGCGAGGCGGAATGACGATGCAAACTTAGCCTCAGCCCCTGAGCCTTGCCGGGCAAAGGCTGTCAACGGTCCTGCGTGGGCAGTGAACGACGATGTTTGGGCAGGTAGCCTCGCCGCTACGCGTCCGCGTCGAGCAAGGAACGGATGACCCGGCAGGGGTTGCCGGCCGCGAATACATCGGCTGGAATATCGCGGGTGACCACGCTGCCGGCCCCGATGACGCTGCGGCTGCCGATGCTCACGCCCGGGCAGATGACCACGCTGCCGCCGATCCACACGTCGTCGCCGATGACGATGGGCTTGCCGGCCTCCAAGCCGGTGGCGCGCACTTGGTGGTCGAGCGGATGGGTGGCGGTGTACACCTGCACGTTGGGCCCGAGCAGGGTGCGGTGCCCGATGCTGACCGGGGCCACGTCGAGCACCACGCAGTTGAAGTTGAAAAATACCTGCTCGCCCAAGTGGATGTTGGTGCCGTAGTCGCAGTAGAAAGGCGGCTGCAGCCACAGATTGGGCCCGGCGTGAGGCAACAGCTGCTGCAGCACGCGCTGGCGCTCCTCCGGCTGGTCTTCGGGCGAATCGTTGAGCGCCTTCAGCAGCAGGCGGGCTTGCAGGCGTTCGGCCGTGAGCTGCGGGTCGAGGGCATTGTACAGCTCTCCGCTGAGCATCTTTTCCTTCTCGGTTTTCATGCCCGTAAGGTAGCAGGCCCGCCGCGCTGCCACCGCCGCGCCCAACCAATTGCGGCCAGGCTTGTATAGCATACCGGACTCTTCACCGACTTCTTTCTTCTTCGCATATGACCGCACAACCCCGAGTAGGCTGGATCGGCCTGGGCAATATGGGCACCCCGATGTCGCACCGACTGCTGGCGGCCGGCTACCCGCTGACGGTGTACAACCGCAGCAAAGACAAGGAAGAGGCCCTGCGTGCGGCCGGCGCCGCCACGGCGGATTCCCCCGCTGCCCTCGCCCAGCAGGCCGATGTGGTGTTTCTGATGGTGTCGGACGACCAAGCTATCCGCGAGCTGTTTGCCGGCCCCGACGGTCTGCTGGCGGCCGCGGCGCGCGGCAAGCTGCTCGTCAACATGAGTACCGTGTCGCCGGGCATCAGCGAGGAAATGGCCTCCCTGAGCCAGGAGCACGGCCACACCTACCTCGACGCTCCCGTTTCGGGTAGCGTGAAGCAGGCCGAAACGGGCCAGCTGGTCATCATGGCTGGCGGCGACGAAGCCGCTTTTCAGCAAGTGCAGCCCCTGTTTGGGCACCTCGGCAAGCTGGCCCTGCACCTGGGCGCTACGGGCAACGGCAACCGGGCCAAGCTCGCCATCAACAGCCTGCTCGGCGTGTATGCGCAGGGCCTGGCCGAGACGTTCCTGTTTGCCCGGCAGCACGGGCTGCGGGCCGAGGATATGCAAACCATTGTGACCAACAGCGCCCTGGGCAACGTTTTCTCGAAGCTGAAGGGCGAGGCCATCATGGCCGACAACTACCAAGCCGCCTTTGCCCTGAAGCTACTGGCCAAAGACCTGCGCCTGGCCCAGGCCGAAGGATTGAATACGCCGCTGGCCCAGACCGTGCACCAAACCTTCCAGCAGGCCGAGCCCGCGCTGGGCGACGAAGACGTCATTGCCGTTATCAAACACCTGCAAGCTTAAGCACCTGCCAGGCTACTAGCTAAGGTGAAGGAGCGGCGCGGCCGCGCTTCGCCGCTAAGCCTTGCTGGTGAGGCGTCGCAGGTGCACTGCATCCACGCCGGTGTTTGGGCCAACCAGCAAGTTGCCTTTCGGCCGCTTAGCACTGATTTCAACGCAAACGTCGCCCCTCCGGCGCCTCCTGTAACAGAAGGCGCCGGAGGGGCGACGTCATCAGATCGAGTAGCCGCCGTGCTTAGTTGGTCGCTACGTTTTAGGTAGCGCCGCCCGATTTGCGGCGCGGCATGGTGAACTGCTCCAATGCAGCCAAGCGCTGATTCAGCAGTTGCAGTTGCGTAGTCAGCTGCTCGTCCTTCTGGCGCCGCTGCTCGTTTTCCTGCTGCAGGCGGGCGGTGCGCTTCTCCAAGGCCGAAAACCCACGCAATGCTGCCTGCTGGCGGGCAGCGCCCAGGTGTTGGGGGCCACCATTCGCGCGGCTGCCCGTAGCCCCGGCTGCTAGGCTGCCTGCGCTGGCGAAAGAAATATGAGCGCCCGGCTTCCGCGAGTGGGAAGCCGGGCGTCGGACAGGGCAAACAGAGCAGTAGGGCGCCCTGGACTCAGCCGGTCGGCGGCCCGGCTATAGTTGGCGTTTGGTGGGCAGAGTCAGGCCGTCGCTGAGCAGGATAAGCCGGTAGGTGTGGGTAGCGGGGTCCGGCTCGAAGCGCAGGCCCTCGGCCGACTGTGGGTCGTCGAAGAAGGTGGTTTCGCTGTCGGGGTGGAAGACGGCCTTGTCGCCGGCTTTGTCGATCAGCAGCAGCTGGCCGGCTTCGACGCGTATCTCGAACACCTGGGCCGGGTCGGCTTCGAGCTGGAAGCGGCCGGTGTAGCGCTGGAGCACGGCCTCGGGCACGGCTACGGCCTGGCGGTTCACGGCTACGGGCAGCTGGTACGGCTCGCCGGCCACGATGGCGGGCACGTCCTTGATGACTTTCTCCACCGGCATGCCGCTGTAGTTGCTCACCAGCAGGAAGGTCAGCTGCTTGGCCGGGTGCAGGTAGAAGTAAGCGCGGTAGCCAGGGCGGCCGCCGGCCTGCATCACGGCCCCGTCGGCGTTGAGCAGGTGCTGGGCGGCGTCGGCGCGCAGAACTTTGCCGCTGAACAGCCCGGCGGCGAAGCGCTCCAGGTCATCGAGGGTGGAGTAGTAGTTGCCGGTCTCGAAGCGGTTGATGTTGATGGCATCGACGGGGCGGATGCGGTGGTGGGCGTCGGTGTCGAAGCCGTAGGCGAAGCGGGGGATGCGGCGGGCGGCGTTGTACTCGCCGGTGTGCTTCATGCCGAAGGGCCGCAGAATGTCGTGCTGCACAAAGGCCGCGTAGCCCTTGGGGCTGGCCAGGTCCACGAGGCGGTGCAGCACGAAGAAGCCCACGTTGGAGTACTGCGTGCGGGTGCCGGGCTCGAAGAGCAGCTGCTCCTGCTTGGCCAATTCGACGGTGCGGGCCAGGCTTACCTGCTCCAGCTGCTCGCGGCCCTGCAGCTCCCGCGGCAGGCCCGACTGGTGGCCGAGCAGGTGGGCCACGGTGATGTCGCGGCCGCGAGGGAAATCGGGGATGAACCGGCTCACCGGGTCCTGCAGGCTGAGCCGGCCCTGCTGGGCCAGCAACAGCACGGCGTACTTAATGAACAGCTTCGAAACCGAGGCAATGATGAAGCAGCTGCCGGGCCCGACGCGCAGACTGTCGCTCTGGGCGGGAATGTTGTAGGTGCCGCGCAGCAGCTTCTGCCCCTGGCTAAGCACCAGTACGTTGCCGTTGAACTGCTGAAGGGTCGCCAGCGTCTGGAAGTATTCGTCGAGCCTGGCGTGGGGCGAGGCCGGGGCTTGCGCGTGTAAGGTCCAGGGCGTGCCAAGCAAGGCCAGGCAAAGAACAAGGCGTTTCATGAGTGGAGGCGGGGTGGAGGGGCCAAAGTAACGCAAAGCCGTGCACCCGGCTTTGGGGAAGCATAACCGAGGCTGCGGACGCCGGTATTGCCCGGCCCGGACATCATAGCGCATGACCACGAGGCGGGTACCTGCGTACCACTGTAGGCTGCGGCGCCGGGAAGGGCCCGGCGGGTGGCCCGTTCATTTCGCACTATAACGCTCTATGGAACTTCACCACATCCGCCGCGGCAGCGGCCGGCCCCTGCTGCTCATTCACGGCATCGGCAGCAGCTGGCGCGGCTGGCAAACCATCCTGGATGATCTGGCCGCCCACCGCGAGGTTATTGCCATCGACCTGCCCGGGCACGGGCAGACGCCCGCGCTGCCGGGCGAAAACTCCATTTACACCTTGGCCGATACCCTCGTGGAGTGGCTGCGGGCGCACGACCTGGTCGGCGTCGACTGCGTGGGCTCGTCGATGGGGGCACGGCTGGTGCTGGAGCTGGCCCGGCGCGGCGTGCTCGGGGCGGCCGTCGCCCTCAATCCCGGCGGGTTTTGGGCGGGCTGGGAAAAGCCGTTCTTCTACTACACCGGGGCCGGCGCGGTGCGGCTGATCCGGGGGCTGCAGCCCGTCATGCCCGCCCTGACGGGCAGCGCCGTGGGCCGCACGCTGCTGCTCTGGCAATACTCCGCGCACCCGTGGCGGGTGCCCGCCCACGCCGCCCTCGACGAGATGCGCACCTACGCCCGCACCACCAACTTCGATGAGTTGCTCTGGCACCTGGCCTACGGGCAGAAGCAGGAGGGCGCCCCGCGCGGCAGCATCCGCCAGCCGCTGGTTATCGGCTGGGGGCGGCAGGACCGGGTGTGCTTTCCGTGGCAGGCCGCCCGGGCCGCGGCCGCCTTCCCCGATGCCGCGCTGTACTGGTTTGACCGCTGCGGCCACCTGCCGCAATGGGACCAGCCCGCCGAAGCCGTGCAGCTGATTTTGTCGGTGACGGGGCGTGATAAGGCGCCGGTTACTTCGGCCGCCCGCACCGCCGCCGACGGCGCCTAAGCCGAAAAGCCAAGCGCCCGCCTTCTGCTTGCAGAAGGCGGGCGCCGGGCCTGGGGCACAAGCGGGTGGGGCTACCGCCGGGCCTGGGGCATAAGCTGGGCTTCGAGGCGACGCAGGCGCTCCTCCAGGTCGGCACTGCTATTGACGGCGTTCTGCTGGCTTTGGCGCAGCTGGGCGTTTTCGGCCTTCAGCTGCAGCACTTGCCGGTACAAGGCCTGAATGGCAATGAGGTTGACGCCGTCGAAGTCGGCCTGGTTAATGGTCGTGTCGTTGCCGCTGGTGCCGACGCCGTCGTGGCCAAAAGCGGCGTAGAAGTCCTGGGCCATGGGGCCGTAATGGCGCGTGGTAGCCGGGTCCAGACCCTTGTAGTTCCACGAGCCCAGCCGCATCCGGTTGATGCGCTCCAGAAAGGCATTGCCATCGGCCAGCACCACCCGCTCCTTCTTGGTGGAATCGGATACCACATCCCAGGAGGAGCCATTGGGCGCAATTGTGACGCCGCTGAGCAGGTTGGCGTTGGTGTAGATGCGGAAGCCGCCTGCCACGCGGAAGGTCGCTTCATTGTTGACGTTGGCCAGGATTTCATTGCTCGTGCTGAAGTCGCCGAAGACAAAGGAGCCGGGCTTGGCGTTGGTGTTGGCGTGGTAACCCAGGGCGAAGGAGCAGTAGCCGCTGGAAACGTTCCGCTCGCCAATGGCCACGGCCGAACCCTGGCGGGCGGTGCTGTTCGGGCCCAGGGCCAGGGTATTGTCGCCCGAGGCAGTGGTACCGTAGCCCAGCGCCACGGAGTACAGGCCCACACTGTTGTCGTTCCACTGCGAGCCGTTGACGCGGCCGGCACGGAAGGCCCCTTTGCCCGGGTACCACATCAGGCGGGTCCCCGCGCCTTGCTTGGGAATGCTGCCCACGAAGTCCTCGCCCTCGGCCAGCAGGCCGTTGCGGTCCACGCGCAGGCGCTCCAGCCAGGTTCCGCTCTCTGAGGTCAGGAAGCGGTGGGCGCCCAGGCTGCTGGCGACGCTGCTGGCGTAAAAGTCCAGGTTGTTGGTCGTCGAAAGAGCAATTTTGGGGCCGTCGCTGCCGTTGGGCGTGAAGGTGAGCTTGTCGGCGTTGGTGGTGCTGAACTGAATGGCCCGGGTAGCGGCGTGGCTGCCGAGGTTGTCGCCGGCTTTGGCCTTGTCGGGGATAAAAAACCAGGTGCTACCGAAGGCATACCAGAAGCCCTTGCGGCCGTTGGTCTGGAATACCATTAGGCCGTCGGGCGGGGCCGCGATGCTGGTACGGGCGGCCGAGTCCATGCGGGGGATGAGCAGGCCCTTGCCCGTGGCCGTGATGTCGAGGGCGGCCTTCGGGTCGGGCGCGGTGGTGCCGATGCCGACCGGGCCGGTGGAGGTTTGGGCCAGGGCCGCGGTCGGGACGGCCAGGCTCAGCAGGAGTAAGGTTTTTTTCATAGCAGTTGGGTAGCAGTCAAATATAGGCGCTGGCTTATGTAAGTTGATTGACAAGTAGTAGCGCGAAAACCGGCGACAGTGGGCAGCGGACCATGCCAGGCGCAGGGCACAAGCACCGACGCCCGGCTTCCACTCTGTGGAAGCCGGGCGTCGGGGTAGTTGTCATGGAGTAGGGCCGGATATACGACGAGCCTTGGGCGCACCTGCTGGGTACCGCAGCCCTGGCCCCTACCGCGCTTGATGCGCGACATGAAAAGGATAGGGAAGCAGGGGCATTCCGGCAGCGCCTCAGCCAGGCCGTAGCGTCCTGGTTACCACGGGCTGATGCCGGTTTCCGGGGCGTTGTCGTCGCTGAAAAACTGGCTGGTGGGCCCGTCGGGGCCGAGCAGGGCGGCTTTGACGACGCGGGCAGCGGCATCGGATACCGAGCCGGGGCCGCTGTGGTGGTTGAAGTCGGTGGCGGTGTAGCCGGGGTCCACGGCATTGACTTTGAAGGGCGTGTCGCGCAGCTCGTAGGCCAGCATGATGGTGTAGGCATTCAGCGCCGCTTTCGAGGGGGCGTAGGCGGCCCCTTTCACCGGGTAGTACTTCCAGCTTGGGTCGTTGTGCAGGGTGAGGGAGCCTAGTCCGGAGGTGACGTTGACGATGCGCGGCGCGGAGGACTGACGCAGCAGGTCGATAAAGGCCTGGGTCACCTCGATAACGCCGAACACGTTCGTTTCGAACACTTCCCGAATCACGCGCACGTCGGTGCCGAGGGGTGGCTGTGCCATGCCGCCCAGGATGCCGGCGTTGTTGATGAGCACGTCCAAGACCTCGGTTTTCTGGCCCAGCGTCTGGCGGGCGGCGGCGATGGAGGCCGGGTCGGCTACGTCGATTTGCAGGGGCTCCACCTCGGTCAGTCCTTCTGCCTGCAGCTGCTCAGCGGCCTGCTGGCCCTTCTGCAGGTCGCGGCTGCCGAGGTACACGTAATAGCCCTGCTGCAGAAGCTGGCGGGCGGTTTCCAGGCCAATGCTCTTGTTGGCGCCGGTGATGAGTGCTGTCTTCATGATCAAGTGATTAACGGCACAAAGCTACCGGGGCCTCCGGGCGCGGCTGGCGCCCATTCCGCGGTATTACTGGTACATTTCGCGGCTGCGGCTGCGGTACTCGGCCGGGGTGCTGCCGGTTTCGCGCTTGAAGAAGCGGTTGAAGTAGGAGGCATCGGCAAAGCCGAGGTCGAAGGCAATTTCCTTGAGCGGCTGCGGGGTGTACACCAGCAGGCGGCGGGCTTCGAGCACCAGCCGCTCGTGAATGTGCTTGATGGCCGGCTTGCCGCTCTGCGCCTTCACCACCTCGCTCAGGTGCCCGGCCGAAATGTGCAGCATCTCGGCGTAGGCACTGACCTCGTGCCGCTCGTGAAAGCATTCCTCAATCCTGGCCTGGAAGGCCTTCAGCAGCAGCTTGTCGGGGGAGGGCGCGGCGCCGGAAAACTGCTCGGTGTACAGGCGGCTCAGGTAGGTGAGCAGCACCGTGAGGTAGGCGCTGAGCATGCGGTGCTGCCAGGGGCCGGGTTGGGCGTACTCGGCCTGGAGCTTGTCGAGCACATCCTCCACCACGGCCACATCGGCCGGGCTTAGGCGCAGCTCGTGCCCGTGGTAGGGGTTCTGGATCAGCGGCAGCTCGCGCAGGGCGGCGTGTTGTTGCAGGGCCAGCAACTCGGTGCTGAAGGTGAGGTGGGTGCCCCAGAAGGGCGTGGGTTCCTCTTTGACCAGGACTTGGCCCGGCGTGGCGAAGTACACGGCGTGGTCCTGCCGCTCGTAGGGCGTGGCGTCGACCCAGTGGCGGCCGCGGTTGTGCTGCACGTACACCAGCAGGTAGTAGCCCATGCGGTGCGGCAGCAGCAGATCCGACTCGTACACCAGCTCGCCCTGCGCGCGGGCCAGGGTGAAGGCGGTGCTCCCGGAGGCGGCATCGGGCTTGAACTGGCGTACGGGAACCGGCGGCTGGCGGTGAAGCGTGTACATGGCCCGAAATTACGGCTTTTGCCAGGAGCCCGGGGCGGTGAGTGGGGCTACAGTTTGGGTCAGCAGCGGTATGGAACTAAGCAGAAGGGTAGCCCGAAACATGGAATGGCGGGGCACCGGTGTGCCGTCTACAGGGCTTCGGCTGGGTTTGCAAATTATAGAACGGACCTGCTTGGCTACGCCGACCTTCGGTTCGACGGGGCTCAGCAGATCCGTTCAAGGAGTCTCAAACGCCTTTCCAGGCGCGGCTTAGTTGGTGGCTACGTTCTGGGTGACGTTGCTCGATTTGCGCCGGGGCTGGCGCGGCATGGTGGGCTGCTCCAGGGCGGCGAGGCGCTGGTTTAGCAGTTGCAGTTGGGTAGCCAGCTGCTCGTCCTTCTGGCGCAGTTGGGCGCGCAGCTGCTCGTTTTCCTGCTGCAGGCGGGCGGTGCGCTGGGCCAGGGCCTGGATGGCGACCATGTTCACCCCGTCGATGTCGCCGGTGTTGATGGTGGTGTCGCGGTCGAGGCCGTCGAGGCGGAAGGCCTGGTAGAAGTCCTGGGCCATGGGGCCGACGTGGCGCTGGGTGGCGGGCTGCGACTTGTAGTTCCACTCGGTGACGGGCAGGGCGGCTACTTTCTGCAGCACCTGCTCGGCGTCGACGGGGCGGAAGTTTTCCTTGGCGCGCCGGTCGCTCAGCGTGGTCCAGGAGCCGGCGCCGGGGGCCAGCTCTACGCCGGCTACCGGGCTGGTGAGGGTGCCCTCCGGGGAGTTGGCGCGGGCGGTGCTGTAGAGGCGGTAGCCACCGGAGTAGCGCATGCTCAGCTGGTTGGGGGCCGAGCTGATGACGTAGTTGAGGGTGGATAGGGCGCTGCCGTCGCTGAACACGGCGGCGCCCTGGTGCTCGGCGCGGGCGTTTTTGCCCACGGCGAGTGAGAACTGGGCACCTGCTCGGTTTTGCAGCCCGATGGCCGTGGCGTAGTTGCCGTAGGCGTTATTGGGTCCGATGCTGATACTGCCGACGCCGCCGGAGAGGGCGCTGCTACCGATGGCTACGGCGAAGTCTTGGGTGGCCTGCGAGCCGTAGCCGACGACCACCGAGCCGAAGCCGCTGGCGTAGCCGTGCAGGGCCAGGCTGTAGTCGTTGAGGGCCTGGGCTTCTTCGCCCAGGGCCACGGCCGAGCGGCCGCTGGCCTGCACGTTGAAGCCGGCGGCGAAGGAGTACGCGCCGATGTTGGCGTCGTCCCAGAAAGTGGCGCCGTTGAAGTTGTTGCCCTGGCCGAGGTAGCCCACCCGGAAGGCGGCCTTGTCGGCGTGCCAGAGCAGGCGGCGGCCCGTGCCGGTGATGGGCGTGGGGCCGCTGCTGCCGTTGGGCGCGACGTCGCCGGCGGCGGAAAACAGCACGCTGCCCTCGGCCACGTGCAGGCGGCTCAGCGGGGTGGTAACGCCAATGCCGACGCCGGCCGTGGGGGCGGGCGTTTGGGCCAGCGCCGCGGTGAAGGGAGTAAGGGTCAGCAGCAGTCCGAGGCGGCGGGCTAGATCATTCATCGGGGCAAATAGGTGGTAGAGGTTCGTTGGGGGCGCAAGCTACGGCCGATCCGGTGGTTTCGGCTACTGGGGTTGTACCGCAAATGGGGACTAGGCAAGCAAAAGGCCCGGCTCCCGCGGGTGGGGAGCCGGGCCTCGGCGGGTAATTGCAATAGGGGGCTAAGCGGATAGTACGGGCTGGGCGCCTCACGGGACCCCCACGGGGCACGGCCCCCTCTCCGAAAAGGAAAGGGGGAGTAGTTAGTATCTGGTGGTGGGGGCGGCCCGCACGGTATCAGCGGCATCCGTTCCTAGTGGTGGTCAGGGACGGGCTGCTGGGGAGGCGGGTAGAGCCAGCATACCGCTGGGGAAGCGCAGGTCGTTTTGGGCCAGTGCCCGCAGGCGGTAGCGGCTCAATGCTTAGCGTTGGGCCTGGGGAGCAAGCTGGGCTTCGAGGCGGCGCAGGCGCTGCTCCAGCGCGGCAGTGGCTGACACGGCCTGTTGCGCCTGTTGCGACGCTGTCTGACCCTGTTGCACTTGCTGGCGGAGCCGGGCGTTTTCGGCCTTCAGCTCCAGCACCTGGCGGTACAGGGCCTGGATGGCAATGAGGTTGACCCCGTCGAAGTCGGCCTGGTTAATGGTCGTGTCGTTACCAATGCGGCCGACCGCGTCGCGGCCGAAGGCGTGGTAGAAGTCCTGGGCCATGGGGCCGTAGTGGCGCATGGTGCCGGGGTCCTGCCCGCGGTAGTTCCACGAGCCCAGGCGCAGGCGGTTGATGCGCTCCAGAAACTGGTTGCCGTCGGCCACGACTACCCGCTCTTTTTTGGTGGAATCGGAAATAGTAACCCAGGAGTTGCCACCGGCGGCGACCTGCACGCCGATAGTCATGGCCGAGTTGGTAATGAGGCGGTAGCCGCCGGTGTAGCGGGCCGAAAACTGGTTGTTGGCCGTGCTGTTGAAGGTGTTGGTGGAGCTGGCGTCGGAGGCCACGAAGACGCCGGTATGGCCGTTGTTGCTGCCGCGCTGGCCCAGGGATATGGAGTAGTCGTTATCGGCCGTGGCGCGGTAACCAATGGCCACCGAGCTTTGCCCTTCGGCCTGGCAGGTGAAGCCCACGGCCAGGCTGCCAAAGCCGCTGGCGGTGCTGCTGGCGCCCAGGGCCACGCTGGCCGTGCCGCTGGCGGTGTTGCCGCTACCCATGGCTATGCTGGCCTGGTTGCTGGCCGTGCAGGCGTCGCCGCTGGCAAAGGTGGCGAAGGCCGAGGCCGTGACGTTGTTGCCGAAAGCGTAGGAATAGAAGCCGACGTTGGCGTCGTTCCACTGGGTACCGTTGACTTCCCCGGCGCGGAAGGCGGCTTTGAAGGGGTGCCACATCAGGCGCAGCCCCGCCCCGCTGGTCGGAATGACGCCGTAGCCCAGTGTGCCGGTGGCGAGCAGGCCGGCGTCGGCGTAGTCGAGGCGCAGGCCGTAGGGGAAGCCGGCGGCGGGGCGGCCGCCGGTGCTGGTGCTGCCGATGCGGACCAAGCCCTCGGGGTTAATGCGCAGGCCCACGGTGCCGGGGGTGGTGGCGGTGCCCCCCACCAGCTGGTTACCGTTCAGCACCAGGTTTTGGGTGGCCACGTGGTTGCCCAGGTTGTCGCCGCTGCCGGCGTCGGGCAGCAGCGTCCAGGAGCTGCCGCCGTAGAGGTAAAGGCCGGCGGCCGAGCCGCTGGGGCTGTCGGTCTGGTACACCAGCAGGCCGGCGACGGGGTTCTGAATGGCTTCGCGCTGCACCTTGGTGAGGCGCGGCGGCAGGAAGCCCTTGGGGTTGGTGGCTGGGTTGGGGACTGATACGTCGAGGATGGCGGAGCTGGCCGGAGCCGTGGTGCCGATGCCGACGGATTGGGCCCGCAGGGCGGCCGGGGCGGTCAGCAGCAGCGTGACGACGAGGACAGGTGTTTTCATATAAGGGAGTGGAATTATGCGTTGCGCGAATATACTCCAGCTGCCGGGTAACGGCTTGAAACGCAAGCTGCCCGGCCGCTGGGCGGCACGGCGTTGGCGCGTGAGTGAGCAGCCAACACTAGGCGGAGGGCGAGCTGAGACGTAAGGCGCCCGACTTCCGCTGGGGAAGCCGGGCGCCGGCGGGTAAGTTGTAAGCAGGGGTGAAGTGGGTAGGATGGGTAACAGGCACCGCCTGGCCCCCTGCCTCGCTTGATGCGCGACCTGAGAAAGGATAGAGGACGCTGGACGTGACATGAACCTCCGCGGAGGTGACAGGAGGTTCAACGCGCGTGACATGAACCTGACGCGGGGTGACAGGAGCTTCAGCGGCCGCTTCATGAGGGTGGGGCGGGGCGTCGTACGGGCCCCCACGGGGCACGTAAGTATCTGGCGACTCGGGCTGCTAGAGGAGGTAGAGGGTATTAGTGGTAGCTACTTAGGAGAAGTTGAGAGTTGGCATGGCCCGAACTGTAAACTCATGCTATAGCGGATTCATGAACGATGTACATGATAACCACAATGGTTGAACCAGGCTTTGGCATCCTTGCTGGAAATCCACTCAACCGCGGTTTGGATAGCCGCCTCCAGTGCTTCACGGGTACGGGCCTG